>CAWHBY010000001.1:0-1262559 GCA_963827855.1 uncultured Phycisphaerae bacterium
AAGACGATGAACCTTGCTGGCGCTTTTAGGGCGGGCCGCCCCACCCACGCTTTCACCAATTCGGGGGTCTTCTTGTATCGCTCGCCCTCCAGCTTGCCTGGAATGCCACAAGAAAGGAAGTACTCGAAGTTCGGCATCACGGCGTCGGCGAAGCCGGTATACCTCTTGCCGCCGAAGCAACCCATGGATTCGGCATCGAAAGCCAGGGAATGCCCTGCCCTTACCCTGAACAGGTCGGCGAAGATGCACCTGTGGCCGGAAGTGCCTCCACCCGATCAGCTCCGCCCGGCTCGTCGGCGTAGTAGAAGATGATAGGCAGATCTGCCCCGTCAAAGTACTTCTGCCATAGCCTCATGAATTGGTCATTGCGATTCATGTCCATGATGTTCATGCCCTTCTGGGTGGGGTGGGCTTCAACTACTCCTGCCTTGTCGGCAGGTCCTGGCCGTCCCCATTCAGCCGGATCCTCAGCAGCCTGCCTGGCTTGAACACCACTCTGCGTTTGGCCGGCACGTTGAGCTTCTGCAGGGTCTTTGGGTTCTGTGCTGTTCTGGCCCAGTGGTGCGGGTCTCGAATACGCCGAAGTCGCGAAGCTCGATCCGGTTGCCTATGGCGGTTTCCGAGACGATTGCCTCGAAGAACTGTTGGACCACGGCCTTGACCGAAGCCGGCCTGGTCTTGGTAGCTTCTGCGATGCGGTCAACCAAATCTCTCTTCGTTATGGTCCCCATGGGCCCTCCAGACCGGCTGAGGCTACCCATTGGCCTCAGCCGGAAGCAAGTGGGAGTGTAACGGAAGATGACGGGGCTGGCAACCGGGCCAGGATTGGAGGGCTGCAGAATTCCAAGAACTGCGGGAGCACTCATGCGCCAACCGTTCGATCATCCTTCGCCGCTCTGACGATCCTGATGCACCCTCGCACCATGGTGGCCTCGCTCTTGACTACGAGAGCAGCATCCCCAACAAGAGCGTCCACTCCTCCATGCCGGCTGTAGCTCAGGAAGCCCTTGAAGCGGCTCAGCCCCGCTACTACCTCCATATAGCGGTAAACGAGCCCTTCCGTGTGAGAAGGCATGGGCGTAGTATAGTCAACTATGATGATCTCCTTGGCCACGCGGGCTGCCTCCTGCAGCACCTGCACCCCCAATGCTCGTGGCATCTCGTGCAGGGCCAGCGACACGACCGCGGCAATCGAATTCCTGGTCCTGATACTGAGATAGGCCCCTCGCGTCGGCGTGAGTAAACGTCACATTCTTGAGGCCCTGTTGTTGCTGCCGGGTACGAGCATACTCGATCATTCCGATCGCGTGATCGATTCCGACCACGCTGTCGCACCTCTTGGCGAGATGGAGCACCAATCCGCCGGTGCCACAACACACGTCGATCACGCGGCTCCCAACAGACACACACGCGACCGTTTCGTCCCGCATCTCTCGTGCGAGGGGCTCGATTACTGTATCGTAGAGGATGCCGTCGTAGTAATGCCAAGTCCTCCCGGCAACGGGTACCTGAGACTGCGGCTGGGCCGCTTGATGCGTCCCGTGCACTGCAAGCTTGCCGATGGATCGCGCTCGCCAGATGCAGGACGAACATGAAGGCGGGGAGAACCAATGTGATATTGAGGATGTATAGGGCCATTCCGACACAACTGGTACCGACCATCGCTAGGATCGCGACGGCGGGCTTGGTGGAGGGAAAGAGACGGTCCTCTTCCTTGCTCGCGGTAATGCACCGTAGCTCGTGCCCCAGCCACCCGAAGGATCTGATCAACAGGATGAACCCTCCCACCAAGAGAACGCCGTACGAGAATAGTGCCCGTCTCATCCGGTCTTCTCCTACACTGATCGCCGGGCCACCCAACTGCACGTGAGAGTAGCCGCCGGAGAGGTTCTCCAAGAGCACCGTGCCGCAACAGCCCTGCATGCTCCAGACATCATGATGCCAGGTGCCTGCTTCTTCTGCAATGACCAGGACCACACGGCCTCAGGGTAGGCCAAGCGACCAGCCCCATGCATTGAGGTCTGGCCGCTTGGGTCGCGTAGGGTTATGACGCGAGGCCGTGAGATGGGGGCTCATTGCTACGGCCCCGAGCGACGCTTGTCCGCTCTTTCGGCCAAGCCCCTTGGTTTGCGGCAATGGATACGGATCTCTTGCTTCGGCCCACGGCCTCAATTCGCCACGCTTGCGCGTGACTCTGTAGTTCCCGATCAGTCGTTGGTCGTCCGCAAACAGGGTACGCTTTCGATGCACGAGTTCTGTCAGCAAGGCTTGCAGAACCGGGTCGTGGGATGCCTGTTCTTTGAGTCGGGCCATGTAGTATCCGTTGCCGTTAACATCGTCGAGGATTATGCCGTTCCACGCCACAAACGCGATCGTGAGTACCTTCTGAATGGTCGCTTCGGAGGCATCGTCGGGCATGACGGCCGTGAGCGGTGAGGCAAAATCAAGGAAGGTCTCGGAGATCTTCCTGTTGGGATATGCCGCCTGCTGTCTCTTGTTCGTTTTCACCCATTTTCCCCTATCAACAGCATGGCCCTTTGTGGGTGCTGGTCAGTATCAGGTGCAAGAAGTGTACTGGACAGCCGCGACACCGGCAAGTTCCAGCCATCTAGGAGGTAAAGTCCGCGGCCAGCCCCAGCCATTGAGGTCTGGCCGCGTGGCCAGGGAAGGTGAGAGGAATGTCAGATGTTTCAGTGAGAACGCTCATCCTGGAGTTCGTCGATACGAACGGGGCGAGCCACATCCGGGAGATGCACATAGAAATCCTCCGGCACAAGCCGGACACACCGGAGCACACCATCCGTGCACGGCTGTCAGAGGCGGTCTCGGATGGGCTGCTAGATAGACTGGGCGATGGGTTCTACGATGTCTACGCTGAAGATGAGGGGATCACATCGGTTGTCCGTACCCCAGTCGATGCCCGCTCTGGGGCGACGGTCGGTACAGAGGTAACTGCGACGGTACCCTCACCAAGAACCTCATTCTGCGATACAAAGCCAGGAGCGTGGCGGACCCTATGGAAGGCTCGGGAACCAGCAGGGATGTCGTTGAGGGACTCAACCGATACAAGCATTCGGGCATCACCTACTGGGGTGGCGACCTGCGAAGCGGCTTTGATTTGACCCACCAGGACTTGCCCGGCAGGTATGACTTCGTTTGGATACACCCGCCCTACTGGAACATCGTGCGGTACCAGAGCGGGGCGAACGACCTGAGCGACTGCCAGATCTATGATCGGTTCCGGGAGTTGTTGATGGTGTGCCTGGAACGGTGCTACAAAGCGCTGGAGGAAGGTGGCAGACTGGCGGTCTTGATCGGGGATGTCCGGGCACGCGGCAAGTACACACCCATTGTGAGGGACGTGTTGAACTTCCCCCGTGGTGAGATCCGGAGCATCCTCATCAAGGTGCAACACAACTGCACGAGTGACCGCAAGTCATACGGCAGGCTGGAAGATGTCCCGATCCGGCACGAGTACTGCATTATCTTCAAGAAGCCGGCTGGAGGCAGTCAGGCACTGCCGGAGCGTCAGCAGTCTGTGAGCCGCAGTCAGGGACTGGGGGAGGCCGAAAATGAGGGTCGATGAAGCCCTTGAGAAGCAAGGGTTCGAGTTCGACGAGGACCGCACCGAGCAAGAGGCACCGGCCGAGGTCTGGGTCAACAAGAGAGCTCGGCTGGGGATCAGGTTGCAGTGGTTCTGGCTGCGGAGGTGAGATCATGGGTGACACAGGACAAGAGGCGGAGCTGGTCATGCTGGGTCAGATGAGTACTGAGGAGCTTGCCCGGGTATTGGTCGGGCTCATCAAGGACGACCCCGAGGTGGGCAAAGCCATTCTGTGGGTGGTGCAGAGGTGCCCGAACGTGGTGATGCAGTTCTGATGGGTGTCTGGGGCGGGAACAAGGTGTTGGAGGGCCCCTGCCGCCCTACCGGATTGGGCCGCGGAAGGCCCGCCGGAGGAGGGGAAAAGCGCATAGGACTGTCGAGTAGACGTGGCTGCAACGCGTTCCGCTCATCAAGGGGTTTGACCACTTGACCTCACTCTGCAGAGAATTCGAAACCTGGTATAAGAACTGGCGGGCGCAGATGACGTCGGAGGGTCTTCGACCCGATGACCGGTACTACGACCGCCAACCCGAGAAACCAAAACGAGATGCGAGAACTGTTCCAGGCAACATCGAACCGTCACGCATCCGTGGAAACGCGGCTCTTGGCGCCCAGGCGAACGTCCCGCATCCGCGCCGGACGACCGGAAGACCTGGAAAACGGGAGAGGCGCAACGGGGAAGGACGCCGGTACAATAGTGCAACGGGGTCCGGCAGCGTTAGCCGGGCGAGGTCATATGGGAAATGTTGGGTTGAGGAGAGAATGACGATGGTTAAGAGAACTGCGATCCTGCTGTTGGTAGGCACGGTGTTGGCCGCTGGCGCGAGGGCGCAAACCAACAAGGACGACGGCTGGATTTCGCTGTTCAACGGCAAGAACCTCGACGGCTGGAAGGCCAGCGAGAACCAGGGCACGTTCACCGTCAAGGACGGCGAGCTGGTCGTGCACGGCGCCCGCAGCCACCTGTTCTACGTCGGCCCGGTGAACGGCGCCACAACTTCAAGAACTTCGAGTTCACGGCCGACGTCAAGACCACGCAGGGCTCCAACTCCGGCATCTACTTCCACACCGCAGTATCAGGAGAACGACTGGCCGCAGCAAGGGCTTCGAGTGCCAGGTGAACACGAGCCACAGCGACCCCAAGAAGACCGGCGGGCTCTACGGCGTCCAGGACGTGATGAACAACGCCCCCTCCAAGGACGACCAGTGGTTCAACTACTACATCAAGGTCGAGGGCAAGCACGTCATCATCAAGATCGACGGCAAGACCACCGTGGATTGGACCGAGCCCGAGAATGTGGGCGGCAGGGCCGGCCGCAAGATCGACCAGGGCACGTTCGCCATCCAGGGCCACGATCCCAAGAGCCTCGTCTACTTCAAGAACATCAAGGTCCGGCCGCTGGACCCGATCAAGGTCGTCGTCGTCACGGGCGGGCACGATTTCGAGCACGATCCGTTCTTCAAGCTCTTCCAGGGCTACAGCGACATCCAGTACGTCGAGGCCGCCCAGAAGGACCACAGCGAGCTGTTCGAGGACATCAGCAACTGGGACTACGACGTGATCGTCCTGTACAACATGATCGCAGAATATCTCCGCCGAAGCGGCAGGAGAACTTCAAGGCCCTGCTCGAAGAGGGCGTCGGCCTGGTCGTCCTGCACCACGCCGAGGGCGCGTTCAACACGTGGGAAGACTACCGCCAGATCATCGGGGCCCGGTATCCGCTCAAGCCGCAGGAGATCGACGGCAAGCAGTTCGCCACCGGCACCTACGACCACGACATGGACATGAACGTCAAGATCGCCGACCGCGAGCACCCGATCACCCAAGGCCTGAGCGACTTCACGATCCACGACGAGACGTACAAGGGCAACTGGTTCGCCAAGGACAACCACGTCCTGCTGACGACGGACCATCCGAAGAACGACACGACGGTCTGCTGGATGCGGCCGTCGCGCGACAATCGCGTCGTGTTCCTCCAACTCGGCCACGACGGCAAGGCGTACGCCAATCCGAACCTCCGCGAGCTGATCGTCCGCTCGATCCGCTGGGCCGGCGGGCGACTGTGAACTGAGGATCTGAGATCTGAGATCTCTTCAAGTAGGAAGGAGAACGTATGTCGTCGCAAGTGAATCGTCGCAGTTTCATGAAGCATTCGCTGGCCGCCTCGGCCTGAGGGAAGCCAGTGCACGTTGGCGACCCCTATGTACAAGGTGGAGATCCCGTGCTTCGGGTGGAGCATATCTGATTCGACCACGAGGTTCCGTATGGTGTGAGTGGAGGTCGGCGATGGAGGACGCCCGGGACGAGCAGCGGAGCTATGGCCGAGGCTGGGGGCATGCTGGGTCACAGCACAGGGTATCCGGCGGTCGCAGGCACCGACGCCAGCAACCAGCGGCGACTTGCAGACACACCGTGAGGCCTAAGAGGTGGCACCGGGCCCACCGTCCGGGGCCTCCTTTTGGGGCGGCTGAACGGGGCTATGGCGGACTGATGGGGGGCTTGATAGAGGCGCATAGTACTTGTTGTACGGGCCGCTTTTGCGATCTGGCCACGATGACCCCCGAACGACCTGCACACCAACGTCGATCCGGTCCTCCGTCAGGCTGTCAGCCAACTGTCTGTCGCTGAGTGGGTGTGAACTGGCTAGCCAACCTGTGAGCCCCCCTTCTCAAGCCGTGGTGCAACGGCTCCATAGTTGACCCAGCCAACTACGGCAAGCCACGTCTAGCAAAGGGTATCACCTGCTCAGAAAAGTACGGCTCCTCAGTGCACCAGAAGATGTAGTCCACTGCCAGGTACTCAGCCGCAAATCTGAACAGATCAGGGACCATTCGTGGCTTTCCAGTCTCTGGGTCTCGATCTTCGTAGTTTCCTTCCTGGACGGCAGTTCGGGCAGCGACCGTGGACGAGGCATTCGGATTAGGTGGGTATGAACCCTTCATCTGCGCGGGACGATTGGGCAAGAGGTCCGGGCCGCCCACGCCGACCTTCAACTCCTTTGCAGCCTCATAGACTGCACGCAGGTAGCCCTTGTCATCAACCGGCCGCCATTCGCCGGGCATGAAGTTGGCGTACTGCATGACCACAGACTTCGGGAAGGCCTGCTTGAGGGCCTTCATGTTGGCGATGATGGCGTCGCGGTAGATCTCGAACGAGAAGCCCTTTGGGAACAAACGCCCGCTCTCGCCGAAGCCGACGGCCGTCTCGGCTAGGTTGATGCCCTCGATTCGGCCGTCAAACTCCTTGTCCCAGCGCAAAGAATAGCTTCCTGAGTCTCTCTGCACCGCGGGGTCCCACCGCCGGGCCACCCAACCTTCCACGGTCGCGTGCCCCTCGTCGTCGCCTTCGATGCTGTACTGCTTATCGGCACCGCCGTTGTACTGGCTGTCATGCTGTAGGTAGAGCGGCACATTGATCCGCGACGGATTGAAGGTGACGTCCTGGAACTGGACGAACAACTTCTTGCCTCTCGACGCCAAGAAAGCGAGGTCTTCGCGGATCATGCCAAAGTTGTACTCATCCCTGCCGGGCTCGAGTCCTGCCGCCACGAATACGCGACCTGCGCACCCTCGAGGGCCTTCGTCTCAAGGAAACCCGATGCCTGTCCGAGCTTCCCTCGATCCTGGCCAAAGAACACGTACTGATGCACTGGCTTGGCCGCCTGGTGACGCAACTCCACGCGAATGAAAGTACGCCTGCCATCTGCAGGGTTCTGGTCAGCACATCGCTACCCATTGCGGACATATGCCTTTGCACGTTGAAACCCCGACGATATCCGATCCATCGATCGTAGATGTCTGATCATCCACTCTGGCAGCAGGGTACTACCGATCAGCATGGCTGTCTACCTAGAATGGGGCGGCCGGGGAATTGGGTACTCACAGGCTATTGGAGCGTTCCACCCCACAGCTCACCAACGACGGCGGCATTCTACGGGGACAAGCCTGCATGGGCAAGAGATGCCTGCAGCCGTTGCTTCAGCAGCGTCACCCGCCGGCGGGCATCCATGTTCTTGACGGCGATGGCCAGGGCTTTCCGTGTGCCCACCAGCACCACCAGCTTGCGGCTGCGGGTAATGGCCGTGTAGAGCAGGTTCCGCTGGAGCATCATGTAGTGCTGGGTGTGGATGGGCAGGACCACCACGGGGTACTCGCTGCCCTGGCTCTTGTGGACCGTGGTCGCGTAGGAAAGGTGAAGCTCGTCCAGCTCGTTGAAATCGTACTTCACGGGGCGGTCGTCGAAGCGGACCGTCATCTCCTGCTCCACTTCGTCGATCTTGGCCACGCGGCCGATGTCGCCGTTGAAGACGTCCTTGTCGTAGTCGTTGACCATCTGCATGACCTTGTCGCCCACGCGGAAGGTCCAGCCGTACCGCTGGATGGCCGGGCCGGTGGGGTTCAGGGCCTCCTGAAGCACCGTGTTGAGGTTCCGGCAGCCCAGGACACCCCGCTGCATGGGCGAGAGCACCTGGATGTCGTCGACGCGGTCGAAGCCGAACTTCTGGGGGATGTGCTCGCACACCATGCGACGGAGCATGTCCACGGCCTTGTCGGGATCGGCGGCCTCGACGAAGTAGAAGTCCGTGCTGCCGGGGGACTCGACCTTCTCCCGCGGGAAAGACGGGCATCTCGCCCTGGTTGATCCGGTGGGCATTGGTGACGATGGCGCTGCGGGCGGCCTGGCGGAAGACCTCCGTCAGCCGGCAGACCGGCACCATGCCGGAGTCGATGATGTCCCGCAGGACGCAGCCCGGGCCGACGGAGGGAAGCTGGTCCACGTCGCCGACGAGGATCACGGCGGCAGCGGTGCGGAATGGCCCGCACCAGTTGCCAGGCCAGCGTCATGTCCACCATGCGACGTTTCGTCGATGATGAACACGTCGCCGTCCAAGGGGTGCTCGGCGTTGTGCTTGAACTGACCCGTCTTGGGATCGAAGACCAGGAGCCGGTGGATGGTCTTGGCCTCGCAGCCCGTCGCCTCGGCCATCCGCTTGGCGGCCCGGCCGGTGGGCGCGGCCAGCACGTACCTCGAGCTTCTTGGCCCGCATGATCTTCACGATGGAGTTGATGATGGTGGTCTTGCCCACGCCGGGCCCGCCCGTGATGACCAGCACCTTGGACCGGCACGCCAGTCCAATCGCCTGCCGCTGCTGGGCCGCCAGTTGCAGGCCGGTCTTGCCCTCGACCCAGGCGATGGCCTTCTCCATGTCGATCTCCGGGCAGGGATGCTTGCCAGCCTGTCGAGCAATCAGGCTTTCGGCCAGGTTCTTCTCGGCCAGGTCCAGACTCGCCAGGAAGACGGCCGGCATCGGCCCGGCATCGGTGTCCAGCGTTCGGGCGACGATGCGTTTCTCCTGGAGCAGGTACTCCACGGCCGTCTGGATGATCTCGTCCGGGATTTCCAGGAGCTTGACTGCCATGGCCACCAGTTCCTCCCGGCCGTAGCCGCAATGGCCCTCTTCGGTCAGTTGCAGAAGAACGTATTCCACGCCGGCCCGGGCCCGCAGGTCGGACTGCTTGCCGATGCCCACGCTCTCGGCGATCACGTCGGCGGTCTTGAAGCCGATCCCCTGGATGTCGCGGGCCAGGCGGTACGGATCCTCGCGGACCTTCTCGATGGCCTCGTTGCCGTAGGCCTTGAAGATGCGAAAGGCCCGGCTGGTAGACACCTTGTGCCCGTGCAGGAAGACCATGATCTCCCGGATGGCCTTCTGCTCTGCCCAGGCCTCGGTGATCTGTCTTCTTGCGCGTGGGCCCGATGCCGTCGACGTAGGTGAGGCTGTGCGGGTCGGCGTCGATGATCTCGAAGGTCCGCTCCTTGTACGCCTTGACGATCCGGCCGGCCAAAACCGGGCCGATGCCCTTGATCATGCCGCTGGCCAGGTACTTCTCGATGCCCTCGACGGTGGTCGGAGGCATGGTGCGGAGGATTTCGGCTTGGAACTGCTGCCCGTATTCCTTGTTGACGATCCATCGCCCCTGGGCCTCCAGCCACTCGCCGGCACGGACTTCCGGCAGCGTGCCGACCACGGTCACCAGCTCGCGGTGCCCGCGGGCCTTGATGCGCAGCACGCAGAAGCCGGTTTCGTCGTTGTGGAACGTGACGCGTTCGACGAGGCCGGCGATCTGCTCGGGTTGGGTTGCTGCGGCAGGTTGTAGCTGCTGGTTGGGCATTCAGGCAAGCTATTGTAGCAGAGAGCTGGCGGCTATCAATCCGTGCAATTCGCAGGACGTGCTGATCACCGATTGCTTCATTCTCCACGGCGAGGTAGAGCAGGCCAAGAAGGAGGGCAAGCCCCTGCCCCGCAGACCCAGCCCGCCCGCAGATCCCTCCAGGGCCGAAGGCCATTCCTGTGGCCTGTACACCGCGGCCAGGCGGAGATCAGGGACAACTCCGTCGTGGTCTCGAGCCCCCAGGTGACAAAGCCCGCGGCAGTCCGGTACGGCTGGGCCAATGTCCCTGAAGGCACCCTATACAATAAGGAAGGCCTGCCCGCGTCGCCCTTCCGCACAGATGTGGAGTAGGGGGATGCGTGGATCCACAAAAGCGTGGATACCCAATCAGATGAAGATTGCTTCGTCGTGCCCTTCGGTCACGCCTCGCAATGACAGACCCATTCAAGCCGATTTCGAACAGGCACTTGGCGGTTGATACTCAATGCCAACGGTGTTAAGCTGGCCCTCCAAGTGTAGTCGGATGTTGGGCGGCTCTGGCGGTCACCTGTGGTTGGCGTGGAGTGGATATGAAGCTGGCACGATCCTTTGCAGTGTTGTGCGTGGCCGGGGCCTCGCTGGTGGGCGGGATTCCGCGGGTCCGCGGGCAGGAGGCGACTGCCGGCCCCAAGACCGACCCCTTTCGCGTGACGATCGTGGTGGATGCCTCCAGGCCCAAGGGACTGCTGCGGGCGATCTGGCGGTTCTTCGGCGCAGATGAGCCCAACTACGGGACCATGAAGCATGGCCGAAAGCTCCTGGCGAGCCTCGGTCAGCTCAGGCCCGATGCCGTGTACTTCAGGGCACACAACCTGCTCTCCTCGGGCGACGGCACGCCTGCCCTGAAGTGGGGCTCTACGGGTGCCTATGACGAGGACAGCGAAGGCCGTCCGATCTACAACTGGACGATCCTGGATGGGATCTTCGACACCTACAGAGAGCGGGGCGTGCGTCCCTACGTGGAGATCGGCTTCATGCCCAAGGCCCTGTCCGTCAGGCCTGAGCCCTACCAGCACCATTGGACTCCCCAGGCCAAATACGACGAGATCTACACGGGATGGGCCTATCCACCCAAGGACTACGCCAGGTGGGCGGAGCTGGTGTACCAGTGGGCCAGGCACTGCGTGGCCAGGTACGGCGCAGCGGAGGTGGAGACGTGGTACTGGGAGACCTGGAACGAGGCCAACATCGGCTACTGGAGGGGCACACCCGAGGAGTTCCGCAAGCTCCATGACTATGCAGTGGATGCAGTGCGGAGGGCACTACCGAAGGCCCGCGTGGGCGGGCCCGACTCTGCAGGCAGCGGCGGCCGGTTCACGCGGGACTTCCTGGAGCACTGTCTACGGGGCACCAACTACGCGACTGGAAAACAGGGCACGCCTCTGGACTTCGTCTCGTTCCACGCCAAGGGCTCGCCCAGGACCGTGGACGGCCACGTCCGCATGGGCATCTCCAACCAGCTTCGCGACATCGACGAGGGATTCGGTATCGTCGCCTCCTATCCGGAGCTGAAGAACACGCCGATTGTGATCGGCGAGTCTGACCCTGAGGGATGCGCAGCGTGCCAGGGTCCACAACTGGCCTATCGCAATGGGACCCTGTACTCCAGCTACACGGCCGCCAGTTTCGTCCGCAAGCTCGACCTGGCGGATCGCCACGGAGTGAACCTGGAGGGCGCACTGACCTGGGCCTTCGAGTTCGAGGACCAGTCCTACTTCGCAGGATTCCGCTCCCTGGCCACCAACGGGATCGACAAGCCCGTGCTCAACGTCTTCCGGATGTTTAGCCGCATGGCCGGCCAGAGGGTGAGCGTGGAGAGCGATGCCGAGGCGCCGTTGGACGTCATGATGAGGGAAGGCGTGCGGGGAAGGCCGGACGTCTCTGCGCTCGCCGGTCTCGACGGCAACCGGCTGGCCGTCCTGGTGTGGCACTACCACGATGATGACGTGGCAGGGCCTGCTGCAGAGGTGGAGATGGGCCTGACGGGCCTCGCCAAGGCCAAAGGCCAGGCCAGGGTTACGCACCTGCGGATCGACGCGGATCACAGCAACGCCTATACAGCCTGGCAGCGGATGGGCTCGCCTCAGCAGCCCACGCCAGACCAGGTCAGCGAGTTGGAGAAGGCCGGACAGCTTCAGGCCGCAGGCCCTGTGCAGCCCCTGGCGATCACGGATCCCGTGACGACCCTCAGGTTTGTCCTGCCTCGCCAGGCCGTGTCCTTGTGGATCGTGGAATGGGAGTGACGCATGAATCAGCATAGAGAGATTGGATGCAGACTGTTCATGGCTGCGATGGTGTCGCTGGTCTGGGGCTCTGCAAGCCAGGCCGCAGATCCCAACGGGACGCTTCAGGATTGGGAGAATCCGCGTCTGACCGGCCTGAATAACCTGGCCCCCCACGCGACGATGGTCATCTGCCCTGACGCCAAGACCGCCCAGTCCATCCAGTGGCCGACTGCCGCAGAGCGGATCAAGTCGCGGTTCTACCGATCCCTCAACGGCGACTGGAAGTACCACTATTCGAAGAATCAGACCGAGCGGGTCGCGGACTTCTGGATGCCGGACTTCGACGACTCCCAGTGGCGGACGATCACCGTGCCTTCCAACGTGGAGGTCCTGGGCTATGGCATCCCGATCTACGTGAATATCCGCTACCCCTGGAGCGAGCCCTGGAGGCCGCCGTTTGTGCCCGGGGACGATGAGAACAACACCGTCAATTCCTATCGCAGGTCCTTTGACCTGCCCCAGGACTGGCAGGGCCGCAGGGTCCTGGTCACTTTCGACGGCGTCAACTCCTTCTTCTATCTGTGGGTCAACGGCCAGAAGGTCGGCTTCGGCAAGGACAGCCGCACGCCCGTGGAGTTCGACATCACCTCCTTCGTCCATCCAGGCAGGAACGTGATGGCGGTAGAGAACTTCAGGTGGTGCGACGGCTCGTACCTCGAGGATCAGGATTTCTGGCGGATGAGCGGTATCTTCCGCGACGTGGTCCTGTGGTCTCCTGCCAACCTGCACGTCAACGACTTCGAGATCAAGACCGGGCTGGACGAGTCCTATCGCGACGCGGAGCTCAAGATCAGCCTCAAGGTCAACAATGCCTCCTCAGGATCGATCGCCGCGGTCGTCGAGGCCAGTCTGCTCGATCCCGCAGGTCAGTCTGTGACGTCACGGGCTGCGGACTTATCTGCGGCAGCAGGACAGGACACGGAGGCCCAGATCGTCATGACTGTGACCGACCCAGCCAAGTGGTCTGCGGAGACGCCGGTCCTGTACAAGCTTCTGCTCACCCTGAAGGACTCGAGCGGCCAGGTGGTGGAGGTCATCCCCAGCCGGGTGGGCTTTCGCAAGGTCGAGATCCGCGAGGGCAATCTGTTGATCAACGGCCAGCGGGTGCTGTTCAAGGGCACCAACCGCCACGAGATCGATCCTGACCGCGGCCAGGCGATCACCGTGGAGGGCATGATCCAGGACATCGTGCTGATGAAGCAGCACAACCTCAACAGTGTACGGACTGCCCACTATCCGAACCAGCCGGTCTGGTACGACCTGTGCGACCGGTATGGACTCTACCTGATCGACGAGGCGAACATCGAGAGCCACGGCATGGGCTATGACGAACGGACCCTGGCCCGCGTTCCGGAGTGGCTGGACGCCCACATGAACCGCACCCTCCGCATGGTCGAGCGGGACAAGAACCACCCGTCCGTGGTGATCTGGTCGCTCGGCAACGAGGCGGGCGACGGCCCGAACTTCGAGGCCACCTCCGCGTGGATCCACCAGCGGGACTCCAGCCGGCCCGTACACTATGAGCGGGCAGGCCGGCGGCCCCACACGGACATCGTCTGTCCCATGTATCCGAATCCGCGGAACCTGGCGGAGTACGCCTCCCGGCCCCAGACCCGGCCGTACATCATGTGCGAGTACTCGCACGCCATGGGCAACAGCAGCGGCAACATGTGGCTTTACTGGAACGAGATCTACAACAAGCCCTACCTGCAGGGCGGCTTCATCTGGGACTGGGTGGACCAGGGGCTCCGACAGCCCCAGGGCATTCTGCCCATGGCCCGCTTCACCAAGGTCAAGGTGGGCGACAAGACATTCTGGGCTTTTGGAGGCGACTTTGGCCCCCAGGGCACTCCCAGCGACCAGAACTTCTGCTGCAACGGCCTGGTCGGCCCGGATCGGAAACCCCATCCCGGGCTGCTGCAGGTCAAACACATCTACCAATACATCCACTGCAAGGCCGTGGACCTGGCGGTCCCCAAGGTGGAGGTCAAGAACGGGCACGACTTCCTGAATCTGAAGGACGTGGCCGTGGGGCGATGGTCCCTGACTGCAGAGGGCCGCGTCCTGCAAAGGGGTACGCTGCCGACTCTCGACCTGGCGCCGCGGGCAAGTGAGGAGGTGGCGATCCCGGTCAGGCCGTTCAAGGCAGAGCAGGGCGTCGAGTACTTCGTGGAGGTCAGCTTCAGGCTCAAGGCGGACACGGCTTGGGCCAAGGCAGGCCATGAGATCGCCTGGGACCAGTTCAGGCTGCCTGACGCAGCGCCGGCCCCGGCCGTGAACACCGCTGCCATGATGCCGCTGAAGGTGGCGCAGACGGACAGCCAGGTCGTCATCTCGGGTAAGGACGTGAAGGTCCTCTTCGACAAGAGGGCCGGCACCCTGGCCTCTCTTCGTTTCAAGGGCACGGAGCTGATCGAGTCGCCCCTGCGGCCTGACTTCTGGCGCGCGCCGACCGACAACGACCGCGGCCGGAACATGGCCAAGTCACAGGGCACGTGGCGCAAGGCCCACGAGGCTACAGAGGTCCGCAGCGTGACCGTGCAGGAGTTTCCACGATGGCACGCAGCCGTCGTCAAGGTCGTGCTATGGCTGCCCAGCGTGGAGGCGGCCTGGGAGACCTCGTACACCGTATACGGCAGGGGGGACATCGTGGTGGATGCGCAGTTCAAGCCCACCAAGACGGATCTGCCCAAGCTGCCTCGTCTGGGCATGCAGATGACCTTGCCTGCAGGATTCGACCACATCACGTGGCTGGGCCCGGGGCCGCAAGAGACCTACTGCGATCGCAACGATGCGAGGGTCGGTCTGTACAAGGGGACCGTGCAGGGTCAGTACTATTGGGATTACACAGAGCCGGGTGAGAGCGGCAACAAGGTCGACGTCCGCTGGGCCGCGATCAGCAACGGCCGCGTCGGACTGTTGGCCATGGGCCAGCCCCTGCTGAGCCTCAATGCCCTGCATCAGACGACCGACGACCTGCAGGCCGTCTCGCATCCCTTTGAGATGCCCCGTCGTGACGTCACGGTGTTGAACCTGGACTGGATGCAGCAGGGCGCAGGAGGGGACGACAGTTGGGGCGCCTGGCCCCATGAGCAATACCTGATCCCCTGCATCGCTCAGGGGTACCGGTTTTCCCTTCGGCCTTACGATGCCTGGACCGGTGAGCCCCGGACCTTGGCCCGCAGGTCGATGGGTGTGACTGCGATTGCCCGGTGAGGACATCCGGTGGAGGGCGGATTCAGTGAACCGCAAGGAGATCATGCGTGCCGTGGTTCATGCTGTCGGGGAGTTCAACGGCCGACGGCTGTGGGACCGCGGCAAGAAGTACAAGAGGTGCTGTGGCGGCGAGGAGGGTCTCAAGTGATCGCCGCCGAGGTGGTCGAGGCTGGCCAGGGCGAGCCCGGCCAGGGGCCGGCCCTGAACCGGCTGCTGCCTGTGGTGCTCGTGCTGTTTGTCGGCAGCGGTTGTGCGGCCCTGATCTACGAGATCGTCTGGTTCCAGCTCCTGCAACTGGTGATCGGCTCATCTGCCGTGTCCCTCGGCGTGCTGCTGGCCACCTTCATGGGGGGGATGTGCCTGGGCAGCGTGTCCCTGGCTGCAGTGGTGTCCCGTCGACGTCACCCCCTGCGGGTCTATGCCCTGCTGGAGCTGGGAGTGGCTGTCCTGGGTCTGGCCATACTGGCGTGTGTGCCCTCTGTAGGCAGGATCTACACGGAGTTCGTGGGCCACGGGCTTGCAGGGCTCCTCATCCGGGGCATCGTCTGTGCAGTCTGCCTGCTGCCGCCCACGATTCTGATGGGCGCGACCTTGCCGGCCATCAGTCGATGGGTCGAGACCACGCCTCGGGGCGTCTCGTGGCTGGGCTTCTTCTACGGCGGAAATATCCTCGGCGCGGTCCTGGGTTGCCTCCTGGCGGGCTTCTATCTCCTGCGGGTCCACGACATGCCGACCGCAACCTACGTGGCCGCGGCCATCAACGTGCTCGTAGCCCTCGTCGCCCTTGCCCTGGCCTCCCGCACCCCCCACTCTCCTCAACTCGCAACTCGCAACTCGCAACTCGCACAAGAGGACCGGCCTTGGCCGGTCTACGTCACCATCGCGCTATCGGGCATGTCCGCCCTGGGCGCCGAGGTGGTCTGGACGCGGGTGCTGTCCCTGCTGCTGGGCGCCACGGTCTACACCTTCTCGATCATCCTGGCCGTCTTCCTCGTCGGCCTGGGCATCGGCAGCAGCATCGGCGCACTGGCGTCGCGGACCGTGCAGCGGCCTCGGCTTGCCCTGGCCTGCTGCCAGGTGCTGCTGTGCGGGGCCATCGCCTGGGCGGCGTTCGCCCTGGCCCGATCGCTGCCGCTCTGGCCGATCGATCCATCGCTGTCCAGGAGCCCATGGGTCACCTTCCAGCTCGACCTGGTGCGGTGCGCGTGGGCAGTCCTGCCCGGCGCGATCCTGTGGGGCGCGAGCTTTCCCCTGGCCCTGGCTGCAGTGACACGGGCCGGGCAGGATCCTGGCCGCCTGGTGGGCCGCGTGTATGCGGCCAACACGGTCGGCGCGATCCTTGGCGCAATCGGATTCAGTCTTGTGGTGATCCCGATCGAGGGCACGCAGCAGGCCCAGCGGATCCTGGTGGGCCTGGCCTGTCTGGCCGCGGTCGTCTGCCTGATTCCGATGCCCCCATCCAGGGCAGAGCCCTGTGTCCGCACGCCGGCCGCGCTCAAGGCCTGGGTGGCCGTCCTGATGCTGGCGATACTGGGATTGGCGGGGCTGCTCATCCGGGGTGTGCCCAGGGTGCCGTGGGGCCTCGTGGCCTACGGCCGGTTCCTGGCGACCTGGCGTGATATGCCCTTGGTGCTCTACAGCGGCGAAGGGATGAACTCCTCGGTCGCGGTCACGGAGATGGGAAACGGGGTGCGGAACTTCCACGTCAGCGGCAAGGTGGAGGCCTCGAGCGAGCCGCAGGACATGCGCCTGCAGCGGATGCTGGGACACATCCCGGCCCTGCTCCACGGCAATCCCCGATCCGTGCTGGTCGTGGGATGTGGCGCGGGCGTGACGGCCGGCTCATTCGTGCCCTATCCCGAGGTTACGCGGATCGTGATCTGTGAGATCGAGCCGCTGATCCCCCGGGTGGTGGCCCGTTATTTCAGCGAGGAGAACCACCACGTGCTCGACGATCCCCGCGTCGAGATCGTGTACGACGACGCCAGGCACTATGTCCTGACCACGGACGAGAAGTTCGACATCATCACCTCTGATCCGATCCACCCCTGGGTCAAGGGCTCTGCCACACTGTACACCCGGGAGTACTTCGAGATCTGCAGGCGGCACCTGAATCCGGGCGGCCTGATCACCCAGTGGGTTCCTCTCTATGAGAGCGACATCCCGGTGGTCAAGAGCGAGATCGCCACGTTCTTCGAGGCCTTTCCCCACGGCACGATCTGGAGCAACGACAATCAGGGACAAGGCTATGATACGGTCCTGCTGGGCCAGACGGAGCAGGTCCCGATTGACGTGGACCAGATCCAGCGCCGGCTGGACCAGCCTGACTACGAGGCCGTCGCCCAGTCCCTCAAGAGCGTGGGATTCAAGTCCGCAGTCGAGCTCCTGTCCACCTATGCAGGCCAACCCGTGGACCTGCGGCCCTGGATCGAGGGTGCGGCCATCAACCGTGACCGCAACCTCAGGCTGCAGTACCTGGCAGGCATGGGCCTGGAGTCCAACCTCAGCACCCGCATCTACAACGACATCAAGGCCTTTCGCCAGTTTCCAGAGCATCTCTTCGTGGCCGAAGAGCCCCGCCTACAGGAGCTGAAGACCGCGCTGGAGAAGTAACCTAGACCGGTCTTTCTCAGTGCCGGCGCAGTCAGCGGCGATGTGGCCTTTCGGCAACATCACGGCGGTCACGCGGACGGTCCGGACTGGCCTGTCTTCCTGACCTCCGCAGACCGCTACATCAAGGCTCTGGCCCCACTTCCCGCGCATCGCTGATGTTGCCGTTTCACCGGGGAATATCGCACGAAATACCCTGTGCGCCATTGACAACCGGAGAGGGTACCCTACAATCGCAGGCGACTGCCATGAAGGCAGGGTGCTTCCCCACGGTCATTGTTGGCTGTTACATCAGAGAGACTGAAATAGGGATTGGGGACGCGGAACGGAGCAGAAGGTGGGACAGGGTTCTCTGCCTCGCAGCACGCGCGGGCAGAGAGAAATCACCGTGGCAGATGGCCCGGAGTGATTTCATGAGGAGACGGTGAATTGATCAATCGACCACCAGACAGACGATGCGGTCAGGGTCTGTGTACTGGTTGCCGTCCATGCCCCAAGATGGAAAGGAGGTGCCCCTCGATATCCTAAGCCGGCGGTTACGATGCTATTCACATGTTGGGGGACATGGATCATGGTGGTACTGCCTGCGCCCTAGCCGGGGCTGCTGGCAGGCAAGGATGGTGGAAGTAGAAAGGAGTTCCTAGTATGGCTCGTTCATTGATTGTCATTGCCCTGGCATTGGGCCTGTGTGCCCCTGCCATGGCTGCAGTACCGGTTCCCTCCGCGGATGTGGTAATCATCTGTGACGAGAGCCGTTCCATGTCGTATGGCGATGTTCAGTGGCTGGCCAAAATGGTCAAGCAGCTCGAGGGCGACTACAGGTCAGCGGGCGTGGGCAACCAGCCCGGATGCCCTAATCAGTATGCCCTGTTCGGGTTTGGGTCTTTCCTCTATGGCGGGCGGGCCCATCAGCACGGCGGTTGGATGGGTGCATCCGACATGTCGAACAACATCAAGAATACCCTCGTGTCCTGGGGCCACGTCGAGGATGGATACCAGGCCATCCAGAAGGCCCTCACCACGCTGAGCTTCAGGCCCGGCACCTATAGGAACGTCATCTTCGTCTCAGATGAGGACCGGGACGAGGTGGAGTGTACAACCGCGGCCCATATCTGCTACCTGCTGGGAATCACGGATGCCCGGCTGAACAGCCTCCTCAACGCCAAGTTCGCGGTCGGCCTGGCCAGCGCGCTCGGTGTCAAGTGGGACGGCACCGCCTACATTCCCACGGGCGGGGGCAGCTATGCCGCGGTCCAGGGCGGCTACATGGTATGTGGCTTCGGCAACACCCGCGTGGACTATGCGCAGTTGAGCTGGTGTGCCTGCGGCTCAGCCTGGGATCTGAACAAGGACTGGTGGGGCTGCGAGGATGCACTGGCCAACGCCTTCACGGACGTCCAAATCCAAGAGCTGAGGCCCATCGTACAGACCTACCCCGCGAAGACCTGCTCGGATTGGATGCTGGCCATGGGCTGCCTCCAGTACAACGGCGGCCAGAACTGCTGGTACTGGTTTGAGTATCGCGAGCTGGGCTCCCTGATCTGGCAGCAGAGCACGGTTTGGTATCCTGCACTTGAGGGACAGATGTTCACGGACTACATCAGGGGCCTCAAGCCCTCGACCTGGTACCAGGTCCGCGCAGTGGTCCAGAATTCGGTCATGAGGCATACCGGCAGCGAATGGTCCGTCTTCACCAAGGACGCAGATGTGATCTACTGCCCGCTCTCGAAGCAGCCTACCGGAGGGACCTGCAAGACTGCCTGCGGATGCAATTGAATTGATCGAGCATCGCAGTATCGAGGTCCATCAAGGATCTCAGCGTGTCATCCTGCGTGGGGCCGTCTCTGACGGCCCCACGCTCTTCTGTTGTGGGGACGTCGCGATAGAACGATTAAGCGGTACGCTGAGGACAAACGGGGCCGAGAACGCAGCAGCCGGACAACCGGACCGCTCAGAACCAAAGACCTGTGAGGAATGCGGGCTAGGCATTCGCCTAGTGCCAATAGGGTGGATTGCCCAATGGCAGCGCCCTGTCACGGCCGCTTTAATGGTCTCGGTTGATGAATGGGCATGGATGAAAGGACTCAGCCATGTCGCTGGCCGTGTGCACCGTATCCGATGGTTCGTAGAATGACAGGAGGTCAGCGGGGGGGCGATGCGATAGGGTGCAGAGGATCCGCCATCAGATTACCGAGGGGACCTACCCGCTTGCCGGGCGACTGGAGTAGGTGGTCTGGAAAGTGGGTAGGGATAGACGTTGGCTGATTGCGGGTCCTCACCGGCCGGCTTCGCGGGAGACCTGGATGCCACCAAGGATGGCGGGCGGCGGGCCGAAGGACGTCGAAAGGAAGTGCCTATGTCGGTGCAATGCTTGGAAGGAAGTCGCGCCACATTCAAGGCACGACGCATCAGAGGAGGAGGCCATGAAAGGCGGGCCTGCAGGAGAAGGGACCGCGGGACGAGGTCCTTGGGCCTGTCTGCCACCACGGTCGATCTCTCGGGTATCCGCAGGGGCAAGGTCCTGTCGGTCCGACGTTGCCTGGCCGAGGGTCGCTATGATCTTGACGCGCGACTGGACGCCGTGCTGGGCAAGGTGCTCCAGGCCGCTGCCGTGTGACGCGGGACGAGGGAGCCTGCTGACGCGCATACCGCAGAGGCCGCCCTCCTGGCGGAGTCTCCATAACATCGTACCTTGTTTGCACCGGGAGTAAGGATTATGACATCATCCGTAGTCGCAAGATTGAGCAGCACAGTGAAGCAAGCGGATTGGAAGAAGGAAAAACACGTCCCTGTCATCGAATGCCCGGACCAGGTTGAGGCGGACAAGGTCTTCTCCGTCAGCGTGACCTTGGGCAAGGAGATCGCCCACCCCAACACCACGGAGCATCACATCCGCTGGATACGGATCTACTATCAGGAAGAGGGCGGCAACTTCCCCCGTGAAGTGGCTCACGTCGAATTCACTGCGCACGGGGAATCGGCCGAGGGACCGAACAAGGGACCGGTGTACACGCAGCCCAGCGCGACCGCCCAACTGAAGGTCGCCAAGCCCGGCACCCTCTACGCCGAGGCCTACTGCAACATCCACGGGCTCTGGGAATCCTCCAAAGGGCTTTCACTGGCATAGGTTTGCCGATATCATGGCGAGAGAGTGGCCTCCAGCCGGATAGGCCCGCGTGGCAGACCGAGGACTGCATTGGAGGTGTCCGTGACATGACCACAGACACAGGTGCCGCACAGAGCGGCCCCCACCACCCACCTATCCACTCGGGGCCGGATCTCGGGGCGAGCCTCGTCGGTGGCGGCATCCCCGGGGTTGGCACTGTAGACGCGAGAGGCTGGGTGCGATGGGCTTCTGCCGTACTGGCCGTGCCGTTGACCGTTGTTCTGCGATTTGCCCTCCTGCCCTTGATCCCGCGCGGCATACCCTACATCACCCTGTTTCCAGTCACCGTAGCTGTGGCCTTGCTTGCGGGGATGGGCCCCGCGGTCTTGTGCGGCGTCCTGGGTTCGCTGGCCATAGACTACTACTTCATAGAGCCGCTCTATGCCGTAGAGCTCAGCATCGAAGGCCTGTCTCGGATGGCCGTGATGGTCATGACCAGTATCTTCGTAGGCTACGTAGGCCAGACTCTAAGGGCCGCACGGGCTGAGGCGGAGCAGCGGGCCCAGGCCTTGCGGGAGGGCGAGCGCCGTCTGCGAGAGGCAAACGAATTGCTCGAGGCCGTCACAGAGGGCACCAACGAGCTCATCGGCGCCCAGGACACGAACTTCCGCTACATCTTCTTCAACAACGTTTTCAAGGAGGAGCTGAAGCGGCTCACCGGCAAGGACATAGAGATCGGCATGAGCATGGTCGACGTCCTCGCGGACATGCCCGAGCAGCAGCGGATCGCCGTAGAGCAGTGGGGCCGGGCGATGAAGGGCGAGACCATCAATGAGACGCTGGAATACGGGGACCCCGGCCGGCACCGGAGGGTCTACAGCGTGCGTCTGACGCCCATCCGTGATGCCGGCGGAAGGATCACGGGCGCGGGCCAGATCGTTACCGACGTCACCGAACAGGTGCGATCGGAGGAGGAGCTCCGGCAGACCCGCGACTACCTGGAGAACCTGTTCAACCACGCCAACGCCCCCATCATCGTGTGGGACCCCGACTTCAGGATCACACAGTTCAACCAGGCCTTCGAGACCCTGACCGGCCGCGACGCCAATGATGTCTTGGGCCGGTCGCTGGATCTGCTCTTCCCTGCGGAGCGACGCGAGGAGGCGATGTCCCACATCCGCAAGGCCGCCTCGGGGGAGCGATGGGAGGTCGTAGAGATTCCCATCGTGCATCTGGACGGTAGCGTGCGCACGGTCCTCTGGAACTCGGCCACGCTGTACGCCGCCGATGGGAAGACGCCCACGGCCACCATCGCGCAGGGACAGGATATCACCCTGCGCAAGAAGGCCGAGGAGTCGCTACGCCGGGCCCGCGATGAGCTGGAGAATCGGGTGCAGGAGCGAACAGCCGAACTGTCGCAGGCCAACCTCAGGCTGGCTGAGGAGATCGCCGAGCGAGAGCGGGCGCAGGAGGGACTGCAGAAGCAGGCCCTGCAGCTTCGTGCCTTGACCTCGGAACTGACCCTGGCCGAGCAGCGGGAGCGCCATCGCCTGGCCCAGATCCTCCACGACCACCTCCAGCAGTTCCTGGTGGCAGCCAAGCTCCACACCACTCCGCTTCAGCGATCGGAGGACCCTGCTGTGCGGGAGGCGGCCTCGGAAGTGGACGATCTGATCCGCGAGGCCATTGCGGCCTCCCGTTCGCTGACGGCCGAGCTCAGCCCGCCTGTCCTGCGCAGGTGGACTCATCGAGGCGTTGCGATGGCTGGGCCAATGGATGCGAGAGAAGCACAACCTGGAGATCGAGATGACCCTGGATGAGCAGGCCGCTCCCCAAGGCGAGGATGTCTCCATTCTCCTCTTTCAGGCCGTGCGGGAACTGTTGTTCAACGTGGCCAAACACGCGGGGGTGAAGAACGCCCGGGTCGAGGTCAGCCGGGTTGACGGCCAGATCCAGATTGTCGTCCTGGACGACGGGGCCGGATTCGATCCCTCCCAGATCCGTGCGGAGAACGGCTTGGCGGGGGGGCTGGGCCTCATCAGCGTGCGCGAGCGCCTTGACTTTCTGGGCGGTCACCTGGAGATCGAGAGTGAACCGGGACGGGGCAGCCGCTTCACGCTGTTGGTTCCCATAGAGGAAGTGGAAGCCCCCCCCGCCGTTCCATCGAAACAGGAGGCCAAGGCATCAGGCTGGCGCAGCGATACCGAGGCGCATCGCTCCGTGGCCCGGGGAGACAGGAGGACTCGGGTCTTGTTGGCGGACGATCACGAGGTTGTACGGGAGGGGCTGGCCCGGCTACTGAAAGAGGAACCCGACATGGAAGTCGTAGGCGAGGCGGCGGACGGTCAGGCGGCCATGGACCTGACCCGGCAACTCTTGCCGGACGTTGTCATCATGGATATCAACATGCCGGGTATGGATGGGATCGAGGCTGCGCGAGGCATTCACGCCGAGTTTCCAGACGTGAAGATCATCGGTCTGTCGATGTTCGAGAAGCTGGAGCGAGGCGCGGCCATGCGCGAGGCCGGCGCCGTGGACTACCTGACCAAGAGCGGGCCTCCCGACGCGTTGATCGTGGCCATTCGGACCCACGCCGGCATACACGGAGGGGTGATCCCCGTCGTCGATGCGACATCGCGCAGAGGCAAGGGAGCTACCCCTGGGGCCGACAAGACCCAGCGTCGGGGTTCGAGAGGTAGGAAGAGGGGGGATGGCGATTGACGCACCGCGCCGGGCCGTCTATCATGAGGCTTGAGCCGGGCGGGACAGGTGAGATCTGTCTGACTGGGCCCGCCCATCCAGACAGAGGTTCGGAAAGGAAACCCCGATATGGGCACTCGCATTCTTCTGGCTGACGACCACACGATGTTGAGGCATGGCCTGAAACGATCGCTCCAGCAGGAACGCGACATGGAGGTCATTGCCGAAGCAGCCGACGGACGCACGGCTGTGCGCATGGCCAAGGAACTCGCCCCCGATGTCGTGGTCATGGATATCAGCATGCCGGACCTGAACGGCGTTGAGGCGACCCGCTCCATCGCAGAGGCAAATCCCCACATCCGGGTTGTGGCGTTGTCCATGCATGCGACCAACAAGTACATTGCCGAGATGTTCAGGGCGGGGGCACGTGCGTATGTGCTGAAGGACTGTGAGTTCGACGAGCTGGCAGACGCGGTTCGGACGGTCATGTCGGGAAAGACCTACGTGAGCCCGGCCATCGCGAACGTGGTCGTCGACAACTATCTGAGGCCTGGGGAGGGCGATCAGGGGGGGGCGTTCTCTCTCCTGAGTCGGCGGGAGCGGGAGGTTCTGCAACTGTTGGCCGAAGGGAAATCCACCAAACAGATCGGTGCAGTCCTGCATATCAGTCCCAAGACCGTGGAGGCCCATCGAGTCCGTGTCATGGAGAAGCTGGACATAGACAACGTAGCCCAACTCACCAAGTACGCTATTCAAGAAGGCCTGACCTCGCCGGAACCCTAGGCCTGGACTTAGAGGATTGACTATGCTGCATGACCGATTCCGAAGTGCACAGATGCTGCGGCGAACCGCATGTTGGGTCCTGGCAGGACTTGTGGCCGTGCCGGCCTTGGCGGCGTCACCCGCAGCCAAGACGCGCACCTTTGCAGTGGGTGACACCGACTTCCTGCTCGATGGCCAGCGGTTGCAGATCCGCTGCGGTGAGATCCACTTCGCGAGGGTGCCCCAGGAGTACTGGCAGCATCGGCTAAAGCTCTGCAAGGCCATGGGACTGAACACCGTCTGCGCCTACCTGTTCTGGAATCTCCACGAGTTCAGGCAGGGCCAGTTCGACTGGACCGGCCAGGCCGATGCAGCAGAGTTTTGCAGGCTGGCCCAACAGGAAGGGCTCTGGGTCATCCTGAGGCCTGGTCCCTACGCCTGCGCGGAGTGGGACACCGGCGGACTGCCCTGGTGGCTGCTGAAGAAGGAGGGCATCCAGTTGCGGAGCCGGGATCCCGACTACCTGGCTGCGGCAAGGACCTGGCTCAAGGAGGTGGGTCGCGTCCTGGGCCCCCAGCAGGTTACCCGAGGCGGGCCTATCCTCATGGTGCAGGTCGAGAATGAGTACGGGTTCTACGCCAAGGACGCGGAGTACATGGTCGAGGTCCGCAAGGCCCTGCTGGACGCCGGGTTCAACGTCCCGCTGTTTGCCTGCAATCCGCCCTATGCCCTCCGCAACGGCATCGTCCCGGACCTCTTCAACGTGGTCAACTTCGGCAGCGATCCGGCCGGCGGCTTCAAGGCCCTTCGCGAGGTCCAGGCCAAGGGCCCGCTGATGTGCGGCGAGTTCTATCCAGGCTGGTTCGACACCTGGGGGGTGTCCCACCACCTGGGCAAGGGGGCCCAGTACCTGGCAGACCTGGAGTACATGCTGTCTCACAACGCCTCGTTCAGCATCTACATGGCCCACGGCGGCACGACCTTCGGCCTGTGGTCGGGCGCGGACCGGCCGTTCAAGCCGGACACCAGCAGCTATGACTACGATGCGCCCATCAGCGAGGCAGGCTGGGTGGGCGAGAAGTTCAACCAGACGCGGCAGGTGATGGCCAAGTACCTGCTGCCGGGTGAGACGATCCCAGAGCCGCCTGCCGCCAATCCCGTGATGACCGTGGCCCGCTTTGATCTGGCCCAGTCCGCGGCCCTGTTCGACAATCTGCCTGCCCCCATCCAGGACACGAGGCCCCGCAACCTGGAGGCCTATGATCAGGGCCACGGCTGTGCCGTCTACAAGACGACGATCCCAGCAGGTCCTGCTGCGACCCTCCAGGTCAAGGACGTCCGCGACTTTGCGTGGATCTTCCTGGATGGCAAGCCCGTCGGTTCCATGGACCGCCGTCAGCAGCAGGACCGCGTTCAACTGCCCAGCCGGCAGCAAGCGGCGCGTCTGGATATCCTGGTCGAGACGGTCGGCCACGTCAACTTCGGGCCTGAGGTCCACGACCGCAAGGGTCTCTACGCACCGGTCCAGCTCGTTGCATCCGGCTCAGCGACTACGGAGCTGACCGGCTGGCAGGTCTACTGCCTTGACCTGGAGAAGCCCATGCTGGGCGGCCTGCAATGGAAGACTGGAAAGGCCGCTGGCCCTGCCTTCTGGCGAGGCACTTTCAACGTGGACAAGGCAGCAGACACCTTCCTGGACGTCAGGTCCTGGGGCAAGGGCGTGGTCTGGATCAACGGCCACTGCTTGGGCCGGTTCTGGAACATCGGCCCGACCCAGACCATGTACGTGCCTGGCCCATGGCTGAAGACCCAGGCCAACGAGGTCATTGTCCTCGATCTGCTCGGTCCAGAACAGCCGGTCCTGGCAGGCCTGGACAAGCCGATCCTGGACGAGCTCAGGCCGCAACTGGACTTCACCAGCAAGTCTGCCAAGACCGTCCTGGCCCTGGACGGCGTCAGTCCGGTCCACGCAGGCGCCTTCAGCCAAGGCCCTGCGGTCCAGGAGGTCCGCCTTGCCAAGCCAATCGAGGGTCGGCAGTTCTGCCTGGAGAGCCGTAGTGCCCATGATGGCAAGCCGTTCGCGGCAGTGGCTGAGCTGGACCTGCTGGATGCAGCGGGCAATGGCGTGCCTCACACGGTGTGGACCATCGCCTTTGTGGACAGCGAGGAGACGGTCAAGGAAGACGGCTCCGCCCTCAATGCCATCAACGGCCAGGCAGCAGACTACTGGCACACGCCATGGGGCAGCAGCCAACCCGGCCATCCCCATCGCCTGGTCATCGACCTGGGCTCGCCTGTCAAGATCAGCGGTTTCCGCTATACCCCGCGTCCGGGTGGCCCAGAGGTCACGGGCCGCATCAAGGACTATCGCATCTACGTCGGCGAGGCGATGGCAAAGCCCATCGTGCCATAGGGTCAATGTGCATGACGACCGAAGCGATTCGCGAATGCAAAAATCAACATGCAGAAATCAAAATGACAAAGCAAAGATCAGAAAGGGCAATGCCGTGGTGGCAGTTGATTCTTGATCTTTGATCTGTAGTTCTGCATTTTGATCTTTGATCTTTGATTTTTGGGGTCATTGAGGTACCCATGGTAAGACAACCACGTGTCCTGTTGGCGGCCTTGTTGGCCTTGGCCTCTGGGGTCTGGGCACAGGAACGCTGCTTCGTCGTGGCCCCTGATGGCACGGGTCAATTCAAGTCGGTCCAAGAGGCGATTATGGCCGTGCCCCAGACCGGGGTCAAGGCCGCGTGGACGATCCTCATCAAGCCCGGCACCTACAAGGAACAGATCTATATCCAGCGGGAGCGCGGCAACCTCCTGCTCAAGGGCGAGGACGCAGAGAAGACCGTACTGACCTTCGACCTCAATGCAAATCTTCCCGGTAAGGACGGCAAGCCGATAGGGACCTTTCGCACGGCCTCGACCGTGATCGACGCGGACGACGTCACTGCAGAGAACCTCACCTTCGAGAACTCCGCAGGTCCCGTGGGCCAGGCACTGGCCATCCGGATCGACGGCGACCGGGTGGCCTTTCGCAAGTGTCGTTTCCTGGGCTGGCAGGACACGATCCTGACCAACCGCGGCAGGCAGTACTTCGAGGGCTGCACGATCCTCGGCCACGTGGACTTCATCTTCGGCGGGGCCACGGCCTTCTTCGAGGATTGTCAGATCGTGTGCCTGAGGGATGGCTACATCACCGCAGCCTCCACGCCGAAGGAACAGCCGTTCGGCTACGTCTTCTCCAACTGCCGCATCACAGGCCAGACGCCCGAGGTCCGGACCTACCTGGGAAGGCCCTGGCGCGACTACGCGGCAGTGGTCTTCCTCAACACCCAGATGTCCGAGGTCGTCCGGCCTGAAGGCTGGCACAACTGGGGCAAGCCTGAGCGGGAGAAGACCACCCGCTACGCGGAATACAGGTCGACAGGCCCCGGCACAGGCGCCACGAAGCGGGCAGCGTGGGCGCGTCCGCTCACCGGTCAGGACGCCGAGGGATTCACCGCGGCCAAGGTCCTGGCAGCCCAGGACGGCTGGAACCCGACGCCTTCGCCAGGATCGGCCGCCGGATCGTCGGCCAGGGCGGATCTGCAGGCGGTGCAGTTGAGGTGCGAGTACCTCGACAACCCGCTGGGCATCGATCTGGCCAACCCGCGGCTCTCCTGGGTTGTGGAGGCCCGCACACGCGGCCAGGGCCAGACGGCCTGCCAGGTCCAGGCCGCCTCGTCACTGCGGGCCCTTGAGGGCGGCAAGGCCGACCTCTGGGATAGCGGCGCGCAGTCCTTGAGCCAGACAGCCCAGATCCTCTATGCAGGCCGTAGCCTGGCCTCAGGCCAGCAGGTCTTCTGGAGAGTGCGGCTGTGGGACGGCCAGGGGAGGGTCTCGGCCTGGAGCAGGCCTGCCTCCTGGACCCTGGGGCTGCTTGCGGAGACCGACTGGCAGGGCCGCTGGATTGGGGCCTCGGCGGAAAGCCAGACCCTCATGCTCCGCCGTAGCCTGGTGGTCAGGCCGGGGCTGACGCGGGCCCTGGCCTTTGTGAGTGGCCTGGGGCAGTACGAGATGTCGGTCAACGGCAAGAAGGCCGGCGATGACGTGCTCTCACCGGGCTGGACGAAGTATGACAAGACCTGCCTGTATGACACCCGGGACGTCACCGCCTTGCTCCACAAGGGTGACAATGCGGTCGGCCTGCTCCTCGGCAACGGTATGTACAACGTCAAGGGCGGCAGATTCGCGAAGTTCAGAGGATCATTCGGCCCTCTGAAGGCGATTTGCCAGATCCGGTTGGAGTACAGCGACGACTCCGTCGAGACGATTGCCACGGACGATCAGTGGCGCGCGGCCTCCGGCCCGATCACCTTCTGCTGCGTGTACGGCGGAGAGGACTACGACGCACGGCTGGAGCCCAAGGGCTGGACCAGGCCTGGATTCGACGACAGCCGGTGGGAGAAGGCCCGGGTCCTGGAGGGTCCGGGTGGCAGGCTGAGGGGACTATCCTGTGCGGCGCCCGCCATCAGGACCTTCGATGTCCTCAAGCCCGTTGGGGTGCGATCGCTCCGCGAAGGCGTGACCGTCTACGACCTCGGCCAGAATGCGGCCATCCTGCTGCGTCTGAAGGTGAAGGGGCCTGCCGGATCGTCGGTGAAGATCATCCCCGCGGAGCTGGTCGCCGAGGACGGCTCAGTGGACCGCGGCTCGTGCGGGGGCCGGCGCGGTGACGCGTACTGGAAGTACACGCTGGCAGGCGGGGCCGGTGAGGCCTGGCGGCCGAGTTTCTTCTACCAGGGGTGTCGCTTTCTCCAGGTCGAGACTGAGCCTGCCGCTGCTGGGTGCAGGCGGCCTACGGTACAGGCCGTGGAAGGCCTCGTGGTCCATTCAGCCTCCCAGGCGGTCGGCCAGTTCACGTGCTCCAATGACCTGTTCAACCGCATCCATACCTTGGTTCGCTGGGCGCAGCGGAGCAACATGGTCAGCGTGATGACCGACTGCCCGCACCGCGAGAAGCTCGGTTGGCTCGAACAGTATCACCTCAACGGCCCATCACTGAGATATGAGTTTGACCTAGCCCGTCTATTCACGAAGGGCATGAACGACATGGCCGACTGCCAGTTGGAGGGCGGCCTGATCCCTGACATCTCGCCGGAGTACACGGTGTTCCAGGCGGGCTTCCGAGACTCGCCCGAGTGGGGCAGCGCCTTCATCATCGTGCCTTGGCAGCAGTACGAGTGGACCGGCGACCTGGGTCTGCTGGCGAGGCACTACGATGCCATGGCGCGGTACGTGGCATATCTCGGCACCAAGGCCTCGGACCACATCGTCTCCCACGGCCTGGGAGACTGGTATGATCTGGGCCCGAACCGGCCCGGCGAGGCCCAGTTGACGCCCAAGTCACTGACTGCCACTGCATTCTACTACTACGACACCTGGATCATGGCCGGGGCTGCGGCCCTGTTGGGCAAGGCGGATGACGCCCAGCGGTACACTGAGCTGGCAGGCCAGATTCGTGCTGCCTTCAACAAGGCGTTCTTCAATGCTGAGACCCACCAATATGCCACAGGCTCGCAGTGCGCCAACTCCATCCCCCTGGTCATGGGTCTTGCAGAGCCGGCTGATCGTCAGGCAGTGCTCGATGCAGTGGTTGCGGACGTGCAGAATCGTGGCAATGCCCTGACTGCGGGCGACGTGGGCTACCGCTATCTCCTGCGTGCCCTGGCAGAGGGGGGCAGGTCTGAGGTGGTCTTCGCCATGAACAACCAGTCCGAAAAGCCCGGATACGGCTACCAGTTGAGGCAGGGCGCCACCAGTCTGACCGAGGCCTGGGACGCAGACCGCAGGTCTTCGCAGAACCACTTCATGCTGGGCCAGATCATGGAATGGTTCTACCATGACCTTGCAGGCATCCAGTGCGACCCCAACGGCCCGGGCTTTGCGAAGATCGTCATCAGGCCGCAGCCTGTCGGCGACGTCACGTGGGTCAAGGCGAGTTACGACTCGATCCGCGGGCGGATCAGCAGCGAATGGAAACGCAAGGGTGACACGTTCACCCTGAAGGTGACAGTCCCGGCCAACACCACCGCAACCGTGTTCATCCCAACGGCATCCGCTGATCGCGTGACCGAAGGCCGCTTGCCTGCCAGTAAGGCCAAGGCCGTCCGATTCCTCCGCCAGGAGGCGGATCTGGCTGTGTACGAGATCGGCGGCGGCAAGTATGAGTTCACTTGCCGCCTCTGAGAGGCGGACGGCCCAAGCAGCCTCGCCGTGCGACCGGAGGCTTTGGCGAGATTGGGCCCGCCGTGGCCAAGGAGATGGCGAACACCTCGCTGTGGTACGAGTCTTCGTGCTGCCAGCGATCGACTCCAGGGCGAACGCAAGGTCCCTCTGTACACCACGAGGATAGGAACAGGTTCCTGGCCGCACATGCCCTTTCTTGTGGCCCTGGCCTGTGGTTGCGTTGGCCAGGAGAACTGAAGGAGTTCTTTGCCGCGAATGAACGCGAATGGACACGAATGGCTGTCGCCGGGTTGACAGGTTGGGCTTGTTCGCGGCCAGTCACGGCCGCGACTGCATCGGTCTGTCCGCCTGCGGCGGATGACAGAGAACCTACGTCTCTTTGAGGCAGGACGACTTTGCGATTGCCCTGCGATCGACTCGTATTGCCGTTGTCCCCGCGGGTGATACAATGTGCCTTTCGCGGGGGGCGGTTGGTCGGCAGAGACAGAGAGGTGTGAAGATGGAGAGTGAAGATCGCCGCGACCTGCTGCGCAGGTCTCGCGATGACTGGCTGGTGTCATTGCGAGGAATCCCTCTGAGGATGACGAAGCAATCTTCCGTTCTTCCTGTGGTATCCGGTTTCGAGGACACAATCTGGGTGGCGCAAGGCTCTGCCACTATGTGGACTAGTCAATGAAGATGATACGATCAGGCAATCTGAAGCTGAAACTAGTAGCCGCCTTTGTGGCGGTCTTGGGCGTTTCTTCGGCAGCAGCAGCTTCTGGGATCAATCTTGCCGGCACGTGGCGGTTTGGCCTGGATCGGGCGGACGTGGGTGTCAGCGAGCAGTGGTTTGCCAAGGACCTGGCTGACACGATCAAGCTGCCCGGCGCATTGCAGCACCAGGGGTATGGCGATCCGATCTCGACGGATACCCCGTGGGTCGCCAAGCTGGTCGACCTGAAGTGGTACACCAAGGACAAGTACGCCAGGTACACACAGCCGGGCAATGTCCTTGTGCCGTTCTTCCTGCAGCCAGACAGGCACTACTTGGGTCCTGCCTGGTACCAGCGGGATATCGATGTCCCTGCAGGCTGGAAGGCCAGGAGAGTCGTGCTGACCTTGGAGCGGCCTCACTGGCAGACCCACGTGTGGCTGGACGACCGGGCCTTCGGCACCAATCGAAGCCTGGGTATGCCGCACGTGTATGACCTCGGGACCGGCATTGCGCCCGGCCGTCACAGGCTCACGATCCGGGTCGACAACCGGATGATCGTGGACGTGGGCGCAGATGCGCACAGCATCAGCGATGAGACCCAGACCTGCTGGAATGGGATCATCGGCCGCATGGACCTGACTGCGACCAGCCCGGTCTGGCTTGCGGACGTCCAGGTCTTTCCGAACGTGGCCAAGAGGTCCGCGACCCTCAGGGTCAAGGTCGGCAATGCCACCGGTAGTCCAGGCAAGGGCGCGCTGTCTGCTGGGGCAGTGAGCAGGCCTGTGGCCTGGGATCCCAATGGGGCGAGTGCGGAGCTGGAGGTCCCTCTGGCCAAGGAGGCGGGGCTGTGGGATGAGTTCCATCCTGTCCTGCACAAGGTCACGGTCAGGATCAGGGGAGATCAGGCGGACGATGTGCGGAAGGTCACGTTTGGCCTGCGAGAGGTCGGGACCTCAGGCCTCGCCCTCACCATGAACGGCAGGCCATTCCTCGCACGAGGCACGCTGGAATGTTGCGTGTTTCCCCTGACCGGCTATCCGGCCATGGACGCACACGCCTGGCTGAGGATCTTCCGGGTCTGCAGGGAGTACGGGCTCAACCACATGCGGTTCCACTCCTGGTGTCCGCCTGATGCGGCCTTTGTTGCAGCCGATGAGCTGGGTTTCTATCTCCAGGTGGAATGTGGGATCTGGGCCAGGGCAGGCGCTCGCCTGGGCTACGGCGATCCAGTAGATGCCTGGCTCTCTCAGGAGACGGACGCGATCCTCAGGGCGTACGGCAACCATCCCTCTTTTGTGTTCATGGCTCACGGCAACGAGCCCTCTGCTCGGCCGGAGTTTCTCGCTGCATGGGTCAAGGCCTTGAAGGAGAAGGATGGCCGGCGGCTGTACACCAGCGCAACCGGTTGGGGCCAGACGAGCGAGGATCAGTTTGACGCAGCCATGGCTGTGGTCCGCAGGCAGACCCCCAACATCCGCGGCGACCGGGGCTGGCGCGGCAAGGATTACAGCGACGGCACCGCCTCCGCCAAGGTCCCGATCCTCAGCCACGAGATCGGCCAGTTCTGTGCATACCCCGACTTTGACCAGATCCCCAAGTACAGGGGCGCACTCCAGCCAGGCAACCTGGAGATCTTCCGCGACTTTGCCGAAGCGAGCGGGACCTTGGCCCAGAACAGGCAGATCAGCCGTGCCTCTGGCAGGCTGCAGGTCTTGTGCTACAAAGAGGAGATCGAGGCTGCGCTGCGGACCAAGGGCCTGGCAGGGTTCCAGCTCCTGGACCTGCACGACTTCCCGGGCCAGGGCACTGCCTTGATCGGGGTCTTGGATGCATTCTGGGATTCCAAGGGCTACGTCAGGCCTGCCGAGTACCGCAGGTTCTGCAACACCACCGTACCCTTGGCCAGATTCGCCAAGAGGGTCTTCACGTCTGCTGAGGCCATAGACGTGCCCCTGGAGATCTCGCACTTCGGCCCTGCGCCCTTGGAGGATGCGGAGCCATACTGGAGGCTCGTGGACGCAGCAGGTAGGAGAGTGGCAGGGGGCCTGCTCCGCAGCCGTACCATCCCCATAGGCAATGGCACTGGACTGGGTCAGGTACACATCGACTTCTCCAGGCTGGCCGCGCCTGCCGAGTACCGGTTGGTGGTGGGCCTGAAGGCTACTCGCTTTGAGAACGATTGGTCCTTGTGGCTCTATCCAGCGGCCGAGGAGGTGGCCATCCCCGAGGGTCTGACTGTGGCCACGGAGCTGGACGCCCGGGTCATCGCGGAATTGGAGACGGGTGGAAGGGTGATTCTATTTCCCAGCCAGATCGCCAAGGCCCATCCGCCGGTCTCATTTGTGCCGATCTTCTGGAACAACCAGCTCTTTCCCAATGAGAAGAAGCAGACCCTGGGAATGTTGTGCAATCCCAAGTCTCCCATGCTCGCACAATTCCCGACGCGCGAACATAGCGAGTGGAACTGGGAGGACATCCTGCGGGGCTCACGTGCCTTCGACCTCGCAGGCCAGCCACTGGAGATGCGTCCCCTGATCCAGATCATCGATGACTGGAACACCGGGAGAAAACTCGCCCTGACCTTCGAGTGCAAGGTGGGCAGCGGCAGACTCCTGGTCTGCGGCGCAGACCTTCCCCAACTGGCGGAGCGGTCGCCTGCCGCACGGCAGTTGTACCAGAGCATGCTGGCCTATGCAGCCGGCGATCGGTTCGATCCTGCAGTCTCGCTGTCTGCGGGACAGATCCATGGCCTCATCTCCACTGCCGCATCAAAGGTCCTGTCGCCCCAAGGCGATAGGCCGTTGACGGACCTGGCACCGAACAACTAGGATCTGCAAAGCAAGAAGTAAGATGCAAGAGGTAAGAAGTAAGCAACTAAGACCCGCAAAGCGGGTCCTAAGGAGTCTGACGTCATGGCTTCCAGCTTCCCAGGTGAGAGGTGTTCACTCTTACCTCCTAGGTCTTACCTCTTACCTCTTACTTCTTACCTCTTTCTGGCTGGCTGTGCCCACTTCGAATCCAGGCCCCTTGCACCCGAGGCCACTGCTGCCCATTTCGAGGCCAGGACCCTCGACTCGCCGGACTTGAAGGCGTTTGTTGAGAAGAACCTCCAGCCCGGTCAGTGGCCGCCGCAACAGTGGGACGTTGATACGCTGACGTGGGCAGCGATCTTCTACCACCCCAGCATGGATGTGGCGAGGGCCCAGTGGGGGGTGGCCAAGGCAGCGCAGAGGACTGCAGGCCAGCGGCCCAATCCGAGCCTCGGCCTCGCCCCCCAGTACACGGCCAATGCGGAGAGCGGCGTATCGCCCTGGGTGCTGCCCCTCACGGTCGATGTCCCCATCGAGACTGCTGGCAAACGCAGATTCCGGATGGCGGCAGCGGACCATGCAGCCGAGGCCTCGCGTCTGAACCTCGCGTCTGCGGCATGGCAGGTGCGGAGCCACCTCCGCGCTGCATTGCTGGACTGTGCAGTCAGCCAGCGTCGCGTCGTGCAACTGCAGTCCATTCTGGATGTCCAACAGAGGATTGTCGACCTCCTGAATGGCCGCGTGGCCGCAGGCGAGATCGCCATGCCCGAGGGCACGGCCAGCCGCGTGGCGGCCCTCAAGACCCGCGCGGATCTGATCGAGGCCCGCCGCCAGGTCGAGGTGAATCGTGCTGCCCTGGCTGAAGCCCTGGGGCTTCCCTTGAAGGCCTTGGAGGGCAGCGTGATGACCTTCGATCTTGCCATCAGGCCTGAGAGCTTCGTTGACCTGAGGTCCGGCGAGGTCCGCGGCCAGGCCCTTCATCGCCGTGCAGACCTCCTGTCACTGCTCGCTACCTATGCGGCCAGCCAATCCACCCTCCAACTGGAGATCGCCAGGCAATACCCTGATGTGACCCTTGGGCCGGGCTATGAATACGACCAGGGCAGCCACAAGTGGGGATTGAATCTGGGGGTGGAGCTGCCCGCGTTCAACCGTAATCAAGGCCCGATCGCGGAGGCAGAAGCCAGGCGTACAGAGGCGGCCGCCCAGTTCCTCGCCCTGCAGGCCAAGGTGATAGGCCAGATCGATCAGGCCCTGGCAGGCCTGGCCGCAGTGAGGGATGGCCTCCGCCAGATGGAGACCTTGAGGGCCACCCAACAGCAGCAGGTCGAGTCCATGGAGGCCACGGTCAAGGCAGGCGGTGCAGATCAACTGGACCTGGCCACGGCCCGACTCGAGGTCCAGGTCATCGATCTTGCGGGTCTGGAGGCAGTATACAAGGCCCAGCAGGCCCTCGGTCAACTCGAAGACGCGATACAGGTTCCGTTCAAGGCGCTGTCTCTGGTAGAACAGGACGGCCGTGCCCGAAACGCCAAGGAGAACAAACCGTGAATAAGGTCATTGTGGGGGTCCTGGTCGGACTTGCGATCGGTGCAACAGCCACCTGGATCATCCTGAGGTCCTCCCCGGCCACGGACAAGGCCGCTGAGGCCGAGGCGGAGACATCGACAGAGTCGTTCCTGCAGACTGACGCGAACGGCATAGCCAGGATCAAGCTCGACCAGGACGCCCAGACCCGCATGGGCCTGAAGGTCGCGGAGTTGGCGTCTGCACAGGTGCAGCCGGAGGTAACGGCCTTCGGCCGCGTTCTGGACCCTGCATCACTGGCCGATCGCCTGGCAGAGACAGCTACAGCACAGGCTGCACTCGACGCCTCTGTCAAGGAGCTCGATCGCCTCAAGACCCTGGTCCAGGGTCAGAATGCCTCGGCTCGGGCCCTTGAGTCCGCAGATGCGGCAGCCCGGCGAGACCGGATCGCACTGGAGGTCGCCCAGGCGCGTCTGCTCCTGGGCTGGGGCAAGGCCGTGGTGTTACGCCAGGATCTCGCCGGGCTGATCCACTCGCTTGTGGCTCAGGATGCGGCCTTGATACGCGTGGATCTGCCGCTGGGGGAATCGCTGAAGGACCCGCCTGCTCGCGGCAGGATTGCGTCGTTGGCCCGGCCTGACAGCCCCGTGGCGGTGGAGGTCCTGGGCCCAGCGCCGGCCGTGGACTCCCAGATGCAGGGCCAGGGGTTCCTCCTGCTTCAGAAGAGCAGTCCCCTGTCGCCGGGAACGGCGGTGAAGGTATGGCTGACCGTGCCGGGCCAGGTCGAGTCCGGGGTGACCGTTCCGCGAGAGGCCGTGCTTCGGCACGAGGCTGAGGTGTTCGTCTACCTCCAGACCGGGAACGATACGTTCAGCCGCAGGCAGATCGAGCTGGCGCGGCCCTTGGACACAGGCTGGTTTGTGCGGAGCCTCAAGCCGCAGGACAAGGTGGTCATCGTAGGCTCGCAGCAACTGCTCTCAGAGGAACTCAAGGGACAGATCGGAGGCGACTAGGCTGCCATGCTCCAAGGCCTCGTAGAGTTCTCACTCAAGTTCCGCGGCGTGGTGGTGGTCATGGCCTGCCTGCTTCTGGGCTACGGCCTTTACGTCGCCGAGAACGCCAAGCTCGACGTGTTCCCGAATTTCGTGCAGCCCCAGGTCGTGATCCAGAGCGAGGCGCCCGGGCTCTCGCCCGAGCAGGTGGAGGTGCTCGTCACGCGGCCGGTAGAGACGATGATCAACGGGCTCGGCGACATGGAGTCCCTCCGGTCTGAGTCGATCGAGGGGCTCTCCATCATCACCGCAGTCTTCAAGGAAGGCACGAACGTGTTCCTGGCCCGGCAGATGCTGGCCGAGAAACTCGCCGAGACGGCCGGCCAGTTGCCCTCCGGCGTACGGACGCCGCGCATGACCCCGCTGACGTCCTCGACCATGGACCTGCTCAAGATCGGCATGGTCTGTGACCGGATGACGCCCATGGAACTGCGGACCTTCGCGGATTGGACGCTCAAGCCCAGGCTGCTCTCAGTGCCGGGCGTGGCTGCCTGCCGCGTATTCGGCGGAGAGGTCCGCCAGCTTCAGATCCAGGTGTTGCCCGAGCGTCTGCAGGCCTACAACCTGGCCCTGTCCGACGTGCTGGCTGCAGCACGGGTCTCCACCGCAGTCATGGGCGCAGGCTTCATCGAGACCAGCAACCAGCGGATCACCCTCCAGACCGAAGGCCAGGCCCTCACCGCCGAGATGCTGGGCCAAGTCGTGGTCGCGCACGCCAACGGCCTGAGCGTCCGGCTTCGGGACGTGGCCAACGTGGTGGAAGGCGGCGAGCCCAAGTTCGGCGACACCCTCGTCATGGGCAGGGCCGGCGTGCTCATGACCATGGCCAGCCAGTTCGGCACCAATACCATGGAGGTCACGACCTCGCTCGAAGCGGCCCTGGCAGAGCTCAAACCGGTCTTCGAGAAGCAGGGCATCACGCTCTACCCACGGTTGCACCGGCCTGCGACGTTCATTGAAAATGCCCTGCGCAACATGAAGCACTCGCTGGTCCTGGGCGGCGTGCTGGTGGCGGTGGTGTTGTTTCTGCTGCTGGGCAGCGTGCGCACCGCGTTCATCTCACTGACTGCCATTCCGCTGTCGCTGCTGACGGCCGTGATCGTCCTCGAACGAATGGGCATCACCCTCAACACGATCACGCTCGGGGGCCTTGCCATTGCCCTGGGCGAAGTGGTGGACGACGCCATCATCGACGTGGAGAACATCCTGCGGCGTCTGCGGGAGAACAAGACCCTGGCCCGGCCGCGTCCGGTGTTCAGGGTCGTTCTGGATGCATCGCTGGAGGTCCGCAGCGCAGTGGTGTATGCGACCTTCATCGTGGCCCTGGTCTTCCTGCCCGTGCTGACGCTGACTGGACTGCAGGGGAGCTTCTTCGCCCCGCTGGCCCTGAGCTACATCCTGGCGATCCTGGCCTCTCTGGGCGTGGCCCTGACCCTGACGCCTGCACTGGCCTATCTGCTGTTTGACAAGGGCGTGCGCACGGCGGACGAGCCCCGCCTGCAGCGATGGCTCAAGTCCGGCTACCGCCGCATGGTGGGCCGCATGATCCAGTGGCCGCGCCTGCTGACGGGGGCGGCCGTGCTGATCTGCATCGGCGCAGCCACCCGCCTGCCGTTCTTCGGCGGCGAGTTCCTGCCGGAGTTCCGCGAGGGCCACTTCGTTCTCCAGGTCTTCGCTGCGCCGGGCACCTCGCTGCCCGAGATGATCCGCATCGGCGGCCGGATCTCCCAGGAGCTGCTCAAGTGCCCGGGCATCGACACGGTGGAACAGCAGGTGGGGCGCGCCGAGCTGGGCGAAGACCCGTGGGGCCCGCACCGCTCCGAGTTCCACGTGGACCTCAAGCCTCTCGCAGGTAAGCAGGAAGAGAAGATGGCCGACGAGATCCGGGGGATCCTCAAGACGTTCCCAGGCATCCAGTTCGAGGTGCTGACGTTCCTGGGGGATCGCATCGGCGAGACGCTCACGGGCGAGACTTCGCCCGTGGTGGTGAACATCTTCGGCGAGGACCTTGACGTGCTCGACGCCAAGGCGCAGGAGGTGGCCCGCGTGCTGACTGCAGTTCCGGGCGCTGCGGACGTACAGGTCAAGGCCCCTCCGGGCACGCCGCGCATGGTGGTGCGTCTTCGGCCTGAGGCGATGATGCAGTTCGGCCTGCGCCCCGCGGAGGTGCTGGAGGCGATCCAGACCGCCTACCAGGGCATGGTCGTCGCGCAGACCCATCGGGGCGACCAGGTGGCGGACGTGGCGGTCATCCTGGCCGAGGCCGTGCGCAGGGACCCGGAGACCGTCGGATCGCTGCTGCTGCGGGGCTCGCAGGGCCAGTGCATCCGGCTCTCTGATCTGGCAGACATCTATCCCAGCAGCGGCCGCTTCTCCATCCTGCACGAGGGAGCCCGGCGCCGCCAGACCGTGACCTGCGCTGCCAGCGGCCGCGACGTCACGTCCTTCGTCGCGGAGGCCAAGAGGCAGGTCACAGCCAAGGTCAGTCTTCCGGGCGGGACCTACGCGGTGTTCAGCGGGGCGGCAGAGGCCCAGGCCAAGGCGCAGCGGGAGCTGCTGCTCCACTCCGGCATTGCAGCGGTCGGCATCCTGCTGCTGCTATCCGTCGTATTCCACAACGGACGGAATCTCCTGCTGGTCCTGGCGAACGTCCCGTTCGCCCTGGTGGGCGGGGTGTTGGCCGTGTGGCTGACCGGCACGCTGAGCGGATCAGGCGAGGGGGCCTTGACCATCGGATCCCTGGTCGGATTCGTGACCCTCTTCGGCATCACGACCCGCAACTCGATCATGATGGTCTCCCACTTCGAGCACCTGGTCAAGGAGGAAGGAATGACCTGGGGCGCCGCTGCCGCCATCCGGGGCGCCTCTGAGCGTCTGATGCCGGTCCTCATGACCGCCACCGTCACTGCCCTGGGGCTCCTGCCCCTGGCCCTGGGAACCGGTGAGGCGGGACGCGAGATCGAGGGGCCCATGGCCATCGTGATCCTGGGCGGCCTGGTGACCTCCACGGCCTTGAATCTGTTGGTCCTGCCCACCCTGTCCCTGCGATATGGTCGGTTCACTGTAGACGTATCACACGAGAAGTAGGCTCTCAAAGTCCACTTTATGGAGATCGCCATGAGAAGGATGTTCGTTGCAGGCAGCCCCAGTCTATGTCCCGCTTGCGTCTGTGTCTTCGCCCTGTGCTGGGCAGGTCTTGCACTCGGGGCCGCCAGGACCCGGTCGTTCGATGAGGGATGGCGGTTCCTCAGGGCCGACGCGCCCGGAGCGGAGTCGCCCGGCTTCGATGACTCTCGATGGCGGATCGTGGACACACCGCATGACTGGAGCATCGAGGACCTGCCTGCTCAGACCGAGCCTCAGACCTCTGACGCGCGGTTGGACCTGGCCCACGGCACCTGGCGATTCAGGCCCGGCGACGATCCCTCCTGGAAGGCCCCTGACTTCAACGACGCGGATTGGCGGATAGTCGTGACCCCCGTAAACTGGGAGGAGCATGGCCAGTCCAGGGAGAACAACGTCTATGGTTGGTTACGCCGGAGGATCGAGGTGCCCGCAGAGAGCAAGGGCAAGGACCTCCTCATCGACCTGGGCTCCATCGACGACTGCGACGAGACCTTCGTCAACGGCGAGAGGGTCGGCGGACTGGGCAGCTTTCCTCCCAACTACGTCACTGCCTATGACCAGGCCAGGCTCTATGCGGTCCCCGTCCGTCTGCTCAAGGGCGATGGGACCGACGTGATCGCGGTCCGCGTTTTCGACGGCCAGGGCAACGGTGGTATCGTCACTGGAGCCGCGCCTGCGGTTCGGATCGGTCCCTTTGACTCCAGGGCCAGCCAGGGCCAGGCGTCTACCGGCTGGGTTGTGGGCGGCACGGGCTGGTATCGCAAGCACTTCCATCTCGACAACCCGGTTGCTGATCGACGCGTCGAGGTCCTCTTCGACGGCGTGTACATGGATGCGGACGTCTGGCTCAACGGCCAGCACCTCGGCAATCACCCCTACGGATACACGGGCTTCAGCCTGGACCTGACCCCGCACCTGAGCCGGGCCGGCGACAACGTCCTGGCCGTACGGGTTCGAAACGAGGGCAAGAACAGCAGGTGGTACTCGGGCTCGGGGATCATCCGCCACGTGTGGCTGACCACTACTGGGCCGGTGTACATCCCGACCTGGGGCGTCTTTGTGACCACTGCCTCAGCCTCTTTGCAGCAGGCCAGCGTGAAGGTGGCGGTGGATCTGGCGAGCAGCCTTTCTGCTTCAGCCGAGTTTGTGGCCAAGGTCCAATTGTTCGACCCCAAGGGAAAGGCCGTCTCGACAGGCCGCATGGCCGGCGCCCTGGCTGCCAGCGGCGAGACTGTTGTGACGGTCGAGTGCGCAGTGACCAAGCCGCAGCTCTGGAGCCCAGCAACGCCTATGCTCTACAGGGCGGTTGTGGAGGTGCAGACAGCAGGCCGGACCGTCGATCGATGCGAGACGTCCTTTGGCATCCGCACCCTGGAGCTGGACGCAGAGCGTGGGCTGCGGATCAATGGACAGCCGATCGAGCTCAAGGGCGGGTGCATGCACCACGACAACGGCATCCTGGGCGCAGCCACGATCGACCGCGCGGAGGAGAGACGTGTCGAGTGCATGAAGTCCGCAGGCTACAACGCCATACGGACCAGCCACAACCCGCCGTCTCCCGCCTTTCTCGATGCCTGTGACCGGTTGGGCATCCTGGTCATGGACGAGGCCTTTGACCATTGGCAGGAGCAGAAGAACCCGCAGGACTACCACCGCTTCTTCAGCGACTGGTGGGAGCGGGACCTGGCCTCCATGGTCCTACGGGACCGCAACCATCCTTCTGTGATCCTGTGGAGCATCGGCAATGAGATCATTGAACGGGACGAGCCCTCAGGCCCTGTCCTGGCCCGCAAACTGGCAGCGGCCGTCAAGGCGATGGACCCCACCAGGCCCGTGACCGAGGCCCTCTGCTCGTCCTGGAAAGGCAGGCCCTGGACCGTGATGGACCCGCACTTTGCAGTGCTCGATGCAGGCGGCTACAACTACCAGTGGCGCCAGTACGACGCAGACCACGGCCGTCTTCCTGCAAGGGTGATGGTGGGCACGGAGTCGTACCCGATGGAGGCCTTCGACAACTGGGATCAGGTCCTCAGACGCCCCTACGTGATCGGCGACTTCGTGTGGACTGCCTACGATTATCTGGGCGAGTCCGGCATTGGCCGCGCCTGGATCGAGGGCGCGGAGCCTGGCGGATTCACCGGCGTCTGGCCCTGGCACATCGCGGGCTGCGGAGACATCGACCTGCTGGGCAGGCGCAAGCCGCAGTCCTACTACCGCGAGGCCCTCTGGCGCAAGGGGGTCCTGCACGTCACTGTGCACAGGCCGCTCAAGCCGGGGCAGACAGAGAAGGTCTCGCAGTGGGGCTGGCCCGAGGTTCAGAGCCACTGGACCTGGCCCGGCTGCGAGGGACAGACCCTCAAGGTGGAGGTCTACTCCTCATGTGACAAGGTCCGCCTGTGGCTCGACAACAAGGACCTGGGAGAGCGACCCACCGAGTGGGCACAGAGGTGCAAGGCCGACTTTGACGTACCGTATGCAGCAGGCGAGCTCAAGGCCATCGGCACCCTGGATGGCCGCCGGGTCGAATGTGTGCTGCGGACTGCAGACCAGCCTGCTGCGCTCCGCCTGACGCCTGACCGCGACCGCATCCAGGCCAGCCGCAATGACCTGAGCTTCGTGGAGATCGAGGTCGTGGATGCCAAGGGCGTGGTCGTGCCCCAGGCCCAGATGCCGGTCAGCCTTGAGGTCTCTGGTCCGGCTGAGCTGGCTGCTGTCGGCAACGCCAATCCCATCGACATGGCCAGCTTCAAGGGGCCTGTGCGAAACGCGTGGCAGGGGACCCTGCAGGCCGTGCTCCGGCCCACAGGCAGGCCCGGAGCTGTCACCCTGAGGGCAAAGGCCGATGGCCTGAAGACCGGTACCGTGAAGATCCACGTCAAGTAGAAGGAAGGCTCAGTGTACAAGGCATTCTGGAGATCCCTGTCCGTCTTCGCCTTGGCCGGCCTGATGGCCGCTGGCCAGGTCAATGCCCAGTCTCCTGGTGCGCCCGCGGTCCAGACACCGAACCTCGCGGACCGCATCGAGCGGCCCCTCCGGTACAGGCCTGAGGGCACTGACTTCGTGATAGAGAACGGTCTGGAATCTTTCAACCGTCCGCTCTACGGGGGCAACACCGCCTTCCGCGTGGACGCGGGTGACAAACCGGAGTTTGCACTCTATCTGCCGGGTCGCGGGGGCAACCTCCGTCTGGGCATCCGGACGAAGGGGGGCATCAAGTGGCTCCACGAGGCGGATCGGACCAGGGCCTGCTATCGTCCGGGCTCGATGGTCTATGAGGTCATGGACCCCTTCCTCGGCAAGGGGACGGTCGAGGTGGACGTGATGGCTTTGTACTCGACCGAGGGGCTGATCGTTCGCTGCACGCTTCGGGATGCCAATGACCCGGTCGAGCTGCTCTGGGCCTTCGGAGGCGTCAACGGCCAGAGGGGCAGACGCGACGGGGACATCGGCACCGAGGCGGAACCGGTCAGCCGCTGGTTCCAACTCAGGCCCGAGTATTGCAGAGACAACGTCTTTGCCATCGATGCCAACGGCTTCTCCCTGCAGAGCAAGGCCGCCACCCTCTGTGGGTTCGTTCCAGCCGGGACGCACCTAGCCGTTGCCGACGCCAGGTGCTGGGACTCAGTCACGGACCTCTTTGCCTCTGGCGGCCGGCAGCCTGATATGGCGGTCGTGGCCGGCTGGTCTACACTGCGACCGGATCAGGCCACGCACCTGGTGATCCAGCGACGCGCCTTCGCGACCGGCGCAGATCCCACGCGGCTTTTTGACGAGGCAGAACGCTCTCGCCGCGGCCTGGCGGAGAGGGTCGTGGTGGACACGCCCGATCCCTTCATCAACGCAGCCGCTGCGGCACTCTGCGTGGCTGCGGATGGGGTATGGGATGAACCCAGCGGCACGGTCATGCACGGTGCGATCGCCTGGCGGTCCAAGCTCCTGGGTTGGCGGGGACCCTATCTCAACGATGTCCTGGGCTGGCATGATCGGGCTGTCAGGCATATCACATACTGGGCCAGCCGCCAGAATACCTCGCCCATCCCTGATCAGATCCCACCCGCAGACGCGGCCGCCAACCTCTCCCGCAGCGAGGCGGCCCTGCACAGCAATGGAGATCTGTCCAACTCCCACTACGACATGAACCTGGTGTACATGGACATGGTCTTCCGGCACCTGCTCTGGACGGGCGACCTGGACCTGGCCCGCTCACTCTGGCCTGTCATCGAACGCCACCTGGCCTGGGAGCGTCGCCTGTTCCGCAGAACCGGGCCGCAGGGCCTGCCCCTCTATGAAGGGTACGCCTGCATCTGGGCCAGCGACGACGTGGCCTACGAAGGAGGCGGCGCCACGGTTGCCACGGCCTACAACTACTGGCACAACCGGATGGCAGCCAGGATCGCCCGGCTGATCGGCCAGGATCCTCTGGCCTTTGAGCGAGAGGCGGACCAGATCCGCAAGGCCATGGGCCAGTCCCTGTGGCTCGCTGACCGGGGGTGGTATGCGGAGTTCCGGGATCTGCTGGGCCTCAAACTCGCGCATCCAAGTGCAGGCCTGTGGACCTTCTACCACACCGTGGATAGTCAGGCGGCCTCCGGCTTCGAGGCCTGGCAGATGACCCAGTTCATCGAGTCGCAGATCAGCCATATCCCGATCGCAGGACCGGGCGTGCCTGCAGGCAGGTGGTGCACCCTCGCGAGCACCAACTGGATGCCGTATACCTGGTCCACCAACAACGTTGTGATGGCGGAGGTGGCACACACGGCCCTTGGCCTCTGGCAGGCCGGAAGACCCGGCGAGGCCTGGCGGGTCTTCAAGGGTGCGATCCTCGACAGCATGTACATGGGGCTGTGTCCCGGAAACGCAGGCATGTGCACTGCCTTCGACGTGGCCCGACGCGAGACACAGCGGGACTTCGCAGACTCCACAGGCATGACGGCCCGTAGCCTGATGGAGGGCCTCTTCGGCATATCGCCCGATGCGCTGGCAGGTCAGCTCCGCATCAGGCCCGGCTTTCCAGAGGATTGGGAGCACGCCGGCATCCGCCATCCAGATCTGGCCTTCACCTTTGCACGAAAAGGCCTGGAAGACACGTATACGATCGACCCCCACATCGCCAGGCCTCAGGCCCTGTGCCTGCAACTGGCAGGCCGGAAGGACGCCATGGCGGGTGTCACGGTGAATGGACAGGCGAGTCCATGGAGGTTTGCAGAGGATGCAGTGGGAAGGCCCCTGGTCGAGATCCAGGCGGCTGCATCGAACCTCTGGCAGGTGGTCGTTACGTGGCAGGGCAGGCCCCTCTCAGAGGTGAGTGCAACCGGTCCTGTCCGCTACGGAAGCCCAGTGCAGGTCCGGTTTGGCCAGGCCCAGTTGCTCAGCCTGGCTGACCCGCAGGCCGTGTTGGCCGACGTCAATCAGGCCGGCGACCGCCTGACCGCCAAGGCCAAGGGTACCGTGGGTCTGCGCACGTTCTTCGCGAGGCTGCAGCAAGGCCAGATGCAGTGGTGGCAGCCTATCTCCCTTGAGATCCAGCCGGACGCGTCATCTCCTGCTGCCGGCCGAGCCGGGCTGTGCGTGCCCGCTGACCCTGCGTGGGAGACGGTGGACCTGGGGTCCGTCTTCAACGATCGCGTGACCCAGATCTTCAAGAACCAGTACCAGTCCCCTCGCTCACCGTACTGCTCCCTGGCCATACCCAAGCAGGGCACAGGAAGTTGGTGCAGACCTACGGCCAATGCAGAGATTGACGATACGGGGCTGCGGGAGGCGGCTGGACGCAATGCCGGCAGGTTCGTGCTTCCTCAGGGCGTGCCCCTTGCCACACCCGGCCCGGGCGACGCGAGGAACGTAGTCTTCACCTCGCGATGGGACAACTACCCTGCCGAGGTCACTGTGCCGCTGACAGGCAGGGCCAGGCACCTGGTCCTCCTTATGGCAGGCTCCACCAACCCCATGCAAAGCCGCATAGACAATGGCGAGGTCGTGGTGAGATACGTGGATGGCCAGAGAGATCGACTGGCCCTGGAGAACCCCACCACGTGGTGGCCGATCGACGAGGACTACTTCATCGACGACTTCCAGTTCCGCAGGCCCGGCCCGATCCCGGTTCGGCTGGACCTCAAGACCGGCCAGGTTCGCACCTCTACGGAGGCAGAGTTCAAGGGCAAGGGCCGGAGGATCCCCGGGGGTGCGGCCACGGTCCTCGACCTGCCTCTCAGGCCGGATCGAGTGCTCGAATCCATGACCGTGCGGTGCCTGGCCAACGAGGTCGTCATCGGCCTGATGGCCGCCACCCTGGCCAGATAGGCGACTACCCCATCTTGCCTACAGGGATCAGCCAGGATAGGATAGGAGACTCTCTCAGAACCAAAGACTTGTGAGAAATGCAGGCTAGAGGGTGACGCTAACGGCCATGCAAGGCAGTGGTCCTGACCAACGCGGGCAAGGAGGCACTCCGGATCGTCTGGCAGCAGCCAGGGATCGGATGATGCGGTTTGACCTTGAGGCCAGGGGGATCACTGATCTCAGGGTCCTCCAGGCGATGGCCGAGATCCCGAGGGAGCGATTCCTCCCCAAGACCTATGAAGCGTACGCGTATGCAGACCAGCCGGTGCCGATCGGCCTGGATCAGACCATCTCGCAGCCGTACATCGTCGCCCTGATGACTCAGGCCCTGCAGCTCCGGCCGGACTGCGAGGTCCTGGAGATCGGCACGGGCAGCGGGTACCAGACTGCGGTGTTGGCCAGGCTCGCCAGGAAGGTCTTTACCGTGGAGCGTCTGGAGACGCTGGCCCTTTCTGCCCGGGCCGTACTGGCAGACCTGGGCGTGGAAAACGTGGAGTTCCACGTCGGCGACGGAAGCTTGGGCTGGCCGGCGGCGAGGTCTTTCGATCGTGTCATGATCACGGCCGCGGTGCAAGAGGTGCCCAGGCCTATCCTGGACCGATTGAAGACAGACGGACTCCTCTTGGCGCCGGTGGGCTCGGCGAGTGCGCAGAGCCTGGTGTTGGCCCGGCGGACCCAGACCGGGGTGGTGCAGAACGACCTCTGCGCAGTCCGATTCGTGAAGCTGGTGGGTGAACATGGATTCCGAGACTAAGAATTCAGGAGTCAGGAGTCAGGAGTCAGGAGTCAGGAGCCAGGAATTTCGACCTGGGGGACAGACGGCGGAGCTGACGGCCACGACGCCGGTGCAGTTCGTGAAGGGGGTGGGGCCGAACCGGGCAGCGGTGCTGGCGGACCTCGGCGTCAAGACGGTTGGAGACCTGCTGGAGTACTATCCGAGGGACTGGGTCTTTGTGCCTGCGCCGACGCAGGTCGTGCAACTGAGGCCGGGTGAAACCTCCACGATCATGGGACAGGTGGAGTCCATCGACTACCAGGCCTTTCGCCGGGTCCCGCTCTTCGAGGTGGTCGTCGCCGACGAGACAGGGATGTGCCGGATCGTCTGGTTCCACGGGGGATTCCTCCGCAACCAGCTCCAGTGCGGCCAGGTGGTCCTAGTCAGCGGCAAGGTCGAGCTGTACAAACACCAGCTCCAGATGACCAATCCCAAGTTCATGGTCGTGGACCGCGAGAGCGGCAATCCCACGGAGTTCTTCGGAGGGGGCGTCTATCCTGCCACCGCCAAGCTCGGCAGCACCAGATCAAGCGGATCATCCGGCCCGTGCTCGATCACATCGAGCGTCTCGTGGAGGAGTTCTTCGAACCGGCCTTCCTCAAGGAAAACGAACTCGTCTCCAGGCAGGAGGCGTTCCGCTGGATCCACAGGCCTCCCGATGCGGACAAGCTGGCTGCAGCCCAGCGGAGGCTCAAGTACGACGAGTTGTTTCTCATGCAACTGGGGCTGGCGCTGCGGCGCTACCGCACACAGCACTACTGCAAGGCCGTGGCGATGTCGTGGTCCGAGCAGATCGACCAGCGCATCCGGCGGCGGTTCCCCTTCCTGCTGACCGAGGATCAGAGCCAGGTGATCGGAGAGGTCGTCACGGACATGGCCCGGGAGATGCCCATGAATCGGCTGCTCCAGGGCGACGTGGGCTCGGGCAAGACCGTGGTGGCCCTTTACGCTGCACTGCTCGCCGTGGCGAACCAATCGCAGACCGCCATCATGGCGCCCACGGAGATCCTGGCCAACCAACACATGCTCAGCATCGAGCGATACCTCCGGGACAGCCAGGTCAGGCGGGTCCTCTTGGTGGGCGGCCTGGCCGGCCGAAGGCGGACCGAGCTGCTTTCGCAGATCCGGGAAGGCCAGATGGACATCGTGGTAGGGACGGTCGCTCTGCTCCAGGACGACGTGGAGTTCAGGAACCTGGGCCTGGTGATCATCGACGAGCAGCACAAGTTCGGCGTCGAGCAGCGGAGCCAGCTCCGCAAACAGACCACGCCGCACTGTCTGGTCATGACCGCCACCCCCATCCCGCGGACGTTGGCGATGACCGCCTTTGGCGACCTGGACGTCTCGATCATCCGGCATTCGCCGCCTGGAAGGGGACAGGTCGTCACCCGGTACGTGGATCCTGAGGACCGGCCCAAGGCCCATGAGTTCATCCGTGAGCGGCTCAGGGCCGGGAAGCAGGCCTACTTTGTCTATCCCCGCATCAGCAACACTGAGGGTGACGCGGACATCAAGGCGGCCACGGATCAGTGGCAGGAGCTGAGCAAGGCGGTCTTTCCGGAGTTCAGGATCGGCCTCCTGCACGGTCAGATGCCGTCCGGCGACAAGCAGCGGACCATGGACGAATTCCGATCCGGACAGCTCCAGGCCCTGGTCTCCACGATTGTGATCGAGGTGGGCGTGGATGTGCCCAATGCCACGATCATGGTGATCGAAGACGCGGACCGGTTCGGTCTTGCGCAGTTGCATCAGCTCAGGGGCCGCATCGGAAGGGGGGAGTCCAAGTCCTTCTGCCTGATGTTTGCCCATGCCCACAGCGACGTGGCCCGTCACAGGCTGGAGGTCATGACCCGCAGCCACGACGGCTTCGAGATCGCCGAGTACGACCTCCGCCTCCGCGGGCCGGGCGAGCTGTTCAGCACCCGCCAGCACGGCCTGCCGGACCTCAGGATCGCCAACATCGTGGACGACTATGAGCTGCTGCTTCTGGCCCGCAGGCACGCCTTTGCGCTCATCACAGAAGACCCCATGCTCACGCAGCCCGGACACAGGTCTATCCGAAGGGCCCTTCTGGCCAAGTTCGGCGATGCCCTGGGCCTGGTGGATGTGGGCTGATCTGCGTTCCTGATGGCCCGACCCGGCAGTCGACCGGGCTGGACGCCAGCCGACAGATGCTATAGACTGCAGTCCCATGCGCATCAGCTACAAGAAGGCCGGACTCGAACGCCTCCTGATCAGCCTCAATGTCATGGCGGGTGCGGTCGTGATGGCCACCTTCGTGGCCCTCTTCGGCTTCTACCATCCACTGGCCGATCCCGGTCTTCTGTATGGTGTGCAGGTCGGCCTGCTGTGCTTCTTCGTGGGGGAGAAGATCCTCCGTGCGGTCAATGCGGTATCGCTGTGGGAGTATTGGAGGGCCAACTGGTTCGAGATCCCTCTGCTGGTGATTCCGTTGCTGGTGGCGTTGGGGGCCGAGGCGGAGGGGCGATGGCGATTCCCCATGGGCGTCTACCTGGTCCTCCAGGTCGTCTCCAAGGCATGCCGCTCCATCGTGCACCTGCTGGCCCTGGGCAAGAACCCCATGCGGGTCTTCGTCGCGAGCTTCCTCCTGCTCGTCGTCGCCGGCGCAGGCGCCCTGTGCCTTCCCAGGGCCACGGTCAGCCACGACAACATCACGGTCGTGGATGCCCTCTTTACCTCCACCTCAGCGGCCTGCGTGACCGGACTGACGGTCAAGAATACAGGGCAGGACTTCACCGTGATGGGGCAGATCGTGATCCTCCTGCTGATCCAACTCGGCGGTCTGGGCATCGTCCTGTTCGGCGCCGTGTTTGCACTCCTGTTCGGACAGGCCTTCAGCATCCGTGAGTCTGTGGCCATGCAGGATCTGCTCAGTGCCAGTACCCTCGATCGCATCACCCGGTTGATCGCCTTTGTATTTGCCTCCACCATGGCCATTGAGGCGATCGGCGCGGTGGTGCTGGTGGGGATGTGGCCCAAAGACCCGAACTGGAGCGGCAGCGGACCCCAGGCGTGGTTTTTCAGCATCTTCCATTCAGTCAGCGCATTCTGCAATGCGGGGCTCAGCCTCTTCAAGGACAATCTGGTTGCCTACAGGCGGAGCTGGCAGGTCTACGCCGTGATCTGTCCACTGATCATCCTGGGAGGCCTTGGTTTCGGCGTGCTCTACAATCTGTGGGACGTGGCAGTCCATCGCATCCGGCGCACGGCCAAGCGGATCTTCAGTCCCAACTGCCGGTTCACGCTGGCGCCTGTCCGGTCACTGGCCCTGCAGACCAAGATCGCCATTTCCGTCAGTGCGATCCTGATCATTCTCGGCACCCTGGGAATCCTGGTCCTTGAACGATATACCGTGACTGTCGGCCTGGGGGCGGCCAGGAGCCTCCCGGATGCCTTCTTCCAGTCCGTCACGGCCAGGACTGCAGGTTTCAACACGATCGCGATCGGAGCCATGACCGAGTCGAGCAAGGTTGTGCTCATCCTGCTGATGTTCATTGGGGGGTCTCCGGGCGGCACGGCGGGCGGCATCAAGACGGTGACCCTGGCCGTGATGGTCATGGCCGTGATGAGCACCCTGCACCAGCGAGGCGAGGTACAGATGTTCCGCCGATCCATCCGCGGTGAGTTCGTCAGCCGGGCCCTGGCCGTCATCCTGATCTACGCGTCTGTGCTCTTCCTGGGAGTCCTGGCCTTCACCCTCTCCGAGCGGGATCGCGGCCTGCCTTTCCTGGATCTGATGTTCGAGGCCACGTCAGCCCTGGGTACGGTGGGTCTGTCCACAGGGATTACGCCTCAGTTGAGCTCCAGCGGCAAGGTCATCCTGATCCTGCTGATGCTGATCGGGCGTCTGGGTCCCTTGAGCCTCGCCGCAGCCTTGACCTTTGACACGCGGCGTGCGCGGTATACCTACCCCCAGGAGGCCCTCATGGTCGGCTGAGGAGGGGGTTTTCTCTGGACAAGGGCTCCGATCGGGCAGTAGAATTCGTCCCATATCTAGATAGGAACGAGCAGATGAGAAGATTTGCAGTCATCGGGTTGGGTCGATTTGGAACAAGACTGGCCGTCGCGCTGGCCACGAGCGGCGCGGAGGTCATTGCCATTGATCGTAACCGGGAGCCCATCGAGTTGATCCGCGACCAGGTCAGCCTGGCCGTGCGGCTCGATGGCACGGACGAAGAGTCGCTCAAGGCCCAGGGCGTGGACAAGGTGGACGTGGCCGTGATCGGCATGGGCCAGGAGAGCTTCGAGTCCGCGGTCCTGACCGTGGTCAATCTCCGCCAGATGGGCGTCCAGCACGTCTATGCCCGCGCAGAGAGCCCGTTGGCAGGCGAGGTCTTCTTGAAGATCGGCGCCACGGAGGTGATCTATCCGGAGATCGAATCCGCCCAGCGGTGGGCCTACAAGCTGATTGCCCCGCAGATCTGGGAGAAGATCGATTTTGCCCCTGGCTACAGTCTGGCCCGCATCAAGGCCCCGACCAGTTTTGACTGCAAGACGGTGATGGATCTTCAACTCCGCCAGAAATACAACCTGAACCTGGTCCTGGTCAAGCGTGGCCCCAACGTCCAGGGCAGGAAAGATGCCAAGACCTCCATCGTCAATATCCCCTTGCCCAGCACGGTGATCTACAAGGACGACATCCTGATGGTCGCCGGCGCAGACGTAGACCTGGCCAAGCTGCCAGAGGAGTAATCACGGTCTCCAGCCAGGTGTGTCGCGTGACGGGCCGAGAGCCGAGCCTCTCGCCCGGAGTCCTGTTCCCGATGAGTGCATCACTGGATCTCACATGACAAGATCATCCACCCCGACGTCCGTCGGTTATGACCGCTATGAGTCCCTTGCCAGGATCGTCAACGAGGACATCCGGCCCCGCTGGCAGCACAGCCAGGAGGAGGCGGTCCTTCAGAAGGCCAAACGAATCTACTACATCTCCATGGAATTTCTGATCGGCAGGTCTCTGCAGAACAACGCCCTGAACCTGGGCCTGGAGCCTCGCCTCCGCCAGTTCTGTCAGGAGAAGGGATGGGACTGGGAGGCCGTGATCGAGCAGGAGCCCGATCCAGGTCTGGGTAACGGCGGCCTGGGCCGGCTGGCTGCCTGCCTGCTGGATTCCATGGCCACCCTGAATATCCCGGCCATGGGGTACGGGCTCCGATACGAGTACGGCCTGTTCCGCCAGACGTTCAAGGATGGATGGCAGCAGGAGCACCCGGATCCCTGGCTCTCGCAGCCGGACCCCTGGGAAGAGGCCAGACCCGAGGAGGCGGTTCAGATCCGGCTCGCCTGTTCCTTTGACGTCCGCCGCGGGTCTCTGCGGATACTGCCCAACCAGCCGTCGACGCTGATCGGCGTCCCTCATGACCGACCGGTCGTGGGGTTCGGCGGCCGGACGATCAATACCTTGCGGCTCTGGCAACCGCTTGCGCCGCAGGGCTTCGACTTTGCCCGCTTCTGCACCGGCGATTTTGTCGGCGCCGAATCCAGGTCCCTGATCGCCGGTACGCTGACCAAGGTGTTGTATCCTGACGACTCCACGACGATGGGCAGGGTCCTTCGCTTCATGCAGGAGTACTTCATGGTGACCTGTTCCATCGCGGACATGGTCCGGCGGTTCAGACGGCAAGAGTCCGATTGGACGCGGCTGCCGCAGCGAGCTGCAGTCCAGCTCAATGACACCCATCCAGCCCTGGCCGTGCCTGAGCTCCTCCGCGTGCTCCTGGACGAAGCCCATCTGGACTGGAACACCGCCAGCGGCATCGTCCGGCAGGTCTGTGCCTACACGAACCACACCCTGCTGCCCGAGGCCCTCGAGACCTGGCCCATCCGGTTCTTCAGGGCCATAGCGCCCCGTCACCTCGAGATCATCGAAGAGATGACCCGCAGGTGGGAGCGGGACGTGAAGGCGAGCCATCCAGGCGAGGAGCGGCGATGCCATCGCCTGGGCCTGATCGACCGCCAGAGGGGCGGCCGCGTTCGGATGGCCCACGTGGCCATTGTCGGCTGCCACGCGGTCAACGGTGTGTCTGCCATCCACAGCGAGCTGCTGCGGACTCGCCTCGCCAAGGAATTCGCCGAGATGACGCCGGATCGCTTCAGCAACAAGACCAATGGCATCACGCCGCGGCGATGGCTTGCCCTGGCTAATCCATTCCTGTCCGACCTGATTACCGAGGCGATCGGCCCGGGCTGGATCACGGACCTCGACCAACTGCAGAGGCTCGCGCCGTTGGCCGAGGACCAGGCCTTCAGGCAGGCCTTTCGCAAGGCCAAACGCCAGGCCAAGGTCAGGCTGGCGGACTGGCTCAAGGCCAAGTCAGGTCTGGTCGTGGATCCCGACACGATGTTCGACAGCCAGATCAAGCGGATCCACGAGTACAAGCGGCAGTTGCTCAACGCCCTGCACATCGTCATCCTCTACAATCGGCTGCGAGAGGACCCTGACCTCGACATCCAGGCCCGGACGTTCTTCTTTGGCGGCAAGGCTGCGCCCTCATACTTCATGGCCAAGCGGGTCATCAAGTTCATCAACGCCCTGGCCAGCGTCGTCAACAGCGATCCCGTGGCCAGCCGCAAGCTCAAGGTGGTCTTTGTGCCGGACTATGGTGTGACCGTGGCCGAGCACCTGATCCCCGCCACCGAGCTGTCGGAGCAGATCTCCACGGCCGGGTTCGAGGCGAGCGGCACAGGCAACATGAAGTTCATGCTCAACGGCGCCCTGACGATCGGCACCCGGGACGGCGCCACCATCGAGATGGCCCAGGCCGTTGGTGAGAACAACATGTTTCTGTTCGGTCTGACCGCCCAGCAGGTCATCGAGACACGGGACTGGTACGACCCCAAATGGCACTATGAGAACGAGCCTGAGACCCAGGCCGCTCTGGACCTGATCTTCGAGGATCACTTCAGCCCCAAGGAGAAGGGGATCTTCAAGCCTCTCCGCGAGACCCTGCTGGTCAGGGGCGACTACTTCATGCACCTGGCGGACCTGACTGCGTACGCAGAGGCCCAGGCCCAGGTCGATGCTGCGTATCGCAAGACCGAGGACTGGACCCGCAAGGCGATCCTCAATGTGGCTGCGTCAGGTCCATTTTCAAGCGACCGCACCGTACGGGAATACGCCAGGGACATCTGGGGCGTGTAGGGGCCAGGGGAGGCGATGGCGTGGGGGTGAAGGCCCCCTGATGGGGTCCACAAGGGAGACGCGGTCTACAAGGTGGTCGAGTGACCACCGACCGGCGAGGCGAGAAGGTGAGAAGCTGAGAAGGCAAGAAGGTGCGAGGCGGACCGGCCGGGATGAGCCCGATCATGATCCGCCCCTCTCACGTTCCTACCTTCTTACCTTCCTACCTTCATGCTGAAGCCGATGGACCAGGTCCTTCGTCCGAAAATGTCACCCCGAAACCGGCAGGCCTGCCGTGGCTCCACGCCGTCGCCGTCGCCGGCGCTGTGCCCATCGACGTAGCGGCCCCGGGTTTCTTGCTCACATGGGCGGGCATGAGAGCCGATGGATAGGGGCAGATGAGGCGATCCCTGGCCGTGGAGTATCCAAAGACGGTCACCGTGATTGAATCTGTGAAGAGGGACGTGCCATGAATGAGCTGTTGCGCCGCCAGATTGAAGTGACGGTCGGGAACCCGGAGGCCCTGCCCACCGAGCTGTCGCCGTTGTTCGACGCCATCAGCGACGTCTATGACGGGCTCGGCGCAGACCGAAGTGGGGGTGAGCCAACCCGGGGTGGCCACCCAGGGGATTCGTCCAAGGTCAACGATCGCCTCCTCCAGGAAGTGGCAGACCGCAAGGCCGCTGAGGAGAAGCTCAGACAGGCGGTCTCGCTCCTGACCGCCACGCTCGACTCGACGGCAGACGGCATCCTCGTCGTCAACAAGGAGGGTCGGATCCAGAGCTACAATGATCGCTTCAGAACCCTGTGGCAGATCCACGACTCCGTCCTGCAGTCCGGCTGCGACGACCTGGCACTGGCCCACGTGCTCAGCCAGTTGCAGGATCCCGAGGCCTTCATCGCCAAGGTGGAACAGCTCTACGGAGACCCGACGGCCGAGAGCTTTGACGTCTTCGCCTTCAAGGACGGGAAGGTCTTCGAGCGGTACTCCAGGCCTCAGATGATCGGGTCCCAGGTGGTGGGCCGGGTGTGGAGCTTCCGGGACATTACCTGCCGGGTGGAGGCGGATCGGGCGAAGGCCCAGGCGGTCGAGGAACTTGCCAAGGCCAACGAGAACCTCCAGAAGGTCAACCAGGAGCTGTCCGGTTTCGCTCGCGTCGTCTCGCATGACCTCAAGGCCCCTCTGCGATCCATCAAGACGCTCACCAGTTGGATCTCGATGGATTGCGCCGAACATTTGGGCGAGGAGGGCAGGCAGCAGATGGAGATGCTGACCGGCCGCGTAGACCGGATGCGGGACCTCATCGATGGCATCCTTCAGTACTCCCGGGCAGGCGACGTGCGGGAGGAGAGGGTGGAGGTCGACCTCAGCAGATTGGTGGGCGAGATCGTTGAATTGTTGGACCTGCCTTCGAACATCCAGGTCACGGTGCAGGAGGGGCTGCCGACCCTCCTTCTGGAACGGATCAAGACAGGCCAGTTGTTCCAGAACCTGCTGAGCAATGCCATCAAGTACATGGACAAGCCCGAGGGCAAGATCCACGTCGGCTGCGCGGAAGAGGGCGAACTCTGGAAGTTCTGGGTCTCCGACAACGGCCCCGGAATCGAGGAAAAATACTTCGAGAAGATCTTCCAGATGTTCCAGACCCTGGCGTCTCGCGATAGCTATGAGAGCACGGGCGTCGGACTGACCATCGTCAAGAAGATCGTCGAGCGGATGGGTGGCACGGTCTGGGTGGAGTCTCAGGTAGGCCTGGGGTCCACGTTCTTGTTCACCCTGCCCAAGGCCGCCGTGGGCGGCGAGGCCGTGGCCGCCGCACCGGCTTCCCTGGAGGGCACTCCAGGCCGTACCTCCGGTTAGCCGTTGATCACTTCTTCCCAACCCTTCCCAAGCCCCCTCCGAGCCTATTCCCCCTGGACGGCAAGGGCCCTTCGTTGTACGCTAGTGGCATGCCTCTTGTGACGTTCTACTTCCAGTTGCATCAGCCTTACCGGCTGCACCCCGACGGAACGACCTTTCTTTGGGAGCAGGAGAACGAAAAGGTCTTCCAGAAGGTTGCGGAGAAATGCTACGCTCCTGCCACGACGATGCTGGTCGATCTGATCAGGGCATACCCCGGGTTCAAGATCTGCCTCAGCATGTCGGGCACGTTCCTGGATCAGGCCCAGCGGTATCGGCCCAAGGTGATCGACCTGCTGAGAGAGCTCTACCAGGCGGGCCGGGCCCACCGCCAGGTGGAATACCTGGACGAGACCTTCTACCATTCGCTCACAGGGCTGTTCGCAGACCCGGACAAGACCGAGTTCCGCGAGCAGGTGGCCATGCACCGCCAGACCATGGATACCCTGTTTGGGGTTAAGCCCACGGCGTTCCGCAACACGGAGTTGATGTTCAACAACGACATCGCCAACGTGGTGGCAGACATGGGATTCCAGGCCATGCTCTGCGAACAGAGGGACGATCTCTTCGCGCCCAAGAAGGGCAAGCCCATCTCCCCCAACGCCGTGTTCCTCGCGATGGGGCGCAACGGCAAGGCCCGCCACATGGTCGTGCTGCCGCGCAACCGCGGCCTGAGCGATGACGTGGCCTTTCGGCTTCCGCAAGTGCCCTTGACTGCGCCCCAGTATGCCCAGTTCCTGGCCCAGATCGACGGCGAGGCCGTGGTCCTGGGATACGACTATGAGCACATCGGCGAGCACATCTGGGCGGACAAGGGCATCTTCGAATTCTGGCGGGAACTGCCTGCAGCCCTGGCCAACGAACCGACTGTGGTCCTGGCCAATCCGACGGAGATTGCCGAGCGGTTTCGCGACGCCTCGTGCCCCTTGGCCGACATCCATCCGCTCGCCACGTCCTCCTGGGCCGATGCCGCGCGCGACACGCAGGGCTGGCTCGGCTCCCCGACGCAATACAAGCTGTTCAAGGTCATCGAGTCCCTGGAGCAGGAGGTCAAGGGGGCAGGGGGGGACTGGCTGTCCAGGTACCGCATCCTGACCACCTCCGATCACCTGTACTACCTCCACGAGGGCCGCGGGGCCGATGGCCTGGTCCACGCCTATTTCAGCCCCTACGGCTCGCCCGTGGCCGCGGCCCAGGTGCTGACCCATGCCCTGGATGATCTCCGCTACGGCATCAAGGACTTCGCCGTGCACAAGGCGGCGCAAAAGACCGCCGTGATCCTCATCACGCCAGAGACCGGCCGGCTGCCTTCAGAGGGCATGGGCTACTTTGCCCGTTACGTCTCAGGCAAGAGCGGAGGCATGGGCGAAGTGGTCTCTGCCCTGTGCAAGGGCCTCTCCGACAGACAGATTCCCGTGCACCTGATCACCCTGAATCTGACCAAGCGGTTCAGAGAGGAGTCCGGCCTGAGCGAGGCCGAGTGGATCCAGAAACGCCACCAGATCAAGCCTGAAGGAGTCCATCTGGTGACCTCGGCCCTGTACGAGGACTACCACAGCGCCTATGACGGCGACGCAGCCGCCAATGCCGCGGAATTCCAGAGCCAGATCGTCAATACCTACCTGGCCGAGATCCGAAGCCAATACGAGGGCAGGGCGATCGTGCACTCGAATGACTGGATGGCAGGCGGAATTGTCACTGCCTACGCAGCCCTGTTGGGTATCCCGGTGCTTCACACCGTCCACAACACGCACACGGCCCAGATCCCCGTGCCCCTGTTCCACGGGGTCAAGATCGATCGGCTGAAGGATCGGCTCTATATGTGCGCCCGGTGCACGCAGGCCTGCATCGATGCCCAGGCCTCTGCCATCAAGAACGCGGCTCTGATCAGTTACGTGGGCCAGACCTTCCTTCACGAGGTGGTCGAGGACCACTTCCTGGATCAACCGATCATCCCAGAGAGCGTCAGGCTGGAGACCAAGGCCAAGTCGGCGCACGGCGCGGCCCGGGTTATTCCCAACGGCATATCTCCGGATATCTACCCCGAGAACCAGCCCGAGAATGCCAGTCCTCATCAGCCGGGCCTGGCCAAGCGGTTCGGTCCCAACGACGACCTGCTGGAGGCCAAGAGGGCCAACCTGCTCAAGTTCCAGCGAAGGACCGGCCTGCGAGAGGACCCCAACGCCATCCTGCTGTATTGGCCTTCGAGGCTGGACTCCGTCCAGAAGGGGATCGAGCTGCTGGAGGCCATTGCCCAGAAGTTCACCTATGGCCACCCGGACGTGCAGATCGCGGTCGTTGGCGATCCAGTGGGTCCCGATCAATCACACGGCCAGATCATGGGACGGTTGGCCTGGGCCTCGGGCGGAAAGATTGCCTATCATCGCTTCAGCGAGGACCTGAGCCTCCTGGGCTATGCGGCCGCTGCAGACGTCTTCGGGGCCTCCTTGTACGAGCCCTTTGGCCAGATCGATGTGGTGGGCAACCTGTACGGGGCCACTGCCACCAACCGTAGCACAGGCGGATACAAAGACAAGATCAGTGCCCTCAGCCTGGTAGCGTGGGGTTCGCCCCTGGACTGCGGCAATGGCGTACTGTTCGCCAACTACGATGCCGACGGCCTGTGGTGGGGATTGGATACGGCCGTGAACCAGCACCGGTACCTCAGGGCCCATCCAGACCAGTGGCAGCGGCAGATGAAGCGGATCATGCTCGAGGCCCGGCAGGCCTGGTCCCTCGACAACATGGTGGCCGGATACCTCAGCGCCTACGAGCAGCTCAACGCCGGAAGGCCGCTGGCCTAGCCCGCATATCTCACAAGTCTTCGGTTCTGAGCGGCCCTGTTGTCCGGCTGCTGTGTTCTCGGTCCGGTTTGTCCTCAGCGTACCGCACTGGGTACGCCTCCGGGCAAGCGGGACCTGCGGCCTTGCATCCGGCCAACATGCCGCGCTCAGAACAGTCTGTCATAGACGCGTCCGCCTTGCAGCCGACCCAAGTCAAGTCCACCGACTCACTAACTCAGGGATCGCACTGCTCGCGACATCCGCTCCACCGCCTCCGCCAGCGTGGCTCGCGGGCAGCCGAAGTTGAGGCGGACGAAGCCTGGGCCGTCGAATTCCGCCCCATCGGACAGGCCTACGCCTGCCCGCTCGAAGAATCGGGCTGGGTTGTCCACACCCAGGCCCCTGGCGTCGATCCATGCCAGGTACGTCGCCTCCACAGGGCCCATGACCAGGCCTGGGATCTGGTTGATCTCTGCAAGCAGATAGTCCCTGTTTGCCCGCAGATAAGCCAGCAGGGCCTGGCGCCAGGGCTCTGCGTGGCGGTAGGCAGCCAATGCCGCCTCATAGCCAAAGACGTTGATGTGCGGCACGATGCCTGCCTTGGCGTCTGCAAACCTTCGCCTGAGCTTGCCGCTGGGGATGATCGCCAGTGCGCAGTCCAGGCCCGGGACGTTGAAGGTCTTGCTGGGCGCCATGAAGGTGATGGTCTGCTGCTCGACCTCTGGGCTGAGCGAGGCAGTCGGCACGTGCCCCCGGTCGTCGAGGATCAGGTCGCAGTGGATCTCGTCAGAGCAGATAACGACGCTATGCCTGAGGCAGATCTCAGCCACGGTCTCGAGCTCCTGCCGGTCGAAGGATCGGCCCACCGGGTTGTGCGGATTGCACAGCAGGAGGAGGCGGGTACGGTCCGTGAGGGATCTTTCGAAGGCCTCCAGGTCAAAGGTCATGCGGCCCTGGCAGGGGACCAGGGTCGTGCGGATGAGAGACCTGGACATGTGTGCGGGCGCAGTCAGGAACGGAGGATAGATCGGCGTGAAGGTCGCCACTGCGTCGCCCTCCTGACCGATCGCCCTGCAGGCGATGTTGAGCCCCACGACCACACCTGGGATCCACACGATCCAGTCCGGATGGACCCTCCACCCGTACATCTGCTGCATGCGGTCAACGACCGTCTCAGCGAGCCCCTGCGGCGTCACGGGATACCCGAACACGCCGTGCTCGACCCGTTGGCGCAGGGCCTGGATCACCTCGGCAGGGGCCGTGAAGTCCATGTCCGCCACCCACAGGGGCAGGACGTCGCGGCCCTGGTATCTATCCCATTTCAGACTGCCGGTCTGCCGGCGGTCGATGGTCATGTCAAAGTCGTATTGCATACAGGCCGGAGATTCTACCAGATCCGACCTGCCGTTGCACAGACCCTGGGCTTCGCAGCCGATCGGAGTAGGAACAGGTTTTGAGATAGTCTCTTGGGCTTGTCCACAGGCGGGGCACCTGCGTACAATCATGCGTCATGGAAACCCACAGAATCGTCCTGGTCACAGGGGCAAGCCGAGGGATCGGCCGGGCCATCGTCATGGAGCTTGTCAGGCAGGGGGTGCAGCCCGTGCTGACTGCTACGTCTCAGGCGGCCCTGGATGAGCTTGCAGACACGATTGCCGGCCAGACTGGCCGTAGGCCGCTGTCCGTGGCTGCGGACCTGGCAGATGAGGCTGCGATCTCGAACCTGGTGGATACGGTGGCCAGGGTCCACGCTAGGCTCGATGGCTTGGTCAACAACGCGGGTGTGACGTTCTCGGGGAAGGTCGAGCAGACGCCTACTGAGGCATGGGACAGGTGCATGGCCGTCAATGCCAGGGGCCCCTTCATCCTGTGCAGGCGATGCCTGCCGCTGCTCCGCAAGGCGGAGGATCCGTGCATCATCAACATCTCGTCCGTGGTGGGCGTTAAGGGCTACGCCAACCAGACGGCCTACACGGCCTCCAAGCATGCCTTGCGGGGGTTTTCTATCGCCCTGGCAGAGGAGCTCCACCCAGAAGGGATCAGAGTGCACGTGATCTGTCCGGGTGGTGTGGACACCGATCTGGTCCGCCGGGTCCGGCCCGACATCCCGGCGGATGAGCTGATCCAGCCACAGGAGATAGCCCAGTGGACGGTGTTCCTGCTCACCCGCCAGGGCCGCGGCGTAGTGGATGAGATCCACATCCGCCGTAGGTCCTCGCCGCCCTGGTTCTAACGCCCACACTGCGGCGGGCCGGCCCCAAGAACCCATGAGCGATGCAGGCTAGAAACGCATCGCTGCATGGGCGACGGTGGTCACTACAGTGACAATCGTCGTGACCACCAGGACAGACATGGCCAGCAAGGCGATCAGAGGAAGAAAGACCTCCACGAGATACTGCCCATGCGGGACCTTCAAGTCCTCAGGCCTCTCGTGAGATGGCCCCAAGGCCCATCCCGCATCGCGCATTGGCTCGGAGATCGTCTCAAGCTGGCTCATGGTTCACCCTCGTTTGCCCCCAACTAAACAATGCGTCATCTTTCGCTGGAGCCAAAGGAGCTTTTTGCAGAGAAGTGAAGATTCCGGCAGCGGTTGACGGCTACTTCTTGTCGAGGAAGGGCTTGATCAGGTCATAGAGGCCAAAGCCGACGCACACCAGGCCCGTAGCCACCAGCACAGTGCCGAAGAGGTTGAGGACACCCGCGATGAAGGCCCCCTCAAAGTAGGGCGACTGGCTGAACTTCCTTTTCAGTGCTGCGCCCGCCACGCACAGGGGCGTGGCAACGGCGATCACGCCGACGCCAGTCAGAAAGCACCGGATGGGATCGTCCAGGAACTGGCCCTTGTGTGGGGGCAGGAATGAAACCACCACGAAACACACAAAGCCAAGGCCCACGGCCACGCCCGAGACGATCGAGGCTCGCTTGCTAGCAGTACCACCCAAATTCATACGCTGCCTCATACAGGGCCACGATGTTCTCTGCCGGGACGCCCGGCTGGAGGTTGTGGACGCTATTGAAGATGTAGCCTCCGCCAGGCTTGAAGGCCTCCATGTTCTGCTGCACGTGCTGGCGGACCTGGCCGGTCGTTGCGGAGGCTAGCACGTGCTGTGAGTCGATGGCTCCGCCCCAGAAGACCAGATCCCGTCCGAAGGACCGCTTGAGTGCCGCAGGATCCATGCCTGCTGCGCCAATCTGCACGGGATTGAGGATGTGGACGCCGTTGTCGATGAGGTCCGGGATATACTCCACGCAGGCCCCGCAGGTGTGATACCAGACCTTGGCCTGGGTGCGGGAGCGGATGTACTGGACGAGCTGTTTGTGGCGCGGTTTGACGATCTTCCTGTAGAAACGAGGGTCGAACAACGGCCCGGACTGGCCGGCCAGGTCATCGCCGATCATGATCACGTCGACCAGGTCCCCGACCTCGTCGAGGAATAACCGGAACCAGTCCATCCAGAATTTAAGGGTCTGGTCGAGCAGGGCCTCGCACAACTCCGGCTGCGCGAGCATGTCACAGAACCACTGCTCCAAGCCCCTCATATACCAGCAGGTCTCGTACACCACCCCGGAGATGCCGCTGACCAGGGCATAGGGCGTCTGGGTCCTGACCTCGAGGGCCCGCTGCCTCAGCCCCTCAAACCGGCCCGGGTCGTCGCCCTTCGGAAAGGGATAGGCCTTCACGTCTTCGAGCGAGGCCCCGGCCAGCGGATGATGGGTGATGTCCATGTAGAGCCGCTGGTTATCCGGCATGGACCATCGGACCCCGAACTCGTCGGTCAGGTCGTGCCAGAGCCTGCCGTCGCGCCGGCGATGCTCGATCCTGCCCTTGAATCCCCTGGCTGCGCCCGCAGCGATGTAGCGGGTGTCCACCCGCAGCCGCTCGAGCATGGTCTCGCAGGGCCGCGCCAATTGCTGGACCGCGTCCATGATCGTGATCTCGTCAGCGATGCCCAGCAGGCCGAGCAGGTCCTCGTAGGCCTTTCTGTGAATGCCCGTCTGGTTGCCGCCGAGGTCGATGGGAACGCGGTCAGGCTCCTCGTGGTTGAGGGCCTTCAGGACGCGCTGCCGCGAGGTCATGGTTTCACGGGCCATGGCAGGAGTATATCTCCTGCCCGGCGATTGGCAAGGAGGAGAACCGAAGGCGTTCTGGTCGCGAGGGCAAAGCGAAACCGCCGCCCCCGTGGTCGTCACGGAGAGCGGCGGTCGAGTACCTCTTCAGTCGCGAAGCTGCGTCGCGGCGATTACCGGGCCGGCCAGAGCCGGATCAGCACCGCGCCGTGGCGGGGGACCTTGGCCTCGAATTGGCCGCTGGCCTTGCCGAGGTCCTTCTGCCGCCAGAGATCGCGGACCGTCTGCTTGCCGGTGATGCCCAGGTCGGACCACGTCGACCGTGACCGGCGCCGCAGACTCGGCCGCGGTTGAACAGGCCGACGGCCTTGGAGCCGTCTTCCATGTCCTTGGCCCAGACTTCGAGCGTCGCCGTCCTTGCGCGACGCGCGCGGCCTGCTTGCCCAGCGGGTCCTGGTTGACTTCGAGCACCTCGTCGTTGGTCAGCAGGCTCAGGGTGAAGTCGTCGAGCTGGGTCATGTCGCAGCCGATCAGCAGCGGCGAGCACAGCAGGCACCAGAGGCTGATGTGGGTGTACTGCTCGTTCGGCGTCAGGCGCGTCGGGTGCAGGTTCGGGCCCCAGCCGACCTTGCCGACGACCAGCATGTCGGGATCGTTCCAAGTGGCCCGGGCCCGGCGAACTTCTCGTGGCCGTCCTGCGCTGAAGCCGATGCCGGCCATGCTGCCCCAGGTGTCGGTGATGTCGCCGGTGGTGCGCCAGCAGTTGCCGCCGACCTCGGTCGCCCCATTCCCAGACGTTGCCCATGCCGTACTGGCAGAGGCTGTAGACGATGTCGCGGTCGGCACCTTGTCCAGGGCGGCGCGCATGACGCTGGTAGGGCTTCATCAGGTCCGCGCAGGTCGGGGTCCCTGGGTGCGATGCTGGCCGTAGGAGCACCAGTCGTACTTGAGGTAGTCGAAGCCCCACTCGGCGTAGCGCTGGGCGTCCTGCTCCTCGTGCTGGTAGCTGGCCGGTGCAGCCGCCGCAGGTCAGCGGGCCCGGGCGAGGAGTAGATGCCGATCTTCAGGCCCAGGCTGTGGACGTAGTCCGCCAGGCCCTTCATGTCCGGGAAACCGCTTGTTGGGCATGATGCGGCCTTCGGCGTCGCGCGCTCGGCCCTTGAGCGTCGGATCGTTGCTGCCGGGCTTGATCTCCCAGCAGTCGTCGATGTTGATGTAGGTCCAGCCGTGGTTGATCAGGCCGCTGCGTGACCATGGCGTCGGCCGCGGCCTTGACCTTCTCGTCGTCGACCGCGCCGGCAAAGCAGTTCCAACTGTTCCAGCCCATCGGCGGCGTCAGGGCGATCTGCGTCGCCGCAGACGATCTTGAACTTCCGCTCGGCTGCGCCCAGGCGTTCTTGGCCCGCAGGGTCACCACGTACTCGCCTTGCTGCCTTGACGGATGCCGGTGATCATGCCGGTCTTCGGATCGAGCAAGAGCCCCTCCGGCAGCCCTGTCGGCCGCGAAGGTCATCGGCCGGTCGCCGGTGGCGGCGACGGTGAAGAGGAACGGATTGCCGGGCCGAACGCCGAAGACCTTGGCCCCGTTGATCCGGGGTTTGGGCGAGGGCTTGGGGGTCAGGATCACGGCCTTCTCGGCGGGGCCGTCCATGGTCTTGGGCTGCACAGCCACGTACTCGATCTTGGCCTCGGCCCAGTCCGTTCGCGGGGGAGCAGCGTTGCTGTCCGCGACGTCGACCATGAGCAGGAGATTCTGGACTCCTTTGAGGCCGACGGTCACCTTCTTGGCCGGCTGCCCCGGCTTGACCGGGCCGCTGTTGAAGAGCTCCTTGGCATCCCCGAAGACCCGGAACACCGCGGTCTGGGTCGACTCCTTGGATTCGTCGTCAATGCCCACGCTGGCGGTGAATCGCTGGGCGCTCTTAGCCAGGTCGATCCAAAGGACGCTGCTTCCGTATGTCTTGACCCCATCTTCGAAGGGCTGTCCTGCAACGGAGATCGCGCTCGGCGCCGCGCCGGGTCTGCCACGATTCATCCTCCTGGGCTGCTGGAGCTTGCGAAGGTCGAGCTTGGACAAGGAGACCACCTCGACCTGGGTTGAAGAGACGGACTGGGGTTGGGATTGAGACTGCGACTGCGACTGTCGCTGACATCCCGGGATCGCCAGCCAGAAAGCCAGCGCAACCCCAAGGACTATCATCCAACGATGTGACAGATGTCCTGCTAGTCCAGACATGACTTCATCCTTTCCAAATGCATCATCTCACTATGCCGGCCTACTTCGCAGGGGCGATCTTTACCAGGACCACGCCGTGCCGGGCGATCTTGGCCTCGAAGTGATCCGAGAACTCGCCCAGGTCCTTCTGCCTCCACAGGTCACGGACCTTGTGCCTGCCCTTGATGCCCAGGGCCTGCCAGGTGGCCTTGACCGGGGCCTCGAGCTCACCCCGGTTGAACAGTCCCACGGCCTTGGATCCATCCTCCATGTCCTTGGCCCAGACCTCGAGACGGCCATCCTGGCTGACGCGGCCCGCCTGACGTCCGGCAGGGTCCTGGTTGACCTCCAGGACCTCGTCGTTGGTCAGCAGGTTCATCGTGAAGTCATCCATCTGGGTCATGTCACAGCCGATCAGCAGCGGCGAGGCCAGCAGGCACCAGAGGCTGATGTGGGTGTACTGCTCATTGGGCGACAGGCGAGTCGGATGGAGGCTGGGTCCCCAGCCGACCTTGCCCACGACCAGCATGTCCGGGTCATTGAAGTGGCCGGGACCCGCGTACTTCTCGTGTCCTGCCTGGTTGAAGCCGATGCTCGCCATGCTCCCCCAACTGTCCGTGATGTCCCCCGTGGTTCGCCAGCTATTGCCTCCCACCTGATCGCCCCACTCCCAGACGTCGCCCATGCCGTACTGGCATAGGCTGTACATGATGTCACGCGGTACCTTGTCGAGCGCAGCCCGCATGACCTGGTAGGGCTTCATGTAGCCGGCCAGGGTGTTGCCCTTCTCGATGTCGCCGTAGCTGCACCAATCGTACTTGAGATAGTCGAACCCCCACTTGCCGTAGCTCTGGGCGTCCTGCTCTTCGTACTTGTAGCTGGCCACGCATCCGCCGCAGGTCCAGGGTCCTGGACGCCGAATACAGCCCGATCTTCAGACCCAAGCTGTGCACGTAGTTGGCCAGGTCGTTCATGTCTGGGAACCGCTTGTTGGGCAGGATATGCCCGTCGGCACTCCGCTGCGGCCCCTGCAGCGTGGGGTCGTCTGTGGCACTGGGCTTGACCTCCCAGTAGTCGTCGATGTTGATGTACGTCCAGCCGTGATTGATCAGGCCGCTCTTGACCATGGCGTCCGCTGCCGCTTTGACCTTCTCTGCAGTGACTGCACCGGCAAAGCAGTTCCAACTGTTCCAGCCGAGGGCCGGCGTCAGGCCGATCCTGGGCCCACACACGATCCTGAGTTTGCGTTGGGTCTCGCCCAGGCTGTTCCTGGCGCGGAGCGTCACGGTGTACTCGCCCTTCTGTTTGAGCGACCCATTGATCATGCCGGTCTTCGAGTCCACGAAAAGACCTTCAGGCAGCCCCTCCGCGGCAAACGTCATGGGCCGGTCGCCCGTGGCTGCGATCGTATAGAGGAACGGGTTGCCGGGCCTGACCCCAAAGACCCGGGCGCTGTTGATCCTGGGTTTGGGTGACGGCTTGGGCGTCAGGATCACGGCGTCTTCCTTGGGCGCGTCGATGGCCTGGGGCTTGGTCCCTTCGTACTCGATCCTGGCATTGGCCCAATCCGCGTGGTCATAGTTGATGCCGTCTTCGCCACCCTCAACCATCAGGACCAGGGTCTTGATGCCGGTCACGTCCACATCGACCTTGCGGGCGGCCTGGTGGCTTTTGACCAGACCGCTGTTGTACAGGTCCTTGCCGTCGCCCGCGACCCTGAACACCACGCTTCCGCCGTTGTCTCCCACCTCATCATCGACGCCGACCATGGCCGTGAACCGCTTGGCCTTCCGGTCCAGATCGATCAGGAAGACGCTGTCCGCGTGGGTGCCGATCCCTTCCTCGTAGGTCTGGCCGTTGACGGACATCTTGCGGCCCTCGACCGACTGGTTGGGGTGGGGTGTTCCCCATCCCTGATCGATCTTGGTGAGGTCCAGGCTTGAAGCAGACAGGCTCTCGGCTGTGCAGAGGGTCGCGGGCCCCCAGGCCACGGCCAGGGCCAAAAGGCTGATCCAAATCCACCCATTCCTGAATGACTTGAACATGTCTGCTCCTTTCAAAGGCAAGCGGTTGCTGCGCCGGTACGCCCGGTGGCATCGTGACCATTGTATCTGGCCCCGGGGCCAAGTCCATACACCAGACCTCCGGCTGCCCTGGGCCCAATGCAGTCTGGACTCCCACATCCGGACCCCGCCGGCTATAATGGGTACCCGGCAGTCCATGCCGTAGACCGGCGGAACGGAGTGACCATGAGACAGTGGGTGGTACGATCGATCGTGTGCCTGTGCAGCCTGGCAGCGTCACAGCGGGGACTCGCCACGGCCCTGGATGACTACGTGGCTGCGCCGGATCCCAGCTACACCTACTCGGTGGCGAGTACCTTCTCGGGGTCCGGATGGCGTGCGGTCGTCCTGAACATGACCTCTCAATCCTGGCGAAGTCCGGCTGAGGTGAACCGCACGGTCTGGAAGCACTGGCTCACCCTCATCATCCCCGACGGGGCGGCTGGTCCGAAGGCGCTGCTGTGGATCACGGGCGGCAACAACACGGATGCCGCACCCACGGGGGCTGACCCCATGTTGCTCCAGGTCGCCGTGGCCTCAAAGACCGTGGTGGTGGAGCTTCGCATGGTGCCCAATCAGCCCCTGGTCTTTGCGGGAGACGGGGTTACGCGGTACGAGGATGCCATCATCGCCTATTCGTTCGACCGGTGCTGCGCCACGTCCGACGCGAACTGGCCGGTGTTGCTGCCCATGGTCAAGAGTGCGGTGCGAGCCATGGACACGGTCCAGGACTACCTTCGTTCGGCGTCCTCAAGGGCTCCGATCCAGATCAAGGAGTTCGTGGTCAGTGGGGGCAGCAAACGAGGCTGGACCACGTGGTTGTGCGCAGCCGTGGATACACGGGTGGTCGCCGCGATACCCTTGGTGATCGACGTGCTCAACATGGCGCCTCAGATGCGCCATCACCTCAGCGCCTATGGCTTCTACTCCGAGGCCATCCGCGACTACGAGGATCTGCATGTCTTCGAGCGGTTTGACACCCCTCAAGGGCAGGAGCTTCTGAAGATCGTGGACCCCTACGTCTATCGGGACCGCAGGATCATCCCCAGATTCCTGATCAACTCGTCAGGCGACCAGTTCTTCCTGCCTGACTCGGCCCAGTTCTACATCCACGATCTGGCCGGCCCGGTCTACACCCGCTATTGTCCGAACACGGACCATGGCCTGGCCGGGTCCGACGCGGATCAGAGCCTGCTGGCCTTCTACCGATCCGTGCTGGCAGGCCTGGCCCGGCCCCAGTTCTCCTGGGACGTGGATCCCAACGAGGGCATCATCGTCCACACGGCTACCCGTCCCCTGAAGGTCAGGTTGTGGCAGGCGAGCAACAGAGTGGCCCGTGACTTTCGGCTCCAGACCATCGGCAAGGCATGGTCTGCCCATGAACTCTCGCCCCGGTCACCCAACACCTACGTGGCCTCGGTCGCCAAGCCCAGGACGGGGTGGACCGCCTTCTTCGCGGAGCTGACGTTCGACAGCGGCTCGGTCGTTCCCTATACCTTCACCACAGAGATCCGGGTGGTCCCCGAGTGCCTTCCCTACGCCCACAAATTCGGCCTTGACGAGGACCTCGATGTGGACATGGCCGATGTGGCCATACTCGCCAGCCATTGGCTGACCGAGGGGTCCGTGGCGGATGTGGCACCCAGTTGCGGTGACGGATGGGTGGACTTTCTGGACTATGCGGTCCTGACGTCAGAGATGAGACATTGAACACCACACCAAGGAGATCTCCATGAGTGGCATCAAGGAATCGGCTCTGAGACTTTGTACAGGTTTGATCTGTGGAGGGGCGATCCTCATGGGTGCAGCAGAGCCAAACAAGACAAGCCGTGAGTACCGCGAACAGTTCATCAAGGACTTCAAACGGACCAGCATGGACACGACGGTCGCAGACGCGATGTTCCTGCGGATCGCGGTCGAGGGCGCAAAGGCCCAGCGAGGGGTAGAGGTGGGGTCCAACAAGGGCTTTGGCGCAGTCAACATGGGGATCGCGATGGAGCGAGCGGGTGGACACCTCTACACGCTGGAGATCGATCCCGAGATGGTCAGGCAGTGCCGTGCCAACCTGGAGGCGGTCGGCCTTGAGAAGACCGTGACCTGCGTCCAAGGAGATGCCCTCAAGACCCTGGCGACCCTGGACGGTCAGTTTGACTTCGTGTTCATCGATGCGGTCAAACGAGACTACCTCAAGTACCTGAAGCTGATCGAGCCAAAGCTCAAGCCAGGAGCGATGGTCATCGCTGACAACGTCATCCAATCCGCGGACCAGATGAAGGACTTCCTGCAATACGTCCAGACCAGCCCGGACTACGACACCGTCATCATCCGCGCGTCGCTGGAGAAGCAGGACGGGATGTCCATCAGCTACAAGACCAGGTGATGCCCAATCGGGGTGACTGGACTTGAACCAGCGGCCTCCTGCTCCCAAAGCAGGCGCTCTAGCCAAGCTGAGCTACACCCCGGGCCCGACTGACTCGCATTCTATCGCAAAGACGGGCGATACGCAACCGGATCGCCCATCTATCCGACCACAGATCCGTCCTGGCCGGTTCATGGCCAACTCGCGGGTGTTGAGCCTTCCGTTATAGGACCATCCAGGGTCGCCAGATGGGGATGCATCCTGGCTGGCGCAGCACATACTGAATCCACGTCCGCGATACGACGATAGAACATGCTGGGTCTCAGAAGCTATTGCAGTTGTATGATTTTATGTCATAATAGGATACTAGGGTAACTTGGGAAGAATATTGACAAGGTGATCGATTGCCAGTCCAGTCCGTTCTGGAGATAGACCTATGAGGATACTATCTACTGTCCTGATGTTCACCGCAGTCTGCCTGATGGCTGGGTGTAGATTCAATGGCACGAGTGGAGAAAGCTGCATTCGGGCTGGATTTGACTTCTCGACCCTCGACCTGGTGGCTGTCGTCGACGTCAGCGGAGCCGTAGAGAGCGAGAGTGTGAAGGACCAGATCTCAGACGCCTTTCTTAAACAACTGCTGAAGAAGGGGTATGGTCCAGTGGGACGTCAGCTCGTGAAGAGACAGCTCGTAGAGAGCAACGCGCAACTGGACGACCTCAAAGGGGAACCCTATGCGATAGAGGCGGGCCGCATCCTGAAGGTGCCGGCCGTGCTGACCATCCAGGTACCCAACTTTGGAGAAGAGACAAACCTGACCGCCAAGATCATCGAAGTCAACACCGGCGGCGCCCTGTGGGTAGGCAGCGGTGCTGTACGCAAACGCAACAGCACTTGGTGGTCCCTGGCTGATGAGGATTTCGATACAGTGGGAGGCGGGATATTCAACAGCGCCCACGTCAGCAGCGAGGAACAAAAGAAGATCGATCAGCAACGGAGGGCCCAGAGGACCCTGACCGTCCGAGAGGCCAAGGCGATCGATGACCTCGTCCAGGAGATCTGCAAGACCATTCCCTACAGGCTTCCGGATCTGAAGCCTCAGGGAGGCTTCATCCGGGCACCCAGGTTGAGCAATTCCTGATAGTCCCACGCCCGTCCAAGACCTTGTGAGAAATGCCCCTGAAGGCGACTCGCCCAGAGGTGGCATTACGGCCACAGGAAAAAAATCTGTCTTCGCAGCGTTACGATCCTCGTTGAGCAGGAACTATGGGGGTAGATGCCGGTGATCGGATCATCGAGCGCACCGGCTATAGAAGACTTTACCCTCCGAAGGATGCAGGTTGGTTTGGCCCCTCAATGGCGCGTAGCCTGAGGGGCCGTATTTTTTCCACTCCGTCCCACAGGTTGGCGGCCAGGCGGTTTCAAAGGAGTCCGTCGCTCTGTGACGAAACCCTTGTCCACGCATAAACTTGCAGTCACAGGAGGTGTGAATCATGCTTGGTGTCGCTTGGTGGATGGGAAGGCCGGCCTGCTGGACCCTGCCGATGGAATCCTGTGCAACGCCGGACGATTCTGATAGAATATCGACCCATTGTAGGTGACTGGACTGAATTGGCATGAGTGAACTTCTGGACGCGATCCATAGCCCGGGCGATCTGAAGAAGCTTTCGATCGAACAGCTCAACGGCCTGGCCGGCGAGATACGCCGGTTCATGCTGGCCTCGGTGAGCAGGAATGGTGGCCATCTGGCCAGCAACTTAGGCGCCGTGGAGCTGACCCTCGCCTTGCACCGGGTCTTTGACTTTCAGGTCGACAAGCTCCTGTGGGACGTGGGCCATCAGTGTTACACCCACAAGATCATCACAGGCCGAAAGGATGGCTTCGCCTCGCTCCGCCAGGCAGGGGGCGTGAGTGGATTCCCCAATCCCGGCGAGAGCGTCTATGACCACTTCGCGGTAGGGCACGCTGGCACCGCGATTCCCACGGCCATTGGCGCGGCCCTGGCCGAACAGATCAAGAGCAGCGGCCGGCCTGGCGGTGAACAGGCGGGTCCGTCTCCCCGGATCGTGGCCTTTGTCGGTGACGCCAGTATCGTGAACGGAACCTCCTTCGAAGGGCTCAATAACATCGGGCTGGTCCGTCGGCAGTTGCTGATCGTCCTGAACGACAACTCCATGGCAATCGATGCCACGGTGGGGGCCTTCGCCCGGTACTTCTCGCAGATGCGGCTGAGTCACACGTACGAAGACCTTCGCCGGACCGCCGTCACCCTTATGGAGCACGTGCCCCGGATTGGCCGAAGCATGGAAGAGGCCATGGAGCGGTTCAAGAAGCACCTCCGCATGGTGGTGCCGGGCAGCCAGATCTTCGAAAGCCTGAACATCCCCTACTTCGGACCGGTGGATGGCCATGACATCGATTCCCTGGTTCAGTTGCTCGGCGCCCTGAGTCACGTGGATCGGCCCGTGCTGCTTCACGCCTACACGAAGAAGGGTGAGGGGTTTGCGCCCGCACACGAGATCCCCAGCAAGTTCCACTCGACGGGACCGTTTGTCATCAATGGGGACGCAGTGGAACCTCCCTCCGGGCCCAGTGCACCCAGTTTCACAGACGTGTTTGGTCAGTGCGTGACGGAGATGGCAGCCAAGGACGAGCGCATCGTGGCCATCACCTCCGCGATGTGTGACGGCACGGGGCTGCTCGACTTCCGGCAGCGGTTTCCGGCCCGTTTCTTCGACGTCGGCATCGCAGAGAGCGCGGCCGTGGACGTGGCGGCCGGGCTCGCGCATGGAGGGCTGCGACCCGTCGTATGCATCTACTCGACGTTCCTGCAGAGAAGCATCGACCAGATTCTCCAGGAGGTGTCGCTCCAGGATCTGCCCGTGGTCTTCTGCGTGGACAGGGCAGGGTTCACGGGCCCGGACGGGCCCACCCATCATGGGCTGATGGACGTCGGATTCCTCCGCATGATGCCCAACATGGTGCTGTGCTCGCCCGCAGACGGCGGCGAGATGAGGCTGGCCCTGGAGTTTGCTCTTCAGCACAGCCATCCCGTCGTGATTCGGTACCCCAAAGAGCCCGTTCCGCCGCCCGACCAGACCGCTGAGGCCTGTAAGGCGCCCTTCCAGCTCGGACGATCCGTGGTCGTCGGGGGCTCGCCCCATGCGGAGCTGGCCATCGCGACCTATGGCCCCTTGCTGTCACAGGCGATCAAGGCTCAGCAGATCCTTGCGAGTCACGACATCGAGGTGGCCGTCATCAATGCCCGATTCGTCGTTCCCATGGATCGCGCGATCCTGGAATGGCTGGAGAAAGGCAAGAAGATCATCACCCTCGAGGATCACCAGTACACCTGCGGATTCGCCTCTGCACTGCTGGAGCTCGCGGCCTCGTCAAAGGCCGGTAACATCAGGTTGGATGCGATCCGCTGCCTGGGCGCAGGCCGGACCTTTGTCCGGCATGACACCCGCCAACGGCAACTTATCCTGTCGCGTCTGACTGCCGATGAGGTAGTCAAGATGGCCAGCGAGATGCTGGCCGTACCGCTGGTCGTCTAGGCAAAGGCCGGGCGACGTCACGGCTCGATAACCCAAGGGTAGGCAGACATGCGGGCTAGGCAGGCTCCCAAACTCGTGATCTTCGGAGATCTCCACAAGTCTTCGGTGCCGCAGGCAGTGGCCGAGTTCCGGCGATTCGTCCGGGACAAGGCGGTCGTGCTGGCCTGCGGTGACGTGCTGGATCCTCCGCCCGAGACCCTCCGCCAGTGCGACTATGCCGTGGTCTTTGGCGGCGACGGGACCCTCATCTGTGCGGCACGGGTCCTCAGCCCGTTGCGTATCCCGGTCATTGGAGTCAACCTTGGCAAACTGGGCTACCTGGCCGAGTTCAGCGTGCCCGAGCTGAGGGCCGTGTTCGACAGGATCATGGCGGGCAAGGTGGCCGTTGAAAGACGGATGATGCTGTCGTGCCGGACGCTGCCTGAGGCGATGCGCAGCCCCTCCGGCGGCCCGACAGAGAAGAGGGCGAGATGTCGCTTCCTCTCTCCTGCAGTCAACGAGGTGTTCATCACCGCGGGGCCTCCCTATCGCGTGATCGAGCTGGAGATCTCTCTGGACGGTCATCGCGTGGCAAGGTGCATCAGCGATGGCCTGATCGTCTCGACTCCGACCGGCTCCACGGCCTACAACCTCTCGGCCGGCGGACCCATCCTGCCGGGGTCCATGATGGCCATGGTGGTCACGCCGATCTGTCCGCATTCGCTGAGCTTCAGGCCCATCGTGATCGATGCCTCCCGTGTTGTGGAGATCCGGGGCGTGCAGGTCAACCAGGGGACCACCGTCGCCGTCGATGGACAGGTCCTGTGCGGACTCGAACCGGACGCCGTGGTCCGGATCAGGAAGGCCAGTCGAGAGTTCCTGATCGTTAGCAACCCTCTGCGGAATCCTTGGGATACCCTGGCCACCCGGCTGCACTGGGCTGAGATGCCCAAGTACCTGCAGCCGAGGTAGTGGATCGAAGGACGCCTGAAAGGCACGACGGGACATGGCAATGGCCGATCGGACAAGTCGATGGAAGAGGACGATGGCCCTGGGGCTTCTGGGCCTGCGCCCTCACTGGGTCAGGCGATAGATCGATCGCCCGGGTCTCCCATCGGTCCTCTCACGGCCCCGCCGAGCAGCTTCGGAAATGACCTTGTTACGCAGCCTGACCCCATGGACTCCGGCTCCCGCCTGGCGATATCCGGCAATGTGGCAGGGGGCATGCGATTCCAGGGACTCGTGCCCTACGGTTCCGAGACAGACCTCCGGGCCTCGTTGGGATCAACCTACCTGGATTCCTTCCTGCGCAGCTCTCAAGGGGCCGTGGACCAGCGGTTCGGCCTGGGAGGGACCATCCCCTTCTACTCACCCAGTGGGTCGGTCGCCCGCGTGGCGTCGAGTCCGGAGGGTTCCATCCTGGCGGTACCCGATTGGGCCACGCCGGTCTGGTCGACCGACTCTCTGGGTGACTCGTCGGGTGGACCGGTCCTGGAAGCCATGCGGGTCGATGCCTCCGCGGGCGTCCCCGTGTTGCCGGCCAAGTCCGGGCTGGACGGCCAGACGTCGGGTCTTCCCGGCGGCGTAGAGTCGACCTGGACGCGACTCTACGTCGGGAGGTCTGCAGACGACATTCGGGCCGCAGCCACGCATCTGCGCCCCCTCGAGTCGTCCGGGTCTGCGGATGCCCAGGACACCAACCAGCCTGCTGCAGGACCAGGGTTCCCTGAAATGGGCGGACTGGGGCTGGCTGCTCAGGCGAACCTCATGGAGGACCCTTGCTCGCCTGGGGCAAGGATGACAGGATTGCAGGCCCAGGAGGCCTACAGGACTGCACGGCCCTGGCGGTCATCGCTGGATGCCGTGACCCAGGGTAGATATGAGCAGTGCATGGAGACTGGGATCGCACGTCTCAAGGAGGGCAAGGCCCGCGAGGCCTCTGACGCCCTCGGCCTGGCACTCATCTACAAGCCTGGCGACACCGCAGCTCTCGCAGGCAGGAGCCACGCGATGTTCATGTCCGGCGAGTACACCAGCAGTTCCTTGTTCCTCGTCAGGACGCTAGACGCCTGTCCCGACTACGTCAAGATTCCCGTGGACCTGGCGGGTCTGGCCGGCGGGCAGGCCGCCGTCCAGTCAAGGATCGAAGAGGCGGGCGCCTACCTCCGACAGGAGGCATCTCCGGAACTGCGTCTGGTCCTGGCCTATGCATGCTATCGCACAGGAGACTTTGGCTCTGCCCGGAGGACCCTCGACGCGGGTGGGGTGGTCGACGGTCCCTTGGGCCGCGCCCTGCATATTCTGGGCAAGGCTTTGGACGAGGCCCAGAATCCTACTGGCCGATAGCGGCCTCTAGATCCGCTGACACCCCCTTGGCCCGGCCGACCTTGTTGCCTGAAGGGCCCTGCCAGTGGATCTCCGCGTCGCGGCTGACCATCTCCTCGATCTTCCTGCAGGCCACGATGACCGTCGCGTGATTGCGGTTGCCCAACTGCCGTCCCAGCTCCACGAAGGACAACCGCGTATGCTTCCTCGCCAGGTACATGCAGAAGTGCCGGGCCAGGGACACGGTCTTGTCCTTCCGGGTTGCGTGGATGTCGCTGGCGTGAACTCCGAAGTAGGAGGCCACGGCGGCCTCGATCTGCGGCACCTGAAGCACGGTGTCGTGGTGCTCCACATGATCCGCGAGCGCATGCCGTGCGGTCTCCATGCTGATCGGTCCGTCTTGGATCGAGGCGTAGGCCATGATCTTGAGCAGGGCGCCCTCCAGCTCCCTGACGTTGGCCCTGACGTTCTCTGCCACGTACCGTATGACGTCCTCGCCCACAAGAGGGTGCTGGGGATGGATGAGTGCACGACCCGGCGGAAGGGCCTTGGCCACCTTCGCCAGGTACTGCTCACAGATCCGGCACCGTGTGGCCAGGTCCGGCGGCCCTATGCGTACCACCATCCCCGAGACAAACCGGTTGATGAGCTTCTCAGAGAGCTGCTTGATCATCTTGGGCGGCGCATCGGAGGCCAGCACGACCTGTTTTCCGGCCAAGCTGATGGTGTTGAAGGTGTGGAGAAACTCCTCCTGCGTGGAGGGCTTGTTGGCCAGAAAATGGATGTCATCGATGGCCAACAGGTCCAATTGCCTGATTCGTCTGCGGAACTCCTCCAGTCTCCTGTTCTTGAGGGAGGTGATGAACTGGTTGGCGAATTCCTCTGCCGAGAGATAGAGCCAAGACGACTGCGGCCGGATGCGGGCGATCTCCTGACAGATGCCCTGAAGCAGGTGGGTCTTGCCGACCCCATAGCCGCCGTGCAAGAACAACGGATTGAAGGGACTGGGTCCCTCTCGCACCACGGTCTTGGCCGCAGCGAAGGCCAGCTCATTGCACGGGCCCACGATGAAGCTCTCCAGGGTCAGCGTCACCCGGGCCCGGGATTGCACCTTGTCGGCCGAGGGCCGGGCCTCCTGGGGATCAGGCGAGTGCGGTCGAACAGCGGCCTTCGGGCTTCGGCGATGTGACTGGGGCCTGACCGAGAAGGCGACCTTGGGACAGTGGCCCAGGACTGCCTCCGCCACCATCCGGATCTGCTCCAGGTAGTGCGTCTCTATCCAGTTGGCCGTGAAGGTGTTGGGGACCGTGATCCTCAGCGATCCGTCCGCCAGGGCCACGTTCGAGGTCTCGCCAAACCAGAGGCGATGCTTCTCAAGCCCAATCCTTTCGGCGAGGGCCTGGACTATGGAGGCGACTTGCGCCTGTGCCGTGGCAGCCTCATCCGTGACCGTGTTGTGCATCAACGCTCTCCAGTGCTAAAGCGAACATCCGTGCAGGGACTCGCGGCGCCAGCCTCTTGGCCAAGGTCCCAAGAATACTGGCTCCTCAGTGCTGCCGTCGCCATTATCGTGAGGCGGGAGGCTAGTTCAATGTCGTTTTGGGGCATTACTTATCCACCGGGCTAAGGTCGTTGTCCTGGTTGGGCATGCGCGTGAAAAAAAAAACTTGCACACACCTTTTGCACCGCGCAAAGCCGATTTGTGGAAACCTGGTGGATGGACCCCATGTACGAGATTGCCTGTGCGTTCGCCTACGGCTATAATAGCCCGTCACAAAGAGACTACCTCAGAACTTGGTTCGTAACGAGGCTTCGCAGCCGGTCGCAGTAGAAACAGGTGCTGAGATGGTCTCTCGACAGGGACAGCCGTTGGCCAGGAGGTATCGGCTATGCGCACCGTGATATGGTTTCTCAGGCTTATGCTGCTGGCGCTCGTGTCTGCAGCGGTGTGGTTGAACTATGATACGATCGCCGACAAGCCCATTCATTTCTGGGTCCTGCTGGCATTCGGCGTCGTCATGTTCCTCACCGTGGTTTCCATAGACGTATTCCTTCCGAAGAACCGTCTCAACGTACTGGCCGGCGTCTTCTTTGGGTTGATGGTGGGCATCCTGATCAGTCTCGGGCTGGCCCTGGTGGTAGACATGGTCAACACCTTCTATAGACTGGGCCTGACCGACGACGCCAGGGTGGCGGCCAAGTCTGTCACCGGCATCTGCGTATGCTACCTCGTGATCTCCATCGTGATGAGGACCAAGGATGACATCCGGTTTGTCATTCCCTACGTGGAGTTCGCCAAGCAGACCAAGGGATCCAGACCCCTCATCCTGGACACCTCGGCCATCGTGGATGGCCGTATCGCGGATCTCTGCCAGAGCAGGCTCTTCGATGCCCCCATCCTGGTGCCCCGATTCGTGCTGCATGAACTGCAACTGATTGCTGATTCTGCCGACAAGCTGAAGCGCAACAGGGGACGGCGGGGCCTCGATGTCCTCAACAAGATGCAGAACAACCCGATCATCGACGTGGAGATCGATGATACCATCATCCCAGAGGTGGAGGGCCTCAGTGGGGTGGATCAGAAGCTCCTGGCATTCGCCAAGGTCAAGGACGGCAAGCTGGCCACCACGGACTACAATTTGACCAAGGTCGCACAGGTCCGCGAAGTGGATGTGATCAACATCAATGACCTGGCCAACTCCCTCAAGGTTGTGGCACTGCCTGGCGAGACCATGCAGATCAAGATCATCAAACCAGGCGAAGAGGAAGACCAGGGCATAGGGTATCTGGACGACGGCACCATGGTCGTGGTCGAGGGAGGGCGGAACAAGATAGGCAAGGACATCCAGCTCAGCGTCACCAGCTCACTTCAGACCTCGGCCGGCAAGATGATCTTTGGCAGGTTCGAAGGTTTTGCGCAGGCCGTCTCTTCGGAATCCAACGACCGCAGGCGTCCACCCTGGCGTCGCACCCACGATTCTGGCGGCAGCAACAGGGGGCCTACTCAAGATAGATCTGATCCCCAGGCCTGATCTCAGGAACCAGGCTCCGCCTGGCGGCCACCTCTTGCCTGCTGACGGCGAAACTGGGGGCTATCTCGATCACGCAGTCCGGCCTGCCCTGTCCTGTACGGGGGATGGCTACCCCCGCAGCCTCCAGCCAGCGGGCAGCCCGCTCTATCGTCATCTCCCGTGAGGACTCCGCGCTATCGACGCCTGAGGCATTCTTGATGGGTGCAAACTCTTCTTCGCGAACCGTCTCAAGGATCATTGAGTGGCGGGTCAGCGGAAGGGCGTCAAAAACGAAGGTCTCCAGCTTGATCCCATTGGGCGCCTCGGGCTCCACGGGTCTGCCTGTCGAGTCCAGATGCGGGATTCTCTTGATGGCCTTGTGGAACGGCAGGGCGAAACCATGGAGGTTCAGTTTCTCCACGAACGAACGGCTGATGACGTGTATGCCTATGCTGCCCAGCTCGAAGACGAGAGAACTGTCGGGGTTACGGCGGTGGGCGAGCTCCTCGGGCAGGTCGCTGTATTCGATGACAGTGACCTTGCCGTCGACCAGACAGAAGTTCCCCAGCTTCTCCATGGGCCCAGTCTTCTTCAAGGCCTTGGAAGACATGTCTGACTCATCCAATACGTGGAGTCCCATGAAGAGGGGATCCAGCAGGTTGATCAATGGGTTGTCCACCTGCCAGTAGCTGATGTACTCGACGCCTCTCCTTTTCATATCTGCCAGGGCGCCGCTGACGTGCAGGGCCCTGAGACTGCCGCCGTGACCATCCGGAGAGGAGGCAATCCGATCCTTGCCAGCCATGAGGATACGGCCCTCGAAGTCGAAGTTGGGCAGGGTCCCCTGCTGGAACATGATGACCTGATCCTTGCGGAGGCCGAAGTGGTCATTCGCAGCGAAGATGTCTTCCGTCTGGCCATGGTTCAGAGGACTGGTCATGATATACCACGGGATGGGTATGCCGTGCCTCTTCGACCGTGCCAGGACCGTCTCCCCGAAGATCCGAAATAGGGTCTTCCTCTTGATGGGGGTCGCAGGGAAGTCGCCTTTGGGCCCGTCAAAGCCGAGCCTTGTGCCCTGTCCCCCTGCGACTACGAAGGCTGCCACCTTCCCAGCGGATATGAGCTCGTCTCCTAAGCCAATTGCTTCTTTGTACTTGCGACTCAATTCGCCATCCTTGGCATGGCTCGGGTAGAAGGGTGCTGGGCCAAATTCGCTCGGCAGGGTCACGGGTTCTGCACCTTTGACACATTGGCTGACCCCTCGGTCTACTTGTTCGAGATCCATCTGCGAGAGCATCTGCAACATACCCTCGCGTTGATGCTCCGTCAGTTCCGCCCAGAAGGCAAAAACATGCTCCTGTCCGCGCTGTCCCAGGTCCTCTCTGACTCTGTCAAAGGTCTTAGCGTCCATATCCGCTCCAATTTCACCTTCAGAAAGGTGGTATTTTAGCCGAATAACGCAGAACCACAAGAAAGTTGGCGTTCTGGTGATAATTTAATTGACCTAGGCTGACTAGGGGCATACAATGCACTCGGTGACAGGTAGGTTTCTGGACGTTATAGGATATTATAGTTCAGATACGCCATCATACTCATTAGGTTTTAATTCATACCACAAACCTTCCTGCCCAACGGAGTTTAGTTGTCTGAGCCACAAGCTGGCGGTCATTCTGTCGGCAATGTGGGGTTGCACAAGCAAACACGTACTTACTGGATGCACAACTGACCGAGTCTGGGCAAAGAATCCAAGCATAGTGGTGATGGTTCGCGCTGGATTGGGAGCGTAGGCAACGTCCTGATAGAGAAGAGAGTTATCTATTCTAAACAGTTTGCCCTTCTTGGTTGGACGCGCGAATCGAAGCTGCAGTAGTTTAGTGAAAGGAGAAGCACGATGAGACGACGAGGTTTTACACTGGTTGAGCTGTTGGTCGTTATTGCGATCATAGCTCTGTTGATGGGCATCCTGATGCCTGCCCTGGCAAGGGTCCGGCAATTGGCCTTCAGGATGACCTGCGGCACGAACCTTTCTGGTCTTGGCAAGGCCATGATGCTGTATGCCAATGACTACGAGGACGAGCTGCCCAAGGCTGGCGCCAGGATCAATACCTGGCAGAACAAGCTTCCCAACTGGCTTGCCACCAGCAGGCAGCAGGCCTATGGCATGACCACGGTCGATGCCACCAACGGGACTGCCACCCTGAGCTCGAACCTGTACCTCCTGATTAAGCATGCCGAATGCACGCCGAAGATGTTCGTGTGCAAGGGCGAGAGCGATGCACGCGAGTTCTCGCTGAAGCAGTTCACCGGCATCCCGCAGACCATCACAGACATCCAGGGCTGTTGGGACTTCGGTCCGGGTTCAACCTCCACCGGCAACGAGACTTACAGGTTCTGCAGCTACTCGTATCATGTGCCGTTCGGTGCCTATGCCCTGACGACCACGGCTGAGGCCGGTATGGCAGTGGCGGCAGACCGCAATCCTTGGCTGCCTGCCTCTTACGATTCAGCGACCCTGACGACCCGTTGGGGACAGTTCAAGCCTGACGACAGGAACTATCCGTCCCAGGGAACTGCTGACCAGGCCAAGATGGGCAACTCCGACGCCCACCAGGGCGACGGTCAGAACGTCCTGTTCATCGACGGCCACGTGGACTTCGAGAAGAGGTCGTTCGTTGGCGTAAACCAGGACAACATCTACACCTACTACACAGCAGCCAACGTTGCGACCAACCCCTACTCGGTCATGTACGGTGCCTCTATGCCCAAGCCGATGGTCACCACGCCGGATCCGGGCAGCAAGAGCGATGCCTATCTGGTCAACGACTGCGGCGCAAGCGGCGGCGCTGGCGGAGCAACGCGGTAAGTTTTTCGTATGCGACAATGGGTGGTGCCGCCAGAGTGCGGCACCACCCTCTTGCCTTCTGCGGGCCTGCGGCCGGCAGAGGGCGAGGTGAAGTGATACAAGGCTCTTTGACAATCAGAATCGGGCGTGCTGGGACGATGCAGAGGCCGTGAGGCAGTGTTGATCGTGTCCGCACGTTGAGGTGCCAGCCGGACGGAACCATCCTTCATATTTTGTTGTCATCATATTTCGGAGTCATCAGTTCATCTGTCCTGCAGGTCCATCTCTTCGCCGCACCACCGATCATCTCTCGAATCTCCTCCTCGCATTGGCCGGACTGCACCTCAGGACCCGCGAAGAAATAGGGTAAACGTTTTCCATCTCATCTTCGGGCCATCTTGGGCCGCTCCTCAATCGCGAAATCCTCGACGTAGAAGGGCACTACGCCTCCGGTTTGCGCTCAATCCTCGCGTCCCAATGTGACCCAAACCTGAGCGGCAAACCTATACCCTGTTTCTTCGCGGGTCCTAAGCATCCAGTTAGAGTCTGTCTCCGAACCGCTTCGCAGGTGATCGCAGTAGACGGGGGTTCTGAGGTAGACTCTTAAGGCTTCCATTTGCCGTTGTTCTCGGGCAGAACCTCTGGCACTACGGATCCGGACTCTAGCGGAAGCCGGGTCTGTGCGCCACATGTCTGTGGACGGCTGCGCAGGCTCCATCCCTGCATTCATTCTTACGTTTATCGCGCTCGAGACAACGGGCTCCTGGATCCAAGGACGAAAGGAGCACCACTATGAAACGGCGAGGATTCACACTGGTAGAGTTGCTGGTGGTCATTGCGATCATTGCACTCTTGATGGGCATCCTGATGCCTGCACTGGCCAGGGTGCGGCAGTTGGCCTTCAGGCTGACCTGCGGGACAAACCTGGCGGGCCTGGGCAAGGCGATGATGTTGTATGCCAACGACTATGAGGATGAGCTACCCAAGGCAGGGGGGAGGACCAATCAGTGGCAGAGCAAGCTGCCCAATTGGCTTGCGTCCAGCAGGACGTCAGCCTACGGCATGACCACGACCGACGCGGCGGCCGGCATCACTACCCTGAGCTCGAACCTGTACCTCCTGGTCAAGCATGCCGAGTGCACACCCAAGATGTTCGTGTGCAAGGGCGAGAGCGACACGAGGGAGTTTTCCCTCAAGCAATTCACGGGCATCCCGCAGACCATCACGGACATCCAGGGCTGTTGGGACTTCGGTCCGGGCGCGACGCGTACGGGCGATACGGGCAACGAAACCTACAGGTTCTCCAGCTACTCCTATCACATGCCGTTCGGCGCCTATGCCTTGACGACGAGTGCGGAGGCGGGTATGGCGGTAGCAGCAGACCGCAACCCCTGGATGCCGGCTACGTATGATGCACAGGCCCTGTCCACCCGCTGGAGTCAGTTCAAGCCTGATGACAGAAACTACCCTTCCCAGGGAACCAGCGACCAGGCCAAGCTGGGCAATTCCGACGCCCACCAGGGTGACGGCCAGAACGTGCTGTATATCGACGGCCACGTGGACTTCGAGAAGAGGGCATTTGTGGGCGTGAACCAGGACAACATCTACACCTATTACACGTCAGCGAATGTCCAGACCAACCCGTACTCCGTGATGTATGGCGCGGGTCTGCCCAAGCCCTATTCCACCACACCAGACCCTGGCAGCAAGAGCGATGCCTACCTGGTTAATGATTCTGGCGCGAGCAGATAAGTCCTTCGTGTTCCAATCAAGGGTGGCGCCGCACTCCCGCGGCGCCACCCTTCTGCTGAATCTTGACGAGGGCCTGTGACGCCATGACAGGGCATCGCAGTCTGCACCTTGCTACACTACATCCAGTGATGGCTGTGCACACACCGCAGTGCTTGTGCTATCGCTACAATTGTGCTACAGTGCTGGCCGCACTTGAGTTTGAGAATCCCGAGTCCTCCACAACAAGGAGCCAATGCAGTGGGTCTTACACTGGTTCACAAGATCATCGAGGAGCACCTGGTCGAGGGACACTTGACGGCAGGCAGCCCGATCGCCATCCGCATCGACCAGACCCTGACCCAAGACGCCACGGGCACCACGGTCTTCCTGCTCCATGAATCCATGGCCGGAGAACGCGTCAAGACCGGGGTCTCCGTCAGCTACGTCGATCACAACCTGGCAGGATTCGGGCCGGAGAACCATAACGATCATCTGTATCTGCAGACCGTGGCGGCCAAGACCGGCGTTTTCTACTCTCGGCCGGGCAACGGAATATGTCACCAGGTCCACCTCGAACGGTTCGGTGTCCCTGGCGCGACCCTCCTGGGCAGCGATTCCCACACGCCCACGGGTGGCGGGATCGGCATGATGGCCATCGGCGCAGGGGGGATGGACGTGGCTGTGGCCATGGCGGGCGGCCCCTTCTATTTGACCTGCCCCAAGGTTCTGGGCGTCAAGTGCTCCGGCCGCCTTGGCGACTGGGTGTCCGCCAAGGACGTGATCCTCAAGCTGCTCGGAATCCTGACCACCAAGGGCAACGTGGGATGGGTGGTGGAGTACTTCGGCAGCGGAGTCAAGACTCTGACTGTACCCCAGCGGGCCACCATCACCAACATGGGGGCAGAGCTGGGTGTGACCACGAGCCTCTTCCCGGCGGATGAGCAGACCCGCCGGTTCCTGGCCAGCCAGGGCCGTGCCGACCAGTACCGCCCCATGGCCGCGGACCGCGACGCCGGCTACGATCGGGTCCTCTCGGTCGACCTGTCCGGGCTGGAGCCCATGGCCGCGTGTCCCTCCTCGCCGGACAACATCAAGCCTGTCCGCCAGATTGCAGGGACCGAGGTCCGCCAGGTGGCGATCGGCAGTTGCACCAACTCGAGCTTCGTGGACCTGATGATGGTGGCCAGGGTCCTGAAGGGCCGGCGCGTCCATCCCCGGGTGGAGCTGGCCATCGCGCCGGGCAGCAAACAGGTCCTTTCCATGATGGCCAGCAACGGCGGATTGGCGGATCTGATCAGTGCAGGGGCCCGGATCCTGGAGTCCGGCTGTGGTCCCTGCATCGGCCAGGGATTCTCTCCAGCAGACGGCGCAGTGACCTTGCGGACGTTCAATCGCAACTTCGCCGGCCGCAGCGGGACCCGGGGTGACCGGGTCTACCTCGTCAGTCCCGAGACGGCCGTCGCAGCGGCCCTGACCGGCCGGATCACCGATCCAAGAGACCTGCCCGGGCTGCTGAAGGTCGACTTCCCCAAAGTCAGGCTGCCCGCCCGGATCGCGGTCGACGATGGCCTGATCGAGAGGCCCTTGTCGACAGAGGAGGCCGCCAAGACGGTGGTCGTGCGAGGACCTACGATCGTGGTCCCTGAGGCGCCGTCGCCTCTGCCTGATCCGCTCAGGGGACAGGTGGTGCTCAAGTGCGGGGACAAGATCACGACGGACCACATCATGCCTGCGGGGCCTTTCCTGAAGCTGCGGTCCAACGTTCCGGAATACGCCAAGGTGGTATTCAATGCCTTCAATGAGCCGGGCAAGCCCACCTTCGCGGAGCGGGCACTGGGCCTCAAGGCCCAAGGCATCGCAGGGATCGTCGTGGCAGGCCAGAGCTATGGCCAGGGCTCGTCCAGGGAGCACGCGGCCCTGTGTCCCATGTTCCTGGGTGTCAGGGTGGTGCTGGCGCAGGGGATCGAGCGGATCCACCGTGCCAACCTGATCAATTTTTGCATCGTCCCGCTCGTGTTCGCCGATCCCTCGGACTACGATCGGATCAACCCGGGCGACGCACTGGTGTTCAAAGACCTCCACCAGGCAGTGGCGAATCTGGACCGGATACCCATTGCCAAGGCGGATGGGACGCTGGAGTTCACGGCCAGGCTGGAGTTGTCGCCCAGGGATCGGGCCATCCTGCTCGCAGGCGGGCTGCTCAGCTTCACCCGGCTGGAGGCCGGGCGCCAGGCTCGTACGTGACCGGCAGAAGGATGGTATGACTGGAATCTGCAGATTCTGGAGCGTGGGATTGCTCGCCTTGCTGGGCGCACGGGGCGCTCTGGCGGCTTCACAGGCGGGTCCCATGCTGCCTGCCGATGGCAGGCTGATCAAGGCGGCCGAAGGCCGGCTGGTCCAGTCGGGCGACCGGTGGCTGCTGGAGTTGGAGGTCGCCATCCGGCAGGGACCGCTGGTGCTGGAGAAGGGCAAGACACTGGAGATCCTGCCCTCCGCCACGTTGGAGGCCCTGACTGTCGCAGCGACGCAGCGGCCGGCGGATCGGGTCCGGCTGTCCGGACAGATCCAGACGTACCACGGCCGAAATTACCTCTTTGTGCTCTCCTTTGTGCCCTTGGCCACGGCGGTGGCAGAGGCCAACAGTGTGCCGCCTCCTGCGGCTGACCGGGATCCGAATCGCGAGCCAACGCCTGCGGTCGCTGCAAAAGGCGATCCTCTGTCCATCCCGGAATCGATTCAGAAGAGGCTCGCCGCCTATCAGGCCAACCGGCGGTTGGCTCCCCCGACGACGGCCCCAACGCCTGCGGCGCCGCAGGCCCTCCTGGATCAGGTGGGCAGGATACTCCAGGATCAGGGCAAGACCTTCTTTGTCGCGGATGGTCTGGGCCAGAATGCGGTGTCCAGCGTCTTTGAGCTGCTGCCCAGTGGAACCTTGGAGTCCATGGAGCACGTCCAGTCGCAGACCCCGGAGCCAGTGCGGTTCCGCGTGGCGGGACTGGCCACCCCATACCGACAGCATCGTTATCTGCTCATCCAGAGGGCGAACCGCGAGCATTCGTACGGCAATTTCGGCAGATAAGGAGCAGCGATGTCTGAAAACGGAGATCCGATCCTATTGACGTATCAAGACCCGGACTGGGAGGTCCGGTTGGACCGGATTCGGGAGGCGGTCAAGCGGGCAGCAACCTTCGACGAGGGTGGGCCGGAGGAGGCCCAGCTCCTCGATATCCTGCAGACCGTTCGGTCGCGCAAGGATCAGGCCCTCTGTGAATACACCCGGCGGTTTGATGGAGTGGACCTTTCGCCGGCGGAGTTCCGAGTCAGCCTCGCCGAGCTGGACAGGGCCTTCAGCCAGACCTCGGTCGAGCTGCTCGCCTCCCTCCGGAAGGCGATCGCTAACGTGCGGCGATACCAGTCCGAGATCTTCGTGGCCGACAAGCTGCAGCACCCGGGCCTGCGGTACACAGCCCTCTCGCGGGTGGGCGTCTGCGTGCCGGGCGCCTCTGCGCCGCTGCCGTCCACCGTCATCATGACGGTCGTGCCCGCCCAGGTGGCCGGCGTCCAAGAGGTGGTCGTGGTCTCCCCGCCGAGGACCCAGGGGACCATCCATCCCGTGATTCTTGCGGTCTGCCGGGAACTCGGGATCGACGAGGTCTACCGCGTTGGCGGGGCCCACGCCGTGGCCGCCCTGGCGTATGGGACGGAGACGATCCGGCCGGTCCACAAGATCGTCGGCCCCGGCAATCGCTGGGTCCAGATGGCCAAACGAAGGGTCTTTGGCCAGGTCGACGTCGATTCCATTGCTGGGCCGAGCGAGGTGTTGATCATCGCCAACGGCCAGGCCAACCCGGCCTGGGTGGCCGCGGACATGCTGAGCCAGGCGGAGCATGCGCCCGGCAGCGCTGTGGTCTTCACGGATAGTCACGACATCGCCCGCAGCGTGCTGGCGGCATTGAGGGATCAGGTGGTTCGTCTCGATCGATCGGACCAGACGCGGGAGTGTCTGGCGAAGTTCAGCGCGATCGTGTCCTTTGCCAGCCTTGACGCGGCGCTGGAGGCGGCCAACGATTTTGCCAGCGAGCACCTGGAGGTTCAGTGTGGCGAGGACAGCGCCGCCGTCTCCAAGAGGATCAGGAACGCGGGAGCGATCTTCATCGGTCCCTACACGCCGGTGGCTGTAGGGGACTACTGGGCCGGCCCGAGTCACACGCTTCCGACGGGACAGACCGCCAAGTTCTTCAGCCCGCTCAGCAGCAATGACTTCATCAAGTCCAGCAGCCTGATCGAGTACGACCGGGCGCAGCTCTTCCAGGCAGCAGACGACATCGTCCGGCTGGCCAGGACAGAGGGCTTGGGCGCCCACGCCCGCAGTGTGGAGATCCGACTAGGCTTAGGGCCCGTAAAGGAATGAAGTAAACGCTTTCCATCTCATCTTCGGGCCATCTTGGGCCGCTCCTCAATCGCGAAATCCTGATCCCTCGCAAAGCTCGGGACAGGCTCCGAATGGGCCTACGCCTCCGGTTTCGCTCAATCCTCGCGTCCCAACCTGACCCAAATCTGAGCGGCAACCGTGTACCTTATTCCTTTACGGGCCCTAAAGACCGAGCTTCTGCCGGATCAGGTTGGCGGCCTCGGCCAGTGCCTCGGGGAGCTTGGCTGGGTTCTTTCCACCGGCCTGCGCCATCTGGGGACGGCCACCGCCGCCGCCATCGACGAGGGGCGCGATCTGCTTGATGATATCGCCGGCCTTGAGCCCCTTGGCCACCAGGTCATCGGTGACGCCTGCCAGCAGCGTGGCCTTGCCGTCCTCCTCGAAACCGAACACGACGGCGGCAGAGCCCGCCTTCTTCTTGACCATGTCGATGGCCTCGCGGGCCTGATCGACGTTCACCTCGGACAGCGGTCCCACCACCACGGCCGTACCGCCGGCCTTGGGCGCGGCCTCCAGCAATTGCCTGGCCTGACCCAGGGCGTCGACGCCCGTCTTCCTGGAGGCAGCCTTGAGCTGCTTGGCAAGGGACTTGCTGTCTTCAAGGAGTTTGGTGACGCGGGCCTCGACCTGGTCTGCAGGGACCTTCAGGAGGTTGGTCAGGTTGTCCACGATCCGGCTTCGGCCCTTCATGTGCTGGTTCAGGCCCGGGCCGGTCAGGGCCGTGATCCTGCGGACACCGGCAGAGATGCTCTCCTCCTTGAGCACTGCGAAGCCGCCGATTTGGCCGGTGTTGTCCACGTGTGTGCCGCCGCAGAACTCGCGGCTGAAGGCCTGGCTGATCTGGTCCGGGCCCTCAGCGTCGATCCCGATCACGCGGACCTCACTGCCGTACTTCTCACCGAACAGGGCCATGGCCCCCAGCTTCTTGGCCTGCTCGATGGGCATAACCACGCACGTCACGGCTAGGGCCTGATCGATCTTCTCCTGCACCAACCGCTCGACCTCTTCAAGCTGCTCCGCAGTCAGGGCCTTGGGGCACGTGAAGTCGAACCGGAGATGCTCGGGGCCGACGAGGCTGCCTTGCTGGTGCACGCCCTGGCCCAGGACCTGCTGCAAGGCCCACTGCAGGAGGTGCGTGGCCGTGTGATTTTTCTTGGTGGCGCTGCGACGAGGATCGACCATGGCCTTGGCCATGTCGCCCGCGTGCACCGTCCCCTCGATGATCCGGCCGCGATGGATCACGCAGTCGGCGATCCGCTCCGTGGCCTCGACAGAGAAGGCGAAGTCACAGCTGGTGATCCGCCCGATGTCCCCGACCTGGCCGCCCACCTCTGCGTAGAAGCAGGTCCGGTCGAGGATCAGGCCCACCTGCGCCTGCTGGTCCGACAGAGACCCCTGGACCTTCAGACCCTCGGAATCGATCCATCCCACGATCCTTCCTGCGCAGGTGTCCACCTCGTACTTGGCCGAGTCATCGGTGACCGGCAACTCGACGCCGGTGAGGTTGAACGTCAGAGAGGTGTTCTTCTGGCCTGCCCGGGCCCTGGCCCGCTGTTCCTCCATGAGACGGTCGAAGACCGCCTGATCCACATCGAGGCCCCGTTCTCTAGCCAGCAACTGGGTGAGGTCCAAGGGGAATCCGTAGGTATCATAGAGTTGGAAGGCGTCCTCGCCGCTCAGGACCTTGGCCGCGGAGCCCGCCGCCCGCTCAGCGGCGTCGCCGAAGATCTCCAGTCCTCGGTCGAGGGTCCGGCTGAAGCTGGATTCCTCGGCCTCAATGACCGTGGCCACGAACTCGGCCCGCTGCCGGACCTCGCCAAACGCCTCGCCCATGACCTCGGCCACGACCGGCACGAGCTTGTACATGAAGGGCTCATGCATGTCCAGAACCCGGCCGAAGCGGGAGGCGCGGCGGAGGATCCGCCGCAGCACGTAGCCTCTGCCCTCGTTCGAAGGAGTCACTCCATCGGTGATGGCGAAGGTCAGGGACCGGATGTGGTCGGCGATGACCCTGAGGGCATTGTCCGTCTTGTTGCCCAACTGCGAGGTGTAGGGATGGCCGCTCAGGTCTGAGACGGCATGCAGGATGGGAGAGAACAGGTCCGTGTCATAGTTGCTGGTCTTGCCCTGCAGGACCGAGCAGATCCGCTCGAGGCCCGCGCCCGTGTCCACGTGATTGGAGCCCAGGGGCACCAGCTTGGCGTCCGGCTGCCGGTTGAACTGGATGAAGACCAGGTTCCACAGCTCCATGAACCGGGAGCAGCCGCCGTTGACGCGGCACACGTGGCCGGGGACGTGCTGCTGATCGCATCGCCCTGGGCCCAGGTCGATGTGGATCTCCGAGCAGGGTCCGCACGGCCCGGTGGCGCCCATCTCCCAGAAATTGTCCTTCCTCCCGAATCGCAGTACCCGCGAGGGGGGCAGGGTCGTGACCTTCGGCCAGATCCCCTCCGCCTCTTCGTCGGCGCTGGACCCGTCCGCAGGGTCTCCGGCAAAGACCGTGGCCCAGAGGCGGTTCGGATCGATCCCGTAGACGCGGGTGAGCAGCAGCCAGGCCCACTCGATGGCCTCGGCCTTGAAGTAGTCGCCGAAAGACCAGTTGCCCAGCATCTCGAAGAACGTGTGGTGGTAGGTGTCGAGCCCCACCTCTTCGAGGTCATTATGCTTGCCGCTGACGCGGATGCACTTCTGGCTGTTGACGGCCCTGCGGCTCTCCGGCGTGCGCAGACCCAGGAAGATGTCCTTGAACTGGTTCATGCCCGCGTTGGTGAACATCAGGGTTTCATCACCGACAGGGACCACGGGCGAACTGGGAACGAAGGTATGCCCGTGATCCTTGAAGAAGTCGATGAACTGGCTGCGTATCTGCTTGGAGGTGAACATCATTCTGGCTTCTGTGTCTGTGATTCCTTCTTCTGAGTTGCCGCGAAGCCCTTTGCTTCGAGGATCTTCCGTTGGATCTCCTCGGTCAAATCCTTGTTGTCCTGAAGGGTCTTCTTGGCGTTCTCCCGGCCCTGGCCGAGGCGGACGTCGCCGTAGAGAATCCAGGACCCGCTCTTGGTCAGGATCCCCGCCTCCACGCCCAGGTCGATCAGGTCTCCCACGTAGCTGATGCCGGAATCGAACATGATGTCGAATTCCGCGGCCTTGAAGGGGGCGGCCATCTTGTTCTTGACGACCCGGGCCTTGACGCGGCTTCCGATGGCCTCGTCCTTGGCATCCTTGATGGTCGAGACGCGGCGGACATCGATCCGCACCGAGCTGTAGAACTTCAGGGCATTGCCGCCCGTGGTGGTCTCGGGATTGCCGAACATCACCCCGATCTTCATGCGGATCTGGTTGATGAAGATCAGACAGGTCTTGCTCTTGCTGATGACGCCGGTCAGCTTGCGGAGCGCCTGGCTCATGAGCCGGGCCTGCAGACCCACGTGGCTCTGCCCCATCTCGCCCTGCAGTTCCGCCTGCGGCACCAGGGCCGCGACCGAGTCGATGACGATGATGTCCACGGCGTTTGACTTGACCAGCATCTCTGCGATGTCGAGGGCCTGCTCGCCGGTGTCCGGCTGGCTGATCAACAGGCTGTTGACGTCCACGCCCAGCTTGTGTGCCCAGGTCGTGTCCAGGGCATGCTCTGCATCGATGAACGCCGCCACGCCGCCTGCTTTCTGGGCGTGGGAGATCACGTGGAGGGCCAGGGTGGTCTTGCCTGAGGACTCAGGGCCGAACATCTCGGTCACCCGGCCTCGGGGAATGCCATTGCCGCCCAGGGCGATATCCAGAGACAGGGCGCCCGTGCTGATGCCTGCGATCCGCACGTGCTGGCTCTCGTCCATCTTCATGATCGAGCCGGTGCCGTACTGCTTCTCGATCTGGGCGATCGCCCGCTCGAGGGCCTCATCCTTGGCCGATCGCGAGAGTTCCTGTTTGGTTGCAGTTGATCGGGAAGCCTCTGGACGCAAAGGTTCCACGGTCTTCTTCGCCTTGCCTGTCTTTGTTTCGATCTTGCTCATGGTCTACTCCTCCCACTCCGCTTTTTTGGCGGGCTTAGCCCGCGATTGACGCCCAGGCTGGCGGATCTCCCCGGACACAGCCTCTGTGGGCGAAAGGTCCCATATATTCGCCGATCAATGGCGATGTTTCAAGAGGAAACTGACGCCCGGTTTCTTGATCTGGCCAGAGGACCCGTGCTATCATGCCTGCGGTCCAGGCTGGCCTGAGATCTGGGCGGCGGAGGGACGATCGGGCCAGGACGAGTGGTCGGAACCGAGCATGGCCGTGGTATCCATCAGGAGTCTGCATCGCGGGATCGCGTGGCAGAGGATCGCCGCCGCGGTCCTCCTCTGTGCAGGGGGCTGCAGCCGCAGACTGGATGCGGTGATGAAGGCTGGCTCGTCGCACAAGGCCGTCTCCACGGGGGCGGCCGACTTGCCCAGTCAGCCCCAATTCAGGCTTCACAAGGATGGAGACCGCTGGTGGCTCGTCAATCCTGAGGCCAGACCGTTCTTTTCCCTGGGCGTCTGCGTGGTGACGCGGGGCCTGGCCAGGGAGGAATTCGACCCTGAGAATCCCGGCTATGCGGCCTGGCAGCACTATGCGGATGATCAGGCCTGGGCCCTGGCCACCCAACAGAGGCTGCTGGACTGGGGCTTTACCACCATCGGCGGATGGAGCGACCTGGAGATCCTCCGCCACGCGACAGCCAGGGTGGGGGCAGAGACCGCAGTCCTTCACATGGGGTCCACGGCAGGGGCCCCGTGGTGGGACCTCTGGGATCCCCAGGTCATCAACCGCATGGAGCAGGTGGCAGCCAGCCAGATCCTGGCCCTTCGCGCCGACGGACACGTGATCGGGTACTACTCGGACAACGAGCTGGGCTGGTGGAACGCCACGCTGTTCGACATGACCCTCGGGCATGCACCCTCCAGCGGCCAGCGCAGGCGGCTCATCCGTTTGCTGCGAGACCACTATGGCGGCGACTGGAGCCGGTTGCTGGCCGACTTCGAGTGCGAGTCTGTGAAGGGCTGGAAGGACCTCGATGTCCGCGGGAGCCTTCACCTCCGTCCCGGCGGCCAAGGGGTCGGGGTGATGAGGCAATTCCTCGGGATGATCGCGGATCGTTACTACCAGCTCGTCCGCGAGATCATTCGCAAGTACGACTCGCGGGCCTTGATCCTGGGCGACCGGTACCAATCGTTCTACTACCCTGAGGTGGCCCGGGCCGCAGCGCCCTACGTGGACGCGATTTCCACGAACCTCAATGCCCACTGGAACGACGGGACCTTTGCCCGTTTCTACCTCGACACCCTGTATGCCTTGACCGGCAAGCCCATCTTCGTCGGTGAGTTCTACATGGCCGCCGCGGAGAATCGCAGCGGCAATCGCAACAACAGCGGGATCTTCCCGGTGGTTCAGACCCAATCCGACCGCGCAGTCGCCCTGCGGACCTCCCTCCACGGCCTGGCATGCCATCCGGCCGTGGTGGCGGCAGACTGGTTCCAGTACTTCGACGAGCCCCGGCATGGCCGCGGCGACGGCGAGAACTTCAACTTCGGCCTGGTGGATATCACGGATCATCCCTACGCCGAGATCACGGAGGTGTTCGCCACCACCGACCTGGCGCGGCTGCGGGCCGGGGCACGGGCCTCTCTGCCGGATGCCTCCTTGGGCGTGCCCGCTGCCCCTGCAGATCCCTATGCCCATTTTGTGCCCACCCAGGCACTGAAGCACTGGGACCGGAAGGCCGGTTTTGTCCGGCCCTCGTCGGATTGTCCACTGGCGGATCTCTACCTCTGTTGGAGTCCCGACTCGCTCTACCTGGGCCTGTTCGCCATGGACGTCATTGAACCGGCGGCCTACGTCGGGAAGGTCGTTCCCAAGACTGACCGCATGCTGTGGACCGTCCAGGTGGATGGCCGCCCACCCGTGGCCGCGCGGATCGGGGCAGGCCGCGAGGGGCTGGTCAACGATCCCGAGGTGCGGGTGGAGAGCCTCTCGAGTCCAGTCCAGGACGTCCGAACCATCGCGATCCTGGAGATCCCCGCCCGCCGCCTGGGCAAGTCGCGCCTGGCGGCGGGCGACAGCCTCTCGCTCCAGTCGACCCTGGTGAGCCACGGCCGTGCCTATCGGACGGACTGGAGAGGGACTTTCACGCTGCGATGACGAGGCTGGCGTGTGGAGGCCGGCCGGTTATTTGCTATGCTTTGGTTGTAGAACGGGGAAAGGTCCACGGCCTCTCCCGCCACCCCATCCCAGCCCCGGCGGCCGCGGTTTTCCCAGGCATGCGAAGGATAGTTCCACATCCAGATTGACCGTGAGGACAGCCGATCCAGTACCGCTGCGGTGTCGTTCCTCTCTCGGACAGACCCGTCGGCGGATGGGGCTCGTTCCTCCATACAGAGCGTCAACAACCTAATCTTAGGAGGAAATCAGCAATGGACACCACAACCACCGTTCTTGGCAAGATCAGCACATTCAAGGAGCGTGCAGCCCACTGGCGCAAGGCCCACTTTCACTGCGCCCGCCACTACCAGCGATGCGACGTCGCGATGGGCCTTCTGTCGGTCATCTGTTCGACGATCGTCCTGGCGTTCGCCTTCTACGCGATCAATCGCTCCGACCCCTCCCTGTGGGCGCAGGTTTCGCTGGCCGGCACGGCGATCTTCCTGGGGATCATCAGTGCGACTCAGCTCTACTACCGTCCTGCCACGCTCTCGGACAGCCATCGCGACAGCGCCGTCGGCTTTGGCGAGATGCATCGCAAGTGGGAGCTTCTCGAAACGATGTGCATCAAGAACCCCAACCTGGTCACGGAGCAGCACATCCAACAGGCCCTGGATATGGACAACATCCTGGCCGGCAAGTCCAGGCCGGTACCCGGACACGTTCTGAGGCGGTACGGGTTGCCCGCATAGCGGCCGGGCGATTCCCGGGGGATTGCGGATCGCGGAGGACGCCGCTGAAGGGCATCCCGAGTCCGCAATCCCTGCTTCATGAGGGGGCCTCTGGGCGGGGGCGTGAAGGATGCGCCAGCTCCCTTCTGCGATCATCCCTTTGTGGTCGGGCAGTCTATCATAGATGCATCAGCCTTCCAGCCGGCCCAACTCAAGTTCATGGCCTCACTTCTGCCTCGAACGTCCAAAGCCTCGTGAGAAATCCGGGCTAGTCGGCCGGCCGCAAGGGCCGCCTTCGGTCCCTCATCCCTCATCCCTCTTCCTCTATTCTGGATTGATACAATCCATAATCGACAATTGCAGGCCCCGAGACAAATCCTCGCATGGCGTGAGGCGGTGGCGTGGGGTCGCGCGAGGAGCCGAGCGGGCGAGATGTTATTGGACGCAATGCGGAGGGACGTGGGCCGCGATGGGGGCCTGCTGGGGACGCTGGGGTGGCCGCCTTGACAATCCGGACGTGACATGATATCATGGGGACACTTGGTCAGGGTGGCAAGATGGCTTATGACTAGCAGACGCTATACCACGATCAGCACTCGCTCGGCACTGCAGCCAATCCCATGGTTCTCGACCTCCTTCCGAGGTGCTTTTCCGGTAGTCCATTGGAATCGGAGTGATCATCGATGAGTCACCGCCATGCGACATGGATTGATACGGTTGCCCCGTCTCTGCGGGAGAAGGTGATCGCCACGGCCTCCATGGAAGGCTACATCCCGGAGCTCCACGGCGACGCCCGGGAAGCGAACACGAAAGGGGGATTAGGGGTCTACTTTGGTGACAAGCTAGAGGGCCTGGCGTCCATCGGCATCCGTCATGCCCTGGGGTGCATGCCCCTGTATCACCGCCGCCTGGCGCAGGTGATTCAGAAGGGCCAGCAGGTCATGGAATCCAGGGAGGTCTCCTACGCCGACCAGTCCGTCATCCGGCTCTGCGACGCCGAAGGCCGGCCGGTCGCCCTCGAGGTATGGGGATTCGACACCCAGAACCCGAACCGGGAGGTCCGCTATGAGGCGGAGGTCTTCTGCGTGAATCGCGGCGGCACGCCGCTCTATCTGTTCCATTGCCCCGCCGTCTTCGACGTCCTCTATCCGGACTGCGCCACCCACAACAGCCGCGGCCGCAGGCATCGCTTCCTGCAGGAAACCGTCTTCGCCCAGTGCGTGCCGCAGCTTCTCAAGTGGCTGGGCACCGTTCCGGACGTCCTGCTGATCAACGAGGGCCACGTGGCCGTGGCGGCCGCCATAGTCCACGGCGATCCCACCTTCAGCAAGACGGCCATCGTCTACACCAACCACACCGTGGTCTCGGCCGGGCTGGAGGTCTTCGATATCGACGACCTCGCCGGCAACGACGTGGGCCGTGCGCGATACATCATGCGGTTTCCGCCCAATAGCTGGCAGTGGCTGTGGCAGAAGTTCATCGTGGAGTGCAACGGAAAGATCCTCATCGACTTCTCGAAAGGGGCTCTCGAGATCTGCAGTGCCGCCAACGCGGTCAGCGCAGAGCACGCCCGCGTGACGAGAGACCTCTTCCCCGGCAACAACCGGAAGATCGTGCCCATCCTCAACGGCTCTGGGGATTCCTGGGTGCACCCGGAGCTGATCCGACTGGAACGCAAAGGGGTGGTCCCGAGCCGGGAGCAGTTGATGGAGGTGTCGCACCAGGGAAAGGCCGAGGCCTTTGCGGCGATACGGCAGCGGACCGCCGGCATGACCAATCAGCAGGGCCAGGTGATCTGCCCCGATGGAATCTCGCTGGATCCGGACAGGCCTACCCTGTGGCTGGTCCGACGGATGGTGGAGTACAAGAGCCAGTACCCAGTGCTCAAGGATGTCGTGCACGTGATCTGTGCAGATCGCGGCGAGACCGTCCATACTCCGTGGGGACTGCGCCGCGGGCTGGGCATGCAGGTGGTCGTCGGCGGAGTCGCGCCGCAGCATTGCCACGAACAGGGATGGATCGAGGAGTTCGTTCGCTGGATGCAGAGAGCCGACCTGGAGGGCAGGTTCGTCTTCGTGCCCGGGTGCGACACGGAACTCCTGAGGCTGCAGGCCATCGGCGCCGACATCTGCCTCAATTGTCCCCAGCCCAACAAGGAGGCCTGCGGCACCAGCGATCAGCGGAGCGCTCGCAACGGCGGCATCAACATCGCCATGCGGAGCGGCGGCCCGCCCGAATACCTCGAGGACGGCAGGAGCGCGATGCTGATCGGTCCCTACATCAACAACCGGGATTTCTTCGAGTTGGCGCCCAGGGACACACTGGACAAGCTGGCCTCTCTGTCGGACATGTACTATGGCCTGGCCATCGGCGATCGTCGATGGCCGGAGATGAAGCTGCAGGCCTACCTGGCCAGTCACAAGGTGACGGCCATGGCCATGGAGCAGAGGTACGCGGAGATCTACCTGCAGGCCATCAATGACCGCCAGAGCCGGCGCCTGGAACAGGAGCCCGAGGCGGTGGAGATTCTCGCGATGCCGGCCCATCAGGACGCCCGCAAGGGCCTCAGACGCGAGGTCATGTAGTCGCGACGAATTGACGTGGCGGGACCATCCTGTTCCGCCGCTGCCGACTCTGTTCGGCGATAAGCCACGCCATGATCGTTACTTATCGCTGGCGTCACGCCCCATTCATGCCCCACGAAAATGCAGGCGAGGTTTGCCATATTCCCCTTGCATTCTGCGTTTGGGTCCTATAATCTGTTATTTCATAGCGGGTGATCCAGCGGAGGAGCGTCGCTGGAGTTTTCGTCTGTTCCCCAGGATGGGTAGTGCGTGCAGGGTGAGTGCATGCAAAGCGAGGCCCAGGTTCAGGTGAATGCGATGCGGATTGTCTCCATAGCAAATCAGAAGGGCGGATGCGGCAAGACCACGACGGCCGTCAATGTGGCGGCGGCCCTTGCCCTGTCCGGACACCGAACGTTGATGGTGGACTTCGACCCCCAGGGCCACGGCACATTGGGCCTAGGACGGGACCCGGGTCTGCTGGACAGGACCATGCATGACGTCATGATCGATGAGAGCGTCTCCATGGCCGAGGTCGTTCTCAATACCCGGATCGACCGACTGTCGCTGGCGCCCAGCAACATGCTGCTCGGGGCCGTGGAGCTGGAGCTCAGCCAGAGGACCCGGCGGGAGACGCTCCTGGCGCAGAAGCTGAGGGACGTGGCAGACGGGTACGAGTATGCGGTCATCGATTGTCCGCCCCAGTTGGGTCTGTTGACGATCAATGCTCTGATGGCCAGCCAGCACGTGGTGATCACGATGCAGATGCAGTACTATGCGCTGCTAGGCCTCAAGCGTCTCCTCGAGACTCTGCAGATGATGCGCCAGCGGCTGTGCGATTGCCGTGCCCGGACCCTCGGACTGCTGGCCACCCTGGTCGAGGACGACGTCCCGCTGAACCGTCTGGTCCAGCGGCAGCTTCGCGATTACTTCGGGCCCCTGGTCTTCGACAACGTCATCCACCAGAACATCCGCCTGGCCGAGGCCCCCAACGCAGGAGAGCCTGTCCTGACCTACGCGCCGAGGAGCAGGGCGACCTTCGAGTACAAGCGGTTCACACACGAGATGGTCGGCCGTATCGAGAATTGCGGAGGTGTCCTATGAGTGCACGCCCGCCCAGATTGGCCAAGGACGTCGCCATGATCTTCGGGGACGCCGTCCTGCCTGAGGAGGTGGCGGAGCGATGTCCTTCCCATCGCGTCTCCCTTTTGGCCGTGGAGCCCCCGACTGGCGGGCCTCCGGAGCAGGACCTGCAGGGCGACGCCTGCACTGCGGGCCTGGCGGCAGATCCGGCGATCGAGCGTCTCATGGAGACCGTGGTGTGCAGAAAGGACTACGCGTGTTGCCGCTCCGGTCTGGAGAAGCTCTGCAGGGCAAGGCCGCTCCTGGGCGGCCGGATGGTGGAGTGTCTGGAATCGCGATCCTATTGCGGCCACAGATCACCGTTTCTCCACAAGGTCCTGTGCACCTGTGCCATCCGCCGCCACCTGATCCGCAGGCTGGGCAGGTAAGGGCCCCAATGGCCGCCTGGGCGATCGCGTCCAGCGGCCATTGACAGTCCAAGTGCTCCGGCTGTACCATGCAGTCCATGACACCAAGCAGGCAAGGTTCGATCCGGCTGTTCAGGCTGGCGGGGATTGAGCTATACCTGCATTGGTCCTGGTTCCTGGTGGCGTTCTACGAGATCAGTCAGCGGGCCACCCACTATACCTCCCTTACGTGGAACGTCCTGGAGTACCTCTCGCTCTTCGTGCTGGTGCTGCTCCATGAATTCGGCCATTCGTTCGCCTGCAGGCAGGTAGGGGGGCAGGCTGATCACATCGTGCTGTGGCCCCTGGGCGGTGTGGCCTACGTCCAGCCGCCGCAGCGGCCTGGCGCGATGCTCTGGAGCATCGCGGCAGGACCTCTGGTGAACGTGATCCTGATCCCCGTCTTCCTCCTGACTGCCCGGTTGATGGTTGCGGCGGGGCTGGCCAAGACCGCTCCAGACGCGGTCGAGCTGGTCGTGCAGATGGCGATCATCAACGGCGTTCTGCTCGTCTTCAACCTGCTGCCCATATACCCGCTGGATGGAGGGCAGATCCTCCGCTCCCTGCTCTGGTACATGTTCGGCCGGGCCTGGAGCCTGGTGGCCGTGACGGTCCTGGGTTTCATCGGTGTAGCTGCACTGATTCTGCTGGCGCTGGTGACCCACTCCTGGTGGACTGGCGTGGTGGCTGCGTTCATCCTGATGAACTGTTGGGATGGACTGCGATACGGGCTTCAACTGGCCCGCATCGCCAGGGCCCCTCGACGGGTCGGCCTGGCGTGCCCGGCCTGCCAGGCAGCACCGCCCGACGGTGCGTTTTGGACCTGCGGCAGGTGCCGCAAGCAGTTTGACTTCTTCGAACACCTGGCCACATGTCCGCATTGTGGCACGGCCTACAGCCGCGTCTTGTGCCTGGAGTGCGGGACCGTGGCTCCACTAGGGACCTGGAATCCTCAGGAGTCTGGGCCGGATTCCTCGCCGAGCGGGTAGCGTCCCAGGGGCAGGTAGACCGGCCCTTCCGGCCGCAACTGGCTCTCGTAGACCACCAGAGAGTCCACGCTGGTGGTCCCCAGCCTCGCGCCCTGATGGGCCTTGCTCGCCTCGACCAGCGAGGCGCCGGCCTTGGGGTTCTTGATCCTGGCCAAGGTCAGGTGGGCAGAGAACCCACGGCCCTCTCTGGGCCAGCCCGCCTCGTCGAGTCGATCCTCCAAGTCCTTCTGGAGGTCCAGCAACTCCGCCGTTCCGTTGCCTGTTCCCACCCACAGGACCCGGGCGATGTCGCCACCGAAGTGGCCGAGGCCCTCCACGGCCAGGTCGAACCGGCCGTGCCGTCGGCAGACCTGCTCCGTGATCCGGCACACGTCCATCAGGTCCGCATCCGGCACATCTCCCAGGAACTTGAGGGTCAGGTGCATGGCGGGATCCTTGACCCACGTCACGTCCCCTCGCCCCAGGTTGAGGGAGCCGGAGATCCGCTTTTGCAGGCGGGCTAGGCCGTTCTTGACGGCAGGGTCCAGATCTAGGGCAATGAAGCATCGCATGGGAAACCTAGAACACAGAACTCAGGACTCAGAACACAGGACTCAGAAGGGCTGGCACCGATTCTCATTCCTTACCTCTTACTTCTTACTTCTTTCAGAACCGTGTCAGTTGCCTCAATTCCGCGAGACGCTCGTCCATGGCCGCTCGGCTGGCGCCGGTCAATCCCTTGAGAGAGAAGTCGGCGATCGTGAACGACGCCACCACCGTGCCGTATGCCACCGCGGTCTTGAGGCTGCGGAAATCGGTCTTGTCCGCTGCTGCAAGGTAACCCATGAATCCGCCTGCGAAGCTGTCTCCTGCCCCCGTTGGATCCAAGACCTGGGTGGCGGGATAGGCGGGCAGCAAGAAGAGGCCGCCCTTGCGGCTGCACATCAGCGATCCCGAGGCTCCTTTCTTGATCAAGGCCACGGCCACGCCCATATCCAGGATCTTGCCTGCTGCCCGGATCAGGTTCGATTCCCTGGCCAACAGCCGGGCCTCATCCTCATTGATGATCAGACAGTCTACGTGCTCCAGCAGGGCCAGGAGGTCCGGGAGGTGGTCCTTGATCCAGTGGTCCATGGTGTCCGCTGCGACGAATCGTGGTTTCTCCACCTGGGACAGCAACTCGTGCTGGAGCTTGGGATGGGTGTTGGCGAGGAACACGAACCGGCTGTCTCGAAACGCCGCCGGGACCTTGGGCGGGGCCTCTGCCAGGACGTTCAGTTCCAGGTGGTCCGTGGTGCGGTCGTCCATGTTCTCCTTGTATGTCCCGGACCAACGAAACGTCTTGCTTCCGGGCCTGACCTCGAGGCCGGCGAGGTCCACACCACGGCCCTCAAAGACCTCGGCCAGATCGAAGGGGCAGTCCGCTCCAACCGTGCCCACGAATCGCACAGGCCCGAAGAAGCTGGCCGCCATGCTGAAGTAGACCGACGAGCCGCCTACGCAATCCTGGCTGACGCCGTGCGGCGTGCGGACGGTGTCGATGCCGATGGAACCAGTGACCAGTAGGGACACGCCTTGCTCCTGTCAGTTGATGGATTTGGTTTGAACGAGCTGGATCGCGTTGTCTATTCTCTGGAGGGTACGCTGCTTCCCGAGTTGCTCCATCACGTCGAAGACAGAGGCACTAACCGTGCTCCCGCAGAGGGCTACACGAATCGGCTGGGCTACCTTTCCGAGACCCATATGCTGCTGCTGGGCGAATGCCCTCAGAACCTCCTCCGTCTCTTTTGCGGTCACTACAGCAAGTCCGCTCAACTGACCACGGATGGTCGACAACATCTGGCCGTCCTTGGCCAGGATCTTCTGACAAGCCTCGTCCTGGCAACGGGTCGCTATCTCTTTGTCCGGAAGGAAGGCACCTCGCCACTTGAGGTCGACGTCGGCGAGCGTCCGAGCGCCCTTGGACCTGTCAATGATCCAACTGAGGGCGTCCTCGGACTCATCCTTGATGGGCGAGTTGACTTCCCTGAGGTAGTCCCTCAGGTGCTGGACCAACCTCGGCTTCTCGTCTTTGTTCTCGGCCATCATACGGAGGTGCTCCGTATTGAAGGCCAGGAGCTTGGCCCGGTCGAAGAGGCTGTTGGACTTGGTCAGGCGTGAGAGGTCAAAGCTCTCGGTCAACTCCTCCACTCGCATGACTTCGCGGTTGTCTCCCGGGTTCCAGCCCAGCATCGCCAAGAAATTGACCATCGTCTCGGGCAGGTATCCACTGCGGCAGAAGTCCACAACGTTGATCTCAGGCAGGTGCACGCCGTGGAACTCCGCCATCTTCTCTATGTAGGGCATATCAGGTACGCTCTTGCCCTCGGTGAACTCCGTGACCTGCGAAACTGTAAGAGCAGGCAGTTGAACGTCGTGAAAGACGACTGCACTGTTGAGACAAGTCGTGGGTATGACCGTGGGGTCTGTCTTGGCCTTTTCAGCGATGACTACCCTCAGCTTGTTGGGCCGTTCCCGCTTGGAGAGCTTGCCGCCTCCCTCGCTGACGGTCACGGACATGTGGGCATACTTCGGCAGCGAGTCCGATCCGAAGAGGGCCTCCCAGAGCAGTTGCTGACAGGGGGTGTTGTTGAGGTGTTCTTGTCCGCGGAGCACGTGCGTGATCTTCATGAGGAAGTCATCCACCACGCAGGCGAAGTTGTAGGTGGGGAAACCGTCGCTCTTGAGGATGACGAAGTCGCCGATCTCCTGAGGCTGGAAGGTGATCGTGCCCCGGATCAGGTCATGGATCACGATGGACCGGTCCTGCGGCACGGCAAACCGTGCCGCCACGGGCCTGCCTTCGGACTTGGCCCGCTCGACCTCCTCCATCGTGGGTACGCGCTCGGGTCTGCGGTAGACCAGCCCGCCGACCTGCTCCTCGGCCTCTTCTCGCAGGGCCGCCAGTTCCTCGACCGACTCAAGACAGTAATAGGCCTTGCCTTGGTCCACCAGTTGCTTGATGTAGCGGTCGTAGATCTCGGTTCGTTGTGACTGAAGGTACGGACCATGGGGTCCGCCGACCTCGGGGCCTTCGTCCCAGGTGATTCCCAGCCACCGCAGATCCTGCATCACCTGGCCGGTGGCAGTGGGCGTGTTTCGCTTCTGGTCCGTGTCCTCGATCCGCAAGACGAACGTCCCACCGTTCTTGCGGGCCCAGAGCCAATTGAATAGTGCAGTCCTCGCGCCGCCGACGTGCAGGTAGCCGGTGGGCGAAGGGGCGAACCTCGTTACGACCTTGTCTGGCATAGCAGGCAGCTCCTCGTAAGTCTTAGGAGCTTCCGAACGTATGGTGGAATGAGCCGCTTGTCAAGGACTACATGTGATTGGCGAGCGGTTATTGCTTTGCCCGCAGTGCGGCGCCCGCTATAATGGCGGTGTTCGCTAGGGGTGGTCTGCCGTATGGCGGATCTGAGAAAGACCCTCTGAACCTGATCAGGATAGGCGCCGTGAGGTGGCCGGACCTGCGTAGGAAAGCGGTATCGCTTGAACCGGCAAAGCCCCGATCGCCTATCGCTTCCCTGACGGAGGCGTTTTTTGTTTCATGAGGCATCAGATGCCCACGCAGTTACAGTTTGCCAGGCAAGGACTTGTCACTGACCCCATGCGGCAGGTGGCCCGCGCGGAGTCTGTGGACGTGGAACAGGTCCGCAGTCACGTGGCTGAAGGCCGGCTGGTCATTCCGGCCAATCGGGTCCATCTCCAGACCAATCTCCGGCCGGCCGGAGTGGGCAGGCTGCTGCGGACCAAGGTCAACGCCAACGTCGGCACCAGCAGCGAGAGGGCCAGGTTGGAGACCGAGCTGGAGAAGACCGCCGTCGCACTGGAGGCGGGCGCGGATGCCGTCATGGACCTGAGCACGGGGGGCGATCTCGACTCTATCCGACAGAGACTGCTGGAAGCAAGCCCCGTGCCGTTCGGGACTGTGCCGATCTATCAGGTGATCCAGGGCAGGGACGTGGAGGACATCACCATAGACCTGATCCTGGAGACCCTCGAACGCCAGGCTAGGCAGGGCGTGGACTTCTTCACGATCCACGCCGGAGTCCTCAGGGAGTACCTGCCGTTGGTGGAGAAGCGGGTGGCGGGCATTGTCAGCCGCGGCGGCGCGCTGCTGGCCAAGTGGATGCTTCGGCACGGCCGGCAGAATCCGTTGTACGAACGATTCGACGACATCTGTCGGATCATGGTCGAATACGACGTGTGCTTCTCTCTGGGCGATGGTCTGCGGCCGGGCGCGATCGCGGATGCCAGCGATGAGGCGCAGTTCGCGGAGTTGAGGACGCTCGGTGAGCTGGTCGAGAGGGCCACAGCGAAGGGGTGCCAGGTGATGGTCGAGGGCCCCGGCCACGTGCCCTTCAACCAGATCCAGCACAATATGGAGATCCAGCAGCAGATCTGCCACGGGGCCCCGTTCTACGTGCTGGGTCCTCTGGTCACGGACGCGGCGCCCGGCTACGATCACATCACCTCTGCCATAGGCGGCACTGCCGCGGCCTTCTACGGCGCGTCGTTCCTGTGCTACGTCACACCCAGGGAGCACCTCGGCCTGCCCAACGTCGAGGACGTGCGGACAGGCGTGGTGGCTGCCCGGATCGCGGCGCACGCAGGCGACCTGGCCAGGGGACTGCCTGGCGCTGCAGAGATCGATCTGCGGGTGAGCACGGCCCGCAGGGACTTCGACTGGCCCGGCCACCTGGGCAACGCCCTGGACCCGGTCACGGCCACGCGGATGTATAAGGAGGCGTGCAAGGACAGCCTTGCACTGGGCGGCCGTGACGCAGACTACTGCACGATGTGCGGCGAACACTGGTGCAGCCTGAGGATCAACAAGGAGCTCAGGTCTTCATCGAATCGATCTGGATAAACGCGATCGGCACGAAGATGAAGAGGGGCAGCCAAGCCCAGAACTCGGGCATCAGACGGCCCCAGAGGACCGGCTCCGTGGAGACCATCTTGCAGATGAAGGTGGTCAGGCTGCACGCTGCCGTCAACCCCAGGCTGACCATCATGGCGGACTTCATGGCCTTGGGATCCCGGCAGACCAGCACCGGCAGGCTGACCATGAGCATCACCAGATTGATGATCGGTTCGGTGATCCTGAAGTGCTTCTGGCTGTAGAGGAGTCCCATGTCCTTGGGACCCAGTCTGGCCAGCGCGGCCAGTTGCGCCAGCTCAGCAGCGTCTTGTCTCCGGCCTTGGCCATGACCGGGATGTTCTTGGGCGCCAGATCGTTGGCCTGGTATGTCGCGACAGAGGACGTCCCTTCCGTGGCAGACCTGCCGACTCGCCGGCCTCCGGTCAGGTCCCACTGGCCGGTCTGGAAGTTGTACGTGGCCCGATCCGCCTGGATGCAGCCTGTGACCTTCCAGATGCCCGGTTGGTCTGTAGGCTGGCGTAGCAGGATCGTCAGGTCGTAGAACGAGGCGGTCTTGACCTCATACCGGGGTGCACACAAGAGAGAGCCGTTGTCGTCCGGGAGGAACCAGGCCTTGTACCATTCCTCGCCCGGCAAGGCGTCCTTTGCCCTGACCAGTTGATCGCCCAGGCTGGGAATGACCCATTCCTGATCGACAATGAGCAGGCCCGTCAATAGGACGGACAGCGCCAGGATCGGCACCACGACCCGTTTGAGGCTCACACCGGAGGCCATGATCGCAGTCAGCTCGTTGTTGCGGACCATCCTGCCCAAGGAGAACGCAGCGGCCACCACGGTGATCATTCCAGCGAAGTCGCGGAAGTACAGTGTCGCGTTCAGCCCGTAGTACGAGAGGATGTTGCCTGCCACGGAAAGGGCGCCCAGGTCTGCGTGCTCCGTGAACTCGTCCAGATTGACGAACATATCGATGACGATCCGAAGGCCGATCAGCACGCTGAAGGAGATGGCGTAGCCGATCAGGAAGTTCTTGGCGATGTATCGGTCCAGGATCTTCATCAATGCCGTGCCAGTCTTGTGCACGTCCCCAAGGCCAGGACCCACAGGATCGCCAATCCGCCCCACATCAGGGCCAACCCCGAGATGGCCTGGCTGTCCGAGTTGGTGGCGATCTGCTTGCCGCTCACGATCGCGACGATCAGGATCACGGCCGGCAGGCAACTGATCGCAAAGGCGCTGAGCAGGTGGCCTCCCCGCTTGATGATCCCCAGGCCGATCCCGATCAGGATCATGGGCACACAGCCTATGCCGAAGACCAGACGAGAATGGACCTCGGCCTTGATCTGAGCCAAGGTGTGCCGGATCTCCCCCTTGAGGGTCTTGACGCTGGCCAGCAACTGCGGGCTGGGTCCAGTGGAAAGGCCGGCGCAGGGTTGGAGGGACACCAGGTTCTCGAGTACGGGAGCGGCGGTGGACGCAGCCACGATGGACTTCGGCAAGGTCAGCCCCGTCTCCGAAAGCCGCAGCAGCGTCGTCCCGGCGGCATCCGCCGCACGGGCGCTATGGACCTCCAAGGAGACGCCAGGGACCCACTCGTCGCCCTCCAGCGTGAGGATCCCTCTGTCACATCGCCACCGCCTCGGCGGCATTCCAGCGGACCGGTCGACCTCGGTCATCTCCACGGGGCCGGTCAGCTCGATGGACCGGGTTCCGCTGGCGGCCACGCCGCCGGCGCTCACGCGGACCGTGCGGCCGGGACCGGTCAGTTCGTAGGGCTGACCGGTGGCCAGAACACGCCGCATGTCGTCTGCGAGGAGCTCGGCCATGACCTGGACACAGACCCGCCTCGCCCTCTTCTCGATAGGGCCGAACAGCAGCAGGTTGGACTGGATGCGCTTCATGTCGTCGATGCATTTGAACGCGACGCTGTCAGCGAGCAGGGACTCGAACTGCTGGCCTAGGGAGAAGGTTCTGACCTCCCCGGCCTGGGGCCCAAGCCCCATTTGGATCGTGTTGCGGGCTGTGACGCGGACCTCATTGAAGTTGCTGGTCCTGGAGAAGGAGACCTTGGCCGCCTCCGTGGCAAAGACCTGATCGACCTTTCCGGATCCCATCTTCAACACGATGACGCCGTGGAGGCTGTCGGTCTCAGGGCTGGCATAGTCGGTGTAGATGGCGAAGCGGTTGTCAGGTGGCACGATGTAGTAGCCCTGGCGCTGGAGCTGGCGGAACACGATCTGCTTGATGTTGGCATTGATGGACTGGTCTGCCAACTGCATGAAGTAAGGCATGACGTGGAAACTCAGTGCCAGATTCGCGATGGCGACCACGACCGCCAGCAGGAAGCCGGGATAGACCAACGTCACCGCACTGATGCCGCTGGCCTTGCAGGCATCGATCTCGTTGTCCGTGGCCAGTCGGCCATAGGTCAGGGCTGCAGCGAACAGCGAGGCGATCGGCAGCACCAGGGTGAGCGTGACAGGGAGGAAGTAGATCAGCAGCTCTGTCACCTGACCGGGCGCTACGCCGTAGTTCTGTATGGGTCGCAGAAGGCTGCCCAGGCTCAAGATCAACGTGAGTGCAAGGGTGGCTGGAAGGAAGACCTTACAGAGCTCCCAAAGGACGTATCGATGGAGGATATTGATCATGAGTCCATCCTGATCGTGATCGTCCTTGCCATAGTAGTCGCTGGCCAGCCCATTGCAATAGGATTCCGGGGCTCCCTGGCGCGAAGACTGGAGGCGGGGCTATTGCAGGGCGGTCTGGACCCTGGACTGGAAGTGGGGCAGGTCCAGAAGCCCGGCGGCAGAGGCGTCGACGTCCTGCTTGCGGACCCTCAGGATTGCCGCACGCCCGGCAGTCGCGACGGACGGGAAGGTCGCGGCCGTACTTTCTTGAAGCGGATCAGATCTTCCGATCAGGACCACGGTCACCCACTGCTCGGGTGCGAGATGGCGGATGTTGGATGCGTGAGGCAGTGCGGCAACCAGTCTGGCCTTGAATCGCTGTTCCAGATCACCCGGCGAGGCGGCATTGGCGTCAGCCGTGCGGCCGGACGGATCTGCCACCACCTGCTTCCTGGCCCGTTCCCACACGGGGTCTCCGGAAGGACCGACCGCATCTGCCCCCTTGGCCGCAGCCCTGCTCTCAACAGGCAGGTCTGCCCTCAGCCGCAGGGAGAACACCACTCCCCAACCCCGGCAGTACAGGGCCTGGACAGGTTCGGCGGCGGGTCCCGGCGGGTCCTGCTGGCCAAGGGACGACCCGGCCTCGTTCGCGTCCCTGCCTTCGACGGCCTGGCACAGGATCAGGGACATCACACCCAGGTCCTCCCGGATCTGCCTCTGGCCGGCTGCGTCCTCGGTGTCAGAGACCACAAGCACTGAGGCAGGGGGGACCCGAGTACTGTTGGCTGGAGGGGCAACCCTGGGCTCCGCCGGGCCTGTAGCCGGTGGTGCACCAGCGGCTACAGGCTCCTCCTTGAAGGCCACGTAGTCGTCATGGATTGATTCCAGGGTCGCATGTTCATAGGTGCGGCTGATCGGCTCGAAGCGGCAACCCTGCTTGGTCGGCGTCACGGTCCCGCTCCAGCCGTACTCCACAACGGCCCTGTAGCATCCATCTGCGCTGGTCACGGGGTCGCCGGGCAGACCCTTCATGACCACTCCTTCCAGGCCAGCGCTGCCTGAGATGGGGAACGCGGCCTTTGTTGCCAGGTAGTCCTGGTTTTCAGTACTGGAAACCACCCTCGTGTAGAGCCTCGAGCTGGGCCTGAACTGGTATCCTGCCAGTATGGGTGAGACCTCGCCGCTCCAGTTGGGCTCTATCACGCACGTGTAGTGGCCATGCAGGTCGGACATGGTCTCACTGGGCAGGCCCTTCATGACCACACCCGGCAGGCCCACATTCCCGCTGAGATTGACGTAATCCTTTTTGAGGGCTTGATCTACTGTGTTGGCCGTGCCGGACGTCTTTGTGTTGTCATGTGAGACTGGGGCCACGCATCCGCTGATAAAATAGGCAAGAAACAGCATTGCGGCTGCCACATACTGAATAGTCATATTCATGGCACACTCCAAGCCATAGGTCAGGATGGCGCTGGTTGGCGTCGTTTATGCGTAGTATAAATCGGTTGGCCTGCGGTCTTGGCTTTGAGCACGTGGCTAAAATCCTATGAAATTGCGAAAAAGTTGTTGTCAGCAGGGCGACAGGTGATTAGATTAAGCTCGTATTGTTGCCTTAGGCTGCCCAGGCGAACCAAGGGCATGAGATAGCTGGATGCTGTATACGGGACAAAGTGGTGTGGCGTAGGGAAAAGGCAGATCTGGCGTATCTCGGTTTGGCGTCCGCAGCAGCTTCGGGACGTATGTTTCTACTTCAGGATCGAAACGACGATCCAGGTGTATTGTCAGGTTGCCTTCTCAGCATGGGTTACCGGAAACGAACACCTTGGAGGTCTGGGATGTAGGGTGAAGGTGGTTTGACAGCCTGGGTTCGGTGGCGTGAATGTGAAGTGGAAACTCAATGGGTTTCCACTTTTTTTTGGCGACAGTGGCCGACTGGAGTTGGCCTCAGGGACCTGGGATGGCGGGTTAGGAAGCAGGGCACTATGAGCCAGGAACTTTTGAGAATAGTGGACAACATCGCACGGGACAAGAATATCGAGAAGGAGTCGATCTTCAAGGACCTGGAAGAGGCGATGATTTCCGCCGTGCGCAAGCACTTTGCCGACCACGACAGTGAGATACTCGTGCAGATCGATCGCCACACTGGCCAAGTCCAGGCGTCACGGGGCGGTCAGCCCATCGACATCAAGCAGCTCGGTCGCATTCCAGCCCAGACCGCCAAGCAGGTGATGATCCAGAAGATCCGCGCGGATGAGCGAGACAGTATCTATACGGAGTTCGTCCAGCGCAGGGGGCAGATCATCAGCGGCACGGCAGTCCGCTACGAGGGCGGCGCCCTGGTCGTCAGCCTCGGGCACTCGATAGAGGGGTTCATGCCCAAGGGCGAGCAGATCATGGGCCAGACCCATCGACCCACTGAACGGGTGCGATGCCTGATCCTGGACGTCAAGGAGGTCTCGAATCAGGTCAAGATCATCCTGTCCAGGACCCATCCCGATTTCATCCGCGGCCTGTTTGACTCGGAGGTCCCGGAGATCGGCGAAGGCGTCATTGAGATCAAGGTCCTGGCCAGAGAGGCGGGGTACAGAACGAAGGTTGCAGTCGCGTCGCTCGACGAGAAGGTCGACCCCGTGGGAGCGTGTGTGGGCGTGCGGGGCAGCCGTATTCGCAACATCGTCGATGAACTGGGCGGTGAGAAGATCGACATCGTACGATGGAATGAGTCTTCGCAGGTCTTGGTCGCCAATGCCCTCATGCCCGCCAAGGTCAGCGAGATCGCTCTCTGTTTCGAGCTGGGCAAGGCCACCGTGGTGGTGGCTGAAGATCAGCTCAGCCTCGCCATCGGCAAACACGGTCAGAACGTCCGGTTGGCGGCTCGGCTGAGTGGCTGGGACATCGACATCCTGACTCCGGAAGAATACAACAACAGCGTGGAGCTGTTGGCCGGCACGGTCAAGAAGGTGGAGGGCGCAGATGAGGTGTTGGTGGACAAGCTGATCGCCTTGGGGGTCATCTCTGTTTTGGATCTGGACGACGTCGGCGTCGATCCCCTGATCGAAGAGCTGAGGCTTGATCCACAGATCGCAGGGAGACTGGTCGCAGCAGCGGCAGAAGAGGCCAAACGTCTGGATGAAACCGCCCGGCAGAAGCGGGCCGAGAAGGAACTACTCGCTCGCCAGGCCAACACGAACACCGACCAGACTCCAACGGAAATCTAGGACGGGAGGACTTGGTGGCAACCACACGCGTCTATATTCTGGCAAACGAACTAGGGGTCAAGAGCTCGGCCATCATCAAGAAGTGTCAGGATGAGGGACTGGACGTCAAGAACCACATGGCGGTCCTGTCGGCGGGCTTGGCCGCGACCATCCGTGAGTGGTTCTCTGAAGGCGACAACGTTACCACCGTAGAGACCGCCGAGAGGGTTGACCTGGAGAGGGTCCGGGTCAGGCCCAGGCACAAGAAGACGGACGCTGGAGGAGAGGACGAGGCGACAGGAGAGGGCCACGAGGCCGAGGCCGTCGAGGAAGGCGCAGAGGCCCCTGCGAGCCCGGTAGAGACGCCCGAAGATGTGCCGTATGTCCAGGTGGAGACGCCGCCGGCTCCAGCCGCAGAGGAAGTCGTTCCACAGCCTGTCGGGGAGCAGGTTGCCCCGCCTGCAGCCACGCCTGAGGAATCCAAGCCTGCAGAGCCTGTGGTCGTTGTGCCGCCGCCCAAGCCTACGATCGTGCCTGCTGGCCCCATGATGGGCAAGCCCACCCCTGCCAAGCTGCAGGGGCCCAGGGTGGTACGCATCGAGGCGACCCGAGCCGGTTCGGCCTTTCAGACCGCGAGCCAAGCCTCGATATGATGCGCCTGTGACCGAGCCCTTGATGGCCGGTGGTGGAGACAAGTCCGAGCGGGTCGTTGGGAAGAGTAAGAAGCCGGTCGCCAAGAAGGGGAAGGTTGCGGAGACCGCCGAAGAGGCGGCCCGCAAGCCAAAGCCCCTCAAGTGGCGGCAGCGGGACATCGAAGAGCACCAGGCTCGGTTGGATGCGGCCGGTGGAGAAGGCCTCCGCCTGAGGCCCTCCCGAAAGATCGCGACCAAGGCCTCAGGCCTGGCCCGATCGCCAAAGCCCAAGGCCGTCACTGTGACTGAGCCGATCCTGGTGAAGGACCTGGGCGCAGCCCTGGGCGTCAAGGTCAGCGATATCATTGGCAGGTTGATGCAGCAAGGCATCATGGCCAATGCCAATCAGGCACTTGCCACGGACGTGGCGGAGATGGTGGCCTTGGAGTTCGATACTGAGTTGACCGTGCAGCGGCGTCTGAGCCTGGAGGACCAGGTCCGTGAGGAGTCCGATCACCGAGAGCGGACTTCCCTGAAGCGCAGGCCTGTCGTCGTCACAGTGCTCGGCCACGTGGACCATGGCAAGACCAGTCTGTTGGACCGCATCCGGTCCACGCAAGTGGCGGCCGGCGAGGCGGGTGGGATCACCCAGCACATCGGCGCCTCGCAGGTGTTCTTCGGTGACAAGGCCATCACGTTCCTGGATACGCCGGGCCACGAGGCATTTACCGCCATGCGGGCTCGCGGTGCGACCATGACCGACGTGGTGGTTCTGGTGGTGGCTGCGGACGACGGCGTGATGCCTCAGACCGTCGAGGCGATCGCGCACGCCAAGGCTGCGGCGGTTCCGATCATCGTGGCCCTCAACAAGATCGACCTGCCCGGATGGGATATCAACCGGGTGTATGCGCAGTTGGCCGAGCAGGGGCTGGCGCCCGTCGAGTGGAGCGGCCAGGCCGAAGTGGTCAAGACCAGCGCGAACACGGGTGAAGGAATCCAGGACCTTCTGGAACACATTGAATACGTGGCGGAGTTGTTGAATCCCCAGACCGACGACACGGTCCCCGGCACCGGGTGGGTGATCGAGGCCAAGATGTCTTCGCAGCAGGGCTCTGTCGCCACGGTCCTGGTCAAGGATGGATCGCTCAAGAAGGGCGATTGCGTCCTGGCGGGCGGCGCCTATGGCCGGATCAAGACGATCCGCGACAGCATGGGCCGGACGCTCAAGGCGGCGACCGGCGGTATGCCGGTCGAGATCCTGGGACTCGATGACGTCCCGCAGGCGGGTGATCGCTTCTACTGTCTGGACGACATCAACAAGGCCAAGGCTGCTGCTGAAGAGACCCGGGCACTGTCCCGCGAGAACGCCCTGGCTCAGCGGAGCCAGGTGACCCTGGACAACCTGTTCACGCACATCGCGGCAGGAAACGTCAAGGAGTTGAAGCTCATCATCAGGGCCGACGTCCAGGGTTCGGTGGAGGTCCTGAAGAAGCATCTGACCGAGCTGAGCACGGACGAGGTCAAGATCGGGATCCTCCACGCCGCGCCGGGCGGGATCACGGAGGGCGACGTCCTTCTGGCCGAGGCCTCCAACGCGATCATCATCGGATTCAACGTGGTCGCCGATGAGCACGCCGCCAAGAGCGCAGACGCCAAGGGCGTGGACATCAAGTACTACAACATCATCTATCGCATCTCCGAGGACCTTCGGAAGGCCATGGCGGGTCTTCTGGAGCCGGAGGAAAAGGAAAACGTCGTTGGCCGGGCCACGGTTCGGGCGACCTTCAAGGTCTCCCAGGTCGGCACGGTGGCAGGCAGCTACGTCACGCAGGGCGTGGCCACCCGGCACGCCAAGGTACGGTTGGTCCGGGACAGCGTCGTGATCCGGGACAGTGCAAGCGTCGAATCGCTGAAGCACTTCAAGGACGACGCCCGCGAGGTCCGCAGCGGCCTGGAGTGCGGCGTCAAGCTGGCCGGATTTGACGATATCAAGGTCAACGATATCCTGGAATTCTACGAGATCGTCAAGATCGCAAGGACCTTGGATTAGTCGAGGACGCATCGGCCGCTGTGCAGCGGCCGGAGACAGACAACGTGGCAACCAGACGGCAGGAGAAACTAGCGCGGCAGATCCAGCGGACGGTCAGTGACGTCATCGCCAACCATCTGTCGGATCCGCGGATCGAGGGCCTGGTGAGCATCACCCGCGTCGAGGCGGCTGCGGACCTCCGCGCGGCGGAGGTGTACCTCAGCGTGCTGGCCAAGGACGCGGCCACAGAAGAGCTGACGTTCACGGCCATCGAGCACGCGAGGCCCCGAATTCAGGCGTGGCTGGCCGATGAGCTCAACAGCCGGTTCTGCCCGGTGCTCCACCTGCGTCGGGATACCCAGTTCAAGAAGAGCATCGAGATCATGAATCTGATCGACCGGTTGGCCGAGGATCGACAGCCCTCTGCGGATCAGACGCCGGAGGACCAGGCCTCGCCCGAAGGGTCGGGCGAAGAGGAACCGCAGGGGAGGACGGCTGACGCCGACGAGGCACCCGATGAAAGACAGTAAGCTGTATACCGAGAAGATCAAGCGGCTGCACCGGACCCTCAAGCGCACGGGGTCCAAGATTCAGCCGGTCACCTATGAGGACCCCCTGGAGGCGTTGGTGTTTGGGCTCCTGAGCGAACCTGTCACGGAGTCTCAGGCCCAAACCATGCAGCGTCGCCTGACCAAGCACTTCGTGGATCTCAACGACGTCCGCGTGGCCAAATCGGACGAGATCGCGGATCTCTGTGGCGAGGACAGCCCCGCGGTCCGTGAGGCGGCCGATCGCCTGACGCGGGTGCTGATGGCCGTGTTCAACCGGTTCCACGTGCTGACCCTGGCGGGCATCCGGAAACTGGGCAAGCGTCCGGCCAAACAGCTCATCGAGGCCCTGGACGGGGTCACGCCCTTTGCGGTCCACTATTGCATGTTGACCTCCCTGCAGGGCCATGCCGTTCCCTTGACGGCCCGGATGATCGACTACCTCAAGGCCGAGCACCTGATCCATCCTCAGTCCGACCCCGAGGACACCGAGGGCTTTCTGGCCAAGCTGGTGCCGGCCAAGGAAGGATTCGAGTTCTACTCGCTGCTCAGGGCCCAGAGCGAGGCATGGCGTCCTTCCGAAAAGAGGGCTTCTGGGGCGTCCCCCGCCACGGAGGCAGCCACCAAGAAAGAGCCCAAGAAGAAGTAAGATCGGCCCGTGTGAGTCCCTCCGATGTCTGAATCCATCCTCAAACTAGGTCTTCCGGCGGGCAGCCTGCAGAAGGCTACCTTCGAACTGTTCAACAAGGCGGGATTTCGGCTGACCGAGACGTCCCGCAGTTACTGGCCATCCATCGACGACCCCCAGATCAAGCCGGTCTGCCTCCGCGCCCAGGAGATGGCCCGGTACGTCTGCGACGGCGTGTTGGACGCGGGCATCACCGGCCATGACTGGATCCAGGAGAGTGCCTCCGACGTGGTGGAGATCTGCCCGCTGGCCTACAGCAAGGCGACCCAGAACCCCACCCGGTGGGTCCTGGCCGTGCCGGAGGAGTCACGCGTCACGAAGGCCGAGGATCTGGCGGGCGGCTTGGTCGCCACCGAGCTGGTGGGCGTGACCAAGAAGTACTTCAGCGACAAGGGCGTAGACGTCCGCGTGGAGTTCAGTTGGGGGGCCACGGAGGTCAAGGCCCACCTGGTCGACGCCATCGTGGAACTGACCGAGACGGGTTCCTCTTTGCGGGCCAACCACCTCCGGATCGTCGACACGGTCATCACCTCCACCACGCGGTTCATTGCCAACCGCCAGGCCTGGGAGGATTCGTTCAAGCGAGAGAAGATGGAGAATCTCGCTATCCTGCTCACTGCCGCAATCGACGCGAGAAGCAAGGTGGGCCTGAAGATGAACGTCAAGAAAGTGGACCTCGACGCCGTGCTGGGGGTCTTGCCGGCCGAGAAGAGCCCGACCATCTCAAGCCTGGCTGATTCCCTGTACGTCGCGATCGAGGTGATCATCGACGATCAGGTGGAACGGGCATTGATCCCGGCCCTCAAGCGGGCAGGGGCCTCAGGCATCATCACCTATTCGCTCAACAAGGTTATCCACTAGCGGAATCTGTGGGCTGTCTTCACCAGGCAGCCGGGAGGAATTCCATGCGTAAGCTCTGGTTCACGGCAGGCGCAGCCATCCTGGGCCTGGCCCTCTGTTGTGCCTCGTGCAGCAAGAAGCAACCTCTGACGCAGTCCACTCAGACGCCGAACCCGCCTGCGCAGTCGAAGGCTGCGGCGGAACCTCAACCCGCGTCCTCCTCCGGCGAGGCCAAGCCTGTCCCGTCCAGCGAGCCTGCGGCCAAGCCGGCGATGGCAGAACCGAATGTCGTGGCCACGATCGGCGAGTATACCATCACGGGTGACGAGTTTAAGAAGCAGGCTTTCCAGGAGATGCAGCCCAATCCGTACAGCGGCAATCCCATCAGGCCGGCCCCGGAACTCAAGGCCGTGATCCTCCGGATGCTCGGCGAGAAGGCCATCGTCCTCGATGCCCGGCAGCGAGGCGTGCACCAGAAGGAAGAGATCCAGGCGAATCTCAAGCGGACCCGGGAACAGCAGACCATCCGGAAGCTCATCAACGCCGTGGTCGCGCCGCGGGTCGTGGTCAAGGACCAGGACGTCAATGAGCTCATGGCGAAGGACCCCAATCTTCCCAGAGAGAGGGCCCGGGCCATGATCTTCAATCAGAGGGGCAACGCGGCCGTGGCCGAGTACTACGCCCAGTTGACAAAGGACCGGCATCTCAAGAAGGTGCCCGAGAACTTCGCCAAGGTCTCGGTGGTCAACACCCGCCTTCTGACCCGACACAGGTCCGGACCCCAGTATTGGATCCTCACTGAGGACGTCCGCAACAACATCGACCCCAACGAGAAGGCCCTGGTCCTGGCGACGTTCGACGGCGGCACGTTCACCCTGAAGGACCTCTTCGAGGCCATCCTCGAAATGTCCCCGCCGAGCCGGCCCAAGGACCTCGACACCCCGCAAGGGGTGGAGCGATTCCTCGACCGCCTGGTGTCGCGACCTGTGATGGCGGCGGAGGCCGCTGCCAAGGGATACGACAAGGACCCCGACGTCGTGAAGGCGCTGCGGCGGCTTGAAGACGACATGGTCCTCAACTCCGTGCGGATAGAGAAGTCGGCGACCGTAAAGGAGCCGAATGAGCAGGAAGTGGCGGCCGCCTATGAGAAGGTCAAGGACACCTACGCCAAGAACGACAGCCTCAAGGTCGACGTGATCTGGTGTGAAGACCGCCAGGCAGCAGTCAAGGCCAGGGCGGATCTGGACACCGGAAAGGACTTCAAGTCCGTGCAGACGCAGTACGCCGTCGACAGCCCGGCCCGCCAGACCGGCAGACCTACGGGCCAGCCTCTCGGTCCGGCAGATGACTACATGGGCCAGGAGGGACTGTTCTGGCAGGATCTTTGGAAGTCAGAGCCCAATCAGGTCGTGGGACCGGTCCTGGGATTCAGGGGAGGCGCCCTGGCGTGGCGACTCGTCAAGGTCCTGGAGAAAAGGGAAGGCAAGACGGCCCCCGCTCAGAATGCGATGGGCATGCTCAAGAGCGACCTTCAAGAGCAGCGTCAGAAGGCCCTGATGGACAAGCTTGCCTCCGAGATGCTGCAGAAGTTTCCCTATCAGATCAACGCTGACCGGCTTTTGGCGTTTGACCCGAGAAACGTGCCTTAGGGTCCATCTGTGACTGGTCCTGCGGCTGCCAAGCTGGCAGGGTAATGGCGATGGCAGGGCACAGCCAGCCCGACTCTTCATTCATAAAGCAAACGCCTTTATCGGCTTATGTAATGCTGGGAGTCTCCTGAAGGCCATGGCACAACATTTGCTAAAACCTGCGTATGGTTTGTGCGCAGTCACAGTTGGGTGAAGTCAATGTGCTGGCCAGTCAGAGCAACTGGGCGTGGCCCAAGGCCCTACAGGACATCTTCCAGCCTGCGGGCGTGAACCTTATTGTGGCCAGGCGCGTCGACGAGTTTATCGACGTGCTCCGCCACAAGCGGATCCACGCCACGATCATTGACGCGGACGCCGACCTGGGGAGGCTTTCCACGGTCAGGATCATCCGGATGGATCATCCCCGGCTGCCCTGCTTGCTGTTGACGAGCGACATGAGACAGGACTTGCTGGATAGTGCCCTGCAGTTGGAGGTCTTCAGCGTGCTTGCCAAGCCCGTGGATCTTGGCCTTCTGCGCAGGCAGTTGGACCGCCTGTTCATCAAGGCCTATGACAGTTCGGTGTTTGCAGGCCTCCCTGAGAGCTGACCTGAAGATGGGCTTAACAAGAGGAGTTTCTGGAAAGGAGTAGGCAGGTATGAAGATTCGACCATTGGCAGACAAGGTACTCGTCGAGCGCATCGAGGCTGAGTCGAAGACCGCAGGGGGCATCGTACTACCCGACACGGCGAAAGAGAAACCCCAGCGGGGCAAGGTGGTCGGCGTCGGTGACGGCAAGATCCTTGACGACGGGACCCTTCGCCAGATGCAGCTCAAGAAGGGCGACCAAGTCCTCTTCACCAGCTATGCCGGCACGGAGATCAAGGTGGACGGCAAAGAGTACTTGATCATGGCCGAATCGGACGTCATGGCCGTCATCGAGAAGTAATCCGGTCTGTGCTCAGACCCTTGGACCTAGAAGGAGACAGCAATCATGGCAGCGAAAATGATCGCATTTGGTTCGGAGGCTCGCGAGGCCATCCTCAGGGGTGTGCAGAAGCTCGCGAGAGCCGTCAAGATTACCCTGGGCCCCTGCGGCCGCAACGTCGTCATAGAGAAGTCCTTCGGCTCGCCCACGGTGACCAAGGATGGTGTCACGGTGGCCAAAGAGATCGAGCTTGAAGACCCCTATGAGAACATGGGCGCCCAGATGGTCAAGGAGGTCGCCTCCAAGACCTCGACCGTGGCTGGAGACGGTACGACCACGGCCACGATCCTGGCTGAGAGTATCTTCACGGAAGGCCTCAAGAACATCACCGCGGGCGCCAATCCCATGCAGGTCAAGCAGGGGATCGACAAGGCGGTGCAGACCATCATCGACGAGCTCCACAAGCTGAGCACGCCCGTGGAGTCGGGCAGACAGATCGAGCAGGTGGCCACGTGCTCGGCCAATCAGGACGCTGAGATCGGCAAGAAGCTGGCCGAGGCCATGGACAAGGTCGGCAAGGACGGCGTGATCACGGTGGAGGAAGGCCAGTCTCTGGAGACCGTGGTCGAGTTGGTCGAGGGCATGCAGTTCGACAAGGGCTACATCAGTCCTCACTTCGTCAACAGCCCGGAGACCATGAGTGCGGTCCTGGACAAGCCCTACATCCTGGTCCATGAGAAGAAGATCAGCTCGATCAAGACCCTGGTCCCGCTGCTGGAGAAGGTGGCCAAGCAGGGACGACCCCTGCTGATCATCGCTGAGGACGTGGAGGGCGAGGCCCTGGCCACGCTGGTGGTCAACAAGCTCAGAGGCGTCCTCCAGGTCTGTGCAGTCAAGGCCCCCGGCTTTGGCGATCGGCGCAAGGCCATGCTCGGTGACATCGCCATCCTGACGGGGGGCGAGCCTATCTTCGAGGACCTGGGAGTGGACCTGGAGCACGTGGAGCTCAACCAGCTCGGCCGTGCCAAGCAGATCAGGGTCGACAAGGACACCACCACGATCATCGAAGGCGGCGGCAAGACCGAGGCGGTCAAGGGTCGCATCGACCAGCTCAAGAAAGAGATCGACAACACGACCAGCGACTACGACGTCGAGAAGCTCCAGGAACGCCTGGCCAAGCTCGCGGGCGGCGTGGCCCTGATCAAGGTCGGCTCTGCCACAGAGGCGGAGATGAAGGAGAAGAAGGCCCGCGTGGAGGACGCCCTGCACGCCTGCCGTGCGGCCGTGGAGGAAGGCATCCTTCCGGGCGGCGGCGTGGCCATGTTGCGGTGCCTGCCTGCCTTGGACAAGATCAAGACCACGGGCGATCAAGGTGTCGGTGTCGACATTGTCCGCAGGGCCGTGTATGCCCCGATCAAGCAGATCGCGCAGAACGCCGGGTTAGATGGATCCATCGTGGCCCAGAAGGTGACTGAGAGCAACGAGAAGCACTTCGGCTACGACGCCCTGCGCAAGCAGTACGGCAACATGATCGAGTTCGGCGTGATCGTGCCGACCAAGGTCGAGCGTGCTGCCCTGCAGAACGGTGCGTCGATCGCGTCCCTGCTGCTGACCACGGACGCCATCGTCAGCGAGATCCCCAAGAAGGAAGATGAAGCAGCTCCCCATGCCCATCCGGGTGGGGGGATGTACTAAGACTCAGACAATGAAGTGGGCCTCCTTCAGGAGGCCCACTTCATTTCATTCTAGAACTCAGAACACAGAACGCAGAACTCAGAATGGCGGTTCGGTTCTACAGTCAGATGTTGTCAACCACATCGAGGACGGTGGCGGCGGGCATCCTCTCGCTCGGGCTGATGCTCATTGGGCTCGGTGTCCTGATCGCCGCTTTCCCCAAGGCCTTTGCCTACATCATCGCGGGTCTGCTCATCCTCGCGGGCCTGGGTTGCGCGATCACGGCCGTGCGAATCTTCATGGCCTACCAGCAGATGGCCAAGACCACCCCGCAGCAGGACGAGATGCGGAGCGACAACATCCGCATCCGTCGTCCAGATGGGTTGTGATCGAAGCAAAGGGGTCAACCTTTGGCTTTAGGTGTCCCCAATGCTCGCTACAGCTTGCCTTGCCCTTTCCTCCTCAATTGCTCGCTCACCGCCTTGCTGATGCTGTAGATGCTCCCCATGTGTAGCGACTCACTCAACCAGCCGTTGCTCACACCGCATTGCACCTTGATCCACCCAGCCAATACCACCTTCCGCTGGCCGACGTCAGATCCGTCTCCAGGTCCCTTCCATCGTGAACAGGGCCTGTCTGTAGTTACCCCGATTGAAGACATGGCAGATCGAAACAGCCTGGACGCCTCATCTTCTTCGCTCCTGCGGAGGTCACTCTATTTCGCCTTCGGAGTCCACTCGCCGTTGGCAGATCTCCCTGCCGGCGGTCAGTGTTCCTTTCGTGCAGCCATCCATGCGGATCTGGGCCATGGGCGACTCCAGGTGTCGGTTACGGGTCTGCCGCGGACCTGAAGGGTGCCCCGCAACTCCGCCGTCTGGCCTGGGTCTGACTATCGAATCTTCAGCGTGGCCAGCGCCAATGCCGCGAAGGCGGCGCTGAGCAGCCAGAACCTGACCACGACCTGCGGCTCGCTCCAGCCCGCCAGGTGGAAGTGGTGGTGGATCGGTGCGCAGCGGAACAGGCGTTTGCCGCCGGAGTACTTGAAGTATCCCACCTGCAGGACCACGCTCATCAGCTCGATCATGAAAACGCCGCCGATGACCAGGAGCAGGATCTCGTTGCGGGTGACCATCGCGCCATAGCCCATGGCCGCGCCCAGGGGCAAGGAGCCGATGTCGCCCATGAAGGTCTGGGCCGGATAGCAGTTGAACCACAGAAACCCCAGCACTGCGCCGAGCAGGGCTCCATAGAAGATGCTCAGCTCTCCAGCGAGGGGGATGTGCGGCAGGAGCAGATACCCCGCCCAGGTCTGCTGGGTGCTCATCCGTTCCGAAGACACGAAACAGAGGATGGCCAGCACGAAGCTGACCATGGCGACGCAGCCCCCTGCAAGGCCGTCCATGCCGTCCGCCAGGTTGACGGCGTTGCTCGTGGCCGAAAGATAGACGATGGCGATCAGGATGAACGCCCAGTTGCCCAGGTCTATGCCCTCCTTGTAGAAGGGGACCCAGAACAGCCGGCCATCCTCGATGTACGCGAAATCGAAGTACAGGAACGACGCGATGAGCACTGCCCCGGCGATCTGGAAGATCAGCTTCTCCCAGGCCAGCAGGCCGTCTCGGCTCCGCTGCTTGGTGTGCGAGGTCAGCTTGAGCCAGTCATCCACGCCGCCGATGGCGCCGAACCACAGCAATACAAAGAGGGCCTTCTGGACAAAGGGATTCGTCCACTTGGCCCAGAGCAGGGTCGTGCCTGCTGTGGCAAACAGGATGATCAGACCGCCCATGGTCGGGGTGTTGGCCTTCTCCTTGGTCAGCTCGTTGAGGGCCGAGTGGTAGAACTCGGGTCGATCCCCGATCTTCTTGCGGATCAGCCAACGGATGATCCGCGGGCCGATCAGCAGCGCGATCACCAGGCTGGTCAGGCAGGCCAGCACTGCGCGGAACATGACGTCCCGATACGCGTAGAAGTGCAGTTGATCGGCGAGGAATTGCCGGGTGTATTCAAGAAAGTGATAGATCATCCGTCGATTCCATTCTGAGATCGGCTCTTAGTCCCGGCAGCCACCATCCTGGACCCTTCATCCTTGAGCTCCCTACCCCTTCACGCGATCGGCCCAAGCTGTCAGCCGTTCGATGGCCTGTTCGAGACGCACCGATCGCGATCCTTTGATCAAGACGATGTCATTTTCTTTTACTACGTCGGCCAGACTTTGACAAGCGCAGAATGCATCGTCAGAACACGCGGTCTGGATGCGGCCGTCGGCCTGGCGCGCGGCCTCTGCCACCACCGAGGCCCAGCGGCCCACGGCCACGAGCACCTCGACCCCGGATTGGCCGATCTGGCAGCCGAGCTGGCGATGGAAGCCCTCGGCATGCTCACCCAACTCGCCCATGTCGCCGCAGATGAATAGGCGTCTGCGGCCCGTACCTCCTGCCATGGACCTGAGGATCTCCAGGCCGTTGCTCATGGACGCGGGATTGGCGTTGTAGCAGTCGTTGATGACGGTCAGCGATCCGATCTGCAGGGGCTCCGCCCGCATGGCGATGCTGCCGACGGTCTTCACGGCCTGGGCAAAGGCCTCGATCGGGACACCCAGGACGCGGCATGCGGCTGCAGCGGCAGTGGCGTTCAGCACGTTGCCGGGCCCGAGCAGGCCCATCGTGACGGGAACCCCGTCTATCTTGAAATCGCTGCCGCGGTCGTGGTAGCGGACGTCTGTCGCCCGAACATCGGCCCGCTCACCGATCCCAAAGCCCAGGACCCTGCGGTGTCTTTGACGGGCCTGCTCCAGGACCTCGCTTTGATCTGCGTTGACGATGAAGGTCCCGCCAGGCCGCAGGCCGTCCGCGATGGATAGCTTCTCTTGTCTCAGCGTCTCCAGCGAGCCGAATCCCTCCAGGTGGGCAGGGTGTACCCCGGTCACGATCGCCACGTTGGGAAGGGCGATGCGGGTCAGGTACCCGATCTCGCCCAGCCGGTTGGTCCCGAGCTCGGCCACGATGATCTGCCGGTCTGCCTCTGCGCCCAGCAGGGTGAGCGGCAGGCCCAGGAAGTTGTTGAAGTTCTTGGGCGACTGCCAGATGCGGTAGTGCTGACCCAGGACGTGGGCCAGGATCTGGCGGGTGCTGGTCTTGCCCACGGAGCCGGTGATGGCAGCGACCTTGAAGCGATGCTGCCTTCGGTATTCCCTGGCCAGGTCACCCAAAGCCTTCGTGGCATCCGGCACACAGACCATGACCCTGTCCTCCCCCAGGACGCCCAGGACCGGCCGCTCTACGACGGCACAGACCGCGCCCCGTTCGAAGGCAGCCGTCACGTAGTCGTGTCCGTCGAACCGGTCGCCCTTGATCGCAAAGAAGCAATCGCCGGAGTGCGTGGTCCGTGAGTCTGTGCTGACCGCTGTAAACGACAGGTCCACGACGGGTCTGGACAGAAAGGTCCCGCCCACCATCTGAACCAGTCGACTGACGGCAATGGGATTCATCAGGCCTTCCACCTCTGAAGGATCTCTTGGGCGATACCCTTGTCGCTGAACGGGTACTTCTCTTTTCCGATGATCTGGTAGGCCTCGTGGCCCTTGCCTGCGATCAGGACGAGGTCGCCCGGCCGGGCCTGCTGGATCGTCCACTCGATCGCCTGCCTGCGGTCCGGCTCCACGTGCAGGGTCTTGGCCTGACGGTCTGCGACGCCGGTCAGGACGTCCGCGATGATCTGGCCGGGGTCCTCGGTTCGTGGGTTGTCGCTGGTCACGATGACCTGGTCGGCGAGGGCCTCGGTCACCCGAGCCATGCGAGGCCGCTTGGTCTTGTCGCGGTCACCGCCGCACCCAAACAGCACGATGAGCCTGCCCTTGCACAGGGGGCGAAGGGTCGTCAGGACGTTTTGGAGGGCGTCGTCGGTATGGGCAAAGTCGACCAGCACCGAGAAGGGGCCCTCCCACGGGACCCGGTCCAGACGGCCGGGTACGCAGGTCAGGCTGGTCAGGCCTTCGGCGATCGCCTTCAGGTCCAGCCCTGCGCCCAGACACAGGCCCGCAGCAGTCAGGTGGTTGCTGACGTTGTGCAGACCCAGCAGGGGCGATCTGACCCTCACCGCCTGACCCGCGTAGCGGAGGCTGTACACGGTCCCGCCTGTATCCATGGACTCCACGTGGGCAGTAAGGTCTGAGTCGACGTCGATGCCATACCAGAGCGGCCTTGCCTGCGTCCTCTGGGCGATCACCGCCGACTGCGGCGACTGGCGGTTGAGCACGGCCGTGGCGTGCATGGACAGGCTTTCGAAGAGCCGGGCCTTGGCGTCCAGGTAGTTGTCCAGGGTCTTGTGGTAGTCCAGGTGGTCGCCTGTCAGATTCGTGAAGCCAGCGGCGATAAAGTCGATGCCCGCACACCGTCCCTGGGTCAGGGCGTGGGAGCTCGCCTCCATGACCATGTGGCTGCAGCCGGCGTCCACCATCTCCTTCTGCATGCGGGCGATGGCCAGGCTGTCGGGCGTGGTCAGGTCTGCTTCGATGGAACGGCGTCCCGTGTCATAGGTGACCGTCCCCAGCAGGCCGCATCGCTGCCCCGTCTTCTCGATGCACGACCGCACCAGGTACGTCACCGTGGTCTTGCCGTTGGTGCCTGTTACAGCCAGGTTGACCAACCTGGACTGGGGATAGCCGTAGCTGGCCTGGGCCAGCGTGGCCACGGCCTGCGAGGAGTCGGGCACAAAGAAGAACTCCGCGCCGTGCTGCACGGCGGTCGCCTGCCCTGTCTGGCACACCACGTATCGGGCGCCTTTGGCCAGGGCCTGATGGATGTATTGATGGCCGTCCTGGTGGGTCCCCATGACGGCCACAAACACGTCGCCCGTACGGACTTGACGAGAATCGGTGCAGACCGCAGGCGGGTTCTTCGATGCGAAGACCTTCAACAGTTGTTCGATGGTCATGTCCTTGCTTCCTTGCCGGGCCTGAACGCAGGCCCTCCTGGAACCCTGCATTCTAGTAGGTCCCGTACGACTGTGCAATCGCCAGCAGGCAAACTGCGCTTGGCTAGAAGTCATCCCAGAACCTGGTTCGTCACGAGATCGAGGTTCTGGGATGGCTTCTAATTCCCTTTTGCCTCCCATGTCTTATAATGAGACTAGCATGACCTCCATCGGAGAACGATCTATGAAACGCATGTGCGGTTGGCTCTTCACTGTCCTGTTCTGCCTCGCCCCAGGGCTCTGGGCGCAGGAGCACGCGGACTATTACGCAATGATGATGGATGGCAAGAAGGTCGGCTACGCAGTCCAGAGACGCGTGGCGGCCGAAGGCCAGGTCACCAGCACGGAGCAGGTGCACATTGCCATCAACCGTGTGGGTGTGCCGGTCACCCTGGACCTGACCGAGACGGCCATCGAGACACCGGACGGAAAGCCCCTGGGCTTCCAGGCCATCCAGAACTTCAGCCTGATGACCGTGATGATCAAGGGAAAGGTCCGCGCCGACGGAACCATGGAGGTCATCACACAGTCGATGGGCGCAGAGCAGAAGACCGAGCCCAACTGGCCCACCGGGGCCTTCATGGCAGAGGGGTTGCGGCTGCTCGGGCTCCAGAAAGGCCTGGCTGAAGGGACGCAATATGACGCCAAGGTCTTCTCTGCGGCCATGCTGATGGCGGTTGACACGCACGTGGCTGTCGGTCCCAAGCGGCCGATCGACGTGCTGGGAACCCTGATCCCGTTGACCGAGGTCAAGACGACGTTGAGCGTGCCGGGCGCGGGTCAGATGGTCACGGTCAGCTACGTGGACGACCAGCAGACGCCCTACAAGAGCCAGGTCCCCATGGCCGGCATGCAGTTTGAGATGATCCGGTGCACGCAGGAGTTTGCCATGGGCCAGTTCGATCCCGTGGAGTTCGTCTCCAAGATGCTCCTGGCCAGTCCTGTGGCACTCGACAACCTGGCCAAGGTGGACTCCATCACCTATCTGCTGCGCCCCAAGGATGCGGCTTCCGGACTGACCATGCCTTCCTCTGACCTGCAGACCTCACGCAGGCTTGGCGATGGGAGGGTCGAGGTCACGGTCAGGCCCGTCAGGCCGGGACCGGGCGGGACCTTCCCGTACAAGGGTGCGGACCCCAACATCCTGGCCAGTCTCAGGCCCAATGCCTTCCTCCAGACTGAGGACCCCTTGATCCTCCAATTGGCCCGCCAGGCGGTCGACGACGTCAATGACGCCGCAGAGGCGGTGCGGCGGATCGAGGCCTTTGTGGCCGGCTACATCAAGGAGAAGGACCTGTCTGTCGGCTATGCCTCTGCCGTGGAGGTGGCCAAGAACAAGCAGGGCGACTGCACGGAGCACGCGGTCCTGGCTGCAGCCCTGTGCCGCGCAGCGGGGATCCCGGCCAGGGTGGTTACAGGCCTGGCCTACGTGCAGGAGTTCGCAGGGACCAGGAACTGCTTTGGCGGCCATGCCTGGACGACCGCCTACGTCAACGGCCAGTGGATCGGCCTGGACGCGGCGTTCAGGGGTACGGGCCGCGGCGGGTTTGACGCGGGCCACATTGCCCTGGCCGTGGGCGACGGTGAGCCGGGCGACTTCTTCGCCATAGCCACCCGGCTGGGACAGTTCACCATCGAGAAGATCACGGTGAACAACCCTTAGGCAGAGCCTCGCGCCCAGTTCATGGAACGCGACGCTGGTCTTGTGCTGCGGCGTCCTGTATCATGGCGGTCGCAGTCTCAGACTCTGGCGCGGCTGCGGCAGGGGAACTGAGGCCACACAGACTTGGCAATGAAGGATCGTGGAATGGGCGGAAAAACCTGCAAGGCATGGCTGGGCATGGGGTTGTTGGCGGTGGTTTTGACCGGCTGTCAGGAGTCATCGATGCGACGGAAGACCGAGGTGTTGACGGGTGCGTGCCTGGGATTCGAGCACATTGGGCTGAATGTCAGTGATCCCCAGGCCTCAGCGGACTGGTACTGCAAGAATCTGGGCATGCAGGTGGTCAGGAATTCCTCACCCACCGCCTTCTTCCTCGCGGACGCGGGCCGGCACATGATGCTGGAGATCTACCACAATGCCCAGGCGCCGGTGCCCGACTATGAGTCCATCCAGGTCCTGTCCGTGCACCTCTCCTTCATGGCCGACCATCTGGAGGTGTTCAGGGCCCGGTTGATGGCCGCAGGCGCCAGGCCCGTGGGGGACGTCACCACCGGTGCCAACGGCGACAAGGTCGCGAACCTCCGCGATCCATGGGGTGTGCCGCTGCAGTTTGTCCAGAGGGCGGAGCCGATGCTGGGGCCGTCCAAGGCCGGGGCAGCCTCACGCAGTGCCCCCCAGAGAGGCCCCGCAGGCTCAAAGAGTTGACAGGAGCAGTTGAGTCTGATATACTAGGTAAGCTAAGAGTGCCAGGTGTGGCAGAGTCTAGGATGGAGGCGTGGCCCGATCTGGCTGTTGCCTGGGCTGGTTGACTTTCCGATAAGGGAACCATGATGAAGAGTAGACATAGTCTTGCAGGCGGACGCTCGAGAGCCAAGGGCTTGGCTTGCCCTCTGATCGTGATTGTGGCGCTGTTGATGACCGTGATCGGCAGTGGGTGCGGGCCCTGGGCGAGCCCGGGCGAGACGGCGGCCGAGGCCAGTCGGCGTCGCGAACGGGCCCTGCGAGTCAACAACAGCGAGATGTGGGCCGACATCGACAGGTTCCTGATGTTGGATCAGCCGAGCCGTCTGACCGACCGGGATCTGCCGTAAGGGACGTCTGCTCTCCTGCACAGGTGTGTTGCCATCTGCCAGGGATGGTCGGATTCAAAGGGATGTGAATGGTTCAGTCGCTTCTCGACTACCTCCATCGGGTGGCCAACAACAACAGCGCGGCCGTCATCATCGTGGAGCTGGTCCTGATCGGGCTGGTGGTCTACTGGGTCGTGGACTTTCTGGAGGGGACCCGTGGAGAGAGGCTCTTCCGGGGTGTGTTCTTCATCCTTCTCGTCAGCGTTCTGGTGCTGAGCCCTGTGGTTCAGCGTTCTCACTTCGACCGACTGCAGTACCTCTACAAGGGTTTCCTGATTGCCATTCTGATCGCCACGGTGGCGGCCTTTCAGCCGGAGATCCGGCGAGGTCTGATTCGGATCGGCCAGCCCCACGTGTGGTCCCACGCCTCCCAGCAGTGGTCCCGCACGATCGAGGAGATCGTGATGGCGGTCCGGGAGCTGTCCGCGAGCAAGACCGGGGCCATTCTGGTCCTGGAGAGGCAGGTCGCGCTGGGCGAGTTCATCGAGACCGGGGTCCGGCTGGACGCCAAGGTGACGTCTGAGCTGTTGCGGACCGTCTTCTATCCCGGAACGTGCCTTCACGATATGGCCGTGATCCTTCGGGGTGACCGGCTTGTCGCGGCCCGCGTTCAACTGCCCCTGGCCGAACCGGAGGCCGTCAAGGCCGTGATCCGGGCCAGCCCCGCGCCGTATGAGGACCAGGATCTGGGATCCCGTCACATGGCCGCCATCGGGATCACCGCGGGTTCGGACGCCGTCTGCGTGGTGGTCAGTGAGGAGACCGGAATCATTTCGGTGGCCTGTGACGGCAGGCTCCATCGCCGCCTGACCGATGCAGATCTCCGCAACATGCTCCTATCGCAGATGACCGGTCCGGCTAGAAGCAGTCGATCCCAGGGAAATCAGAAGAAGCGGGCCTGAGGGCCCTTGACGGTTGTACCCTTTGACTCCATCGTAAGATGCCGACTATGAAGATCGGAAAACTGATTACGGTCGTCTTGCTGACCCTGCTGATCTGGATAGGGGCGGATCTGGCCCTGGAGGAGACCTATCTGGTCGGAAGGGTCCAGGTGGCCGTAGGCAAGTCCACGGATCCATCCCTGTGGGTCAGCCTTGTCAGTCTCGATGGGAAGCCGATCTCCGCCTCCCAACTGGATTCCGTGGTTCTCAAGGGGCCCAGTTCGAAGCTTCAACGGGTCAAGCAGCAACAGGAGGAAGGCACCCTGGACTTCAGGGTGATCCTTGCGCCGGAGCAATGGGAGCAGGCAAACCCCGGGCGCCAGATGATCGCCTTGCTGGATCTTCTCTCACAGAATCCCAGGATTCAACAGTGGGGGCTGACCGTGGAGTCGTGCAGCCCTGAAGTCCTGATGGTCCAGGTCGATCGGCTTGAATCGAAACGTCTGAAGATCCGCTGTGTCGACCACGACAACGTCACCATCAATGGCACCGTGGTAGAGCCCGACACCGTGGACATGCATGTTCCCGCGGACTGGGGAATCGACCGGCAGGCCAGCGTTGAGCTGACGGCTGCGCAGATCGCGCGGGCCAGGGTGGGCTCGGTCAAGGGGACCCCTTTTGTCGATCTGGCGGATGGCCAGCGACAGATCGCCTCCTCGGAGGTGACTGTCCGCATCCCGGCGGAGATGGAGCGGCTCAAGACCTACACGATCACCAACGTCAGGGCCGGAATCCTCGTCACGGAGACCCTCCTTGCCAGATACCAGCTCAAGGTTGAGAATCCCCAGGATCTCTATGGGAGCTTCGAGATCCGTGCCACAGAAGAGGCCAAGCAGGCCTACGAGGACGAGAAGGACACCCGTTACCAGGTCATCCTGGAGGTCAACACGGAATCCGCAGAGCTGCAGGACAAGGAGCTGATCTACAACTTCCCGCAGAAGTACCTTCGCAACAATGAGATCGAACCGACCCGACCGCCTGCTGCGATCCACTTCAGGCTGGTGCCTCGCGCAGCCTCAGGCAGTGGGCCCGCAGTAGCCCCCTAGCCCTCTCCCTTTGCGATTCTCACCTTCTCACCCTCTTGCCTTCCCACCTTCATGCTTTGAGTCCCGCCCGCCCTTGTCGTCTGGTTGCGAGTCTTCAGGCTTGCCTGGCTTGCGGCTGTGCCGCTCCTTGGCAGTACCCTCTTCAGTTCTGTGGGACCGGGCCACCAGACGGATGGGCACCTCTGCAATGGGCAGCATGCCCCTGAGGCGGCCGACCAGGAACCGCTTGTAGTTCGCATCGAACCACGCAGGCCGGTTGACAAACATCAGAAGGGTGATCGGATTGGCTGCGATCTGTGTGGCATAGTAGAGCCTGGGCAGGCCGACCCTCCGTTTGGTGGGCGCAGGGCGCTCAGCCCTGATGGCCTCAAAGACCTCATTGAGCCGGGCGGTGGGGATGATGGTCGTGGCCTGCTCGAAGACCTCAACGGCGAGGTTCAGGACGTCCTTGACGCCCCTGCCCTCGCTGGCCGTCGTAAACGCGATCGGCGCATACGTGAGGCCGGGCATTTCCTTGCCCAGGTAGTCTTCGTAGGCCTCAGTGACCGCCTTGCCCTTGGCCAGATCCCACTTGTTGACCACCAGGATACAGGCCTTCAGGTTCTCGGAGATGAACCCGGCCAGGCGTTTGTCCACCTCGGAGACAGGGAGCGTGGCATCCATCAGCAGCAAGACCACGTCTGCCCTGCGGATCGACCGCGTGGCACGGACGTAGCTGTAGAATTCGATGCTGTCTGAAGACCTCTTTGCGGCCTTCCGCACGCCTGCCGTGTCGATGACCAACAGGGTCTTGCCGTTCCATTCCAGCCGGACGTCCACGGCGTCCCGGGTGGTCCCAGGGACCTCACTGACGATGACCCGCTCAGTGCCTGCCATGGCGTTGACCAGGGTGCTCTTGCCCGCGTTGCGTTTGCCGACGATGGCGATCTTCAGGACCGGGTCAGGAGGGGCCTGGGTGACCTGCAGATCCGCCAACTGATCCAGGATCTGGTCCACCAGGACCGCCTTGTTGAGGTTGTTCTTGACCGACACGCACAGAAAATCGCCAAACCCCAGCTTGGCAAATTCACCGGCAGCAGGGAACATGGTGGCCGTATCCGCCTTGTTGGCCACGCCCAAGACCTTCAGGTGGCCCCTTCGGAGCAGCCGGGCAATCTCCTGATCCAGCGACGTCACGCCCTCGCGGAGGTCCACCATGAACAGGACCAGGCTGGCCGACTGGATGGCCTGGTGGATTTGGTCGGTGACGTGGCCGCTGAGCTGATCGGCGTCCACGATGCCGTAGCCACCCGTATCCACCAGCTCGAAGTAGCGGCCCCTGGCCTCAACGATCGTGCTGATCCGGTCCCGCGTCACACCCGCGGTGGGGTCTACAATGCTGATCATCCGGCCTGCCAGGGCGTTGAACAGGCTGCTCTTGCCCACGTTGGGCCTGCCAATGATGGCGACTACAGGTAACTGCATGCGTCCTCCCAAGTTAGTCCTATGGGAAAACCGTGATTATACCATGACTCAGCTCCCTCCGCATGATACAATGACGAAATGGTTGGAGGGTCAGAGTCCCGGAAAGGAGGGGGATTGTGTGGAACCCAACATCTAACTATGTAACAATTTAGCTACTCAGCAGTCTATAGCTGTAATGGGACGTCAACAGGATTGGCGTCAGGTGATGGGATGGAGCTGCAGCGAGACCTTGACTGGATGGCTAGACCATGAAGAGCACAAAGCACTGCGTCGCCGCATCGGCAGTGGTTGCCCTATCGATGTGGTGTCAGGTTCTGGCGGGAGTACCCAAGGCGGTCGTGATCAACGAGTTCATGGCCTCCAACACCAAGACCCTGAAGGACAGCCAAGGCCAGTTTGACGACTGGATCGAGCTGTACAACACCACAGCCAGTCCCATCAACGTGGGAGGGATGTCTCTGACCGACAGTCTCTCCAAGCCCCTCCGCTGGCGGATCCCCTCAGATACCATGATCGGCGCCCACGCCGCGCTGCTCATCTGGGCCGATGGCGACCTGTCTGGCGGGGGCCTCCATGCGGGGTTCTCCCTGTCGTCGGCTGGAGAGAAACTGGGCCTGTTCGACGCCAACGGGACCCTCGTTGACAGTATCGCCTTCAAGGATCAGACCCCCGACCTCTCATACGGCAGGTGGCCCGATGGCAATGACACCTGGCAATTCATGTCCACGCCGACGCCCGGGGCGGCCAACCAACGGGGCTATGAGGGGGTGGTCGCGGACGTGGAGGTCAGCCCGCACCGAGGCTTCTACGAGGAGCCGTTTGAACTGACCCTGACGACCTCCTCGCCTGGCGCTGAGATCTGGTACACTGTCAACGGCGACACGCCGCACACGGAGATCGTTGATGCCAGGGGAGGGGAATCCTGGGTTGGCGAGGTCTACACAGGGCCGATCGGCATCGATGCGACCCTCTGCATCAGGGCCGTGGCCGTCAAGCCTGGCTGGAAGGACTCGGCCGTCGTTTCCCATACCCTGATCTTCCTGGAGGACGTGATCCACCAGCCTGCTAACCCGACCGGGTTTCCGTCGAGGTGGGGTGCCAGGACAGCGGACTATGCCATGGACCCACGCGTGGTGGCCAGCTACGAGAGCGAGATCAGGGACGACCTCAAAGGGATTCCATCGGTCTGCATCACGGCTCCCATCCCCGACCTCTTCGGCGCCAACGGGATCTACTCGAATTCTACGGCCAAGGGAGACAGTTGGGAGCGGGCCGCGGGTATGGAGTGGATCGATCCCTGCACAGGCGATCACTTCGGCCTCTGTGCCGGGCTGCGGATCGCAGGCGGCGACTACGCCAGGAGCCGGACAGGCAATCCCAAGCAGGGACTGCAGTTCTTCTTCAGGAGCAGGTACGGCAGATCCAGGCTGGAGTATCCGCTCTTCCCTGACACCCAGGTCCGGTCGTTCAGCAGGGTGGGTCTGCGGGAGATCTGGAATTACTCCTTTATCGGCGACAGCGGAGGCTACGGCCCTGACTACCTCCGCGACCTCTTTGCCCGTGACACGGTCAGGGACCTGGGCGGCCTGACCTCGCACGGCAGGCCCGTCCACGTGTACATCAACGGCCTGTATTGGGGGATGTATATCATGACCGAGCGGATCGACGATGAGTTCGCCGCTGACTACCTGGGCGGCGACAAGGAGGACTATGACGTCCTGGAGGCGCCCAGCAGCCAGGGCGCCACATCGGTCATGAAGGTCATCAGTGGAGACAAGAGGACCACGCCTCCGGAGTGGAATACGCTGTTCTCCATGGCAGCAGGCAACGTGGCCACAGCCGAGGCCTACCAGGCCATTCAGCAGTACGTGGACGTCAACGCCATGATCGACTACATGTTGATGGTCTATCACACGGGCAGCAGGGACGGGCCGACGTACCTGGGCCATGACAACAGCCCTGTGCCGCGGAACTTCTCTGTCGTCCGGAGCAGGGACCCTGCAGGTCCCTTCATCTTTGTGCCATGGGACACGGAGTGGTGCCTGGAGAGCCCCAGTGAGAACCGTGTCGCGGTCATTGGCGGAGTGGCGAATCCGCAACTGCTCATGATCCAGTTGTCCGCCAATCCCGAGTTCAAGATGTTGCTGGCGGACCGCATCCACAGGGCCTTCCACAACGCGGGGCCGCTGACGCGAGAGGCCTCGACCCAGCGCTACCAGGCCCTGGCCAACCAGATGTACGGCGCGATCGTGGGCGAGTCCGCGCGCTGGGGCGACGTCCTGCGTTCTCCGGGCTATACCCGTTCAAACTGGCAGACAGAGGTCAACCGCATCATCAGCCAGTTCTTCTCAGGCAGGACCGAGACGGTTGTCGGCCAACTGAAGACCAGGGGATGGTATCCATCCATCGAGCCTCCCGTCCTGATGATCGACGGCAAGCAGCAGTACGGAGGCTATGCCGCCTCCGCTGCGGCCCTGAGTATGGCTAGCTCCAGCGGCGGCAACATCTACTACACCCTGGACGGCAGTGATCCCCGGCCCCCTCAGCAAACCACGACCACTGAGGCACCCAGCATCGTCCTGGTCAGCCAGGACGCGGACAAGCGGGTCGTGGTACCTTCTGCGGCCATCGATGACGCGTGGAAGGGCGGCAGCGATTTCAATGACTCTGCATGGGCCCTGGTCACGGGCAGCCCTGGCGGGATCGGCTTCGACCGCACGGCCTCGTCGGGCGGGGACTACACGCCCTGGATCAGCCTCAACCTCGAGTCCCAGATGTATGGCTCAGGCAAGAACTCCTCGTGCTACATCCGCATCCCATTTGTGCTCGCCGCCTCCGACGTCCAGGACCTGGCCAGCCTCACGCTGAAGCTCCTGTATGACGATGGATTCGTGGCCTATCTCAATGGGGTCGAGATCCAGCGGGCGTCCTTTGCCGCGACGCCGGCCTGGAACTCCAGGGCCGGCGCCAGCCGCAATGCAGGCTCGACCTTCTCCTCGTATGACGTCTCCGGCTCTCTCAATGCCCTGAGGCAGGGCGAGAACGTCCTGGCCATCCAGGGGATGAACTCCTCTTCCAGCAGCGACGACCTGCTCATCGTGGGTCAACTGGTGGCAGGCAAGGGCGCTACCGGCCAGCAGGGCTTGTCTCAGTACAAGGCTCCCGTCAGGCTGACGCGGAGCACACACGTCAAGGCGAGGGTCAGTAGCGGCACGACGTGGAGCGCCCTGGCAGACGCCGTGTACTCTGTAGGGCCTGTGGCACAGGACCTGCGGATCAGCGAGATGATGGTCCACCCCAAGGACCCCAACACCGAGTTTGTGGAACTGACCAACGCCGGCATTGAGACGATCAACCTGGCCCTGGTGCAGTTCACTGAAGGCATTCACTTTGCGTTTCCGTCCGCGGATCTTGCGCCCGGCCAGTTCTGCCTGGTGGTCAGCGACGCCAATGCCTTTGAGGCCGTGTACGGCAAGGGTCTTCCCGTTGCAGGCACCTACTCCGGCAGCCTGAGCAACAGCGGCGAACAGATCAAGCTTTGTGACGCAGCAGGCCAGGTGATCGAGGACTTCGCGTACTCGGCCGACTGGTACGACCTTGCAGATGGCCAGGGCTTCTCTCTGGAGGTCCGGGACGTCAAGGCAGACCCCAAGGCCCTGTCCTCAAAGGATAGCTGGCGTCCAAGCACTCACGTGGTGGGCACGCCCGGCAGGCTGGATGACCTTGCCACAGTCCCGGCCCCAGGGACGATCGTGATCAATGAGCTACTAGCCAACTCGCCCAAGGGCAGGCCTGACTGGATCGAGCTGTACAACAGCACGGAGCAGGCAGTGGATGTCAGTGGCTGGCTGCTCAGCGATGACGCCAATGATCTGGCGAAGTATGCGATCCCTGCAGGTACGGTCCTGGAGGCCCATGGCTACAAGGTCTTCTACCAGGACCTGCACTTTGGCCAGGGTTTTGGCTTGAGTGGAGATGGAGAGAGCGTCTACCTGCAGGCAGCCGCAGGAGGGCAGTCCCTGGGCTACAAGGCGTATCAGAAGTTCGGGGCCTCAGAGGCGGGTGTGTCTCTGGGTAGGTATGTCACGAGTGCTGGCGGTGTGGACTTTGTGGCCCAGGTGACACCGACTCCCGGTGCTGCCAATGGTCAGCCGAAGACAGGTCCAGTGGTGATCAGTGAGATCCTGTACGATCCGAATCTGCATCACGAGGCAGAATACGTGGAGTTGGTCAACGCAGGCAGCGAGGCAGTGGCGCTTTCGGATCCATGCGCAGGACAGTCCTGGCGGTTGTCGGACGGAGACAACCCAGGGATAGACTTCGTCTTTCCTGCAGATCGGCAGGTCGCCCTGCAGCCTGGGCAGAGGCTCCTGGTGGTCAAGAACTCCAGTGCTTTTACGCCGGTCTTTGGAGAGATCCAGGGCGTTGAGGTCTTTGAGTGGCTGTCTGGCTCCCTCGATAATGGAGGAGACTGGGTCAGGTTGTACAAGCCAGAAGGGGTCGAGTCAGACGGTCAGGTCAGGTGGATCCTGGTGGATCAGGTGCACTACAGCGATGGAACGCACGCTGCGGACTTTGCGGCAGGAGTAGATCCCTGGCCTGCAGAGGCCAATGGCCGTGGCAAGGCCCTGGGCCGGGTCTCGCTGCAGGGCTATGGCAATGACGCGGCCAATTGGCAGCCAGTTTCGCCGTCGCCTGGGCAGCCTTGAGATCTGGCCGACCGCAGCAAGATAGAACGGAGCTACATCCAACATGAGGAAGGTGTCGCGGACGATCATCTGTGCCTGGCTCGGCCTATGGCTCTGTCCAGTGGTACTGGCCCAGTCAGCGAAGGGAGTCGTGATCAATGAGTTCATGGCCTCGAACACCAAGACCGTCAAGGACTCCCAGTCGCAGTACGATGACTGGATCGAACTCTACAACACCACGTCAGCGGCTGTCGACATTGGGGGCATGTTCCTGACAGACACCCTGTCGGACCCCTCGCGGTGGCAGATCCCTGCTGGCACCACGATCGACCCTCATGCTGCCCTCTTGATCTGGACCGATGGAGACCTGAACAGCCCTGGCCTCCATGCGGGATTCTCGTTGTCTGCGGGTGGAGAGGAATTGGGCCTGTTTGACGCCAATGGAGTCCTGGTGGACAGCATCGCCTTCAAGGAGCAGATGGCAGACGTCTCCTATGGACGCTATCCCGACGCCAATGACACCTGGCAATTCATGGCCAGTCCCACGCCCGGGGCCAACAACAAACAGGGCTACGCGGGCCTGGTGGTTGACGTGGAGGTCAGCCCTCGCAGAGGCTTCTACGAGGAGCCGTTTGAGTTGACCTTGACGACCTCCACAGCCGGCGCTGAGATCTGGTACACCCTCAATGGCGACACGCCACACGCCTGGATCCCCAATGTCAGGGGAGGGGGGACCTGGACCGGGAAGGTCTATGCGGGGCCGATCCACGTCGCCACGACGACCTGTGTCAGGGCCGTTGCTGCCAAGGGCGGCTGGAAGGACTCTGCTTGCGCGTCGCACACCTTGATCTTCCTGGCGGACGTCATCCGGCAGTCTGCAGGTCCGGTCGGCTTTCCTCTGAACTGGGGCGGCGAGACAGCGGACTATGCCATGGATCAGAGGGTGGTGGCTGCCTACAGCAACGAGATCAAAGAGGACCTCAAGGGCTGTCCCTCGGTCTGCATCACGCTGCCTGTCGCGGACTTCTTTGGCCCGGCCGGCATGTACTCGAATCCAGGGTCCAGCGGACGCAGTACCGAGCGAGCGGCCTCCATGGAGTGGATCAATCCCGTCAAGGGCGATCACTTTGGCGTCAACGCCGGACTGCGGATACAGGGCGGAGTGGGGCGGACGAACAACATCAAGAAGCCCCTGCGGGTCTTCTTCAGGGCTGACTATGGCCCCTCGAAGCTGGAGTATCCGGTCTTCGAGGACACCCGGGTCCACGCGTGTGACAGCGTGGTGCTGCGATCCATCTGGAACTACTCGTGGACCGGTGACAGCAGCTATTGCAGCGGTCTGGGCAATAGTCACGCCGACTACCTTCGCGACTCCTTCGGAAGGGACATCATACGGGACATGGGCGGCCTTGTTCCACACGGCAGGTCCGTCAACCTGTATATCAACGGCCTCTATTGGGGCCTCTACAGCATGACCGAGAGACCTGACCATCACTTCGCGGCCGAGCACATGGGGGGCCAAGACGAGGACTATGATGTCGTGAAGGCCCCTGACTCGACCATCGTGCCTGTGGCCGGGGATTTGCAGGCCTGGAACACCCTCTTCGCCATGGCGGGCGCCGGCGTGTCGTCGGCCCAGGCCTACAAGGCTATCCAGCAGTACGTGGACGTCGAGGCCCTGGTCGACTACATGCTCATGGTCTACTACACGGGCAGCCGGGATGCGCCGACGCTGCTGTGCAGTGACTCCTCGCCCCGTCCGCGGAACTTCTACGCCATACGCAGAAGAAGCCCCCCTGGTCCCTTCTACTTCATAGCCTGGGACGTGGAATGGTCCCTGGAGGATCCCGCTGAGAACCGTGTCGAGATCCCAGGCGGGGAATCCAACCCGCACTACTTGGTCACCCGGCTCGTCACCAACCCAGAGTTCCGCATGCTGCTTGCCGATCGCGCCAACCGTCACTTCCGCAACGGAGGGACCCTCACCAGGGAGAGTGCAACCAACCGCTACCTGGCCAGGGCGGCCGAGGCCTATGGCGCGATCGTGGGCGAGTCCGCCCGCTGGGGCGACGTCCTGCGATCTCCTGCCTTCACCCGCGAGGACTGGCAGGCTGAGGTCAATCGCCTGGTCAACCAATACTTCTCAGGCAGGACCGAGACCGTACTCAATCAGTTGAAGACCCAGGGCTGGTATCCATCGGTCGAGCCACCCAGTCTTCTGGTCGATGGCAAGCAGCAGTACGGAGGCCAGTGCCGTTCCGGCGCGGCCCTGGGCATGGCCAACCTCAGTCCAGGCAACATCTACTATACCCTCGATGGCTCCGACCCTCGGCCGCCCCAGGTCTCCGCCTCGCAGGTCCAGACCACGACCCTTGTCCCTCAGGAGGCGACCAAGCGGGTCCTGGTGCCTACAGGCCCCGTCAATGACGCATGGAAGGGCGGCAGTAGCTTCGATGACTCTGCATGGGCGCTAGTCACGGGCAGCCCGGGCGGGATCGGCTATGACAGGACGCCGTCGCCCGCAGACTACTCGTCCTGGATCAGCCTCAACGTAGAGACCCAGGTATATGGCGTCACCGCACATCCATCGTGCTACATCCGCATCCCATTCACACTTGCCGCCTCAGACATCGAGAGCCTGGGTTCCCTGACACTGAAGATGCTCTATGACGATGGTTTCGTGGCGTATCTGAACGGAGTGCAAGTGCTCCGTGTGGGCTTTGCAGCCACGCCGGCCTGGAACTCGCGGGCCATTGGCATCCATGAGGCAGGTACGACTTTCTCTTCGTATGACCTCTCCGGATCTCTCAGCAGCCTCAGGCCAGGCGAGAACGTCCTGGCCATCCAGGGCATGAACGCCACGACGAACAGCGACGACCTGCTCATCGTCGCGGAGCTCACGGCCAGCAAGTCCACCAATCCAGGGACGCTGTACAAGGCCCCGATCTCGCTGACCCGGAGCACGCATGTCAAGGCGAGGGTGAGCAGTGGCACGACCTGGAGTGCCCTGAGTGAGGCCGTGTACTCCACAGGGCCTGTGGCACAGGACCTTCGGATCAGCGAGATGATGATCCATCCCAAGGACCCCAACACCGAGTTCGTGGAACTGACCAATGCCGGCACTGAGACGATCAACCTGGCCCTGGTCCAGTTCACTGAAGGGATCCATTTCACTTTCCCGGCCATGGACCTTGCGCCAGGCCAGTTCTGCCTGGTAGTCAGCGACGTCAATGCCTTTGAGGCCGTGTACGGCAAGGGTCTTCCTGTTGCAGGCGTCTATTCCGGCAACCTGAACAATGGCGGCGAACAGATCAAGCTCTGTGATGCGGCAGGCCAGGCGATCGAGGACTTCACGTACTCCGGCTCATGGTACGACCTTGCAGACGGCCAGGGCTTCTCTCTGGAGGTCCGGGACGTCAAGGCAGACCCCAAGGCCCTGTCCTCAAAGGATAGCTGGCGTCCAAGCACTCACGTGGTGGGCACGCCCGGCAGGCTGGATGACCTTGCCACAGTCCCGGCCCCAGGGACGATCGTGATCAATGAGCTACTAGCCAACTCGCCCAAGGGCAGGCCTGACTGGATCGAGCTGTACAACAGCACGGAGCAGGCAGTGGATGTCAGTGGCTGGCTGCTCAGCGATGACGCCAATGATCTGGCGAAGTATGCGATCCCTGCAGGTACGGTCCTGGAGGCCCATGGCTACAAGGTCTTCTACCAGGACCTGCACTTTGGCCAGGGTTTTGGCTTGAGTGGAGATGGAGAGAGCGTCTACCTGCAGGCAGCCGCAGGAGGGCAGTCCCTGGGCTACAAGGCGTATCAGAAGTTCGGGGCCTCAGAGGCGGGTGTGTCTCTGGGTAGGTATGTCACGAGTGCTGGCGGTGTGGACTTTGTGGCCCAGGTGACACCGACTCCCGGTGCTGCCAATGGTCAGCCGAAGACAGGTCCAGTGGTGATCAGTGAGATCCTGTACGATCCGAATCTGCATCACGAGGCAGAATACGTGGAGTTGGTCAACGCAGGCAGCGAGGCAGTGGCGCTTTCGGATCCATGCGCAGGACAGTCCTGGCGGTTGTCGGACGGAGACAACCCAGGGATAGACTTCGTCTTTCCTGCAGATCGGCAGGTCGCCCTGCAGCCTGGGCAGAGGCTCCTGGTGGTCAAGAACCTGGGCGCGTTCACACCAGTCTTCGGCGACGCCCAAAACTGTGCAACATTCGAGTGGCTGGCCGGCTCTCTAGATAATGGAGGAGACTGGGTCAGGTTGTATAGACCCGAAGGGGTCGAGTCAGACGGTCAGGTCAGGTGGATCCTGGTGGATCAGGCGCACTACAGTGATGGGTCGCACGCCGCGGACTTTGCCGCAGGAGTGGACCATTGGCCTGCAGAGGCCAATGGCCGTGGCAAGGCCTTGGGCCGGGTCTCGCTGCAGGGCTATGGCAATGACGCGGCCAATTGGCAGCCAGTCTCGCCGTCGCCTGGCCAGCCTTAGAATCTGTCTAATCACAGTGCTAAGATGGGGTCACATTGAGCATGAGGAAGGTGTCGCGGATCATCATCTGTGCCTGGCTCGGTCTCTGGCTGTGCCCGGCGGTCTTTAGCCAGCCCCAGAAGAAGCTCGTGGTCAACGAGTTCATGGCCTCCAACAGTGCGACCTTCGCCAACGGCAACGGGAATTACAGCGACTGGATCGAGATCTACAATCCCACCACCGAGGCCGTGGACATGGCAGGGATGTCCCTGACCGATGATCTGACCGATCCCACCAAGTGGCAGTTTCCATCAGGCGATCCCTCGCTGACGGTCATCGACAGCCACGACCGCCTGTTGATCTGGGCGGACGGAGAGCAGGGCACCGAGCTCCACGCGGGATTCAGCCTCTCCGCTGACGGCGAGGCCCTGGGCCTGTTTGACGCGGACGGCACCCTGGTCGACAGTGTCACCTTTGGCAGGCAGATGATGGGTGTTTCGTATGGACGATATCCCGATGGCGGCAGCACCTGGCAGCACATGCCCAGTCCGACCCCCACCGCGGCCAACAAGCAGGGCTACCTGGGCCTTGTGGAGGATGTCACCTTTGCGCCGGGGCGTGGCTTCTATGACTCTCCAGCCAGCGTTACCCTGGCCTGCCCGACACCGGGGGCCGAGATCTGGTACAGCCTGGACGCGACCAATCCCGGCCACCAGAACGGCCAGAAATACACCGGTCCAATCGCGGTCAGTCGTACGACCTGTATTCGCGCCGTAGGGATCAAGACCGGGTGGATGGACTCCCTGATCGTCAGCCACAGCTATCTCTTCCTGGATGACATCATCCGCCAGTCCAGCAGCCCTGCGGGCTTCCCCTCCAGTTGGGGTTACAAGACGGCGGACTACGCTATGGACCAGAGGGTGGTGGACGACCCTGCATACAGCGGCGAGATCAAGGAGGACCTCAAGTCCATCCCAGTGGTCTGCATCGTGATCCCCAACGCGGACTTCTTTGGCTCCGATGGGATCTATGCCAATCCCACGCTGAGGGAGGAGGCCTTCGAAGGGCAGGCCGCATGGGGCGACAAGGCCGAGCGGGCCGCCTCGATGGAGTGGATCGATCCCGCAGGTGATCAGTTCGGTATGAACGCCGGGCTGCGGATTCACGGCGGCGCCTACGCCAGGGGCAGCGGGACCAATCGCAAATACGGCCTGCAGTTCTTCTTCAGGGCCGAGTACGGCAGGTCCAGGCTGGAGTTTCCGGTCTTCCCTGACAGCGAGGTCAAGACCTTCACCAGGCTGGGGCTGCGGGAGATATGGAACTACTCATGGATCGGGGACAGCGGATCCTACGGGGCCGACTATCTCCGCGATCTTTTCGCCCGTGACACCGTGCGGGACTTGGGTAGTCTGACCTCCCACGGCAGGCCTGTCAACGTCTACATCAACGGCCTGTACTGGGGCCTGTACATCCTGAGCGAGCGGATCGACGACGACTTCGCTGCAGACCACCTGGGCGGCGGCAAGGAAGACTACGACATTCTGGAGGCTCCGAGCGGCACTGCTGCCACCTCGGTCATGAAGGTCCTCACGGGCGACGGCACTACACCTGCTGAGTGGAATGCGCTATTCGCCTTGGCTGCAGGTGACATGACCACGACCGAGGCCTACCAGACCATCCAGCAGTACGTGGACGTCAACGCCATGATCGACTACATGCTGATGGTCTACTACACGGGCAGCAGGGATGGGCCGACGTATCTCGGCCATGACAGCAGCCCTGTTCCGCGGAACTTCTGCGCCATCCGAAGCAGGGAGCCTGCGGGTCCGTTCATCTTTGTGCCCTGGGACACCGAGTGGTGCCTTGAGAATCCCAGTGAGAACCGTGTCAGGATCGTCGGCGGCGCGGCGAATCCGCATCTGGTCATGATCCAACTGTCTGCCAACCCCGAGTTCAAGATGCTTCTGGCAGACCGCATCCACGAGGCCTTTCACAACGCTGGGCCACTGACGCGGGAGGCTGTGACTGAGCGATACCAGGCACTCGCCAATGGGATCTACGGCGCGATCGTGGGCGAATCCGCCCGTTGGGGCGACCTGAAACAGCCGAGCAGGCCTTACACGCGGCTGGACTGGGAGGCAGAGGTCACCCGTCTGGTCACCCAGTACTTCTCGGCTAGGACCGATACCGTCCTTGGCCAGTTGAAGAGCAAGGGATGGTATCCGGCCATAGAGCCCCCGACCTTGCAGATCGATGGCCAGACCCAGTACGGAGGCGCAGTCAGGTCCGCCGCGGTCCTGACCCTGGTCAATCCCAACACGTCAGGGACCCTCTACTATACGCTGGATGGTTCCGACCCCAGGCTTGCGGACGAGGGGCAGGCACAGCCAGCCACGATCGTGACGCTCGTGGCAGAGTCGGCTGCCAAGAAGGTTCTGGTTCCTACCCAAGATGTCGGCTTCACCTGGCGGGGCGCCAACGAGCCGTTTGACGACTCTGCCTGGAAGGACGGCACCCCCATCGTCTCAGGCAAGGCGGGCGGAGTGGGCTATGACGTAGAATCTACCTACCTGCCATATATCACCTACAACGTCCAGACCGCGATGTACGGCCAATGCACCAGTTGCTACGTCCGCGTCCCCTTCATGGTCAAGGCTGCGGACATGGCTACAGTCAAGTCGCTGATCCTCAGGGTCCGGTGCGACGACGGATACGTGGCCTTCCTCAACGGCGTGGAGGTGGCCTCCATCGGCAGGCCTGATCCCCTGACCTGGAACGCTGCTTGTGCGAACCGCAGCGACTCCACGGACTTCGTAGAAACCGACCTCTCTGCCTACGTGTCCAACCTGCACCTGGGCACCAACGTGCTGGCCGTGCACGCCCTGAACACGACCCTGACCAGCTCTGACTTCCTCTTCTCTGCAGAGCTGACCGGTTCCGGCGCATGCAGGCAGCACCCAGCTTCGGGTCTCGCCGACCGCGATCCGCTACGCTGCGCCGATCACCCTCAATGCCAGTACCCGCGTCAAGGCCCGCGTCTTGGCCAATCAATGGAGCGCCCTGAGCGAGGCCGTATATGCGGTGGGCCCGGTGCTGGAGAGCCTCCGTATCAGCGAATTGATGTATCATCCGGCAGACCCCAACGCCGAGTTCATCGAGCTGACCAACGCAGGGTCCCAGACGATCAACCTGGCCCTGGTGCAGTTCACCAAGGGGGTCGATTTCGAGTTCCCGGCCATGGACCTGACGCCCGGCCAATACACCTTGGTCGTGGCAGACGCCAATGTCTTTGCCTCGACCTACGGGCCTGGCCTGCCGGTCGCTGGTCGGTTCTCCGGCAGCCTCAGCAACTCCGGTGAGCGGATCAAGCTCCGTGACAGCCTGGGCCGCACCATTGAGGATTTTTCCTACGCAGACGACTGGTACCCCACCACGGACGGCGGAGGCTACTCCCTGGTCGTCCGGGATGTGAAGGGTGATCCAAACACCCTGTCCACCCCAGATGCCTGGCGGCCCAGCGAACACCCCGGAGGAACCCCCGGCAAGCCCGGCCAATGACCTTGCGGCGAGGCAGAAAAATGGCAATCAGCCCTGTTGACAGCCTGCCTGCCGGCCAGCTATACTATGGCGTTCCATTAGGAGCACGGGGCCGTAGCTCAATTGGTTAGAGCGTCGGATTGTCGATCCGAAGGTTGAGGGTTCGATTCCCTTCGGCCTCGTTCAAGAACCGCGTTTTCGGTAACGGGACCGCGGTTTTCTTTTGCGCGGAGGTACGCGACCGCGATCCTCTGACACCCAGTACTTGTCACCTTGGGCCTGGCCTGCATAGCGGTTGACTACGTCCCGAAAGACCTTGCAAAAGGGACCGCCATTTGGTACACATAGTGGTAAGGTCGATCGTGCCTGCCGTGGATTCCGTGCATGGCGGGCCGCTTTGGCATGGAGCGGGGGGATTGGAGGCCCTGAGCGATGTGTTTTTGCTGGGCACATGGCAACAGGGGGGCAAGGGGACGCATTTCTATCCCATACCACTTGGGGTGCGCCTATCTGCCGGTGCCACCCCCCTGGATTCCGGAAGGAGGTGAACCTGGCTCAATCCACGTACATGCGCATAGGTGATCGTCGTCAGCAACTGCCCTGACCCATGACCGGCGAGAGCGAGTCGACTTCTCGTGAAGGAGGACCCTCGTGCGTAAAAGGCTGATCTGTTCAATCGCTTGGGTCGTGGTTCTCGGCGTATGAAGGTTTCTTCACAGTCGGGAGAGAGATCATGAAGAGTAAGATTGTTAGCTTGACCTGTTTTGTTCTGGCGTTGAGTCCGGCCGCTTATGTCCTTGCGGTTGAAAATGGAATCTCAAAGACGCCCGCGCCAATAGTGATAGACGGCGTCAAGGATGGTGTCTGGGTCACTGCACCCACCTATCCGATAGCGAACGCCGTTGCCGGGGCAGGCTCGAACACCGGCTGTTCAGGCAGTTGGCAGGCGTTGTGGGATTCAACAAACCTCTATGTCTTCGTCGACGTGAATGATGAGACGCTGAATCGTGATTCCTCAGGTAATTGGAACGATGACAGCGTGGAGGTCTTCGTTGATATCCACAACGACAAGGCCACGAGTTATGTCGCCGGCGCTGATGACTACCAGTATCGATTCAACTGGGAGAGAGACAAACCGGGGTCCGTCGGAGCAGACCACGGTGATGTCACCGGTATCGATTTCAGGGTCGTGACTACCGCCAACGGGTACGCCGTTGAAGCTGCGATGCCCTGGACCCTTCTCTTTCAGGACAAAGGAGGGCCGTCGATCGGCGACTTCATGGGATTTGAGGTGCAGATCAACGATGATGACAATGGCGGTGACCGGGACAACCAGCTCGACTGGTTCTCGACGGGAAACAACGCATGGAGCAATCCAAGCACCATTGGAACGGTTACCCTCGCTCCTGGCAATGCACCTATCGCAGTTGATCCAAAGCCGGCGGACAAGGCCACGGACGTGTCTCGGGAGGCGGTGCTGAGTTGGACGCCGGGACCCTTCGCGGGTAAGCACGACGTCTACTTTGGGACGGTGTTTGACGACGTGAACGCCGCCAGCCGGTCTGATGCCAAGGGTGTGTCGGCCGGTCAGGGCCAGGATGCCACCACCTTTGATCCCCCTGGGCTGCTGACCTACGGCCAGACCTACTACTGGAGGGTCGACGAGGTCAATGCCACACCGGATGCCTCCATCTACAAGGGCGAGGTCTGGAGCTTTACCGCGGAGCCCTATGGCTATCCGGTCAAGCCCGTCAAGGCCACGGCCTCCAGTTCGATGAGTTCCAGCATGGGGCCTGACAAGACCATCGACGGCTCCGGAATGGACGGCGCCGGTCTCGGCCATGGCACGTCCGCAACCACCATGTGGATGAGCAAGAAGGGCTCTGGTCCGGTCTGGGTCCAGTACGAGTTCGGCAACGTCTACAAGCTCTACCAGATGTGGGTGTGGAACTCGAACCAGGCGGTCGAGGCGGTCGTCGGCTTCGGCGTCAAGGACGTGAAGGTCGAGACCTCCACAGATGGCACCACCTGGACGGCAGTGCCCAATGTGTCCCAGTTTGCGCAGGCCCCGGGTGAAGAGGGCTACGAGCACAACACGACTGTAGACTTCGGCGGTGTCCAGGCCAAGTTCGTCAAGCTGACGATCGACAACAACTGGGCGGATAGCACCAAGCAGGCCAGCCTGAGTGAGGTGCGGTTCTTCTACGTACCGGTCAAGGCCTTTGGCCCCACCCCGGCCACAGGCAGCACGGGTGTAACGGTCAACGCGATGCTGAGTTGGCGTCCAGGCCGTCAGGCAGTCAAGCACCAGGTCTACGTCGGCAGCGATTCGGAGGCCGTGGCCAAGGGTACAGTGTCGGCCACGACCGTGACCGGGCCGAGTCTGTCCCTCGCATCTATGGCCCTGGAGTATGGCAGGACCTACTACTGGAAGGTCAACGAGGTCAATGACGCAGCCACACCCAGCACCTGGGAAGGCGACGTCTGGAGCTTCGTGGTCATTGACTATGCGGTGGTCGATGACTTCGAGACGTGTGACGACGTCTGCAACCGGGTCTTCTTCAACTGGGTGGATGGATTTGGCCATACCGGTTCCGCGGATTGTCAGGTTGCGCCCTCTGCGGGCAATGGCACAGGCTCGACGGTCGGGAACATGAGTGCGCCATTTGCCGAACGGCGTATCGTCCATGGTGGCAAGCAGTCCATGCCGATGACGTACGACAACTCCAAGAGTCCCTTCTACTCTGAGGCCCAGAGGGAGTGGCCGACCAACCAGGCCTGGACCGGTGGCGGTGTGAACACCCTGGTGGTCTCTCTCCGCGGCGATGCACCCGGCTTCGTTGAGACCTCACCCGGCAACATCCTGATGAACGGGATGGGCACGGACGTCTGGGACGCCTCAGATCAGTTCCGGTTTGCGTACAAGGTGCTCAAGGGCAATGGCACGATCGTGGCCAAGGTCGAGAACGTCGGTACCAGCCACGAGTGGGCCAAGGCAGGCGTTATGATCCGCGAGACCATATCGTCCGGCTCGAAGCATGCCTTTGTGGCAGCGACGCCCACGGCCAGCCACGGCGTCTCTTTCCAGCGCCGTGTGGACGCGGACACGGCCACCAACCTGAGCACGGACGTGGCCAACACGTCCCTTCCGCAGTGGGTCAAGCTGACCCGTAGCGGCGACGCGTTCACGGCTCAGTACTCCAGCAATGGCGTCACCTGGACCGACGTCGCCGTCAGTCCCGCGGTCTCGATCAGCATGGCCAGTGACGTACTCATCGGCCTAGCCGTGAGCAGCCATGCGGCCAACGTGATCTGTGGGGCAGAGTTCTCCAATGTCTCGACTACAGGAGGCGTCTCTGGACAGTGGCAGGTCGCGGATGTGGGCGTGCCACAGCTTGCAGGCAACACACCCGAGACGTTCTACATTGCGGTCCAGGATAGCGCAGGCAAGGTGGCGGTCGTCAGCAATCCCGATGCGACCCTCATCGCCACGGGCGACTGGCAGAAGTGGAGCATCCCGCTGAGCCAACTGACCTCCAGCGGCGTTAACGTCGGCAGCATCAAGAAGATGATCGTCGGCGTAGGCAACCGCAATGCGCCCAAGGCCGGCGGAATTGGCAAGATCTGCATCGATGACATCCAGTTGACGCGCACCCAGTAGTGATGATAGGTGGGTCGACCGTCTGTAGAGGCAAGTCAGGGGCCTGTGCCGCATGGGCATGGGCCCCTGATGTCTCTGTTTGTTTCAGAAGGCTGTTTCGTACCGTCAGCCGAGGCTATAAGCTGACGGTGATCACGTAGATCAGATGGTACCCAAGCTCTCTCCTCTCGGAGTCTGGGGCCTGCGTCGCGGTGATGCAGACCCCGATAGGATCGCCGCCAGCCGCCAACGGCTAGCTGTCACGGCTGGAGACGGATGTCGTCAATGTACACCTTGCCGACGCCTCCAACTTTCGGCGAGTTCCGGTCGCCGATACCCAGATAGAGCTTCTTGATATGGCTCAGGTCGACCCCTGCCGACGAGAAGTCGGTCAGCGGGATCTGGACCTCCTGCCACGCGCCCGTAGCGATCTGCGTGGGATCCGTACTCTGCACTGCTTTGGCTCTCCCGGCGCTGTCCTCCACAGCCGCATAGAACGCCTCGAACGGATTGCCGGCAACCTGGGACGTTCCGACCTCCGCCACCTGCCACTGGCCGGACACATTGCCCGTGGTCGAGACGCCGGAGAACTTGGCGCCGCAGACCACCCCTGCGGCGTGGCTGGTCACCGCAAGGCCAATGAATACGTCATTGGCCATCGCGATCGTCACGGGGTTGGTCGGCACGATGTCCTTCCACGTCTCCCCGTCGGCGGAACACTGCGCCGTGAGGGAATTGCCGTTGCGGCTCACCTTCACCCACTGGGGCAGGGGTGTACTGGCAACGTCGGCGCTCTCGCTGGTCCCATCCATGGTGGGACGGCACTGGTAGGAGACGCCATGTGTGGCAGTAGGCGTCACCGCCACAAACGCGTGGGGCGACCCTGACGCCACGCTCTCGCGGATCATCACGCCCGCCTTGGCCCATTCATGCGTATTGGTCACGCTTTCCAACTTTGCCACGATCGAGCCGTTGCCCTTGAGGGACTTGTAGGCAAAGCGGAATTGATCGCTATTGGTCCAGATGTCCGTGCCTGTCCCATTCATGATAACCGTCCCTGGAGAGGTCTCCACGAAGGCCGCGGCATCCCCTCGCAGGTACACCACCAGGGTGTTGCTCCCCCCGGTGCTCCAGGCCTGCGGAGTCTGCCACTCGTGCAGGGCCTCTGAGTAGAAGGGGCCCTTGGTATTGTCGAACCACATGGGCATCGACTTGGATCCGCCATGGACGATCATTCTTTCGGAAAACGGAGGATTCGTGTTTCCCACTGTGGAACCCGTCCCATTGCCCGCGGAGGCCGCCAGCCCGCAATCCGCAGACGCAGAGTAGCCAAATCCGTCCAGCCAGGCAAAGAAGACCCGCTTGCACGTGTCGTTGTACGACTCGAAGTCGTCCACCGCGCCGTACGCCGGCGTGCTGAAGCTCCACAGGTCCCCCTCCCACGACGTCGGATTGGCGGCCTCGTTGACCTCATCGACCTTCCAGTAGTAGGTCCTCCCGTAGCCGAGGTCAAGGGCGGTCAGATTGAAGCTAGGCTCGGTGAGCGTTTTGGCCGCAGCCGTCCCATGGGTCACGGCGTTGGCGTCCGAGCTGAGATACAGTTGGTGTTTGGCAGCCTCCCGGCCCGGATGCCAGGTGAGGGCCGCGTCCAGGGCTACGCCCGATGCCGCGGATGGAGGCTGAGGCGCCCTGGCACGCACTGGGACGTAGAAGAACCGGACCTCGCTCAGGCCCGCCTGCTTGGTCCCATCGGCCCAGTTGGCGGCAATGTTCAGCTTCACGTACTTGGCCAGCGCGCCGCCGAAATCCACCGTGGTGTTGTGGACGTAGTTCGGCTCGCCCGTGGCATCAGCAAACTCCGGCACGCCGGCCAATGCCGTCCAGGTGGTGCCGTCCACGGAGGTCTGGATCGCCACGTCCTTGGCGCCGAAACCGCTTATCGTCTCGACCTGCTGGTTGGAGTTCCACACCCACATCTGATAGAACTTGTAGACCCTATCGAACTCATACTGGATCCAGATGGGGGATACGTTTTTCTTGCTGAGCCACATCTGCGACGCGGACACGCCGTGCTGGTCCATGGCATCGAGTCCGGAACCATCGATCGTCTTCTCGGGCCCCATGGTGGCAGCGAACGAACTGGACGCCGTGGCCTTGACAGGCTTGACAGGATAGCCGTAGGACTCGGTGGCGAAGCTCCAGACAGTTCCCTGGTCCCAACCGGAAACGCCGTTGGCCTCATCGACTCGCCAGTAGTACGTCGTGCCGAAACTGAGGCGTCCCGCAGCGTCGTAGCTGTTCGCATCCTGAGCCGAGACGACGGCCGTCCCGTCGTCTACCGCCCTGAACTCATCGCTGAGCAAGACTCTGTGCTTGGGCGACGATCCGCCGCTGTACACTCCGGGCGTCCAACTCAAGATGGTCTTGGCGGCCACTTCCTCTGCTCCGTGGGCCGGACTAGGATTAGAGGCGCGTGCGCCGCTGTATTCGCCGGTCACAAGGATGTTGTCGATGGCCCACCACCAGTTGTTGCCACAGTCGAACAGGCCCCAGGTCAAGACCATCGCTCTGGCACCTGCGGGAGCGATGACCTCGAGCGAGACCGTTTCGTTTGTGGCGTCCGCCTTGTAGTTCGCACTGGCCGGGTTGGATTCCCAACGGAACAGCTCCTTAGGCTCGCCACCGTCAAACGAGACTCTCAGGTTCCCTGTCTGGCGGCCGTAGTCGGCGTACTCGGGGCGCCAACTCGAATCGAACGTGAGGATGAGAGTACCGGGCCTTGCCGAGGAGATGTCTATCGCCGGCGTACTCAGATAGGTGTTGTACTGCCCCGCGGCGTGGGCTATGTCGTCCCATTCATCCGGGTCGGCAATGGCGACGGTTCCCGTTCCCTTGGTAAACTGGGTGCGGTTCTGGTCGGCGGCCGTGGTTGCCCACCAGGTCCTGTCCGCGAAGGACCACCCAGCCCATTCGGTCACGCCGTCCTGAGTCGTGTTGCCTGCCCCGGGGACGCCCGAGTCATCTATGGTCCAACCAGGCGGGGCGGTCTTGGTCCACACCGAATCGCCTGCCAGGGCCTCATCCACGTTCGGACCCAGGACAAGGCCGTCGAAGTCTTCTGACAGCAGTACGTAGGTGGTTCGTGCTTGCGCCACCCCGACGAGAGCCCAGACAAGGGCCAACTGGAAGACCATGGTCCTTTTCATTTCTCTACTCCTCACCCATGACCTCACGTTCTGCGGGCCAATCGCGAACGCCAACGGAAGAACCCCTGTGCGTTGTTTGTACCACAGTCCAGGGCTGGAGCACAATAGCAATCTGGGACGCGATGCCCCGAGCGGGAAGCGGGAAGCAAAGTGACTTGCCAGCGGGAGCCAGATCTGGTACAAATATTAGTGGGTAAGTCCGATAAGTTCGGGCTTGGCTCTTACTGTCTGCGCGTCGGTGTAGGATGCCCCTGAAGGAAGGAGGTGTTCAGGTCGATTCAACTGTAGTCTGTTTGGAGGAGATGTCCACTGAGTTAGGTCGCATCGCGACTGATGAGTTGAGGAGCCAGTAGAATGAGAACTCGATGGTTTTGGCTGGTCGTGTTGACGGTAGGGGTTCTGGGGGTCGGCGCAGGCCGTGCTCAAGACGTCACGAACATCCTGCCCAACGGCGGTTTCGAGAGTGGCGCGATAGGGCCCTTTGGCACCTACGGCGCTGCCACGACCGAGATCGTGACTGAATGCGTGGGTGCGGCTGTCCCCGAGCCCCCGGTCGAGGGGACCCACTGTCTGCACGTGACGGTCGCCGCGGCAGGGACCAACAACTGGGACGTCGGCATGACCGACGGCAGTCTCAGCTTCAAGCAGGGCAAGAAGTACACCTTCTCCGTCTTCATGAAGACGAAGTCTGGCACGTTGCAGGTCCGCCTGAAGCCCGAGCACTCTACGGGTGACTATGCGGCCTATGGCGAGCTGATCGTGACCGTCACTGACACGTGGACCGAATTCACCACGACCACTCCCGTCATGGCGGCCGACGTGACGCCCGCCAGCCCCACCTTCCATTTCGCCTTTGCACCCGGCGATTTCTGGATCGATGGAGTCAGATTCTATGAAGGCGACTATGTTGCGCCGTCATTTCGGAAGATTCCCACGGCTCAGAATCCAAGCCCCAAGACGAACGCGGTCGACGTGCCTCGCGACGCGACGCTGAGCTGGAAGGCAGGACCCTTCGTCGGCACGCACAACGTGTACTTCGGCACGGCCTCTGACGACGTGAACAATGCTACCCTCAGCAGCCCCGCGAGTCTGCTGGTCAGCCGTGGTCAGGCGGACGCCGCCTACACACCCGCCAGCATTCTGGACTTCGGCCAGACTTACTATTGGCGGGTTGATGAGGTCAATGCCTCAGCGGACGCCACCGTCTACAAGGGCGACCTCTGGAGCTTCACCACTGAGACCTACGGCTATCCGATCAGGCCCATCAAGGCGACGGCCTCCAGCGTGTTCGCCTCCACGATGGGACCTGACAAGACCATCGATGGCTCCGGGCTCGACGCCTTGGACCAGCACGGCGTGGCTGCGTCGCAGATGTGGCTCAGCAAGAAGAACATATCTCCCGTCTGGATCCAGTATGAGTTCGATAAGGCCTACAAGCTCTACCAGATGTGGGTATGGAACTCCAATCAGGCGGTTGAACCGATCAGCGGTTTCGGGGCCAAGGAGGTGAAGGTCGAGACCTCCACGGACGGCACCACCTGGACGGCGCTGGCCGGCGTGCCGGAGTTTGCCGACGCCACGGGCGAGCCGAACTACGTCCACAACACGACCGTGGATTTCGGCGGCGTAGAGGCCAAGTACGTCAAGCTGACCATCGCCACCAACTGGGCGGACGGGACCAAGCAGGCCGGCCTCGCAGAGGTGCGGTTCTTCTACCTACCCGTCAAGGCCTTCTCCCCGACACCAGCGGATGCCGCCACGGGTGTGGCCAGGAACGCGGTCCTCAACTGGCGTCCGGGCCGATTGGCGGCCAAGCACCAGGTCTACCTGGGGACGGATGCAAGCGCCCTGCCCCTGGTTGGCACCGTGACTCCGCACAGTCTCAATCTCGATTCGCTGGGGCTGTTGTACGGCAAGACCTACTACTGGAGGGTCGATGAGGCCAACGACGCAGCCAGTCCTGCAGTCTGGCAGGGCGACCTGTGGAGCTTCACGACCATCGGATACGCGGTCGTGGATGACTTTGAGGCCTATGACGACGCCTGCAGCCGCATCTTCTTCAGTTGGAAGGATGGATTCGGCTACTCTGCATCGCCGGATTGTGGCGTGGCGGGGTCGGCAGGCAATCAGACCGGCTCCACGGTGGGCAATATCAATCCGCCGTTTGCCGAGAAGACCATCATTCACGGCGGCAACAAGTCCATGCCGATGCCCTATGACAACACCAAGGCCCCGTTCTACTCTGAGGCTGAGCGGGAATTCGCGACGCCTCAGGTCTGGACCACGGGCGGGCTCTCCACCCTGCAGATCTTCGTACGGGGCGATGCGCCTTCCTTCCTGGAGATCTCGCCAGGGACCATCCTCATGAACGGCACGGGCACCGACGTCTGGGATGCCTCGGACCAGTTCCGGTTTGTGTACAAGACCCTCAAGGGCAATGGTTCGATCGTCGCCAAGGTCGAGAGCGTGGGCAACACCCACGAGTGGGCCAAGGCAGGCGTGATGATCCGGGAGACCGCGTCGTCTGGATCGACGCATGCCTTCACCGCAGCGACTCCCAACGCCGCGCACGGCGTCTCGTTCCAGCGCAGGCTGGACACGGACATGGCCACCAATGCGTCCACAGACGTGGCCAATATGCCCATGCCGCAGTGGGTCAAGGTGACCCGCAACGGCAGCACCTTCACCTCCCAGTACTCGGCGGACGGCAAGACCTGGACCGATGTCCTCGCAGGAGGCGTCACGATCAACATGGCCAATGACGTCATGATCGGTCTGGCGGTGACCAGCCACGCGGCAGGGGCGGTCTGCGGCGCCACGTTCTCGAATGTCTCGACGACGGGCACCGTTTCGGCTTCCTGGCAGGTTGTGGATATCGGCGCAGCCCAGACGGGCGGCAACTCGCCGGAGTCGTTCTACGTGGCTGTGCAGGACAGCGCCGGCAAGGTGAAGGCCGTGACCAACCCGGATACCACCGTGATCGCCACGGGCTCATGGCAGCAGTGGAACATCCCGCTGAGCCAGTTCAGCTCCGCAGGCGTGAACGTCGGCAGCATCAAGAAGATCATGGTCGGCGTCGGCGATCGGACCTCTCCGAAGGCCGGAGGCGCAGGCAAGGTGTACATCGACGACATCCTCCTGGTGCCCTAGTCGGGTTCAGTGGCCTTTAGCCGGTTCTTTCACCGGGCATACCGGGGCCCGCGTCCGAGCGACGCGGGCCCCGTTTCTGTTGGCGGATGGCTACGGCTGGTCGATCAGCATCATGAGCCCCACGTCGATGTACGGGCCCGCCGTGGTCTGACGGCAGTGCACCGCCAGGGTGTTCTGCCCGGCCCTGAGCAGGGCCTTGGCATCGAGTCCCGCCGGACTATAGCCTGCCACCAGGCCTGAGAACTGCTTGACCCGTTGGCCGTTGAGGTAGACCACGCCATCGCCGCTGTAGTGGATGCTGAGGCAGAGGTCTCCCTTGTCCACGGCCGCATCGAGGTTGAAGGAGCAGCGGAGCCAGAGATCGGAGGTGTTCCACGTCGTCTTGAGCACGGAGCCGGGCGTGGCCTGGGCGCCGAAGCCGCCCGGGCCCGATCTCCAGGCGCCGTCATCAAATTCGGGCCTGAACCAGTCCGACGCGGGCTGCTCTAGGGTGTATCGCCAGAACTGGGGCTCTGCCTCGCTGGTCGCCACCAGGGTCACAGTCCGAGGAGGAGGCAGATAGAGATTGGCCGCTGCCGCAGCCAGGTGGTTCGGGTCCATCTTGATCAGACTGCGGTCATAGGTCATCAGGCCGTTGACCTCGACCTCGGTGTCGGAGGTCTGGGTATAGACCGCACCGCACAATCCCTGGGCGATCAGCGGCCTGGTGCGGATCAGGAGACCCACGTAGGCATCCGTCAGGTCCGCGGCGGTCTTGAACGAGACGTAGCCCCAGTTCTTCTCCGCCTGCCAGGTGTGGCCCGCGACCGGCATGCCCAGGCCGCCGAATTCACCCAGCACGCAGGCCCGCCTCTGCTCGACAGGAGACATGTCCGGGCCTGGATAGCTATGGATGTCCGAGATGACGCCCGCCCCCCGGTCCTGGCAGCCGCTGCCCTCGTTGACCAGGCGCGTCGGGTCATAGGCCCCGACCCACGCGGCGATTTCGGCGGTGTCGTGTTGACCCCAGCCCTCGTTGAAGCACGTCCACATGACGACGCAGGGGAAGTTGTGCAGGGTGTCGATGATCGCCTTGAACTCCCGCCTGAAGTTGGCCTTGGCCTCGTCGTTTCGTCCCGCGTCGCCGGAGGGCATGTCCTGCCAGACGAGCAATCCCAGTCTGTCGCACCAGTAGTACCAGCGGGCGGGCTCGGCCTTGACGTGCTTGCGGGCCATGTTCATACCCAGTCGTTTGGCCGTCACGATGTCGTATTTCAGGGCCTCATCGCACGGGGCGTGTAGAGGCCGTCGGGCCACCACCCCTGATCCAGCAGACCATACTGAAATAGCGGCCTGCCGTTGAGCGCGAGTCGGTTGATGCCTTCCGCGTCCTTGCGGACGTCGATCTTGCGGAGCCCAAAGTAGCTGGTGACTGTGTCCAGCACCTTGCCGGCCCGCACCAGGCAGACCTCCAGGTCATAGAGCGTGGGGTGGTCAGGAGACCAGAGGCTGGGATTGGGGATCTTCAGTTCAATGGCCTTGCCTGCAGGGCCGACGGCCCGGGCCAGGGTGACCGAACCCAGCCGGGCAGTCAGCCTGACCTCCGCGGCCGCGGAGGCCTGGACCGTGACAGATACCACGCCACGATCCACGTCAGGCACCATGGTCAGGGATTGGATGTAGTCCGCTGGCACGACCTCCAGCCACACGGTCTGCCAGATACCGGACACCGCCGTGTACATGATGCCACCCGGCTTGAGCACCTGTTTTCCGTGCGGTTGATAGCCCGTATCCGTGGGGTCCCACACGGCTAGGTCCAGGTCATTCTCGCCGGCCTTCAGGGCGTCTGTGATATCCAGGGTGAAGGGATCATACCCGCCGCTGTGCTGGCCGACCTCTCTGCCGCTGACCCAGACCGTGCACTGCCAGTCCACTGCCCCGAAGTGCAGCAGCAGGCGCTGGCCGCCGGAATTGGGCGGGAGCTGGAACGACCGGTGGTACCACAGCCGCTGATCGGGCTTGAGGGGCTTCATGACCCCGCTCAGAGCGGACTCCACGGCAAAAGGAACGAGGATGTCTCCATCCCACAGGTTGGGCTTGGCCTCGGCCTTGGGACGGATGGCATACCTCCAGAGCCCGTTCAGGTTGACCCAGTCCTTGCGGACCATCTGGGGCCTTGGATACTCAGGCCAGACCCGATCGGGCGACACGTCCTTGGCCCACGGGGTCATGAGAGGCCCCTCTGCGGGTCTCCAGGCGGGGGCCCCGTGTACCCCAGCCACGACCATCATTTGCACCACCCACCAGGCTGATGCGAGCTTCCTCATGGCCTTGTTCCCCTTGCGACAATGCTGGCTACGGTCCCGAGCCCCGTGCCAGGGTCGTTCGGGATCATTCGGTCTCAATAGGCTCCGCCTATTGTACTTGGCCGTCCAGCACATTCTTGGAGAATCGCCGTTTTTCCTGTAAGAACCGACGCAGGACGGGGGAGAATGGTAGAGGTTGCCAGAGGACAACCCTATCCCTGAAGAAGAAGGAGGACTGCAATGAAGAGAGGTGTGTTGGGTTCCGCATGGGTCATCTTGGGGCTGGCCGCGGTCGCGGCTGGCGTGGCCAGGGCAGACCTAGTCAGTTGGTACAAGTTCGACGGAGGCAGCGGCACTGTGGCCGTGGACTCGTCTGGCCGGGGCAATGACGGGACCCTCATGGGGGGAGCGGCATGGGCATCCGGAAAGCTGGATGGCGCCATACAGTTCAATGGAACGGATGCCTACGTGCAGACCCAGCGTCAGATCCAGGATTCCTTCACCCTCGCCGCATGGATCAAGACGAGCACTGCGGGCCGGGCAGGCTCCCAGGCCTACGAGGGCAGCGGCATCTTCTGGTCCGATGTGTCGGGAGCGGCCAACGACTTCGTCGTGGCCGCCCTGGTGCGCCAAGCTCTCATTCTTCTGTGGCAATCCGGATACCTCGGTCAACTCGAACGGGGATATGGTGACCGGAGAGTGGGTGCATATCGCCTGTGTCCGGGACATCACCGCCCAGACCATCGCCGTGTACCTCAATGGGGCACTCGACAAGAGCGTGGCTCACTCGAACACCAATGGCCTCACTGCGCAGCCTCTGCTGAACATCGGAGGCAACACGCTCGACAGCCGGTACTTCACGGGACTGATGGACGACGTTAAGATCTTCGATGCGGCCCTTACGCAGCCCGAGATCGCCGCGGCCATGAGGGGCCAGCCTGGACTGCCCGGCTATCCTGAGCCCGCTGACCGGGCGACGGACGTCCCCCGCGACGCGACGTTTGGATGGAAGGCCGGCGAGTTTGCCAAGACGCATGACGTTTACCTGGGAACGGTCTTCGAGGACGTCAACACTGCCACGAGGGCCGATCCAGAGGCCGTCTTGGTCAGCCAGGGCCAGGATGCGAGTACTTATGATCCGGCCGGCCTGTTCTCCTTTGGCCAGACCTATTACTGGCGGGTCGACGAGGTCAATGCGGCCCCCGACTCTACGATCTACCAGGGCGACGTGTGGAGCTTCACAGCCGAGCCGTATGGCTATCCGGTCAAGCCGGTCAAGGCCACGGCCTCCAGCATGCTCAGCGCAGCCATGGGACCTGACAAGACCATCGACGGATCCGGGATGGACCCCTTGGACCAGCACTCGGTCTCCGCCTCGCACATGTGGCTGAGCAAGAAGGGCCAGTCGCCCATCTGGATCCAGTACGAGTTTGACCGCGTGTACAAGTTATATCAGTTGTGGGTCTGGAATTCGAACCAGGCCTCGGAGGTGGACATCGGGTTCGGAGCCAAGGACGTGAAGGTGGAGACCTCGACGGACGGGACCACCTGGACCGCCCTGGCTGACGTCCCGGAGTTCGTCCAGGCCACGGGCGAGCCCAACTACGTACACAACACGACCGTGGACTTCAAGGGCGTACAGGCCAAGTACGTGAAGCTGACGATCAATGCCAACTGGGCGGACGGGACCAAGCAGGCCGGTCTGGCCGAGGTCCGGTTCTTCTACGTACCCGTAAAGGCCTTCGGCCCTGTCCCGGCCTTGGCCGCTGCGGGCGTGGCCATCGACTCGGTTCTGAGCTGGAGGCCCGGCCGGGAGGCAGCCAGGCATGAGGTGTATCTCAGCAGCGACGCCAGCGCGGTGACCAGCGGCACGGCCCTCGTCGCGACGGCCACCGACCACCGCGTGAGCCTGACGACCTTGGGCCTGGAGTTCGGCAGGACCTATGCGTGGAAGGTCAATGAGGTCAATGATGCGGCGACGCCGAAATCGTGGGAGGGCGACCTGTGGAGCTTCACGACGCCGGACTACGGCGTCGTCGATGACTTCGAATCGTACAACGACCAGTGCAACCGGATCTTCTTTGCCTGGGTGGATGGTTACGGCTACTCCGAATCTCCAAACTGTGGCCTGACGGCCTCCGCAGGCAATGGCAGCGGCTCTACGGTCGGCAACACCAATCCTCCGTTCGCCGAGAAGACGATCGTCAACGGCGGCAGGCAAGCCATGCCGCTGGCATACGACAACACGACCGGTAAGAGCGTTTCAGAGGCGATCCGGACGTTCGACCAGGCGCAGGATTGGACCCGGGGCGGGGCCAAGACGCTCGTGCTGTTCTTCCGCGGGCGGTCAGACAACGGGCCCGGCCAGTTGTACGCAGTGATCAACGGGGTCAAGGTGACGTATGGGGGCAGTGCGGCGGCTGTGACCATCCCGCTCTGGAAGCAGTGGAACATTGACCTGGCCACCGTAGGGACGAATCTGAAGTCAGTCAAGACGCTGGCGATAGGGGTGTCCGGCACAGGCAAGGGTACGATGTACGTGGATGACATCCAGTTGTACCGGGATGCGCCTGCGCCGATTCAGGCCACGGACCCCGGAGGCAATGGTTTGGCGATGTGGTATCGCATGGAAGGGAACGTGAAGGACAGTTCGGGCAAGGGGCTGGACGGGACGGCCCAAGGGAATCCCTCCTACGTGGAAGGCCCCCTGGGATACGGTCAGGCCCTGCAGTTTGAAGGGATCGACGATGAGGTGGATCTGCCGATCGGCACGCTGGTGAGCACGCTGACTAGCGCCACCTTTGCCACCTGGGTGAACGACAGCAGCCAGGATGGGTCATGGACGCGGATCTTCGACTTCGGCACGGACAACACCAACTACGTCATGTTGACCGGCCACCAGGGGACAACGGGTCCCTTGACCTGCGATATCACGGTCACCACGGCAGCCCTCACGGTGCCTCAGACGCGGTTTGCTGCAGCGAATGCAGTGGGTACGGGTTGGCACCACGTGGCCGTCGTCTTTGATGCCGCTGCGATGAACGTGCTGATTTACGAGGACGGTATGGTGGTCGCCAGCGGCGCCACGACGGTCTTGCCGAAGGATCTGGGCAGGACGACGCAGAACTGGCTGGGCCGGTCTCAGTTCACGGCCGATGCGTACCTGACCGGCGTTCTGGATGAGTTCCGCATCTACAGCCGTGCATTGACCGCGGGTGAAATCCGGTATCTGTGCGGCGATCGATAGAGTACGGAGTCCTCTTTCTCAAGACGTGTGGTTCCGCAACCCCCTGTGGCGGAACCACACGCTTTCTGGGAGCGAATTACTGGGCGGCCACGGCGAGGGCGGTGGTCGTGGTGTAGTATTTGGCGATCATGTTGGGGACCTCCCAACTGGGCAGACGCCCCTCGGCCAGGTAGCGCAGATACTTCTCCGTGACCTGGCTGAAGTGGGCCTCATGGCCGACGCGGTAGTGCTGCGGGATCACCATCTTCCACCTGCCTGCGGACACGGCCTCCAGGCCGATGCCGGGATACAGAGTCTGCAGGTCACCCTCGACGGTTCTCTTGAGATCTGCCGCCGGATCGACTCCTGGCCTGGACTCGACGTACAGCGTAGGCTCGTACTGCTCCTGCTGGCTCTGGCGGATGACCAGGGTGCAGCGAGTCCCCCGCAGCATGGAGGCGTGGGAGTCTCCTCCCCCCTCAGGCGCACGAAGGTTCCAGGTGACAGTGACCCTGGCGTGCACGCCCTTGATGACGTAGTCCGTCCTGCCGTTGCACAGGACCCTCAGGCTGCCTTCCTGCACGGCGTCCTTGAGGAAGTCAGGGAAGCCCTGCAGGCCCGTGACCTCCCTGAATGAGGCCTCAGGGATCTCCGTGGCCCAGTGTCGGGCACTGATCCCCTGGATGTCTGTCTTGGCATCGACGATCTGGTCCGGGAAGCACTCCCACTGGATCAGGTCCACCAGGTGCGTGGCCACGTCGACCAGGCCCTCGCCTTGCTGCCGGACGTCGAAGAACCAGGCGGGTCGGATCAAGGGGCTGCCTGCAACGGATTTGAGGAAGGTGTGCACGCTTTCCTGGACCACCGCGGGATCATCGCCTGTCCCTTTCTCCAGGTCGCCGAAGACGCTGGGCCTGCGGGCCAGCTCCCGTTGAAGGATCGTGGTGATCTCGTATCGCTCGGTCATGATGTCGTAGAGCAGCACGCCTCTGGTCTGGGCCACCTTAAAGGCCTCGACCAGTCGCGGGAACTGGGCCGCCGTGATGACCATGGGCTTGTCCGCCAGGACGTGGATCCCCGCCTGGACCGACCGCAAGAGGTACTCGGTCTTGCGGCCGTTGTTGCCCGAGATGACCACCACGTTGCCAGGCCTGTCCTGGAGCATCTTCTCCAGAAAGTCCGGGCCCGCATAGACCTTCTCGATCCAGGACGTGGGATCCGTGGTGCGGGTGTTGAAGCCCTGTATCCGTGTGAGGTGGTCCTGAAGATCCCGTCCCTGGGGCGCATAGACGTAGACGGTGGGGTCGGCGTGGTCTATCCTGGCCTTTTGCACCAGGGCTGCGTGGAAGTGCCCAGGATCCAGGGTCATGAGTCTGACCGCCCGTGTGGCCGTCTCTGAGGAGGCCTGGTTGGATGCGGTCAGCAGGGAAAGGACTCCGGTCAGCAGGGAGAGGGCGATCGGATCCGTCATTTCAGGCCTCCACGCCGAGGGTGCCGTAGGGGCGTCGCTGTGGCCGGCTGAGCAGGGCGTTGGCCCGGTCATCGTCGATGAACCGCTCCCGCCTGGGGTCCCAGCGGAGCTTCCTGGCCAGCTTCATGGCGATGTGGCTGAGCAGGCATGCGCTGCAGGACCGATGGCCGACCTCCGCGGGCGCGATGGGCTGGCGCCGGCTCCTGATGCATTCGAGCCAGTTCAGGTGCTGCTCCGGGCTCTGATACAGATGGACCTCGTCAGGCCCGATCGGAGCCGAGAGGATCTTGGGATCGTTGGCATCATAGGACTTGGATTTGGATGCGCCGGAGACCGGGTCACTGGCAGTGACCTCGCTGCTCCGGCTGACGAAGATCCATCCCTCTGTTCCCTCGAACCTGAGACCATTGGGCAGGTCGTCGCTGGCCTCCAGGGCCACGCCGTTGGCGTACCGGGCGAAGACCTTGAACTTGCCGTGGACGTCCCACAGCCCGCTCTTGGGGAACTCGGCCTGGGCCTCGATCTCGACCGGCCCTGTGTACTCCGTGTCCATGGCCCAGTGGGCGATGTCGAAGTGATGGGCGCCCCAGCCGGTGATCATGCCTGCCCCGAACTGCTCGCACCTGAGCCACCCGGGACGGGAGTAGTCGTTCTGTGGGTGGACGCGTTTCTCGGTGTAGTAGACCGAGGGCGTGGAGCCGAGCCACATATCATAGTCGAGGTTCGCGGGGACCGGCATCTCCGGCTCCACCTCTCCCCCGGGGTCGGTCGGCAGGCCGATCAGTATCCGCTTCAACTCGCCGATACGGCCGCTACGGACCCGCTCGCAGGCCGCAAGGAACTGCGGCCAGGGATTCAGAGACCTCTGCTGGCAGCCGATCTGGAAGATCCGTCCCGTGCGGTGGATCACGTCGCTCATGCGACGGCCTTCGGCGATGGTCAGGGACGTCGGTTTCTGGAGGTAGATGTCCTTGCCTGCCAGGGCCGCCTCCATGGCGGGCTGGGCGTGCCAGTGGTCGGGCGTGGAGATGATGACCGCGTCGATCGTGGGATCCTTGAGCATCTCGCGGTAGTCCGCGTAGGTCTTCACGTCCAGGTAGTCGGTCTTGCCAGTCTTCTTGGCATAGGTGTCCTCGATCCACTTCTTGCCCTCTGCTGCCCGCTTGCGGTCCACGTCCGCCACTGCCACGACGCGGCACAGGTCGTGCTTGATCACCTCAGGCAGGTCGTGGCCACGGGCGATCCGGCCAATGCCGATCTGGCCGATGTGGATCTTGTCATTGGGCCGGGTCTTGGCCACCACTGCACCAGAGACGATCGTGGGAATGCCGACCCATCCAGCAGCGGCGGCAGTGGCAGCCCCCTTGATGAAGGTCCTTCGGTTCATGGTCCTCCTCCTCATTTCACCGCTATCGCAGGCGGGTAGGCATAGGTCTTCCACAGGTCCTCGCAGGTCCCGGCATCCAGGACCCCGTCGTATACGACCATGCGGTACCGCAGCACGCTCTTCTTGCCGGGCTCCAGGGACCACCCCTTGAGCCGTATCGGGCAGAACTCGAAGAAGAAGTACCCCTTGTCCTTGATGATGTCTGCAGGCCAGACCCTCATGGGTTCGGGGTGCTCGAAATTGGCGGGGTGGCTCATGAACACCACGCCCGAGCCGGCCAGATCGCCCCCGCGGACGTCGCACCAACGGGCCCGCGTTCCGTCTGCGTCCTGGCGGACCTTCCCCTCAGAGGTGAGGACCTGGCAGTTCTTTGCGGTCCAGTCATCCGTGGCACGAAAACCGATCCCACCGCCGTAGCGGTAGCTGGGCAGGTCGATCGGCTCCTTCAGGGCATTGTCCAGCGAGGTCACCAGATCCACGACCCACATGGACTTGCCACCCAGGGTGCATGGAGAGGCCCGCACGTCCCAGACCTCGTGGATGGCCGTCTTCTCCTTGCCCGGACCCGCCAGGACCACGTGCTCCTGCCTGGCCGCAAAGCCGCCGTACACGGGGCCAGACGTGGTGGACAGCACGCCGGCGAATCGCACGGTCCCTTGCCCCTTGGCCAGGTTCCAGAAGTCGACCTCCTGTCCCTCCACGTGGGTCACGGTCCATGGATTCCAGATGCCGTAGTGGTGGTAGTGATCGCTGGGCTGTATCCGCGTCAGGACCTTGCCGGCCGGCGACCACAGGGGATGGATGAACCCGCTTCTTTGATACAGGGGGTCCACGCCTGCCGGGGCCGCCTGCACGGCACATTGATACCGAAGGATCTCCTTCGAGTGATAGCCGAGGAGGATGGCCTCGCGGTCTGCGGACGCAGTCACCAGGCCGGTACGTTCGGACCGGCCGGAAAAACGCAGTTCCAGGTCCACGATCGCATGGGGTTCGATCGTCTTGTCAGGGATGAACCAGAGTCGCTCTGGATGGCCTTTCTCGATCTGGCAGGGCAGATGGACCTTTGTGCCGCCCTCGATCCTGCACAGGACTGGCTCGACCGTCCCTTCCGGGACCGCCAGGTCCCCCAGTTCCATCGCCAGAGGGACCGGCAGGACTGCCGCAGGGCCTGTCCGAAATGAGCAACGGTACGAGACAGGTCTTTCCATCCTGCATGAACAGGTGAGGGCCATGAGCAAGCCCGTGGCCAGGACGTGTCGAATGGACATGCAACGGCTCCTAATCAACAGGGTCTATCCAATTATGGTCCTGCGCCGCCAAGTGCGTCAAGCCCTTTCCCCCGCAGCCGTCCATCGTTATTCCAGGCTGATCGTCTCGCCGACCGTCATGATCTTGACAGGACAGGCGGCGTTGGGAACGAGGGTCTTGATCAAGGTGTCCTTCGTCGTGTTGTTCCAGTGCATGGGGATGGCCAGCTTGGGGTGGATCCACGCCGTGGCCGTGGCCGCCTCCATGGCGTTCATGGTGTACGTGGCGCCGACAGGCAGCATGGCCACATCAATGTCTTTGAGGGTCTTCATCTCCTCGATGAGGTCCGTGTCACCGGCGTGGTGGAGACGTCTTCCGGCGATCTCCACCACAAAGCCCACCCAGTTGCTGGTCTTGGGGTGATTGGACTTGTTGGTATTGTACGCAGGGACGGCGGCGATCGTCAGACCTCCGAGCGTGACGCTCTGGCCTTGGCCAAGGGATAGTCCTTTGCCGTAGGAACTGACCACGCTGGGCGGACCGATCAACTGCATCGCAGGACCTGCCACCTTGGTTATATCACCGGGAGAAAGGTGGTCACTGTGCGTGTGGGAGCACAGGATGTAGGTGGCGTCGTGGGGCGCGTCCGTGATCTGATACGGATCGAGGTAGATCACTACCGTACTGGTCCAAATCTTGAACGAGGCGTGCCCCAGCCACTTGAGGGACACCCTTTCCTCGCGGTTCTCCAACCAATGGCCGGCCAGGATCGCAAGGTCCAGGCCGTCGACCCGGCAGTCTCCATTGATGTCGCCCGCCACGATCGCTTCACAGGGCGCCTTGCCGAAGTACGACTTGCTTGCCTCTGCAGTGCCGCCGTAGAGGCCGACGTTGACCAAGCCGCCATTGGGGAAGGGTTCGAGTCCGATGGGTTCGACAGGGCTGCCTGCGTCGATGCAGGGGCTGGTCTGGCCGTCCTGGATCCAGGCCTGGGCCTCGGAGTCCCAGCGGCCCGCCTGAGACCGCAGGTGATAGTCGCCGTCGACCCACCGGCCCTGGCTGTCCCAGGCGCCGGCCAGTGCAAACGAGGGATCTGCGGAGAGATTGCCGCCACCGTCGTGGTAGCTCAGGCCTGGCTGCACGCAGCAGTTGGCCATCTGGCCCGCCAGCGAGGGCGTCGCAGGCGATGTGTCGGCGTTGTCCCACACGATGCAGTGCCTTGCGGTTGCAGGGATGAAGGACACCACGAGCGGGGTGTCGATCACGCACCCGGACAGGGCACTGTTGCCGACCAGGACACAGTGGGACAGGTCGATCTTGTCTGCGGACGAGGTCGAGCTGGCCTTGATGGCCCCTCCGGTATTGCCGGCCTTGTTGCCGGCCAGGACGCAGCGGCTCAGGGTGATGGATCCTGTCTTGCAGTGGATGGCGCCACCGTCCGTGAAGGCGTAGTTGCCGACCCAGCGGCACGCCGTCAGCGTGACGCTGCCGGCGACCACCAGGAGTCCGCCACCGCTTCTTGCCGCATTGGCCATGAAGGTACATTGGCTGATCACGGGGCTGCCGCTGCTGACCACCACGCCGCCTCCGCCGCCTGCGCCGCCGTCTGTGCGGGGATTGCCGGTCCTGGTTTCCAGTCCTGCCGTGATCGTCACGCCGTCGAGGCAGGTGGCTGCATCGGCATTGGTCAGCGTGACCACGTCGTAGGCGTTGTCTGCCCGGGTCGTCTCGGTCCAGAGCCCGCAGGGATCCGCCACATCCACGTCATTGGCCTTGAGGTCTCCGCTCAGGACAGTCTCGAACTTACCGATGTCCCTCAGGTTGGGGTCTGGCTGGGCCGCCCCCGCGTAGCCCCCTTTGCACGTGACGCCGGCCTTGAGCTGAAAGGTGGAGGTCCGATCCAGGGCCTTCGCACCGCTCCCCTGGTCAGGCCGGTACGTGCCTTGGGCCACCCGGACCTCGTCACCGCTACTCGCGGCAGTCAGTGCGATGCGGAGGGTCTTGTAGGCGCTGGACCACGACGACCCATTGCCTGAGGTCGTCACGCCTGCATCGACGTACAGGACCCTCGCGGAAAGGGGGCCGCTGGCCATCGCCATGAGCAAGAAGGATATCCAAGACCAAGGACGTACTGTGTGGTTCATACCCGTTCCCCTTTCATTGCCGGACATGCGCAGAGCCCTACTGGATTGACTCATGGGGCGTCCGAGAACCTCTTCAGTGTAAGCATTCGGAGAGGGCTATGTCAACCCGATCCAGGCCAAAAACTGCTGCGAGGGACGTCCGGATGCCGATATTACTGCTATGAGAAACGCTCTGCAGGACAGGGTCAGGCCCGGCACGGCCAGGCCTGAGGCTGACGAGGATCGAAGGAAGTGTCCCTTCTGTGGGGAGATGATCCAGACAGAGGCGGTCAAGTGCCGGTATTGCCGCGAATTCCTCGAAGATCCCGATATCCTGCCGGTCTCACGCCACGCAGTGCGACCGGGGGCCCAGAAGGTGGGCGTCGGACAGGAGACCGATCCGGTGGATGCGGACGAGGAGTCCCCGACGATCCTCACGCCTTCGCTATGGGCCATGACGGACTCCGCGTGGAAGGGGGCCTGCATACTGGCTGTGGCCATCTTCGTGCTGGCCCTTCCGATTGAGCGATGGGTCCTGGTCTTCAAAGGGTTGTCGGATAGCGCCATCCGAGGCATGGCCCAGACGATCAATCTTGCGGCCGAGGGTACGATCGTCGTAGTCCTGGTCTGGCTGGGCCTGCGGGCTGCGTTTCTGCGGAGCATCCATTACGAGATCAGTCCGGACCGGATCGAGTGGGCCAGGGGCCTGTTCAGCCGCGAGATCGACAACATCGACATGTTCCGCGTGATCGACATCAAGCTCCATCGCTCCATCCTGGACTGCATCACCGGCGTCGGCACAGTCACGGTGATGACCAAGGACGACAGCGACCCGACCTTCCAGTTCGAGAAGGTCAGGAATCCCCGCCGGCTCTATGACGCGATCAAACACGCCACGCTCGAAGCGGACAGGCGCCAGGGCGTGGTGCACATCGAATAAGACAAGAAGTAAGATGCAGGATGCAGGAAGTAAGATCCGGCGATCGCCTCGTGTCTCTTACCTCTTACCTCTTACCTCTGGTCGGCGGATGGCGTGATCGCTTCCCATTCGATGTTCGATGCCCCGAGCAGCGTGCCTGTGGCGTAGGCCAGGTCCACCAGGGCGATCTGATAGTCGGTCAGGGCCGAGATCTCGGTGCTCTGGGCGTTGGCCAGGCTGGCCTGGGCATTGAGCACGTCCGTGGAGGTCCGCAGCCCCAGCTCGAACTGCCGTTTCTCGGCTTCATACAGGCGGCCGGCCAGGACGGTATTCTGCTGTCCCGCCAGTATCCGCTGCCAGTTGGCCTCCAGTCCTGACACCGCGTTGAGGACCTCCTGCTCGATCTGGGCCCTGCGGCTCTCCCGCGTGGCCAGCCGCTGACACTTCTGGTACACGGCCTGCCGGACGCGGCTCTTGGCAGCCTCATTGCCTATGGGGATCTGGAGTTTCAGTCCCAGGCGGTTGTCTGAGAAACGATTCTCCCCCAGCATGCTCCAGGAGTCCTCGCGTGAGGCGCCCATGCCGTTGAGATTGTAGTTGTAGTCGAACACGACTGAGGGCAGGGACAGGTCTCGCTGGTAGTCGACGTTGAGGCTGTCTTGTGCCAATCGGAGCTCCAGTTCGAGCATCTCCATACGGTTGTGGATGGCAGAATCCACCAACTGGTCGGACCTCAGGTCATAGCGAACCGGCGTCGGCTCCGTCATGGGGACCACGGCCGTGGGACTCTGCATACCCAGGGCGGCCTGATTGATCTGCCGCTTCAGCGATCTTTGGCGATTCTCGAGATTGTTCTCCGCAACGATGATGGCCTCCAACTGCTGGGCCACGCCGGCCTGCGCCCTGACGACCTCCACGGGCGCCCGATCGCCCTTGTCGACGCATCGCCGGGCCTGATCCAGTTGCGCCTTGGCTAGGTCCAATTGCTGACGCCGGACATCCAGCTCCTTGCGGGCAGCCACCAGTCGCCAGTACGACCGGTCCAGCTCCGCAGTCAGCCGGATGACCTCCAGCCGGGTCTGGGCGTCCGTGATCCGCCGGTCCAGGGTCGCGACCTGGATGCTATACGTCGCGACTTTGGAGCCCAGCCCGCGGAGCAGTGGCTGGCTGATCGAGAATGTGAGGTCAGAGCCGTAGTACGGATTGAACTGGGTCTGCAGGGCGTCGGTCCGCGTGCGGCTGTCGGTCGCCCTCATGGACACGGTCCCGCCTGTCTCCAGGGGCTTCTGGACGCCAAGGTCGGTATACAGGGATTCCACCTGGGACCCATAGATCTCATCGTAAAACGAGATGGCCGGCGTATCGCTCTTGGAAAGGGTGGTGTTGGCGGAGAAGCTGGCCTCGAACTTGGCCCGTTCCTGTCTGACGCGTTCGGCCGAGAGCGTGGGGTTGATCAGGGTGGCCTTGAGTTCCAGGTTATTCTGCAGAGCCATGGCCCTGCACTGCTCCAGGGTCAGCTCCAGCGAGGCCGAGGGAGGGGTGAAAAGCTCGACGATATTGGGCTCAGCGGCCTGCGGGGGCGCCACCTGAAGCCTGAGCGGCTCGATCTGCTTGAGCGGTCGATCGGCGGCGACCTTAGCCGCAGAGCCGCCGATCCCGAACACCCCGTCACACCCCGCCAGCAGAACCAGTCCGAAGGCCAGGGCCAAGGCCAAGGCGCATGCCCAGAGGCCGGCGCAATGGTGTCTGCTCCCCACCCTCCTGTCTCCTGTCTCCTGTCTCCTGGGTCCTGAGTTCTGTGTTCTGTGTTCTGTGTTCAAACTACTCATGTCTGAGGGCCTCAATCGGATCGAGCCGGGCGGCCTTGATGGCCGGGAACATGCCAAAGCAGATGCCTACGGTGCACGAGAACGCAATTGCCAGAACCGTGACCTGCCACGGGATATAGGCCATGTCCACGAACTTCGCCATGCTGGCGATGGCCTTCGTCAGGAGTTGTCCGAGGCCCAGGCCAATCATCCCGCCCACCATGCAGATAACCATGGCCTCGATCAGGAACTGGGTCAGGATCGCGGATCTGCGGGCACCCACGGCCTTGCGGAGTCCGATCTCCCGGGTCCTTTCGGAGACAGAGACCAGCATGATGTTCATGATGCCGATCCCTCCGACCAGGAGCGAGATGCCCGCGATTCCGCCACCCGCCAGCCTCAGGTACAGGGCCACGCGGTTGAATCCCCTCAGCTCGTTCTCCATGGACAGCAGATTGAACGTGTCCGGCTCACCAGGGCTGACGTGACGGGTGCGGCGGAAGAAGAACCGCAGCTCTGCCAGGGCGTCTTCCGACGCCTCCGAGGTGCGGCTCTCTGCGCGGGCATCGATCCAGGGGTCGCGGTTCAGCTTGAGGCCCGTGTGGAAGGGAATGAACATCTCGATGTTCTCGCCGTCTCCGCCGCTGAACATGGAGCTGGGCCTGGCCTCCAGGAGTCCCACGATGATGAAGGTATTGTAGCCTACGAGGATGGACTGGCCGATGCAGTCCTTGTCCAGCTCCAGCTTGTCCCGCAGCTTGGGATCGATCAGACAGACCTGCCTGGCCTGTATCTCGTCCATTTCCGAAATCAGGCGGCCCAGCGTCACGGTCTTTCCCTGGATCAGATGGCAGGCCGGCTCCGCGCACGTAACGCCCACCCCCTCCACGGACTTCTCGCGACGGGTGACGGTCTGCCGGCCCAGCCCGGTCTGCATCCCGAAGCGTGAGACCGAGGGACAATGCGTCAGTAGGTTGTCGAACTGCTCGGGTCGCATCCGGAGATCCCACCAGCCGGCATTCTTCATGGGACCCGTGTTGGGACGCGTGGGCCAGATGAAGATCAGGTTGGTCCCGAACGTGGACTTGACCTCGGAGAGGATCTTGGCCTTCATCCCGCTGATCGCCGCTACGACCGCAGTCACGGACGCGACCGCGATGATGATCCCCAACATGGTCAGAAAGGACCGCATCTTGTTGGCCCAGATCTGGCCGAGGGCCAGGAAGATGCTCTGGTACAGAAACCGCATGAAGGCCACGATCGACGTCATCACGATCCTCATCGCTTCTCCTCCTGGCCCAGGGGGTGGCTGATCCGGTCCTTGTCGACCGGCAGATCACTCAAGACCTTCCCGTCCCTCATCCGGATGATCCGTTCTGCGTGGCGGGCGATGTCGTCCTCGTGGGTGACCATGATGATCGTCTGCCCTTCCTTGTGGAGCCTATCGAACAGGCCCATGATCTCCTCGCTCGTGTGCGTGTCGAGGTTGCCGGTAGGCTCATCGGCCAGCAGGATGCTGGGCTTGTTGATCAGGGCCCGCGCGATGGCCACCCGCTGTTTCTCGCCGCCGGAGAGCTGGTTGGGCTTGTGCTTGACACGGTCTGCCAGCCCCACCCGCTCCAGGGCCTCTGTGGCGAGCTTGCGCCGCGAGACCCAGCCGTTGCGGGAGTAGATCAAGGGAAGCTCCACGTTCCTGACTGCGCTCATCTGCCCGAGCAGCTCATAGGACTGGAACACGAACCCGATCCGCTCATTGCGGACCCTGGCGAGGTCTGCGTCGCCCATGGTCGTCGTATCCTGGCCGTCCAGGTAGTACTTGCCCGACGTGGCCCGATCCAGGCAGCCCAGCACGTTCATCATCGTGCTTTTGCCAGATCCGGAGTGTCCCATGATGGCCACGTACTCGTTGCGGCGGAGCTCCAGGCTGACCCCATCGAGGGCGCGGATGGACTCTACACCCACGATGTAAACGCGGGCTGCGTTCTCCAGACGGATGATGACATCGTTGTTGGGCATTGGTTGTTGGTTATCGGTTATTGGTTCCTGGTCATTGGTTCACAAGCCACTGGCCACCCACAGCTCATAGCTCATAGCTCATAGCTCGCGGTCCGTCACTTCTTGCCTGAGGCCGTCTTGTTGGGGTCTGGGGCGTTGGGCTCTTTCTTCTTCTTGTCCTTCTCGACATCCTTCTCGTCCTTGATGGCCTCATCCTGCTTCAGGCCGTCCAGTGCGCGGTAGGGGCCCACGATGACCTTGTCCTTGTCGGACAGGCCTGCCTCGATGATCGTATGGGTCAGGTTGCTGGAACCGATCTTGACGGGCGTGATGGCCGCCTTGCCGTCTGTCGCAAGGTAGACCACGGGCGTGAAGGTCTTGTCTTTCTGGACCTCCGGTGCATTGCGGCTGGCCAGCGGAAGGTCATCTACGGGCCGGGCCAGGACTGCCTGGCTGGGCACGGTCAGGACGTCCTCGTGCTTGACCGTCTCGATCTCCACCTGGGCGCGAAGGCCGCCGTACAGCTTGGGGCCATTGGGATCGTAGTCCAGCAGGATCTCGACCCTGAAGTAGTCGGTCCCCGTCAGCGAGGTGACCCTGCGGGGCAGGTCGTTCTTGGTCAGTGCGATCTCGATGACCTCGCCGGACCATACCTTGTCCGGATAGGCCTGGATCCTGACCTTGGCCTTCTGGCCGACCTTCAGCTTTCCCACGTCCGCCTCCGCCACCTGGGCCAGGACCAGCATCTGCGAGAGGTCCGCCACCTCCATGATCACGGTGCCGGGATTGTTCATGGTCCCCGTCATGACCATCTCACCGACTGCCGCATTGACGCGGGTGACGATGCCGTCGATGGGCGAGACGATCGTGGTATGGCTGAGGGCCTCCTCGGCCTGGGCGATGTCTGCGTCCGCGCCCTCGAGGTTGTGCTGCATGACCTCCAGGTTCCTCTCCGAGGCTGTCAAGGAGAGCTGCTCGGCCTGGAATTGCGAGGCAGTCTCATCGTATTTGAGTCTGGCCTGATCGTAGGTGGACTGGCTGACGTCCTTGGACTGAAGCAGGTCCTGCTGCCGCTTGAGGTCCCGCTCGACCTGCTGGACCGTGGCGGAACGGCCTTTGAGGCTTTCCTTTTGGCTGGCCAGCCTCGCCCTCTCCACGAGGATCTGGGAGGCCTGGGCTTCGCGCCTCGATTGGGCGTAACGCAGCCGGGTATCGAGGTCCTTGGAATCCAGTCGGACCAGGAGGGACGCGGGGGTCGCCGGCGTGCCACAGGGATCCCCCTTGGTGACCTTGTCGCCTCCCTTGAATGGCATCTCGACGATCCGGGCCGAGACCTTGGCGGAGATCTGGACGTTGGTCTTGGGGTCGATCTGACCTGGGGCACTGACGGACTCGATCAACTCTCCCTTGGCGGGCTCTTCGATGCGTACCACGGTAGGCTTGGCTGCCCCACTCTTGGCCGCCCAGAATCGCCAGCCGACGAACGCCGCGATCAGCCCGATCACGCCTACCCAGATCAATACCTTGCGAGACCTCTTCACTGGCAGACCTTTCCCAAAAACCGATCTCTTCAGACGGTCTAAAGACGTCTATTCTACCTCTATTAGACGCCCAGCACCATCATTCGTTACATCGGGTCGCGCCAAATTCACTCACTTCGGAAGGGCCGGCGTCTGGGGCCACCTGGACCCCTCTCCATGCGGGGCGTGGATCGGGTCCTCTCGCGGGCGCCAGACCCGACATTGAGACTTCCTGGGGAGCCTTCTGTGTGATACAGTATTCGGTGATTCAATGGTGGTGGTCCATGAGTCGAGTGATCTTGTTTTGTAGCTGCGTGCATTGCTCCCGGCGCTGCTGGAAAGGCAGGCGCGAGGAGAACTCCCTTGGGAGGAGCCGTCTTTGCAACTGACCATCCTGGCAGACATCCACGGCAGTTTGACTCATCTGGCTGCTGCTGAAGGTGACCTTCGGGCGGCAGACGCGGTGGTCATCGCGGGCGATATCACCAACTTCGGTGGTGCGGCTGCTACCGCCTCCATCATTGAGCCGATCGAGGCCATCAATCCGAACGTCGTTGCCGTGCATGGCAACTGCGACCGGTCAGACGTGACCGTGTATCTGGTCACCCGCGGCATGGCTGCGCACGCGCAAGCCATGCAGGCAGCAGGCCTGGTCTTTGCCGGCGTGGGAGGCGCACTGCTCTGGTCGGGCCGCACGCCCAACGAGGCGGATGACGCGTCGATGGCCACGGATCTCGAAGAGGCCGGTCGCGACCTGGACGCCCTGGGCCAGACTGCCGGACGTCTCGTCGTGGTCACGCACCAACCCGCCTTTGGGACCACCCTGGACACCCTCACCGGCATAGACCACATGGGTAGCCGCGCAATCCGGGCCTTCATCGAGAAGTACCAGCCCGTTCTGGCCGTGTCAGGCCACCTGCACGAGAGGCCCGGCGTGGACCGGATCGGCCCCACCACGCTGGTCAACCCCGGGCCCTTCAAGGATGGCCGCTACGTGGTTGTGCGGATCGACGAAGCGGGTGTCTCAGTCGAGCTGAAGACCGTGTGACAGAGAACGTTTGGCTTATTTCTTCGCGGGTCCTTAGTGGGCCTGTGCCCTGACCGGCAGGTCGAAGAGGTTGACTTGACCGGTATAGCCCATGCTGTAGAGCAGGCCGTTCCAGAGGCCGATGCCGTCGCTGAACAGATCGCTGTGCATGACCCGCCTGGGCTGGGTAGGGTCCGAGACGTCGTAGACCAGAAGGCCGAAATCTCGGTCCGACTCGATCAGGCGGTCATCACAGAGCACAATCTCAGACACGTTGCGTCCACTGAGCCGCTCCAAGGGCGTGGCATCGCGATGTCCGATCCTCTCACTGGACCAGTGGCCGTCTGCATGGCGGATGAGGTGCCGTACGATCAGACCCTGCTGGGTCGACAGATACAGATAGTCCTTGTCCATAGCCAGTGCGCTGATTTGGGCGTATCCCCCGGGATCAAGGGCTCTCAGGTCCTCATAGTAGATGAGCACCGGATCGTTGGGTTCAGAGAGATCGATCATGGCCAGTGCAGAGCCATCTGTGCAGAGGAGGAGGTCTCCAGCAACCAGGGAATCGATGCCGTATGGCAGATGCGGTGAGGGAAGCTCACTGAGGTGTCTGGGCAGTTGGGGTGGGAGGCCTCCTCTGGCTGACGTGGAGGTCCACTGTGCTGCCACGACAGGCTGGTCCGGCTGCGCCAGCGAAAGGACGGTCCACTGGTTGCCTCCCAAGAGGTAGGCCCGATCGCCACGGCCGATGAAGCTCGACCCATAGTAGCCCACTCCAGAGACCTCGGTGGTGCCCATCAACCTGGGCTGCTCCGGGTTGGAGATGTCCAACGTGGCTACGCACGTCTTGGACTGGCCCAACTTGCTGAGGCTGGCCACATACAGATGATGACCCCATATGTATGAGCCGCGAATAGGCCAGCCAATGCCCTGTCGTTCCATCTCTGTCATGGACCCGATCACGAGTCCACCACAACACAGCCGGGAGGCGTTCTGATTCGAAGGGAACCGATAGGTGTGGAGGACCAGATGGCGATAGACCGGCCTATCCCATTCTTTGTAGCTCAGCTCATGGTCCGCCTCATAGGCGAGGGTCAACACATACAGATAGGCCCCGTGTTCGACTCGTCCGGAGGTGCTGCCTCTGAAGAGCCTGTTGCCACGATCCTTGACGGCCTGCGGGAGGGGTGGTTCCACCCAATCCAGGGGCATGGGATTGACCACGGCCTGGCCATCCCTGTGCGTGGCCGGCTGAAGGTCGGACCGGACCTGAAACAGGGTGATGGCAAAGATCAAAGCCGCAGAGGCCCCAAGGGTCCAGACGATGGTCTTCTGGCCCGGCTGCCATCGCCAGTTGCGTTTGACGGCCTGAACGGCCAAGAGGGTGAAGGCCAGGGCCCCGCCCAATGAGATCCCGACTAGCGCAAGGAAGTCCGAGTGAATATGGAGGTGGTGGCCTGACAGCATCCAGTGAATCCTCTGAGTCAGCGATAGCCCTTCCAGAGACCATGCGGTGCGAATCGCGGCGATGCTCTCTTTGAGGGACCATTCTGCCTGATAGTATTTGAAGATACTCTCGATAGCGTTCAAGGGCCCCAGTCCGTTGAAGAACAAGGGCAGGAAATAGACGAGCAGTCCAAACCAGACCGTCACAAAGGCGGCCTTGGCCATGTCGCGAATCAGGGCCACAAAGAACAAGCCTGCACCAAACAGAAGAACCGCCATAGGCCAGGTCGTCCAGAAGACCGTCCACGCGAGATAGGGCCCCTCGTTCGTCCCGCAAAATGCAGTCAAGATCTCTGGCGCCATGACCAGGGCAAAGGTGCCGGCCAACAGACCCATTGCGACCACGAGTTTGACGAGGAGGACTCGCCGGATTCGCACGGGCCTGGTCTGCCAGAAGATGTCTATGCCCCCTCTCAGGTCTGCGTATCCAGTGGCCATGGCCAGGAACACCGCAAAGGCTGCGCCGCCCCCGGCCACGATCCCGGAGCCGAGATCGGTCTTCCAGACCCCGCGCGTGGCACAGTTGCTTGCCATCTCTATCAGGGGCCAGATGATTCCTGCACAGGCCCCAAAGACCACGAGGCCGCGTTGCTGTCGCCATTCCTTCCAGAGGGTCTTCATGGCCTACACGCTCCTTTTCCAGTTCCGCAGACCGGTCCACAGGATAGCGGCCAACAGGATTCCCTGCTCAACGACCCCGATGGCCATGAGCAGCGAGCCGGCGTTCTTGAACCCGGGAGGGGGATCGATCAAGGCAAGGAGGCACACTGGATTGGCAAAGAAGAACAAGGTGTGGCACAGAGAGGGTGCCGAGACTGGCGTCCCCACCATGTCTGATACGACCAGATGAAGGACCATGACCCCAGCCCACACCAACCCAGTCAGACCCACTCCGGCAGGCCCGCCCCTCCGCGGGGTCACACAACAGGTCAGGCTGTAGAGCATCGTCGCAATCCAGGCCACGACCAATGTCCCAGGGACCCAATACCGCACCACGGAGCCGCTGGCACGCGACAGTGCGAACCACACACCCAGGGTCAGGCCGCAGGCCAGCAGGGGTAGGATCGTGGTCACCCATCCGACCAACCACTTTCCCAGGAATACCTTCCATGCCTCGATGGGCCTGGTGGCCAGGAATAGGGCGGTGCCTTCGCTGTGTTCCTCCGCAAACGTGCCCATGGCATTCAGGAGCGACAAGACGAGGCAACCGATGGCCAGTACGAAAATGACGGCCTCACGAGACGAGATCCCTCCCCAGGCAAGGAGGCTGCCCCCAAAGGACACCAACATCACAGTGCCGAAGGCCAGCTTCCACCGGTGCTCTGCCCACTCCTTCCACAGCAGGGCCTGGGTCGGGCTCATAGGGACGTCTCCTTTCCCCGATTGCCGATCACGTAGGCCTCGAAGATCTCATCCAGGTTGAGGCCAACCTCGTTGATGAATCGGGCGCCGCTGTCGTGGAAGGCCTTTCTCTTCACCTCATCGCAGTCCTCCAGGGTGACTGCGAGCCGGTCCCCTTGTCGGGTCACATCCAGGATGCCCGGGACCCACCCCGGATCGAAGCCGTTGGCCTCTGCCAGGACAAACCGCCGGACAGACTCCCGCAGCTCCTGGGTCTTGGCCGCCTTGATGATCCTGCCGCTGTCGAGGATGGCGATGTAGTCTGCCACAGGTTCGATCTCGTAGAGAAGATGGCTGGAGAAGAAGACGGTGACGTTCCGGTCCTGCATCAGGCCGATCACGTTTCGCAGGAATTCCTTGCGTGCGATGGGGTCCAGGCCCAGGGTCGGGTCGTCCAGGATCACCACCTGCGGCCTGTGGCCCAGGGCCAGCAGCAGGGCGAGCTTGCTGTTCTGGCCCTTGGACAAGGACCGAACCTTGGTCTTGGAGTCCAGTTGCAGGGCTGCCAGCAGGCTCTTGGTGAACGCAGGGTCCCACTGGGGGTAGAAGCCCGCGGACCAGCGGATGATCTGGCCGACTGTCATCCAGCCGTACATCCGTTGATCCTCTGCCATGTAGCCCGCGCCTCGCCTGACGCCGAGGGGGTCCTTCTGTGGGTCCAGGCCCAGAACCCTGCACGTGCCTGCCTTGGGCCGAAGCAATCCCAGCAGGGTCTTGATAGTCGTGGTCTTGCCTGCCCCATTTCTCCCCAGGAAGCCAAAGATGGCCCCGGTCGGGACCTGCAGGTTGACGCCGGACAGCACCGGCGTGCGGCCATAGCTGAATTGCAGGTCCTGGATCTCGATGGCATAGTCTATCATGGTCTGCCTACCCTTCGCGTTTCCTCTTCCTGTATTCCTTTTCCAGCCACTGCTGCATCTGCGAGAGAGAGACGCCCAGGCCCACCGCCTTGTCTGCAGCCTTGGCCAGGGCATCAGCCACGATCTGGCGGCGGCTTTCCTCGACTTGGCCAGGGACATGGTCGGACACATACGTGCCGCTGCCCCGCTCCATGGTCAGCACGCCCTCGCGAACCAGCTCGTTGTAGACCTTCAGGATGGTGTTCTGATTGACGGCGAGGTCTGTGGCCAGTTGCCGCACGCTCGGCACCTGCTGGCCCGGTTTGAGCAGGCCTGCCGCGATCTGCTCACGGATCTGTTCTGCGAGCTGGCAGTAGATCGGAACGGCCGAAGAGGATTCGATTCTCAAGAACATCCTGTGTTCCTTAAATTGATATACTGTTATACATGACTATAACACTTGGCCGAAGGCTGTCAAGGCCTTGGCAAAGAAAGAAGGCCACTGCAGGTTTTAAGTTTTAGGTTTTAGGAGAGAGAGTTTGCCCTGCAGTGACCTGAAACCTAAAACTTGTCCGTTGCTTCTCGCTACTCACACGCACCGTCATGCGTGCAATTGGCGTGACTTGTGGTATAGTGGCCCCATGGCAAACGAACCGAGAGACACGGGATTCACGATCCGGCAACTGGGTCCTGCCGTGGTTCCGTCGCCCAAGGCCCAATCCGGCCATGGAGGTAGCGGCGGGGCTGCGTGGGTGGATGACAGCCGGCGTCTGATCTATGATCCTGAGACGGGCCTCGACGCGGCCAGCCTGGACCCGGACGGGCACCAGCTCCTGGAGCTTGCAGGTCCCAGGGAGCTTATCTACTTTGATCCCAGCGACGTCCACGCGGCGGTCGTGACCTGCGGCGGGCTGTGTCCGGGTCTCAACGACGTGATCCGGGCGATCGTGATGGGCCTGTGGTACGGCTACGGGGTCCGCAGGATCAGCGGAATCCGGTATGGATACAGGGGATTCCTGCCCGAGTTCGGGCTGACGCCCATGGAGCTGAACCCGGATGTGGTGTCCGACATCCACAAGGAGGGGGGCACGATCCTGGGCTCCTCCCGCGGGTACGGAGACCGCGTGGACCAGATCCTGGACACGATCCGGCAGATGGGCATCAACGTCCTGTTCACCATTGGAGGCGACGGCACCCAGAAGGGCGCGCTCAGGATCGCCCAAGTGATCCACCGCCAGGGACTGCCTATCGCGGTGGTCGGCGTACCCAAGACTATCGACAATGACCTCAGCTACGTGCAGCGGTCTTTCGGTTTCGAGACCGCAGTGGAGATGGCGGTCCAGGCGGTGGCAGGTGCCCACACAGAGGCCCGCGGCGCACTCAATGGCGTGGGTATCGTCAAGGTGATGGGCCGCCAATCGGGCTTCATCGCCGCGTACACGGCCTTGTCCAACAACGACGTCAATTACTGCCTGATCCCCGAGTCGCCATTCGACCTTGCCGGAGAGAGGGGCCTGCTGAGGCACCTGGAGGATCGGCTGCTCCGTCGCCGGCATGCAGTGATCGTGGTCGCAGAGGGCGCGGGCCAGGACCTGTGCGGCACGGATGACCGCATCGATGCCTCGGGCAACAAGGTCCTCGGCGACATGGGGGTCTTCCTCAAGGATCAGATTGCCGCCTACTTCAAGGCGAGGAAGATCGAGGTCAACCTCCGGTACATCGATCCTAGCTACATCATCCGGGCTGCGCCTGCCAACTCCAACGACTCGGTCTACTGCACCCGGCTCGGCACGCACGCGGTGCACGCGGCCATGAGCGGCAGGACCGAGATGATCATCAGCCTCCTGCACGACCGGTTTGTGCACGTGCCGATCAGCCAGACCATCGCCCGGCGGAACGTCATCGATCCTGATGGTCCCTTGTGGAGGGACGTCCTCGAGGCGACCGGCCAGCCGGCAGTGCTGAAGAATTGACGGGCAAAACAGGGCCCAGACAACGATCCAATGCCCCGGCACCGACGTAGCAAGATAAAGGTGGTGCGCACGCCGGCGGGCAGTATAATGTCGGCCTGACGACTAGATCCTTGTGTTCTTGGAGAGATAGATCATGTGTGATCAATGTGGATCCTGCGGCAACCCGGCAGAAGTGACCCTTCAAGAGCAGGTCAAGCAGGCGATCGATGAGATCAGGCCTGCACTGCAGGACCATGGCGGCGATATCGAGCTGATGGGATTGGACGCGGACAACACGGTGCGGGTCAAGCTACGCGGGGCCTGCTCCGGCTGTCCTGGTGCAGCCATGACGATGAAGATGGGGGTGGAGCGGATCCTCAAGCAGAAGGTGCCCCAGGTTAAGGGTGTCAAGGCCGTCTAGCCAGACCACTCAGCTCCCACGAAAGTGGGCAGCGATCTTCCGCCGGGTCGGGTGTTCGATCAGGCCACGTTCCGTGATGATCGCAGTGATGAGCTTGGCATCGGTGACGTCAAAGGCAGGGTTGTAGACACCGACGCCTTCGGGTGCGATCCGCTTTCCCGAGATCTGCAGGACCTCCTCTGCATGCCTTTGCTCAATGGGGATATCTCCGCCTGTCGCCATGGACAGGTCAAAGGTGCTGGAGGGCGCTGCCACGTAGAAGGGGATGTGGTGCCTGACCGCGAGGACACTCAGGCTGTAGGTGCCGATCTTGTTGGCTGCATCTCCGTTGGCAGCGATGCGATCCGCCCCGGTGATCACCGCCTGCACCTTTCCCTGCTTCATGAGCCAGCCTGCCATGTTGTCGCACAGGACCACCACGTCGATGCCCGCCTGCCGCAGCTCCCAGGCCGTGAGCCTGCTGCCTTGCAGCAGGGGCCGGGTCTCATCTGCGTAGACCGTGAACCGCTTGCCCTGGCCATGGGCCTCGAACAGGACAGACAGGGCCGTGCCTTGGCCTGCGCAGGCCAGGGCGCCGGCGTTGCAGTGGGTCACTACGCCCGAGCCGTCCTGGATAAGCGGGCTGCCGTTGCGACCGATCTTCAGACACATCTGCACATCCTCCGCCCAGATGGCCGAGGCCTCGCTGAAAACGGCCCGCCTGAGGTCATCCACAGAGAGTCCCGGATGTTCTGCGGCGGCCGCCTCCGCCCGGACCTTGACCCGATCCAGGGCCCAGAAGAGGTTCACGGCCGTAGGTCTCGCTGAGGCCAGAAACTCTGCCTGCTGGATCAGATGACGGAGGGCGGCGAGGCTGTCCTCGAGTCCCGGCACCTGGAGCGCCATTACCAGTCCATAGCCTGCAGCCACGCCGAGGGCAGGAGCGCCCCGCACGGCAAGGGTCCTGATCGCCTCGTAGAGCGGCTCCACCGCCCGGCAGTCAATCCACGTGAACTCTCCGGGCAGCCGTCTCTGGTCCACCAGCTCCAGATGTCCGTCGACGTCCCCACTCCATCGCAATGCTGAGGTCACCGTTCCCATGGCTCCGAACCTTCCCTGCTTCAACCGGCCTTCTGATCGCACGAATCTGCAGCAGGATAAGCGGTCCGAGTCGCAGAATCAAGGGTGCGGCACATTCGCAAAATGGTTCATTAATTGCGCAATTGTGACTAGAACGAGAGGTGCTGAATCGACGATAATGAGAGTCAGATATCCTTGAGCGATTGCTGACGAACGCAGGCAGTATCTAGAGATCACGGATAAGCTCAAGGTCCTCCTTCACGGGGCCTGTATCTCCTTCGGTACAGGCCTCGATTTATTTTGGGGGCCTCCCGGATCGCCATTCATGCAGCATGCGCTTGAGGCGATGCAGGATGCCGTCACTCGCCAGTTCCGTCGGAGCCGTCACAGAGGCACGCAGCTTCTCCAGCGATTCGGCATTCTCCTTGGCGCGGGCGGCTGCCAAGTCCGAGAGCATCTGCGGGATCTCTTCCCGGAGCGACAGCAGGCGAGCGAAGGCGTCCCGGTTGAATTCGAGCAGCTCGCAGTCCGTTGTGGCCGTCATGGTCGCGCTCCTCGGCAAACCGGTCAGGAGGCTCATCTCGCCGAAAAGCGAGCCGGGTTGCAGGTCGAATTCAACGTCACGAGCGGTATCGGAGTTCATAATCCGGCCATGCACCTTTCCCTGGACCAGGACGTAGAATGACTCTCCTTCGTCCTGTTGGCGCATCAAGGTTTCACCTCGCGTGAACCGGGTGCGTTTCACGTCCCTGGCCACTGCCTTCAGCTCGTCGCGGCTGAGCATGCAGACGCCGTCGGGGCCGGCCATGAGTTTGTGCCCGAAGTCGCTGTGCAGCAGATCGTCCACAATGCGTTCGATCTCCGTCGCCAGGGGCCTCTCGAATCGCTGGGCATGAACCGCCTGCATGAAGTTGTCGAGCATACGGCCGCTCATGGGGAATGGGATCTCGATCCCGCGGCGGGTGAACTTGTACCAGATCATCCGCATCACATGACCTTCGATCGGCGTGCGATGCTCGTACTGCTTCGACCAGAACCGAAGCACATAGTCGATACAGAAGTCCTTAAAGCCCGTTACGTAGGCGTCTGGTTCCGGGTGCTTCTCGACTGCCGGCACGCTGTCTGCGGCCTCCAGCAGGGCGGCGATGACGTCGCCCGGTGCATCTCCGTAGCTGGCCGACACCGGTACCTCGTGCCGACGCAGGGGGGTGGGCGACGAGAAATTGCGGAGGATCGTGTCTGCGAGCTTGCCGTTGGGGACAATCACCACGTGTCCGCCGGTCGTGCGCAGCCGCGTCTCACGCCAATTGACCAGAATCACCTGCCCGATCGTTCCGTCCACGTCGATCCAGTCGCCCACCGACATGGATCGGCTCGTGTGAAGGGACATGCCCGCCAGCAGATTACCCAACACCCCTTGCATGGCGAAACCGATGACGCCGGTCACAATTGCGGTCGAGGTGAGCAGGACGCTGATTTCCTGGTCGAGGTGGTACCGGATCAGCAGGAAGGCAACGCCCAGCATGATCGCCAGGCGGAGCAGACCACGGGTTAGACGACTGAGCGGACAGGCCCGCCCCATGTGCGAAAAACCCTCGACCAACAGCCCTTCAGCAAGCCTTACGATGGCATAGGCGGCCCAGAACAGCAGCCATGCTTCATGGTATCGCGACCAGCCTCCAGGCTCTGCGGAGCGGAGGAGCCAGGTGATCAGCGGCAAGGAAAGCACCAGCACCAGTGCGGAGAATCCGATGTAGCTCAGCAACACGCCGACAAACTGCCCGCCGGATCGCCGCACCGACTCGACGCCGTCGGAGGGGCGGTATCGGCGGTGGAGCGGGATCGCCAGCAGATAGGCCACAAGCAGCACCACTGCGGCCAATGCGATGTTCTGGATATAAGGCACTCCCGTTTCCAGCCATTTCAGCATGATCGCACCTTTCGTTCGTACGCCGTCGGCTTGGCCACGTGTCCCCTATCCGCCGATCGTCCACCCTTGCCCCGCCCGCACGAGCACGGCGTAAGAGGAGCGTGTCTTCACTTGCCGTTCCAGGGCACGCAAGGCCTTGTCGTCCGCTTCCGGGGCATGGTGTCCCAGGAGCACCTGCTTGACGCCTGCCGACTCGGCAATCTCCAGGCCGTCCTCCCAGCACGTATGCCCCCACCCTGCAAAGCCCTCCTGGCTGGCCCTGGCGAAGTGCGCGTCGATGATGAGCATATCGGCGGGTCTCGGTTCGCAGCAGATCGCCATGAACGCCGTCTCGTACGCCGCGGTCCGATTTCGCCACTCCAGATCTGTGGCGAACACGAGCGAAGCACCGCTGTTGGGGTCATCGATACGATAGGCCAGGCATCCCCCGGGATGCGGCACTGGACAGCCTTTCACCCGCAAGGTCCCCACCTGGACGGGTTCCGTTGCGAACTCGGCAAACTCGAGCCGTGCGCCCATCCGCTCCCAGGACACCGGCCAGTACGGCGGCGCGAGCAGTCGCGTCACTGCATCGCGAACCCCCCCGTCGGCAAGGGTCGGCCCGACGAACCTGAAAGACCAGTCCGGCCTGTGGAACAGGGGATTCATCGTCAGCCCGGCCACGTGGTCCAGATGGTAATGTGAGAAGAGCACGGTCACCTCACCCGGCCCTCCTGCCGCCAATTGTGCGGCGACGGCATGCATGCCGGTTCCGGCATCCAGCACCAGTCGTTCGCCTCGCGATCCGACGAGGAGCAGCGACGTCGTATCACCGCCAAATTCCTCGAAGGCCCCGCCGGTGCACGGCCGGCTCCCTCGCATCCCGCCAAAGAAGAGCCGCATGCTCATTTCTCCGTCAGCCCCCATACCCCGTCCCACGACGCAGGAGGATGGGCACATAGTTGGGCGCAACGCTGGACATAGTGCTGTGCTGCCGGATCGTCAGGCAGTTGCTGGAAGGCCTCCATCGCACCGGCGAAACGGCCTTCGCGGAAATGGACCAGGCCAGCGGCGAACGCCTCCCAACCGGCGGGCACGGGATCCGTGGCGAATCCCGTCAGTTCATAAACCTCCACGGCGGTCTTCCTGCCCACCACACGCAGGTCCGCCAGTTTGCGGCCGAGGAACTCGGAGGACACCAGGCGCCACGTACTCCCGGACACCATGGTCTCTGTGCCGAAGGCCTTGTTGGCACCCTCCAGGCGGGACGCCAGGTTTGCCGCATCCCCCAGAATCGTGTAGTTGAAGCGTTTTCGGGATCCCATATTGCCCACCACGACCTCACCGGTGTTGATCCCCACCCTCATCCGCATCGCGGCCCCCGTGCGTTTCAGGTAGGCCTCTCGAAGTTCGGCCAACCGTCGTTGACACCGCAACACCGCGCGGCAGGCACGCACGGCATGATCCGGCTGCTCCAGCGGCGCGTTCCAGAACGCAATGATTGCATCGCCCTCGTATTTGTCAAGCGTACCGCCCTCATCCAGGATGATGTCCGTCATCTCGCTGAGGTAGTCGTTGAGCAGGGCCGTCAGCTCGACGGGGCCCAGCCTCTCTGAGAACGTCGAGAATCCCGCCAGATCCGTGAACAGGATAGTCAGTTCGCGTTTCTCCCCGCCGAGTTGGAGGTGCTTAGGATCGAGGAGGATCTTCTCGATCACCTCACCACTCAAGTAGTGCCGGAAGGCCTGTTTGATGAATGCCTTCTGGCGTCCCTCCGTCCAGTAGTTTGCGGCCAGCGCGCCGACCATGCCCAGCGCCGAGGCGCTCGCTTGGGCGACGACCGGCCACCATTGTCCTTTGCCGTAGGCGGCAAACCCGATGACGATCGGCGCCGCCAGCCAAGCGAGGGCCAGCGGCCCCGCCTGCCACCATTTGCCCCCATAGGTCAGGGATAGCGATGCGGCGATGGCTGCCGCCATCACGCCCAGAATCACCATCGATGTCGGCGCATCGGCGATAAAGGAGTCCGTGAGTAGGTTGTCTACGAACGTCGTGTGCAGGACGACGCCGGGACATTTGGGATTGACCGGGATCGGTCGCAGGTCCAGCAAACCCGGCGCGCTATACCCGACAAAGACGTAGCAGTCTTTGAAGATCTCCGGAGATAGGGGGGCTTTGTCGCCGTCGCGCAGTCGTAGCTCGGACTGGATGACCGACGCGGCAGAAACCGCTTCCGGCAGACCATCGCGACCCCGGAATCGCAGGATCGCCTTGCCGTGCCGGTCGAGAGCCACGATCTTGTCCCCCACGCGCAGTTCCCTGCCCGAACCCGTGATGGATGCGGATTCCGCACGCGCAGTCAGCCACGCCGCCAACCCGAGCGTTGGGACCGAGATCCCGTCAAAACGGCAAAAGGGTGAGATCCGGCGAAATACGCCATCGGCATCGGGCGAGCCGGCGACGTGTCCCACAGCCGCCGCGCCGGCGGCCACGTCCTGAACCGGGAACAGCAGCCTGACTTCTTCCGCCATGGCGGGCAAGTCGATCTTCAGGTTCGGATGTGGCATATAGTCCGGCCATGCCTTCCGGTCCCCGCCCGGCATGACCGCCAGGACCGCTGGGGTACCGGCCTTCAATGCCTGTCCCATGGCCTCGTCGTCCGGGACTCCACGCCCAGAGGGCTCGGTGAAGAGCACGTCAATGGAAAGGACCCGGGCACCGCCTCTCGCACAGAACGCCGGGATCGCGCCATACACCTCCCGGGGCCACGGCCAGCCCCAATCAGGATTCTCGCGTTGCGCCCAATCCAGACTGTTCTGGTCCACCAAGATCAGTTTGACCTTTGGGGAGGGGATCTCTCGCTGCGAAAAGAACCTGGCTCGCCACGTCCAGGTCGGGGCCTCCCAGGATTCGAGCCAGCCCAGGTGCCACACGAGCAATGCCATCACTGCGGCGACCAGGCCGATCCCCGTGCCGCGCACCCACTTGCCGCCGAAAAGCGTTCGGAAACCCGTTGTGGCCATGCCGTCCTTCCGCCTTGGGGGACTCTACCTGCCGGCTACGATCGGCCGCATGGCCGCAGCAAAGCGTTGCTGCCTGACGGTATCAGGGGTTGACTCGGCTTCCTTGATCACGGTGCGAAGCGCGTCAATGCGGCTCTGTGCTGACGGATGTGTCTTGGCGAATCCGAGCCCTCCCGCATCGGTCAGCCGCGTATTCATGCGCTGCAACATGGTGATGATCGCCGCCGCCGGGTAGCCGGCACGCCGCAGCAGTTGCACTGCAGCGGCATCCGCATCGCGTTCCTGGGTCCGCGAGTAGCCGCTGGTCGTGAGGGTCATCACCACGTCGCCCACCGATCCCTCGAACTCGCGGGTCAACGACGCCAGCTCCTCGCCGCCCAACTGCTTGGCGGACTCCGCCGCGACCACCGTGAACGCCTCGGTCAGACGTCCCTGCTGGATTGCACTGAGTCCGTGCTTCTTCTCAACGTGACAGATCTCGTGCGCCAGCACCGCTGCCAGCTCGTCCTCGTTCTCGCAACACCGCAACATCCCACGGGTCACCAGGATCAGGCCGCCCGGCGCGGCAAACGCATTGATCTCGTCGGAGTCCAGCATCAGAAAATGGTAGCCGCCAAACGTCTCGGGCCGATCGGAGAAGATCGCCAACGACTGACCGAGTAGATTCAGATAGGCATTCGCCTGGGGCCGATCCAGGGGCGGGTAGGTCTGAAACACCCGCGCCGCCACGGCACGCCCGATGTAGTACTCCTGTTCCGGCGTCAGATCCTGCCACGTCTTGCCAATGGCCTTCGCGCCTCGGGTGATCGAGTCTGCCTGGCTGCTGGATATCATTCCGGTCCCCTGTGCGACCTGAGAGCCCATCTCGGTGACTGTCTCGCAACCGGAGAACAGCATCGCTGCGCACAAGCCCGATACCAGTAGGGTCCAGAGTGCGGGTCTCTCGTTCATTGGACACCTCCAGCCAGATGGCCTTGTGCGCGGAATTGCTCAATCCGGTCGGCAGCGGTGTTAAATGCCGCCATGCGGTCCACCCAGGTGTAATCAAGCTTCCCGTCCTTCCTGAGCTTGGCCTCGACCTGCTCGTTGAAGCCCTTGCCTGCAAGGGCGACTTCATCGGACGAGACACCGGTGGCCGTGTCCGTGGCGCCTGCCCGCATGGCGATCGGCTTCTTGGAGAGTGCCGACTCGTGGAGCCAGCCTGTCTTGCCGTCGGCCGTGGTCACCGGGTACCAGCCGTTTTGGATCGCCCCGGCTTCAACGGCTGCGCCGTACGCCACCGTGGCGACGACACGGCCCAACTGCGAAGGAGTCGCCCGCACCTTGCCATCTCGTACCTGAATGCTCATCTGCGCCGCGAATGCCACGCCTGCCGAGAACGCAAGCAGTGCCAACACAACCTTGATCCTCATGACATCGGCCTCCCGTGAAAGCGTATTCCATTCCCGGTGTCCGAAGCCCAAGACGTGCATCGGACAGCACCGGATGCCATGCTATCCGGTACTGCCCCGAAAGCAAGCTCGCCGCCCTCAATTTGCGACGGCCTGCACTGTGAGATTATCTCTTCACCAGGCTCTCCCATGGCTACGGCCGGTGTTACAGCCACCCACATTCTGCAACTCGGCCGGGTCGGCTGAGAACCACTTGCCCTTGAGCCACAGGCTCACGTTCACCAGACCGATGAGCACGGGCACCTCCACCAGCGGGCCGATGACCGCGGCAAATGCCGCCCCATGGTTGATGCCGAATACACCCACCGCTACCGCGATGGCCAGCTCGAAGTTGTTGCTCGCGGCTGTGAAGGACAGCGTGGCCGACTTGGCGTAGTTGGCCCCGGCCTTCTTGCCCATCCAGAAACTCACCAGGAACATGACCACGAAGTAGATCAACAGCGGGATGGCGATTCGCACGACGTCCAGCGGTTTGGCGATGATCTTCTGACCCTGCATGGAGAACATGACCACGATGGTGAACAGAAGGGCTATCAGGGTGATGGGGCTGATCTTTGGAATGAACCGCCCGTGATACCACTCCTTGCCCTTGGTCTTGACCAGGACGAGCCGAGTGAGCATGCCGACCAGGAACGGGATGCCGAGGTAGATGAAGACGCTCCTCGCAATCTCGCCGACGGTGATCTTCGATGTGTCGGCGCCCTGGAAGCCAAGCAGGGGCGGGAGCACCGTGATGAACAGATAGGCGTATACGCTGTAGAAGAGCACCTGGAATATGGAGTTGAAGGCCACCAGGCCCGCGCAGTACTCGGTGTCGCCCTTGGCGAGGTCATTCCACACGATGACCATGGCAATACAACGGGCCAGGCCGATCATGATCAGGCCGATCATGAACTCAGGCTGGCCCCTGAGGAACAACACGGCCAGAACGAACATCAGTATGGGGCCGATGATCCAGTTTTGCACGAGGCTCAGGCCCAGCACCCGCCAGTTGCGGAAGACGTCGCCCAGTTCTTCGTACTTGACCTTGGCCAGGGGCGGATACATCATGAGGATCAGCCCGAGGGCAATTGGAATGCTGGTCTGTGTCCCTTCCGGGCGGAGGGAGCCGATCCAATTACCGACTGCCGGGGCAGAATAGCCCATCACCACACCGACGGCCATCGCCAGGAAGATCCACAACGTCAAGAACCGGTCCAGAAATGAAAGCCTCTTTGCGATTCCTTCGCTCATAGACAGACTCCTGTCACGAGTGCTTCGTTGCGCTTCGACCAAAGCAACAAGCCGGGGTATCCTGTACTGGCGAATCCAACAGGCCTTTCGCAAAGTCCTTCATGGCGGACATAGAGCCCTTCTCAACCTGATGACCGACGTTCACAGCCTCGCGGATATCCTGGTCGTCGATCCCCATCTCCTGGGCCTTGCCCAGATGGTACTTCAGGCAGGGCTGGCAGTGGGCCGTGACCGATGCACCCAAGGCAATCAGCTCCTTGAGCCTGGGCGCAAGCGTCTGGCCCGGCTTGACCGCCGAGATGCTCAGACTTGTCACGAAGTCACTGGGCTTCGTGCCCGCCGGGACCTTGGCAGCGATATCGCGGTACAGGGGATCTGACCATGAGGCCATGCTGTCCACGTAGTTGGCCTTGGCCTCAAACATCGCATCAGCCAGGCCTGCGGCCTCGACCATGGCCTTGGTCTCATCCACGAGTACTGCCCCGGCCACGCACCCGATCAGGGCCTGTACGGACTGGCGGATCTCTTCAGGCAGGGACCGCAGCAGGGCAAGGTCCGACACGGCCACCCGGCCACCCGGCCTGAGCACCCTGGCGATCTCCCGCCAGACCTGGGCCTTGTCGGGCGAGAGGTTGATTACGCAGTTCGAGATCACCACGTCCACACTGGCGTCCGCCACAGGCAGGTGCTCTATCTCTCCGAGCCTGAACTCGACATTGGCAAGCCCCGTCTTTTGCCGAAAGACCTCGATCCCGGCCCTTGCCTTGGTTACCATGTCGGCTGTCATGTCTACGCCGATAGCGAGGCCCTTGGCCCCTACCTTCTTGGCTGCGACGAATACGTCCAAGCCTGCCCCAGCCCCAAGGTCCAGGACCACCTCGCCCTCACGGAGGGATGCCAAGGCGGTCGGGTTGCCGCAGGACAGGCCCATGTTCGCACCTTCCGGGAGGTCCTTTAGATCGGCCTGATCGTATCCGACGGCCTCTGTCACAGAAGCGGCTGTCGGACCACCGCAACAGGACGACGGCCCGCAGCACGAGCCACCCTGCTGGGCGATCTTGCCGTATTCCTGGCGTACCACGCTCCGCACGTCCTTATCCGTGCCACCTGTACTCATACTTGAGCCTCCATTCGTTGATGTCTCTGTCGAGAGGTTCTCCGGCATGCCCTGGACAAAGGCTCGGATCTGGTCTCTGACCCGGCGATAGCAGTCCAGTGCCTCCTTTTCGGTCTTGGCCTGGGCAGCCAGTCTGGGCGGGTCATCGAAACCGACGTGGATGACCTTCGTCCTGCCTGGAAAGAACGGGCACTGTTCATGCGCGTTGTCACAGACCGTGACGACATAGTCGAAGGGGATGCCCTTCAGTTCGTCCACGTGCTTGGACCGCTGGCCGGAGATATCCACGCCGGCTTCGGCCGTGACCTTGACGGCCCTGGGGTCGAGGCCATGCGGGTCGATCCCCGCCGAATAGGGCTCAATCACGTCGCCTTTGAGGTGCCGGGTCCAGCCCTCGGCCATCTGGCTCCGGCAGGAATTGCCCGTGCACAAGAACAAGATCTTCAGCCTTTTCGTTGGTTGCAGCACAGGTGCTCCTTGTTCATCCTCAGGACCTTGCCAAGTGCCCGTTTGTCATTCTGGATGATCGGGTCCTCCCGGCCGTGGGCTGTGGCCCATTCGATGGCCTGTTGGATGGCCTGGCCTGGTTGATCGGCCAGTCTGTAATGCATCCACCGACCTTCCTTTCGGGCCTCGACCAGCCCCGCCTGCTTGAGGATCGAGATGTGCTTGGACACGGTCGAGGTGGCGAGCTGCAGAACCTCTGTGACTTGGCAGACGCACAGTTCACCACCTGCCAGCATCGATACTACCCTGACTCGGTTCAGGTCCGATAGGGCCTTGGCAATCGCTACGACTGGGTTCATGGTCCATTCCTATATTTAGCTAACTGACGAAATAATAGCTAATCCAGCTATCCCTGTCAATTCAAAATCGGAGTTCTTGCTGCCAATGTTGATGAAGAATCGGTGTCGGAACCAGTTGGAGTGGCCCCTGGATGCGTTTTCGGGTCTTGTTGTTTGTCTTCACCTTCAGGATGCGTTGCCTTCGTACTCGATTGCCGAACTCTCCTCGGCCGCTGGAAGACAGCCCGCTTGATCTGCGAATGGCGCATCGCTAACGCTCACACCGCGATTGCGTTCCTGGAAGTATCGCAGTTGCCAGTTGTCGACGCACAGCAGCATGGGCTGGCCCTGCCTGTCCGTCGCCACACAGGTTCCGCTGGGCAGCATCAGATCCCCAATTGCCCCATTGGCGTCCAGCCAACGGGCCATCGTCCAGGGAGCATCCTTCACGTGCGATGGCGCGCCGTACTCGCTTTCCAGGCGATATCTCACGATCTCGAACTGCAGTGGGCCGACCGCACCCAAGAGCGGCGATCTGCAGGCCGCGTGATCGAGCGGATCGTAAGACTGTACGACGCCCTCCTGAAGCAACTGGATCAGTCCGTCGCGGAACCGCTTGAAGTTGGACGCCACCGGGTTTTCCAGGTAGGCGAAACACTCCGGGGCGAAGCGGGGGATCTCGTCGTAGACGATGGCTGGGTCCTCCGTCAGCGTGTCGCCAATGGCGAAGTGGGCGTTGCCGACGATCCCGACCACGTCGCCGGGATAGGCTTCGTCGACGATCTCCCGCTCGCGGCCGAACAGCTTGGCGGCGTTCGCCAGGCGGACGGCCTTGCCGGTTCGGACGTGGGTCACGGTCATGTCCCGCTCGAACTTGCCCGAGACCACGCGGACGAAGGCGATCCGGTCGCGGTGGCGCGGGTCCATGTTCGCCTGGATCTTGAACACGAAGCCCGAGAAGGCCGCATGCGTGGGTCGGATCAATCCTGCCCGGCTCATTCGCGGCCCCGGACCGGCCGAATACTCCAGAAAGCCGTCCAGCAGAAGCTGCACGCCGAAATTGTTGATCGCACTGCCGAAGTAGACCGGCGTGGCTCGCCCGGCCAGTACCTCGCCCGGATCGAACCCCACCCCGGCGCCTTCCAGCATCCCGATCTCCTCGCAGACGGTGCAATAGACCGCCTCGTCGTCCAGGCGGGCCCGCACGATCGGGTCCGAGAGGCCGGCGGTGGACACGGGGGCCCGATAGGCCCCGCCTGGGGTGTGCTCGTACAGATGCGCCATCTGCGAGCGACGGTCCCAGACGCCCTTGAAGTCCCGACCGGTGCCCAGCGGCCAGTTCATCGGGTAGGCCGCGATCCCCAGGACGCTCTCCAACTCGTCCACCAGCGTTAGTGGATCAAGCGTGGGCCGGTCCATTTTGTTCATGAACGTGAAGATCGGCACCCCGCGCCGACGACAGACCTCGAATAGCTTTCGGGTCTGGTTTTCGATGCCCTTGCTCGCGTCGATGACCATAACCGCCGCGTCCACGGCAGTCAGCACGCGATAGGTATCCTCCGAGAAGTCCTTGTGTCCGGGCGTATCGAGCAGGTTGATGCGAAAGCCCTGGTAGTCGAACTGGAGCACCGTCGAACTGATCGAGATGCCACGCTTCTTCTCCAGTTCCATCCAGTCCGACGTGGTCGCACGCTGGTTCTTTCTCGCGGTGACCGAGCCGGCCAACTGCAGCGCCCCGCCGTAGAGAAGGAATTTCTCGGTCAGCGTGGTCTTTCCCGCGTCCGGATGTGAAACGATGGCGAACGTCCGTCGCCGGGCAATCTCCTCACACCGAATGCGTTTGGTTGTTATGGTTGCAGCATTGTCCACAGCAAGAGCCTCAAGAAACGAATCCTAAGCGTAAATCGTTCGGCAGGTCGGCGGGCGAGAAGGCCGCGATAACGGCACGGGAAATGCAAGCCAACAGGCAAAACGACAGGAGGGATGGCCGAAAATCAGGGTGGAGTAACACCGCGCCCGAGCCAGATTACCTCGGAGCGGCAGTTCCACCATGATGGTGCAACAATCAGCATGTGGACATCTTACCAACGGCTACGGGAGATGTCAACCCTAAGATCCTGATTGATTCACATCTCAATTCACTGTACATGGCCCCGTGCACGGCGTTCGGCAGGTCGACATGTTCCCCTGAGATGAATCCGATGATATGCCGGTCCAGGACCTCCGTAAAGTGGGATATAGGAAGAATCTCCCCGGGGCATCTGTGACCGGGTAGGCCCAACCGGACCGCCGTCTCAAAGCCACCTTGTCGGATCCGGCCGGTCCGTTTCCGGACCGGGTCTGCGCGTCAGACGAGTCTCAGAGCGACCTTGCCGCTCAAGGCAAAGCCATGTGTCTCTTCTCCTTTCATCAAATATGCAGCGGTGGGGGATGTCACGCCTTGTAGATCAAGTACACCCCTGCCACCAGGATCAGCACGCCGCAGACCTTCTTCACGATCACTGCGCCCTTGGATCGCTCGTTCCAATCCATGTACCGCTGGACGACCTCGGTGAACGTGCCGGCCAGGACGATCACAGAGCAGTGGCCGATGCCGTACACGAGCAAGAGAAGGACGCCGTAGCCCAGGGCGGTGGCAGCCAGCCTGAAGGTGACCGCAAGCATGGGGGCCATGTAGGCAAAGGTGCACGGACCCAGGGCGATGCCGAAGACCAGGCCCAAAACAAAGGCCGCCAGCATACCTTTCTTACGCATTCCGACCTGGCCAGGCCCTGACCAGGGCATGGGGATGACATCCAGGAGATAGAGCCCTACCAGAAAGAAGATCACGGCCACCCCGTAGTTGCCCCAGCGTCCCACGTCTCCCATCATGCGGCCTGCCATGGCCGTGATGGCCCCAATGACGCCGATCGTGATCAGGACGCCCACGGCGAAGAGCGCCGAAAGCCCGAAGGCACGCCGGGTCGATGTCACACCCTGTCCGTTGATGAAGCCCACGATCAGGGGGATGCTGGCCAGGTGGCAGGGACTGAGCAGGATACTGAGGATGCCCCAGACAAAGGCTGCACCCAGGGCGATCGCAGGGGTGCCCTCGACGGCATGGGTCAGTGCAGTAAACAGGCTTTCCATTGGCTACTTGACTCCCATCTCAGCCAGTTTCTTCTCGATCTCATCCTGTGGCCAGAAGCCCACGTGGCGGAAGACCTCCTTGCCGTCCTTGTCATAGAAGAACTGCATGGGAATGCTCGAAATGCCGTATCGAGCTGCCAGGACCTGTTCCTGGCCCACGTGGACGAACACCACGTTCACCTTGCCCGCGTATTTGGTCTTCAGGGTCTCCAGGATCGGGGCCAGCATATCGCAGGGCCTGCAGCCCGTGGAGCCGAAGTCCACCAGGGAGGGCCTGCCGCTTGCGCGGGCCTTGTCCACGGGATTGTCCTTGGCCAGGACGGCCTGTGCCTTGGCCCATACATCAGAGACCTCGATCGGCATTCGTTGGCCCAGGGTGCGGACGTGCTGCTCGACCAAGTCCTGCTGTTTCTGCTGGAGGACCACCTGCTTGATTTGGCCCTTCACCTGGGCCAGGGTAGCCCCGCCACAGGCGTCCTTGTTGGCCTGGTAGAATTCGGCGACCTCCTGGTCCGAGACCGTCACCTTCTCCACGATGCCTTGCAGGTAGCGCTGGATCAGGTTCCGTTCATTGGGATCGGCGCTCGACGTCTGGGCCTTGGCGGCCTGAGCAAGCAGCTTGGTCGTGGCCGTTCCTTCCAGGACATGGAAGGCGTTCTTGCGGAGTTGTTCCTGTTGCGCCTGGGGGGCCTGGGCGATCCGTTCTGCGACCTCCTTCTCGCTGATGGCCAGGGTTCCCGCCTTCAAGAGCACGCCCTCAGGCAGGGTCGCCAATCTGGCGTAAGTCAGGGCCCCACTGGCCAGACCTGGATAGACGTCCTGGACGCAGGAGGGGTCTGACAGGGCATAGGCGGAGGGCACACAGGCCCATGCGATACCGATTATGACGGATTCAACGATGTAGCCTCTCATACAGCGACTCCTCTGCCCCCAAAGGGGCCTTCACAGTCAGTATCACTTTGGAGCACACTCGCCGATCTTGCAGGCCTTCTTGATCTGGTCGGGCGAGAGCTTCATCTTGTCGGCCAATGCCTGAGCGATGGAGATGAGCCTGCCGGTCTCGTGAGGGTTCTTCTCAACCCACTTCCTGAGGTTGTCTGCGTTCGTAAAGAAACCTTGGTGGAAACAGCCGGCAGAGGCCCAGGTGCCATCGGGCTTCTGACGCTGTCCGAACCAGGCCACCGCAGTCGCCGGCTCCAGGGAGGCGATCTTGCCTTCAAAGGTCTTGACCACGATTGCGTCGCCGGTCAGGCGATCCTTTTCGTGGACCTCGATGTCCTTGCCCGTGCGGGCCGCCACGCCCAGTGCGCAGTGGGAGCAGCAGCCCCAGGTGTGCACTCCGCCTTGTACGATGACCTCGGCCACGTCCTGCGGATAGACCGCTCGGTCGCAGAATCCGCAGCGATGGGATAGCTCTTTCTGCTGAAGTGCCGCCAGCGCAAGGACACTCCCCCCGCTGGCCGCCCGCTCTGCGACAGCGGTATCCCTTCCTGTAAACGCCTTGACCCACGGCCTGCCTGTGGCCTCGTCCTCGCCGCAGAGGAACGCGGCCTCGGAGATCGGGATCGGTTTGCCTGCGGTCCAATCCATGACCGTGACCTTCTTCTCAAAGCCGGTCTTGTCCTCTGTCAGACACGAGACCATGATGAAGTAGCAGTGGGGGTCGCACAGTCTGACAGGTCCCTTGTCGGTTTGCACGGTCACCGCGGTCTTCTCCTGGATGTCGCCGTCACACATGTAGCAGATGCGGTCCTTGGGCCGCTCATCAGTCTTGGCTGGTGACAGCCGCTCGAACGCGGGGCTCGCAGCAGAGGCCGTGGCGAGGTTGACGCCCATCTCCGTCCACTTGGCGAGTATGTCTTCCTTGGAGAAGAAGCCTTCATGACGGAACAACTCCTTGCCGGCCGCATCGAAGAAGATCTGCGTGGGGATGAGCTGGATACCATAGGGCGTGCCGAGGTCGGGGTTCTTGCCCACGTCAACGAACATGACCTCCAGCCTCCCTGCATAGTCCTTCTTGAGTTCTTCCAAAATAGGGGCCATCATTTTGCAGGGGATGCACGTGGTGGACCCGAGATCGACCAGCCTGGGCAGCCCTGAAGAACTCGCCTCCATCGAGGCGATGCCAGAGGGTGCCGTGCGGCCTTGCTTGACGGCCAGCACCACAGCCACAGCAACGACCAGGCCAATGACCACAACGATCTTGATGATCTTGTTCATAACGTCTCCTTTGGCCCTCAAAACGGAGGGAATCCATGAAAACACAAGCCACATCCCGACCGCGCAGGCCAGGAGGACCCAGAAGTTGGCCTTGACACAACTGCAACCCTGTGCCAGCAGCATCATTGTCTCATCCACAGGCTATCATCTCGGCGGCCTTCGCAGCGACCTTGTTGACGTTGTCTTCAGTCGCAGGGCTCTTGCCCTTCTCCAGGCCGAGGTCCGCCAGTTGCAGATGCTTGAAGGTCTTGAACCCGGCCTGCTCCAGGCTGGCCTTGACGCAGTTGAGCGGACAGCCATCAACGGCCAGGATAGTCTGGGCCGACTCGGTGGTCTTGAGGATGCCGCTGATGCGGCCGCCCAGGCCGGCCATGCAGAACATCTTGCCTGTGCCTTCGCGGTTGAGCTTTCTGGCCGCCCGATCTGCGATCTCGCCCACATCGGCAGCCCCGCTGCACGCAAACACCAGTTTCGGTCCGCCACTGCATCCACACGATTGCTGATTGCTCATCTGTCGTCCTTTCTGCGTCTGTTCCCGTTGCTTACGCCAGCATCTTCTTGATCTCCTCCGGCGAAGGCACCTTGCCCACGACCTTGACTTGGCCGTCCACGGCCAGGGCAGGAGTCATCATGACGCCAAAGGCCATGATCTGATTGATGTCCGTCAGCTTTTCCAGGGTGTACTCTACACCCAGTTCCTTGGCCGCTGTCTCGGTGTTCTCAGCCAGCTTCTTGCACTTGGCACAGCCGGTTCCAAGTATCTGTAGCTTCTTCACCATGTACTCCTTAGAAGATCGCCCCAAAAATCATACCACTGATTGTGGCCATCACGACCACCAGCGAGACGAACACTACAGTCTTCTGCGTGCCCATGATGCTGCGTAAGACCAGCATACTGGGCAGCGACAGGGCAGGCCCTGCCAGAAGCAGGGCCAGGGCCGGACCTTTACCCATGCCCGACCCGATCAGGCCCTGGAGGATCGGGACCTCGGTCAGGGTGGCGAAGTACATGAACGCCCCGAATATGCTGGAGAAGAAGTTGGTCCACAATGGCCAGACGGCCCGGGCAAGGCCCTCGAATGCCCCGCCGCCCCAGCCGGTGATCGCCAAGAAGGTGTCCGGGCTGTCGCCCACGAGCATCTTGACGTACTTGCTGGGGATGAACCCCTCGTGGTCCACACGTCCAAGCAGGAATCCGGCTACCAGCACACCGAAGAACAGCAAGGGCAGGATCTGCTTGGCAAAGGCCCACGTAGACGCAAACCACTCCCCGGCCTCACCCTTGTCAGTGCTGGTGATGGCCGACAATCCCACAACGGCCGCTGCGAAGGGAATCATGAGCATCATGCCCTGCATGGGAAGGACCAGGGCAAGGATCACGGCCGGAACCGCGGCCAGGACCACCTTCCACCACTTGATGGCGAACCAGAAGACAAGGATCAGCGAGAACGCGACTGCAAAGGCGGTCGTCACAAGCCATTTGTGCTGCCAGATCGTCGTCCACGTGCCGGACACAGGCGTCTTTGTCTGGATTGTAGCAGCGGTGATGGTCATATCTTTACCCGTATCCGGCCCGCTGATGACCTTCAATGAGTAAGAAGCTCCCTCCGCCGCGGGATTCTCCGGGGCCTTAACGACAGCAGCCTCGAACTGCTGCCCATTATTCAGCTTGAAGGCGAACGCGTTAGGTGCGCCCCAGTTGGCGAAGACCAGGATGCCGATCATGACCGCGAAGAACAGGGCGTTCTGCCATAAAGGCCTGGACACCTGCGGCTCAGGTGCAGCCATCTGGGCCTCGACCTTGGCCTGTTCCTCCTTGCGATAGATCAGGTGCATCAGCAGGCCGATGATCACGCTGAAGCCGATCGCGCCCACGGCCCGGGCAATGCCCAGCTCCAGGCCCAGGATGCGGGCGGTCAGGATGATGGCCAGCACATTGATCGCAGGACCGGAATACAGGAATGCACAGGCCGGTCCCAGGCCCGCGCCCATCCGCCAGATGCCGGCGAACAGGGGCAACACCGTGCACGAACAGACTGCCAGGATCGAGCCGGAGACGGAGGCCACACCATAGGCCAGGATCTTGTTGGCCCTGGCCCCGAGGTACTTCATCACAGAGGCCTGGCTGACGAACACGCCGATCGCCCCGGCAATGAAAAAGGCCGGGATTAGGCACAGCAGCACGTGCTCGCGTGCGTACCACTTGAGCAGGTGAAGGGCCTCCATGACCGCGTTGTCGAATTGCCCCCAGCCCACGGGCAGCCAGAAGAACGCGACGAACACCGCCACGATGGCGGCCAACTTCTTCCACTCGCTTTTCCAATCCATGCGATTGCCTGCCTTCAAGTACTCACTTATAGGCGACGAAGGAAGACCATCGTCGATCACCGAGGGTTCAGTTTCAGCGTCTTCAAGAGCACGGCCTCTTGCCGAGTCCTTTCCCGGAGAGCCTGATCGACGCATCCCAGGAAACTGAGGATACACGGTATACGAAGCCTGTAGATCACCTTCAGCCCATCCTTGCGGCTCTCCAACACTCCCGCCCTGAGCATGACCGACAGATGCCTGGAGACATTCGATCGCTGCGCGCCCACGTGCTCGACAATATCGCAGACGCACTGCTCACCCTGACTGAGAAACTCAATGATGGCAAGCCGGATAGGATGTCCAGCAGCTTGGATGATCTCCGCCTTCAATTGGTAGCATCTTCTTGTGTCTGCATTCATATCTGCACCTACTCGGCAGAAAGGATATACAACTATAACATGGTTTACTCACATATGCAACTGCGATAACTCGTGTTCGACGTTTTTCAGCCGATGAGCATCAGTTGTGGGGACACTTCTTCAGGCACATGAACCAGTCCAAGCACTTCACGTCTGGGTCGCGTTTGTCCATGCGATCCTTGTCCAATTGCTCAATGGACGACCTGGAGCCCGCAGGCATGTGGATGGCCCTGACCAACTCGCCGGGCTTGATGCTGTACCGGTCAACGACCACCCCTGGGTGGCAGAAGAGGCGGGCATTCCTGGCCATGGATAGAACGTCCCACGGCCCGCCTGTGTGGTCATAGTGTCCGTGGCTGAGGACCACGGCGTCCAGGCTGGACAGGTCGATACCAAGGGAGCGGCAGTTCTCCGGCAAGGCAGGCCCCTGGCCCGTGTCGAAGAGGACCCGCGTGTGATCCGTCTCAATGAGCACCGCTAGGCCATGACCGCTCCATTCATCCGCGTTGGAGTCATTTCATGGCTCGGTTTATGCACCATACTCCTGGATTATGCCCCCCGCGGACTGGACTGACAAGTGCCATTCTCCAGATGCCCCTTGACAGGTCGTGGTTATGAACATATGCTCATAATCATTCATGGGAAATGGAGTCTTCGAATGCCAAGGCCTTGTTGCCTGCGTCACATTGGTTTCAAGCCGAGAGCTGGCCTTTTCAAGCCGGCAGGCGTTCCGGCATGTGCCCTGGAACAGGTGACACTGACCCTGGATGAAGTCGAAGCGTTACGACTGGCCGACCTGAACGGGCTTTACCAGGAGCGGGCGGCGGAGCAGATGAAGATCTCCCGACCGACTTTCTCAAGGGTCGTAGAGGAAGCGCGGCGGAAGGTGGCGGACGCCCTTATTCACGGCAAGGCGATCCGCCTGGAAGGCGGAGCCGTGAGGATGGCAGGGGGTGCGGAAACGCTGGAAACAGACGGAGCGGGCCCTGTGGGCGGAGGGCGAGGGATGGGCCCTGGGGCGTGCAACTGTCCACGACACAGAGGCCGGGCAGGAGGTGGCGATGGGGGACATGGAAGGTGCAGTGGGCGCCGATCAGCCTCCCCGTCACGCCGTGCCAATGAAGGTCATAAAGGAACTGAAGCAAGAAAAGGAGAACAGCGATTATGAAGATTGCCATTCCAGTGGCCGACTACCGTGGACTTGAAAGCGCCGTGTACGGCCATTTCGGGTCTGCACCCGCCTTTGCCCTTGTGGACTCCGAGACGATGTCCGTCGAGGCGATGGTCAACCAGAACCAAGCCCACGTCCATGGGGCGTGCAGCCCCATGAAGGCACTCGCGGGCGCAAGGCCTGACGCGGTCATTGTCGGGGGAATAGGAACCGGCGCTTTGTTGGGCCTGCATTCCGCAGGGATCAAGGTGTATTGTTCCATGGGCGGCACGGTCGCGCAAGCCGTGACCCAACTCAAGGCTGGGGAACTCGCCGAGATGGATGAACGCGGCGCCTGTGCCGGCCACGGCGGAGACCATTCCTGTCCCCATTGAGAGGTCTATCATGCCCATCCTGGATGTACCACCTTGGCATACGGGCTTCGATTCATCGGAATGGCGGATGTCCAGAGATTCTGCAACTCCTGAACTGTGGCACGGAACGGAACTCCTATGAGAAGACTCATTCATATCGTCCTGCGGGTGCTCCTCGTCCTGGCGATCTTGGGATATATTCTCTATCGCGTGAAGTTCTCGCCAATCACCGTGACGGCGGTCGAGGTCAAACGAGGCCCTGTCGAAGCGGAAGTCATGGGCACTGGGACCTTGACCGCACACACCAAGGCGACGATCAGCCCGAAGATTCAAGGGCGACTGGTCGAGTGGAGGGTTGACCAGAACGACACAGTCACCAAAGGCCAACTCTTGGCCCGCCTCGATGATTCCGACCTGCGAGAACAACTGGCCATTGCCAAGGCCAACCTGGAGGTTGCACACGCCGCCCATGAGCGCACCCTGGCGGATCAGAAGCGAGCGGAGGCGGTCAGAGTCCAGGCGAAACTGGAATACGATCGTCAATCCCAGCTTCAGGCCAAGCAGTTCGTCTCAAAATCCGAGTTGGACAAGAGCCTGGAACTCCTCCAGGTGGCTGAGGCTGAGGAGGGGCGAGCAATCGCCGCCGTCACTGAGGCCCAGAAACAGACTGTCGCGGCGGAGCGCACGTTGGATTACCAGACCGCCAAGCTGGCCGACACGAGCATCTACAGCCCGTTCGATGGACTGATCACACGGCGGGACCGTGACCTGGGGGACATCGTCGTTCCCGGGGCATCCATCTTTCAATTGATATCGACCAAGGACATCTGGATTTCCGCCTGGGTGGATGAGTCATTCATGGCTGCCGTGAAGCCTGGTCAGAAGGCCAGAATCGTCTTTCGCTCCGAGCCGGGAAGAGACTACGGGAGCACGGTGATCCGCGTGAGTCCCGAAGTGGACCGGGAGACGCGCGAGTTTCTGGTCGATGTCGCGCCGGACGAGTTGCCGCAACGGCGGGCGGTCGGGCAGCGGGCGGAGGTATTCATCGTGACGGGTAGGAAAGACGACGTGGTCCGGATCCCCACCAGGATGATCCGCTGGCGCGAGGGCAGGGCTGGAGTCATGGTGAACGAGGGCGGCAAGGCGAGTTGGCGAAATCTCGATCTCGGCATGACAGGCAGGGAGTCAGTGGAAGTTGCGAGCGGGCTTGTCGAAAACGATACGCTTATCATGGCAAGTGAGGCCCAAGCCAAGAAACTACAACCGGGTCGGCGGGTGGTGATTGCACGATGAATCTGGCGATCCGTGATATTCGGCACAAGTTGAGCCGCTTCCTGCTCACCGCGGTGGGCATCGGCCTGCTGCTGATGATCGTCATGGGCATGGCGGGGATCTACCAGGGGCTCAGTGAAGACGCGCTGAGTTTCCTCGAACGGACGAAGGCCGACCTCTGGGTCGTACAGAGAGGAACACGCGGACCATTTGCAGAGATCTCGCGGATTCCATGGAGTCTCGAAGACCGCGTCTATGCGGTCACGGGTGTCGCCAAGGCGCGGGCCTTCGTCTCGCACACCATTCAGCGGGAATATCAGGGCAGACCGCTGCGCATCGTCGTGCAGGGACTGGCCTGGCCCACAGACGACGGAAGTGCTCTGCCCCTGATCGCAGGGCGGGCACTGGGCCAGGCACACTATGAGATGCTGGCCGACCGTACCCTGGGGCTGCGTCTGGGCGACCGGGTTCCCCTGGGCAAGGATATCTACACCATCGTGGGCATCACGGTCGGCATGACGGGCCCGGCCGGTGATGGTTTCGCGTTCTTCACGATCCCGGATTCGATCGCCATCCAATACGATACGTCGGGAGAAGCGATCCGCCTGGAGCGGGAGGCGCGGAGATCACGGCTGAAGAAGCAGGACTTGGGGAACACGCAACCCACACTGCTGGAGCGGGCTGCCGGACCCGCCTCCCAGCTTCCCGCCTTGGGCACGCAGAACGTCAGCGCGATCATGGTGAACGTGGCGCCGGGCGTCGATCCGGCCCGCGTGGCGAAGGTGATCTCCGGCTGGAGCGACGTGACGGTCTATCCCAATGACGCGCAGCGGGAGCTGATGCTCAGCAGCATCGATCGCAACCGCAAGCAGCTCGGCATGTTCCGCACGCTGTTGGTGATTATTTCCGCGATCATCATGTCGCTCATTCTCTACACCCTGACTCTGGATAAGATACACGACATTGCCATGCTCAAACTGATGGGCGCACGGAACAGGGCCGTCGTCGCCCTCATCCTGCAGCAGGCACTGCTGTTGGGCGCCCTGGGCTACGGTTTGGCCTACTGCATCGGTCTGTGGGTCTTTCCCTTCTTCCCCCGGCGCGTGGCCATTACCAACGAGAACCTGGCACAGCTCGCGATCATCGTTCTGGCCATCTCCGTCATTTCCAGCCTCTTGGGCATCTGGAAGGCGATGTCCATCAAACCCAACGAGATCCTGTCATGAGGACGATCCTCCATTCCGATGCCCCCTCGCTTGAAGCCCAGTCGCTCACCAGAGTCTACGGTTCGGGCAATACCGAGGTCGTCGCCATGCGCGACGTCTCGTTCAGAGTCGAACGCGGCGAAGTCGTGGCCCTGGTGGGACCGAGCGGTGCGGGCAAATCCACGCTCCTGACCGCCATCGGCCTGATCAATCCGCCCACGTCGGGCAAGATCACCATCAGCGGCTGCCCGGTCATGGAGGGACCGCGGCCGCTGGTTGACATCCGTGCTTTTCGCCGAAAGTACCTTGGATTCGTGTTTCAGAAGGCAAACCTGATTCCGTTCCTGACCGCCCTCGAAAACGTGCAAGTGGCGATGGAGATCAACGACGTCCCCTCACGAAAGGCCCGGCAGCGGACTCGGGAGCTGTTGGAGTACCTCGGGGTCGCCGACCGCTCTCGCAGTCTGCCCTCTGCGCTCTCCGGCGGCCAACAGCAGCGCGTGGCTGTGGCCCGGGCACTGGCGAACAACCCCAGCCTGATATTGGCCGATGAGCCCACCGCTGCCCTTGACAGCCACCGGGGACGCCAGGTGATGGAGCTGTTCCGCATGGTCGCACACGAGCAGAAGGCCGGCGTCATTGTCGTGACACATGACCATCGATCGCTGGACGTCTTCGATCGGATTCTCGAGATGGAGGACGGGGTGTTGCGTCCCTCCGCCCCTGCGCATTCAACGTAACCTGCGGCGAGGGTCAGTCTCTTGACTTTCCCTCCAGCTTGTCCCGCAGGTATCGGGCCGTGTAGCTGTCGGGGTTCTGAATGATCTGCTCCGGCGACCCTGCCACCACCACCTCGCCGCCGGCCTGCCCGCCTTCGGGGCCCAGATCGATGATGTAGTCTGCGGTCTTGATGACGTCCAGGTTGTGTTCGATGACAATGACCGTGTGTCCCATGTCGACCAGCCGCTGCAGCACGTTGAGCAGGTTGTGGATGTCCGCAAAGTGCAGCCCCGTGGTGGGCTCGTCGAGGATGTAGAGGGTGTGGCCGGTGGCAGCCTTGGCCAGCTCTGCGGAGAGCTTGACCCGCTGCGCCTCGCCACCCGACAGGGTGGTGGACGCCTGGCCCAACTGCACGTAGCCCAGGCCCACCTCGCACAGGGTCTTGAGGATGCGGACGATGTGCGGGAAGTTCGTGAAGAAGCCCAAGGCCTCTTCCGTGGTCATGTCAAGGACGTCCGCGATGTTCTTGCCTTTGTAGGTCACCTCCAGGGTCTCGGTTCCATAGCGGGTCCCCTTGCACTGGGGGCAGGTGACGTACACGTCCGGCAGGAAGTGCATCTCGATCTTCATGGTGCCCTGGCCCTTGCAGTGCTCGCAACGGCCTCCCTTGACGTTGAAGCTGAACCGGCCGGCCTTGTAGCCGCGGATCTTGGCCTCGCGGGTCAGGGCGTAGAGCTTGCGGATCTCGTCGAGGGCCCCGGTGTAGGTGGCGGGATTGCTCCGAGGCGTCCTGCCGATCGGCGACTGGTCGATCTCGATGACCTTGTCGACGAAGGACGTGCCCAGAACGGACTTGTGCTTGCCGGGCTTGTCGCCGGATTGGGTGAGCCGCCGCTTGAGGGCCTTGAGCAGGATCTCGTTGACCAGCGTGCTCTTGCCCGACCCAGACACGCCCGTGACGCAGAGGAACACGCCCAGGGGGAATCTCACGTCGATGCCCTTGAGGTTGTTCTCCTCTGCGCCCTTGACCTCCAGGCTGCGGCGGAAGCTGTAGGGCCTTCGCTTGGCCGGCACGGCAATGGTCCGCTTGCCGGACAGATACTGGCCGGTCAGGGAGGCCTCGCAGGCCATGATGTCCGGCAGCCTGCCCTGGCAAACCAGCTCGCCGCCGTGGCGGCCTGCGCCCGGGCCGATGTCCACGATGTGGTCGGCTGCGCGGATGATGTCCTCGTCGTGCTCGACGACGAGCACGGTGTTGCCGATCCGGGTCAGGCGCTGCAGGATGGTCAACAGGCGGTCGTTGTCCCGCTTGTGCAGACCAATGGTCGGCTCGTCGAGGACGTAGCAGACGCCCACCAGGCCGCTGCCGACCTGGGTGGCCAGCCTGATTCGCTGGGCCTCGCCTCCGGAAAGACTATGGCTGGTCCGGTCAAGGGTCAGGTACCCCAGACCCACGTCTGCCATGAACCCGAGCCGGGCCTTGATCTCCTTGAGCACCTGGGCGGCGATGATCGTCTTGGCCCCATCGAGCCGCAGGTGGTCGAAGAACACCTGGGCCTCCTGGATGCTCATCCGGGTCACGTCGCAGATGTTCCGCTCGCCCACGGTGACGGCGGTGGCCTCCGGACGGAGCCGCGAGCCGCCGCAGGCGCGGCAGGCCTGTTCCGAAAGATACCCGTGGAGCCTCGCCTTGACGAACTCGCTGGTGGTGGTCTTCCACCGCCGGGTCAGATTGGGGATCACCCCCTCGAAGCGGACGCCGTACTGCCGCTGATCCGCGGGCGTGGACCCCCCCATCAGGATCCGCCGGACCTCCGACGAGAGCTCTCCGAACGGCGTGGCGGGGCTCATGCCGAAGTCCCGGCAGAACCGGCGGATCAGCCTGTTGTAGAGAATGTTCATCCTCTTTCCGCCCTTGCGCCACGCCCCGATCGCCCCATTCTCCAGGGAGACGGACTTGTCCGGCACGATCAGATCTGGATCGAACTCAAGAATGGTGCCCAGCCCGTCACAGGCGGTGCAGGCCCCGTGCGGGCTGTTGAAGCTGAACAACCGGGGGGACAGTTCCTCGAGGCTGGCCTCCGGGTGGTCCGGGCAGGCGAACTTCTCGCTGTAGATCACCCGTTCCCAGCGGCTCTCGGCGTCCTCTCCTCGGTCGCCGGGGTCCTGAAGCAGGACCAGCAGGACGCCGTCGGCGAGCTTGAGGGCCGTCTCCACCGAGTCCGCCAGGCGGACTCGGACGGCCTCCTTGATCACGAGCCGGTCGACGACCGCGGCGATGTCGTGCTTCTTGTTCTTGTCCAGGTCCGGAATCTCGTGGACGTCGAAGACGGCGTCGTCAATCCGGACGCGGACGAAGCCTTCCCTCTGGATTTGCGATAAGACGTCTCGGTGTTCTCCCTTCTTGCCGCGGACCAGAGGCGAGCAGATCTGTATCCGGGTCCCCTCGGTCCGGCTCATCAGGGCCTCCACGATCTGCGAGGCATGCTGGCTGGTGATGGGCTTGCCGCAGACCCAGCAGTGGGGCTGTCCCACGCGGGCAAACAGAAGCCGGAAGTGATCGTAGATTTCAGTTGTAGTCGCTACCGTGGACCGCGGATTGCTGCCGCCGGACCGCTGTTCGATGGCAATGGTGGGCGGCAGTCCGGTGATCTCGGAGACCGAGGGCTTCTGCATCTGCTCCAGGAATTGACGGGCGTAGGCGCTCAAGGACTCCACGTACTTCCGTCGTCCTTCCGCGTAGATCGTGTCGAAGGCCAGAGAGCTCTTGCCGGAGCCGCTGATCCCGGTCATGACCACCATCGCGTCCCGAGGGATGCTCAGGCTGATGTTCTTGAGGTTGTGCTCGGCAGCGCCGACAATCTGTATCGTCTTATCCATCATTTCGGTTCCAGGTCAAAACAGAAATTGTAGCAAACGCCGCAAAGGCCGCCAAGGGCCTGAGAAAGTTCTTTGGCCGAGCCGCGACGAAGAGGGTCCGAGTTCTTGTGCATTAAAGGGATTTTCAGCGAGTTTTGGTTTTTTGTGTTGACATGGGAAGGGGGGGATCTATAATGCCGATCCAGGAGCAGTAAAACACCGTCGCAGGGTGCGGCGGTCCCGACACAGCAGGAGGCTAGGGTCAGGATGAGAATGGATGCTCAGTCACAATTGGCAGATCTGCGGGAGCCTTAACTAGGCTGTCTGCAGAAACGGACCGGAGGGTCTTCAGGTCCACGCGAGGTGAGACGATCCTTAGCGGATCATCCGCAGCGGCAGTGGACGGTGCACGTCTCTTTCCGGTTCGGGCATTCAATCCCCCCAGTCATTCCTGGTGCTTCGGCTATGCCGGTATGGATGGACTGTTTCTCCGTTGCAGTGCATCGGCGCCTGCCTCGAGAGCGACAGGGCAACATGAGGCAACTTCACGGAAGGAGTATGACGATGAAAAGGATGGCCATGGTGGGTGTGGTCCTGGCGCTGGTTGGCGCGGTGGGCCCAAGGGCAGGCGCCACGTATCCCGGCAGCACGGTGACAGGCGTTGAAGGGCAGGTCACGGGCTCCTTCAGCCAGCAGACCGAGCTGATCGGCGGGGGCAACGCCAACTCAGACTCGACGTCGGATGCGGATGCGACGGCGGCCGCCACGGGCGGTGCGGCCACATCGAGTTCCTCGGGAGGCTCCGCACTGGGATACTCCACTTCGCAACTGACGTTCAGCCCTACGTCGATCAGCAACTACAAGAGTCGCACCTCTCCGATCGGATCCGGGGCGCCCTATCTGCCTCTCTGGAATCACGGTGGCTGGGGCACGATCAAGGGGTACTTCGCCAACGGGCCGAGCTCGGAGGACGCCGTGTACGAGCGGACGTTTGATCCCAGCGATGGAGACGATATGGACGAGCTGCGGGGCATCCTGTGCGGCGCCCCCTTCGATGGCCCCATCGAGTTCATTGGCAGCGTCTTCAATGGCGTGGCAGCGGCCTTTGGTGCACCCGACTACTATCATCACGGCCGGGGCTTTGAGATTTCCAACGCCCTGGTGCGGCAGCGTCGGGGCGACGGCAAGCCGCTGCTGGTCTTCATCGACTCCAATGTGGATCGCAACCTTCTGAAAAGGGCGGGCTATACCTACGTTGGCAAGGTCAGCATCGAGGCCAAGGAGACCCGCAACTGGGATCAGGCATACAATGCGGCGATCGTCGAGACGATCCCCTGGGACGTGGACGTCCTGCTGGTCTCGGGAGGCATGAAGGGCGTGACCGTGGGCTCCAACCTCTCGTTCCCCAGCGCGGGCATGGGGTACAGTCAGGTGAACTACTCGCTGTCCTTGATGGGCGGATCCGCCAAGGGCATCACCGAAGGCAAGGGCAAGCCGGTGATGTGCGGCGAGGGATACCGGTATTGCCCGCGTCTGGCCAACAAGCGGCGGGTGCCGACGCTTTTCTACGAGAAGATCAAGGCCCGGTACGGTTCGGACCAGAGCCAGCCGGCCCCCATGGTCCAGCCTCAGGCGCAGCCGAGCGCCCCGGTCTACGCAACACCCAGCTCTGGCGCCAAGGGCATCGAGATGAGCCAGGAGCTCTATCAAATGGCAGGCTTCCAGAGTCAACAGGTGGATATGGTCAACATCCGGTAAACCCGTGACTGACTCCGGAAACGGATCGTCATCAAGAAAGTCCCGGGGGGGAGAAAGGAGGTGGGCTAGGGACAAGCAGGAGGATGAAAGAGTGTTTCTTGTGAGTGGTGAGTAGTACTAGTACGAGAATAGAGACAATGGATTGTTAACAACCCAAAGATGAAAAGGAGTTCCAACATGAGTAAGGTTCTGACCTCTTTGATGGCAGTGGTTCTGGTTTCGACGGTCGCCGTTGCAGACATCTCCCAGACGGAGAGCTTCCTCACCGGCCTGGCCAACGGCGTCAACCTGGTTCAGTGCGAGACACAAGCCGCAAGCTGCAACAGCCTGTTGCTCGACAACAAGCAGTGCGCAATCGGCGGCTGCGGCACTTCAGGCGAGCAGTTCCAGGTGGGCGTCTTCACCCAGAGCGCCAATGCCAATGGTAACTGCGCCACAATCGGCGTCCTGCAGAACGTGGCTGCTGCTGGGCAGCAGGTTCAGCTGATCACCAACGGCGTTGGCCCCAAGGGACAGCAGGAGACCCTGACTCTCAACGCCGGCCAGGCCGTCACGAAGACGAATGGCGATGGCGCAGGCACTGCCAACCAGTTGGTGGCCCTGTCTCAAGGCCAGACCGGCACCAACGTCGCCGGCACGGTCAGCCAGTCGAGCGCCGTGGTCTCCACGCAAGGCGCCTTCGTCAACGGCATTCCGACCGCCATCGGCCAGGCCGGATCCACGACGCAGGTGACCACCACCCAGACCCAGCTCGTGAACTAGTCCCTTCGGACTAGCCGAACGGGCGAGCGATCCACTCGTGATCGCCCAGTCCAGGGGGCCTCCGGGGACCCCTCCACCGGGAGCCCGGACCCTGGAGGCCCCTCTGGATCTTGAATAGCGGCAGTATCAGACGTTTAGGAGAGTGAAAATGTTCAAAGGATTAGGAGTCTTTCTTGCCGTGGGTCTGCTGTCGGCCTCGGTCGCCTTGGGCGACGGTACTCAAACCCAAGGACTGGGGATCAGCGGCTTCAACACGGCTGCCCTGGTCGACAATGCGGGGGTTGCGAGCAGCACCAATTGGACCACGGCTTCGCAGCTCCAGGACACCAGGAGCATGGGTGGCCTGATGACGGCCGTCGAGGGCCAGACAGGGATCCTCGGTCAGGCGGCTGCGGTAGGTGGCGTGGGTGGCGGGATCGGGATAGACCAGACTGCCACTGGCCAGATGCTTCAAGGGCAGGCCTTCGGAACAGGCCTGGGCAACCAGCAGCAGGTTGCAGGGATCAATCTGGGTGAAACCCTCACCAAGATGGGCACCAATGGCGTGGGCATCGGGCTCCAGGCGTTTGTTGGAGCACAGTACCAGGTCATCGCAAGTCCCTATGGCATCAGTGTGAATGTCAATATCCCGGCAGTTACGACGCTGCAGATAGCCCATTATTGACCGACCCCGTGAGAAAGCCATCGACAGTCGTGGTGGATTGGCCTGTCCATCTTCCACAGAACAAGAGCCCCAGGGCGATGTCCTTTGGATCTGAACCTTGGGGCTTCTTTCCATCGCCTTAGAGAGGGAATCATCCGGGCTGGCACCTCAGCCCGTGACAAGGAGCGCGTATGTTCAAGAATGTCACCCTGTTGAGCATGATCACGGTCTGTTCCGTCGCACTGGCAGGGGGAATCGACCAGACTCAGGACTTCATGGTGGGCATGACCAACGGCGTGGATCTGTTGCTGTCCATGCAGAATGCCACCAGCAACAACTTCCTCGGGATTCTCAACGATCAGTCCTCAGTGTCCGCATCACAGATGACGGAAGGCGCGACGATGGCCACAAGCCAGATGACCATTGTCGGCAGCCATTTCTCCTGGTCGATGTCTGCGGTCACGCTGCCGACGCTGACGCTGCCCACCCTGCAGACCATGAGTCTTGATTCTCTGGCAGCACAGATACCGCCCATCAGTGCTATTCAACCGCAATAGGCATGCGGCTCTGCTCCCTAGCCCCGGGGCTCCTCGTCCGGGGTGGCTGAAGGGTCGGTCGCTTCGGGTTCGTCGAGCCTCCGGTCCTCGGATGCCCCAGACGGGGGCCTCGGCCCTATTGGTCGGGCTGTTTGGCCCTGCGGCTTGAAGTAGACAAACGCGACCATCACGAGGCCCGCTCCGCAGAGGAACAGGGCCAGCCGATGGAGGGGCTGGCTGCAGCGGGTCAGCCAGTCTGGCAGCGAAGGGGGCTGCTCGGGCACGTCATCCGTCACAGACAGGGATTGCCGAGCGGCCAGCAGTTCTTCGAGCCTGACTTCAGGATTTGCGGTGTTGGCGTCCTGTGGCGGCGTGCCCAGGGTCGCAGACGCGATCCGCCTGATGAGGTTGGGATCGTGGCGGATCTGTTCGAGCAAGGCGTCGTAGTCGGCGTTCAGCTTCTCCAGCAGGTCCACCATCTTGCGGGCCTCGACCAGTCTCTGCCGATCTGCGTAGTACTGGACCAGGTCGTCGCTTAGGGCGGAAATGCACACCACCGTGGCGCCCAGGGTCAGGATGCCCGCAAACAGCAGGAGTCGAACCGTATTCTGCATAGCCTTTATATCCGGAACTTGAACCCCATGGGGGTCCACGGTTGCATGAGTTTAGCCGGCCGCCCTGCCTCTCGTCAACGGGGTGGGTGCCGCGTTGTGTCTGAGGGGCCTTGACGGGTGGGCGGCCCGGCGCGATAATCGATGGGTGTTCTCGGTGTTTTTTCTGGGCCAAGAAAGGACCTTACGGATGATCCATCGTTGTCTACTCAGGATCGGGTCGTGGACCCTGATCTCTCTGGTCTGTCTGTCGGTCAGCGGGCTCGGACTGGGGTGCCGCCAGAAGTCATCGCCGCAGACGGGCGAGCAGGGCGCTGAGCCCAATGCCTCCGAGGCCAATCAGGTGGCGCTGGCCGTCAACGGCGTGTCGATCACCAACGGCCAGGTTGACGCCATGGTGGAAGAGCAGTTCAAGCCCCATGCGGACCGTTCATCGCAATGGCCGCCGGAGTTTGTCGCCCAGCGCAAGAAGGAGGTCCGCAGGGGGATCCTGGAGAAGGTCGTGATCGAGACCCTGCTGGACGAACAGGTCAAGCTGCAGGGGATTACGGTCTCGGATGAAGAGCTGCGGCAAAAGATCTCGGACCTGGCGGCCAAGCGGCAGCCTCCCATGTCCGGCGAGGAGTTCCTTGCCAAGGTCCAGTCCGGGGGAATGGCGGTCGAGAAGTTCCGTGCCGACCTTCGTAGTGAGATGGCCCGTTCGCGGGTTCTGGAACGCCAGCGGGCCGGCAAGGCCGACGTGACGGACGAGCAGGCCAAGGCCTACTATGAGAAGCACCTGGCCGAGTTCACCAACCCGGAGATGGTCAGGGCCAGCCATATCCTGATCCCGACCGATGTGAACACCCCGGGGGTTGACGTCAACCAGGTCAAGGCCGCGGCAAAGGCCAAGGCAGAGGATCTGCTGGCCAAGATTCGGGCAGGCGCCGATTTTGCGGAACTGGCCAAGGCCAACTCCGCGTGTCCCTCTGCCGCCAACGGCGGCGACGTCGGCTACTTCAAGCGAGGGGACATGGAGCTGCCCTTCGAAAAGGCGGCCTTCGATCTGGAGCCGAGCCAGATCAGCGACGTGGTGGAGACCCGGTACGGCTTCCACATCATCAAGGGGGTCGATCACAAGGCAGCAGGCCGGGCCTCCTTCGAGGAGGCCAAGCCGGCGATCGTGCAGCAACTGACCGCCGAGAAGGTGACACAGCTCAACCGCGACACCATCGAATCGCTCAAGGCCAAGGCCAAGATCCAGTACGGGCCCTAAGGGCCATGCCCGTGAGGGTATGGCCCCTGGTTCTTCAGAGGGATCGGCCGGTCCTCAGGCCCCGAGCCGCTGCTTGATGCGGGCCAGTTGCGTGGACATCCGCTTGGGCAGTCTTGCACCGAACTTGGCCAGCGACTGCTCTGCGTCCGGAAGCTCGGCCTTCCAGGCCTCGACGTCCACGTTCAGGAGCAGGCGGAGGTCATCGGCCGGGATCGAGAGTCCCTGCATGTCCAGGGACTCCGGCGCCGGCATCAACCCGATCGGCGTCTCCACGGCCTTGGCCGTCCCTTGCACCCGCTCGCACATCCACTTGAGGACCCGCGAGTTCTCCCTGAAGCCGGGCCAGAGCCATCGACCGTCTGCGGTCTTGCGGAACCAGTTGACGTAGAAGATCGCGGGCGACTTGGCGCCGAGCCGGTCTCCCATGTCAAACCAATGCTGCCAGTAGTCGGCCATGTTGTAGCCGCAGAAGGGCAGCATGGCAAAGGGGTCCCGGCGGAGCTTGCTCTTGACGTCCAGGGCCGCGGCCGTCGCCTCTGACGAGGCGGTCGCGCCCATGTATACGCCGTGGTCCCAATCCAGGGCCTGGGTGACGAGCGGGACCACACTGGTCCGTCTGCCGCCAAAGATGAAGATGTCGATAGGAACACCCGCGGGGTCTTCCCAATCAGGGCAAATGGCAGGGCACTGGCGGGCAGGCGCGGTGAACCGCGAGTTGGCGTGGGCGCCCTTGTCCGGGCTGGCCGGCGTCCAGTCCTTGCCCTTCCAGTCGATCCCGTGGGCGCAGGGGACGCCCATGTCCTCCCACCACACGTCCTTGTCGTCGGTCAGCACGGTGTTGGTGAAGATGGAGTTGGCCTTGACGGTGTCCATGGCCATCGGATTGGACTTGTAGCTGGTCCCTGGCGCCACGCCGAAGAAACCTGCCTCCGGGTTGATGGCGTGGAGGCGTCCATCCTTGCCGACCTTCATCCAGGCGATGTCGTCACCGATGCACTCGGACTTCCAGCCCGGTACGGTCGGCTGGAGCATGGCCATGTTGGTCTTGCCGCAGGCAGAGGGGAACGCGGCCGCGATGTGGAACCGCTTGCCCTTGGGGTCGGTCAGCCGGAGGATCAGCATGTGTTCCGCCATCCAACCTTCGCGCCGGGCCATGACCGAGGCGATCCGCAAGGCCAGGCACTTCTTTCCCAGCAGGGCGTTGCCGCCGTAACCGGAGCCGTAGCTCCAGATCAGGTTCTCTTCAGTGAAATGGGAGATGTACTTCTTCTCGATGGGCGCGCACGGCCAAGAGCTGTCCTTCTGGCCTGGGGCCAGGGGGGCGCCCAGGGAGTGGAGGCAGGGGATGAAATCCCCGCTCTTGCCCAGGGCTTTGATGACCGGCGTCCCGACCCGGGTCATGATGTGCATGTTCGCGACCACGTAAGGGCTGTCCGTGATCTCGACGCCGATCTTGGCGATGGGCGAGCCGACGGGTCCCATGCTGAAGGGGATCACGTACAGGGTGCGGCCCTTCATGCAGCCGTCATAGAGCTTCTGCATCGTGGCCTTGAGCTCAGCAGGGGCCACCCAGTTGTTGGTCGGTCCCGCGTCGTCCTTATTGGCACAGGAGATGAACGTGCGGTCCTCAACGCGTGCCACGTCCGAGGGGTCCGAGCGGAACAGGAAGCTGTTGGGCCGCTTGGCCGGGTTGAGGGGGATGGCCATACCGGCGTCGGTCATCAGTTGCATCATTGCGGCGTACTCTGCCTGTGAACCGTCACACCAGTGCACGCGGTCCGGCTTGCACGTGGCCTCCACCTCGGCCACCCAGGCAAGCAGTTTCTTGTTTTGGGTCATGTTGTTGCTCCACTGCAAGGTTGAAAGACCGTTGTTCTTCAAAAGCGCCGGATTGTAGCGATTCCAGAGCAGACCTGTCAAGAAGGTGCCCGTCTTCTTATTGACACGTTCGGCCCTGTCCCGTAGAATCTGAGTGTGCCTGTCTGTAAACAGACGGGCCGACCCTGAGACACGGCAACGGCTGTGATTACGGGGCTGCGGCCAGGAAACGGCCTGGAACGTCGGGTGGTCCTTTACGACAAGGGCCATGGGGCGTTGCCCGGGCCTCAGAATGCCGTAGTTGCCGGAATAACGAATACGCGTAGTTTATCAGGAAAGGAACCAGGCCATGGAAAGCAACTCTCCCGGCGCGCCAGCGTCACCCACCAAGCCCACCCTCAAGTCCGGGGCTGAGATCGTCGTTTCAACCTTGCTGGACCTCGGCGTGGACACGATGTTCGGCTATTGCGGCGGCGTGATCCTGCCCTTGTTTGACAAGCTGTACGACGCGCCCATCCGGTTCATCATTCCGCGGCATGAGCAGGGCGGCTGCCACATGGCCGACGGCTATGCCCGAGCCAGCGGCAAGGTCGGCGTGGTCGTGGCCACCAGCGGCCCGGGGGCCTGCAACCTCGTCACGGGCCTGGCCACCGCCATGATGGACTCGGTCCCGTTGGTCGCCATCACGGGACAGGTGCGTACCGACCTGATCGGCAACGACGCCTTCCAGGAGGCCGACACGACCGGGATCACCCGGCCGGTCACCAAGTACAATTGCCTGGTCAAGGACGTCCGGGACCTGGCGCGGACGATCCGCGAGGCCTTCCACATCGCCGCGACGGGTAGACCCGGGCCTGTCGTGGTCGATCTGCCCGTGGACGTCGAGCTGGCCAAGTGCGAGATGGGCTCGCCCGCGCCCATGGATCTGCCCGGCTACAAGATTCGCAGCAAGGGACACTCCCGGCAGATCGCCATGGCCGCAGAGGCCATTAATACGTCCGAGCAACCCGTGCTGTACGTCGGCGGCGGCGTGGTGGCGGCCAACGCGAGCGGGGGCCTGCGGGCACTCGCCCAGAAGGCCAACATCCCGGTTACCATGACGCTGATGGGGCTGGGCACCTTTGACCAGACCCTTCCACAGTCCCTGGACATGCTGGGCATGCACGGCGCCGCGTACGCCAACTACGCCGTTCAGGAGGCAGACCTTCTGATCGCCATCGGCGCCCGTTTCGATGACCGGGTGACCGGCAAGCTGGCGACCTTTGCGCCCAAGGCCAAGGTGATCCACATCGATATCGATCCCGCGAGCATCTCCAAGAACGTCCAGGTCGATATCCCGGTCGTGGGCGACGCCGGTCAGATCCTGGAGGAGTTGCTGACCCTGGTCGAACACCGGCCTCGCCAGGCCTGGTTTGACAAGATCGCCCAGTGGAAGCAGCGGTACCCCCTGGCATACGATCGCTCCGCAGCGACCATCAAGCCGCAGTACGTCATCGACGAGGTCTGGCGTCAGACCTCAGGCGAGGCCACGATCTGCACGGGCGTGGGCCAGCACCAGATGTGGACCGCCCAGTTCTACCGGTTCACCCAGCCGCGTCAGTTCATCACCACCGGCGGGCTGGGGACGATGGGCTTCGGCCTGTCCGCCGCCATCGGCGCACAGATCGCCCGGCCTGATGCCACGGTCATCGACATCGACGGCGACCACAGCTTCAACATGACCCTGACCGAGCTGGCCACCGCCGTGGAGTACAAGCTGCCCGTCAAGGTCTGCATCATGAACAACGGATACATGGGCATGGTCCGGCAGTGGCAGGAGCTGTTCTATGGACGTCGGTACTCCAAGAGCTATCTTTCTAACCCCGACTACGCCGCCGTGGCCAAGGCGTTCGGCGCGGTCGGGATGACCTGCGACAAGAAGGAGGACGTGCCCGAGGTCATCGGGCAGATGCTGGCCCAGACGCGACCGTGCGTGGTCGACTTCCGGGTCGAGCGTGAGGAGAACGTCTGGCCTATGGTCCCGTCAGGCAAGGGCCTCGACGAGATGAACGGGCTGGACATCCTTGAGAGACTGATCTAGGCCTGGGGCCTCTGAAAGAGGGGTTAGATATGAAACACATCATCAATGCACTGGTTGAAAACAAGCCGGGTGTCCTGGCGCACGTCGCCGGGATGTTCGCGGCCCGTGGATTCAATATCGATTCCTTGGTCGTCGGTCGTACCGAGGATCCCAAGCTCAGCCGTATGACCATCGTGGTCATCGGCGATGACCGCGTGGTGGAGCAGGTCCGCAAGCAACTGGCCAAGATCGTCCCCGTGGTCAAGGTGCAGGACTACGCGGGCCAGCCCCTGGTGACGCGGGACCTGATGCTGATCACCATCGCGGCGCCTCCTGAGAAACGCACGGAGCTATTCGCCATGATCGAGATGTTCAGGGGGCACGTCGTGGACATCGCGCCCAAGAGCCTGATGATCGAGGTCAGCGGCCCTGAATCCAAGATCGACGCCTTCATCGACGTCTGCAGGCCGTACGGGATCAAGAGCGTGGCCCGGACCGGGACCATTGCCATGCCCAGACAGGCCAAGACGGAGCTGTGAACGGCCTTGGGCCGGACGGGATGAAATCAAGAAGGTGAGAAGGGAAGAGGGTGAGCAGGTGAGATCGGAAGTGGCGGACACAGCCAAGAGCGTCCTTCCATCGTATTCTCTTACCTTCTCACCTTCTTAGCTTCTCCCGCGCGTGACCCTCGCGGGGGTAGGGCCATTAAAAGACTTGTAGAGGCAGCCCAAGGGAATATAATGACATCCAGGTGGGGACGATCAGGACGTTGATGACGCGGTCGTCCCTTTGCAGTGGAATGACTTAGGAGATGCCTATGGCAGCAAAGATGTACTACGAACAAGACGCGCCGCTTGACGCACTCAAGGGCAAGAAGGTGGCGGTGATCGGCTACGGCAGCCAGGGACATGCACACAGCCAGAACCTCCGCGACAGCGGCGTACAGGTCGCAGTGGCGGAGCTGCCCGGAACGGACAACTTCAAGCTCGCCCAGGAGCACGGCTTCAAGCCCGGCGACGTCAAGACCGCGGTCCAAGGCGCGGCCCTGATTGATCGTGACCCTGCCGGATGAGGTCCAGGCCAAGGTCTACGAGAAGGAGATCAAGCCGAACCTCAAGGCCGGCCAGACCTGGGCTTTTGCCATGGCTTCAACATCCATTTCAAGTACATCGTTCCGCCTAAGGACGTGAACGTCGTGATGATCGCGCCGAAGGGCCCCGGCCACCTGGTCCGCAGCCGAATACGAGAAGGGCGGCGGCGTGCCGTGCCTGATCGCCGTTCAGCAGGACGCCACGGGCACTGCCAAGCAGATCGCCCTGGCCTGGGCCAGCGGCATCGGCGGGGCCCGCGCAGGCATCATCGAGACCACGTTCAAGGAAGAGACCGAGACCGACCTGTTCGGCGAGCAGGTCGTGCTGTGCGGCGGCCTGACCGCCCTGATCAAGGCCGGCTTCGAGACCCTGGTCGAAGCCGGCTATCAGCCGGAGATCGCGTACTTCGAATGCATGCACGAGGTCAAGCTCATCGTCGACCTGATCTATCAGGGCGGCATGAGCTACATGCGGTACAGCATCTCCAATACCGCCGAGTACGGCGACCTGACCCGCGGCCCGCGGATCATCACCGACCAGACCCAGGCCGAGATGAAGAAGATCCTCGGCGAGATCACCAGCGGCCAGTTCGCCAAGGAATGGGTCGACGAGTACAAGACGGGTCTGAAGAACTTCAACGCCCTGTACGAGAAGGACCACGACTGCCAGTTGGAGAAGGTCGGCCGCAAACTTCGCAAGATGATGAAGTGGATCCACGCCAAGGAGATCTAGCAGTTCTTGTGATGATGTGCGGAGCACATCCTGTCAGGTGAGTACGGGCTCACGAGTGAGCCCGAAGGATGGGTGGTGCCATGCACAATTTAGGGACAGAGCCGAGGCTTCAGGTAGGGGCCTTGGCTCTTCTTCTCTTGTCTGCGATCCTCGTGGCGGGCTGCACGTCGGTCGACTGGCCGCGCCCCCACGGCGGAGTCTACACAGAGCAGTTGGCGATGGACTACCGCCAGACCACTCTCCAGGAGACCCAGTCCCTTGATGTCCTTCGCCAGGTGCAGGCCTCCTGCGCAGACCTCAAGGCCAGGCGTGAAGGCCGGTATCTGGTCACCCGGACTGACACGGTCGTGGCCAACTCAGGCCTGAGCCCTGACGGCCTCAAGAGTTGGTTCACCCTGTTCGCGTTTGACCCGCAGACCTTGACCGCGCAGCGAAAGTACTTCCTCTGCGTGGACGAACTGACCACGATCTCGCCTGTCGGCCCCAGGCGACACCTGTTCCCCCCTCGCTGCACCCTGGTCTTCGACAGCGAGATGGCCCTGGCGAGTCCGCCTCTGGCAACAGGACTGCAGGAGGCCCCTGCGGTGGCAACGCTGCGGTCCGTCGCCGCTCGCCTTCGGGAGGACGTGGAGCGAGCAGCCAGTGGCCCAGACGCCGAGGCCTCGGATCCGACGATCCTGGCTGCAGGGCTCCTGATGAATCAGGTCTTTCGCGATGCCCTGCTCGAGATCCAACGGTCTCCAGGCCTGGCCTCGCGTCTGGCCGATGGCGACGGTGTGTCCTTCTCCCAGACCAGCCTCGACGCAGGCAGGGTCCTTATGGCAGTTGAGGACGACGTAGTGGTCACCCACGTGGAGGTCGGCCTACCTGCCGCCAAGTGCCAGTCGACCCTCGTGGTCAGTTCGTCAAGGTAGACGGTCTGCGAGACGACCAGACGGGAGAAGGATTCTTGGCTATTAGCTCTCATCTGTCAGCAGGAGAACAAGCCAATCAGCCTCCCTCCTTTCCCTTCTCCGGCTGATAGCAGGGTAGGCAGAGAACGCACAGCTCATGGCGCATCGCGCACAACAGGTTGAATAATCCCAGAAGTGGGTCTGTAAGCCGAGTTCTGTGTCCGCCGAGGCGGACGGCGATCATTTGTCTAGACCGGCTGTTGCCAGCCGGCTCTGCCGCAGATCGGCAAGCGACCTACCCGCTGGCGTCACCCGGGCCGAGTGAAGGGTCGCACGAGGCGGCCCGTGCCAGCCTACTTGGTCTTGCAGGCGGTGGGGTTTTCCGTGCCGGCGGTGTCACCATCGCCGCGGTGCGCTCTTACCGCACCATTTCACCCTTACCTGATCTCCGTTGCCGGAGCCATCGGCGGTGTATTTTCTGTGGCACTTTCCCTCGGGTCACCCCGGGTGGCCGTTAGCCACCACCGCGCCCTGTCCTGCTCGGACTTTCCTCTTCCCCTCGTCCGCCGGCCCTCACCGCAGTGAGGCCCGGCCTGGAGAGGCAGCGACCGCCCGACCCACTTCTGGGATTGAACGTCGATTATCGACGCTAGGCGACTCCTTGCCAACAGAAATCGAGGAGTCGGTACAGAGTAGTCAGGAGACAGTAGACAGGAGTCAGTAGAAAGTACAAGGCTGTCAGCCTGTAACCTCCAGCTTCTGTCTCCTGTCTCCTCTCCCGGGCTCTGGGCCTTGACGTCCGAGTCTGTGTCCAGTACATCTGAAGCCAACCATGCGATTTGGATTCGGTAAGAACTGGCAGTCCTATTCCAGCACCGCGCTGACGCGGGAGCGGATCGACCAGGCCAGGCAGGCTTTTGGTCGACTGTTTGCGGGGATAGACCTGGCGGGCAGGTCGTTTCTGGACATCGGCTTTGGCCAGGGCCTACCCCTGGTCTGTGCAGCGGAGAAGGGCGCAGAGGTCCTGGGCCTGGACATCGATGAGGACAACGTCGAGGCCCTGAAGACGACCAGTCGGGCCATGCAGTACCAGGGCCTTCCGAAGGCCCGGATCGGATCGATCCTCGATGCGGCCATCGTGCAGGAGTGCAGGGCCAGGGGCGGGTTTGACGTGGTCCACTCCTGGGGCGTGCTCCACCACACAGGCCACATGGCCAAGGCCTTTGACAACGCCTGCAGTCTCGTCAAAGACGGGGGCTACCTGGTCTGTTCCATCTACAACAGGCACTGGTCCAGTGGGCCCTGGAAGGTGATCAAGTATCTGTACAACAGGTCTCCAGCCCTGCTCCAGAGGCTCTTCATCGGGGCCTTCTATCCTGTCATCTACCTTGCCAAGTGGGTGGTCACGGGCAAGAACCCCAAGCGCAAGGACCGGGGCATGGACTTCTACCACGACGTGGTAGACTGGGTCGGCGGGTATCCCTATGAATACGCCTCCATCCAGGAGATTCAGGACCTGGTCTGTCCCAAGGGATTCGAGTGCCTCGCTGTCCACCCCGCAAAGGTCCCCACAGGCTGCAATGAATTCGTGTTTCGTAGGAAAGCGTCAGTCTGGCAGGTCCAAGCCACGCCAACGGCGGTTAATTAGTTAATTAAAGACCAGGCCCCAGTCTCCCCCACCTGCGAGTCTAGTCCGCGATTCCCGGAACATGCTGGCTTGATCTTCTCTCTCGTAGTTTCGCCCATTCGCCGTTTCGGCCGTTCACAGCACCCGCGCCCACAGGACCTTCAGGTAGCGGCCCTCGGGCGCGTTGGACATCACAGGATGATCCTCAGCCGCACCGGTGCGGTCCAGGATCTGCAGCCTGCGGCCTGCACGGTGCGCGGCACGGCTGACGATCTGCTCAAACTCATCGCCGGCCAGCAGGCCTGAGCACGAGCAGGTGACGAAGAGTCCGCCACGCTCCACGAGTGTCACTGCAACGCCGTTGAGGTCTTCGTACTTATGGAGTCCCTCAGCCTGTTCCTCACGGCTGAGGATGAGCTTGGGTGGATCCAGCACGACCGCCTCCCAAGTCTTGGCGTTCTTCTGCATCTGCCGGCCATAGACAAAGGCGTCAGCGTGCACCCACTCTATGCGGACCTGGTTGAGGTTGGCGTTGGTTTTCGCCTGGGTGATGGCCTTTTCGTCGAGGTCCACGCCGGTGACCTCTGCAGCGGACCCCAGTACCTTGGCAGCGAGGGCAAAGCCGCCGGTATAGCAGCACAGGTCCAGGATACGCTTGCCGCTCGTCCATGCGGCGAACCGCCGCCGGTTCTCCCGCTGATCGCAGAAGAAGCCGGTCTTGTGGCCCTGCTCGAAGTTGACCTCATATCTGACGCCATGCTCGCGGATCCGCACGGTGCGGACGGAATCAGAGGGCAAGGTCTGCAGCCTGATCCCTTCCATGGCCGAGATCCTGGGGTCTGCCTCGATCACGGTCCGCCGTGTGCCCAGCCGGCTGTGGAGCCGCGGCAGCCACTGGCCAAGCCGCTGGAACACACCCAGGCTGTGCACGTCCACGCTCAGGACGTCTGCGTAGCGATCTACGACCAGGCCCGAGAGGCCATCACCCTGGGAATGCACCACGCGGAAGGCCTCAGTGACATCGGCCAGGTGCAGGGTGTCGAGGCGGAGGGCCACGGCCTGGTCGAGCAGCGAGAAGAAGGAGTCCTCTGTAATGGGTCCAGGGCCGTGAAAGATCATGCGAAGCGGGACGCGGGCCTTGGGATTGTAGAGCCCCGCGCCGAACGGCTGGCCCTCCTTGTCGTACACGCTGACCAGGTCGCCCGCTTGGGCGTCACGTGAGGCGGCCTTGATCATGGAGGGATACACGGACGGATTGAAGCTGAAGTGCTTCAGTTGGACCCAGGGCGTCCGCCAAGGGCCTTGCCGGTCTGCGGCAGCAGGGGGTTGCTGGTTTGGGATTGCTGGTTGTTCGGACATCCAAAGAGTCCAGGAAAAAGACGAGCCAGGATCTACGGCCGATGCGGTATCTGGCGTGTGCCTGGCGAGGCCCTACTGTAACGCCCCGGCCGTGCTGCGTCAACTCCGGCCCGCCAGGGTTCCACCTTTCCGCCCACCTTCTCACCTTCTCGCCTTCCCATCTTCTCTTGGCTTCCTGTCTGTTGATACCTCGCACTGAAGCCTTGACCCGGCCCTCCGCCAATCCCAACATTTTCTCTTGTGGAGCGAGCCAGATGTGCTACGATGTTCACGCGTCTTAACTTCCATGGAAGGATGGTGCTTGTAGGGGTACCTAGATGGAGCGTTCTGCAATTGAAAGCCACCCTGGCAAGGTCAAGGCGGCCCACCGATATGAAGTCATTGATGGATCCACTCGTTCGATGCAACTGGTAGGCAAGACAGTCCATTTCATCGGAATCGGCGGCATCGGGATGAGCGGTCTGGCTCAGGTCCTGGTGAGAAACCGCGCCGTGGTCACGGGCTCGGACCAGGCGGCCGGCCCGGCAGTGGACAGGCTGGAAAAGGCCGGCGTGGCCGTGCGGATCGGGCATCGGCCCGAGAACATCCCGGCGGGCGCCGACGCGGTCGTCGTTACTGCGGCGGTCAAGAGCGACAATCCGGAGCTGGTCCAGGCCCAGCAGCAGGGCGTTGCGGTCTACAAGTATGCCCGCATGCTGGGCGAGCTGATGAACCGCTACGAGGGCGTGGCCGTCAGCGGAACGCACGGCAAGAGCACCACCAGCGGCTGGCTGAGTTTTATTCTTAGAAGGTCTGGAATAGACGCCAGCTTCATCGTCGGCGCTGTCGTCAGCCAGTTGGGCGGCTCGTCCGGGGTCGGCGAGAGCCGGTGTTTTGTGGCCGAGGCCTGCGAGTATGACCGGAGCTTTCTCAACCTGCGGCCGAGCATGGCGGCCCTGTTGAACATCGAGGCCGACCACCTGGACTACTACAGGGACGAGGCGGAGATTGTCGAGGCCTTCGCCCAGTTCGTCGCCGGCGTGGCCTTTGAGGGGACCGTGGTGGCCAATGGCCAGGACCCCAACGTCCTGCAGGTGATCGGCCGTCTCCGTCCGGACGTCGAGTGCCTGACCTTTGGGCTCGATGAATCGTGCACCTATTGCGCGAAAAACCTCGAGCTGGTGGGCGGCCTGTACCGGTTCGACGTCTTCGAGCGGGGGTGCCTCCTGGGAAGGACCCAGCTCTCCGTTCCCGGACAACACAACGTGATGAACGCCCTGGCCGTGGTGGCCATGGCCAGGCGCCTGGGCGTACCCGGTCAGACGATCCTGGAGCACCTGCCTGAGTTCACGGGCGTGGACCGGCGCCTGACCCTGAGGGGCCAGGCGGCAGGGGTCACGGTCCTGGATGACTACGCCCACCATCCCACCGAGATCAGGGCGAGCCTGTCCGGTATTCGGGAGCGGTATCAACCGCGGCGGTTGTGGTGCGTCTTCCAGCCGCACCAGTACAGCCGCACGCGATTCCTGCTCGAGGATTTTGCGGCGAGCTTCCGGATGGCCGACGTCACGATCGTGCCGGAGATCTACTTTGTCCGGGACTCCCAGGAGAACCGCACGGCGATCAATGCCGAGGTCCTGGTGAATAGGCTTCGAGGCTGCGGATCGCAGGCGGAGTTCATCGACGGATTTGACGCGATCTGCGATTATCTGGAGGCCCACGTGGCGGCGGGCGACGTGGTGGTGACCATGGGCGCCGGCGATGTATGGAAGGTGGCGGATGCCTATATTCAGCGGATTGGATCCAATCGTTAAGACCAACTATCGCCTGGCCAAGCACACCTGGTATGGCCTGGGCGGACCGGCGGACTACTTCATCCGGCCTGAGTCCATCGATCAACTCCAGGAGGTGGTGCGCCGCTGTCAGGAGAATGGCGTGCGGATGTACGTCCTGGGGTTCGGGTCGAACCTGCTCGTCAGCGACGAAGGGGTCCGCGGCGCAGTCATCAAGTTTGACGTCGGGGCCTTCTCCCAGGTCCAGATCGAGGGAGAGTCCGTCACTGCGGGTGCAGGGGCCGACCTTGGCCAGTTGGTCCTGAGCTGCGTCAAGAAGGGACTGTCCGGCCTGGAGGGCCTGACCGGCATCCCCGGGTCCATCGGTGGGGCGGTACGCATGAATGCAGGCGGCCGCTTTGGCGACATCGGAACCGCCGTGGAGTCCGTGACGGCCATGGATATCCGCGGCCAGGTCCATGAGAAGGCCAAGCCTGAGCTGGCCTTTGACTACCGGTCCAGCAACATCGCGTCCCGCTTCATCCTGGGCGCCACGCTTCGCCTGGTTCCGGGCGACCCTGAGCAGATCATGCGGACGGTTCAGGAGATCTGGATCTACAAGAAGAACCACCAGCCCCTCAACACCCGCAACTGCGGATGCGTGTTCAAGAATCCTCCAGGCCAGGCCGCAGGGGCGCTGATCGACAGGGCGGGCCTGAAGGGTCTCCAGGTGGGTGGCGCCAAGGTCAGCGAGAAGCACGCCAACTTCATTGTGGCCGAAAAGGGCTGTACGAGCCGGGACGTCCTGTCCGTGATCGCCGAGGTTCGGGACAAGGTCACGGAATCCTCTGGGGTCGAGCTCGAGACCGAGATCGAGATCTGGAGATAATCGCCTTGGCACGAACACCGAAGGTCACGGTATTGATGGGCGGCATCGGCCGCGAGCGGGAAGTGAGTATCCAGAGCGGGGCCAACGCCGTGGGTGCGCTGACCCAGGCCGGTTATCTCGCCCAGGCGTGGGACATCGGCCCTGACCGCCTGGACATCCTGGACGACGCCAGCACGGACGTGTTCTTCCTGGCCCTCCATGGTGCATTCGGTGAAGACGGCCAGCTCCAGGAGATCATCGAGAAGAAGGGATGCACGTACACGGCCAGCGGTCCGCAGGCCTGCAGGCTGTCCTTCGACAAGGTGGCCACCAAGCAGCGATTCCTGGAGGTGGGTGTCGAGACGCCCAGGTTCCTGGAGTTCACCCGCCAGACCAGCCCCGCCCAGTTGAAGACAGCCCTGGACGCCATGGGGCCGCGCGTCGTCGTCAAGCCCATCCGGCAGGGCAGTAGCGTGGGCGTCACGATACTCGATTCCTCAGACCGAGTCCTGCCCGCGTGCCAGCAGACCCTGGCCGAGTTTGGCGACTGCATGGTCGAGCAGTTCATTGCAGGCCGCGAGGTCACGGTCGGAGTCCTGCTGGGGCGGCCCTTACCTGTGATCGAGATTCAGCCCGTGAAAGGCTTCTACGACTATCACGCCAAGTACGTCGATGACCACACCCAGTACCTCTTCGGCACACTGCCGTCTGCCACGGAGAAGTCCCTCCAGGTGCAGACCTTGAAGGCCTTCAGCGCCCTGGGCCTTCGGCACCTTGCCCGGATCGACTTCATCCTGGATGCAGGCGGCACGGCCTACGCCCTGGAGGCCAACGCCATCCCAGGCATGACCAGCCACTCCCTGCTGCCCAAGGCAGCGGCCCAGATCGGCCTCTCCATGCCCGACCTCTGCAGCCAGGTGGTCGAGGCGGCCTACGAGACAAAGAAGCAAGAAGTAAGCCCACGGGGGTAGGGGCGGGGTGATCATCTGTCAGCTCTCAGCTTCCAGCCGGAATGGGAAGCCGGGGTGTTCTCTGCTGACAGCCGATGGCGGATGGCCAAAGGCCTGACTACCTCCTGTCTCCTGACTCCTATCTCCTTTCTTACTTCTTGCCTCTTACTTCTTGCTTCTTTTCATGTTGCGCATGCGAGTGTAGAATGCCGATGTTTCTATGGTTATCTGGTAAGGACGGTCTGTGGCCAAGGAAGACCAGGCTATGGCAACTACCGAACACTGGAAAAGGCCGCTGATCATCGCCGTCGCGTGTACCACCTTCATGGCTGCAGCGCTGGGGCTGTGGCTTCTGGAGCGGTATCTCCGCAGGGCCTGGTCGGTCCCCATGGGCCCATTGGTCCTGGAGGATGTTCCAGGCTGGGTGGACCAGAGCACACCGCTGTGTGACAAGATCAGGGCTGCTGCAGGCGGAGACTACTTCCCCCTGCAGGAGCACGTGGCGCAGGCCCTGTCCGATCGTCTGGACTCGCTGGCCTGGATGGCCGACGTGCAGGTCTCCATCACGCCGAGCGACGTCCGTGTCCGCGCCTACTGGCGGAGGCCCGTGGCGACGGTGGACATGGGCAGTGTCAAGTTCTACGTGGATCAGGACCTGGTGGTCCTGGATTACGTGGACCTGCCCCACCTCGGGCTCAAACGGGTGACCGGCGTCAGATGGCCGACCGTGCCCTCGCTCGGCGAGGTCATGGACGCCAACGACCTCAAGGAGGCGATCAACATCCTCATCTTGATCGAGTCCATGGACGTGCGGGTGACTCCGGCCAAGCCCCTGCTCTCGGAGATCGAGAGCATAGACGTCAGCAACTACCAGGGCCGCCGCGGCGAGAAGGGGCCTCACGTGGTCCTTTTCACCAAGGATGGGACGCAGGTGATCTGGGGCGCGGAGATCGGCACCTGGGGAAGGCACATGGAGGCCACGGACGAGCAGAAGCTGGCCAGGCTCTTCTCCTTCTACAAGGAGGCCGAGGGCCAGCCGACCCTCATGGGCCGCGTCAAGTACATCGACCTGCGTGCGCCGCTCCGCGAGGTCACGACGCCTATAGACCAATATCCAGCCACTGGCCGTTGAGTGCGTCTCGCAAGTCTGCGTACCTGTACGGAAGGCCGTGCTCCACGCAGAGGGCCTTGAGTCTTGTCAGGCTGGATTCCATCAGACCCGACTGGACCTCTGCATCCCGCCAGCACCCAAAGATCCTGCATCCCGCAAATCGGATGGTGTGGGCACTGCAGGCGCCCGCTTCGTTGTACGGGCACCTGCCCAGGGGCATGGGCCGCGGTGGCTGATCCGCCAATTCAGCTTTGAAGTACACCCACTCGGCGGTCGTGATGTAGAGCCTGTGATCAAAGGCATCGAAGTCGCAGCATCTGCCGCACTGCCTGCATGCCCCAGTCTTCGCTGCGGGCTCCGCAAGGCGGCGGTCGATCCAGGCGTAGACCTCGGCGACCTCTGCGGTGATCCGCCGGATCTGCGGGTCACTCCTTGAGCTGGTCGATCTGCTCATGGGTGTAGAGCCTGCCACGGTTGATCCCAGGGCACCGCTGCGCCGCGTGGTTCCATGCGTCCGGGCTGCTGAGGTTGGTGGGCCAGAACGGCCAGGTCCGGCATTGGGTTGGCCGGACCGGATAGAGGGCGCAGTCCCGCCCGCCTTTGCTGGTCCGCAGGAAGATGCAGTCCTTGCTCCGGGGCTCCTCCACGATCGTCATGCGGCTGTTGACCTTCTGCACGTAGCGGCTCTGCAGATCCTTGAGAGGCATCTTCAGGAACTCGGCAATGGCCACAAGCTCCTGGGCCGTGACCCAGATGTACCCTTCATTCGGCCCTGCACAGCAGTTGCCGCACTGCGTGCACTCAAAGTGAAGACCTGCCACGTACCAGGGCACCCGCCGCGGATCCATCGTCTCACCACTTCAATACGCCGCCCGTGTCCGCGCTGGTGGCCAGGGCTGCGTATTTCGCCAGACAGCCCTGTGTGAACCTGGGCTTGGGCGGCTTCCATTGTTTCTTGCGGTCCGCCAGGACCTTCTGGGTGAGCTGCACGGTGATCTTGTTGGCGGGGATGTCGATCTCGATCAGGTCTCCGTCCTTCAGCAGGCCGATGGGGCCACCCACGGCCGCCTCGGGGCTGACGTGGCCGATGCAGGCCCCTCGCGTGCCGCCCGAGAAGCGGCCGTCCGTGATGAGGGCCACGGACTCGCCCAGTCCAGCGCCCATGATGTAGCTGGTGGGGCTGAGCATCTCCTGCATGCCGGGTCCGCCCTTGGGCCCCTCGTATCGGATGACCACTACGTCGCCGCACTTGACCTTGCCCGCCAGGATGCCTTCGCAGGCGTCCTCCTGGCTCTCGAAGATTACGGCAGGTCCGCTGTGCTTGAGCATGGACGGGGCCACGCCTGCGGTCTTGATCACTGCGCCCTTGGGCGCGAGGTTGCCGGTCAGGATGGACAGGCCTCCGGTCTTGGAATAGGCCTTGTCCAGGGGATGGATGCACTCCGGATTCAGGATCGCTGCGTCCTTGATCCGCTCACCCAGGGTCATGGCCGAGACGGTCGGGCAGTCCAGGTTGAGCAGCCCCGGGATCCGGCTGACTTCCTTGAGGATCGCCGAGATGCCGCCCGCAGCATCCACGTCCTCCACGTGCCACGGACTCGACGGCGAGACCTTGCAGATGTTCGGGCACCGGCTGTTGAGCTGGTTGATCCGCTCCAGGTCATAGTCGATCCCTGCCTCGTTGGCGATGGCCAGGCTGTGCAGCACCGTGTTGGTGGAGCCCCCCATGGCCATGTCCAGGATCAGGGCATTGTCCAGCGACTTCTGGGTGATGATGTCCAGGGGCTTGATGTCCTTCTGGATCAGGGTCATGATCTGCCGGCCCGCGGCCCTGTAGAGGTCCTGGCGTCTGGGATCTGCAGCCAGGATGGTGCCGTTGCCCGGCAGAGCGATGCCGATGGCCTCGCACAGGCAGTTCATGGAATTGGCCGTGAACATGCCCGAGCAGCTTCCCTGGGTGGGGCAGGCCGAGCACTCGAGATCCTTGAGCTGTTCCGCGTCGATCTTGCCTGCGTTGAACTGCGCCACGCCCTCGAAGATGCTGATGAGGTCGACGGTCTTGCCCGCCTTGGTCCGCCCCGCCTTCATCGGGCCGCCGGAGACGAACAGGGTCGGCACGTTGAGCCGCACTGCGGCCATGAGCATGCCGGGGACGATCTTGTCGCAGTTTGGGATGCACACCAGGCCGTCGAAACAATGGGCCTTGCCCATGGTCTCCACGGAGTCGGCCACGATCTCGCGGCTGGCCAGGGAGTACTTCATGCCCGCGTGTCCCATGGCCACGCCGTCGCAGACCGCGATGGTGTTGAACTCAAACGGGACGCCGCCCGCGTCCCGGATCGCCTGCTTGACGATCTCTGCAACCTTGTTCAGGTGCACGTGGCCGGGCACGATCTCGCAGAAGCTATTGGCGACCCCGACAAAGGGTTTGTCCATGTCTTCATCTCTGACGCCACAGGCCCTCAGCAGCCCCCGATGGGGGGCCCTTTGAAAGCCCTTCTTCACGGTATCACTGCGACTCATCTGAGTCCTCCTGAGGATTCCAAAACCTGGTACATACAAGATTTGTAATGTAACAGTCCGGGCGAGGCAAATAAAGAAAAATCGGTTGTAGCCCTAGGGGCCTGCCCTATAATGACCAGCGTGGTCAGGAATGCTATTCCTGCCAAGCCAGGGGCTTGTTCGACCCCACTTGAAAGACCTTGTGGAGAACGAAATATGCAGAGCTGCTGTACCCATTGGATCGTTTTCCTCTTGGCCGGTCTGGCCGTGGCTGCCGGCTGTACCCCTGTCAGCCGCGAATCCAGCCAGACTGCGACGTCCCCAGCCAGCCAGCCAAGTGGTGCAGTCGCAGACCGTGCTGCGGCAGCGAAGACCGACGCGTCCAAGCCCCAGGCAGTGGAGCCCTCCAAGCCTGCGGCCTCGCCATCCACGCAAGCGTCTCTCTCTCCAGCCGACACCCGGCTGGCCTTGACCTTCAAGCCCGGCCAAGTCACGACCTACCGCCTGACCACAGGCTGGCAGCGGCAGGTGACTGTCCGCGGCGCACCCCGCGGCGAGGTTTCGGAGATGACCGGCGGCGCGACCGGCAATGGCACGGAGGTGACCTGGACCCAGCGCGTACAGCAAGTGGATCCCAGCGGCTGCGCAACCCTGGACATCCGGATCGAAGGCCTCAAGATCCTGTCGCAGCAGGTCGGCGATCCCATCGTCGACTTCAACAGCGTGCGGCCTGAAGACGCCAGCAAGCCCCTTGCGAAGCTGATCGGCCAGGGCTACCAGGTCCAGGTGGGCCCCGATGGCAGGGTGAACATGATCTCGAATGTAGACAAGGCCCGCTTGGCCAGCCAGGCTGACGAGACGACACCAGAGGGCAAAACCCTGGCGAGTCTCCTGTCCGACGAGTCCATCCGGGGTCGCCATACGGTCTCTGCCCTGCCGACCAGCCTTGGCCCGCACAAGAGCGGTCAGTCCTGGAGCCAGGTCCAGACGGTCTCTTTCAACACCCTGGGGTCCAAGGCCTTCGAGAAGATCTATACATTCAAAGGCCTGGAAACGAGCGGCGGCCGATCCGTGGCGGTCATTGGCCTGGAAGGCGTCCTCTCCTCGAAGGGAACGGACCAGGCCTTTGCGCAGGACGACAAGACCAGGGCCCTGGCTGCCGCGCTCGACATGTCGTTCAGCTACAGCGGTCAGTCCAGACTCGATCTGGCCGATGGCCAGGTGGAAGGGTCCGGTGAGATGCTGGATGCCCAGTGGCTGGCCCTGGACCCCAAGGCCAAGACCGGCCCGAACGAGGGCGAGCCGAACAGCTTCCTGCTGAGATCCACGCATATCTGGCACTTGCAGCGAGTGACACTGTCGCCGGCGACTGCGCCGGCGGCCTCCGCGGCGGCGGGGCAGGGGAAGGAAGGCGGGGACAAGGTCCGCCTGGCCCCGCAGTTCAAGGAGGGGAAGGGCCTGGAATACGCGTTCTCCTCCCTGCGCACCACGCGGATCCAGTGGGACCCGAATCGGGCGGCGATCAGGCCCGATCCCAACAACACCAGCGAGACGACTGAGACCCTGGACCTGGTGATGTGCTACACACCCACTCGCGTGGAGCCCAACGGCCTGACAACCCTCACGGCTGAGTGCAAGTCCGTGAAAGCCAGGCGGACCCAGCTCGGCGGGGCCCTGGACGTCCGGCCTGACGCGGTCGAGGGGCTCAGGGGCAAGACCTTCACCCTGACCGTGGATCGCGGCGGCAGGATCCATGATGCCAGTTCCCTGGACAGCCTTCTCAAGGAGATCGGCAAGCTGGCGTTCAGGGAGGATGCCAAGCAGGGCAGGATCAAGGACCCCGAGATGATCGGCGACGTGGTGGCCACCCAGTGGTTTCTCTGGGATGCGGTCGCCAGCGCAGACGCCAACGGCCTGTCCCAGGGCAGAACCTGGGAGTCCAGGCTGTCGCTGCCCACGCCCATGGTGATGCGCAAGGCCCGGGACGTGACCTACACGCTCGAAGAGATTCAGAAGTCCGCGGCCGGACGCGTGGCCACGATCACCAGCAAGGCCCGGCTGTCGGACAGGCCTGCGCCGACTTCGTGGCCGATCCCGTATTCGGGCCGGTTCAGGCCCAGCGGTCCTTTCGGTTTTCTGGGAAGCTACCAGATCCTGAGTTTCGAGGGCAAGGGCAGCGAGCAATTCGACGTGGATGCAGGGATCTCCAAGGGGTACGAGCAGCAGTTCCGCCTGGAAGTGCAGGCTGCAGTGCCCATGGGCCTGAACGCCCATCCTAGGGTCATCATCCAGCAGACGATCAAGATGGAAGAAACAAAGCGGTAAGAAGCAAGAAGTAAGAGGGGCTGTCGGCCTTCAGCTCTCAGCTTTCAGCCGGAGATACGGCGTGAGCCTTCCTGCTGACGGCCGATAGCTGAGAGCTGATGGCCGTGACCGGGAGGTGAGGTCTTGAACTACAAGAGTCTATGGGCGCCCTGGCGCATCGGATACATCCAGGCCGCTGCAGAAGGCACCGGCGAGTGTTTCCTGTGTCACGATGTGGCCCATCGTGAGAACGACGGGGCCAACCTGGTCTTGTGGCGGTCCGGTCCCAGCATCGTGGTGCTCAATCGCTTCCCCTACAACAACGGACACCTGTTGGTCGCACCGGTCCGGCACATCGCAGATCTGGGCGAGGCCACGGACGAAGAGCTGCTGGATCTGGTCAGGCAGGTGCGTGACATGCAGAAGCTCCTGTCCTTGGCCATCTCGCCGCACGGGTTCAACGTGGGGATCAACTTCGGGCGATGTGCAGGCGCAGGCCTGCCCGGTCACCTGCACATCCACGTCGTGCCGCGATGGAACGGCGACACCAGCTTCGTGAGTGTGTGCACGGACACAAAGATCGTCAGCCAGAGCCTGGCCGCCCTCATGGAACAGCTCAAGGATACGGCCAGGCAGCACCACATGCTGCGAGAGGACCCAGGACTCAGAACTCAGAACTCAGAAGACAGAGGCTAGGGGACCATGCCAGGGCCGGCTGGATACGCCGTTACTGAAGAGAACAGCAGGGGCCGGGCGTTCTTCGAGAACGCCCACCCCTACCGTGCCGCCTTTGAGCGGGACCGGGACCGGGTCATCCACAGCTCTGCGTTCCGCCGCTTGGAGGGCAAGACCCAGGTCTTCACCCCTGGACTGGACGACTTCTACCGCACCCGCCTGACCCATACCATCGAGGTGGCCCAGATCGGCAGGACCCTGGCCAAGGCCCTGGGCCTCAACGACGACCTCACCGAGGCGATCTGCCTGGCCCATGACCTGGGACATCCGCCGTTCGGCCACACTGGAGAGCACGTGCTCAATGAGTTGATGGCTCCGTGGGGCGGCTTTGAGCACAACCGCCAGGGGCTTCGGATTGTCACGCTCCTGGAGCACCCCTATCCGCAGTTCGTGGGCCTCAACCTCATGTACGAGACCCGCCTGGGCCTGGCCAAACACAGGACCCTGTATGATGAGCAGTCCGGGGAGGCGGCGTTCGCCGAGCCCTGTCCTTCGCTCGAGGGCCAGGTGGCAGACCTGGCGGACCGGATTGCCTACAACTGCCACGACCTGGAGGACGGCCGCAGGGCCAGGCTCGTGACCGGCGAACAGGCCAGGCTGATTCCTCTCGTGGCACAGGCGGAACAGGACATCGGCATCGCAGCCATCGACGACTACACGATCCGCCGTACCCGCACCAGCAAGGCGATCATCAACCGGCTCGTAGGCGACTGTATCCAGACCAGCCACAAGGCCCTGGCGGGCGCCTGTATCCAGCGGCCGGAGGACGTGTATGAATACGGCCGTCCCCTGATCACCCTGTCCGGCGACGGCGATGCCCAGGTGCGGCAGTTGGAGCAGTTCCTGCTGGGCCACTTCTATCTGCATCCCACACTGCTGGCTACTGCCGAACAGGTCCGGCAGTGGCTCTCACAACTCTTCAACAGGCTTGTCTCCAGCCCTGAGCTGATGCCCCGCTACTTCCAGCGATTCATCCCCGAGTACGGCCTCCAACGGGCAGTGGCCGACTACATGGCAGGCATGACAGATCGGTTCTGCCTGAAGATGCTGGGGGGGGAAGAACAGAAGCCAGAAGATAGAAGACAGGAGTCAGGATTCAGGAGATAGGAGATAGGACGCGACCCAAGGCCTTCCTGCTTCTTGCCCTGCTCTTGTGTTCCTACCTTCTTGCCTTCTCACCTTCTTCCCTTCCGCCTCTCTCTTGCACGAGCCGTACCCGAAGGGGTATTATGCCTCCCTTGGTCCTGCGGTTCAAATGGATTGGCATCATTGAAAGGAGTGTCTATGGACATGACAAGGAAGTTCGGGGCTGAGCTGATTGGGACGTTCTGGCTGGTCCTGGGCGGCTGCGGAAGTGCGGTCCTGGCTGCGGCCTTCCCCAACGTGGGCATCGGGCTGCTCGGGGTCTCCCTGGCCTTCGGCCTGACGGTGTTGACCATGGCCTTCGCGATAGGCCATGTCTCGGGCTGCCACCTCAACCCTGCGGTCTCCATAGGGTTGTGGGTCGGAGGCCGGTTCAAGGGCTCAGACCTGGTCCCCTATATCGTCGCGCAGGTCCTGGGTGCAGCGGCGGCAGCCGGCGTCCTCTATGGGATTGCCAGCGGCAAGGCCGGTTTCACCCTCGCCGGCGGGTTTGCGGCCAATGGATACGGTGACCACTCGCCGGGCGGATACTCGCTGCAGGCGGCCCTCCTGTGCGAGGTCGTCATGACCTGCATGTTCCTGCTGATCATCCTGGGTTCCACGGACAAGCGGGCCCCCCAGGGCCTTGCACCCATCGCCATTGGCCTTGGCCTGACCCTGATCCACCTGATCAGCATCCCGGTGACCAATACCTCGGTCAATCCTGCCCGGAGCACCAGCCAGGCCCTATTCGTGGGCGACTGGGCCTTGTCCCAGCTCTGGCTCTTCTGGGTCGCGCCCGTCGTCGGTGCAGTGGTAGCAGGGGGCATCTATCGATGGCTCGGCCAGGAAAAGTAGGGAGCTTTATCTGCGGCAAGGACAGGGGTTGAGGATTGACATTGCCCTCTCCGTGGGCTATATTTACCCACTTTAGTCTTCATCCGTGAGGACCAAACCTTCGTTGTCCCAGGTTCGGGGACTTAGCAATCGCATCAGACCGCCTTTGATGCGACCAGACAGGAGAGTCAGACATGGCAAAGGCAGCGGCAAAGGCAAAGGCCGGCAAGGGCGCAAAGCAGGCAAAGCCCTCGGTCAAGGCAAAGAAGATGGTGTACTTCTTCGGCGGCGCAAAGGCCGACGGAAACGCCAAGATGAAGGAGTTGCTGGGCGGCAAGGGCGCAAACCTGGCAGAGATGGCCAAATTGGGCGTGCCTGTGCCCCCTGGCTTCACCATCACCACAGAGGTCTGCACGTACTACTACCAGAACAAGCGGACTGCCCCGAAGGGTCTCAAGGAGCAGGTCGCAACAGCCCTTGCCAAGGTCGAGGCGATCATGGGCAAGAAGTTCGGCGATGCAGCCAATCCTCTGCTGGTGTCGGTCCGCTCGGGCGCCCGCAGCTCCATGCCCGGCATGATGGAGACCGTGCTGAACGTGGGACTCACCAGTCAGACCATTCCCGGCCTGGTTGCCGCCACCGGCAACGCGAGATTCGTATACGATGCGTATCGGCGGCTGATCATGATGTACTCCGACGTGGTGATGGAGAAGGCCGCCGGGGTCGAGCCCAAGGATGACGAGGGTATCCGCCGGCAGCTCGAGCGGATCATGGACCACCTTAAGGTGAGCAAGGGCTACAAGCTGGATACAGACATGACCGCGGATGACCTCAAGGGACTGTGCGAGCAGTTCAAGGTCAAGGTCAGGTCAGTGCTTGGCAAGGAGTTCCCGGACGACGCCCAGGCCCAGCTTTGGGGCGGCATCTACGCGGTTTTTGCCTCCTGGAACGGCAGGCGGGCCATCAGCTATCGTCGTATCGAACGCATCCCGGATGAGTGGGGCACTGCCGTGAACGTCCAGTCCATGGTCTTCGGCAACATGGGCGAGGACTCTGCCACGGGCGTGGCCTTCTCCCGCAACCCGGCCACGGGCGAGAACCTCTTCTACGGCGAATGGCTGGTCAACGCCCAGGGCGAGGACGTGGTGGCAGGGATCAGGACCCCCAATCCGCTCAACGAGTCCACCAAGGGCGACCAGAACAGGCACCTGGCGTCTCTGGAGACGGCCATGCCTGTGGTCTACAAGCAGTTGGACGCCATCCAGAGGAGGCTCGAGAAGCACTATCGCGACATGCAGGATATCGAGTTCACCATCGAGAAGGGCAGGCTGTGGATGCTGCAGTGCCGCGTCGGCAAGCGCAACGGTCCTGCCGCAGTCCGTATGGCCGTCGACATGCTGAAGGAGCGGCTGATCACCAAGGAAGAGGCCGTGACCCGTGTGACGCCCGCCCAGCTCGATGAGCTTCTGCACCCGATCATCGATCCCAAGGCAGAGGCCACCCAGAAGGTCCTGGCCAAGGGCCTGCCCGCAGGTCCTGGCGGCGCAACAGGGCAGGTGGTGTTCACCGCTGCCGCGGCTGTGGACTGGAACAAGCAAGGCAAGAAGGTCATCCTGGTCCGTGAAGAGACCAATCCTGAGGACGTCGAGGGGATGAGGGCTGCACAGGCCGTCCTGACGGCCCGCGGCGGCATGACCAGCCACGCGGCCTTGGTGGCCCGTGGATGGGGCAAGTGCTGCATCGTCGGCTGCGGCTCCCTGCACGTGGACCTGGGCGCCAAGGTCTTCCACGTGGGCGGCGCATCCTTCAAGGAGGGCGACTGGATCACCCTCAACGGCACCAAGGGCAACGTGTACGGCGGCCAGCTCCCGATGATGGCTGCAGGTGAAGAGAACCAGGTCCTCATGGACTTCCTGAAGATCTGCGATGCAATCCGCAGGCTGGGCGTACGGACGAATGCCGAGACGCCGGTCGACGCAGCCAAGGCCCGGGCCTTTGGCGCAGAGGGTATCGGCCTGTTCAGGACAGAGCACATGTTCTACGGCAAGGGCTCGGATGAGCCGCTGTTCGTCCTCCGCAAGATGATCATGTCCAAGAGTGAGGAAGAACGGAAGAAGGCAGTCGACGAGCTGTTCCCGTACGTCAAGCGGGATATCAAGGGCACCATGGAAGTCATGGACGGCCTTCCGGTCGTCGTGCGTCTGCTCGATCCGCCTCTGCACGAGTTCGTGCCCGAGGGCGAGGAGAAGCGCAAAGCCCTGGCCCAGTCCCTGGGCATCGGCATGGAAGAGCTGAGCAAGCGTGCGGACGGCCTGCACGAGAGCAACCCCATGATGGGACATCGCGGCGTTCGTCTGGGCATCACCTATCCGGAAGTCACGGCCATGCAGGCGAAGGCTGTGTTCGAATCCGCTGCAGAGCTGATCAAGGAAGGCAAGAAGCCGCATCCCGAGATCATGATCCCGGTCGTCTGTGACGTCAACGAGATCAAGCAGCAGCTCGAGATCATCAAGCAGGTCTACAAAGAGGTCTGCGCCAAGTTCGGCATCAAGGGCTTCAAGCACATGGTGGGCACCATGATCGAGATCCCGCGTGCAGCGCTGCTGTCCGGCCAGATCGCAGAGGTCGCCCAGTTCTTCAGCTTCGGCACCAACGACCTGACCCAGATGACCTTCGGCTTCAGCAGGGACGATATCGGCGGGTTCCTGCCCGAGTACGTCAGCAAGAAGATCCTGCCTGGAGATCCCTTCCAGAGCATCGACCAGACCGGCGTCGGCGAGCTGATCAAGATCAGTATCGAGCGGGGCCGCAAGGCCAACAAGGCCCTCGAGATCGGCATCTGCGGCGAGCAGGGCGGCGAGCCCGCCAGCGTGGACTTCTGCCACAGGGTCGGCATGGACTACGTGAGCTGCTCTCCGTTCAGAGTCCCGATCGCCAGGCTGGCAGCAGCCCAGTCAGCAGTCAGGAACGCCAAAGGCAAGAAGAAGTAGAAGGGGTAGGATGGGCCTTGGCCCATGCTGCCTCCATTCAGCGGAAACACCGGTGCGTCGAGCGACCCTCGACGCACCGTCTGTTTGTAGGGCGTCTGTGTCGGACGCCTTCCGACTCTGTCGCAGAGGGAGGTTGGTACCAGATGAGACAGGTGACGATTGGCGCCTTGAGTTTCAGCAAGGTTCTGTGCGGGACCAATGCCTTCTGGGGACATTCGCATTTCAGTGAGGCCAGGAACGCGGAGTATCTCGGCCGCTTCAGCGACGAGACGATCGAACGGACGGTACGGCACTGTCTGGCCCTGGGGATCAACGCGGTAGAGTCATGCGTCAACCCACGGATCCTCTCGATCCTGGCCAGGCTTCGGAAGCAGCGCACGGATCCTGTTCGCTTCGTCGGCAGCACCCGAATTGACGAGACCTCGCCGATCAAGTCCCATCCACAGAAGCTGGCGTTGCTGATCGAGAATCGGGCCGACATCTGCGTTGTGCACGCACAGTACGTGGACCGCCCCAGGAAGGGCGATGCGATCGACGGGCTCAGACGATTCATCGACCAGATTCACGAAGCGGGATTGCTGGCCGGAATCTCCACGCACTGCGTGGCCACGGTTGAGCTGTGCGAAAGGCACGGTTACGGGATTGACACGTACCTGTTCCCCATGAACCTCTCCGGTTTCGTCTATCCTGGATTCGATGGGCCAGACACAGTTCAAGACAGGGTGAGCCTTGTTCGTAGCGTGGCCAAGCCGTTCATCCTTATCAAGACCCTGGGTGCTGGCCGAATCCCTCCTGATGAGGCCCTGCACTTCATCGTGGAGAACTCCAAGCCGAACGACATCGTCTCCGTCGGGCTTGGCAGCGAAGGAGAGGTTGCGGAGTCAGTTCGGCTGGTTGAGAAGTACTTCCCCGTTGTTCCCATCCAGGCCGATGTTGCTCAATCCTTCAAGACCATGAAGTCAAACAGCGAGTAACCTGCGGGCAGGGTCTCGATCTGCCCGCGGCGGACCATGTCTGCCCGAACAGTGGGGATGGGGGCCTTCTGCGTGGCGGCCATACGCACGTACCGGGCTGTTGTTGTCTTGAAGGTCTCATCCGTCACCGTGTAGGAGGCTCCGAGGGTCGTACTGAAGACATCTGTCCAGTTGGCTGCATCCATGGACGTCTGTACCTTGAACTCCTTGGCGGCGTTTGTGTTCCACTTGAGGATGACCCGATTGATCTCGGTCGGCCTGCCCAGGTCTACGCTGATCCACTGGTCGCTGCCGTCTCCGCTTTGCCAGTAGGTGTTGACGCAGTCATTGAAGGTCTTGGGGGCCGTGACATTCCCGGCCACGTGGTTCGGGTCCTCCGAGGAGGCCGTTGCCTTCTTGCCCGCGGCCAGGTTGTGGGAGGGATCGAACTTTCGCCAGGTGCCTGCGTCCAGGTTGATTTCCCAATCTTGGTAGTAGTTCAGGATCGGCGAGTCGCCGTCGAATTCCATGGGGAGGAAGATGTAATCGCCGTTTCGGCCCCGCTGCGGATTCTTGATCCAGCGGTCTCCGAAGTACAGGTAGACCGTTGCCTCGGTGCCTTTGAGGGGGATGATGGTGTCCACCTGCGAATCCCAGGAGTTGGTGGAGCCGGGCGTGGAGAGCGGCGCGGCTGCTGACCAAGGGCCGCTCGGGTCCTTGGCCGTGTAGTAGCTGGTGCCTGAGGATTCAATCCCCGCAGTGCGCGAGGTTCCATAGTAGTAGATGCCGTTGCGGGTGAAGATGTGGGGGGCCTCGCGGCTGCGGATGTCCCAGAGGGTGATCCGCCTGTCCAACGAGAGGTAGTCCCCCGACATGAGGTAGATGCCATGCTGGGCGTTGGTTCCCGCGGCCCATGAAACGTAGCACAGATAGGCCTTCCCATCAGCCCCGACGTAGACCGAGCTGTCGCCCATGCGGGCATTGTCGACGAGGGTCAGGCTCTTGAACGTGAAGGGGCCCTCGGGCTTGTCGGCCGTGGCGATGCCCAGATGGGCACCATTGCCGTCATACTTGAGGACCATGACATACTGCCGGGTCGTCTTGTTGTAGAGGACATCGATGCGGTTGGCCTCCACAGGGCAGTTCAGGATGACGCCCTTGCTGGTCCAATGGACCAGGTCCCTGGACGTGTAGCAGTACTGTGCGCGATGGAGGTCGGTCTGGGTGCCGCCATACCAATAGTAGATACCGTCGAACTTGCACAGGCAGCCGCTCCGCGTGAGGATGCGTTGGCCGTTCTGATCCAGCCAGTAGAAGTCGTTATGGAGGGTGTGCCAGGCGGACTGCGCCAGACACGCCGGGCCTGTCAGGAAGAGGGACAACGCAAGAGTCAGCGATACAGCCTTCATCGAAGGGCCTCCTTGAACGAGGGTGACAACACCTTCTTCTTGTCTTCAGGATTAGACCATAGAGCAGATTCCGCCGGCGGTCAAGAGCGAAGGCAGCTAGGCCGCTTTGGAGTCAGAGCTCGATGAGCCACTCTCCCGGAGGGTAGCTCTTTACATGCTCCTGGCGGCACTCTAGAATCAGCGCGTGGATCGGCATGAAAGGGGCTCTGGAGATCCCGCAGAACCGCCGCTTCCCAGGGCTGGATCGCCGATGGGGGAAAGTGGGGTACGCATGTGTGACCTCCGGTGCTGGCAGCTTGTGCTGGCCCCAGGGTGTCCCTGCAGAAGGAGATTTTGAGATAGGTTCTAGGCATGCTACTGAAAGGGACTCAGCATGACACGCAATGGAAAGAACTACTCCGTGACAGATGTTGGCTCGTTCGAGTCGTTGTCGGATCGGGCCTTTGTCGGGACCACAGGGAAGTACTCTGGGAAGTTCTTCGTGGGCAAAGAACTGGGCCTGACCGGCTGTGAGGTTTCACTGAACCGCCTCCCGGCAGGCAAGGGAATGCCGTTTGTCCATGCCCACAAGAAGAACGAAGAGGTCTATATCGTCTTGCGCGGCAAGGGGACGTTCTTCATGGATGGCGAGGAGTTCCCGATTCAGGAAGGGACTGTCATCCGCATCGCACCGGAAGGCGCCCGGGCATGGAAGGCGGGCGACGAAGATCTGTACTTCATCTGCATCCAGGCAGAGGCGGGAAGCCTGCATCAGGCGACGCTGCAGGACGGTATCCCATTGGCAAGCAAGGCCTCGTGGATGGCAAAGTAGGGGATCCACGACCGTTCCCGTCTTCTTCACCATTGACGAGGTCCCACTTGAGGCAATTGTAGCCCAGTTGCGGCGATATCCACGCCCTCACGGTCCCACAGAACGTGTCCCCCTCGATCCGCCAGGCGTTCTGAAGACGTGACCCTGTGTTGACTCCGCTCGGGCAGGCTAAAGGTATCGCCTTACCCGATGGCAGTAGTCCGTATACTCTTGGCCAAAGGCTTTCTGCAGGTGCTGCTCTTCGGCCAAGACGATGCGATGGTGGACGATGACCACGAATGCACCGGCCAGGAGCACAATAGGATTGAGCGTGTAGAGGACAGCGGCCGAGAGGGTCGCATACACGCCCACGTACATCGGGTTTCGGCTGAATTGAAACAGACCGCTCACCTTCAGGCGGGTGCTCTCTTTGGGCGAGCCGATCCGAAATGAATCCGCCAGCCCGAGCCTGCCGATGAACATCAGCAGGAAGCCGCCGACCCACAGCACCAGGGAGATCCACCGCAAGAACTCCGGCCCTCTCACGAGAGACAGGTCGATACCCCAACTGTGCACGAGGGTGGCGGCCCAGAGGGCAAGGATCATGTACTTGCTGATGTAGAACACCCTCTTGCCGATGGGCGGCTCGCCATCCATGTCGATGTTCTTTCGATGCAGAAGTGCCCCTCCCCCGAACAAGAGGGCCAGGAACAGAACCGGAAACGCCGTGACAACAATAGACTCCATCATGGTCGTTCTCTCCCGATGCAATGTCAGCGGGTCGGCGGTATCTAGCGGCACCGCGTGCCTTGCCAGAGTCAGCATAGTGTATGCCCGCAAGATTTCAAGCACGAATACCTGGCTTCTGCGACAACACCGCCTCCACTCCCGTCGAAACCACGAAGGATGCGAAGGGTACGAAGGAGAGGTCAGGGAGGATCAAGAACGTTCTTCATCGCCCGGCTTGCAGGCGGCGGGTGATGATGCCGTACTTGTCGGACTGCATGTAGTGCAGGGTGTGGAACCTCTCGGGGATCCAGGCACCGTCAAAGAGGCCCTCTTCGACCGAGGCATGGACGACCTCGCAGACGACCAGGTCGTGTGTCGTCACGCTGAACGTCTGCGTGATCCGGCATTCGAGGTGCCCGCTGCACTCGCTGACCAATGGCGGGTGGACTACGTTGGCGGGGGCCGGGGTCAGGCGGGCCTTCTTCCACTTGTCCACCTTGCGACCGGTGATCGTTCCGCACAGGTGGGTCTGGTCCAGCAGGTCCTCGCCCGGTACGTTGATCACCAGTTCGTTGTTCTGCCGGATCAGCTCGTAGGTGTATCGGATGCGGTTCAGCACCAGCAGCACGAGGCACGGGTCCGCAGTCTGCACGGGCGTCTGCCAACTGACTGCCATCAGGTTGGCCCTATCCATTGTGCCACCTGTGACCAGGACGACGCAGCCCGGCTCGATCAACCATTTCGCCTGTTTCAAAGGAACGTCTTGTTTCATGATGTTGGCCTTTCAGACCCGTCTGGCCGATCCTCGCTACTGTCGCCAGTGAGCGGCGAGTCTGCTGAAGTCAACGAAGTCGATCGCCCCATTGGGATCGGCATCCAGCCAGTGCGAGGCGAGGCAGGCCAGATCGATGGTGTCCATGGCGCCGTCGCCGTTACAGTCCTCCTCCAGAAACTCAAAGGCCCCCAGGTCCGGGGCGTGGCCCTCATACGAAAGTCCGATGTCGACACCTGCGTCAATCAGTGAACTGGCGGTGCTCGGACGCAGGAAGGGGAGTCTGGGCAGGCTGCCGTCGCCCCTGCGTGGCCCATCGATGCCGTTGGGATCGAGACTCCGGAAATCCGCAGCCTTGACGGTGAATCCGTTCCACGAGTTGTTCGCATCATCAATCTCGCCATACACCACAACCGAACCCAGGTGGGAGAGGTTGTTGCGCATGACGTGACTATTGGAGTGCTCGTCAAAGTAGAAGTTCGGGCCCCGGTTGCCCACGCAGGTGCAGTTGTACAGGGTGACGCCGGTGACGTTTCCGTTTACGTCGATGCCGTTATGGGGGTGATCATAGGCCAGGCATGCCATCAAAATGTGGCCGCCACTGCCGTGACCCAGTTTGAAGCCGTTGCCGTCGCCGCTGAACGCCGTGTCGCGCCAGACATTTACCCCGTTGCGGAAGGCCCAGCAATTCACCAGCGTGACGCCGCGGCCAGCCTCCCAGAGATCGAAGCCATCGTCGGAGTTGCCCCAGGAGCGGCAACCCACAAAGGTGTTGCCTTCGCCCAGGGTGAATTTTGCCGCAAAACCATCGGCGTTCTCACCGTGGTTTTGGGCGTCGTAGTTCAGATACGAATCGCAGTTTTCGATCCGATTATGAGCTGCGCCTGTGTGCAGTTGAATGCCGGAGTCGCCGTTGTACCGTGCGACAACCTGCTCCAGACGATTGCTGGCGCCATAGACAATGACCCCGTTGTCTCCGGCATGTTGGATGACGAGGCCGCGGATGTGCCAGAAGCTACCCCCAAGACGGATGCCCGGACTGCTGCGGCCGCTGGTCTGAAAGTCCAGCACGGGCACCTCGCCGGGAGCAGCCCGCAGCGACAGGGGATTCTCCGCCTGGCCGCTGGCGTCGATCCGGAGGGTGGCACGGCAGGTGTACGCGCCGCCCCGCAGGAGGATGATGTCACCTGCCCGAACCTTCTCCAACGCCTTGCCTACGGTCTGGAAAGGCGTTTCTATGGCGCCCTCGTTGTGGTCGTCCCCGTTGGGGGCCACGAAGAAGTCACGGCTGTACACGGGGCATGCGCACAAGGGCATGCACAAGATCACGATGAATATGCGGCAATGGATCATCTTCATGTCACCCGGCTCTATTGTAGCACGCCGTCTAACGGATCGCCATGGGTGACTGTCCCCAGTTTCAGTTTCAGTTCAACAATTCTCTTGCCTGTCTTCTGTGGTTCCGCCACAATGCTGCCCATGGGCATCTCGCTACGCCAAGATGAACAGCCAGCCCGCCTTTCTCGCAAGTCCTCGGTCTTGAGCGGTCCTGTTGACCGGCCGTTGCGTCCTCGTTCCCGTTTGTCCTCCATGCGTCCAAGACCTCGCGGGGAATGTGGGATCGAGGTACTGAATCCTGGTCCAGTTGTCATTGAAGGGAGGCCTTTATGAGAATGCCGCTCGTAGCCATGATGGTGACGTATCTCGCTGTTGCCTCCTGGGTCACAGCAGGCCCAGCAGACCAGGAAGAACCATGGAACCGCCACACAGGGCCTTACCTGGAAGCGAATCTGGGGACCGGTTTCTCCTATCTGGGCATCTTCAGCCAGGAATTCGATCTCTCAGACGGTGCGGTCGGGGGGCTCAGTTGGGTCGGTGCGGTGGGCTACGGTCTCACTCCGCACCATGCGATAGAAGGTGGGGTTGGGCAATGGTATACGGACTTTGAAGATGACGATGAAGGGGGCGAAGAAGACGTCTCTGGGCACCTCAATATGGGCTATGTGGCGTGGCGTGGCACCCTGTTCATCAAGGATCGCTCTACGATCTTCTTCAAGTTGGGCGCCATGGTTGTGGCGGTTCCAGAGACGGAAACGAATGATGCGTGGGGGGTCGCCCCCTTCACCGGAGTCGGCGTCAGCCATGCCCTGACGCGGCGAATCGATCTGAGCCTTCAGTACCAGGGCGGTGTCTATGTGTTGGCGTCCGCCGGTGCCTTGACCCTCGGCGCCGCTTATCATTTCTGACAGGGCTCGGGCGGTCCTCCCGTTCCACGGGTGCCGTCCGCGCCGAACTTGTGAGGACGACGGCCATGAGACATGAGACAGACGCGACGGCCTTCTCAAGGGGATGCGGGATGGAGGGGCTCAGTCGCCATCGAGGCAGAGGGTGGACCCTCGTTCTTGTCCTCCTGTGGCCTCCGCTGGCGACCCCTGCACTGCCTGCCGAGGACCCGCAGAGAGTATCGGAATCCTACCTCTCACGCCTATGGGAACTGGATGAGAGCCGGCCTCGAGGACAATATGCCCTCATGATCCATAGATCCACCTACCTCCTGCCGTTCACGTACAACAACCGGCCGAACGTCGATCCCGTTCGCGCGGCGACCGGCAACGATGTTCTGAAGTCTGAGGCCCTGTTTCAGATCAGTCCGAAGATCAAGCTCTGGCAGGACGTCCTGGGAAGGGACGTGGATTTTTGGGTCGGGTACACGCAGCGTTCCTTCTGGCAGGTCTACAACACGGAGGATTCCTCTCCGTTCCGCGAGACCAACTACGAACCGGAGGCGTTCCTGAATTTCCGCACAGACCTCCCTTTCCTGGGGATGAGGATGCGTACGATCACCCTGGGCCTCAATCATCAGTCGAATGGGTGTTCGGAGCCGCTGTCGAGAAGCTGGAATCGCTTGGTCGGCAACTTCGGTCTCGAGAGGGGAAACTTTACGTTGCTGGTTCAAAGCTGGTACCGGATTCCGGAAAGTGCGGAGGACGATGACAATCCCCACATCGAGGATTACATGGGGTACGGCGAGATCTGGGGCTACTACTTGTGGAAGCAGAACCGATTCGGTGCGATGCTGAGAAACAGCCTTCAGTTCGACGACAACCGGGGTGCTCTCCAACTGGAATGGAGTTTTCCCCTTGTCAGATCCATCAACGGTTACGTGCAGTTCTTCACAGGCTATGGTGAGAGCCTGTTGGACTACAGCCACAGCATCAACAGGATCGGCATGGGCTTCATCTTGCGAGACTGGGATTAGACGCGGGTGGCCACGATCCTAGTGCGAATCCGTGTCCTGGATGTCGCCGGCAATCAGACCAGGGATTGGATCCCAGCCATCCGAGCCCTTTGTGAAGTGGAGGGCGTTGATGGCCGTGCCATCCTTCAACACCGGCAGTGTCAGGGCCGTTGCCCAGGAGACACGGCTAGCCAGGTTGTTCTCTCCCGACTTCTCGATCGTCCCGTATTCATACATGAACGGCGACTGGCCGCCCAGGCTCTCGTTCCAGCCGGCAGGGGTGATCATGGACTTGCCTTCGTAGCCAGGGAAGTGGGTCGCGTCGACAGTGGTATTGTAGAACACCACTTCACTGGTGGTCGCCTGCCAGGGCCGTCCGAAGTACCCTGGTTTGGCCAGATACGTCGATGCGGTGTCTACCCCTGGAACCGTCGACGTCACGTGGCATTCGTACATCAGGAACCCTCGGCCGCTGCTCTGCTGGGCCGCGGTCAGGTAGGACGCGTCGCTGGCGACATCACTGGTGTTCATCACCAGGTCCACCTTGTAGAAGACTGCGGTCATGGCGCCGAAGATGTAGTCTACGGCTCCCATCGCCGCGCCCTTGTAGATCACCACCCTGGCGGGCGCAGCGCCATAGAATGAATCCTGGCGGCCGACCACACGGCACGTGTTGAGGATGGCCTTGTCGGCGCTGCCGGTGAAGGCGATGGCCGCCCCTCTCTCCACGAAGCTCCTGTTCTGAACCGTGGTGTTGCCATAGTCCACGGGACGTTGTCCCTTGTTCCCGGATTCCCACATCACCACCACGTCCTGGGATTCCCTCTTGGAGATGTACTGGTTGAAGGAGTTCTCGAAGATGATGTCGTCTGCCTCAAACCCGGCGGCATCCACAACGACCGTGGCATTCCAGTAGGACCCGTTGGTGCTTGCAGCCCCTGCGTTCTTGGCTGAGAGAGTGCCATTCTCAAGGTTCACCCTCAGCACGTCGGCATTCCATTTCTGGTTGGTGGCCATGCTGAAGTAATCGTAGCCATGCCCATAATAGCCCGTGATCCTGACGCCACCGGGGGCAATGTCCACCCCTTGATTGAGGAGGGCGATGCTCGGTGATGCCGAGGCGTTCTTCAAGGTCACGTTGGGCTGCGAGATCACCAACATCTCTTCATAGTTGCCGGCGTCGATCAGGACCGTGACACGCTGATCCGCGGTGCGATTCATCCTCGTGATGGCATTCAGGGCCGCATTGACCGTGAGGCACTCCTTGTCGGCGCCCACGTGGATCTGGGCGACATAGGCCACGGGCTGGATCACCTCGATGTGGGTGAAGTAGGAGGTGGTCGAAGAGCCCGCGGTGAGGGTGACGTAGCCATCCACGGTGCCGGCATAGAGGTACTCCGTCCGCTCAAACTTGGAGGTGCTCCCGCTGGAGGTGGTGATGGAAGGACCTCCATTGATCGAGAAGTCAGCAGAGTAGTAGTAGGTCGCGATGACCTTGTCGCCGCTGTGCACAGGGACCCGGATCGCGGCTCCGTCACGGGCCGCGAGATGTCCCTTGGCGATCTCATTGTAGGCATTGCCGGTGAAGAGCATGCCCTTGTAGGACGGCGTGGAGTTGGTGATCGCCTTGTCGTCAAATGGCCAGTTGGTCACGGGCCCGAACGCCAGGGCCTTGGAGGTGTCTGTGCCACTCACCTTCAGGTTCGAGGTGAGTCCCAGCTCTACGGGGTAATCATCCAGACCGCTGGTCGCAACGGTGTAGACACCGTCCCGCAGAGAGACCCCGTCCACCGAGGTGAAGCTGTAGACGTAGTCCTTCTCGTTCAGGTTCGTGAAGGTCAGGGCGAGCTTGGCCAGTTGGGCGGCGGTGAGGCCCGTGACGTCGAAGGTCACGTGGTGCTTGGGTTTCGGGCCGAAGACGACGTCCGTACTGGCAGCCGCCGTGACAGTGAGGGTGTCTGCCGTGAGGGCATAGTCGTTGACCCCTGTGGCGGAGAGCGTGTACTTGCAGTTGGGTTCCAGTTGCACGGAATAAGTCGCTGCGCCGGCGTTGATCACCGGCTTGGGCTGGAAGACCTTGTGCGCCGAAGGATCGGTGGCGTAGGTCAACCCGAGCTTGGCGATGTCGGCGCCCAAACCGCGGATGGAGCCGCTCACGGTGACCAGTTGGACGCCCAGGATAGTGACATCAAAGACGGACGACGATGCGGTCACGTCCAGGGACGTGGCACTATTGAGGATGTATCCGTTCGCGCCAGACAGAATCAACTGATAGGTGTAGCCGATGGGCAGTCGGACGGAATACTTGCCCTTGGACACCACGGCAGTCCAGGACTTGCCCGTGGCGTTCGTGAAGACGATGCCGTAGCCCGCCGGAATGCCGGCTGCCCCGGATTCATCGACAGCACCCGTCAGCGTCACATAGGTGGCGTCCTTACGGCAGATCCGGAAGTAGCTGGGCTTGTCCCCCGTGTCGAAGATGTGGTAGATGCCGGCCTTCTTGGCCACCAGGTGCAGTTCCGTCACGGCCGAGCCGACGGTGATCACGTCGGTCTGGTACGCCGGATCAGGGACGTACTGGAAGTTGATCTTCCCACCGCCGTTCTGGGTCAGGGTCGCGAGGGTCACCTCATCGTCCTCGCTGAGCGTCAGACTCAGGTATCGTCCGGTCGCTGCCGCGGCATTCACGTAGATGCGTCCGGTGTAGCCACTGGCGCCTCCAAGGTTCTCATCGTAGCGGGTGAGGCTCTTGTTGGAGGTCCTCAATCGGTCGTTCGATCCGCCGGCCCAGCCCAATGCACCGGCGGTGAAGCTGCTGGGAAGGACGTTGCCGGCGCTAGCCACCGCGACTGTCTTGGCGTACCAGGAGTTGATGGTGTCCACGGTGAGCTGATTGTTGTAGATCGTCGCGTCTAGTTGCTCGGCGCCGAAATCCCAGACGTCGGTCTTGTAGGCATAGGTCTTGTCTGCCTCCGGAGTGGCGGCTGTGCACCGCTCAGAGAAAGAAAGGGCAACAGCGGAAAGCACAACACACAGCGACAGAACCAATGCTCTCGTCTTCATGGGGACTCCAGGGTTGATGCAGCCAATAGAGTTGACAGAAACTCAGCCCGAAATAGCCAGCGTGCCTTGGCCTCCTCAACAGAGATATCATCCAGCAGGCCGCAAACCGCAACAGGGCTCTCAAATCCCTTGCCAACGCCCAATCATAGTAGATAGACACTCTTCAGTCAATCACGAAGCCGGCGGAATGAGAGTGACGGTCACCCCAGTACTGCGTGTCCTGCACCCCGTTCAGACTTGACACTCTGTCCCACACGAGGGTTCAATGAGGCGATCAACCTCATGGGCAAGGCCATCGAGATCAATGGTATCCAATCGGGAGATCCCCTCTCGGCTGAGGGTTCTGAGCCGGTGCCCAATGGCAACAGGATCAACCTGGACGCCTACGGCGGCACACGCCAGGCCAGCCGATCGAGCCCGTAGGCTCAGGATGGAAGCGACAGGGGCCGAAGGGGGGGGCTTTGTACTGGATATCTTCCGTCTTCGCTCAAATGAAAAGGGCTGCGAGCAATGCCCGCAGCCCTCGTATCTCTGACACCAAAGACTCTTACATCGCTCTGCGTCTGCGAAGCCAACTGACGACACCGGCGCCGATGCCACAGAGGAGGACTGCGCCAGGCACGGGGACCACATTGGTGACCGTGACTTCCACAGAGCCCACATTGTTGGTCCATTCGTAGCCGTCATTGAGCCCCAGGAACAGCCTCGTCGCCCCAGTGGGGACAGCGATGCCTGACAGTCCAGAGCCAATGGCAAAGGTCTGTTGCAGTTGGGGGGACGTCATGCTGGACGTGCCGTAGACTAGGGCGGTCGGCGCGCTGAACGCGACGGGTGCAGCACCGGTCAGAAACACGCCCATCAGGAGATTCAAGGGGCTGCTGGACAGCGGGCTGATCCCCAGGTCCACGTACTCCTGATGCGTCGGATCAACCTCGGCATTCCCATCCGGTCCGCTCTGCTGGCCGGCGGCAGCCCCATGACCCCACGTTCCGGCGGCGGTGATGGAGATCACGCTGCCGAAGCCAGTCAGATCGACCATGGCCGGCATGGTGCCCGAATCGGACTGATCCAGGTGGTAGCTGGCCGAGTCTCCTGTTGTGGCCGTCGGAACGGGGTAGGTTTGTCCGGCGAAGAAGGGACTTGACTCGCCGGAGACAACGACGACCTGGCTGGCCGTCGCGGGAAGCAACGGAATGCAGACCAGTGCCGCCACAACAGTGATTGCTGCTAATTTCTTCATAGTCTCTCCTCCCGGGGGGAAACAACAGTGCATGCCCTAGTGAGTGCCTGGGTCCAGCGCATGCACCATCGGATCTATTTGCCGTTGCGGCACTCAGTCATATATTAGTACATATCTGATACAGATTGTCAATAGGGAACGGTACGTCCCGGCGCTTGAATCGCTCGAACCTGGACGGACGGGGCCTGCGTGCAGCCCGTCAGCGAGAGCGGTCATGGTCTTTTGGATGAAAAAAACCGATCGAGATCAATGGAATCTGGGGCGCGATGCTCATTTCCTTCCGCCCGTTGCCCGTGTTCCACAGAGCGGCGAGTTGACTGCCGAACAGGTCGAGTGTATTGTCGGTGTCATTGGGCAGTGGATCCAGCGACAAGGGCTTTCGCGGGTGAAGGGATTCGCGGGTTGGTCAGACGGGTTTCTGGCCAGGACATGGAGGTCTCATGACTGTCAAGGCCTAGACGACGGTTCTCTTGCAGACCACCCTGGCCCTGGCCTGCTTCTTCTACCTGGGCCACGCGGTACGGTTCTGACTGCCCTGCGTGTCCAGCCAGGCGATGGCCTCATCAAGGACTTGACGCGGGGCGACGGCGTGACCGCCAGGGAAGTGGAATACCCTCACCCTGCACTGCAGCCGCATCAGCACGTCCGTGTCCGGCTCCTCCCACTTGCGGACACCCGTGTCGGAGTCGCCATTAACCATGGCGACGGCCATACCCTGCTGAAAGGGGCTCTTCTGCGCCTTGCTGCCACCCAGCCAGCCGCCGCACGCGAGGATTCCTGCGCACCGGTCCCTGAAACGCCAGGTCATGCGATAGGCGCGACACGCGCCCCCCGAAAACCCGCCGTAGTAGAGCCGCGTCCGATCATAGGGGATGAAAGCACGAAGGTCTCGCATGAGAGCCCTCTCGATGGGCAGCACCTCCCTGATGTCCATGCCGTTCCGTAGTCTGTCGCAGCCTATGACCATCCAGCCGACCTTGTTGGCGGAGGCCCGCATGCGGTTCACCATGTCGCGTCCATCGCCGCCCGGGCTGAACACAACCAGGAGGGGCGGCGGTTTCAGCGTGCTGAAGTCCTCGGGCACAGCAATGTGATAGGTGGTGCGCGACGCCCCCAGGGTCGTACGGCCCAACACCTCTCCAGGCACCAGCGGGATCTTGGCGGCGGTCGCCGTGCTGCCAGCGGACTCCCAGGCTACCTTCATATCGTCAAGCTGCCCTGCGAGCAGGTCCACGGCCAGTGACAGGAGGGTGTCCCCCTCTCTTTCGGGCTCTGATGGCTGCAGCCTGAGTTCAGTTCGGTCGTTTCCACGGAGCAGGGTGTTCAGTGCTGCCGAGGCCTTTTCTTGGCTGTCGTACGTCGGCCCGACTGCAGTCGCCTGGCGTGCTACGAGGCGGGCGGACGGAAACGGATACCTGCAAAGGGCCTGGTCCTCCTTCCACGTGCCGGCTGCCGCGGACAGTGCCCGATCGAACAGCAGCCACTCGGTCTCGATCTCTGCCTTCAGGCTGCGAAGCTCCCGGGTGGTCATCACCAGATGCATCTCGCTCTGGTCGTGGTTGGTGACCTTGACCACGGCGAATCCAGATGGGTCGCCGCTGCCCAGCGCGTGGCACAACGCGGCCCACAGGCCCATCCCCATGACTGCAGCAAGGAATGTGCGTTTCATGATGTAATCATAGTTCCCACGCCCCTGCAGGTCAATCCCGCTGGCTTCAGGGAAGACAGAGAGACTGGAGTGTGAATTACGGAGGCGTGAGTATACGCCGACCGATGATTACTGTTTCAAGGTCCGACCCCCTGATCCCCTATCAGCGGCCCCCTATTCCAGGGGTTTGATGCCCCGAAAGAACTCTGCTGGATCGAAGCCATAGCTCTTGGTGAAATAGTCACGGACGAGATTCGACTTGGTGCAAACAAGGTCAGTACTCCTCGCTATCTCCCTGATCGCATCCTCTATGTATTTCTCCGGCAATTCCCTCCGAATGATGTCATGCAAGAGTTCGTTGCGATGAATTCTCATCTGATTGATCTGTTCGAAACAGTCATCCTGATACCGACAGTTTCGTGCGTACGTGAATTCCTCTCGTCGCTGGGGTCAAATCGCAGGCCGAGAACAGTCAAGCTCTTCCTAAACTCGGGCGGTTTAGACTCGCGGTTGGCCTGCGCGTGGCTGCTGTCTTGCGCTACATCTCTTATGACGCTTTCTATGAACGACGTAATGATCAGAACATCCCGGTAGCGTGGTGTGGGTCTCTGCCTTGCGTATAGTCTGAACTGGTTCTTGACCCATTCTCTATTTGTCATATTGACTCGACTCATAACTCCAATTCTCGCGGTCGGACATGCGTCCAGTCGAGGCGCCTCAGCTCCGCCTGCTGGTCGCCGATGTCCCACATCTACGCTATCGTGACGTGCCTTTGGCCGTCACGAGCTCTGAGGCAGAGGCGGCCGACCTTCCTTCTTCGTCGATGGCCCTCGTGGAGAGGAGGTGGAGGCCGGATTCCTTCACGGACCAGGTGGCCTGCCAGCCGTCCGAGGGGTCGGTGTCCTCTGCGATTCTCTCGCCGTCCACGAGGAACTCCACAGACACCAAGGCTGCGCCTGCGGTCGAGGCCTCAGCGACCAGGCTGACCTTGGTGCTGACACGGACCTCGGAGCCATCGGCCGGGCTGGTTAGGTGTACGGTAGGGGGCCTGGCGTGGATTGTGAGCCAGCTCCCAGCCCAAGCTGAGAGATCCCTGGAATCCACCAGGCCATCGGACCAGGGTGTGGGCGCGATGTCTGCACCAGACCCTGGCTGACGCCACTGACTGGCGAGTTCTGCGAAGTCCTGGAGGTCCACCGAGCCATCGGCATTCAGGTCTGCGAGGCACACGGGCTGGTTTGGGTCCCGGGGGTCTGCCATGGGATTGTACTGCCAGGTTGCGAACAGGTACCAGGCCTGGGAGGGCACGAAGATCGTGGTTGCGCCCGTGGCCCAGGCTGGGTCGTTGGTGTGGCTGGCAATGCCTGCGGTGCCGGGCCACAGGGCACTTGGCATCATGGCCCGGTCCAGTTCTGCGAGCACCTGCTGGGCCCTGTCGTGCTGGCCGGCGACGTGGTATGCAGCGGCCATCTGGCCCGTCCCCTCCAGCCAGATCCGATCCACGGAGACGAAATCCGAGAAGCCTCTCACCAGGTTGCCTGTTGCCTGGCAGACCTCCTGCCTGGAGAAGATGGTCTCTGCATAGCTGAGCGTCCGGCTGTAGTCGGTGCCTAGGCTGGCGACAGCCCACGAGGAGCAGTCCAGGGCCGATTCAGCCACCGTCGAGCCCATCTTGAACCTGCCTTCAGAAGGGACCCACATCTTGGACCTGAGGTAGTCTGCGATTCGCCTCCGTTCCCGTGGATATTCGATCAGGGCTGCATGGCAATCCAGGTTGGCCTCTGTCGACTTCCAGTCCATGGGGCCGGCTGTATTGAAGCCTGCACGGATGCCGCCATCCACGTCCTGCAGCCGGACGATCCAGTCTGCGATCGTCCTACGCATCTTCCCGAAGGTGTTCCTTCCCGTCACCTGGAGATGGGTGTTCAGGGCGATCAGGAGCCAGGCGTTGTCGCCTACCCAGCGATCTGTATCGAGATAGGGCAGGCCGGTCCTGGCGTCCCAGAACTGGCAGAATCCCCCTGGCGAAGACTCTGCCACGGATTCGGTGTACTGGGCGAAGAAGGAGAAGATCCGCTCCGCCCTGGGGATGTCTCCCTGGTGCATGTAGCAGAGGCTGGCGAGTGCGTTGGTATAAACGCCTGAGAGGTCATCTTTCTCCTGATTGCCGAGGAGCCCTGTCGGGCTCTGCTGGAGAACGAGCCACTCGTAGACCTTCACCGGGTTCGCCGCAGCAGGGGTCTGCCAGCCAGCCGCCAGCCAGGCTACTGCAATCAATAGGATCCTCGTGGGTCGCATTCTATTCCCATCATAGTAACCTGGGTCTGCCGGGTCAACTGGAGGCGGTCCCTGGCTCTCGGCGTGTGGATGATCGTTGACGTTGCGTCATGAAGGGGATATACTCTGATACGCTCGAAAGCACCGGATCCACTGCAGCAGCAACGGAGGCTGCTCGTCACACGGATGTGCAGGACATCGTCCCGCGGCTTCGGCCGGTTCAACACAGAGGAGGAGTGATCATGACCACAGTCTCGTTTGCAGTCATTTTGGCGCTGTTTGGCGTGGTTCCGGGTGAGACGGCGGGATGGGGCACGGGCGAGGTGAAGTTCAGGGCCCTCGTGATGACGGCCGAGCACCAGGAGATCTATCCCGTCTGCGCAGGCCAGTACACGGTCGAGGTCTCCGTGGATGCAGTCCTCGAAGATCCCATGGGGGTGCTGGAGTACGTCACCAAGCTCGACATCTGCTACGCGAGCAAGCTGAATCTGGCCCGGTGGAGCACGGTCGAGGTGGTGGGCACCTACTCGGGCGGCGCCTGTCCTTTTGCCTATTGCGGCAGGGCGGAGGCCTCGTCCGTGGAGAAGCTCACGACCTGGGAGACGCCAGAGACGCCGGAGGAGCCGAATTGGATCAAGTACCCCACGATCACCACCGATTCGGCGGAGGCCACGGAGACCACCGTGGTCCTCAAGGCAACCCTCCAGAGCGACGGCGGCGAGCCCAGCAAGTGCCGGTTCTCCTACAAGTCCCTCGATGGCCGCTGGTGGTATACCGAATGGAAGGAAGGCGTGACGAGCTGGTCGACCCTGACCCAGAAGGTCGCAGGGCTGGTCCCAGGCACCCGCTATCAGTACTCGGTCGAGGCGACGAACTCCGCAGGCTGGAGCGGTGGACGCGAGGGGACCTTTACGACCCTGCAAGAGAAGATCCCGCCCATTGCCAATCCCGCGGTGTGGATCTCGGAACCCCGTCAGGTCAACGCGACCTCTATCACCATGGTGGCGGACATCGAGCGGGACGTGGCTGCGCCTGAGGAGTATGCCTTCGACTTCATCTCCAGCCCGACGGGCGGATCGGGTGGTTCGGACTCCCTATGGCAGCTTAGCCCGATGTACACGGACGTGGGACTGAATCCCAACCATCAGTACGGCTACCGCACCAAGGCCAGGGACAGCCACGGCAATGAGACCGCCTACTCCCTCGATCGGTATGAGTACACCGACGTAGAGACCCCTGAAGGCATCGCCTTCGGCCAGATCACGACCGCCAGCATTCAGGCCAAGAGCAGCAGTGCTCCCTCGGGCCTGGATCGCGGCAAGTCCGGCCTCAAGCTGGAGAACATCACGACGGGTACCCTGTCTGCCTGGCAGCGGGACAACGCCTTGTGGACGAGCGATGGGTTGCTGCCGAATACCCGCTATGGATTCAGGGCCCAGGCCCGCAACGGCGACGGCGACCTGACGCCCTTCAGCAGGGAGACCTTCGTCTATACGCTGGCGGTCGTTCCGAGCACGGTCCAGTACTCAGGGGTGATGCCCACTGAGATCACGGCCAGTTGGAGCTCCAACGGCAACCCGGGCGGCACCCAGTACTGGTGCCAGAACACGGTTCGCAACGCCAACTCTGGCTGGACCACCAGTCTGCAGTGGCTGGACTCGCCCCTGTCCGCCAACGTCAAGTACACCTATCGCGTCAAGGCCCGCAACGGCGATGGCGTGGAAACCGCCCTCTCTTCGCCCATCTCGGTCTACTCGGCCATCGAGACGCCTGCAGGCGTGGCCCTCGGGACGATCACGACCAACAGCATACAGGTCAAGTCCCGCAGCGCCGCCTCGGGCCTGGACCAGGGCGACTCGGGGCTGTGGTTCGAGAACGTCACCACAGGCCAGGCCTCTTCCTGGCGCAAGGACAGCGGTCTTTGGACCAGCGATGGGCTCCTGCCCAATCGCGGCTATGGCTTCAGGGTGCGGGCCCGCAACGGCGACGGCGTGCAGACTCCTTATAGTGACATCCTGTACGTCTTCACCTACGCCAACCTGCCTGCTGCTGCCTCCTTTGCCGCGGTCGGCGCCACCAGCATCCAGGTTCAATGGCTGGCCAATGGAAATCCTGCAGGCACGCGCTACCTCTGCGAGAACACCACGGCAGGCATGAACTCCGGCTGGACCACGGACACCTCGTGGGACAACCCGGGTCTATCGCCCAACACCTCGTACACCTATCGGGTCAAGGCCCGCAACGCCGAGGGCGTGGAGACCGGCTGGGTCAGTCTGGGATCGCAGTCCACGGACTATCGCACCTTGACGATCAATGCGACCACCGGCGGCCAGGTGACCTCGCCCGGCGCAGGCACATTCAGATACGCCCAGAGCTCGACCGTCAACCTCGTCGCTGCGCCGGCCAGTGGATACCACTTCCTGTGCTGGACAGGCAGCGCGGTGGACGCGGGTCGGGTCGCGGATCCGGATGCGGCCCAGACCACCGCACAGGTGGATGCACACTATACGCTGACTGCCAATTTCCTGCGCACGCGAATCTACGTGGATAGGCGTGCCACCGGTGCAAAGGATGGTTCGACCTGGAAGAATGCCTATACCTCTCTCCAGGATGCCCTCGATGCTGCACAGAGGGGCAACGAGATCTGTATTGCCCAGGGGACCTACAGTCCTGACCTGGGTGCGACCGTCCAGGCGGGCGACCGTCTGGTCTCCTTCGAGCTCAAGAGCAACGTGACCCTCAGAGGCGGGTACGCAGGCCTTTCGCTGGCTGACCCCGATACCCGCGACATCGCGGCCTACACGACCGTCCTCAGCGGAGACCTGAAGGGGGACGACCGGGCGGTCTCGGAGTCGTTCGACCTGTACAGTGAGACCTACCGGACCGACAACAGCCTCCACGTGGTCGTCGGGTATGACGTCGACAACACGGTCCTGATCGAGGGCGTCACCGTCACGGGCGGCAACGGGCTCGACGGGGCGGGCGTCTGCCTGATCCGCAGCCATCCGACCTTCTCCCAGTGCATCCTCCAGGCCAACCGCGCGGGACAGCTCTCGGGCGACGGTCTGGTGGGCTGGGGCGAGGGCGCAGGCGCCTCCTGCTACCAGTCCAGCCCCGTGTTCTCCAAGTGTACCTTCTCCATGAACTGGGCAGGGGGGCAGGGAGGCGGCCTGTACAGCGTGGAGAGCAGCCCCACTCTGACCAGTTGCACGTTCCGCGGCAATGAGGCCTCCATCCAGGGAGGCGGCGTGTGCGTCGAGGACAGCAACGCGGCGTGGGTCGATTGCACGTTCCACGGCAACACCTCCGGCGACGGTGGTGCGGTCTGCATCATAGAGACGAGCGACTGCCGCATCACCTCCTGTCGCTTCTTTGGCAACGGCGGACACGGCCTGGGCGGCGCGGTCTTCGCCGCAGGCCGGGGCCTCACGATCGCCAACAGTGTCTTCAGCGGCAATCTCGCGATGGTGGATGGCGCCGGACTGGCCGTGACACAGGGTACTGCGAGCCTGGCCAACTGCACCTTCTGCCGCAACCTGGCAGAGGGCAAGCAGCCAGGCTGGGCCCTCGCGGTCTACGACAGCCGCGTGTCTCTGGCCAACTGCATCCTCTGGGACCCCGTGGATACCTCGGGTGCGCAGATTGCAGTGGTCAACGCCCTCCAGACCAATCCCGTCCTGAGCGTATCCCGCTGCGATGTGCTGGGCGGGGACGCGGCAGTCATACGAAAGGGCGCAGTGACCGTGACCTGGGGCACCGGCAACCTCGATGCGGACCCGGTCTTCAAGAGTGCGGCAGGCGCCGATGGTACTGCAGGCACCCTGGACGACGATCTGCACCTGAAGGCTGGTTCGCCCTGCGTGGATAGCGGCGACAACACAGCAGTGCCGCTGGACGTTGACGACCTGAACGCGAACGGCAATCGCACAGAGCGGCTGCCTCTCGACGCGGGCGGCCAGCCTCGCTTCGTGGACCGACCGGATGCCCAGAACACGGGGGTGGCGGATGCCCCGCTCTATCCCGCGATCTTGGACATTGGGGCGTACGAGCTGAGCGGAAACTAACCTGTGCTCCTCAAAGGCCTTCGGTCCTGAGCGGTCGTATGCGATCCCTGATCGCATCCTGCGGATGTTTGTTTGACATGGGGCCGGTTGTGGGTAGAATACTGTGGTGCGTCGGGTTTATTTCTCGACGCACCTTTTTTTGACGGTGAGAGTAGCTCAGTTGGATAGAGCATCGGATTGTGGTTCCGAGGGTCGCGGGTTCGAATCCCGTCTTTCACCCTTTTCAAGCCTAAGGGCCTGTGTAGAAGTAACCTGTCCATTTTCCATCTCATCTTCGGGCCATCTTGGGCCGCGACTCAATCGCGAAATCCTGATCCCTCGCAAGGCTCGGGACAGGCTCCGAAGGGCATTACGCCTCCGGTTTCGCTCAATCGTCACACCCCAATCTGACCCGAATCTGAGCGGAAAATTGAATACGTTATTTCTACGCAGGCCCTAAAGGCTGACCCTTCCCTGAGCGAGAATCGCACCCAATATAGGCGATTCCCTAATTGAGCAAGGTCTGTACTGTCGGCAGCATACGTGCAGGAACGATGTCTTGGCTATCTACGGTATAGGAGCGCAGTCTATGAGGTCGAATGGGAAGGCCCGGTACAGACAACGAAACGGTCCATCCGAAAGGACACTGGAGTTCCATTGTGCTTGGCTTTGCCAGCCAAGTGAACGGGCAAGGGACCTGCCGCCATAGGGACGGAGGTGATTTGCGGCCCGTTCAAGCCCTTGCCTCGATGGGCCATTGCGCGAACCACGGCAAGCCGGTCTGGTTGGACGTGTTGGAGCGTTGATACTACATAGAACTCCGAGGTACGTAAGTGGGTTTCAGATGTAACGAAAGGTGAAGGGATTCAATGCAGAAGATAGTGTGGTGTACGACATTGTGTTTGTGCCTAGTAGGCGTGTCCTCGACGATGGCTACGCCGACCGTTCTGGTCCAGGGCGGCCTCTACCAGGCCGGTTCAGGCGGAGAATTCAAGGCCACTGTGGTGAGCGAAGGTTTTACCGGCAATCCGGTTGGGTCGGTGTTCCAGACATTCTGCGCAGAGAAGAATGAAGGCCTCTCGCTGGGCAGCACCTACTTTGCGGTGGTCAACACTGCGGCCGTGGCCGGAGGAGTCGGCGGCGGATCTCCGGACCCGCTCGATCCCAAGACCGCATGGCTGTACAATGAGTTCCTGAACGGCACCTTGGCGGGCTACGACTACCCCGACTCGACGGCCGACGGCCGCATAGGCTCTGCCGGCACCCTCCAGAACGCGATCTGGTACCTGGAGGATGAGATCACCTCGCTGCCCGCTGGCCTGGCCACGAGTTTCTACAATCTGGCCGTTGGCTCCGGCGCAGGATATTGGGGACGTCCGCGTGCTCAACCTGTATAGCAATGAGCGTCTGACCGACCGGGCGCAGGACATCCTGTGCCGGATCACAGCGGCTCCGGCCCCTGGGGCCATCCTGCTCGTCGGCATTGGCACTGGCCTTGTCGGCTGGTTCCGCAGAGCCAGGACACTGTAGGTCTATCTGAGATTCCGCTTCTTCAAGGGCTGTGGGCTTTGGCTTGCAGCCCCTTTCTGGCAGAAAAGGGCCCATGCTGTGATTGATGACATTTGGCGAGGTTTCTCCATGCAGGGTGTCTGCTGAGGTCCTGGCTGCGATTCGCTTCTCTTTTCTGCCGTTCTCCCCTGGAATCTTTGTCCACACCAGGCCCTGTCAGGCGCCTTATAAGGGGAGAGGGATGGTTTGTCCAAGGAATGGGCAGTATTCAGCACGGAGGCAGCGACGACGGGGCGGGTGTGTCGGGGCCTAACTTCGCGGTTCGGCGCCCGCCCGGTCCTCTGGCGGGATGTCCGGTCCGAGACGCATAATGGCGTTCCCTGGGCGAGAACATCACGCCATGAATACGTAGTTGCCACAATTCTTGGTTCTGGCAGCGTCGAGCCTCAGGCCATCGTGGCGCCGTCCTTGGCCACCTGGGCGGGCCTCCTTGTGTGAGAAGCCTTGCATTCCGCATAGACCGGGTCTACCATGAACACAGCGACCTGCATCCAGGATAGGCATTTCGCAGAACGTATGGCTTGTCAGACTGGCTCTTTTCGAGAGGGAAGGAGTTCCGCATGGCAGTCAGGAATGCAGGAAGGCCTGAGCCCGTCCATGTACCGTGGGGGCCACACCGCCCACTGTCGAGAGGTCCAACTGCCCCACGGTCTCGCCGGTCCCTTGGTTTCACCCTCGTCGAACTGCTGGTCGTGATCGCGATCATTGTGGTGCTCATGGCCATCCTCTTTCCCGTGCTCAATAGGGTCCGCGAGGCTGGGAGGCGGTCGGCATGTCTAGGAAATCTTCGCCAGATGCAGATGGCCTGGCACCTGTACGCGGATGACCACAATGGATACATCGTCTGCGGCCATGTAGGGACTGCGCCGGACACGCACGAGGAGGATGAGATCTACACGGAGCAACCCTGGCTCATGAGGCGTGGGCCGAATGGAGGTCTTCCCCTTACCGCCAGCCAGGTTGACGCTGCGACGCGCACGGGTGCCCTGGCCCCATACGTGGGCAACGTCAGTGTATACCGCTGTCCTTCCAGGTACCGCAGGGACTTCTTTGGAGGCGAGCAGCGGGGGTTGCACTGGATCAGCTCCTACTACATCGCTGTGACGATGAACTGCCTGCCACGTCGGCTTATATCCCTGTGGGATACCCGCATCAGATTCGAGTACGATCTGGGCAGGACCGTCTTGTTCATAAAGAACATCTCGCAACTGGTTGACCCGGGCCCCGCCAGCAGGATGGTCTTCCTGGACCTGGGGTGGGGATGGGGGGGGAACAGCTATGGATTGGAGCAAGGATGGACCTCGGCAGGCGCAAAGGCACAGCCCCCGCCAATCCACCACAGCAATGGCACGTGCATGTCCTTCGCGGACGGCCACAGCGAGTACTGGAAATGGCAGAACCCCGAGACCATCCAGTACGCGGAGGCATGCATCGACTGGCATTGGTACAACTACGTGGATGGCCTGGCTGGAGCCATGAGGGCCTCGCCGAAGTTCCCTGGCGGTATCCCCGCCAATGAGGACTGCCTCCGCCTGCAGCGGGCGATTCGCGGCAAAGGACCGGTGTCCGTGACTCAGAAGTAGTGAGCAAGAGGTCAGCATACGCCGTGTGCGTACGTCAACACTGAATGGAAGGGCTAAGGCGGCAAGGCCTGTCCGTCGTGACAGTCTTGACTACGAGGCCAATGAGGCTGTACGCCGACGGGCCGGTGGCACAGTGGGGCCGCGAGTAGATCGCCAGCCGCCGTCACGTTCGCCGACAGGGCCCCACGTTGCCCTGCCGCTGACTGATCGCTGACCGCCATGGTGCATTGCCGCAGGGCCTCACGACACGGGCCTGGTCCGCCCGGCTGGCCGGAAACACCTCGACAACAGGGTGGCACAGCGGGCGGACACTGGTACAATCATCCACCACGGTCCGGCAGCGTAGCCGGGCGCAGGCTACATGGGAAACGGCGGCTAAAAAGGCCTACATCACCCGCAACATGAAGAAAGGGAACAGTCATGAGTGATCCAATTACAATTGCAGTTATTGCGGTGGTAGTGATCTTCATAGCGGGCATCAGGATAGTCCCGCCCACCAGGAGAGGCGTAATAGAAAGACTCGGCAAGTATCACCGTTTTCTTCACGTAGGGTTTAACTGGGTCATCCCGATTATTGAGACAACAAGATACAGGAACATAACGGAACGGATGACCAATATTGCATCCCAGGAGATCATTACGAAGGACAATCTTAACGCCAAGGTGGAACTTGTCGTATATCACAAGGTAAAGATTGACGAAGAGAATGTGAAGAAGTCCTATTACGAGGTGGAGGATTACAAGACACAGATAGTGATGCTCGCGCAGACCACCGCGAGAAACGTCATAGGCAACATGAAGTTCACTGAGGTGAACAGCCAGCGCACCGTGCTTAATAAGCTCCTTGCCGAGACTATTGACAAGGAGATAGAGAACTGGGGATTAAGGGTGGTGAGGGTCGAATTGAAGGACATCACCCCGCCCCAGAGCGTGCAGGAAACCATGAATAACATCATACAGGCCCAGAATGCCAAGGATGCCGCCATAGATTTTGCCACTGCGGTGGAGACAAAGGCGGACGGTGCGAGGCGTGCGGCCATCAAGGAGGCAGACGGCATAAAGCAGGCCAATATCCTGAAGGCCGAAGGAGAGGCCCAAGCCATACAGTTGGTCAACGAGGCGGCGGAGAAGTACTTCATAGGCAATGCACAGAAGCTGCGTCAGATAGAGATGCTGGAAAGGGCCCTTAAAGACAACTCCAAGGTAGTCATCACCAAAGACGGGATCAATCCCAGCATCATCATCGGAGACCTGCCGATAGGAAGCGGGCAGGAGAAGGGGCCGGTCGTCATGGCGCCGGCGGGGAAGGGGCCGGGACAGAACAGTGGTCAGTGGTGAATCTGAGACAACATCATGTTAGGCAGAAGCAAAGTCCGGCTGGCTGCGAGCCACCTTGGCCGTTAGGACCCGCGAAGAAACAAGGTAAAGGTTTGCCGCTCAGATTTGGGTCAGATTGGGACACGAGGATTGAGCGAAACCGCAGGTGTAGTCCTGCTACTCCGAGGATTTCGCGATTGAGGAGCGGCCCAGGATGGCCCGAAGATGAGATGGGAAACGTCTAGCCCGCATTTCTCACAGCCCTGCGGCGTGGGGCCGTTGCTGGACGCCGGGCTCGCCGTGAAGGCGGCTTGTCAGCCGTCATCGGTGAGTCGGTGACCCTTTGGGGCACTGCTGGGCCCCTCTAACGGATGCTGGATCAGCGGTTCGACCCGCTACACCCTGCCGTTGGGGCCCATCCGAGCAGACCTCCAACCTTCCCGTGCTCCGTCGGGTTTCTCGATCGACATATGCCCCTCACACAACACCTGCCTTTCAGCAACGCAGCGGTTGATATCTCTGGCTCCTGGTAAGATTCTCGTGGATCGCCCGGAACAAGGCCTGATACGGATAACTCTGGGACAACAGTACCCACACCTTGCGGACTGTCACCTGGATCTGGGCCCCAATCTTCAACAACTTCAACCGGATCGTCTGGCACGTCGCTTGGGCCATGTCTGTGCCCTTCAGTCCCAGCCGACGTAACGCCTCCATCAGCATATACGCCACCGATGAGAACCAAAGCCGCGTCTGGTTCGCCCGCATCGTCGCACAACTGGTCCGATCCGCAAACAGATACAACTGCTGCTCTTTGATGCGGTTCTCCATCTCTCCACGGCCACAGTAGAGATCTTCATATAGAGGTTGGGCCTGCCTCTGCTCGGATGAAAGAGACGTCACCACGAACCGAGGATTGTCCCCTTGGGGTAGGACCTCCGCCTTGCCCACGACTCTACGGGGGTGGCTCCAACTGTCCAGGGTCTGATACTGGAAGTCCTTGTATACCCGGGCTGCTTGACCGGTGACCCTGGCTAAGTCACGGGCCTCGGCCAGTTCCGCTCCAAGCTCTCGGATCAGCCGTGCGTTTTTGGCCAGACCCAGCACGTAGTCCACCTGGTGGCCCTCACACCAGGCCATGATTCCTTCCCGGCAGAAGCCCGAGTCACCCCGGACGATGATCTGGACCTGCGGCCAGGCCTGGCGGATCTGGGTGACGATCCGATCCAACTCCTTGACCGACCCGGCGGCCCCGTCGATATCCGCTGGCCGTAGCCGGGCGCACAACAAGTGATCACCGCAGAAGATGTACAACGGTAGATAGCAGTAGTGGCCATAGTAGCCGTGGAAGAACTTGCCCAGTTGGTCTCCATGTACCGGATCGTCCGTGGCATCGAGATCCAGGACGATGCACTCAGGGGGACGATCGTATGACTGAATGAAGGCATCGACGAAGAACCGATCCACATCCTGGCGATGCACTACGATCTTCTTGTAGCGACTGTTGTGGTCAGCCCCGACTGGCGTCAGCTCCAGTCGGTTCAAGGTGCTCTTGCCTGCCAGAGGTTCCGTGTGAGGGTCCTTCTTGCCCACCAAGGCTGCCAGCAACAGGTCCTGACGCAGCACATCGTGGTCGTTGAGGTCCTCGTATCCCAGGGCCAAGGCGTAGACCCTTTGGGCAATTAGCTCGTAGAGGGTGTGATCGATCAGGTCGGGGTTACGATGGTCGGTGAAGCAGGCCGCGAACTGCCGAATGATGCCTGTGGCCTGCTCAACCTGTCTGAGCAGGATGGCCCCGCCATCCGAGCAGATCGTTCCCCCGTTGAAGCGGCCCACCAGAGTTCGGTCATTCCCTGCTTGCAGGACGATCGGCTGGCTGGTACACTCTGTAGTCATCAGAAAGCTCCTTCCTTCTGCTGCTAATTCTTTCAAGCCAAAAGACTTATAGCAGAAAGTGGAGCTTTTTTCAATAGTAATGGTGAGAAATGCGGGCTAGCTTATTTCTTCGCGGGTCCTTACCATCGATTCTGCTACTCAAACCTGGTGAAGGTGAACTGCGTGGTACTGCCTCCAGAGATTCGCTGGGCATTCCGGCCAGTCTACAGGCCCTTGACCTCGGGCCTCACCTGACGGGTCCTAACAGCCGTTTTTCACCTTCGAGTTCGCGGATCTCCTGGACATCCTGGGTGCACTCCATGCATCCCAGATAGGTCCCGTCATAGTCCCGCAAGGCGTAGAACTCGATGAACATTTTGTGTTTCTTGCCGTCGGGTCCGAGAGGAAGATCAATCCAGAAACTCGCCTTGTTCCGCGTCCCGGCTTTCATTTCACTGACGATCTGCTCGACCTTGGCCAGGCTCTCTTCCGGATGGCACTGCCGAAAGTTCATGCCCATACTGGTCATTGGCCGTTTGAAGACACGGTTCTCATGACGATTCCATCCGATGACTTCGTCGTTATGGTCGATCACAGTGATTTCGATGGGCATCGTTTCAAACATGCTGCGAACAATCTTCTCATTCATTCTCTCGAGCATGACGGTCTCCCATAGTCAGATTTCGAAGTTGACGTGCCGCTGCCCGATTGCGCCCGGCGTTTCTCTTTGAGGCTCCAGTAGAGGTAGCCCGGGATCCCCAGGGCTACCCAGACCAGGCCCATCAGGGAGTTGATCAGGGGGGAGGTGCCGTTGCGGTAGCTCAGGATGTCGGTGTAGAGCGTGAAGACGACGTAGACCGACGGCGAAGACGATGAACAGGATCGGCGTCACCGGGATAGCCCCAGACCCTGTAGGGCCGGGGCGTGTCGGGCATGCTGCCGGCGGAGCGTGAAGACGCTGGCCGCCGCCAGGGCGTAGAAGATCCAGCTGACGAAGATCAGCATGTCCGTGAGCTGGTCGAAGGTGCCGCTCAGGACGAGCACCGAGGCCCAGATTCCCTGGAGCGACGAGGCGATTGGCCCGGCGTGCGGAAGCGCGGGTGGACCTCGCCCAGGCTGGCGGAAGAAGAGCCCCTCCCGGGCCATGGCGAAGTAGACCCGGGCCGACATCATCGTGCGTGCCGTTGACCGCGCCGAAGGTCGAGATCATGATGGCCACGGCGATCATGGCCGCCGCCCCATTGGCCCAGGAAGCTGTCGGCCACGTCGATGGCCACGATGTAGCTGCCGCCGCTGGCCTCGGCGGCCCGGTACTTGCTGGGCCATCTCGGTCGACCGGGATGATGTAGAGGTAGGCCAGGTTGACCAGGACGTACACGGCGATGACGATGATCACGGCGATGGCCATCGCCCGGGGCAGGTTGCGCTGGACGTTCTTGATCTCGCCGGACATGTAGGTGACGTTGATCCAGCCGTCGTAGGCCCAGAACGCGCCGGCCATGGCCATGATGACCATCAGGAAGACCGAGGACGAGCCGGCGGCGCACGGCACCGAAGTCGGCCGCAGACTGGGTGAGATTCGCACAGGCTGCCGTGGCCCAGGGTGAAGGCCAGCACGACGATGGCCACGATGATCGCGACCTTCATGCGCCGAGAAGATGACCTGGATCGCGCTGCCGAGCTTGACGCCCAGGTAGTTGATCGCCGGTCAGGAAGATGACCAGGCCGATGGTGCAGAGCTTGAGGCCGATGAACTTGAAGGGCGTCATCGCGCCGATGAAGGGGATGGGGATGCTCCACTGCCTCCCAGGCCGCGGGCAGTCGCGGGAAGGTGACGAAGTAGCCCAGCGAATCCGAGAAGACGTAGGCAATCGAGGCGATGGAGCCGGTCTGAATGACGATGAACACCGCCCAGCCGTAGAGGTAGCCGACGAACCGGTTGTAGCCCTTGTTGAAGTAGACGTACTGGCCGCCGGGGTCGCGGAACATGCCCGAGATCTCGGCGATCGACAGGGCCCCGAAGAGCGTCATGACGCCGGCGACGATCCAGACGAGGATGAGCAGCTCGGGCGAGCCGAGCTGGGCTGGCCATGAGGCCGGGCTTCTTGAAGATGCCGGAGCCGATGACCGAGCCCACGCCGCAGGCGATGGCGGCGATCAGGCCCAGCTCGCGGCTAAGTTCGCGGGACTTCGATCCTTGGTTGTCGGTCATGACGGAGCGGATTATAGTCGGTGGTCGCGGCCAGATCAATGTGTCACCCGCTCAGGGCGAACGCGAAGTCGCTGCCGCACATCGTGAGGATGAGAACAGCTTGCTGGCGACAGACGCCCTTTCTCATGTCCGGGGCCTGTGGTCGCGTGAGGCAGGGGACCCGAAGGAGGTTTCTGCCGCGAACCCCGCGAACTCCGCCAACGGCTGTCGCCGTATTGGCCGGTCAGGCCGATTCATTGCCCCACCGTACGCGACGCTCCGCGTCCACCGGAAGGCTGCGCCTTCCGGGCGAGCCACGCCGGCCCCCATTCCGCAAGCCCGCTTGCTCCATGGAGTCCTGCTTGCTCGCAGGCGTACGGCTCGGACTGCATACCAAAGCCCCAAGAACGCTTCCCAGCCAGTCACGCCCGCGACTGAATCAGGCTGCCCGACTTTGCGATCGCCTTGGTCATCCGCTGGACCGCCGCGGTCGCCAGGATTGACAGGCCGCAGGTGCAGCCTTAGACTTTGCCTCGTGATCCGCCCCGTGTGAACGGTCCGGATTTCACAAGGACGCGAAGCACCTGAGTCAGGCATAGAGTGGAGATCCCATGGTGACAAGGATTCGATTTGCGGCGAGCTGCATCGCGGTGTTCTGTGTCGGCTGTTCCGCGCTGGGCCAAGCCCCGGGTGCAGGCGCCCCGGCGCATGCAGGGGGGACCCTGGCCTTCACGGTGTCCATGGAGCAGCCGAGCACCCACTACTACCATGTGGTCCTTCGCTGCACGCATCTGACGGCCGAGACCCAGGACTTCAGCATGCCCGCCTGGACGCCCGGCTACTACAGGATCATGGACTACGCCAAGAACGTGCTGAGCTTCCACGCGGAGGACGAGGCTGGCCGGCCCCTGGCCTGGGAGAAGGTGAGCAAGAACACGTGGCGGGTCCACTGCGGCGGGGCCAGGGTGTTCACGGTCGCCTACGACGTGTACGCCTTTACCCAGTCCGTGGCGGACAGCTTCCTGGACGACGGCCGGGCCTTTCTCTCGCCGACCAGTCTGTACATGTATCCGGTGGGCCTGCTGCTGCGCCCCGTGACCGTGACGGTCCAGGTCCCCACGGGTGGCCGGCGGATCTCCACGGGCCTCGATCCCGTGGAGGGAAGACCCAACACTTTCTCCGCGGCAGACTTCGACGTCCTGTACGACTGCCCGATCCTGGTCGGAAGCCAGGAGATCCTGTCTTTTGAGGTCAAGGGGATCCCTCACACGGTGGCTGTGGAAGACCTGGGGACCTTCGACCGCCAGAAGTTCGTGGCAGATCTGAAGCGGATCGTCGAGTCCGCCACCAGCGTCGTGGGCCAGATCCCGTACCGGCACTACACCTTCATCATCATGAAGGAAGGGCAGGGAGGGTTGGAGCACCTGAACTCCTGTGCGGTGTTCAACAGTGCGTCGAGCCTGTCAGACCCGGCGGGCTACAAGAGATGGCTGGGATTCGTCTGCCACGAGTACTTCCACCTGTACAACGTCAAGTCCATCCGGCCCATCAGCCTCGGGCCCTTCGACTATGACAGGGAGAACTACACGAACCTCCTCTGGTTCTCGGAAGGTGGGACCGTGTACTACGAGGACCTGATCCTCAATCGTGCGGGGTTGCTCAGTCGTGACGAGTGCCTCGAGAGCTTTCGCAAGAGCATCGCGGCCCATGAGAACATCCCCGGGCATCGCTTCCAATCCGCCAGTGCGTCGAGCTTCGACGTGTGGCTGCTGTTCTTCTTTCGGAGCGGCAATGCCTCCAACGCCACGATCTCGTACTACGACAAGGGCGCCAGCCTGGGCCTGCTGCTGGACCTGGAGATCCGGCACAGGACGCGGAACCAGAAGTCCCTCGACGACGTGATGCGGGTCCTCTATCAGACCTACTACGTCGAGAAGAAGCGGGGCTTCACGGACGAGGAATTCGGGCAGGCCTGCGAGGCAGTGGCGGGCGGCTCCCTGGCCGAGATCCTGGAGACCTATGCCACCACGGTCGCAGACGTCGACTACGGGAAGTACCTCGCCTACGCGGGCCTGGACATCGAGACCCAGCCCAAGGACGCGAACGAGGCCTCGCTGGGCGCGTCCACCCAGGACCAGGAGGGCCGGCTGGTGATCTCCGGCGTCGAGCGGGACTCCGCCGCCTGGCAGGCAGGGATCAGCGTGCAGGATGAGATCCTGGCCCTGGATGGGAAGCGTGCCTCATCCAAGTCCCTCCGCCAGGTGCTCGAGTCAGCCAAGCCGGGCGACAAGATCCGCGTCCTGGTGTCCCGCCGCGACGTGGTCTGCGAGAAGGAAGTGGTCTTGGGCAAGAAGAGCGAGGCGGACTTCACCATCAAGCCCATGGTCAATCCCGACGCCCTCCAGTCCGAGACCCTCAACGCCTGGCTGCGGTGACCGCCCAGCGAAGCCGGGCAGAGCTGCTTCGCGGATTGGCGCGGGTCTCCTCTACGGAAGGCCGGACGACCTCAGGACAGACGGCCTGGTACACGCCTGCCTCAAGCCCTTGCTGCAGGCTGCGCTTGACCAGGCGGTCCTCGCCGCTGTGAAAGCTGATGATCCCCAGCCTGCCACCCGGGCGAAGGCACTGCGGTACCACGCGGAGCAGCTCGCGGAGCGAGCCGAGCTCGTCGTTGACCATGATCCGCAGGGCCTGGAAGGTCAGGCTCGCGGGATGGCTGTCATGAAAGCCCTTTTGACGCTTCCAGGCCTTCTCCGTGGTGCCCTTGGCTGCGAAGATCAGGCGGATGAGGTCGCCGGTCTTCGTAAGGGGCGTCACCTGGCGCTGGGCAGTGATGAACTCCGCGATCCTCTCGTGGTCCGGCTCGTCGGACAGCTCGAACAAGGCCTGTGACAGCTCCTCCTGTGACAGCCGCGCCAACAGGTCTGCGGCAGTGCGGCTCAGCCGATCGTCCATCCGCATGTCCAGCGGACTGTCACTGTGCTTGTAGCTGAAGCCCCGCTGCGGATCATCCACCTGCATGCTCGAGACGCCCAGGTCAGCAAAGACGATGTCCACTGCCTCCAGGCCCAGCTTGGCCAGCACACGGGGAAGACCTGCGTAGTTGCTGCGGTGTAGGCTGATCTGCCGGCTGAACTGAGAGAGACGGCCGGCAGTCCGCTGGAGCTGCTCGCCATCCACGTCCAGCCCGATGAGCCTGCCAGCAGGGCCGATGGCATCAAGGAGCCTCTTGGCGTGACCGCCGTAGCCGAGCGTGCAGTCAGCCACGATTTCGCCCTCAGCGGGACAGAGGCACTCCATGACCTCCTTGCACAGCACGGGCACGTGCGTACCTGCAGGGGTCCTGCCGTGGCTGCGGATGTGTGCGTGCATCTCCGGGTAGGCCTGCGGGTTGAGTTCCTTGTACCGCTGGTCAAACTTGCGAGGGTGCGTGCCCGGATACCGGGGCCTGCGGCGACGCCCGGACTGATGCTTATTTTCTTCATCTGCTACCATTCCTTCATGGTACTGCATCAGAACTAAGAGGCAAGAAGTAAGAAGCAAGCAGGAGGAACGGCTCTGTCCTGGCTTACCTCTTGCCTCTTACTTCTTGCTTCTTGCTTCTCTTCGATGACATAATGCCCATCATGATCTCTCGAAAGCAGTTCCTCAAGCTGGCTGCAGGCGGTGCTGCGGCTACCACCTGCTCGTCAGTGCTCGCGGCAGCCACCGTCAAGGCAGGCAGGAGTTCAAGCACGGGTATCGCGGTCAGCAAAAGGCGTCTGAACCTCCAGCACACCTGGACGATCTCCCGCAACTCGAGTGATTCCAAGGACAACGTCTTTGTTTGCATCGAGCGGGATGGCACAAAGGGCTGGGGTGAGGCAGCACCCAACGTCCGCTATGGCGAGGACGTGGAACGGACCGTGGCCGGCCTTGACCGGGCCAAGGAGGTCCTGAGGGCCAACACCGACTGGTTCGACTACGTGGACCTTCGCCACCAATGGGAGCAGCTCGATATGCCCGGTTGCGCAGCCGCCGCCCTGGACATGGCAGTACTGGACTGGGTGGGCCGCAGACTCAACGTGCCGCTCTATCGTCTGCTGGGCCTGGACCCTGCCAAGGCAGCGATCACGTCTTTCTCGATAGGCATCGACACGCCCGAGGTCGTGCGGCAGAAGGTCAGGGAGGCGGCAGACTTTCCTGTCCTCAAGATCAAGGTGGGCCGCGACAACGACGCAGAGATCCTCGCTGCGGTGAGGCAGGTGACGGACCGGCCGCTTCGCGTGGACGCCAACGAGGGCTGGCGGGACAAGGACGTAGCACTCGACAAGATTCGCTGGCTGCAGAGTCTGGGTGTGGAATTGATCGAGCAGCCCATGCCTGCAGAGATGATCGAGGAGACCGCCTGGCTGAGCAGGCAGGTGGACATCCCGATCATTGCGGACGAGGCGGTGAAGCACGCGGCAGATATCCCCAGGCTTGCAGGCGCCTACGATGGGATCAACATCAAACTCATGAAGGCGGGCGGCGTCCAGGAGGCGATCCAGATGATCCACGTCGCCCGCGCCCTGGGTCTCAAGGTCATGCTGGGCTGCATGATCGAAAGCTCGGTCGCCATATCCGCTGCTGCGCACCTGAGCCCGCTCGTGGACTATGCAGACCTGGACGGCAACCTCCTGATCGCCAATGATCCCTTCAGCGGCGCCACTGTAGAGCACGGAAGACTGGTCCTCAGCAACCGCCCCGGCCTGGGCGTCACTGAGCGGTAGAAGACGAGGAGTTTTTGGGTTTATGATTTAGGTTTTAGGCAACTGCGAACCCCAGCTCTCTTCTCAGAACTTAAAACCTAAAACTTAAAACTGTTCCCTTCTGCTTGTGTTTATTACACTGCCGCCTCGATGGAAGGACCTCGTGCAACAGACCGCATGCTCGCGCTGACCGCCTTTGCGGACAACTACGTGTACCGTTACACGTACGCGGAAGGCCGCGCGGTCGTGATCGACCCAGGCGATCCTGAGGTCGTGCTCCAGGCCGTGCGCAGCCGAGGCCTAGAGCTGACTGCGGCCCTGGCGACCCATCATCACAGCGATCACGTCGCAGGCATGGTGGAACTCAAGCAGGCCACCGGCTGCCAGCTCATCGGGTCTGACCAGCGGATCCGGGGCATTGACCGGGTGGTCCAAGGAGGAGAGCGGCTGCAGTTTGGAGACCGGACCCTCTCAGTCCTGGCCTCGCCCGGCCACACCCGTACGGGTGTAAGCTATCACCTGCTCGCTGCCGGCGAAGATGAGGCGTCGATCGTCTGGACCGGAGACACCCTTTTCGTGGGTGGTTGCGGCAGGCTCTTTGAGTGCGATGCTGCGACCTTGTGGAGGACGCTCCAGGGCCTGGCCGGACTTCCGGCCAAGACACTGGTCTGCGGTGGCCACAACTATGCAGAAGAGAACTACAGATTCGCCTTGACCGTGGAGCCGTCCAACCAGGCCCTCAAAGCGGCCCTGGACGCCACGATCCAGGCAGATCAGGCCGGCAGAGCGATCACGTCGACCCTCTCCGCTGAGAGGCTGACCAACATCTTTCTCAGGGCAGATCAGCCTGAGGTGGCCAGGGCCCTGGGTATGGCGCAGGTGCCGGCCCATCTGGTGTTTGCCGAACTCAGACACAGAAAGGACGTCTTCTGATGGATGCCCGAGGAGTTGGGAGGCCAGGGCTGGACATACGCTGGCGACCCGATGGCCAGGTCGCGAGTGACAACGAGGTGGCTATTGTGGTGGACGTGCTGCGAGGCTCCACCACGATCGCAACCGCGATGTCCCTTGGCGCCGCTGCAGTCCTGGCAACCACCCAGGTCGACCACGCGCGCCGCCTGGCAGCAGAGCACCATGGCCTGTTGATGGGAGAGCGCAAGAACAAGCGGATTGCGGGCTTTGACTTCGGCAACTCGCCGCTGGAACTCCAGGCAGGGCGATTGGCCGGCAGGCCTATCATCTTCTCCTCCACCAACTTTCCGTTTGCCCTGGAGGCAGCAGGCCGGGCAGAGGCAGTCCTGATCGGGGCACTGGTCAATGTCACCGCAGTGAGTCAGGCCAGCCTTCAGGCTGCCAGGCGGTTGGTGGCCTCTATCGCCATCGTGCTCGCAGGCGAGCCCTCCGAGCCCCATGCCAAGGAGGACTACTACTTTGCTGGCTGTGCAGCCAGGATCCTGGCAAGCTCGTGCCAGCTCTCCGCCGAGGCGGCTGCGGCTGCGGCGTTCGCGGACAAGCATTCTCCTGCGCAGGCGATTGCGGTGTCCATCCACGCCCAAGAGTTGATCGCCGATGGATTCAAGGAGGACGTGGCGTTTGCCTTCGACCTGGACCGGCTCAGCACGGTCCCTCGGGTGCGGGACGGCTGGATCGTGGCGTAGCAGACTGAAGCCGCTGTCAGCCGTCAGCTATCAGCTCTCAGCCGGAGAGCAGCCTCTTCCTCCGGTGCTGGCCTGGCTGATAGCTGACAGCCATGGCTCCTCGTCCTACTGAATCTGACGCGCCAGGATCACGGTATCGGAGCAGTCGAACGAGAACTCACTCTGATCGCCGGCCATGAGTCTCGCCACCTGTTTGGGTTCTACCGGGCTGAGCTGCATCTGAGACCCAAGTTGCTCCACCCGGATCACCATGTCGGGCACGAGGTCAGCCTGGGGTGTCTTGGCACTCGGGCTGGGCTTGTCGAGGAAGCAGGCCCAGAACTGGACCCCGTCCCTCTGGACCAGGTAGGCCCAGACTGCGATCGGGAGCTGGCCTTCGATCCAGCCATTGATCTGGTAGAGCCGATCATCGCCGGGCCGGCTGATGTCGAGCACCACGTTGGGGTCCGTCCATCGACCTGCGAGGTTGGGGTCAGCGACGACCTGATCCCTGGTATAGAGTGGTCTCGCCTTGGCAAAGTCCAGCATCTCTTCCCACAGGCCGTTGGCATCCGCGTACTTGAGCACAAAGGGCTGAAGCTCCTCGGTGGGGCAGGTCAGGACCACCCGACCGTCGACCTCGTCGTGCGGCAACAGGTTCGGGTCCTTGGCGGCCATCTCCTGGAATCCCTTGCGGCTGAGGTTCTCTACTGCGAGTCTCGAATCGCCCAACTGGACCTTGAAGAGGCCGTGGCCGGGCACCAGGTGCATGGCATAGACCAGGCCCATAGGGTGGCCCTGCGTCACGTCATCGGGCACGATGTCCAGGAACCTGTGACCCCCGACCTCCACAAGACTCGCCCTAAAGGTGCTGCTGGTGAGCAGTTCCACCACCCTCAGGCGGTAGGCCTTGGAGTCTGAGGGGGTGAACTCCCAGATCTGATCCTCGCAGAGCCATTTGCCCACCAGTCGCGGGTCCGTGATCACCGTATCCTCTGTGGCCAGCGGTTGTAGCGATACAACCAGGTCTTCACATCCACAGACCGCCATCATCAGCAGTAGTGCCAATCCCAATCCCACTCGTGCCATGACCAGTTCCTTTCATTCTGTGTCCTGTAGTGGAAGGCCCCGTGGCCTTCTGTAGGGTATTGGCGGGTTGAGCCTTCGGTCTGTCTGAAAACCGGCGATTCATCCCGGCTTGGTTGGCGGAGTCCGGGCATTGACGGGCGGCGGCTGGCATCGCATAATCCAATGCTATGGACACGGATCGCAGATCATTCATCAAGGGGGCGTGCCTTGCAGGCATGTGCTCGTGCGGGGCTCGCGGGCTTTCTGCCACGGAGACGGGCCAGGACCCAAAGCCCTCCACAGTGGTCCAGCCACCTGCTACCATGCCTCAGAAGTGGATCGCTGCCCTGTTGCCTCTCCTGGCCAAGGGCGATCGGGAGTACGCCAGACGCATCCTCAAGGGATGTGCGGCGTCCCACTACGAAGACCTGAAGATGCAGGCTGTTGTGGATCGCTTCAGAGGCAAGCTGGATGACTTCCTGGACGTTCCCCGCAAGGAATGGGGATGGATCATCGAGTACGACCGGGACAAGGGCGTGATCCTGATCAACGAGAACAAGCCGAACTGCGTCTGCCCCCTCGTTCAGAAAGGACAGCCGGGTGACCTGGGAATACTCTGCTATTGCTCCGAGGGGTTTGCAGAGAAGATGTTCTCAGAGGTGGTCGGCTCGCCTGTCCGTGCCGAGGTGATCGAGTCCGTCCTCCGCGGCCACAAGAGCTGCAAGTACAGGATCGACCTGGGTCGCCCAAAGGCCTGAGGCCTCTCGATGTTCACGACAGGGAGCGGGTGAAGGTGCCATGAAGACCCCATCAGCCATTGACGCCCTGAACGACCCGGTCCTGCTCCACGCCAAGAAGGACTTCGTGGCCGTCTGCGCACACAAGACCGTGCAGGAGGCCCTCGACAGCATCCGAACCTCAACGCCCGGCGGGAGCTACGTCTATTTCTACGTACTGGACAGCGACAGTCGGGTGGTCGGCGTGATCCAGACGAGGAGGCTCCTCACTGCGCCGCTGGATTGCTCAGTGGACTCGATCATGACCAGGAAGGTCATCGCGATACCCGGAGTCTGCCAGTCTCCTCGAGGCCTGCGAGTTCTTCGTGATGTACAGGCTGATGGCCTTCCCCGTGGTCGACCGGGAGGGGCGTCTGGTGGCCGTCATCGACATCGGGGTCTTCGCCAAGGAGATGCTGCAGATCGAGGAGCAGGAGCAGGTCCACACCGTGTTCGACACCATCGGCGTCCGCCTGGCCGATGCCCGCAGCCCATCCGCGTGGAGCGTGTTTCGATACCGCTTCCCGTGGCTCCTGGCCACGATCGCCAGCGGGACCGCGTGTGCCTTGCTGGTCGGCCTGTTCGAGGTGACACTGACGAGGAGCCTCATCCTGGCCTTCTTTATGACCCTGGTGCTTGGCCTTGCGGAGAGCGTCTCCATGCAGACCATGGCCGTCACGGTCCACGCCCTGCACCATCAGTCCTTCAGACCCGGGTGGTACTCGCGGTCCTTGAGGCGTGAACTGACCCGCACGATCCTCCTGGGCCTGGCCTGCGGAGCCATCGTCGCAGGCGTGGCCGTATTCTGGAAGGGCGACGCCTCGTCCGGGCTTGTGATCGGCTCAGGGATCCTGGCCTCGCTACTGATGGCCTGCTTCCTGGGGATCAGCGTCCCGACCCTGCTCCACCGGTTGAAACTGGATCTCCGGGTGGCCTCCGGCCCGGTCACCCTGGCGATGACCGACGTCTGCACGATCGTCGCGTACTTTTCACTGGCAGCCATGGTCTTGGGCAAATGACTGGAGCAGCGATGCGCGTACATGTACTACAGCACGTCCCCTTCGAAGGCCTGGGCAGCATGGCAGCGTGGCTGGAGGCCCGGAAGGCTGACGTGACCTGGACCCGTCTCTTTGCGGACCCATCCCTGCCACGGCTCGACGGCCTTGACCTGGTCATTGCCCTGGGCGGGCCCATGAGCGTCAACGACGAGCAGACGCTGCCGTGGCTGCGGCCTGAGAAGGCGTTCATCCGTGACGCGGTGGAGCAAGGCACTCCTGTGCTGGGCGTGTGCCTGGGCGCACAGCTCGTGGCCAGCGCACTGGGCGCCCGGGTGTATCCCGGCCGCCAGAAGGAGATCGGCTGGTTCGAGATAGAGGCCGTCCCCCACGGCGAGGAATCGCTTGGCTTTCCCGGCAGATGCACGGTCTTCCACTGGCACGGTGAGACCTTCGACCTGCCTGCAGGGGCGGTCCGTCTGGCCAGGAGTGCGGTCTGTGAGAACCAGGCCTTTCAGATCGGACGCTCCGCCCTGGGCCTGCAGTTCCACCTGGAGACCACACCCGACAGTGCCCTCGCCCTGATCGAGAACTGCCGCCACGAGTTGGTGCCAGGACCCACCGTCCAATCCGAATCCGACCTCCGCCAGGTGCCTCCTTCCGCCTATGCCGAGATCAACGGCCTGATGGCCAGGATGCTGTCCTACCTGCTTCGCACGCAGTAGACGGATCTGCGACGAGGGTGTCCCCGGATATCGGATTCCAGGCTTGTTGCTGCGATCCTCCTTCGGGTATGATAGTATCCGATTGATGTGGAACACCCGTTCGACCGTGTCACGGGAGATGATGACGTGACCAGCCCATGCATAGACGCTGGCGAGACCAACAGCCCCTGCAGCCGCGAGCCGTGTCCCCATGGCGGCCGGATCAACATGGGAGCATACGGTGGCACCCTATGAATGACGTCTGGATTGCACTGGGTCTGACCGTGTTTGCGGGGATGGCTACGGGCATCGGGAGTGCTGTGGCCTTTACGGCCAAGAGGACGAACTACCGTTTCCTCTCCGTGGCCACGGGCTTCTCCGCAGGGGTGATGCTCTATGTTTCATTCGTCGAGATCTTCCTGAAGGGCGTGAACGCCCTGACGGCCCGGTACGGCGACTATTGGGGCCACTGGGTCAACGCGGCGGCCTTCTTCGGCGGCATGCTCGTGATCGGCCTGATCGACAGCCTGATCCCAGCAGCCGAGAACCCGCACGAGACGCATTCGGAGGAGGAAACAGCGCCTCTCCACGATCCGAAGGCCCGGATCCCGGACTTCACGAAGATCGCCGGCCAAGAGGGCAGGGCCGGGGCCCACGACCACGCGATCCGGCACAGGAGGCTCATGCGCATGGGCCTGTTCACCGCACTGGCCATCGCCATCCACAACTTCCCCGAGGGGCTGGCCACGTTCCTGGCCGCGCTCCAGGATCCGACCATCGGCCTGGCCATTGCCGTCGCCGTTGCGCTGCACAACATCCCCGAAGGCATCAGCGTATCCGTGCCGATCTTCTACGCCACGGGGAATCGCAGGAAGGCCTTCGTGTATTCCCTGCTCAGCGGTCTGGCTGAGCCTGTCGGCGCCATCGTCGCCTACGCAGTCTTACGCCTGACGCTGGGCGGCGATACGCAGGGGATTCCTCCACAGATCATGGGCATCCTCTTTGGCGGAGTGGCCGGCATCATGGTCTATATCAGCCTCGATGAGCTTCTGCCAACGAGCAGGGCCTACGGCAAGGGACACGACAGCCTCTTCGGCCTGGTGGCTGGGATGGTGGTCATGGCCCTGAGCCTGTTGCTGATGAAGTAGGCGACGAAGGCCTCAAAGGGCACGTTCGCCCGTCCGGTTGCAGGGGCCGAGAGTCTCGACGGCGACCTGGCATCGAGGGTCTCTTGAGAAACGGGAACAAGAAGGAGATGGAACCGTGACGGAGCTGACACGGCCACCCTGGGCCCATACCCCAGACGAAGTCCTGGAGGCCACAGGCGGACGGATCAACGGCCTGACCGAGGCGACTGCTCGCCGGCACCTGGTCGAGCACGGGTCAAATGTTCTCAGGGCCAAGGATCGAGAGCCTTGGTATGTGCTTCTTCTTCAACAGTTCGCGAATCCGCTCGTCTATATGTTGGTCGGAGCCGCGGTCTTGAAGGCCTTCTTCAAGGGGCCCGTGGACGCCGCGGTCATTGGAGCCGTGCTGTTGTTTATGGCTCTCATTGGATTCGTGCAGGAGATGAAGGCTCAAAGGGCCATGGCGGCACTGCTGCGGCTCAGTGCGCCGAAGGCCAGGGTGCGGCGGGACGGCAGGACCTTCCTGGTGGACGCTGCGGAGATTGTACCCGGCGATCTTCTGATTCTCGAGGCGGGAGACCGCGTGGCTGCCGACGCCCGCCTCCTCGATACCGCCAGCCTCAGGATCAACGAGTCCACCTTCACAGGTGAGGCGATGCCCGTGGAGAAGGACTGTCACGTGGTCGCGGCCGAATCGCCCCTTCACGACCGCCGGAACATGCTCTTGATGGGCACCACGGTCAGCCATGGCCGGGGCCTGGCCGTAGTCACCGCCACGGGTATGGACACCGAGATCGGTCGGATCGCCGAGGCTATCCGTGGAGCCAAGAGGGAACGGACGCCGCTGCAGCAGAGCATCGACAGGCTCGGACGCTCCCTGATCTGGGTGGTCCTGGGCGCCTGCGGCCTGTTGGCCGTCACGGCACTGCTCCAGGGCATGGGGTGGGTGGATGTCCTGCTGCTGGCCGTCGCGGCCGCCGTCTCGGGCATCCCCGAGGGGCTTCCGGCTGCTGTCACCGTGGTGCTGGCCATTTGCGTCAGCCGTATGGCCTCCAGAAACGTGATCATCCGCAGGCTCACAGCGGTGGAGACCCTGAGTGCAGCTACGATCATCTGCTCGGACAAGACCGGCACGCTGACGCTCAACCAGATGACGGTCCGCGGCATCTGGGTCGGCGGACGGCAACTCACCGTCACCGGCAGCGGCTATGAGCCGGCAGGCGAGTTTCATCACGAAGGACGTCCGATCGATCCCCTTGCGGCGGGTGAGCTGCTGCGCCTCCTCCGCGTCGCGGCGCTGTGCAACGACGCTTTGTTGAACCGGACGGACGCAGGCTGGGATATCCTGGGGGATCCGACGGAGGGGGCATTGCTCACCGCCGCCGCGAAGGCCGGACTCCTCAAGAATGAGCTGGAGGAAAGCCAGCCCCGCCTTGGAGAGATACCCTTTGAGAGCGAGAAGCAATTCATGGCCACACTCCATGCCGAGAAGGAACAGCGCACGGCCTACGTGAAGGGCTCCGTGGAGAAACTCCTGGCCCTTTGCGGCGGCCTGCAGGGGGCCGCAGGCCAGCGGCCGCTGGACGAAGCGGCGAGGCGGGCCATCCTCGACGCAAACCGTTCCATGGCGGAGCAGGCCCTGCGTGTACTGGCCGTTGCGGTCGCCCCATACCCCGCAGAACTGGGCAGACTGGAGCCAGACCGCCTGGCGGGCCGACTCGTTCTGCTCGGACTCGTGGGGATGATCGATCCGCCGCGAGACGAAGCCCGCCTTGCGATCCGAGAGTGCCAGCAAGCCGGCATCCGCGTCGCCATGATCACGGGCGACAATCCCCTCACGGCCGCCGCCATCGCGAGCCAGCTCGGCATCTGCGAGCCGGGGGATGCGGCCCTCGTCGGCCACGAGATGGAGGCCCTGGACGATGAGCAGCTACGCTCGGCCTGCCGCCGCCGGAGCGTCTTTGCCCGCATTGAGCCGCTTCACAAGCTACGGATCGTCAACGCCTTCAAGAGCGACGGACACATTGCCGCCATGACCGGAGACGGTGTCAATGACGCCCCCGCTCTGGAAGCGGCAAGCATCGGCGTGGCCATGGGTATCACGGGGACTGACGTGGCCAAGGAAGCCGCGGACATGGTTCTTGCTGACGACAATTTCGCCTCCATTGTCGCCGGTGTCGAAGAGGGGCGAGTCGTTTTCAACCGACTGCGGAACGTCACGTTCTTCCTGCTGATGACGTGTACGGCTGAGCTGTTGACGCTGTTTCTCAGTATCGCCTTCTACGGGGAATCACCTCTTGAGCCGATACAGATGCTCTGGATCAACCTCGTGACGGGGGCCCTGGTCGCCATCCCCCTGGGACTGGAACCCGGCATCGGCGATGAATTGAGCCAGCCCCCGCGGGATCCGGCGGTGGGGCTTTTGTATCCGGGCATGATGCTCCGCGTCGTGACCACCGGGCTGTGCATGAGCGTCCCCGTGACCTGGATATTCCACCACGCCCCGCTTTCCCTGTCCGTTGACGCGGAGACGGCACACGCCATCCGACAGACGGTGGCATTCACCGGCATCGTGGTCTTTGAGTGGCTCTTCGCCTTCCAGGCCCGGTCTCCGGAAAGAGGGGTGCTGGCACTGGGTCTCCTGCGGAATCGCTGGCTCTTCCTGTGCATGCTGGCAGGCCTCGGTCTGCAGGTGTTGGTGGTCTATCTGCCGGCAGCCAACACGCTCTTCCATACCCATCCCCTTTCGCCGGTCCAGTGGACGTGGGTGGTGCTTCCGGGCGTAACGATGGTGACCCTGGAGGCCCTGCGCAAGCGATGGTGGCCGAACCTCTTCGCCGCCGGCCAGTGGAAGCCCAGAGGAAGGCAGGTGTGATGATCTGTTCCGGACCCCCGAACACATGGACAGGTCCGTTCCATCCGTTGCCCTTGTCAGAGGGCGTGGTCGTTCGATCGCTCACCCAGCCAGGTTCCAGGATCACCTCTCGACGAGGAATCGCGTGCTGTTACTCAAAGGAGCCGTCCAGAGAGGGCCTATTGATCGTGGTGGAAGGTGGGATATCATGGCGGCTACAGGTTCAGGGTAATGGTGGTCACGAGACAACGAAAGGAACTGAAATGAACTGTCGCCTGCAGCAAAGGTATCCATTCTGGCTGGGTCGTTTGTGCCTTCACAGCCCTTGTGCTCTTGGGATTGCCCGTACAGGCACAGCCCTCGGGCGGGCCCTATGGCCCGATCGCAGCAGAACTATGAGGTGCCCGCCAAGGCCGACCACGTCTATTACGTCGCGCCGGACGGCAAGGAGGATGCCGCCGGAACGAGCCTGGAGCAGCCTACGACCCTGGAGGCGGCCATCTCCAAGGTGGTGACGGGCGACGCGATCATCCTGCGCGGCGGCACGTACCGGACGGGCGGCCTGCGGTTCAACCAGGGGATCACGATGCAGCCCTATGCCGGCGAGCGACCCGTGCTCAAGGGCACGCGGGTAGCGACTGAGTGGAGGGCCCTGCGCCAACAATGTCTGGCGGACGTCGTGGAAGACGCTCTTTCCGGCCGCCCCGCTCGGCTGGTGGCAGCGGGACCGCGAGGGCATGCGGACGCCGCTGCACCGCTTCAACAACGACATGGTCTTTGTGGATGGCGAGATGCTGAAGTCCGCGGGCTGGGAGGGCGAGCTCGATCCGCACTCGTACTACATCGACTACGAGAAGGGACAGGTCTACATCGGCGTGGACCCGACGAACCGGCTCGTCGAGATCACGGCCTTCGACGGTGCCCTGATCCGCACGTCCGGCGCGGTCAACGGCAAGACCAACGACCACAAGGGGCCTGTGATCCGCGGGATCACGTTCACCCAGTACGCGCGGCGGGCCATCGAGATCGAGGGCAAGCGGAGCTTCGGTCCCAACGACGAGCCGACGGATGAGCCGGTCGGCCCCTCCGACCCGGCCACCTACGGCAAGGAGGCCACGGGCACGACGCTCGAGAACGTGACGATCTCCTACTGCTCGCGCGTGGCCGGCTTCTTCCGCGGCGACGGGCTGACGATCCGCAGCTCGCTGTTCAGCGACACGAGCACCGAGGGCGTGTACGTGATCGGCTCTGCCGACGTGCTGCTGGAGAAGAACATCTTCCGCCGCAACAACGTCGAGGGCCTCACCGGCTACTACCCGGCGGCGGTGAAGATCTTCAACCAGAGCCTATCGCGTCACCTGCCGCGACAACCTGGTGATGGACAACCCGAACTCCAACGGGATCTGGTACGACGTGGGCAACGTGGACGGCGTGTTCGTCAACAACTGGGTCCAGGACTGCCTCGACGGCTTCTTTTTCGAGATCTCCAAGGGTGCGATCTGCGCAGGCAATGTCTTCGTCAACTGTGACAAGGGCATCCGGGTGCTGAACAGCTCAAACGTCCGCGTCTGGCACAACACCCTGATCAACGCCGTGGCCTCCTTCGGCGGGATGGCCGGAGTGCGACAGCCGACCACTTCGGCTGGCATCCGGCCACGGGCCCGGACGTGGACAAACGTGAGGGACACGTCTTCTGCGGCAATCTCCTGGTCGCGGACGCCAACTTCACCCAGCCGCTCCTGCGAGTCGAGCAGAACAGGGCCCTGGGCGGCAAGCTCACCAAGCCCCAGGTCACGCAGTTGGACGGCAATGTCTACGTGCGGAACGGCGACGCAGGCTCACGGCCCTGATCGTGTGGAGCCCTGTGGAGGGAGACAACTGGCTGACCGAGATCAAGACCCTCGCTGAGTTTCAGAAGCTTTGCCCGCAGTTCGAGGCACACAGCCAGGTTGTCACCAGCTCGCTGAGGGATCTCTTCAAGAGCCCGGAGCTCAGCCGCTATGAGCTGGTTCAGGGCCTTGCAGGGCCCGCATCGACCGTGCCCCTGCCCGCGGAGATCCACCAGTTGCTCGGCTGGCCGGAGCAGGGGCCCTATGCTCCCGGTGCCTTTCCCCAGCGGCCCTGAGCCACAAGCCGTCCGATGCCGCATGTTCCCTCTGGATGGGAAGAACGTTGCTCTGCCGGTCAGCGCGATCTGAGGGGCCAGCCCTGACCCTTGGCCGGCCGCGCGTATCATGGTGTGCGAAGGTGAAGGAGGCAGAATGGAACCCACCATCAAGTGAGGAAAACACCTGGCGGAGAACGCCAATCTGGCGGGGCGTGCTAATGGGCGAGCTTACATCGTGGAGTTGTTCGTCGATCCCAGATATCAGGGAAGAGGCCATGGGTCTCATCTGATGGCTCACGCGAAGAAGCTCTATACCTCTCTGGAGTTGCATGTCTACGGGCGAGATACCAAGGCGATCAAGTTCTACCAAGACAATGGCTTCCATCATGAGGAGAACGAAGGCCATGTTGAGGTCCAAACCGGCGAGCAGAAGATCAGGCTGGCTTGGCCGACGGACAAGTGCTCAGGCTAGTGGCAGACATCCGCATGGGCTGAAGCCCGTCCTACAGCCGCACAGACGCGTAGTCTCGTGAAGTCGGCAGGCTCTACGGGCCTGCCTCGCCGTTTCGCCGATTCCCCGTTTCGCCGATTCATCTTCTGTTGCGCGGCCGCAGGCTGCGGTTGGCTCTCCAGCGGGGGAGTATCCACGAGGCGAACATGGAGACCAGGCCTGTGACGATCAGGGTCACGGGCCAGGCGAAGAACTTGTCCAGGTGCTCGATCGTCAGCTTGTGGACCGAGGCGGCGATGCCTGACAGGCCGGAGAAGAAGAAGGACTTCATCTGCCGGGTGACACTGGCAAAGACGAAGCAGAACGAGGCGATAGGCAGGGCGACGCGGTAGAGTATCCTGTGGCTGGTCGCCAGTTCCATGCTGTCCAGATCGAGGATCCGCAGGGGGGCAAGGAGGTGGAGGGGGCCCATCCAGTTGAGGGCCTTGGCCACCGCCCTTTGGAGTGGCGTATCGAGCCAGCGGCACACGCCTGCCAGGGAGAGGAAGACGATGCCGTCGACCATGAAGCTCAGGGCGTGGCACTCGGATTGGGCCAGGGCGGCGGGCTTGGCGTAGAGCCAACCCAGCAGGGTGTTGTCTGACAGGGCCAGGAGCGTCATAGAGCCCACGAGCAGGACCAGGCCTGCGATCAGCGGGGGCCACGCGTATCGCCTTGCACCCTTGACATCCAGGATCGTGCCCAGGATGAACAGGCCGATGGCGGGCCAGAGGTAGCGGCCCGCGATGACGTCGGGCGTCCATTGGGCCATGCCGTGGATGAGATAGGTGCTGGTCAGCACAGCCAGGCCGGCGACCACTGAGAACATCGCGAAGATGGAGGAGCGGGTCATCCACACCAGGGCCGCAGAGACTGCCAGCCAACCCCAGGTGGAGATCTGGATCTGGAGGTTTCCGATAAGGACGTACGACCCTGCCTCGGACAGGGCCTTGTGTATGGACTCGTCACCCCAGGCTGCCGTGTCTGCAGCGAGGAGTCCCCACTGGCCCAGGGTCAGGGCCAGGGTCACGGGGATCAGCAGGTTGACTGTGGCCAGGAATCCCACGGCCAGGCGGGTCTCCTTCTGCCGCCACAGGGCCGTGCCCAGGGTCATCATGACCGTGCTGGCGATCCAGGCCGGAGCAGGGCGCCAGGCCAGGGGGATCGTGTCCCAAGTCTTGTAGAAGAGGACCACACTGCCCAGAACCGTGATCCAGCCGCCCAGGTACAGGCAGACCTGAGAGAAGGACAGGTGGCGGGATTCGATGATGGAGGGGTCCGCAGGATCGACCATCCGTTTGTAGATCGTCTCGAGGCGGTCGAGCTCGTGCTCGGTCAGCAGTCCGTTGTCACGCCAGACCTTCAGCTTCTGTCTATGATGGAACAGCTCCTGCTGGACCTGGTCAGTGACAAAGGACGGCCTGGCCCAGATCCGCTCACCCCGCAGGTATCGGCCGATGTCCTCGGCCAGATGCCGGGCGTCCGGATACCGGCGATTCGGGTCTTTTTCAAGGCACTTGAGGCAGATGTTCTGCAGGGCCAGGGGCACCTCTGCCTGGACTGCAGTGGGCAGCTCCGGGTAGCGGCTGCGGATCGCGTCGAACAAGTCCGCTGCGTCGGTCTGCGGAAAGGGCAGGCTGTCCGTGAGCAGTTGATAGAGCATGACGCCCAGCGCATAGACGTCCGTGGCGGACGTGACCTGGATGGGCACGGTGACCTGCTCCGGTGCGCTGTATGCGGGCGTGCCCCTGTAGATGCCTGGGTCCAGGTCCAGTTGTCGCTCGGTCTCCAGGGCGATCCCGAAGTCCAGGACCTTGGGTGCAAGGCCAGGTCCCACCAGGACGTTGGTCGGCTTGAGGTCCCGGTGGATGATTCCTCGCTGGTGGGCGGCGGAGACCGCGTCGAGGACCTTGGCGTACACGGCCAGACGCTGGGCCAATCCGAGGCCAGCCCAGGCCTTGACCAGGGGAAGGCCATCTACCCATTCCATGACCATGAACCGGTAGGGCCCGGCCTGGCCGATCTCGTGGATCTGTGCGACGTAGGGATGACTGAGCTGGCCCATCAGCCTGGCCTCTTGCCACTCAGAACCGCCCGCTGGGCCGGCCTTGAGAAACTTGACTGCCACCTCCCGGCTGATGATCCCATCTATGGCCTGGAACACGCAACTGCCTGAGCCCTGGCCCACCTCCCTGACCACGCGATACCGCTGGCCCAGCAACTCCTGGGCCTTCGCGAGGGTCAGGCCAGGCTGCTGCGGCTGCGCTTGATCCAGACTTCCGTCGGACCGGACGATCTGCCTCAGCCGGGTCAGAAGCCGGTCATTGGCTTCTGCCTGCCCTGCCAGGTCCCGGCACGCAGCACAGCTCTCGAGGTGGCTGGCCACTGCAGCAGCTTGCTCTCCAGGCAGTCTGCCTGAGGCATAGCGGTCGAGGGTCTCTGCGTCAGGGCAGGGCATGGGTTTACCTCAGGAGACAGGAGATAGGAGATAGGAGACAGTAGAAAGTGGAAAGCAACTGATGTCCATAGTGTACTCCCGATCTTCTTGCTCCTAACTCCTAACTCCTGTCTCCTCACTCCTAGTCCTCATACTCCTGCTGCAGTTCGCGGAGCCGTGAGAGCACTCTGCTCTTGGAGATGTAGACGCTGTTCTTCGAGACCCCGAGCGTTGCAGCGACCTGCTCTGCAGGGACCTCCAACAGACCGTAGAGCCTGAAGGCCTCGAAGACCTTGGGATCGAACTCGCGGCGGGCCCGGTCCATGCACCGGCCAAGGACCGCACGCTCCCATTGGGAGTCCCAGGTCGTCTCCACGGTCTTGTCGTCCGCGACAGACTGCCAGAAGGCCGTGTCCGCCAGGCCCTCACCTCCGGCCAGGGACCTTCGTTTGTTGAGGACCACCCGCCTGGCGATCCCAAAGAGCCAGGAAGAGAGGTGGCCCTTCTCGCGATCGTAGTGGCCCGCCTGCACGGCCTTCAGGAACGAAACAAGCGTCTCCTGGGCAGCGTCCTCGCAGTCCTGGGACGGCAGGCCCAGGTGGCCGGCAAAGTGGATAACGACCGGCGTGAAATGGTCGCAGAACCGACGCCAGGCCTCTTCATCGGAGGTGGCCTGGAGCTGATGGAGGATCTGGGTCGTGGTCTTCCACTCCATGCCCGATCACTCCATAGTCTCCGGACCGGTCAGGTCGGTGACCTTGGATGTCCCTGTCTCAGCAAAGGCCGATGTCACTGACTCCCGGACGAGCTTTCCCGCGTACCTCCGCCACGCGGAAGTGCCTTTCTCCACGAAGACCTGGAACGAGGCATCGCTGACCAGTTGGCCCAGCACGCCCTTGCGGACGAGGGGGTCCGCGACCTCCTTGACGAGGCGATTGCGAAAGGCCTCGAGGAGGGCCAGGAACCGGCCGTGGTCAGGGGTGACGATCTGCTCGAGCTTCTTGCGGAGATGACTGGCGTACGCGGGGCAGAAGCCCTCTGTGCCGACGGCGATCTGCAGGTCGCCGCGTCTGACCACAGCGGGCACAAAGAAATCGCACAACTGAGGCTGGTCCACCACGTTGCACAGGATCTCCAATTGCTGGCAATGTTCGAAGACCTGCCGATTGACGGCCTGATCGTTGGTGGCTGCGATGACCAGTGCGGAAGCCCCCAGGTAATCCTTGGAGTACCTGGCCTTGATCACCTCGATGGATCTCTCTGTGCACAGCCGGGCCATGGCGCTGCAGACTTGTTTGGCCACGACCACCAGGCGTGCCCCGGCCTCGACCAGGACCTCCGCCTTGCGATAGGCCACAAGACCTCCGCCCACGACGACGACCCGTCGTCCACGAAGTTCCAAGAAGATCGGGTATTTGGCCATGGCGATCGCGATTATACCCACGTCCATGAGGCGGTGTGATGGACTATCTGGAGAATTCCGGATTCCTGGTTTAAAATCCATCGAGGGGCTCAATATAGATGGCAGATGCAGGAAACGGGGGTTAGTGTTATGGCCATGGCGATACAGAATCATCAGAACGAGGGCGTGACCGAGACCTATAACACGTTCATACAGTCCTTTGCCCAGGTCCGCAGGTCGATCTATGCCTTCATCTTCGTGCTGGTGGGCAACACCGCGGACGCGGATGACCTCTTCCAGGAGGTCTGCGTGGTGCTGTGGCGGAGGTTCGACCACTTTACGCCCGGCACGAACTTCCTGGCCTGGGCCAAGCAGATCGCCAGGAACCTGGTCATGGACTACCGCAAGCGGAGGTCCAGGAAGGTGGTGACCGGTCTTGATGACAAGATGCTGGACCTGCTGGCGGCCCGCTTTGACCGTATCCAGGACCAGGTCGAGGACCGGATGGAGGCCCTCAGGCAGTGCCTGAACAAGCTCGAGGACAAGGACCGGCACCTGCTCCGTAAGACCTACGAGGAGGGCGAGCCGGTCAAGCGGATCGCCAAGAAGGCCCAGATCTCTGTCCAGGGCATCTACAAGCGGCTGGGCAGCGCCCATGGGGCCCTATTGCGATGCGTGCAGCGGACGCTTGAGAACAGAGGGGGAACAAGCATGACGTACCGGGAGGCAAGGGAACTGGACGCGGCCATGATGTGCCTGCTCAAGGGCCGGATCACCGCTGAGGAGAGAGATGATCTCCAGACCCAGATGATGGAAGACCTCGAGGTGCTGAACCACTGCCTGGACCTGCTCATCGTATCTGCAGGCCTGGAACTGATCCACCAGAATGAGAAGAAGCAGGCCCGTCCCTCTGCGGGCCTGCTGAACAATGGATTGAAGGCCCTGAGTATCCTTATTCCGAGCCGCCGGACCACCCTGACCCTGGTCAAGGTGGCCGCGGTGCTTGCCGCGGTGGCTGGCGCTTCCTTCTGGATCATCCAGTCTACTGGCCGGCAGCCGTCGTCTGCGGGCCTGGCCGAGGTGATTGGCGACCTGGCCGTCAAGTGGGCCAATGCCCCTCGACCCGTGGTCGCAGGCAGCCACATGGGCCGCGGCCCCTGGAATCTGACTGAGGGCATTGCGGAGCTCCGGATGGCCAGTGGTGCAGAGGTGATCGTGCGCGGCCCCTGCCAGTTCTCCCTCGAGGGCGCCAACCAGGTCGTGTTGACCTCGGGCAGTCTGACGGCCCGCGTTCCCGACAGCGCCCGCGGCTTCAAGGTCTCCTGCCAGAAGGTGGACATCGTGGATATGGGAACGGAGTTCGGCGTGATCGCGGCGGCGGACGGACGTGTGGAGGCCCACGTGTTCTCGGGCGAGGTCGTGCTCGTGCCTGATCGTGAAGCGGCCACCCCCTCGACCGTCAGGCTGGGCACGGGGATGGCAGCCGCCATCTCCACGACCGGCCAGGTCGCCAAGGCGCCCGCAGCAGAAGAGCGGTTTGTCCGCGAGATGCCCTCCAAGTCCACGCAGGCCAGCCCGGGTAGGCAACTGGACCTGGCAGACGTGGTCGGCGGCGGCAACGGCTTTGGCAGCGGCACCCTGGGCCAGGGCCTCAGCCCCGATGACGGACAGACCGTTCACGCCGCCACTCCGACCCGGTCCAGGGCCCGCAGGAGCGGCTACATCATCCTGTTCGGCAGGACCATCGACGGGGTGTTCGTTCCGAATGGCCAGGCGGGCGCGAATGCCGTCAGCTCCACGGGGCTGGTCTTTGCAGGCTGCCCTGACACGGACGGGACCTTCGCCGGAGGCATCATCAACGGCGGCCGGCTGGCCACCAGTCAGGGACAGCCGGGCATGCTGGCGCGTCTGAGGGGCAAGTATTATGGCACGGATGCAGCCCCTGCCCTGAGAATCCACCCCAACGCGGGTGTGACCTTCAATCTGGAGGGGATCCGCAGGGACAACCCCGGCGCAGTGCTGCGGTCTTTCCGAGGCCTGGCCGGACTCTCCGAGACGGCTCCCGGCAGGCCGGCCAGCGCCACGGACTTCTGGGTGCTGGTCGATGGGCAGGTCCGGTTCCATCATCGGGTTGAGCCCGGCGACCTGAGGACCGCATCCATCGACGTCGCCATCGATGCGAAGGCGCAGTATCTGACCCTGGTGACCACATGTGCAGCAAGTACGGAGAACTGCTGGGCGATCATCGCCGAGCCCTTCCTGGAGTTCGGGCCTGCTGAATGACCACGTGTAACGATTGCGTCGGGGAACACAGCGAGCGGTTTCTGTTTGTTTCGTATACTATGCTTGTAGAGGGCTGTCCGGTGAGCCGGGCAGCGGGAGCGGGACATGTGGCAGCCAGAGAACCGAAGCGAGGGATGGCTCAAGACAGGGGGCAAGGCCTGTATTCGGGGAGTGGCAGTCAGCGCAGACTGGGACTCTGCCGGCGGCACAGGTGCACTCGACATTCGGGTGGCCATTGGTGACAACCGTCCTTCAGGCGATGACAGGCTGTTCGTTCGCGCCCTGGTGGAGGCCCCGGACGGCAAGATCCTGACTTCAGGCTCCTCTCGTCTGGTGGTCGGCGTCCCCTTCACTGCCCCAGGGACGTGGTGCCTGGTCCGGCTGTGCCGGCAGATCCAGCAGCCCTTGTTCTGCAATGGTGAGGCCTCCCAGTCCTACAACCTCATGCTCATCCTGGAAGACAGCCGTGGCCAGGTCGTCGACCTCCTGGCTGGTACATTCGGCATCCGCAGGCCCACTGTCCTCCAGAACGAGGTCCGTCCGATCCGCCCTGCGTGCGACGTCCCCAGCAGCGAACTGCTGTATGCCTAGGAGAGAAGCAAGAGGCAAGAAGCAAGCAAGGCATCGCTTGTCGGCTAGTCTCGCCTTCCTGCCTCTACCCTCTCATTCCTGGCGGTGAGAACCGGTTGAGATTGGGCACGTGTCGCAGTGATGCTGGAAGACAAGATCCTGGTATGGCAGTTCAATCGCGGGGATACGGTTTCGTTGTGCCGCATCTGGGACGAGAAACAGATCGTACAATTCCGCCGAATCGACGGCAGGGAGTCCTGTGTGCTCTACGGACCCTGCGGAATCCCCTCAGAAGAGAAATGCTGATCACCGAGTCCCGATCTCTTCGATGGCCATCGCCACCGGAGAGGGGACCTGCTCTCCCTTGCGGGAGCGGGCCTCGACCTCGTCGATCTTGCGGAACAAGACTTGGCAGGCCTGCTCGTAGGTGCAGCCTGTGGTCTGGCTGATCAGCCGGCAGCCGCGGTCGATGAGCTTCTTGTTGCTCGGCGAGACCCAGACCATGGCATTGCCCAACACCCTGCCTAGGCGGGCCATGGTGGCAGTAGAGATCGTGTTGAGCAGCAGCTTGACGGCCAGGTGCCTCCAGATCTTCAGAGGCGAGTCGGGGATCTGGCAGGGACAGTGGAAGTGATGGCCGACGTTGAAATGCTCCCGTGGCCTGGAAGGCCCGATGGAGATCAACGCGGTCCTGTGGAAGGATGATCCCCACCTGGCGAGGGCCTGACCGGTGAGGGCCTGCAGCTCATCCGTTAGCCCCAGGATGACCAGGCCGCTGTCAGGCCCGTCTGTTCGCGACGAGTCAGGCTCATTTCCGATCATGAATCTCAGGATCTCGGCACCATCCAGGGTCGGGGGATTGGCCTGCAGCTTCGCAGGGGCGTCGAGTGTCTTGTAGACGTCTGCGGTCCAGGTCAGTCCAAGAGGCTCTCGCCGCAGGAGGTACTGCCAGGTCTGGCGGGTGTCTCGATATGGATTCTTCACAAAGCCCCAGGAGATCGGCGACGAGCTGTCTCCCTGCCTGCGAAAGGCCGGCACCATGAAGGTGGGTGACCGCTCCGTCGTGTCGGTCAGGACGTCCAGAATCGCTGCGTCCGCTGCGTAGGTGATGCGGCCGCCCTGGCGATACAGGGCGTCTTCAAAGGCCGCCGCATCGGCGATGGCACCTACGGCGCGGGGCAAAGACAGCTCCTTCAGGAGTTGCCTGAATCGGTCCTTGGCAGTCTCTGTGGTGACCTCCGGAGGCCGCAGTGCCTCAAGGTCCTGGCCCGCAAGCCGGTCCCGAAGGACCAGGCCAAGGGCCTGCTCCAGGCCAGTTCCCACCACCAGCAGCTCCGCAGTCACTGCCTGCATCCGCGTCGAGCCCGTGATCGCCATGGGGCCTGTGCTCAGGTCCAGCTTGGTGATGGTCGGCTCCGCAATCAGCTCTGCGGATCGTTGCACGTGCCGCGCGAGAAGGTCCGTGGGGTTGTTGTACACAAAGAAGACCTTGCACCCGGTAGCGAGGCCTTCCCAGGCAGTGCCGATCACAAAGGGGGTCTCGCCTCCCTCGGTGATCGCCACGACCACGTCGCCTTTCTGGACGCCTGCCTCGGCCAACTGCCGCCTGCCAAAGGCGGGGAAGTCCTCGAAACCTTCTACCGACTTGATCAGGGCAAAGTCACCGCCTGCCATGACGCTGACGCAGCGATCCTCCAGGGACGCCAGACGATCACCCAGGTGGGGGTGGTTGGCCAGGGTCTCCTGGAAGAACCCCCGCCATGCGGCCTCCAGGAGGATGCTGAGCCTGCCCGTGGCGCCACAGCCTGTGAAGAAGATCCGATGGCCGCTGGTCAGGGCCGCAGCCATGGCGATGGCCAACTGGCTGAATCCATCCTGTCCAAAGAGCCGGTCCAAGGCATCGCTGATGTCTTGGTCCACGGACTGGAGCATCCGAATCCCGGCCTTGAGGTCTCGCTGCAGGGTCTGGGACAGGGTGCGGGTCTTGGGATGCGACGACTCGGTCTGGAGCTGCCCCAGCCTGAAGACCCGCTCCTGTTCCAGAAAGTCCTCGGCCTTCTGTTTTGCAGTCGATTTTGGCGTGTGTTCTGCAGCCCGCTTTGCGGTCCGTCGTGCAGTCTTCTTTGCAGTCTGTTTTGGCGATTTCATAGCGTCTGGATACCGGTTCCCATGGGCTTGCGGCCGAAGCAGAAGAGGTGCTTGAAGCCGCGGACGAAGACCTGGCCATCGCTGATTGCTGGCGAGGCATAGCAGGGCTCTCCCAGCTCATACTGGGCCGCCCGCTCAAAGACGCGGCCTGGCCTGATCACGTTCACCTGGCCGTTGTCGTTGATGAAGAAGACCAGGCCGGCTGCGAGGACCGGCGAGGCATGATGCCTGCCCAGCTTCTCCCGCCAGAGGACCTTGCCAGTTGCTGCCTCATAGCAGAAGGCAGTGCCGCCATTGTTGACGCTGAACAGGAGATCGCCAGCGACGAGCAGGGAGGGCACATAGGGCGCCCCTTGACCATCCTGCCAGGCGACGTGGGTGGAAGTGACGTCTCCGCTGCCGTTGGGCTGAATCGCCAGCAGGAGGGTCTTGGGCCAACTGCTGCTGACAAAGACCAGCCCTGCCTTGTCGCTGTAGGTCGGCGTGGCGACGAACTCCTCGGAGGGGCCATCCACCCTCCAGAGCGATTGACCGGTCTGGGGGTCAAAGCTGGTCACGCACCTGTCGCCGCACTGGATCAACTGGGTCCTGCCTGCCATCTCGGCGATGAAGGGTGCGCTGTAGCTGATCCCGCGGTTCTTCCGATCGATCCGCCAGGCCGTCTTGCCGTCCGCGCAGTTCAGGGCAATCAGGAAGGAGTCACCCTTGCCGTCTCCATCGATGATGACCTTGTCCTTGAACAGCACGGGCTCATTGCTGAATCCCCATTCGCCCACATGCGTTCCAGGCCTGACCAGCCAGATCTGCTTGCCGCTGGCCAGGTCATGGCAGGCCACGACGATCTCGTCACCCGACCTGAACACGCTGAAGACCCGCTGGCCATCCGTGGCAGGCGTGGCTGAGGCGTAGCTGTTCTCGGGATTGATCTTTTCGAGCGGCCCCTGGACAACGGTCTGCTGCCAGAGGACCTTGCCGGTGAGCCGGTCCAGACAGACGAGCATCCGTTCCTTCGTGGCAGGCAGGGCGGTCGCCGTGCAGATTCGATCGCCCCACACGATGGGAGAGGCGTGGCCCTGACCCGGGATCTCGACCTTCCAGGTCGCGCCTGCGGGGTCCCAGTTGGAGGGCAGGTTGGGCTCAGCGGATATGCCGTCTTGCCGGGGGCCTCTCCAGCCAGGCCAGGGGCCGGCCAGGGATGCAGTCGCCAGACAGCAGAGGATTCCGGAACACAGTACGCAAATCAGGGTCTGTCTTTCAGTTCTCATGCCGACAGTGTACTGGTGGCCATAGACACGTCAAGTGCGGCAGGAAATGCCGTGATTGACGGCCGGGACTACAGGCGATAGTCTGAGGCCATGACGCCGGACTTCTGCTGGCTATGCGAAACGCTGGAATCATCGGGCAAAGGAGACGACACATGAACAGGCGGGACTTCTTGGGCGTGGGCCTTGGCGCTGTGGGTGGGATGCAGGCCCTTGCCATGGCGGCCGAGACTGGCTCTACGGGCCAGCGGCAGTACCTTGAGTGGCGGGTCTATCAGCTCCCGCCGGGGTCGAAGAGGGACCTGGTGGGCAGCTACTACAGGGACGCGGGCATCCAGGCGATGAACCGGCTGGGCGTGGCCGAGGTGGGCGTCTTCAACGTGATGTACGGTCCCAGCAACCCGTCGCTGTGGGTCCTCCTGGCCCATCCTTCACTGGAGTCTGCGGTGACCCTCTCGTCGCGGCTGCTACAGGACAAGGAACACATGGAGAAGGCCGCGGCCTTTGTGAACGCGGGGATCTCAGATGCCAGCTACGTGCGGTACGAGAGCTCGCTGATGCTGGCCTTCACGGCCATGCCGAAGGTCGAGGTCCCGGCGAGGAAGGACCGCATCTTCGAGCTGCGGATCTATGAGAGCCACACGGAGAAGGCAGCCAAGAAGAAGATCGAGATGTTCAATGAGGGCAAGGAGATCGAGCTCTTCCGCAAGACCGGCCTCTCGCCCGTCTTCTTCGGCGAGACCCTCATGGGCCGCGGCATGCCCAACCTCAACTACATGCTGGTCTTCAACGACATGGCAGACCGTGACGCGAGGTGGAAGGTCTTTGTCGCCGACCCGGGCTGGAAGACGCTCAGCTCAGATCCACAGTACAAGGATACGGTCTCGAACATCACGGACATCATCCTGAGGCCGACCGAGTACTCTCAGATCTAGGACCGGACGTGCGGCTGATAGACCCCGGGTGTTGGGTTCGTCACGCCGGGGTTGAGAAGAGAAACGAAGATGTCGCGAACACTCGGGCATGGCTCCCCCCAGAAGCCATGCCCTTTGTCTATTTCTACTGGTTCATACGCACGGACCGGTAACCTGTTCGCAGATCCACCTGGCAAGGGACATTCCCCGCACAAAGGGACGGCATTTCCTGTATCCATGGATAGGGGCCGGGCTCTGGAGTGGAGTCCAGGGCCCTGGCCCACAAGGTTATGGAGAACCGCTATTAGATCACAGGAGGATACCTATGCTGGTGCTGTCACGTCACATCGGTCAGACCATCGTCATTGGTCGCGACATCTCAGTCAAGGTGGTGGCTATCAGAGGGGGCAGCGTGCGGTTGGGGATCGAGGCGCCACGCCAGGTCGTCGTCGATCGCCAGGAGATCCACGATCGCAAGGTCGCAGATCCCAGGCCCGGACAACGGGGACGTCCCCCATGACAGCTCCTAGCCGGATGCCTCTTCTCCTCCATCTTTCAATATGCAGGCCGGGATTGACGTCTCTGGCCGGCGAGGATAGCTTGGGAGCCCGAAGACGATGCCCTGTGGCCTCGTGCTCGAACTGAATGACACAGATGAGGGCTGACGGCACAAGGCTTCTTCCCTATGGCCCAAGTATCCCTGCAAGACGTGAGCATTGGCTATGGCGGCCTGCCCCTGCTGGAGGGGATTCAACTCGTCATAGAGAAGGGCCAACATCTGGCCCTGGTCGGACGCAACGGCAGCGGCAAATCCACACTGCTGAAGGTTGTTTCCGGGGAACTCGATGCAGAGGCCGGTACGGTGGCGCGCCAGGCGGGATTGGTCTTCGCACGCCTGATCCAACAGGTCCCGCAGGATATGAGTGGAAGTCTCTTTGAGATCGCGGCCGCGGGTCTGGGCCGCGGCGGGGAATTGCTGGGGCAGTATCATGCCCTCCACGCCCATGGCGATCTCAAGAGGCAGGACACCCTCGAGCGCCTGGCCGAGATTCACCACCAGATCGACGGTCTGCACGCCTGGCAACATCAGGCCGTGGTCGAAGAAACGCTCTCCGTGATGAACCTGGACCCAGATGCGGATTTCGGCGCCCTTTCCAGCGGCATGAAACGACGGGTACTGCTCGCTCGGTGTTGGGTGCGGCGCCCGGATGTGTTGATTCTGGACGAGCCGACCAACCACCTGGACCTGGAGTCCATCCTGTGGCTGGAGACCTTTCTGAGCACCTATCGGGGAACCCTGTTGTTGGTCAGCCATGACCGGACCTTTGTACGGAAGATCGCCGATGGGTTCATCGATCTCGACCGCGGCCAGGTGCGTCGCTACGACTGCGGCTTCGACACCTACCTGGGGCGTAAACAACAGGACCTGCAGGTCCAACTCCGCCAGGAAGAGCTGTTCGACAAGAAGTTGGCCCAAGAGGAGGTCTGGATTCGCAAGGGCATCCTGGCCCGGCGCACCAGGAACGAAGGCCGGGTGCGCCAACTCAAGGAACTGCGGCAGCAGCGGTCGCAGAGGCGCAGCCAAGTCGGCAAGGTCAACCTGCAAGTCCAGCAGGCGCAACTGAGCGGGCGCAAGGTCATTGAGGTCAAGAACCTGTCCTTTGGCTATGACGAGCAGAATCCCATCATCAAGGACTTCTCCACGCTGATCCTGCGCGGGGATCGCATCGGGTTCCTTGGCCCCAATGGGTCCGGCAAGACCACCTTGATCAGACTGCTCCTGGGTGAATTGCCCCCACAACAGGGCACGATCCAGCACGGCACCAACCTGGAGGTCGCCTACTTCGATCAACTGCACGCCACGCTGGACGGGGACAAGACCTTGCAGGAGAACATCAGCCCCTACCGCGACACCATTCTGTTCAATGGCAAGTCTCGCCACGTGGTCGGGTTTCTCAGTGACTTTCTCTTCAGCCCGCAGCAGGTACGGGCCAAGGTCGAAACCCTGTCGGGCGGAGAGCGCAACCGCCTGTTGTTGGCACGCCTGCTGATCCAGCCTGCCAATGTCCTGGTCCTGGATGAACCCACCAACGACCTGGACGTCGAGACCCTGGAGCTGCTGGAAGAGATGCTGCTGGAATTCCCGGGCACGGTCCTGGTCGTCAGCCATGACCGGAGCTTCCTGAACAACGTGGTGACCAGCACCTTCGCCTTTGAAGGCGACGGCTTGGTGCGAGAATACGCCGGTGGCTACGACGATTACGTCATCCAACGTCAGCAGGAACAACCGCCGGCAGTGGCCCCACCCAAGACCCAGGACCCCAAACCAAAGACCAAGACTCCCTCCGCCCCCCCCCGCGACGGCGCGGCCAGACCCAAGAGACTCACCTGGAAGGAGAACCAGGAGCTTGCGGCACTCCCCTCCCGCATCGAAGAGAAGGAGGCCGAGCTGGAGAGACTCCACGCGACCCTGGCAGACCCCAGCTTCTACAAGGACCGCTCAGAAACCAAGATCGTGGCATTGACCCAGCAGATGCAGCAGATCGAGTCTGAGTTGAAGGCCGTCTATCTACGATGGGAGGAGTTGGAGGCGAAGAAGGCCTAGCCCCGCCACACTTTCTTTTGGAATTCCTAAAAACCCCATTGATCCCTTCTACAGATGTAGTAGACTACTTCTACGATTGTAGAAGGAGATCGTGGTATGAAGTTGACCGAAGCAGAATGGCAAGTCATGAACGCCCTGTGGGCCAAGCACCCGGCTACTGCCAGGGAGGTCATGGACCGGCTGCCACCGGACGTGACCTGGGCCTACACGACGCTCAAGACGATGCTGGCGAGGCTGGCGGACAAGCACGCAGTCAGTGAAATCAAGCAAGGCAATACCAGCGTATACGACCCCTTGGTCTCCCAGAGCAAGGCCCGTCTCAATGCCTTTCGGTCCCTCCTGGATCAGGCCTTCGATGGCGCCATGGGACCGCTGGTACACTTTCTCGTCGAGGAACAACAGCTTACTGCCAAGGAAACAGAGGACATGGTCAAGGTCCTCCAGGGCCGAGGCAGGGGAGAGAAGAGATGATCGAACTACTCAATGCGATCAGCCAACAGTGGTGGGGGTGGGTCTGGTCCATGTTCTGGCAGGCAGGTCTTCTCATCCTGGTGATCGGGTGCATAGACCTGTTGATCCGCAAGCGGGCCTGGCCGCAGCTTCGGTATGCCTTGTGGTCACTCATCCTGATCAAGCTCATCCTGCCGCCTACGTGGTCATTGCCCACGGGTCTCGCGCCCACGTGGCGCCCTGGATTGCGCTGGCGCCATCACGGGCCTGGAGTCCTTTCAAGGACTCCGGCGGGATTGACAGTGGTCCCGCGGCCGCACGGGCTGGGGCCCATCCTTCTATCCCGTGCAGCCCTGGTATCGGGGCAGGGCAAGGCTTGTTGGCTGAAGCCATGGCCGACGGCCCGGTCGTAGCGGTGATGACCTCTGCAGGGACGGTCAGTCACGTTGGGCGTTCGGCAGTCGACATGGGCGGATCCATCCCGCAGCAAGGCCCTGGTCTGGACTGGCAGGTCTATGCCATGGGACTCTGGCTGTTGGGCGTCATGGGTGTCGGTGGTTTTCTTGTGGTCCGGTTGCGGTCTCTTGTCACTGGGGCGGGCCGTGGATCGGACGAACACTGTGTGCCCCAATCCTTCTACAATCAAATGGTTCATTGTGCAGATCGCCTGGGCCTGCGCCGGTTGCCCAGGGTTGTGCCCACACACAGGCTCTCCAGCCCGGCAGTGTTCGGACTGGTCCGGCCTCTGCTGCTGATGCCGGTCGGATATCTGAGCCGGCTGTCACGCAAGGACGCAGAGCACGTGCTCCTGCATGAACTGGCTCACGTCAAACGAGGCGACCTGTGGATGCATGGCCTGGTCCTGCTGCTTCAGGTTGTCTACTGGTACAACCCCTTGCTGTGGCTGGTGCGCCGAAGGGTCCATCAGCTCAGGGAGTTGTGTTGCGATGCGACTGTCGCCGGGCTTCTCCGCGAGGACACCCCGGCCTATAGGCAGACGTTGGTGGAGACGGCCCGTCGATTCCTGGCTGCCAGGTCGGAGCCCGGGCTCGGACTGCTTGGCCTCTTTGAGGACACCCACCTCTTGTTAGCACGTCTGAATTGGCTTGAAAGACCCACTTGGAGGTATCGAAGAATGAAACGCGCATTCGTTGTCACCCTCATGGCCCTCATGCTGGCCTGTGTCCTGCCCATGGCCCAGGCCCAGCCCCAACACAAACTTGTACCCGAACACGCTGTAACCGTACCCCACCAGGACTCTGAACCCGTGGCTTCTCTCGCGGCGCCTGCAGGCCAGTCCTCAGACTCCTTTGAGCAGCAGATGGACCGCCTCAGGCAGCAGATGGAGCAGCTTCAGCAACAGATGCAGCAGTTGGCCAAGCAGCGAGAGCAGTTGGCCAAGCAGCAAGAGCAGCTAGCCAAGCAAATGGCCGAGCGGATCCACGCCGCAGGCGTCAGTACTCCCCATGTACCCGGGGCATCTCCCGAGGGGGCTGTGGTGCCGCACGTCAGCGTCTCTGTGCCTGGCGTCCCACACGTACCCGCTGGACCGATACCGCACACCAGCAGCTACAAGGTCGAGACGTCAGTGGAAGGCAAATACGCGGTCAAGGCCATCAAGCCTCAAACCCTGCTCAAGATAGAGAACGGTGTGGGCTCCATCACCATCAGGGGCGTGGATCAGCCGGACTGCACGATCAAGACCGTGATCAAGGCTGGCGCAGCCACCAAGGATCGGGCCGATGAGATGGCCGGCCAGGTCAAGATCCGGGTCACGCCTGAGGACGGTGCGGTACGCGTGGGTGCAGACATCCCTGATGACCTCCGCAACAACAAAGAGGGCGAGGGCATCCAGATCAGCTTCGAGCTGACCGTCCCACGGCACGTCAGTGTCCAGGCTGCGCAGCAGGTGGGAGATATCAGGCTTTCATCCCTTGCCGGTGAGGTGAAGGCCACGACCAATGTGGGCGGGATTCATGCGAGCGGACTTGAGGCCGGGGCATCACTCGTGACCAACGTGGGCGACATCCACCTGACCCTGCCTCCCGATGCATCGGTGAAGGTCAACGCCAAGGTCGAGGTGGGGGCCATCAGGACCGATGTACTGGACGTCACAGGCGCAAGCGAGTTGAAGGCCGGTGGCGTCAAGGTCGCCCTGGGAAGCAGTGCCACGGGGACCCTTGGAGACGGTCGGCACAGAGTATACCTCAAGTCACAGGTGGGGCAGATCCGCATCCAATCCGAGACCAGCTCTGCAAGCCGCCCCCAGCTCTGACCAGGTGGGACGCGGTACACCCCACCCTACGTCAAGAAACATACGGGCCAGGCACCCATGCCTGGCCCGTCTTCTTACTTCTTATCACCTTCCACCTCCCACCTACCACTTTCCGCTCCCTGCTTGGCGCTGGGTGTCTGCTTCCTGAGCTGCGGCGTTGGCACGGTTGTAGACTGCGGTGTGGTCATCACTGCGGGCTGCGGTGTGGTCATCACCGTCGGCTGCGGCACGGCCACCGCTGCGGGCTGCGGTGTGGTCATCACCGTCGGCTGCGGCACGGCCACTGCCATGGGCTGCGATCTGGCCATCACGTACTCGGCCGATGCAGCCAGGCCTATACCTAGCTGTGAGGCGTCACCCACCAGTTCCAGGTTGTTGTTGTAGGTCTCCACTGCCAGGCGCACTGGATCGACTCCTCCGACCCGCGTGGTGGGGCTGTAGTCCGGAGGCAGCACGACCTTCCGGTCTGCGGCGTCGCCGCTCTTCTGTGCGTTGACCACACCGATGACCTGGCCTGTGGCCTCCAGGAACAGGGGACCGCCACTGCAGCCCGGACCCACGGGGACGTTCAGGACCACCCAATTGCGGGGCTGAAGCCCTTGGTGGAGCGACATGTTGGCCTTCGCAGCGATGACTCCTTTGCCGATCACTGGGAACATCAGCGACGTCGGATACCCGGCAAAGCCCACGGCCTCTCCTACGGCAGGCCTGGCAGGATCGGCGAGGCTTACCGCAGGGTAGCCGGTTCCATCGATCTGCAGGACTGCGACGTCCGCATTCGGGTCCTGGAAGAGCACGATCGCCCTGTGTCGGGTGATCCTTCCCGTGTACCAGGTCTCGACCATGAGTTCCCCCACGACCGGTGCGATGACGTGATTCGCAGTCACGATCCTGCCCTCAGTGGAGATGAAGAAGCCGGAGCCCACAGAGTAGGTCTTGTCAGCAGTGACAGTCGATTCCGCTGCCTGCATGAGCACGGCCTCCGGCTTGGCCTCGCCGATCACGCGGACCACGCATGCGGCCACTCTCTGGACAGAGGCTGCAAAGCCGGAAGCAGGTACAGCCCGTGCCTCTGTACTGCTCTTCGTCCCTGCCAGTCTTTGCAGGGAGCTGCATGAGGCAAGGCCTAGTGTCGCCAGGGCGAGCAGTGCCATGGGCATGTGTAAACGCAGTTGTCTCATCGTCGATCTCCTTTTCAAAAGGGCGGTCAGAGCTACATCCAGTCTTCAGGAAGTCCTAGGGTAGCTGTTTGTCGCCGGACTGTCAAACGCCTATTGCCCCTCAGCCCACGGCCTTCTCGCCGTTCCAATCTTCCTACCTTCCCACCTTCTGACTTCTTTGCCTTCTTGCCGTCCGATCTTTCGCACACCCCACCGGGGTACTGTCCCTGGCTTGCCAACCCCTTCAGCCCTGCCTATAATCGCCTCAGTGTCGGCCGGACTGGCCGCGGTTGTTCCTGAAGGTAGCGGACTATCGACAATACAGGTCTCCAGATCCTCATCCCATCCCTGGGTCGCCTCGACCTGATCATCGTGGCTTTGGCGGTCCTGCTGCTCTTTGTGATTGCGTACGTCTTTGCCCGGGATGAGCACGACACGAACGACTTCTTCCTGGGCAGGCGGAGGGTGCCTGCAGTCGTGGCCTGCCTTTCCTTTGTGGCAGGGGAGATCAGCGCCCTAACGATCGTGGGATTCCCCGCGACCGCCTATAGCGAGAATTGGGAGTACGTGCAATTTTTCATCGGCTCCGCTGCTGCGAGGATCTTTGTGGCCTTTGTCTTCATCCCTGTGTTCTACCAGTACAACTGCACGAGCATCTATGAGTTCCTCCGCCACCGCTTCGGACCGGAGACCCAGGTCGCAGGTTCTGTCTTCTTCTTCGTCACGAGGCTGGTCGGCTCCGGAGTCAGGCTGTATGCCGCCTGCCTGGGCGTTGCCCTGATCCTGGGCTGGAACCTGGGCCAGACCCTGCTCATGTTCACGGCCGTCAGTATCGTCTTCATCGCCTTTGGTGGGATCAAGGCCGTGGTTTGGGCGGGCGCGTATCAGGCCCTGGTTATTGCGCTGGCGGGTTCAGCCCTGGTGATCTATCTCTTCAGCAGGATCGAAGGAGGGCTGGGTGCGGCCTGGCACATCGCAGACCAGGCAGGCAGGCTGAGCATGTTCAGGTTCGACCTGCGGCTCAACGATCCCACCACCTTCTGGGCAGGCAGCATCAATGCCTTTGTCACCAGCATGGCCTCGTTTGGCACGGACCAGGAGAACGTGCAGCGCCTCCTGACCGTACAGACCCGCAGGCTCAGCCAACGGACGCTGGTCTCCACCATCCTGACCGTGATCCCGATCACGTGCCTGTACCTGGCGATAGGCACCCTCTTGTACGTCTTCTACCAGCAGCATCCGCAGGCCCCAAGGCCTTCAGAGGCCAAGGAGGTCCTGTCCTACTTCGTCGCCCACTCACTGCCCGCAGGCCTCAAGGGCCTGCTTCTGGCAGCCATCATCCTGGCGAGCATTGACTCACCCCTGAGCTCCCTCTGCTCATCCTTTGTCACGGACATCTACAGGCCGCTGATCCGAAGGGACGCCAGCGAGAGGCACTACCTGTGGGTCTCCAGGCTGGGTATTGTGGGATTCGGCCTCATTCTGGCCCTGATCGCGCTGGCCTGCGGGCCCGTGAAGAACATCCTGTGGTTCGCCTACCAGGTCTTTGCCCTGACCGGCGGCGCAGTATTGGGCATCTTCCTGCTGGGCCTGCTGACCCGTCGGAAGGCCAATCGAGGCAACATCGTCGCCATGATCCTGAGCACTGTAGTGACCAGTGTCCTGATGATCCTCGTAAGACGAGGCACCATCCCCTTGGCCTGGAGCTGGCTGATCGTCATCGGCACAGCCACAACCATGGCCGTGGGCTACGTGCTTGGGGAGAAGACAGGGAGGCAAGGGCCTGCGTAGAAATAACCTATCCATTTTCCATCTCATCTTCGGGCCATCTTGGGCCGCTCCTCAATCGCGAAATCCTCAGCGTAGAAGGGCACTACGCCTCCGGTTTCGCTCAATCCTCGCGTCCCAATGTGACCCAAATCTGAGCGGCAAATGAACAGGTTATTTCTACGCAGGCCCTGAGAAGCAAGAGGCAGGAAGGAAGAGAGCGGGTCGCCCCGTTCTTCCCCGAATTCACAGATCGGCGTCTTTCAGTTGTGAATCGGCACGTCCTGGATCTGCTGGGCCGGCAGGGGACGGGGTGGTGCCGGCAGGCTGTGACGTAAGGGTGGTCTGGCCTGACCTCGCGTACCTGGAGATGCTGAACTCAAACCGTGAATATGGGGAGGAATACACGGCAGGCTGCATGACCCGCTGCCAAACATGGGGTGAGCCTTTGAGGGCCTCGGTCAGACTGAAGGCGTACCGCCAATTACTCCTGATCAGCCAGAAACTGGTGCGGGACGACAGCAGGTCTGCCAGGTGCTGGCGGTAGGCGAGGCCGGGTTCGAAGACCTTGAATGAATGCTCCCATGGAGTCTCCATCAGGGGAACGCAGAAACAGTGAGAGGTGCCAGGGAAGTAGTACATGGAAGGTCCCATGGCCTGGGAGTCCACATGGACGATCAAGTCGTCCGGCTTGATCTGATCGCGGTAGTCGCGGGCGACCTCTCTCATCGACCCATTGAACTGCCGGCTGTGGACGTCCATGATCATGGGGAGGTTCAGGGCGGCGAGGAGACCTACGATCGCCACCTGGATGGGCCGGCTGGGGACAACGCTGATGGCCAGACTAACACCCAAGACAACCAATCCTGCGCACGCCAGCATATAGCGAGGAAAGAAGACCGGCGCAAGGATCACCGAGACAAGGGCCCCTGTGATCAGGGTGCCGAGGAAGACCGACCCCGCAAGGGCCATGACCTCCCGCTGCGTCTGGGCCTTCCGGGTCCGCGCGAGGGTGGCTCCGGCGATCGCCACAGCCACCACTGCCAATCCAGTGACCAGAAGCCAAGAGATCGCCTCTGGATGGAAGTCCTTGTGGGCGAAGGGAACAAGGAACCCGCCTATGACCATGCGGCCGTTGAGGTGGGGTATCCAGAATCCCCGGCGTACATCCCTGGCCTGTCCTGCGAAGAAGACGAGTCCGGGCAGATACCCCAGAAGCACGCAGCCGGCTGCGACGACGAGAGACCTCAGGGTCTTTGCCCGCCGCGCAGGAGCGAGATACCCAGGGAGAGCACCACGTAGAAGACAGCCATGGCCCCGTAGTAGTGCAGATAGGCGGCAGCAAGGGACGAGAGGCCAAAGACGATCCAGTCCCGCCTGAGATTGTCGCGGGCCGCAAGGTACCCGTACAGGGCACTGGCGGTCACGGCGGGTATCAGCAGGCTGTACATCCGGGCCTCGTGGGCATAGATCAGGATGGCGGGGGTTGAGAGGGCGACTACCGCATACAGGATGGAGGTACGCAGCCCGAACAGCCGTCGAACCGGTCCTGCACCGAGGCCGACGAAGGCCACTGCCCCGAGCACAGATAGGAGGCGAAGCGATGCCTCTGAGTTGCCCAGCATCAGACGTACACAGCGGAGAAGGAGATAGTAGAGCGGTGGGTGTACATCGCTGGCTGCCAGACGCAGGATCTCGGGCATGGGGTGTTCTGCCATGGCCGCAGAATAGGCCTCATCATACCAGAACCCTTCGTGGGTCAGACCCAGACTGTAGGCCAGTATCGCCCCCGCGAGGATGGCGACCCAAGTCCAGGTCGAGTGCGAGATTCCTTCCTTGGTCAGCCGTTCCATTCCAACCTCATCGCAGCGCCCGTGAAGACCACCCCGAGGAGTGTACCCATGGAGGGCGCTATTTTCAAGGGATGGGGATTGTGGTAGTCTGACTGGGCGATCCTTGCCGTCCATGGTCAAAGAGGACGGCGGGCTACACTTGGGCGACTGACTTGAGGAGACCAGAATGAACACCACCGAGAAAGGGCTCTCTCGCCGGCAGTTCGTCGGCGGCACCGCAGCGGCGATAGCGGCCTATACCTTTGTTCCTCGGCGATGCATCGCCGGTAGCGGCCAGATCTCGCCTAATGAGAAGATCCGCGTCGCAATCGTGGGCGCAGGCGGCCAGGGTGCCTGGAACATCGGCCAGTTGGACGAGACGAAACAGGTCGATATCGTGGCGCTCTGCGACGTGGACGTGCAGCGGGCTGGAGAGAGCCTGGTCAAGTTCCCACAAGCCAAGGTCTTTCGTGATTTCCGCAAGATGTTCGATGAGATGGACGATCGCATCGATGCCGTGCTGATCGCCACACCGGACCACACGCACGCAGTGGTGGCAGTCGCCGCAATGAAGCGGGGCAAACACGTCTACTGCGAGAAGCCGATGGCCCACTCGGTCCACGAGGTCCGCGAGATGATGCGGCTTGCCCGCGAGCACAAGGTCATGACGCAGTTGGGCAATCAAGGTCACTCCTGGGATTCCACCCGCACCTTCTGCGAGTGGATCTGGGATGATGCGATCGGCAAGGTTCACACGATCCACGCCGCCTGCAACGCCCCCAACTCCGCGATGGACCAGCTTTCCGAGGTGGGGGTCGAGCATCCGGTCCCGGCGACCCTGGATTGGGACCTCTGGCTGGGCCCCGCAAAGTCCAGGGCCTACAACCCCATGTACTGTCCCGGGAAGTGGCGAAGCTGGATGCCCTTTGGCACGGGCACGCCGGGTGATTGGACCTGCCACGTCGTTGACCCCGTCTACTGGGCCTTGGATCTGGGCGCACCGACCTCAGTCCGTGCAGAGGCCAAGGACTACGACCCGGTCAAACATGCAGACACGTTCCCCAGGGGCAGCGTTGTCACGCACCAATTCCCTGCCAAGGGCAGCCGGGGGCCCATTACGCTCTACTGGTACAGCGGCACTGAAGGAATCCCCAGCCCTGATGGTCTCGAGGAGGGCAGGACCGTTCCCAAGACCGGCGCTGTCGTTCTCGGCGACAAGGGCGGCATCCTGTATGGCTCGCACGGGGCAGGCGATAGCCGCCTATTCCCAGAGACCAAGATGCGGGCCTACCATGAGAAGCTCAAGTCAGAACCGGTGAAGAGGCCTCTGCCTCGGCTGGGCGTGAGCCACCATAGGGACTGGCTCAACGCCATCCGCACAGGGAAGCCCGCTGGCTCGGACTTCTCCTACAGCGGGCCCCTGACCGAGATTGCCCTGTTGAGCATCATCGCCACCCGCATGCTCGGCCAGGATCTCAAATGGGATAGCCAAAACATGCGATTCACCAACAGCGCGGAGGCCACGGCCCTGTTGACGCCGCAGTTCCGCGCAGGTTGGACGCTCTGAGCAAAGAGGGAAGAGGAAAGAGGTAAGAAGCAAGAGACAGAATCCTCGTCCTATCGCATGCCTTCCGGTGAGGTGGTCTGAAGGAGAATGAGGGAGCGGCCGTCAGGCGTCGCCTTCTGTGGATCGCCTTCTCTGCTTGGCCAGGGACTGGCGAGCCTTGGCCTTGAGCCGTCGCTCGCGAGAGGCCCGGGTCGGCCGGGTGGCTCGCCGCTGGATGGGCTTCTTCCAGGCCCGTTCGATCATCGCATCCAGGCGGTCCAAGGCGTCCTGCCGGTTCTGGCCCTGCGTTCTGAACCTGCGGGCCTCTATGCACAGGACGCCATCCTGCGTGACCTTGGAGCCAGCAAGCCGGATGAGGCGTCCCTTGACCTCATCGGGCAGGGAAGGGGAGTGCACCACGTCGAACCGCAGCCGGACCGCGGTCGAGACCTTGTTGACGTTCTGGCCGCCTGGCCCAGAAGACCTGAAGAACTCGAACTCAAGCTCACTGGGATCGATCCTCATAGGACACGCCATGATAGCCTGCTCCACGCACCACGGCAAGACCTGATGCCAATGCCGTCAGGGCGAACGCAGAGTCCATCCTGTACGTGCAGGAAGAGCACTGAAGGAGTTTCTTGCCGCGAATAACGCTAATGCGCGAATGGCTGTCGCCGGGTTGAGAGGGTTGAGTGGGTCGGAGGCTCGCCGTACGCGACGCTTCGCGTCTACCGGTACGCCGTGGCGTACCGGGCGAGCCGCGCTGGCCTCCATTCTGCGAGCGAGCTCGCTCGGACGAGCAGCCCGCTACGAAGGCCGCCCTTGGCGACACAGTCGCCAAGGCACGGCGAAGCCGTGGATCAGGCGGCGATGCCACGACCATATCAATACCCACGCCCACGCGCCAGCATTCGCGTGCATTAGCGTTATTCGCGGCAAGAAGCCAAAGACGCTTCCCAGGCAGGCCGACTCTGCGATTGCCCTGCCAATGCCGTTTGACTGTCACGTTACGAACAGGTATGCTCCGAATACGTCGTATTCAAACACCCACTAGATTAGGAGTTCGCCATGCCACACCTGGTCCTGAAAGACGGCTACAAACCCCTCCTTGGGCTTCGAGAGACCGAGCAGGCCATCAAGTTCATCAAGGACCTCTTCGAGGACCGGCTGGCCCAGGCCCTGAACCTCCAGCGTGTATCAGCCCCGCTGTTCCTCCGCAAGGGCTCCGGCATCAACGACGACCTCAATGGCATCGAGGCCAAGGCCACGTTTCGCGTCAAGGACGACGGCTACAGCGAGGCAGAGTGCCTCTTCTCTCTGGCCAAGTGGAAGCGGATGATGCTCGCAGATTACGGCTTCCAGCACGGCGAGGGCCTGTATACGGATATGAACGCCATACGGCCTGACGAGGAGTCTCTCGACAACCTCCACTCCGTCTACGTGGACCAGTGGGACTGGGAGCGGATCATCGACGCCAAGGAGCGGAACCTGGAGTTCCTCAAGTGGGTGGTTGCCAGGATCTACGAGGTCCTCAAGCAGACCGAGCAGGCGGTTCACTGGAGATACCACTCGCTGAAGCCCTCGCTGCCCAGCGAGATCACCTTCGTACACTCAGAGGACCTGCTGGCCGAGTATCCGAACCTGGGGCCCAGGCAGAGGGAGGACGCAGTCGCCCGCAAGTACGGCGCAGTCTTCGTGATCGGGATCGGCGGCCAGTTGGCGGACGGCACCCTCCACGACGGCCGGGCGCCCGACTACGACGACTGGATCACCCCCACGACGGATGGCAAGAAGGGCCTCAACGGCGACATCATCCTCTGGTACCCGCTGCTGGAGAGGGGCGTTGAGATCAGCTCCATGGGCATCCGCGTGGATCCATCGTCCTTGGTGAAGCAACTGGACATCCGCGGGCATGCCACGAGCGCAAGGACTTCGAGTGGCACAAACGCCTGCTGAAGGGCGAGCTTCCTTTGAGTGTGGGCGGCGGCATCGGGCAATCCCGGCTCTGCATGTTCTTCCTCCGCAAGCTCCACGTTGGCGAGGTCCACGCCGGCTTCTGGCCCAAGGACATGGTGGACCAGTGCCGCAGGGCAGGGGTGAGTCTGCTCTGAAGAGAACGCAGAACACAGAAGTGAGGAGTCAGGAGACAGGAGAAGGGAGCGGCGGCGAGGCAGGACCGTCAGGCCGTGAGCAGCCGGACAACGGGCGGCGGAACCGCCTTGCTCGGACGGACTGTAGGGCGAGCGGTCGTCCGTGGCCCGGTCATCCTACCTTCTCACCTTCCTGCCGTCTGACCTTCTTGCTGTTCGCCTGGATCCTCCGGTCTCTGGCTGGATGATCACTTTGCGGTCGTCTTCTGCTCCCTTGTGAGTAGCGAGTGCCAAGGGAAGAAGTACGCTGCCAGGACTGGATAGACAGCCAGGTGGCTCAGGTGCAGGCCTTGGAGGCCTGCGAATACAAAGATCAGCAGGTGCATGCGGATCACGTTGAGATACGGGCCTATGAACGCGGCTTTGTCTGCCAAAGACAGCCGCTCCTTGGGGAAGTTCCGCCAGCGGTATCCCAGGTTGACCAGCACGAACGGCCAGTAGGAGCCCAGGGCCGTCTTGAAGATCGCCGCGAAGCTCGGAAAGCCCATCCCCGTGTGGACCAAGGGGAAGAACTGGTTGAGGAACACACTGTGCACGAAGTGGAACATCCCGAAGTGGAATGTGAAGAAGAGCAGCAGAAACAGGCCGCCGGCAAGCGCGGGAATCCTCAGTTCACCTCCTGCAGTTCGCACGCCTGCGACGATGGAAAGGACGATGTGCGTGTAGCCCACGCACAGACTCGAGATCCACAGGCCCCAGATGAGGTCCTTGGCCTGCCAGTGCAGTGTGGCGGCGAGCAGGACGGTCACACCAAAGGCGGCCACGTCCACGACTATCTCCCGCCTGGAGATCAAGCCTTGCCAGAAGGCAGCCCTGTCAGGTCCAACCAAGGTCATGGGGCTGATTGTGTCGCGGAACAGCGGAAACTGCAAGGGAATCGCCTCAGGGGCTGCCCCTCGAAGCCTTGCCGTGTAGGGCTACCATCGTTTCGATGTTCTTCTTGTGTTTCTCCTTGAACTGTTCCAGCGTCCCGACGTCGAACGGACTGCCGACCATGGAGTGGAAGCGGGACATCTCGCCATCGATGGAGTACTGCCGCTCTATCTGTTCGAGGGCGAGCCCCTTCTCCTGTGCCTTCTGGACGGACCCCCAGATCGTGGCGAGGTAGTTGCGGAGGTTTCCCAGGTCCTGTCGTGTGAAGGGGTGCTCGCTGTGCCCACCCAAGATCGCCTTCACATTCACGTCGGGTCTTAGGAAGTGCTCAAGCTGGGCCAGCCACCGCTCCATGTCTACATCCTTCTGAATGGATACCTGCGTGGCATCGCCGGTAAACAGGAAGCCTTCTTCGGGGACGTGGATCAGAATATCGGAAGGCGTGTGGCCGACTGGGCAGGCATGACACTCAACGGTGATGTCCCCCAGTTCGAGCACGTGGAAATCCTTGAACGACAGGACTGCCTTGGGATTGTCCGGCAGGATGGGAAACCCCTTTTCGAAATCTCCATCCAGTTTTCGGAGGACCCGAAGACCCGTCGCCAATTCTCGGGCCTCGTTCGTCGCCTTGTCAAGGCCGGCCAGCTTCTCTTCCTCACCCTTGATGTATCCCTGAATCCTGCCGCGATACCAGGATTGCCATTGCGTGTGCCCGGCATCGCGTTTCTTGAGTGCCTTGAACAGGTTCTCGTGACCGACGAGCATCACATCCTTGAAGTAGCCGCTGCCGCTCGCGTGGTCGACATCCTCATGGGAATTGATGACGTAGGCGAAGTCCTTGCGCCTGAACTGTTGTTCGACAATCGCACTGACTTGCTCGAATATGAAGGGGCCGTGCCAGGTGTCGATGACCACAAGACCCTTCTGTGTTGCGACCACAACGATGTTCGTACTGAAGAAACCGGGCGCTCGCACCTTCAGTTGGAGGATGCGTTGGCTGAGCCGGGTAACGGATATGTCCGGGTATGCATCCAGGAGACCGGAGGCCGGCAGTGTCTTGCAGACGTAGATCGTGTCCCGCGGCAGGAAGGTCTCGGTCCTGTCCAGCTCGTAGCCGGTCTCGCCCACTGTATCGAGGATCTGTCGATTCGCCATGAATGAGGGGGCGTGCGCCCTCTCGACGGTCGTGTTCCTCTCGATGATGACGAGCTGACCTGCTGGTTTCAAGTAGGAGTGGAGGTTCTTCAGAAAAGGTACGGGCCGTTCGAGCATGTGCAGCACGTAGACCATGACGACCATATCGAGGTTCTTCTCAGGGAAGAGCGGGTCCTCGACTGCGCCTTCGACGATCTTGATGTTTCCCAGGCCTTCCCTGCCGGCTCGCTGCCGGATCACGTCGAGGCTTGACGTCGAGATGTCGTTCGCGAAGACGACCCCCTCGGAACCGACTCGCCGGGCGAGGGGAAACGTGAAGTAGCCCTGACCCGCACCTGCCTCGCCCACCCTCATCCCCGGCCTGACCCCAATCGCGTCCAGGATCTTCTCAGGTGGCTGCCAGGTCTCCCGGCCAACCTGGCCGAGGCACGGGGCAGGGGGCGTGGTGATGGCATACGCAGCCACAATGAAGGCAGTGACGCGCACGAGCTGCCTGATCGCTCTTTTCATATACTCACTCCTTGGCTCAACTTCGTAGCTGGATGGGGCCTGCACTACCTGTCCGGAGCCCGGGCTAGGGAATTCGTTTCAGCTTCTGCATGGGAATCTCTATACTTCCAAAGAAATAGTGAAACAGGTCGCCCAGTTCAGGGTCTGGATGGTTGGAATCGATTCGCATGAAAGAAAAGACCGTCGATCTTGCCCTCCTGCAAAGGGCCCAACAAGGCCACAAGGAGAGTCTGTCCGCCTTGGCGGAACTGGCCAGGAATGACGTCTTCGTCTATCTGCGACGTTTGACTCTCGATGTCCACGTGGCAGAGGATCTCTGCCAGGAAACCCTCGTACAGATGCTGGAATCGCTGCCGAGACTTCGCATTGCGACCGTCAAGGCCTTCTGGGCCTGGATGTACAAGACCGCCTTCAGCAGGGTGAGCCATCACTTCAGAAGCCGGGGAAGGGCACGTCTGCACAGCCCCACTACACTAGATGGCGGGCTCTTGAGTCAGATCCCAGCCCACGGGCCCAGCGGGCCCCAGGCCCTGATGCACAAGGAGCTGACGACGGCCATCTATGAGGCCATGGATTCCATCGCCCTCCGATATCGCAATATCCTGACGCTGCGGTGCTTTCAAGATCTGTCCTACGCGGAAATCGCCCTGGCCACTGGAGGGACGGAGCTGCAGGCGAGGCTGTTGTTTTTCAGGGCCAAGCGATCCCTGCGCCATCAGCTCGCATCCAGGGGATTCAAGGAGAAGGGACACCTGTTGCCAGCGATGTCGCTCTTCGCGGCCCTGACGGCAGGCCAATCCAAGGCCCTTTCAGCACCCGCCCTGGTGGGGGCGGCGACCCTGGACGTTTCTGCAGGCACCTTGGCCCTGGGTATCGCCACTTCGAAGGCCGGCGTGACGGTCCTGGTGGTCGCAGCCGCCTGCATGGTGGGAGCAACCGCTGGCCTGGGACCTTTCACCCCGAGTCGGGATGCGCCGAAGGTCGTTGAGGCAGGCGGCCAGAACGAGGACAGATCCTTGCTCGATCTCCTGCAGAGTCCCGGGTTCGTGCGTCCTGCCACGATGGGCAAATCCCGTGGCCCTGACGGCAGAGGCTTCCCCTGGATAGATCGGTCCACCAAGGCGCCTGCCGAGTCCAACGCCAATCTCAAAGAACTGCTGCTGAACAAACCTGAACAAGACCTGCGTGCCGTGATCGTCGCCGCCGGCTGCTGGGTGGACGTACGATTCCACCGTCCTATTGTAGATGAACCGGGTTCTGATATCATCATCGCAGGCTGGGAAGTTCCAGGTCCTGCTGTCGAAGTCTTTGCGGCCGAAGGCCCTGGCATGCCCCTCCCCGATCCTACCCAACTGAGAGACACGTGGGGTCGGACCCTGCTCGGATATGACCTGGCCAAGTTGCCCCGGGCCGCTGCTGTGAACACCGTGCGTATCACCGGCACTCACAACCAGGGTCCCCATCAGGGATTCGAACTCCAGGAAGTCCGGGCCCGGATGGCTATGAAAACGCCACACTAATCCCACGGCGTTTGTCGTTGCACGATAGAATGAAGTTCGGGAGAGGAGCCAGAATAGACACGGCCCAAGGATCTCTGAAGCCGTCCTCGTCTTCACTTCCGCATTCTGTCTTCTGTCTTCTGAGTTTCAATTCGCCGTCTGTCCAGGCGGCGGGGCGGCTTGCTGCGGCGTGACCTGGCGGCAGACGATTCGCCTTTCTCCGAGCAGATCTCCCCCTGTGAAGAGCTGGAAACGGTACTCTCCGGGGTGGGGGAAGACGATTCCATGCAGGTCCATGGCCAGCGTGACGATCTGCCGGACGTCCTCAAAGCCCACGTTCCCGTCCTTCTCGAACACGATCTTGTCATCCTGGGAGTCGATCATCCTGACCTTGACCCCCACCTTGCCATGGCCGTTGGTCAGCTCGCAAAAGAACACGATCTGTGGGCACCTGGCAGGGTAGCTCACGGCGTTGATCACCTGAAGGATGTCGATGACGCTGGGCATCCCAGAGACCTTGTCGAGAATGACCCTGTTGCAGGTGATGGCTGACAGGAGGATGGGCTGTATCTCCATAGGGCATAGGCTCCGGTTGTTCTTGTCCACGTCCGAACGACTGCACCAGTGTAGTGCAGGGCCGCACTACGGTCAAGGAATCGATTCCTCTAGCAGAGCCTAGACTGCGTTGACACGCCATGGCTGTGACTGCTACACTAACAGGCGGTTGCTGTTTTGAATAGTGGGAGGACGAACCATGCGACGCCTGCTTCTGATGACCGTGGGAATCCTGGGACTTGCTACAGGGGTAGCGCTGGGTGGGACGCGGGATGCGTTGTGGAAACAGGTGAACGATGCGATCAGCCGAGGACTACCCAGGACCGCTGCCACCGCCTTAGACCAGATCATCCCCGGTGCCCTCCAGGACCAGGCCTACGCGGAGGCCTGCAAGGCGATCTGTCTGAAGATCGTGTACGAGACGCAGGTCGATGGCACGGCCGAACAGAGGATCGCCCGGCTCCAGGTGCAGATACCGACGCTGCCGGAGCAGATGAGGCCGCCCTTGGAGGCCATCCTGGGCCACTGGTACTGGTCGTATTTTCAGCAACACCGTTGGCAGTTCATCAATCGCACGACAACGGCGGAACCCTCCGGACAGGACCTTGCCACCTGGGACCTGGCCACGATCCTCGCTGAGATCGACAAGCACTTCACTGCAGCCCTTGGCCAGGACGCGTTGCTCAAGGCGACGCCCGTCAGCCAGTTCGATGATCTCCTGGAGCAGGGCACTGTCCCGGACGCCTACAGGCCCACACTCTATGACTTCCTGGTCTTTGATGCACTGTCGTTCTACAGCGCAGGCGAGCAGGCAGGCGCCAAGCCGCAGGACGCCTATGACCTTACTGCGGAGAGCCCGATCTTTGGGGCTGTGGAGGACTTCATCCAGTGGCGCCCCCAGACCACGGACACCCGGTCCGCCACGCTCAAGGCCGTGGGCCTGTATCAATCGCTGCTGGCCTTTCATCAGTTGGATCCAGACAAGACGGCCTTTCTGGATGCGGACCTCCGCAGGCTCGAATTCGGCTACAGCCAGGCGGTCGGTCCTGACAAGGTCGACCGCTACGTCGCTGCCCTGGAGCGGTTCGTGGACCAGTGGATCGGCCATGAGATCGCGGCCAGGGCGATCTTCGACTGGGCCTCGGTCCTTAATGCACAAGGCGATCCTCTCAAGGCGCACCTACTGGCCCAGCAGGGATGGAATGCCTTCCCCAAGAGCTATGGCGGCCTCTTGTGCCACAACCTGATTCAGCAGATCGAGGCCAAGTCGGTGTCGATCCAGACTGAAGCAGTGTGGAATGACCCTCTGCCTCAGATCCAGGTCACGTATCGCAACATCGATCGCGTATTCTTCCGGGCAGTGGCCGTTGATTTCAAGGGGTACGGCAGGCCTGCGGGCGGGTGGGTGAGCGATGTCCAGGTCAAGGAACTGCTGGCCCTCTCGCCTGCGATGGCCTGGAGTGCGGACCTGGCCGCGACCTCCGACTACAGGCAGCGGACCGAGTTCCTGCCTGCTCGTGCAGGTCTGGCGCCAGGCTTCTACTTTCTGATCGCCAGCCCCGATCCGTCCTTTGGCCCGAACAACAACCAGGTCAGCGCTACCCAGATCTGGGTCAGCGACCTGGCCCTGGTGATCCGGACGCGGAGCTCCGGCCCGGTCTGCGGGTTCGTGCTCGATGCCAAGTCGGGTGAGCCCCTTTCAGGGGCGACAGTCACCTGCTGGCCGTGGGACTCGACCAAGGGGCGATACGTGCCTGGCGATGCGGTCAAGTCCGACGCCAACGGGCTCTTTCAGGTCAGGACCGGCAGCAATTTCCTGATCACTGCTGAGTATCACGGTCAGATGCTGGCCAGCACCTCCAGTTTCAGCGTCTACACAGGCGCTACGACTGCCGGCCCATACGAGCAGACGGTCTTCTTCACCGACCGATCCCTCTACAGACCGGGCCAGACGATCCGCTACAAGGGGATCTGCATCCGGTCAGACCCTGTGGGCGCCAGCTACCAGACCCTGGCAGCGAGGCGTCTGACCGTGGCATTCAGGGACGTCAACGGCAAGGAGATCTCCAGACAGCAGCACACCTGCAACGACTATGGCTCATTCAGCGGGAGTTTCACCGCCCCGCAGGACCGCGCCCTGGGCGCCATGACCCTCCAGGTGGAGGGCGGCCCCGCTGGAGGGACGTCGTTCAAGGTCGAGCAGTACAAGCGGCCCACTTTTATCGTGGCACTGGATGCACCTGCAGACGCCCCCAGGCTTGGCAGCGAGGCCGTGATCCCAGGCAAGGCGACTGCGTACACGGGGGTGGCCATTGCTGGCGCCCAGGTCAAGTGGCGGGTCGTCCGTCAGGCCAGGTTCCCGATCTGGTGCTGGTGGTCGAGGGGCTATGGAGCCTCGGGTACGTCCCAGGCGATAGCCTACGGCTCCGCGGTCACCGAGTCGGATGGCACGTTCTCCATCCGATTCACAGCCAAGCCGGACCTCGCCATCCCTGAGGCGGACGAGCCGACCTTCACCTTCCAGATCTCCGCAGACGTGACAGACACGACAGGAGAGACCCGGTCTCAGGTGCGGTCCGTCTCCGTGGGCTATGCGGCCTTGCAGGCCGCGATCTCTGCGTCGGATTGGCAGACGCCGCAGGTCCCTGTGGAGCTGGCCGTGACGACCCAATCGATCGATGGTGAGCCTCAGCCAGCTCAGGGGACGCTGAAGGTGTACGGCCTCAGGCAGCCGGACAAGGTCGTGAGGCCTGCCTTGGGGGGCGCCTCATCCAGCTCTGGCAGCGGGCTGGACGCCTCCGATCCAAGGACCTGGGAACCGGGCGACCCGCTCTCTGAGGCAGCGTGGCAGACCGACGCGACCGGCCAGGCGAGTATGTCCGTCAGCCTCAGTGCAGGCATCTACAGGGCTGTGCTTGCGAGCCAGGATCGGTTCGGCAAGCCTGTCACTGCCAGCCTGACCTTCCAGGTCGTTGACCCTGCAGCCAAGACCTATGGGGTCAAGGTGGCCAATGTCTTTGCCAGCCCTGCATGGTCGGTGGAGCCTGGTGCGACCTTCACGGGTCTGTGGGGCACGGGCTACGACCGGGGCAGGGCCTACCTGGAGATAGAATGCCGCGGCCAGATCCTGGAGGCGGGCTGGACGGATCCGAACCTGACCCAAGCGGTCTTTGACCTTCCTGTCACGGAACAGATGCGGGGCGGATTCACGGTGCGGACCACCACTGTGCGGGAGAACCGCGCCTACCTCAATGACCGGGTCGTGGACGTGCCGTGGACTAACAAGCAGCTCACGCTCCGCTGGGAGCACTTCAGATCCGCGCTCGAACCCGGCCAGAAGGAGACCTGGACCGCCGTGATTACAGGTCCGGGTGCGGCCAAGGCAGTGGCAGAGATGGTCGCGGGGATGTATGACGCGTCGCTGGATCAATACCTGCAGCACTCGTGGCTCCAGGGATTCAACGTCTTTCGCAGAGAGGCCAGCGACGTCATCTCCCGGTTCCAGAATCAGGCCTGTCAGTTGCGGTGGGCCCTGGGCTATTGGCCTACGGACTATCTATCCATGCCATGGGAGTACAGGCAGTTCCCTACGGAGATCCTCGGCTATTGGCCCATTGCCCCCGGCGGCCCAGGCAGGGGAGAGTCAGGTGCAGTGGCTGACGGCGCAGCCGACAAGAGCGGAGGCAATGGCGCCACCGAGAGCGAGAGCCTGGCGCCGAGTCCAGACCTCAGCCAGGTCTCGGCCCGCAAGAACCTCGACGAGACCGCCTTCTTCTATCCGCACCTGATGTCCGGATCAGACGGCGTGGTGCGGATCGAGTTCACCGTGCCTGAGTCCCTTACGCAGTGGCGCTTCATGGGTTTTGCCCACGACCGCCAACTTCGCAGTGGATTCCTCGGTGATACCGTGGTCACGGCCAAGGACCTGATGGTCCAGCCCAATCCGCCGCGGTTCGTTCGTGAAGGCGACGTGATCGAGTTCAGGGTCAAGGTCAGCAACCAGTCTGCCACTCGCCAGACCGGCAGGGTCGGCCTGACCCTGTCGGACGCCTGGACCCTGGCCTCCAGGGACGCGGCCCTGGGCAACACGTCTCCTGAACAGTCGTTTGACCTGTCCAGTCGGGAGTCTCGTACGTTCTCCTGGCGGTTGACCATCCCGGATGGATGCGGCATCCTGACCTACAGGGCAGTGGCTGCAAGCGACCGGCTCAGCGACGGCCAGGAGGCATACCTGCCTGTCCTGAGCAGACGTATCCTGGTGACCGAGTCTCTGCCGCTTCCTGTCCGCGGTCCGCAGACCAAGCAGTTTGAGTTCACCAAGCTCCTGGAGTCTGCGGGTTCCACTACCCTGCAGCATCAATCCCTCACTGTACAGATGGTATCCCAGCCTGCATGGTATGCGGTGATGGCCCTGCCCTACCTGATGGAGCATCCGTATGAGTGCAGCGAGCAGGTCTTCAACAGGTATTACGCCAACACCCTCGCCCGGTACATCGCCGCCTCAGACCCCAAGATCCGCCAGGTCTTTGACCTGTGGAAGGCCACACCTGCATTGGACAGTCCTCTTGAGAAGAATGAGGACCTCAAGGCAGTGGCCTTGGAGCAGACGCCCTGGGTCAGACAGGCGGAACAGGAGTCCCAGGCTCGCAGGAACGTCGGCATCCTGTTCGACGAGAACCGGCTGAGCGACGAGATGGGCCGCGTCCTCTACAAGCTGGGCCAGATGCAGGGGGCGGACGGCCTGTGGCCGTGGCTGCCGGGCTGCCGGGGCAATGAGACCATCACCCTGTATATTGTCACGGGCTTTGGCAGGCTCCGTCACCTGGGTGTGCACGAGGTGGATGTCAGCCTCGCTGTCAAGGCCCTGGCAGGCCTGGACAAGTGGGTGGACGACCGGTACAAGGAGATCGCATCGCATAGCGACAAGGACCAGAATCACCTGACCTGTACCCTCGCTTTCTATCTCTACGGCAGGAGCTTCTTCCTCTCGGAGTGCCCGATTGACCCCAAGTACCAGGCGGCAGTGAACTACTGGCTGGACCAGGGCCGCAGGCATTGGCTCTCGCTCTGGCGCCAGTCGCAGGCCCACCTGGCGATCGGCCTGAAGCGGTTTGGCGACAAGCAGACCCCAGTTGCGATCATGGCCTCCATCAAGGAGTACAGCTCGACCAGCGAGGAGATGGGCATGACCTGGCAGGACACTGAGCGGACATGGTGGTGGCACAGGGCGCCTATCGAGACTCAGGCCATGATGATCGAGGCCTTCGACGAGGTGACCAACGACAGCCAGGCAGTGGAGGACTGCAAGGTCTGGCTGCTCAAACAGAAGCAGACCCAGGACTGGAAGACCACCAAGGCCACTGCAGACGCGGTCTACGGCCTGTTGATACGGGGTACGAACCTCCTGGCTTCCAATTCCTTGGTGCAGGTTGCGCTCGATGGCCAGTGGATACAGCCCGACTCAGTCGAGGCGGGCACCGGCTTCTATGAGGAGCGGATTGCCGCAGCGGAGATCCAGCCGGCCATGGGCCACGTCACCGTCAAGAAGACAGACGAGGGTGTCAGTTGGGGTAGCGCCCACTGGCAATACCTGGAGGACCTGTCCAAGGTGACCGGCTACGAAGGTACGCCGCTGCAGCTCAAGAAGGCCCTCTACGTCAAGACCACAACCGGCCAGGGCCAGGTCCTGACGCCAGTGACCGGCTCCGTGCATGTGGGCGATGAGCTGGTGACCCGGATCGAGCTTCGTGTAGATCGCGACATGGAATACGTGCACATGGAAGACCAGAGGGGAAGCGGCACAGAGCCTGTGACTGTCCTGAGTGGATACCGCTATCAGGACGGCCTGGCCTATTACCAGAGCGTGCACGATACCTCCACGCACTTCTACATGGACATCCTGGCCAAAGGCGTGTATGTGTTCGAGTACAGTGTCCGGGTCCAGCTCAAGGGCAGGTATCAGAGTGGCATCACGAGCATCCAGTGCATGTACGCACCGGAGTTCAACAGCCATTCCGAGAGCGTCGCATTGGACGTGGAATAGGCTGAGGCGGCCTGTTTTAGGATTTAGGATTTAGGTTTTAGGTGATCGCGCAGTCATCATCAGTGTTGAAGGGACATGGGCTATGCAAAGGATGCACCACGGCACTTGTATCGCTATCGCTCTTATGATCACCACAACTCTGGTCACTACAGGCCTTGCCCAGCAGCGTGTCAGGATGTCCAGTGGAACCCTCGAAGGCACCTATGACAAGGATGCCGGCGTCACCCGCTTTGCAGGGATCCCCTTTGCTGCGCCGCCCGTGGGCGAGCTGCGGTGGAGGCCGCCACAGCCCGTCAAGCCCTGGAAGGGAGTGCGCAAGGCCGATCACTTCGGCCCTAGGGCCATGCAGATGCCGGTGTTCGGCGATATGGCCTTCAGGTCCGACGGCATGGGCGAGGACTGTCTCTACCTCAACGTGTGGACGCCAGCCAGGTCAGCCAGGGCCAAGCTGCCTGTGCTGGTCTATTTCTACGGCGGCGGGTTCATCGCCGGCGATGGCTCTGAAGGACGCTATGACGGCCAGAGCATGGCCACCAAGGGCATTGTGGCCGTCACCGTGAACTACAGGCTCAGTGTATTCGGCTTCTTCGCACACCCTGAACTAACCAAGGAGTCCCTGCACAAGGCCTCAGGCAATTACGGCCTGCTCGACCAGAACGCGGCCCTGGTCTGGGTCCAGAAGAACATCTCGGCCTTTGGCGGCGATCCCAGGCGAGTGACCATTGCAGGAGAGTCTGCAGGTTCCATCTCCGTCTCTGCACAGATGGCCTCGCCGCTCTCAAAGGGACTGATGTCCCAGGCGATCGGTGAGAGCGGCGCGATCCTCGGCGCCCTCTCTGCAGTGCCGCTGGCTGATGGAGAGGCAAGCGGCGTCAAGCTCGCATCCAGCCTGGGCATTGGGTCTGCGCCCTCGCTTTCTCAGTTGCGGGCCATGTCCGCCCAGGAATTGCTCGAGAAGGCGGCAAAGGCCGGCTTCATGTGGTTCTCGCCCACCGTGGACGGCTACCTCTTCCCGGCGAGCCCGGAACAGATCTACGCGGGTGGCAAACAGGCCCACATTCCGCTGCTTGCAGGCGTGAACTCCGAGGAGTCGGGATATGCCGCCATCCTGGGTCAAGACCCACCGACGGTTGAGAACTACTGCAAGGCCCTGGAGCGGCTCTATCCCAGCAAGGCTGACGTGGTCTTCAGGGTCTATCCCGCCTCCAGTGAGTCAGAGGTCATGGATGCAGCCCAGGCCCTTGCAGGCGACCGCTTCATCAGCCACAGCACCTGGAGGTGGATCGACCAGGTCACCAGGACCGCTGATCCGCAGACCTACTACTACGTGTACTCCCATCCCCGGCCTGCGATGCGTCCTGAGATGGGCAACGCCGTCGCGGGTCTGGCAGGCGGCGTGGTGAAGGACGCCAATGCGCCCCAACAGCCCAAGCCGCGCGGCGCGGTCCACTCAGCAGAGATCGAGTACTGCATGGGCAACCTGGATCTGAACAAGGTCTATGCCTGGACGCCTGAGGACTACCAGGTCTCCAAGGTCATGCAGGAGTACTTCGCCAACTTCATCAAGACCGGCAGCCCGAATGGACAAGGCCTCGTTGACTGGCCGAGGTTCGCCGCAAACCGTCACCTCGTGATCGACGTGACCTGCCACGCAGAGACCAATGACAAGCTGGCAGCCCGCTACACGATGCTGGATCAACTCGCCAAGTGACCCGCCGCAGGCGGGTCATCGCGAGGCGTAGCCGAGGGATCTATTGGACTCAGTCCGCGAAGCGGTCCTTAGACGCCACTCCCAGTCGGATCGGAGGGGGCGGGGTCTGGTCCCTGTCTCGCCACAGGAAAGGTGCCTTGGTGAGGTCGGGCATCGCTTGAAGCGTGATCTCGGCTACGCGGACGTCCCTGGAACTACCGACGAGCTTGTCGATGTTCACATTCTCGCCCTTGGCACAAAGTCTAACCTCAGTTGTCCCGCTGAAGCTCGCAGGATCGACCGTTGTGGACCAGCTTCCGCCTGCTGCACTGGTCGCCCGAATCTGGTTCGACATATTTAGGGGCAGGGTCGCGGTGACTGTGAGCCTGCTTGTTCCGGCGTAGGTGTGGTATGGATCGCTGCTGGTGCCGTCTTGTGCGAGCTTGAGAGGCCTCGGCCCAAGCTCCACTGTGAAATCGGTTGACTGATACTCGGCTGCGGCAGGGTCAGCCAACTTCTCCACTTCTACGAGCACCGGGACTCCCAGGTCATAGCTCACGGCCACGCCGAAGTGGCTCTCTGGTGGCGACACGTGGACGATGACTGCGCAGCGGTAGAGCCCGTTGGCGTCATTGGGGATACGTATATCTACAGGGATCGCGGCTGAGCCCACTGCCTCAACTGTGACCTCGGCCTTGTCCACTTTGACCCACTTCATGCAAGACAGGCTCTTCGACGGGCGTCCCGCCAAGGATAGTGAGCGCTTGGGTTATTTGGGTCGACGGCGATCCAGCCGTGCTCGGTGGTAGCCACGAGCTCGCCGACCATCAATTGTACCTGCTCTGCGTCGCTGAAAAGGCCGTTCGCAATCCTGATCTGCCCATGCACCGAGGTGCCCGAGGCTGCCCCAGTCTGAAGGCCCTTTGCCTGAACGACGATGCCCGCTCCGGCTGGTAGTGCCCGGATGCAGACGAGGGGCGCCAGAAGAACCAGACTGATCGATGTGATGTGGCGAGAGTGGAAGGGACAATTCTGGTATCTGCTCACGGTTTCCTCCTATCTGGGGCGTCGCGCCTGGTGCTGTAGGTTCGGTCTCTCTCCCTGACCTTCAATTGGCTCAAAGGCGTCCATCCTTTACACAGACGTAGTCGCACCGGCCGGCGCAACGGGAAAACCCCTCTCTAGGCCGCCTCTGTGAGCAACCACCCGCTACGCCGGCAGCATGGGAAAGGAAACGCTCTCATCGCTGGTCATCCTGAGGCGAAGCCGAAGGATCTCCATTTGTGATGAGCGGGCCAGCCTGCATCGCATCTGGCCTTCCCGGTTTGAAAGGGAGATCCCTCACTTTGTTCGGGATGACACTACTCATCCGAAGTCCGGCTGTTTCCTGAGAGGCGGTGGTTGTAAGGACGGCGTCTGACCCGCCGCGGAGGGCCTGCGGCGGACGCTATAGGACGCCCTACAGGATGCGTTGAATTCATATCCTCGCTTCCATCTTCCATCTTCCATCTTCTGGCTTCTGGCTTCTGGCTTCTGGCTTCTGGCTTCTGGCTTCTGGCTTCTGGCTTCTGGCGCCCATTTTCGCTATAATGTACTGATTCGTCGCCTCTGGGGCAGGTCGCCAGGGGGGTGGTCTTGAAGTGCATGGAAGGGGTCTGTGAGGATGGGTCTATCGGTGAAATCGCTGTTCCTCGTGGCGGCACTCCTGTTGCTTCGGGGTGCCATCCCGGCCACGGCCCAGACCGGGCCTATCATCAGCGAGTTCATGGCCGTCAACACCAAGGGTCTGGCCGATGAGGACAGGGAGTTCTCCGATTGGATCGAGATCTACAATCCTGCGAACCAGGCCGTGCGTTTGGATGGCTGGCACCTGACCGATGATGCGGACGATCCGATCAAGTGGACCTTCCCCACGGGCGTGCAGGTCCCTGCCAGGGGCTATCTTGTTGTCTTTGCCTCAGGAAAGGACCGTCGGATCGCGGGCGCTACGCTGCACACGAGCTTCAGACTCAGCGGCAGCGGCGAATACCTGGCCCTGGTGGCGAGCAGTGGCACCACCGTGGTGCACCAGTACGCCCCACGATTCCCCCAGCAGGTGAGTGACATCTCATACGGGCTGTTTCCCACCAGCACGACCGGCGCGGCCGCCTATTTCACGCAGCCTACGCCGGGGAAGGCGAACGTGGCAGGCGTTCAGGGCAGGGTGGCTGAGGTCGAGTTCAGCCAGGGGCGGGGGATCTACACGGATTACGTCGAGATCTCCCTGTCCACCGCCACTGCAGGCGCGAAGATCTACTATACCATGGATGGCTCTCAGCCCTCCGCCACGAACGGCGAGCTGTACACGGAGCCGATCATCGTGGGCTGGACCGCCATGATCAGGGCAGCGGCGGTCAAGGCCGGATACCTCAATTCCAGGACCACGACCCACACGTATATCTACACTGCAGATGTCGCCGCCCAGTCGCCCAACGGAGAGTCGCCCGGAGAGGGTTGGCCCACGTCTTCCATCAACGGCCAGCGATTCGAGTATGGCATGGACCCTGCCATCACCCACCACGCCACCTGGGGACGCCAGCTCGATCAGGCCCTGACCGCAATCCCGTCCATATCGATCGTCACAGATCTGCCGCATCTCTTCGACCCCAGCAGGGGGATCTACGTAAATGCAGGCGGTCACGGCGAGGACTGGGAGTGTCCCGCCTCTATCGAGCTGATCTATCCGAGTAATCCCCTGGGCGCAGGCTTCCCGGATCTGGTCCAGTCTACTGATGCCAAGGGCAAGGTCCAGTGGACGCTGCCTGAGGACATGCAGCCTGGATTCCAGATCAACGCGGGCCTGCGGATCAGGGGAGGCTACAGCCGCAGCGGCGGCAATCCCAAACATGCCTTCCGGCTCTTCTTCAGGGGTGAATATGGTGATGGCGAGCTCAAGTACCGCCTCTTTGGTGAGGAGGGCACGGACCAGTATGACTGCGTGGATCTGAGGACCTCGCAGAACTACTCCTGGGCCTTTGAGCACGACAGTTCCAACACCCTGTGCCGTGAGGTCTGGGCCAGGGACAGCCAGGGGCGTATGGGCAGCCCGTACACGAGGAGTCGCTACTACCACGTGTACCTCGATGGCCAGTACTGGGGGCTCTATATGACCGAGGAGCGTCCTGAGGCCTCTCACGGCGCGTCATACCTGGGCGGCGACAAGGACGACTACGACGTCATCAAGGTGAATACCCTCAGTGGCTACACCATCGAGGCCACAGACGGCAACATGGCCACGTGGACTCAACTGTGGCAGATGTCCATCGCGGGCTTCAACGGCGCCAGTTACTACCGTGCACAGGGGCTCAACCCGGACAGCACCCGAAATCCCCAGTACCCGGTGCTTCTGGACGTGGACAACCTGATCGACTACATGTTGATGATCCTCTATGACGGCGATAGGGACGCACCCATCTCGAACTTCCTGAACAACACCAGCCCTAATAACTGGTATGGCATCCTCAATCGATCAGAGCCGCAGGGCTACACCTTCTTTGTGCACGACGCAGAGCACATCCTCTCCCGCGGCATGACCGATCGCACAGGGCCTTTCCTTTGTGGCGACCAACTGATCCGCAGCAATCCCCAGTGGATCCACCAGCAGCTCATGGTTCATCCGGACTACCGCATCCGATTCGCAGATCACGCCTACAAGCACCTGTTCAACAACGGGCTGCTCACGCCGGACCAGGCCATCGCCCGGTTCAGGAACCGGGCCAACCAGATCGACATGGCGATCATTGCGGAGTCTGCCCGCTGGGGCAGTGCATCCCTCAACAAGACGGCCTGGCAATCGGCCATCAATAACGAGATCCAGACCTTCTTCCCGTCCCGGGCGCAGACGCTGATCGATCAACTGAAGCAGACCCGGCTGCTGGGCGGTTCGTCTGCGCCGCTCTATCCGGCCATTGACCCGCCCTCGCTGAGCAGGGCCAGCGGGAGCGTAGCCAAGGGACAGACCGTCTCCATGACTGCGGCCAAAGGCTCGATCTACTACACCCTGGACGGCAGCGACCCCCGGCTGAGCACGGGCCTGTCCAGCTCCGCCAGCGTGGTCACGCTGGTGGCTGAGAATGCGGCCAAGCGGGTGCTCGTGCCCACAGCCCCCATCGAATCGTCACCAGGCAGCATCCTGGCGGAGTACTGGTTTGGCGTCCAAGGGACCGCTGTCTCAGATCTGACCGGAAATCCTGCTTTCCCGGGAAGTCCCAGTGCCACCGAGTTCCTGACTTTCTTCGAGATCGGCGTGGACCGGTACGACAACTACGGGACCTGGGTCAGGGGTTGGCTCCGGCCTGCGCAGTCGGGCAGCTACACCTTCTGGATCGCCAGTGATGACGCCAGCCAACTGTGGCTCAGCACGGACGAGACTGTGGCGAAGGCCGTGATGATTGCCCAGGTGACGGGCTGGACCGGTTCACGGGAGTGGACCAAGAACACGGAGCAGAAGTCCAAGGCCGTCAGTCTGTCGGCCGGCAAGAAGTACTACATCGAGGCCCTCCAGAAGGAGGGCCAGGGCGGCGACAACCTGGCAGTGGCCTGGCAGGGACCATCCATCGTCCAGCAGGTCATCCCCGGCCAGTTCCTGTCTCCTGCAGGCATCGGATGGATCACCACGGACTTCAGCGACACAAGCTGGCGGCAGGGGACAGGCGGGGTCGGCTATGAGCGCAAGCCCTCTGATCCCGTGAACTACACACCGTGGATCGGAACCGACGTCACCGGCGAGCTCTGGGGCAAGGGACCGAGCTGCTACATCCGCATCCCGTTTACGGTCACGAATCGGGATCTGGCGGACATGGTCCTGAAGGCACGATACGACGATGGTTTCATCGCCTATCTGAATGGCACGGAGATCCTCCGCGTCAACTTTGACAGTCAGGCCACACCTGCATGGGACTCCACTGCATCGGCCAGCAGGCAGGATTCCGCGGCTGTGGTGGCCCAGTCCTTTGACCTGACGAGCTACGTGAATCTCCTGCGGGGCGGCAAGAACGTCCTGGCCATCCAGGCCCTGAATCGGGCGGCCTCGGACGACGACATGCTCCTGTCCGTGGAGCTGGCCGGCCGCGCCATCAGCCAGGGTGACGTCTCGGCGACCGGTGCGACGTACTCGGGACCCATCCCACTGGGCAAGAGCCTGAACCTCAAGGCCCGCGCCTTCGACGGCCGCTGGAGCGCGATGGCAGAGGCGGACTACACGGTCACGAATCCCTGAGAAGAGGAGACAGTAGTCAGGAGTCAGTAGCTATGAGGACGTGATCCCGCTAATGCGAGGTTTCGCGTTGGGGCTACAAGACTCTTCTCTTTCTCCTTCTTCCTGACTACTGACTACTGTCTCCTGACTCCTGTCTCCTAGGTCTTACTTCTTGCTTCTTACTTCTCATTTCTTGTCTTATACTGTCCCCGATGAACGCACAGAAGGCAATCCGGCTTACCGCTCCCTTGGATGAACGGACCGCCCATTCGCTGCGCGTGGGGGACTCTGTCTTGATCCAGGGGACCCTGTACACGGCCCGCGACATGGCCCACCGCAGGATCTGCCAGGCCTTGAAGGACGGCATCCCGCTGCCCTTTGACCTGGCCGGCGCGATCATCTACTTCGTGGGGCCCACGCCGGCAAGGCCCGGCAGGGTCATTGGCGCTGCGGGGCCCACGACCTCGTCGCGGATGGATCCCTTCAGCCCGATGCTCATCGCTGCAGGGCTCAAGGCCATGGTCGGAAAGGGTTACCGCAACCAGGAGGTCAGGCAGGCCCTGGTCAAATACGGGGCAGTGCACCTCTCTGCGATCGGCGGCGCAGGCGCCTTGCTCAGCCGGGCCATCGTGGGAGCGGAGGTGATCGCCTATGAGGACCTCGGCACAGAGGCGGTTCGAAGGCTGACGGTTGTGGACTTTCCGGCCTTGGTGGCCTATGATAGCCACGGTCAGAGTATCTATGCACATACTGAGGGTTCAGCAGAATGAAGGTTGCACTGATAGGTTTGTCCCAATCCGGCAAGGGCACACTTCTGGCCGCCATCAGCGGCAAGGCGATGGCGCCTGTGGGTGTCCCCGCTATTGATGAGGCGATTGTCCCAGTCCCGGATACTCGCATAGACTGGCTCTCAGGCTACTACAAACCCAAGAAGACCACCTACGCCACGATCGACTGCCTGGACGTGCCGGGCTTCGGGTTTGAGGAGGATCACGGCCGGGCGGCTGCCCAGCGTCTGATCAACCAGATCCGGACCGTCGACATGCTGGTGCTGGTGGTCAGGGCGTTCGAGGACCCAACGGTCCCGATGTACCGCAGCAGGGTGGACCCGGCTCGGGACCTGTCTGAGCTGCACACGGAGTTGCTCCTGGCAGACCTGGAGCTCGTGACCACACGGATCGAGCGGCTTGAGAAGCAGGTCCTCAGGCCTACCCCCACGCAGGCCCATGACAGGGCGGAGCTGGCCTTGCAGAGGAAGCTCCAGCAGGCCATCGAGGCTGAAAAGCCGATCAGTTCCGTGATCGAGAACGAGGCGGAACGGGAGATGATCAAGTCGTTGGCCTTTCTCACCCTCAAGCCCATGGCCGTGGCGATCAACGTCGGCGAGACCCAGCTCGACCAGACCTTCAGTTTCCCCGGCGTACTGGACCCTTCGGTGCCGGTGGTCTCCATCTGCGCCAAGCTGGAGTACGAGCTGTCGCAACTGGATCCAGGCAGCCGCGCGGACTTCATGGCCGATATGGGTATAAAGACCTCAGGGGTCGGAAAATTTGTCAATAGCTGCTACACGGCCCTGGGGCTGATAAGCTTCCTGACGGTGGGGACGGACGAGGTCCGGGCCTGGCCGCTCCACCAGGGCACGGTTGCCCTGGACGCGGCAGGGAAGGTCCACAGCGACATCAAGCGGGGCTTCATCCGGGCCGAGATCTTCGGCTTCGAGGACATCAAGGCCCACGGCAGCGAGAAGGATCTCAGGGCCGCCGGCCGGTTCCGCCTGGAGGGAAAGGACTACGTGGTGCGGGACGGCGACATCATCAACTTCCGCTTCAACGTCTGACCCACGCTGGCCCGGGTTTCTCACGAGGCTTTGGACGTTCGAGGCAGAGACTTGTGAGAAATGCGGGCTAGGGAGGAGAACGAGCCATGAAGGCGGCGGTATTGACCCAGTTGGGAAGGACAGAGATACAGGAGCGGCCTGATCCTTCGGTTCAGTCTGACACGGACGTGCTGCTGCGGATCCAGAGGGTGGGGGTCTGTGGCTCCGACGTGCACTACTTCGAGACGGGCCGCATCGGGCCTCAGGCCATCCAGTATCCCTTCATCGTCGGCCACGAGTGCGCGGCCGTGGTGGAGGATTGCGGTTCCGCAGTGACCGGGGTCAAGCGAGGTGACCGTGTGGCCGTGGATCCCGCACTGAGCTGCCATCAGTGTGATCAGTGCCGTGGTGGTCGGGAGCACACCTGCAGAAATCTCCGATTCCTGGGTTGTCCAGGCCAGAAGGAAGGGTGCCTCTGCGAGCTGCTGGTGATGCCCCAGCAGTGTGTCTACGTCCTCGGCAAGGGCCTTACCCTGGAGCAGGGCGTCTTGTCCGAGCCTCTGGCGATCGCGATCTACGCGGTCCAGATGGCCGGCCTCAAACCCGGCAGTGAGGTGGCGATCCTGGGCGCAGGACCCATCGGCCTGAGCTGTCTGGTCAGTGCGAAGGCCGCAGGGGCAGCGAGGTGCTTCGTCACGGACCGCATCCCGCAGCGTCTGGCTGCAGCCGGTGGCAACGGCGCAGCCTGGGTCGGCAACGTGGACCGCGAGGATGTCGTGGCACGCATACGGTCTCTCCAGCCCGCGGGCGTGGACGCCGTGTTCGAGTGCGCGGGTCAGCAGGAGACGATCAGGCAGGCCGGATCGCTGCTCAAGCCGGGCGGCAGGCTCATGCTCATCGGCATCCCCAGGACCGACCAGATCTCACTGGACATCCACACGATGCGCCGCCAGGAGATCGCGATACAGAACGTCCGCCGCCAGAATCGGTGCACGGCTGTGGCCCTGGACTGGATCGGACAAGGCAAGGTGAAGGTTGACTTCATGGCCACCCACAGTTACGGCCTGGACCGCTGCCAGGAGGCCTTCGAGCTGGTGTCACAGTATCGCGACGGCGTCATCAAGGCCATGATCCACGTATGAAGACCGCGAGCATCATCAGCATAGGCAATGAGCTGCTCGACGGCCAGACCGTGGACACGAATGCTGCTTTTCTGGGCGGTGAGTTGATGAGTCTGGGGATCCCCGTGGTCAGCCGCTTCACGGTGGGCGACGACCTGGCCCAGATCGTCCGGGTGCTGGGCCTTGCATGCGAGGACTCCGAGGTGATCCTGGTGACAGGCGGGTTGGGCCCCACGGCCGACGATCTGACCCGCCAGGGACTTGCCCGGTTCATGGGGGTAGAGCTGCGGCTCGACCAAGGACTGCTGCGGACGCTCACGGAGTTCTTTGCAGACCGTGGCTGGGCCATGTCCGAGATCAACAAGATCCAGGCCTGTCTGCCCGTGGGTGCGGAGGCGATCCCCAACACGATGGGGACTGCGCCCGGCGTCCTGGCCAGAGTCCAGGGCCGGATCATCGCGGCCATGCCGGGTGTGCCCTTTGAAATGAAGGGGATGTTCACGCGATCGATCGTACCGCTGCTGGCCGAGGTTCGGCTGGGCCAGGCCGTGACCGTCCGCCACCTGCGGTGCTTCGGTGAGGGCGAGTCTGCTATTGCGGAGAGGATCAGTCCGATGATGGATCGCGGCCGGAACCCGCAGGTCAACGACACGGTCCACGAGGGGATCGTCTCACTCCATGTCATTGCAGCAGCCGGTGACGCAGCCGAGGCGGAACGCCTGGCAGATCGCGACGTGGAGGTCCTGCGATCCAAGCTGGGTCCACTGGTCTTCGCCATGGGCGATCAGAGCCTGGCCTCGGTGGTCGCAGACCTCCTGGCCAGCCGCGGCAAGACCTTGGCCGTGGCGGAATCATGCACGGGCGGCCTGATCGCCAAGATGCTGACCGACCTGGCCGGGGCCAGCCAATACCTGCTGTGCGGCTGGGTGGTGTACAGCAACGAGGCCAAGATCCGGGACCTGGACGTCCCGCCGGATCTGTTGCAGAGACACGGAGCGGTCAGCCAGGAGACAGCGGCTGCCATGGCCAGGGGCGCGAGACTCAGGGCCGGGGCGGACTATGCAGTCGCTATAACCGGCATAGCCGGCCCCACGGGCGCATCGCCGGACAAGCCTGTGGGCCTGGTCTTCATCAGCGTCGATGATGTCCAAGGCACCACCACACAACGGTTCCAGTTCGCCCGAGATCGACAGTTCATACGCCAGAGGGCGGCCAATGCGGCCCTGAATATGCTGCGTCAGCGGCTGGCCCTTTGACTTAGGCCCTGCCACATGGTATAATACACAGGCCTAGTCCTAAGTCTGGGGAGGCGTTGTATAGTGAGGACTCCATGACCAGTGGTCGTAAACATCTTGGCGAAATCCTTTATAAGGCCGGCGTTGTAGACAAGCAGGCCATCATAGATGCCATCAAGACGGGCAAGAGCACCGGCAAGCGATTGGGCCAGGTCTTGCTGGAAAAGAAGCTCATTGATGAAGAGACATTGACCAAGGCCCTCGCCCGGCAGTTCGGTCTGAAATACGTGAACCTGGACCAGGCCATCATTCCGGCCGGCTATGGCAACCTGATTCCCCAGGACCTGATCAAGCGTCACAATATCCTGCCCGTCAAACTGGAGCAGGGCAAGCTCCAGTTGATCATCGGGGATCCCCTTGATCTGGACATGATGGATGCGGTTCGGCTCCGCACCAACGCAGAGCTGGACTGTCAACTGGCCAGCGCGTCGAAGATCCGGGCCTACCTGGAACAGACCGTGGACCAGGAGTCGCAGGAACAGAGCGATCAGCTTCGCCACAGTATCGACGCCACCGCTGCAGAGCTGGCGGAGTTCGGAAATGCCATCCAGGCCGAGGTCCTGCGTGCAGGCGCGGCTTCAGCCGCAGATGACGGTCCCATCGTCAGACTGGTCAACCTGATCATCGACACTGCCTACCACATGCGGGCAAGCGATATTCACGTCGAGCCCATGGCCGATCGCGTGCGGGTCAGGTACCGCGTGGATGGCGTCTGCATAGAGAAGGACAACCTGCCCAAGAACATGCAGGCGCAGTTGATGACGCGTCTGAAGATTCTCTCGGGCATGGACATTGCCGAAAAGCGGCTTACCCAGGACGGCCGTATCAAACGCCGGATCGGTGACCAGGATATCGATTTCCGTGTGTCTGCGCTGCCTGCAAGTCATGGCGAGAGCGTGGTGCTGCGTATCCTTCGGCCTGATGCGGTCAACATCGGCATCAGCGCCCTCGGTTTTGAGCAGGACAACAACGAGCAGTTCCAGAGGATCATCCGAAGGCCGAACGGCATCTTTCTGGTCACAGGTCCTACTGGAAGTGGCAAGACCACGACCCTGTACGCGGCACTCCAAGAGCTGAACAAGCCCGACAAGAAGATCATCACCGCAGAAGACCCTGTGGAGTACAACTTCGCGGGCATGAACCAGTGCCAGGTGAAGGAAGACATCGGCCTGACGTTCGACAAGATCCTTCGCGCTATGCTTCGACAGGCGCCCAACATCATCCTGGTCGGAGAGATCCGCGATGGCGTGGTGGCGGATATCGCCATCCAGGCCTCGCTCACAGGCCACCTTGTGTTCAGCACGCTGCACACCAATGACGCGTGCAGTGCGATAACGCGTTTGATCGATATGGGCGTCAAGCCTTTCCTGGTGGCCAGCTCTGTACAAGCCATTATGGCACAGAGACTTATCCGTGTCATCTGTAAGAAGTGCAAGGCTGTTTCACCTGACCTCCCAGACCCGGCCCTGCTGCGTCTGGTGGGTATCTCGCCTGAGGAGGCCAAGAAGTACACCTTCTACAAAGGCGCTGGCTGCGCCACGTGTCAGGGGACGGGCTACAAGGGACGACTCGGCATATTCGAAATGGTGGAGCTGAATACTGAGCTTCGCGAGCTGGCGTTCCGGAAGGCCACAACCACCGAGCTCAGGAAGGCGGCCAGGGCGTCGGGCATGCGAACCCTCGTCGATGATGGCAAGTTGAAGATCTACAAGGGGTTGACGACGCTGGAGGAAGTGGCCAGTACTGCCCAGGTTGAAGGAGTGGGTGATTAGTCGTCGCGTATCAGAGGTCTGACCAGATGTCTACTGTAAACATGGATAGATTGCTCCAGGCGTGCGTAGAGCAGGGAGCATCAGATATTCACATCACAGTTGGCAGGCCCCCGGTCTTCAGGATCCACGGCCGGCTGCGGTCTCTTGAGACGAAAGTCCTGGAGGCGCAGGACTCTGTCGGCCTCATGAAGAGCATCACCCCTGAGCGGAATCAGCAGGAGCTGCAGGAGGAAGGTGGCACGGACTTCGGCTTCGCGTTCGGCGACGCTGCACGGTTTCGTGTCTCTGTGTTCAAGCAAAAGGGCAACACCTCAATGGTCTTGCGTCTAATCCCCAACAAGATCATGTCCTTTGACGAGATTGGTCTGCCGAAGATCATCTCTGCCCTGTGCCGTCGTCCAAGGGGTATGTTCCTGGTCACTGGACCGACCGGAAGCGGCAAGACTACTACGCTGGCGACGATGGTCAACTACGTGAACGAGAGCCTGGACAGGCACATCGTCACTGTCGAGGACCCTATCGAGTACTATCACAACCACAAGAAGTGTGTCATCAACCAGCGTGAGGTGGGCGTAGACGTCCCGAGCTTCAGCGAGGCTCTGCGCAGGGTGTTGCGTATGGACCCCGATGTGATCCTGGTCGGCGAGCTTCGCGATCTCGAGACGATCGAGGCTGCGCTCCGAGCTGCTGAAACGGGACACCTGGTTTTCAGTACGCTGCACACCACCAGTGCCTCCGGAACGATCAACCGAATCATCGATGTGTTCCCCGTAGATCAGCAGGAACAGATTAGAATTCAGCTCAGCAGCAACCTCATTGCTGTGCTCGCCCAAGCCCTGTGTCCGCTTGCCACGGGGAAGGGTCGCGTGGCCGCGTACGAGTTCATGGTCGTGACGCCTGCCATAGCCAACCTCATCCGTGAGAACAAGACGTATCGAATTGACTCCAGTATTCAGACTGGTAAGAGACTGGGTATGCAGCTCTTGGATGAGCATCTCTGGCAGCTCTACGACGAGGGTAGGATAACCCTGGAAGAGATGATGGACAAGGCAAAGGGGCCTGGTGATCTCTACGACAAGGCCAAGGCCAAGATCATGGCAATGAAGGGTGGCAAGGCCAAGATCGGAAGCATCAAGACTGCTGCAGAGAAGGAACTGGATGACATGGGACCTATCCTGCGGACCTAGTCTTGGGGGGCTGTCTTTCTTGCGTTTCTGGTACACGGGAGGAGTGGTCTTCTGCTCATTATGGTCTACTTGCCACAAGGGACTTGTTCCCAATTCGTCCCGATAACCACGTGTCCTATCAATAAAGACCGTTAAAGAATAGGCTTGCTGCGGTACTCTACTGTTAGAGTGCAGCACAGGTGTTGTGCGGTGAGTGAACATGGCTATGGACCCAAAGACATCCAAGCTTCCGCCAGTCGAGCAACTGAGATCCAGACCCATTGGCAGGATCCTGACCAAGATGGGGATGGTCAGCAGGGAGCAGGTGCATGACTGCCTGAAGGCCCAGCAGGAGCAGGCTGGCGGTGTTAAGATAGGTCAGGTCTTCATCAAGAAGGGACTCATCACAGAGGACCAGCTCCAGGTGGCCCTGGCTGCCCAGCGGGGTATGGAGTTCACGAGCATCGATGGCCTGACGATATCTCCCCAGGTGCTTGAAAAGGTGCCTGCCCAGATGGCCAGGACCTACAGGGTCCTGCCCATCGACTTCGATGCGGGTGCCAAGGAACTCACCATAGTGATCGACAGCCCCAGCAACTTCAAGGCCTCGGACGACCTGGCCACGCTCACCGGTTTCAAGGTCAAGGTCAAGATCACGGACGCGGCCAGCCTGGAGAAGGCCCTGGCCAAGCACTACCAGCAGGAGAAGACCTCGGACGAGAACATCAATGATCTGATCTCCGAGATCCAGGGCGACAGCTTCTTGGCCGAGTTCGAGGGCAGGAACCAGAGTATCGACCTGGACGACCTGAAGGAGCTGTCTGAATCGAATCCCGTGAAGAAGCTGTTGAACCTGGTGCTGCTGCAGGCCATTCGAGACAAGGCGTCGGACATCCATTTCGAGCCGTTTGAAAGCGACTACAAGATGCGGTACCGCATCGACGGCGTGCTCTATGAGATGATCCCGCCACCCAAGTACATCGCCGCTGCCCTGAGCTCGCGTATCAAGGTCATGGCGAGTCTGGACATCGCGGAGAGGCGGCTTCCCCAGGACGGACGCATCTCGCTGACTGTGGCAGGCAACCCCATCGACCTTCGCGTCAGCGTTCTGCCCACGATGTTCGGAGAGAGCGTGGTGCTTCGTATCCTGGACCGGTCCCAGGTCAGCTTCGACATGAACAAGCTGGGGCTCAGGGCCGAGGAACTGAAGCTGTTCGAGCAGTTGATCCACAAGCCGAACGGGATCGTGATCGTGACTGGACCCACGGGCTGCGGCAAGACCACCACCCTGTATGCCGCACTGAATGCCCTCAATGACATCGAGTCCAAGCTCATCACGACCGAAGACCCGGTGGAGTACGATCTGGACGGGGTGGTCCAGGTCCAGATCCGGGACGCCATCGGCCTGACCTTTGGCAAGTGCCTGCGGTCGATCCTGCGTCAGGACCCTGACATCGTCCTGGTCGGCGAGATCCGCGACCTGGAGACCGCGAGAATCGCGGCCCAGGCGTCACTGACAGGCCACCTGGTGCTCACCACCCTGCACACCAATGACGCGCCGAGCTCGGTCGCCCGATTGCTCGACCTCGGCGTGGAGCCGTTCCTGCTCACAGCGACCATCGAAGGCGTCGTGGCCCAGCGTCTGGTGCGAAGGATCTGCACGAACTGCAAGACCGAGTACACGCCCACAGACCAGCAGGTCTTTGAGCTTCAGATGACCCGCGACCAGATCAAGGGCAAGAGATTCCACTATGGCCGTGGGTGCAGCCGATGCAACAACACTGGATACAAAGGCCGGTTGGGACTCTTCGAGATCATGACCTTCACCGATGAGATTCGGCGTCTGATCATGGAGAAGGGCTCCACCAATGTCCTGCGGACAGCCGCCCAGAAGAATGGGATGCGGCTGCTCCGCGAGAACGGAATGGCGGCCATCTACGACGGCATTACGACGATTGACGAGGTGGTCAAGGAGACACTCAGCGAAGGATAGTCCTTCGCGGTCCCGGTCGACCGGGGCTATGGAAAGTGAGGTTCAGGTATGCCGCTCTTTGAATACATCGCGTTGGACCCCCAGGGTTCAGAGGTCAAGGCGGATATTGAGGCCCTCAGCGACAAGGAGGCCATCAGCAAGATCCGAAACCTGGGATACTTCCCGACCAAGGTCCGGCAGAAGACCGCGGGCGGCAAGGCCCCAGCAGCCAAGGCCGCGGCGGCCAGGACCAAGGCGAGGCGGGGCGCCAACGCCGGGGTCAAGGTCAAGCTGGTCACGCAGTTCTGCAGGCAGCTCTCCACGCTTCAGGACGCAGGTCTGCCCATCCTGCGGTCGTTGCGGATCCTCGAGGAGCAGCAGAAGAAAGGCGCATTCAAGCGGATCATCGGCTACGTGGCGGACGATATCGAAGGCGGCTCCACCCTTTCAGAGGCCCTGGGCAAGTATCCGCGGTGCTTTGACCGCCTGCTGGTGAGCATGGTGGCTGCAGGTGAGACGGGAGGCGTGCTGGACCTGATCCTGTCCAGGGTGGCCGACTTCAAGGAGAAGTCCATCAAGCTGAAGGGCCGCGTCAAGGGCGCGATGGTCTACCCCATGGTCGTGCTGACGGCCGCCTTCTGCATCCTCCTGGGCCTGATGAAGTACGTGATCCCGCAGTTCAGGAGCGTGTTGCAGGAGATGGTGGGCGGCAAGCTGAATGCCGTCACCACGACCGTGCTTGGCATCAGCAACTGGATCGCCACGCAGTATGGCTGGGCGTACATCATGGCCGTTCCGGTCATCATGATCTTTGTCATCAGGATCCTCCGCCGGTTCAAGCCGGGCCGCGTGGCTCTGGACGCCCTGACCTTGAGGTTGCCCGTCGTCGGCCAGCTCGCCAGCAAGGTGGCGGTCACCCGTTGGACCCGAACCCTGGGTACCCTGATCTCCGCAGGCGTGCCCATCCTGGACGCCATCAGGGTCACCGGCGAAACGGCCGGCAATGAGGTGTACACGGCCATGCTGAACCGCATCCAGAACTCCATCCGGCAGGGCGACACCTTTGCCGGCCCCCTGCGGCAATCCAAGGTCGTGGACGGCATCATCGCCAACATGGTGGCCGTGGGCGAGGAGACGGGAGACCTGGACAAGATGCTGCTGAAGATCGCAGACAACTACGACGAGCAGGTGGACGTGCTGGTCGCGTCGATGATGTCGTTGCTGGAACCGATCATGGTCGTGGGTCTCGGAGGCATCGTGATGACGATCGTGTTGGCGGTGTTCCTGCCTATGATTCAGGTGATCACCAGTCTGAGCGGTGGTTCGGGTGGTGATGCGGGTTAGAAGAAACGTCATGATGGGTCACTTTGTTCGGAAGGAGTATCCCATGGGAACGACACTGAAGAAACAATCAAGAAGAGGGGCCTTTACGATCATCGAGCTGCTGACCGTGATGAGCATCATTGTGATCCTCATCGGCCTGCTGGTCCCTGCCCTCAACCAGGTTCGGCGTTTTGCCCTCGGGGTCAAACAGAACGCCCAGTTCAACGCCATCAGGGCTGCCTTGGAGCTCTATCGTAGCGACTTCGGCGAGTATCCGGACTCGGCTGCCGTCGACTCCCAAGGCGCCCGGTACTGTGGGGCCATGAAGCTGTGCGAGGCCATGATGGGCCAGGACCTGCTGGGCTTCCATCCCCAGTCCAAGTTCGCGGTCAGCCAGACCGTGCCTTCCAGCGACACGGTGTATCCTCAGTTGTACCGGCTGATCGAAGGGACTCCCGCGTTCACCCAGAACCTCAAGGACCGGAAGGGCCCGTACCTGGAGTCCGACAAGGTCAGCGCTCACATGCTGACGGATATCTACCCGGCCTCCAACATCGGCGCATTCGCGAGTCAGAGCAGCAAGATGTACCTCCTGTCCGACGTCTACAACCGGCTGACCAACCTGGGCAGCGGCTCGCAGACGAAGGTGGGCATGCCCGTCCTGTACTACAGGGCCGACGTGTCGGGCACCCTGCATGACCCGAACTCGGTCTCTGCCGCCGGCGCGGTCCCCATGATCGGCAACAACAGCGGCTATATCTACAACTTCACGGACAACAGGGAACTGCTGGATCTCGGCCGGCCGGGCGGGGGACTCCATCAGCTCAATGGCGGCGCCACGGCGGGTGGGAATTTCTACAGCTTCACCACCAATCCCCAGATCCTGACCGCCAAGCGTCCCTATTGCCCGGACTCCTACATCCTCATCTCCGCCGGATGGGACGGCGAGTACGGCACGAAGGATGATATTGCCAACTTCCAGCCGAAGTAGGCGGCGGCAAACGGCAGACAGATCCGTCACGGCCTGACCGAACCAGGCCGTGACGGCCAGGCACGTTCGGAGACAACGAGGATCGTATGAGACGACATGCACGAGGCCTGACGCTGGTGGAGTTGATCACGGTGGTGACGATTATCGCCATCCTGGTGGCACTGCTTGTGCCGGCTGTGAACGTGGCCCGCCGCATGGCCAAGGACACGCAGCAGAAGGTGCAGTTGGCTGCCATCGACGTGGGGCTCACGGCGTTCAAGAACGACTTCGGGGACTACCCTGCGTCCAATCCCTCCGCCGGGGGAATGACCTACGATCCCAACGCTTTGACTCCCACGTATTGCGGCGCTCAAAAGCTGGCCGAGGCCCTGGTGGGACGCGACCTCCGAGGATTCAACGCGCAGGCCTATGCGGACCTGGTGACCACTGATGGAGGCAAGAACAAGGCCGCGGATGTCTACTATCCAGACCTGAGCACCCTGGCGGCCGACGACCTGAACGCCAATCTCGCGAACCGCAAGGCCCTCTACCTGGATGCCGGCACGTCCAATGCCTTCAGGCTCGGGTGGATCTCGGACGCCACGCCCGGGCTCTACCGCAACGTGGGGACCCTGGCTCCGAACACCTTCGTCCTCTGCGACGTCTTCGGCCGAACCACCATCCAGATGCATGAGGCGGGCGTGGTGAAGGAGGTCCGTGTGGGCTCGCCCATCCTGTACTTCCGCGCCGACACCTCGGCGAAGCTCAGCCGCTGGATCTACAACTACTACGACAACTATGCGTTCCTCCGCGTCAAGGAGCTCAACGACAAGAACGGCGGCCTGCAGCCGGGCCTGTGGGCCGATGGAGCGGGGGCCAACGGCATCGACAACTTCTACGGATTCATCAAGGACCCCCGCGTGACGCCCACGGACAACGTGAGCGCCGGTCTCGGGATGCCCTATCGGTCGGACTCCTACATCCTGGTTTCTGCCGGTGCAGACGGCCGATTCGGGACCTCGGACGACATCTGCAACTTCTCCAGATAAGTGACTGTGAAGCCTGTGATATGAGCGGCTGCCATGAAAAGCCAAACGTCCAGACCCGGCGTGACCCTGGTTGAGATCCTGGTGGTCTTGGCCATCGTGACGATGTTGGCCAGCGTGACCACCATCGTGGTCAGGCGTCTGGATATGCAGGCCAAGGAAGGGTCCCTGAAGAACACCCTCACCCTGCTGGATGACGCCCTGGGGGAATACCACGAGGAAAAGGGAGAATTCGCCTTCCAGTCTGCGGTCGCCACCAGACCAGACCAGGCCCTCGCACACAACCAGCAGGCCATGGAGGCCCTCCAGGCAGAGCCCGCTTCGAGGGAGATCCTGAACAAGATCGACGCGAGCTATCGCAAGAACCTCTACCCGACGGCCAAGGGGTCGTCGATCCCGCTGGATACGGTCCCTGAGGTCTATGACCCGTGGGGCACGGCCATCGACTACGTGTACCTGAAAGGCGACACTTTTCCTCTGCTGCGGTCCGCAGGTCCGGATGGGATCTTCGGCACTGCCGACGACAGGACCAACCGATAGGCCGGCCTGAGCGGCCGGACGTCATCGATCGACATGAAACGGATAGCCAGACAACGCGGTTTGACCTTGATTGAGCTACTCGTGGTGGTCGGGATCATCGCGATCCTGGTCGGCCTCGGTGCGCCTGCAGTCAAGGCCCTGCTGGCGTCCTTCGAGTCACAGGACTCGATCCGTGCAATGGTCCAGACTGCCTTGGCCACGGCCAGGACCATGGCCTTGGAACAGCAGAGGTACGCGGGCGTCCGCTTCCAGAAGGCCTCCTGCGGCGAGGGCGATGGCTTGGCGAATCCCCAGTACATGACCTTCATCGTCCACGACAACGAGGCCACGGGACTGGCCAGTGGTTTTCGTGCCGTGGAAGGCCTCAAGCCCATCCGCCTGCCTGACCGGTTTGGCGTGATGGACCTGATCGTCAAGAAGGACGCGAATGGCACGTCCGAGGCTGCTGTGTCCAGCGATGCCGACGTGACCGATACCTCAGACGTCAACGACGTGACGACCTTCTCCATCGTCTTTTCGCCTGCTGGCCATTTGGTCACCCATCAAGTCCGCGTCAGGAGGTGTACTGGCGAGTCGAGCAAGGGCGACATTTTCAATGTAGAGACGCAGGTCATCAAGAAGGAAGAACAGGACCGACGGGGGATGTTCCTGCAGGATGACTACGTCCAGCAGGGCCTGGGCCCCGAATCGAGCCGCAGGAGCTTTGTGATCTACAAGACCCAGGACTTCGTGCAGGCCTACAGGGCCTCGCGGGCCTACACAAACTACCTCAAGGACCTCGTCCCCAGGGTTCTGTACGCGGCGCCCCTGACCGGGGCCATTGCCGGGCAGGAAGGATCATGAGACATAGCACGCGACAGGCCGGGTTTTCGCTGACCGAGGTGCTGCTGGCCGTGGCCACCCTGGCTACCGGCATGCTCTTCGTGGGTGGGACCTTCGTGCTGGGCGTCTATTACTCCACGCGGGCCACGGAGCAGACGATCGCTGCAGTGGTGGCTGAGGAGGCGGCGAACAAGATCCGGCTCTACGGCCTGGATGCCAACGATCCGGGCCAGACGATCCGCAGCACCGGCCTGACCCGCTATGTCCACGACAGCGGACGGAAGGCCCTGCCTGTCGACCAGTTCCGCTATCCTTCCGCAGCCATGGAGACTTTTGAGAAGCAATACACCTGGTCCGCCCTGTGCCGTTGGACCGATCCGGATATCGAATCCCACCTGCTCCAGGTGACTATCTTCGTGTGCCGGGGCGTGACAGCAGGCGACGTTCCGACCCCTGATCGGCTGGAGGTCCGCAGCGTGTCAGGGGCAGGTAAGGAAGATCAGGTCGAGTTGGTGGATGCTGGCGCCGGCCAGCTCTACGAGCGATCCGTGCTGGTGGATGACGCCACCGGCCAGGTCTACCGCAGGGTCGAAGGCCTGGGCCCCAATGGCACGGTTCGGCTGAACCAGGACTGGCAGGGCGGCCCGAACGGCGCGGTCTGGGCCATACAGCGTCCGGTCTCGGGCGGCCGAAATCCCTGTATCGCAGTGTTCCAGACCGAGGTTCGGATGCCTGATCGCACTGCGCCGGCAGCTTCTTCGACCGGCGGCGCCAAGACCGTGACCACGGATTCGACGGTCCGTCTGAGCCGGGTGAGGTGACCTGTGAAGAAGAAGGCCTTCTCATTGATCGAGCTGTTGGTGGCCGTGAGCCTGCTGGCCATCGTGATGGTCATGGCCGGCGCGATCTTCCGCGCCGCTATTGGCTCGTATCAGGTGGCCAAGGCCAATGCCCAGATCCTGCAGGGTCTGCGAAACATCACCAGCCAGTTGGACCGGGATCTGAAGGGAATCAGCCGGCAGGGAGAGGTCTACACCGTGTGCCTGACCGAGTCCCGCTCTGACGCCAGGAGTCCCCAGGGTCGATTCGACAGGCTGGTCTTTGTGACCAGTGGTGATTTCGAGTCCTACAAGACTTACAGACCGACTGGGGCAGATGCAGGCCAGGACAGGACCGTGCGAGGCAACACGGCCCTGATCAGCTATATGCTCGCCCTGCGCCCCGGGGCCGGCGACGCAACACTTGTATCTGCGGCCCAGATCCCTGCGAGCCGGAGGATCCTGGCCAGGACCCAGCATATCCTCACTCCGGAGACCTTCGAGGGCACCCTCGACCCGAACAGTGCGGGCAGCGACCCCAAGGCCTGGTTCAAGTGGCACAATCGACAGGAATACGACCACTTCACCGTCGTGCAGTGGTCCCAGATGAAGGGGCCCGCCAAGGCCAACGCCCTGGCCATGCTCACCGACACGGACGTCAATGGGGCGAGTCTCAAGGCCGGCCAGCGAGGCGCTTGCGTGGATCCCTGCGATCCGAACTCGATCCACATGTTTCTGTGCGAGGGCGTGGCGGACTTCTCGGTCCAGGGGTGGGACGAAAACGATCCCAACCATTGGGTACCCGTCGCGGACAAGCACGGGACCCTGGCGCCGACTGCGTACCCCGGACTTCCCGGGGACGGCCGCGCCCTGAAATTCACCTTCACCCTGGTTGACCCCAAGGGGATCCTCAAGCAGGGAAGGACCTTCACCCATATTGTGTACCTCAAGGACTGACCAGGCGACCATGGACGCAAGAACCCGACAAACTCGTGAGGCCCGTTCGACCGGATCGGCCTTGATCCTGACCGTGGTGCTGACCACTGTATTGGCGATCGTTGGAATCCTGTTTGTGATGTTGTCGCGGATGGACCGGATATCCGCGACAGCCAGTTCCCAGGCCCGGCAGCTCGACCTGGCCGTCGACGCGGTGATCGCCGCGATCGACGATCAGTTGGCCCAGGACACACCCGGTGTGGTGCTGGACCAGGCAGGCATGCCGGTCGCCGAGTACGAAGACTACCCCAACGCCCGCGATCTTTGGCTGGCCAGCCTGGAGCCCGATCCGAACGGCGGCAAGAATCCGTTCTGGCCGCAGGTCAGCGTCCTGCAGGGATCCTCGGTGATCTCCCGCCTTCGTGCAGAGATCGTCACTGAGCGGCAGGCCATCGATCCCAACGAGAGCCAGCAGAGCCCGGCCGATGCAGACGGCGACGGCGTGGCAGATGCCGTCTGGGTCAAACTGCAGGATGTGGCCACGGGCAAGGCCCAGCCTGTCTATGCCGCGGTTCGGATCATCGACCATGGCGCCATGCTGAATGTCAACTCGGCCTACACCCTGGACGCGGCCGGGCCCGTATCAGGCCAGGATGGCTCCAACCAGATGCAGATCGATTTGGTCGCGATGGCGATGCGGAAGGTCCAGGACGCCAACGCGGTGGCCCTCAGCCGCGAGCTCAACAACCTCCGGACAGGCGGCGAGGATCCCTGCGCGTACCTGTCCAAGGTGGTCTGGGACTACGGCGATCCACCGGCGCCCTTCTGTCCCTTCGATCTCTCCGACGAGCTGGAGCTGAGAAACCGGTTCCTTCTGAACAACCGCGAGGGTACCCTCCAGGCGTCTGAGGTCGTGGTGTCCAGGATCGAGCGGCTCTGGCGATACAGCCCCAAAGCGGGCTCATGGGTCTTCTGCCCGGCAGGGGCGGAGAGCAAGGACGTTCCCTACGACGACCCGAGCGGCGACATCCCCAAGTGGCTGGCCAGGGCGGCATGGGTGGAGCCGGGCGGAGAGTATGACTACCGCCACGTCAGCACCACGATGAGCATGGACCGGGTCATCGATCCTCTGGGCCGCCGTACGCTGAACGTCAACACGATCCGCGATGCCAACGACGTCAACGACCTCTACCAGGTCCTGGTGGAAGGGGGCATGGCCCAGGCAGAGGCCGCGCAGGTCGCGGTCAACATCCGCGACTTTGTCGACAGCGACACCACCGTCTCGCCCTTCAAGCCTGCCGGTTCAGCCGTGACCTACTATGGGATGGAGCCCCAGCCCTTCATCCGCCAGATCGGCTTCAAGATCTCCGGGATCGATCCGGTCAATCAGGCCAACAACGAGTTCATGGTGGAGCTGCACAACCCCTACGACGTGGACATCGACCTGTCGTCCTTCACGCTGTTTCTCCTGGATTCGAAAGACGAGAGGGCGGGCCTGGTCGCCTTCAAGAACGGGGAGCAGATCAAGGCCAGACAGTCGCTGGTCCTGATCAACAAGGCTGCAGCCACCCTGGGCCAGGGCCTGGGCGATCGAAGGAACTACGACAGCCTGGTGTTGGCCCTCTATGGTCCGCAGGGCCAATCGTTCGCGCTCAGCCTGAAGCGGGATCTCCTCCTGGTCCGCAACGCGGGGGGCCTGTGGGTGGACCGCCAGAGGACAGACAGCGCATGGTTTGACTGGAGCAAGGTCAAGGACCTGGCCCAGTACTACGCGAGAGAAAATGGCGGGTGGAAGATCCTGTACCCCCGCATGCCGCGGTACGCCAATGCACCCTTTCTCTTCCTCTCGCCCAAGTACAACCTCCCTCAGCCGCAGCCGATCGTGACTGTGCCTGCCTCTGCGGCCAAGGGCTTTGCGACCCTTGGAGACGTTGGCAGGATCTTTCGGATCGGGCCCAGTGTGGACGCCAACTCGCCCACAGGCCTGATCCACGTGCTGGACCAGACGCCCCAGCCCTCGGAGGACCGGATCTGCCTGAACGTGGCCGATCCCTGCGTGGCGGGCGTATTCCAGCGTCTGACGGTCCTGGCCCCGGAGAGGTTCGGCCATGCGGCGACCGAGACCCGGGTCAAGGGGCGAATCAACGTCAATACAGCGCCGGCCTTTGTCCTGGAGCGGCTGCCCTGGCTTGCGTGGGCCTCTGACACGAAGCTGAAGGGGGCGGGCAGGATGGGACAGGCCATCGTGGCAGATCGCGAGGTCCACGGTCCCTTCAGGAGCATCAGTGACCTGATGCGGGTCCCTGAGATGGAGTGCCTGATGGATACCGTCAACGACCAGTCGCCCAATGGGCCTGACCTGACGGCCGACTCCGAGCCCAATGACCTGGAAGAGCGGGACCTGTTGTTTGACCGCATCAGCAACCTGGTCACCGTGCGGAGCGACGTTTTCAGCGCCTGCATCCTGGTCCGGATCGGCGTCGACGGCCCCCAGAGACGGGTGCTGGCGATCCTGGACCGGAGCGGCGTCACACGTTCAGGCGGAAAGGTCCAATGCCTCGCCCTCCATGTTGTGCCGGACCCGAGATAGGACCAACAACGGTCTCAGGTTCTAGGTTTTATGTTTTAGGTAACTGCCGGCCTATCGTTGCGATTCCTAAAACCTAAATCCTAAAACCTAAAACTGCTTCTCGCTGTTGATCAACTGCAGAAGCTGCCTGTGGGTCGTGGGGTTCGCGATCACGCAGGGGATGGGCTGTCCCTCATATCGGGCGAGGTCCATGGGCCAGAGCGACCGGCCTTGCCAGTCCGTGACCACCGCTCCTGCCGCCTCCGCGATGGCTGCTCCGGCCGCGATGTCCCAGAGCTTGGGCACGCATACGATCGTGCCGACCATGCTGCCCTTGGCGACATAGGCCATCTGCAGGGCCGTGGTGCCGAGATTGCGGAACCGGCTCTTGAGAAGGATCGACATCAACCACGGCGGCGGCGTGCTGCCCCAGTGGCTGTCGAGCCCGATGCTCACAAAGGAGCTGATGGGGTCGTCTCCTGCAGTGATGGATTGGTCGTTGACCCTGGCGGTTCCACCTCGCATTCCCGCAAACATCAGGTTCGTCGCCGGGTCATAGATGACGCCGGCTACGGGCGATCCATGCACCATCGCGCCGATACTGACGGTGAATACGGGCATGCCGCGCGCGAAGTTATTGGTGCCGTCGATCGGATCGATGACCCACCACACCGGCTCGGAGCCGCAGGGCGGCTGCTTGAAGAGCCTGCCGTGCTCGCCCTCCTCGGCGATGAATCCGTGATCAGGGAAGTCCGCCTTGATCCGCTGGACGATCGTCTCCTGGCATGCGCGGTCCGCCTCGGTCACCAGCTCATTGCCGTTCTTGACCGACACCTCGACCAGGCTCATCTGTTCGAGGGCCTGTCTGCCCGCCATCCGGGCCGCATCCACGGCCGTCTCGACCATCGCCTCAAGTTGGAACCGTTGCAGATCCATACACGTAGCGGTATTGTATCCTGATGATGCGGCCGGACAAACAACCAAATCCATCACAGACCACCCTGTCGTCCCGCCAGCGGCTCCGGGCTGCACTGGCAGGCCTGGCCATCACCGGCCTTTTGGTGTGGCTGTTCCTGGCCCAGCGCCTGGGCTACGACGTGGGGTCGGTGTTCGGTCCTTGCGGATTCAAGCAGCGGTACGGCCTGCCCTGTCCCACCTGCGGCATGACCACTGCCGTGCTGGCCTTCACCCGCGCAGAGGTGGTCCAGGCCTTCGAGATCCAGCCGGCTGCCGCGTTGGTCTGCACGGCCTTCATCGCGTCGGCCGCAATCTGCCTGACGATTGCCCTGCAGGGGAGGGTTCCCCCGCAGATCAGCCGGGTCCTGGCACGCATGAAGGTGTCCAGGGTCCTGATCTGCATCGGATTGATCGGGGCTACGGGATGGGCGGTGACGCTCTGGCGTGCCTTGCAGGTGTAGCTGAGGGGCTAGTATCCTTCGGATGCTGCGACCGGCCGAGTCCACCAGGCGGCGTCCCGGAAGTACTCCTTGAGCAGGACCGCGGCGTTGACTCCGTCGCCCACGGCGGTGGCCAACTGCATGGCCGCCCCCACGCGGCAGTCGCCGGCCACGAACACGCCCGGCGTGCTCGTCCTGAGGAACATCCCGTCGCACTCGACGAACCCCGAAGGGGTCATCTTCACGAAGCCCTTGAGAAAGCCCGTGCCAGGGACCGTCCCGACGAAGATGAAGACCCCGTCGCAGGGATAGTCTTCCTCTCGATTCGTGACGGTATCCCGTAGCCTGACGGACTCCACGCGGCCCTTGCCCTCGACGGCCACGGGAGCGGCGTGCGTGCGGATGATCAGGTTCGAGTTGGGCTCAGCAGCCTTGGCCGAGAGTTCCTCGACCATGACCTTGGAGGCGCGGAACTCATCCCTGCGATGGACCAGGGTGACCTTGCGGGCGTACTTGGTCAGGTGGAGGGTCTCTTCTATCGCCGTGTTGCCGCCTCCTACGGTGACGACCACCTTGTCCCGGAAGAAGGGGGCGTCACAGGTTCCACAGTAGCTGACGCCCGCGCCGGCGTTGCGGAACTCCTCTTCTCCGGGGATCCCGAGCTTGCGATAGGTGCTGCCCACGGCCACGATCACGGCCCGGCCCACGTAGCTCTCCCGGTCACACGACGCGTGGATCAGGCCGTCGGGCCTTCGCTGCAGGGACGTGACCTCACGGCCTGGAAGGATCTGGGCGCCGAAGCTCTCCGCCTGCTTCTGCATCGTTTCGATCAGGGTCTGACCATCGATCCGCTCGATGCCGGGGTAGTTCTCGATCCGGTTGGTGGTGGTGATCTGACCGCCCGCCATGAACTTGTCCAGGACAGCGGTCTTGAGGCGGTCCCGGGCCGTGTAGAGTGCGGCCGCCAGTCCCGCCGGACCTGCGCCAATAACCACTACGTCCCAGAGGTTCTCTGCCATCGCGGGTCTATTCCAGGTGGGGTTCGATCCGGGCCTTGAGATCAGACTCGAAGCTGGGAGTGACGCCCGCCATCTGCGCGACCACGGTCCCGTTCTTGAAGAGATGCAGGGTGGGGACACTCATGATGCCGTACTGCATGGCTGTCTGACGGTGTTCGTCGATGTTGATCTTGCAGACCTTCAACTGGCCTTCATACTCCTGGGCGATCCTGTCCAGCACCGGGCCTGCCATCCGGCAGGGGCCACACCAGGGCGCCCAGTAGTCCACCAGCACGGGGAGATCAGAGTCCAACACCTCCACGCCAAATTCGTGGTCCGTCAGTTGAATCGGTTCACCTGCTGCCATCCTTGCGCTCCTGCGTCCTTCAGGGTTACGTTCAATCAGGTCAGAATACTACGAAGCTGCAATCTCGCTGTCAATCAGGTTTGGCCGAATTGTATGAGGTCCTCTGAGTCACGCGATCGACGGGCGTGGACTCTTGATCTGGCGGAGAGCGAATGCTATCGTTTCTGTCAAGTGGATTGAGGAGTTGACCACTACGATGAAGATAGAAGCTGTGATCGTGGACTGGGGCGGGGTGCTGGTCGAGAACCCTGCGCCGGGGTTGATGGGGTACTGCGCTGGCGCGTTGGGCGTCCCGCCTGATCGCTACACGCAGGTTCACGAGGCCCTGGCAGGGCCCTTCCAGGAAGGCTGCATCCTGGAACAGGACTTCTGGTCGCGGATGTGCGAGGCGCTGGGCCGTCCACTGCCGACAAGCGTGTCGCTGTGGGGCGATGCGTTCAAGAGTGTGTACAGGCCTCGACCCGAGATGTTCGCCTGGGTGGGCTCGCTGAGGACAAAGGGGTATAGGACCGCCCTCATGTCGAACACCGAGGGACCCTGTGTGGAGCGTTTCCGTGAACTCCGGTATGACGTCTTTGACATTTGCCTGTTCTCCTGCGTGGAAGGCGTCGCCAAGCCTCACAGGCGGATCTACGACCTGGCGATCGGTCGCTTGGGGATCTCACCGGGTGAGGCCGTGTTCATAGACGACAACCCCCTCTTTGTAGCAGGGGCGCAGGAGGCCGGGCTGCACGGTGTTGTGTTCCGCGATCAGCCTGAAATGACGCAGAGATTGGCTGAGTTGGGGGTGCGTTGACTCTTGCTCGGTCAATTGTGGACAAGCTGTGGATAAAAGGGTGAACTCTACCCGCCAACACCGCAATGCAGCATCGTGTTGCTCAGTCGCCCCCTACCCCAACAGGCTGACACGTTCCCCCTTTGGATATAAGTCATTTTTTTGCAGGAGCTTATGAGCATTCTGGAGTCGCGTCGGCATAGGGCAGGGCCAGGACGGACCAGAGACGCGGCGCAAGCAGGAATGACCCAAGGCTCTCGGCCTTAAACGTCGGCGGTGGATAACCCTCGCAGCTTGGCGTACCTTCCTTTACGGGCCCTAACCCGGATTTCTCACGAGGCTTTGGACGTTCGAGGCCGAAGTGAGGTACGAACTTGAGTTGGGCCGGCTGGAAGGCTGATGCATCTATGACAGACTTTTCTGAGCGCGGCAGGTTGGCCGGATGCAAGGCCGCAGGTCCCGGTTGCCCGGAGGCGTACCCAGTGCGGTACGCTGAGGACAAACGGGACCGAGAACGCAGCAGCCGGACAACCGGACCGCTCAGAACCAAAGACTTGTGAGAAATGCGGGCTAAGGCGCGAGGAAGGCGTCCATCTCGCCGCAGGGCTTCTCGCATCCCATGACGTCAGAGCCCAGAGTCATGGTATCTGTGCAGAAGATGTCGTCTTTTGTGACCCCTGCCCAGCGGCTCTTGACGAACTGCACGGCCCCATCGCTCCTCAGGACATTCTGTCCCGATCCTCTATGGTTGGCGCTGTTGGACGTGAGGATGCTGCGATCCAGCCGGAGCCTGAACGGCTTCGAGAAGTCCATGGGCAACTCCTCTGCCAGGGGATTGCGGTCAGCCATCAGGATGTTGGGAGCGCCCCCTGGCCTTGGTCCTGTCGCAGCAGATCCTGAAGCTGTAGCGGACATACCCCTTGTCGGGAAAGTCGTTGAAGTCCGCTGGATTGAACCCGGCTGATCGCGGCGCGTCCTTCGTACTTGGACAGATGAAGCGGCCGGGCTCTACATAACCCTGTCTCACCAGGAGCCACACAGGCCGGGTGTTGGAGTGGTTCTCCTTGCCCTGATATCCTACCTTCCACCAGGGAGATCCATCGGCCATGGCCACGGCCGGAAGCCTGTCTTGGTGATCCGTGGAGTAGGAGCTGAGGCCGTCATAAATCCGGGCCAACTGCATCTGGCATCGATTGCGGAAATAGATGTTCCGTGCGAATGCAAACGATGGGATGAAGATGCCGACCACAAACACCAACATTGCGGCGATGGCTGCGATCTGCGTGAAGTTCATGCCCCATCCGAATTTGATGGTCTTCTGTCGGCCTTGCTCCGCCAACAGGCCTTCGAGCCTCTCCTGCGCGGCAGCGTCCTTGAGCCTGGTCACAGTACGCTCAACCCACTCGGGGGGACATGGACCCGACTCTAAGGTCTGAAGGGGGGACATGGATCTCTGAAAAGACGCATACAGTTGAGCTGCCCGAGGATTGGACGCCAGGAGCGATTCAGCGCGAAGGACTTCCTCCTGAGGGGCAATTCCGAGACAGTAGTCCAAAAGCAGCTCTTTGTCTTGACGACTGATATCCATCATTGACCTGCCTCTTTAGCAGTCAGGGCCTTCCACTCTTTCGCGAACCTACCTACCGCCGTGTGCAGCCTGCTCTTGACCGTTCCAATGGGTATACTGAGCACGTCGGCCATTTGTTTGTATGAGAATTTGTTGAAATACGCCAGGATGAGTATCTCACGCAGACTCTCGGGCATCTGTGCAATAACCTCATTCACCCGCGCGGCGGTTTCCTGTCGCTCAAGCTCCTCGGTCGGCAACTCCTCGTCGCGAGAAAGGCTGCTCAGCACGTCCTCAAAAGACATCTCATCTGAGGCAGCAAGCGTGCCTATAGAGACTGCGGTCGTCCGCTGGGACTTGCGAAGTGCATCCTTGGCCTTGTTGGCAGCGATCGTGAACAGCCAGGGTCGCAGCGGCCGGCTCACGTCGAACGTCTTGCGGCTGGCATACAACTGCAGGAAGGTCTCCTGAAACACGTCCTCCACGAGGTCGTGATGGTTGAGGAACTGCTTAAGAAACGCGTAAAGCCCATTCTTGTAGCGGTTTACGAGCTCTCGGAAGGCGTCTTCATCCCCTTCGCCGAATAGGGCCAGCAACTCTGCGTCTGATGTAGTCTTGGCAGTCTGTTCCATATCACAAGCTCTAAAACTGAACATTATATGTGCGCATAGCGTGGATTGAAACGTAATTTGATATTAACCTACTTAACTGGCGGCAAGGACTCGCTCCAGGCCTGCATTGGGATCAGGCACAGGATTTGCTTAACGTGGAACGATCGCAAAGAAAGTGACCGAGGCCAAAGGACAAACCAAGGTATGAACACTAGACATCAGCGGATGAGGGGAGTGATCCCAGTACGGCATGCGCTCTTCAACAGAGACCTCCTGACTGCGGCGACAATCGGTCTGCTTCTGCTGGCCGGATGCCAACAGCCGGTTGAACAGCCTTCTGTCAAGTTGGGCCCCGCCAAGCCAGATCGAGTGACCACCTCTGAGCTTGCGCGCGGATTGGGGCTGTCCGTGGCCCAGGTCGATGAGACCTTCATCAAACTCAAGAACAACTCCAACGTGGTGATGATCTTCACGTGCGCGGACTCCAAGTTCTACGTCAACGGCAGGGCCTGTGGTCCTGTCGGCAGAATCGAGCGGGTGGGCAGCTTGGTCTACGTCGAACCGGATTTGGCGGGTCGCATCAAGGCCTGTCTAATTCCTGAGCAGGCGCCGTCGAAGGTTCTTACAGACACCCGCAAGCCCACTGTGACGCAGGGCACCATCGTGGTCGACGCAGGGCATGGTGGAAAGGACCCGGGTGCGCCCAGCGCATTGGGGTTCAAGGAGAAGGCGATCAACCTCTCGGTGGCCAGACAGCTTGCCACCATCCTGACGGAAAAGGGATTCCACGTTGTCCTAACCCGCGATCGGGACGTCTTCATCGAGAAGGAAGAGCGGGCCGCAGTGGCCAACCGCTGCAACGCCGACCTGTTCGTTAGCATCCACGCAGACTCGTCGGTGTCACGGAGCCTCAACGGCTTCACCGTGTATACGGCGCGGGGTGCAGGAAGCCAGTCCCGGTGGGCGGCGAAGGCCATCGTGGAGGCCATGGGCCGCACCGGTCTCGACAGCAATGGCATCCGCGAGGCCGACTACGTGGTCCTCGTTAGGACGGACTGTCCCGCGGTCCTGGTGGAGGTGGGATACCTTTCCAACTTCTGGGAGGCAGGCAGGCTGCGTGATCCCTACATGCAGAGACGCCTCGCCCAGGCCATCGCAGACGGCGTCGTCCGCTCGATGGGCAAGTAGGCTTGAACGCCTGCGGGAGACGCTAGGGAGGTTCAGCTATGGATCCATTCGTGGAGGTCTACGTCGCCAGTAACGTGTCGGATGCCTATGTGATCAAGGCTGTACTCGAAGGTGCGGGTATCACGGTGCAGATCACCAATGAGTACCTTGAAGGTGCCCTGGGAGGCATCCCTCTGGACAGCACCCAGCCGCAGGTACTTGTTCCGCGGTCCCAGCTTGACCAGGCCATGGAACTCCTCCGTGAACTGGAGGCCGGCAGGGCGAGGGGAGACGAGGAAGAGGAGTGGGGCGACGACTCGCCACTTCCTGATGAAGGGCCCGAAGGCCACGTGGACTAGCCCGAGGTCCTCTTCAGTGCCTCGCCCACGTGGTGCAGGCAGACCTCATTGGTGGTCCCCATCTCGGTGATCGGCTCTGTAAGCACGATGGCGACAGGTTGTCCTTTGTCCGCCCAGTTGTTATCCAGCAGCAGCCGGTCGATCCTCTCAAGGAATTGCAGCGTGTTGGAGGGCTGAGTCATGCGCAGGGGCGTCAGGCCATACAACAGAGCCAGCCTCTGTAGGATGGCGTCGCTGGGGCTGAAGGCCAGGATCGGCCTGGGTATGCGCTGCTGCGACAGATAGACGGCCCCACCCCCGAACTGGGACCAGACGGCCATGAGCTTCACGTCCAGGTCCTGAACCATGACCTGCACGCCATGGGCCAGGGCAGCAGTAAGACGTCTTCGGTCGACCGGCCTTGGTGCCCTCGGGCACGGACCGGCCTGCTGCAGGATGTAGGCATGTGTCTTGGATGCAATCCGATTCATCATACGGACCGCCTCCACAGGGTACTTGCCAACAGAGGTCTCTCCAGACAACATGACCGCGTCTGCGCCGTCGAAGATGGCATTGGCCACATCCGACACCTCGGCCCGCGTGGGGCTGGCCGACTCGATCATGCTCTGGAGCATCTGAGTGGCCACGATCACCGGGATGCCATGCCCCTGGCAGAGTCGGATGATCCGCTTCTGCAGCACAGCCACCTCCGCGAGGTCCATCTCGACTCCCAGGTCACCCCGTGCCACCATGACTGCATCGGTCTCTTTCAAGATGGACTCCAGGTGCTCGATGGCCTGGGGCTTCTCGATCTTGCTGATGACCGGGATGATCCCTTCGCTCTCGATTTCCACTGCGCTGAAATCCAGCGGATTGTCGATGCCCAACTGGTCTTCATCCGGCCTTGCTCCCAGGCGGACCAGCTCCCTTTTGAGCTGGCGCACGTCCTCCCCTGACCGCACGAAGCTCAGCGCGAGGTAGTCCAGCCTCTGCTCCACGGCAAAGCGGGCACATTCGTAGTCCCTTTCTGTCATGGCCGGCATGGACAGGGCAGTGTCAGGCAGATTCACGCCCTTGTTGGACGTGACGATTCCTCCCACCACGACCCTGCACCAGAGGCCTCCGGCCTTCCTGGCTTCGCAGGTCAGGCGGACTGCGCCGTCATCCAGCAGGACCGCGTCGCCTGGCCTAGCCTCGTCGATGAATGCAGGCGTGTTCGTCGAGAACACGACCGGTTCATGCACTGTGTCGGGAAGCTTCGCCACGATGGGATCAGCCTGGAACACGACCTGTTGGCCAACTCTCAACTCCACTCCTCCATCACAAACCTTGCCGACGCGGATCTTGGGGCCGCACAGGTCGCCGATGACTGCCACAGGGATGCCTGCCCGCTGGCTGGCCAACCGGACCACCCGGATTCGCTGCGCGTGCTCATCCAGAGTGCCGTGTGAGAAGTTGAGGCGAAACGCCCGTACTCCCTCCTGGATGAGGCGATCCACGGTATCGGGCGCCTCACTCGCCGGTCCCAGAGTGGCAATGATCTTGGTCAACAGGAACCCTGTCTCTTCAGCCATGGTTCAACCTTTCGCATCATCTCGAGTATGCGCCAGGGGGCACCGCAGTAGTGTACCGATCCAGTCCATGGAGGAAAAGACCTTCCCCCGGGTTGGCGCGACCAGGAGGCTGTGCTACGATGCACGGACGTAAGGGCCCGTAAAGGAATGAGGTACACGGTCACTTGATTCCTTTACAGGCCCTAAGGAGACCGACGATGCAGGACCCCAGATCCAAAAGACCCGTTGCTCTGGCCCTGGCTGCCCCTGAAGGGCAGGTCATCGTGATCACGGGCGACCTGGTCCGGCAGGCCGTGGAAGGATCGCGGTCCAGCCCACGTCGCAGGATCATCCTGCCGCTCCACAAATCCAGCGACAATGCGCTGCACAGGATGCTCAACGCCGGCCAACCCGGCACCTACGTCAGACCCCACTGGCACCGCGATCCGCCCAAGGACGAGTCCATGGTGTTGATTCAGGGCGCGGTTTGCATCTTCCTCTTCGAGGAGGACGGCCGCGTCCGCCAGGCCATCCGTTTGAAGGCCGGGTCCAACGAGTTCGGCATCGATATCGCTGCGGGCGTCTATCACACCTTCGTGGTGCTCGATGCCGATACGGTCCTGTATGAGACCAAGCCAGGTCCATACGTGCAGGCCACGGACAAGAGCTTCGCATCCTGGGCCCCGGATGAGGGCAGCCCGCAGGCCGCGGAGTACCTGGCGGCCTTGTGCATCGCCTGTCCCCGCACATGAGATGGATGAGCAGACCCCATCGCTGACCTTCGACCGAGGGACACTGGTCCTCCTCGGCCTTCCATCACAGAGACACCCCGGGGTACCCGACAAAGATGCTTGGCGATGGGACAACCGCGTAGGTGCCTGGCGGACCCACGCCATCCACTATCCGGCAGTCCGGCTGGGCCTCCAGGGGGGAAGGGCCGGAATCCTGGTCGATCGCGTGCCTCGACCGGCGGTCGTCCATTGGCCCGGCGTACGCCTGCCGAAGCTCCGGTCTGAGCAGACCGAGGCAGTGACGGCTTGGACTCGGTCTGGTGGGCGAGGCCAGATCATCATGCCGACCGGAACCGGCAAGACCGAAGTTGCCTTGGCCATCATGGCCAAGCTGCGGACCGCAACCTTGGTGGTGGCCCCGGTTCGCGACCTGATGTATCAATGGCACAGACGCATCCTGGCGGCCTTCCACTACGATGCAGGAATCCTGGGCGACGGGCTCTCGAATGTCAAGGCCGTGACAGTGACCACGTACGACAGCGCCTATCTGCACATGGACCGACTGGGCTCACTATTCGGCCTGTTGGTCTTCGACGAGGAGCATCACTTGCCCGGCCGATGCTACCGCGAAGCAGCCCTGATGAGCACCGCCTGTCTGCGGCTGGGCCTGACGGCCACGCCCGAGCGATCAGACGGTCTCCATCGGGATCTCGACTGGCTCATCGGTCCAGTCGTGTACGAGTTGCCGTTTCAGAAGGCCGAAGGTCGGAGCCTGGCCACCTTTGAACTGGTCCGAATCCCCGTGGCTCTGTCTGAGAAGGAACAGACCACCTATGACCAATGCAGCCGGGCGATCCGTCTATTCATGAGATCCCGAAGGGATCTCCAACCGGGCTATACCTGGGAAGACCTGTGCAGAGAATCTGGCAACGATCCCCAGGCCCGCCATGCACAAAGGGCCTTCTACCTCAAGCGAGCCATCGAGAATCGGGCTACCGAGAAGCTCCGCGTCCTTGAAGATCTGTTCCGGTTACACCATGGCCAGCCAACCCTGGTCTTCGCTGGGTCCAATGAGATGGCCATTGAGGTGTCGAGGAGGTTCCTGGTGCCCACGATCCTGTCACACACCCGAAAGAAGGAACGTCTCGCCGTACTGGAGGGCTTCGCCAAAGGTCAGTTTCAGGTCCTTGTGGCCAACCGGGTGCTGGATGAAGGGATAGATGTGCCCGCCGCCAAGGTCGCCATAGTGATCGGCGGCCAGAGCTCCACACGCCAGGCCAAGCAGCGCCTGGGCCGTATCCTGAGGAAGTCCGGCACAGTCAAGGCGACGCTGTACGAGGTTGTGTGCGAGGATACGCGAGAGGTCATCCGCTCCCGGGCGAGGCGCCAAAGCGATGCTTACCAGCGAACAGTCCATCGTGGCGTTTGATCGAGGCCGAGTCATAGTTGATCGCCTCACCCAAAACCGACACCGGCGCTATCTGCGGTATGCGGAGCAGATGCTTGCGGTCTACCATGAGGGTGTCGGCCGAGAACGGCAATGGCTCCACAGGCGGGTTGAGGCTCTGTTTGCAGATGAACAGGACTGTCCGATCCGCCGGATCGAGGCCTTTTGCAGGCTGCTCGATGACAAGGGCACCTTCCAGACCGACGCTGCTGGCAGGGCCTCGCATCTGCGCATGACCGTGTTTGCCAAGGCCGCTCCCTGCCACCCACTGGTCCAGACTCCGGACCGGCTCTTTGGGCATTCGGAGATCCAAACCAAGACCCGGATTGCGAGCGAACTCGGCACGACCTGGAGTGAGATCAGCCAGTCCCTCTACGCAGACGTCATCTCCCGCCAGCGGCTTGAATGTTTTGACGGATATCCTGACACCCAGGCGCTTCTTTCAAGGTACAACGTGGCCCAGTTGCAGGCCTGCCTGTACAGGGCCGAACAGGTCACCATCACGGCGACCGATGACTTCAAGACAATCCTCCGCTACGCCAAGCTGGCCAAGCTACTGGTTGACGTGACTCGATTGAATGCGACCACCTATCGCATGGTATTGACGGGACCGGCCTCGGTCCTGGACCGTACCCGGCGGTACGGCACGGGTTTCGCCCAGTTCCTTCCATCCCTGTTGTCGTGCCGTGATTGGCAGATGGTTGCCCGTGTCCAGACGCCGTGGAAAGGCCATGCCACATTGAGCCTGTCGGACAAGGATGGCCTGCACAGCCACCTGCCACCGCCGGAGGAATTCGACTCCAGCGTTGAGGCTGCACTGGCTGAGAAGTTCGGCGCCGAGCGAAACGGTTGGCGTATGGTCCGCGAGGGAGCGATCCTTCACGACAGGCAGAAGACCTTCATTCCAGACTTCGTGTTCCGGCATGAGGACGGTACAGAGGTCCTCTTGGAGATCGTCGGGTATTGGAGGCCTGAGTACCTGGCCAGACGCCGCACTACCCTGCAGGCCTTCAGAACCCGCCACAACATCCTAATCGCTGTGCCCCAGTCCTCGCTGCGGGAAGGCGCGATACCCACGGACCGCGTGATCGTGTACAAGACGGCAATCACGCTGGCATCACTGTTGGCGGCATTGGAGTCGTTTCGACCCAAGGTGCACTCGTAGGCCCATCGGCTGTCGCCTCGACACCGCCGCCATCTGCCGGCAACCTTCTTGGCAGCAGCGACCGTCCGCCATCAACCTCCTCACCTTCGCAAGAGGTGGGAGGAAGAAGGGAATCGGTAACCGTCCATTCGCGAGGGTGGCAGCGGCGGGCGGAGTGTGAGCGAGGCGCAGGACAGCCGTTGTTGTCGTTCACGGCTGGCCAAGACTTGCTGCACGGAGCCGCTGCGGCAGAAAGGGCGACAGCGGTCCTTCACTGGGCATCGCTGGGCACTGGATGGACCGCGGTGTGCTTGCGGATGGCTCCGAGCATCACCTCCGCGTATTGCCGGCACTTGGCCTCGCCAACGCCCTTGACGTGGAGGAACTCCTCCGGCGTGGAGGGCCTCCTGCGGGCCATGTCACGCAGGGCGGCATCCGTGAAGACGACGTAGGCAGGGACTCCCTTCTTCTGGGCCAGGGCAAACCGTACCACGCGAAGGGCCTCGAAGAGACTGTGGTCCACGCCTTCCCAGGAGTCCTTCTTGACCGGCGATGCTGCAGCCTTCTTCTGGGCCTTGACCACGGGCTTCATCAGCCGCGGCGCCTGCTTGCCTCGGATGACCTCCCAGCCGGTTTCGGTCACTGCCAGGGTGTTGTAGTCGCCGGCCTTGGCGACGTGGCCCTGTCCGATGAGCTGTTCGATCCAGTCCAGGACCACCCCTTTGTCGTACTCCTTGAGCAGACCGTATGTGCTGAGGCTGTCGTGGCCGTTCTCCAGGACCCTGGCCTCACGCGATCCGGTCAGGACCTGCGTCACGTAGCCTGCCCCGAACCGCTGACCCAGCCGAAGGATGCAGGAGAGGATCTTCTGGCTGGTCACCAGGCCATCGGGGATCGTGTCGATCTCGCCCAGGCACACGTCGCACGCCCCACACTCGGTCTTTCCCAGGGACTGGCCGAAGTACTCGAGGATCGCGGCGTGGCGGCATACGCCGCTCGTGCAGTGGCGGTACATGTGGCCCAACTTGGCCAGGGCGATGTCCCGGGCCTGGGGCTCCATGTCGGAGAGCAACCCCTTCCAGGTGCCGTAATCGCCGCCGCCGTAGAAGAGGCAGCACTCCGCCTCCAGTCCATCGCGCCCCGCGCGGCCGCTCTCCTGCTGGTAGTGTTCGAGGCTCTTGGGCATGCCGGCGTGAATCACGTACCGGACGTTGGACTTGTCGATCCCCATGCCAAACGCGATGGTGGCCACGATGGTCTCCACCTTGTCCTGGATGAAGGCTTCCTGGTTCCGCCTGCGGTCTTCATCGGACAGGCCGGCGTGGTAGGGCGCCACGGGGTAGCCCTTGGCCTTGAGCGATGCGCACGTCTGATCGACGTCTGCCCTGCGGATGCAGTAGATGATGCCCGACTCGCCGCGATGGGCCTCCAGGACCTCTCGCACCTGGCGGAGGAGGTTGTTCCTGGGCCGGATCTTGTAGATCAGGTTGGGTCGGTCAAAGGAGCCGACCAGGACCTGGGGCTCCTTCAGGTGCAGTTGTTCGACGATGTCCTTGCGCACGGGCTCGGTGGCGGTCGCCGTATAGGCGCCGATCGCTGCCTTCGGAAAGAGGGCCCGCAGGGTCCCGAGCTGGCGGTATTCGGGCCGAAAGTCATGGCCCCAAAGGCTGATGCAGTGGGCCTCGTCGATGGCCAGCAGCGAGAGATCCGCTTTCTGGAGAAGACCGATGAAGGCCTCGGTCATCAGCCGCTCGGGCGCGACGTACAGGAGCTTGAGCTTCTTGTGCAGGATGGCGGCCTCGACTTGCCGCCGCTGGTCAGCAGCCAGGGAGCTGTCGATCCGGGCCGCCGCAATGCCGCACTCCAGCAGGTCGTCAACCTGGTCCTTCATCAATGAGATCAGTGGCGAGACCACGACCGTCAGCCCGGCCAGCGTGACCGCCGGAACCTGGTAGCACAGCGACTTGCCGCCGCCGGTCGGCAGCACGACCACGGAGTCACGGCCTGTGACTGCAGCCTCCATGGCCTCTTGCTGGAGCGGCCTGAATTGGTCATAGCCCCAGTATCGTTTGAGGGCCTCTCTGAGTGTGTCGACGGTCATGCCAAATCCTCTCTGAGTCAACAGGCCATTATAGGGCCCTGGACGGCCCGGGCAAGAGGCGTCCGGGGCCCACGATTTTTTGGTGTCCTTGTCCGCCTGTGCCGCGTATAGTTAGGCTATGAAGATGCAAACTATTGCCAATAATGTCGGCGAACTGCCGGAGATCTGTGGGTCAGAGGACCGCGTGGCCGAGGCCATGGCCCGGACCGGACCATTCTATGCCCCCGAGAGCGACATCCCCTTGGGTCAGATCCAGAGTGGATTCGCGGTTGCCTTGCACATGCACCAGCCCTTGATTCCCGCAGGCGGCAAGGACCTCGCCACCGCCAAGGTGATCAGCAACCTGGAGCACATGCTGGAGAGTGGGAGCGATGGAGATCGCTACAATGCAACGATCTTTCTCCAGTGCTACCAGCGCATGGGCCAGATCATCCCCGAATTGGTGGAAGAGGGCAGCAGGCCGCGGGTGATGCTGGACTACTCGGGCTGCCTGCTGCACGGTCTCTTCCAGATGGGTGCAACAGAGGTGATCGCCAGCCTCAGAACCCTCACCTCGGATCCTGGGACCCGCTCCTGCGTGGAATGGCTGGGCACTGCCTGGGGCCATGCGGTCGCGCCGTCGACGCCCGTGCAGGACTTCCGGCTCCACGTGCGGGCCTGGCAGCAGTACTTCGCCTCCTTGTTCGGATGGGAAGCCCTGAGCCGGGTTCGCGGGTTCTCGCCCGCCGAGATGGCACTGCCCAATCACCCGGACGTGTTCTATGAGTTCGTCAAGACCCTCAAGGAGTGCGGCTACCGGTGGGTCCTCGTGCAGGAGCACACGATCGAGCGTGTTGAAGACGGGGGACCTGTCCGCGACTGCCATCTGCCACACAGGCTGGTGGCGAGGAACTCTGCAGGCGAGACCCTCTCCATCACGGCCCTGATCAAGACGCAGGGCAGCGACACCAAGCTGGTTGCCCAGATGCAGCCGTACTACGAGGCCAAGAACGTGGGCCGCGCAGTGCTGGCGGGCAGGTCCATACCGCGGATTGTGAGCCAGATCGCAGACGGCGAAAACGGCGGGGTCATGATGAATGAGTTCCCGCCCAAGTACAGGGCCGTGGCTGCAGAGGCGTCAGGGACGCAGACGCCCGCCATGGGGGTGACGGAGTATCTCGAATACCTCGACAGCCTTGGCATCACTGAGGCGGATCTGCCGGCAGTCCAGCCTGTGATGCAGAGCCGGATCTGGACCCACCTGGCAGGAAGGTCGGGGCCTCAGGCCGTGGAGCAGGCCATCGCGGACCTCCGCGAGACTGACCACAGGTTCCACATGGAAGGGGGGAGTTGGACCTCCAACATCTCCTGGGTCCGGGGCTATGAGAAGGTCTTGGGTCCCATGCAGCAGGCCAGCGCCGCATTTGCAGAGAAGATCCTGGCCCGCCACGTTCCCAGCACCGATGTCCGCTATCGCCGTTCCCTGTACCATCTGATGATCGCACAGACCAGTTGCTTCAGGTACTGGGGCGAGGGCGTGTGGACCGACTATGGCCGGGAGTTGTGCAGGCGCGCAATTGAGGCGATGGCCTGAGACCAGGAGCTAGGGAGCTAGGAGCCAGGAGTTAGGAGATCGAAGGCTGATAGCCCCTGCCTCCCCGCACTCCAGACTCACAGCTCATAGCTCATAGCTCATAGCTCACAGCGAGCAGATCACTGTCCGGGTGTGCCGCCCAGTTCCGGGCTGGCCCGCCAGAGGTCCTTGTTGGCCAGGGCTTCGGGATCTGTCCCGATGGCCGCAGCGTCTCTGACCGCCAGCGAGAAACCTCCTCCATCCGTCGTGTCGTACCAGCTATCTGAGTACTTGAAGTCGTGGATCACCTTGCCTGCGGCGTCCTCGAGCCACAGCCTTTCGCCGCCGTTGTCGAGACTGCCTGCGTAGGTCCCCGCGACTGGAAGGCCCTGCCCGTACCTGGCCGCAAAGACGGCTGCGTCCTTGACCACGAGGACCACCTTGCCTGGCTGCACCTCCATGTCGCCAAACGTGAAGTCGATGCCCTTGGTGAATCGGACCAGGCTGAGGTTGATGGCCTGACTGCCGATGTTCCGCAGCTCGATGAACTCCGTGTTGGGATCCTGGGGATTGCCTGTCTCCGATGGATGGTACATGATCTCGCTGATCCGAAGGTCCTCGGCCACTGGTCCCACTGCGAACGTGGCCTCGTTCAGTGCGCTCCAGGTGGCGCCGCTCAAGACCCGCGACTTGACGTGGACGCTGCGGGCCAGGCTGACAGGGCCTTTGTACTCTACCGCCGAAGGCGAGATCTGAAGGGGTGAAGAGGCAGGCGTCTTGCTGGCGGTCAACTCCGCGAGCATGAGGAAGTCGTCGCTGTTGGACGATGAATTGGCCCCGTGTATCGCCAGGATGTTCTCGCCCGCCTGCAGCCGCCCCATCACGGTGGACAGGTCAAAGGTCGTGAGGGTTGTACCCGCCGCGCGGCTCCCACTGGCTCGCGAGTCCCAGGCTGGCGTGCCGGCGAAGGTCGACCGCGTGGCCTCGGTCCCATTGAGGTACGCCACGAAGCCGTCGTCATACAGCATCTTGAGGCTCAGAGAGCCCAAGCCCGCGAGGTCTGTGGGCTGTGCGGCAAACGGGATGCGGATGTAGCATGAGGGGCCCTTGCCCGCCCCATACATCTGTGATTCCACATTGAGACTGATCCATGAAGCGTAGTCGCCGCCTCCCGAGGGATTGCGGTCATAGCCGACTCCACCCGGGCTGCCGGCTACCGCAGTCCATCCCGAGTCATCGAAGGTGGCTCCTCTCCAGGCGTCGTTGACGGGGCCCGCGGGCACCAGGACCTGCTTTGCCGCGTCTTGAGCGGCGAGGACCACCAGGCCTGTGTCCGGGCTCGCAGCCGCAACGGACATCCGCGGGTCCGGCCCATCCAGGGTGTAGTAGATCTTGCCTGCAGGCGCGGTCATGGAGAGGCCGGCGTTCGATGGAGTCTGTCCGCCGTGCTGAGCGGAACCGTCGATCTTGAATACCGGGGCTTCCACCTTCGGGTACAGGCCTGCGTCCTTGAACTGCTGCAGCACAACAGCAGTCCGCCGGGGCAGATAGTACTTCAGGACCCAGTCCCTGCCTGCACGGCCGTCGTTGTAGTTGGAGTCCCGGTCGTACCAGTCTTCCAGCGTCAAGGGCGGATGGAAATGCTGGTCGCCCCAGCGTGCGGACTCCGTGACAATGGCCCCCTCCACGCCCGCCGCCAGGGTCGCGTAGCGGGGAATCAGTGATTCGGGCGCGAGGACTCCTCCGTTGAAGAGGAATCGATGCACGCGATCTGCGAAGAGCATTCGGTACTCCGCATTCCTCTTGAGGGACTGATGGACTTCTCCGGCCGACGAGAAGTCATTCTGCAGGGCGTTCTTGCTGAGCGGTGAACGGCCCATGTTATTGCCCATGGTATTCTCAAAGTCCCAGCAGTAGAACTTGAACCCCGTGCTCTGGGACGTGCGATCGCGGGCCGCATACCAGTTCTTCCAAGGCCAATCCCAGTTGCCCCCCCATACGTTGATGATCAGGTAGTCGATGTAGTTGGTCACATCGAGCAGACTCGGATGGGCAGGATTGGGCGTGCCATTAGGGTCCCTGCCCTGCAGCGTTTGGAATGCGTCATTCGAGTCTGCGGCCAGTCTGCTCTGCGCGATCATCTGGTTCCAGGCGTTCAGATCGCCCTGTAGGGTCTCCGTGCTGCCTCCATTGTGCAGAGCATCCCAATCCTCCTTTTCGCCGCCCAGATAGCTGGCTGAGAAGGCGGCGTCAGGCCGCTCCACCACGTTGTAGAGCCCCCAGTACAGGCCGTTGAGATAGACGTGGACGAAGGTTCCGTGCGAGCCCAGGTTGCCCGTGGCCCGCTGCAGATCGCGGCCAAACTGGTCACGGACGTACTGCTCCGTGTAGCGGGCTTCATCCCACGCGTAGCCATCATTGGCCCCTGCTCGCAGCGTGACGGTCTCGAACTCGCAGACCGCATCGTCTCCGAAGAGCGGATATCTGAGCTTCGAAGCCCCGTAGAGGCCTTTGAAGGACAGCCGCAGAGACTTCTTCGGCGTGTTGCCGAGGGGACGGAACCACCCGCCCTGGATCTGAATCCCGCAGTCAATCTGAAGGCCTGGATGCCCATCGGGGTGGATCAGTTCAACAGAGGTGGGGCGTTCCCATGCGGCTCCCCGGTTGCTGGGATTGGCATAGATGCCGTTGGACCCGAAGAGGTCCGCCACGGTCATCACGACGGAGAGCGTAGGGATCGACAGCAGGGCGTCCTCTACCAGAGGGCCGTAGGTTGCGCTGCGCGTGATGTCAGGGTCCATCTCATAGTCGGACGTGCTCCCCGCCCAAGACGTGGGGAAGCCCGGAGGATTCCTGGGCTGGCCCGCGACGTCTCGGGCAAAGAGGTACGTGCACGTCAGGATGTGGCTGGGCTTGAATCCATCCTTGACGGCCGCCGCCCGCAGGCAGGTCGTCGTGGTGACGGGGATGGGCTCGACGTACAGGTAGGCGGTTCCTCTGGAGTCCAGGGGTGAGCTGCCGTCGAGCGTATAGAAGACGACCGCGTCAGCGGTTTCGGTAGTGATCGTCACTGAGAAGGGCTCGTCGTAGAACCCGCGGTCGCTGCTGAACGCCAGGTCCGCGACCACCCCCAGATAGGGGTTGAGATTGCGGGAGGCAGGGGTCGGTTTGCCGAACAGCCGCCACTCACTGCCCCCGTCCGGGTATCGGCCGTAGGAGACGTCCGCGTCCTGCCTGGAGAACGTGACACTATCCACCAGGGTCCTGCCGTCCTTCGCAAAGAGCAGGACTTGGTCTCCGTCAGAGTCCAGTGCGAAGCTGGCGTGCAGGCCCACGTCAGCGGTCTCCTTGTCTGCCCAGATCACGACGGCCCCGCCTGCGGGGATCGTGGTCAGCGAGGACTTGCCCGCAGGGATTTGCCATCGGGTCGGGGTCGCCGGGTCGTCCGTCAGGTACATCTCGGCGACATCGATGGGCCTGTTGGTGGTGTTGTAGATCTCGATCCAGTCGTCGTGTTCGGTCTGGGGATCCGTCGCCCCTTGGGCGTTGCTGGCCAGGATCTCGTTGATGACGACGGTCTTGGCACCGGCCGGACACCACGCCGACAGCCCAAGCAGGGCCAGGAACAAATGACAAGGCAGTCTTCCCCTCATGGGAAACCCATCCATCCCGTGCTGACACGTGGTCTTGTCCGTATCTGGGGGCACCCCCCGGACCTGTATGCGTCCTCCATTCTAGCACTTCCCTCATCCCTGAGTCAACCTGGCCGGCATTCAGGGTTTGACCTTTACAGGCGAGCCGCTAACCGCTATCATAGCAGCCTCTTGCCGATGTAGCTCAACGGTAGAGCACGGCTTTCGTAAAGCCGGGGTTGTGGGTTCAAATCCCACCATCGGCTGTGCAGGAGACCCATGAGAAAAGAAGCGCATCTCAAAGCCGTCGCACTGTGCCTGATGATGGGGGTTCTCTCGCCGATCCTGGCAGCAGAGCCGAAGACAGAGCTGCTCTGGCCTGCTGGTGCGCCCGGTGCAAAGGGTACGGACCCTGGGGACCAGCCAAGCCTGACGTACTATCTGGCTGACCGGAAGACCCCGGCAACTGCCGTGGTGATCTGTCCGGGCGGCGGCTATGGCCACCTGGCCACAGACCACGAGGGCGATCAGATCGCCCGATGGTTCAACTCCCTTGGCGTGACAGGCATCGTGCTGCGGTATCGGCACCATGCACGGGGATACGAGCACCCGATTCCGCTGCAGGACGCCCAGAGGGCCCTGTCTACGGTCAGGTCCAAGGCCGAGTCGCTCCACATCCGTCCGGACCGGATCGGTGTCATGGGGTTTTCGGCAGGCGGCCATCTCGCCTCGACCCTAGGCACGCATTTCCACAAAGGACAGAAGGATGCGGCAGACCCCATCGATCAGGTCGGTTGCAGGCCGGACTTCATGATCCTGGTCTATCCGGTCATCACCATGGCCGACCCCTTCACACACCAGGGCTCGCGCAAGAACCTGCTGGGCGACAACCCTCCTGCCGAGCTGGTCGATCTGCTGTCCAACGAGAAGCAGGTCACCTCTGAGACCCCTCCGACCTTCCTGATCCACACCGAGACCGATCCGGCGGTCCCCGTCGAGAACAGCCTGTATTTCTACACGGCCCTCCGCAAGGCGGGTGTCCCTGCTGAGCTGCACCTGTTCAGGCAGGGCAGACATGGATTCGGCCTGGGCGCCAATGACGGGGCAGTATCTGCGTGGCCCAGGCTCTGCGAGCAGTGGATGAGGACCATGGGATGGGTCGGTGAAATCCAGAACGCAGAACCCAGAACGCAGAACCCAGAACGCAGACCATGATCGAGCTACTGAGGGTCAGGCGAAGCATCCGCCGGTACCAACCCAGGCAGATCGAACCCGACAAGATCGGGTTGCTCAAGGAGGCGGCCCTGAGGGCGCCCTCGTCCCGTAACATCAATCCATGGCAGTTCATATTCGTCGACGATTCCGCCACCCTGAGGTCGCTGTCGCGATGCAAACCGCACGGCGCGGAGTTCCTCGCAGGTGCGCCGCTGGGCATCGTGGTCTGCGGAGACACCGCGGCCAGCGATACGTGCACAGAGGACTGCTCCATCGCCGCTATCCTCATCCAGATGACCGCCCAGTCCCTTGGCCTGGGCAGTTGCTGGGTCCAGGTCCGGCTTCGTCTGCATGACGAACAGACCTCCTCCGAGCAGGTCGTGCGGAGATTGCTGGGGATGGCTGATCAGATGCAGGTTGAGTGTATCATTGCCGTGGGCTACCCGGCTGAAATCCTGCCACCCATTCCGGCTGACTCGCTGGAGCAGGCCAAGATCAGGATCAACAAGGCATGAGGTGAACGATGAAGAAGGGGATTCTGTTGATGGGACTACTGGTGCATGCTTCGATGGCCTATTCACAGCCTTCGCCCATCGCGGTGATTCCGAGGCCTGCCTCGGTCGCGATGCTGGACGGCTCCTTCGAGGTCAGGCCGGACACGCCCATCGTGACACAGGCCCAGACCAAGGCCCTGGGCCAACAGCTCTCCCAGTGGCTTCGGCCTGCGACAGGATTCTCGCTGCGCGTGCAGGACAGTCGCGCCGCAACTGCCGGGATCGTGCTGGCGGTCAACCCGGATCTGGCGAACCTGGGCAAAGAGGGTTATCGCCTGGAGGTCACGTCCAGCCGGGTCCTGATCGAGTCTTCGGCTCCAGCGGGCGTGTTCTATGGGATTCAGACCTTGCGGCAACTGCTCCCTCCCGAGAGCTTCAGCGGTGCCAAGGTCACGGGCGTGGCTTGGCGGATTCCCGGCGTCCGCATCGAGGACCAGCCGCGATTTGCCTGGAGGGGCATGCACCTGGACGTGTGCCGGCACTTCTTCCCCAAGGAGTTCATCAAGACCTACATTGACCTGCTGGCCCTGCACAAGATGAACGTCTTCCACTGGCACCTGACCGAGGACCAGGGATGGCGGATCGAGGTCAAGAAGTACCCCAAGCTCACGCAGGTGGGCGCCTGGCGGGCCGACCGCGAGGAACAGCACTGGAACCGGCGCACCCCTCCCCGGCCTGGTGATAAGGCGACCTATGGCGGCTTCTATACGCAGCAGGACGTGCGGGAGATCGTGGCCTACGCGTCCTCTCGCTTCGTGACCGTGGTCCCGGAGATCGAGATGCCGGCCCATGCCATGGCCGCCCTGGCGTCGTATCCCGAGCTGTCCTGCACGGGCGGGCCATTCTACGTCATGCCCGGCGGATACTGGCCGATCTCGGACATCTACTGTGCGGGCAAGGACTCGACGTTTGCCTTCATCGAGGAGGTGCTCTCCGAGGTGATCCCGCTGTTCCCGGGCACGTACTTCCACATCGGCGGCGATGAGGCGGCCAAGGACAAGTGGAAGGCCTGTCCGAAGTGCCAGGCCCGGATCAAGGCCGAGGGACTCAAGGACGAGGCCGAGCTGCAGAGCTACTTCGTCAAGCGGATCGAGACGTTCCTGACCTCCAAGAACAGGCGGCTGCTGGGTTGGGACGAGATCCTGGAAGGCGGCCTTGCGCCCAACGCCACGGTTATGTCGTGGAGGGGAGAGGAAGGCGGCATTGCAGCGGCCAAGGCAGGCCATGACGTGGTCATGGCGCCCAACAGCCACACGTATTTCGACTACTACCAGGCCGATCCCAAGGCCAGCTCAGAGCCGCTGGCCATAGGCGGCCTGCTTCCCCTGGCCAAGGTCTACTCGTATGATCCCACGCCCGCAGTGCTGGCGCCGGACCAGGCCCGGCACATCCTGGGCGTGCAGGCACAGATCTGGACCGAGTACATCCCCATGCCGCACAACGTCGAGTACATGGCCTATCCGCGGGCCTGTGCCCTGGCCGAGGTGGCCTGGAGCCCAGTCGCCGGCAAGGACTACAGTGACTTTCTGGCTCGGTTGGGTCAGCACCTGCGACGTCTGGACGGCCTGGACGTACACTACCGTCCGATGGACACGAAGTAGCCTCCATCGGAAGGACTGACTTGATGAACTGGACGGTGGCCATCGCCGCGATCTGTTTCCTGGCCGTGCTCTTGGCCGCAGTTGGCCTGTGGCAGAGGGCTATCCATCGCGCATCGCACGGCAGGCCTGCCCCAGACCTGCGCGGGCAGGGTGAGGGCCGGCCCATCGCCCAGCACCCGCAGATCAACTCACTCCTGTGTCTCGGCTGCTCGTGCTGCGTGCGTGCCTGTCCGGAGCACGGGGCACTGGCGATCGTGGATGGTGTATCGCGGCTCATCGATCCTGCCCGGTGCGTGGGCCACGGGTACTGTGCCCAGGCCTGTCCGGTGGGCGCCGTACGCGTGGGCCTGGGCGACCTCTCTTCCAGGGATGATATCCCGGCCCTTTCAGACGACCTCGAGACGTCCATGGCGGGCGTCTTCATCTGTGGTGAGCTGGCTGGCGTGGGGTTGATCCACAACGCGATCGACCAGGGCAGGCGTGCGGTCGAGGCCATCGATCGGTCCTTTCGTGACAGGGGTCTGGCCAAGGGTGGCGAGGATCCGGTTGACGTGTTGGTCGTGGGGGCGGGGCCTGCAGGCATCGCCGCCACCCTGTGTGCCCGGCAACTGGGGCTAAGCCACACGACCATCGACCAGGACGACATGGGAGGCACTGTGCGCAAGTATCCGCGCAACAAGCTGACCCTGACTCAGCCCATGAGACTGCCCCTGCACGGCCGTCTAAGGCGTACGGAGTACACCAAGGAGGAACTGATCGAGCTCTGGGATGGGGTGCTCCAGAAGGCGGGCGAGCGGATACGTCACGGAGTGAAGTTCCTTGGACTCGAATGTCTGGCTGACGGGACTTTCACGGCCAAGACTTCGGAAGGACCCCTTCACAGCCGCACCCTGATCCTGGCCCTGGGACGCCGCGGCATCCCTCGCCGTCTGGGCGTCCCCGGCGAAGAGTCCGAGCGGGTGCTGTACAGCCTGACTGACGCAACCACCCATAGGAACGAGCACCTGCTTGTCGTGGGCGGCGGTGACAGCGCAGTGGAGGCTGCCCTGGCCCTGGCTGAGCAGCCGGGCAACCGCGTGACGCTCTCCTATCGCAAGGAGGCCTTCTTCCGGCTCAAGGCCAGAAACAAGGACCGGATCGAGGCGGCTCTCGCAGGGCATCGTCTCGAGGTCTTGTTCAACTCCGAGGTGCGGCGGATCGAACCGTCCTGCGCGGTCCTCAGCCTGAACGATGCGGGTGGCCAGCGCGAAGTGGAGGTCCCTGCGGACTACGTGTACGTATTGGCCGGAGGTGACCCGCCTTTTGCCCTTCTCAAGGGGCTCGGCATCCAGTTCGGGGGCGACCTGTCCCTTCGGTCAGGTGGAGTCGATCATCCCAAGGAGGCGCAAGGATGAAGGCCGATCGCCAGGGCGGAGTGGTCATGCCGGGCATGTGGAGGGCCGTGCCTTCGCTGGTGCTTGCCGCTCTTTCGGCAGGCCTTCTCGGCGGTCTCCTGGCCTGGGGATGGGACTACTACTCGCTTCCGCTGGCCCTGAGGCCGTCGAGTTCCTACCATGCGCTATTGCGTCCGTCCGGTTGGCTGGGACTGAGCCTCGCGGTGGCGGGGACGTTCCTGCTGGTCCTGAACTTGGTCTACCTGGTGCGCAGGGAGTTCATCCGGACGGACTGGCTGGGGTCCCTGCGGGTCTGGATGGCCGTCCACGTATGGACGGGCCTGGTGGGTGGCGGCATGATCGCGGTCCATAGCGCATTTCGGCCCTACAGCGCCCTGGGCGCCATCGCAGGCGCGGCCCTTGTGATGACGGTGTTGACCGGCCTGGTGGGGCGATACCTGTACGTTCGCAGCCCCAGATCGGCTGAGGGCCGCGAGCTGAGCATAGAGGACCTGCAGGCCCGGCTCGACCGCGTGAGCCAACGCCTCGTTGAGCTCGGCCTGGACGTCGATCAGCTCCACCCGGAGGATCCGGGATCACGGGAATCTGCAGTGGGCACGCTCGGCAATCTCATGGCCCTGATCACCGGGGACTGCCGGTGGCGAAGGGACTATCGCCGCGTCCAGCGGGAGGTCCTGACGTCGCCCCGGCTCGCACGCGCAGCCGGCGAGATCCTCCCGCTGCTCAAGGCGCTCTGCCGGGAGTGGCAGTGGCTTGAGGGGTATCACCAGATGAGACGCCTGACCGCGTCCTGGCGATTCCTGCATCTCTGGTGCGCGGTGGTGATGATGATGGTGGTGGCGTTTCACATCCTCGTTGCCGTCCGCTTTGGCGATCTGTGGATACTGCGGGGGACTCCATGATCCTCCTGCACCCCAAGGCGCCGTTCGTCTTCGGCGCGGTCATGATCGGCCTGGTGTCTGCCTACCTGGCCGTGTACCACCCCATGCCAGGCCCTCTCTCCCGGTCCCACGCCCAGGCAGTCGGCGGGGAAGGGTTGGCGGATTGCGATGCCTGCCACACCAGCCAGGGCCTTGCGGCAGGGTGCCTTCATTGCCACGCTGAGATCGCGGCACAGGTCAAGGAGGCCCGCGGATACCACGGCTTTCTGCTCAAGGACGGGCCTCTGTCCTGCCGTCCGTGCCACGTAGAGCACGTGGGTCCGGACTTTCCCCTGGTGAGCAGCCGGTCGTGGCAGGGCCGCGATCCCAACCAGTTCAGCCATGAGTACGTGACCTTCAGACTGACCGGCGCTCATGATCGCCTGACCTGTCCGGCCTGTCACCTGGCGAGGCCCTCGGGCGTCTCAGCCCTGCCCGTATCTGCGGGGCAGGCGAGGCCTACCACCTACCTGGGGTTGAGTCAGGACTGCACCACGTGTCACCAAGATGCCCACGGCGGCGTTCTCGGCCGCAACTGCGAAGAGTGCCATGGCCAAGAGGCCTTCAGACCTGCAAAGGGCTTTCGCCACGATGACCACTACGTGCTTGAGGGCGAGCACGCCAAGGCTGCGTGCTCTGCCTGCCACCTGGTTGCAGAGCCCGTGACCGTCCAACGTACGGACGCTGCCGCGGGACCGAACAGCCTGACGCGGACCTTTGGCCGGGTGCGGGGAAAGACCTGCCAGCAATGCCATGCCAGCCCCCACAGGGCCAGCCTGGGCCAGGACTGCAGCCGGTGCCATCTCGCCGCGGATGCAACCTGGCAGCAGGGTCGCAGGGGGATGTCGCCTGATCAGCATCGCAGCACGGGTTTCGCCCTGGAGGGGGCGCACGCTAGTCTCGCGTGCGAGAAGTGCCACCCGGCCGATCTTGCCTACGCGGGGCGTCACCCTGATCCCGCAGCCCCTGGATATGCCCGCCGAAGCGAGACCTGCCAGGGCTGCCACGCGGACGTGCACAAGGGGCAGTTTGTTGCCACCTACAAGGGTTGTCTGGATTGCCACAGTAAGGATGGTTTCGTCCCCTCTACCTTCACGACTGCCCGCCACGCCCAGCGCTACGTGTTGGCAGGCGCCCATGCGGATCTGGGCTGCGACACCTGCCATACCCTCGACCCCAACCTCGGGGCCCGGCGCTACGTGGCCACCCCCAAGGCCTGCCAGGCGTGTCACCAGGACCCCCATGCCGGCCGCTTTGCCGCGTCGCACGCCAGTTGCCTGGACTGCCACAGCCAGGACCGGTTCTCTGACCCCAACATCAGTGCCACCCTGCATAGCCAGTGGTATACCCTGGCGGGCGTCCATGCATCCCTCGCCTGCAAGGCCTGCCACTCGATCGATCCTGAGAGCGGGGCGCGGCGGTATGGCAAGACGCCCAGGACCTGCCAGGCCTGCCATAAGGATCCCCATGCCGGGCAGTTCGCAGGTCAGCATTCCAGTTGTCTGGAGTGCCACACGCAGAGCCAGTTCTCTCCCTCCACGTTCACCCTCAGCCGGCATGCCCAGCGGTATCCATTGACCGGCGCTCACGCTGCTGTGCCGTGCCTGCAGTGTCACCCGGTCCTCTCGGCTGCCGCAGGCCGGCGATTCGTCTCCACCCCGCAGAGCTGCCAGGCCTGCCACGCGGATCCCCACGGCGGACAGTTCTCCAAGGGGTCTGTGGTCGGCGACTGCACGTCCTGCCATCTGCCGGATGCCACCACCTTCAGCGTAAAGACCTTTGACCACGGCCGCCGCACCGGGTATGAGCTGACTGGGGCCCACGCCCGAGCGACCTGCCAGGCCTGTCATCGGCCCGCGGCGGGTTCAGGCCAGAGCGCTGCCGCGGCATCGCCGGTCACGTTCAGGGGCACATCCCGCGCCTGCGCCTCGTGCCATCGGGACGTGCACCTCGGCCAGTTCCAGGAGGCAGGCGTCACGCGATGTGATCGCTGCCACGCATCCACCGGCCGCTGGGTCGCGGATCGGTTCGATCACAACCGGGACTCCCGCTTTCCGTTGGAGGGCGCCCACGCGCAGGCCGGGTGCAAGGATTGTCATCCAGTGGTTCGTTCCAGCCGTGGCGCCTCCGTGGTACAATACCGGCCACTGAAGAGCCGCTGTGAGGATTGTCATGATTCGTCCGCCCCATAGCCGTGTTGTCCTCTGGGCGATGACCTGCCTGGGCGCCCTGTGTCTGACCTTTGCGGTCAACTGTCAGCTCGGGCCGGCCCTCAGGGGCAAGGTCGCGGTGCAGGGATGGGACTCCCGGTTGGGGCCTTTGGTGTCGCACCGGACGTTCCCCGGCGACTGTGGCCTCTGCCATGTCCCGGACCGATGGGACGTCTTGCGGCAGGATCTGGTGTATGACCACGAGAAGGAGACGGGTGTTGCCCTGGAAGGGGCCCACCGTGAGGCCCGGTGCCTGCGATGTCACAATGACCGTGGGCCGGTCAGCGCCTACGTGGCCCGGGGCTGCGGGGGGTGCCATCCTGATCCGCACGCCTCCTCGCTGGGGCTCGACTGCCAGAGGTGCCACAACCAGGTGAGCTGGAGGCCCCAGGGCCTCATCGCCGAACACGCGCGCACCCGTTTCCCCTTGTACGGGGTGCACGCCGTGACACCCTGCGAGAGCTGCCATCTCCAGGCCCCTGCAGGGCAGTATCGCGGCGCCCCACGCAATGCGACTTGTGCCACCAAAAGGACCTGGCCCGGGCTACCTCACCCGACCACGCGGCCAGCGGCTGGACCACCCGGTGCGAACGGTGCCATACGCCCACGGCCTGGGCTGGCGCGGCGATCCGGCACGACTTCTTCCCGTTGACGGGCGGCCACGCGGGTCTGCAGTGCATCCGGTGCCATACCAGCGGGTCGTACGGCCCCATCGCCTCAGACTGCTACTCTTGCCACAGAACGGCCTATGAAGGCGCGGCCGATCACGTGGCCCAGAGCTACTCGACCAACTGCCAGACCTGCCATACTACGACAGGGTGGACCGGCGCGGCGATCCGGCACGATTCCTTCCCGCTGACCGGCGGTCATGCGGGTCTGCAATGCGCCCAGTGCCACACCGGCGGTTCCTACACCTCCACCCCCTCGGATTGTTACTCCTGCCACCAGGCCGACTACCAGCGGGCAGCCAACCACACGGCCCTGAACCTGGCCCACGCCTGCACCACCTGCCATACCACGTCGGCGTGGACGCCCTCGACCTTCCACCATCCATTCCCGGTCAGCGGCGTACACAATCTGACCTGTTCGAGTTGCCACACCAGCGGCAGCACGAGCACCTTCTCCTGTATTGGCTGTCATACGCACAGCCGCACCGAGACGGACGGCGAGCACGACGACGTCAGCGGGTATTCGTACGATTCGGCCGCCTGTTACCGGTGTCATCCCGATGGAACCAATTGAGGGCCATGCCGCCGCGTGAGCAGTGACTGCCATGAACAGACGATCGCCACCAAGATGGGTTGGACTCTGGGCCGCCGCAGGACTCTGGCTCGCCAGCGTCCCCGCCTCCGCCCACGCCGCGCCGGTGACCGTTGGCAGCCACGTGACCTATCAGGTGCCTGAGGGGATCTACGTCGACGCAGGCAGGAACCAAGGACTACGGCAGGGCCTTCAGGGCACGCTCCGCCTGGACGACGGACGCGTCTTCCAGTTCGAGGTCCTCTACGTGGCCAGCAAGTCGTCGCTCCTGCGCCTGACCTCACCGCCCGAAGGGCAGGAGGGGATTGTCGGCAGATCTGCGGACGTGACCTTCGAATCGCCTGCGCAGGCCGGCAGGGCCGCCGGCCAGGCTGGGGCAGACGCCAACGGCATGCCCCGTCCAGGAGGGCCGGCTACAGCCGGGCCGGACAAGGATTTCATCCCCTTGCTCTCGCCGATCAAGGTTCCGGCCGGACAGCCAAGGACACAGGACGTATTCCACGGTCGGGTCCAGCTCCGCCGCATGATGCAGACGGATTCGCTGGGCCACGACTACTCCAGGACCCTCCTGGATTCCTCGGGCGATCTCGATCGGATGGGGGGCTCTGGCTGGAGTTTCCAGTGGTCAGGAGCCTTGTCGTATCGGGACGGGGCTGCGATGCAGTCCAGTCCGGACTATGAGGCTCTGCGGCCCGACCTGTACAGGGCCTCTCTTCAGCACCCATGGCTGGGCACGGGTTTCGTCCGGGCCGGCCGATTCCTGCCCCACGAGCTGCCGGCCATAGGTTACGTGGATGGAGTCCAGGGAGAGATCCCGGGCTCAGATCACCTCCATTTCGGCGCAGTGGCGGGACTCCGGCCAGACCGCCAGGACATGGCGGCAACGGCCCGGGAGCCCCTGGCGGGCGCCTACACGACCCTGGAGGCGGGGCATCGCGATGGCCCCTCCTACTCAGGGACCCTCGGCCTGCTCAGCTCCCTCTATGAAGGCCGCACGGACCGGCTCTCCGTCCTCTTCGACCAGAAGGCCGGCCTGGGCCCTAAGTTGGCGGCATACTCCACTGCAGAGGTCGATCTGGACGTGGGCAACGCCCAGACCCGGACAGGCGCGCGGCTCACGCGTATGGACACCTTCATCGTGTCGCGTCTGAGCCGAGTCCTCACGGTTCGCGCGGGCGTGGACCACTGGGAGCGGCCCGACCGTCCCTCTGAGCGAGCGCTACTGCCTGTTGCGGACGACCGTCTCTTTGACGACGGGTACTGGCGGTATTGGGTGGGCGGCCAGCAGGAGCTACCGTGGAGTCTCCGGTTGTCAGAGGAGGTTGGCCTGATCAGCGGCGTAGAGGACGGCAGCACGCCCCGATGGCAGGTCGGCCTGACCCGCATCGGACTGTTCGATTGGACCCAGGCCAGCTCCACGGTCACCCTCTACAACCTTGAAGGCGCAGGCGCATCTGGTTACGGAGCCAGGTTCTCCAGTTTCCTGCCCATGTTCGACGGCCAGATCATCGTCCAGCCCGAGGCCGGCATCCGCCTGCTGACCCCGGAGGCCGAGTCCGACAACCTGAGCCTCACGTACGCGGCCCTGCGGTTGGATGGCCGCATCTCCAGGAATTGGACCCTGTCCGGCGGCTTCACCTACACCACGTTCGAAGGCGAGACCTCGACCCTGCTCGACCTGGGGCTGCGGATCACGTGGTGATGCCCAAGGGCGTCGCACCCGCGGGGCGGCCCTTCGTGCCGCACGCGTGTTCGAACTCCACCTGGGCGCATGGCCGATCGTGTGGCCTGAGGCAGATCACCACCACGTTGGCCCGGTCGGGGTCAGAATGCTGTCTGTAGTTGCTGCGACTGAGGACGTGGCACACGGTTCCGCAGTACTCGATTCTCGACTTGCGAGACAGGATGACAGCCCATCCAGCATCGCTGGCAGGTCAACACCTCAATCCCAAGCCTGATCCCTTGTCCTCCGGGGGGGCGTGGAGAGCGAGCACCAGCCCGGAACTCCCTGGCCAGGCCATCGGCGCCCATGGTCAGAGACAGAGCTCAGGTCTACGACCGTAGCAGGTCTGTGTAGTATCCTGCCAGTCCGAACACCCGTCACTGCTTCTGTCGCCAAGCCGGAGGAAGCTCACTCGCATATGAGAAGAGTTGAACGTGTCCGCAATGACTACAGGCGAAGGCCTTCATCATCCGGTCCCCAACAGGCCTGATCCCGAACTCTCGCAAGTCATCTGCATAGCCCTCGACGATCAGGGCATAATCGCCAACGCCACACACCTTGCAGCGTCTCTTGACATTGTTGCCGATAGGATCTGCGCCGATTTCAACTACCCTGAGCACCGTGTCAATCTCCCCGAGCAGGGCGGCTGCGTCGGGCAGACAGTCCTTTTCCTCTTCAACGATACATCTCGCAAACAACCCGTTGGCGAGCCCCATGTAATTGCAGTTGGGGAATAGCTCCTCGACATTGAATCGGGCCTTGCGGAAGTACCACAACTGCAGAATCGGCTGGCCTGACAACATCGACCAGAGCAGCTTGCCAAGCGAGAAGACGTCGAATGTAGGCTCGACTTCTTCAACGCGCATTCCCATCGCCCACCCCGGCATCCAGTCTCGGCTTCCCACGTTCTCGTATGTAGAAGACATCCTCGTGTGCTGGGTGTCTACGAAGTGGACTAGCCCGAAGTCCCCCAGAATGAGTTCGTCGTTCGGGCCGAGGAACACGTTGTGGGGCTTGATGTCCCTATGCACGTGGCGATTCTTATGCAGTTCAGCGACCGCGTCAACCAAGGGTCGCAGGGCCTTCAATGCTGCGTGGAGGTTTCCCTTGAACATGTCGCCCTTCTGCGCCAACGTGCCGTTTGGATAGTACTTGGATACGTACCACTGGGAATCGGGGTCCACGTCCAATACCTCGACCAGGTTCGTGTGGCGCGTGGTTGACATCACCTGGATTTCCCGCTTGATTCTCTCCTTCGCCAGGGCCGCATCACGGGCGTCTTGGGGCTGGTGGAGGACCTTCAATGCCCCCTGGTTCGCGGGATCGTCTATCTTCATCGTCTCCCGCAGGCACCTACGAAACAGTTGATAGGCATCGGGGTTTGGATAGCCCGTCGTCATCCTATGGAGGGAACTTCGTAGTTCGCTGTCCCGCTCAGGCGGAGCTTTCCTACTGACCAGATGGACCTTCCCTTGGCCGCCTTGGCCAAGACCTCCAACAATCTCCCACTTCTTCAGGTAGTCCATGCGTGCTTCCCCTTCGAGCTTCCCTCTGGCCGCAAACGGTTGTTGCCCTTCCCGCTAGCCCTACAAACGGGCCGGGATGGCCATGCCCACGCTCCCATGTCGGTTCAGGGTCGCCAAACCCATACGGACATATTGTAGCCAAGGCAACCTCCCGCTTAAAGGGCAAGAAGACAATCTCCACCAGTTCGCTATTGCCAACCCGGACCGGACCGCTCCATAGGGCCCCGCTGGGTTTAGCCCGGAATCTTTGTCCACACCCGGTCCCGTCAGACGCCTATAGGGTGGATGGGGACGGCTCGTGCAGAGAACCAGGTAGGAGCCTGTAGGCAAGGACGCCATTGACGGGGCGGGTGCGCAGGGCCATACTCCGAGGTCTCGCGTCCGCCCAGTCTTCTGGCAGGATGTCCGGTCCGAGACTCTACCTGATGGTCTTCCTTGAGCGACAACAAGAGACATTCCCACCATAATACGTAGTTTCCACAATTGACACTTCACGTCAGAGGTTGGATACTGATTGTACAGACCCCAGGGAGGGGATCATCCGCCAAGACAGCTTGGGAGAGCTGCCTGTTGTTTTAGTGAATGAGGGACCACGATGGCAGCATTCAATTCAGAGAGTCTGTGAAAAGAGAGGTAGGGTCAAAATGAAGAGCGCAATCCGAGTGGTGTGCATAGCCGTAGCAGTCCTGGCGATGATGGGAGGTTCGGTCCTGGGCGATCTCAATGATGGCTTGGAGGCGTACTACCCCTTCACCGGAGACGCCAGCGATGCTACAGGCAATGGACACGATGGGACGGTCATTGGGGCGACCCTCACAACTGACCGCTTCGGAAACCTCAACAGTGCCTATCTGTTTGACGGCACGGATGACTACGTCAGCGCTTCATACTCAGGAGCTTTCCAGCTATCGACATTCACGTTGGCGGCCTGGATTCGGCCAACGAGAGATTTGTCACCTGGATTGAGTGGGGCAGTCATTGCGGCACGAGGCGAGGACTTCTTCAATGACCATCTCTCCACATCGTTGCAGGTCATTGGTGAAGGTTGGGGGGAGAGCGGGACCGTCGTTAGCTATGAGGACAACTATGACGATGACCATTTGTATGCCACAGGGATCTTCCCTCAGCCTCAAGTGTGGACCCATGTGGCCGCTACAAGGTCATCCAGCGGAGAAGTCGCCATATACATCAACGGCAACGGGATCGGCCATTGGCTCAACGCTGCTTCTCCGGCTACAGTCACCCAGGCGCTGACAATAGGGGCTAGATGGTACAGTCCAACTGGCTCGGGACCCTACGAGTTGATAAGTTTCTTTCCCGGCGCAATTGACGATGTAGCAGTATATGGACGGGCTCTTTCTGCTAGTGAAGTGGCCGAGCTTTACGCCTATGTGCCTCCGAACAACCGGGCACCCTCTGCGGATGCGGGCGTGGACCAGATCGTAGAGCAGACCAGTGCTGACGGGGCCGAGGTACAACTGGATGGTTCATACTCCTCAGACCCGGATGGTGATGCACTGACATATGAGTGGACCTGGGACGGCCAGACCGCCTCCGGCGCAACCCCGATCGTGACGCTTCCCCCCGGATGGACCACGGTTACGCTGAGTGTCTCCGATGGGAAGCTGACTGCCACAGATTCTGTGGACGTGCTTGTACAGGATACGACTGTTCCGTGCATCGAAAGCATCTCCGCTAGTCCAAGTGTGCTGTGGCCAGCTAACAAGAAGATGGTGAAGGTCAGGGTAGAGGTGATCGCAACGGACCTGTGCGACCCGGTACCTCTGTGCCGGATAGTCGATGTCACCAGCAATGAGTCCATAGCTGACCCTGGACCCTGCGTGAGAGACCCTGACTGGCAATACGCCAATGCCGCTTTGAGCGTTTGGCTGAAAGCGGACAGAAGTGGTAAAGGCACTGGCCGTGTGTACACCATATATGTCTTGTGTGCAGATGACTCAGGCAACGTGACCGAGGGAACCGTGGACGTGATGGTCCCGCATGACCAAGGAAACGGGAACCGTGGATGTGACGGTCGCGACGACCGGGGAAACGGGGATCATGAACGTGACGGTCGCGCCGGCCAGGGAACGCGGCACCGATAGGCGAGAGGAAGGCCAGTGGCTACGACTCCCACCAGCCGTTTCCCATCCGGACAGCGGGTCCACACGTCGCTATACGCCATTCTTCCCGGCACCGGCCTTATCGGCTGGCTCCGCAGGCGCAGAACGCTGTAGGCCTACTTGAGATTCCCGTTCTTCAAGGGCTGTGGGCTCCGGCTTGCAGCCCTTTCTATTCCACTGGAAGGACTACGCCGCACCATAGGGTCGGCAGTCGAATTCACCCACCCGGTCCTTTGTGGTGTTGGCAGACTTCCCAGACAAACCGACGCGGTTCTCTTGGTATTTCCTGTCGCGCCGCCAGCTTTCGTGCTTGACCTGTAAGAAGGACCAGTGCTATATTCTGTTGGCAACAGGCGAAAGGGAATCATATGAGCCACTCCCCAGAAGACGAGTACAAGGAGCTGATGGAACTTCTCCGCCACTACGGCAATGTTCGATTTGCCACACTGACTCTTTTCTCCGCAGTGGTTGCTGGCCTACTCGCCATCTCATACGGTTCGAGCACGAATGTGCCGAAGACGATCAAGCTATTTCTGGAGGTCGGCGGCCTAATTGCCACTATTGTGTTCTGGATCATGGAGGTTGTCGCCGCGTTAATTGGCAGACACTGCATGCGCCGAGCCGCCGAGTTGGAGGGACATCTGGGGTTCCGCATCCTTTCCACGATGCGTGGTGCTCCACGCTTTCACTGGCTTCCGACGACGTATGTTGTATCAGTGCTCTATCTCGCATCGCTCGGTTTCTGGGTTTACTCACTCACACAGCCCTGAACATGACTCTAGGCCAATGATCATTGCCCAGTCAGGTGAGAGGTCCTCGGCATGCGGCCTGGCCGTCAGCCACAAGGACCGGATACCCGTGGAATCCCCCGGGCTACCCGTCACCGTAGATAACAGGGGGCCTGGCAGACCTGGAAGGCAGAAGGGGTCATCCATATAGGGTTCCTGTCAAAACAAAAATAGTCTCCTTGGCCACATTGTTTCCTCTCCTTTAGCGCAGGCAGAAGGGGTCAGGGCGAAATTAGTGATATTCAAGGTTGACGAGGCGTTCGACAGTGAAGAAGAGGTCAGGTTGCGGTATTTGCGATCATCCGCTTGTATGCCCTGTGGCGTGTGCCTCCAGATCGGTCGAATTGGGCTAACATCCACCAGGCCCTCCAGACGGCTTCTATGGTGGAGAGCGTAAGGCTCACGTCGCACGCGCTGACGGTAACTCGAAAAGCGCAGCGGTGGACGGCTTGTGCGGTGATTGTCGCCTGCGCAACAGCAGGGGCGACGATCGCGATGGCAATAGTCGCTTGATGTGCCTTGCCTTGATGCCGGGCCGCAGGGCGCCTCATACTTCATGTCAGGAACGGGTCAGGCAACAAAGAACTTCTGGTTGATCCAAAGCCGGATTCCGGACGCCACCCATTACTTCGTCCTTGTGTACGGGCTGGAGGAGCATGTGGCTAGTCCACGGTATTTCGTCCTCTCTTCGCCTGAATTGATGAGGCGAAGGGAGGAATACAAACAATCCGTCTTCCGAAGAAAGCAATACCGCGACGACCTCGGTGGGGTCAAATGGTCCACGGCGTTTGATTACGAGGCTAAGGGCCTGCGTAGATCGGGGCGAGGACAGTCGCGGACCTGGGGATCGCTGGAAGCCCAGGCCACCCGCCGCGGTAGCCCGCAAGGCCCCGAGCCGGGCCTGAGCGGCCGACAATCCTGCACCTGGTGCGTTGGCACCCAGAGCCGGCCCGCCTGTGTGTGAAAGGCCTTGCATTCCGCATACACCGGGTCTACCATGAACACAGCGACCTGCATCCAAGATGGCCACTGAGGGATAAGTCCGGCTTGTCAGACTGGCTCTTCCGCGAGGGAAGGAGTTCCGCATGGCAGCCAAAAGTGCAGGAAGGCCTGAGCCCGCTCATGTACCGTGGGGGCCACACCGTCCACTGTCGAACGGTCCAACTGCCCCACGATCTCGCCGGTCCCTTGGCTTCACGCTCATCGAGCTGCTGGTCGTGATCGCGGTGATCGCGCTCTTGGTCGCGATCCTGTTGCCCAGCCTAGCGAGGGCACGGGAGGCAGGTAGACGCGCTGCGTGCATGGCGAACCTCAGACAGATGCAGATCGGCTGGCAGACCTACGCGGACGACCACGATGGTTACATCGTCAATGGCCAGCCCTGGGATTGGACCGCAAACCACAATCCTGGGACGCCTTGGCTGCTTGGCGATGGCTATGCTCAGGCCGCCCAGACGCAGGCCCGCGCAGAGGCCATGATGCGCAAAGGCGCCTTGGCCCGATATGTGGGAGATGTGCGGGTATACCTGTGCCCTGCCCGGTACCACAGGACCTGGAACAGACCCTCCTACTACGGATGGGACTGGTTCAGCTCGTATGGCATTGTAGCGCCCATGAACGTGTGGCCGCCTCAATACGCAGCCGACGAGGATCGCCGGATCAGGGCGTCCTACAATATTGGCAGGACCGTGTTGTTTGTGACCAGGACGTCTCAGCTTGTCGAGCCGGGCCCATCGTCCAGGATGGTGTTCCTGGATGATGGAAGCGGGTGGGGCTGGTGGGGCGCAGGCTCGGGCGCGGGATGGGGATGGGGCTGGGGCTGGTGGGGTGGCTACTACGGGTGGGGATCGCCCATCCACCACGCCAACGGGACGTGCATGTCGTTTGCGGATGGGCACGTCGAGTACTGGAAGTGGCAGGACCCACGCACGATCGCCAACGCGAAGTCCTGGCTGGACTACTGGGATCAGTATGCGGCCGGAGGTTCACCTGCCTCGCCGAGCCTGACCCCCGGCCCGCCGGACAACCAGGACTACACCAGGCTGCACAAAGCGATCTGGGGCAAGGGGCCTCGGTGAAGGACACAGTCATGGTGACCCATCGCAGATATGCCAGCGATGGCACGAACCTCTCCTTCGCGGTCTGGGAGACCGCTCGTGGCGCCAAGGGCGTCGCACCCGCGAGCGTCGCTGCGCTCCGTACCCGGGTTCACATCCCGGCCTGGGCGCGCACAGTGACTCCCTTCGCATGCCGACTCTGAGGCGCGCAACGCAACATCTCACTCTATCGGAGAGGCCGGGATTCGAACCCGGGGTAGAGGTATTCGCCCCTACGACGGTTTAGCAAACCGTTGCCTTCAGCCGCTCGGCCACCTCTCCAAGGGCTTGTCCAAGTGTATCCGGACAGCCTCTGTTTTGCAAGCACATTCAGCAGGGCAAGGCAGGCGTCCGCCTTGCCCCGCAACCCTGTCAGATCAGGCTAGAAGTGATGGACCACACGGGCGATGAACCGTTCGCCCTCCGGGCGGTACTTTGCGCTGGTCTCCCAATAGGCATTGAGGAACAGGTGGGTGTTCTGGGAGAAGCTCACCAGTGCACCGGGCCCGATCCCAAGGACCTGCTCCCTGCCGAGCACGGACTGGCCGTTGACCTCGGAGTCCTCGATCTGCTTGAGGTAGTAGCCATTCACGCCCAGCCGGAACTGTTTGGGTACGAACTCGTAGGACGCGGCGAAGTTGGCGTGAAAGGCCTGGCCTGCCTGGCTGTCGTTTGCGCTGTAGCCGACGAACGGGTCGTTGTTCTTGCCGTTCCACAGATAGTGGACGCGCCAGGACGCCTCCAGTTTGGGGTAGAGGAAGAAGGTGCCTGCCCAGTACGGGTCAAAGGAGTAGAAGTTGCTGCCCGGATTGAGTGGCTTGTCATTGGCATACTTGCCCGTGGGGAAGATGGTCTGGAGCTCGATGCGGTGCACGAAGGCCGGGCCATTCTTGCCCATGATGGGATCCCACTGAATGTACGGGCCAACCAGGATGTCCCCAATACCAGCGCCATTGTCCGGAACGGGGGTGCTGTCGAGGCTGGCGAACGGGACGATCAGGTCGATACCCCACTTGCCGCCCAGCAGCACGTTCTGATTGGACTGATAGATGAGTTGAGTCAGGCTCGCCCAGACGTCCACCTGGGGATTGTCGATGCCCATGTTGGCCAGCTTGTCGGCACTGTAGAACTCCACGTATTGGGCGAAATACCATCCTGGCCCCGCAGGCGGTGCACCATCCAGGAAGCTGGTAAAGCCCAGGTTGACGGAGGGCTGGTCATAGGCTGCAGCCGGTACGGCCAACAGGCCGATGAGCATCAGGCCTGCAGCCAGAAGGGGAGAGTGCGAGTGCTTCATGGTGAGCCTCCAGAAAGAAACCATCATACGGGTCAAGCGGCCAATCCGCCTTAGGAACGAATGTGAGGATTTTCCTCCGCCCCAAACACCGTGTCAATGATGAATCCAAGATTCCGGTGACGGGCAACGCCGCTCGGATTCAGGGACCGGGCCTGTGACCATACAGGCTATGTCCCGTCCGGAAGCTCGAGTTTGATCAGGGCCTGCACCGCATCGTCTGTGGCCTTGGAGCCGATGTCCCCTCCTGCATTCGCGCATACCACCACGCCAAAGTCCTTCTTGGCGCGAGCCAGATCACGGCGTAGAACATCGTGTTCGAGCCGCCGTGCGTCAGGACCATGCCGCCTCCCCAGGATCGCTGGAGGACCCGCCAGCCGCAGGCATAGTCCCCATCGCCGGCAGGGGTGTGCAGCCGAGCGAAGGTCTCTGGCCGAAGCAGCGAACCCCGACCTGCTGCACCTGCCAGGTGCCAGTGCGCATACCTGGCCAGGTCGCCGATCGTGCAGTGCACACCGCCGCCTGGGGCTATGGCAGCAGGGTTGTCACCGTGAAGGCCGGGCGAGACAGGCGTGAGAAGCCCTTCGCTGCTGACCTTGTGCCCCCACGGCTGGTCGACCCGACCCGCGGTTCCTGCTGAGCCGAACCCGAGCGAGGCCATGGCCAGGGGGCTCGCCAACCGCCTCTGGACGACCTGCTCCCACGGCTGGCCCAGATTCACCTCTATTGCATGTCCGATAATGGCGTACCCTGCGTTGGAATAGGTGGTCTTCGACCCTGGTGGATCGGCGGGTCTCCAGTGGGTCAGCAGCTCTCGGGTGAGGTAGTCCCGCTGTTCGGCAGGCAGATGGCTGGCCCGCTGCCACACCCTGTCCCACAGGCCGTTGGCGTCCAGCTCATGGGGCGCCCCGCCACGGTGCGTGAGCAATTGTTCCAGCGTCACCTGCCGCCATTCGGCCTGCATCTGCGAGGCCAACTGAGGGAACATCCCAGCCAGGGTCGTGTCCCATCGCCACCGGTCTTCTTCAATCAGCATCGCGGCGATCGCTGCAGTCATAGACTTGGTGCACGACCCGATGTGCCACAGGTCATCCAGAGTCACAGGCTCGATCGATCCCTGCTTGCGCACACCTACAGCCCCGATTGTCACGGTCTTTCCTGCCTTGACGACAGCAGCGGCAATCGCAGGGGTATGATGTGCCTTGCGGATGGGTTCGAGCACAGCATCGAGGGACGCGGGCCCATTCGGTTCAGGCCCATCGCTGCCCGCGGCTGCGGTCGCAAGGATCAGAACCATCTGGACGATGGCAGTTGTCATCTTCATAGTCTCGGCGTTGAGTATAGAAGCCCCTGCCAACCGGGCAAGTACAATCCCACCTTCAGGCAGGGCGAGCGCAAAGTCGGCCTGCCTCAAACAGACGTAGGTTCTCTGTCATCCGCCGCAGGCGGACAGACCGATGCAGTCGCGGGCGTGACTGGCCGGGAAGCGTTTTTGGTTTTTTGCCGCGAACCCCGCCAACTCCGCGAACGCTGGCGCAGGGTTGTGGTTGTTGGCATACCCATAGCTCCGCCGCCTGATCCACGGCTTCGCCGTGCCTTGGGACTGCGTCCCAAGGGCGGCCTCCGGAATGGGCCGCTTTTCCAGGCAAGCCTGGAACACGTCCCCTTCCTCGGCCTCGATCCTGCGGCTCAAGCTGCAGAGGAGCTGCCTTCTCCATAGTCTCAAGAAAGGATAGCACGCCGGGACCTCCGCACACAGACTGAGCCGTACGCATGCGAGCGAGCTGCTCTACGCGGGGCAAGCTCGCTTGCCCAAGCGGAGAGCAGCGAAGATCGCCCGGAAGGCGCAGCCTTCCGGTAGACGCGAAGCGTCGCGTACGGCGATGCCACGGCTAGGTCCAACCTGCCGAAGCGGCGACAGCCGTTCGCGGAGTTCGCGGGGTTAGCGGCCAAAACCTCCTTCTGTCCTCCTGGCCAACGCGACCACAGGTCGGGGCCACAAGAAAGGGCATCTGCGGCCAGGAACCTGTGCTCATCCTCACGATGTACAGGAGCGGCCCTGCACCTTCAGGCTCCGTCTGCCACCGGCTGACTCGCTGGAGGACGCTAGGCGGCCTGGCCGCTGTGGGTGCCTTCCAAGGTGATAGAGGAAAGGTGCTCTGTGACCTTGCCCCTCACCCATACAGGACCGCCGGAGCAGCAGAGATTGTTGTAGACCTGGATCTTGTCTGGAAAGAAGCTGATCTCTGCCAGGCCGGTCGAGTCTTCCAGGGTCACAAAGCCCATGATCCGGCCATCCTGGGTCCTGGCCCTGCGGGCTGCAGCAATGAAACCTGCGACCGTCACGTCGCGATTCAGAAACGCGGCCAGCCGTGCGGCAGGCGTGTGCCGGGTCTTGAGCAATAACTCCGGATGGAAGCTGAAGGGGATACCCGTGACGTCCAGCTCTGCCCTAAGGCGGTCTAGCCGGTCAAATTCGGGTTTGGGGGAACTCGGCGGCGGGCCATAAGGGTCGAACAGCAACCCTTGCCTTGGGTCAGTGACTGCAAAACGGAGCTGATCCAGCATCGCAGGCCGGCTCGGTCCAAGCCCGTCACAGGCGCCCAGGCTGATCAAGGCCTCCAACTGGCCCTTGTGGAAGGGGACCTGCCTGCGGAGGTCGTTGAGATCCTTGAAGCACCTGGCCTGTCTCGCATGGAGGATCGCCCGGATGCCCTCCAGCCCCAGGCCTCTCACGATCTGCAGGCCAGCCCGGATGGCCTTGGCCTCCAGGGTCCACTCCACGTCGCTGAAGCTCACGTGGGGCGCCAGGACGTTGAGTCCATGGCGCTTGGCGTCCCAGACGTAGACCCGCAAGGGATACATGCCATGATGATTGTTGAATAGCGAGCAATAGAAGGCCTGGGGGTGGTGGGCCTTGAGAAAGGCGGTCTGCCAGGCGATGTGGGCATAGACCGTTGCATGGGCCTTGCAGTAGGAATAGGAGGCAAATCGCAGGATCTCCTCCCAGATCCGCTCTGCTGTCTCGCGGTCGATGCCCACCCGGTCTGCCCGGCCGTACACGAACTCGACGTACTGGGTCTGCAGTCGCAGGGCTGAGACCTTTTTGGATACCTCGGATCTGAATCGATCCGCATCGGCCACCGTGTAGCCGGCCAGTTCCACGGCGATCCGCATGACGTCCTCCTGGTACAGCATAATCCCGTGGGTGTCTGCCAGCAGGCGTTCCATCTTGGGATGCAGCACCTGGAAGGGCTTTTGGTGCACGTGCCTCTGGATGAACTCCGCCTTCATGCCGCCCGAGGCAGGGCCGGGCCTGATCAGGGACAGGGCGATGGCCAGGTCCTTCTGGGTCCTGACCTTCAGGCCCCGCAACAACTGGCGCATGCCCGGCGATTCGCTCTGAAACACGCCCAGGCTGTCGCCGCTGGTCAGCATCTGGCAGGTCTTGGCGTCGCAGGGGTCTGGATCGGCCTCTATGTCCAGGCCAGCCCCTTGCCGATGGGCCAGACCCACGGCCTCATGGACGGTCGAGAGGGCCCGGTTTCCGAGCAGGTCTATCTTGATCAGGCCCACGGCCTCGGCCGCGTCCTTGTCATACTGGGTGATCACCACGCCCTTGGCCGCCCACTGGAGCGGGGCCGTCCCTGCCACGGGGCAGGGGGTGATGACGATGCCGCCGCAGTGGACGCCGATGTGACGCGGGATACCGAGCAGTTGATCGGCCAGTTGATAGACCACACCCTGACCGTCGGGGCTGTCGGCCAGGCGGTCGATCTGCGGCATGGGCAATCCCATGGCCCGTCCCACGTCACGAATGGCGCCTCTCCTGCGGTATCGCTGGATATTGCACACCATGGCCACGTGGTCTGCGCCCCAGCGGTCATAGCAGAATCGGATGACCTCATCCCTCCTCCGCCAGCACAGGTCGATGTCGATATCCGGGCAATCCGTGCGCCCGGGATTCATGAACCGCTCAAAATAGAGCCTGTGCTCCACAGGACAGACCCGGGTGAATCCCAGCACGTGCGAGACCAGGGACCCTGCAGCAGAGCCCCTGACATCCACGGGGATCCCGTTCTGCTTTGCCCAGTTCACGATCTCGTGAACCACCAGGAAGTAATCGCTGAATACGTTGGCCTTGATGGTCGCCAGCTCATACTCCAGGCGTTTGACGACCTCGTGTGCGATGGGGTTGTACCGCTTGGCCAGGCCCCAGTGGCACAGCCGGGCCAGTTGTTGGTCCGCAGTCAGGCCACCGTGCAGCCCGACCTTGGCTAGGATCGGGCCACCTGCCAGCAGATCAAACTCGCAGCGTCGTGAAAGCTCCTCTGCATTCTCGATCGCAGAGGGACTCTCGGAGAAGTGCTGCCTCCACTGCCCCTCTGGGATCAGGGTCTCGCCTTGGCCTGTCTCCTGCGGCCCTGGACTACCGCTGAGTCTGCGGACCGCAGTGAGGATCTGGGTGACTGCCGCGTCGTGATCCTCAAGCCTGTGGACCTCCATGCAGGCCAGGGGCCTGACCTGAGCCCTGTCCCTGGACCCCAGGTGTGCCCAAAGCGAGGGTGGGACAAACAGGGACCCAGGCTGGAAGATCCCCTTGAGAAGATCGACCATGCACTCCTGGTGACAGATGGCGACGAGACCCTGATGATGGGTCTTCACCTGTCCTGCCAGATCGAATCTCTCATTCAGGTGCAGGCTGCTGAGGATCTGGCAGAGATTGCGGTAGCCAGTGCAATCCTCCACCACCAGGATCACCTGCTCGCAGTCCGTCAGGATCTCGACCCCAAGGATCGGCCTGACCTGTAGCCGCTGGCAGGCCTTCCAAAAATCCACTACGCCGGACAGGGTATTGACGTCCGCCAGGGCTATACAGTCATACCCCGCCTCTGCGGCCTTCTCTACAAGCCGCTCTGCGGACACAGAGGCCCTGAGCAGGCTGTAGTAACTCCGACAGGTCAACAAGGGTGGCTGCATACCCGGCCGGGAATTGATGATCTACCATTTACTATTCACTGTTGACTATCCGGCGGTCACTTAAAACCCTAACACCTAACACCTAACACCTAACACCTAACACCTAACACCTAACACCTAAAACTCTCTGTATGCCTCCTATCCTGGAGGGGGCATGTCCCCTCCGGCAGGCAGTGCTATACGCGCCAGGTTCGGGTAGGTCTTCAGGAGTCCCTCAGGGACCCGTTGTTTCTGGCCTGTGAGCAGGGACTTCAGCTCGATGGCATTGGCGAGCTCTGCGCTGCGATAGTGATTGTTCATGATCACGGTCAGGGCCTTGAATGCCTGCGAGAGATCATCGATCCGTTTGTGGATCTGGTCCAATTCCCTGCAATTGTAATAGTAGTTGTAGGTCTCATCGCGGCCCGCCTTGCTGAACCACTTCTCGGCATTGCGGCCGTGCAATCGAAAGTAGCCAGAGGCGCCTACCGTGCATCGCCGTAGGCTGAAGGACTGGCTCGACATAGGATAGTCCAGGTTACAGACAGCCACGCCCAGGCCCTGCAGGAAATCCAGTGACTCCTGTTTTTTCCAGGATTTGTGACGCAGCTCCAGGACCAGGCTGAAGCTGTCAGAGAATGCGCCTACAATCTGGGTGAGGCGCTGCCGGGTCTGGGCGCTGTCGGCGAAGTCATATCTGAACTGGGCCAGGAGGGACCTCAGTCTGCCGTTTGAGGTGAGGGGCTCGAGCCCTGTGTGGAACTGACGGATGACCTCGGGGTCGAGTTTGCCTTCGTGAGTGAAGCTCTGGTGCAGTTTTGCTGTAAAGAAGAAGTCCCGCTTCTGGGCCGTCTTGTTGGCCCAGGCCTGGACTGTCTTCTGGAAGGGCGGGCGATAGAAGGTGCTGTTGATCTCGATACAGTCCACGAATTCGCTGACGTAGGAAAGCTGATCCATCTTGGGCTGCGTATAGACGATGCCCTCCCAATCCGGATAAGACCAACCTGCGACTCCGATGGAAACCGGACCAGCCATCGTGCACCTCAACCCTTTTAACTAGTTGGTTAACGAATCTGGGTGCGGATACACCCAACCACCTGGCCGACCATGCGGATGCGGCGGTCGGAACCCTTGATGGTCACGGCCTTGTACCCAGCCTGTTTGTTGGCAGGCGTGAGCACAATACGGTCCTTCTGCCTGTACACCCGCTTGACAGTCACCTCGTCGTCCAAGAGGACCACTGCGATCCTGCCATCCTCGATCGTCTCACCGGGCCGCACGATCACGTAGTCGCCGTCCAGTATCCCCTCGTCCACCATGCTGTCGCCAGCCACCTTCAAGGCAAAGGCGCCGTCCTCCGCCGGAACCATCTGCTGCAATTGGAGATAACCCTGGATGTCCTCCTGCGCCAGGATAGGCCGGCCCGCAGCGACCCTGCCCACAATGGGAATCCCCTGCGGCCTCTGGTGCTGGCTGCTGTACCCCTGAGAGAGCCGAAGTCCCCTGTGCCTGCCTGAGTCGACCAGGTATTCCTTCTTCTTGAGGTACCCGATCAACTGGCGTGCAGCAGTCAGTGTCAGGCCAAAGTGCCGGGCCACCTCCCGCTGGCTGGGCGGGTTGTGATCCGCCAGTTGTCCTTCAATGAAGGCCAACACCTTTTGTTGTTTTTCAGTCAGAGGTTCCATACCTGGTTTGAATATATGCACATTTGAGCATATATGCAATACTATTTTTCCTCAGAAGTGGAAGCGGCAATCGCTATCTCTTCAGCGCGTACAGCTTCTTGTCTGTGGTGATGTAGAGGACGCCGTTGGCGGCGACAGGGGTGCCGGCTATGGGGCCATCGAATTGTGTCTTGCTGATGACCTTCTTCTCTCTCGCGGCTGCCATGATCCAGAGGACTCCGCGCCGCGTGGCTGCGTAGACCTTGCCGTCTGCGACCAGGGTCGATGCCCAGATTTCGCCTTCAGCATCGTGCCTCCAGCAGGCCTTGCCGGTCTTGGCGTCCACGCAGTGGATCTGTCCGCCACAGTCCGCGACAAAGACCAGCCCATCGGAGACAGACGGCGTGCAGCAGCAGTGGAGCGACAGGTCATATGACCAGACCAGCCCCTTTGCAGTGATGTCACCTGTCTGGCCTGCGTCGATGCACTGGAGCCAGGCCTTCTTCTTGCCCCACCAAATGTCGCCACCCAAGGTCAGGTAGACCCGGCCCTCGTGGAACACAGGCATGCTCTTGACGTTGCTGGGGCTCTGGTCGCGATTGCCCAGGTACTCGTGCACGTCCTGCTTGGGCGCGTTCGGATCGCCGTCGAACCTCCAGACTCGCTTGAGCTTCTCCACCTGGTCGGCAGGGGGGGCTGACTCCAGGGCTGAGAAGGCATACAGGATGCCATCGCCGCCCGCAAACAGCACGAGCCTGCGGCCTCCCACCGCGGCCATCGCAGGGGAAGACCACGTGGAGTGGAATATCCGCGGCCCTATGTGCTCATCGTCTGCGGCCAGCAGCCTGCCGGTCTTCTTGTCCAGCACGATCAGACTGGGGCCTTCCGGCGCCCTGATCTTGCGGTGCGTATTGTCCACGCCATTGCTCGTGTTGATGTACAGGAAGTCGTCGTCGATCAGGGCTGAGCCATGGGCAGAGTCATGCGGATACGTGCCTGCCTGATTGGGCATGTCGAAGAGCCAGAGGATGTCCGCATCGATGCTTGTCACATCCATGCGGCCCGCGCCCTTGGCCGCCAGGTGGAGCCCTTCGTCCAGATACGGGCCGTCGTTGCCGTTGGCCTGGCCATCCAGGTCGAGGCACATGACCTCGTAGCGATTGCTCATCACGTAGACGCGGTGACCCTCCACCGTGGCAGGGGAGACTAGCCCGTCATTGGGCCAGTCCAGGTAGGGGTCTGCACTTCCCATCTTGGGGACCACAAGCTGCCACTTGAGGCTGCCGTCCCTTTCATCCAGGCAGAGCAGGATCGCGCGGTCGCCGCTGTGACGGCGATCCCGCGGCGGGTCATTGTTGGTGCCTATCATGATCCTGCCGCCGGCCACCACGGGCGTTGCCCAGGTCTGGCTGCCCAGCGGGACTGCCCACTTGACGCCTTGGCCTGAGGCCGGGTCGCAGCGATCGATGAGGCCCGTCTCCGTGGAGACCATGTTCCGGGTCTGACGCTCGCCCCACTGGGGCTGGTCTGCAGCCTGGCTGGCTCCAGCCACGAGATGACCACACGCGAAGGCAAGGGACATGGACAAGCAGCGATACCGGCCCCAAAGAGGTCTCATGCCAGGCATTATCCGGAAATGTCGTTTGGTTTTCAAGATGCCTCTGAATTGCTTGACTGTGTGGGGCAATCCTGCTTACATGACCTGGGGGCAAGGAGATAGAACATGAAGATGGCCTATGTGCTTGCGGCCCTGGCAGTCTTGGGCGCGTACTCTGGTGAGGCTCGTGCAGCCGCAGTCCCAGAGAGACCCACGGTCTACGTCGCGTTCTGGCTTGACACAGAGGACTTCATCCTGCCCCAGGCTGATGATGCAGCCCAGCGCCTGGCTGCAATGTTCACTGCCAGGGGGGCTGCTGCCACCTTCAAGGTGGTGGGCGAGAAGGCCAGGGTACTGGAGCAGCGGGGCCGCACGGATGTGATCCTGGCCCTGGCCAAGAACGACATCGGCTACCACTCTACGTTGCACAGCGTGCATCCCACGCCTGCAGAGTACACCAGGGACCTCGATTGGCACGAGGGCGTCGCGGAGTTTTCCCGCCGCGAGGGCGTCGGCATCGAGGTGGTTAGGCGGGTCTTTGGCATCCATCCCTCGTGCTACGGCCAGCCAGGCAGCTCATGGACGCCCCAGAGCTATGCTGCCATGAAGGCGTGGGGCATCCCCCTCTATCTGGACGCCAGCTCGCACGTGAACCTGAACAACCGTCCATTCTGGTATTGCGGCATACTCGCGGTCCTCAACATGGGCGACTGCGTCATGCGGACCGGTTGGTCCGACGAAGAGGTCAAGCAGGCCTGCGCGAAGTTCGACGAGGTCCACCAGAGGCTGATCGCGGAGGGTGGCGGCCTGGTCAGTATCTACTACCATCCCTGCGAGTTCGTGCACAAGGAGTTCTGGGATGGCGTCAACTTCGCCCATGGAGCCAATCCACCCAGGTCAGAGTGGAAGCTCCCTCCCACGAAGTCGCCCCAAGAGCAGGAACAGGCCTTCCACGCCTTTGAGACCTATCTGTCGCACATCAGCGGCCATCCCCAGGTCCGGCTGGTGACAGCCAGGGAGATCCCCTCTCTGTATGCAGACCGCGCGTACACCCATCCGCTCGGCAAGGCCGAGATTGAGGCCATCGCTGCTGCATTCCAGAAGCGGCTCTCGTACGTGGATACAGGCTCGTGCACGGTCTCTGCTGCGGAGGGCCTGCTCGCATTGGCCCGCTGCGCCGCAGGCGGCGGGCCGAAGGCCGGACCCGATCCGATCGAGGTCGAGTTCGCCTATGGCCCTGCCTCCAGGTGCCAGCGGTTCGTCACTGAAGGCACGTTCTCGCAGCCTGCGATCCAGCAGGCAGCACAGGACGTGATCGACTCGGTACACCAGACGGGCCAGCTCCCGCCGATCGTCTGGGTCGCAGGCAGACCCGTCCGGCTGGAGGACTTTGCAGCCACCCTGGCGTCGGCGATCGCAACGGGCAGTGACAAGGGCGACGTCACGCTCCATCGAGCAGAGCTGGACGCCAGGCGTTTCGTGGCGGACGACTCGCCCGACCTCTGGAGCTGGATCATCTTCCCCAAGGGCTTCAGTGCCCCCCACATGATGGACCTGGCCAAGCTCCAGTCCTGGACCCTAAAACCTGCCACCCTTCGCAGGTGACTCCGCTGGTTATTCCGGGGACACTATACTCATTTCCAGGAGTCGGTGGCTGCTGGGATGCCGCCTTTGAGGTGATGCAGGTAGGGTTAAACCCCATAGAAGACCAACAGGGCAGGGATGAGAATGATTATACGCTATGCGCTAGGCTTTGTACTTTCGCGGTTGTGTTGATCGTGGGCCCGGGGCGGATCCGGATGGACCGCAGCGGCGGGAACATGTCGTGCTTTGTTGTAGGACTGCAGTGAAGGGAGGATCCAATGGATCCGATCATGGTCGCGCTGGTGGTCGTCGTGGCGGTTGCGGTGGTTGTCTTTCTCGCAGGTATACGCGTCGTTCGCCCTACACACCGCGGCCTCATAGAGAGACTGGGAAAGTACAGACGCTTCGCGAAATGGGGCTTCAATTGGATCATTCCCATTGTAGACAGAATGATCCAGGTCAATATCACGGAGCAGATGGTAGACGCCCAGCCCCAGGAGATCATCACCAATGACAATCTCAATGCGAGAGTGGATGCCCAGGTCTACTTCAAGGTCAAGGAGGATGAGCAGAGCATCAAGAGCTCTCAGTACAACGTCAACAACTACCAGTTTCAGATTGTCAACCTCGCCCGCACGACACTCCGCAATATCATCGGCACGCTCACGCTGAAATCAGCCAACAGCGAGAGAGACAAGATCAACTCCTCGCTCCTGGAGACCCTGGCCAGGGAGACCAAGCACTGGGGCATGGAGATCGTCCGGACAGAGCTGAAAGAGATCGACCCTCCCAAGGACGTCCAGGAGACCATGAACAAGGTGGTGAAGGCGGAGAATGAGAAAGTCGCCGCCTTGGATTTCGCCGATGCCGTGGAGCGGCAGGCGGACGGAATCAAGCGCTCGGAAATCAAGAAGGCCGAAGGGATCAAGCAGGCCAAGATCCTCGCGGCCGAGGGCGAAGCCGAGGCCATCAGGCTGGTCAACGAGGCCGCGAACACCTACTTCGTTGGAAACGCCCAGCTTCTCCGCAAGCTCGAGGCCCTGGAGAAATCCCTCAGTCAAAACGCCAAGATCGTCATTCCCTCGGGCTCAGAGCTCGTCAATGTCATCGGGGAAATGGCCGGCTTCTTGCCGATGGCGAAGTGATGATCGCGGTGATCGCCATGTATCGGCGTGGCTGAGAGTCGGTGCTGGCATCGCGGGGGGGCTTGCGTGGGACGCCAACAGAGGATGACGGCTGACACAGCCGTCCTACACCTTCTGTTTCCATCTGATAGCTGATCGCTGACGGCTGCCGGCATGCCGAGGGGGTGTTAACCCGCGATCATCAACCCGGAATGGCTGGTTCAGACCCCTGATCCCTGGCGACTGGCCCCTAGTCCGATAGTCCCTCGGCTCACTTCAGACGCGTGACAACCGCCGCAGTACCCTCACCTTGCTTGTCCCATAGTGCGTGACCCACCTGAGTTGGCCGGAGGCTGTTCCATGAACCAGGAAAAATTGTCGCCTGGCTTGGCCGGGCTGGAGTGGGTGACGCCTCTCGATAGACGCTAGATTGGCCCGTATGACGTTATTGAGACGAGGGCTGTAACGTGTACCCGTTATGGGACTTAGAAGACCGGGTGAACTGGGTGCCTTGGACCGGCAGTGTTGCGTCACCGGCGACAGGTCAGGCCCAGCACCACTCGCCACGCCGGCGAGTTGCATGATCCGAAAAAGTTGGTGTTGACAAGCCCACCCGCTTGTGGTTTATGGGACTCCATCGTTATGGAGAGTGTAATCACGGTCCTTTGAGAAAGGAGTCTCTATGAAGACGAATGTTAGGGTATGTGCAAGCCTGTTTCTGGGGCTGGCAATGGTCTCGTTGGCTACGGCCGCTCCAACGATCACGATCAGCGGGGGCCCTTACCAGAACGGTTCCGGCGGAGAGCTCACTGCCACCATAGAGTCATCACCTTCATTCCAGACGTTCTGCGTAGAGCTGAATGAGCATATCGCGTTGGGTGGCACCTACGACTTCGACATCAATACAGAAGCCATCGCAGGCGGCGTAGGTGGAGGAAGCCCGGACCCGTTGGATCCTCGCACTGCCTGGCTGTACCAGAAGTTCATCAACAACGATCTACCAGGCTACGACTTCGCCGATAGCGGCATTGGTCGCGCCGTATCGGCGGGTGCGCTGCAGGATGCCATCTGGTACATCGAGAACGAGATCCCCGTTCTGCCCGCGGGTCTGGCGACCAACTTCTACAATCTGATACCGGCCGATCTGCAGGGCATTGGCGACGTCAGGGTCCTCAATCTGTATACGGCGCCCAATGCCGCAGGGGCAGCACCGACGCAGTGCCAGGACGTCCTGGGATACTCCCCGACGCCGAGCGTGCCGGTACCGGGTGCCATCCTCCTGGGTGGACTGGGCTGTGCGTTGGTGGGATGTTTGAGGCGCAGGTCTGCATAGCAGCACGACCTTCGAACGCGTCATCTCAAGGGGCATTGGACTGAGTTCCAATGCCCCTTTCTCATGGTATGCGAAGGATGATGCCGACATCACGGCGTGTCCGCGTGGGATGGCACCCCTGCACGGTATGCTATGGGCTCCTCGCCTCAGCTAGCCGCTGACCGCCACTTTTCCCATTCCTACCTTCTCAGCGTTCCATCTCCCGCTCCTGCCTCCTTGGTTTCGCTCAATACCCCCTCGGCTCGCTGCATCCATGGGACAACATCCGCAGAGTCTCCATCTTATTGTCCCACTGGTGGGTGTCGATCCTGAAGGAGACCTCTGGTCCAGTTGTCCAGCCGGTCCACAACCAACTCCAGATCACTCGCAGCGCCTTCATTGGACACCTTCCTTTCTCGGTTATTCGCCAGGGCCTTGCCCGCGGGTCCTGACGGGCTTCGGTCCCGAGCCAGTCCATTGTGCTTCTCTATCCAGAAGAGGCAGCCTGGGTGGGAAAGGTAACGGACAACCGAGGAGGAGTCAGGAGACAGCATGACGGAGAGACGAAACGGCGAACTTCCTCCTGACTACTGACTTCTGACTTCCGTCTCCTGTTCGTCAGCGTCTGGCGAGGGTGCGTCGCCTTCCAGGGCCTTGAGGCCCAGGCCGTCGATCTCTTGGAGGGAGCGGCCCGCGATACCTTGGAGGTCGCCGTACATGCCGACCGTGGCCTGGATGACCCGCTCGATCTGCTCTTCTCGCTTGGCCCACTGCTTCATGATGGCCTTTCTCTCCTTGTCCAGGTCTGACTGCATGGTGGAGAAGGCCTCGACGATGGCCTGGACGCGGAGCCGGAAGCGGGGGCCCGTGAGGTACTCGTAGATCATCTCCATCTTGGTCTGCTGGCCCTCAACGGACTGGCGGGCGCACGCGACCTCGATGAGGGTGTGGCGGAGCGTGATGGCCACAGCCATGGCTGTCCTGGGGTGGGTCACCCAGACGCCGTCGATGACGTCGAAGGTGTCGACCTCCTTGGGCAGGGCCTGGCTGACCATCACCGCGATCTCGGCCTTGGCCGCGCGCTGGTCCTCGCGGAGCTTGGGCAGCCATCCGTCGGTCCAGTTCTTGGTCCTCTTGGATTCCCACAAGATCGTGCCGCAGTGCTGGCCGAGCGGCCCGAGGACGCGGTGCAGGACGTCGCCGCCGAACTCGCCCTTGGGTACGGGCTCGATGGTGTCCCTGGGGAACTTGGCCTTGAGCAGGGCCTCCAGCTCGAGCTCCTGGACCTCGCCCTGGAGCTGCTGCGAGCCTTGCTCTGCCCTGCGTTTGAGCTCCTCGATCTGTCGCTGCATGGAGGTGATCTGCTGCTCCTTCTCGACCACCTTGAGCCGCATCTGCTCCTCTGCCTCCTTGCGGGCTTGATCACGGGTGGCCCCCAGAGAGGCCTGGACCCGCTTCTCGATGGTCAGGTCAAGCTCTCGCTTGGCATCGTCCAGCTCCCGCTGTTTGCGGATCAGGTCTGCCTGGACCTTCTGGGCCTCGGCGAGCTTGATGTCTCGCTGTCTGAGGATAGCCTGCAGGTCTGCGACCTCCCTGGCCTTCTGCTCAAGGTCTGTGCCGATCGCCAGCTTGGCCTTCTTCGCCTCCTCTGCGACGATCCTCGCCCGCTCGAGGCCGAGTCTCTGGCTGACCTGCTCGTCGATGGCCTCCTTGGCCTTGGCCAGTGCCTGTTCGCGGTCGCGCAGCGTCTTCTCTTTCGCTGCAACGTCGCTGTCCTTTTCGGCCAGGAGCCTCTCGTATTCCTGGCGGGTGGACTCGATGAGCGGCGCTGCGAGCGATTCAGTCAGTCGTATCTCGGTCTTGCACCTGGGGCATGTAATCGTCGGTTCTGCCATATGCTGCACTTCTACAGAACCGCCCCGCGAGACGCAAGGGTGTCTGGTGCCTTTTCCGGAACAGACCCGGAAAAGGTGCCAGACACCCTTGCCTATCGCCAGTGGTTGGTCTATAATAGCGCCCAGCTAAGACAGTGCCCAGCTAACAAACCCGTCTCTGGGGAGAAAGCCGTGTTACCAAAGATTACGATACCAAGGTCCTGCGCTCCGTTTCTGAGGATCGGCACCTGCTCCTGGAAGTACGATTCCTGGAGCGGACTGGTGTATGACCCTGACCGCAAGTATGACACATACGAGTACCTGGAAGACTATGCCAAGTACTTCAACAGCGTGGAGATCGATCAGTGGTTCTGGAGCCTGTTCCCATCGGCAGTCCGGCTGCCCGATGCGGAGACTGCGACGAGGCTTGCGGACAGCGTTCCAACGGACTTCAAGTTCACGGTCAAGGCGCCCAACTCGATCACCCTGACCCACTCCTGTGCCAAGCAGCCCAAGGGCTCAGAGGCGCGCGCGAATGAGCCGAATTCGAACTTCCTGGATGTCGGGCTGCTGAATCGGTTTATGGAGACGATCGAGCCCATGCACGCCAAGCTTGGGGTCCTCATGTTCCAGTTTGAGTATCTCAACAAGGCCAAGATGCCTTCGCAGAAGGCCTTCCTGGATCGACTGCACGAGTTCTTCAGCAAGGCTCCCAAGGGCTTCGCCTATGCCATCGAACTCCGTAATCCGAACTATCTGAGCGCAGAGTTTTTTGACTTCCTTAAGGCCCATGTGCTTGGCTGTGTGCTGCTGGAGGGCTATTTTATGCCGCCCATTGCAGAACTGGCCGCCAGGTTCGACGTCAGCACCGCAGGCTTCCTGGTCATTCGGTTGCACGGCCCGGACCGGGCCGGCATGGAGGAGCGGACCGGCGGGGTATGGAACCGGATCGTGGAGCCGCGAGATCACAGCCTCGACGCCGCTGCAGGCCTGATCAAGGCCAATGCCAGGCTGGAGGTCGAGACCTACGTCAACGTGAACAACCACTACGAAGGCAGCGCACCGCTGACGATCGAGAGGCTGGCCGCCAGGCTCTCTGACACCAAGAAGCAGGCGGTAGGTGCCAAGAAGTAGCAGGGGCGGTGGGCAGAGCCCGTCCCAAGAGGCTAGTTCTAGGTTTTAAGTTCTAAGGGCTGGCAATGAACTCCCATCAGTTACCTAGATCCTAAAACCTAATACCCAAAACCGAAGACTTCGCCGCTAAGCGGCGAAGTCTTCTGGCTTGAACTCCAGCTTGCGGCCTTGCTCGATGGCCTCGTTGACCTTGAGGACCGTCACTGCCGTCTCATAGCCGATCTCAGCAGGGCAGTTGAGCGTCTGGTGGCCGCGGATCGATTCAAAGAAGTTCTCCAGGTGCGGCTGGTGATAGGGCTTGTTCATGTCTATCAGCAGGCTGTACTTGGGCGGCTTGGCAGAGGCCCGCACGTCCAGCACGCTCTTGGTGTCCGACTTCTGCTCCAGGCCCGCCTCGCGTTTGACCAGGTGCAGGTCCTCCCAGGGAAACCACTTCTTCTCATCCACCCAGCTCTCGCGGTACACGGAGCCTCTGCCGCTCTCTGAGATCTCGAGCGTGCCTTCATCGCCCATGAACTGCTCGAAGTAACCCCCACTGCTGTTGGTGGTCAGGGTCTGGTACGTGGCCCTGACTGGACCTGCCTCAGTGCGGTACTCGTAGATGGCGATGGCGTTGTCGTACCACTGGTGAGTCGTCCAGTAGTCGATGCCTCCGCTGGCCACCAGGGAGCTGGGCCTGCACTTCAGGAACCAGGTATAGATGTCGATCTGGTGCGAGCCCAGGTCCACGATGGGACCTCCGCCCAGGCCCTTGTACCATCTCCAATTGCGGAACTGTTGCATGGAGGAGAAGCCGTACTGGTTGAGCGTGGCCTCCGGGATTGCCGATCCTTCAGGCCACCCCAGGTCCTCACAGGCGCTGCGGGAGCGATTCCACTGGCCGTTGATGGTGGTGATGCGTCCGAGCATGCGTTTGGGCTCGATGATCTTGTCATAGCAGAAGCGGTACCTGGGATTACTCCTTCTCTGGTGTCCGATCTGCAGGCACTTGCCCGAGGCCTTGGCCGCTTCGACCATCTGGCGTGCGCCTTCCAGGGTGTTGGACATCTCCTTCTCGCAGTAGACGTGCAGGCCCTTCTTGAGGCAGGCGATGGCGTGCCTTGCGTGCCAGAAGTCAGGGGTGGCCACGATCACTGCGTCGAGGTCTTTTTCGGTATCGAGCATCTCCTGGTAGTCTGCGTAGGCCTTGCCCGCGTGGCCGTAGGCCTTGTAGGCGTTGAGGGTCCTGGCCACTCGCGTGCGGTTGGGCTCCCAAATGTCGCAGACTGCCTTGAAGTGCACGGGGTAGTCCTTGCTGAGCTTGATCACGGCGTCCATCAGGACCTGGCCCTGCGCACCTGCGCCGATCAGTGCCAGGTTGAGGACGTCACGGTTCCGGCCAGGGGTCTCTGAGCCAGAGGCAGCCTGGGCCAGGATCACCCCTGCACCGGCCATCGCGCCCGTACGCATGAACTCGCGTCTACTGATCGACTTCTTCATGGCTGATCTCCTGTTGGTCTGTCCAATATCCAGATCTCGTGGTGCCACTGGCCGTAGCACCGTTCCAGGGCCAGGGCCGTGCCGCCTGCCCTGGGTTGCGTGCTCCACCCAAAGAACCCCTCCATCTTCCTCGATGCTTCATTCCGTGTCACGTCATAGGTCCAGAGTCCCTGGCCCCAGTAGCATCCGATCAGGACCTGCTGGCCGTCAGGCGACCAGTTAAGGAATACGTGCTGCTTCTCGGGCGGGCCTGGCCAGACCGCCACAGGCGAGGCGATCGACCGGTCCTTGACGACTATGGACATGTCGTCCTGCATGAAGGCGATGTATCTCTCGTCAGGTGACATCACGGGGAACTGGTAGTTGCAGGTGAGCACATGGCGAGGGTAGGCGCGGTCCGGCTCCATGGAGACCGAGTACATCGTCTTGTCGGTCCTGCAGTGGTAGTACAGGCGGTTGGATCGCTGGCCCCAGTTCGGCCACCCGCCGCTGGCAACGAACCGTGGAGGGGTGGAACCGTCTGCCGCAATGACCCAGACCTCCTCCTGTTCTATGGGCGGGTGCTGGCCTGGCCGGTCTGTGGCCAGATCCTCGAAGGACAGGACCTGGCGGTCCCGCACGTACGCGATGGTCTTGCCGTCAGGCGACCAGGCAGGGTCCTTGCCGGGCACGGTCAGGAGCCGGGTCTTGCCGGTCCTGAGGTCGAGGACTTCCACGCCGCTTGAACCCAAGACCCCGCGGCTGTAGGCCAGCTCGGTGCCGTCAGGGGACCAGGAGGGGTGGAATCCCTCAGCCACCACGCGTCTGCCTGCTGCGGCGAGCTGGCGATATTGCTCGTCAGCCCTCCGCATCGTGGCGAAGGCCGTAGCCTGCGGTGGGTTGGCGCCTGGAAACCACGGCTGGCCGGCTGCCAGGCTGTCGAAGACGTAGCGGGCGACCATGCAATCGAACTGCTGTAGCTCCTGCGCAATCGCCGTCGCGGCAGAGTCGTGTTCGGACTCAGACCCGGCCTCGCCAGCCAGGTGGGACTCGGCCCTTGCAGCAGGTCGGAAGAGCTGGTTATATCTGGGCTGGGCCTGTTCGTACTGGCCGAGGCCGGTCAGCAGGCAGAACAGGTAGAACTGATGGGTCTTGTCCTCGGGCTCCAGGCGAAGACAGGCCTCTGTGTCGGCCAGGGCCTCCTGGAGCATGCCCATTCGGGCGAATGTTAGACGCCGCTGTCTGTAGAGGTCGAGCCACCGCCGGTCCTGGGGGACCATCAGGCTGGCGGCCTGGCTGTGATCACTGATCGCTGAGCTGAGCAGGTCCTTGTCGCTCTGCCTGAGCCCCATGTCCCGCCTGGCGACCGCCCGAATCATGTAGCCGACCGGGTTCTTGGGCTGACTGCCGATCATGATGCTGGCCTCGGTCTCCATCTGGCGATACTGGGCCAGGGCACGATAGGCCAGGGCTCTCGCCTTGTGGGTGCCATAGTGGCTGGGGTCCAGCTCCAGTGCCTTGTCGAGCCATCCCATCTTCGCAGCCACGGTCTGCGCGGTGATTGCACGGAGCAGGTAGGCGTCCGCTGTCTTAGGCATCAGGAGCTCGCCCTGATGCAGATGGGCCTCGGCCTTCTCCTTTGCACGGGGGTCGTTGGGCGCAGTCTCCAGATAGATCCAAGCCAGGAGGAAGTGGGCATTGGCCGCGACCTCCGGGCTCTCCGTGAGCAGGTCCCGCAGCGGGTCAACGCCTGCCTCAGGGCCGCGGAGCTCGTATAGGACGCGGGCATTGAGCAGCCTGGCCCTTGGCCCCACGAAGGGGCTCCTCAGGATCGGAGCCACCTCTGAGAGGGCCCGCTCGTACTCGCCGCCGGAGAGCAGATCCTCGACCATCGCGAGGGACCTCTCGTGGCTGGTCCGCGTCCTCTGGATAGCCAGGCGGGTGTAGGCCAGCCCGCTGAAGACCAGGCCTATGATCACTGCAGCAGCCGCAGCACCCGCGATCAATTGAAGGCGGTGCCTGCGGACGAATTTCTGCATCCGGATCAGCGTGCTGGGTGAGCCCGCCAGGGTGGGCTCGTGGCGGAGGTGACGCTCGATGTCTTCTGCGAGGCTGTGGGCGGTCTCGTACCTGCGGGTACGGTCCTTCTCCAGGGTCTTCATGACGATCCAGTCGAGGTCGCCCCTGACGAGCCTGCTGAGGCCCTCGGGACTGGTTCGCCTGGCGCTGGCCAAATCGGAAAGGGCCTTGCCCAGGGTGCGTATCCTCGTGGAGGGCTTGACCAGATCACCCTCGCGGATGATCCTCTGCATCTCTGCGTAGCCCGCGCTGCGGAGAGTCTCGCTGGCATAGGGCGTGGTGCCTGTGACCAGCTCGTAGAGCAGCACGCCCAAGGAGTAGATGTCCGTCCGCGTGTCGACGTCGAGGCCGCTCATCTCTGCCTGCTCCGGGCTCATGTACTCGGGGGTGCCGATGATCTGGCTGCAGCGGGTGAACAGGGTCTGCTCAGTGAGCCGCTGGTTGACCGCCTTGGCGATGCCGAAGTCGATCACCTTGGGCACGGGCTTTCCGTCGTGCAGGGTGACCATCACGTTGGAGGGCTTGATGTCCCTGTGGATGATGCCCTTCTGGTGGGCATGCTGGACCGCGTTGCAGACCTGGACGAAGAGCTCCAGCCGCTCCCGCGTGGTCAGCCGGTTCGTGTCGCAATACTCGGTGATGGAGACGCCTCTGACCAGTTCCATGACGAAGTAGGGCCGTCCGGTCTCGGTGCAGCCACCATCAAAGACCTGGGCAATGTTGGGGTGGTCCATGATGGCCAGGGCCTGGCGCTCTGCCTCGAACCGGGCGATCACCTGCTCTGTGTCCATGCCCAGCCGGATGATCTTCAGGGCCACCTTGCGGCGGACGGGTCGCTGCTGCTCTGCCATGTAGACCACGGCCATGCCGCCCTCGCCGATCCTTTCGAGCAGCTTGTAGCGGTCGATGGTGGTGCCCAGAGTTTCCATGGCAGCAGGCGAGTCGAGCGTCAACTGCAGCGAATTGGCCGCACGTTCGAGGATGCTGGTCTGGCTGGCCTGGACGTTCAACAGGGCCCTGATTCGGTTCAGCAGACAGGTATCATGGCCGCAGGCCTTCTGGAGATAGGCCGATCGGTCCGCCGGCCTGTCGATCCCAAGGGCCTCGCTGAAAATGGCTTCTTCGTCTGTGAATCGTCCAATACCCATCGGCCAAACCTCCTTCCCCCCGCTACCATGCGCCGTCTGTCCGGCCGATCCCCCAGCCAAAACAAAGAAAACTGAAGAAAACTTCCACCTCAGCCGCTTGAAGCAGGGGGCTCATCGCCCTTGCTGATCTCCAGATGCAGCCAGGAGCGGGCATAGGCCCAGTAGCGGTCAGCCGTGTTGTGGGAGATGCCCAAGACCTTGGCTGCCTGCTCATTGGTCAGGCCCGCAAAGAATCGCAGCTTGACCAGGTCTGCCTTGAGCTTGTCGTTCTGGCTGAGCTTGCCCAGGGCCTCGTCCAAGGCAACCAGGTCATCGCAAGGACCGGCCACACCCAGGCCTGCATCATCAAGATCGACCCGCTGGTGGTCTCCGCCTCTCTTGAGCCGCTGCTTTCTGCGGGCGTTATCCACCAGGATACGCCTCATCGCCTCTGCCGCTGCGGCAAAGAAGTGGCCGTGGTTCTGCCAGGTCTTGCCCTCGTCTCCGAGCAGACGCAGGTAGGCCTCATGTACCAGCGCCGTGGCCTGCAGGGTTTGTCCGGGAATCTCCCTGGAGAGTTTCTGGGCTGCCAGCAGGCGCAGCTCGTCGTAGACCAAGGGCAGCAGTTCGTCCGTGGCCTTTGGGTCACCCTTTTCGATGGCATTCAGAATGCGCGTGACGTCACTCATGCCCACGTATCATAACAGGACAGACTGCAGGACCTCAAGAGGTGGAAAACGCGGATCTGGGGTGAAGGACTGGGGCACGCTACAGGGCCAGGTCGGACTGCAGGGGCATCAGTGACTGTGGGCAGGCACGCGGTGAATGTCCTTGTCGTAGGTGTAGTTGACCCCAAAAGGACATGCCGGCTCTCCGTCCGGAAAGTAGTCCGTGTTTTTGACGATCTGGTTGATGCTGGGAGGCCAGTTGCCTGTGTCGTGATGGTACATCTCAATCTGCCAGTTGATGAGGTCCACGTTGGTCTCGCATACGCGGATCCGGGGTGATGTCTCGGCCTGGGTGAACCTCGGGACCGCGATCACGGCAAGTACGCCGAGGATCCACACCACCACCATCAGCTCAACCAGCGTGAAGCCTGGTCTGGTCTTCATGCACACCGCATCTCTCATGCGAGCCCTTCACGTGGATAGCCACGTATCCCTCAATCTCCAATCCCCTCCCGAGGCCGCGGGCATTCGGAAGGGAGTCTGGACTATCATAGGTATCGGCGGTCCCAAGGGACTGCTTTAGAAGGCCCTAAGGGACACGTCGGTTCAAACAAACGGGGCCTGCCCAGTGTGGCGCAGGCCCCCGTGCTTGTGCACCTGAGTGTCTTCATGGAGTGGGACGTCTACTGCCCCACCCGGGTCAGACGGATGTCATCGATGTACAGTTTTCCTATGTTGCCGGCCTTGGGCGAGCTGCGATCGCCGACTCCGATGCTCAACTTCTTGATGGCGCCCACGTTCACGCCGACAGAGGTGAGCTGGCTCAGCGGGATGTCCCACTGCTGCCAGCTACCCGTGGCAATGAGGGTCGGATCCGCGTTGCTGACCACCTTGCTCTTGCCTGCGCTATCCTGCACGAGCACGTAGAAGGTCTCCGGGATATTGCCGGCGACCTGTGCCGCGCCGACCTCGGCGAGCTGCCATTGGCTTGACACAGTGCCGGTGACCGAGACATTGGAGAACTTGGCGCCGCAGACCGAACCTGCCAGGTGGCTCGTCACGGCCAGGCCGATGAGCACGTCGTTGGCCATGGTGATCGTCACCGCAGGCGTGACCGCAAAGTCCGTCCACGCCACCCCATCACTGGAATACTGGGCCGTGAACGTGCTGCCGTTGCGGGTCACCTTGACCCACTGGGGCACCGGCGTGTTGGCGACGTCCGTATTCAGGTTGGTGGCTGTATCCGCCTGGGTCCGCCGCTGGAATGACACGCCGTGGGTGGCCGTAGGCGTCACAGCCGCGAGCACGTGGGTCGATCCCGAGGAGGTGGTCTCGCGGATCATCACTCCCGCCTTGGCCCACTCGTGCGGATTGCTGACGGCTTCGATCTTGGCCACGATGGAGCCATTGCCCTTGAGGGTCTTGTATGCGAACCTGAACTGGTCCGAGGCATCCCAGATATCGGTGCCCGTGCCATTCATGACGAGGGTCCCCGGCGAGGTCTCGATGAACGCGGCTGCCTCGCCCCGCAGCCAGACCGTCAGGGTGTTGGCGCCCCCGCCCGTCCAGGACTGAGCGGTCGGCCACTCACGCTGGGTCTCAGAGCAGAAGGGGCTCTTGGTGTTGTCATACGCCATCGGCATCGACTGCTTGCCACTATGGAAGATCGTCTTCTCGGCAAACGGGGCGCTGGTGTTGCCGACCGTGGAGCCGGTGTTATTGCCCAAGGCAGGCGCCACGCTACAGTCCGTGGACCCATTGTGGCCGAACCCATCCACCCACGCGAAGAAGATCCGGCCGCAGCCGTCGTTGTAGGACTCCATATCGTCGACGACGCCGTAGGCGATCGTGGTGAAGCTCCAGACGTCTCCATCCCAGACCTTGGTCGCGGCAGCGTCATTGACCTCGCTGACCTTCCAGTAGTAGGTCTTGCCGTACTCGATGCCGAGAGAGTCGAGGGCGAGGCTGTGCTCGCTCACGGTCTTGACCGAGGCCGTGCCGTCGGTGACTGCCTTGGCATCAGCACTGATAACCACCTGGTGCTTGACGGCCTCGCGGCCAGGCCGCCAGTTCAGGACTGCATCCAGAGCCACGCCCGTGGCCGCATTGGCCGGTGTGGGCCCAAAGGCCTTGACAGGCACGTAGAAGAACCGCACTTCGCTGAGGCTGGCCTGCTTGTTGGTGCCTGCCCAGTTGCTGGTGATGGTCAGCTTGACGAACTTGGCCTCCACGCCGCCGAAATCCACGGTCGTGTTGTGCACGTAGTTCGGCTCGCCCGTGCCCTGGCCGAATTCCGGGACGTTGGCCAGGGCCGCCCACGTGGTACCGTCCTTGGAGGTTTCGATCGTCACAGTCTGGGCCCCGAAGCCAGTCACCTGTTCGACAGGCTGGTTGGAGTTCCACACCCACATCTGGTACAGCGTGTAGACGCCGTCGAGTTCATACTGGATCCAGGGGGAAGTCGTACCCTTCTTGCTGATCCACATCTGGGTGGACGAAGTCCCGTGCTGGTCGAGGCTGTCGAGTCCAGAGCCGTCCATCGTCTTGTCAGGCCCCATGGTGGCAGCCAGGGAGCCGGAGGCCGTGGCCTTGATGGGCTTGACCGGATATCCGTAGGGCTCGGCCGTGAAGCTCCAGGTGGAGCCCCGGTAGATCGTGCTATCCGGTGCTGCGTTGACCTCGTCGACCCTCCAGTAGTAGGTCTGGCCAAAGGTCAGCAGGCCGGCAGGATCGAACGAGGTGGCAGTCTGGCCTTGAGAGGCCAGCACGCCCTTGGCGCTCGCCCGCGTCGCGGAGTTCACGTCGTCGTACGAGGTCCCGAAGTAGACGTCGTGGCTCTTGGCGTAGACTCCAGGCGCCCAGCTCAGGGCTGTGTCGCGAAGGACGTCGGTCGCCCTGTCCGCCGGACGCGGCCCGGACGCCGGCTCGCTCGCTGCGCCCTGCATGGCAGCCACGATCTCATCGGCATCCAGGACGCTGTCGAAGATCTTGATGTCGTCGATGACTGAAGCGGCGCCATGGGTGGCAGCGACACCGCCGCCGCCTGTCGCATAGCCGAAGCGAGGGTTGGCAAAGAGAGTGGCAAGGCTGCCCAGACCGGTCGCCCTGGAGACCTCCTTGCCATCCACGTAGAAGATCGCGACGCCACCACCGAACTGCCAGGTCGCAGCAACGTGATACCACGTCTTTGCAGTGATGCTGCCGGCTGCGGTGATTCTCACGTTCTGGAAATCCGTGTCTGCCGAGTCTTCAAAGAAGAAGCCGAGATACGCGGCGGTCATGGTGGCGTGAACGGACCCCTTGCTGATGAACAGGTACTTGTCGCCGTTGCTGGCGTCGAAGAGCCGGTAGTCGGATGCGTCTGTGCCGTCCCAATCGGGCTTGAACCAGAATGCCACCGTGCAGCTCGATGTGAGGAGACCCCCCGGAATGGCCAGATAGCCCTCGGAACCATCGCAGTAGAGGCCTCGGCTGTACAGGCCGGTTCTGTACGTGGCGGCGCCGTTGATGGTCCCGTCATTGCCATTCCCGCTGGAATCGGTCGCCACGGTCCCTCCCGGCTCGTCGAGCCGCCACCATCCGACGGGGGCAGGGGCCGCCCAGGTCACACTGGCGAGGGCCAAGCCCAACAACAAGCACCATGGAGTCGTCTTTTTCAACATGATAGTCTCCTCTTCAAGTACACAGATCGGTCTTCCCCCAAGACGAACGCACGATGGAAGGCAGATGCGAAGGCTGGGCAGGAGAGAAGACGGTCTTCTGGTCTCATGGCACTACCTCCGATCCACTGTCTGGCCTGCTCTTGTGGATCACACTCCATCCCGTGCAGACCGGAACAGTCCTACACCCGTGAGTCGCATCGCTGGTGATGCAGGTTTCCGAGTATCACTATTGTGCGCACGTGACTGGACTTATGTCAAACCAGATCGCGTATTTCGAGGAAGGCAGGCCAAAGTCATACCTGTCCCGCGAGATGAGGGCGCGATCTTCGTCGGACACTTGGGTCTCGTGGCGATGGACGGTGGCCAGGAAGGGCGCGGGAATCAAAGTCGAGCAGGCCTGTCCCTGGTCCTGAGTCTAGTGTAATTTTACGGCGGTACTTGTTGAAGGTGGCATAACAATCCTCCGAAATGTGTGTACAATCCTCCTAGATCCGCCTCCGCCTGGCGGAATGAGCGGCCATATGGAACTCGGGCTCCTCCCACTGGGAGACGTTGCAGGGAACAGGATCGCGATGCCAGATGAGACCAGGAATGACGTTACACGCATCCTGCATGCGGCGGAGCGAGGGGAGGCCGGAGCGTTGAATGAACTGCTGCCCCTGGTCTACGATGAACTCCGCATGCTGGCAGCCCAGAAGCTGTCCCACGAGTCTCCCGGGCAGACGCTCCAGGCCACGGCACTGGTTCATGAGGCATACCTCCGTCTTGTCGGTTCGGGCGGCGATCGCTGGGCGAACCGTACCTACTTCTTCGGCGCGGCAGCAGAGGCCATGCGCCGTATCCTGGTCGAACACGCTCGAAAGAGGAAGAGCAAGAAACGTGGTGGAGGTCGCAATCGCGTCGACTTCATGAGTGCAGACGTGATGGCGGAGGAATCCCCGGACGACCTGATCGCCATGGACGAAGCCCTCACGAAGCTCTCTGAGGCCGATCCCCCTAAGGCTGAACTGGTCAAATTGCGGTTCTTTGCCGGCCTGAGCTTCGAGCAGGCCGCCGAACTCTTGGGTGTCTCCCCCGCGACAGCGAGACGGCACTGGAACTACGCACGGGCCTGGCTTTACGGCAGAATCTGCTCCAAGGATTGATCCCGCTCATTCTTTTTCATTTCTTCTGTAAAATCGTGATCGGAAAGACGGCCATTCTGCGCAGGTACTGAAGAAAGGGTAAGAGTCTTTGATGACGGCACCAGAACGAAGGCCAGAAGAGCTGTTCCACCGGGCCTTGGAGTTGAAGGACTCCAAGGAAAGGACCGCCTATTTGGATGAAGCCTGCGCCGGGGACGAGAAGCTACGGGCGGAAGTCGATGCCCTACTTGAGTGGGATAGTGAGGCAGGGGGGTTCATGGACCTGCCGGACAGAGATCCCAATGCCACGCGAGATGCTACCTGTATCCCGGACATGACGGGTACGGAGATAGGCCGCTATAGGCTGCTGGAGAAGATCGGCGAGGGCGGTATGGCGACCGTGTACATGGCGGAGCAGAGGCACCCTATATGCCGCCGTGTTGCCTTGAAGATCATCAAGCTCGGGATGGATACCAAGCAAGTGATCGCCCGCTTTGAGGCAGAACGCCAAGCTCTGGCCATGATGGACCACCCCAACATTGCCACGGTATTGGACGCGGGGACGACCGAGACGGGACGGCCCTACTTCGTGATGGAGCTTGTTCGAGGGCTTCCGATCACTAAGTTCTGCGACAATAACAGTTTAACGATGATAGAGCGTCTGGATCTGTTCGTATCCGTCTGCCATGCCGTACAGCATGCGCACCAACGCGGGATCATTCATCGTGATCTCAAGCCCTCCAATATCCTGGTCACCCTGCACGATGGCAAGCCGGTCCCCAAGGTGATCGACTTTGGGATTGCCAAGGCCCTGAATCAGCGACTGACCGAGAAGACCATCTTCACTCGCTATTCCCAGATGATCGGCACCCCAGAATACATGAGCCCTGAGCAGGCCGAGATGAGCGGGCTGGATGTAGATACGAGGACTGATGTCTTCTCGCTGGGCGTGCTTCTCTACGAACTACTCACGGGTAGAACACCGTTCGATTCGGAGTACCTGCTGAGTAAAGGCTATGGAGAGATGCAGCGGATCATCCGGGAGGAGGAACCGATACGCCCATCCACCAAGATCAGCACTCTTGGAGAAGCTCGCGCCGATATCGCCAAGCACCGCAAGGTGGCGCGCCGAAGCCTTAAGGAAACTGATGCGAGACGATCTGGACTGGATCGTGATGAAGACGCTGGAGAAGGATAGGACGCGTCGGTACGAGACCGTGCACTCTCTGGCCGAAGATGTCGAACGGCACCTGCGGCATGAGCCGATCACGGCATCATCGCCCGGCACGATTTATCGCCTGCAGAAATTCCTACGGAGGAATCGCGCGAAGGTCGTAGTGTGGTCGGCTGTTGCTGTCATTGCCATCGGGCTGTTGCTTGTCCCCGGCGCTTACCTACGCTTCAGGACCGAGCGAATCCGGAGCAACGACCTCCGGACGATTACATTGGTCGAAGATCTAGTCACCAGTGGTGACTATGAGCGGGCGCTGGCCGCGGTCAAACCTCTCCTTTCCAGCCGGTTCGTCGGTCCGGAAGCCGGGCTTCTGAATGCGCGGATACTGCTGGAACTGCGAAGTCCCGACGCCAGTGTCGAACAACTATACAAGCTGCTGAATGAACGATCCGAGATCGCTGCCAACGCCCATTATCTCCTCGCGCGAATCTACCTGGAATCCGCGACCCGCGATCCTCACATGAAGGACAAAGCTGAGGTTCACCTGCAGCATGGGGAACAGTTGCTGCCGAGAACCGCTGAGGCCTATCTGCTGCGTGCCGTGGTCGCACAGACCGTGCAGGAGACCCTCCGATGGCTGGAGGATGCCCTGCAACTGGACCCGGCGAACTACGATGCACATCGGGCCCGCGCCCTGACCTGTCTGGCGCTCGGCGAGTACCACGACATGGAGACAGAGGCATCCGTCATGGTGGGCGGCCAGCCGAAGAACCCCGTGGGCTATTCCCTTCGCGCCATTGCGCGGCGTGAACTGGCGATGGGCCAGAACGACAGCAAGCTGCTCAACGAGGCTGTTGCGGACCATAACCGGGCGATAGGCATGACCTCGCCGCATGACAGCCGCCTGGCGGATCTGCGCAGCCAGCGTCACCGGACCCTCATGCGGATGGGGAGATACGAGGAGGCCCTTGCCGACGTTCAGACCTGTCTGCAGATACAGCCCCATGATGCGGTTTACCATTTTGACCTGTTCTGTGTGCTGTTGGCACTGGGTCAGTACGAGAGGGCGCAAGCAGAACACGACGATGCCCTCAAATCCGGGCTCATGAATCCGATGTACTTTGATGCTCTGGCAGCCAAGTATGTCTCCGACAGCCTGTGGTCGAGAGGATCGTGGTACCCTCAGGACAAACCCCCGGTGGGGACGGCCTTCGAGAGCATGTACGTGGCTGCGAGGCAATACAGTCAGCTTGCCGAACGGGCCAGGCGTGTCGTGCCCGAGGGTTTCCATCCGAGCTTCTCGCCGGATGGAACGCAGTTGGCATACAGCAGAGGCGTGCTGGGCGCCAGCGGCATTGAGATTCTTCACCTCGGAACAGGCAAGACCCGGCTGCTGACCGTGCCCGGCAAGGATCCGGCATGGTCTCCGGACGGGCAGTACATCGTGTACGTTCGTGACCGGCAGTTCTTGTCCATGCAGGACCTGACGCTTCCGGGCGAGGAGAAACCTCAGTCGTGGGAGCAGGAAGAAGTTTGGATGATCAGCGCCGATGGCACGGAACGCCCGCGGTTTCTGGCCAGGGGTGGCTGGCCCAACTGGTCCGGCGACTCAAAGAGGCTCTACTATCACAGCCGTCTGGACAAGATGGTGTACTCCATCTCGGCAGATCCCAACAACGCGAATCCGAAGAAGGTGTTCGCATGTGAAACGCTGTTTCCTGCGGTGTCGCCCGATGGGAGATTCGTCGCGGTCACCGAAAAGAAGACAGGCGCACTCGAGATCGTGGATCTGACCAGTGGGTCAGAGGCAGCATCCTGGTCGGGGCTTGGTGGAAACGAACTACCGTTTATCTCCTGGTCAGCGGATGGGAAGCGGCTGGCAATCGGATGTTATTGGCAGGGGGGGCTCTGGGTCTATGACGTGGAGACAAGAGAGGCGACCAGGGTCGTCGAGGGTTCTTTTGCCTGGTGCGGTTGGTCGGCTCGTGACACGAGCCGCATGGTGATAGAGCGTGGATTTGGGTCGTGGCATCACGAGATTTGGATCGCCGATGCGGCTAAAGACGGCGTCCCAATGGTTATCCGGAAGAACTCGGACCCACAGAAATAGGGACAGCCATACGAGAAAGGAGTAGGAAATGAAGGTTAGAGTAGCGGTGACAGCAGTCGTTGTGATAGTGACGGCTGGCAGCAGTATGGCGGCGGACTGGCCACAGTACCTTGGACCGGCCAGAAACTCGACTTCACCGGAGAAAGGACTCCTGCGCTCCTGGCCTGAGAAGGGGCCGGAGGTGCTGTGGACCGTCGGGGTGGGCATAGGCTACGGCGGCCCTGTAGTCAAAGACGGCAAGGTGTACCTGCTCGACCGGGATGACAAGGTAGGTGACAACCTGCGGTGTCTGGACCTCTCCAATGGCAAGGAACTCTGGAACCTCGCCTACAGCGCTCCCGGATCTGTGATGTTCCCCGGTTCGCGAAGTGTACCGATCCTGGACGGCAATCATGTCTATTCGTGTGGTCCCAATGGCGATCTCTATTGCATAGACATAAACACACACAAACCGGTCTGGAATAAGAACGTCTGGAAGGATTTCGGCGGCGGCAAAATCCCCATATGGGGAGTCACTCAGTGCCCTCTCATTCACGGTGATCTGCTTATCGTAGCATCCCAAGCTCCTGAGGCGGGTGTGGTTGCCTACAACAAACTCACGGGCGCCGTTGTCTGGAAGACCTCCAACCTCGGAAATGAAACCTATGTCAGTCCGGCAGTCGTGAGAGTAGACGGGAAAGACCATGTCGTCATGGTGACTTCCTCTACCAATCGTTTCGGACATCCAGAACTGGCAAATGCTCTAGGCAATGTGGTTGGATTAGAACCCGCAACGGGGAAGATCCTCTGGAAATATGACCAGTGGCGTTGTCACATTTCGGTGGCGAGTGCCGTTGATGCCGGTGACAACAGAGTACTTGTTGTAGGTGGATATGAACTCGGCGCCACAATGCTAAAGGTCGAGAATAAGGCAGATGGCAGCTACGGCGCAACAGAGCTCTTTACCACCGAGGATTTCGGTGATCAGACAAAGCCGCCGGTACTCCACAACGGCTACTTCTATGCCCAGTACGGAACCAACAGCCGGCGTGACGGCCTCGCGTGCATGAGCATGGACGGCAAGATCATGTGGAAGACAAAACGTTCACCTGATTTCAACAAAGGCAGCATGATCCTGGTTGATGGCCTGATTCTAGCTACCGATGGTGCGCAGTCTCTGTATCTGATAGAACCTGATCCGTCTGGTTTCAAGTCACTTGCATCAGCAACGTTGCTGGGAGAAGCGGGAACAGGATCTGAGAATGATCCTCTGGCGTCAAGAGTGGGAGGTAAGACCCAGAACTGGGCGCCCTTGGCACTTGCCGATGGCAAGCTCCTTATCAGAGACCAAAGCAGGTTAATGTGCATTCAAGTTGCTATGGGAACACACAGGTGACAACCATGTCGAGCATCAGAAAGGTATTGCCAGGGACTGCAATCCTCAGGGCAATGCTATCAGCAGCAATGATCGGTGTTTCATCAGGATCAGCAATGGCAGCAGACTACAAATCAAATCCGTTTACCCTGACCTATGACGGTGCGATTACTGCAAACGTGAAAGGCGAAGTGAATATCCATCCCGTCATCTACAAACTGAACGGCATTACTATTTCTGCTAACGTCTACACCCCTGCGAACTATAGCCCAGGCAGTCAATATCCCGCAGTAGTGGTGGCTCACCCCAATGGTGGCGTGAAAGAGCAGGTCGCCGGCTTGTATGCTCAACGCTTGGCAGAACAAGGCTACATCACCATTACTGCGGATGCGGTGTATCAAGGCGCGAGCGGTGGTCTGCCCCGCAATACGGACAAACCAGCCAATCGCATTGAAGACATTCATGGCATGGCGGATTTCATCAGCCAATACGATGGTGTTGATACGGGTCGTCTCGGGCTGCTTGGCATCTGTGGAGGTGGCGGCTATGCCCTGAAGGCGGCCCAGACTGACAAGCGTTTCAAGGCAATTGCTACTCTGAGCATGTTCAACTCTGGGCGGGTGAGGCGCAACGGCTTCATGGATTCGCAAATCGCCACCATACAGGAGCGTTTGAAGCAGGCCTCAGACGCCCGAGCCCAAGAGGCGGCTAGAGGAGAGGTCATCTATGCCGCTGACGCCAAGTTGACTGATGAGCAGATTGCCGCGTTGCCGTTCGATTTGTATCGTCAGGGATTCGAGTACTACGGCAAGACTCACGCTCATCCAAATTCGACGTTCAGATACCCGATGAGCAGCCTGCTTTCCTTGATGAGTTTCGATGCTGCCAGTCAGATGGATTTGATCGATCAGCCACTCCTGATGGTGGCAGGGAGCAAGGCTGACTCCCTGTATATGACCCAAGATGCCTTCAAGAAGGCGGTCAACGCGACAAAGAAGGAGTTGTTCTTGATTGAAGGCGCCACCCATATCGAGACCTATTGGAAACCGAGATATGTGAATCAGGCCATGGGTAAATTGGCCCAGTTCTTCGGTGAGACACTGAAGGAAGGAACCAGGCCATGATTGCCAAGCTCGGGAAGTTGATGGCTACACTCGTGCTGACTATGGTCAGCGTTTGCATCGCATCCTGCACAGCAGCTAACCGCAGTGGGAAAGCCGCACCCTTGGTCATTCAGGAACAAGGGAGTTCTGCCGTCGGCGGCTCAGTGATCACCAACCCCGGCACGTTCGACCCTGTCAAGATGACGCCGGAGGGCCAAACGTTCCACGGGGATCACGCATACGTGTTTTACCAGATCCCGGAGAAGGCCCGGAGACTGCCTCTTGTACTTTGGCATGGCTTCGGGCAGTTCTCGAAGACCTGGGAGACCACACCGGACGGCCGTGAGGGGTACCAGAACATCTTCTTACGGCGTGGCTTTGGGGTCTATGTACTTGACCAACCGCGTCGGGGCAATGCCGGGCGAAGCACTCAGCCGATTACCATAACACCCGTGCCCGACGAGCAGCACTGGTTCAACACGTTTCGCCTCGGTATCTGGCCCGAGTTCTTTCCTGGTGTACAGTTTGCCCAGCAACCGGCAGTGTTGGAACAATACTTCCGCCAGATGACTCCTGACACCGGGCCCATAGACATCAAGCTGAATTCAGACGCGGCAGCCGCACTGTTTGACAAGATCGGCCTGGGTATCCTCGTCACCCACTCGCATAGCGGAGGTATGGGATGGGCTACCGTAATCAAGAGTCCGAATGTCCGCGGTGTCGTGTCCTATGAGCCGGGCAGTAATTTCATCTTTCCAGAAGGTGAAGTGCCCGCGCCCATAGAGAGTTCTGCAGGTCCGCTTAATGCCGCAGGAGTACCTCTATCGGAGTTTGTGGCACTGACCAAACTGCCAATCATCATTTATTACGGAGACTATATCCCGACGACACCATCAACGAATCCGGGACAGGATGGCTGGAGGGTACGATTGGCAATGGCCAGGTTATGGGCAGCCACCATAAATCGTCACGGTGGTGATGTCACGGTCGTACATCTGCCGGAAATAGGTATTCGCGGAAATACGCACTTTCCGTTCTCAGACCGGAACAACCTGGAAATCGCAGACCTTATGTCCAACTGGCTCAAAGAAAAGGGGCTGGACTGAAGCTTGTATCGCGAAGATCCAACCGGACCGGAACTATGAAGACACTTAACAGGATCATTGCAGTCTCGGTCGTCGCTGCGGTTTGCATAGTGAGCATTTCCGAAGCAAGAGCTGAGGTCAACAAGATGTTGAGTGACCGCCAGAAGAAGATGATTCCCATTGCGGCCCTCACTGCCAGTGGGAACTTGCGCGAATTGGAGACAGCCCTGACTAAAGGGATGGACGCAGGACTCACGGTTAATGAAGTCAAAGAACTTCTGACACACACCTATGCTTATGCCGGTTTTCCGCGTGCTTTGAATGGGATCAGTACCTACATGGCTGTTCTGGATAAGCACAAAGAGAACGGGATAAACGACAGGATCGGCAGAGAGGCAACTCCCATGCCCGCCGGTTTTGATAAGACAGCCTATGGCAATAAGGTCAGGAATTCGCTTGTGGGTAGCGATGTATCGAAACGCACGAGCGGGTATCCGGTTTTCACACCCATCATTGACCAGTTTCTGGTAGAGCACCTTTTTGCAGATATCTTCTACCGGGATGTCCTCAGCCATCAGGACCGCGAACTAGTGACCATCAGTGTGTTGGCAGCGATGACGGGCACAGAGGCACAGCTCAAAGCACATCTGAGAATCGCCATGAATACGGGGCTGAACAAAGCGCAGCTTGAGGAGTATGTTGCAGTGCTCAGACAGGAAGTCGGTGTGGAAAGTGCTGACAGAGCCGCCGCGACACTCAACGAGCTACAGGGAATAAGTGCTCCTACGAACCAGACAGAATCCGTGAAGGTCATCAGAGATGGAGCGTCGACAAAGGGCTCGGCAGATCACTTCACTGGCCATGTGACCATTGAATCCAGGTTCTCATCGGGAATACCGAACAGTTATGGCGGAGGAATCGTGAAGTTTGAAGCTGGAGCACGTACGGCATGGCATACCCATCCATTGGGACAGACCCTTATTGTCATCTCCGGGCGTGGTTTGGTTCAATCTGAAGGTGAAGCAGTTCAGGGAATCGGGCCGGGCGATATTGTCTGGATTCCAGCGAATGAGCGTCATTGGCATGGAGCTGCGCCAGACAGCCCCATGTCACATGTCGCGATCTCCGCTCCCCGCAATGGCACAACCGTTGAGTGGATGGAACTTGTCGATGATGGACAATATGCGAATGACAAACATTAGAGAATGAGGTCATTGTCATGAAACGAGTATTAGCCATTATTGTCGGTTTCAGTGTATATGCTCAGCAGGCGAGTGTTCATGCTGCTCCGGAAGCATCGCCGACGGTTCGTACAGCCTCCGGAATCGTGCGAGGCGTGACGGAAGGAGAGATTTCCAGTTATAAAGGAATACCCTATGCTGCTGCTCCGGTCGGTGACAATCGTTGGCGGCCACCCCAACCCGTACGCGCATGGGAGGGAGTGCGCGATGCAAGTGAGTTTGGGGCTAATTGTGCGCAGGCAGGCAGGCCCGGTGGTTCCGGATCAATTGCGGAGGGCTCATCGGAAGATTGCCTCTATCTCAATTTGTGGTGTCCTGCCGGGACTAAGCCGGGTGCGAAGCTGCCGGTCATGGTCTGGATCCACGGCGGGGCTTTCGTAGGGGGAAGCGGCTCCAGTCCCGGCACCTCAGGAAGTGCATTTGCCAAACAAGGCGTTATCCTGATGACCTTCAACTACCGTCTTGGGCGTCTCGGCCATTTTGCATTCCCTGCATTGAGTAAAGAGCATCCGGAAGAGCCGAAGGGCAGTTACGCCTATATGGACCAGATTGCCGCCCTCAAGTGGGTGCAGGTGAACATTGCCGCATTCGGAGGCGATCCGGGCAATGTGACTATTTTTGGTTTCTCTGCAGGTGGCGTCTCGGTCCATTCCCTTCTGACAATCCCGTCAGCACGAGGTCTCTTCCATAAGGCGATCAGCCAGTCTGGCGGCGGCCGGGATGGTGTTCTTACCGGTAGGCTGATTAGGGAAGACAATGCCGATCCCTTCTACCCCGTCTCAGCGGAAACGATAGGGATCAACTTTGCTCGCAAGCATGGAATCGAAGGCACGGACACAGGTGCACTAGCTAAGCTGTGCGCCTGAGCGCGGGGGAAGTTGTAGACGGGGGGCAGGAAACTGATGGGCAAGGAGGTCCACGTACCTATCCGGGACCTATCCGCGATGGCACACTTGTTGTAGAAACGGCGGAGAGCGCATACAGGGCAGGCAGGCAGGTCAGCATTCCGCTCATCATCGGGAATACCAGTGCGGAAATAGGTGGAGGTTTTGTGAATGCCAGCCGTTCAAAGGAAGATCTCTTTTCACTGTTCGGGGAACTGGATGATGAAGCTAAATCTGCCTATGATCCTGATGGTAACAGAGAATTCGCTGAAGTCATCACGAAGTTCAACACTGACTGGGTATGGGGTGAGCCGGCTCGTCTCGCTGCTAGGACTTTTGTCGCTAATGGAGCACTCGTCTACATCTACCATTTCGGTTACGTCTCTGCCGCAATGCAACAATGGGCGCGGTATGGTGCCGGACACGGATCTGAAGTGTCATACGTGTTCGGCAACCTTACAGGCCGAGATGGGGCTCCTGTGGACCCTAAGGACAAAGAGGTCGCCATCATGATGAACACCTATTGGGCGAACTTTGCCAAAACCGGCAATCCGAATGGTGCGGGTCTTCCAGAATGGCCCATCTATAGTACTCAAGGTGAGAAACTCCTCGATATCCAGCCTGATGGTAAATCAGTCGGCAAGCCTGATCCCAGGAAAGCGAGACTGGATGTGATTGAAAAGGTAGGCACGTTGAGGACTCATATACAATCACGTGGTGTCTAACCGGACAGGCAAAGCACGATAGGGGTTCCCCTTAACAAAGGAATGGTCATGATAATGACAAAACTACTTGCGATGATCCTGTCTGTTCTTCTCCTGCTCTCGGCTGCGGCTTGCTCAGGGGATAACAGCGGTTGTCCGACTGACGGGAACAACACGTCAACGGGCGAAGGACGCCAGTTGGCCGACGGAAGCAATTCGCCGTCCGATGACGGCGGCATCGTCAGCGTTCCCGACGAAATTGCTGAAATACCAGATGAATACTATTCACCGGCAGAAGAGAAAGGAACACTTGTTGAGCTATACTACGACACCTACGAATCAATGACCTATGGGCAACACACCACGCCTCTGCAAAAGCGCGCGATCGTCTACCTGCCATGTGGCTATACGGATGAAACAGAACATAATGTGTTTTACCTGATGCACGGCGGCTGGAGCAACGAAACGACCACACTCGGTACACCGGATCATCCGTCACGATTCAAGAATGTGGTAGACAACGCCATACAGGATGGAAAAGTTGACCGGCTTATCATTGTCTGTCCGACATACAACAACACCAACGAAAACGGTCAAGACAGTGCGAATTTCAGTCTGGCATTACAGCTCAACCGGAACTATCACAACGAACTGATAAGCGACCTGATTCCGGCAGTCGAAAGCAAATATCATACATATGCCGGGGATGTTACGGCTGAAGGAATCGCCGCTTCGCGTGATCACAGAGGGTTTGGCGGCTTTTCAATGGGTGCGGTCGCCACATGGCGCACATTCCAGAATTGTCTTGATTATTGCAGCTATTTCCTCCCGATGAGCTGTGGAACAGGCCTTGACGACGACACTATCTTCGAGGCTGCAAACGGGCGAGAGCAAAGCGATTACTTTGTTTTCATTATGACGGGTACAGAAGATTTTGCTTACAGCTATGACAATAACCGCGCTGCGAAAATGCGCGCCTCGCCGTATTTCACTGAAGCAGAAGATGGCGTTCAGGGTAATTTTGCCTATCGCGTCAAAGAAGGGTATTCCCACGGCGGCGTGGCGGCAGTCGAATATACCTATAACGGTCTGATGCTGTTTGGGGGCAATAGAAAAGCAGATGCACGTTCCGACTTTACTGTGAACACAAAGATCGCAGATGTCATTTCCGATCGTGCAGTCAGCGACTGGGGCAGACTGATATTTCCGGCTGATACCGGTTATTACAGCGGCGAAACTTTGGGTGAGCTGCGTTTGACATGGTACACGGAAATCGACGCAGACAAGACGGTAGAAATCGCAAACTACATGAAAAGTCACGCCTCGGCAGGCGAAACCATCTTCTACGACATCTACACCGATGCCGAGAAGGCTGCCGATCCCGCTAAAGAGGACACCGGACTATTCTTTTTCAGGGGGAACGCAGGTGCTCCCTTTGCAGTCTGTAACGCAGGCGGCGGATTTGCCTATGTCGGTGCCATGCACGACGGCTTTCCCCATGCGCTGGAGCTTTCAAAGAAGGGATACAATGCCTTTGCACTGATCTACCGACCCGGCGCCACGACCGCTTGTGAAGATTTGGCACGGGCGATCAGCTTCATCTTTGAAAATGCGAACGTACTCGGAGTGAATACCGACTGCTATTCGCTCTGGGGTGGCTCTGCCGGAGCGCGGATGGCAGCAAATCTCGGAAGCTACGGAGCTGCATATTACGGCGGCGACGACTTGCCGCGTGCCGGTGCTGTCATCATGCAGTATACAGGACATTCCGACTATCGTGAAAGCGATCCGCCTACCTTTGTCTGCGTCGGCAAGAACGACGGAATTGCCAACTGGCAGACGATGAAAAGAAGGATCGACGCAATGTCCGCTCTCGGCATTCCGACCGAGTTTCACGCATACGAAGGACTCGGGCACGGCTTCGGTCTTGGTACAGGTACGGATGCCGAAGGATGGTTGGACATAGCTGTTCGCTTCTGGCAGCGACATATGGGTGAACGACTCTCTTAGAGGACGGAATGCTGCGACCAAGAAGGAGACACGGCGACATAAGGGGAGTGATGCGAGCCCACCGCTTTGGGGCGGCCTTCACCCTGATCGAACTGCTTGTGGTGATTGCGGTGATTGCGATCCTGGTGGGGATCATGGTGCCCGTGCTGGGCAGGGCTCGGGAGAAGGCCAGGCGAACCGCCTGCATGGGGAACATCCGGCAGTTCCTCGTCGGCATCCAGGCGTATTCCAGTGACTTTCGCGAGACCCTTCCTTCCGGTCAGTCTGATGCCCAGAATCCTGAGGATGAACATACGCCTGTCCTCTCCAGGGCCATACGCACCGCGCTGGTGCGCATCATTGGCGATGAGCGCAGCCTTTACTGCCCCTGGCTTCGCGAGCCCTTCAATCATCCGGGCGGGTGGTACTACGTCTACGAGGGTCAGGATTACGGCTATGTCCTTGGCTACAACTACCTGGGAGGCCACAAAGGCACGCCTTGGCCCTTGCTGGGCCCAGCCAATACCCTGTGGGTGTCACCCCAGAGGTCCTTCGAGCCTGGCACAAGGCCGCTCGTGACCGACCTCAACGCGTGGTCAACAGGCGAGATGAAGACGTTTGCGCCGCATGGCTCCAGGGGCGCGATCCTGGAAGGCCGAGATTCGACCAATGCCAGCAAGGAGGGCGCCACCTCTGAGCAGATTGGCGCGGCCGGGGGCCACGTCGGGTGCTTGGATGGATCCGTCGCCTGGAAACACATCAAGGACATGAGCATCTATCGCGGATCACGACTCTGGGATGAGAGTGGCTGTTTTGCGGCCTGGTAACCACTGGTATAGGAGTCCGTATATGCCAAACCGTACCCATAGACTTACGACGATGTCTCTTCTGATCCTGATCGCAGGTCTGAGGACTGTCCGTGTGACAGCCGGCGACTGGCCCATCTTTCACGGACCCCAGCACAACAACGTCTCGTCTGAGCGACATTGGGGGGAGGATTGGGCCAACTGCTCACTGAAGGTCAGATGGACGAAAGCAGTGGGCATGGGATCCTCTGCGGTCGTGGTAGCTGACGGACGGCTCTATACCCTGGGCAACAGCAAGATCCTCAACAAGGACACCGACACGATCTACTGCCTGGACCCGAACAGCGGTGCCCAGATCTGGACCTACTCCTATACTGCGGCCTTGGGGGCCCACCTGTACGAGGGGGGCACTACCACGACACCGACCGTGGTGGGTGATGAGTTGTACACACTGAGCAAGCAGGGCCTGGCTTGCTGCTTCGATGCCAAGACCGGTGCAGTCCTCTGGCAGATCGACCTAGTCGCCAAGCACGGCCTCCTCTTGCCGACATGGTCCTTCACAGGGTCGCCCTATCCCCATGAGGACCTGATGGTCTACAACGCGGGCAAGCACGGTCTGGCCCTGCACGCCAGCGATGGAACACTGGCCTGGACAACCGGCACCGACGTATCGGGATACTCCACGCCGGTGCCGCTTGATGACAACGGTCGGCAACTCCTGGTTCTGATGGGATACAGGACCTTTGCGGCAGTCGAGCCCCTGACCGGTAGTGTCGTGTGGGAGTATCCTTGGGTTAACGCTCTTCCGGGGAACATTGCGGACCCGGTCGTGGATGGCAATCAACTGTTCGTCTCGTCGGGCTATAACAAGGGCTCTGCCCTGCTTCGGGCGTCCGGCAGCCAGGTCGCCCAGGTCTGGCTCCAGAGGAACATGCAGACCTGCTACAACACGGCCGTGCTCTGGCAAGGATATCTGTACGGTCCGAACGATAGCGGATCGAACCTGACCTGCGTGGAATTCAGTACTGGCAGAGTGGTCTGGAACAAGGGAGGCTTCGGACGTGCGTGTGTCAGCCTAGCCGACGCTACGCTGATCGTCCTGAGCGAGACGGGAGAGCTGAGCATCGGCAAGGCGTCTCCTACGGGCTACACACCTGCTGTCAGAGCCCGGATCCTGACTGGTGAGTGCCGTACCGTGCCCGTGTTGGCCAATGGGAAGATCTATGTCCGAAGTGCGGCAGGCAACCTGGCCTGCGTGGAGTTGACGACCACCTCGCCCAGGGTCAACGCAGGCAACAGCGTCCTCACGTGGCTCAAGGCCGGATCGACTACCGTGGATCTGAACGGATCTGTGGCGGACGATACCAACGACGTCACCAGTATCCGCTGGTCCGTCCTCTCTTCGCCAGAGGGCTCCCTTGTCGAGGTTGCCGACACCTCCAAGCCTGCTACCACGGCCAGCTTTGCCGAGCCGGGTGTGTACGTCCTGGAGCTACACGCGATCGATGCGAAGTCCCAGGAAGGTTATGACCGAATCGAGGTCAGAGTGTACGCGGACGCCGACGAGGCAGCCAAGAACCGCCCAGCCAGCAGCTCCGTGGCTGCCTGGTACGATCCTGACGCTGATGGAATCGAGGATCCTAACGGTATCCCTCTCACGGAGGACCTCTATTACGATGCAGGCACGATCACCTTGCCGGCCAATGAGCCACAAGAGAACAGATAAAACCGAACAATGAGAATGCAGAGGAGTCCTATGAGGTCATCATTGAATCGATCCTGTCGTTGGCTGGCGTTGGCTATCGCCGGCTGCTGTTGTTTGTTCACTGCACGCACCTGGGCCGCGGATTGGGCGCAATGGCAGGGACCCAACCGCGACGGCAAGTCCGCGGACACGGGCCTGCTCAAGGAATGGCCCAAAGAGGGTCCGCCTCTCGCGTGGAGAATCGACAAACTCGGTGGGGGCGACAGCGCTCCATCGGTCGTTGCCGGACGGGTTTACGGCATGAGCCATCGCGGCGCCGATGAAGTCGTCTGGGCCCTGTCCGAGAAGGACGGAAGTGAAGTCTGGGTGACCCGCATCGGCCCGGCATTTGCCCAACGAGTATCGCAGTCGAAGGAGGGGCCGTCGTGCACGCCGACCGTCGATGGCGGACGCCTCTACGTCGAGGGCATGGGCGGCATTGTGGCGTGTCTGCAGGCCCAAGACGGCAAGATCGTCTGGCAGCGCAGCCTGACAGAGGATCTCGGCGGGCGTATGCCCATGTGGAGCTACCGCGAATCGCCGCTCGTTGATGGCGACAAAGTCATCGTCACCCCGGGCGGGGCAGATGCGATCCTGGTGGCCCTGAACAAGCTGACCGGCGAGACGATCTGGAAGGCCAAGATGCCTGACAGCCCGGCCGGCGATTCTGGAGCCCGCGGCGGTTCTGGCGGTGGTCGAGGGGGTCCCGGCGGTCCGGGTAATGCCGCCGGTGGACCCGCTGGCGGTCGAGGCGGACCCGCCGGTGGTTCGGCTGCCGGGGTCACCGGGACCAAGGATCCGGGCCTGTTCTCGAGCGAGCATTTCTCGATGACCGCGTTTTCCTGCAAGATTCCCAACGGCAAGTATCTCGCGAAGCTCTACTTTGCGGAGACGTACCAAGGCATCACTGGGCCAGGGCAGCGAGTCTTTTCCCTCAATGTCCAGGGGCAGGAAATCAAGGATTTTGACGTTTGGGCGAAGGCAGGCGGTCCCAATCGCGCCTATATTGAAACTGTACCCGTGGACGTGACCAATGGAGCGTTCCGAGTTGTCTTCACGCCCAAGGTCGAAAACCCGGCCATTAAGGCGATTGAAATCCTTCCGCAGGCAGAAGGTACGCCATCTGGCGCGACGATAGTTCGGATCAAGGCCGGTTCGGCCGCAGCATTCACGGATTCCAGCGGCAATGTCTGGCAGCCGGATCAGGGATTTGAGGGAGGCATGACGAATCCGATGACCGGCGGTTCAGGAGCAGGCGCTGGCGGCTTTGCCGGTCCTCCCGGCGGTGGTCAAGCGGGTCCAGGCGGCTTTGGCGGCGGTCGAGGCGGCCCCGGCGGTTTCGGCGGCCTCGGCGGCCCTGGAGCGGCCTATGCCTCGCCTATCGCCATCGACTTTGACGGGCAGCGTCAGTACGTGCAAATGACTGCAAGAGCGCTTATCGGAGTCGCGGCATCTGATGGCAAGTTCCTCTGGCGGTATGACAAACCCGCCAACGGAATGGGTCTTAACTGCACGACGCCGATCTACCACGATGGGACGGTTTTCGCCTCCTCCGCCTATGGCGCAGGCGCCGGGTTGGTCAGGCTGAGCAAGGATGCGAATGGCGCTGTCAAGGCCGAGGAAGTCCATGCCACCACGGACATGCAGAACCACCACGGCGGCACGATCCTCCTCGATGGCTGCCTCTACGGCGCCAGCGGCGGCAATGAGGGCGGCGCCCTCGTCTGTCTCGACTTCAAGACCGGCAAGGTGCTGTGGGACCAGCGGGCCAGCGTGGGTCGTCGCGCGAAAGGTTCGCTGGCCCTGGCGGACGGCCGACTCTACTACCGTATGGAGGACGGTGCCGTGCTCCTGATCGAGCCGAACCCGCAGCAGTACGTCGAGCGGGGTCGTTTTGAACAGCCGGATCGCACCAGGCTGCCGGCCTGGGCGCATCCGGTCGTTGCCAATGGAAGGCTGTACGTGCGCGATCAGGATGTGCTGTTCTGCTACGATGTCAAAGCAAAGTAACGAGTCCCGGAGGTTACGACCATGTCACGGGGAAACGATGGAAATGCTGAGAGGATCTGCCCGAAGACCGGGCGTCGTGTCAAACGGGCAAGGGAACACCGCTGGGCGTCTTGGACGCTGCCCTTCGTGGGGCTGGCGTCACTGCTGTGGTTCCTGATACGTGTGATCCCCAAACCCTCGCGTGCTACCTATCCATGCCAGCGCACAGCCTTTCCCCTGGCCTCGGGTTTCGTGGTGTGGCTGACGGGTATCGTCGTATCGAGCCTGGCGTATCGCAAGGCCAAGTGTCTGGCAGGCCGAGCCCGCTACGTGGCTGCCGCACTCTGTGCGGTGGGGGCAGTGGCAGCCATCTGGTGGTCGATCAGTATCACCGCCGACACCGGCGCTCGTGCGGCCTTTGTACCTATCGATCTACCCAATAGCCCGATCGGTACCGGCAGGGGCATCTATCCCGGCCGGGTCGCATGGATACACGATCCAAACGCAACGAAGTGGGACGGTGTGACCGGATTCTGGTGGGAAGACCGGAATCTGGATCAGCGGGTGGTGGACCAAATGGTCTCACGTGCAATTCGGACCCTGGCCGGGCAGCAGGTTGATGCAGCCGCCTGGGACGCGATCTTCCGCTACTTCAATCGCACTCACGGTGCCGGTGACGTCGGCTACAAGCCGGGCGAGAAGATCGCAATCAAGATCAACCTGAACGCGGAGGGATACGGCCCTGCTTATGACACCCGCGGCGGCAACGGCCGCATGCCAAGCCCGCAGATGGTTCATTCCCTCCTTGCCCAACTCTTCGACAACGTGCATGTCTCTGGGGCAGACGTCACCATTTATGATGCCTCGCGGGCCATTGCCGATCCGCTCTACAACCGGATCCACGGGGATGCGGACCCGAATTTCCAGGGCGTGAGGTTCGTTGCCAATACCACGGGCAACGGCCGCATTGGTGCGGTCTACGACCCCGCTTATCCCGTCCACTTCGCTAATCCAAGTGTGAGCCCCGCGAACAATGCCACGGCCTATCTGCCAACCTACGTGACCGAAGCCAAATATCTGATCAATATAGCCCCGCTCTCGGGGCATAGCATGTACGGTTTTACCGCGAGCGGCAAGAACTGGTTTGGCTCGGTCTATTGGCGGACGAATGCCAATTATATGGTGTGGAACGGTGGCTGGACGCCCTTCCCCTTGCACAACTTCGGTCTTCGCAATAATCCCATGGGCTCCTACAACCCCATTGTCGATCTCATTGGCCACCCCCAACTCGGCGGTAAGACGCTGCTGTTCCTGGTGGATGGTCTCTATGGTTCCGACAACGCGATCACCAGGGTGCTCCGCTTCAGTTCCTTTGGCAACCATTGGACCGCCAGCGTGTTTGCGTCGCAGGACTCCACTGCCATCGATTCGGTCATGTTGGACTTCCTCCGGAATGAACCGCTGCTGAACACCAACTGCTCCGGCCAAGGCGTGGACAATTACCTCCACGAGGCAGCCCAGGCGGACAATCCGCCCTCACGCAGCTTCTACGACCCCGGCAGCACGGGATCTCGTCTGGCCAGTCTCGGCGTGCACGAGCACTGGAATAACGCTACTGCCAGGCAATACAGTCGCAACCTCGACCCCAACGGAACTGGGATTGAGCTGGCCACAGAACCCAATCTTGTCGGCGACGTCAACGGTGATCACGGTGTGGACGCCAATGACCTCGCGGTCCTCACCGCCGCGATGGGAAGCCACCCCGGAGACGCCAATTGGAATCCTAGCTGTGATATTTCAATGCCCAGCGACGGAGTCATCGATGAGATGGACCAGGCCATTTTTCTGGATCACTGGCATGAGTAGACTTGACCCTGCGGTTCAATACCGAGGATCAGCAGGCAAGACCTATATGAAAATACGCTTAGGCGACATAGCCGGGTGAGTTCAAATGGGCAATGGCGGATCCGCAGCCTGCGCATAGGAATACCGGAAAGGAAGAGACTGTGTTGAAGATCGAGATCGGGTCGATGAAGAGGCTAGTGACGTTGCTTATGGCAGCACTGGGCATTCTCCAAGTGACACTGGAGGCCCAGGCCGGGCCCGCCGTCGCGATCAATGAACTGATGGCCTCCAACGCCGCCGCGAAGAAGGACGGTCAGGGCCAGTATGACGATTGGATCGAGATCTACAACGCAGGCGCCACGGCGGTCGACCTTGGCGGCATGTACCTGACCGACGACGTGAACAGGCCGACCCAGTGGCAGTTCTCAGTGTCAAACCCTGCCTTGACGACGATCCCTCCGGCTGGCTACCTGTTGGTCTGGGCTGACGGCGACACCCAGGATGCGGGCCTGCACGCCAGCTTCAAGCTTAGTTCTCAGGGGGAAAGCGTAGCCCTCTTTGCCAGCGACGGCGTGACGCTGATCGACAGTGTGGACTTCCCGCAGTTGGCCGCAGACGTCTCCTATGGCCGCTATCCCGACGCCAATGAGGGATGGCAGTACTTTGGCGTCTCGACCCCTGGCCTGAAGAACCAGGAGGGCTATGGCGGCCTGGTCGAAGAGGTCATGTTCAGCCAGCCGCATGGTTTCTTCAAGGAGGCGATTGCCGTCAGCTTCACCTGCGCTACGCCCGATGCGGCCATCTACTACACACTCGACGCCAGCGAGCCGGGCGTGCTGTCCGGCAAGACCCGCTCGGGGACGCTCTGCACGGGCCCCATCCCCATCAGCAAGACCACCTGCCTGCGGGCAGTGGCCATCAAGCAGGGATGGAGGTCCTCTGGTGTAGTCACGCAAACCTACCTCTTCATCGCGGACGTCCTGCAGCAGTCACCCACGGGCGCAAAGCCTGCCGCAGGCTGGCCTGAGCCTGTCACCGGCGGGGGCGGCTCTCCGTGGGGTGGCTGGGGCAGCAGTGTCCAAATCATCGACTACGGGATAGACCCGGACGTGCTCAATGACGCACGGTACAAGGGCCTGGTCGGCGATGCGCTGCTGGCCATCCCGACGATCTCCCTGGTGACTCCTCTGCCAAACCTGTTCAACTCGGGTACTGGCATCTACGTCAACGCCTTGCAGGATGGCATAGAATGGGAGCGTCCGGTCTCGGTTGAGATGATCTATCCGGACGGCGACGAGGGGTTCCAGATCAACGCCGGCCTGCGGATCAGGGGCGGATACGGCAGGATGGGCGACAATCCCAAGCATGCCTTCCGCCTGTTCTTCAGAGCGGAGTACGGTGCCGCAGAGCTGCGTTACCCCCTCTTTGGCGACGAAGGGGTGGATCACTTTGAGAAAGTGGACCTGCGCTGCGAGAACAACTACTCTTGGTCCTTCAAGGGCAGTCAGGGCGACGACAACGGCAGCAAGAACACCATGCTCCGCGAGGTCTTCTCCCGCGATCTGCAAGGAGCAGCAGGCCAGCCCTACACCCGCAGCCGCTACTACCATCTCTACCTCGACGGCCAGTACTGGGGTATCTACGAGACCCAGGAGCGGGCAGAGGCCAGGTACGCGGCCTCCTACTTCGGCTACACCAGTGAGGACTACGACGTGGTCAAGGTCGACTCGGGCCCGGGCATGCCCTACACCGTCACCACCACGGACGGCACCATGGATGCCTACAATCGCCTCTGGTCCGCCGCGGTCAAGGGCTTTACCACGGACGCCGCATACTGCGGGGTGCAAGGCCTCAATGCGGATGGATCCGCGAATCCCAAGGCGGAGCGGTTGGTCGATGTCGACAACCTGATCGACTACATGCTCTGCACGTTCTTTGTGGGCGACTTCGATGCACCCGTCACCAACTTCCAGCAGAACAACCGGCCCAACAACTTCTACGCCATCTACAACCGCACAGTCCCCGATGGTTTCAAGTTCTTCAGGCATGATTCAGAGCATACGCTCTTCAATGTCAACGAGAACCGGACAGGCCCCTATCCCTGTGGATCACAGGCCCAGTACTTCAATCCCCAGTGGCTGCACCAGCAGTTGGCAGCGAACGCCGAGTACCGCATGCGGTTTTCGGATCGCGTGTACAGGCACTTCTTCAACGAGGGCCCCATGACGTCCGAAGCTGCGGTCCGGCTGCTGACCAGCCGCAAGGACACCATTGACCTGGCGATCATCGCGGAGTCCGCCCGCTGGGGTGACGCCAAGGTGTCGAAGCCTAGGACCAAGGACGATGATTGGTTGCCCCAGGTACGTCTTCTGCTCAACGACTACTTCCCCAAGCGGACCGCCAACGTCCTTGCCCAGTTCAAGGCCAAAGGCTGGTATCCGGCTGTCGACGCGCCCTCCTTCAACCAGCATGGCGGCTCAGTCGATACCTCCTTCAGCCTGGTCATGGCTGCACCCAAGGGCGACCTCTACTACAGTCTTGATGGCGGGGACCCGCGTCTTGCTGGTGGTGCCCTCAACCCTGGTGCGATTCGGTATACGGGCCCCGTTACGCTGACGCAGTCGTGTCACGTCAAGGCGCGTGCGAGGCTCGGCACTGACTGGAGCGCAGCCCACGAGGCGATCTTCGTCGTAGGGCCTGTCGCAGAGGGTCTGCGGATCTCCGAGATCATGTACCACCCCGCCAGCCAGGGCGATCCCAACGACCCCAACACTGAGTACATCGAGCTGACGAACATCGGGACCGAGACGATCAATCTCAGCCTGGTCCGGTTCACCAAGGGCATAGACTTCACCTTCCCCAGCATCGAGCTGGCACCCGGCGGCTGCTGCTTGGTCGTCAAGCACGCCGCGGCCTTTCAGGCCCGGTACGGTTCCGGACTGCCTGTCGCAGGGCAGTACTCGGGCAGCCTCGCCAACGACGGCGAGAAGATCGAGATCGTCGACGCCTTGGGCCGGACGCTCCAGGTCTTCATGTATGACGACGCGTGGTACTCTGCCACGGATGGCGGAGGGTACTCGCTGACGATCCTGGATGCTGCCAATCCCGACCTGCTGACATGGTCACAGGCCGACGCCTGGCAGGCGAGCACAGGATTGGGAGGCTCCCCCGGTGTCCTCGACGGCCACTGAGTGATTTCATTTGCCCTCTCGCGGCTCCGGCGATGGATCCGTGTGACGGTGTTAGGAGCAAGCATGTCGTGGTGACGAGTCTTCGAAAGGAGGAATGGAATGCTGCGCTATATGGTTTGCTTGAGTGTGCTGACGGTCTGCAGTACAGCCGTAAGGGCGTCAGATGTCGCTGCCAACATTGCGATCAGGAATGCTTCCTTTGAGGCCCCGGCGATCGATCCGAACGCCTTTCCGGCTTGGCCTGCCATTGATGGCTGGCTCGAGCTGGACCTTGACGCGGGATCTCAGAATACGGGTGTCTTCGCCAATACCACGCCGGGCAGCGGGGATCACGTAGCCAACGCCGACGGCGAGCAACTGGCCTTCTTGGGATCTCAGCAGGGCAATGCCCTGGAGCAGGACGTGGCGGCGATCTACAGGGTTGGCTGTGAATACCGGCTGACCGTGGCGGTGGGCGTGTCCGCGCGGTTCCCGCCCTCAGATATCAAGCCGGTGGATACGATCGATCTGGTTCTTTACTATCTCGATGTCAATCAACCCATGCACATCGCGCGTCTGACGATTGGGGCGAAAGGGCAATCCTCCACCCAATTGCGGGACTACACGGTAGTACTGGCAACCGTACACCCCGGCGACGCCTGGGCGGGCAAGACCATCGGCGTAGCGATCCGGGCCACGGGGGCCGCCGGCGGGTTCTGGGATCTGGACAACGTCCGCCTGGCCGAATCGTTGCCGCTGGTCCAGGGGCAAACGCCCTGATTGACATGCGGCATTGGATCGATGAATCGACAAGCGACAAGTGAACATCGAACCACCGAGGGCGGCTTTAGCCTGATCGAGCTGCTGGTGGTGATTGGCATTCTGGCTTTGCTGCTGGCGATCCTCTCGCCGGCCCTGACCGAGGCCCGGCACCGGGCCCGCCGAGCTGCCTGCGCCGCGAACCTCCGCCAGGTCGGCATGGCGATGCATCTCTATGCCCACGACTTTGACGACTCAATTCCATTCGGGCCGGCGGGCCGGCCGGTCACGGGCTCGAATTTCTACACGGTCACTGGAAACGTCACCAGCCTGTTGTCGCTCGAAGACGGCGAGCCGGTCGGATTGGGACTGTTGCTGAAGGATTACCTGTCCCGCGAGCCGCTGGTGTTGTTCTGCCCCGGTGCCGATCAACCGTCGGAAGCCAAAGAGCAACTGGCCCGGGTGGGGTCCTCGCAGGCCCAGAGCGATTACTACTATCGCCATGCCTCGGTGGCCCTGCTGACGGGTAAGCCGCAGAGCTTCCACATTCGGCTGAGCAATCTGGGCAGTAACAGCAAAGGCCAACCGATCGCCGCGCTGGTGACCGACGTGCAGTTCCTCGCACATCCCTCGTTAGCGGCATTTCAGGTGAAGACGCGAACGAGCCATCAGCGGAAGGCCAGCAATGTCCTCTTTGCCGCGGGCAACGTGTCTACCGTCCCCAACCGCGACGATACTCTCACGGTGAATGTCGGGACTGCCCCATACGACGCCCTCGAACGTATCCTTACCATGTTCGAGCAAGCGGACGAACGCCGGTGACAGGTGTTCTCATACATGCCCATCGCAAGCTCCATCCGTGGAACCACGACGGCCTGGGTCTGCGTAGGGTACGGGACCCTGAAGGCGAGGTAGCTGGTGACCAGGGGGTCATTGAACATTGACCTGCTCCCCGAAAACCGGTCCATCCAGAATGAGGGGATTCTGCCAGACTCTCGTTCTTGGAAAGGCACGGATCACGGGTACTTCAGCCGAGCTGGCTGCCCAGGTTGGTCACAAGGCCAAAGGCCTACTCCATGGGAAGGTCCTCTACTTGCCCGGGACTATCGGGGGCGCATCTATCCGTTCCTTTCTGAATCCGGCTCTGAACGGTACATTAGAGTCGGTTCCGGCAAGCTGCGAAAGCCTGATCGAGGCAGCGATTTGGGTGCAAAGTGATGTGCATTGGCTGCTGGAAAGTGGGTGAAAGGCGGGGATTGTGGGTTGAATCGTCGGGCCCACGAGATATTACTTGTGAGGCAGTATGAGTGAATCTCTCAGAACAAACGAGTTTCTACGCTACCTGATGGGGAACCAGAAGCGGATCTATGCCTTTATCCTGGCTATGGTTCCGAATCATGAGGATGCCCAGGACCTCTTCCAGCAGACGGTCCTGGTGATGTGGTCCAGGTTCGACAGCTTCACCCCAGGGACGAGTTTCTCGGCCTGGGGGATCACGGTGGCCAGGTACCAGATTCTCAACGCTCGCAAGCGGTACTCCCAGGGGAGTCTACAATTCAGCGAGGCCGCCCTGGAACTGCTTCAGAGGGAGTCTGATCCGTTCGTCGACCAATTGGAGAGCCGAATGCAGGCACTGAGGGGGTGCGTCCGCAGGCTCAATCCCAGGGACTACGACCTCATCCGGCTCCGGTACGAGGACGAGATCGCCATCCGGGCGATCGCCGAGCGGGCCGGTCGGTCCGTTCAAAGTGTCTACAAGCGGATTGCTCGGATCCATGAGGCCTTGCTCCAGTGCGTCCGACGAGCCCTGAGCAAGGAGGAGCTTGCATGACAGATCAGAATCGCATGCCGCCGGAGTTCGCCGAATGGATCGTCCACTCCCTGGACGGGACGATCACGACCGAGCAGTTTGCCCGGCTCGAACACATGATCTGCACACAGCCGACGGCCAGGGCCTATTACCTGGAGTTCATCATGACCTACGTCGGGCTGGTGGGCTTGGTGGGGGTCTTGCCCAGGCCGGTCAATTGGGTCCTGGAAAGGGACCTGCCTATCGCCGAGGAGTCCTGCGAGGCCGTGGAAACCCTGAATCGTCCGGAGAGCACGCAAGGAGGTGACGATTCTGGTGCCGTCCGGTTGGGGCCGGACCTGCCTGAACCGGAGCGGGTCCGTCAGATCGAGCAGTACGCCCGTCAGCAACTGGAGGCCTTTCTCGAACAGCAGCAGGCCGAAGCCTCGGCGCAGAGGACGCGACGATCAGGTCTGGACCTGGGACTGATGAGGGATCGGGTCGAGGGATCGGTCCGCTGGTTCCTCCATGTGGGTATCCGGGCGGTCAAGACTGCGGCCGTCGTGGGCCTGGTCACCACGGCCACCTTGGTCTTGGCCCTTTACATCCACTCCCATCGGACTGTGGGAATCCTGGTCGGATCGATGGACGCCCAATGGAATGTGCCACTCGATTCAGAGGGTCGGATTCGGCCCCAACGGTTGAGCCTTGAACAGGGCTATGCCCAGATCCAGTTGGGGAGGGGGGCAGAAGTGATCCTCCAAGCCCCCAGCACTTTCACCCTGGACTCCAAGAACAGGATGTCCCTATACAGCGGATGGATGACCGCCAAGGTCCCTCCCTCGGCAAAGGGCTTTACGGTCAAGGCCCCGGGGTCCAGTGTCGTGGACTACGGGACCGAGTTCGGGTTGTTGGCCGGCGCAGATCAGCGTGCAGAAGTCCACGTCTTTGACGGCAGGATCGAGTATCGGTACGGAAGCAGTGCCCGTCATCAATCGGGTCGCCAGTCCCTCGTCCAGGGACAGGCGGCCACCCTGGATGAGGAGGGGAGACTGGGTCGGACCGCGGTAACGGATCGGCCTCGCCTATTCGTCCGGGAAATGCCGGTAGACAGCGGCTTTGGGATCCCGGGCAGGCGCCTGGATCTGGCGGACGTGATCGGTGGCGGCAACGGCCTGGGCACCGGGGTACTCAGTCAGGGCCTGGATCCTTCCACGGGCACGGCCACGGATGCCCGGCAGCTCCTCAAGGTTGACGGGCGGGGATTCCTGCCCGTTCCGACCCTCCCGTTTGTCGATGGTGTCTTCGTGCCTGACGGCAACCATGCGCCTGTGGTCATCACCTCCACGGGGCTCGTCTTCGAGAGATGTCCCAGGACCAACGGCAGGTCCTATGAAACGGTCCTCAATGGGGCGACCTTCAGGCCTGGCCGGCTCGATCCCCAGCCGGGGCGGTTGGGGGGCCGGGACTACGTCACCAAGGCCAGCCCGTCGATCGGGATGCACCCGAATGCGGGGATCACTTACGACCTGGACCAGATCCGGGCCTCCATGCCGGATGCGGAGATCCGACGGTTCGATGCCCTGTGTGGCACATCAGAGACGGTGGTGGCCTGGGCGAAGCGGGACTCCGATCCAAACAAGATCCAGGTGGACTTCTGGGTCCTCGTGGACGGCCGGATTCGATTCTCGAAGGCCTTGAAGGCCGTGCCGCCCCAGTCAGCGCGGATCGGGATAGACCTAGAACCCGGGGATCGTTTTCTGACCTTGGCCACCACGCACCCAGGGGAGTACCAATACTGCTGGGCCCTTTTTGCAGAGGCCAGCCTAGAACTGACCGCCAAGAGGGAGGGACCTTCCAGCCCTTGATCCATGGCCGTTGGGCCAGTGCCAACCTATCCCATACGAAGGAGGACTTGTCATGTGCAAAAAGTTGCATCATCCCATGATCGTCAGTCTTCTGCTGGCCGTGCTGTCGACCATGGTGCGTGCCGAGCTGGTCGGCTGGTGGAGGCTGGATGAGCCCTCGGGCTCGACGGTGGCCGACTCGTCTGGAAAGGGAAACAATGGGACCTGCCAAGGCGCAGCGACCTGGGTGGCAGGTCAGATCGGGGGGGCCTGGCAGGGCTCCACCGCCACGGGCACAAGCGCATCTTACATCCAGATCCCGCACAGCGATATCCTAAACATCCCCAACACGGTGACCGTGGCCTTTTGGGTGAACATCCCTACTTACGCCACGGCCCAGCTCCTCGAGAAGGGGGGCACCGCGGGCAGTGCCTGGTACGCTGCCTACGGTATGCGCGCGGAGTCCAACGGGACGGTTCGCATCCAGTGGGGCAACACGAACTGGAACCCCACGTCCGTCGTCCCCCTGAGCACCTGGACGCACGTGGCCATGACGTTTGACGTCAACGGCGGGGCGAACAACAACAAGGTCTATTTCAACGGCGTCCAAGTCGCAGAACGGACGTGGTCAACCGCACTCACCACGAATGCCTTTCCCCTCATCATCGGCGTGGACAACTACAATAGCGCCCCCCGTTGGCCTTTCAGGGGGATGATCGATGACCTCCGCATCTACAACGAGGTCCTGCCTGCCGGCCTGATCTCCACGATCCTGCGTGGAGGTGGATTGACCGCCGGCATCTCCGGCAGTCCCAGTCCCGCGAACAAGGCTGCAGACGTGCTTAGAGAAGTGGCCCTGGCCTGGAAGCCGGGGGACTACGCGGGTACCCATGATGTGTACTTCGGGACCTCATTCGACGACGTCAATACGGCAAGTGTATCCAGCCCCAAGGGCGTCTTGGTCAGCCAGGGCCAGACGGACACCGCCTTTGATCCTGCCGGTCTTCTGGCCTTTGGTCAGACCTACTACTGGAGGATCGACGAGGTCAATGCCACGCCGGACGCCACGGTCTATCGGGGCGACGTCTGGAGCTTTGCAGCCGAACCCTATGCTTACGCCATAAAGCCCGCCAAGGCCACGGCCTCCAACTCTCACAACACAGCGATGGGTCCTGAGAAGACGATCGACGGCTCCGGGCTCAGTGCCAGTGACCAGCACTCCATCCTCGCTACGGACATGTGGCTCAGCAATGTAACGGGTCCCAAGCCAGCCTGGATACAATACGACTTTGATCGGATCTACAAACTCCAGGAGATGTGGGTCTGGAACTCCAACCAGTCTGTGGAGACAACGATTGGATTCGGGGCCAGGGAGGTGTCCGTCGAGGTCTCCACGGACGGGACCACATGGGCGGCGATACCGAATGTGCCGGTCTTCAACCAGGCCACCGGCTCACCGGACTATGTCCACAACACGACCGTGAACCTTGGCGGGACCCTCGCCCAGTACGTAAGGCTGACCATTCAGAGCAACTGGGGTACCCAGGTCCAATGTGGCCTCAGTGAGGTTCGGTTCTTCTACGTCCCGGTAAAGGCCTTTGCCCCACAGCCCGCGGTCGGAGCCACGGGTGTGGCCCTGGACGCCACCCTGAACTGGCGGCCCGGCCGCGAGGCGGCCAGTCACCAGGTCTTCTTCGGCACAGACGCCAATGCCGTGACGGCCGGAACGGCCTTCGTCCAGACTGTGACCGAGCACCAGCTCAGCTTGGCCAGTCTGTCACCGGAGTATGGCCGGACCTACTACTGGAAGATCGATGAGGTCAACGACGCGGCGATGCCCAAGACCTGGGCTGGAGACCTCTGGAGCTTCTCGACGGTCGGCTATGGGGTGGTAGATGACTTTGAGTCGTATGACAACACCTGCAGCCGGATCTTCTTCAGTTGGATCGACGGGTACGGCCACAGCGGATCTACTGATTGCAGCGTGCCGCCGTCCCAGGGCAATGGGACGGGCTCGACGGTGGGCAACATCAATCCGCCGTTTGCGGAGCGGACGATCGTGAACTCGGGCAACCAGGCCATGCCGTTCTGGTACGACAACACCCGAGTGCCGTTCTATTCTGAGGCGGTGCGGCAGTGGGACACGGCCCAGTCGTGGAAGGGCGGTGGAGCCAACACCCTGACGGTCTCCTTCAGAGGTGAGGCCCCGGGCTTCCTGGAATATGCCCCTGGCAGCGTGGTGATGAACGGCATGGGTACGGACATCTGGGGCACCGTGGACCAGGGCCGGTTTGCGTACAGGCGTCTCAGTGGGGACGGATCGATCGTGGCGAAGGTGGAGAGCCTGGCGAACACGAACGCATGGGCCAAGGTTGGGGTGATGATCCGTGAGAGTCCGGAGGCCGGCTCCACGTGGGCGTACATCCTGTACGGAGGCACCAACGGGGTCCACTTTCAGGCGAGGCTGACAAGCAACGTGGCAGCAGTCAGTGATACGGCGATCACCCTTCCTGTAGACCAGACTGGGGCCCGGGCGCCGGTGTGGATCAAGCTGGAGCGCAAGGCCAACCAGTTCAGCGGGTCCTACTCGATGGACGGCAAGGTCTGGACTGCGATGGTATGGAATCCGCAGACGATCACGATGGCCAAGGACGTGTACATTGGCCTGGCAGTGACCAGCCACGCGGCCAACGTGGTCTGCGGGGCCAGGCTGTCAGGGGTCGCGACGACGGGCAACGTGACAGGGGCATGGGAATCTGCGGATCTAGGAGTGCCCCAGGTGGCGACAGGCAACACGCTGGAGGCATTGTACGTGGTGGTGCAGGATAGTGGGGGCAAGACGGCGGTGGTGGGCCATCCAGACCCTGCGGCCATAGCCAGCGGGTCGTGGGAGCAGTGGACCATTCCCTTCAGCCAGATCAGCGGCTTTGGGGTCAACGTGGGCTCCGTCAAAAGGTTGATGATCGGTGTAGGGGACAGGTCCTCTCCGAAGGCCGGTGGCACAGGCAAGCTGTACATCGACGACATACGCCTATCGCGGACGGCGCAGTAGGAGCCCATGCCTGTGGGCGATGGAATTCGCAGGGAATCAACAAAGTACAGAGTGGAATCTTAGGGGCATCAGTGGTGAAAGGGTGTGACCATGAAGCGATCAATCAAGAGCGTGATTCGAGTCCTGCTGGTACTGCTTGCCGGTACGGCCGTTCAGGCGGAACTGCAGCGGGTGACAGATTTTGAAGGCATGACGGGGACTCCTGACGGCATAGCGTGCAATGGTGTCTTGGGGGGCTTCATAGACAGCGAGACCGAGGGCACGGGCAATCATACCTTTGGGACCATCGGCGGGAGCAACTGCATCAATTACAGGAGCCACAGTAGCGGCGCCCTGCGAGCAGTGGGAATCGGTGGCATCACCAATCCGATTGAGGAGGGCGAGACAGGCATAGGATTCTGCAGGTTCATGGTCCGCTCCGCAAGCCTTACCGTACGCACCCATATAGGCCTGATCGCGAACGCGACCAATGATCCCGTCAACAGCACCACTGCCGGGGATCCATTGACTGTCCCGGCAGGATTCAGGTTGGTGGCCAGTGGAACTGGATTCGACGTCGCCACCTTGGATGGTGCGACCACTCTCAAGCCCAGCCTTGTACGCGGCCAGTGGTACAACGTCTGGATCGTGGCCGATCACGGCGCCAATACCTTCGATCTCTATCTCAGCACGGCTGAAGGACCCGCCGGGGCACCCACGCTGCCCACGCCGTCAGACCTTGTCAAGGGCGGCATTCCGTTTGGGGTGGCTACGACCGATCCTCTCAACTGCATCATGTCTGCCAGTCCAACCGGCACAGGTCAGGCCGAGGTCATCTACCTTGATGAGATCTGGTGGGATGGGGACCAGGGCCTGACGCCCTCTGGAAAGGCCAGGAGCCCAAGGCCGGCGGACAAGGGGCAGGACGTGCCCAGGGATGCAGTCCTGGCCTGGACACCAGGGCCATCTGAGGCCACGCACGACGTGTACTTCGGGACCAGTCAGGCAGATGCGGAAGGTGCCAGCCGTACGGACCCCAAGGGCGCGCTGGTCAGCCAGGGTCAGACGGCCGCCATTTATGATCCTCCTGTTCTGCTTGCTTATGGCCAAACGTACCACTGGCGGGTCGATGAAGTCAACGCCATCGACCAGAAGATCATCCCTGGTTCAGTCTGGAGTTTCACGGCCGAGCCCTATGCGTATGAGATCAGGCCCACTGGTGCCGCGGCATCGAGCGTCCACAACGCCGGGACTGGTCCTGAGAAGACCATGGACAGATCAGGGCTCAACGCCGTGGATCAACACTCGACCATCGAGACGGAGATGTGGCTGAGCAGTGCCATGGGTCCCACACCGGCCTGGATCCAATACGAGTTCGACAAGGCATACAAGCTCCGCGAGATGTGGATGTGGAACTCGAACCAGATGATCGAGACGGTCATTGGTTTTGGGGCCAGGGAGGTAGCCGTCGAGGTCTCCACGGACGGGACCACATGGGCGGCGATACCGAATGCCCCAATCTTCAACCAGGCCACCGGCTCCCCGGACTATGTCCACAACACGACCGTGAACCTTGGCGGGACCCTCGCCCAGTACGTAAGGCTGACCATTCAGAGCAACTGGGGTACCCAGGTCCAATGTGGCCTCAGTGAGGTTCGGTTCTTCTACGTCCCGGTAAAGGCCTTTGCCCCACAGCCCGCGGTCGGAGCCACGGGTGTGGCCCTGGACGCCACCCTGAACTGGCGGCCCGGCCGCGAGGCGGCCAGTCACCAGGTCTTCTTCGGCACAGACGCCAATGCCGTGACGGCCGGAACGGCCTTCGTCCAGACTGTGACCGAGCACCAGCTCAGCTTGGCCAGTCTGTCACCGGAGTATGGCCGGACCTACTACTGGAAGATCGATGAGGTCAACGACGCGGCGATGCCCAAGACCTGGGCTGGAGACCTCTGGAGCTTCTCGACGGTCGGCTATGGGGTGGTAGATGACTTTGAGTCGTATGACAACACCTGCAGCCGGATCTTCTTCAGTTGGATCGACGGGTACGGCCACAGCGGATCTACTGATTGCAGCGTGCCGCCGTCCCAGGGCAATGGGACGGGCTCGACGGTGGGCAACATCAATCCGCCGTTTGCGGAGCGGACGATCGTGAACTCGGGCAACCAGGCCATGCCGTTCTGGTACGACAACACCCGAGTGCCGTTCTATTCTGAGGCGGTGCGGCAGTGGGACACGGCCCAGTCGTGGAAGGGCGGTGGAGCCAACACCCTGACGGTCTCCTTCAGAGGTGAGGCCCCGGGCTTCCTGGAATATGCCCCTGGCAGCGTGGTGATGAACGGCATGGGTACGGACATCTGGGGCACCGTGGACCAGGGCCGGTTTGCGTACAGGCGTCTCAGTGGGGACGGATCGATCGTGGCGAAGGTGGAGAGCCTGGCGAACACGAACGCATGGGCCAAGGTTGGGGTGATGATCCGTGAGAGTCCGGAGGCCGGCTCCACGTGGGCGTACATCCTGTACGGAGGCACCAACGGGGTCCACTTTCAGGCGAGGCTGACAAGCAACGTGGCAGCAGTCAGTGATACGGCGATCACCCTTCCTGTAGACCAGACTGGGGCCCGGGCGCCGGTGTGGATCAAGCTGGAGCGCAAGGCCAACCAGTTCAGCGGGTCCTACTCGATGGACGGCAAGGTCTGGACTGCGATGGTATGGAATCCGCAGACGATCACGATGGCCAAGGACGTGTACATTGGCCTGGCAGTGACCAGCCACGCGGCCAACGTGGTCTGCGGGGCCAGGCTGTCAGGGGTCGCGACGACGGGCAACGTGACAGGGGCATGGGAATCTGCGGATCTAGGAGTGCCCCAGGTGGCGACAGGCAACACGCTGGAGGCATTGTACGTGGTGGTGCAGGATAGTGGGGGCAAGACGGCGGTGGTGGGCCATCCAGACCCTGCGGCCATAGCCAGCGGGTCGTGGGAGCAGTGGACCATTCCCTTCAGCCAGATCAGCGGCTTTGGGGTCAACGTGGGCTCCGTCAAAAGGTTGATGATCGGTGTAGGGGACAGGTCCTCTCCGAAGGCCGGTGGCACAGGCAAGCTGTACATCGACGACATACGCCTATCGCGGACGGCAACCCCTTGATCTGGCGCAGAGCACGACATACACGGGCGCCTGCATGTAGGGATAATGACCGTGGCCCACGTCCTGGTGGCGTGGGCCATGGTTGTCCAGGGGGATGCAGCATGGACGCAAACGCAATCGTCGCACTGTTGGCTGTCTTCACACGACCGGCATGAACCCGGAACTTCTGTCCGGTGGCGTGCCGAGGTTCTCGACAAAGGAGATCGACGCCATGCGAACAAGACACATCAAGACGGCCATTGCCGTTGCCGGGATTGCCCTATGCCTGCCTGGGCCGAGCCTTGCCCAGCCGCAGGGCCAGCCGCGGGGACAGGGTGAGAGGCGATCCGCGACAAGACGGACACAACGAGTGGTCCCCATGAAGGAGGTGCAGGTGGCCAGCCCTGACGGTCAGGTCAGGTTCACCCTGGGATCGAATCCAGAGTGGCTGACTTACACGGTGACGCTGGGAGCCACGCCTGTGATCGAGCCGTCCTCGCTGGACATGAGGATGGATGGCTATCTTCTCTCCTCAGGGGTCCTCTTCAATGGCCTGGATCGTTCTGAGGTCAACGAGACCTATCCCTGGCACGGCGTGCACAGTACGGCCGTTAACCGCTGCAACGGTGCCAAGGTGTCGCTGACGCACGACCTGAGCCAGACCCGTTATGTCCTGGAGATCCGGGCCTTCAACGACGGTGTCGCATATCGCCACGTCATTGCGGGTGACAGCAGTGCCATGCGAGTACCTGACGAGTACTCCACCTTCATCCTCCCCACGGGCTCCACGGTCTGGTACCACGACCTCGACGGCCACTATGAGGCAGAGTATGACCAGCAGGACATCTCGCAGGTCAAGGCAGGCCAGTGGGCAGGACCTCCTCTGACCTTTCAACTGCCGGGCGATGCAGGCTATGGTTCAATCACAGAGGCATGCCAGGTGAACTATGCGGGCATGGCCCTGGAGTGCGACGGCAGGCGGGGCTGGGTCACGGGCCTGGGACATCGCCATCCCATCAGCTATCCGTTTGAGCTCCGTTACGGCCGTGATGAGGGCAAGCGACTTGCGTCGCCCGCTGCCGTCCAGGGTCCCATCACTACGCCCTGGCGCGTAGTGCTCGCAGCCCGCGACCTCAACGGCCTGGTCAATGCCGACATCCTGGCCAACCTGTGCCCGCCTGCAGACCTGGGCCTGTTTCCACAGGGCATGAAGACCCCCTGGTGCGAGCCCGGCCTGTGTGTGTGGAACTACGTGGATCGCAACTACCCCAAAGGCAGCGGCAGCAACTCCCTGGAGAACATGAGACGATTCTCCGAAATGGCAGGCGAGATCGGGGCCAGGTACCACATCCTGGAGGGCTTTGCCTACAACTGGTCCGACGACCAGATACGCCAGTTCGTCGACTACTCCAGGCAGCAGGGGGTCCGTGTCCTGTTCTGGAGGCACAGCAAGGACCTTCGCACAGCAGAGGCACAGGATGCCTTCTTCAGGCGACTGCACGACCTGGGTGTGGCGGGCGCCAAGATCGACTTCTTTGATCACGAGGCCAAGGAGTTGGTGGACCTCTACGAGACCCTCATCAATAAGGCGGCACAACACCAGCTTGTGATCGACTTTCACGGCGCAAACAAGCCATCAGGCATGTTGCGGACGTATCCCAACGAGATGATCCGTGAGGGCGTCCGTGGCATGGAGTCGAGCGGCCTGCGGCAACGGGCCCGCCATGAGACGATCCTGCCCTTTGCCCGGTACCTGGCAGGCCCCTGTGACTACACGACCATGATCTTCACTGAGCGGAGGCGAGACTCCTCTTGGGCGCACCAGATCGCGTGTCTGGCCACGTTCCAGAGCCCCATGCTCACGATCGCGGCGCATCCTCAGAGCATCCTCGACAATCCCGCCCTGGACGTGATCAAGGACATCAAACCGGTTTGGGACGAGACGATCGTGATGCCCGAATCCCGGATTGGCGAGCTGTCGATCCTGGCGCGGCGGAGCGGCGACACCTGGATGCTTGCAGTCATGGGCGTGGGGCCGGCCAGGACCATCCAGGTGCCCCTGACGTTCCTGGGCCAAGGCCCGTACAAGGCCTCCCTGGTCAGTGACAACAAGGAGAACTCGGGTGCAGTGGCCCTCGAAGAAAAGACAATGCAGCGAGGCGACACCCTCACCATAGAAATGGTCAGCGGTGGCGGATTTGTAGGCCGCTTCACGAGATAGGGACAACCGCCGTGACTCCCCCCATGCACGAACATCGAAAGGGAGACCAAATCATGCGGGTCAGGAATCGAGTGGTCATCATTGTGGGCTTCTCTGTGATATGCCGTCTGGCGGAGGCGCAGCCCACGGCCGTACCCGGCAGGGCCGCGGCGTCCCTTCGCACGATTGCCGTGGCGAGCGACAAGGAACTGGCCACCGCGATTGCGCAGGTGCGGCCTGGCGATGAGATCGTGATCCAGGATGGCTCGTACCGCGATTGGGATATCCCAGTGGCCGGCTCCGGGACCGCCTCGGATCCCATCTCGATTCGTGCCCAGACACCGGGCCGTGTCGTCTTGTCCGGCAATTCCCGCATGAGCATAGGTGGCGACTACGTCACGGTGAGCGGCCTTTGCTTCAGGGATGGCCGGACCACGGGGGAGATCTGGCGACTGTCAGGCTCCCATGGACGCATCACCGACTGCGCCTTGATGAACTACAAGGATGGCGGGCACAAGTGGATCCGGATCGAGATCAGCCAGGACAATCGGCTTGACCACAACGCGATCCTGGGCAAGACCGAGACGGACGTGACCCTCCAGATCGACGTCTCGCCGTCGGAACGGATGAACCACCACCGGATCGACCACAACTACTTCGGCTGCCGCCCGAGGGGCAGTGGCAACGGCTGGGAGACCATCCGAAATGGTTACAGCCACCAGCAGAACAACCCGGCGTACAATCTCTTTGAGTGCAACCTGTTTCATGAATGCGATGGCGAAAACGAGATCATCTCCAGTAAAAGCTCGCACAATACCTATCGCTACAACACCTTCCGTAACTGCGCCGGCGAGTTGACCCTACGCCACGGCAAGTTCAACCTGGTGCACGGCAATTGCTTCTTCGGTGGCGGCAAGCAAGGCTCCGCGGGTATTCGCATCATCGGCGAAGGCCATCGGGTGGTGAACAACTACGTCGAGAACACGTACGGCATCGGCGTACAGATCTACGAGGGCGAGGACGATGCGCAGGCCACGGGGTATCAGGCGGCCAACGATGTCCTGGTCGCCTTCAACACGATCGTTCGCAGCGGTGGAGATGGGATCCATGTGAAGGACTACCCGCGGACGCCAAAAAATGTGGTCATCGCGAACAATCTCATCATCGGCGTCACCAAGGCCATTTCCGATCTCTCTGATACGCAATTGGCCGAGAGCTATTCGCTCCACGGCAACATCGCCTGTGACAGCGGGATGGGAATCACCGTTCCTGAGACGGCCTTCAGGACTGTCGATTCAGAATGGATGCGCGATTCTTATGGCGTTCTGCGTCCGCGCAGCGATAGCCCCGTCATCGGCGTAGCGGCGACCGGATATATGGACTTCGGATTCAACGTTGATACTGACCTCGACGGACAGACTCGTCCTGGCGGCAAGAAGGACGTGGGAGCCGACCAGGTCAACGGCGATGGAAGGGCCATCAGTCGTCCGCTGGACGTGAACGACGTCGGTGGCCTCATAGGGCCGTCCTGGATGAAGAGCAGCGCGACCCGGCAGTCTTCAACGGCCGAGACCAAGGCTGCGGGTCAGCCTGTGTCCCCGAATGCCCCGGGTGGAGGTGACCCTGTGGTTACGGATGCGGCTGCCGCATCGGCTGACCCAAATGCGCGTCTCGACTACGCACCGGGCAAGGCCCCGAGATTCTGGTCCATAGCCACCGCAGAGACGATCATGGCCCGCTGGCCGGAGTATAGCCGGGCCTATCACGCCTCATGGACCTATGTCCACGGCTACACCCTCTATGGCTTTGAGATGTTGTATCGGGCCACTGGCGATCAGCGGTACTATGACTTCATCAAGCGGTACATCGACAAGCACATCGACCCGAACGGAGAATTCAGGGTCGTGGCAGACGGCCGCGGCCGCGAGCGAGCGACCGGTTTCGGTAACCAGGACAACATGATGACGGGCAACACCCTGGTCATGCTCTACGAGTACACCAAGGACGAACGCTACAAGAAAGCGGCCACCCCCATCCGCCGCGCGTTGGACGGCTACCCTCGTAACAGCAACGGCGGCCTTTGGCATGCCCGCACCATGAATGGCCAATGGTGGATCGACGGCATCTTCATGAGCCAGATGTTCCTGACCCGCTATGGCAGGTCCATAGGCGATGCCCAGTACTGCTGGGACGAGGCCACGCTTCAACTCGGCGCCTATGCTCTCGCTGCCCAGCGTGATGGTACAGGACTCTACGTCCACGGCGTCTATGAGGCAGGGCACGGCGGCAAGCCCGCAAGGTGGGCAGATCCCAACGGTGGGCTATCCCAAGAGGTCTGGAGCGAAGGCCTCGGCTGGTACGCCCTGGTCCTGGTCGAGACACTGGTGAACCTCCCCAAGGATCATGCCAGGCGCCCGGAGATGGAGGACATATTCCGCCGTCTGGCCGCGGGTCTCAGACGCACGCAGGATGCCAAAAGCGGCAGGTGGTTCCAGGTCGTGGACAAAGGCGACCGGCCTGACAACTGGACCGACACCTCCGGCAGTGCCATGTTCACCTATGCCACAGCCAAGGGAATCGAGATTGGCCTGATCGACAAGGCCGAGTACGCCTCCGTTGTGGAGCGAGGCTACAAGGGGATCGCCGAGAATGCCAGGGTCAACGACAAGGGCCTGGTGGACGTCTATAGTGCATGCGACGGCCTCGGCGTCCAGACGAGCTATCAGCGGTACATCAACTACCGGAGATCGATCAATGCCAAGGAGGCAGTTGCGGGCTTCCTGTGGGCCACTGCCATGGTTGAAAGGCCCGATCTGGAGAGGTTGGCAAGGCTGCAGGGTAGGGAGGACAACAGGTGATGAGGACTCGGTGGTTCACGCGAAGAAGGTCCTGCCCTGCTCCATCCCACGTGTGAAGGTGGCAGGTCGATACGTTGACGAAAGACGCTTGAAATCAGATGGAAGACGAAGGTCGACGAACTACCGGAGGGCCGAATGGGCGATGCAGGACTCGAACACTCCCCATTCCTGCGACAAAAACGCCGATTCGCAGCCTGATGGACAACAAAACGTACAACACCGTGTGGAGAAAGGGCTCCCAGACCTCGCCGAATCCGAGCCTGACCCGGCCCGAGTCAAGGCGGACCTACTGAGACTCCCAGCCGAGATCCGCGACGCGATCTGCCGCGAAGTCCTGGCCGGAGCGGAGGCCGCCCCCCGATGAACGCAAACGAGTCAGCAACGGCACGGCCTATGCAGCAGGCAGGCCAAGGACAGGCGATCGACTCCCCGGACGGCCCACAACCGGGGCCGGAGGAAGTGACAATCCTGGGGCAGGCCACGCGACCACCGACGTAGGCGGCCCGGACAGTCACACACGGAAGGCAGGTTGACCATGGATAAAGAGATCCACACAGAAGACGGGCGGGGTATCCGCCTCACGCGGTCGGCTGCGAGGCGGGCGAGGTTGCTTGATCTGCTTCCAGACCACGATTGGTCGATCGCAAGAGCGGGCAAGGCGGCGGGATACTCGGAAGCTTACGCAAGCACCCACCTGGCCCGCATCCTGGAGCGGGATCGCGAGTTCTGCAACGCCGTACTCGACAGGCGAAAGGCCCTTGAGGCAACCACGGGCGACCTACGGGCCAAGGTCGAACGTCGTCTCACGCGGATCATCGATGAGGGGACCAACGTCGAAGCAGCAAGAGCCGCAGAGGTCTTGGGGCGCATGTGCGGGTGGATGAGCGAAAAACGGATCATTGAAACAGATGCACGCCTGGCCGAGTTGTCAGAGGCTGAGGCGGAGGAGGCCAGGCGGCTGGCCGGGCTGCGGTTCGCAACCCTGGACCCTGCCTTGCCTCCGCCAGAGCAACCGGCAGTGTTTGAGCCAGCCGGGGACGGACTGGAGCCGCCCAACGATCCAGCCGCGGAGCCAGAGCCGGCAGGGGTGAAACCATGATGCGTACGGCCCACGTCGCAGACTTGGAGGCACGCCTTGCCAGAGCACGCAGAGCACAGGCGGAGCAGCAAGCCAGCAGCATGCAGGACATGGGCGGCAGTACACGACAGCCAGCCGTCGCGTCAGCATCAGGGCAGGGCGGACACGTCGATCGACCCTCCCCTGTGTGGGAGACCCCCCCCATGACCCCCCAAGCCGAGGCGAGCGACCGTTCCCCAGTCCCCCGAAGAATTTCTGGGTTTTTGGAAAAAGAGGACCTCTGCTATCGGGTATTTGGCGATGACTGCAAGCTGCCGTGCGGCCGAACGGCCTGCTTGCTGCAACACTGTACATAGGGCCTCCGAGGAGGTTCAGGTGTGGACAAGAACCCCGGATCAGGACACAAGAAGGGGACCCTGAGAACTTCATGTGGCAAGGTAGCCCCAACCAGAGGCCCGGAGACTCACTCCTCAACAGGACATGCGTCGGGCATGAGAGGCCGTTGGCAGGGAAGGCACGGGAACATGGCCACCGAAGACAGTCTGGTTCGACAAGGTGTTGGTATAACTTGACTTACGGCTGTCGCTGGGTTCAAAGGAGTGTCAGGTTTCCTCAGTAATTCGTGAGTGGCAGGTAAGGTCTTGTAGGCGTACGGCCGAGGATCTACTTGCAGCAGAGGCGGGCGGTAGCTGGAATGACCGAATGCCGGCACACAATTCTGCAAGGGAGATTTGGACTATGAACGCGCCAGAGGGCCGAAGTCACCACATCTGGTATGGGCTGCTCATTCTTGTCCATTGGCTACTCATCGTTGGAGTCATTTGGGTTTTGTGGAGACACGGAAGAGGAAGATACGAGTTGGCTGTAAGCGGCGATCGCATTCTGGTACTCGACACGAGGACTAGTGACCTCTGGGAGCGGTGGGGATCGAATCTGTACTTGGGGACAAATGAACATCCCCAGCGAGAGTATGTCCAGCGTCAGCAGTCTATTCAGCTCAGGCCACCAGTGAGAACCACGACAAGCACTCCCGGACAGATCGCCGACAAGCCCAATGGGCCAACGAGGGCTTTCGATGAGATCTGGAATGAAACCAATGACGTGGGCAAAACTGCGGACTGACAACCGGCCACAGCGGCTTGGCACTGGAATGAGGTTCTGATAGACTGAGATTGATTGAGTACGGGGCGGCCCGACGTGGACATGGGGCTGGCGCCTTCATTCGCGCCGGCCGCCCTGTATTGAAGGCGCCTAATGTACCCAGACGAAGTCGATCTGCAGGACTACGATGATGCCCGCACACCTGATAAGCTCATCGAAATTATCGTGGCCGACCTGCACGATTGGCAAGATAGTCGCGTCCCATCTGAGCACGCAGATGCTGCCCGGTTGGCCGCCGTACACTTCCACGCACAGCATGCGTCTCTCGGCCTCCGCTCAGTCCCACGCGAGTTGATCGACGTCTTGGATTGGCTGGTGGAACTCAGAGAGGCCCTTCGGAAAGCGGACAAGGAACCGACCAAACCTGGCCCCGAACAGGAACCCAAGCTGGCAAGGATGACATGGCTGGCCAAGGCGATGCTACTGGTCCAAGAGCACACAGACTGGTCGAACGCTCGGATCGCAGGCATAGTTGGGGTGCACCCATCCACCCTGTCACGATCCGAGCATTACCAGGCGGCTGCCAAGATAGCAAGGGAAGGTGAGGGACGACCGAAGGGATTCGCCAAGACCGACCCAGACAACCACCAAAGGAATTTGGAGGCGATTGACCCAGACGCTGAGGAAGGGGAATCCTTGCAGGACTGACCGAACGCATCGCAACACGCAACACGAAACCGCCTAACTGCCTGGGAATTCAGCACTTGATCTTCCAGGTACGCAATGCCCACGCAACATCGACCGGAATGGTAGGTTCTTTCAGGAGTCTACTATGCCGGTCCACAAAGAGCAGGTTAACCAGCGTGACGTGGAGATCGTCTCCCAGGTCGTAGCGCTGGTCCACGCACGCCGGAAGGGCGACTACCTGGCCGCGACTGCTGCCCACCACGAACTTGAGCGGCTGGGGGTGTCGATCCGGTTTTCCGATACCCAGGCCAAGGACGCCGAGCGGCTGGGCGAAGTCTTGCCGGAGGTGTTGCGGGACATCGCGCAGCGCGGATCCCTGGAGGGCCGGCAATGAGCTGGGCGGCCATACCGATGGACCTGATCCTTGACCCGAAGGTGCCACGGGCAGCAGAACGTGTCTGTGGCTATCTGTCCTGGCGGCAAGGGCTGCATCAGAAGACCTGGCCGTCGGTGGCCACGATCGCTGCCGACCTGGGCATCAGCGAGCGGAGCGCACAACGCGCAATCGCCCTGCTTATCCAGAAGGGCCACGTCCGACGGACCAAGCCGAAGCACCAGGGCCGTGGCGTCGTGTTTGAGTACACGGTCTGCCTTGAGAAGGGCGACACCCATGACACCCTTTCGAGTGAAAAGGGTGACATCCAGCGACAGAAAAGGGTGACATCTACGTCCAAAACGAGAGGCGGTATAAGGATGAACTACAAAAGAGAACTACACACGGGCGCAGAAGGGTTTGACGGGTTCTGGACAGCCTATCCGCGCAAGGTAGCGAAGGCCGCGGCAAGGAAGGCGTGGGAGCGTCTCCGGCCTGGCGGAGAGCTGGTCTCGCGAATCCTTGCGGCGCTCGAGCTGCATAAGGAGACCGAGCAATGGCAGAAGGACACGGGGAGGTTCATTCCATACCCGGCCACATGGCTGAACGGGCGGCGATGGGAGGACGAGGTTTCCGGCGACTCGAAGGCCCCCCCCAGCCTTGACGACCCCGCTGCCTGGGGCTGCGACGAGGCAGAGGCCACCGGACTGCTGAAGGGGGTGGCGCATGGCTGACCGCAACCGAGAACTGGAGGCGATGCAACGGGACTGGAAGGCCAGGGGTTTCAGCGAAGCGGAGATCCAGAGCATGAGCGATCGCCTGTCCGGCTCTCTGGCAATGCAGCCCGCTCAGTGCCTCAAGGCCCGGCTGGACAAGATCAAGGCCGGCGAGATAGCCGCTGTCCCCTGGCCCTGGCCACAACTCAGCGAGCTGGCCCCCAGCCTGACGCCTGGGTCTGTGGTCATGCTGGCGGGCAGTGCAGGTGCGAGTAAGTCCTTTCTGGCCGTGCAGTGTCTGGCCTTTTGGACAAGGAGGGAGATTCCGTGCGCCCTACTGGCCCTTGAAGGAAGCCGCGACCAGCACGCACAGAGACTCCTTGCACAACTGGAGGGCAACTCCAACCTCGTCGACTTGGCCTGGGTCAAGGCCCATCCCAACGAAGTAGACGCAGCCTGGGAGCGATACAAGGACTGGTTGGACGTGGTGGGGCAGCGGATTCATCCTGCCGGCATGGACGCCACCTATGATGACCTGCTGAACTGGTTGAAGGTACGCGGTGGCCGAGGGGACAGATTGCTCATCATAGACCCAGTCACCGCTGCGGACAGTCAGGACAAGCCCTGGCTCTCAGATCGACGCCTGATTGTGAAGGCCCGTCAGATTGCAGGGGCGTCGGGGCTCAGCCTGCTGGTCGTGGTGCATCCGACAAAGAACAGCCCGGGCGCAACACTGGACGGCCTGGCCGGAGGTGCGGCCTTTCAGCGGCACACTGACGGTGTTCTCTGGCTACACGCCTGCGACACCAAGACCGTCACGATGATGACACCTGCCGGGCGGTTCTCTGCCGAGGTCAACCGCGTTTTGTACCTGTTGAAGGTGCGCGATGGGCGCGGGCAGGGCAAGGCGATTGGATTCAGGTTCGACGGCAAGTCCCTCACATTCGCAGAGCAGGGGCTCATCATCAAGGAGCCAAAGACGAGGAAGGAATCTGACAATGCAGACTGAACACGCAGCGGACAGCACACCCTTGCTGGTGACACCACGCGAAGCGGCCAAGATCCTTGTCAACCCACGTGAGGCGGCGAAGATGTTGGACATCAGCCCTCGCACTCTCTGGAAGCTGACCTTCACGACGAAGGAGATCCCATACGTCAAGGTGGGGTGTCTGACGAAGTACAGACCGGAGGACCTTGCCGCATGGGCTGAGCGGATGGCGACAAGAAATTCCGCGAATTGTGCTTGACTTGTTTCGTGCAACACGTAATCATGGAGAGTATGAGCATGCGAAAGCCGAAAGCCAAGAGAGGTAGACCCGCCAAGGACCCAGAGGAGAAGATCCGTTGGGCCATAAGCGTGCGATTCAACAAGGCGGACTATGCCCGTGTGGCCAAGCTGGCCCGTGAGGCAGGCGTGAGTCTGAGCCAATACGTGGCGAGCAAGCTGGATCTGTAGGAGGTCGCATATGGCAAGCATCAGTCCAGACCCAAGGAGTAAGAACCAAGACTGCTTACGTCTGATGTTCTGGGCTCCCGATGGACGGCAGGCGACAATCCGGTTGGGTCGGATGGATGAGTACCGCGCAGGCCTCTGGAAGACCCGCATCGAGGACCTGCTTACCTGCCTCAAGACCGGCGATCCCATGCACCCCGATACCCGGCTATGGCTGAGCAGGCTGCCCGATGGGAAGCACCGGCAGTTGGTCCATTACGGCTTGGCGGACGCAAGGCAGCAGAAGGCAGCGGCCACAGGCGCAGGCCCGACCGTCAAGGAGTGGGTGGACCAGTACACGGCAAGCAGGGCAGACGTGAAGGAGTCCACGAGGACGGTCTACACGAGGACGGCCAAGCACCTGTGCGCCCACTTCGGCCCTGACAAGAGACTGGCTGAGGTCCACGAGGGCGACGCCGACGCCTTCAGGCTGTACCTGCTCAAGGTGGGCTTGGCCGAGAACACCGTCCGCCGCACCATTGGGATCTGCCAGCAGCTCTGGAGGGCAGCCCTGAGGTCGAAGGTGGTGACGGTCAATCCCTTCCTGGGCATCAAGGCCACCGTCAGAGGCAACGAGGCCAAGCAGCACTACATCGACCGTGAGACTGCCTTGAAGATCATGGAGCACATGCCCCTTGAGTGGCAGGCGATCTTCGGCTTGGCCCGCTTCGCTGGCTTCAGGACTCCATCGGAGACCTTGGCCCTCCGTTGGGCAGACGTTCGTTTCGACGAGGACAAGATGCGGGTCACGTGCGTCAAGACGGCACACGCCGGCAAGGAGTCCAGGTGGGTGCCCATCGTGCCTGAGCTTCGACCGATCCTCCTGGCTCTGTACGCCGAAGCATCTGAGGGCACGCTGTACGTGGTCACGCGGTATAGGTCCACAGCGGTCAATCTGAGGCAGCAGCTTGAGCGATACATGGACAAGGCAGGCATTGACCCTTGGCCGAAGCTGTTCGTCAATCTCAGGTCATCATGCGCAACGGACTGGGTCAAGGAGTATGGCCCTCACCTGGCATGTGCTTGGCTCGGCCACGGTCTGAAGATTGCCCAGGAGCACTACTGGCAAGTAAGGGATGAGGACTTCAAGAAGGCCGCGGGCGAGTGGACAACAAAACGTACAACGCAGGCGCAAGCAGACTCAAGCGAGGGTGACACCACGCAGGCCGCAGACCCCACGGAAGGCATCGAGAACGAGGGTGAGCTTGCGTACGCGAGCGCAGGCGAAGGCGAAAAAGGAGGGGATTGGGCGATGCAGGACTCGAACCTGCGACCTTCTGCGTGTAAGGCAGACGCTCTAGCCGATTGAGCTAATCGCCCGCGAGGCTTAAGGCTAGCAGAATAGCCCCAGCGAGCCCATGCGTCAATAGTGGAGCAGGAGTCAGGAGATAGGAGACAGTAGACAGGAGAGATCGACCGGCCCCAACAGTGGCCGCAAGCTCGTCGTTTCTTCTGACTCCTGACTGCTTGCTCCTGTCGCCCCCCAATCCACTCTTTACTCACTTTACTTATCGCTTCATTTCTGGTATATAAAATCTCTTACCCACTTGGCCAGCAGCAGTGTGGCTGGTACGGACTTGAAGGTATGTTATGGGAATACAATGACTTACGCTGATCATATTCGAAATGTGGCGATCATCGCGCACGTGGACCACGGCAAGACCACGCTCGTGGACCAACTGCTGACGCAGTCCGGGATGTTCCGTTCGGAAGAGCTCTCCAAGATGGCAGGGGGGCAGGGCAACCTGATCATGGACTCGAACCCGCTGGAGCGTGAACGGGGCATCACGATCCTGAGCAAAAACTGCGCGATCCAGTACGTGGATAGCGAAGGCCAGGAGTTCAAGATCAACATCGTCGATACGCCCGGCCACGCGGACTTCGGCGGCGAGGTCGAGCGGGTGCTGAAGATGACCGACGGCGTGCTGCTGGTGGTGGACGCCTTTGACGGCCCCATGCCGCAGACCCGGTTCGTCCTGAGCAAGGCCCTGCAAAACAACCTCAAGCCTATCCTGGTGGTCAACAAGGTGGACAGGGCGGAGTCCAGGCCGGAGGACGTGGTCAACGAGGTCTTTGACCTGTTCGTGGAGCTGGAGGCCAACGACAACTCGCTGGATTTTCCCATTGTCTACGCCTCTGCCAAGGAGGGTTGGGCCACCACGGACCTGTCCAAGCCCAGCACGAACATGCGGGCCGTATATGACGCCATCATCCAGCACGTGCCGCCGCCCAAGGCGGACCTGGACAAGCCCTTGCAGATGTTGGTGACGAGCCTGGAGTATTCCGACTACGTGGGCCGGGTCGCCATCGGCAAGATCTTTGCAGGCAGCCTCACTCAGGCCCAGCAGGTGACTGTGATCGACCGCGAGGGTACCCACACCCTGCAGAAGGTCATCCAACTCTACGAGTTCGAGGGCCTGGGCAAGAAGCGGACAGATCTCATGGAGGCAGGCGACATCTGTGCAGTGGCAGGCCTGGACCCTGTGGATATTGGCAATACGATCGCCTGCCCGGATGAGCCGACTGCGCTGCCGACCATGGCGATCGACGAGCCGACCATGAGCATGACCTTCCAGATCAACAACGGTCCGTTCGCCGGCAAGGAAGGCAAGTACGTCACTGCCCTGCAGATCAAGGAGCGGCTGGAGCGGGAGCTCCAGACCAACGTGGCCCTCCGCATGGAGCCGGGCGAGACGGCGGATGAGTTCATCGTCTCGGGCAGGGGCCTGATGCACCTGGGCATCCTACTGGAGAACATGCGGCGAGAGGGCTATGAGCTGTGCGTGGGCAAGCCCCGCGTGATCCTTCGCGAGAAGGACGGCGTGACCCAGGAGCCGGTCGAGTTGCTGATCATCGAGTGTCCCATGGAATGCCAGGGTTCGGTGATGAGCCTCGTGGCGACCCGCCGCAGCGAGCTGATGAAGATGGATACCAAGGGCGGGACCAACGACTACGTCCGCATGGAGTTCCGAATCCCTGCGCGAGGGCTGTTCGGCCTCAATGCCCGGCTGCTGACCGCCACCCAGGGCAAGGCCGTGATGCACCATATGTTCGAGCGGTATGAGCCCATGCGGGGCTCGATTCCCGGCAGACAGGCAGGCGTGATGGTCAATCTCGAGGGCGGCACCGTGACCGCGTATGCCCTGGATGCCCTGTACGAACGGGGCTTCTTCTTCGTCAAGCCGGGCGAGGAGGTCTACGAGGGCCAGATCGTGGGTGAGCACTGCAAGGACAACGACATCCCGGTCAATGCCAGCAAGACCAAGCATCTGACCAACATGCGTGCAGCAGGCAAGGACGACGCGGCGCGGATCAAGCCGCCCCGGATCATGGCCCTCGAGGTCTGCCTGGAGTACATCCAGGAGGACGAGCTGGTCGAGGTATGTCCCACGTCCATTCGCCTGCGCAAGCGCCTGCTCAAGGAAGGTGACCGCCGCCGCGCAGCCCGGCGTGGCGCTGAGGCGACGGTGTAGCATGGCCTGCCGGCCAGCAAGAAGGTGAGAACGTAAGAAGGGGAGAAGTAAGAGCCTGATGGCCATGCTGTCACTCGCCCTACCGCCTCCTCCTCTCGCGATGTCCTCGTTCCTCCCTTCCTACCTTCCGATCTTCTCGTAGTCTGACCGGTTGACGTAGCGTTCCGCCTATCGGTGCCGGTGCCAGGCGATGGCCAGAGGACCCAGGGCCAGGGGCAGGAAGGGCAGGGTTCCCAGGCCCAGGGCGACCATCGCGGCGTCGACGTCATGGGCGGCGCACAGGCGTCTCCATCCCTCCGGGTACAGCACGAGATAGCAGCCGATTGCATACACTCCCAGGGCCAACAGTGCAAATCTCCGGCCGATCCTTCGGCTGCGCAAGGCGGCGCGGTATGCGAGGACTGTGCCCAGCATGCACAGGACTGCGATGGTCCCGGGCATGACGGCCGAGATCGGATGTTGCCACGAAGGTGGTAGGAGTTCCCTCTCGACCGCGATGGACCAGACCAGCAATGGCAATCCCGGGAACGCCAGGAGTACGGCCATACCACATCGATTCAGCGACCCGACCACACCTAACATCGTCCAGGCGATGACCACGCCCCAGAACGCCACTCGAGGTTCATACCCGCCCGACCCATTGCGTATGATGAATCCCTCTTCGGCGCGGTCCGTAACCGATAGTAGTCCGTAGATCACCAGTGCGCCCGCGAGCCACACGAGCCAACTGCTCACCATGCTTGCGACTGCTACCCTCGCCTGGACCCACAGTAACGCATTGTCGCTGAGAGGTCGCGTACCCCAGAACACGTCCTGGGATGTCCCACGCTCCTTGGCTGTGACCGCCATGCCGATGAAGATGGGAAAGACCAGGACATTGATCGTGCCCAGGGCGACAATGAAGCTCGTGCCGTCTTCCAGGGATACATCCTCAGCCACGATCGCAATCGCCGCGTAAGTGATGATTGCAGCCAAGGTCAGGCCAGGCCAGAGCCGGCCTCTGCGGCGCCACTCAAGCCAGAACTGAGCCGCAGTTGCAGACCGAAACGGCCTGTCTGCACGGTGCGCCGAGTACACTCGATCGCTGAGCCACGCGACCACGCGGGCCAGGCTGATTCTGTCTCCTCGCCTGTCGAATCCGACGCCGAGGACGGCCACGACATAGGCCAGGCCTACGGCGCAGATCCATGGGATGAAGCTCACGCTGTGTGGTAGGGCTTCGCCCTCGACGAATGGCCGCGCACAGAGCGTGACACAGAGGATGTACCCCACGACCATGCCGATGACCTGAAGGAACGGAGACCCGCTCAAGGCCCAGATCGCGGCATCTGTCCACGCTGCCATGAGGGTCATGAACAGGATAGGGGCGAGAAGGGGCAGCCCTGCGCCTGACAGTGCCCAGACGAGGAGGTCCAGTGCGAGATAGATCCCTGAGACGACCATGGCGCTCAGAAGCATACGCAGCGCAACCGCAATGGATGTGGGTACGGGCTTGGTGTAGAGATGCTGCGGAAAACCCAGACGGTCTCGGCGGGTATCGAGTTCGGTCAGCTCAACCACGATGAATCCGGTGACGGCGACCATGGCCATGACCAGCACGAAAGGTGCCTGACTCACCAACTGGACAGTGAGTTGCTCATGGAACGGGAAGAGGACCAAGAACAATCCACTGAACAGGATCGTGGCGACGATCCGCCTACGGGCCTTGCGCCAGTACTCCCACGCCATGGCCATCGCTATCGAGTGCATGGTGAGCCCTCCGCATGAGTGCTGCTCTTGACCCGGGATACGAAGATCTCGTCGAGGGTCGGTGAGGCGTGTTCGACGATGCTGCCGTGCAACGCCTCCACCTCGCGGTTCAGATCGTTCAGGCCGTCATGGCACACGTAGGTCCACTCCTGCGGCCCACCGGTGCAGGAGAGTACGCCGGGAAGCCTGGGCGGGCTGGTCACCGGCTGGTCGAACCGGACGGTCAGCCGGGTGTGCGTCGCCTTGATCTGGTCGATGCTGTCCTTGAGCACGATCCTGCCTTCGTGGATCATGACCACGATGTCTGCCACCCGCTCGACCTCATCCAGCAGGTGAGAAGAGAAGATCACGGTGCGGCCCTCGTCTGCCACGGTGCGGACTATGGCAGAGAGGATGTCACGCCTGACTACGGGATCCAGGCCGGACGAGGGCTCATCCAGGAGCAGCAGGTCAGGCCTGTAGGCGAGTGCCACCAGTAGGGCGGTCTGGGCTCGTTGGCCGCGGGAGAGGGTCTTGATCCGCTGGTCGCGATCGAGATCGAAGAGGGTCAGCAGCTCTCGGGCGTATGCGTCGTCCCATCCTGGGTAGAAGGCCTTTGTGTAACGCAGCAGCTCAGCCACTCGCATCCACTCGGGCATCTCGCGGTTCTCGGAGAGGTATCCAATGCGGCCCAGGACCTCGGCAGGCTGCTTCACTGGGTCCAGACCAAAGACGCGGACCGTCCCCGTCTGGGCCTTGAGCAGGCCCAGGAGATGCTTGATGAGCGTAGTCTTGCCTGCCCCGTTGCCGCCGACCAGGCCCAGGACCATGCCCCTGGCGACCTCCAGGTCAATGTCGGCCAATGCGACCTTCTTGCCAAATCTTCGGCCGAGTCCCTGGATCTCAACAACCTTGGTGTCCATGTTCGTCTCCCGCACGCTACTTGATGAGCTCGCCCCGTTGTTTGATGAGGCTGATCAGGTCTTGGACGGATATGTCCATGTGCCTGGCTTCTGCCAGCAGCACGTCGATGCGGTCCTTGAGGATACGTGTCTGCTCCCGTTTGGCCAGGGGAGAGGCGCCGTCTGCCACGTACGCGCCCGAGCCCTGGCGGTTGGCCAGGACCTTGGCCGCCTCCAGCTCGCGATAGGCCCTGGCCACGGTGTTGGGGTTGATGAGCAGCTCCTCTGCGAGCTTGCGGACAGGCGGCAACTGCTCACCTGGGCTCAGCCTCCCCGCGGCGACCATGTACTTGACCTGGTTGACGATCTGCAGGTAGATCGGAACGCCGTCTTCTGTAGAGATATGAATCTGCATGGGACAACCTCTCTCTGATTGTCTTAATGTACTAACACAATAGTACACTTTGCCGCGGCCGTGTCAATCCAGATTCCTAGCTTCTTTTCCGCAGGGGGGGCGAGAAGGTAGTATCGGCCTTCGGCCTGGTAGTATCGACCGCTTCGCGGTCTGGTAGTCAGGTAGTATCGGCCGCAAGGCGGCCTGGTAGTTCTACCCGACTACCTGACTACGGGACTACCTTCCTCCGTCCCGCTGTTGCAGCGATCCAGACCGTGGCTATAATGGTGACGCTCGCCGGCGATGGGCGCCGGCATCCGGATTTGGGCAGGCATGAAAGGACGTATTATGATTCGCAGCGTGATATCTTGCGTGATGGTGGTGTCAATAGTCGTGCTCTTGGGCTGTCAGCAGCAAGAGACGTCAAAGACGATGGCCACGGACAAGCCCGTAGCTGCCGCGTCTGCGCAGACGGCCGCGGCGAGCCAGCCTGCACAGAAGCCCGCGGATCCGAGGCAGTGGGTGGAGGCCAGCGACGGCAAGTGGTTGGTGCACGACATGAACCGGCCGACGCCTCCGGTGATCACGCCCGGCGAGCAGTGCGGCCAGGCCCCGTCGGATGCAGTGGTGCTCTTCGACGGCACAGAGGGCGCCATCGCGGCGAACTGGACGGACACCCGAGGCAATCCCACCAAGTGGAAGGCGGCCGAGGGATACATGGAGTCGGTCAAGGGCGCCGGCTACATCCAGAGCAGGCAGCAGTTCGGCTCATGCCAGCTCCACGTGGAGTTCGCCACGCCTTCGAAGGTAGAGGGCGACAGCCAGGGACGCGGCAACAGCGGCGTGTTCCTCCAGGGTCAATATGAGATCCAGGTCCTCGATTCCTATGACAACAGGACCTACGCAGACGGCCAGTGTGCAGCCCTCTACGGCAGGGCGGTCCCCCTGGTCAACGTCTGCCGCAAGCCCGGTGAGTGGCAGAGCTACGACGTCATCTACCACCGTTCGCTCTTCGGACCTGACGGCAAGGTCACACGCAAGGCCACGTTTACGGTGATCCAGAACGGCGTGGTGGTCCAGGATCACGTGACCCTGGAGGGCGGCACCGGCTGGATCAACTCCCACCGCGTGACCGAGTACGCCCCCCACGGCGACAAGGGCCCCCTCCAGCTCCAGGACCACGGCAACCCGGTCCGCTACCGCAACGTCTGGGTGCGGGAGTTGAAGGACTGACCCGCCACAGCGGGTCATCCCGAACGCAGTGAGGGATCTATTGAGCCAGCGCGGCGAGCATTGCTCGCAACCCTCACTGCCCCCCTGAGGGCGGGCCTCACCGCCGCTTGAGCAGGACGGCCAGGCTGTGCCATATCCGGGGACGATCCGCCACGACCATGCCGTGGGCCTGGGCCAGGGCGATGGTCTTTCGGAAGTCATCGGCGCTGACGTGGCCCGCCGGCTCCGCTACGAGGCATGATCCGCCCGGCCTGAGGACCTGCTGGAGCTGCAGGAACAGGCCGTCGGGATGGGTCATCTCGTGGACCATGGCAAAGGCCAGGGCGAAATCGATCCTGGCAGTCAGGTCGTCGATGCTCAGAGAGTCTCCCTTGCACAGACGGGTCTCCACCCTGTCTGCCAGACCCGCCTTCGCGGCCCTGTTCTTGAGCCGGTCGAGCATGCCGGCTTGGAGGTCTACGCATACGACCTTTCCGGCCGGACCCACCATCCGGGCCATGGGCAGGCTGAAGAATCCCATGCCAGGCCCTATGTCCAGGACGGTCATGCCGGGCCTCACGTACGGACCGAGGATCTTCTCAGGTCTTTGCACGAGCCGCCGAACTGGCAAGGCCAGGAGATACCCAATCCAAACAGGACACGTGTGTTCTGCCATGGTCGATCCCTTTCTCTAGTGGGCGGTAGTCTACGCAGCGATCGGGGACGAAGTCAAGTGGGCGAAACAGGCCGAAACGGCGAAGGAAGGGCTGTCAGCTATCCGCTCTCAGCTATCAGCCGGACAGGAACACGGGCTACGTATCGCCCCTTCTCCGGCTGATAGCTGACAGCTAATGGCTGATAGCGGGCCGCGAACAGCCAATCGCTGTTCGCAGCCCAATTGCCTTTGACTTGGCATCGGGCTTGCGGTACTGTCTTGGCGGTATGGATACCAAGCGATTTCTGACGGCCGGTCTTGGCCTGGGATGGCTGCCTTTGGCCCCCGGATCATGGGGATCTCTGGGGCCGAGTATGATATTTGCCGCCATGGGCTACTGTGCTGTCTCCACGTCCGTAATCATGGGGGTCATGGGAGTTCTCTTTGCACTGGGGTGCTATGGCGCGGTTGTGCTCTCTCCCCACACGATCGCAGTCACGGGTCAGGAGGATCCGGACGAGGTCGTGCTGGACGAGGTGGCAGGTCAGCCTATGTGCTTCATGACCATGGCTTTGTGGCCTGCCAGCGTCTTCACGCCCATGGGGATGCTCGCCATGGCTGGGCGGGCTTCTTTTTCTTCAGGCTGTTTGACACACTCAAGCCATGGCCGTGCAAGAAGCTCGAGGAACTTCCAAAGGGCTGGGGCATATTGACCGACGACTTGGTGGCAGGCATCTATGCTGCCATTGTCTTGGTTGTTGCCGTCCGCTGGTACGTCGGACACTAATCGGAGCTAGGTCTGACTGTGGGTGCGACCTACGACATCGAACTGATCAGGGACCTGCGCAGCCGCATAGACCAGTTGGGCCTGGCCAAGCCGGCCAGGATCGACCGGTACGAGAAGGGCGACGAACTGACCTATGATGTTCAGCCCCTCGACCGCCAGGGTTCGGTCCGGGCCAGGGTGGTTGTCGAGAAGTTCGTAGGCGGTGGATTTGCGGGTCAGGTCTACAGGTCCAGGCTGCTCGATCTCAGCGAGCCCATTGCGGGGATGGAGGTCGGCAAGACCTGTGCCGTGAAGATCCTGATCCCGCCTTCTGGCTTCTCCAGGCTCTTCCGGGACTGTCTCTACAGGATCGGCTTTCAGGGACCGTTCCAGCACCAGGTCAACCCCGCTGCAGCCAGGGCAGGGGCCCTGTGGCAGAAGCTCGTGCGGCGGGCAGCGAGGATGCGTTTTGGCGATGAGCGGGCGGTGGCGGATATCTACGCGACCCTCGTCGATGATCGCCTAGGCAGTTGCGGCGAGCTGCGGGAGTGGGTCGAGGGGAGGACCTGGCGCCTGGAGGTGGATGATCGCCTGGATCTGCTCAAGTGCTGGATCCGGCGCAGGCCCGTGGATCCCGCGACCTTGGGATCTCCGGAGTACAGGGCCAAGCGGATCTTCATGCGGGATTTCGTGGCCCTCCTGCATGAGATGGGGGCCTTTGAGCTGGCCAGGCAGTACGAGTGGTCTACGTGCAAGAGCCAGCCGAACTGCCTCAAACGGAGCGAATACGACGGTGACCCTGAGAAGGGCCTGGTTGCAGTGGACTTCCGTGCGGGCCTGGTACTCCTGCCTTTCCTGCCGATGAGTCCCGGCGACTTCAAGCTCATCGGCCAGGGCATCGGGCGAGGCAGTCTGATTCAATTCGATCGTGGCGACATGGGCCTGCTCAAGGCCTTTGTGGCCAGGCATCCTGATCTCTTTGCAGACATGCAGCCTGCCGTTGCCGAGCTCGATCAGATGGAGGCCGTGTACCGCGACTCCGTGCCGGACATCACGCACAACCACGTCCGCCTGTTGTGCAGCCGCAGCCTCTGGTCCACCCTGCTCGATTCTGCGGTCACCAGTTGGGGCGTACGGGGTCTGACAGACCAAAACAGTGAGCCGAGGCTCAGGTCCAGCCGCGTCCGCACCTTGGTCTTTGCGGTGCTGGGACTGATTCCCATCCTGGGCAAGGTTCTGAGAAAGGCGTGGGCCAGGCTGGACTGGCGGCGCCACTACGCTGCGATCCTGACCAGCCCCAGATATGCCCTCAAGGCGCTGCAGGCCAGGGTCTTGCACAAGGTCATCTCCTGGCACCGGTCGGGTCGTATCAGTCAGGAGCGGGCCAGACGCATCGCAGGCCAGCCGTGGCGGTATTGGGGCCACCTGCCGTTTTCCATCCTTCCTGCGGGCTGGCATCGGCTGTTGACGGATAGGGCCTTTGCCAAGGAGCGGCTGGCGTACCTGGTGCTGCGACCAGTCCATCTGTATTTCAACGCTGCGGTCCGAGAGCAGTGGCTCAAGGATATGGTGGCTGAAGGAAAGGCCAAGCACATGCTTACTGGCGAGGATGCAGACCTGATCCTCGCCCAGATCCACGAGCCCTTCATTCAGAAGTACCTCAAGAGCCTGGCAGTCCATGTGTGCACTCTGCCCGTTACCCAGATGGTGTCTTTCAGCCTGGCCTTTCTGTACATCTGGATGCACCCGGAACTGCCCAGGGCGCAGGCCTGGGCCACGGGGCTGGGGATCGTCGCCCTGTTCCAGGTCGTACCCATCTCGCCGGGATCGCTGGCCAGGGGCCTCTACACGACTTGGCTGGTTATTCGCGAGAGGAACGTCAAGGACTACAATATCGCCCTGTGGCTGAGTTTCTTCAAATACGTCGGGTACCTGGCCTTCCCGATCCAGATGACCTATCGATACCCTGCCTTGGCCCGGTTCATGGCAGGGCACTGGGCCACTGAGGCCGTGCATATCGTGCCGGTCTTTGGTGAGCATGGGGCCCTGTTGGAGCGGTCCGTGTTTGATCTCTTCTACAACTGGCCGCTGACGGTCCGAGGCAGGATCGCCAGGCGCCACGATCGTCTGGCGGGCCAGAGATCCCGGTACTGGCACGCGGGCCTGGTTGCTGCCGCTGCGGCGGGTGTGCTGCTCCTGGTGGATCTGATCTACATCCGTCAGACCTCGCAATGGCCTGATCTCAGGAGCGTGTGGTGGATACTGATCCTCGTGGCGGGCGTCTGCGGATCTTTGGCGACGATCTGGGCAGGCAAGGGCACAATTGCCAAGAGAACGTTCATTGCCGCGATCTGCGGGGTGTCCGCGGTCGCACTGTACGGTCTGCTGCTCTGGATCACGGGGATCAGCGGCCAGATCCCGGCGGGCCGGGCTGCGGCCGGATTGGTTTGGCGGTTCTTCATCCTGACTATCCTCTCGGCGATCGCGGCGGTGGTTACGGAGATCGCTTGGCCGGATGCTGGACCAGGCAAGACGAAAACCTCCAGCATTCCGTATAATTAAAGAGGGGGGGTAGATGAGAATCGTGCAGATGTGTTATACTGCCGGTCATGGAGTTGCTTAGGATTCAACGTGACCAGGAGCATACGTTGAAGTCAGGTCTGAAGATCCGGTGGCGGGTGGGAAGGGCAAGGACTCCAGGACGGTCTTGTCGATCTCGCCCCCTTCTGTTGGGAGGGTCGTGCCATGGACGCTAAGAGCATTGCGTCGCTATGCGATGATTTCTATGCCGACATGTTTGTCAATACCCAGTTGGACCTGCCCACGGGGCGCGACACCGTGTTGACGTTCTTTGAGCGACTGCAGAAACAGTATCCGTCCATGGGGTGTTTCTACAGGAGCGAGAGCAGCCAATACTGCCTGGAGGAGGACCGCAACCTGGGTCAGTACCGCTGGGTCAACCTCGAGGGCAATCGGATCGGCTCTGGATGGGTCAACCCCGATCATCTGGAGGAGGTCTACACGCAGGATCAACTGGTCCTGGAGTTGATGCCCTACATGTTGGGCGTCAGCCCCCTCGACATCGAGTCTCTGGACGTCTCGTTCGGCATGGACTTCATCTATTCCGGCAATCACGACGAAGTGATCGCCGAGGCCCTCTTTGGCACCACGGCCTTTGGATCGCTCCTGGATTGGCCGGAGGCCAAGGCCATGGGATTCTCGCCTGCGGTCGTGGTGGCCCTGTCCGAGGACTCGCGGACGCAGGCCCGGGTGAGCGTCGAATCCAAGACCAGTGTCTTCGAGAGCGGCTCGCAAAAGTCGTCGCCAGACGACGCGATCACCCTCTCTCTGACGGTCCGCCAGTTTCCGCCTCCCGCGGGAAGGCTGGATGCCCTCCAGTCTTTTGTTACACAGTGTAGGCTGGCGGAGGAACTGATGACGGAACGGATTGTCCCTTACTTTGCCCAGCCGCTGATCGGCGCGATCGGGCAAAGACGTTCGAGTTGAGGTATGGATATCCTAGGTCCGGCCAGCAGGCACAGAGGAAACACCTTCATCCTGTACATCGCGATGCTGGTGTTGTTCAGCCTCTGGTGCGCCTATGATGGATACTTCAACAGCGAGTTCATCACGCAGCACACGGTGAACGGACGGCCTGACGGAAGCCTGCAGTTCAACCAATACTCGCCTCCGGTTATGATCCTCGCTGCAGCGGGGCTGACGGTTTGGCTGTTTCGAAGCCGGGGACCAGGTATCGTGGCGGGGGATACCGCGCTGACCCTCTCCGAAAGTCTGACCGTTCCCTACGACTCCATCGAACAGATTGACAAGACCCATTTTGCGACAAAAGGCTATTTCATCGTCACCTACAAGACCCAGGACGGCAAGGAGGCCACGGTCTGCTTGGATGACAGGAAGTACGACAATCTAGGCCCTATCCTTGACCGCCTGGTCGAGAAGATCAGCTAGGAGAGTGACTCTGGCAGGACATGATACGGCTCAGGAACACGACGCAGCCCTTCCTTATCTGACATCGGACCTCCCGGGGATCGGCGGGGTCATCAAGGCAAGACAAGAGGACTTCATCGTTGAGGAGATTCCTTTGTACCCTGCCTCGGGCACGGGTACGCACGTCTACGCCTACGTCGAGAAACGCGGAATCTCCACGGCCGACGCCATCGCCCGGCTGGCCAGGGCCTTGGGCACGCGGCGCAATGACATCGGCTTTGCCGGTCTCAAGGACGCCAAGGCGGTCACTCGCCAGTGGGTCTCCGTAGAGCATATCGACGCCAACAGCCTGCTCGGCCTGGATATCCCCTACATCAAGATCCTGGAGGTCAACCGGCACACCAACAAGATACACCTGGGGCACCTGGAGGCCAACCGGTTCAGGATACGCATCCGTGATATCCGGTTGCCCATGAAGGAGGCCTTGGAGGTGGCCCGGCGGGCCCTGTCGATCCTCTCGGAAAGAGGGGTGCCGAACTTCTTTGGACCGCAGCGATTCGGTAACCGCAACGACGGCCATCTCCTGGGGCGGGCCATTGTCGCGGGCGAAGTGGAGGAGTTCCTGCACCTCTTCCTGGGCAGACCCACGGGCAATGAGAACCCGGTGATCCTGTCTGCCCGCCAATCCTATGAGAAGGGCGACTTCGAGAAGGCCTGGCTGGCCTGGCCGCGACAGTACTGCGAGCAGCGCAGGGCCCTCAAGGCCTTGATGGCCACGGGCGGCCGCAAGAGGGCCTTCCTGGCCGTGGACATGGGCACCAAGCGGCTGTTCGTCTCCGCCTATCAGTCTTCCATCTTCAACGCGGTACTGGCGGTCCGCATGCCGCGGATCGACTCGTTGATTCTGGGCGACATGGCCTATCTCCACCACAACGGCGCCTGCTTCAGGGTGGAAGACCCAGCCACCGAACAACCCCGCTGCAGTGCCTTCGAGATCAGCCCCACGGGCCCCATCTTCGGTCGCAGGATGACCGAGTTGACCGGTCCTGCGGGTGAGATCGAGAATCCGCTGTTGGGCGACGCCAGACAATTGACCGCGGATTTCAAACGTCTGCCCCGAGAGCTGGCCAAGGGTGAGAGACGCTCCCTGCGATTCCGGCCCAGGAACCCCGAGGTCCTGACGGGTCAAGATGACCTGGGAGACTGGATGGAGCTTCGATTCGATCTGCCTTCCGGCTGCTACGCCACGGTGGTCACCCGGGAAATCACCAAGGGCCGCGTGAAGTGACGGTCAATGCCTGCGTGGTTGGCCCTCCCCCGGAGGAAGACCTCTGAAAAATCTCTTCCCAGTCCGTGGACCACTCAGTAAGCTGTTCGTCTTGGCTGTCGGACGGTGACAGCCGCAGGTCAAGGGATCCGTGATGCTCAAACAGATGCGTATCGTGGACGGCAAGCTGGTGGAGGCCAGCAATGGGGATGCTGTTGTCCACATGTACGTGGCGCCCGATGAGGCGGAGCGCAAGTACATGGTCGATCAACTGAAGATCGACGAGCACACCCTGAACTCCTCCCTGGACCCCGACGAGCTGAGCCGTCTGGAATTCGAGCCCGACCACATTGCCGTGATTTACAAGCGGCCCAAGAACTACTGCGCAGCGGATGCCTTTCTGTTCAAGGTGTTCTCCGCCGGCGTGTTCGTGTTTAGGGACAAGGTGGTGATCGTGGTGGCTGAGGAGACGCCTCTGTTCGAGGGCAAGCCCTTTGTCAAGGTCCGGTCCATCCACGACGTGCTACTGCGTCTGATCCACCGGGCGATCTCGCACTTCGTGGAGCACCTCAAGGGCATCAACGCCATTTCGGCCGAGCTGGAACAACAGATCAACTCCGCGATGGACAACAAGTACCTGCTCAACCTCTTCACCCTGGAGAAGAGCCTGGTCTACTACATCAATGCCATCAGCACCAACGCGGTCCTCGTCGAGAAACTCAAGAACAACGCCGCCAAGATCGGTTTCACGCAGGAGAACATCGAGCTCCTGGACGACCTTCTGATTGAGAACAACCAGTGCCGCGGCCAGGCCGAGATCTACTCCCAGGTCCTGTCCGGCCTGATGGACGCCAGGGCCTCCATCATCAGCAACAATCTGAACATCATGATGAAGAACCTCAACGCCCTGGTCATCGCGGTCGCGGTGCCAAGCTTCTTCGCGGGCATGGGTGGCATGTCCGAGTTCTCGAACATGATCCAGTTCGAGAACTGGAAGATGGGCTATGCCGTCTTCTTCGTCGTCATGGTGCTGATCGGAGCCGCCACGTTCATGCTCACCAAGCGGATAGAGAAGTACTGGAAGATGTAGGGCCGGGAACCTTGGCGGCCGGAGCCTTCCGGCCGCGACGGTGGAGAGATCCATGCGAGCGGTCATCCAGCGGGTCATCGAGGCGCAGGTGAGGGTAGAGGGTCAAGTCGTGGGCCGGATCGCCGGAGGGCTCCTGGTGTATCTGGGCGTGGCCCAGGGCGACGGGCCTGAGGACGTGGCCTTCATGGCCGACAAGATCGTGAACCTCCGCATCTTTGCCGACGCAGACGGCAAGATGAATCGGAGCGTTCAGGATGCAGGCGGGCAGATCCTCCTGGTCAGTCAGTTCACGCTGTGCGGGGATTGCCGCAAGGGCCGCAGGCCGGGGTTCGACCTGGCTGCAGATCCCGGTTCTGCCCTGGCCCTGTATGGGCAGGTCAGGGACCTCGTGGCCTCGCAAGGCATCCCAGTCCAGACCGGCGTGTTTCGCGAGCACATGCACGTCACCAGCACCAACGATGGTCCCGTGACGTTTCTGCTGGATAGTCGCAGGCTGTTCTGACGACGGGAGGAGACAGGAGTGAGGAGTCAGGAGACAGAATCCCGAATCCGTCAACTTCGCTTCAGTGCCCCGCGAACTCCCGCCTCCGAAGTCCCTTTCTGTCCTTCTACTGACTCCTGTCTACTGTCTCCTGTCTACTGGTCTCGCAGGCCACGGGAGTGAGGTATCGTGCGAGGACCTCGAAGAGCTGGGCCTTGTCGATGGGCTTGGCGAGATAGTCCTGGCAGCCTGCCTCCAGGCATTTCTCCTTCTCGCCTTTCATGGCGTGGGCCGTCAGGGCGACGACGGGCAGGTCCGGGGACAGGGCTCGTATGTGGCGGGTCGCTTCGTACCCGTTCATGACGGGCATCTGGATGTCCATGAGGACCAGGTCATAGGCCGCAGATCGAACCTGATCCAAGGCCTGCTGTCCATTGTCTGCCACGGTCACCTCCAGCCCGGACCTCTCCAGGACGTGCCGAATGATCGTCTGGTTGACCCGGTCGTCTTCCGCGACGAGGATCCTGCCGCGCAGTGAGGTTGGGGTGCTCGGCTGCGATGGACGGGCGGACGCCGCGGGTCCGCCGGCCACAGGCTGCTCGACGAAACGGCTGTGGCGGACCGGCAGGATCAGGGTGAACACCGAACCCTTGCCGGTGCGCTTTCGAGTGTGACTCGGCCTTCCAGCAGTTCGACCAGGCGTTTGGTGATCGTCAGCCCCAGCCCGGTGCCTCTATACTTCCGCACCGTGCTTCCGTCTGCCTGGGTAAAGGGCTTGAAGATGTCCGTGTGCCTTGCCTCGGGGATGCCGATGCCGGTGTCTTCGACGTCGAAGCGGATCATCGGAGTGTCGTTCTCGACCGACCGGCTCATGCGGAGGACGACGCGTCCGCGTTCGGTGAACTTGATGGCGTTGTTCACCAGATTGATCAGACACTGCTGGAGACGGAGCGGATCGGTCTGCAGGGCAGGGGGCACGTCGCCGCTGCGGTCCACCTGGAAACCGAGGCCTTTCGCCAAGGCCTTGCCCTTCAGCAGCGACTCGACGGGCCGGATGACCTGGTCGAGGGGACAGGAGGTCGGGTCCACGTCCATGGCGCCCGCCTCGATCTTGGAGAGGTCCAGGATGTCATCGATCAGCCGCAGGAGGGTCCGTCCGGCGAATTTGATCGAGTGGATGTACTCCTGTTGTTTGGGACTCAAGGGATCTTCGCACAGGAAGTCCGTGAAGCCCAGAATGGCGTTCATGGGTGTCCGGATTTCGTGGCTGATGTTGGCCACAAACTCGGTCTTGGCGCGGCTGACGTGCTCCGCCTTCTCCTTGGCCAGCCTCAATTGGTGCTCTGCGGACTTCCAGAGCGTGATGTCTTTGTCCACTCCCCGGTAACCCTTGAGCTGGTCTTCGTGGATGATGGGGAAGCCGTTGGTCAGCACGCACAGCCTCCGCCCGTCCTTGCCGATGACCCAGTTCTCCAGGTCTTCGATCACGGCCCGCTCAGCCACCAACCTGACAAGCTCGGGGACAATCCTCTGGGCCTCGGATCGGTCCATCAGGTCGAAGAAGCTCTTGTTCAGGAGTTCCGCGGGCTCATATCCCAACAGCTCCCTGACCGAGTCACTGACGTAGGTATACCGGCCTTCGGCGTCGGTCTCCCATATCCAGTCGTGGCTGCTGGAGACAATCGCCCGCAGCCGCTCGTTGACGGCGGTGATCTCTTCCTTCTGGCAGCAGGCCAGACAGGCGTTGGCCAGCTTGGCATTGAGGGGCCCCAGCGACTTGAGCGTGAAGACACTCAGGTCGGAACTGTCGCGGATGATGAACAGAAGCCCGAATCCCGGCAGGTCCATCAGGTAGAGATGGGTGCTGCCATGGTCTTCATGGAGGGGCAGACCGGACTGGAAACGGGCATGGGCCTCGTCCTCCATGGGACGGAGAAGCCTGTCGTTGACCTGGCCGAAGAGGGAGGCGCGGTCGATGTTGCTGGGGATCGTGTAGGCCGGCACGTACTGGATGAGACCCTCTGGGGTCTTGTGTCGGATCAGGACGCCGCCGGCAGAGCAGTTCAGCTTGCGGAGATACGTGCCCAGACTCTCCTTCAGCATGGTCCGCAGGTCCAGGCTATTGCCGATCGACATGGCGATCTCATAGAACAGCAACTGGAGTTGTTCTGAAGAGAGGGGCATCAGTTCTGAATCACTCCCACTTGGCCACCTTGGCGAGCAGGGTCCTGAAACACCCCGGTTCTCCCGTTCGATCGAGCTCAATGATCATGGACCGCTCCTGAACCCATGCCTTTCCCTTACCAGAGCACGCAGTGGAGTCGTCGGCTATCTCAGGGCGGGACTTGAGCTACACAGGAGACAGGAGTGAGGAGTCAGGAGACAGCAGACAGAAGGAAGGATGGCGACAGGGCAGATGGGCGACGAGAGGAGATGGGAGAATCCAGACTCCGAGAAGCGGCGAAGAGAAGGGCCATGGGCTGTTTGCTGTCCCTTCGGTCTCCTGTCTCCTGTCTACTGCGCTCCTGCCTTTTTGAATGTGAACTGATGCTCCGTGGCGTCCACGCGGACGGTGTCCCCATCTGCGAAGCGGCCTGCCAGGATCTCCGTAGCCAGGGGATTCTCGATCCGCTGCTGGATCGTCCGCTTGAGCGGCCTGGCGCCGAAGGCCGTGTCGTATCCTTCTTCCATGATGAGCTTGCGGGCCTGATCCGTGAACTCCAGCTTGATCTGGCGATCCTTGAGCCGATCGGACAGCAGCCTGAGCTGGATGTCCACGATCTTTGCCAGGTCCTCCTTGGTCAGGCTGTGGAAGATGATGACCTCGTCGATCCGGTTGAGGAACTCGGGCTTGAAGAACTGCTTCAAGGCCTCCTTGACGTGGGCCTCGATCTCCCAGTCCGCCCCTTCGCTCTCGTGGAGCTCCTGGATCTGCTGGCTGGCGATATTGCTGGTCATGATGATGACCGTGTTCTTGAAGTCCACGGTCCGGCCTTTGCCGTCCGTGAGCCGGCCGTCGTCGAAGACCTGCAGCAGCACGTTGAATACATCCGGATGGGCCTTCTCGACCTCATCGAGCAGCACCACCGAATAGGGCTTGCGGCGGATCGCCTCAGTCAGGCGGCCGCCTTCCTCATATCCCACGTATCCGGGAGGGGCGCCGATCAGCCGGGCCACCGAATGGGGCTCCATGAACTCGCTCATGTCGATGCGGACCAGGGCGCGTTCGTCATTGAACAGGAAGTCCGCCAGGGCCTTGGACGCCTCCGTCTTGCCGACGCCCGTGGGTCCGAGGAACAGGAACACCCCGATAGGCCGGTGGGGGTCCGCCAGGCCTGCCCGGCTCCTGCGAACCGCGTTGCCGAGTGCCGTGAGCGACTCTTCCTGACCGACCACCCGCTTGCGCAGGCTCTCTTCGATGGCGAGCAGCCGCTCCCGCTCACCGCTGAGCAGACGCGACACCGGAACCCCGGTCCACTTGGCCACGACCGCCGCGATGTGCTCCTCGGTTACCTCGTTGCGGACCAGGGTGCTCCGGTCGGATTGGGTCAGCTCTTCCTCCTTGCTGTCGAGTTCGCGGGTGAGATTCGCCAGGGTGTCATACTTGAGGCGGGCCGCGGTCTCGAGCTGACCCTGGCGCTGGGCCTGCTCGAACTGGTTCTGGGTCTCTTCGATCTTGCGCTTGAGGTCCTTGATCTTGTTGATCTCGCCCTTCTCGCCTTCCCACTGGGTGGTCAGCTTGCGGTCCTGCTGCTGGAGCTTCTCCAACTGACGCTCCGTCTTCTGCAGACGCTCCTTGCTGGCAGGATCGGTCTCCTTCTTCAGGGCCTCCCGCTCGATCTGGAGCTGCATGATTTTGCGTCGCAGGGTATCCAGCTCTGCGGGCAGTGAGTCGTTCTCGAGCCGCAGCCGCGAGGCCGCCTCATCCACCAGGTCGATGGCCTTGTCCGGCAGCCACCGGTCGGTGATGTACCGATTGGACAGGGTCGCTGCAGCCACGAGCGAGGAGTCCGTGATCCGGACTCCGTGATGCGCGTCGTACCGGTCCTTCAGGCCGCGGAGGATGGCGACGGTTTCCTCGACACTGGGCGGGTTCACCATGATCGGCTGAAACCGTCGCTCCAGGGCCGCGTCCTTCTCGATCTGCTTGCGGTACTCGTCGATGGTCGTTGCGCCGATGCAACGGAGCTGGCCCCGGGCCAGAGACGGCTTGAGCAGGTTGCCTGCGTCGACCGAGCCCTCGGCCTTGCCCGCGCCGACCACGGTGTGGAGCTCATCGATGAACAGGATGATCTGGCCTTCGGACTGGGTGACCTCCTTGAGGACCGCCTTGAATCGCTCCTCGAACTCCCCGCGGAACTTGGTTCCTGCCACCAGGGCGCCCATGTCCAGGGCAATGACCGTCTTGTCCTTCAGACCTGTAGGCACGTCGCCCGCCACGATCCGCTGGGCAAGGCCCTCCACGATCGCGGTCTTGCCCACGCCCGGCTCTCCGATCAACACGGGATTGTTCTTGGTTCTGCGGTTGAGCACCTGCATGCACCTGCGGATCTCTTCCTCTCTGCCGATGACCGGGTCCAGCTTGCCCTGGCGGGCCATCTCCACGAGGTCTAGGCCAAACCGCTCCAGGGCCTTGTACTTGCCTTCAGGTGAGTCATTCGTGACCTTCTGCCCTCCGCGGACCTGGACCAGGGCCTTCTCGATCTGGTTCGGCTGGATGGAATTGAGGCTGAGCACCTCCTTGGCGTCACTGGGTACAGACGCCAGGGCGAGCAGCAGGTGCTCGACGCTGAGGTACTCATCGCCCATCTTGTCCGCCCGGTTCTGTGCATCGAGCACCACCTGGCCGAACGCCGGGTCAGGCATGATCTGCCCTGTGGCCGAGCCCTGGGGCAGCCGTCCCAGCTCGCTTTCGGTCATCTCCGCGATCCGCTGTACGTTGGCGCCCATCTTGCGGAGGATCTGCTGCGCCATGCCCTCATCATCCGCCAGAAGTGCAGAGAGCACGTGCAGCGGCGTCAGCACCGTATTGGATCTGGCCATGGCGATCTGCTGCGCAGTAGCCAGGGCCTCCTGGACCTTCAGGGTGAACTTGTCGAATTTCATCGTGACACCTCACAGAGGCTACTAGCTGTTAGCGGTTAGCCGGCTAGACACCGGCCACCGGCCACCATTCTGGTATAACGATGCAAACGCTATGCCCAATCGTGGCTGAAGCCATAAGGAGCCGAGAATGCTTAGTTTACTACTCTGATGATACTCTCTGTCATGCCAAGATGGCAGCTTGATTGCGGCGTGGCTATCGTCTCTGTCGCCTGGCTTGGAAGGCCGTTGGGCGAGACGTGGTTCTTATCTGGTGGCTGGTTCTGCGACTCTGTGCGCATTCAGTTCTTAAGACAGTGAACGAACAGGTGCCGACCGGCGATGCCGCTACTGAAGAGGCAGGAGGAAGCGGGGAGGCTACCCGGTCTTCGTGACTATACACCTTCCTTCGGCATAGGAGGAATCAGCCTCTGGAGATGTTCAATCAACTCAGGGATGCGCACCGTGGCAACTCGCCAGAGCTTCTCCTGGCGGACTTCGCCGTACTCATGGGCTATGAAGTGTCGCTGGGAGATGATTCCTCGCCACGGAATCTCCGGATGCAGTTGCTGGAACCGCTCCGAGACGCACCGTGCGGCTTCGCCGATGACCTCCAGCTTGCGCTCGACGGCTGCCTGCAGAACTTCGTCGCCCGAGTACTCGTGAAATGTCTTGCCCGAAATGAAACGCTGGATCTTGCGGGCCGCGTCGAGCACGTCCCAGAGAAGGGCGGCATCTTCCCGCTCACGCGGCATGGTAGATGACCTCCCGGGTGTCCAGGATGGTGCGACGGCGAAATGGGTTGCGAAGGCCTTCCTTCTCGACCAGGTCGACAGGCCTCCCAAAGAGGGCCGTCAACTCGTCTCGCATTTCGGCCAGGTGGAAGAGGTCCCACTCTGCGTCGGGCTGAAAGCTCACGAGCACATCCACATCGCTGTCTGGGCCAAAATCCTCCCGCAGGACGGACCCGAAGAGGGAGAACTCAATGATCTTCCATCGGCGGCAGAAGCCCTCGATTCTATCGATCGGGATGTCGATGTTCCGCTTGACCATAGTCTTGTCTCACCGAGAGGCCGTCAGTGGGCCATCAGCCTCAGTATCGCCAAAGAGGGGCCGCCTGTAAAGCAAATCCCAAGAACCACCGGCCGCGGTCTTGACGACCGCTCCCCACTTGCCCTGGGGGCGTATCCGAAAAACGGAAGTGCCCCCTTCTGTAGAGACCGTGGATGGAGGATAATTCCCAAGCCTGCCATTGGCTGCGTCAATGAGGGGGTCCGTTCGGGGCCACAGGCAAATATGGGAGATGCTATGAAAGTTCTGTTCATCGGCGGAACCGGGTTCATCAGCACCGCGGTCAGCAGGCTGGCGGTGGAGAAGGGGATGGAGATCTATCTGCTTAACCGCGGGCTGCGGTCTGCGGGGCCGGCAGGTGCAAGGGTCCTGACTGCCGACATCCACAAGGGCGAGGAGGTGCGGGTCGCCCTGAAGGACCTGGAGTTCGACGCGGTCGTGGACTGGGTTGCCTACACGCCGCAGGACATCGAGAGGGATCTGGACCTGTTTCGGGGTCGTACCCGGCAGTTTGTCTTCATCAGCTCTGCCTCCGCCTATCAGAAGCCACCGGCCCACTATCTCATTACCGAGTCTACGCCGCTGGCCAATCCGTATTGGGAGTACTCCCGCAACAAGATCGCCTGCGAGGATCGCCTGATGCAGGCGTACAGGGAAGAGGGGTTCCCTGCGACGATCGTGCGGCCTTCGCTGACGTATGAGCCCAATTTCCCGATTGCCATTGGCGGGTGGGGGTGCTATACGCTGGCAGACAGGCTCATCAAGGGACGGCAGATCATCGTGCACGGAGACGGCTCGTCGCTCTGGGTGGTGACCCATGCAGAGGACTTCAGCCGGGGATTCCTGGGGCTCCTGGGCAATCGTCACAGCCTGGGCCACGCCTTTCACATCACCTCCGACGAGGTGCTGACCTGGGACCAGATCTACAAGACTCTGGCAGAGGCCCTGGGCGTCGAGGCGAAGATCGTGCATATCCCATCGGACTTCATCGTGAAGGTGGCGCCGCAGTGGACCGGGACCTTGCTCGGCGACAAGACCTGGAGCGCGGTCTTTGACAACAGCAAGATCAAGTCGTGTGTGCCCGGCTATCAGGCCGTCATCCCCTTCAGCGAGGGCATCCGCCGAACGCTGGCGTGGTTCGCTGCGGACCCGACGCGGAGGCGGATCGATGAGGCAGTGAACGCAGACATGGATCGCGTCCTCGAGGCATATGCCAATGCATCCAGGGTATGAGAAAGAGACTTGCTGGCTGGCGAGAAGGCGGTACACTGCTCCTATGAGGCGAAGTGGACACTGCGCAGTCTACGCCGTGGTTCCATGTGCAGGCCTCCTGTGGCTGGCCGTGGCTTGGCCCAGCCGTCTGGATGGGGATCGCAGATCCCAGACTACATATAGGAAAGACCATGGAATCCATCACACCCCAAACCACAGTGCACGAACTGATCACGGCGTACCCTTTCCTGGTCGAGGAGTTCACGGAGAGGTTTCCGAAGTTCAGCTATCTGAGCAATCCCGCTACGCGTTCGGTGGTGGCCCGAGTGGCCACTCTGGAGCGGGTGGCAGACGTGGTCGGTGTACCCGTATCGAAGCTCCTGCAGGAGGTCGGCCAGATCATCCGCAGACGCACAGGTGAAGAGGTCACACAGAACGTCACTGAGAGCCGAAGACCTCAGGGGGAGAATCGCCTGCAGGCCTAGGCTCTCGCTCCTCCAGTTTGGCCTTGTTCCACAGGACCTCCAGCTCGGACAGGCCGCAGGACCCTACGGTCTTGCCTTGGTCTGCCAGCCATTGTTCCATGCGGGTGAACCGGCGCTCGAACTTGCGGATGGTCTGATGCAGGGCTTCTTCGGGCGGATGGCCCAGAAACCGGCTGAGCTTGGCCACTGCAAAGAGGAGGTCGCCGATCTCCTCCCTGGCCGCGTCCTTGTCGTCGCTGGCCATCGCCTGCCGGACCTCGGAGAACTCTTCCTCGATTTTGTCCAGCACTCCGCGTGAGTCGGGCCAGTCGAAGCCCGCCTTGGCTGCCTTGTCCTGGATCTTGTGGGCCCTGTGCAGGGCAGGGAGGTGGCGGGGCACGCCGGCGAGCGATCCACCACCGGGTCCACGGCCTTTGGCTTGACCTTTGCGTTCCTGCTTCTTGATCTCCTCCCACTGGGTCGTGACCTGGTCCGGCGTCGCTGCGCGGGCCTGGCCAAAGACGTGGGGGTGGCGGCGGACCAGCTTCTCGCAGAGCGCCCGGCCGACGTCCTGGATGTCGAACCTGCCGTCGTCTGCCGCGATCTGCGCATGGAAGACCACCTGCAGCAATACGTCGCCCAGCTCATCCCGCAGGGCCGCGTCGTCCTGGTCGTCGATCGCATCCAACAGCTCGGAGGCCTCCTCCACCAGGGATTGCTTGAGGCTCTGATGGGTCTGCTGCCTGTCCCACGCGCAGCCGCCCTCAGCCCGCAGCCGGGCCATGATGCGGACTGCCTCTGCCAGCCAGTCCTTGCGGCTTTCATCCCCTCCTGCAGAGGGGGAACCCGTTGTGTGATCTGAAGCTGCCATAGGTCCAACAGTCTACCCGGCTTCCGCCGACCACTCAAGGCACGAGGCGAGGAGAAAGAGCTGTCAGCGATCAGCTCTTAGCGGTTAGCCGGAGGAGGACCACACGCTGCCAATCACGGCCCGATCCCTTCTCCGGCTAAGAGCTAATGGCCAACAGCTAGTAGCTGAAGACTTGTGGCCGAAGGTCACAAGTCTTAGAATCCGGCCCATGAAGACACCACGTTTGGCCCGCATGGTCGTGAATCTCACCCTCCTCCTTCCCTTGTTGGCTGCGTTGCCTGCCGCCGGTGCAGTGGAGGCTGCGCTGCCCGATGTCTCGGGCTTGCCTGTGCAGGCTGACCTGCCTGATGCCCTGAAGATGTTCGATGGCAGCCCTGTAATCACAGCCGAGGCGTGGGTCAATCAGAGAAGGCCTGAGCTGAAGGAGCTCTTCCAGCACTACATGTATGGCCATCTGCCTCCTGCGCCAGCCAAAGTTGAGTTCACTGTGGACCGTATCGACGCCACATGTCTGGCAGGCAAGGCCACGCTCAAGGAGGTGACCATCCGTTTCGGAGGCCCCTCCGTGCCGGCCATGCACCTGCTGGTGGTGACGCCCAACCGCCGCACCTCGCCCTCGCCGATCTTTGTGGGCCTGAACTTCAACGGCAACCATGCAGTGCTCGCAGATCCCTGCATCGCCTTGCCCAGGATCACGGCTGGTGGCGCGACCGCCCAGGCCGCTGCAACCGGCAGAGGCAAGGACGTGGACGTGTGGTCCATCGAGCAGTCCGTGGACCGCGGCTACGCAGTGGCCACGTTCTACAACGGCGACGTGGAGCCGGACCGGCCCGATGCGGCTGACGGCGTACGCGCAGCCTACCTCTCGCCTGAAGGCAGACCCTATGCTTGGGCCACCATTGCAGCCTGGGCCTGGGGCCTGCACAGGGCAGTGGACTACCTGGTCACAGACCGGGACATCGATGCCAAGAGGATCGTGGTCTTCGGCCATTCCCGCAACGGCAAGGCAGCCCTGCTGGCAGGAGCGTTCGACGAACGGATTGCCCTGGTGATCCCGCACCAGGCAGGGTGCGGCGGCACTTCACCGAGCAGGGGCAAGGTGGGCGAGTCGGTCAAGGCGATCAACGACCGCTTCCCGCACTGGTTCAATGCGGAGTTCAAGAAGTTCAATGATCAGATCGAGAGGCTGCCCTTTGATCAGCACTGCCTGATCGCGATGGTTGCGCCCGCGCCATCCTGCTATCCAACGCCACAGAGGACCAGTGGGCCAACCCTGCTGGCCAGTTCGAGATGCTCAAGGCCGCTGAGCCGGTCTACAGGCTGCTGAAGGCCGGGACCCTGGCCGCAGACCAGATGCCAGAGCCAGGTCGGCTCGTGGACAGCCGCCTGGGCTTCTTCATCCGTCCAGGCAGGCACTCCACCACGCCCCAGGACTGGAAGGCGTTCCTCGACTTTGCGGACAAGAATCTGGGGTCTGGGCCACAGTGGCAGTCCCTGTTTGACGGCAAGACCCTCAACGGCTGGAAGGCGAGCGAGAACACCGGGTCGTTCAAGGTCATTGATGGCCAGATCGCCTGCGATGGGCCTTGCTCGCACCTGTTCTACGTGGGCCCCGGTGGAAGGGCGGACTTCAGGAACTTCGAGCTCTCGGTCGAGGCCAATGCAGGCAGCCGGGCCAACTCGGGCGTGTATTTCCACACCGCCTATCAGGACGCGGGCTGGCCTTCCAAGGGATTCGAGGTCCAGGTCCACAACGCCAGGTGGGGGGAGGGGGGCTACAGGGAGAACAAGCTCACAGGCAGTCTGTATGGCGTCCGCAACGTCTACAAGCCCCTGGTCCATGACAACGAGTGGTTCGCCCTCACCGTGAGAGTCACGGGCAAACGTGTCCAGATCCGGGTCAACGACGTGCTCGTGGTCGACTACGTGGAGCCTGCCTTGCCGGCGGAGGATCGCGATTGGGCCGGCCACAGGCTGGATCACGGGACCTTTGCCCTGCAGTGTCACGACCCCAACAGCAAGGTCTTCTACCGCAACCTGAGGGTCAGGGTCCTGCCTGATGACCTGGCCGAGGCCTCGCCTGCAGGCCCGCCGCCCACGGACTATGACCGCCAGATCCTCAGGCTGGGCGCAGCCAACGTCCCCATGGTCAACAGCCACGTGCACCTCAAGGGAGACCTGACCCTGGACAAGGCCCTTGCGATGTCCCGCGAGGGCGGTGTGTTCTATGGCATTGCAGTCAACTGCGGTCTGAATTTTCCCATCCAGGACGACGCAGGCCTCTATGCCTATCTCAAGACCATGCAGGGCAAGCCGGTCTTTGTGGCCATGCAGGCAGAGGGCCGCGAATGGGTCAAGATGTTCTCCCTGGAGGCGGCCCGCCAGTTCGACTACGTGTTCACGGACGCCATGACGATCGTGGATGACAAAGGCAGGCGGATGCGGCTCTGGATCAATGACGAGGTCCCTCCGATCGAGGACAAGCAGGCCTTCATGGACATGCTCGTGGACCGCACCGTGAAGATCCTGACCACTGAGCCGATCGACGTGTACGTCAATCCCACGTTCCTGCCTGCCTCCATCGCCGGCGACTACGACCAGCTCTGGACCGAGGCCCGCATGGAGAAGGTGGTGGATGCTGCAGCCGGAAAGGGGATTGCCGTAGAGATCAACTGCAGGCTGCGCCTTCCCAGTCCCGCCTTTCTCAGGCTGGCCAAGGCCGCGGGATGCAGGTTCACCTTGGGCACCAACAACACGGACTCGCAGGTGGGCAGCCTGGACTACGGCCTCCAGATGATCAAGGACCTGGGGCTTCGGTGGCAGGACATGTGGACGCCGGCGGCCAAAGCCGCAGACAGGTAGTATCGGCCTGCGGCCTGGTAGACCCGCAGTCGGGTAGAACTACCAGGCCGCCTGGCGGCCGATACTACCTGACTACCAGACCGAAGGTCGATACTACCAGGGCGGAGCCCGATACTACCTGACTACATCCTGAGGTGACTCATGACTTCCATCCGAGCGTACGCCAACAGGTCGGTCGGAAAAGCGAAGACGCTCGACAGGCCAGTTGGGGACAGGTAAGCTATGCAAGATGGCTGACGACGGTCGTAGCCTAAAAGCCAACGTGGGAATCCCTGGTAAAGGAATTGCGGATGAACAGGCGCATGACGGATAATGCCGGCTTCTTCCAGGAAAGGCGTGGTAAATCGCTAGAGGATCTGTTCTTCTTTGAGCAGGACAAGATTCTGATTGAGAGGCTCCGCCGCCTTGAGAAGATGAAAGAGACCAAGGAGGCGATTGCGAGAGTATCCGGCATCACGAATGAGGATGTTCTGCAGAGACTCGTCGAACTCGATATAAGGCCTGAGATTGTAGCGTCATTGGCATTGGTTCCGCTGATCGTAATGGCATGGGCTGACGGCAAGATTGATGAAGAAGAGAAGGCAGCGGTGCTTAAGGCCGCAAGCGAGTCCTTTGTTTCAAGAGGCAGCCTCGACTTTGATCTGTTGCGGCAATGGATGGAGCACAAGCCCAACGCGAGACTCTTGGACGCCTGGAGACACTACATTGAAGGCCTTTGTGAAAGACTGAGCCATCACCAAAAAACCGCACTCAAGAAGGACCTCATTGGCCACGCCAGGCTGGTCGCTAAGACAACAGGAGGCTTCTTGGGCTTGGGCAATAGAATGTCAAAAGCAGAAAAAGAAATGCTCGAAAAACTGGAGTCTGCTTTTGACTAAGAGTCTACCTCAAAACCCGTTTCGCAACGAGATCGAGATCGCAGTCGAAAGGGGTTTTGAGATAGACTCTTAGTTCAAGAGGTGATGTATGGCTTTCACGCGAAAGCTGGTTGTGACGCTTCTGCTGCTGGCATTGCTCGCTGTTGTGCTGCCGGCCACGGCAGCCGAATCCGCTTTGGGCGACTTCGTCACGGTCCAGGCAGACCAGCTCCGGGAAGGGGACAGGCCCTTCCGGTTCCTCTCCTTCAACGTCCCCAATCTCCACCTGATCGAGGACAACATGGTCTTCGAGACGGACAATCCCTGGCGGCTTCCGGACCGGTTCGAGATCGAGGACGCCCTGGAATCCGTCCGTCAGATGGGTGGGACCGTGGTCCGCATCTACGTGCTGTCTGTGGCCAGGCCTGCCGACCCGCCGGGCGCACCCCGCCACGTCCTGGGGCCGGGCAGGTTCAACGAGGAGGCCTTTCGCACGCTCGACGCCGTGCTTCAGGTGGCCAACCAGAAGGGTGTGCGGGTGATCATCCCCTTTGTGGACAACTGGAGCTGGTGGGGCGGCAGACCGGAGTACGCGGGGTTCCGCAACAAGTCCAAGGACGAGTTCTGGACCGATCCCCGGATCATCGCGGACTTCAAGCAGACGGTCGAGTTCGTCGTCACCCGAAAGAACACGCTGACCGGTGTCCCCTACAACGAGGACAAGGCCATCCTGTGCTGGGAGACGGGCAACGAGCTGCAGTCGCCGATCTCCTGGACCCGCCAGATCGCCGCGTACGTCAAGACACTCGATCGCAATCACCCGGTGATGGATGGCTTCCACGCCAGTGAGCTTCGAGAGGAGTCGCTGGCTGCCCCTGAGGTGGACATCGTGACCACCCACCACTATCCGGGCGGCAGGAAGCCGTTTGGCCAACTGATCCATGAGAACGCAGCCAAGGCCCGGGGCCGCAAGGCCTACGTCGTCGGCGAATTCGGTTTCGTGGAGACGCGGCAGATGGCGGACGCCATCCAGGCAGTCATGGAGAGCGGGACTGCAGGGGCGCTGGCCTGGAGCCTTCGCTTCCACAACCGCGACGGCGGCTACTACTGGCACCACGAGCCTGTGGGCGGCAACAAATACAAGGCCTTTCACTGGCCTGGATCGACCACAGGCGACGGCTATGACGAGAGGGGGTTCATGGCCCTCATGCGCCAGAAGGCCTTCGAGATCCAGGGCTTGGCCGTGCCTGCAACCCAGCCGCCCGGCCCGCCGAGGCTGCTGGCCATCCAGGACGCAGGTGCGATCTCCTGGCAGGGCTCCGTGGGAGCGGCCTGCTATGACGTGGAGAGGGCCCCTGGTGAGAACGGCCCCTGGGTCAAGGTGGGTGAAGGTATTGACGACACGGCAGTCCAGTACAGGCCGCTGTTCGCGGACACCCAGGCGGATGGAGGCCTGTGGTTCTACCGCGTCATCGCCCGCAATTCTGCCGGGGCCTCTGGGCCTTCGAACGCCGTGGGCCCTGTACAGGTCACGGACCACGCCCTCGTGGACGAGATGGCGGATTTCTCTCTCATGGCATCCAGGCGGAGCGATCTGGAGGTCAAGACCCTGGATTGCCGCAAGGTCAAGGAGGACATCCACCGCGTCGCAGGCCAGCCTGGCAGCTCCATGGTCTACGCTACCCCCGGCGAGATCCGCTCGTGCAAGGTCTACGCCTTCTTCCCAGGAGAGGTGACGGACTTCCGGTTCTGGCTCTCAGCCGACGGCCAGACGTTCGATCCCGTGCCTGGCACGCGCCAGGTCTTCTCAGGCGGCGCCAATGACTACGGATACTGGAAGGCTGCGACCTTCGAGTGCAAGGCGAAGCCAGGATCAGGCAGAACCCTGAAGATCGAGTTCTGCGGCCAGGCAGAGGTCAGCCGCATCGAGATCCGCTACGGCGGGTGACGTCTGAAGCCGGCCATCAGCTCTCAGCTGGAAGCGTAGGGCTCAGTACCTCCTGCTGACAGCCGATAGCTGATAGCTGAAAGCCCAGTGCCGCACCTGGCACCTGCGACTCGGACGCTTGCACCCGGTTCGCAGGAGAGATCCTTCGGCTACGCCTCAGGATGACCCGCCGCAGCGGGTCACCTCTGCACCCTCGCGCCGCCGCCCTTGGCAAAGGCCTCGATCTGTTCCAGGGCGGCCATCGTCGTATCACCGGGGAAGGTCGTGAGCATGGCGCCATGGGCCCAGCCCAGTCGAAGTGCCTCGTCTGCGGGTCTTCCCGTGATCAGACCGTACATCAGACCTGCGGCGAATCCGTCCCCGCCGCCGATGCGGTCGAGCACGTCGAGCTCACAGGTCGGCGCGGTATACCGCTCGCCGTTGAGCCAGAGCACGGCGCTCCAGGTGTGGCGGTTGGCAGAATGGACCTCGCGGAGCGTGGTGGCCACTGCCTTGATGTTCGGGAACTGGGTCGCGACCTGGTCGATCATTTGGAAGAAGGCCTCTGTGTCGAGCTTGGACTTTCTGGCGACCTCGGGCCCCTTGATGCCGAGTGCGGTCTGCAGGTCCTCCTCGTTGCCGATCAGGACGTCGACCTTCGATGCGATCTGCCGCATCACCTTCTGGCATTGGCCCAGGCCGCCCAGGGGCGCCCAGAGCTTGGCCCTGTAGTTGAGGTCCACGGACCGGATCGTGCCGGCCTTGCCCGCAGCATCCATCATCTCGCAGACCAGTTGCGAGGTGGTGTCGGACAGGGACGCGAAGATCCCGCCCGAGTGGACCCACCTGACGCCTTTGCCGAAGATCTCCGACCAGTTGAAGTCCCCTGGCTTGAGCAGTGCGCCTGCCTCATTGGACCTGTTGTAGAACACTACCGGCGGCCGCACGCCATACCCGCGGTCGCTGTAGACCGTCGCGACGTTCGGGCCGCGGACTCCATCGTGCTCCATCTCCTTGTAGATGCCCTGCACGCCCGCAGCGCGGACCCGCCACCGGACCAGCTCGCCGATGGGGTACTTGGGCATTGCGCTGGCGATGGCGGTCTTGAGCCTGAAGCACTCGGACAGGGCGTGGATGGGATTGTACTCCCCGCCCGAGACGTGGACTTCGAAGGAGCAGGCCCTGTGCAGGGGCACCACCCCCGGATCAAGCCGGTGGACCAGGGCGCCCAAGGCCAGGGCATCGAGTTGGGCTTCCTTGAGAACGACCAGACTGCCATGACTGCGACCTGTTTTGGCCATGTATCGTATCCTGTCAAGAGGTCATGGGACGTTGAGAGCGTACGAACTCAACAACCGGAAAGTCGCATCCTAATTCAGAAGCCGTAGGCCAGTCAAGCGGCATTCCTATGGACTCGTCTTGACCGGTGTGGTACACTCTTCGTGGGGGCCTACCTTGTGGAGAGGGTAGAACGATGGACGTCTTCGACGGTAGAGCCGGGCCACAAGAGGGCAAGAGGCCAGCTTGTCGGGGGAGCGTCGTACTCCATGCAGACATGCCCGCGCTGATTCCCTGCGCGCCGCCGTTCCATCAGGAAGGAGTCGCGGGACAGGGTGATCGAGTTCCAGGCAACCGTGCGGGAGTTGCAGAATGAAGATAGAATTGGTCTTTGTTGTGGAGGACTGCCATGTGTAGAAGAGTGATTTGGGCGTGCGGATTGGCAGTGGTGTTGGATCTGGCCCTGACGGGTATGGGCCGCGCCAAGGACTCTAGTCTCTTGGGATGGTGGAAGCTCGATGAGGGAGCGGGCGGCGTTGCCACCGACTCGTCGGGCCGGGGCAACGATGGGAAGATCTCGAATCCCACAGGTGGCCTGGGTCTACAGGGTGCGGCCTGGGTGGTGGATGCGGAGCGACCGGGAGTCCTCAGCTTCAGCGGGAATGACTCTGCCGGGACCTGGGTCGACTGCGGCATGATCATTCCGAAGATGACACTGACGAACAAGTTCACGTGGGTATTCTGGGCCAAGCAAGACGCCTCGCAGACGACTGAGGTGCCTGGCCAGGGCAATGACGTGGTCCTGGGGAACCGCTACAACGGAACGCAATCGCCCCTGCAGTTCATCAAGGTCACGCCCACGCACTTTGAGTACTACAACGCCGCCCTGTACGGGATTACCTTCCCGAGCCCCATGCCAGCCAGCACCTGGGTCCACCACGCCGTTGTCAAGGATGGGACCGCCCTGACCTACTATCGGGACGGTGAGGAAGCGGCCACCAGCGCGGTAACAGTGACCATCGATCCCAATCCCTTCTACATGGGAGGGGACGGGACGTCCGAGCACTGGGCAGGGATGCTGAGCGATGTGAGGATCTACGAGCGGGCCCTGTCGCAGGGCGAGGTTCGGAGCGTCATGAAGGGCGATGTGGAGCTGGCCTCCCAGCCGGTTCCCGCGGACAAGGCGACGGATGTGCCGCGAGACGTGGTCTTGGCGTGGACTGCAGGCAAGTACGCCCAGACCCACGATATCTACTTCGGGGCTGCGTTTGATGACGTCAACACCGCCAACAGGGCCATCCCCCTGGATGTGCTGGCCAGCCAGGGTCAGGAAGGCACTGTCTTCGACCCCGCCGGTCCGCTCACCTTTGGTCAGACGTACTACTGGCGGGTGGATGAGGTCAATGCCCCGGACAAGCCCGGCACGTACAAGGGCGAGGTCTGGGGCTTCACGAGTGAGCCCTATGGTTACCCGGTCAAGCCGGTCAAGGCCACGGCATCCAGCTCCATGGCGAGCACCATGGGACCTGACAAGACCATCGATGGGTCCGGACTCGACGCAGCCACGGATGAGCACTCCGTCTCTGCATCCCAGATGTGGCTCAGCAAGAAGGGCCAATCCCCGGTCTGGATCCAGTACGAGTTCGATTCAGTCTACAAGCTCCACCAGATGTGGGTGTGGAACTCCAATCAATCCATTGAGCTGGACGTTGGGTTCGGCGCCAAGGACGTGACGGTCGAGACCTCGCTGGATGCGACTGCCTGGACGGCCCTGGCGGATGTCCCGGAACTCGCCCAGGCCACGGGAGAGCCCAATTACGTGCACAATACGACCGTTGACTTTGGCGGCGTACAGGCCAAGTTTGTGAAGCTGACCATCAAGAGCAACTGGGCGGACGGCACCAAGCAGGGCGGCCTCAGTGAGGTGCGGTTCTTCTACGTGCCCGTCAAGGCCTTTGGCCCTACCCCGGCCAACGGGGGCGCCGGTGCGGCCTTGAATGCGGTACTCAACTGGAGACCCGGTCGCGAGGCCGTCAAACACAACGTGACCCTCAGCGGTGATGCCAACGCCGTGACCCAGGGCACTGCGCCGGTCAAGACCGTCACTGACCACAGCCTTGCCCTTGGGCCGCTGGGCCTGGAGTATGGCAGGACCTACTACTGGAAGGTCACCGAAGCCAATGACGCGGCTGCGACCCAGTCCTGGGAAGGCGACCTCTGGAGTTTCACCACCGTCGGCTATGGTGCGGTGGACGACTTTGAGTCCTACAACGACACGTGCAATCGGGTGTTCTTCAGTTGGGTGGACGGCTTCGGCCACTCTGGCTCCCCGGACTGCAGCGTCCCAGCCTCTGGCGGCAACGGCACGGGTTCGACCGTGGGCAACACCAATCCGCCGTTCGCTGAGAAGACGACCATCCATGGCGGCGGGCAGTCCATGCCCATGTGGTTTGACAACACCAAGAGTCCGTTCTACTCCGAGACCCAGAAGGAGTGGCCGACTGGCCAGGACTGGACCCTGGGTGGCGCCAACACCCTGACCTTGTGGGTACGCGGGGATGCAGCCTCCTTTGTGGAGGTCTCTCCAGGGACGATCATCATGAACGGCACGGGCACGGACATCTGGGACGCCTCGGATCAGTTCCGGTTTGCGTACAAGGCCCTCAAGGGCAATGGCTCCATTGTGGCCAAGGTCGAGGGCGTGGCCCTGACCAACGAGTGGGCCAAGGCAGGCGTGATGATCCGCGAAAGCGCAGCCACCGGGTCCAGGCATGCCTTTGTGGCCGTGACGCCCACGGCCAGCCACGGCATCTCCTACCAGCGCCGCGTGGACACGGACGTGGCTACCAACCAGGCCACGGACATCGCCGACACGCCGGTCCCCCAGTGGATCAAGCTGACCCGCAACGGCGGCACGTTCACGGCCCAGTATTCGAGCAATGGAACCACGTGGACGGACATCGCGGTTTCACCCGCCGTGTCGATCACCATGGCCAACGATGTGCTCATCGGCCTGGCGGTGACCGGCCATGCGGCGGGTTCCGTGTGTGGCGCTACGTTCTCCAACGTCTCGACCACGGGTGGAGTCTCGGGTGCGTGGCAGGTGGCGGAGGTTGGCGCAGCGCAGGAGGCAGGCAATACGCCGGAGTCTTTCTACGTGGCACTCCAGGACAGCGCCGGCAAGCTGGCGGTCGTCAGTCACCCAGACAAGACCGTGATCGCCACGGGCATCTGGCAGCGGTGGGACATCCCGTCGAGCCAGTTCACGTCAGCGGGGCTCAACCTGGGGAGCATCAAGAAGATGATCCTCGGTATTGGCGATCGCAGTGCCCCCAAGGCAGGCGGTGCGGGCAAGCTCTACATCGACGACATCCAGTTGACCCGGGCGGTCAAGCCGTAGCCTGGCCGCTCCGCGACGGTATTTGGGGAGACGACTCGCACAAGGGCCTGTTCCATCGGGGAGCAGGCCCTCTCTTTGGTGTGCGAGACGGAGTCACACGCCGAGGCCGGAAAATGCGCAGAAGTTAGTGGCCACGGGTATTGAGACCCAAGGCCAAGCCCTGGTATCATGTCGGGTAACTGGATGACCCACAGCCTGTGGGTCAGTCCTCCCCAGCAATTGTCTTTGCAGATTGGAAAGGGAGTCACGGATGAAGCGAACCTCTCTCGCTTGGATGGTCGTTGTGCTCACGGCCATCGTCTGCCATCGCGATGTCAGGGCTGTGGCCACCTTTGGCGACGACCTCCAGTTCCTGCGACAGCATGCCCAGGTGGTCGTGCTTTCGGACAATTCAGGCCAGGCGCAGGTGACTGTGGTCCCTGCCTGGCAGGCCCACGTGATGACCAGCACGGCCAAGGGACTCGCTGGGGCGAGCTTCGGCTGGGTCAACCGCGACCTGATTGCCTCAGGCAAGCCCACGCCTCACATGAACGCCCTGGGTGGCGAGGACCGCTTCTGGCTCGGCCCTGAAGGCGGCCAGTTCTCCATCTTCTTTGCCAAGGGCGTGCCCTTCGACCTGGAGCACTGGTTCACGCCTCCTTCCATCGACACGGAGCCCTTTCAGGTCATCAGCCAGGAGTCTGATCGCGTCGTGTGCGGCCGTTCCATCCAGTTGGAGAACTACTCGGGCACGAAGCTCAGCCTCGACGTCCGGCGGGAGGTCCGGCTGGTGAGTGCAGCAGACTCCCTTGCGAAGATCCACGTCAGTCTGCCGTCAGACGTCAACGCCGTGGCATTCGAGTCGGTCAACTCCATCAAGAACACCGGCAGCCAACCCTGGCGCAAGGAGTCTGGACTGCTCTCAATCTGGATACTCGGCATGTTCAATGCCTCTGACCGGTCCACTGTGGTGGTGCCCTTCGAGAAGGGTCCTGAATCGGCCCGCGGGCCCATCGTCAATGACACCTATTTTGGCAAGGTCCCGGCAGACCGGCTGGTAGTCAAAGAGGGTGTCCTGTTCTTCAAGGCAGACGCCAACTACCGCAGCAAGATCGGGCTCTCTCCTCGCAGGGCCAGGCCGCTGCTCGCCAGCTACGACGCGACGAATCACGCCCTGACGCTCGTCCAGTTCACGCTTCCTGCAGGCGTGACCGACTACGTCAACTCGATGTGGAAGATCCAGGACGATCCCTTCAGCGGCGATGCGGCGAACAGCTACAACGACGGCCCTGCCCAGCCCGGCCAGAAACAGATGGGCCGGTTCTATGAGATAGAGAGCTCCTCGCCCGCACTGGCCCTCGCGCCCGACCAGTCCGCCGAGCACGTTCACAGGACCATCCATCTTCAGGCCAGCGACAAGTCGCTCGATGCAGTAGCCCGTGCCGCCTTGGGTGTCAGTCTGGATGAGATCAAGACCGCATTGAAGTAGCTGAGGTCGACCTCATGGCGCAACGGAAGGAGAACGCGTCATCCGTTCCTACCCCGCAGTCGTCCTGCTGCTCGGGGCGATGCTCGTGCGGGTCCGACAGCGGGGCCCTGGGCCGCAGGGAGTTCATCAAGCTGGGTGGCCTGGCCGCAGCAGGCCTGGTCCTGGCAGACCTGCCTGTGATGGCGGGCCCCTTCACGCGGGATGACTTTCAGAAGCTCGTGCCGCTGGATAAGAGGCTGAGCCCAGAGTGGGTCCTGTCGCTGACTGAGCGCGGGACTCCTGCGGCCTTCCGGTGGCCCCAATCCGAGAAGATCGGCATGCCGATCGGCGGCGTGACCTGCGGCCAGGTCTACATCGGCGGAGACGGCAGGCTCTGGCACTGGGACATCTTCAACCATCACATCGGCACCGGCGCAGAGCACTATGCCAAGCCGATGTCACCCGCGTCGCCCTTCGAACAGGGATTCGCGGTCCGGGTGACCAGGGCGGGCTCCTCTCAGGTCCGCCGCCTGGATCACACGGGCTGGGCCGAAGTCTCATTCCAGGGTCAGTACCCGGTCGCGGAGGTCGAGTACAAGGACCCCGCCTGCCCCGTCACCGCCACCTTGGAGGCCTTCTCGCCCTTCATCCCGCTCAATACCGCCGACTCCTCGCTGCCAGTCACTGTCCTGCAGTGGCATCTGACCAACACGTCCAGTGAGGCGGTGGAGGTCGAGATCGCAGGCTGGCTGGAGAACGCCCTGTGCCCCCAATCCTCCAACCTGCATACCGTCCAGCGGGTCAACCGTGTGCTGCGGACCCAGGGCCGGGTCTTCCTGGAATGCAGCGCCAGGCAGGGGCCGGAGGACGCCACCCGGCGGCCGGACGTCGTGTTCGAGGAGTTCGACAAGGCCACCTATGAGGGCTGGTCCGTGACAGGGACCGCCTTCGGCCAGGGCCCTGTCAGCCAGAAGCAGGTCCCTAACTATCAAGGGACGCTGGGCATCCACGGAGAGCGGGCGGTGAATACGCACTCGGCTTCCCCGGCTGGCGACGTCGGCGCCCGGGACGCTGCCAAGGGTATGCTCACGAGCAAGACCTTCACGATCGATCGCCGCTACATCACCTTCCTGATTGGTGGCGGTAGCCACAAGGGGAAGACCAGCCTGAACCTCCTGGTGGATGGCGCGGCGGTGGCGTCTGCCACGGGCGCAGACGACAATCGGATGCGGCCCGGCCATCTAGACGTGCGGCAGTGGGAAGGCAAGACAGGGCAATTGCAGATCGTGGACGATGAATCCGGCGGCTGGGGCAACATCGGCGTGGACCACATCGTCTTCAGCGACAGGCCGGGTGTGCCGCAGCGTCCGCTTGACCAGGAGCCCGACTTCGGCACCATGGGCCTGGCGCTGCTGCAGGGCCAGGACGGCCAGGCCTGGTTTGCGGCGTCATCGATCGGTACGGGCTTGGCTAGCGAGAAGGCGTTCGATGCGTCCTCCAGGTCCGACGCGCCTGCAGCCCAGACTGCGGACCAGCCGCTGATCGGGGCCTTGGGACGGACGCTCACTTTGAAGGCCGGTGACTCAGCCACCGTGACCTTCCTCGTGGCCTGGCACCTTCCCAACCTCAAGATGGACAGGCTCCCGCCAGGCAGATTCTACGGCCAGCGGTTCAGCTCCGCCAAGGCAGTGGCCGACTACGTCGCAGCGAACTTTGACCGCCTGGCAGGCCAGACCCGGCTGTGGCACGACACGTGGTACGACTCGACCCTGCCCTATTGGTTCCTGGACCGCACCTTCCTCAACACCTCGATCCTGGCTACGTCCACCTGCTTCAGGCTTGGAGACGGCCGGTTCTGGGCCTGGGAGGGTGTGGGATGCTGCCACGGCACGTGCGGACACGTCTGGCAGTACGCACACGCCATGGCCAGGCTCTTTCCTGAGCTGGAGCGGATGACCCGCGAGCACGTGGACTTCGGCCTCGCGATGATGCCCGATGGCGCGATCCACTTCCGCGGTGAGTTCAACGACTTCCCTGCCATCGATAGCCAGGCGGGGACCGTGCTGCGGGCACTCCGCGAGCACCAGATGTCGACGGATGCCGCCTTCCTGAAGCGGAACTGGCCACAGATCAAGCGGGCCGCGCAGTGGCTGATGGCCAAGGATGGCAACGCGGACGGCGTGATCGAGGGCAACCAGCACAACACGCTCGACACCGACTGGTTCGGCCCCGTGGCCTGGCTCAGCGGGCTGTACCTGGCCGCACTTCTGGCCAGCGAGGAGATGGCCAAGGAGGCTGGCGACCTGGACTTTGCCGGGCAGTGCCATGCGATCGTCGAGAAGGGCCGCAAGAAACTCGTGACGGAGCTTTTTGACGGCGAGTACTTCATCAACAAGGTGGACCCCGGCACACGCAGACGCCATCAACTCCGGCACGGGCTGCGAGATCGACCAGGTCTTTGGCCAGAGCTGGGCGTTCCAGGTCGGGCTGCCTCGCGTCTTGCCTGAGAAGGAGACGCGTGCCGCGCTCCAATCGCTGTGGAAGTACAACTTCACACCCGACGTGGGGCCCTACCGCGAGGCCTACAAGCCGGGCCGCTGGTACGCGATGCCGGGCGAGGCAGGGCTCCTGATGTGCACTTTCCCACGATCCGACTGGGACTACAGCCAGGCCAAGGGCAAGGGCGCCGACTGGGCGGCAGGCTACTTCAACGAGTGCATGAACGGCTTTGAGTACCAGGTCGCGGGACACATGATCTGGGAGGGGATGGTCCAGGAGGGACTGGCGATCACGCGGGCCGTGCACGACCGCTATCACGCGACCCGTCGCAATCCCTGGAATGAGGTGGAGTGCGGCGATCATTACGCCCGGTCCATGGCCAGTTACGGTGTGTTTCTGGCTGCATGCGGTTACGAGGTCCATGGCCCCAAGGGCCACCTGGGCTTTGCACCCCGCCTGAGGCCAGAGGACTTCATCGCAGCCTTCACTTCGCCGGAAGGATGGGGCAGGTTCAGCCAGAAGGCAGGAGGTTCTCGCCAGATCGCCCGTATCGAGGTCAGATGGGGCAGGCTGCGCCTGAAGACGCTGGCCCTGGGTCTGGTCGGGGGAGTGACAGCGACGGGCGCCCAGGTGCGGCTGGCGGGCAAAGCCATCGAGGCCAGCCTGAAGACCGAGGGCCGCCGTGCCACTGTCATATTGTCGTCAGATGTGATTCTGAATACAAAGGACGTCCTGGAAGTCACACTCAGCACGAACAAGAGTTGAATGGTCGGGAGGCCAAACATAATGAATGGGCATGTTTAAGCCATAATATGGGTCGCGCCCCAGCGATTCGACGATCTGACCACTTAACCATTTAGCCATTCAACCATTTGACCACTTAACGATCTATGATTCGGAGTCTGCCATGGCTATGAGATGCTGGTTCTGGCTGTGCCTGTGTGTCGCGATGCCCTGCGTGGGATGGGCCCAGCCCTTGGAGCAACTGGCCAGGCCCCAGGAGGGCCGGTCGATGCGGGCTACCTCCACGATGCGGGTGGGCGAGGTCCGCAGGGGCGACGGCCAGCGCAAGATTGACCCGCAGGCGGACCCGAAGGGCGACCTTGAGGAGGCGAGCAACTGGGACAACTTCAGGGTCCCGCCGGGCGAGACCCACGTGCTGCTGGATGCCAAGGGGCCTGGCGTGATCACCCATATCTGGATCACGTTCCTGGGGCCCGAGCCGACAGGATTGGGCCAAGCAGGGCTCAGCCAACCACCAGGAGATGCTCCTGCGGATGTATTGGGATGGCTCCAAGCGTCCGGCCGTAGAGGCGCCCGTCGGCGACTTCTTTGCCAACTGCTTCGGGAAGCGGAGCGAGGTCATCAGCCTGCCCGTGGTCGTGGAGGACGCGGACTCGTACAACTGTTTCTGGAACATGCCCTTCCGCAAGTCTGCACGGATTGAGATCGTCAATGAGAGCGACAAGACGATCAACCTGCTCTACTACAACATCGACTGGATCAAGAAGGACAGGCTCCCTGCGAACACGCCCTATTTCTATGCCCAGTACAGGCAGGAGTATCCTGTCCGGAAGGGCAAGGACTACGTGCTCCTCGACACCCAGGGCAAGGGCCATTACGTGGGCACTGTGCTGGCGGTTCGTACGCGGAGCCCCGCCTGGTTCGGCGAGGGCGACGAGAAGATCTATATCGACGGCGAGGCCAAGGTGCTCCATCTGGGGTACGGGCACAGAGGACTACTTCCTCTCTGCCTGGGGACTGAAGCGAACCAGCACACCCTATTTCGGCGTGCCGTATTTCGACCAGTGGGGCATCGTGGGAGGGCACACGAGCGCCTATCGCTGGCACATCAATGACCCCTTGGTCTTCAACAAAGGGATCCGGGTCACGATGGAGCACTTTGGATGGATCTCTCCGGATGAGAATCCCAACTACAAGAGCATGAGCTGGAATGAGCGGGAGGACGACTACTCCAGCGTCGCGTTCTGGTACCAGACAGGCACGCCGACCTTCGAGGCCCGCGCACCCCACAGCCGCGAGCGCAAGTTGCCGAGCCTGGACCGCATGGTCGTGTATGCCCGTGACTTCAATGATCCCAAGTACCACGGCGCAGGCGAGGCCGGTCCCCAGACGCTGGATCTCTACGACGGGCCGCAGCTTCTGTACAGGCCTGAAAGGCAGGAAGGGGCATGGATCGAGATCCCCTTCGAGATCAAGAAGAAGGAGCCGTTGCGTCTGCTGCTCAACGTGACCAAGGCGGACGACTTCGGCCAATACCAGGCCAGCCTCAACGGCGTCAAGCTCCGTGGTCCTGTGGACCTCTTCAGTGAGACGGTCTCCAGCGAGGAGTTCCACCTGCTCGACTTCTGGCCTGAGCCGGGCATCTATACGCTCCGGCTGGAGTGCACGGGCAAGGACCCGCGGTCCAAGGGATACTACCTGGGTATCGAGTCCGTGCGGCTTCGCGAGCGGAGGCCCCGCGTCACGGAGATGGGACACGACAAGAACAAGGACTGGCAGAAGGAACACCTGCTCTATGAGTAGTTTAACCATCTAACAAGGCGTGGAGGAATCTATGGACACACGTACGTCCCTTCGAATGATGGCATCGCTGGCAGTTCTGCTTGGCTGCGTGGCCCATCCTGCGTCCGGACAGGCTAGCCGGATCACGACCGAGTCCCTGCTGGACGAGATGACGGACCTGACGGCCATGGCCCTGTTTCCCAGCCCTGGCTATACGTGCAGGCAGTTCTCGTCCTACGATCGGGCCTCCAAGTCGCCGACCGAGGGGTGGTTTGCCAATGGCGATTGCGGGCAGTACCTCCGCGTCGAGGAGCGGGCCGGTCACAAGGAGTACGTGATGATGGACACCGAGGGTCCAGGCGCGATCGTGCGGATCTGGTCAGCCAATCCCGCGGGCAACCTCCGCATCTACATCGATGGGTCGGACAAGCCGGTGATCGACGCCAACATGTCCGAGATCCTGGGGGGCAAGGTCCAGCCCCTGGTCAGGCCCATTGCCGGGGAATACAGCAAGGGCTGGAATCTCTACTTCCCGATCCCGTACGCCAGCCACTGCAAGGTCACCAGCGACAAGGACGGTTTCTACTACCACGTGAACTACCGCACGTACCCGGCCGGCACTCCGGTGGAGTCCTTCAGGCCGGCCCAGCTCGACCGGCTTGGTGTTCCGATCGCCGTGCTCGCCAGCCGGCTCGTGGAGCCGAGGGGTCGGGACAGTGACCTGGGAGGCAGGACAGAGCAGTTCGAGCTGTCCCTCTCGCCTGGACAGACCGAGAGACAGGAGTTCTCCGGGCCACAGGCCTTCACTGGGTTCGCCGTGCGGTTGGCTGCAGCCGACCGCGAGGCGGCCCTGCGGGCGGTCATCGTTAAGGTGAGCTTCGATGGCGAGTCCTGCATTGCGGCGCCCCTGGGCGACTTCTTCGGCTCTGCGCCGGGAATCAACCCCTTTGAGACCCTGCCCCTGGGCATGACCAAGGATGGTGAGATGTACTCTCATTGGTTCATGCCCTTCAAGGATTCCGCGACCCTCTCGGTCACGAATCTGGGTAAGGAGGCAGTGACGCTCAGTGGCGAGTTTGCGATCAAGGACCATGAATGGACTGACCGCTCCATGCATTTCCATGCAAAGTGGCGGAGCCAGTTTGACGTGCCCAGCCGGCCGATGCAGGACTGGAACTACCTCACGGCCAAGGCCAAAGGCGTGTTCGCGGGCGTGGCATTCTCCATCGACAACCCGGTCAAGGCCTGGTGGGGCGAGGGCGATGAGAAGATCTACGTGGATGGCGAGACCTTCCCCAGCCACTTCGGCACCGGCACAGAGGACTACTACGGCTATGCCTGGTGCTGGCCTGCGGTGTTCACGCACGCGTACCACAGCCAATCCCGGGTAGACGGCCCTGCCAACTACGGAAGGACCAGCGTGAACCGCTTCCACGTCCTGGATCGCATCCCCTTCACCAAGGACTTCAGGTTCGACATGGAGCTCTGGCACTGGGACGAGAAGTGCAAGGTGAATATGGCGGTGACTGCCTACTGGTACGCCTGTCCTGGCGGGTCTGATACCTTCAAGCCCATCCAGGCTGCAGACGCGATCGTGCGGCCCATGCCCGGTTACGTGGTCCCCCGCGTGGCAGGGGCCCTGGAAGGCGAGGAACTCAAGATCGTCAAGGTCACAGGCACGGCCGAGCCGCAGGATAGCGATGACACCAGTGCAGGCAAGCATCTGTGGTGGCATGCAGGCATGAAGCCGGGCGATCAGCTCACTGTGGCGCTGCCCTGCGCAAAGGCGGGCAAGTACCACGTGCTGGCCCGGTTCCTCTCTGCCAAGGACTACGGCATCCACCAACTCGCGATCAACGGTACCAAGGCCGGAGATCCAAGGGATTTCTACAATCCGGATGTGAAGATCACCAAGGAGACGGACCTGGGCACATTCGACCTGAAGGCGGGCGACAATACCCTTTCGGCAACCGTGGTTGGGGCCAACGACAAGGCGGTCAAGGCCTACATGTTCGGGTTGGACTACCTGCTGCTAAAGCCTGCCGACTAGCCCACGCCCGTCACAGGCTTGACCCGGCCGACCGATTCTGGGATGATCCGGCCAGCGGGTTTGGCGGCCGCCTTGCAGGCCCTGGTGACAGGAGGCTCTGCCTCTTGGTCTGCCGAGTCGTCGCCCTCCTCGGAGGCCCTGGTAGGGCGAATGCCGTCGCCTTCAGTGGTCTACGCTGGTATAGTAGGCCACATGCCCGGTTTCTTCTATGATCTCGGCAGGATGGCAGGTCCAAAGGTGCGAAGGGCCCAATGGACCTGGCAATCCCTGGTGGGCAGCGAAGAGGATATCATCGCAGCAGAGGCCCTGGTCGGCCAGGACCTGGCCGCTGAGGTCCTCCGCCAGGTCGAGCCGTGCAAGGACGCGGATCTGGCTGCCGCCATCCCGGCCATTGGCGAAGGCCTGGCCGCCAGGCTGACGAACCAGAAGCGGCGGTTCTACTTCCACGTCGTTGAACTGCCGGCGTTGAATGCCTTTGCCCTGCCTGGCGGCCACGTCTTTGTCACCCGCCCCATGCTCGAGCTCTGTCAGTTTAGAACAGACCCCACTGCCTTTGTGCTTGCCCATGAGATGGCCCACGTGGTCCGCGGCCACGCCATGGATCGCATGATGGCCCACTCCGCAGTCAGGCTCGCGGGCAGCCTGGCCGCTGCGCGGACCGCCCTGGGCTCCTTGGCCAGACAGGCAGGCGTGATGGCAGTGCAGGCCGTCTACTCCCAGGATCAGGAGTCCGAGGCGGACCGGCTGGCGGTGCTCCTGATGAGGTCAGCAGGGCATGACGGCCGTGCAGCAGAACAACTGATGATCACGCTGGCGACTGCCACCAACAGCCTGGGCCCGGGCGGACTGGGCAGCTACTTCAGCTCGCATCCTCCGTTTCCAGTGAGGATCGCGGCGATCCGCCGCACGCTGCAGGTGCCGGCCTAAGAGGCCGGATGCGGCTGCGCCGCGAAACGGCGAATGGGCGAATGGGCGAATGGGCGAATGGGCGAATGGGCAATGGGCGAATGGGCAATGGGCGAATGGGCAATGGGCGAATGGGCAATGGGCAATGGTGGCCTGGTATCTTCTGGCTTCTGGATTCTGGATTTTTCTCCTGCAACCTCTCCTCTGGTGGGAGCCACCTACCAGGGCTGCCGCTTCGAGCCTCCCTCAGTGGCTGACCTAGCCAGGCTCTTTCCCAGCCTGGAGATCCAGGAGCTGATAGGCAGAGGTGGCATGGGCACGCCGCACTACATGGCTCAAGAGCAGGTGGAGCACCCTCAGGAGGTGGACCACAGGGCGGACATCTATTCCCTGGGTGTGGTCTTCTACGAGATGCTGACGGGGGAACTACCCTTGGGCAGGTTCGCCCTGCCCTCGCCGTTTCTCCGGTTCGCCGATTCGCCGTTTCGTCTTCTGGCTACTCATGTCGTAATGCAATGATCGGATCGACCCTGGCTGCGTTCATGGCAGGGTACAGGCCGAAGACGATCCCTATGGCCATGCTAATGAACAGGGGCATCAGGACGCCGGAGAGGGTCAGGACCGTGACCATGCCCGAGAAGTGGGTGATCAGGAAGGGGATGAGCGTACCCAAGCCCAGGCCGATCAGGCCGCCTGTGGTGGACAGCACCACGGTCTCGATGAGGAACTGGGAGATGATCTGTCCCCGTTTCGCGCCGATGGCCCTGCGGATGCCGATCTCGCGTGTACGCTCGGTCACAGAGGCGAGCATGATGTTCATGATGCCGATACCGCCCACCAGCAGGCTGATCCCCGCGATCGATCCCAGGACGACGTTGAAGGTCCGCTTGGTGGCCTCTGCCTGCTTGAGCAGGGCCAGGGGCACGCTGATCGCATAGTCCTTCTTCTTGTGGAACCGCCCGATCATCTGCTCGATTCCTGCAGCCAGGGCCTCCACCCGCTTGGCGTCATCCACCCGCAGGATGATCTGGTGCAGCTCTACCTGCTCCATCTCGAAGGACCCGGAGGTCATCCTTCTGGAGATGTCTCCAAAGTAGCTCCGCATGACGTCCATCGGGACGTAGACGTCGATCTCCTGGTCAGGGATCTGGATGTTGCCGGCCTGGCCGCTCTCGCTCTTGACGATGCCGATGACCTCGAACTGGTTGCCGCCGATCCTCACGGTCTGGCCGATCACGCCCTGCGTGGCCAGGAGCTTGCGGGCCCCGAACTCGGTCAGCACCGCCACGGGCGCCCTGCGATCCAGGTCGGGCTGCGTCAGGACCCGGCCCGCCATGATCTGACGAGGCACCAGCTCGAACCAGACCGGCGTGGTGCCCACGACCCGCAGGTCCATGACCCGCTCGAACAGGCGGGTTTCCTTGCGCATGGTCTTGGCAGGGGCCGTCTGTCGGATGTGGTTGAATCCCTCGGACAGACGCTGGTAGTCTTCGTACGTCAGACCGTAGATGCTCATGTGTGAGTGCTGGGTCGTGGTCTGCTCGTCCTCGACGGCCTTCATGGAGGAGATGATGATGTTGTTGCTGCCGAGCTTGCGGATCTGCTCCAGGGCCGCCTTGCTGGCGCCCTCGCCGACCGAGAGCATGGCCACCACGCTGCCCACGCCGAAGACCACGCCCAGCATGGTGAGGAACGACCTCAGCTTGTGCAGCAGGAGGTTCTCGATGCCCAGCATCACATTGCGCAGGAACTTTGCCTGTGTCACGACACTCCCTCTCTTAGGACCCGGCAAGGAATAGAGTAAGCACTTTCCATCTCATCTTCGGGCCATCTTGGGCCGCTCCTCAATCGCGTAATCCTCAGCGTAGAAGGGCACTACGCCTCCGGTTTCGCTCAATCCTCGCGTCCCAATCTGACCCGAATCTGAGCGGCAACTGCATACCTTATTCCTTGACGGGTCCTTACTCGTGTCTCAATGCGATGATCGGATCGACCTTGGCCGCATTGATGGCAGGGTACAGGCCGAAGACGATCCCTATGGCCATGCTGATGAACAGGGGCATCAGGACGCCATAGAGGGTCAGGACCGTGATCATGCCCGAGAACTGGGTGATCAGGAAGGGGATCAGCGTCCCCAAGCCCAGGCCGATCAGGCCGCCTGTGGTGGACAGCACCACGGTCTCGATGAGGAACTGCGAGATGATCTGGCCCCGCTTGGCGCCGATGGCCCTTCGAATTCCGATCTCGCGCGTCCGTTCGGTGACAGAGGCGAGCATGATGTTCATGATGCCGATGCCGCCCACCAGCAGACTGATCCCGGCGATCGACCCCAGGACGATGTTGAAGGTCCGCTTGGTGGCCTCTGCCTGCTTGAGCAGGGCCAGGGGCACGCTGATCGCATAGTCCTTCTTCTTGTGGAATCGTTCGATCATCCGCTGGATCCCTGCGGCCACGGCCTCCACCCGCTTGGAATCGTCCGCCTGCACGATGATCTGGTGGAGTTCCACCCTTTCCCGCTCCTGGGTGCCCGAGGTGACCCTCGTGAAGACGTCTCCAAAGTACTTCCGCATGACGTCGATCGGGATGTAGGCATCGATCTCCTGGTCAGGAATCTGGATACTGCCGGCCTGGCCGCTCTCACTCTTGACGATGCCGACAATCTCGAACTGATTGCCGCCGATTCGCACGGTCTGGCCGATCACGGCCTGCGTGGCCAGAAGCTTGCGGGCCCCGAATTCCGTAAGCACAACCACAGTCGCCGTATGGTCAAGGTCCGACTGCACCAGGACCCGGCCTGCCAGGATCTCACGCGGCACCAGCTCGAACCAAACAGGGGTGGTACCCACCACCCGCAGCTCCATGGCCCTCTCAAACAGACGGGTCTCTTTCCGAGAGAGCTTGACGGGTGCGGTCTGCTGGATGTGGTTGAACCCTTGCGACATCCTGAGGTAGTCGTCATAGGTCAGGCCGTAGACGCTCATGCGGGACCGTGTGACCGTTGGCATCGAGGCCTGTTCTTCCTCGGCGGATTTGACTGAGGAGATGATGATGTTGTTGCTGCCGAGCTTGCGGATCTGTTCCAGGGCCGCCTTGCTGGCGCCCTCGCCGACCGAGAGCATGGCCACCACACTGCCCACGCCGAAGACCACGCCCAGCATGGTCAGGAACGACCTCAGCTTGTGCAGCAGGAGGTTCTCGATGCCTAGGGCAACATTTCTGAAGAGTTTGGTCTGGGTCATGCAGACTCAATCCGATCGATGAGACCATCCATCATGTGCAGCCGATGCTTGGCATAGGCCGCGATGTCCGGCTCATGCGTGACCATGATGATCGTCTTGCCCTGCTCATTCAGCTTGGTCAGCAATTGCATGATCTGGACACCCGTGGCGGAGTCGAGGTTCCCCGTGGGCTCATCTGCAAAGATGATCTGGGGGTCATTGGCCAGGGCCCGGGCAATGGCCACCCGCTGCATCTGTCCTCCGGATAGTTCCGTGGGACGGTGGTTCAGCCGGTCCGCCAAGTCCCACCTCCGCCGGCAAGCTCTCTGGCCCTCTCTGCGCTGCGCTCTGCCTCCCAGCCCAGATAGTAGAGGGGCAGCTCGATGTTCCGGTGTACGGTCAATTGGGGAATCAGGTTGAAGCTCTGGAACACGAATCCCAGGTACCGCAGCCTGAAGTCACTGAGTGAATCGTCATCCAACTGGCTGACGTCCTGGCCATCCAGGTAGTAGGAGCCAGAGGTCAGCCGGTCCAGGCATCCCAGGACGTTCATCATGGTGCTCTTGCCCGACCCGCTGGGCCCCATGATCGCCCAGAAGCTGCCCTTCTTGAACTCGATGTCCACACCCGCCAGGGCATGGACCTGCTCTGCGCCCATCTGATAGATCTTGCGGGCATTCTCCAGACGGACGATCTCCTGTCCGGCATCAGGTTGCTGCGATGGCTTGACCATCCCTAGTCTCCCCCCGCGCTGCGGGATCTGCGACCTCCGGACGTGCCCTGGCTTCCACCTTGTCCCTGGCCTTGGCTGCCCTGTCTCTGGCCGCCCATCCCCTGGTCTCCGCCGGCGCCCTGGCCCCGGCCCTGCGCGCCGCCGCCTTGCTGGAACCGCTGCCGCATGGCCTCCCGCTCTTCGGGCGTCATGTTCTGGAATCGCTGGCGCGAGGCCTCCATCTGCTGACGCTGCTCGGGCGTCATATTCTGCATCATCTGCTGCATCTGCTCGGGAGACATGTTCCTCATCCCTCCAAGGCCCTGCGGGTTGTTGGGATCAGAGGACCTTCTGCCACGGCCCCGTCTCTGGCCGTCTTGCTCTCCATCCTGGGCCCCGCCCGAGGCAACCCCCGGCCCAAACCCTGACGTTCCGTTCGCGGCGGACTCCAGCCTCTGGTTGATCCTCTGGGTCATGCTGTCCGGTGCATTGGCATCGCCTCCCTGGCCTCCCTCAGAGCCCTGCCCGAGATTGGCCGCCTTCAACGGAGGATCCTGGACGACCATCTCGCCTTCCTTCAGGCCGCTGATGATCCGGAGCATGCTGTTGTTATCCAGACCGATCTCGACCTGGCGGGGTTCCATGGTCCCGTCGTCTTTGAGAATATAGACCGTGGGTTTTCCGTCGACCCGGTTGACCGTATGGACCGGGACGTACACCGCGTCGTCATACCGGGCCACGATGATGTCCACCTTGCAGTTCATGCCCGTGCGGAGCTCGGGATCAGACTCGTCCAGGTACACATCTGCATTGTAGACCTTCAGGTCCGGATTCATCCACATGCTCTGGGGATCCGGCAGCGGGGCGATGCGGGCCACGGTCCCGATGAACTCCTTGCCCGGCAGGGCGTCGACCGTGATCCGGGTCGGAAGCCCCAATCGGACCTTCTGCAGGCTGGATTCGTGGATGGCGACCTCGGCCTTGCAGGACAGCGCGGTCGGCAGATAGAACAACTCCTGCCGCTCGAAGACCTCGACGCCCTCCTGCAGGGGCTGACGATTGTCGAATCCGCGGCCTCCGCCCCGCTGGGCGCTGGTGGCGTAGATGACCATGGCATCGGTGGGCGACAGAACCGTGGCCTTGGCAAGCTGGTCGTCGATCTTGGCCAGCTTGAACTTCTCCCGCTCGTACTCCTGGTTCTTGGCGTTGAGGTTGGCCTCTGCCTGCACCACGTCCGCCTTGGCCTTTCGCTGTGCACGTTCCAGGGCCATCTTCGCCTGGTAGACGTCACTCTCCAGCTTGGCGATCTGCCGCCTGTACGTGTACTGCTTGAGGAGCGCCCTGCTGTTGCTGGCCAGCGTCAGCTTGGCGTTGGACCGGTTTCTCGACAGGGTGTCTGCCTGCATCTCCGTCTGGGAGATGTACTTCTCTGCGTAGAGTCTCTCAGACCATTTCATGGTCTCCTCGGCCCTCTTCAGCTCCTCCTCGGCCAACTGAATGTCACTCTCGGCCTCTACGAGCAGGTTGTAGTACTCCCCGTTGGGATCGTTGTACTTCTTGAGATCCTCATTTGCGAAGAAGAGGTCGAGATCGGCCTTGTTGACGTCGCTGATGGCCTGATTCTGGGTCACGGCCAGGGTCTCGTTGGCGTCGATCCAGGAGGCCCGGGCGTTCTGCACCTTGATCTCCTGATCGATCTTCTGGTCCCGCAGCGTGCTGGTGTCCAGCTCGATGAGCTTGTCGCCCTTCTTGATCTGCGTGCCCTCGGGGATGATCCACACGATGGAGGTCCGGCCCTCGACCTGGTTGTAGATGACCTCCTGCTCTCTGGCCTTGATCGTGCCCGACACGGGCACGCTGATGGTCAGCGGGCCCTTCTTGGCCGCAAAGGTGGCGACCTTGACGCCTGAATCGTCGCCGCCGCGAGCCACCCTGAACCACACGGCGATCAGTCCGATGGCCACGACTGCCACGGCAATGCCCACGACCTTCATGGGCCTTCGCTTGCCATTGCCCGTCTTCTTGTTAGGAAGTGATGCCATGCTTGAGCTCCTCAGGAGAGATCTCTTTCCACAGACCCGTTTCGTCGATCTTGAGCACGTCCAGGTCCCGCTGAAGTTGCAGCTCCGCGATGCGGTAGTTCACAAACGCGGTAGTCAGTGAGTTCTGTGCGGACAGCAGGGCGTCCTGGGACTCCAGCAGGTCGCGGATCTGGGTCCTGCCTGCCTCCAGGAAGAGGGTGCTGCTCTTGACCCGCTTCTCGGCCACCATCACTGACTGTGCCTGAATCTTGAGGCTTTCCCGTGACTCCAGGAGAGTCCGGAGGTCGTCCCGCACGGCCAGCTTGATCTCGTCCTCAAGCGTCTGGACGCTTCGGACCGTTCGCTCCAGGCCGATCAGGCTGGTGCGATAGACGTTCCGCTCACGGGTCCTCTCGATGGGCAGATCCAGGGAGAGCAGTGCCGAGTAACGGGTGCCGTTGAACGTCAGCCTCCCTTCGTCGTCGTTGCTCACCAGGGTGACGGAACTGCCCAGGTTCAGTCCTGTCCTCAGGGCATCGGCTGCAATGATCACGCCCCTCTGGGCGTCATAGACGTCACCGATGGCCGTGAGGAGATCCAGCCTGTTCTGCAGGGCGAGCCTGACCGCCAGGGATTCCGCGATCTCCAGGGGGCCTGCCTCCGCAGGGTCGGGAGGAACCAGCTCCACGGGCGCATCGGCCGGAGGCGCCGGGGCATTGGGATCGGGTTTGGCCGGGGCTTCTGCCGGCGTGGTCTCCAGTATCCGGGTATAGCGTTCCCTCAGCCTGACCAGGTCATTGGGGTCCAGCTCAATCAGGGCATCGGGAGGCAGGCCGACCGAGGTCTTAAAGGAATCCAGCCGGCTCTTGAGTTGTTCCTGGGCCGAGATCCACTGGTTCCTGGCGCTAAGCTCCCGCTGGACTGCCTGGTCCACCTCGATCTCAGCCATGCGTCCTGCATCCGCCCGCCTGCGGGACCATCGGGCCGACTGGACTGAGCTGCGATAGTTCGCCTGGGAATTGGCCATGGAGTCCATCTGGCGAAGGACGTCGAAGTAGCTCCTGGCGATCGTGACCGCGAAGGTCCGCTTGTAGCGTTCGAAGCTCCAGATCTGGTACACGAGGTTACGCTCTGCCTGTACCAGGGGCTCGGTCACGATCTCGCGGCCCGCACCCCGGAGCAAGGGGATCGACACAGAGGCATCGCCTGTCACTGCCGCGGATGAGCCCTTCCCTCCCACCAGCAGGCTCACCAGGTCGACCGCCAGGGCGCCGGTCAGCTCCGCGCCGTTCTTGAGGACCTTGGTCACCTGGGCCGATCCATTGGAGGTCAACCGAGTGGGGGTCGGCTCAACGGTCTCGTCTGCAGTGATCCTGCTGCTCGCCGTGCTCTGGAAGATGCTTCTGAAGCTGTTTCGTTCCAGATCCAGGTCCAAAGCCGCCCGGAACACGGCTTCCTTTTGATTCTGGTACTCCGCGCTGTTCTTGGCCCCGATCTGGAGCGCGTCCTCAAGGGAGAGCCTCAGAGGCTGGTCTGCCTCCACTGCCAAGTCGGCGTCGCCTGGGGCTGACGTAGTGGGATAGCCCTTGTCGGGCCAGTGCTTGGGTCGCTTGAGCTGGTCTGTGCCCAGAGATGCATTGCTGGCGGAGGGCAGGTCCTGTTCCACCAGGAGCCTGCGGCGAAGGATCTCGCTGGGCCGTTCGATGGTGAAGGGTTCGGTCTTGCCCAGGGCCTGCTTTTGGGTCTCGCTGATGGCCTTGTAGGCGGTCTTGTCCGCGCTCTTACGGAACTGGGAGGGCGAGCGGCAACTGATCCCCGCAGATGCCAGAATAAGGACTGCGATGGTTGCACCTACCCGCACCTGCACCGACCGGGGCACTGCGGACTCGACAAAGCCGGTTCGTCTCATTTCTGCTCTCAAAACGTGATCGCCCGTATAGTATCTGATCCATCAGAAGGTCTTTCAGTCCACAAGGGGCATCGGCAGACTCCCCATAGTGGGAAAACAGCGGTCTCTACTATAAACTAAGACACACGGTCAGCATACCCTGATGCAGAGAGTAGTCGATTTTCTAGAAAAAAGCAAGACGTGCATTAAGACAGGTGATGACGGGGGCTGGGTCCGGCGGTCTGCGGCCTTGCCATTCTTCCTATGGTCAAAATGAGTCGCTCGATGGCAATCTCTGTCTTTGCCTGCCCGGTCTTGGCCTGGTAGTCGATTTCCGCCAGGGTCGCCAACAGGCAGGCTATCTGCTCCAGGCTGAGCCTCTGGACCTGGGCCATGAAGCTGTCCTTGACCTTCCAGAACAGATGGAGCTCCTTGGCCACGGTAGTCGGATGAGCTCCTTTGGCGAGCATGGCCTTGGCCTGAAAGAGCCGCCTGAAGTGGAACGCAAACGCGCCCACGACGGTGTACTCGGCTGCCTTGTCCTGGTCGAACATGGCACGGAGCCGCTGTATCGCGCGGCCGGTGTCCCCTGAGGTCAGACCATCGATGACGTCAAAGGCCCCGAACACCCTGTTGTGACCTGCCAACTGCTCAACGTGGTCGGCCGAGATGACCTTCTCCTGGTCCACGAAGAGCACGAGCTTGTCCAGCTCGTTGCAGACCTGCGACCAGTCATCTCCGATCAGTTGCACCAGGAGGTCCGCTGCCTCCTGGTGTAGCTTCTTGGCGTGACGCTTCGCAGCGATCTCTACCAGGGCAGCCGGCATCTCCCATGGCTTGGGAGCAGTGACATTGATCAGCTCGCCGGCGGTCGCCAGCTTCTTGGCCAGCTTTGTGTTGGCCTGCCAGGTCTCCACGGCGAGGATCAACACACCCGAAGGGCAGGGGGCGTCGAAGTAGTCCTCCAGGAGGCCACGGTTGGCGGACACGAAGCCGCTTGCATCGCGGACAACCACCACCTTACGCTGGGTGAGCAAGGGCAGAGTCCGTACCTCGTCCAGGACCTGTGATGCTGTGGCGTCCTTCCCATCGACAGAGAACAAGGCCAGGACCCGCTGGTCAGGGTCCAACAACTCGTCGATCAACTCCTGATACCGCCGGCCCACCAGCCCGGGATCGCTGCCGCAGATGACGTAGATGGATTTCATGGGGAAGTAGTCGGGAGTCAGCAGTCAGGAGTCAGAAGAGGAATGAGGAAGAAGAGGACGCAGCATGGAGGAACCGCGTTGGCCTGCTCTTCTCCGTGTCCTGCTCCTGTCTACTGACCCCTGTCTCCTGTCTCCTGTTCTTCTTCTCCTGCCTCTTCGTCCGGCTCGGCCATCTGCCGCTCCACGGGGCTGTCCGCATCGTCGTCCTGGTCTGCGCCGATGGTCTCTGCAGCGACCAGCTTGTCGCCGGGCTTGAGCTTGATCAGCCGTACGCCTTGGGTGTTGCGACCCACGGACCGGAGCTCGCTGAGGCCGGTCCTGATGACCATACCGCCTGCGGTGATCAACATCAGGTCATCGTCGCCCTTGACCGCCTTCATCGCCACGACCTTGCCGTTGCGCTCAGTGGTCTTGATGTTCTTGACCCCGATGCCGCCGCGGCCTTGCTCTCTGTAGCTTTCCAGGGCGGTCCGCTTGCCATAGCCGTTCTCGCAGACCGTGAATAGGGCGGCACCCTCCTCGGCCACGACCATGCCGACCACGGAGTCGTCCTGGCGAAGCCGGATGCCGATCACGCCGCGCGATACACGGCCCATGGACCGGACCTCCTGTTCGTCGAACCGGATCGTCATGCCGTCTCGCGTGCCGATGACGATGGGGTTCTTGCCCGTGGTCTGGACCACGCCGATGAGGTCGTCGTTGGGATCGAGGTTGATGGCGATCACGCCCGAGGCCCGCGGGTTGCCATAGGCCGCCAGCCGAGTCTTCTTGACCAGGCCGTTGCGTGTGGCCATCAGAAGCTGCTTCTCTGTCCCGCCCTCATCATCGAAGGAAGTGACGTTGATGATCGACGCGATCTGCTGGGGACCCAGATTGAGCAGATTGGCGATGCTGCGTCCCTTGCTCTGTCTGGCCATGCTGGGCACGTCGTAGACCTTCAGCCAGTAGCACTTGCCCCGATTGGTGAAGACCAGGAGGTAGTCATGGGTGGACGCCACGAAGAGGTGCTGGATGAAATCCCCTTCCTTGGTGTCCGAGCCGATCACGCCCTTGCCGCCCCGGCCCTGCTTGCGGTAGGTGTCGAGGGGCATGCGCTTGATGTATCCGGCGTGGCTGACCGTGACGATCACCTCTTCGTGGGCGATCAGATCCTCGTCTTCGAGGATCTCGGCCTTGCTGACGATCTCGGTCCTTCGCTTGTCGCCGTACTTCTCCTTCAGCTCGTGGATGTCCTCGCGGATGATGTCCATCAGGACCTTCTCATCTGCCAGGATCGCCTCATAGCCCAGGATCTCCTCGATCAGCGCCGCGTATTCCTTGGCCAGCTTTTCGATCTCCAGGCCGGTCAGCCGCTGCAACTGCATGGTCAGGATCGCGTCCGCCTGCGGGCCTGTCAGGAAGTGCTCGCCCTGCCCCTTCTCCTTGACGAAGGACTCCGGCAGGATCTTCTTGAGGGTCGCCAGCTCCAGGAGGCGCAGGGGCTTGGCCATCAGGTTGATCTTGGCCGTGGGCGCGTCGGCGATCTCTTGATGATCGCGATGATGTCGTCGATGTCGCTGACCGCCAGGATCAGACCTTCGAGGATGTGGGCCCTCTGGCGGGCACGCCTGAGCAGGAACTGGGTTCGCCTGCGGATGACGTCCTTGCGGTGATTGATGAAGTGCTGGAGCAGGTCGCGGATCGTCAGGACCTCGGGCCTGTTGTCGACCAGGGCGATGTTGGCGATCGCGAACGTGCTCTGAAGGGGCGTATAGCGGTAGAGCTTGTTCAGCACCACCTCTGGGTCCGCGTCCTTCTTGAGCTCGACCACCACGCGTAACCCCTGGCGGTCGGACTCATCCCGCACGTCCGACACCTCGGCCATCACGCCTTCGTGCACGCAGTCCGCGATCTTCGCCACGATCGTGGCCTTGATCACCATGTAGGGGATCTCGGTGATCACGATCTGGGTCCTGCGGCCGGTCTCCTCCACCTCTGTCTTTCCGCGTACGGTCAGGTGACCACGTCCGGTCGTATAGGCATCCAGGATTCCCTTGCGGCCGCAGATGATCCCGCCCGTCGGAAAGTCAGGTCCAGGCAGAACCTTCATGATCTCCTTGAAGCCGCAGTTGGGGTCATCGAGCAGGAGCAGCAGGGCGTCACAGACTTCCGTGAGGTTGTGCGGCGCGATGTTCGTGGCCATGCCCACGGCAATACCGGTAGAGCCGTTCACCACCAGGTTGGGGAACTTGGACGGCAAGACAGTCGGCTCCGTCCGGGTCTCATCGTAGTTGGGCACGAAGTCCACGGTCTCGTAGCGGATATCCTCCATCATCTCCATGGCCGGGGCCGCCATCCTGGCCTCCGTGTAGCGCATGGCTGCAGGGGGGTCGGCATCGATGGAGCCGAAGTTCCCCTGGGGATCCACCAGCGTGTAGCGCATGTTCCAGTCCTGGGCCATGCGGACCAGTGTGCCGTACGTGGCCTGGTCGCCGTGGGGGTGATAGTTGCCGCTGGTATCGCCGACGATCTTTGCGCACTTGCGATGCTTGCTGCGCGGGCCGAGATTCAGGTCGTGCATGGCCACCAGGACTCGCCGCTGCGAGGGCTTGAGCCCGTCCCGCACGTCGGGCAGGGCCCTGGCCACGATCACGCTCATGGCATAGTTGAGGTAAGAGGTCTTGAGTTCATCCAAGATCCTCAGATCTTCAATGCGTTCAATGGGTTTGCCGCCTTGCTCCGTCATAACGTCCGCTACCGGTACCTCCTGACCTAGAATCCATGGCTGCCCATCAGCCTGACGCTCGGATTTCTAAAAGGTAAAACAGTAATCGCAACCACGCCAAAAGTCAAGGTTTACAGCATGATTTGACAAGGAAAAAACAGGCTTGCCTACCCAGTTCTCGCTGCCCGGAAAGGTCGTTCAGGAAGGGGGGCTTCGCAGCCGATCGCAGCAGAAAGGGGTTCTGAGATAGTCTCTTAGGACCCGGCAGTGGGCGGGGAATGCCTGCAAGCCGAGATAGGGGTGACGACCTGATCTGGGCAATGTATACTCCTGGGGGGAAGATACAAGGCTGACCGGAGACTTCCCAAGGTGAAGGAAGGAATGATCCATGGACCTCGCTGATATTACTGCAATGGAAGAGGAATGGCTGACGAGGCGGAACTCGATACAGGGCACGATCGAACGCCGGGCGACGATGTATGCGCAGTCTTGCCATATTTGATGCCTGGCAGGAGATCTTTCGGAGATACGTCACTCTGGCAAAGACAGGGGACCTGGAGGCCCTCAAGCGAGCGATATTTCTGCTCTGGTATCAGTACTCAGCACCCTTGTGGCGGAGCGGGTTGCTTGGCCTCGACGAGCAAGGAAGCAGAGAGGTGCTTCAAATACTCGATCGCATGGCCAGGGAAGACAAACTCGATTTGGAGCTTCAGTGGATGCTTCCTCACTACCACCGAGTGGCGGAATGCTACCTGGACATCTGGGACGGGCTTGATCTGGGCGAATTGAAGAAGGCGAGCCAGAAGAACTGGGACCTTCTTGAGAAGTGTGTCCAGCAGTCGTCCTTCTCACGTCGCGGGCAACTTGGGGAGTACTGGGGGAGCATACAGGCCAGTGAGAAGGCCGGCGAGAAAGGCGAGGCCCGGCCGTAGCATCCCCCATGGGCGTTCCGGCTCCCGCTGGGTCGTGACCTCTCCCGTGTCGGCCTATTCCCTTGTCATGTCCGTTCCACACTGTCGTGTGGAGGATAGGGCGAGTTTACCGATCACCCGCCAGGTATCGCACCTCGCCTTGGGACAAGGCCCGGCTGTAGATCCGGAACTCATCCAAGACGCCTGAGAAGAAGGCGTCGGCTGCGTACTGTGACCGTCCAAGCCAGTTCTGCGTGGTCTTGCCCAGCGCAGACGGCAGGGTGGCTGTCTGGCCACTGGCCACTACGTCACCATCCAGGCAGAGCTGTGCCGTCTTGGCCTGGCCATCGATCACAACCGCGACGTGGTGCCAGCCCACGGGCAGCGCGGTCGGGGCGTTCACGATGGACTCCCCTGCGCTGCTGCTGGTCGTGATGGCAAATCGCATGGGGCCCGTGGCAGTCGTATGCGGACAGAGGAACATATAGGCGGTGGTCCCTGTGCCAAAATCGAGGATTCGCTGCCAGGAACCGCCCGCACTCGAGGTGTTGATCCACAGGGCGAACGTGGAGCTGGTTAGCGTACTGAGGACTCCGCCGATGGGCAGGTCCACATAGTCGTCGATCCCCTCAAACTGCAGGGCCTTGCCGTAGCCCACCATACCCTCCACGTAGGTCGGGTCGCCCACCGCGGTGCCATGGAGACCGTGGCCGGAGCTGTCCTTGACGTCGGCATTGAATCCGTAGTAGGCCGTGAGGCCGGTCGTCCCGGGATCTGCAGGAGCGGCGACCGGAGGCGCAGCCCGATACAGCAGGATGTCATCCACGTACAAGACGCCCTTGCCAGTCCCTGACACTCCGATGGCCAGCGTTCTGACCGCCTCGAGGCTCGTAGCCACCGAGGCAAGATCGACGTTCCACTGCTTCCACAGAGACCTCGTCAAGGCATCGGCGGTGCTGCTGTAGACCACCTTGACACCATTGATGTTCAGATACAACTGCCCGGGACCATTGTCCACCGAACCGCGGAAGTGCAGCACCAAGGTCTTGGCCCCACCCGCGGTCCAATCCTGGGGAGCATCGAACGAACGGACGGCCTCAGAGGTGTCCTTGCCTGCTGTGTTGTCATACGCAAACGGCATGGACTGCCTGCCACCATGTACCAGGGTCCGCTCGGCAAACGGGGCATTCGCATTGCCCACTGTGGAACCGGTGCCATTGCCTGCTCGGGGCGTAGTGCCGCACGCACTGGAGCCGTTGTGGCCCATCCCATCCGCCCATGCAAAGAAGATCCGGTCGCACGTATCGTTGTACGACTCGAAGTCGTCCACGACTCCAAAGTCCGGGGTGGTAAAACTCCATAGGTCCCCGTCCCAGGACTTCGGCGCGGCCGCGTCATTGACTTCGTTGACCTTCCAGTAGTAGGTCTTGCCATACTCCAGGCCGAGAGGGCCGAGGGGCAGACGGTGCTCGGCAACGGTCGCGACCGAGGCTGCGCCGGTGGTCATCGCACCGGGATCTGTGCCCAAAAAGACCTCGTGCTTGGCCGCCTCCCGGCCCGGCCTCCAATTCAGCACCGCACCCACGGCCACACCCGAAGCGCCCGCAGCAGGCGTGGGTGCGAAGGCCTTCACAGGAACGTAGAAGAACCGGATCTCGCTCAGTCCGGCCTGCTTGGTTCCATCGACCCAGTTGAGGCTGATGGTCAGCTTGACGAACTTGGCCTGTACCCCTCGGAAATCCACGGTTGTGTTATGGACGTAGTTCGGCTCACCGGTCGCCTGGTTGAACTGAGGGACGTCGGCCAAGGCCGTCCAGGTCGTCCCATCCGTCGAGGTCTCGATCGTCACGTCCTTGGCCCCGAATCCCGCGTCCGGCTCAATCAACTGGTTCGAGTTCCACACCCACATCTGATGAAGCTTGTACACCTTGTCGAATTCATACTGGATCCAGATCGGTGACTGCCCCTTCTTGCTCAGCCACATCTGACTGCTGGAGCTCGAGTGCTGGTCACTGGCGTCGAGTCCGGAGCCGTCGATCGTCTTCTCAGGGCCCATGGTGCTGCCCAGCACGCTGGAGGCCGTGGCCTTGACCGGCTTGATGGGATAGCCGTACGGCTCGGTTGTGAAGCTCCAGATCCTGCCCCTGAAGGAGGTCGACTCTGTAGGCGGGGCATTGACCTCATCGACTCGCCAGTAGTAGGTCCGTCCGAAGGCAAAGAGATTGGCGGGGTCATAGGTCGCGGCGTCCTGGCCCTGGCTGACAAGCACGCCCCTGGGATCGGCCCTGTCAGCGGCGTTAACGTCCGCCAGCATGGTGCCGAGGTATACGTCATGCCTCTCCGCATAGAGGCCGGCCGTCCAGGTCAAAGACGCATCCCGCCATACATCGACCGCATTGTTGGCTGGCTCGGGCCTGGAGGCCAGGCAACGCTCCAGTGGAGACAGGATCGCGACCCCGTCGACGTACGTGGCTGTATCGGTAGCACTCATACTCTGGATGCTCAGCCAGAGTGGATCACCCCACTTGAAACCGGTGCCTGTGTTCAGCGTCAGGGTCATCCATTCGTTCTCTCCAACCGCAACCGAGGGGGTCAGATCACCGCCCCCGATCAGGGTGGCCCCCACCGTGGCGTCTATCTCGCCGAAGCCGGAGGAGGGCCGCAGGGATGCATTGCCGCCTGCCCAGAGCCGGACATGCACGCCGGAACTCGTGTCGCTTCTGCCGACCCACATGCTGATCTCATACGTCGTGTTCTGATCCCACGTCCCTACCTGCTGCCAGAGAGTAGCGCCGGACCACATCTTCAGGACGTTGATCCCATCGGGCGCGGGGAACCAGGAACCATCCTCGAGGTAGGCCCAGCCTTGGGCATTGAGTATCCAGGCATCGGCATGGTCCGCCCACTGCCCTCCGTTTCCCGCTCCCAGAGACGGCAGCTCAAAACTCGGATTGGCCAGGGCCGGCGTGAACAACTCCGCCCTGGTCACGCCCGCGCCAGTCATCACCAACACCAGAACAGCGAGCCCAACCGACCTGTTGCACATGGGATCCTCCTTCATAGCACACCACCCATGATACCCCCGTGGAGTGGTCCGTTTCAAGAGCCAACGTGCATTCCCACGTCTGGAATCCGGGGTGCCCTGAATCCGGCTGAGATAGTCTCTAAAGGGTTCTTGCGAAAGGGCCGATGGCGGATACCATGGAACCCGAATCACCCATGGCTACGTGCGAAGAACGGTCAGTGGCACAGGAATCTCCCAAGGGGCAGACAAGGCCGCACATGAAGAAGTGCCCATTCTGCGCAGAGCAGATCCAGGATGAGGCCATCAAATGCCGCTTCTGTGGCGAGTTCCTTGATGGATCTGGCCAATCCGCAGCCGCGCGGCCCAAGAAATGGTACTTTGCGACTAGAAACGTGGTCATTGCCCTGCTGTTCGCGGGACCGCTGGCCCTGCCTTTGGTGTGGATGAATCCCCGCTACAGGCCCGTGGTCAAGGCAGTGGTCACCGTCATCGTTGCCGCGGTCACCATCGCAGCCCTCTGGCTGACGGCCCGCATGTACCAGCAGGCCCTGGATCAAATCCGCGCCCTGGGGATGTAGCACGGCCCACGGGGCCGAGTTGCAGGTGGCAGGTATTAGGTCTTAGGGGAGAAGACCAGCCGTTTCGCTGTCCGCCTAGACCTAAAACTCAAAAACTTAGAACCCAAGAACCTAACACCCTGTCCTCGGTGTCTGGCAGCTATCCCGAATGATGAGCTGGGACTCCAGGACCTGGGAGGCCTGCTCGGCTTTTCCGCTGATCCGCTGCTCGACGATTTGGCAACCATGATAGCCCATGTCATAAATCCGGTTCCTGACCGTGGTCAGGGCCGGGATCATGTACCGTGCATAGGGATAGTCGTCGAAGCCCACGATGGAGAGGTCACTAGGCACGTGGATGCCCTGTTCAGCCAGACCTCGGGTGATTCCGATGGCGAGGTCGTCGTTGAGACACACGAAGGCGGTGGGCAGAACCGACCGATCCTGGGCCAGGCCCTGGACTGCCTCATAGCCCAGTCTCTTGTGGTCCGTGGTACTGGAAGGGAGGCGGACCACGTACCGCGGATCGAGGGTCAGGTTCAACTGGGTGCAGGTCCGCTCAAAGGCCTCCAGTCTCTCGATGGCGTCATAGTGATCCATGTCGACGGTGATGAAGCCGATCTTCGTGTGGCCCAGGCTGTGCAGGTAGCGGACGGAGGCGATCACACCCGCCACGTTGTCTGTTCGGAGACTGCAGATCTCGGTCGAGTGGAAGCGGGAGGCGATGGCCAGGTATGGGAAGCCTATGCGGTGGAGGGCGTAGATGTACCCTGCGTCCATAGGAGGGGCCACGAAGAGCGCGCCGGACACGTCCTTCTCCAGCAGGAATGAGACCACATCCTCCGGATTCCTCAGGTCCGCGGACTCGAACAAGAGCACGGAGAGGTCCAGTTTGTTCTGATACGCATACTCGGTGGCGCCGCTCACGATCCCGGCAAAGTAATCCGAGAGCCCCATCTGGACCTGGACGTGGTGCTCGATGAGCACGCCCACGTGCGTCTCCTTCGTCTTGACCAGACGGGGACGATACTTCAGCTCTGCGCACAGGTCGAGGACCCGTCGCCGGGTCTCGTAGTCAACGCTGGGGTGACGGTTGATGACCCTGGATATCGTGGCAGTGGAAACGCCTGCCTCCTTGGCCAGGTCATAGATGGTCACCTTGCCCTTCTTGTTCGGTCCTTTCATGATGTGGCTCACATCTATCACGTCAGCACGACTCTGTCAATCTTGCCTGGAAGCCACCCCAAAACCCAGATCTACTGCGATCGGCTGCGAAGCCCTGGTGCTGCGTTGTCGGCGAAAACGGTCCTCGACGTGCCCACAAGCACGCCTCAGGGCCTTTTCCGCCTGCCGCCTTGCCCCCGGGCTTCTCGCTCGATCTCGTCACGACCCGGGTTTCGGGATGGCCTCTAATCTGCTTGACTTATGGAGCCGGTCCTGGTATACGTGTAATATAATGTAACAAGCAAGGGGCGACCTATGAAGAAGGAAGAAAGACGCGGATTCACGCTCATCGAGCTGCTGGTCGTCATCGCCATCATCGCCCTTCTGATGGGCATCTTGATGCCGACGCTGCGGAAGGCCAGAGAGCAGGCCCGGGGCACGGCGTGCATGGCCAACCTCAGGCAGTGGGCCCTGGTCTTCTCGATGTACCTCAACGACAACAACGGTCGGTACTACAGCGGGCTTGTGCACGGCAGCACCAGCAGCGTGGGAAATGGCGAGTGGTGGAGAGAGACCATGTGGCCTTTGGCCAAGAACAAGAAGATGTGGCTCTGCCCGTGTGCACGGAAGAACCGCTCTGCTACCTCGCTGACCGCAGGGACACCTGCCATGGACCCGCTGGACGCCTGGAAGGTGCCGGCGTCACAAGGGGGTGACGAAGGCAGCTATACGCCGAACGGCTGGATGTGCAACTCGCCCACCGACACCCTGTGGGGAAGGGGCCCGGCCGGCAATTACTGGCGGATGACGCCCGAGCGGAACGCCAGTACGGTGCCTGTGATGAGCGAAGGCTGGTGGGTCGACGCCTGGCCCAAGCAGACCGACGTACCGCCGCCCTATGGAAACAAGACGCCGCCGGACGCCGTGAACGCCAACGTCAACGAGATGCAGCGGGTCTGTGTCAATCGCCACGGCGGCTCCCAGAACGTCATGCTTGCGGACTGGTCCGTGGCCAGGGTCTCCCTCAAACAGATCTGGCGTCTGCGGTGGCATAAAGGCTACAACATCAATGCAACGGAACCCGCCTGGCCTGCCTGGATGGCGGGGATCAAGGATGCGAAGTAGCCTTCAGGACTCCAGCGGAGAGTGATTGGGATCAGGTGTTCGGACGCACTCAGAGGCGAAGAAGACGGCTGGCCGGCCAGCCCTTTCCAGAGGCATGGCAGTCGATCCTGCGCAGAAATGTCCCCTTGTATGGTCGCCTTCCCTTGACCGATCGACAGGAACTGGAAGGCCACATCCAGATCTTCCTTGCAGAGAAGCAATTCGAGGGCTGTAGCGGCCTGGAGATCACGGATGAGGTCAGGGTCACGATAGCGGCCAACGCCTGTATCCTGCTGCTGCACCGCAAGACGGACTACTACCCGGGACTAGCCCAGATCCTCGTGTATCCCCGGGCCTACACGGTCCCGGCCCAGGATTGGTTTCCCGGCGGAATGGTGATCGAGGGGACGGACGTCCGCCAGGGCGAGTCGTGGCACCGCGGCACGGTCGTCTTGTCGTGGGACAGCGTCCGCCGCACGGCCGTGGACCGCAGGGCCTGTGACAACGTGGTCCTGCACGAATTCGCCCACCAACTGGACAGCTCCTGGGGCAGGGGAGACAGCACGCCTATCCTTCAGGATCAATCGGCCTTTGTCAGTTGGGCCAGGGTCCTGCAGAAGGAGTACCATAGTCTGCGGGCCCAGGTGGAGCGGCGAGGTCACACCCTCCTGGACGACTACGGCGCAACCAACCCGGCGGAGTTCTTTGCCGTGGCCACCGAGTGCTTCTTCCAGAGGCCCAAGGAGATGCTCACAGAGCAGCCGGACCTGTACCACCAACTCCAGGCGTTCTACCAGCAAGACCCCGCGAGTCTCTGAGCCGCTTCGCTCAGAAGCAAGACGCAAGAGGCAAGAGGTAAGACACAACTTGGCTATGCGTAATGCGTGATGCGCTGTGCGTCATGCATGCGGTCTTTTCAAACGCACAACTCAGAACGCATGGCTCATAACCTGGTCTTGCTTCCTGCCTCTTGGCTCTTACTTCTTCCTGGAGTATGATGATGTCTCCTGTAAGGTCTATGCTGGGAAGGTCTGTATGCAGCCCATTGTGTTCATGCGACAGTTTGTGCGTCATCCTGGACAGACGGGGGCGCTGGCCCCAAGCTCCAAAGGCCTTGCCGAGCTGATCACCGACGCCGCAGGTCTGGCGGACGCCTCGGCGATCGTCGAATGGGGCCCTGGCACGGGCGTATTCACTGAGAAGATCCTCCAGAAGAAGCGGCCGGACGCCCTGTTCTTTGCCCTGGAGATGAATGGAGACTTCGTGGCTGCCACGCAGGCCCGGTGTCCAGAGGCGCTGGTCTATCACGATAGCGCGGTCAATACCCCTCACTATCTGGCCCAGCACGGCAGAACGCACTGCGACTGCGTGCTCTGTGGCCTGCCTTGGGCCGCGTTCCCAGAGTCCCTTCAGGATAGCCTGCTCGACACGCTCACTGCGATCCTCCGACCCACGGGCCGATTCCTGACCTTTGCGTACCTCCAGGGACTGTTGCTGCCTGCAGGCCAGAGATTCCGCAAGAAGCTCCGCTCCAGGTTCAGCCATGTCACGACCACCCGGACCGTATGGGCCAACCTGCCGCCCGCCTTTGTCTACGTGGCGACCAACGGCAAGGAGGAGTCAGGAGGCTGTAGGGCGTCTCTGTGAGACGCCGTCCTAATCCATCGCCGTCTCACAAAGACAGCCTACAATCAGAGCCTGCATCGCAAGATCAGAATGCCTTCAGCGCAGCGAGGTACCCTGCGTCTCGTCCTCGCTGGAGCATCCCAAGGAGGGTGCCAGGATCAGCCAAGTAATACACTCTGTGGAACTCCTTGGTTCACATTCCCGTTCCCGTTCCCGTTCCCGTTCCCGTTCACGTTCTCGTTCACGTTCTCGTTCTCGTACCTGTACTCGGGTACGCGAACGTGTACCGCTTCGCTGTGAACGTGTACGATTTTCCTTACCTGTTTTCTCTGTCGGTCGCCAGTCGATATGCCCACCAGCCAATCAGCAGGAGCAAGGCCAGGCCCAGCCATGCCCCGTAGCCTTGGATCAGCGACAGAAGGGATGGCATCAGGGAAGGGTCCTTCTGTGCCCAGATGTTGGTCAAGGGAAGGTCCAGGCCCTTGTTCTTCATGAGCACCACGGGTATGGCCACGATGATCCCCATCAAGGCCTCGCCCGTGATCAGGCCTGAGGCAAACAGCACGGCCCTCTGCTCGGATGTCTCTTTCTGCTCCTTGGTGGCCCTGCGTCTGGCCAGTGTACGCTTCACGATAGTTGCCACCACGCCTCCCACAAAGACCACCACGGAAAGCGACAGGGGCAGGTACACGCCGATGGCCACTGCCAGGACGGGCGTCCTGAACGTGCTCTTCCTCTTCTCCAGGATGGCGTCGAGTATGATCAACACCACCGCTGCAGCCATGCCGATCTCGATGAACGTCCACGGCAGACCTCCTTGAAACACCCCCTTGGCCACAGAGGCCATGACGTTGGCTTGCGGGGCTGGCAATGGGCGGGGTGCTGGCACAGCCTGGCCTGCAAAGCCATAGGCATGCTGCAGCAGCGTGAGGACTGGGGCGATCACCGCGGCCCCGCTGAGGGTCCCGACGGCAAGCATGACCTGCTGTTTCCAGGGCGTGGCGCCCACGATGTAGCCGGTCTTGAGGTCCTGTAGGTTGTCTCCTGCGATCGAGGCCGCGCAGCAGACCACTGCGCCGATGACGATGGCCGCTGCAGGGCCGATCGGCGCTCCTTTGCCGATCAACAGCATCAGGAAGAAGGCGGAGAACACGATCGTCGTGATCGTCACGCCTGAGATAGGATTGTTGCTGGAGCCGACCAGACCTGCCATGTACCCGGCCACCGCAGAGAAGGCAAACCCTGCTACGAGCATGAGCACGGCCATGGTCAGGGAGATGGGGACCTTCTCGACAAAGGCCTGGTATACGAAGAAGAGGGGGATGATCGACAAGACCATGAGCACCAGGATCCACTTCATGGGCAGGTCTCGCTCGGTACGCGGGACCTCCTGGACAGGACCGCCGTCATCGATCTTCCTGTACGCCTGCAGGCCGCTGGTGACGCCCTTGAGGAGGGTCTTTCGCATCTTGAAGACCGTCCATAGGCCGCCCACGAGCATCCCGCCCACACCGATGTAGCGGGTCTGCTCCTTCCAGATCTTGCCCGCCCAGTCCGCGAGAGACAGGTCCTCAGGCTTGGGGTGATAGTAGGAGTAGATCGGGATGGCCACAAGCCAGTTGCCCAGACCTCCCAGCAACATGAGCAGGCCGATGTTGAGCCCCACGATCAGGCCGACTGCCAGCAGGGCAGGGCTGAGCGTCACGCCAAAGGCAGTCACGCACGGACCAATGGCACGCGTCACGACCAGGTCGCCAGGCCACAGGCCGACCAGATCCGAGGCGATCTTGAAGAGGCCGCCCGCCAGGCCTGCGTGCGTGATCTGTCGCAGCCCTTCACCCTTGCTCTGGCCGGTCTGCAGGACCTTGGCCGTGGCGATGCCCTCAGGGAACTGAAGCTCGCTGCCCACGATGAAGCTCCTGCGAAGGGGGATGGTGAACAGCACGCCCAGCACGCCGCCGAATCCCGCGATGATCGTGACCCACTTGTAATCGAACTCCTTCCAGGTGCCCAGCAGGATGAGGGCGGGCAGGGTGAAGATGCACCCCGCAGCGATCGCCTCGCCTGCAGAGGCCGTGGTCTGGACGATGTTGTTCTCCAGGATGTTGTTGGTCTTGAAGAACCGCAGCACGCCCATGGAGATGACAGCGGCCGGGATCGTGGCGGACACGGTCATACCTGCAAACAGGCCCAGGTAGGCATTGGCTGCGGCCAGGACCATGGCCAGCACCACGCCGAGTATCACGCCCTTGACGGTGATCTCGGGGAGCGAATTCTCTTGTCTATCCTTCATGCCTGTCCTTTCTTCGGCAATCTACAATCGTTTGGCCAACTCCGTCAGGAGGCCTGCGAACCCCCGGAGCACGTCCTTGGCCGGAAGCGGCAACTTGAGGTAGGACTGACCGGTCTGTGCATCGGTCTCCACGTGCATGGCAGGCGTGGCCGGTCCCTTGCCGGTCCTCGCGGGGGTATCGCTCAGGGCCTGACTGAGCCTGTCCAGGAACGACAGACCCGTTGTCACCAGGTCGTCCCAAGAGGCCTCCTTGGCCTGCGGTGGAGGGGCAACCTCCGGCTCAATGGGCGCCTGCTGATCCGCACTGGCCGTATCCTGGGCCGCTTCTGCGGGGGTAGGCATGGGTTGCTTGATGGCGGCTGTAGCCTCCTGCACGCCTTCCATGAACTTCTGCAGGCGGGTGCCGCCCAGGAAGACCTCGTCCTGGCCGTTGTCCAGCGCGCCTGAAAACAGGGACTTCTTGAAGGCCAGGACTGAGAGCATTCCCTGCTCGATTGTGCCTTGGGCCACGAAGTTGACGACGCTCACGGGCCTATGCTGGCCCAGCCGGTGCACCCGCCCGATCCGCTGTTCCAGCACGGCCGGATTCCAGGGCAGGTCCATGTTGACCACGACCGAGGCGTTCTGGAGGTTGAGCCCCACGCCGCCTGCGTCCGTGGACAGGAAGACCCGCCGGTCCGGCTCTTCCTTGAACTGGCGGATCAGGTCCTTGCGCTGGGGGCCGGGCACGCCGCCGTGAAACAGGACGGCCTTGTGACCTGCTCCCGCGAGCCGATCCTGGAGCAACTCATGCATGCGGAGCCACTGGCTGAACACAACGACCTTGGTCTCGGGCCGCTCGAACACCTCGTTGATCACGGACACGAACTCGTCGGCCTTGACCCCGTGGTCTGTCTTCTGGTCGATCAGGTACGTGCTGTCGCAGCTCATGCGCATGAACTGCAGGGCGATCATGAGCCTGCGCTGGTCCGCCTCGGTCAGGAAGCCCATCCTTTGCCACTTCCGGACGATGCTGCCCACGATCTCCTTGTTCTCGTCGTGGTGACGCATCTGCTCGTCGGTCATGGGCACGAAGTAGTTCTTGTCCATGCGCTCGGGCAACTCCTTGAGGACCTCTCCCTTGGTCCTGCGCACGAGGATGGGCTCAAGGCTCCTGGAGATCTCCGTGAGATGGTGATACCCGATGACCTTGCCGTGCCCATCCGTGTGCTGGTGCTCATTCAAGAACCGAAACAGAGGTCCCAGCCTGAACCGGTCTACGAACTGCACGATCGAATGCAACTCCTCCAGCCGGTTCTCCAGGGGCGTTCCGGTCAGGACGATCGCGTACTTAGAATCGAGCCTCTTGACCGCCTGGGCCCTTCGGGTCTTCCAGTTTTTGATCCTCTGCGCCTCGTCCAGGATGATCACGTCCGGCTGCCATGCGGCGATCATGCCCAGATCCCTGTGTACCACCTCGTAGTTGGTGATCTTGTAGAAGCTGTTCGTCTTGTACAGGTCTGTGCGCCTGGCCACGAACCCCTCGACCACCGTGGCGGATCGGTCCACGAATCGGGAGATCTCCTGGTGCCACTGGTGCTTGAGCGACGTGGGACAGACCACAAGGACCCGTTCCACCCCCGCGGTCCGGGCCAGGATCTCCACTGCCGCGATCGCCTGGATGGTCTTGCCCAGGCCCATGTCGTCCGCGATCAGGCTCCTGCCGGCCTTGGCCGCGAACAGGGCGCCCTCACGCTGGTAGGGATACAGTGTCGCCTTGACCAAGTCCTTGAAGGCCGCACTGTGGATGCCCTTGGGAAAGGCCTCCTCCACACGGTCTCTTAAGTGAGCCTGGTCCCGAACCTCCGCTACAAAGGCAATCGTGTCCTCATAGCAGCGGACCTCGTGCCTCCATGCAGAGACATCCCGGATCAGTCTCTCGAAGCCGAGGTACCCATCCGGCGTGAGAAGCCCATGCTTGTTGAAATACGTTGCCGCAACCTTGCGGACCTGGGCCGGACAGTCTGTTCCAGGCCTGAACACCACCTCCCGCTTGGCCCCGTATCTGAGGAAGATCTCCGAGTACGCAGGTTTGAAGCCCCGCTTCAACGCGAGCTTGCCCCCCGGGACGCGCCGGCACTTGGCAAGAACGAACTCGATGTGCTTGCATGTACCCAGAGTATTGACCGCAAAGTCCGGGCACGAGCAGTAGTTCTCACCCAGGCCCTGGCCTCGGATGGCCACGCGGTATTCGCCTTTGGTCTTCGGGTTGGTGACCAGGAACTCCGAGAAGATCCGCTCGGACCCGACGTTCTTGAGGCGGAGCCCCTGCTCCCGGCTGATCTGCCTGCGCAGAGTCACCTGCCACTGCTCCAGGGACATATCCTCCGGGCGCCTCAGATGCGAGATCCGCTTGAGCCTTTTCCGCGTGCGCGCCCTGCCTGCAGCCTTCTGTCCGGCCACGGTCCTCGCCCCGGCCCGCTCGGAGCCGTTTACCTTGACTGCCTGACGCATATGTCGAGCCTCCATATCTCGTAATGGTTCAAGTGCGCCACCCATGCCTTCTGGACAGCAAAGTAGGTCTGCGCGAAGGCGATCTGCTCCTTGGCGGGATCGCCGTTCTGGGCGATCAGGTAGCACGCGTACCGCGTGATCGCGATGTCATCGATCTGCCTTGTGGCCCCGGAGCCCAGCTCGACCTTTTTGCTGATTCCGGCAAAATGGTCTCTTGCATCATAACCAGCGTTCTGGCAGGCCGTTATGGCCCTATCAATGACCTTTTCGAAGTTCTTCCACTGGGCATATCCCAGCAGCATTTGAAGATCGCGGGCGCACCAGAACTCGGTGTCGCTGTCCGAGAACCTCCGAACCATCTCCTCGAAGCTGGAATGAAGTCGGACGACAATCTCCTTATCCATGGGGTACCTCCTTTGATCTCGCTACGTTAGAAAGCCACCTCCTATCGTGGCCTCAGAAAGGGGTGCCTTTGCCTGGCGTTCTGGAGCATGCCTCCTGTCTCCTGAGTTCTATCTCACGAACTGCCCCACGAAGTACTTCGGCGTCAGCGGCTCGCCTGTGGCACGGCGGATCATCTCATCCCATGGGTATACGGCGCCCGGCTCGAAGACCTTCTTCTTGAGGAACTGTCCGATCCGCTTCTGGCCTACGTAGCTGACCTCGGTCCCTTGGGGCTTCGCGAGGACCTCTGTGACGATCTTGTGATGCAACTGAGAGGCCAGCATCTCGCCGAGCAGGTAGTTGTGGTAGTAGCAGGGCGCGATCGTGAAGTGGATCTTGGCAGCCCAGTCGGGCGTGTCGCGGTCCGTAGGCCGGGTCACGAGCTGGTATTTCTCCACGAGGTCCCACCACAGCCGGTTGAGGTCTTGATCGGGGTTGGCGTACAACTGCTTCTCGAAGTTGTACATGACCATGTCCCAGCGGGCAAAGATCAACTGCTTCATCTGGCTGTACTTGCCGCAGACCTCCGCCAGCTCGGCCTTCTGGCTGTCGCTGAGGTTCAGCATGGCCTGCATCCAGGCGGGGTTTGCGGAGAGCCTGCCGAAGAGCATGGCAATGGCCTCCGTGGCGAAGGTGTGCGCAGGCTGCCTCAGCAGGTAGGGGGAGTCCATGTCCAGGTATGCGTCGTAGACGCCGTGGCCCAACTCGTGGAGGATCGTCTCCATCCACTGCTCGTTGTTCTTGAGATTGCAGAGGATGCGGACGTCTCCCTGGCGATCGATGTCCGTGCAGAACGCGTGGGGGTTCTTGCCCTCTCGCTCGTAGAGGTCGCTGCGGGCCAGGATCGGCTCGACCTGCATGCCGATTCCGTCATAGAAGGTGGTGGCAAGCAGCTTGACGTCCCTATCCTTGTAGTAGACGTCCAGGTCCAGGTCATAGATGGCAGGTGTCTCCTGGAAGAACGGGTCCTGATAGTGCCAGGGTCGCATCTGATCTGCTGCGATGCCGTACCTCTGGGCCAGGCGGCCGTCGATCTCCGCCTTGACCTTGGCGAAAGGCCCCTTGGTCCGCTCAAAGAGGTCGCCGAAGATCCGGTCCAGCTCGTTGACGTCCTGTTCGCCCACAGTCAGGGACAGGGTGTGGTAGTTCGGAAAGCCCAGCTTGCGGGCTGCCTCGTTTCTGAGCTTGACCAGCCGGACCAAGTCAGCCGCCACCACCTGACCGACCTGCTTGCTGGCCAGCCACGCCTGTGCCCGCTTGGTGGAGTCCCGTTCGGTCCTGAGGATCTCCCGGATCTGGTTGTCTGTGACCTTGCGGCCGTCCAGGTCTGCCCTGTACGTGCTGAACTTCTCCTCGATCTGCGTGCCCAGGTCCACGATCTGCTTGAGCAGATTGGGGTCGACCTGGTTCTCGATGTAGGCATTGATCAGGACGTCGAGCTGCCGGGTCAGCAGGGGGTCCTTGACCTTGCCGGAGGCCTTGGTGGACTTCAGGGTCGCATAGTCCGCAGGATTGCTGTAGATCTGGCGGATCTCCAACCTGAGCTTGCCGGCCTTGTCATAGGCCTCGGACTTGCCGGTCGTGGCCGCCTCCCAATCCGCCAGATTGGACTGGATGGCCAGCGGCCTGACCTTGGCGACGTGGTCTTGAATGAACTTGTCCAAAGTGGTCTCCTTTGCCTGGGGTCCGCACCCGATCAGGGCCAGACCGAGTGAACACAAGACGACTCGACTGCTGCGGTTCATAGGTCACTCCTTGTTGTCGTAATGAGCTTCGTATTGTATGGATAGACCCATCCTGAAGGAAGGGCCAAACCACCGATTTCCAGGCGTATTTGGGCCTCGCGATTGGCCTTGGACCGGCGGGGACTAGCCCTTGACTTCCGCGGCCCTTGGCCGGACCATAGACGCCATGGATATCAAGGTCATTCGCAGCCGCAGACGCAGGCGGACGGTCCACGGCCGCCAGGTCAACGGCGTGTTGGAGATACTGGCGCCCGCCCACCTGGACGACCGGGCCCTGCAGCCATTGATCGAGACCATTGCCAAGCGGATGGAGCGCCGGTCTGCAGGCCGCTGCCTGGACGACGAGGCCCTGGCCCAGCGGGCCAGGAGACTGAACGCGGAGGTCTTCGGTGGCCGCCTCAGGTGGTCCTCCATCCGCTGGGTCACCAATCAGAACCGCAGGTTCGGCAGTTGCACTCCAGGCCTGGGCGAGATCCGGATCTCGCACCGCCTGGCCCGCATGCCGGCCTTTGTCCTGGACTACGTGATCGTCCATGAGCTCAGTCACCTGCTGTACCTGGGCCATGGAGAACGGTTCTGGCAGCAGGTCAATCGCTACGGCCTGGCAGAGCGGGCCCGCGGCTACCTCATGGCCGTTGGCTTGGTAGAAGACGGACCCGGCGAAACGGCTGCCCCGGGCTTGGTGCAGGATGGCGAAGACTCGCCGGACTAGCGGCGCGGCAGCATGATGCTGAGATCAAATGTCAAATGTCAAAACTACAATTCAAAGATCAAAAAGGGCAGAGCCGGTGGCGACAGCCCATCTTTGCTTTTGGATCTGTCATTTTGCGTTTTGATTTCTGACCTTTGATCTCCGACCAGGTAGTGCGATGAAAGGGGACGATCTCATGACGCGGATTGCTGGCCTCTGGGTTTTGTCGGCCTATGTGGCGATGGGCTACGCGGTCACTCCAGTGGAGTCCGCGGATGCCGCATCTCCGATGCGGCTGGGTGATCCAAACTGCTTTCCCATCGCGGTCTGGCTCCAGAGCCCCGCGAATGCGGGACGCTACAAGACTGCAGGGATCAACCTGTACGTGGGATTGTGGAAGGGCCCCACCGAAGAGCAGCTCCAGGTCCTCAAGCAGGCAGGCATGGCGGTCATCTGCGAGCAGAACGAGACCGGCCTGGCCCACCGGACCGACCCGGTCATCGTGGGCTGGATGCACGGCGATGAGCCGGACAATGCCCAGTCCCTGGGTGAAGGCGAAGGGTATGGCCCGCCCATCCTGCCAGAGAAGATCGTACAGGACTACGAACGGATACGGGCCGCAGACGCGACCCGGCCGGTCATGCTGAATCTCGGCCAGGGCGTGGCCTGGGATGGCTGGTATGGACGGGGAGTGCGGACCAACCACCCGGAGGACTACGCGCAGTACGTCAAGGGTTGTGACATCGTGTCCTTCGACATCTATCCAGCCTGCCACGACAATCCACAGGTCGCAGGCAATCTCTGGTACGTGGCGCAGGGCGTGGATCGGCTGGTCAAATGGACAGAGGGCCGCAAGAAGGTCTGGAACTGCATCGAGTGCACCCGCATCGGCAATCCAACGAAGAAGGCCACGCCAGCCCAGGTCCGCTGCGAGGTCTGGATGTCGATCATCCATGGATCGCAGGGTCTGATCTACTTCGTCCATGAGTGGCAGCCCAGGTTCAACGAGGCCGCGCTGCTGAGCGACCCCAACATGCTCGCCGCAGTGACCACCATCAACCACCGCATCCAGGCGCTCGCCCCGGTCCTGTCCAGCCCCACGATCAGTGACGGCCTGACTGTGACGACCGCCAACGCGGATGCCCCCATCGACGTCCTGATGAAGCGGCATGATGGAGCGACCTACATCTTCGCGGTCGCCATGCGGGGCAAGCCCAACCAGGCGACCTTCCAGGTGCAAGGCCTGTCCGGGAACACGCAGGTCATGGTCCTGGATGAAGACCGCACGATCGAGGCCACCGCCGGCACCTTCACCGACGCCTTCCAGCCCTGGGACGTGCACCTTTACCGCCTCCCGGCGGGGACGACACGGCGGTAGGCGCATCACGCGGGGGCCAGGTCTTGACTCTTAACCATGGTCAGAAGTTGGGGCGAGGCCTCGCACGTCTCCGGCTGAAAGCGGACGGCTGATAGCTGATAGCCGCAGCTCGCCCAGAACCTGTTGCTCCGAAAACCCTTTGCGGGTGACAGGGACTCTGCCTATACTGTCGGGCGTTGCTTCAGAGATCAAGTCTGACCAGGACAAGGAGAACGCCATGGCCCCGGACATGAACCGCCGCAGTTTCCTGGGACACGCAGCCGCATCAGCAGCAGCCCTGACCGTCGCCTCGCCGAGCCTCTTCTCGCAGGCCGCAGCGACCTCCGCTGGTGGGAAGGTCAACTTGGCCCTGATCGGCTGTGGGACCCAAGGGCTCAGGGAGCTCCTGGGCCTGCTAGACACGCCCGGGATACAGGTCGTGGCGGTCTGCGATCCCAATAGGGACAGTACCGACTACGTGGACTGGTCCAAGGACGGCCTGCGGGAGGAGATCGCCTCCGGACTGGGGAAACCCCAGTGGCGGCAGGGCACTGCTGGTATCCCGGGTGGCAGGGAGGTCGCCAAGGAGATCGTGGAGCTTTACTACGCAGGCAAGTCGGGCTCTGGTGCCTTCAAAGGCTGCGCCTCGTACGCGGACTTCCGGGAGATGCTGGAGAAGGAGAAGGGCCTGGATGCGGTCAAGGTCATGACCCCGGACCACCTCCACGCCGCAGTCTCCATCGCTGCCATGAAGAAGGGCAAGGCCGTCGCGATGCACAAGCCCCTGGCCAACCGGGTGGCCGAGGCCAGGATGGTCATAGACGTGGCACGCAAGACGAAGGTAGCGACGCATTTCCTGCCTGCCAGCGAGGGCCAGGACGTTGCCAAGGTAGCCCAGTGGATCAAGGACGGTGCAATCGGCACACTCCGCCAGATCCACAACTGGTCGAACAGGCCTGTGTGGCCGCAGTACCCGACGATCCCCACGGACCAGCCGCCTGTGCCCAAGGACTTCGACTGGGACCTGTGGCTGGGCCCATCCCTTCCGCGACCCTACCATCCGCACTACACCCACGCGGTCTTCCGCGGCTGGTATGAGTTCGGAGGCGGACCTGTGGCGGACATGGGACACTACAGCCTGTGGCCCGTGTTCCGGGAGTTCGACCTGGATGCCCCGATCTGGGTGGAGTCCACGCCGAGCCACGTCTGCACGATCGACGACCACGTGAGCACCAAGATCCACAACGACTTCTCCTTTCCGATGGCCAGCACGATCCGGTTCAGGTTCGCAGCCAAGGGGACCAGGCCCGGCCTGGACCTGTTCTGGTACGACGGCGGCATAAAACCCGCCACGCCCGAGGAGCTCGAAGAAGACCGCAAGGGCCTGGACGCGGAAGGTATGATGTTCGTCGGCGACAAGGGCAAGATCCTTGCGGGCTTCCTGTGCGCGGAGCCCAGGCTTATTCCGGATCGCAGGAACAAGGAATTCATGGCCGGCCGCAGCGAGGGCTCATCGCAGCAGTCCCGCCGGGACAGGGGCCGTTCAGGCCTCGCTGCCTGGGTGGAGGCCTTCAAGGGTGGCAAGCCGAGCTACGGTGACTTCCTGCTTGCCGGGCCCATCTCAGAGGCCTTCAACCTGGGTGCGGTCTCGCTCCGCATGGGAGGCCAGAGGCTCGTCTGGGACGCAGGCCAGATGAAGGTCACGAACGTGGCAGAGGCGAACAAGTACCTCACCCGCGAGTACCGCAAGGGATGGGAGCTCACGGCCTGACGGCGCCGAATGGGCGAATGGGGGAATGGGGGAATGGGCGAAACGGAGAACCGCTGCGATCCCCATGTGCAAGGAACGACACCTTTCGTATGTGCGGCCACAACCCACCGGAAGAAACGCGTTGCTCTGGATAGCCAGACGGCGTACATTCGGGACCAAGGGCATCACCCGATGGGCTTGAGAACATCGTTCAAGGGCCTTGCTGCAATCGCCTGAGGTGATCGACGATTTCGGGGGCGCCCTTGAGATCACACAGTAACGGCAACTGCCGATCGATGTAGCCCCAATCCAGGCGGTCTCCCTGTCGCTGGATCACGGTCTCGATGTCTGCCCAGTCGCGGCTGCGGTTAGCGAAGGCCTTCATGACGATCAGGTCTTCGGCCGAACAGGTCAACAGCGATAGCCCTTCGAGGAATTCATATCGCGTTGCCCGCTGGACCACCTCGTGCTCGAAGGGAATGGCCCCAAACGCAACGTCGATGCCGATGCGATCGCGCGACTCCAGGAGCAGGACCCTGTTCTTGACTGCGAAATCCAACGCATCGGGCAGGCGGCCCTTGTAGCGGCTCAACAGTTCGCTGGCACGGTGATGCTCCTGGCCAAACTCGCACAGGATAGTCACGTCCACGTCAACGGTTACCCTGGGCTGCCCCCATCGCTGCAACGCGATCCCACCGATGAAGCAGTAGGGCCAGCCCTCTTGTGTGAGCCACTGGTCCAGGTCTGCCGCCACGGCCAGGAGCGATCTCATCGTCGCCACCTGGCGAAAAGACGCTGTTGCTCTACGAGGCCGGACGTTGGGCGGGGTGGACACTCTGCTCTGGCCGACTCAAAGGCATCAGCGAGTTGGTCCATGGCGGCAGCGGTGTCGGCCGAACGGATCTGCTCTCGCCGCAGATCTTCCATCAGCGGGCCGACTCGTTTCCAGGTCGTCGCCCATAGGTGAGCCATGTCTGGATGCTGCCTGTCCATAGTTCTATTGTACCGTGGGGAGGCGAATCGGGGAATGGTCAAGGGCCCGAAACGGCCAATCGGAGAACTGCAGTCTGACTGTACGACCGTTCGACGATCCATCTCCGGCTGACGGCCGTCGATCAAAGACCCAAGGTCCCCCCGCAACGCATAGCGCACAGCTCACAGCACACAGCCGGCGATCGGCTACCGGCTTGTGGTGCAGAATTCAACCCGAAGAACGTGATCTGAGGTCACGTTCGTAAAGGTGTAGTTGGCCACGGCCCCTACGCTGGCCCCATCTACGGTGACATCGCAGATTCTGGAGCCCTTGTAGGGCACGAAGGTGAAGGTCTGATCTGCTCCAGGACTGACCAACACCTCGCCGGATGGGGCGATCGAACCGGCACCGGCGCCTGCGGAGACGGCCCAGATACGGAAGCTCGGCGGCGCGAAGGTCGCTGCAATGCTGTGATCTCCGCGCACGTTGGTGAACGTATACTCCGTCACCTTGTCGATGTCCACTCCATCGATCGCCACCTTCTCAACCACGTAGCCGGGATCCGGCACGAGGGTGAAACCCTGGCTCCTGCCCGCAGCCACAGAAAGGGCACCGGAAGGACTGATTGACCCATGGTCGCCCGCAGAGGCTGTCAGGGTGTAGCTGGATGCGGAATGCTGATACCACTGGGTGTAGATGTCGGCAGTGCCTGCTATGTCATCGCCCAGGGTCAGCGTGTAGCCGTACTTCGCCGTGCGGGTCACCTCGCCCTGATAGACGTAGTCCGTATTGCAGATCACCGCGATCACCACGTCATTCTTCACGTTGGCCAGGGGAATGGTGCAGGGGCCGCTGCTGACCGGAACACCGTAATGGACCTTCCCGTCCACGTCGCGATAGACCAACTGGCAGCTCATGTCCTTCCCGATGGGGTTGAACGTGACCGTGGCCTGCGTGGCACCGCGTGAGCCGATCTTCAGCGGAATCTGATTGGCACCCGACCAGCCAGGCAGGGTGCGGGCTTCAGGGATCAGTTCCCGACCCGATAGGGTGGTCTTGGCATAGCACGTTGCACTCCAGGGAGCACAACTGATCCAGATCGGGTCATACTCAGCGTGGATGTTTGCCCTCCAGTTGTTGTTGAGCAGTTGCATGAAGGCATAGGACCAGGAGCCGAAATCACAGAAGGCCTGGCGTGCCCGGTATTCCTGGATCAGTCGCCGCATTTGTTCTTCGCCCAATCCACCCTTCGCCTCGGCGATGTCCTGGAGCACGCGACCACTGTCATCGCAGTTCCGCCACAGCCAGGCAATACTCCTGGGCCCCAGAATGACCCCCAGGGCGTGTGGGAAACACTCCCCGTACTGCGTGCCGCCCAGGAGGTTCCGCCAGGTGCAGAGCTGCTTGCCGCTGGAATAGCGATTCACACCTTCGGCAGAGGGACCCCCAAAGGTGTCGTCCTGCAGCCAGCCGGAGTAACATTCAATGGGCATGAACGGGGCGATCATGGCGCCGGCACTGAGCCAGCCCACGCTGCTGAAATTGCCGGATCGCTGGGCCTCCATGGTGCCTTGCAGCCAGGTGTTGCCCCCCTCCTGAAACCAGGCCGACTTGGTGCAGCCGGGCATGCTCGACAGGATGCAGTGTATCCCTTCGTGGATCATGGCCCCTGTCTGGTATTCGGCGTCAGTGCCGGAATAGGCGGGGTCGAAGCAATGCACCGGGTAGTAGGATGCCAAGACCATGGGCCAGGATTGGCCGCCGTAACTGACCGCGCTCTGCCATCCGCCGGTCTCGGTGTTGGAGGCCGAGTCCGTGCTGAGGCCGGAACCGTAGAGATAGATGGTGCTGTGATAGCCAGTGCGGCTACGCAGGTCTCGGGGCCAGCGCATGACATTGGTGATGTAGTCAAAGTCCTCATTGAATCGTGTGACCATGGGAATCCAGTCCGCCGAGGTGACTTGGGGATTCCTGTTGGGGCCGTACATGAAACACCACCATCCGTCCGCGTAGGACCCCGCTACCTTCGACACACCGGGGAGGATCTTCGTGGGCGGACTGAGCGGCCCGTATTCCTCGAAGTAGTCGTAGGCCAGGGTGGGACCATAGCTCGGCCAGGCATAGTATCCTTCGGCGACCATGTCACCGGCATCTGCGTTCAGCAGGAGGGCGGGCAGTGTCGAAATCAACAGACCGAGCAGAACGATGCCCGCTGAGGGCCGTTTCAACCTGAGAGAAGCACTCTTCATGGACGCGATGCCTTTCAATCACCCCGAACGTATGACTACCACCCCTAACATACTGATTCCGTCGACACAAGTCAAACCGGGACGGTCCTGGTGTGGCGACGAAGGGCGAATGGGGGAAGACTGAGACGGCGAGACGGAGAATCGGTGAGCGAACCAGAAGGTAGGAAGGTGCGAGGGTACGAAGGTGGGAACGAAGGATAGGGAGAAGACCAGACAGGGCTGGCGTCCGAAACCGAGGCGGCGAAGAGGAAGGAATGCCGCGGTCCGCAGTCCGGCAGCAGCCAGAGCTACCACCTTCTCAGTTTCTAACCTTCTAACCTTCTTACCCTCCCTCAGTTCCGAGTGCCTGCCCCCGTCACAGCCCTTGTGCCGCCCGGCGCAGGATGTCGCCGCACGAGCAGTCACGCTGCGCGCTGTAGCCCTTGAGCGGCAGGATGTGCTCGTGCACTGCGTCGATCAGGTCCACGGGGTACGGGAAAAAGGCGTCCTCGATCTCGTCCGGAGGCGTGATCCAGTTCTTTGCGCCCACCACGGTGGGCGGTGCATCCAGCTCGTCAAAGGCCAGTTGGGTGATCCTGGAGGCCATGGTGTGCAGATAGCTGCCCCGCTCACAGGCGTCTGAGGCCAGGAGGATCTTGTGGGTCTTCTTGATGGAGGCGACCACGGGCTCGTAGTTGAAGGGCACCAGGCTGCGTGCGTCGACGACCTCGCAGGACAGGCCGTGCTTGGCCTCGAGCTCCTTGGCTGCGGCCATGGCGCGGTAGAGCGTGGCGCCGATCGTGAGGATCGTCAGGTCTTTGCCCTGCCTGCGGATCGCGGGCTCCCCAAAGGGGACCTCGTAGTAGCCGGCCGGTACCCCGCCTTTCTCGAACTCCTCCGCGATCCCGTAGAGCCTCTGGCTCTCGAAGAAGACCACCGGGTCTGTGCCGAGCAGGGCGGAGTACATCAGGCCCTTGGAGTCATAGGGTGTGGCAGGGAACACGACCTTCAGGCCCGGGATATGGGCGCAAAGGCTGGTCCAGTCCTGGCTGTGCTGTGCGCCGTACTTGCTGCCTACGGAGACCCGCAGGGTCACGGGCATCTTGAGCAGGCCGCCGCTCATGGACTGCCACTTGGAGAGCTGGTTGAAGACCTCGTCGCCTGCGCGGCCCAGGAAGTCGCAGTACATCAGCTCCGCCAGGACCCGGCCGCCCTCCAGGGCATAGCCGACCGCACTTCCCACGATCGCGCCCTCGGAGATCGGTGAATTGAAGAGCCGGTGGTAGGGCAGGGCCTCGGTCAGGCCGCGGTACACGGCGAACGCGCCACCCCAGTCGCGGTTCTCTTCACCGTAGGCGACCAGGGTCGGGTCCGCGTAGAAGCGGTCGAGGATGGCCTCGAAGATCGCGTCCCGCAGCACCACGCACTGGGTGTCCTTCAGCCGCGTGCCGCTGGCGTCAAACGCGGAGCGGCTCTTGCTGGCGAGTGACTTGACCCGCGGGTTCTCTTCCTTGGAGAGGAGGGCCTCAGGCTTGCGGGTGGTGTCCATGGACTGAACCTTCAGGTTCGAGTACATGGTGCGATCCAGCAGGCAAGAGGGCCTCTTGAGGTCTGCCCGAGGCGAGGTGGCCAGGTCCACGGCCTTCCTGCAGGCCTTGACGACCAGCGACTCCGCCTTCTTCTGGAGGGCCTCGACGTCCGCGGCCTTGCAGACCTCGGCCTCCACCAAGGCGTTGCCAAAGTGGACGATGGGATCCTCTTTCTGCCAGGCCTCGACCTCGCTCCGCTCGCGGTAGCTTCCCTGGTCTGAGGGTGAGTGACCGCTGTAGCGGTAGGTCACGGTGTCGAGCAGGACCGGGCCATCCCCTTTCGAGAGGATCTCCTTCTTCCTCAGGATGGCGTCCGCCACGGCCAGGGGGTTGTATCCATCGACCCGCTCTGCGTGCATCTGCTCCGGGTTGATGCCCGCGCCCAGCCGGGCGAGCACGCCAAAGCCCATGGTCTCACCCTGCGGTTGGCCGCCCATGCCGTAGAAGTTGTTCATGAAGTTCACGATCAGGGGCAGGCCGCCGCGATAGGGCTCCTTCCAGAGGGTCTTGAACTGGTCCATGGTGGCCAGGCACAGGCCCTCCCACACGGGTCCGCAGGACGACGAGGCGTCGCCGATGTTGCACACCACCAAGCCTGGCTGGCGGTTGACCTTCTTGTAGAGGGCTGCGCCCACGGAGATGTCACCAGACCCGCCCACAATCGCGTTGTTGGGATAGATCCCGAAGGGCGGGAAGAAGGCGTGCATCGAGCCGCCCATGCCCTTGTTGAAACCTGCCTCTCTGCCGAAGATCTCGGCCAGTGTCCCGTAGATCAGGAAGTCCATGGCCAGATCCTGTACCGTGCCCTGGCTGTCCTTCTCCACAATCCGCAGGCAGTCGCCGCCGAAGTAGCCCTTCATGATGCTCATCAGGGACTTGTCATCGAGCCTGTGGATGGCAGACAGGCCCTTGGCCAGGATTTCACTGTGGCTTCGGTGGCTTCCGTAGATGTGGTCATCCAGGCCCAGGTGATAGGCCATGCCGACTGCTGCTGCCTCCTGTCCCAACGACAGGTGTGCAGGGCCTTTGTGGTCATAAGGGATGCCCTGGTATGCGCCCCGGAGCTTGATCTCGTTGAGCATGGTCTCGAAGGTGCGGAGGATCCACATGTCCCGCTCGATTCGGATCAGGTCTTCTGCGGAGTAGCGTTTCAACTCAGCGGTGATCGTCTTGTCGTACTGATTGATCGGGATGGGTTTGAACCGGATACTGCCTTTGGCGCGGGCGTCCTGGGGCAGGATCATCTGGGATTTCGGCATGGGTGTGCTCCTCTATCAAGAAAGGCCAAGGGTTCAGGGCTGGGTCGACTCCGGCGTGCTATACGTGACCTGGATACCGGTCTGCTGGAAGAAGGCCATCCAATCCTCAGGCGGTCTGCAGTCCGCGACCACCCGGGAGATGCTCTTCCATTCGGCGATCCTGTACAGGGCCGGTGCGTCGAACTTGCTGCGGTCCACCAGCAGGATCGCTTCACGTGCGTTGCGCACCGCCTGTCCAAACAGCGATGCGCTGTCTATGTCCGTGGCGGTTGGCCCGAAGTCCCTTCCCAGGCCGTCGCTGCCGAGAAAGGCCCTGTAGCCTCTGAGCTGTTCCAGAGAGGCTGCAGCCATGGGCCCGACTGCGTCCATCCGGTCAGGTCGATAGTGGCCGCCCAACAGCAGGACATCCAGGCCTGGGGTGAAGAGCTCCTGTGCAGTACGGATCGAATTGACGATCACAGAGATGCCCCGCTTGCCTCGTAGGGGGCCTGTCATCTGGAAGCACGTCGTGCCCGAATCCAAGAAGATCTGCTCTCCGTCGCTGACCAGGTCAGCGGCCAGCCTGCCCACGGTCCTCTTGGCCTCCAGATTGCGGGCCGCCTTGGACAGGAAGGAATAGTCTGGTGTGCGGCTGACCGATGCGCCGCCGTGGCTCAGGTCCAGCAGCCCCTCGTCCGCGAGGGTGCGGAGGTCCCTGCGAACCGTTGCCTCAGAGACGCCCAGCTCATGGGAAAGGGTCGCCACCTCCACGTGGCCATGGTGATAGACCTGAGCCAGGATTGCCTCTTTGCGTTTCTGATGGAACGGCGACACTGCCTACACCTCAATAAGGCATACCTCAATCGATCAGGATTAGACCACAAATGAACACAATATGCAATACAAACAGGCAGAATTGTGCTTGATTCGTGACTGAGTTTGCGCTATTCTTGATTGACCCGCATTTTCAGGCAGAGCCTGCCAGTATGTGCCGGGCATGGAACCAGGATTGAGGAGCCCTAGATGTACACCATCCGACTGCCGCATGACAAGGCCTTGATTGGGCCGCTGGTATTGGCGGATTGGCTCAAGCGAGAAGGCCAGTCAGTGACTCCGTCAGAGCCCGTCGTCAGGATCGAGGGCCCGGGGATCAGGGCAGATATACAGGCGGGTGTGGCCGGAGTCCTGCTCAAGACCCTGGTGCAGCCGGGCGAGGTCGTGCAGTCAGGCGAGCCGCTGTGTGTGGTGGGGGAGGCGGGAGAGGGGAGTCAGGAGACAGGAGACAGGAGAGACGAATCGGAGAATCGGGGAATCGGAGAATCGGGGAAGGGACGCCTTGGCGTGGGAGTAGTGCCGATCTTGATGCCGCAGGCGGGGCAGACGATGGAGGAAGGGATACTGGTGGCCTGGAAGGTCAAGCCGGGCGATCGCATCACGGTCGGCCAGGTGATCTTCGATATAGAAACGGACAAGGCCACCATGGAGGTGGAGGCCACAGACGCAGGCAGGGTCGCCAAGATCGTGGCGCAGGAGGGTCAGGTCGTTGCAGTCAAGACGCCTGTGGCGTATCTGGCAGAGAGTGACGCAGAGGTGGATGCGTATCTGGGAGGAACAGAGGAGACAGGAGTCAGGAGACAGGAGACAGGGACTCGGAAGCCAGAAGAGAGGAGAGAGGAGACAGGAACACAGAACACAGAACGCAGAACGCAGGACGCACAGCGCATGGCGCAGAGCGGGGGGCGGGTCAAGGCTTCGCCTGCTGCACGCAAGCTGGCCGGCCAGAAGGGGATTGACCTGACCACGATCGGTGCAGGGTCTGGGCCCGGCGGCCGGATACTCAGCAGTGATGTGGCTGCTGCACAGCCGGGCGCAGCACCGGCCCCGAAGGGCGGGGGCCTGTCCAAGATGCGATTGGCCATCGCCAAGAACCTGCTCTGGTCCAAGCAGAACATCCCGCACTTCTACGCCAAGCGGGTGGTGGATGGCCAGGCCCTTTTCGCGGCCTGCCGCAAGACCAAGGAGCAATTCAAGTGTACGCTCAATGACTTTGTCACTGCCGCATGTGCAAAGGCCATCCGTGAGTTCCCTGCCTTCCGCAGCCAGTTCAAGGACAACGCCATTGTGGAATTCGATTCCGTCAACATCGGCATCGCAGTAGGCACGGACCAGGGACTGACTGTTCCAGTCCTGATCGATGCAGATCGAATGGACCTGCGGACCCTTGCACAGAAGAGCAAGCAGTTGGCTGAGAACGCCCGGGCCGGCAGGCTCGAAGGCGTGGGCCAGGGGATCTTCACCATCACCAACCTGGGGATGTTCGGCATCGAGGAGTTCCTGGCCATCATCAATCCGCCGGAGTCTGCGATCCTGGCGGTCGGCGCACTCCAGGAGGCCGTCAAGGTGCAGGACGGCTCCATCGTGGCCACGCGAACCATGACCTTGGGTCTCAGCGTGGACCACCGCGTCATTGACGGCATGCTGTCTGCCCAGTTCCTCAATCGGCTCAAAGGGCTCTTGGAGGACCCAGGGCAGTGGGTGAACGCATAGCGCACAACGCATAGCGAAGAGCGATTCTATGGAAACGACTTTCGACGTAGCAGTCATCGGCGCAGGTCCAGGCGGATACGTGGCGGCACTCAAGGCAGCCCAGTTGGGCGCCAAGGTCGCGGTCATCGAAAGGCACTTCCTGGGAGGGACGTGCCTCAACTATGGGTGCATCCCCTCCAAGGCCTTGCTGGCCTCCGCAGAGTTGCTGCACAAGATCCGCCGCGCAGGAGAGTATGGGATCACCGTGGCCGGCCCGGTCGCCTTCGACTGGTCCAAGATACAGACCCGCAAAGACCGGGTGATTGCCAGGCTGCGGTCAGGGGTCAAGGGACTGCTGGGTGGCAGGAGTGTGACCCTCCTGGATGGTCAGGCGCGGCTGGAAGGTCCAGCGAGGATTGCCGTGACCCGCAAGGACGGCGAGACCGAGACCCTGGCTGCTCGAAACATCATCATTGCATCAGGCTCTGTACCCACCCGGATCCCGGGCTGGCCGACTGACCCGCAGCAGGTTTGCACCTCCGACGAGGCCCTCCACTGGAAGTCCCTTCCCCAGCGGCTGCTCATCGTCGGCGGTGGCGTGATCGGCTGCGAGTTCGCCTGCATGATGCAGGAGTACGGCGTGCAGGTGACTGTGGTGGAGATGCTGCCGGGCCTGCTGCCTGAGATGGAGGCCGGCCTGGGCGAGGCCCTGGCCCAGGTCTTTGCCAAGCGAGGGATACAGATCCTGTGCGGGTCAAAGGTCGAAGACCTGACGATTCAAGGCAACCTCATCACAGCAGTCATCAGCGGCGGACACAAGGTCGAGGTCGACAAGGTCCTCGTGGCCACGGGCCGGCGCCCCAATACCGCGGAGCTGGGCCTGGATGGATTGGGCCTGAAGACGGACCGCGGATTCATCCGCGTCGATGATCGCATGAAGACGCCGGCAGCAGGGGTGTACTGCATCGGCGATGCCAACGGCAGATGCCTTCTGGCCCACGCAGCGAGCAGCCAAGGCGTGACCGCAGCGGAGGACGCCCTGGGTCACGGCAAGGATCTCGACCTGCCTGTGCCAGCCGCAGTGTATACCTTCCCTGAGATCGCGTCAGTAGGCCTGACCACACGCCAGGCCAAGGACCGCAAGATCGCCATCAGCGTGGGGCAGTTCCCGGTCGGCCATCTGGGGAAGGCCATGGCCAGCGGCGAGGAGTTCGGATTCGTCCGCGTGATCCGCAGCCGCGAGGACAAGACCCTGTTGGGTGTGCACATGGTCGGCGCACACGCCACTGAGATCATCGAGTTGGCCACTGCCCTGGTGGGGACCAAGGCGGATACGAGTGACCTGGCTGAGATGGCCGTCGCCCATCCCACCTTGAGCGAGGCGGTGAAGGAGGCCGCAGAGGACAGCTTCCAGCAGGCCCTGCATCTACCGCCGCACAAAGTTATGCGTATAATGGCCGACACCGTACCCGGTGAGAAGTAAGAAGGAGGAGGACAGTAGTCAGGAGACAGGAGAAAGAAGCGACGAGTCTTGCGTCTCAAATCCTTGGGTTCTTGATTCTGACTACTGAATACTGACTACTGGATTCTATTACGATGACTGATACCTTGCGACACATCAAACAGATCGGTGACGTGGATGAGATCCTGGCGGAGGCCAAGAAGGGGCCCACCCTGGGCCTGCGTCCAAAGGTCAATACCCACGTCCACATGCCGCCGAATTTCTCAGCCTTTGAGACCGTTGCGCAGGCTGTGGCCATGGCGGCCCGGCAGGGCGTTGCGGTCTTGGGCGCGGGCAACTACTACGACTACCGTCCCTACGCGGAGTTCACGGAGACCTGCCAGGCCAGCGGCGTGTTTCCTCTGTTCGGCACAGAGGTCATCTCGCTGCAGCGAGGCCTCATGGAACAAGGGATCCGGGTCAATGATCCGGCCAACCCGGGCAAGACGTACGTGTGTGGCAAGGCCATCACCCGGTTCCAGGTCCCGTCTCCCAGGGCCATGCAGTTGCTGGGGACCATCCGGGGCAACGACAGTCTCCGCATGGCCCGCATGACCGAGAAGATGGCGGAGGTCTTTGCCGGCCACGGGATCGCAACGGGCCTGAATGCAGACAAGGTCATCGACCGGGTCGCTGCCAGGCATCGCTGCGACCGTGACACGGTCGTGCTGCAGGAGCGGCACGTGGCCCAGGCCTTTCAGGAGCGGATGTTTGATCTCGTGCCAGAGGATCTGCGGCCCGCGGCCCTGAGGTCCCTGTTCGGGACTGAGCCCAAGGTGAGTCCCACCGACGCGGTGGGGATACAGAACGAGCTTCGGAGCTTCCTGATGAAGTCCGGCAAGTCCTGCTTCGTCCCAGAGCAATACGTCAGCCTGGCCGAGGCGAGGGAGCTGATTTTGCAGTTGGGCGGCATCGACTGCTATCCCGTCGTTGCCGACATGATCGCAGGCGGGTGCGAGTTCGAGACGCCTGTCGGACGGCTCGTGGAGACCCTCAGCAGCCAGGGCTTCTGCATGGTGGAGTTCATCACGGTCCGCAACACCGGAAAGGTCCTGACCGAATACGTCACGCAGCTCCGCAAGGCCGGCTTCGTCGTCACTGCAGGGACTGAACACAACACCCTCGACCTGATCCCCCTGGAGCCGCTCTGCAAGCACGGATTGCCGATCCCAGAGCCCCTCAAGGACATCTTCTGGGAGGGTGCATGTGTGTTGGCCGCCCATCAGTTCCTGTGTGCCCAGTGCAGGCGGGGATTCGTCGATGATCAGGGCCTGCCCAACTCGCAGTACCGCTCAGCCGAGGACAGGATCAAGGCCTTTAAGGCGATCGGCGAGGTGGTGATCGGAAGATATCTTGAGAAACACGCGCATCCTGCGTAGCGGTTGTAGGGCGTCTCTGTGAGACGCCGAATTGTGGATGGCGTCTGACACAGACGCCCTACAGGCTTCTGGATTCTGAGTTCTGAGTTAACCCTATGCCCCTATCAAAGGAACAGTTGATCAACATTGTCGGCCCTGCCTTGAGAGGGCTCTTTGGCCAAGGGGGCCAGCTACCACTGGCACGGTTCAGGGGTCAGGGGTCGGGGGCCATGGGTCAGGACCGCGTGGATCTGGGCAGCCTAGAGACGCCGGAGCAGGTGGTGACGGCCTTAGGGCCAGTCGCAGCCAGGGGCCCAGTCCGGCAGATTGAGGTGGCAGGCCTGGGCATCTTCGAGATCCAGCCTGTCAGCAAGGGCCTGACCGGAAGGGTGGCAGGCAGAGTGGCCATGGTCACTGGAGCGGCCCAGGGATTTGGCCTGGAGATTGCCCAGGACCTAGCAGGCCAGGGGGCCTTTGTGATCCTCACCGATGTCAATGAGGCTGGCGTAGTCGCCGCGGCGAGGGTCCTGTGTGACCTGCATGGACCGGACCGGGCCCTGGGCTTGGCCATGAACGTCACGGACCACGACTCCGTGGCTGCCGCCGTCCATGGGACTGTGTGCAGGTTCGGCGGCCTGGATCTGCTCGTCTCCAATGCGGGTGTGCTCAAGGCAGGCAGCGTGAAGAGCCAGCCCGTCAAGGACTTTGACATGGTTACGGCGGTCAACTACAAGGGGTTCTTTGTCTGCGTGCAGTGCACGTCGCCCGTCATGGCTGTCCAGCACCTGGCCCATCCGGACTATACCAGTGACGTCATCCAGATCAACTCGAAGAGCGGCCTTGCAGGCTCCAATCGCAACGGCGCCTATGCAGGCAGCAAGTTCGGCGGCATCGGATTGGTTCAGTCGTTCGCCCTTGAGCTGGTAGAGGACGGGATCAAGGTCAATGCGATATGCCCCGGCAACTTCTTCGACGGACCCCTGTGGTCGGATCCGCAGACCGGACTGTTCGTGCAATACCTCAGGACAGGCAAGGTCCCTGGCGCCAGGACTATCGAGGAAGTCCGCAAGGCCTATGAGGCCAAGGTCCCCATGGGCCGGGGCTGCACCACCAGCGACGTGATGAAGGCGGTCTACTACCTGGTCGACCAGGTCTATGAGACAGGCCAGGCCGTGCCTGTGACCGGCGGCCAGGTGATGCTGCACTAGGAACAGAAGGTTTCAGGTTTTAGGATTTAGGTTTTAAGATCGCTTCCTGACCTAAAACCCAAGAAACTTAGAACCTAGAACCTGAAGGATGAAACCGGTGACCATGACTCTCCCCTCCACCCAATACGCCATCCAACTCACCGGGCCTGACCGGCTCGAACTCAATCGCAGCAAATCTGTCGATCAACCCGGACCCTTCCAGGTCCTGGCCAGGGTCGAGGCGGTCGGTCTGTGCTTTTCGGATCTCAAGCTGCTCAAGCAGTTCTCAGATCACGTCCGCAAGAGCGAGGTCAAGAGCGGCATGGACTTGGCCATCCTGCCGGAGATCCCCAGTTACAGGCCCGGGACGCTAGCCACGGTGCCCGGCCATGAGACGGTGTGCACGATCGTGGCCGTGGGGGACAAGGTCCGGCGGAACCATGTCGGCCAGCGGATACTGGTGCAGACCGACTACCGCTGGCTTCGGACGGCCAAATCCAACGCAGCCTTCGGCTACAATTTCGAGGGCGGCCTCCAGCAGTACGTGGTGATGGATGAACGGGTCACCGTCGATCCCCAGACGGATGAGGGGTTTCTGATCCCCGTGCCTGATGGATTCAGCGCCTCTGCCGTGGCCCTGGTGGAGCCCTGGGCCTGCGTGGAGAGCTCCTATGTCACGTCGGACCGCAACCGTCTGCTGCCCGGCGGCCGGTTGCTGGTTGTTGCAGATGCAGGACACAAGGTGGCGGGCCTGAGAGACTGTCTCAGTCAGGAAGGCCTGCCCGCGTCCGTCACCGCCTGCTGTGCGGAGCCCCGGCAGAAGGGTGCGGTGCGGAGACTTGGTGTGGCTGCCGTCCAGATGGCCGACCTCGCCGGCCTGGCCGACCAGGCCTTTGACGACATCCTCTACTTCGGCAGCGACAGGCGGACGATCGAAATTCTCAACGACAGGCTCGCGCAGAGTGGCATCATCAACATCGTTCTGGGTGGGCACCCGATCGGCCAGCCGGTCTCCGTCGGCGTGGGCCGGGTGCACTATGGGCTGACGCGATGGATCGGCACGATGGGTGCAGAGGCCTCCAAGAGCTATGAGTCGATCCCGGCGAGCGGCGAGATCCGCGAGGGCGAGCGGGTAGCGGTCTTTGGCGCGGCCGGCCCCATGGGGCAGATGCACGTGATCCGCCTGGTCTGCGCGGGCAAGCCCGGCGTCACCGTGGTCGGCACGGATCTGGACCGCAGCCGCCTCGATGCCCTGGCCTCCAAGGCCATGCCCCTGGCCCGGGCCAATGCAGTGACATTGGACCTCATCGACACCAAGACCCATCCTTTTGAAGGGGCTTTCGGCTACTTCGCCATCATGGTCCCCATGGGTGCGATGATCGAACAGGCGGTCCGGCACAGCGTGGACCGCTGTCTGATCAACGTCTTCGCAGGCATCCCCTCGGACGTCCGACAGGACCTGGACCTCGACCTCTACATCGCCAACCGGTGCTACATGTTCGGCACCAGCGGCTCCAGGCTGATCGACATGAAGATCGTGCTGGACAAGGTCACCTCCGCTCGGCTGGACACCAACGTCTCCGTCGATGCGGTCTGCGGCATGGCTGGCGCGATCGACGGGATCAGGGCGGTCGAGAATCGGAGCCTGTCGGGCAAGATCATCGTCTATCCGAGCCTGGCCGACATGTCCCTCACGCCGCTGGGGCGGCTGGCAGAGACCCGTCCCGACGTGGCCGCAGAGCTCCACGATGGCCAGTGGAGCAAGGCCGCGGAGGATGCGCTGCTCCTGCGGGATTGCGGATCGTAGATTGCGGATTGCGGATTCGCCGTCGAGACTCAGATCCACAATCCGCAATCATCAATCCGCAATGCGGCGCCCAGCCGCTATTCCACCTCCTGGGTCACGACGCTGAGGATCGCCTTTTCTCGCTGCTGTAGGAGTCTGCCCAGCGGCATGAGGCTGGCGCGGTAGCCCAGAGCCACGGCCGCCAGGAGGATCGCGGAGACAGCCAGGTTGATCAGTTGGCCGGCCGCCTTACCTGGACCCGCAAGCCACCAGCCCAGGGCCGGCCCAAGGAGCACGGGGAACATGCTCAGAGGAAACACCACCAGGTGCGAGAGGACGATCGCGATCGTGGTGGAGGTCCGGGTCTTGGTGGGTTTGAGAGACCCGGGCGACACGCGGAACGGCACCAGCAGGGAGACCGCATTGCCGGTCATGCTGACCAGCAGGAAGGCCATGGCCAGTTGCAGGACTGCGGCCAGGACAGTCACGAGGCCAATGTGGGCCAGGAGGGTGGCCGCCGCCAGCAAGGCCAATCCAAGACACAACACCAACGGAACCACGGCCAGGTTTTTGGCCAGGAGGATCAGGTGTCTGGGCACAGGAGAGAGGACCAGACAGCGGAATCCCTGTCGGTCATGGCCGAAGTGATTGAACATCAACTGCAGCATGCCGAACAGCGTGACCATCACGGTACCGGTTGCCACGAGGGGCTTCATGGCCTCTCCGGGCGGACTGGACCTCCGTGCAATGATCCCCGCCAGTGCGATCCCCACAAACAGGAGGTTCATGGCCAAGGCGATCCTGATCTCGGGGGCCCTGATCAGGCATCGGAAGAAGACCTGGGCCAGGGCCGTCGCCTCCGCTGGAACACCCGGCACATGCCGCTCTGCGAGACCCGCCTGGGTCGCCGCAGGCCTCGCTGGTGGAGACCTGCGAGGCCGCTGGCGTGCGGCCTGTTCTCCTCGATAGAAGCGGACCGTGGACCCATAGGCCCTGCGCAGGCCCATCGCGCCAATCGCCAATCCGCCCGCGGTGGCCAGCAGGCCGGGCATCGGGTTGCCCGCGGCTGCGTGCATGGCGCCATAGCCGACCCAGCCGATGGGCAGCACCTCGTGCAGGAGTCGCACGGCATTCGGCAGACGTGGCCCCTGGTCTGTGCTGGCCACAAGTGGCACGCTTCGTCCCTGGCCTGAACCGCGGCGCATCACGTGGGTCAGGAGATTGGGCAACTGTGACAGGAGGACGGCCCCCAGGGTGACGTAGGCGACGATCGCCCTGCGGCGTCTCGGGTTGACCATGAGGGACACCAGCCATCCGCGCAGGCAGTACGTCCAGGCTGTGATCATGAATACAGAGGCCAGCACCAGCGGGACCAGGCAGAGCATGACAGGCCCCTGGCACAGGGCCAGGCCCACGGCCAGGCCCAGCATGGTCGGCACGATCAGGATGATGCTTAGGGTCAGGTGCGATGCGAGATAGTTCACCGCAAAAACCCCTCTCAGGGATACAGGAAGATGCAGGAGCCGGCCTATGGAGATGGTCTCAGACCGTTGGATTTCGCTGACGATGGAGATCATCCAGAGAAAGAGGAAGACCCCTACGAGCAGATCATAGATCACCAGCAGGTCCATGGGCCTGGCCTTGACCAGGCCCCATGCCCCGGCCAACACCCCCAGCACGGCTCCGCCGACTGCCAGGACCAGGATGACGACCCCCAGCAGTGCGGCCAGCAGGGCGTTGAGCCTGCCGCCCTTCCGCAGTTGGTTCACGGTCAGCCGCCAACGAAGCCACAAGAGGGTCCTGATCTGATGTGAATGCATCCGGTCCGCACTCCCACTCTACTTAGGCCTCCAGCCAGGTCAGGCTCTGGTGGTCTACTTTCTGCTGTCCACCCACAGCCTGGATGAACTGGGACTCCAGCGAGCCCGCCTTGCGGATCTCATCCATCGTGGCCTGGACCACGAGCCTGCCCTTGGCGATGATCCCGACGTCCGTGCAGAGCCTCTCCACGATCTCGAGGACGTGGGACGTCAGGAACACAGTGCCTCCCCGCTCCACGCACCGCTTCAGAGTGTCTTTCAGCACCTTGGACGAGACTGCATCCACGCCTTCAAAAGGCTCATCCAGGAACAGGACCTCCGGATTGGGAAGCAGGGCGGCGGCCAGGCTGAGTTTCTTCTTCATGCCATGGCTGAACTCCATGCAGAGCTTGCGGTCTTCCTTGTCCAGGTCCATCATAGCCAGAAGTTGTCCGCACCTCTGGTCGATGGTCTGGCCGTCAAGTCCATACATCCTGCCAATGAAGGTCAGGTACTCGCGGGCCGTCAGGTTGTCGAACAGGGCAAGGTCCTCGGGTACCACTCCCATCCGCCTCCTGATCTCGACGGCGCCCGTGCTGTCGCTGAGATCCTGGCCCAGGACCCGCATGGTGCCGCTGGTCGGGGCGAGCAGACCCGTGAGCATCTTGATCGTGGTGGACTTGCCCGCACCGTTGGGTCCCAGGAACCCATAGAAGCTCCCCGCCTCCACGGCCAGGTCAAGGCCGTCTACAGCCCGGAGATCCCCAAAGCAGCGAGTGAGTTCCCTAGTCTCGATTGCGTAGGTCATGGCGGCCATTGTGGTGTCAGCGGCTCGGACTGTCAAGCGGCCCCACGGGTGCCTCCCTGGGACCAGGGCCGGGTCTGGCCGGAGGGGCTAGCCCGCATTCCTCACAAGTCTTTGGTTCTGAGCGGTCCGGTTGTCCGGCTGCTGCGTTCTCGGCCCCGTTTGTCCTCAGCGTACCGCACTGGGTACGCCTCCGGGCAACCGGGACCTGCGGCCTTGCATCCGGCCAACCTGCCGCGCTCAGAACAGTCTGTCCTAGATGCATCAGCCTTCCGGCCGGCCCAACTCAAGTTCATGACCTCACTTCTGCCTCGAACGTCCAAAGCCTCGTGAGAAATGCGGGCTAGCGATCCAGGCTCTCTCTGAGCCTCTGCGCCAGCATCCTGACGTTGGGTTCCCGAAGGACGCCAAAGTGATCTCCGGGGATGTCGTATACAGTCAGTCCTCCACCCGCATAGTGCCTCCAACCCACCTTGGGACTTGTGCTCTGCATGGCGCTGAAGAACGTGACCTCGCCTGGGTAGACCTGCATCCGATAGTTGCGATTCACCCGTCTATGCTCGTGCTGGAGCCGGAGTTGCAGCAACTCATCGTCTTCTTGCGGGCCCGCGGTATCGGGGCGCCGCGATCCCCTCACGGCAAGCTTGAGTTCTCTCCAGAGAGAACGCAGGTGCCAGCCTGCCTTGATCGCGATGTACTTCGGGCCGGACTCGCGAAGGTTGGAGAAGTGCCGAGCGATTCGCTGTCGGATGGAGGCCCAAGAGGCCTTGCCGGGGCACTTTGTATCCAGCAGCCCGAGCAAGCCGACAGAATGACCCTGAGCCCGCAGTTGCTGGGCCATCTCAAAGGCGACGAGCCCGCCAAACGAGAACCCGATGAGATGATAGGGGCCCTGGGGCTGGAGCACTTGGATGGCCTGAAGATAGTAAGTTGCCAATGCCCTGATGTCCCGAGGGTGCGGAGCGTCGGGGTCGTCCGACAGGCTGGCAGAGGTGCCGTAGAGCGTCCACTGGGATCCCAGATACCTCGCGAGGGGACGGAAGTAGCGAAGGCCTTTTCCAAGGATGTGGATGCAGAACAGGCAGACAGGAGAACCTCCCATCTGGATGGGCACGATACACCGCGGCAGTGGATGGTCGTCTTCTCCACGCAACAGGCGGGCCATCTCCCGGATCGTGGCCTTCTGGAAGAGCGTTGCAGGAGAGATCTGCCTGCTGAACCTGCCAGGGATTTCTGACACGATGTCCAGGGCCAGAAGGGAGTCTCCGCCCAATTCGACGAAGTCATCATCGATTCCGATGCTGGAGACGCCGAGGGCATGCTTCCAGATGGCCGCGATCTCCTGCTCGAGCAGATCACGGGGGGCGACGAAGGTGTTGCTGATCGCACCTCTCGAGAAGTCCGGCTGGGGCAGGGCGCGGCGGTCGATCTTGCCGTTGGGAGTCAAGGGCATCGTGGTGACCTTGACGATCGCGGAGGGGATCAGGGGGGCCGGGAACTGCTCCCTGAGGAAGCTCCGCAGTTCTCTGTCCGATGGGTCGGTGGCTGAGGCCGACGTATAGTAGGCAGCCAGCCGTCTGTCTCCGTTTTCGCGATTGCAGACGACCACCGCAGCCTCCCGGATCAAGGGGTGCCGAGTCATCGCCACCTCAATTCCACCCACGTCGACGCGAATGCCATTGATCTTGATCTGCCTATCCATGCGCCCGAGCATCTCGAGAGGTCCATCCGCCCGCTGCCGGCCCAGGTCGCCCGTTCTGTAGAGGCGGGCCGCCGGGTCTGGGCTGAACGGATCGCGGATGAAACGCTGTGCGGTCAACTCAGGTCTGTTCAGATACCCCTTCGCCACGCACGGTCCCCCCACAAAGAACTCCCCGGTCTCACCCGGACGCACGGGACGCAGGTGTTCGTCCAGGATGTAGATCGGCGTGCCCGCGACCGGAGACCCGATGGGCACCCGGTCTCCGTCCAAACCCTGTGCTGGAACGAGGTATGTGGCGACGACCCCCGTGCATTCCGTCTGGCCGTACATGTTCAGGATGGACGCCCGCGACCCGAACTTGTCTCGCCACGCCTTGGGCACGTCAGGGGGGAGTAGGTCTCCATGGGCATTGACGAAGCGTAGGCGGTTATCCAGGAGGGATCTTCGGCATCCGCCGTCCAGTGACTCCAGACTGGCGTTGAGGCGTCGCCAGTAGGGGGGCACCATGTCCATGAGTGTGACGCCGCGCCTCTTGACCAGGTCCAGGAGGGCCAAGGGGTCCCCTTTCTGATCGGACGTCGCGATGACTACCGTTGCGCCTTGACATAGCGGCATGATCAATTGCCTGGCAGATGAGGCGAACGCGATGGAGGCCAGGTGCAGGTAGATGTCGCCGGGCCGGACCTGCATGGCCTGAGCCATGGCCTGCACGTAATGACGAAGGTTGCCGTGAGTGATGACGACGCCTTTCGGCCTCCCCTCCGACCCCGACGTGTACATGACGTAGGCAGGCCAGTCCGTGGCAGAGCCGGCGACAGGTTCCCTGGGCCCGCTGCGAGAGTCGTCGATGCACGGGGATCGGTCCGAGTCCATGCACAAGACCAAGGGCCCCTCTTTGGAGCAGGGAATCTCGGGTCCGAACCGCTCCTGTGTCAACAGAATGGAGGCGCGGGTATCGGAAAGGATGAAGGCCGTTTGGTCCGTGGGATGGCGTGGATCCAGCGGTACGTAGGCACCACCGGCCTTGAGGATGCCCAACAGACCGACGGCCATCTCGATGGACCGTTCAGTGTAGAGCGCCACCGGCACCTCAGGCCCTACCCCATGCCATGCGAGGCGACCCGCCACGTGGTCCGCCAGACGGTTGAGTTCGGCGTAGGTCAAGATCTGATCGTCGCAGATCAAGGCGATCTTGTCAGGGTTTTCACAGACCCGAGACTCCACCTGGGTGTGAACGAGCATGAAAGCTCTTCCTTCCTTCTACGGCCGCGTGATCTCTTCCGCAAGGTCTGCGAGACTACCGTCGTGAAGACCGCCCTAGGCTGGGCTTCTCGTGCCAAGAACGCCTATCTTTCGGGCGGTCGACCCCTCAATGATGGCGGTCGACAGGGACACCACGGGCCGGATGTCTCCAACCGGCCCGATGCCCCTCCTAACATAGTATATAGTCCCGGGAACGCGGGTTCGTGTTACACGAATTCCACCTTTTTTTTGGAGGTCTTTGAGAAGATACCCTCCGCTGGAAGTCTCCCTCGCGGCCAATGAATCTGCGAGATCTCGGGGTTGACAATCCGACGCCGGCCGTTTATCCATTTGCCGACGGGATCGGCCGCGGGGACCACCGGGGTCGGTCCTGGATCCAGGAATGAGTGTGTTGTGAGGCTTGGAGAAGTGTCGCGATGCTTGAACTGGTACCCATCTCGAAGACTGGATACAGCAGGCTCAAGGAGGAATTGGAACGGCTTCAGAGGGAGGAACTGCCCGAAGTGATGCGTGCGGTTGCCGATGCCCGTGAACACGGAGACCTCAGGGAGAACGCCGAATACATCAGCGGCCGGGAGCGCCAGGGCTTCATCGTGGGGCGGATCAGTGAGCTGAAGGGGATGCTGAACCGGTCTGACATTGTGGACTGCACGAAGGCGGACTGTGGCACGGCGGGGTTCGGCACGGTCGTGACCCTGCTGGATCTGGCTACCGGAGAGAGGGTGACGTACCAGTTGCTGGGTCCTGACGAGGCGGACAGCGGCATGGGAAGCATCTCGATCCACTCGCCCATCGGCAGTTCCATCCTGGGGCACTCCGTAGGAGACAAGGTCTCCGTGGAGATCCCTCGCGGCGACCGCCATTTCGAGGTGGTGGACATTGCCCGGTCGCCTGCGGCCTGAGTGACGCCGGTCAGGTCAGGGTTTCCTGGATCGCGGAGGCGTATTCCTCCTGCACCGTGATGGAGCGGTCCCCGGGTCCGCCAGACTCCCCCCTTGAAAGGGACCCCCTCGATATTGTACACTCTGATGATGAAATCGAATCCCCTCAGTTCGCTTGAGATCTCCCGACGAACCCACTTGCAGCCCATCGAGGCGGTCGCCGCCAAGCTGGGCATTGCGGAGAAAGACATCGAGTTGTATGGCCGGTTCAAGGCCAAGATCACGCTCGACCTCTGCCATCGGCTCGAGACGTCGCCCATGGGCAAGCTCATCCTGGTGACGGCCATCAATCCTACGCCTGCCGGTGAAGGCAAGACGACCATGAGCATCGGCCTGAACGACGCGCTCAACCGCCTGGGCAGGAAGGCGGTGGTCTGCCTGCGAGAGCCCTCGGTCGGTCCGTGCTTCGGCGTCAAGGGTGGCGGCACGGGCGGCGGTTACGCCCAGGTGGTGCCCATGGAGGAGATCAACCTCCACTTCAACGGCGACTTCCACGTGGTCACCTCCGCGCACAACCTGCTCGCCGCGATGCTCGACAACCATCTGCACTTCGGCAATGCCATGGGCATCGATCTCCGTCGCATCGTCTGGGGCCGCGTGCTGGACATGAACGAGCGGGCCCTGCGGGAGATCGTCATTGGCCTGGGCGGTGCTGCGAACTCCATCCCCCGCCAATCCAGCTTCGACATCACGCCCGCCTCGGAGGTGATGGCCACACTCTGCTTCTCTGAATCCCTGCCCGAGCTCCGCGAGCGACTCAGCCGCATCGTCGTCGCCTATGGCCACGACGGCAGGCTCATCACGGTCCGAGATCTCAAGGCGGAGGGCGCCATGACGGTGCTGATGCGGTATGGGCTCCAACCCAACCTGGTCCAGACGCTGGAAGGCAATCCTGCGATCATTCACGGTGGGCCGTTTGGCAACATCGCGCATGGCTGCAACAGCGTCACGGCCACGAAGCTGGGGCTGCGTCTGGCCGATTACGCCGTGACGGAGGCGGGTTTCGGCGCAGACCTGGGCGCAGAGAAGTTCCTCAACATCAAGTGCCGAAAGACCGGGCTGCGGCCTGACGTGGCCGTCCTGGTGGCGACGATTCGGGCCCTCAAGTATCACGGCGGCGTCTCCGCGAACGACCTGCGGCAGCCCAACCTGCCTGCACTCAAGGCGGGGATGGCTAACCTGGCGAAGCACGTCGAGAACCTTCAGGCCTTTGGCCTGCCGGTCATCGTCGCTGTCAACGTCTTTGAGGGCGACACGCCGGAGGAGTGGCAAGTGGTCCGCGAGGGTTGCGCTGGGCTCGGCGTGAAGGCGGTCCAGTGCGAGCACTATGCCAAGGGTAGCGTCGGCACCGAGGCCCTCGCGCACCTTGTCATCGAGACCACCAGCCGTCCCTCGACCGTTCCACTCAGTTTCACCTATCCCGACGACCTACCGCTGCTCGACAAGGTCCGCCTCATCGCCCAGAAGATCTATGGCGCCGACGACGTGGTGGCCGAGGGCAAGACTGCCGAGAAGCTCCGGTCGTTCGAGAACGCTGGTTTCGGTAAGCTGCCGATCTGCATGGCCAAGACCCAGTACTCTTTCTCGGCCACCCCGAGTCTTCGTGGCCGGCCTGCCGGATTCATCGTGCCGCTCCGCGACGCGAGGCTCAGCGCCGGCCCTGGGTTCATCGTGATCTACACCGGCGACATCATGACCATGCCCGGCCTGCCGAAGGTGCCCGCCGCAGAGGCCATGGACGTCGACGAAGACGGCCACACGGTCGGTCTGTTCTGAGGACCGGCCGTCCTGCGACCGCCGAGCTCTGGCCGCATGTGGCCGGGCCACGGTCAATCAGGGTTGGTCCTGTGGCGAAGACTCCGGTTGGTCTTCAGCCTCTGCTGGTGCCAGCCCCCTGAGGATATCGCGGATCACATCGGCCTTGATGTGGAACGACATGAATCCGGTCCATACGGCGACAAACAGCACGATTTCTGTCACGATCGCCTCCAGACGCACCGTCGCGACGGTGCCGCCTCTCCAACAGTGATAGCACAAGCCTGCAACGGGAATGGCCATGGGGATCAGGGCCACCTTGGCCACGAACCTGTACATCTTGATCAATCCGCGGCAGTATGCCTGCTCCCTCTCAGTCAGCATAGCGGCATCCTCTCATATACGCACACTAAGGTTGGCCCTCTCCGGGATGGAGGGACCAGTTCCATTCTTCAATACTGAGCTTCAGGATCTGGAGTGTCTTGAGGTCAGGCTCTCCGGAGAAGTACTTGTCCAGGGCCTGGCTGAAGACGCCGTGAGGCCGGCTGCAGAGCGAGAAGAGCGTGAGCGACGAATGGAACTTCAGGTCGTCCGGAGAGCCGAAGATCTCGGAAGCAGTCTGGCTCTGGACCTGCAGCACCAGTTCCGCGCACTCGGTCAGGCGAGGTCCCAGGATGCCGTGTGCCAGATACCGCTGGGCCTGTGCCAGGGACTCTATGCCATACCTCAGGGACGTCGAGCTGTATCCCAGTCCCTTCAGTTGTGGAAAGATGAACCACATCCAGTGCGAGCGTTTGCGTCCACGGGAGAGTTCCGAGAGGACCCGCTCGTAGATCCCGGACTGGGCCTCCACGAAGTGCTCGAATTCACCTGCCTCTCTGGGTAGTAGATCCATCTCAGTCAGAAGAGTCCTGGTACCTAGGGTTCCCGTTCCACGGTGTAGAGCCACCACCGGGGCTTGCCCTTCTGCTTGGACCGCGGCTGGCGGTCGAAGTAGAGCGTCATGCGGGCCCCTTGCTCCGTCAGGATCTTGTACCAGTGCTTGCGAAGGTACATCTCGCCGCTGCCGTGACTGCAGGGTCCGTCCTCCTTCCAGGTCTCCAGCACCGCCGCGAGGGTGTACTCGGTGTCTCTCCAGATGAACCGCTGCGGCAATCCCGGCTCTCGCCGGGTCATCGCGGCGGTGTCGAACGTCCCGGCCACGGGCTGGATCGGCTCACTGACGAATTCCTCTGCCATGACTAGGTAGTCTCCTTGACCCTGAATTCCACGATCCTGCGGATCAGGTCTGTGGGCAACGGTTGGCCCAGAGGGAACTGCACCGACCCCTTGGCGCTCTTGTAGGGCTTCAGTTCGTCCTTGAACGCCGCAACGCCGCTTGCGGTCGGATAGAACCCCACGTGACGTCTGAAAGCTGCGAAGTGCACCAGGTGCCTTCCGTTCAGGTCGAATGTGGGGATCGCATAGCTGATCGTCTCTGCCGCGCCGGGCGCAGATGCCGCGATGAGCGACCGAATCTCCTGGAGTACGCTCTGAACCTCGGCAGGGAATTGCGTGATGTACTCGTCGATAGATCTGGCTGTCAACCGCATCGGCGGCCGGTCCGTCTTCGGCTCCTTCGCAAAGTACCGCAGGAACAGCTTCCTTGACTTCCTGAAACCCTCCTCGGTCATGGCGATGGACAAGGCCTTGGTCTTCGGATTGCTGATCCAGCCCTTCTCATGGAGGCGATTCATCGTGTCCCAATCGAATCCCTTCCAGGCCCGGGCGCCATACCCCTCCTGCCGGTCAGTCGTGACCAGATACAGCAGGGCCAGGGTCATCTCATCCACTTTGTCTGGATCGTATTCCATGGGTCCTTTCATGCCAGCCATTCAAGGGGCAGTCGCATGCAGCCATCGGCCGCGTCCGTTGTCTCCTGTCTCCTGTCTCCTGAGTTCTGAGTTCTGAGCTATAAGCAACTGAGTGGCGAGCGATCGCTCCGAGTCTCAGTCTCGCCCATTCGCCGTTTCGCCCATTCGCCGTTTCGTCTCCCCGCCCTCACCCCACCACCCACGGCTTTCGCATGTCTCGGAGCCGCAGCCTGCGGCTGGCCTCTGTATCGTTGACGAAGTCCTCGCGGCCGATGTCGTAGGTCAGCGTCTTGCCCAGCCTAGCCGCGATGTCCGCGATCTGGCACAGGGTATCCGCGAGGACTGCCTCTTCGATCGGGCAGACGGTCCTTGCCCTGCTCCTGACGCATGCCAGGAAATTGCCAACGTGGTCGTAGCTCTCGGTCAGTGGGATCTTGAAGTCCTCCTTCTTGACCCTCCGCAAGGTCTCGGGCTCACAGTTGAGGCCGCTGCGATCGACGTGGACCCATCCGGCCTCTCCTTCGAAGGCCGTGCCATGGGTCGCACCTGCGCGGCGGTACCGCTTCTTCCAGTCTTCATGATGATAGACCGGATCACCGGTGGGCCTGTCCTGGTTGCCGCCGTTGGGCAGGCCAACGAACTTCAGGGCGAGGCCGCTGGAGAACCTGAAGTCGATGTCCCAGACCCTGGCGGTGTTGCAGGCCACTGTGTCCCCGTAGATCGCCTTGCCGCTGACCTCGACGGTCCCCTGGGATAGATCCGCTCCCCACTGGGCAATGTCCATCGGATGGATGCCCCAGCCTGTGATGAAGCCCGCGGTGTAGTCCCTGTTGAACCACCAGGTCTTCTTGGCTCCGTCGTCTGTGCAGCGGTCCTCGGTGTAGGGCGTGACGGGCGCTGTCCCAGCCAGCGGTCATAGTCGAGGGTGGCAGGGGGGGGCACCACCTTGGCAGAGCCTCCGGGGGTGCTGCCCGGGCACCAGACGTTGACCGCCTTCAGCTTCCCGAGATGGCCGTTACGGGCCAGGCTGCACGCCTGCCAGAAGTCATGGCCAGATCGCTGCTGCGTGCCGAACTGGAAGACCCGCTGATACTTGTTGACCTCGCCACGGAGGATCCGGCCCTCCTCCACGGCCAGACTCAGCGGCTTCTCGCAATAGACGTCCTTCTTGTTCCGCACTGCAGCCAGGGCAGTCAGGACGTGCCAGTGGTCGGGCGTGGCGATGTGGCAGGCGTCGATGTCCGGCCGACCGGTGATCTCCTGAAAGTCGTGGACCGCGGCGCAGTCCTTGTTCTGGTACTGGTCGTTGACGCGGTCCTTTGCCTGGTTGAGCATGTCGACCTTGACGTCGCAGACCGCCACCACCTGGCAGTCCTTCCTCTGGAGATAGTTGGCCATGACGCCCTGGCCTTGCGGGCCGACGCCGATGAACCCCACGACCACCCGGTTGCTCGGCGCCACTGTGCCATCCGCGCCTATGGCCGATGAGGGAATGATCGTCGGGAATCCAATTGCCGCCACCGTCGCACCTGCAACCGCCCCTGCGGTCTTCCCAAGGAAGCCGCGTCTTGTGAGGCATGCTCCCACGCCCTGCGTGTTCTTGTCAGCCTGTTTCATGCGGACCTCACTTCCTTCTGCACTGTCACGATCTAACACCGGGCACGCGGCTGGGTCACCGAGCCACCGTGATCTCATATCTCACGCCATGCCGCTCACTGGGCCGGTACGCCGTTGACCTGGCCTATCCGGGACTGGACCTCTGTGAGATCGAGAGTGTCCACCGTGCAGTCCTCGTTTACGTCACCCTTGAGGGCCGTGGCACATCCACCCACATCGGTCTTCGCATCCAGGACCTTGCCATAGATGTCCCAATTGCCGTTCCTGAGATCCACCCACACGACCAGATAGGCCCCGAGCGCCGGACTGAAGCTGATCTGGGGGAGGGTCTGATCAGCGGGCTGATTCGTGATCCGGAACTGCTTGGCCGTCGCGATGTTGTAGCCGTAGATGTCGTATTGCCCTCCTTGTTTCTGGGCCCAGACCACCACGTTCTGGCAGATCGCAGGCCGAGTCATCGGGTCCGCGAGGACTCCGGTGACCGGCTTGGCGACGAAGGGGTCTGCCAGGTTGTCGACCGAGATTCCTCGATCCGTGGCGCAGACGGCCCAGTGGCCGGAGATGGCTGGATACCATTGGTTGGCATCCGCACTGAACAGGGGATGCGTCAGGGCATTGGGATCAAGGGCATTGCAGCCCATGATCGTGTTGACTCCCTGGCCGGACCATTGCTCCCAGAGCAGCAGGGTCCCCTCCAGGGCGACGAATCGCTCATTTTGGTAGGTCATGGGAAGGGGCAGCCGATAGACCGTTCCTGCAGAGACGCGTGCCGCGATGATGTCCCAATCCGGGCCCAGGTTGTCCTGCCAGGCGACGATGTCCCCGGATACGACCGGATAGCTGTGGATGCCCCGCCTGGTGTGGACGAGGGGCCAGACCGTGGGCCGATCCAATCGCGAGATGTCCGCCATCCAGACCATGGTTTCGTCGAGCAGATCCGAATCGTACTGGAACACCACGGTGCTGCCCGATATGGCTGGATCGGTTTCATTGCCATAGACGTCCGCTGAGACGGTGAAGGGTTGCACGTGAAGGGGATCCCTCACGTCCGCGCCCTTGATGTCCCAGGTTCCCGTGGCATCGCTCATCTCCTGCCAGACGACGAGCGTCCCGGAGATGGCCGGCCAGTATTGCTGGTTGCCTCCAACGGCAATCTGGAATTCAGGCCCCGCACACGCCGCCCTGCACACGAGGATCGACATCATCACAGCCTTCCACCCATTCATATCCACCTCCTTCACAGGACTCACTTGCTCCTATGCTTGAGGATTCAGACCCAGCATCCTCATTATACCATCCTGACACTCCCGGTTGCGGGCGTCAAGGCCCATCCGAGCCGTGACGGCCAGTGCAGCCCTCGGGAGGGTCTCCACCGCCTGCTACTCCGCTTCGGTGCGCGCGACCAGCATCGAGCAGGCCTCCACGCGGATCCTGTCCCTGGCCAAACCCAGCGACTCTACCCCAGCCCTCTGGTCGTTAACCACGATGATCCATCTGCCGGGGACCGTCAGGTCGCGGGCCTGCCTGCTGCCGTTGTAGATTACGAGGATGTCCTTCCAGGGGTCTCCATTGGCGTGGTCCCGCAGGAGGTAGGCCACCACTTGTTTGGGGACATCCCGGATGAACTCCAGATGCCGGTCTACCGCGGCCTTGTCTGCCATGCAGAAGGCCGGATGGGCCCTCCTGAGGGCGATTAGGCCTTTATAGTAGTCACAGACGTCCTTGTTCTTCGCCTTCAGGCCCCAGTCGATCGGGTTGACCCGCGGGTCGTTCGAGTTGTAGCTGTTCTTCTCCAGGCCCTTGGATCTGAGGAACTCGTCACCTGCGTGGAGGAAAGGGACTCCCTGGCTGGTCAGCACGATCCCTGCTGCCAGCTTGTCCATGCCCCGTCGCAGGTCCTCGGCGATGCCGGGCGTCGAGAGGAGGAGCTTATCCCACAGGCAATGGTCATCGTGTGCGGAGTCGTAGTTGATCGTCTCGTTCGGTGAGACCACCTCGATCCCTCCATCCGTGCTCTGGCCCTTGATGTTCAGGAGGAACTGCTCAAGGCTGCCTTGGGGGGCAGCTCCCTGTACAAAGCCTGGTGCCTCTCCTTGTTGGACTGCGCCCTTGATGTTGTCCCTGATCCCATCGTTGAACGCGGCGATCCCGGTTCCCTTCACGTTCGCCTGCGTCATCATCCGCTCCCTCGGCAGCAGGCGCTCCATGTCCCAGCCCTCGCCGTAGAGGAGGACGCTGGGATTGATCCGCTTGGCCTCCCGATAGACCTCCAGCATCGTCTCGCGGTCCGTAATCCCCATCAGGTCGAACCGAAAACCGTCGATGTGGTACTCCGTCATCCAATACTTGATGGAGTCGACAATGAACTTCCGGGCCATGGGCTTCTCGGAGGCAAACTCATTGCCGCACCACGTGCCGTTGGCATACTTGCCATTGGCGTCTATGCGGTAGTAGTAGCGGGGGACAACCTTGTCGAAGATGGACGTGGGGCGATCGCCCGTGGCGGCGGTGTGGTTGTAGACGGCGTCGAAGATGACCCCTATGCGCTTTCCATGAAATGCCTGGATCATCTGCTTGAACTCTCGCTGCCGGCTGGTGCCGTCCGGATGCGTGGCGTATGAACCCTCCGGTGCATTGTAGAGGACAGGGGCATATCCCCAGTTGTACCAGGTGTACTGGTCCACGGCCTGACTCTCGTCTCCATCGGCGTAGTCAAACGTCGGCAGCAGGTGTACGTGGGTGACGCCCAGTTCTGCCAGGTGATCGATGCCGCTGCTCTCGCCCGTGGTTGTCCGGGTCCCCGGCTGGACCATCCCCAGGTACTTGCCTCGCCGATCGTCCGAGGTGCCTGAGTCCCTGTGGATCGAGAAGTCCCGCACGTGCACCTCGTAGAGGACGGCGTCCACGTTTTGTCTGAGCGTCACGAAATGGTCGCCAGCCCAGCCATTGGGGTCGGTCTTCCTGGGATCGTAGATTAGCGTCCTGCCGGTATTGGCGGAACACCCACGACCATACGGGTCGTTGACCCGGTAGACCGTCTCCTTCTCCGTTCCTGCCTCCTGGTGCGTCACCTCAAGGAGGTAGTACTTTCCATCCTGGTCTCCCTCGAGCGAGGCAGACCAGATCCCCTCCTTGTCACGGGACATCGGGATCGAGGTGGAGTCCTGGGTGGCTGAATCTGGGAAGAGGATGACACTGACCTTCCTGGCCGTCGGTGCCCACACCTTGATCGTGGTGGCCAGCGGATCGTAGACGGCCCCCAGGTCATCGCCGGGGTATGCATACTCGTCCAGGCTCACCGACCTCTGCTCGGCTTGCACTGCATTGCAGGACAGAAGACTGCTCCCTGCCGCCAACCAAAGCAGCGCACGGCTGAGCCAGGGTGTCTCCGGATGCCCAGCCGCGGAGCCCGTCGGGGGACTACTTCCTTCAAACGGCGTCTTGCACACGATTCGCACTCCATGACCTGACTCTCACAGGATTGCACAATACCTACCCACGGTCGCCAGGTCAATCACAGGAGGACGTCGCGGGGATGTTTCCGGCGGAAGCGACTGCTGATGGTTGTTCCAGCCCTCCGCAGGCTTCCCGAGAAATCGCGGATAGCGAGGAGAAAGGGGGTAGCTTTCCTCCACAGCGGCACTACGAGCGGCTTCATGCGCAGCTTGATCCTACTGATCGAGCTGACGTTCAGTCTCCGAAGTGTATCCTCATCGACCCACGCGATGTGCTTGCCCGCATACGTGTGGACCCGGAATGACTCCACCAGGCCTTGCTGAAAGACGGCTAGACGCTTGTCTATCTCGCCTTCAAGCGTGTCCTTTGTGTCTTGGCTGATCAAGGCCCGATCCAGAGCCCTATGCAAGTCACGTCTCATGGCCCAAAGCGCATTCATTCGAAAGAGACTCCGTCCGAAACTGCAATTCCGATAGGGTTCATGAAACAACAGTCTCGATGCCTGGAGTGGGTGTTCGCGTCTCTTGACCAACGGCTCCTGCAAGAGCATCACCTTGCCGGTCAGCGACGCTCGAAAGGCCAGGATGCGGTCGTGTGATGCCGCAGCGAACCGACTGTCGAGACGGGCAAAACGGCTGACCGTGGTCTTTCGCCACGCAAGCAAAGCCCCTACCAGAGGAGTCTGGCCGTCGATGATCTCAGTACATGTATACTGACGGAGAGCGATCTGGCCGTCTTCTGTCTTGGTTTCGCGGCAGCGGCACAGGGAGCCGACGAACAAGGCCTGTTCGGACGCAACCAGTGATATGAGCGGGTCGGCCTTGAACACGGAGACCAGTTTCAGACAACGGTCGGGTGTTGAGACATCGTCGCCGTGGGCCTGGCACACCAAATCGCAACAGGCGTTGTCGACCAGGAGGGGCAGGTGATCCCGCCAGAGACGCTGCCTGCCTCTGCGCACGACAATTCTGTGCCTGCAGTTAGATCCGTCCAGCCACTCCGAGACAATTCGCAGGGCCTCTTCAAATGTCCCGTCGTTCGATTCGTCGTCGGAAAGGATGACTTCCGCGCACACGCCCCTCTGTGAGAGTACCGGCGGGATCGAGGCCCGGACATAGTCCTTTTGTCGGTAGAGGGGCATCACAACCGTGATCTCTGGTTCGGTCGCGGGAGGCCAGACCTCCACGAAATGGTCGTAGCCCACATCAGGCAGATGCATGAATCATCCTCTTCAGCAGGTCCATGGATCGGCGATCACAGGATCATCCTATGGGAGTCTGTAGCCAGGGAAGAACGGGTTTCCTGGAATGGCCAGGTGATCATAGACAGCCGGTCTGACGACGATCTTCAAGAGCCAGGCCGGAAGAGTCCTGTTCGTCCATCTTCGTTTGAATCGCAGTAATCCGTCATCCGCTCCATGGCGCAGACCACCGAGAAAGAGAGCGAGACCGTTCGCCTCGCAGTATCGGGTCACCTCGTCCATGAGAACATAGGACGCGAAGGATCGATAGCCTTGTTCAGTGACACGAATGTGCATCAAGTGGAGTTCCTTTCCGTGGTGGGCGCCGCAGGCCATCGCACCCCAGGCAGTGGATGATCTCACTCCGAACAGCCTCATGCTGCAGATACCGGACAGGCGGGGAAAATGGTCGTCTCCAAAGTCATAGAATCCGCCCGTCAGGCGGTGGTCTCCAATGAACTGCCTGTAGATATCATCGAATGCCTCCCAGCCCTCGCTTGAATTGGCGTCGGCAGCCCACCAGACTCTACGCCCTTTCCTGAGATTCGAGGCCGATTTCTTGGACAGTATGATCGATCCGACAGAGGGGTCAAAAATGAAGTGCGGTTTGAAGGGGACCAGCTCGTGGTCCGCCGCTGTTGAAGAGGGACAAGTGCTCGACGGGGCGATGACTCCAGTGATTGAGACCAGGTCGGGGAATTCTGCCTTGATCAGCAACTCCCCCATCTCCGGAAGGGCGACGTACGGCCATGGCAGTCTGCCGTCGCAGTACGGGTATCCAGCGATTGCCTGAATGAGGATGGCCGACGATAGGCTCTCTGAGAACCGGACCTCTCCCCTGTAGGTTTCAGCATAGTCCAGCGTATTGAAAGGGAAGCCCTGGACCACGCCCCGTTCGATGGCGATAGGGGGGGCATCTTTGGAGTATTCACACTGCATGTCGACACCATCGAATAACTCTCATCATAGCCCTTAGGAACTACCATAGGAAGGCCAATCGGTCCACATGAAAGATGCGGACCCAGCCTCGAAGGCTGTCGACGCTCGGTGATGGGCCCTTTTTCATTTGCAGCAGGGAGGCAGGCTGGTTAGATTGCTCCCATGCTGTCACGACGAGACTTCATCAAGGCGACTGGACTGGCAACCGCAACCTTTGGCGCAGGGCTGACGTCCGTTGGCACGGCGGCCGGCTCCGCGTTCACCTCTATGCGCCCGCCGCTGGAGAAACGTCGGTTCTCGAGTCAGGCCGTCGAGGATGCGATTGCCGAGGTCAAGCGGTCGATGGGTGACGACGAGCTGGCGTGGATGTTTGAGAACTGCCTGCCCAACACCCTCGACACGACCGTGACGTATTACGAGAAGAGCGGCAGGCCCTACACCTATGTGATCACGGGCGACATCGACGCCATGTGGCTGCGGGATTCCTCCGCCCAGGTCTGGCCTTATCTGCCGCTGTGTAACAAGGACGAGAAGCTAAAGAGGCTACTCGAGGGCGTCATCCACAAGCAGACTGAATTCGTGCTGCTGGATCCCTATGCCAACGCCTTCTACGACGATCCCAAGAGGAAGGGCGAATGGGCGCATGACAACACGATGATGAAGCCGGGGGTCCATGAGCGGAAATGGGAGGTGGACTCGCTGTGCTACGTCATTCGCCTGGCCCACGGCTATTGGAAGGCCACGGGTGACGCCTCGGTCTTTGACTCGCAGTGGCAGGAGGCGATGCGGCTCATCGTGAAGACCTTCAAGGAGCAGCAGCGCAAGGAGGGCAAGGGTCCGTACAGGTTCCAGCGGAACACCCAGGTCCCGACGGACACCCAGTACGGCGGTGGATGGGGCAACCCCACCCGGAAGGTCGGCCTGATCCATTCCATGTTCAGGCCGTCAGATGATGCCACGTTCTACCCGTTCCTCGTCTCGTCGAACATGTTCGCTGTCGTGTCGCTACGGCAGTTGGCAGAGATCTTCACGGTCGTCGTCAAGGACACCGCGTTTTCCGCCGAATGCCAGGCCCTCGCGGCCGAAGTCGATACAGCCATCCAGAGCTACGCCCTCGCCCCGCACCTGGACTTTGGCAAGATCTACGCCCTCGAGATCGATGGGTTCGGCAACAGGCTGTTCATGGACGACGCCAACGTGCCCAACCTCCTGTCCATTGCGTATCTCGGCTACGCCCCCATGGATGACCCGGTCTATGCCAGCACGCGGCGTTTCTCGCTGAGTCCGAGCAATCCCTGGTACCACGAGGGCAAGTATGCAGCGGGGATCGGCGGCCCTCACGTCGGCGAGAATCGAATCTGGCCCCTGGGCATCGTCATGCGTGCCCTGACCAGCCACGATGACCAAGAGGTTGTCTACTGCCTGACCACCCTCAAGAAGACCCATGCCGGCACCGGATTCATCCACGAGTCCTTCCACGTGGATAACCCCAAGGACTTCTCCCGCTCCTGGTTTGCCTGGGCCAACACCATCTTCGGCGAGCTGATCCTGCAGCTCCACAGAGACAAACCGGAGTTGCTCAAGCGGAAGTTGGATTAGACACGCGCCGGCGACCGCGGTTCGTGGCTGTCCTTAGTATCGCCCCGCCCTTGGCGGATACTACCCGTGCGGTCCTTTGTTGGAGTTTTTTGGGGTGATCACGGTCCGGGGAGTTGTCGAGCCTCGCTTCTCTATGGAATCGAGATGCCAGGTAGCTTGACTTCACCCAGCTTCTTCTTCAGATCATCGACGAGTTGCTGCAGCTTCTTGTTCTGTTCTTGCAGCCCAGCGATCGTCTGCACCTGCTCCTGGATCTGGCTCTTCAGCTTGTCTACCGCGGTCAGGGCGTCCGCGGCCTTGGCAAGGGCAGCGTCTTTGTCCTTGGCAAGCTGAGTCACCTGGTCTCGCAGAGTCTCAGCCTGTTTTGCTGCCGTCTGTAACTGATCGCGGACCTGCGTGACTGTGGCCAGTTCGCCTTTGAGGCTTTCGAGCTGAGTCTTGGCCTCAGCAAGGGTGGTGTTGGCCGCTTTTGCTGCCGTCTGTAGCTGATCGCGGGCCTGCGTGACTGTGGTCAGCTCGCTCTTGACGCTTTCGAGCTGGGTCTTGACCTCAGCAAGGTTTGTATTGGCCGCTTTGGCGTCGGCCAAGGCCTTCTCCTTCTCAGCGTCCTTGCAGCCGGTGAGGGCAAGCAGACAGAACAGCGAGAGCAAGGCCGCCCGATTTGCGAGAGAACCGGTCATTTCTTTACTCCTTTCAAATGTCAGGAATCCAGGGTCCAATGCTGACAATACGCCGCAGCGCCCCAAGAGACTATCTCAAAGACCTTTTCCTGCTACGATCGGCTGCGAAGCCCTTGGGCTGCGTTGTCGGCGAAAAAGGTTCTCGACGTGCCACCAAGCACGCCTCCGAGCCTTTTCCGCCTCCGCCTTACCCCCGGGCTTCTCGCTCGATCTCGTTACGAAACAGGTCTTGAGATAGTCTCTAAACGCGGCGCACGTGTCGACTATAGTCATTGTATGCAGCGGACACGTGACAGCAATGGAAATCGCCTCCCTCCTCCGCAATCGCACATTCGTTCCGGACAACCACGCAGAATCCCCCGCAAGCCAGCAGGATGTCGCCGGGGGGCTAAGGGGGTAGTCCTCACATTCAGTGTCTTCGGCACTCTACGTATTTGAGGGGACTGACCCTCGATCCTCTGGCCGGTACTTCCTTCATGTCGCAAAGCCGATATGTGGCTTACGCTCGTCCTGCAGACCTGTCTTGGAGCGTATCGGGTCATACTGCTCCTTCTGCTCAGGTGTGTCGCCCATTCTCCCATTCTCCCATTCTCCCATTCGCCGTTTCGCCCATTCGCCGTTTCGTTTCGTCAGGGGCTACCCAGCAGCCGCCGGACCACTTCGAAGTGCTCCATCGTCGCGCCCTGCGGGACTGCGTCGCCGCTGCCTAGCATGAAGTAGGGGGACTTGGGCAGGCTTCGCAGCAGGGCGATGACTCGCTCCTCGAATACGGTCAGGTCCTGCTCGATCCAGGTGGTGCATTCGATGCCGCCTGCGAGGATCTTTCTGTTGCGGTCGAAGGTGGGGATTGCCTGGGTGAAGTCCATGTTGCCGGTGGGTGGCGGGGAGACGTCGATGATGCCGTCGAAGCGGGCGATGACGATGGAGTCTATGAGCAGGGCGATGCGACCGCACATGTGGATGAGGAGCTTCTTGCCATGCTGGTGGACCGTGTCTGCGTAGCGGTTCAGCGTGGGCAGCTCATATCGGTGGAACCAGTTGAGGGAGCTGTCACCCGTATTCGTGTTCTCGTAGGAGATAAAGACCTCTGCCGGGCCCCGGGCCGAGACCTCCAGGATACGGTTGTGGTGGTCTGCCAAGGCCTGAAGGGTCTCCTCCATCTCCGATGGGTGGTCGTGCATGAAGTAGACGAAATTCTCGACGCCGATCTTCTTCGAGAGCAACTGCCGCAGGGCTGTGTCTTCCACGCTGCAGCTCACCGTCCAGTGTGGGAACTTGGCTGCCAGGGACCGGAAGGTGTCGTAGTCCGGCTCAACGACGCTCTGGTCCAGCAGATAGCGGAAGAGCTTCAGGTCTTCCGCGGTCTTGATCAGGTACTCGGTGGGGAAGGGGATGTAGGGGGACTGCTCCGTGAATCGGTGGACCTCCTTCAGATGGCCGTACGGGGTCTCGAAGACGTCCACTACCTCGCCGTGGCCTGCTTGGGACTGGACGTGCCGAACCGTGTCGTCGAGCCGTATCCTGTGGCAACTGACGCCCCTGAGCATGTCGGTTCCGCAGAGGGCCTGCAGCTCATGGATGTCCATCCGGCCAAAGGGCAGGGCCAGCCCTGATCTGAAGTACGGATCAACGCACGGCACGAATGCCAGCCGATCGATCGGCTGATGATTCAAGGCTGCATGGATACGTTCTTTGCTGGTCATGGTATTCCCAGTGTGGCTCTACAGGAAGGATATCTGATGTTGAACTCGCAGTCCATCGATTCCGTAGATGCCTGTCGGAGCTTGGTCGGCTCCTGAGAGCAATCCGCATGGGCTGAAGCCCATCCTACCCGTGCGGCGGGCGGGCCTTTCCATGTCCCGGTTTCTCCGTTTCTCCCGTTCCCCCATTCTCCCATTCGTCTCTGCCGCCTCCGGCGGCGCGGCGGCGCGGCGGGAAGGACTTGCCTAGGGTGCCGGGTGTGGATATAGTCTGGGCTTGCAGATCTGCCGTCTGCAAGGCGGCGGGTCGTACGCTTGAGGATATGGAGACCGAAGATGAGTGATGCAAGGCACTACATCGCCGTGGATCTGGGGGCTGAGAGCGGCAGGGTGATGCTGGGGACAGTGGAGGGGGGGAGGATCTCGATCCAGGAGATGCACCGATTCGCAAATGGTCCTCTTGAACAGGAGGACTCGCTGCGATGGGACTTTGGCAAGCTGATGTCTGAGATCAAGACTGGCCTGGCCAAGGCCTTGGCGGTGCAGCCACGCGTGGCGAGTATCGGTGTGGACACCTGGGGTGTGGACTTCGGCCTGCTGGATGCCAAGGGCCAGTTGATCGAGAATCCCTACCACTACCGTGACAAGCGGACCGAGCGGATGATGGAGAAGGCCTTTTCCATCATGCCCAGGAACCAGATCTACCAGCACACGGGTATCCAGTTCATGCCGTTCAACTCGGTCTTCCAGCTCCTGGCCCTCAAGACGCAGCGGCCCGAGGTCCTGGCCAAGACCAAGAACCTGCTGTTCATGCCTGACCTGATCACGTACTTCCTGACCGGCGAGGTCTCCGTGGAGTACACGATCGCCAGCACCTCCCAGATGATGGACATGGCGACAGGCAAGTGGTCCGAGCCGGTGCTCAAGGCCCTGGATCTACCCATGGGGATCCTGCCCAAGGTGGTGATGCCGGGCTCCTCCAAGGGGGTGCTCAAGAAGGACCTAGTCAAGGAGCTGGGGACAGGCGCCATCCCGGTCGTGGCGGTCGGGACGCATGACACGGCCTCCGCAGTGGCGGGCGTGCCTGTGACGACAGCCAAGGGATGGGCGTATCTGTCCAGCGGCACCTGGAGCCTGATGGGCATCGAGACTCCCAAGGCGGTGATCAACGCGACTACCAGCGAGCTGAGCTTCACGAATGAAGGTGGCGTGGCGGGCACGATCCGCGTGCTCAAGAACATCATGGGTCTGTGGCTCGTGCAGGAGTGCCGCAGACATTGGGCAGGCCAGGGCGAGGAACTGGACTACTCCCGGATCACGCAGATGGCGACCGCGTCCAAGCCCTTCCAGTCCGCCATCTTCATCGAGCATGGCGAGTTCCTCTCGCCGGGCCGGATGCCTGAGAAGATCAACCAGTTCCTGCGGTCCACAGGCCAGGCAGAGATCAAGGACAAGGGACAGATGGCGAGGGTGGTGCTGGAAAGCCTGGCCCTCCGCTATGCAGACGTGATGGACAGCCTCGAGAAACTCAATGGCAGCAAGATCGATGTGCTCCACATCGTGGGTGGCGGCATCAAGAACGAGCTGCTCAACCAATTCGCCGCGGATGCTACGGGCAAGACCGTGGTGACAGGGCCTGTGGAGGCCACGGTCCTGGGCAGCGTATTGATGCAGGCTGCAGCGGCAGGCCAGATCAAGTCCCTGTCAGAGGGTCGTTCTATCGTGGGCAAGTCCTTCGAGACCAAGACCTACCAGCCCACGGACCGGGCGGCCTGGCAGGCCTTCAGGAAGAAGGCGAAGTCCATACTGACGTGCTGAACCCTTGACCATCCTCATGAAAGAGACGGCCATCGCAGACCAGTTGCTCAAAGAGATCACCGACCTGTCCCACTCGTTCGGGACGACCGATTACGTCCGCGCAGGCGGGGGCAATACCTCGGTCAAGAATCCCACGACCCTCTGGGTCAAGCCCTCTGGAACCACGCTGGCAGGTCTGACGCCGCAGTCCTTTGTGGCCCTGGACCGCGCCAAGCTGGGGACACTCTACGGTCTCGAGACGCCCAAGGAGCCCACGGCCCGGGAGGCCCTGGTCAAGTCGGTCATGGAGCAGGCCCTGGTCCCAGGCAGCTCAGGCCGCGCCTCCGTGGAGGCGCCCCTGCACGACTCCTTGGAGGCCCGCTTCGTGGTGCACACCCACCCAGCCCTGGTCAACGGTATGACGTGTGGGGCAGCCGGCAGGCAGGCCTGCAGCGAGCTGTTTCCAGAGGCCCTGTGGCTGGACTACATCGACCCAGGCTATACGCTCTGCATGCAGGTCAGACGCCAGGTCCAGCAGTACAGACAGCAGCACCATAAGCAGCCCTCCCTGATCTTCCTGAAGAACCACGGCGTGTTCGTGGCAGGAGACAGGCCCGGCGACGTGCACCACCTGTATGCGACCCTTTTTGAAAGGCTGGCGGGCCGGTACGAGAAGGCGGGCGTCGCCTTGAAGCTGCCGCCCATTGGCCGGCCGGCCACCCAGGCCGTCGAGGCGGCCAGACGGGAGATCAGCCAGGCCTTTGGCCGTGACGTGGCGGTGGCGGCCAGCGGGACATTCACTGTGGCAGCAGGGCCCATCTCGCCGGACCACATCGTATATTCGAAGTCGTATGCACTGACCAGCAGGCCCACTGCGGCCAGCCTGGAGGCCTACCGCGGACGATTCGGCTATGACCCCCAGGTGGTGGCGTGGGACGGCCTTGTCTGCGGGGTTGCAGCGACAGACAAGCAGGCGGGCCTCGCCCTGGAGCTGGCGCAGGACGGCGCCCTGGTCAGCCACCTGGCCACCGCCTTCGGCGGCATCGAGTACATGACCGAGGCTGCCAGGCTCTTCATTGAGAACTGGGAAGTGGAGTCGTATCGTAGAAAACAGATCTAGTCACTAGCCACTAGCTACTAGCCACTAACGGGAGGCGACATGAGCACAGAAAGACAGATCCAACAGGCGTACAGACTGGCCAAGGAGCGTTACGCCGAGATGGGCGTGAACACAGACCGGGCCCTCAGGAAGCTCGCGGGTGTCTCCATCTCCCTCCAATGCTGGCAGGGCGATGACGTGGGCGGATTCGAGAACATGGGCGAAGGGCTGGGCGGGGGCCTGGCAGTCACGGGCAACTACCCCGGCAAGGCCCGCACGCCCGATGAGCTGAGGCTAGACCTGGAGAAGGCCCATTCCCTGATCCCGGGCAGGCATCGCGTCAACCTGCACGCCTTCTATGCGGAGATGGGCCGTCACAAGGTCGACCGTGATGCCCTGTCGCCCCGCCAGTTCCGGAACTGGATCGCGTGGGCCAAGGCCAACAAGCTGGGCATGGACTTCAATCCCACGTACTTCTCGCATCCCAAGGCCAGCGACGGCCTGACCCTCTCGCATCCGAATAAGGCGATCCGCAAGTTCTGGGTCGAGCACGGCATCCGCTGCCGCGAGATCGGCGCAGCCATCGGCAAGGCCCTGGGCAAGACCTGCGTGACCAACGTCTGGATCCCGGACGGCATGAAGGACGCCCCTGTGGACCGCAAGGGCCCGCGTGAGCGGTTGGCTGAGTCACTCGATGCCGTGTTCGCCAAGAAGATCAGCCCCAAGCTCAACCTCGATGCAGTCGAGGCCAAGCTCTTCGGCATCGGGTCCGAAAGCTACGTGGTCGGCTCCCACGAGTTCTACCTGGGCTATGCAGTCAGCCGTCAGAAGCTCCTCACCCTCGACACGGGTCACTTCCATCCCACGGAGACGGTCAGCGACAAGATCTCTGCAGTGATGATGGACGTCCCTGAGATCCTCCTGCACGTCAGCCGTGGCGTCCGCTGGGATAGCGACCACGTGGTGATCCTCAGCGACGAGCTCCAGGCCATTGCGCAGGAGCTGGTCCGCGGTGATTTCCTGGACCGCACGCACATCGGCCTGGACTACTTCGACGCCAGCATCAACCGCGTGGCTGCCTGGGTGATCGGCACTCGCAACATGATCAAGGCCCTATTGCTGGCCATGGTCGAGCCGATCGGTCAGCTCCGCAAGGCGGAGGCCTCCGGCAACTTCACCGGTCGCCTGGCCCTGCTCGAAGAGGCCAAGACCCTGCCGTTCGGCGCAGTCTGGGACTACTACTGCCTGAAGATGGGAGTGCCTGCGGCAGATGCATGGATTGCCGAGGTGCAGCAGTATGAGAGAGACGTGCTATCGACGCGATAGGACTGAGAAGCAAGAGGTAAGAAGCAAGAGGCAAGGAGACAGGAGACAGTAGTCAGGAGTCAGTAGAAATGACCTTGGCAGCCTTGCTCGGCAAGAATCCAGGCTTTCGGATAGCATAGGACTTCTGCGTTTCGTCTCCTATCTCCTGTCTACTGACTCCTGTCTCCTGGTTTTGAAAGGATTCACCATGGAACCGAACGTGCTGGCAGAGGCAACGTCGACTGCGGCCAATCCTGCCCTTGGCGTGATGATCTTTGCCCTGGGCGGGCTGGCAGGCGCGGTCTTCTACCTGCCCTTCAAGAAAGTCAAGGCGTGGGCGTGGGAGAGCTACTGGCTCGTGTATGCCCTGGTTGGCCTGCTGATCGTGCCCTGGGTCCTGGCCCTGACCACCTCGCCGAATGTCTTCGCCGTGCTCAAGGCCTCGCCCAGCAAGGAGCTCTGGTACTGCTACCTGTGCGGCGCGGCCTGGGGCGTGGGCGGCCTGACGTGGGGCCTGATGATCCGCTACCTCGGCGTGGGCCTTGGGCTGGCCCTGGGCTGCGGGATCTGCTCTGCAGCAGGGACGCTGATCCCCAAGGTCCTGAAGGGCGAGGTCGGCCAGCTCCTTGAGCCGGGTGCAGGGATCACGTCGTTCATCGGCGTGCTGGTGTCCCTTGCAGGCATTGTCGTGGTGGGCATGGCAGGCATGTCCAAGGAGAAGGAGCTGCCCGAGGAGGTGAAGAAGAAGGCAGTGGCAGAGTACAACTTCAAGAAGGGCATCCTTGCTGCGATGTTCTCTGGCCTGATGAGTTCTGCCATGGGATTCGGTCTGGTCGGCGGCCCTGCCATCCAGAAGCTGGCGGAGACCACCACACCCGTGACCTCAGCCACCTGGAGCGGCATGCCTGTCCTGGTGATCGTGCTGCTGGGAGGGCTGACCATCAACTTCCTCTGGTGCCTGTTCCTCAACGTCAAGAACAAGACCCTGGGTGACTACACCAAGAGCGGGGCGCCCCTGGCCGCTAACCTGGTATTTGCAGGGATCGCAGGCGCGATCTGGTGCTCGCAGTTCATCTGTTTCAAGACCGGTGAGCCTGCCATGGGCAAGACCGCGTACGTCGGCTGGGCCTTGTTGATGGCCTGCCAGATCCTGTTCAGCGCAGTCGTGGGTATCTTCCTGGGTGAGTGGAAGGGCACCAGCAGCAGGACGCGTGCCCTGTTGGGCATCGGCCTGGTCCTGCTGGTCCTGACCGCCGTGATCAGCGGCTACAGTGGTTACCTGGGCAAACAATAGAAACGAAACGGCGAAACGGAGAACCGGCGAACGAGCTGCCGCGACCTCGTATCTGCTGGCTCCTGACTCCTGTCTCCTGAGTTCAGGGTACTGAGTTCTGAGTACTTCATAGTCCATGTCCACCGATCGTCACGAGCCTGTCAACGAATACGAGCGAGAGCCGGTGCCTGACAAGGCCCTGCTTGGCCTCAAGAGCTACGTGGGCCAGTTCGCAGGCGAGCACGTGGCTGGCACAGAGATCATGATCGGTCCTCTGTTCCTGGCTGCGGGCGTGTCGGCCTTTGACTTCATCGTCGGCCTGCTGGCAGGCAACCTCCTGGCCGTGCTGAGCTGGACCTTCTTCACTGCGCCCATCGCCACGCGGTGCAGGCTGACCATGTACTACCAGCTCGAGAAGATCTGCGGCCGCAGGCTCGTGGTCCTCTACAACACCGCCAATGGCGTGATGTTCACGGTGCTGGCAGGTGCGATGGTGACCGTCTCTGCCACTGCCCTGGGCGTGTACTTCAGGTTCGCCATGCCCGAGCTGACCGATACCCTGCCCACGGGCGCAGGCTGGGTGATTGCGGTGCTCGCCACGGGCATTCTGTTCTCCGTAGTCGCTGCCTACGGCTACAAGTTCCTGGCCAGGTTTGCCAACATCGCCGCACCCTGGATGGTCCTTGTGTTTGTCAGCTTTGGCCTCATCGGATTGCACCAGATGGGGCTCAACTCCGTGCGAGACTTCTGGCACGTGGCCTCCACTGTCGTCTGGACAGGCCGTGACCCCATGCCAGGCCAGGTCAAGTTCACCTTCTGGCACGTGATGTTCTTCGCCTGGTTCTGCAACATGGCCTGGCACATCGGCATGGCGGACCTGTCGCTCTTCCGGTTCGCCAAGAAGTCGTGGTACGGCCTGGCCTCTGCGGCCGGCATGTACGTCGGCCACTTCATGGCCTGGATCGCCGCCTCCACGCTCTACGCGGTGCAGCTCAAGCTGGACCCCTCCAATACGAAGGTCCTGCCCGGACCCCTGGCCTACAGCGCCTGCGGCATGGTCGGCCTGATCGCCGTGGTGGCGGCAGGCTGGACCACCGCGAATCCCACGCTGTACCGTGCGGGCCTGGCGTTTCAGTCCCTGGTGCCGGGCTCCTCGCGATTCAAGGTCACGATCCTCACGGGCCTGGTGGCCAGCGTCACCGCCATCTTCCCGATCGTCACCATGAGGCTGCTGGACTTCGTGGCCCTGTGGGGGATGATCCTGATGCCCATGGGCGCGGTCATCTTTGTGGACTTCTGGCTCCTGCCCAGGCTGGGCATGCGGAGCAACTTCGCGGAGGCCTCGGGCCGATCCGTCAACTGGGCTGCGGGCCTGGCCTGGATACTGACGGTCGCCCTTTGTGCGGTCCTGGTGAAGGCCGGCCATACCCAGATCTACTTTGTCAGCCTGCCCGGCTGGTTCGTGGCCGTGATCCTCTACATCATCCTCAGCAAGGTGATGCAGAGGAACGCGCCGACGTCTTCCGTGAGTGGGAGGCAACAGCCATGAGGCGCCTTGCTCAGCTTGTCTCTCTGGTCTCTCTGGCCGGCACGCTCGTGCCACCGTGCCTCTTCTTTGCCGGCCTCCTGGGCCTGGAGGCCATGCAGCGATGGATGCTGGATGCAGCCCTCCTGTGGTTCATTGCCACCCCATTCTGGATGGAGCACAAGGTCGGCTAGAGTCTATCCCGCTCCATTCCACGCGTACGGACATTCTCTGGGAAGTGGTGGGGGACGCACGCGGAGACCGCGACATCAAAGATCAAACATCAAAGATCAAAATGACAAGGCAAAGATCAAAGAGGGCAGGGCCAGTGGCGTCAGCACATGTTTGCGTTTTGATCTGTCATTTTGCCTTTTGATATTTGATATTCGATCTCCTGCGCGGGGGCCGATACGGATGTAGTATGCGCCCAGAGGGGCTATGGGTACCCCGTGAACTCCCCGATGACGCGCAGGGTCTCGCCTGTGTCTTCCAGCTCGAAGATCCGAGGCCTGGCGTCACGTCCGTTGGGGCTGTGCAGGACCATCATGCACTTGCCCTCAAAGGTGGTGAAGAGCATCGGATGGCCGCCATCCTGCGTGTAGATCGGCTCAGGCCGCTGGACCCAGGGACCAGCCAGCCTGCCCGAGTCAGAGACCGCCACGCCTGAGGTGTAACCGCCCTTGGCAAAGCTCGACCAAACCATGAGTAGCCTGCCGGACTTGCTCTTGCGGAGGTAGGGGGCGTCCGTGACGTAGCAGCCTTCTTTCTGCTTCAGGGCCCAAGGGGCGTCCTGGGCGTCGAACAACCTCGCAGGCTCTGTGACCGCAGCGGAGAGATCGTCCTTGAGCTGCAGGTATTCGATGGTGCCTATGGTGATCTGCACCCACTCGTGGCTGAAGACCATGTAAGGGACGCCGTCCTCGACCCAGAGCGTGCCGTCGAGGGTCATCATGTCCGCAGGCGGCGTCGAGTGATTCTGGAACGCCGTGAAAGGCCCTGTGGGTGAATCTGCCCAGAGGACCGCGGACCCGCGGGTCACGCGAGGCCTCCAGTTCCGCCACTGCTCAGGGAGCCGGTTCTGCGTGTCGAAGGTGAGGAACAGGTAGTACTTCCCTTTGTAGGCATGCAGCTCGGGTGCCCAGATCCCGTTGACGCGGACGTCGCCCCAGACGTCAGGCGGCGGATTGTAGATCACGGTCGGGCCTTGCCAGACCGCCAAGTCCTTGCTGGTGTACAGACGCACGCCCCGCCCCGTGGGACCCACCATGAAGTAGGTCTTCGAATTGGGATCCGCCAGGATACAGACGTCCCGCATCTTGATATCAGCCAGCCGGATCGGCCCCGCAGCCTGCGAGGGCTGACTGGGAGGCTGGGCCTGTGCGGCCGCCACAGTTGAGAGGGTGATTGCCACGGGAAGCACCCAACTCATTGCCTTTGCTGCCATTCCAGGGATCCTCCCAAGTCTTGGTTTCGGTTCCTGCGGGGCGGCGTACCCGACCCGCCACTCGTCCCATCCTACCACGGATCCTCGCCGTCGGACAATGACCTGCAAGATCAGGGATTGACCAGGCACGGCAGGGTCGACATGATGATAGTCGTAATACACAGTTTGAGGAGATATATCTTATGAAAGTCACAGTTTGCGAACTCAATGATGACCCCGGCGCGTTTCAACGTGATTGGGAACGCTTGATTGCCCACGTCAAAACCGAGTCCAGTCACGTCGTGTTGCTCCCTGAAATGCCGTTTTGTCGCTGGTTTGGAGGAACAAAGGTCTTCGATGGGGCCGTTTGGCAGGCTGCGGTAACCGCTCATGAGCACTGGCAAAGGCGTTTGACCGAACTCGCCCCCGCGATTGTGCTCGGTTCTCGGCCAGTGAACAAAGGCGATCAACGACTGAACGAAGGATTCGTCTGGGAGCAAGAACATGGCTACTGTGGGGTACATGAAAAGCGCTACGTACCGGATGAAGAAGGGGCCTGGGAAGCAAGCTGGTATAGTAGAGGCCGAGGCGACTTTACCCCCATGCAAACAAGAGCTGGGCGTATCGGATTTGCTATTTGCACCGAACTCTGGGCGATGGAGCAGATGCGGCTCTACGGCAAACAGGGGGTTCACGTGATCGCCACCCCTCGAATGACGATTAAAGCCACTAGAGATAAGTGGTTGGCAGGGGGACGAGTCGCCGCGATTGTCTCCGGTGCATATTCTCTTTCGTCTAATCGGGTAAGCTCTTCAGATGGGGCTGACGATTTCGGTGGTCAAGGGTGGATCATTGGACCAGACGGAGAAGTGTTGGGGCTCACATCACAGGAACACCCTTTTATGACGAGAGAGATCAGTCTAATAGAGGCTGAACATGCGAAACGAACGTATCCTCGATACGTACTTGGGTAGAACACGCCACGACCTGAGTGAGAGGACGTTTACGTCAAAGGCGAACTAAAGGTGTCAGGACCCTTTTCCGTGCCGGATCGGGGGGAGTACCCTCCTCCAAATCGTCGGTCAGTCTGCTATAATGATCCTCGTTGGATGATGTGATGAAACGGTGCTTCTTTCGGGACGACGACACATGACTGGACTTACGCGTGCATGCCGTGCCTTCGCTGTTCTCCTCGCCCTCGCCTGGACTGCCATCCGGTGCGAAGGGGCCGATCTGCCCTTCCACAGGGGCGTCAACCTGACCGGTTGGTTCCAGGCATCCAGCGCCAGGCAGATCCAGTTCACCCGATTCACCCGGCAAGACATGGTGAACATTCGGAGCCTGGGCTGCGACGTCATCCGGCTGCCGATCAACCTGCACGGCATGGCCGGCGGTCCGCCGGACTACGCCCTCGACCCCCTCTTCCTGCAGTTCCTGGACCCCGTGGTGGATTGGGCAGAGGGACTCCAGATCCACCTGATCCTGGACAACCACTCGTTTGACCCCGCGGGTGACACCACTCCCCAGATCGGCGACATCCTCATCCCGGTCTGGACCCAGATGGCCAGCCACTATCGGGATCGGTCGAAGTACGTCTATTACGAGGTGCTGAACGAACCCCACGACATTGCAGATAGCGTGTGGAATTCCATACAGCAGAGGGTGATCGATGCGATCCGCAGCGTGGACCAGGTCCACACGATCATCGTCGGTCCTGCGGGCTGGAACAGCTACAACAACCTGAAGTACATGCCGGAGTACAGGGACACGAATCTGATCTACACCTTCCATTTCTACGACCCGTTTCTGTTTACCCATCAGGGCGCCAGTTGGACCAGCCCGTCCATGGTGTCGCTGGCGGGCGTACCGTTTCCCTATGACGCCAAGGCCATACCCAGTTGTCCCAATGATTTGAAGGGCACGTGGGTCGAGGGGTCTCTGAACGTCAGCTACAAGACCGATGGGACTGCCTCCCGCGTCAAGGAGTTGATCGACACGGCGGTCGCGTTCCGCGGCTATCGCCGGATCCCCGTGCGTCTATTCTGCGGCGAGTTCGGTGTCTACACGGCCAACAGCGACTCCGGCCAGCGGGTGAACTGGTATGGACTCGTGCGGAAGTATCTTGAAGAGAAGGGCATTGCCTGGACGACCTGGGACTATACCGGCGGCTTCGGGCTCTTCGAGAAGGGCGGAAACGACCTATTTGAGCACGACCTCAATGTCCCCTTGCTTGAGGTGCTGGACTTCAATGTCCCGCAGCAGACCGAGTACGTCCCTACTCCCGATTCAGAGGGGTTCGACATCTACACCGACTACCTGGGTCCGCACCTGGCGGAGTCCAGTTCCGTCGGAGGCGGGACCCTCGACTATTACTGCGCGACCCATCCCAGCCAGGGGCAGTACTGCATCTACTGGACCGGATCGGGTCAGTATTCCCAAATCGGCTTCAACTTCAAACCTGACAAAGACCTCTCGACCTTGGTCAAGCAGGGCTACTGCGTCGATGTCTGGATTCGCGGCGACTCACCGGGGGCCAAGCTGGACATCCGCTTTGTAGATACGAAGACGGGCCCCGACGACCATCCATGGCGGATGCGCGCGACAATCGATCAGACGCGGCTGGCCTGGGACAGTGCCTGGCATCACGTCCGCATCCGGCTGGCCGATTTCAAGGAACACGGCTCCTGGGACAACGGCTGGTTCAATCCCCAGGGCAAGTTCGATTGGACCGCTGTGGACCGCTTCGAGATCGTGTCCGAGCATCACAGCCTGCAAGGCATGCAGTTCTGGTTTGACGAGAACCGCGTCTCGCCGTAGGATGGGCTTTAGCCCATGCTGCCTCTGGAGGGTGTAGCCGGAGTGTCGCTTCAACCGCAGGTTCCAGAGCATCAGGAGAAGACGCATGAGCCTTGAGAGACGAAAACTCGGCCAGCAGGGACTTGAAGTGTCGATGATCGGCCTTGGCTGCATGGGCATGAGCACATCGTACGGCCCCGCGGACGAGACCGAGTCCATCGCCACCCTCCACCGCGCCATCGAGCTCGGATGCACGTTTCTCGACACGGCAGAGGTCTATGGCCCCTACGCCAACGAGGATCTGCTGGGCCGGGCGCTCAAGGGCCGGCGCAACGAGGTGACCCTCGCCACGAAGTTTGGCTTCCGTATCGAGAACGGCAAGCAGATGGGCACCGATCGTGACAGCCGACCGGAGAGCATCCGCCTCGCGGTCGAGGGCTCCTTGCGACGGCTCCAGACCGATCGCATCGACCTGCTCTACCAGCACCGCGTCGACCCCGCGGTACCGATGGAGGACGTGGCGCGCACAGTGGCGGAGCTGGTCGCCGAGGGCAAGGTGCGGTTCTTCGGCCTGTCTGAGGCGGGCGTCGCCAACATCCGGCGTGCCCACGCGGTCCACCCGCTTTCCGCGATCCAGAGCGAGTACTCGCTTTGGGAGCGGAACCTGGAGGCAGACGTCCTGCCGGCGATTCGAGAGCTGGGCATTGGCCTGGTGCCGTTCTCTCCGCTGGGCCGGGGCTTCCTGACAGGCCAGGTCAAGCGCGCGGAGGAGTATCCCGAGGGCGACTGGCGACGGGGCGACCCTCGCTATCAAGGCAAGAACTTCGACGCCAACATGCGGGCGGCTGAGGCGGTGCGAGAGCTGGCTCGGTCCCTCGGCGTCAAGCCGGGACAGGTGGCACTGGCCTGGCTGCTTCACAAGGGCCCGGACATCGTGCCGATTCCAGGCACGAAGCGGGTCAAGTACCTGGAGGAGAACGTCGCCGCTGCAGCGATATCGCTCGACGCGGCACAGATGCGTACGCTCAGCCTCGCACTCGCGCCGGGCAGGGTCTCCGGGCCTCGCTACAACCCGACCATCATGTCTATGGTTGACCGCTAGACAAACGGTACCTGGTACCTTTTTCGAAGTCTGTAGGATGGGCTTCAGCCCATGCTGCGATCTACCCAAAAGAACAGGGCCCGGCGGCTTGGGCCGGACCCTGTCATTGAACTGCTGCTTTGTTCGAGAGGGTGCACTACTTGGGAAGCTGGTCCTGTTGCATCTCACGGACTGTCAGGTCTGCGTAGATGACGTGGTACTTCTGGCTGCCCGCTGGCTGGTACCAGAAGATGGGCGTATCGGGCGTGTTGATCTTCACGCCGTTGCCCGCGTATCGCCAATTGCTCTCCTTCGGGAGCTTGGCCACGAAGAGCAGGGCGTTGAACATCTCATTGGGCGTGACCTTGTCCCATGCCTCCTTCTTGAACTTCCCCTGCTTCATCATGTCCATGCTGACCTTGGCGATCTCGGAGCCGAGTACCATGGGCGGGAAGGTCTCGTCCACGTTGGCATTGGCCCACCACCGGAGCCAGGCGACAAAGGTTCCTTCGGTCTCAGCGGCGGCATTGCTCGTCATCGTCCCCGTGCCCATGGGCTTGTACCCGGCCGGCGGCGTGAGGCTGAACAGCGAATCCTCAAGCGGGACGTCGAGCTTGATGTGCTTCATGATGGTATTCATGCCCGGGGCGCTGGCGTACTGATGCTCAACCTCCACGAGGTCGCCGGTGTCCATCCGGAGCCAGACCCTCGTGGTCAGGTCCCCTTGGCTGACCTGATAGCCGCTACATGCGGTCCCGTCCACGTCCTTGGACCCGAGGCGCTGGTCGGCCTTTGCGGGCAGGGCCTTCAAAGCCTCGATCGTGGCGAAGGGTCCAGGGTCTTTGACCGCAGTCACACTGGCTAGATCGGCGATGGCGTACCCACCTTGCGGAACGATCGATATCATCTTGCCGCTGTCGGCGTTGAGAATCGCGATGTAGCCGTCGAGCGTCGTGGTCCGCATGAAGCCCGGCTCCTTGTAGGCCACATCGACCTTGATGGTGGAGCCATCGCCCGTGTTCGACTGTCTGATGAGCGTGTAGACCACGGTACGGGCGTTCTTCATCTCCTGCACGAACTGCGCATAGGCGTTGGTCCCGCCGATGAACTGGGAGCCGACGATCGCGACGACTGCTATGGCTGCGGCGGCTGCCGCTACCTTGAATATTGTGCTCTTCATGAGGATTCTCCAGGGCTTGCCAGGACCTGCGGCAGGGGCCTCAGGCGTCGCAGCCGGTGCGTTCTCGAACTCCATGAGAGACCGCTCCTTCAAGCGATCCAGGAACTGCCTGTCTGGTCCGCCTGCCCGTCCGACCGCCTTCAGCACTGATTGACGCTGTCCTGAGCTCTTGTCTTCGGGTTTCATGGTTTCTGTCTCCCGTACGCGGGATCCAACTTCGTCACTCTAGCGAATTCTGAACGGAAGGCCGTCTTTGCCCTGGCGATCCTCGATCGGACCGCCGCAGTTGAACAAAGCAACTGCTGCGATATTTCTGTGACAGGCATCTCATCCACATACATGGCCAGGAGGACCAGCTCGTACTCAGGCGGCAGTTGCGCCAGGCAATGCCTGACCAGGTCACCGAGCTCCTGGGTCTGCAACAACTCCAGCGGGGCCTCCATCCGGCTGACGATCTCCATCTTCTGACCGTCCAGGCAGCCCCACCACTCCAGGGCTGCATCGAGGCTGGCCATGGGCCGGCACTTGCGGTAGTGCAAGGCAATCTGCCTTCGGCAGATCGTCCACAGCCAGACCCACAAGGATCCCCTTCTGCAGTCGTAACCCCTTGCAGAGCGGGCTGCTGCCAGGAATGTCTCCTGCACAACGTCCGCCACTGCCGTGGGGTCGGTCATCAGCCGCGAGGCGTGCGACCAGATTTGCCTGCTGTACTCTTCGTAGAGCTCCAGCCAGGCCGCGCGATCACCGGCGACTAGACCTGCAGCGATCCTGTTATGTGAATGTTTGTCCATGTCCCTTTACGAGCCCTTTGAGCAATGACCATCGATGGATCGACCTTCACTCTATCATTTGCGCCCAAGGCCCCAATTGTATCGCAGAAAGCTGCGGAAAGGCGAGCAGACGGTTCAGAATCGCATGTTCCAGTGTCGGGAGGGAGGCATCGGGCACGGAGGAGGTTGCCACTCCAGGCGCCCTATGGCGAGGTCCTCTTGAGGGAGATGTTGTCGAGGTGGAGGTGGCCTTCTGGGCCGCCGGCGTTGATGACCAGGCGGCTGTTGAGATCCGACAGGTCCTGCATGGTGAAGGTGTAGCTGAATCGCCTCAACTGGGGTGTCGCGGCAGTGGAGGTGGGGATGTAGACGGGGCCGAGCCGGCTGTAGTCACGGCCCGATGGGTCCTGCGTCAACTGGACCTCGAGGATCCGCGCGGGCCTGGCCCAGGCAGAGAACTCCAGGAGATACCGGCCTGCCTGGATCAGTTGCATCCGGGGTCGGCCCAATTGGACGTCGGAACGTTGGGTGCCGGCTGAGGCGATCGTGAGATGGGCCACGCCGTTTTCGACCTGCCAGTCGCCGGATGCCAAGCGTGCGGTCTGCCAGGTCCAGCCGTCCGTGGCCTTGGCGAAGTCCCCGTTGGCCACCATGTTCACGCCTGGGGCGACCGGGTCCGTGAAGAAGACCATGGCACTCTCTTCATTGGAATACCCGCTCTCACGGCCCTGGCCATCCACTGCAGTGACGCGGAAGTAGTACCTGTGTCCGCTCTCGATGCACGAGACATGGGCCAGTGTGACTGGAGACGTCTCCACGATCTCGGTGGGCTGCGGCGAGGTTCCCGCGTAGATGCGATAGAAGGCGACGTTGGGGTCCCCGAACTTGTTGAAGACGAGGTTGATATGGCGATAGTCGGGCTCGACGATCAGATAGGGCACATCCACTTTTCCATTCCAGGGGAACCTGAAGGTGCGGTACGCGTCCCAATTGGGCAGGAGGTTCATCTCAAACTGTTTCTCGCCGTTCGGGTCCACCTCCAGGACCTTGGGATAGCCCGACAGGCCGAAGTTGATGAGCGTGTTGCCTGTCGCAAGACGTTGGACGTTGCCCATGTACCAGGAGCTCAGGTCAGGCTTGTCCCGGAACTCCCAGACCAGCCTGGCGGACATCGTGTTGACGTCCAGCTCGTATTCCACTGCGCGGGAGATGAAGGGATCGTGGCCGTTGCCGTTGTCGAAGACCGTGTAGTGCCCTTTGCCCAAGGCACGGACGTCGTGCTGATTGCGGAATCCGTCCAAGCCGTCGTTGACCCAGGTGAACTGGTTGTGTGCGCCGCCCAGCCTCCAAATGACCTCGCCGGTCTGGCGATCGATCTTGGTCGCTTCGCTGAGATGGCGGTGAGAGACCACGAGATTCCCGTCTTCGTCGACGCATATGGAGTTGGTATGCATGAAGGTCACGTCGTTGCTCCGCAGGTCGACCATCCAGGGATCTGCGTCCCTCAAGTCACAGTGATCCCATCCCCTCCACTGGAAGATCAGCTCTCCGCCGGCCGTGAATTCCTGGATTGCGTTCTCATGCACGGTCGCGGAGGGCTGGCCTCCATCGACGTACCGACGCATGTCGACCGTCTGGACGCGGTTTCCGATGAGCAGGTGACCGCCATCCTCCAGGACCTGCAGCTCATGGTCGTCCGTGGTGTAGCCGTCCACAGCAGAGAAATTCCTGCTGCCGTCAAAGTTCTTGTCACAGCCCGAGAACGTAGCCCAGGTGATCATGCCGTTGGCCTGGACCTTGAAGTCCCGACCTGCCCCGCGGCGGTACCAGACGGGGTCGCCGTTGTTGTCGAGCATCATCGTATAGAGGGTATTGCCCTGGCCGCGGTTCTGAACGAAGAGGTAGCCTGGCGAGGGGTTGCGGTTGACCGTGATGGTGGCCAGAGGAAAGTCGCTCGGTACGGAGACGCCGGTCGCCGTGATCCGGGCCTGACTGATCGCGGGCGCAGAGGTCTCGCTGGCCTCCACCCGCACGGCACCCGAGGTCGAGAGGCTGGCCCGGCTGAGCGAGGCCGTTCTTGCCTCGCTGAGACCCTGCCTGGCCAATACCGCGTCTGCCGGCCGGGATACAAAGAACGGGTACTGGATGGGGTCCACGTCCTTGCCGCTGTGGCCTTCGTACGCGGGCGAGAGCTCCACGGTGACGACCTCATTGGCCAGGAACGCAGATGACGGACGGAAGATCACGGTCCTTCCGTCGCCGGCGATCTTCGTCTCTCCTGGATGGCTGCCGCTCTGGTCTCCCGTGGCCTTGATGAAGACGGCCAGGTTGGTTAGACGACCGACAGGGAGCGACTCAAATCGCACGAGGATCTCTGTCTCAGGTGCCACGTACTGGGCCTGGGGGAGCGGCGAGAGGTACAGGTATCCCCGGTCCCTGTGCCACGACGCCGAGACACCCGGACAGGGCAGGGTCAGGAAGGTTAGCAGGAGCAGGGCGGTCCTCTTTGGTTGTCTGTGAGCCGGTACCATCACACCTCCATAGACACTCTACTATAGCATATCAGCAGGGCTCTTTTCCGGCAAAAACGAGGCTGGCCTAGGGGCGTCTGGCAGGCAGAGCCGGTCAACGGGGCGGTCTGGCGGGAACGGTTCTTGTCCATGCCGCGAATAACGCGAATACACGCTAATGGCTGCCGCCGCCTCGACAGGTTGGGCTTATTCCTGGCATCGCCGCACGCGACGCTGCGCGTCTACCGGTACGCCGTGGCGTACCGGGCGAGCTTCGCAGGTCTCCGCTTGAGCAAGCCAGCTTGCTCCGCGGAGCCCCACTCGCTCACGTGCGTACGGCTCAGTCCCCCAGCGAGAGCCCCATCAGATCTATCTCTTCATGCGAAGGGATGTACCGCCCACAGCCCAAGCCGCCGGATCAAGGCCGAGCAAGGGGATGCGGTCCAAGTTTGGACAAGCAGCCCATTGCGAAGGCCGCCCTCGGCGACACAGTCGCCGAGGCACGGCATAGCCGTGGATCTGGCGGCGGGGCCACGAACACGTCAAGACCCACGCCCCCGCGCCAGCATTCGCGTGTATTCGCGTTATTAGCGGCAAGAGACCTCCTTCGGAAGCCCTAGGAGAACTGCAGGTAGGGGGAGGCGATCCGCGATCGGGTACAGAGGCTTCGGAGATCCTCTGGGCAGTGAATCCGGCCCTGCGTCCGGGCCTGGATGATGCGCTGGGCTGCCAGAGGGCCGATGCCCGGCACGCGCAGGAGCTGACTGGGGTCCGCCGTGTTGAGGGCGACCGGGAAGAAGTCCGGATGTGTCCTGGCCCAGCGCGTCTTGGGGTCCTCTTCCAGGGACAGGTTGCCCTGGTCGTCGAACAGGATGTCCTGGCGAGTGAAGCCGTACTTGCGGAGCAGGAAATCCACCTGGTACAGCCGGTGCTCTCGGACGAATCCCTCGTTGCCGGCCCGCCGGGTCCTGGGCATCGGCATCCCTTCGAAGAGGCTGGCCTGGGTGGGCTCGCGGCTGACGGGGTCTTGATAGGCTGAGAAGTAGACCCGCTCCATCTTGAACCGCTCATACAGGCGGGCCGTGGCCGTGACGATCTCGCGGTCGCTCTCCTCCGCAGCGCCCACCACGAATTGGGTGGTCTGATGGCATCGTCTGTTGATCCTCGCCCGCAGGTCGGTGATGGTCTGCATGGCAGAGAGGATGTCCTCATGGAATCGCTTGCGCGTGGATAGCCGCGCCAGCCGTTCTGCATTGGGCGCCTCGATGTTCACAGACACCCGCGTGGCCAGACGCACCGCCTGTTCGATGGAGGCTGCGCTGGTGCCGGGGATGATCTTGAGGTGGATGTATCCCTTGAAGGCAAACCGGTGGCGGAGGATCTCTACAGTCCCCAGCATCCGGGCCATGGTCTGGTCAGGGCTGTCGGGAACGCCCGAAGACAGGAACAGGCCGCTGACCCGGTTGGACCGCAGCAGGTCCATGAACGTGCGGGCCATCTGGTCCGGGTCCAGGCTGCAGCGGGCCAGGTCCCGCCGCCGGTTGAAGGGGCAATACACGCAGTCGTTGACGCAGGCGTTGCTCTGCAGGGTCTTGAGGAGCATCACCTTGCGGCCGCTGGGCAGAACGGCAGGGTACACCCATCGGCCATCCGTGCCTCGTGTGCGGCCGGGCTCATCCTTGAACCTGCAGGCACAGGCCAGATCGAACTTGCTGGCGTCTGCGAGGATATCCAGTTTCTGTTCTACGTCCACGATCAATCCGCACTGTAGTTGATCTCGAGCCTGCGGGCCAGACGACTGGCCATGACGAGAACCACGAGCGTGAGGACCAGGATTCCCGTGACGGCCACCAGCGGCGCGGCGGGCTGGACAGGGGAGATCAGGAGACGGACCAGGGCAGGGCCCTCCCGGTCCGGCAGGGCGGCCACCGGACACAAGGATTGCAGGTAGTAGATCATGCTGGTCTTCTTGAGGACCGCCGGCAGGAAGGGATTGACGCCCTCCCACAGCAGGACCACGGCGGTCGGGATGATCGGATTGCGGAAGAGCAGCCCCACTGCCAGGAAGACGCTGCCATAGCCCACGCAGGCCAGGGCCGTGACCCCCAGATAGGCCCCAAACTGGCCCCATGCAGGTCCCGCCGTCGAGCCGGCGGCGGTCTCGCCGCCAGACTGCCAGAAGAGGGTCAGCCATTGCAGGGCCGTGCTGGTTGTGAAGATGACCATGGTCGCCAGCAGGCCGGCCGCATACTTGCCTGCGAGCAGGACCTCTCTCCGGACGGGCGTGAGCAGGTAGAAGTGAAGGCTCTTGTCGAGCATCTCACCCCTGAAAAGGTTGACGAAGATGCCCACGCATCCGAAGAAGATGGCCAGCCGGAGATAGTAGGACTGGAAGACCCCAGCGAAGATCCGCGAGATCTGGGGCAGGGTGCCCACGTCGTTTCTACGGATCTGGACCAGGCTGCCGTCCTGGAACACGAGGTGGAGGTCGGTCTTGCCATCCGTGTATTTCAGGTGAGTCCACCCGCTTTGCTCGTCACGGTCATCGGGATCGTTTCCGCGCCACCCATGATAGGGCTTGCCGAGCTTCTCCCGGACCTGGTCCAGGGTCATGCCGGGCTGGACGGCCTGCATGGCCTCGCTGGAGACCGGATGCTCCCTGGCGATCCGCTCAAGCTGGTGCCTTTGGTGAGGTGCGAGGAAGACGTGGCCCATGAAGAGCAGCAGGGGGGCGAACGCCAGAAGATAGACCCACAGGCCCCTCCTCGCGAAGAAGGTCTTTCTCATCTCCAGGCGGATGATCGCCAGGACCTGAGTACACCAGAGGCGCATCACTTGGTGGCCTCCTCTCCGCCGATCAAGTATTCATAGACGGAACGGACGCTATCGTCTGCAGGGATTATGCCCTCGATGTCCATGCCGGCGAGGGCCAGATGGTTGAGGCTGCGACAGAACCGGTCCGCGTCCCGGGTCGTGACGAGCACGGCCTGTTCTTCAGGGAGCAGCCGGGCCTCGACCACGTGGTCCTGCTCAAAGGCCTTGGATGCCAGGAGATTCGGTTGCCTGCACCGGATCAGGAACTGCATGGGCCGCTCCTCCTGGATCTCGCTGCGTACGCCCCGGATCTGTCCTTCAGCGACCACGTAGCCGCTGCTCATCAGCACGACCTGGTCTGAGATCATGTCTACCTCGTGCAGGACGTGACTGGAGACCACGACGTGGCGGCCCTCTGCCGCATACTGTTTGAAGAGGCCGATCGTCTGGCTGCGGACCAGGGGATCCAGGCCGTTGAGGGGCTCGTCCAGGATCAGGACCCGCGGGTCATGGGCAATGGCCTGGGCCAGCCGGATACGCTGTCGCATCCCTTTGCTGTACGCGGCCACCTTGCGGCCGGCCGCATCGGTCAGACCGACCTGCTCGATGACTCGATCGGTCATGCTCTTGCACTGGCTGCCAGGATAGCCGGCCAGACGGAGGAAGGCGTAGACGAACTGGGACCCGGTCAGACCCTTGGGAAAGGCGTCGAACTGGGTCGAGTAGCCCACGAGGTGAAAGAGCCTTTCGCTCTGCGATGGATCGAGGCCCAGGACACTGATCCGACCGCGACTCGGCCGCACCAGGCCGGTGATCAGGTTCATCAGGGTGGTCTTGCCCGAGCCGTTGGGGCCCACCAGGCTCGTGATCCCCGGCGGGATGGAGAGGGTCACCCGGTTGACGCCCAGGACCTCGCCGTAGAACCGCGAGACGTTGTCGAGGATGATCCGATCATCGCTCATCGAACCACCTCGAATCCGCGGATCCGCTTGGCCAACAGTCTCAGGCAGAACGCACAGACCAGGATCAGGACAAGCCAAGCCGCGGTCGAGGACATCTCAGTGCCGCGGTCATATCGAAAGAGATCTCCCCAGATGGTGTGGATCACCTGTCCCAGGTCGATCAGCGAGCCGTGACGGGTCCGCAGGATCTCGTTGACGGCTGCGCCCAGGCCTGCACCCACGAACTGGACGCCCAGCACGCCCGCGCCTGCGGCGATTCGCCACTTGACCCAGGCGGAGAGGGCCAGGGCGATCAGGGACAGGACGATGATCCAGATCAGGGGGCCCAGGACGATCGAGCCGGCCAGCCAGAGATTGGGCTTGACCCAGGTCCATCCGGTGCAACTGGCCTGGATCGCGTAGAGCAGCAGGCCCGGGACCCACGTGACCAGGGAGAGCAGGACGAGCAGGACCGCCATCTTTCCAGCCACGTACTCGGTCCTGGAGAAGGGACGGCTCAGATACAGGGCCAGCCCGCCGTTGGTCAGGTCCGGAGAGATCAGGCTGGGTCCCACAAAGGCGGTCAGCAGAAAGGCCAGGACGCCTTGGACCACACAGAAGATGTAGAAGAACCGTCCGTCGATCGCAGGCAGCGTGCCAGGCCGCAGGCTCAGCATCGCAAGGGCCGGGCTGTTGTGGGACAGATAGATCAGGGTGGCACAGGCAATGGGGTAGAAGAGGCAGATCGCCATGAAGAGGACGATGAATCTGGACTGGAACAGCCTTGAATAGGAGTACCGCATCAGGATGAGAAACCGCGACCAGGCCGCGGTCCGCGTTCCCCCATAGTCCTTGTAGGTCTGTTTGTAGATCGCCACGCTAGGCCTCCATCGCCTTGAGGAATATGTCTTCAAGCGTGTCCCGCCTGTAGCTCAGGCGGTGCAACGGCAGATCGCGGTCTGCCGCGAGCCGGTAGATCTCCCGCAGCTCGAAACCCTCGGGCAAGACCATCTTGAACCGGCCGAATCCAGCCGCCGTGCACTCGCAGCCCAGCGATGCCAGGGCCTCGGCGAAGCCGGTCGCCTGGCCTGAGGTCTCGAGTTCGACGAACCGCTTGTTGGCTCGCCGCTCCTCCTCGAGATTGCAGGCGTGGACGATCCGGCCTTGCTTGAGGATCAGGACCTCCTCGCACGTCTCCTCCACGTCGCGCAGGAGATGGGAACACAGGACGATATGCATCTGTTCCGAGTCTCGGATCTCCCGGATCAGACGGATCATCCGCTGACGCGCCGCTGGATCCAGGCCGTTGGTTGGCTCGTCGAGGATCAGCAGGCGAGGTCCGTGCACAAGGGCCTGGGCCAGCTTGGCCATCTGCTTCATGCCCAGGGAGTAGGTTCCAAGCTTGCGATAGCGGGCCTCTCCAAGCCCCACGTAGAAGAGGACCTCATGGGCCCGCTCCAATGCGGCCTGGCTGGGCAGGCCTGACAGCTCAGCCATCATGCGGACGAAGGTCACGGCCGTCATGTCCGCGATGAAGGCGTCGTTCTCCGGCATGTATCCGATCTGGCCCAGGATCTGCCGGGTGTGATGCCGGATGTCATGGCCGAAGACCTTGGCCGTGCCTGAGACGACAGGGCAGAACCCCAGGAGGGTCTGGATCAGGGTGGACTTGCCTGCGCCATTGGGTCCCAACAGACCGATGATCCGCCCTGAGAGGGCGATGTGAAGATCCCTCAGGATCTCACGTCTGCCGAACTTGACAGTCAATCCAGCGAGTTCAATGACCGGTTGCATCGTGTCGGGCTTCCTGCACTGCCATCATCTTACCCCATTGGCCGGCTGGAGCAAGCCGGTCGCCTCAGTAGTTAGACGTCTCACGACCTGATTTGTTACGCGATCAAGTGAGATCGAGTTTCCCGAGGGCCTTTCGACCCTGGCGGATCGACTCCTCGTTGGCCTCAAAGGTCAAGGGACTCTCACCGGCCCTGCCTGCAGGGTAGATGGGCCGGCCATACGCTTGGTAGGCCTCGTTGCGGAGGTGCGCCAGCATGTGGTGGCCGCTCCTTCGCGATCGCTCGTGCCGCAGGCCAGCAAGGTCGATGGGGCCCACGACGATCTTCTCGCCGGGTCCGGGGTCTGCCTGGGCCAGGACGCGGCCGTCGTAGTCCACGACCATGCTCCCTCCGGGCCAACTGAACGGCGGATAGTTGGCCAGACTCGCGGCCTGGTTCGCGGCCACGACGTAGGCCATGTTCTCCAGGGCCCTGCAGCGGTTGATCGTCGTCCACCAGTCCAGGGGCTGGGCGGTTCCCCAAGGATCCATGTAGGCGGAGACCCGCACCAGGACCTCAGCCCCGGCAAGGGCCAGTTGCCGGATCGCCTCAGGGAAGAGCCAGTCATAGCAGATCGCTGCGCCGATCCTGCCGATGGGCGTGTCAGCGACGGGAAACAAGGGCTGGTCATAGCCCGCCAAGTCGTGGGGACTCGTGTGTACCTCCCAGGGAATCCAGGGGTGTACCTTTCTGTACTTCAGGGCAATCCCCTCCGGCCCGATCAGGCACGTGGTGTTGAAGACGTGGCCTGGCCAGCGATCATCACGCTCCAGGAACGTGGCGGTCTGGATGTAGACGTCGAGCTGCCTGGCCTTCTCGTGGTAACGCTCCGTGTGCTCATTGGGGATGGGGACTGCCAGGTTCTGGAGCAGCTCCCGGGCCGTTGCGTACACGGGCGCTGCGTGGCCGAACTCAGGGAACACCACCAGCCGCACGTCGAAGAAGGGACCATATCCTGTCACGACCTGGTCGACCCTCTCGATCATCCGATCGACTCGGCCGGCGATCTCATCCCTGTGCGTGGGATTGGGCATGTCGAGCTGACACGCCGCCGCGTAGTACCGCTCCTTGGAATCCATGACGATCCTTTCTTGGCAGAACCGGCCAGGGTGCTATGATTGTACCATGTTCTTCTGGATCTCGAAACTGACGTGGGTGGTGCTCTCCCCAGACAATCTCATCCTCATCCTGCTGGTCGTGGTCTGGGTCCTGCAATGGCGAAAGGCCTGTACTGCCGCAAGGCGCCTGCTCACCGTGGTGGTGATCCTGCTGGTCATCATTGCCCTGTTTCCCGTCGGCCAGTGGCTTCTCTACCCGCTGGAAGGACGGTTTCCTCCCAACCCGGCCCTGCCCGCCGAGGTGGAGGGCATCGTAGTGCTGGGCGGGTCGGAGGACGGCCCTCGGTCAGCGGCCTGGAACCAGGCGGAGACGGGTGACTCGACCGAGCGGACCTTGGCCTTCCTGTCGCTCGCCAGGAGGTATCCCGGTGCACGGCTGGTATTCACGGGCGGCAGTGGGAGTATGGCACCGCAGCAGTGCAAGGGGGTGGATGTGGCCAGGCGGGTATTCCAGGAGCAAGGCCTGGACCTGGCCAGGGTCACGTTCGAGGGGCAGTCCAGGAACACCTATGAGAACGTCACGCTCAGCAAGGCCCTGGTTCAGCCGCAGCCAGGTCAGAGATGGATCCTGGTGACAACGGCCTGGCATATGCCTCGGTCATTCGGGATCTTCAGCAAGGCGGGCTGGTCCGTGATTCCCTATCCCGTCGACCACTGGACGGCCCCTGGCCGGATGATGCAGCCAGATCTGGACCTGTCTGGACACCTGCGGGAACTAACCTACGGGGTCAGGGAATGGATCGGCCTGGCTGCCTACTACGTCACAGGAAAGACCCCCTCGCTGCTGCCCGGTCCGCCCGATCATCGGCCGTCCTGAACTGCCGACCACGTTGCAGGTTGGGCTGATGAACGCCACTTACTTCGGATCAGGTTGGATACGCGGCCTTTGATGACTTCAGCATCGAGAGCCGCTGACGGATCGCGGGATCAGTCAGTCGAGAGGCAGACAGTAGTTGGGGCCTGTCTTGGGACACGGGCCCCAGTTGTTTTGCCGCGCGGGGGGAGTGCGTGGATTTTGCTTGAACATCGAGCCCTGTGTCCGGTAAACTCGCGATTATCAAGGGCCTTTTGGCTCCATGAGGCCGGACAGCTAGGCCGGACCTGGAGCGTTGGCAGGAGGCCCGGACTGCTACAATGTGAGTGAGGGATATGGTCGTCCGAGTGTGCTCTGGCCGGAGGAGTTCCCAGAGGGTGCAGGGCTTCATACGGGATCTCATCAGTTCGTCCAGCCGGGGCTTTCGAGAAAGGAGGGCATACCCAGTCGAAGCAGCTAGAAGTCCCGCGTAGGGACGACAGTCTGTCGCAGGATTCATCACTACTGTTCCTTTGAAGGGAGGATTGTCATGTCAAGAAGAGCAGTTCGTCTGGTTCTCTCTGTCCTGATGTTGGGGCTTACCGCCCACGCCGTGTCTGGAGGCACCGTGTTCGTCCAGGACAGCTTTGACGGGGCAGTGCTGGATGCAAACAGTTGGCAGGTCCTCAATGGTCCGAACGTGAGCATTGTGCAGGCGGACGGTCAGGTGAAGTTCAACCGTTCTGCCACGCAACTGAATTACCTGTTGACTGCCAAGCAGTATGACCCTGCAGTGACGCCCCTGATCATCACGGGCTCCGTGACTCTGGGTCCTGACGGCGACATGGACGTGTGGACACGCGCCAACGCCCTGGGCAACTCCGGCGGCGGTCCTGGGCACGTATTGGACAGCGGTACTCGCGTCAACTTCTGGCGTGACGCCGTGGCCAGCGGGTATCCACCCGTCCTGGACATCCTGGAGAAGACATCGGCCAAGTGGCCCTGGGACAGCAGCATCTCGGGCGGGGCGAACATCCCGGGCAGCACCGCCGGCACAGACTGGAACTTCGTGGTCACCGATGATGGCAACGAGATCACGGCCACCTTCACCCAGACCAGCGATCCGACCAACACCCTGACGCTGACGGGCGAGAGCAAGACCCACTTCGCCAAGAACTTCGTGGCCTTCACCGTGGTCAATGGCTGGCTCAACGACGTCAAGATCGAGATGGCGCCGGTTGCGCTCGTCCAGGACAGCTTTGACGGGGCAGTGCTGGATGCAAACAGTTGGCAGGTCCTCAATGGTCCGAACGTGAGCATTGTGCAGGCGGACGGTCAGGTGAAGTTCAACCGTTCTGCCACGCAACTGAATTACCTGTTGACTGCCAAGCAGTATGACCCTGCAGTGACGCCCCTGATCATCACGGGCTCCGTGACTCTGGGTCCTGACGGCGACATGGACGTGTGGACACGCGCCAACGCCCTGGGCAACTCCGGCGGCGGTCCTGGGCACGTATTGGACAGCGGTACTCGCGTCAACTTCTGGCGTGACGCCGTGGCCAGCGGGTATCCACCCGTCCTGGACATCCTGGAGAAGACATCGGCCAAGTGGCCCTGGGACAGCAGCATCTCGGGCGGGGCGAACATCCCGGGCAGCACCGCCGGCACAGACTGGAACTTCGTGGTCACCGATGATGGCAACGAGATCACGGCCACCTTCACCCAGACCAGCGATCCGACCAACACCCTGACGCTGACGGGCGAGAGCAAGACCCACTTCGCCAAGAACTTCGTGGCCTTCACCGTGGTCAATGGCTGGCTCAACGACGTGACCATCGCGTCTGACGTGGCCCAGATGGGGTTCAGTGATGATTTCGAGACTGCCCACGACTACGTCACCGAGGAGTTGGGTGGCTACGCGGGCATTCTGGACCCGACAGCCAGCATCACGGCCTTGAACGCCTCAATCAGCCATCCCGGTGCGCTGTACATGGCAACGGTCAATGGCGTGTGGGATCCGGGTCCAGGTCCGATGCTGTACGTGACGGTCAGCGGGGACTTTGTGGCCACCGTCAAGGTGGTGGACTTCGCAGGGACCCTGGAGTCGCCGCTGCTGCACAACGATTGCGGCATCCTGGCCAGGGATCCGGCCAGTGATGGCGGAGTTGAGAACTGGGTTTCAGTGAACTACTTCCCGACCTGGACGGCCTTTGTTGCGCGGAACACGGTGGCCGGAGCTCGTGCAGAGCTCGGTCAGCCCGCCGGTCGCTGGACCGGGGTGGACACCTACGCGATGGCTGCCCAGTACCCGTATATCCAACTTGAGCGTAAGGGCAATGACTTCTACTTCCGGATCAGCAGTGATGGGGTGAACTTCATCGCTCTATCTGCTGCTGCATACACCGGCATCAACGACGGCACGCAGGCTCCGCTTGTGGTGAGTCGTCCGGAACTGCCGACCACGCTGCAGGTTGGGCTGATGAACGCCACCTATTCAGATCAGCTTGGATACGCGGCCTTTGATGACTTCAGCATCAAGCAGTAACCTTCCCCTCTTCGGGAATGCAAATGAGCCGGGGCCTGTGTCGAATGACACAGGCCCCGGCTTGTTTTAGACAGAGAGGGAAGAAGCAAGATAGCTGATAGCTGTTCTCTGCTTGCTTCTTACCTCTTGCTTTACTTCTCTACGCGCGGCAGCCGGATGTCATCGACGTACAGCCGTCCCGTGCCGCCGAGGCTGGGGCTGTTACGATTGCCCACACCGAGCATGACCTTCTTGATGTTGGCCAGGTTGACCCCTGCGGCGGTGAATTCGCTCAAGGGGATGGTCCACTCCTCCCACTGGCCCGTGGCGATCACCGTGGGGTCCGGGTGGGTGACCACCTTGGCCCTTCCGTACAGGTCTTCTACGACCACGTAGAAGGGTTCGGGTGAGTTGCCTGCCGCCTGGGCGGTCCCGATCTCCACTGCCTGCCATGCCCCGTTCACGCCACCCGTGGTCGCGACCCCAGAGAACCTGGCGCCGCAGACCCTGTTTGCCGCGTGGCTGGTCACGGCCAGCCCGATGTAGGCATCGGTGGGCATGGGGATGGTCACGGAGGAGGCTGAGGCGTCTGCCGTGATGTTCGTCCAGATCACGCCATCGCTGGACCGCTGCGCGGTGAAGGTGTTGCCGGTGCGGGTCAGCTTGATCCAGTACGGAGCCCCCAGGCCTGTCTGGGTCGTGGCTACCGAGTTGGCGGCCGCCTCGGTGCGTCGCTCGAATGCGACGCCGCTGCCGGGCGTCACGTCCACCATGGCGTAGGGCGATGTCATCTCCAGGTTCTCGCGGATCATGACTCCTGCCTTGGCCGACACGTGTGTGTTGGCGACAGCGTCCACACGGGCCACGATCGAGCCGTTGCCTTTGAGCAGCTTGCAGGAGAAGCGGAACTGGTCCACTCCGCCCCAGATGTCCGTCCCCATCCCGTTCATGATGAACTTGCCGGGACTGGTCTCCAGGAAGCCGGCAGCAACGCCCTGCACGTATACGGTCAAGGCATTGGCTCCACCGTGGGTCCAGGACTGGGGGGTGTCCCACTGTCGGGTCGCCTCGGAGTAGTAGGGGCTCCGGGTGTTGTCGAATCCAAGGGGCATGGACTGTCTGCCCGAGTGGACGATCGTCTGCTCGGCAAACGGCAGGACGACGTTGCCCACTGTGGAGCCAGTGGCGTTACCGCTCGAGGACGCTACGTTGCAGGTCATGGACCCGGAGTGGCCATAGCCATCCATCCAACCGAAGAAGATCCGCTGACAGGTGTCGTCGTAGGACTCGAAATCGTCCACCACGCCATGGCCGACGGTCGTGAAGCTCCACAGCTCGCCTGCCCATGAAGCCGAATCGTTGACCTCGTTGACCTTCCAGGAATAGGTCCTGCCGTACTCGGGCGACAGAGAGCTGAAACTGTAGCGATTCTCAGTCATGCCCTTGGCCTCGCCTGTGCCGTCGGAGACGGCCTGGCTGTTACTGGAGATGTAGAGGTCATGCCGCACCGCCAGTCGTCCAGACCGCCACGATAGAGTGGCGTCCAGGCCCACGCCCGTCGCCCCATTGGCAGGCTGAGGACCGAAGGCCTGCAACGGGATGGAGAAGAACCTGACCTCGCTGAGGCCGGCCTGAGACCCGCCGCCCCATGTCTTCTTCACGGTCAGCCGGACGTACTTGGCCATGGCACCGTGGAGGTCCACAGTCGTGTTGTGCGCGTAGTCGGGTTTGCCCGAGGCCCGGGCAAACTGGCCGATACCCTCGACAGGGACCCATGTGGCGTCGTCCAGGGAGACCTCGACCGCAACCTCCTTGGCCCCGTATCCCATGTAGGGCTCCACTCCCTGGTTGGAGTTCCAGACCCACATCTGATAGAGCTTGCAGGGCTTCTCGAACTCATACTTGATCCACGCGGGCGAAGGAGTGGTCTTGCTCAGCCACATCGCACTGGACGCCGTGGAGTGCTGGTCCAGGGCGTTGAGACCCGAGCCGTCGATGGTCTTCTCAGGTCCCATGGTGGACGTTGACGAGCTCGATGCCGTGACCTTGGCCGGCGTGACGGGATAGGCATAGGGCTCCGCAGTGAAGCTCCAGACCGGGCCCGGGTAGATCGTCCCGTCCGAGGCTTCATTGACCTCATCGACCCGCCAGTAATAGGTCTGACCATAGGCCAGAAGGCCGTCTGGGTCGAAGCTTGCGGATGTCTGGTCCTGGCTGGCCAGCACGCCTCTGGCTGAGGTTCGGCTGGCTGCGTTGACGTCGTCAAAGGACGTCCCAAAGTACACGTCATGCGCCCGGGCGTAGGGACCGGGCGTCCAGGTCAGCATGACGTCCCTGGCCACGTCCGCGGCCTTGTCTGCCGGCACAGGTGCTCCGGCGATGGGACCCTTGTAGCCCTTCATGACCGTCAGGATCTCCTCTGCGGCCAATCCGCGGCTGTAGATCCGGACGTCATCGAGGGTGCCGCTCAGGAGTCGTCCTGTCCCTCCCTCGTTCTCGCCGATCAGCACGTTGTTGGAGCTGGTGGCGAGTTGCCCAGTGGCCGCGAGGTTGGCAGACTCCACGCCATCGATGTAGATCCTGGCCGTTGTGCCGTCGTAGACGCCGGCGATGTGGTGCCATTCATTGTCTGCGATGGGCTTGCTCGCATCGAACCACGGATTGCCCACCGTGGTCGTTCCGCCGATGCCCATGTGCACGGAATTGCCGGTCTCCGAAGACCGGCTCATCCGCCAGGAGGCATCGCCCTTGGTGACGATGGCAGCCCAGTTCCTGGTGAATCCCGGTGTCTTGATCCAAAAGGCCATGGTGATCTGGTTCTGCATCTGGAGTGACGGGCCATTGCCGCAGTTGACGTAACCGTCGGTCCCATTGAACTGGAGTGCGCCATCCAGGATGCCGGGCACCCACGTGGGCGTGCCCTGGATGACACCCAGGTTGCCGTTGCCGCTCGAGTCATTGGCGAGGTTGTCGCTGCCCTCATCCAGCCTCCACCAGCCTGCAAGGCTGGGGTCCGTGCCCGCGGTGATACCCAGGGCTGAGCCTGTAGAGAATAGACCCCCTGCGACAAGCAGGACAGACAGGATGATCGGTCTTATGCACATAAGGGTCCTCCTTTCCGAGTAACCTGTCTTGTACCAACTCGCGGTCCTCCATGCAAGGGGCAAGTGGGCCAATGGTCCTTCCCGCAAGATGCTTGCCAAGCCTGCTGTCCGACCGCATAATCGCGGGGTGTGACTGTCCAGGAGACTTGGGCTGTGCCATGAACGCTGCTGTTCGACATGCCGACGAATCCTATCTGAAAGGCTGAGCCATGAAGAGAACAGGCATTGGACTTTGGATCGCTCTCATCGCGGGGCTCCCAGTTGTAGGCGCGGAAGTGACTGCCCCCTCTGCAGACCTGGAACAGGGGTTCCTCAATCCTCCGGCCTCCGCCAGGCCGCACACGTGGTGGCACTGGATGAACGGCAACGTCACCCGGGAAGGCATCACGGCCGACCTGGAGGCCATGCGACAGATCGGGCTCGGTGGAGCACAGATCTTCAATGTATCGGAGTCCATCCCCGATGGACCTGTCCTCTTCATGAGCAGCCAGTGGCGGGACCTGGTCAAGCATGCGGTCGCCGAGGCCGACCGCGTGGGCCTGGAGCTGTGCATCCACAATTGTGCAGGCTGGTCCAGCAGCGGGGGCCCCTGGATCATGCCCGAATTCGCCATGACGCAGGTCGTTACCAGCGAGACCCGCGTGAAGGGGCCGGCGAGCTTCTCCGAGGTCCTGAAGCAGCCCCAGACTCGGCGAGCCTTCTATAGGGACATCGCCGTGCTGGCCTTGCCCACGCCGAAGAATGACGGCCAGCGGATTGCGGACATCGGGCCCAAGGCCGGCTTCGACAGCCGCTATGGGCAGCAGCCCGACCTCCGGTCGATCCCCGCAGACGGGGTGGTGGCCCGCGCCGCGATCCAGGACCTGACCAGCCGGCTCAGTCCAGAGGGCCGCCTCGCCTGGGAGGTCCCTGCAGGCGAGTGGACCCTCCTCCGCCTGGGCTACACACCGACCGGCAAGGAGAATGCGCCTGCGCCGGTCTCAGGCCGCGGCCTGGAGTGTGACAAGCTCAGCCGTGCTGCGCTCGACGTGCACTGGCAGGGGATGATGGGGCCGGTCCTCCAGGACCTTGGCCCTCTGGCGGGAAAGACGCTGAACAACTCCCTCATCGACAGCTATGAGGTGGGGCAGCAGAACTGGACCCCCCGGTTCAGGGAGGAATTCCAGAAGCGGCGGGGCTATGACCCGCTGGTGCTCCTGCCGGTCCTGACCGGCCGCGTGGTGGACAGCGGGGAGGTCTCCGAGCGGTTTCTGTGGGACTTCCGCCGCACGATCGCGGACCTGTACGCCGACAACTACTACAGCTACTTCAGCGAGCTCTGCCACAAGAATGGGCTGCGTGCTTCCATTGAGCCCTATGATGGCCCGTTTGAGTGCCTTCTCGCGGGCCGTGACGCAGATATCCCCATGGGCGAGTTCTGGGTGGGCGGAGGCGAGAGTTCCTCATGCAAGCTCGCCGCCTCGGTTGCGCACATCTACGGCCGAACGCTCGTCGGCGCAGAGTCGTTTACGGCAACACCGGACCGCGGACGCTGGCAGAACCATCCCTACAGCCTGAAGGCCATCGGCGATCTGATGTATGGCACAGGTGTCAACCGCATGATCATCCATCGATACGCCCACCAGCCGTGGCTGGACAAGCTGCCTGGCATGACCATGGGACAGTGGGGCACGCATTTCGAGCGGACCAACACGTGGTGGAGCCAGGGCCAGGCCTGGGTCCGCTACCTGACCCGGTGCCAGGTCCTCCTCCAGCAGGGGCTCTTCGTGGCGGACGTCTGCTTCTTTGCCGGTGAGACCGCCCCCAACAACGCCCCGCACGTCCCAGGTCTGAAGGCCAAGGGCTTTGACTATGACACCTGCAATCCTGACGTGCTGCTGAACCGCATGTCCGTCAAGGACGGCCGCATCGTCCTGCCGGATGGGATGAGCTACGCCGTCCTGGTGTTGCCCGATGTGGCGTTCATGACGCCCCGTACGCTGGCCAAGGTGCGGGATCTGGTCGAGCAGGGGGCGATCGTCATAGGGCCCAGGCCCCTCCAGTCGCCCAGCCTCGGGGACTACCAGGAGGGCGACGCCACGGTGAAACGACTCGCCTCCGAGGTCTGGGGCGACTGCGACGGCAGGGCCGTCAAGTCACATGCCTTCGGAAAGGGCCGCGTGTTCTGCGGGCGGCCTGTGGAGGACGTATTGGCTGGTCTGGACGTGAGGCCCGATTGCGAGTTCACCGCAGCCGTCTCCAGACCCAAGATGGCCTGGATCCACCGCAGCGCAGGTGGAGCCGATGTCTACTTCGTGTCCAACCAGAAGCCGACTTCCCAGGAAGTCCAGTGTACCTTCCGGGTGAGCGGGCGTCTGCCTGAACTGTGGCATCCAGACAGGGGAAGCATAGAGGTCGCATCCGTCTGGTCTGAGGCCGCGGGCCGGACCACCGTATCGATTCCGTTCGATCCGGCCGGCTCGGTGTTCGTGGTATTCCGCAAGGCTGCAGCGGGTACCGGCCATCTGATCGCCGCGAAATGGCCCACTTCCGAGTCTGCCAGGGTGGCCGAGAGCCGTATCGAGATTCGTCGTGCCGTCTATGAGGCTGCGGATGGCGCAGGAAGCGCAGACGTGACGGCCAAGGTCAAGGCCCTGGTGGAGGCGGGGCAGACGACGGTGGACGCCAGCAACGAGGTCTTTGGCGATCCCACGGTCAACCACGTCAAGCGTCTCCGCGTGGACTACTCAGTGAACGGCAAGGCCATGTCCCAGAAGGTCGATGAGGGCGGCACCCTGACGCTGGCCGAGGGTTCCACTCCGCTGACCTGGCCCACCGGGCAGGTCAGGTTGTCCAGCCAGGGACGTCCTGAACTGGTCGCCTTCAAGAAGGGCGTGTACGAATTCCAGGCGTCTGGCGGCAGGACGGTGAGCACCGCCGTGAGGTCCGTGCCAGCACCCATCGAGATGGCTGGCCCATGGAGGGTCCGTTTCCAGGCCAATAGGGGGGCTCCCTCCCAGGTGACCTTGGACAAGCTCGTCTCCTGGACCGAGCACGCGGACGCAGGGGTCCGCTACTTCTCGGGCACAGCAGAGTACGAAAAGGAGTTCGAGATTCAGACAGGCCTGTTGCAGAAGGGGCGTGCGATCGTCCTCGACCTGGGCCAGGTGAAGGTCATTGCAGAGGTCTCGCTCAACGGTCAGGACCTGGGTATCTGGTGGAAGCCGCCGTTTGCGGCGGATGTCACGGGCCTCGTCAGGCCCGGCAAGAACCTCCTCAAGGTCCGCGTCACCAACCTCTGGGTCAACCGCCTGATCGGCGATGAGCAGTACCCTGATGACTGCCAGTGGAACGGCAAGCCCATCAAGGCGTGGCCGCAGTGGTTTCTGGAGGCCAAGCCTCGCCCGGTGTCGGAGCGTCTGACCTTTACGACGTGGAAGCACTGGACCAAAGACAGTCCGCTCCTGGAATCGGGACTGCTGGGCCCGGTCGTTCTGCGCACGGCTGTAGTGGGAGCTGTGGAATAAGCCTTCACTGAAGGGCCTTTCTATGGTATACTGATTGCGTGGTCTGGGGCCTTGCCGGCAAGAGAGTCGTTGCGGCGGGTCCAGGCTGCAGCAGGTCTGTGAAGGGTGGCTATGCACCATTGGGTCAGGCATCCCAGGCAGGAGAGGCGTGCCTTCACGCTCATCGAACTTCTGGTTGTCATTGCGGTTATTGCCGTCTTGTTGGCGATCCTGACGCCGGCCCTTCGCAGGGCCAAGGAGCAGGGTCGGCAGACGGTCTGCCAGTCCAACCAGCGAAGCGTGGGTATCGCCCTGACGCTCTACGCCCAGGACAACAACTACACGATGGCCGATTCCGCCGCGACCAATGGATTTCTGTGGCATGACTCGACCGGCCGCCTTCGCAAGACCACGGATGGTGAGGCCTATTGGGGCGTCGCCTACATTGCGTATTTCAAGCAGACCAAGGTCTGCGGGTGCCCGAGCTTTCGCAACGTCGCAGAGCTCATCTACCCCGGTACCCCGAAGCTCATCTGGGAGGCGGCCCTCGGCCTGAACTCGAACCTGTCCAAAAAGAAGATCACGGTCATCCGGGACACAGGTCACTTCATCGTCTGCCATGACCACGTGGAACCCAAGATGGAGCAGGGCAGCACGGACATGTTCTACAACGATGGCCCGGGCACCCTCAATCTCAAGGCCTATCGCACGGGCGGCGCCCGCGTCAGGTTCTACCCGGGCATCTTCCGGCACAGCCCCCGGTCCGCGGATCCGCAGAAGACCGGCGGCAGGGCCAACGTGCTGTGGCTCGATGGACACGTCGCCGCACTCGCGGAGACCACCGGAGACGACGTGCCGTCGCGTTGGTACACGGGCGCGGCCCGTTAGAACGCCCAGGATCGCGAGCAGCCGTTCTACCAGACATTTCAGGACTACTACCGCCAATCCAGGGAGTTCGTCGCTGAGTTCCGGGCCGCGAAGGGGCGGCTGCCCACCGACGCCGAGTTCCGGCACCAGGCCATCGAGATCCTTGGGCATCTGTAACCTTTCATCCCCCTGGCGGGTGGTGATAGGCAGAACGCGGGTCGCCGGTGCATTGGACCTCGTGGCCCAATGGGTGCATGCATCTGGGAAGACCCAGCGACGGGCTTCCCACTTGCATGGGAGCAAAGGAGTCAAGACGATGAATGTCCGCGTGGAGCTGGTTCTGGTCCCTCTGATGGCGATGTCTTCGTGGGCAGGATCGCTCACGAGTCAGGGGATCAGCCCGGAAGCCAACTGGGTCGTGTACATGGACCAAGGAGCATTCAGCCGGACCCTGTTCGGTCCAATCGTTCGCGAGGAACTCCACTCGCTGGGCATCGACGCGAAGATGCAGGAGTTCGCCAAGGTCTTTGGATTTCATCCCATGGATGACGTGCGAGAGGTCCTCCTGTATGGGGTGGGCCAGGACCCCGAGAAGGGCGCGGTCCTGTTCAGAGGGACCTTTGCCCTGGAGAGGCTCCTGGCTCCCGTCCGTGCCAGTCCTCGATATGAGGAGATCCCCTATCGCGACATCAAGCTGCATGGATGGTTTCACCAGGATCGCCCAGACGGCGATACGGAAGGCCGCATGATGTACGGCTGTCTGCTGCAGGGGGACGTGGTCGTGATGAGTGCGGGCCTCGACGCGCTCAAGCGAGCGATCGATGTCCTGGAGGGGGTCTCGCCACGTGGGGATTTGGGCCGGTTCGAAATCCCGGCGCCCGCGGGCACCCAGGCCTTCTTCATGGCAGGAGCCAATGGCGTTGACCAGATGTCCGCGTCACACGGCAGGTCCACCATGCTGAAACAGACCCGGCGATTGGGATTGGCCATCGGTGAGACAGGGGGACAGTTGCGGGCAGAGTTGTCGCTTGTTGCCAGCAACGGCCGGTCCGCTCCAGCCATCGTCCAGATAGCCCAAGGGATGCTTGCCTATTTGACTCTGGCAGGCGATGACCAGCCTTGTCTTGCTGCCTTGGCCAGGAAGGTTCGCTTCTCATGTGAACAGTCCGTCGTGCGTATCTCGGTGGAATCCAGCGCAAAGGAGGTGGCCCAATTGTTCGCAGAGCACCGGCTGAGCGGCCGACCATGACCAGCGATTCCGTGAATGGGACTGGCTCGGCTCCATCCGAGGCAGTCCCGTCTCTGCGAGGTCTGGCGGATGAGGAACTGGCCGTCCAGATCCAGCAGGGGTGCAGGCCTGCGTTCGAGGAATTGGTCGATCGCTATGGCCCTCGACTGTTGCGGTTTCTCGTCCGCAGGGCGGGCAGTCTCCAGGATGCCGAGGACCTGGTCCAGGAGACTTTTGTGCGAGTTCACTGTTATGTCAACCGGTATCGCCCAGACTATGGATTCTCGACTTGGCTATATACGATCGCCAGCCGTCTGGCCAGCAATCATCGCCGGCGTGCGAGGGTCTCGCCTTCCTGCACGAACGGCCAAGGCCCCATTGATCCCAGCCCGTTGGACCAGGTCTGCCAGAGGGAGGACAGGGCCAATCTGTGGAGGATGGCCAAGACCCTTACAGAGGATCAATATGAGGTACTGTGGCTGCGGTACGCCGAGTCGATGACGATCCAGGAGATTGCCAGGGTGACCCGGAGGTCGCAGGTCCACGTGAGAGTCCTCCTCTTCCGAGCTCGCGCGGGCATGGCCAGGAAGATCCAGGCTGCGGAGGAAGGACCATGCCTGCAGCCCTGGACCGCGGGGCGCATGAGTGAGGCAGAAACGGAAGGTGACTGATGTGGTGCTGGCTCAATCAGATCCGCATGTCTCGATGTCTGGATGACCGGCGGCCCTTGCCGGGGCCGGTCGCAAGACACACGGCGAAGTGCCTTCGGTGCGCTGCGTTTGGCCGGCGCATGGCGGGGCTGGAGTCGGGATTGTCTCGTCAGGCTGCCCGGCCCCCGGGCTCGCTTGGGGACGAGGTCCGCAGCAGGATTCTGGCGGCGGTTTCGCAGACGCCGCAAGGCCGGGTCCAAATCCTGCCCCCGGTTCTATGCGGTGGCCGCTGCCGGGTTGGTGGCAGCCTGCCTGACCGTAGTGATGGCCCTTGCCCATCTCAGACCGAACCGCGACTCACAGGGCTATGCCCAGGCGGTTGGGGAGATCCGACAGGCCTTGGTCGCGGCTGGCGTGCTGACGTCCGGATCTTCCCATGCTGTGTATCCAGCGGCCTGGTCCCAGGCCGTAGCCTCTCCCTTGGCCGCAGAGATGAAGGCACTGACCGATGACACACGTTCCACCGCCCGATTCCTTGCCCGGTGCGTGGCGATGGATGTTCCTGATGCAGGACCAGATACTGCGGACGACAAGTGACCGATTCCGGGGTCCCGCGTGCGGGCCCGACAGCCGGTTGAAGAACTGAGGCCGGCTAGTCGAACGAGAGGCTGTTGACCAGGTCCTCTGCCGAGCCGTCGTTCTGCCGCCATTGCTCGATCTGCTGCTGGACCCGCCCCATGGCCTGCTGTCTTTCCTCGTCGGACATGTTCTCGAAACGCTCCCGCATGGTATTGAACCTCGCCATCTGGGCCTGTCTCTCCTCCTCGGTCATGCTCTGAAACCTCTGGAACATGGCCCCGAAGCCTTCCCTGAGCCTGGCCTGTTCCTCCTCCGTCAGGTTGAGGGCTTCCAGTCCCTGGAAGCCACCCCATCGGCGGGCCATTTGCGGCTGGACTTGCTGAGGCTGGGGCACTTCCGGGACGGTCTCTTCGGCGACAGCCTGGGGCTCTTCCAGCAGAGCCGGGGCTGGCCGGGTCGTCGCGTCGGCGACCTTCACTGGCTCAGGCGATTGTACGGCCTGTGCCACCGGTTCTTCCACCGCAGGCCGGGCCCGAATCCATCGGATGCCCAGTCCTACCGCGACCGCGGTACCGAGCATGGCTGCACAGATAACTGCAGTGAGAATGGGCCTGGTTCTGCGGGTACTCGAGCCATCGCGGCCGCTGGCCTGTTTGACGGGATCTTTCATGGGGTCTCTTCTCCTTGCCCAGGGGCAGTCTGTCCACCGTCTACATGACGCACTTATTCATACCCGCGGGAACTGGAGAAGGTTACATTCGATGGGGGAGTCGGGCTGGGGATCAGTCTTTTCCTGATACGACCTCGCTGCGTTCGGTGAGGTCGCGGGTCATGATCATGAGGAAGCGGGGCTTTCCGTCATCACCGCAGACCACCGAGCCACTCAGGTCAGCCGGGAACCGCTGGCCGTTCTTTCGAACAGGGTTCAGCCTGGCTCGCTTGACAAGGCCCTTGGACAGGAGGTCCGCCATCGCCCGGGACGCGACCTCGGATTCCTCCGGGGGCATCCACTCGAGGACGCTATGTCCAACCAACTCCGAGGCGTCGGTGTATCCGAAGATCTCCAGGGCACGGGGGTTAACCATGAGAATGCGGCCTTCCAGATCTGTCACCGCGATGGCGGTGGGCGACATGGCGACCAGCGAGCGATACAGGCTTTCGCTGCTGCGAAGCTCCTCTTCGGTCAGGCTGCGGGCCAGGGCGCTGCCGATCAGCTCTGCCGCCACACGGAGGCCCGCCAGATCGTAGTCGCTCCACTCCTTCATCCCCGCGACGTTGTCCAGGACGATCAGTCCTCTGAGGTCCCCCCGGATGTGGAGCGACAGAATCAGAAATGACGAGATCCCCCGCTGCCCCAGGAACTGTCTTTCGGTCTGGGCCTGGGGGGGCATCTTGGCGATGTCCCGCACGTGAACAAAACCGACCTCATCGAGCCTGTTTGTCAGCCAGGGACCTTTCAGATGGGGGAGGACCCCAAGGTCGTCTCGCTCGATGCGGGCTCCCGGGCTGTGCCATTGCCACCTCTTGTTCAGCAGATTTCCGATACCGCTGACCTGACAGAGCGTCACACGGCCGGCCTGGGTCAATCGGCCGAGTTCCGCAATGGAATCATCGACCGCTGCGTCCGCGTCGCCGGGCTTGACGCAACGAGCGGATATGGCGAGCAGCGTTTCGTCCAGGGCCAATCGACGGTCCACGGCCTCTTCAGCCTTCTTGCGGTCCGTGATCTCCAGCATGATTCCGTCCCACAGGATCGTCCCGTCGGGTTGCCGCTCTGGACGCGACATGCAGTCATACCACCGCACCCCGCCGTGCACGATATGTCGGAGTTCTTGTCTCCAAGGCTTCATGGTCTTTGCGGAGCGGAGGATGGACTCATCCCGGCGGACCGCGTCGTCGGGGTGGATCAGGCCGGACAGCAGCGTGCCATCCCGCATGACGTCCTCGGGCTCAAGACCAAAGAGATCCCGTGAGGCCTCGCTGACGTAGGGAAACCCGTGGGTGCCATCCGGATAGAGGGCGTAGATGTACACCATGCCCGGGATGAGGGCCTTGAGCCGCCGGTATTCCTCTGACACGACCTTGAGCGTCGCGGTACCGCGGCTGGCCAAGTCACAACCAGCCCCGCCGGCCAAGGACTCCTCGCCCTCATGGCCGTTCTGGCACTTCGTCCCTCCGTGGGTCTCTGACCTTCCTGGAGACTGACCGTCCATCGTAACCCCCGGTGACACGCACTGCCGAGCCCGGTCCCCATGTGCTGCGTAGAGGCTTCGGCAAGACCATCGCCTATGCACGCGAGCAGGCAGGTCTGCCCCGTGTATCGGCATTCCGGAGGCGGCGGTTTACATCCTGCCCTCTGCGGTCGATCCGGCCACGACCCAGAAATCCTAGTATGAAAATGGGTTATGGATTTGGGGCGGTCACCGGCGTCACTGTACCTACCCAGGGTGTACAGTCCAGCCACTGCTGAGACAGGACTGCAAGGTCCAGGTCATTGACCTGGCCGCTGCGGTCCAGGTCAGCAGGGCACGATGGCTCGCTGGAGCCGAAGTGAGCTGAGAACATCGCCAGGTCTGCACCGTTGACGACGCCATCATTGTTGAGGTCTGCCAGGAGGCCCCACCCGACAGGGGCAACAGCGGCCTGGCTCGTGCCGCCGTAGGCGCCCATCTCCGACCGGACGTTGCGGCCGAAAAGGCCATTGGGGTCGATGTCCGCGAAGACAGGCTCATCCTCCAGGGGTGTGCCCGGATTGCCTGCCTCGGCGACCCGGCTGGTCTGTTCTGCCCGGGCCCAATGTGACCCGTCTGGGGCAGTCTCAGTCCATTGCCAGCCCTGGCTCTGGAGATGGTAGTCGCCTGCGGCCCAGGGCGCAAGGGAGGCCGCCTCTGTGGCCCACCGGCCGGGTTGCACGAAGCACGGGTCCACACAGAGGTTGCCTTGTCCAGTCCACGTCGTAGAGATGGCCTGCTCGCCACGGCGGATGTCGGTGTAGTCGATCGTCGTCGATTTGCCCTCCACCGCCTGGACCTCGAGTTGCGTGTTGTCCCAGAGGATGGAGTTGAGGATCTTGACGGCTGATTGGCTCGCGTAGACGGCTGTCCCACTATCATCGTAGCTCAGAAACAGGTAGCGGTTCTCCGCCAGGGTACAGTGGGTCATGCGGAGAGAGCTCTTCTCGGCGTACACGGCCGCGCCGCTGTAGTAGGCCTGGTTGCCTGCAATGACCGTGTGCTCAAGGTTGAGCGTCGAGTCCTTTGCATAGACAGCCGCATAGATGGACCTATGTTCCGCGATCCTGCACCTGGCCACGACGACGTCTGCCTGCGAACAGACCAGGCCACTCCAATAGGAAGTGGGTGGCACCTGGGCATTGGGGATGATGACGCAGTCCAGGATCATCGGGCTCGACCCCTGGCACTGGACCACCGCGTTGGGTATGGAGGAGGACGTGTAGCTGGTCGTCTCTCTGGGCCCAGAAAGAGTCAGACCCTGAAGCACGCTACCCCGTCCTTCACCTCCGGTCAGGCTCACCTGCCCCAGGATCACTGTCGATCGCACGGTCTTCGGATCCAGGGGATCCTGACCCTGCAAGGTCACCTGCCTGCCGCCAAACCACACGTCCTCGGCGTAGGTCCCGGGATGGACGATGATCCGGTCACTGTTGGCGCACTGGGTCAGGGCCGCGTTGACGGTCTTCTTCGCCGTGGCAGCAGACAGCCCGTCCGCCAGGTCGTCCCCGTGCTCGGCATCGACGTGGTGGATGGCGGCCGCAACCGCGGGATTGCTGGAGTAGACCTCGTACTCCTGGAGACTCGTGAGGCCATCGTGGTCCGGATCGTCGGAGGGCTTGGCGTCTATCCCATCGGCTACCAGGAGTCGTTCAAACCAGTTGGGCAGGCCATCGCGGTCGAAGTCATAGTACTGGTCCGCACCCATGTCCAGGGTGCTGCCGCTCCTGTTGCCCGGCTCCTGGTCGATGTCGGCCACCGGCTGGCTGGAGGCTGCCCGGCCGCCAGCGACGCAGGGAGAGCCCTGGCGGAGGTGCCCATCCGGGGTGAGCATCGGCTCCACGTTCTTGTTGCCCCAGCCCGCGATGCCGCCCTGCACGTCACAACTGGTGATTTGTGGGAAACTGTACCAGTCCCCACGGGGCACTTGCGCGGGCGAGTTGCCCCAGAAGATGCAATTGGAGATCGAGAACTGACTGCCGCCGTAACCCGCGATCCCGCCTCCCTCCTCCGATGAGGGCGTATATCCGGGATTGTAGCTGTTGTTGATCACCGTGCAGTTATACACCGCGCCGCTGACGCCATTGAAATAGAGGCCGGATTCAGGGCTGTTGTTGTGGATGACCGAGTTGTCGATCTGGACCGGTCCCGTGGCATCCATGCCGCGGCGATTGAACGCGATCCTGCACCGGCTGACTCTCACCTGCTGGTTATACTGTAGGTTTACGCCCACCTCGCTTCGATAGGCCTTGCAGTCCAGGACCTGGACCTGCGTGCAGTCCTGAAGCTCGATGCCGCTGATCCCCGTGTCCTGTACAGTCACTCCCTGCACCGTAGAGGCCCGGGTGTTGTAGAAGAAGACGCCGTGACCGTTGCCGGACAGGGTCAGGTTCTTCACGGCGAGACCAGAGCAGTTGACGGCATAGACGCACCCGGCCTGGCTCGATTCGTCCACGGTCACGTTCATGGCGTCGAGCAGGTACACCAGCGACCGGCCATCCAGGGTGTTCGAGGTGTCGATCTGATGGCGGTAGTCGCCGCCCTCGCAGGCGAAGTGATAGCGGTTGCGGACGAAGGTGTTGGCCTCCATGGCCACCCCTGTGGTATTCACCAGCCGGATCCCATAGGTGTTGCCTGAGATCTGATTGTCGAGAAGGGTGGTGTCCTGGCCGCCTTCGATCCATAGGCCCGTGTCCCGGTTGTCGTGAACCACGCAGTCGCGGATCAACGTGGTCATACAGTTGACCAGCGTGATGCCCTTGGCGTTGCGGGTCATGTCCACGCCCAGGATGGACATACTCGTGCAATTGACCAGCACGACGCAGCCTGCGGGGCCTTCGACTGTCCCGTCCGCTGCGCCCACGAGATAGACCATCGGCTGGCCGTCGATCGTGTTGGATGAGTCGATGTCCTGGACGTAGGCGGCCTGCCCACTGCCGGCAGGATCGAAGTTGGCGGCGTTTCCTTCAATCCGGTTGTCCCTGAGGATATTGGAGGCGCCGGAGATCCTCAGGCCTATCCCTTGGTTGTTGGCGATCCGATTGCCGGTCAGGGTGTTCTGCGTGCCGGCAACGGTCACGGCATCCATACAGTCCGTGATCTCGTTCTGACAGATCGTGTTGAGAGAAGAGCCCACATATAGACCGGCGCCCCGGATCAGGAATCCCTGGACCGTACAGCGGTCTGCCCCAAGGCTGAGGCTCCCTTGGAGGATGGGCTGGTCGTGACCGATCAGGGCCAGGGATCGGTTGACGGTCACCGATTCTGCGTAGGTGCCTCCTGCGACGTGGATGACCTCGCCGTCCCAGCCCGCATTGGCGGCAGTCTGGATACTGGGGAACCCCGCAGGCACCTGGAGTTCACCCTTGATGAGCAGCAGGACCGGCACCGTCAGGGTTCCGCCCGGGACCTGCGGTGAAGTGAAGGTCAGGTTGGTCAGGTAGAGCCCCCGGGTCATGCCTTCGGTGTTGGCGCGGATGGCGACCGTGGAAGGCTGGCCGCCTGCGGACCCGGTCATCGGCTCTACGCTGAGCCAGGGCTGCTCCGCCTGGCATGTCCAGTCCGCGGTAGCGGGACCGAGGTTGCGGATCGCCAGATCCTGGGTCAGGAGACTCGGGCCCCCCAGCTCGCGGACCAGGTGAACCACGGGCATGGAGGCCGCCAGCAGGACCCGGTTGGGATCAAACTCATAGGCCCCCGCGTCTGGAACCGCCTTGCCGTTGCGGTCACCATCCATGACCCGCGGAGACCCGGATGCGTCGGTCGAGGGTAGTTGCAGCCCGGTCTGTGTCCCCTTGTCGATGGCCTTGGATGCAGAGGTCAGGGCTGGATTCAAGGCAGAAGCAAACCCCGGATCGCCGTCTTGGTTGCCTGAACTGCCCTGGATCTGGTTGATGGCGGCCGCTGAGGAGTAGGTCATCTGGTCGCTCTCGTACCAATAGACGCCCGCCTTGTTGCTGTAGAAAAGGCAGTTCTGAAAGCTCGCGTGATTGCCTGAAGAGGACCAGTAGTAGTCATAGATGGCCGTGTTGGTGTGGCCGGAGATGACGCAGTTGGTCAGTTGCAGCTTCTCGCCGTAGTAGAGGTAGAGGGCGTCCCCCTGCGAGCTGCTGACGTTGCCCGACAACGTGCAGTGGGTCAGGACTGGATACTCGTACCGGGAGTAGATGCCTCCGCCCTGGCCGCCCGCGGTGTTGGCCAGCAACGAGCAGTTGACCAGGGTACACTGGGCCTCGTAAAGGTACATGGCGCCACCACTGCTGCGAGCGGTGTTGGACACAAAGGAGCAGCCCGACAGGGTCACGGTCGAGTAGTAGTAGCACTCCAGGGCCCCGCCTTGAGAGAGCGAGCTGTTGCCCTCGAAGAGAGAGTCCGCTACCGAGAGGGTGGAGCGATAGTAAGCGTAGATGGCCCCTCCTGAGGACACAGTCCAGTTCTGAAGGAACGTGCACTGGGAGATCACGGCCTTGGCCTCGCTGCTGATGTAGACCGCTCCGCCCGAGTAGGTGGCGCCATTTCCATAGAACGTGCAGCGGGTCAGCGTGACAAGGCCTCCGGAGACCTGCACGGCTCCGCCCTGGCCGCCTACGGCGTTGCAGATGGTCAGGTCCTCCAGGGTCAGGGCGCTGTTGGCCCCGCTGAGGAGGAAGGCCCCACTCTGCGACTGGCAGTCGATGATCGTGCGGCTGGCGCCCGCCTGGCCCCTGATCGTCAGGGCCTTGCCGCTGACCTGGATGGCCCGGTTACCGCTGCCCCGGTAGAGGCCTTCCTTCAAGGTGATCGTGTCGCCATCCGTCGCCGCCTGGACCGCGGCGACCAGGGTGTTGAAATCTGCGGGCCCGTCGTCGTCCACAGTGAGTTGCTTGGCCTGACCGCTCGCGAGTAAACAACTGAGTACCATCAGAACAACTGCGGTGCGCATGGTGGCGTCTCCTCAACGGCTTTCCTGCAATTCCATCCAATGACAGTCTCATGCTACCAAAAGCCCGTGGCTCGATGCAAGGGACTTTGCGATTGTTCTGGGACAACCCTGGTCGATTGTGGCTAACTCGGCACTTGACACCGCAGGCCCTGCGAAGGATCATGGTCCCTATCGGGCTGCCCGTGGGCGGTCCTCCGTCATGGAGGCAGGCCTAGAGATAGTCTCTCGAACAACTCGTCATGCATTTGCCAGGGGAGATAGAACCATGGATCGAAGGCAATTTCTCGTCACCGCCGCCAGTGCCGCCGCCGTCTCTGCCCTAGCCGGCCGGGCTGATGCACAGTCACCATCGCCGGCGCCGGCCGCCAAGTTCAAGCTCAAATATGCCCCCGGACTGGAGTCCTTCAAAGGCCACGTGGGCGACGATCCGATCGAGAACATCAAGTTCGCTGCAGACCAGGGATTCACGGCCATGTTCGACAATGGCCTGGGGGGCAGGCCAAAGGACCTGCAGGAGAAGATCGGCAGGGAGATGGCCCGGTTGGGCATGACCCTAGGGCCCTTCGTGATGTACGCCTGGGGCCAGCCTGCCCTGGTCACCAGCGGCAAGGACGCCCGTGACGCGCTCCTCAAGGCTACCCAGGAAGGGATCGAGGTGGCCAGGCGGACGGGTGTCAAATGGGCCCTGTTGACTGCAGGGTCCTGCGTCCAGAACCTGGAGTGGGACTACCAGACGGCCAACGTGATCGATCACCTCAAGGCCTGTGCCCAGGTGGCTGAGCCTGCAGGCCTGATCGTGGTGCTGGAGCCCCTGAACTGGTGGGCCAACCATCCGGGCCTGTTTTTGCAGAAGATCCCCCAGACCTATATGATCTGCAAGGCCGTGGGCAGTCCCTCGGTCAAGATCATCAACGACCTCTACCACCAGCAGATCACAGAGGGCAACCTCATCCCCAACATCGACAAGGCCTGGGATCAGATCGCCGCCTTTCACGTCGGTGACAATCCCGGACGACAGGAGCCCGGAACCGGGGAGATCAATTACAGGAACGTCTTCAAGCATATCCACGCCAAGAGCTACACCGGTGTGCTGTGCATGGAGCACGGCAACAGCAAGGGCAGTGGAAAGGCAGCAGAGAAGTCCCTGATCGCCGCGTACAGGGCTGCAGATGACTTTTAGCCGGCAGGCGACGAATCCAGGATATTCAATCGAAACGGGTGAACAGGAAAGGGTTGGATCATGCAGACGCGTCGTGATTTCTTGAAAACCTCCGGCCAGATGGCCTTTTCGGTGGCAGCCCTCGGTGCAGTGGCCACTCGTGGATTCGCCGCAGGCTCGGACACCCTGCGCGTGGGAGTCATCGGCTGCGGCGGCCGGGGAACGGGCGCTATGGTAGACTGCCTGGGGTCCTCGGCGGGGATACAGATCGTGGCCATGGCTGATCCGTTCGGCGCCAGGATGAAGAGCGCGGTCGAGCAGGGCACCAAGTGGTGCCAGGACAAGCAGAAGCCCGCAGACCAGATTATGAAGGTCTCGCCCGACCGGATGTTCGCGGGATTCGACGGGTATCGCAAGCTCCTGGCCCTCAGCGACGTGGACGTGGTCATCCTGGGGACGCCGCCTGCGTTTAGGCCGGTCCATCTCCAGGCTGCAATCGAGGCTGGCAAGCACGTCTTCATGGAGAAGCCCGTGGCCGTGGACCCGCCGGGCGCACGCAAGGTGATGGAGGCCGGCGACCTGGCCAAACAGAAGAAGCTGTCGATCGTGGCAGGGACCCAGCGGAGATACCAGAAGGTCTACAGGGAGAACGCATCTGCCATCAGCCAGGGCGCGATCGGCAAGATCCTGTGCGCCCGGATTTGGTGGTGTGGTGGCGCCCTGTGGAAGCATGATCGCGAGGCCGGCGAGAGCGAAGCAGACTACATGGTCCGCAACTGGGTCAGCTTCACGGAGATGTCCGGAGACCACATCGTCGAGCAGCACGTGCATAACATCGACGTGGCCAACTGGTTCATCGGAAGGATGCCCAAGATGGCCCTGGGCTTTGGCGGCAGGGCACGCCGCAAGACCGGCGATCAGTATGACTTCTTCAGCATCGACTTCGACTACGGCGACAACGTGACCGTCCACAGCATGTGCAGGCAGGTCAATGGCACGTACAGCCGCGTCAGCGAGCATTTCGTGGGGACCGAGGGCAGTTGTTGGGGAGACGGCAAGCCACAGGGCAAGTCGGTCACCGTCCCTGCCTTCGCAGACGGCAATCCCTACGTGATCGAGCACGCAGAGCTGATTCGGGCCATCCGCGAGGGCAAGCCGGTCAACGACGCCAGGCAGGTGGCTGAGTCCACCATGTCCGCCATCATGGGACGGATCGCCGCGTATACGGGGCAGATGGTACGGTGGACCGACCTGATGGAGACCAAGACCAGCCCTTGGTACGACCTGAGGCTCTCGCCTGCCGCAGAGGACTTCGAGAAGGGCCCGGTCACGACGCCCAAGGACGACGTGGTGGCCATTCCGGGTGAAGCCTAGCAGGCATTCGCCTCAGCGGCGAAGACCCAATTGACACGGTCCAGGCAACGGGCTAGCGTGTTGCGGGGCAGCTCTCGCGAGCAGCCTGATGCTGCGCGTGCAGCGAGGCGAGGGGATTCTACAGGTTTCGAAAGGGATCTGCCATGAACAAGACGATTCGAGTGATGGCCGTGGTTGGCAGTTGCGCGGTCCTGGCCTGTGCCGCCAGTGCCGCCTTTTCGCAGGATTGGCCTCAATGGCGGGGCCCGGGCCTTGATGGAAAGGCCGCAGGGTTTGCCGCACCGGAGACATGGCCCAAGGAGCTGACACAGAAGTGGAAGGTAGCCGTAGGGCCGGGCGATTCCACACCCGCATTGGTTGCTGACAAGCTGTACGTCTTCACCCGTCAGGATGCCAATGAGGTCATTCTCTGCCTCAATGCAGAGGACGGCAAGGAGGTCTGGCGGAACGCCTATGCAGCCCCAGCCATCGGCGGACCTGCTGCGGGTGCGCACTCGGGTCCTCGCAGCTCGCCTGCGGTTTCGGCAGGAAGGGTCTGCACGCTCGGGATCTCAGGGATCGTCTCGTGCGTCGACGCAGCCAGTGGAAAGACGCTCTGGCGCAAGGATGACTTCTCGGGCGCATGGCCCCGGTTCTATACCTCGTCGTCGCCGTTGATCGTCGACGGCCTGGCCGTCGTTCAGCTCGGCGGGCCCACGGGCGGCGGGATCGTGGCCTATGACCTGGCCACAGGCGAGCCGAGGTGGAAGTGGACCGGTGACGGGGCAGCGTATGCCTCTCCTGCGGTGATGACCGCTGACGGCGTCAGGCAGGTGGTGGCCCTCACGGACAAGATGGTCGTGGCCGTGGCCCTCGCAGACGGCAAGCTCCTGTGGCAGATCGCGTTCGCGCCTTCAGGCATGGCCTACAATGCCGCGACGCCGATCGTGGACGGCCAGACCGTGATTTACACCGGCCAGGGCAGGGGCACCAAGGCCGTCAAGGTCAGCAAGCAGGGCGACACCTTCGAGGCCAAGGAAGTCTGGACCAACGCCACGCTCGCTCCCCAGTACAATACCCCAGTCCTGAAGGACGGCTTCCTGTACGGCCTTTCGGAGAAGGGTTTCTTTTTCTGCATCAATGCCAAGACGGGCGAGACGGTCTGGACCGATACGACCAGCCGCAGGAGTTTCGGCGCCATCGTGGATGGTGGCTCTTGCCTCCTGGCCCTGCCGCAGAATTCGCAGATGATCGTCTTCCAGGCGACTGACAAGGCTTACACCGAGGTCGCAAGCATCAAGGTGGCGGACAAGGGGACCTACGCCTCTCCAGTCCTGGCAGGCAAGCGGATCTTCGTGCGTGACCAGGACTCCGTGATGCTGTGGGCCCTGTGATGCCCCTGCGTATGGATTGCGGATTGCAGATTGGGGCACCGGCTGCGAATCCGCAATCCGCAATCATCAATCCGCAATGGAAGGTGCCGCAGGTGGTAGGGCGGCAGAGCCGGCCGACTCTTTGGAGGACTCTCATGGAGCGTTTCAGTCGATCGATCACTGTCTCGGCGGTCGCCTGTACGGCAATCATCGGTGCTGGCACTGTGCTTGCCCAGGATTGGCCCCAGTGGCGGGGTCCGAACCGGGACGGCAAGGTCGCCGGGTTCAAGGCGCCGCAGACGTGGCCCAAGGAGCTGACGCAGAAGTGGAAGGTCTCCGTGGGATTGGGCGACGCCACGCCTGCGGCCAAAGGCGACCGGCTGTATGCCTTTGGCCGCCTGGACGCCAACGAGGTGATCACGTGCCTCGACGCAGCCACGGGAAAGACGGTCTGGCAGGATCGCTACCCTGCGGACTACGTGGTCACGGGCCCGGCTGTGCGTCACGGCGGCCCCAGGAGCTCGCCTGCAGTGGCAGAGGGCAAGGTCCTCACGCTGGGCGTGGGCGGCATCCTGTCCTGCCTGGACGCCGGCACAGGCAAGGTCTTGTGGCGCAAGCAGTCGGTCCAGGACTATGGCGGCACGGAGTACCGATTCGACTCTTCCATGTCGCCGCTGGTCGCAGACGGCCGATGCGTCGTGTACCTGGGCGGCAAGGGTAAAGGCACGATCATGGCCCTGAATCTTGCCGGCCAGGTCCAGTGGAAATATGAGGGCGATGCGCCTGCGAGCTCGTCACCCGTGGTCATGACCGTGGACGGCGTCCGCCAGGTGGTGACGCTCAGCGAGAAACACGTCATCGCAGTAGGCTTGGCGGACGGCAAGCTGTTGTGGCAGTCGCCGTTTCAGGCCAAGCAGGGCAACAATACCACACCCGTGGTGGACGATCAGACCGTGTTCGTGATGGGCCAGGGAATGTCCACCTCGGCCCTGAAGATCGAACGTCAGGATGGGCAATTTGCGGCCAGACGGATCTGGGACCACAACGACCTGCAGGTGGCGCCGCGATTCACGACGCCCGTGCTCAAGGGTGGCCTTCTGTTCGGCTTTGCTGGCGGCAAGCTCTATTGCCTCAATGCCAAGACCGGGGTCACGTGCTGGATCGACACGGCCACCCGCGGCAACAGCGGTGCGATCGTGGATGCAGGTCCCTGCCTGATGGCCCTGACCCTCAACACGGAGCTGGCCGTTTATCAGGCGAGCGACAAGCAGTATACGGAGTTGGCCCACTACAAGGTCGCGGACACTGAGACCTGGGCCCACCCTGTGGTCGGTGCCACGGGGATCTACGTCAGGGACCAGAACACCGTGGCCCTGTGGACCTTCTAGAGACTATCTCAGAACCTTCAGCTCCCCCCATACACCTTCTATCACCAAAAAACCCTTCTCGAGATCACTACGGGAAGGGTAATCTATGCGCAAATCCTAAGGTGGGGCTTACTATTGGCACAACTGGCGGAATGGCGTAGAAAACAGATTTGGCGACTACTATGATGTTCTAAGCGCGTCACTGTGACGCCGCTTAGGTAAAGAGCTGCGTTTCAGCAAGCCTAAGGAGTACTACATGGATACGATCGGGTTCATCGGTGCTGGCAACATGGCTGAAGCCATGATTCGGGGTGTCATCCTGGCCCACGTGTACAAGCCGGAGAACATCTACATCAGCGACGTCAAGGCCGAGCGGCTCCAGCAGATGGCCCAGAAGTATGGTGTGGTCCCTGCCCGGGACAACCGCGACGCGGCGGAGAAAGCCGATGTCCTGGTGCTCAGCGTCAAGCCACAGAACCTCCAGGAGGCCCTGATGAGCATCCGAGACTGCATCAAGAGCGACACCCTGGTCATCTCGATCGTGGCAGGCAAGAAGGTCGCCAACATCGCCCAGCATCTGGGAGACGTGGCCATCGTGAGGGTCATGCCCAACATGCCGGCCCTCATCGATGAAGGGGCCAGCGCCCTGTATGCCAATCCCAAGGCCAGGCCCAAGATGGAAAAGGCCCGCCTGATCTTCCTGTGCGTGGGCAAGTCCATTGTCGTTGAAGACGAAGACCTGATCGACGTGGTCACTGCGGTCAGCGGCAGCGGCCCTGCCTACTACTTCCTCATGATGGAGGAGATGATCAAGGCGGGAGTGGCCATGGGCCTGGCCGAGGACCTCTCCACGGCCCTGGTGTTGCAGACCGCCAAGGGCGCGGCCTTGATGGCTGAGCAGGCGGACCGTGACGGCGAGACGCCGAGTGCCCTGTGGAAGAAGGTGGCCACCAAGGGCGGCACCACAGAGGCGGCCTTCAAGGTGTTCACGGAAGGCCGGTTTGGCGAAGTCATCGAGGCGGGCATGAGACAGGCCTGCCTGCGGAGCAGGGAGTTGTCCAATGGCTGATCAGACGGAATCCAAGACTCATCACGGCAGGAAAGGCAGGATCGTTGAAATGAGAAGTGCTTCACCGCGGACAGCCGGGACCCCGGAGCTGTCCGCATTCAAGAATGAGCCCATCTTCCCGGGGTGTGGTGACCCCAAGGTGAGCAAGGCCTTTCCGAAGGCCCTTGCAGCGGTCCGGAAGGATCTCGGAAAGACCTATCCCCTTTACATCGATGGCCAGGACGTGGCGACTCCGACCACGATTACTTCGATCAATCCCGCCAATCCAGACGAGGTGGTGGGCGTCATCAGCCAGGCCGGCAGGCAGGAGATCGACCGGGCTATCGCTGCTGCAGACAAGGCCTTTGTCGTGTGGCGTGACCTGCCTGCGAGGCAGCGGGCGGACACCCTGATCAAGGCGGCGGCGATCTTTCGCAAGCGGATCTTCGACTACTCCGCCTGGCAGGTCCTCGAAGAGGGCAAGCAGTGGGGACAGGCCTACAACGACCTGGCCGAGGCCATCGACTTCCTGGAATACAACGCCCGCGAGGCCATCCGGCTGGGCGAGTGGCAGGACCTGGGGACCTACGGCGGCGAGACCAACCGATATTTCTACCAGCCCAAGGGCCTGACTGCCGTGATTGCGCCCTGGAACTTCCCGCTGGCGATCAGCGTGGGGATGGCCTCCGCCGCGATCGTGGCGGGCAGTTGCGTGGTCTACAAGCCCTCCAACCAGGCGGCCGTGGTGGGCCATCACCTGGTGGAGGTTTTTCGCGAGGTCGGCCTGCCGGACGGCGTCTTCAACTACGTGCCCGGCCGGGGATCGGAGATCGGCGACACCCTGGTGGAGCACCCCAAGATCGCGGTCATCGCCTTCACCGGCTCCGTCGAGGTGGGGCTGCGGATCATCGAGCGAGCAGGCCGCGTCTCCCAGGGCCAGTCCTTCGTCAAGAAGATCATCTCCGAGATGGGCGGCAAGAACGCCATGGTGATCGACAGCGATGCAGACGTCGAAAAGGCCGTGCCTGCGGTCCTGTATGCGGCGTTCGGCTACCAGGGCCAGAAGTGCTCGGCCTGTTCCCGCCTGATCGTCGTGGATTCGATCTACGACCAGTTTGTCTCTCGCCTGGTGGCCGAGGCTCGCAAGCTCAAGATCGGTCCTGCCGAGGACCCCACCAACTACATGGGCCCGGTGATCGATCATGCAGCCCAGAAGAAGAACCTGGAGTACGTGGAACTGGCCGGAGAAGAAGGCAAGGTCCTGTACGCCAGCCCGGTACCACAGGGCAAGGGGTACTACGTGCCCATGACCATCGCTGAAGGCTTCACCCCGTCCTGCCGGTTGGCCCAGGAAGAGGTCTTCGGACCCGTGCTCGCCGTGATGCGGGCCCGTGACTTCGACCAAGCCCTGGAGTGGGCCAATTCCACGCAGTTCGCGCTGACCGGCGGCGTGTTCAGCCGCACGCCCGAGCATCTGGAGAAGGCCAGGCGGCAATTCCGCGTCGGCAACCTGTACCTCAACCGGCCCTGCGTGGGCGCCCTGGTCAAGGTTCAGCCCTTTGGTGGATTCAAGATGTCCGGAGTCGGCACCAAGGCCGGCGGTCCCGACTACCTGCTCCACTTCATGGACCCCCGCTGCGTGACCGAACAGCCGCTGTAACGTACAGCGAAGGCGGCCTGAAAGGGCCGGTCACCAGAACATAAACGAGGGCTTGGACAGTCGTCCAAGCCCTCGTCGTTCATGATCGCCTTTGCCCAGGAATCAACCAGCCCCCTCTCCTATCTCCTATCTCCTGACTCCTGAGTTCTGAGTTCTGAGTTCTGAGTTAGTTGACCTTCTTTCCGGTGACGGGCCGGTTGCCCCTTTCGCTGACGAACTCACCATTGAGGGTCGTCCCTTCGAGCTTGCCCTTGAACTCCATGGTGAACTCCTGGTCGTTGAAGCTCCGCGTGTACTTGAAGCTGACTTGGCTGCCTTCCACCTTCAGGTCCTTGATGGGGATGTCGTTGTCCCGGCCGCTGTAGGTCCCGGTCATGTCGGCCTTGATCTTGAGGGTGTTGGTCCGGGGCGTGCCGTCTCTGCCCTCGCTCGTCATCTCCCAGGTGCCCACCAGGCCCGCGGGGCTCGCCTTGGCAGCAGCGGGGGTGGTTGCCGCTGGGGCAGCCTCGAGCTTCTTGCCGGTCACCTCGCTCGTGCCTCTCTCAGAGACGATCTGGCCCTTGAGGGTCTTGCCGTCGATCTTGGCCTTGAACTCCTGTTTGAAGGTCTGATCGTTGAAGCTCGTCTCGATGGTGAAGGCCACCTGGTTGCCGTCCAGCTTGAGGTCCTTGGTCGGCATCTCGCCGCCGAAAGTCTCGTAAGTGCCGGTCATGTCACCATCTATGTTGAGCAGGGTCGTCCGCGTGCCGCGGTCGTTGGTCACGGACAGCTCCCACTTGCCGATCAAGGCTCCGCCGGTCCGGTTGGCCTTGGCGGCAAAGTCGCCCATCTGGCTCTTCCAGGCCCCGGTCATCTCATTGCCCTTGACCGTGCCTTCATAGCTGACCTCGACCTCGCCCATGTCCGGGATGTTGCTCTTGCGTGTGAGGGTGAGCTTGCCGTCCTGGAACTTGACGTTCGACACCGTATGTTGGCCCGGCTCCTTCGTCCAGTTCGCATCGAGCTGGCCATCCGCCTTCTCCGCGATAGTCAGCAGACCGTTGATGTCGCGATCCCCTACATTGAAGGTCATGTCCCACTGGCCGAGGATGGGCGACTTGACCTTCTTGCGGACTGCGGTCACGGTCGATTCCCCCTGATCGCTGGACAGGGTCCCCGCGATCTTGCCATCCTTGAGGGTTCCATTGAAGGTCATGCTGAACTCGTTGTCGCCGAACTTGATCGTCCGGACGAAGCCGAGCTTCTGGCCGTCAAACTTGACGTTGGAGAGCTCCGAGGCCCCCCATTTGGCGGTCCACGCGCCGTCGGCCTTCTGGGCTAGGGACAGGGTGGAGACCATGGCCCGGCCGTTGAAGTCCGAGGTGATCTTCCAGTCGCCGGAGAGGTCCTCCGCCGCCCATAATGCCGGCGTCGTCAGGATCAGGAGGGCCAGTGCCCATCCCCAGTGTACCCGCGCGCAACCTTTGTGGAATGTCTCGTGTCTCATGCCAATTCCTCCTGTCAAAGTGAGTGATTAGTGGGACTCTACCATAGAGTAATCATCATAGCTCTCGGCCGTGGCGGGTCAACAACAAAGAACCGCATCCAGTGATCGTGAGAAGTGAGGGCTAGCCCGCATTTCTCACCATTACTATTGAAAAAAGCTCCACTTTCTGCTATAAGTCTTTTGGCTTGAAAGAATTAGCAGCAGAAGGAAGGAGCTTTCTGATGACTACAGAGTGTACCAGCCAGCCGATCGTCCTGCAAGCAGGGAATGACCGAACTCTGGTGGGCCGCTTCAACGGGGGAACGATCTGCTCGGATGGCGGGGCCATCCTGCTCAGACAGGTTGAGCAGGCCACAGGCATCATTCGGCAGTTCGCGGCCTGCTTCACCGACCATCGTAACCCCGACCTGATCGATCACACCCTCTACGAGCTAATTGCCCAAAGGGTCTACGCCTTGGCCCTGGGATACGAGGACCTCAACGACCACGATGTGCTGCGTCAGGACCTGTTGCTGGCAGCCTTGGTGGGCAAGAAGGACCCTCACACGGAACCTCTGGCAGGCAAGAGCACCTTGAACCGACTGGAGCTGACGCCAGTCGGGGCTGACCACAACAGTCGCTACAAGAAGATCGTAGTGCATCGCCAGGATGTGGATCGGTTCTTCGTCGATGCCTTCATTCAGTCATACGATCGTCCCCCTGAGTGCATCGTCCTGGATCTCGATGCCACGGACGATCCGGTACATGGAGACCAACTGGGCAAGTTCTTCCACGGCTACTATGGCCACTACTGCTATCTACCGTTGTACATCTTCTGCGGTGATCACTTGTTGTGCGCCCGGCTACGGCCAGCGGATATCGACGGGGCCGCCGGGTCGGTCAAGGAGTTGGATCAGATCGTCACCCAGATCCGCCAGGCCTGGCCGCAGGTCCAGATCATCGTCCGGGGTGACTCGGGCTTCTGCCGGGAAGGAATCATGGCCTGGTGTGAGGGCCACCAGGTGGACTACGTGCTGGGTCTGGCCAAAAACGCACGGCTGATCCGAGAGCTTGGAGCGGAACTGGCCGAGGCCCGTGACTTAGCCAGGGTCACCGGTCAAGCAGCCCGGGTATACAAGGACTTCCAGTATCAGACCCTGGACAGTTGGAGCCACCCCCGTAGAGTCGTGGGCAAGGCGGAGGTCCTACCCCAAGGGGACAATCCTCGGTTCGTGGTGACGTCTCTTTCATCCGAGCAGAGGCAGGCCCAACCTCTATATGAAGATCTCTACTGTGGCCGTGGAGAGATGGAGAACCGCATCAAAGAGCAGCAGTTGTATCTGTTTGCGGATCGGACCAGTTGTGCGACGATGCGGGCGAACCAGACGCGGCTTTGGTTCTCATCGGTGGCGTATATGCTGATGGAGGCGTTACGTCGGCTGGGACTGAAGGGCACAGACATGGCCCAAGCGACGTGCCAGACGATCCGGTTGAAGTTGTTGAAGATTGGGGCCCAGATCCAGGTGACAGTCCGCAAGGTGTGGGTACTGTTGTCCCAGAGTTATCCGTATCAGGCCTTGTTCCGGGCGATCCACGAGAATCTTACCAGGAGCCAGAGATATCAACCGCTGCGTTGCTGAAAGGCAGGTGTTGTGTGAGGGGCATATGTCGATCGAGAAACCCGACGGAGCACGGGAAGGTTGGAGGTCTGCTCGGATGGGCCCCAACGGCAGGGTGTAGCGGGTCGAACCGCTGATCCAGCATCCGTTAGAGGGGCCCAGCAGTGCCCCAAAGGGTCACCGACTCACCGATGACGGCTGACAAGCCGCCTTCACGGCGAGCCCGGCGTCCAGCAACGGCCCCACGCCGCAGGGCTGTGAGAAATGCGGGCTAGGCGGGTTGGCAGGACTTGACTCGCCCGATCCACGCAGGATCTGAGAGGAGCGACTTGACCCGCTCGAATTCCACCTGGACGGCCGAGAACAGGGCCACGAGATTGGGGTGCTCCGGCCGCTTGGCCTCGGTTTCCAGGTGACGGGCGGCCACGGTCAAGGCCCTGGCCCCAAGGCCGGCTGCAGATCCCTTGAGGGCATGGGCCAGCGAAGGGATCTCCGAGGCCTCGCCGCTGCGTATGGCCTGGGCGAGGCGTTCAATCCGCTCCGCGTTGTCGGCCAGAAACACCGAGGCAATCTGAGACAGGAGCGACTCGTCGTCCACGCGGCTGGAGAGATCCCGCCAGTCGATGACTTCGGAAAAGGCGGTCTGTTCCGCCTTGGCCGCCTGCGGGTGGGCGTCCCACAAAACCTGTGCAGGGACCGGCGGCGCGGCCCGATCGCCTCTCAGATACGCCTCCAACGTGGCGTAGAGCTGCTCCCGCTCGAAGGGCTTGCCGAGATGCAGGTTGCATCCGGCCTTTCGGCTGGCCTCCACGTCTTCCTGCAGGACGCTGGCGCTGAGCGCGATGATGGGGAGGGTCAATCCCTGGGTTCGCAGGATCTGCGTGGCATCCAGGCCGTTGAGCACGGGCATGTGTACATCCATGAGGATCAGATCAAAGGCCTTCGACTCTGCGGCCTCCACGGCCTGCTGTCCGTTCTGCACCAAGGTGACGTCGAGGCCCCATCGGCTCAGCACGGCCTGGATCGTCGTCTGGTTCACGGCGTCGTCTTCTGCCACCAGGATGTGCCCGGCCAGTCTCACGTCGGGCGAGGATCGGGGCTGTGAGGGGGTCTGTTTCTCCAGGGCCGTGATCATGGGCTGACTGTGGAGGTCCACGCCGGCCGGCACGATCAGCGAGAAGGTGGACCCCCGGCCGACCTCGCTGACCATCTCGACCCTTCCACCCATCAGCTCCGCCAATTGACGGGTGATCGTGAGCCCGAGGCCGGTCCCCCCGTAGCGGCGGGTCGTGCTGCTGTCTGCCTGGGTGAACGACTCGAAGATGACCTGTTGCCGGTCCTGCGGTATGCCGATGCCTGTGTCCTCCACGTCGAACCGCAGCAGCGGCTGTTCAGCCTGCATGAGTGAGACCTTCACGTGCACGTACCCGGTCTCCGTGAACTTGATGGCGTTGCCGACGAGATTGACCAGGCACTGGCGCAGCGCGTGGGATCAGTACGCATGAACTGTGGCACGGGCGAGGACAGCAGGACTGAGAAATCGAGCTTGCGGTCCACGGTCTGAGGCCGCATCCAGGAGTCGATGTCTGCCAGGAGCTTGCCGAGGTCCGCGTCGACGACCTCCAGCGTGATCTTGCCGGCCTCGATCTTGGAGACATCCAGGATGTCGTTGATGATGGCCAGCAGGGCCTTGGCCGAGGACCGGCATGTCTGCAGATACTGCCGCACGGAGGCACTCACGTTCTCGTCGAGGGCCAGGTCCAACATGCCCATGATGCCGTTCATGGGCGTGCGGATCTCATGGCTCATGTTGGCCAGGAATCGGCTCTTGGCTGCACTGGCCATCTCGGCCATGGCGGCCAGATGGTTGGCCCTGGCCGTGGCATCCATGAGCAGCTCGTTGACGGTCTCCGCCTCCTCTTTGGCCGTGCGAAGGGCAACCTCTGCTGCCTTGCGGTCCGTGATGTCGATGAAGCTCGTGATGACGTATTCGCGGCCCCTGATGGTGGTGGTGGAGACGCTCTTGAGCACCGGGACCTCCGTGCCGTCGCCCCTGACCAGCACGGCCTCTCTCCTGGATCCGCAGCCCATCGCGTCTCCTGGGAGGGACGGGGAGTCATGGCAGATCAGCCTTGCACACGCCCTGCCCACCAGATCTGACAGACCCAGGATTTCTCGGGCCACGGGATTCGCATCTACAATCTCCTGGGTCTCTGCGTCTACCATGACGACGCCGGTCAGGATGGAGTCCAGGACCAGCTTGAGGCGATGCTCGCTCTCCTGAAGGACCCTCTGGGCCTGACGCCGCTCCACCGCGTAGCGCACGGTTCTGGCCAGTGTCTGGGCATCGAACTCGCCCTTGATCAGGTAGTCCTGGGCGCCGATGGCCACGGCCTCCAGACCCCGCTCCTCAGCCCCTTCGCCCGTGGCCACCACGATGGCGGCATTGGGGTCCACGCGATGAACGGTGGTCACTGTCGCCAGGCCGCCACTGTCGGGCAGGTTCAGGTCGAGCAAGACGACATCGAAGGTCTGCTGGGACATCAAGGCAAGGGCTTCGTCCAGATGGATGCTGTGACGGATCACGGAGATCGAGATCGCGGACTTGCGGAGCAACCGCTCCATCTGCTTCTGGTCGACGAGGTCATCCTCGATGATCAGGATCGCCAGCGATCTGGACGAGGACAGGCTGAGCTGACTGTGCGAGCTAGGCATAGATCCAGGCACTCCTCCACCGCACGATATTGCCCTCACACCATTGAGGATCTTATCGGCAAACCAGCCACGCCACTTCATCATGCCCCTGGATTCCTCCCCCAACCCTCGCGTCCCAATCTGACCCAAACCTGAGCGGCAAGCCTCTACCTTATTCCTTCGCGGGTCCTAAGAAAAGGGGCGGCTGGATGGTCCAACCGCCCCTTGCTTGTTGCTTCTTACTTCTTACTTCTCTAGACCGGGTATACCGGCAACTGCTCCCGCAGCAGCGGGGTGACGGCCTTGCCCTGCGACCTGATCTGTCGGGCTGTGTCCCTGAACAGAGTCTGGAGCTTGTCGAAGTCCATGGCCTGAAGACCTGCCACGTCCTTCTTGTCCTTGCCATTGGCCGCGACGAACTTGGCCATGGCGTCGGTGGCAATCTGCCGGATGAGCTGCCACATCTCCTTGCCCTGGGCTGCCGCAACGGCACGACCCATGGCCACGGACATGGACAGGATGGCATTCATGCCCAGCACGCCCTTACGCTGCATGGCCTGGATCTTCTCATCCTTGGAGGCATTGGCGCTGGCCATGCCGATCTTGACGGCCTCTTCGTATTCCATTTTGAGCAGTAGTCTATCCACGTCCAGCAGGCTGCCAAGGTCGGTCAGACGCCTGCCCACAAAGGCCCTCGCGAGGACGGTCTCAATGTGATTGACCGCATCCAGGCAGCCCTTGCCTTCGTATCGCCGGCTCTTCTTCCAGAGGGCCATCAGATCGGAATCGTTCTTGGCCTTGACCTCGTCGTACTTGAGGCCCTTCTTAAAGCGGAAGGTCTTGTCTCCAGCGTCCTTGAACAGGTCCGGGTATTTCTTGGTCAGAGGTCCTGGCATGACGATGCTGTCGATATAGTGAATGGCCTCGTCCTCGCCTGCAGACGTGCCGAGCGGCGTGGACCCCTTGAACCGGATGGTTCCGGTCCTGCCCAGCAGCAGGGTCGCTGCCGCAGTGGGGATACCCGCGTTGGTGGCCTCTTCGTTGCCCACCACCGACTCGATGGCCAGCATCCGCATGAGCAGGGCGGCGATGTCCATCTCCGCTGCAGCCTTCGAGATGGCTACGTCCTTCTGTCCGGTCAGCAGGGCAGCGATCTCCTGCAGCGTCTTCTCCACGGTCTTTCGCTCGTCCGCGGTCATCTGACGCTTGCCTCGCTCGGCAATGGCCAGGATCTCGACCACGCGGCCGTATTTCTGCAATCGCTCGGTGTTGGCTCCACCGCCGCACTTGAGACCCACGGCGTTCATGGCCGTGGAGATCTCAGCCTCGAACGGGTCGTTGGGCGACTTGGACCGGTGTGAAACCACCAGTTCCGAGTCATAGGCCAGTGAGGCCAGCATGGCCAGCACGGTCTCTGACAGGGTTCCGATCTGGTTGGCCTTGATCAGCGTGGCATTGATCTCGCCGTTTCTGGCGCATCGCTCGATGTTGGTGTCCTTGGTGGTGACCAGGTCGTCGCCGATGACGAAGACCTTGTCGCCCAGGCCGTCCCGCTGGGTGGCCTTGTCGCCTTCCATCAGCAGCTTCCAGCCCGCGTGGTCCCGTTCGCCGAATCCGTCTTCGATAGAGAGGATCGGCACGCCATTCCGCATGGCCTCTTTGTAGAGGTCAAGGATCTCGTCACGGCTCATGTCGATCTTGCTCTTGTCACGCCAGAAGCGATACATGCCGACCGAGTCCTTCTGGCCGGTCTCTTCACGGTAGGCGTTCTCCAGCTCCGAGCAGGCTGGGTCAAGGGCAATGGCCACATCCTGGCCGGGCACGTACTCGCAGTCCAGAATGGCCTGCTTCATGAACCGCCACATCCGCTGCTCGGGCACGCGGTCCTGGGGCTCCTTGTCGATGTAGGGGGCGATACCGCCTTCAAGGCCCACGCCCATCACCTTGGCGCCTGGAGCGGACTCGATGATTTCCTTCAAGCGGCTCTGGAGCTTCACGGTCATCTCCTGGGCCTCTTCATAGGTCTTGGCCGAGAGGGGCATGAACATGCCTTCCTGCATGGAGATGTTGCTCTCGGGATACTCCTTCTCAGTGTGCCGCCCACCCATCGCGCAGTTGCGATACTGCCAGGGCGCCCGGACCTTGGAGCCGTCCGGAAGGGCGACTTCCAGCATGCGGCTGCCCAGCAGTTGCTTCTTCACGGTGCCGACGCGGTTGTACCAGTTCTCACCGGCAGCGGCCACGGCCGTTGCGCGGGCGGCCTGCTCTGCGGCCTGTGCCTCACGGGTACGGTACTCCTTCAGCTTGCCATGGTCTGCCAGGAACCGGTCAAGCAGGCCCACGCAGCCGGGGGCCAGGAAGAAACGGCCGATCAGGATCAGCATGTCATTGTTGGCGTAAAGGCCAAAGGCGATGAAGAGGATGGCCAGAGGCAAGAAGAACGTGGCCAGCCACTGGCTCCACACAGGACCTGATGCCGCAACGGCCAGGTTGTAGGGGGCGTTAGGGGCATAGTTGCCCTCGTCCCTCTTGACGCCACCGAACTTGCCGTGCGGGATCAGGAGGAACATCTTGATGTAGTATGCAAAGGCGCCGCCGCCTTTGAGCACGCGATCCGCCTCTTCCTGGGAATCCTTGTTCAGGGCCGTGAGCTTGGCGGCCGTCAGGAAGTGTCCCATCTCGTGGACTGCGATCGCGATGTGCCAGGAGCAGTACAGGATCGCCAGCGAGATCAGGGTCTCCCAACTGGCGAACACGAACTCCAGCACCGCGAACTTGGGCCTCAGGGTCTCCGGGATGTTGGTGAAGACCTTGTCCAGCCACACGAAGTGCTTGCCCTGGGCCGTGTCCACGGAGATGTTCAGAATGGACGAGATGAACGCCGCGTGAAATGACACCAGTTTGTGGTTGGCGATGACCCAGCCCCGCTCCAAATAGCCGGCGGCATGCCACTCCAACCCTGTCGCGCGGGTGGCCAGCGACGTTAGACGGTCCCCCATCTTGGTCAGTGCTCTCTTCATGATCATGCGTATCTACTCCTAAAATCCGTACCCGTAAAAGACGATAAATTTTGCTGTTGTAGCAGGGCTTTGTCAACAAGAATATTTCTCGCGGCTGAGGCGGGATCGAGTCCCAGGACGTGCAGGAGACACATCTTGGAATCGCGGGCAAGCCCCAAGACAACCGTGGCTTCAGGCCGACTGGGGTCTCGCCGCCGCCGGGATCGAGATTTTCGTTAAATTCCCGCTGCTGTCGGCCGATAGAAGGACAGGCACATGGACCGTTGCTTAAAGGAGAAGACTATGGGCATTCAGAATTGGTCGGAGGACATCCTGCTGGTGGATCTTCCGTCGGAGCCGGAGATGGGCGAGGAACTCAAGACGGTGATCGGGGCCGTCAGGGACCGGGGGAACTGCGACGTGGTCGTCGACTTCTCCAACGTGGACATCATTACGTCCTCCAGCCTGTCCAAGCTCTTGAAGCTCCGCAAGTTGCTGGGTGACTGCGGCCATCGGCTGGTGTTCTGCAGCGTGGCGGCCGCTACCAAGGGCGTCTTCACCGTCACCGGCCTGGACGGCGTATTCGAGTTTGCCGCCGACAAGTTCGTGGCCCTGGCCGGCTTGCAGATGGTGAACTGATCTGCTATGCTGGTCCGGTGCCGGATGCTCGTGGCGAGCGGATGCCGGCCTGGGTTGGGCAAAGGGAGACAAGGGACGGGCTCTTCAGGCGCGTTTATGGATGGATTCATCGAATGTGGGATCTGAACGATAGCGACACGCTTCATCGCATCGAACAGGCCACCGGCTATTCTTTCAGCAACAAAGACCTCCTCGTCGAGGCCTTCACACATTCCTCAGCCTGCGATGACCCCAGTGAGAGCAACGAGCGTCTGGAATTCCTGGGCGACTCGGTTCTCGGGGTGGTCATCTGCAAATGCCTCTTCGACCGTTTTCCCTCCAGTCACGAAGGGGATCTGACCAAGATCAAGAGTGACTTGGTTTCCCGTGGGACCTGTGCGAGGGTGACTTGCCACCTGGGGCTGCAGGAATTCCTGCGGGTCGGCAAGGGTATGGCCGGCAGCAGGAGCCTGCCTAAGTCATTGGAGGCGGGGCTCTTGGAGGCAGTCATCGGCGCCGTCTATCTGGACGGCGGCTTTGATGCGGCACGGAGTTTTGTGCTCATGGCCTTCTCGCCTTGGATTGACAAGTCCGAGGTCGATGGCCCGCACGACAACTTCAAGTCACTGCTCCAGCAGTATGCCCAGGATCAGTTTGGTGCAACTCCGATCTACGTCCTGATGGACGAGAAGGGGCCGGACCACCACAAGTGCTTCGAGTCTGAGGTTGTACTGGATCAGCGGCACTTCACGAGCGCCTGGGGTGTGACCAAGAAGGAGGCCGAGCAGAAGGCGGCCTACAACGCACTGGTCGAGTTGGGTGTGGTCACAAGTCCCGCAGCCAAGAGCGAATAGCTAGCCAGAGGGCAGGTTGGGGTCTACGTTTTAAGTTTCAAGTTTCAAGTGTTAGGTGAACTTAAAACCTAATACCTAGAACCTAAGACAATTCCTAGTATCCCGCAATCCTCGGCCATTGGGTGTTGAAGAACCACGCAACTGCGCAAAGGATGACGGCTGCCAGGCCCATGAAGGCCGCGATGGAGCCGAACAGCAGGGCGGTCTCCTTGGCAAACCGTTTGGGGTCTATGCTATTGACCTTCGTGGCCTTGTACACGATGGCAACGGCCGCAGTGAGCGGGAGCATCCAGAGCATCGATTGAGGCGTCGTGCCGATCAGCTCGGGCTGGGTGAAGTTGGCCAACATCCCTGTCATTTCTAGTATCATGCCGCGTCTTCCCGGCTGGCCCGCCACCTGATGTGGCCGACGTACACTGCGTTGATGATGCAAAGCAGATTCAGCAGACCCGCGATGCTGGTGTAGATCTGGCCGATTTCATAGGGCCTGCCATAGACTGTGTAGCTGTCGCCGGAGACGAGCCGCCCCAACAACAGCACCGCTGGACTGACCATGAGTTGAGCTGCATACCAGTACTTGGCGCCCAGAGGATCGATCACGCCGATGGACCCGATGTACAGGCCGAGGGCAAAGGTCAGGAGGATGGTGACGCCCACCACCAGACCCCGCCGTCGCTCTCCGAGCGCCCAGTACCCGGCGCCCGGCACTGCCCAGGCGAGCACGCCCGCCGCAATGACGCCAAACACGCTCACGTCTCTATCACTCTGTGCCGGCATGGCGAAGACTAATCCGCAGCGGCCTTGTTGGCATCGCTGGTCTGCGACTCCTTGACTGGGGCGTAACGCAATCGTTGAGCGATGTTGGCAGGGTCGTACTCAACCGGCGCAAGGCTCTGCGACTGGACAAATTCCTCCTGGAAGGCGTACATGGCCCTGGCCTTGACGTATTCCTCGAGACTGAACCGGTTCAGAGCCAGATCCTTGATGCAGTAGATCGTCCACTGTGGCTGGCACTCGAGGACTGCCGGTGTGGCCGTCAGTTTGTCGCCATCCTGCGGGATCAGACTGTAGAGCTGGTCGGTCAGCACCTTCTGCACCTTGATGTTGTGATAGACCCGTCGGGAAGAGGGATCCTTCTCGCTGCGCACGGCCCACATCTGGACCTGTCCCGTAGAGACCAGCCGCCGCTTGGCCTGCGTCCGCACGGCAAACGCATTCGGCTCACCCGCCGCCTGATGCGCCTGCTCTCGATACTTCTGGTTGAACTGATCCAGGGCCTTGGTCCATCCATCCGCCTTGACCATGGCCTGCAGCTCCTGGGCCTTGACCCTGGCCATCTCATAGGCATCCAACTGCCGGATGTCCTGGACGACCTTGTCCCGCACCGAGAACGTCGTGCTCGGCTGCGTCTGACTGTCCACCAGCGTCACCGCCGTGTTGTTGTAGGTCTCATTGAGGTTGGCGGGCTCCCGAGCCTGCACGGCATCCGTGATGCGGAGGAGCGCCATGACCTCACCCGACACGTCGGAGTTCTCCGGCCCTCGCTGTTCCGTAGCAGGGCCGATGGTCTCATATAGCCTAGGCTTCTGGGTGTTGACGGTCATCAGATCCTGCGCGTCTATGGGATCCACAGAGAACAGCAGCCGCGTCAGGGACAGCGGCCAGGGCGTCCGGCCCGTCATGGACAGACGGCTCAGTACCCTGTCCACCATCAGTTCATCCTCGCTGAGCAGCCCGGTCTGGCCCGTATACACCTTGACCTTGTACTTGGTCGAGAGTTGATCGGCCACGGGCTTGTAGGCAGGGGCCTTCTGTTTGAGCTGTTCGAGGTCGGGAGTCTTGGCCTCCATCTCCGATATGGGCAGGTCCACGAGCGGCCTGGCCTCCTGCAGGATGGCCGCGGCCTTGTCCATGACCTTCTCGCTCACCCATCGTTTCTGGATCTCGTCCGACACCTCGGCATACGACCTGACCACGTCCTTCGTGGGCGAGTTCGGGTCGTTGGGATCGCTCGGAACCTGACGTGTGAAGTAGTTCTGGACGTTCCGTTGGTAGTAGTCCTGGGCCTGTTCCGCAGTCGGCGCGGCAATGAGGGGCCGCACGTCGCTCAATTGCACCACCAGGTACTCCACCTGTATCCTGGCCGGCAGTTTGTACCCAAAGCCGGAGGGATTGTCGCTGGTGATCTGTCCGGGCCAGTACCCCTTGTAGCGGCTGAGCTGCTCCGCAAGCCGTTCCTCCGCCACCGGCTTGTTCGGATCGGCCAGCTTCGCAAAGGCGCCGGCCTCCAGGGCCACCATGTTCGAGTCGAGGGTCTCATTGTCCCGGCTGACCAGGTGATCGATCTGGCTGCAGGTCAGATCCTCATCGCTGCACATCAGTTGCGAGTACTGCAGGATCGACATCAGCTTGCCGCAGGCGGTCAGGATCTGGCTCTCCGACATGCCGTTTCGCATCAGCATGGCCATCCGCTGGGCATAGGTTTGCCCCCGGAAGACCTGGGGTATGATCACGCCCAACATCTGGCCGACTGCGTTGTTGGAGACCTTGATGCCGGCCTTGTCCGCCTCTCTGGACAGGAGTATCCAGTAGAAGGTGCTCGGGAGCGTTCCCTTGTACACGGCCGTTAGCTCCGCGTCCGTGATGCGATACTGGCTCGACATGATCAGTTGGTTCAGGTAGTTGATGACCTCGGGCTGCGGTCTGCGATCACTGAACAGCAGTTCCTCAAGGAGCACGCCATGGATCTGTTGGGACCGCAGGAACATGGGGGCGCCCAGACCGGTCAGCATCTCCAACTCGCTCCTGGCATCGACGAGGTCGACGTTGGTCATCTTCACGTTGTCGCCATAGTGGCCCACCGGCTGTGTCCGGCTACTGGCGATCAACTGAAGCAGTTCGCCTCCACCGATGAAGGCGAAGAGGCATCCGATCACCACGAAGGCCATGATCTTCCTGTTGTTCTTACGTACCCATTTGATCACTTTCATTTTCTTGCCTTCTCCCAAAACAGTCAGGGACCTGCAGGCGTCCGGCACAAAGCCCGGCACAACAGCAAGGCCCAAGGGCTAGCTAAGTCGGCCAATCACAAAGGCCTAGAGTATAGCGATCCAGCAAAGACCTTTGCAAGAGAAATAGCCTGTCCCTTGCCTGTCCCGAAAACAGGCCTCACCGCCGAGGGGCAGGGTTGTCCGCCCAAGGGTTGCGGTCTTGCCGGCGGCTGCCGGCCGCGTTAGGATACGGACTGTGTACCGATGTCTACTCAATGGGTGGACCGTCAGACTATGATCGAGGCTGACAGTGATCTCGCGACGTGAATTCATGCTCAGGTCAACTGCCGCGATGTCGGCGGTTGCCGCCGTTCCGTGGGTCCTCTCATCCAGGGCCCTGGGCCAGAATGCCCCTTCCAAGAGGATCACGCTGGGATTCATCGGCGTGGGACGCATGGGGCAGTCAAACCTTCGTGACTTCCAGGGACAGCCGGATGTCCAGATCCTGGCAGTCTGTGACACGGACGCCAGGCGGGCCCATGATGCCAAGAGACTGGTTGAGGGCCACGCGGCCACCGGCCAGGCGAAGGGGCCGGCCCCCGTCTGCACGGTGCACAGGGATTTTCGGGAACTGCTGGGCCGGCCGGACATCGATGCGGTGGCTATCTGCACGCCCGACCACTGGCACGGCCTGATGGCGGCGGAGGCGGCCAGGCAGGGCAAGGACATCTTCCTGGAGAAACCGCTGACCCTGACCTTGGCTGAAGGCCGCGTGGTCAGCGACGCGGTCACCCGCTACGGCAGGGTCCTGGCGACCAACACCTGGCAGCGGAGCGAGAGTCCGTTTCGTCGCGCCTGTGAGATCGTCCGCAATGGCCTGATCGGAGACCTCAGGACCGTCACGATCAGTCTGCCTGTCGACGAGGCCACTGGACCCCAACCCGTCATGCCGGTGCCTTCAGGACTCGACTACGATCTGTGGCTGGGGCCTGCGCCTTGGGCTGCGTACACGGAGAAACGGGTCCACCCCCAGCAGGGGTATGACAGGCCCGGCTGGATGCGGGTCGCGGACTACTGCGGCGGCATGATCACCAACTGGGGCGCCCACCACGTCGACATCGCCCACTGGGCCATGGGAGTCGAGCACGCCGGGCCTCTCGAGGTCGAGGCGAAGGCTGAGTTCGGCCAGGACGGCCCCTGGGACGTGCACCTGGGGTTCCGCGTGACCTATCGGTATCCCAACAACGTCACTGTGGTCTGCCAGGGCCAGCCCGATGAAGGCGTGCGTTTTGAGGGCACTGAGGGCTGGGTCTTCGTGTCCAGGTCTGAGCTCAAGGCCTCGCCTGCATCGTTGCTGTCCGCTGGATTGGGCCCCAACGCCATCCGTCTGGCCCGAAGCGCCAATCACAAGCGGGACTTCCTCGACTGTATCAAGACCCGCTCAAGGCCTATTGCGGACGCAGAGATCGGTCACCGCTCCTGTTCTGCCTGCATCATCGGGGGGATCGCCATGCAGATGGCCCGGCCCCTCCGCTGGGACGCCCAGGCCGAGCGATTCATCGGCGACGACGAGGCCAACCGCCTCCTCTCGAGGCCCATGCGAAGCCCGTGGACGATCTGACCGCTGCAAGCAGGTGAGAAGTCGGGAAGGTGAGAAGGGAAGAAGGTGAGAACGTAGGATCGTTCTGCCTCCTACCTTCCTACCCTCTTGTGTTCTTACCTTATCTTCTTACCTTCTTACCTTCTTACCTTCCGAGCTTCTGTCCCCGATCCTCGATCCCCGACCCCCGGCTCACACGCGCGGCTCCCACCTGGGCTCATACTCGCGGGTCCATAGCCTGGCGGCTTGGCGGTCGTTGAGGATGTGGCCGTTTTGACTGTCCAGATGGAGCGTACGTCCCACTCGGAGGGAGACATTGCCCAGCAGGCCCAGGATGTTGCTCTTGTGGCCCTCGTCGATCGGGCTGTTCAGCTTCTCCTGGCCGCGGATGGCGCCCAGGAAGTTGACTGCGTGGCGGTCTTCCAGCCCGGGGTCTACGGCCGAGGTCCGGTCCGCCCCCTTGGCGGGGCCGGTGGAGGTCTTGACCACCTTGTTGTCGAGGTCATAGACGGTGTACCGGCTGTCACCGTTGTAGTCGAGGATGCCGCTGGAGCCGAAAAAGACGATGCCATAGGACTTGTATCCAGGTCCGAAGTCGTTGGTGGACCTGCCGAACCAACTGACCATGCGGCCGCCGTCATACTCCACAAGGATCTCCTGGGTGTCAGGGCATTCCCAATCATCCTGGCCCACGTGGTGCCACCTTCCGCCCAGGGATGAGACCTTGATGGGATACTCCCCACCCAGCGCCCACCTAGCCAGATCCAGGAAGTGGACTCCATTGTTGAGGGCCTCGCCCGTGCCCCAGTTCCAGAACCAGTGCCAGTTGTAGGGGTGTACGTTGTCCCTGTACGCCGTGCGGGGAGCTGGGCCCTGCCACAGGTCCCAATCCAGGTACTCAGGCGCAGGGACACTCTTGCCGAAACCGATGGTCGTCCGTTTCCGGGTGAAATAGCACTTGGCCAGGTACACATGGCCGATGGCCCCCCCGCGAAGCTCCTGGATCATGTCCCGGACACTCCCGATGGATCGCCGCTGATTGCCCATCTGCACGCATCTGGAGTACTTGCGCGAGGCCTGCACCAACAGTTCACCCTCTCTGCAATTGTGGCTGCAGGGCTTCTCCACGTACACGTGCTTGCCTGCCTTGAGGGCCTCGATGGCCATGGGGGCGTGCCAGTGGTCGGGCGTGGCGACGGCGAGGGCGTCGATCTCCCGATCATCCAAGGCCTTGCGGAAGTCCTTGAAGGCCTTGCACCGTCCGGTCTGCATCTTCTCGACGTCTGCCATGGCCTTGTCGAGGTAGCGGCTGTCCACGTCGATCAGGGCGGCCACCCTGCAGCCCGCCAAACTGGTGAACTGCCGGGCCAGGTCCAGGCCTCTGCCATGGACGCCTGCGATGGCCAGGTTGATCCGATCGCTTGCCGATTGGCCGCAGGACCCGGTCTGACCCAGCAAGGCTGCGCCAAGACCTGCAGCCACAGAGGTCTTCAGAAAATCACGACGGTTGACGTGGGGATCCATGATAACCTCCTTGATTGGAACCCAACTCAGAATCCAGAACTCAGAACCCAGAATACAGAATTCAGAAGCCAGAAGACAGCAGAAAAAGACGTGTGTCGAGACTGCACCATCATCGTGTGGGGACTCCCGGCCTCCTATCTCCTGTCTCCTACGGCGTTGCGAGCCTCGTCAGCCGGATGTCATCGATGTAGAGCTTTCCTGCTGCGCCGGCCTTGGGGGCGCTACGGTCGCCTACACCGATCACGAGCTTCTTGACCGAGGTGAGATCCACGCCGCTGGAACTGATCTCCGACAGAGGGATGTTCCAGGCCTGCCATGCGCCTGTGGCCACTGCCACCGGATCGGGGTAGCTGATCGTCTTGCTCCTGGCTGCGCTATCCTGCACGACCAGGTAGATCGTCTCCGGCGAGTTGCCGGTCGTGGGCTGTGCCACGCCCCAATCTGCCGTCTGCCATGGGCCGCCGACGCTGCCCGTGGTGGAGACTGAGGAGAAGTGGGCGCCGCAGACCCTGCCTGCCGCATGGCTGGTGACCGCCAGACCGAGTGTGACATTGGCAGCCATGGTGATCGTCTGGGGATTCCAGGCCATTGGTTTCCAGCCAGTGCCTGCAGCATCCGTGGCATAATAGCCATTGAACTGGTTGGCCTTGCGTTCCACCCGGACCCAGACAGGCGCACGCGCTCCGGTCTGATCCGCAGGCAGGTTCGCCAGGGTCGTGTCGCTCGTCGCTGAGGCGCCCGTGCTCAGCCTGGCCTGGTAGTGAATGCCGTTGGCCCCGGCATAGACGATGTAGGCCCAACTGGAGCCCTCGGAGACGCTCTCGCGGATCATGACGCCGGCCTTGGCCCATGCGTCCGTGTTGGCCAGGCCCTCGACCTTCGCCGCGATCGAGCCGTCCCCAGTGAGCTGCTTGTAGACGAACCGACCCTGGTCCGCAGTACCCCAGATGTCGGTGCCCGTGCCGCTCATCAGAATGTTGCCTGGAGAGATCTCCAGGAAGGCGGCGGGATCGCCGCGGAAGTGGAGGGTCAAGGTGTCGGCGAGGCCGGTGGTCCAGGTCTGACCGGTCTGCCATTGCCTCTGGATCTCGCTATAGAAGGGGCTGTTCGAGTTGTCATAGGCCACGGGCATCGACTGGGCGCCGGAGTTGACGATCGTCCGTTCGGCAAAAGGCGGATTGATGTTGCCGACTGTGGACTGGGTTCCGTTGCCGCCCGATGCCGCCACGCCACAATCGCTGGAGCCGTTGTGACCAAAGCCGTCGACCCAGGTGAAGAAGATGCGGCTGCACGAGTCGTCATAGGATTCGAAGTCGTCCACCACGCCGTACGGCGTGGTCGTGAAGCTCCACAGTGGGCCTGCCCAGGTCTTCGGCGAGGCCGCCTCATTGACCTCATCGACGGCCCAGTAGTAGGTCCTGCCGTATTCGAGGGCCAGGGACGTCAAGGACAGATGGTGGCTGGTGGTGCTCTGGAGCGGAGCCCGGGTCACGGCGTTGGCGTCGCTGCTGAGATAGACCGTGTGCCTGGCCGCCTGGCGGCCAGGCCTCCAATCCAGGGTTGCGTTCAGGGCCACGCCCGTGGCGCCATTGGCTGGAACGGGCGCAAAGGCGCTGACGGGAACATAGAAGAACCGGACCTCGCTCAGCCCGGATTGGGAGAAGCCTCCCCAATTGGCGGTGACGGTCAGCTTGACCGCCTTGGCCACGACGCCCGCAAAATCCACGGTGGTGTTGAAGGTGTAGTCGGCAGAGCCGGTGGCCTGGCCAAACTCAGGGACATTCGCCAGGCCCGTCCAGGTGACGCCGTCCTTAGAGTATTGGATCGTGGCCCGTTTGACGCCAAAGCCGACGGAGGACTCCACCGATTGGTTGGAGTTCCACACCTGCATCTGGTACAGCTTGTAGGGCTTGTCGAATTCATACTCGATCCAGGCGGGCTGGGGGCCCGTCTTGCTGCTGATCCACATGTCCGATGCCAGGATCGAGTGTTGACCACTGGCGTTGAGGCCCGAGCCGTCGATCGTCTTCTCTGGACCCATCGTCGCGTTCAGGGAGCTCGAGGCGGTCGCCTTGATGGGCTTGACTGCATAGGAGAACGGCTCGGTCGTGAAGCTCCAGACGCTGCCGTTGAAGACCGTTGAGTCGGGCGCGGCGTTGACCTCATCCACCCGCCAGTAGTACGTCTGGCCGAAGCCCACGCGGCCTGTGGGATCATAGGTGTTGGCGTCCTGCCCCTGGCTGACCAGCACAGCCTTTGGAGCCGTGCGGCTGGCCGTATTCACGTCGGCAAAGGTCGTGCCCAGAAACACGTCATGGCTGGCTGCGTAGGCGCCTGCCTTCCAGGCCAGCGTCACGTCATGGGGGACGTCAGTCGCCTTGTCCGAAGGAGTGGGTCCCGACGGATACTGCAAGGAGGTCACCACATCGCCTTCCAGGAAGGTCCCGGCCGCGGCATTGGTCCAGCGGATCGCGGAACGGAGGATGACCGAGGCGCCGGCCTGGGGCGGGGCAAAAAGCAGGGTGACGATTCCGTCCGTGTCCTGGCTCATGAAATCCGCCAGCGCCTGACTGGCAGGGCTCGTGGCCCGGGCGTCGCCTGAAGGGATACTGCTGAAGGTGAACAGCGGGCCGACCAGATCGGCCGTGTCCAGGGCCACTGGAGAGTCCGCCGCGGGCGTGGGGTTGTTCTGCACACCCGGTGCAGTGTTCCACGTCAGCGCGCCACTGATGTCGTCCAAGGGCTCGATGACCCCGTACACTGCGATGCTGCCGGCGGAATTGCCGATCACGCTCAACGTGACGTTCTCAAATCGCGCAGTGCCGTTCTTGACGGCCGACAGGTCAAACTTGACCAGAGTCACTCGGCGCCTGCCAGCGATGTCTCGCACGTGGGTGCCTGTCCCCGTATCGGCCGCGGTCGGTCCCTGTGAGGGATCATTGGCGACCTGGGCGTCGTAGATGACATTGACCTTGAAATGAGTACACCAGGCTTGTTGCATGATCATTGATCCAACCGCCACAGCGGCCCACAGTGCCGAGTGAATGGACGTCTTGCACATTCGTAGCCTCCCGCTTTAATCCAGGAGTCAGGAGACAGGAGTCAGGAGACAGTAGATGGGAGCCTGCATGGGCTCGCAGTCCGAAACTTCGGGCCCTAGACTCCCAATACTGTTTCCTGAGAACTCCTGCCTCCTAACTCCTAACTCCTTACTCCTGTCTCCTACTGCGATATCCTTGTAAGCCGGATGTCATCGATATAGACCTTGCCCGCACTGCCCGACTTGGGCGAGGTGCGGTTGCCCACGCCGATGACCATCTTCTGGATGCTGGAGAGGTTTACTCCTGCTGAACTGAACTGGCTCAGGGGGATGTCCCACTGCTGCCATGCGCCTGATGCAATCGCCACAGGATCGGGATGGCTCACCACCTGGAGCTTGCCGGCACTATCCTGGAGGGCTACGTAGAAGGTCTCAGGGCTGTTGCCACCCGTAGACTGGGCCACTCCCATGTCGAACGCCTGCCACGCCCCGGTCACGTTGCCCGTGGTGGATACAGAGGAGTACCGGGCCCCGCACACCGTGTTGGCCACATGGCTGGTCACGGCCAGGCCGAGGTACACGTTGTTGGCCATGGTGATCGTCTGCGGGTTCCAGGCCATCGCCTTCCAGGCCGTGCCTGCTGCATCCGTGGCATAGTAGCCATTGAACTGGTTGCCTTTGCGCTCCACCTTGACCCACACGGGAGCGCGGGCCCCGGTCTGGTCTGCAGGCAGGTTCGTCAGGGTGGTGTCGCTGGTGGCGGTGGCGTTGGTCGACAGTCTTGCCTGGTAGTGGACCCCGTTGGTCCCGCCGTAGACGATGTAGGCCCAACTGGAGCCCTCGGTGAGGGATTCACGGATCATCACGCCGGCCTTGGCCCAGGCGTTGGTGTTGGCCAGGCTCTCCACCTTGGCCACGATCGATCCATCTCCAGCAAGGGTCTTGTAGGCGAACCTGCCCTGGTCTGCGGTGCCGAAGATATCCGTGCCCATACCGGTCATCACGATGCTGCCCGGAGAGGTCTCCAGGAAGGCCGGCGCGTCGCCGCGGAAGTAGACCGTCAGGGTGTTGACCCCGCCGCTGGTCCAGGACTGGCCGGTCTTCCACTGACGCTGGGTCTCTGAGTAGAAGGGGCTCTTGGCGTTGTCGTAGGCCATGGGCATGGACTGGGTGCCCGAGTTGACGATCGTGTGCTCTGCAAACGGTGCGCTGATATTGCCCACTGTGGACTGAGTGGCATTGCCCAGTGAGGGCGCCACGCTGCAATCCGGAGAGCCGTTGTGTCCGAATCCATCGACCCAACTGAAGAAGATGCGGTTGCAGGTGTCGTCGTAGGCCTCGAAGTCGTCGATCACTGCATAGGCAATGGTGGTGAAGCTCCACACGTCGCCTTCCCAGGTCTTCACGGCCGCGGCATCGTTGACCTCATCGACCCTCCAGGTGTAGCTCTTGCCGTAATCGAGAGCCAGTGAAGCGAGGTTGAGGCTGTGATCACTCGTCGTCGTGACCGCAGCAGTACCCTGGACCACGGCCGTGGCATCGCCACTGAGATACACGTTGTGCTTGGCTGCCTCACGGCCGGCCCGCCACTTGAGCACCGCGTAGGGCGAGACGCCCGTTGCCGCAGAGGCTGGCTGCGGCTCAAAGGCGCGCACCGGGATCTGGAGGAACCGCACCTCGGCCAGACCCACCTGGGGCAACCCCCCCCAGTTCCCCTTGATCGTCAGCCTGACCGCCTTGGCCAGGACGCCGCCCAGATCCACGGTGACGCCGTGGACATAGTCTGCTGCACCAGTGGCCTGGGCAAATTCCGGCGCGCCGGGCAGCACAGTCCAGGCAGAGCCGTCAGTGGAGTACTCCACCACTACGTCTTTGGCCCCGAATCCGACTGCGGACTCGATGGACTGGTTGGAGTTCCACACCCACATCTGGTGGAACTTGTAAGTCCGGTCGAATTCATACTGGATCCAGGCAGGGGAGGGGCCTCCGACGTTGCTCAGCCACATATCGGCCCCAAGGGTCGAGTGCTGATCGTTGGCGTTCAGCCCGGAACTGTCGATGGTCTTCTCAGGCCCCATCGTGGACAGGTGCGAACTCGAGGCGGTCGCCTTGACCGGCTTAACCGCGTAGGAGAACGGCTCGGTCGTGAAGCTCCAAACCGCTCCCTTGAAGATCGTTGAGTCGGGCGCGGCGTTGACCTCATCGATCCGCCAGGAGTAGGTCTGGTTGTAGGCCAGCAGGCCTGCAGGATCACAGGTATTGGCGTCCTGGCCCTGGCTGATGAGCACACCCATGGGTTTGGACCTGTCAGCCGTATTGACGTCAGCCAGGCTCGTGCCCAGGTAGACGTCGTGCAGGGCGGCTCGCGGCGCAGCCGTCCAACCCAGGACGACGTCACGAGGGACGTCGGTCTTCTTGTCGACGGGATAGGGGTCCCGGGCTGCGGTGGGCTGGCCACCGAGCTCACCCTCGATCCGGGGCGCGCCATCGGCGTACTCCATCGAACGAATGATGCCGTTGTCTCCCTCTGCAGCAGGCGACAGCACCAGCACGACGATTCCATCGTTGTCGCTGTTGAGGAAGTCCGCCAGTGCCTGGCTGGCGTCCGTGGCCTGGCGAGAACCCCTCGCAGGTGCACGAAAACTGACCAGCGGGCCGACCAGGTCATCCGTCCTTACCTGCACGGACGAGTCCACCGCAGGGGCGGGGTTGTTGGGCACGCCTGCAGGCGCCGAGTTCCAGGTCAGGGCGTTGAACTGGAGGGACGCAAAGCCGTTGTCCAGCCCCTCCTTCACGCCGTAGACCACGACGTTGCCTGGATCATACCCGAAGACGCTGAACTTGACGTTGGCGAAGATGCGCCCCCCGGCCTTGAGAGCCGAGATGTCGTACATGACGTATCCGACCCGTCGTCGGGTCGAGACGTTCTTGATGTGGATCCCATTGCTGTTGTACGCCTGGCTGGGCCCATATTGGGTATCATTGCACACGTGCCCATCCTGAGTGGGCTGCAGACTGAAGGTCTCGGCCTGGCCCTGTCCTGCAGCGGCCAGCAGGACCGCCGCAGAGATGAGATGAATGAAGCCGTTCTTGAACATGCCCTGAATCCTCCTTCTTCAAGCCATTCCATCAAAGACCGGGGCCCATGCCTGATGGCACGGGCCCCGGAACAAATCGGTACTTGGCATCCTTCTGCCCAAGGCTCGTGCTACTGCGCGACCCTCGTCACCTGGATGTCATCAATCACAATCTTGCCCGAACCACCGGACTTCGGTGCACTGCGGTCGCCCACGCCGACGTACATCTTCTTGACGCTGGTGAGATTGACTCCGGCGGAGGTGAACTGGCTGAACGGGATGTTCCACTGCTGCCAGACGCCCGTGGCGATGATGGAGGTGTCGGTGTTGCTGATCGCCTTCACCTTGCCGGCGCTGTCCTGCACGGCCACGTAGAACGCCTCAGGCGTGTTGCCGTTGGCCTGCTCCGCGCCGATCCCGATGGCCGTCCAAGAGCCGGACACACCGCCGGTCGAGGAGACGTTCGAGAAGCTGGCGCCGCAGACCGAGCCGGCCTGGTGGCTGGTCACGGCGAGGCCGATGAACACCTCGTTCGCCATGGCGATGGTCACTCCCGCGGTCGGGGTGATATCGGTCCACGCCACGCCGTCAGCCGAAAGGGCAGCCGTGAAGGCATTGCCGGTACGTGTGATCTTCACCCAATAGGGGGCGCCACCGACGGTTACGGCCGCATTGCCCGCGGGCGCGACGGCCACGGTGTCGCGATGCTGGAAGTCCATACCGCTGGTTGCCGAGACCACGCTGAATGCGTACGTGGAGGAGGCATCCAGGCTCTCGCGGATCATGACACCCGCCTTGGCCCAGGCGTTGGTATTGGCCACGCTGTTGACCTTGGCGATCATGGAACCGTTGCCCTTGAGGGACTTGTACACGAACCTGAACTCATCCGCTGTACCCCAGATGTCCGTGCCCATGCCGTTCATGATGATGGTACCGGGCGTGGTCTCCACGAAGGCGGCCGCGTCGCCCCGCACCCAAACGGTCAAGGTGTCGGCCCCGCCGGCAGTCCAGGACTGGGCCGTGGGCCATTCACGCTGGGCCTCTGAGTAGAACGGGCTCTTGGTGTTGTCGAACCACATCGGCATCGCCTGTCTGCTGCCATTGTGAGTGACTGCCTGCTCGGCGAAGGGGGCGGTGGCATTGCCGACCGTGGCGCCCGTGCTGTTGCCTGCGTAGGCTGCCACGCCACAATCCGAGGAGGCGCCGAAGGGCAGTCCATCCGTCCACGCGAAGAAGATCCGGTTGCAGACGTCGTCGTACGACTCGAAGTCGTCTATCGCGCCGTAGCCGATCGTGGTGAAGCTCCAGACGTCTCCCGTCCAGACCTTCGTGTCCGCGGCATCATTGACTTCGTCGACCTTCCAGTAATAGGTCTTGCCGTACTCGAGTGCCAGTGAGCTGAGGCCGAAGGTGTGGTCCGTGACGGTCTTGGCCGCCACCGTACCGTTGGCCACTGCATCGGCATCGCTGCCGACGGTCACGTTGTGCTTGACCGACTCGCGGCCGGGCCGCCAGTTCAGCACGCCATTGAGGGCCACGTCCGCGCCAGCGTTGGCAGGGCTGGGCCCGAAGGCCTTGACCGGCACGTAGAAGAATCGCACCTCGGCAAGGCCGGCCTGCTTGGTGCCATCCGCCCAGTTGGTGAGGATGGTCAGCTTGACGAACTTGGCCTGCACGGCGCCGAATGTCACGGTCGTGCTGTGGGTGTAGGTGGCCTCGCCCAGCGCCTGCTCGAACTTGGGCACGTTGGCCAGGGCGGTCCAGGTCGTCCCGTCCAGCGAGGTCTCGACTGTCACGTCCTGGGCGCCAAAGCCCACGGACTGCTCAACCGCCTGGTTGGAGTTCCAGACCCACATCTCATAGAGCTTGTAGGCCTTGTCGAACTCGTACTGGATCCAGACCGGAGTCACGTTCTTCTTGCTCAACCACATCTGCGAGGCGGAGGTGCCGTGCTGATCCAGGGCGTCCAGGCCTGAGCCGTCGATCGTCTTCTCAGGGCCCATGGTGCTGGCCAGCGAACTGGAGGCGGTGGCCTTGATGGGCGTCACGGCGTAGGCGTAGTTCTCAGCGGTAAAGCTGAAGGTCTTGCCCTTGAAGGTGGCTGGCTTGTCGGGGGCGTTGACCTCATCGACCCTCCAGTAGTAGGTCTGGCCGAAGGCCAGCAGGCCGGCTGGATCGAAGGTCGTTGCGCTCTGGCCCGCGCTGGCGGCCTTGGCCAGCGTGGCCTCGTTGACCTCGTCGTAGGCCGTGCCAAAGTACACGTCGTGGGTCTTGGCGAAGTCGCCCGCGACCCAGGAAGTGACGACGTCGCGTGGCACGTCGGTTGCCTTGTCTGCAGGATTGGGCTTGGAGGCAAGGGCAGCGTCCTCGCCGCCTGCCATCACCTTCAGGATCTCAGCGTCCGTCAGGGCCCTGTTGTAGATCCGGGCGTCGTCGATCGTACCGGTGAAGTACCGCCCGTTGTTGGTGTTGTCCTTTCCGAGCGTCACGGTGATGGCGCTGGCGGCGATCTGTCCCGCATGGGCGGCAGTGGTGGGCTGGAGTACGCCGTCCACGTAGATCTTCAGGGTGGCGCCGTCGTAGGTCCCTGCCACGTGGTGCCAGACGTTGTTGAACGTGGCAGCAGTGACTGCCGGGCCGCTGGCCGTGTACCACGTGCCGTCGTACACGTTGAACTCCATGTAGTTGCCCGTGTTGTGCTTCAGGGCGTAGCAGACATCGCCCTTGGTCACGAAGTGCTGGTGCTGGCCATTGCCCGCTGCGGTGGGCTTGATCCACGCGGACAGCGTCACCTGTGCCCGCATGTTGAGGCTGGCGCCGTTGCCGCACTCAACGAAGTTGTTTGTCCCGCTGAGCTGGAGACCGCCGCCAAGCTGGCCTGCGACCCAGGTGGCAGGACCGTTGACCGTACCCGTGTTGCCATTGCCTGACGAATCAGCGGCGGTGGTGCCTGAGGTCTCATCGAGTTTCCACCAGCCCACGAGGCTGGGATCTGCGGCTGACGTCACGCTGGTCAGGGCCAGGCCGCAAACCAATGCCAGGGAAAACGAACATAGCAGTCTCTTGGACATGACTGTCCTCCTTCTCTTCAAAGTAATAGGTGACTTCTCTCGAACGACCATATTAGATCTAGGATCGGCGGCCCCACCTCCTTCCTGCACAAAATCCCCGACCTTCAGAGTGAATACGGCAAACCCGTCGTACCACTGGATCGTGCACCCAGTCTTCCCTCAGGCGTCGCTGAATTGAGCAACACCGGCAAGGGGCCTCCGGTCTGGTCACCATGCATGCTCCTCAGTCTGGATCGGCGCCTTGCAGCGCTTTCTCATCTTGTACCGCCATTGTACAAGATGGTCCCAGAATAACCACACTACACACGTTACCAGTATAGCGGCCGCTTGGGACGCGTGCAATAGGGCAAACGTGCATCGCGTGCAACGGTCGACCCATCCCGGCCGAGGCCGGTGCAGTGCTGGAAATGCGTTGCCTGTCAGACCGGCCCCAGATACCATGGCCCCACGGTGTCGGCTACTGACGGCCGGCGTTCGGAGACCCAATGAACCGCTTCTTCGTAGATCCGGCTGACATCCAGGGCGATCAGGTCTTTTTCAGCAGGGCACAGGCCCACCAGATCTCCCACGTGCTCAGGCTTCGGCCCCACGATCGGGTGATCGTGCTCGACAATAGCGGGTGGGAGTACGAGGCGGCACTGGAGGCTGCGGGGCCATCGGCCGTCACCGCCACAGTGGTGGAGAGACGCCCGAGCCTTGGAGAGCCGCAAGTGGGCCTGGCCCTGTACCAGGGCCTCCTGGCCAGGGACAAGTTCGAGTGGGTCCTGCAGAAGTGCACGGAGGTGGGCGTGGCCCGGTTCTGCCCTGTCGTGACGGAGCGAAGCCTTGTCAGGACCACCCATTCCTTTGGCAAGGACCGGATGGACCGATGGATACGGATACTGACCGAGGCTGCAGAGCAGTCCCACAGGGGCCGCATCCCGCAGTTGGATCCGCCCAGCCGATTGGACCAGGCAATGACTGCCGCCTGCCAGCAGGAGGTCCGGCTCCTGGCCAGCCCCGTCACCGGCGAGCAGTCCTTGCGAGAGGCCCTGGCTGTAGGGACAAGACCCGCCAGTGTGGCCTTGCTGGTGGGCCCCGAGGCAGGGATCAGTGAGAAGGAGGTGGACGCAGCCCGCGCTGCGGGCTGGAGGCCGTTCAACCTGGGTAGACGCATCCTGAGGACCGAGACCGCTGCCGCGGTGGCCAGCGCCCTGGTCCTGTATGAACTCGGGCAGATGGGCTAGCTATGCTGTATCTAGTCGCCACGCCGATCGGGAACCTCTCCGACATCACCCTCCGGGCCCTGGAGGTACTCAAGGCCGTCGACGTCGTGGCCAGCGAGGACACGCGGCGGACAGGCGTGCTGCTCAAGCACTTCGGTATCAGCCGGCCCCAGATCCCGTTCCACGAGCACAACGAACGGCAGGCTGCAGGCCGTGTCCTGGACCTCCTGCTGGGGGGAAAGTCTGTGGCCCTGGTGACAGACGCGGGGACCCCCGGCATCTCTGATCCCGGCTTCGCCCTGGTCCGAGTGGCGGTGGAGGCAGGTGTGGAGGTTACGATGATCCCCGGCCCGACCGCCTTCGTGATGGCGTTGGTGCTGTCCGGTCTGCCAAGCCACGCCTTCATATTCAGGGGATTCCCCCCTCGCAAGAGCGGCCAGCGGAGACGATTCCTCGACGTGGATGCTGACTCGCCGCACACGCTGATCTTCTATGAGAGTCCTTTCAGGGTGCGGGCCTTTCTGGAGGACGCCCTTGCCGTATTGGGGGATCGCAGGGCTGCAGTGGCCAAGGAGTTGACGAAGATGTTCGAGTCAGTCAGGCGGGGCCGGCTGTCCGAGATCTTGGCTGGGCTCGAGGACCAGCCCAAAGGGGAGTACGTCATCGTAATCGAAGGCGCGTCAGAACACCCAGAGCAGGCGGAGGAAGAGACGCAGGATCAGGTAGGCGGGACTGAGTGAAGGTCTTCTTGGAGAGGCAAAAAAATAAAACAGGGCCGAGGTGCGGAGGGAGAGGAAAAGCGAGATAACCCCAGCCCTGTTAAGTGCTATGTTGCCTTCTCTATGTCGAATTCTAGCCACCTCGCCCGACATATGCAAGCAAAATAATGGTACCCCACACGAGGATTTTACTCATCGTGCCCTAGGCCAAGGGCGCGGGGCCGCCGGACACGTCGTGGCCAGAAAAGCCGCCGCTAAGAGTCTATCTCAGTAGAAAGAGGTCTTGAGATAGACTCTAATCGTTGACTGTCTCATGCGATTCGGCTAGGCTAACAAGCTTGCAGTTTTAGACTTATCCCAGACTCGTGACTTGAAAGAGTAACCATGATCAAGAGGACAGCAACGTGTGGCAGCCTGCGAGCTTCCGACTGCGGCAAGACCGTGGCGCTGGCAGGCTGGGTCCAATCCTATCGGGATCACGGCAACTTGGTCTTCATCGACCTGCGGGACCGTGAGGGCATTACCCAGATTGTCTTCAACCCGGAAAAACAGCTCGAGGCCCACAAGACGGCCAGGACCCTGCGGTGCGAATGGGTGGTCGCCGTCAAGGGTGTGGTCCAGCCGCGGGGGCAGGGCATGGAGAATCCCAAACTGGCCACCGGCCAGATCGAGATCAGCGCAGACGTCCTGGAGGTCTTGAACGTCTCCAAGACCCCGCCCTTCGAGATCGATGGCGCAGAGAAGACCAACGAGGAGGTCCGCCTGAACTACAGGTACGTGGACCTTAGACGGCCCTACATGCAGGAGAAGCTCAGGGTGCGGCACCGTGTCGCGACAGTGGTCAGGGACTATTTCAACCGGATGGGCTTCTGGGAGGTGGAGACGCCCATGCTGGCCAAGAGCACGCCCGAGGGGGCCAGGGACTTCCTGGTGCCGAGCCGTCTGGTGCAGAACTGCTTCTATGCCCTTCCGCAATCGCCCCAGCTCTTCAAGCAGATGCTGATGGTCTCGGGCGTGGAGAAGTACTTCCAGATCGTCCGCTGCTTCAGGGACGAGGACCCGCGAGCGGACCGGCAGGCCGAGTTCACGCAGATCGACGTGGAGATGAGCTTTGTCGACAGCGATGACATCATCACTATCCATGAGAAGATGGTGGCCGAGGTCTGGAAGCAGGTCCTGGGCGTTGAGGTCCAACTGCCGATCCGCAGGATGACCTACAAGGAGGCGATGGACGACTACGGGATCGACCGGCCTGACCTGCGGTTCGACATGAAGCTCAAGGACATCACCTCAATCGCCAAGGCGACCGGCTACAAGGTCTTCACCTCCACCATTGAGAAAGGGGGCGTGGTCAAGGGGCTGTGCCTCAAGCGGGGCGGAGACCGGTACTCGAGGAGCGATATCGAGAACACGCTGACCCGCTTTGTGGGTGATTTTGGAGCCCGGGGCCTGTCCTGGTGCAAGGCCAAGAACGAAGGCGGACAGCGGACCCTCACCCTGGGCTCGGCCAAGTTCTTCAGCCCGGCCCAGCAGCAGCAGTTGATCGAGCTGTTCGGCGCGGATGACGAGGACCTGCTGTTTTTTGTCGCTGACCAGGAAAAGGCCGCCAACAAGGCCCTGGCGCCCTTGAGGTGCAAACTCGCCCGTGAGGTGAAACTCTACGACGAGGGTCAGTTCCAGTTTGTCTGGGTGGTGGATTTCCCCCTGATGGAGTGGAACGCGGGCGAAGGCCGCTTTGACTCTGTCCACCATCCCTTCACGGCGCCGGTGCCCGAGGAACTGGACCGGATTGAGAGCGATCCGGGGAACATCCGGTCCCAGGCCTATGATCTCGTTCTCAACGGCTACGAGATCGGCGGGGGCAGCATTCGTATCCACCGAATGGAGACGCAGCGAAGGATCTTCCGGCTGCTGAAGATCTCGGATCAGCAGGCGGCAGACCGGTTCGGCTTCTTCCTGCAGGCCCTGGAGTATGGGGCTCCGCCTCACGGCGGTCTTGCCTTCGGGCTGGATCGTATGGTCATGCTCCTGACCGGGACTGAGAACATCCGCGACGTGATCGCCTTCCCGAAGACCCAGAAGGGACAGTGCCTGATGACGGGTGCGCCCAGCGAGGTGGATCAGAAACAGCTCGATGAGCTCAACCTGCGGGTCCAAACGCATTCGCATCTGGACGAGCCTCCTGTCGTCTAGAAGCACTCCGTGATGAAGATCGGACAATCGCTCTTGAGTCTGGCAGGGCGGATTCACTGGCGACCTCTGTCGCTGGCCGAGAAGTGCCGGCTCATGTTTGGCGGGGCCGTGCTTCTGAGCCTGGCCTTGGTTCTGGTCTTTCCCTACCTCTGGATGGACAAGCTGACCACCAAGGGCCTGTTGGACGTCAGCGAGGAGCGGGCCAGCCAGGTCTACAGGGCACACTTCCGCATGGACAGGCTCGAGCAGGGCGGGCTTCCAGTGCTTGACATGGATGGGGGGATGGCGGATGCCCGCGATGTCCCTCTGCAGTGGGTCCGGTTCGGTGCAGATCCCCTGGAGAGCATCCAGTCCCTTGACCCCGGCCTGCAGGCTGCGATTCGCACCCTGTTGGACGGCCAGGCAGACGACGACTTCCAGTGCGGCCGCCAAGCCGGCGTGCTGCGGAGCCGTTACATCAAGTTCGTCAGGGCAGGGGAATCGTGCCTTGCCTGTCACAACCCGCAGAGGGCGGCCAGGGCCTTCTCGCCCAATGAGCTGATCGGCGTGGCGATCGTGTCGGACCAGGACACCCGCGGGGAGGTCCGAAGGATCATCCTGGTCAACCGCATAGGCGTCATCGTGGCGGGCCTGATCGGCGCCACGGGGGCCATGGTGGCGTTCTATTGGATCACACAGCGGGTGATCCTCAGCCCCATCCGCCAGCTTAGGGCCCTGGCCAACAACGTGGCAGAAGGCAATCTGGACATCCGCAGCACCATCACCACGGGCGATGAATACGAGAAGCTCTCCCAGGCCTTCAACCACATGCTCGACAACCTCCAGGCTGCGCAGGAGAAGCTCCGCGCAGCCAACCGGCAACTGGACCTCAAGATCGCCGAGCTCTCAGGCCGCAACGTCGAGCTCTACAAGGCCAACAAGGTCAAGAGCGAGTTCCTGGCCAACATTTCCCATGAGTTCAGGACACCCCTCAACTCGATCCTGGGCTTTGCGCAGGTCCTCAAGGACCGGCCGACCCTGCTCAGGACCGACAAGGGGCAGCGCTACGCGGAGAACATCATCACCAGCGGCAACCGGCTCCTGCAGATGATCAACGATCTGCTCCAGATGGCCAAGGCCGAGGCCGGCAAGCTCGAGTTGCATATCGAGCAGGGGTCCCTGCCCCAGGTCTGCGAGGCCCTGGTCTCCGCGTTCCTGCCGCAGACCCATGAGAAGAGGCTCAGGATCAAGCTCACCCTGGATCCCAACACGCCACTGCTTCGCACGGACGTGGGCAAGGTGCAGCAGATCCTGTACAACCTGTTCAGCAACGCCGTCAAGTTCACCCCCAGCCGTGGACAGATCGAGATCAAGACGCAGATGCTCGATGACAAGCACGTGCGGATCTCCGTCATCGACACGGGATGTGGCATTGAGCCTGCGGATCAGGAGAAGATCTTTGAGCCATTCCGGCAGGCGGACGGCTCACTCACCCGCCAGACCACAGGCACAGGCCTGGGCCTGGCCATCTCCAAAGAACTCGCCGCCCTCTTGGCCGGCCACGTCGGCCTCCAGAGCGAGCCAGGCCACGGCTCGACTTTCTGGCTCGAGATCCCCGTGGCGCTGGTTGGTGAGACTCAGGAGACAGGAGCCAGGAGACAGTAGTGAGAAACCGGGAGACGGGAGTCAGTAGACAGTAGTCAGTAGATATCAATCTTCTCACCTTCTGTCTCCTGTCTCCTGACTCCTCATTTCACTTTGAACGCGAACCGGTGGGTCGGGTCCTTCGTCGACTTGTCGGTCCAGCGGGTAAGGGTGAATCCGTCCTTCGCCTTCTCGTACCCGAAACTCTCACCGTTGAACGGGTCCTTGGGCGCTGCGGCTGGGACCTGATCCGGCAGTGTCCCTGTCGCGGCCTTGGCCAGATAGATCTCCACTGCAGTCCGGATGAGCTTGTGGTTGGATTTGGCCCGGGTGTCGAGAGTCAGGAGCTTGGCCACATTGGGCACCACCGCGGAGGTCACGAGGCTATGAGGATTCTGCTTGGCGTCCAGGCCGGGCTCCTTGTCAAGTTCCTCCAGTTGGCCAAGCCTCTGGGTATAGGGGGCCTGGCTGTCGAAGACGGCCATCGCCTTGTCCATATGGGTTTTGAGGTACCTGCGGCTGCCCTCGAAGAAGGCTGCGTCGCCCTTCTTGATCTGATCGATCACCTCTGGGGACACGCCTTCCCTGCTGGCGGTAATCGCCTGCAGGAGTTGATTGCTGTCTGCTGTCGCCTTGGTCAGGATGATCTCCTGCTCGATCTTCAGGCTGTTCCTGACCTCCAAGGGTCTGGCAGGCTCTCCCGCCAACTCACCTTTAAGCCATGTGAGGACCTGGGTGTCCGGAGGCATGGTGCCAAGCGTGTCCTGGATCGACTTGTCTGCAAGGGCTGTGAGGGCCGTGCTGACCAGGAATGAGATGAGGTTCTCATCCCCCGCGTGCCTGGCCATCCTTCGAATGGCCAACCCACGTTCCAGAGCCTGGCGGTACTGTCCGTCCGCCGCGAGGCAGGCTGCACTGGCCTTCGTCAGCTTTGCCAGGACCCGCATCTGCGAGCAGTGTACCATGGACATCTGGAAACCCTGGGAATAGCGGAGGCCCCAGTTGCAGGCCTGGACCTGGGTGGCTGCAACGGCGAGGTCAATCGCCGGCTGGCATTGTTTCAGGTAGTTCCTGACTGCCCCGTTCGGGGCTGCGCCCTCTGCGAGGTCCAGGGTCTGGACCTGCACCTGTTCCTGCCCCTTCGGCAGCGAGATGAAGGCCTGGTAGTAGAGCAGTGCCGCGTTGTCAGGGTCCGGTGGAACGGCCTGGATGACCGGCCCACCGGAAAGGACTGCCAATACCAAAACAGTGCAAGCGATCTTCACTCTTTGGTTGCGCGTCTTCATGGTGCTCTCCTTGATTCTTAGGCTGCGATCACAATAGATCCTGCTGGGCCAAGGCGGTCGGCCATGGTCCGACCAACTCAAAGGCCCTGTCCAGTTGTCTCTCGATCTCATCCAGGCCGCCCCTGGAGAAGGCCTTCTCCAGCGACCTGACGGTCACGATCTCTGCCATGATCGGCTGGCTCGTGCCTTGGCGGACAGGCTGCAGCCCAGCCTGGCTCGCCGGTCGACTAGCCACGGCCAGGTAGGTTGCCGCGACCAGCAGTCCTGCAGCGATGGCCAGGCCGGCCACCCAGCGGATACTGTAAGCCGTAGCCTTGCCTTGCCTCTGATCGGAGGCTGCTGCAATGTCCCGTAGAGTCTGACTATGCCTCTCGGCGATTGGCCTGACCCGCAGCCTGGCGATCAATCGTTCAATCCTGTCCTGCCTCATGGCTCCACCTCCCCATTGAGCGAGGACCTGAGTCTGTCCATCCCATATCGATATCGGCTCTGGCATGTGTTGATCGAGAGTCCCAGGGCCTCTGCAATCTGCCGAAACTTCAGACCCGCAGTCAGGTGCAGGACAACGACCTCTCGCTGGTCTGCAGGCAGCTCCGCAATCGCCGACCAAGCCAGCCTGAGCTGCTCCTGCTTGGCAGCGAGGACCTCTGGCCGCTGCCCCTCGGGTGCCAGGAACTCGACCTCATCCACAGGTGCTGCCGGTCGCCTGGCCCTCAGTCTGTCCCGTGCCCGGTTGGCCACGCACACAGCCAGGAAGTGGCGAAGGCTGCCGGTCAGCCCGAGCTTCTCGGGCGATTGGGCCAGACTGACGAAGACGTCGTGCACCACGTCCTCTGCACTCGCCCGGTCTGTCAGGATGGAAGCTGCCACGGTCACCAGCATTGCCTCGTACTTACAGTAGATCCTCTCCAGGGCCTCGCGCCTTCCGCACCTGAACCGCCAGATGAGCATCCTGTCTTCGATCATACGCTGACCCTGTTCTACCCTAAGCACGTTTGCCAGGCCAGGATTAGTCTAGAGAAGGAGGAGCGGTGTCAGTAGTCAGTAGACGGTAGACATCAGGTCTTCTCCCCTTCTTCGTGCCTCCTCCCATCTCCTTCGTCCTCTGCGGTTGTTTGCCTCCCTCGCTGTTTGTTGCTAGAATCCTGTCCGGTTGATGGATTGAAAGGAGGCACAACGATGGTCGGCATGCGATTACTTCTGGTACTCTGGCTGGGTCTGGCCTGTGCGACTGCGTGGGCCCAACCCGCGAGCCAGACCCATTCGTTCTCGGTCAACGACCTGCTCGCGATGGACAGGATCAGCGATCCGCAGGTCTCGCCGGATGGCAAGACCGTGGTCTTCGTGGTCCGCAAGACGGACCTGGAGGCCAATCGGGGCAGGACCGATCTGTGGCTGGTGGGTTCTGACGGCAGGGGGCTGTGCCAGTTGACCAGCCACCCGGAGAATGACAGCAATCCACGCTGGTCTTCCGACGGCAAGACGATCTGGTTCATCTCCAGCCGTTCAGGCTCATCCCAGGTCTGGCGGATCGCGGTAGCTGGCGGTGAGGCCACCCAGGTCACGGACCTCCCGCTGGATGTCGCCAACCTGATAGTCAGCCCTGACGCCAGCCGCCTCGCCTTTACACTCGACGTCTTTCCTGACTGCAACTCGATCCAGCAGACCAAGGCACGGCTGGACGACCTGGCCAAGCGAAAGGCCAGCGGCAAGGTCTATGACCGGCTCTTCGTCCGGCATTGGGACACCTGGGCCGACGGCCGGCGATCGCACGTCTTCGTGATGCCTGCCAGCGGCGGGACTCCCGTGGACCTGATGCAGGGCATGGACGCAGATACGCCATCCAAGCCCTTTGGCGGGCCTGAGGAGATCGCGTTCACGCCGGACAGCAAGGCCATCGTGCTGACCACCCGCAACGTGGGCAGGTCAGAGCCCTGGTCCACGAACTTCGACCTCTACCTGGCGCCCGTCGACGGCTCCAGCAAGCCTCGGTGTCTCACTGAGGACAACCCTGCATGGGACACGACTCCGACCTTCTCGCCGGACGGCAAGACGCTGGCCTATCTCGCCATGGCAAGGCCGGGCTACGAGGCGGATCGCTTCCGTATCGTGTTTCGGCCCTGGCCGGAGGGTCCCAAGCGGGTGCTGACCGAGGCCTGGGACCGCAGCCCCCAGAGGATCTGTTGGTCCAATGACGGCAAGACCATCTACGCGATTGCGGAGAACGTGGGACAGACGTCGCTCTTTGCCATAGATGTCTCGGATGGCAGGCCGGTCGCCGTGGTGGACAAAGGCAACGTGGACCAGGCTGTAGCTGCAGGTGGCAGGATCGTGTACAGCCTCAGCCACCTGAAGTCACCCGCAGAGCTCTACTCGGCGAGGCCCGATGGACAGGACGTCCAGGCCATCACCCGGATCAACGCAGACAGGGTGGCCAGTGCTGCGATGGGCGAGGCAGAGCAGTTCTCGTTTGGAGGCTGGAACAACGAGCCGGTGCACGCCTATGTGGTCAGGCCCGTGGACTTCGATCCCGCCAGGACGACTCCGGTCGCCTTTCTGATCCACGGCGGGCCCCAGGGGTCCTTCAACAACACCTTCCACTACCGCTGGAATCCCCAGGTCTACGCAGGGGCAGGCTACGCCGTGGTCATGGTGGACTTCCACGGCTCCACGGGATACGGCCAGGCCTTCACGGACTCGATCCGCGGCGACTGGGGCGGCAAGCCCCTGGAGGATCTCAAGAAGGGCCTTGCTGCGGCCCTGCAGCGCTACCCCTGGATGGATGGGAATCGGGTGGCTGCCCTGGGCGCCTCGTATGGCGGGTACATGGTGAATTGGATCGCAGGAAACTGGCCCGATCGCTTCAAGTGCCTGGTCAGCCACGATGGCAGCCTCGATGAACGCATGGCCTACTTCGACACCGAGGAGCTGTGGTTCCCTGAGTGGGAGCACGGCGGAACACCCTGGTCCAACCCCGAAGGCTATGAGAGCCAGAACCCGCTCCACTTCATCCAGAAGTGGAAGACGCCCATGCTGGTGATCCACGGCGGCCAGGACTTCCGCGTCGCGGACACGCACGGCCTCGGCACCTTCACCGCCCTTCAGCGCCTGGGCATCCCCAGCAAGCTCCTCTTCTTCCCGGACGAAGGTCACTGGGTCCTGAAGCCGCAGAACTCGATCCTCTGGCACCAGACCGTGATCGGATGGCTCGATCACTGGCTGAAGCCAGCGAAGTAGGCCGTCTCGGTGAGACGGCCTACTTCCGAATGGGCGAATGGGCGAAACGGAGAATCGGCGACAGAGGATGGCATCTGGTGAAGACGCCCCGCAGTCCGCTTGCCTTCGCCTCCTGTCTCCATCATTGGCCTTTGGCCGGGTCGAAGCGTTCGAGTATCCGCTCTGCAAATGCGAGATCCTCTGGAGGCAAGGAAACAAGTGATTTCGCCGGGCGGCCGGGGGTGAAGCCTCCATGCTCTTGCAGTCTTGCTGGCCTGCGATCCCGCCTTCGCCCGTTCTCCCATTCTCCGTTTCGCTGTTTCCTTTGCGGCAGGTCCACCCTACCTCGCTGACTGCCTCAGCGTCTGCACGTCCTGCATCGTAAGGCCGGGGCGGTATCTCAGGTCGCTGTATTGCCTGTACCACTGGGCTGCGTGGAGGGAGCGGTGGTCCGTTGGCGAGCGTCGCTCGACACGGGTGGCGAAGGCCAGCAGGGTCTCTGAGGGGCTACGCACCAGCCCCACTCGCCGGAGACGCCGGTCCATGGCCGCCAACAACCTCCACAGGACCTGGTGGACTGGATCGGCTGGATGTCGGCCATCGGCCGCCGTGGACCGGGTCCGGCGGACGTGCACCCACAGGCCGGCCAGGCCCGCGGCACCCAGCAGGCTGAACACCGCAGCCCAGACGGGGTGATACCGGATGGCCCATGCTATGGGCCCCAGCAGCCCGTAGGTGTAGGTGGCCCTGAGGAACTCCTGGTAGGCCTGCCACACGCTCCGGTCTGCTGCGTTGGCAGAGCCGGATCCCAGGCCTGCGCCTGCGTCCCGGCTGACCGTGGCCTCCACGATCTTCCAGCTACCATGGGCCTCGTCCCAGGCCTCCGCCCAGGCGTGGGCATGGCTGTTGCGGCCGACCCACACGTCTTCCAGTGTATCCTTCTCGGTGACGAGCAGCCCCGTGACGTACCGGGTGGGCACGTTGGCCATCCGTAGCAGGATTGCAGCGCCCGAGGCGAAGTATTCGCAGTAGCCGGTCGAGGCCTCCAGCAGGAAATACGTGACAGGATCCTGGTCCTGGGGGACATCGAGGCCGAGGGCATAGCTGTAGCGCGTCTGGAAGTGACGGACCACTGCATCGATCTTCTCGGAAGCCGTCTGGCAGCCTGCGAAGACCCGGCCGGCCAGCTCGGTGACGCGGGGGTCCAGACTCTGGGGCACGCCCAACATCCGCCGCAGGCTGGCCGCGTCGGGTGGCGTGCGATCTCCACTTGGGGTGAAGAAGATCTTGTAGGACAGCTCCTGCCTCGTGTTGTGGATCCGCAGGACGCCGTCGTCCGCTCTAAGCAGCAAAGCGGCAGGCACGTCGATGACGGCCGTTCCGAGCCGGGTGAAGATCACGTCGCCCAGCTCGGTCTTGTGCTGGATCGACATGGGCGCCAGGCCGCCCATGTCGGCCGCGGAGAGCTGGAACCTTCGGCGGCTACCCTGCACGGGCGGGCCCGCGATGGGATACATCGCCTCCCGCTGAGACCGGTCGTACCACTCCGACTGGCGATACGCCTCGAAGACGCTGGCCCGCAGGTGGCCGGGACTGTTGTCGCAGGTGATCTTCACGATCGGCGAGGAATCCGGCCTTTCCATGATGGTCCGCAGGCTTGACAGCCGGCCGCTGGACGAGAAGCCCACCTCTCCCACCTGACCGGTCAGGTAAGCGGGGCCCGAGGACTCCCCCCAGACCCAGTTGCCTAGGGCGTTGACTGTTCCCTGGTGCTGATAGAGCACTGAGCCGAGGACCCATCCGCTGTTCAGCGTCAGGACCAGGGCCGCGGCCAGGGCAAGGTTGCGGGAGGACCCGGGAGGGCGGATCTGCTGTTGGGCCGCCCGGTTCACCGCGGACCGATAGGTCACCATGTAGAGGGCGGCGCCTGCGACGGAGGCCGCCTCGAGTATCCTGAACAGGGCAGTCCGATCGTCCAGCAGGAGGATCTGGCCTGAAGCGATGGTCAGGGCGATCTGGAAGAAGGCGAAGGAGGCGGGCAGGGTGTCCCGCTGGCCCAGATACAGGACCGCGACCATCGCGGCCAGAAAGAAGCGGGTCACGGTCTGCCAGGCGTCCGTGGCAGTGGGCAGGAACACGCCTATCCTGGAGGTCACCAGCCACCGGTAGTGCAGGGTGCACGCGACGGCCAGGACCATGAGCACCAGGGAGATGATGACGCGGCGGTTGGGCGTGATCGTCCAGACCGCCCGCCTGCTCAATCCGACCAGGCCCAGCACGCACAGGACCGCAGGATATGAGGGATCCTGCAGGACCACTGCTGCCAGACTCGAGCTGGCGATGAGAAGGACCAGGGCGATTGCCTTCTGCAGGCTCATAGCCGCACGTCTCCCTCCCTGACCTGGCTGGGTGAGATCCAATGCACCTCTCCGTCGTCCAGGCCTCTCCTCTCATCCGAGCCGCTGGCCACCACAAAGACCAGGGTATGGCAGCCGGCCTGTTGCGCAAGGTCCACCCATCGCTGCTGTTGGCCTCCCCAGGAGGCGAGCACGAAGAGGACCGCAGAGACTGCCCCCAACTGATCGGCCATGGCGGAGCCGGCGTCCCCAGCCTCGGCCTCCCGCCTCGGTTCCACCTCTGCCAGGAGGTCGTGGACGTGGTCAAACCGTTCACCGCCAGGAACGTCAGCAAACCGATGCACGTCCGTCCCTTCCGCGAGCCACTCGATGCTACAGCATCGCTGCGCAGAACAGGCCAGGGAGGCGGTCAGACTGACGGCCGCTTCAAAGGCCTCGGCTGCATCCGGGTCGTCCGGCCGGATGAAGGGTCTCTCCAGGAACAGGCCTACACAAGGATCCGCGGCGTCCTGGAACTCGCGGACTGCAGGGATAGAGAGCCTTGCCCAGGCCCTGGCGTCGATGTGGCGGGGGGGGTCGCCAGGCTGGTAGGGACGGTTGCCCAGGTATTCCGGGTATGTGCCTGACCGGCCCACGTGAAGGAGAGGATGGGTGCCTTGACCCAGTCTGGAGTCCGAATCGATCGCGTCGAGGTCTCGGAAGGCGGGCAGCACCAGGAGCGTCTGCCCGGAAGACAGGGACCTGCCGATGCTGACCAGGTTGAGCGGAAACGCGGACCTGCACACAGCCCCGGCCAGGACGTGGCGGCCTCGCCGTAGCGGCATCAGCCTGCAGGACCACTCCACGGATTGTCCGGGCATCAGACACTCGATGGGACGCATCCCGTCCGAAGGCTGGAGCTCCTGGCCAAGGGACTCCAGGCCGGCCACGAGGTCATAGGTGGGTCTGGTGGAGTCATTGTGAACCTGCATCCATACAAAGGCCTCTTGCTCCGCGATCAGCCTGCCCGGCACGTCGCAGGACAGCCTGACCTGCGGCCGCAGGACCCAGGCGATGACCAGGCTGATAGCCAGGAGGCAGGCCAGGGTGCACAGGGCTCCAAAGGCAGGGATCAGCAGCGAGGCCAGCAGTACCAGCGCGGTCGCCCAGAGCGTCTGCTGGCCCAGGTCCGTGAGCTTGAGTGTCAGTCGGTCGCGGCCGTGGTCGGCAGAGTCGCTCATACGGGGACCTTGATCCGGCTGACGACGTCCGCAATCACCTGTGCCTTGGACAGGCCTGCAGAACGGCTCTTGGAGGTCAGGACCACCCTGTGGGGATGGACATAGGGGATGAGCCACTGCACGTCATCGGGTGTGACAAAGGTACGGCCGTGGAAGTAGGCGCCGGCCCGCGCGGCGCGGGCGAGCATCAGGGTGCCTCTGGGGCTGATGCCGAGCCGCAGGCGGCTGTCCTTGCGCGTGGCATCAGAGATCTTGGCCACGTACTCGAGCAGGCCTGCATCCATGTGCACGTCCAGGACCTCCTGCTGCATGTTCAGGATTCTCTGAAGGCTCAGGACGGGCTCTGTCCTCTCGATAGGCTGGCCGCGGCTGTGGGACCGGATGATCTCGATCTCGACGTCCGTCGAGGGATAGCCAATGGTCATCTGGACCAGGAAACGGTCCAACTGGGCCTCCGGCAGCGGATACGTGCCGTGAAACTCGATCGGGTTCTGCGTCGCCAAGACCCAGAAGGGCTGCGGCAGTGGCGAGCATCGCCCTTCCACCGTGACCTGGTGTTCGTTCATTGCCTCCAGCAATGCCGACTGCGTGCGGGGTGATGCGCGGTTGATCTCGTCTGCAAGCAGGATGTTGCAGAAGATGGGCCCCGGCCTGAAGGTGAACTGCCCGGACACCGGATTATAGATGGAGGAGCCCAGGATGTCCGCAGGCAGCAGGTCGGGCGTGAACTGGATGCGGTTGAATCCTGCATCAATACTCTTGGAGAGGGCCCTGGCCAGGGTGGTCTTGCCCACGCCCGGCACGTCCTCGATCAGCACGGACCCACCTGCCAGTACGGCGACGCAGAGGACGTTGATGCACTCTGTGTTACCATAGATGACGTCCTGGAGGTTCTTGCGAAGGGGCTCGATGGAGGCGTTGATCGTCATGGGTTGCGTCACGGGTGGTCTCCAGACCAGGCCTGCAGCCAGGGCCTGCCGCCATGGCGGGCTGCGTCGCTGCGTTCATCCATTCAATACGTACAAAAGAGCCTAGCTTTTACGATCCTGTGACGGTGACGTCAAGGGCCACAGTTGCCTATTGCCGGGGTGAGGATTATGATCTTGGCCTGGTAGGAACGAAAGGATCTCTATGGTCTGGACAGTGGTTGTGGTGTCCATGGTCGTGCTGGCGACGGGGTATCTTACGTATGGCCGGTTCCTGGCCCGGCACCTCGATCTGGACGACCGTCGCATCACGCCGGCTCACGAGATCAACGACGGGGTGGATTTCGTGGCTGCCAAGGCCCCGTTGCTCCTGGGCCAGCATTTCTCGGCGATTGCGGCTGCAGGCCCTATCGTGGGGCCAGTGCTGGCAGGAATCGCCTTCGGCTGGCTGCCTACCGTGCTGTGGATCGTCATTGGGGCCATCCTGATCGGCGGGGTCCATGACTACGTCACCTTGCTGTCATCAGTACGGCACAAGGGGGCCTCGGTAGGCCAGATCGCCAAGCAGTACTTCCCGGCAGGAACGCACCTGTTCTTCCTCGTCTTCATCTGGCTTGCCCTGCTCTACGTGATCGTGGCCTTCACAGACATCACCGCCCAGACCTTTCGCACGGTGACCTCTGACACGGCCTTTGGTCCGGCAGTGGCGGCCTCATCCATCCTGTACCTGGGCCTGGCCGTCGCGATGGGCGTGGTCCTGTATCGCTTCAAGGCCAGGCTGTGGGTGACGACCGCTGTCTTCCTGCCCCTGGTGCTGCTGGCTGTGTGGGTGGGGCCCAGGCTGCCTACCGGTGTGCTGAACGCCCTGGGGTCCGTGTCGGTCAAGCAGTGGGATATGGTGCTCCTGGCGTATTGCTTCGTGGCATCGACCATCCCCGTGTGGTTCCTGCTGCAGCCACGAGGCTATCTGGGTGGCTGGCTCCTCTACATGACCATCGGCATCGGTCTTCTCGGAGCCCTGTTCGGAGGGTTCAAGATCGAGTACGCGGCCGTCAATCTCTCCGGCCTTCACAGTCTGGCGGCCGGCCACAAGCTGGTGTTTCCCTTCTTGTTTATCACCGTCGCGTGCGGGGCGTGCTCGGGATTCCACGCGATCGTGTGTTCCGGCACGACCTCCAAGCAGATCAACAAGGAATCCGACACCTTGCTGATCGGCTACGGGGGGATGCTCCTGGAGGCCCTTGTGGCTGTCCTGGCCCTCGCCACGGTCATGATGCTGAGACCCGGCTCGGAGGCACTCAAGGATGATCCGAATCTGGTTTATGCCAAGGGGCTGGCGACCTACCTTGGCCTCCTGGGGGTGGGCGTGGAGGTCGCCCTTCCCTTTGCTCTGCTGGCTTTTTCGACGTTCGTCTACGACACTCTCGACGTGGCCACACGCCTGGCCCGCTACATCCTTCAGGAGATCACCGGATGGAAAGGGCGGTGGGGCATGTGCGTGGCAACACTCATCAGTCTGGCGATTCCGCTGGCCTTCCTGTTGAGCGCGCAGGAGAAGGCGTACCTGGTGGCCTGGCCGATCTTCGGCACCAGCAACCAGATGCTCGCGAGTCTGACGCTGCTGGCCGTATCCGCGTGGATGATCCGCACAGGGAGGCGAGCGATCTACGCCCTGGTGCCCATGGCCTTCATGTTCGTCACCACGGTGGTGGCCCTGGTTCTCCAGACCTGGCCGTTTGTCAGAGCCCTCGGCCAGGGTACAATCATCAAGCCAGACATGGCAACATCCGGAGTCTGCGGCATCGTCTTGCTGACTCTTGCAGTCCTGTCGGGGCTTTCCGCGGCCAAGACCTTGATGGCCGGCAGCCCACAGGTCACGGGCCGGGAGTCTCGCTAAGGACCCGTCCAGAAATAACTGACTGATTTCCCATCTCATCTTCGGGCCATCTTGGGCCGCTCCTCAATTGCGAAATCCTCAACGTAGCAGGACTACGCCTGCGGTTTCGCTCAATCGTCGCGTCCCAATCTGACCCAAGTCTGAGCGGCAAATCGATCATTTATTTCTGGACGGGTCCTAAGAATAGGGGTCCTGGTACCTTCTCTTCTTCAGAGAAGGCACCAGGGCCCTTTAATTCTGCAGAAAGTCCAGATGCACCGCTGCGGAGACCTGCCTACCGCCGGTCGACCGCAGCACGATGGCCCGGTCTTCATCTGCGGCCGTGATCGAAACCACCCGGTCGAATCCTGCGGGGATCCTGGCCACGCCCATGATGTAGGGGACGACCAGGGGCCTGCGGGGATTAAGATGGATGCAGGTCTGAAGACCCCGATCGGAGAGGGGATTCCTGCGACTTGATTCCGCCAGCCCGTAATGGAAGTAGGACGTGACCTCCTCCAATCCCATCACACTGACGTGCCGGCCGTTCCAAGGGGCGTAGTGGCGTCCGCCGTTCGAGATCCAGAGGACGGTATGGCGCAGGATGCGAGGGTCCTTGAGGCTGAACCAGACGAACCGCTGGCTAGCGAAGACCACGGCAGTCCAGGCAAAAGGCAGTTCAGGGTCGCTCGCCAACAGGACGAGGTCCTCGAATCCCCGACGGCTGGGGTAGCAGGTCAGATCCGTGGTCTCTCCGGTCACGGTCGGAACCCGCTCAAGGGATCTGAAGCGGGCTGCAGGTTTCAGACAGGAGTATCCCCTGTTCTCGGGGAGCTCAAAGGGCTCGGGTGCAACCTGGCCGTACACAAATCGACTGGTCGAGAGCACGCCGCTGCCAGCAGGATCAGGGAACCTCAGCATGGCATGGTGGCCCAGGCTCACGGGGCCACCGATTCCACTGACGACATCTCTGCAGTAGAGCACGTTCTCGCCATCGTGAAGGGAGATCTCCTTGTCCACGCGGCCTGGACGGACGTTGGTCCTGAGGCTCAGGTGAAGGCACGCTCGGCCCTCGCAGGTCTGCAGCGACTCGAATCGCCAGCGGCTGTTTGCGGTCTCGCCGTGGACCGGATGCCTCTCGCCGCGGAAGGCGGTGCCGTTGCCTCCGAACGGCATGCAGAAGAAGTCGCCTCGCAGGACCTGGACGACGGCCGGCAGAGACCGATCCACGTCTTCCTCGGCCCAGGGCGCCACAGAGTAGGGCTGGAGTCTAAGGCCTTTCCGGTCGAAGGTTACGGGGCCGATGTGGCCGCCTGTCTCGGTAACGAAGGCCTCGACCTCGGAAGAGGCAATCCGCCATGAGGGTTGTCCGCAGACGATCCGCAGGGTACCGGTCGGTGTCTTCATGGCGAGGATTCAAACGCGCCAGCGGAGGTAGGTCAAGAGGGAAGAGGTGCCAGAGGGCCAGAGGGTTGAGATCAAAGATCAAAGATCAAAATGCAAAATCACAGATCAAGAATCAAAGATGAGCTGGCGCCTGGAGCATCATCCTTTTTGATTCTTGCTTTGTCATTTTGATCCTTGCCTTTTGATCTTTGACATCTTCGGCGTTCTGACTTCCTACTTCTTAGTTCTGACTTCTGGCTACTCCAGTCAGTCTGTGGTATGATCTTCGTCGCTATGGTCAAGACCGACAAGATCGAAGTGCGGACCCGTGGGGATTGTCACGTGGTTGACATCTCGGAGCCGGTCGGCGCGGTGGTAAGAAAGTCAGGCATTCGGCAGGGCATTGTGACCTTGTTTAACGTGGGTTCCACGGCAGGGATCACGACGACCGAGTACGAGCCCGGCCTGGCTGAGCACGATCTGAAGGCGGCCTTTGAGAGGATCGCCCCCCAGTCGGGCACGTACGAGCACGAGAAGACGTGGCGAGATGACAACGGCCACTCCCACGTGCTGGCCTCGCTACTGGGCCCCTCGTTGACGCTGCCCATCGTGGATGGCCAGGTGCCCCTGGGTACCTGGCAGCAGATCGTGCTCATCGAGTTCGACACCCGGGCCAGGACCAGGACGGTGATGTGCCAGATGTTGGGCGAGTGAAGGCTTGGCGATTTGACCGTTTGACCATTTAGCTATTTAACTACTTGATGATTTGGCTACTCCCAGTGATGACTCATCGAATGCAGTGGGGTCTGTTGGCGTCGTTGCTCGTACTCTGCAGCGGGATAGGCTGCAGCAGCAGGCGTGCAGAGAGCAGCCAATCCAAATCCCTGGGTGCTCGCGCCAACGTGCCGACCATCAGCCGGGTGGCGAAGGTTATGTACGCCCAGGGCCTGGTCCTGGAGGGATATGGCCTGGTCGGCGGTCTGTCCGGTTCAGGCTCCTCTGAATGCCCGCCTGCAGTCAAGGACTATCTGCGGAGGTACGCCCAATCGCAGGTCTCTGCACGCGACTCGGTCGACGTGGACAGGCTGATCAATAGCGGTCAGACCGCGGTGGTTTACCTGGAGGCAACCTTGTCGCCAGTTCCCCTTAGGGGCGACCTCTTCGACGTGAAGGTCACTGCCGTCAGCCATGACCAGACCGTGTCTCTGGAGGGAGGTTGGCTCTACACGGCGGACCTCAATCCCAAAGGGCTTTCGACTGCGCCGATCCGGTCGTACGCCTCTGCCGAAGGCCCGGTGTACATCGATCAGGTCTCCTCCACGCCCAAAGACTGGAGAGGGGGCTACGTCCTGGGCGGTGGTCGCCTGACAGAGCAGCCTCAGATCATGATCCTGACGGACAAGGAGGACTTTCGGACTACCAGCGTGGTCCGCAATCTGGTCAATGACCGTTTTGGATCTGACACCGCCCGTGCCCTCTCACCGACACACATCGGGTTGAAGGTGCCGCAGGCGTACAAGGCGCAGAGGACCCGATTTGTGTCTTTGGTGGAGGCCCTCCCCCTCGATCAGTCGCAGCAGCTTGTCCAAGAGTGGATCACCGGCCTGGTCAGCGAGTTGGCCACGACTGGTGACAGGACGCCACGGGAGGTTGCCTTGGAGGCGATCGGACCCGCCAGTCTGGGACAGTTGGGCGCACCGCTTCAATCCTCGGATGAGGCGGTCCGGCTGTCTGCGGCCCGATGCATGGCCGATCTAGGCAGCCGCAGGGGGTTCGACACCCTGGCTGCCATTGCCCGCAGCCCTGGGTCGTCTCGGCGAAAGGAGGCGATCGTCGCCCTGGTCGATGCCGCATCTATCCAGGGGTCGACCCCGGCCCTTCAGGACCTGCTGGAAGACGCAGACCTGGATGTGGCGGTAGCTGCGTGCGAGGGACTGCTGAAGATCGATCCTTCGCGGGTGCCGGCCGCGTCCATGCCTGGGGGAGGGACGATAGGGCAGGTCACAGACTCGCCGCACAAGGTCATCCTCGCAGACCGGAGCGGACGGCCGCGTATCATGGTGTTCGGTCAGCCCAACTGCAGGGCCGGACAGGTCTTTACGTGGCGGGGCGGACGGGTCGTCCTGGACTCCAGGTCCGGCGGGTATCTGCTGGCAACAGCCAGGCATCCCAGCCGTGGCACGATAGGGCCTCTGCAGTGCCCGCTCAGAGTCCACGAGCTGATCCGGATACTGTGTGCGGAGAAGACTGCAGACCGCCAGGGCCAAGCGGCGCTGGGGTTGCCCTACGCGGATGTGCTGTCGCTGCTGAAGCAGGCCTGCGATAGCGGATTCATGGATGCCGAGTTCAGGGCCGGACCTCTGGCCGGCTCTCAGACGCAGACCTCCAGGTGAGATCCATGGCGAGATGCAGTGGAAGCCAGAACGAACGGGTTCTGACTGCAAGCAGTGCAGCATGGAGGAATTATCAAGAAAGAAGCGGCCTTGGGCCGATAACAGGGAGGAGATGGATTGTCGCTGGAGCCTCTCTTCAGGATAGTCACCGGACGTTTGTACAGGATGTCTCATGCGATTGGAAAAGATTACCCTCAATGGGTTTAAGAGCTTTGCGGACAAAACGGACTTTGCCTTTGAGTGCCCGGTGACGGCGATCGTAGGGCCCAATGGCTGTGGCAAGAGCAATGTAGTAGACGCGGTAAAGTGGGTCCTGGGTGAACAGAAGGTCAAGAGCCTTCGCAGCGACCAGATGACCGACGTCATCTTCGGCGGCAGCGGCGCTCGCAAGCCGATGGGTGCGGCAGAGGTGACCCTGGTCCTGTCCAATCCGGACGTCGGAGGCGCCCGGCAGTTGCCGCTCGATACGGACTCCGTCCAGATCACCCGCAAGGTCTATCGCAGTGGCGACAGCGAGTACCGCATCAACAACCGGGTGTGCCGGCTCAAGGACGTGCGGGAGCTGTTCATGGACACGGGCGTGGCCACGCGGGCCTACTCGATCATCGAGCAGGGCCAGGTGGAGGCGGTTGTGGCGGCCTCCACCGTGGACAGGCGACTGGTGTTCGAAGAGGCCGCTGGGATCAGCAAGTACAAGGCCCACAAGAAAGAGGCCATGCGCAAGCTCGAGCACACCGAGCAGAACCTCCTTCGCCTGGCGGACATCCTCGGCGAGGTGGCCAAACGGCTGCGGTCCGTCAAGGTCCAGGCAGGCAGGGCTCGCAGCTTCCTGGAATACACAGCCCGGCTCAAGGAGCTTCAGGTCAACTACTCCCTCGTGGAGTATGCCAAGATGGATGACCTGAGCCGCACCCAGCGCAGGGCCCTGCAGGAGACTTCCGGCGTCTTTGCAGGGTTGACTGCAGAGCTCGCCAAGGCGGACGTCGCAGCAAGCCAGTTGGGCAACACCCTGATCGAAAAGGAGCACAGCCTCAGTGAGGTGGCCAACCGGCTCGTGGCGACCCAGAGCCGGATCGAGCAGCATATGCAGCGCATGGAGTTCCTGCGATCCAGGATCACCGAGCTGACGGAGAGACGACAGTCGCGATTGCACCAGATCGAGACCCTGCGCCAACAGGCCGGGGCCTTTGAGGCGGACAAGGCCCGCCACGAGGGGCAGTTGGCCGCTGCAGAGCGGACCCAGGCAGAGAAGAAACAGGCTGCGGCCACATTGGAGGAAGAAGTCCGGCAGGTGGAGGCAGACCTGGCCCTTTTGGAGGCGGAGCTGAAGGACGAGAAGTCCGGCATCATTGACATCGTGCGACGGACCGCCCAACTGCACAACGAGATCCTGAGCCTCTCCGACTACCGCAGCAACCTGTCGCATCAGAAAGATCGGCTGGCTACGCGGGCGGAGTCCGCCCGGCTGGAGCTGGAGAAGGTCCTGACCGAGAAGGCCCAGCACAAGGCCAGGCTTGACGACGTGGAGAAGGTCCTGATCGATCTCCAGAACAATCTGGAGCTCAAGCGTCAGGAAACCGAGTCGTTGGAGGCCTCCATCGCCGAGGCCAACAAGGCCCTGGCCGATCGCAAGGAGCGTCGCAGCGCCCTCAACGGAGAGCTGGCGGTGCTCACGGACATGGAGAACCGGTACGAGGGCCTGACCCAGACGGTCAAGGGGATCCTCCAGGGAAAGGCCAAGGGCGATCAGGGCCTCGCCCACATCGCGGGCATCCTGGCCCAGCAGATCGAGACGGACGTCGACTACGCCGCCGCCGTGGAGGCGGCCCTGGAAGGACTGACCGATGCCATCGTCGTCACCCGGCAGGAGGACTTCTGGGCCGACAAGACGCGAATCGAGTCGTTGGATGGACGCGTGCACTTCGTATTCTGCCAGGAGAGGACGCCGCTGGTGGACCAGGACGACCTATCGGGGATGGAAGGCGTGATGGGACGGCTGGTCGAGTTCGTGCGATACCGTCCCGCCCTGGCCCCGCTCGTGTGGAGGCTGCTGGGCAGGACCCTCGTGGTGGATTCGTTGGCGAGGGCCGTGGAGCTGTCCGGCCGGCTGGCCGGGCAATATCGGTTTGTCACGCTCAAAGGCGAGCGGGTCCATGAGGACGGCAGCGTCAGCCTGGGCCCGCTGGGCAAGGCCACGGGTCTGATCTCCCGCAAGAGCCGCATGCGCCAGTTGGAGCAGAGTATCGCGGCGATCACGGCCGAGGTCGACGATCTTCAGACACAGATCGCCCGGCACACCCAGACCCAGGCCCACCTCGTCAAGCTGTGCAAGGACCTCCGGACAGCGGTGTACGAGGCCAATACGGAGAAGATGCAGATCCACTCGAAGCTGTCCGGATTCGATCAGAACGTGCACCGGCTCCAGCAGGAGCAACCCCTGATCACCGGGGAGATCGGGCTTCTCGAGAACCAGATCGCCCAATCCGTCCAGAAGGAATACGAGTCCAAGCAGAAGCTCTCCGAACTGGAGGTTGTCAACAATCAGAGGACCACCCGCATCGCAGAGCTGGAGTCACAGCAGACGGTCCTCAGGGAGCAGCGCCAGATGAGGGCCTCTGAGTGGACGGAGGTCAAGGTCCAATTGGGCCAGGCCGCGGAGCAGGCCAGGGCGGCCCGCGAGATGATCGCGGGGATCAACGACCAGATGCAGAACTCGCTGCGAGCCATCCAGACCGCGGGGCAGGAGGTCGCTGAGTGCGTCCGGCAAATCGAGCAGGCGGGCCGGGACACCCTGGCCGCCGAATCCGCGGTCTCAGAGCTGTTTGTCGAGAAGGACAGGGCCCAGGAGGCCAACCGGGCGATCAAGGAGGAGATCGAGGGCCTGGTCCAGCAACAGCGCCAGACCGAGCAGACGCTGCGGGACAAGCGCCACGACAGGACGCAGGTCGAGCAGCGGCTCAATGATCTCCGCGTGGAGCTAGCCCAGTTGGAGGTCAAGCAGCAGGACCTGGTGGAACGGGTGCGGGACGAGCTTCAGATCAACCTGTCCGAGGCCTATCAGACCTATACCCAGCAGACGTGTGACTGGGAGGCCGTTCGGACGGAGATCACCGAGCTCCGCACGAAGATCGAACACCTGGGCAACGTGAACGTCGAGGCCATCGACGAGCAGAAGGGGCTGGAGGAGAGGCATGAATTTCTGAGCAGGCAGGTGGAGGACCTCAACCAGAGCAAGACTCAATTGGAGCAGCTCATCGGTCGGCTGAACAAGGAGAGCCGCGAGAAGTTCGTGACCACCTTCGAGCAGATCCGCGTCAATTTCCAGCAGCTTTTCCGCAAACTCTTCGGCGGGGGCAGGGCGGACATCGTCCTGGAAGAGGCCGAGGACGTCCTGGACGCTGGCATCGAGGTGATTGCCAGGCCGCCGGGCAAAGAGACCCGGAGCATCACGCTGCTCAGCGGCGGCGAGAAGTCCATGACGGCCCTGGCCCTGCTGTTTGCCGTGTTCAGGAGCAAGCCCTCGCCGTTCTGCTTCCTGGACGAGGTGGACGCGGCCCTCGACGAGGCCAACAATGAGCGGTTCAACCTGATCATCCGTGAATTCCAGGCAGACACACAGTTCGTGGTGATCACGCACTCCAAGCGGACCATGAGCATTGCCGATGCCCTGTTCGGCATCACGATGCAGACCCAGGGTGTCAGCAAGAAGATCAGCGTCCGCTTCGATGACTACCAGTCTGAGAGTGTGGCCGTGGCGTGACCTCTCCGCTGGGCCCTTACTGCAGGGCCTTGTCGAGGCTGCGATCATAGATCTTCTTGACCAGATCTACGAGGTTGTGGACACCCAGCTTGCCCATGACGCGACTTCTATGGACCTCCACCGTCCGTTCGGACCTGTGGAGCAGGGCTGCGATCTCCCGATTGCTCTTGCCGTCCAGAATGAGCCCCAGGACGCGGGCCTCCGCAGGCGTGAGGGCGCGTAGACGGGGCTTCGCTTCCCCGTTGCCTCCTGGATCGGGGCTCTCCTGATTCTCCAGGGGAGTTCTTCCCAGGTCCTCGCTGTCCGCAGACGGATACCCATCTAGCCTCATACCTATATATACGTAAGAGGCCGACCGGGGCTGCGCAGCCGGATGGGATTGCCGGCCAGCCTGAATGTTACTATAATGAGGACATCGAGTCTGGCTGGCGGAACCGCCGGGAGGCGGTCGGGCCACAGGAAGAGGCGACCTTGTCGCCCGTCGATGGGAGACGGCCGTGCGCAGGCGAAGGATAGAGAAGGGGGGAGGCGGCGGGTTTTTCGACACCACCCGATGGGAGGACATGCGCGCGGTCCGAGGTCTGGACGACGTGCTCCGAACCCGGGCCCTGGGGCTCTTGACTGCCCGCTACTGGCGCCCCGTCTACAGCTTCCTGCGGTGCAAGGGCCACGGCCATGAAGAAGCCCAGGACCTGACCCAGGGCTTCTTCCAGGAGATCGTCCTGGGCAAGGCCCTGTTCGAGAAGGCAGACCCGTGCAAGGGGAGGTTCCGCGCCTATCTTCTGACTGCCTTGAGACGCTACGTCGCTGGCGAGCACCGCAGGGGCCAGGCCCGAAAGCGGGCGCCATCGCATGAGATCCTGCGCCTGGACATGACCGATCTCCACAGCCTGCCGGCCGTTGGATGGTCCGCGTCGCCTGATCGCGTCTTCACGTATGCCTGGGCCGTGGATCTGCTGCAGCGGGCCATGGCTGACGTGGAGGCCGAATGCGGTGTCGCCGGCAGGGACGTCCACTGGAAGGTGTTCTATGAAAGGGTGGCAAGGCCCATCATCGAGGAAGGGGAGGCTCCGGATCTGGCGGTGGTCTGCGATCGATTCGGGATCGCTGACGAGAAGACGGCGTCCAACATGGTAGTCACGGTCAAACGCCGGTTTCGTGCCACAGTCCGCCGCCTTCTGGAGGCGACGTTGAGTCCAGGCGAGGACGTCGAGAGCGAGCTCAACGACATGGTGGCCATCCTGGTTGATCATGACGGCGCAGCCTAGAGCCCACTTCTGCGTATTATCCTATGTGCGGGCAAGGGGTCTTGCAGGTGACGCCGACATGGACAAGGAGCAGATAGGGGGCAGTCTTACTCCGGGCAAGGTGGCCCGTCTGCTGAGGATAGGTCCAGAGCCCGCGGAGGCCGGGCTGGTCCCGCCGGAGACGACCAAGGCCGAGCTCCTGAGGGATCGACTTGCGCATCGCCTCCCCGCAGAAGGTCTGGCTGCACGGCGTCTGTTGGCCTGCTTGGCGGACCTGCGAGAGGAGATTCTGTCGTCGACGGACCAGGCCATAGAGCAGTGCCTCCTGGCCTCAGGCACGCCGATCGAGACCCTCACCAGGATCAAGGACTACGGGGCAGCCCTGTCCAGGGCCTCACAGTCCGAGGCCGAACAGGAGACCGCCAACGTCATCTACTATGGGGCGATTGCTGCGGCCCTGATCTTCCACGCCAGACGGATCACGGAGTTCAAGCTGGCTGACCTCGAAGGGGCCTTCATGACGCTGTCGGGCGTGTCCTGGCTGCCTCCGAGCCTGGCAGGACATTTCAGGCAGGCCATGGACTGCTGCCGGCGGCTCGGCCAGCGGGGGGAGACGCCCCAGTGACGGAAGAGGCCGGGCAGGCGAGATTCCCTCCGCTCAGCCAAGCCAGTGCCGAGCGGGCCGCCGGATCGGAGGTCCTGCCGGAGATTGCGGGATACCAGATCCTTGAGGAACTGCCTCGCGGAGGCCAGGCGGTGGTCTACAAGGCCATCCGCAAGTCCACAGGTGAGAGGGTCGCCCTCAAGGCGTTGCCTGCAGCCCAGTTGTCGTCTGCTGCAGCCAGGCGGCAGTTTGAGAGGGAGGTGGAGCTCAGCCAATCCCTGAGCCATCCGAACATCGTCGCCATCCTGGACAGCGGCCTCGCCCACGGGCAGTACTACTTCGCGATGGAATACATCCGGGGTCTGACCCTGGACCGCTACCTGCAGACTCGGCCCCTGTCCCTCTCAGAGGCGATGCGTCTCTTCTCCGTGATCTGCGATGCAGTGACCGGCGCACACCAGCGGGGGGTGATGCATCGCGACCTCAAGCCCTCGAACATCCTTGTTGATGACCAGGGCCAGCCGCACGTGGTGGATTTTGGCCTGGCCAAGGCCACAGGGCCTTCGAGTTGGGACCCCAGGGACGCCGCGGCCCCGACCCTGACCGGCCAGATCAAGGGTACCCTGGCATACATGGCGCCCGAGCAGGCCTTTGGTCCGCCTGAGCGGGTGGACGTGAGGGCCGACGTCTATGCCCTGGGCGTCATCCTCTACCAGATGATCCTCGGCCGGCTTCCCTACGAGACCTCTGGAACTGCCCTGGAGGTCCTGGATGCCATCCGATCTGCGGAGCCTGTACGCCCCAGGCAGGTCGTAGCCAGGCTGGATCGTGACGTGGAGGCCATTCTACTCAAGGCCCTGGCCAAGGACCCTGCACAACGCTACCAATCTGGAGCCGAGCTCCGTCACGACGTGGACTGCTGGCTGAAAGGCCTGCCTATCGTCGCACGATCCGTCAGCGCTCTCTACCTGTTGAGGAAGGTGGCACTCCGCCACAAGTACGCGGCAACCGTGCTCGGCCTGGTGGCCTTGACGGTCCTGGGCTTCTCGGCGTTCTCCTACCATCTCTACGGGGCCTGGCGGCAGGCCGAGACCCGGACCGCACAGGTCACCGGACAACTGGCTGCGCAGACCCGGCTACGGTCTTCATTGACCCAACAGGCCTTGTTCCTGCACGTGCTCGACCTGTGGCAGGCGGGCCGCGACCAGGAGGCGGGCTTCACCTGCCAGGCCCTTGCTGCAGGGACACCGGAGCGGCTGGCAGCGGATCTCATCATGGATGGCCGGCCTTGGCCGGACAAGATGGAACGGGCCCGCAGCGTTCCGTCGCTGCGCAGCCGGTCTTTCATCCTTGGCTTCCTGGACGGTGAGCGTCTCCTGAAGGAAGGGCTTCGGCCGCAGGCGAGACAGGCCTTTCAGGCATGTCTCGCTGTGCCCAGCGGGGAAGGCGAGGAATTGCTGCGGATGAGGACTCGGATGCGGCTGCTGGAACTGGAGGGACGGACGCCATGACCCGCAGGGCGTTCACCTTGATCGAAGTCCTCGTGGTCTGCGCGGTAGTGGCGGTTCTGCTCGGCGTGCTCATACCGGTTCTGTCCAGGGCCAGGACCACGGCCAGGCGCTGCGGGTGCCAGGCCGGCCTCAGACAGATCTGGATGGCCTGGGACCTGTATCTGACAGACAACAACGGTCGTTTCTACAGGGGCCAGAACCACAACTTCGATTTTGGAGGATGGCAGGGGTATGGCCCCTATGCCGCGGTCCGCCCCCTCAACAAGTACGTGGGCCTTCCCGTGGACGGGGCCTCCAGGCAGGAGGCCGTCGTCTTCCGGTGTCCCGACGACCAGGGAGGCAACGACTATCCCGAGAAGGCCTATGATTTCTTTGGCAACAGCCTCCAGGCCAACACCCTGGTCACAGGCCCGGTGGGATTGCCGGCCCTGGGGTGGGTGCCCGAGCCGGTTAGGACCATCAACCAGGAATTGAACAGGCATATGGCCGGCCTGGCCAGGGCCACCGTGGCAGATCCTCCCAGGGTGGCGTTCTTGGGAGACCGCAACTGGGTTTCCCAGTGGGAGCCCGGGAACCTGGAATTCTGCGGCGGCGGCTGGCACGGCCGGCTGCACTGGCACAACATCGCCTTCATAGACGGCCACACCGCATTCATCCACGTCAACAAAGGGGTCTACACCGATGAGGCCTACACCGTCATCCCGTTCGCCGGCGTGGCAGCCTCGATCCACGATCTCCAGAAACCGCAACTGTGCGTCTGCGGCAAACCCTGAGAGAAGCTATCAGCCATCAGCTGGAACACAGAAGCAAGAGCCAAGAGGCAAGAAGCAAGCAGAAGGCAGCCCCAGGCGTAACCTATGGCCTGGAGGGTGATCTTCAGGTCCTTCTCAAACCGCACCGGGTCTAGGACGTGCCAGCGGTAGAGCCCGAAACGCTGCTGGGAGTTGTAGGTGCCGTCCGTCCGGATCACTTGGGCGAGGCCGGAATAGGGGGTGCAGAACTCTTGATACCGGCCTGTGGTCGCGTTGGCCAGGAGAACAGAAGGAGGTTTTGGCCGCTAACCCCGCTAACTCCGCGAACGGCTGTCGCCGCTTCTGCTAGGTTGGACTTAGTCGTGGCATCGCCGTACGCGACGCTTCGCGTCTACTGGAAGGCTATGCCTTCCAGGCGAGCTTCGCCGGCCTCCATTCTGCGAGCCAGCTCGCTCCATGGAGTCCTGCTCGCTCGCATGCGTACGGCTCAGTCTGTGTGCGGAGGTCCCGGCGTGCTATCCTTTCTTGAGACTATGGAGAATGCAGCTCCACTGCAGCTTGAGCCGCAGGATCGAGGCCGAGGAAGGGGACGCGTTCCAGGCTTGCCTGGAAAAGCGGCCCATTCCGGAGGCCGCCCTTGGGACGCAGTCCCAAGGCACGGCGAAGCCGTGGATCAGGCGGCGGAGCTATGGGTATGCCAACACCCACGACCCCGCGCCAGCGTTCGCGGAGTTGGCGGGGTTCGCGGCAAAAAAACCAAGAACGCTTCCCAGCCAGTCGCTCCCGCGACTGCATCGGTCAGGCCGCCTACGGCGGATGACAGAGAACCTACGTCTCTTTGAGGCAGGCCGACTCTGCGATTGCCCTGACTGGGAAGGTAGAGCCGTAGGGTGGGCCATGCCCACCGTCCTTCACCTTCCTCAAGCGACTGCCCAGCCGTCGCGATAGCTTCGCCGTAGGTTGGACTCGGCGTCGGCGCAGTGGGGGATCTTCATGCCCGCGGCATCCCACTTGAGCCACTGGCCAGGCCACCTGACCGCCACAGTCCCCAGGAGGATGGCCTCTGTCATGGGACCTGTCTGTTGGAAGTCACACTCTGTCCGGCCCTTGCCAAGACAGGCGTCCGCGAAATGATGGTAGTGGTTGCGGGCCTCGATCTTGGGCCGCTCCACGCCCTTGAACTTGTCCCTGGGAAGCAGCCATGGCCCTCCATCGAGCGGATAGAGTAGTGCGCCTTCGGTGCCGATGAACAGGCTGGATTCCGTGGGATAGGTTTCGCCCGGGTACAGGGCCTGGACGTTCTGTGGCGGATAGAACAACCCGTCATACCAGTCGACGGTCAGTTCGCTGGCCTCGGTCGCTGGCGTGCCTGGGAACCTCCAGGTGATGTGGTTGCTCTGCGGCCAGGTGTCAGCCCGACGCTGCGGCGAGTCTCTCCAGGATTCCTGCACGCGAGCCTTAACCGCAAGCGGCGCACCAAGCGACAAGCCCTTCCAGACCAGGTCAAAGAGGTGGCATCCGATGTCACCCGACCAGCCTGTCCCGAAGTCCTGCCAGGCCCGCCAGAGGGAAGGGTGGTAGATGCGGGGCACATAGGGCCGCATCGGAGCATTTCCGATCCACAGGTCCCAGTTCAGCTCAGCAGGCGGCATCTGACCTTCGGCCGGCCTGGGTCCGGGCAGACGGTAGTCCTCGATGGCGCGTGGCCTGTTTGCGCAGAGCACCACCGAGCGGATCTTGCCGATGACGCCCCGGCGGAGGTACTCGAGGGCTGTCCTTTCCCCGATGCTGGAGGTGATCTGTGTGCCCAACTGGGTGACGACACCCACCTTCCTCGCCTCACCCGTCAGGGTTCGGACCTCCGCCACGTCATGGCACAGGGGCTTCTGGCAGTAGACGTGCTTGCCCAGGCGAAGGACCTGCAAGGCGATCGGGAAGTGCATGTGATCCGGCACGGTCACGTTGACGGAGTCAATGCGGTTTCCCTCCCTGTCCAGCATCACCCGCCAGTCCGAATAGAGGCGAGCGTCCGGCGCTGTCTGCCTTGCCTTCTCGATGTTGCCGCTGTCCACGTCGCACAGTGCAACCACCTTCACGCTGGGATGGCTGACGAAGTTCTGGAGGTCATTGCCTCCCATCATGCCGCCCACGCCGATGCAGGCGTGGTTTAGCTTGCTGTTGGGTGACACGGCGGCCTTGGCCGTCCGGACTGTCATAGCCAAGGCTATCGCGCCGACCGCCCCCTGCATGAACTCTCTGCGCCCGAAGGTCAAAGGTCTGGGTCGCGTACTCTTCCTTGCTGCTGTCATGTCTACTCCATGCCTGTGTGCCGGCAGTTGACTCGTCGTGTCACACATGGTATCCTAATCTCCTTAATCTCCAAGGGTATTTCGAGGGTGCAGGGGGAATCGCAGGAATTGGCCCGAGAGGGTAGAGATCGAGTGACTTGGGCGAAGGGGACAGGAACATGAGGATAGTGGAGAAGGGCCCGGCGAGAGGAATCGAATGGGCTGTTGTTGGGTGTCTGTTGAGCTGCCGGTTGGTCTTCGCGCAGGCGACGCCTGGGGTGCCGCTGGACGTGTGCGGTGACCTTCGGATGAAGGAGGTGGTGACGCACAACTGCACGTTCTACCAGAACCAGCCTGTGGACTTCACGCCCGAGGAGCCCGCGTGGAACTGGCTTTGGGCTCATAGGCTGAGCGACTGGGGGCGCAGCCTCTTTCAGGCGACCTTTGAGCTGGACCAAGTCCGCGGCGACCTGCTGCTGACCATGACCGCACTGACCGCCTCGGACCATGACAGCAACGGCGTCCAGATCGGCTACCATCCCATCGCGATCACCATCAACGACGCGGACGGCGATCCCTTCAACGGCAACAACCTGGCCGTCCACAGGGACACGAACGAGCCGGCGGGGGCCTTTGATGTGGCGTCCCATCACAACGCCCGGTTCGGACCGGAGACCGATACCTTCATCCTCCCCGCCCGGTATCTCAGGGTCGGCGCCAACACGGTGACCTGGGCCTCCAGCAGCAAGGCCCGGTCCAGTCATCGTGTCCAGGCCTTCAGGATCTACTCGCCGTCGAAGGGCCGGTTCCAGTTCACCTCTGGCAGGTACCGGGTGGACGAGTCCGGGCGAGTGGCGGTGCTGAGGGTCCTTAGGCGGGATAGTTGGGATGGCGAGGCCTCGGTCCGGTTTTGGGTTAAGCCCGCCACCGCTGTTGTCGGGGCTGACTACGAAGACGTCTCCGGCGTGCTGACCTTCGGTCCACGGGAGCAATCCCAGACGATCGTCATACCGATCAAGGACGACGCAGAGAAAGAAGGGCCCGAGACCTTCACGGTCGAGCTCGGCGATCCGTCAGCCGACTGCGTGCTCGGCAGCCCCACGTCCGCAGTCGTGACGATCGAGGACGACGAGACGCAGCGCGCGGTCCTGTTTGTCGATCCGGAGGCATCGTCAGGCGGCGATGGCCGGAGCTGGAAGGCGGCGTTCAATCGTCTTCAGGACGCGCTGGCCGCGGCACGCCTGGCCAAGGGCGCATGGCAAGAGATCTGGGTTGCCGAAGGGACCTACACTCCGGGCGACGGCACGGCCGGCCCCGAGGCCAGTTTCGATCTCGTCGGCGGTGTGGCTGCCTATGGAGGATTTGCGGGCAATGAAACGGTCCGGTCGCAGCGGGATCCTCTGCTGCACCCGACGGTCCTGAGCGGCGACCTCCTGGGCGACGACAGGCCGGGATACGTCAACACCGCGGACAACGCCCATCACGTGGTCAGGGCCGTGGACGTGGATGCAGACACGATCCTGGACGGGTTTGCGATCCAGGGCGGGTATGCCACCACGCTCTATGGCGAGTATAGCTCCGCGGGCGCAGGCCTATTCCTTCGTCACGCCAGCCCAGTGGTCCGACGCTGCACGATCCGCGGCAATAGGGCCATGGAAGGGGCCGGTGCGTTCTGCGGAAACCTGTCCCATCCCGTGTTTGAGGCGTGCAGGTTCGAGCACAACCTCATCGACGTGTCGATGACAGGGGGGGCTGGGATGAGCAACCGGGTCAGCAGCCCGCTGCTGATGAACTGCGTGTTCGTCGGCAATCTCTGCAGGGGCGCAGGTGGCGCCCTGTGCAATTGGGACGCTTCCCCGGTGATGCTCCACTGCACGTTCTGCTGGAACACGGCCACCGAACACCTGGGCCGGGGTGGCGCGTTCTGTGTGATCGGTGGCACGTTCGATACCCGGCCCGTGCTCCGCGACTGTCTGCTGACCTCCAATTTCGCCAACGAAGGGACCCAGTTCATGTTTCTGGGGACATCCAGCCTCTACGTGGAACACTCCCTCATCGAGGACACAGGCAACCTGACCTGGATCGAGGCATACAGGCAGGCCGGCCTCGAACAGGGCCCGGGCGTCGAGGATCGTGACATCCAGCTCACGCCGGATGGCCACCTTCTCCTCACATCCGATGCCAGCGGAGGCGTGATCTGCTCGGCCGTGTCCACCGACATCGACGGCGAGGCGAGGACGTCAGGCAAGGGGGTCTTGGGCGCAGACGCCTTCGTGGACTCCGACGGGGACGGGCTGCCCGACGCCTGGGAACTGCGGTACTTCGGCAGCGAGACTGGGGCATCGCCCGATGCGGACCCCGACGGCGACGGTATCTCCAACCTCGATGAGTATCAGCTCTGTGGCGGCAGTCCCGGCCAGCGGCCTGTGTTCGTCGACGGGGCGAGAGGGGACGACCAGAACCCTGGCACAGCGTCGCTACCCAAAGTCACGATCCAGGCAGGCCTAGATGCGGCCAGGGCCGGCGACACGGTCCTGCTGGCCCCTGGCACGTACGCGGGCGCAGGCAACGCAGGCGTCGACTTCATGGGCCGTCAGGTCGCGGTCCGAGGCGCAGGAGCGACTCCGGAGGCCACGGTGGTGGACTGCAGTGGGGAAGGATACGCCTTCCGGTTCACGTCGGGTGAGACCCCCTCGTCCGGCCTGATCAACCTGACGATCACCCGCGGCAGGACGGACGTCGGCGGCGTGGTGCAGTGCCACACGGCCAGCCCGCTCCTGGCCCAATGCCGGATCACCGACAGCTCGTGCGAGCTGGCTCCCAAGAGGCTCACTCTGTACAGTGGACAGGGATATGACTTCAGCGAGGCAAACGAGACGGACCCGACCCTCGGCGATGCGAACTACTCGGAGGGCAGGTTCGGTCTGGACGGCCTTCACTGGGAGATCGTCGATCTCGGACTGACGCCCATCGTGGATCTGGGGCCTCTGCCCGACTCCTTCGCCTTCGAGTCCTGGGGCATGGGCGTCTGGAACAGCGACGGCCTGACCGCAGTGGCGGGCCACACCTACGCCATACGGACCATGGAGTACGAACGGTATGCCCTCCTCCAGGTCCTCTCGGCCGACGCCCGGCAGGTGACGATGGATTGGCTCTACGTCCATGCCAAGAGCTGGCCCGGCGAGTACCAGACGGGCGGGCTGAGCGTGTTCCTCTGTGCGCCCCGGGTCACGGGCTGTACGATACAGGGCAACCGGTCCCACGGCCTGCTCGTCCAGAGCGGAGGATTGTCGTTGGCAGGGGATCTCCGTGTGGCCGGCAACGACCTGGAGACGCACTGGGCCTTGATCAATGGTCCTGGCAGGCTTGTACTCGGCACAGATGCGACCTGGCAGGCGGACCGGGTCTTCCTGCGATCCGACGTGTCCGGGGCAGGGACGATCCGCGTGTCAGACGGTTCCGATCTGCAGATCGAGCACGATGCAATCGTGGCCTTGGCCGGCGGTGGAGCCCGGGGCTCGATCGTCTGCGACGGACTCCTGCTCCTGAAAGACCGGGTGCGGCTACAGGATGCGTACATCCTGGTCAACCGCCTCAGCGCAGAGGACGAGGCGCGGTTGGACAACTGCGTGATACAGGCAGAGGCCGGCGTACCCTTCGGCCAGTTCTTTGTCTCGGGCCAGGCCAGCATCAACGTCCCGTCCATCGACGCCAACGGCGACCGGTACCTGGACGTGGATCCCAGGGTCTACGACTGCAACCGTCTGGACATCGACTCCATCCACGTGCGAGTCGACGAGGGCGTGGGCACCACCACAGGCGGCCTCTTTGAACTGCGGGGCCTGGACCAGCCCAACGTCCCCTGGGAGCCGAACGTCTATGTCTATCCTCTGGCCAAGGTCCCCGACTTCGGGCCACGGACCTGGACGATCGACAGGCTGGAGTTGGTCCCCGGCGCGAAGTTGAACCTGACCAACCGCTTTGACTTCCAGGCCCCGTTCGACCAGAACGGGAATCAGGAGGTCCTGTTCGTGAAGGACCTGATCCTGGGCGAGGGGTCGATCCTCAATACCGCCTTCAACCGCGTGTACTGCGAACGCCTGGTCAAGGCCGATTCCGCCCAGATCGTCAGCATCCCGCTGCTGGGATTCTCGCTCAACAACATCACCTTTGACGACGCCAGAGACTTCTCGACTCGGGTGAAGACCAACAACTCCCTGGACCTGGACCCCGACAAATCCAGCATCTTCGTGTCCAGGGTCGTGGGCCAAATGCCTGATCCGAATGGGATGATGCGGATGCGGACCCTCAGGGTCGGCGGCACCCTCACGTCCGCCCGTGCCCTGGGCCTGTTCGCCAAGGCCAGCGAGAAGAAGATCCTGATCCGGTTCCAGTACCTTTTCGAGGGTCCTTCACGCAAGGGCGAACCGAGCGAACTGGAGGTGTATCTTACGGATTCACCGGAGATCCTGCCAGAAGGGGACCCTCACTACCACTTGGTGGAACGCCTCCATGAGTGGGAGTGGGCCTACGCACCCCATTTGCTGCGGCCGGGCGACAGGGCCAGCGGCGTCTTCGCCACCACAGAGATGGAGGCCCAGGTCGGGGACCTGGACTTGACGCGGGGCTTGCGGATCGAGCTGAGGCTCATCGCACCTGCCGGCGATTCGGTCTTGATCAACAACTGGGATCCTCTGGTTCAGCCCAACCCGAGCTACTGCTGGGACCTGGCGTGGCCGAGCAACACGGTCGACGCCTTCGATTTCCTGGCGGTCCTGAGCGAATCGGGCCACAGGTCGGAAGAGGTCTTGAGCACGTCGGGGACTCCGATCGGCAACTACGTCGAAGGGTTCTTCTGCAGGGATGGATACGTGACCTCTATGGATGCAATGGCCGCCAACTGGTTGATCTGCGGGTTGCAGTGTCCTCCCGCAGACCCTATCGGAGCGGTGGGCGACGTCATCGCCCAGCCCCTGACTTCGCCCCTGTCCCTGCGATCCATCGGAGGTCCTCTCTCCGCAAGGGCAGCGCAGTCTCCGTCTCCGAGTCTGTCGACGACGCCGTTGGCCATTTTGGGTAAGCGGTATGCCGCGGTCGCAGGCCCGGGCGCGGATGACTTCCTGGGCGAACGGCTCTACGGTCTGAGCCCGGATGCTGGGTCACTGACACAAGTGAGCCCTCTCCCGGACGCTCAGCTCAACGTGAAGCTGGTCAGGGCCCCGGATGGCCAGAGGTATGCCGTCAACCTGGAGCGGGGAGTGGTCAAGCTCTCTACCGGGGAGGTGGTGATCCCTCCGGCGATCTTCCAGGGGCCGGAGGGAACCGTGGTGATAGGGACCCACAGCGGCCCGACCGGTCTAGCCGGTCTTCCGATTCTGGACGTCGCATTTGACTCGAAGGGCGATGCGTACGTGGTTCCTGTCGTGTACCAGGACACGATCAGCCACAGCCCTGTCGTGGCGGCCGCAAGGCTGCATCCCGCTGCCGGGGCTCCGGCGGTCAACATGATGCTCCCGGTCTCGGGTTTCCAGGGCGTGGCCTGGACCGTCGTTGGCCTGTACTCTGCCTGGACCTTCGTCACGCCACCGCTCCGGTACACCTTCGGCAGTTTGCGTTACACGAGCGACGACCGGCTCCTGGACAGTCAAAGGGAGATTGAAATTGACGAGGCCGAAGGGGTGGTGTACGTCCTGAACGCGCACGCGATGAGCGGTGGCGACCTGCTCCTGGCCTGCCCCATGGAAGGCATGAGCACCGCTATAAACATATGTCTCCCTTGTTTCCTGGGATCACGGGGGATCGCGTCGCCCGGGCCGCTGCACATCACCAAGACCTGCCTTTACATTGGCGGAACCAGTACAGCCGTGACCGCCAGCCGGGCCTGCGTGTTCCGGCTTCCCAAACTGGGGCTGTACATGGATAGTCGCGAACCCTTCGACGTGGAGGCCATCGAGATGGTCGGGATGGACCAGGTGACCGGCATCACGGAGGACGCCACCACCGGCACGATCTGGGTGACAGGCATCAGCCTGAAGGATGTGCCTGCCTCCTTTGACAGCACGACCCTGCGGGACATCCTCAACCGGCCGCCGTTCTACTCTGCCCGGATCGCCAGTTTCTCCGCGGGCCACCATGGCCCGGTCCAGTCCATGCCCCTGACCGGCCCGGGCTGCGACCTGGCCCTGCCGCTGGACATCGAATGGATGGGTCCGACACCCTAGTCGGTGGGAGCGGCGCTAATCTAACGGCCTTCGATGTCGGTCTTGACCACCCTGGCGGGGATGCCCATGACCTGGACGTGGTCGGCTACGTCCCGCGTGACGACCGCGCCGGCTCCCACCACGGCGTGGGAGCCGATCGTGACGTGGTCCAGCACCAGCGCGCCCATGCCCACGTAGGTCGCCTCGCCGATCGAACACGCGCCTGCGACGTTCGCGCCGGGCTGGATGGAACAGAATCGGCCGATGGTCGTGTGGTGGCCGATCAGGGCTCCGCGGTTGACGATGACGTGAGGCCCCAGCGTCGTATGGGCGCCCACCACGCACGCAGGGCCCAGGATGGATCCCTCGCCTACCTCGCTCCGCTTCGACACGGTGGCCGCGGGATGCACGAGTGTGGCAAAGCGGAGACCGTTTTGCGCAGCCTGCTCGATGAACATGCTGCGATGGGTCGTGGATAGGCGCGCACACGGCCAGGTGGGTGCCGGCGAGCGCCGCCACCTCGTCGATCCAGTACACGGGCAGGTCCTCCAAGGGCTGCTCACAGCGGCTGCGGTCCATGTTCTCCACGAAGCCCGCCACGCGGACGCCGGGGATCGTCGCGGCCAGGTCAGCGACCTCCACGGCGAAGGTTCGCGTTCCCAGGATCAGCAGCTCGCAGCCCATGTCACTGACCCTTCCCCGTGACCCGCGAGATATGCCCGTCAGCGGCGGGGCGGCCTGCGGACGGCATCGTGAGGATGGCGGCACGGGGAGAGAAGAAGCGGCGGACTGCCGCGATCACCCGATCGACCTGCTCGTCAGTCATTTCGTAGAACAGCGGAAGCGTCAGGATCTCCCGGCCCAGCCGCTCAGCGACCGGCAGCGACGTCCTACGCTCCGCGAAGGCCCGATGCAGATGGTTGGGTATGTAGTGAACACCGGTCATGATGCCGTTGTGTTTCAGATGGTCCATCAGGGCGTCTCGCCTGCCGTCCAGGACGCGGACCACGTAGAAGAAGGGACACGTCTCGGGGAGATGCTGCTTTCGCAACGTCAGCCCGGGGATTCCGGCGAGGGCCTCGTCATAGCGCCCCGCAATCTCGCACCTTCGTTCTCGAAAGGCGGCAAACCGCTTCATCTGCTCCAGTCCGATGGCTGCGTTGATGTTGCTCATGTGATATCGGAAGCCAGGACCGTCTACCTCGTAGGACCACGGTTGCACGGTCTCCTGGCGGGACCAGGCATCCTTGGTGATGCCCAGTATGCGACGCAAGGCTGCCCGGTCGGCTAAGTCCCGATCGTTCGTGGCGATTGCGCCGCCTTCTCCGCACGTGATGGCCTTGACCGGATCGAAGCTGAAACACGTCAGATCGCCGATCGTGCCGATCTTCCGCCCCTTGTACGTGGAACCGAAGGCGTGGGCGGCATCCTCGATGACCTTGAGGCGGGCCTCGGCCGCCAGAGTCCGGACCGCATCCATGTCGCACGCCGTGCCGCCATAGTGCACGGGGAGGATCGCCTTGGTCCGGGCCGTGATGCGAGAGGCGGCGTCATCCACGTCCAGATTGAACGTCTCGGCCTCGACGTCGCAGAAGACGGGTGTGGCCCCAGCCATCACGACCGCCTGGCTGGTGGCGACAAAGGTCAGCGTCGGCACAAGGACCTCGTCTCCAGGCTGCAGATCCAGGATGTCCAGGGCGAGGTGCAGCGCAGCAGTGCCGCTGCTGACGGCAATGACGTGCCGGACCCCCAGGAACTCCCGCAACACGCGTTCGAACTCCTGTGTGAACGCGCCAAGCCCAAGCCAACGGCTTTCAAAGACCCGCTGAACTGCCTGCACTTCCTCCGGCCCCAGGAAGGGCCGCTGAACCGGGATGATCATGAGGTTACTCCTTGGGAAGTCCTGCGTTGGGACCGTGCTCGCTGCAGGACGCGGGAAACGACTGGATGCCAAGCCATGGCCGTGGTCAGATGGTGGTATGCCGTCTCGGCCCTCTCTCGCCTCGCCGGTTCGTGGCGCAGGACCTCCAAGATCACCCTTGCCAGGGAGTCCGAGTCGGAAAGTACCAGGTGCTCGCGGCAGAATGGATAGGGGTCGACGGTGCAGTTCGAAACGACGAGGGCGCCGCAGGCCATGCCGATCAGTGTCCGCAGCACAGGCATCTCCCACGTATTCTGGGCCAGATCCAGGGAGATCCGCGAGCGGTTGAGCAGGTCTGTCCGAGCCTCTCCAGTGCAGCCGCCCTCGACCACCACCAGCCTCACGCCTGCCGCGGCGAGCTGCCGCTCGATCCGCCGGAGGAGCGGTCGACGTCCCGTTCGCTTGACCCTGCCGAGGAACACGACGTCAATGTCGCGATCTCTCCGTTGATTCGTGCCCCACAGTCGATGATATCCGAGCGGAGCGTACTCGTTTGGGATTCCCATCTGGCCCAGCACCTGGCATCTCGCTGGGGTGCTGGCTGCCACGAAGTCACACCAGTCGCCGGAGTACCGCTGTTTGAGCCATGTCGCATGCTGCACAGCGTGATACCACTGGCGTGCGTGGAGGGCTGGGCCGGTCACCGCGTCCCAATTGCAGCGTCGCAGCAGCCTCGCGCAAAGGACGCGTCTGGCTGAGTGGACGATCAGACCATGTCCAGGGACGCATCGGACCACCGCCGGCAGGGGCGGTGGCAGTCTGCTCAGGTCACAGGAGGCCAGCCTCTCCGCTATCCTCTCTGCGCCTTCGGGGATCACGGCAGGGGGCAACGGCTCGACGTGCCACAAAACAGTAGCGGGCCTCCGACTGGGGCGCCTGGCCAACAGCCTCGGTGAGGCGTCGAATGCGGAGCACTTGCCCAGCAGGATCACCACGTCCGCCTCAAGGCTCGATGGATCGCCGTCACGGACGAGAGACGCGCTGCCCCCGAGTTCCTGCACAACCGCAGCCAGGACTGCCGCCAACTCGTCGTAGTCCCGGCCATGGGCGGGCAGCGTGATGCATACCGTCAGAGGCATAAGCGAGATCAACTCCGGGAGATTGCCAATCCTCAATGTCTGGCACAGCACATCCTAGGCCGCACAACGTCTGGGGGATTATAGCCTGCTGGAGCGGGACATGGACCGATGGACCCGATAGGAAAAACCTCATGGGAGACTACCTTGACTTCTGGTGAACAATGGTTCATATTATGAATAGATATTCGCAATATGTATCGCCGTTCACCTATGGAAAGAATGACACGCAAAGCACGGTTCAAGGAGCAGGGCCGCCAGGAGATCCTGGAGGCCGCCATGGCCCTGTTCGGGGAGAAGGGCTACCACGGCGTCTCGATGCATGAGGTCGCCGCCAAGGCGGGAGTGGCGGTTGGGACCCTGTATAACTTTTTTGCCAGCAAAGAGGATCTGTATGCAGCCCTGATGGAGGTCTGTGCCAGCGGTGTGGCGGATGTCATCATGCCCATCCTGGATGACAGCCACACCGGGCCCCTGGACAAGATCCGCAATGTGATCAAGATCCACGACCAGATCGTTCGTGAGAACGCCCCATACATCCGGCTGTCCCAGAGCCGCTACTCGGACCACGGCAGGCAGGTGAACCTGGAGGCGGCGAGTCAGGCGGCCATTCACCGGATACAGAACCGTCTGGCCGAGGTCGTTGCAGAGGGTGTCAGCCAGGGGATCTTCCGTGACCTGAATCCTGTGCTCGTCGCGGATCTGCTGCGCACGGTCTTGGAGACCGCGGCGTTCTGGTCCTTCCAGCAGCCGGCCCAGGAATCGGCGGCCGACGTCAGTCAGACTATAGAGATCCTGTTCTTACATGGGATTATTAAGGATGCCAGCCATGCGTAGCCTTGAAACTGGAGTGATGCTCATTCTGATAACCTTGGTGCCGGTCCTTGGGTCGGCCGGGTGCAGCCGTCAGCCACGGGCCCAGGCTGGTGCTGCGGCACAGCCTGGCGCTGGGAGCCCGCCCGGCGCGATGATGCCCGAGGTGGCCGTGGTCACGGTCCAGACGCAGCAGGTCGTCCTGACGACCGAGCTGCCCGGCCGCACAAGTCCGTTCCGCATCGCGGAGATCAGGCCGCAGGTCAACGGCCTCATCCTCAAACGGCTCTTCACGGAAGGCTCTGACGTCCAGGCCGGCCAGGAGCTCTACCAGATCGACCCTGCCCCCTTCCAGGCTGCATTCGAGAACGCCAGGGCTGCCCTGAACAGGGCAGAGGCCAGCCTTCCCGCACTTCGGCTGAGGGCACAGCGTCTCAAGGAGGCCCTGGCCGACAAGGCGGTCAGCCAGCAGTCCTTTGACGATGCAGATGCCGCACTGAAGCAGTCTGAGGCAGACAGCGTCTACTGGAAGGCGGCACTCGAGACTACCCGCATCAACCTGGCATACGCCCACATAGTCTCTCCCATCTCAGGTCGGATCGGCACTTCGGCGGTGACGGATGGCGCAATCGTCACTGCATACCAACCCGTGCCCCTGGCCACGATCCAGCAGTTGGATCCCATCTACGTGGATGTCCCTCAATCCAGCGCGCAACTGCTGCGCCTCCGCCGCAAGCTGGAGGCGGGTCAGATCAACCACGGCGGCACCGCCAACAAGGTGAGTCTGATCCTGGAGGACGGTACAAGATACCCCCTGGAAGGCACCCTGCAGTTCCGCGACGTGTCGGTCGACCCGACCACGGGCTCCGTGACGCTAAGGATGGTCTTCCCGAACCCGGACGGCGTGCTCTTGCCGGGGATGTTCGTTCGGGCGGTCGTGAAGGAGGGAGTCAGTGAGAAGGCCATCCTGGTCCCTCAGCAGGCGGTGTCGCGAGATGCCAAGGGCAATCCCACCACGTTGATCGTGGATAGCGAAGGCAAGGTCGGACCGCGGCTCCTGGATGTCGACCGGGCCATTGGCGGCCAGTGGCTGGTGTCCACGGGCCTTGCGCCGGGCGACCGGGTGATCGCAGAGGGGATGCAGAAGGTGAGGCCGGGTGTCCAGGTGAAGACCGTCCCCTTTGAGCCTGCCGCGAAGCAGGGGGCCCAGCCGGTCAATGCGGGCAAGCCCGCCCCTGCATCGAAGTAACGACCCGTAACGGAGTCACGCCATGCTATCGAGATTCTTCCTTGAACGTCCGGTCTTTGCCTGGGTCATCGCCATCATCCTGATGGTGGCGGGCGGCTTGGCGATCTACACGCTGCCCGTCTCTCAGTATCCGCCGATCGCTCCGCCGTCTATCGCCATCTCCGCCTTCTATCCTGGCGCATCGGCAGAAACGGTGGAGAACAGCGTCACGCAGATCATCGAGCAGAAGATGACCGGCTTCGACAGGATGCTGTATCTGTCTGCCACCAGCGACTCCTCGGGCTCGGCCCGCGTGGAGCTGACCTTTGCGCCCGGGACCGATCCGGACCTGGCCTGGGCCCAGGTGCAGAACAAGCTCCAACTGGCCATGGCCAGCCTGCCGGAGGTGGTGCAGCGGGCGGGAATCAGGGTGTCCAAGTCCACCCGGAACTACCTCTTGATGGTGGGCCTGGTGTCCCAGGACGGCAGCCAGGATGGGGATGATCTGCGGGACTATGCCCAGTCCAACATAGAGAAGGTCCTTTCACGGGTGCCGGGCGTAGGGGAGGTGGAGGTCTTCGGCAGCCAGTATGCCATGCGGATCTGGATCAATCCGGACAAGCTCACCGAATACCAGATGACGGTCCAGGACGTCGTCGCAGGCCTGCGGGCCTACAATGTGGAGGTGTCTGCGGGTCAGTTCGGCGGCGCGCCGGCCATGGAGGGCCAGCGTCTCAATGCCGCCATCATTGTGCAAAGCCTGCTCAAGACTCCGGAGGAGTTCTCGGCGATCCCGCTCCGCAGCAATCCGGATGGGTCCATCGTGCGGGTCAGGGACGTGGGGCGGGCCGAGCTGGGCACCGAGTTCTACGACATGCAGGCCTACTACAACGGCAAGCCCTCCGCCATCCTGGCCATACGGCAGGCGGCCGGGGCCAACGCCCTCCAGACCGCTGACAACATCCGGGCCCAGATGGCCGAGATGAGCCAGTTCTTCCCTGCCGGCATGGAGGTCGTGTACCCCTATGACACCACGCCCTTTGTCAAAGTGGCCATCGCAGAGGTCGTCAAGACGCTCTTCGAGGCGATTCTCCTGGTCTTCCTAGTGATGTATCTGTTCATGGGCAACATGCGGGCCACCCTGATCCCGACGATTGCAGTGCCTGTCGTGATCCTGGGGACCTTCGCGGTGTTGGGGCTCTTCGGCTTCTCGATCAACATGCTGACCATGTTCGCCATGGTGCTGGCCATCGGCCTGCTGGTGGACGACGCCATTGTCGTGGTGGAGAACGTGGAGCGGATCATGAGCGAGGAGGGGATCCCTCCCAAGGAGGCCACGCGCAAGAGCATGGACCAGATCACCAGCGCCCTGATCGGCATCGGACTGGTGCTCTCTGCCGTGTTCGGCCCCATGGCCTTCTTCTCCGGGTCCACGGGGGTCATCTACCGCCAGTTCTCCGTGACCATCGTTGCCTCCATGCTCCTGTCCGTGGTGGTGGCCCTGATCCTCACGCCCGTGCTGTGTGCGTCGCTCCTGAGGCCGGTCGCCAAGGGACATGAGGCGGCTGAGGGCGGCATCTGGTTCCTCCGTCCCTTCTTCCGATGGTTCGACCACGTCTTCTTCTGGGCTAGGGATAGATACCTTGGCCTGGTGGGTCACTCGCTGGCCCACAAGACCCGCTACGTCCTCGCTTTTGTCCTGATCGTGGGGGCCATGGGAGTCCTCTTCAGGCGGATGCCGACGGCCTATCTCCCGGATGAAGACCAGGGCATCTTGATGGTCCAGGTGATGCTGCCTGCGAATTCGACGCTGGAGCAGACCGAGGGGATCATGGCGCAGGTCAAGGCCTACTTTGACGAGCAAGAGAAGGACGCGGTGGCATCGGTCATGACCGTGGCTGGCATGAACTTTGCCGGAAGGGGACAGAACGCAGGCATGGCCTTTGTCAGGCTCAAGGATTGGGAGCTTCGGAACGGGCCTGACCTCAAGGTTGCGGCCGTGACCGGAAGGGCCATGGGGGTCTTCTCCCAGATCCGCAACGCCATGGTCTTTGCCTTTGCCCCGCCTGCGGTGGTTGAGTTGGGCATGTCCAAGGGTTTTGACTTTCAGTTGCTCGACCGGGGCGGGTTGGGCCACGCCGGACTGATGGCGGCCCGCAATCAGCTCCTCGGCATGGCGATGCAGGACCCAGGGTTGACCAAGGTCAGGCCCAACGGACTGGAAGACGTGCCCGAGTATCGGGTGGACGTGGATTGGGAGAAGGCCGGCGCCTTGGGATTGCCAATCACCTCCATCCACAATACGATCTCCGCGGCCTTCGGTAGCGCGTACGTCAACGATTTCATCCAGGGCGGCCGGGTCAAGAGGGTGTACGTCCAGGCGGATGCCCCGTACCGGATGCTGCCCAGCGACCTGGACACGCTGCATGTCCGCAACGCTGCAGGCAAGATGGTTCCCTATGCCTCCTTCGCCTCCGGCCACTGGACCAGCGGCTCGCCCAAGCTGGAGCGATTCAACGGCTTTCCCTCGCTGAACATCCTGGGCGAGGCTGCGCCGGGGCGAAGCTCGGGCGAGGCGATGACGGCCATGCAAGGATTCATCGGGAACCTGCCTAAGGGGATCGGCTATGACTGGACGGGCCTCTCCTACCAGGAGCGTCAGGCGGGCTCGCAGATGGCCCCCCTGTATGCCTTCTCGATCCTCGTGATCTTCCTGTGTCTGGCGGCCCTCTACGAGAGCTGGCCTATTCCCATCTCCATCCTGTTGGCCCTGCCTCTGGGCGTCATTGGCGGCGTGCTCGGCTCGACGCTTCGGGGAATGCCCAACGACGTCTACTTCCAGATCGGGCTCCTGACGACCCTGGGCCTGACGACCAAGAATGCGATCCTCATCGTTCAGTTTGCCAAGGCCAGGGTGGAAGAGGGGAAGGGACTGATCGAGGCCACCCTGGAAGGGGCCAAGCTGCGACTGCGTCCCATCGTCATGACCTCGTTGGCCTTTGGATTCGGCGTGTTGCCTCTCGCCCTGGCCAATGGGGCGGGTGCAGGCGCCCAGAAGGCCATCGGCACGGCCGTGGTGGGCGGCGTGGTGACATCCACTTTCCTCGTGATCCTCTTCGCACCGCTGTTCTACGTGCTGGTCGAGAAGAACTTCGGCAAGAATCGCAGGTCTCCAGCGGCCAAGACCGTCGAGACCACTGCCTCTGGGAATTGACACGATGAATAAGAACGTCCTCCTTCTGTTGCTTGGAACGACCGTGGGCCTTGCAGGCTGCAGCCTGGCTCCGCGATACGAGCGGCCGGGGTCGCCGGTCCCGGCCCGGTTGCCCAGCGAAGCCGTCGCCCCGGCAGAGACTGCGGGCAATGCCCTGCAGGCCCCGGATCTCCCATGGCGGGGATTCTTCCCAGACCCGAATCTCCAGATCCTGATCGAGACGGCCTTGGTCAACAACCGGGATCTTCGCGTAGCCGCCCTGAACGTGGAGCGGGCCCGGGCCCTGCATGGCATCCAGCGGGGTCAGTTGCTGCCAACGGTCGCCGCCACGGCCACCGGGAGCAAACGAAGCACCCCTGCAGATATTTCGATGACGGGAGATCGCCTCACCTTGCAGGAGTACAGCGTCGACCTGGGGATCATGGCCTGGGAGCTGGATTTCTTCGGCCGCATCCGCAGCCTTAGTGATGCCGCCTTGCAGCAGTATCTGGCCACGCAGCAGGTCCGCCGCGGTGCCCAGATCCTCTTGGTCTCCTCAGTCGCGAATACCGCCATGGCCCTTGCCGCCGACCGGGAGAACCTCGGCCTTGCAGAGACGACCCTGGCCAACCAGCAGGAGGCCTACAAGCTGGTCAAGCGGAACACCGATCTGGGGCTCGCACCCCTATTGGACCTCTACCGGGCACAGACCCAGGTCGACGTCGCCAAGGGAGACGCCGCCCGCTTCAGGCAGATCGTGGCACAGGATGAAAATGCCCTGAACCTTCTGCTCGGCTCCGAGCCGCCGGTCCAGTGGCGGGCCGCCAGGCTGGCTGACCTCGCGCCTCCGACTGAGATCTCCGCAGCCACGCCCTCCGAGGTCCTGCTCCGCAGGCCTGACGTCATGGCCGCCGAGAACCAGCTTAGGGCGGCCTATGCGGACATCGGTGCTGCCCGGGCTGCGTTCTTCCCGCGGATCTCCCTGACTGCAGCGGTCGGTACTGCCAGTGACGAACTGTCGGGGCTGTTCAAGGCAGGCTCCGGCAAGCTGGAGTTTCGCCCCGCAGGCAGTGATGCCGATCTTCGACACCCGCACGTGGCATGCCGCGAAGGTCACGAAGGTGCAGAGGGAGATCGCCGTGGCCCAGTACGAGCGGGCGATCCAGAACAGCTTCAGAGAGGTCGCCGACGCCCTGGCCGTGTCCGGCACGGTCGACGCACAGGTGGCGGCCCATCAGTCCCTCGTGAGCGCCCTGGCCGAGACCTACCGTCTGTCCCTGTCCCGCTACGAGAAGGGCATCGACAGCTACCTGAGCGTACTTGACGCACAGCGATCGCTCTACGCAGCCCAGCAGGGCCTCACCTATCTCCGCCTGGAGAAGCTGACCAGCCAGGTCAGGCTGTATGCGGCGCTGGGCGGCGGTGGCGACTTGCCTTCCGACAGAGAGAAACACTGACGTCCCGTCGTGGACTTCCAGGACAATCCAACAGAGGACACCGGTGACGCGCAACATGATGGCCTGGATCCTGTTCGTGCCATCTCTTCTCGTGCCTGCTGGAATGAATCTTCCGGACGAGAGCTGATAGCCACGCTCTTGCCTAAGGGCCTGTGTAGAAATAACCTATCCATTTTCCATCTCATCTTCGGGCTATCTTGGGCCGCGACTCAATCACGAAATCCTCGACGTAGAAGGGCACTACGCCTCCGGTTTCGCTCAATCGTCACATCCCAATCTGACCCAAATCTGAGCGTAAAATTGAACAGGTTATTTCTACGCAGGCCCTAAAACCTAAAACTTAAAACCACTCTGTTCCTATCCGTAACTCGCCACGCCCCAGTACAGCAGATTCACCGCCAGCGGATGCAGGGGGGCGAAGATCTGGCCAAAGACCTGCCAGGCCACGATCAATCCGACCCAGGAAAAGGCTGGATTGGTGATGAACTCATGGTATTTCTCTGCCTGCGACTGGCGCAGGAAGAGAAGCGGCAGCCCTGCGCCATCCAGGGGCGGCAGGGGAATGAGGTTGAAGAAGAAGAGGAGGAGATTCAGCGAGAAGAGGATACTGACAAAGAACGTGGGACCATACAACCATGGAATGTCAGGTGCGGCTGCAATCTGGCTGAAGCCGATGGCCTCCGGGGGCTGGAGCCAGCCTGCGGCCAGGCCGATCCGGATCAGGACCGCAGAGCAGACCACCAGCAGCAGATTGGCTGCAGGGCCGGCCAGGGACATCCACGCGGAGCGGCGGGGGTGGCGAAGGGCCCAGACGAAGTCGTAGGGCGTGCTGCCCCAGCCGATCATCCAGCCGCCCGCGAAGAACGAGACCAGGGGGACCACGACCATGCCCAAGGGCTCCCTGCGGATATGGGGCAGGGGATCGAGTGTGACTTGGCCGCCCTGGTAGGCAGTGGGATCTCCCAGCCTCCAGGCCACTATGGCGTGGGACGCCTCGTGTAGGGTCACGGAGAACAGGAACGCCAGATACCAGGCCAGTCCAGGCAGCAACTGCTCCATACGGAAGGTATCGACCACCGGTGTTGCCTGGCTTGAGACCTTGCGGCCTTTCGGCCGTCATTGCGGATTGATGATTGCGGACTGCGGATTCGGGGGGGAGCTGGGCGTTTCGCAATCGATGTGTGGCCTCTTGCCAATCGACCGCCATGGCGGCATGATGCTCACTAACGTAGCCGGCCCGGCACGAGCAGAAAGGAGCTGCAATACTGTGAGAAGGAAGATTGAACCTGTGCGATGGACACTCCTTGTTGTCTTCCTGATGGTAGAGATCCTTTGGACTCAGCGGCCCGTCTCTGCTGCCGGCTACGCCATGGGCGCGGACCTGTCGTTCCTCAAACAGGCAGAGGACCGCGGCACGGTGTTCAGGGATGGAGGCCAGGCCAAGCCGGGCCTGCAGATATTCAGGGACCACGGGTACAACTGGATCAGGCTGCGGCTCTTCCACAGCCCCACCCAACTACCCAACAACCTGGAGTACACCCTTGCGATGGCCAAGGACGCCAAGAACCTGGGCTACAAGTTCCTGCTGAACTTCCACTACTCCGACACCTGGGCGGACCCAGGAAAGCAGACCCTCCCCAAGGCCTGGCAGGGCAAGAGCCACGAGGAGCTGGTTGCTGCGGTGTTCGAGTACACCCGGGACACGATCGCGGCCTTTCGCGACGCCAACGCCTTGCCTGACATGGTCCAGGTCGGCAATGAGATCACGCCCGGCATGCTCTGGCCCGACGGCAGACTGCCCGACCACTGGGACAACTTCGCGGACCTGGTCAAGGCGGGGATCCGCGGCGTGGACGCGGGCCGCGGCGACGCGCCCAAGCCCAGGATCATGATCCACATCGACCGCGGCGGCAACAAGGCGGGGACCAAGGCCTTCTTCGACAAGCTGAACAGCTATGACGTACAGTATGACGTCATCGGCCAATCCTATTACCCGTGGTGGCACGGCAGCCTGCTCGACCTTCGAGAGAACCTGGCCTTCACGGCCGCCACCTATCCAAAGGACATTATCCTGGTGGAGGTGGCCTACAACTGGAGGCCTTCCGAATACCGAAACAGGCCTGCTCCATTCCCCGAGACGCCCGAGGGTCAGCGGGACTTCCTGGACGAGGTCAACCGGATAGTCCTGGCCACTCCCAACAACCGCGGGATCGGCGTCTTCTGGTGGGAGCCCGCGGTCACGGGCGGGCTCCGCAGCCGGGGGATGTTCGACAACGACGGCAACTCCCTGCCCGTCATCACGGTCTTTGATCGCTTCGCGAGAGGCAAGCCAGTCAAACCCTGAGGTGAATTCCATGACCCGTAGAATCTCCCTAGAAGCCATCCTGCTTGTCACCGCGGTTGCGTCAGCCGTTGCCCAGACGCCGGCCCAGCGAACCCCCAATGGGGCCCAGTTGCAGACCCGCGGCCAGAACGTAAAGGTCCAGTTCTACGCCGAGGATCGCGTACGGATCACCAAGTGGCCTTCCCAGGGGACATCCGAGACCCGCAGTCCCGTGGTGATCCAGAAAGACCTGCCGGAACTGACCCTCAAGTTCCAGGAGGCTGCAGGGGCAGTCACGCTGAGTTCCACCAGACTCACGGTCCGGCTGTCCAAGGCGGACGGCACTGTGGAGTTCCTCACCGCCGACAACAAGGTCATCCTCAGCGAACAAGGCGCGGCCGTCGTGACGCCCGTGGAATACCCCCAGGACAAGGCCTTCCACGTGCAGCAGGATTTCAAACTGACTCCGAAGGAGGCCCTCTATGGCCTGGGCCAGCACCAATCTGGCTACATGAACTACAGGGGCAAGACCGTCAACCTCGTGCAGTCCAACACCGAGGCGGTCACGCCGTTTCTGATCTCGACCCAGGGCTGGGGGATCCTCTGGGACAACATGTCCAGGACCGTGTTCACGGACACCAAGGACAAGATGTCACTGTGGTCCGACGTGGCTGATAACGTGGACTACTACCTCTGCTACGGCCCGTCCATGGATGCGGTCATCGCAGGCTACAGGGCCCTGACCGGCCAGGCGCCGATGTACGGCAAGTGGGCCTACGGGTACTGGCAGAGCAAGGAGCACTACAAGGACCGCGAGGAGCTGCTGAGCGTTGCCCGGCAGTACCGCGACAACGAAGATCCCCATCGACAACATCATCCAGGACTGGAACTACTGGGGCGGCAATGCGAACTGGGGCGGGCATGTTCTTCGACGAGTCCCGATACCCCAGGCCCAAGGAGATGGTCGATCTCCTGCACGACCAGAACTTCCACGTGATGATCTCGATCTGGCCGGCCTTGGGACCCAACACGGCCATCTTCAAGGACATGGATCGATCGCGCGTACCTGTACGACCAATTCGGCTGGGCTGGATTCAAGTACTACGACGCCTTCAACCCCGCCGCGAACCAACTCTACTGGAAGTACCTCAAGAAAGGGCCTCTACTTCACGGGCATAGACGGCTGGTGGATCGACTCCACTGAGCCGGACGTGGTCAACGCCCTGACCAAGGAGTCCACCGAATACGAGATGAAGAAGATGGGGAGCAACGCACCTGGGCTCCTGGGCGCAGGACCCTGAACGTCTTCTCGCTGGGCATGACCGACGCCCTGTACAAGAACCTCCGCAAGGAGAGCGACAAGCAGCGGGCCTACATCCTGACCCGCTCCACATTCGCGGGCCAGCAGCGTGCCGCTGCCACCACCTGGTCCGGCGACATCGGCGCAAACTGGGACGTGTACCGAAAGCAGATCTCCGCAGGCATCAACCACTGCATGGCAGGCATTCCCTACTGGACCTTCGACATCGGCGCGTTCGTGATCGGCAGCTACGGCGGCGTCTTCTCCAACGGCGGCAAGGACCCTGCCTACCAGGAGCTCTATACCCGCATGTTCCAGTTCGGGGCCTTCAGTCCCATCTTCCGGTCGCACGGCTCTGAGACGCCGCGGGAGATCTGGGAGTTCGGCGACTTCGTGGACCCCCTGATCAAGTTCGACAACCTGCGCTACAGGCTGATGCCCTACATCTACTCGCTGGCATGGCAGGTCACCCGCGACGGTTACACGATGATGCGGGGCATGGCCATGGATTTCCCCAAGGATGAGAAGGTCTTTTCCCTGGACGACCAGTTCATGTTCGGCCCCGGCCTCATGGTGTGTCCAGTGACCGAGTACATGCTGCACAGGCCGCCTGAGGACAGCGTCCTGGTCTCACCCGGACACTTCAAGACCAAGGACGGCAAGCCCGGCCTGACCGCCACCTACTTCGACGACACGCAGTGGAAGCAGCAGATCCGCCAGCAGGTCGAGCCCAACGTCAACCTCTTCTGGTATACGGGCTGGCCCGACTTCATCAAGGACCCCACCTTTTCGATGCGGTGGGAGGGCAAGCTCATCCCCACCGAGACGGGGCCACACCGGTTCCACATGAAGAGCTTCGGCCCCAAGAAGGTCTACCTGGACGGCAAGGAGCTGGAGTGCAACTACTTCTCCGTCGAGTTCTACACCAAGTGCGTGGAGCTCCAGGCAGGCAAGGAATACGACGTCAAGTTCGAGACCTCCAACGCAGTAGCTGGCGCGTTCAGGGCCCAGCTCTACTGGAAGACGCCAGCCATCCATGCCCGCGAGAAGGCGCCTGCCATCAAGAAGGACCAGACCCGGCCCGTCTACCTGCCCGCCTCTACCCGGTGGATCGATTTCTGGACAGGCCAGTCCACAAAAGGCGGCCAAAAGATCACTGCAGACGCGCCCATCGACAAGATCCCCTTGCTCGCCAGGGCAGGCTCCATCATCCCCATGGGCCCCTTCATCCAGTACTCCACAGAGAAGCCCGCAGACCCCATCGAGCTGCGGATCTACCCCGGTGCCAACGGGTCCTTCACCCTGTACGAGGACGAGAACGACAACTACCACTACGAGAAGGGCGTGTACGCCACCATCGGCTTCCAGTGGGACGACTCCAAGAGGCAGCTCACGGTCGCAGACCGCAAGGGCGAGTTCCCAGGCATGCTCAAGGACCGCACCTTCAACGTGGTGCTCGTGACCAAGGACCACGGCACCGGCGTCGAGGTGACCGCCAAGTGCGACAAGGTCGTGACCTACACGGGCGCCAGGCAGGTCATCCAGCTTGGGAAACCCTGACCCAGGACCAGGCATGCGTCACGAGTGGACTGGTCGTCTTTAGGCGATACACCATTGGCAGGCTGGAAGCTGCTGTCTGTAATCAAGCTATGATCAGTGAAGCCGACAAGTCGCTAATCCGAAGCATCTGTCAGAAGTACAAGGCCAATCGCGTTCTTCTGTTTGGCTCAAGTCTGGACAAGGACTGAGCCAGCTACGACATTGACATCGCTGTGGACGGCGTTGCACCGCGTGAGTGGTTCTCGTTCTGGGGGGAACTGCTGTGCTCATTCGAGCAGTGAGTAGTCCGACAGAACAAGCAGGCTGTGACCACTGCGTTGAGGCCCTCGCGGGGACTGGAACGGCACGCCTCCGGCCGGCTTTCCATCGACCACCTGGTCAGCGAGTGTGCCTGCGAGCGCTGGCATCGGATGCTCTTTGCCCGGTTCCTGGCAGAGAACGGCCTGCTCATCGAACCGCACCCTCCATCCACTCCTCGATGGAGATGATGAAACGGCTTCTGTCGCCGGACACCCCACGCAAGGCCTCGGGGATCCTGTCGTCACCTTGCCAGTACAGCCCATTGATGTGCGCGACCTTGTCAATGAGGCCGGAAATGAGGCTGCGGTTACGACTGCTTGGCATAAACTGAAGCGAGAACTTGGGTTTCGGCAAAGACACGCACGGGGCTTTCTGAGATGATGGAGCGATGTTTGGCCCCTGTAGATGGAAGGTCTTACCCAAGGGAGGAATCCTCTGATGGCACTACGCAATTGCCTTTTCGCTGTCGCCCTGGCCGCCTCGATCGATGTGTTCGCCATCTGCGGGTCTTCTCAGGCACAAGAAGGATCGCAGATGCCAGGGACGGTCCAGCCTGCTGCAGCCGCCTCAGGCGACCTGCTCAGCCAGGGCACGATCGACCTCGATACGCCGGACTTCAACCTCAGGCTTGTGCGGAGCTCACAGACCGTGGCTGCACTCAATCCCAAGGGCGCAGGTGCCTTCGACTTCACGCCTGCAGACCGGCTGTCCGGTCGCAAGGCCGATGGGTACATGCACCTGGGAGACTTGACCTTCCGCGTGAGGCAGGGGACCTCCGGCAGTTGGACCAGCTACTCGACTGCAGCGGCCCGTTCGCCTGTCACTGCACTGGCGGCCGGGGGCCAGGTCCTGGCTGCAGCGGACCTGGCGCCGACCTTGCCCGCTGACTGTCCATTGGGCGTCCGCCGGACCTGGGAGCTCGAGGGTGGTCGGTTGGTGCTCAGGCTTGTGCTCACCAACAAGACGGCCACAGCGGTGCAGATCGGTGGCCTCGGCATCCCCATGATCTTCAACAACTACATCACTGGCCGGAATCTGACGCAGGCCCACGAGGTCTGTTCCTTCTCAGACCCGTACGTGGGCCTGGAGGGTGGCTACCTGCAGGTGACCCGGCTCAAGGGCTCAGGGCCCGCCTTGCTGGTCGTGCCGCAGGGTGGTACTGCCTTTGAGGCATACAGCCCTCTCCTCAATGAGCCGACCCAGCGAGGCCAGACCTTTGAGGGTTTCTATGAGTGGATGGTCCACAGCCAGGCCTGGGCGGAGAAGGAGTGGGCGAGCACGCAGCCATGGAACCGGCCCACGCTGAAGGTCCTTGAGCCAGGGGCATCGGTCTCCTATGGCCTGAAGTTCCTGGTCTCTGACCAGATCCGCCACATAGACCAGACCTTGGAGGCCAACCAGCGGCCGGTGGCGATCGGCGTGCCTGGCTACATCCTGCCGCAGGGTCTGCAGGCCAGGCTGTTCCTCAAGTACCGCTCGGCAGTCCAGTCGATGACGACGGAGCCTGCGGGTGCGATCCAGTGCACTCGGGACGAGAACGACCCCTGCCGGCTGGCAGGCCTTCACCGTGCGAGGCCAGACTTGGGGCAGGGCGAGGCTCCTGGTCGCCTACGCGGATGGGAGCCAGCAGTCGATCCACTATGCGGTGACCAAACCGATGGCGGAGGCCGTTGCAGACCTGGGCAGATTCCTGTTCTCTGAGCAATGGTATGCGGATGCCAATGACCCCTTCGGCAGGGCGCCCTCCGTCATCAGCTTCGATCGGGAGGCCAACCAGCCTGTCTTGCAGGATAACCGCGTGTGGATCGCCGGTCTCCAGGACGAGGCAGGGCAGGCTCGTGGCTGGCAGCAGCCATGAAGGAGTTCGGCCAGCCCAGCGCCGGCGAGCTGGCCCAGTATGAGCAGTTCGTGGACGGCGTGCTCTGGGGGAGGATCCAGTACAGCGGCCCCTTCCTTAACAGCGACATCGCGGCGACCCATCCCCAGTGCTCGGTCAGGCGGAGCCTTTTCTTCTATCAGCCCGCTGCAGTACCGGGCTACACCTATAACGTCCGCAGCGGATGGAATCGCGGCGATGCCTACAACATCTGGCGTTCCTACAACTACCTGCACGTGGCTGCAGCCAACTGGGCCATGTACAGGCTGGCCCGCAACAATCCCGGCCTGGTCAAGAACCACCCCTGGCCATGGTACCTGGATCACGCCTGGCGTGCAGGCCACGTCATGGCCACGGACCCCAACGTGGAGTACGACGAGACCGGTCAGATGGAGGGGACCGTCTACATCGAGATCCTGAAGGACCTCAAACGCGAGGGGATGACTGCCGAGGCTGCACAGTTCGAGGCAGCCATGAAGGCCCGCGCAGATCATTGGAACAGCCTTGCCTACCCATTCGGCAGCGAGATGGCGTGGGACTCCACCGGCCAGGAGGAGGTCTATGGGTGGTGCAAGCACTTCGGCTACGATGACAAGGCGGCAGTCACCCTGGAGGCCATCCTGGGCTACATGCCAACCCTGCCGCATTGGGGCTACAACGGCAATGCCCGGCGGTATTGGGACTTCCAGTACGGCGGCAAGATCAGGCGGATCGAGCGACAGATTCATCACTATGGATCGGGCATGAATAGCATCCCGGTCCTCGCCGCATACAGGGAGCAGCCGGCGGACTTCTACCTGCTCCGGGTCGGCTATGGTGGCATGATGGGCCCGCTCTCCAATATCGACCCTGAGGGTTTCGCGTCGTGCGCGTTCCACTCACGGCCGGATACGATGAAGTGGGACGCCTACACGGGCGACTATGGCCCGGGCTTCTTCGGCCACTCCATGAACGTCGCCACCTACGTCGTGCAGCACCCGGAGCTGGGGTGGCTGGCCTTTGGCGGCAATCTCACGGTGGAGGCTGACAAGGTCAAGGTCCAGCCTCTGGATTCCTTCAGACGGCGCATCTACGTCGCACCGTACGGCCTGTGGCTGACCCTCGATTCAGGCGGATTCGAGTCCGTCGAGATAGACTCTTCCAAGAAGGCCGTACGCCTGGGCCTCGGCCCAGCCTCGGTCTGTACGCCGTCTGCCCTCCTGCGGATTGAGCAGCCCGCGAAGGTCGAGGGCGTAGGTCAGTTCAGGCCCGTCGGCCAGTGGAGGGTCCAGCGGGATGCCTTCGAGATCCCCTTGGCCTCAGGAACGACCTGGGTAGACGTGAGCCCCGCATCGCAGTGACCCTGCCCCAGCGAGGCCAGATCTGGCGGCTGCCATATCGATGTGGCGGTCTGATGGGAACGGTTGTTGTCTTCTTGCCGCGAATGACGCTAATGCACGCGAATGCTGGCGCGTGGGCGTGGGTATTGGCCACGCTCGTAGCTCCGCCGCCTGATCCACGGCTGCGCCGTGCCTCGGCGACTGCGTCGCCAAGGGCGGCCTTCGCAGCGGGCTGCTTGTCCGAGCACGCTCGGACCGCATCCCACTACTCGGCCTTGATCTGGCGGCTCAGTCTATGGGCGAGACATCCTTCCCATCAAGGGAGAGGACCTCGGGGGACTCTCGCCAGGGAACGAAGCCGTACGCATGCGAGCAAGAAGGACTCCATGGAGCGAGCTCGCTCGCAGAATGGAGGCCGGCGCAGCTCACCCGGTACGCCTCGGCGTACCGGTAGACGCGAAGCGTCGCGTACGGCGATGCCACGAACAAGCCCAACCTGTCGAGGCGGCGACAGCCATTCGCGTGCATTGGCGTTATTGGCGGCAAACAAACTCCTTCGGTTTCTTCGTCCGGCGGGGGGTGGTCTATGCGCAAATCGCAAGGTGGGGCTGAGTATCGGCACAAGTGGTGTAATAGCGTAGAAAACGGATTGGGCGGTCATTATGATGGCACGAGTATGTCAACTGGATTGTTCTGTGCCAAACTGGAGGTCCACACGTGAAGAGTAGATCCCTGTCGTTCGCGGCTATCGTAATGTCCCTTGTCTGCACGCTGCCCAATCCTGGCCCGACCCTGGCCGAGGCCCAGACCAGCGGGGGAGACCAGTTCCTCGACGGCATCGGCGAGACCGCCCTGATTGCACGCTACGTGTTCAAGGGCAATGCAGAGGACTCTTCCAGGAACGCCTTCCACGCTGCTCTCGGCGGAGCCAAGCCCGGCTACGTGGAGGACAGTCAGTTCGGCAAGGTCCTGTCCCTTCCAGGTGGTGAGAACGGCGGACACGTCGTGCTCCCGGGCAAGGCCCTGGTCGGTGTGGACACGATCAGCGTCACAGGCTGGATCTTCGTCAGGGACAGCTCAGAGGCCTGGCAGAGGTTCTTCGACTTCGGACAGGACAGGACCCGCAACTTCTTCTGCACGCCCATAGGCGAGGACCCTTGCGAGGGCTTCAGAGCCCGTATCACCACCACGGGATGGACCGATGAGGCAGGCCCCCTGGCCCCCCGGATTGCGGTCAGCCGGTGGGTGCACCTGGCCATCGTCCTTGACACGGCCAACAAGACCATGAGCACGTATGCAGACGGAGTGAAGGTCAGCCACAGCGTCGGCGTGGTGTTGACGCTGGAGCAGGTCCTCAATCAGGACGATGCCTCCGCGAACCATCTCTACATAGGCAAGTCCACTTACGACACGGACGCAGATCTCAATGCCAAGGTCCACGACGTCCGGCTGTACAGCATTGCCCTCACTGACCAGCAGGTCGCCACGATCCGCAACAACGCCCTGTCCGGTGGGGCGGGTGCCGGTCCTGCCGCCTCCAGCCAGGGACAGGCGACTGCTGCTGCCGGCTCCGCGGCCGCGCAGCAGGGGCCTGAGATGACGGCCGTTCCGGATATCACAGCAGAGACGGTGGTAGGGTGTCTGCCGCGTCTGCCCACGCTCGTCGCGGCCACGTACGCGGGTGGCGCCAAGGGCCCGCAGGTCCGCGTGATCTGGCCTGCGCCCACCAACAACGACCAGGTCCTCCAGTCTGGCACCTATACAGTGACGGGCACCGTGCCCGGCACGAAGTTCGAGCCCACCGCCACTGTGACGGCCAGGGCAGCCGCCGACAAGGCCGAACAGGGCCCGCAGCGTGGCCTGGAGCCCTTCCCACTAGGCCAGGTCGTGCTCAACAAGGATGCGGCAGGCCGTGACACACCCTTCATCAAGAACCGGGACAAGTTCATCCTGGGCCTGGCCAAGACCGACCCCAACACCTTCCTGTACAACTTCCGCGAGGCCTTTGGAGAGCCCCAGCCTGAAGGGGTCAGGCGTCTGGGCGGTTGGGACAGCCAGACCACCAAGCTCCGGGGCCACGGAAGCGGCCACTATCTCTCTGCCATAGCACAGGCCTATGCCAGCACCACCTATGACAAGGACCTGCGCGCGAACTTCCAGCGGAAGATGGACGCCATGATCGACGTCCTGTATGACCTGTCCCTGAAGTCCGGAAGGCCGGCCCAGTCAGGGGGCGAGTCCAATGCAGACCCGACCGCAGTTCCACCCGGTCCGGGCAAGGAAGGATATGACTCCAACCTGAGCAAGGACGGCATCAGGACCGACTACTGGAACTGGGGCAAGGGCTTCATCAGTGCATATCCGCCCGACCAGTTCATCATGCTGGAGAAGGGCGCCACGTACGGTGGCAGCAACAGGCAGATCTGGGCTCCTTATTACAGCCTGCACAAGATCCTCGCGGGCCTGCTCGACTGCTATGAGGTGGGCGGCAACAAGAAGGCCCTCCAGATCGCAGAGGGCATGGGCCTCTGGGTGCATGCGCGGCTCAAGGTCGTGCCCACAGAGACCCGCATCAGCATGTGGAACCGCTACATTGCAGGCGAATACGGCGGGATGAACGAGGTGATGGCTCGGCTGAACAGGCTCACCGGCGATGCCAGGTTCCTCGAATGCGCCCAGCTCTTCGACAACATCAACTTCTTCTTCGGCAATGCGGAGCACAGCCACGGCCTGGCCAAGAACGTCGACACCCTCCGCGGCAAGCACGCCAACCAGCACATCCCGCAGATCACGGGCGCCCTGGAGACCTACAGGGGTACCCACGATATGCAGTACTACCGGGTGGCCGACAACTTCTGGGACATCTGCAACCACTGCTACATGTACAGCATCGGCGGCGTGGCAGGCGCAAAGAACCCCAACAATGCAGAGTGCTTCACCGCGCAGCCCAACACCCTCTTCGCCAATGGCTTCACCAATGGCGGCCAAAACGAGACCTGTGCGACCTACAACCTGCTCAAGCTCAGCAGGCAGCTCTTCCTGTTCGACCAGGATACCAAGTACATGGACTACTACGAGCAGGCCCTGTACAACCACATCCTGGCCTCTGTGGCGGAGAACAACGCAGGCAACACCTACCACGTGCCGCTCAATCCGGGCAGCCGCAAGCAGTTCGGCAACGCGGACATGATGGACTTCTCCTGCTGCAACGGCACAGCCCTCGAGAGCAGCACCAAGCTCCAGGACTCCATCTACTTCAGGTCAGCAGACAACAAGACCCTGGTCGTCAATCTGTACGTCCCCTCCACCCTGACCTGGGCCGAGCGGGGCGTGGTGATCGACCAGGTGACCAGCTTCCCCTGCGCGGACTCCACGAAGCTGACGGTCAAGGGCAGCGGCGAGTTCGACCTCAAGGTCCGCGTCCCCGGCTGGGCGACAAAGGGCTTCTACGTCAAGGTCAACGGCCAGGACCGGAAGGTGGAGGCCAGGCCCGGCGCCTACGTCGGTCTGGGTAGAAACTGGAAGGATGGAGACACGGTCGAGCTGCGGATGCCGTTCCACTTCTATCTGAGCCCTGTCATGGACCAGCCGAACATCGCCAGCCTCTTCTACGGTCCCGTCCTCCTGGCAGTCCAGGAGTCCGGTCCCAGATCCAGTTGGCGTCCCGTGACCCTGGATGCGGCAGACATCGGCAAGTCCATCACTGGCGACCCGGCCACCCTGCACTTCACTATCGGTGACGCAGAGCTCAAGCCCTTCTACGAGACCTACGGCCGTCACTCGGCGTATCTGGACGTGACGTTGAAGTAGTCACCAAACATCGTTCGGCACAGCAACCTGTTTCAGACTCCGGACACAGGTTGCTGTTCCTGGTATGCTACTTCGATACCGACCTGCTGGCCTCGGTCGTGTTGTCGTTGGGATACAGAAGGGCCACCGGCGTCTGTCTCCAGTAGATGTCACCATTCATCGAGAAGAACCAGTATCTGCCGTCCGGAGAGATATTCGGCACGTCGTCATCGTCCGAGGTATTCACGCTGGGCCCCAGATTCCTGGGGGCGGACCACGTCCCGTCGTCGCCTCTGAAGGCGATGTAGATATCCGTCCCTCCATGTCCACCCGGCCGATCGGATTCAAAGAGCAGGTACTTCCCATTGGGATCAACGGTCGGACGGACTTCATTGTAGGGGGTGCTGATCGGCGGTCCCAGGATGATGGGATCGGTATAGCGGCCATTGACGAGCCTGGCAACGTAGAGGTCCCCCATCTGATTGGAGAAATCCCAGTACAGGAAATAGACGGAACCGTTCCGGGCGACTGATGGGTGAAACTCCATCATGAGACCCCCTCCCATGTCGATCACGCTCTCAGGTTCTGACCAATTGCCTCCGGCCTTCCTGCTCCTCCACAGGCTGTAATGCCGAATGTCCGACTTGCCATGGCTGGTTGAGTAATAGAGGTATTGGCCGTCCGGAGAGAAGGCCGCCTGCGTGGCCCCATCGTCCTTCAGAAACGGGGCCGGCTCCGACGTGGTCCATGTGTCATCCTGTCTCTTCATGTGCAGAATCCTGCTGTGAGGCCAGCCGCTTCTTGTGAAGAACAGTTCGTCGCCTTTGGGCGATAGGGACAGGCAATGTTCTTTGGAGCCCTCGACCGAGATGACTCCCGGGGCAAATATCTCAGGGATCGATCCCGGCGGTTTCTGGCCCATGTAGGGTGGGGGCGCGTTGCTGTCTATCGCCAGGGCCGGCGAGGCCGCCAACAGGATCATCCAACCGATCGTCTTGACCTTCTCAGTTATCATCTGTCTTCTCCAAAGGGTTCGGTACCTGCGCTACTTCGATGGAGACCTGCTGGCCTCGGTCGTGTTGCCGTAGGCGCCGAGGTTCACCCGGCCGCCGTTGGGCGCAGGCTCCACGCCAAAGATTGCATTCGGATCGCCCTTGTCGATGCACGGGCTGGTCGCATCGTCCAGGACCCAGGTGTTCGTCCTGGAATTCCAGTGGCTGGCCTGGGATCTGAGGTGGCAGTCTCCCAGGATGTAAATATTCGGATCAGTCCAGGTTCCGGAGGCGACGAAGGCTGGGTCTGCATCCAGGTTGCCCTGGCCTGCGAAACCACCCTGCACATCCGAGTATGATACCTGGACGTTGTTGCCCTTGATTTGGACGCCTCCAACAGACCCGCCATTGCCGCAGAGGATCGAGTTGGCCACGGTGATCCCGTCGCCCTCCAGGGCGTAGCCCTGGTTCTGGAAGAGGGTGCACTGGGTGATGTCCACCTTGCTGAGTTTGATCTGCCCCCTGGCCGTGGTCTTGGGCAGAGAGCGAAGACCGGCCCGTGTGTTGCCTGCCACGATGCAGTGATCCATGCTGAGGGTACTTTCCTCGCTGACCTCGATCCCGCAGTCCTGATGGCCCGTGATGACGCAGGAACTCAACCGCAAGCATGCCCCCGAGCAGGTGACGCCGTCTGTCCCGCCCGTGATCGTCAGGCCCTGGATGGACCGTAGGGCCGTGCCTGCAGACAGGGTCACGACCGGGGCGTTGCCGTTGCCGACTGCGCTGGTCAGGGCCACGACCGCCGAATCCTGGGCATTGGCAGAGCGGATCGTCAGAGGGGTGTTGGGCAGGACCAGGTTCTCACGATACGTGCCGGGCGAGAGGACGATGACCTGCCCCGACTCAGCGAAGTTGATCGCCGCCTGGACACCGGCGAATCGCTGGCCTGTGGAGAGATTGAGGACCGGGCCATTGGGATCCGGGAGAAACGCATTCACGCTGACCCAGTAGATATCGTCGGTCCCTTGCCGGTCACTGGAGAAGAACAGGTACTTGCCATCGTGCGATATCCACGGAAACCCATCGGTCGCAGGGCTATTGATGGCCGGTCCCAGATTGCGGGGGGCTGTCCAGCCGCCAGCGGGTGAGGCGAAGCTGATGAGCAGGTCGGTGCCAAAGAATCCGCCGCCGCCCCCGGAGGGCGGCCGACGGGACTGGAAGACCAGATAGCCTTCCTTGGGCCCGGGCGCAAAACCGCAGTCACCGACGCTCGAATTGAGGGCTCGGAGGTTCTCCGCCTGCTGCCATTGGCCGTTGACACAGGGGATTCGCCAGCCGTCGCAGCCACCCAGGCCCCCGGCTCGCCAGGAGCAGACAAACAGGTTGCCCTTGTCGGAAAGATGGCAACTGAACTCCATCTGGCCGGAGCTGATCTGGGGGTCCATCTCCACGGGTGCAGACCAGCCTCCCTCCGCAGTACGCAGGCACTGGTAGACACCCGCGTTTCTGCCGAAGAAGAGCCTCGTTCCGTCAGACGAAATGTCGGTACAGAGAGACTCATTGTTGGTGAAGGACGCTCTCTGAGGTGGGGTCCATTCGCCGTCGCGACAGAGGGTCATCATGATCCAGTAGGGGGCCCAGTCTGCCTGGTGCTCGGTAAAGTAGCATTCCTTTCCATCGGGCGCAAAGCAGATGAAGCTTTCGTGCCGGCTGGCCAGGGAGATGAAGCCGGGGGCAAAGACCTTGGCTGCCAATCCCGGCGGTTCCTGGCCGAGGTAGGGCCCCTTGGCTAGATCCAAGGCCCGTAGGTCGCCCCATGCACAGCAGAGAAGGTTAAAGACCAGTACTTGGATAGCCGTCTTCATGGCATGCCTCCAACGGGTGATGCGTCTGTTCGAAACCGCTGGCCGGACCTGCGAAGGCCCTGCCCATCTCAGATGATCATCCAGTAGAGACAGGCCAGGTTTCCCCATTTTTCCTTTTTGCGAAGGAATAAAGGTGAAACCAAGGGCCGAATCCTGGATCATAGAGACAGATGAGCTCAAAGGTGATGAAACTTGATCTTGGGGCGATCGAGGCTGCTCGGAGTGGCTGTAGGGAGAGTCTGGCCGTAGTCGTGGAACAGACGAAGGGCAAGGTGTTTACCTTCCTGTACCGTATGACCCTGGACCATCACCTATCCGAGGATCTGTGTCAGGAAACCATGCTGAACCTGATTCAATCCATAGATCGTCTGCACTTCAACAGCGAGGAGGCCTTCTGGGCGTGGCTGTTCAGGACTGCGCACGGCAAGGTCCTGCATCACCGCCGAAGCCGAGCGACTCGGTATGTTGACCCCCAGGACCTGGTCGATGGGACGGCCAGCAGTGCCGAAGAGCCGGTGACAGGCCTCTTTCGCAAGGAGACGATGGACGCCGTGTCTCGTGCCATCGGCGCCTTGCGCATGGAATACCGCAGCGTGATCGTCCTTCGCTGCATGAACGAGATGTCCTATCGGCAGATCGCGGGAATCCTGGGAGGAACGCAACTCCGCAACAAGATGCTCTTCTTCCATGCCAAGCAGGCCCTTAGACTCGAACTTGCCAAGAGGGGCCTGGGGCGATCTCACATTCTGGGGGCACTGGTGGCCTTTGCCTCTGTCACGGCCTTGCGATCCCAAGGGGCATCCGGGACGCCGCTGATCCATGCCGGCCTGTTGAAGGTGAGCGTGCCAGGCGTGGTCCTATCTGCTGTCACTACCAAGCTGGGAGCGGCTGCCGCTGCCCTTGTGCTTGTTCTGAGTCTGACGATAGGTCTTGCAGCAACCCAGCGGTCTCATGATCGGCGGCCGCTGATTCCCCAGCGATATACGGGTCCTTCATCTCTCCTTGAAGACGATCGTTTCGCATACCCATCCTCTGTGATTTCGACGCAGGATCCCTACGGCGATGGGTTTGCGGGGATCAATCCGTCACGACCCCATACAGGTCCCTTTGTCACGACCTGTGAAGACATCCTGGTAGGCAGATCCCATCCTCAGGATTGGCGTCTCATCCTTCGTCAAGAGCAGTCCATCGAGGTGGGTTTCGATGGTCCTATCGTGGATGGTCTTGGGCCGGATCTGTTCTACACAGGCTGGTACTGTCCGATCATCCAGGTCTTTCTCACGGATGGAGCGGGACGCGCCTACGAGCTTCCACTGCCGACCTGTGATGGGGACTGCGCCTGTCTTCACATCGTGCCGTTTGACCTGTCCGGCCTGGCCTTGCCCTTCCAGCCCAGAGGCATTCGAGTCCAGGGCTTCGGTAGCTGGTACCGATTCGGAGGTTTCGAGCTCACCTCTCTGCGGGCACGCATGAAGGATGCGGGGTAGCAACCGGACGACAGGCCCGGTCAGGATCGGAAGCCTTCAAGAGACGAGGTTGGGCCCCCAAGGAGAACGTCCATGCTGAGATCAGTCCCGGTTCTGTTTCTCTTTCTGTCGGCCGTCAGGGCTCCCCATGGCACAGCCGCTACGGCAGAGTCTCAGACAACTGAGGTGCGTCCTGCTGTGTCCATCCAGGCGCAGGCCTTCCCGCTTTCCGCGGTCAAACTCCTCGACGGCCCCTTCAGGCAGGCGATGGAGGTGGACAAGGCCTTTCTGCTTCGCCTCTCACCTGACCGGTTGCTTGCGGGTTTCCGGATGCAGGCGGGTCTGTCCAAGAAGGCCGAGCCCTACGGCAGCAGGGAGTGGGAGGCGATCGAGCCCAACAGCCGTTACACGATGGCCGGCCATTCACTGGGTCACTACTCTCAGCGCCCTGGCGATGATGGCCGTCGCCACGGGCGACACTGAGTGCCGCCGCCGCGCAGACTACATCGTCTCCGAGCTGGAGGCCTGCCAGAAGGCCATAGGCACGGGCATGCTCGCCGCCTTCCCGGACAGCCGCGGGCTCTTCGCGGAGCTGGCCGCGGGCAAGATCGACTCCGACCATCTGTTCAAGCTCAACGGCGGCTACGTGCCCTTCTACGTCATCCACAAGGTGATGGCGGGCCTGCGCGATGCGTGGCTGTTGCTTGGGAACCAGACTGCCAAGGCAGTCCTCATTCGCCAGGCCGACTGGCTGCAAACGGTCTTCGAGAAGCTGACGGACCAGCAGGTGCAGGACATCCTGGAGACCGAACACGGCGGCATCGTGGAGGTCGTGGCCGACGTCTACTCCCTGACTGGTGGCGCGAAGTACCTGCAGTTGGCGCAGGCGGCTCAACCACCGGAAGATCTTCGAGCCCCTGGCCAGGGGCGAAGATCCGCTCACCTCAGTGCCTCCTGCCCGCCCCGTCCACGCCAACGCCCAGATCCCGATCGTCATCGGCATGGAGCGCCTGTACGAGGTGACGGGCGAGAAGGCCTACGGCGACTGCTGCCCAGGCCTTCTGGGACAATGTGGCGAGCACACGGTCCTTCGTCATCGGCGGCCACGGCAGCAACGAGTTCTTCTTCGCTGTGGAGGAGTTCGCCACGACCGGGCTGATGTCCAGGGGAGGTCCTGAGACCTGCAACACCTACAACATGCTGAGGCTGTCACGCAGGCTGTGGCTGCGAGAGCCAGCGGTTCAGACAGCGGACTTCATCGAACGCTGCCTCTACAATCACATCCTGGGCTCCCAGGATCCTCAAGAGGGCGGCTTCATCTACTACACCCCGATGCGGCCTGGCGCATACAAGGTCTACTGCGACGCGACGAACGACTTCTGGTGCTGCACAGACACGGGCATGGAGAACCACGCGAAGTACGGCGAGTTCATCTACGCCCACTCGAAAGACCGGCTGTGGGTCGACCTGCTTATCCCCTCGGAGCTCGACTGGGCTGAACAGGGCGTGACCATCCGGCTCGACACTCGCTTCCCTGAGGAGGGCAAGGCCACCCTCACGGTCTCTGCAAAGGAGCCACGCAAGCTCGCGATCGCAATTCGCTGCCCGGGCTGGCTGAGGCCCGGGGCCATGGGTCTCGCGGTGAACGGATCGCGGGAGGCCACTGAGGCATTGCCCGGCTCCTATGCCGTGGTCGAGCGGACCTGGAAGACAGGGGACCGGATCGAGGTCAACTGGCCCCTGACGCTCCGCACGGAGATGCTGCCCCAGAGCAAGGAGTGGATCGCGGTCCTCTGGGGACCGATCGTGCTGGCAGGGCAGCTCGGCACTGAGGGGTTGGAGGGCCTACCCTTCAAGGGCTACGGCCTGTTCCCGAAGAAGCTGCCCTTTGATGACGTGCCCGTGTTCGTGGGTAGCGACACCGACGTGGCGGCCAAGGTCAAGTGCAGCGGTGGGAAGCCCCTGAAGTTTCGCACTGCGGGCCTGGCCTCGCCCAAGGAGGTCGATCTCGTGCCGTTCTACACCGTCCACAGGCAGCGGTACGCCGTGTATTGGAGGCTGAGGGACCGCAGCCAGTGAGACTTGGCAGGGGGGGCTTGCCCAGCGTCGCCATCCAATTCAGATACCACTTTGCACGGGTGCAGTCTGGTTGTTGCGGAGATCGGTTGCGCCAAACTCACAAATGAAGATGTGACCCCGGGTTGCCCGGATTGCCTCTGGCCGGGTGACTCTTGTCAATCTGTGGCAGGGCATCTAGAATGCAGGTGTCTTGCACCGGGGTCTGTGGACGGGATGTGACGAAAAGACCGTTCCAGTCTGACTGCAGGTCTGAAGGAGAACAGGATGTTTGACCGAGTTAGGCTCGTGAAGGCGTGGTCCGGGAGGTCGTGGTCTGTGTGGGCGACACTGTTCGCGGTGCTCTTTCCTCACGGCGTGGCAGCCCAGCAACTGACCTTCACTCCCTATCACGCCAATGGCATCTATGACAGCAACGAGAAGGTGGGCTGGACCGTGGCCTTGCCACAGGGCGCGGTCCCGCCTGCAGGTCCCTATACCTACACCGTCAAGAAGGACAACTTCGGCGAGCCCATCAAGACCGGGACGCTGGACCTGGCGGCGGGGCCGGCCACGATCGAGGTCATGGTCAACCAGCCGTGCATGCTGTACGTCCAGGTCGCCGCCCCGAAGCCCACAGAAGCAACAGGCACCGGCCGGCAGGCGGGCAGGGGGGGCATGGCCCTGGGCGCCGCTGTTGCACCCACGAAGATCGAGCCCTCCCAGCCACGGCCCACGGATTTCGATGCCTTCTGGGCTGCGAAGGTCAAGGCCCTCAACGAGATACCCGTCAATCCCGAGCTCACACCCGGCGAGAGCGGCAGGGAGGGAGTCGAGTTCTACACCTTCAAGCTGGACAGCCTGAACTCCAAGGTCCAGGGCTACCTGGCCAGGCCCTCCAGGGAAGGCAAGTTCCCTGCCCTCGTGATCCTTCAGTGGGCAGGCGTGTATGCCCTGCAGACCAACACCGTGCTCGACCGCGCCGCAGAAGGGTGGCTGGCCCTCAACGTGGATTCCCATGACAAGGCCCCCAGCGCACCGGATGGCCCGCCTGGCAACTACCCCGGCGTCGGCAACAAGGACCGGGAGACGTGCTATTTCCTGAATATGTATCTGCGGGACTGCCGGGCGATCGACTACATCGCCAGCAGGCCCGAGTGGGACGGCAAGACGCTGGTGGTCATGGGCACGAGCATGGGCGGCCAGCAGAGCCTGTGTGCGGCGGGCCTCAATTCCAGGGTGACCCACGTCATCGTCAACGAGCCTGCAGGCTGCGACTTCTGCGGTCCCCTCCACGGCAGGGCCTCAGGCTACCCCAACTGGCCTTCCAACGATGCTGCGGCCATGCGGACCGCTCCCTACTTCGATGCCGTCAATTTTGCGTCGCGAATCAAGGCTACCTCGCTGGTGGGGATCGGCTTCGTCGATACGGTTGCCCCTCCTGTCGGCATCTGGGCTGCCTTCAATCAGATCAAGGGACCCAAGGAGGCTGCACCCATGGTGGATTCTCCACACAACAATTCTGCCACGCCGCAACAGCAGTACCCCATCACCGGCCGTACGACGCAGTGGCTCCTAGGGCTGGTCAAGGGGCAGCCGGTCACACCGAATGAGGCCATGGTTCAGGCCAAGGCAGGCCCTGCCGCGGACTCCGGACCCATACAACCTAGTGCCAGGGCCAGGGCGAGGCTGGCCGCCGCAGCCAGCAGGGTCCGGCAGGGGCCTGGGCCCGTCGCCTCCGCAGATCAGCCTGTTGCACGGGGCGACCAGAACTCCCAGCTCGCCCACACGCAGCTCCTCGAAAAGGCCCGCAAGGGCGGCATCGACGTCTATTTTGAAGGCGATTCCATCACCCGGCGATGGGGAGCGTTGGACTACCCGCAGTTCCTGAACAACTGGAAGAAGAACTTCTTCGGCTGGAATGCAGCGGACTTCGGGTGGGGCGGCGATTCCACCCAGAACATCCTCTGGCGTCTCAACCATGGCGAGCTGGACAACGTCAATCCGAAGGTCATCGTGCTGATGGCGGGCACCAACAACGTGGGCAATCACTATGGGATGGGTGATGATGATCCCAGGATCGCGGACGTGACCAAGGGGATCGCGGCAATCCTGGACGTGTGCCGGGCCAAGGCACCGCAGGCCACGATCATCCTCATGGGGATCACGCCGCGTAACGACAGCATCGGCAAGCCCACGGACATCATGCCCGTGATCAACCGGATCAATGAGAATATCGCCAAGTTCGCGGACGGCAAGACGATCCGGTACGTCAATATCAACGACAAGCTGGCGGACAGCGACGGCAAGCTCCTTGACGGCATGACCGTCGACAGGCTGCACCTGTCCCTCAAGGGATACCAGGTCTGGGCAGACGCCCTCAAACCCATCCTGACGGAGCTGCTGGGCCCGCCTGCAAAGGAGGACCACGCACCTCCAGCGACGGGCGATCCCAGTGCAGCAGGCCGGGCCGCCGGGCCCGCGGCGCCCGCACCGGTCAGCAGGCCGCCGGTCTTCCCCGGCTTCCCTGTTCCGGACGCGAACGTCGTTGCTCCCTCAACCGTCAGCACCCAGTGACACCTCCATAGAGTTCAGAAAGGACCGACATGTCCAACTCTCGCATCTGCACGCGGATCTTCGCATCGCTCATCATCGCAGCCCTGGCCTGTGCCCGTCCGGTGTCGCTGGTTGCGGCAGAGGCTGGCCAGCCCGCAGGGGCCGGCACCAATGACCACAAGAACATGATGGACCAGCTCGGCATCAAGGCCCTTCGGCCCGGCGAGAGCGGCCAGAATCAGGAGCGGTTTACAGAGGCCACAGCCAACCGGTACAAGGACACGATCCCGGATGTGCTGAAGATGAAGGATGGGACTAAGGTCACCAAGCCCGAGCAATGGGCCAAGCGGCGGGCCGAGCTCATCGAGGACTTCGAGAGGGAGGTGTACGGGCGGATCCCCGTGAACGTGCCCAAGGTGACCTGGGAGGTCCTCTCCGTGACCGATAGCAACAGCGGCGGGATTGCCACCATCACCAAGAAGCTGGCGGGCCACGTCGACAACTCCGCGTACCCGGATGTCACGGTGGACATCCAGGCGAACTTCACGGTGCCAGCAGGCGCCACTACGCCCGTGCCCATCATGCTGGAGTTCGGCTTTGGCGGCGGTTTCGGCGGCCGGCGGGGCGGGACACCCTGGACGCAGCGGGCCATTGCCAAGGGATGGGGCTACGGGACCATCGTCCCCACGAGCATCCAGGCGGACAGCGGCGGCATGAACCTCAGACGAGGCATCATTGGCCTCGCCAACAAGGGCGAGCCCCGCAAGCCGGACCAGTGGGGCGCCCTTCGGGCCTGGGGTTGGGGCGTCAGCAGGCTGATCGACTACTTCGAGGCCAATCCCGACAGCCACGTGGACCCCAGGAAGGTCGGGATCGAGGGCGTGTCCCGCTACGGCAAGGCTGCCCTCGTGACGCAGGTCTTCGATGAGCGTGTGGCAGTCGCCTTTGTGGCCTCCTCGGGCGAGGGCGGCGCGAAGCTCCACAGGCACATCTTCGGCGAGTCAGTGGAGAATCTGACCGGTTCGGGGAGTACCACTGGATGGCGGGGAACTTCCTCAAGTATGGTGCCTCCGATCCGTGCATGACCGCCGCCAACCTGCCCGTGGACTCCCATGAGCTCATTGCCTTGTGCGCTCCGCGGCCCTGCTTCATCAGCTACGGGGTGATCGCCGCGGGCGACCCCCAGTGGGTGGACGCCCATGGCAGCTTCATGGCCGGTGTGCTGGCAGGGCCCGTTTACAGGCTGCTCGGCAAGAAGGACTTCGGCACTCCGGGCGACTACCTGACCGACCCCATGCCAGCCGTGGACCAGTTGATCGGCGGCGAGCTCGCCTGGCGCCAGCACTCGGGCGGACACACGTCCGAGCCCAACTGGCCTGCCTTCTTTGAGTGGATCGCCAACTACATCAAGGCCCCTCCGTTGCCGGCATCAACTGCACCCAAGTCCTGACCATGCCCTGCACGTGACGGACCTGAGACTCAGAAAAGGACATATCATGGCAGAAATGGCGGTCTCACGCAGACGATTCCTGGAAGGTGTGGCTGCAGCGGCAGGTGGCTCGCTCCTGCTGGCTGGTGGAGGCACGCAGGCCCGGGCCGCTGAGGTGAGGGGGCCATTCAGGCTGTGCCTCAATACCTCCACGATCATGGGCAAGAACCTGTCGATCCGCGAGGAGGTCGAGATCGCGGCCAAGGCAGGCTACGATGGGATCGAGCCCTGGGTCCGCAGGATCGAGGAATACCGGGTCAAGGGCGGATCGCTGGCGGACCTCAAGAAGCGGATCGGCGACGCAGGCCTGACCGTGGAGGGCGCGATCGGATTCACGGCCTGGATCGTGGACGACGAGGCAGAGCGGGCCAAGGGCGTGGAGCAGATGAAGCGGGACATGGACCTGGTGGTCCAGATCGGCGCCCTGCGGATCGCGGCGCCGCCCGTCGGAGCAACGGACAAGCCGGGTCTTGATCTGGACGCAGCGGCAGGCCGGTACAGGGCCATCCTGGATGCAGGCGACGCGGTCGGCGTGGTCCCGCAACTGGAGCTCTGGGGTCACTCGAAGAACCTGTCCCGCCTGGGCCAGTGCATGCACGTGATCGTCGAATCAGGCCACCCCAAGGCAGGACTGCTCGGCGACTTCTACCACATCTACAAGGGCGGATCCGACTTCGCGGGCCTTGCGGCGATCGGCCCCTCGGTGCTGCAGGTCTTTCACATGAACGACTACCCGGACATGCCTCGCCAGGCCGTCGCGGACAAGGATCGCGTCATGCCGGGCGACGGCGTGGCCCCGCTGGCCAAGGTGCTGCACGGCATGCACGACCGGGGTTGTCATCCGGTCCTGTCTCTGGAGCTCTTCAACAGGCAGCTCTGGGACCAGGACCCGATGCAGGTGGCACGGCAGGGGATCGAGAAGATGAGGTCCGTGGTCGCCAGGGCCCTGGCGTGAAGTCACGGGCCTAGCCCGCATTTCTCACAAGCCTTCGGTTCTGAGCGGTCCTGTTGCCCGGCTGCTGCGTTCTCGGTCCCGTTTGTCCTCAGCGTACCGCAACGGGTACGCCTCCGGGCAAACGGAACCTGCGGCCTTGCATCCAGCCAACATGCCGCGATCAGAACAGTCTGTCACAGATGCATTGGCCTTGTAGACGAGCCAAGTTAAGCCCACAGCCTCACTTTCGCTTCGCCCGCCCGAAGCCTTGTGAGAAATGCGGGCTAGATCGAGCCGGGCGAGCCTCCCATCGCCACACTGGCCTGCCAGGTGGCCTTGCTCCCGTAGGCCGCAGGGTCTGCGTTCTGCGGGTCTCGAACTGTCAGCGAGCGTCCCTTGCCGTCGGTCGCGTCATACCAATCATCGCGGTACGTGAAGTCAAGGATCGTCTGGTCCGCGGCGTCAAGCAGCGTGATCCTCTCACCTGCGTTGTCCAGGGAGCCGGAGTACTGGCCGGCAACCAGGCCGGCGAGCCCGGGGTACCCGAGGAGGAAGGCGGCCTTGTCCTTCACGACCAGCACGCATCCGCCCGGGCCGAGCGACACGTCACCGAAGGTGTAGTCGATGCCTCGGCCGAATCGAACCATGTTGAGATTGAGGGGAGTCTGGCCTACGTTGGTCATCTCCACGAACTCCAGATTGGGGTCCAGGGGATCGCCGGTATCCAGCGGATGGTACAGGATCTCGCTGATCCGTAGACCCTGCCTGACCGGGCCCACGCTGAACGCCGCCTCCTCCAATCCGGAGAGCGCCTGGTTGGACATCACCCTGGCCTTCACCCGCACGGACCGGTCCAGAGGGATGGGACCTTTGTAGGCGATGCCCGTGCCGGAGGCCTGGGGAGCGGATGCGGGTCTGGAGCGGCCCGCGACCAGCTCCGCGGACACGATGAAGTCGGAGCTGGACAGGGAGTTGTTCATGCCGTGGAGGGCCAGGACGTTCTGTCCACCTCGCAGCAGCGATCTGCTGGACGACAGGTCGAAGGTCTCCAGCCCAGCGGACTCGTGGCCACCCGAGGCCAGCGAGTTCCACGCAGGCGTCCCGTTGACCAGCATCCGCTGGACCTCCACGCCGTTGAGGTAGGCGACGAAGCCGTCGTCGTACCTGATTCTCAGGGCCAGGAGCTCCAGGCTGCTGGGACTCTGGGCCAGGGTGAACGGGATCCTGACGTAGCAGCCCGGGACCTTGTTGTACATCGGGCTGCCCACGTCCAGGCTAAGGTAGGATTGGTACCCGGTGTCCCTCTCGTATCCCACGCCGCCCGGCGAGCCCGTGACTGCGGTCCAGCCCGCATCGTTGAAGGGCGCGCCCCCTTTCCAGGCCTCCGCTACTGCCGCGGTTGGGACCAGCACCCGCTTGGCCGCGTTCTCGGCTACGAGCACGGCGTCCAGGACCTGCTGGGCGGGTGTGCCCGGCAGGGCGGGGTCCGTGCCGTCCAGGGTGTAGTAGACCGCACCCGAGGCGTTGGGATTGGACAGCGTCAGGCTGTCGCCGGCCTGCGCCTGGCCGCCGTGCTGAGGCGACCCGTTGATCTGAAACGCAGGCGCACCGAAGTCCTGGTCGAAGAGGCCGTTCCTGTCAAACGCGGCGAGCACGTGGGCCTCGCGATTGGGGATGAACTGGTCCGGGACGAAGCGAACAGGGTATTGCTGGGTCTCGGGCAACGCGCCGGAGACCTCGCCAAAGACCTCCCACCAGCGGCCGAGCAGGTGGGCCGGCGTCAGGATGCCGTTGTTGCGGAAGTGTCTCTGCACGTGGTCTGCGAAGAGCTGCGTGAACCGGGGATTGGCCCTGAGCGAGCGGTAGAGCCTGCAACTGGGGTCGCCCTCCATATTGTTCAGTCCCCTGGGGCTCGCCCAGGTGGGGTAGTCCTCGAAGGCGGTCAGGTCGTAGTTGCTGCCTACCGCCCAGGTCTCTGCCAGGCCCTCTGCGTCCCACACGGAGAATCGGAATACCCCAGTCTCGGACCGTTCCCGATGGACGTCCCAGTTGTTGCCCGGCCAGTCGAAGTTGGCAATGTAGATCTCGAGGATCAGGAAATCCACGAAGAGCGGGATGTCGAGTCTGGCCGCCACGTAGTCGTAGTCCGCGGTGTTGGCCAGGTTGTGGGTGTCTGCGTAGGAGAGCAGGGCGTTCCAGGCGTCGAGGCTGCCCTCCCTGAGGCCGGCCTGGGTGATCACGTCGAACTCCTTGTCGCTGTGGTACCATTCCTGGAGGAACTCTTGGTCGAGCCGGGACGACGGATTGTAGTAGCCCTTGTAGCTCCCATTGAGGTAGAGGTTGGCGAAGGTCCCTGTGACCTGGACGCCTCCCATCTCCCTGAAGAGCCTCCTGGCCCACTCGTCCTTCACGAAGGGGGCGCAGGCGTCGTTGTGCCCGCCACGCAGGACGATACTCTGGAACCGGTCGACGTCGATGAACGGGAAGAGACTGCAGTCCAGCCGATCGAGGCCGTAGGTCTCGCGGAAGTAGAGGTTGAAGCTGAACTTGTTCCTGTTGAAGCCGGGCGAGCCATTCCAGCAGGTCAGCCAGTCCTCTCCGCGGGTGTAGCGGGGCCGCGTATAGTCGCTGCCGTGCACGCGGATGCCGCAGTCCGTCTGAAGGCAGAGACCGGTCTTCGCATCGAGCACTTCCAGCGACACGGGCCGCTCATAGGCCCTGCCCCTGTGGATGGGATTGTTGTAGGAGCCAGCCCCGCTCGACTGCCAGACCTCTCCGCTGTAATAGCCTCCCACGATGGCCATGATGCCATTCGGCTCAAAGAGGCTCTTGTGCTCGTCGCCGACCAGGCAGACCACGGCCATGGACCGTTGGGCCTCATCCATGTCGAAGAGGTACGTGTGCGTGCTGACTGAGGAGGACAGCCAGCCGGCCTTGATGGCCCCTGCGCGGATGCAGGTCGTGGTCAGGATGAAGGCGGGCTCCGTGTAGGCCTCGGCGGTGCTGCTGGGTTTGTTGCCCTCGATGGGCGACGAGCCATCCACCGTGTAGTAGACTGTGGCTCCGGCAGTAGGGCAGGTCATCTCCAGGTCAAAGGGCAGGTCATAGAACCCCCGGCCGTGGCTGTACTGAACGTCAGCGACCCTGCCCTGATACAGGCCGCTGTTGGCCTTGCCCGGCGTGGGGGCAGTCATGTATCCCCAAGGCCCACTCCCATCCGGTGATCGTCCATAGGAGACGTCCGCGACCTGCCTGCCAGATGTCACGCTGTCGATCAGGGTCTTTCCGTCTCTATCGAAGAGTGCGACCGTCTCACCGTCCACGCCGAGCTTGAAGCCCGCGTGAAGCCCAGTGCCGGCTGTGCCACCGTCCAGCCAGATGAGGAAGTATCCTCCCCCAGGGATCACGGTGCCTGCGGGGAACTTCCAGTGGGTAGGGCTGGACAGGTCGTCGGTCAGGTACATACCGGCGAGGTCTATGTTGCTGGTGGTGGGGTTCAAGATCTCGATCCAGTCCTCGTATTGCCCCTGGCTGTTCCTCAGGGTCGTCCCGTTGGACGCCATCAGCTCGTTGATGACCAAGGGGGTAGCTGCCCGAGTGGAGGACGTGGTGGTAAGGGCAGCCAGAACCGAACACAGCCCCAGGATCGTTGACAGAACCCTCATCCGAGTGTCTCCATTCGTTTCACGGACCGGCCATAGACGCTGACCCGATGATACAACAACGCTCCTTCCAGTTCTAGCCCGGATTTCTCACGAGGCTTTGGACGGTGGAGGCAAAAGTGAGGCTATGATACTCCCGGTTTTTGGGACCAGTGTATAAGCAACGAATCTGTGGTATGCTGGCCGAGACCTGGAGGTCCCGATGAACAAACGAAAGCAGTACAGTGGTCAGGAGAAGGCGAAGGTCGTGATCAAGGCCCTGGAGGGACATAAGACCACCAATCAGATTGCTGGCGAGCACAACATCCATCCGTGCTTGGTAACGCGATGGAAGGCGGAAGCCTTGGACCGGCTGCCCGAGATCCTGGCTGAGTCACGAGGGCCCAGTCGGGTGGGCCAGGAGCGTCGGGAGGCGAGGATGCTGCAGCAGATCGGGCAGTTGACCATGGAAGTCGAGTTCCTCAAAAAAAAGCTAGGGCTTTCTCAGCCACAGACCGACGAGGCATGATCGAGCCAGCAGGCTGCCGTCTCAGTGTACGGCAGCAATCTCGGCTGCTGGGGATCAGTAGAACCTGGATGTACTACGTGCCCCAAGGACTCAATGCAGAGGACCTTTCAGTGATGCGTTTGCTGGATGAACAGTACACCTGCACACCGTTCTACGGTGTCGAACGCATGACGGCATGGCTGGGCCGGCAAGGCCTACGGATCGGTCATAACCGGGTCAGACGGCTGCTACGGCTGATGGGTCTGGAGGCAATCTACGCCAAGCCCCATCTCAGCCAGCCTGGGGGCTCAGAACCCCAGATTTACCCGTATTTGCTGGGTGGCCTGGCGATCACTCGTCCCAACCAGGTCTGGGCAGCAGACCTGACATACATTCGCCTGCGACAAGGCTTTGTGTACCTGGCGGCGGTTCTGGATTGGTTCAGCCGATACGTGCTGTCGTGGGTACTATCGACCACGTTGGATGCCTGGTTCTGTGTGGAGGCCCTTCGCCAGGCCCTGCATCAAGCCAAGCCGGAGATCTTCAACACAGACCAAGGCAGCCAGTTCACCAGTGAGTCTTTCACGGGACTGCTGAAGACCGCATCGGTGGCGATCAGCATGGACGGCAAGGGTCGTGTGTTTGACAACATCTTCGTAGAACGGCTCTGGCGCACGGTGAAGTACGAGGAGGTCTACCTGAATGACTACGGCGACGTTGATGAGGCCCGCCATGGTCTAGGCCGGTTCTTTGGCTTCTACAACCACAAACGGCTGCATCAGTCGTTGGGATACCTGACGCCAGCCGAGGTCCACTTCGGTGAGCTGCCCTCTGGCCTCCCTTCGGCGATGCTGCCAACAGGAACGGAGGTCCACGGATGGAGACTTAACAACCTAACAACGGTCAACAAGAAAGAAAAAGAGGCAAAAAGAAAGAAGACACTGCTACTAGTGAATAGAGCTTAAACTCAGCCGTCTTTGGTCTTGACAACTGGGAGTACCTCAGCCTCCGGAATGGGCCGCTTTTCCAGGCAAGCCTGGAACGCGTCCCATTCCTCGGCCTCGATCCTGCGGCTCAAGCTGCAGTGGAGCTGCCTTCTCCATAGTCTCAAGAAAGGATAGCACGCCGGGACCTCCGCACACAGACTGAGCCGTACGCATGCGAGCGAGCTGCTCTACGCGGGGCAAGCTCGCTTGCCCAAGCGGAGAGCAGCGAAGATCGCCCGGAAGGCATGGCCTTCCGGTGGACGCGAAGCGTCGCGTACGGCGATGCCACGACTAGGTCCAACCTGTCGAAGCGGCGACAGCCGTTGGCGGAGTTCGCGGGGTTAGCGGCCAAAACCTCCTTCAGTTTCCCTGGCCAACGCGACCACAGGCCGGGGCAACGAGAAAGGGCATCTGCGGCCAGAAACCTGTTCTCATCCTCACGATGTACTGGAGGGACTTCGCGTTCGCCCTGGTCCAGACATTCCTCAGGCTTGACTACGTGCAGAGGCTGGATGTATGCTGAAGCCGATCCTTGAAGAAATGGAGAGACAATCATGGCCAGTCATGTGTTGGGACAAGAAGAAGGTTTGTCACGACGGCAGTTCTGCAGGTCTGCGGCGGCTGGCATTGCAGCGGTAGGCCTTGCTGAGCGGACCGCCCTTGGTGCCGAGACGAAGGGCAAGGTCAAGTTCTTCAAGAACCTCTCGCCGGGCAACCTGGGTGTGTCTGCGAACCAGATGCAGACCCTGGACTACGCGGTGAAGTACGGTTTCGCAGGGATCAGCCCCAGCGAAGGGGAATTCGCCGACAAGTCGCAGGCGGAGATCGACCGGTGGGTTGCGTCGATGAAGGAGAAGGGCATCCGCTATGGCGCAGCAGGACTGCCCGTGGAGTTCCGCAAGGGCGATGACCAGTTCAGGGCCGACCTGACGCTTCTCCCCAAGCGAGCGGCCCTCATGAGGCAGTTGGGTGTTGACCGCGTGGCCACGTGGCTGCTGCCCGGCCACAACGAGTTGACCTACCTGGAGAACTTCAAGCAGCATCAGACCCGGCTCGCAGAGGTGGCCAGGATCCTCAAGGACAGCGGCATCCGGCTGGGCCTGGAATTCGTGGGCCCCCACACGTCGAGGGAGCGGTTCCGCTTCCCCTTTGCCTGCGCCCAACCGGACATGATGGAGTTGGTTGCGGCGATCGGCACAGGCAACGTCGGCCTTCTGCTCGATAGCTGGCACTGGTATACGGCGCACGGGACCGTGGCGGAGATCCAAAGGCTCTCCAACCGGGACGTCGTGCACGTCCACGTCAACGATGCGCCCTCGGGCATCGACGTGGACCAACAGGTGGACAGCCGCCGCAGGCTCCCTGCGACAACAGGGGTGATCGACCTCAAGGGCTTCATCAACGTCCTGGTCAAGATCGGCTATGACGGCCCTGTGGAGTGCGAGCCCTTCGACGCCGAGCTCCGCAAGCAGGACCCGGCCGCCATCCTGCAGGGAACCGCAGACTCCCTGACCCGGCTGTGGGCCCTGATCGACGCCTGACCGGGCCGTCGCCCTTGTTCAGCCTGCCAGCCGTCATATTACGCCACGTGAACACCCCAATCCAAGGCCAGCCCTTTCGGATCTCCAAATGCGGACTGGCGGACCGGGGCATGGGGCGGTAGAATGACAGTGTGGTCGACAAGGTCGTACAGATCCACCAGATAAGGTGTCACTCGGAGATCAGGCAGAACCTGGAGTACTGGTTGAGCCGTCCTGCTGAAGAGCGACTTGCGGCGGTCGATCAGCTCAGGCGACAATTCTATGGAGATTCGCAGCGACTTCAAAGAGTTGCTCGAGTTATTCAACAAGCACGGAGTTGAATACCTCATAGTAGGCGGCTATGCCCTGGCCTTTCATGGCGCTCCGCGGGTTACCGGTGATATCGATCTGTTCGTCAGGCCCGTGGCCGAGAACGCCCAGCGGATACTCGATGCCCTGAACGACTTCGGTTTCGGCTCTTTGAACCTCTCCAAAGAGGACTTTGCCACACCAGGTGTGGTCGTTCAATTGGGTGTACCGCCGGCACGCGTTGACATCATCACAGGACTCAGCGGGGTCTCTTGGGACCAGGCCGACCGGAACAAGGTTCCTGGCTGCTACGCCGAGATTCCTGTCTTCTTCATCAGTCAGGCCGACTTTGTTGCCAACAAACGAGCCACAGGGAGAGCCAAGGACGCTGCTGACATAGAGGCCCTGGGTGGGCAATGACCTCTCTACTGATCAAGAACTGCAGACGCTACGATGCACTGGAAGACGGGCCGCTCTGCTCGTGCCTTGTGGAGGACGGCCGTATCGCCGGGCTTGGCGATCTTGCTGCCGAGACCAGGGCCGATGAGGTCCTGGACGGACAGGGCTGCATCCTCTCGCCGGGTCTGATCGACGTGCACGTGCAGGGTGCAGGCGGGGCAGACGTGCTCGATGCCACACCTGAGGCCATGCAGACTCTGTCGCGGACCTGTGCGAGGTTCGGGGTGACGAGCTTTCTGGCCACCACGGTGTACATGCCCGGCCGGGCGAACCGTCACCTGCGGGTCGCGGCAGAGTGCACGGACAGTGACCTGGGCGGCGCTCACCTGCTCGGCACGCACCTGGAAGGCCCCTTCATCTCCACGGAGAAGAGGGGGATGATCCAGCCTGCGTCCATCGCCCAGCCCTCCACAGCCATCCTGGAGGATATCCAGAGCCTGTTGGCAGGGACCCTGCGGATGATGACCATCGCGCCTGAGCTGCCCAACGGTCTGGGCATGATCAAGGCCCTCTTGGCGCAGGGCGTGGTCGCCTCGCTGGGCCACACCAAGGCGACCTACGAGCAGGCCCTTGCCGGCTTCGAGGCGGGGATCGACCACGTCACGCACCTATTCAACGCCATGCCGTTGCTGCACCACCGCGACCCGGGTCCACTGGCGGCGATCTTCGAGCGTCCGACTGTCACCTGCCAGGTGATCACGGACGGCGTCCACAGCCACCCTTCGGTGCTCAGGCTTGCCTACCAGGCCCTGGGACCGCAGCGATTCGTCACGATCACAGACGGCATGCAGGCCATGGGACTTCCAGAGGGGAAGTACGTGTACAACGGAATCACGTACGAATCCAGAGGCGGAGCCGCCCGTTACAGGGATGGGACCCTGATCGGGACGGCCCTCGGCCTGAATCAGATGCTCGGCCGCCTGGTGCAATCCACAGGCTGCACCAGGGCCACTGCCATCAGGACTGCCACGGTCAACCCGGCCCAGGTCCTGGGCCTCGGCCGCAGGAAGGGCGGCCTTATGCCGGGCATGGATGCAGACCTGGCGATCTTCAGACCTGACCTGTCGGTCTTTGCCGCGATCGTGGCTGGCCGCATCGTGTACCACGACTAGGCCAGCGCGCCGCTCATTTCCTGGCGTAGTCGGCAAGCCCCTGCCAGTCCACCAGGACTACCGGCTCCGTACCCACGACCCAGGCGTCATGTCCAGCCGGAAGGAAGGTCACGTCGCCAGGCCCAGTCTCCATCTCCGTGCCTTCTGCCATTTTGATGTGCAGCCGGCCTGCAACCTGGTACTGAAAGTGGGGGGCCTCGCACCACTCCGTGCCGGCGATGGGTTTGACGTGGAGCGACCATCGCCACCCGGGCTGAAAAGTTGCCCGTCCGATCACGCTGTCCCCAACGTGAATAAGCTCGATCATGCCTTTCTCAAACGTCCTGACCTCATCAGGATGTGAGAAATTCCGCTGCAAGACATCCTTTGACAGTGCCGTCTTCATGGTTTGCTCCTTTCTTCTGATTCAGTAGTAGCCTAACGATATTTATGCTCCGGAAGTCAGGATAGCCCATAAGGGAAATGCTGCTTTTCCGGCTCTGTCTTGCCTACCCCCTGGTGGATCGGAGCTTCAGGGATGACCTTTGGTCGCCTGGCGACTGTGAGAAGAAGTAAGAGCCAAGAGGCAAGAAGCAAGCGGGAGGATAGGGTCCTCTCTTGTTTCTTGCTTCTTGCTTCTTGCTTCTTACCTCTCTGTGCAGGTAGAAATGCGTCATGGACTACACGGTTCAGGACATCGCCAAGATGATCGATCACTCGCTGCTGAGCCCACTGCTGCGGACCGAGGAATTGGAGAAGGGGATCAGGCTGGCCTTGGACTGTGACGTGGCCAGCGTGTGCATCATGCCGTACTACCTGCGGCGGTGTGCAGACCTGCTGGCAGGCAGCGAGGTCAAGGCCAGCACGACGATCGGCTTTCCCCACGGCGGTCACACCACCGCGATCAAGGTGGCAGAGGCCAGGCAGGCCCTGGACGACGGCGGCCAGGAGCTGGACATGGTGGTCAACATCAGCAAGGTCCGCAGCGAGGACTGGGACTACGTCCGCGAGGACGTCGCAGCAGTCGTGGACCTGACCCATGACCGGGGCCAGAAGGTGAAGGTCATCTTCGAGAACTGTCACCTCGAAGACCGCCAGAAGATCAGGCTCTGCGAGATCTGCGGCGAGGTCCGTGCGGACTGGGTGAAGACCTCCACCGGCTACGGCACGGGCGGCGCCACGCTCGAGGACCTGCGACTGATGCGTAAGCACTCGCCCAGCCACGTGCAGGTCAAGGCCGCAGGCGGGGTCCGTGACCTGGACATGGCCCTTGCAGTCCGCGCCATTGGCGTCACCCGCTTCGGCTGCACGCGGACCGCCGAGATCCTCGACGAGTGCCGCCGCAGGATCGCCTGAGCGGGTCCGGCCTGCTACCACGGCGGTACGTCGAGGACAAACGGGGCCGAGAACGCAGCAGCCGGACAACCGGACCGCTCAGAACCAAAGACTTGTGAGAAATGCGGGCTAGGTCCCCGCGCTCTTTTTTCGCTTGACCTCGGCGGTGAACGGCTGTAGCTTAGCTGTAATTAGTACGTATACGTAATGAACCACGAGGCAAGAGGGGATGGCCACGGGACACGACATTCCCATGGGATTGCGGGCCGCGTATCTGGCGATGCACCGCCAGACCGGTGCGGCTCTGGCCAGGCATCGGGTTACGGCCGACCAGTTCGTCCTCCTGAGTTTGCTGAGAGAGCAGGACGGCATCACGCAGCAGGACCTTGTTCGCCGGGCCTCCTCTGACGCCAATACGGTCAGGGCCATGCTGGTTCGGCTGGAGCGGCACGGACTGGTGGGACGCTCGCCGCACCGGACAGACGGTCGCGCCCGCAGCGTCACGCTGACCGCCAAGGGCCGGCGGACGTACGACAAGCTCTGTAGGGACAGCTCGCCCGTGCGGGAGCAGATCGCAGCCGTGCTTCGGCCCCAAGAGGCCGATCTTCTCGTCGAGTTCCTCAGCCGTGTGGCGGGGGTGATGACCCCTGCCCGGCTGGCACCGCCTAGACACCCTGTGAAAGGAGACAAGCGATGATCCCTACGAGAGCAGGCATCCGGGTCTTGCTGGCCACCATGCTGGCCATGTTCACGCAGACCGTTGTACAGGCCGCAGAGGCGGCTGCCGAGGCACCCAGGGCCCGTGGTCCGCAGGGGCCGCAGGTCGTCTCGCCGGAGGTCGCCGTGGACCGGAAGGTCACCTTCCGCATCCTCGCGTCCAAGGCCGAGGCCGTGCGGCTGTCCGCCGGCGACATCCCGGGCGTGGGCCAGCCAGCGGAGATGAAGAAGGGAGAGCAGGGGGTCTGGGAGGTCACGCTGGGCCCCATCGATCCGGGCGCCTATCGGTACAACTTCAACGTGGACGGCGTCTCCGTGATCGACCCCCGCAGTCCCTCGGTCAGCGAGTCCAACGGCAACGTCTGGAGCCTCGTGGTTGTGCCCGGATCGGACTTCATGGACACCAAGGACGTGCCGCACGGCGCAGTGGCGTCGGTCACGTATTTCTCCAAGTCGCTCAACCGGTTTCGTCGCATGCACATCTACACCCCGCCGGGATATGAATCCGGCAAGGGCCAATACCCCGTCTTCTACCTGCTGCATGGTGCAGGCGACTGCGACGACTCGTGGACGTCCGTGGGCCGCGCCGGCATCATCCTGGACAACCTGATCGCGTCAGGAAAGGCCAAACCGATGATCATCGCCATGCCGGCCGGCCATACCAGCGCGTTCGGCTTCGGCGCACGGGGAAGCGGCGGGGCGAGGCCAACCGTGGATGAGTTCACCCAGGATTTCAACAACGACATCCTGCCCTACGTGGAGAAGAACTACCGCGTGATCGCCGACCGTGCACACCGAGCGATCGCCGGGCTGTCCATGGGCGGGATGCAGACGCTCAACATCGGCATTCCGGGCGTCGACAAGTTTGCGTACCTGGGCGTCTTCAGCTCCGGTGTCTTCAGCATGGGAGGCCGGGGCCGCGCGGCTGATCCGAATGCCCCTTCGTGGGAAGACCAGAACAAGGCCACCCTGGACAATGCTGAGCTCAAGAAGGGGCTCAAGCTTGTGTGGTTTGCGACGGGCAAGGAGGACTTCCTGATCGAAACCTCCAGGGCTTCGGTCGCGATGCTCAAGAAGCATGGATTCGACGTGGTCTTCAAGGAGACCTCCGGCGCACACACCTGGATCAACTGGCGGAACTACCTCAACGAGTTCGCACCGCAGTTGTTCCAGTAGACTAGACCCTGTGCACCTGGAACCTCTTGTCAAGGAGTCAGCATGTTGAGTATGCGAAGCATCAGTGCGGCGTGTGTCCTCATGGCAGCCTTGGCCTGGCCGTCGCTTCCTCCAGCCCAGGCTGCGGATGTCACGGGCACGTGGAAGGCGGAGTTCGACACCCAGATCGGACTTCAGAAGTACACCTACATGCTGAAACAGGAGGGCTCAGCCGTCACAGGGACTGCCAGCTCAGAGGTCGAAGGCGAGAAGCGGCAGGTCGAGCTGAAGGAGGGCAAGCTCGATGGAGATACGATCACCTTCGTCGAGACCTTCAGCTTCCAGGACAATGAAATCCGTATCGAGTACAAGGGCACGGTATCCGGCGACCAGATCCGGTTCACCCGCAAGGTGGGCGAGTTCGCCACAGAGGACCTGGTGGCTCAATTACTGTTCAAGGACAAGAAGGATTGGCCCGCCATGTCGACATCCGAAGCCAGCCTGCCTGCAACGCCCGTAGCCCCTGCATCCGCCGCTGCACTGCAAAAAGGAGACATCAAAGGCATTCTTTCTGCCATGACCCTCGATGAGAAGGTCCGGCTGGTCGTGGGGACCGGGATGGATCTGGTCATCCCTGGCCAGGCTCCGCAGACCGAAGTTGTGGAGCGGCCTGTGGCCGGCGCTGCAGGCAACACCGCCGCGATACCCCGCGTGGGGATCACCTCCATGGTCCTGGCAGACGGCCCTGCAGGTCTGAGGATCTCGCCGACGCGGCCGAACGACGCGGCGACCTACTACTGCACGGCCTTTCCCATCGAGACCCTGCTCGCCTCGACCTGGGACACGGACCTGGTCTACAAGGTGGGACAGGCGGTGGGTAACGAGGTGCTGGAGTGCGGCGTGGACGTCCTGCTGGCTCCTGCACTGAACCTGCACCGCAATCCGCTGTGCGGCAGGAACTTCGAGTACTATTCCGAGGACCCGTTGATTGCAGGCAAGATGACCGCGGCCATGGTTCGCGGCGTCCAGTCCCAGGGCGTGGGGACCTCGATCAAGCACTTTGCAGCCAACAACCAGGAGACCAACCGGATGAGCGTGGACACGATCGCTAGCGAACGGGCGCTCCGCGAGCTCTACCTGGAGGGATTCCGCATCGCAGTGCAAGAGGCCCAGCCCTGGACAGTCATGTCCTCATACAACAAGATCAACGGGGTCTACACCTCGGAGAGTCTGGATCTCTTGACCAAGGTCCTCAGGGAAGACTGGGGCTTCAAGGGGTACGTGATGTCGGACTGGTTCGGCGGAAGCGACCCCGTGGCCCAGATGAAGGCAGGCAATGACCTGCTCACGCCGGGCACACCCGAGCAGAGGGACAAGATCCTGGCTGCAGTCCGGGCCGGCCAACTGGATGAGAAGGTCCTGGATCGCAACGTCGAGCGTATCCTGGCCGTCATGGTGCAGAGCCCCAGGTACAAGGGGTACAAGTACTCCAACAAGCCCGACCTCAAGGCCCATGCCAACCTGGCCCGCCAGGCTGCGGCAGAGGGCATGGTCCTGCTGAAGAACTCCCACCAGGCCCTGCCCCTGACCGGCCGCATCAAGACTGTGGCCGCCTTTGGCACAGGCTCCTATGAGATCGTCACGGGCGGCAGCGGCAGCGGCAAGGTCAACGAGGCCTACAGGGTGACACTGGCAGAGGGACTCAAAGACAGCGACCTCTCGCTCAATCCGTCACTGGGAGACCTGTACACGAGCTACATCAAGCAGGTGAGGGACAGACAGCCTCGCCCTAAGCAGGGGGACCTCCTGGCCATGATGGGAGGCCTGCCGCCCGTCGAGGAGATGAACGTGGATGCGGACCTGGCCTCCAGGATGGCGAGGGAGGCGGACGTCGCCCTGGTCACGCTGGCCAGGAACTCCGGCGAGTTCACGGACCGCAAGGCGGAGGCAGGCGACTTCAGCCTCACGCCGCAGGAGGCCTCGATGCTTGCGACCGTGTCCAAGGCCTTCAAGGCCAAGGCCAAGAAGACCGTGGTCATCCTCAATGTGGGCGGCGTCGTCGAGACGGCCAGTTGGAGGAACCTGTCTGACGCCATCCTCCTGGCCTGGCAGCCGGGACAGGAGACAGGCCACGCCATCGCAGACGTGCTCCGCGGCAAGGTGAACCCATCCGGAAGACTGGCGACCACCTTCCCCATGGCCTACAGCGATGTGCCTTCGGCCAAGACCTTCCCGGGCATCGTGCTGGAGGACCCTGCAGCCAAGAAAGACAAGCCCGAGCCGGGCTCCATGGCCGCCCTGATGGCCAAGGTGCCTGCCGAGGTCGTCTACACAGAAGATATCTACATGGGCTACCGGTACTACACCACGTTCAAGGTCCCTGTGGCCTATGAGTTCGGGTACGGCCTGTCGTACACGCAGTTTCGGTTTGCCAAGCCCGCCGTCAGCTCGAAGCGATTTTCAGACCAGGTCACTGTGTCTGTTGACGTCACCAACACCGGCAAGGTGGCAGGCCGTGAGGTGGTCCAAGTCTACCTGACCGCCCCGGCCCGCAAGCTGGCCAAGCCCACAGAAGAGCTGGTCGCCTTCGCAAAGACCCGGCTGCTGAAGCCTGGTGAATCCCAGAAGCTCACCTTCGATCTCAAGCCAGACGACCTCGCCTCCTTTGACGAGGCCTCCTCTGCATGGGTGGCAGAGGCGGGGGCCTACAAGCTGAAGATCGGCGCATCCTCCAAGGACATCCGCCAGACGGTCTCGTTCGATCTAGCCAAGGACCTGGTGGTCAGGACGGTGAGCAAGGCCCTGGTTCCGCAGCGGACGATCAATCCGCTGCATCCATGAACGCGGCAGAATGGGCGAATGGGGGAATGGGCGAAACGGCGAGCTGCCTTGCACCTGTGCTTGGCCTGCTTGGCTGGGTCTGCGACGTCTGCTTGGGTGCAGCCGGGAGTTGCGCCACAAGACAAAACTCATCGACTCTCGATGGTGTTGACAGTGACCCGGACGCCCTGGGCCGTCTGGGGAGGTCGTGCCTCTCAATTCCCTCGTTTCCTGCTTTTGCCTTTCTGCTCCGCCTGTAGTTGCCTCCATAGGGCCAGCCATGGATCGTCCTTGGCTTTGCCCGCTACCCGCACGTAGCGAGACAGGGTACCCATGAACCTGTCCATGAAGGCCGCAGGCCACCTCTGGGCCAGGGGCCAACGGATCTCGAGCGCCTCCCCGTAGGCGGTCCTGGCCCCGTCGCGATCCCCGAGGTTGCTGAGCATGTTCCCCAGGTTGTTTAGCGTCATGGCGACATTCGGTTCGAAGGCCGCCGGATGCTCTGCGGCCAGCCGACGATAGATCTTGAGGGCCTCCTCGAAGGCGGCCTTGGCCCCCTCGCGATCCCCGGGGTCGCTGAGCACGGTCCCCAGGTTGTTCAGCGTGGTTGCGACATTCGGTTCGAAGGCCGCCGGATGCTCTGCGGCCAGCCGACGATAGATCTTGAGGGCCTCCTCGAAGGCGGCCTTGGCCCCCTCGCGATCCCCGAGGTCGCTGAGCACGTTCCCCAGGTTGTTTAGCGTCATGGCGACATCCGGTTCGAAGGCCGCCGGATGCTCTGCGGCCAGCCGACGATAGATCTTGAGGGCCTCCTCGTAGGCGGCCTTGGCCCCCTCGCGATCCCCGAGGTTGCTGAGCACGCTCCCCAGGTTGTTTAGCGTCATGGCGACATCCGGTTCGAAGGCCGCCGGATGCTCTGCGGCCAGCCGACGATAGATCTTGAGGGCCTCCTCGTAGGCGGCCTTGGCCCCCTCGCGATCCCCGAGGTTGCTGAGCACGTTCCCCAGGTTGTTCAGCGTGTTCGCGACATTCGGTTCGAAGGCCGCCGGATGCTCTGCGGCCAGCCGACGATAGATCTTGAGGGCCTCCTCGTAGGCGGCCTTGGCCCCCTCGCGATCCCCGAGGTCGCTGAGCACGTTCCCCAGGTTGTTTAGCGTCATGGCGACATCCGGTTCGAAGGCCGCCGGATGCTCTGCGGCCAGCCGACGATAGATCTTGAGGGCCTCCTCGTAGGCGGCCTTGGCCCCCTCGCGATCCCCGAGGACGCTGAGCACGTTCCCCAGGTTGTTTAGCGTCATGGCGACATTCGGTTCGAAGGCCGCCGGATGCTCTGCGGCCAACCGACGATAGATCTTGAGGGCCTCCTCGAAGGCGGTCTTGGCCCCCTCGCGATCCCCGAGGTCGCTGAGCACGTTCCCCAGGTTGTTTATCGCCATGGCGACATCCGGTTCGAAGGCCGCCGGATGCTCTGCGGCCAGCCGACGATAGATCTTGAGGGCCTCCTCGAAGGCGGTCTTGGCCCCCTCGCGATCCCCGAGGGGAACCAGTACGTTGCCGAGCGTGCCAAGCATCGATGCAAGGTCGTCGGGCGAGCCTTTGCCTTTCGCTAGTGAGACGGCCTTTTCCGCCATGCCTTTGCAGCGTATTAGGTAGCCACCCAGTCGCATGAAGTCGACCATCCCCAGCATGATCGTGCGTACTCGGCGAATGTCGCCTGTCTGGAAGGCGCGATCGAATACGGTGCGGATGTTCGCGTCATTTCGTTCGAATAGGGCGTTGGCGACCGCACGCTGGGTGTAGCTCACGCGGGCTCGCTCCTCTGGCGGCAGGTCTATTCCATCTGGCAGCCGGCCAGAGAGTAACTCATCCCACAGGCCCACGCGGGATCCCCAAAACTCGGTCCATTCGGCCCGCCACTGCGAGTGGTCGGCTGCAAGGTACTTCTCGGAGGCGAATTGGCGGACAGGAGCCAGCATGACGAATGCACCGTGCTCCCTGAATTGATGGTCAGGCTCGAAATGGACCAGGCCGAAGTAGTCCAGCTCCTTCTCGATGAGCTGACGCCAGTCTCCGCCCAATAGCTCGTGCCATTTGATCAGGTCATCAGCAAGCGGGCCGCACCATATCCCGCTGGGCATCTGCGAGAGCCGCTCGAAGAGCTGGGAAGCCGGTTCGCCCAAATGCCGGCGGGACAATTCGAACGTCATGCTCGCCTTCGCGTGGCGGTGCGATGCCTCGTCGTCCTTTACATGAGGGTCCTTGAGCATGTCCATCAGGCATTTCTCAGCCTCCGCAGCCAGCCGGGACAGCGTCATCCCCGGAACGCCATCAAGTTGGCGGGCGAGGAGGTACAGCGAAAGCGGATGGAGGCCGGCAAGCTCAATGATCAGCTTGCGGGCGTTGCTTTCAGGGACGTCCCAACTCTGGCGAACCTGAATCTGGTGCGCCGGCGATTGCAGATGGGCCAGGAAGACCTCCAAGGCCTCGTCTTCCACCATGGGTGGGACATCAAGGACCTTCTCATAGTTGCCAAGGCCCAAAGGCCAGCGGCACGTACACAGGACCCTGGCGATCGGCGACGCATCGAGCAGCGTCTCCAGAACTCGCCGAGTCAAGGCTCTCGCCTCTGTCGCGGCATCTTGCCCTACGAGGTCATCCAGGTTATCCAGGACGATCAAGACAGGGTGCCCGGGCGGCAGGGCGGCGGCCGCCACGCGGAGGAGGGCCAGCAGGTCCCCTTGCTGCTGGGCCGGCGCAATGCCTAGCCGGGTGAGCAACTCTGACAACAGCTCGTCCGGCCTGCTGAACGTCTCACAGCCTATGCCGATGATGGCTGCAAATGCCTCCCGCTCAGATAGCCATTGAACGGCGCGAACGGCCAGGGCCGTCTTGCCGATGCCGCCCTCCTTGGTCAAGGTGACCAGGCGGTGGTCGCCCGCCTGGGTGCCTCGGAGAATTCCAGGCGGCATGGGCAGCAAGGCGTCAATGACCTGTTGCAGTTCACGTCTGCGACCGATGAACCGCTCTGCAGACCGTCGGGGTAGCGTCGAGACAGGCGCCAAGTGCGGCAGGATATGCTCGGGCCTCCCGTCGGCTGCCGCCATGGTCTTCAGGCGAACCTCTCGTCCCGCGGCGCTGATGAGCAGCTTGTCCGCAGGCGTTGTCTTGTCCGGAGGCGATGAGAAGCGGCCCACGTACGCATCACTCTCCACGCATCCACGTGCAGCATCAAAGCCATCACCAGCGGGTTCGCCTTTCAGCATCGCGGGGAAGAACGTGCTGCTGAACGCGGCCGCCGCAGCAGACTCCAGAGGTTCTTCCCCTCGAACGTAGACGACCGCCACGTCCGATCGGTCCGCGATGCCGCCAGCCCGGTCCACTACACGTTCGGAATGGCAGGCTGAGAGGAACAGCACTCTGGGCCTGTTTCTGTCAAGGATCGGAACCAGGTGCTCCGCCCCAACGAACTGGGCTCGACCGCGCCCGTCTTCCAGGACAAGACATCCCTCCTCAGTCCCGTGACAATCAAGAACAACAACGGTTGGCTTGAATGTGGCCAGATCGCTTTGCAGCAATTGCAGCGTCAGCCCCGCGCGGGCCACGATCTTCACAGGGAGCCCCTCCACCGATCGGACAAGCTCCTGAAGGCACGCGCGATGGCCGATTGAGGAAATCGGGCGATTCGTGGACGTCACGAGCGACGGTGTCTCACCGCTCCATCGTCCAACTTCCTCACGGACGCGAGCCTCGGCCACGTTCGGGTTTGTATGAAAAACGATGGCGGGCTCCTTGCCATCCACTATCTGTCGCGAGTAGGCCCCTATCTCACGGAAGGGGAAGGCCCCGATCTTCGCATTCAGTTCCTTCCAATCCGCACAGCGTGGCAGATGCGCCAGCCACACGTGGGCGTGCTCCACGAGCGGCTCAGCAATGCCGACGTAGAGGCAATGCACTCCCTCTGTGTGCTTCTCCATCTCAACCTTCGTCTTGCGGTTTCTGCTGTGCGTGGCTCCGTCCAAAGACGTAGCCCGTGATCAGAGTAAAAAGGGGCACCAGTCCGCCAAGGACCATCAACTGGAACAAGTCACGGTAGTTGTTGAGGTGGTTGGCGCACAACTTCTCAAGTGCGTCAATGTGAGCTGCCGCGGTTGCCCGGCTGTTTGGATCGGCCGAGGTGAGGATTGCAGTCACGTCGCTGGTACAGGGGCGGGTGGCAAACCATGCTACGGCGAGCAATCCAGTAACCACGATGATGGCAAGCAACAGCCATCGCATGAATTGGATGCCCCAGATCTCCAAGAAGCTCTTCGGCATCGGCTCCTGGAATGGAAATCGTCCATAGACATCCGCCGGCGTCACCACGTTCAGTGGTCGGTCCTCCGGCTCTAGGCTCAGAACTTCTGCGGGGTCGGTCACGGAATTTTCCCTTCTTCCAAGCTGACCATCCGTCCTTCCGCCTAAGCACAGTTGCGTGTGACTACTTGGCGAAGACGATCCTCGTCAGCACCTTGTCATTCTTGTCTGTGATGGCGACGTTTCTTTCGCCGCCCATTTTCGCCCCTTCTTCGTGCATGTAGTTGTACATCGCGAGTGCTCGCCGCACAACTTCTCGTTTTGACGTCTTTTCCTCCTTGGCGAGGTTCTCAAGGACTGTATTGACTTCATCTGGGAAATCGATTGTCAATCTCGGCATAGGATTACCTTTCGTTAGACCAAGCCGTCGATTCATGTTCTATATCTTATATTTACGCATTCCATATGCATTTGGCAAGCCTAAAAAGCACATTCTGTGTGCTTTTCTGACATCACAACCGTGTGTTGTTGGACCAGTGTGCCGACATGGGTGCAATTACCGGAACACAACAGACTCCATGGGGGTCAACCTGGGAGTTCCAGCCAAGAAGCTGGCCAAGCCCACGGAAGAGTTGGTGGCATTCGGAAAGACGCGGCGGCTGAAGCCTGGCGAGACCCAGAGGCATGGGAGAATGGGAGACGCGGAGAAGAAGGGAGTCGGCGGACTGTAGAAAGTCTGTGTCAGACGCCATCCTTCTCCGGCCTACGGGTAACCGCCAATCGCTAACCGCCGTTGCTCGTCCGTTGCCAGAGTCGTGCCAGAAGACACGACCTAGCGACCCTTAATACTGTTCACAGCGAATCGAAGACCCTGATCGCTCTTGGTCGCCGTGATCTCGTAGCGCAGGGCAGCGCTGGGGTCGTCAACCTGAGGTGCCGGGCTGTTCAGGACTGCCTGGGTGCCTGTGCAGGTGTATTCAAAGGGTTTGCCGTTCAGGGGATCCTGCGGAATGGAGACCTTGATCTCGTCCAGGGCCTGCGGCAGGGCCCCGTTGTGGTCCTGTGTGTACTGACGTATCGCCTCCAGACACTGCAGGGCTGCAACGGTACGGTCCAGACGTTTGGCCAATTGGCGGGCATTGGTCAGCCCGCTCTTGAGTTGTTCCAGATTGGCCGGACGGTTGGCATCGCTGATCTGAGGGTTGGTGTTTGCGCCATCGATCTCCGCTTGGCCAGCCTTCTCCACGTCGATGAATGGCTTGGGCAGCGCCGCAAGGGCCTCGTACAGAATCGGGGCATCGGACAATTCTACGTAGGCAGGGATGTTGCTGCAGGTCAGGTCTGCCGCCGCCACCGCCATCAGGGGCGACATCAAGCCTGGTCCTGTGCCCAGGTGGCGGGCCAAGGCCAGAGCATTCTGGAAGGTCTTGAGTGCATCGCTGGGCCGATTCTCTGCTATCGCCAGACTCGTTTTGAGGTGGAGGAGTGCAGGGAAGTCGCGGTAGACTTCAAACTCCCCCTTGGGGCGGATGGCCAGCCTAAGCTTGGTCACGGGCGTAGGCCATGTACAGGCCCTGCACAGAGTGGCCTTCTCAATCATCTCCAGGGCAGCCCGGCACTGCCGGACAAGCCGTCGGGCGCGATCCAGTGGCAACTGGCCAGGCGTTCTGCGGGGCCATTCCAGTCCCAACTGTATGACTGCGTCGGCGGGAAGCAGCTTCGCCGCTTGCTGGTAGAGCGGGTAGGCATCTCCATCGGTCAGGGTCTCAGGAGGAGGCAACAGGGTGACTTGGACCTTCTGGCCTGCGTCGGGCTGCGAAGGGACTTGACTCGATCGCTGCTCTGCCCGCCGCGCAGCCCTTCGCAGCACTTCGCGGAGTTGGGCCTGCGAAGGCACTGCCGATAGCGCTACAATCAGCAGACAGGTGAGCATTCTTCTCATAGTCTGTTCCTCTCAGTCATAACCACTGAACGATCTGGACCGCAGGTCGTCTCATTCCCAGGATATCGAATCTCGCCGAGCACTACGACATTCCGCAGGCGAAGGGCCTTCTACTTGACCGGGCTGAGCCTCAGCATGATCACATCCTGGCCGGCCACCTCGCCGCTGTACGCGGCAGAGGTCGTGCCCAAGTCCTTCTGCTGCCACAGGTCGCGGATACTGTACGTGGTCGTATCGAATCGAGCCTCCCGCTTGGCGAAGGCATCCGTGACCTTCTCGGCCTTCCAGTTGAAGTAGACCTTCTGAGTACTGGGCGTGCGGTTAAGCACGGCCATGGCCCAGGCACCGTCTTTGAGGGGCTTGAACCAGACCTCGATGTTGTCCTTTGCGGAGTAGGTGAATCCCTGGATGCCGAGGCTGTCCTGGTCCACCGCGATCGCCTCCTTGTTGGTCAGGATGGCCAGGGTCTCCTTGGACACCTTCCGCACGTCGTTGCCTGCCATCAGGGGCGCAGCCAGCATGCACCACATCGTGAAGTGGGCCCGGTCCTCGTTGACGGCCATGCCGTTGCCGATCTCCATCATGTCCGGATCGTTCCAGTGTCCCGGCCCGGCGTATTCGCGGAGTCCCTTCTGCATGTCCAGGATCTGCATCACGCCCCAGGAATACCAAGTGCCGTGGTCCTTCTTGCAGTCGAAGCAGGCGTAGATGTCACCGGTCGTCCGCCACAGGTGGCCGATCTTCGCGCCCCACAGCCAGGGCTTGTTGTTGCCCCACTCGCAGATGCTGAAGACCATGGGCCTAGCCGTAACGTACAGGGCGTCCCGCATGGTCATGTACGCGCCCTCTGCGGAGAGGGCCTCCGAGTTGCACCAGTCGTACTTGAGGTAGTCGACGCCCCAGCTCGCATACAGGGCGGCGTCCTGCCACTCGTGACCCCGACTGCCGGGCAGCCCTGCGCAGGTCTTGCTGCCTGCGCAGTTGTAGATCCCGAACTTGAACCCGTGCTCGTGAAGGAAGTCTCCCAGAGCCTTCATGCCCGAGGGAAACTTGTTTGGATCAGGGACCAGGTTGCCGAGGTCATCCCTCTGTTTGGCCATCCAGGTATCGTCCAGGACGATCGTATTGTATCCTGCCGCCAGCATGCCATTGCTGATCATGGCCTCTGCGGTCTCCCTGATCAGGTCCTCCTTGATGTTGGCCGCAAAGGTGTTCCAGGTGTTCCATCCCATGGGTGGGGTGAGGGCCAGGCCCTCGAATTTCTGGCCAAGGGCGCAGGCGGGCAGGCACAGGATCCACAGCAGCATTTGTCTCATGGGTCGTCCTCTCACAGAAGATCTCGGATCGCCGAGGCCGGCCAAGGGTCAATCGCTGGGCCTCAGGGCGAACAGTAGTGTACTCTGAGGAGGTGGCATTTGTCATTTACGATTTGGGATTGGCGGTTTACTATTCGAACGGTCATGTGGAACAAGAAACGACGGCTCTGTGACGCGGTGGTGCTCTTGCTGGCCTTTCTCTTCCTGGCCCTCTGGGTGGAGCCGAACCTGGTCTACCACTCGTTTGGGACCCTCGTCGCGGAAGACTCGGCCTTCCTGATGGGCTGGCCGTTCCTTTGGGATTCACTGGCCCTGCCGGGCGGGGCCGTCTCGTATGTGGCGGGCTTCTTGTCCCAGGGGTTCTATGAGTCCTGGCTGGGCGCAGGGATCGTCACCCTGGCGGCAGGGGGGCTGCTGGTGTTGTCACGATGGCACATGGCCCACGCAGGGGCCCGGCAGTCCCAAGTCCTGGCCTATCTTGCGCCGTTGCTGATCCTGATGACCTACGCCCGGTATCAGCATCCGCTGGCAGAGTGTCTGGCCGTGTCCCTGGGGCTCCTCTTCTCGCTTGTCTTCGAGGCGGTCTCCTGGCCGCGTCCTGTCCTGCGAGTCGGGCTCTATGTCTTGATGGCCATCGCCGCCGACATCCTGGCGGGTGCCGGTGGGCTCTGGGTTTTCTCGCTCATGACCGTGATCTACCGGGGGCTGGGACGGCGCCACTGGATCCTGGCTGCTGCCGCCTTGCCGGTGGCAGCCGTGATCGTCCGGTTGGCTGCGGACTGGCCCTTCCAGTTGTCACCTGATCGGGCGGCCCTGGTCCTGACGCCTTTCTCGCCCCAGATCACCAGGCTGATGAAGACGGTTCCTTGGGTGTGGATCGTCCTGCTCTACGTCCTGGTGCCCGTGACCGTGCTGATCCTGGCCTGCTGGGACAGGATCAGGCCGAAGGCCCTGCAGACTTCCGTCAACACCGCGGCCAGACCCCCCGGAGGGCGGAGGTCCGGGCCCGCACCGGCCGCACGCCTGGCGGGGCTCGTTTTGCCGGGCCTGGTGATCGCCGCGTCCGGCGCAGGGTTGTACTGGAGTTGTGACAGGATGAACAAGCAGTTCGTGGTCATCAACGCGCTGTCCCGGCAGGCGAGATGGCCGGAAGTCCTGGCCGCGGCACGCCGGCTGCCCAGGGACACGTGGAACGTCTTCTGCAACCACGACGTCAACAGGGCCTTGTTCCACACGGGCAGGCTGGGCTATGAGATGTTCTCCTATGCCCAGGATCCCCGTGCGCTCCTTCTGTCGGATCAGGACATCGGATCCTCGCTGGCGGTCCTCAAGCTGTGCGACCTTTACACGGAGATTGGAAACGTCAATGCCGCGGAGAAACTCGGCTCTGAGTTCCTGTCCGTGGCGGGCCCGTACGGAGTGATCCTGGAGAGACTGGCCTGGATCCACGTGCTCAAAGGGGAGTTGGACACGGCCAGGGTCTATCTCCATGCCCTCCAGCAGGACCCGACCTGGAGTGTCACAGCGAGGGCACTGCTCAAGGAGCTGGACGTGGGTCTGGCACCCATCCGGCGGGCCGGCCTCGAGAGACGCCGGAGATCCATGCTCGCAGGCGGGCTGTTTGCGGCCGACTTCGAGGCCACCTTGGCCCGTCTATTGGATCAAGACCCCGGAAACCGGATGGCCTTCGAGTATCTGATGGCGAGCTACTTGCTGACCGGTCAATTGGAGAAGGCCGCAGCCCGCCTGGGGCGACTGGCGTCCTTGGGATATCAGGACATCCCCATCCACTATGAAGAGGCCCTCCTCCTGTACTACGGCCTGCAGGGCCGGATGAGAGAGGCGGACGCATGGCCGATCCGTGCAGCGACCCGCCAGCGATTTTCGGAGTTTGCACGGCTGAATAACGCCCTGGAGACGGGCGACCGCCAGGCGATCCTCGGCCAGCTCCACCAGAACTTTGGAGCCAGCTACTTCCTTTACTACCGCCTTCATCGGTGACCGGCTGCGGCACAATCTTGACGTGATCCACGTGGGCAGCGTCAGCCGGGGGGATCCTTCGTCGGGGGTCACGACCCCAAGGACTTGCTGGCCTGGTCCGTGCCTCCGTAGGCACCGAGGTTGACGCGCGGCCCCATGGGCGTGATCTCGTCGCCCATGGGCGTACGGGGATCGCCCGCGTCGATGCAGGGGCTGGTCAGGGGATCACTGATCCACGCGAGCTTCGCCTCCTCCCAGTGTCCCTCCTGGGACATCACGTGGTAGTCTCCCTCCACCCAGACCGCATTGGGGTCCAGCGTCTGGACCACCGTGGAAAGGTCGTCCGGACGCACCCACATCCCCGGAAACACGAAGAATGGGTCCTCGTCCATGCCCGCCTGGCCCGGCCATCCGCCCTGGACGTCACAGTACTCCAGATCCGGCGACCGCCCCGAGGCCACGCAGATCTCCGCCGGGCTGTCGTCCCAGAGAATCGAATTGGTCATGGTCACGCCGCTGGCCACCGTGACCAGGGCGCCGCCTCCGGGAGCTGCCTGGTTGCCCGAGATCGTGCAATTGATGAATGTGGCGTTGCTGTCCACGCAACGAACGCATCCGCCGCCGGGGCTTGTGGCCTGGTTGCCGACGATGAGGCAGTGGCTGATCACAGGGCTTGATCCCTGACAGGCGATGGCCCCTGCAAGGCCGGCACTGCCGCCCGTGATCACGAACCCGTCCAACCGGGTCGTGGGACGCTCATGATTGACGAACGACACAGCCGTGCCCCGGCCCTGGGCGTCAATGACGGGGTACTCGCAGGCGGGGTCAGGAGTGAGGGTCAGTTCGGTGTCGCAGTGCCATCTCGTCACCGTGATGGCCTTTCCCATGAAGTCGAGGGGCTCCTTGTAGCGGCCTGGGTGGACGATGACGGTGCTGCCGTCGGCCGCCACTCGGATGGCATCCTGGATGGATCTGAAGGGATTCTCCGGCGTGCCGTCCTCACCAGCGTCATCCGACGGCGATTCATCCTCGGCCCCCTTCGGCCGCACGTGCAGCGTATCGAGTACACTGATGAAGATCGGCCGGACCGTCACGTTGGTGTCGAGGGTCAACCACAGACCCTGGCTCTCTGAGTTGAAGTCCCCCGTCCACCCCGCAAACTGAAACAGAGGATCACACTGGGCCTCAAGCCAGACGGACAGGCCTGTTGCGTAAGTGTGGGTTCCTTCTCCCGGGCTGAGGACAGTGCCGCCGATACCGGCCGCTACGGTCAGCGACACCTGCGGCTCCGCGGCGATGCGAAGGTCGGGATTGCGGGCCAGGATCTGCGGCATGAAGACGGTCCGTGACCGTTCGGTCAGTGGGTTTCCCGCCAGGTCCAGCCACGTCAGGCCTGAAAGACCTACGAGACTGGAGATATCCTCAATCCGATTGGTCTCCAGCCCCAGGACGCTCAGGCCCGTCAGGCCTGCCAGCTCGCCGATATCCCGAATCTGATTATCGCCTAGGGTCAGATGGGTGAGTCCCACCAGGCCGCCCAGGGCGGTGATCTGCGAGAGCTGATTCTCTGCGAGATCCAGCCACGTGAGCGAGGTCAGGTGGGCCAAGGGACCGATCTCCGCGATCTGATTGCCGCTGAACTCCAGGTGGCTCAGGTGCGTCAACCCGGTCAAGGGGACAAGGTCGCTGATCTGGTTGCGACTGAGATCCAGATACAGGAGGGACGTCAGTTCCGCAAGGGGGGCGATGCCGCGGAGTCCACAGTCGTCGAGTTCCAGCACCGCGAGCTCGTGCATTTCCTCAATCGCCGCGATATCGAGCAAGGGATTATCTCCTGCGGAGAGCTCAGAGAGGGCGGTCAGGCAGGCCAGGTCGTGGAGGCTGCTGATCTGGTTCTTCGCCAGATGCAGGACCTTCAGGCAGGTCAACCCTTCCAGGGGGCTGATATCGCTGATCTGATTGCCTTCGAGGTCCAGCAAGGTCAGCCGCGTGAGGTTGGCCAGAGGGGTGACGTCGCTGATCTGGTTGGCATTGAGCCACAGATACATCAGCCCCGTCAGACCCGCCAGGGGGCTCACGTCGCGGACCTGGTTGTTCGACAGGTGGAGCTCCGCCAGGTGGGTCAGGGAGGCCAGCGGCATAAGGTCGTGGATCCCATTGCCGACCAGGAACAGCCGGTTCAGGTGGGTCAGTCCGGACAACGGTCGAATGTCGGTGACGTGATCATCCCAGAGACAGAGGGAGGTCAGACGGGTCAACCCTGCAAGGGCGGTCACGTCTGAGATGCCATTGCCCTGGAGATCCAGGAGGGTCAGGCCGGTCAGCCCGGCCAGGGGGCTCACGTCGCCGACCTGGTTGTCCTGGAGGTCGAGGTACGTCAGGCGGGTCAGACCGGCCAGAGGGGTCGCATCGGTGATCTGGTTGCCCTGGAGGTCGAGGTGGACGAGGTTTCTGGCAAGATCAAGGCCGGTCAGGTCCCTGATGCCGGCGTATTCGCAGGATAGTTCGGTGAGCTGCAGCAAATCCGCGGGAGTGGGATCCTGGATTCCGAGGGCAGCCTCCACAACCACCCTCAGATTCGTGTCGGGTATCACTGCAGACTCTGGTTCACCCGCTCGTCCGGCCTGGGCCGCAATCATCGCGAGCAGGCTCAGTACGACTGTCCACCACCTCATGGCTTTGCCTTGCGTCGTCACACCTTCAATGCGATACGATTATGACCTCCATCCATGGTGAGCACGTCGCGTTCGTTCCTACTATAGAGTACCTCTGCGGACAGTTACGTTACAGAGTTTCCGGCGATGGGAGGGAGTTTTTACCTTGAGTAGGGGGGCAGAAACCAGGTCTGACAGGGTGTCCTGAATTCTATCCTTTGTATGCTCTGTGTCTTACAGAGGTTTCCCGCATCACGGGGTAGACTCCCTGATCGTCGCGGCCGGGTGCCCGGCCGCACCAGGGAGGCCGCGAAGGCGGCAAACTTTTTGGCACCGACTGGCACGCTCCGTCCCCAAGTTTTCAAGTTGACAGGGACACCTGTTTGCCCTAAAAGAGGGCCCATGTTCACCGTCAGCCGGATCGATACCCGGGTCGCCATGCACCGACGAAGGTCATTCTCGCGGTGCCTTCCAGCCGGGGCGTCCGCCTGGCGCGAGGTCTGTCCGATTCCCAGTGTCTTTGAACAGGCGTCCAGGACCCCATGAAACTGCACTCCATCGATATCGCCATCATCGTCGTCTACTTCCTGACCGTGATCCTTGTCGGCCTGTGGGTTTCAAGACGCGGAGCCAAGAATCTGGAGTCCTATTTCCTCGGCGGCAAGTCGCTGCCCTGGTACGTCCTGGGGGTATCTGACGCCTCCGGCATGTTCGATATCAGCGGCACGATGGTGCTCGTGACCTGGCTGTTTATGTACGGGCTCAAGAGCATCTGGCTGCCCTGGGTGTGGCCGACGTTCAACCAGATCTTCCTGATGATGTTCCTCAGCGCGTGGCTGCGGCGATCGAACGTGCTCACCGGCGCAGAGTGGATCAAGACCCGGTTCGGCCAGGGCAAAGGCGCGACCCTGGCCCACCTGAGCGTCGTGTTCTTCGCGCTGGTGGCAGTCGTGGGCATGCTGGCCTATGCGTTTAAAGGCATCGGTAAGTTCGCCGTGGAGATGCTGCCCTGGCGTTTCACGAACACCAGTCAGGGGCTCTTCTCCGACGCCAATATCTACGCCCTGATCCTCATGGGTCTGACGTCGCTTTACACCGTCAAGGGCGGCATGATCAGCGTGGTGATCACCGAGGTGATGCAGTTCACGATCCTGACCATCACTGCGGTAGCCATCGGAGTGATCGCCATCTACTCGGTCAGTCCGGCAGAGATCCAGCACCTGATTCCTGCGGGCTGGACCAGTCCATTCTTTGGCGCCACGGTCGGTCTGGATTGGACGGGCGTCTTCGACAAGGTCAACCAGGCCATCCGGGACGAGGGCAACGAGTTCTTCGGCATCATCTTCGGCCTGATGTTGTGCAAGGGAGTGTTGGCGAGTCTGGCCGGCCCGATGCCCAACTATGACATGCAGCGGATACTGGCCACGCGCAGCCCTCGCGAGGCGTGCCTGATGAACGGTTGGGTGACCACGGTCCTGATGTTCCCTCGCTATCTGATGGTTGCCGGCCTGACCGTCATGGCCCTGAAGTTCTGCACACCCGAGCTCAAGGCCATGGACAAGCCCGACCTGGAAAGGCTCTTGCCGGTGGTTCTGTTCAACTACATGCCGGCGGGCGTCGTGGGATTCCTGCTGGCGGGCCTGCTGGCTGCCTTCATGTCCAACTTCGCGGCCACGGTCAACGCGGCCCCGGCATACATCGTCAATGATATCTACAAGCGGTACATCAATCCCAACGCCCCTGCGAGGACTGAGATCCTAATGAGCCGGATCTCGTCGTTGGCCGTGCTCGTTGTGGGTCTGGCGCTCGGGCTCCTGACCCGAAACATCCTGAGCATCATGTGGTGGATCGTCGGCTCGCTCAATGGCGCCTACGTCATTGCCAACATGCTCAAGTGGTTCTGGTGGCGGTTCAACGGCTACGGCTACTTCTGGGGTATGATCACGGGCATCTTCAGCGCGATGTTTGTGCCAGAGCTGCTCAGGCTCGCCGTGGGCCACGACGTGAACGCCCTCTACACCTTCCCGATCATCTTCGCCATCTCGGCGGTTGGGTGTTTTGCGGGGGCCCTGATGACCCAGGCCGAGGATGACGCCATCCTCAAGAAGTTCTACAAGACCGTGAATCCCTGGGGCTTCTGGGGCCCGATCCGCGAGAAGGTGATGAGGGAAGACCCGACCTTCCAGCCCAACCGCAACTTCGGCCACGACATGATCAACGTCGCGGTGGGCATGATCTGGCAGATGTGCCTGGTTTCTCTGCCCATCTTCATCGTGCTGCGGAACTGGCCGTGGGTGGCCGGCATCGCCGTCTGTCTCGTGTTCGCGTTCGTGTTCCTGAAGTTCAACTGGTTCGACCGGCTGGAGAAGGACTAGGAGGACCTCCATGCGATACGGCTTCTTTGACGATGCCCGCCGCGAGTACGTCATCACCACCCCCCAGACGCCGCTGCCCTGGATCAACTACCTCGGCTGCGAGGCCTACTTCGGGATTATCTCCAACACCGCGGGAGGCTACTCCTTCTACAAGGACGCCAGGATGCGGCGACTGACCCGGTACCGCTACAACAACGCGCCTTTCGACGTCGGCGGCCGCTATTTGTACGTCCGCGACAATGAAAAGGGCCGGTTCTGGTCGCCCTCGTGGCAGCCCACGCGGACCGCGCTGGAGGACTACGAGTGCCGCCACGGCATGGGCTATACCACGATTGGCTCGGCGGTGGACCAGATCGAGGCCCGGACGACGTACTTTGTGCCGCTGGGCGAGACCCTCGAGGTCTGGCGGCTCCGGTTGACGAATCACCGGAAGAAGCCAGCCAAGCTGTCGATCTTCTCGAGCGTCGAGTTCTGCCTGTGGGACGCCCAGGACGACGCCACCAACTTCCAGCGGAACTTCAGCACGGGCCAGGTCGAGATCGAGGACGGGGTCATCTACCACAAGACCGAGTACCGCGAGCGGAGGAATCACTTCGGCTACTTCGCCTGCTCTGAGAAACTTGCGGGCTTCGACACCCAGCGGGACACCTTCCTCGGCGCCTATCGCAGTTGGGACAGCCCCGCGGCCGTGGAGCGGGGGAGGTCCTTCAACTCCGTGGCTTGCGGGTGGGCCCCACATGGCTCGCACCATGTCAAGGTGACCCTCAAGGCCGGCGAGACGCGGGAGATCCTCTTTGTCCTGGGCTACCATGAGAATCCCGTCGACCAGAAGTTCAATCCGCCGACCTCGCAGACGATCAACAAGAAGACCGTCAAGCCGATCATCGCCAGGTACCTCGACGGCCGCCAGGTGGCCGCCAGCCTGGAGGCCTTGGGCGCGTACTGGGACGGCCTGCTGGGTCTCTACCAGGTCGCGTCGCCGGATCTGCACGCAAACAGGATGGTGAATATCTGGAATGCCTATCAGTGCATGGCCACCTTCAACATGTCACGGTCGGCCTCCTTTTACGAGTCCGGGATCGGCCGGGGCCTGGGATTCCGGGATTCGAACCAGGATCTGCTGGGCTTCGTGCACATGGTGCCCAGCCGTGCCCGGGAGCGGATCATCGACCTGGCGGCCACGCAGCTCAAGAGCGGCGGCGCGTTCCACCAGTACCAGCCGCTGACCAAGCGGGGCAATGACGACGTCGGAAGCGGTTTCAACGACGATCCGCACTGGCTGATCGTCGGTGTGGCCGCCTACCTCAAGGAGACCGGCGACTGGGGCATCCTGGATGAGCTCGTGCCCTATGAGAACGAGCCGGGGTCGGAGCAGCCGCTCTATGACCACCTGCGCCGCAGCTTCCGCTACACCCTGGGCAGGCTGGGCCCCCATGGCCTGCCCCTGATCGGCCGTGCAGACTGGAACGACTGCCTGAACCTCAACTGCTTCTCAGACACGCCCGGCCAATCCTTCCAGACCACGACCCACAAGGACGGCAAGGTGGCGGAATCGGTCTTCATCGCAGGCCTCTTCGTGCTGGCAGCACGGGACCTGGCCTCGATCGCCCGGCACCGCGGCCTGGCGGGTGAGGCAGACCAAGTCCTGGCTGAGGCTGCGGCCATGGAGAAGGTCATCGATGACCACGGCTGGGACGGCCGGTGGTTTGTGCGGGCCTATGACGACTTCGGCAAGCCAGTAGGCTCCAAGGTCTGCAAGGAAGGCAAGATCTTCATCGAGTCGCAGGGGATGTCCATCATGGCCGGCATCGGCCTGCAGGACGGCCGTGCGAAACAGGCCCTGGACTCCGTGAACAAGCACCTGGCGACTGAGCACGGCATCGTTCTCCAGCAGCCGGCCTTCTCGAGGTACTATCTGGAACTGGGCGAGATCTCCTCGTACCCTCCGGGCTACAAGGAGAATGCAGGGATTTTCTGCCACAACAATCCCTGGATCATCATCGCGGAGACCCTGGTCGGCAACGGTGACCGTGCGTTCGACTATTACAGTCGCATTAACCCGTCGGCCAGGGAGAAGATAGGCCACCTGCACAGGTGCGAGCCCTACGTGTTCGCACAGATGATCGCAGGCAAGGATGCGCCGACGCACGGCGAGGCCAAGAACTCGTGGCTGACCGGCACTGCCGCCTGGACCTACTACACGGCCACCCAGTGGATCCTCGGCGTCCGGCCTGACTACGACGGCCTGCGGATCGACCCCTGCATCCCCAAGGCCTGGGAGGGGTTCACCGCCCAGCGGTCCTTCCGAGGCGCCCGCTACGAGATCACGGTTCAGAACCCAAGGCACGTGTCCAAGGGCGTCAAGCAGATCAGCGTGGACGGTCAGAAGATCGACGGCAGCGTGTTGCCTGTCTTCGGCGACGGTAAGACCCACCAGGTGGTTGCAGTGATGGGCTGAAACTGGGCATGGAGCTGAGAAGATAAGAAGATGAGAGGGTGAGAAGAAGGCAGGCCTGAGCACAGATGGTCTTCTGCTCTTCTCACCTTCTTACGTTCCTACCTTCTCACCTTCTCCTTCCGCTCCCCCCTCAGCGGGCTGGCTTCTCCAGCTCAGCCAACCTCTCCGCTGAGATGGTCTCTGTGTGCAGATCGCCGAAGATCACCCGGTACTCGGCGTCAGAGGCCTTCCACCGCAGCAAGATCTTGTCTGCGTCCTGCGGAGTCACGGTCTCGCCGTGGTAGACCGGTTCCTTCTTGCCACCGACGAGGGTCATGTGGAAGCTGCTGACTGCCTGGATGGGCAGCATGACGTCCATGATCTTCCTGCTGCGTTCATCGTCCGTCTTGGCACTCCTGAGCTCCTCGCCGAGCCGCCTGGCTGCGTCAGTAGGGGCGTCAGAGGCAGTGATCTTGCCGAATTGGGACATGACACCCATCATGTCCAGCTTCTCTGGGTACTTGCCCGTCAGTTCGGCATGGAGCTTCAGGCCGGCAATGGCCGCCTCTTCACTGATGACCGGCAGCTTGACCGGCGGGCCTGCCATCTCAGTGTAGCCGCCAGTGAGGTCCGGTTCGAAGTCCGCCTCGGTTGCAGGGACGTTCCACTGGAAGCTGTGCGAGACCATGCGCATCTTGACCTGGTCGTTCTCCGTGTCCTGTTCGGATCGCACGGGCAGTTGGGTCTTCACGTCCACCCACATCTTGACGTTGGCCTGGCCGAACATCCCGGACATGTAGTTGGGGTCCGTGGTCTCAAATCCTTCGACCTCGACTCCGTCCACAACAGAGCGGCCCAGGCTGCGGTACTTGCACCGGAGGATCATCTCGACCAGGGCCCTGGTGTCGTTATTCTGTTTCTGCTGCTGTATCTGGGTGACGTCGTAGTCCATACGCATGTACTTCTTCTGATCCGGCATCACCGTATACCAGACCTTCTTCTGAGGCAGCATGTACATCTCTGATGTTGTGGGCTGCCCGCTGCCTGCGACCCGCATCTCCATGGTCATCTTCTGTCCGTGCTCTTGGGAGACGAGTATGGTGGACTCCATCTCCGTGTTCACCGTCTGGCCATTTGTCTGCTGGGTCGCGGTGGTACTCATTTGGTACATGTAGGCGCTGACCTGCCCCAGGCGGGTTAGCACGTCTGCCAGGGCCACGCCCGAGCCGGTCCCTCTCCAGAAGGGGAGGCCGACCAGGCACGCGACGATCACCGCCGCGGCTGCTGCCAACTTGGTTACTGGATTCCTCATAGTCATTCTCCACAGCGAAGGCGGAGCCGGCGCCTTGTCTGTCACACGATTCTGCTGGGCCTCGGCCACGTCCCTGAACACCCGCTCATCGGCGTCCGGTCGGACGGTGAGGCCCGCATCTTTGAACCATCGTTTTATGTGGTCTGCGGGCTGCATGCTTGCACCTCACTACTCAGATGGGACCGCAGTTTGTCCATTCCATATCGATACCTGGCCTTGGCCGTGTCTGTGGATACTCCCTGCAGACTGGCGATTCGGCCAAAGGTCATGTCCATCTCCATGCGAAGGCAGATCACCTCCCGCTGCTCCTCGGGTAGGCCTTGGAGGGCCTGGCTCAGAAGCGTCAGTTGCTCGCTTAGGATCGCCCATTGCCGCGGCCCGGGCTGGGAGGACAAGAGATGATCCGCCTCTTCCAGGCCGGTCTCGCAGTGCCGGGCCGCGTCCCGCCTGAGATTGCGTATCCGGTTGACCACGCTGGTGGCCAGGTAGGCCCTGAGGCTGCCAGTCAGCTTGATGCGGTCGGCCGACTGGGCGAACTGCACGAACACGTCATGGACCACGTCCTCGGCCGTGTTGGCCTCGCCGGAGAGCACCACTGCAAGCTTGAGCATCTCCACCCTGTACTTGTCATAGATCTGGCGCAAGGCCTCGCGACTGCCTTGTTTGAACCTGAAGATCAACAGTGGGTCTTCTATCATCGTGCACGCCTGAATGAAGAATGATCAGTCTTCACCCCATTACACACCGAAAGGGGGCGGTTGGGGATATTTAAACTAGAACACAGAACACAGAACTCAGAACTCAGGAGACAGGAGACAGGAGTCGGGAGGGGTGTCAGGGGGCAGGGCGGCTGTGTCATCCGCCATCCTCGGATTACTTTGCGTTTGCCCTGGCATGTGGCGCCTCGCTGCTTGCCAAGGCACCAGAAGGCATGGTATAAGCCAACGAAGTAGACAGGAGACACTAGTCAGTAGCCAGAAGTCAGAAGCAACACCCAGGACTCGAAGGGCTGCCTGATCGGCTAATAGCTAACAGCTAATGGCTAACAGCAGTAGTAGACCATGCTCACAACCGCAGGGACGCAGAACACGCGATGGATCGTGCAGCCGGCAGACGGCCGGGCCGAGGGCTTGGCCCAGGCCTTGCGGATCTCCAACCTCACAGCGCAGGTGCTGCTGAACCGGGGTCTGGACGGGCCGGAGTCGGCCAATACCTTCCTGCGTCCCAAGCTGGTGGACCTGATCAGGCCGGAGCTGATGCCCGGCATGCCTGCTGCCGTGGAAAGGATCCGCCGGGCCATGGATCGTGGCGAGAAGATCACGGTCTATGGCGACTACGACGTGGACGGTATCACAGGCGTGTCCATCCTTCTGTCGCTCCTGACCCACCTCGGCGGCCAGGTCGATTTCTACATCCCCCATCGCCTGGACGAGGGATATGGCCTCAATGACGAGGCGGTCCGCTCGATCGCTTCAGCAGGGACGAAGCTCGTGGTGACTGTAGACTGCGGCATCGGTGCAGCCGCCAGCGTCGGACTGGCGTCCCAACTGGGCATGGACGTGATCATCACCGACCACCACGAGCCCGGCGAGGTGTTGCCCAGGGCGGTCACCATCGTGCATCCACGCATGGTTGACGGCGTTTCGGATCCTGCGGCCTACGCCAATCCCGACTCGGCAGGCGCGATGGTGGCCTTCAAGCTGGCCTGGGCGATCGCGAACACCTTCAGCACAGGCCCGAAGATGGCAGGGGACCTGCGGCAGTTCATGCTCGACGCCACAAGTCTGGCTGCCCTGGGGACCGTGGCCGACGTGGTGGACCTGTGCGGCGAGAACCGCGTGCTGACGCACTACGGTCTCAAGGCACTGCCGCAATCCAGCTTGGCCGGGATACAGGCCCTGATCGAGTGCGCAGGTCTGACAGGCAAGGGTCTGGACAGCTATGACGTGGGTTTCAAGCTCGGCCCCATGCTCAATGCCGCAGGCCGCATGGGCCACGCAAGGCTTGCGGTCGAGCTGCTGACCGCCGGCAGTGCAGGCCGGTGCAGGCAGATCGCCGAGTACCTCAAGGAGCAGAACACCCTCCGCCAGCAGTGTGGCCAGAAGATCTTCAAGGAGGCCTGCCAGTTGATCCTGGCCCAAGGCCTCAACCACCCGGACCGCCGGAGCATCGTCCTGGCAGGTGAGAATTGGCACCGGGGCGTCCTGGGTATTGTGGCCGCCCGGATCGTGGACCGCTTCAATAGACCCACCATCGTCCTGAATCTGGAAGACGGCCCCGAGGGCCAGGCCCAGGGCTCGGGCCGGTCGATCGCCGGGTTCTGCCTGCTCAGTGCGATCCGCGCCTGCTCCCAGCACCTGGTCACCTTTGGAGGCCATACCATGGCCGCGGGTCTGAAGGTCGATGCAGGCAAGGTCTCTGCGTTCGCCGAGGCCTTCGAGGCCTACGCAGGCGACAACCTCAAGGGCGAGGACGTGACAGCCAGCCTGCACGTCGATGCCCTGTCGCCCCTGGGCCAGTTCACGCCTGCCCTGGTCAGGCAACTGGAGCTGCTCGGTCCCTTCGGCCAGGGCAATCCCAGCCCGGTCTTCGCCACGCGGGGCGTGCGATGGATCGCCCCTCCAAGGCGGGTCGGAGTCAGGGAGGACCACCTCCAGGTCGCGGTCACGGACAACACGGGCTCTGTCCGCTGCGTGGGATTCAACATGGGCAAGATCGAAAAGCGGCTGCTCGAGGTGGATTCCTTCAACATCGCATACCAGGCACAGCTCAATACCTACAACGGCAACACCTCCGTCGAATTCATCCTCCAGGACGTGCAGTTTGAATAGAAGGTTTTAAGTTTTAGGTTCTAGGTTTTAGGGTCAAGTCTTGGGTCCTGAAGCCACGGTGAGGGCCCTTCACAGCCGCAGGGCCTGCTTCTCAAGACCTATTGCCTAACACCTGTCACTTAAAACCTAAAGCTTAAAACTTGAACTTAGAACTTGAAACCCCATACCTAACACCTTCTTGTCCGATTCGCCGTCTCGTGATCATTTGACTCCCCCGGGTACCAGATGCTATAATGGAATATTCCCGTCCATGGGGCGGCGTACAGGTGATGATGCAGACAATCGCAGGTAGGACCACAGGCGGAGGCGACACTAGGAGGAGACGCGACAGGAGACCCGGCTGGAGGGGGCTTCCCGGTGTATGTCTGCTCATCTGGTCTGCGTTGTGGCTCCAGTCCGGGCCGGTCCGTGCTCAGGTCACTGACGTCAATGGGCTGGGCCCCCTCTACGTCAATGAGGTCCTGGCGATCAACGCAAAGGGCGCTACAGACCCGCAGGGCCACCACGAGGACTGGATCGAGATCTACAACGCGTCCAGCAAGATCATCAAGCTTGCGGGCATGTACCTGACCGACGACCTTTCGAACCCCACCAAGTGGCAGTTCCCCATGAGTTTTCCGGGCTTGACCACCCTCGCTCCCAACAAGTACCTGCTGGTTTGGGCAGATGGTGACACCGCCGCGTCGGGCCTGCACGCCGGGTTCTCTTTGAATGGCGACGGCGAGCAGGTGGGGCTCTTCGACGTCAATGGGACGCTCCTCGATGCGATCACCTTCGGCCCCCAGGCCGCCGACGTCTCGTACGGCCGCAGCCCGGATGGCGGGCCCGACCTTCGCTACTTCGGATACCCGACGCCCGGCGACAAGAACAACACCGCCTATCTGGGCGAGGTCCAGGACCCGCTGTTCAGCCACCCCCGTGGGTTCTACGGCGGGACATTCAGCCTCACGATCGTCTGTCCCACGCCTGGCGCGAAGATCCTCTGCACGACCGACGGCACTGACCCCGAACATCCCTTCGTCGGGGCATCGACCGCCAAGGTCTACACCTCGCCGATCTCGATCGCTGCCATGGCCAGCACCATGCGGACGACCTGCGTGAGGGCCGTGGCAGTCAGGGACGGCTGGAAGTCCTCCAGGATCGTGACGCGTACCTATGTCCAGAATCCTACTGCAGCGTTGAAGTCGCTGCCCCTCATCTCCCTGGTGGGTGATCGGGGCCAGACCTTCTACGATCCCAACGGCGTGGCTGCCCGTCCTACCAGCGAGGACCTGGAACGGCCGGTCTCCTTCGAGTGGATCCTCCCTGCGGATAGCAGCGGTATCCAGGCTGACTGCGGGTTGCAGGTCCATGCCGGCCCCTGGATCCGTCCCCAGCTCACGCTCTCCAGCAAATTCAGTTGGCGGCTGTGCTTCCGGAGCGACTATGGGCTGAGCGAGCTCGACTATCGCCTGTTCCCGTATGAGGTACACCAGTTCAACAGCCTGATTTTGCGGGCCGGAATGAATGACAAAGGCACCGGCAACGACCCCTTCATTCGGGACGAGCTGATCCGCCGGCTCTTTGGGGACATGGGCCACGTGTCCTGTCGTGGCACCATCGCCAACCTGTTCATCAACGGTCAGTACATCACCAACAACGTGTCGTGGGGCTTCTACAACCCAACGGAACACATCGCCGAGGCCTTCTGCCAGAAGTGGTTTGACAGCAATCAGCCGTGGGACGTGATCACGATGAGTGGCGTCCGTGATGGCGACGCGACCCGCTGGAACAGCCTGATCAGCTACGTACAGCAACACAACCTGGCCGACAATGCCGCTTACAACCATGTGGTTTCGCAGATCGACATGGAGGACTTCGTGGACTACCTGGTCCTCCGCCTGTGGAGCGGGGACTGGGACTGGCCGCAGAACAACTGGGCTGCAGCCAGCGAGCGCTCCAGCCAGGGGAAGTGGCGGTTCTTTGTGTGGGACGCAGAGGGCGCGGTCGATAACACGCGCAACCTCGTCCAGACCGTGAGGTTCAATGAGTTCAACAGCCAGAGCAACGAGCATGGCTACCTGTACCGGGGACTCAAGGCCAACCCTCGGTTCAAGCTGTTGTTCGGGGACAGGGTATACAAGGCCATGTACAATGATGGCGCCCTGACCAGCCAGAACGTGACCAAGCGTTTCAATGAGCTCAGATCCCTGATGTCTGTGGTGATACCCAGCATGAACACCTATATCACCACGACCTGGGTCCCGCAGCGGCCGACTCCCTTCCTCAACGCCTGCACCACCGAGGGAGTCTATACCTTCGCTGGTCCCACGCTCCTGGTCAACGGCAAGGCCCAATACGGCGGATATGTCCAGCCTGGTGACATGCTCACCATGACCACCACCCAATCCGGCGCGGCGATCTACTACACACTCGATGGAATCGATCCTGCAGATCGCCTGGCTGCAGGCAACTATGGCCAGGTGAAGCTGGTGATGAAGGAGGGGTCCAAGCGGGTCCTGGTGCCCACGGGTCCCGTGGACGTCGCCTGGCGAGGCGCCAGGCCCTTCACCGACTCGACGTGGCTGATGGGTACGGGTGGCGTGGGATTCGGCCGGACAGGCAGCTTCCCTACCCAGATCAGCACGAATATGGCCGCTGCCATGGACGGCCACAACGCCACCTGCCTGGTGAGAATCCCGTTCGATTTCTCAGGCGCACCACAGGACGTCGACTCTCTCGTCCTGAGGATCCAGTATGACGATGGCTTTGTCGCGTACCTCAATGGGGTCGAGATCGCGCGTAGGGCGTTCGATGGCGAGCCTGCCTGGAACTCCCATGCAGACACAGCCATGACCAACGACACTACGGCCGTGGCCTTTCGGCCGATCGACGTAACAGGCTTCAGCAGCAGTCTTCGCAAGGGCCAGAACATCCTGGCCATCCACGCGATGAACGTCTCGTCCACGGACAAGGACTTCCTGATCAACACAGAACTCCTGGCGAACATCAAGCCGCCTGTGGTCACGCCGGAAGGCCTGACCCAGTACAGCGGGCCCATCCGCCTGAATCGCACCGCCACGGTCCGGGCCAGGGCCTGGGTCAGCAGCACACTCGCCTTGGGCGCGCTGGCTGAGGCGACCTTTGCGGTCGGGCCGGTGGCCAAGGGCCTGCGGATCAGCGAGGTCATGTACCATGGCCGTGAGGGGGGTGACCCAGCAGACCCCAACACCGAGTACATCGAGCTGGTCAACGTGGGCAGCCAGACGATCAACCTGAACCGGGTACGATTGGCTGGCGGCGTGGAGTCTGTCTTCCCTGCCACGGACCTCTCGCCGGGCCAATTCGCGCTGGTGGTAGCCGATCCAGCGGTCTTTGCCGCCCAATACGGCAGCTCAGCCCTCGTTGCCGGCCAGTACACGGGCGATCTGAGCCACGCCGGCGAGCAGATCAGGCTCCTGGACGCGGCAGGGGGGCTGATCGAGCAGCTCCAGTATGCAGACGACTGGCATCCGATCACGGACGGCCGGGGTTTTTCTTTGACTGTGGTGGATCCTGCCGCTGATTCCAACATCCTGTCCACCAGGGCAGGATGGAGGCCCAGTGCCGCCATCGGTGGATCGCCGGGATGGGACGATGCAGGCCAGGCAGCGGCGCTCGGTTCGGTCGTGATCAGCGAGGTCATGGCCAACCCGGCTGTGGGCCAGCCGGACTGGATCGAGCTGCACAACACGACCAGCCAGCCCATGGATATCGGTGGCTGGTTCCTCAGCGACGACAAGGAGGACCTGACCCGGTACCGCATCACGCAAGGTACGACGATCTCGCCGGGTGGGTACGTCGTGTTCTATGAAGACCGGCACTTCGCCAATCGTTCGGACCCAGGCTGCGCAAGTCCCTTCGGCCTCAGTGCAGCAGGCGAGACCGTGGTCCTGACCTCAGGCCAGGCAGGGGTGGTGACCGGCTGCAGCGATGAGATGTCCTTTGGCCCCTCGGATTCCAGTGTGTCGCTGGGCAGATGGACTGACCCTGATGGCATCGCAGACGGCATGGCCTTGACCTCGGCAACACCCGGCCAGGCCAATGCACCGGTTGCAGTGGGCCCTGTGGTGATCAGCGAGGTCTTCGCCAGGCCCGACGCCATACCTGAGGCTGAGTATGTAGAGCTCTTCAACAGCGGGTCCCAGACCGTGACCCTGTACGATAGCCATAGCGGAAGGCCCTGGCGGTTGGTCGTGGAGGAAGGGAACAGCCAGCCCGTGGTTCTGGACCTGCCTGCCAATCCGGGCCTGAGCCTCGGGCCGAGGGGCTGCGCCCTGCTCGCCAAGAGCGGGCCGTTGTTTGAGCTCCGCTTCCCGGGCATGGGCTCCCGCCTGTCTGTCGTCCAGTGGGGTCAGGGCAGCCTGTCCGATACGGCTGCCGTGGTTCGGCTGCTCAGGCCCCTGCAGATGGCTGATGGCAAGATCGAGTGGATCGAGGCGGACGCCATGTCCTACAGTTCGACCACTGCAGGCCAGTCATGGCAGCGATTGGCTGCCTCCGCCTTCGGCCTCGACCCATTGAGTTGGCGGCTTGTCTCACCGTCCAACCCGGGGACGTACACACCCTAGCCGCGACCTGCCTTGGCAGGCAGATACGAAATCAACAACGTGATACAGCAGAACACAAGTCACAGATCCGCAGGCAGGCTAGGGCCGGGGTGGAAGCGACTCTGGGTCGTCTGCCTGGCGGTCTGCCTCGGATGGGGCCGGATGGACGCGGTGGTGGCAGACCAGGCCACGCTCAATGGGGCAGGTCCTCTTTTCATCAATGAGATCATGGCAGACAATGCCTCGACCAAGGCCGATCCCCAAGGCGACTTCGACGACTGGATCGAGATCTACAATGCCTCGGACCGTCCCGTCAGCCTAGCCGGCATGTACCTGACCGACGACCTCTCGAATCCCAGGAAGTGGAGGTTCCCGATGGAGTCGATGGCGAGGACGATGGTCCTGGCCCACCGCAGCGTGTTGGTCTGGGCAGATGGCGACACCCAGGCCCCGGGCGTACACGCAGGGTTCGCGCTGAACGCAGAGGGGGAAGAGGTGGGTTTGGCTGATGCCAATGGCACACTGATCGACGCGGTCTCGTTTGGCTCTCTGGCAGTGGACGTCTCCTTTGGTCGTCTGCCTGACGGCGGGCCCGGCCTTCAGTGCCTGGAATACCCCACCCCCGGCGCAGGGAACAGCACCGCAGCTCTGAGCCAGGTCCAGGACCCTCTTTTCAGCCATCATCGCGGCTTCTACAGTTCCACCTTCAGGCTCACCATCGTTTGTCCCACGCCTGGTGCACAGATCCTCTACACACTGGACGGCACCGATCCAGAGCACCCGGCGATCGGAGCTTCCACAGCCAAGGTCTACACTTCGCCGATATCGATCCCTGCCCTCGCGGGCACCATGCGGACCACCTGCGTGAGGGCCGTCGCGGTGATGGACGGCCGCAAGCCGTCCCGGGTGATCACACATACCTACGTGACGAACGCCACCGCCGGCATCAAGTCCCTTCCCTTGATCTCGCTGGTGGCGGAGAGCGGCCAGACGTTCTATGGGCCCAATGGCGTGGCGGCCAATCCCATGGAGCATGACCTCGAGCGCCCGGTCTCGTTTGAATGGATCGAGCCGGCGGACAACAGCGGCATCCAGGCCGATTGCGGTCTGCGGGTCCATGGCAGCGACACTTGGCGTCCGGCATGGAAGCCAGGCAACAAGTACAGTTGGCGTCTTTGTTTCCGCAGGGAATATGGTCCAGGCCAACTGGAGTACCCGGTGATTCCCTGGGCGATGCAGCCCTTCGATAGCGTGGTCGTGCGGGCCGGGCAGAACGACAGCAGCAATCCCTTCATCAAGGATGAGCTCATCAGGCGTCTATTCAGGGACATGGGCCATGTGTCCTGCTGTGGGACCCTGGCCAATCTCGTCATCGACGGCCAGCCCAAGGGCTACTACAATCCTACTGAACACATCGACGAGGCCTTCTGTCAGAAGTGGTTCGACAGCAACCAGCCGTGGGACGTGATCACGATGACCGGCGTCCGCGACGGAGACCGCGTCCGACTCGACGCCTTGATCAGCTTCGTGCGCCAACACAACCTGGCCGACGATGCGGCGTACAACCAGGTACTCGGCCAAATCGACATGGAGGACTTCGTGGACTACCTGATCCTCCGGTTGTGGACCGGGGACTGGGACTGGCCGCAGAACAACTGGGCGGCCGCCTCCGAGCGGTCGAGCGAGGGGAAGTGGCGGTTCTTTGTCTGGGACGCGGAACTGTCGTTTCTACCGACCCACCTGCAGACGGTCTACTTCACCTCGCTGGACAGCCAAGCCAACGAGCATGGATACCTATGGCGGGCGCTCCTGGCCAGTCCTCGCTTCAGGATATGGTTCGGCGACCGCGTGCACAAACACTTCTTCAACGGGGGGGCTTTGACCGCTCAGAACATCACGAAACGGTTCGATGAGCTCAGGGGCCAGATGGCGGGGGTGCTACCCAGCATGGATGACTATGTGACCAGCACCTGGGTCCCGCAGCGGTCGGCGATCTTCCTGGCTGCCTGTATCTCGGAGGGCGTCTTTACTTTCCCCGGTCCCACGCCCCTGATCAACGGCAAGGCCCAATACGGCGGCTACGCCCGGGCAGGCGACACCCTGACCCTGACGACCTCGGAGCCGGACAGCAGGATCTACTACACGTTGGACGGGATCGATCCTGCGGATCGCCTGACTGCCGGCAACCTCGGCAGACTGAACCTGGTGCTGAGGAACTCGACCAAGCGGGCCCTGGTGCCGACCCGGGCCGTGGACAGCACGTGGCGGGGGCCCGGGACATTCGACGACTCGACCTGGATGAAGACCGGTGGCGGCGTGGGCTTCGGGGGGACAGGGTCCTACGCCAGCAGCTACACCTTGAATGTGTCCACGGCCATGAAGGGGATCAACGCGAGCTGTCTGGTCAGGATTCCGTTCAGTTCCGCTACCAGCCTTCAGGATATCGCCAGCCTGACGTTGAAGATCCAGCATGACTGTGCATTCGTGGCCTATCTCAATGGCGTGGAGGTGGCTCGCCGCAACTTCACGGGCGAGCCCGCATGGAACTCGCACGGGACCGTTGAGAACTCCGATGCTGTGGCCGTCGGGTTTCGGTCCTTTGATATCCTCAGCTTCGTGGGCTCTTTGCACCAGGGCCAGAACATCCTGGCGATCCACGCGATGAACTCCCTGGCCTCAGACCAGGATTTCCTCATCAATGCGGAGTTGATCGCAGACGTCAAGCCTTCTGTGTCCGTGCCTGCGGGGCTGACCTTCTACTCGGGCCCGGTGCACCTGGATCGCACGGTGACGGTCCGGGCAAGGGCCGTCACCACAGACCTGCTCAGCTCGCTGAGCCAGGCGACGTTTGCCGTCGGGCCTGTCGCCAAGGGCATACGGATCAGCGAGGTCATGTACCACGGCCGCGAGGGGGGTGACCCAGCAGACCCCAACACCGAGTATGTCGAACTGGTCAACGCAGGCAGCCAGACGGTCAACCTGAGCCAGGTTCGGCTGACTGGAGGCGTAGAGTTCACCTTCCCTGCCGTGGACCTTACGCCAGGCCAGTTCGTGCTCGTGGTCGGCGACGCTGCAGCCTTTGTCAGCCAGTACGGCGGCGCCTGCCTCGTTGCGGGCCAGTACACGGGCGACCTGAGTAACAAGGGTGGACAGATCAGATTGCTGGATGCAGCAGGGGGGCTGATCGAGCAGTTCCAGTATGCAGACGCCTGGCACCCGATCGCGGACGGCCGGGGTTTCTCTCTGACTGCCGTCGATCCTGCCGCTGACCCCAACCTCCTGTCCACCAGGCCAGGATGGAGGCCCAGTGCCGCCATCGGGGGGGCACCGGGATGGGACGATGCAGGCCAAGTGCCGGCTTTGGGTTCGGTCGTGGTCAGCGAGGTCATGGCCAATGTGACGACTGGCCAATCGGACTGGATCGAACTGCACAACACGACGAGCCAGCCCGTCGACATCGGCGGCTGGTTTCTCAGTGACAGCAAGGAGGACCTGACGAAGTACCGCATCTCGCAGGGGACGACGCTCTCGCCGGGTGGCACCATCGTGTTCTATGAGGATCGCCAGTTCGGCAACCCTTCGGAGCCAGGGTGTGCGAGCCCCTTCGGTCTCAGTGCCGCGGGCGAGGCGGTGTATCTGACCTCAGGGGCGGCAGGCCGACCGACCGGCTTCAGCGATGTGTTGTCCTTTGGCTCCTCAGAGCCGGGTGTCTCGTTGGGCCGATGGGTGGATGTGGATGGCGAGGCACTGGGCGTGGCCCTGACCTCGGCCACGGCCGGACAGGCCAACGCGCAGGCAGTGGTCGGCCCTGTGGTCATCAGTGAGGTCTTCGCGAATCCTGACACGATGCCCGAGGCCGAGTTCATCGAGCTCGTCAACCGCGGATCCCAGACCGTGACCTTGTATGACAGCCAGAGCAGTCGACCCTGGCGATTGATCGTGGAGGTGGGAGACAGCCGATCCGTGGTCCTGGATCTGCCGACAAGTCCTGCCCTGAGCCTCGGGCCAGGGGATTGCGCCATGCTGGTCAAGAGCAGGCCGCTCTTCGAGCTTCGGTTCACAGGCCTGGGTTCTGGCCTCTCGGTGGTCCAGTGGAATCAAGGCAACCTGCCTGATACGGCGGCTACGGTCCGGCTGCTCAGGCCCGCGCAGATCCCTGACGCCAAGGTCGAGTGGGTCGATGCGGACGCCATGTCCTACGGCACGACGACCGCGGGCAAGTCATGGCAGCGGTCTCCTGCCTCTGGCCTCGGCCTCGACCCGTGCAGTTGGCGGCTCGCCGTGTCAACTAGCCCGGGGACGTACTCGCCCTAGGAGGAATTTGCTACTTGCTACCTGCCATTTGCTGTTTGCTGTTCAGGAGCCGCAATAGTCAATATGCAATAATGAACAGCAAATCGTGAATTGATGAAGTGTATAATGTGGGGGACTATGGCTTCGAAGATTGCAGATGGAGGAAAGGTGAGGGGGGGACATTTTACAGGGGGATGGAGGCGACTTTGGGCCGCGTGTCTGGCGGTCTGCCTCGGATGGGGCCAGGTCGTCTCGGTGGCGACAGGGCAGGCCGTACCAGGCGCCACGGGGCCTCTGTACATCAACGAGATCATGGCGGACAACGTCTCGACCAAGAGCGACCCGCAAGGCGACTTCGACGACTGGGTCGAGATCTACAACGCCTCGGACCGGGCCGTGAGCCTCGCCGGCATGTACCTGACCGATGACCTCGCAGATCCTACCAAGTGGCAGTTCCCTACGACCACACTGGCGAAGACCATGGTCCTGGCACACCACTGCCTGCTGGTCTGGCTGGATGGCGACACGTCGGCTGCGGGTCTGCATGCGGGGTTCTCTCTCAGCGCCAAGGGCGAGGAGATCGGCCTCGCGGACGCCAATGGCGTGCTGGTCGACGCCCTCTCCTTCGGCCGCGTGGGCCCGGACGTGTCCCTCGGCAGGGTGCCCGACGGAGGGCCAAGCCTGCAGGTCTTGGACTACCCCACGCCCGGTGCAGGCAACGGTACCGCTGATCTGAGCCGGATCCAGGACCCCTTGTTCAGCCATCCCCGGGGATTCTACAGCTCCACGGTCAGGCTCACCCTCGTGTGTCCCACAGCCGGGGCGAAGATCCTCTACACGACGGATGGCACTGATCCCGAGCGCCGCCAGATCGGGGCGTCCACCGCCAAGGTCTACACCTCACCGATCACGATTCCCGTAACGGCGGGGACCCAGCGGACGACCTGCGTGAGGGCCGTGGCCGTGATGGAGGGCCGCAAGTCGTCGGCCGTGATCACACACACCTACGTCACGAACGCCACCGCGGCGGTCAAGTCCCTTCCTCTGATCTCCCTGGTCGCTGAGAGCGGCCAGACTTTCTTCGAACCCTACGGCGTAGCCGCGATCGTGGGCGGTTCGTGGGCTACAGGCGTGTGGCAGTCCACGGGCGCGGGCAGCTACAACAACATCCTGATCCCTGACCTCGAGCGCCCGGTCTCGTTCGAGTGGATTGTGCCCGCGGATGGCAGCGGCATCCAGGCCGACTGCGGTCTGAGAGTCCACGGAAGCGACTGGATGCGACCTCGCTATCACGTGGGTGACAAGTTCAGTTGGCGGCTCTACTTCAGGAACGAGTACGGTCCGGGCAAGCTGGATTACCCGCTCTTTCCCTTCGAGGTGCGGATCTTCGACGACATCGTGCTGCGGGCAGGCCACAACGACATGACCAATCCGTTCATCAAGGATGAGTTGGTGCGGCGCCTGTTCAAGGACATGGGCCACGTGTCCGCAGGGGGGACTGTGGCCAACCTCTTCATCGATGGCCAGGCCAGGGGCTACTTCAATCCGACCGAACGCATCTCGGAGTCCTTCTGTCAGGCCTGGTTCGACAGCAACCAGCCGTGGGAGGTCATCACCATGTTCGGAGACGTCCGGGACGGGGATGGCAGCAGACGGGACAGCCTGATCAGCTACGTCCGGCAGCACAACCTCGCGGACCAGACCGCCTACGACCAGGTGCTCGCACAGGTGGACGTCGAGGACTTCGTGGACTACCTGATCCTGCGACTCTGGACCGCGGACTGGGACTGGCCGCACAACAACTGGGCCGCAGCCTGCGAGCTGTCGCCCCAGGGCAAGTGGCGATTCTTCGTGTGGGACTCCGAGGGCTCGTTCGACAACCTGCAACCGGTCTACTTCGACCGTCTGAACGGATACATCAATCCGGGAGACAGTGGCTCGTACAACGAACAGAGCGTGCTCTACCATGCATTGAAGGCCAATCCGGGATTCCGGAGGTTCTTCGGAGACAGGCTGTACAAGCATTTCTTCAACGGCGGGGCCATGACCGCGGCAAACATCACGAAGCGGTTCAATGAACTCAGGACTCAGATGGCGGGTGTGTTGCCCAACATGAACACCTCGATCATCAGCACCTGGGTCCCCCAGCGGCAGCCGATCTTCTTCGACGCCTGCATAGCGGAGGGCGTCTACACTTTCGCCGGCCCCACGCTCCTGATCAACGGCAAGGCCCAGTATGGCGGTTACGCCCAGCCGGGCGACAGCCTGACCCTGACGACCTCGGATCAGGGCAGTAAGATCTACTACACTCTGGATGGCGTCGACCCTGGCGACCGCCTTGCGGGCGGCAACTTCGGCCGGCTGAGCATGGTGGCGAGGGACTCGGCCAGGCGGGTTTTGGTGCCGACCAAGGCGGTGGATAGTGCGTGGCGGGGGGGTGGGACGTTCAACGACTCGACCTGGATGAAGACGGGTGGCGGCGCGGGCTTCGGGGGGACAGGCACCTACGCCGGCAGCTACACCCTGAACGTGTCCACGGCCATGAAGGGGATCAACGCGAGCTGCCTGGTCAGGATTCCATTCACTTTCGACACCAGCCTTCAGGACATCACCAGCCTGACCTTGAAGGTCCAGTATGACTCTGCATTCGTGGCCTACCTCAACGGCGTCGAGGTCGCGCGCCGGAACTTCACCGGCGAGCCTGCATGGAACTCGCACGGGACTGCCGAGAACTCCGATGCGGTGGCGGTCGCGTTTCGGTCTTTCGATGTCCTTGGGTATGCCGGCGATCTGGTCCAGGGCCAGAACATGCTGGCGATCCACGCGATGAACTCTTCGGCCTCGGACGCCGACTTCCTGGTCAACGCGGAGCTGCTCGGGGACGTCAAGCCCTCCCTGGCCGTGCCTGCGGGCCTCACCTTGTATGCCGGCCCCATACGCCTGGACCACACGGTAACGGTCCGGGCCAGGACGGTCAGCGAGTCCCAGGTCAGCGCCCTGGGCCAGGCGACCTTCAGTGTAGGCCCTGTCGCCAAGGGCCTGCGGATCAGCGAGGTCATGTACCACGCCAGGGAGGCCGGCGGCCTCAGGGATCCCAACACCGAGTACATCGAGCTGGTCAACACGGCCGGCCAGGTGATCAATCTGAACCAGGTTCGGCTCTCCGGTGGCGTGGAATTCGTCTTCCGCAGCATGGACCTGGCGCCAGGCCAGGTCGTGCTGGTGGTCGCAGATCCAGCCGGCTTTGCCGCCCAATACGGCACTGCGGCCTTGATCGCGGGCCAGTACCAGGGCGATCTGGCCAACAGCGGCGAAGAGATCAGGCTGCTCGATGCAGCAGGCGGGGTGATCGAGCGGTTCCAGTACGCGGACGCCTGGCATCCCATCACGGATGGCAAGGGTTTCTCTCTGACCGTGGCTGATCCTCCCGCTGACCCCAACGTCCTGTCTGCCAAGGCGGGATGGAGGCCCAGCGCTGCCGTGGGCGGATCGCCCGGCTGGGACGATTCCGGGCAGGTGATGGCCCCTGGCTCGGTCGTGATCAGCGAGGTGATGGCCAACCCTGCCGCCGGCCAGCCGGATTGGATCGAGCTGCACAACACCACCGGCCAGCCTGTGGATGTCGGCGGCTGGTTTCTCAGTGACGACAAGGACGACCTGATGAGGTACAGGGTCTCGAACGGGACGGTGATCCCGCCCGGCGGGTACACGGTGTTCTACGGGGACAGGCACTTTGGCAATCCGGGCGACCCGGGTTGTCTGCAGGCCTTTGGCCTCGGCGCAGCGGGGGAGACTGCATGCCTTACCTCAGGCCATGGCGGGGAGCTGACCGGATACAGCGACCAGGTGACCTTCGGCCTCTCAGAGCCGGGCGTCTCGCTGGCCAGATTCGTGGACCCGGCAGGAACGGCCGAGGCCATGGCCGCGACCTCGGCCACACCGGCTCAGGCCAACGCCCCTCTGGCTGTGGGTCCGCTGGTGATCAGCGAGGTGCTCGCCAGACCCGACCTCATGCCCGAGGCTGAGTTCGTCGAATTGTTCAATCGCGGGTCCAGTCCTGTGACGCTGTACGATAGCCAGACGCACCTAGCCTGGCGGATGCTCGTGGAGGATGGCAAGACCGAGGCCGTGGTCCTGGACCTTCCCGCCGACCCTGGCCTGACCCTCGGTCCAGGGGCCTGCGGGCTGCTGGTCAAGAACAGTACGCTGTTTGCGCTGCGTTTCACCGGCCTGAGCACGGCCCTGGCCATTGTGCCATGGGACAGGGGCAACCTGCCGGACACCGCCGCCACGGTCCGATTGCTCAGACCTCTGCAGATGGCTGACGGCCAGATCGAGTGGATCGACGCGGACATGATGGCCTTCAGTACGACCGCGGCAGGCAAGTCATGGCAACGATCGAGCCCCTCTGCGCCGGGTCCGGTCCCTGCCACGTGGCGGCTCGCCACCCCCACGCCCGGCGTGCAGACGCCGTAGGGGCCGCCTGTCTGCGGTCAAGAAGGCAAGAACGTTGGAAGGGGAGAACGCAAGCGGCAAGCGAAGAGAGGGGAATCGCAAGGAGCCAGCTACCGGCTGCTTGGCCGCCCCAGCAGACCGTCTCTGCGAGATGTCGTTTCAAGGACAGCGGCTGGCGCAGCCGCCCTGCGACTCCCGTTTTTCTCACCTTCTTCTTACCTCGCTCCCCTCGATACCCGGGGCGAGCCAAGAAAAACACGTCAGCATCTGGGATTCTCCTTGCCTACCTGATTATAGATGTAATACCATCAGGGCACGAATGGTATCTCTTGAGGAGAGAACTATGAAACGTGTACCAAGGATCTCTGACGCGGAATGGCAGGTGATGAAGCCCTTGTGGGCCAAGCACCCTCAGACGGGCAACGAAGTCGTGGAGGCCTTGTCGGGTGTGATGTCCTGGAGCCCCAAGACCGTCAAGACGCTGCTGAACCGGCTGATCGGCAAGAAGGCCATCGGCTACAAGAAGCGGGGCCGCGAGTATCTCTACTATCCGCTCGTCGAGCGAGAGGAATGTGCGAGGGAGGAGAGCCGCAGCTTCCTGAGGCGGGTCTTTGATGGCGAGGTCAGGCCGATGATGGCGGCCATGATAGAGAACGAGGACCTGAGTTCGGAAGACATCAAGGAGCTCAAGCGGGTACTCAACAAGAAGAAGGAATAGCCTGTGGTCATCTCCTGACCACACTGGCATTCGATCCTGCCGTCACGTTCCAGACGCAGTCGCAGTTTCAGTCATCACCGCACCAGACCGCGAAGCGGTCGATACTGCCAGGGGCGAGGCCCCGATGCTACCTCCGCTCCATGAATGCTGCGAAGCTCTTGGCCATGGACTCGAAGGCGAACTCCGCAGGGTCGATCTCCTCTGGCCTGCGCCAATGGAGTTCTGCTGCGTCGTCTGCGGCCTGGGCCACGTCTGCGACCCCGACCTTGCAGGCGAACGCCAGGTCCAGGCTCTTGTATACGACCCCCTTGTAGGGATAGGTGTTGGGCGCAGAGCAGAGATAGACAGCAGCGGTCACGTCGAGCCCGGTCTCCTCCTTGACCTCCCTGGTCACGGCCTGTTCTGCAGATTCGCCGAGGTCAACGAACCCGCCCGGCAGACCCAGGGCGCCCTTTCCGGGGTCCCTGGCCCGCCGCGTCACCAGGAGTCTGCCTTGGCTGTCCGTGATGAAGGCGATTACCGCTGCGGCTGCGTTGAAGTACAGCTCGAATCCGCAGCTCCTGCAGACCAGCCTGCCTATGATGGGCCGGACCAGGTCGCCTGACCCGCACTTGGGGCAGTAGCGGAGATTGGGTCTGTCGAGAATGGGAGGGTTGGGATCCATAGCTTTCAGTTCTCAGTGTTCAGGTTCCAGGTACTGGGTACTGGGTACTGGGTACTGCGTTCTGCGTTCTGGGTTCTGGGTTCTGACCTGACCGCCAGTACTCTTACCTCGCTTCCGCAGTGCCATCCAGGCGGGTCGTGACGAGTGCAACGACCCTGCGGAAACCATCGGTGGTGTGGGGCCTGGCCAGGGGCACCATACCATAGGCGTAGCGCCCGTCGGATCCATCCGGGACCTTGAGGATCGCCCTGGTCTGACCGCCAGGCCGCGTCAGGCCACGAAGTTCCTGCAAGCACTTTGCTGTCTTGGACTTGATTTGCATGCCGCCGTTTGGTCTAATGGAGGAATCTGGGGATGACGGTATGTCGTCGCACTTTGTGGGGCGGCCGTGATTGCCGGCGATGCTGGACAATTGCCTTGAAAGGTCCAGGCAGTTGTAGGCAATCATGACGCGATCTCCCAGACGCGACAGCTCGTGGGTCGCCACGGAGGGTAGACAGCCGTAGACGTAGTGACTGACCCTGCATCCCAAGGACTTTATGGAAAAAGTCTTCATGATGTGATATAATTCTAGTCTCGCCGAACCCGTCTGGCAAGGTTCGCCGGGAAGGTGCGCAGGTCCGAAGGTGGGAGGTTTGAAATGGCGTCAGCATCGGATGCGGTTTGGGCGTTAGATCTGGGAAGCAGCTCGCTGAAGGCCCTGCGCCTGATCGGCTCTGGCCAGGCCGTCCAGGTGGTCGGCTTCGAGGTGATTCCCCACGCCAAGATCCTGTCGGGCAAGGGAGTCAGCGCCGCTGAGCGTGAAGAGTTGGTCGCCCTGAGTCTCCGCCAGTTCGTGCAGCGGACCGGCGTGTCTGAGGAAGACGTCATCGTCTCCGTGCCCGGCCAGAACAGCTTCGCCCGATTCGTCAATCTCCCGCCCGTGGAATCCAAGAAGATCCCCGAGATCGTCCGGTTCGAGGCCATGCAGCAGATCCCGTTCGACATCAACGATGTGCAATGGGATTGGCAGTTGATGACCGCCCCAGACAGCCCCGACAAGCGGGTCGGGCTGTTTGCGATCAAGAACGAGATCGTCAACGCCGAGATGGAGCGTTTCAGCCGCGAAGATCTGTCCGTGGCCTATGTGCAGATGGCACCCATGGCCCTGTACAACTACATGATCTACGACCGGCCTGAGCTGCTCGCCTCGGACGATCGTCCCGTGGTGATCCTGAACATCGGAGCAGAGATCACCGATCTGGTCGTCTGCACCAAGTCGGGTGTCTGGCAGCGGTGTATCCTGATTGGGGGTAACGCCTTCACCCAAGCGATCGCCGACGCCTTCAAGATCAACTTCGAGAAGGCCGAGAAGCTCAAGCGGACCGCCGCGGTGAGCAAGTATGCCCGCCAGATCTTCCAGGCCATGAAGCCGGTCTTCACCGACCTGGCGAGCGAGGTCCAGAAGTCCCTGGGCTTCTACACGGGGTCCAATCCCAATGCCCGTATCTCCAGGATCGTCGCCATGGGAGGCGGGACTCGGCTACGGGGCCTGTTGAAGTACCTTCAGCAGTCGCTGCAGGTGCCGGTCGAGCGGCCTGACGCGTTCAAGCGGTTGGCCCTGTCTCCCGGCGTTTCCGCAGCCAAGTTCCACGAGGGGGTGCCGGAGCTGGCCGTGGCCTATGGGTTGGCGGTGCAGGGCGTGGGAATGGCCAGGATCCAGAGCAACCTGTTGCCCCGGTCCATCGCCCGGTCCATCGCCTGGGCGGAGAAGACCAAGTACTTCTACGCTGCGGCGGGGCTGCTGTTGGTGGTGTCCCTGGCGGCCCTGGGCAGGGTGGGCATGGATCTGGTCAGCTACAATCGCAACGACACGGTCCGCAGTCAGGTGACCGGGATCGTCGATCAGGTCAAGCAGGCCCAGAAACAGCTCGAGGATGAAAAGGCCAAGAAGACCGACTACGACACCCGCATGCAGAAGGTCTTTGCGCAATTTCTCTATCGCGATGTGATCCCCAAGCTCTACGAAACCATCCTGTCGGCGATGCCGAACGGACAGAACAATCCGGCCCAGAAGAGGCTGTACGACGCCTTTGCGGCCGGCGACGTCCAGACCATCAAGTCCATCCCCCGCAGGGAGCGCAAGCAGTTGTTCGTCACGGGTCTGTCCATCCGCTACAGCGATGACCTCGCCAAGGCCCAGTTCATCAGCACGGACATGATGATGGGGCCCGGCGGTGGTGGGGCGACCCTCGGGGCGGCGGGCGTGGATCCCCGAATGATGCAGTATCTCCAGCAGCAGGACCCGGGCATGAGAGGGGGGCAGCCGACCGAGGCACAGCCCGGTGCGGCCGCCGTGCCTGCCGGCTTCGTGGTGACCATCCAGGGCTATAGCCCCTACAAGGAGATCGGCAACCTGTTGGATCCCCCAGGCGTGGAGAAGGAACCCGACAAGTGGGGACTGGTGACTCGCCTGACGCACCTGGATACTCCGGACGCCAACAGTCCCTTTGCCTTGTTCGGCAAGGGCAGCGCGAATCTGAAGGCGACCGACTTCGAGATCACGAAGGGGCCCGTGACCAGCGCCATGGACGCCAAGATGCCCAGGGGGATCGGGACGGTGCAGCCTTCGGCCGGCGGCGCCCAGCCCTCCAACACAGAGCGTCAGGCCTTGATGGACCCCTTGACCAAGGAGGTCATCAGCCAGACCCTCAGGACCGGTCCTGCCCGCCCTGGTGCGGTGGGCTCGGCCTTGGAGGACAATGACTGGTGGTTCATCGTGAAGTTCAAGATGGCCTGGAGGGAGGCGCCGCCCACGCCGGCGGCGGCTGGCTCCGCGGATGCGGCCGTGGGCGCTCCGTACGGGACTGCGCCGGGTGTGACCAGATAATAACAACGGTGGGTGAACCGATATGGACATAAGACTGCCAGACATGAAGGTTGTTCTCGAGAAGCTGAGCTCGCTGAAGAACCTGAAGAACTACATGAACCTCATGGTCCCCCTGATCATCGCGGTGGTCGCCGGACTGATGTTCATCCCCACCGCCTTGCTGAGCAGTGGGTTGAAACAGAAGGTCAACGCCGAGAGCGTCCGCAAGGGTCAGGCGCTGGACGGGATGGCCGGTGCGCCGATCTCCAAGGATGAATACCTGCAGGAGCGCAAGTTCCTGGAGACCTATGCGGCTGATGCCAATCGGATCGTGCTGATGGCCAATGAGAGCACCCAGCGGGACCTGCTCAGCTACAAGATCTTTCCCACGCCTACAGACAACTCGGTTCTCATCTTCGAGGAGTTTGGCAAGCAGTACAAGGCCGGAGTGGAGGCGAAGATCGCTCAACTGAGGGGCCACGATGCACCCCTCGAGACCGAGCTTTCTGAGCACCTTCGCTCGGTGCAGGGGCAGTCCGCCATGGGCGCGGGAGGGGCAGGACTGATGTCAGCCTACTCTCCCTACGGGCCGTACGGCGCCGCCGCGGCCGGACGGACGGCTGGGGGGACCCGGGTGGCGGGTGCGGCTGGCGCGCCAGGAACCGGTGCGGAGTACGGGATGGGCAATCCGGTGGTCGATCAGATCATTGAGGCGGCATGCCTCGAGAAGGCCCAGAGCTCTGGGGTCTACGTCAATCCCGCCAACGTTGCAGGCTACAATTTCTGGACACAGTACCAATATAATGCGGGCGTCGCGCAGGCGGTGTCGGATTGTTGGTATTGGCAGTTGGGATACTGGATCATCGAGGACGTCTTTGACACGATCCGCGCCTCCAACGCAGGGGCGAGAAACGTCCTGGACTCGCCGGTCAAACGCCTGATGCAGGTGAGCTTCATGAGATCCATGACGACGCTGGGGCAGGGCGGTGGATACGGCGGCGGCTATGGGTACGGATACGGCGCTGCCGGCTCGCAGGACTCCACGCAGGGCGAGCCGAAGCCCCGGTACGTCATGACCCCCTATGAGGGCCTTTCCATACCGCCGTGCACGGCCCGCATCAGCCAGGGCAACCTTCATGTGGTGCACTTTGACATCACGGTCGCGGTCAGGGCCGGGGCGGTCACGGACTTCATGAGACAGCTCTGCACTGCCAAAGACCACAGCTACTCTGGTCCGGACGCCCGTCAGCCGGCCAAGACCTTCAAGCACAACCAGATCACGATCCTGGAGACCACCCAGCGGGCCGTGGACAGGAGCACCTCTTCCATGAGCGGCCTCGGTGGGTACGGGTACGGCTATGGCGCCGCCTACGGTGCGGGGGGGGGCGGAGGCGCTGCGGGCGCGTCCACCTATGGGACTCCCGCGGGCGCTGCGGGCATGGGAGGGATGATGGGCATGGACACCGGCTCTCATCAGATGTACCGCTATGGGCAGGACGCAGTCGTGGAGCTGGACCTGATCTGCGAGTACATCTTCGAGAAGGCGGGCTACGAGGCCCTGATTCCGGAGGCCATCAAGAAGACTCTGGAGACTGCCGCGGGGGCGACCAATCCGTGATCATGGATGGGCGACGACGAGCCTAGACGAGGAGCATTATGCGAAATCTGCTTGCCCAAGTAGGGCATTTCTTTGAGGCCCATGTGGAGAAGATGGTCCTGGGGGTGGCTGTCGTGATCAGCCTGTACCTGCTGATCACGCAGGTGATCCTGGGCCCCGACCGGGTTCAATATGAGAAGGGACTCTACTCTCCAAGCGAGATCGACAGCCGGATCCAGCGCAAGGCACAGGACGTGCTGGAGGCCTTCAATCGAGAGCCTGCCGCCAGGCAGGCCTACGGGTCTCCACTCACGGGGGCCTTGGATGCCAACGACCCCATCCGGAAGGGCATCTCCGGATCCTTGAAGAACGGCTTCGCAGGACTCTACCAGTCGCCGCTCAGCCATCTGACTGGCGTCCCCGTTGCGATCCTGCCCTCCCCCGCTCCAACGGGCGACAGCAAGGCGCCGGTGGCGAAAGACCGGACGTATCGACTGCCCCAGGTGGTGGAGATTGAGGACGTCAAGGCCGATCACATAAGGGCTGCAGCCTATGTCCCGCTCAATCCGGTGACCGAGGAGAATATCTATCAGGAAAGCGGCTGCGAGATCAACGACATAGATCTGGTGACGGTCCAGGCCAAGTTCGATATGGCCGCCCTGAACGAGCGGTGGCATGAGAGCTTTGCAGGCGACGAGGTCCCTGTGGCCTGGCGTGACTCCAGTCTGGCCGAGCCGGTGATCATGGCGGTTGAGCTGCAGAGGCAGCAGCGCCTTCCTGACGGCCAGTGGGGTCCATGGAAGGAGGTGCCTCGGACTCGTGTGGAGGCGCGTCGCGAGCTGTTCCAGATGGCGCAGGCGGACCAGAATGCCAGTGCCAGCGGCGCGGGGATTCGCAGGATCCAGTTCGGCAACAAGGAGGTGCTCTGCGACCTGCTCCAGCCTCCGGCTTATCAGATCGCATCTTCCTATGAGCAGTGGTTCCCGCCGAGCCTGCATGGCGAATACCTAGACGTCGTGGCCAAGCAGGAAAAGGAAGAGCAGCGTCAGAAACGCGAAGAGGAAAGGGCAGCCCAGGACACGGGTCGCGGCCGCCGAACGCAGGATAACCTGACCGGCGGTGATGGTCTTCAGGGTGGCCAAGGGGGAGGCAGGGGACGCGGCAGCGCGGCAGGCAGGGGCGGTGGGATCGACCCCGCCACAGGCAGACCCACACTGCGGGGAGGTCGGAACAACCCTGCAGCGACTCCCTACGGGGCCATGCCGGCACCCGGTGCAGCAAGGGGACGCGGGGCGAGAGGGGCGGCGGGCGGGCCCGGCGGAGAGTATGCCATGGACCCTGCCATGATGGCCGCACAGCCGGGCATGGAGAACCAGATGGCCCTCAGCCAGGTCTATATGAAGTACCAGGACCTCAAGTTGACGCCGATGACGGAGTGGACCAAGCTGAAGGATGTGTCGTTCTGGGCGTGCGACGACACGGCCTTGTCCGGCAGTCAATACCGCTATCGTCTGAGACTGGGCGTGCTCAACCCGGTGGCTGGGACGGACCAGGTTGCCGCTGCAAGTGCGGCGATCAAGAACCAGACCATCCTGTGGAGCCCGTACTCAGACGCCACCCAGGCCATCGACATTCGGGCCCGGCAGTACTTCTTCGCCAAGGATTACCAGGAGAGTTCCGGCGCCGTGAACGTGGAGGTCTGCAAGTTCCTGCTGGGATACTGGCGGACCCAGGACTTCGCAGTGCGGCCTGGAGAGGCGATCGGCCGCGAAATGGAGACCAAGCCTAAGGAGTCCAGGACCAGACTGATGGCCGATCCCATGGCTGCGCAGTACGGAGGAGTCCCCTATGGCGCACAGCCTGCCGAGGACGCGACGTTCCAGCCTTCCACCATCGACTTCAGCACTGGCGTTATCCTGGTGGGCGTGTCTCACGTGGAGGGTTGGACGGGCGGCAACCGACTGCGGGCCCAATCCTACTACGATATGCTCTACAGCGCCGATGGAACCGACATCCGGCGAGTGGCGGTCGGGGCATCGAACTGGCCCGACGGACAGTCCACCGTCTACTCCGAGATTCGCAAGCAGAAGGCGATGAAGGTCGAGGGACCTCGATCCTGGAGCGACGGTCTCAACGCGGGCATGGGTATGGGCATGGGACCCGGCGGACTCGGCGCATACGGTCCGTACGGGATGCCCGGCAGGGCGCCCTGACGCCAAGCCGCAGAGAGTGAGCGGCCAGGGGCCTGGTGGGCTGGCCTTCGGCCGGCGGCGATCCGCCTTCAGCGATCAGCGATCTCCTGCTGATAGCTGAAGGCTCTTGTTTCCTCGTTTCGCCCATTCGCCGTTTCGCTTCGGTACCCGGTGTCGAATAGCCCTTGCCAGGGCCGGCGATCACCTCTACAATAACCCCTTTGAAGACGACTCCATGGAAAGGAATGCTCGATGAAGCACGACGTGGCGGACCTACAACTCGCCTCCAAGGGTAAGAAGCGGATCATCTGGGCCGACAACGACATGCCTGTCTTGGCTGCCATCCGGGCACGTTTTGAGAAGTCCAGGCCCTTGGCCGGCATACGGGTCTCTGCATGCCTGCACGTCACTGCCGAGACGGCGAACCTTATGCGCACCCTCAAGGGTGGCGGTGCGGACGTGGTCCTGTGTGCCTCCAACCCTCTGAGCACGCAGGATGACGTGGCCGCGTCGCTCGTGCGGGATTTTCGTATCCCCGTCTTCGCCATCCGCGGGGAGAACCGCAGCGTCTACTACAAGCACCTCAATGCCGCCATCGATCACAAGCCCATGGTGACCCTGGACGATGGGGCTGACCTTGTGCATGAACTGCACACCCATCGCAAGGCGGACAGCCATCGGATCATTGCCAGCATGGAGGAGACGACCACCGGCGTCGTCCGGCTGCGTGCCATGGCTGCCCAGGGGCTGCTGAAGTTCCCGGTGGTGGCCGTCAACGATGCAGACAGCAAGCACCTGTTCGACAACCGGTACGGGACTGGGCAATCCACTGTCGATGGCCTGGTCCGTGCGACGGACCTGCTGATCGCAGGGTCCAAGATCGTGGTGGCAGGGTACGGATGGTGCGGTCGCGGTTTTGCCATGCGGTCCAGGGGGATGGGCGCGATCGTGATCGTCACTGAGATCAATCCCATCCGGGCACTGGAGGCGGCCATGGACGGCTTCGAGGTCATGCCGATGGACAAGGCCGCCCGCATCGGTGACGTGTTTGTGACCCTGACGGGCAACAAGCACGTGATCCGGGCCGAGCACTTCCGCGTCATGAAGGACCGGGCCATGGTGGCCAACAGCGGCCACTTTGACGTGGAGATCGACATTCCGGCCCTGAGGAAGCTGAGCAAGAAGGTGAACCGCGATGTCCGAAGGTGCGTGGACGAGTATGTGCTCCGCAATGGAAAACGGATCTACCTCCTGGCTGAGGGCCGGCTGATCAACCTGGCTGCAGCAGAGGGGCATCCCGCCTGCGTGATGGACATGAGCTTCGCGACACAGGCCCTTCAGGCGGAAGACGCGGTCAAGAAACGCGGGCGTCTGGCTGCCACCGTCCATGACGTGCCCGCTGAGATCGAACAGCGGGTCTGCAGGCTCAAGCTGGCGACCATGGGCCTCGGGGTCGATACCCTGACGCCCGAACAGGTGGAGTATCTGGCCAGCAGCGGCGAGGGGACCTAGTCTGCATGGTTCACAGGGTTGTGGTGTGGACTGGTCCGCATTCCCGTGCGTCTGAGCCTTTTGGAGTCGAGAGCGGCCATGGAACGGAATGAGGCCGAAAAGGCGTCAACGGTCGGCAAGACCTTCATGGCCGTGGGACCGACCCTGCACTACAGCCATCCCAACGTCCAGATCTTCTGGTTCCTGGCGGTCGTGGTCTTTGGCATGAGCTGCCTGCTGTGGTCCAAGCTCACGGCAGGGACGTTTGCCTCATTTGACCCCCAGCAGATCCTCTCGCTCGACACCTGGCGGCTGGACCGGTTCGTGACCTCCGGGGTCAGTATCTTCGAATACCCTTGGCAGATCCTGGTGCTGGGGCTCTTGATGGGCGTCCTGGCGGTAGGTCCCATCCTCATCGCCCAGTTGTTGAGTTTTCCCCACAGCATCCCGTTCATCCTCGCCGTGCTGCTGTTGGCCAACCTGCCGGGCCTGGCGGCCAGCCTCGTGCTGAGCTGCGTGGGCGTGGCCTGCCGGCCACTCCGGTTCCGCTCCAGGATCATCGCTATTGCCCTGTGCATGGCGCCCCAGGTCGTGTACTGGGGCCTCTTTGGATCTGAAAGGGGCACCGAGCCTGTCCTGTGGGGCGTCTCCTTTGCCCCTTGGGTGGCTGCCTGGCTGGTGGGCCTGGCCGTGAGCGGCATCGTCCTGGCGATCGGCCACTACACGCGGTACAAGCCCGGCATCGTGGTGTCGGTCCTGGCAGGCGTATGGGTTCTGACGATCGTCGTCTTCGAGTCGACCATCGGACTGAACGAGCTGGCATACCAGCTCCACGTGGTCCGCAATGACCCCGACCGCACGCCCGAGTTCCGCGACCATCTCATCACCAGACCGTTGGACCGGACCATCACGGATCCGGCCATCCGGAAGTACCTGGCCGGGTACTTCTACCCCACGGAGCCGATCCCTCTGCGAGAGGCGCTCAAGAAGGAATGCCAGGAGCAGTTGCGAAGCGAGCACTGGCCGGGTTGGTTTCGCGTGCCCAAGGAGCTGAACTACCAGGAGAAACGCCAGTGGCTCGATGAGCAATACGATCTGTTCATCTATCCGGTCAGGCCCTGGTGGATGCCGCAGTTCATACATCAGCGGATCCTCGACCGACGAACCAGCGGCCACCGGATGGCCGTGGCCTTGTACTACAAGGCCTTGCTGGGCGAATACACGCCCGACCTGGTCATGCTGGGCAGGGAAGAGGTCCTCCACTTCTACCACGACTACCCGCAGGACCGCTCCCGTGAGATCTGGTATCAGCTCTACTCGAACTTCAGCGTCAGCCCGGAATCGATGGAGGCCCGCTGGCGGATCGCCAGACGCTTGGCCGGAAAGCCCAACTTTGAGCTGGCGTGGAGCCTGGCAGGAGAGGCCCAGGGCCTGGTTCGAGAGCAGCTCAACAGGAAGGCCCCCCAGGATGTACCCAGTGACCTGCGGAGGCTGTTCCATCCCCCGGCTGCGTCGGTCATGACCGAGAATCGCCTCAAAGAGCTCCAGGGGCGGCTGGATCGGCTGTGCAGTCTGATTGGACGTGAGAATCGTGCGGGCGGCGAAAAATCGGAGACTCGGTTGGCCGAGTTCGTCATGCTCAACCCCCACTCCCTGGAGTACCCCGCGGCGCTGGCAGCCCTGCTGACCGGCATGCCGGAGGATGACCCCTTGCGGGACAATGTGCTGCTGGCTCAGGCCCTGACATTGGCGGATGCGCAGGCCTGTGCCGAGAAGCTTGCGGAGGTCCATCGCCGGTATCCACAGACCGATGGCGGCAAGGAGGCCCTCTATGAGCTGGCCCGGCTCAAGATCCGGCTCTACCAGGGCGAGACGGGCGCCCCATCCAGAAAGGTCCTTCTGGCAGAGGCCCGCTCCACCCTGAATCAGATCATGACCCAATATCCGGGCCATTTCCTGGCCGAAGAGGCCAAGCAGAATCTCCAGACCCTGCCTACTGACTAGGAAGCAAGAGGCAAGATGCAAGAAGTAAGCAGTAAGACGTGAGCTTTCCTCTTACCTCTTGGCTCTCTGTCCCTAAGCGAAGAGGAACTCCGCAAGCTCTTGCGGTTCGAGGCGGAATTCTGCGCCCTTGCCTTCGAAGAAGCTGTGTTCCAGGATCAGGTGGATGTTGAGGTCCGTCCATCGGATCGTCCGGCCGGTAGAGGACTGCCTGACCAGGGTCAGACGCTTGTCGAATCGGCCCCCGTGCGGCCAGGGGCACAAGATCAGACCTTTCCACTCATCGCACCAGGCCACCAGGCCCTCGCCGATGGCGACCTCGGCCCCCAGGCCTGCCTTCGCCCGGTCAGTCACCTCCTGCATCCGCCGGCCCAGTTTCTGGGCGGTCAGGCAGTGTTTGGATAGGAGAGCCAGGTCATCCGCAATGATGCGGTCCAGGCTGCGAACGTCCGCTGCCAGGAAACCTCCTGCCACGGTCTTGGAGGACCGCAGGGTCTGTTCCAGACCTTGCACGTCGAAGGATGGACTAGAGGAATTTGTCATAGTAGATCCTATCCTGGGCGATCCGCAGCCGGGCGAGGACGCCCAGAGATGCGTCGATCATGGCCGGAGGGCCGCAGAGGTAACCTTCGTACCCCGCGAGACTCGAGTAGGTCCTCTGGACCGCCTCCGTGACCAGGCCGGTCTGGCCGGTCCAGCCTGATTCGTCGCCGTCCTTGGCCACCACGGGCACGAACCTGAAGCCAGGCAGCCTGGCTTCGAATCGCCGCATCTCGTCGAGCAGATACAGGTCTTTGGATCGATTGCCGCCGAAGAACAGGGTGGCCTTTCGGTCGGACCGCGTGTTGGCCATGTGGTGCAGGATCGAGACAAAGGGAGCCATGCCCGACCCGCCTGCCACGAAGATCATGGGGGCATTGCTGTCCGACAACCGGAAGTCGCCGTGGGGACCACTGAAGGTCACGGGATCCCCGACCTTCAGCCCCTCGAAGCAGTAGGTCGTGCAGATCCCTTTGGGCACGCGGCGCATGATCAACTCGACTGCGTGCGATTGGGTGGGATCCGAGGCGATGGAGTACTCGCGGGAGACCTCCTCGGGGCTTCCCGGGTAGGGGGGGCAGCGGAATTGGATGTACTGGCCTGGGACGAAGGAGATCGTAGGGGGGGCCTGGAGTTCCAGCCGCAGCCGCCGAACGTCGTGGTTCAGGTCTTCGATCCCCGAACAGACGGCCTTGAACTGGCCCTTCTTCAGGACGTCGGCCGATACTTCGATGGAGAGGTCTGACTCGACGATGATCTGGCAGGCCAGGCGCCATCCCTGGCGGAGCAGATCCTCGCCGAGACGCTTGGTTTCTCGCTCGGCGGCCGGACCGCCGCCTTGTCGGACCTTCACCCTGCACAGGCCGCAGAATCCCCGGCCGCCGCAGGCGGTGGCCAGAAAGATTCTCTGGTCTGCCAGGGTCGCCAGCAGAGACTTGCCTGTGTGGACCTGGAGCTTCCTCTCGGCGTTGATCTCAATGTTGCAGGTGCCCATGCAGAGGGGGCCTCACTCCTTCCCATCACAGGGTCATCAGCCGATTCTGCAGTACCGCGACGTGGCCCATCTCCTCGCCGATGATTTTGTCGACCTGCTTTCTGGCTCGGTCGTTGTCCACCAGTGTCTTGAGGCCCACGTAGAAGACCACACTGTTCCGCTCCGCGTTGAGGGCGATGCTGAGGACGTCCAGAAGGGTCTCCTTTCCCGTCAGCTTGAGGCTGGGTCCAATCTTGCCCTCAAAGCCCTTGGCATCGGCCATGGCCTGCAGGTAGAGCGTCCTCTCGTCGAACGGATCGAACACGGTAGGGGTCCTGTCCTGGTCGGCGAGCTCTCTTCGCATGTTCTGGAAGACGGTCAGGTGTCCATCCTCCATGGCAGCCAGGTCTCGAAAGAACTTCTGCGTCTGGACATCCTTGGCCTTCGCTGTCGCCTCGCGGTAAAAGGCGGCGCCATTGCGCTCGATCTCCTCGGCCATCTCGAAGATCTCATCGGCATTGAACGTGATGCTCACGGCGGGCCTCCTTATTCACTTCCGCGTTTACCCATTTCCTTATCCAGCATCAACAGTGCCCCCTTGGAGTCGCCCGCCATCTCCAGCCTCTGCAGGATCTCCTGTGCGTTGGCCTCTTCCTCCACCTGCTCGGTCACGAACCACTGCAGGAAGATGGCCGCCGCATAGTCCTTCTCCGTATGAGCCAGGGCCATGAGGTTGTGGATCAGGCCTGTGACCTCCTGCTCATGCTTGAGGACGTCCTTGAACATCCCCATCACGCTCGACCACTGGGTCGGCGGTGCCTCGATCGCCTTCAGGGTCACCACCCCTCCCCGCTCGATGAGCTGGCCGTAGAACTTCTTGGCGTGGCCCAGCTCCTCACCCGCCTGCACCTGCATCCAGTGGGCAAAGCCATGCAGGCCTTGGATCTCTAGGGCCGCGGACATCGACCAGTACAGGTAGGCCGAGTACGTCTCTGCGTTGATCTGGCCGTTGAAGGCCGTCTGCATCTTCTTGTTGATCATGGTATCGTCTATCCTTTCCAGAGGCCGTGAAGGTTGCAGTACTCGCGGGCGGTGACGGCCTTGGCCTCGGTCTGGAAGACCGCCTCTGCAGGCTGTCCGGGCTTGAGGAACGCCCTGCAGACCCTGCCGTCCGCAATTAGCTCGATCCACTCGATGTAGTGTTTTTCTTCCATGGGGTGGGGGATGGACCCAACCTTGACTTTGTAGCCGCCGGCGATCTTCTCGATGACCGGGACATGTTTCTCTTTGGAGGCATCCACGGTGTTCTCTTGAACGAGCTGCATGGGCTCGCCGCAGCAGACCAGTTCCCCGCCGCCCACGTGGAGGACCTCAACGATGTTCCCACAGTTTCGACACTTGTACACCTGCATAGCGGCTGTCATACCCTATCCCTTTCCAGTGCTGTCGCTACATCTGCTTCTACTTGACGATGCCTGCCTGCTTGTGCTTGGCCAGGATCTGGTCGGCCAGGCCGTCCAAGGCCGCATAGTCCTCGTGCCGGGGCTGGCCCTTGATCATGACCGGAGAGAGGATTTCGACCTTGAGGTTCGGGATCATGCCGGCCAGTTGCTCGGCAGCCTTTCCAGCCCAGCCATACGACCCGATGATCGAGGCGAAGCGGGTCTTGGGCTTCAGGGCATTGGCCAGGATCGCCGCGTACGCGACCGACGGATGGGGGCTGGTCAGGACCGTCGGGCAGCCCAACACGACAGTGGCTGCGTCCACCAGGGCCATGGCCAGCTCGCCGATGTCCGTGCGGCTCAGGTTGAAGGGCTTGACCGTGATCCCCCGGTCGGCCAGGGCATCGACCAGGTGTTCAACCATCAAGTGCGTGCTGCCGTGCATCGAGATGTACGGCACGACCACCTCGTTCTTCACGTCATCACTGACCCACTCCTTGTAGGCGTCGACGATCAGCTTCGGCTGGTCATAGACGGGTCCATGGCTGGGCGCGATCATGTCGATGGACAGGGGGGCCAGCCTCTCAAGATTCTTCCGGATGGGCCCCCTGAAGGGCATCATGATCTCCGCGTAGTATCGCTTGGCGGCCTCGTGGACCTTGGGCCAGTCATCGACGAACAGGCTGGAGGTCGCCAGGTGCGAGCCGAAGAAGTCGCAGGGCGCCAGCACGCGGTCCTCCTGGATATAGGTGGCGAAGGTCTCGGGCCAGTGAACCCAGGGGACATAGATGAACTGGAGCGTCTTGTCGCCCAGTGAGATCGTTTCGTTGTCCTGGATGGTGACAAAACGACCCTCATCGACGTGTAGATGCGTGATCAGGAGGTCCTTGCACTTCGGATTGACCACGACCTTCGCCTCTGGATAGAGTGTCAGGACGTCCGGAATAGAGCCTGAGTGGTCCTGCTCGCCATGGTGGGCCACGATGTAATCCAGCCGATCGATGCCCAGGCCGGCCAGATTGCGCAGGAGGACCTCGGTCATGGCCGGATCCACGGTATCCAGCAGGGCGGTCTTGTTACTGCCCCGGACCACGTAGGCGTTGTAGCTGGTGCCGTCTGGGAGGGGGATGAGCTCGTCGAACAAACGGCGGTCCCAGTCTCTGGCGCCCACCTCATGGATTCCCGGTTTCAACTGTCTCATACGATGCCTTCCTCAATGTTGATGGTTTGCGGCCGCCGGGCCGGACCGGAGCAGCCCGGACCTAAAGGAGTCTCTTGGCCGCCTCCAATGCGGGGGCGTAGTCCGGTTCGTGCGTCATCTCATTGACGATCTGTATATAGCGGATTGCGCCTTGCCTGTCTACCACGAAAACCGAGCGTCCCTCCAGCCTCAGCTCCTTAATGAGGACGCCATAGGCCTGTCCGAATGAGGCTTCTCGGTAGTCCGAGAGCGTCACCACGTTCCTGAGCCCGGAGGTCCCGCACCACCGCTTCTGGGCAAAGGGCAGGTCCATGCTGACCGTGACCACGACCACGTCCGGTCCCAGGGCCTGGGCCTGCTCGTTGAACTTGCGGGTCTGTATGTCGCACACGGCCGTATCCAGCGAGGGAACTGCCGAGAAGACTACCACCTTGCCCTTGTAGGAAGAGAGGCTGACCTCGGACAGGTCATTGGCCACCAGCTTGGCGTCGGGCGCACGGTCTCCCACCTTGAGGGTGGGCCCCACCAGCGTCAGGGGGGACCCTTTGAATGTCACTATCCCTGTTTTTTCGGCCATGACTGTACTCCTTTCCTCTAGCTTGCGGCAGCCCGCTGCGGCCGCCAGGATCACCAAGAATCCTATGGTGAGCATCTTCTTCATGGTTCGTATCCACCGCCTTGCCCCACCCGATCCCGTCTCGGCAGGGCCCGGCCGTGGGTCCTTGACCCACAATCAGTAGTTTACCGCATCCAGCTCAAAGTACGCCTGCGGATGCTGGCACGCGGGACAGACCTTCAGGGCAGCAGGGCCTTCATGCACGTATCCGCACTTGCGGCAGACCCAGCGGACCGGCTTGTCCTTCTTGAAGACCTTTCCTTCTTCCACGTTCTTGGCGAGCGCCACGTACCGGGCCTCGTGACGGGTCTCTGCCACGGCAATCAGGCTGAACAGGGCCGCTGCCTGCTTGAAGCCCTCCTTCTCTGCGGTCTTGGCGAAGTCCGGGTACATCTGGGTATTCTCATACCGCTCGCCTGCTGCAGAGGCCTTGAGGTTCTCCAGGGTCGTGCCGATGACACCCGCAGGAAACGCCGCGCTGACCTCGACCTCGCCGCCCTCGAGCAACTGGAACAACTGCTTGGCGTGCTGGCTCTCCTGGTCCGCAGTCTCAGCGAAGATCGCGCCGATTTGCTCATAGCCCTCCTTTTGGGCCTGCTTGGCAAAGTAGGTGTAGCGGTTCCGGGCCTGGGATTCACCTGCAAACGCGGTGAGGATATTCTTCTCGGTCTGGCTTCCCTTAATGCTCATGGGGCGTCTCCTTTGTATTGGGGCGTCTCTGTCCCGGGTTGCATTGATCACACAGTCCTTCGAAGTAGACGGTCTTGCGAAGGATCTTGAATCCTCTGTTCAGTTCCGCCGGGACAGGTACCTGGTCGAACGGCGGGTGGTGAAAGTCAACGATCTTCTTGCACCGAATACACTTGAAATGCTGATGGTCATCCAGGTTCGCGTCAAACCGTTTGACCTCGCCCGAGCCCTCGACCACAAAGGCGGCGCCGATCTCGGCCAGGGTCTGCAGGGTACGGTTCACGGTATCCAGGCTGATGCTGGGCATCGACTGCCGAACCTCCTGGAAGACCTGGTCCGCAGACGGGTGCTCCTTAGTCTGGGCCAGGACCTGGTAGACCGCCACACGCTGAGGCGTCAGCTTGAGTCCCGCCTGCCTGCAGCGGCTACCGAACTCGGACAGCCTCAGGGGCCATTCCTTCATTGTCATCAGGTGCCTCATCTTCAATTCAGTACCAATACCTAATTAGTACTTACTACTATTTAGCAGCCAGGTTCGTGCAATGCAATAGTTTTCTTGGCATGCAGGCACACATTAGCCTTCCAGCCGGCCCAACTCAAGTTCGTAGACTCACTTCTGCCTCGAACGTCCAAAGCCTCGTGAGAAATCCGGGCTAGACTCCGTGAGAAACGCCGGCCGGGGGCATGACCAGGTCCGCGGGTCTGATCCCGGCGACCGCCAGCACCCACGATGCTACCCTCTGGACGCAGGACGCGGATCGGCTATATTCTCGTCACGATGGCAAGTGGGACCCCGCCTACTCCGTTAAGGGCCCCGTAGGAGGCATAGACTTGAACGAACAGTATGTATCGAAGATCGCTGGGGAACTGAAGCTGGCGGACAGGCAGGTGGCTGCCACGGCGTTGCTGTTTGAGGAGGGGGCCACCGTGCCCTTCATCGCCCGGTACAGAAAGGAGTTGACCGGCAGCCTCGACGAGGTGGCGGTCACCACGATCCGCGACCGGCTGATCCAGTTGCTGCAGCTCGATGAGCGGAGGGACACCATCCTCAAGACGATCGAGCAGCAGGGCAAGCTCACCGACGAGCTCAAGGAGAGGGTCCTCGCTGCAGAGACGATGGCGGTTCTTGAGGACCTGTACCTGCCCTACAAGCCCAAGCGCAGGACCCGGGCCACGATCGCCAAGGAGAAGGGTCTTGAGCCTCTGGCCCAGATGGTCCTGGAGCAGAGGCCGGAACTGGACCTGCTGGCCGAGGCTGCAGCCTTCGTGAATGCTGAGAAGGGCGTCGAGTCGGCAGAGGCGGCACTGGCAGGGGCCTGCGATATCATCGCCGAACAGGTCAGTGAGGACCAGATCAGCCGCGCCCGCATCCGGGAGCTGTTCTTCGAACACGGCCAGTACGAGTCCAAGGTCATCGAGGGTAAGGAGGCGGAAGGGGTCAAGTACAAGGACTACTTCGATTGGCACGAGGCGGTCAGGTCCGCGCCCTCGCATCGCGTCCTGGCCATGAGAAGGGGAGAGAAGGAGGGCTTCCTCCGCATGCGGGTCACCGTCCCAGATCCGGACGCCCTGGCGATGCTGGAGCAGCTTTTCGTCAAGTCCGCCTGTCCCTCCAGCGTGCAGGTCAAGGAGGCAGTGGCAGACGGCTACAAACGTCTGCTCGGCCCGTCCATCGAGACCGAGGTCAGGCTGGAGGGCAAGAGGCTGGCGGATCAGACCGCGATCAAGGTCTTTGCAGAGAACCTCCGCGAACTGCTGCTCGCCCCTCCCCTGGGCGGCAAGAAGGTCCTGGCCCTGGACCCGGGATTCCGCACGGGCTGCAAGGTCGCGTGTCTCGACAGGCAGGGAAAGCTCGTCTACGACGACGTGGTCTATCCCTTCCAGAGCGAGGCCAAGGCTGTAGCAGACGCAGAGAGGCTCAAGGCCCTGGCCGACAAGCTGGAGGTCGAGGCCATCGCCATAGGCAATGGCACTGCCTCCAGGGAGACCGAGGCCTATGTCCGCAAGATACCCTTCGGCCGAGAGATCCCCGTGGTGATGGTCAACGAGAGCGGGGCATCCATCTACTCGGCCTCAGAGGTCGCCCGCGATGAGTTCCCTGACAAGGATGTGACTGTCAGGGGGGCAGTCTCCATCGGCCGCCGCCTGATGGACCCGCTGGCGGAGCTGGTCAAGATCGACCCCAAGAGCATCGGCGTGGGCCAGTACCAGCACGACGTGGATCAGAACCAGCTCAAGCAGGGCCTGGACGACGTGGTGATCAGTTGCGTCAACTCCGTCGGCGTGGAGGTCAACACCGCCAGCAAGCAGCTCCTGATGTACGTCTCTGGCCTGGGGCCGCAGCTTGCCCAGAACATCGTCGAGTACCGCAACAGCCATGGACCGTTCGGCTCGCGGAGTGACCTCATGGATGTCCCTCGCCTGGGTGCAAAGGCCTTTGAGCAGGCAGCGGGCTTCCTCCGTATCCGCGGCGCAGCCAACCCATTGGATGCCAGCGCCGTGCATCCCGAGAGCTATCCCATCGTGGATCGCATGGCCAGCGACGCCGGCTGTTCGGTGGCAGACCTGATGACCAGCGGCGACTTCCGCAAGAAGATCCGTCTGGAGAACTACACAACCGAGACCGTGGGCCTGCCCACGCTCAACGACATCTTGCAGGAGTTGGCTAAGCCGGGCAGGGACCCGAGGCGGCAGTTCGAGGCCTTCGAGTTCTCGAAGGACGTCTCCAGCATCGAGCACGTTAAGCCGGGCATGCGGCTGCCCGGGATCATCACCAACGTCACCGCCTTCGGCGCGTTTGTGGACATCGGTGTGCACCAGGATGGCCTGGTTCACATCAGCGAGCTGGCAGACCGGTTCGTCAAGAACCCCGCAGAGGTGGTCAAGGTCCACCAGAAGGTCTTTGCCACGGTCCTGGCCGTGGACCTGGAGCGAAAGCGGATCAGCCTGTCCCTCAAGACCGGCACGACCACAAAGCCCCAGCCCCAGGACCAGCCCAGGCGAGACAACCCCGACAAACCCGGCACCAAACCCTCAGGCCCCAGGCGCGACAACGCAAGGCCCCCCAACGCCAAACCCCCGCGTCGTGGCCCAGACGAGCCCTTCGGCGAAAGGCTGAACATCCGACTCAATTGACGAAGTCGTAGGGGGCTGCGGATGTCGATCTTGGCTACCGCTGCGAATCGGTATGGGAGGGGCCCGCCGGTGCTTGCAAAGCCCTGCAAACCTGGTAGGATGCGGCTACAGATGGATCGATTGGATCAGCACGTACTGAAGAATGGGATGGTCATCCTCGGTGAGCCGATGGAGGCCGCGCAGTCCGTGGCCTTTGACTTCATGATGCCTGCAGGCTCTGCCCGCCTGCCTGCGGGGGTTTGCGGTGCATCCAACGTCTTCAGCGACTGGGTCTTCCGTGGCGCTGGAACGCGGGATAACCGCCAGTTGAGCGACAGCCTCGATGGCCTGGGCCTGCAGCGGTCCACCGCAGTCAGCTCCTCCCACGTGACGCTGGGCGCCACCCTGGAGGCCAGCAACCTTGAGCAGGCGCTGGAGCTCTTTGCGGACATCATCCTGAGGCCCCATCTGGACCCCGGGCAATTCGATCTTGCCAGGCAGTTGGCGGTCGAGGAGGTCAAGAGCCTGGACGACGAGCCTCGGCAGAAGGTGATGGTCGCACTCAAGGAGCAGTTCTACCCGAGCCCCCTGGGCCGCAGCACCTGCGGCTATATCCCGGATCTGGAGGCCCTGACTGCGGACGCGGCCGCGTCCTTGGTCCGCGGGTCCTTTGTTGCGCCTGAGATCATCCTGTCTGTGGCAGGCAAGTATGACTTCGACCAGGTCTGCAGGCAGATGGAGGGGCTGTTCGGTGGTTCAGAAGGGCGGGGGCCGCTGCCGGTGGAGGTCGGGGCAGCCGGCAGCCGGTACACGCACATCCCCAACGACGGCGCACAGGTCCACATGGGTCTGATGACGACCACAGCCAAGCCCGCAGAGGAAGACTACTACAACACACGAGTGGCGATCTCTGTCCTGTCAGGGGGCATGAGTGCCAGGCTGTTCACAGAGGTCCGCGAGAAGCGGGGCCTCTGCTATGCGGTCGGAAGCCGTTATCACGGCCTCAAGGGCGCGGCCGGCATCATGACTTACGCGGGCACCAGCCCTGACAAGGCGCAGGAGACCTTCGACGTGGTCGTGGACCAGTTCCGCCATCTCCAGGATGGCATCAGCGATGAGGAACTGGCCAGGGCCAAGGTAGGCCTCAAGTCTGCGCTGATCCTGCAGAGCGAGTCCTCGGGCAGTCGCGCGGGCTCTCTGGGCGGCGACTACTACATGCTGGGCCGCGTGCGGAGCCTGGATGAGATCAAGCAGCGGGTCGAGGCCACGACTGCAGACTCCATAGTGGACTTCCTAAAGCGGTGTCCGTTCAAGGAGTTCACTGTGGTCACGATTGGACCCAAGGATGTTCGATGCTAAGGATAGGAGATAGGAGTCAGGAGACAGTAGTCAGTAGGAGGATCCAAGTCCTTCCTACTATCTCCTGTCTCCTCACTCCTGTCTTCTGAGTCTGAACCATGGACTTTCGCGAAAAGACGTTGAGCAATGGCCTGCAGTTGATCGGCGAGGTCAATACCTCGGCCAAGTCAGCGGCAGTGGGGTTCTTCGTCAGGACCGGCTCCCGTGACGAGACTGCGGACCTGTGCGGGGTGTCGCACTTCCTGGAGCACATGCTGTTCAAGGGCACGGACCGCCTCAGTGCACTGGAGGTAAACGCGGCCTTCGACGACACGGGCGCACAGTTCAATGCCTTCACCAGTGAGGAGAACACCGTCTACTACGCGGCCGTGCTGCCGGAGTACCTCCAGGAGGTGACGCGGCTCTGGATGGAGCTGATGCGGCCCTCGCTGCGGGACGACGATTTCAACCTCGAGAAGAACGTGATCAAGGAAGAGATCGCCATGTATAAGGACCAGCCGAGCTTCGACGTGATGGAGCGGTGCCGCAGTCTGCATTTCGGCGGGCATCCCTGCGGCAACAGCGTACTGGGGACAGAGGCCGGCATCGACGGTCTGACCAGCAGTCAGATGAGGGAGTATTTCGGACGCCGATACGTCCCCAACAACATCGTGGCGGCCTGGGCAGGCCAGTTCGACTGGGATCAGGTGTGCTCCGAGGTGGAGAAGGCCTGTTCAGCGTGGCCCCGTCAGCCTGCCTCCAGGACCCTGACCCACTTCGCCGGCACGCGGAGGCAGGAGCGTGAGCTGCGGCCGACCCTGGCCTGTGAGCACATCTGTCTGATGCACGAAGGGATCTCCGCCCAAGACCCCCGCCGTTTTGCGGCCATGCTGCTATCCATGATCCTCGGTGACGAGGTGGGCTCCCGCTACTACTGGGATCTGGTGGACAACGCGATTGCAGAGGGGGCGTCCATGCAGTTCGGGGCCATGGACGGGACCGGCGTCTTCTACAGCTACTTCCAGTGCAGCCCCTCCAATGCCGGCCAGGTCCGCAGCGTCGTCATGCGGATATTTGACGACCTGGCCCGCACGGGCGTGACGATCGAGGAGTTGACCAAGGCCAGGAACAAGACCCTCAGCGCCCTGGTCATCAAGAACGAGCTTCCCATGGGGCGACTGGTGGATCTGGGCTTCAACTGGACCTACCTACACCAGTATCGTTCCGTGGCGGAGGACGTGACGGCGATCAAGGCGGTCACCGTGGACGACGTCAACAGTCTGGTCCGGCAGTTGCAGCCGGGCCAGTACACCGAATACGCGATGGGGCCCGGCCCCACCGGCACAAGGTCACTCTGCGGAGACAAGGGTGGTGGACAGATCTAACCCTCCTGCGCGACGTCTGGGGTTCAAGGAGATCGTGCCTGGATCAGACCCAGCCTCAGGCAGCGAGGCAACGACGGCCGGAGACGGCGGACGGCCGTCCCTGGTTCCCAGGTTCGATTTGGACGCAGGGATCATGGCCAATGATCGCAGGCTCGTGGCCGCGACCCGAAGGGGACCTGGCCGGAGGAAAGAGAAGGCCTCCGCCGCGGACGTCCTGCAACAGGCTGCAGAGGCCCTGCACGACGCTCCCCGGCCTGCCGAGGAACCTGGAGATCCGGTCTCGTTGTCGTCCACGGGTGGAGAGAGGCTCGATGTCGTCCAGGAGCCCAGCCCGGACGAGGCCATCCCGCGGTGGGCAGAGGCCGCGATTGCGGCAGTCGCCGCTCGCCAGGAGACCGTGCCACCCGAACAGCCGTCCCCGAAGCCTCCCGCGTCTGGGGACAGGTCCGTCAGCCGTGACAGCATCTGGCGTCCGGTGATGCCGGATCGGCAGCGGAGTGTGATCGCCGCGATTGTGGCCAGGGATATCGGCCGGCTTTGCAGGGGCGAGCGGGCCTTTTTCGCTTGACGGGCCGTGGTCATGGCCCTATAAACAAGCCTGCCAGCAGGCGACTTCCGGCAGGCGACCGCCTGTGACCCGTGAAGATCCAACGCCTGGGAGACCGGGTGCCGTATAGGGCCGGCAGCGGGGTCGTCCGCCTCTCTGGCATGGCGACATTCAAGTCATGTAACGTGGAAGGGAAACAGCATGAACAATGTGCCAAACGTCAAGCTGGGACTGATCGCGGTCAGCCGCGACTGCTTCCCTGCCGAGTTGTCCAAGAAGAGGCGGATCGCGCTGGCCAAGGAGTGCAGGGCCGCGGGCCAGTCGATCGTCGAACTGCAGACGATCGTTGAGAATGAGAAGAACGTGCTTGAGGCCCTCGAGGAGATCCAGACCCGCAAGGTCAACGCCCTCGTGGTCTATCTCGGCAACTTCGGTCCAGAAGGCCCCACGACCCTGCTCGCCCAGAAGTTCGGGGGACCGGTCATGCTGGCTGCAGCAGCGGAGGAGTCCCAGGCCGACCTGATGGGCGGCCGCGGCGACGCCTACTGCGGCATGCTGAATGCCTCGTACAACTGCGGTCTCCGTAAGCTGAGGCCGTACATCCCGGCGTACCCGGTGGGCACGGCCAAGGAAGTGGCTGCCATGATCGCCGGCTTTGTGCCGATCGCCCGGGTCATGCTGGGCGTCAAGTCCCTCAAGATCTTCACGTTCGGTCCCCGTCCACAGGATTTCCTGGCCTGCAACGCGCCCATCAAGGCGCTGTACGACCTGGGCATCGAGGTCATGGAGAACAGCGAGCTCGACCTGCTCGACATCTGCCAGCAGGCCAAGGACGACCGCAAGGTCAAGGCCGTGGCCAGGGACATGGCCAAGGAACTCGGCGAGAACAACCCATTCCCGGACATGTTGGAGAAGCTGGCCCAGTTCGAGGTGGCCCTGCTGCGGTTCATGGAGAACAACCTGGGCGCCTCACAATACGGCATCTTCGCCAACAAGTGCTGGCCTGCCTTTGAGAAGCACTTCACGTTTGTGCCTTGCTACGTGAACTCCCGGCTCGGCGCCAAGGGCATTCCCGCGGCCTGCGAGGTGGATATCTATGGAGCCCTGAGCGAGTACATGGCGGTCTGTGCCACCGACTCGCCGGCCACGCTGCTGGACATCAACAACACTGTGCCCTATGACATGTTTGAGGCCAACGCCAAGCTGACCAAGCCCTACAAGCCGACCGACCTGTTCATGGGCTTCCATTGCGGCAACACGCCGTCGTGCTGCCTGGCGCACTTCGGGATGAAGTACCAGCTCATCATGCACCGCCTGATGGAGCCGGGCAAGGACCCGGACATCACGCGGGGCACCCTGGAGGGCCAGATCCGGGCGGGCGATGTCACGGTCTTCCGCATCCAGTCCACGGCGGACACGCAACTGAGGTCCTACGTGGCCCAGGGCCAGGTCCTGAACGTCGACCCGCAGTCCTTCGGCGGCATCGGCGTGTTCGCCATCCCGGAGATGGGGCGTTTCTACAGACACGTCCTGATCGAGAAGAGATTCCCGCACCACACCGCCGTGGGCTTCGCCCACGCGGGCAAGACCCTGTTCGAGAGCTGCAAGATGCTGGGCGTGCCGGATATCGCCACGCCGCGTCCTGCCGGTCTGCCGTACTGCGGCGAGAATCCGTTCTAGTCGTAACGTCCTGGATCTGCATTCCCCTTTCGAAGAGTGCACAAGGCGAGCCCCGTGGCTCGCCTTTCTTGTTAGGACCCGTCCAGAAATAAGTGATCGATTTGCCGCTCAGACTTGGGTCAGATTCGGACGCGAGGATTGAGCGAAACCGGAGGCGTAGTCCTGCTACGTTGAGGATTTCGCGATTGAGGAGCGGCCCAAGATGGCCCGAAGATGAGATGGAAAATCGGTCAGCTATTTCTGGACGGGTCCTTAGGCGGACTGGGTTGATCAGGTATAATCTTGACTGATCTTCATGGGTGTACGTGTGGAAGGACCGCTCGAACGTGCTGTGTTGTGGGAGGCTGCAGAAGGCTCTGCAGTCCAGTGCAAGCTGTGCAGCCATCGTTGTCTGATTGCGGCGGGTCAGTCCGGCCGGTGCGGTGTCCGCCGGAACATCGACGGCGTGCTCTACAGCCTCACGGATCACAGGATTTGCGCAGCCCACGTCGATCCCATCGAGAAGAAGCCCCTCTATCATTTCTACCCAGGCTCGCGGAGCTTCTCCATTGCGGCCCAGGGCTGCAATTTTAGGTGTGGTTTCTGCCAGAATTGGCAGATCAGCCAGGCGCCCCTGGAGGCAGGGCACGTCGAGGGGGAGCCCTCCTCAGCGGACAAGATCGTGGCAGCCGCGGTCACGAGCCGGTCGCAAAGTATCTCGTACACCTACACCGAACCTACGGTCTTCATGGAGCTGGCTGCAGACTGCGGACGGCTGGCCCGCGACCAGGGCCTGGCCAATGTCTTCGTAAGCAACGGCTATCTGACGCCTGAGGCCATCGAGTTTGCCTCGTCCTGGCTGGACGCCATCAACGTGGACCTCAAGGCCTTCACCGAATCCTACTACCGCCGCTTGTGCAAGGCCCGGCTTGCCCCTGTCCTGGAGACGATCCGGCAGATCGCCCGCAATACCGGGATCTGGATCGAGATCACTACTCTCCTGGTTCCTGGACAGAACGACCAGGAGGAGGAACTCAAGGAGCTGGCCCATTGGCTGGTCCAGGAGGCCGGGCCTCACGTTCCGTGGCACGTCAGCCGCTTCTATCCTCAATACAGGATGGACGACCTCTCGCCGACGCCGGTCGCGGCCCTGGAGAGGGCCTATGAGATTGGAAAGGCTGCAGGCCTGCAGTACGTGTACGTAGGCAACGTCCCGGGTACGGAGCGGGAGAATACTCTCTGCCACAGATGTGGCCACTTGCTGATCGAGCGATCCGGCTATACGATACAAAATCAGCGGATCAAGGACGGTCGTTGTCCTGGTTGTGATGCCCCGGTTGCAGGGGTCGGGTTGTAGCGGCTTGTGAGAGGATTGTGCATGCGGTTGGCGGTCCTGTTGAGTGCGTGCCTGACGATGTCGGGATGTGTGCTGTTCTCGTCTGTGGACAGTACCACACCTTCAGATCGCGAGGTCCCGGTTGACATCTCCGCATGGGTGGAGTCTTCAGAGGCCGCTGCAGGATGTATCTTCATCAGTGGATACCTCGATAGTACGCTGGCTGAGGAGGTGGCTGACAAGATCCTGACCCTGGATCAGCGCAGCGAAGTCGACCGGATCACCCTCTTGATCAACAGCCTGGGAGGCGAGGCAGTGGCGTTCCGTGTGATCCACAACGCCCTCCGTCTGACGCGAAAGTCGGTGGATGTCGTGAACATAGGTAATTGCTACAGCGCAGCCTGCGCAGTCTTTGCCTCAGCGACGGGCAAGAGATACGCCTACGCCAATAGCCACTTCATGGTCCACAAACCCCAGATGCCCAACGGCGTGCCCAAAGAGGTCAGGGACATGTTCGACTTCGAGGTCCAGACCTATGAGTCGGTTGTCAAGAGGCAAGGCCACCTGCCCGGCGAGTGGTTCCCACTGTCTGACAGGGACCGGTTCTTCACTGCCCAGCAGGCCCTTGAGTACCAGTTCGTGGATCAGATCATCGACGGCCCAGTGCCCCAGTAACGGCTTACACCGTTACTGGATGGTTGTTGGTTAGATGGTTAGATGGGTACAAGAGAAGGACCATTCAACTATCCAACCATTCACCATCTAACGACCTAAGTACTTGACCACTTAACTACTTGACTACTCAACCAGTTACCATGTGACCGCTCCGCGGTCACTGCCACTGGTCCCAGTCCTTGTTCTTGACGATACCCGCGAACCGCCTGAGGATCAGCGGGCCGAACGAGGTGTCTGTGCAACTGGCCATGATGAGGTCCGCGTTCTGTCCCTCCCGGTCCAGGACACCCCGCATCGCCGCAACGTAGGCAGCGGTGATCTCTGCGTCGAACTCGGGGTGGAATTGCACGCCCCACGCGAAGCGTCCGATGCTGAAGGCCTGATGGAGATCCCGATTGCTGGAACCCAGACACACGGCCCTCTTGGGGAGATTGAGCACGGATTGGGTGTGGCAGCAATGGACGCGGATGGGGTTGCCCAAGCCCCCCAGGAGTCTGTCGCTCTTGGCCTTGGGCTGCAGGGTCACGTCGACGGTCCCGACCTCTGTGCCGTTCGGGTTGTATCCCACTCGCCCACCCAAGGCCCGGGCCAGAAGCTGATGACCGAAGCAGATGCCCAGAAGAGGGATCTGTCGCGCGATGACACCCGGGATCCACTGCATGAGCGGCTCGACCCACCCGGGGTCATCAGTGATCATGGCGTGGGAGCCCGTCATGATGACGCCCGTCAGCCGACGGTAGAGGGGCAGGGTGCCGCCGCGGGCCAGATCGACGATGTAGAAGCTGTCGCTGCTGACGCCCAGGCCTGCGAGGATCCAATGCTCAAAGTCGCCCCTCTTTGCACAAAGCGAGTCGTAGGTGTTGCCCAATTTGAGGATCGCGATCATGAGGCACCCATACCCAGGCGGACTAGACTCTTGTTGGCGGCGTAGCAGACCCCGTATTCTCCGCAAGTATACGCGGTTCTGATGGGCTCTGGAAGCCAATCCCCCTGATTTTCGGGATTAGTCGGGCTAATGGCCGTTCTCGTGCTGCCTGGAGCGGGGGACATGGGCCTTCCCCTCCTACTCGAAGAGCAGGGGCTGGTTGTCGATCTTCTTCGGCCGCCTTCTGTACTCGGCCCTGCTTTGTTCGACCAGTTCCTGCTCTATGGCATCGAGGAAGGGGCTCTTGTCCAGGGACAGCGTCCTGCCGTACAGGGTCCGTGACTTCGCCCAGGTCAAATACAGCCAATGCCTGGCGCGGGTCATGCCCACGTAGAGCAGCCGTCGTTCCTCCTGGAGATCGGCCTTGCGTTTCTCGAAGAGCCGGTGGGGAAGCAGACCGTCTTCGCAGCCTACGATGAACACGCACGGGAACTCCAGACCTTTGGAGGCATGCAGGGTCATCAGCGTGACCTTCTCTGCCCTGGCCACGTAGGTGTCGATCGGGCTGGCCAGTTCTGCGGATCGGACGAAGTCCTCTGCGGTGCCTGCCGAGTCGTTAGCCAGCTCGATGAGCTCCTTGACCTGGCTGAGCTCCTTCTTGTCGGGAAAGGCCGCGTCAACGACCTGGAGGATGGTCTGCGACGCCGGCGCCGCAGGGTCCAGGGCCACGGCGATGGATGCCCCCTCGCCGAGTCTGGCCCTCAGGAAGCGGTTCTCGGGCGAGACCGCCAACCTCAGGAGATCCATGATCGAACGGACCGGCTCCTGCCTGAAGAAGGGCTCCTGTCCCACGCGCTGGAAGGGGATGCTGTGATCGAAGAGGGCCTTCTCGATGCTGGGCATCTGGGCTGCGGCCCTGCACAGGATGGCGAAGTCCGCAAGGCTCTGCGTGGTCTCGTGCCCCTCGCCATCCGTGATCTGGCTGTCAATGGAGAAGAAGCCCAGGCCTCCGATCATCCGCTCTACGGTCCTGGCCACGAACTCCGCCTCCGCCTTGTCCGTGGGGTGCTGCACCATCTGCAGCTTCACGCTGGAAGGCAGGCCCTGCAGCATGGAAGGCCCCGGGCCTTCGTCAGAGGTCACGACCTGGCGGGAGGCCTGCAGGATCGTGTCCGAGCACCGGTAGCTGGTGGCCAGATGGTAGACTGCTGCGCCAGGGTAGTCCTCGGAGAACTGGCGGATGAACCGCACGTCAGCGCCGCGAAATCCATAGATGGCCTGGTTGGGATCGCCGATCACGCAGAGGTTGGCGTCAGGACCCGGGCACAGCAGCCGGATCAACTGGTACTGGGCAAAGTTGACGTCCTGGTACTCATCCACCAACACCCAGGGATACCGCTGCCTGTACTCGCCGGCGATCTCAGGATTCTCCATGAGCAGCCGCACCGCCCTGAACATCAGGTCGTCCATGTCCAGCAAACCCTGATCACAGAGATGGTCCTGGTACCGTAGGTAGACTGGACCCTGTTCCTCGTCACCCAGCTCATGCGGCAGCCTGAGCTGTTGCTTGGCCGCAGTGATGGCATCCGCCAGCCGCGTCACCTCACCCTTGCGCGCACCCGAGCGTCTGCAGGATGCGGTCCTTGTCCTCCTGGTCGATGATGACCCAGTCGTCGCCGAGCTGCTCCCTGAGGATCGAGTATCCCAGGGCATGGAAGGTGCAGACCGTGGGCTGCTCAGCGGTCACTGCCGGCAGCATCTTGTCCAGTCTGGCCTGCATCTCGTCTGCGGCCTTGCGCGTGAAGGTCACGGCCAGGATCTGGTCTGTCGTAGCATGGCCGTTCTCGATCAGGTGGGCGATCCTGCAGGTCAGGACCCGCGTCTTGCCTGTGCCCGGCCCTGCGATGATGAGGGCAGGGCCATGGAGGTGACTGGCAGCCCGGCCTTGTTCTGCATTGAGACCCGACAACGGACCATCGGCTGGGCTGTCTGCGTCAGAGGCAGAGGATCTTGCCGTCTCTCGCCCGGTCTTGCGGCCCTTGGTCTTGCGGCCCCTGACCTGTTCGGACTTCTGCCTGCAGGGCGACTGGCCCTGTCCGGCGAGGTCGGAGAATAGCACGCCCTGTCTGCTCAGCTCCCGCTGCTCTTCGGCCGAGAAGACCTTGATGACCCCGTATTCGCCGTCATATCCCTCCTGGATGTGGACTCTGCCCTCGCGCATGCGACGCATGGCCTCAGCGAGCACAGGGCCGCCTGCCTGTTGGACCCGGTCAAGGGGCTGATGGAGCAGCACGTCGAACTCAGAGCCGCACTCATTGACCACCTGCATGTACCGCTGGGTGACCTTCTTGGAGTCTGGGCCGCTACCCAGGATCTCAGAAAGGACTTCGCGGAGCGGGATCATCGAGTAGTAGGGCCTGCGGTTGGGACGCTGGGAGACGTCCTCCCTGTCTGCGAGTTCCATCACCCGGCTCATCACGCCCACGGTCACCTCCTTGCCGCACACCGGGCAGATCCCCTGGTGCTCGGCAGTCTCCTGTGGCGTCCAGCGGACGTCGCACTTGCGGTGTCCGTCGTGGTGGTACTTGCCCTCCTGGGGGAAGAACTCGATCGTGCCGCCAAATCGCCTGGCATCGCCGCGCTCGATGGCCTCAGCGATGGCTGGATACGAAAGCTCCGTGGAGAAGAGGTTGGCCTCCCTGCCCAAGTTCGCGGGAGAATGGGCGTCCGAGTTGGAGAGGATCGTGAACCGATCCAGCGACGTGCACCTCCAGTTCATGGGCGGGTTGCTGGACAAGCCCGTCTCTATCGCGTGGATGTGGCCGGCCATGTCACGATAGCACTCGTCGATCGAGTCAAAGCCGCTCTTGTCACCCAGTGCAGAGAACCAGGGAGTCCAGATGTGTGCGGGGATGAAGACCACCTCTGGGTTGGCCGAGAGGGCGATCTCCAGCAGATCCCGTGAGTCCAGGCCCAGGATCGGTCTGCCGTCATAGTTGATGTTGCCGATCTTCGCCAACTGCCTCTGTATCTTCTCTATGGTCTTGAAGTCAGGGGCCAGGAGCACGTGATGGACCTTGCGGGTCTTGTCACCCCACTTGTAGATCGTGCTGAGCTCCGAGGAGAGCACGAACCGGACGGGCCTGTCCACAGCGGCGGCCGGCAACCCCTCGCTGACCCGATGCTCCGCCTTCAGTTGGAAGAGCCCGGGCTCCGCGTGGTCCAGCTTGGATCGTAGCTCCTCAGTCCATCCGGGGTGCGTGAAATCACCCGTGCCGATCACGCTCAGGCCCTTGAATCTGGCCCACCAGTCCAGATGCTCGGGGTCCAGGTCCTTGCTCGTGGCTACGGAGAAATGGGAGTGGATGTGAAGGTCGGCTATGAATGGTTCTGCCATAGTATGCCCGTCAGCTCCAAAGGTCCTCAGCCGCGCTCCAGGTCACGGCTCCAACACTTCGTGGCCCCAGGTTTACGGCACCGGTGGCCAAATGGCAAATAGATTATGGCTTGGCTGTCTGGTATGATTCATCGGTTCTCATTGAAAGGGCGGTGAATGAACGTCGGCTACATCGGTATCGGGATCATGGGACGGGCCATGGCAGGCAGGCTGCTGGCTGCAGGCCATACGCTCTCCATCTATAATCGTACGCCTGCCAAGGCCAACGTGCTGGTCGAGAAGGGTGCAACCTTGTGCACGGACGCGGCTGACGTGGCCTGCAGGAGCGAGGTGGTGTTCACCAACGTGCCGGACACCCCTGACGTGGAGAAGGTCCTGTTCGGCGCAGGCGGCATCGTCGATGGTGCTGAGTCGGGCCTGGTCGTGGTCGACAACAGCACGATCTCTCCGGCCGCCACCCGCATGTTTGCCCGCCGCCTGAAGGATATGGAGGTGGACTTCCTGGACGCCCCGGTCTCTGGCGGCGACGTCGGGGCGCAGCAGGGCACCCTTGCCATCATGGTGGGCGGAGACCGCCTGGCCTTCGAGAAGGCCCTGCCCCTGCTCAGGGTCCTGGGCGCCAAGGTCGAGTTGGTCGGACCCAGCGGCGCAGGCCAGGTCTGCAAGGCGATCAACCAACTGTTCTGCGGCCTGCACATGCTGGCCTGCTGTGAGGGCATAGCCCTGGCCAGAAAGGCAGGATTGAACCCCTCCGTGATGGTGGACATGATCTCGACCGGCGCAGGCAGCTCCTGGGCCCTGAAGAACCTCGGCCCCAAGATCATCTCTGGCGACACGGCCCCAGGCTTCATGATCGACCTGCTGTGCAAGGACCTCCGTTACACGATGGAGCTGGCCCACGAGGGCAAGCAGCCGCTTGTAGGCACCTCCCTGGTCCAACAGCTCTTTGCCGAGGCACAGGGTATGGGGCTGGGCCGCGAGGGCACCCAGGCCCTGTGCAGGGTGATTGATTCCTTGGCCAGACAGATCCAGGCGGACTCGGATGGCTGCGACTGAGCTATGAGCTATGAGTTGTGAGCTATCAGCTCTCAGCTATCGGCTGTCAGCCGGAAACCGGTTCGGGGGGCGCCTCTCCTGCTGAGAGCTGAAGGCTGATAGCTGACAGCCTGGCGAGCCCGCACCCGCGAGAGAGAGGCCGCGCGCTACTAACGTTTGCACCCAGCAATGCCCAGGGTATAATACGCCATTATGAAACTACCTAAACTCGAAACACCGGACCGATACGTAGGCCTGTATGTGCTTGACTTCGGAGACCACACGGGCGTGGGATTCACTGCCCAGGAGGTGGCCGAGCTGCTCGAGTCTGAGCGGTACAAGGACTGCAAGGTCTACAAGATCCACAAGGCCTATCCTGACGGCCGTCTGGAGTTGAAGGGTGTGGCCAGCCCGACCTTCCAGCTCGAGGCCGGGATGTTGTTCCACGCCCAGGACGAGGACCAGGCGAGGGAGGACTACAGGCGTTTGGTCGATCTTGCGGTCACCCATCGCCTGCCGTGCACTGCCAAGGTGCACCTGGCCGAGTATGGCGACGACTCCTATGTGACGGCCCTCATCTATCCTGCAGAGTACGATGAGGAGGTCAGCTCCTGGCTGCTGGAGGGCCGCTACAAGACCAACGGTGCGGCAGAAGGGGGCGTCGAGGCAGTACGGCGATACTATGAGCACGGGCCCGTGGTCTTGGAGCGTCACCAGCTCTACGGCGAGCCAGCCGTTGAGAGCCGCACAGGAGCGGGGCTGCTTGCAGGTCTCAAGTTGGCAGTACAGAGGTAGGGATCGCGAGGGGAGATGGCCAGGAGACTACTGGGTCGTGCGGTGGGTTGGCTGTTGGCCAGCAGGCCGGCAGGCCGGATCACCAGCGATGACCTGGCCAAGGCCGAGTTCAAGACCAGCACCCAGCGGCTCGGAGTCCGGTTCACAGACCGCATCCGGGGTGTCTTCAGGTTCAAGTGGGTGAAGAGGCACGTCGTCCGATAGGATTCGACTTGTCCAGGTTGCGATGTTAGGCTTGGACTATATGGAACGGTCGCGGGGACCAGGGCAATCACCCTCTGCAGGAAGTGACCCCAGGCACTGCCTGATCCGGGCCGTTGCATGCGCCATCGCGGTTGTCGCCTGGCGAGATGGACGGGCGGGGGCGCAAGACCCCAGCGCCCCTCTGGGCGAGATCAGGATTAAAGGGCAGTACATCCGTAAGATCAGCCTGGGGGGCGAGCGCACCGAGGATCTGGTCGATCCCTGTGGGACCGTGAAGGTGCCGGTGGGGGCCTACGTGATCGGGCCTGTTGAGCTGAAGGGCGGCTTCGTCAGCACGAGCCGACTGCCGGGCGACAGATTCGGAAGGATCGTGGTCTCTGAGGACACTCCCGGTGTGCTCAAGGTCGGCGGCCCCCTCAGGCAGGAGATCACGGCCAGGCGACAAGGTCGTCTGCTCGTCCTGAGCTACCGCTGCGTGGGCATCGGCGGTGAGAACTACCGGAATATTCTGCCCGGAAGGGCCCCGCGGTTCACGATCTGCAAGGGCGACAAGGCCATCGCCTCAGGCAACTTCGAGTATGGCTGAGGTGGCACATGCTCGTACTCGTGGCGAGTACCATTGACGGTAGCAGGTGAGCTTCGGATCGTGCCGGCACAGGACCTCGGTGAGCTGGGGCCCAGCCAGGGCCAGGCCACGGTGTTCGCGTGGAAGTGGTACTACGGCGTGCAGGGCCTGCTCGTCTGGGCCGTCCTGGGCCTCGCCATGGCGATACCCAAGGCCAACCGGGACCGCAGAGTCCTGCTGATCCTCATCCCTGTCGCGGTTCTTCTCGCCGCCTGGTTCGTGCTGGCGAAGGCCCTGCACATGGCCTCCACCCAGCAGTACCAGTTTGACTGGCTGGTGGACTGTCTGGCCGTGGCCATAGCGGTCCTGTGGCTGCTTGCCGACGGGCTGGGCCGCCTCCCTGTGGCGGTTCGATTCATCTGCGGCATCCTGCTGATGTCCGCGGTGGCGGTCGTGGGGGCGAGGTCGTCGTTTGCATCCTCCTCTCCGGAGGCAATCATCCTGCCAGTCTTATTCGCCGTGATTGGCGTGGTCTTGCTCATGGCGATCACGATCACCGTCCGGCAGTGCAGGAGGGACTACAGTCCCGCCCGCTTCCTGTCGAGGCTGGCATCCTGGATCGTCGTCGGTTCCGTGACATTGCTCTACGGGTATATTGTGGTCCTCTCCGTGTCCTCCAGCATCCCTCTGCCCGTGGGCAGGCTGCTCGCCCAGTTCGGCCTCGTCGGCCTGATACTCGGCATCTCCCTGTTCCTGTTCATGCTGCCATACCTGGTCCTGGCGATGACCAGTCCCCTCTACCGCGCCCGCATGCAGGCCTGCCTGGGCCTGCCCCCAAGGCAGGAGCAACCTGCAGACCCGGTCTCCACGCCCCTGTAGGCCGTCTCTGTGGGACGGTAATAGAGAAGGGCGGCCGACACAGCCGCCCCCTCGCGGTCTCCTCATTCTGTCTCCTGACTCCTATCTCCTGCATTCTGGCTTCTGGATTCTGGATTCTCCAACTGACAGCACCACGGTCAGTTCGATTTCAGGAATTCTCTCGCCGCTACCAGGCTGTCGATCAGGGTGTGCAGTTCTTCGTCCGTGACTTGGCCGTTGATCGCCAGGGCGGGGAAGGTGTTGGCAGGGGACTCCAGGATGAAGCCGACCCGGTCCTCTGAGGGGGCATCCTTGACCCTGGCGCGGGCACTCTGGATCAGGATCTGGGCGAGCCACTTGCTGCGCCCTCCGCCCCAGACCTTGAAGCCGTTTGGAGAGGTGTAGACCAGGGTGCCTTGCTTGACTACGCCACCCAGCATGGCGTTGTAGGACGGCGACTGTACGAGCACCACGTGGCGATGGTCGTCTGCAGTCGCGGCGAAGAAGAACATCCGCTTGCCCGGGCTGACAGGATCAAAGACGTCCATAATCGTGGGACTCTTGGTCCACGCAGGCACGGTCTTGAACACGTAGGTCTCGAAGTCTGCCCGCTCGACCATCCTCTTGACCGAGATGTCGGGGATGACCATGTCGGGGGTGACCGTGGCCTGGCCTCCTGTGGTGCTCAGCCCCGACAGCTCCGCCAGGTCCCAGCCGATCTCGGGTCTGTCTGCGGGCCTAGCGAAGACCCTCCGGATGCTGATGTGGAGTTGGCCTTCCACGATGAACTGCTTCTCGGCTATGGTGTTGTCATCGTCACGGACCTTGAAGAGCCAGAAGGTCTTTGTCTGGCCGTTGGGGTCTGGCGTGCCGACCTTGAATACGTGGATCGCAGCACCGTCGGCGAGCGTCCCGGTCTCGGTTGCGAGCACCATGGAGTCCTTGCTGTCCAGGCCGCTCTGCATGCCTGCGGCAAGGCCGAAGAAGTCACCGGGCTTCTGCGGGGCCGTGAACTTCTCGCTGACCTGCTCCTTGACGACCTGCAGCCTGCCTTCGGAGGAGACCTGTGAGGCATACACGGACTGGCCGTCATAGGAGTTGGCGAATGCGACCGCTTTCTCAGTCTGGAGGACGCGGACAAATCGGCCGCTGGCTGGATCATACCAGGCCTGATCCGTGACCGTGTAGGGCTGATCCTCCACTGCCAGCTTCAGTTGATCGAGCCTGAGCCGGCCGTCCGCCTTCAGGGACGATATGGGCAGCCAGGAGGAGCCCAGTGCCTTGAACGCCGCGCAGGGGTACACGGTGATCACGTTGCTGATGTGAACGACCTGTTGGCCCGTGAACAGGGCGTTCTCTGCTGCCATGGCTGAGGCCAGCAGGGGGGGGATGAGCGTGGGCTGGGTCTGGGACTTCGGCCCCAAGAGGGCCGCCACTGAAACCACCGCGGCGATGATTGCTGCAGCGGCGAGCTTGATCAGGGAACTGGCCATGATTCTTCTCCACAAGGTAATCTGCTCAACGCGCATGGCTGGCCTGGCGATGACCGCCTCGATGGCAGCCTTGGCGGCTGCGTCGATCCTGGCGTCCAGTTGAAGGCCATATTCCGTGAGCAGTTGACTGTCGTGTTCCAGGGCCCTTAGGTACTCTCTGCACCCAGGGCATGTCTCGATATGTTGAAGCAGGCCGGCCTCTTGCTGCGGGTCCAGCAGACGCAACGCGCGATCGGCAATCCTGTCCTGCATGGGTTCACAGGGCTTGTTCATAGGGCATCTCCCTGTTCGCTCAGAAGGTGGTGGAGTCCCTGCAGAGCGGCTCGAAGTCGCTGATAGACGTTGGATCCAGACGTCTGCATGTTCCGAGCGATCTCATCCACATCCTTGTGCTCAAGATAGTACATCACGAGGGGCACGCGCAACCGCTCGGGTAGCCTTGCCAGGGCCCGCTCCAGATCGATGCTGTGCGTGGACTCACGCCCGGAGGCGGGTGGGTCGCACAGTCTGTCAGTAGAGCGGTCCATACGTTGCCTACTCCGAAGGAGGTTGATCGAGTTGTTCTTGGCGATCCGGACGATCCAGGGGCCGAACTGGGCTGCATCCCTGAGTGTCCGGATCTCCGTCAGGCCCTTCAGGAAGGTCTCCTGGCTGACGTCTTCAGCATCGCAGGTCCGGCTCACCACACCGAGGCAGGTGAGGAACACCGCCTTGTAGTGGCGTTTGACCAACTCTGCGTAGGCCTGCCCATTGCCGCTGCAGGCCTGGCCTACCAGCGCCTTGTCCGTGAGACCTTCCAAATGAGCGACTCCTGAACCATGGTTCCCAGAGATAGTCTCTAACCTAAAGACAATCAGCAGGACTGTATTTTACAGAGGAAGCGGGAAAACAGGAGTGAGTAGACAGGAGTGGAGGAGTACGAAGGGGCGAATCGGAGAAGTGTGGGGCGTCCGTGTCAGACGCCTTCTCCTGAGTTCTGGGTTCTAGCTTCTGGCTTCAGGCTTCTGAGCCTAGAACCAGAACCGCACGGTTCCACCCTCGGCGCGGTCTTGGTGTCGTGCCTGATCACCATCTCCTGGAAAGGACGCCACGCGGTGTGTCCGTCCAGGAACACGATGTTGCCGCCGGCGGGGTAGTTGTTCTTCATGTGTCCGCTCTGGTGTCCCCCGATCGTGTTGTCAGACTGAATCCCCCAGAACTTGTCGGTGATGGCCACATCGGCGCTGGCGCCGGTCCCCACCGAAGGAACGGCATCTACGGCGAGCTCTATTGAACTCGCATTGCGGACCGTGATCTTCGTGATGTACGGCTTCTTGTACTCCAAGGCGAGGGCGTTCATGTAGACTGCGCCACCCGAAGGATTCCCGTACTCGGATCGTTTGCCGAGCCAGGAATACCCTATCACTCTCCGCTGGGTGTCGACATCCGTGACGTCAGGCCCTTTGAAGTCCCACCATTCAATGAGGGCCTTCTTGTCCTTGACCGTGAGGGTGATGCCCGGGCAGTACATCATGTCGCGCTTTGCGCCGTTCTGGATCAGGAGGTTGGCTGTCCTTCTGGGCACGTCCCACAGCCAGTCTCCTTGCTTGGGATAGACTGGGATCAAGCCCCTGTAGTCGTTGGCATACATGTGCGTGGCAACGCCGAGCTGCCGCAGGTTGTTCATGCACTTGAGCCGCCGCCCCCTCTCCTTGGTGGCCTGGAGGCCGGGCATGAGGATGCCCAACAGGACCGCAATGATGGCTATGACCACCAGCAACTCGATCAGGGTGAACGCCTTGGACCGCCGCATAGACCATACCTCCTTCTGACCCGGAAGGGGGACCCGCACGCCGTGTTGAAATCCTCACCTTCCTGGTCTAGGTCCCGATACAACCTTTCATGCTACACAACTCGAGGATGCCATGTCAATCCGAAATGCCCCCGGACTGAAGGGTTTTGGCGCTCGCTCCTGCGATCCCGCGGGACTCAGGCCCGTGTCCGTGCCGCGTAATCCTCCCACTTCGGGTGGTCTTACGGTTGCAGCGAAGCCCGGGATCTGCTATCCTGTGGTCAGTAAGGCAGTCGCAGATCAGGAGCTGGTGATGGTCGGTTGTGCCCATCCGAGAGAGATGGCCAGGGGGCTGGGATGGGGGGACCGAAGGGTCCGCGCACATTCAAAACACGCAATTCCAGGATCAGTCAGTTTCCAGGTCTGCAGTGCGCCCATTCTGCGTGAGTATGCGTACCCGTGAGAGACCGCCAGGTTGTGTGGACCGGGCGGTGTGCATAGGTAGGTATTGTAGGTGTCTGGAGGAAGAGAGCATGTTGATCAAGAGGATTACCGTATCCCTTTTGTTCCTGGGGGTGATGTTGGGCTATGGCGTGAGGGAGGCAAGGGCAGTCGACATCGTGTTCATCGACAGCAATACGGCGACGTATCAGCCTGGAGACGATGCACTCAAGTCCTACATGGAACTGCTCGGGTATTCGGTCACCTACCTGGATGACGACAAGGCCAAGGCGGACATGCAGGCGGCATGTCTGATCGCGAAAGTGGTCTTTGTGTCCGAGTCCTGTGACTCCAAGAAGGTCAGGGACAAGATCACAGGGGTGGCGGTGCCCATGATCATCACGGAGTCCTGGGCCTGGGATGAGATGGGGCTCACCAAGGGTGGAGGCGGCGGCCAGAATGTGACCTCGCCCACCGTGAACATCGTGGCCCCGGATCACCCTATGGCCGCCCATCTGAGCGGGACCGTGACCGTCTACAGCGACGTCACGGGCACACCACGAGGAGCCGCACGCATGGCCAATGGCCTTGCCGGCCCGGCGGCCACGGTCATTGCGAGGGCCAAGCTGCCTGATGGGGTGACCTACGATATCATCTACTACTATCCCAAGGGCGCGGCCCTGCCGGCTGCGCCTCTGGACAGTCCTCCAAGTCCGCAGGTCGCTGCGGACCTCCGTATCTGCCTCGGCTTTGACGAGCAGTCGTATCTCCTCTGGAACCAGAACGCCTACGACCTGCTCGAAGCGGCGATTCGGTTTGCGATAGGCGATGCGCCGGGCCCGGCGGACGTGCCTCTCGACTCAGCCCTGTCCTGGAAGGCCGGATCGGGTGCGGTGACCTACGACGTCTACCTTGGAAGCAACCGTGATGACGTCAAGATGGCCAGCAAGACCGATCCCAAAGGTCTGCTGTTGAGCCAGGCCCAGGACGCCAACACCTTTGACCCGGCCGGGCTCTTTGAGTACGGCAAGGTCTACTACTGGCGAGTGGACCAGGTCAAGACCGCCGATGCTACCCTGGCCAAGGGGGCAGTCTGGAGATTCACGGCCGAGACCTACGCCTACCCGATCGCCTCGGCCATCAAGGCCACGGCATCCAGCTCGATGGGCGGCGACATGGGACCTGCCAAGACCGCCGATGGCTCTGGACTGAATGCGGACGGCCTGCATGGCACTGATGTCACGACCATGTGGCTCTCGGAAGGCAAGGATGATAAGGCCTGGATTCAGTACGAATTCGACAGGGTCTACAAGCTCCATCAGATGTGGGTCTGGAACTTCAACCAGGACGTTGAGCAGGCGACCGGGTTCGGATGCAAGGAAGTGGCTGTAGAGGTCTCCACGGACGGCATCACCTGGACGAGCGTGGCAGGCGTGCCGCAGTTTGTCCAGGCGCCGGGGACCAATGGCTATGCCCATGACACGACTGTGGCGATGGCCGGTGCGTTGGCCAGATTCGTCAGGCTTACCGTGAAGAGCACCTGGGGTGCTGGGCAGTGCGGGCTGAGTGAAGTCAAGTTCTTCTATGTGCCTGTCGTCGCCTACGGTCCGCAGCCTGCCAGCGGCGGCACGGCCGTGTCCGTGACCACGACGCTGAATTGGAGGCCCGGCCGGGAGGCGGCTTCGCATGATCTGGTCATGAGCACAGACTCCGCAGCCGTGGCGGCTGGCACGGTGGCTGTGAAGTCCCTGACCGGACACAGCTTGAACCTGAGTTCCCTGTCGCCGGAATACGGCCGGACCTACTACTGGAGGGTCAACGAGGTCAACGACGCTGCGGCCCACAAGGTCTGGTCTGGTGACGTGTGGAGCTTCACGACCATCGGTTACGGTGTCGTCGACGACTTCGAGGCGTATGACGACGCGTGCAACCGCGTCTTCTTCAGTTGGATCGACGGGTATGGACATTCGGGATCCACGGATTGTGGTGTCTCGCCCTCTCAGGGCAACCTGACCGGTTCCACGGTCGGCAACATCAGTGCACCCTTTGCGGAACGTACAATCGTGCGCTCGGGCAAGCAGTCCATGCCTTTCGAATACGACAACTCCAAGGCCCCGTTCTACTCTGAGACGGGACGGGAGTGGTCCTCTGTCCAGGCGTGGACGGGTGGCGGCGTCAACGCCCTGAGTGTGCACTTCTGGGGCAAGCCCACCTCCTTCGAGGAGACCCCCGCGGGCCAGATCGTCATGAATGGGATTGGCTCCGACATCTTCAAGACAGATGACCAGTTCCGCTATCTGTACAAGACCCTCACGGGCAATGGCACGATCATTGCCAGGGTCGACGGCGTCGCGGACGCCCATCCCTGGTCGCTGGCAGGTGTCATGATCCGGGAGGGGACTGCCACCGGCTCGCCATTCGCCGGCGTCTTCCTGTCTGCCGCCAACGGCGTGCGTTTCCGCGTCCGGACCAAGGCCAACAGCGATGTGGTTACGGATACGAACTTCGTGACTCCCGAGCAAGTTGCCCTGCGATCGCCGGTCTGGGTCAAGCTCGAACGCACGAACTCCGACTTCAAGGCCTATTATTCACAGGACGGCAAGAACTGGACCCTGATGGTCTTCAGCCCTCAGTCTGTCCTGATGGCGAGCACGGTCACCGTGGGCCTGGCGGTGTGCAGTCACAATGCCTCCATCCCCACGCTCGGCAGGTTCTCGAACGTCACCACGACGGGCACTGGCGCCTGGCAGATGGCGGAGATCGGCGCGACCCAACCTGTGGGCAATGCGCCCGACGCCTTCTATGTTGTGGTCCAGGACAGTGCGGGCAAGAGCAAGACGGTGACCTATCCTGACCGCACGGCCATCTGCGCAGGCGCCTGGCAGGAGTGGAACATCCCCCTGACCGAGTTCACCTCTGCAGGGGTCAACATCCTGAGCGTCAAGAAGGTGATCATCGGTGTAGGGGACAGGACCTCGCCCCAGGCCTCTGGAGCCGGCAAGCTGTACATCGATGATCTCCAACTGATCAGGACCGAGTAGAGACGGTCCGTTGCGGATGAGACAGGGCTTGGGGCCGGCGTCATTCGGGATGCCGGCCCCGGTCATAGCGTCAGATTTTCTGTTGGACTGGCAGAGTCCTGCACACGCGGGCCAGGGGATTGCAGGGCCGGCCCCGGGGACACTTGATCCCACGGCAGGATGAGGGTATCATCGGCTGAGTCAAGTTACCTGATTGGGGCAGTCTATTGAAGGGGTCCTGCAATGAACGAGAAGAAGATCCGCAGACGTGACTTCCTGGCCGGAACTGCAGCCATCGCGGCATTCACTGTCGTCCCCCGGCACGTCCTGGGGGGGGCAGGCAATACCCCGCCCAGCGAGAAGATCAACATTGCAGGCATCGGCATAGGCGGCCAGGGCGCTTCAGACCTCAGGGAGCTTGAAAGCCAGAATATCGTGGCCCTCTGCGACGTCGACTGGGGCTACGCAAAGCCTACCTTCGATCGCTACCCGAATGCCAAGAAGTACCGGGACTTCAGGGAGATGCTCGACAAGGAGGACAAGAACATCGACGGCGTGGTGGTCGCGACCCCTGACCACAACCACGCCCTGATCTCCGTGGCAGCCCTCAAGCGGGGCAAGCACGTGTACTGCGAGAAGCCCCTGACTCACTCGGTCTATGAGGCCCGCATGGTGGCGGAAGAGGCCCGCAAGAGGGGCTTGGCCACTCAGATGGGCAATCAAGGCCAGGCCTCCATCGAGACCCGCCTGACCTGTGAGACCATCTGGGACGGCGCCATCGGCCAGGTTCACGAGGTCCACGTCTGGACCGACAGACCCCTGCGGGGCATCAATGACGTGTACTGGCCGCAGGGCGTAGGCCGACCGACCGACACACCGCCGGTCCCTGAGACCATGGCCTGGGACCTGTGGCTGGGACCTGCCCCGGCCAGGCCGTACCATCCGTCCTATGCACCCTTCAAGTGGCGGGGGTGGTGGGACTTTGGGACGGGTGCGCTCGGTGACATCGGTTGTCACACGATCGACCCCGTGTTCAGGGCCTTGAAGCTGGGGCACCCCACGAGCGTGGAGGCCTGCTGTACGCTGGTCAACAACGAGACTTACCCTGTAGCCTCACGCGTGACCTATGAGTTTCCGGCCCGAGAGGGCCTGGTGCCCGTGAAGCTGCACTGGTACGACGGCGGCATGAAGCCCCCTCGTCCGCCGGAGTTGGAGGACGACCGGCAGTGGGGCACGGGTGACACCCTCTACGTGGGCGACAAGGGCAAGATGTTGGGCTACAGGCTGATCCCGGAGACCAGGGCCAAGGAATACGGCAAGCCGCCGGAGAGGATCCCTCGCTCCATCGGCCACTACCTCGAGTGGGTCGAGGCCTGCAAGGGCGGGAAGCCCGCAGGGTCCAATTTCCCGGATCACGCAGGCCTGTTGGCCCAGGTGGTGCTCCTGGGCAACATCGCGATACGCCCGGCCCTCAAGGACAAGCTGACGCGGACCAAGCTCATGTGGGACGGCGCCAATATGAAGATCACGAACCTCCCTGAGGCCAATCAGTATCTTCACACCCAGTACCGCGAAGGGTGGTCGCTGTGAGTTACGGGTTGTGAGTTGTTGGTTGCTGGTTGCTGGTTGTGGGCAGGCGCCACTTGGCGGGCTGCCCGGGACTTCTACGGCAAGAGTGGTAGGGTGGGCTATGCCCACCATTGGGGAAGCCGGTGTGCGAAGCACACCCTACCCAACTCACAACCCGCAATCCATAACTCACAACTACCCGGTCACTTCGTGACTGGCGTGAGCACGATGTTCCGATAGTTGATGCCCGTGTGATCGCCCTGCAGGTAGATGGGGCCAGGCTTGAACTCGTCTGACCACAGGGCGCCGCCCGTGCAGCCCAGCAGCGGCTCGTTGTCGATGATCCGTTGATCGTTCAGCTTGACTGTCACGTGGCGGTCCACCAGGGTGATGTCCAGGGTCTGCCACTCGCCTGCAGCTTTCTCTGCAGCCACTCGGGGTGTGATCCGACTGTAGATCCCGCCCATGTTGTGGGGATCAAGGGGCTTGCCGTAGGTGTCAGCGACCTGGACTTCGTAGATGCCCCGCAGGTACACGCCGCTGTTGCCGCCCTTCGGGATGTTGACCTCCAGCTTCAGGTTGAAGTCCTCGAACTGGGCGACCGTGCGGAGATTGCCATATGAGACATGGGGTCCATTGGCCGGCTGGACCGGTCGGTTGATCAAGATCCCGTTCTCAACGGACCAGCCGCTCTTCTGGCCCAGGTCAGTCAGCCTCCAGCCGTCCAGATCCGTCCCATTGAACAGGGGGACAGGCTTGCCGTACTTCACCTTGGCCAGGTCCGGCTTCGGCGGCAGCGAAGGGATCCGCTTGCCCGTGAATTCGTTGCGGTCGACCCCCTTGCCGTCGGTACGGGGCCGGATCTGCGTCAGGCTCAGGCTGTCGCCCGAGGCCTTAGCTACGATTGTCTCTGTGAATGTCTGTGTACGGATGACCTTACCTGCCGCGTCCTTTCGGTCCTCCTTGTTCAGACGGGTGACGACCAAGGTGTCTGCATCCAGGCATACGCTGTCTACCGGCACCACGCTGCCGCCGCCCCAGAGTATGCTGCCGTCCAGGTAGCCCTTCTCCTGTGTCACCCCCAGCCACCCCGCACCGCCGCCCGGTATGGTCAAGGCCCAGCGGCCGATGTAGGGATTCTCTGTCTGGGCAACAGCCAACGATGCCCCTCCAACGCACAGCCCTGCGATGATCCAAAGACGACCGATGCTCCTAGCCATGGCATTGCTCCTTCTTCTTGTATCTTGCTTCTTACTTCTTACTTCTTACTTCTCTCTCTATTGTGTGATCAAGACCCTGCAGCCCACGGCCACGGAGTCGAACAGCTCGATGACGTCCGTCGGCGACAGGCGGACGCACCCGTGGGACGTAGGCGTGCCCAGGCCTTCGACGTCGTTGGTGCCGTGGATATAGATGTAGCGGGACCAGGAGTCCACCTTTCCACCCAGGTTGTGGCCTTTCTGGAGGCCCCTAAGCCGAAGGATGCGGGAGAGCACCAGGTCCGCATCGGACTTGTCGCCGCTCTGCCAGACCTTGCCCTTCCACTTTCTCTCCTCGAAAATGGCGCCCACCGGAGCACCATCGCCGATCTTGGCACCGATCTCGTGCCAACCCAGCGGCGTCTGCTCCGAGCCCTGCAGATTCCCGGAGCCCTTGGCCGCGGTGGAGCAGGGATACGTACGGATCACCTGGCTGTCGGCGATGACCAAGAGCTGCTGGGTGTCCATGCGGACCCATAGTCCCAAGGCCTGGCCCACCACGCTATCCCACCCCTGGGGCACCGCAAGACTGGGGGCAGTGGCAACAGCGGGGGCGGGATTGGGATCTGCGGCCGGACCGGCCTGTTCTACCGTTTCCTGCGCATCCAGGGCCTCGGCTGTCGCCTGTTTCTTGCAGGACCCCAGGGCCCCAAGACTGAGCATCCCACACGTGATCATCAGCAACGTCCTCATCATGCCTCCATTATGTCTGGCCAGACGCCGCAAGCCAAGACCCAATCTCCACGGTTGATCGATTGCGAGAGGCCCGTTAGGATGTGGCAGTCATCAACCGTCAGCTTCAAGGAGGCTTGTATGGAGTACCGCGAGCTAGGACGCACCGGCTGGAAGGTATCGACCGTCAGTTTTGGCGCTTGGGCCATAGGAGGCACCTGGGGCAGCGTCACGGACCAGGAATCCATGGCAGCCCTGAACCGTGCTGTCGACGAAGGGGTCAACTTCTTCGATACCGCCGATGTGTACGGCGACGGCCACAGCGAGCACCTCCTGGCGGAGCTCCGCAGGCAGCGCAAGGAGACCTTCTACATCGCCACGAAGGCAGGCCGCAGGCTCAATCCTCACGTCGCCAGCGGCTACAACCGCCAGAACCTCACGGCGTTCGTCGATCGCAGCCTCAAGAACCTCCAAACCGAGGCCATCGATCTGCTGCAACTGCACTGTCCGCCGATCGAGGTCTACTACTCGCCCGAGGTCTTCGGCATCCTGGATGACCTCGTGAAGGCCGGCAAACTCCGCTATTACGGGGTGAGTGTGGAGAAGGTGGAGGAGGCCCTCAAGGCCATCGAGTACCCGGGCGTGCAATCGGTCCAGATCATCTTCAACATCTTCCGTCAGCGGCCGGCCGAGCTGCTTTTCGGCGAGGCGATCCGCCGAAGGATTGGGATCCTGGCCCGCCTGCCGCTCTCCTCTGGCATGTTGTCCGGCAAGTTCAACAAGGCCAGCGCGTTTTCAAAGGACGATCACCGCGCATTCAACAGGCATGGAGAGGCCTTCGACCGGGGTGAGACCTTCTCCGGAATTGACTACGAGACCGGGCTGCGCCTCGTGGAAGAGCTGCGTCCCCTGGTTCCACAGGGCATGTCCCTGGCGCAGATGGCCCTCCGCTGGATACTGATGTTCCGGGCAGTGGCCTGCACGATCCCCGGCGCCAAGCGGCCGGACCAGGTGCAAGAGAACGCTGCAGCAGCGGGCCTTCCGCCGCTTTCAGAACAGATCATGAAGAAGATCGACGCGATCTACAGGCAGCAGGTCCGTCCGCTCGTGCACCAGTATTGGTGATCTACCCTCAATCGGCATTGACAGGGCCTCGATTGGGCGATATTCACAGTGCAGGTGCGATCCATAGTTGGACCTGGAAAGGGGCACCATGGATTGGTCGATCGAGGTCAGGCAGGATGGTGACATCCTGGTCGCCACAGTCACCGGGGAACTGGACCTGAAGGCCTATCTGTCTGCTCGGGATCAGGTCCGCAAGCACCTTGATACGACCCACAGCCGCAGCGTGCTGTTCGACATCCGCGCGACAGTCCTCCACCTGTCGACCCTGGACGTCTTCGACGCGGCGGCCTCCAATCCCGGAGTGATCCCCAGCGGCACCCGCTACGCGATCGTCATCTCTCCCCAGGCCGTCTCTTTGTCGAATGTCACGTTTGGCGAAACCGTGGCGGCGAATCGCGGTGCGCTGCTCCGTGCCTTCACCGATATCTCGCAGGCCAGGGAGTGGTTGACACAAGACCCCCGGAAGGTTGGTGGCGACCCCTCCAAGGCCAGGCATCCGAAAGGAGGAACATCCCAGTGAGCAAAGCGTATGGTGTTGCCGTCATCATCACCTTGGCAGCAGGGATCTGCGGTTCGGCCGAGAACCCGCAGGACGCACAGGGCCCTCGTCCGTCCTCAGTGCCCTATGTCTGGAAGAGCGTGCAGATGGTCGGCGGCGGTTTCGTGGACGGCATCGTCTTCCACCCCACTGCAAAGGGCACGCGGTACTGCCGGACGGACATGGGCGGCTGCTATCGCTGGAACGACCAGATGCGGCGATGGGAACCTCTACTGGACTGGCTCTCCTACGAGGACATCAACTTGATGGGCGTGGAGAGCATCGCCCTGGACCCTTCAGATCCGAGTCGCGTCTACCTGGCCTGCGGGACCTACACCAACTCTGCCAACACCGCGATCTTGCGGTCGAATGACCGAGGCAGAACATTCGGTCGCACCAATGTGCCCCTGATCAGGATGGGTGGCAACGAGGACGGCCGGGGCAACGGCGAGCGGATGGCCGTGGATCCCCACGACGGCCGCATACTCTACCTTGGATCTCGCCAGGCAGGCCTCTGGAAGAGCACGGATCAGGCAGTGACGTGGAGGCGTGTGGACAGCTTTCCGGATGTGAATGAGCGGCAGGCCAGCCCGCCTGCAGGTCAGCCGGGTGGCCGCGGCAGGGGAGGATTCGGCGGATTCAGCAGGAGCAGCGGGGTCGTCTTCGTCGTCTTTGATCCGCGCAGCGGATCGACGGGGAAGGCCTGTTCCACGGTCTATGCGGGCGTGTCCCTGATGGGGCGAGAGAACCTCTTTCGTAGCACGGATGGCGGGCTGACCTGGCAGGCGGTACCGGGCGAGCCCACCCAGTACCGGCCGAACCACGCAGTCCTGGCCTCTGATGGAACCCTGTACCTCTCCTATGGTAGCTCTCCCGGGCCCAGCCGCATGAACAACGGCGGCGTTTGGAAGCTCGATACTGCCAGCGGCCAGTGGACCGACATCACGCCGGATACGCCCGATCCCAATGGCAAGCCCTTCGGCTATGCAGCCGTCTCGGTGGATGCCGGCAACCCCAAGGTCGTCATTGCCAGCTCGTTCTACAGGCCGGGTGGCGCAGGCGGCGAGGACATCTTCCGCAGCACCGACGCAGGCAAGACATGGAAGCCTGTGTTCGGCGGAGGCGGCACCTACGACTTCTCCCTCGCGCCGTACGTGGCCCGCACTGGGATCCACTGGCTCTTCGACATCGAGATCGATCCAGCCAATCCCAACCATGCCCTGTTCACGACCGGCTTTGGCGGCTTCGAGACCTTCAACCTGACGGACGTGGATTCGGGCAAGCCGACGAAGTGGAGTGTCATGAGCACAGGCATCGAGGAGACCGTTGCGCTCGACCTGCTCAGCCCACCCAAGGGCGCACGCCTGATCACCGCAGTCGGCGACTACGGTGGTTTTGTGCACTGGGATCTGGACAAGCCCGCACCTGAGGGCAACTTCGACGCCCCTCACTTCGGCAATACCAATGGCCTGGCGTGCGCAGAGCACAGGCCCGAGATCGTCGTGCGTGTCGGAAGGGCCTCGGGCAACAGGGGAGGCGGTGATATCGGCTACTCGCTCGACGCGGGCAAGACCTGGCAGCCTGCCACCAAGCCCCAGCCCGCCAGCAGCCTGGGCCACGTCGCAGTCTCTGCAGACGGCGAGACCTGGATCTGGGCGCCGCAGCGGGCCCAGCGTTTCGGCAGGGGCGAGCCCTCGGCGGCTCCGCAGCAGCCCAACGCGGTCTTCCTCACCAGGGACAAAGGAGCCACGTGGACCGAGTGCCAGGGCCTGCCCGAAGGCACGCGGGTCATTGCAGACCGCATCAACCCCAAGGCCTTCTACGCCATGGACCTGTTCGGCGGCAAGCTCTTTGTCAGTACAGACGCAGGGTCGAGCTTCTCTGAGCAGCCCCTGACCCTGCCCGATGGCCTGCCTCAGCGGGGCAACCGTGGTGATAGCCGTGGCGGCCAGGACCGCCTCTATGCTGCTCCCGGGAGGGAAGCGGATCTGTGGCTTGCAGCCTTCAATGGCCTCTACCACTCCACGGACACAGGCAAGACATTCGCCAGGCAGGCGAAGGTGACGGAGATCCACGGCTTCGGTTTCGGCAAGGCGGCGCGAGGCAAGGACTACTCCACCTTGTACCTGATCGGCGTGGTGGAAGGTGTCCGCGGGATCTTCCGCTCAGACGATACAGCCAAGACCTGGGTCCGGATCAACGACGACCGGCACCAGTGGGGCCTGCTCCTGCACATCACAGGCGACCCCAAGCAGTACGGCCGCGTCTACGTGGGCACGCACGGACGTGGGACGGTCTATGGGGATCCCGTGAACTAGAACTCAGGACTCAGAACACAGTACTCAGGAGATAGGAGAAAGAAGTTAGAAGGAACATCCGAAACGGGGAATGGGCGAAACGGCGAGACGGCGAGACGGCGAGACGGCGAGACGGCGAATGCAGGAATGGGAGAAGCGGAGCAGTTCCTCGCGACTCGCCACTAGGTCGCATGAACGGCCTGCAGTCTACGGCTCCACCGTCAGGTCCAGATTCAGGACCTGGCCGGGCCTGACCTCGTAGGTCTTGCCCAGCAGGGTGAACTTGCCAGGTGGGAGCCAATCGACCTGGAAGGCCCCACGCTCGTCGGTCTTCAGGCCGAACAAGACCCACTGGTAGCCTGCCTTTGCCTCGGTCAGGGGTACCGAGACCTTCTCGACGGTCTGGTACTGGGCAGGCACGCCCTCTGTGCTGCGAACGACAGCCCTCACCTTGGCCCAAGGCAGAAGGACCATTCGCGTGACCTCCGCAGGTTCGGAGACGGTCACACTACAGATCCCTTGTGCAGCCACGGCCACGAGCCAGCGAAGCTGGTACGTCGGCTCCACGAGAAACTGCCGTCTGACCTGGTCCTGACCCACGGATACGCGGGGCTCATCACCACCAGGCATATCTGTTCTCTGGTATTCCGTACACCCATGCGTCTGCCGCCGCCACGCCGTTGGCGTCCAAGACCATGCCACTGGGACCAGTCCCTCGGATCAGGGCCAAGTCGATCACCGGATTCTGTTCGTCAGACCCTATGGTACGTATCGCAGTGGGAAGATAGCCATCCGCCTCGATGGCGATCACATAGCCGCTCACTCCGGGGCGGCCCAGTGTGCACTCGTAGCGGCCTGCCTCGCCGCGATCTGGAGGTCCTCAACGGGGCAGTCCACCTGTCTGCTGTCACGCCACAGGCAGTCCCATGCCCGGTTGACGATGGCGCTGGCCAGGTAGGCCTTGAGGTTGGTGCGGATGGGAAGAACTGGAAGAAATAACGGCAGCATCCCGAGGCAGGAGGCCGCGGTGTCAGGCAGGGGGGACTTTAGTGCCAACGGTACCCTGCTAGGTATGTACCGCGAACTCCCGCTTGCGGGCGTTGAGCTGGGCCTTGAGACGGGCCACGATGGAGGAGTGCATCTGGGACACCCTGGACTCTGAGAGGTCCAAGGTGGCTCCGATCTCCTTCATGGTCATCTCTTCGTAGTAATAGAGTACCACGATCAGCCGCTCTGCGCGGCTCAGCCCCTTGGTCAGCAGGTTCTTGAGATCCCGCTTCTGAGCCTCGATCAGCGGATCCTCGCTTCTTTGGTCCTTGATGACGTCGATCTCGCAGATGTCTTTGTCGCTATCCCCTTCGTTGCAGCGGGTGGACAGGGAAACCAGCCCGACAGCCTTCGCGTCACGCTGGAGCCGGATGAACTCATCCATGTCCACGTTCAGTTCCTTGGCGAGCTCCTCCTCGATGGGCTTGCGTCCGAGGTTTAACTCGAGGGCATGGGTGGCCTTGGCCAACTGGTGGGCCCTGGCCCTGACCAGGCGCGGGACCCAGTCCATGCTTCGCAGCTCATCGAGGATGGCGCCCTTGATTCGCGGCGCACAGTAGGTCTCGAACTTGACGCCTCGCTTGGGATCATAGGCATCGATGGCGTCCATCAGGCCGAAGATGCCGGCGCTGACCAGGTCATCCGTCTCGACCTTGTCGGGTAGCTTGGCGTGCAGGCGTTCGGCCGCATATCGGACCAAGCTCTCGTACTGCTCCATCAGGATGTTCCGATACTGGTCCTCATGGGTCTTGTGAAATAGAGTCCAGACCTCCTCGATGCTCAGGGGACGGTCCGTGTCTACTGGTTTGGTTGTCGTGGTTCCTGTCGTGCGTTTGCTGGGCATCGCGAAATCGTCCTATAAGCACCGAGCGGGCATCGAAGACAGAAGGTGCCTGTGTAGACAGGACACGCCCGATATGGTCTTTATCGATCGCTTATCAATCGACTTTAGCATAACCAACTGACTACCTTCCTCAGAAACGGCTGCGTCTCTACTCTGACTGTGGGATCCTTCGCCAGGCCTGCAGCCACCGCCGTAATCGCGACGGCAACGGGTGACTTGGGATAGGCGGTCAGTACCGGTCTGCGGGATCGTGCCGCCGCCACCATGTGCGCGTCTTGGGGAAGACTGCCTGCGTAGTGGATATTGGCTCCCAGGAACTGGTGGGCCACCTTGGCGATCTGCTGATAGATGCGTTTGCCCTGGCTGGGGCTATCCGCCAGATTCACTATCAGACTGACCTGCCCGCCAAAGCCATTCCTCACTAGGACCTTGATCAGGCCGTAGGCATCTGCCATAGCAGTCCCATCGGGGGTCGTCACGACCCACACGTGGTCGGCGATCAGGCAGAAGCTGGTGACGGTCTTGGCGATGCCGGCTGCCGTGTCGACTACGAGGAAGTCGGTATCCCGCCGCAGCTCAGCCAATCCATGCATGAGCCGCCTTCGCTGGCCATCGTCCAGGTCCGCGAGTCTCTCCGAGCCCGATGCGGCGAAGACCACTTCGATCCCCTCAGGACCCTCGTGGATCACCTCTTGAATCGCCCTGCGCCCACTGATGACGTCGGACAGCGTATGCCGGCTGTGGACATTCATCAGGATGTCGATGTTGCCGAGGGACAGATCCGCGTCAATCAGCCTGACCCGTTTTCCGGTGCGAGCCAGGGCGATGGCCAGATTAGTGGCGATGTTGGATTTCCCCACACCGCCCTTGCCACTGGCAATGGCCACCAGGCTTGCGCATGGCTGATCGGATTCACGGGTCACCGGTGACGTTAGCATCGGGTAGTCCATAGACGCTCTCTCTGGATCAGCCTGCGGCTAGAGATCCATCCGCCCGTCAGTCAAGGTCATTCGATCACTGGGTAGGATCGGTCGTGAAGACCCGGCTACCCGGTCACGCTGATGCGCCAGAGTGTGCTGAACGTGACGTCTCAGCATCTTCAAGGCCATACGTTCGTTGAGGCTGGTCTCCGCCAGTCGCTGCGTCTGGTATCGCAGGTAGGCCTCCGGATCACTCTGGAGCAGTTCGCAGGCCTCGGCGTCAATCTCGGGCAGGGGCTCCATCCGGCCTCTGGCTCCGAATCGGAGGTGTGGGCCATCTCGAAGGACCAGCCGATGGTGCAGGACGTGTTCAGTGATGGCCGAGTGCAGTTGTTCTGCGAACTCCTGCACGGCAAGGTCTCGCGGGACGAAACCCCCTCTGTCCATGCGACGCAGGTTGTTGGCCAGGACGCGACGACGGGCCCGGGTGAATCGGATCACCAGGACGAGCAATTCCTGGATATGGTCAGTGGCTTGCACCGGCATGATCATCCTGAGCCTCAGCTTCCCTGTGGTGGTGGATGGATTGCAGAAAGGCGATCAGAGGATGGTCTCCTATGGCAGGAGACGGCCTGTACGGTGCAATGGGTCCCTCCAGGGTGGACATAATAGGTCAATGGTCGGTGAACAACAAGAGGCAGGAGTGAGGCAGTGTACAGACGAAAACCGATTAAGGATCCTGAGTGTGCCAACTTCCATGCTCATGCTACTCCCTTCCATTCGTCCATGAACGTCCAGGTTGCTTTACGCTCGACCAGCCGACGTCAAGGTCGTGCGGGTCGCGACTGAGTCATCTGAGAGCCAGTCTCGGGGTCCCCGTGAGAAAGGATTTCCCGGATCTGTGACAAGGTCTTGGTCTGCCTGAGGCTGAGAATCATCGAGAGCCGGTCAAACACCGATTCGTCGTACAGTCGGTGTCCGCCCTGTGTCCACTCCGCCTCGCGAATGAGTCCCATAATCGTGTAGTTGTGAATTGTCTGTCTCGAGAAGGGGGTGTTGCGAACCACGTCGCCGATGCGGTAGAGTTTGGTCGGTGGTCTGATCAGCTCTGTGCCGGTTGATGACTTCATGACCCTGCTATCCCACCTCTAGATTCGTTAGAGCAACCCTCGCGGCAGACTGGCTTGCGGTCGATTCTACCGCCATCCACAGTCAAACGTCCCGTAAGAGGGCTAACACATTTTACATTATACAAAATGTAAAAATGGTATCCACAATCGTCAACACTTTTCCGCCGTTTTTTCTTGAACGTTTGAGAAAAATGTCGCCTCATTGCGTGACTCTTCGACCAGCCACGCGATGCAGTCTGCGGTCTTCGTGCAGATACTCGCCCTTCTCTAGAGAAGGGAGTACAAAACCCGATGGGGAGAATGTCCGATGCTATCTCTGGGACCAGTAGCTAGTTGCAGTGAGGTATCATCGTCGAGGACGAGTTGGATGGATCTTGAGGCTGTTGACGACAAGTCGCACCCGTCTAACGGAGATGGGGTCTGTCTGCTCCAGCGGATCACTCCACTGGCGAGGCAGATGAATTGTCTTGATCTGGGGCGGATCGGAGATATCTGCACCAGTGCCATTCCGAACCTGCTGCAAGCGAGGTTCAGTTCCGTCTACCTGCTGGATGACGACGGGCTCGTGCTGCACCTGCTGCGGCACAATCATCCCTTCCCGATCAACCGGATTGTCTCACTCAGCCAGAGGCCGCTGTCGCCCATGATCATGGCGATCCGGCACAAGGAACTCCTGGTCGTAGAAGACATGGAGACCTTGGACAAGCCGCTGATAAGGCGATCTGGCCGGCCCTTTGCCGCCAACTACGAGACGGGGACCTGCGTGATATCTCCGTTGGCGTGCCAGGACAAGGTGGTTGGCGTATGGAACCTCGCGGACAGGCTGGGTCAGCCATTTGGCCAGGGCGATCTGGCGCTGATAGAGCTATTCAGTCAGCTTCTAGGGGCATCCATCGGCAACATCAAGCTCTTCGAGAAGATGCAGCGACAGGCGACCACCGATGGCCTCACTGGTCTGGCCAATCACAGGACCTTCTATGAGATCCTGGACCGAGAGTTGGGTCGGTCCAGGCGGTACGGTGGCAAGATCGCTCTGATCATGGTCGACGTCGACAACCTCAAGGCGATCAATGACAAGTATGGACATGGGGCGGGCGACAGGGTGATCGCGGAGATCGGCAAGCGGCTCCAGCAGTGCATTCGGCAGATGGACACCGCAGCTCGCTACGGAGGCGACGAGTTCGCGGTAATACTTCCGAATACTACACTTAGCGAGGCCATTGTGGTCGCGGATCGCATGGTCAAGGCCGTCTCAGAGGTGCCGGTATGCTGGAATAGCGAGTCGATTCCCTTGACGGTCAGCGTGGGTGTCGGGCAACATGACTCAGTCCACACGCCCGAGGATATCACCAGCAGATCCGATCAGGCGCTCTACATGGCCAAACAATCCGGGAAGAACACGGTCAGGGTCTTCGTCCAGTCTCAGCCCCTCCGAGGCAATCCAAACGCCGAGTAGTACGCCCGGCCTCATCACTTCTGACGAATCGCCTCTTCGATCCTGGCCTTGACGATGGTCAGCTTCTCGCGAGGCGTTCCGTCGGGCGTTCCCGCCGCCTCGAGCTTCTTGACCACATCCTGGCCCTCAGTCACGTCACCGAAGATCGTGTGCTTTCCGTCCAGCCAGGGCGTGGGCCTGAAGGTGAGGAAGAACTGGCTTCCGTCCGTCCCCGGACGACCGGTGTTGGCCATGCTGAGCCTGTAGGGCCGGTCGTGTTTGACCTTGGGATCTACCTCCCCGTTGTATTGGTAGCCTGGACCACCAGTCCCTGTGCCCAGCGGACAACCCCCTTGGGCCATGAACTCAGGGATCACCCTGTGGAAGGGGAGGTTGTCGTAGAATCCCTTGTTGGTCAGGAAGATCGTGCTGGTAACGTGCATGGGCGCCACCTGCGGCAGGAGCTTGACCTTGATCGTGCCTTTGGTGGTCTCGAGCACCCAGAAGTAGTCCTTCGCGGGATCGAAGATCATCGGATCAGGCTTCTTGAGAGAGAGCTTCCAGGAGTTGTCTTGGGGTTGTTTGCCTGACTGGGCCTGCTGTGCCTTGGAACTATCCATCGGTTGTCTCCGAACCTGAACTGTGAAACCGTCCTGGCCAGTCGCACCTTTGCCGGCCATGCCATCCTTAATACCCTGCATCAGGGCGTCCACGTCCGCGACGACGCCCTGTTCCTTCATCGCCTTGGCCAGTTGGACGCCGATGCAGTAGCCGGTCTTCTGCTGGTCGGTCTTGATCGAGGCCGAGTTTGCATCCTCTGCCCCGTTCGCCCTGCCGAGGCCGCAACAAAGCAACAGGGCCATCCCAGCCGCCAGTCTCCAGAGATCCATGCGGACATCCATGCGTCATACCTCCCAATTGCATCTTTCCAGCGGCGCGGGCGCGATTCCCACAGCATGCCGTCGACTGGGATTGTATCGCGCAGGGGCCGGCCTGGGAAGTCCGGCAGACGAAACCCGCGTCCTGGAAAAAAGAATCTGAGAATCTGCACCTGAACCTTGACGATAGGGCAAAGTAGGACTATATTAGTCCTACATAGGCACGCCAGCCACCGTGGCAGGCTCGGATTCATGAAGAGAGCAGCGTGGACTTCATTCGACGCAACACAGACTATGCCATCAGGGCCATGGCCCACCTAGCGAGTAGCTCAGCAGGCGCTCCTGTGTCGGCCGCCACGATCGCGGCCGAGCAGGACATCTCCTGCCAAGTGGCATCCAAGCTCCTGCAGAGGCTGCAGAGGGTGGGGCTGGTCGAAAGTTGCATGGGCGTCAAGGGAGGATTCCGATTGAGTCGTGGGCCTGCCGAGATTAGCCTCTTCGACGTGATCGAGGCGATCCAGGGAAAGATCGCTCTGAATCGGTGCCTCCGGAGTGCCGGCGCTGTGCGCGTCACAAGGTCTGTCCGGTCAGAGGCCGCTTGGGTCAGGCGCAGCAGATGGTGGTGGATTATCTGAGGAAGACGACCCTCAAGGACCTGGCGGGTCCGGGGAAGGAATAATACTTTGGGGTGTGCAGGCAGGACCGCCGCGGGCACGCCACAGATCCGAAAGGAGAACCTGATGTTTTGCTACCAATGTGAGCAGACTGCTGCAGGCAAGGGATGCACGAAGATGGGCGTATGCGGCAAGGACCCCCAGACCGCGGAGCTCCAAGACCTTTTGGTGTATGGCTGCAAGGCCATTGCCATGTACGGCCACCGGGCTCGCAAACTGGGGGCCAAGGACGCGGCCATAGACCGATTCATCATCGAGGCCCTGTTCACCACGGTCACGAACGTCAATTTCGACGCGGACCGGCTGGAGGCCCTGATCCGCAAGGCCGCTGAGGTCCTGGCCAGTGCCAAGGCCTTGTACGAGTGGTCCTGCAAGCAGAAGGGCAAGGCCGCTGAACGGATCGCCGCACTCGAGGGCTGGCAGGTTCCGCAGGGCCGTCAGCAGATGCTCCAAGAGGCTGCAGCCCTCGGCGTTGCCCGACGTCTGGAACAGCTCGGGCCGGATGTCGCCGGCCTGCAGGAGCTGATCACCTATGGGATCAAGGGCATGGCCGCGTACGCGGATCATGCCTTGGTCCTCGGCAAGACAGACGAAGAGGTCTTTGCCTTCTTCCATGAGGCACTGGATTTTCTGACCACGCCCGAGGCCCGACAGGTGGACGCCCTCGTCGGCATGGCCATGAAGGTGGGCGAGGTCAATCTGAAGGTCATGGGACTGCTCGATGAGGCCAACACCTCGACCTACGGCCATCCTGAGCCCACGGTCGTGCGCGTGACGCCGAAGAAAGGCAAGGCGATCCTGGTCTCGGGCCATGACCTCAAGGATCTCGACGAGCTGCTCAAGCAGACCGAAGGCAAGGGGATCAACGTGTATACCCACGGCGAGATGCTGCCGTGTCTGGCGTACCCGGGGTTGAAGAGGCATCGCCACCTGGCGGGCAACTACGGCGGCGCCTGGCAGGATCAGCAGAAGGAGTTCGAGGCCTTCCCGGGCTCAATCCTGATGACCACCAACTGCATCCAGAAGCCCAGGCCGAGCTACGTCGATCGGATCTTCACGTCCGGACTGGTGGCCTTTCCCGGGGTCAAGCATGTCTCGAACAAGGACTTCACGTCCGTCATCGAGGCGGCACTGAAGGCACCGGGGTTCGCGGCAGACGGCGAGGATAAGACTATCATGGTCGGCTTCGGCCGCAACGCAGTCCTGGGCGTGGCGGACAAGGTCATCGAGGCCGTCAAGGCAGGCAAGATACGCCGCTTCTTCCTGATCGGCGGGTGCGATGGTGCGAAGAGCGGCCGGAACTACTACACCGAATTCGCCCAGTCCGTTCCCTCCGACTGCGTGATCCTGACCCTTGCCTGCGGCAAGTATCGGTTCAACAAGCTGCCCTTTGGGGACATCGGGGGCATCCCGCGGTTGCTGGACATCGGGCAGTGCAACGACAGCTACTCGGCGATTCAGATTGCGGTGGCACTGGCCCAGGCGTTCAACTGTGGCGTCAACGACCTGCCTCTGTCCATGATCTTGAGCTGGTACGAGCAGAAGGCGGTCTGCATCCTGCTGACCCTCTTGCACCTGGGGATCAGGAACATCAAGATCGGGCCGTCGATTCCCGCCTTCCTCGGCCCCAACGTCCTGAACGTGCTGGTCGAGAAGTTCAACATCAGTCCCATCAAGACAGCCCAGGAGGACCTGGCTGAGTGCCTGGCCGGCGCAGCCTAAGGGTCTATCTCAAGACCTACTTCGCAACGAGATCGAGCGAGAAGCCCGGGGGCAAGGCGGAGGGGGAAGGTTGAGGTAATGCATGGCCATCCGCAATATCGTCAAGATCGATCCGACCAAGTGCAACGGCTGTGGCCAGTGTGTGACCGCGTGTGCTGAAGGCGCGATCGCGATCCGGGATGGCAAGGCACGTCTGGTCAGTGAGGTGTATTGTGATGGCCTGGGGGCATGTCTATCGCACTGCCCCCAGGGCGCCATCTCTGTAGAGACCCGGCAGGCCGCGGCCTTCGACGAGCAGGCCACGCAGACGCACCTACGGCTAGAGAAGGAGCAGGGCGCTCAGGTTCTGCCCCAGGTCTGTCCGGGTCTGATGGCACAGTCCTTCGCAGCTAGGGCTTGCGCTGCCGCCCAGGATCGCCCCACGGGTGAAGGGGGGGGCGAGTTGACCCACTGGCCCATACAACTGAAGCTTGTCTCGCCGAGGGCTGCCTACCTGCAGGAGGCTGATCTGCTGGTGGTGGCGGACTGTGTGCCCTTTGCCATGGGGGATTTTCATGACCGTTTCCTCAAGGGGCACAGGGTGGTGGTGGGGTGCCCGAAGCTAGACGACGTCTCCTTCTATATTGACAAGCTGGCGTCCATCCTTTCGGCCAACACACTGAGAAGCCTGACCGTAGTACATATGGAGGTTCCGTGTTGCTCGGGCCTGACTCGTATTGCGCGGGAGGCGATTGGCCGCGTGGGAACGAAGTTGCCCTTTACGGACGTTACGGTGGGGGTGCAGGGAAGAGTCTTGAAGACCGAAACCGTGGTTACTTGAGATAGCGTGAGAAGAAGTCGTGGACGTGCTACAGAAGGCGCTGAGTGAACTATGGACCGCGGTGGCGGAGATGTCACCGTATCTGCTCTTCGGTCTTGCCGTTGCAGGAATCCTCTCTGTCTTGGTGTCACCTGCCTTCGTCTACGCGGTCTATGGCAAGTACCTCTACGGGCGGTCTACCGCCCGACCCGTACCCCGGGCCTGACCTGAGGCTGGACCCGCGACCCCCGGCCCCAGACCCCTGTCTTCTGCTCCTTCCTTCCTACTTCTTGCATCTTGCATCTTGCATCTTGCTTCTCTGTTCTCATGTTATCCGACCTCCTCAGGCCCCCGAAGTTAAGCCTGCCAACGGGTGAGCCGATAAACCCATCGACGGTTGGAGCCGTGATGACGACGCTGTCGGCCGTAACGATTGCGTCGAGCATAACTGTATTGCAAGGATCGTGTTATGAGAATAACCGAGGCAGGCGTCTTAGGGGCGGCTGTGCTGGGGGTCTGCATCGCCGGTGTGGGATGCAACAACAAGTTACTGGACCCTTCGCAGGTCGGTCGATTCCGCCCTACTCCCGCGATCAACGTCATCCTGGATTCCCTGGGTGTGGCTGAAGAGACCCCTGTGCCGTGGCAGGCAGCGGAGGACCCACAGCCGAGTGACATCGTCTCCGAACAGGGTGACTACGTGCTCTGCAGAGGAGACGTCATCCGGGTTTCCATCTTAGAGCTCTACGCCGAGAACCAGATGGTCACCAACCAGTACATCGTGAATGAATCGGGGAAGGTGTCGATCCCCGATGTGGGCGTCGTCCAAGCCGCGGGCATGACCGAGACCCAGTTTGAGGAGTCCATTCGGAGGATCCTCTCGCCCAACATCCTGAAGAATCCCTCTGTGTCGGTGGCGATGCTCAATTCGGAGCAGAGGACCTTCTCCGTGATCGGCGATGGTGTCGATGCACCCGGCCGGCACATCATTCCGCGGAATGACTTTCGTCTGACCGATGCGCTGGCCATGGCGAGGGGACCCCGTCAGTTCAACGTCAGCAACATCTACATCTCTCGCCCTGTCCGCAGCAGCCAGACGGCCCAAGCGATGCCGTCCACCCAGGCGATGGAAGGCCAACCCCTTCAGGACGTGACGCCCGCGATCAGGGAGGGTGTCGGCCCTGCCGCCCGCACGGCAGTGACCGGCCAGGCGCCGGCGTCCCAGGCCCGGTCGAGCCACTCCATTGCGTCGGAGCGGGCCCTGGTGGGCATGATTCCACCTGCCCCCGGCTCCCCGTGGGGACAGGGCCCTGCCAAGGCAGACCTTTCCATGGACTTCCCAAAGGCCTACGGCCTCAGCAGTTCGTCCGAGGTCATCAGCCCTGCGAGTTTCGAGAGGGTGGACGCTGCAGGGCAGCGGTCCAAGGCCCGCTCGGATACGGGGGCATCGAGGCAGACCGGCCGATCCGTCAGCCAGCCAGACGCGGGTATCGACTGGGCGTTTCGAGATGGTCGATGGGTGCCCGTGGCTGCCACGGGCCAGGATACTGTCTCGACACAATGGGGTCAACAGAACTCGTCCCAGGCACAGGGTCCAGCCAATCGCGTGGCCGAGCCATACAGCCAGTCTGCGGCAGCAGGCAGGTCCAATGCACCGGGTTCGGCAGCCCAGTCTCCGTTTTCAACTGCAGACGACGGCGCAGAAAGTGGGAGCGTGGAGTGGGTCTTCCGCAACGGCCGTTGGGTCCCTGTGATCACTCCGGGTTCTGCCGCTGCCAAGCCACAGCCGGACGTACAGGCTCCATCGGTAACGCGGCCATCTCAGCGACCAGAGCCTGCCCCCAGGACCGAGAGCCCACTACGGCCCTCCTACGACCCAGGGCGGACGCAGATCCCCTCCGGAACCCCGTCGGGTCCTGGCGCAGAAGGCGGCGTCGAATGGGTGTTCAGAGACGGCCGTTGGGTGCCGGTGCCGCGAGGGGGCTCAGAGACCCCGTCCAACCAGGCGCCCCAGTTCGGTCCCAGCGACCCGGTGCTTCCTTTGGATGGACCGGGGCCCAGGACCGCAGAAGGGATGACGTGGGAAGAGGCGGTCCGCTCCCGGCTGATCCGTATACCGACCGACAAGCTGCTGGCGGGTGATCCCCGCTACAATATCGTGATCCAGCCCGGCGATGCCATCCACGTGCCTGTGGACATCGTGGGTGAATGCTGCATCATGGGCAACGTGAGCCGGGCAGGGTATATCAACATCACAGGCAGACCCATGACCCTCAAGATGGCGATCGCTGCGGCAGGCGGCCTTGGGCCGCTGGCCTACCCCAAGAAGTGCGAGGTCGTACGCCGCATTGGAGACAAGCGAGAGGAGATCGTGCTCGTGGACCTGGACCGGATCGCTAGCGGCGAACAGCCGGACTTCTTCATCAAACCCAATGACCTGATCAACGTGGGAACCCACTTCACGTCTCGTTGGAGGGCGGTGGTCCGCAACGCCTTCCGCGCCACGTACGGATTTGGCTTCGTGTATGACCGGAATTTCGGCGACGCAGAATATGGCACCGGCTGGCCGCAATGGATCAGCCACTGGTTCTAGAACCCTATGGCCCAGACACGGATCTGTTCCACGGACCACAGGGAGGAGGGGTCTGAAGGCCGGTGGTTTGGCCTGGACCGGTCCAACCGGGTATGGATCGCGGCTATTGCCGTGCTGTTCCTCGTGCTGTTTAGACACGAGGTGGGTCGCCTGGTCACGCGATGGCTGAATGACGCTAACTGGTCCCACGGCTTTCTCATCCCTGTGTTGAGCCTCTATTTTGTCCACCGGCGCAGAGACCGCATCCTACAGGCGCAGGCCTCCCCCAGCTTGGTCGGATGCGCACTGCTGCTGCTCTGGATCGGTGTCTACGTCTTCAATTCCGTCAGCCCATCCGGATATGCCTACCTCCGGTCCTTCTCCATGGTCATGGCGCTGGCATCGACCATCCTGTTCCTGGGGGGGTGGGCGATGCTCCGCCAGACCTGGCTGCCTATCCTGTATCTGTTATTTGCCGTGCCCCTGCCGGACCGCAGCTATGCAGCCATGACCCTTCCGCTGCGGATGGCGGCTGCGAAGGTGGCGGCCTCCTTGTTGGATCTGTTGCCTCAGGTCGAGGCCACCAGCCGGGGTGCGGTGATCGACGTGGTCTGCAAGGGGCGGGCCATGGAGCCGGCCTTGGACGTCGCTGAGGCCTGCAGCGGGATGCGTCTGCTCATGGCCATGGCGGCCTTGGGCGTTGCCCTTGCGTACATTCAGGACCGGCCAAGGTGGCATCGCGCCATCCTGCTCGTCTGCACGATCCCCATCGCAGTCCTGTGCAACCTGGTGCGAGTCACTGCCACCGGATTCATCGCCGTCCTGATCGATCCTCGGTACGCCCAGGGCGTGGCCCACGACCTGCTGGGCCTGGCCATGTTGCCCCTGGCGCTCGGAGCCTACAGCCTGCTGGGGTGGTTCCTGGCCAGTCTGTTCGTCAGCGATACAGTCGGGGACGTGGTCGTCAGGAGGAGGTCCGATGCGTCCGAACGGCCGCAAGGAGCCAGTCCTGCGGGCCTTCCTGTCTCCGCTGAGATCGCTGCAGCGTCGCCGGTTCCCAGAGCCCCTGTAGTGCGCCCGTGTTGCCCAGTGCGTAACGCCATTCTCCTCTGCGCAGCCCTGTTGGCCCTCTGCACGGCAGCCGTGGCGGCCTTGACCGACGACCGGGGCATCTCTCGGGGAAAAGAGGCCCTCGGCCTTCGAAGGCCGCTTGACCGGATCGATGAGTCGAGCCTTGCACCCTTTCGCATCGTCTCCAGGCTCAAGATTCAGGATACTGCCGTGCTCAAAAGCCTGGGCACCACAGACTACGTCCAGTGGGCCGTGCAGGGATCAACATCTGATGGGATTGCGGCAGGCCAGTCCGTGCTGGTCTTCATCACCTACTATGGTCGGCCCGACCGTGTACCGCACGTGCCGGAGGAGTGCTACGGAGGCGCAGGATTCCAGTGCCTCGGTGCAGAATCTGTGTCGCTGGAACTGGGTGGCCCCGGCGGGCCAAGATCCGTGGCGGCGAGGGTTCTGGACTTTGGACCGGACCGGCAGGATGCGGCGGCTGGAGCCGCGAGCATCCCGGTAGTCTATCTGTTTCGGGTCAACGGTCGTTACGCCGCGGACCGGGACGCCGTCCGCAGGGTCCTGAATCGAGACTTCCTGTCCGGACAATCCTACTTCTCGAAGGTGGAACTCGTGTTTGGCAATGGCGGAGATCTGCCTCCGGACAAGGCCTGCGTCCTCGAGACGAGCCGGCGTCTTCTGTCTGTGCTGTTGCCCGTGCTCGAAAAGGACCACTGGCCTGAGTGGCCGCCTCACTAGGGCAAATGGATGACCCGTGAGTCCTTGCGATTCTGGAGTCTCCGAGATATAAATAGTCAGTAATCAGTAATCGGTAGTCAATCTCAAAGGATTGCCCATGGCCAGAAGGAAGAGGCTCAACAAGAAGGTGGCGATCGTCGGTGTGACGGTGCTTGCGGTGATGGCGGCCCTGACCGTGCTGGTGCTGGCTACCCGCAACCGCGATCCCCAGAGACTGGCGCAGGAGGCGGATGCAGCCCTGGCGGCCGGTGATTATGACGGCGCGAGGCGGGGTCTCTCCAGGGCCTTTGACCTGGCCAAGGATCCCAACGGTCGCGTGGGACTGCTGTTCAAGATGGCCGAGGTCTACCGGCGCGCGGACGTCTGGCCCAAGGTCATGGGCTGTTGGGAGCGTATCATCCAGGAGGACCCGCAGAACATCAAGGCCCGGCTTGCCCTCCTGGAGGTCCGTGCACTGCAGGCGGACGGCCAGGCACGTCTTGGAGTGACGGACACCGGCGTATGGAAGGACGTGGAGACGCGGGCCAGCGAGCTCATGGACGTCGTGACCCGGACCGGCGTTGCGGGCAAGGACCGTGCTGAGTGGCGGGTCCTCAACTGGGAAGGGGCCGAACAGCCCGGCATGCCGGCGGCGCTCGGTCAATACCTGTACCTCCTGCGGGGCCGCGCCCTGTACCAGCAGGCCAGCGCCGGCGCAGTGGCTGCTCCAGCCCAGGGGTTGGACCGCGCAGAGGCGGATTATCGCAGGATCCTGGAGTCTGATCCCACTGTGGTGGAGGCCTATCGGTACCTGTCCAAGGTGGCGGCGGAGCGGGCCAGGCTTCAGGCGGCCGCAGGCAACGCGGCCGGCCAGGAGAAGAACCTGGCAGAGGCGGACCGCATTTTGGCCGATGCCGTCAAGGCTGCAGGGTCTCAGCCCAGGAGCCACTCGGTCCTCCTCGAGAGTCGACTGGATCGGATCATCAAGGAAGGTCCTGACGACACCCTGCCCCAGAGACTCCGCTCCATAGAGCCACAGTATGCAGAACTGGTCCGTTCTTTCGACTCCAGTGCAGAGGTCCTTGGATTGGCGGCCAAGTTCTACTTTCTCCAGGCCTACTACCAGGGACCGGGCCAGAGGTCCGCTTACCTGGACAAGGCCTTGGACGCGGCTCGCAAGGCCGCGGATCTGGACAAGACGAGGGTCGAACACATCCTGGCGATGGCCGAGCTGTACAGCCGCAGGGCCGTCCTCCTGGATCATCCTGAGGAGGTGATGGAGGCCACGGCCGCAGCCCGTAGGGCACTGGATCTGGCCAGCGTCAAGGAGACCTCAGGACCCCTGGCCTACGTGAACAGGTCCAATGCCTATGGCGTTCAGGTCTTCCTGGCCCACGTGGCCATTGATCAGATATTGCAGGCTGACGCGGCCGGCATTGCCCGGGCTCGTGGGCAATGGCTCAAGGAGGCGGCGGAGGCGGTCCACCAGATCGGTCAGATCATCGGCTCCGGTGACGACCCGGAGGTGCTCAAATGGACGGGTCTCCTGGCCCTCGCCCAGGGCGACACGGATCGGGCGGTGGCCCGACTGTGCACCGTGCAGGACAAGGCCAAGGCGGCGGGTTCCGCGCGATTGCCGGATCCCTGGGTGGCCTACGTGCTGGGCAGGGTGTTCATGGAAGGGCAGGAACAGGGCCAGGCTGCCCGGTTCCTGGCCGAGGCGCTCCGCGGAGGCGTGGGTTTCAGCCGGCCTTCGGCGATCCTGGACTATCTGGAGGTCTTGGGTCGGCTGGAGATGTGGACTCACGTGACCTCCCAGGCCAACGCCTACAACGTGGACAACTACGACCGGCAGTTTGGGATTTGCCCGCGAAGCCGGGCGCTCCGCATCCGGGCACTGATCGGCACCCATCGGATCCCGGAGGCAGAGCAGGAGGTGGCCAGGCTGGACGGCCGGGATGCCGCCACGATCGAGCTGAGGCTGACCCTCTTGCAGGCCAAGCTGCGGCAGACGCAGGGGGCCTGGGCCTCCGCCTCCATCGGTGAGGGCCGGCAGCCTGCAGCAGGTGGGCAGTTGATGTCCGCAGATCCGGTATCGCAGCAGATCCGCCAGCTCCGCGATCAGGAGGTAGAGCTGGTGTCTCAGGTGCTGGAGACCGATCCCGCCAGGGTCAGCGAACCGGTGATGCTCTCGGCTTGTCAGACGCTGGCAGAACAAGGAAGGATCGGCGAGGCGAAGCAGATGGCGGACCGCTATCTGGCCGTCCGGCCGCAGAGCGCTGCACTCCTGCTCCAGCGGGCGATCCTGGATGAACCGGACCCGAGAAACGTACCCCAGACGCGACGGGACGCCCTCTTCGAGCCGACCATGCTCAAGTTGACCGATCCCAGGCGGCGATCTGCGGAGCTGATCTCGTTCTATCAGCACACAGGCAGGGTGCAGGATGCCGTGGCTCTCGCCCTGAAGGCGATCGACGACGACTTGCAGCAGCCGGGGCAGGCCGCTGACGAACCGGCGATCCGTGCCCCCTATGGCCGCTCTGGATCACTGGCCGCGGGATACGTCTTCGACGTCGCCCTCGAGCGAAAGGACTGGTCTCTGGCCAGCCAGGTCCTGGACAAGGTCCGCAAGGGCGACCTCGATGGATGCCAGGGCAGGGTCTTCGAGGCCCGGCTGGCCCATGCGCAGGGGGATCTCCAAGAGGCCCTGGCCAAGATGAACGCGGCCCTGGAACAGCGTCCGGTCTTCTCTCAAGGATACCTCTTCCGAGCCGCTATTCAGGAGGCCATGGGTCGTGATCAGGCCAGCCAGCAGGACCTGGATCGTGCCTCGCAGTTGGCTCCCGCCAGTCCTGCGGTGGCCGCCGGAGTGGCGAAGTTCCTCTTTAACCGCAACCACAGGCTCGGGACTGCGGTCACGGAAGATCAACGGACCGAAGCGAAACAGGCCCTGGAGAAGGCCATCCGGCTCGCCCCCTCGGACCTGGGTCTGCTGACCCTGTACGCGGAGACGGTTCGTCCGACCGAGCCGCTCAAGGCCCTCCAGATCTATCAGATCATGCAGCGTCAGCAACCCCGCGTAGAGACCGCCGTGGCGATGGGGACCCTGGCCACGAGTCTGGCCGGCGCAGAGTCCCAGGCCTCACGCAAGGCGGCCCTGCTGGATGTGGCCCATGCTGCGTTCGAGGGGGCCTATGCGGCGGAGCCCAACAGTCCCGCGGTCATTGAGGGATACCGCCGCTACTGGCTGGTCTCAGGGCGACCCGACAAGGCGGATGCCCTATCGGCGCAAGTCCAGGATCCGATCGGGCCCTGGCAGGACTGGGTCCGGCAGGGGAAGGTCGGCCAGGCCAAGGCGGTTCTGGAGCAGGCACTGGCTCGCGACCCCAAACGACTGGAGGCCCTGCAGGGCCTGGCCTTGATCGCGGAGATGACCCGCGACCTGGCGCAGTGGAGAAACACACGGATGCCCTGGTGGCTGCACGGGACACGGCACAGGGCCGGATCGACCAGATCATGGTCCTGCTGCGGTCAGGGCTTGTCCATCAGTGTGGCGATCGCCTGGAGCAGCTCAAGACGCGGTACCCGAGTGAGCCAAGGATTGCCCTGGTGGAGGCACAGGTGAGCCTGCGGCAAGGCAAGTTGGTCAAGGCCAAGACCCTCGTCGACCAAGTCCTTCAGGTGCAGGAGGGAGCCGCTGAGGCCTGGTTGCTCAAGGGACAGATCTGCCTGTGGCTGGGGGACATGGACTCGGCGATTGGGGCACTGAACCGGGGCAAGACCATGGGCGATGGCACCCGTGCAGGGCTGATCCTGGCCCAGGCCTACCGGATGTCCGGACGGCCGGAGGACGCGATCGCGGAGCTCAAATCCCTGCTGGCTAGTCCGTCCGCTGCCTGGCAGGCGGCCGTGACGCTCGAGGGGATATACAGCAGGCTGGCCAGGACTGCGGATCTGGCGGACCTCTACAGCCAATCAGACCGCCTGTTCCCCGGTGAGACCTATTGGAGCAATCGGGCTGCGGCCTTCGAGTTCTCACGGGGCGACTACTCAAAGGCCGCACAACTCTACGCCAGGTGCTGCAAGCCCAAGACAGGACCCGCCGGAGGCCAGCCAGAGGCCGGCTCGACGTCGGGCGCCAACCCTGTGGCGGCCTGGGATGGCTACTTCGAGGCCCGGATCGCCGCTGCAGGCAGCAGTCTTGATCCCCTCCGCGCCGTGATTCGCGAGGTGACCGACCTTCCTGACAGTCCCTACAAACACATCCTCCAGTGCAGGGCAGCCCAGGCCCGCGTCAAGCTCGGCGAGAGCCAGGCGGCCGCAGAGGACTGCCGTCGGATCATGCAGGCCGCAGGATCGAACCCAGAGGCCTTGTCTGCGATGGCGAGGCGCCTGGTCGATGTCCTCGGGCCTGAGGAGATTGGCCGGCAGGCGCAGCAGGTCATCGCCACTGATTCGAACTCCCTGGCCTGGCACCTGGCGGCCCTGCAGGCGGCCCTGGCTCGACAGAGGTACGATGACGCGGTGGCAGAGGCGGACCGGTGTCGGCTGTTGGCAAAGCAGGGCGATCCCTCCGAGTTGGCCATCCTGTCTCAGCGGGCCCAGGTGCTGACCCTGGCCTTTGAGCAGACCTCCGATAACCGGTACCGCCAGGAGGGGATCGCCCAGTACGAAAGTCTGTCGTCCAAAATGCCGAACCATAGCATTGTGCTCAATAACCTGGCCTATCTGCTGGCTCAGAGCGGTACAGGACTGGCGCGGTCGCTCGAGTGTGCCAAGAAGGCCTACGAAGGGATGCCCAACAGTCCCATAATCCTGGACACATACGGTTATGTCTTGTACAGGCACGGTCGCTATCAAGAGGCCATGGAGCTGCTATCGGCCGCATGTCAGCAGTTCCAGCTCGACGACCTGACCGTGCCGCCCGACGTGTATGAACACCTGGGCATGATCCGGGAGGCCATGGGCGAAAAGGAGAAGGCGCGGCAAGCGTTCCAGCAGGCCCTGGAGGGGGGTGCCGGACGCCTGTCGCCCAGAATGGAGTCGAATATCAAGGCGGCCTTAGACCGCCTGTAACCCTGACGGCTGTTGGGTAGGGCCCACGGCTGGAGCCCTGGAAGGACCCGTGCAGCGGCAATAGGAGCATGGAATGACGGAAAGAGGACCCATAGCGGCGCCCAGACCACCTGCATCCGTGGTCAGATCGCACGGGGTCCCTTCACCGGGAAGGCCGCATCTGACGCCCAGGCAACTGATTGCAGTGTTCCGCCGCCATCTGCTGCTGATTCTCCTCATGACCCTCCTTGGGGCCGGACTTGGCGCTGGTGCATGGATGCTGCTGAGAAAGGCCCTGCCCAGCTACACGGCTCAGGCCTACATCGAGGTCCTGCCGCCCGTCCAGGAAGACCCCATGGTCATCACGAGCGTCCAGGTCAACAAGGACATCCGCTATACCAGCCGCGTGACGATCGCCAGTCTCATCCGCGAGCAGGGGACCCTGGAGCAACTGCTCAAGTCGGACAAGGTCAAGCAGACCCAGTGGTTCACCCAGGAGGTTGGTGGGGACATACCCACGGCCACCCTCTACCTGATGAAGTACCTGGGGGCCTACGCCCAGCGCGATGCCGATTTCGTCGCGGTCTCCATGTCCTGCGGGGTCGCCAAGGAGTCTGCGGATGTCGTGAACGCCATGGCGGACCTCTTCGTCAAGTCACAGGGCAACCAAAAACGCACGGAGATCCAGGACAGCCTGGCCCAATTGGAGACGCGTCGCACCGAGGTTCAGGCAGAGCTGGACAGGGCCAACAAGTCCCTGGACGACGTCCGCACCAAGTGGGGCATCACGGACGTCTCCAGCCAGAAGGGCGCCTTCCTGCACGAGCATCCCATCGTGAAGCGGTACAATGAACTCCAGCTCCAGGAGAACAACCTGCTGCAGCAGATCACGCAGATGGGGGCCACGATCAAGAACCTGGACGCCCTGGCCAAGGGGCCGATCAATGAACAGGTCGAGCGGGTCATCGAGCGGGACCCCCTGGTCGCGTCGCTGACGAGCCAGATCGCGGGCCGTCAGGCCCAGCGATCCGCCAAGCTGGCCAAGTTCGGCGAGGCCCACCGGGAGGTCGTGACGGCTGATGAGCAGATCAAAGAGCTTCAGGGGAGCTTGGCCAAGCGGAGGCAGGAGATCGCGGACCAGACCCGGCAGGGCACTCTCAAGGATGCCCAGCAGGCCCTGATGGCGATCAAGGAACAGTTGGCGGAGCTGCAGAGACTCCGCCAGGAGGCAGAGGCCAAGAAGAAGGACTTCGATATGGCCTCCATCGACTATGAACGGATCGTGGCGGTCCGGGATGAACGGATCACCATGCTCAATACGATCAAAGGCCAGATCGAGAAGATGCGGATCCTCCTGGACGATCCCAAGACGCCCAAGGTGGTGGTCAAGGCTTGGGCCTTGCCGCCGCTGGAGATGGACGCTTCTCGCCACTGGCTCGTGTGGCTTCCGCTGGGGACCCTGCTGGGCCTGTTGATCGGCGTTGCCATGGCCTTTGGCATGGAGCTGTTCAGCGATCTGCTGCGGACGCCCATCGACGTGACTCGATCCGTGGACGTGCCCTTGGTGGGGGTCATCCCGGATGACTCCGAGGACGACCTGCCCGACGACGTGGATCTGTATCGCGTCGTCGCCCAGGCTCCGCATTCGATCCTGGCCGAGTCTTACCGGCGGCTGCGGACGAATCTGGAGCAGTGGGGCGGCCGGACATGGCTCATCACCGGAGGAGACTCGGGTGACGGCGTCACGTCGTCAGCCGTCAATCTGGCGATTGCGCTGGCGGCCAGCGGCAAGAAGGTCCTGCTGATCGATGGCAACTTCCGGCATCCGAACAGCCAAGCCATCTTTCCCATGGCCCTCGGAGTCGGACCGGCAAGACCTACGGGTTTCGGCCTCAGTCACCTGCTGATGGGGCAGTGCACGATCCGTCAGTCGATCCGTCCGGCCGGCATGGGCGCACTCTCGGTCATGGACGCGGGTCCTCTGCCGCCCCATCCGACCGAGCTGCTGGCGAGCCCGCGGATGGAGGCCTTGCTGAAGGAACTGGCCAAGGCCTTTCAACACGTGGTCATCGACAGCCCACCCGCGCTGCTGGTCAGTGACGCCAAGGTCCTGGCCCGGGCGGCTGACGCGACCGTAGTGGTCTTCAATGCCGTCCACACCCGCAGAGGTGCGGCCCTGCGAACCCTCGAAGAACTGCAGGCCGTCAAGGCCAACGTGGTCGGCTGCGTGCTGTTTGGCGTCAAGTCCATGAAGGGCGGCTACTATCGCCGCCAGTACAAGTCCTATCGTCGCTACCTCAAGCCACAGTTGGCGACGTAGCGTCGACGAAGGCGAAAGGGAGTGAGCGATGGCGGATCGGTATCTCGATTGCCGAAGGCTCCAATGTGGTTCACGTGGCCAAAACAAAATAAGTAGTTTGCGGAGAATGGCGTATCTGTGCCCGGGTCGGCTTCCACCGAAGGGATACATCAACCTCGCCATGAAAATGTTTGCATTGACGGTCGCGTCACGTTACTGTAGTATCTCTGTGATAGTCTTAAGTGACCTGTGATTGAGAAATGGCCTGGATATGCTGCTGACACAAATCCTCCGCCCGAATTCTGTGAAGGTCCCTCTACAGGGCAAGAACAAGACCGCCGTGATCAGCGAGCTGATCGATCTGCTCGTTGCGAACGGCCTCATCTCCGACGTGAAGGTTGCGTCCGAGGCCGTCTTCAACCGTGAGAAGACCCGCAGCACGGGGATCGGCTCCGGCATCGCCATTCCCCACGGCAAGTGCAAGGCCGTCAAGGAACTGATCATGGCCGTGGGACTCACCGCGGAGCCGGTGGACTTCGACAGCGTCGACGACAAGCCGGTCAAGATCATTATTCTGTTGATCTCTCCGCTCGACCAGACCGGGCCTCACATCCAGGCCCTGGCGAGGATCAGCAGGCTCATGTTGGATGAGCCGTTCAAGCAGACCTTCGAGCAAGCCACCACCGCCGAACAGGCGTACGATCTGCTCCGCCACAAGGACGCCGAATAACCGGCTTCCACGTCGACCGTCCGAAGCCTCGCGAAATGCGGGCTAGTGGCCCAGCTCCTCTGCGGGGATGGGACGCTTGGAGATCCCGGGACCGACATAGCTGACCTGGAGCCCGAGTCCGCCTTCACCCTGGAAGTAGACCAGTTCAAGCTGGTGCCAGCCGGCCTCCAGAGCCACCTCATTCTTGACCTCCGTCATCCCATGGACGCCGTCGTGCAAGACGACCTGACGGCCGTCGATGGTGAGTCTGGCGCCGTCATCGGAGTTGACGGCAAAGGCGTAGACGTCGGCCTTGGGCACGTGGAGAGCGCCCGTCATCCGCAGGCCAAAGTGACGCGTGGCCTGGGGCACACAACTGAGGCTTAGGTCTTTGGCCACGCCCGTTGCGGTCGGCGTCAGCTTTGAGAAGTCCGGGAGCTTGGACCACTGTCCCTCGAAGAACTCGAAGGCCAGCCCGGGCTGAAGGGTCTTGGGCTCCAGCGAGGGCAGGACCGCCGCGGCCTTCCTGTACTGCCGGATCAGCGGAACACTGGCCACTCCGTCGGCCCGGACGTTGCAGGCCTTCAGGGTCACGTCACGGTCGATGACCAGCGGGCTCGAGTAGACGTTCGACCTGCGGGTCGGTTCGGTGCCATCCAGGGTGTAGTAGGTCTTCGCGTAGGGATCCATGCTGAGCAGCTCCACACGGATGGAGTCGATGAACCCTTCACGGTCGGTCTCCACGAGGGGAGGCAGATACCCTTGGTTGAGGGAGGCGAAGGTCCGCGGGTCGAGCTTGCACACGGCCCGGTCGTACGTCATCAGGCCGTTGGTCTCGACTTCGCAGTCGGTCGTTTGGGTGTAGATGGCCGCGGCGAGCCCCTTGTTGGCCGCGTAGAGGGCTGTGATCAAATCTGTATACTGGATTCGGAATGCCTCAAAATCATCGAAGGAGCGGTAGCCCCAATTGCCTTCATCGCTCCAGAGATGTCCCTTGACCGGCAACCCCAGTCCGCCGAACTCGCCCAGGACCGCGGCCCTGCGCCGTTCGGGCTTGGGTTGTCCAGGGCCGGGGTAGACGTGGATGTCGCACACGTCCCCCACTCCCGCGTCGGTCCAGCCGCTGGCATTGTTGACCAGGCGGGTGGGATCAGTGGTCTTGACCCAGTCCGCGATCCGCCGCGTATCGTGCTGCCCCCACCCTTCGTTGAAGGGGACCCACATGACGATGCTCGGATGGCAGGAAAGGGCGTCCATCATGGCCTTCAACTCCAGATCCCACTGCCGGTCCGCCTCGGCCAGGGCATTGGGATCCACCTGATCCCTGTTGAACAGGCTGCTGGGCATGTCCTGCCAGATCATCAGCCCGAGCCTGTCGGCCCAGTAGTAGAGCCGCTGGGGCTCAACTTTGACGTGCTTTCGCAGCACGTTGAAGCCCAGACTCTTGGTCACTTCCAGGTCATGCCGAAGGGCTTCATCCGTCGGTGCGGTGTACAGCCCGTCCGGCCACCAGCCCTGATCGAGAGGCCCGATCTGGAACACCGGCTTGTTGTTCAGGAAGAGGCGGTTGATGCCCTCGGCATCCGATGCCACGGAGATCTTGCGCATCCCGAAATAGCTGGACACTGCGTCGGTGACGCCCGCCTTGGAGTCGCGGGCGGTCAGCCGCAGGCTGTACAGGTAGGGCCTCTGAGGGGACCATAGGGTGGGATGCGGGATGGGGAGCGTCGCCGTCTGGCCGGCGTCGACCGTCCGCTTGACCAGAGGCATCATCCCGTCCATGACCTGGACGAGCACGCGGCAGCCGTCGCCTGCGCCGACCATCTGGGCGGTCACAGACACCTTGCCGCCATCCACGTCCGGGACCACCTGGATACGGTCAATGTAGGCGCGGGGCACCGGCTCCAGCCAGACCGTCTGCCAGATGCCCGTCACGGCCGTGTAGAAGATGCCGCCCGGCTTCAGGACCTGCTTGCCCCGAGGCTGCGTGGCATGGTTGCCATCCGTGGGGTCCCAGACGCGGACGACCATCTGCTGAGGCCCCTTCTTCTTGAGTGCATCTGTGATGTCGAACGTGAAGGGATCATAGCCTCCGCGGTGCGAGCCCACGCGCTGGCCATTGACCCAGACCGTCGTATCCCAATCCACGGCGCCGAAATGCAGCAGTGTGCGTCGGTCCCTCTGCGACCACTGGACCTCAAAGGTCCTCCTGTACCAGAGGGCCTTGTCAGGGCCCACGGGCTTGGCCACGCCGGACAGGGCAGACTCCACGGCAAAAGGCACCAGGATCTTCCCGTCGAAGGTTGCCGGCTCAGCAACCTCCGCAGCAGGGGTCAGGACATACTCCCAAAGACCGTTGAGGTTCTGCCACTGCCGGCGAACCATGGCGGGTCGCGGGTATTCGGGCCACACGTGACGGGGGCTCACGTCTTTGGCCCAGGCCGTCTTGAGGGTGCTGCCGGCAGGGGCCCAGGCCGGCAGCTTGTCTGCCTGTGCAGGTGCTGCCACGCAGATGATGATCCCGATCCACAGTACGCCTCGAATGCCCATGTCCTCATCCTTTCCACGCCTATCGGCCGCGGTCCTTCCGGACCGTCGGCACTCCCGCCATGGTACCGAGCAGTCGGGCCAAAGGCAAGGTGCGGTCCATCGGCGTGATCTTGAATTGACAATCACCAGACGGATGCTCCTGGCCATCCACACGGGCGCCATCCTGGAGAATTTCTAAACGGCCTCGCCCCTGACCGTCACTCCCGCTCCTGCGAGGGATCGGGCTTGGGCGCCTTCGGGCTGGCCGAGGTGATCGCCAGGTCGACCTTGACCGAGGCCTGGGCGCGGGCTGCTCGGGCCAGTGCTGCGCTGCTCGCCCGTACGGGTGTCCGGATCAACTCCGGCACGCTGTAGGTTTCCAACTGGCTGTCATAGGTCGTGGGATCCCGTTGCGGCAGGACAAACGGCTTGGCCGCGTGGCCGTCCGCATCCACGTAGCTGAAGTAGGTGCGGGTGAAGAACCCGCCCTGTCTCTTGCTGCTGAAGGCGATCCACCGGCTGTTGCTGGACCAACTGTGCCACGATTCGGAGTACTCACTGTTGATGCCCAGGGTGACGAGCTGGCCAGTGGACAGGTCCATCATCGCCAGATCGCTGCTGGGCTGGTACACGGGAAAGCAGCCGTAACGGCACGTGCAGAAGAGCAGGAACCTGCCATCCGGAGACACCCGCGGCAGCAGACAGCTCAGGTGAGTCTGCTCTGCGGAGACCAGGGTTTCGCTCTGGCCCCACTCATCCTTGTCCGGATCATAGGAGACCCGCCGGAGGTCATATCTGACCTCGTCGACCCTTGCTGGCGGCGCCGTGTCACGATCTTCCCACAGGATGGGAGCGCTGCAGTAGTAGAGCGTCCTGCCGTCCGGCGACCAGGCGGGGTAGGTCTCCAGTCGGTCCTTCTCGGAGAGGACCGGAGGACACACCGTAGTCTGCGTGTCTGCGTGGTAGCAGGCCAGGGCGGAGTCCAGATCGACGACGTCCCTGACCTCGCTCCCGCCGGCGTGGTAGAACTGGCGGACCTTGTTGATCGAGTAGACGGCCAACTTGCCGCTGGGGTGCCATGCCGTATAGCCCCACTTGGCCCCGATCTTGATGACCTTGCCGTCGCGGGCCAGCAGCGTGCTGTCCCCATAGGTCAGGCTCCGCAGGCCGATGGTCATGAGGCCCGACCTGTTGGCGGCGAAACTGTGACAGTTGAGACACCCCTCGCCGAAGGCCCGGCCATGCAGGACCAGGGACCGTCGCGTCGTCGCGAGGGATCGCTGGTAGATGCCGATCTCCTTCCAGGCGGAGTACACGGGCTTCATGAGCCGAAAGACCACGGTCTCATCGATGTCTTCCTTCGCCACAGCGTTGGAGACGGCCTGGAAGTGACGCCAGGTGGTTCCGTCCCCGGCATAGACGTCGAAGAGGATGCAGCCACCCCTGTTGGCCTGCAGAAGGGCCCGCCAGCCTCTGGATGGGATTCGGATCTGACCTGTCCGGCTGGCGATGCTCACGACGGGACCTCTCTCGCCGTGGATTCTCACGAAGAAGTGCTGGCCCGGTTCGGCAATCCTGAAGTTCAGGGGAGCGATGTTGGCCGGGATGACGGTAGCCGAGTAGTCCGGGCTGATATTCGGCTCACGAGCGACCTCCGTACAGTCCTTCCCGGGCTGCGGCGAGCAGGAGGTGAGCAGCACTCCCAGGGTTGGGATGAGGCTGCACAGGAGGGTGAGGGCTGTCGTTCTGTATCTCATTTCGTGGGTCCTGTCACTGTGTCATTCCCGCAGGGTGTCTGAGGACGTCCTCGCTAGGGCTTCATGCCTCTCCTTGGGCACTGAAACGCGAAGTAGAAGTAATAGCTCTCCTTCAGATCCCGGCCCAGCGAGTCCAGCAGGGGCTGGAGACTCCCCGAGGGGCCGGCGTTTGTGATCCGCACGAAATCGCCGTATCGCTGGAGGCCTTCTTGCCCGACGGGAAAGCGGCGGGTGTCCAGAGGCCGGCCGCCCTGCATCCCATGGTACAGGAGGATCGCCTCTTCATAGTGGGCCGGGACATCCGGGTAGCCGAACTGGCCGAGGCGGTCCATGTTCGCCATGACCCTGTCGAGCCGGCCCGTCAGGAGATGGCAGGCCATCAGGTACTCGAAGGCCATCTTGTTCTGCGGATTGTGGTCGAGCAGAGCGGCCAGCCTCACGTCGACGACGTCTCCGGTACAGCCCGCATCCATCCGCATCAGGCTGCGGGCCTTCTCGATGTGGGCTGTCTGCTCCGGCGTGAATCCCCGGTCCAGGGCCTTGAGCAGGGCCTTGGACCTGCCGCCGTAGACCAGATCGCCTTTCATCGCAGTCAGATAGACGCGTGCGGTCTCGATGTCGCCTTTGACCAGATGGATCATGGCCAGCCTGTCAAGCACCACCCCCAGATTGCCCTGGCTGACAAGGAGCTCTGACGCGAGCCTCTCGGCCGTGTTGATCTCCCCTAATTCCAGGAACGTGTCGCACAGCTCCAGTTCCGTCAGAGACGACTGCTTGTCTTCGTGCGTCAGCAGCAGGGCGTCCGGACTCTGTGGAAAGCGAAACATGGCATAGGGCAGTCTACCCAGGTGGAAGAGCGCACGATCGAGGTTGTGCGTGAAATGCACGTTGGACACTTGGCCCGGCACCTGAGCCGCAAGATCGATGATCTTGTTCCACTGCCTCTGGCGGCAGTAGGCGTTGGACTGCATGAAGGCCTTGTTGAAGCGGTTGTGGGTGAGGGCCAGACCTGCAGCAAGGACCAGGATTGGGGCAGCGGCCGAAGCCCACGGCCTGACGACGCCAAACGTGATCCGGCGTTGTCCCTCGGCAGCCGTCCGCCTGCCGGGGCGCTTCGCGAAGGACTTGCCGGAGGCCCGTCCCATCCTGGTCGCGAGCATCGTCCCGATCGCCGCCAGCAGCAGCATCAGCGGCGCGAATGCGTACAGCAGGAAGGTCAAGGCCGTCAGGAAGGGGCCCATCCCTGCGGCCAAGGCATCGGACCAGGGAGTCAGCAGGACAAAGGCCTGCCGTGGCTCCCATCCCAACACGATCTCCGCAAGGCCCCAGACGATCAGCACCGATGCAGGCAGGGCCAGGCAGGCTAGGACCCAATCTCTGCGGACGAAGGTTGCGTGCACAGCCGTCATCAAGGCAAGGACCAGGACACCGCCGCCACCCGCGAGCCAGAATGCCGCTGCTGTGGCGAGGCAGTAGGCTGCGATGGAGCCGAAACCGTTGCGAGGCGACAGTGTCTCCAGGCCCAGGGACAGGCCCAGCCCCAGGCCCACGGCCACGCAGGCTGCCATGGGCTGCCTGTAGTCGCTGATGATCAGGAACGTGGCCACAGCAGGCACGGCCGCCAGGACGGCGGGGAGGCGATATCCAGCACGGCCAAGGTGGACCAGGGCGAGGCCACAGAGGGATGCCCCTACAGCCACGATGATCACGGCCCCGAGCCATGAGACGGAGTATCCCTGCGACAGAAATCCCCCGATGTAGGACACTGCGCTGCCGGGTGTCCTGGCCGACTCCATGAGGAACGAAGGGGTGGCGGAAAACACGACGGCATTGAAGACCGAGGTCCCAAAGCCGTGGTAGATCAGCGAGGGCTCGACCGCAAGCCAGACGTACAGATACGCCAGCGTGAAGAAGGGCAGACTCCATGCAATCCATCTTGTCTTGGCGAGCATGGCGTGATTATAGTGCTGGCTGGCCGGCTTCCACAATCCGTTTCAGTTGCAGGCCCCAATGGAAAAGGGGCAGACGTCGTGTCTGCCCCTGTGTCGATCGTTCGTTGACCCTGCGGGATGGTCACATGCCCTGGGGCTTGGCCCCGCTGGGAGCTATGGGCTGCATCTGTTGCGGTTGCTGCTGCGTCTGCATCATGACTTGCGTGACTGCCTGCACGATCTCCGTCAGGTGCTCCTTGGGCAGGGCGACCTGCACCGCTGCCTTGCCCTTGTCTACTGTGGCGTCGATCGCCAGATTGCTCTTGGTCTGGAAATTGGGCTGGGGCATGGGAACCGGGGACATGGCAGGCAGGAACGCGCCCAGGATGCGAAGGTAGTTCAGGGTGACGATCGCATCTGTGGTCTTGGCGTCGGGCAGCAAGGCCATCGCTGACTGCATCTCGTTGGCGATCTGCTTGGGGCCGGCCTTGGCCTGATCGATCAGCTTCTTGATGCTGGCGTCCGAATCTGAACCCATGCACATGAAGGCCAGCCGATCCAGAATGGCCATCCGGACGTCGATGCCCTCACCATACATCTTCTGCATCATCTGAGCTTCGGGCGCATTGGGGTCCTTGGAGGAGAACATCATTCTGCAGGCCTTGAGGGTTGCGCCCTGGTAGGTGGAATCGGGCTGACGTTTGACGTCAGTGGTCAATCCCAGACCCATGCTGGCGTAGAGCTTGGACACAAGCCCATCCTTGGCGTACATCTCGACGGCCTGGTCATACAACTTGGCCACCTTGTCCTTGTCCTTGACGGTCAGGATGTACTTGACAGAGAAGAAGGGCTTGGCCTTGGGGTCGGCAGTGGCGGAGAAGGCCAGTTCGCTGCCGATGGCGTTCGGCATCTCCTGCGCCAAGGCCTTGCTCTTGGCGATCTGGTCTGCGGGGACCTTGCCGCCTGCCAGCAGCAGGTCGATCATCTTGAGGTTGAACTTGCTCATCCAGGCCACGTCGCAACGGCTAACGCCCGCCATGAAGGACCCCTCCGCGCAGTAGGGGAGCAAGGTCCAATCCTTGGTACTGGAGCCTGCAGGCTTGGTCAGCACGTCTGACATGGACGTGCCCGGCAGGGCACTGGCCGTGACGCCGGCGAGCAGGACCGTGGGCTTGGGGGTCAGCGTGACGGTCATGGAACGCATCTCCTTGAGCAGGGTGTCTGCCATGCCCGCATACATGTCGAAGACGGCCTTCATCTGCGTCCCGGAGGCTTGCCCTGCGGGGCCCTGCGAGATGTCCTCGCCGGCCTTCCTGATCTTGTCGGCCACGCCGGGGCCGATGACCTTGGCGAGGACAGGGACGCTGGCGTAGATCCAGATCGGCGAGCTGGTGCCTGCGCTCGCCTCAGCGGCATCGAGCTGTGCGACCAGCGACTTGGCAGGCCCTGCCTTGATGGCCTTGGCCTTGGCTGCGAAGTCCGCAGGCCCGTTCGCCGGACCGAACATGGCGAAGCTGCCCAGGTTCGTGACGAAGGCCGGCATGTCCGCCAATTGGCTGACGCCGTCGGCATCAGCCTTGCCGATCTTGGGGCTGCTGGCCGTGAACTGGCCGTAGTCCGCGATCGGGACCAGGATAGCCAGACCCTGCAGCACGTCTGTGGGCCCCTTGGCCTCTGCGGGCGCGGTTCCGAAGACCACGAACGTTCCATCGGTCTTGACGCCTGTCAGCATGGGATTGCCCAGGAGCTGGCCTATCTGCATCTTGGCCATCATGCCCACGGCCACGGGCGCGGTCCCGGCCAGGAACTGGTCGAATTGACCAAGCGTCTGATCGAGGTTGTTGATGCGTACGCAGAACAGACAGTCTGCAGGGATCATCTTGAAGGCCGCGTCCTGCGCCCACAGCCCGCTACAGGCCATGGATGCGATCATCAGCCCTGTGACAACGCCCCTCCGTACCATACTCTTACTGTTCATCGTTCTTCTCCCTTTAATAGAATAGGCAACACTCCATCACCATTCACGGACGCGTGAATACATGAGCATCAGCTACAAGCCGGAAGCTTGGAGTTTTAGGTTTTTGGGTGCTATCTCCTGACCTAACACCTAACACCTCCAACTTTCCCTTTCACCTTCCTCCCAGGACCGACGTCCCGTAAGGTTTGATCTGCGGAGTGGTCACGGGCTTGCCTTCCGAGACCTCAGTCAGGGCCCGATCCACATAGTTGATGGCCTGACCCTGGGCCCTGCCCATGGGCGAGTTGTCGATCGCGCCCACGTAGACGATGGTGCCCTTCGCATCGACCACGTGGACTTGCGGGGTTGTTGTGGCGGCGTACTGCCTGGCTGTCTGGCCGGTGCTGTCATCGAGGATCGGGTAGGGGAGGGAGTAGCGGTCCATGGTCCTCTTGTTGGCGGCGGGCGACGATCCGCTCGTGCTGTTAATTGCCAGCCACACCACATCCTTGTGCTTGTTCGCAAGATCCGCGATCGTCCTCTTGGTCGCACTGTACACCCAGAAGGGGGAGTCAGGGTTGACCCACTCCAGGACCACGACCTTGCCCTTGAAGTCCGAGAGCTTGACCTCCTTGCCGTCCGGTGCCTTGAGGCTGAACAGCGGGGCCTGGGACCCCAGGCGGTTTGCCTGCCTGGCCTTCCGGTCCTCATCGTTCAGCGTCCTCTGGAGGCCGCTGAGCCGTCTCTCCAGGGACGCCAGCTCAGACTGAAACTCCTTCTTCCGCGTCTGAATCAGCCTCTTGGTCCGTTCAGCGGTCTTCGATGCATTCTCCTGGCTGGCCAGGGCTGCGATGGCCTGCAACTCGTCGGTCAGGGCCTTCTGATCTGCCTTCAGCCTTGCGATGCTGGCCTCCAACTCTGCGATCAACTGCGTCCTGGAAGGGGAGCTCGGCTCCACAGCGGCCGGACCACCCGGTTTGGCGGGCGCCGACTTCTCTGCAGCGGGTCCTGCTGGCTGCTCAACAGAGGACACGACCGCAACGGCCGCTATCACCGAGCCTGCCATCACCCAGCCTGCCACCATCCCTACTAGGATCCTTCGTCCGTGCATACGTCCGTCTCCTGATCCAAAACCGCAGATCGACCGGTCAGCCGGTCTTCAAGCGGCCATACTCTACCACGCCAGACCCCCTCTGCACAGGGCCTACTTTCACTGACTCCCGGGGAGGGGATTCCTTCATGGATTCCAGGCGAGCGGCCTTGCCCGGTCCCTGGTGACTATGCTATGATGCCAGCAGGATTAGGAGAGTCCAACGCGGGGCTGCTGAACGGGCAACGTCTGTACATCGCGGCCGTCGATTTTGGATGTGATCAAGTGCGGAGGGATAGGAGCATGGGATTGACAAAGGTGACAGCAAAGGTCATGAGCCTGGCCAAGCCGGCCAAGGTGTACGAGGCCCTCTTTCTGGTTGATACCGGCGCCACGGACTCGATGGCTCCTTCTGGAGCCCTGGAGGGAATCGGTGTGCGCAAGGAGGGGAAGATGTCCTACGAGCTGGCTGATGGTACAGTGAGGGAGTACCCATTCGGTCTGGTTCGCATCGAATTCATGGGCGAGACGACGGCCGGCCGGATCATCTTTGGGGAGCCTGACTCGGAGCCCTTGCTTGGGGTCACCGCGCTCGAGAGCGTGGGCATAGTCGTTGACCCGGCCAACAAGACCCTCAAGCGTCTGCCCGCGATACCGCTGAAGTAGTGTGGCGAACGTAGCCCCTCCGATGACTTGAAGGCGGTTGACGTCGCGGCGGTCAGAGCACCTTCCTGACCTCCCCGATGAAGCGGCCTACGGCGGCGGTCATCTTGGGTCTGTTGCCCAGATTCTCCTCGATGAGCCCCACGATCTTGGAGCCGATGATCACGCCGTCTGCCCCGGCTGCGGCGACGGCTGCTGCGTGCTGCGGATTGCTGACGCCAAACCCCACGCATACGGGCAGGGAGGTGACCTGCTTGATCCGCTGCACGAGTCCGGCCACGGACGTGGACAACTGATCCCTCGTGCCCGTGACGCCCATGAGCGATACCGCGTAGATGAAGCCGGTGGTCTGGTCCGCCACGGACTTGATCCGGCCCGCCGTGGCATTGGGTGTCACCATGAAGACCGTATCCAGGCCCGCGGCCTTGGCCAGGGGGACTACTTCGTCCGCATCATCGATGCTGAGGTCTGCCACCAGGATGCTGTTGACCCCTGCGGCCGCTGCGTCCCTGTGGAACTGCTCCAGGCCGTACTGCCAGACCAGGTTGTAGTACATCAGCAGCCCGATGGGGATATCGCGATAGGCCTTGATCCGTCGGATGAGGGCCAGGGCCTTCGCAGGCGTACTGCCGCTGGCCAGGGCACGGATGTCGGCCTTCTGGATGGTGGGGCCATCGGCAATGGGATCACTGAAGGGGATGCCCAGCTCCAGCACGTCTGCGCCCGCGTCGATGGCTGCGCAGATCACCTCAAAGGAGGTCTGGTCGTCCGGATCGCCCAGGACAAAGAAGGGAATCAGGGCCGTGCGGCCCGCCTTGAACACGTCTTTGTAGGTTGTCATAGAGAACTCAGAACCCAGAACTCAGGAGATAGGAGATAGAAGATAGAAGAACTCACAGCTCACAGCTCATAGCGCACAGCTCACATCGCCTTGATGGCGTCGGGCCGGTATCGCAGGAAGGCATCCACGTCCTTGTCTCCGCGGCCGCTCAGGTTGATGACGATGACGTCCGCCGGGTCGAACCGGCCCGCCTGGGACAGGACCCAGGCCACTGCGTGGCTGCTCTCGAAGGCCGGGAAGATCCCTTCCGTTCGGGCCAACAGCAGGAAGGTGTCCAGGACCTCGTTGTCCGTGGCGCTGACATACTCGGCCCTGCCAGTATCCTTGAGATAGCTGTGCTCGGGTCCCACGCCGGGGTAGTCCAGGCCCGCACTGATCGAATGGGACTCGATGATCTGGCCCTGCTCATCCTGCAGGACGTATGACTTTGCGCCGTGCAGGATGCCGACCTTGCCCTTCTCGAGGGTTGCGGCATGCTTGTCCGTTTCCAGTCCGTACCCGGCCGCCTCGACTCCGATCAGCCGGACGGCCTTGTCCTGGATGAAGGCCGCGAACGTGCCGATCGCGTTGCTCCCACCGCCCACGCAGGCGACCACGGCCGTGGGCAGGCGTCCCAGCCGATCCAGACACTGGCTGCGGATCTCCTCGCCAATGACCTTCTGAAACGTCCTGACGATGGTCGGATAGGGGTGGGGTCCTGCAGCCGTGCCGAACAGATAGAACGTGTCATCCACGTGGCCGGTCCAGTACCGCAGGGCGTCGTTGATGGCGTCCTTGAGCGTGCCGCTGGCTCCTGTGACGGGCACGACCTCTGCGCCCAAGAGCTGCATCTTCAGGACATTGGGCTTCTGTCGCTCGATGTCCGTGGTGCCCATGAAGATCTTGACCTGCATACCCAGCATGGCGCCGATCGTGGCAGTAGCCAGCCCATGCTGGCCCGCCCCGGTCTCGGCGATGAGCTTGGTCTTGCCCATGTGCTTGGCCAGCAGACCCTGGCCCAAGGCGTTGTTGAGCTTGTGCGCCCCGCCGTGCATCAGATCCTCTCGCTTGAGAAAGACCTGGCAGCCCACTCGGCTACTGAGCGCAGGGCTGCGATAGAGTGGGGTAGGACGGCCGCCGTAATCCCTGGAAAGGACCGTCAGATCCTCCTTGAACCGGCTGTCGGCCAGGGCGCGGTCAAAGGCCTGCTCCAATTCCTCCAATGCCGGGATCAAGACCTCGGGCACGTAGAACCCGCCGAACTTACCGAATCTGCCGCGGTTTTTCATCTCTATCCTCGCAAGTAACGGATATTCTCGAACAGGGCCTTCAGCTTCTCGGGGTCCTTCTTGCCGGGTTCTGATTCCACGCCGCTGCACACGTCGATCCCATAGACCCCCAGGGAGATCGCCTTGGCCGCATTGTCAGGGGTGATGCCGCCCGCCAGGAAGATCCGCATGCTGACGTCGTCATGGATCACGTCCCAGTCGAAGCTCTTGCCTGTGCCGCCGTAGCGGCTGGGATGGAAGGCATCCAGCAGGATCGCGTCGACCCTATAGGGCTCTGCTATCTCCGGATCGAAGCGGTCCTTGACGCGAAAGGCCTTGATGATCTTGGCTGTGTCGCTCGCCAGGGATTGGCAGAAGGCCGGGGGCTCGTCACCATGAAGCTGGACCCAATCGAGTTGGCATTCACTGATGGCCTGGTGGAGGGCCTCCAGGGGGGCGTTGACGAAGACGCCCACCAGTTCCACGTGACCGGGCAGACGCCGGACGATCGCCGCTGCCTTGTCGAGGGGGATGTAGCGTGGACTTTCTGGGAAGAAGTTGAATCCCAGCAGGTCCGTGCCCAGGTCCATCGCCATCACGGCGTCTTCGTAGTTCGTGATACCACAGATCTTGACCTTCGCGACCAGCATAGGAGATTCACCAATGACTATCGACTATCTATCCATTTGACCATTCAACGACTCAACCATTCGACACCTCGACCAGCTTCCTGAGGCAGGCCAAGGCTCGGCCGCTCTGGATCGATTCTTCGGCAGCGGCCATGCCCTCCTCAAAAGACCCGGCCTTGCCGCCGACCATGATGGCTGCCCCTGCATTGAGCACGAGGATGTCTCTCTTGGGCCCCTTGTGTCTGCCGTCCAGGATCGCGATAAGGATCTCAGCACTCTGCTGAGGCCCTTCGACCCCGAGATCCTCCAGCCTCGCCTGAGCCACTCCGAGGCTCCGAGGATCCATCTGCCAAGTCATGATACGGCCATCCTTCAACTCGATCAACCGGGTCGTGCCCACTGTGCTGATCTCATCCAGGCCGTGGCTGTGGGCGACCAGGGCGTGCTGGGTGCCGAGGATCTTCAGGGCCTCCACGATGGTCTCCATGAGGGCCTCGTCCGCCACGCCGAGCACCTGACGCGTCGCGCCCGCAGGGTTGGCCAGCGGCCCCAGGATATTGAAGACGGTCCTGAAGCCCAGGGCCTTGCGCACAGGCTGGACGTGCTTCATGGCAGGATGGAAGGCGGGCGCATACATGAATCCGATGCAGGCCTCCCGGATGCACCGGACTACGACCTCGGCGGGGACTTCGATCTTGACGCCCAGGGCCTCCAGCACGTCCGCGGAGCCGCAGCGGCTGGTGATCCCGCGATTGCCGTGCTTGGCCACGGCTACCCCTGCGCCGGCAGCCACAAGGGCTGCGCCCGTGGAGACGTTGCAGGTTTTGACGGCCCCTCCGCCGGTCCCGCAGGTATCCACCAGGGGATCAATCCCCACCTCCACCCTTCGGCTGTGACTTCGCAGCGACGTGGCCAGGCCCGCAATCTCTCCTGCCGTGACCTTCTTGATCCGCAGGGCCGTCAGCAGGGCGGCCACCTGGACCTCAGGAACCTCGCCCTTGAAGATCACGTCCAGGACTCCCTTGGCCCTTTCGAAGCCCAGATCCTCTCCCGCCAGCAAGGGTTGCACGAAATCCACGATCGACGTCATACGCTCACCTCTGCCCTGTGGCTGGCAGCCAGGGCCAGCACGTTCTCAATGATCCTGCCACCGGCCGGCGTCAGGATGCTCTCTGGATGGAACTGCACTCCGTAGACGGGATACTCCTTGTGCTGAACGGCCATCACGAGACCCCCAAACGTCGCTGTGACTTGGAGGCACTCCGGCACCACGGTGGCGACCAGGCTGTGGTACCTGCCTGCCTGCATGGGATTCTCGATGCCAGCGAACAGACCGCGGCCGTCGTGCGCGACCCGTGAGGGCTTGCCGTGCACGGGCGAGGGCGCGTGTCCCACGGTCCCTCCGAAGTACTCCACGATGACCTGGTGGCCCAGACACACGCCCAGGATCGGGATTGCACCCTTGAAGGCGTCCACGGCCGCCATGGAGACGCCTGCGGACCGCGGGCTTCCGGGGCCGGGCGAGATCACCAGGAGGTCCGGCCCCAGTCGATCGGCCACGGCCTTGAGGTCCTTCAGGTCCGTGTCTGCCCGGTACACCGTGGCCTCGCAGCCCCGCTTGCAGAAGTCATCCACCAGGTTGTAGGTGAAGGAATCGAAATTGTCGATGAACAAGACTCTCTTCATGAGCGGGTTCCCCATCAATGGCCTCGGATCGCCCGCAGGCAGGATCCGGCCTTGTGCTCGGTTTCCTCGAACTCGGTCTTGGGCACGCTGTCGTGCACGATGCCCGCGCCCACGCGGACGTAGGCGGCGTGGTCCTTGACCTGGAGCGACCGGATCGTGATGCAACTGTCGAATTGACCGTCCACGGTCAGGTACATGACTGCGCCGCCGTAGTAGCCTCGCTTGGTCTTTTCGAGCTGCCGGATGATCTTCATGGCCTCGATCTTCGGCGCACCCGTCAGTGTCCCCATGTTCATGGTGGCCAGGTAGGCGCTCAGGGCATCGAGCGAGCCCCCCAGGGTGCCCTTGACGTTGCTGACCAGGTGCTGGACGGACTCGTATTTCTCCACGGTGAGCAGTTCGGTCACCACGCGGCTTCCCGGGGCCGACACCCGGGCGATGTCGTTGCGGGCCAGGTCCACCAGCATCACGTGTTCGGCCAGCTCCTTGGCGTCGATCTTGAGCTCCGCCTCATACCGGAAGTCCGTGTCGGGATCGATGGTCTTGCCCAACCTGCCCCTGGGCTTGGTGCCGGCAATCGGCCGGATCTCGACGCACCGTTCCTGCAGGCCGCTGACCCGCACGTTAAGCTCGGGGCTCGATCCCAGCAGGGTGGTGGACGGCGTCTTGAGGTAGAACATGTAGGGCGATGGGTTCAGGACCCTGAGCCGCTTGTAGACGTCGAGAGGCTCGTCGGCACAGGGCTCGATCCTTGTCCGGCTCAGGACCACCTGGAAGATGTCCCCATCCAGGATGTGCCGCTGGGCGATCTGCACCATCTGCTCGTATTCCGCCTGGTCCGTGTCGGTCGAGGCCGTCGGCAGGGGACCTGTGTACGCGGCAGGCTGGGCTAGGTCGAAGCGGGCCATGTTGGCGTAGTAGTCGAAGCACTCCTGGGCCTCGGCGATGGCCGCCTCCGGCTGATCCTCCGTCACGATGACGTTGACGACGATAAAGGCCTGCTTCCGCTCATGGTCCACCAGGAAGATATTGTCCGCGAAGTACAGCTCATAGTCGGGATTGCCCAACAGGTCCTGTCCGTTCTGCGGCAGCCGCTCGAACTGGTCGATGAAATCGTAGCTCAGGGCGCCGAACAACCCGCAGGTGACGCGGAAGGGCTTGCTGGCCAGGCGGAAGGAGAAGGCCACGGCCCTCAGCACGTCCATCTGGTTGGTCGAGGTCAGACGCGTCTGCTCATCCACGGTCTCACGGTCCTGCCGAAGGCGGCCGCTGATGACTTCCTCGTCAAACGACACTTGCTCGCAGAAGGCAAACCGCTCGCGATGGGAGGCCAGATACCTCAGCATCCGCCTGCCTGTGCGGCTGAGGGCCTGGATCCGGAAGTCCCTGCCTGTCCCGGTCAGGTAGAGGGACGGCCGGGCCGTGCCAAAGCTGAGTGCCGAGGTCCCTGCGAGATACTCTCTGGACTCCAGCAGGCAACTGTGGACGGACCTGCCGTAGTCACTGAGCTTCGCGAAGAAGTCGACGGGATCCTCCACGTCGATCTCCCGGACGATCGGAATGATCTGGCCAGGCCTGGCATTGGAGAGAATCTGCCTGTAGTGTTCCATGCGGTTCCATGCCTCTCAGACGCAATTCAACGCATTGTCCTTCACGCCTTCCCAAACACCAACAAAAAAAAGCGGCCTTCCGTTTCCGGAAGGCCGCTCATCATGCAGAGGTACGAGGTCGTTACAGCAGAGGATCGCTTGCCCGCCGGATTATCCCGCAGGCCACCGCCAGCAACCCATCGCGTTGTTCAGACCCATTTGGTTCATACTGATACTATGATAACCGACAGATTCCGGTTGTGTCAATACCCAATTCCCGAAATCTCCCGTATGGGTGGCGTCTACCCGGAACCGGTAGGCTTCCTTCATTTCTGCGGGAGTCCTTCCTGGTGTTGTGGGATCGAATCACAGAGTAACAACCGCCTCTGATCATGTGTGCATCTCCTTTGCATCAACCGCTAGATCCCAAGCCTGACCCCTCGCTTTTCTCCGTTGGTTCATCTCGTTGATCTGGGGGCAGCGGTTCACGTGGGTCGTTAGGTTCTCAGCATTCCATAGTCGAGCAGCCCGGTCTGGAAGATGAACAGCCAGCGTTCACCCACCTTGGAGTAGACCTTGCACGCACGCCCCCTCCAGTGAAACGGCCGCCCAGTGATCCGATTCATCCACAGCGTGTCGATGTCGACCACGGCGAATGCGCCATCGCCTTGCTCTGAAACAGCGACCCGCAATGTCCTCCGTTCGTTGCGGACGAGATCGTGCGTGTCAAAGAGTTCCTGCCACGATCGCTTCCATCGCTCGCGATCAAAACGGCCAAAGGGCATGACCCATTGCATCGGGTCGTGCGCCGAAGCGTCCGGCGGCCAGGGCCAGACCATATCCGGATGAAAGAGCGACACCAGAGCCTCTGCATCGCGGCCATTCCATGCGGCCGTCTCCGCATCGACCAACGCTCGTATCTTCTTCTCGACCACGTTCATCGCAAGGGTCCTCACTTTGACGCCCAACAAGTCATTCTACGGTCTGAGATCATTTCTGCGGCAATCCTTCTTGATGCTGTGGGATCGAATCACAGATCTCATGCCACGGCGCCTTCACGCCCACCCAGATGTGACATTGGGGCTGCATCTGGGGGTCGTCATCCAGAGAGCCTGCCCGGACGAAGATCATCCCCGGCCTGTGTTCCGCACGTGAGAACAGATGGCAGCCGCAGGTCTTGCAGAAGCAACGCTGTTTCCCCGGGGATGACGGGTAGGGGATGAGATTGTCTTCGCCGGAAGTGACCGTGAACCCTTTGGATTCCGTGACCAGAACCGAGGCGAATGCCGATCCCGTGAATCCGGACAATGGCAATTCGCGAACATGAGCAACCGGCCGTGTATCTCGTATCTCACCGCGCCGCAGTAACAACTTCCTCTGATCATTCGCCGATCTCCTTTGTCCCACTGCTGAGCAGGCGCCGACTCTGATGGCAGCTCTATGCGGTGACACCTAAATCCAAAGCCAGGCACCTTTCTCTCATCCCAGCCGTGCCAGATTGAGCCCTTTGTCAGCCTTCTCGCTGTGCTTGACCGGGTCAGTAGCCATCCAGCCACCAGATTGCAGAGCTGGCACCGTCAGGCCGGATGCGCCTGGTTTAGAAGTTGACTCGAGCATCGCCCATTGGGTAGACTACAGGTCAGCAATCCTTGAGAGAAACAGGGCACCTTCCGCCGTCGGTGCCCATCTAGTCTGGCCATGGCGGATGGAGGATAGAAGATGTTGGAGACTAGGAATCCCACGAGTCTGCGGGCAATCCTCCCACTGGTTGCGGCATGCCTTGTCTGCTTGCCTGCCCAGGCCGGGTATAGCGGGGGCAGCGGGGGCGACGGGACAGGCCTCAAAGGCATTACCGCAGAGTATGCCCTAGCCGCCAGCGCCGAGCCGGCCAGAGGCACTCTTCTGTTCGAGTATTACTGGGGCGTTGACGGCACCCTAAGCTCCCTCCTTGGCTTGCCCACCTACCCGGACTACCCCGACGGTCGAGAGTGGCGTACGAGTCTTGAAGGCCCGACCGACTGGAGAGACGGCTACGGTACGCGCGTGCGGGGCTACCTCTACCCTCCTGCCACCGGTGACTACACCTTCTGGATCGCTAGCGACGATGCGAGCCAACTGTGGCTGAGCACGGACGAGACCCCGGCCCACATCGTACAGATTGCCAGTGTGCCGCTCTGGACGCCTTCCCGCGATTTCGACAACACGGGCGGCGGATGGGGCGGTCCTCAGCAGAAGTCCGGCCCAATCCGGCTGACGGCCGGCAAGAAGTACTATATTGAGGCCTTGCAGGCCGAAGGTATTGGTGGCGACAACCTGGCTGTGGCCTGGCAAGGGCCGGGCATTCCGCAACGGGTTGTCGTTGCGGGCAAGTACCTGTCGTCTGTGGTGGGGCCTGCAGACGTGATCGATCCGAATCTCATCGGTTGGTGGAAGCTGCAAGAGGGTTCGGGCGATACGGCAAACGACTCATCCGGTCACGACAACCACGGCACGATCCACCATAGCGGGGGTGGCCTCGGCCCCAACGGGGCCGTCTGGGTCAGCGACCCCGCACGTGGCACAGTCCTGAGCTTCAATGGTGATGACGCCACTGGCGCTTACGTCGATGCCGGAGCCATTCCGGCCATGGACCTCGCCGGCGGTTTCACCTGGGCCTTCTGGGCCAAGCAGGATGTGGCGCAACCGACCGTAGTGCCGGGTGGGGGCAGTGATGTCATCCTGGGCAACCGCTTTGGTGGCACTGAGACTCCCCTGCAGTTCGTCAAGTTCACCCCCACGAAGTTCGAGTACTTCAACGACTTCGACTTAACGGCGATTGACTATGAGGACCTGCCAGGTGGGCAGTGGGTTCATCATGCCGTAGTCAAGAAGGGGGCGACGCTCACATACTATCGAGATGGGGTCCAGACTGGCACCACCACCCTGACCAAGACGATGGATGAGAACCCGTTCTTCATGGGCGGTGACGCCGGTGGCGAGCGATGGCGAGGCTGGCTCAGTGATGTCCGCATCTACGACCGTGGCCTTTCAGCAGCCGAAATCTGGGCGTTGATTCAAGGCGTGCGAGGCGAGTACTTCACCAACATGACCCTTTTGGGCAGTCCGGCCCTGACGCGTCTCGATCCTCAAGTCTACTTTACCTGGGGCGGAGAGGTCTTCCCAGGGACTTCCGACCAGTGTTCCGTCCGATGGACCGGTCAAGTGGAGCCAGCATTCACGGAACCGTATACGTTCTACGCGAACACGGACGATGGCGCACGGCTGTGGTTGAACGGGACCCTGATCATCGATGCGTGGTGGGACCAGGCTCCCACCGAGTACGCCAGCGGGCCGATCCAGCTTGTCGCCGGACAGAAGTGTCCCCTTCGTCTGGAATGGTATGACAACACCGGCAGCGGGACCTGTGAGCTGCGATGGTCGAGTCCCTCCACTCCCAAGCAGGTGATTCCCTCGGCCCGGCTGCATCCGCCGGAGCCAAGTACAAGTGGTGGCACAAGTAGTGGCAGCCCCAGCATCACTCTGAACCGCACCAGCGGGCCTGTAGGGACCACGATAGGCGTGTGGGGCAGCGGCTTTGCAGCAAACACGTCCGGCAATGTGATCTCTGGGCTGGGCTCGTGGTTCCTGGCAACGAAGGCAGACGGGACTTTCTTCCTAAACCTCACTGTGTCGGAGGGGATGCCGGGCGGCGACTACCCGATACAGGCTGACTTCCCCAGCGGCGGATCAATAGAGGCTTCCGGAACCTTCACCGTGACTGGGGCAATCACCCTGAGCCACACCAGCGGACCTGTGGGCACGATCATAACCACTAGCGGCAGCGGCTTTGCAGCAGGTGCCAGCGGTACACTGTTCTTTGACAGCGACGGCGATGGCATCTGTGATCCGGCTGAGCCAAGCCTGTCCTTTACGGTTGGGCCTGCCGGGACCTTCAAGTGGGCAAGTCTGACTGCGCCCTCCGTTGCGGCAGGCGAGTACTCGATACGAGCTGATTTCCCCGCTGGGGGATCTGCAGAGGCTACGGCAGCCTTCAGTGTGACTACTCCAAGTGTAACGTTGAACCCGGCCAGTGGACCCACAGGCACTACGATCGCGATCACAGGCAGCGGCTTCGCGCCAAACACCTCGGGCGAGGTGACTATTAGCGGGGGCGGAATGGACTGGGTGACGACATCGGCGACTGGCACGTTCTCAGCGAGCCTGACAGCACCCACGGTGTCGGCGGGCAACTACTCGGTGGACGCCCGTATCCCATTCCCCGGACCAGTACAAGCGACTGAACTCTTCAAAGTTGTCCCGCATATGATCCTATCGCATGCAAGTGGCCGTGCAGGGGTCCCTGTAACTGTAGAGGGGACCGGCTTCCAAGGAAGTACTTCAGGAAGGGTATTCTGTGATGTGAACCGCAACGGGCGATATGAGTCTACAGAGCCAAGCGTTGATGTGAAGACCTCGCTCTATGGTCGGTTCACGGTGACCATGGCGGTGCCCCCGGTAACGCCAGGGAAGTACGACATCATGGCCGACTGCCCCATCGGCTTACCCATAGAAGAGTCGGCGGCTTTCACGGTTCTGCCGTGATACCGCTGTGTCTTTGATGCGACAGAAGAGGGGGCGGTTCTGGAGCCTGACAGCACGTCTTGTGGGTACGGGGTGCACTTTGACTCCAGCCCGGATGGGCAAGAGAATCGCGAATGGGAACGATGTGTACACCAATGTCCATTCTGATCATTCGCCAATCTCCTTTGTCCCGCTGCTGAGCGGGTGCCGACTCCGATGACATCTGCACACGGTGACACCCCTTCTCCGCTTTCATTTCTGCGGCAATCCTTCCCGGTGTTGTGGGATCGAATCACAGATCTCATGCCACGGCGCCTTCTCGCCCACCCAGATGTGACATTGCGGCTGCATCTGGGGGTCATCATCCAGAGAGCCTGCCCGGACGAAGATCATCCCCGGCCTGTGTTCCGCACGTGAGAACAGATGGCAGCCGCAGGTCTTGCAGAAGCAACGCTGTTTCCCCGGGGATGACGGGTAGGGGATGAGATTGTCTTCGCCGGAAGTGACCGTGAATCCTTTGGATTCCGTGACCAGAACCGAGGCGAATGCCGATCCCGTGAACTTCCTACAATCCGGACAGTGGCAATTCGCGAACATGAGCAACCGGCCGTGTATCTCGTATCTAACCGTGCCGCAGTAACAACTTCCTCTGATCATGCGTGCATCTCCTTTGCATCAACCGCTAGATCCCAAGCCTGACCCCTCGCTCTGCCCAAAGGCGGTACCCAGCAGTCGGATGTGACTCTGGGCCACCGGAAAGAACGACGCCAATTCTCTTTGCGTTCTCCAGTCTCATGTTTTCAATCGTCTGGTTCGACATTTGTTTGGATAACAGTGCCGAGGCTCCCTTGTCCCGCTGCGGGTGCCAGGAATCGCTCCCTCAAGAACCGCAGCATATTTGTGCGGCATGGCTCAATCCCCCACTCGCAATGGCCCGCATCATAGGACGCGTGTTCATAGGGAAAACGAAATCCGCTGTCACGCAATCGCTCTGCGATCTGCTCGGACATCAACCCCGACGGCCAGACATCATCACGCGTGAACGAAACCAAGAGGATGGGACCTTGGATCTTCTCCACGGGAATTGTCGCCTCCTTAACGCGCCGGGAGTTCCGCAGTGCATTCTCGACCATCTTCGTTTGTTTGCCGGTCATCAATCCGCGGAGGCTGGTCCACGAGTAGGCCATCGGCACAAACGGCAATTCCTTCCCCTTCTCACTCCAAGGAGAATGCTGGCCGGCCAACACTTCCACTTTGCGTGCCACAGGACCAGGCAACACGACAGAACTCGGAGCGATCGCGATCACGGCTTTGACTTGCGGATACCGGCTCGCCACGAGCAGCGCCAATTCCGCCCCACGCGACCCACCCACCAGCGCGTAATCATCTGCCACGACCAGGTCGGGCTGGGTCCCCAGCCAGGCAAAAGCCTTGGAGAAATACTCCAGGGGAATAGCACGAAGGCGACCGGGAAGATCAGGGGCTCCAAAATACGGCAGCGACAGGACGCAGAAGCCTTGCTCCGTGAGGTCCCGAACGAACTCCGAGCAATAGCTCCAACTCCTGCCCCCTTCTGAACCGCCGAGCAAGATGACGGCCTTCTGCGGCTCCGAAGAGACCGCGAAGAAAAAATCGGCTTCCAGACCGTCAATCGCGACCGGTTTCAGCGTGATTCCGTCCGGAACGGCATCGGGGCGAGCTGCAAAGCGGGAGGGTGGAGGCGTGGTGCATTGCGTCAGCAGCAACACGGTCAGGCACAGGACCGTGCCAATCGCCACTGATCTTCTCCGCTTCGCCGGACGTCCAGCGCGTTGTGACTCATTCTTCATTGGTACTCGCAGCGGGGCTATGCCGTCGAACGACAAGGCTCAGCAGCGGCGGCCGCCCTGAGTGACAGTGAACTCCCAGAAACCAGCATGGCGGCCGCCTCAAATGGCAATATGGTCCTTGTCCTCCTTGGTTCTGAGGCTCCTTCTTCATGGCGATGCTGAGCAGTCGCCGACTCTGGCGACCTCTAAAAACGATGACACCTACATCCAAAGCCAGGCACCTTTCTTCCTTCCTCCTATGGCTTCTTGCCGACCTTTATGTTGAGGATGTTAGGATGTGTCGTTTCCTGTTCCGGGCTGACCTTCACGGACGCCGTGATTCGCTCGGTAGTTAGCGCGGAGGCGAGAGCGTCACCCGGCCCCTTAAAGGCTGCGATGTGGCTTGGTGCAATCTCAATCACCACTCCTACAGTCAGGCCAAAACCGAGGAACTCATTTGTACGTACATAGACCCATCCGGAAGACAGCAGCACTCTATAGATTGTGTTGGCGAGGTCAAGTGTTTCTGGGTCATCTTGGTATGTAAGGATCGCAAATTGCTGGCCGGAGAACGCTTCCAGCCTATCCTGCAGGCTTCTTTGTTGCTCTGGGGCAAGGGATCGCGGAGCCATCTTGGTTTGCAGCGATGCCAACTGTCTTTGCAGCGATGTGACTGTATTCAGTGCCTCGGCGTAGTCCCTTTGCAGCGCAGTCATAGTCTCGGCCAGCCTCCTCAGTGCGTCCGCATCAGCCTTGCTGTATGTCGCGACTGCAAGAGTCCTAAATGGAGTCAACTCAAGTTCGAGTTCCTGAATCCTCGCGGTCTTGGAGGTGGCTTCCCTCTTCAACCTAGAGTTCTCATTCAAAGTCCCAACGAGGGAGATGATGCTTAGGGCAATCATAACGCCCGCGGTTATGATTGCGGCCTTAACCTGGGGGCTAAGCGATTGTGAGAGTCTCTCCCACCACGGCTTCTTTGGGATGATAAGGCGGCCATTCATGTGTGATATCCTACACTTGGCTGTGAACATTCAGCTACTAGACATCGGCAACACGGGCGGTCCGTTTCACTCGTGGGGGAGTCTTCGGGGTCAGCCCCGGAGACAATCCTTAGTGACAGTTTCCAGCGGGGGGGGACGGGTCAGGTCGTAGTTCCTGCGGTCGGGGGCGTCGCAGAACGGCGAGAATGGCTGCCCCTCGACTATCGCGGCCCCCGTGCACGGCCTTGACCGGGTCGCTCCCCGTTCACCGTTCAGACCTCCGGCCGCCCCTATTTGCCTCTGTGCGGCCCCCGCGATCCGAGCGGGGACGAGGGGGCAGACCGTGATTAGTGACGTCTCTGAGGCCGGGGGTATTGTCGCTGTTCTGTCTTCTTCCGAGACCAGCATTACGTCCCCGATGAGTGTTCGACGAATCCGGTGGCCTCTTCATAGGGTGACACCTAAATCCAAAGCCAGGCACCCTTCTTTTCCTAGAAACTGCGTCTACGGCCCTATGCAGGGAGCATGAAACGAGCCAACTGGGTTGTCACAAACAACTTAACGTGGTCCGACCACTGGAAACAAGGGGGTCTTTCAGCGGAATCTGAATCCCAAGCCTGCCCCCTCGCTCCTCGCTCCTCGCTCCTTTTGGGATCACTTGTCATGCGATCTTGACCTCCGCCAACTTTCCAGCCACTCCGAATAGGAAATCGCGGGTCTCACCCCGAGCGACAAACCGCTCGAGAATCGTGTCGTTTTGGCTGAATCCCAAGTCGTCCATCAGCATCTTCTCCGCGCCGGGGATAGCCGCAAGATCTGTTCGAAGTACACGGATTTGGAACTGGTCATTGGCAGATATGATGATGAAGTTGGCCCTTCCCATTGCAAGGGCAACATGCGGCTCCGTATCCGTCATGGCAACGGACTGATACGGAGCAAGCTGCAGTGGAGCCAACCGCTTTCGCTGACTCTCGGTATCCAATTCGAGATGCAGCACAAAAGTAAAGAGTTCCGCATGGGCTCCATTCATCTGCCTCCGCTTGAGGAGGTATATCTCCTTCACGCCCTGCTCCCAGCGGATCTCACGCTGCCCACAATACGCAATTACCTGGGGATGGGCTACGATAGCTGCCCGCCAGGGATCGAGCCCGGAGGTGTCTCTTATACCTGCCAGTTGCGGCCCAATATCAGTGGACGGGTCAAGACGATCCCACAGCGTCTTGAGGTGTTCACGGCCTGAAGCGGCGCTGGTGCCGCCTCGAAGGAATCGCTTCCAACTGTCCGGGTCACTCGGCGGGTCGGTGACGAACGAATAGTTGCGGCCAAGGCGCACGAGATAGTTGCCGACCGCCAGCAAGGAGCGTTGCCATTGATGGGGCTCGCCAGGCAGAGCTGCGAGACCCCGCTCACTGAAGGTCAGCTCTGCTTTGGCCTGGTAATCGTCGAACCGACGTTGCAGTTGAGCGTGCTTGTCCGGGGTCCACTCTGGAACCGGCCGCTCGTTCGCCTGCGCGCGAGCACCTGAGAAGTCCAAAAGGAACCCGATCTGCCCTCGGAAGTAGCCGTGGGCCTCGGCCGCATGGATACGATCTGCCCAGTCCTTCTGCGCCAGTATCAACCTGGCCTTTAGCGACTCTTCCTGCACCTGCTCACGGCTGAAGCCCAAAGGCTCGGCTTCCGTCGTTGCCAGGTGCGGCAGAATCTCTCGACTGTACGGCAGGAGCTTCTGCAGACCGCTGAGGCTTCGCTCGAAATCATCGGGGCGCTCGATGTCGCTGTTCTGGACAAGGTTGAACGCGACCCTCATCCACTCCTGGAACTCCGTCGCTCTTAAGGTGCCTTCATTGACCCTCAGATACGAGATGAACGCCGCAAAAAGGACGAGATCGCCGTATTGCAGGGATGAAGGGGCTGTGCTTGCCTTCGCGAAGAATGCCCGTTCATCAAAATACTTGGGATCCGGCAACTGGGGCTGCATCTGTCCGTCTCCACTGCTCCAGACCTCCAAGAGGCAAATGAGGTTGTCGGCAAAGGCCTTGGTTAGCAGACCCATATCATGAAACTCGCTGTACCCTCCGACGCCTTGTCGATATTTGGCCATGGATGGCCCGGCCACTGCCCGACTATCCGGATCAACGCTGACCCATGCGATGATCCAGAGAAGATTCATCACCGCTGCGTCGAAGACATCGCTCGTGGGTGTGCGGTAGCTCCAGAAGAAGTCCGTCCACCGGGTATCCATGCGCCTGGAGAAGAAGTCATGCACCGGAACGGATGTGCCTCCAATCTCTCGACGTTCGGAGGGGTAGAGCTCCTTCAGGTGCTGCTCGAAGCGAGCCTTGAACGTCTCGAACGGCGTCAACGGCTTACCTCTGGCGTTCATCTTGATGTAGAGCTCGTCCGAAAGCCCGAAGTGTTCCAGCGGCAGCAGTTGGAACGTGATGGCTGGCCGTTCCTTGTCCAGAAGCCGTGAAAAAAGGCCGTTGCACTTGCCGAACCGCGAGTGGATCGCGTCCAGCATCGTCAAAGCGGACTGAATAGTCGGATCGAGCCGCCAGTGCAGGTAGAACCAAGGCTGGTTCTCGATCAATCTCCTCACGTTGGCTACCTGCTCCGGCGAATCACCGGGAACATATTGGGCCAGCTCGTCAAAGAACTCGGTGCTGCTTGGGCGAACGGCGTAAGAGAATCGTGAGTGCCGTCCATCCCAGGCGAGTGCCTGAAAACCGGGCAGCGCACCGTCCCGCCAGGCAAGATACCAGTGGAGCAGAAAGAGCGTGGTGAGACGCTGCTGGCCATCAAGAGGCAGGAAGTACTTCCCGTTATCCTCCTCCATGGTGCCGTACACAAAGTCCAAGTTCAGCGGCAGCGCTGCATCGTCGGGAGTCCGGAGGAGCGAGTCGTGAAGTGCGTCGATGAATCCTTCCCGGATATCCTTCGCCATGTCACGACCTTGCGCGTAGTCGCGTTGGAGCTGCGGCACCTCAATCCGCTGACAGGCTTCTATCAGTTCAATGAAGGAGATTCGCTTTCCCAGGTCAGACATGAATCCAGTCTCCGCCGAAGAAGTCGTGCAAGGTGTCCGTGATGGCCTTCAGGTACCCGTCCTTATCGCCTTCACTCCAGAACATCACGTGGTCCACGCGCGAGCTGTAGCACTTGAGGAATACGTTCCGAGTGCATAGAGGCACAAACACGCCGTCGCGGTCCAGCGACAGAACTCGTTGCCGTTTCACCGCGAACGGCGCGTTCTTGTAGCTGCGATTGGTCTGGCTATCCAGTAGTGCCAGGTTCGCCACCGTGTGGTCCGGCTCGGCGTCATCAGCTTCATGAAAGTACTTCAGCAGCTTCTCATACAGTACTTCAAACTCTGCATCAGCCTGCTTGGGCGAGTCCGATCTGAGCAGACTCCTGGTCTCCTCCTGCAACTCCGGCTGATCGTTCACCGATTGAAGATATCCAAGACACTGTTCCAGCCAAGCAGCCTGGCCTTTCCACGTCCCCGGGCGATCCGAGGCAATGGACCGTACGTGCTCGATGTCCCACATGCCAGTCTTGAAGCTCTCAAACTGGAATCGGAGGTTTGAGGCCGGATGCAGCAAGAGCGTGGCCAGATTGAAGAGCAGGAGAATGGACTGGACTCGCTGCGAGTGACGACCGTACTCCAACTCAGCCAGCAAGTCTGCAACGCGTTCCCGAAGGCCGTCTGAAGAGAGCTGATTCAGCCCGTCGCCATTCATGATGGACTGAAAGACTCTCTCTCTGAGCTTGTCCCTGAACGCCCGTTTTGTTGTTCCTCTTGCGAGCCCCCGCAGCTCATTGATGTCCAGACCCTTCCAGACCAGGAAACCCACAAGGTGATAGAGCCGGCGATCCTCGAACCACTCTTCCAGGAGCATGAAGGCCTTCTTGACCGCCAGCCATTCCTGCTCGGGGTCGGCGTCCTTATCGCTGAGCTTCCGGCTGAAGTGGTAGAACGTCGCATAGGGATTGCCGTTCTCGGCAATCCCGCCTTCTCTCGCCACCAGGTCGAACAGATACCCGATGCGGTTGCCTCGATGCGAGGTGTCATTGCTGAGGAAGCACCAGAAGTCCTCACGCTGCAGGCCCTTTTCCAGAAGATCCCACTCGTAGGCGATCTTGAGGTCCAGCGACCTTGCACCTGTCGCCCGAGCCCGCCTGAGAAAGAGCGCTCGAATTAGTTCATCATTGGTGAGAGGAATCTTTCCGACGTTGAGCCGGGTGAAGGCGGCGACGGCGTTTTCGCCGGGGGCTAGCTCGTACCAGATGAGCTTGGCCTGGTTCAGGAAGGTGGCCTTGATTGTCTCGACCTCGGCTTCCCTTTGCTCGAACCATGCCTCGATTGTCGTGACCGCCTGGTTGATGTGGAAGAAATCGATGTTGGACGCAGCACGTTCCTCGGTAGGATTCTCCAGGAACTCCAACAGGCTCGGCCGGGTCTCGTAGTCCAAAATGTAGAGCTTCTGACGGTATTTCTCGGCAAGACGGGCATTGAAGTGGCGAAGAACCAGGAGCAGGGTCGTCAGTCGCTGCTGCCCGTCAACCACCTCGAACGCGCCGTCGTCCGCACGGCGCAGCACGAGGGGCTGCAGGCAGTAGAAGTCCTTCGGCTGAGGGTTCTCCCGACGCGCGAAGTCCCGGATGTCCTCGAGCAACTGCTCCACCTGCCGGGATGCCCAGCGGAAACCTCGCTGATAGGCGGGAATCCGGTAGTGGATCGGCTGATCTGAAGCGTCGACCCGAAGCTCGTAGACGCTCCTCAAACTGATGTTTTGCTCAGGCATGGATGGTCTCCGGAGTCACGAGCCGCCTCTGCCGGTGAGCAGCTCCTGCATCATCGCCTGCTTGAGGTCGCGGGCCTTGTTGGGCCGAGCCACCAGCGCCGTCAACTCGGCGTCCATGTCAGAGAGCACAGCGGCGATGGCGGTCTGCTCGTCCTTGGTCGGCGGCACCAGCATCTCGAAGAAACTGCAAGGGGTCAGACTGTGATGAATGACATCTCTGAAGCCGAGGGAGGTCCCCAGTCAGCCGATGCGGAGCACCCGCGTTGAGCCGATTGTCAGATCTCCCAGTTCTCGATCTCCTGATATGCCATGGTGGACAGGAGACTCTCCTCGCTGCCAAATAGTGAATAGGCGGAGATATTCATGAGGTGGAGGCGCTGCATTGCGGTCTTTCTCTCAGTCGCGGGAAGAACGAATTTGTTCAGGACGTCCTGCTCTTCATCGTTTCTTGCGAAGGCCTCCTCGTGGCTGCAGTATACGAAGTTACCTTCGACTCGTTTCTTGCAGTAAGTGTACTGGCTCTGTTGATTAAGATGGCGTGGACTCGTGGTGACGTAGTGCCCGCACCCGACGATAGTAGCCTTGTCGGGCATCCCGCCCTTCACCAAGTCGGAATACTCCACGAACGTGTAGATGGCGACCTGGTCTCCTTCGCAGGCTGAATTGAACGCAAAGAATGCCGCAACGTAAGGTGACTGTGTCCAGTCCAGGAGCGGCGAGGGGAAGCCTTGGTGTCTTAGGTGGACCATGAATCCGTAACCTTGAGGAGGCCCCGGCGGCCAATCATCATTGCTGTACCCATGGGGCAGGTCCCATCCCCTTTGCGTGAAGGATTCCACTGCAGGCCTGACACCCTCCATCACTCGATAGTAGTCTTGCATCGAATACGTCCGACGAGTGTATCGCTCCAAGCTTGTTTCGAGCCGCCACGATGCCTTGGCGTGCCCCCGAAATAGCAGCGGCGAGAGTCTGAACCTTGCGGCGCCGTTCTTCTGGATCAGCTTCTCCCGTAGGGCGGCCGCCTGCTTCTCGAAGTCCGCGAAGGTATGAAGCTCGACTGTATTCATTGATCACCTAGTCCTGACATGACATTAGCCGACCAGTCCGGCACCGAGGTCGGCAAGGGGGCAGGCCGCAATTCTTGCGGTCATCCGCCTAAGGACACGGCCAGAGTGCCCGTCTCATCGATCATTGCTGGTCCTGCTCGGTCTTCGCCAAGCCGTTCCCGGCCCACTGTTGCTGCGCCCTGCGGGCCTTGTCCGCCATCATGCGACCCGGAACCTGCCGCGGTCGGCTCTAATTCCTGCGAACCAGCCGGACGGCCCATTCTCTTCCCAAATCAAAAATCGCAAATCCAGAATCGGAAATGGGCACACTCCGTCCCCGTCAGTTACAGAGGCAGTGCCGAGTGGCTGGCTGAGTTGCCTAGCCAATCCGCAACCCGAAATAGCCCATTCCTTCCGAGGAGGTGGGGACGAGACGCAAGGCTCTCAGAATGTGGGGGGTACTAGGTCAGGTGATGGGTGCGCAAAGAAAGACCTGATCCCGGGACTGCCGGCTCCCGCATTCCGCGCCTGGCGTCAGAAACTGCCATATCCGAACTCCCTCGGCGTCGACTCTACTCAGCGTGGTCCAGGGTCCGAAGTGCAGGGCTAAGGGCGATTTGTGCTATGGTTCCCGTGCCCTGTACGCGAGCCTTGAAACTCGCTGTCTTCTCACCAAACTGGGTGCCATTATGGCCGGGGGCTGTCGCTGGAGTCAATCGGATTCTGATCTGAGCTGTGCGTTATGAGCTATGAGCTATGGGTTCTTGAGATAGCCATCAGCTATCAGCAGGAGGTACTGGACTTCGGGTTTCCGGCCGAAAGCTGACAGCCGAGAGCTGATGGCCGTTTGGCTTCTGGCTTCTGTTCCACAGATCCCTCCGCTCCGGTCGGGACGGCAGAGTCGTAATGGCAGAAGGGGACGCAGGGTCGCCCGTCTCAGTCTGACGTGGAAGCCACGACCTCGGTCAAGTCGGCAGGGCAGGGGGGGGGCAGGGCGAGCGCAAAGTCGCTCCGGTACGTGCAGGAAGAGAACAGAAGGAGTTTCTTGCCGCGAATGAACGCGAATAGACGCGAATGGCTGTCGCCGGGTTGACAGGTCTGAGGTGGTCGGAGCATCGCCGTACGCGACGCTTCGCGTCTACCGGTACGCCGTGGCGTACCGGGCGAGCTGCGCTGGCCTCCATTCTGCGAGCCAGCTCGCTCCATGGAGTCCTGCTTGCTCGCATGCGTACGGCTCAGACTGCGTGCGGCAGTCCCGTCCTTCCTCCTTCGCTTGCCGCTTACCGCATTACGCTTGGCGATTGCCCCGGCAGGGGGGGCCGCGATGGCGACAGCTACGGCGGCTGACACAGCCGCCCTACAGGCTCCTATCTCCTATCTCCTATCTCCTGTGTTCTGCGTTCTGCGTTCTTCCGTTCACAGATACTCGCCCTGTCCCTGCCGCTCCATGCGGTCGAGAAGTTCCTTGAGCCTCTCGGCCTGGTGCACGGGACAGACCAGGGTCGCGTCGGGTGTGTGTGCGATGATCACGCCCTGCATGCCGATGGCCGCGATCAGGTGACCGTCGTCCTCTGTCACGACGATCGTGTCCTTGCAGTCGAGTAGTTGCCTGACCTTGGCTGCGGCGACGTTCCGGTCTGCGTCGGCCCCGATCAACTGGCCCAGGGCCATGAACGACCCCATGTCCAGCCACTCGCAGTCCAGCTTGATGGCAAAGACATCCTTGGCCTTCTCCATCACGGCGAAGTCGATGCTGATCTTGGGCAGCCTGGGAAACCACTGATCGAGCGCGGCCTGCTGGCCGGCCGTGGCCCAGGCCTCGCGGATCTGGCGGAGGGGCTGGGAGGCCTCGGGGACAAACCGCTCAATGTGATCCAGAATCGTCTGGGCCTTCCAGACGAACATCCCGGAGTTCCAACAGTACTGGCCGCTCTTAACGTAGGCCTGTGCGGTCTCTGAATGCGGCTTCTCCTTGAAGGCCTCCACTCTATGGACAGGATTCTTGTACCCAGGGGAGGTCTGGCCCTCGGCAATCTCGAGGTACCCGAGCTGCGTGCTGGCGAAGGTGGGCTTGATCCCGAAGGTGACCAGGCATTCCGGACGCCCATCCACGAATCTCAGGGCATCTCTGACCGCGTCTTGAAGGGCCGCAGGAGGACGGATCATCTGATCCGCGGTCATCACCGCCATCGTTGCCTGCGGATCGTTGCGGGTCAGGATCGCGGCGGCAAGGCCAATGGCGCTGCAGGTATCACGCACTGCGGGCTCTGCGATCACGTGGTCTGCAGCCAGCTCAGGCAGGTCCTCGCGGACCAGATCCACGTAGTCGGCGTTGGTCAACACGAAGATGCGGTCTGGATCGAATATAGGCCGGAGCCTGCAGAAACAGTGGCTCAGCAGCGTCCTGCCCTCGATCAGACGAAGCACCTGCTTGGGGCGTTTCCTTCGACTCAGCGGCCAGAGCCGCTTGCCGGTCCCGCCTGCCATGATCACCGCGAAATCCATCACTATGCCTGTTGGGACTCGAACCCAAAACCTTCGGCTCCGGAGGCCGACGCTCTATCCAATTGAGCTACAGGCACAAGACCTGCGTATCCTACCCCAAGGCAGCCGCAAGTCAAGCGTCTCCGCACAGAGAGAGCTAAGAGTCTATCTCAAAAACCTGTTTCGCAACGAGATCGAGCGAGAAGCCCGGGGGCAAGGCGGCAGGCGGAAAAGGCCCGGAGGCGTGCTTGAGGGCACGTCGAGGACCTTTTTCGCCGACAACGCGGCACCAGGGCTTCGCAGCCGATCGCAGTCGAAAGGGGTTTTGAGATAGACTATAACCTGCGAGGGACAACATCCGAAGAACTGGGCACCTGAACCGGTGGGGGCAGGCACGCAAGCCCGCAGGAACCAAGCACCGGGGTAGCAGGAGGTAACAGCGTGCCAAGGACTTAGATCGCCACGGAAATATTTTTGCGGATTCTCAGAGATTTGGTTTGAACTGTGAGGACCAAGACTGTACCATCTCATGTCTCGACTAGATTGATACGCAGTATATTACTAGCCTGAGAGTGCTCTTTATGAAGTTCAGATGAAACCGACATTCGAAGCCAATTGAGGCTATTGGGTGCTGATCGCTAGCCCTTGAGGCTGAGGGTGGTCGATGGGCTCGTAGCTCAGTTGGTTAGAGCGCACGCCTGATAAGCGTGAGGTCGGAAGTTCGAATCTTCCCGGGCCCACTAGGGCGGTTGGATGGTGGCTGGAGGTGAATGGGTAGCAGTGACTGCCCATTTGACCACTGACCATCTGACCAAGAACTAGTTCGGGCCGGGGACGTAGCTCAGTTGGGAGAGCGCTAGCTTTGCAAGCTAGAAGTCGTGGGTTCGAATCCCATCGTCTCCAGTAGTCGGTGCAGTCGGGTCGCTAGGGTATGGGCGTCAGCAGTTCGTATCGTCTGATCCTGGGCCTTGGGGCCTGACCTGCCGACTTTGATCTTTGACAAGTTCATATGCAGATGCGAGGCATGCGTTGTGTCTTCTGACACAGCGTATCTACAACGAAAGCGTTCTTAGGAAGGCAAAACCATAGCAATCCAAGATTGATATGGTCAAGTTACTAAGGGTGCATGGTGGATGTCTAGGCGTCGAGAGGCGATGAAGGACGTGGTAGGCTGCGATAAGCCCGGGGCAGGTGCAAACAACCGTTAATCCCGGGATGTCCGAATGGGGAAACCCGGCGGGAAGGGGCAACCTTTCCCGTCATCTACGGGTGAATGCATAGTCCGTAGAAGCGAACGCAGGGAACTGAAACATCTAAGTACCTGTAGGAAAGGAAATCAACCGAGACTCCGTAAGTAGCGGCGAGCGAAAGCGGATCAGCCCAAACCAGGGAGCTTGCTCTCTGGGGTTGCGGGCGTCAACATCAGCAAGGTGAAGATTAGCAGAACGGTCTGGAAAGTCCGGCCATAGAAGGTGAAAGTCCTGTATGCGAAAGTCTGATCCTTGTGTTGGCGTACCAGAGTAGCACGGAGCTCGTGGAACTCTGTGTGAAGCTGGGGGGCCCACCCTCCAAGGCTAAGTACTACTCGACGACCGATAGTGAACCAGTAAGGCGATTGAACGATGAAAAGTACCCCTATTAGGGGAGTTAAAAGTACCTGAAACCATGCACTTACAAGCGGTAGGAGCCCTATGACCCTTCGGGGTAATGGGTGACTGCGTGCCTTTTGCATAATGAACCGGCGAGTTACCCTTTGCGGCAAGGCTAAGCACTTCAGGTGCGGAGCCGTAGCGAAAGCGAGTCTGAATAGGGCGTCAGAGTCGCAGGGGGCAGACGCGAAACCACGTGATCTACCCATGGCCAGGTTGAAGGGGCTGTAAGAATCCCTGGAGGACCGAAGCCGTGAACGTTGAAAAGTTCTGGCATGAGCTGTGGGGAGGAGTAAAAGTCTAATCAAACGTGGAGATATCTCGTTCTCTCCGAAATAGCTTTAGGGCTAGCCTCGAGTCACTACTCTACGGGGGTAGAGCTACTGAATGGGGATAGGGGGCCACCAGCCTGCCTACCCCAACCAAACTCCGAATACCGTAGAGACTATCTCGGGAGTCAGTCTGCGAGCGATAACGTTCGTGGTCAAGAGGGAAAGAACCCAGACCGCCAGCTAAGGTCCCTCAATTCCGCTCAGTTCTAAAGGAAGTCGAATTGCTGTGACAGCCAGGATGTTGGCTTAGAAGCAGCCACCATTTAAAAAGTGCGTAATAGCTTACTGGTCGAGCAGTTTGGTGCCTATAATGATCGGGAATAAGCGGAATACCGAAGCTGCGGATGAACGTCAGATGCGTCTGACGTTCGTGGTAGGAGAGCGTAGCAACCAGCGTCGAAGCCGTACGGTAACGAGCGGTGGAGCGGCTACTAGTGATAATGCCGGTATGAGTAACGATAAAGCAGGTGAGAATCCTGTTCGCCGAAAGCCTAAGGTTTCCTGGGGAAGGTAAATCCGCCCAGGGTTAGTCGGCCCCTAAGTCGAGGCCGAAAGGCGTAGACGATGGACAGCAGGTTAATATTCCTGCACCATGTTGCCGGACGAAGGCAGTGACGCATTCTTTAAGGTCATCCAGCGACTAGTCGTGCTGGTTCCGCAAGGTCGAGGTCGATTTCGATACCGAAGTGACTGGCGAGGGTGCCAAGAAATAGCTGCCGTAGGTTGATGGTAGCATGCCCGTACTAAAACTGACACAGGTAGGCGAGGAGAATATCCTAAGGCGCTCGAGAGAACTGTCTTTAAGGAACTAGGCAATATGACCCCGTAAGTTCGCGATAAGGGGTCCCTACAGACCTATTTAGCAATAAGTAGGTGCTGAGGGCGCAGAGAATTGGCTCTGGCGACTGTTTATCAAAAACACAGTTCTGTGCTAACACTAAAGTGGATGTATACAGAATGACGCCTGCTCGGTGCCGGAAGGTTAAGGGAGGGGTCAGTCCGCCGCAAGGTGGGAAAGCTCTAAACTGAAGCCCCGGTAAACGGCGGCCGTAACTATGACGGTCCTAAGGTAGCGAAGTTCCTTGTCGGGTAAGTTCCGACGTGCATGAACGGCGTAACGACTGGAGCTCTGTCTCAAAGACCGACTCGGTGAAATTGTAGATGCGGTGAAGATACCGCATACCCGCGGCAAGACGGAAAGACCCCATGAACCTTTACTGTATCCTGGTATTGATGCCTGGTCTATCATGCGTAGGATAGGTGGGAGGCTTTGAAGTCCCGGTTCCGGCCGGGGCAGAGCCAACGTTGAAATACCACCCTTGCTATATTAGTCACCTAACCGTAGCCCGTGAATCCGGGTACGGAACAGTGCTAGGTGGGCAGTTTGACTGGGGCGGTCTCCTCCAAAAGGGTAACGGAGGAGTTCAAAGGTACCCTCAGCGTGGTTGGCAATCACGCATCGAGCGTAAAGGTAAAAGGGTGCTTGACTGCGAGACCAATAGGTCGAGCAGATGCGAAAGCAGGACTTAGTGATCCGGTGGTTCCGTGTGGAAGGGTCATCGCTCAACAGATAAAAGGTACTCTGGGGATAACAGGCTGATCTCCCCCGAGCGTTCATAGCGGCGGGGAGGTTTGGCACCTCGATGTCGGCCCATCACATCCTGGGGCTGAAGGCGGTCCCAAGGGTTCGGCTGTTCGCCGATTAAAGTGGTACGCGAGCTGGGTTCAGACCGGCGTGAGCCAGGTCGGTCCCTATCTGCCGTGGGCGTAGGAATTTTGAGGGGATGTTTCCATAGTACGAGAGGATTTGGAAGCACTGACCCCTGGTGTACCAGTTGTCGCGCTAGCGGCACGGCTGGGTAGCTATGTCGGGAAAGGATAACCGCTGAAAGCATCTAAGCGGGAAGCCCACCCCAAGATTAGAATTCCGTGAACTATGTTCGAGAGGGCCCAGATAGACTATCTGGTTGATAGGCCGGAGGTGTAAGCAGAGAGATCTGTTCAGCTTACCGGTACTAACGCCCAATCACTTGACCATATCAATCTTTGGTTGTTGTGGTTAAGTCTACTTAAGAACGCAAATCGTGGCCCCATCTGCATATGATTTCTTGAAGTCCTGAATCCGGAGCCGGTACTCTCGTGCCGGCCACGGTGGATGGATTGTGACAAGTGAATAGACGCCGGGCCGCAAGGCTCGGATCTAACAAGTTTCCTGGTGACTATGTCGGCGGGGAAACGCCTGATCCCATTCCGAACTCAGAAGCTAAGCCCGCTGGAGCCGATGGTAGTCCGTAAGGGCGAGAGTAGGTAATTGCCAGGAATTTATAAGGCCCGTCAGTCAAGAACTGGCGGGCCTTTCCTTTTTGGTGGGCGTCGGGTTGCTGGCAGCAGGTGTCAGCTCCTTTCTCAGAAGACGCCTTGCCTTTTCCCCATGCGTTATCTAGCCATCGACTACGGTCTTCGACGCACGGGCTTGGCCCTGTGCGACCCTCAAGAGACGATCGCGTCCCCTTACCGTATCGTGGAGGGAAAGGACGGGCTGTGCGATCGGATCGTGCGGATTGCACACTCTGAAGGGGCAGAGGCTGTGGTGGTGGGCCTGCCCCTGAACATGGATGGCACCGAAGGGCCTCAGGCCAGGATTGTGCGCAGGTTCGTCAAGGAGTTGGCCGGACACCTGACGATCCCCATCTTCTTCCACGATGAGCGGCTCAGCAGCTTCTCTGCAGAGGAGAAGTTGGCGGACACGGGCCTGACCGCGGCCAGGAAACGCAAGCACCTTGACGCCATGGCGGCAGCCGAGATCCTCCAGGGCTTCCTCGATCACAAGCGGCAGGGGTAGCCTTTGTCGTGCGATGCGGCCTCTGCTGCCACCGTAGCTTGACGGAGGGCCTCCAGCGACTGGAAGGGCACCCATGGGTCCGCGTTATGCCCAGAACGCCGTTGCACGGCTACAGCCAATGTGGTAATAATGAGTTCAGCCGTGTGCAGGGCCCCAGGCTGTGATGTGCCGCGGGGGGCAATCGCTGGGTGTCGTGCCATCAGGGGCCGGAATCGCACGCGGCGGCTGAGTTGGAGGCCCTAACCATGCTCTTCGCCGGGCATAAGGGGAACTCGGGTGTGCCATCTCGTTGCATGCCGGAAGTCTTGTGTCAAGCCCTGATCGGGCGCAAAGACCCGACCCAATCCCGCGTTCAAGTCTACGGCTATGGTGTCCCTTTTGAAGGAGGATCACCCATGCGCACGAAGGCAGTCTTTCTGAGTCTCTCCATCCTGATGACCTACTTGGCCCTGACCGGCGCTGCGGCAGGGGCCGACCCGAGTCTCGTGGGTTGGTGGCGGTTCGACGAGGGCAGCGGCGACGTGGCCGTGGACTCATCCAGCTATGGCAACAACGGATCGCTCCAGAACGGTCCGAAGTGGGCGGTCGGGAAGATCTCCAAGTGCTTGGAGCTGGACGGAGTCGACGACTGCGTGGCAGTGCCTCACAATCCCATCCTGTGCGTGGACAAGGAAGTCACGGCGATGGCCTGGATCAAGGCTGCCCGGTACATCGCACCCAACGGCGAGTCGTGGCAGGGGATCATCGGGAAACAGGAGGGACAACGATCGTACAACCTCTATACGGAGGCCACCGGAGTGCTGCACTTCAGCACGGCCGGCTACGGCGGGCTGAGTACCGCACACGTTCCGCTGAATGAGTGGGTCCACGCATGCGCCATGATTCGGGGCGGGGTGCAGGCGTACTACGTGAATGGCGAGGCGGGCGGCACCGCCGGTTCGGGCATCACGCTGCCCGGGACCGCCGACACTGCGACGTTGTACATCGGCAGGACGAACGAGGGCGCCATGCGCAGCTTCCTCGGCATGATTGACGATGTCCGGATCTACAACCGGGCGCTGAGCCAGGAAGAGGTCCAGACAGCCATGATCGGCACGCTCGGGACCTCTGCCGGCGCCCCTGTCCCCGCGGATGGCGAGAGCGATGTCCCCAGAGATTCGGTCCTGGCCTGGAGCCCGGGCGAGTTCGCCAAGACCCACGACGTGTACTTCGGTACTGTCTTTGACGATGTCAATATGGCCAGCCGGACGAGTCCTCTGGCGGTGCTCGCGAGCCAAGGCCAGGATGTCAATAGCTATGATCCGACCGGGCTGCTCACCTACGGGCAGACCTACTACTGGCGGGTGGATGAGGTCAATGCACCGCCGGATTCCACGGTGTTCAAGGGCAGCGTCTGGAGTTTCACGGTCGAGTCCTATGGCTACCCCGTCAAGCCGGTCAGGGCCACTGCCTCCAGCTCCATGGCCAGCACGATGGGGCCTGATAAGACGATCGATGGGTCCGGACTCGACGCCAGCGATCAGCACTCGGTGTCTGCGTCGCAGATGTGGCTCAGCAAGAAGGGCCAGTCGCCGGTCTGGATTCAGTACGAGTTCGACAAACCCTACAAGCTGTACGAGATGTGGGTATGGAACTCCAACCAGGCTGTGGAGACCTCGGTCGGGTTCGGCGCCAGGGAGGTGAAGGTCGAGACCTCCCTGGACGGAGCTGCCTGGACCGCGGTCGCAGAGGTCCCGGAGTTCAGCCAGGCCACGGGCGAGCCCAACTACGTCCACAACACGACTGTCAGTCTGGGTGCCGTTGAGGCCAAGTACGTCAAGCTGACCATCAGCACCAACTGGGCGGACGGCACCAAGCAGGCGGGCCTCAGCGAGGCTAGGTTCTTCTACGTGCCGGTCAGGGCCTTTGGGCCCAGCCCGGCCAACGCCGGCACGGACGTGCCCCTGGACGGCGTCCTCAACTGGCGGCCAGGGCGTGAGGCGGCCAGCCATACCGTGTACGTCAGCAGCGACAGCAACGCCGTAGTCCAGGCCACGGCTCCGGCCAAGACTGTCACAGACCACAGCCTCCCGCTCTCGCCGCTCGCACTGCAGTATGGCAAGACGTACTACTGGAGGGTCGACGAGGTCAATGACGCGGCCACCCCCAAGACCTGGGAAGGGGACCTGTGGAGCTTCACTGCTGCCAGGTATGGCGTTGTGGATGACTTTGAGTCGTACAATGACGTGTGCAACCGTCTCTTCTTCGCCTGGGTGGATGGCTTTGGCCACTCCGCGTCTCCTGACTGCGGCGTTGCGTACAACCCAGGCAACGCCAACGGGTCGACCGTCGGCAACATGAATCCTCCGTTTGCGGAACGGACGATCGTCAACTCCGGAGGCCAGTCGATGCCCCTGGCGTTCGACAACTCCCGCAGCCCATTCTACTCCGAGGCCGTTCGGGAGTGGGCCTCTGCCCAGTCCTGGACCGGCGGCGGGGCAGATACCCTGGTCGTCTACCTCCGTGGGGTGCCTGCCGCCTTTGTTGAGACTTCCCCTGGGAACATCATCATGAACGGGACAGGCACCGACATCTGGGATGCCTCCGACCAGTTCCGCTTTGTGTACAAGGCCCTCAAGGGAAACGGCTCGATCACTGCCAAGGTGAACAATGTGGCCAACACGCACGCGTGGGCCAAGGCGGGCGTCATGATCCGCGAGAGCATGGAGGCGGGTTCCACGCACGCCATGACCGTCATTTCCGCCAGCAGCGGTGCGTCCTTCCAACGCCGCACCGCGGCCAACGACGCCAGCGGCAGCACGGACGTCGCAGGCCTGGCAGCACCCTATTGGGTCAAGGTGACCCGCACGGGTAGCACCTTCACCGCCCAAACCTCTGCAGACGGAGTCACCTGGGCGGACGTCACGGCCTCTCCTGCAGTGACGATCCCCATGGCAAACGATACCTTCATCGGTCTGGCTGTGACCAGCCACGCTGCGGAGGTGGTGTGCGGAGCCACGTTCTCGAACGTCTCGACCACGGGCAACGTGACCGGCCAGTGGCAGGTCGCTGAGGTCGGGGCACCGCAGGCGGCGGGCAACACGCCGGAGGCATTCTACGTCGCCCTGCAGGATGGCGCAGCCAAGACGGCCGTCGTGACCCACCCGGAAACCAGCGTGATCGCCACAGGCGCCTGGCAGCAGTGGAACATCCCCCTCAGCCAGTTCAGCTCGGCAGGGATCAACCTGGGAGCCGTGAAAAGGATGACCATCGGGGTCGGAGATCGCAGTTCGCCCAGGGCCGGTGGTTCGGGCAAGCTGTACATCGACGACATCCGGCTGACCCGTTTGGCTGTACCCTAGGCCTCGGATCGGCGGCCTCGTGACTTGGCAGTTGCGGACCTGTGGTGAGTATGGTATTAATAGGATCGGTCGCGTGTGTGGCCCCCGGTCGTGACTTGCCGTGGCGGCAGATCGTCAGGCGTCATGCCCCCAAGGGGTGAAATCGCGTGCCGCGGCCGAGTTGGAGGCCCTGATGCCATGCTTTCCGGGCACAAGGGGAACTTGGGTGTGCCGTCCTGTCGCATGTCAGAACTTTTCTGTCCCGGCCAATCCCGGCCGTGGGGCAGGCCTATCCGTGCAAAACCCCAAGAGTGGATTCCTTTCTGAAGGAGGATAACCATGTTCAAGAAGGCCGTACTGCTCGTCGTGTTGGCGACCGTTGGCTCGGCGGTCCTGAATGATGTCGCGTCTGGGCAACTGCCCACCAACCTGGTGGTGAATCCGAGCTTCGAGGAGGACGAGCCCATCGGAGGCGAGTACGTCAACTGGTGGACCTGGGGTCAGGACGCCGGTCTCAATTCCACCGCAGCCTTCGACACGACCGATTTTGCTGACGGTGAGAGGAGCCTCCGCGTGGTGCCCAAGGGGAGCACCAACTGGTGGTTCATCGTGGCGTACTCGACCCTCTCAGTCGGGACGGGCGAGGACTGTACGGTGAGCTTCTGGGTCAAGGCCGACCAGCCGCGCGTCGTGGGTGCACAGCTCAAGGCGACGGACAACACATCAGGGGCCTGGGGATACACGGACTTCCAGGTCACGACCGAATGGGCTGAGTACACCTTCACCGCCAAGCCCGCCAACGGCAGTCTGAAGCTCGAGCTCATGTGCGCAGGGTCTGAGGTTCCCTTCTGGCTGGATTTCGTTTGGGTCTATGCGGGGGCCTATGTGCCGGGCATCAGGCCTTCGGGCCTGTCCAAGGGGCCGGCCGCCGATCCATCGCCTGCCGCGGGGGCAACCGATGTGCCGCGTGACGCGGCACTTGCCTGGAAGGCGGGCGAGTTCGCCAAGACCCACGACGTGTACCTGGGTGAGGCCTTCGACGACGTCAACAACGCCAGCAGGACAGACCCTCGCGGTGTCTTGGCCAGTCAGGGCCAGGATGCGGCTACCTTTGAACCGGCCGGTGTGTTCGCCTTTGGCAAGACCTACACCTGGCGGGTCGACGAGGTGAATGCCGCACCCGATGGCTTCATCTACAAGGGGGACGCCTGGAGTTTCACGGTCGAGCCCTATGGATACCCGGTCACCCCCGTCAAGGCCACCGCCTCCAGCTCGATGGCCAGCACCATGGGACCCGAGAAGACCATCGATGGGTCCGGCTTCGATGCCATGGACCAGCACGGGACGTCTGCGTCCCAGATGTGGCTGAGCAAGAAGGGGCAGTCTCCGGTCTGGATCCAGTATGAGTTCGACAGCGTGTACAGGCTGTACCAGATGTGGGTGTGGAACTCCAATCAGCAGATCGAGCAGGCGGTCGGCTTTGGCGCCAAGGACGTGAAGATCGAGACCTCCACGGATGGCGCAACCTGGACCAGCCTGGCCGATGTCCCCCAGTTCAGCCAAGCCAGCGGTGAGCCGAACTACGTGCACAACACGACCGTCGACCTCAGGGCGCAGAGGCCAAGTACGTCAAGCTGACCGTCAGCGCCAACTGGGCGGACGGCACCAAGCAGGGGGGGTTGGCTGAGGTGCGGTTCTTCTACGTGCCGGTCAAGGCCTTCGGGCCGAGCCCTGCCTCCGGCTCCTCATCCGTGGCTCTCGACGCCACGCTGAACTGGCGGCCGGGCAGGTGGGCAGCCAGGCACGTGGTCTACGTGAGTGCGGACATGGAGGCCGTGGCAGAGGCTACGGCCCCGGCCAAGACCCTCACCGAGCACAGCCTGGCCCTGGCCTCTATGGACCTCCAGTACGGCAGGACGTACTACTGGAGGGTCGACGAGGTCAACGACGCGCTGACGCCCGGCAGTTGGCAGGGCGGCATCTGGAGCTTCAGCACGATCGGCTACGCTGTGGTGGACGACTTCGAGGCGTACAATGACACGTGCAGCCGCGTGTTCTTCAGTTGGATCGACGGATTCGGCCACTCGGGTTCCGCGGACTGCGGGGTGGCTGCCAGTTCGGGCAATGCCACCGGGTCCACCGTGGGCAACGTCTCTGCCCCGTTTGCAGAGAGGACCATCACCCACGGCGGCAGACAGTCCATGCCTCTGGCTTTCGACAACACAAAGAGCCCGTTCTATTCCGAGGCCCAGCGGGAGTGGAGCTCTTCGCAGGCCTGGACGGGTGGCGGGCTCGACACCCTGGCCGTCTGGCTTCGGGGCGATGCCCCAGCGTTCTTGGAGGCCTCGCCGGGCCGCATCCTGATGAACGGTACAGGCACGGATATCTGGGGCGCCACCGATCAGTTCCGGTTCGCCTACAAGGTGCTCAAGGGCAACGGCTCGATCCTCGCCAGGGTCGACAGCGTGGCCAACACCGATGCATGGGCCAAGGCCGGCGTGATGATCCGTGAGAGCGTGGATTCGGCGTCCTCGCATGCCATGACCGTCGTGTCGCCCACCAGTGGCGCGTCGTTCCAGCGCCGTATGGCGACCGCAGGCGACAGCACCAGCACGGACGTCACGGGCCTGGCATCGCCCTATTGGGTGAAAGTGACCCGCAATGGCAGTACATTCACGGCCCAGGGCTCGGCGGACGGGGTCGCCTGGTCTGACATGACGGTCACGCCCGCAGTCACCATCACCATGGCCAACGACGTGCTCATCGGCCTGGCTGTGACCAGCCACACGGCCACAGCGGTGTGCGGGGCCGCGTTCTCGAACGTCTCGACCACAGGGAACGTCACCGGCCAATGGCAGGTGGCGGAGGTGGGAGCTCCGCAGGCCATCGGCAACTCGCCCGAGACCTTCTATGTGTCATTGCAGGATGCGACAGGCAGGGCAAAGACTGTGACCTGCACAGACCCTACGATGATCGCCACAGGCGCCTGGCAGCAGTGGAGCATCCCGTTCAGTCAGTTCAGCTCTGCGGGGGTGGATCTCAGGCAGGTCAAGAAGTTGGTTATCGGCGTGGGGGACCGCGACTCGCCGAGGGCGGGTAGTGCGGGCAAGCTGTACCTAGACGACATCCGCCTGACCAGATCGGTCGAGCCCTGACGAGTGGCAGTGGATCTTCGCAAAATGGTTAAGAAAAAACGCGATTGTGAATTGTTCCTACTGTTCCAGATATACGATAATACCTAAGTACATGACAAATTAGGCAAAGTCCGTAAACTGTTTCGATGTCCTCCAAGGTCCCGGAGGCTAGTAAGGGATCTGTCTCGGGACAGGACGCCAATGCGACAAACCGTGTTCTGGCAGGATGTCTGGAGGTTGGATCAGAATCACGGATGGGCGTTGTCTACCTGTCCTGAGGTCGTGCGGGCGGATGGAAGCTGAGGTTTCCGGGAGGGAGGGAGAGCTTTGGTGCGTTACCAGAGCGCGGTTGTGTCGGCCTAGAGTTGAAGATTGAAGGAGGTCCACTGATGTGTAAGAAACTGTGCTGTGTGGTACTAGCGCTGGGCCTGATGGGCTCTACCCTGGCCAGCGACAAGATGGTGGGGTGGTGGAAGTTCGATGAGACCGAAGGCACCAACGCGGTGGATTCCTCAGGCAGTGGCAATCCGGCAACAGTCGTCGGCGGAGCAACGTGGGCGGCCGGCCAGATCAACGGCGCGGTAAAGCTCGATGGAAGCAACGGCCACGTGACCCTGCCGATCGGATCGTTGATCGCCAGCCTGAGCGGCAGCTCGACCTTCTCGGCCTGGGTCAACTGGACCTCGGGCGCGTCGTGGTGCCGAGTCTTCGACATTGGCACGGGCACGAACGTCAATATGTTTCTCACCCCTGCGCAAGGCACGGCCGGCAACATGCGTTTTGCCATCACGGTCGGCGGCAACGGAGCGGAGTCACAGTTGACCGCCGGGGCCATGCTGGGCTCGGGCTGGCACCACCTTGCAGTGGTGATCGATGGCACCTCCAGGCAGATGGTGCTCTATCGTGACGGTCTGGTCGCCGCTACCGCAGCGACCAACACCCTCCCCAGTCAACTGGGCAACACGACCCAGAACTGGCTCGGCCGGTCGCAGTACAGTGCGGACGGCTACTTCAACGGCCTGATGGACGACTTCCGCATCTATGACGAGGCCGTGAGCCAGGACACCGTCCAGAACGTGATCATGCCCGGCCTGGGTCCCAACCTGGGCATCGCCACGTGGGCGTCACCCGAGAACAAGAGCGTGGACGTACCTCGCGACGTCGTGTTGGGCTGGATGGCCGGACCCTATGCGGCCACGCATGATGTGTTCCTCGGGACTGCCTATGACGACGTGAACAACGCCACTGCGGCCGGCAACGGCGTCGTGGCCAGCATCGGCCAGACGGCCACGTCCTATGATCCCGCCGGTCTGCTTGACTTTGGCCAGACCTATTACTGGCGTGTGGATGAGATCAACGTCCCCAGCAACCCCGGTACTTTCAAGGGCGACGTCTGGAAGTTCACGAGCGAGACCTATGGCTATGTCGTCAAGCCGGCGAAGGCCACGGCCTCCAGCGTTCTGAGCAGTCTGATGGGCCCTGAGAAGACGATCGATGGGTCTGGAATGGATGGCCTGGATCAGCATGGCACCTCCGCCACGCAGATGTGGCTGAGCAAGAAGAACGTGTCGCCGGTCTGGATACAGTATGAGTTTGACCAGCCGTACCAGCTTCATCAGATGTGGGTCTGGAACACCAACCAGGCGGTTGAGCAGTCCGTGGGCTTTGGCGCCCAGGACGTGACGGTTGAGACCTCCGTGGACGGTTCCGCGTGGACGGCCGTGCCCAATGTCCCGAAGTTCGAGCAGGCGACCGGAGAGCCGAACTACACCCACAACACGACCGTGGACTTCGGCGGTGTCCAGGCCAAGTTCGTCAAACTGACCGTTACGACCAACTGGGCAGACGGCACCAAGCAGGCCGGCCTGGCTGAGGTTCGGTTCTTCTACGTGCCGGTCAAGGCCTATTCGCCGACCCCCGCCACTGGAGCCACGGATGTGGCCATCGACTCGGCCCTGAACTGGAGGCCCGGTCGCCAGGCAGTCAAGCACGAGATCTACTTCAGTGCTGACGCGGCCGCCGTCACCGGCGGCACGGCCCTGGCCAAGACCCAGGCAGAGCACACCCTGAACCTGGCCACTCTGAATCCTGACTATGCCACGACCTACTACTGGAAGGTCAATGAGGTCAACGACGCGGCCACCCCGAAGTCCTGGGAAGGCGATCTGTGGAGCTTCTCGACTCCTGAGTACGGCGTCGTGGATGACTTCGAGTCGTACGATGACAACTGCAAGAGGATCTTCTTCTCGTGGGTCGACGGGTTTGGCTTCTCCGAAGTGGCCAAGTGCAAGGTGACCGCCTCCTCGGGCAATGGCACCGGTTCCACGGTGGGCAATGCCGCACCGCCGTTTGCCGAGATGACCATCGTGCATGGTGGCGTGCAGTCCATGCCCATGGCCTATGACAACTCCGCTGCCGCCACTTCCGAGGCGGCCCGGACTTTCGCCGTGGCCCAGGACTGGACCAAGGGCGGCGCCAAGACCTTGGTGCTGTTCTTCCGCGGCGCAGTGGACAACACAGCCGCACAGCTCTACGTGAAGATCAACGGCACCAAGGTAGATTACGCCGGTGGTAACTCGGCCCTCACCATTCCGGTCTGGAAGCAGTGGAATGTCGATCTGGCCCAGTTCGGCGCCTCCAGCCTCAAGGCCGTCAAGACGCTGACCGTCGGTGTGTCAGGCTCCGGCAAGGGCATGGTCTACATCGACGACATCCGGCTGTACAAGGCTGCCCCTCCAGTCGTCACGCCGAGCGATCCGGGCACGAATGGCCTGCAGCTCTACTACAGGTTTGAAGGCGACGCCAAGGACAGCTCGGGCAAGGGCAACAACGGCACGGCCATGAACAGCCCGGTTTACGGGGCAGGCCCCGCCGGGTACGGCAGTGCCCTCCAGTTCGAGGGACTTGACGACTACGTGGATCTGCCGATCGGCACCATGATCAGTACGGCCACGAACCTGAGCATCAGTACCTGGGTGAACTTCCAGCCCAACAATACGGCGGGTTGGGAAAGGGTCTTCGACTTCGGCACAGGCAGCACGAACTACATGTTCCTCAGTCCTCGCCAGGGCAACACCGGCGTCCTGACCTTCGCGATCCTGACCACGACCGTGGCTGAGAAGCGGTGGATCGGTCCCACTGGCCTGCCCAGGAACGGCTGGCACCATGTGGCCGTCACGATTGATGGAACAGCCAAGAACATCAAGATGTACCTGGATGGTCTGGTGGTTGCTGATAGCACGACGACTGTTCTGCCAAAGGACCTGGGCAACACGACCCAGAACTGGCTCGGCAGGTCACAGTTCACCGCTGATGCGTACTACCAGGGCCTGATCGACGAGTTCAAGATTTTCAACCGAGCATTGTCTGAGGGCGAGGTTCGTTCTCTTGCCGGCGACAAGTAAGGGTTGGAACGCCGAATGGCGAACAGGTGAGTTATGTAGTGTAGTTTCGTTGTATCGCAGGGCCTGTGTCGCAGGACACAGGCCCTGCCTGTTTTTCGGCAGGCCTTGTGCTAGCAGGGCCCCAAGGATTTCGAGGTGTCCATGGATGGGTGGCGGCTGTGGATTGAGGGGGCCCGGCCGGGCCACGCAAGTGATTCGAACGGTTCGAGAAGAAGGAGGCAGTTCCATGTGTAGAAGACAAGATCACGGTACTCTGGCTGGTTGGGGTGTCGGCGATTGCTCTGGCCAGCGTGGCCAGTGCGGCAGACCCCTCGCTTGTGGGCTGGTGGAAGTTCGATGAGACCTCCGGCGCCACGGTCGCGGATTCATCCGGAGGGGGCAACAACGGCACCGTCATAGGCAACCCTCAGTGGGTCTCGGGCCAGATCAACGGGGCCCTGCAGCTCGACGGCGTCTCCACCTACGTGGACCTGCCGATCGGCACCGTGATGAGCGGCCTGCAGAACGGGACCATCGCCATGTGGGTGAACTGGGCAGGGGTGGGTCCATGGTCGCGGATCATCGACTGGGGCACCGGTACGACGACCTACATCTATGTCACGCCCAGCGACGGCAGTGCCAGGTTTCACACCGCCATTACAGTCAACAGCACGTGGACAGACGTGGTCGCTCCCAACCAATTCCCTTCAGGGGACTGGCACCACATGGCCATCACCCTGGGAGGGGAGGGGGCCAAGACCCTGCAGATGTGGGTCGACGGCGTGATGGTCGTCAGCGCGACCTCTCAATGGCTGCTGAGCGAGCTCGGCAGGACCACGCAGAACTACGTCGGCAGGTCGGAGTACTCTGCCGACCCCTACCTCACGGCCAGCGTGGACGACCTGCGGATCTACAGCCGGATACTCTCGGATGTCGACGTCCAGACGGTCATGCTGGGCGAGTCCTATGCGGCCACGCGGCCCAATCCGAAGGATGGGACCAAGGACGTGGTCAGGGACGCGACTCTGACCTGGGTGCCCGGGCCTTTGGCTAAGACGCACGACGTCTACGTGGGCACGGTATTCGACGACGTCAACGCCGCGACCCGGACCGATCCGCGGGGCGTGCTGGCGAGCCAGGGCCAGGATGCCGATGTCTGCGATCCTGCAGGCCTGTTCGCCTTTGGCCAGACCTACTTCTGGCGCGTGGATGAGGTCAGTGCGGACGGCGTTGAGCTCTTCAAGAGCAAGGTCTGGAGCTTCACGGCCGAGACCTACGGTTTTGCCGTGAAGCCGGCGAAGGCCACCGCCTCCAGCAACAGCACGGTGCTGTCGGCGCCCGACAAGACGATCGACGGGTCCGGGCTCGATGCCTCCGACCAGCATGGGACCTCTTCGTCCACGATGTGGATGAGCAAGAAGGGACAGTCGCCGATCTGGATCAAGTACGACTTTGACCAGCCCTACTCGCTATACCAGATGTGGGTTTGGAACTCCAACCAGGCGATCGAGCCGGATACCGGCTTTGGAATCAAGGAGGCGACCATCGAGACCTCCCTGGATGGGGCCACCTGGACGGCCCTGGCGGGCGTCCCTGAGTTCAACCAGGCGACGGGCGATGCCAGCTATACTCACAGCACGGTTGTGGACTTCGGCGGCGTGGTGGCCAAGTATGTCAGGCTGAACGTCGTCAGCAACTGGGGCGCCACCTCGAAGCAGGCCAGCCTGAGTGAGGTCCGGTTCTTCTACATCCCCGTCAAGGCCTTCTCGCCCACCCCGGCGAACGCCGCGACTGGGGTGGCCGTGGACTCTGCCCTGAACTGGCGGTCCGGTAGGCAGGCGGCCAGGCATGACGTTATGCTCAGTGCGGACGCCGCCAGCGTGGCCGCAGGCACTGCCGTGGTCAAGAGCGTGACCGATCACCGGTGCCCGCTTCAGGCCTTCGGCGCTGAATATGGCAGGGCCTACACCTGGAAGGTCACCGAGGTCAACGACGCGGCAGCGGTCAAGCAGTGGGAAGGCGATCTGTGGACCTTCACGACGCCCGACTACGGAGTCGTGGATGACTTTGAGTCCTACAACGATAAGTGCAACCGCATCTTCTTCGCTTGGGTCGATGGCTTCGGCCACAATGGCTCGGCCGACTGTGGCGTGGCGCAGTCAGCAGGCAATGGCAGCGGGTCTACCGTGGGCAACGTCAATCCGCCGTTCGCAGAGCGGTCCATCATCCACGGTGGCGTTCAGGCCATGCCTTTGGCCTACGACAACACGAGTGGCAAGAGCACTTCTGAGGCCACGAGGACGTTCGCGGCAACCCAGGACTGGACCGTGGGCGGGGCCAAGACGCTGGTACTGTTCTTCAGGGGAGACCCTGCCAACGGTCCAGGCCAGGTCTACGCGAAGATCAACAATGCTACGGTGGTCTACGCCGGCCAGGCTGACGCCATCAAACAACCTGTGTGGAAGCAGTGGAACATCGATCTGGCGTCGTCCGGCACAGACCTGAAGGCCGTCAAGAGTCTGACCGTGGGCGTGTCCGGTTCAGGCAAGGGGATGCTCCTGGTCGACGACATCCGGCTGTACAGGGCAGCTCCTGCTGTGGTTGAGGCAAAGGACCCTGGGATCAGCGGCCTGTCTGCCTGGTATGCCCTGGACGGCGACGCCAAGGATAGCTCCGGAAAGGGCTATGGCGCCACTCTCGAGGGAAACCCCGTGTTCGTGGATGACCCGGGCTACGGCAAGGCGGTCCAGTTCGACGGAATCGATGATCACGTGGTGCTGCCCATCGGGCCGCTGATGAATACGATGACGAGTGCCACCTTCGCCACGAGGGTGTACTTCTCCAACACGGGCGGCAGTTGGCAGCGGATCTTCGACTTCGGCGGTCCGAATCCCGCCTCAGGAGATCCAACCAACTACATGTTCCTGACGCCCCGTATGGTGACCAATGGGGCCATGCGGTTCGCGATCACCAACGCCGGCAGCGCTGCGGAGTCGCAGGCCAGCACCCTGGCCACGCTGCCCTCGGGCTGGCATCACGTGGCCGTGGTCATCGACGGTGCAGCCATGACCCTGCAGCTCTACCTGGATGGTGACGTCGTGGCTGCTGGCACGACCACTCGCGTGCCCAAGGACCTGGGCAACACGAACCAGAACTGGCTCGGCAGGTCGCAGTTCAGTGCCGACGGGTACTTCACCGGGGCCCTGGACGAGTTCCGCATCTACAACCGGGCCCTGACGGTCGGTGAGGTTCGCTATCTCGCGGGTGACCGCTAGTGGGTTGGCCGTCATCCAGACGGCTTCAAGGGAAATCCTGAATCATCACGGGGGGTCTGTACCAGGCCGGTACAGACCCCCTGATCTTAGGGAGGACAGCCATGCATCGCGTACGGATTGATGGGGTCGTGCTGTTGGGAATGGTGATGGGCCTGGCCCTGGCGCCTGGTGTCATCGCACAGGACACCAGCCTGGTTGGCTGGTGGAAGCTCGATGAGACCTCGGGAACCGTCGCCGCGGATTCATCCGGCAACAACCACCCCGGCGTCCTGCACGGCAGCCCGCGATGGGTGAGCGGCAAGTTCGGAGGTGGACTGCAGCTCGATGGGACCGTGGACTACGTGGATACCGGTTACACCCAGAACCTGACCCGGTGGACGGTCTGCGCCTGGGTGACCAGTCCTGCGGCTCCGGCGAACACCTTCCCGTCCGGACCGGTGCATCGTGAAAACAACTATCAGTTCAACTGGAATCATAACGTGGACAGCTTCAGGGGCTCGACCGCCCTGATGGTCGCCGGGGCCTGGACGCCGGCGTCCTTCGCGACCTTGGAGGCCAACCGGTGGTATTACCTGACCGGGATCTATGACGGGAGCTCGCTGAAGGCCTTCGTGAACGGTGATCTCATCACCAGCGTCAGCCTGACGGGAACGCCCAACGCCGAGAACAACAGCCTCAAGTTCGGCCGAAGTGCCACTGCTGCACAGTTTTTTGCAGGCACCCTGGATGACGTCCGAGTCTATGATCGGGCACTCTCCCAGGCCGAGATCCAACTGGCCATGCTGGGAGAAGGGCCGGGCCTGCCGCGAGACCCCGACCCCATGGACCGGGCCGTGGACGTGCCGAGGGACGCGGTGCTCAAGTGGACGCCGGGCAAGTATGCCAAGACCCACGACGTCTACTTCGGGACCTCCTTTGACGACGTCGACTCCGCCGGGCGCGGCGGCGCCAATGGCGTCACCGTAGCCGACAATCAGGAGGCTGCTGCATACGATCCGGCAGGGCTTCTCACCTTCGGGCAGACGTACTACTGGAGGGTGGATGAGGTGAACGCTGCCCCGGATTCCAGCACCTACAAGGGGTCCACCTGGAGCTTCACCGCAGAGACCTATGGCTTCCCGGTCACGCCTGTTAAGGCTACTGCCTCCAGCTCCATCAACGCCTTGAGCGGCCCTGAGCGGACCATCGATGGCTCCGGGCTCGGCCTCGATGACAGCCACTCGATCCTGTCCACGGACATGTGGCTCAGCAAGAAGGGGATATCGCCCATCTGGATACAGTATGAGTTTGACCAGCCCTACAAGCTCTACCAGGTGTGGGTCTGGAACTCCAATCAGTCGGTCGAGCCGGACCTTGGCTTTGGCGCCAAGGAGGTGACGGTCGAGACCTCCTTGGACGGGGCGACCTGGACGGCCCTCGCCGGGGTCGCTGAGTTCAGCCAGGCCAGCGGAGATCCGAACTACGTACACAGCACGACCGTGGACTTCGGCGGCGTCTTGTGTCGATACGTCAAGCTGACCATCGCCACCAACTGGTCCGATGGCGCCAAGCAGGCCGGTCTCAGCGAGGTGCGGTTCTTCTACGTCCCTGTCAGGGCCTTTGGTCCTGTGCCTGCGCCCGGAACGGTCGCTACAGTCTCGTCATTGAATTGGAGGCCTGGTCGTGAGGCCGCAGGGCATCAGGTCGCCTTCGGCGGCGATCCGGACGCAGTCCTCAATGGTACGGCTCCGGTCAACACCGTGATCGACCACACCCTAAGCCTGAGTTCCATGGGGCTCGAGTACGGAAAGACCTACTATTGGAAGGTCAACGAGGTCAACGACAAGGCGACCCCGTCCTCGTGGGCAGGGGACGTCTGGAACTTCTCCCTGCCCGATTTCTCGGTGGTCGATGACTTTGAGAAATACAACGATGTATGCGGCCGGATCTACTTCGCCTGGGTGGATGGCCTCGGGCACAACGGCGCAGCAGACTGCGGCGTAAGTCCCTCGCCGGGCAACGGCAGCGGCGCCACAGTGGGCAATCCCACTCCTCCGTATGCCGAAAGGACGATCGTCCACGGGGGAAGGCAGTCCATGCCCCTGGCCTACGACAATACCTTGGGCAAGGGGACATCGGAGGCCACCCGGACCTTCGAGACTGCCCAGGACTGGACGCAGGGTGGGGCCAAGACCCTGGTCGTGTTCTTCCGCGGAGACATGGGCAATGGTCCGGGACAGCTCTATGCAGTGGTCAATGGCACGCGGTTGGACTACGCGGGCGGCACGGCCTCTGTGACATCGCCGATCTGGAAGCAGTGGAACATCGATCTGGCCCCTGTCGGCGCAGGCCTGAAGGCAGTTAAGACCCTGACCCTGGGCGTGTCCGGATCGGGCAAGGGCGTTCTGACCATCGACGACATCCGCCTGTACCGGTTGGCCCCGTCCACGGTGCAACCGGTGGACCCCGGGACCAACGGCCTGTCAGCCTACTACAAGATGGAAGGGGACGTGAAGGACAGCTCCGGCAAAGGCAACCATGGCACTGCCATGGCCAACCCTGCCTACGTGCAGGGACCTTCGGGTTACGGCATGGCCCTGCGTTTTGAGGGCATGGACGACTACGTCGACCTGCCGATCGGATCGCTGATCAGCACGCTGACCTCTTCGACGTTTGCCACGTGGGTCAATTTTACCAACACAGGGGGCGGCTGGCAGAGGATCTTCGACTTTGGCAGCGGCACGACCTCTTACCTGTTCCTGACCCCGCGTCAGAGCACGGACGGCGCCATGCGGTTCGCCATCACGACCGCCGGTTCGGCAGGGGAGTCCACCCTCACCGCGCCGGCGACGCTGCCCACGGGCTGGCACCACGTGGCCGTGGTGATCGACGGCCCGACCAGGGTCGTGCAGCTCTACCTCGACGGCAGCGGGGTGGCCAGTGGACCGACCGCGACCCTGCCTTCGGCCTTGGGCAAGCCCACCCAGAATTGGCTGGGCAGATCCCAGTATGCGGCGGATGCCTACTTCTCGGGCATATTGGATGAGTTCCGGATCTACAGCCGGGCATTGTCGACGGGAGAGGTGCGTTTTCTGGCCGGTGACCGTTGACCGGATCGCTCTTGAAGAAGGAGATTCATCGTGGGTAAGAAGAGAGAACTCACCGCGTGGGTATGCGTCTGGATTGCGGCCATGGCCTTGGCGAACACCGCCGATGCCCGGCAGGTAGGTTGCTGGAAGCTCGACGAGACGGGGGGGATGATGACCGCAGATTCGAGCGGCCAGCGGAATGACGGCGCGATCACGGGGTCGCCGGGTTGGGTGACAGGCAAGATCGGCGGGGCCATGGCCTTCAGCGGCGATGACTCCATCACCCTGCCCGCAGCCGGCATGGGGATGGGCGCGGCCGTGGGCTCCGTGGCCTTCTGGATGAATGCGGCTGCGCCTGGCGCCATCGGCACGATATTCTGGGCAGGGGACAACACCACGGGCGGCGGCTTTGGTCCCGAGAACGAGATCCACGTGCACATCGAGGCTGCCGGAACCTATTGGAAGGGAGGAGAGGTCTCATTCTGGACGCCAAGCTCCTTCCTGTTCTCGGATACTGGAAAGAGCGTGGCAGGCAGCACTCCAGTCAACCCCGTGGCTGCGGCTGACAACCAGTGGCATCACATGGCCGCTGCGTGGGGTGGCCCGGACGCCAATGCCAAACTGTACCTGGACGGCGTCCTCCTGGTGAAGGCGGCCTACTCAGGCGCCACGTGGTCATTTACCAACGTCTTCCTGGGCAAGATGGCCAATGGTAGCCGCATCTACTCCGGCCTGCTGGATGACGTTCGGGTCTACGACCACGCGTTGGACCTGGCAGAGGTTCAGGATGCCATGCGAGGCACGCCGCCGGGGCCTTCCTCCAACCCGAGTCCTCAAGACAAGACCACCGACGTGGTCAGGGACGTGACTTTGGGTTGGAAGCCTGGGGCCTTTGCCAAGACCCACGACGTGTATTTCGGTACCACGTTCGCTGACGTCAACAACGCCGGCCGGGCCAACCCGGCAGGGGTGCTGGCCAGCCAGGGCCAGGACTCCAACAGCTTTGACCCCGCAGGCCCGCTCGCCTTTGGCCAGACCTACTTCTGGAGGGTGGACGAGGTCAATGCCCCGCCCACAGACTCTACGATCTTCAAGGGCGGCGTCTGGAGCTTCACGGCCGAGACCTACGGCTTTGTGGTCAGGCCGAGCAAGGCGACCACATCCAGCATGCTCAGCGCGAGCATGGGGCCGGAGAAGACCATCGATGGCTCTGGACTCGATGCCCTGGATCAACATTCGACCTCCACGTCGCACATGTGGACGAGCAAGAAGGGAGCAGGGCCGATCTGGGTCCAGTACGAGTTCGACAAGATCTACAAGCTGCACCAGATGTGGGTCTGGAACTCGAACCAGGCCGTAGAGCCGTCCGTCGGCTTCGGCGCGAAGGAGGTCGTGATCCAGACCTCGCTCGATGGCAGCGCCTGGGCGAATCTGGGAGGTACGCTGGAGTTCAATCAGGCGTCAGGTGAACCCAACTACGTGGCCAACACGATCGTGGACTTCGCCGGCGTCCAGGCCCAGTATGTCAGGCTGACCATCAACACCAACTGGGCAGACAGCGCCAAGCAGGCGGGGCTGTCTGAGGTGCGGTTCTTCTACGTGCCGGTCAAGGCCTTCGGACCTGCACCCGGCAACGGGGCATCTGGTGTGGCTATTGACTCGGTCCTGAGCTGGAGGCCCGGCAGAGAGGCGGTCAAGCACGAGGTCTACCTCAGTGCGGATGCCAGTGCAGTCGCAGGCGGTACTGTGCCAGCCAAGGTCGTCACGGAGCACAGCCTGGCCCTCAACGCCCTGCACCTGGAGTACGGCAAGACCTACACGTGGAAGGTCAATGAGGTCAACGATGCGGCCACCCCCAAGTCCTGGGAGGGCGACCTGTGGACCTTGACGACCCCGGACCATGGCGTAGTGGATGATTTCGAATCCTACAACGACACCTGCAACCGGGTCTTCTTTGCCTGGGTGGATGGATTTGGCCACAATGGCTCAACGGATTGCGTCGTTGCGCCCTCTCTGGGCAATGGCAGCGGCTCGACCGTGGGCAACACCAATCCTCCGTTTGCGGAGAGGACCATCATCCACGGCGGCAAGCAGTCCATGCCGCTGGCCTATGACAATACGGCAGGCAGGAGCTTCTCCGAGGCGACGCGCACCTTTGAGCCCGGCCAAGACTGGACCCTGGGTGGGGCCAAGACCCTGGTGCTGTACTTCCGCGGTACCTCAGAGAACGGCAGCGGCCAGCTCTACGTGAAGATCAACGGCGCCAAGGTGGACTATCCCGGGCCAGCGTCTTCTGTGACCATCGGTCTGTGGAAGCAGTGGAACATCGATCTGGCCTCTGTGGGGACCAACCTTGCGGCAGTCAAGACTCTGGCGATCGGCGTGGCGGGCTCAGCCAAGGGGACCCTGTACATCGATGACATCCGGTTGTACCGGGTCGCACCGGAGGTGGCACTACCCGCCGATCCAGGGACCAGCGATCTGGCGGCCTACTACAGGATGGAGGCAGACGTCAAGGACAGCTCAGGCAAGGGCAATCACGGCACGGCCAATGGCAATCCCGTCTACGTAGACTCCCTGGCGGGCTATGGCCAGGCGATCCAGCTTGAGGGGATCGACGACTACGTGGATCTGCCCATCGGCACGCTGATCAATACGCTGAGCAGTCTCACCTGCACATCCTGGGTGAACTTCTCCAGCACGGGTGCGGGCTGGGAGCGGATCTTTGACTTTGGCTCAGGCGCCACCAACTACATGTTCCTGTCGCCCCGGCAAGGGACCAGCGGGCCGCTGACCTTCGCGATTATGACCCCGACAGTCGCTGAGAAGCGGTTCGTGGCGCCCAACACCCTCGGAACGGGCTGGCACACCGTGGCTGTCGTGATCGACGGTGCGGCGATGAACGTGAAGGTCTACGTGGATGGCCTGGTGGCTGCCAGTGACTCCACCACCGTGGGGCCCAAGGATCTGGGCGAGACCACCCAGAATTGGCTGGGCAGGTCGCAGTTCACGGCGGACGCATTCTACAACGGCATACTCGATGAGGTGCGGATCTACAGCCGGGCATTGTCGGCCGGCGAGGTACGCTTCCTGGCCGGTGATCGGTAGTCCGCTGTATCGCGGACAAGTGAAATCCTGCGTGAGTGCGCTGGGTCGCGGGGCCTGCACCACCTTGGTGCAGGCCCCGCTCAATTCAGTGGGATGGGATGCCCCACGGCAATCGCAAAGTCCCTCCTGTACGTTGCGAGGATAGGAACAGGTTCCTGGCTACAGATGCCCTTTGTCGTGGTGCCGGTCTGTTGTTGCGTTGGCCGGGAGAACCGAAGGAGCTTCTTGCCGCGAATAACGCGAATGCACGCGAATGGCTGCCGCAGCATCGACAGGTTGGGCTTATTCGTGGCATCGCCGTACACGACGCTTCGCGTCTACCGGTACGCCGTGGCGTACCGGGCGAGCTGCGCCGGCCTCCATTCTGCGAGCGAGCTCGCTCCATGGAGTCCTTCTTGCTCGCATGCGTACGGCTTCGTTCCCTGGCGAGAGTCCCCGGAGGTCCTCTTCCTTGATGGGAAGGATGTCTCGCCCATAGACTGAGCCGCCAGATCAAGGCCGAGTAGTGGGATGCGGTCCGAGCTTGCTCGGACAAGCAGCCCGCTGCGAAGGCCGCTCTTGGCGACACGGTCGCCAAGGCACGGCGAAGCCGTGGATCAGGCGGCGATGCCACGACCATATCAACACCCACGCCCACGCGCCAGCATTCGCGTGCATTAGCGTTATTCGCGGCAAAAACCAAGAACGCTTCCCAGCCAGACAGGCCCGCGACTGCATCGGCCTGTCCGCCTGCGGCGGATGACAGAGACCCTACGTCTCTGTGAGGAAGGCCGACTTTGCGATCGCCCTGGGGGATGCCCCAAATAGGCTTGCAGAGTCGGCTTCGCCATGCTACTCTAACAATCTTTCGGTTGAGATCGGTCAATTGTCATTAGAATAGGAAGGTCGTGATGAGCACGTCGGAACTAGACGCCCTGTGCGTCAATACGATTCGATTCCTTGCTGCTGACGGAGTGCAGAAGGCCAACTCAGGTCACCCGGGTATGCCCATGGGCATGGCTCCCACGGCCTATGCGTTGTGGACCAAGATCATGCGATACAACCCGGCCGACCCGCACTGGCCCAACCGCGACCGCTTCATCCTGTCTGCAGGACACGGCAGCATGCTGCTCTATTCCATGCTGCATCTGACCGGCTATCCTATGGCCCTGGAGGACCTGAAGGCCTTCCGCCAGTGGGGCAGTAAGACGCCGGGACATCCCGAGTACAGGCCCGACCGGGGCATCGAGGTCACGACGGGGCCCCTCGGCCAGGGAATTAGCAACGCCGTGGGCATGGCGATGGCCCAGAAGTACCTGGCGACGGTCTTCAATCGGGACGCCTTCAAGGTCCTGGACTACAAGATCTACGCGATCTCGGGCGACGGCTGCCTGGAGGAAGGCATCTCGGGTGAGGCCAGCTCGCTGGCAGGTCACCTGGGGTTGGACAACCTGGTCGTGATCTACGACGACAACCACATCACCATCGACGGCAAGACCGATCTGTCGTTCTCGGAAGACGTGGCCCTGCGGTACAAGGCCTACGGCTGGAACGTCATCAAGGTGGACGGCGATGGCAATGACCTGGAGGCCATCGAGAAGGCGATCAAGCGGGCCAAGGCCTTCAAGGGGAAGCCCACGATGGTCAAGATCCGGACGCACATCGGATTCGGGAGTCCCCACAAGCAGGATTCGCACGATGCCCACGGCTCTCCCCTGGGTGAAGACGAGATCAAGCTGATGAAGCAGAACTTCGGCTGGGACCCCAACAAGACCTTCCAGGTCCCTGACGAGGTCTACACCCACATGCGGTTCTGCACGGAGCCGGGCAAGAAGGCCCAGGCGAGCTGGGAGCGGATGTTCAAGCGTTACGCCAAGCAGTATCCCGACCTGGCGAGGCAGTTCGCAGACGGCGTGGCAGGCAGGTTGCCCATCAACATCGACGAGGCCCTGCCCCAGTTCGATCCCGCCAAGCCCGTGGCGACCCGGCAGGCCTCGGGCAAGGTCCTGGACGCCCTGATGCCCAAGCTGCCCCTGATCTTGGGCGGCTCTGCAGACCTGACCCCGTCGAACAACACGAGGTTCGCCGGCGCCAAGGACTACGCCAAGGGCGCCTATGACGGCCGTTATCTCCGCTTCGGCGTGCGGGAACACGCCATGGGTGCGATCCTCAATGGCATCGCGGTCAGCGGGCTGGCCCGCGCCTACGGCGGCACGTTCCTGGTCTTCAGCGACTACATGAGGGGCGCGGTCCGATTGGCCGCCCTCTCCAAATACCCGACCATCTTTGTCTGGACCCACGATAGCATCGGCGTGGGTGAGGATGGTCCGACCCACGAGCCGGTCGAGCACTTCGCGGCCCTGCGCGCGATCCCGAACCTCCTGGTGTTCCGGCCCGGTGACGCCAACGAGACTGCCCAGGCCTGGAAGTACATCCTCGAGCACCGTGAGTCCCCGGCTGCGCTGCTCCTGACCCGGCAGAACCTGGACGTCCTGGATCAGAACAAGGTGGGCTCCGCGCGGGGCGTGGCCAAGGGCGCCTACGTCGTGGTCAAGGCAGACCGGCCCGACGTGCTCCTCCTGGCGACCGGGTCCGAGGTGGGCCTGGTCATGGCCGCCTGCGCCAAGCTCGCTGCAGAGGGGATCAAGGCCCAGGTCGTGAGCATGCCCTGTTGGGAGCTGTTCGACAGGCAGCCCCAATCCTACAAGGACGAGGTCCTTCCTCCAGCCTGCAGGGCACGCGTCGGCGCAGAGGCCGGCGTGGAGCTCGGCTGGTCCAAGTGGCTGGGTGACAAGGGCATCTTCATCGGCATGCACGACTTCGGCGCCTCCGCCCCCTACAAGACCTGCTTCGAGAAGTTCGGCATCACCACGGACGCGGTCGTGGCTGCGGCCAAGAGATCGATGGGCAAGTAGCTGGGATCAGGGGGCTGGCCTGCAAAGGGGCGGTCAGCCCGCGGGACGGCGGGAAGGCAAGAGGGGAAGAAGGCTGGAAGGTGAGAGGGTAGGCGAGGAGGTTGGTGCGTGGCGGGCGTCCAGGGTCAGGCGCATAGCAGGTTGGCTGTGCCTGCTGCAATGACTTGCCTGCACTTCGTGATGGCTATGCCCGGGATTCCCTTGCCAGGCCAGGCCTGGAGAGCACGCTTGTCGGATGACAGGCAGGGCTCTCAAGCTGTTACAGGAGAAGGGGATATCGCCAACATGCCATGCCACGCCGGAGGAGATCCGTCACGCCAGGAGGGAGTTCTATGAAAGAACAGGGCTACTCAGGCGTCGTATAGGTTGGTGCGTTTCTTCTTTGGGATCTGGAGACCGAGCGTAGGGGACAGGTATGAGGACCGAGAAGGCAAAGAAGTGGGCGGTGAGTTTCTGGCGGCAGTGGCGGATCACGGTCTTCCTGACAGTCTTTGTGATCCTGCCGGTCAAGTCCTCCTTGGCCGACTTCAACTGGGTGCCTACGGGGTCGATGAACCCCACGATCCTGGAGGGTGACTTGGTCTTCGTGAACAAGCTCGCCTATGACCTGCGTGTCCCATTCACCTACTGTCGCCTGGCCCGATGGGCAGATCCCGACAGGGGGGACATCGTGATCTGCTTCTCTCCGGACGACGGCAAGCGGCTGGTCAAACGGGTGATCGGCCTTCCCGGAGACCACATCTCCATGGTCAACGACCAGCTCTTCGTCAATGGCGAGCCTGCAGCGCAGACGGCCGCAGACCAGGACCTCCTCAAGGGCCTCAACTCCCGCATCAGGCCCCATGCGGCCGTCGCGACTGAGCAACTGGGCGAAGTATCTCATCCCGTCCTATCCCTGCGAGGCCTGCCCGCCATGCGGAGCTTTGGCCCTGTGGTGGTGCCTGAAGGCCAGTACTTCCTGATGGGCGACAACCGCGACAACAGCAGAGACTCCCGCTACTTCGGCTTTGTCTCCAGGAAGGTCATCGTGGGCAAGGCCGTGGGGGTCGCAGGGTCACTCGACTTCACGGATTGGTTCCAGCCCCGCTTTGGCCGGTTCTTGTCGCCGCTCCTGTAGGGAAACTCGGGAGAAGAGCAGAAGAAGGTCCGAAGAGCAGAACCAGAGGCATCGTCTTGCTCTCATCTTCCTGTCTTCTGGTCTTCTCAGGTTCTTGCCTTCTTGGTTATGCCCCCCGGTCTTTCCCGCAGTTGATGCCCCGGCAGGCGGCAGTATAATGGCCGGATGCCCATGACGGACACTAGCCCTGAGGCAGAGCGGGTCCTCGCTGTGTACGGGAAGTAGGGACGCATTCTTGAAAGCAAGGAGGCTGCTATGACAAGAAGGATGCTGACAATCGCGGTAGTGATGCCCACGTTGCTCTCTCCAGGGGCCATGCGGGCCTTGGCGGATGAGGGGATGTGGCTCTACAACGCCCCGCCCCGGGAGTTGCTCAAGCAGCGATACGGATTCGAGCCCAGTAGCCAGTGGCTCGAACACCTTCAGAGGTCCTCTGTTCGATTCAACAGCGGCGGATCGGGCTCGTTCGTCTCCGCCAACGGCCTGGTCCTGTCCAACCATCACGTGGGCGCGGACGCACTCCAGAAGTTCGGCGACAAGGAGCACAACTACCTGCGGGACGGCTTCTACGCCCGCACCCTGGCTGAGGAGAAACGCTGTCTCGACCTCGAGCTGAACGTCCTGATGGAGATCCAGGACGTGACGGACCGCGTCAACGCGGCACTCAAGCCTGAGATGTCCGCCCAGCAGGCCTTCCTGGCCCGCAGGGCCGTGATGGCGGAGATCGAGAAGGAATCCTTGGACCGGACCGGACTGCGGAGCGACGTGGTCACGCTGTACGAGGGCGGCCTCTATCACCTCTATCGGTTCAAGAAGTACACGGACGTCCGGCTGGTCTTCGCACCGGAGCAGCAGATCGCGTTCTTTGGCGGAGATCCGGACAACTTCGAATACCCGAGGTTCGATTTCGACATCTGCCTGTTCCGCGCCTATGAGAACGGCAGGCCTGCGAAGGTCGAGCACTTCCTCCAGTGGAGCAAGGCCGGCGCTGCAGACCAGGAGCTGGTCTTCGTATCGGGCCATCCGGGTAGGACCAGCCGGCATCTCACGGTGGCCGAGCTGGAGTACGTCCGTGACGTCCGGATGCCCAATTCCCTGATGTGGCTCAAGGACCAGGAGGTGCTCCTGACCGCGTACAGCGCACGCAGCGAGGAGAATGCCCGCAAGGCCAAGGACGATCTGTTCGGCGTGCAGAACAGCCGCAAGGCCTATGATGGGATGTACGCAGGCCTGCTCGACCCTCAACTGATGGGCCGTAAGCGATCCGAAGAGCAGCGGCTCCGGGCTGCGGCGTCGTCGAAGCCGGATTTGGCGGAGGCCGGCGACGCGTGGGACCGCATCGCTGCAGCCCAGAAGGTCATCGCAGACCGTGCCCTCCGCTACAACCTCCTGGAAGGAGGGCAGGGGTTCCGCAGCGATTTGTTCTCCATTGCCCGAGTCCTGCTGCGAGCAGCCGAAGAGCGGCCGAAGCCCAACGCAGAGCGGCTTCGCGAGTTTGGGGAGGCAGGCCGTGAGTCGCTGGAGTTCCAGCTTTTCTCGGAAAAGCCGATCTATGAGGACTACGAAGAGGTCCGGCTGACCAGCTCCTTGTCCTGGCTGGTCCTTCGGCTGGGTCATGGAGACGGCCTGGTGCAGAAGGTCCTTGCAGGCAAGTCTCCGCGAGAGCGGGCCTCGGAGCTGATCCGGGGCGCCACCGTCCAGTCCGTTGCCACCCGCAAGAAGCTCTACGAGGGCGGCACGGCGGCCGTGGACGCTGCGCGAGATCCCATGATCGATCTGGCCCGGTTGATCGATCCGGAGTCCCGCGAGCTGCGGCAGGTCGTCGAGACCCAGGGCGAGATCAAGGAGCAGGCCCACGCCCGGATCGCCAAGGTCCGGTGGGCCATCGAAGGCGCAGGCACCTACCCGGACGCGACCTTCACGCTCCGTCTGGCCTTTGGCACGGTCAAGGGCTACCCTGAGAACGGCCAGCAGGTCCCCTTCCAAACCACCCTCGCGGGTCTTTACCAGCGAGCAGTGGACCATGGGTACAGGCCGCCGTTCGATCTGCCGCAGCGGTGGCTCAGACGCAAGGCCAGGCTCAACCCGGCCACGCCGTTCAACTTCGTCAGCACCGCAGACATCGTGGGCGGCAACTCGGGCAGCCCGGTCGTCAATCGCCAGGGGCAGTTTGTGGGCATCATCTTTGACGGCAATATCCAGTCCCTGGTGCTGGACTTTGCCTACACCGAGGAGCAGGCGAGGGCCGTGGCGGTCCACTCTTCGGCCATCGTCGAGGCCCTGCGCAAGGTCTACGACGCCAAGGATCTGGCCGATGAGCTCGAAGGCCGAAAGACGACCCGGCTGGCGCCATAAGGAGACTGCATGAGCCGATGTTTCTTCTTTGCGGGCGGGGGCACGGGTGGCCACATCTACCCCGCCATAGCGGTCGCCGAGCAGATTGCCCGGCTGGACCCCGGAGCCCGGATCCACTTTCTGTGCAGCAGTCGGCCGATCGACAGCCAGATTCTGGGCAAGGCAGGGTTTCAATTCACGGCCCTGCCTGCACAGGGCTTCTCGGTGCGGCCGCGGCAGTTCATCCGATTCGTGTCTACCTTTCGGCAGAGCGTCAGGGTGGCCCGTGGCGTGTTGGCCTCCGAGGACCACGCCGTGGTGGTCGGGGTAGGGGGGTTCGCTGCTGCGCCTGTGGCGTGGGCTGCCCACGGGCTCTCCGTGGCGATGGCCCTGATCAACGTGGACATCGTGCCGGGCAAGGCCAACAAGCTGATTTCCCGTTGGGCAAAGGCGATTTTCGTGCAGTTTGAGGACACCCGGCCCGCCTTCGCTGCCTACAGCGACCGCGTCCGCGTGGTGGGGTGCCCCTTGAGGACGGAGTTCGAGGCTCCACACCCGGACCGGGCCAGGAAAGAAGTCGGGATAGATCCCTCCAAGAAGGTGCTGCTGATCACTGGCGCCTCCAGTGGCGCCCAGAACATCAACCAGGCGGTCTGTGAGCTGCTGCCCAAGCTGGAGGGCCTGGCCGATCGGTGGCAGGTCGTGCACCTGACCGGGACCCAGAATCTGGAGCAGGTCAGCCGGAGATACGAGCAGGCCAAGATCCTCCACAAGGTCCTCGGATACTACGACCACATGGCAGACCTGTATGCGGCCTCGGACCTCGCGGTCGGCCGCAGTGGGGCGGTCAGCGTGGCAGAGTATGCGGTCTCCGGGATTCCCAGCATCTGCATGCCCTATCCCTACCACAAGGACCGCCACCAGTATCTCAACGCGGGAAAGCTGGTGGCCGTGGGCGCGGCCGTGATCGTGGATGATGTCCCTGACCTGACGGATCGGGTCGAGTGGCTCTGGGAGGAACTGGAGGACCTGATGGCCCATGACGACAAGCGCCGCGAGATGTCCCAGGCCTGCCACGAGGTCGCCCAGCCCAAGGCAGCGGAGCGGATCGCCCGCGACCTCTTGGAGATGGTGGCGATGCCGGGGGGGCCACCGAAACCCGCGAGAAACTCTTGACGTCCGGCGGGAATGCGTTTAAGTTGCTGGGATTGTAGACGGATACCGATCTAAAGACAGGGGTACCGTGGCTGAGGTCATGCCGCAGTGCCGATTCCTGGATCCTCGGTGAGGTTCAGGTGGAAAGGAGGCCACAAGACCATGTTGAAGAGCGTTTCGATAGGGGCACTGGCCGTGTGTTTGGCCCTTTGGACCGGTTGCCGTCTGGACACCGGCCGCATGTCGACCCCGCCGCCGCCCAGTCATCCTGAAGGTGTGCCGGGCGGGACCATGGACCTGGACACCACGACCGAGGTGGACCTGGTCGAGAAGGTGGCTCAGCACCGCCAGGAGTACCGTCAGTCCGTGGAGATGCTCAAGGACTACTACACCCGCACGGGCAACAACCGGCAGTTGGAGTGGGCCAAGGCCGAGCTGACCGCAGTCAAGTCGATGCCTCAGTACAGCTACATCGCGGACACCATACCCGGTCCCCAGTTGAAGGCCACCGTCGTCATCCCTGAGGCGGACACCCTGTACCTGCAGGCCCAGAAGCTGCACGGCGAGGGCAATGCCCTCGTGGTGGTCAAGGACCGCAATGCCATGCGTCAGGCCGCGGACTTGTACAAGCAACTGATCCGCAAGTACCCGGCCAGTGACAAGATCGATGACGCGGCTTTTGCGCTCGGCACCATCGACGAGTACTTCAAGGACTACCAGAGTGCACTGACCTACTACCAGCGGGCCTACCAGTGGGACTCCAACACCCAGCACCCCACCTTGTTCAAGGCCGGCTACGTGATGGACAAGTACTTGCGCCGCAGGGCCGAGGCCCTGGAGTTGTACCAGCAGGCCCTGAAGGCCGAAGGCGTGCAGTTCGTGGAGTGGAAGAACTGGACCGAAGACCGGATCCGCGAGCTGACCACAGGCGCAGAAGGCAGCGGCAAGCCGCAGCCCTAGGCGTCGGCACCTGAAGGAGCGTTCCAAGGGCCTGTGCATACAGGCCCTTCTTTTTTGTATCGCAGCCATGGATCACGGGTTTGAAGACAGAGTCGCTGCCTTTGCACGGGCCCATGAGCTGGTGAGCCCTGGAGACCGTGTCCTGGCCGCAGTATCCGGAGGCTGCGACTCCATGGCCCTGCTCCACAGCCTCTGCTCGCTCCGGTCCAGGGGCGTGCCGGCCTTCGACATGGTCTGCGGCCACGTCAATCACCGGCTCAGAGGCCATGAAAGTGAGGCGGATGAGTCCTTTGTCAGATCCGCCGCGGGCCTGCTGGCCGTCCCCTTCGTCTGCACGAGCGTGGATGTCACGGGCTTTGCCCGCAGCAGGGGGCTGTCCATCGAGACTGCTGCCCGCGTCCTTCGCATGCAGGCCTTGCGGGACCTGGCCCTGCAGACCGGATGTCACGTGATCGTCCTTGGCCACCAGAAGAACGACAACGCAGAGACCCTGGTCCATCGCCTGAGGCGAGGCACGGGCCTGCGGGGACTGGCGGCCATCTGGCCTGTGAGGACCACCCGTGAGGGCCTGCGCATCATCAGGCCGCTGCTGTGTGTCACTCGCAAGGAGGTCCTGGGATTTCTGAATTCCAGAGCCTTGTCCTGGCGAGAGGACTCCACCAACTCGGATTGCCGGTTCACGCGGAACGCCATCCGCCATCAAGTCCTGCCTCGCCTGCAGGAGGACGCCCGGTCTTCGCTCATCGAGGAACTGTCGGACCTGGCCATGGCGACCTACGACCTGGTCCATAGCACCCTCACTCCAGCAGTGGATCGGCTGTGGCAGGCGGGTGTCTGTATCGCGGCCGACGGGGGATTCTCGTTGGACCTCAAGGCATTGGAGACCGAAGCTCCCTATGTGCAGGCAGAGCTGATCCGAAGGGCCCTGACCTCCCTGGGGTGCGGCGAGAGGGACCTGGCAGAGGTCCACTACGAAGGCCTGCTCGCCTTGATGCGACCAAAGGCCGGCGCCAGGGCCGTGTCTCTGCCCGACGGATTTGTGGCCAGGCGGCAGCGATCCTGCCTGTGGGTCGGACCTCAGGCGCCAGGGGTGGCTCCGTCGCAGAGTGGCCCCGTCTCACTGCCGATACCCGGCAAGGCCCGGCTGGGGCCCTGGCTTGTGGAGACCGCGGCCCTGGACCCAGGTGACGTCGATCCAGCCCTGATCCGGGCCAACCCCTCCCATGGCACCGAGTGGCTCGACGCCGACAGCCTGAGACTGCCTCTCGTGATCCGCCCTCCAAGGCCGGGCGATCGATTCCAGGCCTTGGGCCAGTCCAGCGAGAAGAAGGTGGCCCGCTTCCTGATCGATGAACACATCGACCGGCTGAGCCGCAGCGAGATTCTGGTGGTGGAGGATCAAGATCGCATCGTGTGGGTCTGCCCTGTTCGGATCAGCGAATTGGCCAAGGTGACTGCGGCCACTCGGAGGATCGTGAGAATCAGCGTCAGCTAGAATTGTGACAGGAACCGCAGGTCATTCTCGAAGAGCAAGCGGATATCGGTGATGCCGTACTTCCGCATGGTCAGGCGCTCGATGCCGAAGCCGAAGGCCCAGCCCGTGTACTTCTCGCTGTCAATGCCGACTGCATCGAAGACGTTCGGGTCCACCATGCCGCAGCCGCCCATCTCGACCCAGCGGCCGTTGCCGTTGGCATCCGTGAGGTACAGGTCCACCTCCGCGCTGGGCTCCGTGAAGGGGAAGAAACTGGGCCGGAACCGCCAGGCCGTGCCTTCGCCGAAGAACAACCGGATGAACTGGTCGATGGTCGTCTTCATGTCCACCATGCTGACGCCCTCGTCCACAACCAGGGCCTCGAGTTGATGGAACATGAACATGTGCGTGGCATCCACGGTGTCGGGTCTGTACACCCTGCCCGGCGCCACGATCCGGATGGGCGGCTTCTGCCGTTCCATCACGCGGATCTGGATGGTCGAGGTCTGGCTTCGCAGAAGCTGGTCTTCCTGGAGGTAGAAGTTGTCCATCGGATCCCTGGCCGGGTGTTCAGGCGGGATGTTGAGGGCCACGAAGTTATGCCGCTCGTCCTCCACGACGGGGCCATAGGCCACAGAGAACCCCATCCGGCCGAAGATCTCGACCAGCTCAGCGATCGTCTGGGAGATCAGGTGCGGCCTACCGATCAGCAGGGGGGCGCCCGGCAGGGTGACATCCGCCTGCGGCCTGCCCGTGACCTGGCTCTGGGCGAGGCGCTGCCTGCATTGCTCGAAGGCCTCTGCGACCTGCTGCTTGATCTGGTTGGCCAGTTGACCGCCTTCCTTCTTGAGGTCTGCGGGCAGCTTGCCGACCTGGCTCAGGGCCTGCATCACCAGGCCTTCCTTCCGGCCCAGGTACTTGATGCGGAATTCCTCGAGCGAGGCCAGGCTGTCGACCTTCTTCAGGTCTGCCTTGGCCTGCTCGCCGATCTTCTTGAACTGATCGAGCATAGGATTAGTCCAACCGCCGGGTGGACCAGGCGGGACTCAGCAAGAGGGGTTACAGGGCCGCCTTGACTGCAGCAAAAACAGCGTCAAAACCGGCCGGGTCCTCGATAGCGATCTGGCTGAGCATCTTGCGATTGAGCCCAATGCCCGCCTTCTTGCAGCCATGGATGAACTGGCTGTATCGCAGGCCGCGATCCGTGACCGCAGCATTGAGCCGGACGATCCAGAGCACCCGGAACCGCCGCTTGCGCTGCTTGCGGCCAATACGGGCGTAGTTCTCGCCTCGCACGACTGCGCCCTTGGCAAGCCGGTATTGGCGCCCAGTAGGGCCGTAATGGCCTCTTACCGCCTTAAGGACGCGTTTCCTGGCCTTGCGGACTGCATGGCCTTTTCTTATTCTTGGCATATCAGCTTTCCTTTAAAGGAGTTAGTTCTACAGGTTTGCTGGCGGCAGCTGAAGGGCCGAGAAGCAAACCGTGGTCCGCGACCTTGCGCTGGACCCGCCCGTCAGTGGCCGAGCTTCCTGATGACGGCCTTGATCGAGGGCTTGAGCGTGAGCGTGGCCGAGCTGCTGAGCCGGCGGCGACGCTTGGCGTTCTTGGACTTCATGAGATGGCCGCTTCCGGCTCGCTTGTGCGTAACCTTACCTCGGGCCGTCACTTTTACCCGTTTGGCCAGTCCCTTGTGAGTCTTCTGTTTAGGCATACAGCGTCTTCCTACTAAGCCAGTTGTCGAGAGTCAACGTAACTAGAAACGAATAGTGTAGGGATCTGGAGCCCCTAGGTCAACACCTAGTGTCCTATTTTTGAGAGGTCGCCCCCACAGGATCGAGGTTGTGGGCCCCGAGGCGGCCGGGTATCATGCCCATGCCCGCAACATGCAAGAGGTATCGACACATGAAATCCAGACAGCCCAGACATGGCCGCCAAGGCCCGGCGTGGAGCCGGCTCAAGGTCGCGTTCGAAGACAGGGACCTGATCGTGGTGGATAAGCCCGCCGGCCTCCTGACGGTCGCCACGGAGAGGGAGAAGGACCGTACCCTGTATGCCCTGGTGCGCGAGTACCTTATGCGCAGGCGTCCGCCCGAGCGGATGTACATCGTGCACCGCCTGGACCGCGAGGCCTCGGGCCTCTTGGTCTTTGCCAAGTCAGAGGCCGCCAAGCAGGCCCTGCAGAGGCAGTTCGAGGAGCACGCAGCAGGCAGGACCTATCTGGCGGTCACGGAGAATCGGATGGCCCAGGATCGGTACACCTTCCAGTCATACCTGGCGGAGACCACGGCCTTTCGCTGTTACTTGACCGATGACCCCAGCAAGGGCAAGTGGGCAGTCACGCACGTGGAGGTCTTGAGGAGGTCTGCCAGGCGGACCCTGGTCCAGGTTCACCTGGAGACCGGCCGTAAGCATCAGATCCGGGTCCACCTGGCACAGGCAGGCTACCCTCTCGTGGGGGACACGGTGTACGGCAACGGCGTCAGCCCCATTCGACGCCTGGCCCTGCATGCCTTCAGGCTGGCGTTCAAGCACCCGACCACCGGTGAGTCCGTGGAGTTCGAATCACAGCCGCCGGCTGCACTGGCCGGACTGGTTCCGGACAGTCGCGACAAGGCTTGATCGAAGGCAGCAAAGCGGCTACACTGTCCTCGCTGTATCCCATAGGAAAGGACGTGACCGAGTGACGACAGGTCTGATTCTCATGGCGATGGTCATGCAGGGCATGGATGGCGCTGCCGCCATAGATTCGGCAATCAGCGTGTCTCCAGGCCAGCACCGGCCGCAGCCGGTCGCGCATCCGGGTCAGCGAGTGGAGGCCACAGGCCAGGAGGGCCAGCCCGCAGACACGCTGCCTGTGTCCGGCGCACCTGTCCCCAGTGTGCAGCCTCAACGAAGGGGCAAGCTGGCCCAGCGGGGAAAGCCCGTGCTGCGAGGCTCGGACCTGGTGCTCGGTGGCGGCTGGGAGCTGATCGAGGCGCCCCGGGTGAGCGCCGGTGGCGAGGTCCTCTCCAGGCCGTGCGTGGACACCCACGCGTGGTACGATGCCACGGTCCCAGGCACAGTGCTGACCACCCTAGTCGACCAGGGGGTCTACGCAGATCCCTACTTCGGGCTGAACAACCTGAGCATCCCCGAGAGCCTGAACAAACAGGACTATTGGTACCGCACGGAGTTCACCGTTCCGGCGGCCTTTGCCACCAGGCAGGTCTGGCTCTGTCTGGAGGGCATCAACTACTATGCAGAGGTCTGGTTCAACGGGCAGTATGTCGGCCACGTCACGGGCGCGTTCATCCGGGGCCGGTTCAACGTCACTCGCCTGGCCCGATGCGGCGAGGTGAACGTCCTGGCGGTGAAGGTCTCGCCTCCGCCCAATCCAGGCATCCCCAGCGAGCAGTCCGTCAAGTTCGGCCCCGGCCTCAACGGTGGCGCCCTTTGTCTGGATGGCCCGACCTTCGTCTGCACTGAGGGGTGGGACTGGCTCCCGGCCATCCGGGACCGGTGCACCGGGATTTGGCAGGACGTGGTGCTCCGCGACACGGGCCCTGTGACCCTCGGCGATCCACAGGTGATCACTCGCCTTCCGCTGCCCGACACGTCAAGAGCGGACGTCAGCGTGGAGGTGGAGGTCTCCAACGTCACCCGCAGACCCCAGGCGGGCATGCTCAAGGGCGGGTTCGAGGGGGTGTCCTTCGAGCGGGCCGTGTCCCTGGATCCGGGACAGACCCAGCGGGTGGTCTTTTCATCCAAGGACCATCCGCAACTGGCCGTGAAGAGGCCTCGGCTCTGGTGGCCCAATGGGTACGGAAGCCCTGAGCTCTACCACCTGCGCCTGGCCTTCGTCGACCCGGACAACAAGGAGTCGGACCGCAGGACCCTCGCGTTCGGCGTCCGCGAGATGACCTACGAGCTGGGGGTGAGGCTGGCGGGCGGCTCTGCCCGCAGGATCGAGTACTGCCCCACTGCCGGCAGGGGCGGACCAGCCCTGTTCGACGTCCGGCGGGACCTCATCGCCAGCGGCCGCGCCGGGCCGGACGAGGTGGTTCGCGTGGGCCTGCAGCCTGGAGCAGAGGGTTCGCCTGCGATCAAGACCGTGGCGGATGAAGGCATGGGGCCGTTTCTGGCCATCAAGGTCAACGGCCAGCGGATTATGTGCCTGGGCGGCAACTGGGGCATGGACGATGGCCTCAAGCGGATCTCCCGCGACCGGCTCGAGCCCTACGTCCGGCTGCATCGGGACGCGAACCTCACAATGATTCGCAACTGGGCAGGCCAGAGCACCTCAGAGGCCTTCTACGATCTGTGCGATCAGTATGGCCTGCTCGTGTGGAATGACTTCTGGATGGAGACCGAGGGATCGAACTACGCCCCTGCAGACCACGATGTATTCCTCCGCAACGTGGCTGACACGATCCGCCGGTTCCGCAACCATCCCTGCATAGCCCTGTGGTGCGCGATGAACGAGGGTGTGCCGCCCGAGCCCGTGAACCAGGGCAATGACCGACTGATCCGTGAACTGGACGGCACGCGCTACTACCAGCCCAATTCGCGATCCGTGAATCTCCCCACCAGCGGCCCCTGGGCAAACCAGGTCCTGGACAGGTACTTTACGACCCTGAATCGCGGCCTCAGCACCGAGATGGGCGCCTACTCAGTGCCCTCTGCTGAGGTCATGAGGACGATGATGGCCAAGGAAGACGTGTGGCCGGCCGGAGACGCGTGGGCCTATCACGACTTCCACAGCAAGGGCAATGGTCCTGCCAAGTCCCTTACAGACAGGATCGCTAGACGCTATGGGGAGGCCGTGAATCTTGAGGACTTCTGCAGGAAGTCTCAGATGGTCAACTACGAGACCTATCGGGCGATCTACGAAGGCTACAACAGCAGGCTCTGGAATCCGTGCAGCGGCGTCCTGTTCTGGATGAGCCACCCCTCATGGCCCAGCGTCATCTGGCAGCTCTACACCTGGGACTACGACGTGTGCGCGTCGCTGTTTGGCGCGAAGAAGGGCGCAGAGCCCGTGCATATCCAGATGGACCTGCCGGGCTGCAAGGTGGCTGTGGTCAATCACCTCGCCAAGCCGCTGTCGCAGGCGACGGCCTCGGCCACGGTCTGGGACCTGTCCGGCCGCCAACAGCAGGACCGCAAGGTCACCCTCACGGCCGCAGCCAACGCCCACACCGAGGCCTTTGGCCTGGACCTGCCCGCCAGCAGTGCGGTGCTGGTGGCACTGGAGCTTCGTGACAAGAGGGACCGCGTGCTCTCGGACAATCTCTATTGGTACGCCCGTGACGAGAGGCGGCTTCGGGCCCTCAACCACCTTCCGTCCGTGGAGCTGCAGGGACAGATCCACGTCAGGCGGGGCAAGACCGCCACGGTGATCACCGGCAAGATCCTCAATCCCTCGCAGACTCCGGCCCTGATGGTCCGGCTGACGCTCCGGGATGCGAAGAGTGGGCAGCGGATCTTGCCCGCGTTCTACGACAAGAACTACATCAACCTCCTCGCCGGTCAGGCAGGGGAGTTCCGCATTGAATGTAGCCCCACCCGGGCCCAGGTCCTGGTGGAGGCGACCGGGTGGAACGTCACTCGCCAGAGTCTGCGGTGAACGGGACGCCTTGCGATCTGTGAGCATCAGGGGAAACGACATGGCCAGCATCCAGACGTCAGCAGAGAAACCAGCCTCCTCCGCTCAGGGCAATGGTCAGACCTATCGCGGTCCTTTTGCGATCATGACCATCCTGTTCTTCATGTGGGGGTTCATGACCGTGTGGAACGACATCCTGATCCCGCGGTTCAAGGAGGCCTTCACGCTGAACTACTTCCAGGCCATGCTCGTGCAGTTCGCCTTCTTCGGCGCGTATGCGATCGGCTCGCTGATCTACTACTTCATCTCCATGACCTCGGGCGACCCGATCAACAGGATCGGCTACAAGAACGGCGTGATCATCGGTCTGCTGATGGCGGCAGTGGGCAGCGCCCTGTTCTATCCGGCAGCCGTCCTGACCTCGTATCCGTTCTTCCTGATGGCCCTGTTCGTCGTGGGGCTGGGCTTCGCGATGCTCCAGATCGCCGCCAATCCTTACGTGACGATCCTGGGGCCGGAACGCACGGCATCGAGCCGGCTGAACCTCTCGCAGGCGTTCAACTCCTTTGGCACGACCATCGGGCCCATCATCGGCGGGTGGTTGATCTTCACGGTGTTCACCCAGCCCGGCACGCACGGGGCGGACTCGGTCAAGATTCCATATCTCTGCTTTGCCGCGGTCTTCGTGCTGCTGGCGGTCTTCTTCAAGTTTGCCCACCTGCCGAGCTTTACGAACAACGGAGGCCATCGGCCGGGGCGCGGGCGCCCTGAAGCATCCCCACACGGTGCTGGGCATGTTGGCCATCTTCATGTACGTCGGCGGCGAGGTGGCTGTGGGCAGTGCGATCATCAACTTCCTGGGCACGGAGCAGCTGGGCGGCCTGCCGAATGAGACGGCCAGCGGCTACCTGGCCTTCTACTGGGGCGGTCTGATGATCGGGCGATTCATGGGCGCCTTCGCACTGAGCGACATGCGGCGTTCAGTCAAGCATACGCTCGTGGTGGCCGTGCCGGTCGCCGCCTTCGCCATCCTCTCGACCCTGCCCATGCTGGCCGCGCATGCACCTGACGTGGGCCCAGAGGGCGGCAGAGCTGTGCAGCCACGGCAACGTGATGCACTACGGCGGATTCCTGGTCATCCTGCTGGTCGCGTTCTTCGCCGGCGAGGCGAGCCCCCATCGCATGCTGGCCCTGTTCAGTGGGGTCATCATCGTGCTGCTGACCCTGGGTGTCCTGACTGTCGGCCAGACGGCCCAATGGGCGATCCTCGGCATCGGGTTGTTCTGCTCGGTGATGTGGTCCAACATCTTCTCGCTGGCCATCGAGGGGCTTGGGCCCCTGAAGAGCCAGGCCTCGTCACTGCTGGTGATGGCCATCCTCGGAGGCGCGGTGCTGCCGCCCATCCAGGGCGCGGTGGCGGATCGGTTCGGGCATACAGTTCTCTTTTGTCGTGCCGATGGTCGCCTTTGCGTATATCGCCTTCTATGGCCTGTACGGCTATCGTGCAGGCAGGTCCCAGATGCCGGCTGTGGGAGGGTGACACGCCATGGGGGACTACGGGCAGGATAGTCGCGTCGTCATGACCCTCGACGCCGGCGGGACGAACTTCCGGTTCTCTGCCACGAGAGGTGGCCGGGCGGTCACTGAAGGCGTGGCCCTGCCCTCCAATGGCGACAATCTGGAGCGATGTCTGGCCAACATCGTGGAGGGCTTTGGACGCATCCGCAAGATGTGTCCGGAACCGCCGGTCGCCATCAGTTTTGCGTTCCCAGGGCCTGCCGACTATCCCAATGGGATCATCGGGGACCTCGGCAACTTGCCCGGCTTCAGGCGTGGCGTGGCGTTGGGCCCCATGTTGGAGGATCGCTTCGGCATTCCGGTCTTCATCAACAACGACGGCGACCTGTTCGCGTACGGAGAGGCGATTGGCGGTCTGCTGCCCCACGTCAACGACCTTCTCGAAAGGGCCGGAAACCCCAAGCGGTACCAGAACCTCTTTGGCGTCACGCTCGGCACGGGGTTCGGGGGCGGCATCGTCCGCGACGCACACCTATTCATCGGCGACAACTCCATGGCAGGCGAGGTCTGGCTGCTCCGCAACAAGGTTGCGCCCGCCATGAATGCAGAGGAGGGGGCCAGCATCCGGGCTGTGCGCCGCGTGTACGCCCAGGCCGCGGGGATTTCCTTCGATCAGGCACCAGAGCCCAAGGTTATCTTCGACATCGCCACGGGCAAGGCACAGGGGCACAAGGCTGCGGCCCTGGAGGCCTTCCGCCGTTTGGGCGAGGTCGTGGGTGATGCCATGGCCAATGCCCTGACCCTCATCGACGGCCTGGCGGTGATAGGAGGAGGCCTGTCCGGCGCCTGCGCCGCTGTTCCTGCCTTCCCTGGTTGCAGAACTCAACGGCACGTACACCGGACCCAGCGGCAACGTCTTCCGCCGCCTGGCCTCTGTGGCCTTCAATCTGGAAGATCCAACCCAGTTGGATCGGTTTCTCAAGGGCGAGACCCGCAGCATTGTGGTGCCGGGAGGCACTCGCACTGTGGAGTACGATCGCTTGCAGCGGGTCGGCGTGGGTCTCTCACGCCTGGGCACCAGCGAGGCGGTCGCTGTGGGGGCCTACGCCTTCGCCCTGGGCAAGCTCGATGCCGGACGATGCTGGCCATCGTCAATGGCATGGGGATATTCAGGACCACCGCCATAGAGATCCTCAGGAACCATGGCATCCACAACCCCGTGCCCGACCAGTGGTATCCTCAAGAGGCCTGGCTTGCCGCCTTTGCGGAGATCCAAAGGACCATAGGCTCCAGCACGCTGCGCCAGATTGGTCTGCAGATCCCTGACATCGCGAAGTTCCCACCAGAGATCAACTCGATCGAGGCGGCCCTGTCAGCCATCGACGTGGCCTACCACATGAATCACAGGGGTGGAGAGATTGGGACCTATGGCTTCACGATGACCGGCGACAGGCAAGGGAAGATGGTCTGCGCCAACCCCTATCCCTGCGACTTCGACAGGGGGATCATCGAGGCCATGGCCGAACGATTCAGGCCCCAGGGGTCTGTGCCCGTGATCAGGGACGACGGCACGCAGCCGTGCCGGAAGACGGGTGGGGAATCCTGCACTTATCTGATCACGTGGTAAGCCGGCACACCTGAATAGGAAGGGCCGGTCCAGCGGGACGGCCTTTCTCACGCGGGGCTCTCTCTTGTCTGAGGAGTCCTCGCCCTGCCAATCCGAGCCTTCGCCTCAGACTGGTGACGCTCGCCAGACCTTGCACCAGCAAGGCCAGGGCCGCAGGCGCAGGGATGCACGAGTCTGCAGAGAAATTGGGTCTGAAATATCAGATCGAGGTGTCGCTGCCATGGGGATACATCAGAACGGCTGTTCCACCTTACTGGTAGCACGCAGATTTGACGTAGGTGCTCTGCGGGGCAACGACAAGACCAGAGGGTTCCCCGGTGTAGTCCTCTTCGCCTGCAACTGCCGCGATCTGGTACGCGACCCCTGGGGCCAGACGTGTGGGCTCCATTGGGGTCCATCGCCACCCGCTCTCAAGCTGATCCGCAGGCGATACCTGGCCCGAGACAACAAGATGTTGGCTGTCGTCAAAGATGCCCACGTCGTGTGTCTGGCTTGGGCCGTCCTTCTGCTCGTCATAGAAGCCCAACGCCTCTACGGCGACGCTTCCTCCCTAGTAAGGGGCCCGCCTCCGGCATGCGCACGAATGGACAAACCACGTCTGGTTCATCCAATGGTCGGAGGACATTGACCCACTCTCTCTTGCGGCTTCGATCGGTCAAGGTGCGTCTGTCAGGGTGACCCGCCATCGATGGGGTCCAGCCGCGTGCTCACCTAGCCCGACTTCGCGGATTCGGCCTGAGTTTGTCTCTTTTTGGTAACACATTAGCCTCGTGAGGCAGCTTTCGGCCGCAGCCGCATGAGGATAGGCTGGCGCTCCTGTCGAGTCCCTCATGCGGGCAGCTTCCGCCTTTTCTGGGCTTCGTCATCGACCTCCCAGTGCTTGCGAGGAGGTCGATGACTCGATCCACACAACAAGGCAGAGCCCTCTTGTCCCGGGGCCTGCAACACGGCCACCAGACCCGCTCACCTGCATGCGAGGCCTCTTTCCCATCCGCCCCTGTGCGGCCATCGTGAGCCAGCGGGTCTGGCATCCGCCTTGCCTGCCCCCTACTCCAGTCCATCCAAGGCCGCCTCTCGCCACGGTCGGTGCAAGGGAGAGCTTCTTCATAGAATGGCTGGCCTCGGCCACATATGGCCGGTCTGTGTCTGTCCGGCCATGAACCGCCAGGACGCCCAAGCCGGGATGGGGGGTTCTCCGGCGAAGGCCCCCTCACGGATGCACGCCGGATGACCGGCCCCACTGATCCGCGGGAAAAAACACACAACAAATCTGGAATGGTAAAATAGGGCATTGCGCGATTGCCTTGGATCACTTATGTTCCGTGTCATGGCAGTGCGTGACACTGAGCAGGTGATCCTCAATGGCATTGCGATCGGTCCGGATCTGACGACCGAACAAGCCAAGGCCATTTATGCCCTGGGCGAGCAGGCGGTGGTCTTCGCGTTGTTGACTCAGGCCAAGCTGATCGCCGGGATCCAAGGCAACAAGGCACCGCCCACTCGGGCCGGCGATCCGTCTTGCCCTTCGGGACAAATCCCGACCTATGAGAAGCCAAGCACCCGCCACCATCGCAAGAGGCCCGGACGCAAGGAGGGTCATGCCGGCGTCTGCCGCAAACAGCCAGACCGCGTCGATAAGACCCAAGAACACCGGGCCACGCATTGCCCGGATTGTGGATCGCCCCTGACGGTCTGCACGAGCGTCCGAGATCGGTACATCGAGGATATCCCCGAAGGGATCAAGGTCCAGGTCACCTGCCATCGGATCCATCGCGGCTTTTGCCCGCGGTGTCGCAAGATGGTCGAGCCGAAGGTCCCGGATGCCTTGCCGAATGCGATGATCGGCAATCGTCTGTTGGTCCTCAGTGCGTGGTTGCACTTTGCCTTGGGCAACACGATCTCTCAGATTCTCTCAGTCTTCCATCTGCAGTTCCAGCTCTCCTCTGGTGGTTTGGTGCAGATGTGGTACCGCCTGGCCGATATCCTGGAGGCCTGGTATGACGAGATTGCCCAGGAAGTCATCCAATCCGCGGTGCTCTTTGGAGATGAGACCGGCTGGCGTCTGGATGGCAAGACCGCCTGGCTATGGTGTTTTACCAGTCGATCGGGCACTCTCTTCAGCATCGAGCGATCCCGGGCAGGTCCGGTGGTCCTGAAGTTCATTACCGATCAGTTTGGCGGGGTGCTGGTCAGTGACTTCTGGGGGGCCTACAACATCCTGACCTGCGTCAAACAGAAGTGCTTGGTCCACTTGTTGCGGGACCTAGAACGGGTCGAGCAGTACAAGGATACCGGACAGGACTGGGCCGCGTTCGCCAAGAAGCTCCGCAGGCTGATCCGGGATGCCATCCGTCTTCGCAAGCGTCAGGAAACCCTGGATCCAGCGACCTATACCCGTCGTTGTCAGCAGATCGACAAGCGTCTGGCCCTGTTCGTCGTAAAGACATGGGTCAACAAGGAAGCCCGCCGTCTGATCAAGCGACTTCGACGCCATCAGCACGAGCTGTTCACCTTCCTGTCCGAGCCACAGGTCCCGTTCGAGAACAACACGGCCGAACGGATGATTCGCCAGGCTGTGATCATGCGCAAGAACAGCTACAGCAACCGCAGCCAGCGAGGGGCCCAGACCCAGGCCATTCTCATGAGCGCGTTCACTACCCTCAAGCAACGGGGCCTGAACCCCATGCAAACCGTAGAACAAGCCCTGCGAATCTACATCAGTACAGGAAGATTGCCCACTCTGGCTGAGTTCTCCGCCTCAAAAGGCTAACGTGTTACTCTTTTTGAGGCAGAAGTCTTCGGTTGTGGGGTCAAGAATGGGGTTGGAGGGGTCAGAACCGCTTGTAGTGTAGACCTACCCTGTTGGCGAGTGCCCGATTCCATGGATAATCGGGTATCGTTATGATCCTACGTTCGAACTACCGCAAGAAGAACGGCAAAGACCACTGCTACTGGAGTATCGTCGAGAACCGACGACTGGCGAACGGTCGAGTCGCCCAGCGTCACGTGCTGTACCTCGGCGAGATCAACGACGCCCAGGAGCGGGCATGGACCAAGTCGATCGAAGTCTTTGCCGACGGCGATCCTCAGCCCCAGACGGTGGCCTTGTTCCCGGAGGATCGAACCCCCGCCATCGTGGACCCAGCGTCCATCGTGCGGCTGCGATTGAAGGAGTTGTCCGTACATCGGCCTCGCCAATGGGGGAGCGTGCTGGCTGGCGTTGCAGTTGTGGAAAGAGCTTCGGCTGGAGCAGTTCTATGCTGAGCGGCTGGACCCGAGCCGCAAGGGCACTCGCTGGGATCAGGTCCTGGCGGTCTTGGCGGTGTATCGGCTGATTGCTCCGGGCAGTGAGTGGCACCTCCCTCGAAACTGGTTTGACCAAACCGCGATGGGGGATCTGTTGGGAAGACTTCTCCGTGGCGCGATACACACGTGCTCTATGGCTGTCACGATCTGCTGCTTGGCTCACAAGACGGCTTTGTTCACGCACCTGACGCAACGATGGCGAGACCTGTTCAACGCCTCCTTCGAGGTGTTGTTGTACGATCTGACGAGCACCTACTTCGAGAGCGATCCCCCCTCGGACCGAGAGGACAAACGCAAGTTTGGCTACAGCCTGGACAAGCGGCCGGACTGTGTGCAGGTGGTCATCGCTCTGATCGTGACGCCGGACGGCTTTCCTCTGGCCTACGAGGTCTTGGCCGGCAGTACATCGGATCAAGACAACGCTGCGAGAGTTCATCGAGAAGACCGAGACGCAGTACGGGAAGGCCCGGAGGATCTGGGTGATGGACCGTGGGATTCCCACGGAGGAGGCCCTGGCCGAGATGCGAGCCAGCGACCCGCCGGTGCAGTACCTGGTGGGTACGCCCAAGGGCCGGCTGATCAAGCTGGAGAAGGATCTCTTGGACAAGCCCTGGCAGGAAGCTCCTCCGGGCGTAACAGTCAAGCTGCTGCCGCAGGAAGGCGAGTTGTATGTTCTGGCCCGCAGTGAAGACCGTGTGGCCAAGGAACGCTCCATGCGGCGACGGCAGTTGAAGTGGCTCTGGAAGCGTCGGAAAGAGCTGCAGGGGATGAAGCTACGCCGGGAGGACCTGCTGATGAGACTGGGGGCCGCCCACCAGCAGGCGCCGAAGGCCTGGCGGCTGGTGGAGATTGAGGTGGATGCGAGCCAGGCAAGATTCATCTACCGACTCAACAAGGACAAGCTGCGGCAGATACGTCGGCGGGAAGGGGCGCTACCTGCTTCGGAGCGACATGAGCGAGACAGACCCAGCGGTGGTGTGGCACTACTATCTGCAGTTGGTGGAGGTCGAGCAGGCATTCCGCAACCTCAAGGGGGACTTGGCGGTCCGGCCGATCTTTCACCAGAACGAGCCTCGGATTGAGGCCCACATCTTCGTGAGTTTCCTGGCCTATTGCCTGCACGTGACGCTGGGTCGGTGGCTGCGAACTCTGGCCCCGGGGTTGACAACGCGGAGCGTACTGGAGAAGTTCGCCACGATCCAGATGGTCGACGTGCAGATTCCCACAAGTGACGGCCGCACTTTACTCCTTCAGAGACATACCCATCCTGAGCCGGAGGTGACACTGCTCTTGGAGCGATTGAAGCTGAAACTGCCTGCCCATCCGCCGCCCCGGATCACAACGGCATCGGGCTGGATGGAGGCCACTATGTAGTGCAGACTCTTGGCCTCAAACCCCATTTTCGACCCCGCCACGTGGGTTTCTACCCGCCAATCCGCGAAGTCGGGCTAGAGCAATTCGAACGCGATTGGCTGCGAACGGCAAGCGTTGTCGTGGCAAAAAGGAGGAATTGGGCTGGTTAGGATAACTTGAGTTGGTGTTCTCAAGTAGGGACAATGAGAGAGTCAATTGCCGCGTTGGCGGCTTGTGGAATTCTACGGGAACTCCTTGCTGGGCCAATCGCGGGACGGTATACTGACCAACCTGGAGTAGGGGCCGAGTGCCTCTAGCGATAGCGATCGTGTTGAACTCTCCGTCAGAAGACGGTGACCGTGCAACGTGATCCAGTGAGGAATGAGAGTGAGACGTGGGATAGCGAGGGTGTTCTGTGCCGGAATCTCAGTTGCTGGGGGTCTGCAATCTGATGCTTCGAATCTACAGGGATGCCCATGTGTGAAGTAGTGCGAGCGGTCGATTTACCGGCTTGGTGGAATGAAAGCCTTGGCGGTCTCAGGCAGCGACTCCTTCAGGTCCTGGCCGACCGCTTGAAACCTGGGCAGGTACAATCTACAAACGCGGCACTCTCGTTTGCGGAACGCTGTCACCAGGGTCAGACGAGGGCTTGTGGGGAACCGTACATCATCCATCCCATCCGGGCCTGTTTGTCGGCGATCTGCGAAGGGGAAGTGACTGACGTACCGTTGCTTCGGGCGGTGCTCCTGCATGATGTCGTGGAGAATGGTGGGGCGGCGGAGCAGGAGATCTCTCGCGGGCTCGAATCGCAGTTCGGCGAGGCCACGGCCAGGCTCGTGAGGGCTGTGTCACGTGGATCTCATGAGAAACGACCCGGGCAGGGCGACTGCTATGACGACCGGTACTACCAGCGAATACGAGAGGCTGGGCCCCAAGCGATCGTGCTGAAGATTGTCGACAAGGTGGATAACCTGCGAGATGCGATTCGCCACCCAGATGCCCTAAAACGGAGCATCTTTGTGAAGGAAGGCTTCCGTGTATTTGGACCGCTCGTGCGGCATCTGCAGGATGCCTCCGTGCGGAGTCGATGGTCTGCGATCCTGGATCGGGCGATGATGAATCACCCGCTCTGTGTCGAACAATCGCTGCTCTTCAATCCGGCGATCAACCACTGGCTGACGCGGGACAGCATCCAGATCGTGAGGACGAGCCTGGATACTCCTCGGCTCGTACAGAACATCATCAGGATGCTTCTCGATAGGATCGGGAGGGACGAATGCCGCAGGCTTGCCGACATCGCCGACATTCCCTCCTTCCTCGCAGATACGGACAGGAGGCCGCACTGGGATCGCCTCTCGCGGCAGCTGGGACTTCTGCTCTCGATGTTCTCGCAGGAACAGCCTGCCTGGGTTCAGCCCGTGCTGCACTCCCGGTTGCCGCTGCTGTCCCTGGTGCATTCAAGGCTTCTGATGCCCGCCAACTGGCTCTTCCCTGTCTGGCAGGGGGACTATGCATTGTCTCTGCTCCGGCAGAATGAGAGACACTATCATCTGGCCTACGGTGATCAAGGCAGGCTGTGGACGGGCTATCTCAGTATCATACTCCGGAATCGCGAGGCCCTGCTGCGGCAGCAGTCAGGGCAAGGAAGTCTTTGCTCGCAGCAGGTGCTGGAGATGATCCGGAGCATGGCCGACAGGTCTCCGGAGTGTGGTCTCTCCGAGGTTCTCTCCATGCGTCTCGTCTCGGAGTATCTCGACGCGACCACGGGCGACGCCTCTGAGGGGCAGGATCTTCTGAAGGTCTTCTCGGCCCTGTGGCGCCGGCTGGGGGACATGGACATCCTAGCCGAAGGGCCTCGATGCCGCAGACCCGGGTCCCCTCCCCGCGGGAGGTCGCAATGGGAAGTAGAGGGCCTTGCGGTGGTCCAACACCGTTTTCCTGGGTGCTCGAAACAGCTGAATCGCATCTCTCAGATCGTCCAATCGCATGCCTTGCGAAGCAGCAGACGCCTGGAAGGTCCTGCCTGGATTCACTTCAACCACACGGAGATCCTGAAGCGGGCCTCTTTCTTCGAGGCGGCCGTCCGGGACATCTCTGGCAAGACGACGTTCGACGTTCTGCGGGACAAGGGCATATCTGTTCGCAGTCACATTCTGGACAACAGAGCCGTCTTTACCATAGAGCCGGATAGGTGGGACGCCCTCAAGGATCGGCTTCCCGAGATCAGTGAGGCCGAAAGAGAGAGGATTCGGGACCGAGACTACTCGGCAGTGTCGATCTTCGATACATTGCTGCTGCAACGGATTGGGTCGGAGGCGTCGGACCCTCTGTGGATTCCGCGGGTCTATCGTATCCTGGACACGATGGCGGATTTCGATCCGCAGGCTGTGCAACGCATCCGAATCATGTTCCACGGCGATGAGGAGATCGACGATGTCGTCGTGTACCTGGCCATCCCGTCGACGCGATTCAAACGCGAGGGGCAGCTCCAGGAGCGGCGCAAGAGGGCCATCGCGCGATACATCGCCACGACTGTGTACAACTACGCCATGACGCTGGGCCTGCACTCGGCGACGATTGACTGCCTGCCCATCCCGGGCCCGCAGCAGGCGATGGCCTTCCCAGACCATGAGCTGGAGCTCATGGTCTCTGAGGCTGCACGGGAGTACAACTACGAACAGCAGTACGGTAGGTACATTGACATCTACAACTACCAGAAGTTCAGCATTGGGGAGGGTCTCCAGACCCACCTCCCCGTGACCTTTGGGAAGGCCGACGTCTGCAGCGGGTCCTTTCTCGGCATCGATATCGGGGGGACGGATGTCAAGGCCTGCCTATTCGTCAACGGGCAGCCAGTTCCCGCCGAGAACCCCTTGATCTGCTTTCCCACCGTGGAGAAGATGAACCAGGGCAGGCGGGTATCCGCGGAGGAATTCTGCAAACGCATCCTGTCTAGAATTGAAGAGAAGTTGAGAGAAGGGCTTAAGGAGCCTCCCTCATGGCGGTCCATTGAGGGCGTGGGCATCTCTTGGCCTGGTGCCGTTCGCGACTCCCGCATCGTCGGGTTCTCTGGGACACTCTCGCGGCTCTCGTTCTCCTCGAACGGAACACGCATTGACCCGGATAAGGGGTCGGGGCCGGACGTGATCCACTCCACGGATCTCGCCCGTGTATTTCGATCAGAGCTTCGCCGCCGTTGTTCACAGCTGACCGATTTCTTTGTGGTATCCCTCGAAAACGATGGCAATGCCGAGGCCTATGGCAATTACTGGGAGCTTCGCAAGCAGGGCGACGGCCCAGCGGGAGGGGCCCTCGTACTGAAACTCGGGACCTCGCTGGCAGGCGGTCACATCAGCCCCAGCGGCGCCATCTCCCCTCATGTGGCGGAGTTTTCGAAGCTGATTCTCGACTTCAATACGTCACCGGGAGGCGACAACGTCCGTGGGGCTGTGCGGAACTTCGTCTCTTCCCAGGGAGTCCGAGATCTCACACGTTCCTTCCGTTTCGAGGGCAGGATTGTCTTCGGGCCGCTCACCTGCCGCGACTGTGGATCGCCCTTGAATCTGAACGATTCGTTGGATTCCAGGGTTGAGGCCGTGGAGGTGGGACAACTGCTGACCTTCTTTGATATGCTCCGCGAAGAGGACAAGAGTGAATTCCTCCAGGAGCTGATCGTGCATGACAACCAGGGCGCACCCTGTTCGCGCAGGCTGTCGGCCAAGTTGGCCGATGAGCTTGCATCCAACCGCGAGATGCAGCGGCACCTGAGGGACTACATCAACTCTCGGGGCGAGGAGATCGCTCGGCTGCGCCGTCGGCAGGGCTCAGGACAGGAAGGCCACACAAGCCAATGGCAGTTGGGGGTCAATCGCACGCTGGCGTTGCTGCATCTGCCCGTCAGGTCCGATGCCGCCTCGTCTCGGGCAATCCCTGCGTCGCTCGACCGTGCGGTGCTGGCACGCGCCGTCCTGGGTTCGGTGGCCCTGTTCAGCCAGTTGGGTCTCCATACCGCGCACCTCGTTGCAGCGCTGTACAACATCTACAAGAGGCGTCGGTTCACCGAGGTCATCCTGGCCGGCGGGGTCCTGCGGAGTGCAAGTGGGCGGCTTGTAGAGAGGCAGACGCAGGCATTCCTGGGCAAGTACTACGACAAGATCTTCGGTCCCACCAAGCACCTGAAGCCGGGCTGCATTCGCCTGGCGAGTAATTCGATGCACCCCGACACCGTTGGCCCGTTTGGGGCCGCCATGGTGGCGAACCGGCAGCACAAACTACAGAGTCTGGCGGCCATGGAGAAGCAAGTGGAGGCGGTGATTGTCGCCATGGTGCCGGGCCGCCATGTGACAGTCCGCAGCCTCGCGAAGTCGTTTGGCAGTTCGCGCCTCACGGAAGAGGATGTTCGTCGCTGCATTCAGGGCGCTATGTCCCGGTCGTTGTTGGTGCAGGACCGCGAGAGTAGGTTTATGAGGACCATGAATCTGGAGTGATGGGTGACCAGCGATGAACCGGTCCTTGTTGAGAGAACGTGGATTCTGGGGGACGAGTGAGGAAAAGACATGGCGAGAGACCTAGGGTTCGAGGAAGAGCAGTTCAAGGCATTCATGATCGAGCTGCTCTCGGCGGAGGCCTATGACAGCTCGGTGGAAGAACAGATGTTCTTCTCGTTCGATATGCTCCGCCAGATCCTGGGGAAGTTCTGCCACATCATTGCCCGCAATCTTCGGTGTGACTCCTGCACCGTCAATCTGCAGTTGTACGATCCCCTGCAGGTGGATGAGGCCACGCGGCGGAAATGGATCAAAGAGCATCTCGACAGACAAAAGGTCTACTACAGCAGTGACTTCGAACGGTTCCGTGTGTTGCGTGAGAAGATGCTTACCGACCATATGACCTTCCCCTATTGGCGGCACGGGAAGGGCGTTTCACTGCTGGTGGCTGCCAATCCGTGCGGCCCCTGGACCTCCGTCCTGCACAAGGGAGAGGAAGGTCTGAAGTACATATCGCTCGAGTCGGGTGTGACCCTGGACATCTACCAGGAGAACACGGCTCGAGTCCGGGACCGACTCAACATGCGGGGTACCCGCTACCTAGGAAAGCTCGGACGAGCGGACATCGTCGTGTGGAACAACCTCGATTGGCACGGCATCTTCAAGAGCTACTACGGCGTGCCCATCCGGATCCACTCTGATGGAGAGGTGGTGGGCCTCCTGAAGGTCGAGAACAAGCAAGATCGGCAGGAAAAGGGTCAGAACGGAGGCGTCACTGACGCTAAGCCATCCGATGAGAGCTTCTTCGAAAGGTTGCTGTCCAGCAGGCCTGCGAAGGACTTCGTCGGTTTCAACATCACCCTACAGCGACCTGGGAAGGGATCCATCCTCAGTGAGATCGGAAAGCGCTGCGGATCCAAGAACGAAATTGATGATCTTAACGTTTCCCTTCTCTCCCTGGCCTATCTGAGACGCGACGTGGAAGCAGGGGATTCCAGCAAACCGCTACGCGAATACCTTCTGTTGCCCTATCCACAGGCAATCGCAGAGGCAGTGAAGTGTCTGGAGACCGGAGTTGCGGATGCATTGAAAGAGGTATGGGATGAGGAGAAGAAGAAGACCGCCTTGGACACGACCAACGTCCCGGGTCTTTGTGCCTTCCTGAAAGAAGTCCTCGCACGGAGGGCAGCAGTGCTTGGCAGCAACTGGCCCTCGCTCCGTCGGCCGTTCGAGGTCTTCCTGTTTGCCATCTCTGAGAGAAAGGAGCTCGTGGAGGAAAACAGAGATCAGCCGCCCCGCGTCAAGGATCTGAAGGACCTGGACACCTCCTGGTCAGACAACCCCAAGGACTTCCCTGGCCGCTTCGTCGCCCTCCTTGAGGAAGTGGAGAAGAGGTATTCTCGTATCATAAGTAAAGACTACTCGTCCCTCCTACTAGATTCGGCCCCACGGCCAGCAGATGATTCGCACGTCCAGATCTTCTTTACCGACATCGATGGAGAGCACGCTTTCTGGAAAGCTCTGATGAAGATGAGTCCGCGTGACAAATCGCGCGACTACATCGTGGATCTCTTCCAGAGGGTGGACGACTTCTACACCATCGTGAGCTCCGTTCTGCGGGACAGCATCCACTACGTGGTGGCTCCGTCCAAAGGCAGCCTTGTGGAGACCATGCAAGTCGAGAATCGGTCTGCGTTGGACGAGGTTGTCAAGTACCTGCGAAAGGAGTATCCCAGGGTATTTCCTGAGGGAGCTACCGTCAGGCCCTGGTACGAAGAGAATTCCATCCGAGTCGACTTCTGCTATCAGTTGGCCACCAACTTTGCGAACAGAAGGGGGGGGAGAGTCTACCTCTACGCCTGTGTGCCCCCGACTATGGACGACATGAAGAGGTTCGAAGAGAAGAACTCTCAGGCAGTCGTCGCCAGGATGTATACAGGGCAATTGGAGTTCATCTGCAGGCCTTCGGGAATGTCGCCGGTCTCCCTGAGGGAGGTCATACAGAGAAGAACGGCCTTCCTGATGAAATGGGACAATGACGATGGCAAGAAGTGGATTCATTTTTGCCAGGGCGAACAGCACTGCTTCCATGGTGTTGATGGCTTTTCCGAGCCGTCTCCCCTTAGGATAACCGATCTGCTTCATGACCGGCTCGCGGCCCGGATCCAGGCGTTTGCGACTGCCTGTCCAGTTGAGGAGTTTGACCCGGAGGATACGCACAAGCTGACCTGGGCTGCCTTCGAGATCGGCAAGCTTGTCGAACGTCAGATTGCCTATCGTGGGAACAAGTCCCGCGATCCGATGCCGCTCACGACCCTCGAGTTTTGCGGGATTCCCATCAGCGACATGAGCTTCGTGGACAACCTGCGCCGGCGGCGGGCACAACTGAAGGAGATCGGAGGAAACATCGACGTCTATCTGAAGGACGTCTACTCGCAGATGGGAATGGAGAGTGATGTCGCCTACTCATCTCGGACCAAAGAGTATAGGAGCTACTTCGAACGGCTCCGAGAGCGATTTGAGGCATACTACCGCGGAAACATCGCTCTTTGGGCATACCTGCTTGCTTGCGCCGTCGAGGAGGATACCACCTGCCTAGCAGAGAGTGAGACTGGCGCCTCCAGGCTGGCCGAGGACCAGGAGAAGTTTCGTGGCGACCTCAAGAAGTTCAAGGAGAGCCTAGCAGAATTCAAGAAGAAGGTGGAGAATCTGTGTCCACCGCTCAGGGAGAAGCTCCGTCTGGAAATGACAGACCTGTATGGCGACCTCAAGTTCGATGCCCCGCCGTTTCTGGATGGGCTGGACCGCACGGATGAGTCCCTCCTCTGGGAGGCAGTCGACAGGATCACTGAGAATATCGCCAAGGAAACAGACCAACTTGACCTGTCGTTTGCCAGATACTGCCAGGCGAATGAGGACAAGATGGGGAAGATAGACGCGCTGAGCAGTTACATTAGCGAGCATGCGGACGCATTCGAGCGCATACTCTTTCGGGACTACTCCTACTTCTCCCGGGATGCTCTCTCTCTGTTCCTCCAGCTGGCCAACAGGCTGCTGCTGGAAGACAAATACCTGGATGCGTACGTGACTTTGTACCGCCACTGCCATGAGCTGAGGAATAGTCTGTGTCGTCCCGCCAGCGAAATGCGTGACACGGTCGAAGGACGATTGTTGGCCAATGTGTTTGACCTGCATCGTGCCGATCGCGACGAGATCCCTGGCTGGCAGACGATCTACAAGTTCATCTCTACGTACAGGACGGCAGAGGTCTTCCGTCTCGAAGACCATGGTCGGCTCCCTTCTACCCATAGGACGACCAAGGCCCTCGCTCGCAAAGATGATGATGTGGCTCCTTCCACGGACAAGACTGTCGGTGTTCCTCCTTCCAGGGATCGCGATCTGTTCCTCAGACCAGCCGGCATTTACAAGCGCATTCGTACTTTGCGCACCGTGCTGAAGCGTCAGCACCCTGCCTCGATCCTGGACTGGGAGCTCGGCCGGTTTGACCTTTACGGCACCCGAGTGAATTGTCTCTTCAAGAATCAGGTATTCGCCATCTATGAGGACCTTTGGAATAAGGGAGATCCATTCTTCCATTTCATCCTGACGGAGACCAATGCGGACCGGTTTGTGCAAGATCCGGCAATCCTCAGCTCGGAGTCAGGCTCGTCAAGACATGACGCGGCTGGCGATGGGGACGCGCCGCAGAAACAGCCTACGTGCGAACCGAGCAAACACCGCAAGCGATGGCTATGCCTGAGGACGAATGTTTCGTCCGACGGCTACACCTCCGTCCATATCGCCGCACTGGTCGATCCTGCCTTCACCAAGGATGGATACTGGGAGGATGAAGGACGATATAACCTGAGGAAGGTTCAACACGTGATGGGAAGGTTGTTCTCGAAATTCGAGTCCAAGGAGGCTAACCACTATTGTCAGCATGCCTTCCACAGACATATGATGGGCAGGCAATATGTGAACTGGTACCGAGACTACCAGAGTCTCTTGCGAGGTACCAAGCCCGAGAAGGCGGAGTCTAAGTGGTCTGGCTCATTCCTTTTCGAGGGCATCTTCGACCTGCTGATGATGCTGATCGACGCGGCCAGCAGTACGATCCGGGGCCGGGGCGATCGTGGCCGAGGTGACCGCTATGGGCTTCATCGTGGCACCATCGAACTCATCACCAAGGGCCTCACGGGGGAAACCGAGGGCTTTGCTGAGCGTCTTGTGGCGGAATCCATCAGGAAGCGGCTCCTGACTATTCTGGAAGGCGTATACCGTGTATGCCTCTTTGGGGGTGAGTACGCACGCGACATCAGGCAAAGGATGTGCGATGCGGGAGTACTCGCTGGAACACCGTTCTGCTGTAAACCGTCGGAAAAGTCCCGCGAGGATGGCCTGCCTTCCCTCGAAGATGTGGTCCTGGCCCACGTGATCTGCGAAATGGACGTCGAGCGGCTGCTCGACTACTATCAAGTCCCGGAAGACCGCAAGAAGACAGAAAGGACCCGGTTGGCCGACGTCCAGGGGAGGTTGAAGGGTGAGAAGAAGTTAGAGGGATGGACATGGTTCAAGGAGACTCTCCGCAAGGAGAAGGGCAAATACAGGGACACGGATTGGGCCCAGATCCGGGCGATGGACACCGATAAGGCGCGACGCATCACGGGGATGGAATGCACCCAAGAACGGCAGTCATCCCCTGACACGAAACCGGATGCGGTTTGGGATAGGCCGTGCGGAGAAGAGAATGACTGTGCGCTGTATCGGCTCGCAGAGAACTCTATCGAGGACCTTGAGGGGATAGTCCAGGGGAACGAATGGGACAGGGACGTGCTCAAACTCATGCGGGAGAACCTTGCGAAGGAGAAGGCCTTCTTTCTGACACTCAGATCGAGCCAATCGTACCATACGCCGCTGTTCTTCAGCAATTGGACAAATCTGGAGTCTCAGGACCTTCTCAGTCTGGTTCGGCTGAGGTCGGCTATCATCAAACTCTCCACGAGCAAACGGGGGCTTCTGGTTGACAACGGGCTGCAATGGCTCGAGGTCTACCGCGCGATCCGCCACATCCGGCGGGAGCAGAAGTCGTACCTCTTTGCCCAAGGCAGCAAGGACGAGAAAGCCGGCCTGTGGCTGCGTGACAAGGCCAACGTGCTGTCTCGCCTCAAGAACTACACGCTCCTGTTCTCCAGGGATGACCCGGCCCCTGACACTCAAGCGATGTTCGCGGGCTGGAACGCGCACGACTTGTACTACTACCTCCGCTCGCTGATCCCGGTGGAGATCCAGGTTCGGACCAAGCTGGTCGACACGTTCGCCGAGCAATACCACGACGCCGTCTACAAGAAGAAGACGCCGCCTTCTGGAACCGAGTTGCCTCGTGTGAACATGATCGGGGTGGGCAACAGCATTGATCGTGCCGACCGAGAGCTCGAGATTGACTATGAGGACTACGCACTGCGGTTCGAGTGAGAGTCGCACCGTGGGAGGAGACGAGAGTGACTGTCAGACCACAGCGGTATCTGGCTGCCTCATCTATCTCCTTTGAAAGGCGAGTGATAGGGACGTACTGGGGCAGCTGAAACCTGGCCGCCCTTCAGAAGATTCCCTATGGATATGGATATTGCCATCAGGGGTGATTTGTTGTAGCCTATGGGCTTGACTCGGGGGCCTTCCCTGTGCTGGAAGGTCTGTGAAGAAGAAGGGGTGCATACGCTCATGGCAGTGAAACAAAATGGTAAACGGACGGGCGGTGAGTCGTGCGACGACCAAAGTCTACTCCGGTATTGCCAGCAGACGGTGCTCAAGGCGATGGATGGGGTGCGAGCGAGCATGCGGGGATCGAGGCGGCTCTCACTGAAGGAGGTGGTTGAGGAGCACAAGACAGAGAAGTCGGAGCTGAACCTGACGAAGGGGATAGACGCCCTGGCTGAGGACATGATCATCGCTGCCTTAGAGAAGAAGCTCATCGGGAAGGCCGGGGCCAGGGCGATCACCATCTTTTCGGAGGAACTGGGCATCAAGACACTACCCGAGGGGACGAGCGAAGACGATTCGGACCTCGTGATCTTCATCGATCCCGTTGACGGCACCGAGTTCATTGAGTCCCTTCAGGGAGGGTGGTGTCTGATGGCGGTGTACGACCGCCGCAAGAACGAAGTGGTCTGCGCGGTCGCGGGTGACGTCTTCCTGGACCGTCTCTATTGGGCGTCGCGATTCGGAGAGGCCGAGGCCCTTGACTTCACGACCCACTCCTGGTTCAAGTTGGATGGGGGACGTCACCGAAGAGAGCACCTGGCAGGGGCAAGGGTGAACTTCCTGACAACCAAGGTCTCTCGCTATCGATCGGTCGCGAGTCAAGCGAAACTGCTGGATGCGATAGAGAAGGACGATGGCAGGATCAATCTCTCCTGGGGCTCCAACATGATCGTCCAGGTGGCGGCAGGGTACGCGGATGCAGCCGTCGAGTTCACTAAGGGGTTTGCCACGTATGATGTGTTGCCCGGCCTCTACATTGGCCTCAAGGCCGGTCTGACCATACTCAATCCTTACGATCGTCAGCCAGTTGAATGCAGACTCGATATCGGGGACATCTTTGAGACCTATCGTCGGAACCCGAAGAAACCCAAGAGGACTCCCTTTGTTGCCGCCAGTACCCCTTCGTTGGCCAACGAGATTGTGGGGTTGTTGAACCTCTGATGATCGAGCCGGCCCAGGGGCCTCACGCATGGCCGCTTGAAGGCAGACGTCATGTATCGGCAGGGCGGTATACCGGCAAGGGGGGCGGGGATGATGCAGGGTCCTGGCATGCGTAGCGTATTTCAGCCATGATTGGCATTCAGCAAGAGATCCGTCTGAAGATCCCTAGGACCAGTATCTCGGACATGCATCTGAGCGTTCCGGATTGGTCCCAGGAGCAGATCGGGCATACCTATGGTCTCGTGCGCGACTACCCGCGCACCCAGGAACTTCACGACAGGGCGGGGCGAGGTCCTGTAGGGGGCTATTCCGGCGGCTCTGGGATCCCCATAGACGCTGCCCATGGACAACTTTGCAGGCCTGTGCAGGCCTATGACACGGCCTACCGGCGCCTGTACAGGGATCATGTCGGACGGTGCATCTCCCCCACCAGAAGGAACGCTATCCTTGCCATAGGTAACGGCAATCTCATCAGCAATCTGGGAATCGTCGGATGCGTTGTGGAAGGCTGCGCCTCCAGACTGCTGAAGGCGGCGTGGGAGGAGAAACGTATGGCGCGGGGATGGCGGTATTCGTGCCTCACCTATGACCGGAGGGAGAACCGCGCAGGCATTGACCGGTTTGCCTTCCAGCATGGGGGCCTGCAGCCGAAACGAGATCTTGCCTGGCTGACCTCTGGACAGCCCATCCTCTGGGATGGGGGTATTCCACAGACAGAGGACTTGATCGCGGAGACCTACGACATTCGCCACATCTATACGCTGCGGTCCACAACGGGGGACACGGAAGAGCGAGAGAGGGCGTACCACAAGATCCAGGAGTACATGAAGGTGTGGATCGAGGTCTTTGCCCATGAATCCCAGGCCACAGCCGCTGAGAGGCTCAAGGCGGCTGCCCGACAGCCCGAGTTCGCATTTGACCGGCTACGACGAGATCGTGGGGAGCAATGCCTGGGCGAAGACAGGGAAGTGAGCCCATTCATCGAGAAGCGGTACATGCAGAGCGCCGTGGGCGTGAGTGATGAAGGGGACATCCTGATTGTGCAGAAGCATGGGAGCATGAAGGAGATTGGACTGACCCTGAAGGACATGGGAGCAACCCGCGGCATTCTGCTGGACCAGGGGGGCAGTGTCGGTACCTTCTACAGGCCGCCGGCTCAGGGGTCGGAGTCGGAGCTGAGTGGCGATTTCCTTTTCCGTTCTCGTGACCTTCGAACGTCACGGCTCAGCATCCTCATATTGGAACTGAACACAGACCGCTGGTCTGAGGCATAGATTTCGTTAGACATGATCCTTACGTACGACGATGGCACGCGCCACACGCCGCTGATGCATCTATGGCGGGCGACAACCTGAGGAAGCTGTGGCCGATAGGATCGGCCGACTCCGCAGCCGGAGGCGGGACTTTCCACTCGCATCGCACGATGGGTCAGTTGGCCTTCTGGCCGTAGTAGGCGTTCTTGCCGTGCTTGCGGAGGTAGTGTTTGTCGAGGATGGCCTGAGAGATGGGTGGCTGTTTGTGGCTGATCGTCAGTGTGCCGAGGGCCATGGCTGCCACCTCTTCGAGCACGACCGCGTTCTTGACCGAGTCATGGCCGTCCTTGCCCCAGGTGAAGGGGCCGTGGTTGGCCACCAGGACTGCAGGGACCGCCATGGGGTCGAGGCCGGAGAACCGCCGGACGATCACCTTGCCCGTGTTGAGCTCGTAATCACCCTGCGATCTCCTCAACGGTCAGCACAGGCGTGACGGGCACAGGTCCATAGAAGTGATCCGCATGGGTGGTGCCCAAGGCAGGGATGTCACGGCAGGCCTGGGCCCACGCCGTGGCGTGGCGGGAGTGCGTGTGCGTGACCCCGCCGATGTCCTTGAAGCAGCGGTATAGCTCGACGTGCGTGGGCGCGTCCGACGAAGGCCTGAGCTTGCCCTCAACCACGTTTCCGTCCAGGTCCAGGACGACCATCTGATCCGCAGTCATCCCATCATAGTCCACGCCCGAGGGCTTGATGGCAATCACGCCGGCCTTGCGATCGATCTGGCTGACGTTGCCCCACGTGAATACGACGAGCTTGTGCTCGACAAGCTCGAGATTGGCCTTGCAGACGGCTTGTTTGAGAGATTCGTACATGGCCAGAAAAGGGAGACAGGAGATAGTAGACAGGAGACAGAATGGGAATGACGCTATCCCTCTTCTTGCTCCTGACTACTGACTACTCTCTTTTATCTCCAGCAGTTCCTTCATGACATTATGCAGGCCCTCACTATGCCCCTTGACGCCGAAGGTGTCGTGGAGCTGCGTGTACAAGGCATAGATCTGCTTGTAGACCTGGTGACTTGCCTTGTTGGGCTTGTAGCTGATCTTCTTGAGGCCGCACATGGCCTTCTGGGCTGAGGCGAAGTCCTTGTGTGCCCCGCCCACCACTGCAGCCGCTATGGCGGTTCCAAGGGCGCAGGTCTGCGCTGAACGCGAGACCTTCATCTCGCGGCCAGTGACGTCCGCGTAGATCTGCATGACCATGGGGCTCTTCTCTGCGATGCCGCCACAGTTGATGACCTGCTTGATGCGGACGCCGTACTCCTCGAAACGGTTGATGATGGTCAGTGCGCCAAAGGCAGTCGCCTCGACCAGTGCCCGGTAGATCTCCTCAGGCTGCGTGTGCAGTGTCTGGCCGAGCACGAGGCCCGTCAGTCGCTGGTCCACCAGGATCGTACGATTCCCGTTGTTCCAGTCCAGGGCCAGCAGGCCCGATTGTCCGGCCTTGAGCTTGAGGGCCTTCTGGGTCAGTGCCTTATGGGACCCCGCCTGCTTGCCACCCGGTTGGATGTCGTTCACAAACCAGTTGAAGATGTCGCCGACAGCGGACTGCCCGGCCTCCAGGCCCCAGTAACCGGGCAGGATGGAGCCATCCACGATACCGCAGATGCCCGGCACGTCCGAGACCTTGTCCGTGTTGGGCCACACGGACATGTCGCAGGTGCTGGTGCCGATGATCTTGACCAGCGAGCCTGGACGGATGCCTGCGCCCACGCCGCCCAGATGGGCGTCGAACGCGCCGATGGCCACCGGGATGCCAGCCGGCAGTCCAAGCCTCTTGGCCCACTGGCTGGTCAGGTCACCTGCCTTCTCCTCGATGGTGTGGGTCTTCGACGGTAGGGTATCACTGAGCTTGGCCAACCTTGGGTCGAGCTTGACCAGGAAAGCACGGTTGGGGTAACCACCCCATTGGTCATTGAACATGGCCTTGTGGCCTGCAGCGCACCGGCATCGCTTGATCTTGGAGGGGTGATCGGTCCCCGTCAGCACAGCCGGGATCCAGTCTGCGTGCTCGACCCAGGTGTAGGCCGCGTCGTAGACCTTCCTGTCCGTCCGCAGACAGTGCAGGACCTTGCTGAAGAACCACTCCGAGGAGTAGATCCCGCCGCACTTGGCCAGGTACTCGGGGTGCTTCTGCTTGGCCAAGGCGGTGATCTCCGCAGCCTCGGCATATCCTGTGTGATCCTTCCAGAGCCAGACCGCTGCATTGGGATTGCCCTTGAAAGGCTTGAGCATGGCCAGCGGTGTGCCTTTCTTGTCGACCGGGATGGGCGTGGACCCAGTGGTGTCCACGCCTATACCCACGACGTCATCGGCTGAGAACCGCCTGTCTGCCTTCTTGGCCTGAGCCAGGGCCTGCTTGATCGTGACCTCCAGACCCTTGAGATAGTCCGCCGGATTCTGGCGGGCCACGTTGTGGTCGCCTCGGTCCAAAATGATCCCCATCTGGCCGGTAGGGTAGTTGAACACCGCAGTGCCCAACTCCTTTCCGCTTCGGGTATCCACGATCAGGCACCGTACTGAGTTGGTGCCATAGTCCAAGCCAATCGCATATGCCATAGCCTCACACCCTTTCCAAGGCGGTTCTCAATGATCCCACAGGCCCTATCCCCTGAAGTAGAGGTAGGCACCCAGAATACACGCCAGGATGAACGCGGAAGCGGCCACTTCGTGCCAGTCCCAACTGGCATACGTCTTGGCCCGGTCTTCATCCGTGACTGTGCCGAAGGTCAGGCTCTTGATCCGGGTGTACTCCGGCTCAGCGGTCATGTAGCTGACTGCGACCATCACGATGGCAGACACGATCGTGATGAGGACGCTGAAGTACTGGAAGTTGATGTTGTTGATGATCCATAGGAACGAGCCTTGTGCATAGGCGAACTTGCCCTGGCTCATTGTGACAGGCGTGTCGACCAGCATGCGGAAGAGGCCAAGGACAAAGCCCACGATCATCGCCCACAGGCAACCCTTGGCGTTGAGTCGCTTCCAGAAGACGCCGAAGAAGAAGACCACGAAGACCGGCGGTGCCAGATAGCCCTGCACGGACTGCAGGTAGTTGTACAGGCCTGGCGCACCCTTCACCACGGGGATCCACGCGATAGCGACCAGGATCAAGATGCCCGTGGCAAGCCGGCCCATCCTGACGATCTCGGACTGGGAGGCCTTTGTCCTGATCTTCTCGTAGATATCGACCGTGAACAGGGTGGAGCAGGCATTGAATACGCCGGCCAGTGATCCCATCAGGGCGGACAGCAGACCTGCTACCACGATGCCCCGCAGACCTGCGGGAAGCAGGTGCTCGACCATCAGCGGGAAGGCTCCCTGGGGCGCCTCCGGACTGGAGTTGAATGCAGCGGTCAGGGCCGGTATCTTGTCGGCCTTGACCAGGGCAAAACAGATCATGCCCGGGATGATGAACAGGTAGGGCGGGAACAGCTTCAGAAAGGCTGCGAAGATACTTCCTCGCCGGGCGACTCCCTCGTTCGGGGCGCCGAGTGCTCGTTGCACGATGTATTGGTCCGTGCACCAGTACCACAGGCCGATCACAGGTGCGCAGATGAGCATTCCCGGCCAAGGATAGTAGCTGTTGAAGTACCAGGCCTGTTTGACGACGTGACCATCTGCGGCCTTCTCGAGGACTGGGGCCCACGTGGATTCGACGCCTGGCGGCGTGATCGGCTTCCAGAGGTTGAACATTTCGGAGCCGCAGAGGTTCCGCAGTTCCTGCCAGCCGCCCAACTGGATGAGCCCGTACACCGTCAACAACGCCGAGCCGCAGATCAGGACCACGACCTGGACTGCGTCGTTGTAGACCACGGCCCTCATGCCGCCGAGCATCGTGTAGAGGCCTGTCAGTATGATCACAGCCAGGGACCCGATCCAGAAGCTGTCGATCACCGTCCCCCCAAGGGTGATCTGGACCTCCGGCAGCAGCGTAGAGAACACCACGCCGCCTGCGAAGATCCCGACCGCGATCTTGGTTACGACGAAGGTAATCAGGGACACGATGGAGAGGATGTACCTGGAGCCCGTGGAGAACCGTCTCTCAAGGAACTCCGGCATGGTGAAGACCAGTGACCGGGCGTAGAACGGTACGAAGACCCAGGCGAGGACGAGCAGACACCATGCATGCAGCTCATAGTGGGCCATGGCCACACCGTCCTTGGCCCCTGACCCGGCCAGGCCGACGATGTGCTCTGAGCCGATGTTTGAGGCGAAGATGGACGCGCCGATGACCCACCAGCCGAGGTTGCGGCCGGCAAGAAAGTAGTCGGCCGCCGTATCTTTCCGCCGGCTTACCACCCACCAAGCCACGCCCAGCAGGATACTGAAGTACAATGCAATCGCCAGCCAGTCGAGGCCCGTCAGAGTGGAGCGGGCTCCCGCTGCCGCAAGTAGAGGAGTCATTAGATTCATAAGTCTTCCTATTCCTGGTACCCAGAGACTATGCTCTATCGACCAGCACGCGCTGATCCGATCTGGCTCTTGGACTGCATAGGTTCGGCCCTATCCATGCTCACTCAGTCCGACGGGCCTCAACCTACCGGGTGGAGAACTTGTGCAACGTCGTGGTCTTGTATGCCTTTCCCGGCATCAGGACCGTGGACGGCCAACTGGGCTTGTTGGGAGAATCCGGGTTGTGCTGGGTCTCGAGGCAGAAGCCGTAGCGGTGCTTGTAGATCTTGCCGTCCTTGCCCGTGATGCTGCCGTCGAGGAAGTTGCCGGCGTAGAACTGGATCGAGGGTTCGGTGGTGTAGATCTCCATCACGCGTCCACTGGTGGGCTCGAACGCGCGGGCTGCCAAAGACAGCTCATTGCCCTTCTTGCGGAGGACCCAGTTGTGGTCATAGCCTGGGCCGAACTTGATCTGTTCGTCGTTGGCGTTGATGTCCTGGCCCATCGCCTTGGGCTTGCGGAAGTCGAAGGGCGTGCCTTCCACGGAGCGAAGCTCGCCCGTAGGGATCAGGCCGCTGTCCACGGGTGTCGTCTGATCGGCGTTGATCATTAGTTCGTGGCCTAGGATGTCTCGCTCTGCACAGGTGAAATTGTAGTAGTTGTGGTTGGTCAGATTGCAGACCGTGGGTTTGTCCGTGGTGGCCTCGTAGTCGATCCGGAGTTCATCCTTGTTGGTCAGGGCGTACGTCACTGTGGCCTTGAGGGCGCCCGGATACCCCTCTTCCATGTCCTTGCTGACGTAGGTGAGCTTGAGCGCCACTTCGTCCTTGCCCACGATGGGCTCGGCCTTCCAGACCCTCTGGTCGAATCCCACGTTGCCGCCGTGCAGATGGTTGGGCCCGTTGTTGGTGGCCAGCTTGTAGGTCTTTCCGTCCAGGGTGAACTGGCCCTTTCCGATCCGGTTGCCGTACCGGCCGATCAGTGCGCCGAAGTACGGGCTCTGAGCGTGGTTGGGTTCCACGTACTTGTCCAGGGTGTTGTGACCCAGGACGATGTCGCCCAGTCGTCCTGTCCGATCAGGGACCTTCAGGGACGTGACGATGCCGCCGTACGTGATGATCTTGGCCTCCAGGCCGTGCGAGTTGGTCAACGTGTACTGCTCTACCGCCTTGCCATCCGGCGTCCTTCCAAAGGGTGACTTCTTTATGTCCATACCATCCTTCCCATTCTCAGAGACTGATTTCTTGGAGATCTCGCTGCACGAAGAGAGGATCGCCAACAGGGAAATCAAAGTGACACCTCGAGCCATCCAACTTTTGACCATGACATGCCTCCATGTGGCTAACAGAAATGGTTGTACGTGCGGAGTACCTGAGTATGCGAGTGACCTGATCTGACCTTACGTTCACGACGATGCCCGCCACAGACACCTCACCAAGGTATTCACTGGCCCGGTCCAAGGACAAGGAAAGACCAAAAGGCTGAGGTGTATTATGTCCGGCGGAGGGGCATAGTCAAGCGATTTTCAGGGGGGGCTTGCAGCAGTGAAAGCAAGGGACGGCATCCGCTCCGTCCCTTGCCAAACTAACGCCGATCATGACGCCACCGGCATCTGCAGTGGGGAGGCTTCCGGCAGACCTGTTGGGGTAGTCTGCCGCTGCCAGACCTATCTGCACACGGTGATGGCAGTCACCCGCGTCCTCTTGCGAGGCTTCGTTGCCACCACGATGGCGGGCTTCTTCTTCTTGCGACGGTTGATCGTCCGCTGCGCAACGTAATTTGAGGCATGTTCGTCCGAGGCGACCATCAGGGCCTCTGCGGGACTGGCGGCGAATGCATCCGCGCCGATCTCCTCCCACAGGCCGTCCGCTCGATTGAACAGGCCACCTGACACCATGATCTTCATGTCGGGCCATGCGTTGACGGCCTTGATGGTGTCGATGAGTTGTCTAACCTGCGGCGCCTGCTTGGCTTTGGTTCCATAGAGCAGAAGCAAGTCTGGGGCGTATTCATTGATGTAGCCGTACAGATCGTCATTGGTCAGGCCGCCACCAAGGAATCTGACCTCCCAGCCGTCACTCTCGAATAGATCTGCGGTCATCTGTGCCCCAAGTTCCTGTATCTCGCTTTCAGCACAGCAAATAGCCACCTTCTTGTCCCTTGCAGGCCGCCTGGGAAGCTTGTTCTGCAACTGATCTACAATGGTCCGATTGATGCGACTGGCAAGGTGTTCCTGCACGGGCGATATGCGGTCCTGACGGACAAGCTTGTCGATCGTACTGACAATGGGCCATATCATCTCAATGCAGACACCGTTGGCCGGGACGCCTCGTTGGAGGATTTCTTCGACCACCCTTCGGCATGCCTGGCGATCTCCTTCGAGCAGGGCAGCGAGGTACCGCGTCAAGGCTTCATCTTTGATCATTGAGTGAATCCTTTCCTTTGAGAGTACGGCTCCATTGGCGATCTTGCTTACATTAGCATGGCTGTGCATAGAATGGCAATCTAGGCAACATAGGCATTAGTTAGTATCGGTTGAAGTCCTGGGAGCTTAAGTAAAAATAGATAATAATAGTGCGTTGCATTTGTGATCTCCTAGTTTTACAGAGGTGGCAGAAGAAACCACCGATGCCGCAGATTCATGATGCAATGGCCTTTTGGGACCTTACTCGCATTCAGTTGAATTTGTGCGTGACTCCGCCTACAATGCCTCGGTTGGGCCTTAGACAAGGAGAGTCTCTATGGTAGATGGGCCAGGGTCCTGGGCCCTAAGGGTGGTCAGCGGCATTGGCCAGTTCGCCCGTTTCTCTTGGGCCATGGCGGCTGGTGCCGTGGCAAGCCTTGGTGCTGCCGGCACCTACCCGCTGATCTGGACGCAGATGAACATCATCGGCGTGCGGAGTGTGCTTGTGGTCATGGTCACAGGGGCATTTGTGGGCATGACCCTGGCGGTTCAGGCCTATGACCAGTTGGCGGGCATGGGTCTGGAGGAGCACCTCGGGGTCCTTATCAACATTTCCGTGGTCAAGGAGTTGGGGCCCGTGCTGGCAGCCGTGATGTTGGCAGGCCGGATTGGCGGTGCGTTGACCGCCGAGCTGGGCACGATGAACGTGACCGAGCAGATTGACGCGGTGCGAAGCATGGGGACCGACCCTGTTCGGTATCTGGTGGTGCCGCGTGTGTTGGCATGTCTGCTCTTGACGCCCGTGCTGATCATCTACGCAGACCTCATGGGCGTCGTGGGCGGGGCAGCGGTGAGCTTCGCCTACCTGGGGATCAATAGCCACGCGTACTGGACCTTCAGTGCCTATGGAGTCGAGCTGTGGGACGTGGGGGTGGGGGTGGTCAAGGGTTTCTTCTTTGGAGGCGCGCTCGCGACGATCAGTTGCTACAAGGGCTTCACTTGCAGAGAAGGCGCCAAGGGGTCGGCCAGGCGTGTACAGAGGCCTTTGTGGCGAGTCTGATCTCCATTCTCGCCATCGATTTCTCAGTGGCGATGATCTCTAAGGGGATCTATCTGACGTTCTGGCCGCTCAAGGGCCTGGTGGGGTAGGTGTCCATGGGAACAGAGACTCGTCCAGCCAGCCTCACCCCGGATGCGAGGCCCATCTCTTCGGATGCCGGAGTGGTGGTGCTCAAGGACCTGACCAAGCGGTTCGGGGATCGTGTCGTGTTGAACCGGATGTCGCTTTCGATCGAGCGGGGCAAGACCACGGTGATCATTGGCCCCAGCGGGTGCGGCAAGACCGTCTTGATCAAGCACATGATCGTGCTGTTGCGTCCAACGGCAGGGCAGGTGTTCTTCAAAGGCCAGCGGATCGATGACCTGGGTGAACGGTCCCTCGGCGAGATCCGCACCCATTTCGGATTTCTGTTCCAGGGCGGGGCCCTGTTCGACAGCCTGACCGTGGCCGAGAACATTATCTTCCCGGTCCACCAGCACACAGGGAGGATCGATGAGGAGGCGGACCAGGACTTGGTCAAGCTCAAGCTCCGGATGGTAGGACTGGAGGGATTTCAGAACTACTATCCTGCCAGGCTCTCAGGCGGCCAGCGGAAGCGTGTCGCCTTGGCCAGGGCCCTGGCCATGAACCCGGAGGTCATCCTGTACGATGAGCCGACTACCGGCCTGGACCCGATCCGGGCGGACGTCATCAACGAGCTGGTGCTCAAGCTGCAGAAGGAGCTGGGCGTCACGTCGGTTCTGGTGACCCACGACATGAAGAGCGCATACAAGGTCGCTGACCGGATCATCATGCTCGACAACGGCAAGATCATTGCCGATGGAGACGCCGAACACATCCACAAACACCCTCATCCGGTCGTGCAGCAGTTCATCAATGGTCGGATCGGCGAAGATGACCTGGCTGTCTTGCGGATGGGCGCGGCCGTGCCTGCCTCGCAGTTCGGGCCTTCCGATTTTCGGCCCTAGGATGCGAACGTGAGCAGGAATCCCCAAGAGATCGCATCGGATCTGACCCGGCTGGTCAAGGGCGAGGTCTACGCGGACATCGTCCACCGCGCTGCATACAGTATCGACGCCAGCATCTATCGGATCATGCCGCAGTGCGTCGTGGTGCCCAAGGGCCCGGAGGACGTACAGGCGGTCATGCGGTACGCCGCGGCAGAGTCCATCAGCGTGGTGGCCAGGGGGGCGGGCAGCGGTGTGGCGGGCGAGTCCCTGGGCAACGGCATTGTGCTGGATCTGACCTGCCACATGCGGAGGGTCATCGATACCGGCACGGACGGCGGACGCGTCACGTGCGAGCCGGGCGTCGTGCTGGAGGACCTCAATCGGATGCTGGCCAGGGTGGGGCGGACGATCGGCCCAGATCCCTCCAGCGCCAATCGCGCGACGGTCGGTGGCAGCGTCGCCAACAACGCCACGGGCGCCCATTCCATGAACTATGGCCACATGGCCGACCACGTCTCTGGCCTGGACGTCATCCTGAGCGACGGAGAGCGGGTGAACCTCCGCAATGGCGCCCGGCCTGATGGCTCGGCCAAGGACCGGCAGGCCGTTCTGACCCGGCAGTGCCTGCAGATCATCAGCCAGAATGCGGCTGTCATAGATCGGGCGGTACCCAAGGCGAGGCGGGCCCGGATCGGCTACCAGGTTCAGGGGGTCAGCCGCGGAGGGGCGTTGGACATGGCCAAGCTTCTGGCCGGCTCAGAGGGGACCCTTGCCGTGTTCGTCGAGATCTCACTCGACACCGTGCAGTTGCCGCCTGCGAAGGCCCTGCTTCAACTCGAATTCGGAAGCCTGCAGGCCATGGCCGAAGCGGTTCCCCTGATCGTGCAGACCTCGCCTTCCGCATGCGAGTTGATGGACAGGATGCTCATGGACATGGCCGTCTCTGCCCTGCCCCGATACCGTGACCTCTTTCCGCCAGAGGCCGCTGCCGTGCTCATGGTCGAGCACATCGGCGAGAATGCGGCCCAGGTCGCCGAGAAGCTCCGCCAGACCGACAAGGCGGTTGGAGCGATCGCGCGTGGACGCAGGACCGTGTCGGATCCGGTCGAGCAGAGGCGGATGTGGAAGTCGCGGACGGACGCAGTGCCCTTGCTGTATCGGCGCAAGGGACGCCGGCAGCCCGTGCCCTTTATCGAGGACGCCTGCGTCAACCCTGAACACCTCGGCGGCTACCTCTCCGGCTTGGAGCAGATCGGCCAAAAGCAGGGCGTGTCTCTGTGCTACTATGGCCACGCAGGCGACGGAGAGATGCACGTCAGGCCATACCTGGACCTCGGCAAGATGGAGGACATCCAGGCCATGAAGGCCATGGCCGAAGAGGTCTTTGGCCTGGTCTGGTCGCTGGGCGGCTCCATCAGTGGGGAGCATGCCTATGGCCTGGTCAGGGCGGGATTCGTGCGACGCCAGTTCGGGGACGGCTACGTGGACGTCCTTCGCCAGATCAAGCAGGCCTTTGATCCCAAGGGGCTTTTGAACCCCGGCAAGGTCCTCAACGACGATCCCGACGTCATGACTCGGAATCTGAAGAGATCCCATGTCTTCATCGCAGAGAGGACTCGTTCGGATCTGCACCTTGAGCCCGACGAGATGGTCCTGGAGGCCATCCAGTGCAACGGCTGCGGGCTGTGCCGTTCGCACGGCAGCGATCAGCGGATGTGTCCCGTGTTCCAGGCACTGGGCCAGGAGCTGGCCAGCCCCAGGGGCAAGGCCAATCTGCTCGACGCATGGGCCACAGGACAGATTGACTTCACCCCTTCTGAGTCGGACCAGTTCGCACGGGCCATAGACCTGTGCATCCACTGCAAGGCCTGCAGCCGCCAATGTCCGTCCGGCGTCGACGTATCCAAGCTGATGCTTGCCGCCAAGACCGAATGGGTCAGGAGGACAGGCCTCCGCAGGGCCGAACTTGCCCTGGCGAGCAACCGTCGGCTTGCGGCCTTCGGCGCCCTTCTGGCGCCGGTGGCCAACCCCGTGATGGCCAGTCGCATCTCTCGCAAGGTGATGCAGGCGGCAGTCGGCCTCGACGCCGGCCGCAGGATGCCTGCCTTCAAGTGGGGGTCCTTCGGGCGGGTTGGTCGCAGGTTCCTGGATCGTCTGGGGCCTGTGGACTCGCCTGTGGACAAGGCAGTCTATCTGCCAGACACCTATGCCACCTACTACAATCATGCCCTGGGACTGGCAGTTCTCAGGGTCCTGCGTGCCAATGCGATCCAGGTGGAATTGCCCGTGCTCCGGCCTGTGCCTCTGCCTGCGATGAATTATGGGGATATTCGCCTCGCCAAGGCTGATCTTGCCCATCTTGTCAGGCGACTGGCGCCTTGGATTCGAAAGGGCTACAAGGTCATCTGTTCAGAGCCCAGCGCGGCAATGGCATTGCGTCAGGACCTCCGGCATTTCGTGGATAGTCCCGATGCTCAGCTCGTCAGCCAAGAGGTCTTCGAGTTGATGGACTACCTGCTTGGCCTTCACAGGGCCGGCCGCCTCCGCACGCCTCCGCAAGGCCGATCCCGAGAGTATGCTTATCATGAACCGTGCCATCTTTTGGCCCTGACTGAGTCTCAGCCGGGCGTGCAACTGATCAAAGGACTCTGCAACGGCCGGGTGGCCGACCTGAAGGCCGGTTGCTGCGGTCTGGCGGGATCCTACGGGATGCAGAAGGCCCACGGTCTACTCTCAGAGCAGATCTCACAACGCCTCCAGGCTGCCTTGGCCTGCCACCCGGAAAAGACCGTGCTTACGGAGTGCTCGGCCTGCAGGATGCAGATTGAGCACGTGGCCAAGGCCGGAGTTGTGGTGGCCCATCCTGTGGAGGTCTTGGCTGCCGCCTACGCAGGAGAGGGCCCTAACGGAGCATGAGTCCACAGGGAACACTCCCTGGTCAAAGAGCAATAATCCGTTGTTCCGTCACCCCTTCGTAACATATCCGTAACGTCGATCCGCCAGAATGCAGACCAGATGAATGGATGGTTGCCCCACGTTTTGTTGAAACAAAGTGGGGGGGTCGAGCGTCCATACATGTATACGGGATGGATGATCAGGAATGTGGACTATGGCTGAAGATCGGGTGGGGAACGATGCGATGGAACAGAACTGGGACTTCATGCTGAGGACCTCGGACGAAGGGACCGGGCCAGAGGCCCTGCGGCAGCAGGGCGTGGCGGGTCGCGACGCTATGGCGGACCCGGCCCAGGAGGCCAGAAAGGAGGTCGAGCGTTTCATCAACGGCCACATCGACGATTCGACCCAGGGTTGGCCGGTGCTCACTCGCAAGGTCGGGGTAGGACGCAGGAAGTCTGCATGACCCCTGGCTCATGCTGCCCCAACGCCACATCCAACTGACCATCGCCTATGACGGCACCGACTACCATGGATGGCAGATTCAGCCGGGCTACAGGACGATCCAGGCCACGATCAGCGAGGCCGCCACGTCGCTGCTGCGGTCGCCGATCCCCGTGCAGGGCGCTGCCCGCACCGACGCGGGTGTGCACGCCTGGGGACAGTCGGCCCTGATCCACACGGGCCATCCTATTCCACTGGCAGAGCTGCCTCTGGCCATGAACAACCGGCTGCCGAGGGACATCAGCATCCGCTCCGCACGCGAGGTGGATCCTGGCTTCAACCTCCTGGCCTCTGTCCTGAACAAGCACTACCGGTACATGATCTATGCGGCCCGGATCCGCCCCATGCGGCAGTCCCGCTTCTGTTGGCACATCCCTTCGCCGTTGTCGATCGAGCCGATGCAGAAGGCGGCGCAGTACGTCCTGGGAACGCAGGACTTCCACTCTTTCGCCACCACCTTGGAGAGGGGACAGAACACGGTGAGGACGATCTCCCGGTGCGACGTTACGGTCAGCGAAGGCGACCCTGACACGATCGCCATCGACGTCGAGGGCCCCGGCTTTTTGCACCACATGATCCGCATCCTGGTGGGCACCCTGGTGGACATCAGTCACGGTCATTGGTTGCCCGAGCAGATCGTCGACATCCTGGCAGCGCGCGACCGCCAGGCTGCAGGCCACCTGGCGCCAGCCTGCGGTCTGTGTCTGGAGAGTATCCAGTTCAGGCCGGAGCCCGGAAGCACTGCTCGCTGAATTCGACTCCGCTCTCCTCAAGAGGCTTGGCTGCCCATCGAGGGATGGGCAAAGAACCGCCGCACGAGGACCCTGCCCAGCGAGATGCACGGCCGCTCGACGTATCTCCAGAAGGGGAGAGAGATCAACAAGGTCAATGCTACGAACGCCAGGCCCAGTGACCAGAAGGACAGTGCAGGAAAGCCCATGGAGAGCACGAAGAAGAGGACGGTCAGGTGGTTCAGGTACACGGCGTAGGAGACGTTGCCCAAGAACGTGAAGACCGGGCCTCTCAGAATCGCGGACAGCCTGCGCGATCCCAAGGCAGACACGATGAAGACGACGGCCGCACAGGCGCAGCCGTAGTCCCTCAGGAATGGGGCGGGCAACTCCATGGAGGCCCGGTATAGGGCCAGGGCGAACAACAAGACCAGCCATTTGACGGCAGCGGGGATCTGCCGGTACCACGTTACCAGGTCATGGCGGTATCGGGCCAGTAGGATGCCGATGATGAAGAGTGAGGCGATGTGCGGGGTGAAGGAATAGCCGGTCTGATGCCCGTTGCTCGTTTCGAGGTTGAGTCGCATGGCCATCACCGAGAAGCCGGACAGCGCTGCGCAGAACGCCAGGTTGGTGGCCACCTTGTTGCGGCTGACCACCCAGAAGAGGAGGGGAAACACGAGCGAGACCCGCATCTCCTGGATCAGCGACCAGATGGCGTTGTTGTACGTGTTGGAGTGGATGTTGCCGATCAGAAACAGGTGCTCCACGGCAATCCGGCCGTTGAAGGGGACGCCACTGGTCATGTTGAACCATGGACTGAGCTGGGGGATCTTGGACGTGGCAACACAGGTGATGACCAGGATCGACAGGGCGATGCCGGCCAGATATGGCAGGTAGATGCGGCAGACCCGCCTGATGGCAAAGGCGAGGTAGGTGGGCGATGGTTTTCGCTCGAACGGCAACGACAGCACGAAGCCACTCAGGATGAAGAACAGGAGCACCGCGCCTTCCGCTCGTGAGACCCAGTAGATCGTCTTCGCGGCCGGCAGGGAGGTGTAGGTGCCGCAGAAGAAATGCCAAAACACCACGGAAAGGGCGGCTATGCCGCGAAGGGCATCCAGCTCTGACAGGCGTTGCACACCGGACTCGGTGGTCTGCGTCGAAGAGAGCGGCGCAGGGCCTGTGGGAGCCAACGACGTGTCCATTCGTGAGTTGCTCAAGCTTCGTTCCTCTTGGGCGTCTCGTGCAGAAAGAACTGGACTCATTTGCCTTCGCTATCCCTGGTCCGTATTCCCTCGCCCATCCGCCGTCTCGCCTTCTCCCGGATTCTCCGGCGCCCCGTCTGGCCGATTCTCCGTCCCTCCGTTTCTCCGTGTCGCCCTTCCTCGGTTTCTCCGATTCTCCGATTCTCCGTTTCTCCGTCTTGAATCTCCGGGCTCCGGGTCCCTGTCTTCTGTCTCCCTCTTCCTGCGTTCAGGCGTCTGCTTCTGTACCAACATGTCCCTGATTTCCTGGACAGAGGGGACCCAGCCCATGACCTTGACCTCGTCGTTGATGACCAGGGCCGGAGTCATCATCACCCCGAACATCATGATGTCCTCCAGGGCCGTGACCTTCTCGACAATGCACTCGCCTTCGAGCCCTTTCGCCGCTTCCTCCGCATTCTCGGTCATCCTTTGACACTTGGCACATCCAGTTCCCAGGACTTGTATCTTCTTCATAGGTTGTCCTCGTCTATAGGGTCCTCATAAGCCGTTCCACGTTCAGTACTTCTTCCTGAACCGGGCGGCGGGGAGGTTCAGCAGGCCTCGGTACTTGGCCACGGTGCGGCGGGCGATGTCTGCAAAACCGGCAGCAGCGAGCTTCTCGCGGATCTGGTCGTCACTGAGGGGATTGGCCTTGTCTTCCGAGTCGATGATCTGCTGCAACTGCACCCGGATCGCCTCCCAGCTATGCTCCTGACCCTGGGCATCCTCTATGCCGCCGCTGAAGAACTTCCGCAGAGGCAGGATACCCCAGGGGCACTGCATGTACTTGCCGGAGACTGCACGGGAGACCGTGGCCACGTGCACGCCGATCTCCTCCGCCACCTTGGCCATAGGCAGGGGCTTGAGGTGCAGGGGGCCCTTGTCAAAGAAGTCCCGCTGTGCGGCAACGATGGAGCGGGTGACCTTCAGCAGGGTGCTCTTTCGCTGCTCTATGGCGTCCAGGATCCACTGGGCGGACCGGATGTTGCTCTGCAGGAACTTGCGGGTGCTGCCGTTGACGCTGGTGTCCTTGGCCATCTCGACGTAGCTCTCGTTGAGCCGCAGGTTGGGAAGGTAGTCGTCGACCAGGCGGACCGTGTACTGGCCGCCTTCCTCAGCCGAATCGACCGCCACGTCCGGCGTGATGGGCACATTGGGGCTCTGGCTGATCTGCAGGCCCGGCGAGGTATCCAGCTTGCGGAGCCGCTCCAGGGCATGGTTGATCTGGTCGAGGGTACAATGCATTCTCTTGGCGATGTCTGGCAGCCGGTTCTCGAGGAGTGCATCCATGTGGTGGCTGACCATGTCCATCTCGAACGCCATGTCTTCCGGGCTTTGGGCCATCTGGATCAGGAGGCATTCCCTGAGGTCCCGGGCGCCGATGCCGACCGGCTCGAGGGTCTGCACCAGGCGGAGGGCCTCCTTGAGGTCCTCGAAGGTGAAGTCCTGTCTGTCCTGGTTATGGAGCTGTTCGAGCCGCACGCTGAGATAGCCGCGGTCGTCGATGTAGTCGATGATGGCCTCTCCGGCCTTCTTGACGGTGGGCGGTATATCGACCATCTGCCACTGCTCGGTCAGGAACTCGTGCAGGGACTGGGGCAGGGCAGCGGCGTTCTTGATTGCCTGCAGCTTGGGATCCACCTCGTCGTCCTGGCTGCTGGATCGCCTGGGGCTCGCCTGCTCGCTGTAGTCGCCGAACTCACGACCGAAGCTGGCCAGCCGCTCGAAATCGTCGGCCTTGTTGACGTCGGTGTCGACCACCAGGGTCTTCTGCTCGAGCCGATCGTCGTTCTCGCTCTCGCTCTCGGTGGGGGACCCTGGGCCGGATGACTCGTCCCCGGCCGCCTCGGATAGGGGTTCTTCCTGCTCGAGGACCGGGTTGCTGTTGAGCTCCTGCTCGATCCGCTCCTGGAGGGCCAGGATAGGCAGTTGCAGGATTTCCATGGACTGGATCATATGCGGAGCCAGCTTCATTCGCTGCTCCATCCGCATCTGTCCGCTCATTTCAAGTTTCATGGAGTTCCCGCGATATCCAGTCGATCAATGGCCCATACTTGGACCGTAAAACGTCCTGATTTCATCTTAGTGAACCGGCTTCTGGACGTCAAGCTGATGGGGCTGGGAATCACGAGGCAGGAGGCAGGAGACAGGAGTCAGGAGAGAGCTATGAGCCATCAGTTGTCAGCTATCAGCAGGAGTAACACTGACCTGCAGTTTCGGCTGAGAGCTGATGGCCGATAGCTGACAGCCGGCACCTGGTCTCAGCTCCTCGGTGGTGTTGCTACCGCCTTCGTGGCGCCTGTGGTGAATCCGCCGTCCACCAGGAGGATCTGGCCCGTGATGTAGGCGGAGGCGTCAGAGGCGAGGAATATGACCGCGCCGTCCAGGTCGTGGGGCTGACCGGGTCTGGCCAGGGGGATGCGTCCGGTGATCATCTCGACCCAAGGCTTGTTCTCATAGAGCGCGGCATTCTGGGCGGTCCTGAACCAGCCTGGGGCCAGGACATTGACGGTGATTCCGTGCCTGCCCCACTCGGCGGCCAGGCTGCGGGTCATGGCCAGGACTCCGCCGCGGCTGGCGGTGTAGGGAGCGATCCCCTCCATGCCAAAGACGCACGTGCACGAACCGATGTTGATGATGCGGCCATAGCCCCTGCTGATCATCTCCTGGGCCACGGCCTGGCAGCAGAAGAAGCTGCCTTTGAGGTTTGTCTCGAGGACCGTGTCCCAGTCCTGCCAGGTGAACTGGCTGCTGGGGGCGCGGATGTTGAGTCCCGCATTGTTCACCAGGACGTCGATCTTGCCGTATTCGTCCATGCTGGCCCGGACCAGGTGATGGATGTCCGCCTCAGAGCGGACGTCCAGCTTCACCGCCAGGGCCTTGCGGCCCAGGGACTCGATTTCCTTGCGAAACTCCGTCAGCCTGGAGACCTCCCTGCTGGTGATCACGAGGTCTGCCCCGCCTTGGCCAGTGCTCGGCCAAAGTACTGACCCAGGCCCCGGCTGGTCCCGGTGACGATGGCCACCTTGCCCGTCAGATCGAACAATTCATGCATGGCTAGGCTCCAACACAATCTTGAGCAGGTCTTCTTGGGCTGCCAGCAGCCGCTCAAATGCCCGGCCTCCCTGGCTGAGAGGCAGCACCTCGCTGACCAGGGGCGTTACCTGGATGCGGCCATCGCTGATCATCTCTGCGCACGATCGGATCTCGCCTGCGCTGGCGCATGAGCCGACGAAGGTCAGCTCTCGTGTCACGAGTTGCTGGAGATTCATGTCTATGTCCTTGCGGATGTTGCCGATGGCCACGAGCTGACCGCCCATCCTGAGGCTGGAGGCCGCCATCTGGAAGGTCTCAGTCAAGCCTACGGCCTCGAAGCTCACGTCGGCTCCCTGTTGGCGGGTGTGGTCCAGCATGCAGGCCAGCCCATCCACGCCCGTGGTGCTGATGGTCGCATCGGCACCCAGAGACTTGGCCACCCCAAGCCTGAAGCTGTTGAGGTCGCAGACCAGGATCGTGCCCGCTCCCGCAAGCCTTGCGGCCTGGAGCGTCAGAAGACCGATGGTCCCTGCGCCTACCACCAGGACCGTGTCGCCTTGGCGGACTGCAGACCTGCTGACTGCATGGACAGCGATGGACACGGGCTCGAGCAGGCTGGCCTGCGTGAAGCCCAGGTCTTGGGGGATCTGGAAGGCGATCCACCACGGCACGGCCACGTACTCGGCCATGGCCCCGTGCCTCCTGTACTCCGGGACCGAGACGCCCAGGACCTGGCGGTGCTGGCAACGGTTGATCTGTCCCAACTCGCAGTTCGCACAGCGGTTGCAGTACACAGTGGAGTCGAAGCTGACCCGGTCTCCAACGTGGAACCGGCCGGCGTTTGCGCCAACCGCCTCGACCACGCCTGCCGCCTCGTGGCCCATGATCAGGGGAGGCAGTCGCCTGCCCGTCTTGCCCGTGAAGCCATGGACGTCCGATCCGCAGATCGCGCAGGCCTTGACCCGGATCAGCAGATCATCCGGCCCGACCATCGGGTCCGGGACATCCGTGTATTCAACGTGATAGGGCTCAGTGTACAACAACGCCTTCAAGAGACACCTCAAGTAGCAAAGTCGACGTTGGAGAGTATAGTAACAGCCTTCGTGCCTGGCAAGAAGCCGCCACAAGCCAGGTGCAGGGGAAGGGGTAGGGGTAGGTGTTGGGTTTTAGGTTTTAAGTTTTGAGTTCTAAGTTTCAGGGAGGACTAGAAGCAGGGTAGGTCACCTTCAGAGCCAAGACACCTAAAACCCAAAAACCTAAAACTTAAAACTCACACCTTGGGGCTTCTTGCTCCCTGTCTGTTGCCTCTTGTGACTTGACACGGCAGCGGCTTGATTGGTAGAATGTAAGAAAATGTAACAGCGTTGCCCTGTCCGGCAGCCAGTTCTTGCAGCAGTCAGTGTGGAGCGGCCTTTCTGGAGTCTGCTGCGTTACCTGGGACGCGTGTCCGGCTGGGGCGAATCAATCATCCTGAGATGCGGTTGGAAGGAGGTCAGTCGGAATGTGTAAGAGACTAATCTACGTGGCTTGTGTGGCTGCGGTCCTGGCCATGACTCCTGCCAGTCATGCCCTGGTGATAGGCAACTGGGAGCAGAGCCTGGACGGCTGGACGGTGGGCACGACCTGGACGGACAACGTCAAGTTCGACGACACGAACGGCGTGACTCTGGGCAAGTACAGCCTGGGGTTCCATCTGCCCAAGAATGACTGGAATCAGGGGATCGTCGTCCTCAACGTCCTTGATGCCGGTCTCCTGGATGCATTCAAGGCCAACCAGAAGCTCACGGTGGACGTGAGCTACAAGATCGCCGACTACCCCACGGGTAGCGCCCCGGGTTGGAACGGGGTTCACCTGATCGTGAACGCAGGCGGCGATGGCTGGAGCGTGTGGAAGACCTCCACCGAGCAGGCGAACTGGACGCCCAGATACAACACGACGGATGCGACCCTGAAGGCGACCTTCGACTACTCGCAGTGGTTCTCCGAGATGAAGAACCTGGACGGTGTGACGTGGCTTGAGCTCTTGCTGGTCAGCAACGCCAATGACACGACCTACAACGGCCCCATCACCTTCTACCTGGACAACATGCAGTTGATTGGCGCAGGCAAGGCCCTGCCTGCGTATCCTGCCAACAATGCCAAGGACATCGCCACCGACGTGACGCTGAAGTGGACGCCCGGCACCTATGCCGCCTCCCATCACCTGTACCTCGGCACCTCGCTGCAGGCCGTGACCGATGCCCAGGGCGAGAGCGATCCGACCGTGACCACCGCGGATCTGACCTCAGCCAGCTACAAGCCCAGCGGCCTCAAGTTCAACACGCGGTACTACTGGCGGGTGGACGAGGTCAATGACTTCATCCCGGTCAGCCCGTGGGTAGGCTCTGTCTGGAACTTCACTACCGGCGACTTCATCTCCGTGGATGATTTTGAGAGCTACAATGACGATTGCGGCCGCATCTTCTTTGCCTGGGTCGACGGATTCGGCTACAGCGCATCGACGGACTGCAGCCTCGATGCGTTCGGCGGCAACGGCACCGGATCCACGGTGGGCAACACGTTCCCGCCGTTTGCGGAGAAGACGGTCTTCCATTCGGGCTCGCAGTGCATGCCGGTCAGCTACGATAACAACGGCATGAAGGGCTATTCCGAGACGGAGCGGACCTTTGCCGCCCCCCTGAATCTGACCCAGGTCGGTTCATACGACACCTTGAAGATCTACGTCCGTGGCCAAGCGACCAACGATGCAGACAAGCTGTACTTCAGGCTCGAGGACAGCGCGGGCAAGTCCGTGGTTGTGGCCTACCCCGATTCGACGGTCCTGACCAAGGAGATCTGGGCCGAATGGCTGACCCCGCTGGCCGACCTCAAGTCTATCAACCTGGCCTCCGTGGCCAAGATGGCCATCGGCGTGGGCGACCCGGGCAGTCCTGAGAGGATCGCCGGCCGGTTCTTTGTCGATGACATTCGCGTCGGCGCCAAGCCGCTGGGTCTGGCTGCCTACTACGCCTGCGAGGGCGATGCCAAGGACAGCTCAGGCAACGGCTTGGACGGCGTGGTCGCGGGCGATGCGACGTCGCCGATCACGTTTGTCACCGGACCGACTGGGTTCGGCAAGGCCATGTCGTTCACGGGCGTGCAGGGCAGCCAGTTCGTCGATCTGGGCAACCGCAACCCGTCGTCTCCGACCGGCCAGCTCACGGTTGCCCTCTGGGCGAAGTGGGCAGGTCTCAATGAGGGTTGGCAGGGCCTGATTGGCAAGAGGATCAGTTGGGGTGCGGACACCATGATGTGGCAGATCGAGGCAGATCGGCCTACCGGGAACCTCCAGTTCCAGTCCGGGCTCAACGCGGTTGCCAATAACAATGGCGCACCGCTGCCCCTCAACCAGTGGACCCACGTGGCCGTGACCTTCGATGGCGCCAATGCGGCCTTCTACATCAACGCCCAGCAGACTGGCACAGGGGCCTTTACGTTCGGTTACCTGTACGATGCTCCGTTTGTCTTCGGCGCCAGCGGGGCAAACCCCGATGCCGCCAATCCGAGCATCCGTACGGGGGTGAACCCGTTCAACGGCATCCTCGACGAGATCCGCGTCTATGACAAGGCCTTGTCTGCCGACGAGATCGCTGCACTGATGGTCAAGAAGTAGACTGATTGTAGTCTGATCCTGTTCCTGTGCGTCGAGTCAGGGCTGCTGTCCTGACTCGACGTTTTTTTGCGCAGAGATCCGCCCCTTGCCCGGGACCACCGCAGGCTGTAGGATGCAGTCCGGTACTGTGATGGTCCCGTACCTTGTGTCTGAGGCCGGGAGCTCACGCGCCAGCGTCGTGTCCATCGCTGAGGTGATCAAGGTCCACGACGGCCGGCTGATCAGGGTGAATCTGCGGAGAAGAGCGGGCTAGCCCGCATACAGAGACGTCCTCCGTCCGTCCTGGCGCCCGCCGACAGGGACGGAGTGTGCGCACAAAACGAACCGGATGGCAATGAAGATCCACCGCCTGACCGCGTCTTGTGTAACAGTGGTTTGACCAGTTAACCCTACGGCCAATCGGGAATGAGGCAGGACATGTACAGACAATGGGGCAGGTGGACTGTGCTCTGCTTGCTGTGTGCGGCGTGGGCCGGCCCAGGGAACACCTGGGCACAGGACCCGCAGCCCTCCGGCCATCCGCTCCGGGTCAATGCAGGGACCGATGTGGTAGACCGGTGGCAGGCCCAACAGCACCTGTACGTCAAGGGCGACGTGGCCGTCGGGGCGGAGCAACAGGATCAGCTCGAGGCATGGCTGGACCAGAACGCCCAGAACTGGACCGTGGTGCTGCTGGAGAGCGGCCAGGGCGAGCGATACACGGACCCGGAAGGCAGGCAGTACACGGGCCTCGACGCAGTCGAGCAATGCCTGGGAAAGGGACTGGCGAACAGGACCGGGTTCGGACAACTGACAGACCCCCGGACAGGCGAGCGCAATGGCGCGTTCTTCATGCTCTTCCTCAAGGACCGCAAGTTTTCGTACTACGCCTCGGACGCCATGGATCGCCGCGGCCTGGGTGAGGACCACTGGCAGGGCAACCTGGACCAGGCAGCCGTGGCTGCCATGAGGTCCGGGGGCCGGGTGGCAGACGCGGTGAAGGACACCATCACCCTCGTCGAGACCAGGCTGACCCGCCGCATCGAGGCAGAGAAGGCAGAGGCCCGGCGAAGGGAAGAGTCCGCCCGACTCGAGCTCCAGAAGACCGTGGACCGGGCCAGGCTGGGCCTGCGGAGTGCCGCAGAGTCTGTGGAGCGGCTTGGCCTCAGTGTCAGCGAGGCCCAGGAGGCCCACCCGGAGGTGCGGGGGGACATCCTGCGCCCGGACCTGGACCGCATGCGGGCCGACCTGGCTGGGGCAGCCGCTGCGCTGGATGGCGGCAACGCGCCTGCAGCCGGCGCGTTGGCGGAGGAGGTCCGTGGCCGGGCAGAGAAGGCCAGGAAGGCCATTGAGGACCACCGGCTCGCAGGCCAGGAGCTGACGGACCTGGGCGCCAGGCTCGATAGCCTGGCAGGCCGGCCCTACGCCCATGCCGCTGTGCCGGACATCGACGAGGCCCGGACAGTGCTCGCTGGGGCCCGTGAGGTCCATGGCCAGGGCGACTCTACGTACGTTGTGAGGATGCAGGACCTGCGGACCCGCATGGGCCGCGTCGAGGCACGGATTGCGGCCGCAGCCTTTGCTGCCAACCAGCGGCGATTCCTCGTGCGGTTGGCCGGCGGCACTGGCTTGGCGACCGTGCTGCTGGTGGGCCTGTCCCTGAACCTTCGCAGGAGGAGGAGCAGGCGGGAGGCCCTGGCCATGATCGACACCTGGTCCAAGGCGATCAACGAGAAGACCCTGGCTCTGTTCGATCTGCTCAATCAGACGCATGACGTGCTGGGATCGTCCAGCGACGAGGTGGCCACCCGCCACACGGGCCGTACCCTGGATCTGGCCAGGCAGGTTGTCGAAGACGTGGACGAGATGGTGATCATGTCCGCCTGCGCAAGCCGGGTGCTGGAGACTGCGAGGCTGCTCGCCAGGCCTGACAGGCTGGCCAGGCAGTTTGTGAACGTCTTTGCGGTCCGCCACTACCGCGCCGCACTCCGCAGGCTCCGCGACGACCCCGTCGTCTTTTCGCCGGATGAAGGACTGGAGTTCATCATCCGAGGCCCCCGCACCCAGCGGGAGACGCTGCTGGGGCCCGTGGAATCGTACCAGCCCTTCACCATGACCTTCCAGGAGCTGATCGATGCCTTCAACCAGCGGGCTGGCCGTGCAGTGGCCGGCATCGGCCAGGTCGACGGCAGTGTGAACCACCTGGCAGACGTCCAGAAGGCGAGCACGGATCGCATCCGCGAGGTGAGTCTCTTGGAGCCGGAGCTGCGCACAGCGGCCGGCCCTTCGACGAGCTTCACCGCCGGCCTTGTCTTCTCGGATCTGCTGCCTGCTGCGCAGCGGGATCACGCGGACGCTGCCAAGCTCGCAGTCCGCGACCCCGTCGGAACCCTGGAGACCCTCGCTGCCTCTGCCAAGTCCAAGGCAGAAGACGGCCTGGCGATTGCCCGGCTGGCCGCGGATTTCCATGCTGGCCTCAGACAACAGATGGCCAGTGCCGCACAGGTGCTGGCTGAGGCGTCTGTTGACGCAGGTTGGATGGCGGTCTCGGTGGAGACGCTCTCAGACCGGCTGGACCAGGTCACTCGTCAGGCCCTGAAGGAGTCCCAGGCCAGTCAGATTGCGGTCCTGGCCGCTGACCTGCGGACCTTGGTCGATCGTGCAGAACGGGTCGTGCAGATCGACAAGGCCAGACGCGAGGTGGCGATCCGCTCCATCGATGAGGCGCTTGCCTCCATTGCCCAGGCCAGACAGGATCTGGGCCAGGCCGGCGGTCTGGCTGCCGACGCAGTCCTCCATGAGCAGGGCAGTGATCCGGACGATCGGGTGGACAAGGCCCGCAGTCAGGTGGCTGCAGTGAAGGCAGCCCTGGAGCGCGGCGACGTGGAGACCGCAGACCAGGGCCTGGCCGAAGTGGCGGATCTGACACAGGAGATCGCCGGCGTCCTGAAGGCCACGCGAGAGGCCTTCGGAGCCCACGACGCAACTGCCGCGGCCTGCCGCAAGGGGCTTGCCGAGATCACTGCCCAGGTACCCAGGCATCGACGCGTCCTGGAGGACATCGAGAAGGGATATGCAGCCTCTGTGCTTCTCCTGGGCGAAGGCGATCCCACGCACCCACGGGTCAATGATACGATCCAGGACAACCTGGATGAGGTCACCGACCACCTGACCGAGACCGGTCGTATGCTGGACCTCTCAGAGGCCCGCCACCGCAGCGGCGGGTTCCTCGATGCCGCTGCGACCCTGGCCAGGGCAGCGGCCCGCCACGAGCAGGCCACATTCAGACTGCAGGAGATCATGGAGAAACAGCAGCGCCTTGCAGCCACTGAGATGGCCAATGCCAGGCAGCGTGACGCACTGGAGCACCAGGTCGGTGAGCTGCAGACGAGTGTCGAGGATAGCCGCACCACGGAGCCCACAGCCGCGGCCTTTGACCAGGCCAGGCAGCGTCTGGGCGCTGCCGTGAGGCTGATGCAGGCCTCGCCCGCCAATCCCTTTGCGGCCGCTGCAGAGCTTCAGGCCGCAGGACAGATGCTGGCCTCGGTCGAGGACCAGGTCCGCTGCGACTGGGCCATTCGCAGTGAGGCAGAGCGGAGGATCAGCGAGGCTGCCAGCCAGTTGGAGGCTGCCCAGCGCATGGCCCACCAGGCCCAGACCGACCACCTGGCCGACAGCGCAGCCCTGCAGCAGGCCTACCGTGACGGTGAGATCCTGGCAGAGCGGCTCCGCCGCAGGCAGACGGACTTGGGCACGCCGCATGGCCGCTGGGCTGAGGTCCGCCAAGAGGCGGATGAGGTCTTCAGCGGCGCCGGCCGGTTGGCCGCAATCCTCCACGGTGAGCTGGAGGCAGGTCAGGCCGCTGCTGCCGCCCTGGCCACGGCAGCCCAGGTCGTGGGGCAGATGAGTGCCTGGCGGGGTGGTCTTGGCGTGACCCTCTTCGGCTCGCCTGCAAGCCGGACCTTGGATCAGGCCAGGGCCTTGTTGGCATCGGGCTCCTACGTGGAGGCACTCCGGCTGTCCGAGTCTGCCAGACGCGAGGCCCGGGCGGCCATCGCCGAGGCAGCGGCAGAGCAGCGGCGTCGCCTCCTCGCCGAACAGGAGCGTCTGGAGCGGGAGCGTCGCAGCCGCCTGGAAGAGGAGCGCAGGCGTCACGATGCCTGGAGTCACTCCGGGATTGGCTCCTCGGGCTTTGGCCGTTCGACCTTCTCCTCAGGTTCAGGCGTGAGCCACTCCTCATTCTCCCGCGGCTCAGGCGTCAGCCGCTCGGGGTGGTGACATTCCAGTTTGTGGCTGTGGGTCGCTCGCTGAGGAGGACCGAAGGAGGTTCCTTGCCGCGAACCCCGCGAACTCCACTACCGGCTGTCGCCGCTGGGGTAGGTCAGGCTTGGTCGTGGCATCGCCGTACGCGACGCTGGAGCGTCCACCGGAAGGCCTTGCCTTCCGGGCGAGCTTCGCCGGCCTCCATCGCGCAAGCGAGCTTGCTCAATGGAGTCCTGCTCGCTCACATGCGTACGGCTCAGACTGCATCCGGTAGCCCCAGCAGTCTGAGTCCTTTCCTGAGATGGATGGCTGTCCCGCCCGAAGCCAAAGCCGCCAGATCGAGGCCGAGGAAGGGGACGCGTTCCAGGCTTGCCTGGAGGAGCGGCCCATTCCGAAGGCCGCCCTTGGCGACATAGTCGCCAAGGCACGGCGGAGCCGTGGATCGGGCGGCGGAGCTATGAGTATGCCAACACTCACGACCCTGCGTCAGCGTTCGCGGGGTTGGCGGGGTTCGCGGCAAAAGAGAAATCCTTCTCCTGATCGGCGCACGATCGGGCTGAAGCGAGTCCCAGGGAGGTGAACGACTATGGTGTGGATCAGACGACGAAGAGGCTTGTGGCTCCCTCTGACCGGTGTCTTGCTGGCGTGGCTGGGCGGATGCGGGCTGGCGCCGGGCGCCCTGACGAGGCGGTCGGTGGTCGTGGGGGAGCTTCGGTGTGAGTACCTCCGTGATCCGCTTGGCCTGGACGTGCAGAGCCCCCGGCTGAGCTGGGTGCTGGCGTCCAATGACCCGGCCAGGCGAGGCCTGTGCCAGACCGCTTACCAGATGCGGGTGGCCTCCAGGCCCGAGATCCTGGCCAGCGGCAGGGGTGACCTCTGGGACACGGGCGAGGTCACGTCCAGCGACTCCGTCAACGTCCCCTATAAGGGCAAGGCCCTTCACTCCGGCCAGCAGTGTCTCTGGAAGGTCCGCGTGCGGGATGACAAGGGTGTCTGGTCAGGCTGGAGCAGGCCTGGCCGGTGGACCATGGGGCTCTTGTCCGGCTCGGACTGGTCAGCCCAGTGGATCGGCACGGAAGAGGTCTTTGTCAGAAGGCAGGGCTGGCCGCCGCCGGACAACAACATGCCTGATCCCTGGTTTCGCAGGACGATCGATCTCGAGGCGAAGCCCGGCCGGGCAGTGGCCTACGTGGCGTCGATCGGCTATCACGAGCTGTACGTCAATGGCCGCAAGGTGGGCGATGCCGTGCTGGTCCCCAGTGTCACAGACAACTCGAAGAGGGCCAGGTACGTCACGTACGAGATCGCCGATTACCTGCATCCGGGTGCGAACGTGATAGGCCTGTGGCTGGGCGTGTCGTGGTCGATCTTTCCCAAGTTTGAGACCCCGGACAAGCCGCGTACGCCTCTGGTCATGGCCCAGATCGACGTGGAGATGCCTGGAGGCAAGGTCGTTCGGTTGGGGACAGACGGCCAGTGGAAGACCCATCCCAGCCCCAACGCCTTGCTCGGCGTCTGGGACTTCATGCACTTTGGCGGCGAGCTGTATGACGCCGGTCGCGAGGTGCCACTCTGGTGCAGCGCCGGGCTGGATGAGGCCGGATGGAGGCAGGCACGTGTCTTCCGGCCCAAGGTGGTGGTCTCTGCGGACAAGATCGAGCCCGATCGCCTGGTCAAGGCCATCCGGCCCATGGCGATCACCGAGGTCTCGCCAGGTGTGGTGCAGGTCGACATGGGCGTGAACTTCGCAGGGTGGATCGAGTTGGATGTGTCGGGCAGGCCGGTGCCAGGGTGGACTTGGAGTTCTCAGAACGTCAGGCTGTGGCCATGACGCACCGCCTCCACAGTGCGTATATCATAGGGCCCAGCGGCAAGGGCACGTTCCGCAATCGGTTCAACTATGGAGTAGGCCGATGGATCACGATCCGCGGCCTGCAAGCCAAGCCTTCGGCTGAGCAGGTCCGGGGTTGGCTCGTCCGCACGGACTATGCCAGGGCCGGTCACTTCGAGTGTGACAACGACCTGCTCAACCGGATCTACGACGTGACCCTCTGGACCTTCGAGAACCTCAGCCTGGGAGGCTACGTGGTGGATTGTCCGCACCGGGAGCGGATGGGCTATGGCGGCGATGCGCACGCCACGACCCGGACCGCCCTCGACAACTACAGTCTCGCCGCCTTCTATACCAAGTGGGCGGAGGATTGGCGTGACGTCCAGGGCAGCGCATCGGCCTGGGGCACGGAGAAGGCCGAAGGACAGGCCGGCGGGGGCGGAAAGATCGAGCCCGGCAACCTACCCTACACCGCGCCTACCTACTGGGGGGGCGGCGGTCCTGCATGGAGCGGATTCTGCATCACCCTGCCCTGGGAGGTCTATCGCCGCTACGGCGATACCCGCATCCTGGAAGAGAACTTCCCCATGATGCAGCGATGGCTGGAGTTCCTGGAGACCAAGGCCAAGGATGACCTGCTCGTCCGGTGGGGCGGTGAGTGGGACTTCCTGGGAGACTGGCTCTGGCCCGGGGCCAAGGGCGTCAACGGCGACACCCCAGAGACCCTCTTCTTCAACAACTGCTACTGGATCTACAATCTCCAGACAGCGGCCCGGATCACGGAGATCCTGGGCCAGCAAGAGGCTGCTGCCCGGTATCACCAGAGGGCTGAGACAGTGGCCAAGGCTGCGCACGGCAGGTTCTTCCAGCCTGCGGACAGCAGCTACGTCAACGGCCTGCCCAGCTACCTGGCCATCGCCCTCATGGTGGGCGTGCCGCCCCAGGACGTGCGGCCCGCGGTCTGGAAGCGACTCGAGCAGGAGATCCTGGTCAACCGCAAGGGCCACATCTGGGCCGGCATCACGGGCGGCGCGTTCCTGTTCAAGACCCTCCTGGAGTCGGAACGGAACGACCTGATCTACGAGATGGTCCGCCAGGAAGACTACCCGGGCTGGGGTGACCAGTTGCGGAGGGGGCGACGACCTTCTGGGAGTCCTGGGATGACGATCCAGGCCTCTCCTATCTGCACAGCTCCTGTCTCTACGAGGGCAGTTGGTTCATCGAGGGCCTGGCTGGGATCAGGCCGGACCCCGAGAGGGCGGGCTTCAAGCACTTCGTGATCAGGCCCGGCGTGATGGAAGGTCGGGGTCCTGCCAAGGTCTCTGCGAGCACCGAGTCTCTCTACGGCCCTGTCCGGTCCGGCTGGAGGACTACTGCAGAGGGTCTGGATCTCGATGTGACCGTCCCCGCCAACACCACAGCAACGATCGTGATACCCTGTCCCTCATCCAGCGACGTCCTGGAGGCCGGCCTGCCGCTCTCGCCGGCCAGGGGCATCTTGAAGACCCAATTCCAGAAAGACTGCGTCCTGCTGGACGTATCGGCAGGGACGTACTATTTCACCTGTCACAGGAAGGAGAAGTCTCTATGAGCAGTCCGATTTCCCGCCGCCATTTTGTGAAGGCGAGCGTGGCCGCCCCGTTCGTCCTGTCTGGTTGTTCCTCGCTCGGTTGGGGGGCTCCCAGCTCCATGAAGCTGGCTGGGTTTGCAGATGAGATCTCGCCCAAGCTGAAGGAGCAGATCCGCGTGTGCAAGGATCTCGGCATCCGCTACTTCGAGCTGCGGGGCGTGGTGGACAAGAACGTCCTGGACTTCGACGTGCCTCTGCGGACCGAGATCCGCAAGCAACTCCAGGATAACGGCATGGCTGTGGCCTGCATCGGCAGTCCCATCGGCAAGGTCAAGATCACGGATCCCTGGCCTGCCCACTTCGACCGCTTCAAGGTCGCGGTGGACATGGCAGAGTTCTTCCGGGCCCCGCTGATCCGCCTCTTCAGCTACTATCCGCAGGACAAGGGCCAGGACCTTGCGCCCCATCGGGACGAGGTCATGCGGCGGATGCAGGCCAAGGCCGACTACGTCAAGGACCGGCCGGTCACGCTTGTGCACGAGAACGAGAAGGACATCTACGGCGAGAAGGGGCCCGCGTGTCTCGACCTCCTGAAGACCGTCAACTCCGCCAAGCTGCGGTGCGCGTTCGATTTCGCCAACTTCATCCAGGCAGGCGATGATCCCCTGGTGAACTGGGAGCTCCTCAAGTCCTACGTCGTGCACTTCCACATCAAGGACTGCCAGAAGGCCACCAAGAAGATCGTGCCTGCAGGCCAGGGCGACGGCCACATCCAGACCATCCTCGAAGACGCCAAGAAGATGGGCTACACCGGCTTTCTGTCCCTCGAGCCGCACCTGCTCGTGGCAGGCAGGTCCTCGGGCGAGACTGGGCCGGAGCTGTTCAAGACAGCGACCGAGGCGCTTCGCGAGATCTGCCGCAAGGCGGACATCCGGTTGTCGTAGTTGCGAAAGGACAGCCGTGAACAAGAGAGCCACCGCGTCGATCTGTGCCTGGTTCGTCACGGGTCTCTGCACCTGTCCGCTCGCCGGGGAGGCGGCACCACAGGAGAAGGCAGGGGCCGTTGACGGTGCCTTCAAAGGCGAGCCTGAGGCTTGAGGAGTAGCGGCGTTTGCCTGCCTGCGGCAGTCGTGGTATAATGCCCTGCTGATCCGGCTGTCGCTGGCCTGTGAATATGCACATCGAGCCCACTAGAGGAGACTGCGATATGCTTACGAAGTACCTGGAAGCGGCGATGAGGCATGCCCACTACGAGATTCTGGCGGATGACGGAACCTACTACGGCCACATCCCTCAATGTCGAGGAGTATTCGCCAACTCGCCAACCCTGGAGGGATGCCGAAGCGAACTGGCCGAAGTACTTGAGGACTGGGTGCTCTTCCGGATCTATAAGAACCTCCCGCTACCCAGAATAGACGGTATTAGATTGACCGTGAAGAAGGAGCTTGCCGCCTGATGCCACCTTTCGGTCCTATCTCACGGAGGGACTTGATCCGGTGTCTGCGGGTGGTCGGTTTTGACGGGCCCTACTCCGGCGGTAAGCACTCGTTCATGATTAAGGGCAGTCTGACCCTAACCCTGCCAAATCCACACAAGGGCGACATCGGTCGCGAACTGCTGGCTCGCATTCTCCAGCAAGCGGGTATCACCCGCAGACGGTGGGAACACATCGACTGAGTACCTTTGCGCTGGAATCCTCACCTGGCCAATCCACCGGAAGAGCTGTCCCGTGCTGGCATCATCTCAGCGCAAGGCCATTCAGCCTGCATGGCGGGTCACACATTGGCTGGTGAACCCAGGGAGGAAGACCACATGAAGACTACTCTGTCTCGTTGGAACAAGGCCATGTCTGCCGTGATGATCCTGGCGGGGATCGGCTGGGTCATGCCGGTAGACCTGTTCGCACAGGCTGCCGCTGCGCAGCCAAGGTTCTACCTCGGCGCTGATATCTCCAGCCTCGCAGGTGGTGGCGGCAGGCGGGGTGGCCCGACGGTCTATCAAGAGAACGGCCAGCAGTCCACCGAGTTCGGCATCATGATCAAGCACGGCTGGAACGCCTTCAGGCTGCGGGTCTTTGTCTCCCCCGTCCGCATGGCGCCCAACAACACCCTGGAGAACACCATCGCCCTTGCCAAGCAGATCAGGGAGGCAGGCGGGGCGTTCATCCTGGACATCCACTACTCTGACACATGGGCAGACCCCCAGCATCAGGAGACCCCGCTCGCCTGGCGGGACCTCGACGTTGCCGGCCTGGAGAAGAAGGTCGAGGAATACAGCAAGGATGTGATCACGCAACTCAAGAGCGCAGGCGCGATGCCCGACATGGTCCAGGTCGGCAACGAGATCACAGGCGGCATGCTCTGGCCCCTTGGCTACGTCAAGGTGCCTGCCTCTGACGTGAAGCTCGACGCAGGCCAGATCCGCGGTCCGTTCCCCGATCCCTATGACGACGCCAGACAGTGGGATAACCTCATCCGCTTCATCAAGGCAGGCGTTCGCGGCGTCAGGGCCGGTGCAGCAGACAGGCCTGTCCAGATCATCATGCACATCGACTGCGGAGGCGATTGGCCCATCACCAAGTGGTGGTTCGATCACCTCGCCGAGGCCAAGGTCGACTACGACGTCATAGGCCAGAGCTTCTACCCGAGATGGCACGGCACGCCGACCCTGCTCCAGCAGAACCTGATCGAGACCAGCCGCCGCTACAAGAAGCCGGTCATGGTCGTGGAGGCCGGCTATCCGCAGTCCGGCGGCGACCAGGTTATGGCAGCCAGCAAGTATAACCTCTGGCCTGGCAGCCAGCAGGGCCAGCTCCAGTTCATGGCGGATCTGGTCAACACGGTCAAGAGGGCCGGGGGCACGGGGGTCTTCTACTGGGCGCCCGAGGGCAGCCGCGGCAACGGCATGTGGAACCCCGACGGCACGCCAGCCCCCTCGATCTTCGTGATGGACAACCTGACCAAGCTGATGAACAGCGGGGTGAGCTGCCTGCCTGCAGCACCGAAAGAGTAGGCCGTGGTTGTCGGCATGACCAGGATGGCCAAACGATTGTCTGTGCTGGCAAACGGGTGTCGCGGTCAATCGTTGGCGATTCAGATCCTCATCAGGTCGTACAACTCCGGAGTCGTCACGGAACGGTTGATGTAGCTGAAGGTGCCGCTTCCCTTGATCTCCCTGGCGGCCTCAAGCAGGCCGGTCATCGCCGCGCGATAGAGCGACGTGGCGAAGCTGATGCGTTTGATGCCCGCCTGTTCCAGCTCGGCGACCGTGAATGACTTGCCTTTGAGGCTGACCATGAAGTTGACGGGCTTCGACACAGCAGCACAGATCTTGCGGACGGATGCAAGGTCGGGCAGGCTCGGTGCAAAGAGGACGTCCGCCCCGGCCTTCTCATAGGCAAGCAGACGCTTGATGGTGTCTTCGAGATCAGGACGGCAATGCACGTAGTTTTCAGCGCGGGCAGTCAGGGTAAATGGAAATGGAAGCGAACGGCAGGCCTCCGCTGCCGCTGCCACGCGCTGGGCTGCATAGTCGATGTCATAGGGTGGTCTGTCCCTGTCGCTGATGGCGTCCTCGATGGAACCGCCGACAAGGCCGGCCTCCGCAGCGAGGCGGATGGTCTCCGCCACGACCGCGGGCTCGTCGCCGAAACCGTTCTCCAGATCAGCGGAGACCGGAAGGTCCGTCGCGGTGACGATGGCGTGGCAGATGGCGAGCGTCTCGTCACGCGCAATACGGCCGTCTCGCCGGCCCAAGGTAGCGGCCGATGCACCGCTGGATGTGGCCAAGGCCTGAAAGCCGAGTCCTGCTAGGATCCGTGCGGAGCCCGCGTCCCAGGGATTCGGGATCAGGAACGCGCCCGGGCCCTGGTGAAGCGACTGGAAACGGACTGCCTTGTCACTCTGGGTCACGATCATGACATTCTCCCGTGTTCAGCACTCACGTAGCTTCCCTGCATCGTACCACAAGGAAATAGACGTGTCAGGACCCTTTTTCTGGCTGTGAGCTGATGGAAGACATGGATCGGACGAGGATGAACAGACGCTTGAAGGTCATTGGCTTGTCTGCCTCGCTCGCGGTGGTCCTCGTCTGTATCACCAGCTTCAACGAGCTCGCAGAGCACACTCATATCGAGCCGACGAGGGAGTCTGGCTGGTTCTATGTCGACATGACCGCGAAACTTGTGGATGAGTTCAAGAAGAAGGCAAGAGAGCGGCAGAGTGGTCCATCGATCGAAGAACTCGGATCACTGCGGCCTGTTCTCGATTCAACGGGCTTCTCGGGAACGGTCCTTGTATACGACCTAAAGAAGGACCATTGGTCAGCGGTGGGGTCAGAGGGCGCAGACCGGAGAAGAATCCCCGCCTCCACGTACAAGATCTTCAATGCCATGGTCGCCCTGGAAACGGGCGTCGTCGAGAGTGATCGAACGATCATCAAGTGGGACGGAGTTACTCGGGAGCGCACGGAGCTCAATCGTGATCTCGACCTCGCGACGGCGTTCCAGCTTTCGGCTGTGCCGCACTTCCAGTGGATTGCCAGGCAGATCAGCCTTGCCCGCATGCAGCACTACGTCGACGTGGCGGGCTACGGTAATTGTGACCTTGCGGGCGGCGTGGATCAGTTCTGGCTCACGGGAGGCCTTCGTATCTCACCTCGGGAGCAAGTCCAGCTTCTTGTCCAGTTGTATCGGTCACAGCTTCCATTCTCCGAGCGCACGATGAGCACGGTGCGCCGGATCATGGAGGTGGAACGGACACCCACGAATGTGGTGCGCGCGAAGACGGGTTGGGCCGTTCTTCCAGAGGGTGGGAACGTGGGATGGTGGGCCGGTTGGGTGGAGCGAGGTGCCGACGTCTACTTCTTCGCATCAGTCATTGAGAGCCCAAGGAACGCCAGCTCATTCGGTTCAGCGAGGACTGACGTGCCTCGGGCCATACTGCGTGCACTCGGCATTCTTGCGCCGGAGGCCGCGTGCGGCCCGCCGCTGGCTCAGCTCGCTTGGCCACCAGGGTTGACCCCGGACAGGGTTGCAGCGAACAACCAGTGGCTGACTGCTAGATAAGGTTGCGCCATAATGATGCCAGCATGAGAAGGAAGATTGCTTCGTCGCCCTTCGGGCTCCTCGCAATGACTCTACTCTGTCATCGCGAGATCCGCCGTGGCGGATCGTGGCGATCTTCATCACTTGGCCTCATCTAGCGCAATACCATTGAGATATGAGTGACATCAATCCAGATATGCCTTCGTGGCAATACGACGAGGCGATCCCGGTCGGCGGTGACTTTTCCAGAGGGGAAGTGGTGGAGGCGTATGACGCGTTCCATCGGCGGTTCCGGGATGTCGACAAGGAGAACGCGGCCATCATCGCAGGCCTGGACCTTCAGGAGGATCAGGTCCTTGTGGACGTGGGCTGCGGGACCGGCGTGTTTGCCGTGCAGGCGGCACGCCGCTGTGCACGGGTGCACGCAGTCGACGTCTCGGCTGCGATGCTGGACTACACGCAGCGAAAGGCCCAAAGCCAGGGGCTGACCAACGTCATCTGCCATCACGGGGGGTTCCTGACCTACGTCCATACGGACGGCCCAGTCGATGCAGTCACGACCAGCATGGCCCTCCACCACCTGCCGGACTTCTGGAAACAGAAGGCCCTGGCCAGGCTCAATGCAATGCTCCGAAAGGGCGGACGGATCTTCCTGGCGGAGGTCCGGCCTACGTGGTCGCCGAGGAGGCGGCAAGGGCCTTGCGGTCACTGGGTCTGGAGGTGGTCGGAGATCTCCAGGCGGGGGGATATCATGTCACGGCTGAGGCCCAACCGGACGACAAGGCGAACCAGCCCTAGGCAGGCGAGAGTGGGGCTATCAAGTCAGGGCACAGTACGGTGGCTTTCTCTCCGGATTCCACTCGCGTGGAATTGGACTGGGTCGCGGCGAAGACCAACGCCGCCTCGCCGGTCCAGGACTTGGAGTCTCTATCGGTCTGGCGAGACTGCACATACCACGTCGCTATGGGTCGGCAGGATCAGGTCTGGCTGACACAGAAATGGCTCCGGAAATCGCCAATATCGGCATGACGGTCGCGATCGGCTATACAGCGGGAGCCCTGTTCTTCTTTGCACGCAGGCTGAAGTGGGAAGCACGCAGCGCGGTCTTCGTGCTCCTCGGCGGCATCGTAGCGGGCAGCGCCGCTATGCTCGACACCAGGGTCGTGCTGATCCGGTGCGTAGTGGGAATGCTGCTCCTCATCTTCCTGCTGCACATGTGGGATCTGCACGTCGATCCACAGCGAGGCAGCCGGCTCGCCTGGGGCACCTACCTGGTCCTCCTGCCAGACTACGCCTGGGGCGTTGCACGTGCGGGCAACGGCCACGGGCTTGATTTGCCACCCGCCCAACGGGCGCGAGATGCCGCAAAGACCATTGCGGCCTTGTGTCTGGTGTTCGCAATCGTCGTGGGTGTATTCCGCGTCGACTGGCTGGCATGGCCATTCTGGCTTGAACACCTCGCCAAATCGACCTGCCTGGCGGCATTGGTGATACGGGCCTTTCAGACCAATACCGCCCTTTGGCGTCTGGCCGGGGCCCCGGCCGCCTGGTTCATGACCCGCAAGGTCCTCGCTGCACACAGCCCCGCCGAGTTCTGGCGGCGGTGGAACCGGCCCATGTCTTGGTGGTTGCTTGAGAACGTCTACAGGCCTCTGGGTGGCCGCAGAAACCCTCGCTTGGCGGTCCTTGGGACCTTTGCCGTGTCCGGGGTCGTGCATGAGTACCTCTTTGCCGCGACGCTCCAGCGATTCGCGGGTCTCCTCATGGCCTTCTTTCTCCTGCAAGGCGTGGCCACAATCCTCACCCGCCGATTCAGGCCCGTGGGATGGGTTCGCGTGCCGGCAGCCATCCTGACGTTCGCATTCAACAGCCTTTCCGCGGTGATGCTACTGGTCCCAATCGATGAACGGATTCCACTCTACGTGAATACCATTCCAAAGTGGATCAGTCCCTGGTAGAAAGAGTCCCCCGCAATAGGGAGGTTGACGAAGGACCATGGTCACAGACTACAGATATGAACTGGTTGGCGTGTTCGGCCATCCGGTGGCCGAGAATCCCACCTGCGTCATGCAGGAGGCTGCCTTTGAGGCCTTGGGGCTGAGGTGGCGGTACCTGACCGTCGACGTGGAGCCGCAGGCCCTGCCTGATGCGATCCGTGCAGTGCGGTGCTTGGGAATGAAGGGCATCAACCTGACGATCCCCCACAAGGTCGCGGTAATGTCCCTGCTGGACGAGGTGTCTCCGGACGCAGCGATGATCGGTGCAGTCAACACCGTCCGGAGGGTGGGGGATCGCCTCGTGGGGGAGAACACGGATGGCAAGGGTTTTCTGCGGGCGATCAGAGAGGAGGCAGGGATCGATCCCAAGGGAGGACGCGTATTGGTCCTGGGCGCGGGTGGCGCGGCCCGTGCGATCACGGTCGAGCTGGCCCTGGCAGGTGTCGGCCAACTGACGGTCGTCAATCGCAGCGTAGAGCGGGGCAAGGCGCTGGTCGCGGATCTCGGCAACAAGACCAAGGCCAAGGCCCGGTTTGAGCCTTGGCAGGGGACCTATGCCATCGGCAAGGATGTCGACGTCCTCGTGAACGCCACCTCGATCGGGCTGTATCCAGATCTGGAGGCCACGCCTCCAGTGGATCTCAAGGGAGCAAGGCCTGACCTGTGGGTCTGTGACGTGGTGCCCAACCCGCCGGAGACCCGCCTGATCCGGACTGCCCGGTCTCTGGGCCTCAAGACCCTGACTGGCCTTGCCATGCTGGTCTATCAGGGCGCGATCGGATTCAAGATGTGGACCGGACACAAGGCGCCGGAGGAGGCGATGAAGGCGGCCCTTCAGCAGGCCTTTCGAAAGGGATAGACACTATGCTGCGCCGTCTTCTCATCGTCATCCTGTTCAGCATCGCATTCGCTTATATCGAGTCTGCGGTCGTGGTGTATCTGAGGGTCATCTTCCATCCGGATGGCTTCAGCTTCCCGCTGCCCGTCTTCGATCTCAATCCGCTCTGGAGGCGGCTGATCCTGACCGAGGTCGGCAGGGAGGCTGCCACCCTCGTGATCATCGCCGCTGGGGGGTGGCTCTTGGGCAGCAACCGGCGGCAGCAGTGGGCCTATGCCCTGGTCATCTTTGCAGTCTGGGACATCTTCTACTACGTCTGGCTCAAGGTCCTTCTGGATTGGCCTGCCTCGATCATGGATTGGGACATCCTGTTCCTGATCCCCATGGCCTGGGCCTCTCCGGTCCTGTATCCGGTCCTCGTGTCACTGGCGATGCTTGCCGCGGCGGTAGTCATCCTGTGGCGAGACGAGATGAACCTGCCGGTGAGGCTGGGAAGGCCTGCCGGCCTCACGCTCCTTGCCGGGTGCACGATCATCGTGGTCTCCTTCTGCATAGGCGGCTCCCACATCAACAAGCCAGACTACGCCGAGTACTTCTGGTGGCCGCTCTTTGCGGCAGGATACGTCCTGGCCGCCGCAGCCATGGCCAAGGCCGTGTTCGGATCCTCTCGGTAGCTCCCCTTGGACGTCAGTCCAAGACCAGAGCCCTTCAGCTCTCCTCTCAGCCGGCAGGGCGAGCGCAAAGTCGGCCCGCCTCAAAGAGACGTAGGTTCTCTGTCATCCGCCGCAGGCGGACAGACCGATGCCGTCGTGCGCGTGACTGGCTGGGAAGCGTTCTTGGTTTTTTGCCGCGAACCCCGCCAACTCCGCGAACGCTGGCGCAGGGTTGTGGTTGTTGGCATACCCATAGCTCCACCGCCTGATCCACGGCTACGCCGTGCCTTGGGACTGCGTCCCAAGGGCGGCCTCCGGAATGGGCCGCTTTTCCAGGCAAGCCTGGAACGCGTCCCCATCCTCGGCCTCGATCCTGCGGCTCAAGCTGCAGTGGAGCTGCCTTCTCCATAGTCTCAAAGAAGGATAGCACGCCGGGACCTCCGCACACAGATTGAGCCGTACGCATGCGAGCGAGCTGCTCTACGCGGGGCAAGCTCGCTTGACCAAGCGGAGAGCAGCGAAGATCGCCCGGAAGGCGCAGCCTTCCGGTAGACGCGAAGCGTCGCGTACGGCGATGCCACGGCTAGGTCCAACCTGCCGAAGCGGCGACAGCCGTTCGCGGAGTTCGCGGGGTTAGCGGCCAAAACCTCCTTCTGTTCTCCTGGCCAACCCAACTACAGGCCAGGGCCGCAAGAAAGGGCATGGGCACCCAGGAACCTGTGCTCATCCTCACGATGTACAGGAGCCACTTTGCGTTCGCCCTGTCTCAGTGGGTGTGGCCACTGTCGCATGGCGTGATTCCCGTGTACCATGGGTGCCCGAGCCTCGCATGGCCTGTACTGTGGCCAGGGCAGGGTTTGAACTGATTCTGTGAAAGAGGTGTCATGAGGCATCTGATGTTGAGTGGCATATCGTTGCTTCCGCTGGTCTTGCTGGGTCTGGCCGCTGCAGGCCAGGAGCAGGCGGATCCCTACCTCTGGCTTGAGGACGTGGAAGGCCAGAAGGCCCTGGAGTGGGTAAAGACGCACAGTGAGGCCACAGAGGCCATCCTGAAGGCACAGCCGCTCTTCGAGCAGACCCGGCAAAAGGCACTGGAGATCCTGAATTCCGATCAGCGGATTGCGTACGCCGGCTTTCAGGGCAAGTACCTGTACAACTTCTGGCAGGACGAGAAGAACGAGCGGGGCATCTGGCGCAGGACCACCTTGGAGGAGTATCTCAAACCTGGCCCTCAGTGGGAGATCCTGCTGGACATAGACAGGCTCTCCCAGGAAGAGGGCCAGGCCTGGGTCTTCAAGGGCGCGACTGGCCTCTATCCAGACTACTCGTTGTACATGGTCTATCTGTCCAAGGGCGGCGGTGACGCCCAGGTCGCTAGGGAGTTCGACGGCCGAACAAGCAGGTTCGTCAGCGATGGATTCATCCTTCCGGAGGCCAAGTGCTCTGTCTCGTGGAAGGATGCCAACACCCTCTACGTGCAGACGGACTTTGGGCCAGGGAGCCTGACCGAGTCGGGCTATCCGCGGATCGCCAAGGTCTGGAAGAGGGGCACGCCTCTGGCAGAGGCCCGCACGATCTTCGAGGGCCAGGCCGGTGACGTGGCAGTGGGCTGTGCGAGCCTGTATACGCCAGAGAGACGCTATGACGTGATCTCCCGTGAGATCACCTTCTACACCTCGCAGAACTACGTGATGGAAGGGGAGAAACCTGTCCGGCTGGAGATCCCCGAGGACGCCATCTTCGGTGGGTTCTTCAAGAACCAGATGCTGGTCCAGTTGCGGTCCGATTGGTCGAATGGGGCTATCCGCTACAAGCAAGGGTCCCTGATCAGCATCGACTACGACAGGTACCTGAAGGGTGATCGCAGGTTCACGGTCATCGTGGAACCCGACGAGCGGTCGAGCATCGTCTCCCACTCCAATACCCGGGACATCCTGCTGGTGGAGATGCTGAACAACGTCCAGAGCGAACTGTACGGCTATCACCTCAAGGATGGCGCCTGGCAGCGGGAGAAGGTCAACTCGCCGCCGCTGACCACGCTGTCTGTTCGATCCACGGACGAGCGATCCAATCGGTACTTCTTCACCTATGAAGGCTTCCTGATCCCGACGAGCCTGGTCCTTGCCTCCGACGCAGGCGACATCCGCAAGGTGAAGTCACTCCCTCAGTTCTTCGATGCCAGCCGTCTTGAGGCCAGGCAGTTTGCGGCCACCTCGAAGGATGGGACCGCAATCCCGTACTTTGTCGTACAGCGCAAAGGGGCAAAGCTGGACAGCTCCAATCCCACGCTCTTGTACGGTTATGGTGGCTTCGAGATATCCCTCCGACCCGGCTACTCCGGGGTCTTGGGTGCGGCCTGGCTGGAGCAGGGGGGCGCCTACGTCCTGGCCAACATCAGGGGTGGGGGCGAGTTCGGTCCGCGGTGGCACCTGCAGGCCATCAAGGAGCATCGCCAGTTGTGCTATGATGACTTCGCTGCTGTGGCTGAGGACCTGATCAGACGCAGGATCACCTCTCCGCAACACCTGGGCATCATGGGCGGCTCCAATGGCGGGTTGCTCGTGGGCGTCGCCCTGACCCAGCGGCCAGATCTCTTCGGTGCAGTCGTCTGCCAGGTGCCCTTGCTCGACATGAGGCGGTATCACAAGCTCCTGGCGGGCGCAAGCTGGATGGCCGAATACGGCAATCCCGATGTCCCTGAGGAGTGGGCGTACATCCAGAGGTACTCACCGTATCAGAACGTCTCTGCGGACAGGACCTATCCGCGGGTCCTGTTCTATACCTCCACGAAGGATGATCGCGTGCATCCCGGACATGCCCGCAAGATGGCGGCCAAGATGGAGGCCATGGGAGCCACGGTCCTCTACTATGAGAACACAGAAGGCGGCCACTCTGCTGCAGCCACCAACCGGCAGCGGGCCCTGCGAGAGGCCATCAGCTACAGCTACCTGTGGATGCAGCTCAGGTGAGGCCCTCAAAGACCGAATGGGCGAATGGGAGAAACGGAGAAACGGAGACGCGGAGAGCGTGAGAGGGTAGGAAGCTGAGACGAATCTGCGAAGGAAGCGTGTTGTATGTGCACTGGCTCTAACTCTGGACGATCCAGCGTCCTGACCGTGATCTGTGGGGTCCTGCTTCTGGTCTCCATAGGGCTCAGGATCTGGAGCGTGGCCCATACCCTGCCAGATGTCCGCATGCAGAGCGACAGCCATGTCTTTCTGGACGTGGCCTCACAGCCCGTCCTCAGCACGGCCTTCCTGGCAGGCCAGCGTCCCTTTGTGGTGCCCTTGATGTACAAGCTGGTGGGGGGAAGATCTGCGGCCATATATGTCCTGCAATCCGTGATCTCTGCCCTGGCCTGGAGCGTGCTTGCGGTGCAGGTGGCCCGTTCGCTCCGCAGGCCCTGGGTCAAGGCGACAGGTCTTGGCCTGATCCTTGCGATCGGCCTCACGATGCCAGTTCTGGGCTGGGACACGATCGTGATGAGCGAATCCATCTCGTTGTCACTGATGGTGCTCCTTGTGGCTGGGACGATCTGGCTGGCGCAGGGTTGGCATTGGGCCAAGATGGCAGCGGTCCTTGCCGTGGCACTGCTGTGGGCCTTCTGCCGGGAGACCAACGTCTATGTACTCCTGATGATCGCAGTGGTCCTCATCCAGGCTGCCCTGGTCCAGCCGTCCTTCAGGCGTTACCTGTGGGCTGCAGCAATGTTCACCGTCTTCTTTGCGGCCAACCAGGTGTCGTCCGGCATCGCCAGGCGTTGGGAGTTCCCTCTTCTCAATGTCTTCGGCCAGAGGATCCTGCCCAATGCCTCTGCCACTGCGTTCTTCCGGACTTCAGGAATGCCCATGACGCCGCGTCTGGCCAGCATGGCCCATCGATGGGCGAGCAGCGATGACAATGCCTTCTTCAACGATCCCGACCTGGCGGAGTTCCGCCAGTGGCTGCGATCACGAGGCAGATTCACCTATCTCCAATGGCTTCTGAGCCATCCTGGCCGTTCCTTCTCTGAGCCGATGGCCAACATCAATGAGATGTTCGGGCCGACCTGCATAGCGAGCTTCTCGCCTGCATTCAGCGGAGCCTTGCCCGATCTGCTGGAAGGAGTCGTCAGTTACCCCAAGGAAGGCACGATCGTACTTTGGTGGCTCGCAGGCATTGCCATGGGCGTGATCTTTGGCGTAGGGATCTGGAGGTCCAACCCGTTCTGGGTGATTCCTGTGGCCCTGATCCTGCTGGCTTATCCGCACGCATTCCTCGTCTGGCATGGTGACGCCATGGAAATTGCCAGACACGCCCTCCAGGCGAAGGTCCAATTCCAGATCGGCCTCTGGCTGCTCGGTCTCCTCGCCCTGGATCATCTGCCCGCCAAACAGACGACAACGTCCTTGAAGAGAGATCCGGTATGATGAAGAACAGACTGCCCCTCTACGCAATGATCCCTACAACACGTCGGTCCACTCAGGCAGGTATGATGGGGATCTGAAGTCACGTGGCTTTCCTGGGAAAGGATCATCGAGTGAGATGGACCGTGTGGTATGTCATCCAGGTTGTCCTTGTGCTCGGTCTGGTTGCCTGTCGCAGGCAGCCAGGTGTTGAGCATGCGGCTGGGGCGGGCGGCTCGGGCCAGGAATCCGTGGCTGTTGGCGATGCCAACCAGTTGGCCTGTAGGATCGGCGGCGAGGAGAGGGGGTTCAGCCGCGACGTGAAGGTCTTCATCGACGCCAACGACGGGCTGATCCTGGGTGGGTTCGGCGACGTCAACGAGGGCGAGTTCCTCAGCATGCATGTCCCACGCCCCAAATCAGGCCGGTTCGCGCTGACAGATGCGTCCGGGATCTCCCTGGAGTACAACGCCAACCTCTACTCCTCGGATTCGAAGGATCACTACCGTGCCTCCTCGGGCGAGGCGGGTACGATCCTGGAGGTCACCCTCACCAGGCTGGGAAGACCTGGTGAGCGGGTGGAGGGCACATTCTCAGGTCACGTCCAGTCCGGGCCCGACGGCGCCAGATTGGTGATCACAGACGGAAGGTTCTCAGTCAAGCGGGGACGCCCGCCAAAGGGCTGAGAGAGTCTCTAACCCCAAGAGCAACTCAGCCGAGGTCTTGCCATGGACAACCACAAGCTGGTCCTGCCAGAACACCTGAACCACTATGGCTATCTCTTTGGGGGCTACCTGCTCCAGTGGGTGGATGAATGTGCCTGGATCGCGGCCACGCTGGATTACCCTGGCCATAACTTCGTCACAGTCGCCATGGACCGGGTGGAGTTCAGGAAGAGCGTCCGGGGAGGCTCCATCCTGAGGTTCAACCTGGAAAAGGCCCGGCAGGGGACTACCTCAGTCCAGTACGAGGTCCTCGCCTTCCACCGCAGCACCCAGGAGTCCGGCGAAGACCTGATCTTCTCCACGCACGTGACCCTGGTATGCATCGACGACCAAGGCCGCAAAAAGCCCCTGTCGAACACGTGACCCCGGCCATGTACCATGCCTTCGCCCCCTTGAAGCCAGACGCGGCAATCAGCTCTCAGCCATCAGCTCTCAGCCGGAAATATGGAGTCCGCTGCCTCCTGCTGATAGCTGATAGCTGACAGCAGGTGGCTTTTCCGCCACCTGACTAGAGTTCCGTTTGATAGGGTCCCCTCAACCCTGACGGGCCCAGGCTTATCAGCGGGGTCTGCTGCGTTCGGCTGGCCTCGTCTCCGCAGTGATCCTCGGCAGGTCTGCAGGCTGCCTGGATATGCTGTCTGAGGAGCATCAGCAGGCTGTACAGGCAGTCAAAGTCTGCAGCAGTCAGGGTCTCAAGACAGTGTCCGCATCGTGCAGCAGGGGACGAGACCGTGTGAAGATCCTGGATACCCGCGGCTGTAGAGATTGAGCTACGCACCATGAGCCACTCCTTTCAACTGACAAACACCTCAAGCTTGCAGTTTATGAAGGGCTTAGGTTTGACATGCCGAGCAGAGGTCGGTTCCACCCTAGAACGACGAACCGGAATATAGCATCAGGCCAATGGCCTGTCAACATCTCGCCAGCAAAAAAGCCATTAGCGATTAGCTGTTAGCCTTTAGCCGGAGGAGGAACGAGGGCAAGTCGCTGGAAAACGGAAGCCTCTTCCGGCTAATCGCTAATCGCTAATCGCTAACAGCCAATAGCTGTCCTTTCGTCGTTTCGTCGCCCGCTACGCTCCCGCCCTGGCGCGGTCGGCTGCTCGTTTGAGTCCATCAGCAGGCGCAGGACCACGGCCTTGTCCATGCAGTAGGTCAGCCGGAAGTAACCGGCCAGGCCGAAGCCTCGGCCTGGGACGCCGAGGATCTTCTCTTCGAGCAGCAGTTGGCAGAACTGGAGGTCGTCGACCCGGCCGGGTACCTTCGGGAAGAAGTAGAATGCGCCCTTGGGCAGGGTGAACTCGATACCCGCGTCCCTCAGCAGGCCCGCCATGGCGTCGCGGCGGGCCTTGTAGATTCCCACGTCCACTGTGACACCCAGTGCGGCCTCCACCAGCCGTTGGCCGATCACCGGCGCGTTGACGTAGCCCAGGATGCGGTTGCACAGGATCAGACCAGCCATGAGCTGATCTCCGTCAGGCATGGAGGGATTGATGGCCAGATAGCCGATCCGTTCCCCTGCCAAGGATAGGCTCTTGGAGAAGGAGCCGATCACCACACTGAAGGGATAGAGCGGAAGGATGGGCGGCACGACCGCATTGTCGTAGGTCAGGAACCGATACGGCTCATCCGAGACCAGGAAGATGGGCCTGCCGTGACGCTCACTGGCCCGGGTCAGGACTCCCGCCAGGCTCTCGAGGCTGGCCTGGTCGTACACCACACCCGTGGGGTTGTTGGGGCTGTCGATGAGGACCGCCCTCGTCTTGTCCGTGATGGCTGCGTCTATGGCGGCGGTGTCCAGTTGGAAGCTGGAGGGTTTGGACGGGACTGGGACGAGTCTGCCGCCGAAGTTCGCGACGTAGGAGGTATACTCCGCGAAGAAGGGGGCCGGACACAGGATTTCGTCGCCGCGTTCCGGCACTGTGCGAAAGAAGACGTTCAGGCCGCCCGCCGCACCGCAGGTCACGACCACGTGCCGGCTGGCGAGGGACACCCGCTGCTCCTTGGCCAGGTAGTCGGCGAGTCGCTGCCGCACGGACGGCAGGCCTGCGTTGGGCATATAACCGAGGGACAGAGGCTCCTGAACCTTGACCGACAGGTCGAGCAGCGCACGACCGACCTCAGGCACGGGCGGCAGATCGGGATTGCCGAGGCTGAAGTCGCAGACCTGGTCAGCCCCGTACTTCTGTTTGAGTTCGATTCCGGCCTCGAACATCCGCCTGATCCAGGATGCATTCTGGAGGGTCTCTCCGATCTCTGTGCTGATGACCTGCATGGCGCGTCCCTTCACTTCTTGCTTCTGGCTTCTGGCTCAGCGGCCTTGTAGTACGCCAGCCCCTGGAACGCAGAGACGACTTGGCCGGCCTCATCGGTCACCGTGGCGGAGTACGTGCCCATTCTGCGATTGTGCGCGACCTCGTGACACTCGGCGTACAGGAATCCCTGCTTGGCAGGCTGGATGTAGTGCATGGTAGCGGAGATCGCAATCCCGATGTCTTCGCCTGAATTGGCGGCCAGGGCAAAGGCGTAGTCCGCCAGGCTGAAAAGGGCCCCGCCATGCACCATATCCGCGGCATTGTAGAGCTTCTCTGAGATCGCCATCCTCACCTTGGCGCGGCCCGGCCCCGCCTCCAGCACCTCCATGCCGAACCATTGGGCCAAGCGATCTCCTGTCTTGGGATCTGGTTTCATGCCTTGCCTCGCTGTCCCGGCAATTCCCGCCTAGACGTGGCCCACGTCCTTCTGATCGAGGACCCGGTAGCCCGCCTTCTGGGCTGCAGTCTGCGCAGTGGCCATGTCGTCAAAGCGGAAGATCATCACGGCCCTGTCGCTTCGTTTCTCAAAGAAGGTGTACATGTACTCGATGTTGAGGCTCTGCTTGGAGAAGGCCTTGAGGGCCTCCCACAGGGCGCCGGGACGGTCGTCCAGCTCGACCGCCAGGACCTCGGTGGTCGAGCAGGTGATCTGTCGTCCGCGGAGCAGAGTCGTGGCCTGCGCAGGGTCTTCCACGATCATCCGCAGCACGCCGAAGTCCGAGGTCTCGGCCACAGTGAGGGCGATCAGGTTGATGTCTGCCTGGGCGAGGGTCCCCAGGACCTGTTCCAGGTGGCCGGGCTTGTTCTCGATGAACACGGAAACTTGGGTCACACTCATGGTCTACCTCACAACCCTTAGATCTTCCTCTTGTCGATCACACGTTTGGCCTTGCCTTCGCTGCGAGGGATGGTCTTGGGTTCGACCAGGGTGATCTTCGCCGAGACCCCCAGCATGCCTTTGATCCGGTCGCTGATCTTCTTGGACAGCGTATTGAGGACCTTGACCTCATCCGAGAACATCTTCTCGTTGACCTCGACCATGACCTCCAGGTCGTCCATCGCGCCCTTGCGGTCCACGATGATCTGGTAGTGGGGCTCGGTCCCCTCGATCTCCATCAGGACGGACTCGATCTGCGACGGGAACACATTCACCCCGCGGATGATGAGCATGTCATCGGACCGGCCCGTGACCTTTTCCATCTTGACCATGGTCCTGCCACAGGGGCAGGCGTCCCGGTACAGGCGGGTGATGTCCCGGGATCGATAGCGGATGATGGGAGAGGCCTGTTTGGTCAGGGAGGTGTACACGATCTCGCCCTTCTCCCCTTCGGGAAGGACCTGCTGCGTATTGGGATCGATGATCTCGACGTAGAAGTGATCCTCGAAGACGTGGAGCCCGGACTTGGCCTGGCATTCGGCAGACACGCCCGGCCCGATGACCTCGCTGAGGCCATAGATGTCGTACGCCTGGATGCCCATGCGGGCCTCGATCTCTTTGCGCATCTGCTCGGACCAGGGCTCTGCGCCGAAGATTCCGACCCGCAGTTTGGTCTTGCGGAAGTCGAAGTCCGGCCGTTGCGTAGCCACGTGGTCCGCCAGGTTCAACGCGTAGGAGGGCGTGCACGCCAGGGCCGTGGCCCCAAAGTCCCGCATGACCATCAACTGACGCTCCGTGTTGCCTCCCGAGATGGGGATGGCCATGGCGCCAAGCTTCTCGACTCCATAGTGCAGACCCAGGCCACCTGTGAACAGGCCGTATCCATAGGCGATCTGCACGACGTCCTTGGAGGTGAGGCCATAGCACACCAGGCACCGGGCCACCACCTCTGCGAAGACCTCGATGTCGTTGTGGGTGTAACCCGCCACAGTGGCGTTGCCCGTGGTGCCGGACGAGGAGTGGACCCGCACGACCTGGTCCAGGGGCACCGCGAACAGGCCGAAGGGATAGGCCTCTCGCATGGCCGGCTTCATGAGGAAGGGAATGCGGCGGAGGTCGTCCAGGCTCTTGAGTTGGTCGGGATGGAATTTCGCCTTGTCGTAGGTCTGGCGGTAGTAGGGGACATTCTCATACGCGTGGCGCACGGACCACTGGAGTCGCTGGAGCTGAAGGGCCCTGAGCTGATCCAGGGGCATGGCCTCAAACTTGGGGTTGAACATCGCTGGACTCCACAGTTGAAGGCACCAATACCGCAAACGCTTGCATGCCGTCACACCTTTCCCGCCGGCCGGAGGACCCGATGCACGTCCCAAGACACCGCCGGCTTCTGAAATCGGTATACCAGAACTCCAGGCCCCATGCAACGACAAAAGCAACGGTTGCGACATCTTGCCTAACACGTTGCTACATGGGGCGGTTCGGTGTACACTCAAGCCATTCAAGGGCCATTCCGTCCAGGTCTAGTTGGGAGTGCACATGATCAGGCTAGTTGAGGCATTGAACTTCAGGTGTCTGCAGTACGTCAGGCAACCCCTGGGGCGATTCAGCGTCCTGGTCGGTCCCAATGCGAGCGGCAAGACCACGTTCCTCGATGTGGTTGGATTCCTCGGACAGATGGTGTCGGAGGGACTGGAGGCGGCCCTCGACTCCCGCACTCGGAACTTCAAGGACTTGGTCTGGCTCCACAAAGCGGACACCTTCGAGTTGGCGGTAGAAGCTGCCGTACCGGAGGTCTTCACCACGTCCCTGAAGGACAAGCTCGACACGATTCGATACGAGGTTCGAATCGGCCCTGACCCTGAGAGTCAAGAGGTGGGCATCCTGGAAGAGAGAGTCAGCCTGAAGGAATGGACTCGCCCTGCAGGGGAACGGAGGACGCTCTTCCCGTTTGAGGCACGGGTGCCTGAGACGATCTTCGGCCCAAAGAGAAAGAGTGACCAGACGGTCGTGACCAAGGCGGCACACAATAATGCTGCCCTTTACTATCCAGAGGTGAGGCCGAAATCGGCGGACGAGCGGCCGCTCCCGCCCTTCAGGCTGGGTCGGAAGAGATCTGCACTGGCCAACCTTCCCGAGGACGAGAGTCTCTTTCCTGTAGCGACATGGTTCAAACGTTTCCTCTCCCAGGGGGTGGAGAGATTCGTGCTGAACAGCCAGAAGATCCGCATGGCCAGTCCGCCGGGACAAGGCCGCGGATTCAAGACCGACGGCTCGAACCTGCCTTGGGTGATAGAGGATCTTCGAAACAAGGGTGGATCGAGGTTCTACGATTGGGTCCAGCATCTTCGGACTGCGTTACCTGATCTGAAGGACGTGCAGACGGTTGAGAGGGAGGATGACAGACATCGATACCTCAAGTTGCTCTATGAGAACGGACTGGAGGTGCCGTCATGGATGGCCTCTGACGGCACCCTCCGACTCCTCGCGCTGACGATCCCGGCGTATCTCGAGGGATTTGAGGGGGTATACCTGATTGAGGAACCGGAGAACGGCATACACCCTGGGGCGATGGAAACGCTTTTTCAATCCCTCTCCTCGGTCTATGGGGCCCAGGTCCTGGTGGCCACGCACTCTCCTGTGCTCCTGAGCCAGGCGAAGGTTGAGGAGATCCTCTGCTTCAAGAAGACAGAAACCGGGGCAACCGATATCGTTCTAGGCAGTGAGCACCCTCAACTGAGGGACTGGAGGGGCCAGCCCAACATGGACGTCCTGTTCGCCAGTGGGGTGCTGGGGTGAGTGCATCGGCAGGCAAGGATCTCCTGGTCCTGGTTGCGGATCGGAACATGGAGGCCGCCATCACCGGGATCCTCAGCCGTTCGGCATCGCTGGCCATACGTCCCCCCCAGACGGACGTCAGACGTCATCCGCAGAAGGACCCTGGTTGTTGCCTTGAAGGGGTCGAGTTCCTTCAGCCGTTCGCGGGTCAGTATTCGCGTGGTCTCCTGATGTTCGACCATGCGGGATCTTCACGAGAGGACGAACGCCCCGAGGCCATTGAAGCTGACCTGGAGAGCCAACTGGCGAAGACATCTTGGGGCCAAAGGGCCGCGGTCATCGTCCTGGCCCCGGAGTTGGAGGCGTGGGTCTGGTCTGACTCGCCACATGTTGAGGCTGAACTCGGATGGAGCGGCCGGCTGCCCAGCCTGCGCGAATGGCTCCTGGGCAAGGGCTTCCTTGAATCGGGCCAGGCTAAGCCCGCCAGGCCGAAAGAGGCTGTTGAGGCCGTCCTCTGGGAGACACGCAAGCCGAGGTCCTCAGCGATCTATCAGGCCCTCGCCACGAAGGTATCACTGAAGGGCTGCAACGACAGGGCATTCAACAAACTCAAGGCTGTGCTGCACGGCTGGTTTGGGTAGACGATGCGAGTGCCCACCCTCGGACCGTTCCGGCGGGAGCGCCGGGCGGATGCTCTGGAGCGTCGACTGCGGGGCGGTGTCAGAGGTTCTTCGCAGGCCCCAAGGTGGCAACCGTCCCCGGCAAACCAAATCCGACGATGAGAGGCTATCCAAGAGGAGCACCCACTCTTCCTTGCCGGTCTGGAGTCCTGGAGACTCTTACCCCGCCGTTTCCTCTCCCCGCAGATCAGGAGGGACTTGGGGAACCTTCAGCGTTTGTAGACCTATTCATGGGCGAGTGACGTGTACGATGGTGGCACAGTATGGGCGAACGCTGAGCGCACTACCGGCGGTTAAGCGATCGTCGCAAGCCTGCCGCTCCTGGCCGTCCGCTGGATGCGATAGTTCGCCATGTTACGCCGGGCCCGCCTCTCGATCCGCCTGCCCGTCTACGCCGTGAGCCACAAGATACTCGTGATACTCACGATTGAAGGTATCGTCGAAGCGCAACCAAGCCTTTGACTCCTCTTCGCATTGACGCCAGGTCTCCCGAACCAGATCCAGGTTGTGCTCTCCCTCGACGAGCGGACGGTCAAGATAGGCGGCCACGTCATCGGTCATGAGCGGCATGATCTGCACGTGAGGACCCTCAAGGATCCAGATTCTCACCGAGTGAGTTACCCAAGCGATCGCCTCATAGGCTGACCACAGCCTCTGCCAACTGAGCAAGAGGTTCCCCGCTTCCGCCCGGATCGAGCTCGACGGTGACGCGGCGTGAGCCACATAGGCAGTCGCCCAGCTCTGAATGCCCCTGCAATCTCGAGACAACCTCTTCTTGAGGTAGTCGAAGAAACTCGGTTTCACGACATCGCGGTCGCTTCGTTTGTCCGCCGGAACCGCTGCCAGCAAGTCAATCTGTTTGTGCCGCTCCGCCTCTCGCCACGGAAACGGTCTGTCCTGGTCTGCGCCGGCCCTGATGAGTGCCGATCGCGTCATCAGGTGAGAGTGCTTCTTCATGTCCTTCAGCAGTGCCGCGAGCGAGTAGACGCTCTTGTCTTTGGAGGGCCCTGTATGCGTGAGAGGATATGAGTCGTCGGTTAGCCGGCGAATTGCCGCAGTCTGTGCTTTGAGGAAACTACGGTCGATCATCTCGAACAACAGGCCGTTCAGCTCCGTGCCGGTGTCATCCGCCGCGCGAGGGGCAAGATTCCGCATCTTGATCGTCATACGGAACACGGCAAGATCCATGACGCCCTCGAAGATCTGTCGCTGCAACCCATGCGTGTCCTTGCTGCCGATGCACTCGGTCCAGACGGTCCGGCGTTCCATTAACCTGTTGAAATCATCCTCACTTGCCACGAAGCCTCCTGGGTGCTTACGTCAATGCTCAGCATGCATACACCAGCGACGCACAATCATGGCGAACGGTCAGGCTGAGCGGCTGGCGTCGAGCCGTGCCGTTCAAGCTTGCTGTTATGCGACGGGTACTGTGCGGTCACAGCCCCCGAATCCCTCTCTTCTCGTAGATGCTCTGCGGCTCTGCGCGCCACACGCTCCAGCGTTCCGCCTATGGCCGGCGCGGGGTCGTTCCGGCCATGAACCGCATGACGATGGGAACACGTCAGGGGCTATGATGCGGTCGCACGCCTCGCAGACGAAGCCCCATTCGCCTGTCCCGCTGAACAGCTTTCTTCCGCCGTGAGACAGGTCAGGGGCAGCGGAATCCACGAGCATCAGCGGTCACTCCCCATGTGATCGAGGTCCCTCATGCATCGCAGCTTGCCACGAAAGTGACGGATATCCGCCTGACGATTCACCTGAACCAGCAACCTGAGGCCTTCCTCTATGGCCTGCTTCTTTGTCTCGATGCCAGGGATTCTCAACGCTTGGTTCATCAAGACGTCATCCAGAACGACGTTCGTCCTCATATCGTGACGCTCCCTAAGACGATGTGCATGGAGTGCCGTCCCCATGCACGTGCGGGCCGTCCGTCTACCCGCCCAGCTCGTTGCCGATCTTGCGGGCACGCTCGGGCTTGTCGAGGTTGATGCCCAGGGCCAGTCCGATCTCCACGAGGAGATTCCATCCTGCACATAGATACACGTAGGGCGTCAGGTCTCCGGCGGCCGGCACGCGGATCGTCTTGAAGGGCGTGTCACGGTCTGCCAGGGCCACCACGGTCAGGCCCACGCCTTTGACCAGGACCTCCTGGAACTTCGTGATCTCCTCCGCAATGGGGTCCACCACGAAGACGATGTCCCTGGGGTCCATGACCTCCTCAATGCCGTGGACGGCATAGGTGCCTTCCAGGAAGTCCGACTTCTTGCGGGTGATCTCGTTGGTCTTGAGGGTCAGCTCCTCGGCCACGCCGTTGTTGTAGCCGCTGAAGTAGATCGTCGGGCGCCTGCACGGCCTTGGCCACGATCTCGGGATCGATGGCCAGGCCCAGGGCCTGCTCGACCTGGGGGGCCAGGGACGAACGGGGGGATATGGGCCGGCTCGCCACGTGCCGGACGATCGATTCATAGAAGAGGGCCTGCTCCACCACGCTCTTGGTCGCCGCCACTGCCTGCTCCCAGCCACAGTCCAGCACGAAGGTCTCCGCGCAGGCTTGCTCAAGCGGGGTCCCGCGATTCGCGGTCAGGCCGTAGCAGTGCGGGTTGCCCTGGCCGGCCAGTTGCTGCGCCAGCAGCACGATCTCCTTGGTCTTTCCGGAGTTGGACGCACAAAAGACCGCGGACTTGCTCAGATCGTATTGGCTGGACTGCCTGGAGCCATCGGTGGTGATGGCCAGGTCCACCCCCCAGGTCATGGCCTTCTGCATGGCGTTCTTGGCGGGAAGGATACGGCTTGAGCCTTCACCGGTCAGGTGGAGCCGTCCCCTCGATTGAATCTTCTTGGCCACCGCCTGGGTCCGGCCGGGATCAAAGTCCGCTACCAGCCCGGCCGTGTCCATCATCTCCCTCGTCAGGGCATACTGTGAATACCGCGTCTGGGACCTGTTCATGCGCTCTCTCCTTCTGCGAAACAGGATGTCACTACAGGCGGCCCTTGATCTGCTGGAGTCTTCTGCGGAGGTCCGCAGTCTCGGCCCGTATCTGCTGGACGAAGCTGTCGTCCTCCACCCGTCCGAGGGTGGCAGTCATCTCTTCGAGGTTCCTGTAGGTCGCCTGCCTGAAGGGATTGTCGAAGTCCTTTTTGCGGCTCAGGTAGACCTGGTCCCTGATGGTGTCCTGGATCTCTGCGGCCTTGTCGACCGCAGCGGCCCACACGGCCGGATCGAGCCGGCTGACAGCCAGCAGGTCACATAGACTGGCGAGGCTGTGACGCTGCTTGGCGAGCGGGTAGGCCTGCCACAGCTCATCGTACCGGCGATGGACGTCGTCCCAGGTGGCGATCACGCCCGTCCCGATCTCGGCCCTGAGGCGGTCCACCTCGGGCAGAGCCACCAGTTGGCTGCCCAGGTTGACCCACTGCCGCTCGCGAGGCCCGGCCAGTTCCGCCTGCATTGACGCAAGCCCCGCCTGCGGGTGTGCCTCCAGGTACTGCAGCAGGTTCTTGACCGCATAGTAGTGGATCATCTGGCCGTAGGCCCTGTATCCCTCCGTGGCCTTGATGATGCTCACCTTCCTGCTGGACTTCTCCATGTTCTCGCCCAGCACCTCGATCCCCTGGGCAGGACCCGGCGATGAGGCCAGGAGTTGGTGCCCGAGCCGGGCAAGGTCTCCACCGAGGACTGTGGCGGGCGCCTGCCCCTCGGTCCTCAGGCTCGCCTTGGCGATCCAGGCCTCCAGGAGCGTACGGGCGTGGAAGATCTCCTCCACGGTGTCGGGCGCCAGGCAGTCGAATTCGATGTGCTGGACCTTGGTCTTTCGCTTGTCGCGGTCTCCGAACTTCCAGGTGTTCCTGGCCAGGGCATACATGTTGTGCTGCCACCAGAAGGCCGGCATGACCTCAAGGCGGTCTGCAGCGGGGTCGTTGTTGAGCAGGGAGAACGGCAGGGGGATGTCCAGCTCCGCAGGGTAGTCTCCTTTGGCCAGCAGCACGAACGAGGCGAACCGCGATGAGTGCTTCACGCTGGTGCACAACCCCGGCCAGAATCCCCGTCCAGCCTGGATCTCATTGTCGTTGGACCGGCTGTTGTGATTCGATCCGATCGTGGCGCCCGCCGCCAGGTTGCTCTGCCCCATCACGCAGGCGGCGATCAGAAACGAGTTGTTGTGGTGTTGTTCGTGGGCAGGAAAGACCAGGTTGTTGAGCAGCTCGCAGCAGGAGACCGTGGAGTTCTCGCCGAGCAGTGAATTGAGCAGCCGCGCGCCGTACTTGAGGTTGGAGTTGTCACACATGATGAACCGCACGGCCTTGCATCCATAGAAGATGTGACAACCCAGACCGATGATGCCGTTGACCATCTCCACCCCTTCTCCGATTTGGGTGGGCTCCTCCTGGGTGGACTTGATGGTGAGATTCTTGAGCTTGTTGGCGCCCTTGATGTAGCAGTGCGATCCGATCTTCACGTCTTTGATGATCTGCGAGTTCTTGATCACACACTGGTCACCGACGGAGCCATAGTAGCCTCGCCGGCTGTCATATCGCCGCTGGGTCATCTCCGCGAGGGCTTTTTGAAGCGGCCGGTCGTCCCGGTATTTGGCCCACAGGTAGGCGTCCGCGGGGATCATTCCGTCGAATGGCATGATCTTCCGCCGGCCGGTCTCGTTCATCACGTCGAGCCAAAGCCGTACGTCCTCCGGCTCACCCTCCTTGAGAATGCCGTTGCCGAACTTGGCGTGGTTGGTCGTGTTCATCTCGTCGATGTTGAGGAGGATGCAGCGGTCGCCGATGATGTAGTGCGCCAGGTAGCGGACGTTGCGGATCGCCACGTCGTCACCGATGTCACAGGCCACGATCGTGCTGTCCACGATCCCGGCAGGGATCTGCAGATCATGGTGTTCGAGCACGGCGGGCTGGACGCGGCCAATGCGGATGAATCCGAAGAATTCCGTGCTGCGGATCAGCCTCGGATCGAAGGCGTCGGTCACCAGGATCTGATCCCAGTTGTCGGCGATGTTGCCGTTCTTCACCAGCAGCTCGACCTCATGGGAGCTCAGGTGCCGCCAGGCAGTGGCCGGTCTGGCCGACTGGGTATTGCGAAGATAGTACTCGTCTCTCCCCTCGGGGAGGTACTGGGCAGGAATGAAATCACGACCTACGCGATCCGCTGCAGCGACAATGACGCTGTCCATATCTGTCGTCCTTCCGGGTCCCTGGACCTGCATGCATCCTAACAAGAAGAGAGCATACTCCGGTCGACCACCCTGTCAACACAAACCCGACGGCCGGTCTGCACAGTATAGGGGATTGACAGGCTCCTGCCAACCGCCTACGATAGGCTCGTATCGTGGACTCGCCGCTAGCCCGATGCAGCAGGACGGACCGAGGACAGGGGGCAGGCTCACCAAGGATGATCTGTAGAGTGGGGTCGCATACCGCAGCGTCAGCCTACATGGGTAGACTGGCTGGATCGAACAACGCAAGGTAAGGAGAAAGGCCATGAAGAAGTGCATGATTGCAGGTCTTGCAGCAGCCCTGGTGTTGACCGTGGCATGGTCAGCGGTTGGACAGCCCCAAGGGGGCGGGGCTGGCCAGGGTGGTGGCAGGGGGATGGGACGCGGCGGATTCAACAAGGAGACCCAGCTCAAGGCCGTTGCCGCCTTGCAGGAACAGGCAGCCAAGCTCAAGGCCCTGATTGATTCCATGCCCGCGATGCCGGCCGGCGGGTTCCAAGACATGACCGATGAAGACCGGACCAAGATGCGGGAGATCGGGGAACAGCGGACCGGGATGGTGGCGGCCATTCAACAGCAGGTGGACCAACTGAAGGGCATCCGGGGCTTCGTCACCGAGAACCAGCAGGCCATAGGCGAGCTCAAGGCCCTCCAGGAAGTGGCCAACAAGGAGAAGGCCACTGAGACGGCCAAGAAGATCGGTGAGATGATTGCTGCAAAGCAGAAGCAGCTCGAAGACAAGGCCAAGGCGATGGGAATCGAGCCGGAGATGCTGCAGCGGATGGTCGATCGGGCCGGCCAGCGGGGACCGGGGCAGTAGTCTGCACTCCATCCCAGGTCTTGCTCAATAGGCCAGACAACCACAGGCTCTTCCCTGCCAGCGGGTTCAATCACGACCTTGCTGGCAAGGAGGGGCCTTTTGTATTACAATGGCCGGCCGGCTGGGGTCCACCGGCTTGGACCCGGATTGGGGTAGACAGTGACTGACAGAACACCATGTGATTTCATCGATGATCGCCGGGTCCTGGAGACCCTGGACACGTGCAAGGACAAGGGCTCGACCCGCGTCCGGGAGGTCCTGCAAAAGGGGCTGGATCTCAAGGGGCTTGGGCCTGAGGAGACGGCGGTCCTGATGCAGGTCAGTGACCCAGAGTTGCTGTCCGAGGTTTTTGACACGGCCCGCAAGGTCAAGGATCGCATCTACGGCAAACGCCTGGTGATCTTTGCGCCACTCTACATCTCGAACCTGTGCAGCAACGAATGCCTGTACTGTGCGTTTCGGGCCCGCAACAAGAAGGTGCAGCGAAGGGCCCTCACCCAGGAGGAGATCGCCACGGAGGTCAGGACCCTGATCAGCCAGGGCCACAAGCGGATACTGCTGGTCGCAGGGGAGTCCTACCCCCAGGAGGGCTTCTCCTATGTGCTCAAGAGCATTGAGACGATCTACGCCACACGCCAAGGCCCGGGCGAGATCCGGAGGGTCAACGTCAACATCGCGCCGCTTGACCTGGAGGAGTTCAGACAGCTCAAGCAGGCCAAGATCGGCACGTATCAGCTTTTCCAGGAGACGTATCACCGCCAGACCTATGCAGCGGTCCACAGGGGCGGCAAGAAGCGGGACTACGACTGGAGGATCACGGCCCTGGACCGCGCCATGGAGGCGGAGATCGACGACGTGGGGATCGGGGTGCTCTTTGGGCTGTTCGACTGGAGATTCGAGGTGTTGGCGATGATGCAGCACATCCGGCACCTGGAACAGCGATTCGGCGTGGGCCCGCACACGATCAGCGTGCCCAGGCTCGAGCCAGCCACCGGCTCTGACCTGGCCGGTCACCCGCCCAAGCCGGTCTCTGACGTGGACTTCCGCAAGATCGTCGCCATCCTACGGATCGCCGTTCCCTACACGGGGATCATCATGTCTACGCGGGAGACGCCGAATATCCGCCGCGAGAGCTTCGCCATGGGTGTGTCGCAGATCTCTGCCGGAAGCCGAACCAACCCGGGCGGCTACTCCACCTCTGAGCAGGCAGACGCCAGTCAGTTCAGCCTCGGCGACCATAGGCCCCTGGACGAGGTCATCGCAGACGTGGCCGCTCTGGGCTACATCCCGTCGTTCTGCACGGCCTGCTACCGCCTGGGACGCACGGGTGCGGATTTCATGGATCTGGCCAAGCCCGGCGAGATCAAGACCCATTGTGAGCCCAATGCCCTGTCCACCTTCACGGAGTACCTGCTGGACTACGCATCGCCCCAGACCCGCAAGATCGGAGATCAGCTCATCGCCAGGACGCTGGAGCAGATGGAGCCATCAGCCCGGCTGGCGGCAGCAGCCATGGTCGAGAAGGTGCGGCAAGGGGAAAGGGACGTGTATTGCTGATAGAACACGGAACGCAGGAGTGAGGAGATAGGAGACAGGAGATGGACAACCACATTATCTTGGCGATTCACATTACCGAGAGACTCAAGCACGTGCCTGACGTTCAGGCGTGCCTGAGCGAGTATGGGTGTTATATCAAGACCCGTCTGGGGCTGCATGAGGCGAGTAAGGACTACTGCTCGCCCAATGGGCTTCTCATCCTCGAAATGGCAGGAGAAGAGGCCAAGATCACCCAGCTCGAGAAGAAGCTCAAGGCCATTGACGGCATTGAGGTCAAGAAGATCGTGTTTGAGCATGACTAACCCAGAACACAGAACGCAGAACACAGAACGCAGACGAGAAAGCGACGCCCGGTAGCCACTGCCCATGGAGAAGAGGCAAGAGAACGGAGCAGTGCGGACCGAACACGACCTGCTGGGCACGGTCGAGGTGCCAGCAGACAGCCTTTGGGGGATCCACACCCTCAGGGCCGTCGAGAACTTCCCTCTTGCCGGACGGCCTGTGCATCCTGGTCTCATCCTGGCTTACGGCGAGGTGAAGCTCGCCTGCACGCTGACCAACCGGGATCTGGGCTGCTGGGCGAGCGACCCGGCCAAGGCAGACGCGATCATCAGGGCCTGCCAGGAGATGGCAGAGGGCCTGCTGAGCGGCCACATCGTCGTCGATGGCCTTCAGGGCGGGGCTGGCACCAGCCTCAACATGAACGTCAACGAGGTCCTGGCCAACCGGGCACTGCAGATCCTGGGCTGTCCGTTGGGCGACTATGGCAGGGTCAGTCCGCTCGATGACGTCAATCTCCACCAATCCACCAACGACACCTTTCCTACTGCCCTGAAGCTGGCAAGCATCCGGCTCTTCCAGCGATTGGAGCAGGCAGTCCTGGCCCTGCAGGAGGCCTTCCAGGTCAAGGAGAAGGCCTTCAGCCACGTGGTCAAGGTGGCCAGGACCGAGATGCAGGACGCAGTGCTGACCACGCTGGGCAGAGAGATGGGCGCGTACGCCGAGGCCCTCACCAGGGATCGGTGGCGGATCTACAAGTGCCTGGAGCGTCTCCGCGTGGTCAACCTGGGTGGCACCGCCATTGGGACTGGCCTGACTGCGCCGAGACAGTTCATCTTCAGAGCGACCGAGCGGCTCAGGGAGCTCACGGGCATCGGTCTGGCCCGCGCAGAGGATCTGGTGGAGGCCACGCAGAACGCGGACGTCTTTGTCGAGGTCTCAGGGATCCTCAAGGCCCACGCCGCAAACCTGCTCAAGATCTCGTCGGATCTCAGGCTTCTGTCCATGGGTCCTGAGGCGGGCATCGCCGAGATCTCCCTGCCCAGCCGCCAGGCGGGCTCCTCCATCATGCCGGGGAAGGTCAATCCCGTGATCCCAGAGGCGGTCAGCCAGGCAGCCATGCTCGCCATTGGCTACGATGCATCGCTGACCCAGGCCTGCGCGGCAGGCAGCCTCGAGCTCAATCCCTTTCTGCCCCTGGTGGCGGTCTGCCTCCTGGAGAGCTGCGACGTGCTCACCCACGCCTGTGACATCCTCCGCAGGTTGTGCGTGGAAGGCATCACTGCCAACGAAGACCGCTGCCTCCGCCACGTGCAGGGGTCCATGGTCCTGGCTACGGTCCTGGTGCCTGTCCTGGGCTATACCCGTGTGTGCGAGCTGGCCGGCCAGGCCAATCAGCAGGGCAAGACCCTCCGCGAGATCGTGCTCGGCCAGGGCATCCTTGATGAGAAGTCCCTGGCGGATTTGATGAGCCCCGAGGCCGTGAACCGGCTGGGCATACCTTAGGGCCTGCCCTTGCGACGAGGTTTCTGCTATACTGACGTTGCCGGCCACAGGTCGGCCGACTCAGACTGGAACGCCAATACGAAAGGACCGACACCATGGCCAAGACTTGGGCAGAGATGAACCTAACTCGGCCTCAGAACCTCATCCTCAGTGTGCTCCGGATCGTGATAGGCTGGCACTTCCTCTACGAGGGCGTCTCCAAGATCCTCATCCCCAAGTGGACGTCTGCAGGGTATCTCCTGAACGCACGATGGCTCTTTGCCGACGTCTTCCACTGGATGGCCTCCAACACCGCGGTTCTGATCGCCGTGGATTGGATGAACAAGGTCGGATTGACGTTGGTGGGCCTGGCCCTTGTCGTGGGCATCTTCACGCGGTTCGCCAGTGTCTGCGGCATCCTCCTGCTGGCGCTCTACTACTTCGCCAATCCACCTCTCATCGGAACTGAGTTTGGGATCCCCTCCGAAGGTCACTACCTGGTCGTCAACAAGAACGTGGTCGAGATGGCGGCCCTGCTGGTGATCATGCTCTTTCCCACGCGTGCGCTGCTGGGCCTGGACAGGCTGTGGAGCCTGGTCCGGTCCAAGAAGGGCGCAGCTCAGAAAGGGCCGGCCGAGCCCGCGGCAGCCCCCGTTCCAAAGGCACAGACCCTTCCTCCCCTGGCCCTTCGCAGGAGGGAGGTCCTGGGGAACCTGGCAGGCATTCCGGTCCTGGGCGCCTTCATCTACGGCACCGTGCGAAAGTACCGCTGGGAGAGCGTCAACGCCATCACCGGTGCGACGATCAAGGTCAGCGACACGCAGCTCAAGGACCTCAAGGGCGCCTTGCCCATGGGCCAGATCCAGAATCGCAAGATCTCCCGCGTCATCATGGGTGGCAACCTGATCGGCGGCTGGGCCCATTCCAGGGACCTGATCTACGTGCCTTCGCTGTTCAAGGCGTACAATACCGATCAGAAGGTGTTCCAGACGCTGCAATTGGCGGAGAAGGCGGGCGTGAACACCATCAACATCACGGGCAGCCAGTTCCCCATCATCAACAAGTACAAGAGGGTCTTCGGCAGCAAGCTCCAGACGGTCTGCCAGGTCCATCCGACCAAGGAAAACAACTTCGGAGACATCGACAACGCGATCAAGAACGGCGTGGACCTCATCCAGATCCAGGGCAACTGCTGTGACTGGCGGGTCAAGGCCGGTGAGATCGACGTCCTGGCCAAGGCCATCGACTACATCCGCAAGCAGGGGTACCCCGCAGGGATGGGCGCCCATTCGATCCAGGCGCTCATGGCGACCGACAAGGCCGGCATCCAGCCCGACTTCTACATGAAGACCCTGCACCATGACCAGTACTGGTCTGCCCACCCCAAGGAGAATCGGGTTCCCTTCTCCGTGGACGGCGAGAGGTCCAAGGACCACAACCAGTTCCACGACAACATGTTCTGCCTCTTCCCTGAAGAGACCATCGCCTTCATGAAGGATAAGAAGGTCCCCTGGATGGCGTTCAAGGTCCTCGCAGGCGGCGCGATCGAGCCGGCCGATGGATTCAACTACGCATTCTCCAACGGCGCGGACTTCATCTGCGTCGGCATGTTCGACTGGCAGGTCGTCGACGACGTCAACGTCGCGATGGACGTGCTGGGCAAGACCCAGCAGCGCGATCGGGCGTGGATGGCGTAGGCCAGGTACGCCGAATGGGAGAATGGGCGAAACGGCGAATGGGCGAGGCAGAGCCCTGACGGGGTTGTGGGTAGCCGGTTGTGAGCTATGAGCTATGAGCTGTAAGTTCCAAGCTATCGGCTGTCAGCTCTCCGCAGGAATGAGACTGCCCGCGGGGTTGTGAGCAACTCCAAGTATGTGGAAGGGGCGTGGTACGCCATCCTGTTCCCTGGCATGCCATTGAGGCGTACCGTACAGAGTACTCGTTACCATACAAGTCGGCGAAGAAGGAGTGCGGTATGGTAACTGTTGACTTCTGTTACCATACAAGATAGAGTATCCGGCGTGTTGTATGGTAACCGTCTACTGAGGCCGGAGGGCTCGCAATGAGAGTCATCAAGAGCGTCCTTGAGGAGGAGTTGGCGAACTCCCTGGCCATGGAAAAGAGCTATGAGAGGGAATTGGCCAGGCTTCCCAAGGGGAGTCTCACCAAGAAGACGATCGGGGGACACACGTACTACTACCTCCAGGTGCGAGAGGGGACTCATGTCAGGTTCATCTACAAGGGCAAGCTCTCTGTGCAGGAGGTCAGGAAACACGAGCAGGCCAGACAGTACAGGGCCAAGTACAGGAGGCTGCTGTCTGAGGTCAGGAAGCAGGTCAGGTTCTTGAGGTCGGTGCTCCGTGGAAAGCAGTCAGTATGAGTTGTGCATCGAAGTCCTGAGGCGGCTGGACAGAGCCGGCGTGTTGCGGCATGTTGTGCTGGTCGGAAGAATGCCCAGGCTCTGCGATTCCTGGAGTTCCTGGCCCAAGGGACGATCACAGTCGACGTTGAGGGCATCGTACTACGGCTCCCTCACCCGGCTCGCTTTGCACTACACAAACTGGTCGTCCTGAGTAGAAGGCCCAGCGCTGAGAAGCAGGCGAAGGACAAGGAGGCAGCCATGGGGGTCCTCAGGGCCCTCCTCGACAGCGGCCAGCAGGACGCCGTCGGAGTGGCGTTCAGGTCCATGCCGCGACGGTGGCAAGCGATGGCGAGAGACCAGCTCTCTGATTCCGCTGACGCACAGATCCTGGGCATCCTGAAGCAGTAGACCAGTGCTGATCAGCACCTACAGGCGACCTGATTGTCACGCAGTTCATGGCCGGCTTCTCTTCTTCCGGCCATGAACTGCCCTGCCTGTAGGCGGGGAGCGGACGTCTCGATGGCGGACGCCAGCGGCTCATGGAGCTGAAGGCTCGGTCATCTCGCCTGAAGAGAGGCGAGGTACCGTCTCTCTTCACAGCAACCCCGTCCAGCACGGTCAATTCGCATGCCAGCAGCTCTGGGCGTATCGTGTCGCCCATCCGCCCTTTCTCCGTTTCTCCATTTTGCGTCTCTTGTCTTCTGTCTTCTGTCTTCTGAGTTCTGAGTTCTCAACCGGCGGTGGTCACTGCAGCCGCTTGAGCATGTCACTGAACATGTCGAAGGGCAGCGACTGGGCGCCATCACTGAGGGCCTTGGCGGGGTCGGGGTGGATCTCCACGATGATGCCGTGTGCGCCGACTCCCTTGGCGCCGTAGGAGAGCGGCGGCACGAACTCCCTGACGCCTGCTGCGTGGCTGGGGTCCACGATCACGGGCAGGTGGCTCATCTTCTTGACCACCGGCACAGAGCTGAGGTCCAGGGTGTTGCGGGTGTGGTCTGAGAAGGTGCGGACCCCTCGCTCGCACAGGATGACGTTGCGGTTGCCGCCTGCGAGGATGTACTCTGCGGCCATGAGCCACTCGTCGATCGTGGCGACCATGCCCCGCTTGAGGAGCACGGCCTTGGGGCTGGTCCCCGCCCTGCGGAGCAGGGAGAAGTTCTGCATGTTGCGGGCGCCGATCTGGACCACGTCCACGTACTGTTCTACCACCGCGATATTCTCGTGGTCCGTGGCCTCTGTCACGATGCCGACGCCGTACTGCTGGCCTGCCTCTGCCAGCCACTTGAGGGCCTGCTCGCCCAGACCCTGGAAGGCATAGGGGGAGGTCCTGGGCTTGAATGCGCCGCCCCGCATGAGGCGCACGCCCTGACTCTTCAGGAATGCCGCGGTGTCCATGATCTGCTGACGGGACTCGACTGCGCACGGGCCTGCGATCACCGCAAAGGGCGACGCCCCTCCGATGGGCACACCGTGAACGGTGATCACGCCATCCTCAGGGTGCGTCTCGCGGCTGACGAGCTTGTAGGGCTTGGTCACAGGGATGCACTGCACCACGCCGGGCATGGAGGCAAAGAGGTCGGCGTCCACCGGACCCTTGTTACCGAGCACGCAGATGGCGGTGCGAAGGGCGCCCGGCATGGGTTTGGGGTCCCACCCGTAGGACCGCACGGCATCGACGACAGCCTGGACCTCTTTGGAGGAAGCATCCGCATTCAAGACAATCAGCATTTCAGACTCCTATTCAAGGGAAACCCACAACCGGAGGGCCATGGGAAACCAGGAGTATACCAGAATCCAGGAGCCAGAGCCAGAGGTTGCGGTGGGGAGGACAGGGCGAACGCAAAGTCCCTCCCGCACATCGTGAGGATGAGAACGCCTGCCAGCCAGTCACGCCCCCTACTGAATCGGCCTGTCCGCCTGCGGCCGATGACAGAGACCCCGCGTTTGAGGCAGGCCGACTTTGCGATCGCCCTGCCTGATGGACGCTGCCCTTGTCGGTGGAAGGGAGTTCGCTCGACGTGCCGGTTCTGGGCGGCAAAGTCGCGTACCACGTTGGATGGGCTGCAAGCCGAGACCTGCAGCCCATCCAGCCTGTGCCGGAGACCCGATGCCTGGCATGTGGTGCCCGCCGGGTATCACCGATCGCGCGTCTGGGAAGCCGTGTTCTCCTCCAACTCATAGCCCTGCGCGGGCCCCGCCTGGCTGCCTTCGATGGGTTGGAGTGTGTCCATGCGCAGGTAGTCGATCCTCGGATTCGGCGTCCCATCGGCCGCGATCCCCAAGGTCGTCACCTCATAGACAGGGACGTAGACTCCATCCTCCAGGGGGAGGATTCCCGCCTTCACGTCCTTGGCCGCAAGGGTGGCCGCCAGTGAAGCCTTGGCGATGTCCAGGTTCGCGAACCGTGACTTGAGGGACGCGACCTTCTTCACGGTCCGGCCGCACTTGTAGTGGCTCACCAGGGAGGCCACCTCGCCGTCGGGGTCTACTTCGACCATGACGGTGTCGCACCTTTCCGTCAGGATCGGCAGGGTGCCCAGGTTCCTCTTGAATACGACGATGTACCGGGCCACCTCGGGGTCGGAGGTCCGCGTGTCGCTGAGTATCTCCTCCTTTGTTGCGACCATCCGATTCACCGAGATCACGCGATCGACAGCCACTTCATCCTTGCCTACGATCTGGCTGGTGGCCAGAAAGGAACTGGCGATGTCGACGGCCTGCTCTTGCGCAAGCCTGCAGGGATGAACATCGCCTTCCTGGCAACGGGTGTCCCGATAGTACAGGTGCCCAGAGCCAGAGTCCACCCAGACGAACCGCTTGTCGTCAACATGGTACAAGGCCTGCTTCCTGAGAGTGCTGGAGAATCCTACATCGCCCTGGATGCCCAGTGCGTGGAGGAACCTCGTCATCGCCGCCTGCTCCTGTTCCTTCGAGTCGGTCCCCTGGTATACCGCGCAGGACGCGGCTGCGGCACCGCCCTTCACGTCGCCACCGCCAGACCCGCTCCAGACGTAGGGCCCGTCATACGCCTTGACCCGGTCTCCGCCCCACCAGTAGCAGGCGAGGTACTGGGGTGCGCCCGGGCCGCTTCTGGGGCGGTCGGTCTTGAAGTCGTGTTCGTTGTCCAGCATTGCGTGGCAGGCCTCGATCGTCTCTGCCTGCACAACGACAACGGGTTTGTGGGCAGAGTGTGCATTCAGGGCCGTGTAGGCGAAGCAGGTGGCAATGGAATAGCCCTTCTGGTAGTAGTCCTGGAATCTGCCCCAGTTCTCGCGGTCGAACGGAGTTCCATAGCTGTAGTCCGTGAAGCCCATGACCATGCGCAGTCCATCGGTCATGGCCTTCCTCCAGATCTTGTAGGGGTCCGCATGACGTGAGTTGTACTTGTCAAACAAATCCGGTCTCGAGTAGGTTGGATGGCCATCGTCGGACATGGCTGGACCCACAGCCAGCGTGTTGCAGCCCATCGCCATGAAGTAGCGGCAATACCCTGGGTAGGCGTCGCCCGCGTAGTACCCCTGGGACTCCCCCAGTCCCATGATGGAGCCGGAGATCATCTCGATCCCATTCCAGGCGGACTTCGGCTGCATCATGAAGTCGAAGCTGTCTTCGAAGGTCTGCTTGAAGGTGCCTCCGTGGCCAGAGTGCACGGTCAGGGTGGCAGCGTCGGCCTCTACGGAGTCAAACTCTGGATGGGTATACTTCCAGTACTCGGGGACGAATGCGTTTTCCTCAAACTCCCTGGGGGTGCTCGGCACGTACTTCAGTCGAGTCAGTCCAATGGCGTTGAAGGCATCCATCAAGCCCCACTGGTGGTACTTGGCGACTTGATCCCACTGCTCATCCGAGAACCCGCTATAGAGGCTAAATGTCGATGCCCACGACAGGGAACAGAGGACAAGGACGGCCGCCAGGACGCTGCACAGAGAGCCTTCTCTCATGCTCATCCGGCAGGTTACGGCGGGTCGCATCCGATCGGATGGGGCAGTCTCCCTCTCTCTGCGACTGACTGGGTGTGTGTCTTCGAAGGTCTTCATCGGAGTCTCCTTTGGCAAGGTTGGTGTTGAGGATGCCTGCGGTCTAGGCCGGCCTCGGGATGCTGACGATCGGCGGCAAGACTGGGATATTCACGATGGGAGGCAATACAGGGATACTGACCATCGTGGGCAGTCTCGGGATAGTCACCACCTTGGGAAGCCGCGGGATCTTCACGATTGTCGGGATCCTGGGGATCTTCACGATGGGCGGCAAGACCGGGATCTTCACGATCCTCGGGATCTTGGGGATGCTCACGATCGTCGGGATCTTGGGGATGCTCACAATGGTCGGGATGCTCGGGAAGTCCACAATCATCGGGATACTTGGGAAGTTGAGAATCATCGGGATGTTTGGGATGTGCACAATGGTCGGGATGTTCGGGATACCTGTCAGCCTGGACGGCAGTGACGGAGCAGCCGGCGGCGATGTCCGGAGGTCTCTCTGTATCTGACTGGCACGTTCGAGGGCCTCCTGAGCCCGGTGTGCCCGTTCAGCAGCCTGTGCCAGCTCTGCCGCCCTCTGGATCTGCCCGGCGCGTTCTGCCGCCTCCATCGCTTGGCGTGCCCGTTCAGCAGCCCTCACCTGTGCGGTGATCGCCGTTGCACGGGTGATCTCTCGCCCTCGCCAGTCTCGCAGGATGTCCGGAGCCGCAGATGCACTGGCGCTGATCGCCAATGCCAGGGCCACTGCAAACCGCACCATCATTCGTTGCCTGCCTAACATAGTGCACTTCCTTTCTCGGCGTGTGGATCGTGCCGACACAAGAGTTATATGGGGTCACCGCCGTATGGGGGACCTGATGCCTGTGAACCAGTCTGCCTCCCCGAGCCGATCGACGTGGAGATCCGCGAAGAGAAGGTTGATGGCGCCGACTCGGTGCCATCCTGGATTGCGATCCCCTCCTATGGCCACGCTGCTGGGGCAGCGAATCCGATCAAGCCTCACCTTGCCCAGACTCAGACGGGGGTCCTGGGTGTACCGCCAGTCATAGCTGCCACCTTGAGGTCTGGGCCTGTCAGGATCGCCTGGGCATCCGAAGACCTTTGCCTGCCCCGTGTAGGGCTCCAGTTGGGACCGGACCTGAAGGGGTACCTGGTTGAAGTCGGTAACCTGGGGCAACGACCCCTGGTGTTCATTGGCGAACATCCATACCACCGTGCCCAAGGACCTTAGATGGGACAGGCACTGCACCGTGGCGACCTTCCTCCTGGCCGCCTGAAGGGCGGGCACGAGCAGGCCCAGCACCAGGGCCGTCATCGCCATGACGACCAGGAGCTCGACAAGGCTGAAACCGGCGGACCTTCGAGGTGGCTGGTTGTGGACGCTGCGAATCAGGACTATGTGGCCTTGGATGATGGAGAGGTTTGTCCTTCTCATGGCTGACTCCTTATCTATTCCGCCCTAGAGTTCGCCGAAGCTGCCCACATCTTGCGCGGCACCAGAATTTCCAGACGCCAGGAAGGGGCGGTGGGGGGCAGAATCCGTCTTGGGGCGGATTGACCGGTTCGCGGCCAACTGCTAGGATGATCTCACGTGGGAGTCGGCTCGCGCCTGGCACCGGGCCGCTGCGAAGGGGGAGGTTGTGGGCCCTAGAGAGAAGGTCTTCGGGAAGATCGGTGTATGGCAGCGCCCAAGAGGACAGAAATGGGGGGGGCTCAGAGTCGGTTTCCCACCACGCGATGGTCAGCCATACTCGAGCGCCCGGACCACAGAGGGTGACCGCCTGCGGCTGATCATCAACGACCTGGCCCAGGCCTACTGGAGGCCCATCTACTGCTACCTGGTTAGAAAGGGGTATTCCAGCGAGAACGCCAAGGATCTGACCCAGGACTTCTTCACGGAGATCGTGTGCGACTGCACCCTGGTCCGGCGTGCGGACCCTTCCAAGGGCAGGTTCCGCACCTTCCTGTTGACGGCCCTGGAGTGCAACCTGGTCGATGACCACCGCAAGAGAGGGAGAAAGAAGAGGCTGCCCTCTGCCGGGATTGTGAACCTGGAAGCCCCAGACCTTGGCAACCTTGAGGCCTGCAGCTCAGGACTCACCCCGGCACAGGCCTTGGACTACGCCTTCGTCACAGACCTGCTGGATCAGGTGCTCGCCGAGGTTGAGGACTACTACTGCAAGGCGGGCAAGACCGGCCACTGGGAGGTGTTTCGGCTGAGGGTCCTGACACCTATCCTTGAGGGATGCAGGCCTGCCTCCCTGGATGACATCTGTGCCCAGCTCGGCATCCGCAGGCCGGCCATGGCCTCCAATATGGAGGTCACTGTCAAGCGGCGATTCAGGGCGGTACTGATGAGGCGATTGCGGGACCTGACCGGCTCCGAGGATCAGGCGAAGGACGAGTTCGATGAAATCTGGCGTTTTTTGTCCGAGGAGGGCGCAGGATAGCCAGGCAACCGGCGAATTGACCACCGACGCAGGGCCTCAGGGTCAGGCTTCGGCACTACCAGGGACACCTGTCATGGGCAAACGGAAGACCACATTTGGCGTCAGCCGCAGGCAGTTGGCCAAGCTCTGGGCTGCTGGCGAGGATACTCCGGACGACACCTCGCATCCCGAGGACGATGAGGCCCGAAGGCAGTCCCTGCACGACGGCCTGGCGGAGGCCCTGCCCCTGGACCCGGCCATGGCGAAGGTGCTGCCGGAGATCCTGGGTCGCCTCTGCGAGCAGTTGCGGCCGTTCGCGTCGGCTTCGCTGGGTCGGCTCCTCACCGATCCCAACACGGACGTGGAGGTCCTGACCAAGATCCACGATCTTCAGAAGCAGGCTGCCCAGGCGGCCGAGACGCAGGCCCGGCGGGAGGCGGCCACGGCCATCTACTATGGGGCCATTGCCGCCGCCCTGGTACACCACAACCGCAGGATCACCCGCTTCTCGTGCACCAGCCTCAGGGATGCATTCACTGCGATGCTGGAGACCGGCTGGGTAGCGCCCGATCTGGCCGATCTCTTCCAGAAGGCTCGCACGATGTGTGAGGCCGAGATCCGGGCCCGGAGGTAGACACGCATGGAAGTACCCGAGAGAACGGGCAAGGTCTTCCCAGGCGTCAGTGTCCCGCCGGACCCGGGGACAGCGGGGCCCTCGCCCTGCGCAGCCGTTCCGGTCATCGAGGGCTATCAGGACTTTGAGCCGGTGGCCGAGGGGGGCATGGGTGAGGTGTGGCGTGCCATCCAGACCGGGACCCGCCGCGAAGTGGCTCTCAAGGTGATCCACTCCCGCTTCCTGGGTTCCGAGCGAGCGAGATCCCGGTTTGAGCGGGAGGTCGAGCTGGCTGCCAGGCTGGAGCACCCCAACATTGCCCGCGTGTACGAGAGCGGAGTCCATCAGCAGAGATACTACTACGCCATGGAGTTCATCAAGGGCAGGACCCTGGATCAATACCTTGAGCAGTCTGGCCTGAATCTGCGGCAGACCCTGGAGTTGATGGATCGCGTCTGTCGGGCCATGATGTACGCCCACCAGAAGGGGATCATCCATCGAGACCTGAAGCCGACCAACATCATGGTGTCGGATGACGGCCAACCCCACATCCTGGACTTCGGGCTGGCCAAAGACATCCTGGCCGATTCACAGGGCCGGGCCCTCTCGCTGGACGGAGACAAGATGGGCACCTGCGAATACATGTCTCCTGAGCAGGCCGCAGGGCGGCTCCATGAGGTGGACACGCGCAGCGATGTCTACAGCCTGGGCGTGATCCTCTACGTCGCGGTCACTCGCCAATGGCCCTACGACGTGTCCGGTCCCTTCTATCAGGTCTGCACGAATGTCCAGCATCAAGACCCGTTGCGGCCGTCCAAGGTGACCCCGCAGGTGGACGCCGACCTGGAGGCCATCCTGCTCAAGGCCCTGGCCAAGCAACAGGATCAGCGCTACGCGTCCGTTGCCGAGTTCGCGGAGGACATCCGCAGGTGGCTCGATGGCCTCCCGGTCCAGGCTCGCGCGATCAACACGGCGTACTGGGTACGCAAGTGGATCTCCCGCCACAAGGCCGCAGCGGCGGTGGCGGGCCTGGTCGTCGTGGTGCTCCTGAGCACCGGATTCATCGGGGTCTACTCCTACAGCAAGGCCCAGGCCGCCATCCGCCAGCTCGGCCGCGCAGAACAGGGCCATCAGATCGCGATGCAGAGGATGCAGACCACTCTGAACGCGGCGGCCTTCGGCCTGTTCCTGGAGCTCTGGCACAACCACGATCCGCGGGCCGCGAGATTTGGGCTCTATGTGCCCAGAGGCTCACGGGAACAGAAGGCCGTGGCCTTCCTGGCGGATGACCGGCGATTCGAAAAGAAGGAGTACGACATCGAGAAGTGGCTGTCTGGCGACCAGGCCGCCTTCTGGCAGTTCATCTTGGGGGAGTGCCACTTCAACGGGCAGAAACCGACGGAGGCGATCAGGGCATACCGGGCATGTCTCGACAAGGCCCGCGGGACTGACGCAGACGCCTGGTTCACGGAGGTGGCCCAGGCCCGCCTGAAGGAACTGGAGGGTGGCCCCTCGCCCCAACCGGGCACGGCTCCGCAAGGGGGTGGCCCATGAGGGCGCTCCGCGAGGGCTCACGATCTCTGAGTCGCCAAGGCAGGGCCTTCACGCTGATCGAGTTGCTCGTCGTGATTGCCGTGATCTGCGTGGTGATCGCCGTCTCGCTGCCCACGCTGAGCTTGGGCCGTCGCCAGGCCCGTACGCTTGACTGCAGGGGCAAGCTCCGGTCCATTGCCCAGGCTTGGGAGATGTACCTCGGCGACTACCATGGGGCATTCTGCAAGTGGCCGATGGCCAACCTCTGCTTTGGGGGATGGGAGGGAGACGACACCAGCCTGGCGGGGATCCAGAGGCCGCTCAACCGGTACCTGGGCCTTCCGGTCGTGCTGAAGTCACCGGACCAGGCTGCTGACGCGTTCCAGTGTCCCTGTGACAAGGGCAGGCCTGAAGAGGAGGACCCTCCAGCATTCCGATGGTACGGCAATAGCTATCAGACCAATGTGCTGCTGATCGGTGATGCCCGGAAGGGCTGGCTGCCCGACGCCAACCTGTTGACCGAACTCAACCGAAGAATCGGGAATGTGACGACGGATGCGGTGAGCAATCCCAGCTTGCTGCTCCTCGTGGGCGACCATGGGTGGGCCAACTGCTGGGAGCCGAGGCTTCCTGCCAAGACCTATTGGCATGGCCGCAAGTGTGGCCACAACCTTGCCTTTTTGGACGGTCATGTGAGTCTCCTGCGAATTCACAAGGGACTGTACAGGACCGACGCCTACACCGTTCTTCCCTTTGCGGATCTCTATGGCCTTGCCGGGAAGGTGCAGAGGGAGGAGGAATGCAGGAGTGAGGAAGTACGATAGGGTCGATTGAGGAGTGAGGACATGTCGCCGACGAGGGGTATGGGAATGAAGTGGGTGGCAGCAGCCCTTCTGCTGGCAGCCAGCCCGGTCGCCCTGGGGCGGGTGGTCTACGTGGACGCCGCCGCCGCAGGGGCAGACAACGGGAAGAGCTGGGCCGATGCCTACCGGTCCCTTCAACACGGCCTGCTTGAGGCTTACTTCGCTGATGACGCTGTGGAGGTCAGGATCGCCCGCGGCACGTACAGACCTGACCAGGCCTGCTGGATCGTGCCCGGCGACCGGGGTTGGGGCTTTCCGTTACAGGGCGGTGTCGCGATCAAAGGGGGGTATGTCGGTATTCAAGGGGCGGACCCCAACGTCCGTGACTCGCAGGCCTTCAGGACCGTCCTTTCCGGCGATCTGGCCCAGGATGACGTGGGCGGCTTGGATCCCTGCTCGCTGTTGACGGCCGCCTGCAGGCGGGACAACTCCTACCACGTGGTCAAGGCCCTTGGCGTCGGGCCTAGCGCGGTGCTGGACGGAGTGGTCATCACCGGCGGGACTGCCAATGGGACGGCGAATGAGCGATTGGGCGGGGGCATCGTCATTGCCGACGGCAGTCCAAGGCTCGCTCACTGCACCTTTGAGTCCAATGCCGCACTGAGAGGCGGGTCTGCGTATGTCCAGGGTGGCAGCCCAACCCTCGAAGACTGTACGTTCTCCGGCAGCTATGCGTCTTCGCGCGGCGGAGGTCTCTCGTGCAGCGGATCCGCAGTGATCAACGTGGCCGACTGCAGGTTTGTTGGGAATGACGCCAATGAAGCGGGAGGGGCCGTCTACTTCGAAGACTGCTCGGGTTCCGCCAGCGGGTGCACGCTTGCCCGAAACACGGCGGCTTTTGGCGGGGCCGTGTTGGGCTATGACGCGGATGTCCGCTTCGTGAAGTGTCGTTTCGAGACCGACTCCGCCCTCGTCAAGGGTGGGGCCGCCTACTGTATTGCCGAGGCTGGCGGCGTTCCGACCTGGAGTCAGTGTCGTTTTGAGCGATGCCATGCCCTGCAGGGCGGGGCCATCTACGCTGCCCAGATCGACATGTCATTGGCCTTCTGCACGTTCAAGGGCAATCACTCCGATGAAGGCGGGGGGGCCATCTACAACGACCACAGCCGGCCACAGATCGCCAACTGCCTCTTCCTGGGCAATACGGCTGGCGGATACGCCGGGCAGACCGTGTTCCACAATCAGGCACCCCTGAAGCCTGAACTCGATCCACCCATGATGTATGTGCTCAGGGGCTTTGGACCCGACGGGGGGGCCCTCTACAACTACGAGTGCGGTCCAACCCTGGTCAACTGCACCTTTGCGCTGAATCGTGCGCAGAACTTGGGCGGCGCGATCTGCACCGTTCCGCCGCAGTACAAGATGCCAGGGTCGAGCGTCGCCACCATGGGCACGGTCAGATTCCGGCTATCCGACTGCACGCTGTACCAGAACCGCGCCGCCTGGGGGCCCGATCTGTACAATCACGCGGGAGACGTCAAGCCGGACCTGACGAACTGCGTGTTGTGGTCTAATCTTCAGTTCCGGAGCCGTCGGACCCCTCGACCAGCCTTGCGGGGGGTGACTGCCTCTCACAGCGACATTGAGACGGGCTGGCCTGGAACCGGCAATATCGACATCTTCCCAGGTATCAGTCTTGAGGGATACCTATTGGCAGGCTCTCCCTGCGTCGATGCCGGAGATCCCAACTTCGTCCTCGACCCCAACAACCCGCTCGATGTGCACGGCTCCCCTCGCATCGCAGGAGCCCGGGTCGACATCGGGTCCGATGAGTTCACGGACACCGACGCCGACGGCCTGCCGGATGGGTGGGAGAAGGAGCACTTCGGCTCCGTGCAGGCCGGCGATCCGCTGGCGGATGATGACGGAGATGGGCTGTCGAATCTCGAAGAATGCGGATTCTACACGGGCAACCCCGTGCGGCCACCTCTATGCGTGGATGCCGCCAAGGCAGGGGACCTCCAGGCGGACGGCACGCAAGATCACCCGTTTGGGACAATCCAACAGGCCCTCGATGCCGCCCTGTACGGCGATACCGTTCTGGTCGGGCCGGGCGTCTATGCCGGCAAAGGCAACGCCGATCTGGACTATGGCCACAAATGGCTGGCCCTTCGCAGTACGCAAGGCCCTGACCAGACGGTCATCGACTGTAACGGTCTGGGACGGGCCATTCGGTATGAGACTACCGTTGGGGTGAATGCCCTCCTCGACGGATTCACGATCCGCGGCGGCGGAGCCGACCCGGGACAGGCGTTGCGGATGGAGAGTTGCCGCTTCGTCATCACGGACAGCATCCTGACCGGCCATGGCCGGGACCCGGCGGGCTGCATCTCCTGTGCCTTCAGCGAGCTGGCCATTGGAGATCTCTCGATCCACGGTAGCAGCACGCACCCCGGCGAGCCCAACCTGGGGAAGATCTCCTTCTCCAATGTGGCCATTGGGCACGTGTTGGACCTTCAGGGCGGAACCCTGGGTATCGTCTCGTCGTCCTTCGAGGGGCCGGGGCGCGTCACCCTTGCGTCCGATGCCTCCCTGGTCGCCTCCACCTATCCGGGCGCTGCGGCAACGACCGTGCACTGCGACGTGCTGGGGCCGGGGAACATCGTCATCGAGCCAGGCCAGCAACTGATCGTCGAGGCGAACGCCGTGGTTCGCCTTGCCGACGCGTCCTCCGGCCAGCGAGGACGGATCACGGTCGAAGGGTCGCTCGTCGTTCGCGGCAATGCCACCCTGCAGGACTCCGACGTCTTCGTGAAGCTGATGCGATTGGAGGACGCCAACGCGATCCAGTACAATGACATCCGGCTCCTGGAGGCCAGCACGGGCTTCGGCGGGGAGTTCTTCGTGGCTGGCCGGGCCAAGGTCCGAGACAACACCATCCTGTCAGAGGGCGATCGATATCTCGATCTTGACCCCGATCCCGACGACCCCAACCATCCCAGTCTCAGCGGCAATCGGATTACTGTCGTCGTCAAGGAAGCGCCTTGGGGAGTCAGGGGACCCTCCTTGAGCTGCGAGCCAGGGACTATGATTCCGGAGGGCTCTACAATTCCAAGGGTCAGTCGGGCGCTTTCCAGGTGCCTTCGACCAGTGCGGGGTTCACGAAGGACCCGTCCGCCAACTGGGTCTTGGAGGCACTGATCCTCCAGGAGGGCGCCAAACTGAACCTGACCAACCGCCAAGGCTTTGAATACCAGGGGCTGCAGTCGCAGCGAGCGGAGACGGTCTACGTCAAGGATCTGGTCCTGGGGCCCCACGCGGTCCTGAACACGGCCTTGCAGACCCTCTACTATCAGAGACTTCTCGACCCGGATGGCCGAGAACTGACACGGGATCACGACGCCCCATATGCTCCCTTGGCCAATGGCGCACGCTTTGAGGACATCCCCTTGCTGGGCTTTTCACTCGGGGTCATCGCCATGGATGACCTGAAGCCCGCTCCCCACAATGAGTTTGATGTCCGCGTCCGCCGTCGCCTGGTTGACGACCCCAATATGCCCAGTCCTCCCGGTGTGGGGTCCATTCGATTGGTCCGTGATGACCCGGCCATTCCCACGGGGTCCGGAGGCGTGATGGTGATGCAGACGCAAGCCCCGGAGAGTCTGTCGTCTGCGGGTTCCGTGGCTGCGAAGGGGGCCTTTGCACGGGCCGGCCGGGAGGACATCACGATCCAGTTCGAGTACCTCTTTCTTGAGGACGGAGGCGGAGAGGCCCAGATTGTCGTCTACCTGAGCGACCATTCGGAGGTGGGACAACGCCGGGTGGAGGTCGCGAGGGTCAGTCCGCCGCCGGCCGGGGCGCCGGGATCGATCGGCAGCAACAGGTTCGGGGTCTTCGATGGGACATTCACCAAGGGCAGCCTGAACTTCACGCGCGGCACCTACGTGGAACTGGAGCTCCGTGGGAGAGACGTCCGGTGCTGGATCGACAACTGGGACCCCCAGATCTATTGCAGCACCTGTGGCGACTACAGCGGAGACGGTGGCCTGGATGTCGTCGACTACTGCCTCCTGCTGACAGAGATGGGTCTCGCCAGGCCGTCCCGGGTCCCGGGCGCCACGGGCAGCAAGAACTGCCTGGACCTTACCCGCGACGGCTGTGTGACGCTCGACGACCTGCTGGCGTGGGATGCCCACGAGAGCGTGGGTGAGTCGGTCTGTCCTTGGGGGCCGGGATCTCCCCCCGAGGAGCCGGGCTCTTCCGCGACTGCCACCCTGGCGATCCGTTCCTCCGGACCGCGGGTCTCTGGGACGGAGGTGCGGGGCTCGGCGTCAGGCTCCTCGCTGGCTGTGCTGGCCAAGCCCCTGGCGTACTCGGTCAAGAGCAGCAGCCTGTTTGACCTGGACGTCCAGGGGGTCGTGACCCAGGGTCAGGGCGTGGTCGGGACGGGCCGCCTGGCGACCCGCGCCGAAGGCAGTCTCTACCAGGTCGATCCCAATGGCACGATCCGCCTCCTCAGGTTGGCATCCGGAGATTCCGGAAGGGACGTCCTACTGGGCCGCAGTCTGCAGGCCCCTTTGAACGATGTGGCCCTCCATCCCACCCAATCGGACATCCTCTACGTCACGCCTCTTTGGATTGGGCCTGAGCTTGGAGGACACAAGGCGGCGGCCAAGATCAGGGTCACGCCAGAGGGGAAGGGGGAGATCCTCCGATACTATGAGATCCCGCCGGCCGAGCGGTCCCACGTGGCCTCGGATCCGAACGTGACGCGCGATCTCAAGGACAACCCTGACAAGTGTCATCCCTGCGAGATCGAGGTCGACCCTACGGGCAGATACGTCTTTGTCCTGAGCCGGTGCCTCACGAACCAGGACAACTGGTTGTTGGTCTACGCTGAATCAGAGGGGAGCCATCCCGTGGCAGAGGTGCGCCTGAACAACCCGGCGGATACATCGCCCGATGTGGAAGGCCCCTCGTGCATGCTCTTGTCCGCCTCTGGAAGAGGGCTGTACCTCACTTCGTCCATCAGGGACCCGGCTGGGCCAGCAGAGGGCGATCTGGCCCTGTCCCTCTACGTGTATGGGGTCGACTATGCGGGCGATAGCGTGACCCTGTCCTCCTTGCCGCCGATTGTCCTGCCGGCACCGACGCCGGCCGCCACCTCTTGGGATCCCTGGTGTATCCCGGGGAGTTTCGTCTCCATGCTGACGTCCATGACGGAGGACCCCAAGACGGGACGTCTCTATGCGGTTGGATACGTGGCCCCTCGATTCGATCGGGATGCAATCTGGGGTTCAAAGGAACGGAGTCGCGTCGCCGCCCTTGGGCTGTTCACGGTGCCGATGCTTATCTCCATCGACCCCCAAACCCGAGCGGTTGCGCCGGTCAAGCTGAGCGGCGCCGCGGGCCAGATGTTGGGCCTGCCCCTCTCCGTGGTCTGGACCGGGAGCGAATGAAGGAGAATCTGCGCCAGCCGGGCCCGGTTCTCGGCCAGTTGTTGTTTGCCGCCGGCCAGAGGGATGAGGCGATCAAGATCTTGACCCGTTCCCGGGAAGGCTTCCTCAAGCTCGGGAACGCCGAGATGGCCGAGCAGACACAGACGCTGATCGATCAGATTTCCAAGCCCCCCGAATAGGGGCGAGGAGGCTGCTGATGGGCGTCACCTGCCTTTGGCCGGGGCCTTGCCGGCGGCCTTGTCCTGGTACTCCTTGAGCGTATTGGCCAGCTTGGCCTTGATCGACTCGTCGGTGCAGGCATCGACGGCCTTCGTCTGCTGGATGATGGCGTCCTGGATCTTGCCCGAGTCACAGAGTGCACGGGCATAGGTATCCAGGATGTCCGGTTCCTTTGCGCCTGAGGCATCGACTGCGGCCTTGGCCAATCGCAGGGCCAGGGCGACGTCACGATCCTTGATCCTCGCGTCGGTCAGGATGGTCCACGCCACGTCATTCAGCAGGGAGGGGGCCTTGATCTTGGTCGACTCCAGCTTCTTGGCCAGGGCTGCAGCCTTCTCGCGATTGGCCTCGGGTCCTACGGCCTTGAGGTAGTCGGAGCAGGTCCTGCGCAGACGGATCTGCTCCATCTCGTCGGCCAGGTTGAATCCTGGTGGGGCCAGTTCCTCCACACGCCTGGCCAACGGCTCAAGCTTCGCAGCGGCGTCGCCTCTTTCATCGGCCCGGGCATAAGCGTCCAAAGCCTTCCTGAAGCGGATCTGGCGGAGGGCCTCCTTGGCCGAGAACGGCTTGCCTGGCTCGATGCCGCCGATCTCGCGATCCAGCGTCTCCACCTCCATGCCGAGCTTCTCGGCTCGGGCGTCGTCATCGCCCTTGGTCGCGACCTGGATGAACTCCTCGATCTTCCTCTCGGCAAGGGCCCTCTTTCGGGCCTTGGCCACGTCATACGTTCCGTCCACAACCTGCTGCACGGCCTGGTCCAGACCGGCTGCGGGGTGGCCGCTCCATACGATGCGTCCCTGCTTGTCCACGACGAAGGCGTGCGGGATGCCGTTCACGCCGAACGCCTCCATGTAGGCCTTGCCGGTCTTGCGATTGTCGTCCACGGCCACGGTGTAGTCCATCTTGTCGGCCATCTTGGCGACGAACGGCTTGACCGTGTTGGGCGCCTCATCGCTGATTCCCACGAACAGGACGCCCTTGTCCTTGTACTTCTTCTGCAGTTCGGTCAGGTGGGGGATGCTGATGCGACAGGGGCCGCACCACGTGGCCCAGAACTCCACCACGAAGACGGTCTTGCCCTTGCCGGCGGCCAGGTCGATCGGCTGACCCTTGACCCACTGCGCAATCTGGACCGCAGGGGCTGGGTCACCAAGTTGGATGGCGAGGGCGCTACTGCCAAGGGCCGCCAGAATGCAGAGGGTCAGGAGACAATGTTGCGAACGGATGGAATTCATGGGTCGGTCCTTTCTGCAATGTCCTCCAAGGCTCTCGGCCCATCCTCAGTTGCAGGACAGCGAGCGGCCTGCTGCGAAGGCCTTGAGGTTCAGGTCCAGGGTCTTGGGCTTGACGCACGTGCGGATGGCCTCGTTCCAGTTTTCCTCGGAGAGGTCCAGGACCCGCGAGGCTGCTCCCAAAAGGACCACGTTGGCTGCGCGGATGTCACCCAGGTCCTTGGCGATCTGGCCTGCGTCCGCGTAGATGACGCGGCCGAAGACCTGGCCCAGGCGGTCGCGGACGTCCTTCGGGTACTTGGCTGCGCCCATGGAGACGGTGACTGGCGTGATGGCCAGGCTGTTGACGACTGCAAGGCCGTCGGGCGAGAGGTACTCGCTGAACCGAATGGCCTCGATCTGTTCGAGTGAGACCAGGACGTGGGCGGTGCCCCTGGCCACCAGCGGGCTGTGGACCTCTTTGCCGTATCGGATCTGGGCGGTCACTGAGCCGCCTCGCTGGGCCATGCCGTGGACCTCGTTGGTCTTGACGCGGTAGCCCGCGACGACCGCCGCCTGAGCCACGATCTCGCTGGCCAGCAGGATGCCCTGGCCTCCAACTCCCACCAGGACGACGTTGCGTATGGCTGTGTTCTCCATGGCTACTCCTTCACCTGGCTGATGGCGTCAAAGGGACAGACCTGCTCGCACAGCCCACAGCCGTTGCAGAGGAAGTCCATGATCTGCGGCCTCTCGCCGGCCCCGTCGATGGCGGGGCAGCCCAGCTTCAGGCACCTGCGGCAGTTCTTGCACAGGGCCGCGTCGATGCGGCGGAGCGGCCCCACCCGTTTCTTCTGCCGCAGAGGACAGGGGGCGGAGGATATGACCAGGGAGGCCTCCTTGGCCTGGAGCTCCTCGCTGATCACCCGCTCAGTGGCCTCTTGGTCATAGGGATTGACGGTCACGACCCTCTTGATCCCGAGGGCCTTGCCGATCTCCTGGACCGAAGCAGCCACGGTCTGCTCGCCCATCAGGGTCCTGCCAGAGCCCGGGTGCTCCTGGTGGCCGGTCATGGCGGTGGTCCGGTTGTCCACCACGATGATGGTGGAGCAGCCCTTGTTGTAGCCGATGTCCAGTAGGGGAGTCATGCCGGAGTGGAAGAACGTGGAATCGCCCATGATGCCCACGACCTGCTTGGGCTCGCCAGCCTTGTCCATGCCGTGCGCCATGGAGACGCCTGCGCCCATGCACAGGATGCTGTCCAGCCGCTCCAGCGGTTTAAAGACGCCCAGGCTGTAGCAGCCGATGTCGCCCATCACGACTACATCGTGCCTGGCCAGGACGCTGTAGATTCCCCTGTGCGGACAGCCCGGACACAGCACAGGCGGCCTCGGAGGCAGGTCCTGCATGGCAGGATTGGGCTGGGGTGGTGTGACGGTGCGGCCCTCCATCTTGGCCCTGCAGGCCTGGAGGGTCGTCACGGACAGCTCGCCGATGTTGGGGATGAATTGCTTGCCCACGCAGGCGATCCCCAGGGCCTTGATGTGTTCTTCCAGGAAGTCGTCGAGCTCTTCGACCACGAGCACCTGCTCTACACCCTTGGCGAACTCGCGAAACTTGCCGTCAGGGAATGGGTAGGGCCAGCCCAGCTTGAGGACAGAGGCCTCGGGCCAGGCCTCTCGCACATACTGGTACGAGATCGAGCTGGTGATGATCCCCAGGCTGCGGTCCCGCCACTCGATGCGGTTGAGAGGCGATTCGTCCGCCAGTTTGCGGAGCTTGACGAGACGCTCCTCCAGTTGGACCCGCATGGGGCGGGCGTACAAGGGGACCGTGACGTACTTGGTCGGGTCCTTGTGGAAGCCCTTGAGCTTTGGCGGCGTCTGCCGCTCGCCGATCTCCACAAGGCTGCGGGAGTGGCTGATCCGCGTGGCTGTACGCAGCATCACGGGCGTGCGATGGGCGCACCGAGATCTCCAGGCCGATCCGCACGAGGTCCTTGGCCTCCTGGCTGTCTGAGGGCTCAAGCAGGGGGATCTTGGCCAGCCGGGCGTAGTGGCGGCTGTCTTGTTCGTTCTGCGAGGAGTGCATGCCGGGGTCATCGGCCACCACCAGGACCAGGCCGCCCTCGACTCCGATATAGGCCAGGGTCATTAGCGGATCTGCGGCCACGTTGAGACCCACGTGCTTCATGGTCACCAGGACCCGTGCGCCGGAAAGGCCGGCGCTGCGCCCACCTCCAGGGCCACCTTCTCGTTGGGCGCCCACTCGCAGTAGACCTCGTCCTTGTACTGGACCAGGGACTCGAGGATCTCCGTGGATGGGGTGCCGGGGTAGCCGGCAGCGACCGTGACTCCGGATTCATAGGCGCCGCGTGCGATGGCCTCATTGCCTGATAGTAGTTGTTCCAAAGTTATGCTCCTGACCGACTTTCACGACCCACGACCATTGGGTTGTGAGCTATGAGCTATGAGTTATGAGTTCTCTGTCTCCTAACTTCTAACTTCTAACTTCTAACTTCTGTGTTCTACCTAGAGGGCATACAGCTCGTCATCTTCAAAGACCTTGAACCCTGCCTCTTGAACGACCTTCTCCGCCCGGCTCAGGTCCTCGGGCCGCACTTCCAGGCAGCAGACGCCCGTCTTCTTGGGCAGTACCACATATCCGTACGCCCCAACAATGTTCACGCCGTGCTCAGCCAGGGCCGCGGTCAGCTTGTGGAAGTTACCGACCTGATCCGGGATGCAGATGGCCAGCACGTCCTTGAGCGCACATGCACAGCCCAGGTCTGCCAGGGCGAGATAGGCGTTCGAGGGCTTGTCCACGATCAGCTTGAGCAGGCCGTAGTCGCCCTGATCCTGGAGCGTGAAGGCCCGCACGTTGATTCCGCTTCGCTTGAGGTTGTCGGACACGGCCTTCAGCCGGCCCGGACTGTTCTCGACAAAGATGTTCAGTTGTTTCGCCATAGTCGCTTCCATGAAGAAGCAAGAAGTAAGAGGTAAGACGCAAGACGCAAGACGCTAGTTCATGGATAAACTTAATATGCTGTGTCCATCACTTCTTACTTCTTGTCTCTTACTTCTATAGTTTCGGCCTTTCGTCTGAGACGCGTTTCGCCTTGCCTTCGGAGATGGGAAGGGCCCCTGGCTCGTGGAGTTCGATATTCGGATTGATGACGATCGAGGACTTCAGGTCCTCCTTGATCCTGTGCTTGAGGGCCTCCAATTGGCCTGGATCGCCCAGGAACATCTTGGGATAGATCTCGACCTTGACGGTCAGGCGGTCGAGGTCCTCGCGTTTGTCCACATGGATCAGGTAGTTGGTGCCCACCTCCGGGATCTTCATCAACTTCTCTTCGATCTGAGACGGGAAGACGTTGACGCCATTGATGATCAGCATGTCGTCCGTGCGTCCCATGATCCTCGACAGCCGGCGGTGCGTCCTGCCGCAGGGGCACCCCTCCGTGTGGAGGGTCGCCAGGTCGCGGGTCCTGTATCGCAGGATCGGCATGGCCCGTCGGATGAGGTTGGTCAGCACCACCTCGCCTTGTTGGCCGTCAGGCAGGACCTCGCCGGTCTCGGGATCGATGATCTCCACGATGTAGGCGTCTTCCCACACGTGGAGGTCCTTCTTGTAGGTGCATTCGAACGCCACGCCGGGACCATTGAGCTCGCTGAGGCCGTACGAGTTGTAGGCGTCGATACCCCACAGCTCCTCGATCTTGAGACGGGCGTTCTCGGAGTGGGGCTCGGCGCCCACGAAGGCCTTTCGCAAGGCCAGCTCCTGCCTGCGAATCTCGAACTCCTTGAGCCGGCCGTGGATGTGCAGCAGGTAGCTGGGCGTCACATGGAGGACCGTGGTCTGGAAGTCCTTCATGGTCTGAACCTGGCGCCTGGTGTTTCCGCCGCCGATGGGGATCACCGTCATGCCGACCCGCTCCGCCCCATAGTGGAGCCCCAGGCCGCCCGTGAAAAGCCCATAGGTCATCATGTTCTGGAACACGTCGTCGTCCGTGGCGCCGGTTGCCACGATGCTGCGTGCGATCAGGTCTGTCCATCGGTCCAGGTCATCGGCCGTGTAGTAGATGACGGTCGGTATCCCCGTGGTCCCGCTGGAGGAATGGATACGGACGACCTCACGACGTTCGACGGCCAGCAGGCCATAGGGGAAACTCAGTCTCAGGTCATCCTTGGCCGTGAACGGGAGCCGGCGAAGGTCTTCCAGGCCGTGGACGTCGGCGCCAGACCGGATATCGACCTTGGCCAGCCGCTTCTGATAGTGGGCGGTCTTGACCGCCCAATCCACCATCTCCCGCAGCCGGCTCAATTGCAGCGACTCCAACGTCCGCCGGTCTGCGGTCTCGATGTCTTTGTCCCAGTAGATTGGCTGCATGATAGAGTCCGTCCTCCGGGCATCGCGTCTCAATGCCCGGAGGACGGCCTTGTTGTAGTCAGAGGGTTATCTAGAATACCATCTCGATCTGGGCACGCAGGAAGGTCGCGTTGTCCGTGACCGTGTAGTAGTTACCCGGCCACAGGTACTCACCCAGGAGGTGGCCTTTGATCTGGGGGGTAAAGGTGTATCTCAACCAGCAGGTCAGGAGGTGGCCACGGAAGATGCCATCAGGGTTAAAGCCCGCTATGGCCGTTCCACCAGTGTTCTTGTGGCTGTGGTCCGCCCACAGGGCCATGTAGTCGGTCTGGACCTGCAGCTTCTTGTCAGGCCAGAAGACGTGGCCGACGTTGAGCCGATGGAGGTTGGAGTTCTCCGCAACCTGGCCTTCCTTGGTGTAGGTATAAATGTACAGCTCGCTCCAGCGAGGCCACTCGCCCCACAGCATGTCGAACCGCTCGTCGTTGGACGTGTCTGGGTTATCTCCAGAGACATATTCGTAGGCGAATTTCAGCGAGTTCTTGTAGTCGTCGTTGAAGGCATAGTTCAGCCGGTTGTTGGTGGCCAATGCCCGCAGGTCATTGCCATTCCGCTCACCGCTCTGGGCGGCGCCTTCCAGGCGGTAGCTCCAGTGCGTACTGACTTGGCCGGCCAGGGCTGCGCCGAAGGTCGAGATTTTGGCGTCCTGCGCCCACGCAGGATTCATGAAGCCGGTGAACGGGCTCTGCTTGGACCTGGTGTCGTCGCGATAGATGAAATACCCTTCCATCTGAAGGGTCTTGGTAGGCTTGTGCGTCAGGTACAGGATTGCGCCCTGCTCGTCCTGCTCGGTCAGGAACCGGTTCTGGTCATTGAGGGGATGGAGCCAGCGGTCGGTGGCAGCGGCCTGGTCGACGTAGATCAGGTCCACCTTCGTGTTCTGGGCCTTCCAGTCCACCGTCAGCCGGGCAGCATCCAGGAATATGCTCCGCGAGCCGTCCAGAGGTGTCCCATCCATCACCAGCCAGTTCTCACCCAGCATGATGTCCTGGCGTCCGACGATCGCGGTAACGGGCAGGGTGCCCAAGTTGCGGGCCGTGACGTTGAAGGAGTCGAGGAGGGTCTCGTCCCAGTTCATCGCCTTCGACTGTGAGGCCTTCTGTACATTGCTCCAGGTCCTGAACTCGTTTATGACCCGTGCGTTGAGGTCCACGTCAGCATTGGGCTTGATCTTGGCCCAGATGCGGGGACGATACCGTTGCCAATTCGTGTAGTTATAGTTGGTCGATGCTCCGGCCGAGCGGTTCACCGTGTAGATGTTCGCCCCGTATTCGTCTCTGACCCGCATGTCGGCGCCCATGTCCAGCCAATCCGTCGGGTGGTGGAAGGCGTCCATCGCCTGATCCCACTCGCTCTTGGGGGGGGCCTTCTTGGCCGCGTCTCCTGTCGGCTTATTCGGCTCCGCCGCCGCCCAACAGTTTTGCGTGTGCAGGCCCGCGAGGAACAGGAGGCCACACACCGTCATGGTTGCCGCTCTCGACCATTTCATAGTCAACTCCTACTCTTGCACGACACTTGCCGTATCCTCAGACCCGACGAAAGGAGTCGCGGGTCTACACGTTCCTACCTTGTTGCCCGGGACCTGAGCCATCCCAGACCTGTCTCTTCAGGCCATCCTCGTGCCAGTGGGGTGAATTGTAGCACTGGCCCGCCACGCAAGCAACCCTGTAGTCTGTACCCTCATCAGGGCAAAGGTTTCCTCCGGGCGTCTCTATCCCCGTGCGCCGGGCCGATCGTCCGTGACCCGCTGGTCCTGCGCCAGCCCGTGAAGGGATTGCCGCTCCACGAAGGTCACCTTCGCATCCACGTCCAGCACGGTCTTGATCCTCCTGGCCATTTCCTCTCGCAGATGCTCGAGGGTCCTCATCTCGTCCCAAGAGGGGATCTGGTCTGACACCTCGATCCGAACCTCGAGGGTGTCCATACCCGCCATCTGGCCCAGGACGATCTGGTAGTGGCCCTTGATGCCGGCATAGTCACAGAGGATCTGTTCCACCTGGGAGGGGAAGAAGCCCACTCCCCGAAAGAAGATCATGTCGTCGGTTCTGGCCATGACACGGGCCATCCGGGCAAAGGTCCGTCCACAGGGACAGGGATTGCGGTGGATCGAGGTGATGTCTCCTGTGCGGTAGCGGATCAGCGGGCACCCCTCACGGGTGATCGTAGTCAGGACAAGTTCTCCATCTTCACCCTCGCGCACGGGCTGTAGCGTCTTGGGATCTATGATCTCGACGATAAAGTGGTCCTCGTTAATGTGGAGTCCGTCACGACAATGGCATTCCCCGGCAACGCCCGGCCCGAGGATCTCGGTCAGACCATAGGTGTCCACGGACTGGATCCGCAGCCGCATCTCCAATTGATTGCGGAGTTGACTGCTCCACCTCTGGCCGCCAAAGAGCCCGAGCCTGAGGCTCAGACGCTCGGGATGGAGGTCCGCCTGCTCCAGGGCCGCAGCGATGGTGCCGGCGTATGTGGGCGTCGTGATCAGGGCGGTGGTCTTGAAGTCCCGCATGATCAGCACCTGCTTCTCGACGCCCATGCTCAGCGAAGTCGGGATCACCGACGCGCCGAGGAGTTCCGCGCCGTGGTGGAATCCGAACGCGCCGGGCGTGATGTTGTAGTCCAGGGCGATCTGGACCACGTCGTGCTCCGTGATGCCCGCAGCGGCCAGCAGCCTGGCCATGCACTCGTTCCAGCTCCGCAGGTCGTTCCGCGTGTACCCCACGACGACCGGCTTGCCCGGCGTCCCGAGTGTGGAGTGGATGCGGACGATGTCACGGAGGGGCACCGCGAACAGGCTGTAGGGATAGCTGCGGCACAGGTCATCCTTGGTCGTGAAGGGCAAGGTCCGCAGGGCTGCGACGCTCGTGATCTGGTCGAGGTCGACGCGATGGCCGTCCAGGGCGGCCCTGTAGAATGCCACGTTGCGATACACCCGGTTCAGTGTGGACTGAAGCCGCTCGAGCTGGAGCTGCTCCAACTCCTCCCGGGTGATCATCTCTCGCTTGACGTCATAGAAGATGGACTGGGCCATGGGTGCCTCACTCGTCAATTCGTCGATATTCTTTTCCGAGATACGCCCGCCGGACCTCCGGGTTGTCGCTCAACTGCCGGGACGTCCCTTCAAGGACGATCTGGCCGGTCTCAATGACGTACCCGCGATCCGCTACAGCCAGGGCGGCCCGCGCATTCTGCTCCACCAGCAGCACTGTCAGGCCGCTCTTCTTGAGTCCCACGACGGCCTCGAAGAGGGTCCGGGTCACCAAGGGGGCCACGCCAAGGGAGGGCTCATCCATCATCAGGACCCTTGGCTTGGACATCAAGGCCCGGCCGATCGCCAGCATCTGCTGCTGTCCTCCGGAGAGGGTGCCTGCCAGTTGACCCTGGCGCTGCTTGAGGATGTCAAAGAGCGAGAAGACCCGGTCCATGTCTGCCGCGGTCTCCGCCGAGGCCTGCTTTCGCCTGCGGGCAAACGCCCCGAGTTGAAGGTTCTCCCGGACCGTCAGGGTGCTGAACACGTGCCTGCCCTCAGGGACCAGACAGCAGCCTGCCGCTACGATCCGCTCTGAGGGCTCGCCGTGGATGGGCCTGCTATCCAGCAGGACCGTGCCTGCCAGCCGCGGCTGCAGACCCACGATGGTCTTCAGGAGGGTGGTCTTGCCCGCCCCATTGGCGCCGATCAGGGCTACGACTTCGCCTGCGGAGACGTGCAGAGACACACCCTTCAGGACCCTCAAGGAGCCGTAGGCGACGTCAAGATTCTGGACTCTGAGCATAGTCCTCACCCAGGTAGATGCGGATGACCTCGGGATGTCGCTGGATCGCGTGAGGCGGGCCTTCGGCGATCTTCTGTCCCTGATCCAGGACGATCACCTCGTCCGAGACGTTCATGACCAGGGACATGTCGTGCTCCACGACCAGGCAGGTGACCCCTCGATCGCGGATCTTCAGGATCAGGCGGGACAGGTCCTCGGTCTCCCGGACGTTGAGCCCTGCGGCCGGCTCATCCAACATCAGCAGCACGGGCTCAGTCGCGAGCGCCCTGGCGAATTCGACCAGGCGCTGCCTGCCAAAAGACAGACTCGATGCGGTCTGGGACGCGTGCGAACCCAGTTCCAGGTCGTCGAGGATGGCCATCGCGGTCTGCTGGATCCTCCGCTCCTCTCGCCAGGTGTGGGGCAGGTTCAGCATGCCGGCCACGAAGCCACAGCGGGTCCTGCAGTGGCGTCCGACCATGACGTTCTCGAGCACGGTCATGTGGCCGAAGAGCCGGGTGGTCTGGAAGGTGCGGGCGATCCCAGCAACGGCCACCGCATGGGAAGGCCAGCCGGTCACGCGATTGCCCTGGAAGAGGACCTCGCCCGAGTGTGGACGGATCGTTCCGGTGATCAGGTTGAACAGGGTGGTTTTGCCTGCCCCGTTGGGGCCGATCAGGGCGGTGATCGAGTCCTTTCGGACCTGGAGGCTTACGTCCCGGACCGCGTGCACGCCTCCGAAGTGGCGATGGAGGTTCCGGGTCTCGAGCAGTACGCTATCCACGGGCCCTCCGGGTCAGGGCCGAGGTGATGAGCTGGCGCAAGGGCAGGCGGAGCAGACCCTGCGGCGCCAGGATCATCACGGCGATCAGGATCACGCCGAAGACCGCGTCATCCAGGCTTCCGAAGACCCCCCGCAGCGACAGGAAATTCAGGAGCATACCCATCAGCAGGGCGCCCCACAGGCTGGCCATGCCGCCCACGGCCACGATGGCCAGGAATCTCACGGACTTCATGACCGTCGCCTCTGAAGGCCCGATGCTTCCGTTGTAGTGGGTCAGGAACACGCCCCCCAGGCCGGCGAACACCGCGGCCAGCACGAACGTGGCCAGCTTGTACCGCTGGGTGTTGACGCCCAGCGAGTGGGCGGCCTCCTCGCTCTCGTGGATCGAGCGAAGGGCCCGGCCTACCCGCGAATGGACCAGATGGAGGGCCAGAACCATCACCCCGATCACCAGACCCCAGGCGATGTAGTAATTCTGGACCCTGAAAGCTGCCCTGCCATTGACCTGGAGGTCGCCTATGAGCGGGAAGGGCGGGACGTTGGAGATCCCGTCCGCCTGTCCCAGCAGGGGGGTGCCCAGGAGGAGCCGGTAGACGATCAGGCCGAAACCCAGGGTCGCCATGGCCAGATAGTGGCCTTTGAGCCGGATCACGGACAGGCCGATCACCAGCGCGACGGCGGCTGTGGTGACCAGGGCCACGAGGCAGGCGACCCACGGAGAGAACGACAGCACGTCCGTGCCGTAGAGATCCTTCCATGCCACCAGCAGGCCCATCTGCCGGCAGATCCGTACCCAGGCGGAGTTCTGGATCGCAGCCAGACTGTGGGTCGTCAGCAGGGCTGCCAGGTAGCCGCCGATGGCGAAGAATCCGGCCTGGCCCAGCGAGGCCTGGCCTGCGTATCCCATCAGCAGACACAGACCGATCACCACCAGGGCGTAGTAGGCGGACATGGTGATCTGCGTCATATAGTAGGTGGCGCCGGCCAGCGAGAGCACCGCGTGCAGGGCGATCACTCCGGCCGCCAGGGCGAGGACGGGGCCATGCATCCGGATACGCATCACGAGACCCTCAACGCCGCGGTCTCTCCTCGGCCGAACAGGCCGACCGGACGCAGCACCAGGACCAACAGGAGCACGACGATCGACACGGCCTCCTTGTAGGCCACGGGCAGTACGCTGACCATGAAGGCCTCCAGCACGCCCAGCAGCAGTCCCGCGACCACTGCGGCCATGCTGTTGCCGATCCCGCCCAGGATGGCCACTGTAAACCCCTTGATCGCCAGGGGGGCTCCCATGTCGTACTGGGTCTGGGTCACGGGCGAGACCACGCAGCCCGCCAGTGCGCCGATGCCTGCGCTGAGCATGAAGGACAGGGTCACCATCCAGCGGTCGTTGATCCCGCACAGCCGTGCGGCCATGCGGTCGTCTGCACAGGCCCGCATGGCCTGGCCTGTGGCGGTATAGCGAAAGAACAGGGTCAGCCCCAGGACGGTCATCGCGCTGATGCCGAGCACCCAGAGGACCTGGGGGGAGATGTGGGCGCCCAGGATCGTGATCGTGGAGATGGAAGTCCCCGTGAAGTAGGGCAGGGACCTGACCTTCTCATCCCAGATCAGGAGCATGGCCTCTCGAATCACGATCGAGGCGCCGATGGTGATCACGATCATGCGGAGGACCGACCCATCCTTGACCGGACGGATGAAGACCCGTTCCACGATCCCCCCCAGCAGGCAAGTGACGGCCACTGCCCCCAGGATCGCCAGGGGCAAGGGCAGCATGGCCTGCAGAGTGATGGCCAGCATCGCGCCTACGATCACAAACTCGCCCTGGGCGAAGTTGATGATCCCCGTGGTGTTGTAGATGATGTTGAACCCCACGGCCACGATGGCATAGATGCTGCCCACCGTGATCCCTGACAGGCTGTACTGCATGACCTGGGGCAGGTTCATCCTGGGACTGACCTCTTGAATGACCCTATGGCTTGTACACTGCGAACTTGCCGTCCTTGACGGTCAGCATCTCAAAGGCACTCAGGTCCAGACCGTTGTGGTCCTGGGCCGAGAAATTGAAGACACCGGCTGTGCCGACCACACCCTTGAGATTCTCGATGGCATCCCGGACCGCCTTCTTGTCCGTAGACCCGGCCTTCTTGATCGCCTCAGTCAGGACGAGCAGGGCGTCGTAGGCGTGGCCTCCGAAGGTGCTCGCGTCTTCCTTGTAGGTGGACTCATAGTCCGTCTTGTACTGGCTGAGAACGGCCTTCTGGGGATGATCGGCAGGCAGCACGTCCGCTACCAGCAGCCGTCCGCATGGGAAGATCGTGCCGTTGGCGGCCTCTCCGCCGGCCTGCACGTACTTGATATTGCCATACCCATGACTCTGGAACAGGGGCACGTCGAACTGGATCTGCCTCATGTTCTTGGCCACCAGGCTCTGGGCGGGGACGATGGACCAGTTGATCACGGCCTTGACGTCTGCGCCCTTGAGCTTATTCAGCACGTCAGTCAGGTCCGTGGCCTCCTTGGCATAGGCCTCGGAGATGGCGATCGTGATGCCGAACTCCGGTGCAAGGGCAGCCAACTGCTTGCCGCCTGCCACGCCGAAGCCATCATTGCTCGTGATCACGCCGACCTTGGTGATGCCCTTGTCCTTGACGACCTGGAAGATCCGGCGAGCCGCGTCGCTGTCCTTCTGCGGCGTCTTGAACACGTAGCTGGCCATGGGGTTGACGATCGTCTCCGCCGCTGCGCAGGACACGAGGATCGTCTGGTTCTCCTGGCAGATCTCCTTGATCGCCATGGTCTCACCGCTCGTGGAAGGGCCGATGATGGCCAGGACTTTCTCTTCCTCGATGAGCTGCTTGGCCAGGGAGACCGCGCTGGCAGGTGTGCTGGCCGAGTCCCTGACGATGAGCTGGATCTTCTGACCGTTGATCCCGCCTGCCTTGTTCATTTTGTCCACGAACATCTCAGCGGTCTTGGCTTCCGGCGAACCCAGGTTCGATGCCCCTCCGGTGACTGCAAGGATGGCCCCTACCTTGATGGGGGGTTGCTCAGGGGCTGGCTTTTGGCGGCAAGCCACAGAAGCCAGCGCCAATGCCGCCGCCAAGCCGATCATCCTGACTGCCTTTGCTCTCATAGTTGCCTCACTTTCCGACCCCTCGGGTCACTGACGCTGAGTGCCTCCGGGACCACAAAGGTCCCGGTCCTTGTCGCAGTCTTCAGTGATCTGATCGACCACGTGAGAATCCTCCGGTGCGCACCGGAGCGCCGAGTTCATGTCTCGACTGCCCCGGCGGTGTACAGGAGCTTTGTGCATCATAGGTCGATGTCACACATGAGTCAAGTGGATGCCCTAACCGGCGAAGGCCAGGAGGACAAAGGCCAGCACGCCCAGGCCGATTGCGGCGTAGGCGCGGATCGAGAGCACCTCGCCCAGCAGGAGGAATCCCAGCACGTTCACGACGACAATGGAGGTCGCACCGAACAGGGCCATCATCTTCCCAATGGGCAGGGCGGAGAACACGTAGAGCTGCCCAAACATGGCGATCTGCCGGAGCAGGAAATAGACGAGGAACCACCCACTCAGGAATGTGGCGATCGCGAAGGGCTTATGTCGCATATTGGCGCGAGCCAGGAGGTCGCCTGCAGTGAAGACGAGTTGTGTTCCGACCAGCACAATAAGCGGGGACTTGAGCAGCGGCATACGACGGACGGTCCTTCCAGATGGGCGCATCCCACACAACAAGGGTTAGTAGTCCAGCACCTCGAGCAATTCCTCGTAGAACTCGGCGTACTTGTCCTTGTCCTCGCTCGCCCGCCTCTTGGTCCCGAAGTCCGGGTGACGATTCAGGATGCCGGTGATCATATAGGGGATCAGGTAGCCCCACTCAAGCTGGGTCCGCAGGGGGATCATGTGTTCCTGGATAACCTTGAGAACGGGGGTCAGATTGAACTTGGGATTCTTAAGGAAGCCCAACAGCAGCTCAATGCAGCAGTTGCCCGGGCCCCGGCCGATTCCGTACAGCGAGGCATCGAGGAAGTTGACGCCTCGGATGATCCCTTCGATGGTGTTGCTGAAGGCGAGCTGCTGGTTGTTGTGGCAGTGGATGCCGAGTTCCTTGCCCGGACAGTGGTCCTGGTAGAGCTTGACGAAGTAGTCGATCTGCTCGCAGTACAGGGCGCCGAAGCTATCGACCACGTAGACCACGTCCACCGGGCACTTGGCCAGTTGCCTGAGGGCCTCCACCAGTTCAGGCTCCTTCTCCGTGGACACGGCCATGATGTTGGCCGTCGTCTCGTAGCCGAGGTCGTGGACCCGGTTGATCAGATCGATCGCCTTGTCCACGTCCTTGACGTACGTCGCTACGCGGATCATGTGCACAGGGCTCTTGTCCTTGGGGGCAAAGGATTGCTCCTTGACCCGATGCGCGTCGACCATGATCGAGATCTTCATCGTCGAGGGGATGCCGTTGGTGATCTGGACGATCTTCTCGTCGTCGCAGTACTTCCAGGCCCCGAAGTCCTTCGTGGGACACAACTGCTTGCTGCTGCGGTATCCAAACTCCATGTAGTCCACGCCCGCCTTGGACAATCCTTCGTACACGGCCCGGACAAAACCATCCTCAAAGAAATGCTTGTTGATGAGTCCCCCATCCCGGATCGTGCAGTCGAATACCTTGATCTGTGGTCTGTACATGGTCTGCCTTTAGTAGAGTCCGCTCACGGCCTTTGCGACAACGTCCCTGGGTACGTCCACGGCCCACCCGCCCTCCTGGCGATAAACTTTGCCAAAACCATTAGTTAACACGAATTTCGGCCATTTGTCAACCGCCTTCTTGTCATGCTGCAGGAGTCCCATCACCTGCTCCATCGAGAGGGTCGCGGGAATGCGGGTCGGGACACCGAGCCTGTCGAGCAGGGCCTTGACCCTGTCGATCCTGGGGATGCCCAGGCCGAGGTCTGCCTCGATCAGGCACGCACCCACCATACCGATCGCAATCGCCTCTCCATGCAGCAGTTGATAGTCGCTGGCGGACTCGACCGCGTGGCCGATCGTGTGGCCATAGTTCAGTATCCGCCGCATGTCCTTCTCATCCGGGTCAAGGGCGACGACGTGTCCCTTGATCCTGCAGTTTCTATCTGCGAGGGTCTGCAGGATCACCGGCGTCCTGCTGAGGATGGCATCGAGATGGCCTTCCAGGAACTCGAAGTAGTCCTCATCTGCGATGACCGCATGCTTGACCGACTCCACCAGGCCCGCCCTAAACTGGCGGTCATCGAGCGTCTTCAGCGTGGCTACGTCGATATAGACGGCTGCAGGATGCCAGAACGTGCCGAAGGCGTTCTTGCTGACGCTGGAGTCCACGCCCGTCTTGCCGCCCACTGCAGAGTCTGCCTGGGCCAGGGTCGTGGTGGGGATCTGGATCACGGGAACGCCTCGCTTGAAGATGGAGGCGGCAAATCCCGCGACGTCGCCTACCACGCCTCCACCCAGGGCCAGGACGATGGTGTCGCGTCCCAGGGCAGACTTCTCCATGGCCTCAATAATGCTGACCACGGTCTGGATGTGCTTGGAAAGCTCGCCAGGTGGATCGATCACAAAGACCGGGGTCTTGCGACCCGCCAGGAGCGTATCGACCAGCCCGGCCTCCGCCACGTTCCTGTCTGTGACCACGAACTGCGAGCGTCGCGGCCAGCCAGTGGCCACCGACTCCATTGCTGTTTCCAGCAACCCACTGCCAATGTGGACCTTGTATAACCGCTGTGCAACAGCCGGGATCTGGATGTCCAGTTCAAACATGGCACAAGAGGATACCGGCCGGAGGCCGGGTTGGCAATGAGAGACAGAACACAGAACGCAGAACACAGGAGACAGGAGATAGGAGTGAGTAGACGGGAGGTGAAACGGAGAATCGGGGAACCGGAGAATCGGAGAGGCAGGGCCGCAACGGGGCGGGGAGTCGGCGACGACATTGCCTGGCATTCGCCGCTTCCGTCGGGTACTACTGGGTTTGCGTGAAAGGAGACTGGATGGGAACTGTACCTGAAGAGAGCGAGTTGAGGCAGGCGAAGTCCGAGGGATCCTGGGCAGTCGTGGCTTCGCCGATCTTCCCCCGTCAGCTACGGACATCAAGGCATGCTATCGGTCGGGCCGCGCATGCGTCAGCTTCCAGGCAAGCCGTCAAGACGTAGAGTCATTTCTGGCGACCTCACCTCGGCTCGGGTACAAAGACACGGAATGCTACGTGTATTCGCCGGCCAAGGGCGGGCTCGTCTATCTTACGGATCCCAACAGGAGCCCTGACCCGAACAAGGCCGACGACGGGTACTTTGCTCGGGTCGTGGCGGTTCCTCCTTGGTACCGGAGGCCGCTCAAGTGCCCCGGCAGGGTGTACTCCGGGTATCCGTTTGAACTCATCTTCGACGAACAGTCGAACACGGTCTTCATTCGCGTAGACGACTGAGTGGTTGGCTGTTTGTTGTGAGTCGTGAGTTGTTATCCGTTTCGCCCATTCGCCCATTCGCCGTCTCGCCGGTTCCCCGTTTCGCCCATTCTGTCTCCTGCACGGCGAAGGCAAAGTCGCTCCCGCACATCGTGAGGATGAGAACAGGTTCCTGGCGACAGACGCCCTTTCTCGTGGCCCCGGCCTGTGGTCGCGTTGGCCAGGAGCACTGAAGGAGGTTTTGGCCGCTAACCCCGCGAACTCCGCGAACGGCAGTCGCCGCTTCGGCAGGTTGGACCCAGTCGTGGCATCGCCGTACGCGACGCTTCGCGTCTACCGGAAGGCCATGCCTTCCGGGCGATCTTCGCTGCTCTCCGCTTGGGCAAGCGAGCTTGCCCCGCGTAGAGCAGCTCGCTCGCATGCGTACGGCTCAGTCTGTGTGCGGAAGTCCCGGTGTGCCATCCTTCTTTCCTCAAGACCGCAGAAAGGCAGATCCACTACAGCCTAAGCCGCCAGATCAAGGCCGAGTAGTGGGATGCGGTCCGAGCTTGCTCGGACAAGCAGCCCGCTGCGGAGGCCGCCCTTGGCGACACGGTCGCCAAGGCACGGCGTAGCCGTGGATCAGGTGGCGGAGCTACGAGTGTGGCCAACACCCACGACCACGCGCCAGCGTTCGCGGAGTTGGCGGGGTTCGCGGCAAAAACCCAAAACGCTTCCCAGCCAGTCACGCCCACGACTGAACCGGCCTGTCCGCCTGCGCCGGATGACAGAGACCCTACGTCTCTGCAAGGTAGGCCGACTTTGCGATCGCCCTACTGTCTCCTGTCTTCACGCCGAGGGCTGTTTGTGCTACAATAGAAGACAGACGCAATGGGTGTATCAATGGCAGGGTGGGTTCGTGACAAAGACCTCTGTGTTCATCGTGGCGCTGCTGGCTGTCTGTGCATCTGCGGTTGAGGTGCGAGTGGACGGCCAGGCAGGGCGCAAGGCCATATCTCCGTACCTCTACGGCAGGAACAACTGCCTGTCGGATGATCCACGCAAGCCTCTCTCTGCAGCGGACTGGCAACTGCTTCGCGAGGCAGGCGTCAAGATTCTCCGTGAGAACGGTGGCAACAACGCCACCAAGTACAACTGGAGGCTCAAACTCTCCAGCCACCCTGACTGGTACAACAATGTCTATAGCCATGACTGGGATTGCACAGTCAGGAGCCTCCAGCAAAACCTGCCAGGCGTCCAGGGAATGTGGGCCTTTCAGTTGATCGGCAAGGCCGCCTCCAATACCAGCCACAACTTCAATGACTGGGGCTACAACCATTCCCAGTGGTGGTCTGGGGTTTCCAACAACTGGGCAGGCGGAGGAGGGCCTCTGCTGGGTGGCGGGCAGAAGTCGGGCGACCCCAGCCTCTATCTGATGGATTGGTCTGCGGACGACACGACCTCCATCCTCGATCACTGGTTCGACCCTAACGGACTGGCCGTGGATCCCAATGGCTGCCTCTACTGGAACATGGACAATGAGCCTGAGATCTGGAGCGGCACACACGATGACGTGTGTCCCAAGCAGCCGGCTGTGGAGACCTTCATGCAGGCGTACTTCGCTGTGGCGAAGCTTGCCCGTCTCCGCATGCCGCAGATCAGGCTGGCAGGTCCAGTGGCCTGCAACGAGTGGCAGTGGTACAACTGGGCCAATGACCGGATCAGGGGGACCGACGGCCGCTATTACTGCTGGCTCGAGTACTTCATCAAGCGGATCGCGGAGGAGCAGCGGGCCTGCCGCACGCGGCTGCTGGACGTCCTGGACATACACTTCTACCCGGGGGAGACCAAGGCCGCGGACATCGTCCAACTGCACCGCGTGTGGTTCGATCAGTCCTACAACTACCCTGGCGCGAACGGCGTCAAACGCCTGGGTACTACAGGCTGGGACAGCAGCATCACCAAGGAGTACATATTCGCCAGGTGCCGCACGTGGCTAGATACCTACCTGGGCGAGAACCATGGCGTGGGCCTCTCGGTGACCGAGATGGGCATCCAGGGTGACAACCCCAACGTGACCGCGGTCTGGTATGCCTCGACGCTCGGCGTGTTCGCTGACGAAGGCGTGGATCTGTTCACCCCCTGGACCTGGAAGACAGGCATGTGGGAGGTCCTGCACCTGTTCAGTCGCTATACCCAGGCCGTCAGGGTCCAGGCCTCCTCTGACAACGAGGCCCTGGTCTCGGGCTACGCCTCTGTCAGCCAGGACTCCAACGACGTGACAGTCATCCTGGTGAACCGTTCGCTCAGCCAGATTACCCCAGTCAGACTGTGCCTGGCCAACGTGTCGCTCACACAAACCCAGTACGCGACCCTGACCCTATCCTCGCTGCCCAGCACAGAGACCTTCCGTTCTCACGCGGACAACGCCCTCAAGAAGGGTGCTGCAGTGGTCGCCAGTGACGGCACGATCAGCCTCACGATGTCGCCGTTGTCAGTGACCGCAGTAGTGTTCTCGCAAGATCAGGGCAGCCGTTAGCCGGAAGAAGCGGCTAGTGACGCGTGGCGAGTGAGGCAGACCCGCAGGACTGAAGTCTCACGCGGCCCTGCCTCGCCGATTCTCCGTTTCGCCCATTCGCCCATTCGCCCATTCGGGCGTCACCCCTGTCCATCACTGCGGTGCTGCTCTCCGACGGCCTGGGCGGTCTGCCGGCCACAGCCGGGCCATTCGGCCGCTGAGGGGCGAGGGGGAGAAGGTAGGAGGGCAAGAAGGTGGGAAGGGGAGAAGGGGAACAGGTAGTCGGTAGACCTCAAGATCGCGAAAGTGTCGGATCCTCTTTCTCTGCTCCGCCATTGTGTTCTCCCGCCTTTTTCCTCGCTCTTACCTTCTTAGTTTCTTAGTTTCTACGTTTCTACGTTTCTACGTTTCTACCTTCCTATCCCGCACCGCAAGTGCCAGCAGCCCCATCAGCAGCAGCGAGCAGCCCAGGATCCACAGTGCCGCCACGTTGCTTCCAGTCCGATCTCTGATCACTCCCACGAGCATCGGGCCCACGAATCCACCCAGGTTGCCCACTGAGTTGATCAGGGCGATCCCTCCTGCTGCCGCAGTGCCGCTCAGGAACGCAGTGCCCATTGCCCAGAAGGGGCCGACCGCACACTTGAGTCCCACCAGGGCCAGGGTGAGCGCAGCGATGGCCAGCAAGGGATCCTTGAGGGTGCCAGCCAGGCCGAATCCGAGTGCGGAGCCCATGGCGCCGATGGCCACGTGCCATCGCCGCTCACCGGTCTTGTCCGAATGGCGGCTCGCCAGGAGCATGGCCACTGCAGCCACGAGATAGGGGACTGCGTTGATCAGGCCGATCACCGCGTAGCTTCTCTCCGCAAAACCCCTGATGATCGAAGGCAGCCACATCTCGTAGCCGTAGCCGCCGACGTTGAGCAGGAAATAGAGCAAGGCCAACAGCCAGACGCGGCCGCTGGTCAGGGCATCGGCCAGGCGATGGTGCACCTGGACCTTGGACCGGCCGGCTGCCTCGTCGAGCCTCAACTGGACCCAGGCCTTCTCCTCGGCGGAGAGCCAGGACGCCTTGTGCGGACGATCCGGAAGCACGAGCAGCACGACGATGCCCATCAGGACCGCAGGTATGCCCTCCAACAGGAAGAGCCACTGCCATCCGGCCAGGCCTCCGGCCCCGTTGAGCTGGAGGATGAGGCCCGATAGCGGCGAGCCGACGATCCCCGCAATGACCGCGGCAGTGGCAAACAGGGCGACTGTGCGGGCCCGCTCCTGCGCAGGGTACCAGTACGTCAGGTAGAGGATCACCCCCGGGAAGAAGCCCGCCTCTGCTGCCCCAAGGGCGAACCGCATCACGTAGAACACCGTGACACTCTTGATGAACATCATGGCTGCAGAGACGATGCCCCACACGATCATGATGCGGGCGATCCACATACGGGCGCCGACGCGCTGCAGGACGAGGTTGCTGGGCAACTCGAACAGGAAGTAGCCGATGAAGAAGAGCCCTGCCCCGAACCCGTACACGCTGCCAAAGGCAGACTCCTCCACCCCCAGAACCTCCCTCAACTGCAGCTTGGCAAAGCCCACGTTGATGCGGTCCACGTAGGCGACGACGTAGCATAGGAAGAGCAGGGGAATCAGACGCCAGGTCACCTTGGACAGCACCTGCCGCTGCTGGTCTGGAGTCAGGGGTGTAGGCTGAATGGGCTGTGAGCTGTGGGACATGGGCTATGAGTGCAGAGGTAGTATCGGCCAGGGGGTGGCCTGGTAGTATCGCCCGCCTCGCGGGCTGGTAGTATCGGCCTTCGGCCTGGTACAGAGGTAGGCCTTCACCTCTCCGATTCTCCGATTCTCCGATTCTCCGGTTCTGTCTTCCATCTTCTGGCTTCCGTCGGCTACTGAGGGGACGAGACCAGGCCAGCAGGCAGGTCTTCCCGATTGACGATCCACGGATGTGCCAGGAGTTCCTCCGTGTTGTTGTTCCCCGCGAGGCTCCACTTGGCGTTCCAGCTCATGAAGAACACGGTCTTGGGGAAGCTCTTCTGAATGCCCTCGAGGAACTTGCGATAGTCATAGTCGCCCGGAGGGTTCTGGGGTCCAAAGGGGCCGTACTCCGTGAAGCCGAAGGGCTTCGGCAGGCTCGCGACCTCGTCATAGCCCTTGATGTGTTCCTTATCGATGAAGTCGGTGTAGGCGTCGAGGCCTACGATGTCCACGTACGCGTCACCTGCGTAGTACTTGGCCGTATTGTTGCCATGGTTGGGACCGTAGACCCACAGCAGATTGTCCAGGCCCTTGGTCTTGCTGAGGTAATCGAACATGTGACGCCAGACCTTGATGAAGGTGTCGGGGTCCTTTGCACCCACCAGAACCAGCCTCCGTTCATCTCGTGGAATGGCCGCCAGAGCACCACCACCCCCGCATCCTTGAGCTCCTGGAGGCCTGCCGCCATCAGGTCCAGCTCCTGCACCCACCTCTGGTGGACGTCATTGCCATCCTGGAGCAGGTCCGCGAGATTGACCCCTTTGTCACGCAGTCCGCCTCCCTTGGGATTGGCGGGGTTGTAGAGGTGTGCGCTGAGGGTGACGAGGCCGCCCTGTTTCCAGTACTCGATGCTGGCCTGATTGGGCGAGCGGGTTGTGAGGCTGCCGCGGCCGAAGTCCGCGTAGTCCACGCCGAGCAGGGCGGGCCAGTGGCCGGTCTTGTCGTGGACCTCACCCATCAGCCGGGTCGATGCGCCGTTGCCAAAATCCGCGAACTGGCCCGACAGCAGGCGTTTCTCCTGCCTGCCGGACAGTTCCTGGAAGTACTTCAGGACCGCCCTGGCCTTGGCATTGGCGTTGGGGTTCGCCGGCTCCGCAGGAGAGGCTGCTCCGCAGGCCAGGGCCGGGCCAAGCAGCAGGGCCAGCAGGGGCCTGGCAGCCAGCGGCGACCTGCAGCGAGGGCCCATCCGCCGCCCGGCGTCGTCTAGTTCCTGTCTTCTGTATCCTATCTCGTACATTCCTCGCCCAAGGTTGTGGGTTGCTGGTTGTAGGCTATCCGCCTCCGGCGGATCATACAATTCCAGGCAAGTCGTTTCTCCGTTTCGCCCATTCGCCCATTCGCCGTTTCGAAGCTCACGCCCTCTTGGGCTCACTCACATCATGAAGCTCCACGCCCACCTTCCTGAGGGCATAGCTGCATTCCTTCAGGTGGTCGCCGTAGCAGGTCATCCAATGGAATCCTCTCATCTCCTGGAGCAGGGCGTCACAGTCGCCGTCTACCCGCACGTCGATCTGCGAGCGGCAGATGTCGAGGAACGGATTGCCGATGATGGTACCCCTGAATCCCACCCACTTCTTGCTGGCGAAGTCAGGCACCAGATTGGTGCACACCTGGCCCACCTTCATCTGGACCTTGGGCGCAGCGCCATAGTCGCTCTCGAAGTGGGTCAGGATTTGGGCGGGCGCCATCTTCTTGCCGTCCATCTTTCGGGGCGAGGTGCAGTGTGCCAGCGTCACCATGCGATCGTGCGGATAGGTGGGATCGTTCAGGAACACGGGCTTGCCGCAGACGTAATGCAGCAGCACGCCCGAAGGGATGACCACGAAGTCCGACTCGCAGAACGCCAGGTATCCTGCGTCGTTCATGAGGCTCAAGGGCAGGCAGGCCGTGGTCTGCGACATGCCCATGATCGTGCCCATGCAGTTGTTGATCGTGATGGCGTCCGTCTGCATCTGCTCCATGACGTCCTTCAGGACCTCTGTGAGGACAAAGGCATTGTTGACGAACTCACGGGTGGTCTTCAGTTGCACGCCACCGGCCTTGAGGTACTGGCCCGCAGCCCGGCTGCAGGCGCCGACCAAGGCCTGATTCTGGCGAGCGGCCTCGATTCGCGGGGCCAAGTCCGTGTAGGGGTAGTCCACCAGGTCCATCCTCCAAAGCTCGCGGGTCCTGTTGGGCGCCGAGCTGCCGCCTTCCCCCCAGCCAGCAGCGCCGCCGATGCACACGATCTTCTTGCCCAGGGTGTTCTTGAGGCCGCAGAGGGCCCGCAGCCTCCACAAGAGCTCAGCGTACTCGTCCACCACCACGTCATTGACGTTCCACCCGATCTGGCCGTACTCATCCACCGTCTTGCGGAGGAAGCGTGGGTGCACGATCTCGTACCAGAGATACACGGGTCCAGGATTGTGGCGGAGGAACATGAGGTTGTACTTGCCCGGCGCAGTGAGGTTGTCCAGGACGTCGCCTCCGCCGCCTGCCGCGTAGATCAGCACTGCGTCGTACTCAGCCTTGGCCACCTCTGCAGCCTGTTGGGCGCTCTTGACCATGGCGACCTCTGCGATCTCCAGGGGGAAGTCTGCCTGTCCGGACATCTGCTTCAGCTCTGTCGCGATCCGCTGCTTCTCCTGCCGGGCCTGCTCCTCGGTCTGGATGCCGCCCCAGTTGCGCCAGCTTGTGGCCTGCCTCCGCTGAGGGATCTCGTAGGTGAGCACGGGCTGTACCCGGATCGGCTTGCGGATCACGGGCTTGCGGACAGGGAGGCCGCTATCCGGACCTGCGTACGCCTCCATTGCGGACATCGCCAGGCCGCCTGCAGCCACGGCGCCGATGCCATGGAGAAACTGCCTTCGCGTGACAGACGATTCGGTCTCAGCCGCAGCGGCACAGCAGCGGCACTTGCAGGAAGGTGTGTGCATGATCATGTCCTTTCTGATCCAGTGCAACCCAGGACCCGCCCTGGAACGCCAAAGGACCTGTGAGAGACACAGGCCAATTGCTATTGTGGTGGACTGCCGTCAGATGTCAATCACATTGGGGCAGGAATCAGGAGACAGGAGATGGGAGGCGAGAAACGGAGAATCGGAGAATCGGAGAATGGGCGAAACGGCGAGGCAGGGCCTGAAAGCCGTAGAACGAACCGCTATTCGCTATTCGGTTTTCGCGAAGAGCGAGCAGAGCGAGCACCGAATACCGAAGAGAGAGCGTAGCGATAGACCGAACACCGACCCTACGGCCATACCAGGCTACTCCTGTGGCCGATGCTACCTACTGCCCCCCGCATTCCTGCCCGAGTAAAAAGGCCTTCTGGATCGCCTCTGTCTTGGCGGTCACGTCGCCTTTGCGGCCGACGCCCGGCACGATGACCTGGCCTGCAAGGGTCATCTCCAGATAGGCAAGGCTCTTCTCAAACAAGGCCACGACCAGCGATGCGGTCTCAAGGTTGTCTTCTTCAAAGGGCACGACCAGGATGGCAGGTTTGCCTTTGACCTTGGGCCTGTTGTCAGGGCAGTTGAAGTAGACGAAGCGATCGATGAAGCACTTCATCAGGGCAGTGGGGCCATACCAATAGACCGGTGTGCCGAACACGATCACATCGCTCTGTGCCAGACGCGGATATACGGCATTCATGTCGTCGGCCTTGGAGCAATCCTTGCCTTTCCAGCAGGCCAGACACCCGTCGCATTCCCGCACCGACAGGTCGGCCAGCACGAGCAACTCGGTCTGTGCCCCTGCGGCCCGTGCGCCCTCCAGGACCTTGTCCACCAGGATGTGAGTATTGCCGTTCCTTCGCGGACTACCCATGACGCCCAGCACTCTTGTCATTCTACATTTCTCCAGTGGATGGCGAGCTGCCAGTGATTGTCCACTCCACAGCCTGCCCGGGCAACCAGAAAACCGGCGTCCGTATGGACCCGGTCAGCCTCAGGGCGAGCGCAAAGTCCCTCCTGTACATCGTGAGGATGAAAACAGGTTCCTGGCCACAGATGCCCTTTCTCGTAGCCCCGGCCTTTGGTCGCGTTGGACAGGGGAACTGAAGGAGGTTCTGGCCGCTAACCCCGCGAACTCCGCGAACGGCTGTCGCCGCTTCGGCAGGTTGGACCCAGTCGTGGCACCGCCGTACACGACGCTTCGCGTCTACCGGAAGGCGTTGCCTTCCGGGCGATCTTCGCTGCTCTCCGCTTGGGCAAGCGAGCTTGCCCCACGTAGAACAGCTCGCTCGCATGCGTACGGCTTCGTTCCCTGGCGAGAGTCCCCCGAGGTCTTCTTCCTTGATGGGAAGGATGTCTCGCCCATAGATTGAGCCGCAGGATCGAGGCCGAGGAAGGGGACGCGTTCCAGGCTTGCCTGGAGAAGCGGTCCATTCCGGATGCCGCCCTTGGGACACAGTCCCAAGGCACGGCGTAGCCGTGGATCAGGCGGCGGAGCCACGAGTATAGCCAAACACCCACGACCCCGCGCCAGCGTTCGCGGAGTTAGCGGGGTTCGCGGCAAAAAACCAAAAACGCTTCCCAGCCAGTCACGGCCGCGACTGCATTGGCCTGTCCGCCTGCGGCGGATGACAGAAAACCTACGTCTTCTTGAGGCAGGCCGACTTTGCGATTGCCCTGCGGTCCGCCTCGCAAGGGCTGTCAGCCCTCAGCCGGAGAGGGGAGCCGCCTGGAGCAGTGTTTCCGGCTGAGAGCTGATAGCTGATGGCTATTCATGGCCGTCCCAGTATAATGGCCACCATGGTTCAACAAGCACACGAGCAGACTGAGCACGGACAGGGCGTCGGGGAACCCAGGACTTGGCCTTCCTGGCGGTCCCACCTGATCTTCTGGCCTGTCCTGGCAGGCGGGCTTGCGTTCGATCTGTGGACCAAGAAGGCGGTCTTCGAGCGGCTCGACCCGGGTCTGACCCTGGACATCATCCCGGGTTTCCTGCGATTCGCCACTGCCCTCAATGACGGGGCTGCCTTCAGCCTGGCCTCAGGTCGCCAGCCCATCCTGATCGGCATCTCGTGCATTGCCTTCATCGTCATCCTCGGACTCTTCTTCTTCGGTGGCCGAAAGCCCCTGTTGGTCAGCTTCGTGTTGGGTCTGTTTGGATGTGGCGTCCTGGGTAACCTCTGGGATCGCGCGTTCAACCATGGCCTGGTGCGGGACTTCATCGACGTGTACGTGGGGACCCATCACTGGCCCACGTTCAACGTGGCGGACAGCATGTTGTGTGTGGCCGTAGGATTGCTGATCATCGCAGGTCCCATCCTGAAACGCGGTGGGACAAAGTGAAGGCCGGGTCCTTGAGATAGTCCCTTACTGCGCGGCCTTGTCAAAGACCTGGTCGACCACAAAGAGTGCTGCCTGGGTCGCCACACCTAGGGCGATGGCGTCCGAAGGCCGCGAGTCCACGACGATCAGTTCTCCCTCCCGCCGCAGATAGATCTTGGCATAGAAGGTGTGGCTCTTCAGATCGTCGATCACGACCTTTTCGATGTGGGCGCCCAGTCGTTCGATGATGTTGGCAGTCAGGTCATGGGTCATGGGACGCGGCGGCTCGATGCCCTTGAGACGCCGGTCGATCGCGAAGACCTCCACGATGCCGATCACGATCGGCAGTTGCCGCTCGCCCGTCTTCTCTTTCAGCACAATCAACTGCTGATCAGACGATTCATTGATGATGATACGCGCTAGTTCGACCGGGATATCCATGGCACTACTTCCTTAACTCTCGCCCAAGCAAAGAGCTTTGGGTTTCAAGTTTTAGGTTTTAGGTTTTAAGTTCTAGGTGTTGGGAGTCCCTTATGGTAGTTGCCTAAAACATAAGACATAGAACCTAAAACTTCTGTTCATCCTATTTCCGCGATATGTTTCTCGATCGCGGCGAGCTGCCCTTGGAGCTCCGTGAGCTTGGCCCTGGTCTGTGCAACGACCTCGGGCTTGGCCCTGGCCGTGAAGTTCTCGTTGCCCAGCTTGGCCTCCACGCCCTTCAGCGCACCCAGCAACTGCTGCCTTTGTTTGTCCAGACGCTGGCGCTCTGCCTCCACGTCCACGGCATTGTGTACGAAGACCTCCACTGCCCCGGCCATGCTGACCGCCGCATCCGCAGGCTTGTCGAGCGAGGTCGCAGCCTCAAAACCCTCCAGCACGGCCAGTTGCCTGATCAGAGGCGCATTGGCCTTGAGGATCGCGATGCCTTCCGCCGGCCCTCTGGCAGAGACCTTCAGCGGCTTTCCCGGCGGTATCGCACGGCTGTTGCGGATCTCGCGGATCGCCCGGACCACGGCCTGGACCTGGTCGATCTCGGCCTCCACCTGGGGCGCGATCAGGTGATCGAGCCGGTCCGGCCACTTCGCCACGGTCAGGATCTCAGACGCCTTCGCATCGGCGATGCCTGCGATCCTGCGGTTCGGACAGAGGCCGTTGAGGTTCTGGAAGATCCCCTCTGTGATGAAGGGCAGGAAGGGATGCAGCATCCTCAGGGTCTGGTCCAGGACAAAGGCGAGCACGTTCTGTGCGACCGGCCGAAGGCCCGGGTCCTGCATCTTGGGCTTGGCCCACTCCAGGTACCAGTCACATAGGTCATTCCAGAAGAACCGATAGAGCTGGTTGAGGGGCTCGCTGAACTTGAAGCCGTCGAGGGCCAGCGTCACGTCGCGGATCGTCACCGCCAGCCGCGACAGTATCCAGCGGTCGGTGGCATCCATACGGTCGGCGTCAAAGGCCGCAGGATCGATCCCCTCCAGGTTCATCATGGCAAAGCGGGAGGCATTCCAGAGCTTGTTGCAGAAATTGCGTCCCACGTCGAACTTGGGCGAGGTGTTGACCTGGCGGCCGTCGGGCAGCTTGAGGGACTCCACGGGCATGCGGATATCCTGGGTGTCCGTGGTCATGCTGGCCAGGGTGAACCGCATGGCGTCTGCGCCGTGGCTGTCAATGGCGACCAGCGGATCGATCCCGTTGCCGAGGCTCTTGGACATCTTGCGCCCCAGGCCGTCCTGGATCATGGCGTGGATGTACACGTCCTTGAACGGGATGTCGCCAACGCAGTACTGCCCCATCATGACCATGCGGGAGACCCACAGGGTGATGATCTCCCGGGCCGTGCACAGGACGTCGCCCGGGTAAAAGGCCTTCAGATCGGCTGAGGCGTCCGGCCATCCGAGTGTGCTGAACGGCCACAGCGATGAGGAGAACCATGTGTCCAGGACGTCCGGGTCCCGCACAAAGCCCTGGTCCACGAGGTCTCGTTCGAGCGACTCTGCGTGGGGTCCAACGCAGACGTAGGTCACCGGCCCTTGCTCGCCTTCTACCGTTCTGGCGACCAGCTTGGCCAGCTCACCGACTTTGGGCCCTTCAGACCCAGGCCTGGACCACACGGGGATACGGTGTCCCCACCAGAGCTGTCTGCTGATCGGCCAGTCGCGGAGGTTCTCCAGCCATGCTTGGTAGGTCTTGCCGTACCGTTCAGGTGTGAACTTCAGCCTGCCGTCGAGCAGGGGGGCGAGGGCCAGCCCTGCCAGGGAGTTGACCGGCGCATCCGTGCCCTTGAGCAGGTATGAGCCGTCCGGTCCCCTCTCCGCGAGATTTGGATGCGAGGCAATCCAATCCGCGGTCCGTCCCTCAATGTCCGGGGAGCCCGAGATGGGCTGCTTGACCGCCACGTACCACTGATCCGACAGGTACGGCTCGATCGGCACGTGACTTCTGTAGCTGTGGCCGACCTCGTGGCTGTAGTCGCGGACCTCTTCCAGCAGCTTCTCCTGGCGGAACCAGTCGACGATGGCCTCGCGGGCCTCGAACCGGTCCATGCCGATCAGGTTCTGGGCCTCGGGCGAGGTCGCGTCGCCCCACCCGTGCTTGTCGCTGATCGAGCCGTCCGGCGCCATGATGTTGATCACGGCCAGTCCATGACGCTGGCCGATCTGCCAGTCATCGGGGTCATGTGCGGGTGTGACCTTCAGAAAGCCCGTGGAGAAGCGGGCCTTCTCGTCCTCGCTGTTGGGATCGGCCGGCACCACGTGTTCATCCGCGATGATGGGGATGAGCCTGCCCACGATGGGCAGCCGGACGCTCTTTCCGACCAGGGCCTTGGCCCGCGGGTCCCTGGGATTCATGGCCACTGCCGTGTCGCCCAGCATGGTCTCGGGCCGGGTCGTTGCCACGGTCACGTGCTCGACCTTCCGGCCGTCCGCCACGACCGGCTCGACCAGGGGGTATCGCAGGTACCAGAAGAAGCCTGCGATGGTCTGGTGCTCGACCTCGTCGTCCGCCAACACGGTCTGGGTGGCGGGGTCCCAGTTGACCAGACGCTTGCCGCGATAGATCAGGCCGTCCTTGAACAGCCTGAAGAACGTCTCTCGGACTGCCTTCGCGCACACCTCATCCATGGTGAAGCGGGTCCGCTGCCAGTCGCACGAGCAGCCCATGGCTGCGAGCTGTCCCAGGATCGTGGCCTCGTACTCATCCTTCCATGCCTGGACGCGGGCCACGAACTGCTCCCTCTGGAAGTCTGTGCGGCGTTTGCCTTCTTCGGCCAGGATACGCTTCTCGACGACCGTCTGCGTGGCGATGCCCGCGTGGTCCGTGCCCGGCATCCAGAGCGTGGCAAACTGCTGCATCCGGTGGTAGCGGATCAGGACGTCCTGGAGGGTGTTGTTCAGGGCGTGGCCCAGGTGCAGGGCGGCCGTGACGTTGGGCGGCGGAATCACGATGGTGTAGGTCCCTGCCTCGTCAGCAGGGGCTACTGCATGGAAGCAGGATCTCGACCGCCAGATCTCGTTGACCTGGCCTTCGACGGTCTTGGGGTCGTATACCTTTGGCAGTTCTTTTTCCATAACCTTCTTCGGCAATTAATTCCTGTACGTCGTTGTGGTTGCGCCAAAACACCCATCGTAACAAGCAGGACCGCCGAAGTAAAGCATCGGTCGCAGGTCCCCAGGGCAATCGCAAAGTCGGCCTGCCTCAAGAAGACGTAGGGTTTCTGTCATCCGCCGCAGGCGGACAGACCGATGCAGTCGCGGGCGTGACTGGCTGGGAAGCGTTCTTGGTTTTTGCCGCGAACCCCGCCAACTCCGCGAACGCTGGCGCGTGGGCGTGGGCATTGATATTGTCGTGGCATCGCCGCCTGATCCACGGCTACGCCGTGCCTTGGGACTGCGTCCCAAGGGTGGCCTCCGCAGCGGGCTGCTTGTCCGAGCAAGCTCGGACCGCATCCCACTACTCGGCCTTGATCTGGCGGCTTAGGCTGTAGTGGATCTGCCTTTCTGCGGTCTTGAGGAAAGAAGGATGGCACGCCGGGACCTCCGCACACAGACTGAGCCGTACGCATGCGAGCGAGCTGTTCTACGCGGGGCAAGCTCGCTTGCCCAAGCGGAGAGCAGCGAAGATCGCCCGGAAGGTAAGGCCTTCCGGTAGACGCGCAGCGTCGCGTACGGCGATGCCACGACCAAGGCAAACCTCCTGCTAGCGGCGACAGCCGTTCGCGGGGTTCGCGGGGTTAGCGGCCAAAACCTCCTTCAGTTCTCCTGGCCAACGCGACCACAGACCGGGGCCACGAGAAAGGGCATCTGTCGCCAGGAACCTGTTCCCATCCTCACGATGTACAGGAGCGACTTTGCGTTCCCCTGCGAGTCCCTACCTGCCCACTAGCCCGCATTTCTCACGAGGCTTCGGACGTTCGAAACCGAAGTGAGGTTGCGGACTTGACTCGGCTCGTCTGGAAGGCCGACGCATCTGTGACAGACTGTTCTGAGCGCGGCATGTTGGCCGGATGCAAGGCCGCAGGTTCCGTTTGCCCGGAGGCGTACCCAGTGCGGTACGCTGAGGACAAACGGGACCGAGAACGCAGCAGTCGGACAACAGGACCGCTCAGAGCCGAAGGCTTGTGAGAAATGCGGGCTAGACAAGTACGCCGAGGTCGTTAGAATTCGAACTACACTATCCGTCGGTGGACTGTGCTGGACCCAGCAGGAGGGCAGCCCCGGAACAGATGACCCTAAGGACCCGCGAAGCCAGCCAGACGTTCAGGCTTTGGCGGAAGGGAAGAAGACTATGATTGGAAAGGACTCTGAAATGACAGGCAGAAGGACGCAGTGGATGGCGGTTGTGCTGGTGGCAGGACTGGCTGCGCAGATGTGGGCAGGCGCAGGAGACCCCAATGCGGCAAGAGCCGATCGGCCCCGACCTGCCGGCGCAGAACGGCCGCTGTTGGCTGGCAGAGGAGCTGACGACCGGCTGATCCCGGCCGACACGGTCCTGATCCTGGAGAGGTTCATCCGGCAGCTTCAGCCGACCGAAGAGCAGACGAAGAAGATACAGGGTATCCTCCAGGGCAAGGAGGCGGTCCTGTCTGCTGCAAGGCAGGCCTTTGGCTCTGCTGCTACTGCGCTGAACGAGGCCTGCAATGGAGTCGATGAGGCGGCCATACGGACCGCGGCGACCAAGGTGGGCCAGACCCTTGCCGACCTGCAGGTCCTTCGCAGCAAGGTGACTGCGGAGTTGAAGGCCGTGCTCACGCCTGAACAACTGAAGAGGATCGAGGAGCTGAAGGCCAACGCTGGTCAGAGGATGCAGGAGATGCTGCGGACTCGCCCGGCAGGTGAGGGTGGTGGCCGGCGCGGCGTGCAGGTACCCCAGCCCAGGCCCCAGGCACCGACCCAGTCGCAGCCGACCAAGTAAGAACTGAACCTTGGGCGGCAAGAAGGTCTGAATGAAACCAACAGGTGACCGTTCGAGCGTCGAGTGTCACCTGTCCGTGGTGACGCCCGCGTACAACGAGGCGGAGAATCTGCCCCGCTTGGTCCAGGAGATCGTGGCTGCATTGTCCGGGCTGGACAGGCCCTATGAGATCATCGTGGTGGATGACGCCAGTACGGACCAGACCCGTTCGAGGCTGATGGAACTGATGAAGGATCACCCCTGCCTGAGGGTCGTGCGAATGAAACAGCGATCCGGGCAGTCCTCCGCGATGGCAGCGGGATTCGGCTACGCGAGGGGACAGTATATCGCCACCCTGGACGCAGACGGCCAGAACGACCCCGCGGACATCCCGAAGATGCTGAACCTGGTCAGCTCCGGTACGTGTGACATGGTCACTGGCTGGCGGATGAATCGCAGGGACACCTGGCTTCGACGTGCATCCTCCTGGGTGGCCAATGGCGTGCGCAATGCCCTCACGAGAGAACAGGTGCGAGATTCCGCATGTGGCCACAAGGTGTTCAGGCGAGGGTGTCTGGAGGGGATGATCTACTTCGATGGGATGCACCGTTTCATGCCCACGCTGGTGAAGATGCGGGGACACCGCGTGGTGGAGATGCCGGTCCATCATCGTGAGCGGACCGCAGGCTCCGCCAATTACGGTCTGTTCAACCGGCTGGTCAAACCCCTGGTTGACACTCTGGCCGTGCGTTGGATGCAGCATCGTCAGATCCGCAGCGAAAGCGAAGAGTGGGTGAGGCAGCCATGATCGACAGGATAGTGGGCAATCTCACGTGGATAGCGGTGGTGGGATTCATTGCGCAGGCCATGTTCTTTGGACGCTTCCTGGTGCAGTGGATCGCCTCGGAGCGGTGCGGACGGACCGTGATCCCTATCTCCTTCTGGTACCTCAGCCTCATCGGCAGTCTGGGGCTGCTGTTCTACGCCATCGCCAAGGCAGACCCGGTCTTTATCCTCGGTCAGATGCTGGGCAGCGTGGTCTACATCAGGAACCTGATGCTGACCTACAGACCCAAGACTATGGACCCCCAACCCCAGGACATGCAGGCGGCCTAAGGCCTCGCAGGCGAGCGTAGTGCCGGTCCTGGTTCTCGTGAGCACTGCCAGCCACGGTGGGTGAAGAGAGAACCGAAGGACTTTGTTTGCCGCGAATAACGCTAATGCACGCGAATGGCTGCCGCCGCCTCGGAAGGTCGGTCTCGGTCCTGGCATCGCCGAACGCGACGCTACGCGTCTACCGGTACGCCGTGGCGTACCGGGCGATCTTCGCCGGCCTCCATTCTGCGAGCAAGCTCGCTCCATGGAGTCCTGCTTGCTCGCATGCGTCCGGCTTGGACTGCATGCGTTAGCCCCCTACGTATGTCCCTCTTTCTTCCCCTGGTATGGGATAGGTAGCCCCAATGCAGCCCAAGCCGCCAGATCAAGGCCGAGTAGTGGGATGCGGTCCGAGCTTGCTCGGACAAGCAGCCCGCTGCGAAGGCCGCCCTTGGCGACGCAGTCGCCAAGGCACGGCGCAGCCGTGGATCAGACGGCGGAGCTACGAGTGTGCCAACACCCACGCCCACGCGCCAGCATTCGCGCGTATTCGCGTCATTCGCGGCAAAAAACAACAACCGTTCCCATCAGACCGCCACCCGGATATAGTAGTCGCCAAGCCTGACTGACGAGATCACTGACCAAAGCGGAGGGACTATGAAAGACAGTCTGCTATTCAAAGACGAGTGCTATGCCATCCAAGGGGCCATCTTCGAGGTGCACAATCACCTCGGCATCGGGTTCCTCGAATCCGTCTACCAGGAATGCCTGGAGAAGGAACTCGCAGCCCGCAATGTCCCATTCCAGTCCCAGTCTCAACTGAGCCTCTCCTACAAAGGGCACGTGCTGAGCCAGACCTTCAGGGCGGATCTGATTTGTCATGATCACATCCTTGTGGAAGTCAAGGCAGTCAAGAGCCTCAGTGGCGAGCATCACGCCCAGGTCATCAACTACCTCAGGGCTGGCGGTTTGCGACTGGGGCTGCTGGTCAACTTTGGATCATTTCCCAAGGTGACCATAGAGCGTATTGCCTTCAGCAAGACATAGTGCCGGTCCTGGTTCTCGTGAGCACTGCCAGCCACGGTGGGTGAAGAGAGAACCGAAGGACTTTGTTTGCCGCGAATAACGCCAATGCACGCGAATGGCTGCCGCCGCCTCGGAAGGTCAGTCTCCGTCCTGGCACCGCCGTACGCGACGCTTCGCGTCTACCGGTACGCGGTGGCGTACCGGGCGATCTTCGCCGGCCTCCATTCTGCGAGCCAGCTCGCTCCATGGAGTCCTTCTTGCTCGCATGCGTACGGCTCAGTCCCCCGACGAAAGTCCCAAGAGATGCTCTTTCTGTGGAAGGGATGTAGCGCCCACAGCCTAAGCTGCCAGATCAAGGCCGAGTAGTGGGAAGCGGTCCGAGCTCGCTCGGACGAGCAGCCCGCTACGAAGGCCGCCCTTGGCGACACGGTCGCCAAGGCACGGCGTAGCCGTGGATCAGGCGGCGATGCCACGACCATATCAACACCCACGCCCACGCGCCAGCATTCGCGTGCATTCGCGTCATTCGCGGCAAGAAGAAATCCTGCTCCTGTCTGCGTGGGTCCTTCGAGGCTTTAGAAGAACTGCAGCGGCAGTTGCGATCACGACTGCGGGCCAGTAGATGCCCAGGAAGATGACCAGCGGATCCTTGCGATCAAAGGCCAGCAGACCCAGCAAGACGGCCCCAGCCACGCAGGCGAGCGTGCCCCGGGGTTTGGCTCCTCTCAGATCGAGCAGGGCCAGGCGGGGGACCTTTGCGAGAATCCACAAGGCCAGGCATCCTGCCAGGATGCCTGCGGCTGCACCCGCGCATGCGTCAGAAGGAAAGTGGTTCATGCCTGTGACCCTCAGCACCGCGACGCCGGCTGCAGAGGCATAGAGCAAAGGCCAGGCCAGCCAGCCCGCCTCGCAGGCGACTGCGGTAGCCACCGCAAAGGCCGCGGCCGCGTCCCCGGATGGGAAGGAGGCCTTGGCTGCGGCCCGCAGTTCCTGGGGTGAGACGCCTTGAGTCCTGACTGCCAGGACTGCGGAAGGCCGGAGCCGCCGGGTCGCGCCCTTGAGCGGGACCACCATCAGCATGGTCAGGATCAGGGCCACTGCCGTCAGGACCAAGGGCCTGGAACGGCCGGTAACCACGGTCCACAGCAGCACCAGCCAGAGAGGCACCAGGGCCTTGCCGAGTTGCCGGAAGGCGTTGACCCAGGTGATCCTGTGCCAGTCGACCGGATGGCTGGCCAGGTGCTCCAGAAGGGGTCCGTCCAGCGAGACGTAGCAGAACAGGGCAGTTGCCAGGAGCAGGATCACGGCTGCACCCAGGATTGCACACGCGGTGGTCGGTCCACTTCGGGGAGAGTTCGTCATTGGGGCGACTCCCTGTGGGACATCCGGCTGACGGCGAGGATCTCTATCTGGCGGCCCTTCGAGTAGTTGATCCCCTTGACCGATACGACGGGCCCCGTCTTGAAAGGACCGTCCTTCTCCACGAGATCGGAAAAGGCATCCCGGGAGACGATCAGCACGCCGGGCCCGTCCTGGCCCAGCCAGCCGATCACGTCCTCCCTGGCCTTGAGGGGCTCGATGGGCCTGCCGAGGTAGAAGTTCAACGAGGGCTCCGCATAGACGAACGTGGCCACGGGCGTCCGGCCTGGTGCCTGGTCCGCCACGGCCTTGGCGAGACGCGGGCTGATCTTGTACTGCTCCGCGCCAGGGAGCATCCCCAGGCAAAGGGGCGCCAGGATCAGAAGCATCCCTGCCATGAGGACCTTGGCGCTGCGACAGGGCAGGTCCGCAAGCTGATACCGGATGGCCATGATCGACATTGCCCCAAGGAGGAGGCCGCTGACTGCGCCCCAGGGCCGCAGGCCGGGGACGGGCGCCAGCCATGGCCCCACGGCGATGCCCACGGCAGCAGCCAGGCCTACGGGCCCCAGGGCCCAGACTCCTCCACGGAGCCACTTGGCCGTGGGATCACGGAGTGTCTCCCGTTCACTGGCTGCGAGGGTTCCGCCCACCATGAGCGACAGGGCCGGCCACGCGAACAGGACGTAGTGAGGCAGCTTGGTCGCAACCAGGGTCATGAAGATCACGACGGCCGCGACCCAGCCGGCCAGGATGGCCCGGCCGGTCTTGCCTGCAAGCTCGCCCGACAGGGTCCTCGCGATTCCGCCGAACAGATGAAGGGTCCAGGGGAAGAAGGTGGCCATCAGGACCACCGGGTAGTAGGGCAGGAACAGCAACAGCCTGCCCCCGTGCCCTTCGAGCGGCTGTGCGCTCCGTTCCAGCACGTGGTGGCCGATGCCCATCCGCAGGAACTCGCCGCCTGTGGCGGCGTTGGCAGGGATGCCCCAGGCCAGAAACAGCCCGACGCCGATCAGCGTGCTGACGATCAAAGGGACCACGAACCGGCGGGCCTTGCCTGCCAACTGGCCTCGCAGGACCACCAGGATCGCCGCGATCACCAGCACGGGCAGCAGGCCCACGGGTCCCTTGGTGAGCTGCGCCAGTCCGAGCGACAGACCCATGCCCAACGTGTCCCACAGCCCCAGCCTCCCTTTGGGCCAGGCCCACACGAAGATCGCCATGCAGGCGGTCATACAGGGCAGGAGAACCGCGTCCGCAGTGGCCGCAGTACCCAGCACCACGCACTGCACAGTGGAGGCAAGGACCACCACGGACCACAACGCCGCCCGGCCGCCGAGCAGCCGGACCCCGATCAGGAAGGTGAACAGACCTGTCAGGGCCATGCCGATCGCGCTGACGAACCGGCACGCAAAGGCAGTGGGCCCGAAGATCCGGACGGGGATCGACATCAGCCAATAGATCAGGATCGGTTTGTCCGGCCTGAGGCGGCCGTTGAACGTGGGGACCAGGTAGTCGCCGGATTCGATCATCTCCACGGTCGCCCGTGAGAATCGTGGCTCATCCCGATCCCAGAGTGTGCTGCTCCCCGCGATGATCAGGTAGAGGCCCGCGATCACAGCCAATAGGATCAGCAGCCGGGCCCAAGGGATCTCAGGAGCCGGCCCCACAGACTGGACTGTCTCACGTTCCAACACGATACGCCCCCTTGTCCTAAGCCCCTTCTCAAGGCACACGGCGGAATGATACCGCATGTGTCCACGCAGACCAAGAGGTAAGAAGCCAGGGCGAACGCAAAGTCCCTCCTGTATGTGCAGGGAGAGCACTGAAGGAATTCGTTTGCCGCGAATAACGCGAATGAACGCGAATGCTGGCGCGGGGGCGTGGGTGCTGGCCATACTCGTAGCTCCGCCGCCTGATCCACGGCTACGCCGTGCCTTGGGACTGCGTCCCAAGGGCGGCCTCCGGAATGGGCCGCTCATCCAGGCAAGCCTGGACCGCATCCCCTTCCTCGGCCTCGATCCGGCGGCTTAGGCTGTGGGCGAGACATCCTTCCCATCAAGGGAGAGGACCTCGGGGGACTCTCGCCAGGGAACGAAGCCGTACGCATGCGAGCAAGCAGGACTCCATGGAGCGAGCTGGCTCGCAGAATGGAGGCCGGCGCAGCTCGCCCGGTACGCCATGGCGTACCGGTAGACGCGAAGCGTCGCGTACGGCGATGCCATGAACAAGCCCAACCTGTCGAGCCGGCGACAGCCGTTCGCGGAGTTGGCGGGGTTAGCGGCCAAAAACCTCCTTCAGTGCTCCTGGCCAACGCGACCACAGGCCGGGGCTACGAGAAAGGGCATCTGTGGCCAGGAACCTGTTCTCATCCTACGATGTACAGGAGGGCAGTCCGCATTCCTCCGCTGGCAATCCCTTCTTACTTCTTACTTCTTACTTCTTACTTCTCTTCCCAGTACAATCGCACCATGGCCGTCTTGGTCGGGATCGATGAGGCAGGGTTTGGCCCCCTCCTGGGGCCGTTGGTTGTGTCGTCGACTGCGTTCTCCACAAAGGGGGACGTGGAGGCAGACCTTTGGCAGATCCTGCGCAAGAGCACGTCCAAGCAGCGCAAAGGCCTGCGAGGCAGACTGCACATCGCAGACAGCAAGGAGGTCTACAAGCGAAAGGACGGGATCGGGCCGCTGGAGAGGTCCGTGCTGTCCGTGATGCGAGCAGCAGGGTGTACGCCTGCCACAGTGCAGGACCTGCTGACTGCACTCGATGCCAGTTGCGTCGACAGGCTGGCAGCCTATCCCTGGCACAAGGACCTCGGCCAGGTCCTGCTGCCCAGCAGCGACCCGGACCTCTCGATCGCGGCATCGGTCCTGTCCCAGGATCTCGCGGATCGAGGGATGGGGATCGTGGCCATCCGCAGCCAGTGCATCGACGTGGGCTACTACAACCGCTTGATCGATGCGGTCAGGAACAAGTCCACGGTCCTGTTCTCCATCAGTTGCGGGCTTCTCAGACAGTCCTTTGACCTGTCCGATGACCAGGAGATGGAGGCCGTGGTGGACCGGCAGGGCGGACGGATGCACTACCGCAGCGGCCTGCAGACCATGTTCGAGGGCTTCGACATGGCCATTCTGAATGAGACGGATCAGATCAGCACCTATCAACTGACCCGTAGAGGCGTGAGCGGCCAACTGCAGCGGCGTCTGCGCGTGCATTTCCTGGTGGGTGCGGACGGCCGATCCTTGCCGGTGTCACTGGCCTCCATGGTCAGCAAGTACGTCCGTGAGTTGCTCGTGGAGGGTATGAACCGCTACTTCGCAGGCTTCTGCGGTGACCTGAAGCCCACCGCAGGGTACTGGGAGGACGGGCTGCGGTTCATCGCCGAGCTCAAGGCCCGCAGGCCGGATCTGCAGATCGACGATCGGCTCTTCATCCGAAGCCGGTGATCGCTGTTCGGTATGCGCTCGGTCGCTCGTTGCACTCGCTCTTCGGGCGGTCACTTCGTTCCCTTCTCGGTGTTCGGCCGGTCGCCATGCTCCCTCTTCGCGAAAACCGAATGCCGATGCTCGGGCGGGCGTGACTGGCTGGGAAGCGTTCTTGGATTCTTGCCGCGAATGCCGCGAATGCACGCGAATGCTGGCGCGTGGGCGTGGGTATTGATATTGTCGCGGCATCGCCGCCCGATCCACGGCTTCGCCGTGCCTTGGACCTACGGTCCAAGGGCGGCCTACGGAATGGGCCGCTTTTCCAGGCAAGCCTGGAACGCGTCCCCTTCCTCGGCCTTGATCTGGCGGCTAGGAACCCACATAGGTATTGGGATCAACGCTGGACACCTGACGATTCATGGAGTATCCGGGGCCTGCTCTACCGTAAGGGAAGAGGGTGTCACTTCTATCGAGGCGCCAGCGGAGAGTAGTGACGGTCAGATAGTAGATAAATAGAGTCCGCTGATCGAGAAAAGTCCACCCGGGTGAACTTTGCTGTATGTCATTTGCGAACAAGGAGTTAGGGCAAAAAACTTTGGCGCGACTCCAGGGTCTTTCCGGGGCGGAGTACGCCGAACAGAGGTAAGGGGACGGTGATCGCTGTTCGGTATGCGCTCGGCCGCTCGTTGCACTCGCTCTTCGGGCGGTCACTTCGTTCCCTTTTCGGTGTTCGGCCGGTCGCCATGCTCCCTCTTCGCGAAAACCGAATACCGAATACCGATACTCGGGCGGGCGTGACTGGCTGGGAATCGCTTTTGGTTTCTTGCCGCGAACCCCGCCAACTCCGCGAACGCTGGCGCAGGGTCGTGGGTGTTGGCATACTCGTAGCTCCGCCGCCCGATCCACGACTTCGCCGTGCCTTGGGACTGTGTCCCAAGGGCGGCCTCCGGAATGGGCTGCTTTTCCAGGCAAGCCTGGAACGCGTCCCCTTCCTCGGCCTCGATCCTGCGACTCAAGCTGCAGTAGAGCTGCCTTCTCCATAGTCTCAAAAGAGGACAGCACGCCGGGACCTCCGCACACAGACTGAGCCGTACGCATGCGAGCGAGTTGCTCTACGCGGGGCAAGCTCGCTTGCCCAAGCGGAGAGCAGCGAAGATCGCCCGGAAGGCGCAGGCTTCCGGTAGACGCGCAGCGTCGCGTACGGCGGTGTCACGACCGAGTCCAACGTGGTAAAGCGGCGACAGCCGTTCGCGGAGTTCGCGGGGTTAGCGGCCAGAATCTCCTTCAGTTCTCTTGTCTGCATCGGTGGCTAGGAATATTGCTCCTGCTAGGAATCCGTGTGCGTCTGCGGCTGGGATCTGTCTCTTCCAATGTCTGATAAAAGAGACTCCCTCGTCCGGGAATCGGGCCAAGCCCGGGGTTTGTCCTTGGTCTCGCGAGGATTTCCCATGAGGATTTCCAGAATCCACTTGGCACGAGGCCATTTGTTTCGTAGACTTTAAGTATATAGAGTCAAGGGGACGTAGCTCAAGGAGAGCGTCAGCCTGCAAAGGTTGAAGGTGTTGGCTCACATCCAGCCGTCTCCATTGCGAGGCCATGATCCACACGGATCCACCTTCCTACGTTCTCACCTTCTCGTCCATTCTCCGCGTCTCCGTGTCTTCGCGGTCGGACACTGGCATTGTCGTGAAGAGAAGGAAGGCATGAAGAGAAGAAGGTAGGAAGGTAAGAGGACAGCTTGGTGCGTCGGTCGATCCCACCTTCTCACCTTCCTACGTTCTTACCTTCTCGCCTATTCGACGGCCGGGCGGTCACTTCGTTCCCTTTTCGGTGTTCGCTCGGTCGCCATGCTCCCTCTTCGCGGTCTGGTAGCATCAGCCGCAGAGCGGCCTGGTAGTCCTACCCGACTACGGGTCTACCTCTTCCTGGTTCTCCGTTTCGCCGATTCCCCGATTCGCCGTTTCGACGGCCGGGCGTTCACGCCCGGGCGTTGCGCCGCCGGTCCCGAAGCCGCAGGCCGACCATGGCCACGGCGAGTCCCAGGTAGGGGATCGCGAACTCCAGGAGCGTGCACCTGCCGCAGTCGGGGGCCATTGAGCAGCCTCCGCCTCCACCGCCTCCGGACGTGGGCAGTGTGCCGCTGGAGGCAGCCACGTAGTACTGCGTGAAGTGCGTCGTCTTGAACGACACGGCGTGCAGGGTCGAGGAGATCACCACCTGCCGGACGTCGGAGATTCCGTCCTGACTGAAGGTGTCCGTCTGCGGATCATACCAGCAGGGCGTGGGCGTCTTGCCGTCTCCGGACGGCGTGTAGGGAATCGTGACGGTGACGGGTTGCGCAAACTGGAGCCCGCTGGGCCCGAAGTCGTAGGCAGCCAGGAAGTCCTGCGATGCGGCAGGCATGTTCTGGACCCTGGAGATCTTGATGGTCAGGTCCGCGGCGCAGGCGCCCGCAGGAACCACGGCCGATACGTCATCCAGCGTGGCAATGGCCGCCGGCGGCGTACCCACTGTGCCTCCTGCGGCGGCGGTGACCACGGCCGACTTCAACGGTTCGGAGCTGACGTAGGTGCTTCCAGCGTAGTAGATCTCGGTGTGCGCACCCCGGCTGTCCGTCCACACGACGTAGGGATGGCCCTCGGCGTCCACGCCCAAGGCCGGCTCCGCCTGGTGGGTGTTGGTCTGCTCGTCGCCAACCAGGACGTTGGTCCTGCATGCGCCGGACCCCAGATCCGCGAAGTAAAGGTCCGTGTCGCTGCTTCCTCCCACAGACCGGCTGTCGGTCCAGCAGGCGAAGATGCCGGACTTCCCGACCTGGATCGTGGGAGAGGTCTGCTGCGCACCGCTGGTGTCATCAATGAGGCTCACGCCGGCTATTGGGCTGGAGGGCAGCCCGTTGGAGGGTGCATAGTAGATGTCCGCGCTCCCTGCACTGTCATCGACCCACACCAGGTGTAGACCCATACCGCTCGCCTCAATGGCCATCGCCGGCTCGGTCTGGTTGCCGGAGCCCGTCACGATCGGCACATTGGTGCCGAAGTTGTTCCACGACGATGACCCGTACACATCGGCAGAGCCGTTTCTCTGATCGGTCCAGACCACAAACACCGTATTGTCTGCCGCAATGGCCAGGGCTGGATTGGTATGGGCTGCAGCGGCGCTCGAGGTGACCTGCCAGGTCGTCTGGCCCAGGAGACTGGCATCTGCAGAGGCCACCATGATGTTGTCGTTTCCGACCCGGTTGTCCTGCCAGGCCACGATGACGTGATAGGGGCTCTGGTGATCGATCGCGATGGCCGGATTGACCTCCTGATCGTTGGAGTCGCTCAGCCGGGCTGGGCTGGACCACGTTACTCCGTCTGCGCATCTCGATCCGCAGATGTCCCAGTTGCCGCGGCTGTAGTCCTGCCAGACCACGTAGACCTGGCCTTCCGGGCTGACCGCCACGGCTGGATTGTACTGATCTGCCGAGTCGGTAGTCAGTTGGCTGGCCTGACCGGACTGTCCGGTTTGGGCGTCCAGTCTCGCTGCGTAGATGTCCCGTGATCCCGATGCACCGGCCTGCCAGGCGATCCATACGTTGCCGCTGCTGTCCGCCGCGGTGACCGCGTGGGCCTTGTCCAGGTTCGTGGGATTGGAGCTGACCTGGAGGTTCCTCCCGAAGGACCGCATCTCCGTGGTGAACGAGCACGAGCACGGGTCCATGGTGTTGCCGGCCACGTCAGAGGCGGTCACGATCACGCTCACCTCCCGGTCGTATCCCAGGTCCGCAGATGGCTGAATAGAATAGGTATAGGCGGTCGCCGTGCCTGTGCGGGTGGTCAGCCCTACGGCGCTGTCATACGTCGTCGTATCGCCTGTGTAGGCCGTCTGGTTGTCGACCAGGACCGTCACGGAGCTGGCGTCCACGCCGCTGTCATCATCTGTGATTTCCAGGGCCACCAGGGTGTTCGTGGGGGCCTGGATGCGTCCCGCCGGTCTCCTCTTCGAGACCCTGGGCGGCTTGGTATCCTTGGCGGCCGCCACCACTGTGATGGTGATTGCCTCCGAAGCCGTTGCCTGACCATCGCTGACGAAGAAGGTGATCGCGGTGCTCCCCGCCGACGTGGGCGTCCAGTTGAACGTCCTGTTGGCGAACGTGGCCCCCGTGGGCAACGGGCTGGTCGTGTAGCCCAGGGTGTCTCCATCTGCATCGGCCGCACTGACCGTGAATGACAGGGTCGTGTTCGCAGTGACGGACTTGTTGCCGATGGATGCCAGCACCGGCACGGAGTTGATGTTCGTGACCTGGATCGGCACTGTCTCGGTATCCGTGCCGCCCTTGCCATCCGTGACCGAGAACGTGACCTGGTAGGTCCCGACCTGGTCATACGCCGGCTTCCATGCAAAAGCCTGCCCACTGAATGTAGCCCCGGTAGGGAGCCCTGTGGCCGAGTACGTGAGCGTGTCGCCATCCGCGTCCGTCGCCGAGACCGAGATGCTCAGGGTATTGCCTTTGACGATGGACTTGGCCCCAATGGAGGCCAGCACGGGTACGTGATTGCCTCCTTGGGTCGTCACCGTGACCGTCGCCGCCTCTGAGGCCGTTCCGCCCCTGCCATCGCTGACCGTGAAGGTGATCGTGTACGATCCTGCCTGGCCCACTGCCGGAGTCCACGAAAACGTCTGCCCACTGAAGCTGGCACCCGTGGGCAAAGGGCTGGCCGAATAGGTCAGCGTGTCACCGTCCGCATCCGCAGCAGACACGGAGAAACTCAGTGCCGAGCCCTCAGGCGTAGACTTGCTGCCGATGCTGGCCAGGACTGGTGCGTGGTTGGTGGGGTCAGATGGGACATACTCATAGGAGCCGGCGTCGGCCACGCTGCCTCTTAACACGCCTAGACGATCCACTATTGGTGAGTGGGTTGGATCGGCGAATCCAATCGCCGCAGACGCGGGCCTCAGTCGAAAGGAACTCTCGCTCGCTGAGACCATTGAGTCAAACACACGATCTGCCATAGATGTCGGGCTCCACCCGTTGGCGTAGCTGTTAGGCCCGACTTTCATGCAGATGCTATTGCTCGCGTTAGAGAAGTTGTTGTAGTACGTGTAGTTATTGAGGACGGCCACTGTGATGTTATTGCGCTCGGTGACTGTTTTCCATAGGTCGTGCTCAGCATATGTTGGGTAAGGTGGCATTAGGTGTACGCCGGTCACGAAGATGTTGTTGTACAACTCTAGCCCAGAGCAATTATTGGCATCCCAAAAGTTCTGACACATTCTAATAATGGCGCTGGGATAGAATACATTGTTCCTTAGGACGAAGTTTGGGCCGACATCGACAAAGGTCGCAGCCTGCGGCCAAGGTGCATTGACATCGTCTCCGCAGATGACGTTGTTCTCAATGAGCATGTTCTGATATCCCGTCGTGGGAAACACAGACTGATATGTCATCAAGGGTAGTGCCGATGACACAGAAGCAACCCAACATCCCCGAATCGTCGTGTCACTACTATGTATAGATATGCCAGATCCATGTGCCTCACGGCCTTGGTGGTAATCGTCATACCATTTCTCTTTTCTGCTGTGGATCTTACAGTTTTCAAACGTGTAATGGTCTCCACCGCCTGTACGCAGGCCGCTGGAGACAAAATGGTATATGTCGGTATTTTTTACGGTAATTCCGGTGGAACTCCAGAATTCTACTCCGTGAGGCGCAACATTCGGGCCGCCTGCGTCATGGACGGCGCATCCGTCGATAACCAGGTCGCTGCACGTATCTCCAAAGACCAGTGCTTCATTGGGAGCCACTGATGGGACTTGCCCGTAGATGTCGCAATTCAACACGCGAACCGATGCACAGTGGTCGACGTACACGCCAGCAGTACAGGGAACATCTACGGTGTTCACCTCTACCGCGACGCCATCCCAGGCAATCCAATAGGCACTACATGGGCCGAACGATAGTGTTCTCAACTTGACATCTGAGCGGTTTGTAGCCGGATCTCTTTTGTAGCTGATGTAGTTGTTCCAACTCGTACCCTTGGAGTCAGAGTCAGTGAAGAGCACCGCTCCATATTGGCCAGCCAGGAGGTAGGCTGTATCCCCTCCGGATAGGTGTGCCTTTGCATAGGCAAAGGCACCAGGGTTGGCTCGATCTGCCGACAGCGAGGGAAGGCCTGTCGGGGCAACGTAGTAGGTCGCCCCCCGAGCCTGGCCCAGGACGGCTAGCGAAAGAAGAGCTTGGATAGCCAGGACGCCTGCATGCGACTTGCGGTACACTGAACTGCTCATACTTGCCAAGACCCCACAGTGAGAACTGTACTACCGTTTACCATACACCGTCGCCTCTATCTGATAAAGTGTAATAATCTCCCTCGGCCGCTGCAACCCGAGCCAGATTGGCGAGGCAGGGAAGCCGAGCTTCTCCAAGGCCTTGTACTCAGCGATATAATAGCTAAGTAGCTTCTCGGTTAGAAGTATTCCCTGGGTTAACATGCAGCCGATCTTCTTAATGACTCCTACGTGCGACATGCCCCAGTGGTTTGTCGCATGATTATGGGATGTGCAGTCGGCTAGTCCCGACTAGGCTTGTTCCCCTAGCCGGGCATTCATGTTGACAGTCCGGCCGTAACTATTAAAATCGCCCGTGGTTTACAGACTTCTGCGTGTGCCGAAGGGGGCGGTTTGAATTGCTTATTCTATGGGTTGACTGACGCAGCAGCCTCTGATATCCGAAGGATTCTCCTGGACAGGATTGGGACACTGTAGCCACATGAGACGGCTGCGATGGCTGGGATATTGCACGCGGTTCGGCAGCCGACGGGGACGGAGTCTAGGGTGAGATAGGCCCCGTCTGAGGAGGGCCAGCGTACAGTGATGGGATTGAGGCCTTTATTAGGGCGGTATCGATGAGTGATGTAATGCGGCACCCAATGGCCATTGTGCGGTCTACGAATGTCGGCGAAGGCACTCGCATCTGGGCATTCGTGAATGTCCTGCCGGGCGCCGTAATTGGCTCTCAATGCAACATCTGCGATCATGTCTTCATAGAGAATGACGTAGTGATTGGCGATCGTGTGACAGTCAAGTGCGGCGTGCAACTCTGGGATGGCATCGTTCTGGAGGACGACGTCTTCGTTGGACCCAATGCGACGTTCACGAATGACCCCTTCCCAAGGAGCTGCCAGCACCTCAAGGAGTACCCCAAGACCATCGTACGCAGGGGCGCCTCTGTCGGCGGCAACGCCACCATTCTGCCGGGGATCACGATCGGCACGGGCGCGGTGGTTGGTGCAGGCGCAGTCGTGACTCGCGATGTGCCACCGCACGCCATCGTAGTGGGCAATCCTGCGAGGATAAAAGGATACGTCTCCACGGTCAGCGAACCGAAGCCAACCTCGGTCCCTGTACCCCAGAGGCCTGCCGAGTCCCTGGTGCCCGGTGTCAGGTTGTACGAGTTGCCGCACATCGTGGACATGCGCGGGAGCCTGTCCGCAGCAGAGGTTGGCAGGCAGTTGCCCTTCATGCCGAAACGATACTTCCTGGTCTTTGACGTTCCGTCGATTGAGGTGCGAGGGGAGCACGCCCACAAGACCCTTCACCAGTTCCTGGTGTGTGTCAAGGGAAGCATCTCGGTGGTGGTGGATGATGGCGAGCACAGACAGGAGTACGCCTTGGACAAGGCGAACGTGGGACTTCACGTTCCACCCATGGTCTGGGCGACCCAATACAAGTACAGCCAAGACGCAGTCCTCTTGGTGCTGGCCTCTGACGTCTATGATCCAGCCGACTACATCCGGGACTATGATGAGTTCACTGCGGCCGTGGGCAAGGGCCACCCCAAAGGGCGGTAGGGCTCTGGCGGCCGGATTCCACAGACCATGATGCCATCCGAGACCAAGATACCGTTCCTGGACTTGGGTGACCAGGTACGGGAACTTCGATCAGAGATCGATCAGGCCATATCGCGGGTGCTGTCCAGCGGATGGTATCTGCTCGGGCCTGAGCTGGAGGCCTTCGAGGCGGAGTGGGCGGGCTACACGGGCTCGAAGTATGCCATCGGTGTCGCCAACGGATTGGAGGCCCTGCATCTCTGCCTGCGTGCCTACGGCATTGGCCCGGGTGATGAGGTCATCGTGCCGAGCAACACCTACATCGCCACGTGGCTGGCCGTCAGCCATGCGGGGGCGACTCCGGTCCCCGTCGAGCCGGACGAGCCGATCTACAACATCGATCCTGCTCGTATCGAGGCGGCGATCACGTCCAGGACCAGGGCGATCATGCCTGTCCACCTCTATGGACATCCGGCAGACCTGGATCCCATCCTGGATGTGGCCCGCAGGCACTCTCTAAAGGTAATCGAGGACGCTGCGCAGGCCCACGGAGCAGAGTACAAAGGCCGGAAGATCGGCAGCCATGGGGATGCCGTGGCCTGGAGCTTCTATCCCACGAAGAACCTGGGAGCCCTTGGGGATGCCGGGGCCATCACGACGCAGGACGATGGCCTGGCCCAGGAACTGAAGCGGCTGCGCAACTATGGCTCCAAGGTCAGGTACGTGTGCGACGTCAAGGGATACAACTCCCGCCTGGAAGAGCTTCACGCCGCCGTCCTTCGAGTGAAGCTGCGTCATCTGGATGAATGGAACGAGCGTCGTCGTGTCGCAGCACATCGATACAGGGATGCCTTTTCCGGATCGCCCATCATCGTGCCAGTCGAGCGGGAATGGGCCAGGCACGTATACCACCTCTTTGTTACCCGTACGACTCGACGAGATGATCTCGGGAAGCACCTGGAGCAGCAAGGGATTGGCACGATCGTCCACTATCCCATAGCACCACATGAGCAGGCGGCATATCAGGAGATCGGCCTTTCGGCTCAGACGCTGCCAATTGCCCATCGCATACACCAGGAGGTCTTGTCCTTGCCGTGCGGGCCGCACCTCTCAGAAGAACACCAGCTAAGGGCCATTGACACCGTCCTGCGGTTTCTTACGAACAGATGATAGAGGACAGTCCAATAGTCGATTCAGGGGCTGTTGCCGCTCGTGGATACCTTCCGGCCCAACCGGCCGATGCAGGTCAGCCAAACCCTGTGATGGACAAGGCGAAGGATAGCTACGGCCGTATCCTGAAGACGAGCACCCTTCTGGGCGGCTCATCTGCGTTCAACGTCTGCCTGTCCATCATCCGTACAAAGGTCCTCGCGATTCAGTTGGGTCCCGCGTTCTTCGGGGTGATGGGTTTGTATACGTCGCTCACGGCCATGATCGGGAGTGTTGCCTCTCTCGGCCTGGGGCAGAGTGCGGTGCGGGACATCGCCGCTGCGGTGGGGTCCCAAGACGATTCGCGGATTGCGCGGACCACTTGTGTCTTCCGCCGACTCGTCTGGGTCACGGGGATCCTGGGCTTGATTGCGACATTGGGGCTGGCCTATCCGGGCAGCGCATGGACGTTCGGAGACTACAATCACGTCTGGGCAATTGGCGTTCTCTCTGTCACAGTCCTCTTTGCGCAACTTCAGGCGGGCCAGATGGGATTGCTTCAGGGGCTGAGGCGAATCAGAGATCTGACCGCCACCAGCATCGTCGGAGGCATCTGGAGTACGGTGATGGCGATCCCCATCCTGCTGTGGCTCAGGGAACGAGGGATAGTGCCGTTTCTGGTAGTAGTTGCGGCGGGCCAGTTGGCTACCAGTTGGTGGTACGCCCGGCGCGTCAGAATGTCGCCGGTCACCCTCACTTGGCGGGAGACATGGGAGCAATCCCGCGAGATGCTGAGTCTGGGTGTTGCCTTCGTGGTCTCGGGGTTGGCTCTCTCGGCGTCCGTCTACGCGATCAACCTCATAATCCGGCGTCTGGTTGACGAGGCAGGGGTCGGGCTGTACCAGTCCGCATTTGCGATCAGCGGCGTCTACGTCAACTTCGTGCTGCAGGGGATGGCGGGCGACTACTATCCAAGGCTAGCTGGAGTGGGCGAAGGTCTCTTGGATCGCAATCGGTTGGTCAGCGAGCAGGTGGAGATGGCGGTGCTCCTTGCTGTCCCAGGCTTGGTGGCGGCACTGGTGCTCGCCGGCCCGATCATCGTGGTCCTGTACTCCGGCGGTTTCATGGGAGCCACGGACATCCTGCGCTGGCAGGCACTCGGCCTTCTGGGGCGGATCATCGGCTGGCCTCTTGGGTTCATCCTGTTGGCTCGCGGTGATACGATTGCCTTCCTGGTCACGGAGGTCGTAGCGTGCCTTGTGCACGTGGGGCTTGTGCTCGCAGGGGTCTGGTGGTTCGGCCTTGCTGGGGCCGGGGCTGCATTTGCCGGCCTCTATCTCTTCTACGTGGTCTTGATGTGTTGGGTCGTGCGGCGTAGGCACGGTTACATCTGGCGGAAGAGCACGAGGAATGTAGTGCTCACAGGCTCGCTGGTCGTGGCAGCCGGCTTTGGGACGACGTTCATAGGCAGCACGGGTTATCGTTTGGGCTTGGGCGTTGTGGTGTTACTGATAGCCGGCTGTTTCTCACTCCGGGGTCTGGTGGAACGAGTGGGGGTCGAGCGGATCCGCCAAGTCAAGCGTACCGTGGCGATGCGGCTGGGATGGGCAAGGACTTGAAGAACGGAAGGCCGTTCGTCGTCCATTGGCGTTCGAACCTGGACCTGATCCCGCAGGTCAAGCCTTGCTGACGTGAGAAAGGGTAGCCCTGGGATGCATTTCTGTTTTGTCTTTCGCTCCCTGGAGACGGGGGGCATTCAGACCCTAATGGCGAGGATGGCGACGTGGCTGGCAGCCCAAGGCCACAGGGTAACGGTCCTCGCAGGCGAGGATGGCTCCTTTCGGTCGTCACTAGCCCCCTCTGCGTCAATCGTTGTGGATAGCCGATGGTACGAGGCACTGAGGTGCAAAGGCTCTACGACTGCCCAGAGTTTCCTCGGATCCGTCCTCGGCGGGGATCATGTCGACGTGTTCTACTGCTTCTCCGCCGAAGGGCTCTGGATCGCTGCAGGTCTAGTCAATGCGCAGGATCGCCCGGCGAAGTGCCTCGCAGGCGCCTACGGGCCGACGGATTATGGAATTGGAAGGACATTGTCTCTCTTCCCGTTGCTGCCTTCACTTCTTTGCCCAGAGTCTTATCTGTTGCTGAATCGTCTGCCCGCGTCAGGCCGACTCTTCATGAATGACGCGATCAGGGACCAAATAGGGGCTAGTAGCCGTAGCAGCGTGCGTGGCACGATATGGCCTCTTCCAGTTGATGGAAGCCGCTACCGGGAGATTGCCAGGCATCCGGAGCGAGGCCTAATTGTGTCGGTCGGCCGGCTCGTTCCCACGAAGGAGTACAATCTCTGGATGATCGACGTCGTGCGTGACCTTGTTAGAGATGGCTTCGATATCCGATGGGAGGTCTATGGTGAGGGACCGTATCGCAGTGTGATGGAGGACCGAGTGCAATCATACGGTCTGGAGGATCGCATTGCACTGCGGGGCGAGATTGAATATGAGCATCTGAGCGCAGCCTTCTGCCGTGCGGACATGTTTGTGGGTATGGGGACGAGCTTGATAGAGGCGGGCCTGGCGGGCGTGCCAGCCATTGCCGCAGTGGTCGATGAGAAGGTGGGGATGACGTATGGATTCCTTCATGAACTGCCGGACTACTCCTGCGGTGAACCTGTTGGAAGAGCCATGCGACCTGTGGCGGAATTGGTGCGACAGGTCATGGGTCTCGATGCGGCGGGCCGAGAGGAGTTGGCGGAGGCACAACGTGCGCATGCGAGTCGGTTTGAATTAGACCATCTGATGTCCCGGTTCCTCGATATTGTGAGTCAAGCACCCACACTTGACCACATTTGGCGGCCAACATGGCACTACACCTGTGCGAGGGCCTACAGGGCACTGAGGGCGAACTGGCACAGACTCCATGGAAGAAGACACCCCCACAAGGCCCGACTCAAGGAGCGGACAGGGCGGCCTATGAGGAGGGTTACCCCTGCTGTCGAGAAGTCGCTCACCGTGGGAAAGGGAAGGCAGGGGGTCTGAATACAGGTCGAGACATACAGGACCTTGGCCTGGGATCAGGGGGTTGCGCTGAGGCAGGCGGAGACGATATCCTTGTGAGCAGTGTTTCCATTGTCATACGAGCCAGAAATGCGGTAAAGGACCTGCGCCGCTGTTTGGGGAAGCTGAGAGAGCAGATCGTGCCGCGTTCGTCCCAGGGATTCGATATCATCGTGGTCGACAACGAATCATCGGACGGGACCCGGGAACTTGCCCTGGAATTTGGCGCCAAGGTCGTCTCCATCTCCCGTGGCGAGTTCACCTGGGGACGAGCTCTCAATATCGGTGTTGCCCAATCACGGGCCGACATCGTATTGATCCTATCAGCAGATGCCTACCCGGCGGATGTAGGCTGGGTCGCAGGGATGACTTCGCCGTTCGAGGATCCCCGCGTAGCGGCCGTCTACGGTCGGCAATTGCCCCGGCCTGACGCACCCGTGGATGAGTCCGTGCGGCTCAAGCGGACTTTTCCTGCCCAATCGATGCAGTTCGACGCCGTGCCCTCCGGATTCACGCAAGATGGCGGCTCCATACCCGTGTCAAATGCCTGTGCGGCTATTCGCCGCGCGGTCTGGGAGTCGTTACCCTATGACGAGTGCATAGCTGGGGGAGAAGAAGGGGTGTGGACGTTTCATGTTCTTGAGCGGGGCTATCGCGTAGTCTATAGCGCGGAAGCCCAGGTCTTTCATTCTCACAATGACTCCATTATGCGGCACGCGTGGCGCCTTTGGGAGCTGATTCAGAAGTCATGCGAGTTGAACGGGAAGGCGCCGACCGCTGGAGTCCTGATCCATAGTGTCCTCGCTGCGGGGAAGTCGCGATTGTTCAACTGCTTCGGACGGGACGTCACTTTGCGTCAACGGGTCGTGGGCCTTCTGAGGTTTCCACCGGAGGCCGTGGCATTGCTGGTCGCGGCATGGCTGTCTGATAGGAAGGGTGCGAGAAGTCGGCTTCGACAGCACTTCTGGAAGTGATCTGGGGTTAAGCAAGCCGTGACCCAGGAAGGATGCAGAGTGGCAGGTAGACCCCCTGGAAGAGTCGGGGAGAGCTCTCTTCATGTTTGAGATCAGAGGCCTATGTCGTGGATACGCGGCACTGCTACGATTGCTCTGTAAGTTCGAGCATATGGGCCGGCGTGTCGCCATCCATCCTTCCTGCGATATCCGGCGAGGTGCTGCACCCTACATCTGGCTGGGCGATGGCGTCCTGCTGATGAGAGACGTCTGGATTAACGTCCCCGTGGAGGCGCCGCCCGCTCAGCCCGGCAAGCCGATCATCAGGATCGGTCCTGGGACTGCGATTGGCAGGAGGTGTATGATCTCGGGGCTCAACTCGATCGTGATAGGGCCCAACGTCGTGCTTGCTCCAGGGGTCTTTGTCACCGATCACTCGCATGAGTTCTCCGACCCTGATGTCCCGATTGCCAGGCAGGGCGTATCAGAACCTGGTTCCGTTACTATCGAAGAGGGGTGCTGGCTGGGGCACAACAGTGCTGTGGTTACCCACCGAGGACGTCACATCACTCTCGGCCGGAACTCGGTCGTCGGCGCGAACGCCGTGGTGACGAAGAGCTGCGATCCGAACAGCGTCATGGTGGGTAGTCCATCGCGGAATGTTGCCGCGCAGCGTCACGTTCTCTCACCCCAAGGGCCTGTGGGTCGTGAGGCCAAAGGACAGATGCTCTAATGGACTTGGCTGTTCGGTTCTCCCCTTGGGTACGGTAGCCTATTGATGATCAACTCGACGACGATCATAGTCCTGGTTGTTCTGTGCGTTCTGGCTTTGACGTTGCCTCGCAGGCGCCTGATACTGCCTTTCATCATCGCGGCCTGCTTCGTGCCAACAGACCAGCGATTCGTCATCTGCGATCTGGACTTCACGATTCTCCGCGTCCTCGTGGTCGTGGGTGGTCTTAGGATCCTGGTCTGGAACGAGAAACGGGACATCGTGTGGAACCGTATCGATCGACTGTTCATGGTCTGGGCGGTTCTCGGGGCGGTTATGTACTCCCTTCAATGGCTCTCGTTGAAGGTCGTGATCAACCGATGCGGCTTCCTGTTTGACTCGCTGGGTCTGTTCTGGATCTTTAGGCAGCTCATCCGAGACAAGGATGACGTGGACTCTGTGGTCAAGACGTGTGCCTATTCCTCTCTAGTTCTGGCCGTACTGGTGGGCATCGAGTGGGCTACGGGGTCCAATCCCTTCGCCGTCCTTGGACGGGTGGGGACTAGTGTGCGGGAGGAGCGCTATCGCTGCCAGGGCCCCTTCCCTCATTCCCTCATGCTGGGCCTCTTCTGGGCGGTTGCTCTGCCGCTCCTCCTCGCGATGGCCAAGTCCCGTCCCACGAGGACCCTGGGCCGGGCCGCCGTTGTGGCGAGCGTATTCATGATATGTGCTACAGCTTCCAGTACGCCCCTGGGCGTCTTGATCATTGTGGGGCTCCTCATGTGGGGGTATCGATATCGTTTCTTCGCTCGCCAGGCATTGGTTACCCTGTTGGTTGTGACAGTGATCCTTCACTTGGTCCGAGAGACCCCAGTCTGGCATCTGCTCGCGAGGGTGAATCTTGTGGGGGGGTCAACGGGTTGGCATAGGTACCATCTCATCGACCAGGCCATCAACCACTTCCGCGAATGGGCCCTCCTGGGCACACGAAGCACGGCCCACTGGGGCTGGGGTCTGGAAGACGTGACCAACCAGTTCATTCTCGAAGGCGTACGAGGCGGCGTCTGGACGCTCATCGTCTTTGTGGTCCTCCTCTGGAATGCTGCAAAGGCGGCGTGGCGGTACTCTGTGATGTCGCAGGTTGGCGGCCAACAGCACCTGGGATGGGCCTTGTGCGTCATCGTCATCGGCCACTGCCTGGCGTTCACAGGTGTGGCGTATTTCGGACAGATCACCATGCTCCTCTACCTTCATCTGGCTGCAATCAGCATGGTCTGCGATGAGCTGCGCCGCCCAGAGGGCGTAGGCTTGGCCCATGCTCCGGTGAGCCTCAATGACCCGATTGTGGCGTACGAAGCCCCGAGATGGGCCGGAGATTGACCATCACGGCGTCTGATCCCATGCTGGACGTATCGGTTGTCATTGTGAGCTGGAACACTCAGGATATCCTCGGGGACTGTCTGGAGTCCGTATATGAACAGACTCGGGGGATCTCTTTTGAGACCCTTGTTGTCGATAACGCATCCAAGGATGGTACGGCGGACATGGTCAAGGCCCGGTTCCCGCAGGCTATCCTGATCCAGAATGCGGCGAATGGGGGATTCGCGGCGGCCAACAACCAGGGGATCGCGGCCTCGCAGGGACGATACGTGCTTTTGTTGAATCCGGATACCGTCGTCCTGGACAATGCCATCGCGAAGACCCTGGCGTTCGCGGACGCCCATCCGGAGGCGGGATGCGTGGGATGTCGAATACTCAACGCGGACCGGAGCCTCCAGTCGAGCTGCTTCCTGTTTCCGTCCCTTCTCAACCTGTTCCTGTCGACCACGTATCTCTACAAGGCGTTCCCCCGAAGCCGATTCTTCGGTCGGGAATACATGTCGTGGTGGGATCGGAACGACTCCAGGGAAGTCGATGTGGTGACCGGCTGTTACATGCTGGTGCGCAGAGAGACGCTGAAGGCAGCGGGGCCCATGGATGAGGACTACTTCATGTATGGGGAGGAAGCCGACTGGTGCTATCGGTTTAGGAAGGCGGGCTGGAAGAACCTCTTCACGCCCGATGGCTCCATCGTACACCTGGGTGGAGTCAGCACCTCACAGGTCAAGCCTCAGATGATGCTGCAGTTGCGGGCGGGCCTGCTGCTCTTCATCAGCAAGCATCGCAGCCGGATCGACTATGCCATCGCTTGTGCGATGGTCTCGCTCTTCTTTGTAGTCAGAATGCCTTTTCACTTCATCCTGCTTTTGCTCCCAAGGGAACAGCGGGGCCAAACGTGGCTCCGAATCAAGCTCTATGCGAGAGGAACGGTCAAGGCCATCCAGGGATGGCGGGCCCTGAGCACCCGACCTTCAGACCGGCGACCCTCTCGGTCGCCGAGTCGGTGCTGAGCCTGGGTCTTCCTGGCCATCGGATCAGTGCAGTCTTGCAGGGAAAGGGGTGGCTATGTATGCGAGCGTATATGGTAGGAGGGGCATGGTGGTCAGGGCGGCCTATTTGGCGTTTTCCCTGATCTACTACGTGCTCACTCTCGGCGGTCGGTCGAGGCGAGGGCGCGTGGTTGTCCTATGCTATCACGGGGTGCCGGACTCGCAGTCGGTGGGGTTCAAATGGCAGATGACCCGGCTTCGAGGTCGCGCGATTTCGGCGGAGGAGCTTCCTCGGTGGATGCGGGCTTCAGGCAAGAGGATCTCGCCCAGGGTCTGCGTCACGTTTGACGACGGCTTTGAGTCCGTCCGGACCCTGGTTGCACCGATCATGCGAGAGTACCAGATTCCCTACACCCTCTTTGTGGTGTCGGGCAATCTGGGCGCCCTTCCCCAATGGGAGATCCCTGAGGGGCACCCGGACCGCGAGATGAGGCTGATGACCCGTGCAGAGGTGCAGGAGATCGCCCGTGAACCGTTGTGCACCGTGGGGTCCCACACCGTGACGCACGGCCGTGCCAGCGACCTGGCCCATTCCGATCTGGTCCGGGAGTTGGCCGACTCCAAGCAGGCGCTGGAGAGTATGGTCGGTGCTCCCATTCAGGACTTGGCCCTTCCCCATGGGGCGTACGGCGCAGGAGTGTACGCCGTCGCGCGACAGTGTGGATACCGCTACGTCTTTGCGCTGGAACCCCGTCTCTTGCAGGGCAGCCCGCCCGATGACCTGGTCGGCAGGTTCAGCATGTCTCCGGCCGCGTGGCGGGCCGAGTTTCTGCTCACCTGTGCCGGAGCCTACGCGTGGCTCTACGCCTGGAGACGATGGATCCGACGGGTGCGGGCCCTCAGGTCATGGAAGGTCCGGAGCCTCACCCCGCTCCGGGATGGATGCCCTGGCGTGGTCGCCCGGACTGAAAGGTGCCGAATCGTTGACCCAGGAGGTCCGGGCTCCGGGTCCCTTCCTCATGAGAGGAGCCTCTTGGTCTGCGAGGGAAGATCCAAGAGCGATGGATAGCAGGAATTGCCCTTTCCGGCGTAACGCTGAATGCGTGGGTCGTCTCAATGCCAACGGATGTGACTGTTCAGCCTGTGGGTAGCCAAGAATGGCGGGACCTTGTCCCCGCCTTTCGGGACTACAACTATCGGCATGTATGGGGCTTCGCGGCCGGCTGCGCCGCTCGGTTCCGGGGGACGGTCGAGCAGGTGGCCATCACCCAGAAGGACTCCGTAGCCGGCCTGGCCAGTGTGAGGGTCAAGCGGCTCGCGGGTCTGCCGGTGGGTTTGGCCTACGTGAACGGCGGACCCCTGGTTCGCAGGGACGAGGTCACAGACGCGGAACGCCTGAGACTCTGCCTGGCTGCATTGGTCGACGAATACGTCAGGCGGCAGGGATTGGTGCTCCGGATCCTCCCGGCTCTCGGCTCGGAGGACTGGAATCAGGTGCAGGCCTCTGCATTTGAGGATCTGCGGTTTTCCCTTTCGGAGGGGGGATCGAAGTATCGCACGTTCCTGCTGGACGTGGATCGTCCTCTGGACGTGATACGCAAGGGCTTCGCCCAGAAATGGAGAAACTGCCTCAACAGCGCGGAGAAGCAGAGTTGCACCGTGCGAACGAGTACGGACCCGAACTTCTTCGATGAATTCTGCCGAGTATTCGATCAGATGATCCAGCGGAAGCAATTTGCTGTGGATCTTGACCCTCCCTTCTATGCTCGGGTGCAGCGTCAAGTGGAGCATCGGGAGCGGTTTCAAGTCACCCTTGTTGATCAGGGCGGAAGGGTGGTGGCGGGTCACGTATCGAGTACCCTGGGCGACACGTGCGTCTACCTCCTAGGGGCGTCCACTGACGAAGGTCTGCGGAGCAAGGCGTCGTATCTCTTGCAGTGGCACGTCATCCAACTGGCTCAACAGAGAGGGTGCCGCTGGTACGACCTCGGGGGCATCGACCCTGAGGCGAATCCTGGCGTGTATCACTTCAAGAGTGGCCTTGGTGGGGACGACGTCACTGCACCGGGCCCCTTTGAACTCGCCCCAAGCCAGTTCACGCGGGCCGTTGTAGTACTGGGAGAGAAGGCCGTTCGCCTTTGGAGACGGACGAGGAATAAGTGAGAAGCGACGATCTCCGCTGGGCTGACCGGCCCCCCCTCTCCTCTGGCGAGGGTTGTCCGCCGGGATCGGCGTGGGTGAATGCTCCATGGACATGATCGCAACTCTGACCGGCTTGAAGACATTGGTCCTGAAGCGCTACCTGGGACCCTTCTGGGGGCGTCGCGCCTGGCTTGCCAAGACACAGTGGATGGGTTCCCAGGAACTGGAGCACCTTCAGATCGAGCGCCTCTCGGCTCTCCTGGAGCACTGTCGCCGGTCGGTGCCGTACTATCGGGAGTGGATGTCTCGTAGTCGGGCCGGGCCGGGGGCCATCCACGGCATTGGTGACATCCAGCGTCTTCCGATACTGACCAAGCAGGATGTGGTCAAGGCCGGCAGCGAGATGGTCTGCGAGGGCCTTCGGAGATACCTATCTCGGACAGCCTATACCGGCGGCACGACCGGCACCACGATGCACCTCCGCAGGGACCTTTTTTCGATAGGTAACGAACACGCCTTCGTCCGCCGCCAGTGGGACTGGGCGGGGGTCGGACTGAGCGATCGGTGTGCCTATCTCACCGGCCGGCTCATTGCCGACACCAACCGAACGGATCAGAGGCTCTGGGTGTACGACCCGGTGATGAAAGAGCTCATCCTTTCCACGTATCACCTTTCGACGCAGACGGCCATCCAGTATGCCGAGGTGATCCGCAACCACCGCGTCAAGGCGATCGTGGGCTATCCCTCCTCGGTCCACCTCCTCGCAGTGGCGTGCCTGGATCACAGGTTCGAGTTGCCAGTTCCTTCTGTCCTGACAAGCTCGGAGACCCTGACCGCCTCAATGAAAGACACCATCTCCCAGGCGTTCGGCTGCAAGGTCTTCGATTTCTATGGAAGTGCCGAGCGGGTATGCTACATTCACACGTGCGAGCAGGGCCGGTACCACGTCATCCCGGAATACGGCCTGACCGAACTGGTTCCCATCGACCCGGCGGAGCCCAATCGCTGCAGGGTGGTCTCGACGGGCTTTTGGAACCTGGCCATGCCCTTGATCCGGTACGATCTGGGAGACATCGTGATCAAGTCGCCTGAAGTCTGCCCCTGTGGACGGGCTTTCCCGGTGGTGTCCTCGATCGAGGGCCGTCAGGGAGACGTCATTCGGACGCCTTCGGGACGGCAGTTCGGAGCGGCCATCCTGACGCACATCCTTTACGGCACCAATCACATTGCTGAAAGCCAGATAGTGCAGGACTCACTCGATCATGTCACGATCATCTATGTTCCGAGCAGTCACTTCTCGCAGGATGACCTGGGGGCGTTTGAATCGCTGATCAGACAGCACCTGCCTGCCGAGTTGAGGGCAGACACTCGGAAGGTGGAGTCGATTGCCAGGACGAGCAGTGGCAAGATCAGACCAGTGGTTTCTCTTATTCCAAAGGAGTCCGGCGGCCGGTGCTAGAAAGGCGAGACATCGTGTGCTTTGCGCCCAATGACTGGTGGGCCATGAACCCCAGTTGTACGACCCACCTGATGCTGGGGTTGTCCAAGGCCAACCGTGTGCTATGGATCAACCCCTTCAGCTCTGATCTGCTGGCTGGAGGCGGGTCGAAGCGCCGATCGGGGCTCGCGGTCCGGATCAGGCGGAAGCTTGGCAGTCTGGCGAAGTTCCTCAAGCACCCGCAGAAGAATCTGTACGTCTTCAGTCCGGTGTTTCTGCCGGTTCAGGGCAGGCCCGTGCTGGATGCTCTGAACAACATCTCCCTGATGAGCCAGATCCGTGCGGTGTGTCTGGCATTGGGAATCAGGAATCCAATAGTCTGGTATGAGAACGCCCGCGCGGCGGACCTCAAGCGGTGTTTCCCGCCCGGTGTGACGGTCTACCATGTGTCCGATCTCTTTGCCTCCGATACGTATACCTCCGCCGGCGCCCGGCAGCGAGAGCGAGAGCACCGCTTGTCGTCCGAATGTGACCTGGTCATCTGCGTATCGCGAGGGCTCTTTGAACTGAAGTCGGGCTCACGGGCCAACGTCCACTACATCCCCCATGGAGTGGACTACGATCGGTTCAGGACCGCTGCAGAGCAGAAGGTGGTCCTGGAAGAGATCGCCGATGTGCCGCGACCCATTGCTGGGTATTTCGGTACCATGACTGCCCACAACGATATCGAGATGATGGAGTACTGTGCGAGGCACCTGCCGCACGTATCGTTCGTGTTCGCCGGCCAGATCACGGCAGGCGATTACTCGGGGCTGCGGCAGCTTAGGAACGTGTTTCTGCTCGGCAGGCTCCCCTATGAGAAGATTCCCGCCCTCTGCGCGAACTTCGATGTCTGCATGCTCCAATGGCGGGTGACTGACTGGATTCGCAAGTGCAACCCGCTCAAGATGCTCGAATACATGGCGTCCGGAAGGCCGATCGTGTCGGTGGAGATCGAGGAGGCCATGCAGTACGCAGACGTGATCAGTGTAGGCAAGACCCAGGAGGAGTTCTGTCGGGCCATCCAGTGGGAGCTGGCAAACGATACGGAAGACCGGCGGGGCAGGCGAATCCAGATTGCGGCATCGCACAGTTGGGAATCCCACACTGAGAAGGTCTCGCAACTCATCGAGGAAACGCTCACTCGTAGGAAGTCTGTATGAGCGATAGCATACTGCGCATAGCCTGTGTAGGCGACGTCATGTGCGGTGACCAGTTCAACATGCTGGGCTGGGGGGCCGCCTCCTGCATAGACAAGCAGGGCGACGCCTTCGTCCCCCAAGACATACGCACGGTCTTTGCTGGGCATGATCTGGTCCTGGGCAATGTGGAGTGCGTCCTCTCCGACGTAGACCGCAGGGAGAGGTCCTTACGGTCCATGAGCATGCGAGGCAGGGCGAAGACCGCTCAGTGTCTGCGACGATGGGGTCTGACCGGCGCACACGTGGCCAACAACCACATCCTGGAACATGGTGTGGAGGCGGCCCGCGACACGGTCGCGAACCTCCGCCGCGCCGGCCTAGTCGTTGCAGGGGCCGGACCCGACGATTCCTTCCAGCCCGGGGTGACTGCGTCACGGGTTTCGGTCAAGGGGACGGCCGTGTCAATCATAGGTGCTTGTCTCCACAAGGGAAGGTATGCCTTTCGTCCTGGGCCTGTGGAGGAGATCTTGAAGGTCGTGCGGAGCGAGGCCCAACAAGGCCTGCTGGTCATTGTATCCATCCATTGGGGCGATGAGCTGATCGACCGCCCCAGTCTATGGCAGCGAGACCTGGCCCACCAGCTCCGGGCTAGTGGGGCAAGGCTCGTCATAGGCCACCATGCCCATGTGATGCAGGGCATCCACGTCTGCGACGGCTCGTTGGTCGCCTACAGCCTGGGGAACTTCATCTTTGACAGCCGGTCTGATCTGACTCGCTGGGCTGCCATTCTGAGCATCTCTGTCTCGGGAACGGTGGTGACCGGGTATGAAGCGATTCCCATTGTCAGAGGGGACGAATTCAGACCGCTTCTTGCCAAGGATGCGGAGATGGGCCTGCTCCAACGCGAGATCGATAGGAGGTCTCGTTTGGTCACGGAGCCGGCTGCCGATCGTGCTGAATACGAACGGCTCTATCAGGCGGAGGTACGGGAACTCGATCTGGCCCATCGCAGGGAACTCTGGCGCTACGTCATGCGGAGCCTTCCGCGATACGGTCCCGTGCTCTCAGGGCAGATTCTCATTAGGCCGGTTCGAAGACGCCTGGGATGGTGGTAGGGTCGCGTGGGATTGAGCATCGGTGATTGATAGGCAGGGCTGCGGTAGGCATCGGGCGTGCCTTGCCTCAGCACCCGCCGCTGCCTTTCTCTCTTGGCGAAAGTATCGTGGATTCCCGGGTTCTGTGTGGGGATTCGACGCTGAGGCTGAACTAGGAGCTCTGTAGACAGTGGGCGTTTTCTCGCGACTATCGAGGACAAGCCGGGAGAGGAAGATGCGGCTCTTCCACGATATCATGCGGCCGACTGAATCGCTGCGGGTCTTGGACGTCGGAGCAGAGGTCGCAGCAATAGAGGGCGTGTCACCTGGATTCATTGACGCGTATCCATGGAAGGCCCGTCTAAGTGCCCTGAACCTATTGGCGCAGCATATACAGGTGATTCGGGATCGCTATCCCGATGTAGACGCGCGGGTGGGTGACGCGAGATGCATCCCATGGCCAGACAAGCACTTCGATATTGTATTCAGTAATGCGGTCATCGAGCATGTGGGGAGCTTCGCGGATCAACAAAAGATGGCCGCTGAGATCATTCGGGTCGGGAAACGGTGGTTCGTCACTACGCCGAATCGGTGGTATCCATTTGAGTTCCACCTCCGGCTGCCGTTGGTCACGTGGTTGCCTCGACATGGCTACCAATGGGTGGGCGGCTTCCTCTCCTACAACCACGCATGCGGCAGATACCAGTCCAAGGTGAGGCATTGGGAGAGATACACCGGCACAAGGCTCTTGACGGCGGGTGAGCTGCGTCGCTGTTTTCCTGAAAGTAGAGTGATCAAGAATCGGGTAACATTCATGCCCGAGACACTGGTTGTGATCGGTGGGACGGAGCTTCGCAGCCCGTTGTGCCGAGCTGGCAATGGCCCGGAGGGCCAGTTGGGGGTCAGATAGCATGGACCAGGCAAGACGAATCCTCGCGGTCGCCTCGGGCGGAGGGCACTGGGTGCAGTTGCTCCGCCTGCTGCCTGCCTTCGACGGCCATGACGTGGCATTCGTGACCGTGAGTGACGCGTACAGGTCCGAGGTGTCGGGCCGGCGGTTCTATGCGGTCAATGACGCCACGCGGTGGAACAAGTTCGGCCTGCTCCTGCTGGCGCTGCGGCTCCTGCGGATCATCCGGCGCGAAAGACCGGAGGTGATCATCTCAACCGGCGCAGCCCCTGGGTACCTGGCATTGCGCCTGGGTCGATGGTACGGGGCCCGCACGGTGTGGATCGACAGTATCGCCAACGTGGAGAAGTTGTCGCTGTCGGGCCAGAGGATCGGCAGACATGCGGACCTGTGGTTGACCCAATGGCCTCATCTGGCGAGGCCGGAGGGCCCGCATTTCGCAGGAGCAGTACTATGATCTTCGTGACGGTAGGGTATCAGATGCCGTTTGACCGCATGGTCCGCACGGTGGATGAATGGGCCGGACAGACAGGGCGGTCTGATGTCTTCGCACAGATCGGCCCCACCCAGTACAGGCCCAGTCACATGCAGTGGACCCAATTCATAGATCCCCCTGAGTTCAAGGCCAGAGTCGAGACAGCGGACCTCATCGTTGCACACGCAGGCATGGGATCGATCATCACGGCCCTGGAACTGGGAAAGCCCATCCTCGTGATGCCTCGCAGGGGCGACCTTAAGGAAACCCGCAACGACCACCAGGTTGCGACGGCCAGGCGGTTTCTTGACCAGGGCCGGATTGCCGTGGCCTTTGACGAAAATGAGCTAATGGAGCAGCTTGACCACATCTACTCGCTCAAGGGGAAGGAACGTATCAACCTCCAGGCCTCAGCCCAGTTGGTGAGCGCCATCCGATCATTCATCCTGGGGGAGGATGTGGTTGGGCGAATACGCCGGACATGTGACTGAATGCCAAGGGAATTGGACCGTATTGCGAGTCTTGAGTGGCTTCGCCTCATAGCTTCGGTCGGAGTGATCTGGTTTCACACGTCCGGTGCGGTGGGGAGGCAGTTCGGTTACGCGGGGCTGCCGATCCTTATCATGCTCTCAGTCAGTCTCACTGCCGGCAAGACCCATGGGGACAGCCCGCACGCATTCGTTGCCAAGCGGGCCAGGCGACTGATTGTGCCATGGGTCTTTTGGTCGATTATCTACTTAGGTTTCCAGTTGAGCAGGGTGCTTCTGAACAGGGCCACCGGCCTATTCCCAGACGGACTCGCCACCATATTGGTGGGGCCTAGTATTCACTTATGGTATTTGCCCTTTGCTTTTGCCGCCAGCCTTGTCGCCTACGTCCTGGGCAAGAAGTTCACAATGGGAAGCGTCCACATCAGGAGCCTGATTCTGGGCGGTCTTGGAGTGGCGGCGCTGGGCGCCTGCAGCTATGCCTTGGCCCCCGGTCGGCTGATCGCTGTCCCCGTCGCCCAATGGGCGTTTGGGCTTCCGGCTGTGTTGCTCGGCTTGGCCATAGGCCCGCTCGCTCTACATGGATCGGACAAGGGGGGCGGGCGACGGTGGCTCCTGATCGGTCTTGGATCCGTGGTGACAGTGTTCTGTGTGGCCCTTGAGTGGTTCGGTCTGACAGCACTGGCTGTCCCCTACGCAATTGGGGTCGCCCTGGTTGTCTTCTGTCTCTTGCTGCAAGGGAAGGCGGGACCCTCGGCAATTGCAGCAAGCTCGCTGACGTACGGGATCTATGTACTACACCCACTAGTCAGCGGGATTCTCGCCTTCGCCGGCCTCAAGACGTCAATCTGGTGGTGTTCAGTAGTCGTGGTCGTGCTCACGTCCGCACTGGTGACCGCACTCCTCAGGCGGACGCCCCTGAGAGTGTTCCTCTAACTGCGAAGGTTCGGCTGGCCGGGGTGAGGTGATCAAGATATCATATGGTTCCTATGTCGAGTCATAAGGTGGTCTTGTTCGCGGGAGGGTACCGTCTTGGACGGTGCCCCTTGGAGAGTCTGGTACCGACTGCGCTCTGGCCGGTCGGCAGATGGTCTGCCCTCGAACATGCGATCGCAGGGCTTGCCCGGCAGGGGGTCGAAGAGGTGGTGGTCTACTCGGACTGCCAGTCTCCCCTGACGGAGGTGAAGCCCTCTTCCCCATGGCCCCTACGCGTCAAGTTCGTCGTGGATCCGGAGGTCTCCGGAAGCGGTGGAATGCTCCGCCTGACTGTGGACGGGCAGGGTGAGGGCAAGATCATCGTGCTTCCGGTCAACGCGGTGAACCTTCCGGCCATCAGCGAGTTGGTCGATGCCCACGTGCAGGGGGGGGGAGAGCTGACCGTGTTCCTGAATCCAGGACAGCAGTCGGGTCTTTCGGAGATCTACGTCTGCGAGCCGGATATCATGGAGCACATTCCCGAGCAGGGCTATTGGGACGTCAAGGAGCGTGTGATCCCCGAGCTGGCAGTCCTGGGGAAGAAGGTCCATCAGGTCGTGCTGGACCAGGGGACAGGATGTTTCCACGACAGGGCCAGCTACCTGGAGGCCTTGGCCAACCACCTGGAGCGGATCGCCAGGGCCGACGACCGGCTCTCGCTCCTGGTGCAGGACGGTGACACGCAGGTCTGGGCGTCAGAGGGCGCAGAGGTGCATCCCACTGCGAGGTTGTGCGGTCCGGTGCTCCTGCTGGAGGGCGCCACCGTGGGGCGGGAGGCCGTGGTCGTGGGGCCCGTGGTGGCAGGGCGGCGATCCTCGCTGGGGGATGCCAGTACCGTAGTCGCGAGCGTGCTGTGGGACTGCGCCCGTGTGAGCAGGGGCGCTGGACTGCAGAGGTGCATCGTCGGCAGCGGCTCGACCGCGCCATCGCACAGCCGGTTCGAGGATCAGGTCGTTGTGTCCCAGGACGGTGCCCGGCAGAGAGCGGAAGTGGCAGAGAGCGGAGGTACAATGATGGCAGACAAGGAGGGGACAGGGTTTTCGCCGGCCTGGGCCGCCGCGGGCCTGGTGGCAGTGGTAGCCGCCTATCTGTGGTCGTTCTGGCCGGATCTTCGGGATCTCTGGGGCGTGTGGCAGGCGAGCGAGGAGTATTCGTCAGGCCTGTTGGTGCCCTTTCTGGCGGGCTACGTGGCATGGTGCAGACGGGACGAGCTGAAGGACCTCGTCATCAGGCCCAGCATCTGGGGTCTGGTGTTGTTGGTGCTGGCACTGGCGATGCGTCCACTGGGCCTCTACTTCTTGTATAGCTCGGCCATGCGACTATCGGTGGTCCTGGCGGTTGTGGGCCTGGTCCTGTGGCTTGGTGGCAAGGACCTGTTTCGCAGGACCTGGACGATCCTGGCCTTTCTCTTTCTCATGCTTCCCTGGCCTAACCGGGTCCAGGGTCAGATCAGCCGTCCACTGCAGGCGTGGTCCACCTCCTCCGCGGTGTTTGGCCTGGAGCTGACGGGCTACGACGTGGTGCAAGAGGGCAACATTATCCGGATTGGAGACACCAGTGTGGCGGTGGCAGAGGCCTGCAATGGGCTGCGGATGATCACGGCCTTCGTGGTGATCAGTGGACTGGTCGCGCTGCTGGTGCAGCGGTCCTGGTGGCAGAAGTTGATTGTGCTGATCTCCAGTCTGCCGATTGCGCTGATCTGTAATAGCCTCCGATTGGCCCTTACCTCGGTGGCCTATACCGTCATCGAGGGGGAGCAGTCTCGGGAGCTCTTTCATCGTTTCGGAGGGTATGCCATGATGCCGCTCGCCTTGGCGGTCGTGGTGGGGGAACTCTGGCTGTTAAGCAGGCTGACTACCCAGCCGATAACCGAACAGGGGGCTGGTGTAGTACGGAGGAAAGACCGTTAAGATCTGAATTGGGAGATCAGTTCATGAGTGATCTTGAGACATACTTGGATCGGGTCATCGAGCACAGGCCCGCAGAACTGCCCCCGCCTTCCGCCAGGGTGGTGACCCCTGCGCACGCAGAGGCAACGAGGCCGACACCGGAAGCGGAACCCATCTCGCTGCCCCCGAATGTCTTGGCCGCCATTCTGCGGAGGTGGTACATTGTCCTGGCCGCCTTCGTGGTCGTGGCGGGTATCGGTATCCCTGCGGTGTGGTTCCTGGTGGAGCCTGGCTACGTGGTGACTGGCTTCATCCGCATAGCGCCCGCCATGCAGGATATTCTGACCGGCAAGGAGGACTTTACTCTCGGCGGCAACTACGAGCAGTTCGTCAATACCCAGGCCATCAGCATTACCAGCCCGAGTGTGCTCGAGAAGGTGGTCGATGACCTGGCTCCCAGGAACCTCACCTTCTTCCAGGGCGATCCCAACAGACCCCTGGACCGCATCCGCACGAGGCTGGAGTTCCTGTTTGGCCCGACGCGGCCCACGGACAGACTCAAGCGGGAGATCTCCTCGGGGGCCATCTCGGTCAACCATCTCCGCGACACGGAGCTGATCGCTGTGACCATGAAGAGCATGCGGCCGCAGGAGGCGGGGCAGATCGTCGACTCCTTTGTCCAGAACTACATGGCCGTGTACGCCTACGGGGCCACCAAGGATGAGGCGCAGACGGAGCGCCGACTGGAGGCCTCCATGAAGGAGTTCCAGGACAAGGTCGATCAGGGCAATCAACGGATGCGACAGCTTGCCCTGGAGGGCGGCGCCTTGTCGATGATGGGCGGAGATCAGCGGTTGGCCGGCCTGTTCACCGAGCTGGCCAGGCTGGAGTCCACGCGCATCAGCCTGGAGACCGAGTTGCAGATCACTGATCCCCTGACGGTGACTCCGGAGACGCGTACGACAGACCCCAACAGCGTGTTGTTGCCGCCGGTGCTGGCAGCCCGGAATCAGTATATCAATTCGGACCCCGAGGTCCAGGCACTCACCCAGCGGAAGGTCTCTCTGGAGCAGGAGCTCGTCGAGGCCAAGCAGAATCTCGCAGTAGAGAACCCGGCGATCAAGCAGAAGGAAGAGTTCCTGGAGGGCTTCCGTGCCCGGGTCGAGTCCCGACGCGCGGAGGTCGGCAAGCAGTTCGACGTGTACGTTTCCGAACAGCGCAGGGTGGCAGTAGACCAGCAGAGGGCCATGGCGGATCAGGAGGAGAAGAACCGGTTGGAGAAGATGCGGGAGAAGCGACGGGAGACCCTGGCCTCACTCGAACGCATCAAGGTCCACGCGGAACGTCTCAATCAGATCATCAAACAGCAGGATGAGCAGGCCCAGAAGGCGGGCCGCGCCTCCGTAGATATCCGGGTCGCACAGTCGCAACTGGAGCTGGACAAGGAGATGTTCGACACCGTCGCCCGCCGCCTCAAGGAAATGGAGATGGGGCGGAATCGCGACCCCCGCATCGCCGTTCATGCCAAGGCCGATGTCCAGGGCTTTGAGGACAAGCGGATCAAGTACACTGCGGGCGTGGCCTTTGGGGCACTCGGATGTGGATGCCTGCTGGCGTTCCTGAGAGACAAGGCGGACAAGCGGCTCCGCAGCCCCGAGGACGTCGCGAAACGCCTCCACATGCACGTCATCGGGACCATTGCGGATGCCGGCGTCAAGGGTCCTGCCCTGCTGTCCGAACAGATTGCCGAGGACTACCAGACGATCCGGACCAACCTCGGGCTCTCCGCCAACGGCGGCATCCCGCGGAGACTGGCAGTGGCCAGTCCCGGGACCCAGGAGGGCAAGACGACCTTCGCGATCAACCTGGCTTCGAGCCTGGCGAGATCGGGCAAACGGGTCCTATTGGTCGATGGCGACCTCCGCAAGCCGGATATCGCGGTGCTCTTGGGGATCGTGGTGGCCACCCAGCAGTCGACGCAGTCAGAGGATGGCTTCGCGTATACCCTGTGCGCGACGTCTCTGATAGGGCTCGACGTGCTGGTTCCTGCAGGTCTGGCCAAGACAGATCCCTACGAGATCATCGCCTCGCCCGAGCTGGCCCAACGGATCAACGTCCTGACTCCCAACTACGACCACGTGATCATCGACACCCCTCCGGTCCTGGCCTTCCCCGATGCCCTCATCTGGGCCCGCATCGCCGGTTCCGTGGTGTTGGCGAGCTTCATGGGACGGACCACGAGTTCCGACCTGGCAGAGGCAAGACTGCGTCTGGCTCAGACCCGCGTCCAGATCCTGGGGACGGTCATGAACAATGTCAAAGATGCCCAAACGTACAATCGGTATCGATACGGATACGGATATGGCTCCGCCGGCAGCGGTCCTTCAAGGCAGCACTCACAGCGCGCCAGACAGCGCCTCCTGGCCCCGGTCGAGCCGGCGGACAAACAGGAAGGCAGTAGTGACAAGGCCTGATACGAATCTGTCTGCAAGCTGGGTGTTCTTCCAGGGTGGCGAGGATGGTGATCCCGTCCTGCGGTTTGCACTGGGCCATCCGGTCCTGGCAGCCATGATCGCCGGGCGATGTGCGGTGCAAGCCGGGCTGGGTCGAGAGAGGGCCAGGGTCCGCTGGATCTTGCCCGAGCGTTGGACGGTGGACGCGGCCGCTGCAGCCAGCGTCGAGATCAGCAGGGACTGGCCGCTGAGGCCGTCCCAGAGCGGATCATCGGCTGAGCAGGGCTGGACTGCGCTCTCCAACGGGCGGTTCTGCACGCACGTCAATCCGCAGTTGGTCCGACAGGTGCGAGAGGCCACGTCGGCTTCGGTGGTGGCGCTGTATGCGTCGCCGGGCCTTCAGGGATACCACGAGCAGACTCTCTTGGCGGGCGATGCCTCGGTGGTGGGATTCCGCAGGTTCTACGAAGATTCAGTAGAGCCTGTGCCGATGCCTAGGGCCTGGCCCCACCGCCTGCTGATCAGGACGGCGGAGGTGAGCCGGGCGTTCCAGGGCGGGACGACATCCGGCGGTTTCCAGACCTGGATCGACCGCTGGCGGGCCATGGGCCTGACCTGCGAGGCCTTCGAGGTGGCGGGTACCGCCCATGATCTGTCCACGGAGGCAGGGCTGTGGGACTTCTTCATGGAGCAGGCGGACCGGCACTCCGCCGCCCCAGCCGGGTGGACCCTGGTGAATGGCCACAGAGACAGCCATGGGCCTGCGGCTCGCGGCTGCCACGTGGGGAAGGTGTGGCTGGGGCCTGAAGTGACCCTGGGTTCGGACGTCGCGATCGTCGGGCCCAGCATCATTAGCGACCGGGCGGTCGTGGAGGACAAGGCCATCGTGGCCTCTTCGATCCTGGGTGCCGGTGTCGTGGTCGGCCCAGGACGGCACGTCTGGAACAGCCTGGTCACCGAGACCGGGCTGGTGAGGGTGGCCAGCCATCCCCGCGTCGCAGGCAGGGCGTCAGAGCCGCAGGACAACGGCTTTCGGACCTGGCCGCGATTCTCCTACGCCCGCGGTCCCAAGCGGGTCATGGATATCGTGGTGGCCACAGGCGTCCTGGTCCTGTTTGCGCCGGTCTTTCCCGTGATCGCCCTCGCCATCAAGCTGAACTCCCCCGGCCCCGTATTCTTCGGGCACCGCCGGGAAGGCCGCCATGGAAGGCCTTTCCATTGCGTGAAGTTCAGGAGCATGCGAACCGGCGCAGACCAGATCCAGGAGAAGCTGCGGACCGTCAGTGAAGTCGATGGCCCGCAATTCAAGATGGCCGACGATCCGCGGATCACGCGGGTCGGTCACTTCCTGAGAGAGACCTACCTGGATGAGATCCCCCAGTTCCTCAACGTACTGGCGGGTGACATGAGCGTCATCGGGCCTCGCCCGTCTCCCAAGGCGGAGAACACCCTCTGTCCTTACTGGCGGTATGCCCGTCTATCGGTGCGGCCGGGAGTCACCGGCCTGTGGCAGGTCCACCGGACGCGGCATCCGATGAAGGACTTCCAGGAATGGATCCGCTATGACACGGAATACGTCAAGAGCCTTTCTCTCTGGATGGATCTCAAGATCTTCCTGCAGACCTTCGTGAAGATGCTGGGCAGGCTTGTGGAGCAGTTTGAAAGAGGTTAGAGTCCATCTCAAAACCTGTTTCGTGACGAGATCGAGCGAGAAGGCCTGGGGCAAGGCGGAGGCGGGAAAGGCCCGGAGGCGTGCTTGAGGGCACGTCGAGGACCTTTCTCGCCGACAACGCAGCCCCAGGGCTTCGCAGCCGGTCGCAGTAGAGAGAGGTTTTGAGATAGACTCTTTAGGAGACCGTCGAATGACTAAGGACCCGCGAAGAAATAAGGTAAACGTTTCCCATCTCATCTTCGGGCCATCTTGGGCCGCTCCTCAATCGCGAAATCCTCAGCGTAGAAGGGCACTACGCCTCCGGTTTCGCTCAATCCTCACGTCCCAATCTGACCCAAATCTGAGCGGCAAACCTCTACCTTATTTCTTTGCGGGTCCTAACCGTCGCGGATATTTCAATTGGAGCCTGGCCATTGTTCTGGTCCTGGCAGTCCTGCTGGTGACCGGGACGGCCGTGGTGCTACGCCAGTACAACCGGAGCAGTCGTGCAGAGGCTGCGCTCAAGGAAGGCAATGCCGCGTATGAGAAGGAGCAGTGGGAGGATGCCGCTGTCAGCCTGGGCCGGTATATCGGCGCTCATCACGACGACGTTCCGGTCTTGTTGAAGTACGCCAATGCGCAGTTGCATTGGCGGCCCATCAAGTCGGGCAACATTCAGCAGGCTATCGCCGCCTATCGGAACGCCCTCCGTCTGGACAAGGCCAACGAAGAGGCGGCCAGACGGCTGACTGAGGTCTACCTGCAGGTGGACGTTCCGGGCGAGGCCAATGCCGTCAGCCAGCGGTTTCTTGCGGACAATCCGGGTCCCCATCCTGAGATTCGCCTGATGCGCGGGGGCGCCATGGCCGCACTCGGCAGCTACGCGGCGGCCCAGGCTGAATGGCAGGGGATCATCGATGCCAACGCGGCCCACGTCCGGGCCTATGACGCCCTGGGCAGGATCGCCGAGCAGCGTCCTGCGGATGCCACCCAGACCGCCGACTACTGGTTTGACCTGGCGGTCCAGAGGAATCCCCAGTCTGCCGTCGCCAGGATCCTCCGCGCAGGTCACCTCATGCGCAAGGCCGCTTCTGGAAAGGAGACCGTGGATGCCAACACGATCGTTGCGGACCTGGAAGCGGCGGAGGCCCTGAATCCCACGGAAGCCAAGGTGCGACTCGAGCTGGCAAGGTCGTGGATGAGAATGGGTATGAGCAGCCGGGCCCGCTCCGATTGCGACATCGTGGCCAAGACGGAACCTGCCAATCCAGTCTTGTGGGACATCTTGGCGGACCTGGCCTTGCGGTCGCAGTCCAAACCGACGATGCAGGAGGTGGCAGAGAAGGGAATGGCAGCCCTCGGCGACAAGTCCGTGGACTTCGTGCACAGGGCCGCTGAGCTGTTCATCCGGGCCGGTCAGTTGGACCGGGCGACTCAGTGCGTGGCCACCATGAAAGAGAAGGACATGCTGCCCTCGGTGGCGGCGTTCCTCGAAGGCCTGATCTGTCGCCAGCGAGACGACCTGCCCGGCGCCATCCAGGGATGGGAGCGAGCCATGTCCCTGGGCTACAACAGCCTGATGAAGTCGCCTCAGATTCGCGTGATGCTGGCCGCGGCCTACACCCAGCAGGGAGACCTTCAATCGTCCCTTGCCCAGCTGCAGACGGCGTGCTCCGAGTATCCCGATGAGCCGACCTGCGTACTCGAGCTCGCGACACATCTGATTCGCATGGGAGATTGGGCCGGCGCCAGCCGCTATGCCCAGGCCGTGGCTAAGGTCCTGCCCAACAACATGCAGGCGCGGGTGATCGACGGGGAGGCCCGGATGCGGATGCTCTCGCTTCAAGGCCTGGACGCCAACGATCCACAGTGGGACGCTATCGACAAGGAACTCATCCGCCTCGAGGGGATGCCGGCTGCGGGCAGTTCCCCTCGCTTCCTGCGGGTCCGGCTGGCCCTGCTCAGAAAGGACACCGCTGCGGCATCGACGCTGATGTCAGGGCTGGTTCCCACCGACCAGGAGAAGCTCCGCGTGACCTTGACGTCGGCCGAATGCCTCGTTGCGTCGGGCAAGCCCCAGGAGGCCATCCAGATCCTTGAAGGGGCCGTCACCCAGTACCCTGACGCCTCGGAACCCGTGCGGGCCCTCGGGCTCCTCCTTCGCCAGCAAGGAGATCAGGCCCGCTGTGAGGCGGTCCTCAAGCAGGGTCTGAGCCGTCTCCATGCGCCGGGTGCCCAGATGGAGCTGGCCCTGCTGTTGTGCGCTTCCTACGGACAGTGGCAGCGAACCGATGACGCAGTCACGCTGCTGGAGGGCATGGCCCAGAAGCATCCGAATGCGATCTGGATCAAGAGGCGCCTGCTGGACTACCGAAAGGTCTTCGCCAACGCCGCCAAGGCCCAGGGACTGGTGGACGACATCAAGAGGCTGGAAGGAGAGGCAGGCTGGCAATGGCGGTACGAACAGGCCAGGGTATGGTTCCTGGATCCATCGCCCGAGACGTTCAGCCGCACCCGTCTGCAGTTGGTGGATCTCCTCAAGAGGAACCTGGCTGCCAATCCCAACGATCATGAGAGCCGGAAGCTCCTGGCTGCGGCCCACGAGCGGGCCGGAGAGATCCAGCAGGCCATGATTGCCTATCAGGAAGTCCTGGATCGATCCCCCAATGATCTGACCGCAACCGTTCGACTGGTGACTGACCTGACCAAGTGCAAGGAGTACGACAAGGCGAACAAGCTGATTGAACAGGCCGCATCGCGGAGGCTCTTTGCTCCGGAGACGTTGCAGGAATTACAGTTGGCCAGCGCCTTGCAGCAGGGTGAGCTGGACCAGGCCAGCGGTCTGATCCAGCAGATCTGGAGTCGCGATCCCAACAACCCGAAGATCGGTCTGACGTGGGCGACGATCAAGCTCCGGCAGGGCAAGTTGGAGGAGGCCGATCGGCTGCTGAGCGAGGGCCGCAAGCTGGATCCCAACTCCTATGAGATTGCCTCGACTCAGGTCCAGCTCTATCTCCAGCAGGGCAAGTCCAAGGAGACCCTCCAGGTCTGCAACGATCTGGTGACTCGGGTCCACACGGCCGCCAGCGTCATGCTGCGGGGACGGGCCCTTGCGGCCTTGGGGCAGAAGGACGCGGCCCGCAAGGATTTCGATACGGCCACAACGCTGGATCCACGCGATCCGCAGGTCTGGGTTGTGCGGAGCGAATTCAATAGAAACGATGGAAGGATGGCCGAGGCGACCGCAGACATGGAACGGGCAGTAGCCCTGGATCCCAACAGCGCCAGTGTCCAGAGACTCGCCATCCCTCTGTGGCTCCGGTCACCCGATCCGCAGTATCGGGCGAGGGCCGAGGCGATGCTGACCAAGGCCTTGCAGGCCAGGCCCGATGACGTGAGCCTGCAGCTCATCAAGGTCCAGCGGCTGCTGGAGGATCGCACCGCGCGCTCCGAAGGCGAGGCCGACCGCCTGCTCGATTCCATGACGTCCAACTGGCCCAAGACGCGGGATGCCTGGATCTTGTGGGCTGACCTGCAGATGGATCAGGGGGATACCGCGAGGGCCCTGGATACGGCCAGGCGAGGACTGGTCCACAATCCCAAGGAGCGATCGCTGCTGCTGATGAGGGCGCGGGCTGAGGCGTCAATCTCGCCTGCCTTGGCCATCAGCACGCTGGAGTCCCTGCGAAAGGATGGAGATCCGAACGACACGGGTGTGGTGCTGACCCTGGCCAATGCCTACATGGGCGACAGCCAGCCGGACAAGGCCGCTGCCCTGCTGCAGGGCTACGTTGCCACGTGCAGGCCGGCCGACCGGTCGCGGTGTCAGGGCATCCTGGTGGCGGCCCTGTATCGCAAGGGAGACAAGGACGGCGCCCGGGCGGTAGTCGCCGAGATGCTGAAGGCGGCTCCAGAGGATCTGACCGTGATGTCGTCACAGGTCTGGCTGCTGGGTCAGGAGGGCAAGTGGGATGAGGTGGTCGCCCGGGTGGCCGAGTGGTCCAAGGGACATCCTCAGGACGTGGACACACCCACCTCGTTGGCCCTGAGCGTGAGCAACATCCCGGACCCCCAGGCCCGGCACGCGGCTGAGCAGATCCTGCGGGACCTGCTTTCCAGGAACCCCGGTTCCGTGGCAGCCCTCCAGATACTGGCCCAAGTCCTGCAGATGATGGACCGTATCCCCGAAACGGTGGAGGCCTACAAGAAGGTCCTTGAGGTGGACCGACAGAACGTGACGTCCATGAACAATCTGGCGTGGATACTGTCTGAGCGATTGGACAAGGCGCAAGAGGCATTGACCTTGGCCAACCAGGGCCTCGAAGTTAGCCCTAACTACCTGGACCTCCTCGACACGCGCGGCGTGATCTACTGTCGCCTGGCTCGGTTCGACAAGGCGGTTGAAGACCTTACGCGGTGCGTGGACGGCTATCCCAAAGGCAATCCTGCCGGGGTGGGATCGAGGCTGCATCTGGCCAAGGCCTATCGCCAACTGAACCGCAAACAAGACGCGAGCAGGGTTCTGGAAGAGGGGCTGGATCGCTACAAGAGCATCGGCGGGCTCACACCTGAAGAGTTGGCTGAGGCCCAGCGGCTCAGCAATGAGCTGTCGCAATAGCGCCAATGGCTGTAGTGTTCCGGCTAACCGCTAATCGCTAATCGCTAACGGCTAGTACAAGGAATCCCCATGTCACTGAGAACCAAGATCGAAGATTCGTCAGCAATCGTCGGTGTCGTCGGGTTGGGCTACGTCGGGCTGCCACTGCTCCGCGCGTTCTGCATCGCTGGATTCAGGGTGATCGGCTTCGACGTCGACCAGACCAAGATTGATATGCTCAGCCGCAAGGAGAACTACCTCAAGCACCTGGGCGAGCGGTTTGTGGACGACATGGTCGACTCAGGCAGGTTCGATGCCACGAGTGACTTCAGCCGCATGGCAGAGGCGGATGTGCTCATCAGTTGTGTGCCGACACCCTTGGGCATCCACCTCGAACCGGATCTCTGCTTCGTTGAGCAGACCGCCGACGACATTGCCAAGACCCTCAAACCTCAGCAACTGGTCGTGCTGGAGTCCTCTACCTATCCTGGCACGACTCGGGAGGTGATGCTGCCGAGGTTTGAGGCCAAGGGACTCAAGTGCGGCAAGGACTTCTATCTGGCCTATTCGCCCGAGCGGGAAGACCCGGGTCGCAAGGACCACAACACGCAGACCATCCCCAAGCTCGTCGGCGGCATCGACCCTGTCTCGGGCGAGCTGGCCACGATGCTCTACAGAAAGGCCATCAAGCAGGTCATCCCCGTCTCCAGTGCCGAGGTGGCCGAGGCGGCCAAGATCCTGGAGAACATCTACCGGGCAGTCAACATCGCCCTGGTCAACGAGATGAAGATGGTGCTGACTGCCATGGGCATCGACGTCTGGGAGGTGATCCAGGCGGCAGCCACCAAGCCGTTCGGCTTCCAGGCGTTCTACCCCGGCCCCGGTCTTGGCGGTCATTGCATCCCCATCGATCCCTACTACCTGACCTGGAAGGCCCGGGAAGTGGGCATGCCACCCGCTTCATCGAGCTGGCAGGCGAGATCAACCGCAACATGCCGGAGTGGGTCGTGCAGCGGACGGTACTGGCCCTCAACCAATGCGGCAAGCCCATCAAGGACGCGAAGGTCTTGGTGCTGGGGCTGTCCTACAAGCCGGACGTGGACGACGTCCGCGAGAGCCCCAGTTTCGAGCTGATCGAAAAGCTGGAGCACCTTGGCGCCAAGGTGGACTACAACGATCCGCATGTCCCGCAGACGCACCGAATGCGTCAGCACAACCTTCAGATGCACAGCGTCGCCCTGACGCCCGCGTCGCTAAAGAAGTACGATTGTATCCTGATCTCTACCCACCACTCCTGCTACGACTGGCAGATGATCGCCGACCACGCGGTCTTGGTCGTCGATGCCCGGAATGCCCTAGCCAAAGTGAAAGGTCGCCGCGACCACATCGTCTCGGCATGACGGGGCACTGGCGCGGCCTTTGGCCGCGTGGCCCCAAGGGGGCCGAATGGGCGAATGGGCGAAACGGTGAATGGGCGAAGCAGTGCCCGTCTCCGTGTCGCCCATTCGCCGTTTTGTTGCGCCTCGGCGGCAGGGCGAACGCAGAGTCCCTCCTGTACATCGTGAGGATGAGCACAGGTTCCTGGCGACAGATGCCCTTTCTCGTGGCCGCGGCCTGTGGTCGCGTTGGCCAGGAGAACAGAAGGAGGTTTTTGCCGCTAACCCCGCGAACTCCGCGAACGGCTGTCGCCGCTTCGGCAGGTTGGACCCAGTCGTGGCATCGCCGTACGCGACGCTTCGCGTCTACCGGAAGGCCTTGCCTTCCGGGTGATCTGCGCAGGTCCCCGCTTGGTCAAGCCAGCTTGCCCCGCGTGGACCTGCTTGCTCACATGCGTACGGCTCAGACTGTGTGCGGGAGCCCCTCTGTTCTTCCCCACTCTTCTCCTATAAGATGGGAAAGGCAGTCCCCTACCGAGTCCAAGCCGCCGGAACAAGGCCGAGGAAGGGGACGCGTTCCAGGCTTGCCTGGAAAAGCGGCCCATTCTGGAGGCCGCCCTTGGACCGTAGGTCCAAGGCACGGCGTAGCCGTGGATCAGGCGGCGGAGCTATGAGTATGCCAACACTCACGACCCCGCGCCAGCGTTCGCGGAGTTAGCGGGGTTCGCGGCAAAAAACCAAAAAACGCTTCCCAGGCAGGCCGACTTTGCGATTGCCCTGCATAGGCCCCCGTTGCAGATGCCGGGCCATCCGTTAGAATGGCCCCATGCCCGGCCCGTACAGCAACATCCTGATCATTAAACCCAGTGCCCTGGGTGACATCGTCCTGGCGCTGCCTGCACTGTCCGCCTTGCGGCGGAGCTTCCCGAACGCCCAGATCAGTTGGCTGGTCCGGCCTGAGTTTGCCCCTCTGCTCGAGGGTCACCCATACCTCAGCCGGACGATCCACTTTGACCGGCGGTCCCTGGGCAGGGCCTGGTTTCAGGCGAGTGGCTTGCGAGAGCTGACCTCTCTGATCCAGGTGCTCCGCAGCAGTCATTTCGACGCCGTCGTGGACCTGCAAGGGCTATTGAGGACTGCGTGCCTGGCCCGGTGCACCGGTTGTCCGGATCGATATGGGATGGCCAATAGCCGGGAGGGCGCATGGTGGTTCTACAACCACAGGGTGGAACAGGACGGCCAGTGCATCCATCTGGTGGACTACTACCTCAGGATTGTGGGTGGGATGGGGGCCTCGGACCTCCGCCCTGAGTTCGTCTTGCCGGCCAGCAGGCAGGCCGATGAGTCGGTTGGGCGACTGCTGGCGGGGCATGGCCTGGGGCCCGGCCGATACGTGGTGATGGTCCCGGCCTCCAGTGACAGGGACAAATGCTGGCCCGTGGACCGGTTTGCTGCAGTCGCAGATCGGATTGCCACGGACTACGGACTGGCCGTTGCGGCCTGTGGAACTCGTGGTGAAGAACCGGTCATCAAGGACCTGCAGGGGATCAGCCGCGCCCGGGTCGTCAACCTGGCAGGCCGAACCTCTCTGCCCGAGCTGGTGTCGCTGCTGAGACAGGCAGGCCTGGTGATCAGCAATGACACAGGGCCCGGCCATATCGCGGCCGGCCTGGGCGTGCCGCTGGTGATGCTGTTCAGTTGGTCCAATCCCGCGAGGATCGCACCCTACGGACGACCCGAGTGCATGGTGGCTCGCGAGCCGTATGGAAGGGGGATGCGGATCAAGAGTCGCGACCCCACGCACCTCGTCCGGAACATCGGCATCGACGAGGTCTACGAGAAGGTCCGCCAGCAGCTCGGGCGGGGCCGGAGCCGCTGCTAAGCGGTAAGCGGTAAGCGAAGGAGGCTCGCGGCGAATGTATGGGAAGGTGAGAAGATAAGAAGATAGGAAGGGGAGAAGGTAGTCGGAAGGAGGTAGCCCTAGTACAGCCAAGGTTCCATGTGGAAGGTGGGATAGAGCGAAGAGCGAGCGGACGGACAGCTCAATAGCAGAACTTGTCCGATTTCCTCTCTACGCCTGACAACATATTGATGATGGCTTCATATTCCGCATCAAGTCGTCTGAAGACTTCGGTGGATACATACCCACATGCCAGGGCAAATTCGAGCCAACACTGTGTCTCGGACGCCTCCTGCATGCTATCTGTGATCTTGTTCCTGAATACAGATGCGTAGCGTCTCTTTCGCCAGCCCTCCGCAGTGTTGGAACAAACGGATCGCGAAGCACTCCTGATCTGATCGACCAAAGCATACCTCTCTTCGGCGGGGAAACCCTTCGTCAGCCTGAAGATCTCCATCGCTGCCGAGAAGGCCCGCTGGTAAACCTCAAGATCGCGAAAATGCCGAATGTCTTTCCTCTGCCGCGTAGCCATACTCTTCCTCCTTCTCCCCTTCTCCCCTTCTTCCCTTCCTACCCTCTGATTCCCCCTTCGGCTCACAGGTTCGCTACCACACCCGCGCAGCGATCGCACAGATCCGGATGCCCGGGATCTGCGCCGACGCTGGGCCAGTAATTCCAGCACCGTTGGCACTTGGCATGGGTGCTCTTGGCGGCCGTCACGGTCGTCGGCGCCTTGCCCGTTTCGAGCCGGATCTCACTGACGATGCACAGCGTCGAGAATTGGGCCACGCCGAGTTGCTCGATCGCAGCCGCGTCCTCATTGCTGGCGACCATCGTCACCGAGGCCTCCTGATTGCTCGCAATCTCCTTGTTCTTGCGCAGCCCCTCCAGCGCCTGCAGGACCTGGTCTCGCAGGGCCATGATCCGCTCCCACTTGGGAAGATCGGTCTTCCAGTCGATGGAGGGATCCGGAGCAGGCATCGTCGCCAGATGGACGCTGTCCACGTCCTTGGACTTGTGGGGCAGGGCGGCCCAGGCCTCCTCGGCGGTGTGCACGAGGATCGGCGCCAACATCCGGATTAGGCTGTCCAGGGTCTTGGCCATGACGGTCTGGCCGCTCCGCCGAGCGGGACTTCCCTTGGTATCGCAGTACATCCGGTCCTTGAGCACGTCCATGTAGAGGCTGCTCATCTGGATCGAGCAGAAGTTGTAGAGCAGGGAAAAGACCCTGTGGAACGCGAAGTCATCGTATGCGGAGTTGACCTCCGCGATGAGCCTCTGCAGCTCCTGCATGGCCCATTGATCGATCGCCGGCATCTGGCTATAGGGGACGCTGTCGACCTGTGGGTCGAAGTCCGAGGTGTTGCCCAGGAGGTATCGCAGGGTATTGCGGATCTTGCGATACGCGTCCTGGGTCCTGCCGATGATCTCGTCAGTGCAGCGGACGTCTTCCTGGTAATTGACGCTGGACACCCACAGCCTGAGGATGTCTGACCCGAACTTGGCGATCTCCTTCTGGGCGTCCACGTAGTTGCCCAGGGACTTGGATTGCTTCATTCCCTGCTCGTCGACCGTGAAGCCATGCGTGAGCACGGCCTTGAACGGAGCCTGGCCGAGCACGCCGAGGGCGGGCAGCAACGACAACTGGAACCATCCCCTGTGCTGGTCCGATCCTTCGAGGTAGAGATCCACGGGCACGGGCCAGCCCAGGTCCTTCATGCACACGCTGTACCAACTGCAGCCTGCCTCAAACCACACGTCGAAGATGTTCTGTTCCTTGCCGAGCTGATCCAGGTCAAAGCCCGGCGGCAGGGGGAAGTCGTCCCCCAGGATCTGGCGGGGCGTATCGCTGAACCAGCAATCCGATCCGTGCTGGCCGATGTGGCGCGACACGGCCAGGACCGACTCCCGGGTCAGCAAGACCTTGCCCTCAGGATTGACGAACGCGGGGATGGGCAGCCCCCAGCTCCTCTGTCGGCTCAGGCACCAGTCCGGTCTGGATTCCAGCATCCCTTCGATTCGCTTCTGGCCCCAGCCTGGAATCCACTTGACCTTGGCCGTGCTCTCCATGGCCATCTCTCGCAGGCTTTTGTCCGGGCCGGGGACCTTGCGGTCCACACTGACGAACCACTGCTCCGTGGCCCTGAAGATCACAGGGCCCTTGCTCCGCCAGCAATGGGGATAGCTGTGGGTGATCTTGTCCTCGTGAAACAGCAGTCCGATCTGCTTCAGGTGGTCATTAACGAGCCGATCCACCTTCAGCACGTTCTTGCCCTTGAGCCAATCCGGAACCGTGTCGTCGTAGTCGCCGTTGTCCTTGACCGGCGAGTACACGGCCAGGCCGTACTGCATACCTGAGGCATAGTCCTCTTGGCCGTGGCCTGGGGCGATGTGGACGAGCCCGGTGCCGTCCTCGGTCGTGACGTATTGAGCCAGGATGACCTTGTAGGCGTCCTTGTCCGTCGGATTGGCGGTCACGAACGGGTGGACGTACCGCAGGCCCTCCAGGTCCTGGCCCTTGACGGTCTTGGCGCTGACCGCGGCAGAGCCTGCAGCCAGGCCGCCTGCAGCAAGGACTGCCGAAAGCCGGTCTGTGCCCACAATGGAGACGAACGAGCGGCCTGCCCTCTCGTAGCGGACCGCCGTGTACTCCAGATGGGGATGCACGGCGACCGCCAGGTTGGCGGCCAGGGTCCAGGGCGTGGTCGTCCAGATCATGAAGCAGACCTGGGATGAACGGGTCTCTTCGCTGCTGACCAGTCCAAGCTCGACCAGTCTGGCCAGGCTGTCCTGCCGGACCGGGTAGTTCACGAAGATGCTGGGTGACGCGATGTCCCTGTATTCCAGCTCCGCCTCTGCCAGGGCGGTCTGGCATCCGACCGACCAGTGGATAGGCTTGAGCTGCTTGTAGACCAGGCCCTTGGCCACGAGTTCCGCAAACACCTCCAGGATGCCTGCCTCGTAGCGGGGATCGAAGGTCACGTAGGGTCGGCTGAACTCGCCCAGGATGCCGAGTTGCTGGAACTGCTCGCCCTGCAGCTCGACGAACTTCGCCGCGCACTCCTTGCAGGCCTTGCGGATGGAGGCCTTGTCCATCTGCCGGCCCTTGGGACCCAGGTCAGTCATGACCTTGGACTCAATCGGCAGACCATGGCAATCCCAGCCCGGCACGTAGGGCGCGTCGAAGCCGGTCATGGTCTTGACCTTGATCACAAGGTCCTTCAGGACCTTGTTGATCACGTGGCCCATGTGGATGTTGCCGTTGGCGTAGGGCGGTCCATCGTGCAGGATGTAGAGGGGCCGGCCCCTGCGGGCCTTGCGTATCCTGCCATAGAGGTCGGTCTGGGCCCACTGCTTCTGCATCAAGGGCTCTCGTTGGACGAGCCCCGCCTTCATGGCGAAGTCCGTCTGCGGCAGGTTCAGCGTCTGGCTATACCCTTTGTTGGTCTGCGACATTCGATGGTCCTCACGATAGAGAATCTACAAAGAACACCATTGTAGGTCTACGGCTGCAGGCCGTCAAGGTTGGGGTGCAGGCCCATCAGGGCGAACGCAAAGTCCCTCCTGTAGGTGCAGGAAAAGAACTGAAGGAGTTTCTTGCCGCGAAAAACGCCAATGCACGCGAATGGCTGTCGCCGCCTCGACAGGTTGGGCGTGTTGGTGGCATCGCCGTACGCGACGCTGACGCGTCTACCGGTACGCCGTGGCGTACCGGGCGAGCTGCGCGGGCCTCCATTCTGCGAGCGAGCTCGCTCCATGGAGTCCTGCTTGCTCGCATGCGTACGGCTTCGTTCCCTGGCGAGAGTCCCCCGAGGTCCTCTCCCTTGATGGGAAGGATGTCTCGCCCACAGCCTAAGCCGCCAGATCAAGGCCGAGTAGTGGGATGCGGACCGAGCTTGCTCGGACAAGCAGCCCGCTGCGAAGGCCGCCCTTGGCGACACAGTCGCCGAGGCACGGCGCAGCCGTGGATCAGGCGGCGATGCCACGACCATACCAATACCCACGCCCCCGCGCCAGCATTCGCGCGTATTCGCGTTATTCGCGGCAAGAAACAACAACCGCTCCCATCAGACCGCCACCCGGTTATGGTGGAAGTCAAGGCAGTCGAGAGCCTCAATGGCGAGCATCGTGCCCAGGTCATCAACTACCTCAGGGCCAGCGGTCTGCGCCTGGGGCTGCTGGTCAACTTTGGATTGTTTCCCAAGGTGACCATCGCGCGTATTGCTTTCAGCAAGGCATGGTGCCGGTCCTGGTTCTCGTGAGCCCTGCCAGCCACCGTGGCAGACAAGAGAACTGAAGGAATCTGTTTGCCGCGAATAACGCTAATGCACGCGAATGGCTGCCGCCGCCGGCTTGTTCGTGGCATCGCCGTACGCGACGCTACGCGTCTACCGGTACGCGGTGGCGTACCGGGCGAGCTGCGCTGGCCTCCATTCTGCGAGCCAGCTCGCTCCATGGAGTCCTTCTTGCTCGCATGCGTACGGCTTCGTTCCCTGACGAAAGTGCCAAGAGGTGCTTTTTCTGTGGAAGGGATGTACCGCCCACGGCCCAAGCCGCCAGATCGAGGCCGAGTGGTGGGATGCGGTCCGAGCTTGCTCGGACAAGCAGCCCGCTGCGGAGGCCGCCCTTGGGACACAGTCCCAAGGCACGGCGCAGCCGTGGATCAGGCGGCGATGCCACGACAATACCAATACCCACGCCCACGCGCCAGCATTCGCGTGCATTAGCGTCATTCGCGGCAAAAAAACCAAGAACGCTTCCCAGCCAGTCACGCCCGCGACTGCGTCGGCCTGTCCGCCTGGGGCGCATGAGAGAGACCCTACGTCTCTGTAAGGCAGGCCGATTTCGCGATTGCCCTGGGCCGGCAGGACGGCGGGAGGCCTGACTCCATGGGGCGGCCAGAAACGACCAGGGCCTGCGTTCAACCTTCGCAGGCCCTGATGCATGTTGGTTTCACGAGTCTGATCAATAGTCTGCGAAGGGCCTTATCCAGTTAGGCCACCTGTCGGCGCTCACGCGGCCGGCCTGTGTCCATGGACCAGCCGTGTTGAAGCTCCGGGACCACTTGAGCACCCAGAGTTCCTTGAGGCCGACCTTGCGGGTGGATCCGTCTGCAAAGACCGAGGACACAAATCCTCTGTGCCTGTTGATGGAGCAGCGGGCCATGTTGTTGCTGCTCCACGCCGCACCTTCCGTCTCAGCAGGTGCATGCGAAGGGAGCGGCCACAGGTCAAAACGCAGCGCATCGACCATGATTGGCACGTTCGAGGCCTGCTTGACGGTATTCAGACCTCCCCAACCCTCGGACGAGGAGACATTGCCTTCGTACGTAGGAGTTGAGACCGGGATGAAGTAGCCGTTGAGTCCGTAGCTGCCGTTGATTCCGTTCTTACCCGTTGTCCTGCCTCCCTGGGCGTCCATGTAGACACCCCAGGAATTGTAGATGTTGGCGTTCTGAATGTTGATCCTGGATATGGGCTTGGTGGCGGTGGGGCACATCCAGATCGGATTGTTGGTCCAGTCCTTCAGCTTGTCGGGCAGAAACCAGGGCCACCAGTAGCCCTGCGTACCATCCGCACCCTGCACAAACTTGCCGTTGTTGTCCGCGGCGATCGTGTTGAAGGTGATCCCCCAACTCCTCAGGTTGGAGGAGCACCCCAGCATGCGAGCTTGCTCCCTCGAACGGCGGAGGGCTGGGAACAGGATGCCCAGCAGGATCGCGATAATTGCGATGACGACCAGGAGCTCAATGAGCGTAAACGCTTTTCTCTTCATATGTTACATATCTCCTTTCAAGCGTTCGAGACTCTCAAACCAACGCCTCGTCGTGCGTGGGGCAAAACACCTTCCTGCCTTGATAATCCAACTCCATACCCTAATGATGCCACCCGGCGGCCACCTGTTCCATAACTATAATAGCATTTGGCTGGCAAAATTGACGTGGTTTCTGTTGGAGGCTGATCATTTTTGGCGGTTGCCTTGCGCTAAGGCCGGCTGATCTCGATCTCATACAGGGTCGGCCAGAACTTGCCGGTAACAAGCAAGTGACCGGTCGTGGGGTCATATGCGATCCCGTTGAGCACGTCCGCGCCCATGGGCTGCCGGTCTACAAGATCGGCGAGGTCGATCCAGGCCTCGATACGGCCGTCCTTGGGCCTGATCACCGCGATCCTTGGGGTCTGCCAGATATTGGCGTAGATCCTGCCGTCGGCGTATTCGAGCTCATTGAGGTTGTCCACAGGACCCTGGTCGTCATGGACCCGCACGGTGGACCGAGGGGTCAGGGAGTTGGGGTCCAGGAGGGTCAACGTAGAGGTTCCGTTGCTCATGATGAGGCTGTGGCCGTCATGGGTCAGACCCCAGCCCTCTGTGGCGTACGTGAACTTGGTGACCAGATCGAAGGAGTGCCTGTCGTACACGAAGCCCACGTGGTTCCGCCAGGTGAGCTGGTAGATCCTCTCTCCCAGGATCGTCACGCCCTCACCCCACAGGTTCTCAGGCAGCGAGCAGCGTTTCAAGACCTCTGCGGTGTCCAGCCTCAGCCTCGCCAGTGAAGAACGGCCATAGAGACCCGTCCCCTCATAGAGGAATCCCTCGTCCATGACCAGGCCCTGGGTGAATGCATCGGACCTGTGCGGCAGCTCTCTAACGACGCGGTGGGGCCAGACCGGCGTCCCATGGGTCTGCTGATTTCGCTCGCACGAGGCAATCCAGGGTGCTGCCATGGCAACCACAAGGGCAAACCTGCGGCAATCATCTCTCAATGAGTGTCTCATCGACCTGCATGCCGAAGTGGCGGCCGGCCTTCTCCACGTGACTGACGACCTTGTCGCCCGGCTTGAGCCGCGTGACGGACAGAGGCTCGCCCCCCGACCCGACCAGGCAGATCGTCTCCGCGTTCTGCAGGACAAGGCTGAGGGCCTGGCCCTGGGCCTGGGCCTCGACCAACAGCAGCGGCCTCCGCTCGATCTTGTTCCTTCCCAGGTACGCGGTTCGGCTGTGGCCACCGACGTCCACGAGCAGCACCTCGTCGCCGGACCGCAGGTCTGCCAGGTACTTGGTCTTTCCGCCGGGTGTCAGGGCATAGGCATGCACTGCGCCGGCATTGACCCTGAACGGACGAGGCGCCACGTAGGGGTTCTCGATCGACTCGGAGTGGACCAGGAAGAAGCCAGTGGCCGTGTTGCCAACCAGCATGCCCTGGCCGAGGGTCATCTGGGTACAGGTGTCCAGGCATGCGCGGTCACCCATGCCAAGCTGCCTGACGGCCGTGATCGTGGCCTCGACCAGGGCGATCCTCTCGCTGATCCCCGCCAGGAGCTCCCCGGTCTTCTTGATCTCGTTGACGTCGGTGGTGCTGAGCAGCACGCCGTCCACGCCTTTTTCGAGGATCTCGACCATCAGCCTGGCCTGTTCTGCAGACCCCACCTCCACGATGAGATTGGCCCCACGCCTGGCCAGCAGGTTCTCTATGGGGATGATGGTCCAGTCCCGCATGCGGAGGACCACGACCTTGGGCTGGGCCACGCCGGCGGCCCGATCCTCGTCCGCCTTGGTGGCGATCTCGACGAATTCCACCTCCAGACCGGGCCGCAGGTCACCGTCGTCTTCCACGGTCTTGATGCGACCCAACTGCCGGGCCTTGGGGCTGTCGCCGCGGGCAAGGACCACGGCCTCTGCCCCGCTCTCCAGGGCCGCTGTGACGAGCTCCTTGCGGAAGGGATTGACGTTGACCCACAGTCTCTTCATCGCAGTCTCCGACGGCCTGGCTGCCTCACGACTGGAGGATGGCCTTGGCCTCTTCCACGGAGGCGCCGTTGTGGACCATACGGCATAGGGCCTGGACCATCTTCACAGGCGTCTTGTGCTGGAAGACGTTCCTGCCGATCGATGCGCCCGCAGCCCCTGCCTGGAGTGCCGCCGCAACCATGCGGAAGATCTCCTCGTCGTTGCTCATCTTGGGGCCGCCTGCGATGAGGACCGGCACAGGGCAGCCTGCCACCACCTGGCTGAAGGTCTCAGGGCTGCCTGTGTACACGACCTTGACGATGTCTGCAGCCAGCTCCGCCCCGACCCGGGCGGCCAGCTTCACGTTCTGATAGTCAAATTCGTTGGAGATCTTGGGTCCCCGTGTATACATCATGGCGATCAGGGGGATCTGCCACTCCGCGCACCGTTCTCCCACCTGGCCCATTTGGCGGAGCATCTGGCTGTCCGTGTTGGCGCCCAGGTTGATGTGGACGGAGACCGCATCCGCGCCGAGCTTGACGGCCTCCTCCACGGTGCAGACCAGCTCCTTTACGTTGGGGTCAGGGCTGATGGCCGTGCCTGCGGACAGGTGGATGATAAGCCCCACGTCGCGTCCTGCGCCTCTGTGACCTGCCAGCACCATGCCCTTGTGCATCAGCACGGCGTTGGCGCCGCCTGACACCATTGCCGCGATGGTCTGCCGCATATCGACCAGGCCGTCGACAGGACCGACGGTGACACCGTGGTCCATGGGAATGATCACCGTCTTCTGCGAGTTGCGATCGATGATGCGTTCCAGTCTGATCTTTTTGCCAATCATAGACATACCTCCAAAAGCCAATGTATTAATGTACCACGCCAGCGATGCGTAGGGCAAGCGGAAACGACCGCAGGGCGATCGCGAAGTCCCTCCTGTAGGTCGTGAGGATGAGAACAGGTTGCTGGCCGCAGATGCCCTTTCTCGTGGCCCCGGTCTGTTGTTGCGTTGGCCGGGAGAACCGAAGGAGCTTCTTGCCGCGAATAACGTTAATGCACGCGAATGGCTGTCGCCGCTTCGGCAGGTTGGACCTAGTCGTGGCATCGCCGTACGCGACGCTGCGCGTCTACCGGTACGCGGTGGCGTACCGGGCGAGCTGCGCAGGCCTCCATTCTGCGAGCAAGCTCGCTCCATGGAGTCCTGCTTGCTCGCATGCGTACGGCTTCGTTCCCTGGCGAGAGTCCCACGCGCAGCATTCGCGCGTATTCGCGTTATTCGCGGCAAGAAACAACAACCGCTCCCATCAGACCGCCACCCGGTTATGGTGGAAGTCAAGGCAGTCGAGAGCCTCAATGGCGAGCATCGTGCCCAGGTCATCAACTACCTCAGGGCCAGCGGTCTGCGCCTGGGGCTGCTGGTCAACTTTGGATCGTTTGCCAAGGTGACCATCGCGCGTATTGCTTTCAGCAAGGCATGGTGCCGGTCCTGGTTCTCGTGAGCCCTGCCAGCCACCGTGGCAGACAAGAGAACTGAAGGAATCTGTTTGCCGCGAATAACGCTAATGCACGCGAATGGCTGCCGCCGCCTCGACAGGTTAGGCTTGTTCGTGGCATCGCCGTACGCGACGCTTCGCGTCTACCGGTACGCCGCGGCGTACCGGGCGAGCTGCGCCGGCCTCCATTCTGCGAGCCAGCTCGCTCCATGGAGTCCTTCTTGCTCGCATGCGTACGGCTTCGTTCCCTGGCGAGAGTCCCCCGAGGTCCTCTCCCTTGATGGGAAGGATGTCTCGCCCACAGCCCAAGCCGCCCTTGGCGACACGGTCGCCGAGGCACGGCGCAGCCGTGGATCAGGCGGCGGAGCTACGAGCGTGGCCAATACCCACGCCCACGCGCCAGCATTCGCGTGCATTAGCGTCATTCGCGGCAAAAAAACCAAGAACGCTTCCCAGGCAGTCACGCCCGCGACTGCATCGGTCTGTCCGCCTGCGGCGAATGACAGAGAATTCACGTCTCTTTGAGGCAGGCCGACTTCGCGATTGCCCTGACCGAGTGGGCGAATGGGCGGACGAGGAAGAGCTGTCAGCCATCAGCTCTCAGCTATCAGCCGCCTCACAAAGCTATGTTTGACACGCAGCCTCGCCCGCCGCATAATGACGCCGCATGCTCAAGATAGGGGTCATAGGTTTTGGCTTCATGGGCCGCGTGCATACGGCCTGCTGGCAGCGGCTGGCAGACGCGGAGGTGGTGGCCATCTGTGACGCCAATCCCCACTGCAAGGAGGATGCCCAGCGTGCCTTGGGCAACATCCAAGGCGTCCTGCGCCCCATCGACTTTGACCGGCTTGCCACCTACCACGACGTTGACGACCTGCTCAGGCATCCGGACCTGGATGCCGTCTCCATTGCACTGCCGACCCACCTCCACGCGGCCACCGCTGTGCGGGCGCTGGCTGCGGGCAAGCACGTGCTGTGCGAGAAACCCATGGCCCTGACCCTGGAGCAGTGCGACCGCATGGTGGAGGCCTGCCACCAGACCGGCAAGATCCTCCAGATCGGTCACTGTGTGCGGTTCTGGCCGGAGTACGCGAAGGCAGCGGAGATCGTTCGCAGCGGCCAGTACGGGCAGGTCGTTGCAGCCAGCCTTCGGCGGCTGAGCGCATCTCCGACCTGGGCCGTGGATGGATGGCTCAGCGATGAGTCCAGGAGCGGAGGGATCGTCCTCGACCTGCACATCCACGACACAGACTACCTCCTCTACCTGCTGGGACGGCCACAGGCCGTGTACAGCCGGGGAAGCAGGGGACCTGGCCGGGGCGTGGTCCACGTGGCCACAGAGTACGTCTATGGGGACGGCCAGGTCGCAACTGCAGAGGGGAGTTGGGCTGTGATGCCGTTGTTTGGGTTCCAGATGAGTTTCATCCTCGTGCTCTCCTCTGCAACCCTCGTGTACGACTGCAACCAGTCACCCAGCCTCAAGGTCTATCCCCGGGAGGGCGAGGCCTTCAGCCCCACCCTGGCCGAGGGCGATGGATACACCCGCCAGGTCGAGCACTTTGCCCGGCGCGTGCGAGGCGAGGCCTGTGACGTGGTGACCACCGTCGAGAGCTCACGGGAGTCCGTGGAGATGGTGCTGGCAGAGATCGAATCCATGCAGACGGGGAAGATCGTTGGACTTTCCCGTCAGTTTAACGATTCAACCAATTAACGATTTAGACATCTAACGAGTAGTAGAAGCCGATGCAGGACAGGGGTATGAAGCGGTGTGGACCATGGCGGGTTGGCGTGTGCAGTTGGTCGCTGCAGCAGAGCGACGTCGCAGGCCTTGCACAGGCCCTCTCTGAGGTTGGCCTGTCCCACGTTCACCTGGCAGTCGGACCTGCGGCCCAGGCCAAGGACCCGGGCTTCGTGGAGGCAGTCCAGGCCCGGGGCTGGACCCTCAGCGCCACGATGGTCGCCTTTCCCCAGGAGGACTATTCGACCCTGGACAGTATCCGCCGCACGGGCGGGATCGTGCCGGACGAGTGCTGGGATTCGAACCGCAGACTCTTCTCAGAGGCCGTACGGATCACCTCCGAGCTGGGCGTGAAGGTCCTGTCCATGCACCTGGGGTTCATCGATCACCGCGATCGGGCCTATGGCCGCATGATGCGGGAGCGGACAATCCACCTGGCGGACGCGGCTGGAGAGCGGGGGATTGCCCTTCTCCTGGAAAGCGGTCAGGAGACGGCCACTGACTTGAGGGGTTTCCTCGAGTCCCTGGACCATCCGGCCCTGGGGATCAACTTCGATCCTGCCAACATGATCCTCTATGGGCAGGGCGATCCGGTCGAGGCGGTTGCCATCCTCTCGCCCTGGATCAGGCACGTGCACGTCAAGGATGCACTCCGGGCCGCTGTGCCGGGGACATGGGGCACTGAGGTCCGGTGGGGCGACGGACAGGTCGGCCCGCGAGCCTTTCTGGACGGCCTCAAGCGGATCGGCTTTCAGGGGACTCTGGCCATTGAGCGAGAATCCGACGAGAGCCGGATCGAGGACATCAGGCTGGCCGTGGAACGGCTGGCTGCGTATGGAGACTGATACCATGGACTACGGGATTCGCATCCGGCTCACCTTCATGATGGTTCTGGAGTTCGTCATCTGGGGCGCGTGGCTGCCGCTGATCTACGGGTACCTGCCCAGCCTCGGCTTCACGCCCAACCAGCAGTCGTGGATCCTGAATGCCTTTCCAGTCTCCGCCATCGTGGGCATCTTCTTCAGCAACCAGTTTGCAGATCGGCGTTTCGCGGCTGAGCGGTTCCTGGCCGCCAGCCACCTCATCGGCGGGGTGGCGATCCTGGGCCTGGCCTTCACCCGCTCATTCTGGCCCTTCATGGTGCTGATGTGGGTCCACTGCCTGCTGTATGTGCCCACGCTCTCGATCGTCAATTCGGTCGCCTTTGCCCACATCAAGGACCCGCAGAGGGAGTTCGGCCCCGTGCGCATGGGCGGCACCATCGGGTGGATCCTGGCTGCCTGGCCGTTCACCTTCATCCTGGTGGACTGGGACAAGGTCCATGCCGCCCATCCCGAGGGTCTGGTCAGTTGGCTGGGCATGTGCTGGCCTCGGGGCTCACGGGGCCCAGCCTGCAGAGTGCCACGCGGTGGACCTACGTGGTCGCGGGGGTCGTGTCCTTCGTGCTGGCCGCCTACAGCCTGACCCTGCCCGCACACGCCGCCGAAGAAGGCCGGCTCGCAGACCGAGAAGCTGGCCTGGCTGGAGGCCATGCGGCTGCTCCGCCGTCCCTACGTGCTGATCCTGTGGCTGGTCGCGCTGCTCGACGCCTCGGTGCTCTACGCCTACTTCAACTGGACCGGCGTGTTCCTGGGCAGCCCAGCGTGGGAATCCCGGGCAATTGGATCATGCCGGTCATGAGCGTCGGCCAGGTGGCGGAGATGCTGACCATGCTGATCCTGGGCATGACCCTCAAGTCCCTGGGGTGGCGGACGACCATGGTGATCGGCATCCTCGGACACGCCGATCCGGTTTGCGGTCTTTGCCTTCATGCCGCAGGTCACCTGGGTCATCGTGGCCGTCAACCTCCTGCACGGCATCTGCTACGCCTTCTTCTTTGCCACGGTCTACATCTTCGTGGACGAGTTCTTCCCGAAGGACGTTCGGGCCAGTGCCCAGGGGCTGTTCAACGTCATGATCCTGGGCATCGGCGCCCTGATTGCCAACTCGGTCTGTCCCTATCTCCTGCAGAAGGTCTTCACCCACGAGGGCGTGGTCGACTTCCGCGGCCTGTTCCTCGTTCCGCTGGCAGTCGCCGCAGTCGCGGCCCTGGCACTGGCGATCTTCTTCAGACCGCCGCAGAGGCCGGTGGAGGCACGATAGGGCAGGGCATCCTGAGACACAGGTCCCCTCATTGAAAGGAGAGCCACAGCATGAAACGACGTGATTTTCTGAAGGCCGCAGCCACCGGAGCGGGATGGATCATCCTGCCCAGCGGCGTGCTCAGCGGTGCGAGCGCCCCCAGCAACAAGCTCAACGTAGCGATGATCGGGACCTGGGGCAGGGCCCTGGCCCATTTCGACGAGATTGCCAGTGAGAACGTCGTGGCCCTGTGTGACGTCAACGAGAGCCACCTGGCCTCTGCTGCCGAGAAGTTCCCCAATGCCAAGCAATACGTGGACTGGCGCAAGTGCCTCGACCAGAAGGGCATCGACGCCGTGGTCTGCTGCACGACCGACCACACGCACGCCTTTGTCGCCAACTGGGCGATGAACCGCGGCATGCACGTGTATTGCGAGAAGCCTCTGGCCAACAGCGTGGAAGAGGCCAGGACCGTGCGAGCGACTTACCTCAAGAACAAGAACAAGCTGGCCACCCAGTGCGGCACCCAACGACATGCCAATCCGAACTTCAACCGCGTGCAGGAGCTGATCCGCGATGGCGCGATCGGCGAGCTGAGTGCGGCATACGCCTGGGGCGATCGCCAGATCCGCAGGCCCGGATACCTGCCCGGCCAGGGCGATCCACCCAAGGAGCTGCACTACGATCTGTGGCTGGGACCTGCGCCCCTCCACCCCTACAATCCCGGCTACTTCACCGGCGGCCCAGGCGCAAACTGCCTGCAGTGGAACATGTACTGGGACTTCGGAAGCGGCCAGGTCGGTGACATGGGAAGCCACACCATGGACCTCATCTGGGATGCGCTGGGGCCGGGCCTTCCGACCTCCATCGAGGCCAAGGGCGAGGCGTTCAATCCAGAGGTCACTCCGGTCGAGCTGGAGGCCCGCTTCAGCATGCCTGCCACGTCCGTGCACCCGGCCATGACCGTCGGCTGGTTCCAGGGCGGCGCAATGCCCGGGTCCCCCAAGGAGTGGGACTGCGTCGATCTGAAGAAGATCGGCCACGGCGACTTCTTCAAGGGCTCCAAGGGCTTCCTGATCACCGACTTCGATTCCAGGATAGTCCTGCCCGTAGGCAACAGCGCAGACATGACCTACTACAATCGTAGGCCCAAAGACCAGATCCTTCCGCCCGTCGGCCACTTCCAGAGGGAGTGGATCAACGCCTGCAAAGGGAATCTCAAGACCTCGTGCGACTTCGATTACTCAGGCCAGATGATCGAGACGATGCTGCTGGGCCTGGTCGCCTACCGCGCTGGCAAGAAGCTGGAGTACGACCCTGCGGCAGGCCGCGTCGCGAACAGCCCTGAGGCCAACGAGCTCCTCAGCCGCAAGTACCGGGAGGGCTGGACGCTTAACGGTTAGATGGGTGTAGGCCCACCTAGCCGGGCAAGGTCGGCCTGTGGCCGACCTTGCGAAACGGCGAAACGGAATCGCAAATGCGCGGGTGCAGGGCGTCTGTGTCAGACGCCGTCCTTCTCCGGCTGATGGCCAATAGCTACCCGCTAATGGCTGCTCTCAGGGCGAACGCAGAGTCCCTCCTGTACATCGTGAGGATGAGAACAGGTTGCTGGCCGCAGATGCCCTCTGTCGTGGTGCCGGTCTGTTGTTGCGTTGGCCGGGAGAACCGAAGGAGCTTCTTGCCGCGAATAACGCTAATGCACGCGAATGGCTGTCGCCGCATCGGAAGGTCGGGCTTGTTCGTGGCATCGCCGTACGCGACGCTGACGCGTCTACCGGTACGCGGTGGCGTACCGGGCGAGCTGCGCTGGCCTCCATTCTGCGAGCGAGCTCGCTCCATGGAGTCCTTCTTGCTCGCATGCGTACGGCTTCGTTCCCTGACGAAAGTGCCAAGAGGTGCTTCTTCTGTGGAAGGGATGTACCGCCCACGGCCCAAGCCGCCAGATCGAGGCCGAGTAGTGGGCTGCGGTTCGAGCTTGCTCGGACAAGCAGCCCGCTGCGACGGCCGCCCTTGGCGACACAGTCGCCGAGGCACGGCGCAGCCGTGGATCAGGCGGCGATGCCACGACAATACCAATACCCACGCCCCCGCGCCAGCATTCGCGCGTATTCGCGTTATTCGCGGCAAGAAACCAAAAACGCTTCCCAGCCAGTCACGCCCACGACTGCATCGGTCTGTCCGCCTGCGTCTCTTTCAGACTGCCCGACTTTGCGATCGCCCTGGCGGTCGGCCTTTGCCTCATTGACTTATCTGCCATGCGGCAGTAACCTTCAGGGCCACGGTCATCCAGACGGCCCCTGTGGCTGCCAGGGCCGGGAAGGCGGCATGAACGACTGGGATTCAGGAAGGTAGGACACCTGGAGCGGGTGGGGAATAAGCTCGGTCAGTGGATCGATATTGGGATCTGGCAGAGGCATCTTCAGAGCCCGTAAAGGAGTCATAGAGATGATGGATCGTATAGAGGCCTACATGAAGGCCAATCAGGACCGGTTTATTGATGAGCTGAAGCAATGGCTGCGATTCCCATCCGTCAGCGCCCAGAGTAGTCACGACGCGGATACCCTGGCCTGCGCCCAATGGCTGGTTGCCCATCTGAAGGCCCTGGGCCTGGAGGCCCGGCTGATCGACAACGGCGGCAAGGCCATCGTGCACGCCAAGGCCAAGGGCAAGTCGGGCAAGCCCGTGGTGATCTATGGACACTACGACGTGCAGCCTGCAGACCGGGCCAAGGACGGCTGGGACACGGACCCCTTTGAGCCTGTCATCCGGGGCGGGTTTCTGTTCGCACGGGGCGCCACGGACGACAAGGGCCAGGTCTTTGCGCACGTCAAGGCGATGGAGAGCATCCTCAAGAGCGGCAGCGCACTGCCCTCGGACGTGGTGTTCCTGCTGGAAGGTGAAGAGGAGTCTGGCGGCGATGCCCTGCCCCGGTACATCCGGCAGGACAAGGCCCTCAGGCCCAGGGCCGTGATCGTCTCAGACAGCAGCATGTACGATGAGCGGACGCCTGCCATGACCTACAGCCTGCGGGGCATCGCTGCCCTGGAGGTCACGGTGCGGGGACCGAGCAAGGACGTGCACTCCGGCTCCTACGGCGGCGCGATCGCCAATCCCGTCGTGGTCCTGGCCCGCCTGATCTCCCAGTGCATTGGACCGGATGGCCGCATCCTGGTCCCCGGCGTGTACGACGACGTGGCGCCCGTGCAGGACTGGGAGAAGGAGAACCTCGGCAGGCTCAACTACAACGACAAGGTCTTGAAGGACGAGCTTCAGGTCCCGGGCCTGTTCGGAGAGGCCGGCCGCTCCACCCTCGAACGGCTCTGGTACAGACCCACCTTCGAGGTCAACGGCCTGTTCGGAGGCTACACGGGCGAAGGTCCCAAGACCATCGTCCCCTCCTCGGCCACGGCCAAGATCACGCTCCGCCTGGTTCCCCATCAGGACCCGGGCAAGGTCCATCGCCTGGTCGCAGACCACCTCCGTTCCCTCTGCCCCGATTCCGTGCGGATGGAGATGACCGAGGGCTATGGCAGTCCGCCGATCCTGTTCGACGTCGATACGCCCGCGATGCGGGCTGCCCAGGAGGCCCTGAGGTTCGGCTTCGATGCAGAACCGGTCTTGATCCGGTGCGGCGGCTCCATCCCCGTGGTAAACACCTTTGTGCAGGAATGGGCGTGTCCTGCACTGCTGATGGGTTTTGGCCTTGACAGCGACGGCGCCCACAGCCCCAACGAACGATTCCGGGTCGAGAGCTTTGTCAGGGGGGCGAGGGCCTCTGCCCATCTGCTGTACCATATGTAGCCCATTGACGCTTCACTGACGCGTGCTATGATGAGCCCATTGGTAGTCAAGAAACACGGTTGTACCCCTGGTTAGGAGTGTGGATCATGGCCAAGAAATCCCCCCACAGCATCTGTCGCTGGACCTTCAACGCAGGCAAGGGCGGCTTTGTGCCGGGAGACATGCGGCCTGCGTGGAACTCGCAGAACTTCACGACTGTGGATATGATCGAGTTGGTGGCGAAGACCATCCGGCCAAGGCTGCCGGGCCACATCGAGCTGGGCATCGAGCTCCACTATGATTCCGAGGTGGATGACAGGAACGCCAAGGCCGTCGCCAAGGCCTTGGTCAACAATGGCCTCTACCTGGCCATGGTCACTCCGGGCGCACACAGCCACTTCGCGTACGGCGGGATCACGTCGCTCGACAAGAGAGAGCGCAAGGCTGCCGAAGACCTGGGCAGGCGCACGGTGGACCTCGCCTATGGACCGCTGAAGAAGGCCTGGCACCCGGATCGGGAAAAGGCCCCGGCCTTTGTGCTGTGGAACGGATCCTATGGCTATGACCTGGCCACGGTGGCAGTCCGCCGGATGTACCAGAACCTCAAGGAGAGCGTGGCAGGACTCTGCACGTATGAGCAGACCAGGGGCGGAAGGCTCTACATCGCCTTTGAGCCCAAGCCCAACGAGGGGCACCCGGCTATGCTGATTCCGACGGTGGCCAGCGCCCTGCTGTTCTGGCGGAAGATCGAGGAGGAGTTCGGCGTCTCCAGGAAACGCAAGGGCGTGAACAAGGAGTTCGGCCACTCTGAGATGATCGGCCTGGATCACGTGTATGACTCCGTGGAGGAGCTGGACAACGACATGATGGTGCACATGCATCTGAACAGCCAGGGATACAACGACGGCATCGTGCTGGGCGGGCCCGGCAAGTATGACATCGATCACGGCACGCGGATCAACGGCATGAACATCGCCATCGCAGGTCTGATCGCAGACGCCGGCTACGCGAGGTGGAAGGGTCACGACATGCAGACCCGCGCGTATGACAACACCCAGCAGGGCATCGATCGCGTCGTGCGGAGCGTGCTCAGTTGGGAGGCCTGCGCACAGGCCGCAGCAGGGCTCAAGACCAGGGCTCTGATGCAGGCCCTGGCCAACCGGGAGACCGCCCAGGCAGAGGACATGATGCGTGCCGCCGTTGTCGAGGCCCACAAGGGCTTCAATCGGATGATGAAAGGTAGATAGCCGGGGGCCGGCTATCCATTTTTGATTTTTGATTTTTGATTTCCCAACGACGCTTCTGCTGCTCGAATCATGCGGGAAGACAAGGCTCGAATCGCTGACCCACAGGCGATGACTGACGAGGGGCGGATCGTATCCGTCGATGCCCTGCGGGGCTTTGACATGTTCTGGATCGCGGGTGGAGGACCCGTCGTCATCGGGCTGCTCAAGTGCCTGAAAGACCCAATTCCAGGCTGGTTGGATCGACATTTCGAGCACGTCGAGTGGGAGGGCTTTGTCGCCTGGGACCTGATCATGCCGCTGTTCCTGTTCGTTGTGGGTGTGGCCATGCCCCTGTCCCTGGGTCGGCGTCTGGGGCGGGGTGAGCGGCGATCGCAGATCTACGCAAAGGCCCTTCGCCGGGTCGTCATCCTGTGGATCCTGGGCATGATCAGCCAGGGCAACCTGCTGGACTTCAAGCTGGAGACGCTCAGGCTGTACTCCAACACCCTGCAGGCCATCGCCGCAGGATACTTGATCGCCACGATTGCCCTGGTCGAGCTGAGCGTCCTGAAACAGGCCCTGGTGGCAGGGGCGCTGCTGGTCGTGTACTGGCTCCTCATGGTCCTGGTCCCTGTGCCCGGCCAGGGTGCGGGCGTACTGACCCCCGATGGCAATCTGGCGATCTGGATCGACAGGACCTTGCTGGGACATTTCCAGGATGGCACCCACTATACGTGGATACTCGGCAGCCTAGGCTTCGGGGCCACGGTGCTCATCGGGGTACTGGCAGGCCATCTGCTGCGGAGCCGCAGCTCAGGACGGAACAAGGTCCTGGCCCTGGTTGCAGCCGGTCTCGGGTGCCTGCTCGCAGGCTGGTTGTGGAGTCTCACGTTCCCGATCATCAAGCACCTTTGGACCAGCTCGATGGTCCTGTGGGCTGCAGGATGGAGCTTGTTGCTGCTGTCGCTGTTCTACGGCGTCATTGACGTCCTGGGATTCAAGCGATGGGCCTTTCCCTTCACGGTCATCGGTGCAAACGCCATCGTGGCGTACATGGCGGGCGGCCTGTTCAACATCAGGGGCATCAGTCATCATCTCTTTGGCGGCCTCTCCAAACACGCGGGCAGCGCAGGCGATCTCCTGGTGGCCGCAGGCAGCGTGGCCATCCTGTGGTGTGGCTTGTATTACCTCTATCGAAAGCGCACCTTTGTCCGGGTCTAGAGTGGCTAGTGGCGGGTGACGAGTGACTAGCATACGGACATGGGCTTTGTGGAGTGCCGTAGGTCTGGGCGTGCTGTGCCTGTCGTGCAGTGCGGTGCAGGGACCTGCGGCCAGCCAGAGGCCTGTGCGATTTGGGATCGTCACGGATTGTCACTACGCGGACGTCGATCCCTCAGGCGCTCGCTTCTATCGCCAGTCCCTGGACAAGCTTGCCGCGTGCGTGGCCACGATGAAGGTGGAGAACGTGGACTTCCTGGTCGAGCTGGGCGATCTCAAAGACCAGGACAAGTCGCCTGTAGAGCAGTACACCCTGGTGTATCTCGATCGCGCAGAGGCGGTCTTCGAATGGTTTGGTGGGCCGCAGTACCACGTCCTGGGCAACCACGACATGGACAGCCTCTCCAAGCAACAGGTCCTGGCGAGAATCCGGAACACCGGCAGTGACCCTGCGAGATCGTACTACTCGTTCGACGTCCGCGGCCTGCACTGCATCGTGCTGGATGCGAATTACAGGGCAGACGGTGTGGAGTATGACCACGGCAACTTCGACTGGACCGACGCCAACATCCCGGCCGTCGAGCTGGACTGGCTCAGGCGGGATCTGGCGGCTGCAAGGGCGCCCGTGATCGTGTTTGTCCACCAACTGCTGGATGGCACCGGCTCCGAGTACGTCAAGGACGCGGCCCAGGTCCGCCAGATTCTCGAGCAGTCAGGCAAGGTCCTGGCCGTGTTCCAGGGGCACCGCCACCAGGGCCAGGTCCAGCAGATCCACGGCATTTGCTACTACACCCTCAAGGCCGTGGTCGAAGGCGATGGCCCCAACGACAATGCCTATGCGATCGTCGAGATCCAGCCCGACCGCAGCATGGCCATCAAGGGCTACGGAAAGGTCGCCAGCCTAGAACTGCCCGCGGCCCGAGGGCCGCAGAGGTAGCGTGGGCCTCCGCCCATGCGGCAGACCCACGGGGGGCGACAAGCCGAAACGGCGAATGGGCGAATGGGGGAATGGGCGAGGCAGTGCCCCGGCGGACCCCACGCAAAGGTAGGATGGGCTTTAGCCCATGCTGTACTGACCGGGAAGACGCGGAGACCCGGCGAATCGGCGAGAAGGTAAGAACGTGGGAAGGTGAGAAGGTGAGAAGGTGAGATAGACCGACCACCTGATGCCTGTCCTCTTACCCTCTTACCCTCCTACCTTCTTGCCTTCTTACCTTCCGAGTCTTCCGCCAGCGCCAGCAGCTTCTGCACCACGTCCATCGCCGCCCTGGGGCCGGAGGCAGCTTGTGTCTGCAAGTACCTGGACCGAATGGCCGATGAGAGGAGGATCAGGAAGGAGTGCGATCATGCGAATGAGTGAGCGGGTCGTGGGTGCAGTGGTTCTGATAATGTCCTTGTGCGGGGCCCTCGCACAGGCTGCGGCGATTGAGCCCAATTGGCCTGCGGGGTTTCCCGAGATCGTGGTCACCCACAACGGTACGCCGGCGCCCGGGGTGTTCATCGGAACCGTGACACAGGGGTTCAACGTGTTCTACGTGATCCTCGACAACTCGGGCTACCCTCTGTACGTCAGCAAGACCCAACCGCTATCGAGCCTCGTCCAGTCGAATGGGTTGGTGGCTATTGCCGTCCTCGGGGTCGTCAACCTCAAGGACGAAACGCTGACACGGGTGGACTCTTTCACGATGACGCCGGGCTGCACAGTGGACTCCCACGACGTCAAACTGCTGGCCAACGGACATGCCTTGCTCATCGGAAAGGAGACGCGTTCCATCGACATGGGCCAGGTCATTGCAGGCGGACGCCCGGATGCGGTGGTCACGGGGGACGTCGTTCAGGAGGTCGATGCAAACAAACGCGTCATTTTCGAGTGGCACAGCCTGGACCAGATTCCCATTGCCGATTCGTTCTACGACCTCACCCAGAAGAGCATCGACTACGCCCACATCAACTCCGTTGCCCTGGATCCGATGGATAGCGCCCTGCTGGTCTCTCTTCGCACGACCTCTGAGATCGTCAAGATCGATCGGAGCACCGGAGAGCTCGTCTGGCGATTGGGCGGCAAGGGCAACCAGTTCACCTTCATCGGCGAGCACGAGGAGAATGCCCCCTACTACACGGTAGGCCAGCACGACGTGTGCCGGTTGGCCAACGGGAATCTGTTGTTCTTCGACAATGGCAACATCTCGGGCGGTGGGCTCACTCCCTGTGATCGCACCTACTCACGGGTGGTGGAATACCGGCTGGATGAGGTCGCCATGACCGCGACGCTGGTGTGGGAATACCGTCACACTCCGGACATCTCGGCGATGTGCACAGGCAGGGTCAAACGGTTCGACAATGGCAACACCTTGATCGACTGGGGCTGCGCAGTGGCCAAGGCCGGGACGATGGTCACCGAGGTGTCGGCCTCAGGAGACGTCGTGCTGGAGATGGCCTTTGCCCAGCCAGGGCCCAGTTCGTCCTTGACGAAACAACTATGGAGCCGGCCTGACATTGTCAAGTGGCAGACCTATCCCAACGTCAAGGTGGGCCAGAGCTATACGGCAACTCAGACCGGCGTGTCTGTGACCGTCCGAGCCATCACCGGAAACCCGGACAACAACGGGCTGGCGGTCAGGAAGTTCATCGAGGCGACCCGGTTTCCTCGGTTCAGCGGCGAGGAGCCTCAATTGCTGGTCGACCGCGTGGTCCTCTCAGGCTACGGCATGACGGACGCCGGCGTCGACGTCACATTCGAGACCAAAGGTCTGGAGTGCCCCGATCCCTGCCAACTGACCGTCTATCACCGTCCGTTTGCGGGCCAGGGCGAGTTCACGTCACTGGCGACGACGGTCAACCCGGACAAGACCCTGAAGGTCACCAACGCCTCGCTGGGCGAGTTCGTCTTCGGGTATCCAGACGCCCCGGACGTCCCCTTGCAGCCGGTCCTCCGCTCGCCGGCGGATCTCATCGGCGTCAACCAGGCCGAGTCCGTGGTTCTCCGGTGGACCGCCAAGGGCCTCGCCCGGTCCTATGACCTGCAGGTGGCGACGGACCCGCAGTTCACGATTCTGGCCGTGGACCAATCTGCTCTGACCCAGAGTCGCTACACGCTGAGCACACTCACTCCGGGCCAGTCCTACTGCTGGCGGGTTCGCACCCGCAACCATGGAGGCACAGGACCGTGGGCGGTCCGATCGTTCACGGCAGCGCCACCTGCAATCCGGGTTACTTCCCCCAATGGCGGCGAACAGTGGGGTCGCGGTCTGAAGTCATTCATCCGGTGGGAGGACAACCTCAGCGAGGCCGTGGTAGTGGACCTGTACAAGGCCGGCGTCTTCGTGCAGACGATTGCCAAGGTCACCAGCGACCCCGCCGTCCTCTGGGAGCCTGCGCTCACCCTCAAGCCTGGCGACGATTACACCATCCGGATCAAGAGCAGCACCCGCGAGGCCGTGGTGGCCGTCAGCGATGGCCCCTTCACCCTCAAGTGATCAGAATCTCGCCCGACGGATCGATCGTGATCTCCTGACGCAGGTCTTTGGAGGAAGGAAAGCCATACTCCTCGTCCGCCTGCACGAGGGCCTGGTCGCTGTCCAGGATCACCTTGATCACCTGATCGGGGTCGCGCCTGCGGAGGATGCTGGCCAGGGCAAAGGCCTTCTCCACGCCGTCGCCCGTCCGGAAGTTGGCGACCTCGTCCGGCTGCGCCAGGCGCTGGGCATCGTAGATCGACTGGCCGGGCATGGCCTGCAGCCAGGCATAGACCTGGTCCGGCGGCACATCCTTGACCATGGCCAAGGACACGGGACTCCGCTCCACCGCCGCCTTAACGAAAGGACGCCAGTCACAGGAGGACATATCCCGGTAGGCGTGGAAGGCCAGGTCCACAATCGCGTTGGATGATCGCTGCTGCTGCAGTGTCTCGATCACCTGGCGGCGGTCCATGTCCGGAGTCAGCACGATGGGGTCCACGTGGACGTAGGTCTTCTCCGGCGAGGGCAGCCTGGGGCTGACCTCCAGGAAATCCACAAGGTCGCGGATGAATGCCTCGACGTCCGGGATCACCGGCGAGAGGGCCTGGCCCAGGGCAGTGCGGTCCTCGGGCTTGGCCAGATCCCACTGCCTGGCGGAAAGCAGACTGCAGATCTCATCGCACCGGAGCCTACCCGGGATGGGAGCGAGGACGTAGTCCTCGCTGTGGACCTCGGCGAGGAGCTTGTCGAAGGTCTCATCCCCTACCCGGTACTTGCTGCCGTGCTCGTAGTGGTACAGGACCTCGGCCCTGACGTACTGGGCGTGGCCGTGACAATCGCGGCAGACCTGGAAATGCCGCTGATATTCGCTGCGCGTGCGGAGGAAGCTGGCGAAGTTCAGGAGGTTCAGCTCCGTCTTCAGGTAGCTGGCCAAACGCCGGCCCAGGCGGTCGTAGGCCTGGCGGCTGATTGTGGCCTGGTTGTACAGGCAGTGGATGACGCCCGTGGAGTGGGCCACGAGGGTGACCTGTTCATGGCGGAGGGCCCGCTGCGCCTTGTTCGAGATCTCGGTGCCGTTGAACCACATAGCCTTGGTCACCAGTCTCCGATTGTTGGTGATAATGCCCTCGTCGAGGTCGATGAAGTTCTGCGAATGCAGGGGCGTGAGGATCATGAACAGGTCATCGAGGGGCACCCCGCAGACGATGAAGGCCGCGGCCGCGTAGAGGGTCGAGAGCGAGACGCACTCGCCTGCCTTCTTCGTGTAGTTGGGCCGCAGAGGGAAGGCGTTCATGGCCTCCACGGTCTCGGTCTTCCAATAGGGGATCGTATCTGTCGTGTACTTGTCCAGGCCGAAGTGCTTGCGGATGTCCACGTCGTAGTAGTACTGGTCGCCCTCGTACCCGAACAGGGCGTTGCTGGCCGCGATCTCCTTGGCCGGCAGAAACGGCTCGAATCGCCTGGTCTCCGTTGCCTTGTCGGTCAGGCCCCAGGTCTCCAGGTCCAGGTTGAAGTCATACTCATCCATGATGTACTGCCGCAGCCGCAGGAGCTTGCGGTAAGGGCTCTTGCCGACCAGCTTCTTGAAGCTCTCCTCCTCTCGCCACCGCCAGATGATGGGGCTCATCAGGTTGGCCAGGACCAGGCTGTACATGAGCTCCGGAAACACGAAGATCTCCATGTCCGACAGCGTGTAGGCCGACGAGTACTTCTCCATGTCCTTGGGATTCATCGTTGACTCCTTCTGTGCTCCTAAGACCAGCCATCTTGACGTATGTTCGCCCCGGGGTCAAGGAGCTTGTGGGCCGTCTCCAGGGCGAACGCAGAGTCCCTCCTGTACATCGCGAGGATAGGAACAGGTTCCTGGCCGCACATGCCCTTTCTCGTGGCCCCGGTCTGTGGTCGCGTTGGCCAGGAGAACCGAAGGAGCTTTTTGCCGCGAATAGCGCTAATGCACGCGAATGGCTGTCGCCGCATCGGAAGGTCGGTCTCGGTCGTGGCATCGCCGTACGCGACGCTGACGCGTCTACCGGTACGCCGCGGCGTACCGGGCGAGCTTCGCCGGCCTCCATTCTGCGAGCGAGCTCGCTCCATGGAGTCCTGCTTGCTCGCATGCGTACGGCTTCGTTCCCTGACGAAAGTCCCAAGAGGTGCTTCTTCTGTGGAAGGGATGTAGCGCCCACAGCCTAAGCCGCCAGATCAAGGCCGAGTGGTGGGATGCGGTCCGAGCTTGCTCGGACAAGCAGCCCGCTGCGAAGGCCGCCCTTGGCGACAAGGTCGCCGAGGCACGGCGCAGCCGTGGATCGGGCGGCGGAGCTACGACATCGCCAACACCCGCGCCCACGCGCCAGCATTCGCGTGCATTAGCATTATTCGCGGCAAAAAAACCCCAAAACGCTTCCCATCTAGTCACGCCCGCGACTGCATCGGTCTGTCCGCCTGCGGCGAATGACAGAGAATTCACGTCGCTTTGAGGCAGGCCGGCTTTGCGGTTGCCCTGGCAGGGACCGGGATCAGGGGCAGTTTTCCAGGCTATCAGCTTCCATCGCTCAGCCGGAGCCATGGGTTGGCGGCTCTCCTGCTGATAGCCGATAGCTGATGGCTGAGGGCTCTGTTCAGCCCGCTGTCTCCTGGTTTCAGAATTTCTTTGACTGGTCTTCTGCCTCGGGGTACACACGCGACATGAAACAGATGATTGTGAACAGCGCCTTGGTGGGGATCGGTGGGTTTGCGGGGTCCATCTCGCGGTATGCGCTCGCCATCCTTCTGCAGCGGCATTCCCTGGTCATGCCTGCGGGCACCCTGGCGGCCAATCTGGCTGGATGCTTCGTGATCGGATGCCTTGCCCAGTTGGCTGCGCCTTCGGCGGCCCTCTCGCCTGAGGTACGACTGCTCCTGGCCACAGGCTTCTGCGGAGGATTCACGACCTTGTCCTCGATGGTCTACGAATTGGCCCAGTTCTGGAAGGAGGGCGAGTACTTCTATGCAGGTGGATACCTGATGCTCACCCTCGCAGGGTCGGTGGCCCTTTTCTACGGGGGCGGGATGGTCATCAAACTGGTCTTCAAGGCTACGGGTGGGATATGGAACTGAAGGGAACGGCGAAGCTGCTCAGGATCTTCTGTGGCGAGGCAGACAAGGTCAGGCACGTCGCACTGCCTGAGGCCATCGTCCGCGAGGCGAGGGCCGCGGGCCTGGCAGGCGCCACTGCCTGGCGGGGCACCCTCGGGTATGGTCCGACCAGCCGCATCCGCAGCGCCAAGGTCCTGGACCTGTCCACGGACCTGCCCGTGGTGGTGGAGATCGTGGACGAGGAGGTCAAGATCGATGCCTTCATCCCCAGGCTGCACGACCTCTTCGAGCAGGCGGGCTGCGGAGGCCTGGTCACCCTGGAGAAGGTCGAGGTCATCAAGTACCTGCACGCGAGCGGCTGACGCCGCGGGAAGAGACGAAACGGCGAATGGGCGAATCGGAGAATCGGCGAGGCAGAGCCGTGGCGAGGGCCAGAAGGGCAGAAGACGCGAAGGTAAGAAGGTAATCGCCAACAGAAGACAGTCCTCCTCTCTCACCTTCCCACCTTCTTATCTTCTTGCCTTCAGAATCCCTCTCACAGGCTCTCCGCCCCTGGCGATCGCATAGAATCCGGAAGAAAGAACGTTGCATCGTACGGCACAGCGGCACTATAACTACAGTAGTGAGAATCGAAAGGGATAAGGCCCGGCCAACGACGAGGTTTCATATTTGAAGTTGTTGCCATCATAATTCACCGGAGGCTGTGTCAGAACCTGTTTCGTGACGAGATCGAGCGAGAAGACCTGGGGCAAGGCGGATGGCGTAGAAGGCTCGGAGGCGTGCTTGAGGGCACGTCGAGAACCTTCTTCGCCGAAAACGCAGCCCCAGGGCTTCGCAGCCGGTCGCAGTAGAGAGAGGTTCTGAGACAGCCTCCTGGTCTTTTCTTCATCCCGGCCAAGTCTTGTCCCATATCGCGCAGCATCGCGCGCGTCGCCACACCTCGGGCGTGCGGGATGGGGCTGCCGAGGCTCTTCCACATCAGGCCAGGTTTGCTGTTCGCTTGAGGACCATCCCACGGCCCGCGGTCCGTCTGTGCGCGCGGAGCACGGGCCGGAGGGCATTGCGCGGACGGTCTATACACGGCCATGCAGAGCAAGGCTCCTGTGGGAGCTTCATCATACCATCCCTCATAGGAAAGGAGAGAACATGAAACGCAGAACTCAGCACTCAGAACGCAGAACCCAGGAGACCGGAGTCAGGAGACAGGAGATACGAGATGGGAGGGGGCGGACGGGGCTTCGGATCGCGGCCATTCTTGCTTCCGGCTTCTGGCTTCTGACTTCTCCGCCGCAGGCGGCGTTCTGCTTTGAAGGCGGCACAGGTACGCGGGGCGATCCGTACAGGATCGCGACTGCTGAACAACTCCTCTCGATAGGTTCAGATCCGAATCTGCTCGACAAGCACTTTGTGCTGGCAGCGGACATTGACCTGTCCCCCATCAAATTGGCCGGTCACAAGGTCTTGAGGCAGGCCCCCATTGCGCCCGCCTTGACCGGTCATGGAGACGTATCAGGACCGCCGTTTGGGGGCGTCTTTGACGGCCGAGGCCACAGGATCTCCAATCTGACCATCACCGCCGGGTCATACCTCGGTCTCTTCGGCCGACTGGGCGCAGGGGCCCGGGTCATGGACCTTGCCCTAGTGGATATCAATATCACGAAGGCCGGCTCCTGCGCAGGTGGACTGGCAGGCTACAGCGAGGGGTCTGTCATTCGTTGCTACAGCACCGGCGGCGTCTCCGGCACACAGAAGGTTGGCGGGCTCGTCGGATGGAATCTGGGCACCGTCATCCAGAGCTACAGTACGGTGGCGATCACCGCCAATAACGAGGCGGCTGGGCTCGTGGGGACCAATGAAGGCTCCGTCATCTGGTGCTACGCGCAAGGCCCGGTCACGGACGAAGGAGTCGCGTTCACCAGCAAGGACCGGGCAGGTGGACTTGTGGCAAGCAACCGGGGTCACATCGCATGCTGCTACAGCACTGGCGAGGTCAGAGGCGCAGGCCAGTACGCAGGCGGGCTTGTCGGCGAGAACACAGGGTGTATCAGTGGTTGCCTCTGGGACACGCAGACCTCGGGACGGCCTGGAAGCGCGGGCGACAGGGGGCTCACCACGGTTGAGATGCAGGATGTCCAGACCTACTTGGACGCAGGTTGGGACTGGGTGGGCGAATCAGCAAACGGGACGTCTGAGATATGGCAGATACCCAGCCGGGGCGGGTATCCGGTGCTGGCGATCCTCAGCGGTTACGCGCCTCGATCGCTTCGCGGGCAGGGCACCCCGGACGATCCCTACCGGGTCGCCGATGCCTTGGACCTCGGTGCCATGGTCTACCACGGCCCTGACGCCCACTATCGGCTGGCCGCCTCCATCGATCTGGCGGGCCCACGCTGGTCCACGGCAGTGGTGCCCTGTTTCTCTGGCGTGTTCGACGGCAATGGCTTGGAGATCTCGCACCTGGCGATCGCGGGTGGCGCTTCCTTGGGCCTGTTCGGCGACCTGGCGGCCTCTGCTGAGGTCAGGGACCTCAGCCTTGTGGACGTGAACGTCACGGCGTCAGGCGACGCCGTGGGCGGATTGGCCGGTATCAGCGGGGCCGTAGTGACACAGTGCAGCAGCACAGGCACGATTGCGGGCGCGGGCCGTGACGTCGGCGGCCTGGTGGGCATCAATCGAGGCCGCATCTCCTATTGTCATACGCAAGGACTGGTCCTGTGCACGGGAAGTATGAGGATGAGCAGTGGGTTCGGCGGCCTGGCGGGAGGGAACTCCGGCCATCTGACGACATCCTACAGCACTGCGGATGTGCAGGGCTCTGATTCAGCGGGTGGCCTGGTGGGGATTCACGGTGGTTCAACCCTGTCGCAGTGTTTCAGCACCGGCCGGGTGAGCGGCGGGCATGCAGGGGGTCTGGTGGCCTTCAACTCCGCGCTGATCACGGACTGCTATTCCCGCAGCACCGTTTCCGGTGTGCAGATAGGCGGGTTGGTGGCCAACAATGGTGGCCCGATCGTGCGATGCTACAGTACCGGACTCGTGAGCCCCACCGCCGGCCCCACCGATGTCGGTGGGCTGGCAGGCTCGAATGGAGGGCGTGGGCTCGTGACCCAGTGCTTCTGGGATTTCCAGGTCTCAGGCCAGACCTCCAGCATCGTGGGTACTGGCAAGACCACGGCCTTGATGCAGGACATCCGGACCTATCTGGCCGCAGGGTGGGACTTCGTCGGTGAGACGGCCAACGGCGCCCACGAGATCTGGAAGATGCCTGCGGAGGGGGGATACCCGGTGCTGTCGATCCTGGACGGCTACACCCCACCCGCCTTGGAGGGGCAGGGCACGCCTGAGGCTCCCTATCTGATCGCCACCGCGGCAGATCTGGGTGCGATGATCCACTGCTCGCCAACCGCCCACTATCGGCTGGCGGCTTCGATTGACTTGGCAGGTACCCATTGGGGCTCGGCAGTGATCCCGGAGTTCGCAGGCACATTCGACGGCAACGGCCTGACGATTTCGAACCTGACGATCAACGGCCGTGACAACCTGGGCCTGTTTGGAAAGGCGTCTGGGACTATCCGCCATGTCACCCTGGTAGATGTCAATGTGACCGGCACGGGCGACTCGATCGGCGGTCTGGCCGGGGCCAGCGCGGCGGCAGTGGAGCGGTGCACGGCCACGGGGACCGTCAGCGGAGACACGCGGGTCGGCGGACTGATCGGGGCCAGCACAGGATCTGTGTTCGAGTGCGGCTACGCGGGCTCGGTCCTCGGTGGACGCTTCTACGTCGGTGGCCTTGTGGGCGACAACAGGGGGCCTGCTGTCTCATGCAGCAGCAGCGGCGAGGTCAAGGCCGCCAGCCGCGTGGGCGGCCTGGTTGGCACCAATGCAGGCGATCTTGCCTGCTGCTACAGCACCGCGGCCGTCACGGCGGAAAGTGACGTGGCAGGCCTTGCGGGCACGAACTCAGGCACTGTGCACCAATGCTACAGCGCAGGCCGCGTCTCTGCCGGGACATGGAACTATGGCGGGCTCGTCGTAGGCAATACCCGCCTTACCGTGACTGCCTCGTTCTGGGACACGCAGACCAGCGGCCAGACCCGCAGCGACGGCGGCACAGGCCTGGCCACTAGCCAGATGCAGTCTGCCGCCACGTTCACCGCCGCGGGCTGGGACCTGGTCAACCTCTGGACGATCTGCGAGGCCAAGGCCTATCCGAGGTTGCGGTGGGAGGGGAGGCAGTGCGCAAACTGAGAAGAAGCAGTCATAGAGCGCCTGCCGGGCGATGCGGTCGAGGGTCTATTCATAGTCTCATAGGAATCATCCGAGTGCAGAGGGCCGGCAGGCAGCCGTGAGGCCGGTGTCACTCGTGGAGGAGTGACACCGGCCCCGGAAACCGAGAGATCGGCGAATGGGTGAATCGGGGAATGGGAGACACGGCGGGACTGGATGGATGACCGAAGTTCCGGGGACTGAAAAGCCCATGCGTATGGTATAGTGAACGTGAGGCCAAGCCATCCGGAGGTTGGCACGGCCGTTGAGATGAGGACCCTGAGGCAGAAGCCATGAAGATCACTGTCTTCCTGAGTTCCGTGTTCTGTATCCTTTGCGGAGTAGCGGATCCGTGCTGTTCCACCGCATCCGGCTATTCCTTCGCAGGCGGCACGGGCGAGCCGAACGATCCCTACCAGATCGCCACTGCAGAGCAGCTCTGCTCCATCGGCTCGGACCCGAATCTCCTGTCCAAGTCCTTCGTGCTGGTCAGTGACATCGACCTGGACCCGAACCTGGCCAGCGGCGCACCATTTGGAGGCGCCCCGATCGCACCCAACAGGGGGTCGTATGTATGGGATTTGACTGATACCCCGTTCACGGGCGTCTTCGATGGGAATGGGCATGTCCTGCGAAACCTCACGATGAGGATCGAGACACCCGGATACCACTGCGGCCTTTTCGGACGGGTTGACGCGGGGGCCAGGGTCCTCGATCTGCGGCTAGAGAATGCGCTGACCTTGATTGAGGGCTACAACCCCCACTATGGGGGGATACTCGCGGGCTGGAACTCCGGTGAGATCAGGGGATGCAGCGTACAGGGCCGTTTTATGTCCACCCGCTACGCCGAGTCCATGGGTGGGGTAGTGGGCTACAACGAGGGAGTCGTGGAGGAGTGCAGTGTCGACGTGGCCATGAACGTCGGCTTGTCTGACATCGCCGTCAGCCCCGTATCTGCCGCAGGGGTTGAGACGCGTGACGTCCAGTTGCGCTTCCGTGCGCGTCCTCCAGAGGCCCAGAAGGTGGGCGTTCTGGCAGGCTACAATGGAGGCCGTGTCGCCGAGAGCTATGCCACCGGATCGTTGCATACTGAGGGCTACGCGACGAAGCTCGGCGGCCTGGTCGGGTGGAATGAAGGCCTTCTGAAGGACTGCTATGCCGCGGTTCGCGTAGACGGCGTGCATAACCTCAGCGGCGGACTGGCCGGCAGCAGCGAAGGAGCCGTCCTGTCATGCTACTTCCTGGACCCTTGTGACGGAGGCGGTCCCGACAATGGCGTGGGCGTCAGGCTCGGCACGGAGAAGATGGGGCGGCGGACAAGTTTCGCTGGATGGGATTTCGCAGGGCAGGACGACGACGGCACCTGTGAAACCTGGACCCTGCCGATGAATGGAGGATACCCGGTACTGAATCCATCCCGCATCCATGGTTTGCCCTATCCGTTCTCGGGTAGGGGGACAGCGGAGGATCCATACCTGGTCAGTACGCGCGATGACCTGATGGCTGTGAATACCTCACTCCTGGCCCATTACCGGTTGGCTGGGGACATCGACCTTGGCGGAGTCCCTTGGGGCCTACCTCCCATCGTCACCTTCAGGGGCCATTTCGATGGAGCGGGCCACGTGATCGGGGGATTGGTGCTGAGCCGCAATGACATCAGTGGACTGTTCGGCATCATCGGCAACCAGTCCGTGATCGAGGATCTGATAATCATGGATTCACGGGCCGAAAGCGGGGGCATGACTGGGCTTCTGGCCGGCATCAGCCGCGGCACGATTCAGAGGTGTCACATCCTGAGATCGACCATGACTGGCCAGAAGGACTGCAATGGCGGCCTGGTGGGGGTCAACGATGGAGGGAACGTGGTCGATTGCAGCACCCGCCAGGTCTCCCTCGAGGGGGCCTTGAGTTCTACCGGCGGTCTCGTCGGCTACAATGGCGGGACCATCAGCGGCTGTTCCTCAGAAGGGGCCGTGCGGGGGAATGACCATCTCGGAGGCCTGGTGGGGTACAACACCACAGGGTCCATTTCGGGTTGCCGTGCAGACGTCTCGATCAGCGGGAAGTCTTGTGTGGGTGGGCTGGTGGGAGAGGCGTACTCCGGCTCTGTCAGCCACTGCTACAGCGCGGGCGATGTTGCAGGCGTTGAGTCTACGGGAGGGCTCATGGGAAGCCTGTACGCTGCCACGGTGACCTCATGCTACAGTGTGGGAAAGGTGAGCGGCAATCAATACACAGGTGGACTCATCGGACACAAGTACTACGGCTCACTGTCCATGTGCGTCTGGGACATCGACATGTCCGGCCAGACAGTCGGCCGAGCGGGAATCGGGCTGAGCACGGCCGAGATGATGGATCCGCTGTACCTTGGCCTCAATGGTTTCGCCGACGACCCGAATTGGGTCCTGGAGCCGGGACGGGACTATCCTCGCCTTGCACGGGAAGGGACCGGTGGCCGGGTCATTCCGGACCTGACCGCCACGTGGACTGAGGGCAAAGGGACAGAGGCAGACCCCTTCAGGATACCTGACCTCGGCCGGTTCGTGATCATGAGCAAGGCGCCGATCCTGTGGGACAGGCATTTCGTGCTGCTGAGCGACGTCGACCTTCGTGGTATGCAGTACCAGCGTGCCGTTCTTCCTGACTTCGCAGGGACGTTCGACGGACACGGTTTCGGTATCCTGGGCCTAACCATAGAGGCAGGGGATGATGTTGGCCTGTTCGGTCGGGTCGTGGCCGGCGCTGTGGTGCAAAACCTGCGGATTATCGACGCCAGCGTGATCGGAAGCGGAGACAACGTCGGTATGCTTGCAGGCTCGAACGCCGGAACCCTGACACAATGCAGCGGCACAGGGATGGTCCGCGGAGCAGATTATGTCGGCGGTCTGGTGGGCACCAATAGCTCCAAGGGGACGTTGAATCGGTGTTCTAGCAGGGGGGCGGTCTTCGGCGAGATCGGGGTGGGCGGACTCCTGGGGCAGAGCAGCCAAGGCAAGGTCTACTTCAGTTACAGCACGGCTGCGGCAAATGGGAGATACCAGGTTGCTGGTCTCATTGGACACTGCTCATCGGGCGAGGTCGTCCAGACCTACAGCGCAGGCAAGGTTGCCGGGAGTACCCTTTTCGGCGGTCTTGTCGGTGACAACAATAACACCAAGGTGAGTCTCAGCCTTTGGGATACTCAGTCAAGTGGCCTGACAGTCAGCGGAGCCGGCACAGGCAAGACCACTGCCGAAATGACCAAGCAGGCCACTTTCGCGGACTGGGATTTCAACGACGTCTGGACGATCTGCGAAGGCAAGGACTACCCCAGGCTCGGGTGGGAGAAGGCGGAATGCACGCAGTGATACAGCCAGTATCCCATCGGCCCTGTAGGGCGTCTGTGTCAGACGACGTCCTTGCGGCATGCATGCTCGGTTGTGTCCTCTTCGCCGTCTGCGCGGGTGCTGGGTTGCAGACTGCCCTGGATCCCGCCAAGGGGACATACTCCCTGCCGGACCGGGGGACGTTCGATCTGTACGCGGATCGCAACAACTTCCCGGGGGCCATGCAGGTCCCGGAGGTGAAGTTCATCATTGCGGGTGTGGATGGGCCCGGCCCTGTCCTGTACTTTCAGAATACCAAGGTCTACTCCTATCACTACGACTTCGTCGTGGAGGCCCTGGGTTGGGACATCGACCTTGGGACATTCGATGAGGAGACCTACTTCCGGGACAACCGTCGCAATCTGGCGGGGAGCATCATCGCCTATGATGACCTCCGGTCCGGCCCTGCGGACCCGGGGATCTATACCCTGGAGTTCTGGCCCACTGACCCTGTGTCATTCAGGCTGGTCAGCCTGGCCTATGACCTGGTGACCGGGGCCATGCCGTTTGCACCGGAAAGGGTCTTCTACCATCCTGCAGGCGAGACGCAACGGGGCCTGCACGAGCAGGAGAAGGTGCAGTACGAACACTCCTCACTCAGCGTGATCCAGACAGAGGCCCTGTTCGGAGACTGGGACTACGCAGCCATGAACCCCGGTGAGGCGTACGGAAGGCTCAGGATCATCGAGGGCGCAGAGACCGCGTCCAGCCGGGACATCGTGATCTTCAAGATCCTGCCCAACACACTCGGCCACGTGGCAGGGATCATTACAGAGGTGCAGCAGACCCCCTTGTCGCACGTGAACGTCAAGGCCAGGCAGAACCACACGCCCAATGCCTTCATCCAGGACGCGGCGACAGACCCGACGCTCGTCCCATTGCTGGGCTCGTACGTCCATTTCGTGGTCGATCCCTGCGGATACCGGGTGGAGCCTGCCACTGCCGAGGAGACGGATGCATTCCTGGAGTCCCTGCGGCCCAAGCAGCCCCAGAGCCCCCGCAGAGACCTGAGCGTCAAAGAGATCATCCCCCTTGACCGACTGGGATTCGCAGATGCGACAGCCTTTGGGGCCAAGGCGGCCAACGTGGCCGAGCTGGACAAGATCCTTCCTACGGGGATGGCGCCCGAGGGATGTGCAGTGCCCTTTTACTTCTACGACGAGTTCATGAAGGCCAACCATCTCTACGAGCAGGCGCTGGCCATGATGGCTGACCCTGCGTTCAGCAGCGACCTCCAGCAGCGGGACGCGGCCCTGGTTCAATTCCGCAGGTCTGTTCGACAAGGCCTGATGCCGGACTGGATGGTCAAGGCCATGGACCGGATGGTCGCTCAGTTCCCTCCAGGGGCCAGCCTGCGGTGCCGATCGAGCACCAACAACGAGGACCTGCCGGGCTTCAACGGCGCGGGTCTCTACGACTCCTATACCCACTATCCCGAAGAAGGACATATCAGCAAGACCATCAAGCAGGTCTGGGCGAGTCTGTGGAACTCCAGGGCCTTTGACGAGCGGGACTTCTACAGGATCGATCATCTGGCAACGGCCATGGGAGTGCTCGTCCATCCCAACTACCAGGACGAGCAGGTTAATGGCGTGGCAGTGACCCAGAACATCTATGACCCGAACTGGCCGGGCTCCTACGTCAACGTGCAGCTCGGCGAGGACCTCGTGACCAACCCCAACGAGGCGTCCATCCCGGAGGAGTTCCTCGTGGCGTACCTTGCCGGCGAAGACCCGTACGAGATCCAGTACATCCGATGGTCCAACCAGATCCCCCTGGGGCAGCACCTGATGACCAGGAGTCAGATCTACGAGCTGGCAGACCAGATGGCCGTGATCCAGGAGCACTTCGTGGGTCTCTACGGCCGACGATCGGACGACGTGGATTTTGCCATGGAGATCGAATTCAAGATCACCGCCCAGGGCCGCCTCGCGATCAAACAGGCCAGGCCGTGGGTGGACTGACGCCAGGGGGAAAGAACGAAACGGCGAATCGGGGAAACGGAGACACTCGCATTGTCGCGAAGGGTAGGAAGGTATGAAGATAAGAAGGAAGGAAGATAAGAGGACAGGCATGGTGTGCGCGGTCGATCTCACCTTCTCACCTTCCTACGCAGGCCCTTACCCTCTCGCCCATTCTCCGATTCTCCGTTTCGCCCATTCGCCCATTCGCGGAGCGGCTCAGCCGATCCGCTCCTTGCCGCCCATGTACGGCCGCAGGACCTTCGGCACGGTGATCGTGCCGTCGGCGTTCTGGTAGAGCTCCATGATGGGGATCAGGACGCGCGGGCTGGCGATGACCGTGTTGTTGAGCGTGTGGCAGAAGAGGTTCTTCTTGGTGGCGGTCGTCCTTGTAGCGGAGGTTCAGCCGGCGGGCCTGGAACTCGTAGAACTGGCTGGCGGAGTGCGTCTCGCAGTAGTTGCCTGCGGGAGGGCATCCAGGTCTCGATGTCGAACTTCTTGACCTGGCCGCGGCCCAGGTCGCCGGTGCACACGACCACGACGCGGTAGGGCAGCTCCAGGGCCTTGAGCACGTCCTCCGCGTTGCCGCAGGATCTCCTCGTGGAACTTGTTGCTTTCTTCCACGCTGTTCTTGCAGACGACCACCTGCTCGACCTTGTCGAACAGGTGGATGCGGTACAGGCCGTAGGTGTCCTTGCCGGCCGCCCCGGCCTCTCGCCGGAAGCAGGTCGACAGGCCCACGTACTTCAGGGGCAGGTCCTCCTCCTCCAGGATCTCGTCGCATGCGATAGGCGGTCAGCGGCACCTCGGCGGTGCCGACCAGGTTCAGGCCGTCCCGCTCCAGCGATAGGTCTGCTCCTCGCGCCGGGAAGTACCCGGTGCCGCACATGGCCTCGTCCTTCACCAGGACCGGCACGGACATGGGCGTGTACCCCGGCTCGACCATCAGGTCCACGGCGAACCGCAGGACCGCCCGGTGCAGCATGGCGCCATCGCCCTTGAGGAAGTAGTTGCGGCGTGCCGGCCAGCTTGACGCCGCGCTCCATGTCGATGATGTCCAGGGCCGCTCCGAGCTGCACGTGGTCCTTGGGCTCGAAGTCGAACTTGCGGACCTCGCCCTCCCGCCGGAGCTCGACGTTCTCCGTGTCGTCCTTGCCGAGGGGCACGTCATCGTCTGCCGGCTGGGCGACCTGGAGCATCAGCTCGTCGAAGGAAGGGGTGAGCTCCTTGACCCTCTTCTCAAGGCCGGCCTCCTGCTCCTTGACCTGGGCAAGCTGCGCAGCCGCCACCTGCCGTTGATCAGGAGCCATCTTGGCAATGGACTTGCCCACCTTGTTCTTCTCTGTGGCGATGTCCTGGAGCTGGCGTTTGACCTCTGCCAACTGTTGATCGATCGCCAGGAGCCTGTCTATATCGCAGTCGATCCGCTTGTCTGCAGCCGCCTTCTTGAACCGCTCCGGATTCTCCCGGATGACCTTGATGTCGATCATGATCGAGCCACTCGTTGCCAGTCGTTAGATTGGGTAGACCTGCGGGCCTGGCCTGGCTGCCGCCCGCCGCCCATTGACGGTAAGGTAAGTCCTGAGTGTACCTGCGTGCAGGGGTGTGGTCAACCGGTTCTTGGGGCTGGGTCAGGGCGAACGCAAAGTCGCTCCTGCACGTGCAGCAAGAGAACAGAAGGAGGTTTTGGCCGCTAACCCCGCGAACTCCGCGAACGGCTGTCGCCGCCTCGGAAGGTCGGGCTTGTTCGTGGCATCGCCGTACGCGACGCTTCGCGTCTACCGGAAGGCCTTGCCTTCCGGGCGATCTTCGCTGCTCTCCGCCTGGGCAAGCGAGCTTGCCCCGCGTAGAGCAGCTCGCTCGCATGCGTACGGCTCAGACTGTGTGCGGAAGTCCCAGTGTATTACTCTTCTTTCCGCAAGACCGCAGAAAGGCAGCTCAACTACAGCCTTAGCCGCCGGATCGAGGCCGAGGAAGGGGACGCGTTCCAGGCTTGCCTGGAAAAGCGGGCCATTCCGTAGGCCGCCCTTGGACCGTAGGTCCAAGGCACGGCGTAGCCGTGGATCGGGCGGCGGAGCTACGAGTGTGGCCAACACCCACGACCCCGCGTCAGCATTCGCGGAGTTGGCGGGGTTCGCGGCAGAGAACAAAAACGCTTCCCAGGCAGGCCGACTTTGCGATTGCCCTGGGGGCTGGGCGGCTGGCCGTTGACGTGGCAGGCCGGCAGCCGGTACGATAGTTGCCAGAATGCCGAAGACAACAATGACTCGCAGCCACGCTCAGCAGGATGTCCCATCCCGGATGGCCTTGTTCATCCTGATCTGTTTCTTCGTCTCGGGGATGACCGGCTTGGTCTACGAGGTCCTTTGGACCCGCATGATCGTCAGGATCATCGGTGGCGGCCCCCTTTGCCGTGAGCATCGTGCTGACCGTCTTCATGGCCGGACTTGGGCTGGGTAGCTACCTGGCCAGCCGGACCATCGACCGCATCCAGGAACCTGCGAAGCTGGTCCGTCTGTATGGCCTTCTGGAACTGGGTGTGGCCGCCTACTGCCTTGTCCTGCCTCTGCTGCTCTGGGCCTTTGCGCCCCTCTACTCGCTGCTCTACAACCGGCTCTTCGAGCACTTCATGGTGTACAGTCTCCTCACCCTTGCGGGCTGCAGTCTCCTGCTGGTGGTGCCCGTGATCTGCATGGGCGCTACCCTGCCCATCCTGTGCCGCTTCTACGTCACGCGCCTGGCCCACCTGGGCACGCACACGGGCCGGCTGTATGGCCTCAACACCCTCGGCGCGGCAGGCGGCGCCCTGCTCACCGGGTTCTGGCTGATCGGAGGTCTTGGGACGAATGGCACCCTGGTCACTGCGGTGATGTGCAACGGCCTGATCGGACTGTCCTGTGTGCTGATCGGTTCGCGGCACGCGGCCTCCAAAGCCTCGCCTGTTCGACAAGGCGCCCAGGCCCAACAGTCAGGCCAGGAGGGCTCGCCAGCCAGTTCCACATCCCGGTCATCCATGGTTGCTGCGTTGGCCATCTTCGCCGTGTCCGGGTTCTGTGCCATGGCCTATGAGGTCATCTGGACCAAGTTGCTGGGCCTGATCGTCGGGCCGACCACCTACTCCTTCACGCTCGTGTTGGTCACCTTCATCACCTGCCTGGCGCTGGGAAGCCTGGTCTTTGGATGGCTTGCCGACAGGGAGGTTAGACCCCTCCAGCTCCTGGTGGCCACCCAACTCAGCGGCGCAGTACTGGCCCTGTTGGTCAGCCAGTTGCTGGGCAACAGTCAGTTGTTCTTCGCCAAACTGCTCTACCACCTGCATGGTCACTTTGCGGCCATGAGTCTGGTCAAGGCCCTGTGCCTGTTTGCCATGATGTTTCCGCCCACCTTCTTGCTTGGCGGCGACGTTCCCGTTGGTCGGCAAGATAGTCACGCAGTCCGTCTCGCGGGTGGGGCGATCCATGGGCCTGGCCTATGCAGTGAATACCGTGGGTGCGGTGTTGGGCTCATTCTGCGCGGGCTTCGTCCTGATCCCACTGATGGGCAAGGAGAGGGGCTTGGCCCTGGTGGTGGCCCTGCAGATCATCACGTGCCTGGCCGTGGCCATCGCGGTGTTGTTCAGGAGCGGGGTACCCCGCTGGCGGCTTGCAGCCATCGCCGCAGTCGCCATGGTCGGCCTGGGATTCTGCCTGCGGTACCCCGTGTGGGACGCGCAGCTACTCTCGATAGGCCGGTACCAACGATTCTACGGCCAGACCCAGGTCCTGGGGACGGGCTGGCTGAAGGCCTTGTTGCAGGGCACTGCCACGCTCCGGGCCGACAAGGGGATGGAACTGGTCTACGCCGCGGATGGCATCGGCGGCTTTACGAGCGTCCTGAAGAACGACGCCCGGCGCAGGCCTGGGCGAGACCGAGTATACGCTGATCAACAGCGGCAAGCCGGATGCCTCCTCCTATGGGGACATGGAAACCCAGACGCTGCTGGCCCATCTGCCGATGCTCTTCCATTCGGACGCCAAGCAGGTGATGGTCCTCGGACTGGGCAGCGGCATCACGGCAGGGGAGGTCCTGAACTACCCCATCGAGCGGATGGACATTCTGGAGATCAGCAAGGAGGTCGTGGAGGCGAGCCGGTTCTTCAGGCCCTGGAACGGCAACGTGCTCGAAGATGCCAGGACCCACCTGATCATCCAGGACGGTCGCGCCCATCTGCAACTGACGGATCGCACGTACGACGTCATCATCTCCGAGCCCTCCAATCCCTGGATGGCGGGGCTGGCGACACTGTTCACCCGGGAGTTCTTCGCCCTGGCCAGGGACAAGCTGACCTCGGACGGCATCCTTGTGCAGTGGCTGCACGCCTACTCGATCGATTGGCCGACCTTCTCCCTGGTGGGCCGGACCTTCGCAGAGGTGTTCCCCCACAGCGCCTTGGTGGTCACAGATCCCTTGACGCCGGGCGCGGACCTGCTGCTGGTCGGCTTCAAGGGCAAGGACGTCCTGTCCTTCGAGAATGCGCAAAGGAATCTGCCCTCTGCGCAGAAGTCCAGGAACGTGACGCTGGCGAATCCCGACGTCCTCTACTCGCTGGTCATGTCTGAGAACCTCGCGAAGGTCTTTGGAGAAGGTCCGGTCAACAGCGATGCCCATCCACGCCTGGAGTTCGCGGCGCCCCGGGTGTTCTACACGGCGGACAGCGAGGACTCCGAGATTGCCAGGAATGTGCAGAAGGGGGCGTCATTGCCGGCTGACGTCATACGCAGGGCCAGACGGGTCCGCGCAGAGGTGGACGGCCAGATCGATCTCGCGGCCTATGCCTTTTCTCTGCACTGGCCGTTTCCCGGCATGGTGGACCTGGCCAAGGCGACGCCAGCCCAGCGGCAGCGATTCCAGCAGCTCGCAGAGGCCTATGCGGCAGACCATTGGCTTTCGTTCGGCATACTCGGCGACAAGCAGATCGAGCGGAGTTGCCGCATCGCGCAGATCCGGGCGCTGGAAGGACGGATGGACTCTGTGCCGGACAAGGCCGCCGCCTACCTCCACATGGCGGAACTCTACTCAGACCTGAACAGGGTCGGCCAGGCCGTGGTCTGCTACCGCAAGGCCCTGGAGTCCAATCCTGATTCCCCCACGGCCTTGGGCAGCCTGGCCCTGCGACTGGCCATGTACAAGGAGGCGGATTTCCACAATCCCCAAGAGGCGGTCGTGCTCGCGGAGAAGGCCTGCGCCATTAGCCAGTCCAAGTCCGCCTGGCTGATGGATGCCTTGGCCATCGCCTATGCAGCGACCGGCCAGTATGACAAGGCCCAGGACGCAGCCAACAAGTCCCTGCAGTTGTATTCATCCGCATCCTCAAAACAGCCTGACCGGATCAAGGCTGTGGAGGCCAGGCTGCGGCTCTATGCCGCGGGCCAGCCGTATCGTGAATCCCTGCCGGAGCCGTAGTCCCGCAGAGCGGGAGAGCCGTAGAGAAGAGGGCTGTCAGCCATCAGCTCTCAGCCATCAGCGGGACAGGGACACAGAAAGGGTATGAACGCCTTCTCCGGCTGAAAGCCGACAGCTGACGGCTGATAGCTCGTCGGCCGCAGGCCGATACTAAGCCGCGAAGCGGCTGATACTACCTGCTGGTGTCCCCCTCCGGCTAACAGCCAATGGCTAATCGCTAACCGCTGTTTCGTGGGCGAATTGGCGAAGAATAACCACGTTGTTCTGGCCGCCGAAGCCGAAGGACTCCTTCATGACGGTCTGGAGCCTGGTCTTCCTGGGCTTGAGGGCGACGTAGTCCAGATCGAGCTTGGGATCCTGGTCGTGCAGGTTGGCGGTGGGTGGGATCGTCTGGTCTCTCAAGGCCATGATGCAGGTGATGATCTCCGCTGCGCCGGCTGCGCCGATCAGGTGGCCCATGGTGCCCTTGACGCTGCTGACCGGCGGCTTGCTGGCGCGGTCCGCGAACACCGTGCGGATGGCGAGGGTCTCGATGGAGTCGTTCTCCTGGGTGCTCGTGCCATGGGCGTTGACGTAGTCGATGTCGTTGGCCGACAATCCCGCGTCCTTGATCGCGGCCCGCATCGCCTGAATGGGCCCACGGGCCTCTTCGTGCATGTCCGTGACGCGGAAGGCGTCCGCGGAGCTGCCGTACCCCACGACCTCAGCGAGGATCCTGGCCTTGCGCCGGGTCGCGGATTCCAGGGATTCGAGGATCAGGATCGCTGCGCCCTCGCCGATGACGAATCCATCGCGGCTTCCGGAAAATGGCCTGGAGGCGGTCTTGGGGCTGGCGTTGTTGGTGGATAGCGCAGTCAGCCGGCTGAATCCCATCACGCCCAAGGGATGGATCATGGAGTGGCAGCCACCCGTGATCATCGCATCTGCATAGCCGTGGCGGATCAGCATCATGGCCTCGCCGACTGCCTGGGTACTGGCCGCGCAGGCGGTCAGGCAGCTTCGCATGGGTCCCCGGGCCCCGGTCAGCATGGCCAGATGCGCCAGCGGCATGTGGGGCTCCTGCTCCAGTTGATGCCACGGCCGGGTCGTGGCGAAGGCGACCTGTGCCCACTTGAGCCAGTCCATGGTGCCTGCCTGCAACTGCCAACCCTGGCGGATCGCTTCGAAGAACATCTCGTTGTCTACAGAGCCTTCGCCGGAGCCGAGGTAGATCCCGAGGCGCTTGCGGTCTACGCCGTCCCGGACTGCATCGGTCTCTGTCTCGATCCCTGCCTGGAGGCAGGCCTTGGCCGCTGCGCCGACTGCAAACTGGCAGCCGCGGTTGGCGTTCTGGTGGAGCTCGGGGCGCCTGACGTGATCGGCCACGTTGTAGCCCTTGACCTCTGAATCGAAGTGCGTGGGATACGTGGAGGCGTCGAAGATCGTGGTCGTGTCGACTGCGGATCGCCCGGCGAGCACGGCCTGCCAGACCGCCTCGACGTCATGGCCGAGCGGGCTGACCAGGCCCATGCCGGTCACCACGACGCGATGCCGCTGTGCAGGCTGTGAGCTGTGAGCTGTGAGCTGTGTGTTGGCCATGGTCAGTGCAGGTCTGGGTTCCTCAGGACGATGGCGGCGGTCAGGCCGCCGTAGGTGTAGGTGCAGCAGAGACAGTGACGAATCGGCTGCCTGCGGGGTTCGGTCAGGAGGTTCAGGTGGCAGCCTTCTGCCTGTTGACTGTAGTTCGCGGCTGCAGGAATCAGGCCCTCCTGCATCGCACAGACCGCGGCGATCACGTCCAGGGCGCCTGCTGCAGCCCCGGTGTTGCTCAGCAGGCCCTTGGTCGGCCAGACCGGGACCGTGGTCGCAGCACGACCCAGGGCAGCGGAGAGCCCCCTGGCCTCTGCCCCATCATCGGCAGGAACGCCTGTGCCGTGCGGGACGATCAGGTCGAGGTCCGCAGGTCCGATGCCCGCCTCGCTGAGGGCCTGTTCTACGGCAATGGCCACACCCTGGCCGTCGGGTTCAAGCGACTCATACTTGCTGTTGATACAGCAGCTATGGCCCACGCCGGCGACCTGCGCCAAGGCCTTGGCCTTCCGTCCTGCGGCCACGTCCGCATTCTCCAGGACCACGATCCCTGCCCCTTCTCCGAAGACCGATCCCTGGGCCTTTGCATCAAAGGGCCTGCACGCGGATTGGGGCGCGTCATTGCTGCCGTCGGCGGTCCTCTTCAGAAGGCACTGGGTGAGCATGACCAGCGGGTTGACCTTGGCCTCTGCTCCGCCCGCCAGGCTGACGTCTGCGTCACCCCGTTCGAGGATCTGCTTGGCCTCTGCGATGGCCAAGTGTGAAGAGACCTCTGCGCACGTGATGGAATTGCAGGGTCCCTCCAGGTCATGGATGATGCTGACGTGACAGGCCAGCATGTTGGGCAGATACTTGAGCAGCCACAAGGGCGTGATCAAGGGCAGACCGTCGCTGCCCCACTTGTGCGCGTCGAACCGGCTGCCGCTGTCGCTGGCGGCAACGGCCGGGCCCAACTCCGCCAAGTCGCAACTGATCAGGCCTGCCCCGAGATTGACGGCGGTCCTTTCCGGCTGGATTGTGACGTGCTCGGGATCTGTGCCGCGAGTGATCCATCCGCTCTGGCGGAGGGCCCGGTCTGCGGCGATCACCGACAACTCGATGTCCCGGGACATCAGCTTTGCGCCCTTGCGGTGGGCCTTGCCGAGGTAGTCCTGGATGCGATACTGCGGGACCTGGCCTGCGATTTGGCAGGTAAAGCCGGCCGGATCAAAGGCGGTGATCCGGCCAATGCCGCTCCTGGCCGTCTTCAGGCCTTCCCAAAGGGCCTCCGACGTCAGGCCCAAGGGACTGGCTGCGCCCAGACCGGTGATGACCACGGCCGGCCTACTCATGGGCCTCTCCGGTCCGGCCGGCCTCGCCGGAGTTGCGGTAGGAGAAGTCCCGGAGCAGGGACTTGAAGGTGTTGTTCTCGAACACGAAGTTTTCCTGGGGGAAGGACATGCCGGCCAGGTTCTGATCGATGTGGCTGAACATCAGATCGATTTCTGCGATGGGCTGGCCCTGGCGGCTGATATGGCCCCGGGTGCTGGCGGCCTCGGGTGCGATGGACTCGATCGTGGCCTCCAGTTGGATGGACTCACCCGGCCGCACCAGATCGAAGAACGACGCCTTCTGGATCTTTGCGAGGATGACCTTCTCCTTGAAGCCGCGGGCCTCGCCCACGAGGATCCCCGCGCACTGGGCCATGGCCTCGATCATCAGGCACTCGGGCATGACCGGGAATCCCGGGAAGTGGTCGTGCAGGTGCTCCTCAGCCAAGGTCACATTCTTGACGGCCACGGCCCGCTTGCCGCTCTCGAAGTCTATGAACTTGTCGATCCAGATCCAACGCATGAAAGACCCAAGAATCAAGAAGTAAGAGGCAAGAGGTAAGACACCCCTAGGCGGCCTTGATCCTCTGGCTGAGGAACTTGACGACGGCTTCGACCGTGAACAGGTCGCCCAGTTTGGCCAGGACAGGGTTCTTTTCGAATTCGGTCATGTCCACATGAGGCAGTTGCTTCTTGAGAAGACTGAGACCCTGTTCGGTGAGTCGGCCGTCCGCCACCAGCTCACCACTGCTGAGCAGTCCCTCCGCAGGGAACAGCTCCTCCCGGGCGATCTTGATTCCAAAGGTCTTCTCGAGGCGGAACACGATGTCCAGAAAGTCGATGCTCTCCGCGCCCAGATCTGCCATCAACCGGGCCTTTGGGGTGACCTCGTCCTCGTCAACACCCAGTGCATCGACCAGGACTTCCTTGACCTTCTGAAAGACCTCATCTTGAGAAACTGCCATTTGGACCTCCTAGTGCCTCTTGGTTAAGTAGCCTGAGCCTACCCCTCAGGGCCTTGATGACCTCTGCATCCGTGTCGGCTGGACCGAGGTTTCGGTCCGCCAGGTTGAAGTGGCGGAGCGTAAGCCTGGCCTCCAGGATCTGCTGGCCTCCGGCAACGCCTGCGCCGGTGAAGCTGCTGCGATCCTTCTGGATCTCCTTGGCCGTCACCGTGTACTCGATGCCGCCTCCTGGAGCCAGGAAGCTCTTGTACTTGACGTTTCGCGCTTGTTCCAGCAGCACCATACTGTGGCCAAAGTCCTCGGTGATCCTGACCAGCCAAGACGCAGACTCGACAAGGCCCTGCAGCAGCAGGACACCGGGCAGGACAGGGAAGGTCGGGAAGTGGTCGGCGAGATACTCCTCTGCCAACGAGACCTCCTTGACCGCCCGGATGGATCGGCCGGCCTCAACGTCCACAATCTTGTCAATCAAGATGAATCTCATACCCTAGGCTACCCGGGTCCAGCCCATAGCTGTGCGCAGACCAGCATCGTACCACCAGTCATTGAATGATCCGCAATACCATATCGAACAGCCCAGGGCTTTTCCAGCCCATTCACCCCATTTTCCGGCTCGCAGTCGGGCAAGACCCCTGATTTGAGGCCAGACAGGGGCCAAGATTGACTGATGGCCTGGCGTTCTGTTAAGATAGGGGAATATCCTAACTGACGGCGGTGGTCTATTGGAAGGGTGTGGTGTGAGCCTCTACGGATTGTCTCGTGCCAGTGTACTAACCATGGTCCTCACCCTGATGCTGACTCCATTGGCGGTGCAGGGCCAGGGCGTGGTGATCAACGAGTTCATGGCGCAGAACGTCCACACCCTGGCAGATGATGCAGGCGGATACGACGATTGGATAGAGCTGCACAATCCCACGAGCCAGCCGATCGACCTCGCCGGCCTGTACCTGACCGACGACCTTGACAACCCAAGACTCTGGCAGATCCCCGCAGGGCGGCCGTCGCTGACGACCGTGGCCAGCGGCGGCTATGTGCTGATATGGGCCGACAAGGGGACAACCGGGTCCAAGCTGCATGCGGGCCTTGAACTCGGCTCGGGTGGGGACACGATCGCCCTATTCGACAAGGACGGCGTCACGTTGATCGACAGCATCAAGTTCCCCCGCCAGAGAGCTGACATCTCGTATGGCCGGGATCCCGACGCTGGCAGCCAGTGGCGTTACTTCGCCCCTGCCACGCCAGGGGCGCAACATCGGTCCGTTCCTGGGCGAGGTGGCTGACGCGGAGTTGAGCCACGTGCGAGGCTTCTTCGACCAGGCCTTCTCGCTGGAGATGACGACCGATACGCCTGGGGCCAACATCTTCTACACGTTGGACGGGAGTGTCCCATGTGATCTGACCGGTCGTTTCTCCGCCGCAGCACGGCCCTACACCTCACCCATTCCCATCACGACCACGACCTGCGTCCGCGCGGTCGCCTACCTGTCTGGGTGGGTGCCCAGTCGCATCGAGACGCATACCTATATCTTCCCGGAGGACGTGCGTCACCAGGCCACCAATCCCACGACCGGAGCTCAGGTGGTTCCCGCGGGCTACCCGGCGTCGTGGGGCTCCGCTAGCGGTGACTACCAGGTCGACCCGGATGTGGTGGATGACACGGGCAAGGACAAGTTTGGGGGGCTGTATGCAGCGACGTTCACGGACGACCTTCAGTCCGGCCCAACGGTCTGCGTCGTCATGGCGAGGGACGACTGGTTCGGCCCCACCGGGATCTACATCAACCAGGCTCAGGATGGTACCGAACGGGCGTGCTCATTGGAGTGGATCGAGCCCAACGGGGCTCCGGGATTCCAGGTCAACTGTGCGATCGGCATGCAAGGGGGGGCCAAGCACGACGGTGGGGGGACGAGCCTGCAGCGATGGAAGGTATTCAAGCTTTCCATGCGGCCGAGGTTCAAGAAGGCCCTTGACAATGGACAGCTCACAGATGGGCCCTCCCGCCTGGACTACCCTGTCTTTCCTGACTCGCCGGTCAAGAGTTTTGACACGTTTGTGCTCGACGAAGTGATGACCAATGCCTGGAATCACAATAGTCAGCACATGTACTCGAGCTACTTTCAGGACCAGTACGTCTCGGATCTGCACAACGCCATGGGAGGATACTCACCCCACGGTCGCTTTGCGCATCTCTACATCAATGGGCTCTACTGGGGCATGTACTACGTGCATGAACGTCCGGACGATGCCTGGGCCGCCGAGGTGTTCGGGGGCACCAAGGAGGAGTACGACTGCCTCAAGCACAGCACGGGCCGCGTGGTCAACAACGGCCTTGGCGGTACTGCAGTCGCCAACTTCAACGCCATGGTCGCCGCGGCCAGTGCCGTGGCGGCAGATCCCACCAATGCGGCCAAGTATGACGCTTTACGCAAACAACTGGATGTGGACAACTTCATCACCGACCTGCTGGCGCATTGGTTTGCGTTGAACTGGGACTGGCCTGAGAAGAACTGGTATGCGACGCACCGCAGTCCGGAGGGTCCGTGGCGATTCCACGTGTGGGACGCCGAGCACTCCCTGGAGTACTGGAACAGCGGCCAGAATGTGCTGGGCCTGAGTGTCAGCAGCATTCATGACAAGCTCAAGGCCAACGCGGACTACCGGATGCGGTTCGCAGATCTGGTCCACAGGTTCTTCTTCAACGGCGGAGCGATGACCTACGCGAGCACGGCCCGCCTGCATGCGGCTCGCATGGCAGAGCTGCATCACCTGATCGTGGGTGAGTCCGCCCGGTGGGGCGACACGCGGTCCTCCTTCCCCCACACGAGGCAGGACTGGTTAGACTACCACAGTCACGTGCTGTCCGACTGGATCAAACCCCGCTCTGAGCAGGTGGTCTTGAATTGGCTCAAGACGGCGGGGCTGTATCCCAGCGTGGGGGCACCGGTCTTCAACGTCAACAACACGGTCCAGCACGGCGGCCACGTGAAGTCGACCGACAGGCTGACCATGACCCTGCCCCAGGGGACAACGGGCAAGATCTACTACAGCCTGGATGGCACCGATCCGCGGGTCCCGAGCGCGGGCAGCACGCCGTCGGCTCCCGAGATCACCCTCGTGGCCGGCAATGCGGCCAAGCGGGTCCTGGTACCGACTGCAGCGATCAATGACGCCTGGAAGGGCGGAGCGGTCTTCGACGACTCCGGTTGGACTGCCGTCACGGCTAGTCCAGGCGGTGTGGGCTTCGACACCAATCCCACGGGCGGCGGAGACTACAGGCCCTACGTCAGTCTCGACCTGGATAGCTCCATGCGCAGCAAGAATGGCTCCTGCTACATCCGCATCCCGTTTACGGTCGATGCAGCGGATGTGGCCAGCCTCGGTTCACTGACCTTGAAGATGCTGTACGACGATGGATTCGTGGCGTACCTGAACGGCGTGGAGCTGCACCGGGCCACCTTCACCGGTACGCCTGCCTGGAATTCGATGGCCAGCACCAGCCACGCGGGTCTGACCTTGACGACATTTGACGTGTCCGGCCTCCTGGGCGAGATACGTGCGGGCAGCAACATCCTGGCCATCCAGGGCATGAATTCGTCGAAGGCCAGTGACGACCTGTTGATCCTGGCCGAGCTCGTGACGACCAAGGCGACCAGCCCCGGTACCTCAAACCTGCCGCCTGGGGTGCTGGAGTACAAGGGCGCCCTGACCCTCAGTCGCAGCGCGACCCTCAAGGCCAGGACCCAGAGCGGCAGCACCTGGAGCGCCCTGAACGAGGCGGTGTATGGCGTGGGGCCTGTGGCAGCCGGGCTTCGCATCAGCGAGATCATGTACCATCCTGCAGATCCCAACACGGAGTTCATCGAGCTGACCAACGTCGCGCCTGAGGCCGTCAACCTGAGCCTGGTGCGGTTCGCCAAGGGGATCGACTTCACTTTCGGCGACGTCGTGCTGCAGCCCGGTGCCGCGGTGGTGATCGCCAAGGACCGTGACGTCTTCACGGCCAAGTACGGGCAGGGGCCCATAGTGGCCGGGATCTACACGGGCAGCCTGGACAACGCAGGCGAGCGGATCAGGCTGGAGGATGCGGCTGGCACGCTGATCGCGGACTTTGAGTACAAGGACGGGTGGTACAAGACCACGGATGGCCAGGGGTATTCGCTGGTGGTCAAGACACCTGAGACGGCCGACCCGGGGGCGTTGTCGGACAAGGCCTCCTGGCGGGCCAGTTCAGCCATTGGGGGATCGCCGGGCCTCGCGGAGTAGGCTGCAGGCCGCCGCCGGCAGCCTGAATGGGCGAAACGGCGAATGGGGGAATGGGCGAAACCGCCGAAGGTCGTAGGATGGGCTTTAGCCCATGCTGTCGCCAAGAGCTGAAGAAAGAAGGACATTGCCTTGAAGAAACGTCGGATTGCGCGGCTGTTGGTTGCTGTGTCGATGTCACTGGCCTGCACGGCCCACGGCCAGGCCGTGTTGATCAACGAGGTCATGGCGTTGAACGGCCGCACGACCGTGACTGGCTCCGGCGGCTATGGCGACTGGATCGAGCTCCGCAATCCCGGCATCCGCAGCATCGAAGTCGGAGGCATGTACCTGACCGATGACCTGGCCGACCCTAGGAAGTGGCAGATCCCCGCGGGCCAGACCATCCGCGCAGGTACCGATGGCTACCTGGTCATCTGTGCAGATCAGCAGACAACGGGCTCTGCCTTGCATGCCAATTTCGAGCTGAGCTCCGAGGGAGACGCCGTGGCCCTTTTCGACAGGGACGGGACGACGCTGATCGACAAGGTCACGTTCGGCAGGCAGAGGGCGGACATCTCCTATGGCCGGGACCCCGCAGCCGGCAACGAGTGGAGATTCCTGGGTGTGCCGACCCCAGGCAAGGCCAACACCGGCGCAGTTTGCAGGCCAGGTCGCAGACCTGCGGTTCAGCCATCTGCGGGGCTTCTATGACGCATCCATCTTCCTGGAGATCACCACAGACACACCCGGCGCCACGATCTGGTATACGACCGACGGCAGTCTCCCGTGTGACACGGTAGAGCACGTCTCCAGCACTGCCAAGGCCTACACCGGGCCGATCCCGATCACAGGCCAGACCTGTCTGCGGGCTGTAGGCTACAAGGCAGGTTGGCTGGTCACGCCCAGCCAGACCCACACCTACATCTTCCTGGAAGACGTGCGGCGACAGGCCACGAATCAGACGACAGGGCGCAGGTGGTGCCCGCGGGCTACCCGGCGACCTGGGGACTCGATTCGCAGATCACGAAGAAGGTCATTGCGGGTGACTACCAGGTCGACCCGGATGTCGTGGCGCAGACGGCAAGGACAAGTTCAGCGGGCTCTACACGCGCACATTCGTCGACGACATGAAGGCCGTGCCCACAATCTCGGTAGTCACGGACCGCGACGGGTTCTTCGGCGAGCAGACCGGCATCTACCTGAATATGGCTCTGAACCGCCTGGGCACCGAACGTGCGTGCTCCCTGGAGTGGATTGAGCCCAATGGAGCGCCCGGATTCCAGATCAACTGCGCGATCGCCATGCAGGGAGGCGCGGGCTCCGGAGGAGGGACGAGCCTTCAGCGGTGGAAGATCCTCAAGCTCTCGATGCGCCCACGATTCAAGACCCTGCTCGACGACGGCACGCCCACGGGCGGACCTTCCGGACTGGACTATCGGGTGTTTTCCGATTCAGCCGTCACCCACTACGACACGTTTGTGCTGGACTCCCTGCTGGCCAACACGTGGAACCACAGTGGCCAGCACAACACGCCGAACTACCTGGAGGACCAGTTCACCTCTGATCTGCACAACGCCATGGGAGGCCAGTCGCCACGCGGCCTCTTTGCCCACGTGTACATCAACGGGCTGTATTGGGGCATGTACAACGTGCACGATCGGCCGGATCACTCCTGGGCCGCAGAGGTGTATGGGGGCGATAAGGAAGAGTACGACGTGGTCAAGCACACTGCAAGCAACGTTGTCAACAGTGCCACAGGCGTAGACGGCGAGGTCACGGCCCGCTTCAATGTGATGCTCGCTGCAGCCAGTGCCGTGGCAGCGGACCCGGTCAGCGCCACCCAGTACGAGACCCTGTGCAGCGAGTTGGACGTGGACAACTTCATCACCGAGCTGCTGGCCCACTGGTTCGCCCTGAACTCAGACTGGCCTGCCAAGAACTGGTATGCCACACACCGCAATACGTTGGATGGCAAGTGGCGATTTCACGTGTGGGACGCGGAGCACGCCCTCGAATCCTGGCTGATGAACCAGAACGTCTTCGGCCAGAGTGAATGCGGTCTCCACGACAAGCTCAAGGCGAGCGCCGAGTACCGCATGCGTTTTGCAGATCTCGTGCACAGGTTCTTCTTCAACGGAGGCATGCTCTCGTATCCGGCCGTGGCGGACAAGTATCGTCTTCGGATCGCGGAGATCGACAGGGCCATCGTCGGCGAGTCCGCCCGATGGGGTGACACGAGGGCCTCCACACCGCACACCAGACTGGAATGGGTGGCCAACGAGGACCGCATCCTTGCGGGTTTCTTCAAGCCCCGCGGCGAGGCTCTCCTGAAGTGGCTCAGGGATAACGGGCTTTACCCGAGCGTGGGCGCTCCGGTCTTCAACGTGAACAATGCCTACCGGTACGGCGGCCACGTGGCAGCGACCGATTCCCTCTCCATGGCCCTGCCCCAGGGCACGACCGGCAAGATCTACTACACCCTGGATGGGACAGACCCCCGGCAGTCTAGCCAGCCCTCGTCACCGCAGACGACCCTGACACTCGTGGCGGCCGGCGCCCTCAAGCGGGTCCTGGTCCCAATCGCCACGATCACCGGCAAATGGCAGGGCGGCGGGTCCTTCGATGACTCGGGCTGGGGCCTTGTCAGCGGGGGGCGCAGGCGGCATCGGCTATGACAGGAATGGAGCTACGGGCGGCGACTACGGTGCCAGCATCAGCTACAACGCCGAGTCCAAGATGTATGGTCTCGCGATGCCCACCTCCTGCTACATCCGCATCCCGTTTACGCTCGGTGCCAGCGACCTCCAGGCCATCCAGTCGCTCACGCTGAAGATGCGATACGACGACGGCTTCGTGGCCTACCTGAACGGTACGGAGATCGCGAGGGCGGGCCTGGTTGGCGCGCCCAGCGCGAGCTCGGCGGCCAATGGCAACCACGACGCGGGCACGAGCCCCACGTCCTACGAGATATCGGGGCTGATGGGTGAGCTGGTCGCAGGCGGCAACATCCTGGCCATCCAGGGACTCAACACCTCCGGCCTCGACCCTGACCTGCTGATCGTGGCGGAGCTGTCTGCCGGCAGGGCGAGCAGCGGCACAACCGGTGCGACGATGGCCTCAGGCGCGGTCGAGTACAAAGGACCGTTCACGTTACCCCACAGCTCGGTGGTCAGGGCCCGGACGTTCAGCAGTGGCACCTGGAGCGCACTCAACGAGGCGGTCTACGCGGTGGGGCCGGTGGCCGCCAACCTCCGCGTCAGCGAGATCCAGTACCACCCGCTGGAGGCGGCTGGTGAGAGCGACCCCAGTACAGAGTTCATCGAGCTGACCAGTGTCGCTGCCCAGGCCATCAACCTCAACCAGGTCCGCTTCACCAAAGGGATCGACTTCACCTTCGGCGACGTGACCCTGCAGCCCGGTGCCTGTGTGCTCGTGGTTCAGGACCTGGAAGCCTTCACCGCCGAGTACGGCCAAGGCATGGCCATTGCAGGCCAGTACGCAGGCAGCCTGGACAACGCGGGCGAGCGGATCAGGCTGGAAGACGCGGCAGGCCAGGTCATCGAGGACTTCGAGTACAAGGACGGTTGGTACAAGACCACGGATGGCGGCGGCTACTCCCTGGTCGTGAGAAGCCCTCGGACCGCAGATGCCAACACCCTCAGTGACAAGGCCCAGTGGCGTGCCAGCCTCGACCTCGGAGGCTCGCCCGGCCGGCTTGAGGCGGGGCAGTAGACTCGCCAGTCTGTGCGGGCGAGTCCCAATGGGCCAGAAGGTAGGAACGTAGGAAGGTGAGAAGGTGAGATCGACCGACGCACCATGGTGCCCTCCTACCTTCGTACCTTCTTCTCTTCATACCTTCCTGCCCTTTACCACAGTTGTAGGATGGGCTTTAGCCCATGCGGTAGTAGAGACCACGTGACATCCCCTCCACGCCTCGTTATAGTGTCCGCGATGGTCTGGCCGGGCCTGGTTGAGACGCAGCATAGGGGATGGCACCATGGATCAGCACGGATGGAAGATCGCAGCCTTGGGGATGGTGCTGGTGGCGGGGTCAGGGTGCATGTCATCGTCCGAAGGCGACTGGGGCAAGGATGCGCTGTGGCCTGTGGAGGGTGGCCGGGTCTTTGAGGCGGCCCGGGATGCGGTGCTCGACCCCCAGACCTGGGTCCCTGCAGCCGGCGCACTCCTGATCGCCTGCATCGACGACGCGGATCACAAGGTGTCCCAGTGGGCCACAGACCACACGCCCGTCTTCGGCTCTGAGCAGAATGCGGAGAGGGCCAGCAACATACTCCTGGGGATCCTTGGCGCAGAGACCGCAGTCACCGTCCTGGCCACCCCGAGCGGAGAAGCTCCACAATGGGCCGAGGCCAAGGCCAGGGGATCGCTCGTGGAGCTATCCGGCCTGGTTGTGACCGAGGGCGCAGTCATGGCGATCAAGGAGGCATCGGGCAGGGACCGGCCGGGTGGTGGCGAGGAGAAGAGCTTCCCTTCCAGCCACGCGGCTGTGGCGTTCTCCGCAGCCACCCTGTCGAACCGCAACCTCGATTCCATCGACATGTCAGGGTTCACGCGGGGCGCACTGCAGGTGGGCAACGTGGGGCTTGCCAGCGGAGTGGCCTGGGCCAGGTTGGAGGGCAGGCATCACTATCCGTCCGATGTGCTTGCAGGCGCGGCCCTGGGGCATTTCATCACGGCCTTCATCCACGACGCCTTCATGAATCTGCCCAAAGACGGCTCCGTCGACGTGGCCATCACGCCCCTGGATCGCGGCGGGGCGGTGAGCCTGGGGTGGCGGTTCTAGCCCAGGTCGGGTGTGAAGCGGCGAATGGCGAAATGGGGGAAACGGAGAATGGGCGAGCGAGTTCGCTTCTCTCACCTTCTCCCCTTCTCACCTTCCCACCTTCCTACCTTCTGATCTTCCTCCAATCCCCCGTCGCTACTCGCCTTCTTCTGGCGGGAAGAAGCTCGCGACCAGCTCCAGGTCCAGGACCAGGTCGCTGGAGGTGACTGAGGACTGGTGGACCTCTGCTGCGATGACGTTATCGCCGGGGACCAGGGCGCCCAGAAGGTCGCTGGCTATCGGAATGGTCACATACGCCGCCTCTTCCGCCCCGTCGAGCGCTCGGTTGGCCAGGGTGGAATAGCCGACGAAGCCGCCCTCTGTCGAGCCTGTGTCGATATTTGTGCGCCCCACCTGCCTGCCGTTTAGATAGACCACTGCGCCGTCATCCCGCATGAGGCTCAGGGATAGGGTCCGTACGGCTGCAGGGTCTGCCACCTGAAAGTGTCGCCTGAAGTAGACTGTGCGTGTGCGGTCCGATGATGAGCCCTGTTCCGCGGCGGTCAGGACGGTCTTCAGGGACACCGTAGCCCCTGTGGCGCCAATGCTGCCGAACCCGATAGGTGCGTTCTTGTTCTTCGCCCAGGAGGTCTCAGTGTAATCCAGGCCGCGCCAATTGCCGGCAGGTTCGCTGCGCAGGGCCTGGTGCATCCAGTCGCCTGCGCCCTTGGCGATGAGCACTTCGTCCGGCGGGGGGAGGAGTGGCCCTGTACTGCAGTGGGTCGCCCGTGATCTCTGCACAGCGGGGCTGACTGAGGGCCAGGCGGACGAGGCCGAAGGTCCGGTCCTTGGGTAGCGGCAAGTCCAGGGTCTTCAGCACCTGGCCGCAGTCGAACCGGAGTTCGGCGGTGGCCAGGACCTCCTCCTGGGAACCCGTGGATTCGGCCTTGCCTATCAGCGAGTACACCACGCTGACGGGTTTCGAGCTGAACGTGCTCAACCGCACGTCGAACGTGCCCGGGTAGTCCTGCAGGGACGAGCGGCTGGGCTGGCCGGTGAGGGCGACGCCGACGTTGCTGTCCGCCACGGGCATGAAGGCCTTCAGCATCTCGCCGTCCCGGTTCGGATCCCAGGCCGCGTTGTCTGGATGCAGGCCAGAGGTCTCGGTCAGGAAGTTGTCTTCTATGGTCATCCGGTTCGTGCGATAGGTCCAGGAGTTCCATTCATAGCCCCACACGTCATGGAACGCGTTGTAGAGGCTGAGGCAACCTGTGGCGGTGAGGTGACCGGTGTAGTCGGTGAAGGAAGGCGATCCATAGTTGTCGCCGCTGCGGATGCCGACCAGGCAGCCCGTCATGAGGCAGCCAGTGGCGGTGGCCTTCGGGCTGCCGTAGCCCTGCTCCAGCCCCTGGCCGCAGTGAAAGAACACGGTGTCCGTGCTCCCCGACTGATGCCCTGACGCGGCAGGCGAGAAGCCCTCGTGGAAGCAGTTCTCGATCCAGCAGTGCCGCACTGCGATCTTGCCTGCAGCGGAATCCAGGCCGTCATCCTTGGCCGAGACGATCACACAGCGGTCCAGGGTGTGCAGGCCGCTGCTGCCCGGCACCAGATACAGACCGTCGTTGTCGCCATCCACGAAGTTGGTGGTGGCGTCCGGAAACTCCAGGAAACCGCATCGCAGGGCAGAGACGCTGCCGCCGTTCAATTGTCCGCCCGTCGTGGCGCCCTGCACGAGGCAGTCGGTCAGGGTCATGTCGCCGCTCTTGGTGTTGAAGGCCTGGCCCGCCAGCCGAATGAGGAAACAGTCGGTCAGAGTCGCCTGGGCCCCTTTCTCCACGAGCAGGCAGGCCTCCTCCCTGCGGTGCACGGTATAGCCCGAGTGGGTGTTGAACCACGTCGGATCCGCGCCGCCGCCCGTGAAGATCGCGCCTGCGGCGGTCATGCGAGTGCCGGTGGTGGCCTTGAGCTGGATGCCGCCCCAGGGCTGGCTGCCGGACTGCGGCGTGAAGACAACGGGTCGGGCCAGTGTGCCCGAGATGTTCAGGGTTCCGCCATCCACGATGATCTCTGCTGCCGGGTCGAGCAGGACCACGCTTGCGGCCTCGACGTTCAGGGTCGCTCCAGCAGGGATCGTGACAGAAGCAGTGACGTGGATGCGGCCGTTGGGTCCCCAGGCCTCCGAGCCAAGGACTCCGCTCTTGGTCGTCCAGGCGGTCTTGGCCTCTACGTGGATCGGCGCCTCTGCGGTCAGGCCTGCGACCTTTCCGTCATAGGACGGGTTCGCTGCAGACGTGAAGGCAGGCAGGACCACGGAGCCCCAGCCGCGGCGGAGCGTCAGAGGTGAAGAGGCGAACTGGGACGACTGGACCGTAGCGTTGAGCCACAGCGGCCCTCCTGCGGCGTCTCGCAGCCGGCCGACCACAGGCACGGCAAGGCCCTGTGGATACTCTGCGGGCGCCACCAGCGTCAGGGTCGCGCCGGCAAAGGCCGAAGGCGCATCAGCCACGAACGGTGGGGGCGTGAAGGTCGGGAGGCCGTCCTCAGTGGACATCCGCTGGGAGTTGCGGACGATGAAACGAATCCGCAGCGTCTCGACCGCTCCAGAAGTGGCAGGCTGCCTCATGACGACGAGTTCGTGGTACTGGACCTGGGCTACCGTGACGGGGATGCCGACGCCGACGGCCTGGCCGTCCAAGCTGGCTGTGGTCTGGGTCCCCGCCTCCGTTGCGATGGTGAAGGTGACCTTGTCATCGTAGCGGCTCTGGTCTCCTAGGCCGACCACGGTGATGGCGGCCCGCGCTCCCAGTGCCAGGGTCAGGGTCAATATGACGACCAGATGTCTCATCGACACCCCCATCCATACCGCGGGATCCTATGGAGGGAGGCGGGACACACCCGGTCCGCCCGGACCCTCCTTCCGATAATACCAACACGTATTCTACCTGCCCAGGCCTCAGGATTCAACCGCCATTTGCGCGAAAGCCTCAATCTTAAACGGCCGATGGATGCGATGCGGCTCATCGAAGGATGCAACCGGAGGCTGCCTCGTTGGTTATGGAGTGATATGTACCGGAATGGGGTGATTCTCGCAATGTCGTTGGCCATGCTCTTGACGGGATCGGGATGCATGGCTCCAGAAGGACAACCCAGATGGGGCGAGGACGCCACGCGGCCCGTCGGCGGCGGTCGGCTGCTTGAGGCTGCCAAGGATGCCCTGTTGGATCCCCAGACGTGGGTCCCTGCAGCAGGGGCGCTCGCGTTCACCATCGATCACTGGGATCAGCACGTCTCCGACTGGGCCATCGAGCACACCCCGATCTTCGGCTCTGAGGGCGGCGCCTCCGACGCGAGTGACGCCCTGCTGATGGCCCTCACTGCCGAGACGGTTGTCACGGCCCTGGCCACGCCCAGCGGACATGACTTCAAGCAGTGGGCGGACGACAAGCTCAAGGGACTGGCCGTGGAGGTGGGCGCGCTGGGGGTCAACTGCATGGGCACAGACGCCCTCAAGTCGTGGATCGGCAGGCCAAGACCGACCGGCGAGGGCAAGAGCTTTCCTTCGGGCCACGCCTCCGGCGCCTTCGGCACGGCCACGCTCTCCAATCTGAACCTCAACTCGATCGACATGCCCGGCCTCGTCCGCCAGGCCATACAGATCGGAAACCTGGGCCTGGCCAGCGGCGTCTCCTGGGCCAGGGTGGAGGGCAAGCACCACTATCCGTCGGACGTCCTGGCGGCCGCAGCCCTGGGCCACTTCATCACGGCCTTCATCCACAACGCCTTCCTGGATCGTCCTGACAAAAGCCCCGTGAAGAATCCCGTGGACGTCACGTTCACGCCCTTCAGAGGCGGGGTGGCGCTCGGCCTGAGCTTCCAGTTCTGATCCGTCCTTCTTTTCCCACCAAAGGTTCGGGAATTGTCCCTACCCTCGCGGAGTCGGGTTATCTTGACTCTACATAGGCTGATTGTGTATAATGGCAGTAGCTGTAGGGGGATGTGTCCGCCCCTTTCGAAGGAAGGGTACTGCCTTGAAGACGCGTCTGTGTGGCCGCCTCCCTGTGCGCTGCCGCATCTGGAGCTGGGTGCTTGCTACGATCCTATTGTCATCCGGTCTGACCTACGGTCACGCCGTGGTGATCAATGAGTTCATGGCCCAGAATACCCGCACCCTCTCTGATGAGGCCCATGACTACGGCGACTGGATTGAGCTGTACAATTCCGGCGCACAGGTAGAGGACGTGGGCGGTCTCTTCCTGACGGACGACCTGCACAGGCCGGACCAGTGGCAGATCCCCGCCAATCGCCCAGACCTGACGACCCTGGAGCCCAGTGGATTCCTCCTGATCTGGGCAGATGGCCAGACGGCTCGTGGCCCGCTCCACGCCAGTTTCAAGCTGCAGGCCTCGGGTGAGGCGATCGGTCTGTTCGCAAGGGATGGGGTGACGCGGCTGGATAGTGTCACGTTTGGGGCCCAGAACGCAGACCAGTCCTACGCCAGGATCCCTGATGGAGGATACTCCTGGCAGGTCGCGGCCCAGCCTACGCCGGGCAGCTCCAATCAGGGCCGCAGACCTCTGGTGGTGATCAATGAGATCATGTTCCATCCACTCCAGGCCGTCAATAAGCCCGAAGAACTGGCTGCCGAGTACGTCGAGCTGTACAACGCAGGGTCCGAGGCCGTGGACCTGTCCGGCTGGCGGATGGACCGGAGCCTCTCGCTGACCTTCCCCTCAGGGACCTTGTTGCCTTCAGGCGGCTATCTGGTGGTCGCGGCAGATCCCGCCATCTTCGCCACGACCCACCCCTCGGCAGGCGTGGTGCTGGGCGGTTGGCAGGGGAAGCTGGGCAACTCCGGTGACACGATCGAGCTGTTGGACCGCAATGGCGCCCTGATCGATCGCGTGACCTACTTCGATGAAGGCGACTGGGCCGTGCGAGAGCTGGGTCCGGTCGACCACGGCCATCGCGGGTGGCAGTGGTCTGACCAGACGGACGGCGGCGGCCGGTCGCTGGAGCTCATCAACCCTGCCCTTCCGCGCAACGTGGGCCAGAACTGGGCTGCCAGCACAGTGGCAGGCGGCACGCCGGGGCTGGCCAATTCCGTGGCTGCCGGCGACGTCGCACCCTTTATTCTGGATGTCCTGCATCTTCCTATCATCCCCGGGCCTGTCGACTCGGTGACCGTGACGGCCCGCCTGATGGACGAGAAGGCGACCGGTCTCAGTGCGGTCCTTGCCTATCGTGTAGACGGTCAGACGGCCTTCACGCGCGTGGCTATGGTCGATGACGGCGCCCACGGCGATGAGGCGTCCGGAGACGGGATCTATGGTGGAACCATCCCTGCAGAGCCCAACAACGCCATCGTGGAGTTCTACGTGGAGGCCAGGGACGCTGGCGGCAAGGTCCGCACGTGGCCTGCACCGAGCCGCGTGGATGGCGCCAGCCAGCAGGGGACCAACGTCCTCTATCAGGTGGATGGGACCTTTGATCCCGATGCGCCCTGGGTCGCTGGCAGCCAACCCAGATACTATTTGATCATGACCGAGAAGGAACGGACGGAGTTGGCCCTGATCGGGAGCAAGAGCAACGGGGAAGAGGACAGCGACGCCACGATGAACGGGACGTTCATCAGCCTCGACGGCATGGGCATAGACGTGCGGTATGCGGTCGGCATCCGCAACCGCGGCCACGGCACGAGAAGCGGGCCCCCCAACAACTTCCACGTGCATCTTTCGCACGACCGGACGTGGAAGGGTCTGAGTTCCTTCAACTTCAATTGCCGGTACACCTATGTCCAGATCATCGGCAGCGCAATCCACCGCCTTTCCGGCTTTGCGGCGGCCGATGCCCTGCCTGTGCAGGCGCGGATCAACGGTGCCAACCTTGCGACGGGGAGCTCCATGTATGGCGTGTACGTGGGGCTGGAGGCCTTCGACGACCAGTGGGCCAAGAAGCACTTTCCCGAGGACTCGGCGGGAAACCTCTACACCTGCTTCCGCCTGGATTCCGGAGCCGCCGAGGCGGAGCTGAAGTACGAGGGCAACAACCCGGACATCTATCGCAATCGTTACTTCAAGGCCAATAACACCTCGCAAGATGACTGGTCTGACCTGATCAACCTCTTCAATATTCTGAACAACGCCCCTGATGCGACCTACTTCGAAGAGGTCAGCAAGGTCCTCAACGTCTCACAGTGGCTGCACTACATCGCCCTCGATTCCTGCTTCCTGAACTACGAGACCGGGCTGAACCGGGGCATCGGCGATGACTACTTCATGTACCGCGGCGCAGTGGACACGCGTTTCGTCCTGGTCCCGCATGACCTGGATACGATCCTGGACCAGGGAAGTGAGCACGGCAGCATCACGCACAGCATCTTCTCGATCGTCACAGGACCGACCAGCAGCGGCGTCGATGGTCTCAAGCGATTCCTCGGCAGGCCGGAGATCATTCCGCTCTACTACCAGGCCATGCTGGATGTGACCCGTGACGTCTTCAACCCGGATCGCCTCGATCCGCTGTTCGACCAGGTCCTGGGCGGGTTCTTGACCAAGGCCAGGATCGATGCCATGAAGCAGTTCGTCAGGAACCGGAGGGCTGCGGTGCTGGCCCAGGTCCCCCGGACGATGACTATCACGACGGATCTGGTCGTGGTGGATGGATACCCCTGGAACGTGAGTGCCACAATGCGGTCGATCTCCGGAACCGCGGACGCCGTGCGTACGCGGTCCGTGCTGGTCAGCGGTCAGCCTGCCGTCTGGACGCCTCTGGGCGGCAAGTGGTCGGCCAGCGGCATCCCATTGCGCCCAGGCATCAACCGTATCCTCGTACAGGCCTTCGCCAGCACTGACGCCGCGGGCGATCCGCTGCAGGAAGGGTTCCTGGACGTCTGGTACGACAACGATCACCCCTCCAAACTCTCAGGCACCCTCTCTGCCAACAAGACCCTCGACGCGGCCTCAGGGCCGTGGCACATCACGGGGAACCTGATTGTGCCGCCTGGCGTGACGCTGACGGTAGAGCCTGGAACGACCCTGTTCTTTGAGCCGGGGGCAGGCCTGACCGTCAACGGCCGGTGTGTCGCCGTGGGGACGGCGTACGAGCGGATCCGCCTGACCTCGCAGCCGGGCGGAGGCAGTTGGGCCGGGTGCGTGTTCGCGAACACCCAGGAGGACAACCAGCTCTCTTACGTCGACATGGAGTATGGCGACTCCGGCACGTGTGCGGTCCGGTTGGATCGCGCCAGGGTCACGATGGACCACGTGGGATGGGGCCATCACTCCAAGGGCTACGTGATCGCCGACGACGCCAGTCTCACCCTGAGCCACTCGACGCTGCCCGATCTGGCGAATGCGGACCTGGTCCAGGTCTCCGGACTTGGCTCGTCCGGCCTCGCCCTGTTCGAGGCCAATCGGTTCGGCACGACCACGGGCAGCCACGCAATCGTCAGCGCGTCGGGCGGCAAGCGGCCGGGGCCCATCGCGCGGTTCATCGACAATACCTTCACCGCAGGTACCGAGGAGTGCATCCGTCTGGCGGGCGCGGATGCGCATCTGGAAGGCAACGTGTTCATGCACGTGCGCAGGGATGCTGGCCGCGAGAAGGGGGCCTCGGCGGTTGTAGCAGGTGCCCAGAGCGGTCGGGTCTCAGACGTGACTGTGGTTCGGAATCTTTTCTATGACGTGGACCGTGCCCTGAATTGTAGGGACGGCGGATTCGTCACTGCAGTCAACAACACGATCGTCCAGGCCGCGGTCTCCTGCGTCTGCCTGTACGAGGCTGGGGCAGGGGGGCAGGGCGCAGGGTTCTACGGCGACGGCAATATCTTCCATGACGTCACCCAGGTCTTCGAGAATCCTGACTGGACCGGCCATCCTGCATCCGTCACGCTCAACCGCTCGATGTTGCCGCCGGCAGAGGCCAATGACGTGGTCTGGGCCGGCACTGGGAATCTGTTTGGCGATCCTCAACTGGTCAATACCTCGCAGGTGACAGATCCGCGGATCGACTTCGCCTTGCGGCCCCCGTCAGCCGCGATCGGCACAGGACCCAACGGCCGGGACATGGGCGGCCTTGTGCCTGCCGGCGCATCTGTGTCAGGCGAGCCTGCACCGATTACCTGGAGGTCCAGTGCGACCCTGGCCGTGGGCGGCCCCGATATCCGGGCGTACAAGTACCGCCTCAATAGCGGCACCTGGAGCCAGGAGATCCTCAGACCCGAGCCGGTCCTGCCCGGTTCGCCCGCTCCAGCCCTCGCGCCCATCGCACTGTCGGGCCTCGGCCGGGGGACCTACGCGGTCTCTGTCCTGGCCAAGGACTCCGCGGGCGTGTGGCAGAGCGAGACTGCCGCTACGGTCTCCCTGCCCTGGACCGTGGATCCCAGTTACTCCTGTCTCAGGATCAACGAGGTCCTGGCCCTCAACCGTTCCTCGCTCGACCATGAAGGCACGCGGCCGGACTGGATCGAGATCAGCTACGACGGCCCGGCCCGGCTGGACCTGTCAGGCATGAAGATCACCGATGACCCCAACGGCCCGAACGGCTTTGTCTTTCCAGCAGGGACCACGATTTCGGCCGGCCAGTTCCTGGTACTGTTTGCCGACAGCGCATCGGCGACCTCGGGGCTCCATATGGGTTTCGCACTGAACCACGAGGGTGACAGCCTCCATCTGTTCGACCGCAGCGGAAGGCTCCTGGATTCAGTCCAGTTCGGGCTACAGTTGGCAGACCTGTCCATTGCCAGGATGGGCGGCGCGGCCACCTGGGCGCTGGCAGAGCCCACGCCGGGTGCAGAGAACAGGGCCGCGCAGCCCGGCAATCCCGCCGGCCTGCGGATCAACGAGTGGCTCTGCCACGGCGAGGTCCTTTTCGCAGATGACTTCATTGAGCTCTATAACCCGGACCCCCACCCCGTCAGCCTGGCTGGAATGACCCTGGCGGACCATCCCGTCACTGAGACGCCGACTGCCTCCATCCCGAGCTTGACGTTCATCGCAGGCAGTGGCTATGCCACATTTGTGGCAGATGGCCAGCGGGACTCGGGCCACGTCAACTTCCGGCTGTCTGCCGATTGCGGGACGATCGGCCTCTACGATGAGCGACTGGACGCCATCGACAAGGTCTTCTATGGACCGCAGACCACGGACGTCTCGCAGGGCCGCGTGCCGGATGGCTCGAACGCCATCGATTTCCTGGTATTGCCTACGCCTGGCGTGATCAATCCCCCACCCGCCAAGATCGTGACGGCGACGTCGGTCCTGGTGCCGGAGAACGCCGACAAACGTGTCCTGGTCCCGACTGTCGCGATCAGCGATGATTGGCGGGGCGGCAAGGCCTTCGACGACTCGAAGTGGACGTTGTGCAGTGGCGGCCCGGGCGGAGTGGGGTTCGATACGGCGACCGACTACCTGGCGGCCATCACCCTGGACGTGAAGTCCCTGATGTCCGGAACCGGAAAGAACAGCACCTGTTATATACGGAGTCTGTTCCGAGTGGATGCGGAGACCCTTGCCGGCCTGACGCGTCTGACCCTGAACCTACGATGCGACGATGGATTTGTGGCCTACCTCAATGGCGAGGAGGTCGGCCGCAAGGGCTTCGCAGGGACCCCTGCCTGGAACTCCCGGGCAGCCAGCTCCGTGGAAGCCAAGATCACGGGCTGGGATGCCTCGATCGACCTCTCTGCGTTCAGGGATCGGCTGAATGTTGGCGCCAACATCCTGGCCATCCATGCGATGAACAGCTCATCGAGCAGCTCGGACTTCCTGATCAGTGCAGACCTGGAGGCCGAGGTGACCAAGGTGGAGACCCCGTTCCTCTTCCAGGAAGGTCTTGATCTGCTCAACGGTCTTCGCGTGATGGAGCTGATGTACGCGGCGGCAGAGGGCAGCGATCTGGACTTCATCGAGCTTCAGAATGTCGGCAGCCTGGACCTGGACCTGGCGGGCGCACGGTTCACCCAAGGGATCGACTTCGTGTTTCCGCAGATGACGCTGGGTCCGGGGGAGTTTGTGGTGGTCGCGGGGAACCAGTCTGCATTCGTGGCTAAGTACGGCACGACCGTGCCGATCGCCGGTCAGTACTCAGGCAAGCTGAATGATGAGGGCGAGCAGATCATCCTGACCCTGCCCAGTCCCTTGGAGGCAGCCATCCTGCGTTTTACCTATGGCGGGACGTGGTACCCATCCGCCCACGGAGGCGGCAGTTCCCTGAACGTGAGCGATCCACTCGCCGCACCGGCCAGTTGGAGCTACTCGTGGAATTGGCAAGCAGCGGCGTCCAGCCCTGGGAGCCGGTGAGGAGGATCATTGGTGAAGCCCCTGGCCTTCTTGGCCATCATTGCTCTAGGGTCGGCTGCGACTGGCCACGCCAGCGAGGATGGCGATTTTTCGTTCGCCGCAGCCACGGCCACGACCAAGCCCGGCGGCACGCTCAAGGCCACGGAGGTCTGGACTGCTGCGGGCGGCCCCTATCTGGTCACGGGCACGGTGACCGTGCCTGCGGGCGGGACCCTGACGATCGAGCCCGGCACCTCCGTGTACCTGGCTTCGGGCGTCAATCTGGTCGTGTCCAACGGCGGCAGGCTGCTGGCCGAAGGCACGCAGGTGCAACGAATCCGCTTTTCCAGCCCGCCCGGTACTAGCACGAGCTGGGGCGGCATCACGATCAATGGCGGAGCAGCCTCGCCCGGGACCCGCATGGCCTATGTCTACCTGGAAGGCAACGCCAAGACCTGTATCACGTTGGCCGCCGGCACCCTGGTTCTCGACCACGTCACGTTCAACACCACGACGCATTCGTACCTCTCCCTGGACGGCGGCTCGTTTGTGGTCAGCCACTGCACCTTCCCTGCAACCACCGCATCCTTCGAAGTGGTTCACGGCACAGGCGGCATCAAGGCTGGCGGCCACGGCATCATCCGGGACTGCTTCTTTGGCGGTACGGTCGGTTACAGCGACGCCATCGACTTCACGGGCGGCAACCGGGATCAGAACCAGCCGATCCTCCAGGTGGTCAACAACGTCTTCATGGGCTCCACCGACGACATCCTGGACCTGGATGGCACGGATGCCTGGATCGAGGGCAACCTCTTCCTGCACTGCCATCGCGGCAGCGGCACGCCTGACAGCGCCGCAGCAGTCTCGGGCGGCAACAGCGGCAGCCGCACGTCTGAGGTCACGCTCCTCGGCAACCTGTTCTTCGACTGCGACAACGCGGCCACCGCCAAGCAGGGCAACTTCTTCACCTTCCTCAACAACACGATCATCCGCACGACCAAGCAGGGCGGAATGGATACGGATTCGGGTGTGGTGGCCGTCCGAGACACGACGCCGAGCCTCACCACGTTCGCCGCGGGTTTCTACCTGGAGGGCAACGTCATCTGGGACGCTGAGCAGTTGGTCCGCAGCTATGACCCCAACCAGACCACTGTGACCTTCGTCAACAACATCCTGCCCATGCCCTGGACCGGCCCGGGCGGCGGCAACGTCGTGGTGGACCCGCAGCTCAAGCATGTCCCGCAGGTCTCAGAGACGCAGTTCACGGACTGGCAGCAGGCCCAGGTGCTGTGGGACTGGTTCAGCCTCAAGGCCGGTTCAGCCGGCCACGCGACAGGCCTCAGCGGCCTGGACAAAGGTGGGGTCATCCCTCTCGGCCTGTCCATTTCCGGAGAGCCGGACGCCATCACGTGCCAGAATAGTGCGACCTTGGTCGTCGGCCCCAACCGTACCGGCAGCGGCATCCCCAAGGCCGGCTTCCCGCTTGGCTCCGGGTTCACCCATTACCGATGGCGGCTTGACCGAAATGCGTGGAGTGCGGAGACGCCCATCGCCACGGCCATCAAGCTGACCGGCCTTTCGCCGGGTTCCCACCACGTGGAGGTCACGGGCAAAAACGACGCGGGGACCTACCAGGACGATCCCTTGCTCGGGACCGATGCGGCCGTCACGATGTCACGCGTCTGGACCGTGGACCCCGCGTTCGGCCATCTGCAGCTCAATGAGGTCCTGGCCAGGGACGTCTCCACTGCGGCGGGGGGCAGCGGTCATCCGGCGACCATCGAGCTCACCTACGAAGGACCGGCCGGCTTGGACCTGGCGGGCATGAAGATCGGCCACGACCCCAATGATCCGGTCTGTTTCACGTTCCCCGCCGGCACTCGGATCAACCCGGGCCAGTATCTGGTCCTGCTGGCGGACAAGGCTGCCGGCCCGGGGCTGCACCTGGGCTTCTCGCTGTCTGAAGACGGCGATGGAGTGTTCCTGTACGATCGCAGTGCGAGGCTGATCGATTCGGTCGTCTTCGGTCCACAACTAGCCGACCTATCCCTGGGCAGGATGGGCTATGAGGACTCCTGGCGACTGACGGTCCCGACGCTCGGCAAGGCCAACGTGCTGCAGCCGTGCGGCAATCCTGCAGGCCTGAAGATCAATGAGTGGCTGGCCAGGCCCAAGGTGCGGCTCACAGAGGGTTTTGTCGAGCTGTACAATCCACAGCCCAATCCCCTCGATCTGGGAGGCATGTGCCTGACCCACGACGCCGTGTTGCAGCCTCCCCTCTACAGGATCTCGCCGCTGACCTTCATGCCAGGGGGGGGCTATGAGGTGGTCTGGACGGGCTCGTCCAGTGGTCTCTGGCACTGGAATTCGCCGCTGCCACAGGCCGGAGGGACTGTCTCGCTCTGGGACAGCGATGCGAACCTGGTCGATGGGGTCGTCTACGGCACACAGACCGACGACGTCTCCCAGGGCCGGCTCCCAGATGGCGGCGCCACGCGAGGCTTCATCGCCGCCCCCACGCCAGGCGCAGCCAATCCTGCGGCCAGAAAGACCACCCAGACCACGATCTCTCTGGTGGCTGAGGCAGCCAACAAACGCGTCCTCGTTCCGTCTACGGCCGTGAGCGACGACTGGAGAGGCGGCAAGGCCTTCGATGACTCGAAGTGGACCCTGTGCAGCGGCGGCCCCGGGGGAGTCGGCTACGACACGGCCAGCGACTATCTGCCGCTGATCACGCTCGACGTGAAGTCCCTGATGTATGGGTCGGGCAAGAACGCCTCCTGCTGTCTCCGTATCCCGTTCACCCTGGAGGCCGACACCCCGGCTGACGTCAATCACCTGTCTCTGAAGGTGCGGTGTGACGACGGCTACGTGGCCTATCTCAATGGCCAGGAAGTGGCCCGCATCAACTTCACGGGGACGCCGGCCTGGAACTCGCACGCGGATAGCTCCGCGAGCGATGATTCCAGCCTGCGGAGCGTGGACATCACCGCCTACAGGGGCCAGTTGAAGGCGGGCGCCAACACTCTGGCCATCCAGGCGATGAACAATTCCAGTACCAGTTCGGATTTCCTGATCAGCGCGATGATCGAGGCGGTCCTTGTCAGACTCGAGGTCAGCCCATGAGAATGAATGGCCGCCACCCCGGCCGAATCGCAATCCTCGCCATGGTCGTGTGCATCTGGACCCTGTCCGGCTTGCGTGGGTCCATGGGGACTGCTGCAGCGGTGGAAGTGACCATCCTGACGCCGGTCACCCTGGCGGCAGAAGGGGCAGACAAGCGTGTCCTCGTCCCCACTGCCGCCATCAGCGACGATTGGAGGGGCGGCAAGGCCTTCGATGACTCGAAGTGGACCCTCTGCACGGGCGGTCCGGGAGGAGTGGGCTTTGACACGGCCAGTGACTACCTCCCGCTGATCACCCTCGATGTGCGGTCCCAGATGTATGGATCCGGAAAGAACAACACCTGCTACATCCGTATTCCCTTCACCGTGGACGCCAACGCCCTGGTCGACCTCAACGATCTGACCTTGAAGGTCCGGTGCGACGACGGGTTCGTCGCCTACCTGAATGGCCAAGAAATCGGCCGCTCCAACTTCGCCGGCATATCCGCCTGGAACTCCCATGCGGACAGCGCAGTCGAGGCGGATGGCGAGGACTACGACGTCGCCGTGGACATCACGGCCCACAAGGGCCTGCTCAAGGCCGGACCCAACATCCTGGCCATCCAGGGAATGAACAGCTCGGCCACCAGCTCGGACTTCCTGATCAGTGCGGCGTTGGCCGCGAGCCTTGGGAGCGTGCAGGATGTCCCGGTCTCACCGGGCGACAGCGGGGGATCCACGGATCGCAGGCTGGTCATGACCGTGAGGGACAGCTACCTCCCTGGTATCCCGGTCCTGGTCCGGGTGGAGGTCGTGAGGGCAGATGGCCGGGTGGATCGGGACCTGTGGGATGCCACGGCGACCCTCACGCTGGACAATCCCGGCGTGCATGCCTTGCAGACCCAGATCACCCTGTACAACGGCCTGGGCAGCAGCCTGGTGGTCTTCACAGGGAGCGGGCCCTTCACCCTAACTGCCGCGGTCGGTGGACTGAGCACCAGCCGGTGGCTGGCCGACCTGTCAGGCCAGCCCCAGACGCGGGTCTCGGGCACGCTGGCCGGCGATACCGTCTGGAGCGGCATCGTGCATGTGATCGCAGACGTGGTCGTTCCTGCAGGCCGGACTCTCACGGTCCAGCCCGGCACGCTTGTTTTGCTGGATGGAGCGGCCAGCGGATCCAGCGGCGTCGACATCGACGCGCGGGGTAGCCTCGTGTCTCTGGGCTCTGCCTCCCGCCCTGTGACCTTCACGGCTGCAGACCCTGCCAAGGCCTGGGGCGAGATCCATCATGAAGGGGCGGCGGTCTCGGTCTACCAGTACACGGACCTCACCCTGGCAGGCCGGTCGCCCGGTGCAGGGCACACCGGAAAGGGGCCGGCCGTCCGGACCGCGGGCTCCAAGATCGTCTTCGACCGTGCGGCCCTGACCGACAACGTCGGGAAGATCATGCAGAGTGCCTCGGGATCGGACCTGACGTTCCGGCACTGCCTCTTTGCACGTTCGGTCATGGGACCCGAGATAACGGGCACGGCCCTGTTGCTGGAGGAAACCTGGATCACGGAGATGCTCAATCCGGATGATGCAGACGGGATCTACATCCATGACCAATCGGCAGGCCAGACCTGCCTGATCAAGGGCGGGGTGGTGGCCCGCATGGAGGACGACTGCATCGACACCCTGGGTTGTGAGCTGACGATCGAGGACCAGATCCTCAGGGGCGCCAAGGATAAGGGCCTCAGCATCTACGGCGGCAAGGTCACGCTCCGCCACTGCCTGATCGCGGAGAACAACAGGGCGCCTGAGGACCCGACTGTGGCCACCCTGGCGGCCAAGACCCTGGAAGGGGGCTCTGCCGAGATCAACATCGACCGCTCGACCATCGTGGCCTCCAAGGTCCAGGGCACTGCCGACATCGGCATCCAATCCCACAACAAGTATAGCGTCAAGGCCGGCAAGGTCACGTACAACGTGACCCACTCGATCATCGTGGCCACAGACCCGGTGAGCGTCCAGTCGCCCTATCAGGCCTCTGACATCCACGTCAGCGCCAGTGATCTCTTCGGAGAGGCATGGCCCGGCTCAGGCAACCTGAATGCAGATCCTCTGTTCGTCGATTCTGCCCACCATGACTACCGTCTGAAGGAGGCGTCTCCCTGCAGGGCTGCGGGACTGGGCAGCCAGGGGGAGGTCATTGACCTGGGCTGCTACCCCTACGTGCAGCCAGCAGACGTGCTGCCGGCCGTGGTCTGGACTGCGGACCAGGGCATCCAGCGGATCACGGGCGAGAGGATCGTGGCAGCAGGCACGTCCCTCATCATAGGGCCGGGTACGACCGTGGCTTTCGACAAGGGCGCCCGCCTGACTGTGCGAGGCCAACTGGTGGCAGCGGGGACTGCCAGCCAGCCGATCCGGTTCACCCGATCCTCCGCAGCGCAGGGGACCTGGACAGGCATCCAGTTTGCCAACACCAAGGCGGACAATCGGCTGTCCTGGGCCATCCTGGAATACGGGCGCACCCATGACGGCATGGTGGGACTGGACCAGTCTGTGCTGCAGATCGATCACGTGACCTTTGACCACACGGACCTGCGGCGGATCCGCACGCAAGGGTCATCCCTGGTGGTCCGCGATTGTGTATTCACGGATCTCTTTGACGCCAACCAGGCGCCGACCACGGACAACATGAGCGAGCACATCTGGGGCGTAGTGGCAGCAGGGGGGCGTCTGTTGATCGAGCGCAATACCTTCGGCCGGCCCAAGGGACACAATGACTGCGTCGACGTGGATGGACCTTCCAGGCCGGACGGCATCATCGAGATCCGCGACAACGTCTTTCTCGGTGGCGGCGATGACGCCCTGGACCTGGAAGGCGATGCCCACGTCGAGGGCAATCGCTTTATGCACTTCCTGAAGGATAAGTACAACACCGCCACAGGCAACAGCAATTTCATCTCTGCCGGTGCGGGCAAGAACTACGTCGTGGTCCGCAACGTCTTCTACGACGGCGGCCACGTGGCCCAGGTCAAGGATGGGGCGTTCATGACCTTCGTCAACAACACGGTCGTCCAGATCGCCGCCTCGGCCTTCTATTTCGAGATGCCCGGCCGCACCCTGAAATCCGGGAAAGGCGCACTGGTGGATGGATGCATCTTCTGGCAGACAGTCGAGCCTCTCTTCGAACACACGGACAAGACCACCCAGTGGGCGGTCCACCGTTCCATCCTGCCCAGCCTCTGGCATAGCCTCGGCGCTGGCAATCTGGATGCAGATCCTCTTCTTGCAGGTCCCAGCTCCGAATGGCGTCTCCTCCCGGGCTCTCTGGCGTGCGGCACAGGGCCCTGGGGCCTGGATCGCGGTGCGTATGTCCCTGCAGGGGCTGCGATCCAAGGTGAACCCGGCGCAGCGACAACCCAGACCACGGCCACCCTCACGGTAGGAGGACCGGGCATCACGGCCTATCGCTACTCGGTCAACGCGTCCGACGGCCCGTGGAGCGAGGAGCGGGCGGTGGATAGTCCGCTGGCCCTCTCTGGGCTGCAGAAGGGCCAGGCCCTCATTGTCTATGTTCAAGGTATGGATTCCGCGGGCCAGTGGCAGATCCTTCCCTCGCAGAGTCAGGCCTGGACCCTTCGCTGACTATTTGCGCAAGTTGCATCTTGACTGGGGGCAGCAAATAGTTTCTACTTAGGACTCCAATGGATGAGGGAACCCTTGAGGCCTTAAACTCTGGGCTTCATTAGGGTTGCACGTCCGCAACGGACTCGACGTGGAGTTGTTAGGCTTGAAAGGATGGAACGATGCGAATGGCAAAATGGGTTGGCGTCCTCTGTGTGTTGGGTGGGCTGGTTGTCCTGAGCGGGTGTGCGGGTGAGGCGTTTGACCTGAAGGTGCAGAACGAGACCCAGCGATCCCGGATCGCGAGCCTCGAGAGCGAGCTGCAGGCCACGCGACTGAAGCTGGAGCAGGCCCAGAGACAGGTGTCCTCTTCGGGTCAGCAGACGGGCGTGGAGGCCGAGACGCTCAGGAACAAGGTCGCGGCCTTGGAGGAAGACGTGGCCAAGAAAAGGGCCCTGATCGCCTCGCTGAATGAACGTCTGGTCACCGGCGGCAATGCCCTGCCCGTGGAGCTGTCGGCCAAGCTCGAGGACCTGGCCAAGAAATACCCCCTGATCTCCTACGACGCGGGCCGTGGCATGCTGAAGCTCAACACCGACCTGCTCTTCGAGAAGGGCAGTGACGCCGTGGCGTCGTCTGCGACCGACGCCATCAAGTCGATAGCCGACATCCTGAACTCGCAGGATGCCCAGAAGTTTGACGTCATCATCGCCGGCCACACGGATGACGTCCCGGTCCTGCGGCCCGAGACCGTGGCCAAGCATCCGACGAACTGGCACCTGTCCGCGCATCGCGCGATCGCTGTCCTGAACCTGATGATCGGTGACAAGGTCGCGCCGACCCGGCTGAGCATCCGGGCCTTCGGCGAGTTCAGGCCGGTCGAGCCCAACGCGGGAGGCAACAAGGGCAACGCGAAGAACCGGCGAGTCGAGATCCTGGTCGTGCCCCAGGGCGCATAACAGCACTGCCGGATGTAGTCTCCATGTCAATCACGCCGATCCCTGCCCAGCAGGGATCGGCTGTTTTCATTCCCCGCCAGCCAAGACCGAAACGGCGAATGGGCGAAACGGCGAGCCGGCGACAAGGAAGAAGACTTCTATTCGGACCCACGTCTACCGGCCTTCAGTATTGGCAAGACTCGCCCAGTCCTCCTGCTGATAGCTGATCGCTGAAAGCCCTCCGCCCTGCGGACTCACGTCGCATAAAACCGCTGGCGATGCCTGTCAGGCCACGTCCCCTATTACACAAAAAACGGGTGCCCGCAGGGCACCCGTTTGGCCGGCTCCTGCTCCATTCATATATTATGGTTAGTCTCACTAAGAGGTCTCCAATGGCCGATAGAGCGTTTAGAGCTGGATGTGGCCAGGCAGGGGCATCTGCCAAGGCACCGCGGAGACGAAGGGTGGAGTATGGGGTCGACTTGGAGCGGTGCGGAAGACTGAGATGTTCGGACTCGGGAAGAACGAAACCTACACGATAGGGGTGGACTTGAGCACAGACGGCCTGCGATTGGCACAGTTGGGCCATAGTGGCCAGCGCGTCACGCTGGCGGCTGGCTGCTGGCGTGACTGCCCTGAGAATGTGGAGCCCGGCAGTGCGGTTTGGCAGCGCTGGGCCGCAGACACGGCACGGGAGCTGGTGACAGGCAACGGCTTTCGGGGCAAGAACGCCGCCGGCGTTATGCTTCCGGGAGACGTCTTCATCGAGACGATCAAGATGCCCAAGGCGGCCGACGGCAAGATGGAGGACGTCCTCTTTGCCAAGGTTAAGAGTCAGATGTCCCTGCGATTCGGAAGGGACAACGCCCTGGTCCGGTACATCCCGACCGACCAGGACAATGCCCTGGTGATGGTGGCCGACCGGGACCTGATCAACCGGCACCTGGCCATCTACGAGAGGGCGGGGCTGACCCTGAAGTCCATGGGCGCCTGGCCCGAGGCGCTGACCGCCTGCTATGCCCGGTTCTTCGGGCGGCGGCAGAGCGATTTCCAGGCCGTGGTCATGCTGGTGAACGTGGAGCCGGTGTGCACCAACGTGGTGATCTGCCGTCATACGCATCTGCTGTTCGCCCGATCCATCCCGATCGGGTCCCGGCGTTTGGCGGATGAGAAGGCGTTGAACGGATTGGTGCTCGAGGTCACGGCCTGCCGCCGTGATTTCGTATCGATGTATCGGAATATGTCCATGGCGAGGGTGATCTTCCTGTCGGGGCCGACGGTACAGACCCAGGTCTATGCCGCGATCGCCAAACAACTGGAGGTCCAGGCCCAGATCGGGGATTGCATGGCTGCCGTACAGGTGCCGGATCCGACCGGCGACGGTCCGGACCGTCGGGCCTGCCCGGTGAGTTGGGCCACGGCCTTCGGCCTGAGTCTTTCGTAGGAGCCGCGTCAGTGGAATGTCACGGTCATAGAGGAAGGTGAGTCCTATGCCGAATATCAATTTCGTCCCGGATGACTACATCCAAAGCAATGAATCGCGCCGCACGAATCTCTTCTGCGTGGTGTTGCTGCTGATCGTCATGATCGGCTTGATGGGCGCCTTTGGCATCATCAAGATGCGGCAGAAGGCCTGCGCCGGCCAGGAGGCCCTGGTCAACGGCAAGATGGCCCACATGCAGGAGGCCATCAAGCAGTTCGAGGTGTTGCAGAGCCGGCGCAAGGAGATGATGAAGACCGCCTTGATGACGGCCGAGCTGCTGGAGCCGCTGCCCCGCAGCATCGTCCTGGCCTCGCTCACCAATGAACTGCCGGCCGGGACCTCCCTGATGGAAGTCAAGTTCAATCAGAAGGAGCCCGCCAAGACGTCGGCCAGTGCCTACCAGGCCAAGAAGGCGGCCAGCGGCGGCAAGACCGACAACCAGGACGCGAAGAACTCGAAGGACGCACAGGATGCCGCGAAGCCTTCCGTGGAACAGACTATGGAGACTCTGATCGACATCGGCGGGATTGCCCCGAGCGACCTGCAGGTCGCCGCGTACATCGAGCGGCTGGGCAATGCCGCACTGTTCGAGGGAGTGGCCCTGGTGGAGTCCAAGGAGTACAAGAACTCGGAGAATGCAGTGCTCAGGGAATTCAAGCTGAAGGCGCAGCTCCGGAACCATGTGCGGTTGACCGAGGACGACGTCAGGCAGATCCGGGCCAAGGCGGAGAAATCGATCTCCAACTTCTAGAGGACTGGGCAACCGGTCCACGAGCGTGCGAGGGTAGAGCTATGTCGAGTACATCCAGGAAGATGATCTTCTTCACCCTGTTGATTGGATTGGCGGTGGTCGGATACCACTTCATGATACGGCCTGCCAATCGGGTCCTCACGGGCTCCAAGCAGAAGGTCGAAGGCAAGCTGGCGCGGCTGGCGGACTTCCAGAAGGCCACGTCGAAGGCCCAGAACAATGATCTTTCCCGGCAGAAGGCCCAGGTGGATCAGGCGATCGCTTTCTTCGACAGCAAACTGCCGCCCACCAGCGAAATCCACAAGGTCCTGGAGCAGGTCACGGTCATCGCCCAGCGGGAAGGCCTGGAGACCAAGAGCATCCGGACCCTGAATCGCAAAGACACGAGTGGCTACGTCGAGCAGCCGTTGCGGATGGAATTGCAGGGCAACTTCAATGCCTTCTATTCCTTCCTGCTTGAGCTGGAGAAACTGCCCCGGATCATGAAGGTCCGCAAGCTGGACCTGTCCAAGATCAAGAACAGCGAAGGGGAGATCGGGGCGGACTTCGTGGTCAGCATCTTCTTCCAGAACCAGACGACGTAAGGACCGGATGATGATGGGGGACCGCTGTCCTCTTGCGGTCCAGATCGGAACGGAGTAGAACATGCTTTCATTCTTGCGAGACCCTCAAGAGACGAATCAGGCTCCTGCCTCCAAGGCACAGGCTCCTGCCGACCCGTCGGCCCAGGCCAACGCGAATGAATACCTGACCGTGGCCGGCAAGACGCAGAAGGCCCGGCAGAGCACGTTCGTGGTGGCGGCCCTGTTTGTCGTCGGTCTGGCGGTCCTGGGCGTGATGGTCAAGAAGTGCCAGTTCAAGCCAGCGGCGGCTGCGGCGGCCACGGCCAAGAGTGAGGACACTCAGATCGAGGCAGCCATCAGCCGGCTGACGGGCGTGAGTGCCGAGATGAACACCCGCATGGACCAGATCGTGCAGAAGTTCCACGAATTCTCCGCAGTCGTCCAGGTGGCCGTGGAGGAACTGGCCAAGAACCCGTTCGAGCTGGAGGCCTCCCGTTCCCAGGAGGCGCCGACGACGGTGACTCCGCCCCCGCCCCTGCTGGCGAGCCCGGCGACGCAGGTCGAGGTGCACATGCAGCCCTTGCCGGCGGCCGAACAGGTCGCGGCTCTGGAGGCCAACCTCACCGATGCGGAGGCGACCCGCCGCCGCGACGTCGAGCAGGCGAAACTGCAGGAGGAGGCCAGACGCGCGGCCGCCGAGGAGGCCCAGCGCAAGGCTGCGGCGGAGACGGCCCGGCAGCAGTACCAGCAACAGGTCACGCGCAAGGCCGGTGAACTGAAGCTTCAGAGCATTCTGCAGTCCACCGCGGGGGCCTGCTGCCTCATCAACGACGGCCTGGTGCGCGTCGGTGACCGGGTCAAGGGGTTCCAGGTCATGCAGATATCCGACAACTCGGTTCACTTGCTGTGGAGTGAGCCGGCCATGCCAGAGATCAAGATTGTATTGAAGCTAACCGAATGAGACTGCCTTTTCTATTCAGAAACCCGGCGCCCCAGACGGCGCCGACGGAGGACGGCCCGGAGTCCGTCCTTGGATGTGAGGATCTGGACGTCCGAGGTCTCAGCGATCTCTACACGCCGGATCTGGAGCCGGTCACGCCCTCGCGGGTCCGGGACATCGCAGACATGCTGCTGGAGACCGGAAGAATCTCCGAGCAGATCTACGGGCGTCTCCGCCACCAACAGGCGGTGGAGCCCGGTTGCGACGCCGCGACCTGGCTGCTGAAGGAGAAGGCCGTCCAGCCGCAGGACGTCCAGGTGGCGAGGGCGGGCCTCTACGGCCTGCCGTTCCAGCCCGTCGGCAGCGGCGACGTGGACCGACTGGCGTTCGAGAAGCTGCCCATCGACTTCATCCGGCGCAGTGCCATCATTCCGATCAAGATCGAGGGCCATACCCTGGTGGTGGCCACGCCCGAGCCGGGCAATGTCTTTGCCATCGAAGACGTCAAGAGGCAGACCCAGATGGAAGTCCAGGTCGTGGTCTGCAACCCGGAGGACGTGGAGACCGTGTGCCACGCCCTGCGTGAGGATGACGTGGCGTGTGACCTCGACGAGATCATCAGCGACATGACGGAGGTGGAGGTCGTTCAGGACGCGGAAGAGCTGTCCGAGGACCTCGAGAAGATGGCCGGTCGGTCGCCGGTCATCAAATTCGTCAACTTCCTGATCAGCAACGCGATCCGCGAGGGCGCCAGCGATATCCACATCGAGCCCAAGGAGAAGATCTGCCGGATCCGATACCGGATCGACGGCGTCCTATTCGACGCCAAGCAGGCCCCGATCAAGATGCACCCGGCGCTCGTCTCCCGCATCAAGATCATGGCCAACCTGGATATCTCGGAACGTCGGCTGCCCCAGGACGGCAAGGTGTCGGCCATCGTGGGCGGACGGGCCGTGGACCTGCGGGTCTCGACCCTTCCGACCAACCACGGCGAGAAGACGGTCATCCGTGTCCTGGACAGCCGGTCCATCGTCCGCAGCCTGGAGCAACTGGGCATGGAGTCGACGACCTGCGAGACCTTCCGCTCGCAGATCGAGTTGCCGCACGGGATCATGCTGGTCACCGGTCCGACGGGGTCCGGCAAGAGCACGACGCTGTACACGGCCCTTCGCCACATGGATGGCGACAAGCTGAACATCTCCACGGTGGAAGACCCGGTGGAGTACCAACTGGAATTCTGCAACCAGGTCCAGGTCAATGAGCGGATCGGCATGACGTTCGCCGGGGCCCTGCGCAGCCTGCTGCGACAGGACCCGGATATCATCATGGTCGGTGAGATCCGCGACAACGAGACGGCCCGCATTGCGGTGCAGGCGGCCTTGACCGGCCACCTGGTGCTCTCGACGCTGCACACCAACGATGCGCCCAGCAGTATCACGCGGCTGGTCAACATCGGCATCGACGCCTACCTGATCGCGGCCTCGCTCAACGCCGTGCTCGCCCAGCGTCTGGTTCGCCGGGTCTGCCCTGCGTGCAAGCAGCCGACCAAGATTCCGGATCCGATGCGAGCTCTCCTCGGCCGGGCCGGCGTGCATCTCGACGAGGTCATCCGTGGCGCAGGCTGTGAGCAATGCCGAGGCTCCGGATACAGCGGCCGCGTGGGCATCTATGAACTGCTGGTCGTGGAAGAGGGGCTCAGGGAGATGATCAATGCCGATGCCTCGGTGGCGGCCATGCGCCGGGCCTTCCAGCAGAGCGGCCAGGCAACGCTCTTCCACGACGGCATGCAGAAGGTCAGGCAGGGCCTGACCACGATTGAGGAGGTCCTGCGCGTCACGCAGGTCTACGGCCAGAATGAACAGGAAGACTTCGCCGAGAACCGCTGACCCGGGTGGAGGAAACATCGCCTTGCAGCAGACAACCCACAACCCACAACGAAGCACTCGTGGACGAGGAGATCTATGATCGATATCACCAGCATTCTCGCTGCAGCGGTCAAGCACAAGGCCAGTGACGTGCACATCAACGTGGGCATGCCGCCGGTCATTCGCAAGAACACGGAACTGATCGACATGGATCTGCCGGCCGTCACGCAGCAGGACGCCAAGGAGCTCGTGCTGAGCATGGTGGGGCCGGAGCGGCTCAAGGACTTCCAGGACAAGCGGGACCTGGACTTCTCGACGACGATCCCGGATGGCACGCGTTTCCGCGTCAACGCGCACTATCAGCGGAACACGATCGCGATCTGCTTCCGCATCATTCCAAAACAGACGCTGGTCCTGGACGATCTGCACCTGCCGCCCATCGTCAAAGAACTGACCGACCTGCCCCGCGGGCTCGTCCTGGTGACGGGTCACACCGGAGCCGGCAAGAGCACCTCGCTGGCCGCCATGATCGGCCTGATCAACTCCCGCTACGGCAAGCGGATCATCACCCTGGAAGATCCCGTGGAGTACCTGTTCGACAATGACAAGTGCATGATCGAGCAGCGTGAGGTCGGCTTTGACTGCCCGTGCTTTGCCTCGGGCCTCAAGCACGTCCTCCGGCAGGACCCGGACATCATCATGGTCGGCGAAATGCGCGACCTGGAGACGACTAGCTTCACGATCACCGCGGCGGAGACCGGCCACCTGGTCTTCAGCACCCTGCACACGATCAACGCCCCGCAGACGATCGAGAGAATCATCGATATCTATCCGGCCACACAGCAGAACCAGATCCGGACCATGGTGGCCAATACCCTCCAGGCCGTGATCTCGCAGACCCTCTTCAAGCGCGTGGACCGGCCCGGCATGGTGCCCTGCGTGGAGATCCTCCTGTGCACCTCGGCAGTCCGCAACTGCATCCGAGAGAACCGGATCTACGAGATCCCGAATATCATCGAGACCTCGCGGCGTCTGGGCATGCAGAGCCTGGATCACAGCATCGCCGAGATGTACTTCAAGGGATTCGTCGATCGAGAAGAAGCCATTACCCGTTCCAGCAATCCAGGCAAGATGGAAAAGACGTTGGTACCGGAGAACCAGGCGAGGTTCGTCCAGGAGACGGCAACGGCTCAGGCCTAGTGCCTCCGGGTCTTCGCTGCTCACACCGGCTTTCGGAGAGAGGTGAGAAACCATGTTTGAACACACGTCCCAAGAGGGCGCCACTGCGGTCCTCGCTGCCGGCCCCCTCCGCACGGCAGCACGGGGAGACGGCAGCAGACCGTCCATCATGGACCGGCTCAACGGTTTCCGCGTGGAGTTCGGCCCCAATCGCAAGGACATCCTCAGTTTCACCAATCAGTTGGCGGTCATGATCCGTGCAGGGATCAGTCTGCCCGAGGCCCTGGACTCCATCGGGCAGCAGACCCAGAATCAGAAATTCCGGCGGATCATCCTGGACCTCAAGACCCGGATCGAGGCGGGCCAGAGTTTCTCCCAGGCCCTGGCCGAGCATCCGCAGGTGTTCACCAACCTCTACGTGAACATGATCGCGGCCGCAGAGATCTCCGGCTCGTTGAGCGACATGATGCAGAAGTTGGCCGATTATCTCGACCAGGAGACCGCCACCAAGAGCCAGATCAAGGGCGCCATGGTGTATCCGGTCATCATCGCCACTATGGCGGTGGTCGTGACAGTCTTCCTGCTCTGCTTTGTGCTGCCACGATTCACGGCGATCTTTGCCGGCAAGGAGCGCCTGCTGCCCAAGCCGACGAAGATATTGATGGCCAGCAGCGCCTTCCTCCGCGGCAACTGGTACCTCATTCTGCCCATGCTGGGAGGGGCCCTCTGGGGGTTCTTCTACTTCATCCAGACCGCAGCCGGACGCCTGTGGTGGGACAAGACCAAGCTCCAACTGCCCTTGATCAAGACCCTGTGCCGCAGCCTCTACATCACCCGCAGCCTTCACACCATGGGTGTGCTGGTCCGGGCGGGCGTGCCCATCCTCAATACCCTGTCCATCACCTCCCAGATCGCAGGCAATGCCCTGTACAGGGAGATGTGGCTGGGCGTCCATGAGGAGGTCCGGCAGGGCAAGAAGATCTCTTCCAGCCTCAACCGGTTCAACCTGCTGCCGGGCAACGTACTGGCCATGATCCGCAGCGGCGAGGAGTCCGGCAACCTGGGTGACGTACTGCGGGACATCTCTGCCTTCTATGCCCGGGAACTGACAACCGTGATCAAGATGGTGACGAGCATGATCGAACCGCTCATGATCGTGGCCATGGGCGTGTTGGTCGGCTTCATTGCCATGAGTATTATTCTGCCGATCTTCAAGATGTCCAGCCTTGTCATGGGAAAATGATCGCGAAGCGATCATCCCGAGGCGAGGCCGAGGGATCTATCAAGACAGCGCGGTCATCCCGAGCGAAGTCGAGGGATCTGTGGACTAGAACTCAGAACTCAGAACGCAGTGCGTCACGACGAGGGGGGTCGTGCTATGAACAAGGGATTCACTTTGGTTGAGGTCCTCATCGCCGTCGTGTTGGTGGGCGTGGCGATTGCAGGACTGGTAGGGGCCAGCGGGGCCCTCACGATGGTCAACGGGGCTGGCCTGGATCTGACCACCACGGAGTTTCTGGTCGAGCAGATCAGGGAGCTGACTGCCTCGCTGCCCACGGTCGACCCGCAGACAACGACCACCACTTTCGGCCACGAGGAGTCGACCCTGAGCGTCTACGACGACGTCGATGATTTCCATGGATCTTCCTTCAGCCCTCCGATCGACGCCGGGCGTACGGCCTTGAATGATCTGGCCGCCTACACCCAGGTGGTGACGGTGCAGAACGTGAATCCAAGCAACTTCGAACAGACGGTGACCAACCACTCGACGAAGTTCTACCGGGTCAAGGTCGAGATCCGACGCAGCGACAGGGTCGTCAACTCGGCCAGTTGGCTCAGATCCAGATAGCGGGGGGACTATGCGATCTCAATTACCCAGTGGCCGGCGAGAGAGCAAGGCCGGGGAGAGGCTCTATACGGCGAGGGGTTTCACATTGGTGGAGACCCTCCTGGCGCTGGCCATCTCGGCCATGCTCCTGGCAGCAGTGGCCACCGCGTTCAATGCCTCGGTCATCAACTACCATGAGAACGAACGGATGTATGACGCGCTCAACAACGCCCGTCAGGCCCTGCTCCGCATGACCGCCCAGTTGAGGACTGGGCATGCGGTAGATCCGGCCGCCGCAACCGTCAGTTGCAGCTTCTTCACGGCCGATGACGAGGACATCACCTACGAGTATCGAACCGACTCGCATCAATTGGTCCTCATCACCAACGCCGATGGCCACGAGTACGTTCTCTGCAACAACGTCACGGGTCTGACCTTTACCAAGGTCCCCACGGATGACGGGACCGACTGCAAGAGCGTTCGGATCTCCCTGACCGTGCAGGCCGGCAACCGCTCCCAGACCCTCTCCTCGGCCGCCGTGATTCGCCGGAATCTGACCTCCTGAGATAGTCTCTGGAAAAAGGGCTTGATTTCCGAACGGCCTTGGACGATACTATCAACAGCTCTGGGGCGGTTAGCTCAGTTGGCTAGAGCGCCAGCTCGACACGCTGGAGGTCACAGGTTCAAGTCCTGTACCGCCCATTAGCCCATCTTGCGGGATACTCCCTGCAAGTGCGGCACACTGCAAATCCGCATTCCAGAAGCCTTCCAGTGGGTTCCCATCCTGCCTGGCCTCCGTCTGCTTCAGGGTGTCGCAGTGTCTTTCCGCTGCTGACTGCTGCGCATTTTGCTGCGCTTTGCCTGATGCCTCCAGGAAGTCCGAGTCCCTCACCTGGAGATAGTGCTCCTGGGCCACCAACCTGGAATTTCCCAGCCAGGCGCAGACAAGGTGCAGCGGGTACGTCTTGCTCAATTCGGTCTGCCTTGAGCTTCTCAGGTTCTGCATGAGCTTGGGCCACGGCTTTACGCCTGCCTTGGCCAAGATCCTGTTGAACTGGGTTCGCAGGTTGCAGCCTCGCTTGCGGTAGCGGGTGATGACGTACACGGTGCCCGGCTCGCTCTGGTCGAAGGCTTCTTGCAGCAGGGGGGCCAGCTCAGGGAAGATCGGAACGTATCGCGTCTCACCGCCCTCGTGGTGTTCGGTCTTGGGGCTGTGTACCAGCATCTTGCCCTTGTCCCCGAGGATGTCCTGCCACGTCAAGGCCAGGATCTCAGAAGGGCAGCGAAGGCCTCCAAAGCGGGCCAGGCCGAAGATCAGCCGCCATTGGGCATCAGGGCAGGCCTCAAGGATCTTCTCTGCGTCCTGGCGGCTCAGGAAGTACTCACGGGCCTTGTTCCCGTGGACTTGGCCCTTGAGCACAGCGAAGGGGTTCTTCGCAATCAGATCATTGTCAACAGCGGCCTTGAAGAACTGGCGGGCAATGCCGCAGGTCCTGGCAACCGTGTTCGGTGCCAGCCCGTACTTGACCAGGTACTTGCGCCAGTCTTGTGCATCCAGCTTGGTGATCTCGGCCAGGGGCTTGCCCGGTCCGAAGAACTCGACGAGGTGCTTGACCGTCCGGCCGTAGACAAGCTGCGTATTCGGTTTCACGGTCTGACTCGTGGTGTACCTGTCCAGCCATTCCTTGAGCATCAGCCCAGTCCCTGTAGTCCGCGGCTTCCTGGGGTCCACCAGGCCGAACCCTGCCAACTTGGCGTGCATCCGGTCGTCAAGCCCGGCCACCCACTTCAGGACCTGATCTTCAGGGGTGTTACCGCCCAGCTTGGCCCCAAGTAGGGCCTCCAGCTTGGCCGAGAAGGCATCTGCGGCCTTTGCTGAGACCCGGCCCAGCCTGATGTACTTCCGCAAGGGGCTCTGGTAGAAGAACGACACTTCCCGAAGCCCATTTGCCCGTTTCGTGACCGATGCCATATGTCACCTTCCTTTGCCCTTCCGCTTGCCCGACTCGCGGGCCTTCAACTCCAGGCCCAGGAAGTAGCAGAGCGTTTCCAGTGTTTCCATGTTGCAGCCACTGCTGCCTTTGACAATGCGGTGCAGGACGGCCGCGTCGACACCTGTCTCTTTGGCAATCTGGTATCGACTCATGCCTGACTCCTGAATGGCTTGCGATAGCTGACGCATGATGCTCATGTCCACAATCTACACTAACATTGATGCTGCGTCAATTACCTTTTTCGGATTCTTCGATGAAATCCCTGAGCGTCTGCAGTGAGTACCGAACAGACTTGCCGATCCTCACCCTCGGGATCAGGCCGGCCTTTGTCCATGCGTGCAGGCTTCTCTCTGAGATACTCAGGACCTTTGCAGCCTCGCGGGGGGTCACCAACAGCCGCTCAGGCGTTGCATCCTGTACTGCGTTCATCGCTTCTGTCATCGCTGTTGCTCCTTGCCGGTCTTGTCTTGCTCGGCATTCACCGGCTGTCCCTGGCCACCGGGCCACCGCTGCGCCTCCCTGATGGTCTCAATCGCTCCTTCCAGTATTCGGATTGCCTCCCCGATCTGGAGCTTGCTCGATTCAATCTTTTCTTGATGCACTGTCAGACTCCTTTCTGGTCTTCGACTCTTTGACGATGAGCCCCTGCTCTGCAAACGTGAGAGACTTCGGCTCAAATCGGAATCCAATGGCCTTGCCCTGCCCGCGGCCGTCCCTGACCTTCAGCAAGTACACCACGCGGTCAATCTCTCCAGAGAACCGGCCTGCTGGCGTCATCATCGTGACTGTCTTGGCGTCGCAGGCATGAAGCCACAGCACGCCGTCAGTGTGGCGTTGAAAGGCGGCCCCTCCGGCCAAGCCATCTAACGTTACACCCGGACTGCTCTTGCTCGGATGCACCACCAAGACCAAGCTGAGTCCTGAAGCCTCTGCAAGCTGGCGTGCCTTCACGATCAGCCGGCGATCGGCAAGCCAAGGCTTGTCCTGGCTGTTGGCAGCGGTGATCGGGTCCACAACCAAGACTCTATCCCCTCTCCTGCCTCGCTCCTTGACCCAAGCCAGGATGTCGTCATAGGTCGCGTCTATGCCGGCAGGATGAATCCCCCGCCCCACCACGTCCAGCCACTCCCTGTGCCGGCCCCAGGCCGCGTCAACCTGCTCCGGATGATCCTTGCACCAAGAGAGGCTTACTAGGTTGGAGTTTTCGTCCAACTGGGCGAGGAGTCGCTGCATGTGCTGGCTGCGCGATCCTTCCAGGGCCAGCAGAGCGCACGGGACCTGCCGCCTCGTCCAGTAGGTCAGGGCTTGCACGGCCAGGAAGGACTTGCTCGCGCCTGGGCTGCCAGCGAGGACCGTCACAGACCCAGGCGTCAAGGTGGGGGCTAGTTCGCTGACCTGCGGCCAGGGCCATAGAATGGCGATGATCTGTCCGGCCTTGATAGCGTCCAGGCGGTCCTTGAGGGCCTGCGCGGGGTTCATCGCCGCAGACCCAGCCAGACGCTCCGCCATGCCCTGGATCTCGGCCTCACTGAGACCCCTGGCCTTCCAGTCTTGGACCGCGGCCTCAAGCTCTCGGTTGCGGTCAGTCATGCGGCACCCCCTTCAGCAGTTCAGCGCCCTCCGCCTCTTCGCATCCCCAGGCCGATGGGTCGTCAAAGCTGGGTGTACTTGCGGTCGGGGTTTGACCAGACTTGGCCTTCGGTTCCCAAACCGAGATGAGCTTCTGCTTCCAGTTGTGAACAGCATTGCCTTTGGCATCGGTCCAGTCCGCAGCGGCGTAGTAGTCGATGAACCTCTGAGCGTTGAAATCAGGCAGGCCACGGCTGGAGGCGTAGTCACGGACCGCCTCCACGGTGGGCGGGACGAATGGTGTTGAGGCAGGGGCCTTCCTCTCTCCTCTTCTCTCTCTCCTATTCAGGGGTCGATTCGATACCCTTTCACCGGTCGACTCGATACCCTTTCCGTCCGCAAGGGTGTCCGAAAAGGGTCCTTGTTCGATAGCCTTTCTCAGTCGGTCGGTGAGCGTGTATCTCAATGTCTGCCCTCGGCCCTGACGGTCTCGTTTCTTGATCCTGATCCAGCCGGCCTCCTCCAGCTCTCGCGTTGCCCTGCGGACGGCTTTGCTCTTCACGCCCACGTCCTCTCCCAGACAGTCCTGGCCCGGCCACGCAGCGCCATTCTTGCCCTGTCGGTAGTGCAGGACCGTGAGGATGAGCTTGGCGGCAGGGGTCAGTGCCTCGTTTGCCAAGAGTGCCGTGGCGATGTTGATGCACCTCGCGGCGATCATCTCCGCCCCTCCTGGTCGATGCAGTTCCTTCGCTTCTCCCGGATGGCTCCGTTCAAGCGGCTCTGCTCGGCAAGCACCTCTGATGGCAAAGGCTGCGTACGTCTGTAAGCGTGGCCCAGTAATTGCCAGCTCACGCGCTCGAGGTCTTCGATGGTCCACAGGTAAGCGCCGCTGGGGCTCTTGATGGGTGGGTCAACGCGCCGGTCCCAGATTGCCCGTGTCAGTTTGGAGACGGTCACGCCCAGCAGTTGGGCGACATCTCGGGTGTTGTAGAGCACCATAGCTCAATTCCCTGCAGACTGCGGTATCAGCGGCGGACTTACGTATCCGTTTTCAACCGCAACCGTGGGTAATTGGGCTTACCGGCCGGTAATTCGGGCTTACCAGGAAGGGATTAGATCAGAATCCAGTCAATGACCGGATCAGGACTGTAGGTGTAGGTCGTGCCGTGGGCAACCACGTTCAGCTTGAAGTGCTGGCCAATCTGCTCGTTCTTTGCCAGTATCGCTCGTTTGGCCGCGTTTATGTTGTGCTGCACGCGGTTTCGAGCACGCTCCGTGCCATCGACAGAGAGTGGCTGACCCTGCAGATTGGTGTTCTTTCGGAGGTATTCCTGAAGGTGATATCGCTGCATCTTCCATTCGTTCTTACGAGCTGGATCGCTCTCTTGCTTGATCTTGTCCTCCAGATGCGTGATGGCTCTCTTGATGTCGTCGATGTCGTATTGCTCTAGTTTCTTGAGGTCAAAGGTAGTGGTAGTGTGCAATCCGGCCTCAGTCACCTGGACAGCACCCACAATAGGGACATGGTCTTCGGCAGCTTCACTACTCCAAGCCCCTTCGATCTTGGAGCATTCCAATGTCTTGCCTTGGTTTTGAAGCAGATGATAGATGTACTTCACACCTAGAGAATCCAAAACGGTGGTTTGCTGACCCTCGTACCGGATTCTCCAGGTGGCCCCCTCGCACTTGAAGACGTACCGTCGCTGTTTTAGGATCGCGACAGTTGTCTTGTCCTCTTCGCCCGTCTCTTGGCTGCCTTGCTCCTCTGCGGTCGTTGCTTCTGGTAGACCAGCCTTGACACGCTTCCATGCGATCCCGACCATTCTGCCATCATCATCCTTGAAGACTTTCCTCCAAAGGTCTTTCAGGAAGGTATCACGCAGGAACCTACCCTGGTACTCATCGATCGGGGCTATGGGGTCTGGGTTCTTGAGCACAGTACTGTAGTCGTGACCGGCAATGACAAGGACCACATCCCGCAGGAGGCGATCATCCTCGCGAGGATCAAAATGGTCTGCGGAATCCACTACGTCAAACCATAGCACTGGGTGAGTCAGTGTGCATGGGCGATAGAAGCGAGCACGCAGAGTGAACCCTCTGCCAGCCTTTCCTTTGGGTGGTTCTCGCAGTAGGTAGGCAGTGATCCCGGGTTCTTCCTTGGTCGTCCACTTCCAGTCACCTTCCGGCTTCTGCGGGCGGGCCTTCGACTGGGTGGGATGGTCGGACCCCATCATGAGACGCATCTGGTTCTCTTGGATCTGGATGTCCTGCTCCATGTTGGCCAAGCGGAGGCTGCACTCCTTGAGGCTTTGCCAATGGGGCTTGAGTTCGTCCAGCCTGTCTTGCTCACTATCCGTCATATGGGGGTGTTGCTTCAGCAAGTCCTCGTAGCGCTCAAAGGTCCAGACGGGATTGATGTCAGCCACAGCTTCACGGTATGAGTCGTATGCCCGCTGGTATTCGTCCCGAGCAATTAGATGATCCCGACTGTGACGCCTGGGTCCGGACGCTGCCTCTTCCTCCAACCTCAAGAGTTCCGCGGCGTAGTCCTCAACCCGTTGGCAGAAGGCAGTGAAGCTGGAACGAAGGAACGTACGGTGTTTGGCTATCTCGCAGATGATTGACTGGTCCATTGGCTTATCCTTTCGTCGGGCCGCCCAGCTATGCGGTAGGTGGGATAAGCGGGACCTTGCCGCACAGCCGGGCGATTGGCAGCCCCGTCGGGCTGCCGTCCCTACTGTCGCACTGTAGAGCGCAAACCGGCAAATGTCAAACGGCCGCGGTGGACTTGGGTTCCCCAGGCCAGCGTCCCGGTAGACGGGCAACAGCAAGACTTGGCCTCTCCGGCCTTCCTGGAGATTCGCCGTTGATTCGATGGGCCCGGGGCGGTATGCTGTGCAGGCAGGTGAAGGGGAGTTCAGCTTTGATGATGCCCGGAACGGCGATCCATCGCCAGGGCCAGGGCTTTGAGCGCCGCCCATCTTGGTACACGGGGCCGTGGTTTTCACGGGAGAAGCCTATGCGGGTCCATGTGAAGCGAGGCGATGAACCGGTGAGGGAGTTCACCATTGAGCAGGTGAACTCAATGCTTGCGAAGGGTGAACTCGACGGAGATGAGTTGGCTTGGACTGCCGGCCTTTCGGCCTGGACTCAACTCCGCTGCATTCCTGGGGTCGCGTTACCGAGTCCGCCCCCGTTGCCTGGGACGGGTACCCAAGGAGCGGATCTCCCGGTCAGCCCACCCGAATCCACCCCTGGTATGGCCCCTCAAGGCTCGGTTCACCCAGCCGCTCCTCCGCCGGAAGGAGATTGTGTTGCGGCGGGAAAGGCTGACACCACCGACCCTGAAACGACCCCGATGGTGCCACAGAGACAATCGAGGAAGTCTGCATGGTTCGGCCTTCTGGCCTTGATTGGTGTGTTCGGGCTACCATTAGCCGTAGTCATCATGATGGCTGTGCCTGACGATGTCCCAGGACGGGGTAAGTCTGAGCTTATGTACGCTGCCTGGACACTCCTGCTCTTGTTTACCGTGCTCCAATTCCCGTTGTCGATTAGGTTCCTGATTCTTCAAAGGCCAGTGCGGAACCCATTGTACGCGATCCTATGGGCTGCGCTCTTCGGGTTCCTTCAGACCGTGTCAGCCGACATGGTGGGTGTAGTCTCTGCCTCTGATCCTGGGTACATGTGGGTGATGGCCGGTTGTGTAGCGTATTCGTACACAGTCCTAAGGTGCGGTCGCAGGAGGTTCTTTGCCCAGGGCTTCGCAGGACGGCCCGCACTCCTTTGGGTCATTTCCAGTTTCTATTTCATCAGCCTCGGCCTCGTTTGGGTGTTCTTCTCCCGTGTGTACTCGGGTGCGATACCAGTCAATACGGAATATCTTGCCTCGCTAACGTGGCTGGACTACGGCTCGATGGTAGTCATAGGCACGTTGAACCTACTGGGCGCGGTGATGTTACTGCTCCTACGCCGATATGCCTTCCATTTGCTCAGCTCGGCTTTGGCTCTCAGCCTCGCTGTCACGGTCTACTACATCGTCGCCACGAATCGGCTAGGCAATGTTGGAGGCTCTGGTTTGGTTGCGATGAATATTGGCTTGATGATGAACATGGGCACTGTCCTCTATTCGAGAGCCCTCGTGAAGAAAGGTATTCTTAGATAGGTCTTCAGGGGACGTCCTGCACGTTTCCAATCTCAGCCTTGACGCCGCAGAGAAGGGGTCAGCCTGAACCGAGTATTCAGGTTCCCCGGTGGCTGGCTATTGTGCTGCCAGGGATGGGCGGCTATCCTGTCGGCACGTGAAAGGGAATCCAATGCTGGCAATAGGAAGAACGAGTGCTCCAGTATGATCAACAAACGCCGGTGAAGTCCTGGGTGCGGTTGGCACTGTGTCTATTGACTGTCTGCGCGGGAACCGCGGGGGCTGTCTATCTTGGCTTGAAGGTCCATTGGATCGCCGCCGTAGTTGTTGCCGTCCCTGTTTGGATTCTGCTTGTTGGTGTTCTAGTAAGCAGGCGGAGGTCTGTTACATCGTATTTGCTGGATTTCATCCAGTTAATCCTGACCTTTGCTGGCACAGCGACAGTTGCATCGTATCTTTGGGATAAGAACTGGATAGTCGGTGCAGTGTCCATCTTGCCAGCGTTTCTCTTTCTGCTGAATGCCATTGGTTTCTTGATGCTTCCGGCATACGACATTACTCCTGAAACAAGGAGAGCTCGAAAAGCGTTAAAAGACTTGAATGGTTGAAAGACGGAGCAAAGGAAGAGGCAAGCAGATCACCTGCCCACCGTCCATAAGGCAGGTCATGACCTGTTGCGTGAGCTGCCAGGGTTGGGGCGGGGTTCAAACAAAGCAGGAGGGGCTGCCGCCCCGGTCGAGTCCCTTCTGCCGGAGGCCTCCGCCTGTTCGAGACTTCGTCATCGCCCACCCAGCCTCTTCGAGGAGGGCGATGACTCGGCCGGCAGGAAGGCAGAGCCCTCTGGTACCAGGGCCTGCAACGCGGCCGCCAGACTCGCCTACCTCCATAGGAAGGGTTCTGCCCATCCACACGCCCATGTGGTCGTCGTGGCCGGGCGGGTCTGGCATCCGCCTTGCCTGGCCCCTGGTCAAGTCCATCCAAGAGCCCGTTTCGCCACGCCACTGCAAAGACGGATTGTTCAACAACAGATTGGGCCGGAAGACCAGGTGGGGCAACCGGGGGGCACTTGGACTTCCGGCGGGACCCGATCTGTTCTTGAACGGTTCCTCCAAACCAAGCCAGGGTTCCTCCTCACAGACGGAGCAGCCTCGCCTCGGGAATGACTTGACGGCGACGTGAAATGTTTTGTCCAATGAGAATCCTCGATTGTGAAACAAAGGAGACCACCTATACTTCTCTGGCTGCAATCCTGGACGTCGACAAGGGCGCCATGGATGCAGTATTTGAAGAGCTGGATATCGACAGGTTCGACAAAGACAATCCAGACTATCCAGACCCGCCAGAGTGTGTAGTTTTCAGCAGAGTATCACGCAGACCGCTCTCTGCCGTTGCCCTCGACGGAGTCTGCTGGTTTCATCTGACCCGCATCCCCAAGAGTGAGGTCTTCCTGACAAGCGGTATACTCCCGCTGAATCTGGTGATTGACTCTATTTGGGCGTCTCTGTACTCGCGTGTAGAGAACTGGCTACCGAAAGAGAAATGGGCTGCTTTCCGAGAGAGATTCACGACAGATGATCCTCAGGCAGGCAATTCTCAGTATCTCTATCACATGAAGGTCACCGAGTCCCTCCATTGGGGTCCCTATGCAATTCTGGTCAGAGAGATTGCCTTCATGCCGCAGGTGGTGGAAACTCATGACTACCTTCGCACACCAGAAATAGTAGAAGATATCTGCCGAGGCTTCCAAGAGGAGTACAAGTTTGACCTCTTGGCGGAATACAGGGCGATCAGCGAGCGCTGCATAGTCAAGTTCACTGACGATAGGCCGCGAAGAGAGTGCATAGTCACGGCTCTTTGGTATCTGTATGCCTCCTATCACAACTACAAGCCATCTGTGGACTGGTCAACCTGCTTTGATAATCACGGCGTGCCTGTGCCGCCGGGCCGCATCTTGCGAGTCGAGTGGTTAGGGTCAACTTGATCCTTGGGCCAGATCTAGTCGTCGGGATCGCGAAGTCTCACCGGCTGATTCTCGTTGAGTAGGCCGTGGTTGCCTTGACAGGGCCACAGCTTCCCTCAGATGTCTTCCAGCGGGTCCACCTCTGGGGGTTGGCCATCCCCTTCATGATCGGCTTCAGCGTAGTCTCTGAGGGCCTTGACCACGAATGACAGCGCCTCGATGGCCGGAAAGGCCCCAAACGTCAGGTCAGCTATCACCTCTGGGCCCAGGGCGTTGACAGTGCTGAGGTGTTGTTTGACCTTGCTTTCCTTCAAGACCAACTGTCTCCGCTCCTTCTTGATGTACTCGCCGACCATGGACAGGATCAGGTGATAGGGTGCTTGCTGGACGTCCAGGATAGGGGTGTGGCAGATGGATAGATAGCCCCTGCTGAGCGTCCTTGAAGGGCCGCGTCCCTCCTGTTCGGCATTCAGTTCGTGGACAATCGCTCGGGCCGCCTGGTCTCGGTAGTCGCCTATCCAGCGGAAGGAGTCTTCGGCCTGTGTGTTGTACTGACAGCCAAAGGCCGCGCACTGCTTGAGGAGGTCTCTCAGATTCCAGGATTCAAACTCGTCCAGTACCATGATCTCACGGACACCCCAGTCCGGCTCACGCTGGAGACCCGCGACAATGGCAAAGCCTGGATTTTTCCTCGGGAACGCCACCCCGCCCATGACGGTCTCAAAGGTCGCGTACAGGTCGCCGTGGTCCCACGGGTGTCCGATCAATATTGCTTTTGCCGCTTCCCAGTTCATGACAGTAGTCCCTTCAAAGATCAGTTGGTGCGAAATACGACGGACCCTCCACGCCGTAGATGGCGTACCGTAGGGCGTCGCACGTGTGGTCATTGACCTTCAATGGCTCATCGGTCGGGTCCCGGTTCTCGGTGCCTTCTGCCCAGCGGTATCCGATCATCTCGTTGATGGTGTGCGTGCAGATCCTGAGGATGAACAGACGAGGCCTGCCGTCGTCCTGGACCTTCAAGGTGGCCTGAACGGCCTCGATACCCAGGTGGACGTCCTTCCGGGCCGGTGTGGTCTTGATACCCAGCTTCTCGAACTCGTACCGGTCCTGGCTGTCGTGGTCCGCCCAGGTACAGCGATATCGCTCTCGGCCGCTAATCTGCTTGATCCGCTCGGCGTGGTAGGCCAAGGTCTCCCGGGCCTGGTAGTGCTCGGCGTAGACGTACCAGCGGCGGTCCGGGTCCCTGGCCAACCATAGGCATGCAAGCGGGTTGTTGTACCCGAAATCCACAGCCCGCCAGCGGTCCCAGTCCGCGGGGATCTCGAAGGGCTTGACCACGTGCACGTCCCGATTGAAGAGCTTGTACACGGCCCCCATGAACGCGGCAAACCGGCCCTTGATCCGTGTCTCCTGGACCTCCTCCGGCCACTGCTGGATCATCAGGTCGATCTCTTTGTCGTCCACGTACCCGCCCCGGCTCTTGCGGTTGTCGTTCAGATCCGCATAGAATACCGCGTCGGAGTCAGGCAGAGCCTTGATGCGAGTCTCAAGCCAGGGCTGGTACAGGATGGGCGTCATGGACTGGGCGGAGAAGCCGTTACGGTCCAGGAGCCGGGCCTGGACCTCCTGCCAGATGCCCTCGGCCTCGTTCTTGATCTGCTCGTCCCCATAGAACGCGTCGATGGCCCGACCCTCGAAGGCCTTGCGGCCCTGATCGTAGGCCTTGAACTCGATACAGGTTCCGTTGACCAGGCGGACCTCGCGCGGGATCTGGTCGCCCTTATTATGCCAGACGATCGCCTGGATCTGGCCGGTTGGCAGGTACCGCTTGAGCTTCTCCAGCCACAGGAGCTTACCCACCAGGGACCACGTGTTGGCCGCGGCCCAGATGACCGCGCCCCGGGGCGTCCTGCGGTACGGATGAACCCCCAGGGCGAAGGAGCATAGGTCATACCCGATGTTGGCCTCGGACTTGCCCGACCGGTTGCCGCCGAACAGCCAGCGATACTTGGCCCGGCTCTGGTGGAAGAGCTTGGCCGATGGCAGGGGTCGGTACCCCAGGATGGCCTTACCAGCGTATCGGATCTGGCGATCACTCAGAGTCAGCATGGCGATTCAGCAGGACCTCCCTGATCTGCTCACACTCCTGGTCGGTCAGATCGTTATCATTGTCGATCACCAGGTGCTCAATGGCCTTGCCCTCCTCGCGGTCGATCACGTACCGGGCCATCCGCTCCGAGCCGGTCCCCTGTCCTGTGGCCAGGTTCGTCACGATCTCCAGGGCCGCCTTCTCCGATTGTGTGAGGCTCGCATGGTCAATCCGGGCAAGCTCGGCGTCGGTCATCCCCGCGTATCTGGCGACGTGCTTGTACAGGTTCGTCCTCGGCTTGGGCGATCCCTTCGGATTGCCGCTCTGGCCGGGTTTGAACTGGCACTCCTTGGGTGGGTGGCCGGGGCCGACCAGGTGGTCTTCTCGCTGTTGTGCAGGGGCTTCGGGCTCGGTGTCACTCATGGGCGCTGCCCTCCATGGCTTCTCGGATGATGGTTTTGATGGTCTGCTTGCCGCGGGCTGGTGGTCCCCGCCTGGGTCCGCTCGTGCAGGCCTTGATACCGTTCGGGCACGTTCCGCGTCGTCATGGGTGGGCTCCTTCCTCATCTGTGGCATGGTTCTGGATGCGGGCGAGGGCCAGGATGCGCTGCCGCGTGGCCTGGGGCAGGTGTGGCCAAGCGGCCATGACTCTGGCCAAGTCAGACCCAGCGGAGGCCGAATCGCCGCCGAGTGCTGCGCATTCTGCTGCGCCTTCGGAGCGAACCTGCGTTTGTGACCCCGGCAGGGCGGTTTGTTCAAGTCCTGTACCGCCCACTAGCCCGTTTCGTATGACATTGCCTGCAGGTGCGACAAACTGCAAATCCGCGTTTCCAAAGCCTTCGGATGGGTCCTCGCCCTGTCCGGCCTCACCAGGGGGATGCGATGTTGTTTGTCCATCCCACGGGCTGCTCTCCATTGCGGTTGCTGGCGGCCACACCGAGTGGTATGCTGCGCACGGTGTTGCGTCCTCCCAGGGCGTCTGGGTAGCTTGGAATAGGGTCAATGCAGACGTGAGCAAGAGGTGGTCAGGGTTCACAAGGTTCGCCGGCGTGCCGTCTGACCTGGTTTTGGGCTTGCTGACCTTGCCGGCGATGGGAGTGGGTTGCGCCTTATTCGGTCCATCTCAACGACTGGCGTCCTGAATGGACAGCCCGTGTGAAAGCAGGACGCAGAGAAAAGCAGAAAGGACGAAAATGAAGCCGAAATGGATGAAGAATGGACTACTGACGGTTGCGGTCGCAGGAACGATCGTGCTCAACACATCCTGTGGCATGTTGCTGCATCCGGAACGGAAGGGGCAGGTATCCGGCAGGATCGACCCAGGGATCGCCGTTCTGGATGGTATTGGCCTTCTGTTCTTCGTTATTCCAGGAGTCGTGGCTTTTGCCGTCGACTTCACGTATGGCACGATCTACCTGCCTCCCGGCGAGGCGAGTATGCAGAATCCTCCCGACGACTTGGCCGACATGGTGGCCGTCCCGGTCGGCAGACGTGAACTTACGAGGTCTCGCATCGAGACGCTGGTAAGCGAGCACACTGGAAGAGCCATTGACCTCAGCAGTCCACATGTGGTTGTGACCCATATCGATGGCGAGGGCAATGACCAAACCGGCCGCGTCTTCGTCGGCCTCTAGTCGCCCCACGGAATCCAGAGACGCGAACAGGAGGATGGAGAGTCTGGAGGCGGTGTGAGCGGGTATAGGTATGGCCCGCTGCTAGGGTTTACTGCGTAGGCAAAGGTCAGCGCAGGCTAGGCCAGGAGCGGCCCTCACACTGTCTCGATTAATGCGTGACCTCCGGCTCGAAGTCCTCTCTCCAGACAGGGGATGAGTCAGTTGGCCTGCCTCTTGACTTTTCAGCGGCGATGGGTATAGTATGTCGTCATTATGGAGGAGCGGTGGTCCTGCCACCCGCGTCTTCGAGGTCTGCGAGAGAGGGCCGACGCAGGATGCACCGCCGAATGGGTCAGTAGGGGGGAACGACCGACGACCTGAATGCGTCCGGCGCCTGCCTCCGTCCGGGTCGGCGCAACGGCTGCGCGACCGATGATGGCCGGATCAATTCGGGCCTGCGGCTCAATGGAGGAGGCGCAGATGAGAAGGAAGCGGAACAACGGACTGTTGATCCTGGCAGTGGGATTGATCGTGTGCCTATGGGCTGCGCTGCGAGCCGCGGAACAGCCGCCTCCTGCCGTGGCGCCCTCACAGGGCGTGGTCCAAGGGCCTGTCCGGACGGCCTGTGAACCGGACAGGGCTGAGGAGGGACTGGAAGGGGATGTCATCGGTCTGGAAGCGACAGGGCTGGAGCAGGATCCAGGGGGCCTGCCGTGTCGGTGAGTGGCACGCCGCGAAGCTTCAGTACGAATCCGTCCTTGGTGCCGCCCTTGTAGACGGACTGGTACGCTGGTCCTTGACCCAGGCGCCTGCATTCGAGTCCCACCGGCCCGCCTGGGATTGGAGGTGATAGTCCCCGTCCGGACCGAGACGGGCAAAGGAAGGGTCCACGTCGATATTCCCTCACCCCCGCGTGTCCGCCCCGGACGCAACTGTAGGTGACCTGAGAGCCTGTGGGGGTAATCTGTGAGGCGTTCGGCTGGGTCCCATTGTCCGACAGGATGGAGTTCCGCATCACCGGAGCGCCGCCGTAGATCCCACCCGCCGTGTTCTGGGCGATCGTACAATTGACCACCACCGGTGCACCTCCGACTCCAAAGCGAGTGGAGGCCAGGGGCATTTTGATCCCAAGCCCGCCGTTGGCTGCGATAATGCAGTTGCTGATTGCAGGCTTGGCCCCTGCCAGCAGCTCGATCCCGGGACCGGTGTTCTCGATGACCTGGCAGCCCTTGATGGAAGGCTGCCCGCCCGAGCACCAGATCCCTGTACCGCCTCTGCGGATCGTCAGGCCCGTGAGGATATACCGCTCCGTGCAGTTCTGGAGCTTGACTACTGGATCTATACCATTGCCCTCCAGGAGGGTAACGACCGTGGTATTGGGATCATCGGCATCCGTGGATTGCAGGACCAGGTCCTTGCCGGTGAGGGTGATGTTCTCGTTGTAGGTCCCTGGTGCCACCTGGATGACGTCGCCCGCCTGGGCCGCGTCGATCGCCGCCTGGATCGTGGGATACGGGTCCGGCACCAGCCTCGGCTGGGGCAGGTCTATCGCAAGAATCACGCCCTTGTTCTGCGTTCCGCCCTCGGAAGTCATTCCGTACACGGTGGAGCCGGACCATAACAATGATCCCCAGGGCTTCGATCCATGAGTGCCGTTAAGACTATGTAGAAGCTGAAAGCCCGTGCCATCGGGATGGATCCTAAAGATCACACCTTTGCCGCTGCTGCCCCCGCCATAGGTCATCCCATAGAGCATCGAGCCGTACTCGACGAGTGAGCCATAGGGCGAAGCCCCGTCACCTGCGCCGCCGGCGAAGTGGTGCAGGACCCGGTACTCCGCCTGTGCGACTGCGGTCAGGTCCAACAACAAGGCCGTCAAGAGATGGACTGCATGGCGGACCGGTTGAACCGCCTGAAGCGTCTGTTCGCGCGTGCTGGAATTCATCATGGATGCTCCGTTTAGCTATTTGTTTCGGATAACGTTGAATTCATGCCTCAGTCCGCCGCCTGTGAACGATACACCGCCGGCAGCGGAGGCGTGGTGTTGAGCCAGACCTGGGCGGGGGCCCCTTGAGAGACGTTGGAAAGCTGGCTCGCCACAACAACCGCATCCATCCTGCCGTCCCCATTCAAGTCCCCCACGGCCACATCCCAGTTCCAAGTTGTGGTCGGCCCAAGACGCAGTCCGCTGTCGCGGACGATCCCACTCCCGTCATTGAGCCAAACACGGTTCGGTGCGTGGAGCGTCGTGAACACGTCGAGGGTGCCATCCCCGTCGAAATCGGCAAGGGCCACGTTCTCGCCCAAACTCCCCCCGAGGTTCGGTCCGCCGACGAAACGACCGGTTCCATCGTTCAGATAGATACGTCCGCTGCGTGCCGCGTCCTGGATACCCATCACCAGGTCCGGCCGGCCGTCGCCGTTGAGGTCGCCGAGCGCCAGGCCGTGCACGTGAGACGCCCCCTCGTCGAGGAGCTGGCCGCTGTCGTGGAAGTTTCCCTTGCCGTCATTCAGCCAGACGTGGTTGGGGCATTGCGTGCTGCCGTTCCACCGCCAGCCCGCGGTGACCGCGTCGATCGTGCCGTTGCCGTCGAGGTCGCCCAAGGCGATGAGCGCAAGTTGGCCTGTGCCAATGGTCCCGTCGCCAAGGCGCTGGCCCGTGTCGCGGAACCTGCCCTGACCGTCATTAAGATAGACCCGTGCGGCGGCATAGTTTCGGAGTGCAAAGATATCCGGGTGCCCGTCGCCATTGAGGTCAGCGAGTTTGACGCTCAGGCTGCCGCCCTCGGCCGTTTCGATCAACCCGGTTTGAGCGGTGAAGCGGCCCTGCCCGTTGTTGAGCCAGACGGTGGTTCCGGTGATCACCTCAAGCCGTCCGTCGCCATTGATGTCGCCGGTTGCGGGCGTCGTCCAGCCGGACGACGACGTGAGGCGCTGACCGCTGTCCGTGAATCGCCCTTGGCCGTCATCGAAGTAGATTCGATAGTCGCTTGTGTTGACGACAAAGGCATCAAGAACGCCGTCGCCGGTAAAATCTCCGAGGACCACATTGCGGCCGGATGCCTGGTTGATCTGCTGGCCATTTGCAGCGAACTGGACCGAGGGCGACCGGCTGGCCTGGACTGTGCCTCCGTATGCACCTATGTTGATCCTGCCGCCATTGGGCGTGGATTCTGCACCAACGGAATCGGCAGGGTTGCCCGCATCGATGCACGGGCTGGTCAGGTCATCCCCGACCCAGGCCCAGCCGTTGGGGTCCCAGCAGCCTCCCCTCGATTGGAGGTGATAGTCTCCCGGTACCCAGACCACATTAGGCTCGTTCACTTCATTGGCGTCCGTCCATCTGCCCAGACGGGCGAACAAGGGATCCGCGTCGATGTTCCCGGTGCCCGTGAATCCGCCCTGGACGCAACTGTAGGTGACCTGTGAGCTGGTGGGGGTGATCTGCGGACCGGCCTGGTTTGGCCCATTGAAAGACAGGATGGAGTTACGCAGGGTCGCTAAGCCGGAGAGCCCTGCCTCACCGTTCTGAGCAATCGTGCAGTTGATCAGTATCGGCGTGGTTCCACGCGACTGTGGAGCCACCAGCTTGACGCCCAGGGCGTCGTTGGCGGCGATGATGCAGTGGTCGATGGTCGGCTGGGCACCGGCGAGCAGCTCGATGCCGGAGCCGGTGTTCTCGACGATGTCACATCTGCGGATGATCGGTTTTCCCCCTGAACACCAGATGCCTGTGCCGCCCCCGCGGATCGTCAGCCCGGCCAGGACGCATTTCTCTGTGCTGTTCTGGAGTTTCACCGCCGGATCTATGCCGTTGCCCTCGACGATCGTCTTGACCGTCAGATTCGGGTCGGTGGGATCGTTTGATTGCAGAGTCAAGTCCCTGCCGGTGATGACGACATTCTCATGGTAGATCCCCGACGCAAGTTGGATCGTGTCGCCGGCTTGAGCCGCATCGATCGCGGCCTGGATTGTCGGATAGCCATCCGGAACGAGTCTCGGCTGGGGCAGGTCCAGCGAGAAAAGGACACCCCAATTCAGGGTGCCGCCTGCGGAGGTCATGCCATAGAGAGTCGATCCCGACAAAAACGGGGCGCCGACTGGATTCTTGCCGTCCGTACCCGTGAAGCTGTGCAGAACCTGGAAGCTTGTGCCGTCGGTCCTCAACTGAAAGACGACACCGCAGTTGCTCTCGCCGCCGGTGTGGGTCATGCCGTAGAGCATCGAGCCGGACTGAACCAATGATCCCGCCATTGGCGCCGCTCCGTCGCCGGCACCGCCCGCAAAACTGTGGAGTATCTGAAAACTCGTACCATCCGTGTTGATCCGGAAGAGGATGCCCAGATTGCTGGTGTCTCCGGCCCTGGCCAGCCCGTAAAGGACTGAACCCGACTGAATCAGTGAGCTGTGCGAACTCCCTCCGTCGTTGGTTCCGCCGACGAGGCTGTGCAGCAACTTGAAGCCGGTCCCATCGATGTTGATGCTGAAAATGATGCCGAGGTTGCCGCTGCCTCCGTTGAAGGTCATCCCATATAGAATTTCGCCGGATTCTATGAGGTTGCCGGGCGACCAGGTTCCGTCGCTGCTTCCACCGCGGAAGTGGTGCAGGATCTGGTAGTCCGTGCCGTCGGTATTGACCTTGAACACCGTCCCGCCCCAGACGCCGCCTATAGCGCTTCGGTCGCCGTTGCCCCCGCAGACGGTCATCCCGTAGAGAACGGAGTCGGACTCGATCAGCGAGTCGTAGGGCCATTTGCCAGTCGCTCGGAGGTCCGGCGAAGGTATGCACCGCCTGATAAGCCGAACCGTCGAGGCCGATGCGAAAGAGGGCCCCCTTGTAGGTTGTGTTGTTTTCAGAACCGGCCATGCCGTAGAGCATCGTCCCGACCTGAACCAATGTGCCGTACGGTCTGGAACCGTCCAAACCGCTCGAATTGAAGCTGTGCATGAGTTGGAACGCGGTACCGTCGGCGTTGATTCTAAAGATCGTGCCGCCTCCGCTGCTTCCACCGGACATCGTCATCCCGTAGAGAATCGAGCCTGACTGGATCAGGGAACCCAAGGGGCCGGATCCATCGTTCGCACCACCGGCAAAGTGGTGCAGGACCCGGTAGTCCGCCTGTGTCGTGGTGGCCAGGGCCAATAGGGTCGTGAGGAGACCGATTCCATGGGCTACCTGGGTCTTCTTCTTGGGCTTGCTGACCTTCTTCATAGATGCGCCTCAATTGGATGACATTACATGGGTTCCACGGATCCTTCTGTACGGCCTCCTCCGAGGCCAGAACTCCTTGGGTAGACTCCGTGATGCAGTTACAATGACTAACGGTCGAAGGGGGTGAAGGTATCGCTTCCGGTGGGAAAACTGATTCGATCTGAAGAAAGGCTGAAACCTCTGCCCATCCTGGCCGTTTGTCAGGCAGAGACATGGACAAGAACGCGGACTCGTTGGATCTGAGGCTCATCCAGCAGGCCCAGCAAGGCGACGGGGCCAGCCAGTCAAGGCTTGCCGAGCGGGTCAGGCCCATGGTCTATGCCTATATCTGTCGGATGACAATGGATTCGGAGATCGCAGAGGATCTCTCTCAGGACACCATGCTCCGACTCATCAAGAACATGCCGCATCTCTCTTTCGACAACGTCCGGTCGTTCTGGGCCTGGGTCTACAAGACCGCCCTCAACCGCATCCGCGATTTCTATGACGAACTGAAGGTCCGCAAGGTCAAGGCCAGCGAACTGGGCATGGAGCGACTGGCTGCCTTGGACCGGGGCAGCACGGACAGGGGCGGGCTGGATCACGTCACCCGTCAGGAGCTGCTGGCTGCAGTCACCAAGGCCATGAAGGGGCTGAGGCTGCGGCATCGAAGCATCCTGACCCTACGGTGCTTTCAGCAGCTCTCCTATGTAGAGATCACCCAGGTCATGGGCGGCTCTCAACTCCAGGCCAAGCTGCTCTTCTTCAGGGCCAAGCAGGCGCTCAAGCGTCAACTGGCCCGTGATGGATTCGACGCCTCTGTCCTGCTGCCAGCACTGGGCATCTTCGCGGCCGTGACCCTGCCCGCAGGCCAGACGGTCGCTGCAGCGGGTCTGGTCTCTTCCCAGTCTATCAAGGTCGGCACCTGGACTGCCATGCTGGCCCTGGCCACGTCCAAGGTGGCGATGGTCATCCTGGGCGTGGTCGCGGGCCTTGCTGGGGTTGTTGCGGTGGCAGACAGCAGGCATGCCGTCCCTTCGGGCATTGCCCTGTGGGATCTGCCCGCTCAGGCATGGACCCAGGGCGACACCTTCAGCTTTCCGTCCAGGGTGTTGGATAGCCAGGATCTGGATGGCAGCGGTTTTCAATCTGCATCGGGCGATCCGCCCATGCGTGTCGAGGCGGCAGGCTCTCTGGAAGAGATCCTGGTGGGCAGGCCCTCAGAGGGCAGACCTTGTCTGGTCCTGCCGCCCGGCCATACCGTGGATCTGGAGTTCGGCGGACTGATCGTGGATGGTCCGGGTCCTGACATTCTCGTGGCCGGATGGGGGTGCAGGTGCCAACGCGTGATCCTCATGGACGGGACGTACGACGGCCGACTCACGCTGCCTCTGGCCCCTTGTGAGGGAAACAGGGGCCAGTTCGGTGTGCTCGCGATCGACCTTTCCTCCTTCAAGGTTCCTTTTGAGGTCAGGATCGTCCGCATCCAGGGCAACCATTGGTTCACGCCAAAGGAGTTCTATCGCCTGGTCAGCGTGCGGGCCAGGACCGCTCCATGATGGACCGTCCCAGCGATGGCTCTAGCTAGAGGGCGGACTTGCTCGCCTCCGTCGCATTGCCGTAGACGCCCAAGTCTACCCGGCCGCCGTTGGGCAGAGGCTCCAGGTCGAAGGCCGCATCCGGATCGCCGGTGTCAATACACGGGCTGGTCGCGTCGTCCAGGGCCCACGCGGCCGTCCCGGGGCTCCAGTGGCCTGCCTGGCTCTGGAGGTGGTAGTCTCCCGGGACGTAGGTGTTCGGATCGGTCCAGTTGCCTGCGGTCACGAACAAGGGATCCGCATCGATATTGCCCTGGCCCGAAAGGCCTCCCTGTACATCCGAGTACGAGGCAATGATGCTGCTACCCTTGATCTGCAGGCCTCCCACGGAACTGCCATTGCCGTAGAGGATGGAGTTGGCCACGGTCATCCCGTTGCCTTCAAGGCCATAGCCCTTGTTCTCGACGACCGTACACTGGGTGAGATCCACCTGGCTGTACCTGACGAATCCCCTGCCTGTGGTCTTGGGAAAGGACCGAAGCCCTGGCCCTGCATTGCCTGCCACGATGCAGTGGTCCAGGCCCAGAGTGCTCTCGCTACTGACCTCGATACCGCAGCCACGATGGCCGGTGATCACGCAGGAGTTCAACTGCAGCTTGGCCCCAGGGCAGGTGATGCCCTTGGCCCCACCTGTGATGGTCAGGCCCTGGATGGACCGCTGGGCCGTGCCCGCTCCGAGGGTCACCGTACCGGCCAGCCTGGTCAAAGACACGACAGCGGAGTCCTGAGGATCGGCGGAGCGGATCGTCAGGGTCTTGTTGGGGAGGATCAGGTTCTCCCTGTACGTGCCTGGAGAGAGCAGGAGGACCTCGCCGTTCTGGGCATAGTCCACTGCGGTCCGCAGGATTCCGAATCTCAGTCCGGTCGTCACATTGCAGATGGGGCCATCGGGCATGCGGAACGTGGTCATGGGCGTGTCCATCACGTACACGGGCGGCAGATTGGGCATCCCGTTGACGATGTCGCGGTACTGTTCCACCTCGCTGATCCCCAGGTGCATCAGGACGATTGCCTTGGGCTTGAGGTAGTTGATGACCTGCCACACGGAGGTCCGGTCGTAGGCGAAGATGTAGCAGTTGAGCATCGCCACGTCGATATGCTCATCCGCCAGGTTCAGCGCCTGAAGCTGCTGGAGATTGGGCGTATACGCGTCGCCGTTGTGGTAGACCTTGACGCCTCCGATGGCGAACACATAGCCGACGCTCTGGGCCCTTGCGCTGGGATCGTCTCCATGGACGAGCCTGACGACCCTGAATGGGATGCCGCTGGCCGTGACCGTGATCGAGGAGCCGAAGCCCGGCAGGGCAGTAACGACCCGATCTGAGATCTGCGCGTAGTGCTCGTTGGCCTTCAGGGAATCGGTGGCCTGTGTGGGCCCGATGAAGGTGGCGGCCGGGTTGTTTGTCATGTGGTGGCTGACGCAGGAGGCGTCGAAGTGGTCGCCGTCGGTGTGGGTGGCGAGGATGGCATCGACCTGGTCATACGGCCCGATGGCCTCCTGCATCTGGGTCAACACCTCGCTCGACGGCGTCTGGTAGAAGGTCCAGCCGCCTGTGTAGATGCCGTCAATCACAACCTTCTTGCCGCCTCCACTGAGGAGAAAGCCCTCGTTGCCGATGTAGGTTATGCTGACACTTGCGCCCTCCGGGGCGGCTGTCGTGGCATCCTGGTTCTCCTGCGCTGCCAGGACGGCGGCCCATACCAGGGTCAGGGTTCCAATGCCTGCAAGACACGTCTTCATCATGTGCTCTCCTTGGATAGATTCACTACGGATCATACGGTCTCCTCTGCCTGTGTTGGCGGTGTCACCTTGGCCTGGGTCCTTCCGCCTTAGCGAATCCCGATGGGCTGTCCGCGTTTCCATCATTTGGCACAAAAAACGGAAACAGAGGCTCGGCTCCAGGGTTAGAATGGCTGGAGTCGATGAACACCGTGACCAAAGAGATCGACTTGGAATTGATCAGACAGGCCCAGGTCGGCAGGCCAGAGTGCACCTCTCGCCTGACCGAAATGGCCCGGGAGAAGGTCTTTGTCTACATCTACCGTCTGACCTTCGACCATGATCTGGCCCAGGACCTTACACAGGACACGATGGTGGAGATTCTGCGATCCCTCTCCAGGCTCCGGCTGGACTCCGTTGCCTGCTTCTGGGCATGGACCTACAAGACTGCACTGAGCAAGGTGCGGCGGCACTTCAGACCCCGTAGAGCGAACCGGCCCAGCGTCCGGACCGGCATCGATCTGGATGCGATGGCCCGATCCGTGCCTGCGGACGTACCGGACCAGGCCCACGACCTGATGCGCAAGGAGCTCCTCAACGCCGTGGTCAAGGCGATGCACGCGCTGAGGCTGGAGTACCGCAACATCCTAACCCTGCGTTGCATGGATGGGTTGTCGTATGCAGAGATAGCGTCCATCGAGGGCGGCACAGAACTGGGTGCAAGACTGAGGTTCTTCAAGGCCAGGAATGCCCTGAGGCGGACGCTGAGCCACCGGGGTTTCGATGGCTCCTATCTGGCCCCGGGATTGGGCCTGCTTGCCGCAGCCACTGCCGGCAGGGTCACGGGGTCCGCCGCAGCCGCAGCCGCGGTCTCAGCCACCTCCATCCAGGTCAGTCCCCTCATCGCGGCCATTGGCGTGTTGGTGTCCAAATGGACGGCCTCGCTCGTAGGTGTCATCGTCGTGGCCCTGGCCCTGGGCCCGGTCGTGTGGTCTCCAGGGGCGCCCAAGCAGCAGACAGACCTATGTTCACTGGTCAAATCCGGCGGCTTTGCCCTTCCCTCTGCCATCTCCGGCCTCGGTCCCCAGCAGGGGGGCTTTGTCCGGTTTCAGGCCTGGCCTGCTGATCCCCAGGCTCACCTGGACCTCTCGCCAGAGCAGTGGCTGGAGAGCATGGCCGCAGACAAAGAGGCCCGCGCATTCCTCAAGCCAGGCTCCTGGATCGAGCTGCGGTTCCCCGGTCCTATCGCGGATGGTCCAGGACCGGACATCTTCTTGGCGGCGGGGGGGTGCAAGGGCATCGAGGTGTTCGTAGGCGATGGCAGGACCAGACTGCATCGGCTGGCAGTCCAGCCGTGCAGTATGCGTCACGACGCCGTGGAGACCCTGGCCTATGACCTGGCCGGTGTGAACATACCCTTTGAGATCTGTGCAATTCGCATCGTCGCCACCGAGAGGGTCGCTCCACTTCTTTTTGAACTGGCCATTCCCTGTGCAAGGACCAAGGCGGATTAGGCAACCGTGTCATGGCCCCGTGTTGGCCGACGACGGTTCCGGATGAACATGACGACCGAGCCCACTGCGCCGACCAGAACGGCCGGAGGGCAGACCAGAGTGACGAGAACAAAGGCCGCAACGCCGAGGCCTTGTAGCAGACTCTGGAGCACACCCGCACTTGCTGACCTGCTGGCAATAGCCTCGAAGACGTTGTGCAGAATGGCGAGGAGAGGGAGGCTGATCACGGATGCGTAGAGGAGCCCCCTGAATTGCCTTACGGTGCGCCAGGGGTGGACGAAGGCGAGGACAAGGGCGGTAGCCGCGCCGAAGGCCAAGAGAATTCCGGGCGGATTGTCGCTGATCCCAACGACGACGGCAGCCGTTGCGGAGGCGCAGCAGATCGCGAGGAAGGTGAATGTTAGGGTCCGGTTGCGGTGCGTCGATAGAGCTTCCAGCATAGGTCCCGCGATTTCTGAGCATTAGGTTCAATCGACATTTCCCATGTGACGATGACGGGCTGCGCCGCCAGCCGTTTCGAGTACCAGTATAGTGCCCCTCCCGCGAGTTTGCAGGTCCATTTGCCTCCATTCCGGAATGGGGATTGACAATAGGCTGGAAATAGGTATCTTCGCTACAGTCTCAAGTCTTCAAGGGTATGATCCATCGCAGGTACGACTGTGAAGCAGTGGAACCGATGCGAACGAATCGCGTCAAGGTGTTGCTGGGATCAATCGCCTCTCTGATCGCCCTCTGGGGTATATTGTCTTTCAGGGCAAGGCCCATTCCCGACCATCCCTTCTTCAGCCATGATGGGATCCTTGTGATTGCCCACCGAGGTGGCGGAGGTCTTTGGCCTGAGAATACCCTCTATGCCTTTGAGCACGCCGTGGCACTCGGCGTGGACGCCCTTGAGATGGACGTCCAAAGTACGAAGGACGGTGAACTGGTCGTCATCCATGACGACACGGTGGACCGCACGACGAATGGCACGGGCCGCGTCCAAGCACTCACGCTGGCAGAGATCAAAGCCCTGGATGCAGGCTACACCTGGACGGCAGACAATGGCCGGAGCTACCCGTTCCGGGATCAGGGTCTCCGGGTTCCGGCCCTGGTGGAGGTCTTGGTGGCATTTCCAGAGATAAGGATGAACATTGAGATCAAACACGCCCGGGGGCCCGTCGTCGCTCGTCTGTGCCGGATGATACGCGACTATGGGTTCGCTGAGCGGGTCTTGATTGCTGCATACGACGCTCGCACGATGAGGGAAGTCCGCCGGCTCTGTCCAGAGGTTGCCACTGCAACTTCAAAGGCGGAAATCAGGTTCTTCTATTGCCTAAACTGGGCGCATTGGGGGAGCTTCTATCGGTCCCCTGCGGAGGCCCTCCAGGTCCCCGAGTGTAGCGGCGACCGACGTGTGCTTACCCGGCGGTTTGTCGAAGCCGCCCACGGGCGCAACATGGGGGTGCACGTGTGGGTCGTCAATGACGTCAACGACATGCAGCGCATGGTAGATTTGGAGGTTGATGGCGTCATCACGGACCGGCCCGACCGATTGGAGGCCGTTTTGGGACGGTCCAAGCCGCAGTGATGGGGCTTCAGAACCCAAGGGTAGGGGCATTGCGATTGCACGGTGAAGATCATGAAGACGATAAGAATGACAATGGGCGTCGCTGTTATTGCCCTTGTTTGCGCAGGCGGGTGCAAGCAGTCGAAGACTGGTCCCCAGACCTACACACGACAGTACAGTACTCCTACCACTGTGAACGGCCTGCCCGTGGTCGGTCGGGTGGAGTTCTACACGGCCAACAATGGCCTGAGGTTTGCCCGCATTGCATCGGATACCGTTATGTGGGGTCAATCTCTCCCTGCTGGAACCGGCATCCACTTCACTCCTGACGGCAAGCCCGTCTGGTGTTTTCTGGCGAAGAACCATGGGGTTCAGGGGCATCTGTTCCGTGGCGGTGGGCACGAGTGGATGACTTGTTTCTATCCCAGTGGACGACTGAAAAGTGGAGGACTTGTCAACGTGGAAACCATCGATGGAATCCCCTGCGATGTCGGATCCTTCTGGAACGAAGCTTCCGGCGGGGGAGGTCGTACCTATTTCTACGAGGACGGGAAGCTGAAATCCGCCAAGGTTGCTCAAGCCACCACCTATCGCGGTCAGACGATCGAGAAGGGAAGACACGTCCAACTCGCCCCTGATGGCTCGATCGAGTCCATTCGATGAGTACCGATTCTGGTGCGGAGACCGGTGACATTACCGGTCCCGGCGTCTTTCCCTCTTCGGGCAGGGCGGATCGTACAGAGGCTGAGGAGGAGACCTCTTGACTTTCCTCGTGGTATTCTGGTAGAATCAACTCTGGTTACAGCGGAGAGTGGGAGGCGTAGGTCCGCAGGGAGGGGCCTGCTGTTACGATCTTGCCCACGTAGTCATCGCAGACTATGGGTCATTCATGATCCTTGAGAGACAGGAGGCGGGCCGATGAGAATGTGCATGCTTGCCATGCTGATGTGGGTTGGTGTACTTGCGAGTTCGGCGGCCGCGGAGACCCCTGTCTACTTTGCAGACGCCACCCTCAAGGCCATCGTCGAGGCCAGTTTGGGCAAGACCGATCCCACGCCAACGGACCTGTTGGCCCTGACGGGCGTCACTGCCGAAGAAGAGGGCATCACCAGCCTGGTCGGCCTCGAGCATGCCCCAAACCTGACGTGGCTGAGCTTCCACGTGGGCTCCATCACCGACGTCACGCCGCTGAAGGGCCTCACGAAGCTCGAGTGTGTTGAGTTGGGCCACAACAAGATCAGCGACCTCTCTCCCTTGGCTGGTACGACGATCAGGTTCTGGCTCAAGGTGGACTCCAATCCTCTCAACGAGGAGGCCTATTGCACCACTCTGGGCCAGATCGCCGCGAACAATCCTGGCATCGAACTGAGGTTCGATGACAACCCCCGTTGCCCACAGGGAGTGGCGGCCTCTGATGCGACCTATCCGGATAGGGTCCACGTCACCTGGATCGCCGTGTGCAACGGCCCAGCGTCCTACAAGGAGCCTCACTACTACCTCGTCTATCGCTCAGACTCTCCCGAGGGCGTCAGGACGTGTGTCAGCAACTGGCTCTCAGAGGCGAGCTTTGACGACACCTCGGCATTGCCGGGTGTTCACTACTGGTACTGGGTCATCTCTACCATCGACTGGCAGTTCAACCTGTCAGACGAGGGCTTCACGTTCTTCCCGATCGACACCGGGGCTCCATCGGTTTCCCTCACCGGCACCACGACGAGCCTGGAGGAGAACGCGGATACGACCATCCACATCAAGGTCGCGGACATCCTGGTGACGGACGAGGATGGCGTGGGAACCAACGTCTTGAGCCTGAGCGGCAGCCACGCAGGGATGTTCGAGATCGACGGCTCCGTGCTGTACCTGAAGGCCGGCGTTCCGCTGAACCACGCGACGAATCCACAGCTCGATGTGACCGTGGCAGTCGATGACCCTGCGGTGGGCTCCACTCCGGACGGGACTGCGAGCCTTTCGATCGCCGCAGCCAGCAGCACCGGGCCGGTCTTCTTCGCTGATGTGAATCTGAAGGCTGCGGTGGAGGCGGCCCTGGGCAGGACTGATCCTACTGCCGCAGACATGCTGTCGCTGACTATGCTCGACATCGTGGAGGCGAGGATAGCCAGCCTGTTGGGGCTCCAGTTCGCGGCCAACCTGGAGTGGTTTGACCTGCAGCACAGCGGCGTCAGCGACCTGCGGCCCCTGGCTGGGCTTGCGAACCTGACCTGTGTGGACCTGCGGCATAATCTGATCAGCGACCTCTCGTCCCTGGCCGGCGCGACGAGGGTGAAGTACTGGCTCAAGCTGGACGACAATCCGCTGAATGACGAGGCCTATTGCACCACCCTGGGCCAGATTGCCGCGAACAATCCAGGCGTCGAGCTGAGTTTCGATGACAACCTGCGGCCCCCGGCTGGAGTGGCGGCCTCTGATGGGACCTATCCGGACAAGGTCCACGTCACCTGGATCGCCGTGTGCAACGGCCCAGCGTCCTACAAGGAGCCTCACTACTACCTCGTCTATCGCTCAGACTCTCCCGAGGGCGTCAGGACGTGTGTCAGCAACTGGCTCTCAGAGGCGAGCTTTGACGACACCTCGGCATTGCCGGGTGTTCACTACTGGTACTGGGTCACCTCTACCATCAACTGGCAGTTCAACCTGGCAGACGAAGGCTTCTCACAATAGGCGTGTGACCCCTACGGGTGGATCGAGGGGAGGCACAACCCGTGCCTCCCTTGCATTCGATGCTTCCGTCCACGCGCTGGTTTGCGGGACTTCTTGTCTGTCGACCGACCAGGGTTAGAGGGAGTTCCTTAGACGATCCTGCCTGAGCGACACTGACGGGCGGTTGCCCTGGCCGCGGCAGGCACTGCAAGGCGGTGGCACCCCAGCCGCAGGAGATACGACAGAGAGATGGATGGCTCGGTCGTACGGGGGATCACCGTGCCTACTGCATCCGTACTGGCGTTCTCGTTTGTCTACGACAGCAAGCCATCCGGCGTGGTGCTTCCAGGCTGGCGGGCAGGGAGCCGTCAGCTCGATCCGCAGCGCGTGGAGCACAAACCTGGATCTGCACGGACCCGACGATCGGTCTGCGGGTCCGTTGCGTCGCAGTCAAGTATGCCGACTCTCCGACCGTGGAATGGACCCTCTACTTCAAGAACACAGGGACGGTCGACGCGCCGATTCTTGAGAGAATCCAGGCCCTGGACATCGAGGTCAACCGCCCCTGAGGGCATGGTTCAGGTCTTTCGCAGACCCAAGAGCTTCTGCAAACGGCCAGTCAGGATGCGGGGCCTCGACAGCCAGGCGACCTACCTGTGGTGCCTCCAGACCGGCGCCGAGGAATTCTACGGCGGCCGCGAGCTGCTGGAGAGGGGACTGAGGATCACCCTGGCGGGTACGCTGAGCACGCAGTTCGTTCTCCCTGCGTACAGACAACAACGGTGCTCCCCTGACCGCCAATCACGGCAGAGGCTCCACCTCAGTCGTCGTTCAGACCACTCACCTCGACACTCTTGTCCAGATTGATCGTCTCTGGGTAGATCCCGGGCCGGATCACGATCTTGGCCCCTTTCTTGGCGACTTCCATCGCCTTCTGGATACTGTCCAAGGGATGCGTGGCCGTCCCGTCCTCGGCAGGATCGCTGATATTGGGATCGCCCGGCCCCGGATCGCTGGGCGCGTCGTCATCGACGTAGAGGGTATCCAGGACACTCTCGAAGTAGGCCTTGACCTCGCAATTCGCGGTCATCGTGATCGACGCTTGACTGTCATTGCTATAGAACCCGCCCCCCCAACCCACGAATCGGAACAAGGGGCGAGCTTCGGCCGCGATCGAGACGACCTCGCCAGCAGCATGCTTGTAGCTCCCCACGCCTCCTGCCGGCGTGACAACGGATCCGCCTGCAGTAGAGGCAATCACCAGGGTGTACTCATCCACTGCCTCGAAGTTGGCCTGGATCGCGTAGTCGCCGTCCAGGGTGACGGTGGTGCTGGCTGCATTGGGGTCGGCCACCTTGCCAGCGGTCACTGCTGTGCCGGTCCAGTTCAGGAAGAGGTTATCGCCGGATGCCGTGGCAACCACAGAGACTGCGGTCCCCTGGTTGTACTGGAAGCTGCCCAAACCGGGCGAGCTCACTGTTCCGCCGCTCCCCGCGCTGATCGTCAGGGTCTTGGTCTGCTGGTCAGCAGCGAAGTTGGCCTTGAGCGCGTAGTCGCCGTCCAGGGTGACGGTGGTGTCGGCTGCATTGGGATTGTCGACCTTGCCCACGGCCACTGCCGTGCCGGTCCAGTTCACGAAGTGGTTGCCCGTGGATGCCGTGGCGACCACAGAGACCGTCGTGCCCTGGGCGTACTGGAAGATTCCGACGCCAGGAGTGCTGAGCGTCCCCCCGATACTCGAACTGAGGGTCAGAGTCTTCGATGGGGCAATCGCGAAGTTGGCCTGGAGGGTGTAGTCACCGTCTAGGGTCGCCGTCGTGGTCGCCGCATTGGGGTTGGCGACCTTGCCCGCAGTCACCGCCGTGCCGGTCCAGTTCACAAAACGGTAGCTAGCCAATGGCGTTGCGGCCACAGTGGCCATTGCGCCATGGTCATACTGGAAGGTCCCGGAGCCCGGGGTACTGACTGCGCCACCGCCTGTGCTGCTGATGTTCAGGGTCCGCTGGTCAAAAGCGAAGTTGGCCTGCAGAGTATAGTCCGCATCCATGACGACTGTGGTCTTGGCAGCGGTTGGGTTGGCGACTTTACCTGCACTCACGGCGGTTCCGGTCCAGTTTACGAAGTGGTGGTTGAGCTCAGCCTTCGTCTTCAGCAAGACCATCATCCCGTGACCAACCTGGAAGCTCCCCACGCCAGGGGCAGTGATCGTCCCACCGGGTGTGACACTGGTGGTCAAGGTGGTCGGTTGATCAACGGCGAAGTTGGCCTGCAGGGCGTAGTCTGCATCCATGGTCACCGTGGTATTGGCTGCATTGGGGTCGGTGACCTTGCCTGCGGCTACCGCCGAGCCGGTCCAGTTCACGAAGTGATTGTTCGAAGAGGCGAGGCCGGCGACTGCGACCACCGCCCCGTGCTGATACTGGAAGCTGCCAAGGCCTGGGGTGGTCACCGTGCCACCACTGGTGGTGCTCGTCACCAGGGTCCGCTTGTCTGAAGCGAAGTTGGCCTGCAGCGTGTAGTCACTGTCCACGGTCACGGTGGTGCTGGCTGCATTGGCATTGCCCACCTTGCCCGCAGTGACCGCTGAACCGCTCCAACTCACGAAGTGGTAGTTCGCTGCCGCAGCCGCTGAGATGGAGACGGTAGTGCCCTGGTTGTACTGGAAGCTGCCTATACCCGGCGTACCGACTGTACCACCGCTACTTGCGCTGGTGGTCAGAGTCCGCTTGTCAAAGACGAAGTTGGCCTGGACGCTGTAGTCACCATCCATCGTCACGGTCGTGCTGGCAGAGTTGGCGTTAGCCACCTTGCCCGCAGTCACCGCTGAACCGGTCCAGTCCACAAAGTGGGAGCCTGATACGGCGGTCGCTGAGATGGAGACCGTGGCGCCGTGGTCGTACTGGAAGCTGCCCACACCAGGCGTACTGACCGCACCACCGCTGCTTGCGCTGGTGGTTAGTGTCCTACGGTCCATGACGAAATTGACCTGCAGTGTGTAGTCGGCATCCATCGTCACCGTGGTGCTCGCAGATCTCGCGTCGGCCACCTTTCCGGCAGTCACCGCGGTGCCCGTCCAACTCACGAAGTGGTAGTTCGTCGAGGCCGTCGCAGCCACTGCGACGCGGGTATCCTGATTGTACTGGAACGCCCCGATACCCGGCAGACTTGCAGTGCCGCCCGCGGAGGTACTGACCGTGAGTGTTCGCGTCCCGGGGATTCCGGCGTAGCCCTGGTCACCCTGGAGGTAGTCGTAGCTCTCGCTCTGGGTGACCCAGTACCAGTACCGAACGCCGGGCATGGCGGTCGTGTCATCGTAGCTCGTGGCGACCATCCAGTCGCCCATAGGGCTCTTGGGCCCATCCGCCGTGTCAGAACGGGCCACGCGGTAGTAGAACGGGTGGGACTGCTCAAACGGCCCGGTGCAGTTGGGCGTCCAGGTGACACGGACCTTGTCCGGGTAGGCCCCATCAGACGCCGTGACTCCCTGCGGGGGATTTCCGTTGATGCTGTACTCCAACTCGATGCCGGTGTTGTTGGCCAGGATTTGCGACAGGTAGGTGCAGAAGGCCTCCTCGTTGAGAGGATTGGAGTCCACCTTGAGCCAGAACTTGATCGTCGTACCAGCCAAGGGAGAGAGGTCGCTGATCTTGTTGTGGCCCAACTCAACACACTCGAGCTTCGTGAGGCCCTTCAGCGGCGTGACGTCGGTGATGGAGCCCACGTGGAAGCTCAGCCACGTCAGGTTTGGGGCATGCTCGAGGCCGACCAGGCTGGTGATGCCCTCTTCTTCGGCAGTGACGCCCGTCAGGGCCAACAGGTCCGTTGGCGTGGGATCGGTCTTGCCCAAACTGGCCTCGACGATGGCCTTGAGGGTGGCGTCTGCAAAGTAGACAGGGGTCTCCGCGGCCGCCGTGCCCACAACGGCGATCACCAGGGTCAACGCCACAAGCATGTTCCTTCTCATCGATCTGCCTCCTCATACTTGGCGCACACGGTTTCCTGGAGGAACCGGCCCCATACGGGTATTCCCAAGATCGAGATCCCCTCCTTGGGGACCTGCGTCCCCACGTGCTAGAGTCGCGCGTACTATTATAGCGGGACAGGCACCATCATGTCAAGGTTCGTGACCGCGTCCGAGGCCTTGGGAGGGCTGGCCAACAGCAGGTATAACACCATCTGAGCGGGGGAGCCGCCCGCCGAGATGGGGACGCGGTCGTGCCATAGGGCCTCGCCGACAAGGGGAAGTCCGGGCTCAGGGTACCGGCTCTCTGGATTTTCCCGGTCTATGGGCTGAGGCGCCATGGCAGTGGCAGGCTAGTTGGCCGGCAGGGTGATCGTGCCCGCATCATAGCGGACGTCGTTGGCGAGGGAGATGTCCTTGAGCCACTGGTCGGCGAACCGGGCGAGGTCCTTGAAGCCACCGGCGTCCGGCCACTGCGCCGCGAACTCGGCAAAATCGCCGAAGTCCTCCTCGCCGTCTGCATCCGCATCACACCAGGCAGCCACGGACGCACCGGCAGGACGATTCTTCGCTGCCTCGCAGGCATCTGCGTATACCCTGACCTCGATCCGGTCAGAGCCTTGCTGGGCCTTTGCATCGATCGCGTGCAGCTCCAGGACGTACAGACCCGGCATGGCGAAACTGGCCGTGGTGGCAGGCCTCGAAGGGTCGCCAAACACGACGGCGGAGCCGTCGGGCGACGAGAGCGCGGACCAACGGATGGTCGTGACGTCGTTGGTGTCGTCCAGCACGGACCCATCCAAAATCACGGTGGTCGCGCCGTCCTTGAGCCACGTGAGGACACTGGCGCCTGCGTCGACCCTGGGCGCTGTGGTCGTCAGCTCCACGCAGGCCAGGGTGCCGGGTGAGCTGCTGCGGACATAGATCTTCCCATTGGCGAGGACAGGAGCGGTTCTGCAGATGCTGTTCGCGGCCAGGACCTGGCTCTTCACGGCGGCCACATAACCTGCAGGCGACGCCTTGGCGATGCTCAGCTCTCCCCCATAGCTCAGGACGATCAGTCTGCCGTCTGCCAGGGTCACACAACTGTTGCCCGACGGCCCGCCCCTCCAGATCACGTTTCCGGTGCGGAACTCCAGGCACATCAGGGTTTTTCCGTTGTCAGTGGAGCCGTACAGATGGCCCTGCCACAGCACGGCGGCGCTGTAGACGGTCTGCATCTTGATCTGGAACCAGGCCTGACTAACCCGGGTGCCGGACACCTTGACCAGGGCAGATCCCTCGCCGTAGCCCGATGAGAAGAACAGGTCATTGCCATCCACCACCGCGTCCGCGATGTTCGCAGGAAGGCTGGTGTCCCACGGATACTCCCACACGACCTTGCCGGTCAGGGGCTCGATTGCGGCGAAGGTCCTCGCTCCACCCATGACCAGGAGGTGCTGCCCGTTGCAGTCAAAGGGGACCGGTGTGGAGTAGCCGGGCACCGCAGTGCCGGTCTTCCAGGCCAGGGTCCCGTCGCTGGCGTGCAGGGCCAGACCGCGTGTGCCCGCATTGTAGATCACGAGGTCTCCATAGGGGTAGGGAGATCCCCCAAAGTACCACTCCGGTGCCTTGACTCCGTGCTTGGCGACCAGGTCGACCTGCCACAGCACCTCGCCCGTCTTGGCATCGAAGCAGCAGGCCAGGCCCTGCTTGCTCAGGGTGTACACCCTGTCACCCGCGACTGTCGGTGTTGTGTTGGTGCCCCCCTCATAGCTGTTGGGCGCCAAGGCAGCCACGTACGAGTGACTCCAGAGTTGGGCTCCGCTATTCGCATCCAGGCAGTAGACCACGTCGCACCTCTTGGCTGAGCCGACCTGGAGTTCGCTGTTGCCCATGGTGTAGAGCCGTCCATCCACCACCGCGACGGAAGAGGCGCCCAGACCCACGGATTGGGTCCATCTGACCTTCATTGAGCAATTGGCCCAGTCCTCTCCCCAGTGGCGTTCATCGGAGATGCCGTTGTGCTGAGGGCCCCGAAAGATCGGCCAGTCGCTGGCCGCCGCATGGACGGTCATCAGACAGGCCATCAGGATCAGAGGAGACATCGCTGCAAACTTGTGGGTTGGCATAGGCAGAATCCTGTACTCAGAGACTATCTCAGAACCTGTTTTGTGACGAGATCGAGCGAGGAGCCCGGGGGCAAGGCGGAGGAGCAAAAGGCTCGGAGGCGTGCTTGTAGGCACGTCGAGGACCTTTTTCGCCGACAACGCAACCCCGGGGCTTCGCAGCCGATCGCAGTAGAAACAGGTTTTGAGGTGGTCTCTCATAGTCACCAGGCCGTGAAACAGCCGCTCTCATCCCAGAGGCGCGATCCACGGTAGATTCTCATGTCTTTCATATGCTTCCAGGAGACGGAGCCGTCGAGGCACCCGACGTGACCGCCGACCGCGCCGATCTGCTCGGAGGAGGCGCCCTCCATGCTCTCGTTGGTCGAACTGCCTGCCTCCAGGATCGCGCCCCTGGACCCGTGCGGCGCAGAAGGTCTTCATCTCGCCACTGGACCAGGCGTTGAGCTCCGTCACGATGGGCCTCAAGCCTGACTCGAAGGACCTCTGGGGGGACACCCATTCGCTGGTCGCAGGACCCAGCAGGGGCCAGGGCGCGCCTTTGTGGCCTCCGAGGTAGTTGTAGCCGAGGACGTAGCCGTAGTCCTGACCCTCGTAGACGTAGTACCACCCGCCCGGGCGATTGAAGGGCTCGCGAAGCCAGGGGCACGAGAGGATCTTCTCATCCCCAATGATCCGCACCAGTGCTGTGCGTATACCCCTGGACAGGATGGGCGTGTGTTCGTCCTCTGGATTCTGGGCATCGGACAGGCCAGAGGGAAGGGTCTCCCGGTAATCGCTGGCATAGGCCTGGATGCCGAGGATAAACTGCCGGATATTCCCCATACAGGCAGTCCGCCGGGCCTTCTCTCTGGCCCTGCCCAGCACAGGCACCATGATGCCGACGAGGATCGCAATCACGGCAATGACCACGAGCAGCTCGATGAGGGTGAAGGCAGATCTATAGGGTTGCAGTCGCATGTTCCGTCTATTATACCAAGCAGAGGGCTCCATTCCTATGCTTCCTCTCTGTTGTGGAGAATTGAAGAGGACCCGGCGGTGGGGTACACTGTGGAGATGATGCAGACAGGGATCCATCGACGAGACGGCCTAACCTCTTGGGTGGTGATCTTCTTCGCGGCAGTCCTACCGGCTGGACTACCGGCTGCGGACTACCACGTGGATTCGCGCAGCGGCGAAGACTCGCGGGTCGGCCTCACTCCAGCCACTGCATGGGGCACCTTGGCCAAGGTCAACGCGGCCGACCTGAAGCCGGGCGATCGGGTGCTGTTCCACGCCGGCAGTGTCTGGTCCGGCCAGCTCTGCGTGACAGCCAAGGGCGAACCGGAGCGGCCCGTCTCCTTTCTCGCATATGGCGAGGGGTCCCGACCTCGCATCGACGCAGCAGGGCAGTTTCCTGACGCGGTCCTCATCCGCAACACGCAGCACATCGAGGTCCGAGGGCTCGAACTGACCAACCATGGCGAGGGTGACCGGCCCCGGCGCGGTGTGCACATCGTGGCGGACAACTGCGGTATCCTGTCACACATTGTGGTCGCAGACCTGTTTGTCCACGACGTCAACGGCACGCAGAGGCAGAAGGACAACGGCGGTATCATCTTCCGCACCACGGGCGATCGCGTACCCTCCCGTTACGACGATCTGAGGATCGAGCGCAACGTCATCTGGCGTGTGGACCGATCGGGTATCGCAGCCAGTAGCACCCACTGGCCGCGCACTAGGTGGTTTCCGTCCACGCATGTTGTCATCGCCGACAATTGGATGGGTGACGTGGGAGGCGATGGGGTGGTGCCCTGGGCGACGGACGGGTGCGTGGTCGAACACAACATCGTCCAGGGCGCCAATGAGCGTGCAGGCAGCTACAATGTGGGGATCTGGCCGTGGTCTACGGACAATACCCGGCTGGTCCTCAACCGGGCGTCCGGCCTCAAGACCCTCAAGGACGGCCAGGGCTTTGACTCCGACTACAACTCCCGCAACACGGTCTTCGAGTTCAACCTGAGCCACGACAACGAGGGCGGTTTTCTCCTCATCTGCACCCCGGGCAATCGCAGGGCAGAGGAGAACCTGGGCAATCTCGGGACCGTGGTCCGGTACAACATCAGCCGCAATGATCGGGCCCGCCTCTTCCACGTCAGTGCAGCAGAGAACACGGTGGTGCACAACAATGCCCTGTACATCGGACCGGGCCTCGACGTGCAGGCGGTCCTGCTGAGCGACTGGAGTGGCTGGGCAAAGGGATTGGAGTTCCGTGACAACCTCTTCGACTCCCAGGGCCTCGCCCGCTACGGCCATGGCACCGCGAGCACGAAAGACGGGGCCTATAGCCTAGGCCCTGGATGGGGGCCTGCCCAGGGTGTGGTCTTCAGGCACAACCGCTATCTGGGCAATCACGCCGATCGCCCCGAGGAAGGATCAGGCCCTGCTGCGACCGCTCCACAGCCCATTTCCTTCGACGACTGGCCTGGCCCTCAGTTCGACCCGCGTCAGCCCGATGCGTTCCCCTCATACCTCAAGGCCCACCGCCATTGGATGATGGACCTGATGCGTCGCCAATTTGCCCGTGTGCCCGACCTTGCGAAGTGACCCCGTGTGGGCAGGGCCCTGCCCACGCGGGGCCATCCTGAGCGAAGCGAAGGATCTCCCATCGTGAAGGGAGGTGCTGGCACGCGGGTCGTGTGGCTACTCCCATATGGATCGCATGGGGTAGACCTCCAGGGAGCGGATCCGGGCGCGGCCGGCCTTTGCGTAGATCTCCAGGGACTTGTTGTCATCAGCGGGGATGACGCCGATCGGCATGTAGACCCTGCCTTCGTTGCCGAAGATCTCGATGGACGTCCGGTCCACGAGGATCTCAAGACGAATCCTCCCATGAGTGGGCAGCAGGGGGGCCTTGTTTCCCTGGCATGTCAGCTCATGTATGGCTGTGCGGTAGACGACCGGTATGCCTCGGATCACGAGTCCTACCTCATTGGCATCTGCTGGCTCGATGCCGGCGATGATGTGAAACAGGTCTCCTCGCAGGCCGGCCAGCGGATTGCCACCGGGTGCAAGGACCGTGTCAGTCCAGGCTTGCCTCTGGCCGTGCAGCCGCTCCACTTCTCTGGCGGGCCTGGCGAACATCCTCAGCCCGTCCTCTGTCCGGTGCAGGGTCAGCTCGCACGGAAAGAGCATGCACTGGTTGAAGGGCATGCCGGGGGTTTCGACCTTGCCCCATGCGATCTGTATCCGCCGGCCATCCTCTGCTGGCAGGTCATTGAAGGTCTGGGAGGCGTAGAAGCAGTTGCCGTAGCTCCACTGCTGCTTGGCGGATTCGGGGGTGAAGGCCTTTCCGTCGAACCGTCCGACGACGTACTTGCCGTCCCCAGCGTAGATGACCCATCTTCTGTCGTCCAGCCTGGCGTCTACAGCCAGCTCGAAGATCTCGGGACACTCATAGAACCCCTCAATGCGGCTGGTCCTGGCCCACTGCCGCAGGTTCGGTGACGTGTAGAAGGCGATGCCCTGGGACTTGTCCTGCTCGTCGTACACCGCCATCACCCAGTGCTTGCCGGGCCCGTACCAGATGACCTTGGGATCCCGGCCTGCATGCCGGATGACGGGGTTGCCGGGATAGTCGGTGAAGGTCCGGCCGCAGTCATTGCTGTACGCGAGGCACTCGCCGCGACCTGTGCTGGTGTAGGCGGCCACGAGGGTCTCGTTCGGGCCGGCCTTGAACCCCGCCGTATTGTCCCGGTCCAGAATCGCACTGCCCGAGAAGCACCAGTCGTCGAATCGGGGTGGATACAGGGCGATGGCCAGTTCCCTCCAGTGGACCAGGTCCGTGCTGACTGCGTGGCCCCAATGCATGTTCCCCCAGTTCCAGCCATAGGGGTTGTGTTGGTAGTACAGATGGTACTCGCCCTTGTAGAACACCAGGCCGTTCGAGTCGTTGTTCCAGCCCCTTCTGGAGGAGAAGTGGAACTGCTGGCGATGGGGCTCTCTGTACAGGTCCCTGGCTCCCTCGAGGGTGTCGGCCTGCGTGACTGCCTTCAAAGCCTTCGGCGATCCTCCTGGAGAGGTCACTCGCAGCGAGGCCTTCCTCCCTCGGAAGGGGCTGACGTCCATGAATACCCAGAAGTCCGGCGATTCCTCCGCCAGCTCGATGTCGAACTCCCGGACCGGGCCGCCTTCGATGGCCACGACCATCCTCCTCATGGCTGCCCCTGTCTTGACGGGGAGGTTCAGATACGCGTCCTGCAGAAGGATCTCTCGCTCCTCCGCCCTTGCCTCGCCGATGGATTGCCCGGCCGCCCACGTGGCACGTGCGGAGAGTGCCATGCCCAAGAGGATCAGACCCAGTCGTGCCATGCGTTCTTCTCCGGTTTCGTGCAGCCTTCCAGCGGCTCAATGGGCCCCCACGCTACGAAAATCGCGCCGGCGCCGCAAGGAGAGAGTAGCCCCGGCTTCTCGACGCCGCAAGGGTATTCGTGACCTCTGCGGTCAACAGCCATTGTTTATGGGGACCGTGACCCCGCGGACAGGGCTCCTGTTCGTCCGATATCCTCCGCAGCCAGGAATTACCCCATTCCGGGAGGAAGATCCTCGTGAAACCGACCTTCCTGCTGTTCGACGAGGGGTTTGAACGACCTGGGCGGTGGTCATACCGCCTACGCGGGTTCGGGGGGGGCAAGGGGTACGACGCATCCCAGGGAGTGATGCCTGGGCCTGACAAGTAGTCCGATGGGTCGTGGGCCAAGGAATGAAAGGGAGTATTCATGAAGAGAACGAAGATCTTCGTATGTGGCCTGGTGCTGCTCGGCTTGGCTTCCGTAGGCCGAGGTGAAGACCCCCAGAATCAACAGGACAACGCCCAACTGCGGTGGCGCCTCGAGAGGCTGGAGAGCACGATCGAGGAACTCAAGAAGGCCGCCGTGGCACACGCTGCGCTGGCCACCGCATCGAACTCTGCTGCCACAGCTACGACGCCGGCTGCTGATGACGAGATGAAGAACCTGAAGCAGGAGAACGCGCAGTTGAAGCAACGGCTGGAGAGGCTGGAGACTGCCTTGGCCTCAGTGGGCACGGCAGAAACGAAGAAGCCGGACAGTGCCCCTGTCGAGCCAAACAACCCGGCCGGAGCCGCAAAACCACAGCCCGTTGGTACGCCGGTCGTGGCGAAAGACCCGACTCCACCCGTCCAGCCCCAGGCTGCAATCGCGATGGGCGAGGTGAAGAATTGCGGACCGTCTGCTCAGGCCCAGCCTGCAAGCTCGCCCGCCGGGACGAAGAACTCGACTCCGCCCGTCCAGCCGCAGGCTGCAAGTGCGCCGGCCGAGGTGAAGAGTCCGGCTCCGTCGGTCGAGGCGCAGCCTGCAAGTACACCAGTCGAGGCGAAGAGTGCGACTCCGTCTGTGCAGACGCAGCCCGTCAGTGCGCCGGCCGAGGTGAAGAGTGCGACTCCGTCGGTCCAGGCGCAGCCTGCAAGTACACCAGTCGAGGCGAAGAGTCCGACTCCGTCTGTGCAGACGCAGCCTGTTAATGCGCCGGCTGAGGTAAAGAGTCCGACTCGGCCGGTCCAGGCGCAGGCTGCAAGTGTAACTGTCGAGGTGCAGAACTCAACTCCATCCGTCCAGCCGCAGGCTGCAATCGCGATGGCCGAGGTGAAGAATTGTGGACCGTCTGCTCAGGCCCAGCCTGCAAGCTCGCCAGCCGAGACGAAAGATTCGACTCCACCCGTCCAGGCGCAGGCTGCAAGTGCTTCGGCTGAGGTGAAGAGTCCTGCTCCGTCCATCCAGACGCAACCAGCAAGTGCGGCGGCCGAGGTGAAGAGTCCGGCTCCGTCCGTCCAGACGCAACCAGCAAGTGCACCGGCTGAGGTGAAGAGTCCGGCTCCGTCTGTCCAGACGCAACCCGTTAGTGCGCCGGCCGAGGCGAAGAAGCCAACGGACGCCCCCAAACCACCGGCTGCCGCTGCTCCGGCCGCAAGCGACAAGAAGAATGTCTTGTCGAGTCTGGACATCGAAATTTATGGCATCATCAAGGCAGATGCCTCCTATGATTCGTCCCGCACGAATCCGGGCAACTATGTGGTCTATGTGGACCCGGAGGGGACGAACAAGAATGACAACGAATTCAACATGACGGCCAATCAGACGCGGCTCGGCGTGCGGGTCGGCGGCCCGGCCAGTGATACCCTCAAGACCGGCGGGCTGATCGAATTCGACTTCTATGGCAGGACGCTGGCCTCGGCCCCCGCTGAGAACAAGGCCGGGATCCTGATGCGTCACGCGTACCTGACTCTGCATTGGCCGAAGTCGCAGTTCAGCATCCTGGCGGGCCAGTCCTGGGACATCATCTCGCCGCTGAATCCGAACACGTTGAACTACCCCGTCCTGTGGGACGCTGGCAATATTGGCTACCGCCGCCCGCAGATCCGATTCACACAGGGCGTGCAGCTCGGCGAGAAGACCAGCATGAAGTTTGAGGGTGGTGTCTTTCGCACCATCGGGCGCACCGACCTGACCAACTCTGAGACGGGCGAGGATGCAGGCTATCCGACTAGCCAAGGCAGAGTGAGCGTGACCTTCCCGTTCTTAGGCCCTAAGCCGACGACCGTGGGGGTCTCGGGTCACATAGGCCAGGAGGAATATGACCTCAACGCCACGGGACGTAACGTCAAGTTCGAAGGCTGGTCACTCAACCTTGACGTGACCCTGCCGGTATCCAGCAAACTGACCGTTCTTGGGGAGGGCTTCTGCGGCCGGGACCTGGACCAATACTTCGGGGGCATCGGCCAGGGCGTCAATACGACGACCCGTAGGGAGATCGACGCCAAGGGCGGCTGGATCGCAGCCAGTCTCGGACCCTGGTCCCAATGGAGCTACAACGTGGGCGCTGGCATAGACCGCCCAGATCCTGACAACCTCGCAAGTGGCGGCCGAAGGCAGAACTCGTCCATCTTTGGCAACGTGTATTACTCCTTCAACAAGAATGTGCAGTTCGGCGTGGAGCTCTCTCAATGGAGTACACTCTACAAGGGTTCCAGCGACGCAGACGACACGCGTGTTCAGACGTCGTTCATCTGCAAGTTCTAAGAGGCGTTGCACTGCGGAAACGGAGTCATGTTTGAGGCATATGACCTGGACTCAAGGGGCTGACCCATGCTGAGAAACCTAAAACTCCGAGTCAAATTGCTGGTCTACGGGATACTCCTGACCCTCCTGCCGCTGACGGTCATTTCCATCATCGTGCTCCGTCAGAACGTCGAGATGGCGAAAGCCGCCGAGCAGGAGAGTACGAACCTCGCCTACGCGGACCTCGACCATATCGCCCAGAGCACCGCCAGCATGTGCAAGGCACAGCAGGAGTCACTCCAACTCGACTTGGCCGGCTCCTTGAACGTGGCACGCCATGTCCTTCAACGAGCGGGGTCGATCCACCTTGCCAAGGAGACGGTAGCCTGGGACGCCGTCGATCAATTCACGAACGTCTCATCGAAGGTGGAATTGCCCAAGCTGATGGTGGGTGACGCCTGGGTGGGCAAGATCACAGGCATGAGCAAGGTGGCTCCGGTCGTGGACACGGTCCAGAACCTCGTCTCCGCAACCTGCACGATCTTCCAGCGAATGAACGAAGCCGGCGACATGCTCAGGGTCTGCACCAACGTCCAGAAGAAGGACGGTTCCCGCGCCATCGGCACCTACATCCCCCACGCCAGTGCTGACGGTGCGCCGAACGCGGTGATCGCCAATGTACTCCGCGGCAAGACCTATCAGGGGCGAGCCTCGGTCGTGGGTCGCTGGTACGTCGCAGCCTATGAGCCGATTTACGACCAGGACAACAAGGTCATCGGCATGCTGTACGTCGGCGTGCCGGAGGATGGTATTACCTCCCTGCGTGCCGCGATCATGGCCACCAAGGTCGGCAAGACCGGGTATATCTATGTCTTGGACTCGAAGGGCAACTACATCATCTCCAAGGATGGCAAACGCGACGGCGAGTGCATCTGGGGCGCCAAGGACGCTGGCGGGACGCTGTTCATCCAGGAGATCTGCAAGAAGGCCACGGCTCTCAAGCCGGGCGAGGTCGCCGAGCAACGGTATCCATGGAAGAACGAGGGCGACGCCACCGCCCGCGAGAAGGTTGCGCGTCTGGCGTACTTCCAGCCATGGGATTGGATCATCGGTGCCGGTTCCTATACGGACGAGTTCTTCCAGGCGAAAGACCGCGTCACGGCCATTGGCAGAAGGGGCAATATCACCCTCTTCACCGTCTTGGCTGTCGCCTTCCTGGCAGCGGCGGCGATTTGGTTCCTCGTGGCCCGAGGCATCGCGGGCAGTATCCACCGCGTCGTGGCTCTGCTTTCTGTGGGAGCGGAACAGGTGTCTTCCGCTTCTGGGCAGGTTTCTGCGGCCTCGCAATCCCTGGCCCAAGGTGCCACGGAACAGGCGGCCGGCCTGGAGGAGACGAGTTCCAGCCTGGAAGAGATGTCCTCTCAGACCAAGCGGAGCGCAGACAACGCGGAGCAGGCCAATGGCCTCGCCACCGAGGCCCGCACAGCCGCGGCTCTGGGCGTCGATTCGATGGGCCGCATGAACGCGGCCATCCGGGAGATCCAGAAGAGCTCAGATGAGACCGCCAAGATCAACAAGGTCATCGACGAGATCGCCTTCCAGACCAACCTGTTGGCTCTGAACGCGGCGGTCGAAGCAGCCCGGGCCGGCGAGGCCGGCAAGGGCTTTGCCGTGGTGGCGCAAGAGGTGCGAAACCTGGCGATGCGCTCGGCAGCAGCGGCCAAGGACACCGCCCGCATGATCGAGGATTCAGTCAGGAACTCCAAGAACGGGGTGGACATCGCTACCGAGGTCAGCATGGTTCTTGAACAAATCGTCCAGAGTGTGGGTCAGACGACCGACCTGGTCAGCCAGATGGCCGCAGCCAGCCGGGAGCAGGCCCAGGGTATCGATCAGGTCAACATCGCGATGTCCCAGATGGACAAGGTGACGCAACAGAATGCGGCCAATGCCGAGGAGTCGGCCAGCGCCTCGGAGGAACTCAGTGCCCAGGCGGAGTTGATGCACCAGGCAGTCCAGGATCTGGTTGCCCTGGTCGGCGGGGGGGCGGCCCGCGCTAGGCAAGCCAAGGGCTAGCCCTCGCATTCCACGATGTGTGCAACGAATCCCCAGGAGGCCACTCGCTGGGGCCTTCTGTCTTCCACATCGCCGAAACCCAAGTCGTTCTGACCCAATCCTGAGCGGCAAGTACCTCACCCATTTCCTGACGGGTCCCAATCCTCGCGAGGCACGGGTCTCTGGCGCTCTCAGTTGATCGAGGGTATCCGGATCAGGGCAATTCGCTTGTGTGAGACCTTGACAGGGAGATACAATACCTTCATTGGAACGGGGGGATGGAGGACTGAAAGATGCAGATCCGCTATGTCACGGCCTACGTGTTGTCTGCGACGGCCATATGGAGTGTTGCCGCGGCGGCCGAGGAGCCGGTACATTTCAGTGACGCCCGGCTCGAGGCGGCCGTGGAGGCCTCGCTGGGTAAGCTTGATCCTACGCCTGCGGACATGCTATCGCTGACCTCTCTGTCGGCTGCACGCGAGGGCATCTGTGACCTGGGGGGCATTGAATACGCCGCCAACCTCACGGATCTCGACCTGTACGAGAATCCTATCAGTGGGCTGTCTGCTCTGTCTGGCCTGACCCATCTGACCAAGCTTGACCTTATCGCAGATCGGGTCAAGGACGTGTCTCCGCTTTCCTCGCTGACCAGCCTGAGTTGGCTGGGCCTGAGCTACAATCAGATCGCCGATGTGTCTGCCCTGCGGGGCCTCAGCGGGCTGCATACGCTGGTCCTGTATGACAATCCGCTCAACAGAGATGCCTACTGCAAGGACCTGCAGGCCATCAAGGACGCGAACCCCGGGCTTGCCCTGTATTTCCCCGCGAATGCCAATCCCCCGGGCGGGGTGATGGCCTCTGACGGGAGTTTTGGGGACAGGGTCCGGATCACGTGGCAGGCCTTGTGCCCTGGCCCTGGAAGCGAGCAGATCTTCCAGTACGTGGTCTATCGAGCAGACTCGTGGGCAGGGGCCCGGACCGCCGTCTCGGGCGAACTGAGCGGTACATCCTTTGACGACACGACCGTTGTGCAGCGGGTCCACTACTTCTACTGGGTTGGGTCGAGCGGCTCGCACCAGTCGAGTGACGCGGACGAGGGTTGGGCCTGCTTCGAGAGCGTCCTGGACGAGCTGTACGTAGACGACCAATCGCCGAGCGATCCGGGTCCTGGTGATCCAAACCTGAGCGATCCCAAAGAGGATGGGACTGTCGAGCACCCCTTTGACAGGATCCAGGAGGCCATCGACGTGGCCAAGCCCATCTCCAAGGTGATCGTGCGGCCTGGGGTCTACATGGAGACGATCGACTTGCTGGGTAAGGAAATCGAGCTCTACGGCCTGAATATGGATGAGCCCAACGTCATAGCGGCCTATCCAGTCATCGATGCCCAGGGCAAGGGCACTGCGGTCAGATGCACCCGGCGAGAAGACCCGAACTGCGTGTTGAGGGGCTTCGTGATCACAGGGGGCCTGGGCCGCCTCGCGGGCGGCGTCCTGTGTGAAGGGAGCAGTCCCAGGATTGAGCACTGCCTGATCGTGGGCAATCGGGCAACCGCCCCTGAGGGTGCAGGCGGTGGGATCTGGTGCCAGGACAGCCATGCGACATTCGTCAACTGCACGATTACGGGCAACTACGGTGGTGTGGCGGGTGCGGGGGCGTGGTTCAAGGACAGCCCGGCCACGGTGACCAACTCGATCGTGTGGGGCAATGGTCCCTTGGAGATCCTGGCATCAGGCACGCTTCAGCCGACCGTCCGCTACACTGACGTGGCTGGGGGATGGCCAGGTGCGGGCATCCCAAATGCAGACCCGCTCTTCGCCTGGGCGGGACATTGGGCCGATCCCAAAGGTCCGGCCCAGGAGGCGTCTGCGGCGGATGCTGCGTCGGTCTGGCGGCCGGGCGACTATCACCTCAAGAGCCGGGCAGGCAGGTGGGACCCTGCGTCCAAGGTGTGGGTCAAAGACGCAGTCACGAGTCCGTGCATAGACGGCGGCGATCCAGCCTGGTGCGAGGGCGCAGAGCCGGTGCCCAATGGACGCAGGATCAACATGGCGCATACGGCGGCACGAACCAGGCCAGCCGATCGGGCGAGTAGCCCGTACACCATTGAGGATGCCCTGAACCTGCCGGATGTTCGGGTCATTGGGGAGCGGGGCCTTACACCCTGTCTGGCGCAGGGACCTCAAACCCGGGGCGGTTCCTGTCCTTCAGCAGGGCATTGGCCTCGACTGCCCACTGCCCCGTGTGCCGTTCGGTCTGGGCGTCGAAGGTCAGCCAAGGACCGACGGTGTACTGGGCCCCGTCCTCCGGGACTCCAACGCCGTCGCGCATGAGGGCGTGGAGTTTCATGAAGTGCTCGTAGGCATCCTTGTTGTCCCCGAACCGGCCGGCCTTGGCATTGAACGGGACCGTCTTGCCAAGTCGATACGAGTTGTCCATTAGATGACCCAGGGTGCTGCTGTAGTAGGCCTCCATCACTCCCCCGTTGGCCATCTCCGGCCTGCCGGCCCTGCATGCGGCGACAAAGCTGCCCCAGTTTCCGCCAGGGGTCACCTTCCCATCGGGTACCACAATCTTCTCCCCCTCTGTTCTACCCTTTGCGTAGTACCGGTTGCCTATGATCTTGCCACCATCCTCGAAGTAGAACTCATTCTCGACCTGTGGCTGGTAGCCCTTGTAGTCCACGTTGCGGATGTTGAAGAAGACATATTGCCCATTGGCGTATTCGGCAATGGCGAACATCGTGTTGGGCGTCTCGCCCTGGTCGTTCCACTTGAAGCGGCCGCCCAGGGCCATGATGCGGCGAGGGTGTGTCACCCCACGGTCCAGGCCCCAGAACGCCCTGTCCAGTTGGTGCGTACCCTGGTTGTTCATTTCACCGTTTCCCGTGGCCCAAAACCAGTGCCAGTTGTAGTGCACGAGGTTGCCGTGGAACTGCTCGACAACGGCCGGTCCCCGCCAGAGGTCCCAGTCCAGGTGGTCCGGAGGCGGGCACGGCCCTTTGAAGCCGATACTGTCACGTTTCTTGCAGGCGTAGCCGTAGGAGATCTTGAGCCTGCCGAATTTCCCGGCGTGAATGGCCTCGTGCAGCCCAGCGGTGGAGGCGTCGCTGCGCTGCTGGGTGCCGTGCTGAATCACCACCCCATATTTCCTTTGGGCCTCGACGGCCACGCGGCCCTCCACCACGTCGTGGCTCATGGGCTTCTCGACGTAGACGTGCTTTCCCGCCTGGGCTGCCCAGATCGTCATGAGCGAGTGCCAGTGATTCGGCGTGGCGATGGAGATGGCGTCCAGGCTCTTGTCCTCCAGGGCGCGGCGGATGTCGGCCAGGCCTCTGCACGTGAACTTGCCCTGGACCTTCTTCTCAAGGGCTCCCAGCTTGTCTGCCAGGACCTTCTGGTCTGGGTCGACCAGGTAGGCGATCTCCACGTTGGGCTGGTCCAGCCAGCCGCTGATGTGGGCTTCGCCGCGGCCGTTGAGTCCTGCCACTGCGATACGGAGACGGTCGTTGGCGCCGCGTCCATGTCCTGGGGCGGGACTGCCACAGACCAGCGCCGAGCGCCGGCCGCCAGGGAGGTCTTCAGGAACGTGCGTCGCGTAAGGGTGGCCATGGTGTGGTTCTCCACAAGACGGTGGTAGTACGCTGGTTCACTTCGTTGAAAACCCCACGAATCGGGTCTCAATCTGGTCTGCGGACAAGGCCGGACCGCAGTTGACGAGGATTCGATACCTGAAGTACGTCGATTCATCCTTGACGAGCTTGTAGTTCAACTCCCCCAGCTTGCCTTCAGAGAGGGCCTTCTGGCCCAGGGCATTGGCGGCGAACAGTCCATAGTTGCGGGCGTGCCAGTGGGTGGGATAGCCCGGGTTCTTGGGATGGTCGATCACGATGATCTCCACCGGCTCAGTGCCAAAATGGCCGTAGAGCTTCATCCACCTGGCCCTCGTGCCCCAGACCGCGTCGCCTTCCTTGCCTTCGCTGCTCAAGTAGTTTCCATTGGCCCCCTGTCCGCCGGTCACGCGGGTCACCGTGCCACGGGCATCGGTGAACTGACTGTCCTTTGCGCTGCTCGGCAACTGCAGGGGTGTGGTGACCCGGATGGCCATGCACCCCTCCTTGCTGTCCCCGAAGCTGACCTCTGTCTTGGCGGTCAGCTTGGCCTGGCGGTCGATGATCCGCAGGTCCCCTTCGCCTGCAAAGATGAAGGTGGTCTCTTCCACGAGCAAGACGTTGTCACGGCTGTCCACCCAGTCGCAGACCACGCCAAGCACACCCTCCTTTCCACTCTTCAGGGTCGTGATCTCCCGGTGCCGGATCGAGCCGTATTGGGATTTCTTGTCCGCAGGCACGGCCCCGGAGTTGTTCCAGAAGTCCAGCCCGTTTACGTTGCCGTAGTTGAACCAGACGCCCACGTGGTGGGGATGGTCCTCTGCCTCGTTGGGCAGGGGGGGATAGTTGCGGGTGAGGGTCGTGCCCTTGGCCGTGCGCAGCGGATAGAGCACGGGCTTGAAGAGGCTGGGATGCCACCAGTACGAGGTCAATTCGCGGCCATCCACCGTTACCTCTACGCGGTTCTCGCCCGGAATCTTGTTGACCTGCACGTCGGCCTTTGCTGTCGCGGAACATACGCAGAGCAGGACCCCTGCCAGGGCCAGCCCGTTGATCACGATCGTTCGCATGTGTCTCTTCTCCGAAACGCGGCATACCCTTGCCGGAGCCGGCGTGCGGCCCCGATCACCCGGTACACCATCATAGACTGTGCAGTCAATACGTGCAAGTTCATCAGTGTCCTTGTGCACGAGAAGCTCGGCCAGTAGCATAGATCATGGTTAGACGGGCAGCGGCGCCGCGGACTACGTGCGACCGCCGGCCGTCTGTCGACAAGGAGAGTGTCCGATGATCGCCCAAACTCGTATGCCCCCTCAGACCCATCGTCCTGCCACGCCGGAGGCGAGGACCTCCGCACATGGCGATTCACATTGGGCATCACTGATCCTGCTCTCTGTCCTTGCGGCCAGCAGTGCAGTTGCCGAATCGCCGGCACCGTCGAACAGCTTCCCCTTCGAGCCGGTCAAGGATGCGTTCGGGCCGAGTGTCATAGACTGCAGCCGTTGGGTCGAGGCTCCAACCGGCAAGCATGGCTTTGTCACTGCCAAGGGGGACCGCTTTGTCTTTGGGGATGGAACGCCGGTTCGCTTCTTTGGGGCTCAGATCGGCGGCTTCTCCAGGGAGCAGCTCGACTACGCGGTTCGCCGGATGCGCAGGCAGGGCATCAATATCACCCGGTTGCACGGGCTGGAGAACCTGAACGACCGCGCAGGCCAGACCTCCTTCGACTACAGCAAGGAGGGCTTTGACCGGCTGGACTATCTCATTGCCAAGCTCGGCGACAACGGTATCTACATGATCCTCGACGTTCACTACCCGCTCATTTACCGCTTCAAGCCGGGCGATGGAATCCCAGGGCTGCCTGAGGGCGGGGCCGTCTCACACGCCCAGTTCTTCAACGACAAGATCGCCGGCATCATGCACCGCCGCATGGCGGATGTCTTCACCCACCTGAACCCCTATACGAACAAACGCTACTGCGACGACCCCACGATTGCGATGGTCGAGGTCCTCAATGAGGACTCCCTGTTCTGGGGCCAGATCGCAGAGCCATTCAGGCAAGAGCTGGAGCATAGGTTCGCAGATTGGCTGAGGGTCAAGTACGCCGATGAGGCAGGACTGCGAACGGCCTGGACCAAGGATGGCCGGATGGACCTGGGCCAGGATGAGGGTCTCGCCGCAGGTCAGCGCATGGGCCTGCTGAACAATGGTCAGCTCAATGCCCGGTTCTTCCAGGCCAATCCAGACAAGGGGCCGCGTGCGCAGGACCAGATGCGGTTCTATCTCGCATTGGAGGAGAGGTATTGGGCGGACAGCGTGGCTGCTCTGCGCGAGGCGGGGGTCAGGGTGCCGATCAGCGCCACCAACTGGCAGGCCCATGGATTGGCGACCCGTGTCCATATGCTCGGCCAATCGAAGCTCGACTACATCGACCGCCATGGATACTGGGACCACCCGCAGGGCGAGGGCAATCTGAAGTGGCGGATCGCCACAGCCCTGTTCCACAATCAGCCGATGGTCAAGGCGGTCAGGCCGGACCAGGACACGTTGATCTACCTGGGCCGGGGCAATCTGGTCACTGAGAAGGCCTGGGAACAGGTGCTGGGCCTGCCGATGACCATCAGTGAATGGAACACGTGCCTGCCGAACCAGTACTGCCTCGAAGGGACCGGCCTAATGGCGGCCTACGGCCTGCTTCAAGGCTGGGACGGCCTGCTCGAATTCGGGTATTTCAGCCCGGATTGGCGTCCGGGCGTGGGATCGGGCTCGTTTGACATGCTCGCTAACCCGCCGCAGATCCTGCAATTCCCGGCGGTCGCCGCCATGTGGCACCGCCAGGACGTTCGGGAGGCGGAGCTTGTGGCAGAGTCGCTGTACGATCAGGAGGGCGTCTTTGGTCTTGATGAGGACCGAAAGCCTGTTCCCATTGCGGCGGCCTTGGTCGGCAAGGTGGGCTATCGGTTCGTGTCGCGGCGTCGCGAGCCAGTCGTCAAGGACATCCGTCCCTACTGGGACCCCGAGAAGCGGATCGCTCGGTCCACCACAGGCGAACTCGTCTGGAACGCCTTGGATGGATTCATCACGGTCAACACGCCGCGAACCCAGGCTGTGATCGGCTTTCTGAGCACCGGTCCGCGTGAGCTGGCAACGGTGACGCTTCGCAGCTCGACGGAGTTCGGGGTGGTCTACGTCACGGCCATGGACGGGGATACCCCCATCGAGACCGCACGGCGGCTGCTCGTGACAGCGGTGGGCCCTGCGCGGAATACGGCCATGGAGTATGAGACCACCTCACAGCCCTCGCCGCTGGGCATGCCGTATTGGCGACTACGCGACGCAGGCAAGGCCCCGGCCCTGCTCGAAGCAGTCGCAGGTCAGGTCGAGATTCGGTCTCGCCTGGCGGGTCAACTCAAGGCCTGGACGCTCGATGTCGTAGGCAACCGGATCCAGGAGGTCCCTCTGACAGCAAGGTCGGACGCCGTCACCTTGACCATGCAACCGCAGTCCAAGGCTGTCTACTACGAGATTGCCACGGAGTGAAGTCGCTGACTGACTCCGCTTGTCAGGCCCATTGTCTGATTCCCACTACGACGCCCAAGTCAGAGCATCGCCCTTACACCAGCGAGTCCAGGTTGCGAGAGACCTTGTGCACGGCTTCGACGATCTGATCCATCTCCTGGCGAGAGCCCAGGAAGGGGATCTTGCTGTCCATGGACAGCATCTCCTTGACACCTGGAGCGACAGCGTCCATCACGGGCAGACTCAGGGACTGGCGATACCTGTCCAGCCGGGTCTGAGAGAACGCCACCTGGAATCCCGATGAATTCAGGTGCTCCTGCAGCATCTTCTCCTTGTGGCAGGCCTCGCCGTATCTTCGCGGACCGCCCTGCATGGGGATGTTCTCTGCGCAGGGCCTCAGCAAACCGGGCTGCAGGGACGTCCTTGAACTGCGACCGATCGTAGTCCATCTCAAACTGGACGTAGGTGACCCTCGTGTTGTCCGAGTACCGTTTGCGAGGGGTCAGGCCAGGGATCTTCGCCATCTGGTCTTCGACGTATCGCCCGTTCTGGTGACGCAGGGGGGCCTGCTCCAGGAACCGCTTGAACTGCTCGGTCAGGACCGCGGCCTGGAACTCGGTCATGCGGTGGTTCGAGCCCGGGAAGGGGTAGCCCTTCTCTAGTTTCTTCGGGTCGCGGCCGTTGTTGATGAACGCCGCGCAGCGGCGCATGAACTCATCATCGCTGCCCAGTATCGCGCCGCCCTCGCCACACACGAGGGACTTCCATTCCTGAAAGCTGATGCATCCGGCCTTGCCGAAGGTGCCAACCTTCCTGCCGTTGACCTCGGCGTACACGGATTGACACGCATCCTCGACCACGGGGATGCCATGTTTCTTGGAGAGTGCCATGATCTTCTCGATATCCACCGGCCAGCCCGCCAGATGCACAGGGAGGATGGCCTTGGTGTGCTCTGTGATGGCTGCCTCGACCAGGTCGGCGTTGATCGAGCCGGTCTGGGGGTCGATGTCGACAAACACAGGCAGGGCGTAGAGGTTCGTGATGGTGTTGATGGTGGCGATGAAGGTGTGGGGCGTGGTGATCACCTCGTCGCCGGGCCCTACGCCGAGCACGTGCAGCGAGGCGCTGAGGGCGGTGGTCCCGCCATTGGTCAGCACGCAGTAAGGTACGCCCATCGCATGCGCGAACATCGCCTCGAAGTCGTACACGGCATTGCCCCGCAGGCAGCACCAGTTGCGGCTCCTCACGGCCTTGAGCAGGGCCCTTTCCTCCCGCTCATCGATGATAGGCCACGTGTCCGAGAAGGGCTTGCTGCGCACGGGTGTGCCACCCTGGAGGGCCAGTGCGCCGGTCTTGCTCGCAGCGCCTGCATACAGGGACTTGGCCTCCGTAACCAGGATGCTGATCCCTGCCAGGCCTGCGGAAGCTCGCTTCACGAATGAACGTCGCGTCAGAGAGGGTTTCATAGGAGTGGTCCTCCATTGATCAGGGTCTGTGGTGGGAGTTTACAGTACTCTGGATTCTGGATCAACACAAGGGCTGCCTTCGCGTTTGCCCTGCGAGACTACCCTGATTGCCTTAGGCTGGCGGTTGACCCCAGCATCGTCGATCGGGTAGACTACAGGTCAGGAATCCTTGAGAGAATCAGGTGGATTCGTGCTGTTGGACGAATGCCTGTTGTCCGATCCGGCCATGGGGGGCGGAGGACAGAGAAATGAGGGCGAAGAGGGACCTACGGATCCTGCGGATAATCCCCATTCTGATCGCCCATGGGCCATCGCATGAGCCCCTCAGCCAGACCCTTCGGATGGCGGGGATCGGCAGAAGCCGAGCCGGCCCCATGCCTTTGCAGAAGAACTCTGATTCCCTGGAGATTCCTTGGCATCCAGGGGTGCAGATTCCGCATTGTAGGTAGAAGGTAGCCTCGGATCGAGACCACCCATGAGCGTTGAGAACCCCATGACGAGTGCTGGGAAAGGGAACTGAGCCATGAATGTTGAGAGTAGGTTCCTGGGGTATGCAGCGGCTGTGATAGCGTCCATGACCACACTTTCCATCACTGCCCAGCCCAAGTACGGCGGCGGCACAGGAGAGGCCAATGATCCGTACCAAATCGCTACGGCGGCCGATCTGATCGCTCTCGGCGAGACGCCCGGCGACTACGCCAAGCACTTCATTCTAACCGCCGACATCGATCTGGACCCGAACCTCCCAGGCCGAAAGGTCTTTGACAGGGCGGTTATTGCGCCGCCCACCGACCAAGAGGGCATGCAGTCGTTTTCTCACGGGACTCCCTTCACGGGTTCCTTTGACGGCCAGGGCCACACGATCTCGCGTCTGACGATCAGCGGCAGGCGTTTCGTGGGTCTGTTTGGCCAGTTTGGACAGCGGGATGCGCGTACCTGCAAGATCGAGAACCTGGGGCTAGTGGATGTCAACATAGATGGTTCAGATGGCTACCCCTATAGCCATAGGGGAGCACTGGTGGGGTGCAACTACGGCGCTGTGACCCAGTGCTACAGCACCGGCACCGTTAGTGGGACTGAATGGGATATCGGCGGGCTGGTGGGGGAGAACAACGGCACCGTGAGCCAGTGCTATAGCACTGCCGCAGTCAGTAGCGACGGCGGGGTCGGCGGGCTGGTGGGGTACAACGTCGGCACTGTGACCGAGTGCTACAGCACAGGCACGGTCACCGGCTGGTGGGGCGAGGTTGGTGGTCTGGTCGGAAGCAACAATGGCATTGTGGATCAATGCTACAGCACAGGGTCGGTCATCTCTGCGCATGGAGAATATGCTGGTGGACTGGTAGGGTTTGGATCCAGCCTGAAGGTGACGGGCTCTTTCTGGAATGTCTACACCTCGGGCGTGTTCTGGAGTGTGGGGGGTACAGGCAGAACCACACCCCAGATGCAGACGTCCGGTGCATTTCGGAATGCCGGCTGGGACTTCGTGGGCGAGACCAAGAATGGCACTGAGGATATATGGTGGATCAACGAGGGGCAGGACTATCCGAGGTTGGTATGGCAGCGGGCCTTGTTTCCTGAGGCCTGGTTTCCTGATCCACCGGACGGTGCCATCGACGTCTGCCAGCCATGCGTGCTGAGCTGGCATGGCGCGGCAAGGGCCGTGGAGCATGACGTGTACTTTGGCGATGATAAGGGTACAGTGGCCAATGCAACACATGAAAGCCAAGGGATCTACCGCGGCCGACAGGTGGCAGCTATAACCAACTATGATCCCGGTCCTCTGGAATCCGGCAAGCCCTACTACTGGCGGATTGACGAGGTCAATGAAGCTGATCCTAGCCGCCCCTGGAAAGGAGATGTCTGGAGCTTCACCTCTTCGGACTCCATCGTTCTGCGTGTGGTGGACGACTTCGAGAGTTACGCGAATGACCGTGGTCATCTCATCTTCAAGACGTGGATCAGTCGGGGGGGCGGGTGGGTCGGCAACACAGATCTCTTTGAGGGTCCTCCGTACGCTGAGCAGGGGATTGTGCATGGCGGCAACCAGTCCATGCCCATGGAGTACTTCAACGACGCCGAGCCGTGGTATTCAGAGGCGGAGCGGACGTGGGAGACACCGCAGGATTGGACGGTTAACGGTGCAGACGCCTTGACGCTGTACTTCCGAGGCCAGGTGGGCAACGCCCAAGATCCTCTGTACGTGGCGATTGAGGACAGTACGGGTCGGATGGCGGTGGTGGCACACCCAGATCCCAATGCGGTGCTCACAACCCAGTGGCAGAGGTGGCAAATTCCCTTGGCTGACCTACGCGCGGCGGGTGTGGATGTGGCGGCGGTTAGGAAGCTGGCCATTGGCGCCGGCGACCGCAATAGTCCGAAGCCTGGCGGCACCGGCAAGATCTACATCGACGACATTCGCCTGACCAAGAGGATGCCATAGGGACCTGGTGGATCAACGAAGGGAAAGACTGTCCGAGACTGTGGTGGGAGAAGAGACAGTAGAACCTAGGGAGACTGACAATGAACACAAAACGCCTCACGACGAGCGTTACCCTCATAGCGATTCTGCTCTCCTGCCCGGTCTTTGCCTCTGTCCCGGCGTACACGGTAACGGCAGGCGGTGATCGCCTGGAGCTTGTGCCACAGCCGGAGAGAGGGTATGTGGTCAGAACAACGGACATCAGAAGGTCAGGGACCAGGGACGCTGCGACTGTGCCACTGGCGTTGCCAAGCTGCGCCCATCGCATCGCAGGACTGGGGCGGCGGGGTGTGTACACTGTAGAAAACGAGGGTCCAGCCGCCGCCAATGAGAAGACCATCGCCGAACTCAGCAATCGTGGCCAGGTGACCTACATCGCCCCGCTGTTCTCATCCAAAGGTGAGACGGTGGCCGTCATCCCTGAGATCGTGATCCGCGTTGAACCTGGGGTCGAGGAGAGGCAGGTTCATTTTCTCTGCCAATCCTTGGGCTTGGCCGTCATCAAGCCGATGGAGTTCACGACACAGGAGTACTTGTTGCAGGTGTCAGCGTCTGACGCAGAGGCCGTGTTCGCGGCAGTCGAGCAGCTCAACGAAGCTGACTCGATTGAATGGGCTGCCCCGAACACGGCATCCCGGCCGGCGTTGTGCGGCCGAACCCAACCGGGGAATCATTCTCCCAGCCAGCAGGTGCAGACTGCAGCATCGGAGGAGGGCAACAGCACGGGCGTGTTCCCGAATGACCCGTACTTCCCTCTGCAGTGGCATCTGCACAACACAGGCCGGTCCGGCGGCACACCAGGGGCTGACATCCGCGCCCGGAGGCCTGGGAAATCACGACTGGAGACCCGAACATCGTGATCGCCGTAAGTGGCACCGGTGTGGACACCCACCACCCTGATCTGGTCAACAATCTTGTGCCTGGGTACGATTTCTTCGACGACGATAATACGCCGGACCCCATCAACGAAGACCCCTTGGATGCACACGACACGCTGTGCGCAGGGATTGCCGCTGCTCAGGGTAACAATGGCATCGGAATTGCCGGTGTCGCTTATGATTGCCGCATAATGCCCATTCGTATTGGAACGTGGACGTCCTGGTACACGGAGGCCGACAGAGCTATGTCATTCCGATGGGGCGCAGCCCACGGAGCCGATGTGTTCAGCTGCAGTTGGACCGCGAGATCTGCTCCTACCATTCGCTCGGCCGTGAGGGACGTGACACAACCAGGTGGAATGGGACGCCAGGGCAAAGGCTGTGTCGTCGTATTCGCTGCGGGAAACGAGGGAGCGATATTCTCCGACGGCCCGGCGGCATATCCTGAGGTACTGGCGGTAGGGGCTACAGACCACAACGATGTGCGATGGCCATACAGCAGCTATGGGCCAGAGTTGGACATCATGGCCGCGAGCGGCTGCAGCGGCGACTGGTGCGGAACGCTCGCCGCCTTCTGGTCCACCGACCAAACCGGGCCTGACGGATGGAGCATTCATAACTCGGACCCAAACATACTGGACTATGCCCAATACATCGGTGGCACCTCGGCAAGTTGCCCTATTGTAGCCGGCGTGGCGGTCCTGATTCTCTCCATAGAACCGGGTCTAACCAGCGCCGAGGTCCGTCACTTCCTTTGTCGGTCTGCAAAGGACCTGGGTGATCCTGGCCCGGACGACTACTACGGCTGGGGGCGGGTCGATGCCAGGGCCGCTCTGGACATGGTCCTGGCCAAGAGGGCAGACCTCAACCACGATTGGCGGGTCGATGAAGATGATCGGGCGATCCTGGTCAAGGCCATGGAAACCAACGATCTTACAGCAGATATCGCCCCCGCGGCCAAACGCGACGGCGTGGTCGATGCCAAGGACCTGGAGATGCTGATGCGGTATTGGGACACGCAGATCCCGGAGGTCCCCGAGCAGGGCTTGATAGCCCACTGGAAACTGGACGAGACTGAGGGCTCTGTGGCCCACAACACCACAGGCGATCGGGTGTACAACGCGAATGTCCATGGCAAGCCTTCCTGGCAGCCTGAAGCAGGTCGAATCGGCGGTGCGCTGGCCTTTGATGGCAAGGACGATCGGATCTCAGCTCCCTGTGCCGTGAATCCTGCAGAGAGTCCCATCAGTGTCTTTGCCTGGGTGAAGGGCGGATCGCCAGGACAGGTGGTCATCTCGCAGAGCGGCAAGGCAGACTGGCTGATGGCTGCTGCGCCCAACGGAGGATTGAAGACCGCCTTGTCACCAGCAGGGCTTCCAGCGTTGACCACGGATGTGGTCATCACCGATGACCAGTGGCATCGTATCGGTCTTGTCTGGGACGGGACGCAACGAAGCCTCTACGCAGACGATGCCCTGGTGGCCCAAGATAGCCCCCCGGGGCTTGCGAGCTCACCCGGGACTCTGTTCATTGGCGCAGGCAACAAGCTTGCCAAGGGGAGTTTCTGGACAGGTCTGATCGACGATGTCCGGCTCTATGACCGGGCGGTGAAGCCGTAACACTCGCCGCTCAGTTGGCATGTTCCAAGTCGGGTATGGTGGACGCAACAAGGTCATGCACCCTCTGTGACGCGCGGACTTGCCAGTCGGCCGGGCCGTGGGTATAACGGGGGCCATGGTCGAACCGATCCATCGCTGTGGACGCGGGGCTGCGGGGCCGAGCGATGCCCCTGCGGGCTCCTGCACTCTCACGGTGATCGCCATCCTAGGCTCGATACTCGCCACGGCTCCGTGGGCAGGGCCGCTTCATGCGACTGGCGTCGTGGATGGCGCAGCCCTGCGGAGGCCGGGTCAATCCCGGCCTGTGGTCGACTGGCTGATCGATCCGGCGCCCTTCAAGGCGAAGTGGGTTCCCCTGGAGGGCGGCAGGGGGGCGGAGCTGAGCAACGGGCTGGTCCGCCGCGTGTTCTCGATCCAGCCCGGATGCGCCACAGTGGCCATCGACAACCTGATGACCGGTGAGTCTGTGCTGCGGTCCGTGCGGCCAGAGGCCCTGGTGGAGCTCAACGGCCAGGCCGTCCGGCTCGGCGGTCTTGCAGGTCAGCCCGTGCACAACTTCCTCAAGCCCGAGTTTCTTGCGTCCATGGGGCCTGATCCCAATGCCTGGCCTTGCACAGGATTCAAGACGGCGACCGCCGAGGCCCGGTTTGCCTGGCAGCCGAAGAAGTCATGGCTCAGCACAGTCCCTGCATGGCCGCCTCCTGGCGCCAGTGTGACGTTTGAGTACGGCGCCCCTGCAGCCAGTCCACTCGCGGGCGTGGTGATGGCCGTGCATTATGAGCTCTATGATGGTCTGCCCCTGATGGCCAAGTGGCTGACGGTCTGCAACGCATCGGGCAAATCAGTGACACTCAACTCGACGGTCGTGGAGCAACTGGCGGTGGTGGAGGCGGAGTCCATCGTGGATGGAACGCCCGCGAACTTTCGCCGGGAGATCCAGACGCTGGAGGCCTTCAGCGACTTTGCCTTTGGCGGGAACATGGCAGGCAATGCGGATGCACCGGCCATCCGTTGGAGGGCTGATCCACTCTATGCCACCCAGGTCCACTATGAGCGACAGACGCCTTGTCTGCTCGATGGCTCTCCCCGCCTGGGGCCGGACGCCGAGATCTCGCCAGGCCAGACCTTCGAGTCCTTCAGGGTGTTCGAGCTGATCCATGACAGCACGGATCGCGAGCGAAGGGGCCTGGCTGTGCGTCGGGCCTACCGGAGCCTCGCTCCGTGGGTGCAGGAGAATCCCATCCTGATGCACGTCCGCAGCGCCAAGCCTGAGGCAGTCAGGCTCGCCATAGACCAGTGTGCGGAGGTGGGCTTCGAGATGGTCATCATGACCTTTGGCAGCGGCTTCGACATCGAGAACGAAGACCCTGCTACCCTCTCGCAGATCAAGGCCCTGGCCGACTATGCCCGGTCCAAGGGGATCAGCCTGGGCGGCTACTCGCTGCTCGCCAGCCGCAGCATCGGCCCGGCCGACGACGTGATCGATCCCAACACAGGAAGGCCGGGTGGCGCCCGTTTCGGCAGCTCCCCGTGCATCGGCAGCCGGTGGGGACAGGAGTACTTCCGGAAGCTCAGACTGTTCTTCGAGAAGACCGGCTGCAGCGTGCTCGAGCACGACGGTTCGTATCCCGGGGACGTCTGCGGATCCACCACCCACCCTGGCCACAAGGGGCTGAAGGACTCCCAATGGACCCAGTGGCGGACGATCAGCGGCTTCTACCAGTGGTGCAGGTCGCAGGGCATCTATCTCAACGTCCCGGACTGGTACTACCTGGCAGGCTCCAACAAGTGCGGAATGGGCTACAGGGAGACGAACTGGTCGCTGCCACGCGACCAGCAGGAGATCATCGAGCGACAGAACATCTTTGATGGGACCTGGGAGAAGACGCCCAGCATGGGCTGGATGTTTGTACCCCTGACGGAGTACCACGGAGGTGGGGCTGCAGCCACCATCGAGCCGCTCAAGGATCACCTGGAGCACTACGAGACGCGGCTGGCCAATCTCTTCGGCGCTGGCGTGCAGGCCTGCTACCGCGGTCCCCGGTTGTATGACGGCCCCCAGACCCGGCTGGTCGTCAAGCGATGGGTGGACTTCTACAGGCAACACCGGCCGATCCTGGATAGTGACATCATCCACCTCCGCAGGCCGGACGGCCGTGACTGGGACGGTTGGCTGCACGTCAATCCATCCCTTAAGGAGCGGGGCCTTGCCGTGTTCTACAATCCGCTGGACACTGCCGTCGAGCGGGTGATCCGGCTGCCCTTGTACTACACGGGCCTGACCGACAAGGCGACCCTCAAATATGAGGACGGCCGCACCCAGAAGGTCAGGCTCGCTCGTGACGCCTCCGCAGAGGTGACCGTCAAGATACCCGGCCGGGGCCGGACCTCGATGACCGTGTGTGGCCCCTAGCCGGCCTGAACCCGTACCGAAAGGAAAACCCCGCAACCTTCAACCTGGTAATCCTATGATGAAACGACGTTCCTTCCTTGGCATGTCCACATGTGCTGCAGCAGCCGCTGCCCTGGGAGGCCAGGCGCTGCAGGCCGCAGAGCCCGCCAGGCCCGCCTTCAAGAAGCGGATCAAGCTGGGCGTGTCCACGTATTCCTATTGGCATTTCAAGCCTGAGAAGGTGTCCATCGAGACGGTCATCGACAAGGCCGCGGTCCTCGGCATAGACGGCGTGGAGGTCCTGCACCGCCAGATGGACATGCCGGAGAAGGAGCCGCTCACGGCCGAGCGCCGCAAGTACCTCCAGAGGCTCAAACAGCGTGCCTTTCGCAGTGGCCTTTCCCTGGTGTCCCTCTCCATCCACCAGAACTTCGTGCAGCCAGATCCTGTGCAGCGTCAGAGCCACGTCGACCACACCCTCAAGTGCATCGAGATCGCCTATGAGCTGGGTGCGCCCAGCCTCCGCATCAACTCAGGCCGCTGGAACACGATCCCGGACTTCGACGAGCTGATGAAGGCCCGCGGCGTAGAGCCCATCCTGGCGGGTCACACCGAGGATGAGGGATTCAACTGGTGCATAGAGGGCATCCAGAAATGTCTGGCCAAGGCAGAGCAGTGCGGGGTCATGCTGGCCCTCGAGAACCACTGGGGTCTGACCGGCACGCCGCAGGGCCTGCTGCGGATCGTGAATGCGGTCCGGTCGCCTTGGCTGGGAGTGAACATGGATACGGGCAACTTCCTGGAGGACCCGTACGACAAGCTCAGGCAGATCGCGTCCGAGACCGTGTACGTGCACGCCAAGACCTACTACGGCGGCGGTGAGTGGTACACCCTGGACCTGGACTATAGGAGGATCGCGGGGATCCTGGCAGAGGTGGGCTACACGGGCTATGTCTCGCTCGAGATGGAGGGCAAGGAAGACGCAGATACGGCCGTGGCCAAGAGCATCGCGATGCTGCGGCAGGCGTTCGCCTAATTGGGCAGTTAAATGGTCAAAGAGTTGGATTGTTAGATGGTTAGAGGGTCATTTGTGCACGGGAGCGGACAATCCGGCATGCCAGCCATTTGACCACCTAACCACTCAACCATTCATCCAACTTTTATGAAGGAGTCGTCCGTATGAACAAGCCCGCGTCGCTCGGGATGACCTTGGCAGGTGTGGCGTTGTTGGCCTGTGTCACGACGGCGTGGGCGGACCCGTACATAGGCGAGTACAAGGGCGTCTTTCACGCAGACGCAGTGCAGACGATGGACGCGGCTGCCAAGGTCGTGGCAGAGGGCGATGACGTGTACTACCGCATCCTGATCACCGCGACTCCGAAACAGGCCGGTCGGGAGGGCGCAGCCATCGAGGTGCATGGCCACCGCAATGGATCCACGATCATGATCTCAGACAGGGCGGCTGGCTACCACTGGCAGGGCCAGATCCAGAACGGCCACCTCACCCTCCAGTCAGAGTACGGCCAGAACCTCGAACTGGACCGCTTCGTCCGCAAGTCGCCCAACGAGGCGATGGTGCCGCCTGCCGGCGCAGTGGTCCTTCTGGCCTTCAAGGAGGGCACGGCCCCCAGCCTCAGTGCCTGGACCAACCAGGAGTGGAAGGCCTTGGCCAGCGGCTCCATGCAGGTCAACAAGGGCGAGACCCGGACGAAGGATCGCTTCGGCGACATCAAGCACCTGCACGTCGAGTTTTGGCTGCCCCTGGAGCCGGCCGAGCGGGGCCAGGGCCGCGCCAACAGCGGCCTGTTCCTCGACGACCTCTATGAAGTCCAGATCCTGGACTCCTTTGGCCTGGTCGAGACCTCGGGCGACTGCGGCAGTCTCTACAGCGTCAAGCGGCCGGACGTGAACGCCTCGCTGCCGCCCGAGACCTGGCAGAGCTATGACATCGAGTTCCGGTCGCCGCGTCTGAACGCGGACCGCTCCGTGGCTGAGGGCGCCCGCATCACCGTGGTCCTCAACGGCGTCAAGATCCACGACAACGTGGAGATCCCGAATCCGACCGCGGACCCGAAGGCGGTTCCGTCAGCCACAGGTCCCATCCAGCTCCAGGACCACGGCCACCCCATCCAGTTCCGAAACATCTGGCTCGTCAAGGGTGAGTGATCAGGGTGTCCCAAGATGAAGGAGAAATCGTCCATGCCCACAAGACTCTGTCTCTTACTTGTTCTCCTGTGCCTTCCGGTTGAGGCGTGGGGTGCCACGCCTCAACTGCCCGGGATCGGTCCGGCGATGCAGGCCGCCATCGACAGCCATGAGATCGCCGGCGCGGTGACCGTGGTCGTCACGAAAGACAAGGTCCTGCATCTCCAGGCCGAGCGGGCTGGCCGACGTCGCGGCAGCAAAGCCGATGCAGCCCGACTCGCTGTTCTGGATCGCCTCGATGACCAAGCCCGTCACGGCCGCGGCAGTCCTGATGCTTCAGGATGAGGGCAAGCTCAACGTTGCCGATCCGGTGGCCAAGTATATCCCGGCCTTTGCCGATCTGAAGACGCCCTCGGGCAAGCCCGCCAACCTGACGATCAGCCCAGATCCTCACGCACACCTCCGGCCTGGGCGAAGCGCCCGCCGCAGGGGCCCGCAACGCGCAGACGCTCTCCGACCTCGATCCCGCTCTGGCTGGCCGCGCCCATGCAGTATGAGCCCGGCGCCAAATGGCAATACACGCAATCGGGCATCAACGTGGCCGCACGCATCGTCGAGGTGGTCAGCGGCCTGTCCTTCGATGCGTTCGTGCAGCAGCGGATCTTTGATCCGCTGGGCATGAAGAACACGACGTTCTACCCCGCGGCACGGATCCGTCGTCACCGCCTATGCGAAGAATCAGACCACGGGCAGCTCGACCCCGCGCCTCCGCGTGCCGACTTGGCGTGCGCGAGCCGTCCGCCGCTGGGCAATGGCGGCCTCTACTCCACCGGCCCCGACTACGCCCGGTTCTGCCAGATGCTGCTCGGCGGCGGCGTGCTCGAGGGCAAGCGCTATCTCAGCGCCGAGTCGCGATGGAACTGCTCACCACCGTCCAGACCGGCGATCCTGCCCTGCGGTTTCTTCCAGTCGGCCGAGTTCGGCAACCACGGCGCCAACTACGGCTGGGGCATCGGCACGTGCATTCTGCGCACGCCGCACGAGGGCGTCGCCGCCATGCTCTCGCCCGGCACCTTCGGCCACGGCGGCGCCTGGGGCACGCAGGCCTGGATCGATCCCGTCCGCGGCGTGGCCTACGTCCTCATGGTGCAGCGATCGAATTTCCCGAACAGCGATGCCAGCGACGTCCGCCGGGCCTTCCAGCAGGCGGCCGCCGATGCCCTGGCCAAGCTGACGGACAGCACTGGGACGCCGGCGCAGAGCAAGCACTCGCCGACCACAAAGTACCCGTCCTACAACGGCCTGATCATGGCCGGGTATCAGGGTTGGTTCCGGGTCGGGCGCGACGGCCAGATGTATCCCGACGAATCGCGAATCCGCATCGACATGTGGCCCGATGTCAGCGAATACGAGAAGACCTATCCGACCGGCCTGAAGCTGGCCGATGGCAGCACGGCCCGGTTCTTCAATTCCGCCGACAAGAGCACCGTCGATCTTCACTTCAAGTGGATGAAGGACTATGGGCTGGACGGCGTCTTCATGCAGCGGTTCTTCGGCGCCACCCGGCCCAATGCCCGGAACGGCCCCGAGGTCGACGTCCTGCGATTCGCCTTCCAGGCCGCCTCAGAGAACGAGCGGGCGATCGCGGTGATGTACGATCTGTCGGGCCTCCGCAGACTCGGGCGAGGACTGCATGCGGATCGCCGACGACTGGAAGTTCCTGGTGGACACCTTGAAGGTGACCGATCAGCCGGGCGCCAAGACCTACCTGCACCATCGCGGCAGGCCGCTGGTGGTCATCTGGGGAGTGGGCTTCCCGGATCGCGGCTACGACATCAAGAACATCGCGTCTGGACAAGCTGATCGATTTCCTCCACAACGACCCCGAGTACGGCGGCTGCTCCGTCATGCTCGGCGTTCCCACCTTCTGGCGCGATCTGAACGCCGACTGCCGGCCCGAGCCCTACCTGCACGAGCTGATCAAGAAGGCCGACCTGGTCATGCCCTGGACGGTCCAGCGGTTCAGCCCGTTGCTGCACAACGACATGTGGCGCTACCGTGACGTGATCAAGGCCGACATGAAGTGGTGCAAGGAGAACGGCGTGGACTACGTGCCCTGCGTCTACCCGGGCTTCAGTTGGCACAACCTCAGCCGCTTTGAGTTCCCCGATGACGTCAAGCCGGTCGGGTCGATCCCGCGGCAGGGCGGCCGCTTCTACTGGCAGCTCATCTCCACGGCCATCGGCGCCGGCGCCGACAAGCTCTACGTGGCCATGTTCGACGAGGTCAACGAAGGCACGGCGATCTTCAAGTGCACGGATCATCCGCCCGTGAGCAACGTGGCCCAGTTCATCGACATGGATGGCAAACCCTCGGATCACTACCTGTGGCTCACCGGCGAGGCCGGCAAGATGCTCCGGAAGGAACGGCCGTTCAGCGCGAAGATGCCCAGACGGGAATAACCCCTATTCTATGAGGTGCAGACTATGTTGAATCACTCATCGAGAACCATCGCAGCCTCCGGCGTTGTCGTACTTCTGGCCACTCTTGCCTGTCTCGCGGCCAGGCCCGTGGACTACGCGAAGCCCATGATCGGCACCGACGAGCACGGGCACGTGTATCCAGGGGCTACGGTCCCGTTTGGCATGATGCAATTGTCGCCCGACACGCGAGACGAGACTTGGGATGGGTGTTCGGGGTATCACTACTCCGACTCCAGCATCATGGGCTTCTCCCACAACCACCTCACCGGCACGGGCTGCGCAGACCTGGGCAACGTGCTCCTGATGCCCACGGTCGGGCCGCTGAAGCTGGTGGCCGGCAAGAAGCCGGGAGAAGGCTATCGTTCCAGTTTCTCGCACAGCCAGGAAGAGGCCAGGCCCGGCTACTACCGCGTGATGCTCACGGACTACAACGTCAACGTCGAGCTGACGGCGACCTTGCGGGCCGGCCTGCACCGCTACACGTTCCCGCAGACCAACGAAGGCCACGTGGTGCTGGACCTGTGGCACGGCGTGGGCAACCGGCCGACCGATTCGCAGATCACGCTGGCGGACGACCACACGGTCACCGGCTATCGCCGTAGCGACGGCTGGGGCGGTGACAAGATCTACTACTTCGTGATCGAGTTCTCCAGACCGTTCGCCGGGGCAGGGCTGGTGTCGGACCACAAGCCCGTGGACGGGAAGGAGGCCACCGGCAAGAACCTCCAGGCCCACCTGGACTTCAAGACCCGGGCGGATGAGAAGATCCTCGCCCGAGTGGCGCTGTCCACGGTCAGCGTGCAGGGAGCCCGCAAGAACCTTGAGGCCGAGATCCGCAATTGGGACTTCGATGCCGTCGCGACTGCGGCCCGTGCCGCATGGGACAAGGCCCTGAGCCGTGGCCGACGTCGAGACGCCGGATGAGGCCCTCAAGGAGACGTTCTACACGGCCCTCTATCACAGCCATCTGGCCCCCACGATCCTCAATGACGTGGACGGCCAGTTCCGCGGCCCGGACGGCAAGGTTCACGAGGCCAAGGGCTACGACTTCTACAGCGAGCTGTCTCTGTGGGACACGTTCCGGGCGGAGAATCCGCTGCTCGACTCTCGTGCAGCCCCAGCGGGTCAATGACCTGGTCACCACCATGCTCGCGCACTTCAAGATCTTCGGCAAGGGGACCTTGCCGGTCTGGACCGAATCCGGCAAGGAGAACTGGTGCATGATCGGCAATCACGCCATCCCAGTCATCCTGGACGCCTACAACAAGGGCTTCCGCAAGTGGGATGCAGCGGAGGCCCTGTCGGACATGGTCTCCTCGACCAGCCAGGACCGCGAGCAGCAGGATCAATACCGTTCGCTGGGTTACGTGGCGCAGGAAGGCAAGAATCAGAGCACCTCCAAGACGCTGGAATACGCCTACGATGACGCGTGCATCGCCCGCTTCGCCAAGGCCCTGGGCAAGCCCGACGTCGCTGCCGTCTACGAGAAGCGGTCCGGGAACTGGCTGAACGTCTTCGATCCTGCCACGGGTTTCATGCGGGGCAAGCTGAAGAACGGCCAGTGGGTCATGCCCTTCGATCCCAAGCGGATCGAGTTCGAGGCCTTCACGGAGGCCAATGCGTGGCAGTACACCTTCTTCGTCCCTCACGATGTCCCCGGCCTGATCGAGAAGCTCGGCGGTGATGAGAAGTTCGTCGCCAAGCTGGATGAGATGTTCGACACCCAGGAGAAGATTCCCAATGAGTTGGTCGACGTCACCGGCGTGATGGGCATGTACGCCCATGGCAACGAGCCCTGCCACCACGTGGCCTATCTCTACAACTACGCAGGCCAGGCCTGGAAGACCCAGGCCCGCACCCGCAAGGTTGCCACTGCCCTGTACAACAACACCAACGGCGGTATCTGCGGCAACGACGACTGCGGCCAGACCTCTGCCTGGTACGTCTTCACAGCCCTGGGCTTCTACCCGGTGGACCCGGCCAGCAACGTCTATGTTATCGCCAGTCCATTGGTGGACAGGATTACCCTCAACCTCGACCCCCAGTTCTACAAGGGCGGAAAGTTCACCGTCGTGGCAAAAGACAATTCAGTCAAGAACGTCTACATCCAGTCTGCGACGCTCAATGGCACAGCCCTACACACGCAGTTGGATCACGCATGAGCAGATCGCCGGCGGCGGCACGCTGGTCCTTCAGATGGGTCCGACGCCCAACAAGACGTGGGGCGCTGCAAAGGCCGATCGGCCTGGGCAGGGGAGCTGATTCAGAACACAGAACACAGGAGTCAGGAGATAGGAGCAAATGGACGGCGACTTGGTGGACCGGTTCCTGGTGGCCTTCAATCAGATCCAGCAGTGCTGCCGTGACCAGACCGGCGCGACCGAGACGACATCGTTCGTCCAGGTGGTTGGCGACTTTCTGCATCGCCACCCCAGGCGGGTCGACATGGACCTGCTGCGGAGCCTCGCGGAGATCCGGAACGTCCTGGTCCATCAGAAGACCCGGCTCCACAGGGACCTGGCCATGCCCACGCCCGAGACGGTGGATCTGATCGAGCGGATCAGGGACCAGTTCACGCGCCCCGCAAAAGCAGAAGGCCAGTTCCTCAGGACCGTGCAGATCGTGGAGGCGGACGCGAGCGTGTTGGAGGCCATGCGTCTGATTGGCCAGACCGACTACACCCAGTTTCCTGTATACGAGGGCCGGGAGTTCAGGGGGCTGTTGACGTCCCATGGTATCACCCACTGGCTGGCCCAACTGAACCTGGAAGGCGCGACCTCGCGCACTCCTGAAGCAGGCCACGGTCAGGGACGTCCTGACCTTCGAGCAGGAGCGCCTCGACCGCAACTGTAGGATCGTGGCTAGGGACATGCCCGTCGATGAGATCGTGGCCTTGTTCCACTCCCATCCCGATCTGGTCGCAGTGCTGATCACCGAGCATGGCAAGAGAAACGAAAAGCCGGTCGGCATGGTCACCACATGGGACGTCATCGAGGCGGGCTGAGGGAAAGAACGCAGAAGCCAGAAGACAAAGAAGGAAGAAACGGCGAATGGGCGAAACGGCGAGCTTGCGCACTGCTAGCTTGTAGGATGGGCTTTAGCCCATGCTGCCTCAAGCTTTAATCCATGGAGTCGTCCTTCAGCAGGCAAGGAGGATGATGACCACGATCAGCAGCAGGGCGGCTAGGGCCCAGCCTGCCACTGCGGTCCAGAACAGGGGCGTCGTCGACCATGGCCTCTGGTCTGGGGCGGCGGGGGGCTCTTCTGCGTCTCCGTCCTGGTCCAGGACTGCCAGCTCAGGGCCTGTGGCCAGCCCATGGGCCTGGGGCGGCGGCTGGCCACAGGCCACGGCCTGGAGGTCCTTGATCAGATCCGCAGCCGTGGCATACCGCTGGTTGCGATCCTTGGCCATGCACAGCTCGATGATCTCGCTGATGCCGTTCGACAGTGCGGGGTTCACGTGGTCTGGCGGCACAAGGGGCTCTCTGATGTGCTTCTTCAGGATGGTGGCGATCTCCGGGCCCTCGAACGGTACCTTTCCAGTCACCATGTGGTAGAGGGTCGCGCCGAGGCTGTAGAGGTCTGCCCTGGCGTCGACGTCCTGTCCTGCGCGGATCTGCTCGGGCGAGATGTAGTAGGGCGTGCCGAAGGCCTTGCCCGCCTCTGCCTCTGCCGCCTCGCGATCGCTGACTGCCCGGGCCAGTCCCATGTCTGCCAGCTTGGCGATGCCAGTCCTTGGTGATCAGGATGTTCTTGGGCTTGACGTCCCGGTGGATGAGCCCTGCCCGATGGGCGTGATCCAGGGCCGTGGCAATCTGAAGGCCGATCGCCAGTGCCTCAGCCTCCCCATACGGTCCTTCCTTGACCAGCCGCTCGTGGACCGAGTGGCCTTCCACGTATTCCATGACGAAGAAGTGCATGTCCGCGTGTCTGCCGACGTCCAGGGCTGCCACGATGTTCGGGTGGTTGAGCTTCGCCGCGGCCCGGCCCTCTGCATAGAATCGGTCCACAAACTCAGGCATCTGGCTGAACTTCTTGGGCAGGATCTTGACGGCAACCACGCGGTCCAGACTGACCTGCCGGGCCTTGTACACAATGGCCATCGCGCCTGCCCCAGTCGCCCCAGCAACTGGTAACCGGGGATCTGCCTCGGGGAAGGGACGACCTTGACGATCCGTGCCGCGGCGGTCAGCCGGCTGCGGAGGATCGCCATGTCCACCGGCTTGACGATGTAGTCGTCTGCCCCGGATTCCAGACCCGCGACCATATCTTCTCGCGCGCCACGGCCGGTCAGGATGATCGTGTAGACGAAGGGCAGATTGAGGCTTCGCCGCATGCGGCGGCAGATCTCGACCCCGTCGATCAGGGGCATCTGCCAGTCCAGAATAGCGACCTGCGGCGCGTGGTTTTCCTGGAGCATCTGCCAGGCCTGTTGGCCATCCTGCGCAGTGACGACCTCGTAGCCCCACTGGCCGATGTTCTGGCTCAGGAGCGTCCGCCACATCGGATCATCATCAGCCACCAGCACCTTCATACACACCCTCGATTCAGCCGATCATCGCCGACCTTGTCTATCCGAATCCTTTGGAGGGGAATCCGCCGAAGGCCTTCCCAGGGCCGCCAACTGCCGCATGAGCCGGTCCATCTCCTTGGCGAGCACAGGCCACGCCGCCTCAGCGCCGGCCAGGTCGCCCTCGTGCGCCAGGGTCTCGATCCGCATCGCCGCCGCTGCACATCGCTTGGCCCCAAAGATCTGGACGGATCCTCTGAGCGTATGCGCGGCCCGGTCCAGCTCTGCAAGGGCCTTGTCTGCAATGGCCTGCCGAATCCTCTCCATGAGCCTGGGACCCTCGACGCTGAACAGGTCGAGCAGTACGTCGAGGGTCTTGTCGCTTCCTCCGGCCCGTTTGAGGACCGTATCCCGGTCGAGTGTCTCTTCTTCGGAGGCCTCTGCCGCAGCCTTCGCCAGGCCATGGGCCCCGGCTGCCACCTCCACGGCTGAATACAGCTCCTCTGCGCGGATTGGCTTGGCGATGTATCCATCCATCCCTGCGGCCAGACACCGCTGGCGGTCTCCCTTCATGGCGTACGCCGTCATCGCAATGATCGGCATGTGACCGCCGGATGCCTGTTCCCTCTGACGAATGCAGGCCGTGGCCTGGAATCCGTCCATCTCGGGCATCTGTATGTCCATGAGGACCACATCAAAGGAGCCTCGGTCCAGGGCCGCCACTGCCTCCTGGCCGTTGTAGGCCACAGTGACGCGGTGTCCCCGCTGTTCCAGCAGATCGACCGCGACCCTCTGATTGACCAGGCCGTCTTCAGCCAGCAGGATACGGAGCGGCGCCACCTGATCGCGCCTGTCGTGCTGAACAGGGACTTCGGTCTCTTTGTCGGAGGGGGCCACTCCGAGTACATCGCCTATGGAGTCCAGCAGCTCCGAGTGCTTCACGGGCTTGATGAGGCAGTGGTCGATCCCCAGGCTCCGACACTGGACGACGTCCTCGGGATCACCGGCAGAGGACAGCATGATGAGGGGGATCCGGCCCAGGTCCTGCGAGTTCCGTATCCTGCAGGCGAGTTCGAACCCGTCCATCGCGGGCATCATGCCATCCAGCAGCGCGAGCCCGTAGGGCTCGCCCTCGGCCGACGCCCTGGCCAATTCGGCCATGGCTGCAAGGCCGCTGTCCACGGCCGTGGGCCTCATCCGCCAACTGGCCAGCATTTCCGAGAGGATCAGGCGGTTGGTCTCGTTGTCATCCACGATCAAGACCCGCATCCCTTGCAGCGTCTCCAGCCTCGCCGTGGGTGGGCCCAACCCTGCCTCTTGGAGGGAGAAGACGGCCGTGAAATGGAACGTGCTGCCTCTGCCAACCTCGCTGGCCAGCCAGAGGCGGCCACCCATGAGCGTCACGAGACGCGACGAGATGGCCAGCCCCAGGCCTGTGCCTCCGTACCTGCGGGACATGGAGCTGTCGGCCTGGCGGAAGGCCTCGAAGACGAGTCCCTGTTTCTCCACGGGGATGCCGGGCCCTGTGTCGCTGACCGAGAAGAGCAGACGTACGCTGTGGTCGCTGGCGCCATCGGCCTTCACGGACACCACGATCTCACCCTGCTGCGTGAACTTGATCGCATTGCCCACCAGATTCACGATCACCTGACAGAGGCGGCCGGGATCTCCAACCAGGTCGTCTGGCACGGTCGAAGGAATGTGGACGCTCAGCTCCAGGTCCTTCTCAGAGGCCCTTCCTGCCAGGCTGTGCAGGGTGTCGCCGAGGGTGTCCCGAAGGGAGAAGCTGGTCGATTCGAGCTCCAATCTGCCCGCCTCGATCCTGGAGAAGTCCAGGATGTCGTTCAGCAGGCGGAGCAGCGTCTCTGCGGACTGGCTGGCCAGGGTGAGGTATTTCTGCTGGTGGTCCGTGGGCTGGGCCTTGAGCAGCAGATCGATCATGCCGATTACGCCATTCATCGGAGTCCGGATCTCGTGACTCATGGTGGCCAGGAACTCGCTCTTGGTCCGGCTGGCCACCTCTGCGGCCTCCTTGGCTGCATGCAGCTCCGCCTCGGCCCGCTTGTGGTCGGTGATGTCCCGGGAGATGCCGAAGGTGCCGAGGATCTCTCCGGTGGGGCCGCGCAAGGGGATCTTGCTGGTGGAGACCCACGTCACGTGGCCATCCGGCCAGGTCTCCTTCTCTTCCTTGTCGAGCAGGGGCTGGCCCGATCGCAGGATCTCCTGCTCGTCGGCAAGGGCCTGCTGGCTGTGCTCCTCCGTGAAGAAGTCTGCGTCGGTCTTGCCCACTGCCTCGCTTGGATCGGAGAGCCCGAACATACGGGCCATGGCCGTGTTGATCCTGATGAAGCGACTCTGGCGATCCTTGAAGTAGATGGTGTGGGGCAGGTTGTCCATCAAGACGCTGAGGAGGTATCGCTCGTGTTCCAGGGCTACAGTGCGTTCCTTCACCCGCTGCTCGAGCTGCTCCCTAGCCTCTGCCAGGGCCTGCTCCGTCTTGCGCCGCTGGAGGAGCCTCCACATGCCCTGCATCAGCAGGGTCAGCTGCCGCACGTCCGATTCGTCGTAGGGTGCGGCCTTGTTCCCCACGCCGGCCACGACCACGATGCGTTCGCCGTCGAAGACCGGCACGTTCATGTGACGGACCACCTCCACGTGGCCCTCCGGATATCCCTTCTTGCAGGGATTCGGGGCCGCGTAGTCGTTGGTGATGACCGGCCTTCGCTGCCGCACGGCCTCGCCCCACAGGCCGGTCTCTGCCACCGGATAGACGATCGGCTTGTCGATGATCGCGCACTGCTGCCATGGCCGTCTTGGACCAGGAGTGCATGGTGAGCACGGTCTCGTCCTCGTTCATGAAGGCCAGGTAGCCGATCTTGCTCTCGGTCAGCCGCACCGCCTCCTCCAGGGCGAAGTCCGTGATCTCCTGCAGGGAGGCTGCGGCCATCTGGCCGAGCTGAAGCAGGGCCTCAAGACGGGATTGTTCCAGGCGCAGGGCGCGTTCGGTACGCTGAACCTCCTGCTCCCGTCCACTTCCGGATCCAGCGGACGATCCGTCTGCAGCGAGCTGCCCTGGCAAGTCGTTGTTGGGTCCCCCGGGACTTGCCGGCAATCGACCTGAATCGGAGTCACTCGGGCTCATGACGTGCCCCTGATGTTGAACCGGGCTTTCTCAAGCGATGCACCTCTCTGCGGTCCCGGCACAGCCATCGCTGGCGATGAAGCCTGGCCAGCAGGCTGTCCGACCTGGACCGATTGTAGCCTGCGGCCCTCAAGTCCACAATAGCACTTGCCAGCAGAGCCAGGGCAATCGCAAAGTCGGCCTGGCTGGGAAGCGTCTTTGGCTTCATGCCGCGAATAACGCTAATGCACGCGAATGCTGGCGCGTGGGCGTAGGTATGGATATGGTCGTGGCATCGCCGCCTGATCCACGGCTGCGCCGTGCCTTGGCGACCGTGTCGCCAAGGGCGACCTTCGTAGCGGGCTGCTTGTCCGAGCAAGCTCGGACCGCATCCCACTACTCGGCCTTGATCTGGCGGCTTAGGCTGTGGGCGATCCTCCGACCCACTCAAACCTCTCAACCCGGCGACAGCCATTCGCGTCTATTCGCGTTCATTCGCGGCAAAACACTCCTTCAGTGCTCTTCCTGCACGTACAGGAGGAACTTTGCGTATGCCCTGCCAGCAGAGCCCCCTGGCAAAGAGGCGCGGACTGCGGTATATTCTGATGCGATGGCAGGTACTCAACCATTCACCAGTAGAGACCGGGAGGCTCATATGGCAGGCGTCAGTGTTGTCCGAGGTATAGTAGCGGTCATGGCGATGGCCTCCGTGCTGGCTGCGGAGCAGGGTCCTTACTTGGGCAAGCCGTTCGCCGGTCAGACCCGGACGATCCCCGGCCGCGTGGAGGCGGAGCTGTACGACACGGGCGGCGAGGCCGTGGCGTATCACGATTCGGACTCGACCAACAGCGGCAGTGGGATGTTGAACAAGGGCGAAAGCGACGTCGACAAGTTCAGGAAAGACGAGGCCGTGGATCTCTCGTACGCCAAGGCCGGGATCGACAAGACCATCGATGGCCAGGATGGGAAGCCCGGTGAGCTGTACCTGGGCTGGACCGCACCTGGAGAATGGGTCAAGTACACGGTCCAGGTGGAGCGGTCCGGCGCCTATGTCGTGGCAGCCCATCTCTCGTCGCGGTTTGACGATGCAGTCATCTCGCTGGCCTTCGACGGCGTGGACAAGACCGGTCCGATCGCCGTGCCCACCACGTCGCACTGGCACAAGTGGAGGATCGTAGACCCTCTCTGCGAAGTGACCCTCGACAAGGGCCTGCACACCATGGTCCTCTCGATCCTCAAGCAGGGGAACATGAACATCGACTACCTGGACTTCATCCCCAAGGATAAGGCCAGGTCGAGCACGCCAGCCGTCGCGCAGGCCGACGCAAAGGCCTTCAGCCAGGCTGCGAGGGTTGGCCGGTGCGTGAACGTCCTGGGATACGACCCCATCTGGGATAGTCGTGAGAAGGCCCGTTTCCAGGAGAAGTACTTCCGTCTGATCCACGAGGCCGGTTTCCAGAGCATCCGGGTGAACCTGCATGCCCTCAATAGGATGGATAGCGAGTACCGGCTCAGCGATTCCTGGTGGCAGGTGACCGACTGGATCGTGAAGAACGCCCTGGCCAATCAACTGGCCGTGATCCTGGACCTGCACAACTTCACGGACGTGGCCAGCGACCCGAACGCCTTCAGGCCCAAGATCATGGCCTTCTGGAAGCAGGTGTCCGAGCACTACAAGGATGCGCCGGATGCGGTCCTGTTCGAGCTGCTCAACGAGCCCAACGGCAAGCTGAATGCCCCCCTCTGGAACGAGTTTCTGGCGGACATGCTCAAGATCATCAGGCAGACCAACCCGACCCGGACCATCGTTGTGGGCCCCGCCTCCTGGAACGGCATCACTGCACTGCCCACCCTGAAGCTCCCTGAGGCAGACCGCAACCTCATCGTGACCGTGCACTACTACCAACCGATGAACTTCACGCATCAGGGCGCACCGTGGTCCAGGTCCACGGCCAACCTGTCCGGCGTGACCTGGGGCACGAACGAGGAGATGCGCAAGGCCGACGAGGACCTCTGGAAGGCGAACCGCTGGGCAAAGGAGAACCGCCGTCCCCTCTTTTTGGGCGAGTTCGGCGCCTATGACAAGGCAGAGATGCAGTACCGGACCCTCTACATCAGCTACATCGCCCGTACTGCAGAGACCCTGGGCTGGGCCTGGGGCCACTGGCAGTTCGACTCCGACTTCATCGTCTATGACATCCCCAAGGACCAGTGGGTGACCCCCATCCTGACGGCCCTGATCCCGCAGGTGCCTTGAGCCTGGAGCGAGGATGGCATCGACCCCTTCCATCCACCGGATCATGATCAGGGCACGGGACGCGGGCCTGGCTGTGCCGGCCTTCAACATCCCGTACCTTCCCATGATGGAGCCTGTGGTGCGGGCCATCGTGGAACAGGACGTCTTCGGCCTGATCACGACAGCCAGGCTCGAGTGGATCAAGTTCGAAAGCGGGGGGCTGGTCCATGTCCTTGAGGAATACCGCCGCTGGGAGAGGCCGGGCTACGTGGGCCTCCACCTCGATCACGTCCCTGCCATTGATGAGGACGGCCTCCATGTGGACTACCTGCCCGTCATCAGGCAGGCGATCGAGCTGGGCTACGCCTCCGTGATGATCGATGGCTCTCGCCTGGCCCTGGAAGAGAACATCGCAGCCACGCGCAAAGTGGTGGACCTGGCCCACGCCTCGCAGGTCGCCTGTGAGGCAGAGCTGGGCGCGGTGCTGGGACACGAGGCAGGCCCGATGCCACCTTACGACGAGCTGTTCGCGTCCGGGCTGGGCTTCACTGACGTTGGCCAGTGCAGCCGTTTTGTCCGCGAGACCGGCTGCGACTGGCTGTCTGTGGCGATCGGCAATCTGCACGGTGCGGTCACCGGTGCTGCCAAGGACACAAAGAAGATCGAGGCCAGGCTGAACCTTGAGCACCTGGATCGATTGCGCGAGGCAGCCGGCATACCGCTGGTGCTTCACGGCGGTTCGGGGATCCGCAGGGAGTACCTGCTGGGCGCGATCGGGAAGGGCATCGCGAAGGTCAACGTGGCTGCCGATATCCGGCAGGCCTACGAATCCAGCCTGCGTGCCAAGGGCGACGTGGCAGCGGCCCAGCAGGCGGTGTATGATCGAACGACTTGGCTGCTGCGCGAGTACTTCACTGTGACGGGATCTCGCTGCCTGATTGCAGGGTAGGGATATGAGCCTGCTGGGAATCGACGTCGGGACGAGCGGCTGCAAGGCCGTGTTGTTCGGGGAAGATGGCCGGGTCCTGGCCTCAGCGTACCAGGAGTACGATATCCAGCGCCCCCAGCCCGGCTGGGCAGAGCTGGACGCCCCGGACGTGTGGCAGCGAATCAGACTCGCTCTGGCTGCGGTCGCAGCGAGTTCGAGGACCGATCCGGTGCAGGCCTTGTGTGTCTCCTCCATGGGAGAGGCCACCGTACCCGTGACGCGGGATCGCCGCATCCTGGGACCCTCTCTGACCTACTCCGATGCGCGTGGCCAGGAGTACCTCCGCAGCCTGGCAGCAGGGATCGGGGACCCGGCGTTGTATGACATCAACGGAAACGCCCTGGGTAACCACTACAGCCTGACCAAGCTCATGTGGACCCGGGACCACCGGCCCGACCTGTACGCCGCTGCAGACAAGTTCCTGCATTGGAGCAGCCTTGTGGCCTTCATGCTCGGGGCGGATGCTGCCGTGGACTACTCCCTGGCCAACCGCACCCTGTTGTTCGACCTGGAGACCAGGGACTGGTCAGCGGAGTTGCTTGGATGGGCAGGCCTGGATCCCTCCAAGCTGCCTTTCACGGTGCCGACGGGCTGCGTGGTGGGCGAGACCGGCGGCACCTCGATCGCTGAGATCGGCCTTCCTGCAGGGATCCCGATTGTCAGCGGGCCGCACGACCAGTGCGCCAATGCCGTGGGATGCGGCGTGATCAGCGAGGATCTCGCCATGTACGGGATGGGGACAGTCCTGTGTGCGGTGCCGGTGTTCAGCAAGCGGCCCGACACAGCGGCCATGCTGGCCCGCGGCCTCAACACCGAGCACCACGCGGTCTCTGACACGTACGTGAGTTTCATGTTCAACCAGGGCGGGGCCCTGCTGAAGTGGTACAGGGACACGGTCGCCTCCGTGGAACGCGGCCAGGCCCTTGCAGAAGGGCGGGACATCTACGCCAGCCTGATCGCCGAGATGCCCGAAGGTCCAAGTGCCGTGATGGCGCTTCCCCATTTCTCTCCCACCGGCCCGCCCCAGTTCATCTCCGACTCCTGCGGGGTCTTGGCCGGACTGACCCTCGAGACCACGCGGGGCGAGATCCTCAAGGGCCTGATCGAAGGAGCGACGTTCTACATCCGTGCATGTATCGAGTCCCTGCCCGGCGTGGGGATCGAGGTGGACCGTTTTCATGCCGTGGGCGGCGGAACCAAGTCCGACGCCTGGGTGCAGCTCAGTGCGGACGTCCTGGGCAAGCCGTTCGTGCGGCCGCGGATCACAGAGGCGGGCGCGCTGGGAGCGGCGATCCTGGCAGGGGCCGCGGCAGGCGCGTTTTCGTCCGTGACCGAGGGCTGCAGTGCCATGGTCCACCTGGACCGAACCTTCGAGCCCGTTCAGGAGAGGGTCGAGGCATATGATGTCCGCTTCGTGGAGTACCAGCGCCTGTGGCCCCTCATGGCCGACTACTTGAGAGAGCTGGCCAAGAGTGCCGACCGGGAAGCCGGTTAATGAGGGTAGAATCCAGAATCCAGAATGAAGATGGCCGGAGAGACATGGCGCGAGGCGCGGCTGCGATAGTCGCTGTGTTCTGCCTGATACGAGGGGTGGCCTCGGGGGCGCCGGTGGGCCTTGAGGTCGGCCAGCGATGGCAGTACAAGCACGACGGTCCGAGGCCTGGCAGCATGGAGCCCAATGCCATCGACGGCGAGCGGATCGTCTGGGTTATCGGTCAGGGGTTGGGCAGCGGGGAGCAGGGAAGGGCGCAGTGGGTCATTGAAGAGCGTTTCACCAACAACCAGCAGGTGGTGGGGCGGCTATGCGTTGATCTGGATGGGTTCTTGACGGCCATCGAGATCCAAAACGAGAAAGGGGAGAAGGCCAGGCTTCGATATGACCCGCCTGTACCCTACCAGCCCACGGACATGAACGTGGGCGAGGTGAAGACCATAGAGACCACACTGCGCATGGATTCACCCAGCTTCGCCATACCCAACAAGACTCGCGTTGAGCGGCTCGGCGACGAGACGGTCAGAACCCCGGCAGGGGAGTTCCCCAACTGCCTGCACTTCAGAAGCATGACCTGCTCCACCATCGACGTCAAGATCGCCAAGATCCCCATGACCGAGGAGCGGGAGCAGTGGTTTCATCCGTCAGCCAAGGGCATGGTCAAGGAGGTCTATCGCAAGGGTCCGGTCAAGTTCCTGACTTGGTCGCGACCTGGGTATACGGCCACAAGCACACTGATAGCCCTGGCCAATGAGAAGCCGGACTCCTCGGTTAGCGACTCTGTGCAGACCTACGCCGAACGCAGTGGTCCACAGAAGCCGCCTCCATCGCCTCTCGGACCTGATCGCCTGCGATCAGGGGCGGCGATCCTGGTTGCCATGGCCCTCCTCGCGGTCGCTCTCGCATGGAATCGACACGCCCGTCGCAGCCGGGGCAGACGCTGAATCAATCCAAAGGTGCCATACAGAAGGATGTTCGCCACTACGCAGGCCCTAATCTTCAGGTTTCTGTTGGGGCTTTGGACGGACGGATGTCGCACTGTACAGGGGGAGGGAAGTTGGGCCCATAGGTGTTGAATAGTCCAGAGAAGGAGAACACGCTCCATGGCAACAGTAGAACAGCACCAACTCAGACCGCTCAGTCGCATCGCGGTATGGACTCCCATGGTGTTTTGGTGGGGGCTGGCTGCCCTCGCGGGTCCGGAGATCCCGCACGCGGCCAAGTATGAGGGCTTTGTCTTGGTGCAGGCTGGAGCATTCCAGATGGGCGACGTCTGGGGTGATAGTCCATGGGCGATGGGTGAGGTGCCGGTTCATGAGGTGGAGGTCGGGGATTTCCTGTTGGCTAAACATGAGGTTACTGTGGCCGAGTTTGCCCGATTCGTGGCCGCCACTGGATACCAGACCGTGGCAGAGGCAGCAGCAGGATCCCAGGCGAACAGGGGGTACATCAAGGATGGCAAGACGGTCTACCCCTATTGGCGTGACCACTGGTTCGAACAGGCGCCCGACCATCCCGTGCTCCTGATTGCGTGGGAGGACGCCATTGTCTACTGCAACTGGCTGAGCCGGCAGCACGACCTGCCGCCTGCGTACGACGAGAAGGCAGGCCATTTGCTGGCCGCTACTGGCGAACCCACAGGGCAGGTCCGCGTGGTGAAGGGTTTTCGGCTGCCCACGGAGGCGGAATGGGAATTCGCCGCGCGTGAGGGAGGCCGAAAGGTCCGCTTCGCCAATGGCCAAGACATCGCCCGGGCCCCTGAGATGAACTTCGACGCTGCCGGCACCGGCAAGATGGTGCCTTCGCTGAGGATGCCTCCAGACAAATGCTACCCCTACAACGAGAAAGGGGTCAACTGGGGAGGCACTTCGCCAGTGGGGTCCTTTCGCCCCAACGCCTTGGGCCTCTACGACATGAGTGGAAACGCCTGGGAGTGGTGCAGTGACACCGACGGCTCGGCCTACCCGCCCGAACGGCAGGTGAACCCCTGCAGTCAAGGTGGCGCTGGCCACGTCATACGGGGCGGCATGTATGACACGGACGCCAAGGCCTGCCGGGCGTCTGCCAGGATCGGCTGGTACCCGCGAGCCTGGTGTGCCGGCTCAGGGTTCCGCGTTGCGCTGACCTACACCTTGTCGAACTGAGCCAGAACGTAGTCCTTCTTGCAGGTCAAGCCGCGGAGATTGTGTGCGGCAGAGGACAACAGAGACCCCTGCGTCTCGCATGGTCTTGAGTATTGGCCGGCCAGATGCTACAGTAGTCATCAGTCGAAGACGAGGGCCTTAGAGGGTTGAAGATGGAAAGAGGCTGTTCGTTCCTGTCTTGCCACGTTGGCCATCACGCCGCCACAGGCAGCTCACAGTCAATCCGCTTTGAGCGGTTCACATGTCAAGCCTCCGGCACTGCCGAGGGTATTGACTTCAAATGAGAAGGAGGTCAACGGGGACTATCATCTCAAATCCTACGCCGGCAGGTGGGAGCCCTTCAGCAAGAGTTGGGTGAAAGACGATGTGACCAGTCCATGCATCGATGCAGGAGATCCGAACACCCCTGTTGGCGAGGAGCCCGTACCTAACGGGGGGCGGATCAACATGGGAGCCTATGGCGGAACTCCGGAGGCGAGCAGGTCTGGCAACCACTCCCCTGTGAGCCAGGGAGTCAGTCCTGGCAGACTGGCGAATGCACATGAATACTGATATCGGAGGAATGCCCCCCAAGGCCGAAGAGATGGGCCAGGCCCAATTGGTCAAAGGTGGCCTCCACGCTGGTGCGAACCGAGCATAGCGTCAGCGTGCGTCCTGATTGTCTGAGCAGCGTGTCCAGGACCAGCAGCCCAATGACCATCTGCGAGCGGAAGACCTCCACTGCGGCAAAGTCCAGCACCAGGTTGCGTCCACTGGCCGCATACACATACTGCTGCAGCACATCGAGCTCGCCGATGCTCTCGGGATCCCTATGGAGGGTGACCCGGAGTGCGGCGGACCCCTGTTGTGTCTCCATGGTCCGTCCCCCGCGGGGTGGTGCCTGGTCTGGATCAGACTCCCCCCAAATAGAGTATAACTCGTGTTTCTGCGAATCCAAACCGAGGCTCGCCGGAAAGACTGCGCCGGCCATGGGCGGAACGCTCTGCGGCTGGTTCTCCTTGTGGACGTAGCGGGGCTCGTCCTTCCTCTACCGTGTCACCCTCGTTTGAACTCCGCCGGAACCGTGCTGGGCCCATGCGGCAGCCCTGCTCCGCCGCCGCAGGTCACTGTGACTACGATTGGACGGAAGGCCACACCTTCTCGAACTGAGCCAGCACGTAGTCCCTGGCTGCAGGGACCTCTGCGAGCGTGAGGTGCTCCAGGGTCAGGTACAGCTCGCGGTCCAGGCTGGCCAGGAGACGCAGGTACTGGGGGTAGTCGAGCACGCCTTGGCCTGCTGCAGGCAGGTCCGTGTCATCTCCGTCGGCCGCTGCCTTGACGTCCTTGGCGTGTGCCAGGATGGTCTTGCTGCCGACCCGCTGGAAGATCTCCTTGAGCATGGCGTCCATGTGGCCAAGATCCGCCTTGCGGAAGTAGTTGCACGGGTCCATGACCAGCCTGAGGCTGGGGGCTTGGATTTCCAGGAAGAGCCGCTCTGCCCGCTCCGCAGAGCTGATGACGTTCTTCCAGTAGGGCTCAATCGCGATGATGGCACCGGTCTTTTCTGCCATCTCGGCAGATCTCTGCAGGGAGGCACGGCACTGCTGATAGGCCGTCTCAGTGGCGTTGTCTGGCGAGTCGCTCCATTCGGACTCCCGATTGAGCGTCCCTGTCTCAGTAGAGATGACGTTGGAGCCGAGACGCTTCCAGTTCTCAATGAGGAACTCCATCCGCTGCTCGCCCCGCTTGCGGCTCTCCGCATCCGGTGCAACCACGTTGTAGTAGCCGTACAGGCCGACCACCTTGATCTCGTTGCGGTCCAGGCAGTCCAGGATCTTGGTGGCTGCCGGCCAGTCAGGGGCCAAGGGATCGAAACGGACGTCTGCGAAGGCATATTCGCAGACCACGCCACTGAACCCGTCGGCCTTGATCCTCCGACAGGCCTCGTCCAGGGGCAGGCCCGCGTACACGCCCGTGAACACGGCCAGCCTGAGGTTCGCCTTGGCCTTGGCCCTGGGGACCTCTTCCGCCCAACTGGCCAACGGCGCAGCCAGGGCTACGGAGCCTGCGAGCTTCAGACAATCACGCCGGGAGAACAATCCAACCTTCGTCTCCATGTCGGTCTTCCTTCCTGTGCAGGTTCATCGCTGTGAGCTGTGAGTTATGAGTTATGAGTTGTGGGTTGTGGCCGTCTCTCCCTTTCTCCGATTCGCCCATTCGCCCATTCGCCCATTCTCCGATTCGCCGTCACGCCCACATTAGCGTGCATCCTTCGCCGTACTGGAGGCGGCGTGGCGGGCCTCCAGGCCGGCATTGACCTCTGTCATCTTCGCCACGAGGGTGTCCCAGGGCCGGTCCTCGATATTGACCAGACCGTAGTTCGAGTTCTCCCCGTCAAAGCGGCCTTCCTTGGGCTCGTCTGCATGCTCGAACCAGTGGAATCCGACCATGAATGGCTGATCGATCAGGCCTTCGACGTAGCGAGCGAACCCTGCCGCCCGGTCCGCCTGTGTCGCCACTGCCCGGCCAGCGCCCTTGGTGTTGGGCAGCCCTGAGTCCGCAGCCTTGAAGCTGAACTCGGTGAGCATGAGTGGATGGCCGGTCAGCCGGTGGATGGCCCTGAGGGTCTCGACGGGCGCATTGGGGTCGTAGTTGTTGAAGCTCACTACGTCGACGGAGTCAGCCAGGCCTCGCAGGACCGGCTCAGGCGCATATCCTGCAAACCTGCAGCCGAGGATGAGGTGGCTTGGGTCTGCCTTGCGGATCGCGTCCCTGCATGTCGCGAAGTAGCGTCTGGCCACGGCCTCCTGCCACACAGCCTGATCCTTCTGAAATTCCTGGCCACTGGCCTGCTCGCGGCCGGTCAGGTCAGCCCACTTGCTGATCTGCACTCCCCAGGCCTGATTGAGGGCTGCGACGTCGCTGTGCCTGTGTTGCAGGAACTCCAGGGCTGCCTTGCGTCCCGCAGCGCCCTCCGGCAGGCGGAGATACTCCTCGAGCAGGCTCCCCTTGCCCCTCCAGTCCGCACCCCATCGCAGCTCATTGTCGGTGAAGTAGCCGACCAGCCAGGGGTCCTTGGAGCGGGGGCCGCACGACTCGCGGCACGCGGCCTCCAACTTCTGCTGGAAGTCTGGCGAGAAGAAGTCACCCACGGAACCATGCTGCCAGTCCGCACCTGCGCGGGTGGCCAGGTCCAGATTGAGCGTGTAGGGCATCTTCTGGCTGAAGGTGCTTCCGCTGCACCAGGAACCGAGGGTGTTGAAGCCCCATGCGCGGAGACGGATGACCACGGACTTGGCCCAGAGCTCCTCGGAGCCGTACTTGGCCTGGACAGCACGCTGGTATGGTGAGTAATCCAGTTTTGGCACGCTGTCCGTCGTGAAGTTTACGTTGTTGATGCCCTTTGAGAGAAAGGCGTTGCCCTCGGGAGTCACCAGCCACCAGACCCCATCCTTCTGGGCGACGGAGAAGAAGCCGGTGGACTTGAACTGAAGATGCTTCCAGCCACCATAGGGATCCCGTTCAGCCGGGTCACCGGTTGCTGCTGCCACGACAGGACAGACCCACGCCACGACCAAACACAGCAATCCCACCAATTCCTTCGCTTGACGTCCTACAGCAGTCTTGTAGTCGATCATTCAATCACCTCACAACTAGGCCCCATGTTATCTCATCGTACAACACGCGGAGTTCGCTGGCAATCGCTGCCTTCTGCCTTCCGCCCGATTGGCGTCTTCTCCGTTTCTCCGATTCGCCGATTCGCCGATTCGCCATTTCGCCATCCCGCCGCGCCAGCGGCCCCCGGTTCCGCCCTTGACGGGGCAGCCTTGAGGTGCTAGAGAAGGGGCCATGAAGACGCCACTCAGTCTGTCCATGACGTTGCTCGTCTGCTCGCTGGCGGTCGTGAGCCTGGGTGCAACGCAGCATACCTTCAAGAAGATCCAGATCACCGATGAGTTTTGGTGCGAGGGCGTCTATTACGGCGACTTCAACCGGGATGGCAAGAAGGACATCTGCGGCGGCCCGTTCTGGTGGGAGGGCCCGGACTTCAAGGTCCGCCATGCGTTCAGGCCTGCAACCAAGACCTCGGAGGTCACCAACCCGGATGGCACCAAGGTGGCGATCCCGGGCTACAGCGGCGCAAGGGGCAACATCAACGACTATTCAGACGACTTCCTGACGTACGCGTATGACTTCAACGGCGATGGATGGGACGATATCCTCGTCTATGACATGCCCGGTACGGATGCCTATTGGTACGAGAACCCACAAGGCAAGAAGAACGCCGATGCCAACGAGTATTGGGCCAAGCACAAGGCCATGGGACCGCTGGAAAACGAGTCCCCTACCTTCGGCGACGTCAATGGAGACGGCAGGCCTGAGATCGTGTGCAACTCGAACGGATATCTCGGTTTCGCCGCCCCGGACTGGGCCCATCCTGACCAGCCATGGACCTGGCACTCGGTCTCTCCCAAGGGCGCGTGGCAGCGGTTTACCCATGGTATTGGCTTTGGGGACGTCAATGGGGACGGCAGGCCGGACCTACTGGACCAGAACGGCTGGTGGGAGCAGCCTGCTGCCGGCGCAGCGGATGCGGTGTGGACCAGTCACGCATCTGCCTTTGCGCCGGGCACAGGCACCTCGGGCGGCGCCCAGATGCTCGTGTATGACTTCAACGGCGACGGCCTTGCCGACGTGTTGACCACCCTCAATCCACACGGGTACGGCATAGCCTGGTATGAGCAGGTCGCAGAGAACGGCCGGGCGTCCTTCAAGCAGCACCTGATCACAGGCAAGACCGACCAGGACAATCGCTATGGCGTCAAGTTCTCTCAGGCCCATGCCTTTGACCTGGTGGACGTGGACGGTGACGGCGTCAAGGACTTTGTGACAGGCAAGCGTTTCTGGGCGCACGGCCCCCAGGGCGACGAAGAGCCGAATGCCCCCGCAGTGCTCTACTGGTTCAAGACGGTCCGGCGTCCGGACAAGACTGTGGACTTTGTGCCTTACCTGATTGACAGCGACTCGGGCGTCGGCACCCAGGTCACTGCCGCGGATATCAACGGCGATGGACTGCCAGACGTCATCGTGGGCAACAAGAAGGGGATCTTCGTATTCTTGCACCAGTCCAGCCCTGCTGCAAGCCAGAGGTGGCTCGACAAGGCGCCCGTAGCTGCGCCATTTGTTGTAGGCTCCACCAAGGCGGCATGGGAGGGCCAGCGAAGCCAGACCCGTGACAGGCTCTGGCAATTGCTCGGCAGGCTCCCGCCGCGGCCTGACGTGCCACTGGTGCAGACGTTGAGCCGTGAGGATCGCGGCGATTTCTGGATCGAGAAGTTCCAGTTCGACAATGACGCGGGCGCCGCGGTGCCCGGCTACTTCCTCCTGCCCAAGGCCGCCACCGGCAAGATGCCCGCCATCCTGTACTGCCACTGGCATGGTGGACAGTACTCGATCGGAAAGGAGGAGATGTTTCAGACCAATGCCCTCCCTGAGCCGGGCGGACCAGCCCTGGTCAAGCGGGGCTACGCAGTGATGGCGATCGATGCCTATTGCTTTGGCGAACGGAACGGCCAGGGACCTGACGGCCCCCAGGAGAAGGATGGAGACGGCGAGGCGACTGCCAGCAAGTTCAACCTGTGGGTGGGCCGTACGCTCTGGGGCATGATCGTCCGCGATGACCTGATGGCCCTGGACTACCTCTGCACCAGGCCCGAGGTCGACAGCCAAAGGATCGGCGTGACAGGGATCAGCATGGGCGCCACGCGGACGTGGTGGATCATGGCCCTGGACGACCGGCCCAAGGCTGCCGTGGCGGTTGCGTGTCTGACCCGCTATCAGAACCTCATCACGAGCGAGGGCCTCAAGTACCACGGGATCTACTACTTTGTGCCGGGCATGCTCAACTACTTCGACACGGAGGCGGTCGTTGCGCTGGCTGCGCCACGTCCCATCCTGTTCCAGACGGGCGACCATGACGGTGGCTCACCTGTGGACGGCATTCGCCAGATCGAGGCGGCAGTGCGGCCTGCCTACCACCTGTACGGAGCAGACGCGAACTTCGAGAGCATCATCCACCCGGGCCTTGGCCACGTCTACACGGCCCAGATGTGGGAGCGAACCCTTGACTGGATGGACCGGCATCTGAAGCCCGGCGACGGCAACCGTAAGTAATAGGTTTTGGAAAGAGACCTCCAACAGAACAGAACAGAGCAGAACCGAAGGAGTTCATTAGCCACAGATTTACACAGATGCACGCAGATGGCTGCCGCCGTTGGCAGAGTCTAGGCTCAGTCGTTGCATCGCCGTACGTGACGCTTCGCGTCTACCTGTCAGACTACCACCTGCCAGGGTGAGCTGCGCAGACCTCCGTTCTGCAGGCAAGCCTGCTCCACGGAGTCCATCTTGCCCATCAGCGGCTGCAGAGGTATAAACTCGGCATGAGAAAGACTATCGACCGTCGCGAATTCCTCTCGTTGTCCAGTTCGTTGGCTGCGTCCGTGCTGCTGTCCAGATGGGGCATTGCCGCAGAGGTCCCAAGTGACATCAAGATCACCCGGATCGTCCGGTTCGATCTGGTCAGCAAGAGGGACAAGGTTGCAGGCAAGAACTCGCGGCTGGACGTTCACGGCGACACCGCGACCGACCCGATGATCCGCGTGTATACAGACGCAGGCGTCGAGGGCCTGGGTCAGTGCCGCGGCGATGAGAAGACGCTGGCGCCCTTGATCGGCAGGCGGCTCTCCGATCTCTTTAAACCGAGCGACAGGGCCATGGCCGTGCCTGCATGCGTGGGGACTATGGCCTTCTGGGATCTGCTGGGCAAGGCCCGGAAACGGCCTGTCTATGAGCTGCTGGGCGGGAAGGCCGGCCGGCTTGTGCCTGCCTATGATGGGTCGATCTACTTTGCTGACCTGCTGCCCCAGTACGCCGATCACTGGCAGGATCGCTTCAAGGAAGAGATCGACATGGGCCTCAGACGGGGCCACAGGGCCTTCAAGATCAAGATCGGCAGGGGCGCAAAGTGGATGCCCACAGAGGAGGGCTTCAGCCGTGACAAGGAGGTCCTCAAGACGATCCGGGGTCACGCAGGGCCCGAAGTGCTGCTTGGCGTAGACATGAACAACGGCTATGACCTCGGACGCACGCTCCGGTTGTTGACCGACCTGCCCGACATTGACCTTGCATGGATCGAAGAGCCGTTCCCAGAGCAGGTGGACCAGGACCTTGCGCTCAAGGCCTTCATCAAGGAGCATGGGCTCAAGACCCTGGTCGCGGACGGCGAGACCCAATCCGACCTCGAGCCCATGCGGCCATTCATGGAGGCCAAGGCCATAGACGTGTTCCAGGGTGACATGAACCACTTCGGCGTCGAGGGCATCCTCAAGGAGGCGGCCATGGCCGCTCCATTCGGCCTTTGCGTGGCGCCCCACAATTGGGGCTCGCTCATCGGGTTCTATGCCATGCTGCACATGGGCTGTGCGATTGCCAATTTCTACAGGGCAGAGAACGATCCCGTAGGGACTGACGTGGTGGTGGCCGACGGCTACGGCATCAGGGAGGGTCAGGCGACTGTTCCGGACTCGCCCGGCTTCGGCCTGAAGATCCACGAGGAACGATTCGCCGCCACCATCAAGCCGCGGTTCGATGTAAAGTGAAAGGATACCCGTGACTGACTCGCTGATGGGTCGCCGTGAGTTCCTGGCCGGTGTCGCTGCCGGGACTGCAACTGCCGCATTTTCGTCATTCGCCCAGGCCCGGCCTGCCGAATCGGCCGCGGGGGTGTCGTCTCACGATCGCAGATCCTCGTCCGGCCTTGCTGAGCCGACCCTGAGGCCGCTGCGATTGGGGACCATCAAGCCCAAGGGATGGCTGCTGCGGCAGCTCCGGCTTCAGGCGGACGGCCTGAGTGGCCATCTGGACGAGTTCTGGCCTGACGTGGCGAAGAGCCAGTGGTTCGGCGGCAAGGCGGAGGGCTGGGAGCGTGCGCCGTACTGGCTCGATGGGGTCATCCCCTTGGCCTGGAGCCTGGGCGACCAGCCGCTCCAGGCCAAGGTCAAGCGATACGTCGATCACATCGTCGCGAGCCAGCGGGCTGACGGCTGGTATGCCCCGTATCCCGCGGATGCCTCCGCAAAGTCCTATGACCTCTGGTCCATCCTCCTGGCCAACAAGGTCCTCGTCCAGTACCACGAGGCGACCGGCGATGAGAAGGTGCTGGCTGCAGTGATGGCCAACCTGAAGGCGACCTTGCAGGCCCTGGACCGGACCCCTTTGTTTGGCTGGGGTAGGTTCAGGTGGTTCGAGGGTCTGATCCCGGTCTATTACGCATACGAGCGGACCGGCCAGGCCTGGCTCCTGGACCTGGCCCACAAGCTGCGGGACCAGGGCTTCGACTACATGACGTTCTACGGAGGTCAGGACGTGACCGTGCCTACGCCTCGCCGTGGCCTCTGGAAGTGGGACAAGCACGTGGTGAACGCGGCCATGTCCCTCAAGGCCTATGCCCTGTCCTGGCGACTCAGCCGGAGCAGGGCGGAGCGGGACTTCGCCCACACGATGTGGGAGGTCCTCGACCGCTACCACGGCCAGGTCACGGGCATGTTCACGGGCGATGAGTGTCTGTCCGGCAAGAACCCGATACAGGGGACCGAGCTCTGTGCAGTGGCAGAGACGCTCTACTCGCTGGAGCACCTCCTCGCCGTCACGGGGGAGGCGGCCTACGGCGATCGGCTCGAACGGATCGCGTTCAATGCACTGCCTGCCACGTTCGCGCCGGACATGTGGTCGCACCAGTACGATCAGCAGGTCAACCAGGTGCAGTGCACTGTCAATCCGGACTTCCTCTGGTCCACCAACGGCCCTGAATCCAACCTGTACGGCCTCGAACCCAACTACGGCTGCTGCACCGCCAACATGCACCAGGGCTGGCCCAAGCTCGCGGCCCACCTCTGGATGCGGGCTGCCGGAAATGGGATTGCCTGCGTGGCGTATGCGCCGAGCGAAGCGTCCTTCGAGGTGGCCGGCACGCCCGTACGGGTGGTCGAGGAGACGGACTATCCATTCCGGGAACAGGTCTCCATCACCGTGACCGCGGACAGGCCCGTGCGATTCCCGCTCCTGGTGCGGGTCCCTGGTTGGACCTCGGACGGCCGTTGCAGCGTGGCGGGGTCCGCAGAGAAGGGGCTCAAGCCGGGTTCGTTCTATCGCATCGACCAGCAGTGGAAGGGCACCACGCAGATCCATGTGACCTTCCCCATGGCCGTGAGGACCTCCAGGCGGTACAACGAGGCGATCGCTATCGAGCGGGGGCCTCTGGTCTACTCCCTCAAGCTCGCTGAGACCTGGACCCGGGTCAACGCAGACAAGCCCCAGCGAGAGCTGCCCCATGCTGACTTCGAGGTCCGGCCTTCCACGCCCTGGAACTACGGTCTGCTCGTGGATGAGGCCCACCCCGAGGCAAGTGTCACCTTCGAGCAGCGGCCCGTGGGCGACAGACCCTTCTCGCCCGAGGGCGCAGGCATGGCAGCCCACGTCAAGGGCCGGCGTCTGCCGGACTGGAAGCTCGAGCACGGCTGGGCAGGGGAGGTCCCAGTGGGACCCCAGGACTCTCAGGAGCCGGTCGAGGACCTGACCCTCATCCCCTATGGCTGCACGAACATCCGGGTAACAGAGTTTCCGAGGCTCAAGGGCGTCTGACACAGACGCCCTACGGGCATCAGCACACCGGGGTGTGTTCTTCCGCATACTGCCTGCGCAGCGGGTGGGAACCTGAAATGACACGCATGGGTCCATTCTGTTGGAGACTCTTGTCACTTTCTAGGGTCGGCGACAGCGTGTATACTGAACACCTGGGCCAAGTCGTGCCGCTTGCAGGGCACGCTGCTACGCAAATGTGAAACGGAGACGTCCAATGAAGCTACTTCCTGTTTCTAAGAGATCAGCAACCCTCGCAGTACTGCTCGCTCTCTCCCTCTCCATGGTGCAGGCGGTTGACGCAGCAATGGGAAAGGAGTTGTCGCTGCCCAAGACGCCGTCGCGCGGCCGGGGGGTCAATGACTATAACGACCCCAACAGTGAGTTCTGCTTCCAGCGAAGTGTACAGGGTGGCAACGTCGCCATCTTCTGGAGCAAGGAATATGGCGATGACCCACTGAAGAACCCCGACCCGAACAAGACCTTCGATGTCAAGGGTATGCTCAGCGAATGCGAACGGTATTACAGCACCTACGTCGATGATCTCAAGCTGGTTGTGAAAGGCAAGTCCATCAGCGACAAGTACAAGCTGGTCGTCCTGGTGATCGGCGGTCCAGGAGGAACGGCATTCGGCGGCGGAGATGGAGACATCGGGACTTTGTCGACGCCCGCGACCCGTGTGCACAAACCGCCTTACGGCGTGCTGGCCCATGAGATGGTTCATTGTTTTCAGTATTTGAGCCGTTGTGACGGTGCGCGGGGAGGCGGTATCAATCCTGAAATGGGCGCCCAACACGGGTTGTGGCAGAATCTGCCGGATTGGATGACCTTCGAGAACTACCACCTGGTTGCTCTGATGGATCAAACCCATCTCGCATTTGATCACCCAAGCAACATGTATCACACGGCCCAGGTCATGGAGTACTGGGCGTTCAAGCATGGACGGGAGTTCTACGGCAGGATGCTCCGTTCCACCGAGCAGGGGGACGCGGTCACGGTCTACAAGAAGAGGTACGATTTGACCCAGGAGCAGTTCAATGACGAGATGTTCGATGCCTACCGCAGATTCATTACTTGGGATATCCCGAGAATAGAGAAGGTGGCCAGACCATACGCCAACCAGCACCATACCAAGCTGATCGCAGTTGAGGACGGATGGCATCGGATAGCCGAATCGAAGTGTCCCCAGGACTACGGGTACAACGGCATCAAGTTGAAAGTGCCCGGCGCAGGAACGAATGTGGTCTTGAACTTCAAAGGCATTGCCCGTAGCGAACCGAACAGCCCGACCATCGCGGAGAGAGCGGGCTGGCGGTATGGATTCCTCGCTCATCTGAAAGACTGGCAGCCGTGTTTATGGAAATGTCGGCAAGGACCCGCAAGAAACGGCTGCGTTTCAGGTTCCGGAAAACACCGGGCATCTGTGGCTTGTCGTGATGGGTGCACCCAAAGAGCACACACCTGCCAGGATGGGGATGCGCAGAGGCAGAAGTGGCGGCGGCAACGGCAGCAGTGGCGGAGTTCAGGCAGAATGGCCCTATCAAATCAAACTGACCGGCACCAGCCCGGAGGACTCGGTCATTCAGCTCTTCAATGGCAAGGACCTGTCGGGGTGGTGGGGGGCGAGCACCGAGGATCCCCGCCAATGGATGGCCCTTTCGGCCGAGGCCTTCAAGGCAAAGCACGACGCCAGCCTCGAGGACATCCGCGCGCACTGGCGAGTTGAGAACGGCGAGTTGGTCAACGACGGCGACGGCCTGTACCTGACCACAGAGCAGAACTTCCGTGACTTCGAACTGCTGGTGGACTACAGGACTGTAGCCAAGGCTGACAGTGGCATCTACCTCAGGGGATGTCCCCAGGTGCAGATCTGGGACTACACGGATACGGCCAAGTTCGCCATCGGCTCTGACAAGGGCTCAGGGGGGCTGTGGAACAACTCCGCAGGCGCACCCGGCAAGGACCCCCTGGTCCTGGCGGACAAGCCCTTTGGCCAGTGGAACCACTTTCGGATCATCCAGGTCGGAAGCCACACCTGGGTGTGGCTGAATGACAAGGCCGTGGTGCAGGATGCCATCATGGAGAACTACTTCGATCCCAATCGCCAGGTCCCCATCCCGGTTGCAGGGCCGATCCAGCTCCAGACCCACGGCGGCGAGATCCGTTGGCGGAACATCGACCTCCGCGAGATCCCATGGGACGAGGCCAGGGGCCGGCTTAGGGGCAGCGACCCCGCGGGGTTCGAGCCTATCTTCAACGGCCGCGACTTCACGGGCTGGGCAGGGCCTGTGGATGAGTACGAAGTCAAGGACGGTGCGATCGTGTGCAGGCCCGGAATGGGTGGCACGATCTACACTCAGCAGGAGTACTCCGACTTCGTCGTCCGCCTGGAGTTCAAGCTGCCTCCAGGAGGCAACAATGGCCTGGCGATCCGGTATGCGGGCGAAGGCGACACGGCCTATGCGGGCATGTCCGAGCTGCAGGTGATCGACGACTCCGCCGAGCAGTACGCCAGGCTCGATCCCCGCCAGTATCATGGTTCCGCCTATGGGATGGTGCCTTCCCAGCGAGGCTACCAGCGGCCTGTGGGCCAATGGAACTGCCAGGAGGTCACGGTGGTGGGCTCCAAGATCAAGGTGGAGCTCAATGGCACAGTGATCCTGAACTGCGACCTTTCCCAGGTCAAGGACTTCATGGCCGGTAGCGCCCACCCGGGCAAAGACCGCACCTCCGGCCACTTCGGCTTTGCAGGACACAACGACCCGGTCATGTTCCGCAATGTCTCCATCAAGAGACTCAAGTAGTGGAGGAGCCAGGAAACGCGGAATGGGAGAATGGGCGAATGGGTGAAACGGCGAGCCGGAGAACTGTAGGATGGGCTTTAGCCCATGCGGTACGCTGGACCTCGGCCCTAAGCCTATACATGGTTAGGATTTGAGCTGCAGTCCGGAATCTGCCTAACAAATCTGGCCAGGGTCTCACTTTCGGCAGCACAGGGGAGTTTCTCGCAACGTACAAATTCTAGTGATATAGTAGGAATAGAAGGTGACCATATGAAAGTGTCGACAAGGACCCGCTATGGAATAAGAGCAGTGGTTGAGTTGGCCAGAATGGAAGGGCAAACCCCACTGCAGCTCAGGGTGATTGGTGAACGAGAGGAGATCTCGGTCAAGTACCTCGAACAGTTGATGGCAGTCCTGAAGGCCGGTGGACTGGTTCGCAGCGTCAGGGGGGCGAAGGGTGGTTATGTTCTGGCCCGTCCGGCGGATCAGATCAGGATGGATGAGGTGTACCGCTGTTTGGAAGGACCGCTCGTAACCGTTGAGTGCATCGAGGACCCTGAAGCCTGCAAGAGGGTGGCAGATTGTGCAGCCCGGGAGCTTTGGGTCAAAGTCGAGCAGGCCGTTCATGAGGTTCTGGCCTCCACAACCGTCGCAGACATTGCGGAGAAGGCCAATGAAGTGTCAGAGAAGCAACAAGGTCAAGAGGATCAGAGCAGCTAACAAGGTGCATGGCCATGAGCGCGATTTTTGAAGATGTTACCGCATCCATAGGATTCACGCCGTTGGTGAGGATCAACAAGCTTGGATCTCCGCAGTGCACGATCCTGGCCAAGCTTGAATCTAGGAATCCCTGTGGAAGCGTCAAGGACCGGGTGGCCAAGGCCATGATAGACGATGCCGAGGAACAGGGACTGATCAAGTCGGATACCGTCATCATAGAGCCGACCAGCGGCAACATGGGGATTGGCCTGGCCTTCATCTGCGCTGCGCGGGGATATCGTCTGATTCTGGCCATGCCCGAATCCATGAGCGTGGAACGACGCAAGATCCTGGGGATGTTCGGCGCGGAGATCGTCACGACCCCTTCGGATCAGGGGATGGCGGGTGCGGTGAAGAAGGCCACCGAGCTCATGGCCCAATACCCTGACAGCTTCATGCCACAGCAGTTCAACAACCCGGCCAACCCCCAGGTGCACCGGGAGACCACGGCCAATGAAATCTGGGTTGACACCGATGGCAGGGTCGATATCCTCGTGGCGGGCGTGGGGACCGGAGGTACCCTGACGGGGTGCGGGGAGGTGCTCAAGGAACATAATCCGAGTCTGCAGGTTGTGGCCGTGGAGCCCAGGGATTCGGCAGTGCTGTCCGGTGGACCGCCGGGCCGCCACAGTATTCAGGGGATTGGTGCAGGCTTTGTTCCCGACGTGCTGAATGCCCAGGTGATCGACGAGATCATCCAGGTGTCCGGTGAAGACGCCACGCACGTCACCCGGCAGTTGGCGGTCAAAGAGGGTCTGTTGGTGGGGATCAGCTCAGGGGCGGCCATGTGGGCGGCCATGCAGGTCTCGGAAAGACCCTCCCATCACGGCAAGGTGATTGTCGTGATCCTGCCGGATACCGGGGAGCGATACGTCTCCACCGACCTTTTTGAAGGGCTGTGAGCAACCAGGAGTACAGAGTGAAGCAGAGACGTTTGACGACCCGCAAGATCGATGCCTTGGTGAATCAGGTCGCTGCGACGTACCGGGGTGACCATGGCATCAACTTCATCGACGTGTCCAGCCTTCCGATCAGGGGCAAGATCCTGGAGTGCCTGGACCTGCTCTTTGAGGTCCTGTTTCCGGGGCATACCGGAAGACGGATCGTGACGCGGTCCAACATCGGGTACATCGTGGGTGACCTGCTGTGTGACATCAACACCGAGTTGGCCGAGCAGGTCGAGCGGGCTTATCGCTATGACTGCCAGATCAAGGCCTGCCTGGGCTGTGACTGCCGGACCAAGGCGGAGAACACCACCTATGACCTGCTGATGAAGCTTCCGATGATTCGCGAGTGGCTCAAGGGCGACGTGGAGGCGGCCTTTGCAGGCGACCCGGCCGCCAAGAGCCACGAGGAGATCGTGATCAGCTATCCCTGCATCACGGCCATCGCCACGTATCGGATCGCCCATGAGCTGTATCTCAGGGACGTCCCGTTGATTCCCCGGATCATGACCGAGTGTGCCCATGCCCGGACGGGCATCGACATCCATCCGGGCGCGCGGATCGGCAGGAACTTCTTCATCGACCATGGCACCGGCGTGGTGATCGGCGAGACGAGCATCATCGGAGACCGCGTCCGGATCTACCAGGGGGTCACCCTGGGCGCCCTGAGCTTTGCCCGGGACAGCCAGGGGCGGATCCTCAAGGGAGGCAAGCGGCATCCGACGATCGAGGATGACGTGACGATCTATGCTGAGGCCACGATCCTGGGTGACGTGGTGATCGGCAAGGGCGCGGTGATTGGCGGAAACGTGTGGGTCAAGCAGTCCGTGCAGCCGAGCGTGACGGTGACGCTCTCCAGCCCTGATCTGGTGTACTCGGATCGCGGTCGCAAGGACAGCCACCCGGCCGGCAGGAAAGAGAAGCGTAAGAGTCCCCGGAGGACCAGCCGTTGAGTGCGGTGTTGGCTGACAAGATTCAGGACTTGAAGAAGAAACGCAAGGCCGTGATCCTGGCGCACAACTATCAGCCGCCGGAGATCCAGGACGTGGCGGATTTCTGCGGGGATTCCCTAGGGCTGAGCGTCCAGGCGGCCAAGACCCAGGCCGAGACGATCGTGTTCTGCGGCGTCCGGTTCATGGCCGAGACTGCGGCGGTCCTTTCGCCTGCGAAGATCGTCCTGCTTCCGGAGCCCAGGGCGGGCTGTCCCATGGCGGACATGATCACGGCCGATCAGCTCCGCCAGCTCAAGGCCCAGCATCCGGGCGCGATCGTGGTGTGCTACGTCAACAGCACTGCGGACGTGAAGGCCGAGAGTGATACCTGCTGTACCTCCGCCAATGCCGTGGACGTGGTGGGCCGGTTGCCGGAGGACAGGCCCATCCTCTTTGTGCCGGATCAGAACCTGGGCGAGCATGTGGCCCGTATGACAGGGAGGAACATGATCCTCTGGCCGGGCTACTGTAGAACCCACGTGCTGATCTCGGAGGAGGACATCCGGGCCGCCAAGGCAAGGGCTCCGGACGCCGTGGTCATGGCCCACCCTGAGTGCACGTCGCCGGTCCGTGCCCTAGCGGACTGCGTCCTCAGCACGGGTCAGATGCTGAAACGGGTCAAGCAGGGTCCGGAACTGCGGTTCATCGTCGCGACCGAGACGGGGATCCTGCATGCACTCAAGAAGGAGAACCCAGACGCCGAATACATCCCGGCCCTGGACCGGGCGGTCTGTCCGAATATGAAGAAGATCACGCTGGAGAAGCTGCTTTGGGCCCTGGAAGACATGAACTGCCGGGTCGTTGTGGACCCGGAGATTGCGATCCGGGCACGGGCGGCCCTGGATAGGATGCTAGAGGTGACGCCGAGGGCGTCGTAGGCTAGAAGAGACGAATCGGCGAATGGGAAGAACGCATAGCTCATAGCTCAGAACGAAGAATCTTGGAGTAATAGTCATGTGGGAATACACAGACAAGGTATGGGACCATTTCTACAATCCCCGGAACGTCGGTGAGATCGAGAATCCCGACGGCGTGGGTGAGGTCGGATCCCTGGCGTGCGGTGATGCCCTGAAGCTCACCTTCAAGCTCGACGACCATGGCCGGATCCAGGAGGCCAAGTTCAAGACGTTCGGCTGCGCCAGCGCCATCGCCTCCTCCTCGGTGCTGACCGAGATGATCAAGGGCAAGACCCTCGATGCGGCGGCCCGGATCACCAACAAGGACATCGCCGATGTCCTGGGCGGCCTGCCTGAACAGAAGATGCACTGCTCGGTCATGGGGATGGAGGCCCTGGAGGCGGCGATCGCCCACTACCGGGGCGCCAAGGCCGCCGTACACAAGGACACCGAGGGCCACATCGTGTGCACCTGCTTTGGCGTGACGGACAAGGAAATCGAGCGGGTCATCCGTGAAAACGACCTGACCACCGTCGAGCAGGTCACCAACTACTGCAAGGCGGGCGGTGGCTGCGGCGGGTGCAAGGGCGAGATCGAGAAGATCATCGCTGCAGTCCAGCAGGACAAGGTCAAGCAGGCCCACGCGTCGCCCGCCAAGCGGGGGCGAAGCTGACCAACCTCCAGAAGATCCAGCTCGTGCAGCAGACCATCAACGAGCAGATCCGGCCGGGGTTGCGGGCCCATGGCGGCAACATCGAGTTGGTGGACGTGGACGGCAACAAGGTGATCGTGGCCCTGCGGGGCATGTGCAGCCAGTGTCCGACCGCGGAGTTCACCATGAAGGACGTGGTCGAGGCCAAGCTGCGGGAATTCGTCGCTGAGGATCTGTTCGTGGAAGAGGCCCCCCAATCGGAGATCTCATGATGGTGGATCAATCGCGCATCGTGTATCTGGACAACAATGCCACGACCCGGGTCAGTGATGAGGTCTTTGAGGAAATTAAGCCCTATTTCTCACGCCTGTACGGCAATCCGTCGAGTATGCACGCCTTTGGCGGCCAGATCGCGCAGAAGGTCCGCCATGCCCGCCAGCAGGTGGCGGAGCTGCTGGGGTGCGATCCCTCGGAGATCATCTTTACGGCAGGCGGCACTGAGAGTGACAACGCGGCCATCCAGGGCACACTGGCGGCATCGCCGCAGCGCCGCAAGATCATCACCACCCGCGTGGAGCACCCGGCAGTCCTGGCCGTGTGCAGGGACCTGGAGGCCCGAGGCTACACGGTGGTGGAGCTGGGAGTGGATCGCGAAGGCTTGCTCGATCTAGGGGATCTCGAAGAGCAGTTGGACGATGATACGGCCCTGGTCACCATCATGTACGCCAACAATGAGACGGGCGTGGTCTTTCCCATGGAGCAGATTGCGGAGAAGGTGGTCAGTCGGGGCATTCCGTTCCACACAGACGCCGTGCAGGCGGTAGGCAAGATCCCACTCAAGCTGTCGGAAGGCAGCATCAGCCTGCTGAGTCTGTCCGGCCACAAACTTCATGCGCCCAAGGGCATTGGCGTTCTGTACGTTCGCAAGGGGACCCGCCTGGCTCCGTTCATCTTGGGCGGCCACCAGGAGGGCGGCCGGCGTGCAGGCACGGAGAACGTCGCTGGCATCATCGGTCTGGGCAAGGCCTGTGAGCTGGCCGGGCAATTCATGGACGAGGAGAACACGAAGGTCCGGCGGTTGCGTGACAGGCTGGAGCACGGCATCCTCAAGAGCTGTCCGGATGCCATGCTCAACGGCCACAAGACCGATCGCCTCCCCAACACCACCAACATCAGCTTCGAGTACGTCGAGGGCGAGGCGATCCTCCTGCTCCTCAATCGCTTCGGTATCTGCGCAAGCAGCGGCTCCGCGTGCACCTCCGGCTCACTGGAACCCTCGCACGTGCTGCGGGCCATGGGCGTGCCGTTCACTGCAGCGCACGGGTCGATCCGGTTCAGCCTCAGCCGCTACACGACCCAGGAGGAGGTCGACCTGGTCATCGAGAAGCTGCCGCCGGTCATCCAGAGGCTCCGCGAGCTCTCGCCCTTCGTGCCCAAGTAGCCCGTCGAGTTGCGGGTTACGAGTTGCGGGTAGCGAGTTGCGGGTTACGGGTGTCTCCGATTCTCCGTTTCGCCCATTCTCCGGCATTCAAGCTCGTTGCCCCGCCCGGGGGAGCGTGGTAGAATCGGCCTGGCATTTGACGGTTCGATTCTCAGGGGCTGGGCCTGGTATGGAAGAACCTACGGATGACGTTCTGGACCTGGTGAGGGAACAGCACTCTCAGGCCGTACGCAGGTCGTTACGGGCACTGATCATCCAGCCCGGCGCGATCGGCGACTGCATTCTGACCCTGCCCTTGGCTCAGTTTCTGAGAGATGGCCTGGGGCTTGGCGCAGTCGACATCCTGGGCCATACAGAGTACCTCAGTGCCTTTCCAGGCAGGACCTGCGTGGATGCCGTGCGGTCCATGGATTCCATGGATCTGCATCGTCTCTTTGCAGAGCCGAGCCGCTTCGATCTGGACCTGGCTGACCATGATCCCTTGATCGTCGCCTTCTCAGAGTACACCTGGATCGTGAGCTTCCTGGGCGAGCCCGATGGCCCCTTCGAGAAGAACCTCATCTACGCCACTCATTGCAGCCACAGCGCAGAGGTCATGTCCTTGCGACTCAAACCGGCAGGAGGCTGCGACATGCATCTGGCCGATTTCTACATCCGTCAGTTCGAGGACCAGAGCCCTGTGCCGCTGCAGATGCCGGGGTCGTTGCTCGGCCGGGTGCTGATCCGGCCCATGGAGGCGGACAAGGAACGCGGGGTCCAGATCCTCAAGGCCGCGGGCGTGGATGCGTCTGCCTCGCTGGTGATCGTGCATCCGGGCAGCGGCGGGCAGGCCAAGTGCTGGCACGTCGACAACTTCCTCGCTGTCGCCAAAGAGCTTCGGAGCCGGGGTGTTCAGGTGGTGTTCTTACTCGGGCCTGCCGAGCAGGAGCGTCTGGATCATACGGCCAAGGCCCGGCTGCGGCGGAGAGGCAAGGTCCTAGCGGACCTCCCCCTGGAGGAGGTCGTGGCTGTATTGACCTGCGCAGGCCTTTGTCGGAAACGACAGCGGTATCAGCCACATGGCAGGCGCACTGGGGAGGAAGACCGTCACCGTGTTCGGCCCCACGGACCCGGAGATCTACCGGCCGATCGGCCCCAGGGGCTCGATCGTGTGTGATCCCACGTCTGGCTTTGCCCAACAGCCGAACGCAGAGGTGCAGCAGCAGGTGCTGATGCACCTGCTGCATTGACGATTGACTATCTGAGGAAGTGGAGAAATAGTGAATCGACAACAGTAAGTACCGAGGGAGGTACGCATGGCGAGAGAACGCGTTCGGGAGCGAGCTGTATCGACGGCGGCGGTCATAGTCCTTGGACTCTGCCTTCTCAGTGGGCTCTGCAACGGCGAGACCGGACCTCAGGATTCCTCCTCCAATCGCCTGGCCGTGGCCATCCTAAGCTTTGAGAATGCGGCCGGCGACGCCAACGATGCGCACTGGAGTGAGGGGATCGCGGGCCTGCTGGTTCACGAGCTTGGGGCCGTCAAGGCGGCGCGACTGTCTTCTGATACGGCGATCCGATATGCCCTCGAGAAGAACGGCCTGGACCGAGGCTCTGCGATCGATGTGAACCAGGCCCGTGCTGTCGGCGAGTGCATCGAGGTCCAGCGGGTGATCTGGGGGCAGTTCAGGCGAGAGACCGGCGTGTGGCAGGTCACTTTGCGGATACTGAATGTGGCCACGGGCAGGGCATCGCCGGAACTGGTGGCCCGCGGCACGGACTGGTTTGCGGGCGCGGACACATTGGCTGACGCGGCGCTCACCTATCTCCAGATCGACCCCAACAAGGCCGAGAAGGCGAAGATGCGACGCAGATACACCACGTCGGCCGTTAGCCTGGAGGGCCTGGTCAGGGGCTTCTGGCTTCAGGCAAGAGGGCAGCCCTGCTCACAGCAGGAGGACTCTCTTCGCCACGCGATGGAAGCGGATCCGAACAGCGCCGCGGTCCGCGTAGCCTTGGGCGCGACACTCCTCAACCTTGGGAAACTGGTTGAAGCGGAACGGCTGATGAGGCAGGCCATTGCCATGGACCCCAATTCGTTCAATGGCCACGAGGCCTTGGCCTTCTTGTTCATGGCTCAGGGTGAATTGGCCGGCGTAGAGGAGCACATGCGCAAGTCATGCGAGCTCGATCCTGACGATGCATCATGTGCTGCCATGCTGGCTCGTGTAATGGGACTGCAGCAGAGGTGGGATGAAGCGGTTGCCTTGGCGGAACGGGCCAGTCGTCTAGACCCGTTCGATTCGCAGTGTCGTGCCCACCTGGCCGCGATCTACGCCAGCCAACAGCAGCGAAAGAAGGCATTGGAGCAGCTCCGATCTGCGGAGACGTACTGCACTTCGGGCCCGGCGGGCGTCAACACACTGGTCGTCGTGGGGGAGACCTATCGGCAATTGGGGGAGAAACCCAAGGCCATTGACGCCTACCGGGAGGTCGTTGCGCAAGGCCGCCAGATGCAGCTCGACCCGCAGACCCTCTCGCGGATTGAGCAGAAGATGAAGTTCCTACGGGCCTCTCTGAGCCCCACTTTCATCAAGACAGACGTGCCCAAGACCTTCTCAGAGGAGGCCTTGGACCAGGCCCTTCGCGAGAGGCTCACCGAGGACGAGATGAAGGGAGTCAGACCTCTGTTTCACTGCACGCCACAGATGAAGGCCTGGGCTGCGGACCTGACCAAGGACGCCTCTACAGACCTTGACAAGGCCAAGGCCTTGTTTGACGGCATGACCCGCCGTGTCGAGGCGGCCCAAGGGTATCAGATCCGTACGGCCGAAGAGGTCTATGCAGCATGGAACAGACCGGCTGAGAGATTCTGGTGCGTGGACTACACGGCCCTGTACGTGGCCCTGGCCCGATCGCTGGGGCTCAAGGCCTTCGTCGCCAGGGTGGACAATGACCCGAATGGTTGGGTCATCAGCCACGTCTGCGCTGCGGTGTTCCTGGACGACAGGGCCTTGCTGGTGGACGCAAGCTGGAACTGGTTCGGCGTCGCCCACAGGCGGTACGAGGTCATGGATGACCTTCAGACCATTGCCCTGTACCAGATGGCACAGGCGAGCGTGGAAAAGGGCTGTAGGGTGGCCCTGAAGCTGTGTCCATCCATGCCCTTGGCCAAGGTCCTGTCGACCCAGTACACGGACCCCAACACCGCCCGCAAGGAGCTGGAGACCATGGGCGAGCCAGACCCCAACACCTTCACCGCATACGTGTACTGGCTCGCCCGCGCAAAGATGGCTGGGTACAGTGCCCAGTATGACCTTGCGGAGGCCCATCTGCACAAGGCCATCTCCATGGCCCCGACCGAGGAGCAAGGCCACTACATGCTAGGGAGCCTGCTGCTCCGCCAGAATAGACTGCAAGAGGCCCGCGAGGAATACCAATGCTGCGTCACTGCATCGCGGCCAACCGTAGTGGAAGAGGCCCGGCGAAGGCTGGCCCAGATCAGCGAGCAGCTCTGGCAGCAGTCCCGCAAGCCTCCCGCCACCGATAACCAACAACCAGCAACCAACAACCCATAACCAAACCTATCACAGCATCGGATCGAGCGGCAGCTTCTCAAACGGCACGGGCTCCTGGGTCTTCATCTGATCGATGATCTTCAGGGTCTGGTCCGTGGGCTTGAAGAGCTTGGCGATGGCCAGCGTGACATCCACGATCTCGACCGAGACATCCTGGTAGGGCATCTCCCACTTCGAGACGATCGCGACGACGCCCGCCTGGCTGGCGATGGCCGGCAGTTGGTCCTTCACCTGGGCCATGATGCCCGTGACGCCTGCGGTCGAGAAGACCTGCTGGTGCAGCCGGACCTGGTGCCAGGGACCTTCCTGTTCCAGCTCCTTGGCCCGGGCCTCATTTTTGTCGGCCTTGGCCTTCTCGTACTCCTGCCTCATGGCCCGCATGGCTGCCAGTTGTTCCTCGGACCTCCCATAGGCCAGGGCCACGCATCGGGAGTCGTATGTGCCGATCTTGACGCCCGCTTTTGGCTTGGCCTGCTCCGCGGCGGGGAGGGTGGCCAGGGAAAGGGCTGCGATGGCGACAACGGCTACTGCAATGCCAGATGTACTCCTCATGTCTTACTCCTTTCAATGCTGTGGTAGAGGTAGGATGCACCGATCATCAGGCCCCCTAGGGCCACAAATGAGATGATTCGATAGACCTGTTGCGCGCTCGCCAGGAATAGCTCCATACTCAGCTCCTGTCGTCCGTGAGGGTTGGCGGAGTCCCGCCGCCGGCCGAATCCGCGTGTTGTCGTGCTATTGCTTTTAGACGCTGGATATCCAGTTTTCCAGATCCGAGGACGGGGATGGAATCGACCGGGATGAGGCTCCTGCGCCTGGGCTTCCAGAGATTCGGCAGGCCGCTGGCGGCAATGGCCTGGTAGATCCGGTCCGGACTGGCCTTGTCCGGCACGTACAGCACTACCAGTTCCTCGCCCTTGACGGGGTCGGGGATGGCCGTCACGGCCACGGCACGGTCTGTCGTACCCACCGCAGAGGCGCAGACCTCCTCCACCTGGACGTGTGGCACCATCTCCCCACCAATCTTGCTGAAGCGGCTCAGACGATCCACGATGAAGAGGAAGCCATCCTCATCTATCGTCGCGATGTCACCGGTGTTGTACCATCCATCCTGGATGGCGGCGGCCGTCATGGCCGGGGCGTCCAGGTAACCCAGGGTGACGTTGGGCCCCTTGATCCAGAGAAGCCCTCGCTCGCCCGGGGCCAGGACGTGGCCGGTCTCGGGATCCGTCACCTTCACGGCGATTCCCGGCAAGGCCTGGCCTACTGAGCCCGGCTTGGTCCCGACCTGACGCACGCCGTCGATCTCCACCGCGGGGAGGTTGATGGAGATCACCGGGCTGGTCTCCGTGGCGCCGTAGCCTTCGTGGGGCCGAACGCCGAACCGTTGCTCGAACCGGTCGGCCAGATCCATCGGCAGCTTCTCCGCGCCGACAATGACGTCGCGAAGGCTGGCCATGTCCTGGGGCTCGGCCCTGCGTAGGTACACCTGCAGGAAGGTAGGTGCGGCCATCAGAAGTGTGCAGCGGTCCCTGCGGATGCAGCCCGCCACGGCCTTGCCATCCAGGGGATCAGGTATGAAGCTGACGGCCGCGCCATGCATCAGCGGGAACCAAAGGCCCACGGTCAGTCCGAAGCAGTGGAACATGGGCAGGAGCCCGCAGAACCGGTCCTGTGGGGCAATCCGGAAGACCATGCGCATCTGCTCCAGGTTGGACGCGATGTTGTGGTGGCTAAGCATCACGGCCTTGGCCTGTCCGGTGCTTCCTGAAGACAGGAGGACGGCTGTCACGTCGGTGCCCAGAAGACCCTTGCTGTGGCACAGCCACCGCCAGGGCCAGAGCCTGGCTTTGGACCAGGCCAGGGCCTTGTCCAATCGACCGATTGAGCCGAGCAGGTCCTCCATGAAGAGGTAGTTGGCTTCCGAAGGATCCATGCCCAGCTTTCCGATGAAGGCCCGCGAGGTGATGACGTGTTGCACCTGGCACTGGCGAAGGGCCGCCTGGCGGCTCTGCGCAGAGGCGGTGTAGTTGAGGTTTACCGAGACCGTGCGGAGCAGGGACAGGGCCACGTGGGTCACGGCCGCAGCCACGGAAGGAGGAAGCAGGACGCCGATGCGGGGCGCAGAGGCGGTCTTGTCCGCGATCCGCTTAGCCAGCAGCGATGCCGCCGTTAGGGTCTGGCCATAGGTCAGGCGTCTGCCCGTGACGTCGCTGACGCATGGCCTGTGCCAGTACCTTCGCGCGGTCCGTATGAACTGACCTCCCAGCGGCCTGCGGGTCGATGCCTGGTCGTTGAAGAAGTCTGTGGACAACTCACAGACCCGCTGTCGGACCTCCCAGGCCCGCGAGGTGGCGGGCATGGGTCTGCCGATATGGACCGAGATCGGATAGGGGATTCGCCTGGGCACGCCGCCAATTCGACCGCGTGAGTAACTGAAGATACTGCCCCAGGCTCCGCCGATGTAGACCGGGATGAGGGGATAATCACTGCCCTTGAGGATGCGCTCCAGCCCGCCGCGAAAGCCCTGGATCATGCCGTTCCGCGTGATCCCACCTTCGGGGAAGATGCAGACCAACTGGCCTTCGTCCAGGGCCTGGCGGGCCTGACGCAGGGATTGGATGATCTGCTTGGGCGGATCCTTGGACGAGATGAGGACCACCCGCATGAGCCGAAAGAGGGGGCGAACCGCGCTCTTCTCGAACTGCTCGCGGGACATGATGAAGCGTATCCTCCGCTGCTGGGTTGCTCCCAGGACAAAGGCGTCGAGCCACCCCACGTGATTGGCGGCCAACAGGGCGGGTCCTTCTGCGGGGACGTTCTCTCCACCCTTGACCTTGATTCGATAGAACGACCGGACCAGGACCACGATGACAAACCGCACGAAGAAGTCCGGCAGCCTCCAGAGTGTCACCATGGCCAGTAGCAGGGTGAGGATGCCGGCAGAGACAAACACCCCTGTGCTGGACACCCCAGACCAGGTCAGGACCCATGCCAAGCCTAAAGAAACCGTGGCCCCCACCCAATCGAGGAACCTGGATGCGCCCAGGACCTGGCCTCGTATGGGTTGGGGACTCAACCATTGGATCAGGGCTGAGACCGGCACGATGAACAGACCGCCACTCATGCCCATCAGCATGATACAGAAGAAAGCGCCCGTCACGTGCCCGTGCGGCACCACGGCCAGGGCTAACGAGGTGGCGAACAGGCCTATGGCCCCGACCGGGATGAGGCCAGCCTCCACAGAGCGAGCGGAAAGGTGTCCCGCCAGATACGATCCGACGGCGATCCCTATGGCAGTGACCAGCCACAGGTACCCGCTCTGATCGGCGCTCAGATCCAGGTGTCGGGTGCCGTAGGGTACCAGGTTAACCAAGAACAGGCCTGCCAGGAGGTTGAAGTATCCGGAGGCGAGCACGGCCAGACTCAGGTCGCGGTCCTTTCGGATCACGGCGATCGGGTCCCTCAGGCCGCTCCACGAGAGGATGGACCCTTCACAGGCCCCTTTGGGGGTGCGACGGATCAGAAGACTGGCAATGAACCCAGCGGCTGCGACCGCCACACAGGTGCCAGCGGCCATGGCATAGTAAGTGGTAGCGGCCATGGTGTCGTGACGTTTGAATCCCCCTGCAAGCAACGTGGCCCCAACCGTGCCCAACACACCGGCCAGGTAGGTCAGTCCAGTGTTGATCCCGTTGGCCCTGCTCAGGTTCTGGTGCCCGACCAGCTCTGGGATAATGCCATACTTGCTTGGACCGAAGAATGCGCTCTGGGCGCAGGTCAGGAACAGCGCGGCGTAGAGGCCGAAGGGATACCCGACAGCAAAGGCCACAACGCCTCCCAGCATGATCAGGACGTCCGCCCCGGAGGCGAGCACGAGCATGTCACGCTTGGCGTAGCGGTCCGCAAGACGGCCGGCCATGGGCGTGAAGAGCAGGAAGGGAAGCGTATACACGGCCTGTATCGCCTGGCTGATTGCCTCACTCTTCTCTGCTCCCAGCGTGCCTATGAGGAAGCAGAGCGCCAGCAAGCGAAGCAGGTTGTCGTTCAGTCCACCCAGGAACTGTGTCGCCGTGAACCAGGCGAAGGATCGATCCAGTCGATCTTGGTCTCTCGCTCCCATACAGGTCTCCTAGCCTCGGACCTCGTCAAGTCGTATGGGGAGGATAGCCAGGGAGGCTTCTGTTCCCTTGGATTTCATCAACAAGCATGACTCCATGAGAATACTCCTTTCGAAGGTGGCTGTCCACGTTGCCGGCATCCAAGAGACCGGTTCTTCCTTGGCGGTTGCCTTTCAGCCAAGGTTCCACGACAAGTACGGAGATAGCAACGGCCGTTCCTGAAAGTCCTTCAGAACTGCAAACAACTACAGATGAATGAATTAAGGCCTATGGGGTACACGAAACAGATCCATGGACAAGAAGAACTCGTGACATTTTGTGACCAGTACGTGTACAATCAATGTATGGGTATGGTGAGGCTGAAACCCGATGACAGGCAGTTCCTGGCACTGGTCTCGGAGGCGGCATTTGCCAACCCTTTCAGCCTACGAAGGGCCGAGTTGGACCGCCGGATCCTGGGGGGGCGAGGCCAAGGCCAGTGGCCCGACATCGTGCCTGATGTGATCGAACAGGTTCGGTCACGACTGAGGTCTCTGGAGCAGGGGGGGCTATCTCGCATACAAGACTTCCCCGAACCAGACCAGATCCTGATGGCCACCGTCTTGCTCTTTGAGATCTTCCACAAGTACAGCTCCGCATTCTGCGACCTGATCTCTGAGCAGGTCCGCGAGGGCGACGCTTCGGTCAAGGTAGGCTTCGCGAGGGAGGCCCTCAGCGACCTCCGCAGACGCGGCCTCGATGACGCGGTCGGTTTGAGGTGTTTTGCCCTGCTGTACCAGCTTCGACGGGCATTCTATTTCATCAACCAGGGACTGGTGGGGCAGTGTTCCTGTATGAGACGCCTGAGGGAGGGCTTGTGGAATACGCTCTTCACTCATGACATCCACCTGTACGGCCAGACCTTGTGGAACCGCATGGAGGACTTCTCGATCATGCTGCTGGGGCCGACCGGTGCGGGCAAGGGCGCTGCTGCAGCGGCCTTAGGGCACAGTGGATTCATCCCGTTCGATGGCAAGAAGGGGGCCTTCAGCCGCAGCTTCATGGAGACGTTTGTCTCAGTGAATCTGTCGCAGTACGCACAGAGTCTGCTCGAGTCTGAGCTGTTCGGCCACGTCAAAGGGGCGTTCACCGGCGCAGTGGCGTCGCGCCAAGGGCTCCTGTCTCAGTGCGGCCCGCACGGAGTCATCTTCCTGGATGAGGTCGGGGACATCGGCCCCGCCGTCCAGATCAAGCTCCTCAAGGTCCTTGAGGAGCGGCAGTTCACCGAGGTAGGGGGGCACGAGGTCCGGCGATTCGAAGGCCGGGTCATTGCCGCGACCCACCGGGACCTGGGCTCCCTTCGCAGGGGGGGTGGTTTCAGGGACGACTTTTACTACCGCCTCTGCAGTGACTGCATTGAGGTCCCCGGCTTGCACCAGCGGATCCAGGAAGACCCCAGGGAGCTGGACCTGCTGATCAGCCATACGGTCCGGCGGCTGATCGGCCAGGACCACAGCCAGCTCTGTGCGGACGTCCGCGAGGTGATCGACCGTCGCCTTGGGCCCGACTACCCCTGGCCGGGCAACGTCCGCGAGCTTGCCCAGTGCGCCCGCCGTGTGATCCTCAAGCGGGACTATGAATCCAACGTCTGTGCGGCGGAGCCAGTCAGGGGCCCGGACCTCCTGGTCGATCAAATGCGGACGGGTTCTCTACGCAGCGAAGAACTGCTCGCGCGGTATTGCCGGATGCTCTACGATCGGTTCGGCACCTACGAAGAGGTGGCCCGCAGGCTAGACCTGGACCGCCGCACGGTCAAACGCTACCTCACCTCAACTGGGGTCAGCCCTTGAAATAGTAAATAACTGACGCTAAGTGCTAATTCCAGGGCTGACCCCAGTAGACTCATTGGACTGCGACGCCCGGGGACTGCTCGCCCCGGACTTGAGCCCAGGGGACTTGGAATTGAGGCGACAGGCGGTATAATCGTCAGAAAGGGCGGCCGCGGCGCCGGATCTGGATAGAGGGTTGCCGGGAAGTCCGGGTTCCGCGCGAACCGCCGATGTCCGTGGCCCGTATTGTAGATCAAGGCCCTTGGGGTGTGACGGCGGCTGCACGCCGGACCCGGGGAATGGTAGAGCAGTGGAGAACCGCTATGAAGATGTCCAAGATCGTAGTCCTCGCTCTGATTGCTGTCGCGGTCCTGGCCGCAGGATCGGTGTTGGTGGCCGGATACGTCGAGAAGCCAAGCCCGGTCGCGAAGGCCACCTGCGGCGGCGACTGTGACAACTGTCCCGCCCAGTGCGATGAGGGATGTTGCGATGAAGGCCAGTGCTGCTGCGCCGACCAGGCCAAGACCTGTTGCGCGGATTCCTCGAAGGCTGCGTGCGGCGGCCAGTCCAAGGGCTGCTGCCAGGAAGAGGCCCCCGCGGCCCAGGCCGAGGCACAAGGTTGCGGCGGATGTCCCATGATGTCCGGCTGCGCAGGCGGACAGTAGCGCCAGGCCCGAGTCTTGGCACAAGGCTGCTCAGGGTCCTTCGATTGCGTCGCGGAACGGGGAAACGCAGGGCTTTCGGCTCTCGGCTGATGGCCGTCTTTCTTCTTCTGGGTTCGGCGTTCTGAGTTCTGTTGTTTCAGTTCACGACCTGCTTGAAGCTGGAAGGTGAGAGTTTCATGCCTGCAACGTAGGTGTAGCCCTGGGGTGGGTTGGACACCAGGCTGCTGTCGTGGATGATCCGGCTCGCGTCCGTGCAGGTCACGGTCCCTGTGCACAGCAGTGCCCCTTTGATGCAGCTTGTCAGCTTGAGCTGCGTGTTCCCTATCACGTGGACGAGTCCCCGGATCTCATTGGGATACGTGTCGTAGTAGTCCGAGTCAGAGTAGCCCTCGTAGGGGACGCCCCACGGATTGAAGTTCTTGTACAGATACCACTCATCCAGCACGGTGCTGCAACTGGTGAGTTTCACCTCCAGATTGCCCCGCACGATCAGGGCTGGGTAGTCCGTGCGATAGGGCTGCAAGAACACCGCCGTGTCCACCGTGAGCGTGTGGTTGACGCAATCGACGATGAGGGTGCCAAGCATTCGCGAGTTTCTGATGGTGATGTCTCTGCCGCCTGTGTTGATGTAATACACGCCGTCTGGATTGGCGCTGCCTGTGGGATTGCGGCCCGGACCCAGGGCCTGGCCGTCGATGATCGCGTAGTAGGGGATCGCAGTGGCCTTGGCCACGTATCGGGTGATCACGGTGCTGTCTGGAAACGGTGTGGCAGCCGCCGGCGTGGTCAGGGTGCCGGTGATGGTCCCTGCGTGATACACGGTTGCAGCCTTGGCGTCCCCGTCGATCCATCCATCGTTGTTCAACTGGCCGTCGGTCGACAGAGGTCCCCCGACCAGGGTGACCTGCTTGCCGGCCAGGACGGTGACATTGCCTGCTGCGCACAGGCAGCAAGACAGGGCGGCCAAGGGCCGTACGTCTGCCACGAGGACAGCCTGCGTCCTGTGGCTGCATAGACCGCAGGTCCCGATGCCTGTGAGGGTCACTGACTCGGCGGGATCGTCGGTCAGACTGCCGTCCTCCGGATCCGCCACCTGCACACTCAGGGTGCCGCGACCCAGGGGTTTGTTCGTGCCCCAGAGGCCGTTGCTGTGGGTGGTTCGCCAGTTGGGGTCCTGGCTGATCAGGAGCATGCCCAGGGCCGCAGCCGACTGGCGCAGTCCGCGCAACCACCCCATCGGCGTAGACCTGACTCGTCCGGCCTTGCACCCGAACTGCATACAAGGAGGCCAGTCCGAGGATGCTCACGATCGCCGTACAGGACAGGACGATCAGGTACACGGTTCCGGTCCGCCTGCGTCGTATGTCTCGGGAGGTACGCATCCGTCTCCTATAGCTTCGCCCTGAGGGCCATTGCGGTGGCCACGGGCTGGCCTGCAGATCGCACGGTCACGGAGATCCGCTTGAGTCCGGTGTCGGTCGTTCGAACCTGGGTGATATCCAGGGGATCGATCCGATCCACGGCCACGCTCCAGGTCCAGCTCTCGAGACCCGGCAGGCTGACGCCATTGGGGTCCTTGACCTGGCCTGACCAGCTCACATAGTCGTCCACGTCGTCGAACGGAAGGGTTTCGCCGGTCTCTGGGCCGAAGACGCCGCTGCCACTCTGCGGGTCCTCATAGGCCAGGTTCAAAATGTCTGAGAGCAGGGAGTGGGCCAGGCCCTGGCCTCGCAGGCCGCAGCCGTTTTTGAACTGCCCCAGGCGCGAGCGCCAACCGTGTTCAGAGCGGCCACCAGCATCACCGACACGATAACCAGGGCCACCACACATTCGATCAGGGTCAGTGCCCGTCGCATCATGGCAGTACCTCCGGCCGATTCAGCAGGCGGACCCCCGCGACCGAGCGGGCCGTGGTGTCAGTGCCCGTCTGGACGCTCACGTCCACTCCGCTGAGGTACAGGACCTGCTGGGTCTGGGGCTGGCCGGGCGAGGTCACCGTGCCATAGGCGGCATACCGGAGAGACTCGCTAGAGTACGTGGACCAGGACGCGCCCCGGTCAGTGGACAAGACCAGCGAGCTGTCGCTTGCGGCAGATCCGATGCTCTCATCGCCCTGGATCCTGCAGGACTCCTGCCCCTCTTCATGTCTGAAGACCAGACAGAGGCCTTGATCCGGAGACAGGCCTGAGACATCGAAGCTGAAGGACTGCTTGAGGTAGAAGTCCCATAGATAGTATTCGTCCATGATCGTCTCCTCCAGGACCACTCCGCTGGGCACGTGGCCGGCGGTGGCGGATTGGAGCTGAATGCGGCTTGAGCCGCCGTAATACCCGCTCGCCTTGGCATAGAACTCCACACGCGTGACCTTCCAACTGACCGTGTCTGCCGGCAGGATGGGCTTGAAGTACTGGCCGTACCAACCGCCGGACGTGATCACGTAGTCATGCGAGACGTCCACGGCCTGGAAGGACCGCAGGAGAGACTCTGCGCCCTCAGTGGACTGGGCAGTCTGCGTGGATGTGGTATCCAGGTGATAGGTCAGGCCGAAGGTCTGGACGGCGTCAAGCAGGCTGACCGCCGTTCCACCGTTGTATCTGCGGGTGAGCGGCGAGCCTGCCGCGCCCGACCATTCGTAGCGGATGGTCTCGGGGACCGCATCGCTGTTGCGGTCCGCGACGGTGAACTCGACGCTGCGAGCCGATCGGCTGTTGATCGCGGTGGCGTACGCCAGCTCCGCTGAGAGCTGTTCGATCGCGTGGGTGCCCAGCAGCGTCGAATGGGCAGGCCCCGTGGGCATGGCCTTGGAAGCCACGACCATGGTGGATCCCAATCCCAGCACGATCAGGCCCGTGACAGCCAGGCTGATCGCCATCTCGAGCAGGGTGAGGCCCCGTAGCCGGTCCGTGCATCTCATGGCCAGGTCACCTTTCCGCTGGACCCATCCACCGTGAGTGTTCGCTGCTCCTGGCCCACGCGCAGGACCACGGTGCCACCATGGTTGACCTGGCCCCAGCCGTTGAAGGCGATGTCCGTAGAGCTGGGCAAGGTGACGCTCACGAGCCGGGCCTCATAGGGAGGGTCGGACAGAACAACTCGGTAGGTGGAGGTCGAGGTCTGGACACCATCCAGGGCGGATGCCCCGATGATTTCAACCGTGCTGTCTTGGACGGAGAAGTGCACGGTCTTGGAAGAGCCGGTGGCAACGGCCAAGGTCTGGGCCAGCCCCAGGTCCGCTGCAATCCGCCGGGCCGTCCAGTCGGCCCTGTACCGTGCCGAGGCCATTGCATAGCGAGGGGCCGCGATCGCAGCCAAAACTGCGATCACGGCCATCGCTATCAAGAGTTCGAGAAGACTGAAACCCTGGCACGGACACAGGGGCCTCGATGAATCGAAGCCCGCCGTGCCCACCCGCGGATCAGTAGTCGCTGTACAGCTTGTTGGCGTCATCCTTCTCCGTGGCGGTCGTATTCGCCGCGATTGCACCTGTGGCGGCAGTGTAGATCCAGCCCACGCCGTCAGCATCTGCTGCTGCGACGCCCGTGCTGCTCTTCTTGGTTCCCACGGGCAGCGGCGGGACGCTCCGCAGATACGGCCCGTAGATGTGCGTCGAGTCCTTGGCAGCCGCAGTCGCTCCAAACGAGTCGGTGTACTGCGTCAATTGGGCTGAGAACGTCGCTGCGGCCGGGTAGGTGCCCTGGTGCTCAGCCGCGTAGAGATCGATGGCGTTTCGAAGCACGGCCAGATTCGCCGCAGCGCGGAGTCGCCTGCGCCCCTGGACCCGCGACCCATGCGTGGGATCGCAATGGCCGCGAGTACGGCCATGATTGCGACCACGATCACGATTTCCAGCAAACTGAATCCTCTACTGTTCCTTCGATTCCTCATTGACAACCTCCGGCGTCTCATTGGATCATCAGTTGATTCCGTCGTTCTACGATGTCTGTTTCCCCTATCGTCAAAAGGCGGGGCGGGCTTTTGCTGGAACTCCGTCTTTTTTAGTGTGTTCGCATGGCAAAGATGCTCTCGTGTTCTCGGACGGTCGGACGCCTCTATTCGGCCAGCCTCAGCACGAGCTTCATATCGGGCATGGGCGGCTCGCTCCAGAGCAGCATGACGCTGTTGTCTTCGATCTGCATAACCTGGAATCCCTTGATCCGGTCGCCGACCCGGGCCAAGGTGTCATCGATCAGGCATCGCGTGTCCTGGCCGGACCTGACAATGCCCTGCAGATCCAGTTCGCCGGCCTTCTGCGTGACCCGCTGCTGATACTGCTGCAGGGCCTGCTCCTCTGCCCGCTGTTTGGCTTCTGCCGCAGCCTTTCGTTGGGCCTCCAGGGCGGCCAGGCGTGTGGCTTCGTCGTCCTCGCTCTTCCGGGCCTCGTCGGCTGCCTTGCGTTGGGCGTCTTCGGCAGCGAGACGCTCCCCCTCTTCACCCTGTCGCCGCTGAGCCTCTTCGGCAGCCAGGCGTGCCACAGTCTGTTCGGGGGTCTCAGCCAGGGCGCCCGCCGCCTCATCCTTGGGAGGGACGGGCCATGAGGCAGGCAACTGGAAGGCGTCACGGGCCTGGCCGCCCGAGCTGTCGTACGGAGCGCACAGCGAGTTCAGCCGCTGCGCCAGGCTTTCCGTCACGACCGGAACCTCCGGCACGGCCGAGGCGGGGACGGCCCAGTCCGCGGCGTCCTTGGCGGGCTCGGTCCCTTCGCTGGCGGCCGCGCCCTGGGGCACGACCCAGAGGCGATCGACAACCAAGGCCGTCAGGGCCAGAATGAGCGTCGCCAGGGCTGCACTTTGTCGTTTCGTCAGTTTCATCGTGGCTCCAGAGATCGCCCCCTATCCGGTGGTCTTCCCCTTGGCTGTCGTATACCAGAAAAAGTCCATCTTGAATTTCCCCGGTTCAAGGGGCCTCGACGGATCGCCTGAGAGGCTGAACTGGATGGCCCCGACGTCCTTCAGGGTGGTGCCCAGGCGGTGCAGGAAAGACAGGGCCTGGACGAATCCACCCGTGCCCACGACGGCGATCGGGACCAGGCTGTATTGGAGCCCGGAGACCGCCTTGCCGGTCTGAAGGGTATCGGCCTCCAGCCCGTTGTCGCTCAGAAGCGACGTAAGATGGGCGACCCGCGTGTTGATCTGGTCTGCGGATTCAAGCCTGACCTCGCAGCCCGCCAGTTGCTCTTTGGCGGCCGAGAGACGGCCATTCAGGGCCAGGACTGCATTGCTCAGCCTGGCTAGGTCCCGCCTGGCGGAGACCAGCTCCTTGGCCTGGACGGCACGTTGGGCATGCCGCTCCAGGACCGGGACCAGACCCACGAAGTAGGCGAGCAGTGACATGGCCGCGCAGATCGCGATGGCCGCGATGTCCATCTGTCGGCACGTCAACTGCTGGATCGTCGGAACACGCATGGACTCCTCCTGTGAGAAATGGGGGCTAGAAGGTACACTCGACGCTGAAGGCAATGGCGTCTGTGCCCAGGAACTCCTTTCGGTTGCTCTCGACCCGGCGGGTCGACGCAAACAGGCCCAGCTTCTCCAGACGGAGGATGAAGTTGGAGACCGCCGTCTGGCTGCGGCCGAAGCCGCTGAGCTGGAGCTGATGGGCCCCGTCGGCCAGGAGCTGGGGCAGTGACGCCGGCGTGGTCTGCCGGCCCAGGCCTTCCACCAGATCCCTGTGCTCCTTGTCGAGTGCCGCCAGTCTGCAGGCGGTGAGCACGACCTCATCGCCCAGGTTCTCGCTGATCATGGTCAGAAGTCTGCTCCAGTCCGGCTGGCAGGCAATGACCCGGCCTGCCTGAAGGGCGGTGGTGGCCTGGGCGACCTCCCTCCTCATCTGGAGCACCCGCTGGTTGGTCTGGCCAAGACGCTCCTTGGTGGCAGCCAGGTCTCGCTCCAGTTGGGCATCCCCGTCACTCCAGAGGACGTAGGCAGTGGCCACAGCCACGACGAGACCGACCACGTAGACGATGCAGATCCCAGCCCAGAGACGTAGGTGGATGCGACTGCGTCTCTTGACCAACCATTCAGGAGGAATCAGATTGATATCTGCCATGGTTACTCTCTACCGAACATCGCCAGACCCACGGCCACGGTGAGCGCCGGATTCTCCGACTTGCCCACGATGGCGTCATCGCATCCTAGCACGTCCCGCGGGGCGGCCCGAAGCACCTTGATCACCGGTGACGCACCCAGGACGTCGGCCAGCTCGGCCAGGCTGGCCCCTCCACCCAGCAGCAGCAATCGCCGGACCCCTTCGACGTGGTACTGACGCGCGTAGGCGAAGGGGACCTTGAGCTCCTCCATCATGGCCTGGCCGTAGTGGCGGAGGAGGTCCTGGAGGGCCAGGCGGGCGTCTGCGTCGAACTGCCCTGGCGCCTGCCTGGAGGCAACCCCCAGGGTATCCACGAGCTGGCTGGCTGCAGTCTGCGTGATCTTGAACCGCTTGGCCAGGGCCGACGTCAAGGCCGTCAGGTCGCTCTTGAGCAGCCTTTCATAGATGACCGTCTCTCCACACATCAGAAGCAGCTTCGTGGTGCTCCAGCCCAGGTCCAGGATCGCCGTGACCTCGCTGCCGGGGGCGGCCAGTGTTCGACAGGCGCGGGCTGCGGCAGCAGTCCTGGCGTCGAGGGCGATCACGTCCAGCCCGGCCCGTTCGAACTCCTCCAGCAGCGGCTGCGCCACGGCGTGCGGACAGGCCACCGCCACGGTCTGGGCATTCGAGCGGCCAGACTCCTGGGAGGCGGTGGGGGCCCAGCAGACCAGTTCAAAGCCCTGCGGTTCGATGTGGTGTATGCGGGCCAGCTCCATGCGGGCCATCTGGCTGACCGCCGCAGCCGGGACAGTGGACGGCAGTTGAAGGATGCCGCGGAGCAGTTGGCCATCCGCCACGGCCAGGACCACCTTCGAGCCGGAGAATCCCTGTCTTCTGAGGACCTGCTGGATGTGCCTGAGCTCTTCCTGCTCGACCGGCCCGTCCGGCCTGACCCGCGGACAGATGGCCAGGGCAGAGACGCGGAGGCCGTGGCCCCGAAACGAAAGCTGGGCGGCCTTGAGGGTCCGGTTGCCGATGTCGATGCCGATTGCCGTATGTCTCGCCCACCGCATCAGGAACCTCCTCGACCCGTCATCGCGGTCAGATCAAACAAGGGCATGAACATGCTCACCGCCACCAGGCCCACCACCAGGCCCATAGCGATCAGGATCACGGGCTCCAGGATGCTGGTGAGGGACCGGATGGTGATCTCGTTCTCATCATCCAGGAAATCCGCCATGTTCAGCATGAGCCGATCGACCTGGCCGTTCTGCTCGCCGCTGCGGACCGCTTCGTAGACCGACGGGCTGATCAGCCGGGCATCGTTGAAGGCCAGGCTCAGGGGCTCTCCCTTGGACACGTGGTCTTGGGCCTTG
>CAWHBY010000002.1:0-3859400 GCA_963827855.1 uncultured Phycisphaerae bacterium
TCGATGGCAAGAACTTCGCTCCTTATAAGACCAATGTTCAGTGACCTCTGACCTGGCTGCCGGTATCGAAGGCGCCCAGATCTGGCCATTCACCATGCGCTTCGATGGTCAACAAGGCGGCACTGTGAAGATCGGCGTCTCTGACCTCTTCACCGAGCCGTTCAACCCGATCGCAGGCGATAACTGGGCCTGGGATCAGATCGACCATGCGTGGCACCAGCTCCGGTGGTGTAATGTACGATCCTTACACCGGTCTGGTTTGGCCGCTGCGCATTGAGAAAGCCACCATCACCGCCACCACCGGTCTGCCCATCGGCGCCACCCACGATTGGGTCACGCTGAAATTCCAGGACAAGGTCGTCGTTCCGGGTGATGCATTCGTCGATTGGGATGCCACGACGCAGAAGTTCATCACTGCTGCCGAGAAGTCCTCGGACGAAATGACCGCCAAGGTCCAGAGCATCGTCTACTATCCGTCCAATCTGTTGAACAACGTAACCTGGCACGATGGCAGCAAACTCTCCGTGGCCGACTTCCTCATGAGCATGATCATGATCTTCGATCGTGCGAACAAGGCCAGCGCCATCTATGACGAACAGGCTGTGCCGAACTTCGAGTCCTTCACCTCGGCCTTCAAAGCCTTCCAGATCACCGACACCAGCCCCCTGACGGTCGAGTACTACACCGACTACTTCGCTCAGGATGCGGAACTTGAACGTCACCACCCTTTGGCCGCAGTACTTCTACGGCGAAGGCTGCCTGGGATGTGATCGCGATCGGCAACATGGCCGAAGCGGCTGGCGAACTGGCTTACTCTGCCGACAAGGCTACCGAAAAATCCATCGAGCAGATGAGCTTCATCGGTGGTCCGAGCATGGATATCCTGGCCAAGTACCTCGACCAGGCCATTGCCGAGAAGACCATCCCCTACGCTGCGACCCTCGGCGAATACATCACCGCCAATCAGGCTGTCGCCCGCTACACCAACCTTAAGAACTGGTACACCGCCCATGGTCACTTCTGGGTTGGCACCGGTCCTTACTTGTCGACAGAGCCTTCCTGACCGAGAAGACCCTCACCCTGAACAACTACGGCCGCTTCACCGACCCGTCCGACAAATGGGCGCAGTTCGGCGAACCGAAATTGGCTGCAGTTGCCATTGATGGTCCCACCAGTGTCAAGATTGGTGAACAGGCTGTCTACAATGTGGCTGTGACATTCAAGGGCGCGCCCGTATGCTGCCGCTGATATCAAGACAGTCAAGTACCTGGTCTATGACGCCACCAATGCAGTTGTCGCTTCCGTGCGTCAGGCTACCACGGCGGCCGATGGCCAGTACACAGTCACCCTGACTGCCGACATGACCAAAGGCCTGGCTGCTGGCTCGAACCGGCTCGAAGTTGCCGTCGTTCCGCTGGTAGTTGTTCGCCGACCTTCGTTTCGGATGTTACTTTCGTTACTGCTCCGTAAAGACGATTTATTTTAGAATCACTAAAATGATAGGGGCAAGGTCCAACCTTGCCCCTATCAGTACTCCTATCAAGATACGCGAGGTAAGCTTATGACATCACGGGAATGTCACTCAAAATGCGGTACGCATGATTGCCTGGAAAAGAAAAAGATAGCCAAAGGTATACATTGGCAACTGACGCATAGCCGTGAGAAAGAGTTAAGAAAGCTCGCTTGGGCTGCGCCTCGTTTGACCTTAGATTGGGAACGCTGTTTGTGACTGTAGTGATTGGCGTTTATTTGACTATTTTGATCGCCAACATGGGTGGTTATGTAGATACGATCATGCGCAACAATATTCGAGAAAACGTCATTCAAGCGGTGGCGAACGATCCAAACGCCAAAAGAATGTCTGTGGAAGCCCGCGGAGAACTCATTCAAAAAAGAATAGAGCTCGAAGAAAAGCGCCTGGGCCTGGACACACCTGTTGTTGTTCGTAATTTCCGTTACCTCGGCAGAGCGCCTCGGCCTGGATCTTGGCCGCGCCGTCTGTATGACCGCCGACAGCGGCTCCAAGCAAGTCCGTTTGATCATCCTCGAACGCTTGCCGGCAACCTTATTGTTGATGGGCACCTCGCAACTTTCCCTTCTTCTTTGCGTCCATTTTCCTGGCCCTCTCTCTCTCCAGGAATTACGGGAGTATATGGGATAAACTAACCATCGGCCTCTCGCCCACCTCGGCCGCGCCCCCATGGTTTTATGGGATCTTCTTCATCTTGATCTTTGCAGCCATATTTAAAATACTGCCGTTTGGCGGCATGGTCGATGCCCCACCGCCAAACAACATCATTGATTATGCATTAAGCGTCCTCAAGCATCTCATCCTGCCCGCCTCTGCGCTCATCGTCAGTTCGCTCTTTTCTGAGCATCTACAACTGGCGGACGTTTTTCCTGATCTATTCCAGTGAAGATTACGTGGATATGGCCAAGGCCAAAGGCCTGACCTCCCGCGATATCGAACGCAGATACATCCTGCGCCCGACCCTGCCGACCATCATCACCAATTTTGCCCTGCTGTTGATCGGCGTGTGGACGGGCGCCATCGTCACCGAGACGGTTTTCCTGTGGCCCGGCCTGGGCCGGACGCTTTTCCGGGCGATCGGTCTGTATGATATCCCGGTCATCGTTGGCTCTACCATCATTTATGCCTATTTGCTGGCGATTACCGTTTTCCTGCTCGATTTTGTCTACGCCCTGGTTGATCCCCGAGTCAAAGTTGGTGGTGGAAGCTAATCATGAAAACATTCAAAAAAACCTTCAACGAAATCCTGCGTTATCCTTCGGCCATCATCGGTGGTATCTTCATCTTCCTGTTGACTGCAGTCAGCCATCTATGCTAGCCATTTCCATTCCCTATCAAAAGGCGATCCACCTGTGGCGAGGCGGCGAGGAAGTCTGGTATCGCAACCCCAAGAACGTGCCGCCCGGTGTGGAGCAACTGGTTCTCCAGCAAGAAACAGCCCGTTTCCTTCGTCATCAATTCAGACCGAAGGCGACTTTGAAAAAGGTTGTCGTGGAAGCCGGCACAACGATACCAATGAGATCACCCTTACCTACAGTTTTGACTACCAGTACGACGCATTTCCTCAGGAAATGATCGTTGTACTTCGACGACAAAATACGACAGCAAAACAGCCCTTTGTCACCGATCTACCTGGCTGGCGCCGGATGGGCGGAAGATCCGGATCGATAATTTCGGTGTGGGTCCACAGCAACAGACCTTCCGTTTTTCGCAGAATCAAAAATTGCTCAACCATGATGGGCGGCCAAAACCCGGTCGAGGGTCTCTTCACCTACACCGACCCCACGAAGCCGGTCAAGGGCGTCTACCAGGTGGTCATCACGGGGATGACATTTGAACAAGGCGCAGATATCAATGCGGAATTTGTCTTTCAGGGCAAGGTCTTCGGGCGTCGCCGGCACCGACCACCAGCGTCGCGACCTGATGGTAGCCCTGTTGTGGGGCATCCCGATTGCCCTGATCTTCGGTCTGGTGGCTGCCTCTGGGCACGTCCGTCCTGACCATGATCATTGCTGCCATCGGCGCCTGGTACGGCGGCTGGGTGGATGAATTGATCCAGCGCATCACCGAGGTCAACCTGGTGCTGCCTTTCCTCTCCATTTTGATCATGATCGGCACGTTCTACAGCCGCAGCATCTGGAGTCATCCTGGGCGTCACGATCGCCTTGAGCATATTTACCGGGCCGATCAAGATCCTACCGGGCCATTTTCATGCAGGTCAAGAATCCACGTATATCGAAGCCGCCCAGGCCTACGGCGCCAGCAACTTGCGCATCATCTTCCTGTACCTGATCCCGCGCATGATCCCACTGCTTGATCCCCGGCCTGGTCTCGTCCGTCCCTTCCTTCGTCTTCCTGGAGGCCTCCTGGCGGTGCTGGGCTTGGGCGACCCGGTCCTGCCCACCTGGGGGAAGATCATCAATGACGCCTGGTCGCAACGGCGCTCTTTATAAAGGTTATTATTACTGGATCTTGGAACCGGCTGTCTTGTTGATGATCACCGGCCTGGCATTTGCCTTGCTTGGATTTGCGCTGGACCGGATCTTCAATCCAAGACTGCGAGGAATGTAACCGATGGCAGAAGACATCTTGTTGGATGTGAAAAATCTGGTCCTGCATTTCGCCACCACTCGCGGACCCGTCCAGGCCGTGGATGGGGTGGATTTTCAATTGGATTACAACAAGGCGGTGGTGGTCCTGGGCGAGAGCGGCTGCGGAAAAAGCTCCCTCGCCAAGGCCATCCTGCGCTTGTTGCCGCGCAATGTGGAAACTTACAGCGGCAGAGGTTCTGGATCACCGGCAAGGATGTCATGCCGTTGAGCGAAGAGGAATTCCGCCAGAATGTCCGCTGGGTGGCCATGTCGATGGTGCCGCAGGCAGCCATGAACGCGTTGAACCCGGTCATCCGGGTGGGCGACCAGGTTTCCGAACCCGCCATGATCCACCTGGGCATGAAGAAGGAAGACGGCCTCCAGCTGGCGCTGAAAATGTTCCAGCATGTCGGCGTGCCGGCTGATTTCATCAACCGCTATCCCTTCGAGTTGAGCGGTGGAATGCGCCAGCGCGTGGCCATCGCCATGGCGCTGGTCACCTCCCCCAGCCTGATCGTCCTGGATGAACCCACCACCGCATTGGACCTGCTGACCCAGGCGAATATCTTCAACGTGTTGAAACGCATCAAAAAAGAATTGGGCACCAGCTTCATCCTGATCACCCACGATATTGCCACCTCCAGCGAACTGGCGGATGACGTGGCGGTGATGTACGCCGGCCAGATCGTGGAAACCGGGCGATGCCGACAAGTTTTTCCCCGCACCCCTGCATCCCTACTCACAGAAACTGATGGCCAGCGTGCCCCGGCTGCGGGCAAACAAGGACCCCGACTTCATCGTCGGCCAACCCCCCAGCCTGGTGAATCTGCCCACGGGCTGCCGTTTCGCGGCACAGATGTCCGTCTCGCTTCGAGAAGTGCGTTCAGGATCCGCCTATGATCAATAAGGATGGGCGGCTGTGAAATGTTGGTTGTATGCCTAGGATAGGAGTATAGGATGGCACTTGAGACGAAATCCAAGAAGCAGGTGATCGCGGTACGGGAAGTGGCCTCGAATGTTCTGCTGTCAGTTCAGAATCTGCGGGTATGGTTTGAATTGCGCCGCTTCGGTTTCGGCATCGTCGGGCATGTGCGCGCAGTGGATGGGGTGAACTTTGATTTGCACCAGGGCGAAGCCATCGCCGTGGTGGGTGAGAGCGGCTGCGGCAAAACCAGCCTGATGAAGACCATCCTGGGCCTCTATAAGCCCACCGAAGGGCATGTCATTTTTGAAGGCAAGAATTTGAGCGAGATGGGCCGCAAGGGTATGCAGCTGGTATCGCTCCGCAGGTCGGCTATGTGCAGCAGGATCCCTACGGCGCCCTGCCGCCCTTTATGAACATTCAGCGCATCCTGGAAGAGCCGCTGATCATTGGCGGCGTAAAAGATCGCAAAGAACGCGCTGCACCGTATCCACAAGGTCATGGAAGAGGTAAAGCTCTTCCCCGTGGAAGATTTCCTGTCCAAATTCCCGCACATGCTCAGCGGCGGACAGCAGCAGCGCGTGGTCATTGCCCGTGCCATGATCATGGAACCAAAATTGATCGTGGCCGATGAGCCTGTTTCGATGCTGGATGCCTCGGTGCGGGTGGAGATCCTCAAGCTGCTGCGAGGCTTGCAGAACATCGCACAATCTCTCGTTCATTTACATCACCCACGATCTTTCCACGGTTCGCTATTTTTCGGAACGGATCTTCGTGATGTATGCCGGCAAGATCGTCGAAAAAGCGCCGATCGATGCCCTGCTGAAGAATCCGCAGCACCCCTATACCAATGGCGCTTGCTGACCGCCACCTCGGACCCGGATGCGAATAACGCCAAGTCCTTCAAGGAAGTGCCCCCGGGTGAGCCGCCCAGCCTGGTCAACCCGCCCACGGGATGCCGCTTCCATCCTCGCTGTCCCAAAATAATCAGAGGCATGTGTGAAGTGGACGACCCGGTGGATTTTGAGACGGAACCCGGCCATATTACCGCCTGCTGGTTGTACGACTAGGGGAAAATGGCTAACCCCCTCAGGATGATTTTGATCGGTTTCTTCATGCTCCTGATCGGCGGGGTGGTCCTGCCATTTTTGATGGTGATCAAAGTTATTTCCATCACAACCATAAACGGCGCCCTGGCCTGGATCCTGATATTCGGCTCATACGCCATGTCCGTGGCGGGCTTGTTCCTGGGAGTGATCGGTTTTGCCATGTACGCTCGATCGAAACGGCCGCCGAAATAGTACGACGTAGGTCCTGATTCCTGTAAAGTCGTTACCTGGTGCATATGCCCTCTTACCGGATTTTGATCGTTGAAGACCAGCGTGAGGTCAGCCGGCTTTTACGGTCGGCCCTGGAAACGCTGGAACATAAGATGGAAGTCGTCGAGATCCCCTCGGGTGAAGAGGCCATCCTCTATAGTTCGCGCAATCCGGTCGATCTGCTTGTCTCCGATTTTCGCTTGCCGGGCATGTCCGGCATCGAATTGATGAAGAAGATCCGCAAATATCACCCTGAAATGAAGGTGATCCTGATCACCGGCCAGACCGATCCCAAGGTCCGCAAGGAAGTGGCCGAGGCCGGCGCGGATGCCTTCTTCATCAAGCCGGTCCCCATGGCCGATTTCCTCGATGCCGTGGAACGCCACCTTGGCCTGGTGGAGACCATCCTTCCCCCCGAACCGATCGCCCGAACGGTCACTCCCGAACCCAGCCTCAGCCTGCCCGATCTGTTGACCCGCTTGCGGGCAGATCTGCATGCCATGGCGGTGTTCCTGATCGCGGACACCGGGCGCGTCCTCGTTCGCGCCGGCGACCTGCCGGATTCGAATGACGAGATTTCCCTGCTTTCCTCCCTTCTTTCGATCTACAGCGCCGGCCAAAAAGTGTCGCCGTCTGATCGGCCAAAAGGTCTCCTCGAATTGGTATATCTTCGATGGCGATCAATTACGATTTGTTCTTTGCCTCCGGTGGGCCTGGCTCATGCAATGCTGGTGATCGGTGAGAAACTGGCCGAAGAGAACCAGGTGCGGAAAACGGTCGACATTTTCACGGCCGCCCGCAAAGCTGATCGAACCCTTCTTGGGAGAACTGCCTTCCTCCGTCCCGGCCTACGTGGAACCTCGCACCGTGCCCACCGAAGTCATCGAAGAAGGCGCCGTGGAAATGGAGCCGTTATTCAAGGAGGCCAAGAAAAAACTCAAGTCGGCCGATGTGAATGATTTTTGGGACAAGGCCGCCGACAATCATAAAGCTCCCACCAAGCCGGATATGCTTTCCTATGATCAGGCCAAGCAGCTCGGCCTGGCTCCCGAGGATGAGACAGTAACTCCGACCCTCTCCGCCTGCGGAAGGCGGGGTCGGCTTTTATCAGGGATTGTCCGAGAACACGGCCTGTGATACAATTTCGCCCGCTTTGGGGCGTTGTGCAATGGCAGCACGTCAGCCTTTGGAGCTGATTATCTTGGTTCGAATCCAGGCGCCCCAGCCTGATTTTCCCGCCTGCAAGCGGGGCTTTTTTTCCCGGAATGGGCCTCGCGCCGCTTCGCTGGCAGCGCAGGCTCCATTTTTTTATCGATATTCACCGTTGAACCAAGCCATGCCTGCGCTGGTATTTCCAAACTCGACCGTTGATAAACTGCAGGAGACACCCATGAGAGTTACCGCTGTTCTCCTCGCCGCCGGGCAGGGCACCCGCATGAAATCAGCCTTGCCCAAGGTGCTGCACCCCGTCTGCGGCAAGCCGATGATCGCCTATTCGCTCTGAGGCCGCTGCCAGCGGTCAGCACCGAGCAAGCCGGTGGTAGTCGTCGGGCACGGATGCCGAAGCCGTCCGCGAATTCCTGGGCGACTCGGCCGTCTGCGTCGTCCAGGAACAGCAGCTGGGCACCGGTCACGCGGTCCATGCAGGCCGAATCCGCCTTGCGCGGCAAGACCGACCTGGTCCTGGTCACCTATGCGGATATGCCGCTCCTGCGCCCCGAAACGCTTCAAGCGCCTGGTCGAGACCCAGAAGAAAAATCCCGGTCCCATGACCCTGCTGACGGCGGTGTCGCCGGACCCGCGCGGGTTTGGGCGGGTGATCCGCGGACCCGGATGGCAGCGTCCAGGCCATCGTGGAGGAAGCCGCCGCCACGCCGGAGCAGTTGTCGATCCATGAATTGAATGTCGGCGCTTATTGTTTTTCCGCCGACTGGCTGTGGGAGGCCCTGCACCGCATCCCTCTCTCCAAAAAAGGCGAATATTACCTGACCGATACGCGTCGAGCTGGCTGTCAAGGCCGGGCTGCCGGTCCAGGCGCTTGTCATGCGACGACCTGGCCGAGACCATCGGGATCAATACCCGCGTCCACCTGGCCGAGGCCGAAGCGGCCATGCGCATGCGCATCAACCGCCGGCACATGCTGGCAGGCGTCACCCTCATGGATCCGGCCTCCACCTACATCGAGCCGGATGTGACGATCGGCGCCGATACGGTCGTCTGGCCGAACACCTATCTGCGCGGCAAGACCATCATCGGCGAAGGCTGCATCATCGGACCGAATACCATCGCGGAGGATACGCTCATCGGCGAACAACTGTCGAGATCCTGGCGGCGGTGATGGACCAGGCCGTGGTCGAAGATGACGTCAGCATCGGACCGTTTGCCCGCTTGCGCAAGGGCGCGCACCTGTGCAAGGGCGTCCACATGGGCAACTTTGGAGAGGTCAAGGATTCCACCCTCGGCCCGGGCACGAAGATGGGTCATTTCTCCTATATTGGCAATGCCACCATCGCCGCGAATGTCAATATCGGCGCCGGCACGATCACCTGCAACTATGACGGCGTGCACAAGAATCCCACCGAGATCGGCGAGGATGCTTTCATCGGTTCGGATACCATGCTGGTTGCGCCGGTGAAGATCGGCGCCCGCGCCAGGACCGGCGCCGGAGCGGTGGTGACGAAGGATGTGGAAGACGGATACCCTGGTGGTCGGTGTGCCTGCCCACCCAATCCGGAAATTGAATGAGGAAAAGAATGACCAGCACTGACTGATGAGGAGCGCCAGCCTCCTGATCGACCTGGCAGTGGAAGCCCGCCGGCGGGCCTATGCCCCCTACTCCAATTATCCGGTCGGCGCCGCCCTGCGGACAAAATCCGGGCGCATCTTCACCGGTTGCAACGTGGAGAATGCCGCCTATCCCACCGGCATGTGCGCCGAGCGGGTGGCCATTTTCAAAGCCGTCTCGGAGGGAGAAAGGGATTTCGAAGTCATCGCCGTGGCCACCCCCAATGGCGGCACACCCTGCGGCTGCTGCCGCCAGGTGATGGCCGAATTTGGCCTGGATACGATCGGTGCTTATTGCAGACGAGGAAGGCCGCCTTCTTCAGGAGACCACCGTCAATGACCTCCTGCCCGGAGCCTTTACGCCCAGGGATATGGGCAAATAAAGTATTCATCCGCGAGCCCCATTTCTCTATCGCCCGCGCCCTGATCAAGCCCGCTCCCATCCTGATCCTGGATGAGCCGACCTCTTCCCTGGACGCCAAGACGGAATCCAACATCTTCAATGCCCTGTCTGAGGTGATGCGCAACAGGACGACGTTCATCATCTCCCACCGGCTCACCACGATCCAGCGGGCGGACATGGTCATCGTGCTGAAGGACGGATGCATTACCGAGCAAGGCACGCACGAATCACTCATGAAGCAGGGACAGATCTACGCCCAGTTGTTCAAGCACCAGTACGCACGGTTCCCCGGGTCCCCGGTGGCAGTGAAGGAGCAGGTATGACCGAACCCCTGACCTACCGTCCATACCGTCCGGAGGACATTCCTGCGCTGTTGAGGTTGTGGGAAGAAGAAGCGGGCTGGGGCAAGCTCTCGGAGGAAACCTGGCGTCAGTGGTTCATCGACGGCCCCCTGGGCCCTGCCCTAGTGGTGGTCGCCGCCCGACCGGACGACGAGGTGGTCGCTCAACAGATCTACAGCCCAGTCCAGGCGGTGATCCTGGCCAGGACGGTCAAGGCCCTCCATCTCTCGGCCCCCATCGTGCGAGAGGACTTTCGCGAGGGTCTTTCCTATCATCCCGACCACATTGTCATCAGACTCCTCGAATGTGCAATCCGAGAGGCTGCTGCGCAGGGCTTCGCCCTGATCTATGCACAACCCAAGCACGCGTGGCTCAGATTCACGAGGACCGTCCCCTACTTCTCAGACGCGGAGTACCCTTGCGTCAAGCGGGCACTCCTGCCCGTCGAGCACCCAGGGGACTCGCTGGTAGCCGGCCGCGCCCTCACCTTTACGCCGGACTACGAGGACCTCTGGAACCAGGCCAGAGAGAACTTCCCCATCGCTTGTGGGATTACCAGGACTCCGGCAATTCTCAATTACAGGTACGGAGGTCGGCTGGTTGTGGAGGTCAGAGGTCGGAACGACGGCCGCCTCCAGGGATATGCCGCGTTCAGGAGAGAAACAGGGCTCCTGGATGACCTGCTGGCCGACCGCCCTGAACAACTGATGCCGGTGCTGGCGACGGCGCTGGACCTGCTGGCCTCTCAGCCGGACCTATCTCGTGAGTTCGGGCTGACGGCTGTCCGGGCGATGGCCACCCCGCTCCTGCGGGAAGGTCTCCAGTTGCTCGGTTTTGAGCCCGTTCACTTCACCTTCGCCTTCATCTGCGGCCGCGTCGATCCGTCGCTACCTCCGGAGGCCGCAGATCCTCGCTTCTGGTATTTGACCCCGGGCGATTAGGGAGTACCCCATGAAGATCGTCTATCGACTGCACACCCCAGAAGATGAACCGGAACTTTTTCGTTTGTGGTCTGAGCACAGCGGATGGGATGCCCCTGGCATCGAGACCTGGAAGAGAAGGCTGTTGAATTCCCCTTTCGGTGAGACACCGATCGCCGTGGCGGTAGAGCCGGAGAGTGGCCACATCCTGGCTCAACTGGTGTTTATCCCCTACCTGCTGATCGCCGGAGACCGAGAAGTCAAGGCATTGCGTCCCTTCGCCCCGATCATTGCCCACACGGCAAGGACGACGCTCTCCAGGCTGACCCCCAAGGCGACCCTGCCGCTGCAACTGTACCTGCGAGCCATCAAGGAACTGAGACGGCGGGGATACGGATTGATCTATACCATGCCGGATCCCCGGTGGCGGAGATTCCTCAGCATCATACCTGATTTTCAGGTGGCCACGTTTCCATTGTGGAGCCTGCGTCTCCCCCTCCAGTCGACTTTCTCGCTGGCGACGGGCTTCACGGCGGCTGAAGCCCATCCTGCCGACCCGCGTGTCAACGAGCTTTGGCGCAAGTCCAAGAGACAGTATCCCTGCTCCGTCGTGCGGGACTCGAGGTTCTGGTCCTGGAAGCCCGGCCTTTATGGATACAGGATACTGGCGGTCGAAAGGAACGGCGAACTGATGGGGCTGGTGGGGTCACTTCACAAGGGCGAGCGGCAGTGGCTGGTCTGTGACATCCTTGCCGCAGACTCCAAGGCCTCTCTCAAGGCGACCTTGTGCGCGGCCTGCAACCTTGCTCACAGCCAGGCCATCGTGGCCGATTCACCCGGATCCCTGGAGAAGGTGGCCGTTCTAGTCACCCCCCTCATGGAACCCGTGATCAAGGATCTCGGCTTCTACCGAGACGACTATGACTTCTCGCTCTTCACGCACACACTCGACCGCACTCTCGCCAAGGAAGACGTGGATCCCGCCAGGTGGTACGTGTGCGCGACCGACTGAGAGTCGGGGGGCTTTCGGGACATGGGAAAACTGACGCCTAGACGAGACAGACCTCGAGTGATCCTCGGCGGCTTCCTCGGATTGCTGCCTGCAGGTGGAGTCGTTTGGGACTACATTCAATACCCCTTGGGATTCGCGAAGCTGGGCTGTGACGTCTATTACGTTGAGGATACAGGGTTGTGGTCGACCTTCCACGACGGGCACTGCGAAACCCCGGCGGAGGGTGCCCATCGTGCGGCCTCCTATTTGTCCTCCTGCATGCAGGCCTTTGGTTTGGAGGATCGCTGGGCCTATCAGGACGCGGCCTCCGGATGCACTCTGGGTCTGCCAGAGAACGCGGTGAAGGAGCTGGTCCGCAGCGCGGATGTCTTCGTCAACATCTCCTGTTCCACGGTCATGCGCGACGAGTCTTATCGAGTCCCCGTACGGATCCTCATCGACACGGATCCCATGTTCACGCAGATTCAGTGCGCGACCGACGTCCTGTTCACGCCGGGCAGGCGGAGCATGCGGGATCTGCTCGCGGCACACACCCATCATTTCACATTCGGGGAGAACATCGGGGCCTCGGATTGCCGCATACCCGACTGCGGATTCACCTGGCACCCCACGCGTCAACCCGTCTGCCTGGACCATTGGCCGGCCATGTCCCCCGCCAACCCGCAAGAGGCCCACTTCACGACTGTCATGAACTGGCGTGCAGGCAAGCCCCTCGAGTACGAAGGGGAGACCTGGGGCCAGAAGGACGTGGAGTTCCAGCGAGTCATGGCTCTTCCGCGAACAGTCCCCGGGGCCAAACTGGCCCTCGCTGTCAACGAGACAGGTCCGTCCACCTCGCCTGCTGACGGACTTCGCCGGTACGGTTGGACTGTGCTCGATCCCCGGACATGCGTCCATGACTGGGAAACCTATCGTTCATTCATTCAGCAGTCAAGGGGCGAGTTCTCTGTGGCCAAGGAGACGTATGTCAAGGCCCGCACGGGATGGTTCTCCTGCAGATCTGCCTGCTATCTGGCCTCGGGACGACCCGTCATTGCCCAGGACACGGGCTGGTCCCGGTACCTGCCTTCGGGAAGCGGACTCCTGGCCTTCAGCACGGTTGAGGAGGCCACCGAGGCCTTGCAGCAGGTCCAATCCGACCCGGATCAGCATGGCGCTTCGGCTCGGAAGATCGCCGAGGAGCACTTTGACAGCAGCCTCGTGCTCGGTAAGATGCTTGCAGATGCAGGAGCATAGCGACTCGTGATGACTCCCCAGTTCCATCTGATTGTCCCCGGCGAGGCACTGCCAGGCGACTGGTTCTCTGGACGGATTCCCCAGAATGTCGTCGTGGGCGAGGATTCGGTGATCGACTCGTCCTTCTGTTTCAAGCACTTTCGCGCCACCCATCCCGGCGCCTGTCGCATCGGCAGCCACGTGACCCTCTGGCGGACGTCGCTCTCCGTTGAAAGCAGCGGCACGCTGGAGATCGGGGACTACTGCTACCTGGCCAATGCCTCGCTGGCGTGTGCACAGCGGATCACCATCGGCTCCTACGTGTTCATTGCCGGCGGCGTGACTATCATCGATTCGGATTTCCATCCCCTTGAACCGGCAGCCCGCCTGGCGGACACCATCGCACTGTCTCCCATCGGCAATCGCGGCAAGCGGATCCCGACCAAGGCCTGTCCGGTCACGATCGCCGATGCGGTGTGGATCGGCTGCAATGCGACCCTCCTCAAGGGGATTCACGTCGGCACCGGGGCCGTCGTGGAACCCGGCTCGATTGTCCGGGATGATGTACCTCCTCACACCCGCGTGGCTGGAAATCCTGCCCGACCGATAGGGGCCACAGCCTCATGACCCAGCCAGCCAGCACACTACCGGGAGATTGGTATCCAGGGGCCCTTCCCCCCGACATGGAGTTGGGGGCCCATGTGTTCATCGACACCTCCTACTGCCTCGCCTCGTTTCTTTCGCAGCAGGTGCCTTCCCTGGTCATGGGTGAAGCCTCAGGGATCTACGACCGTTCGGCCCTGATCGTCGGACGGAAAGGGAGGGTCTTAGTGGGTGCCTACACGTGCCTCAACGGGACCACCCTGATCTGCAACAGGCGGATTACGATCGGCAACCATTGCCTTCTGGCCTGGGGCGTCGTCATCACGGACACGTGGCTGGAACCGGAAACATCCCTCGCAGCCCGCCGTGACGCCCTTCACCGGTCCGCCTTGGATCCAGATAGACCGTTGCCGTCACCGGCCCTGCCCCGCGAGGTTGTCCTGGAGGACAACGTCTGGGTTGGATTCGAGTCAGTCATCCTGCCTGGAGTCTCCCTGGGCCGTGGCTGCGTCGTGGCCTGCAAGACCGTCATCAAAGAGGATATCCCCCCCTACACCCTGGTGGCGGGTGATCCCGCACGGCTCATCCGGACCCTGGACCCAGATGATGACGACAGGACCCGTCAGCGACTGCTGCGGGAGTGTGTTCGCGATCTCCAGACGCCTCCGGGCAAGCCCCATCCGGGGAGAGCATGACGGCCGGCCCCATGCAAGCCCGGGCTCGAATGAAAGTGACGCCGTTGAAGAAAGACAGCCTGTGCATCGTCGTACTGGGTTACGTGGTTCGTGGGCCGCTGGGCGGACTGGTCTGGCACCATCTTCAGTATCTGATGGGATTGCACCGGCTGGGGCATGACGTCTATCTTCTTGAAGACAGCGACGACTATGCCTCCTGCTATGATCCGTCTCGGGATGCGATGTCCCAAGATCCCGCCTACGGCCTCGCATTCGCGGCACAGACTCTCGCCGGGGTGGGACTGGGGGATCGCTGGGCCTACTATGACGCCCATACCTCACGTTGGTTCGGTCCCTCTGCGGACAAGGTGATGGACCTCTGCAGCCGGGCCGATCTCCTCCTGAATATCTCAAACGTCAATCCCCTGCGTCCGTGGACCGCCCGAATCCCCGTCAAGGCGTTGATTGACACGGACCCGGTCTTCACGCAGATCCGGCTTCTCACGGACCCCACAGCCGGGGAATCCGCCCGGTCCTACGAAAGGTACTACACCTTCGGCGAGAACTATGGGCAGCCAGGGTGCGGCATCCCACAGGATGGATTGCCGTGGAAGCCCACCCGCCAGCCGGTCGTGCTGGATGCATGGCCCGTCACGCCGGGCCCCCACAAGGGCAGATTCACCACCGTGATGCAGTGGGAGAGCTACCCGGAACGCGAGTACCAGGGCCAGAAGTATGGCATGAAGTCCGCGTCCTTTGCGCACTACCTTGACCTTCCCCGGAAGACCGGTGCCGCCCTGGAAATGGCGGTGGGAAGTGCCAGTGCCCCTCGTACGATGCTTGCGGAGAAGGGTTGGCATGTCCTTGATCCCCTGCAGGTGGCGCGCAGTCCCTGGACGTATCAGGAGTACATCCGACAATCGAAGGCGGAATTCACCGTGGCCAAACACGGCTACGTGGTCAGCCGCAGTGGGTGGTTCAGCGAGCGAAGCGCCTGCTACCTTGCCAGCGGCCGGCCCGTGGTGACTCAGGATACCGGCTTCTCCAGGGTGTTTCCGACAGGCGACGGCGTGCTCTCTTTTGCCACCCCCGACGGGGCCTTGACCGCCATCGAGGAGATCAACCGTCACTATGAGCACCACTGCCGAGCCGCCAGGAAGATCGCCGAAGAGTACTTCGACTCCAGGCGGATCCTCGCTGAGCTTATCGAAGGATCATTGTAGACCTTGATTACTTGAGGATGACCCCTCATGAACCTTCCTCACGAGACGCGTCCGGCGCGTCCTGTCCAAACCAGCCTCGAATACATGCCCCAACTGGATGCACTCCGCGCCTTTGCGGTGCTGGCCGTCGTCATTCACCATTCGCCTTTGGCGCGTCTCATTCCATTGAGCCTGGGCGGCATGGGTGTGCGGCTCTTCTTTGTGCTGAGCGGATACCTGATCACCGACATTCTCCTCCATTCCCGCGCTGATTCCCCCATCGCCCCGCCAGAGTCCAGATGGGACAGTCTCTGGCGGTTCTACGTCCGCCGCTTCTTGCGGATCTTCCCGCTGTACTACTTCGTCGTCCTCTTCGCCTTCCTGGTCGACTATGGCAGCGCCCGTTCTCTGATCATCTGGTTGCTTTCGTACACACTCAACGTCCAGATGTCACTCACCGGGGAGTGGAATGAGTTCAGCCACTTCTGGAGCCTCGCAGTGGAGGGGCATTTCTACGTGGTGTGGCCCTGGCTTGTGTTATTTACTTCACGCCGGTGGCTCACCACCTCGGCCCTGCTGATCATCCTGACAGGTCCCGCCTATCGCTTCTATGCCGTCAGTCATGGTCTCAACTCGATCGCAACGAGTTGCTTCACCCTGTCTTGCCTAGACACGCTGGGCATAGGAGCCCTGCTGGCCATGGTCTGCCAGTCCGGAATTCGTCGGGCGAGGCTCGATCGTGTCATGAACTGGGCAGTCCTACCTGCTGGGATCGCGACTCTGACTGGCCTTGTCGTCTTCTACTCGGAGCAATGGCGATCCGTGTTCTTTGACTTAGGTCTGGCCCTCTGCTATTCCTGGTTGGTGTATCGGGCTGCGCGTCGCTTCTCGGGCACGATGGGCCGTCTCCTTGAGGCTCGGCCACTGGTCTTCATCGGCAAGATCAGCTACGGCATCTACGTCTACCACGTCTTTGTGCCGGCTCTGGTGATTTCCATACTCAGGTCCTTCGGCAGAAACCTGGAGGAAAGATATGCGATCATCGTCCTGTTGGCACTCGTCACCGATATCGGAATTCCTGCGATGTCTTGGTATTTCCTCGAAATGCCTATCAGCCAGTTAAAACGTTACTTCACATCCCACCCAACAAGTCGCGACGCCTCTCCCTTCCCCGTCCAGGCGAGGCGATCGCTCGCCTTGATTGCAGGCATCTTCTGCTTGCTCTTGGTGCGAGATGCGGGCCTTCGTACCAAGGGCTGGATCATGCGCCACCAGATTGAACACCGAATGGCGGGGACGCCGGGGTTGCGTCCTCCGCGCGATTGCTACGTCAGTCCCACCGGGGATGATCATGCGGACGGCAAGTCAGAGACCACTCCATGGCGTACACTGCATGCCATCAGCCAATGCCGGCTGGTGCCCGGCGACCACATCTTCCTCCAGGGAGGCCAGTCTTTTCCGGGTCCACTCCTCCTGGGTCGGGATGATTGGGGCACACCCAAACAGCCCATTGTCGTGGACTCCTATGGACAGGGCCGAGCGACCATCCGTGCGGGCGATGGCGATGGCATCGCCCTGGAGAACACCATGGGGGTTGACATCAGGAACCTCGTGATTGTGGGCTCGGGGGCATTGACGAATCATGGAAGCGGGATTCATGCCAGCAACACTCTGACGGGCGATGTCACGCTGCCCTTCCTTCACGTGGATCAGGTCGAAGTGACCGGATTTGGCGGGTGCGGCATCTTGATCGCCGCAGACAACGGCAAGAGCGGCTATCGAGACGTGCGGATAACCCATGCCAACGTACACAACAACGCGGTGTGCGGTATCCAGGTCCGCGGCAGTTTTGTGAGACACTCCGTCGGCTACGCCCATGCAGGGGTCTATATCGGGTTCTCCTCAGTCTGGAAAACCTCCGGCATTTCAGGGGAAACGATCAAACACACGGGGGCAGGCATCATCCTGACTGACGTGAATGGAGGCATGATCGAACGATGTGCCTCTTTCGAGAACGGAGCACTGTGCAACAAGCGAGACGGCGGTTCGGTCGGGATTCAGGTATGGGACTCAAATGAGATCACCCTTCAACACAACGAATCCTGCGCAACCGCACCGCAGGGACAAAAGGAGGAGGAGGCTTCAATCTGGATGGCGGTGTGACTCATTCCGTTGTGCGCTGCAACTACTCACACGACAACGATGGGGCCGGATTCTCCCTGATGCAGTTCCCCGGATCTCGCCCCTTTGACCACAATTGGATCCATCACAACATCAGCGAGAACGACGGCCGCAAGAACGACTATGGCGCCATCCATGTGTGGGGAGAGGTTCGCAGCACCGCGATCTACAACAACACGATCTACGTAGCGTCTGCTCCTCAAGGTAAACCGTCGGCGATCTGCTTTGTCGATGACGAGAAGACCCCGAAGGCCATTCATGTCTGCAACAACATCCTGATGGGTGCGGGTGGCGTGGCCCTGGCCTGGATTCCCAGTGCAAAGCACGACGTGCTTTTCCACGGCAACAACTACTTCTCCGAGGATGCCAAGCTTCAGATCATCTGGTGTGGAATGACCTACCGTAGCCTCGAGGCGTGGCGCGATGCCACGGGCCAGGAACGGCTCGGAACAGTTGCCACGGGTCTGAGCGTGGACCCGAGGTTGTGGGCCCCTGGCAAGGGTGGCACAGTGGATGACGCCCAGTTGTTGGAGACACTCAGGGCCTACCGTCTCCGTGGAGATTCTCCCCTGATCCATGCAGGTGTGAATCTGCCCTTCAGAGGACCCGGAGACGGTGGACTGGGAGACTTCTTCGGCAACCGCATCCCGCAAGATGGCAGCTTCGCCATAGGAGCCCATGAGGCTCGCCCCACACGCGACAGCCCTGAAGATGGACTGCTCGGTAACACACCCTGATACCTACGCCCCTGAGGCCTGGCCTGTACCAGCACGTGGATACACGCGTGTTCCCTCGGGGAGGTTCCGTGCCTCAGTCCCCAGGCTGCCTGGATACCAACGTCAAGGCTCGTTCGAGTTGCTCATCTCGCCCATCCCTGACTCCCCGGATGGTCTTGGCCACGGGGACCGTGGGCTTGATGCCGACGCCGTGGTGCTGGCTGCCGTCGTGCTTGAGGACCTTCATGCCCGTGAACCAGAGGGTATAGCCCAGAGGCAGCTCAATGGAGTTGATGTTGCCGTTGGTCCCTGCTGTAGGACCGCCCACGATGGGCCCCAGCTCGTAGGCCTCGATGATCCCCATGACGCTCTCTCCATAGCTGATGGTAGAGCCATCTGTGAGGAATGCGAGATGGGCCGTCAGTTGGGGCTGGCGAGGTTGGAGATTCCAGCGGCCGGGCGTGATCCACTTGAGGTCTGTCCTGTCGGGCCTGTGCAACTGGGGTATGTTCCACGAGGCGGACTGAAGGCTGCTGCCGCTGAGGTGACCCAGCCACTGGGGCTGGCCCATCGGATAGCCCCGCAGATCGAAGACCAATCCCGTGGCCTTGGCCAGGTCCACAAGGCTGGCCTCCCAATCGGCCTGGGCCAGCCGAGTGACATCCACGTACCAGATGCCGGGTCTGACCTCCTGCACCTTGGCCAGTCTGCGGATCCCATCATCGGCCTTGAAACCCGAGCATCGGACCTTTGCGGTGCGGAGGTCCCCATCGCCTCCCCTGACTTCGACCGTCGCAGGGTCTGTCCACGGCCTGGGGCCAAACTGCTGGGCCGCCTTCCAGGCCCTCCACTGGGCTGTGGCTGACGAGATCTCTGCAGCGATCTCATGGAACACCTCGCTGGCGATGCGTCCCTCGATCCGCTCGATCACGTCGCCCAGCCGCAGGCCCGGCGCCTCTGGCGGGACACCCGTGACCACGACCTTGTCCGCAATCCACTCCACCCTTGCCTGAAGAGGGATCGTGACGGGCATGCCAGGTCCTGTGAGGCTGGAGTGGCCGTCGTGAAGGGCCACGGCCAGCCGGTTGAGGGTGCGGAAGAAGGCAGCCTCGTTGGCGTCCGTGGCAGCAGCCGTCAGGGCGACCTCCAGTTCCTTGCCCAAGTCCGTACCCACCACGTCGAGATAGGGATAGAACTGGTTCAGCACGTTCCAGCCGAGCATCACGGTCGCCAAGCGGGCCCGCCTGTGCGTGACTGAGAATCGTGGCTGGTTCGGATCCGACGGCCTCTGCTGCGGTGTATGAGGCAGGGTTCCGGAAGAATCTGCGAACACCGCAGAGGGCACCCAGCATCCCACGCCACCACCCAAATCTCCCTTGAAGACGTTGGATGGCTGGCCATACGAAGGAAGCGAGGCCGGGTCCTTGGCCTCCAACGTCAGGCGCCTGCCCGTGTAGACCATGCCGGAGACGCCACCTTCACCAGGACAGTATCCTACGTGCTCCCACACACGAATGGCTGCACCAGGGCCCTCGGCCGGCGACTGGAGCTCAGACGGCAAGGACGGCTCCTTCCCCTTCTCGAAGACCCGGACAGTGGGCGCCACTGGGTCGAAGGCCGCCTGGAGCGCAGCAGCGAGGCTGGCCGCATCCGTGGCGTGTTCCACCTTCTGTACGGCCCCAACGGCAAAAGCCAGCCAGTCTGCAGAGGCCGCCGCATCGGAGGGATGGAAGTGGCGGACGTAGCCCATCAACCGCGTGAGTGCCACGAGGTTGGCCAGGCCTCCGGCATCCAGCGGCCGTGGCGGCTCATGGAGGGTCGTGAACTGTCCTGCAACCTCGACCCGGATGTGGTCCCACCACCCAGTTGCGCCGCCGAGGGTCATCAATCCCAGGTTGATCCATACTGCGTCGTCCGCCACATCCGCGGTGATAGAGTAGTCCTGCCAGACCACAGACTTGATGGGCCGATTCGCCATATTGTCAAAGGCCCCTACGGCGTCAGGCCTGTCCACCCGAAGCCACATCTGGGCCTGCTTGCCGGCCCCTGAGGAGGCGACGCGGACTGCAGCAGTGACCACAATCCGCTTGCCCCGCCACGTCGTCGCGTCGATCCGCTGCATCAGGTTGGCGAACTGGCCCGACGCAGGCGCGGTTGCCGGCCAGCGGAGTCCTGCGCAGAGCCTTCCCGAAGCCGGTTGCTCTGCAGTCAGCACGGCAGTGAAGCCCTGATCTGCCAGCATCTTCGGGACCACCCAGCCAGCCGGTACCTGGCCGGGCTCACCCTCCTCGAAGTCAGGATTGATCCATCGGGCCTCATGGCCCAGACCGGTGGCCAAATGGACCCACAGGATAGCCACCACCGACGCAGCAATGGCCTTGACGCTCCAGCTTGAGAATGATAGGTCGATCACGGTCACACTCCTGTATAGACTGTTCCACTAGGCCATCACTACAAGGACGTCTCAACGACCAAAGTGTTAACCCACCTTCAGGACGCAGGACGCCGCCTCAGCGAAAAGCCTTGCATTCCGCACGCATCACGTCTAGTCTGTATGATTTGTGGAGACCGCCTTCCCAAAATCCAGGTCTCACGTAAGATGGCTGCCCACTTGGCAGGGAGGACTGAGTTTCATGAAGACGATACTAGAGACCTTTTCGCCGAAGGAAGTCAACGCGTTCCTGATCTTGGCGAAACTGGTCTACACGATGCAGGAGAGAGATCCGTCCGCGTTCCGAAAGAACGAGACCTTTCCAGCCACCATCAACGGAAGCGTCTACACCTTCCGGTGGCACCTGGACCGAATCCAGTTGGTGGGACGGGCCCCCGGAACCGGCGTCTTTGTCGAGAACCCTGCTGGGGCGGACATCATGATCGGTCATCCAAGGCCATCGACAGATGGCGACCTGAGCACCAGAGAAGCGGTCTGACGGATCCGCACGCCAGCGCAGGACGCCCTGCTACTGCCTGGTCTTGTCCAGGCTGCGGTACACCAGCTCCAGCCACTGGTCTGCAGTCATGAACCCCTTGGCCCAGGGTTTCAGTCCTTCAGTCAGGCCCGCGGCCCTGATCTGGTCCAGGGTCTTTCCTGCCTTCATCTGGCCGCGGACCAACTCCGCCGAGTCGGAGAGCATCTGCCTGAAGGCCTTGAGCTCAGTAACGCCCGCCAGCTGGCCGTGGCCGGGGATGATCTTGGCGTCTGCGGACAGCTTGGCAAGGATGCCATCCAGTTGGTGCACCCAACTATCGATGTCCCCGCCGTGCTCGACGTCCATGAACGGGAACATGCCGTTGAAGAACATGTCGCCCATGTGGACGATCTTCAGCGAATCAAAGAAGACCACGGTGTCCCCGTTCGTGTGACAATGCGGGCAGTACACCAGGCGGATGGCCTGGCCGCCTGCATAGACCGTCAGCGAGGTCGAGTACGTCACGTTTGGCACAGCGGCCGCAGGCAGGGCCTTGACCGGTCCGAACAGGGTCTGGTCATTGGCCAGGAGTACCCGAGTGTTCTCGTGGGCAATGATCGTGGAGCCCAGGCACAGGGTGCTGTTGCCTCCCACGTGATCGAAGTGCCAGTGGGTATTGACCAGGACCCGCACCCGATCGCCGCCTGGCAGGGCCTTGATGGCCTCACGGATCTGCCCTGCGTCCGCCTCGACCATGGCATCGACCATGAACACGCCGGCTGGATCCGCCACGACAGCCACGTTGCCCGCCCCGCCCCCCTGCAGCAGGTAGAGCGGTCCCGCCAACGGCGTCATGGTGACCTTGGACTGATCCTGCTGTGCATAAAGACCGGCAGCCACGCAGAGGATGACTGCAATGGCAAGAACTCTAGCCTTCATGATCGTCGCCTTCTTTCCTTGGGTCCTTCTTGGGCCCACGCCAGGGCCTTCGTGTGAGACACCATTCTAGGATGCGCCCGCCGCAAGACAAGGGGCAAGTTGTGAAGCCCCGCAGATCTCCATCCCGGCATTGTGTCCTCTGTCGCACGCGGCTATAATCACGACCGTCGATGATAAGGAGCTTTCCCATGCGCAGCCCTGTACTCGCCGTACTACTCGCAGCGTCCGTGGCCTCATCGCTGGCCTCCACGCCTGAGCCGGGCGTGCAGCCGCCTCCGGCCGTGCTGCCTGGGGTCAACGCAGATCCCACGATCGTGGTGTTCGGCAACGGCTACAACCGTGAAACCTGCCTCTCGCCCTTGCGATTCGACGACCAGGGCCGCATCCTGGCTGTGGACGTGTATGAGAGTGCCAGCCTGAAGCAGTAACACTGGATCTGCCTATGAAACTCGCCACCGCAATGACCGCTGTCCTCCTCCGTTCCTTCGCTGCCACAGCCCTGGCCGCAGGAGACCGGCTGCCCGACCTGACCGTTCCCGACGGACTCGGCGTCAACATCCACTTCACAGGCGATCCCAGGGACCTGGACCTGATTGCTGAGGCTGGCTTCAGGTTCATACGGATGGACTTCTCCTGGTCGGGGATAGAGCGGGACAAAGGGGTCTACGATTTCACGAAGTCCGGATACGACAGCCTGACCGCGGGCTGCGCGAAGCGAGGGATCAGGATTCTCTATATACTGGACTACAGCAATCGCCTCTATGAGGCCGATCGTTCAGTCCGCACCGTAGAAGGCAGAAAGGCCTTCGCCGCCTTTGCGGCTGCAGCAGCTCGGCGATATGCAGGCAAGCGGATACTGTGGGAGATCTGGAATGAGCCGAACATCAAGCAGTTCTGGGTCCCCCAGCCCGACTTGGAGAACTACTGCAGACTCGTGGAGGCCGCCAGCGCTGCCATTCGGCGGGCGGATCCCAACGCCCTGGTGGTCGCGCCTGCCACCTCGGGCATCCCGTTTGGCTGGATCGAGGACTGCTTCAAGGCGGGCATGCTCAACTGGATTGATGCCTTGAGCGTGCATCCGTACAGACCCCAGGCGCCTGAGACCGTGATCAGCGACTACGGCCGGCTTGTCGCCCTCGTGGCCCGCTACGCTCCGCAAGGCAGGCAGATCCCGATCCTCTCAGGCGAGTGGGGCTACTCCCTGGTCAACTGGGACAACTCGCGACTCTCTGAAGGACAACAGGCCCAGTACCTGGCCCGGATGTTCCTGACGAATCTGGCCCAGGCAGTTCCCGTGAGCATCTGGTATGACTGGAGGGACGACGGGACAGACCCCAATGAGCGGGAACACCACTTCGGCACTGTCACCCATGACCTCCAGCCCAAGCAGGCCTATCTCGCGGCCAATACACTGACGACAACCCTGGCGGGCTTCATCGTCAAGGAACGGCTCAACATAGTCAGTGACAAGGACTTCGTCCTCCGCCTCACTAAAGGCAACGCCGAGGCCATCGCCTTCTGGACAACTGCCGACAGCCACGACGTGACCTTGCCTCTCAAGGCCGGCAAAGGCACAGTGGTGGACCTGCTCGGCAGCAGAACCGAAAGGCCCTGGCCGGAGGCAGGCCTGAGGATTACCCTCACCCAGAGCCCCTGCTATCTGCTCATCGAGTGATGTTCTCAGAAAGTAGAAGATGGGCTTCAGCCCATCCTACAACCTGCTTCTTGCCTCTTACCCCTATTCCACCGTCAACTCGTGGATGGACCAATACAGGCCTTCCACCTTGCCGGTCTGCACGATCTTGACGTAGCGACCCGTAGCCGGTGGGAAGGTGATCTCGGTCTTTGCGCCCTCACCCTTGCCTGCAGCCACGGGCTTGCCGAGCCTGACCTTACTGTTGGACACGTAGACCTCGTAGCCCCGCGCGTAGTCCCCATCTGATCGGGCACAGTCGAGAGTGACCTTCCTGACCGTCCGCTCTCCGCCCAGATCGATCAGGAACCACTCGCCGCCCTGCATGGGAGCCCCTGTGGTCCAGCGTGTGGCAGGGTCACCGTCCACAGCCTTGTCCACGTCCGCCGCTGTAGAGGCCTCGCACCGGGCAGGGTGCTTCAAGGCCTTGTCGATCTTGGCCACAGCAGCGGTCGCATCACCGGCAAGGGCAGGGTCAGCGGCAAGGGCCTGGGCCATCTTCAACGCCGCTTCGCTCGGCATGTTTGCGATCTTGGCCAGGGCCTGCCTCTTCTCATCAGGCCGGGTCGCCATCTTGATGGCTGCATCGTACTGCCTCAGCATATCTGCATCGCTCAGATCTGCCAGCTCGATCATGCGGATGAAGCCCCGCAGGGCCAGGACCCGGTGGGTCGGGTCATCTGCAGACTCGGCCAGCTTGCGTACAGTCTGGATAGGCCCTGCATCCGGCCACTCGACCAGGGCCCGGATGGCTGCATCCTTGATCTCCTTCTTGGGGTCATTGCTGGCCGCCTGAACCACAACCAGTGCCGCCTTGCCGCCCAGACCAGCCATCACACGAAGGAGACTCACCTTGCCTGCAACGGAGGGGGTCTCCGCAAAGGCATTGATCACCGGTGCAGCCTGGCCGGCAGTGTCTGTGATCGCGCGGCACGCAACCAGTGTGGCTGCCTGGGCATCCTCGGCCTCGCTGTCAGCCACGCCCTTGGCCAGAAGCCGGGCGAGCGGCCTGGCCTCCTGCTCCCCTGCCAGACGCTTCAAGGCCGCAAGACCCGAACGCCGAACCTGCGGATTGTCGCTTGCCGCCAGGGCCAGCAGCGAAGGCGCAGTCTCCTTGGCATTGCGGCCCGCCAGGACGTTGACGAGCTGGACCTGCACATCCGGCTTTGCGGTCTTGATCTGGTTCACAATGGCGGCGTTGATCCCATCGCCCACCATGCGAACCAGGCTGGTCCGGCTTGCCTCTGCCGCTCCATCGTTGGACACGGCGATCTCAGCCAGCAGGCCCACGCAGGAGGCGTCTCCCACTGAGCCCAGGGTCTGCACTGCAGCCGTGCGCACTGCCACATCCTTGTTCTTGGCAGCAGCCATGACGATGGGCCTGCTGCTGGGACCGCGATCTGCCAGGGCCAGGATCACCTTGGCCTGACTGGGGGCAGGGAGACTCACCATCCGCTCGCCGATCGTGGCGACCGGGACGGAGGTGGCCTGGCGCAGGGTAGTCAGGGCCGCTGCCTGCATCCTGGCGTCGCTGTCTGCCAAGGCCTGAAAGAGTACGGCCGTACCTCGGTCGCCTCCCAGGCTGACCAGTCCCTGCATCGCGCCCATGCGCAGGGTCGCCGGCTCCTTCACATTGTAGAGCCTCTCGTAGAGGCTGCCGGCCTTGTCTGGCTTGCCTTGGCTGGCCAGCCGGGCAGCCAAGGTCATGACCGCATCGCCTGCCACAGACCGGGTCTTGTCGCCCGCAGATCCATATGCGGCAACGACCGCCTCTGCGGCCCTGTCGTCCGGAACCCGTGACAGGGCCGTGATCGCCGCCCCCGCCAGCTCGGGCTGCCCGGACTTGGCGCTCTGGATGAAGGCATCGATGGACTTGACGTCACCACGTCTGCCCAGCGAGTGAATGAGCCCGGTCTTCAGGGTGTCGCCGGTGGCCTGGGACAGGGCCTGGCGCAATGCCTGCAGCGACGCCTCGCCGGGGATCTTCTCCAGGACCGCGCGGGCCATGAACGACAGCTTGGCGTCTGCCAGCAGCGAAGACAGGGCCGGCACGCTCGCCTCTGTGCCTATGATGAAGAGCTGGCGGCATGCGAAGTCCTTGGCCTCCCACGTGGCCTGCCCCTTGAGGACCTGGATCAACCGGGCCTCCAGGTCGGCCCGCCTGGTCTCCTGCTTGGCGTACTGGGTCACGCTGGATCTGATCAGGTCCACGTCCGTGGTCGGGCCGCCGATCTTGAAGGTGGTCAGGCCGCTGAATGCCCTATCGAGCTGCCCCACCGTGACATCCGCTCCCCGCAGAGGCAGGCCCAAAGCCACAACCATCCACATCACTGCACCGATCATCACTCTGTTCATGACTCATTCCTATTCTGCGTTCTGCGTTCTGAGTTCTGAGTTCTATATCCAGCAATACGGCTCTCGCTTCGGCCGATCCAGCCAGCGGCTGGCCTCCTCGTCGCCCACGATCTGTCGTTTGACCGGGTCCCATCGGATGGGCCGATTCAGCCAGAACGCGATGTTGCTGAGATGGCAGGTCGTGACGGTGCTTGCGCCGATCTCCACGTCGCAGATGGGACGCTGCCTGCTCCGCATGCACCGATACCAGTCCTCCTTGTGACCCGGGCTCTCGTAGAGGTGGACGTCGCCGGGCTTAAGCTGGACCTTCGCAAGCGAGTCAGGCCAGGTCTTCAGGTAGCCGCGGTTGACCTCCACTTTGCCCTCAGTGCCCTGGAAGAGGATGCCGTTGGCGTTGTCCTTCTCCATGATGACGCCGTTGGGGTACCTGAAGGTGATGTGCTGGAAGTCCCTGCCGTCAGGCGGATGGATCTCGACAGGTCCCTTGCCGAACCCGTCCATGCCCATGCCCCACTGGGCGATGTCGTAGTGGTGTGCGCCCCAGTCCGTCGTCATGCCGCCCGAGGTGTCCCGGATGTGGCGCCATCCCCCGCCATAGTCACCGCTGATCCGCTCCGAGTTGTACGGATGCCAGGGCGAAGGGCCCAGCCAGCGGTCCCAGTCCACGCCCGCAGGGACAGGCTCCTCAGGCAGAACCTTGTCGCCGGACGGCTCGCCGATCCCCACGTTGACCTTCTTGAGCTCGCCGATGTAACCGCTACGGACCAACTCGCAGGCGAACCTGAAGTTGGACTCGCTCCTCTGCTGGCTGCCTGTCTGGAAGACCCGGCCATACCGCCGAACCGCCTCCACCATCTGCTCCGCCTCGCGGATCGTCAGGCACAGGGGCTTCTCGCTGTACATGTCCTTGCCCGCCCTTGCAGCGAGGATTGCACACGTGGCATGCCATTGGTCAGGCACTGCGATCAGGACGCAGTCGATGTCAGGCCTGGCGAGCAACTCGCGGAAGTCGTTGTACAGGGTGACGCCTTTGTACGACCCAGCAACCCGCGACTTGGCGTACGCCTCCTCCACGAGCTTCTTGCCCCACTGGGCGACAGGGGCCTTCACGTCACTGATCGCCACGATCTGCACGCGGCCGTCCCCCGCGACCTCTCCGAGGTGACCGCCTCCCATGTTGCCGATACCGATGAACCCCATGGTCAGCCGTTCGCTGGCCGCTACACCGCCCTGCCCGCCCAGTGCGGAGGAAGACAGGATGTAGGGCGCGGCGATCACCCCCGCCATGGTTCCAGCCCCCCGCTTGAGAAGTCCCCGACGAGTCACGCGGATATCACGATCCATAGCATGTCTCCTGGTGCGACGATTCCACTGCCCCATAGAGGGATGGCCTGCGCCGGCCCGTTCCACAGGGCAGCCCACAGTGTGGCCAAGATGGGTGATTCTGTCAAGGGCACAAGACCAAGGCCACGTGACCTGGAGGCCGTTCAGCCAGATGAAGGACCGATACGGCAATCCCCACTTCTGGTGGTAGCCTGTGTGGGTATCGGGGACGCACCCGGAACTTAGCCGCTACTGCCCTTCTTTTCGGCCAAGCTGGAAACGAGGCAACTCGCGATCGAATACGTGACCCTGTACTCGCCGCGCAACGAGGGCCGAGGAAACGGGTTCTCCAACGCGACGCCCGGCGTTTGGGGGCCCCAACCCATCCTACGCGTGATCACACGAAGAAGTCCTCGCCCGTGGCCTTGCGGCGGCAACGAACTCTGTGAATGGGATGGCGGTTCCAGCGGATCGCGCCCTGGCGGGGGCAGGCCGCGACGCAGCTTCCCTCCTGCCAGCACTCCCGCGGGAACAGGACCAGGGGTGGCTTGCCCGGCTCAGGATTTGGGGCGAAGACGTCCACCTGGCAGACCTCCACGCAGCGGTTGCAGCCGTTGCAGATCGCGGGGTCAAAGGCCACTGGGAAGAAGGTCTGGTCCCCTGGCGTGACGTCGGAGGTCTGCTTCTTCATGAGCCCTGTCCCCTTCGATAGTCTGGATTGTGTCTCTGGTTGTTCTCCGTAAGCGAGCCGTACCTGGTGGCGAAGAAGTCGAGAGGCACGAACCCGCCGCGGTCGCGGAGCTTGGAGGCTGCGAGCAGTCCCGCGATGATCAGCCCTCCGCCGCAGCCTATCCCGTACCACATCCCAGGCCAGATCCCCCTCCTCGCCCCTTCCTCGGAGCCGCCCATGATCACACCCGCTCCGATCTGCATGGCAGCCAGTGTGGCAGTGGTCAGGACGAGGTTTACATTGCGGCCTGCAACGAGGAACTCGGAGGCCTTCTGCGCCCGTTTGCCGGCATACGCACCGACTCCAAGGATCAACACAAAGAAGGCAACGACCACGGCGATCAGCAAGGCAAAGCTCCTGTCAGCAGCCAGGGATAGACCGGCATCAGAATGCAGCATTCTAGCGGATCGGCTGATCGAGGTCTAGACAGGTGAGTCGTGGGTTCAGGGCAATCGCAAAGTCGGCCTGCCTGGGAAGCGTTCTTGTTCTCTGCCGCGAATTGCGCTAATGCACGCGAATGCTGGCACGTGGGCGTGGGTATTGATATGGTCGTGGCATCGCCACCTGATCCACGGCTACGCCGTGCCTTGGCGACCGTGTCGCCAAGGGCGGCCTTCGCAGCGGGCTGCTTGTCCGAGCAAGCTCGGACCGCATCCCACTACTCGGCCTTGATCTGGCGGCTTAGGCTGTGGGCGATACATCCCTTCCGCAGAAGAAGCACCTCTAGGGACTTTCGTCAGGGGACTAAGCCGTACGCATGCGAGCAAGCAGGACTCCATGGAGCGAGCTCGCTCGCAGAATGGAGGCCAGCGCGGCTCGTCCGGTACGCCACGGCGTACCGGTAGACGCGAAGCGTCGCGTACGGCGATCCTCAGACTGACTCAAACCTGTCAATCCGGCGACAGCCATTCGCGTCTATTCGCGTTCATTCGCGGCAAAGAACTCCTTCAGTTCTCTTCCTGCACGTACAGGAGGGACTTGCGTTCGCCCTGGTCGTGGGTTCAGGGCGACCCCTCTTCCTTCTTGCCACTGTGGCGGGTGCAGGCTATCATGCATACTCGATCCGTATCCGGTCAGGTGGTGCAGTGGAGGCGTAACTATGCATGTGGGTACCCAGTGGGTTGTGCTTGTTTCACTCGCCGGCATTGCGACGGCCCACGCCGCCGACGTGCCAGTGCCGGCTGCAGTCCGGCAACAGGCCCAGGCACTGGAGCCCGCGGCCGTCAAGACGGTCTGCTCAGCGGTGGCGGACTGGCAGTTGGCGCATCCGGTTGCCAAGCGGGCGACCACGGACTGGACGTACGGTGCGTTCCTTGCGGGACTGTCCAACTGGGCGGCCACGCCGGGTATGGACCGGTACTGGGCCAGCCTGAGGGACTTCGGCGACAAGAACCGGTGGCAACTGGGGCCCAGGCCCTACCACGCGGATGACCACTGTGTGGGCCAGATGTACCTGGCCTTCTACGAGAAGGCCAAGGACCCCAACATGATCAAGGGCGTGACCACCCGGTTTGACTGGATCCTGGCCAATCCCTCGGACCTGGCGATGGATGCCAGCAGGCAGCAGAAGAAGGATCGCTGGTGGTGGTGTGACGCCCTGTTCATGGCGCCCCCTGTGTGGGCGAGGCTAGCAGCAGTCACGGGCCAGGCCAAGTACCTGGACTTCATGGACAGGGAGTGGCAGGCCACTACCGACTTCCTCTACGACAAGACCGAGCACCTGTATTTCCGGGACAGTAGCTACTTCGACCGCCGCGAGGCCAATGGCCGCAAGGTCTTCTGGTCGCGAGGCAATGGATGGGTCTTCGCGGGCCTGGTCCGGGTCTTGGACGCCCTGCCTGCGGACGCTCCCCAAAGGCCCCGGTACGTGCAGTTGTATCGCGACATGGCGGCCAAGCTGATCACCATCCAGCAGCCCGATGGCCTGTGGAGATCGAGCCTGCTCGACCCCAATGCCTGGCCCGCCAAGGAGACCAGCGGGACGGGTTTCTTCTGCTATGGCCTGGCATGGGGCATCAATCACGGCCTACTGGACGCGGCTGTGTACAGGCCTGCCGTGGTCAAGGCCTGGCAGGGCCTGGTGGGCTGCGTGCACGACCATGGGATGCTGGGCTCTGTGCAGCCGATCGGCGCAGCACCGGACAAGGTCAGCCCGGACCTGACGGAGAACTATGGCGCAGGGGCGTTCCTCCTGGCAGGAAGTGAAGTGGCTAAGCTTGGCGTTCCGCCTCGCTGATTTGCCGTTTACTATCGACTACTTATTATTGAGCTACTGACTACTGTCTCCTGACTACTGTCTACTTGCTGCTTGAGTAAATGACATGGAGGCTATGGCCTACTATGGACGTTCGATATCTAGCTGATCCGGTTCGGTTTTCCAGGATGACCACGCAGGAGGTTCGCGAGAACTTCCTGATCGAGGGACTGTTCGCACAGGGCAAGGTATGCATGGTCTACTGCGACGTGGATCGCGCGATCGTGGGCTCTGCGGTTCCGACGAAGGGAAAGCTGGCCTTGAGCACCGCAGACGAGCTGAGGTCTGCGTATTTCTGCGAGCGGCGGGAGCTGGGCGTGCTGAACATCGGGGCCAGCGGCACAGTGACAGTCGATGGACGCGAGTTCGCGATGGCCAACCGGGACTGCCTCTATATCTGCCGCGGGTCCAAGGACATCATCTTTGCCAGTGACCAGGCCACCCAGCCGGCCCGCTTCTACCTGCTGAGCTACCCGGCACACGCCGAGTATCCCACGACCCACCTGAAGAAGGCCCAGGCAGAGCCCGTGGCCTTGGGTTCCTCGGAGGCCGCCAACAAGCGGACCATCTACAAGTACATCCACCCAGCAGGCGCAAAGAGCTGCCAACTGGTGATGGGTTTTACGGAACTGGCAGCAGGCAGCGTGTGGAACACCATGCCGCCCCACACGCACGCCCGGCGCATGGAGGTGTACCTGTACTTCGACCTGGCCAAGGAGGGGCGGGTCTTCCACCTGATGGGCAAGCCCGACGAGACCCGGCACATCGTGGTCGCAGAGGGCCAGGCGATCCTCTCGCCGAGCTGGTCGATCCACTCCGGCGTGGGCACGGGCGCCTACACCTTCTGCTGGGGCATGGGCGGTGAGAACCAGGCCTTCGATGACATGGACGGCCTATCCATTGGCGATTTGAAGTGAGGATTGCATGATACTGGACAAGTTCAAACTTGATACGAAGGTGGCGATCGTGACGGGCTCCGCCCGGGGACTCGGCCAGGCCATGGCCCTGGCGGTCGCTGAAGCAGGTGCGGACGTGGCCCTGGTGGATCTGTTGGACATGGCAGACACCCAGCAGCAGATCAAGAAGCTCGGCCGGCGATGCATCACGATCACGGCAGACCTCAGCAAGAAGGCCTGCGTGGACGGGATCGTCGACCAGACCGTCAAACAGCTCGGCGGCATCGACATCCTGTTCAACAACGCGGGGATCATCCGCAGGGCCCCCCTGCCCGAGTTCACGGAGAAGGACTGGGACGACGTGATGAACATCAACTGCCGCACCCTGTTTTTCCTGACCCAGGCGGTCGCCAAGGTGATGATCAAGCAGGGACGGGGCGGCAAGATCATCAACACCGCCTCGCTGCTCAGCTTCCAGGGCGGCATCCTGGTGCCCTCCTACACGGCCTCCAAGTCGGCAGTCATGGGCTTGACCCGGCTGATGGCCAACGAGCTGGCGACGCACAAGATCAACGTCAATGCAATCGCCCCGGGATACATGGCCACGGACAACACCAAGGCCCTGCGAGAAGACGCGGCACGCAACAAGGCGATCCTGGACCGCATCCCTGCAGGCCGGTGGGGCACGCCCGAGGACCTGATGGGCACAGCGGTCTTCCTGGCCTCCCCTGCCTCAGACTACCTGTCAGGCTACACGGTGGCCGTAGACGGAGGCTGGCTGGCAAGGTAGAACAGAAGGTGGCAGGTTTTAGGTTTTAAGATTTAAGTTAACCTAAAACCTCAAACTTGAAGCCTAAAACCTAAAACTTAAAACCTAAACCTGAAACCGTATGTCTATGCTCCTTCGACCTACTTCCGAATGCAAATACGACCTCCTTGCCCTCGGTGAGGTCATGATCCGGCTGGACCCGGGCGATGAGCGGATCCACACCACGCGGCACTTCCGCGTGTGGGAAGGCGGCGGCGAGTACAACGTGGCCAGGGGGCTGCGACGCTGCTTTGGCAAGAGGGCGGCCGTGGTCACGGCCATCGTAGACAACCCCGTAGGCAGGCTGCTCGAGGACCTGATCCTCCAGGGCGGCGTGGCCACGGAGTACATCCGCTGGTCGCCGTTCGACGGTGTGGGCCGCAGGTCCCGCGTTGGGCTGAACTTCACTGAGCGGGGTTTTGGTGTGAGGGCGGGAGTGGGCTGCTCGGATCGCGCTAACACCGCTGTCTCACAGATGAAGAAGGGAGACGTCGATTGGCAGCGGATCTTCGGCCAGGACGGCGTGCGGTGGTTCCACACGGGTGGGATCTTCGCGGGCCTGTCTGCTACGACGGCAGACGTGGTCCTGGAGGCCATGGCTGCAGCCCGCAAGACCGGCGCCGTGATCTCCTATGACCTCAACTACAGGGCCTCGCTCTGGAAGGACATCGGCGGCAAGGATAAGGCCATGGAGGTGAATCGCCGCATCGCGCCCCTGGTGGACGTGATGATTGGCAATGAAGAGGATTTCTCTGCCGCCCTGGGATTCAAGGTCGAAGGCCTCGATGAGGGCTGCTCCAACCTGGACCCCGCCGGCTTCAAGAAGATGATCCGCCAGGTCACCAGGGAATTCCCCCAGGTCTCTGCAGTCGCCACCACCCTGCGGCACGCCAAGACCGCCTCGATCAATGACTGGGGCGCGATCCTCTGGATGGAAGGCCAGTTCTGCGACGCGGTCCTGCGTGAGGGCCTGGAGATCTACGACCGGGTGGGCGGCGGCGACAGCTTTGCCTCAGGGCTCATCTACGGCCTCATGGAAGGCAAGACTCCTTCTGAGGCAGTCAACTACGGCGCTGCGCACGGGGCCCTGGCCATGACCACACCGGGCGACACCACGACCGCAACCCTGGCCGAGGTCGAGCGGGTCATGAAGGGGGCTGGTGCCCGAATCGCAAGGTAGGGAATCTCTAGCCAAGGCATCTTGTTAGAAGCTCTAAGGAGTGTGTTCATGGCTGTACATAGTCGACTCGACACGCTGCAGACGATCAAAGGCGTAGGCCTGGTCCCGATCTTCAATCACTCCGACGTGACCATGGCCAAGGCGATCGTCAAGGCCTGCGCAGAGGTGGTGCGCCAGTCGTCGAGTTTACGCACAGGGCAGACCGGGCCGGCGACGTCTTCAGGCAACTGGCAGAGCTCCGCGACAAGGAGATGCCCTCGTTGATCCTCGGTGCAGGGTCCATCTGCAACGCGCCCTCCGCAGTGCTGGCCATGTCCGCGGGCGCGGACTTCATCGTGGGACCCTTCCTGGATGAGGAGGTCGCGAAGGTATGCAATAGCCAGAAGATCCCTTACATGCCCGGGTGCGGATCGGTCACTGAAATCCACCACGCGCACCTGCTGGGAGTGGAGGTCTGCAAGGTCTTTCCAGCCGATTGCCTGGGCGGACCGGCCTTCATCAAAGCGATCAAGGCCCCTTGCCCGTGGGCAGAACTGATGGCCACCGGCGGTGTCTCTGCAGACCAGGAGAACCTGAACGACTGGTTCCGCGCAGGCGTCGCGTGCGTGGGCATGGGCTCGAATCTGATCACCAAGGAGGCGATCCAGAAGCGGGACTTCGCCAGCCTGACAGAGAAGGTCCGCAAGACGATCCAGATGATCCAGCAGGCCCGTGGCGCCGCGTAGCGGCGACATCGTTAACTGGCTAGGACGGGTCCTTAGATAGTCGCATGGTTAGTTTGACCACTCAACTATTTGACCCTTCACCTAATTGCCCGGAGGTCCCATGTCTCAGATCCGATCCACATGCAGCGTGGCCCTGGTCGCGGCCACCTTTGTAGTCACTGTTCTCACGTCCCCAACCGCCCAGGCTGCCGCAGAGCCCGGCACTGCGCCGGCCAAGGCCCGGATCGAGCAGATCCTGCGCCAGTAGTGGGCCCCTCCTGCCTGAGATGTCCACTGCTGCACTGGACCAGCTTGGGTCGCGGGCCGCAGCCAAGGATCTCCCTTCCTGGGCCAAGATCGACAAGCTCGACATCCCGCAGACCACCTATTCCCTGTACAGAACCTTCCGCAAGACCGGGGCGCGCGAGCCCTATGAAGGCCCCTATTTCCGCAAACGGGAGCTGCTGACCAAGGCCGTTCTGGACGCCCGCCTTGCCACAGACAAGCGGTATCTCGATTGGGTCAGCGACCTCGTTTGGAGCGTCTGCGAAGAAACCACCTGGGTCCTGCCCGCCCACGAGACCGTGGCAGTCGACCTGTTCGCCTCAGAGACCGCAGCAGACCTGGGCTACGTGGTGCTCGTGCTGGGCGACAGGCTGCCCAAGGAGGTCCTGGCCAGGATCCATAGCGAGGTGGACCGTAGGGTCCTGTCCGCCTACCAGAAGGACCCCGAGGCATTCTGGTGGAAGGATGGCTCAAACAACTGGACCGGCGTGTGCGCAGGCTCGATCGGCGAGGCAGCACTACTGCTCGAACCCGATGTCTCCCGCCAGGCCGCCCTCCTGGAGCCGATCCTCAGGCAGCTCGATCGATTCATAGAGCAGGCCTTCTCAGAGGACGGTGCCAGCCTCGAAGGGATTGGCTACTGGAACTATGGCCTGACCCACTACGTGGCACTGGCTGAGATGCTGCGATCCCGGACCGCAGGACAGATCGACCTGCTGGCCCAGCCCAGACTCAAGGCCATCGCCGGCTTTCCCCTCATCGCTGCCTTGGACGCCGGTCGATTCATCTCCTTTGCAGACGCCCACGAAGAGAGCGACCTCTCGCCCCACCTGGCCGCGAGGCTGGGTGAGAGGGAGGGACAGCCCTCGCTGACGTCTCTGGCAGGCTCGGTCGATGATCGCTGGCTCGGCAGTGCGCTGCGGAACGTGCTCTGGTGGGACGGCCAGAAGCCTGCCTTCCAGGTGAAGGAGGCCTATCTACCGAAGGCGGGGATCGTCAAACGGGTCGCCGACTGGGGCGGCCGGACCGCAGTGCTGGTGGCTAAGGCCGGACACAATGCAGAGCCGCACAACAACAATGACATCGCGAGCTTCATCCTGTTCGTGGATGGCCAAACCCTCCTTTGTGACCCTGGCGCGGGCCGCTACAGCAAGGACTACTTTGGCGCAGCCCGCTACAACAACATCTTTGCCAACTCGCTGGGTCACAGCGTGCCGGTGATCGGCGGCGAGCCCCAGAGGGAAGGCCGCCAGCACAGCGGCACCCTCGACGTTGAGCCCGACGGGACTGCAGTGATCCGGTTTGAGAAGGCCTACGATGTGGCAGGCCTACGATCCGCAGTGCGAAGGCTGCGACTGACCATGGACTCCAAACTCACGCTGGAGGACCGTTTCGACTTCGAGGGTGGTGGACTGGCCGTCAAAGAGGCCTTCATGACCTGGCTGGCGGCTGAGGCCTCAGGCTCGACCGCCAAGGTGAAATCCCCCAAGGGTACGCTGACCCTGGAGGCGCCGGGTGCCACCTGGCTCGTCGAGCGTCTGGAGAAAGAGTCCCGCGAGAACTCCAAGAGACAGACCCTGACCCGCCTGTCAGCCGTCTACGAAGCGAAGCCACAGATCCAGGTGCAGGTGATGATGAGCTACAAGACAGTGGCGAGTGACTAGCCGCGAGTGGCGAGCAACTAATCACTAGCCACTCGCCACTGCTCTCAGATACCCCGGGCCAGGCAGCGCTGGGGGCTGCCTGGCCGGAGAAGGAGAAGAAGAAGGGCGGGCCACGGGCCCGCCGTCACGATCTACCTTGTGGACTTCTTGAGTTCCTGGTCAATGATCTTCATCTGCTCCTCGGCATCCTTGAGGGCGTTCAAGGGGTGCTTCATCTGCTCGGCTGCACCGCCTCCGACCGATTGTCCTTGATCTCCCTCGTCGACGACGTAGGGCGTGATGAATACGATCATCTCGCTGTTGCTCTTCTCGATCTCCCGGTGTTTGAACAGCTCACCCAGAAGCGGAATGTCTCCCAGCAGGGCCACCTTTCGGAGGACCTTGCTGTCGGTCTGGAACAGGATGCCGCCAAGCATCACGGTCTGGCCATTCTGTACGATCATGTTGGTCGTGGAGTCCATCTTCGTCCGCTTGGGCTGACTATTCACCAGTTCGCTCGTCAGATCCGACAGCATGACATTGACGATCATGTCCACGTTCGACTCAGGCGTGATTCGCGGCCTGACCCTCAGGGTCATGCCCACGTCCTCGAAGATGTAGTCTTGACTGGTCGTCTGGGTAGTGACGGAAGTTCCAGCGGAGAAGGCCACGGTGGCACCCTTGAAGAAGCTGGCCTCTTCATTGTCCTTGGTCCACAGGGTCTGCTGGTTGAGCACCCTGGCGTTGACCTTCTTGACCAGGAAGTCGACCAACAAGCTCACGTTCCCGGTAAAGACATTGGCATGTGCCGTGCCAGCAACCGCGCCCGTGGTCGCCGTCGTGGCGGCTCCGGAGGAAGAGGTCCCGCCCGTGGAGAACGGCATGGCCCCTCCCTTGTCCAGGTTAATCAACTGGCCCACAGCAGTGATGGCGTTCTCATCGAGATTGCCGAACGATGCCGAATTGGAGGCGAGCTGTACGCCCAAGGAGGTCGCGTCCTTGTGGTCGATGTTGAGGATCACGGCCTTGACCATGACCTGCTTGCCCGGTACGTCGAGCTCGTGGATGGTCTTGGCCAGGCTCTCCTGGAACTCGGGGGCAGCCAGGACCAGGATGGACTTGCTATGGGCATCCGGGATGAACCGGACCTTTCCGATGACGTTGCTGATCGGCATCTCGGTCGTCGAGGTCCTGGATCGAGTCCACCACGGCGTATACACACCAGACTGACTGGTGCTACCGCCTCCAGACGAGGTGGTACGGGCCGCGGTGTTACTCGAGGAAGACGATGAAGAAGACGACGTGCCGGTTGTGGCCAGGGCGCTCAGGCCGGAGGTGCTGGTGCTGATCGTCGCAGTCGTGCCCGCCTCGTTGAACAAGGCATTGAGCAGCTCGGAGAGCTTCTCAGGGTCCGCATACTTGAGCTTCACCGCCTGCGGGACCTCAGCCATCTCCTGCCTGTCCAGGTCCTTGATGAGCCGCTCGATCACCTCGTAGGCCTCGGGCACCTTGCTGATCACGATGATCTTGCGGGTACCTGGCACGGACTCGAAGGCCAGTTGCCCATACAAGGGGCCCACGATCTTGCCCCGCGTCTGGCTCTCGCTGTTGCCGCCGAAGATGAGCATCCGTATGCCCTGGGTCGCGCTGTCGCTGCTGTCAGAGGAGAACAGGGTGGTCATCAGGTCTGCCATCTGGACCGGGTCGGAGTTGCGGAGCTCGATGATTCGAGGCTTGAGCTTCTCGATATCCAGGGGCGAATCCCAGACCTCGATCTGCTTCTCGATCTTGCGCATGTTCTCAGGCGAGGCAATCACGGTCAGTTGTTGCATGCTGGGGAAGGAGGTCGTCTTGACCGTGTCGTTAGGGCTCCGGCTCGAACTCGCCCCAAAGCTCGACCGGTATGCGCTGGTACTCGTCTGGCCATACAGGGTGTCGAGGTTCGTCTTCATCGTGTCCGGGTCTGCATGCTTGAGCGTAAAGGTCTTGGTCTCAAAGTCGCCCACCGGTCTATCAATCTGCTCGGCGATCAGCTTCTTGATCATGTCCCGCAGATCCGCACGGCCATAGATCATCACCTGCCGGGACTGCGCCAGAGGCCGGACAAGGACGTTCTGCCGGATCTGGTTGCCTGCCGCCGTCGTACTCAAGAGCTCCTCGATGCGGGTGGCCACCTCCGACGCATCCGCATAGGTCAGTTGGATGGTCTCATATTCGGACTTGATAGGCTCCTCCCGGTCCAACTTGACGATCCATTCCTTGACGGTCTTGAGGTCCTGGGCAGAGGCCCGCACGATGATCCATCGCCGCGTGGGCTCGGGGATCATCACGATCGGTACGCGGCTGGTCCCGATCATCACGTACGAGGCTGTGGTCGATTGAGTCCCGGAGACGCCGCCTGCGCCACCCGGACCGCCGCCTCTCCCGCCGAAACCGCCCCCCCGCCCTCCAAAGCCGCCGCCCTGGCCGCCGCCGAGGTTCCTGGTCCCGCTCGTACCCGTGGTCGCGGTGTCGCCCATCAGGAGTCTGATCAACTGCACGATCTCGACCGGGTCACCCCGCTCCAATTGGACCACCTCGGAGACGGTCTGGCCTGCCTCTGGGATGTCGAACTCGTGGACCATCCGCTCGACCCTGATCAGGTTGGACACCGTGTCGATGACCAGCAGGGTGCCGCTGCTCATATCGCTGCTGACGTGCGCGTACTCGCCTATCAGCGGCTGGATGAGGGAGCCCATGTCTGCTGCGCTGTAGTTCTTCATCCTGAAGAACCGCTGCACGACCTGGTCTTTGTTCTCGATGGAGGCCAGCGGCTGATCGTCCGGGATCGTGGGCACCACGCCCAGCTTCGCAGTGGAGATGGGCTTGACGTACAACACGTTGTTGGCGTCTTCGATCACGTAGCCCTTGGTCTTGAGGGCGTTGTAGATGAGGGCCAGGGCCTCCTTGCGAGTCATGCTCTTGGGGGCATAGATCGTGACCCGCTGCTGCATGGCCTCTGCAACGGGGATGATGTTCTTGCCTGTCCACTCTCCGATCCGCGTGATGATGTCCTTCATCTCCACGTTGTTGAGGTTCAGGTTGACCTGGTTCGGATCGTTGGGCTCGGTCGACAAGGCCCCGCCCCTACCACCCCTGCCGCCCATGCCGCCCGGACCGGGAAAGTCGCCTCCCATGGCGCCCATCTCACCGCCGAACCGGCCCCGCCTGCTGCGGAAGCCCTGCATACCCTCTCCGAACCTGGGTGCATTGACGTCGTTGGGGCCGCCCGGCAGCCGCCCCATCCTGGCCTGGGCGCGGTTGGCGTCCGCCGGGGAGTTGGCGTCCAGGGTCTTGGCGGCAGTCGCCGGCTTGGCGGGTTGATTCGCATCGCCGGCCTTCTTCATTGCAGGCTTCGGTGTACGCGTTCCCATGGAGAGGGCATCCTGACCCTCGAATCCAATCCACCAGACCAGGCAACAGGACACAACGGCAGCCAGCCCTATCACGATCCAACTCGTCCGTTTCACAATTCTGCCCTCGACTTTCGATCCATGCCGGCGACCTTGCTCGCCGCTGCAGTCCCAACCCTGTCCTGGTCACGTTGTCTGATCGCCGGATGGCCTAGCCGCCACCCCTTCGCCTTTCGCCGCCACCACTCCCTCCTGCTCCACCACCGCCACCGCCGCCGCCTCCCATACCCCCGCCACCGCCCATGCCGCCGCCACCCCCACCCATACCGCCGCCCCGCCGGCCACCATCCATGCCGCCGCCCATGCCACCGCCCATGCCGCCGCCCATGCCGCCTCCACGCATGGACCTGAACTGCTCACGCATGGCCTGCTGCTGCTCGGGCGTCATGTTCTGCATGTTCCGGAACTGCTCCATCATCCGCTGCCGATCCGCGTCGGAGACGTTGCCCCCCCTTGCCCCACCGCGCATGCCGAAACCGCCACCGACCATGGTCATCCCGGGTCCACCGCCACCAAACCCTCCGGACCTGCCCCTGCCCCTTTCACCCCTGCCGCTCGAACTGTCTGCAGCCACAGCGGCCTGGATCGGGTAGAGGGTACTCCGCTGACCATTCCACTCGACGATCACGCAGGTCGGCTCAACCGCCACGATATTGGCGTCCTGGAACTTGGACCCTGCCTTGTACCACTGGCCGCTGATGAGGGCCTCGTTGCCGAGGATGCCAAAGACCTCCTGCACCGGGCACCGCTTGGGCGCGGCAGGGGAGAACAGGTTCGCCTTCTTCAGGTCCTCCGCCACTGCCTTGTCTGCGGCAAGGGCCTTGTCGATCTGCTCCTGGGTCGGGCTGGACGCAATCCCGCTGCCTTCTGTGGCCTCTGCAACGCGGGAGGAGACGACAAACACCCGTGTCACCTTCGCCACGGAGACGGACGCCAGAAGTCCCGCGGTGGCCAGCATGGCGATGGAAAGCATGCCGCTTGAATGCTGGGTCGATTTCGCACCCATAGTCGCTACCTCACCTGCTCTGTAGTCGGAGCCGCCTGCTTGGGCTCCTGTTTCTGTTCCTGCGTCTGGACGGCCTTTCTCACCGAGCCTCCCTTGCCCACAAAGGTCGAGATGGTCAGTTCCACGTCCACGCTCTGCCGCTCCTGGGCCGACTTCTTGGGGTCTGCCCTGATCATAAGCTCATCGACCCCAGCATAGTACTTGTTCTCCTTGAGCTTGGCCAGAAAGTCCAGGAGCTGCTCGAACCGGCAGGCTCCCTTGTACTTAAGAGTCAGCCTGCCATACCCATCATACATCTGTTTGGCTGAAGGCTCGACCTGAAGGGGCGCACTGGGCAGGCCCGCCTGCCTGATCTGCTCGTTGACCTTGTCGCGAAAGAGGTTCTTCTGCGTCTCCGAGTCTTTGGGCATGTCGAAGGCAGGCACCAGGAGGGCAAGCCCCGGCGGGTTGTACTGGCCTCTGCTGGCCTCATCCAGCATCTGCTGCTGCTTCTTGATGTCCGCCCTGATCTGGCTCCATCGGGCCCACCACCCCGGCAACACCGTGATCAGCAGGACCGCTGCCACGCATACGGCTGCGATCGTGATCGTCCGGCGTTCCTTGTCCGTGAGATTGTCAAATGAAAGCTTCTTGATCATAGGCTAAGACCGTGCCCCCTTCTGGGTGAAGTCCTTGTACTGGAACGAGACTGTGAACTTGACCTTCTTGGTCTGGGTGTCCTGGGACTGCTTGTCGATCTTCACGGACCGCAGCCCCTCCATTTTGTTCAGGGCCTGTTCAAAGGAGTAGAGCTGCTCGGGTCTGTCTGCCTGCCCCATGATCTGGACCGCCTGGCCTCGCTTGAAGTGCAGGCTGTCCAGCATGATGCCGCCGTCCGCGGCCCCCGCATTGACCTCTTTCAGCAAGGCCAGGACGTCGGGACGATACCTGGCCACCACCTGCCGCATGTCCCTTTGGGCCTTGGCCTCGGCGATCTTGTGCTTGTCGACCTGGGCCTTGAGCCTGCCGTCCAGGGCGAGATCCGTCAGAAACGAGATCAGCAGTGCCCCCACCAGTGCCGCGGCAGCGACCACCAGGGCAGTCCGGCTCGACAGCACGGGCGTGCGGGCCTGCACCTCGGCCGGCGGCCGATAGAGGTTCATGAAGAGATCCAGGCCCGCCCGCGGAGACTCGATCATCATCAACGCCAGGCCCAGGGCGGTCTTGTATTCATACCACTGCCCGGGTGAGAAGTCGCCCTGGATAGTCTTGGCCTTGGGTGTGGCGATCGCCACCTCGAAGCCCGCACCCCTGAGCAGGCCCGCCACGTATTCCAGCGTGGGATTGCCGTCAGACAGCACGGCCACAGGCCAGGGCTGCTTCTGACCGGGCTGTTTCATGCCGTCCAGGACGGACTGCAGGTCCTGCATGAACTGCTCCTCGACCGAGGTCTGGCCGGACCGGCCCTCACTCTTGGAGGGCACGCCCAGATGCTCTCCGACCAGGTCCTCAGTGCCCGTGTCGACCACCGCCATATGGCTGAGCTGCCCGTCCTCCACCAGGCAGACCTGGGTGCCGTGGCCGTCCATGTGGACCATCACGCCGTTGCCAGGCTTGGATTCGGAAAAGAGCGTACCCCAGGACTTGACCAGGGCCTCGCAGGAGAGCACCAGCCGGTCCGGAGAGAGAGGCCGGACCTGCTCCACCAGGGCCTGGATGTGTTTGCGCCGCGTGGCCGCCAGCGTCACGGTCATCTGCTCCGTGCCTCGCTCCACGATCCGCCAGGCCAGCTCCATCTGGTCGGCCGACAGGGGCAGCCGGGTCTCCGCCTGCATGCGGACCATGGCGTCGATCTCCTCTTCGGCCACCACGGGCAGGCGAAGTCGATAGAAGGCCACGCCCAGCGGACCCAGCCCGATGGCGAGTTGGGTTCGACCCGGGTCTGCAGCGGCCGCCTGGCTGCGGCCCCCAGTCACACCGCACTCCGCGGCAAACTGGGTCCAGTCCAGTTGGCCGGGCTCCGTGCTCTTGGCCCATGCCACCCGCAGTCCGGCCGGCCCCCTCTGGACCTCCACGGCCCTGAGACGGTTCTCCTCCTGGACGATGGCAACTACGGATTGTTCTGCCTTGGTGCCGCTCACGGACAGGCTCCTTCATACCAATAGAGAATCTTTGCCGGGCTCTGCCCCCTATCGATCACGGCCTCGACCACCCACGTGGCCCCGCTGATCCCGGTCTGATCTGCGGTGGCAACGCTCGTGATGGAATACAGATTGGACTGGAGGGTCACCTGGTCCAGGATCTGCTTGAAGGCGTCGGTCGTCATGGAGGGCACATCCAACAACTCGCCGAGACTCTGTATCCCCAACAACGTGCTGTCCCGGTAGCTCACCACATTGTAGGCGAGATCGTAGGCCAAGTCCGTGCCTCCCCACAAGGCCACCAGGACCTCCACGGGTGCAGTGTTGACGTTGATCTTGGTCTTGGCGGCAGAGGTGGCGGTCGTGGCTGCGGCTGTGCCCGTGGTGGACGTGGACGTCGATGAGCCTGAAGAGGATCCGCCTGCGGTCGTCTGCGATCCGCCCGTGCTTCCACCTGTCGTGGCGGAGCCACCGGCCGTGGCGCCGGTCGTCCCGCCCTGCTGGGTGCCGACCGTGATCAGGTCGATGATGTTGCGGAAGGTCTGCGCGTCCAGCACTGCAGGCGTGGTCGTGGTTGCGTTGGCTGCATTGGTCGTCATGACCGTGCTCTGCGTTGTGGCAGTCGTGCCGGTTGCGCCGGCCGTGCTCGATCCGCCCAGCAGGTCGCCGATGCTCGTGTACCCGTTGCTGGGACGGTTGTCTATGATCGCCTGGGCCTGGGCCGCAGTAATGCCCAATTGATCCTGCATGTCCTGGCTGCTGGCCTGGTTGATGTCCACCTTCGTGACGCCGCTCGTGTCCGCGATGGCCGAGGAGGTATAGCAGGTCATGAACTCGCCCCAGCCCCGGCGTGCGCTGGTCGAGGTGGCGTTGGGGTCGCTGACCAGCGATGCAACGGTCCGGGTGTTGCCCTGGCCCGGGGCGATGGTCGTGCCGTAGAACATCTCTTCTGTGACGCCCCTGACCATCAACAACTCCCGCACCGTCTTGAATGGACCATTGCGGACCTTGTAGCGATAGGGCAGGTTCTCATAGTAGCCACCCTCGGTCCCCTCCTCGCCCGGCTCCTCGTCTGCGTCCCTCCAGTCGATGATCGCATCCGCGATCGACGCGTCCATGCCCCAGTCGAGCAGGCCAAGGAACTGATCCCGCGTCGCGGTGTTGATGTTCAGCTTGCCGGCCTCATCCACGATCCCGACCCTATAGTGGCAGCCTTGCAGGGGCACGTCCATCAGGTCCTGGGGATCATTGCCCCACAGCTCGGTCGCACAGTCCGTGGTCCGTTCATCCTCGTTGAGGATCGCCACTGCCTTCTCCACGCCTGGCGCGCTGCCCACTTGCACCGCATCTCCTGGGTCGTAAACACGCTCAGCTTGGTGTCCAGGCCGCTGGTCTGCCGGGTCGTCGCACCCAGGATCAGCAGGATCGCGATCGTCCACAGAACGATCAGCAGCACCAGTCCTCGTTGTCTACGTTGATGAAGCATCTTCGCGTCTCAAGGCCTCCGCCGCATGCAGCGGCCACAGGCCGGTCTCTTGTTAGCCACCCGGCGAGGTGGTCGTCCCCGTCGTACCCTGCGTAGTCGAGCTCGAAGTGCCGGCCGTAGCGGAGCCGGACTGCTGGGCCGCCTCCAGGTTCGCGGTCTGCTCAGCCACGGCGGAGGGCGTCACGGTCACGAGAAACGACTCTTCGGTCAATGCGCCGGCCTCCGTGGCCTTGGCCACCAGGGTCACCTCAATGAGCATGGGAAGGGGCTGGTCCGTCTGCTCGCTCGCGCCTGCGCCACCGAGCCACTGGCTGACCCACTTCTCTCCGTCGAAGTACGTGATCGTCATCATCTCGATCTGGTCGCTCAGCACGGTGAGGATGCCGCCCGGCTCGACGGAGTTGGGATCAGGATGAGGCCAGACCCTTCGCATCAGGAGGGTCCTGTCCTCCTTCTGGCCCAGGTAGTACTCCACCTCATAGACGTCCCCCTCGGGCTGATCGGGCCGGGCCTTTTCATGCGAGATCGCCCAGAAGGTGACGTAGGCCTGCTCGCCTGAACCTGAGTCCTCGACCCCACCCTGCAGCTTCACCTCGTTGGCATCGTCACTCCGCCGGATATTGGCCAGATCCATGGCAATACGCCGGGCCGTGGCCCGCAGCTCCGCGGCCCGATCTGTCCGGTCCTGGACCACGGAGGCGCCCGTGCTGGTGCTCCGCAGTGCGCCGATGGCCACCAGGGCAACGAATGAGCCAATGGCGGTGGCAGCCAGGACCTCGGCCAGGGTGAAACCCCAGCCCGGTCTGGCCGGCCGCACCCTACCGGGACGACGATCCAGTGGTCTGGGTCGTAGCGCCAGAGGTCGTGCCTTGAGTTGTAGTCGTGCTGCTCTCATCTGTCGAAATGGTGGTAGGTCCATTCATCTGGGTATCCATGGACAGGGTGTACGCCTTGCCCTGTTCGGCCCAGCTCACCGTGACGGTCACGGCATAAAGCGCATCAATGCCCTCATAGGAGGCGGACGCGGACCATTGATATCCGGGCGGGATATCGTCCACCCGGCCGTCCATCTGTCCTGCGCTGACCAGTTGGTCCACGCCCGAAAACTGGATCACGTTCATCTGCCGGTCGACAATGGAGGCAGCCGTCTCGTACTCACGATTCAGACGCGTCGCCACCAGGGCCCTGGAACTGATCGACCCGATGGTCACGACCGCCCCGCCGAGGATCACGGCCGCCACGATGGTCTCGATCAGACTGAAGCCTGCCCGCGGTGTCCCTGTCCGCCTCATTCCTGGGCCTCCAGATCGATCGTCAGGTCTGCAACCGGCGCAGCCTCGCCCATGACCAGCCTGCTGGTGCCGGTGGCGCCATTGATCGTGATTCCATAGTGGGTCTTGCCGTCGCCTATCCCGATGGCCGCCGACTCTGCCGAGCCATTGGGACGAAAGACGATCCTGGGGTAGGCGTCTCCGCCGGCAGCCACGTCCACGGATTCACTCAGCCCGATCGCCAGCTCTTCGATCTCCACGTTGCTCGGCAGCTCCACGGGTCTGCAGTACTGGTTGCGGATCATCCCGCCCTCTGCAGCGGAGAGGCTGTTGGCGTCGGGCTCCGCAGTGGTCACCCAGCACCGGCCGTTGGTCGTGTCGATCTCCAGGTACAAGGTCTGCTGTTTCTCAATGGCCGCGATACGGGCGTACTTCGCCAGCGACCAGACGTCGCGGGCCGCCTTTTCCACCATCATCCGCTTGTACGATCCCACGTACACGCCACCGCCCAGGCCCGCAGCCAGCGCAATGACCACGACCACCACCATCAGCTCGATGAGGGTGAACCCGCTGAGCAGTTGCGCGTTGCTGGTTGAGGGTTGTGGGTGCAGACCCATTGTCGTTGCCCAACCTTCTGGCTTCTGGATTCTGGATTCTGAGTGCTGGGTCCTCAGCACTCAGTCATTCACAACGTCGGCGTTCTCTCCTTCGCCGCCTTCCTGACCGTCCGCCCCATAGCAGATCAGGTCGGGCTGGCCGGGGTTGATCGTGCCCTGCGAGGCGTAGCCAAAGGGATTGCCCCAGGGATCCAGCAACTGCGACTGCTTCAGGTAGGGTCCGTTCCAGCCCGTTGCGCCGGGATTGACCAGCAGGACCTCCAGGCCCTCCGAGTCATCGGGGTACCTGCCGCAATCCATGTAGAACCGGCTGACAGCGTCTTCCACGATCGCCATCCTGGGTTTGGCCAGGTCCACCTTGGCCTTGCCGATGTGCTTGATCACGTTCGGCGCCACAAAGGCGGCCAGCATGGAGATGATCACGATCACCACCAGCAGCTCGACCAGCGTAAAGGCCCTTCTTCTCAGTGTCCTCTGGTTCTTCATACAGGACTCTCCTGCAATCGTGTCGTCTATCCCAGTTGCCACAGTTCGCACTGCGATTCGCTCATCTGCCCACCGCCCCCAGTTGCGTGATCACCATGGGCAACAAGGTCGCCACGATGATGAAACCGATCACCAGGGCCAGCAGGAGGATCAGGATGGCGGGGAACACGGACATGAACCGCGTGATCGCCGCATCGGATTCGGTATCAAAGGTCTCTGCCGCGTGGAGCAGCAGCTCATCCAGCTTGCCCGTCTGCTCTCCCACCGCCACGATCTGGACCAACAGCGGCGGGAAATAGCCTGACTTCTCCAGCGGCTCCGAGAGGGTCGCGCCCCGCTTGACCTGTTCAGCCACGTGGTCGATCTGAACGGCAAGGACCTCGTTGCCGAGGGTATCGCGGACCACGGCGAGGGCCTCGAGGATGGTGACCCCGCCCTTGGTCAGGGCGCCCAGGGTCCTGGAGAATCGGCCGACCGCGATCGTCCGCAGCACGGATCCCAACACCGGGATCTTGAGCTTGAAGCCGTCCCAGTGCATGCGGCCGTCGGTCCTGAGCCACCGGGCCCCATAGACGACCGCCGCCACGACCGCCGCTATGGTGAGCCAGCCGGGCGCAGACGAGATTCCGCTCTTGACGAAGTCGCCCGCGGACAGCAGCATCCGGGTGGGCAGCGGCATGGCCGCCCGTTCCATGTCCATGGAGGACATGACCGTCGGCAGGATCCACGTGACGATGACCGTGACGGACACCAACCCGAGGCACAACACCAGGATCGGGTACGCGGAGGCATTCTTGATGCTCGTCTTGACCTTCTCGTCGCGGCTGAGGATCTGCGAGAGTTGGGCCGAGGTCTGCTCGAGCAGACCGCCCGTCTCGCCCACGCGAATCATCGACAGATACAGGGGACTGAAGATCTTGGGGTGCTTGGCCATGGCCTCTGACAGGGAGAGGCCCTCGCTGACCGACTGGACCAAGTCTTCGAGCAGCTCCCTTGCGCCCGGCCGCTTCTGCTGATCGCGGAGCAGTTGCAGGCAAGCCATCATCGGCAGACCCGCCTTCAGGGCGGTGGCCAGTTGGGTGGTCATGGCCACCACCTCCTTGCTGGTCATGCCCCGTGACCCGAATCCAAAGGTTGAGGTATGGGCCGCCTGCCCATTCCTCGAAGGCTGCGAGGTCTTGCCCTTGGCCACCCCGGCCAGACCGGGACCTCCGGCCGCATTCCTGCCCCGTTCGTTCACCTCCGTCGCAAAGCGGCCCTTCTCAGCCAGTGCCGCCACTGCAGCCCTGCGGTCGCTGGCCTCGATGGCGCCTGTGACACTGCCTCCATGCCTGTCCACTGCCTTGTACAGAAATTCGGTCATGGGTGGTTATGGGTTGCTGGTTGTGGGTTATCCGTTGCCTGCCGGCTTGGTCTCTTGCCTAATCATCGTCGCCGATGGTCTTCGCGACCCGTATGATCTCCTCGGGCGTGGTCTGTCCTGCCAGCACCTTCTCGAAGCCGTCGTGGACCATGTCCACGTGGTCCGGCGGGGCCGCACGGACGACCTGATCGCTGGTCGGCCGCGTCGCGATCAACTCCCGCAAGGGACCCGTGATGCGAAGCAGCTCAAAGATCCCGGTCCGGCCCAGCATGCCGGTCTGGCCGCAGTGATTGCATCCACGGCCCCGGTAGAACACGGCACCCGGCTTCAACTGCATGGCGTTGCTCAGCCCCTTGAGCAGGCTCTTGTCCGGCTCGTAGGCCTCCTTGCAGTGCGGACAGATCCGTCTGACCAGCCGCTGGGCCAGCAGCCCCTCCAACGAGCTCGACAGCAGGAAGGGCTCCACGCCCATGTCCGTCAGACGGGTCACTGCACCCGCGGCGTCATTCGTATGAAGCGTCGAGAAGACCAGGTGGCCGGTCAGGGCTGCCCGGATCGCGATGTCTGCGGTCTCGCGATCGCGGATCTCGCCGACCATGACGATGTCCGGGTCGTGACGCAGAATGTGGCGCAGGCCCGTGGCGAAGGTCAGGCCCCGCTTGTTGTTGACGGGCATCTGGTTGATCCCGTCCAGTTGGTACTCGACCGGGTCCTCAATGGTGATCATCTTGACCGACGGCGAATAGATCTTCTTGAGGGCCGCGTAAAGGGTGGTCGTCTTGCCGCACCCCGTGGGCCCCGTCACCAGCACGATCCCGTACGTCTTGCGAAGGCACTTCTCGAAATTCGCCAGCATCGTAGGATTCATGCCCAGGTCTTCCAGCTCGATCAAGGCCGCGCTCTTGTCCAGGATTCGCAGCACCACCGTCTCTCCATGGACGGTCGGGACCGTGGAGACGCGAAGATCGATCCTGCCCCGCTTGCCCGCGAAGTCGATGTGGCCATCCTGCGGCACGAACCGCTCGGCGATATTCATGTTGGCCATGATCTTGATGCGCGAAATGATCGCCGCGTGCAGTCGTTTGGAGGAGGGGCTCTTCTCGACGAGCAGGCCGTCTATCCTGTACTTGATCTTGAGCTCGTTCTCGAACGGCTCGATGTGGATGTCGCTGGCCCGGTCCTCGATGGCCTCCAGGATGATCAGGTTGACCAGGTTGACCAGCGAGGGCTCCCTGGCAAGCTCGTTCAGCCTGGCTGTGGACAGATCATCGCCTTCGAGAGAGCTGTCTTCCTCACTCTGTTCCTTTGGAGCCAGGTCGTCCAGCATCCGGGCCACGTTGCTGCCGTAGAACCGAAGGATCGCGTTGTCCATCTCGATGGGGTCCGCGTAGTAGCGATGGATCAGAGAGCCCGTCACCAGCCTGAGGTCTTCCACGGCCTCAGTCTGGAAAGGATTGACCATCGCGACGGCCAGGCGGCCATCCTCGAAGCCCAGGGGAAGGATGCTGTACTTGTTGACCAGATCCGAAGGCACCTGCGCGATGATCTCGGCACTGAGCGAGACGTCGTTCAGGTCGATCCGCTCTATCCCCGCCTGAAGTGCAAGGGCCTCCTGCAGTTGGGTCTCAGTCACATAGCCCAGCTCCAGGAGGATGGTGCCGAGCCTGCGGTACTGGACCTTCTGTTCGGAGAGCGCCACGTCGAGGCTTGAGGGGTCCAGATAGGACTTCTCACAGAGCAGTTCACCCAGGAGCCTCTTTCGTCCGTTGTCCATCTACTTCCCCTTACCTTGCTCATCGTCGGCAGAACTGCTATTGTACCCTGAATTCTGCCGCCACTCAACTACCCGCACCCTGGCCGCCAGACACCTATGCCCTTCCTGGCCCCATGGCCCTCGCCCAACGTCAGTTGGGCTCAGGCCGGCGGAAATATCCCTCCAGAAGCACGGCTCGCCTCCCCATCCCTGGTCGGGCCGTTGCGTAGAATCTGGTCATGACACTAGTTTGGACACGCCGAAACGGGCCCTTGTTACATGAAAAGCAAGGGTCCGGTCCAAAAAAAGTCCCCTCGCAAGGCCTCGCATCGCCGCTGTGCATCTTTCCCAGACAACCCATGTATCCTGGGCCGCCACCATCGCAGTGGGCTGAAAGCCTGCAACAGAACTTGCCACCGCCCCTGCATTGGACTATCATTGGACCTGCACCGCCAGAAAGGAACGGTCATGAGCGACGCCGCGAAGATAGAGCTGTTTGAAAACCCCAGGCCCCAACGCGACTATACCATTACTATCCGGTGTCCGGAGTTCACCAGTCTCTGCCCCAAGACCGGTCAACCGGACTTTGGGGTCATTACCATCGAGTATGGCCCGGACAAGACGTGCATAGAGCTCAAGAGCCTCAAGCTCTACGTCCAAGGGTACCGCAACAAAGGGATATTCTACGAAGCCCTGACCAACCAGATCCTTGACGATCTGACCTCTGTCTGCAAGCCGAGATGGATGACCATCACGGCCAGTTTCAGCCCTCGGGGAGGTATCACGACGGACGTGAAGGCAGAGTACCACGCAAACCTTGGGAGATAAGCCATGGCCATCGTCTTTCATTGTGAGCACTGCGGAAAGAAGATCGACGCCCCGCTCACTGCAGGGGGCAAATGGGGCAAGTGCCCGGCCTGTCACAACAGAATCTACGTCCCCCTGGTAGAGCCTGCAGCCCCTGCGGATGAACTGCGGCTGGCCCCTATAGATGATGGAGATGAGGAGCGGAGAAACCGCCTCTTGACCGAGACCTTCCAGTTGACTCAGGACATCCTGCAGGAGAAAGGTGTGCCCGAGTCCTCCAGCGATGAGACGCCTGCGCCCAGAGAGGACTCGCTGTTCATCCCCATGGTGCCTTTAGAGGACAAGGACCTGACCAAGGACGTCGTTCAGTATCTCCGTCTCATGGCCGACGGAGAGCTGGACAAGGCCAGCCAGGCCTTTGGCATGATCACGCCCTATCGCAAACAAGCACTGGAGATCCTGGACCGCATCGCCTTGGGGGAGATCCTGGACCCCCGTCTCGCGGCCATTCCCCCTCATGTCCTGTCCGGTCTAATAAGAAATCTCCGCTCAGAGCTATAGCCACTTCCTCCTCTTCCAGAATCCATCTCCTGCGACCTTCGTGATCCCTTCTCGGACCACGAAGCCACGCCGCACAGTCCTCGCCTGCCAATGCCCCCTTGGATCTTGGGCCCTCGATTTGGCATTCCTGAGGCCATCATCTATGTTTTTATTAGAAGCGATCTGAAATACAGCCTGCGGCTGATCAGGATCTTGGAAGAAGAGGCTAGACTATGGCAAGCGGGACCACCGTCGTACACGTCACCCACGAAGCCACGGGCCAAGTCGGGGGAATCGGCGCGGTCCTTCAGGGGCTCTTTACCTGTCCACCCTATCTGGATGCCATAGGACGGTCCATCCTGGTCAGCCCGCTCTTTGCCATCGAGGGTGGACCCGGTGACCGGCTCGGACCCGACGGCGAGGTCCTGTACTCCTCGATTGATGGGCTCTTGAGCCCCGGCTACCGTCAGGCCTTCGAGAGGATTGAGCGATACTACAACGTCGGCATCGTGTACGGCCGGCGCACCTTCCGAGACAGCCTGACCGGGGTCTCCAGCTCGCCCGAAGTCCTTCTGATCGACGTCCGCCACAGTGACCGCGGACCCGTCGACGAGTTCAAACGCCAGCTATTCGAGCAATTCAGCATCCAAAGCCATCGGTACGAGCACCTGTGGGAGTACGAGCAGTACGTACGCCTGGGGCCGCCCGCCATCGCAGCACTCAAGGCCCTTGGCATTCCCGACGAAACCACCCTTCTGATCTCACACGAGTTCATGGGCATGCCCACGGTCCTCCAGGCCATTCTGGACCCGTGCTGCGACTACCGAACGGTCTTCTACGCGCACGAGGTCGCCTCCGTGCGGAAGATCGTCGAGGACCATCCCGGCCACGACACCCTCTTCTACAATGTGATGAAGGCGTCCCGATCGCACCGCCAGACCCTCGGCCAGGTCTTCGGAGACCAGAGCACCTACTTCAAGCACGCCCTGGTGGAGGCCTCCCGGTACTGCGACAAGATCTTCGCGGTGGGCGACTTGGTGGGGGACGAACTGCGATTCCTGGCCCCTGAATTCGAACATGCCTCCATCCACGTGGTCTATAACGGTGTTCCGGCCTACGAGATTGACCTGGCCGCCAAGTTGGAGGCCAAGGCCAAGCTGCAGACCTATGCGGAACGGCTGTTGGGATGGCGGCCTGATACGGTGTTCACGCACGTGACCCGGCTGGTCCGAAGCAAGGGCCTATGGCGGGATCTCAAGGTCATGGAGGCCCTGGACGGGGAGTTCAAGGCGAGGAACAAGACCGGTGTGCTCCTGCTTCTGTCCACCGAAGTGGGCCAGCGGCGATCCAGCGACATCCTCCAGATGGAGTCGTCCTACGGATGGCCTGTCGCCCACAGGGAAGGCTTGCCTGATCTCTCGGGCGGAGAGGCAGCACTGTATACGGCCATTCAGGAGTTCAATGCGAGAAGTCTTGCGGTCAAGGTCGTCTTCATCAACCAGTTCGGTTTTGACGCGCGGCGGTGCGGCAGCCGGATGCCCGAGGAAATGGAGTTCATGGACCTTCGAAAAGGAACGGACGTGGAGTTCGGCCAGAGCATCTACGAGCCCTTTGGCATCGCGCAGATGGAACCTCTGACCTTTGGGGCCCTCTGCGTCTACACCAACGTCTGCGGTTGTGCCGGCTTCTATGGCCACGCCTCCGAGGGGCTCGACAACCGGAACGTCATCCTCGCCGACTACACGCGCCTGGCCAACTCGGACGGCATCGCGGTCGAGGACCTGATCAGGATCGGCCAGGCGGAACGTGACAGGGTAGAGGCCCGCGAGAGCGCGGCCGTGGCGGCCGAGATCCTCCGCCGCCTCCCCCAGGATGAGGCGGAGACCGAGTCTCTCCTCCGCAGCGGGTACGCGGTGGCCAACCGCATGAGCTGGAGGGTCGTGGTCAACCGCTGTCTCCTGAACCACTTCCAGGAATTGGATGAACGCTCGGTCGCGAGAGTGACAGCCTGCTAACGCCCGTCCGATCCTGCCACAAAGTATTTGACCGGTGTCCCCACAACCGCTACACTTTCGCGTCGTGCGTGGGCAGGCAAGAAAACCCGCCGTACCGGTCGTTGGAATTCTGGGCGGCATTGGATCGGGCAAGAGCACCGTGGCGGCCGAATTCGGCAGGCTCGGTTGTGCCGTCGTCCAGGCGGATGTCATCGCCCACGAGGTCCTGCAGAGGCCGGACATTCGAGAGCAGGTGGTTCGGCTCCTGGGTGGAACGGTTCTGGACGTCCACGGCCAGATTGATCGAAAGAGGGTCGCTGCCATCGTCTTTGCCGACCCCGAGAAGCTGGCGGGCCTCAACCGGATCATCCACCCGCCGGTCATGGCCGAGGTCGAGCGACGTCTCCGCGCCTATCAGCAGGATTCTCGCGTGCCGGCCGTGGTCCTGGACGTCCCCTTGTTGGTGGAGGTCGGATGGGCGGACCGGTGTGACCGGTTGATCTTTGTGGCCTGCGATCTCAAGGCCCGGCTGACCAGGAGCCGGACATTGACCCTGGAGGAGATCCAGGCCAGGGAAAATTTTCAAATTTCTCTGGACAAGAAAGCGAATCTCGCCGATAATACGATTCAAAATGACTCAGACCTTTCGGCGTTAGCAGGACAAATCGCCACCATCTTCTCGAGTATAGTCAGCAATCGTGGTGGTTTGTAACCGTCGGGGTAGCCGGTGGGCCTGGTAAACAAGGTCTCCTTGTTGATCTGACAACAACTCCCCTGTCTCATCATTACAGGAAGGCCGCCGAGTTTTTCCCCGCGTCCCTGGCTGGACGTTCCAACCATTGTGCGAACCGGCCCTAAGAGACGCGAGAGCGTTTAGTTTGGAGAAGGAGTCAAAATGGCAAGAGCAGCCGCAAGAAGCTCGAAGAACACACACAAGAAGCGAAGGAAGAGAATCGACGGCGTCGTCGACCAGACGCTCGCCGAGACCGACGCGCAGGACCAGGCCGGCGGTGGCGCCGAGGAACCCGGTGTGGAACAGCCGCAAGGCAGTGACCCGGGAGCCGATTCGGCTCAGGCCGGCTACTCTACCGTTGCGTCCGCTGAGACGCCCGAGGCGGCGGCTGAGAAGAACGGCTCTGTTGCGGCCGGTGAGTCCAGGGCGGGTGAGACCGAGGACGAGGAATCCACGCACGCCAAATACGAACGCATCAAGAAAGGCAGTCTCTACCTCAAGGACCTTCAGAAGCTCAGCGTGGCTGAGCTGCACGAGATCGCCAAGAGGGAAGGACTGGTTGAATACAGCGGCCTGAAGAAGCAGGACCTCATCTTCATGGTCATCAAGGAGCGGATTCGCGCCAACGGTCTGATGTACGGCGAGGGCGTGCTCGAGGTGCTCCCGGACGGCTACGGATTCCTCCGTAACCCTGACTACAATTACCTGTCGAGCCCGGATGACATCTACGTGTCACCGTCTCAGATCCGCAGGTTCGGCTTGCGGACCGGCAATATCGTGTCGGGCCAGATTCGTCCGCCCAAGGACTCGGAGAAGTACTTCGCCCTGCTCCGGGTCGAGGCCATCAACTATGAGGACCCGGAAATGCTCGCCGACAAGGTCGTGTTCAGCGACCTGACCCCCCTCCATCCGGAGCAGCGTCTGGTCCTGGAGACCACGGCCGAGGAGATGAGCATGCGGATCATCGATCTGATCACGCCGGTGGGCAAGGGCCAGCGAGGTCTGATCGTGGCTCCGCCGCGGACCGGAAAGACCGTCCTGCTGCAGAAGATGGCCAATGCCATCAGCAAGAATCATCCCGAGGTTCAGCTCATCGTATTGCTGATCGATGAGCGTCCCGAGGAAGTGACGGAAATGGAACGCGCCACCGCCGACGACGTGGAGGTCATCAGCTCGACGTTCGACGAGCCCGCTGCACGTCACTGCCAGGTCGCTGAGATCGTCATCGAGAAGGCCAAACGGCTGGTGGAGTACGGTCACCACGTAGTGATCCTGCTGGACTCCCTGACCCGTCTGGCCAGGGCCTACAACAACGAAACCCCGCATTCCGGCCGCATCCTCACGGGTGGCGTCGACGCCGGCGCGCTGCAGATGCCCAAGAAGTTCTTTGGCGCAGCCCGTAACGTCGAGCACGGCGGGTCGCTGACGATCTTCGCCACGTGCCTGATCGACACCGGCTCCAAGATGGACGAGGTGATCTTCGAGGAATTCAAGGCCACGGGCAACATGGAATTGCACCTGGATCGGCGACTGGTCGACAAGCGGGTCTGGCCCGCCCTCGAGATCAGCCGAAGCGGCACCCGCAAGGAAGAGCTGCTGCTGGATCCCAGAGAGCTGGCCCTGACCTACCGCCTGCGGAAGGTCCTCAGCGAGCTCAACCCCGTCGAGGCCGTGGAGCTGCTCAAGAGCCGCCTCACCAAGGTCAGGTCCAACGCCGAGTTCCTGATGACCATGAATCTCGACTAACGGGCGATTAGGGACAACCGATTGCTTCAAGGCCGCTCTCCCCCGAGGGCGGCCTTTTCCATTGCGCTGCCCGCCGCCTGTGACCGCGAATAGCGGCGGCTGCCGGATGGGCTGGTCACGCAGGGCGAACGCAAAGTCCCTCCTTGTACATCGTGAGGATGAGAACAGGTTCCTGGCCACAGATGCCCTTTCTCGTAGCCCCGGCCTTTGGTCGCGTTGGACAGGGGAACTGAAGGAGGTTTTGGCCGCTAACCCCGCGAACTCCGCGAACGGCTGTCGCCGCTTCGGCAGGTTGGACCCAGTCGTGGCATCGCCGTACGCGACGCTTCGCGTCTACCGGAAGGCTGCGCCTTCCGGGCGACCTTCGCTGCTCTCCGCTTGGGCAAGCGAGCTTGCCCCGCGTAGAGCAGCTCGCTCGCATGCGTACGGCTCAGTCTGTGTGCGGAGGTCCCGGTGTGCTATCCTTCTTTCCTCAAGACCGCAGAAAGGCAGCCCCACTACAGCCTAAGCCGCCAGATCAAGGCCGAGTAGTGGGATGCGGTCCGAGCTTGCTCGGACAAGCAGCCCGCTGCGGAGGCCGCCTTCGGCGACACAGTCGCCGAGGCACGGCGAAGCCGTGGATCAGGCGGCGGAGCTACGAATGTGGCCAACACCCACGACCCCGCGCCAGCGTTGGCGGGGTTCGCGGCAAAAAAACCAAAAACGCTTCCCAGCCAGTCACGCCCGCGACTGCATCGGTCTGTCCGCCTGCGGCGGATGACAGAAAACCTACGTCTTCTTGAGGCAGGCCGACTTTGCGATTGCCCTGGCAGGCCACGCGAGGCTTGTTGACAGCCGAGCCTCGCAGTCCTACAGTAGCCTCATGGTACGGATGCTTGAAAGGAATCACCATGTCTACTCGAATCCGTCGTCTGGTGTGGATCGTGCTGTCTTCCCTCACACTACCCCTCGCCGCGAGTGAGCCCAGCTTCAACGCGGTCCTGTACGGCGCAGCCTACTATCACGAGTACATGCCCTATGACCGGCTGGAGGAGGACGTCAAGCTCATGCAGGAGGCAGGCCTGACCGTGGTGCGTCTGGGCGAATCCACGTGGACGAGCTGGGAGCCCAGAGAAGGCCAGTTCGAGTTCGCCTGGATGGACCGGATCATCGACCGGCTGCACAAGGCAGGCATCAAGGTCATCCTCGGCACGCCCACCTACTCCGTTCCACCGTGGATGTATCGCAAGCATCCCGAGGTCATGGTGATGCCTCTGGGCCAGGTCCGCACTCCCGCCCAGTTCTACGGTCCCAGGCAGAACATGGACATCACCAATACCTACTACCTCCGCCGCTGTGAACGCGTCATCCGGCAGATCGTCTCCCACTTCAGGAATCACCCGGCGGTGATCGGCTATCAGGTCGACAACGAGACCGGCTCCTATGGCACCGCGGGCCCCAACGTGCAGGCGGGATTCAAGGAGTACCTGAGGAAGAAGTTCGTGACCGTTGACGCACTGAACAAGGCGTGGGGTCTCGTGTATTGGGGCCAACTGCTCGACAACTGGGACGAGCTGCCGCCGAGGGACGGCATCCTCAACCCCGGCTACAAGCTGGAATGGGAGCGATACCAGCGCAAGCTGGTCACCGATTTCCTGGCCTGGCAGGCAGCGATCGTCAACGAAACCAAGAGGTCCAACCAGTTCGTCACACAGGACTTTCACGGCGGCCTCCGCACAGCAGTGGACGCTGAGGCCATCGCCCAGGGCCTGGACGTCGCGGCCGTCAACCCCTACTACGGCATGCAAGACGACCTGGACGGCTGGCAGATCGCCCTGCAGGGCGACTATACCCGCTCGCTCAAGCAGGCCCCCTATCTGGTGACCGAGACGAACGCCCAGACCATCGGCTGGGACTCTGCAGGCCAATTCCCTCCCTACGATGGCCAACTGCGGCTCTGCGCCTATGCCCACGTCGCCAGCGGCGCAGCCATGGTGGAGTACTGGCACTGGCACAGCCTGCACTACGGCCAGGAGACCTACTGGAAGGGGCTCTTGGGCCATGACCTGGAGTCCAACCGGGTGTTCCGTGAGGCCGGCCGGATCGCCCACGAGCTCAAACGCCTGGGCACGCACCTGACCGGCCTGCATCCCCGCAACCCCGTCGCCATCCTGCACAGTACCGACTCTTTCCACGCGGTCCAGCTCATGAAGTTCAGCGACACCGTCAACTACCAGACGATCGAAGACCAGATGCACAAGGCCCTGTATCGCATGAACGTGGGCGTGGACTTCGTGTTCCCGACCTCCGTGAGCCTGGCAGACTACTCGGTGATCCTGGTGCCTCCCCTCTACATCAGTGACGACGCCCTGCTGCAGCGGCTGGCGGACTACGTCAAGAACGGCGGGCACCTGATCATGGCATTCAAGAGCGGCTTCTGCAATGAGTACTCCACGGTGCGATCCGTCCGTATGCCGGGGCCGCTCCGGGAGGCCGCAGGCCTGAGCTACCAGGAGTTCTCCACGCTCAAGCAGCCCCTGGTGCTCAAGGGCGATCCCTTCGGCCTGGGCGAGCAGAACCGCGTCTCCACCTGGGTGGAGATGCTCCTGCCTGAGAGCGCCAAGGCCCTGGCCTACTACGATCACCCGTTCTTTGGACAGTTCCCTGCCCTCACCCGCAACACCTTCGGCAAAGGGACACTGACCTACGAAGGCACGGTGCTGACCGACGCCCTGCAAGGCAAGGTGATTGCGGAGGTCCTGGACCTGGCCGGTCTGACCGGTCCCGACCAGGATCTGCCCGCCCCCGTGCGGATGCGCCAGGTCATCACCGACTCGCGCAAGGTGCAGCGATTCTACCTGAACTTCTCCGGCCAGTCGCAGACCTTCGCCTATGCCCACGCCAACGGAACCGACCTGTTCACCGGAAAGCCGGTCAAGGAATCGCAGTCCGTCACGCTGGGCCCCTGGGACCTGGCGATCGTGGAAGAGCAATAGGTGTATGGCGAGAGCCAACACCGCTGTCCCACTGAACAGCCTCTTTCAACCCTCAGGCGAACAGCGTGACCCTATCCCACAAGTCAGACTCGGCAGACTGCAACCCTGCCTCCATGGCTGTTCTGGCTCTGCAATCAGGCCCCACAAGCCCCTCCTAAGGTTGGTGTCCTCTTCTCCTATCCTCAAGGGAGTGGCTCAGGTACCCTTCCAGGGCCGCAAGCCGGGAAGGGAAGTCTTCGCCCTGGTAACGGCTCAGGAGAATGCGGCCTTCTTCCGAGACCGAGGTGAAGACCTGCGAGAAGGTGATCGTGAGCAGGCCGTCAGATCCAGGTCGCACGGTGATGGGATAGCGGAGCATGAAGAGACGCGGGGCCGTGATCAGAAAGTCGACGACTCCAGACTTGATATCGTACTGCAGGGTCGTCCAGTACAACTCCGTACCATAGGGCTTGGTGGTCCGGAAGATCGCGCCGTTCTCGTTGTAGCCACTGGTGGACCAGATCGTCTCACACTCCCACCCAGGGATCCACTCCTCTTCTCTCTTGGGGCACAGCAGCGGAAAGACCTCCTCGATCGTGGTCTTCACATGGATGGTACCACTCCTCTTGAACTGTGTAGCTCCAAACGTCACGATTCTGCTCCCCTAGAGACAGCATGGGCTAAAGCCCATCCTACATGTTTTCGCCTGCCGTTTATCGCAGGACGCTTGACGCCTTGCGGCTTCCCCGATTCTCCGATTCTCCGATTCTCCGATTCGTAAATCACGGCCGGGTCTTGAAGTGGACCTGCACAGGGGCCAGTGGAATGCCCTCCTGGCTCCTGAAGCCATTGTACTGCCCCTCGTTGAGACCGAAGGCGTACTCGGTGGCCGGCTCCAGCTTCACGGGCATGGTGAAGACCTTGCGGCTGGCGTCATATCCGGCCTGGCCCGCACCCTGGGGGCACTTGCCGCCGGACCCCAGGGTCACCACGGACCAGGACTTGTCCTGCATGGGCCGATCGAAGGTGACGACGATCGCCTTCAGGTTCGGGTCCACGTCCCGGGCGCCATCGGCGGGGACTACGGCGAGGACCCTGGGACCCTTCTCACGGCTCTCCTGGACCTGCTTCTCTTTCTTTTCCTTGATCGCCCCCAGTCTCGCATCCGCGGTCTTGGCGTAGTCGTCGAAGAAGGCGATGATCCGAGGAAAGAACTCGGCCAGATCCTTGTACTTCCTGGGCTGGGCATCGTATTCGGCGAGCACATCGGCCAGGTCGCCCGCCCAAAAGAAGCTCCGCGAGTTCTCATACAAGATCGCCTTTTGCAGGGCCGCCGGTCCGTCGTAGGCGAGGGTATAGCGTAACCCGCAGGCGCGGTTGAGAGACTCGTACATCAGGGTCTTCCATTGGCCGTAGGCCTGCTTTTTCATCTCGGGCCCGACCAGGTCAAAGAGCTTCTCGCCGGGAGCCTGGAGATCCTTGGCGAATTGGTCGACCAGGGCGTTCGTATAGGAGTGGGTGAATTCGTGAACGAGGGTCGAGACCACGCCCGCCGGAAAGACAGGCTGTCCCTGCGAATCGACCATCCAGACACCGAGGATGGAGTAGAGCTCCTCACGGCCGTCGGCGCCCACAAAATGGACGCCGTAGCTGCCGCCGCCGTTGAGCATCCCCAGCACCACCCGGAAGTCTGCACCCCTTCTCGGCCCGAAGAACTGGTCGAACCACTCCAGGTGGGCCTGTTTGTCCAAAAGTCCCTGCATGTGTTGGATTCCTGCCTGGTACAAGGGCTGGTGCTCGTCTATGAACTCCTTGAAGTGACTGGCCACAACGAATTCGCGGGCCAGGCTGAGGAACTGCCTCGCCGCCTCCGGGGTCCACCTCGCGTCCAGGGACTTCGGACGCGGTAAAAGAGGAACCCTCTCCTGGAGTGAAAAGGCATCGGTGACGTGTAAGGCCATCGACATCACCGCGTCGAAACTGATCCCGCTCTGCGCCCTGAGCTGTGCCGCCAGCTTCACGGCCGGGTGGTCTCGCACGGCAGGGAAGTGAGCGTCCACGTCCCGGACGTAGGAGGGCACCTTGCCCTGGTTGTACTCGTGATTGCCGGCGAGGCGGAAGAGGACGGACATCAGCTCCACCCGCGGATCCACGGATGCGGTGAGGCTTTGCTTGGATTGCTCCTGCGCCCCCCGTACCGCCTCGCCATCCAGCAGTCCCACTCCCAGGCCAAGCCCGGTGACCATCATCACAACTCTTCGGAAGATCTTCATGGCTTCACCTCCTGCCCGGAATTCTACCCTGCCGCGACGGAACTGCAAGGGGCAGAGACGGGGTGGGCAGGCAGGCGGCCTTGCCCAGCCATCGTTCATCGCTATAATACTGCCACTCAAGGTCGGCCGCAGGTGAGGCTGACCTCCAGCATGGTCTTATGGTCAAGGAGCTGCAATGGATTGGCATGCATTGATCGAGAGGATCACGTGGATCCTGGTGCCCGTGACGGTCTTCGTTCTGACACTGGCGGTCGGCTACATCGCCCGGAAGATCCTGTTCTGGCGTCTGGCTGCCTGGTCCAAGAAGACTGACACCCAGCTCGACGACATCGTCATCGCAGCCATCAAGTCGCCGTTCGTGATCTGGTTTGTCATGCTGGGCCTGTACCTGGCCCTCCAGACCCTGGCCCTGCCGGAATCGCTGGCCACCGACGCCAATAACGCCCGGCTCGAGAAGTTCGTCGAGCTCTGCGACAAGCTGTTGATGGTGCTGGGCTATCTCTCGGTTACCTTTGCCCTGGCCAACATGGTCGGCAAGATGGTCCAGGTCTATGCGGCCAAGGTGGAGACCGCCCTGCCGGTCACGTCGCTGACCTGGCACGTCAGCCGGATCGTCATCTTCGTCCTGGGCTTCCTGATCATCCTGCACAAGCTCGGCATCCCGATCGCACCCATCATGGCCACCCTGGGCGTCGGGGGCCTGGCCGTGGCTCTGGCCTTGCAGGACACCCTGTCCAACCTGTTCGCCGGATTTCACATCATCGTCGCCCGGCAGATCAAGGTCGGTGACTTCGTGAAACTGGACTCGGGCGAGGAGGGCTACGTCACGGACATTCACTGGCGTACGACCAAGATCCGGATGCTTCCGAACAACATAGTCCTGATCCCCAACGACAAGCTGGCCAAGGCCGTCGTCGTCAACTACTACCTGCCTGAAAAGGAGATGTCCATAGTCGTGCAACTCGGGGTCCACTACGACAGCAACCTGGCCAAGGTCGAAGAGGTCACCTTGGAAGTGGCCAGGCAGGTCATGAAGGAGGTTTCCGGCGGCGTGCCGGGCTTCGAGCCGGCCGTGCGATACCACACCTTCGCCGATTCAAGCATCAACTTCTCCGTCGGCCTGCGGGCCCGGGAGTACACGGACCAGTACCTGATCAAGCACGAGTTCATCAAGCGCCTCAGTGAAAGGTACGCCAAGGAAGGCATCGTGATCCCGTATCCCATCCGCGCGATCAACACCTCGCAGGAGAAGGCTGCGGCCTCTGTCCCCGTTGTGGGATAGGGGGCGCCTTCCCCCGGCCAGACACGTCGGATCCCATCGTTCCTTCGCGAGATCGCAGCGTTGACACTTTACCGGCGGCTCTGTTAGAATCCTGGCCTAAGGGTGTGAGGTCCGATGGGGGCCTCACAGGCACGTCTAGGTGGTCGGGCCGCCACCTGCCAAGTCGGTGTTCAGGAGTGTCCGGAAAGGACATGCCTGCGCGGGGTAGTCCCGCCGGCGCGAGGTCCAAATGAAGAAGATCCTCTTTCTGATCCTCCCTATTCTCCTGATCGTGTCCGTCGCGTTCACTGTCTTCGGGGTCGTCCAGGTCGGCTTCGAGGAGGACAGGCTGACGGACGATCTCAAGAGAAAGGCCCGGGCGGTCGGGGAGAGCCTTGAATTCTCAGCACAGCTTGTCCTCGCCAGCCGAGACCTGGAAGGCGCCAATCGGCTGGTCGAGAGCTTCCAGAAGAGGGAGCGGCTGCAGGGGTGCGCCATCTATGACAAGGACGGCACGATCCTGGCCGTGACCGCGCGCATCGCAGATTGGGGCCGGGACGAGGGGCCTTACGTCAAAGGGGTGCTGGCCAAGAAATCGCCGCAGGGCCGGCTCAAGCGGTTCGGGGAATACTCCGTATTCTGCTATGCCCTACCGATCCTGGACAGCCAGGGCGGAGATCTTGGAGTCGTCGAGGTCATCTATGATACCTCGGACATCTTCTCTCAGTTGACGGCCCTGTGGCGGCGTCTGAGCATCACCCTGATCGTGTTGCTCCTGGTGATCATCTTGATCATGCTCGTGATCCAACGGCGGATATTCGTGCTGCCCGTAATCCGGCTGACTGAGTGGTTCCGGCTGTTCCAGCAAGGTGAAATGGACGCAGCCCACCCCATCAAGCCAGGGGATGAACTGGGAAGACTGGCCAGCGAGGTGGAGCAGGTAGCCTTGAGTCTCAGGGTCGCGCGCAAGGTAGCGTCTCAGAAGGCCTCCGAGCGGCTGGATAGAGAGGAGTCGTGGACCGAAGCCCGGCTCCGGGACGTCATCCGCGCGAAGCTGGGGGAGAATGCCCTCTATCTGGTGTCCAACAGGGAGCCCTACATGCACGTCCTCGATGAGGCCGCAGGGGCCCCTCGGTGCATACGCCCGGCAGGTGGGGTGGTCACGGCTCTGGACCCCATCATGCGTGCCTCCGGGGGCATGTGGATTGCACACGGGGCAGGCAATGCGGACCGGCAATTCGTCAACTCCAAAGACAAGCTGGGCGTCCCTCCCGAAGACATCGGCTACATCCTGAAGAGGGTGTGGCTCTCCAAGGAAGAGGAGCAGGGATATTACTACGGGCTTTCCAATGAGGGCCTGTGGCCACTCTGCCATATCACGCACACGAGGCCCATGTTCCGTGAAGCCGATTGGCGGGCCTACAGAGAGGTCAACCAGAAGTTCGCCGACAGCCTGTTGCAGGAGTTGCCGGCCCGGAATCCCTTCGTCTTCATACAGGACTACCACTTCACCCTGCTGGCCAAGATGATCAAGGAGAGGCGGCCAGATACGAGCATCGCCTTGTTTTGGCACATCCCCTGGCCCAATCCCGAGGTCTTCGCCACCTGCCCCTATTATGAACAGATCCTGGATGGGATGTTGGCCTGCGATCTGATCGGCTTCCAGGCGCAGATCTACTGCAACAACTTCCTGGACACAGCGAACCGGCTGCTCGAATCCCGTGTGGATGCAGAAACTTTCAGCGTGGTGCGCCTGGGCAAGGAAACCACGATCCGGGCCTTTCCGATCAGCGTGAACGATACCCTGGACCGAGGGCTCACCGGCGAAGAAGAAGATGACATCGACCGCCTTCGCAAGGAATACGGTCTGCAGGACAAAGTCGTGGCGGTGGGAGTGGACCGGCTCGACTACACGAAGGGTCTTCTCGAGCGAGTGGCGGCCGTCGATCGGTTCATCGAGAAGTACCCTGAGTACAAGAAGCGATTCGTCTTCATCCAGTTGGCCGCTCCGAGCCGTACCCACATCCAGCGTTACCACGATTTCGCAGGGGAAGTGGAGGGGTTGGTGGAGAAGGTCAACTGGAAGCACTCCGAGGGCAGTTGGAGACCGATCCTGTATTTCGAGCGTCACTTCTCCCACGAGGAGATCCGACCCTACTATGCCCTGGCTGACCTGTGCATCGTCAGTTCCCTGCATGACGGGATGAATCTGGTCGCCAAGGAGTACGTCTCCGCAAAGGCCGACCTGAATGGGGTGCTGATTCTGAGCCGCTTTACGGGAGCCGCGAGGGAGCTGACCCAGGCAGTCCTGGTCAATCCCTATTCCACGGAGGAGTTTGCAGACAGCATACGACTCGCGGCCGAGATGCCCGCAGAAGAGAAACGCACCCGCATGATGCACATGCGAGAGACCGTCAAGACGAACAACGTCTATCGCTGGGCCGGCAGCATCATCACCGAGTGGACGGCTCTGAAGAAGAAGGGTTAGGGCCCGTCAAGAAATAACATGCCCATCTTCCATCTCATCTTCGGGCCATCTTGGGCCGCTTCTCAATCGCGAAATCCTCAACGTAGCAGGACTACGCCTCCGGTTTCGCTCAATCGTCGCGTCCCAATCTGCCCCAAATCTGAGCGGCAGATGTACACGTTATTTCTTGACGGGCCCTTAATCACCCAGCAGCCGGTCCATGAGATGTGCGACCTGGGCCTGGTCCTTGAGGTTGTACCTCGCCAGGGAGGGGCTGATCCCGATCTTGAGGGTCACGGCCTGGGGCGGCAGGATTCGGAATATGTCCTCGTCCGTCTTGTCGTCGCCGATGGCCAGGATGAAGTCGTAGGGAGCGGAGGACACAAGCCTCGCCGCCACAGAGCCTTTGTCGTAGCCCGACCTCTTGACCTCAATGACCTTGTGCCCCTCCATCACCTGGAACGCACGGTCGTGCGACAATAACTCCCTCAGCTCGTCCTTGAGCTCCTGGGAGCGAAGCCGCGAGGTGTCCGGGTCCGCGTTGCGATAGTGCCAGACCAATGACGCCGCCTTCTCCTCAATGAACGCCCCCGTGCACCGGTCCGCATGGCGATGAAGAGTCGGCAGCACACGCTGCTTCCAGCCAGGGTCCGCCTCCACGTCGCCGGTCCATCGTCCAAGGGGTCTCCGGACGAAGGCCCCGTGTTCGGCGACCAAGTGCAGCGGGAGGTCACCAAACCACCTGTCCAGGAACTCGCGCTTGCGCCCGCTGATGATCACCACGGTGTTCAGGGGGTCTGCAGCCAGGTGCCGCAGCCGTGCCAGCACCCGCTCATCCGGCAGGGCCGCCTCCGGGACGCTGGCGAAGGGGACCAGGGTGCCGTCGTAGTCAAGAAAGATGATCCGCCGGGAGGCCCGGTGGTATCTTCGGGCGATCTGGCCCTCGATGAAGAGACTGACCAATCTGACCCTCAGGGTGTGCTGTTGTTGTTTGGCACGGTCCATGGTCATAAGTTGGCGAGGCCTTCCCCGTATGAGCCCCGCCTCCCCTAGAAGAAGATCGGTTGATCCAGCTTTCTGGCGATCCGATACACGGCATTCATCAGGCCCACATGGCTGTAGGTCTGCGGAAAGTTGCCCCACTGCCCGCCGTGGAGGTCCACGTCCTCGCTGAAGAGACCGAGGTGATTGGCGTGCGCCAGGAGGCTCTCCACGGCCGCCATCGCCTCGTCGACCCTGCCCACGCAGGCCAGGGCCTCCACGTACCAGAACGCAGTGCCCAGAAACGTGGCCTGTGGCTTTCCGAAGTCGTCCGCGTGCACGTACCGAAAGAACAGGCCCTGATCTGCCTTCAACTCCCGCTCCAGGGCAGACAGATGCGCGGAGGCCCGGGGCGACCTGGGGTCCAGGTAGTTGAGCGAGATCAACTGAAGGGCGCTGGCGTCCAGGTGCCTCACGCCGACAGCCTGTGTATACACCTGTCGATCCGCGTCGTAGCAGGCCTCGATCCTCTCTGCACTTCGGCGGATCAAGGCCTCTGCCCTGTCCTTCAGGGGCACATCAGCGAGGACGTCGGCAATCTTGAACGCCGCCTTGCTGCCTGCCCAGTGGAACAGGTACGTATAGCAGTGGTGCTGCAGGCGGTTGCGGAACTCCCATATGCCGGCATCCGGCTGGTCGAAGATCCGCTCGATCCGGTCGAGGAGTCCGCGGATCAGCCCCAACGTGCTCCGGCTGTCGGCGTAGCGCAGCCGTCGATCCACGTACAACGGCAGCAAGCTGATCAAGACCTGGCCGTACACGTCGTGCTGAGGCTGGATCGCGGCGTTGTTGCCCATCCGAACCGGCTGGTTGTCCTGGTATCCGGACAACGGCAGCTCCTTTTCCTGCGGAACGGGATCGCCCGTGATCGTGTATACGGGCTGGACGGACGGCCGTTGGTCAAACATCAGATTTTGGACGTAGTCAAAGTACTTTTCCAGCTCCTCGAAGTGCCCGACATTGCTGAATGCGGTCAGCGTGTAATACGTGTCCCGTAGCCAGCAGTACCGGTAGTCCCAGGTGCGGCCCGAGCCCGGGAACTCCGGCAGGCTCGTCGTGCCCGAGGCGATGATCGCGCCAGTGTCCTCAAACTGGTGGAGCTTGAGCACCAGCGCAGACCGGATAGTCGCCTCCTGGAAGATAGGGGCAATCGAGGTGGTCTTGACCCACTGCACCCAGTAGTTGCGGGTCCTGTCGAGGAAGCCCTCCACCGTTGCCGCCAAGGGAGCCTCCAGGGGTGGTCCATAGGAGAAGACCAGGTACATGGACTCGTTCAACACGAAGGCCTTGCTGTCCAGTACGTAGGTCAGTGGGATGTCCGTGGTCAAACGCACGTGACTGCCCAGGTTGAGGTAGCGGATGTGGTTACTGCCCAGTACGACCTCAGGCGAGATGGCCCCGTAGTCGCCCACGGGCATGCATCGGACCCGGATCTTGGGGTGGCCCTGGAGTGGCTCGATCTTACGGACCAACATCAAGGGCCTGAAGTACCGGTCGTACTGGTAGAACCGTGGCGCGAAGTCCGTCACCCTGAACCGCCCATCCGCCGCCTCGAACTCGGTGCACAGGATGTTGGTGTTCTCCATGTAGTACTGACGGGTGGAAGGTTCTGCCACCGGTCTGATGGAAAACTCACCGCCCTTTGGTCCATCCAACAGTGATCCGAATACGAAGCTGCTGTCAAATCGTGGCATGCAGAGCCACTGAACCGCAGCGTGGTCGTCAATATAGGCGATGTAAGAACAGTTGCCTACGATCCCCAGTCGATAGAAATGTGCAGGCCGTTGTTCCGTCATGATGAAGGGATACTACACCCTGCCCCGAGTCCCTGTCCAGATGCAAAACGAATCGTATACGCGTCGGCCGCACCTGCCGCAAGAGCCTAGGGCTTGAAGACAACCTCTGTGACCTGATGTCGCCTGCCGAACTCCTGGAGGTGTTTCCTGACGATCGCCTTGGCGCTCCTGGAATTCAAGAAGACAAGAATATCCTTGCGGCCCGCGTCCTGCAGGTCGTAGAACCCCTCCTTCACTGCAAAGATGACCCTCTTCCGGTGGTATGGGACGATCCCCAACATCCTCGTCTGTCGCTCCTCTCGGACCAGCAGACTGGGATACCCCTCAAGAGTATCGCCTGGAGCATCCTGGGGCGGGATGACTCTCTCGACCGAGATTCTCCCCTCATAGAGGCTTGCAGCCTTCAGATCCAGAACGATCATTTCGACCTGTCTTCTCAGATCCTCGGCCTGCTCTTGATTCTGGATCACCCGCATAGGCATTCCTTTCCATGCGACAATCACCCAACACCCGGATCGCAGGTCCTTCCCGACGAATGTCCGCTGAGCAGCCCGGGCGTGTGAGCCGCTCGCCCAACGCCGTAGTGCCGGTTACCTCGCCGTCGAGAGGTAATTCACCGCATGGCAGAGCAGCCACACCACCGCGGAACCGCCGAGTACTCCAGCGGCATATCGCCGCCAGTGAGCCATCGTGGCAGGCGTACCCATGGCCGTCTGACCATCCCACAGTCGAATATCGAAATACCTGGCGACTATCATGGCCGGTACGGTGATCCAGAATAGGAGGTCCGCAACATGGAGTATCTCCCCTTGATGTTGCAGAATAGAGATGCTCGACCCAATGAGGACGACGTTCCCTCCGACCATCCAGAAGAGTCTCGCGACGATGCTGCCGAAGCCCCCTTGCCTGTTCATCGCCTGAACGTCATGTTCGGACATAATGCACCTCCTAACAAATCACAACCTCATGATTCATTAGGTGGCGGCCCGACCACCCGGACATGCCTGTGAGCCCGTTGAGCTCACACCCTTGTACACTCAATGGTAATGGCATCTCTATGCGATGTCAACGGTGTATCTATCGGCCCGGCGAATCGTTGATTTCCACCTCGCTGCCTGCTAGAGTCAGGTGAAAGGGTAGACAACGGAGAACACGGACAACATGAATGACACATGGGTAACTGGCGGGCTGGCGACGATCGTCGGCCTGGTGTTGGTTCTCCCCTTCCTGTCCAAGAAGGTAGAGCACCAGCTTGAGGCGTTCCTTTTCGTCATGGGCGTCCTTTCGGTTACCGTGTCCGGCCTGTGGACCCGGCACCTGGTGGGCAAGGCGATTGTGGAGCCGATCAAGATCACGCTGGCCGTCCTGGTTGCAGGCTTGATCTTCAGGATCATCCGGCCCAAGCTTGGAAAGTGGACGACCACCTTCGCCACGCGGTTCGGATTCGGCCTGCTGTTCTTCACAATCGTCGTCGGTTTGGGTCTGCTCTCCAGCGTCATCACCGCAATCATCGCAGCCCTGATCCTGGCCGAGGTCGTGAGTGCCTTGCGGCTGCCAAGGAATCTCGAGGTCCGGCTGGTGGTCATCGCCTGTTTCTCAATAGGACTCGGTGCAGTCCTGACGCCCTTGGGTGAACCGCTCTCGACCATAGCCGTATCGAAGCTGGCGGGCGAACCCTATCACGCCGGCTTCTTCTTCCTTCTGACGCTGCTGGGCAAGTGGATGATCCCCTTGGTTCTGGGCCTGGGCGTGCTGGCTGCACTGCTGCCGGACAAACATGAGGGCAAAGGTCCCTCCCTTACGGAGGACAGGCCGGAAGAGACCCGTGACATGTTCGTCAGGAGCTTCAAGGTCTACCTGTTCGTCCTGGCCCTGGTGTTCTTGGGCGAGGGGTTCACCCCGGTGGTGGACAGGTATCTGACCCAGGTGCCGGCCAACGCCCTGTACTGGGTGAACATCGTTTCAGCGGTCCTCGACAACGCAACCCTGACAGCCGCCGAGATCACTCCGGCCATGTCCGAGCAGACCATCAAGACCGTGCTGGCCGGACTGCTGATCGCAGGCGGGATGCTGATTCCTGGCAACATCCCCAATATCATCTGCGCCAACAAGCTCTCCATAAAGAGCAGAGAATGGGCCGCAGTGGGTATCCCGATCGGGATGGTATTGATGGTGGGGTTCTTCATTCTCCTGTTGCTGGTACTGTAGGCCGTCCGTGTCAAGACGGCAGGAGGGCGCCGGGGACAACCGCTCCGCAGGATGGTGCAGCCCGGATCGAAGGGTGCTGACCGGGCCGCATGCCTTCGGCCATGCAATTGAGCTTCCTCGTCGGGCTGTTCTGTGGTAGAAGTATACAATTCTCGATCCAGGAACGGTCCTGAGAGAATAGGCTGAGTGCACAAACAAGGACGACGATTGAGTCGATAGCCGTAATGATGGATACTCCGCAACTACCCAGCAGCGTAACGAGCCTGACCGTGGAGGGCCGTCAAGTCTACCTTGTGGGCACTGCCCACGTGTCCAAGGAGAGTGTGGAGGACGTCCGCAAGACCGTGGAGAGCGTCAGCCCGGATGCCATCGCCGTTGAGCTGTGCCCCTCCCGCCACAAGGCGTTGACCGATGCCGACGCCTGGCGAAAGATGGACATCTTTCGAATCCTCAAAGAGAAGAAGGCCGTCCTCCTGCTGACCCAACTGGCCTTGTCCTCCTTCTATCGCAAGATCGGCGACAAGCTGGGGGTCCAGCCCGGTGCGGAGATGCTCGAAGGAATCAGACTCTCTGAACAGACCGGGGCCAGGCTCGTCCTGGCAGACCGGGACATCCAGATCACCTTCAAGAGAGTGTGGGGAAATCTCGGGTTCTGGAACAAGTGTAAGCTCCTGGCCCACCTGATCGCCGCGGTCTTTGAGACGGAGCAGCTCGACAGCACGACCGTCGAGCAGCTCAAGAAACAGGACGAGATGGAAGCGATCATGGCCGAGTTTGCCGAGAAATTCCCCCAGATCAAGAAGCGGCTGATCGATGAGCGGGACGTGTATCTGGCCCAGAAGATCCGCTCCAGCCAGGCCGAGAGGATCGTCGCTGTGGTCGGCGCAGGCCACGTGGAGGGGATCTCCAGGCAGATCCAGCAGGACCACGACCTGACCGATCTGGAACAACTGCCTCCTCGATCGATCATCCCGACCGTGCTCGCGTGGGGTCTGCCTCTGTTGCTGGTCGGCCTCATGGTCTACGGGTTCGTGAAGGGCGACCCTCGGGCTGCCAACAATGTCTGGATCTGGATCCTGGCGACAGGCAGTCTCTCCGCGATAGGCGCTGCGGTCGCGATGGGACATCCTCTGGCCATCCTCTCAGCCTTTGTGGCCGCGCCCTTCACGGCCCTCCACCCGCTGGTGGCTGCAGGCTGGATCTCGGGGTTGGTCCAGGCCTGGATCAAGAGGCCCACAGTAGACGATTTCGAGGACCTGCCCAACTGCATCTCCAGCTTCAGAGGATTTTGGACCAATCCGGTCAGCAAGGTCCTCCTGGTGACGGCACTGACAAACCTGGGTGGGACCATAGGCTTCGCCCTCGCAGTGGGCTGGATCGGCGCGAGGGCGATGTGAGAACGCAGGACCCAGAACCCAGAAGCCAGAAGTAAGAAGTAGGAAGGGAGTCTTTCATGGGAAAGCACGCACTAGTGCCTGTGGCGGACGGAACCGAGGAGATCGAGGCTGTATGCATCATCGACGTCTTGCGGAGAGCAGGTGTGACCGTGACTGTGGCGTCCGTGGGCAAGGCCCAGATTACTGCCAGCCGAGGACTACGAATCGTGGCTGACGCCACGATTGACAAGTGCGCAAGTGAAACATTCGACCTGATCGCCCTGCCTGGCGGCATGCAGGGTAGCCAGAACCTGGCTCAGTCAAAGGTCCTGCTGGACCTCTTGAGGAAGCAGAAGCAGTCCGGCAGACTGGTTGCAGCCATCTGCGCGGCCCCGGCCGTTGTGCTTCTGGCCCATGGTCTGCTCGACGGCGTGAAGGCCACGAGCCACCCCTCATTCCACAGTCAATTCAGTGCCGCCCAGCTCTCCAAGGACCGGGTCGTCATCGACCGCAACATCATCACAGGCCAGGGCGCAGGCGTGGCCATCGAGTTTGCCCTGACGATCGTGGAGCAACTGGTCGGCCCAGACAAGAAGAAGGAAGTGGCAGAGGCCATGGTGGTCCCGAGCCTGTAGCCCACCTCTGTCCTTGACCCACGCGGCGTTCTCGGTTAACACTCCCGGCTATGGCCTTCAGTCAGGATCAGTTCAGGATGATCATCTCGGGCCGCCGCACGGATGCGGGCGCTGGCGTGATGCGGCTGCTGCTCGCTCTGGCCTCTCTCGGGTACCACCTAGCCGTCGCGTGCCGTAACCGCATGTATGACCTTGGCTTGATCAGGGGACACCACGTCCAGGCCGCAGTCCTGTCGATCGGGAATCTCACCACTGGCGGCACAGGCAAGACTCCCCTGGTCGTGTGGCTCTGCCAACAACTGACCCAGAACTCAGAACTCATAGATCAGAACTCAGCAGTCGCCGTCTTGACGCGAGGATACAAGGCGGGGTCCAGAACGCAGGACTCAGAACCCAGAACTCAGAACCCGGCTGACGAGTTGGCGGTCTTGCAGCGGGCATGCGGCGGGGCGCTGGTCATCGTCAATCCCGACAGGGTCGGAGGCGCAGCAACTGCAATTGGCCAGGGCGCCAGGGTATTGGTGCTGGACGATGGGTTCCAGCACAGGAGGCTTGCCAGGGACCTGGATATTGTCGCCGTCGACGCCTCCCTGCCGTTCGGCTACGGAAGGCTGCTGCCTGCCGGCCTGCTGCGAGAGCCTCAATCGGGCCTGTCCCGCGCACAGGCAGTGGTGATCACTCGGTCTGACCTCGTGCAACCTGGTCAACTCGAGAAGATTGAGCGCTCGCTTTTGCTGACCAACCCTCGCCTGGTCACTGCCCGAGCCATCCACGCGCCAGTTGCAGTGCGGATACCTGGCATCTGCGATCTGGCTTGTGGCGATTTGACTGGCGCATCCGTGCACGCCTTCAGCGGGATAGGCAATCCCGATGCCTTCTGTACGACGCTCACCAGGCTGGGCGCCCGGGTGGTGGGGACCACAGTCTTCGACGATCACCATGCCTGCACGGCCGGCGAGATCGTTGAGATCTGCCACAAGGCGGCCGCCAGCAAGGCCGACCTCATCCTGACAACAGAAAAGAATTGGTGGGCCCTGGACCCAGCCGCATTCGATGGCAAGACCCGCGCAGGGTACCTGGAGATCAGGCTGGAAGTGACGAAAGGCCGAGATGGGCTTATGCGATTGATAAAGGAGGTCCTTCAAAGTAGAATCGCGGCGTTGGGTAAGACCCAGAAGACAGAAGCCAGAAGTGAGAAGTAAGAGGCAAGGAGAGTTGGTGTGTATGAGACACTGATCAAGGCAGCGACCAGCCTTGGAAGTCCCAGGGTCCTTGTGGTCGGCGACTACATGTTGGACGTCTACATCTACGGGGACGCCCAGCGGATCAGCCCGGAGGCGCCGGTCCCGGTCCTGAGGATCAAGGACACCCGGCATAGCTGCGGCGGTGCGGCGTCGGTGGCCATGGATGTGGCCGCGCTCGGCGCCAGGCCCATTTGCCTTGGCGTGGTGGGCAACGACAAGCACAGCCGTATCCTGATTGACCTGCTGGCCAAGGCAGGTGCAGACACCCAGGGACTGCTGACCTCGGACGATCGTCCCACAACGACCAAGACCCGTCTGGTGGGACTTGCCCAACACCGCCACCAACAACAGCTCTTTCGCATGGACGATGAGTCCTGCGACCCCCTGCCTGAGCCGGTGAGTCAGAAGATCCTGCAGGCCTACCAGAGACAGCTCGATGCCGCACAGGCCGTGTGCCTTCAAGACTACAACAAGGGCCTGCTAACCGCGCCCCTGTGCAGGCAGATGATCAATCTGGCTCGGCGGGCAGGCAAGCCGGTGCTCGTGGATCCGGCCCTGGGCACAGACTACGCCGCCAAATACGACGGCGCCACGTTGATCACACCCAACCGGCAGGAGGCGGCCACTGCCGTGGGCTTTGAAGTCGGCCAGGACGCGGACTACGCCAGGGCTGCGGAGAAGCTCTTCACTGAGCTCCACCTGGACGCCGCGGTCATCACGCTCGACAAGGAGGGCGCCTACCTCAAGACCCAGGCCATCAGTGAGCTCATTGGGACCCGGCCCCGCCAGGTGTATGACGTCACGGGCGCGGGCGATGAGGTCCTGGCCATGCTGGCTGTGGCGCTGGCAGCAGGCTGTGACTACCCCACCGCCGTCCAACTGGCCAATCTCGCGGGCGGTATCGAGGTCGAGAAGTTCGGCGTCGCTACGGTCAGCGTTGAGGAGATCGTGCGGGATATCCTGGTCCAGACCCGCGGCAAAGGCGGCAAGCTCCGCACGCTGGAGACGTTGCTGCCGGAACTGGAGGCGCACAAGCGTCAGAAGACCAGGGTCGTGTTCACCAATGGCTGTTTCGACGTCCTGCATCGCGGCCACGTCGAGTACCTCCGCTTCTGCAAACAACAAGGCGACGTCGTGGTTGTGGGGCTCAACAGCGATGCCTCTGTACGCCTGATCAAGGGTCCCTCGCGACCCATCAACAACCAGGACGACCGTGCGGCCGTGCTGGCTGCGCTGGAGTCTGTGGACTATGTGACGCTCTTTGACGAGCCAGACCCATTCCTCCTGATCCAAAAGGTCAGGCCGGACGTGTTGGTCAAGGGCCGGGACTGGCAGGACAAGGGGGTGATCGGTGCGGATGTGGTCAAGTCCTACGGCGGCAAGGTCGTGTTGGCACCGCTAGTGGAAGGCAAGAGTTCCACCAGTACGATCGAGAAAATGCAGGCCCTTGGAGTCCATCGCTCATGAAAGACACCTGGAAGACCACAATCGGACAGGCCATCGCCAGCCACAAGGCCCTTGTAGCCCGGCTGGAGGCGGAGGGCACGGTGGTTCTGGAGAAGGCTGCAGCCATCCTCTCAGACGTGCTTAAGGGGGGTGGCCGGATTTACATCTGCGGCAACGGCGGCTCCGCAGCCGACGCCCAACACATCGCAGGAGAGCTGATCGGCCGCTTCGAGATGGACCGCAGTGCCCTACCCGCCATGGCCCTGACCACAGACACCTCGATCCTCACGGCCATCGGCAATGACATGAGCTTTGAGGACGTGTTTGCCAGGCAGGTCGAGGCCTTTGTCCGACGAGGGGACCTGCTCTGGGCAATCTCCACCAGTGGAGAAAGTCCAGATGTCATCAAGGCCGTGCGATTGGCCAAGGACCGCGGTGCATCGGTCCTGGCCTTCACTGGCCGCAGCCGGAGTACGTTGGAGAAGCTCAGCGACGTCTGCCTCTGCGCAGATTACCCATCTTCCGCGAGAAGCCAGGAGATTCATCAATTGGCATACCATATACTGTGCGGCATCGTAGAGAAGGAACTGGCCGGTACCTGAGCACCGAAACGGAGAGACATTTCCTGAGACAGTTGGGAATGGCAAGAAGTAAATGGTAAACAGCAGATCCAAGGCCGTCTTCCTGGACCGTGATCAAACCCTGATCCACGATCCAGGGTACATCAGCCATCCGGACCAGGTGGCTCTGATCGACGGGGCACCGGAGGCCCTCGTCGAGATCAGGAACCTGGGATATGTTCTGGTTGTGGTGACCAACCAATCGGGCGTGGCCCGTGGCATCGTCACAGAGCCGGTGCTGCAGGAGATCCATGACCGTATGGAGGCCCTGCTGGCTGATCGCGGCGCTCGGCTGGATCGGATCTACTACTGTCCTTTCCATGCAGACGGTACTGTCGAGCGGTATCGAAGGCCCAGCGACTGCCGCAAGCCCAATCCTGGGATGCTGCTGAAGGCGTCGGAGGAGATGAATATCGACCTGCGACGATCGTGGTGTGTGGGCGACAGCTTCAGCGACGTGGAGGCTGGGGCCAGGGCGGGCTGCAGGACCATCCTCATCGAAGGTTCGTCGCCGCCCAGACGGCCCACGGCCGGTCAGCCCAACCCGGACTACGTGGCCGTCAACCTCCGGGAGGCCGTCAACATTATCAAGAAGTTCCATCGGGATTCAGCTATGGATTCACTGCAGAACAACCCTGAGGTCTCACATACCAGCAAACCCGTGGTCCCTGTCCAGATGCCTGCTGACAGGCCTTCCGGCCAGGCTGTGCCCCTGACGCCGAAGCCCCCCGCCCCTGCCGTAGCAACCGGCCAGAGCCCAACGTCGCCCTCGGGCGCCGCTGAGGCCCAGGACTCGCCGGGTCATCGGACAGAGCAGTTGCTGGAGGGCATCCAGGGGCAACTGCGGGAGATGCACGGTTCCGCGTCCGGCGAAGACGTCTCGATCATGCGTGTACTGGCGGGCATCGCCCAGATGGGGGCACTGGCCTGCCTGGTCCTGGCCCTATGGAAGCTGACCAGCCAGCAGGTCAGCTACCACCCGGTATTCACAGCCCTGGGCTTTGCCGCAGTCCTTCAGACCATGGCCCTGACGTTCTACACCATGAACCGCAGATAGCGTGGTCGTGAGGTCTAGTTGGGCATGGGTGTATCCTTGGGTCCAGAGGCAAGGCGGATCGTCGTGTGGCTGCCCTCTCCGATAGGAGACGCGGTGCTGTGCACGCCCTCGCTGCGGGCCCTTCGCAGGACCTTTGCCGGCTCCCCTGTCACGTTTTGCGCCAGCACCGTCGTTCGCCAGGTCCTCTCTCCCACGAATCTCTGCGATCAGTGGATCGAGCAGACGGGATCGAGTCCGTTCGCTGCGGCCCAGGCCCTCCACCCAGGGCGATTCACTGACGCCATCCTCATGAAGAACTCCTTTGGCTCTGCCCTGGCGTGTAGATTGGCCGGGATCCCGCGGCGGATCGGCTATGCCCGGCAGTGCCGGGGCTTTCTCCTGAGCGACAGGCTCTATCCGTTGCGGGATGGCCAGGGACGCTTCAGACCTCAGTCCATGGTGGACTACTATCTGTTCATCGCCAGGGCCCTTGGCGCCAGCGGCGAGGATCGATCCCTGGAACTGGAGATCAATCCTGAAGATCGGGACCGGCTGCTGGAGAGACTCCCTGAGATCCGGCAGGCCATAGGTCCGGTGCTGGTGATCGTTCCTGGAGGGGCCTTTGGTCCCAGCAAGTGCTGGCCGCCGGATCGGTTCGCCCGAACAGCGGACTGGCTGATCGAGCAGTACCGGGCGACGGTTGCGATCTCCGTGTCACCCAGCAAGGAGGAGCGGTTGATCGCAGATCGGATCCTCGAACACAGCCGCCATTCGCTGATCCACCTGGGCCGCAGGCCCCTGACCCTGGGCCAGCTCAAGGCTTTGCTCGCAAGGGCCGACCTGGTCATCACCAACGACACGGGGCCTCGCCACATGGCCATTGCCCTCAGACGCAAGGTCATCACCCTGTTCGGCCCAAACGATCCAGCCTGGACTGAGACGGACTGGCCTGACGAGGTCAAGCTCATCGGCAAAGCCCCTTGCGCCCCCTGCCAGCGGCCGACCTGCAAGGCCGCAAGGCTGTATTGCATGGAGTCGATCGGTCTGGAAGACGTTTGCCAGGCAGCAGAGAAGGTGTTAGGCTTGACTCAGAATTCAGAACTCAGAAGCCAGAAGCCAGAATAGGGAACGCTCCTGGCCCGTACCCCAAGACCCAGAACCCAGGAGACAGGAGACAGGAGACAGAATGGAGAGCGTTGCTGGGCCGTACCCTGAAACCTAAGACTTAAAACTTAAAACCTAAAACTTGAAACCTAACTCTAGCACCTTGAGTCTTGAACCTGAAATCCATGCTGTTTCTGGGAACGATCATCGCAGCGTATCTGGTGGGTGCCATCCCCTTCGCCTATGTCTTGGCCAACGCCCATGGGAAGGACCTGCGGGCCATCGGCTCGGGCAACATCGGCGCCACCAACCTGGCCCGCGCCCTGGGACGGCGATGGGGCTACGCCTGCTTCGGCCTGGACGTGCTCAAAGGATGGATGCCCATGGTCCTGACCCTGCGGATCATCAAGCCCATCTTCCTTCAATCAGGCGGGACCGAGATGCAGTTCCTGTGGCTCTGGCTTGCCGTGGGCTGCGCCGCGATCACCGGACACGTGCTGCCCGTGTATCTGGGATTCAGAGGCGGCAAGGGTGTGGCCACAAGCTTCGGCGTGGCTCTTGGGCTCTGGCCCTACTACACCCTGGGAGGAGCAGCCGCAGCGGTCGTGTGGACCATCGTGGCCCTGACCTGGCGATACGTGTCCCTGGCCAGCATGGTGGCGGCAGTCAGCTTCCCGCTGCTCCTGGCCGGGTTCATCTGGCTCTGTCCCGGCTGGCAGATCTCACTCTTGTGGCCGCTGATGGTTGTAGCCCTGATCATCCCGGTCATGGTCATGGTCCTGCACAGGGCCAACATCAGCCGGCTGGCAGCAGGCACGGAGCATCGTATCTTCGAGCCCAAGGCGCAGGCGACCTGCAGGCCCCCCTTGGAGCAGGGATGACCTCCTCGATCCGCCAACCTGTGCTGGCGTTCTGCCTCTTCAGGTACTTCCCCCATGGGGGACTGGAGCGTGACATGATGGCCATCGCGATACGCTGTCACCAGCGAGGCTGCGCCATCAGGGTCTACACCCAGTCCTGGCAGGGAGACAGGCCTGGCTGGATGGACGTCCGGCTCCTGACCTGCCCGGCCTGGACGAACCACGGCAAGGCCCGCCGCTTCGCCGAGCAGGTCGCGAGGTGCCTGGCCAGCGATCCTGCCGATCTGGTCGTCGGCTTCAACAAAATGCCGGGCCTGGACGTCTACTATGCAGCGGACGGGTGCTATGTGGCCAGGGTCGCGGCCGGACGGTCCAGCCTGGTCCGCATGACGGGCCGCTACCGCCAGTATCGTGCCTTTGAGAAGGCCGTGTTCGAGCCCGCGTCCAGGACGCAGATCCTGGTCATCTCGCAGCCCCAGGCGGAGTTGTTCGTGCAGACCTACGGCACGCAGCGGCAGCGTCTGCACCCCCTTCCACCCAACGTCAGCCGCGACCGGCGGCCTGGGCCGGACGCTGGAGCGATCCGGGCGTCGCTCCGCCGTGAGTTCGGACTGGCTGCGAGCGACCCGTTGATGCTCGCCATCGGATCAAAGTTCATCACCAAGGGACTGGATCGTGCGATCCGTGCCCTGGCATCGCTGGACGCGGAGCGGAGGAGGCACACCCTCCTGCTCGTGGTTGGAGGCGACTCGCCCGCCGCCATGACGCGTCTGGCCCGCAGGCTGGGCGTCGCCGGCCAGGTCCGGTTCGTGGGGGCCCGCGACGACGTGGCCAGGTTTCTGGCTGGCTCGGACCTGCTGCTGCACCCCGCCCGCCATGAGAACACCGGAACCGTGATCGTGGAGGCCCTGGCGGCCGGACTTCCGAGCATCGTCAGCGGCACGTGCGGCTATGCCTCCTACGTGGAGAGGGCCGTCGCAGGCTGGGTCCTCCCCGAACCGTTCGGCCAGGAGGCCTTCGATCGCCTGTTGACCGAGGCCTTGGCCGGAGACCTGCTGCCGCGATACAGACAGAACGCCCTGGCCTTTGCCGCCTCGCACGACCTGTACGGCATGGCGGACGAGGCCGTGGCCGCCATCCAGCGGCTCCTGGCCGACAAGCAGGCCACAGCATCAGCCGGCCAACAGGGTCCACAGGAGGTGGCAGCGGGACGTGGATAGCCTTTGTCTAGCCGAGGCGTTCCAGAATGCATGGCGCGGCAGAGACCCTTTTGAAGAGGTGCTGCGGCTCCAAGGACGCGTCTTCCGTGAGGTCGCGGGCCGCAAGACCCTTTCCTTTGAGCTGAACGGTGGCGTCTACTTCGCCAAGATCCACAGGGGCGTGGGCTGGGCCGAGATCTTCAAGAACCTGTTCCAGGGCAAACGCCCTGTCCTGGCGCTGATTCCGAGTGGCAGGCCATCCGGCACCTGCATCACGTAGGCATCGCCACCATGACGATCGCGGCCTTCGGGGCCCGTGGCCTCAATCCGGCCCGGCGGCAATCGTTCATCATCACCGAGGCCCTGGGCCACACGGCCAGCCTTGAGAACCTCACCAGGGCCTGGGCCCAGGAACCGCCTCCCCATCGAGCCAAGGTGGCCTTGATCAAGAAGGTCGCCGAGATGGCCCGCCAGATGCATGCCAGTGGGATGAATCATCGGGACTTCTACATCTGTCACTTCCTGGTGGATCTCTCCAAAGGGTGGCCGCCGTCAGGGGGCGAGCCGCCTGCTTTGTATCTGATCGACCTGCACCGTGCGCAGGTCCGGCCCTCAACGCCCCGGCGATGGGTGCTGAAGGACCTGGGTGGCCTGTACTTCTCAGCGATGGACCTGGGATTGACCAGAACGGATCTCCTGAGGTTCGTGGAGGCGTACGCACAGAGTCCCCTGCGGCAGGCCGATCCGGCCTTCTGGCGTGCCGTCAGGCGCAGGGCAATCCGATTGTATCATCAGGAGTTCGGCCGATGACGGCACCGCGGCGAGTCTTTGTCATCTCCGACTTTCGGGACGAGAGACCTCAGTCCGTACAGCTCCAGCAGAGGATGTGGGTCAAAGGTCTGACCCGCCTCGAACTGGACGTCCAGCGGTTCAGCTACCGCAACGTGCTGATGCAACTGAGTCGATTCCGGAGCCTGACGCTCTCATTGCGATTCTTCAAGGCCAGATGCGACCAAGTCATGGCGAGCCAGATCCGCGCCTACCGGCCTGACATCGTGCTGATCTTTCCCATGAAATACCTGAATGCCGACTCCATCCGGATGGCCCGTGAGGCAGCCCCCACCGCCGTCTTCGTCAGCCGGGATGAAGACCCCTATCCCGACGAGAAGCCCGAGCGGATTGACATCGCCCGCCAGACGGACCTCCTGATCGCCACGTTCGGCGGCGACTGGCTGCGGACCTACAAGCAGGCCGGAGTCCGCACCTGCGCGTTCCTGCCCAATCTATGCGACCCAGATCTGCAATACCGGCGTGAGGCAGAGGCCCAGTGGCGCACGGACATCCTGTTCAGCGGCAAGCTGGAGCACCGAGAGCACGCCCGCAACGAGGAGCGTTACCGTCTGATCCAGGCCATTGGCCGGATGCCCAATGCCAGGCTCTACCAGGCCCTTGGAGGCCCCCGGATCGAAGGAATGGACTACTTCTCCGCAATCTGCGGGGCGAAGATCGCGCTGAGCATCAACATCTACAATGGGATGCGGCTGTATCACTCCGATCGTCTCATCAACAGCGTGGGGTGCGGGACCTTCACCTTGGCCAAACAGGCGCCTGACTCCCATCTTCTCTTTGAGGATGGCATCCATCTGCGGTACTTCAACACCGCGGAGGAGTTCCTCGACATGGCGGGATTCTTCCTCTCGCATGAGGCCGAGCGAAATCGCATCGCCCAGGCCGGCATGGAGCGGGCCCATCGGGAGTTCCATTGTGTACGACTCTCGCAGTGCCTGCTGAGCCTGATCGATACTGGACGATGTCACGCGGCTTGGGAAGAGGTCCTGTGACTCCGTCGCTGCGGCCCGCAGTTCGCACCGCAGGCGGATACCGGTGGCCTGGCCACCCGCCCGTGGATTCCGTGCCCACCCTGCCCAGGGCGACGTTGACAAGGGGAGGGATATCTGATAGAAGCACCTGCGATCGAAGGGTTGTTTGAAGGGACTTTTCACCGTGTCCGTGAGGCTGTCGCCCTACATCCGAGTGCCCCACCTGTTTGAGACGGTCCTGAATTGGGGATTCGTCTATGAGAGGGCCAGGCCGTTGCTCGAACCGATCGTCATCGAGCGATGGAAGGAGAAGGGATCTCCGCTGCCGGTCCCTCATTGGGTCAAGCAGGCCACCCTGCGGGAGTACCAGCGGGCCTTCCAGCTCCCGATTCTCGTGGAGACGGGCACCTTTCTCGGTGACACCGTGAGGTCCCTCAAGAGAGATTTTGAGAAGATCTACACGATCGAGCTGGACGAGGCCCTCTACCAGAAGGCGAAACGCAGGTTCGCGCGGTGCTGCCACATCTGCGTGATCCAGGGCGACAGCGGAGAGCGACTGCCCGAGGTGTTGGCCCGGGTCAGCCGGCCCTGCCTCTTCTGGCTCGACGGCCATTACTCCGGGGGGATCACCGCAAGAGGGGCGGAGAACACGCCGATTCTGCGGGAGTTGACCCACATTCTGCAGCATCGGCTGCAGGGACACGTGGTTCTCATCGACGACGCCGACGCATTCACCGGCCAGGACGGCTACCCGACCCTCCGGTCTCTTCGTGAGTCTGTGAGGGCCAGCCAGCCTCAATGGTCGATTGAGGTCGCGAATAACATCATCCGGTTGCACGCCCCCAGAGCGAGGCAGCCGGAGGGCCGAGGGACCCCTGGACGGCAATATGGACAAGGGGAAGGATCTCTGATATAGCTGCCTGCCACTTGGGGACCCGTCTGTAAATGAGAGCCAGGACGTGAGCGCACGGATCAGCAACATCGTGTTCACCAAGGATAGGCCGCTCCAGTTGGAGGCGTACCTGGACAGTCTCTATCGGCAGTTTCCCTCCGGAGAGATCCAGACGTTCGTCCTCTACAAGCGGCACCGCTTCGAGGCCGAATACCGACAGGTCTTCGCCAAGCACGCGGTTGCCGTCATTGTCGAGGAGAAGGACTTCCATCAGGACTTCCTCGGCATCCTCGACCCCATCCACACCCCACTGCTCCTGTTTGGGGTGGACGACGTGGTCTACTATGACTCGGTGGACCTGCAGGTCTTGGAGCGGTCGTTCTCAGAACACTCGGGCAGACTGTTCGGCTTCTCACTCCGGCTGGACCCCGACGAGGTTGCCAGCGGTGGAGACCGCCTCATCCCCAGGATGGTCCGCGAGCAAAGCGTCTTCGCCGTCGATTGGCAGCACGGCATGACCCCCACGACGCGCTACCCGTTTGACCTGGGCGCGACGGTGTACCAGACGGAGCTCGTCAAGCGAATCCTGGGTCGTCTGGTCAACGGGAACGTCCTGCTCAAGGGCCTGTTTTCGCCAGGCCGGCCTCTAATCCGAGCCTGGAGGCGATGGGCCTCGCCATCAGGTCTTCTGAGACGTCTCGGATACTTCTATGACCCAAACACGCTGGAGGACTGGTGCCACCGGTGGTGCCGCCGCAATGCGCAGGAGCTTCCGCCTCTGCTGGGCTTCCAGCGTCGCTGCGCCAGCGCCATGCAGGTCAACATGGTCAATACGTCGATTGTCAATGAGGTGGATGGTGGGGCCGAGCACAGCGTCGATGCCCTCGCCCAGCGATACCGCGAGGGTTTTCGGCTGGATATCGACTACGTCGTCCGTCACAAGCCGTCGGGAACGCACATAGGCCGGAACCACTTCCGACTCGTGGGCAAATCCATCTGAACCTGTGTCTTCCCAAGGGATATCCCTTTGAGGAGCAAAAGTGCCGATCCTGGATAGTAGGACGCCCAGAAGCCTCCACAAGAATGGAACGATTCGGTTCTGCTCCGCCCGTCCCGATCTGGACGACGTCATCTCCCGTGTGGCGGAGCACGTCTATGGATCGTACGACGGCGGCGAGTGCCGATGGGCCCTGACCGATTCCCCACAACTCTGGCGGATCTCGCTGGGCGGTCGCGCCGGCGTGGTGGGAGTCAACGTCGGGGGACACCCTTGCTGCGCCAAGCTGTACTATGACGGACGTCTCCAGACGCGACTGCGGGTCCTCCTGGGACTAACCAAGGCCCGCTGGGCCTACAGCCGGGGGCTGCGGTTGGAGCGGCTCGGCATCCGGTCGCCCAAGATCCTGGGCTACGCGGAGCAAAGGCCCGGTCGGCTCCCCCTGCTGGTCATGGAGTTGCTGACGGACGTCCTTACGCTTGGCCAATGGATCGCCCGTCACGGAGTCACGCGGCCGTTGATCGCCTCGGTCGCCGGACTCATCCGCCACATGCACGACCAGGGCGTCATCCACGTCGACCTGTCTCCCCGCAACCTGGTGGTGAGCCCCTCTGCCACCGGATTCCACGTCTGGCTCCTGGACTGCGAGGACGTGCGGTTTCGGCGGCATCTGTCCGATCGGGCCAGACTGGCCGATCTCCACCATCTGGACGAGCGGGTCCTGCGCACTGTATCGCTGCGGAGCCGACTCCGATTCCTGCAGGAGTATGCAGGCAGAAGGGACTCCCCCTGGCGGAAGGCCCTCGACCGGATGGTCCGGACCAGCCGGTCCAAGTACGTGGAGGCCTATCGATCGGCCCTGCAGTCCGGGCCCGGGTCCTGTTAGCCCACACACCCTGGCGGTTCTCCGCTCTGCCTGGAACCTCCCAAGAACCCTACGACACATGGGCGTAGGGCGAACGCAAAGTCGCTCCTGTACATCGTGAGGATGAGAACAGGTTCCTGGCGACAGATGCCCTTTCTCGTGGCCCCGGCCTGTGGTCGCGTTGGCCAGGAGAACTGAAGGAGTTTCTTGCCGCGAATAACGGCGAATAGACGCGAATGGCTGCCGCCGGTTTTCACAGGTTGGACTTGTTCGTGGCATCGCCGAGGCACGGCGTAGCCGTGGATCAGGCGGTGGAGTCACGAACACGTCAAAACCCACGTCCCCGCGCCAGCATTCGCGTCTATTCGCGTTCATTCGCGGCAAAAAACCAAGAACGCTTCCCAGCCAGTCACGCCCGCGACTGCATCGGTCTGTCCGCCTGCGGCGGATGACACAGAACCTACCTCTCTTTGAGGCAGGCCGACTCTGCGATTGCCCTGCATAAGGGCGCTCGCCGACTTGCGGCACCGCCCTGGAGCGGGTATTCTGATGGCGATGCAGACCAAGGTCATCAAGATCGCGGACCCGGCAGCCGTGCCGGCTGACCTCCTCAAGGAGGCAGCCGCTGTGGTCGACGCAGGCGGACTGGTTGCGTTTCCAACGGAGACCGTGTACGGGATCGCCTGCAGGGTGCAGGCAGATTCGCTGCAGCGACTCGACCAAGTGAAGCAGCGGGCGACCGACAAGCGGTACACCCTGCACATCGGCGACAAGGATGAGGTTCGCCGCTTCGTCTCCCACAGTCCTCTGAAGATCAGAAAGCTGCTCAACCGGGCGTGGCCGGGCCCGTTGACCGTCGTCTTCGAATTGGATGAAGACGCCCTGGCTGAGCAGAAGAGGCGGTGGTCCGCAGAGGTCTTTGAGACCCTCTACAGAGACTCCCATATAGGAATCCGCTGCCCTGATCACCCTGTGGCCGCCGGCCTGCTGCACTGGACCCTCCATCCGGTGATCGCACCGAGCGCCAATCCTGCGGATCAGCCCCCCGCCACCAGGGCAGAACAGGTCCTTTCGCACTTCGACGGGAAGGTCGACCTGGTGCTCGATGCAGGGCCCTGCCACTATGGCCAAAGCAGCACGGTCGCCAGGGTTCGGCGTCTTGGACTGGAAATCCTGCGGGAAGGCGTGCACTCGCGACAGACCATCGAGGGCTGGGCCCGTGTGCAGTTGCTGTTCGTGTGTACAGGCAACACGTGCCGCAGCGCCATGGCAGAAGGCCTCTGCCGCAGCTATTTGGCCCGGAGGCTGGGATGTTCCATTGACGATCTCGCCAGGAACGGGTATAAGGTGCTTTCTGCCGGCACGGCCGATATCGTGGGCATGCCGGCCAGTACGGGCGCCTTGGTTGCCTGCGCGGCCAAGGGAATCGATATTCGAAGCCACAGGAGTCAAGGCCTCTCCGCCTCAGTGGTCAAGGACAGTGATCTGACCTTCGTGATGGAGCGGGCCCATCGCGACGCTGTGGTATCCATGGTCCCGGAGGCAGCAGACACGTGCCTGCTGCTGGATCCGGACCGTGAGATCGAGGACCCAGTCGGCGAGCCGGTCGAGGTGTTCTACCGGTGTGCCCAACAGATCGAAATCGCTATCGAGAAAAGAATCGGTGAGCTGGTCCTATGAAAGTGGCGATTGGAAGCGATCACAGGGGGTTTCACGTCAAGGAGATCATCAAGTCCATCGTCACTCAACTGGGACACGAGCCAGTGGACATGGGGACCGCCAATGATCACCCCGTGGACTATCCCGACATCGCCTACGTAGGGGCCATGGCGGTGTCCACGAAAGAGGTGGACCGGGCCATTCTGATCTGTGCCACGGGTATTGGCATGTGCATTGCGGCCAACAAGATCCCCGGCGTACGGGCTGCACTCTGTCATGATGACTTCACGGCCGGGGTCTCCAGAGGCCACAACGACTCCAATGTCCTGTGCATCTCTGCAGACCAGATTGGGCGGGTCGTCCTGCGAAAGATGGTGGAGACCTGGCTCACCACCGACTTCTTTGGCGGCCGCCACGAACGGCGGCTCAACAAGATCGTGGCCATCGAAAAGGGCCTCGACCCACGAGAAGCCTAGCCCCCTACGGGGCCATGATGTACCGGTCCGCACCTCGCGTCTTCCAGATCCTCAAGGGCAGTGATTCCCCGCCTGCCTGGCTCCGGTCCGGCGTCATCACGATGGCCTCCAGGTTCGGCTGGCCCTCGATGAGAGCCATGGCCCTGTCCTGAGGAAGAAGGCAGACAGGCTTGGTCATGGCGTCTGCGGTCATGGCATCCGCCGCCAGAACCGTGACACTGGCGACCTGCTCGTTGCTCAGACCCGTCCTGGGATCGAGAATGTGACTGACCTTGCGGTCGCCCACCCTGACATACCGCCGGTAATGGCCACTGGTGGCCACCGCCTGATCCGTCAGCTTCAGGACCATGACGACGCCCTCCCCCTGGTTCACCAGGTCCTCGGTCTGGCAGGGATCCTGAATGCCGACCTTCCAGCAGTCCTTGCCCTTGGGCGGCCTGCCAAAGCACCGGATGTTTCCGCCCAGGTCGACCATCCCTCCTGCCGCCCCTTGTTCCTTGAGGATCTGCACGGATCGGTCCACCGCATAGCCCTTGGCGATGCCGCCCAGGTCCAGTCTCATCCCTTGCACGGCAAAGCGGATCGTCCTTTGATTGGGATCGAGAAGCACCTTCTCCCACCCTACCTTCGCCCTCGCCTGGTTTAATTCCGCGTCGGACGGCGAGGCTCCGGCCTGGCCAGCCGATTTCCAGAGATCCATCAGGGGCCCCACCGTGACGTCAAAGGTCCCCTCCGACAGGCGGCTGACCGCCACGGCCTTCTCAAGGACTGTCCAGAGGGAGTCCGACACCCGGACGGGATGATCGTAGGCCTCGGCATTGACCTTGGCCAGTTCGGAATCGGACGTGTGGTAACTCAGGGTGCGTTCGATCCACTGCTGGTCCTTGAAGGCCGCCTCGATGGCCTTGGTCGCAGCAGATCGATCGGGTGCTATGGCAACGATGCGGGTCAGTGTGCTCATCACCACGCGAAAGCCGCTGTCGACCTGGACGTCGGGGTCCGGACGTTCCACCCAGGCCCAATAGCCCACCGCAGCCAACACGACCACGCACGCGAAGCCTGTGAAGATCTTGATTGGCCGTTCCGTCATGCGATCCTTCCTTCTGTGTTCTGAGCCATGGGCCGTGAGCTATGAGCTATGGGCTATGAGCTATTGAACTCCTGGCTCCTGCCTGCTAGCTCCTAACTCCTGACTCCTGTATTCTGACTTCTGCATTCTGCCGTTATAATACGCCCATGAACACCAAAAGGACAGAGGACCTCACCGATCGCGTGGTACGCGAGTTCCTTGACTTCGTCACAAAACCAGGCCGGTACGTCGGTGGAGAGGTCAATCAGATCCGCAAGGATTGGCTGGCATGCGACGTCAAGGTGGCCTTGTGCTTCCCTGACGTGTATGAGGTCGGCATGTCCCACACAGGATATGCGGTCCTGTATGATGTGCTCAACAGTCTGGAAGGCGTAGCCTGTGAACGGGTGTTCTCTCCGTGGAACGACGCCGAAGAGGTCCTGCGAGCCCGGAGGCTTCCCTTGTTCAGTCTGGAGTCCAAGGCCTCGCTCCAGAGCTTCGATTGGATCGCCTTCAGCCTGACCAACGAGCTCTGCTATACCAACGTCCTGACCGTGCTGGACCTCGGCGGTCTGGCCCTGCGGAGTGCCGACAGAGACCCTGACGATCCCCTGATCATCGCCGGGGGTGGGATGGCCCACTGTAGCGAGCCCATCGCGCCCTTCGTCGATGCCTTTGTCTTGGGTGACGGTGAGCAGGCGGTGGTCGAGCTTGTGGCCCTGTCTCGCCAGTGCCGTGCAGCCGGCCAGGGCAAGGCGGACTTCCTCCTGGCTGCTGCGAGGCAGTTCGATTGGGTCTATGTCCCTTCCCTCTATGAGATCGACTACGACGGTCCTGGGATCAAGGCCATCAGGCCCAGGGCCGAAGGCCTTGCGGTCCGGCGACACAGCGCCGTGGTCGAGGATCTGGAGTCTGCGCCCGTGCCGACCCGGCCGTTGGTCCCCGTTGTGCAGGCTGTGCATGAGCGGATCAGCCTGGAGATCATGCGTGGCTGTCCGGGACGATGCCGCTTCTGCCAGGTCAGTTTCTGCAAGCGGCCGGTGCGGTTCCGCAGCGTGGACCGGTTGGTGGAACTGGCCAAGGCCTGCTATTTCAGCACGGGCTTGGACACGATCAGTCTTCTGAGCCTGTCCAGCGCAGAGTACCCGCACCTGGAAGAGCTCCTCAGCAGACTTCAGTCTTTCTTCGAACCCAGGCACGTGGGGATCTCGGTTCCGAGCCTGCGGGTGGATCGCCAGTTGCGATCAGTTCCCAGCCAATTGACCTCCGTGCGAAAGGGTGGGCTGACCATCGCCGTTGAGGCAGCCAGCGAACGGCTTCGAGGGATCCTGAACAAGCCCCTCAGCAATGAGGACCTGTTTGCAGCCGCCGATGCCGCCTACCAGGCGGGATGGCAGAGGCTCAAGCTCTACTTCATGGTCGGCCTGCCGGGCGAGACCGAGCAGGACATCAGACAGATCGTGGAACTCGCCTACCGCCTGGCCAAGCGCCGTATCGCCGTAGACGGCAGGACCGGCCAGATCAATGCCGCCATCAGTTGGCTTGTACCCAAACCCCACACCCCGCTGGCGTGGCTTGGCCAGCAGCCGCGGTCCTATTTCGAGCAGGCCCGCCGGACGATCCTGGACGAGAAGACCCGGCTACAGGCGAGATTCCTGATGTTCAAGTTCCACGACATGGACCGCAGCGTCCTGGAATCTGCCATAGGCCGGGGCGACCGGCGCGTGGCCGATGCCATCGAAGCAGCGTGGCGGGCCGGTGCGCGGTTCGATCTGTGGGATGAGTGCTTCAGCTATCCCCGATGGAAGGACGCCTTCACAGGCTGCGGCCTGGATATCGATCAGGGGGCCGCACACACCTTCGACCAGGACGAGACCCTGCCCTGGGAACACCTCGGCGGTCCCGAAAAACCCGCTCTCCTGGACTCCTATCGGAAGGTCCTCGAAGACCTGGCCGGCCCTCCGGACAACGGCTGACGTACCCTTGGCGCCCTCTCGATGCGGCGAAGACTGCCAGGGCAAAAGCCCACTTTCTCGTGAATCTCCCCTGTCTTCTGGTCGATGACGGGTTGTAGGGTCCAGTGCCGGTGGCGAGACTGGACTACGAGGAGACCGCCCCGACAAGACCGACAAACAGCAGGAGAGGTCAGAAGATGAGAGGTACAAAACCGGTTCTACTGGTCGAAGACGACAGCATCGACGCCATGACCGTCAGACGGGCCTTCAAAGACCTCAAGTTGACCAACCGACTGGTCCACTGCCTCAACGGCGAGGAGGCCCTCGCGTATCTGCGCGACACCCAGAACGAGGAGCCATGTGTCATCCTGCTCGACCTCAACATGCCGCGAATGAACGGCACGGAGTTCCTTAAGGTCGCCAAGAGCGACCCCCAACTCAAGACACTCCCTGTCATCGTCCTGACCACCTCCAACGAGGAGCGGGACGTGGTGGAGAGCTTCCGGCTGAGCGTCGCCGGGTACATCATCAAGCCTGTCGACTACATGAAATTCGTCGACGCCATCCGCATGATCGATATGTACTGGACCCTGAGCGAACTGCCTGACAATGATTCGGGAGTAAGAGATGCACAGATCGAGACCATTGTTGCTCGTTGAGGACGACCAGATAGACGCCCGCACGGTCAAGCGAGCCCTGCTCGATCTGAAGGTCCAGGATGCGGTGGTGCACATGCCCAACGGCGAAGAGGCACTGACCTATCTGCGAAGCGACATCAACGAGCAGCCCTGCCTGATCCTGCTCGACCTGAACATGCCCAAGATGGGCGGCATCGAGTTTCTCAAAGAGGTCAAGAAGGACCCCACCTTTCGGCGAATCCCGATCGTGGTATTGACGACCTCGAACGAAGACCGCGACGTGTGGGGCACGTTCGAGCACAGCGTGGCGGGCTACATGGTCAAGCCCATAGACTACCAGCAGTTCGTCGAGACGATTCGCACGGTTGTCGAGTACTGGGCCCTGAGCGTGGTGCCGGCGGCGATCTAGCCCGCATTTCTCACTCCCCGGGGGTTCGGGGACTGCAAGCCAGCCTCACATCCCGTTGGCGTCGTTACCTCCTCCACCGTTGGTCAGAGACTGCACGAGGACCTGAACTTGGGCGGTCAATTCCTGCACGGTCTGCTGCAGATCCTTCTTCTCCCGCTCCAGGTTCTGGATCTGAAGCGCCTTCTCCCTGAGCTGGACCTGCAACCCTTCGTTCGTGCGAGCCGCGTCCTTCGCAGCAGTGCTGGCCTTGTCGCGGTCTCGATTGTACTGCTCCACCTGCTGCCCCTGTTTCTCGGAGCGATCCCGGGAGGTCTGCAGTTCCTCCTTGACCCTGCTCAATTCCTCGGTCCGTTCGTTGAGAAGCCCCTGAAACTCATCTCGCTCAAGCTTGACCCTGTCGAGCGCCTGGGTCGCAACCGCCAGCTCCAACTCCGCCTTCTCAGCGCGTGCCTGCAGGTCCTTGCTGGCCTTCTGGTGACGTTCACATCCGACCGTCCCCATCACTCCAAGCAGGGCACCCAGGCAACACCAGAGAAGTCTGGTCTGCATGATCTCTCTCCTTCAACACAGGACGAATCATGGCCGATGATACGAAACACGGTCAAGCCTTCCAATGTAGTAATGTTATTGTGAAAGTCAATTTGTTGTTGACCGCTCCGTCAACATCGACTAAATATGACTGGTTACAGCCTGTGAATCTGAGAAATCCAGATAAGAGGGGCTTCAGGGATCCACGGTAAGTATCCGAAAGAAGCTGACAGCATAGGCTGTACTGGGCACAGTTGGCCAGCAATCAAGTGGATGTAGCAGTTTTCGAGGGTAGCAGGAACGTTATGGCCAAAGAGAGACAGATCAAAGGCAGTCTAAGCCAGGCCGAGATACAGCACTTCGAAGACCTTCTGTTGGAAAAGCGACGGGAACTCCTCGGGAACGTCAAGTCGATGGAGGATGAGACACTCAAGAGGGAAAGGACAGACCTTTCGAATCTCCCTTTGCATATGGGTGACATGGGCACCGACACGTATGAGACGGACAACGCCCTGACCCTTGTGGACGGCGAAAGAAGGATCTTGGAAGAGATCGACCAGGCCCTGGGTCGAATCGAGGGCGGGACGTATGGTATCTGTCTTGGGAGCGGGAAACCGATCAGCAAGGCACGGCTGCAGGCGATCCCGTGGACCAAGTATTCGATTGAGTACGCAACGAAGATGGAGAAGGGCCTGCCCCAGATGGGCCGGGCTCAGCCCCAGGAAGAGCCTGCCGAGTTCCCGGACGAAGATGCAGCCTAGCTTGGGCCTGTCCATCTCCGTGTAGGTCGCGGCAGACCATCCATGAATCTTGAGGTGTAGGAGGACCTTCCTCCTTCCAGGGCCAGCGGGGTCCCTGAGGGATCATGGACGCGATACAGCGCCAGCTTGCGGAGAGAGACCTGCATTGCAGCCCTTGGGCGATTCTTGTCCACGCCGTGGACTGTTCACCTTTGGTGCTCCTGGTGGCCGGCGCGACGCTGGGCATACTTCTGCAGAACCGTATCCCCGTCCCCCTCACCGCCTGGCTCACGTTGGCCAGTGGCACCGCAGGCACGGCCTGGCTGTACCTCCGCAGCCCCAAGTCTAGGCCCCTCCAGTTGGCCGTGTGGGCGGCCCTGAGTTGTCTCTGCCTGGGCGCCGTCCGGATGGCCTATGCCACGAGGATTGATCCCCATGACGTTCGCCAGCTTCTGGCGACGGGGCCGCGCCTCGTGACCCTGCGCGGAAGGGTGGTCCGTGACATCCGGATTGGAGAGCGGGATTGGGTCTTCAAGGCCCTGAATCCCGAAGAGCCGAGCACGCGGTTCACCATTCAGACCTCCGGGATCCAGACGGCCCAGGGCTGGCGACGCGTGCACGGCATCGTGGGGGTTTGGGTCGGTGAGCCCGTCGACGATCTTCAGATCGGCGATGAGATCCAACTGTGCGGCTGGCTGGAACGATTGCCTCCACCCACCAATCCAGGGCAGTTCGACATCGCCTCTTACCTGCTCGATCAAGGCGTCGTCGCGGCAGCCACCCTCAAGTCCAGGCAGGGCATCGAGCCAAGGCCCCCTTCTCTTCTGGGATCAGGCATGAGGTGGGTCTACTCCATGCGGCACCGGACGTGCCTGGCCCTCGCCTGCCACTGGCCTGACGATCCCCGCACCCTGGGGCTCGTCCAGGCACTCGTGCTCGGCGTTCGCGCGGACGTCCAGACCGATGTCTCTGAGGCCTTCTACAGAACCGGTCTGCTGCACTACGTAAGCTTGTCCGGTATGCACTTTGCCATCCTGGTGGGTGTCGTTTGGTTTCTCGCCAGGGTGGCCGGAATGCTCAGACCGGCGGCAGCCGCCACGTGCAGCACGGCAGTAGGCCTCTTTGTCCTGTTGATCCCTGCCATGGCCCCGGCGATGCGGGCTGCCATCCTCTGTTGGGTGTTCTGCGCAGGCGTGCTCCTACGGCGACAGGGATATGGCATGAACACCCTGGCCTTGGCCGCCCTCCTTCTCCTGCTGGCCTGGCCCTTCTACCTCTTTGACCCAAGTTGGCAGTTGTCGTTTGCGTGCATGGCCGGAATCTTCCTGCTGTCCGGCCCCATCGAGAGGGCTGTTCGCGAAGGGTGGCGCCTGGTACAGCCGGCCGGCAGTGATTTGACAGACGGCTACAGGCCACGTGCCGGACTGCTGTTGCTGAGGAAGGTGGCCCGGCCGATCCTGCCCCTCCTCTGCGTGGGCTTTGGCGCGTGGCTGGCCAGCGCGGGCATTGTGCTCTACCATTTCTACAACCTGACCCCGCTCGCACCGGTCTGGACGGTCCTGGTCTTTCCGGCCGTGTGGGCTGTGATGGTCCTGGGTGTCGTCAAAGTCCTCGTGTCGCTGCTGCTGCATGGACTCTGCCCCGTGACCGCGTGGATCCTCGCAGCCGCGACCCGCGTCCTGATCTGGGCCGTGGACCAACTCGGCCACGTCGATGTCTTCAGCCTGCGGGTGGGCCACATCAGCCCAGTGCCGATCCTGCTCTACTACGGACTGCTCGCAGCCCTGTTGCTGATCCCCGTGCGGCGAAGGCCCCTTTGGCGGGCCACGGTCCTGGCCGTCGCCTGCGTGGCGATCGCATGGGTCGGCTGGACGAAATGGCGGCACACGCACCGCAGCGACCTCATCGTGACCTGCCTGGACGTCGGGCACGGCCAGGCGATCGTGGTGCAGCCCCCAGGATCCGGCGCACTGCTCTTGGATGCGGGCTCCAGGGTCAAGGCGGACGTGGGGACCCGGATCGTCAATCCCTTCCTGGACTACAGCGGGCTGTCCAGACTGGACGCTGTAGTGCTCAGCCACACAGACGTGGACCACATCAATGGATTGCCGGAGGTCGTCGGCCATTGCCCTGCTGCCGGGGTGTACGCGGACGCGAACCAGACCCGACCGGGTGCATCCCTGGCCGCAGATCTGCTCAGGCTCTCTCTTGAACAGCAGGGTTGCGCCCTGCTGCCGCTGACCTCGCTGCCCGCTCCCGCAGGTTGCCAGGCGGAGATCCGCGTGCTCTGGCCACCCCTCAACGGCCAGGAGCTGCAGACTCCCAGCACGAACGCCCTGTCTGCGGTGCTCCTGCTGCGGTTTGTGGGACGCCGGATACTTCTGTGCTCGGACATAGAGCAGGACACGCAGGACCTGCTCTGTCGGTTGTACCCGGACCTCAGGGTCGACGCACTGGTGGTCCCCCACCACGGCTCCACCAAGACCCTTGCCCCAGGGTTCATCTCCTGGCTTGGCCCCAAGATCCTGATCTCTAGCTGCGGCAGGTCTCAGTACCAGCAGCACCAGGTCATCGAGCCCCAGGAGGGTCAAGCCGCCTTCTACACTGCAAGGGACGGGGCGGTCACCCTGCGTGTGGATCCAGCGGGCGGGATGCATGCGGTGGGCTTTCTGGGAGAGAAGGCAAGAAAGCAAGAAAGCAAGAAGGTGAGAAGGTGAGAGATCGCCTGATCGTATTTCATGCAGGCATGCCCTTGATGCCTTTGACAAGAATGCCCATAATGAAACTGTACCTGCGCAGCGTGGCGTAGGAAGGATGGCGGGCAACGGCGATGGGAGCGTGGCCCTCTCACAGGTTCTAAGGATACGACGATGAATGGAGACGCTCTATCACTATCGCAGCGGCCGGCCTGGAAGAGGCTTGAGGCCCACTATCAGCAGATCCGGCAACAGCATCTCCGGGATCTCTTTGCAGCAGATCCAGGCCGAGGCGAGCGCATGACCGGCCAGGCAGCGGGTCTGTACCTGGACTACTCCAAGAACCGCATCACGGATGAGACCCTCAAACTCCTGGTAGGACTTGCAGAGGAATGCGGCCTGGCGTCGCGAATTGCGGCCATGTTCGGCGGGGAGAAGATCAACGTCACCGAACGAAGGGCGGTCCTGCACGTGGCCCTCCGTGCCCCCAAGAAGGAGTCCATCCTTCTGGATGGCCAGGACGTGGTGCCGGCCGTGCACGAGGTCCTCGACAGGATGGCCCGGTTCTCCGAGCAGGTCCGGAGAGGCCAATGGAAGGGCCACACTGGAAAGAGGATTCGGACAGTCGTCAATATCGGCATCGGCGGCTCTGACCTGGGTCCTGTGATGGCGTACGAGGCCCTCAGGGCCTATAGCAAGCGATCCATGAGGTTCAGGTTCGTCTCCAATGTCGACAGCAGCGACATGGTGGAAGCGGTCCGGGACCTCGATCCCGCGACGACCCTCTTCATTGTGTCCTCGAAGACCTTCACCACCTTGGAGACCATGGCCAATGCCCAGGCGGCCCGGACCTGGTGTTTGGAGGGCCTGGGTGGGGATGAGAAGGCGGTGGCCCGGCACTTCGTCGCGGTCTCGACCAACGCCAAGGAGGTGGCGAAGTTCGGGATCGACACGGACAACATGTTCGAATTCTGGGACTGGGTGGGCGGCCGGTACTCCATGGATTCCGCCATAGGGCTTTCCACCATGCTGGCGATCGGACCCAAGGGCTTCCGGGCCCTGTTGGATGGCTTCCACCAGATGGATGAGCACTTCCGAACTGCGTCCTTCGACCGCAACCTGCCTGTGCTCATGGGCCTGCTGGCCGTGTGGTACAACAACTTCTTTGGCGCAGGGACCACGGCGATTCTGCCCTATGACCAGTACCTCAAGCGGTTTCCCGCGTACCTGCAGCAATTGACCATGGAGAGCAACGGCAAGTCCACCACCCTGCAGGGGACCAAGGTCAACTGGCAGACCTCGGCGATCTACTGGGGTGAGCCGGGCACCAACGGCCAGCACTCCTTCTATCAACTGCTCCACCAGGGCACCAAGCTTGTTCCCTGCGACTTCATCCTGTTCCGCCAACCGCTCAATCCCCTGGGCCGGCATCACGATATGCTGGCAGCCAACGTCTTCGCCCAGGCCGAGGCCCTTGCCGTCGGCAAGACCGCCGAACAGGTGAGGATGGAAGGCACGCCCGAATGGCTCGTCCCCCACAGGACGTTCGAGGGCAACCGGCCCTCCAACATGATCCTCGCCGACAGCCTCACGCCACAGACCCTGGGGGCACTCATCGCCCTCTATGAGCACTGCGTCTTTGTGCAGAGCGTGATCTGGGACATCAACCCCTTCGATCAGTGGGGCGTGGAGCTCGGCAAGGCCCTGGCGCAGCGGATCATCCCGGAACTGGAGGCCGAGGACGAGCCCCAGCTCAGCCACGACAGCTCCACCAACACGCTGATACGGAAATACAGAGAGGCAAGAAGGTAGGAAGGTAGGGACGGTTTCGGATTGCGGATTGCGGATTCTACTCACGCTATCAATCCGAAATCCGAAATCATCATGCTCTTCTCGCCCAGGTCGGGCGAACTTGAAGACGCCTCCGACGCTCCATGGGTTGCAGCCAACGGCCACCCTGGAGTATCATGGGTAGCGAACAGTCTGGTCTTCAGGAGTCACCTATGCTCGCGACATTGAAGCCGCTCGTGCTGGGGGCGATGCTGATCCAGCTCGTCCCCCTGTGTCAGGCCAAGGAATACCCCCACCGGTGGGTCTTTGTCTCGCGGTCCCTCCAAACCGACAAGGACGTCACGGACGTCGAGCAGATCGTCCGGACCGCCTCAGGGCACGGCCTCAATGGCATGGTCCTCTCTGCAGGACTGGACCAACTCGATCGGCAGTCGCCCGCTTACCTCGGGAGGCTGCACAAGGTCAGGCAGATCTGTGCGCAGCATCAGGTGGAGATCATCCCCTGCATCTTCAGCGCCGGCTACGGCGGAGCCGTGCTGAGCCACAACCGCAATCTGGCAGAGGGGATAGCCGTTAGTGAGTCGCCTTTCCTCGTGACAGGAGGCCAGGCACGCCTGGTCCCGGACCAGGCCGTGGCATTCACTAACCCCGGTTTCGAGGAGCACGACGGCCATCGTGCCAAGGGCTACAACTTCCACGACAGGCCGGGAGACGTTTCCTTCGTGGATACACAGGTCTTCCACTCCGACCGGGCCTCCCTCCGTTTCGAGGGCTTTGGCAGGTACGAACACGGCCATGGTCGCGTCATGCAGGAGATCCAGGTCCAACGGCACCGGTGCTACAGGCTGAGCTGCTGGGTGAAGACTCAGGAACTGGAGGCAGAGGGCTCGTTTCGCGTGCTGGTCTTGGGGCCCAATGACCGCGATCTTGCGCCGTATGATCCACAGATCCCTTCCACGAGCGACTGGCGGCGCGTGGTGATGGGCTTCAACAGCCTGGACTGCGAGAAGGTCCGGGTGTATGCCGGCGTATGGGGTGGCAAGGCAGGCCGGTTCTGGATCGATGATTTCGCGATCGAGGAGGTCGCATTACTCAATGTCCTCCGCAGGCCCGGCACGCCCGTGACCGTGCGAGGCGACACCGGCCAGGTGTACGAGGAGGGCAAGGACTTTGCGTCTATCCAGGACGAGAGGCTCAACTTCCGCTTCGACCACGACCCTCCGACCCTGAAGATCCTGCCCGGCAGTCGCATCCAGGACGGTGACCGGCTCAGGGTCACCTACTATCACGGGATGGCCATCCACGACGGACAGGTCAGCATCTGTATGTCCGAGCCCGAGGTCTACCAGATCTGGGCGCAGCAGGTCCCGCTCATGGTCCAGCACCTGGGCTGCTCCAAGTTCCTGCTGAGCATGGACGAGATCCGGGCAGGCGGGAGCTGCCAGGCCTGCAAACGCCACAGCATCAGCATGGCCCAGATCCTCGGCGACTGCGTGACCCAGCAGGTCCGCATGATCCACCAGGCAGACCCGAACGCCGAGATCTTCATTTGGTCGGACATGCTTGACCCCAGCCACAACGCACACGCCAACTACTACCTGGTGGACGGCGACTTCACGGGCTCGTGGCAGTATGTCCCCAAGGATCTCATCATCGTCTGCTGGTACTACGAGAAACGTACTGAGAGCCTCGGGTTCTTCTCATCCCATGGCTTCAGGACGCTGGCGGGTGCCTACTACGACGGCGACACGCTGGACAATCCGAAAGGCTGGCTGGACGTCTTGAACCGGACGCCAAAGTCCGTGGGCATCATGTACACCACCTGGCAGGACAAGTACGACCTCCTCGGCCCGTTCGGAGACCTCGTCCGTCCCGCAATAGTGGGATCACATTGAGGACCGCGGATGCCATTCGTGACCTCAATCCATAATCCGCAATCCGCAATGACCACCCCCTGCCCCCCGATCCCCCTACTGTCTTCTGACTCCTGTCTTCTTCCCCACTGAACCTTTTCAAACCGTCTTTCGTAGGTACAATGTTTTAACTTTGGCGCCGGTCCGGCGGCTGGCTGGGCTGACGAGCTTGATATTAACGCTTTGAGAGGACGAGGTTTATGGCGACTGACGTCAAGCAGATCGGACAACTGGTTCAGGCAAAGAGCGAATTCGTGAGGACCCTGCTTGGCGAGATGGACAAGGTCATAGTGGGCCAGCGATACATGCTTGAGCGCATGGTCATCGGTCTGCTGGCCAACGGCCATGTCCTCCTCGAAGGCGTACCCGGGCTTGCCAAGACCATGGCAGTCACGACCCTGGCCAAGGCGATCGACGCGACCTTCCACCGTATCCAGTTCACGCCCGACCTGCTGCCTGCAGACCTGATCGGCACGCAGATCTACAGGCCCTCTGACGGTCAGTTCTACACCCGCAAGGGGCCGATCTTCGCCAACATCATCCTGGCCGACGAGATCAACCGGGCCCCTGCCAAGGTCCAGTCCGCCCTGCTCGAATCCATGCAGGAGCGGCACGTGACCATCGGCGAGGAGACCTTCAGCCTGCCCAGTCCCTTCCTGGTCCTGGCGACCCAGAACCCCATCGAGCAGGAAGGCACCTACCCCCTGCCCGAGGCCCAGCTCGACCGGTTCATGCTCAAGATCAAGATCGACTATCCGACCAAGGAGCAGGAGCGACAGATCCTGGACCGCCAGGCCTTCACCAACAAGCAGTTGGACATCAAGTGCGTGATCAGGCCATCGGAGATTGCGGAGGTCAGGGCCGTGATCGACGAGATCTACATCGACGACAAGGTCAAGGACTACATCGTCGACGTGGTCTGCGCCACGCGAGAGCCCAAGAAGTACGGCATGGACCTGGCGAACTTCATCAGCTTCGGCGCCTCGCCGCGTGCCACGATCTACCTGACCCTTGCAGCCAAGGCCCACGCCTTCCTGCAACAGAGGGCCTATGTCACGCCCCAGGACGTCAAGAGCATCGGCATGGACGTCCTCCGGCACCGGGTGATCGTCAGCTACGAGGCAGAGGCAGAGGACAAGACCAGCGAGGATATCGTCAAGACGATCTTCGATACGATTGAAGTACCATAGGAAAGGAGACAGGAGTCAGTAGTCAGGAGCCAGGAGAAGGAGTCCTCTACTTTCTCCTGTCTACTGTCTCCTGACTCCTGTTCGTCATGATTCCACAAGAACTCGTCAAACAGATCCGAGCCATTCAGATCTACACCCGCAGGGCGGTCAACGCCAGCTTTGCGGGCCAGTACGAGAGTGTCTTCAAGGGCCGGGGCATGCAGTTTGACGAGGTCCGCCAGTACACCCCCGGCGACGACATCCGCGACATCGACTGGAACGTCACGGCCCGCACGGGCAGGCCCTACATCAAACGCTTCGTGGAAGAGCGGGAGATGACCGTGATCTTCGCAGTGGACCTGTCGGCATCAGGCCAGTTCGGAACGGTCAACAAGCTCAAGAACGAGCTGGCCGCGGAGTTCTGCGCGGTCCTCGCCTTTGCCGCAGCCAAGAACAACGACAAGGTGGGCCTTCTCATCTTTACGGACCAGGTGGAACTGTACATCCCGCCCAAGAAGGGAAGCCGTCACGTCCTTCGGCTGATCCGGGAACTGCTCTACTTCAAGATGCCGAAGCGCAAGACGGATGTCTCGCTGGCCCTGGACTACCTGGCCAAGGTCACGCACAAGCGGGCCACCGTCTTCCTGGTCTCGGATTTCCTGGAGGTCCAGTTCCAGAAGTCCCTGGGCCTGCTCAACCGCAGGCACGACGTGATCGCCGTGCCCGTCAGAGATCGGGCAGAGATCGACATGCCGGACGTGGGCCTGATCGAGCTGCAGGACGCAGAGACCGGCGAGATCATCCTCGTAGATACCTCCAGGTCGGCATTCCGCAATCGCTACAGCGGCGCCAGCGCAGAGCGGTTTGGCCAGCTCAAGACGGTATTGCGGTCCGTCAACGTGGACTGCATCCCGATCTATACAGATCGGCCCTATGTGCAGGATCTTATGCAGTTCTTCCACGCCAGGCACCGGAGACGATAGAAATGGAACAGAAACTAGACTTCTCGCTGCCGTCAGACAAACCCAAGGGGACGTTCGGGAGCCGGCTGACGAACCTGCTTCTCTTGGTCCTGATCCTGGTAGGCCTGGCCAACCTAACCACGCTGCTCTGGCTGCCCAGGGGTAGGTCGGCCCTGCCCGAGTATAGAGACTCCTTCTCCTCCGAGCAGTTAAGGGATCTGGCCAACAAGCTCTCGCAGCGGAATCTCTATGACCAGGCAGCCAAGGTCTGGCAGGAGTACCTCGACCAGACCAATCTGCCTCCAGTCGAGCGGGCCAAGGCCCTGTTCCAGGTCGCAACCTGCCAGGAGAAGGCGGGCCAGTATGCAGAGGCCATCGAATCCCTCTATCGCTGCGAGATGGCGGCCAAGGTCGACGACCTGGCCTCTCAGGTCAACAGCCACATGAAGGACTGCTTCGAGCGACTGGGCAGGTTCTCGGCCCTCCGCTATGAAGTCATGGCCAGGACCAGCTACAAGGCCACTGAGGACTCGGCCGCCAAGGTGGTGGCAGCGGTCGGACCTGAGAAGATCACGGAGGCGGACCTGGCGAGCGCCATCGAGAATGCCGTGGATACCCAGTTGGCGCCCGTGACACCCTTCATGACCCCTTCGCAGCTCCAGCAGCGAAGACAACAGATGCTGGACGAGTACAAGTCCGCTGACGGCAGGCAGCAGTTCCTGCAATCCTGGCTGGCCCAGGAGGTGCTGTACCGCCAGGCCCTGGATCAGGGCATGCCGACCCAGCCCAAGGTCAAGAAGGTGCTCGATGACGTCACCCGCTCGGTCCTGGCTCAGCACTTGATGAATGAGCTGCTCGCCTCCAGGATACACATCACGGACAGCGACCTCCAGACCTACTATGACGCCCACAAGGACCGATTCATGGAGAAGCCCAAGGACCCGAATCAGCCCAGCCGGCAAAAGGCCTTTGACGAGGTCAGAGAGGAGGTCCTCCAGACGCTGGCCTCCCAGAAGAGCCAGGAGGTCCAGAAGACCTACATCAAGGAGATGATGGACAAGTACGACGTTATCATACATTCCTCAGCGTTTGGATCGCCAGAAGAAGTAAGAGACAAGAAGTAAGAGGTAAGAACCAGAATCTACTTCCGGGGTAGGTGTACGAAGATGCGGGAAGTGATGCATAAGAGGCGAAGCTCAAGTGGACGGGCGGGGATCCACGTGCCTACCTCTTGCTTCTTGCTTCTTACTTCTATTCTCGTTGGCTGCAAACAGGACAGGGCAGCGAGTCCGGCCAAGGCGGCTGCGTATGCAGTGGACAGAACCTTTGAACGTGGACCGTTGACCGTGCACGTCCGGCTGGACCAGGACAAGATCACGATTGCCCAGACCCTGCAGTTGGAGCTGGCTGCAGAGATCCAGCCCGGCTACAAGGTGACGCTCCCCAAGATCGATAAGGCCCTGGAGAACTTCTCCCTGGCGGACTGGACCAGCCTCGCAGACAAGCTGGCTGACGACCACCGAATCGTCAAGGCCTACCGCTATCGGCTGGAGCCCTTTGTCTCGGGCAAGTACCAGATCCCGGCCCTCACCTTCCAGTTCCAGGACGCCAATGATCCCAACAAGGCCTATTCGTTGGACACAGAGCCCATCGACGTGGAGGTCACCAGCCTACTGGGAGAGGACCGGGCCAACCTGAAGATCGCGGACATCGAGGGGGTGGTCGCCCCGCCACGAGCCGTCTCCTACGCCTGGATCTGGGTAGCGGCTGCTTTTGCATCGGTCGGCCTGGGGATTGGGGCCTGGGTCTTCGTTCGCCATCGCCGCAGCCGCAGGGTCGTGCGGGTCTACAAGCCCGCCCACGAGCTGGCCTATGACCGGCTCAGGGCCCTCGTAGAGGCCAGGCTGGTGGAGCAGGGCCGGATCAAGGAGTTCTATCAGCAGGTCACGGACATCCTACGTCACTACATCGAGGACCGTTTCAGCCTCCATGCGCCCGAGCAGACCACGGATGAGTTCCTGTATAGCCTCTCACAGACCGACATGCTGGCCAAGCCTGACCAGGTGAGCCTGGCGGACTTCCTGGTGCACTGCGACCTCGTCAAATTCGCCACGCACCTGCCCACTGCGGAGCAGATCCAGCAGACGTTCAACCTGGTCAGGGGCTTCATCGAGAAGACGCGGTCGGACCAGCATCGGGTCGACGTGACCGACGGCGTCCCAGCCATCGGCAATGCGCGTCCGGCGGAGGCGGCCCTATGACGTTCTACTCCGGCTGGCTGCTGTGGTGCTTGTTGCTCGTACCTATGCTGGGATGGTGGATGCTCCGCAGACGCGGTGCAGCAGCGGTGCGGTTCTCCAGTCTGGTGTCGATGCGGTCATGCCCGGTCTCCTGGAGGGTCCGGCTGCGGCCCCTGCTCACCCTCGCGAGGCTCGCCTGCGTCGCCCTGTTGATCGTGGCGATCGCGCGGCCGCGCAAAGGCACGGTCATCTCAGAGGTCCCCGCTGAGGGCGTGGCCATAGAGACCCTTGTGGACCGGTCCGGCAGCATGCGGGCAGAGATGGACTACAACGGCGAGAAGCTTTCACGCCTCGACGTCGTCAAGCGGGTCCTGGCGGACTTCATCAAGGGCGACAGCAAGCAGTTCCAGGGCCGCTCAGGAGACCTAATCGGCCTGGTGACCTTTGCCCGATACGCGGACACGGTCTGTCCGCTCGTGCACGGCCACACCGTTCTGCTGGAGTTCCTCAGACAGACGAAGAACGTAGAGCTGGAGTCGGAGGATGGAACTGCCATAGGCGATGCCCTGGCCCTGGCCGCAGCCAGGCTCAAGAAGGCCGAAGAAGAGATCGCACGCCGCAGGGCGGAGCTCGGCATGGTCGGATCGCGGGACGCCAACGCGGTCTCGTCAGAGAGTCCACACTTCCAGATCAAGAGCAAGGCGATCGTCCTGCTGACCGATGGCCGCCACAACGCGGGCAAGTACGACCCCCTGACCGCTGCAGACCTCGCCAAGCAATGGGGCATCAAGGTCTACACCGTCGGCATTGGCTCATCGCAGTCCTTTGCCACGGTCCAGACCCTGTTCGGCACCATGCGGGTCCCTGCCAGAGACGAACTGGACGAAGGCCTGCTCCAGACCATCGCAGACAGGACAGGCGGCTGCTACAGCCGGGCGGACGACGCGGAGTCGCTGGTCAAGATCGTCCAGAAGATCAACAGCCTGGAGAAGACCTCGGTCAAGAGCCAGGTGATCCAGTACGCAGAGTGTTTCCAGTGGTGGACCTGGCCGGCGCTCGCAGTGCTCGCCGCCGAGATTCTCGCGTCGTGTACGGTGTTGAGGAAGATTCCATGAACGACATAGAGATCAAATATCACAAAGCAAAGATCAAAATGACAATGCAGAGACCAAGAAGGGCAAGCACTGCGGGCGCCAGCCCATCTCTGATGTTTGATGTGCATCTTTGCATTTTGATCCTTGATTCTTGATTTGTCCTCTGGACAGAGAAGTATGCTCGGAAACCTAGAAGCCCTCTGGCTCCTGTTCCTGATCCCAGCGATCCTGGTGCCTGCCTACCTTTGGTGTTTCTGGCAGAAGGCCAGGATGTTGAAGGCCCTCGCGCATCATGAGATGCTGGGCAAGATCAATGCCTCGGTGAGCCTGCCACGCCAGATCCTCAAGGCCTGCCTCCTGATCGCGGCATTTGCCAGTGTGGTCATGGCCCTGACGCAGCCCAAATGGAATCCCAGGCCCCAGGCCATCCGCCGCCAGGGCCGGGATATCTGCATCCTGTTGGACACCTCCAAGAGCATGCTGGCAGAGGACATCAAGCCCAACCGTCTCGGCCGCGCAAAGATCGCGATCAGCGATCTCTTGGAGCGGCTACAGGGCGATCGCATCGCAATCGTGACCTTTGCAGGCAATGCCTCAGTCAAGTGCCCGCCTACCCAGGACTACGCCTTTGTCCGCATGGCCCTGGCCGAGATCTCCCCGGAGAGCAACGCCCAGGGCGGGACCCTGATCGGCGATGCCATCCGTGTGGCTGCATCCGAGGTCTTTGACCGGACCAGCCGCCAGTACAAGGACATCATCCTGATCACCGACGGCGAGGACCACGGCAGCTTCCCGGAGCAGGCTGCAGCCAAGGCCGCGGAGGAAGGGATCCGCATCATCGCCGTAGGACTGGGCGATGAGGATCAGGGGGCCCGCATCCCGGTCAGCAGGCAGGACGGAGGCCGGGGATTCCTGATGTACAGGGGCGAGGAAATGTACTCCAAGCTGGACGGAGACCTGCTCCGCAAGACCGCCTTTGCCACAGAGGGCGGCAAGTATCTGTTGGTCAGGCCCGGCACCACGCTGGACCTGGGGCAGATCTACGACGACCTGATCGCCTCCAGCGAGCGGCGGCAGCTTGAATCCATGACCATGACTGCCTATGATGAGCGGTTCCAGGTCTTCCTGGTGCTGGGTGTGGTGCTCTTAGTGGGTGAGGTGTTCATTGGTGAGCGTAAGAAGAAGGCCTAGTCTGTTGTTCCTGGTGGCGTTCGCGACCCTGTGCGTCGGGATGGCTACGGCGGCCCCTAACGGCAGAGATGCCGTCAGTCAGGGCAATGCCCTGTATGGACAGGGTCAGTTTGACAAGGCGGTCAACCTGTACGACCAGGCCCTGACTGAGAATCCCAGGCTGGACCAGGCCAGATTCAACAAGGCTGACGCCTTCTTCCGTATGGACGACCTGGCGAAGGCCATGGATCTCTACAGCGAGGTCTCTGCCCAGACCAAGGACATGGACCTGGTCAAGAAGGCCAAGTACAACCTGGGCAATGCCCACTTTCAGAGGGGACTCAAACAGAGGGACTCCGATCTCCAGAAGGCCCTGGAGGACCTGCGGACGAGCATCACCTATTGGCGTGCGGTCCTGGACATGGACCCGTCCAACGAGAACGCCAAGAAGAACAAGGAGATCGCAGGTCTGATCATCAAGGACATCCTGGACGAGCTCAAGAAGAAGCAGGAGCAGCAGAAGCAGGATCCGAACAAACCAGGAGACAGGAGTCAGGAGTCAGGAGATAGGAAGGAAGAGCAGCAGACGCAGGATCCGAATCAAACTCAGAACGCAGAACAGAGAAAGCAGGGACAGGATCCAAACAACCAGAACGCAGAACGCAGAACGCAGAACACAGAAGAGAAGAACCAAGGCCAGGATCCCAACCAGAACTCAGAACCGAAAGCTCAGAACTCAGAGCAGAAGAAACAGGTACAGGCCTCCGACGCAACGGCGCAGGAGATCCTGGATAGGGAACAGCAGCAGAAGAAGGACCGGGAGAACCGCGTCAGGACCCAGCGTGTGCCCGTGGACAAGGATTGGTGAGACAGACTGTGAGGCGACTTCTGCTCCATCTTGCATGGCTGATGGCACTCGCCACGATCCCGGCGGCCCCGGTCCAGGGACAGACGACTGAGTCGATACGGGTTGTGGCCCAGGTCGATACGTCCGAGCACATCTATGCGGGCCGCCGGTTCACCTATTCCATCCTGATCGACGGCACCAATGGCCCCGGCCAGGTGGACCTTGCCCCCCTTGCGGCGTACAGTCCCCAGTCCGCAGGCAACCAGGATGTGTCCCAGACCTCGATCAGCGTCGTCAATGGCAGGACTTCGCGTCAGGAGGTCAAGCGATTTGTGATGAACTACTCCCTGCTGGCAGCCACCGCGGGGACCGTGACCCTCCCTTCCGTGACGGTTCAGGTCGAGGGCAAGGCCTACCAGACCCAGCCCATCCAGATTGAGGTCTTGACGCCGGGCACCACCAACAAGCTGGCCCTCGAGGTGGAGCTGGCGGACAAGCGATGCTACGTGGGCCAGCCCGTGCTCATGACCGTGAACCTCTACGTCTCTGCAGATGCGGGCGTGGGAGGCCTGGAGTTCAACATCCCCGCACTGACCGATGACCGCTTTTACCTGGAAGATCCCCAGACGCCGGATCCCCAGGCCAAGCAGGCCCGCATCATGGGTAGCACCGCTGCCTACGTGACCCAGACCCAGGTGAGCCGCCTGGGCCGCCAGTGGATCAAGGTCAGTTTCAGCAAGATCCTCATCCCCAAGCAGGCGGGCCAGATCGACCTGGCGCAGGCACCGTGGGTGCGGCCCTGGCCGTGGGCCGCCAGCAGTCCAGGGACCCCTTTGCCGACTTCGGCTTCTTCGGTTCAAGGACCCAGTACAGTCAGTTCGCAGTCACCAGCCCCGCGATCAGTTTGACCATCCTGCCCCTGCCCGAACAAGGCAAGCCTGCCGGTTTCTACGGCCTTGTGGGCCGGTACACGATCACCTCGTCTGCCTCACCGACCGAGGTCAGCGTGGGCGATCCGATCACCCTGACGCTCCGCATCGGCGGCAACCCCTATCTTAAGCCTGTTCAGTGGCCGGCCCTGGACCAGGTCCCTGCCTTGGCAGCAGGGTTCAACCTTCCCAGCGAACAGGCCTCCCCAACGATCGAGAACGGTTCCAAGGTCTTTGTCCAGACCCTCCGGGCCAACAGCGACACGGTCACGCAGATCCCCCCCATCCCTCTGGCCTACTTCGACCCGGACAAGGGGCAGTATGTGACCAGCCTGACCGATCCGATCGGCCTGAAGGTCGGCGCCGCCAAGCTCCTGACCGCCGTGGACGTGGCAGGCAGGTCCTCTGAGCCGGTCAACAGAGAGGTGGAGGCCATCAAACAGGGACTGGCAGCCAACACCGAGGACGTCCAGGCCCTGGTCGACCAGGAGAGATCAGAGCTGGCCATCCTGGGCCATCCGGCGGTATTGGCCTTGTGGCTGGGCCCTCTGGTGGTCCTGCTGGCCAGCGGCGCCTTCAAGGCGGCAACCACCACCACGCCCGAAAGACAGATGCAGCGGCGAAGGCGCAGGGCAGCAGCCCTAGCCATCCAGGAACTCGATGCCGTGACCGCCGCAGGGCCTGACGATCGCCACAAACTCCTGGGCGCAGGCCTGCGCCAGTACCTGGGCGACCGATTTGACAGGCCTGCAGGAGCACTGACTGCAGCAGACGGCCACCAGATCGTTCTCCAGGCCACAGATGACAACGACTTGGCGTCGCGGCTTCAGACCATCCTGGCCGAATGCGAGGCGGCCCACTACGCCTCAGGGCAGGCCTCGATCGCCACGGGCCGCGTCGCAGAGGCGGTCGCCCTGATTCGCGAGATCGATCGGAGGGCAAGGCAGTGACACGCAGGCTCGTTTCCATCCTGGGGTTCCTGCTTGCAGGTGCAGCCACCTGTCACGCAGGTCTCTCGCATGAGCAGGCCCTGGACCTCTTCAACCAGGCCAACCAGGCCTTCCGCAGCGCCAACACGCAGACCGACGCAGCAGGCCGGCTCCTCTCCTACGAGAAGGCGATACTGGCCTACGAGAAGATCGTGCGGGAAGGCTCTATCCATAACGCCAAGCTCTGCTACAACCTGGCCAACGCATACCTCCTCAAGGGCGACGTGGGTCAGGCCATACTCAACTACCGCAGGGCCGAGCAACTGGACGGCGGCGATAGGAACATCCAGAAGAACCTCGCCTTCGCCCGGTCCCGGAGGGTGGACACCCTCGCTGTCAAGACCGAGCAGCAGGTCCTCGAGACCCTGCTGTTCTGGCACTATGACCTGGGCGTGCGGACCCGGATCCTCGCCGCATGCGCGGCCATGGCCGTCGCGTGCCTGGGCCTGACCGTGATGGTCTGGCGTGGAGCGAAGTCCGTCTGGGTCGCCGTGGTGGTCCTGTCCGGGATTGCGACGGTGTGCCTTGTGGGCTCCGTGGCCGTGGACGTCCGCGCCAAGGCCGGCGTCCAGGAGGGAGTCATCACTGCGGCGGAGGTGGCAGCCCGCCAGGGCGACGGTCCCAACTACCCGGAGAGCTTCAAGGCCCCTTTGCATAGCGGGACCGAGTTTCGCTTGATCGAGAAGCGGCCCGGCTGGCTGCACATCCGGCTGTCCGACGGCAGCGACACCTGGATCGCAGACAATGCCGCGGCCCTGATCTGACGTGTCCGTTGTTGAAGTTGAAAGGTTGAATGGTTAGATGGTTAAATGGACAAACTGACTGGAGATCCCATGAAACATGCACCTTGGAACCTGGCGTGTGTCGCCCTCTGCATCGCAGGCTGCCAGCCCTCTGCAATCCTGATTCAGACTGTTTCCGGCAACCGCGAGATCAAGGAGCGGGTGGTCCGCGTCGACCGGGGTGCGTCCAGTGCCGCCAAGGTGGCCATCATCGACGTGGATGGCACCATGGTCAACGCCCAGCACTCCGGGCTGCTGGGCGGCGGCGACAATCCACTCAGCCTGTTCATCGAGAAACTCGACCGGGCCCGCAGCGACACAGACGTCAAGGCCGTGGTGCTGCGGATCAACTCGCCCGGAGGCAGCGTGGCTGCTGCAGACGCCATGTATCACGCCCTCCATCAGTTCAAGAAGGACACCTCCAAGCCCGTCATCGCCTGCATGCTGGACATGGCAGCCAGCGGTGGCTACTACCTGGCCTGCGGAGCAGACGGCATCATGGCCCAGCCCAGCACAGTGACAGGCAGCATCGGCGTGATCTGGCTTTCCGTCAACTTCAGCGGAACCCTGGAGAAGATCGGCGCCCAGCCGATGGTCGTCAAGAGCGGCCGGTTCAAGGACATGGGCTCACCCTTCAAGACCCTGTCCGATGAAGACCGCCAGCTCATGGACGCCATGATCCAGGCCCACTACGAGCAGTTCCTCTCAGTAGTGCAGACCAGCAGAAAGGACATCCCCCCAACCCGCCTGCGTGAATTGGCCGACGGTCGCATCTTCATCGCCAGCCAGGCCAAGGAGAACGGCCTGATCGACCGGATCGGGTACCCCGAGGACGCCATCACCTGGGCCAAGGAGAAGGCAGGCCTCAAGCGGTGCAAGGTCATCATCTACCAGCGTCCCGCGGACTACAAGCCCAACGTCTACGGCTCCAGCGCAAAGGCCGCAGACGTAGGCGCACTGGTCAACGTCGATCTGCTTCCCACGTGGCTCAAGGCCGAAGGCCCGCAGTTCCTCTACCTCTGGCAGCCGGGGCTGTGAAAGGCCTCTTCGGGAGGAACGGCCAACAACTCCGCTGTTGGCCTGGCAGGGCCTTTACAATCTGGCAGCAGCGAATAGAATGGCCCCAGTCGCTTCAGAGGATTGCGGAAGCCAGGGGGAGACGGCTCCCCAGGTTTCCACAGAGTCCCTGGACGTGATGTCGCGGCGCGATCATGGCGAGTGCCCTTGAACCGGGCCTTGTTGCTGTGACCTGCTCAAGGATGGCAGGTACTGCAAGTCCGGCACGGCGGTGCAGCGATCCTGATGATTCCATCGCGCACGTATGGCCTGTTCCATGAGAGTGACCGACTACCACGCCAAGTACATTGCCCATGAATTAACGCGGCGATGTGCATCCGACAGCGTCGAGAAACTGTCGCCACCTCAGCAGACGAGATCTGAGTATGCAGGAGATTCTCAAACGCCCGGACATCGACGGCACGCCAGCCATAACTTGAAAGAGACCGGACATTGAAGACTATGGCCAAATCCGAACCACCCAACGAAGGGCAGATCATCCTGTACCAGACCCCACAGGGGACCGTGAGGATCGAGGTCCTGTACGAATCTGAGACGTTCTGGCTGAACCAGAAGAAGATCGCCGAGCTGTTTGGGGTGGACTTGAGGACCATAAGTGAGCATATGCGAAACATCTATGCGTCCGGGGAACTGACCCAACAGGCAACCCTCCGGAGAATCCGGAGAGTTCAGACAGAGGGCAACCGTGAGGTCGGCCGAGAGATCGAGTTCTACAACCTGGACGCCATTATCTCAGTGGGCTACAGGGTCAACAGCGTTCAGGCCACCCGGTTTCGCATCTGGGCCACCCGTACGCTGAAGGAGTTCGTCATCAAGGGCTTTGTGCTCGACGACGAGCGTCTGAAGATGAACCGGCGTTTTGGCAAGGACTACTTCGACGAGCTCCTGGAACGCATCCGGGAGATCCGGGCCAGCGAGCGGCGGTTCTACCTGAAGATCACCGACATCTACGAACAGTGCAGCATCGACTATCCCGTGTATTCGTTGCGTGTTTGAGCAATCAGGTTCAGCATCTGATCCGCCTGGTTGCGGACTTGATTGTCGGGGTTGGTGACTCGGGCGTTCCACTTGGCGTACTCGTGGTTGAGTTGCTTGAGGGCGTCGGCCTTGGGCATGTCGGGCCCCACACCCAGCAACAGTGAGGCGTCGATCACCTTGAAGGCCTCAACGGGGATGGCCTTGCCCATCAGGCTCCTGAACCGCTCCTGCTCCAGTTGAAACCACTGGGTCAGGTCCTTCAGCACGGAGAGCCTCCCCTGCCCGACCTGGCCCGCAGCCCCCGCCACCACAACGCAGAACTCCAGGATGTCATACCGCTCGGCCAGGGACGTCTTCTCATTGATCTGTCCGCAGATCTCCTGCACGTCAACGCCTGAGTCCCGGGTGCAGAGCTTGACCAGCCTCTGGAGTGATTTCTCGAAACGCCGCCTGCCCTTGAGACTGACGGCTGCCAGGTCGAGGTCTGACAGGGCCCAGCCCCGCACGTAGCCCAACTCACGGCCCAGGGCCTCGCCGTCGGCCGTGGCGACCGCCAGGGCCAGGGGGATGGCCAGGGTCTTGGCCTCCCTCAGACGGTCCCTCGCGTCCAGGTATCCCATCGCCGGATTCTCATACGCGAACCTGGCCTGGCCCCAGGCCATGACGCGGCCAGCCTGACCCACCTCCGTGCGAAAGACCAGGGGCCGTTTGCCTTGACGGGCAAACCAGAGCATGGAGGCATCGATCTGGATCGTCAGGGACCACAGCGTGGTATCCAGGAACTGCGACCTCGCCACGGGCGCCCTGTACCGGAAGGGCCGGTCGCTGGCTGTGGGTACGCCCGCGCTCCTCTCTTTTACGGGGATCGGGTGCTGAGGGTCGCCGCCTGTGACGTCCTCGATCCACAGGCTGAGCAGGGCCTCGGGGACGCAGACCGATGCAGGGCCGCGGATCTCGACCAGAAAGCCGTCTATAGGCTGAGGCTCGCCGCGGCGGTTCAGCAACACGCTGCATTGCAGGGACCCAAGGCCCGTACTGGCTTCGAGCGGTTCGTTCATGGGCTAGCGCACGTGTACGGACTCCACGACACTGGCCTGAGGATCGGCGGGCGTGGTAATCAGGTTTCCTTGGTTGTCGAGAGACAGGTCCACCTCGAGGACCCGGCCGGAGTCGGCGTCTTCAAACCGGCAGTGCATCCGCTGATTGACGTCGTAGCGATACGTGACCTTGACGGGCCGGCCTGCAGGCCGGTCCGGAGGAAGCTCGAATTTCTGGGTGGCGATCCGGTTGACGTACCGGGGATCCCCGTCCTCACCCTGGGTGATGCTCACCTCGATCTCGGCCTGGCCGTCCCGGACCGTGTAGAACGTCTGGGTGTCCTCGCACGGCAGGGCCGTGTTCTTCTTCAGGATGATCCGGTTCTGCACGACGCGCCTGCCGGTCTCTTTGTCGATCGGGGCACACAGCGTTCCGTAGCTGTGGTTGCAGACGTCGGTCAGCTTGCACGTCCACGAGGCCGCCGGCGATCCCGGCCGCCACGTCGTTGGGGTTCTCCCGGATCATGGTCAGGCCTGCGTGCAGGGCGGCGCCGAAGGCCACGCATTCGTCCACGTTGACCGCCGCGATGGGCGGGAAACCGAAGGTCTTCTGCAGCCGGTCGCGGACCGCCGGGATGCGGGTGCTGCCGCCGACCAGCAGGACCTGCTGCACGTCCGACGGCCTGAGCTTGACTTCGTCGAGCGCCACCTCGATCAGGATGTCGGTCCTGGCCAGCAGATCCGCGATGGAGTGCTCGAACTCCTCGCGCGTCACCTCCACCTTGCAGGTCCCCGCGGGACCGTACAGGATCTTTTTGGCCGAAGGCCTCCGCGACAGGGTCTTCTTGACGTCCTCCGCTTCGTCCTCGTACTTGGCCCGGTCCTCGCCGCAGGTGATCAGGTCGCTCCTGAACTGCTCTCGATAGGCCTTCTCGAAGACGTTGAGGACCGCCAGGTCGAAGTCCACGCCGCCCAGTTGGTGGTCGCCGTGCGAGCACAGGATTTGCATCTGCCGGCCCCGGACGTCCATCAGGGTGACGTCGAAGGTGCCGCCGCCCAGGTCATAGACCAGGACCTTGCCGCACACCTCGTGGGTGAGGGCGTAGAACAGGGCCGCTGCCACCGGCTCGTTGACGATGCCGATCACGTTGAGGCCGGCCGCGGCTCCCGCGTCCATGGTGGCCTTGCGCCGGACTTCGTCGAAATGGGCAGGCACCGAGACCACGGCATCGTGGATCTCGCCCACCTCGGTCTCGGAGTCCTGCTTGAGCTTCTTGAGGATCAGGGCGGACAGCTCCGTGGGCGTCCAGTCGTGGCCGTCGATGGTCTTGTGGTAGGAGGAGTCTCCCATGTGACGCTTGATCCATCGCACGGACCGGTCCGGGTTGATATACCGGCAATTGAGAGCCTCCACGCCCACGCGAATCACGCCCGCGTTCTCTTCGTCGAAGTAGACCGCAGACGGCATGATCCGATCTCCATCGGCATTGGGAATGATCTGCGGCTTGCCGATGGCGTTCAGCACCGCCAAGGAGGAATAGGTGGTTCCCAGATCGATACCTGCAATGGTCCTCATACCTGCCCTCTAAAGATCGTTGATCCAGTCGGCCGGGTGAATCACCCGTAGAGTTTCACTCGTGCCGCACGTACCAGTTTCATGTTCTGATCGTCGACAATGTATTGATAGCCGGGCTTGATGACCTGAGCGACGTGACCCTTCTGCTCGGGATCATCACACGGCTCCTTGTCCTTGATGGCCTCGGCCCACCGTTCCTGGCCCTGGAAGACACTGTTGACCTCGGGTTCAAAGGGCTCGACGCCGCTGGACTCGAGGGCGAACAGGAGTTCATCTCTCACCTGGTTGAGGTGGTCGACCGTCTCATCGTCCTCGGTCAGTCTGGCGATGCGGTCTTCGAGGTTGTCGATGCAGCGGATGACCCGCAGGCAGAACGTCCGGATGATCGTCCAGTCGTAGCCGCCCTGGAGTTTCTCGACCTGCCGCTGTTGGTCTGCGGCGTACTGGCGGATGGCCGAGATATGGTCGTTCAACTGGACCAGCGTCTGGTTGAAGGGTTCTGTGGACGCGGTCTCCGCCTTCGGCGAGGCCTGGACCATGGCCTTGAATTCGGCCAGTTGCCGCTCAAGATCCACGGTCTGTACGGCCAGCGAATCCTTGAACTCCTGCACCGCGGTCGGCGCCTGCAGGGTCGCGGCCTCCGCAAGGTCCACGGCGACCCGCTCCTGGCCCGCGGGCTCAGCCGTTTGCAGGCTGGCCGCACTGCGGGTCTGCTCGTCGGACAGCAGCCGTTCCGTCGAGGTCTGCGATGACCAGGAGCCCACGCCGACCACCTCCCCGCCATCATAGGTGGATGCAGGATAGGTCCGCTGATACGGAGCCGACTCGCTCGCCACCACCGGTGGCACGTCGATCGTGATCCTCCCCCGTCCTCGTTCAGGCGGCTTCGATCTGGGTCTACCGGCCTCTTCGGCCACATCCACGCACTTGGCCTCCGCCGCCGGCTTCACGGGTTCGGCGACTGGCGCAACTGTGGTCCTGGTCCTGCGGCTCTTGATGGCCGCCTCGATCTTGCCGGCTGTCCAGTGGGCTATCCGCAGTACCAGCCGCAGTGCGGCGATCGCCAGACAGCAGACAAACACAGTCAATCCCACCAGGGCCAGCACAAAAGACCCTGTCAGGATGGACTCGTTGTGCTCTTTGCCGGACTTGTACTGGCTGACCTGGACCTCCCAGTTGGGACCGTACAGCATGTCGGCCATCCCAGGGGCGGGCTTCTCGCCAGCCGCCAGGCGGTCGATGTCCGCCTGAAACCTGGCCTGCTGCTGCGTCCTCAGGGTCTGCTGCGAGACTCCCCGCAACTGGATCAGCTCGTCGTTGAAGTCATTGGGGTCGCCGTGCGGCCTCATGGGCCATACCTGGACGGGCGCCGCGCCCTCACTGGGCTTGGCCAACAGAGTGGCCTTCGGCGTAACCCCCATGGCAGCCCATTCCGAGTGATAGGGCAGGGTCCGCACCAGGCCGATGCCGCCGGCGATCAGAAGGACGATTCCGAGTACGGTGAACTGCTTAAGCATAGTCTGTCCATACACCTCTCAGCCTCATATCGGCTGGTCGACAGTGTCCTTTGACTGATAGATCGCGGCTCGCGGGTCAAACTGTCGAGTAAAGTATATGAAACACGGTCGGCATGCGCAAAACCACCCCCTTCGGCCTGCGCCAGATGCGGATCGCGATGCCCCAACCGCCCCATTATGGGGCGGACCTTGCCGGTCCTGGCGACTGACGCTTGAAATTGTCGCCCGGCCCTGTACCATGTATGGGCTGGGATCGTAACCATGGCCTTGAGGAGCTTACCTGATGGGATTCTTCTCGAAGACAACGCAGTACATCAAGGAACGTCTGGACAAGACGCGGCAGAAGCTCGCCTCCTCCCTGTCCACTGTGCTGGGCATAGGACGGAAGATCGACGATCAACTGCTGGACGAGCTGGAGGAGACGCTGATCAAGGACGATATCGGCGTCGAGACCACGGCCAAGCTCATCGCGGATCTGAGGGAGGCCTATAAGCGGCGGGAGGTCGCCACGGGCGACGACATCATCCCCTTCCTCAAACGCAACATCAAGAACTACTGGCCTGCCTCAGACCGGCAGCTCCGCGTGGCCTCGTCAGGCCCCACCGTCATCCTGGTCGCCGGGGTCAACGGCACTGGCAAGACCACCAGTATCGCCAAACTGGCCTACACCCTCAGCAAGAACAATCGAAAGGTCATCGTCGCTGCCTGCGACACGTTCAGGGCAGCGGCCGTCGAGCAACTGTCCATCTGGGCGGATCGGATCGGCGTGCAGATCGTCAAGCATGCGACCGGCTCGGACCCTGCGGCCGTGGCGTACGACGCGTGTGAGGCGGCAGTCGCCCGTAGCGCGGACTTCCTGATCTTGGACACCGCAGGCAGGCTCCACACGCAGAAGGACCTGATGAGGCAACTGACCAAGATCCGCGACGTCGTGACCCGTAAGCTCCCCGAGGCCCCTCACGAGGTCCTGCTGGTGCTCGACGCCACCACCGGCCAGAACGCCATCTCCCAGGCCAAGCTCTTCGCGGAGGCCATCCAGGTGACCGGGATCTTCCTGGCCAAGCTGGACGGGACCGCACGAGGAGGCATCGTGATCGCCATCAAAGATCAGCTCGACATCCCGGTCAAGTTCGTCGGCCTGGGCGAGAAGCCGGATGCCATCGCGGAGTTCGACCCCGAGACCTTCGTCGAGGCGCTGTTTGGAGCGTAAAGAAGGTTTTAGGTTTTAGGTCTTAGGTGACTGCGAGGTGACTCTTTTCTCGCATCAGAACGTCGCACCCAAAACCCTAAAACTTGAAACCTAAAACTTAAAACCCAAGACTTGTTTCTTTCTGTTGTCCCATTGCCTGCCACGTGTGGCTGTAGCCGGCGGGCGTGCCCATGTCATGGGCCCGGCCGTTGATCCTGCAGAGGTGGTACTGCTGGGGGTAGCGGGCCAGCAGGATCGACTGGGCCCCGGCCAGCTCAACCTCCCTGCCGCTTCCCTTCTTCGCGGACTGCTCCTCCATGAGACAATCGAAGATCTGCGGGCCAAACACATAGATGCCGCAGTGCGCCAGGAAACGGTCCGGCGCCAGGCCATCGGTCCGCAGCCTGCGCCTCGCTGTCGCGACATCCGGCTTCTCCACGAAATCCGTACACCGATACACGGCCCCCTCCATGTGCCGGCCCTGGGTCACTCCCACGAAGGTCAGCTCCTCTGCACCGACCTCCTGCACACCGATCATCGCTGCAGGCCGGGTCCGCTCAAACGCAGCAATCACCTGGGCTAGGCACGACTCTGCGCCGGCCTCTGCGACGTGGACGTGGTCCCCGAGAAGGAGCGCGAACGGCCCATCGCCGACGAAGTCCCGCGTCCGAAGTACCGCGTCGCCGAATCCCAGGGGGTCTGTCTGTTCGATGTGCGTGACTGCTGCAGGCATGACGGACTGCCTATCCAGGGAGGCGGCCGCAAGATACCGGGTCACGATCTCCGCCTGGCCTGGAGAGACTACCAGGGCAACCTCTCGAACCCCGGCCCGTGCCACCTGTTCCAGGATCACCTGGATCACGGCCTTGACCCGGCCCGCCTCGACCAGGGGGAAGAGGGCCTTGGGAAGGACGCTGGCCACGGGCATCAGCCGGGTGCCCTTGCCGGCAATAGGGATCACAAGCTTGGAGACCATCTCATGCCCCCCTTGGACCCCGGTCCAGAGAGGCGTCTCGCTCCAGATCCTGGACCCAGGACTGTCGCAGGATACGGTCGACCCTGCGCTCCAGCTTGCGTTGTTTTCGCCGGTTCGTGATGGTCTGGTGCCGGACGAGACCACCCGTGCCGTGTGCCACGTGGACCACCCGCCTGGCCATGTCCCTCAGGCCCACCATCCTCGTCTCATGCCCTGCATCCCAGAGCTGGCTGGCAATGCAGTATCCTCCTCCCTTGCCATGGCCGTCCGTTCTTCCCTCGAAGGGAAGGAACCGGAGCTGGTGTTTGAGGATCGCATCGCGGCGGTACATGGCACAATAGTCGCGGGGATAGTGCCCCTGAGTCCACTCCGCGCCGCGGCCTCGACCGATCAGGGCCTTGACCTGCCCCTCCACGTACCCGGTCACCCGCTTGGACCATGCGTAGAGCGGGCCATCCAGGTTCAGCTTCCAGGCCCCCGCCCCTGCCACGGCCGCCCCGGACTGCATGGCCTGGAGCATGGGGTCAAGCCAGTCATCGGCCAGGACAAAGACGTCGGAATGCATCGTGACGAACAGAGGGCACGTGGCGGCCCTGATACCGGCGTCCCACCCGGTGAACACGTTGGTAGGCCAGTTGGCGCTGCTTTCCTCGGGCCGCTCGATCAGTCGGACCCACGACAGGGACTTCAGGTACTCGAGGCTCTCGTCCCGAGAGCCGTTATCCACGACAATCACCTCAAGATCGTACTTCCTGGAGTGCTTGGCAATAGACCGCAGGCACAGGGTGATGTACCGCTTCACCTGCCATTGGGGAATGCAGATTGTCACCTTCTGCAGATCGAGGCCCATTCCATTCGCCCCGCCTTCCATCTTACCGGTTCGCGTACATGGAGTCGTAGTACTTCTGGTAGTCTCCGGAGGCTACGTGACTCAGCCAGGTCTTCTGGTTGAGGTACCAGTCGATCGTCTTGGCCAGGCCCTGTTCGAAATCCACGGAGGGCCGCCACCCCAGTTGGGACATGATGCGGCCGGCGTCGATGGCATATCGCCGATCATGGCCGGGTCTGTCCTTCACGTACTTGATCAGGGTATCCGGCTTTCCCACGTGTCGGAGGATCAGCCGTACCACGTCGAGGTTGGCCTTTTCGTTGCACCCGCCGATGTTGTAGACCTCGCCTGCCGGTGCAGTCGTCAGGACCTTCCAGATGGCGGTGCAGTGATCGTAGACGTAGAGCCAGTCCCGCACCTGAAGCCCGTCGCCGTACACAGGCAGCGGCCTGTCCTGCAGGGCATTGTTGATCATCAGGGGGATCAGCTTCTCCGGGAACTGGTAGGGACCATAGTTGTTGGAGCAGCGGGTGATGTTGTACGGTAGGCCAAAGGTGTGCCCGAACGCGCTGACCAGCATGTCCGCGGAGGCCTTGCTGGCGGAGTACGGAGAATTGGGTGACAGCGGCGTCTTCTCCGTGAACATGCCGTCTGCGCCGAGCGAGCCGTAGACCTCGTCCGTGGAGACCTGAAGGAACCGCTGGATGCCCCTGTCGCGGCTGGCCATCAGCAGCGTCAGCGTGCCCGCGACGTTGGTGTCGATGAACACCCTGGGCCCGGTGATCGACCGGTCCACGTGGCTCTCAGCCGCGAAATTCACGATGGCCTCTATGCCGTGCTCATCGAAGAGCCTGGCCACCAGGTCCGCGTCGTCGATGTCGCCCTTGACGAATCGATGCCGAGGATGGTCCAGGAAGCCCTCGAGGTTCTCCAGGTTGCCCGCGTAGGTAAGCTTGTCGAGGTTCACGACGGCGTAGTCCGGGTGCTCGGACAGGACCATCCGCACGAAGTTGCTGCCGATGAACCCGGCGCCGCCGGTGACCAATAGCTTCTTCATAGCTGCTCCAGGAAATGCCCCAGCGGAACCTGCCAGGGATCAATCGCCCTATCCAAAAAGGGCATGATCTTGCTGCAATCGAACCGGCTGTTCAGAGGCCTGGCCGCAGGGCTCTGGAAGTCCGCCGTCTTGCAGGGGACGACCTTGTTGGCCAGGGACAACCGCTTCACGATGAATTCCGCCATGCCGAACCGGCTGACGTAGCCCGAGCTGGCAAAGTGGTGGAGACCTTCAGGTCGAGAGGCGAGCAGCGAGCACAAAGCCCAGGCCACCTCGGTCGTGGCCGTGGGCGAGCCGATCTGATCGTCGACCACCTTCAGCTCGGCGCCGGACCTCGCCCGTTCGAGGAGCTTGGCCACGAAGTTCTTGCCGTGGTGGCCGTAGGTCCACTGGATGCGGACCGTACAATGCCTGCACCCGCTCTGGGCCAGGAGACGTTCACCCTCCAGCTTGGTGCGGCCGTAGGTGCTGATGGGATGGGGGTTGTCCTGTTCATGGTATGGCCGGTCCAGATTGCCATCGAACACAAAGTCGGTGCTGATGTGCAGTACCCACAGACCCGCCTGCCTCGCCAAGCTGCCCAGTTGGCCGACGGCCTCCGCGTTGACCCGAAGCACCGTCTCGGCATCGGACTCAGCGCCGTCGACGTTCGTATAGGCCGCGCAATTCACCACGGCCGTGGCGCCCGCGATCGCCTCACGGACGTGGTCGGCGTGGGTGACGTCAAACGCCGGCAGGTCATGCACCTCGACGTCCATGCCGCAGCCCCGGCATCGCGAGGCGAGGTCTGAGCCCAACATCCCACGGCCGCCCAGTATGGCTACTCTCTCTCTGATCATCCGTGCATTCTATTCTATGGTTCCAGCATACTTGTGTCAAATACCTAGAGACTATCCAGCCGATCGGCCATCCACCGACCGACCCTGCAGAAAAAAACTTCAGGAATTCTCGTTACGCCGCAGACCCTCTTGGAACTATTAGGGTGAATACACGATAAGGATCTTTGAAAACCGAAGAGCTGCCAGGTCATAGTCAGTTCTAACCTCGGGCGGGGCCATGGAGGCAAGTCCTGGGCATCCGGCAGCTAGGCGTGCCTGTGACCTGATTGTGCGGTTCTAGTACCGCCAGAACGCTAGCGTTCTTTCTCAACTGCGATCTCAAAAAAGGCTCTCTCCTCCTTCAGATACTTACGTTCGAAGTTCGATCCAACCCACTCGCCGGTCCCAGCACCGGCGGTGGGCTGGAATCGGACGACCTTCATTCTGGTTGAGAACCCGCGCACGACTTCTTCGATATGCTCATAGTACTCCGCGTGGTCCGTCACGACTTGAAGCCGGCCACCTTCCCTCAGGATCCTCAGAATCTGCTCCACATTCTCCGCGCACACGAATCTCCGCCGATGGTGCCGCCGTTTGGGCCAGGGATCCGGGAAGTAGACGTGTACGCCGTCGACCACGCCATCGCTGACCCGATCGCGCAGGACTGACGCCGCGTCGGCTCGAAGGATCCGCGCGTTGGATAGGCCCCGCCGGCCGATCCGATCCACGGTATAGCGAAAGTACTTGCTGGCCCACTCGATACCCACAAAGTCGATCTCCGGTTGGGCCTGGGCCTGAGCCACCAGAAACGCCCCCTTGCCGGACCCCACCTCAATGTGTAGTGGTGCAGACCGACCGAAGAGGGCCACGAAGTCCAGCCGCTCCTGAGACTGCTCCGGGATGCGGATCTCTACCTGCGGGTACTCGTTCAAGGGTTTCCTGGCCATCATTCAGATCCTCTGCTTCAAACCTGCACAGACGTGGGATTATACGACCTCGCCCGCACCCGACACAACCGGAAGCCCGATGGAAATCGGAGTTAACCCGCATTTCTCACGAGGCTTCGGACGATCAAAGCCGAAGTGAGAAATGCGGGTTAAAGTCACCGCCGACGACGCACGATAGCAGGGTAAGCGGTCACTGCGATGGACGCCGCGATCTAGAGATGGTGAGGAAAGGAAGACGCCGGTCATGCTTATTCAGATGGTCAAGCCCAGGCGAAAGCAGGTCCTGCTCGACATCAACACGCAGCGGGATTTCCTCTTGGCCAACGGCCACCACTGCATTCGCAATCACCGTCGCGTCCTGACGCACATCCGCCGGGTGATGGCGTGGGCCAGGACCCACGATGTCCCCATCATCTCTACGTGCCAGGTCCATACCAATGGCGATGGCAACGGCCACAACCACGGCAACGGCGAGCAGGGCGCCAAGAAGGTTCCGTATACCCTGATCGCCAACCGAATCAGCTTCGTGCCCGACAGCAGCACGGACCTTCCCAGGGATCTCCTGCGTCACTACCGTCAGGTCATCTTCCACAAGCGATGCCTGGATCCCTTCGACGAACCACGGATCGACCGGCTGTTGACCGAGATCAAGGCCGGTGAGTTCATCCTGATCGGCACGACGACCGAGGGCGAGATCCAGGCCACGGCCCTGGGCCTGCTCCAACGGCACCGTCACGTGACGGTGATCGTGGACGCCATCGGGTCTCGGGATCTCCATGAGGCCCAGATGGCCCTTCGCAAGATCGAGGCCAAGGGCGCCCACCTCGTGGAGACCAGAAGACTCGCGGGAACCTCCCATCTTCGCCTCGTCGGCGCCTGCCCCTGCGAGACCTGCCAACGGCTCGCGGTCAAAGGCTCACTGATGCAGGGGAACAACTAGCCCGCATCACGAATCCCCCCCACGGCTCTGGAAGCCAGAATCCAGAAGTCAGAAGCCAGAATCCAACCAGCCGCAGAGCCCCCCGTCGGCGGATCCTACAATTCCCCTATGCCCTGTGGGCTTCTCACCGCGACGTCAGACGAGGCTTGCCAGCGGCACTCCACCAAGACTGCACCGATCCAGGGGGATAGCTCGTTCGGCAGTGCGGGTCTGGAATCCGAAATGAGGATTGTCCCAGAGCGGTTCGCCAGCAGTTCCTTCTGACTTCTGGATTCTGGCTTCTGGATTCTGTTCTGGATTGTTCAGACCAATCCCGTCACGTCAGTTCGACCGACCAATACGCGTGATCCAGAAACTGCTTCCAACTGTGGTACCGTTGGTGCCCGAGGTGCACGTGGATCAGGGGATTGCGTCTGGGCTTGACCGGCCGCCGGGTCAGCGTCATGTGGGCCTGCTCGGGCGTGCGCCCGCCCTTCCTGACGTTGCATTGGACGCAGGCGCAGACCACGTTCTCCCACAGGGACTTGCCGCCCAAGCTTCGCGGCACCACGTGATCCAAGGAGAGCTCCTTGGTCGGAAATTTCTTGCCGCAGTACTGGCAGCGATTCTCGTCCCTCGCGAAAATGTTGCGGCGGTTGAACTTGACGTCGCTTCTCGGCAGACGGTCATAGAAAAGCAGACGAATGATCTTGGGCACTGCGACGTCGAAGTTCAGGGTGGCCACCCAGTCATAGCCCTCCGGCTCGAACTCCCGCTTGAACTGGCTGACCTCGCACCAACTGTGGAAGTCGTAGTTGGCATAGGTCCCTTCCTCGTAGGCCACCACCTCCGCCAGTTGCCGGAAGAGCAGGGAGAAGGCCCTCCTGGCCCCCACGACACGGACGGCCATGTAGTGCCTGTTGAGGACCAGGACATTCGAGTCCAGCCCCAACGTGACTTCGCCACTAACCACGTTCAACTCCTGCCGACACGCCGCCCCCTCCGTGGCCAGGGGTCCTCAAGGGGCCCCTGAGGTTCCAGACCTCACCCGCGACCGGACACTGCGGCCCAGTCACCGGGCCTGTGGTTCTGCATCTGCGTCAGACTGCTTCTTGCACTCTACGTTCTCCGCCCTAAGCCCCTTCTCTCCATTGACGATGTCAAAGCTCACCGCATCCCCTTCTTCGAGCGTCCTGAATCCCTCGCTACGGATATTGGAGTAGTGGACAAAGATGTCGCGACCATCGAGCGTCTCAATGAAACCATACCCCTTCCTTGGGTTGAACCACTTCACCTTGCCCTCGGCCATACGCAACTCCTTGTTTCAAGCCATCCTGCGTCCGCCGTGACTCGCCAGGTCCGTCACTTGGCCAGCACCTTGGCAGACAGATCGCACGACCCACAAACAAGCCGCATTGCAGCCCGCTAGAGCGTCTCTTTGGCGGAATCGCGTACATCCGCCGAGAGTCGCTCTCGCATGAGTCGCCCCATCTTGAATTTGACGGTCCGTTTGGCTGGGACATCTACCCGCTCAAGGGTCTTGGGGTTTTGGGCCACCCGTGAAGCCCGTGACCGGATCTCAAAGACACCGAAATCACGGAACTCGAGCCTGTTGTTCTGACACAACTCTTCAGTGATTTCGTCAAGGAATGCCTGTATGACGCGCTTCACCGAGACCCTCTTGGCCTGGGTGCGCTCTGAAATCCTGTCGATCAACTCTTTCTTGGTGATAGTCGCCATATCTACCTCATTTCGCCAACGAGCCTTCGCAAAGGCAAATGACACCGCAAATCACTATACTGCAAAGACTTCTAGGCGGCAAGACCTTTTGGACAAAATTCCTTGTCGTGGACACTTGCACCACGTCAGACACGTCCTTCCGCCCCCTTCTGAAGGATCTCCCCTGCCTGGCCACAGTCCTCTCGGATCTGCCTGACTAGGTCCTCCACCCGAGTGAACTTCTGCTGTCTGCGCAGCCCTGCCACCAGGTCCACGGACATCCACTGTCCAGGTCTGGCGTGGACCGTCCCCGATAGCACGTGGGCCTCGATGAGCAGCGGCAGGTCGTCGCCAAAGGTCGTGGCCCTGCCCACGCTCAACACTGCGTCCAGAGGCCCCCGGCCCTGGAACAGCCCCTGGCAGGAATCTGCAATACCTACCCTACCCGCGTAAACCCCCTCTGCTGGAACCAGTTGGATGATCTTACCCATGTTGAGAGTGGGAAAGCCAATCTGCCGCCCCTTGCCCCGACCTGCCACAATCTCACCCAGAAGCCTGTAGGGCCTGCCGAGGGCCAGGCCGGCATCAGCCGCCTGCCCTGCACCAAGCATCCCTCGGATGGAAGTACTGGAGACCTTCATGGTCTGGCCCAAGCCCAGCGTGATAGCCTTCGAAGGGACCACCTTGACCTCAAAACCCATTCGAGCCCCAAGGTCCTGAAGCGAGTCCACAGTGCCACCTCGCCCCGACCCAAACCTGAAGTCCTCACCTTCGACGACGACAGAGGGGCCCACAGTGGGCACCAGGAACTGCCCCACGAACTCCTCAGCCGTCAGGGCCAACAGACTGGCGCTGTCTTCAAGCACCAGGATCGAGGATGGCTCAAACTGCTCCAGCAAATGCAGCTTCCATTCCAGGGGAGTCAGCACGGCCGGGGCACGATCCGGCCTGAGGACGGCCGCAGGATGGGGTTCGAAGGTCAACAGGGTGAATGTTGCATGCCTGGCCCTGGCGAGTTCCTGTCCGGCCCTGAGCATCGCCTGGTGGCCTGTGTGCACACCATCGAAGTTGCCGATCGTCAAGATCCCGCCCGGCTCCACAGGGGCTGGATTCTGCCCGGTCCCCTTCATCCTGATGACTGTTGTCACTCTATCTATGCTCCCCCGGCATTGATGACAGGCAGCCCTGCCGCCAGCCGTGTGTGCCACCAAAAGACACCTTGGATGGGCATCGCCCAGAGGCCCAATTCTGAGGTGAACAGGCAGTGTCTGTCAACACGTATATACAAGGTTGGGGGAGTCTACCAGGGATCCGGCGAATCGATGAGGCGGAAAATTATATTGAAAAACCCGTTCCGATGGCTAAGATAGATACTTTCGGTTTTTTGGAGCGGCTCTGACATGAAAAAGGGCGTACATCCTAACTACAGTAAAGTCGTGGTACACTGCGGTTGCGGGAACACCTTTGAGACCCGTAGCACGGCCAAAGAGATCCACGCAGAAATCTGTTCCTCGTGCCATCCGTTCTTTACCGGCAAGCAGAAGTTCATCGACACAGCCGGCCGTATCGAGCGGTTCCAGAAGAAGTACGGCACGGACTATCACCTCAAGAAGAGCAAGTAGCTTCAGATCGTCTAGGGTGTAGCAGAGCCTCCTGCCCCGATCCAAACGGGACGGAGGCCCTTTGTATTTCACCGCCAGACATAGAGGGCAACAGGGAACCGGGCCAGCCGGACCCAAGTCATCATGGAAAAGGCGCGCGTACTCACCAAACTCGACGAGATCGAGCGACGCTTCCAGGATCTGGAAGACCAGATCGCAGATCCCTCCGTCGTGGGTTTCTCCGCCAAGCAGGTCGGACTCTCCAAGGAGGCCGGCAAGCTCCGGCCCGTGGTGGCCAAGTACAGGCAGTACAAGCAGGCCGTGACCTCCCTCGAAGAGGCCCGTCAGATTGCGGCTGACGAGTCCGGTGACAAGGAATTCAGGGCCCTGGCCGAAGAGGAGGCGACGCGGCTGGAGGGCCAGTCCGAGGTCCAGATGCAGGAGATCGTCAATACGCTGGTCATGGCCGACGACGATGCAGTCGGCTCTGTGATCATGGAGATCCGGGCCGGCACCGGTGGCGAAGAGGCGGCCCTCTTTGCCAGAGATCTTCATACGATGTACGCCCGTTACGCTGAGAGTCGGCGGTGGAAGGTGGAGCAGTTGGACTTCAGCCCCGCCGAGATGGGCGGTTTCCGCGAGGTTATCCTGAGCATCAAGGGCGAGGGCGTATGGACGGACCTGGCCTACGAAGGGGGAGGCCATCGGGTGCAGCGTGTCCCGGAGACCGAGACCCAGGGCCGGATACATACCTCGGCGGCCACGGTGGCAGTCCTTCCTGAGCCGGACCAGATCGAGATCCAGATCAATCCCTCGGACGTGATCGAGAACGTCTGCCGGGCAGGCGGACCGGGAGGCCAGAACGTCAACAAGGTCAGCTCAGCCATCCGGCTGGAGCACATCCCGACCGGCATCACGGTCAACATGCGGGATGAACGCAGCCAACACAAGAATCGTGAGAAGGCCTGGCGAATCCTCCGGAGCCGCATCTATGAACTCCACGAAACCAAGAAGAGGGCTGAGCGGGATTCCCAGCGGAAGAACATGATTGGTTCCGGCGATCGTTCGGAGAAAATCCGCACCTACAACTTCCCGCAGAACCGCATGACGGATCATCGGATTGGCCTCTCGCTCTACACCCTGGACAAGATCATCATGGGCGACATGGCCGAGCTCATCGCTGCCCTGAAGGACCATGAGCGCCAGCGCAGGATCGAGAATCTCTAGCAGCCGGAGTTGCAGGTTTTAGGTTTTGGGTTTTAAGCAACCACCAGGCGGACATACCTGGCTCCTGCAACCTAACACATAAAACCTAAAACCTGCTACTTCTTATGTCTGAGTATTGAACAATGATCATTATTGTCACCGGAATGGTGGGTCTGGACAAGAAGAGCTACCTGGAGCGGGTCTGCGGCTTTGCAGCCGACAGGGGCCGGGAGATTGTCCTGTGCAACGTGGGTGATCGGATGTACGCGGAGGCGCCAGACGTGCCGGCCGGGAAGATCCTGGACCTCTCCATCAAGCGTCTCAGCTCTCTCCGCCGCAGCGTCTTCAAGGACATCCTCGCGAAGGCCAGCCAAGCCCCCTGCCTCATCGTCAACACGCACGCCACGTTCCGTTGGCGGCACGGCCTGTTTCCAGCGGTGGATTTCGATCAGATGCGGCTCTTGAACCCCGATCTGTACGTCTGCCTGATCGACGGCATCGCGACCCTGCACCACAGGCTGCTGACCGACCACACGGGCGACCATTCGCTCAAGGACCTGATCGTGTGGCGGGAAGAGGAGATCATCGGCACCGAGATGCTCCGTCAGGGGATCGATGGAAAGGCCCCCTTCTACTGCCTCGCCCGGGGCGACCACCAGCAGACCACCGAGACGTTCTACAAGCTGGTCTTCGAGCCCGAGACCTGCAAGGCCTACCTCAGCTTCCCCATGACCGCCGTGGCCGGCATCGAAGGGGTGCAGAGGCAGATCGCCCTGTTCCGGCAGCAGATGAAGAGCCTCTTCATCTGCTTTGATCCGGGCGACCTGGAGGAATCAGACCTGCCCTTTCGGGCGAAGGACGCCCAGGCCCAGGGCCAGGATCAGATGGAGGTCAAGGTCGGAGGACAGAGGGTCACTCTGGGCTGTCGTGAGATCTGCGAGATCGAGCGGGACATCAACAGCCAGACCTATGCCCGAGACTTCATGCTGATCGACCAGTCGGACATGATCGTCAGCTTCATCCCCACACTCGAAGATGGCAGGGCCGCGATCTCCAGCGGCGTCGAGCGGGAGTTGCAGCATGCCCATGAGGCGGCCAAACAGGTGTATGTCATCTGGCCAGCCGCACAGAATCCGTCAGTCTTTGTCACCCAGACGGCCACCCGGGTCTTCAGGACCTTCGACGAGGCCATGGACTTCTTCGCCCGGAAAGGAGTCGTCAAGTCATGATAACCCTAGACGACAAGCAGATGGCCGCGACGATCGACCATACGCTTCTGGTCCCTACTGCCACCACCGATCAGATCGAGAGACTGTGCGACGAGGCCGCAGAGTTCTCGTTCCACGCCGTGTGCCTCAATTCGCGATGGGTCAACAGGGCGGCCGATCGGCTCCACGGCTCGGCCGTGAAGGTGGCCTGTGTGGTGGGATTCCCCCTGGGTGCAGAGTCCACGCAGGTCAAGATCTCCCAGGCCAAGGACGCCATCTTTGAAGGCGCAGATGAGATCGACATGGTCGCGGACCTGGCCGCCTTGGTCGAAGGGGATTCCAAGTACCTCCTGGGCCAGTTGCGGTCCGTGGTCAAGGTCTGCAGGGCCATGCGGCCACCGGTCCTCCTCAAGGTCATTATTGAATCCGCAGCCCTCACGCCGGACCAGAAGCGGTTTGCGTGCAGGGTGGCGCAGATGGCAGACGTGGACTTCCTCAAGACCAGCACGGGATTCCACACTGCAGGCGGCGCCACAGTGGAGGATGTGCAGTTGCTGAAGACCGAGGCCCCCCGCTGCAAAATCAAGGCCTCCGGAGGCATCAAGACCAGCCAACAGGCCCTCTCGATGATCCAGGCCGGCGCAGACCGGATCGGGACCTCCAGCGGAGTCCGGATCATCGAGCAGATGCGGGCCGGAACCGCGACATGACCGGTGCCCTGGCCCGCTCCCGAACAGGGATGGCCCCCTCCATCCTGCGATGTACGGTCCATTGCAGGCCTCGGCCGATGGCGTCCAGCCTGACCGCACTCAGTGAGACGTTCTCGCGATTGGGGTGGCCGTCCATCCTGGGAGGCAACGAGGCAAAGGCACTGGCGGATGGGTTCAGCTACTGGGCAGCGGAACCCATCGACGTAATCGAGATCGGGGCGGCCGAGCCGGATCCTCTGGGCCGGATGCAGCAGGCGATAGATCTGTATCGGATGGATGAAGGCCCCAATCCCTCGCTGCCCGACGGGATGTTCTGCGGCGGATGGATGGGCTTCTTCAGCTATGACCTTGGCCGGACCCTGGAGCCGCGGGCAGGCAGAGTCCGGGCCGATGAAGGGCTGGGGATGCCCCTGGCGCACCTGGCCTTCTACGACCGGGTCGTCGCCTATGACCACAGCCGTGGTCATCTATGGCTGATCGCGCTCGGCGTGCCGGGGGACGGGCAGGACGCTCGCGAAAAGTTGGCCGCTCTGGAGGGCGTTGTGGAGAAATCCAGCGCAGTCCGCTCCACGGCTCCTCAATGGGCGGACATCGAACGGTTGGACCTGACGAAGGTCGAGTGCAGCATGAGCCGGCTGCAGTATCTGGCCGCGGTCCACCACGTCCAGCAGTTGATCCTCGACGGCGACGTGTATCAGGTCAACCTTTCGCAGCGATTCGCGCAGCCGTTCGAAGCCAGCCCCATTGATCTGTTCCATTGGCAGAACCGCTTCAACCCCAGCCCCTATGCTGCGTACATCGACAGGCCTGGATACCAGATCGTGTCTGCCTCGCCCGAGATGTTCCTGACCATCGGCAACGGGACCATCCGGACCAAGCCCATCAAGGGGACCCGGCCGCGGCTTGCCCGGGCCGGCGAGAAGGCGGAACTGGCCAATGAGAAGGCCAGGACTGAACTGGTCGCCAGCGAGAAGGAACAGGCGGAACTGGCCATGATCGTCGACGTCGAGCGGAACGACCTCGCCCGCATCTGCCTGGCGGGCACCCGCCAGGTCCTGAATCCCAGAACGATCGAGACCTATCCGAGCGTGTTTCACGCAGTGGCAGTAGTGGAAGGCAGTCTCTTGCCCAACCTGCGGCTGCGGGATGTCCTCGGGGCGACGTTCCCGGGCGGCTCCATCACCGGCGCGCCGAAGATCCGGGCCATGGAGATCATCGACGCCCTCGAACCCTGCGCAAGGGGCGTCTATACAGGGAGCATCGGCTTCATCGGGATAGACGGAACCGCGTGCTTGAACATCGCGATCCGAACCATTATCATCAAGCAGCGGACGGCCTATGTGCAGGTCGGCGGCGGCATCGTCGCAGATTCAGAGGCACAGGCCGAATACGAGGAAACCCTGGTCAAGGCGAGGGCACTGCTGGCCGGGATCGAGCAGGTGAATGCCTAGGAGCCAGGTTCTAGGTTTCCTGTTGTGGCTTCTGGCTTCTGGATTCTGAGTTCTTGGTTCTGTTCTTCATGAGCAAGGTCTTTCTGAACGATCGGTTGGTGGACGAGGACCAGGCCTGCGTGTCGGTCGCGGATGGCGGCCTGCTCTACGGCGCAGGCCTGTTCGAGACACTGCGGAGCTCGGCTGGCGCGGTCTTCCGGCTGGATGACCACCTGGCCAGGCTGTTTGCCAGCGCAGCCAAACTCAGCATCGATCTCAGGTTCGATGCCGCCTACGTGGCCAAGGCCATCGATGCAGTCCTCCAGGCCAACGGTCTGCAGGAAGCCCGTCTTCGCGTGACGGTCACCACGGGCCCCGTCTCTGCGACGGAGGAGGCCAGGCATTCCACGCTGCTGGTCGCAGCCACGGCCCTACAGAGCTACCCTGACGAGTACTACAAGAAGGGCGTGCGGGTCATCCTGTGTCCATACAGGCAGAACCCCACTGACCCCCTGACCGGACACAAGTCCACGAGTTACTTCCCCAGGATGCTGGCGCTGCGGGAGGCCATAGCCGGTGGCGCGGCAGAGGCCCTGTGGTTCACGCCGGACGGCGCACTGGCAGAAGGGTGTGTCAGCAATGTCCTGCTGATCAAGGCGGGCGCCATTGCCACGGCCCCGCTTTCCACGCCCGTGCTGCCCGGCGTTGCCCGCAAGACCGTGGCCGAGATCGCACAGGCGGCCTCCATCGAGTGGAGCGAGCGGCCCTTGACCATCGACGACCTGCTCACCGCAGACGAAGTCTGCGTCACCAACGTCATCATGAAGGTCCTGCCTGTAACGAGCGTAGAGAGGCACACCGTCGGAGAGGGCCGTGTGGGGGAGGTAAGCCGCCGCCTCTTGGCTGCATTCAATGAGCAGATAGAGAAACAGAGCAGGAGGCAGAGATGAGGATTCAGGACGTCGCGTCGACCATCGAAGGACTGCTTCCGCCCAGCCTGGCCCAGTCCTGGGACAACGTGGGGCTTCTGGTGGGCGACAGACAGGCGGATGCCCGGCGGATACTGGTCACGATCGACACCACGCACGCGGTTGCGGCAGAGGCCAAGCGTCTCAAGGTCGACCTGATCATCAGCTATCACCCCATCATCTGGGATGGCCTCAAGCGGATCACGGCTGACGGCCCCACCGCAGTCCTCTATGACCTGATCCGCTCAGGCATTGCGGTCTATTCCATCCATACGTCCCTGGACGTGATCGCCGGCGGGGTCAATGACGGCCTGGCTGCAGCCATAGGCCTGGTCGATGCAGAGCCGATCGGCGACTTTGTCGAGGACCCTGCCGGGCCCCAGTACAAAATCGTGACCTTCGTGCCCCATTCAAACGTCGCTGCAGTCGCGGAGGCCTTGTATCAGGCGGCGCAGGGGCCATCGGCCGGTACTCCCACTGTGGCTTTCAGACCAGCGGCACGGGCACCTTTCTGCCCCTGGAGGGCAGCCATCCCGCAATCGGAAAGGTGGGCCACGTCGAGAGCGTCTCTGAGGTCAGGCTGGAAACCGTGGTCCCCAGCGCAAGGATTGCGGCGGTGCTCGCTGCATTGAGGAAGGCCCATCCCTATGAGACCCCCGCGTTTGACGTGCTGAGGCACCACGACGTGGAGCGGCGACTCGGCCTCGGCCGGATGGGAAGGCTCGAAAGCCCCGCCTCCGTACGGCAGGTCCTGGCCAGGATCAAGAAGGCCACGGCGGCCAAGGCGGCCGGGATCGTCGGCAGCCAGGACCGCACGGTCAATAGGGCGGCAGTATGCGCAGGGGCGTGCGGCAAGATCCTGCAGACGATCATGGCCTCAGACTGTGATCTGTACCTGACCGGCGAGCTCAAGCACCACGAGGCCCTGGCTGCCCAGGAGTCAGGCCTGACCGTCGTCTGCCTCTCGCATACCGTATCCGAGCGATTCAGCCTGGCCAAGCTGGTCAGGGAATTGAAAAAGGCGCTGCCCCGTGTCACAATACGCCAGAGTGTCAAGGATGCAGACCCCTTTGAGTGGAAGATGCTATGAACAACCAGCCCGATGACGTGGTTCAGGATGATCTCGTCCAGCCAGACGAGGTCTCCCAGGACTCGCCACCACAACCGCCTCCCCAAGAGCCGGACGCCACGTCCCCGCAGTTGGAGGACGACAACGCAGGCGAGTGGGTCCAGGAGGCGGCCAATCCTGCGACTGTGGCAGACGCCACGGTTGAGTCCGTCATCGAGGCGATCCTGTTTGCCAGCGACGAACCGCTTCCCGTCAACCGTTTGGCCTTCCTGGTGGAGGCCACGACCAAGCAGATCAACACGGCCATCGACAGCCTCAACCAGAGGTACGAGGCAGGCGGCCATGCCTTCAGAATCGAGAAGATCGCGGGCGGCATGCAGATGCTGACCCTGCCGCAGTACAACGGCTATCTCCGCAAGCTGCTCCGCGTGCGAGAGGACAGCAAGCTCAGCCCTGCAGCACTCGAGACCCTGGCCATCGTGGCCTACAAACAACCGGTCATCAGGGCGGACGTGGAGGCGATCCGCGGTGTGGCATGCGGAGAGGTCCTCAGAAGCCTGATGGTCAAAGGGCTGGTCAAGATCGTCGGCCGGGCAGAGATCGTGGGCCGGCCCATGCAGTATGGAACGACGCGGAGGTTCCTGGAGGTCTTTGGGCTCAATTCGCTGAAGGACCTGCCCAGTATCGAAGAGCTCAAAAGACCTGAGGCAGCCAAGCTGACGGCAGTTCAGCCTGAGGCCGTCGAGGCAGAGGCCGCGGCTGACCCTGATCCACAGCCACAGGAGGAATAGGAGAAGTAAGAAGTAAGAGATAAGAGGTAAGAAACAAACGAGGGGAGGCGGGATTCCGGCTGCGGCGCTTCCTTTGAAGCTTGTATCTTACTTCTTGCCTCTTGCTTCTCGCAGGAGGAATGGTCGAGAGGGGTGTTTGGCGAGGCTCGATGCTCGAATACGTGACTGACAGAGAGATCTATCAGAAGGTCATCTGCGAGCAGATCCCCAGGGCCAGGCATTTCCTGTGGCTGGCCACAGCGGACCTCAAAGACCTCTACGTGGACAAGAACGCCCGAAAGGTCCCCTTCCTGGAGGTACTGTCTGATCTGGCCAGCAGGCAGGTAGAGCTTCGCCTGCTCCACGCCAAAGAGCCCGGTCCTGCGTTCCAGCGGGATTTCGACAAGTACAGCCGGCTGATCAAGGGCCTTGAGATGATGCTCTGCCCGCGGTCGCACCTCAAGTGTGCAATCATCGACGGCAGGATCGCGTACAGCGGCAGCGCGAATCTGACAGGCGCAGGCGTAGGCGCAAAGAATGAACATCGCCGCAATTTCGAGGCAGGCATCCTCACGGACCAGCCCGACATCGTGGCCCGGATCTGCGAGCACTTTGACGGCATCTGGCGAGGATCGCACTGCCCGGGCTGCCAACGAAAGGAATACTGCAGCCAGCATCAGGAGATATTGTCGCAGAAACAGAAGTAATGGACGCCTATCTCGACATCGAAACCACTGGTCTCCACTACACCTTCTCAGGCCTGACTGTGGTCGGTGTGGCCTTGGCGGATACGGACCGGCCGCCGTCGCGGGTCCATCAGCTCGTTGGGGACGAGATCTCGGCAGAGGCCATCCAGGCGGTCCTGCGGCCTGTGGATTGCCTCTACACCTACAACGGCGCCCGCTTCGACCTACCCTTCATCCGGGCCAAGCTGGGCCTGGACCTCTTCAGCCAGTCCAGGCACGTGGACCTGATGTTCGCCTGCTGGCGCAACCAGCTCAAGGGCGGCCTCAAGGCAGTAGAGCGGCGGCTCGGCATCGAGCGAAAACTACCAGACATGAACGGCTACATGGCAGTTCAGCTCTGGTGGGATTACGTCAATGCCGGCGACCGCGAAGCCCTGGACACCCTCCTGGCCTACAACCGCGAAGACGTGGTGAACCTCTACTCGCTTCGCCAGAAACTGGCCGGCCTGTGAGCTGTGAGCTGTGAGCTATGAGTTCTATCTCCTATCTCCTGTCTCCTGACTCCTGAGTTCTGAGTTCTGAGTTCTGGCTTTGCCAACCCCCTGCCGGAGGCTACAATACCCCCATGAACTGGTATCCACTGAAGTTTGTACCCCTCTTCAAGGAGCGGATCTGGGGCAGGAGGCGGCTGCAGGAAGTCTTCGCCAAGGGACTGCCTGCAGGCCAACAGATCGGAGAGAGCTGGGAACTGGCAGACCTGCCGAATGACAAGTCGGTGATTGCCAATGGCGCCTTCGCGGGCCGCACCCTGTCCTCCGTCGTCAGTGAATGCCCCAAGGAGATCCTGGGGCCTCTCGGACGGCCGGGCGCATTTCCCCTGCTCATCAAGTTCCTGGATGCAGCGGACATCCTCAGCGTACAGGTGCATCCGGACGCAGAGGCGTGCCGGCGCATGGCCAGGGGAGAGCTCAAGACCGAGTGCTGGTACATCGTCGCCGCAGACCCCGGTGCGTTCATCTACAAAGGGCTGCAGCCGGGTGTGACCCAGCAGAAGTTCGCCACGGCCGTTGCCTCCGGATCCGTGGAGCCGCTCCTTCGCAAGGTCCCTGTGGAGGTCGGCCAGTGTCACCACCTGCCCGCAGGCACGGTCCACGCCCTGGGTCCCGGCATCCTGGTGGCTGAGATCCAGACGCCCTCTGACACCACGTATCGGGTCTTCGACTGGAACAGGGTGGACGACATGGGTAAGCCCAGGGCCCTGCATATCCAGGAGGCCTTGGAGAGCATTCACTTTGGCCGCGACCGTGAGGAGTTGCCGGTGACGACCGTGGGCCGCCTGGTGGACTGCCCCTACTTCCGCGTGGACAAGGGACATCGAGGCACAGGGTCCGAGACCCTGCTCTCGCGAGGGACGATGAAGGTCCTGGTGATCATCAGTGGCGGAGGCCGCATCGTGGATGCAGAAGGCGCAGCGACAGAGTTCAGGCCGGGCGACTGCCTGCTCGTCCCTGCCGACTATGAAGGCGTGATGCAGACCGAGGCGGACACGGAGTACCTGACGGTCACGCTGTGAGACAGGAGATAGAAGACAGGAGTCAGGAGACAGGAGTGCTCCAAGTTCTGGGATTTGAAGGGGTGTGTCATGCGGAAACTGAGACTGTGGCTGTGGGTGTTCACTCTGGCAGTGGTGCTCCCGGGTCCGGCGTGGAGTGCCTCACAGGCAGCTTCCTCCGCAGAACGGCTGGCAAGGCTCGCGCCTGAGGACACGCTGGCGTACCTGGGCACCAGTGGTATCGACGAGCTCAAGCCCGCGTTTGACAAGACGGTCCTGGCCCAGTTCGCCAACGACCCCAATGTCCTGTCCCTGATCGACAAGGCGACGGCCTTGCTCGTCGCCCGTGTTGCCGGGGATGCCAACGATCCCGGCAAGGCTGCGGTGCTTGACTTGGCGAAGTCAGTCTACAGGCGTCCCTTCCTGGCCGGCATCGCCCAACGAAAGGCAAAGGACAAGCCGGCCGCGTATGGCTATGTCTTCGTGGAGGCCGGTCCTTCCAGGGACAAGGTCGTTGCCGCCCTGGCCAAGATCGAGGCCATCGCAGGCCGCGGCGAGATCGTCGAGAAGACCGTCGACAGCATGAAGGTGTATGAGCCGAACAAGCAGGACGACCCTCCTGTGTACTGGGGCTGGCAGGACAGCACCCTGATCCTGGGCCTCAATGACCCCGACCACCTCGCGGTCAAGAATCTCCGGGCCCGGGCTGCGAACCCGATCTCAGCAGTCCTCAGACAGCTCCCCGCTGCAGGCGACGCCTTGATCATGCGCGCGGACCTGAAGGCACTTCACGGCCTGCTCATGGCAGCGGCCAAGGCCGATGACCCCAATGTCCTGCGAGTGGTCACCACCCTGTCGACGCAATTGGGGCTCGCGGACCTGCAGACCCTGGCCCTCCGCGTGGGCTTCAAAGACAGAGGATTCGCGACCGATGGCGCGCTGCAAACCTCCAACGCCAAGGGCCCGCTCCTCGGCCTGATCAGGCCTGCCGACCTCTCGCTGCTGGACGCTGCTGACGCCAACACGATCTCTGCTGCAGCATGGAACATCGACTTGGCCGGCCTGTATGACCTGGTCACGCAGACGGTCAAGGCGATCGGCTCTGCCCAGGAGTACGCGGAGTTTGAAAAGGGCTTGGCGGAAGTCGAAGCCAAGCTCGGGTTCAAGATCCGGAAGGACCTCCTGGCCGGCCTGTCAGGACCCATGGCCCTGTGCACCGTGGAAGCACCCGACTCCGGGCTTCGCTCAGGCGCAACCTTGGTCGTCACGTGCAGGCAGCCCGAGGCAGTGGACAAGGCCCTCGCGGCCCTGGCCAAGATGGCCACAGAGGAAAGCAAGGGATCGGTGTCGGTGGGCGCCACGGTGCAGGACGGCTACACGGTCCACTGCGTCAGCCCCGCGCAATTGACCATGCTCGGCCTCATGCCCACCTGGGTCGTGGCCAAGGACCGCCTGCTGCTGGCCACGAACAACGGCCTGGCCACCCAGGCCCTCCGCCAGTTCATCTCAGGGGTCCCAGTCAAGGCGCCCTGCGCGCCTCCGCATCGTACAAACAGGTCTGCGGCAGACTGCCCGAGGATCCACTGCTGGTGCGGTATACTGACACAGCCCATCACGCCAGGCTGTTTCTGCAGGCACTGCGGCCCTACTGGCCTCTGCTCACCGTGGCAGTGGCCAGGACAGGGATCCAGTTGCCCGTGGCCCTGCCCACCTTCGATCGCATCGTCGACCAACTGCCGCCGTCAGGCTTCACCTGCTGGCGGGAACAGAACGGCCTGAGATGGCATGGCGAGGGCCCCTCGATCGGCGCCAAAGGAATCGCCGCCACAGGCGTCGTCGCAGCCATCGCAATGCCTGCCTTTGCCCGTGCACGCGGCGCGTCCGAGCGTGTCACCTCCATGAATAATCTCAAGCAGATAGGCGTTGGCTGCATCATGTACGCAGATGACCACAATGACGTCTTCCCTCCCAATCTCCAGACCCTGGTCGACAAGGGGATCATCAAAACCCAGGTCCTCCAGTCGCCCGGCGCCGCGCCATCGCCCCGCTACCTGTACGTGAGTGGCCAGACTACCAAGGCGGCCTCGCAGAACATTGTGGCCTACGAGGACCCGGCACAGGCCAAAGACAAGGTGTGTGCCCTGTTCCTGGATGGACACGTCGAGGCCCTCAGCCGCGAAGACGTCCAGAAGAAGCTCGAAGAGACCTACAAACGGCTGGGCCGGGAGATGCCCAAGTAAAGGAGACCTACCGATGGAGATGACCCGAAGAAGTTTCCTCCGTAAGAGCACGCTGGCTATCGGCGCGGCCAGCCTGGCCGGCTGCACGACTTGGCCGTCCCATGCCGGCTCCACGCGAATGCCCATCGGCTTCCAGACGTGGGTCGTGCGCGACGTGCTGGCCAACGATTTTCCAGGCACCCTGCGCCAGATGGCCTCTCTGGGCTATCAGACCCTGGAGATGTGCTCGCCGCCAGAGTATGCCGACAGCGGCTTTGGCCCTCTGGCCAGCCTCAAGGCGGCCGAGATGCGGCGGATCATCCAGGACGCCGGACTGAAGTGCGAGAGCTGTCACTACCCCTTTGAAGGGCTCAAGGCAAACCTCGACGAGCGAATCGCCTTTGCCAAGGAGCTGGGCCTGACCCAGATGGTCATCTCCAGCTTCTGGCTCAAGGACGATGCGAAACTCAGCGACTGGCAGAGGCAATGCGACCTGGCCAACCAGGCCGCCGAGAAGGTCCAGAAGGCGGGGATGCAGTTGGGCTTCCACAACCACAACTTCGAGGTCCAGAAGTTGGAGGGCGTGCTGATCTACGACGCCCTGATGGCCAGGTTCGATCCAAAGCTCGTCAAGATGCAGTTCCAGGTCGCGGTCATCAGCGAGGGCTTCGAGGCAGCCACCTTCTTCAACAAGTACCCCGGCCGGTTCATCTCCATGCACCTGGCGGACTGGTCGCCTGCTGAGAGGAAGGCCGTCCCCATTGGCCAGGGCATCGTGGACTGGAAGAAGCTCTTTGCTGCAGCCAAGACCGGTGGGGTCAAGAACTACTTCGTCGAGATGGACGTGGCGACCCTCAAGCCCAGTTGCGAGTACCTGCAAGGGCTGGCCCGGTCATCCTGACAGCCGCACCCGGAGCACCGTGATCGAATGGCCCCTTCACGCCTCTTCGACCAGCTTGAGGTTGAGGCGGCGGCAGAGTTCTTCCACGTGCGGACGAAGGTCGCCGTAGAACGTCACCCTGTGCCAGCCCATGCTCCAGTGCTCGGTCAGCTTTTCGAGGCTGCCCTTGACCTCCGCCTCCACCTTGGTCCTGCACGCCAGGTCGCTCGGATTGTTGCCAATCGTCCTGGCCTGGTGGAAGAGCACCTGCTTGTCGGTCGGGCTGATCTCCAGGGTCGTGGTCATGTACTCTGCAGGCAGCAGTGCGCGGATCGCAGCGCCCTGCCGGTCCTCGGAGTGGGTCAGGATCTCGTAGGGGCTCGCGGGTCCGGCCACGCCGAAGGGCTTGGTCATCGCTACGCAGTGGACGTAGACGATCGCGTTCTTCGACGTATCGATCACCGGATCGGAGATGAATCCCGGCCTGCCCGTCAGCACACCCATCACGGCCATCGTCAGCGCAGACATCTGGTCCGCCTCGCAGCCGCCCACCAGCCCATCGTTGTTGAACTGGCTGAAGCCCAGGCAAGGATAGGCCTTCAAGTGGCCTCCGTAGAAGCCGCCCAGGCAGTTGATGCTGATGCCGGTCGCAGTGTGCTTCTGCATCACCTGCTTCATGGCCACGTACATCGCGCCGGATTTCTCCACGGTCTCGGCATTGACCCCGCCGAGCGTCTGGGCCTGCCCCATCCAACGTTCAGCGAACTCCTTGGCCGCCTTCTTGTCCGCCCGGTCGTAGGCGCCCGCCATCTCCTCGAAGGCAATAGGCACCATCTCCACACCCGTGACCTCTCGGCTGGCCTTGCTGAATGCCTCGCCGCCCCACCCGCCGCCCACGACCACGATGCGGGTGTGGCGGAGTTGCTCCAAGGCCTTGTCGAAATCCGGATCTGGAAGGGCCACAGGCTCTTGCTTCGCGGCCGCCGCAGTCAGCGACGGTGTGTTCTTTCGCCGGGTCGCCCGAAAGGCGGCTGCGATGTCCGCGGCGCTAGTACCCTTGGCCAACCCCGCAAAGTGCCGAGCGGACTCCACCAGATCCTGGTCCTTCGAGGAGCTGACCCAATCCACGGGCTTGCCGGAGGTCATGATCCGGGCGATATTGGAGAGAAACAGGCCCGACCCACCGAAGAGGTTGTCGACGAGCAGGGTCGGCTTGCCTGTGCCGGAGAGCTTGGCGATGTCGTTGTTCCAGCCCAGGCCCTGGACGCAGAGCAGATAGCCATCCACTTCAGCATTCTTCTTCAGCACCTCGTCCGCCTGCTTGGCGTCATCCATCAGGATGGCCGGCCTGAACTCCAGGTCTGGGCATTGCCGGGCGAGAACCTCGGTGATCTGTTGCCGCCGGGCCGCAAAGTCGTAGCCGATGTTGGGCCATATGGGCTGATTGTTCTGCGTCTCGCAGAAGACCAGCCGGATCTTGGGCCTTGCTGGAGCGGCCTCTCCGGCGATCGCCGGGGCCCCCTTCAGCAGCGACATCGCCCCACAGGCCAGACACGTCGCGCAGCCTGAGGCAAACTGCCTCCGGGTCATGCGGCCGTCAAGGGGCTGAGATGAGGACTGGTTCTGAGGACATGACAGGTTGGCATCTTTGTCCATCTGCGACCTCCAGGGGCATACCTAAGCCGGGGTTCCGGACTCTGCTGCATCATGGTGTCCCACCAACCCGCCGGTGTCAAGCCCTTTGCTGCCGGTCTGGCTGCAACCAGACACCCGAACGGGACAAGGCCCATGGTGTTCTGCCTGTGCCGCAAGAGCGAACGCCCGGAGCCAGTCCCGCACTTTAGCATCTCGATCTTCTGCCAGCTTACGTATTTTCAAGCCTCTAGTCGTGAACATCTCGGCCTGCCAGTCTTCGACCCGATCCAGGCAGGGCAATCGCAAAGTCGGCCTGCCTCAAAGAGACGTGGCTTCTCTGTCATCCGCCGCACACGGACAGACCGATGTAGCCGTGTGCGTGACTGGCTGGGAAGCGTTTTTGGTTTCTTGCCGCGAACCCCGCTAACTCCGCGAACGCTGGCGCGGGGTCGTGGGTCTTGACGTGTTCGTGACTCCGCCGCCTGATCCACGGCTACGCCGTGCCTTGGGACTGCGTCCCAAGGGCGGCCTCCGGAATGGGCCGCTTTTCCAGGCAAGCCTGGAACGCGTCCCCTTCCTCGGCCTCGATCCTGCGGCTCAACCTGCAGTGGAGCTGCCTTCTCCATAGTCTCAAAAGAGGATAACACGCCGGGACCTCCGCACACAGACTGAGCCGTACGCATGCGAGCGAGCTGCTCTACGCGGGGCAAGCTCGCTTGCCCAAGCGGAGAGCAGCGAAGATCGCCCGGAAGGCAAGGCCTTCCGGTAGACGCGAAGCGTCGCGTACTGCGATGCCACGGCTAGATCCAACCTGCCGAAGCGGCGACAGCCGTTCGCGGAGTTCGCGGGGTTAGCGGCCAAAACCTCCTTCTGTTCTCCCGGCCAATGCGACCACAGGCCGGGGCCACGAGAAAGGGCATTTGTGGCCAGGAACCTGTTCTCATCCTCACGATGTACAGGAGCGACTTTGCATTCGCCCTGCCGATCCAGGGACCACCCATTGACACCGATGTCCTGTCGGCGATAGAATCCGGCAAATCGATCTTCTTGGGAGATAGAATCATGAGACATGCCAGGTTCACGATCGTCTTGAGTCTGTTCTTTGTAGGACACGCGATGGGCCTCACCTACATGGGAGCCCCGACGACCAACCTGAGGTCTGGCCAGTGGGCCGTGGGCTTGAACTACGGCTACAGCAGCCAGAACCTGCGCGGCAACGGAGTGAACTTCAACGACACCAAGTGGCAGACTGGGCTGGCCACGGTCCACCTGGGCCTGGACACGAACAGGGCTGAGGTCTTCGGCCGCGTCGGAACGGCCAACGTCAAGTGGGGCAGTGCGGATTCGGAGTTCGAGGCTGCGATCGGACTGGGCGGCCGGATTACGACCAACCTGGGCGAACCGCTCTCCTGGGGAGTCGCAGGCCAGGCCCTGTGGTGGCAGGACCAGGACAGCCGCGCATCGGTCTTCGACATTCAGGGCAGCTTCGGCCCTTGCTGGCGGTCCGGCAAGATTCAGCTCTATGGTGGCCCCATGCTGCACTTCGTGACGAGCAACGTCGACCTCAAAGAGACCTCCCTCGTGGGCGCCTCTATCGGCGGCGGCTACGAACTGGCCCCGTCCTGGACAGTCTCGGCAGAGGCCGAGTTGACGGCGGACGCCTACGGCCTGGGCGTGGCGCTGCAGCGACGATTCTAGCCCACGATCGTGAAGTCCTTGCGATCAGAACGGGAAACCGATGCTGAAGTGGAGGGTGCCGGAGGGGTCCAGGGGCCGGGGATTGAGGACGCGGCCGTATTCCAGACGGACGGGGCCCACCAGGGTCTGGAACCGGATGCCTAGGCCCGCGGAATAGAGACCTTCTGTGCCGGGATAGCCGTGGAGGTCGGGAGCAATCCCCACTGCGTCCAGGAAGCCCACCACCGACCACTCGGGCGTCAGCAGTTGCTCCAGTTCCAGGTTGCCGAGCACGTAGGTCTGTGCGCCGATGAGCTTGCCGTGGACGTCCCGCGGAGCGGCCTGGCCCTGCTGATAGCCCCGCACTGAATCCTCACCGCCGGGGAAGAACCGCTTGTTGAAAGGCAGGTCTCCGGTCGGGCCTGCAGCGGTTGCGGCCACGCCGTGGCCCAGCCCCACGTGAACGAAGCGGCCGCCGCCCAGGCCCCGATGCCATGACGCGGCCAATTGGAGACGCTCGTAACCCACGTCTCCGCCCAGGACCCTGGACGCCAGCTCGATATTGGCCAACACCTTGTACCCGCCGCGAGGCGCCAGGGGATTGTCCCTGCGGTCGTGGGTGACGTCAAACACCAGGGCTGCGGCCTTCGCGTTGGGGATCTGGTTGGAGGCGCCGGAAGTCACGTTGCTGGCGTGCAGAAACTGGTAGTTGTAGAGGGCCCGGACGTCGCTGTGGATCGGCTCGAAGTACCGCTCCACGCCCAGGCCGACGTTCTGTTCCTGGCGGAGAAAGGAGATCTCCTGGCGTCGCAGGGCAGAGCCGTCGAGGAACAGATTGACTTCCTCGCCCACCACGTCCGGAACGTTGTACCGGTAGTTCACCTGAGAGGACTTGAACGACTGCATGGCCCTGAGCCGGGAGCTGTGGGCCAGGCCCCAGAGGTTGTACTGATCGAGCTCAATCCCGCCCCGCAGCATCTCATAGCTGCCGTATCCCATCAGGAGGCTCGTGTCGATCGTCCTGCCTTCCTTGAGCGTATAGGTGACGTCCCGAACCGTGGGGGTCCGCTCCACGTAGTTCACGTCCACCTCGCTGAAGATGCCCAGGTGCGCCAGACGCTGGCGGCCCTTCTCCACCCGCAGCGTGTCGAGGGCCTCGTTCCGCTTGATGTCCACGCGATCCTTCAGGATGCCGACGTTGGTCTTCTGGTTGCCCGTGAAGCCGACGTGCCCGACCAGGACGTGGGGACCGGTCCGCACCTGGGCCAAGAGGTCCACCTGCTCGCTCGCGCCCTCCCGCCTGCGGTCCAGCTCCGTGACGTCCACCCCTGCGTCGGGGAAGCCCCGCTTGGACTGTTCATTCTTGAGACCCCGCGAGAAGTCCTGCATCCAGTAGCGGGAGTAGGGCCTCAGAGGAATCCTCGTTTGGGTCGACGTGGGCGGCGAGCCGGCGGACTCAGAGATCTGCACAGTGACGGACCTCACCTGGACCCGCGGCCCTTCACGGACCACCACGTCCACGTCCGTGGCCCCGGACCGCTCATCCCTCTCCAGCCTTGCGACGCGGACCTCCATGTGCTCGAAGCCCTGGCGGATCAGCTCGTCCCGCAACTGGCTCACGGACTGCTCCAGCCGTGCCGGGGTGAAGACCCGGGTCCCTTTTGCATGGATGAGAAAGCCGCTCTTGACGAACAGGGGCTCTGCCGTACTACGGGGCACGCTGTGAAGGCCGCTGATCCTGAGCCTGCGGTAGTAGTACCGGACCCCGGGTTTGACTGCAAAGCGGACCCGCTTGGCAGCCAGTGTACGAGGCAGCAGCGGTTCCAGGCCCTGGTCCCAATCGCGGGTCACCCTCGTGCCGTCGTTCAGGGCAAAGGTCACGGTCACCCTGGGCCTGAGGTAGCCGTCGCGGACCATCTGCGACAGAACCAGCGCGGCAGCGTCCTCCACGGCATCCGCGGAATAGGCCGTGACCTTCTGGCCGCGGGCCTGGAGCAAACGCAGCATCCGGTTCAGCTCCAGGTTGCCGAAGAACCCATAGCCTGACGCGTCCATGCGGGCCGGCTTCTCCGGTCGGGCGCCGGCCCAGGCGGCCGTCTCTGCGACAACCAGACACATCCCCGCGCAGACTCTTCTGGATGCCTGACGCCTCATTTGGAGTACAGCCTCCACTTCAGGCCTGCGTTGAACTGGTTGAAGCGGTCGTACTCGCCGTAGACCGACCACCGCTTGTCCAGTCGATACTCGATGACCTGGGTGGGCTGGCCCGTCTCGCTCATCTCCTCGCCACTCCGGACGGACAGCCGGTCCAGGGACCCCGGATCCTGACTCATCTTGCGCAGCAGGTCGCGGGCGAAGAAGCCCGCCACCTGGCTGGCCCGCTGCTGGGTCGTGAGGGAGGTTCCACCCGGTGGCAGCCGGCCCGACGTGACCATCATCAGGATGTCCTCTGAGCTCATGGCGGGCGTGGAGCTGAAGGAGATCAGGGGATTGCTGACGCTGCCGCTCGCAAACAGCTTGATCGTGTAGCCGTAGGAGCGACTCGTGCCGGTCAGATCCAACGCGGGCCGGTAGGGATTGGCGGCAGTCAGCTCCACCAGTCCGCGGTCGATCGCAAAATCGGCGAAGGGAAAGTGCACGGCGCCGGTGTCCGCCCTGGCCTCGCCCGTGCACACGGGCTCACCCAGCGTCCCGCGGAGCTTGAAATCCGCGGAGACCTCGCCGGAGAACCACGGGGTCCGCACCTGCATGAACCGCTGGGCAGCGAGATCCAGGTCCAGCCGCCAGGATGCGAGGGGCTTGTACGGCACGCTGAAATAGGGCGGACGATCCTGGGACCGACCCGAGCCGCCAGAGCCGCTCGACTGCACGTCGCGGACGTACAGACTGTCGCGGAAGGTCATCTTTCCAACGACCGCCGCGGGTCCACTGCCGGTCTGGACCACCTTCACGTCCAGGTCTGAGCGGACGATGAGGCCTGCCTGCCGGACCAACGGCACGTTCTGTCCCTTCAAGGCCAGCTCGAACTCCGGCTGGCTGCCGGCGTTCAGCCTGGCCCAGCCGCTGAGCGTGACGGGCTGTCCGCCGACGTTGGCGGTCCAGTTCTCCAGGCGGACGAGCCGGTCCTCGAAGCGGACATCGGCCTGGATGTCGTGGATGGACGGGATGGAGCCAAACGAACGGGTCGCGGCGTCAGCGACCTTCAAGTTGCCCTGGATGCGGCCTTCGGGCAGCAAGGTCACGTCCACGGTGACGGTCCCTTGAGGCAGCAGCACGCCGGTCGAGGGATTCGTGAATGCCGAGAGACTGGCCCTATCGATCGTCACCCTGGCGCTGGCGGTCTGCCAGTCCGGCAGGGTCGGCCGGGTGAACAGGCGGCCCCACGTGCCGGGCGGTACCGGCCACTGGCCTGTGGCCCGCACTGCCTGCCCCGCCACCTTCAGGGTCAGCGTATGGATCGCCACGGTGCTGCGGTCAACATCCACCTCTAGGCGGAGATCGTCCAGGGCAGGCATCTCCGGCCTGGCCAGCCATCGCGACGGGTCGATCTGATGGGCGGTGAGCACGATCCTGCCCTGCGGCTCATCGAGCGTCCCTGACAAGGCCATCCGAAGCTCGGGCCCCACGACCTTCAGGCCGTGGCGGTCGAACCACGTCTGGAGGAATGACGCGTCCGGCTTCACAAATCCGTCCAATTCCAGGCGCTGGCCGCTGACTTCCTGCCAGGGCCGCGGCCACAGGGCCGGCAGGAGGGCTGCCGGGACGTGCCCCTGCAGTGTCACGGTCTCGACCTGAGAGGCCTCGACTCGAACGGCATCCAGGGACAGGCCTGTCCGGTCAGTCTTGGCCTGCACGCCGACCGACACGACCAGGCCGTCCTGGCCCGAGATCCGCACCTTGCCCAGGGCGGTGGCCACCAGAGGGCCATTGTCCCACGAGGCGTCCACGGCCAGATCCACGACCGTCACGTCCGGAAGAGGGCCTGCAATCATCCCTTCCAGGTCACCCAGCCGAATGCCGGAGGCGCTGGCGTGCAGCCGCCCTTGCTGCGGCCACGTCACGGACCCGTCCAGATTCAGCATCCGGCCATCACCCCTGAGATGGAGGCCGTCCACGCTGACGACGCCGGGCTGTCTCAGGCTGATCCGGACCGGACTCGTCAGCCGGACCACTTCACTGCCAGCCCTCAAGAGCCTCCACTGATCCACCCGGATCGTGGACTCCTCGACCAGCCGGGCTGCGCCCCGGGCCTGCATACGGACCTCGCCAGCCGTAGCGTCCAGCACGACCTCTGAGAGATCCAGGGCCTCGCCCTTCCACTGCCCGTGGACCTCCATCACGGCCGCGTGCGGAAGCCGTACACCTCCGAGGCTCATCTCGCCTGTGTGGGTCAGGTGGCGCCACGGCCCGCTGCATGTACCGCTGCAGGTCAGTGCGTCGTATTGGACCTCGGCAGGCAGGAACCGCCGGCCGAACGGCCCGCTCACCTGCCAAGCTCCCCTGCTGACGGTCCGTGAGGCCAGGTCCAGAACACCCTCCGCAGTCACGGCAGACCCGTCCGCGAGAGACGCGTGTACGGACAAGGCCTCGACCATTGGCCATTGCATGGAGGCCTTCGCGTCGCACGTCTTGACCTCCACGCCGTGGCTGGACAGGCCCTGACCCGAGGCCGCCAGGACCAATCGAGGGTACGTCTGGCTCGATGGCTGGACCTCGACCGTGCCGCTGAACTGGCCACGAGCCTGGCCAAAGCCGAGCCTGTCCAGATTCCCCTGAATCCGCAGGGTCGCAGGGGTGACCAACCATCGCTGGCCCCTGTACTCGACCTGGAAGGTGTCGGAGAGTTGCGCCTGCAGCCACGGACTGTTCACGTCCAGGGCCTCCACCGTCGCGGCCTGCAGGTCTCCATGGGCAGCGACCTCGGCGTGCACAGGGGGGGCGTCCCTATTCATGGGCTCCGCGTTCGCCTTGAGCTTCACCTGGAACCGGTCCTCCAGCCACACCAGGTGCAGCGAGCCCACGAGATCCGAATAGCCCTCGTCCTTCAGCAGGTCGCTGGGCACGTGAAAGGAGTCGGCGTCGAGCCTGGCCTCAGCAGGCAACTGCCGGCCCTGGACGAAGGCGGCTGCAAACGTCGCCTGGCTGCCCCGCCAGGCAATCTCGCCGGCCGCATTCCAGCCCTGCCCTGAACGGAAGACCCGGGACCGCACGGCAGCGCCCAGGGGCTCTGTCTTGAGGGTCACCGGCCATTCGGCCGGTGCAGTCAGGTCTACGGACACCTCCAGCATCTGGCCCAGGGCCCTGGAACTCGCCAGGCCGCGGAGGATGCGGCCGTCCCATTCGACCCTCGGCACCTCGATCACACCCGATGCCGTCACCACGGATCCACCTGACAGGCGGGCAGACGTCAGCCACGAGCGGACGTGAGGCAGGTCTGCGGCCAACTCGTCCAACAGGCCGGTCACCGACCCGGTGGAGGGGGGCTTGCCCCGGGATTGAGGGGAGCTCACGTGGACCTGCCAGCCCCTGACTGCGAGCGAGGGACGATCCGCAGCCTGGCCGAACCAATGTCTCCACAGCCAGGCCTGGGGAAGGACGATCTCGACGGCGTCAGCCGTCAGCAACCCGTCTTCCGTCTGGACCTTCACACCGCGAAACACCACCCGGCTGTAGCCCATCCGGTCGTAGGCCTCGACGCTTGCGCCCAGGCGGTGCAACAGCCCGGTGACCAGCCATGGAAACCAGATCGGCGTGGACGCCACACTGATCACCACCGCAACGCCGGCTGCCCAAAGGAGCCTGCGCACCAATCGTCTGGGTTTGTGGGAAGCCATGATTTTCGTGACCGGTTCAGCGGAGCGATCAAGCTTCCGCGAATCAAGGTCCCCTACTGTGGATACACGATCAGCCGGTCGTGCACGAGCAGAACCAGGTCGTTCTTCCCGTCTCCGCTGACGTCACTGACCAGGACCGAACGGGGCTGGCCGCTGCCCGGTCTTCGCCCCTCGATCCGCCCCTCTTCGGCGGCACGGTGTTCCTCGAAGACCTTGAAGGTCAGCCCTCTGACCAATTTGCCCTCCCGATCGAAGGCGAGTACCTCCACGTGGTGACGGTTCTGCTCGCAGACCACGATCTCGGCGACGCCGTCTCCATTGAGGTCTCCGACGGTCAGATCCCCCAGCCGTCCCTCCTTGATGTCAGGCTCGAAACCCGCCACCTGGCGGAGTGTGTAGTCCTCCCCCCGCGACTGGACGGCAGCGAGCTTCTGATCGTAGCAGACGACCACCTGCTCAGTCGCGGCATCGGTGAAGTGTCCTGCGAGCAGCCGCCGGGCCCCTCCCGCAGGAACCTTGGTCTGGCTGCCCGCCCTGTACGTCGCGTCCGGCTGCGGATCCAGGAAGGTCAGCACGCCGGATCGCTCATCCAGACCCACGATCTGCACAGGCGCCTCCTTGGCGGCCTGGTACATGGTCGCCAGGTTCAATTGGGACTGGGCGTCGGCTGCCTGGTACTGATCCAGCACCTGCCATCCCTTCTGAGGATCAAAGGTGACCGACCTGACAAAATGCTCCTGGGCCAGAAGGAGCACGTTTCGTCGCTGGGGTCCAAGGGCCGCCTTCGACACTGCCTGGGGCCGAAGTTGTCCGACCAGACCGGTCTGGATTTGGTCCTGCTTCTGCACGGCAAAGACGCCCGGCGCGGTCTGGCGGACCAGAAGCAGAGGCTCAAAGTCGCGAACGAGGATCACGTCGGTCAGCCCGTCTCCGTCGATGTCGCAGGCGATCAGATCCTGCGGCTTGTCTTCCACGCCATCGAGATCGAGCGACGGACCTGGCGAAGCCTCAGGCCTGCCCAGTCCGCAGATCGTGCGCAGTGAGTACCGGTCCCGGCCTCCCTCCTGGCCCTTGGAGACGTAGGCCAAGTCTGCATGGCCATCCCGGTCGAGGTCCGCCAGATCACAGACCAGCGGCTCTCCGATCGCGGAGACGGTCTGTGGGAAGGACAGGCGACCATCCTGGTACCGGCTTATCCCGATGAGCTTCTCCTCCACGCTCAGGACCACGAGGGACTCCGGGCCTTGGTCCGCCAGCCTGGCCGCACAGCACTTGCGCATGTCCTTGAGGCCGGGGAAGACCTGGGCCGTGGCCAAGGTGGTGCCGGACTGGCCTCGGTACACCACGAACTCGGCGTCCTTGGGCTCCGTGACGATCACGTCCGTAAGTCCATCGCCGTCGACGTCCGCCGCGGCAAACGCCCGTCTGTCAGAATCCTGCACCTGGGGCAGGGGATAGATCGCGACCGACTCGACGGCCGCCTCCTTGGGCCGAAGGCTGAAGACGCCCAATCGCCCGCTCTGGGCTGACACGGCGACCACGGCGTCCTTCCCTCCAAGGTGGCAGACCTCCACCTCAGAGGGCCATGGGATCGAGCAGCGGACCTCAGGCCCCAGGGTCCCGTCGGGCCGTTGAATCCGTACCCTCAGGGGGTACTCTTCATCGCCGGCCGCCCACAAGAGCAGATCCGATCGCCCATCCCCGTTGAGGTCGCCGGTGCAGATCTTGCGGAGCTGGGTGGACGAGCTGGATTGACGCAGGGGCTTTGCCAGGGCCCCCTTCTTGTCCTGCAGGAGCAGGCTGTAACCGTCCTCCGACAGCACGATCAGATCCAACCGTCCGTCGCCATTGACGTCGCCGACGGTCAGGGCCTCTGTGCTCTTGAGGCCGTCCGGGATATCCCATCGCTGCTCGGATTGCCACTTGGGCTCTGCCACGCCAGTCTTGGCATCCTTTGGGTCGGAGCGTTCCTGGAGCGTGACCCTCAGGCCCTCGGGACTATAGTAGGCCAGGTCCGGCAATCCATCTCCGTTGAGGTCTGCCAGCACCGCGCTGACGGCCTGGACGGCCAGGGGATACCAGGTCCTCTTGAATCGCCAGTTCTGCTCGCGGCCGAACACGTCATTGATGTTCTCAGTATCCGAAGGCTCCAGCTCGGTCTTGCCCGGCTCGAAATTGGGCCTTTGCAGCAGCAGCTCGATGCGGGCCTTGCGATTGTTGGCCACCACCAGATCGATCCGGCCGTCGCCATTGATGTCGCCGGCCAGAGGACGCCCGAGGTCCCAGTCCAGCTTCAGGATCTCCATCTCTCCGAGTCCATAGTAGTCGGAGAGGGACTGATCCTCAGCCTCGCCCTTGGACCCGCCCGAAAGCAGACAGACGAGCAGAAGGACCACGATGCACCCTATCCCAATGGACCTGACGAGACCCGTTCTGTTCATCCTGTGGACCCGCTTCCCAAGACATCCTTGTTGCCATATAATCCTGACCATAGAGTGGACCAGTATATAGGGCTCTGCCACATTGGGCAAGATCGCCAAATACTCATGCAGATACGGGGCGACAAAGATGAATTCATCCAGAGTCTTTTCTCTCGGTCTCGCCGCTGGGCTGGCCGTGATCCTCACGCTTCCTGCGGCCGCCGACACCGTGGTCCTCCACGATGGCCAGACCATCCGGGCGGAGGTGGTCAGGGCAGATGACCGATCCGTGATCGTCGATCTGGGCTTTGACCTGTTGCGGATCCCCAGGTCGAGCGTCCGCCAGATCCAGCAGGACCCCTGCAACGTCTCGTCCCCGCAGGCCGGCCCCGATGCCACGGACACAACGACCGGTCTGTCACGCCTTGTGGGCATGTATTACACCGCCACTCTGGAGCCCACCACGATCGAGCGCAACGTGGAACGCTTTGGCGAGGCGGTGGTCATGGTCAGCAGCCCAGCAGGCCAGGGCTCGGGCTTCATCATCAACGAGAAGGGACACCTGATCACCAACTACCACGTGATCGCCGGCGAGACCCTGATCAAGGTGACTGTCTTTCACAAGGCCGTCAGCGGGTTCGAGCAGCAGGTCTACAAGAAGGTGCGGATCGTGGCCTTCAATCCCTTTGCCGATCTGGCCCTGCTGAAGATCGAGCAGGCCGACCAGCCGTTTCAGCACGTGGTGCTGGGCCAGAGCGATCAGGTCGCTGCAGGCCAGACCTGTTTTGCCATCGGCAATCCCCTGGGGCTGACCCGGACCGTCAGCCAGGGTATCGTCTCGAACACCCACCGTGACTATGATGGCCAGCTCTACGTCCAGACCACCACGGACATCAACCCCGGCAATTCCGGGGGCCCCCTGTTCAACCTCAAAGGCGAGGTCATCGGCGTCACCTCCATGGGATACCTGTTCCTGGGAGGGCTGAACTTCGCGATCCCCGTGGATGCGGTCCAGCGGTTCATCGAGAACTGGGACGCCTTCGCCTTCAATGAAGACAACCCCAACGCCGGCTTTCGATACCTGCAGCCGATTGGCCGAAAGAATCTCGCCACCCCGCCCGCGAGCAGGCTGCCGAAGGACTGAGCAGGGGTGGTCCTTAGACAAGGGAGGTTCCCATGGTGCGTGTTCCTGTCGTGCTGTCCTTGATCGGATCTGCGGTCGCCTGCGCCGCTGTCGCGGATTCCGCCCGCCTGCTGCCGGCCGATACAGCCGCCATGATCAGCGTGGACTCTGTAGAGGCCCTCAAGACTGCCTTCAAGAAGACCGGCTACTATGAACTCTACAAGGACCCCAGCCTGCAGGCCGTGGTGGGGCCCAGTCAGAAGAAAATCGAGGACAAGATCAACGAGGCCCTGAAGGAGCTGTGGCGGCAGCGCAAGGTGGAGAACCCGCCGGAGACACTCCCCTGGCCGCAGGGCCGGGTCACGTTGGGCGTCTTTCTGTCCGCCCGCGAGGTGGCCGCCGAATCGCCGGACGATCACGAGGAGTCGGGGACAACCGTGCGGCCCAAACGCCTGCGGAGGGTCCCGGACCTCCAATTCGTCGTCATCGCCGACATGGGCAAGGCCGTGGGCCAAGCCCAGAGCCTGGCCCAGCAATTGACCCGGTCGCTGGGCGACGACACCGGCCGCAGGCGGAGACAGCGGATCAGGGGTATCGACTTCCAGATCTTCACGAGCGACAAGGCAGGGGCAGACGTCAATGACGTGATCTGTTTCGGGTTCAAGGACACCCTGTTGATCCTGGGCAGCAGTGTCCCCCGGGTCGAGGCCGTGGTCCGGCAGATGGAACGGGACTCCGACGCCAGCCTCGCCAGCAGCCGCGCATTCCAGACCGGGGCGCGGGCCGTGGGCGAAGGGGAGGTGTTCCTGTTCGTCAATGCAGATCCCATCCGCCGAATGGTCCGGGATCTTGAGGCCGACAAGGTCAAGATCGACAGGACCCTCGGGGCGCTCGGCCTGGACAACGTCACCGGCCTGGCGATCTCGTGGCAGATCGCGGCGAGCAGACAGGAGAACGTGCGGACCAAGGCCCTGGTCGGGGTCACTGGGCAGAAGAAGGGAATTCCAAACCTGCTCTGCCCCGCCTCAGCCCCTGTCCGGCCGCCTGAACGGCTGTCTGGCCGTGACGTTGTGCTGTGCGTCGTGGCCAATTATGATCTGGCCAAGGCCTATGACCAGGTCGCCAAGATGGCCATGGACATTGCTGCGGTGGACATCAACTTCTTTGCGCAGACCGCCATGGCGCCGACCGGCCAGGCCGAAGGCCAGCCGGCCTTGAACCTCCGCAGCGACATCCTCTCTCAGCTCTCGCCGCCGCTGGCCCTCAGTTGGAGGATGTCCAAGCCCTACACGGATTCGAAGAACTCACGGACGCTGGCCAGCGTCGGGGTTCGTGACGCTGACAAGCTGGATACAGGTCTGGCCCGGATACACCGGACCTTCCTGGCCAAATCCCAGCCTGACCTGCAGCGGAAGATGCTGGACCACGCCCTCTACCTGCTGCCGCCCATGCCCATGGCGTCGCCCTTCCTCGCGCAGATGGGACAGGTTGCCATGGAGCCCAAGCAGTTTGCGGCAGCCATCGCCGCTGACAGCCTCGCGTTCGGCGAGGTGGATGCCGTCGAGCAGGTCATCCGGGATTCACAGGGGACGCCCTCTGACCCGCTTGGCTCTGACCCGACGTTCCGTTATATTAAGCGATTCCTTCCCTCTGAGGCCGGGGCCTACTGGACCGTCAACGGCCAACGATACTGGGAGATCTTCTGGACCGTCCTCCAGTCCGAGGCCCGCAAGGCGGCCAGCCGCCCCAGGCCTGGCGCAGCAGCGGCCAAGGATCGGAGTATCGACGAGGAGGACCTCTCTCCGATCGGCCAGATCGGGCAGATCATCGATCTGACCAAGCTGCCTCCCTTTGAGTCTGTCAGGAAGTACTTCGGTCCTACTGCGGCCTATGTCAAGGAACACGCGGATGGGATCACCCTGGAGCAGGTCGACCTCAGATCGCAAGAAAGCAGCGATTAGCTATTGGCTCTTAGCGATTGGCCGGAGAACAGCAGGCGAACGCGATCGGCTAACCGCTAATAGCAAATCGCTAACAGCTCTGAATCCACACCTCGCTGTCATACCGCAGCATGGTCAGGCCGTCGGCAAATCCGTCGAATCGAATGGCCGGCCTGCGACCCTGGACCTCCTGCAAGAGCCACTTGGGAAAGTCTGCACCGGCCTTGATGGACAGTGGCGCCCCGCCGCCAAACCGCGGGTTGATCTCGATGAACGTGACATTGCCCTCGGCCGTGACGATCAGTTGAACCGTGATCACACCCGGCCCTGCGCCCAGGTCCCTCACCAGATCAGCAACCCTCGCCATGATCCGTGGGTCCTTTACGACCTGGGCCTTGCTGACCTCCCCTGCCCTGACCTCCATACGCCGACGGGGCACCACGGTCCTCACTGCACCTTCCCCATCCACGTAGACGTCACAGGTGTACTCCTTGCCCTGTACGTAGGGCTGGCAGATCGCATGCGGGATCCGCCTGGCGAAGAAGGCCAGCTCAGGCCGGCTCATGACGATCACGTTGTTCAGGCTCGCGTACCCGTCCCACGGCTTGACCACCCAGGGTCGCGACGGTGTCGGTCCACCGGGTCCTGCCAGGATCGCCCGGGCGAGGACGGTCCTCGGTGCGTCGAATCCATGGCGGGTCAGGAATCTGCACGTCAGTCGCTTGTCCTGGCAGATGTCGATGACCTTGGGCTCTGAGACCAGGACCTTGCACCCCAGCGATTCAAAGCGTCCGCGATTCTCGGCAAGGGTCTTCAGGTCCAGATCAACCGTGGGGACCAGGAGTCTGACTCCATAGGTCTCTACGATGGACAGCAACTGGCGGACGTAGGCGCGACAGTGGACCGGCGCCACCAGGAAGCCCAGGTCGCACGATTGCAGGCCGGAGCTAAGCTGGGTGGTGTCAGTGCCGAGCAGTGCCGAAACCACGCGCAGGCCTTGTGCCGCCTCCCTGAACGCGGTCACCAGGCCCACCCTCCTGCCCACGCACGTGAAGAGCACATTACAGGTCCCTGCCTTGACGCCACGGCACGCCGAGGCCTCAGAAGCCTTGGTTGCAACGACTGTTATGGACGCGGAAAGTCTGGCCAATCCAATTCCTTTGACTTTTGGTGTCCGGCCAACTACCATGACTACGCCAATGGATTATCGACTCGCGAGGCAGGCCGGTTTAGGGAACGGGCCTGCGCAGTTGCGGGTAGGAACGTCGTGAAAGGAGCCTGAATGCAGGTCCCTATGCTAGACCTGAAGCTGCAATACGCGGCGATCAGGGATGAGATCATGCCGGCCATCGAGGCGGTCTGCCAGAGCCAGCAGCTCTGTCTGGGACCGGCAGTAGAGCAGTTCGAAAAGAAGGTCGCCGAGTATTGCCAGTGCAAGCACGCCATTGGCGTATCCAGCGGCTCAGATGCCCTGCTGGCAGCCTTGATGGCGATCGACGTGGGTCCTGGCGATGAGGTGATTACCACGCCCTTCACGTTCTTCGCCACGGCCGGCGCGGTCGCGAGACTCGGCGCCAAGCCCATCTTCGTGGAGGTCCACCCCGAGACCTTCAATATCGACCCGGCCGCCATCAAGGCCAAGATCACCAAGAAGACCAAGGCAGTCATTCCAGTCCATCTCTTCGGCCAGGTGGCTCCCATGAAGCCGATCATGGCCATGGCCAAGAAGCATGGGTTCCACGTCATCGAGGATGCTGCGCAGTCCATAGGTGCGACCCAGGATGGGGTCAGGTGTGGAGGCCTTGGGCATATCGGGTGCTTCTCCTTCTACCCCACCAAAAATCTGGGCGGATTCGGCGACGGCGGACTCATTACCACCAACGATGACGGCCTTGCCTCCAAGCTGCGGATCCTGAGGGACCATGGTCAGAATCCACGATATCATTATCATCTGATCGGAGGCAACTTCAGGCTGGACGGCATCCAGGGCGCAGTCTTGTCAGTCAAGCTGAACCATCTGGATCGCTGGAACAAGAGCCGGCAGGAACACGCGGCCCTGTACGACAAGCTCCTGGCCGGCTGTCCCGTCAAGACGCCCGTGGTCGAGCCGGACAATCGGCCGGTCTATCACCAGTACACCATTCTGGCAAATCAGAGGGACTCTCTGCAGAAGGCATTGGCTGATCATGGTATCGGCTCTGCCGTCTTCTATCCCAAGTGCCTCCACGTGCAGCCCTGTTTCGCCTACCTCGGCTATTCGGCCGGCAGTTTCCCGGTCGCCGAGAAGGTCAGTCAAGAGGTCCTGTCGCTGCCGATCTTCCCCGAGCTCTCGCATGATCAGATAGCCTACGTTGCCGCGACGATCCGATCGTTCTACAATTGAAAGGTTTCCATGCTGAAGGAAAGTGAAAATCCTCCCATGGCCTATCCCGAAGGGATCTCGATTGCCGACTTCCCGGGTCTGTGGTCCGTCGCGCACACCAAGAGCCGCAATGAAAAGGCCCTGGCCCACGATCTGGTGGCCAAGGGAATCCCTTACTTCCTGCCCATGAGTCTCAACATCCGCCGACACCGGCAGCGGACCTTCAAGTCGCTGCTGCCCGTCTTCACGGGCTACCTGTTCTTCTGCGGAAAGGAGGTCGAGCGTGTCGAGGTCCTCAGGACCAATCGCGTGGCAGGCGTCATCGACGTCGTGGACCAGAGCAAGCTGATCATCGAGCTGTCACAGATCGACCGCGCCCTGCGGGCAGGCGCCCCACTGCTGCCGCACGACTACATCCACAAAGGCCAGTGGTGTCGCGTCATTGCAGGGCCACTGATGGGCCTCGAGGGCATCGTCTTGGACGTCAAGAAGGTCACGCGGCTGATCCTCCAGATCGAGATGCTGGGGCAGGCCACCTGCGTGGAAATCGACATGCAGATGATCGAGCCCATCGAGCGGCCCGGCCACGTCTCCACCGAGGGCCAGCCTGCGAACGGCTCGGTGAGTCTTCCGTAGGGAAACCGGAGAGTCCCTGATCGACAAGTCCATCGTGCCTTTAGGAGAGGACCATGAAGGTCTGCATTGTAGGGGTCGGGTATGTGGGGTTGGTGAGCGGTGCCTGCCTTGCTGAAGGCGGAAACCAGGTCATCTGCGTGGACACAGATCGGGAGAGGATTGCCCGCCTCAAGGAGGGAACCATCCCGATCTACGAGCCAGGCCTGACGGAGGTCGTCCAGCAGAATATCAAGCGGGGCAGACTCCACTTCACGACAGACCTCAAGGAAGGAGTCGACCAGTCCCTCATCCTGTTCCTGGCCGTGGGCACGCCCTCGGCCGCCGACGGCTCAGCCGACCTCTCTGCCGTCATCACGGTGGCTGGACAGATTGCGGAGCTGATGACCGACTATCGCATCGTGGCCACCAAGAGCACGGTTCCGGTGGGCACCTGCAAGAAGATCACCGAGCTGATCCGGTCCAAGACCACCCAGCCCTTCGACTACGTCAGCAACCCGGAATTCCTCAAGGAAGGGGCGGCGGTGGAGGACTTCATGAGTCCCGACCGCATCGTCGTGGGCGCCGACAATCCGGCCGTCCGCGAGATCTTCAGACAACTGTACGCGCCGTTCACCCGCCGCAATAACCGCATCCTCTTCATGGACCCGATCTCCGCGGAGATGACCAAGTATGCCTCCAACGCCATGCTGGCCACCCGCATCTCCTTCATGAACGAGATCTCGGCCCTCTGTGACAAGGTGGGCGCGGACGTCGAGGCGATCCGCCTGGGTGTGGGCAGTGACAGCCGCATCGGAGGATCATTCCTCTTTCCCGGCGTCGGCTATGGAGGCAGTTGTTTTCCAAAGGATATCCGGGCACTGATCTACACGGGACGTCAGCACGGCCTGGACATGACCCTCGTCCGGTCCGCCCAGGAGGCCAATCAGCGCCAGCATGACCGCTTCAGCAAACTGGTGATCGACGCCTTTGCAGGCCGCAAGGACGTCCGCCTGGCGGTCTGGGGCCTGGCCTTCAAGGCAAGGACCGACGATATCCGTGAGTCGCCGGCGATCTACTGTATCCGCAGGTTCCTGGAGGCCCAGATGCAGGTCCGTGCCTATGACCCTGAGGCAGCCTCCACTGCCAAGGCGGAGCTGGGCGACCGCATCCAGATCGTACAGGACAACTATGAGGTCCTGGAGGGTGCCGATGCCCTGGTGGTCTTCACGGACTGGCAGGAATTCAGAAATCCCGACTTCTCTGCGATGGCCGAGAAATTGAGGCAGCGTCTGATCTTCGACGGCCGCAACCTGTACGATCCGCTGATCGTCAAGAGGGCGGGGTTCGAGTATCACTGTATCGGCCGGCCCAGGACGATGGCGTAGAACTCAGAACCCAGAACTCAGAACTCAGAAGCCAGAAGTCAGAAGCCAGAAGGGGAGATTCGATGAGGGTCTTAATCACCGGGGCTGCGGGGTTCATCGGCTCGCATCTGGCTGAGCGGATGATCGGTTTGGGCTGGGACGTGACAGGGGTCGACAGCTTCGACCCCTTCTATGACCCGGCCGTCAAACGCCGCAACCTGGCCGCGTGCCTGACCTCGCCGCGATTCCATCTCATCGAGGCCGACATCCGCGACGCCGAGGCGATGGATCGGGCCATGGACTCGGCGCACGACGCCGTCATCCATCTGGCAGCCAGGGCCGGCGTCAGACCCTCCATTGCCGAGCCTCTGGTCTATGCGGACGTCAACATCACCGGGACCGTCGTTCTCCTCGAAGCAGCCCGCAGGCACGGGGTGGGACGTTTTCTCTTTGCCTCCAGCTCCAGCGTGTACGGCAACGCCAAGAAGGTCCCCTTCTCCGAGGAGGATAACGTGGACTTCCCGGTGTCGCCCTACGCGGCCACCAAGAAGGCGGGCGAGCTGATCTGCTATACCTACCATCACTTGCATCGCCTGAACGTGACGTCTCTGCGGTTCTTCACGGTGTACGGTCCCAGGCAGAGACCGGATCTGGCCATCCACAAGTTCGCGCGATTGATCGAGCAGGGCCAGCCGGTCCCGGTCTTTGGCGATGGGTCCATGACGCGGGACTTCACCTACATTGGGGACATCCTCGACGGCATCGGGGCAGCCCTGGACCGCTGTGCTGGATATCACCTCTACAATCTGGGCGAATCCCAGCCCGTGTCCGTCAACACCCTCATCGCCGAGTTGGAGGCCGCCCTGGGCAAGAAAGCCCAACGACAGACGCTCCCCCTTCAGCCCGGGGACGTGGACCGCACCTTTGCAGACGTCACCAGGGCCAGGCAGGACTTGGGCTACCTGCCGAAGACCTCGATTCAGGAGGGACTGCGACGATTCGTGGAGTGGTTTCGCCGAGAATCATCCCCAGGGAGATAGTCGCGACACCCCATGACGGTCAGTACTTGAAGACCTTCCCGCCCGCCAGGACCTGCTTCCTCGCGGGATCAAATACCGCCTGCTGCCGAGTCCGGAAAGCGGCATTGGTCATCACGACCGCAATCGAATGATGGTAGCCCGCCTCAATGGGCGCATTGGGCTCCCGGCGGCTCCGCACGCACTCCATCCAGTTGCGCATGTGGTTGGAGGTCAACGGATCGCCCCCGGTGTTGGCCGCGGTCTCGACCTTGGGGCCGTTGAGATCCAGAGGGGCGAGCTGGTTGGGCGCCAGGCCCATCTCCCTGGCGCTGCCCTCGCTGAGGCCGCCTTCAGAGCTGATCCGGTTCTTGTCCAGGTCAAGCGTGCCCCCGTTGGAGTAGTAGACCTCCTTGATCCCGCCTGCCGAATTGGTCATGCGGGAGCTGAAGATCACCTGGAATCCCGTGGCCGGATCATCGGCCGGCCCGTAGTCCAAGACCGCGGTCAGGGTGTCGGCATTGGCCCGCCCGTCCTTCCAGACGTAGATGCCGCCGTTGACCGCCACGCTCCGCGGGTAGGCCAGTCCAGAGAACCAGTGAACAGTGTCGATCTGGTGGCACATCCATTGCCCCGGGATCCCGGAGGAATAGGGCCAAAAAAGCCTGAATTCAAGGTACTTGCGGGGATCCCAGGCCGCCTTGGGCCGGTTCATCAGGAACCGGCTCCAATCCGTGTCCTCCTGACGGATGGACTTGACCAGGCTGGGGCGACGCCACCGGCCGGGCTGGTTGACGTTCCACAGCAGCTCGACGGCCACGATAGGCCCGAACTTGCCGGCGCGGATGTACTCAGCCGCAGTCTGGTAGTTGGCGCCGCTCCGCCGCTGAGATCCGATCTGGACGATCCTCTTGTTCCTGCGCACGGCCTCCAGCACGGCGTTCGCGTCATCCATCGTCTCTGCCAACGGCTTCTCCACGTACGCGTCTTTGCCGGCCTTGCAGGCCTCCACGGCGTGGAGGGCATGCTGGAAGTCGGCCGTACTGATGATCACGGCGTCCAGATCCTTGGCCTTCTCGTACAGGGCTTCGTTGTTGACAAAGGTCTCGATCGGATGGCCGAAGGCCTTCTCCAGTTCGGCCTTTCCCTGCTCCCGGCGGCGGCTCCAGAGGTCGGACACCGCCACGACGTCGAAGTTCATCTCCCTGTGGTGGGCCAAGAAACTGGGCAGCAGCGTAGAGCGGAACCGGTCTGAGAATCCCACGACCCCGACGCGGACCCGGTCATTGGCCCCCGCGGCCCGAGCGACACGGCCGGTGGCCACCTGGGCCGCGCCGATCGCGGCGGCTGTCATTGCGCTGGTCTTTAGGAATCCGCGGCGTGTCATCGCTTCCATGTTGTCCTTCCACTAAAATGAGTTCCATTGCTCCCGCAGCACCTCGCGGGCCCGCGACGCTTCGACCTTCCAGTCGGTCCACCGGCACTCCAGCGAGAGCCCACCCCGGTAGCCCGTCCGCCGCAGGGCCCTGAAATAAGGACGGGAATCATCCCCATCCACGCCTCTCCGTCTTTCACCGCTGTCTTTGGCCATCCTATCGTCCCGTCCCATGCAGCACCCCGGGCTCTCCCGATCAGGCCTCCGCAAGCGCGTAAGCATACACCCACTTCCAAGGTCCGTCAACGGACCACACAATGGCCAAAGAATCTCCGCCCCGCGTGCCGACATATACTCTATGGCAGCCGACGACACACCCCAGTGGCTGGAGTGGGCAAGGGAGCTTCAGGCGATTGGCCAGACAGGTCTGGCCTTCACTCAGTCACCCTATGACACCCAGCGATACCAGCGTTTGACCGAGCTGGCGGCAGAGATCGTGGCCGGTCACACCACCTTGGAGAAAGCCGATCTGGTCAAGGGGTTTTCTGCACAGCCCGGCTATGCCACCGTCAAGGTCGACGTCCGGGGCGCGGTCCTCCGGGAAGGCAAGGTCCTGCTGGTTCAGGAACGGAGGGACCAGCGATGGTGCATGCCCGGCGGCTGGGCCGACGTGGGAGACAAGCCGTCCGAAATGGTGATCCGTGAGGTCTGGGAGGAGAGCGGCTTCCACGTCACGCCGGTCAAGGTCATCGGCGTCTTCGACGCCAATCGGAGCAACAGGCCCATGGAATGCTACCACGCCTACAAGATCGTGTTTCTCTGCACGATCACGGGGGGCGAAGCGAGAGGCAGTGACGAAACCCTGGCTGCAGAGTTCTTTGACTTCAACGCGGTGCCGCCGCTATCCACGGATCGAACGAACCAACGCCATCTGGCCGAGGTTCAGGCACATCTCCGCGACCCCGCCCGGCCCACCACCTTCGATTGACGGACCGCTCAGAACCGAAGGCTTGTGAGAAGTGCGGGCTGGCCCGCATTTCTCACAAGGCTTCGCGCGGGCGAAGCAAAAGTGAGGCTATGGGCTCAACTTGGCTCGTCCAGAAGGCCAATGTATCCGTGACAGACTGTTCTGAGCGCGGCATGTTGGCTGGATGCAAGGCCGCAGGTTCCGATTGCCCGGAGGCGTACCCGTTGCGGTACGCTGAGGACAAATGGGACCGAGAACGCAGCAGCCGGGCAACAGGACCGTTCAGAACCGAAGCTTTGTGAGAAATGCGGGCTAGAACTGGACCGTCACCCGCAGCCCTGCTTCGGTGCTGCGGTTGTGAGGCTCATAGCCGCCATCCTCCGGGTTCACCTCTGACATCCCGATGTCCCAATAGATGAAGTAGGGCTCGAGGATCAGGTTCGTCCTCCTGGCCTGGTGGATGAGCCTGACGGAGCCTCGCAGGCCGTAGCCGTCATTCTGGTCGTCCGTGATCCAGTAACCCCAAAGGGTCTTCTGCCGGCCGAGCCAGAACAGATCGTACTCAGCAGACCCTCCAAGCTGCCAGTAATGGTTTAGCCGGATGAGGGCCTCCACGCCCAGGGGACTGTAGAAGTAGTTGGCCCTCCGGTCGTACCCGTAAGGGCTGGCAGTCCCGTCATCCTGGAGATAGCGGTATCCCGCGCCCAGGAACGGCGTCAGGCGAAGCGAGGGCCCCCCGAGATCATATCCCAAGAGAGCTCTCGTCTCGATCAGGCAATCCGTGAAGCCATCGTAGGAATAGGGGGTGTCCTCCTCATCCAACAGGTGGCCGTCGTAGTCCACGCGGCCCCACCCGGCCCTAACCTCCGCGGAGATCATAGCGTCCTGCAGGGCAGCAGCCACGGGCCCGCGGTACGTGTAGGCTCCATGGAGTCCGACGAACGGCCCTCTCTCCGTCATCAGGCCAGGCTCCTTGTACTCGAAGTACCAGGCATCTAGCCCGAATTCCACCGTGGTGTTTTCCGCCCTGCCGACACAGAGGGCGCAGGGTGCTGCCAGCAAGATCAGGCCGATCGCCAGAACTTCAGATTTGACCCCCATCTTCGTCTCCGTATTCGAGAACCATCATGTGACGTACCCATCTTACGGGAACTGGAACGATACGCGAAAGCCCGCTTCGAGGCTCCGGCTCTGGGGTTCATAGACCCCATCGCTGACCATCCGCAGCAAGAGGCGACTTCAGCCATTCAGTTATCGGCCATCTAGTCGAGCGCCTTGAGCAAGGCCCCGCCGTAGCGAGCCCAGAGCTGTTCGCTGCTGAGCTGGGAGTCTGTATCCAGCAGTTCTAGCGTGATGATGGGTACTCGTCGGACCTGCGAGCTGTAGGAACCCAGGGACCCGGGTCTCGCCCCGAGCTTGCGGACAGGAAGATCGCACGCCTCAGCCATGCGCCGGGCGAGTTCCTCGCCTGCCCCGTCATAGTCCACGCAGCCCAGGGGCTGGTGCACACTGATGATCCGGGTCGGTCTGTACTGCATGATGATCCGCCAGATCGCCAGGGCCTCCGGCTCAGAGAGCCCGGCAGGCCCGCCCTCCGCGCCCTCCACGTGGTTGGCAGCAGGGAAGTTCCGGTTCAGGTCCACGCCGTTTCCGTTCTGCCGGGCCTTTCTCGCCTTTCCGTCCGGGTTGGCCACAGGCATGATCAGGACCTTCTTGCCCTGCCACGGCTGGCGATGGGCCTCCAGATAGTCGCAGAGTCTTTGCAGTAGCGTCGCCCCGGCGACCTCATCACCGTGGATACTGGCCAGGTAGAACGTCACGTCATTGCCGTTGCCCAACACGTGCAGCATGATGGGCCGCTTCTCAACCGACCATCCCGCGATAACCCGCTGCCTGATCGGCGGAGGAGATTCCGAGGAACGGTCTTGCGTAACGCGTGGAGGCTCAGCCTGTTCCATGCAGCCTGCCCCCCATCCGGCCGCAAACAGGGCGGCCAGCCAGCGGATGACTGTCCTTGGGGTACTTGGGCGTTGTCCTGACATGGTCGATCTCATTTCCGTGCTCGAAAACCGCCTGCTCACAGGCGACGCTCGTCTAATAACATCGGCACTGAATCCGTAACAACATGAGGGCAATCGCCTGAAACAACCCGGACGGGTGACCCATGTGGGGCAGTGGCGCAGACAGCCCGTCGCCAACATCTATCAATGCATCGGGGCCCGCGACTCATCGCGGGCCCCGCTCTTTTCCCACATAAAACTCAGAACCTGAGACTCAAAACCTAGAACCCACGACCCCGTCCTCAGCTATTCGGCCCTCGCCAGGTCCCAATGCCATCCCACCAATAGGATAGATAGTCCGTAACGGGTCCGTCGGCCGCGGGCGATCCATGCGGAGATACGACCATCTCATGGAGCTGCCGCATACAGGCGATGCCGCCCAGCCGCCAGGCCTCAGCTCCGATCTCCACGGCCCGCGACCTCGCCTTGGCGAATCCATCGATGTCCGTCCTCATCAGGGCAGCCAGCTCCTGGGCATAGGGCCGCAGGGTTTGCTCCCAGAGCGCACGGTGCTTCTTCTCCTTCTCCAGGACCTCGGCCAGGACCTTCTGTCGTCTGGCCTCCCGATCCTGTCGTTCGGCCTCATACCGGGCCATCCGCTGCGCCCGGTGCTGCCGGCTGGCAGGCAGCAACCCCTCCACCACTGCGATGGTCGGATCCAGGATCACCCAGAACGCGAACGTCATGCCGAAAGTCCCGATGGTCGTCCGGTGTATGAACTCGCCGCCCCCTTCCAGCCCCAGGCCGCTCAGGCAACCCGCAAGGCCGCCCAGGAAGGGACCTGCCGCATAGAGCATCATGTACTGCTTGCTACACGTTAGCGGGTGCTCAGGTTGCAGGTGCTGGGTACGGCTCACGCCCCTGAAGAGCGCGAACAGGTAAAGGCTGACCAGCACGAAGACCAGGACCACCGAATACCCGGACAGCGAGAAGATGACCCACCAATTGACGCCCCGTTCGCGGAGGGCCACCACCAACAGGAAAGCCAGGCACGTGATGAACCACGCAGTGCTCAACACGTGCAGGACCTTGGTGTAGTCCAGGCCTTCGGATCTCTGTCTCTGGGCAGATGGCGAATGGGCGTCCATGGTTATCCACGGGTTACTTGTTCGCAAAGCTGCCGTAAGGACTGACTCCGGCACTGCCGCCGCTCAGGTAATAGGCGCCGGTGAACGCCCTGGTGATCGGCGTGATGATCTCTTCGATCTTGAGCGAGAACCAGGCCAACACGGTCGGGGGCACCCATACGATATCCCCTTCCTGCAGCAGAACGTTCTTGCTCAGGTCGCCGTAGACGACCATCCGGCCGTAGCTCGCCTCGAAGATCCTCGGGCCCGGGCTGTTGGGATCCCCCGACGGCCTGATGACCTGGACCCGGTCTCCCCAGGCCATGGGACTGAGGCGAGCGTCTGCCAGGGCGGAGAGTACCGAGTCGCGGCCCGTATAGACCTTCCGGCCGGGCGTCACCACCTGTCCCAGGACGTAGTAGAACTCACTCTGGAAGGCCGCCACTCGCACGTCGATCCGCTTGTCGCCCGGCAGGGTATACAGGCCGGCAACCTTGCCTTCGAGGATGGCCGCCACCTGGGCGGGCGTCTTGCCTGCCACCTCGATCTCGCCGAGGGCCTCGAAGCTCACCTTGCCGTCCGGCCGGATACGCTGCCTCTGCTTGTCGATCTCAGGCACCCTCGCACAGTGGATCTCGATCTCGTCAGGAGGCTGAAGGATGTAGTTCAAGGCAGTGACCTCAACCTCGTAAGGCTTCTTGAAGGCCATGATGTTCCTGGGATTCGAGGAGAAGCACCCTGCGGTCCCAAGGACAAACGCCACGACGCCCACCGTCAGGGCCAGCCTCACACAGACCTTTGAAGTGTTCCTCTCACGCCTTGATTGTCGCATGTTCAGTCCTCTCTAAAAGCCCCTAACACGCCATCGCAGAAGACGGCACAATTCCTAAAACCAAAGTCCATATAGCCCAACCTTATGTTATCGGCTGCCCAGGTGGTCCACCTTGAAGTCAGCCGACCATCGTGAGTCCGCCGGTCCTGAGGCCGTAGGCCGGGTGGTGGCATCGCAGATCCCTTCCAGCAGCCACGCACAGAAGCATGGACGCGACATCGCCATGGGTCACCAGCAACACTCTCCCGCCCCTGACCTGGGCACGGACGGCCTCGCAGACCAGGGATTCGGCCCTTTTCAGTACTGCCGTCGCAGCTTCCGGCGAGGTACCCACCGAGTGCCGTCCTGCAGCCGTCAGCGGCCACCGAGGTACTCCAGACATACGGGCAGTGACAGGCGAAGGCCGTTGGCCACCGGGATCTGCCTCTGGCTCAGCAACTGCCCGGCCTCTCTCGCCGGGCACAGGTAGACGCCCACCACCTCCCCATCCGTGAAGCCGAGACATGCCAATGAGGCAATCCGGGCCATGTACACGTCTGCGCCACTCGGCGTCATAGAAGGCCCGGTCGTCAGCTTGAGGGGTGCAGTCGTAGCCTCCGACCAAGGTCAGCTCCCCTGCCACCAGGTCGCTGGGGCCTACACCCATCTCCTCCTGCATCTCCGCCAGTGCCGACTGCCTGGGGTCCGCCAATCCCACCACGTGACCGCCGACCGAAATGTCGATGAACCCCGGGTAGTCCCTCTTGGTCCAACTGCGAACCTGGCACACGAACACGCGCCCCAGCTTGGGACTGTCCCACGACATAAGCACGTGCACGGCCCGATGACGCAAGGCGAGCAGGTGACACAGCCACCGGGGCGCCTGGCGGACAGGTTCGAGCCTCCGGCCAAGGCCGTCCACCAACACCAGGGACTCCGTCTCTTGACCCTTGGGATCTGCCCATTCGATCCATCGGCCACAGAGCTCATCCAACCGGGGCTGGCTGACGGCCTGACCTCTGTTGAACGCACCTCTCAGAATGGCCACCTCTTCCCAACCGGGGCCCATGGAGCTATCCCTGCACGCCGACCTGGGTATCGAGCACCTCCCGCCACCGGGCGTAGGCCTCCTGGTAGGCGGCCCGTGATCTGCCGTCCGGCCGGATGGTCTTCTTGCGGTCCAGACCCCTGAAGGCCTCGCGAATACTGTGGTAGACGCCCGCCCCTACCCCTGCGCCCGGGCCGCGCCCTGGGCGCCATCGGTGTTGTAGAGCTCCACTGTGGCGCCGGTGACCGTGGCGAAGGCCTCCGCAAACAGCGGACTGAGGAACATGTTGGCATGGCCCGCCCGCACGGTCTTGGCCTTGACGCCTGCGTGCTTCTGCATGATGTCGAGCCCGTACTTGAGGGCGAAGACGATCCCTTCCTGGCTCGCGCGGAGCAGGTGGGCCCGCGTGTGGGTATTGAACCGCAGGCCCCTGACCAGGGCGCCGATGTCGCTGTTTTCCAGCGTCCGCTCCGCGCCATTGCCGTAGGGCAGGACCACCAGACCGTCGGAGCCTGCAGGGACCTGGGAGGCCAGCTCATTCATCTTCGGATAGTCGATCCCGCCTGCAGCATTGTGCTTGAGCCAGCTATTGAGGATGCCGGTGCCGTTGAGGCACAGGAGCACGCCGTAGCGGGGAGAGCTGGGTCGGTGATTGACGTGGACGAAGGTATTGACGCGGCTCTTGGGATCGTACTGCTCCTTGTCGCTGATCCCGTAGACCACGCCGGAGGTGCCCGCCGTGGCCGCCACCTCGCCCGGATCCAGGACGTTGAGCGACAAGGCGTTGTTCGGCTGGTCGCCCGCCCTGTAGGCGATGGGCGTCCCGGCCGCAAGTCCCAGCTCCCTGGCTGCTCCGCCGGTCAGCTCGCCCTGGACCGAGAAGGTCTCCACGCGGCCGCAGATCAGGTCCGCATCCAGTTTGTACTGGTCCAGCACGAACTGCGCCAGGCCCTGCTTACGGTAGTCCCAGAGGATTCCCTCGGAAAGACCCGAGGCCGTCGTCTGCATCAGGCCCGTCATCTTGAAGGCAATATAGTCGCCGGGAAGCATGATCTTGTAGATCCGCTTATAGAGGCTGGGCTCATTGGCCTTGACCCATGCCAGCTTAGAGGCCGTGAAGTTGCCGGGCAGATTGAGCAGGTTCTTGAGACACTTGCCCCGGCCGATTCCTTCCGCTGCCTTGCGGCCATTCTCCACCGCCCGGCTATCGCACCAGATGATCGCGGGCCGCAGGACGCGCCCCGCCTTGTCCACGGTCACCAGCCCGTGCATCTGATACGAGATCCCGATGGCCGCGACGTCCTTCGGCGTGAAGCCCTTGGTCGCCCGGATCTGGCGGATCGCGGCAGCCGCGTGCTGCCACCAAGTCTCAGGATGCTGCTCCGCCCAACCCGCCTTCTTTGCGATGATCTCCATCTCCTTTTTCGGAGACGTGGCAGAAGCCAGGACCTTTCCGGTCGACGCATCCACCAGGCTTGCCTTGATCGAAGAACTGCCTACGTCCAATCCAAGTAAGGTCTTCATGGATCTTGCCCTTTCAGAGTCTATCTCAAAACCTCTTCCTACTACGTTCAGACATCCCCCATCCGATCTACCCTTCGAACCATCCCGTAACCCCAGACGACCGCACTGATCAGGCAGACCAGCGCACTGATCCGATGGATCTCCAGCAGCGGGTCCTGCCACGCAGTCCCAAACAAGGGAAAGAAATTCACAAGGACGGCCAACACCGTCGGCACACCCGACGTCAACATCAACCAGAAGGCGATCTTACGGCCCCACGGGCAGGTACTGGTCCAGTGATCCCACGCCCACACCACCCCGCAGCCGGCCAGGCTCGCCATGAACACGCCGCCCAAGGCCACGTGCAGCATCAGCAGGTACCCCGACAGGCCCTCGTCACGGACCAGCCGTGGATAGAACCCAGTGGCCGCCAGGGCCAGCACACACGCCATCAAGAGCATGGCTGCGACTGCCCTGATCAGCCGGGCCACAGGACAGGCAGGCCGCAGCTCGGGTTCGGCCCTACGGCCGCGCCGCAGCACGGCGTGGGCCGCAATCCCCAACACCGTGATCACCAAGGCTGCAAAGGCCACCTGCCGGAACATGGCTAGTCCCCTTCCCTTCCTGAAAAGACCTTCGCTATCCTGACCAAGGCCCTGGCCCCGAACGCCAGGACCAGGAGGATCAGGATTGCCCCAGAGCACAGGCCCACCGCCTGCATCCACGGCCGAAACACGAAGGACCATCCGAACAGATCCGCCTTGGTCGCATCGACCGCCTCAAACTCCGACATGGACCTGTGTTGCCCCTGGCCGGAGACCATCGCGGTATCCACAGGCACCTCTGCCGTGAAGAACGCAGAGCCGCGGTCGTGACAATCCCTGCACCTCCGGACCCCGAGCGACTGGCTGGTCGGCCTGACGTCATGGGCTGCGGGCCAGAGCACGGGAGCCGCTGCCGGGTGCGATCTGGAGACAAGCCTGCCGTTTGCATCCACGCTGTGCATCCGGCCCCCGCTGATATACACGGCCTGACCCTTGATCTGCTTGGACAGCGAGGTCAGGACCTGTGTCACTTGCTCATCACTCAGCCGCACCCAATCACGGGTCTTGGGTATCTCACTGTTGCGGATCACCCTCTTGGCAATCGGTTCCACGACCTGCAGCGGAATCGGCGAGATGCCTTCTCCTGAGTCCTGGGTGCTGGGTCCTGGGTGCTCGACCTTGGCCCAAAACGCAGGCCAGACCGCCTTGTGCGGCGCAATTTTGCCGCTCGCCAGTCTGGCAAACACGGGCAGCACGATGTGCGGCAGAGCCCGGTCCGCCTTCTCGGCGTAGGTCGTGCCGAGGCCGTGGGCGCGGGAGGTCTTCACCCATCCGGCCTGCGACTGAGGCCAGGGCCCGCTGTGACAGCTCGTGCACGCGAGCTTCTCGAAGTGAACCAAGGGCAGGCCCTTGTGCCTCGGCACAGGCGCCCCCATCCTGCCTGCGCTGGGCGAGTGAGCGGCTGCAGTCCCCAGGTGGCACCCTTCGCAGGTCAGCAGATCCATCGAGGCACGATTGGGGTCAGTGAACTGCCCTGGATAGCCGCGGCTGATCTGGTGGTCGACTCCGTTGCGGTGGCAGTCCACGCACAGCATGCCCGCAGCCATGTGCACGTCCTGATCGGCCAGCACCCTCTGGCCCGCGTCAGGGCCCACGATGACATTCGAGTGACACTGATAGCACCTCTCCGCCGGGATCCTCCGGGTCAGGTCCATGAGCACGTCGTTGTGATCGTCAAAGGCAGAGGCCGCATACCATGCCACGGGCAGCGGCGCGTTCGCATCGACCGGCCCTGCGCCGGTGGCAAAGGGATCATACCCTGCAGGCGCATTGCGGACCGATCCCCTGACGTTGGCGAATTCGCAGGACGCTGCAGCCGCCCACCGATAGTTGCCTTCCCTCACCTGGTCTGCGTAGCCGAAGGCCCCTCCCTGGTCCTGTCCCGGATGGGCATTGTGGCAGGCCAGACAGTTCACCTCCAGACGGCCACTCGCGGCGCCTGCCTGGCGTTGCTGGGATCGGCGGCATAGGCCTCGCCCGGACCACCTCCGGGCATCTGGCGGCCAAATCGCCTGGCAAACTCAAACGGGCTGATCCCAAACTGATCGGGCCTGTACACGCCGGGCCACGGTCTGTACGAAAGCGGGATCTGCACGGCAAGGAGCGGATCTGCGTAGATCCAGGGTTGACCGATGCGGCCTGCGGCCGCGTTGGGGTCCATGGAGCTGAAGTGGAAGCCCTTGGCCACGACGCTGTACTCGTGGCAGTTGTTGCAGGTCCATCGCATGGAGAACGGCAGGGGATTCCTCTGCCCTGGTGTCACACGAAGGCCCTGGTCGCCGTCCTTGTCCTCAGGATATAAAGGAATGACGTGCACGTAGGCGCGCGTCCTCCGTCCGGCTGATCGCCCACCTGCGCGGCCACCGGCATCAGGGGCGCGGCCACCATCGCCCATGCCAGGCAGGTCATCACCACCGGTCCGTCGAATTGTATGCCGCGACATTTCAAGCGATCTACCATCCCAGGGTCATCCGCACCATTTAACACGACCACAGGGACGACCGCAAGTGCATAGCACTTACGCTCTGCCCTTCCTACCTTCCGAGGTTCTTGCCTTCGGCAGTGTCTGTGCCGGCCAACAGCTAATAGCTGTTAGCTGTTGAGCCGTGTTGCGGGCGTGGATACAATCTGGGCCATGGAAAACCTCTTCAAGAAAAGCATCCTCCGGTACTTGCAGGGCGAGGACTATTCGCCGGTCAAGGCGCCCAGGCTGGCCCGGGACCTCGGCGTGCCTGACGAAGACCTCCCTGCCTTCCAGGAGGCCTTTGACGAGCTCCGCCGGCTGGGCCGCGTGATCGTGGGCCAGGGCGAGTTGGTCAATCTGCCGCCCATGTCGGGCACAGTCGTGGGCACCTTCCGCGCGAATCCCAAGGGATTCGGGTTCGTCGTGCCCCTGGAGCCTAATAGCCACGGCGACCTGTTCATCCCTCCGGGGGGGGCCGCCGACGCGATGACCGGCGACATTGTGACGGCCAAGGTGGAGCGTAAGGAGAGGCGAGGCAGCCAGATGCGATGCAGCGGTCAGGTCCTCCATGTGCTCGAGCGGGCCAGGAACCGATTCGTCGGGACCCTCATGCGGTCCGAAGGGGTCTGGTTGATCCAGCCGGACGGGCGCGGCTTCTTTGAACCGATCTGCGTGGATGATGTGACTGCCAAGAACGCCCGCGAGAAGGACAAGGTCGTGGTCGAGATCCTCACCTACCCGACCGAACAGGAACTCGCCCGCGGGGTCATCGTGGAGGTCCTGGGCAGGGCCGGCCACTATGAGGCGGAGATCGCCTCGGTGATCCACCAGTTCCACATCAGGACCGAGTTCGACAGCGACTGTCAGGACCAGGCCCACCAGGCGGCCTCGTCCTTCAGGCCACAGGAGGCGGCGGGGCGAGAGGACCTCACGTCCATGGTCATCATCACCATAGACCCTCCGGATGCTAAGGACTTCGATGACGCCATCAGCCTCGAACGGTCCGGCGACGGGCTCTGGGTCCTGGGTGTGCACATCGCCGACGTCTGCCACTTCGTCGGCCATGACACGCCCCTGGACAAGGAGGCCGCCCAGCGAGGCAACAGCGCGTACCTGCCTGCCAGGACCATCCCCATGCTGCCCGAGGTCCTGAGCAACGGCGTCTGCTCTCTGCAGCCCGGCCAGCGGCGGTTCACCAAGAGTGCGTTCATCACCTATGATGACGGTGGCGAGGTGGTCTCCAGGAGATTCGCTAACAGCGTGATCCGTTCCTCGCAGCGGCTGACCTATCTCCAGGCAGACGCCGCCCTCAAGGGCCATACCAAGGACGTGCAGCCCGAGGTCATCCGCCTTCTCAAGGAGATGGAGGCCCTCAGCCGGATCATCGAGCGGAGGCGGACCAAGGACGGCATGCTCCATCTGAGTCTGCCGGAGACCGAGCTGGTGCTCGATGCTGCAGGCCGGGTCGTGGACGCAGAGCCTGCTGAGACCAGCTATCCGCATACGATCATCGAGATGTTCATGGTGGAGGCCAACGAGGCCGTGGCCTCCCTTCTGGATCGGCTGGATGTCCCATTCATCCGCCGCGTCCACCCTGACCCAAATCCTCTGGCCCTGAAGGATTTGGCCAGGCTCGTCCGGACCTTTGGCTTTGCGCTGCCCAAAACCCCGGACCGCCACGCGATCCAGGACCTGCTGAGCGCGGCCGCAGGTCATGACGCAGAGCTGGCTATCAACCTGGTGGTCTTGCGGAGCCTGGAAAAGGCGGTCTATGCACCGCTCCACATCGGCCACTATGCCCTGGCGTCCAAGAGCTACTGTCACTTCACCAGCCCGATCCGCAGGTACGCCGATCTGCTGGTCCACAGGACGCTTCAGTACTACCTGGAAGGCAAGACCGATCAGGCACGGCGGGACGCCGCCTCCATGGACCTGGTGGAGATCGGACGCCGCATCACGTTCACCGAGCAGTGTGCCCAGGACGCGGAAGAGGATCTCAAGGCCGTGCTCATCCTGCAGATGCTCACCCAACGGATGGCAGACCCCATCGATGGCGTGGTCACTGGACTGACCCAGTTCGGTGTGTTCGTGCGGTGCCGCAAGTTCGGCATCGAAGGGCTGATCAAGCTGGCAGACCTCGGTCCCGACGACTGGAAGTACCATGTCCAGTCGCACTGCATCGAGGGCCAGAGGTCAGGCGTGACGGTCCGGTTGGGACAACCGATGAAGGTCAGGGTGCTCTCTGTGAACCTCCCTGGCCGGCAATTGAGTGTGGCGCCGCTCGAATCCCTGCTGCAAGCACAGCGGACGAAGCGACCGGCCAGACAGAAGGTCAGGACAAGATCGAAGCGGCATCGCCGGAGATAGACCCTATGCGATTCACGAAGATGCAGGGACTGGGCAACGACTACGTATACATCAACGGCTTCCAGGAGCAGGTCGTTGACCCGGCCGACCTTGCCCAGCAGGTCAGCGACCGTCACTTCGGCATCGGCTCAGACGGCCTCATCCTGATCCAGCCCTCGACGGTTGCGGATGCCAGGATGCGGATCTTCAATGCAGACGGGTCTGAGGCGGAGATGTGCGGAAACGGCCTGCGTTGCGTCGCCAAGTACGTACTGGAACACAGGCTGGCCCCATCGCGGGGCCCGTTCGGCCTGGCAGGCGAGCAACCCGGCTTCAGTGCCTCGTTGGCAATAGAGACTGGGCGAGGCGTGCTGACGGTCGGACTGGGTGTAGGTGCGGACGGCCACGTCGACAGCGTCTGCGTCGACATGGGCAGGCCCATCCTGGCCCCTGACCAGATACCGGTGCAGTTCGCAGGCGAACGCGTCGTGGACGAACCCTTGCGGGTAGAGGGCTCGTCGCTCCGCATGACCTGCGTCTCCATGGGCAATCCCCACGCCGTCTTCTTCACGGATGACGTGGAGGCCGTCGACCTGGCCAAGGTGGGTCCCGCGATCGAGCGACATCCAGTCTTCCCTCGCCGGACGAACGTACATTTTGTGCAGGCACTCAACCGTCAGAAGCTGCGCGCCCGCACGTGGGAGCGAGGCAGTGGAGTCACACTGGCCTGTGGGACAGGGGCATGCGCCTGCTGTGTGGCCGCCGTCTTGACTGGACGGGCGGACAGGACCTGTACGATCCATCTGCCCGGAGGCGCCCTCGCCCTCACATGGCACAGCCTCGACGATTCCGTATATATGACCGGCCCAGCTCAGGAGGTCTTTGACGGCGTCTGGCCCCCGAGAGGCACTTGAACGGTCAGACAGCCAGTCTGAACGATAGCTCATCTCTCATGGTACCTCCGCGTTGGAATATCTCGTCAGTCAGGACCTGGCGACTACTACATCAGCGTGGCACCCGGAAGGCAAGGCCTTCCGGTGGACGCGAAGCGTCGCGTACGGCTATGCCGCGAACAAGTCCAACCTGTGAAGACCGGCGGCAGCCATTCGCGTCTATTCGCGTTCATTCGCGGCAAAGAAATCCTTCAGTCCTCCTCCCCGCCGCGACAACAGCCCGGATCCACCAGAGCCAGGCGCGGTCGCTCATAGAACTGAGCCCCCACCACACTGGCTGCACAGTCCGACGCAGTGTGACTTCTGCTGGCCCAGAGCACCCGGGCCAGACCACTGATGCAGCCGCCCTTCTCAAGGACACCGTGACACGGCGGGACGTGCAGCACGATCTCGATCACCGTACCTGCCCTCAGCGTGTCGTCCGTGGTGTGAAAACAGATCCCGCCCATGCTCACGTTCTCTAGGGTGCCCCTGCTGCTCCTGGCCGGGTCTGATCCCTGCCGCCGGTAGGACATGTCGAATCGTAACGATAGCCGCCGGCTGCTCCGGCGGTCCGAGGTGATCATTGAAAAAAATGCCTCCTTGCATATCAGCCATCCTTGGTATGCCGACTCATCATCCTCAGCGCCGGCGGCAGAAAGCGAGGCAAATGACGTTCCAAGACAGACCTGATCGTGACACGCCAATTCCGCATTCGATAAGCACTGCCCAAGTAGCAGCTTAAGACTGGCAGGTCCGCCCCACCTCCTGGCTGTCCCTCCAAGGCCTATGGGCAATGTTCACATATCAACACACTCGATGACCGCCTCAGCGTGCGGCAGAGAATAGCGTGGCAGCCTAAACCATTCACCACCGATGCATTAGGCTACTGAGGCCCTGATGATAGAGGGCATGTGACCAATTCGCAACTATGTTGTCTTCCTGCAACGTACCGGCTTGACATCCAAACATGCCACCCATATTATCAGTCGCATAGCAGCAAAGTTTGAGGAAGGTTACTTTGCCGAGGGGTCGAGGTGCGTGATGCATAAAGTCGGAAGTCTGCGTAATACACGCTTGGGGGTCGGACCAATCCTGGATTCGCTTCCGCTCGGCGTTGCAGTCTACGACAACGACATGAATGTGATCGCTGCCAACGCAAAGGCCTTGGCAATCCTCGATCCTGATCAGTCGCCAGACGCAGCGATATTCAACGTAAGTACACCGAGCAGCATCCACTGGCCGGATCACCTAGGCTCCGTGCTGGCGACAGGTCAGCCTCAGCATCTGGATCAGATTCCCCTGGTCACAGGTCACGGCAATCGCTTCTTCCAGGTGCTGCTGACACCCATCAGAGGAGCGAACGGCCAAGAGACGCGTGCGGTGGCCGCGGTCTTCAGCGACGTCACCGACACCCTGCACCTGACTCGCGAGTTGGAGATTGCAGAGCGGTCTGCCGCCCTGGGCAAGCTGACTGCCACTGTGGCGCATGAATTGACCGGCCCGCTGGATGGCGTCCTGAGATACGTAAGCCTGGCCCTCCGGCAGCTTGACCAGGGCGACGTCGGGAAGACCCAACAGTACCTCCAGAGCTCAAAGGAAGGCCTGCAGCGCATGATCCAGATAGCAGGCCAGATCCTGGAGTACTCCAGAGGCATGCCGATCCCCATGACAGCCTGTCCCCTGGATCAACTGGTTCGCGACGCCATCATGACCGCAGAGGCCCGGTGGACTGGACCGGCCATTGATATCCGACAGTCCTACGGCCCGGACGTCCCTGTCCTTCGAAGGGGGAACGTGTTCCAGGTCTTCTGCAACATCATTCGCAACGCCCACGAAGCCATGCCCAATGGCGGCAGGATCGAGATTCAGGCATTTGTGGCCGAGGGGGGCATGCTGGTCATGACGTTCCAGGATACAGGGCCGGGCTTCCCGCCCCATGCGATGGAGAAGGTATTCGAGCCCTTCTTCACGACCAAGGAGCGGGGAACAGGGTTAGGCCTGGCCGTATGCAGAGACATCGTCCAGCAGTACAACGGACGGATCTACGCGGAGAACGCGGCTGAGGGCGGCGCAAGGATCACGCTCCGCCTGCCATTGGCCGAGATCATCTGACAGTCGGGAGGTTTGATGAAGGATCGTGGGATCTTGATCGTGGATGATGACAAGATCATCAGGGAGTCGCTGTGCGAATTCCTGTCGCTGGAGGGGTATGCAGCCGAGGGGACCGAGAGCCTCAAGCAGGCCCTGGCCAGGCTGAAGACTCAATCCTTCCCATTGGTCATCGCCGACGTGCACCTGCCGGATGGCGACGGCCTGGAACTGTTGGAGATCATACGGCGAGACCACATCCATACCATGGTGATCATGATCACCGGCTATGGCACCATCGAGAGCGCGGTGCGGGCCATCAAGCAAGGGGCGTATGACTACCTGACCAAACCCATCGTCGACGACGAGCTCCGCCTTGCCGTTGAGCGGGCCATCAAGCAGCGGTCGCTCATCGCCGAGAACGAGCGGCTCCGCAGTCAGTTGCAGCAGAAATACAGACTCGAGAACGTGCTGAGCCAGAACTACCGAATGGCCCGGATCTTCGAGCTGATCGAGGCCATCGCAGACAGCGACACCACGGTCCTCATGACGGGGCCTTCGGGCACGGGCAAGAGCATGCTGGCCAGGTCCATCCACTTCAGGTCAGGCCGCCGCCATGGCCCCTTCGTCGAGGTCAGTTGCGGGGCCCTGCCCGAGACCTTGCTCGAAAGCGAGCTGTTTGGCCACGCCCGGGCGCATTCACCGGCGCAGTCGCCAACAAAGAAGGCAAGTTCCTGGCTGCAGACAAGGGCACGATCTTCCTGGACGAGATCGGCAATGCCTCCCCTGCCCTTCAGGTCAAGCTCCTGCGGGTCCTGGAGGAGCGGCAGTTCGAGGCGGTAGGCAGCAACAAGACCTTTACTGTGGACACCCGGATCGTCCTCGCCACCAACAAGGACTTGACGCAAGAAGTCCGCGAGGGCAGATTCCGCGAGGACCTCTACTACCGGATCAATGTGGTCACCATCGACCTGCCGCCTCTGCGGGACCGAATCGGCGACATCCCCCTGTTGGTCCGGCACTTCATCCAGATGTACGCAGCCCGGCACGGACGGTCCAAGCAAGGCATCAGCGATCAGGCCTTGGCCTGCCTGGAACGGCACGCGTGGCCCGGCAATGTCCGGGAACTGGAGAACGTCATCGAGCGAGCGGTTCTCCTGGGCAAAGGGCCCGTGATCGAGGTTGTTGATCTGCCGGCGGGCGTGCGGGAAGGCCCTCAGCCCAGACCCGGCACCATCGAGATCGCGACCCTCAAGCAGGCGAAGACCGAGCCTGAGAAGAGGCTGATTCTCCAGTCGCTCGAGAGCCATCAATGGAATCGACAAGAGACTGCCAAGGCCCTTGGGATCAACCGGACCACCCTCTACAAGAAGATGAGGCGGTACGGCCTGGACAAAGTGGGCGAGCAGATGGGCATGGCTCGGCAGTAGCCATTCGTTGTTCTCTTCTTCACGAAAAGGGAGCAAGGCTCCCGCCCGAATACCGAAGAGGGATCGCAGCGACCGACCGAAGAGCGAGGTGTTGGTTGTTGGCCGCGAGGTGAATGTGGCCAATTCTGAAAAGCGATTGACAAGGTTGGTCACCTTCCCTAGATTAAAGAAGTTTCATTCTTTCCAGGCAGGCGCGGCTGGGTGTTTGCCGCGCAGACGGTCACATCGATTGGACATCAGGATATGACGATGACTATCAAGAGGCTAAGCAAGAAGGCATTGGAGACGTGGGTACAAGGTCTTATTGCCACGGACAACGTCGTAGGCGTGCAGTCCAAGGGCGACCGGTTCGAGTTCAAGCAACTGACGTCGGCCAAGAGCCTGAGGCTGGATTACGACGTAACGCTCACGCCGCCCAAGCAGTTCTTCCTTCCGCCCTGCGAGACCCTGGTCAGCTTCGCCAAAGGTGAGGTCTACAAACCGGTGTTCGACGATCAGCAGTTCATCCTCTTGGGCGTGCATCCCTACGACATGATCGCGATCAATCAATTGGACGTGCTCTTCAGCCAGGACAATCGCGACGTCCACTACCTGAAGCGGCGGGAAAACGCCACGGTTGTGGCTGTGGACGTCAAGAAGCCCTACAAGAACGTGTTTGCCTCTTCCATGAAGACGGCCGTCGTGAAAGAGGGCTACGACATCCTCCTGACGGACATCGACGGCGGATTCGTCGCTGAAGCGGCCACCGACAAAGGCCGGGATCTGCTCGCCAAGGCCAAAGGCGCCGCAGAGGCGACCGAAGAAGACCTGGCCAAGAGACAAGAGGTGTGGGACCACAACGCCAAGAACCTCAACAAGCACCCGCTCAAGTGCGACCCCGCCTATCTGCCCAAGCTCCTGGAAGGCGCGGCCAAGCACCCGGTCTGGGAAGAGAAGGCCAAGACCTGTTTCTCGTGCGGGTCCTGCAACCAGGTCTGTCCCACCTGCTATTGCTTCGACGTGCAGGACGAAGTGAAGTGGGATCTGACCAGCGGAGACCGCAAGCGGTGCTGGGACGGCTGTCTGCTCGATGGATTCACCAAGGTGGCCGGGAATCACGAGTTCCGAAAGGCCAGGGTGGACCGATTCAGGCACCGCCTGTACCGGAAGGCCAAGTACGTACCCGCCAAGATCGGCGGCCAGATGTCTTGCGTGGGATGCGGCCGTTGTGTGAGTGCATGCCTTGCAGATATCGCCAATCCGGTGGCAGTATACAACGAGCTGCTCGACACCATGGGAATCAAGTAGGCCGGGCAAGGAACACCGGCATCGACTGTGGAGAACGTGACGCATGTGTGATTGTTGCACGCAACACCAGAAGGACATCTATCTGCCGCAGGCAGCCACCATTGAGGAGGCCCGCCTGCTCAACAAGACCGAGAAGTACCTGCGGCTGACTCTGGATGACGGCGGCTGGGACTACAAGCCCGGCCATTTCGTCGAGGTCTCGATTGCGGGTATCGGCGAGGCGCCTCTGACGATCGCCTCTTCGCCCACGTTCAAAGGGGGCCTGGAGATCGTCGTCCGGAGGGTCGGCAGCGTGACCGGCGCGATGCACAAGCTCCAGGCGGGCGACAAGGCCGGCATCCGAGGCCCCCTGGGCCGGGGCCTGTATCCGGTGAACGAGGCGAAAGGCAAGGACATCGTCTTCATCTGCGGCGGTATCGGCCTGGTTCCTCAGCGGTCCTTCATCAACTACGTCATGGACCATCGTGGCGACTATGGCAAGGTGGTGATCCTGCAGGGCACCCGTGACATGGATCAGCGCTTCTTCGAGGAAGAGCTGGCAGCCTGGGCCAAGGCCAAGGATGTGCTCGTGATAGAGACCCTGGACAAGCCCGATCCGCGATGGAAGGGCAACGTGGGCGTGGTCACGACGCTGATCTCCAAGATCAGCGTGGATCGTCCTTCTGCGGTGTTCTCCGTGTGCGGTCCGCCCGTGATGTACAAGTTCGTGCTCATGGCCCTGGCCGAACACAACATCCCCCACGAGCACATCTACCTGAATCTAGAGCGGAAGATGAAGTGCGGCGTGGGCAAGTGCGGCCACTGCCAGATCAACAACCTATACTGCTGTATGGATGGGCCGGTCTTCAGGTACTCCGATCTGTCCAGCGTGCCGGAGGCTATATAGCATGGCTAAACCCCGAGTTGCTATCTTTGACTTTGCCTGCTGTGAAGGCTGCCAACTGCAGATCGTCAACCTGGAGGAGGAGATCCTCGACCTCCTCGGCGCAGTGGACGTGGTGGAATGGCGGGAGGCCATGACCGAGCACAGCGATACCTATGACGTCGTCCTCATCGAGGGCTCGATCACCCGGCCCGAGGACGAGGAGCGGCTCAAGGCCATCCGTGCGAAGGCCAAGGTCCTGGTGGCCCTGGGCGCCTGCGCGACCATCGGTGGCATCAACATGCTCAAGAACAACTTCGACCTCGACGAGGTCAAGACCTGCGTGTATGGCAAGGACGGCAGCAAGCCCCACCTGGACACGGCCAAGACCAAGGCCGTCAATGAGGTCGTTGCCGTGGACGCGTACGTGCACGGCTGCCCCATAGACAAGACAGAGTTCGCGAACACCGTACGGTCTCTGTTGATGGGCAAAACCCCCGAGTTGCCACCCTATCCAGTGTGCGTGGAATGCAAGGCCCTCGGCAACGCGTGTCTGTGGGACTATGGCCAGCTCTGCCTGGGGCCCATCATCCGGGCGGGCTGCGGCGCACGGTGCCCGTCGAGCGGTCATCGGTGCTTTGGTTGCCGCGGATACGCGGACAACCCGAACGTCGAGGCAGCCCTGGATGTGACGTCCAGGTTTGGGCAGACGGTCGACAGCCTCAAGAGGAAGATGCAACTGTTTGGCAGCCAACAGGAGCCGACACTATCATGAGCAACTCGATGAAGATCAGCGTGCACCACATTACCCGCGTGGAGGGCCACGGCAACATCGTGGTCAACGCCTCCAATGGCAAGGTCGAGAAGGTCGAGTGGCAGGTCCCCGAGGCCCCGCGATTCTTCGAGGCCATGGTCCGCGGCCACAGTTACCAGGACATCCAGCTCATCGTCAGCCGCATCTGCGGCATCTGCTCGATCACGCACTCGCTGGCTGCGACCAAGGCCGTCGAGAACGCGCTGGAGTTGGAGGTCTCAGAGCAGGCAGACTCGATCCGCATCCTGATGCACCTGGCCGAGCAACTGCAGAGCCACGTGCTGCATGTGGGCTACCTGGCTGCGCCCGACTTCTTCGGCGTACCTTCAGTGGTCCCGCTGGCGGCAAAGGCGCCCGACGCAGTCAAGACCGTCATCCGTCTGCACCGCCTGGCCAACGAGTGGGCCACCCTGATCGGAGGACGTGCGACCCACCCGGTCACCCTGACGCCGGGCGGTCTGACGATGATCCCCACGGAGCGTCAGCTCCGCGACCTACAGCAGAGGCTCAAGGACAGCGTCAAGGACCTGCTAGCCGTGGTGGACGTCGTCCTGAGTGTGGCTGACAAGATCCCGAACTTCGAGCGGCCCACCGAGTACGTCGCCCTCCGCCAGGACCAGCCTCGCGCCTACACCTTCTATCACGGCGAGATCGCCTCGACGGACTACAAGGGCACTGTGGCGATCAACGACTGGAAGACCGTGGCCAATGAGTTCGTGGTCGACCAGTCCACCTCCAAGTGGTGCAAGTGGCACCGGGATGCCTATGCTGTGGGCGCGCTGGCCCGGTTCAACCTCAATGCGGACCTGCTCTCTCCCCTGGCCAAGCAGGTGGCAGCCAAGTTCGGCCTCAGGCAGGGGTGCTGCAATCCTTACATGAACACGGTGGCGCAGCTCGTCGAGGCCGCCCACGTGGTGGAAGACACGATCCAGCGGATCGACGCGCTGCTGACCAAGGGCCTCAAGGAGGAGAATGTCAAGGCCAAGGTGAAGAAGGCCGGCAAGGCCAGCGGGTGTGTGGAGGCGCCGAGAGGGATACTGTTCCACGAATACGAGTTCGACAAGAAGGGACTCTGCGTGGCGGCTGACATCTGCATCCCGACGGGTCAGAACCACGCCAATATCCAGAAGGACTTCGAGGCCCTGGTGCCGAAGATCCTGCACGAAGGTCAGGATGCAGTGCGACAGAAGCTGGAGATGCTCGTGCGGTCCTATGACCCCTGCATCTCCTGCTCGACGCATGCCCTTGAAGTAGAGTTTGTATAGCGACATGTCGTGCAAAGACAAAGAACCTCAGTTGGGTATACCATGCGACGACCCACCGTGGTGTTGGGGTTGGGCAATCCCTTGATGGCCGACGAAGGCGTGGGCGTGGCGATCGTTCAGTGTCTGGCCCACAAGGCCGCCGACTATCCAGAGGTGGATTTTGTCGATGCCGGAACCGGGGGCCTGGCGATCGTGCACCAGCTCGACGGGCGAGCCAAGGCGATCTTCGTGGATTGTGCGTTCATGGGCCAGACTCCCGGCACAATCCAGCGGTTCACGCCGGATCAGGTGGCCAGCGTCAAGTCCATCTCAGGGCTGTCCGGGCACCAGGCCGATCTACTGAGGATCCTTGATATGGCCAAGGCGTTGGGACAGTGCCCGGCCGAGGTGGTCTTCTTCGGCATCGAGCCGGAGAGGGTGACGCCCGGGGAAGGGCTGAGCCAGTGTCTGGAGGGTCGATGGCCCGAGTACATGCAACTGATTTCAATGGAACTGACCTGTTCATAAGGAGAGACGATGGCATCGACTAAGATTCTGATCGTAGATGATGATCCGGATATCACAGAAGCCATGCGCGTGGTCCTGGAGAACCGCGGCTATCAAGTCGATAGCGCGACCGACAGTGTTAAGGCCATGGAACGGATTGAGGGCCGAAGGCCGGACCTGATCATCCTGGACGTGATGATGACCACACCCCAGGAGGGATTCACCTTGTCCCGCGCGCTGAAGCAGGACCCTTCAACGCGGGCGATCCCCATCCTGATGCTGACGGCCGTCAAGGACAAGACCGGGATCGACTTTGCCCCTGAGGCCGGAGACGAGTCCTGGCTCCCCGTGGAAGGGTTCCTGGACAAGCCGGTCCGCCCGGATGTGCTCCTTCAGAAGGTCGAAGCCCTTCTCCGCAACGCCTGATCCTCGAAGACGCCTCTCGGATCGTGTCGGAGACTGCGCGGGTGATTCACATGGCAACCCCATAGGGCTGCAGGGATTCTGCGCGTGTTCCTATTGACACTTCCCCGTCTGTGGCTTACTTGTTGCTGTTTGCTTCTTGTGAACTAGGGATGGGGATGGTTGTGAACCATATATAGGGATAGAGGTGAAGGTTATGTCTGCTACTATTGTGAAACTGCCAAGTACAAGTCGTTGGGTCATCGCCCTGGCCGGGATCATCATGCAACTGATCTTGGGGACGATCTACGCCTGGAGTGTTTTCAAGAAGCCCTTCATGGCGGCCCACGGATGGTCCAATGAGCAGGTTGGCCTTGCATTTACACTAGTCATTCTGTTTCTCGGTGTGGCGGCCGCCTTTGGAGGCAGGTTCGTGGACAAGGCCGGTGCGAGAAAGGTCGCCACGGTTGCAGCGATTCTCTTCGGGATTGGCACGATCCTGACGGGTGTAGCCGACAAAATGGGGTCTCTGGCTATGCTGTACGTCGGTTACGGCGTCATCGGCGGAATCGGCAACGGCCTTGGATATATAACTCCGATCGCGGTGCTCGTGCGGTGGTTCCCTGACAAGCGGGGCTTCATCACAGGACTGGCAGTCATGGGGTTCGGATTTGGGGCCGCCATCATGGGGCAGATTGCCCCGCTCATGATTCCCAAGACCGGTATGGTAAACGGAGTCCTGAGCATTACAGAGAATGGACTGGGGCTGGCCAACACCTTTTACATCTTTGGCGGCGTGTTTCTGGTCGCCCTGTTGGTGGCTGCCCAGTACCTGAACAATCCGCCGGCAGAATGGACTCCGCCGGCCAGTGCCCAGAAGAAGGCGGCTGCGGCGACCGCAACGGCCTCCATGGACCTCCGGGGGGCGTTGAGGATGCCGCAGTTCTACATCCTCTGGTTGATTCTCTTCATCAACGTGACAGCGGGAATCGCCTTGATCAGCAATCTCTCTCCCCTGGCCCAGGACGCCTGTGGGATCAGTGCGGTAGCGGCGGGCACGGTGATCTTCATCACGTCGCTCTTCAACGGCCTGGGCCGGATCTTCTGGTCGTCCCTGTCGGACAAGCTGGGCAGGAAAGGTGTCTTCATGCTGATTCTCGGCACCCAGGTTCCGCTGTTTGTCCTGCTTCCGCAGGTGGGCAATATCGTGGTCTTCACCGCGGTGGCGTGTTACATCCTGGCCTGCTATGGAGGCGGATTCGCCACCATGCCGGCCTACGCGGCGGATACCTTTGGCACCAAGAACATGGGCAGTATCTACGGCAAGATCCTCCTGGCGTGGGCTGCGGCAGGCGTTGCCGGGCCTATGCTGATGGAGAAGATCAAGAGCAGTTCCGGCTCCTTCAAGATGGCCATCTACGTGGCGGCGGCCCTGCTGGCCGTAGGATTTGTCATCAATCTACTATACCGCAAACCCGGCGTGCCGGCTCCGAAGCAATAGTGCTGCAAAGAGGTGAGATCATGGTGAAAACGAAGAAGGCTTCGCCCGTGGGCGGACAGGCGAGCCAGAGGCATCTATACGAGCCGTTTCATTGCAGGATCGAGGCCGTCCAGGACCTGACTCCTGCGGAGAGGCTGTTTCGGCTGATCCGGCTGGACGGACAGTTGTTCGGTCACAGGCCGGGGCAGTTCATGATGGTATCCGTGGAGGGTATCGGCGAGGCCCCCATCTCCGTCTCCTCATCCCCCACGCGAGGGGGGCATCTGGATCTCGGGATCCGCAAGACCGGGGTCCTGACCGCGGCGATGCATGCCATGCAGGCGGGTGATCAATTGGGTCTTCGTGGGCCTTTCGGGACTTGCTTCGACACCGATGGGATGAAAGGCAAGGACCTGCTGCTGATCAGCGGCGGTTGCGGTCTGGCCCCCATGCGGGCCCTGATTCAGTATGTGGAGGACCGCCGCCGGGACTTCGGACAGGTCACGGTGCTCTATGGCGCCAAGTCGCCGGCCGACATCCTGTACAAGGAGGAGGTCGCGGCGTGGCAGGGGTCTCAGGTTCTGGCCTGCAGGGTCACCGTAGACAACGTCCCGGGCGGGACCTGTTGGGACGGCCATGTCGGGCTGATCACCCGCCTGATCCCGCCCCTGCAGATCGATCCCAGCCGGACCGTGGCCGTCATCGTGGGGCCTCCCATCATGTACAAGTTCGTGATTCAGGAACTGTTTTCCAAGGGACTCCACGACGCGGACATCATCGTGTCCTTGGAACGCTACATGAAGTGCGGGGTCGGCAAGTGTGGCCACTGCACGATCGACCATCTTTACTGCTGCATGGACGGTCCGGTCTTCCGGCTGGACCAGGTCGCCAGTGTCAAGGGGGCCCTATGAAGAAGGTACTGACCACCTGTCCCTACTGCGGGACGGGTTGCATGTTTTATCTGGTGGTGGGAGACGACGGCCGCCTGGCGGGAATCGAGCCGAGCCGCGAGCACGTGGTGGCCCGAGGCCGGCTGTGTGTCAAGGGGTGGAATGCCCACCATTTCGTGAACCATCCGGATCGCCTGACCCATCCGTTGATCCGAAAGAACGGCAAGCTCGAACCCGCCTCCTGGGACGAGGCCTTGGGATTGGTGGTGACCCGGCTTCAGGCCCTCCAGGCGGCGCACGGCCCGGACAGCATCGCGTTCTTCTCCTCGGCCAAGACGACCAACGAAGAAAACTACATGATGATGAAGCTCGCGAGGGCGGTCTTCAAGACCAATAACGTGGACCACTGTGCCCGCCTCTGTCACGCCTCGACCGTGCTCGGCCTGGCCGCGACCTTCGGGTCCGGGGCCATGACCAACTCGATCTCCTGCATGGAAGAGGCCGATTGCTTCCTGGTGATTGGTTCCAATACGACCGAACAGCACCCGTTGATCGGAACGCGGATCGTTGAGAGCGTCGTGAAACGCGGGGCCAAGCTGATCGTGGCGGACAACCGCAAGATCCGGCTGGCCCGGATCGCGGATCTGCACATTCGTTGCAGGAACGGCACGGACGTGGCCTTCCTGAACGGGATGATGAACGTGATCCTGTCCGAGGGGATCGAGAACACGGCGTTCGTCCGGACCCGCACCGAGGGTTTCGAGGATCTCAAGAGGGTCGTGGCGGAGTACCCTCCGCAGAAGACCGCCCAGATCTGCGGCGTCACGCCGGACGAGATCGTCCGCGCGGCACGCCTGTTCGCCACGGCCGGCAAGGCCATGATCGTGTATTCCATGGGGATCACGCAGCACACCCACGGCGTGGACAATGTCAAAAGCTGTGCGAACCTGGTCATGCTGACCGGCCACATCGGCCGGCCAGGCACGGGCGTCAATCCCTTGCGAGGACAGAACAACGTCCAGGGTGCATGTGATATGGGGGCGCTGCCGAACGTGTTCACCGGATACCAGAAGGTTGACGACACCGCGGCCCGTGAGAAGTTCGAGAAGGCCTGGGGCGTGGAGAACCTGCCGGACAAAACGGGTCTGACCGTGACCACGGCCATCAATGCGGCGGCCGATGGAGGGCTCAAGGGTCTGTATGTCATGGGTGAAAATCCCATGATGTCCGATCCGGACCAGAATCATGTGGAAGAGGCCCTCAGGAAGCTCGACTTCCTCGTGGTCCAGGATATCTTCCCCACGCCCACCAGCGAATTGGCCCATGTGGTCTTGCCTGCCACCTCTTATGCGGAGAAGGACGGGACCTTTACATCCACGGAGCGGCGGGTCCAGCGTGTCCGACAGGCCGTGGAACCCATCGGCCAGAGTAGGTCCGACTGGGAGATCCTGGGCGAGTTGGCCCGGCGGGCCGGGTACGATCGGATGCAGTACGCCTCCCCAGCGGCGATCATGGACGAGATCGCCCAGGTCACGCCGATCTATGGAGGCGTGTCCTACGACCGGATCGACCGGCTCGGACTGCAGTGGCCGTGTCCGAACAAGGAGCACGCGGGCACGCCGGTCCTTCACATCGGCAAGTTCACACGGGGTCCGGGCCTGTTCAGTCCCGCCCCCTACAAGCCCTCGGTGGAATTGCCGGACGAGGAGTATCCGTTTGTCCTGAGCACGGGCCGGTGCTACTGGCACTTCCACACGGGGACCATGACGCGGCGGTCCCAGTTGCTCCACCGCGAGGAACGGTTCCCCTATGTGGAGATCAGCCCGGCCGACGCCCGGAGGCTTACCATCCGCGATCGCGCGTGGGTCTATGTGAGCACGCGCCGGGGCGAGGTCAAGGCCATGGCCCGCGTCACGGACGTGGCCAAGGAGGGGGTTCTGTTCATGCCGTTCCACTTCGAAGAAGGGCCGGCCAACCGCCTCACGATCAACGCCTTGGACCCCGTGGCCAAGATCCCGGAGTACAAGGTTTGTGCCGCCACGATAAGGAGCGCGTCATGAAGCGTCTGACCGAAGCGCAGGTCGCATCGTTTTTTAAGTCACTGGAATCCGAATATGACGTACGGGTGCCTGTCCTCCTGCACGACGGCACGCGGTCCCTGGGCCGGATCGGGGACGGCCCCCTGGCCCTGAAGGGTGGTCGGCTGCCGCAAAAGCCGACCCAGTCGTTCTTCCCCCAGATGGAGGTGATCCTGAGTCTCCAGGGCAAGGACATCCGGTTGCCCAAGCCCGGGGACCGGCCCCTGTTGGTGGTCGGGTTTACGGCCGAGGATCTGGACGGTCTGGCCTTCATCGATCGATTCTATGGTGAGACGTTCCGCGATACCGTGTACTTTGGCAAGCGGGATCACGCGGTCGTGGCGGCCGTGACCGGCCGGTGTGGTCCGGACGACACGGTTTTGAAGACCTCCGGCGGAAAAGGGGACATCGAGCTGGTCTGTGACGGACGGGATTACATCCTGTTGGGCTGGTCCGAGGCCGGAAAGGCCCTGGCGGACAGGGCCCCGGGCTTGTCGGACGTGACCCAAGCCCAGGTCGATGCAATCGGGGCCGAGGCCGCTTCCACCCTGCGAGAGGACCAGGATCTGCTGGAGAAGGCCTCCAGGCTCCTGTTGGACAACAAGGTTCCGGATGAGTTCTGGGACCGAATCGCCGACCGGTGCATTGCCTGCACGAGCTGCAATCTCGTCTGTCCCACGTGCACGTGCTTTGATGTATTCGACCGCAAGGCGGACGGGCGGGAAGAGCGATGGCGGATGTGGGACTCCTGCCAACTGGATGGATTCATGCGAGAGGCCAGCGGCCACAACCCCATGGGCAAGGAGGGGACTCGTACGCGGCGGCGGATCCACCACAAGCTCGGTGCGGATCCCCGGAGATGGGGACAGATCACCTGCGTGCTCTGCGGACGCTGCGACGAGGTGTGTCCGACGGGCATCGGAATCAAGGCGGTCTGTCGAGAGATGATGGAAAGACACGGGACCCCGTAGAGCGGGATTCCTTGCTCGTTCAAGCACGCCATGCAAGGGTGCACAATCTGCCTGACTCAATCGGTGAATGTGACTGGGAATCGATATGTTAGGGCCGACATATCGCGGAGACAAGGTGAAGGAGTATTCATGAAATCGCAAGAGGAATTGGCACAGGCTGTCCTCGAACGGTCCAAGCCTGTGAATGGCCGCAAGACCCTTGCCTGTGCAGAGGCGTTCCGCCTTGCCGCCGAACTGGGCGTCGAGGCCATCCAGATTGGTCGCATTTGCGATCAACAGGACATACGTATCTGCGGTTGTCAGCTTGGCTGTTTTTCGTAGTGGGGTAGGTGCCAATCATGGACAAGCTGAAGCCGAGGGTCAAGCTGTGGTTGAACAGTGAGGGTGCCGAGGGTGTGTTCGGGGACGGCAAATACCGGCTGCTCGAAGGCATTGAGACGACGGGATCGTTGCGTGCCGCCTGCGAACGACTGCACATCAGCTATCGAAAGGCGTGGGGCGATCTGAAGAAAGCTCAAGACGCCTTGGGCATCGTCCTGCTCGACCAGCGCCGCGGCGGTCACCACGGCGGCTGCACGGTGCTCACAGAACAAGGAAGACGATGGATACAGGCTTACAGCCGCTTTCGCCGGGATGTCGAGGCCGCAGTAGAGGCGTCTTTCGAGGCGTTTATCAGCGAGGTCAGGTAGATGAATCAACTTTCGACAGCGGCCTGGCCACGGGACCGGCGAGGATTCAGTCTGATCGAGATTCTTGTCGTGATCTCGATCGTGAGCATTCTGGCAGCCATCGCCATGCCCGCGCTGGCCCGCGCCCGGTCGGTGGCGAAACAGACCGTCTGTCAGAGCCGGCTTCGCCAATGGGGCCTGGCCTTTGCCGCGTATACTGCGGAGAATTCCGGGTTCTACCCGCACGCCGACGGCAGAGACCGTTGCGGAGATCATGAACCGTTCACTCCCGAGGGAGTGGCTGACTACTGGTTCGGATGGGTGGATGTCCTTGCCCCCCTGATGGGCGAGAAGCCATGGCGCGATCATAAGAGGGGCGGGTATCCCGGCGTCAAGACAGTGTTCCAGTGTCCATCCTCGCAACTGGGCCCCGAATCGCTGTATTCGTACAAGCCGTTGCGGAATGGATTCTTCTCGTACGCCATGAATTCCTGCCTGGAACTGGATTTCAACTGCTGGGCTCCCTATGACCAGCCGGGCGGCAACACCATGCCGAGCTTTCTGAATACGGCGAGGATCAAGACCCCCGGACGTACGATCCTGCTCTTTGACCAGTTGCTGGACCCCCGCAAAGGATACGGTGGCGACACGCTCAACCGATCGGCCGGCCGTAACTGCGGCAGTTACCCCAAGGCATTCAGTGCCCGCCATGCCAGGACAAAGGACACGCTGGGCGGATTCATCCTTTACTGTGACTACCACGTGGCATGGAAACAAACCGTCTGGAAGGCCGACTGGCCTGTTACTCCCGATTTCGAGGCACCGCCCAGAGGCGATCCGGACTGGTACCCGTATTGAATTGAAGGTGGTGTAAGAAGGACAATTTGTGTTTTTAGGAGGAACGGAAGATGTTGAGTGCCAGCAGAAGAAACATAATGATCATGGTCGTGATGGTTAGCGTCTGGGGCGTACCGCCGTGCATCGCCGAAGAGGCTGTTTTGACCATCCGGGAGATTCAGTATACCGAGTCCCCGGACGGGGCCAGCCCCCGCAACGGGCAGGTCATTGATTGCGCCGGAGGCATCGTGGTCTCTAAAGTGGAGGGCAAACGTCCCCGGCTGCTACTGCAGGACCCCAATGCCCTCGACGGCTGGGGCGGCATCCAGGTCAAGGGCTGGGTCAGTGACGCCTTCGCGGGCGTGAGCGTAGGGGACTGGGTGGAACTCCGGCATGTCTTCGTCGAGGAAAACCGCGGCACGACGTTCCTGCAATACTGGGGCGACAATCCAGACGGTTCCCTGCCGACTCTGACAGTCATCAGCCGGGGCCACACTCTTCCTCCTCCGCTCCTTGTCGATGCGAACGACATCAAAGCGCCGGAGTATCTTCCCCTGGAAGACGTCTGGACCGTCACCGATCATGGCGCCGAGAGATTCGAGTCCATGCTCGTGCAGGTTCGGGATGTGGTCGTGGTCGAGCTGGGAATGGGCAAGGCTCAGGACAACTATGTGCTTCAGTCGGTCCGCGAGCCGAACGATCCCAAAGCCCGTTGCTGGGCGAGCGATTACAGCAACCAGGATCGGCAGCAAACCGACCTTGTCCTGCCGGGGATCGAGGCTGGACGGCGTCTGCGGGCCCTGACCGGTCTGATCGAGCAGTACACGAACCTGGGCGATGGTTTTGATTACTACCAGCTCCTGACGTTGAGCAAAACGAACATCGTGGGGCTTTGTCCGGCCGATCTGGATCAGGACGGCGACGTGGACCTCCGGGATTACGAGACCTTCACCGGGCAGTGGCTCTCGCCGTCCTTGCCCCTGGTGGCGGACCTGAACGGAGACGGAAAGGTGGATCCTGCGGATCTCGATCTGTTCAATGCCGCCTGGAAGCAGGCAGACGCAAACGGCGATGGTATCGTAAACGGAGATGATCTTGATAGACGATTGAAAGGAGACTTGCAGTGAAAAGAGAATACATCCTGGGAGTGCTGTTCTTTGGCGGCCTATGGGGCCTGTCGGAGGCGGTACTGGGGGACGCCTTGTACACCGCGAGGATGCCCTACGCATCGGTGTTGCTGACCGGGATCGCCCTGGCGATCCTTACCCTGGCGAGAACCTACTTTCCGCGTACAGGGACAGGCACGCTGGTCGCCACCTTGGCCATGTTGTTCAAGTTCCTCAACGCCCCGTTTTTTGCCTGTCACCTGCTCGGGATTCTCCTGATCGGGGTCAGCTACGACCTTATGTTCAACGTCCTGAAGGTCCGGTGGAAGTCCGTTGCCGCGGCGGTGGCGGTCTATCTGAGCTACGCGGCGTTTGCCGTGATGATCACGTACCTATTCAGATACAACCACTGGATACAGGGCGGGCTCCCCAAGGTGCTTCGACACGTCTTCCTCGGAGGCAGTATGGCCGCCCTGGTTTGCGCTGGCGTCGTTCCTCTGGCCGCCCGGCTCGGGGAGAGGTTGAAGTCGCGTTCCGCCATGCCTTTCGGACTGCTTCGATATCCCATTCCTGCCGGCGTTTCCGCATTGACGCTGGGATTGTGGGCGTTTGCGGCAGTCATGTGCGTACTGAGTGTTCCCTCTATCAAGTAAGCTGTGTCCGACATGGTGCTTTTCTTGTGGACCGGCCCAAAACACAGCGGCAAGACCACCGCTGCGGCGCAGCTTGCCTGTTCGGCGACACGGCAAGGATTCCGCGTAGCCGGACTTCTGGCTCCGTCGGTCTATCGGGATGGGCTTCTGACCGGATTCGATGCGTTGGATCTGCGTCTGGACGTACGGTCCCCCCTGGCCGCGCGTCGAGACGTCCCGGGCGATGTGGGGCCGTTCCACTTTCTTGGGGAGGGACTGATGCTTGGGCGTCGTGCGCTCGACGTCGCCGCGACGGAGGGGGCGGATGTGGTTATCGTGGACGAGTTCGGTCCTCTGGAACTGGCGTCCCGAGGCTGGCGGGGGGCGGTGGATTCGCTGGTCCATGCCGGCCCCAGGGCCCTGATCCTCGTGGTTCGCAGTGAGCTGGCCGACGCGGTTCGGGAGATCTATGCGGCCGTTCCCATACGGCTCCTCGATGCCACGGCTCCCGAATCCGTCCAGGAGGTCATCCGTTCGTTAAGGGCCCCCTGACGATGCGACTGGAAAACGTGCTGATGATCGGTTCCTCTGGGTCCAACGTGGGCAAGACCGAGCTGGCCTGTACGCTGCTGCGCCGGTTTGGCCGCAGCCACCGGATCGTGGGCGTCAAGGTGACCCCGATCGCGTCCGGGGATCGATCCTATCACCCGGGGGAGCCGGGCTGCGGCGATGACCCATCGATAGAGGGGCGATATAGGATCACGGAGGAGACGTCTCACGGTTCGGGCAAGGACACCGAAAGGCTGCTGGCCGCCGGCGCAGACAGGGTCTACTGGCTTCGCGTCCTGCGCACGCACCTGCACCAGGGTCTGACGGCCCTGCTCGAGGTCGTCGGTCCGGATGCGGTCGTGATATGTGAATCGAATGCACTGCGGCACGTGGTGGAGCCGGGGCTGTTTCTCATGGTCGAGAGTGCGGATCAGAAAGGGGTTCCTTCTTCCTGGAAGCCGTCAGCCCAGCCACTGAGACAGTATGCCGATCGAATCGTGTGTTCCGATGGGAGTCGTTTCGACCTCGATCTGGAACGCATTCAGCTTGCCGGAGCCCGATGGCTGTTGTTGGAGGATGCCACTGCCATTGTTCTGGCGGGAGGACGCAGCACGAGGATGGGGACCGACAAGAGCATGCTTCCGATTGACGGCCGACCGATGATCGAGCATATCTGCCGCCAGCTCTGCGGCACGTTTTCCAGGGTCCTCCTCAGTGCCAATGACGCGGAGAGATTCGCCTTCCTGGGCCTGGATGTGATTCCCGACAGGATTCCCGACCAGGGACCGCTGATGGCCGTCGCCTCGGCCCTGGAGGCGTCGGACAGCGAGCTCAATCTGGTCGTGGGCTGTGACGTCCCCCGGATTGAACTGCCCCTCGTCAGACGCATGCTCTCCGAGGCCGGGGAGGCCGACATCGTCCTTCCGGTCACCGGGGATGGGAGAGAGCAGCCTTTGTTTGCCGTGTATCGCAGGGGTGTTCGTCAGTGCATGAACGCCGCTCTCGAATCCGGATCTCGCCGGTTCAGCGACATCTACGGTTCCTGCCGAGTGCGGCATATCGAGATCAAAGAGGCAGACCGGCTCGTAAACCTGAACACGATGGCGGATTATGAGCAGTTCCGGAGCAGAGCCAAGGGATGAGCTTTAGGATACCCCTCACGACTCCGAACAAGAAGGGATCAATGACGCAGGACGACCTAAAAGCATTGCCTCCGGAACGTGGGACGGCTGTGTGCAACGTGGTCCGGATTCAGGCGGATCAGCCGACCGTGAGGGTATCGGATCGAGTCATATCCGAGGAGGCGGTCACCGTCATGGTGGACCAAGTCGGCAGCTTCACCCTCCTATGCACACCCTCGGACCTGGAGGCCCTGGCCGTGGGATTTGCCTTTTCCGAGGGGCTTATCGATGATGCAGGCGACGTGATCGATATCGCCCAAAAGCCGAGCCTGCCCCACGTGATTGGCCTTCGTATCCAGGACCCCTCAAGGATCTCGGAAAGGCGGAACATGATCGTGGCCAGCGCCTGCGGCATGTGCGGGGTCCGCAATATTGAAAAGCTCCTTACCGATATGCCGGTCTGTGGCAACACCCTCAGGCTCTCCAGTCATGTCATCAGCGAGGTGGTCGAGAAACTGCAAACCCGACAAGACCTGTTTCGGATGACCGGCGGCTCCCATGCGGCGGGTGTCTTTGATGCCAAGGGAGACATCATAACCTTTGCCGAGGACCTGGGCCGGCACAATGCCCTGGACAAGGCGATCGGCAAGTGCCTGCTGGAGAGTCGTTCGCCCAAGGGGTGCGGTGTTGCCCTGTCCGGACGGGTCAGTCTGGAGATGGTCACCAAGGCGGCCCGGGCCGGCATGGAAATAATCGCGGCGGTCTCTGCGCCGTCGTCTGTGGCCGTCCACTCCGCGGACACCTGGAATATCACGTTGTGCGGATTCGTCCGGTCGGGTCGGATCAACGTGTACACACATGAAGAGAGGATTGTTGCTGCGGGTGAAAAGACGGGGCATCCGTATTGAATATGTGGTGGGGTTGAGGTACTCTCTGCTGTATCATCGCACTGGTGCATTGGATTGGGTCTGCGCCATACGGCTGGAAGGACGGCCTGTGTGGGTCATCCAATAGCGCGATCGGTGCCATGCATGGATTCACAAGGAGCGACGTGCCTGTGGAGAACCTGTTGCAGAGCCCCAGTCTGGCCCAACTGCGCCCTGTGGCTGATCCATCTGCGCTGGGCCGCGATCGCAGTGCTGATCACCGCCACGATCGTCTGCAGCCGGGTCGTGGATGTTCAACTGGCGGGTCGCCAACTGGTTCTGCTCAGCGGCCTGGTTCTGGCGTACAACTCGGCACTGTACGGGCTGCTGCGATGGCTCCTGGCGGGCAAGGCTGGCCCCTCGTCAGCCGCCATAGGCCGGATGATCACGCTCCAGATCTCCGTGGATCTGGTCATTCTGACTGGCATCCTGCACTTCTCGGGCGGAATCGAGAATCCCTTCGCGTTCTTCTTTGTCTTCCACATGATCATTGCCAGCATCCTGTGCTCAAGGAGCGAAAGCTACGTGCACGCCGGCCTGGCCTCCGTTCTCTACGCGGCCCTGATCTGGTTGGAGTACTGGGGTACCCTTCCGCACTACCCGCTGCAGGGCTTCTCCGGCCATGGTCTGCACAGCAGCGCCATCTTCGTGCTGGGGACCCTCGCGGTCTTTGCGGTGACGCTCTTCCTGGTCGTCTTCATGACCACTTCGATCGCAGAGCAGTTGCGCTCGCACCAGGCAGGCCTGGAGGAGGCCAACCGGCAGCTCCGGGAGAAGGACACCCTCAAGAACGAATATGTTCTGCGCGTCACCCATGACGTCAAGGGGCACCTCGCCGCGATCCAGAGCTGCATAGACACCGTTCACGACGGACTCCTAGGGCCCCTCAACGAGAGACAGAAGGACATGATCGGCCGTGCGCATCGAAGGACCTCCCAGGCCCTGGCCTTTGTCGCCGATCTGCTCAAGCTGACGCGATCGAAGCTGGATGGCCAGCCCGCCATCACTTGCTTTCCACTCAAGACCCTGATCGCCAAGACCCTGGCAGCCGCCAAGACCCGCGCGGAGGCCAAAGGCATACAGTTCGCCGTCGACGTGGCCCCAGAGATCGAGATCATCTGCGGCGAGCAGGTCCTGATCGAGGAGACCGTCCTGAACCTGTTGTTCAACGCGGTCAAGTACACACCGTCAGGCGGCAAGGTCAGGATGGAGGTCAGAGACCAGGGCTCGGACGTGATGATCCTTGTCCGGGACAACGGCATCGGCATCCCCGAGGCCGAGATGAGCCGCATCTTCGGTGAATTCTATCGCGCCAGCAACGCCAAGGCCCTGGAGCGGGATGGTACCGGTCTCGGCCTGTCGTTTGCCAAGCAGGTCGTGGAGCGTCACGGCGGCCGCATCACCGTCCAGAACAACCCCGACGGAGGCTGCACCTTCAGCTTCACCCTGCCCAAGAACCTTCAGCCCGCCTGACCCGGCCAGCCCGCCGCAGGAGAACTGAAGGAGTTTTTGCCGCGAACCCCGCCAACCCCGCGAACGGCTGCCGCCGATAGCGGGAGGTTTGGCTCAGACTGTGTGCGAGAGCCCCTTTGATGGGTAGTCCTCTCTTCGTCCAGCATCCAGAGGGCAGTCCCCTGCCGAGTCCAAGCCGCCAGATCAAGGCCGAGTCGTGGGATGCGGTCCGAGCTTGCTCGGACAAGCAGCCCACGACGATGGCCGCCCTTGGCGACGAAGTCGCCAAGGCACGGCGAAGCCGTGGATCAGGCGGCGAACTCACGAACATGCCAGAAGCCCCGTCCCCGCGCCAGCGTTCGCGGAGTTCGCGGGGTTCGCGGCAAGAAAACAAAGACGATTCCTCCGCAGTCGCCACATCAATGTAGCAGTCGCCGCCCCTCTCAGATGAGACAACCCCAACAAAGTACAAAAAGCAACAAAGTCCCCATCGGGTGGTGGGGACTTTGTCGCAAGTTAAGAAAGGGAAAGACTGTCGTTCTCGTTGTTATCCGTTATCCGTCTGGACACACGTACCCAGCGTGCTCAGCAGGTCGTACGTATCGTCCGAGGCGACGTGATAGACCTTGCCTCCATTGGCCTCAAACTGATCGCGATACTCTATCCAGTCGAGCAGGTACTGGTTGTAGATCTTTTTCACGTACCCGCCGTGTTGCTTGATGGCGTTGATCTTCGCCCCGTTCCAGTACTTGATCACCACGTTCTTGTCTTCCACCGCGATGTCAAAGCAGACTGCCTCGTTGTCGACCCGGAAGATCCGCGTGATCTTGCACCTGCCCGGACAGGTCCGGTCCAGGTACGCCTGGATCACGGCCTTCTGGTCCGGCTCCACGTCGCCGACCCCAGGCATCCTCAGCGGCTCATGGGGCGAGCACGGCTGCAGTGCATGCGCAGGCGCCCCTGCGGCCATGCGGCCACGACGCACGACCGGCTGTTTCCTGTCACCGCCACGGTGCCGCTGTTGCATGCCCCCCTGGGCCGGTAGCCAGACGCCGCCTCACCGACGAGTCCGCTGTGCTCATGATCGAACGCATACGGGTTGTACTCCACACCGGACGGGACCAGGCCCGACTTGCCGTACTCCAGTGCGTACGGGTTGTACTCCAGGTACGATGGCACCAGCCCTGAACTGCCGTGTTCGAGGGCGTAGGGCGAATACGTCACCTGGTCCGAACAGCCCTTTCCTGTCACAAAGACAAACATACTTGGTACCCGATACCGAGCGCGGCATACAGACGGTCCGACGTGAATCGGCTGCACATTGATCGGCCGCACACCGCCAGCCGGGCGTCCAGGACGCCCGCCGTGCATGGGACCGGCGCCATAGACCCCGCCAGCCACGAGCACGGTGACCAGGACTGAAATCCATTTCATTCTTGGCCTCCTTCCGTGGAGCTTCACCTATTCACTCTTCATCACGCCGACCTCCAAGCGACCATCCGTGTCACTCGGGTCCGGACGTACTACACCTCCTCATGGCTGGCCCGAAGGCCTGCCTTTCATACCAGGATTCGACCGGTCTGCGCAGGCATGCAGCGCGAACGCCACCGACCTGCACAACCCCTCATTCAGTCAGGGACTGTGCCTGTCAGGGATAGGAATTGGGAGATAATGGACGTGTTGGTAACCGCACGTTGAAACTCCTTTCTCCTCCTACCTGCAACTCCTTGTGCAGACACGGTACGGTCAAACCTTTGACTTGATCGGAATTATAGCAGCCCCCCTGCAGAAAGCAAGAGAAAACTGGTGAATCCTCTCGCAAAAAGCCTGATTTTGAGACCCCGTGAAAGGGATTGAAAAAGGGACCGCGACCGCTATACTAGTGGCCTCAGACCCGTGAAGGCATGGAGCCTGCAGCCACCGCTCGGAATCCCTTGCCGGGGTCCCCGGGAGGACAGCGGGTCGCTGCCTCCGGGTGGCACGCGGCTGCGAGTGCTGGCCGTTCCGCGGCCCCCAGTTGCAGAAAGGACGGACGCATGGAGTCAGAGGCAAACGATCTCAAGAGGATCAAGGAGCTGATAAAGGTCATGGAGGACCACGATCTGGCGGAAGTACAGATCGAACGCGGTGACGAGAGGCTCTGCTTGAAGCGCAGCCAGCCGGTCGTGCCGAACGTAACCTCCTTTCCGATGTTTGGCCCCGTTGCCGCTGCGGGCGGCACTGCAGCCCCAGCCGGCTCCCAGGCGCCCGCTCAAGAGGAAAGCCGGTTCGCGGAAATCAAGGCGCCCCTGGTGGGCACGTTCTACCAGGCGGCCAGCCCGGACTCCGAGCCGTACGTCGAGGTCGGCGCCCACGTGGAGCCGCAGACCGTGGTGTGCATCATCGAGGCCATGAAGGTGATGAACGAGATCAAGGCCGACGTGAGCGGAACCCTTGTCGCCGTCCTGGCAACCAACGGCCAGGCCGTGCAGTACGGTCAGACGCTGTTCAAGGTACAACCGGATTGATCCGTGCCCGGTTCTGCCGCCTCCCTACTCGACCGACGCTTTCTTGAGGATAGCCTTAGCCCATGATCTCTCGAGTCCTCATCGCCAACCGTGGAGAAATCGCACTCCGGATCATCCGGGCCTGTCATGAGATGGGCATCGAGGCCGTCGCCGTGTACTCCGAGGCGGACCGGGAAGCCCCCTATTTGAAACTGGCGGACGAGGCAGTCTGCATCGGACCTGCAGATCCCTCCCAGAGCTACCGCAGCATCCCCCGGATCATCAGTGCGGCAGAGATTACAGATGTGGACGCCATCCACCCGGGCTATGGCTTCCTTGCCGAGAACGAGGAATTCGCCCAGATCTGCCAGGACTGTGGGATCACGTTCATCGGGCCCAGCCCCCAGGCCATGGCCCTGCTGGGCGACAAGGTGCAGGCCCGGATACTGGCCATGAAGGCCGAGGTCCCGGTCGTGCCCGGCTCAGAGGGCATCATCGCCAATGAGATTGAGGCCATCAAACTCGCCGCCAAGATCGGCTACCCGGTGATCATCAAGGCCGTGGCCGGCGGAGGCGGGCGAGGCATGAGGGTCGCCCACAACGACATCAGCCTGCGTACGGCCTTTGGGGCGGCCAGGGCCGAAGCCGAAGCGGCCTTCGGCGATGGCAGCGTCTACCTGGAGAAGTACATCCTCGAGCCGCGTCACGTCGAGGTGCAGGTCGTGGCGGACTCCCAGGGTAATGCCCTCCACTTCTACGAGCGAGATTGCTCGATCCAGCGAAGACACCAGAAGATGATCGAGGAATCCCCCTGCCCGGTGCTTGAGGAGAAGGATCGGAACCGCCTCTGCGAGGCGGCCCTGCGTCTGATCAAGGAGGCCCACTACTCCAACGCCGCGACCGTGGAGTTCTTGCTGGACAAGGACAAGGCCTTCTACTTCATCGAGGTCAACACGCGGATCCAGGTGGAGCATCCCGTCAGTGAGATGGTGACCGGCCAGGACCTCATCAAGTGGCAGTTGAGGATTGCCGGCGGTGAGGCCCTTTCGATCAAGCAGAAGGCGATCAAGCGCAGCGGCGTGGCCATCGAGTGCCGCGTCAACGCCGAAGATCCGGCCACCAACTTCACGCCATGCCCCGGCAAGATCGACCGGTTCCTTGTGCCGGGCGGCCCCGGAGTGCGGGTGGACACCCATCTCTGGCAGGGTGCCACCGTCAGCACTCACTACGACTCCATGATCGCCAAGGTCATCGTGCACCAGCCGACCCGGGCGGAGGCCATCGCCACCATGCGGCGAGCCCTTCAGGAGTTCCAGATCTCGCCCATCAAGACCACCATCCCCGCTTGTCTGGAGATCCTCTCGCACAATCTCTACGTGAAGAACAAGGTGGACACGGGGTTCATCGATCGCAACTTCTAGAACAGCTTTTAGCTGTTAGCGATTGGCTGTTAGCCGGAGAAGGAAAGAGGAACAGAGGGCGCGGAGGCATCGAGTCATGCGGCAGCCGTTCCGGCCAATGGCTAATAGCTAATGGCTAACAGCTCTGTTCGAGTGACATCAAGTCGCTGTAACTCTCGCGGCGGCGGATCACGCGGAAGCTGTCGCCGTCCACCCACACCTCGGGCGGCCGGCACCGGGCGTTGTAGTTGCTGCTCATGGTGAACCCGTAGGCGCCGGCCGTGAAGATCGCCAGCAGGTCGCCTCTCTTGACCGGCGGCAAGGCCCGATCCTTCGCAAAGAAATCCGCGCCTTCACAGATGGGCCCCACCACGTCGACCACTTGGGTCCCTTCAAACAGAAGGTTCTTGCTTCGCCGCACCGGCACAAACTGCTCGCTCACCTCGGCAGGCCAGATGAAGTGGAAGGCATCGTACAGCGCGGGCCGGATCAGATCATTCATCCCCGCATCCACAATGACGAACCTCTTGCTGCCCCCCTGCTTTGAGTACAACACACGGGTCACCAGGATGCCTGCGTTGGCGGAGATGCTCTTGCCCGGCTCCAGGATCAGTTTCAGGTTCTTGTCCTTGAGCAGCGGAACGATACCCCGTGCGTATTCGTCGGCCGACGGCACAGTGCCCGACTCATAGTCCGCACCGTATCCGCCTCCGAGATCCAGGGCCTCGATGGCATAGCCCTCTTTCCGAAGCTGCTCCACCAACACCAGCACCTTGTCCACGGCCTCCACGTAGGGATCGATGGTCTTGCCTCCGCTGCCGAGGTGCACGTGCAGGGCGCAGAGCCTGACCCTGGGATGCCGCCCAAAACTGCGGAAGGCCGCCACGGCCCGCTCAATGTCCACTCCAAACTTCGTCTCTTTCTTACCCGTGGTGACGTAGGCGTGCGTCTGGTAGGCCACGTCAGGGTTGACCCTGAGCGCCACCTTTGCGCAGCGGCGATGGCGGTCCGCCAGGTCGATCAGATTGCTCAGTTCTTCCTCCGACTCGATATTGAAGTATCCGATCCCCGCTCTGAGGGCCTCTTCGATCTCCTGGTCGGTCTTTCCCACGCCCGCGTAGACCACCTTCTGGGGGTCGCCTCCCGCCTGCAGGACCCGGGCCAGCTCTCCACCACTGACCACGTCGAAGCCGCTGCCCGCCGCCGCCAGTGAACGCAGCACGTGGATATTCGCGCAGGCCTTGACCGAGAAGCAGACCGTCGTGTCGAGCTGTCGATACGCATCCTGTACCTTGCACAGGTGATCATGAAAGGTCGCCTTGCTGTAGATGTACGCAGGCGATCCCTCGGCCGCCACGATCTGCGTGACCTCCACGCCCTCTGCCCAGAGCCTGCCGTTCTTGTAGTGAAAATGATCCATACTCAGTCTCGATCCAGATCCCTGTCCGATTCGTTGGCCGGCAACTGCATCGTCGCCGAGTCGGTAGTATAGAGAATGCCCTCCCCTTCAGCAAGAGGCCAGCAGCCCCAGAGCAGGGCAATCGCAAAGTCGGCCTGCCTCAAAGAGACGTAGGTTCCCTGTCAGCCGCCGCAGGCGGACAGACCGATGCGGTCAGGGGCGTGACTGGCTGGGAAGCGTTCTTGGTTTTTTTGCCGCGAATGAACGCGAATAGACGCGAATGCTGGCGCGGGGGCGTGGATCTCGACGTGTTCGTGACTCCGTCGCCTGATCCACGGCTGCGCCGTGCCTTGGCGACTGCGTCGCCAAGGGCGGCCTTCGCAGTGGGCTGCTTGTCCGAGCTAGCTCGGACCGCATCCCACTGCTCGGCCTTGATCTGGCGTCTTAGGCTGTAGTGGAGCTGCCTTTTCCATACGGGAGGAAGAGAGGACTATCCATCAAAGGGACTCCCGCACACGGTCTGAGCCGTACGCCTGTGAGCAAGCAGGTCCACGCGGGGCAAGCTTGCTTGACCAAGCGGGGGACCTGCGCAGATCACCCGGAAGGCAAGGCCTTCCGGTAGACGCGAAGCGTCGCGTGCGGCGATGCCACGACCAAGTCGAACCTCCCGCCAGCGGCGGCAGCCATTCGCGCCTATTCGCGTTCATTCGCGGCAAAGAACTCCTTCGGTCTTCCTCTCCACCGCGACAACGGGCCTGCACCTCGGGAAATGCTGTCAGTGGCCAGAAAGGTGCCCCGGGCCCGCCACTGCAGGCAGATGGGGCGGACAAGGCGCAAAAAGGAAGAGGAAGGCCCCTGATTCTATCAGAAACCTTCCTCTCGTGGACGTTCGTCGTCGGCTTCTCGCTCGCCGCGTCCCTGCCCTCGGTCGTCAGAGGCCCGAGGGCCCGGAGAAGACCGAGCGGGTCATACTATGTCTTACTTCTTGCCCTTCTTCTTGGCAACCTTCTTCTTGGTGACCTTCTTGGCCACCTTCTTCTTCGGGGCTGCCTTCTTCTTCGCCGGTTTCTTGGTAACCTTCTTTACTGCCATCATTTTCTCCTTTCAAAGCCGTGAATCCTTTCGCTCGGAGACACGCGTTGAACTCTGCGCTCCGTGAAAGTCCCTGTTCATCTGAAATTGCCAGAAAGCCTATAATCCCATGTACATTTCTTCTTATCGTCCAAAAGTCAACAGGTCCTTCATAAAATATTCGGTCGGGCCCATTTTACAAGTCCCTGGGGACACTCTATGATAGGACAAAAGAGTGCTCCTGAGGCTGCGTCCATGAAGGCAAAACAACGAGTCGCCTTGTTCGGCGGGACCTTTGACCCGATCCACCAGGGTCATACCGCCGTAGTCACTTCGGTCTGTCTCCGACTCGAGGCGGACACCCTGGTCTTCATTCCCGCCAAGCGATCTCCACTGAAGACGTCCCTGCCCAAGGCCTCCGACGCCAATCGTGTGGCCATGATCCGCCTGGCCATTGAAGATCATCCGACCTGGGAGGTCAGTGACTGCGAGATCCACCGGCCCGCGCCCAGCTACACGCTCGACACGATACTGCACTTCAGGGCCCTGTACGGTGACCAGGCCGTCCTCTATTGGCTGATCGGTGCGGACGCCATCCAGGAACTGCCTAACTGGTACCGCATCGCCGAGGTTCTGGAACAGTGCACGATTGTGTCCATGGTTAGGGCGGGCTGGCCCAGGCCCGATTTCTCGTCGTTCTCGGCCATCTGGGGCGGGCCGCAGATCCGATCGCTCCAGAACCACGTCGTCGAAACACCGTTGGTCGACGTCAGCAGCACCGCGATTCGCCAACGACTGGTCGCAGGTCAGGACGTCACAGAAATGCTGCACCCGGCGGTCTTCGCCTACATCCGAGAGCACGGACTGTACGGAACAACCGGCTGTTAGCTGTTGGCTATTAGCGGTTAGCCGGAGAAGGAAAGAGGAAGAGACGACACTGTGGTATCGAGTCGGGCGTCAGCCAATTCCGGCTAATGGCCAAGAGCTAATCGCTAACGGCTGCGATCGGCTGCACTTTGCAGCAACCAGTTGCACCACGCGGCCAGGCCTTCGCCTGTGCGGGCAGACACGGGGAATACCGAGACATCCCTGTTGAGCCGCCGGGCGTCCGCTGTGGCCCTCGCCAGGTCAAAGTCCACTGCGCCGGTAGGCAGCAGGTCCACCTTGTTGACCAGCATCGCCTTGGACTTGGCGAAAATACCCGGGTATTTGGCAGGCTTGTCGTCCCCCTCGGCCACGGACAGGACCACGATCTTGCCGTGCTCCCCCAGTTCGAACGCGCCCGGGCAGACCAGGTTACCGACGTTCTCGATGAAGATCAGGTCAAGCTGGTCCAGGGGCATCTCACGGAGGGCGGAGTGGACCTGCTGTGCGGAGAGATGGCAGGCGCCCTTCGTGTTGATCTGTATGGCCGGCGCACCGGTGGCCTTGATCCGCTGGGCATCCAGGTCCGTCTGGATGTCTCCTTCGATGACGCCGATCCGCGTCCGGCCCTCCATCTGCTGGATGGTCCTGACCAGCAGCGCGGTCTTGCCCGAACCGGGTGACGAGATCAGATTGAAGCAGGTCAGTCTCTTCTCGGCCAGGAGGAGGCTGTTCTCCAGGGCCCACTTGTCGTTCTCATTGAGGATCTTCCGGCCGAGTTCAAGCCTCTCCATGGTCATGCCTCCTGGAATTCGATGGTCTCCAACAACAGCGGCGCATCGGGCAGCAGCCGAAAGTCCGCTCCTCCGCAGTGAGGGCAACCGGGCTCGCCCATGTCCACGGTGTATGTCCGCCCGCAACCGCGGCACTCGGCCTGGAGTGGCTTGTGCTCCACCTCCAGCCGCATCCCCTCAGCCGCTGTGCCCCTGGCGATGGCCTCCAGGGCGAAACCCAACACATCCTCATTGAGGGCGCTGAGCTGACCGCAACTGATCTTCGCGCCAGTGGCCTTGGCCCTGCGCTCGCTGCATTCCTTCAGGATGAGCTGCAGCAGACTGTCCGCCACCATCATTTCATGCATCAGCAGATCCTCGGCAGTTCCCGGCCATAGGGCATCTGGACGATCCTGCGCCCGCCGATCCGCGTGACCAGCTCGACAACCGGGACCTGGCTGGCCTGCTTGACCTGTCCGATGATGGCTGCGTTCGAGCCCAGCTCGTGACCGCGGCACAGATCGAGACATCGCTCCCCGCTCTCGGACGCAACGACCGCCACGAACTTGCCCTCGTTCGCCACGTTGAGCACATCCAGGCCGAGCATCTCTGCAGCCGCCTGCACTGCAGGGTCGACCGGGATACGGTCTTCCTGGATCTCGATCGTGTGGCCCGATCCACGGACGATCTCATTGAGCGTCGCGGCGAGGCCCCCCCGCGTGGGATCTCGCATGAACCGGATGTCCCCTGCCGCGGCCTCCAGCAGAAGTCCGATCAACCCGGCCAGGCCCGCGCAATCGCTCCGGATACGCGACTCGAAGCCGATGTCCTGACGCTGCGACAGGATCGCCATGCCGTGATCGCCGACCGTCCCGCTCAGCAGGACCTTGTCGCCCGGCGTCACCCGCTCAAAGCCCAGGTTCGCACTCGGCCGCCTGATGCCCACGCCCGTCGTGTTGATGAACAGCCCGTCTGCGGAGCCCGCCTCCACGGTCTTGGTGTCGCCGGTGACAATCTGGATGCGGTTGTGTCCTGCGGCCTGGCCGATGCTGTCCATCACGCGTTCGAGCGTCGCCAGGGGCAGCCCCTCCTCGATGATCAGGGCCAGTGACATGGCCACGGGATAGGCGCCCGACACGGCCAGGTCATTGACCGTTCCACAGACCGCGAGCCTGCCGATGTCCCCACCTGGAAAGAACAGCGGCTTGACCACGTAGCTGTCGGTCGTCATGCACAACCGCTCGGAGCCGGCCACAAAGGTCGCCGCGTCATAGAGCACCGCATCGGTCTGGTGGTGCGCGATGCGGCCCTTGGCCTGGAGCCTCGGCAGGATCACCTGCCGGATCAGGTCCTCGGACAGTTGTCCACCGCCGCCATGGGCCATCAGGATCTTGTCGTCTGAAGTCGTTGCCATGCTGCCATCCCCGTCCCGACCATCTCAATAGGATCCGCTTCGAAAGACCCGTGCCTGACCCAGGTTTCTCGGTCCTTTGTCCACGCCTGCCTAGCCCCCTGTCCCATACTTGAACCACGCTGCGCACACCCCTTCGGAACTGACCATGCACGGTCCCACAGGCGACTGGGGCTTGCACATCTTGCCGAAAAGCCCGCACTGGGACGGCTCGATCAACCCACATAAGACCTCGCCGCACCGGCACCCATGCAGGGCTGGCGCCTCGACCTCGGCCAGGCCGAACCGCCGCTGGGCATCAAAGGCCGAATACTCGGCCTTGAGCTGCAGGCAGGACCCTGCGATCGTCCCGATCCCCCGCCATCGCCCATCCACCACGTCAAAGCAGGAGGCCATCATCTGCTGCGCGACGCGATTGCCCTCGCCGGTCACCACCGCCTGGTACAGGGATTTGACCGAAGGCCTGCCTCTGACCACCTGTCTCGCAATCTCCGCCAGGGCCTCCATGATCTGCACGGCCTCGAACCCCCCCACCACACAGGGCCTTCCAAACTCCTGCACCACCTCCTGGAAGGCATTCGCGCCGATGATCACACTGACGTGGCCGGGACAAAGGAACCCGTCGATCCTGTCGTTCTTGGAGCTGAGCAAGGCCTTCATGGCGGGCACCACCAGTTTGTGACCGCACAAGATACAGAAGTTCTTTGTCCCGGCCTGGGCCGCCTCCCTGACGACCACCGCTGTGGCGGGCGTCGTGGTCTCGAATCCGACGGCCAGGAACACCACCGTCTTGTCCTCATGCTCGGCTGCCAGGCGCAGGGCATCGTCGGCGCTCAGGACCACGTGCACCTTTCCCTTCGCAGTCCGCGACTCCAGGGATCCGCTCCGGCCTGGTACGCGAATCATGTCGCCATATGTGGCAATCAGGCAGTCCGGCCTGTCCGCCAGTCCCAGGGCCATGTCGATGTAACCCTGGTCCGTTACACACACAGGACAGCCAGGCCCTGAGAGCAGCCGGACCTCCTTGGGCAGCATCGACCGGATGCCCGTTCGAAAGATGGCGACCGTGTGCGTGCCGCAGACCTCCATGATGTGGAGCGGCCTAGCCAGCGTCTTACAGGCAGCCTCCAGCTCAGCTCGTGCATTGTCAATGCGGCTTAGCATGTGGATAGAACTTAGAACTCAGAACTCAGAACCCCGAATTCGGGCGCTCGTTCCACTCGCTCTTCGGGCGGGAGCTGCGCTCCCTCTTCGCGAAAACCGAATACCGAAAACCGAATACCGCTCGCGAACAGCGAGTTTCGCGGCCTAGCCGCATCACGGCTCCTCGTCCTTCCCCTCCATCTCCGCGTACAGCTCCCAGGTCGCCCTGGCCTCTTGTTCATCCACTGTAGATATGGCGAAACCCGCGTGAACTAGGACCAGATCGCCCACCTTAACGTCCGGCAGCAGCGTGGTCCGGGCACTCCATCGGTTGCCCATGGCGTCTACCGTGGCTCTATCACCTTCCAGGTCTACAATTCTTGCTGGGATTGCCAGGCACATATTCAAAACCCGCTGTTGGCTATTGGCTGTTAGCTGTCAGCTACCAACTACTGGACTCCTCTTAGTCGCTCCTGGTAGGCGGCGATCGCTGCCTGGCCCAGGGATATCCCGCCGTCATTGGCAGGGACATCGCGATTAGATAATACCTGGAAACCGGCTGCCTTCAATCCTCGAATCAGGCGGTTGGCCAAGTACCGGTTGCACATAACGCCGCCACTGACAGCCACGGTCTCCAACCCCGTGCTATCCCTGGCGAGCCTTGCCATGTCTATCAGGCCGCGAACCACCGTATTGTGGAATCTCGCAGCCAGCGTGGCAGCAGGTACACCTTGTTCTACGTGCGAGACGAGCGTTCTGATCGCGGCACGCAGGTCCAGACGGCTGGGCTGCCCATCCGAGGTCCTCAACTCGAAGGGATAGGAGTCATCGACATCCGCTGCAGCAACTGCCTCCAAGGCAATGGGAAGCTGGGCATCGAATTCGTTGTAGCGGCCCAGCCCCACCATGGCAGCCACCGCATCGAATACCCTGCCCAGGCTGGAGGTGTCCACCGTATTGACAGCCTTGTCGAGTTGCCGAATCACCGTCTGCTGCCTGGCGAGGTCCGGCTCAATCCTGCTCAGGAGCCATTGGAACCGGCCCAGCTCGAATCGGTCGCCGAAGGCCTGACTCAATAAGGCCAGCAGGGGCCGAATCGGCTCCTTGGCAGCCCTGTCTCCACCCGCCAGCGGGTAGTATTCCAGGTGACCGAACCGATCGAACCGATCCAGTGACGCGATCAGACACTCGCAGCCCCAGATCGCACCATCCGTCCCGTATCCCGTGCCGTCAGCCACCAGACCGATCACAGGACCATCCACCTGGCACTCCGCCAGCACTGCAGCCACGTGCGCCCAGTGGTGCTGAACCTCGATGATCCGCAGACTATCGCCGGCCAGACTCCTGGCATACTGCGTGGACATGTATCCAGGATGCAGGTCGCACGCGATGGCGGCTGGCCTGACATCGAAGAGGCCGGCCAGGTGGCTGATAGACCGGACGTAGTGCTGAAAAACATCTGCCTGATCCAGGTCGCCGATGTGCTCGCTGCAGATCAACTGCCGGCCCTTGACCAGACAGAAGGTGTTCTTGAGGTCAGGTCCCACGGCCAGGACGTCCAAACCACAGGGATCATTCATCAAGATGGGCGACGGCACGTAGCCCCTGGCCCTGCGAAGCAAGGCAGGCTGGCCATCCACCAGGTGCACCACGGAGTCGTCCACCTGCCTGTAGACCTGGCGATCGTGCATGAGGAAGGCATCTGCCACTGAACCGAGCCGCTCCACAGCAGCATCGTTGTCACGGATCAGGGGTTCGTCAGAGATGTTCCCGCTGGTCGCCACCAGGACGCTGGGACCCTGCTCAAAGAGCAGATGGTGAAGCGGCGTATAGCAGAGCATAAAGCCAAAGGTTGATGTTCCGTGTGCCACTGGCTCTGCAATGCATGACCTTTGGCTCTTTGGCACCAACACGATGGGCGACTCTGGGCCTGTCAGGACGGCCTCGGAGCATTCATCCACCTCTGCGTGCCTTCGAACCTCGTCGACGGACCCCGCCATCATGGCGAAGGGCTTCGAGTCCCGCCGCTTGCGGCTGCGGAGGCGTCGCACTGCGTCACCATTGAATGCGTCCACAGCCAAGTGGAATCCGCCGATCCCCTTGATGGCCACAATCGCCCCATCGCGGAGCATCCGGGCTGCCCCGGCAATGGCCTCCTGTGTGTCAGGCTCGACCATGTGGCCCTTAGGATCGGCCAGCCACACCCGGGGTCCGCATACAGGGCACGCGACGGGCTCCGCATGGAATCGCCGGTCCTGGACGTCACGGTACTGATCTGCACACCACTGGCACATCCCAAAGGCAGACATGGTCGTGTTGGACCTGTCATAGGGAATCTGCCGCACGATCGTATAGCGCGGCCCGCACTCCGTACAGTTGATGAACGGGTAGCGATACCGGAGGTCACTCGGGTCTCTCATCTCACTGAGGCATTGGCGGCAGGTGGCCATGTCCGGAGTCACGTGCGAGGTCGGGCTGCCAGCCGTCCGGCTGGCCACAATGACGAATCGGTCCTCCCCAGGGACAGTCTCCACCTGCCTCTGGTCGAACGAGGAGATCAGGGCCAGGGACGGCCTGTCCGGGCCGTTGAGGCGAGCCATGAACTGGGCCACCTTCTCTGCAGGACCCTGGATCTCGATCACCACACCTTGGCTGTCGTTTCTGACAAGACCCGTCAATCCCAAGCGGGCCGCCAGCCTGTGCACAGCAGGACGGAAGCCCACTCCCTGCACGCGGCCCTGTACGTGGATTGCCTCTCTTCGAAGCGTCACTGCCTCCCTGGAATGCGTCGATCCTGGATCCATTGAGAACCGATTATACCCGGCCGACCAGAGGGGCACAATTATGGCCCAACTGGGTCAAAATACGTATTTCCCACAATTGCAGGGCCTTGGGGCAGACTGCATAATAGAGTCGTGGGTTGCACGGAGGAAGACCCCAGCGCGACCATAGTCGTAGTGTCTACCTGCGGATTTGGTCCCCATAGCTGAGAGGTCTGGCAGGGAAGAAAAGACGGAGAGTGACCGGGCTGAGCATGTACCGGCAGCGTGTTGCGCCCCTGAGGGGCGGCAACACTGCCGTACCGAGCGGTCCGGATAGGACTGCCGCGGGCTGTGAGCAGGGAGACTCACAGCCTGTCAGCAGCACGACAGACAGACCTCTGTCTAAGGTGACCACATAGCCTATCTATCAGTCCTCCTAGAGGCCCCTGCGCCATCGCGTCTTCAAGTACCACACCGCAGGGGCCCCTCCTTTTTTGTACGGGACCATCCTCCCCCTTCCGCAGTGTCTTCCTTATCCTCATGGCCCATTCCAGCGGTCCCAAGCTAGCCCGCATTTCTCACAAGTCTTCGCTCCGAGTGTCCGAAGCCTCGTGAGAAACGCGGGCTGGAGGTTTTTTTGTCGTAAAAACCGTCCCCACCGTCCAAAAATACGTACTTTCCACAATAGGAAATGGTGTTCTGATCAGTAGACTACAAACCCTGGATTGTGCAGGCCGGAAGACCGGACGGAGTACAGACGAGAGCAAGTCCGGGTGGTCGTCGCGAGGCACGTGATGGGTACCAGACGAGACAGAGATCTATCCTACCCCGAGGCGATTGACGGACAGATGCTCCATGATATGCTCGAGGCCGTCACGGAGTCCATCATCATCGTTGACCGGCAGGGCCGGATCCTGACCCTGAACAAGACCGCAGCCAAGCGGCTGGGCAAGAGCGTGCGTGTGATCAAAGGGACCCCTGTGGCCCGGGCAGCCAGCCTGATTGATCCGGCCTTGATCCGTTCCAGATTCAAGGTGTTGCGGCAAGCGATCCGCACGGGCAAGGCCTTCAGGGTGGAAGAGCAACGGGCTGGCTACGTCTTCGACTCCAACTACTACCCGATCCTGTCTCCCAACGGCCAGGTCAAGGGCCTGGTGATCTTTGCCCGCGACATCACGCGTCAGCGTCTTTCAGAGCAGGCCCTGCAGGAGAGCGAGGCCAGATACCGCGCCCTGGTCGAGGGTGCAGGAGAGGCCATCTCGGTCGTGGACACCAGTGGGGTCTTCCACTACTTCAACGAGGCCGCTGCCCGGAGTCTGGGTGCGAAGCCCAGAGATCTGGTCGGCCGCACGATGTGGGAGCTCTTCCCCAAGGCCTTGGCTGACAGGCAGGCAGATGCCATACGCCAGGTCATCGGATCAGGCACACAGCTCAATCGGGTGGTCTTGACAGAGGTGCGAGGCAGAAAGCGGTGGTACAACACGACCATCCAGCCCCTGAAGGATGGACGGGGCAGGGTCAGCCGCGTCCTGGTCGTCGCCCGCGACATCCACGACCTCAGGATGGCCCAAGAGGAGCTTGAACGGTACAAGGAACGCATGGGCCAGGCCGAGCGATTGGCGTCTGTAGGGACGCTGAGCGGGATGCTCATCCACGAGTTGGCGCAGCCGCTGACCGTGGCGTCTCTGTCACTCGGCAACGCCCTGGCCAGCCTGTCCGACGCGGCCAGCCCGGCGACCGCCGATCTCCAGGCAGCCATAGATGCGATGTCCAGCGTCCGGACCATTCTGGACCGGTTCAGAGACTTCGGCGGAACGGTCCAGAGGAGGCCAGCCAGGCCGGTTGACGCAGAGGTCGTCGTCAGCCGAACCGTGCGTCTACTTGGCCACGCTGCAGAGAAGGCAGACCTCGCCATCCGGTTCAAGGGCCTGGCGGGACTACCCCGCATCAGGTCAGATGAGGGCACCCTTGAGCAGGTCGTCTTCGCACTCATCCAGAACGCCATCCAGGCGGCCGATGGTCGTCCGGGTCAAAGGCTCACGATCACCGGCGCCAAGAAGGACGACTGCATTGAGCTCAGCTTTGCGGACACGTGCGGCGGGATAAGGCCCGAGCACGAATCCCGCCTCTTTGAGCCATTCTTCACCACCAAGCCGGCGGGTGTGGGGATGGGTCTGGGCCTGTGCATCGTGAAGAGGATCGTCACGTCGGCAGGCGGCGCCGTCCTCTTCAAGAACCGATGGCAGAAGGGAGCCACCTTCATCATACGCTGGCCACACGCGGGCACGTACCGCAGCGAAGGGCGACGACGATGACCCCTTCCCTGCCGATCCTCTGCTTCATCGATGACGATCCCGCAGTCCGGGCTGCCTTTGAACGGACCGTGAGTGAACGGGACTTTTCCGTACGGTGCTTTGCCTCCGCCAAGGACTGCCTGGCCAGCGAGAGCCTGCTCGACTGTTTCCTGCTGATCACCGATCTGAAGATGCCGGACATGGACGGCTTGGAGGTGCTCAGCCGCGTCAAGAAACTCGCTCCAGACTTGCCGGTCGTCGTCGTGACAGGCTACGGCGAAGTCTCCACCGCTGTCAGAGCCATGAAGAACGGAGCCCGTGACTACCTCCAGAAGCCACTTGATCGCAACGAGATCCTGAGGATCGTGGATGCCGCACTGGCGGAATCCACCCATGCCTCCGCCTTTCCCACCCAGGCCCTCACGCCCGTGGAGAAGCGGGTGTTGCAGCTCATCCTGGACGGAAAGAGCAACAGGGAGATGGCTGCCCTGCTCTGCCGTTCGCGCAGGACCATCGAGGTCCACCGCGCCCGCGTCATGCGGAAGTTCGGCGCGCACAATCTCGCAGACCTCGCCAGAAACACCCGCCAAGCCGCTCCGCCGGAGGCGGCTGAATAGCTGTTAGCTCTTAGCCGTTAGCTGTTAGCCGGAATAGCTGGTGCCCGATCCGGTAGCGATGCGCCCTTGCTCGCTCGTTCTTTCTCCGGCTAAGGGCTAATCGCCAACTGCTAATTGCTGCGGTTGGCCGCTGGCTTCCAGCGGCGAACCGCGGCTGCGGCGATCCATGCCAGGGTGATGCCGATGGCATCGGAGGCCCAATCCACAATGTCGCAACTGCGATGAACCAGGGGCTGCGTCACCTCGTCCAGCGCGGCGACTCCGGCCAGAACCAGGACGATGGCCAGAGGTACGCGCAGACCTGCGGACCGTTTTACTGCCAGCAGATAGCACAGCCCGACCACGCCATAGGCGACGACGTGCTCGACCTTGTCCAGGCCACCCGCCATCAGAACCTCGGGCATTTCGGCCTGGGGCACATGCGTCATGCCCAGCACGACCACAGTCGCCAGGGTCGCCAGGAGCAGACGTCGCATATCGAATATCGATCTCATCCCAACCATCATCCCTTTCAGAAACGGCCTAGTATCTTAAAGAACACTCCCGGCCGCAGCAAGGGCGAGGCTGGCAGAAAGCAGGGCAATCGCAGAGTCGGCCTGCCTCAAAGAGACATGCGTTTTCTGTCATCCGCCGCAGGCGGACAGACCGATGCAGTCGCGGGGGCGACTGGCTGGGAAGCGTTTTTGGTTTCTTGCCGCGAACCCCGCTAACTCCGCGAACGCTGGCGCGGGGTCGTGGGTGTTGGCCACACTTGTAGCTCCGCCGCCTGATCCACGGCTTCGCCGTGCCTTGGGACTGCGTCCCAAGGGCGGCCTCCGGAATGGGCCGCTTTTCCAGGCAAGCCTGGAACGCGTCCCCTTCCTCGGCCTCGATCCTGCGACTCAAGCTGCAGTGGAGCTGCCTTCTCCATAGTCTCAAAAGAGGATAGCACGTCGGGACCTCCGCACACAGACTGAGCCGTACGCATGCGAGCGAGCTGCTCTACGCGGGGCAAGCTCGCTTACCCAAGCGGAGAGCAGCGAAGATCGCCCGGAAGGCGCAGCCTTCCGGTAGACGCGAAGCGTCGCGTACGGCGGTGTCACGACAGAGTCCAACGTCGTGAAGCGGCGACAGCCGTTCGCGGAGTTCGCGGGGTTAGCGGCCAAAACCTCCTTCAGTGCTCCTGGCCAACGCGACCACAGGCCGCCGACCATCATGCGATGGCCCCTGTACAGGACGTGTGTCTACTCTCTGCCCGCAAAGCTCAGGTGATCGTCCAGCCACCGATCAGACTTGATCACGGCCTTGCGTCTGCTCAGGGCCATCCGGTCGGCCCACCACTGAGTATACCGAAACAGGAAGGTGAGAACGTCCGGTCGCAGGCCGACGCGATGCCGCACCTTCCTTCTCGTTCCAGAGCGGTCATTGGTGAGCACGCATGCGGCCTCTTCATCGGGCTCGGGTCCACGCCATTTCCTTGCGATCCTGACCAGCGTCTTGGCATAGCGGGACACGAACTCATCTTCCAGAGACACGATCGCCTGCGCACTGCCCGGGTCACCCTGCCGCGCACATCGCCCAAAGAGCTGGCGGTCGATCCGTCCAGATTCATTCCGCTCGGTGGCAATCACGTGCAGGCCGCCGATCTCGGCCAAACCCGGGCCCAGCTTGATATCTGTCCCCCGCCCTGCCATGTTCGTCGCCACAGTGATCCGCCCTCGCTGGCCCGCCTGGCGGACGATGTCCGCCTCTTCCTTGTGGTGTACGGCATTGAGCACCTGATGATCCAGGCCCTGCTGCGACAGAAGGCGGCTGAGGTGGTCGCTGGCACGGACGCTCCGTGTCCCGACCAGGATGGGCCGGCCGGTCTTGTGGACACGTACGACCTCCTGCACGATTCTCTTCCACTTGGCCCCCTCACTCGTGAAAATGAGGTCAGCCAAGTACTCCCGCACGCACGGCCGGTTGGTCGGGATCAGCACCACGGGCAGGTGGTAGATCAGCCAGAACTCTGAGGTCGCTTCCCTGGCCGTCCCGGTCATTCCTGCCAGCTTGCCGTACATCCGGAAGAACCGCTGGAAACTGATCCTCGCGTAGGTCTCTTTCGGGGGTGTGACCTCGACCCGCTCTTTGGCCTCTACGGCCTGGTGCAGGCCGTCTCGCCACTGTCGGTCCGGCATCAACCTGCCCGTGAACTCGTCCACGATGACTACCTTGCCGCCTTCGACGACGTACTGATGGTCGCGCCGATAGAGCTCCTTTGCAGTCAGGGCACTGACCACCAGCTCCTGGCTGCGCCTGGCGCCTACCCACAGCCCCCCCAGGTCGGCCGTCAACTGTCGAAGGTGCCCTCTGCCCGCATCGGTCAGCTCGACTTCTCGGTACTTGGTGCTCACCTTGTAGTCGTCTACTGCCTGTAATCGGGTGGCGATGCCCGCAGCCAGCTCGAAGGTCCGCGTCTGTTCTGGATTGGGGCCGGGCCCCGAGATGATCAGCGGCGTCACCGCCTCATCGATCAAGATCGAGTCCGCCTCGTCGACGATCCCGTAATGGAGGCCTCTCTGCACCAGGGCATTGATGGCCGGCCTCCGAACGCCGGCTATCCTGTCCAGCAGCGCCGTCGACAGGCCGCCGTGACGGCCCAGCGCCAGCCGATCCCTCAGGAAATCCGCAGTGACCTCTTTGTTCGTGCAGTACGTAATATCCGCCGCGTAGGCCGCCCTCCGATCCACATCCAGCATGCCCTGCTCGATATGCGCGCCCTGAGGCCGCAGAAGTGATAGATCCGGCCCATCCACTCGGCGTCACGCCGGGCCAGATAGTCATTGACCGTCAAGATGTGGCAGCCCAGACCCCGCCAGCCAGCGACCGTCGCCGGCAGCGTGGCAGTGAGGGTCTTGCCTTCACCCGTGGCCATTTCGGCGACGCAGCCGGCCTCAAGGGCAAACGCGCCGGCCACCTGCACGGCAAAAGGCCGCTCTCCGATCTGGCGCATGGCGACTTCGCGAACAAAGGCAAAGGCCCGATCCAGATCCTGGGGCGAGTCACGGTGCCTGCGAAAGAGCTCCCGAAGGGGTTCAGTCTCCTCCTTCAGCTTGGCATTGGACATGTCCGAGAAGTGCTTCTCGTACCTCAGCACCGCCGCAGCCCGCCTGAGGAACAGGTGCTTCCTCGGGACACACCGCTTGGTCAGCCCCACTCCCGCGTCCCAGAAGGCATCCAGCCCCTTGGCCAGGGGCTTGTCGATGAGCCGCTGGTCCAGCATTCGCCAGATACTGCTCGGTATGGAGGCCATCTAGATGTGGAACCTCTGCTGGAAGAGCTGGCGACCATAGTGGTAGATCTGGGCTGCCAGGGGTTTGGGCTGCAAGCGGACTCTCACGGCCACCCGTTGGCCGGTGAACCACCGGTCTGGCTGGTCCAGGTTGGGCCGTATCCGGATCTCGAAGAAGTTCTCTGCGGACTTCCTGCCGTTGGGGTCGCGCATGTCCACGGGCATGGCGCCTCCCGCGGCATAGCCGAGGGCCTCAGAGGGCAGTTGCTCCTGTCCTGCGGGGAAGATCCTCTCAATGGTCCCGCTGACCGTTGACTCGGGCCGTCCCACTGCGCGGATCTCGACGTCCTTGGCTGCCTGCTCGATGAGCAGGGCTACCACCGTTTGACCGGCTGTCGCCCGAATCGACAGGTCACCCAGGTTCGCTACCACGCCGAGGGCCTCGCCTCGGCGGACGAACCTGCCCTTGATGTACTCAATCTCGGGCGAGACCCAGGTCCCTGGGATGGGCGGCGCCAAATTCAGCAGGGAGAGCTCCTGCTCGACGCGACTGATCTTCTCGTCCAGGGCTGCCAGTTGCTCGTCGAGGATTTGCGCAGCCGCGAGGTCCTGCGTGGAGGCCAGACGTCGCCGCGCCTGCAGGACCCGCCGTTCGGCGTCCAGACTGCGTCTCTCTGCGTCCAAGGCAGGATTCACGGCCTTCACCAGCGGGGCTCCTTCGGGCGAGACTGCCATCTGCGAGTCGAGGACTGCAGTGACAAAGCCGTCGCCACCCGCGTGGACCATCGCGATCTGGCGGGGTTCAATGATCCCCTCGATCCGCCGATGGGCCGGCAGTTCGACCATGCCCAGACCGGCGGCCATGCCCGAGAGTACCACCGCCGCGGAGAAGACCGCCCGCAGCCGGCTCCGGGACAGCTCAGGGCTGGTCGCCAGATAGCGAATGAACTTGCCTGCGGGGACCAGCACCCATCCGATGATCCCCGAAATCGCCAGGATCGGCATCAGAATGAACAAGGGCTCCGGGAGCCTGTCGTTCAGGAACAGAATGATGCGGATCGAAATGTAGACTCGGTAGACCATGGAGAGGCTGCCATACGAGACGAACCAGAGTCTCTCCCCCACCGCGTGCGCCGGATTCCAGAGGTGCTTGACTCCCCAGGCGTACCGCCTGACCAGATAGGAGATGTACTGTCGACATCGCTGGGTCAGGTTGGGGATCTCAATCAGATCGGTCAGCACGTAGTAGGCATCGAACCGTAGCAGGGGGTTGCCATTAAACAGCAGCGTCGAGACGCTGGCCACGAAGATGACGTTGTAGGCGATGATGTGGGGCGTTCCGGTGGAGGTATGCGTCCAGACGACGGCGGCCACCGAGGCAACGGCAAGCTCTGCCAGCACACCGGCCATACCCACCACGGCCCGGTGCCATTTGTGGGGAAAGGCCCATGCACTGGATGCATCCACGTAGGGAAGGGGGAACAGCACCAGGAACATCACGCCCATCTTGTGGACCTCACCGCCCGTGCCGTTGAGCCGGCCAAAGCGTTTGCACGCGAAGGCATGGCTGAACTCATGGATGATCTTGACGGCGATGAAGCTCAGATAGAGGAAGACCAAATTGCCCGGGTCCAGCACATCCTGGCCTTGGCTGAGCAGTTCCCGGCTGTTGCCCATGACCATGGACAGCCCCGTCCCAATGAGCACCAGCCACAGCACCAGGCCAAACCAACTGAAGATCCAGCCGAAGACGCCCACCCATCGGTCCAGGAAGCGGTTCGGGTCCAGCAGCGGGATACGCAGGAACAGAAGGTTCATCAGATAGCTCTGGACCTCGCGGGTGACCCGCTTGCGGTATCGGTCGAACAACACCTCGCTGTCGGGCGCCAATTCGACGTAGAGCAGGTTGGCGGCGTGCAATTGGCCCAGCAACTGGATGACCTCGCCCTGGGTGGAGCGCGGTCACCCATCTTCTCGTTGCAGATCCGCCAGGCATCGGCCACGGTCCTGCGCCCGTTCAGCAGGCCGACACATCGATACGCCTCCTCGCCGAGCCGCGAGTACTGGTCGCTGGTGGGATTCTCAAGGACGTACCACGGCTGACCTCGGAAGATCTGGCGATGCACCCGTACGCCTGAGAGCAGTCGCGGCCGCAGTCCGGCCACCCGGTACCAGGCTTCATGGAATGTCGGACGTTCTGTTGCCATCTGCGTTGTTCGCTATGCGCTATGCGTTCCGATCCCTGTCTTCTGGCTTCTGGATTCTTGATTCTGGATTGCGTTCACACCCACAGCTCCATGCGGACCCAGTTGATGATCTTTCTAGTCCAGATCCAGACGTAGTGCTTCTGGCCCAGGTCGATCTTGCCAACCCCTTCCATCCCCGGTCGCATCCAGGGAGTCAGCTCCAGAAGCCGCACACGAACCCTGAAGATGTTCTTCTGCTTTACCACCTCGGCAATGGGATTGATCCGCTCGACCTCGAACGCGATGTGCTGACCCGGGTACGAGGCCGTCGCCAGAGTCCCCTGTTGGCCCACCCGGACATCGGCAATCTGGTCCTCCTGTACGTGCAGCACGGCTCTGAGGGATTCCAGGGGCGTGACCTCAAAAAGGGTGTCACCCATCTTGACCGGAGCGCCGATCTGCCGCTTGAGGTCCCCTTGCACCACGGTTCCACTCATGGGCGACAGAAGCCGAGCCTGGCTGATCAGGTACTCGATCAAATCGATCTGGGCCTGGGTCTTCTCTGCGCTGGCCTCACTGATTTGGGCCTTGGCCGTCTCGCCGTCCCGCATCCCCGCATCCATCTGCTTGAGATAGCCCGCCTTGTCCGCCTTCGCCTCGGCGAGCTTCAGTCGCAGCTCTGCAGTGTCCAGTTCGCCAAGGGAAGTCTGCCCTGCCTGGATCCCATCGCCCACTTCGACGTTCACGGTCTTGAGATAGCCGTCAAACGGCGCAGGCACAACCTGTCGCTGCGTCCCTTCGAGAACGAACGACGCCTCTGCCCGGTAGGGACCCTTCGCATACGCCAGGAAGATCACGGCCGCGAGGACCGGCACCGCCGTGACCTTGGCCCAGGTGTGCCGGGGTCCGACGAGCACGGCCAGGGCCCTGCGCAGGCCGCCGGCCACCTTGGCCCCGATCCACCTGTCCTGCTCCCGCAGGGCCACCAAACGGGCCGTACACAACTCAAGGGCCAGCCGCATCGCCTCGACGTCCTCGACCGAGAAGGACCGATCCGCCGGCCGCTCCAGCGTCAGGACGCCCCACGGCTTTCCGGAGTTTCTAATGGGCAGACTCACAATGGCCAAGGGACCCTGTCTCTTGGAGACCTCGGCCGCCTGGCGGCAGACGAAGGTGGAATCGTCTTGGGCCGGGTACACGACCTCGCAATCCTGGTCCAGGCACTCCTCCATCACCGACTCAAGATCCTGAACAACCTGCATCTTGCGGCTGAAGTTCTCGCTATGGCTCATCGCCTTCATCTGTACGTACCGGCCCTTGAGCAGGCCGATACTTGCACGATCGGCCTGCCACTGGGCTGCCGCCTCGTTGCACAGGGCCATCGCCGTGCTCCTGAACCGCCGATGTCGATTCACCGCCGTGAGTGTCTCCATGGCCTTGTGCAGCCGCTTCAGGTCGACTTCCCTCTTTTGGAAGACCTGCCTCGACTCCGAGAGGGCCAGCACAGACATTGCCAACAACAGCCGATCCCGAATGGACCGCAGCACCGCCTCGTCCCGGGCATGGATCAGAAACACCGCCGCAGCAGACGGAAGCTCCGCCAACTTGAAAGGGACTGAGCAGATGTGCCATTCAACGCCCTGCCGGGGCCGACCGTCCTGGGGAAACCAGGGCGAGATGCCCGGTTGCGAGGCCTGGATACTGTCGCGTGCAAGCTGGCCTGCGGCACCCAGCCACGCCTCCGGCGGTCCCTCCACCTCTGGCTTCTCCGGATACATCGCCAAGGCATCAATCCGTCCCCCGCCCTGGTGCCGCACCACCACGCCCGCAGCGGCCGGGCCCAGTCGACAGGTCGCCGCAAGCAGGCCACTCAGGAACTGACCGAGAGACCCCTCCGGCTGGCCAGGAGCGGACACTATAGCCTTCCCCTGTGTCGAGTCAGCGGTGGATGGGATCGTATCAGGACTCTGCTGGGACTCCATGGGCTGGCCCTTCAATTGCACAGATCAACAATCGAACGCATCACAATAGGTCACCCATCCTAGACTTAAAGCCGCATCACGAGTGGATCGCCCGCCCGCAAAGCGGCTTCTAGCCGAGGCCCTCGTAGCGCCTTAGCATAGCATTCTGCAAGGACTTTCGCAATAGGCCTTGGATCTCTTGCCAATACCTGCTGAACCAGCGAAGTCCGGGGGATGCCGTCCCTGCAGCAGAAACGCCCCACCCTACCGCGGATTCTTGCGCCTCTTGGCTGCGTTGAGCTCGATCTCGCCGAACTCCTCCTCGTATCGGTGCACCACCTGGCCCAGCGAGATCGCCAGACGCTTGGCGTTGTACGGGCTCAGGATCACCCGATGCTTGATCTCCAGCACCAGCTCCAGGGGCTCATCCTGCTTGCCTGTGGGACGAACCTGGCTCAACCCCATGTCCAAGATCACCTCTTCGGGACCTGCCACTGGACGAAAGCCACTCACGTAGATGGTCTGCACGTCCCGCTCATCCACTCGCACCCGGATCTGCCGCTGGCCCACCTGCTGCCGGGCCTGATCCTCTATGCTATGTTCCGGCGATATGTTTGGATTCACGTCTTCGGGTCTGCCCATGTCTGCCTTGCCCACAGTATCTCCTTGGTTTCTATTCAGATTCTGCCACACTATGCTACAGGATGCTCAGAAGGTCATCCTTCTTGTCATCATCCTCCAGGACCGGACCTACAGTTCCACTTCCCACCTCATGGAACCTCGCTGCGTCTGCGATCGTCGCGGAGCCACCTGTGGAGGTGACTTGGATGTTGTCGAACTCTCGCCCATCGCTCGGGGCGGCGCAGTTATCGTACTGCTGGAGCTTGATCCGCACGTCCGACCGGTTCGCACTACCGGCCGCCAGCTCCGCCGCCGCCAGGGCACTATCCAAGGAGAACGTCTGCCCCGCAAAGCTCGTCGTCAGCGTCGTCACCGCAATCCAGTGCATCCCATCAACACTGACCGCGATCCCGTCGCCGTTGGCATGACCCGTAAAGCTCGCCGCCAGCGCATGCTGCTCATCGCCAATATTCGTGTGATCCAGCGTCAGATTGACATTGCTCGTGCCCGCCAAGTTCACGTGCAGGATCGCCTCATTGAGCGAGTACGTCGAGCTATCCGTGTAATCGTCCATCCGCAAACGGCCGTCCACCACCTGGATTCGGCCCTGGGTATCCGAGTAGTACTCCCAGCCCCCCGCTCCCGTCGGCAGATCCGCCGTGAAAGCCTGCTGATAGTTGGCCGGCTGCACCACGATCCCGAACGCCACCGCGATGTTGTCGAACTCCCGGCCGTCGCTCGGGGCCATGCCGTTATCGTACTGCTGGAACTTGATCCGCACGTCCGACCGGTCCGTACTACCGGCAGCCACCTCCGCCTCGGCCAGGGCACCATCCAAGGAGAACGTCTGCCCCGTAAAGCTCGCCGTCAGTGTCGTCACCCGGATCCAGTGCAGCCCATCGATACTCACCGCGATCCCGTCGCCATTGGCATGGCCCGTAAAGCTCGCCGCCAGCGCATGCTGCTCATCGCCAATATTCGTGTGATCCAGCGTCAGATTGATATTGCTCGTGCCCGCCAAGTTCACGTGCAGGATCGCCTCATTGAGCGAGTACGTCGAGCTATCCGTGTAATCGTCCATCCGCAAACGACCGTCCACCGCCTGGATTCGGCCCTGGGTATCCGAGTAGTACTCCCAGCCCGCCTTGGGCACCCCGGCCGTAAAGTCCTGCGTGTACGGCAGAGCCTGCACTCCATACAGCCGCAGGTTGTCGAACTCCCGCCCATCGCTTGGGGTGGCGCAGTTATCGTACTGCTGGAGCTTGATCCGCACGTCCGACCGGTCCGTACTACCGGCCGCCAGCTCCGCCTGCGATAGGGCACTGTCCAGCGCAAACCTCTTGTCCGTAAAGCTCGTCGTCAGCGTCGTCACTCGGATCCAGTGCAGCCCATCGATACTCACCGCGATCCCGTCGCCGTTGGCATGGCCCGTGAAGCTCGCAGCCAGCGCATGCTGCTCATCGCCAATATTCGTGTGATCCAGCGTCAGGTAGACCTCGCTTTGACCCGTCAAGTCCACATGCACGATCGCTTCGTTGAGCGAATACGTCGAAGCATCCGTGTAATCGTCCATCCGCAAACGACCGTCCACCACCTGGATTCGGCCCTGAGTATCCGAGTAGTACTCCCAGCCCCCCGCTCCCGTCGGCAGACCCGTCGTGAAAGCCTGCTGATAGCTGACCGGCTGCACTACGATCCCGAACGCCACCGCGATATTGTCGAACTCTCGCCCATCGCTCGGGGCGGCGCAGTTATCGTACTGCTGGAGCTTGATCCGCACGTCCGAACGCTCCGTACTACCCGCCGCCAGTTCCGCCTCGGCCAGGAGACTATCCAAGGAGAACGTCTGCGCCGTAAAGCTCGTCGTCAACGTCGCCACTCGGATCCAGTGCAGCCCATCGATACTCACCGCGATCCCGTCGCCGTTGGAATGACCCGTAAAGCTCGCAGCCAGGGCCTGGTTCTCATCCCCCAGACTCACCTGGTCCAGCGTCAAACGCACATAGCTGCGGCCCGTCAGGTCCACGTGCAGGATCGCCTCATTGAGCGAGTACGTCGAGCTATCCGTGTAATCGTCCATCCGCAAACGACCGTCCACCACCTGGATGCGGCCCTGGGTATCCGAGTAGTACTCCCAGCCGCCGGAGCCGTCCGGCACACCCGCCCCGAAGCTCTGCGTGTAGGGGATCGTCTGGGCGACCGTGCCCGTCTCCAGCCGCAGGTTGTCGAACTCCCGTCCATCGCTCGGGGCGGCGCCGTTATCGTACTGCTGGAGCTTGATCCGCACGTCCGACCGGTCCGTACTACCGGCCGCCAGTTCCGCCTCGGCCAAGGCACTATCCAAGGAGAACGTCTGCGCCGTAAAGCTCGTCGTCAGCGTCGCCACCCGGATCCAGTGCAGCCCATCAATACTCACCGCGATCCCATCGCCGTTGGAATGACCCGTAAAGCTCGCAGCCAGGGCATGCTGCTCATCGCCAATACTCGTGTGATCCAGCGTCAGGCGGATATTGCTCTGGCCCGTCAGATCCACGTGCAGGATCGCCTCATTGAGCGAGTACGTCGAGATATCCGTGCGATCGTCCATCCGCAGCCGGCCCTCCACCACTTGGATCCGCCCCTGGGTATCCGTGTAGTACTCCCAGCCCGCCAGCGGTCCCGGCAGGCCCGCACTGAAGTCCTGTGCATACGGGGCTACCTGGATCGTGGGGAGCAGGGCCGTTCCGAAGTCGACGCCCGTGACTGTCTGGCCCGCAGCCAGAGTGACCACTTGCGGCACTGCCGACGGGTAGGTCCGAAGCCAACCTGCCTGCTCGACCTCCGCCACGTAGTACGTCCCGGCGACCAGACCCGCGAAGCCGTAGCCACCGTCAGAGCCCGTCACCGCCGAACGCTCACCTGTGTCCAGCACTCCATCCTGGTCCTGATCCAGGTAGATCGTCCAATCCGCCAGGCCAAGCTCGCCCGTTTCCTTGACTCCATCGCGGTCGAGGTCGTCCCACTTCAGACCCTGGATCTGGCCCGTCGCAAGGATGTTGCCGAAGTTGACACCCGAGACGACGCCGCCTGCAGTCAGGGTTACCGCCTGCGGTACTGCCGTCGGGTAGGTCCGTACCCACCCGCTCTGCTGGACCTCGGCTATGCGGTATGTACCCGCCGGCAGCGGTCCAAGGACATAAGTGCCGTCCTCTTGTGTCACGGTCGACACCTCTCCCGTGTCAACCACGCCATCCTCATCCTGATCTGCGTAGATCGTCCAGCCACCCAGTCCGGGCTCGCCGGCGTCCCGGGCGCCATTGCCGTTGATGTCATTCCACTTCGAGCCCAGGACCCCGCTCTGCATGGTCTCGACCTTGACATTGTCCACATACCAGCCCTCATACTGGTTTGCGATTCCATCCAGGGTGTCAAAGTCGAATTGCAGGAGGATCTGATGTCCAACGTAGGAGGAGATATCAGCGGTCCACCTCTGCCACGTTCCCGTATTGTCGATAAGCCCCGCACCGATGTTGTCTGTGATGACCTGCCAAGTGGAACCGCCATCCATCGACACCGAGACGACAGCCTGATCCCATGGGCTATAGTTCTCTGTACTGAGGAAGTAGTCAAACGAGAGGCGAGATGGAGTCGAAACACCTTCAAGGGATATCGTTGGCGACTGCAGGATCCCCGCAGTACGGGCCCCCGTGTTGTAGGTCCAGGTGCCCTCAATACCGTAGTACTGGGAGAACGACGAAGAAACTGACCGGTGATCCGTTTGATGCCACAGATTGGTCGCCGGGGCATCCGGATCGTCAGTGTACGAGAATCCTTCAGTGACGTAATTCCCTGCCGCATCCTCGAAGTCAGCCAGGAATACCGTCTGTAGAAGCTGTGGCAGATACTTGTTGCCGAAATCCGCCCCTGTGACAATCTGGCCCGTAGACAGCACGACCGGACCGGGGCTGATCATCGAGTACCAGGCGCACTGTGGAACCTCGGCCAAGTGGTAGGTCCCTGCAACAAGGCCTCCGAAGGAGTAGCTTCCGTTGGAGCCCGTCACGGTCGACCGCTCCCCCGCGTCCAACACGCCATCCTGGTCCTGGTCCAGGTAGACCGTCCAGCCGGCCTGCCCGAGCTCGCCGCCATCCTGGACACCATCGGCATCTGCATCGTTCCATACCGTGCCGCTGATTCTGCCGCCTACTGCCAGCGTGAAGGATGCAGAATCCTGGTTCTGCCAATAGACGGGATCGCTCGCCTTGACAACAAGGTCAAACACCCCTTCCTGCGTGGCGACGCCGCTGATCTGGCCGGTACCGGAGTCGAGGGTCAAGCCCCGTGGCAGCGAGGAATAGGTCGAGGCCTGGTTCGCAGCGACGGTGGCCGCGGCGTCGCGGGTCGAGAGCGTGTAGTGGGTATTATCTCCCTTCGAGATACCAATGGTGGGAGTGAGGCCGGAGTGGGCCGCCCCGTAGTCAAATCGAATCGAGCCATCACGTTCCAGGATGACCATGAAGTCCACGGGATTGCCGCCGGAGTAGGTCTCACCCTTCCAACGGATCTTGACCTGGTCTGGCGTGCTCGTGTCAACGAAGATGTCCTCGCCAGTCCCGTCAGTCCGGAGATCGTCCCACAGAGGGGCGATCCTCGCACTGCCAGCGAGCTCTGGCGTAGTGTTGCTGTAGTCCGCCGTCACGGACGTGAAATCAATGAAGCCATTCGTACAGATGTGCGCCTGGGTGTAGTCCACTCCATAGAAGCTGAACGCCCAAGGAAGATCCAGCACATAGGACGCGTCATCGGCCCTCCAACCCATCGCCACGCCGCCACTCACAGATCCGGAACCCGGATCCGATTCCTGGTACTGGCTGCCCGACACGGACCATACGTAAGAGCCAGTGCCTCCGGTCGCGTTCAGACTCACACTATAGGGTTGCCCCATCAACGCATCCGGCAATGAGGTTGTCGTGACGTCAATGTTGACGTGTGACGCGATGAGTTGCCCAAGGAAGTCCTTCCAGTGGGTATCGGCCACGAAATCCAGGGCGGTGCTATACGCACTACTGATAGAGCCCCCCAAACCAGGCAGATAGACGGACAGACCCGTCGCATCATAGGCCCCAGGATAGTTAGACAGGACGGCCAGGGAGATGGCGTCAAGGACGTCATTGCAGGCGGCAGCAATGGCGGGCGCGACGCCGAGGCCCGCGGCAAGCACCATGAAGTCTCCGATATCACGGAAATTGCTGTCGGCAAAGGCCTCTGCTTCGTTTCTCGCCTGCTGAAGGGCAAACCAATCGCCCGGTGTGGCACTGGCGAGCACGAGGCTGGCGAAATCGTCGAGCTCCTTTCCCACGTCGCCGGCATCCAGATCAATCCGGCTCAGGTCGACCGTCGACAGCGTAACCGTGTCATAGGTGTAGTAGGCGTCGTAGGCCGCGACAACATTCTCGCCCAGAGTCGCGGGGTCCATCCCCGGATTGGCGACCAGATCATCCAGGAATAGATTGTAGGCCCAGCCGTCGAACGGAATAGTCTCTTCAGAGGCCACCATGACATCTGCCGCATCACGAGCCTGGTATCCCACCTCAACCATCGACATCAGACAGGCATCAAAACCGAGCATCGACAGGTCGGGGATCGAGTCATAGACCTGGCCCAAGTCGCTCATGGAGAGAAAGTCGCCATTCGCATCATCGAAGCACACGCCAAAGACTCCACTTCCATGGTCCCACAGAACCAGGGCGTAGGAGTCAGCAGGGTAGGCAGTGGCAGCCCAGTTCACGAAACTGACCAGAGAGGCCGGATCGCCCATATTGACCTCGCCCAGATCAGTACCCCATGTGAGGTCGGGCACGTCACCTTGTTCCACCAGGCCTCGACGGGTGCCGGTCCAGTCGCCGTAAGTGGTGGCATAGCCGCCCGCACGATCCATCTCGACTACGATGTTCACTCCACTCGTGGAGCCTACGCTGGCCATCTCCAGGAAATCATCAAGGCCGGCTTCCTCGAGGTTGTTGTCTCCATCCACGTAGACCATGAAGGTCCACGAGCCGGATGGCGGCACTCGGTTGCCGAAGTCAACACTGCCGGTCGCTTGGCCATTCACGATGTCTATAGTGTACTTTCCACCGGCAGGACACGTTTGCAGCCAGCCTGCCTGCTGGACTTCCCGCACTGAGTAGGTCCTTGCCCGAAGGCCGGTAAAGGTATAGCTCCCATCCCCTCCGGTCGCCATTGATGGTTCACCTGCATCCAACTGGCCGTCATCGTCGGAGTCCAGGAAGACCGTCCAGCCGGACAGCCCTGGCTCTCCCGAGTCCTTCAGCCCGTCATTGTCCACGTCCGACCAAACGTAACCCTCGATCGACCCCCTCGGACCAAGGTCCGACACAGCGGACTGAAGCACTTCCACCCAGCCCCCGTCCTGGCTCCCAACCGGCTTGGCGTTCCACCAGTCCCAACCAAGAAAGGCAATCTCGCCTTGTCCGTAGGGCATCAATGCGACCGCCGCACTGGAATCCGAACTCAATTGGTAAATGGTCGAACTGCCCGCGGGAAGCGATCCAGGAACCAGCGTACGTATCCCGTTGTTCCCTGAGATCACCGCCAGGTCGTCGGCAAATGCCGTTCCCAACGCTGCGGATGTCTTTGTCGAGGAAGCACTGGATGTGGATGTCCCATTGACCACGCTGAAGCCGAAGACGTTGTTGAGGAAGCTGGCGGCCCTGGAAGAGGCCGAGCTGTAGTCACCATGAACGATCAAGCCTCCCCCGTTGCTGACGAATCCACGGATCGTCGCTATCGCGTCGATACCCAGCGCGCCCGTCAGATCGCCGTTCTCCAACTCTGGGACCAGCAGCACGTCCGCGCCGGCCAGGCCCGCTGCCAGATCGGCCGCAGTCGTACCCGTGAACGTCTGCACGTTGTACCCCAAGGAGGCCAACGTAGCCTGTACGTTGTCGGACTCAGCCTCGCTCCCGCCCGAGGTGTCCACATAGACCCCATTGTCGAACACCGCAACCGTGATCGCTGGAGTAGCCAAGGCCTTGATGCACCAGTTCGCGGTGTTGTTGGTGGAGTAGATGTCGTTCCAGCTCGTGCCATTGAAGCTCCAATAGCTCTGACCCGGACTGGCAGAAGAGGCCGAGTTCCAGCCGTCAATCCTAAGATCAGACGCATTGGGATAGGAGCCTCCGTTTGTGATGTGCAGGGCCACGTAGAAATCGTTGCCAGCAGCCAGGAAGATTGGCACGGCCAGGTCGACGGTGTGTGAACCAGCGTAGGTAAACGACCCTGATATACTGCCCAGCGAGTTCTGCAGTACGCCGCCCGCGAAGGTGTCATACACCGTGACCTCATAGCTGGCCCCATCGGCAAGCGTCCAGAAGCCCACCGCCCTTAGGTATTCATCACCTGTAGCCGTGAAAGCGTTGAAGGCGTAGGGGTTGCTCCAACTGGTGATATCGCCGAACTCATCATAGTAGTATATGGTGCCGAAGGTGTCACGGACGACGTTCTGGAAGGAAAAGCCGCTGTTCCCGCCCGATGCGTCACTGTATGAGAGCCAAAAATACCCATTGTCACCCCAACCCGTACCCCAGCTATTCTTGCACAACCAGGCCCCGACTGCAGGGGCCCCAGTCACCGCCTTGGCATCATCCCACCCGACGACGGTGACCATGTGACCACCGCCTGAACCTACGTAAGTCCCATTGAAGTAGTATGTGTAGTTGGAGGCGTCATAAGATGCGCCTTGCCAGTACATGGTCGTAGTGAACGCGCCGTCGACCATCAGGCTGTTCTTCATCTCGTCATCTGTGTCAAATTCGAGCATGTCACGGACATAGTAGTCCGGCTCTCCTCCAGGCGACGGCCGGTCGTCATAGTCGTGATATGGGTCATCCACCTCATTGACGGGACCATCCCCTCGGCTAAGGTAGGCCTGACTCATCCAGGCGTTGCCGCCCGCACATGGACCCAAGTCAAATCCGTGGTAGTTCTTGAGGTTGTTTTCTGAGAAGTCCCACGAGGGGCCGCCATCCGCCAGCAAGGTGCTCTCCACCGACCCATACGTGCCGAACGCCCAGCACGATCCGCACCCACCCTGGTTCTTGACAGACGTAACTTCTCCCAGTGTACGTAAGTCAAAACTGGCCGGGAGACCCGATGGATCCACCACGTCCCGAGAGACATCCGAGGCCTGCACATCCGCGGGAGCGTACAAGACATTGTGGATGACCGCATTCATCGAGGGGATCTCGCTGACTGGATTCGGGTCTGTGACGACCTCCTTCCCATCTTCCCCAGTGCTCACGGCAGACGTCTGGGCCGTCTCTTCAACCAGCCAATCGTTGTCCGCAAGCCACTGATGGAGAATGCCCGTTATGTCAGAGCCATTCTCGGCAGACATGAGCAGTCTCGGCTCGAGCGATTCGAGGCTCATCTTGCTCATTCCACCCTGTCCAACGCTGGTTGATCTCGCACGACGCACAGACTCTCTGACTCTCCGGATCCATTTCCTCATCTGAGTGCCCTCTGGCAAGTGTAGAAAGTGAACCTGCGCGTCGTCGCGCAGTCTGTAGTCGCATGGATGATGACAGGGATGTGGCAGTCTTGACGCAGTCCCGCTGGATGGGCGATCGCCTGCAGCCCCCTCGTCGAGTCCCAGGCTCTCCCCAGTTCCTCAAGATCGCGCCTTCGGTGGTCTGACTCTGGAAACAGTCCTCCCCCGCTCCCCGATGCGTGCCCCCCTCTCTCTAGCCACTGGAGGCGGCCCATACCCTTGTCCCCTGCACTGCTCCCTGGACGGGTCCGTGTCCGTGATAACCTGCTTCTCCATGCAGGCCAATCCGTTCGTGGGGCAACCACGTTCCACTACATTCTACGGAAGCCATGGCACAATGCAATTGTGGAAAGTACGTATTTTCGTGTCTGTGCAGTTTCTAGGGCGTCGGGGTTATGGGCCAGTAGTTGGCCCATTGGCCGGTGTTACTATAGAGACAACTGATTGCCAGATGGGCATCGATGCCTTTGCCGTGCCAACGACGGCCTCGCCCCTTCTCCCTTCCCCTCACTCACACCAGATGCACTTCGCCGGACGGATACGATTAGGGAGACTTGGGGACTACGAGCGGCCGGGATAGGGCCAGATCGAACCTTTGGGAGACCCGTCGCGGGGAGCTGGAAAGGCGGGTGGGAGGCGGAGTTCAGGGGAGGTGAGACGCAGATGGAGGAGGGGCCGGCGATGCGAGGGGATGGGCAGCGGATGGGGAAGCGAGCAGGTCCTTGGGGTTGTGGCTGTCCCCAGGGCGCAACAAAAAGAAGGACCCACGGGGGTCCTTCTTTCAGGCTGGCGTTGGAGTCAGGCACGCTCGGCTGCAGTGTTGGGGCGTCACGGCCCGGGGTCGAAGCGACGCCTCGCTCTGTGGACGACCGGGGCCGTCGGCCCTGGGTTCCACTTCTTCGCCCGATCCTGCCTGTAGGGTCGGGGCGTCACGTGTGTGGTCCACACCTCCTACACGTCTCCGGTGGATCGCTGCGCCAAACACCGACCAGCGAGCGCGATCATCGCTTTCCGCTGGGCGATCAGCCCGCCCTGCCACCCTCCTCCTGCTAAGGACCCGTTCTGACGGGTCCTAACGGCTCGACTGCATCATCGTCTTCACGATCCTCTCCGCAGCGCGGCCATCCCACAGCGGCGGCACCTGTGGCTCACGCCACTGGCCGCTGAAGACCTTTCGATACGCCTCCACGATCCGGCCGGGATCTGTGCCCACGATCTGGTTCGAGCCTATCTCGGCCGTCACGGGACGCTCCGTATTCTCTCGCAAGGTCAGACAGGGAATCTTGAGGGCAGTGGTCTCCTCTTGGATACCGCCCGAATCCGTCAGCACGATCTTGGCCGATGATTGCAGCTTCAGAAAGTCCAGATAGCCGATGGGATCGAGCAGGTGCAGGTCGGACAGGCTGTCTACTCTTGCCTGCAGGCCCAGGGCGGCGATGTTCTTGCGGGTCCGAGGATGCACCGGGAAGAAAATGGGCATGTCCCTCTGAATGACATCGAGGGCATCGAGGATCCTGGAGAAGATCGCGGGGTCATCCACGTTTGACGGTCTGTGAAGGGTCAGCACGGCAAACCCATCGCCATTGAGGCACCCTTGCCTGCGCAGGTCATCGATGATCGTCGATTCCTGTGCCCGCTCCAGGTGTTGCAGGAGCGTATCGATCATCACGTGGCCGACCAGGTGTATCTTCTGCGGAGCCACACCCTCGGCAACCAGGTTATCCACGCCCGCCCGCTCCGTACAGAACAGCATGTCGCTGATCGAGTCCGTGAGAATCCGATTGATCTCCTCCGGCATCGACCGGTCGCCGCTGCGGAGCCCTGCCTCCACGTGCACCAGCTTCACCCCCAGCTTCACTGCCACCAGCCCGCAGGCGATCGTGCTGTTGACGTCCCCTACCACCAGCACCACGTCCGGCTTGTGCTCCAGCACCACCGGCTCAAAGGCCTTCATGATCTCGGCGGTCTGCACTGCATGCGAAGCGCTACCCACCTCCAGATTCACGTCCGGCTCTGGAATGCCCAGCTCCCTGAAGAAGAGATCGCTCATCTTCTCGTCATAGTGCTGCCCCGTGTGCACCAGCAGTGGCGAGACGCCACTATGCCGCCCGTACTCGCGCATCAAAGGCGCAATCTTCATGAAGTTGGGCCGAGCCCCTACCACGTTTATGATCTTCATAGGATTGGATCCCTCTGTCTGCAGCTATTGGCTGTTAGCTCTTTGCGATTAGCCGGAACACAGTCGTGAGGATGAGAACGGGTTCCTGTCCACAGATGCCCTTTCTCGTGGCCCCGGGCTGTGGTCGCGTTGGCCAGGAGAACTGAAGGAGTTCTTGGCCGCTAATAAACGCGAATAGACGCGAATGGCTGCCGCCGGTTTTGACAGGTTGGACTTGTTCGTGGCATCGCCGTACGCGCCGCTTCGCGTCTACCGGAAGGCCTTGCCTTCCGGGTGATCTGCGCAGGTCCCCGCTTGGTCAAGCCAGCTTGCCCCGCAGGGACCTGCTTGCTCACATGCGTACGGCTCAGACTGTGTGCGCGAGTCCCGGTACTGGGTGGCCGTCTCTTCCCCTGTGATGGACAAGGTAGTCCCCCGCCCAGTCCAAGCCGCCAGATCAAGGCCGAGTCGTGGGATGCGGTCCGAGCTAGCTCGGACAAGCAGCCCACTGCGCAGGCCGCCCTTGGCGACACAGTCGCCAAGGCATGGCGCAGCCGTGGATCAGGCGGCGGAGCTTCGAACATGTCGAAACCCACGACCCCGCGCCAGCATTCGCGTCTATTCGCGTTCATTCGCGGCAAAAACCAAGAACGCTTCCAAGCCAGTCACGCCTGCGACCGCATCCGCCCGTCCACTCACTGGCATCGAGCAGATAGGCTATTACGATCGCCCGGAAAGGGGGCGAAGCTCCCGACCGAATACCGAACAGCGACCGAGCGAATACCGAACAGCGATGGGTCCCTTCCCGCTTGGCGCATGCCTCCGGCCAAAAGCTAACCGCTAATCGCTGCGCCGCCTACGGCGTCGCGCCCTTGCGTACCTGCTCCTTGAGCCGCTGGATGTGTCCACGTCCCAGGCCCTTGACCTCACAGCCCAGCTCGAAGAGCCGCTTGATCTTCTCGTCTGCCAGGATGCCATAGCAGTCGATCACCGCCAAGGGACCTCCTGCCCACTGGACCAAGTCGTCCGGGTCGAGCTTCAGGTAAGGCTCGTGCGGCACTGCCAGGATCACGGCCTCTGCGCCATACAGGCTCTTGGCCAGGTCCTTGCTTACAGTTACCTTCTGCAACTCGTCCTGGTTCCTGAAGAACCGTGACCACGAGTGGCCGGGCGCAGGATACACATCCTGATTCTCCAGCTCGTACCAGTGATCCACGTAGGGGTCATGGACCCTGATGTCTGCACCCATCTCGGTGAGCTTACGGGCCACGATCTCAGAGCCGCTGTACCGGGTGTCTCCCACGTCCTGACGGTAGCTGGCGCCACAGATCACCACCTCAGAGCCTGCGATGTACCGACCCATGTTCCGCAGGGCGTCACGCGTCAGCTCCGCCACGTGCAGGCCCCGCGTGTCGTTGGTGTCAATGGCCTCAGGCGTGATCTTGAAGACCTCGTCGCCGTCTTCAAAGCCCAGGATGTGCTTGTACGCCCAGTAGCCCAGCCCGCCATCCTTGGGCAGGCAGTAGCCGCCGATGCCAGGGCCTGGGAAGATCATGTTGCTGTGCGTGGGCCGCATCTTGATGGCCTTGATGACCTTGATCAGGTCCACGCCGTTGCGCTCGGCGAACAGGCTCCACTCATTGAGAAAGGCCAGGATCGTGGCCCTGTAGGAGTTCTCCACGATCTTGGTGGTCTCTGACTCGATGGGTCGGTCCATGACCGTCAGCGGGAAGTCCTTGGTATTGAGCACCTCGTGCAGGAACTTCTCCACCCGCTTTCTGGCCTCTTCATTGCAGCCTGCGCAGACCCGCCAGAAGTCGCGGATCGAGGAGACGTACTCGCGGCCGGGCATGACCCGCTCGAAGCTGTGCGCCAGCACGGGATCAGTGGCGATCCCCCGGCCGGCAAAGGCCTTCTTCATGATGGGGTAGGCCACGAACTCCGTCGTGCCTGGCGCCACCGTGGTCTCGATGAGGACCAGGCAGTGAGGCTGGATCTTCTCGCCAATGGTCCGCATGGTGGCCTCCAGGGCCGCCATGTCCGCCTCGCCGCTCCGCATGTTGCCCAGCTCGCACTTGGTGTAGTCGCACTGCACGTCCACGACCACGCAGTCGGCCAAGGCCAGGCAGTCGCTGTTGTACGTGGCGACCAGGGTCTTCTTGTCCTTGACGCACCTGGCGATCAGCAGGTCCACCTCGGGGTCCTCGGCCTTGACCGGCGAGGTCCCGGCGTTGAGCAGGGGGATCTTCCAATAGCTGCGGGGGCTGGGCCGCTGGCAGCCGATCACGAACTTGCTCGGCTTGCCGGTCTTCTTGTCCGTCGTATCCGCGATGATTGAGGCCATCACTGCGCCGACAAACCCCACCCCCATGACCACGACCACTTCCTTGCCTTCCTGGCGGGCCAGGTTGGACAGACCCTTGAGCCGCTCCAGCTCCGGACCGTACTCCTCTCTCTTGGGAATCGCAAACTCTTCTCCTGACGGACTGATCGAATGCTCTACCATTCCTCTATCCCTATCCCTTCCCTTCTAGCCCCCATACCCGAGACAAATGAAAGCTGTTAGCTGTGAGCTCCTAGCGATTAGCCGGAACACAATAGCGTGGAAGAAACCGTAGTCAGGTAGTCCCGTAGTCAAGTAGTCGGCAGAACTGAACAGCCGCAGGACTACCAGGTCGCCTTGCGGCCGATACTACCAGCCCGCGAAGCGGGCGATGCTACCACAGGCGACAGCCCCGATACTACCTGACTACCTCCTCCTTCGTCCTCCGCTTCCCGCTTTGCGCCCGACGCCTACCGCAGCCTCCGGCTGCTACGCTTCCCGCCTCCCATCTGGCAGGCTGAACCGCCGCCGTGTCAATCGTTGACCACCCTTCGTCCGGCCGGTAGAATACGCACCATGTCAGAAGACGCAACAAGGCTGCCAGATGAATTGAAGCAACAAATCAGCCAGGCGCTGAAACCGGTCCACCCTGAGAAGATCATCCTCTTCGGCAGCTACGCCTGGGGCAATCCAACCGAAGACAGTGACATCGACCTTGTTGTCGTATTGGACAGCCAGATTAGCCCCACCACCTACCACGAGCGGATGATGAATCGTCTTCTGGTCCGTAGGGCATTGGATGAGGTCAACCGTAGTCACGCCTTGGACGTCCTTGTCTATACGGCACCGGAGTGGAAGGACTTCCAAGAGCTGGGCAGTGCCTTCTCGAAGGAGGTCATCAGCCGGGGAATTCGGATATGAAACGTGCCACACAGGCTTGGCTCATGAAGGCAGCCGAGGACCTCGATGCCATCCGATCTCTGCGAGATAGTCCCAAGCTGACGGGGGTCGTCGCCTTTCACGCCCAACAATGCGTGGAGAAGTGCCTCAAGGCGGTCGCTGAGGAGCGGATTGGCCATGTGCCACGAATCCACGACTTGAGGAGACTGTGGGAGGTCGTGGCGGACCAGTTTCCGAAGGCCCCGGACATGGATCTACTGCGTGAGCTGACGGATGTCTACACCGATTCCCGGTATCCAGGCGATGCCGGACTCATGCCGTTGGGAAAACCGACAGAGAACGACGCGGCGAGGTTTGAGCAGTTTGCTGACCAGGTGCACACGACGGTCCTCTTAATGGTGTCGTAACCCGCCTTTCGCCTTTGCTTGTCGCCACCGCAGAGCGAGGCCCGCGACCGACCGAACACCGAACAGTGAACAAAGCGATCGCCCGAAGAGCGAGTAGGGTCCTACCAGGCCGAAGGCCGACACTACCTGACTACCCGTGCCGTCCCACGCTCCCCCCCTAACCCCGTCTTTCGCTTTCCGCTCGACACCATGCGCTTTGCGGGTGGCTCCGCCACCCTCGGGGCTGACCCTCGTAGTATCGTAGTACACATACCTCATCAGATTCGGATTGCCCTGAGTGCGGAAACGGCTACAATACGCACCAGTGCATCGCGATTGCGTGGCAATCGGGGTAAGGGCCTGTAAGGTCAGGTGCCGGGAAACAGATACATGGGAATCGTGGACCAACAAGCCGAGCAGATAGGCGCCCTATGTCGGAAGCATGGGGTCCGGGAGTTGTACCTCTTTGGGTCCGCGTTGCGAGAGGACTTCGGACCGAAGAGCGACATCGATCTGGCTGTCGTCTTCTCACGTAAAGGCGTTGCCGGCAGTTTCGACCAGTACTTTGATTTCAAGAGCGAGCTGGAGCAACTGCTCCAACGGCCTGTCGATCTTGTGTGTGCCACCAGTGTCCGCAACAGCGTCTTCCGACAGGAACTCGACCAAACCAAGAGGCTCATCTATGCCGCATGACCCCCGCAAGCTCAGCGAGGATACGCACCATGTCAGAAGACGCAACAAGGCTCCCAGATGAATTGAAGCAGCAAATCAGTCAGGCGCTGAAACCGGTCCACCCTGAGAAGGTCATCCTCTTCGGCAGCTACGCCTGGGGCAATCCAACCGAAGACAGTGACATCGACCTCTACGTCGTGACGAGCGACAACTTCATGCCCTCGACATGGAGGCAAAGACGCGACATCGTCCGCAACATTTCAAATCGAATCCTCGACCTAAGAACGCGGTATCCCATTGACCTGATCGTCCACACCAGGCCCATGCACGATGAATTCGTCGCAAGAAGGAGCAGCTTTGCCCACGAGGTCATGACTAGGGGAAGTCGGCTACTATGAGAAAGGCGACCCTCGAATGGCTGACATCCGCCGGGATGGACCTGGACAACATTGCCGAGATCATCCATCTGGAGCACCTGACCCCGATCGTGGCTTTCCACGCTCAGCAGTGCGTTGAGAAGTGCTTCAAGGCCGTCCTGGAGGAGTACTCCAAGAAGGTGCCAAAGGACCACTCAACCTTGAGGCTCCATGGATTGGTCAAGGAACTGATCTCGCTTGACGTGGACGCAGACGTGCTGACCGATCTGGACAATCTGTACCTGGAGTCAAGATATCCTGGCGAGTTGGGGCTGCTTCCCGCCGGCAAGCCAACCCTTGCGGATGCACGGGACTTCTCGAACGCGGCCAAGACCATCTACGAGCGAGTAAGGCAGAGACTCGCCAGCGACAACAACTAGAATAGGCGAACTCTGCAGCCGCAGCCCTGTCACTCCACGGCTGGCCCTCGAAGCACCGACAGCCGCCTTTCGCTGTTCGCTGTTGCGAAGAGCAAGCAGAGCGAACGACCGAATACCGAAGAGGGAGCGAAGCGAACGACCGAACAGCGGTTCAGTCGGTAACTGCTAATTCAAGGTCCTCGTAGTACGAAAAGGGAGCGTAGCCTGAGGTACTCCCAGTTGTCAAGACCAAAGACGGCTGAGTTTAAGCTCTATTCACTAGTAGCAGTGTCTTCTTTCTTTTTGCCTCTTTTTCTTTCTTGTTGACCGTTGTTAGGTTGTTAAGTCTCCATCCGTGGACCTCCGTTCCTGTTGGCAGCATCGCCGAAGGGAGGCCAGAGGGCAGCTCACCGAAGTGGACCTCGGCTGGCGTCAGGTATCCCAACGACTGATGCAGCCGTTTGTGGTTGTAGAAGCCAAAGAACCGGCCTAGACCATGGCGGGCCTCATCAACGTCGCCGTAGTCATTCAGGTAGACCTCCTCGTACTTCACCGTGCGCCAGAGCCGTTCTACGAAGATGTTGTCAAACACACGACCCTTGCCGTCCATGCTGATCGCCACCGATGCGGTCTTCAGCAGTCCCGTGAAAGACTCACTGGTGAACTGGCTGCCTTGGTCTGTGTTGAAGATCTCCGGCTTGGCTTGATGCAGGGCCTGGCGAAGGGCCTCCACACAGAACCAGGCATCCAACGTGGTCGATAGTACCCACGACAGCACGTATCGGCTGAACCAATCCAGAACCGCCGCCAGGTACACAAAGCCTTGTCGCAGGCGAATGTATGTCAGGTCTGCTGCCCAGACCTGGTTGGGACGAGTGATCGCCAGGCCACCCAGCAAATACGGGTAAATCTGGGGTTCTGAGCCCCCAGGCTGGCTGAGATGGGGCTTGGCGTAGATTGCCTCCAGACCCATCAGCCGTAGCAGCCGTCTGACCCGGTTATGACCGATCCGTAGGCCTTGCCGGCCCAGCCATGCCGTCATGCGTTCGACACCGTAGAACGGTGTGCAGGTGTACTGTTCATCCAGCAAACGCATCACTGAAAGGTCCTCTGCATTGAGTCCTTGGGGCACGTAGTACATCCAGGTTCTACTGATCCCCAGCAGCCGAGATTGCTGCCGTACACTGAGACGGCAGCCTGCTGGCTCGATCATGCCTCGTCGGTCTGTGGCTGAGAAAGCCCTAGCTTTTTTTTGAGGAACTCGACTTCCATGGTCAACTGCCCGATCTGCTGCAGCATCCTCGCCTCCCGACGCTCCTGGCCCACCCGACTGGGCCCTCGTGACTCAGCCAGGATCTCGGGCAGCCGGTCCAAGGCTTCCGCCTTCCATCGCGTTACCAAGCACGGATGGATGTTGTGCTCGCCAGCAATCTGATTGGTGGTCTTATGTCCCTCCAGGGCCTTGATCACGACCTTCGCCTTCTCCTGACCACTGTACTGCTTTCGTTTGTTCATCGGGACCTCCAGGTCTCGGCCAGCATACCACAGATTCGTTGCTTATACACTGGTCCCAAAAACCGGGAGTATCATAGCCCCCGACCGAATACCGAACGGCGTCCCACGCTCCCGCCCGAACAGCGGTTCAGTCGGTAACTGCTAATTCTAGGTCTGACCCCAGATGGGTTCTCCCGAAGAGGCAGTGAAACGAGCGCCCGATCACGCCCTACGGTGTGACATGCGTGGTCCACGCCTCAAATACGTCTCCGGTGGATCGCTGCGCCGAGCACCGAATCAGGACCGGCTTGGCGAGGGTGCCGGTGTTGGTGTAGGCGGCGGTTACATGCTGGAAGACGAAACGGTTCTTGGGTTGCGGTATGAAGGTAGAGGCCAAGGGGGCCTTTGTCGCGTCGACCAGCGGATCTGCGCCGGCATCAATGATCTCTACCCGTGGGACCCAGGCGGAGTGGTCGTCAAGCAGCAGGATATCCGCGGCAACCGAAAGGGTCTGTCCTGGCTGCACTGTGGTGGCTTCCTGCCTGAAGCACGACATGGTCTCGCTCTTGCACGTGTGCTTGTACGAAGCCGTGAATCCGGCAGGCACCGTGTCCACGTCCAAGGCAACGATACCGCCCCGCGTCCACGCCTTGAAGTCCCCTGCCACGCCGCTATGGTCGTAGCTTGCCACGTAGCTCCACTGCGGAACACTGGCGGTGTTGTGCTCGTGGTTCTCCGTTGTGCCGCTGAAAGCAGTGGCGTACGCCGATAGGGACGCCACCCGTCGGAGGTCATATGTGTTGCCACGAAGACCCGCCGTTTGGAGTCTGCCGGAACTGGTGTACACACCACTATTGCATCCAGAGACTATGCCTGAAACCACGCATTCGGGGCTCCAGGCGACACCGTAGGTGCAGCCCGATATCACGCCTGACAGCGATGCGCCTGCGCCATAGTCTAGGCCATAGTTACAGCCAGAAACTACACCAGATACCACACAGCCAGGGCTCAAATAGACGCCGTAGCTCCCACCAGAGATGACGCCAGAGACCATTGAGCCGAGGCATGAGCTCACAGCATTGGTGCACTTACTGATCTCGCAACCCAGTGTGCCCCCTGTCATTGATTTGACGGCATAGTCAGTCGACCCAATGATGCGGATGTTGCGGGTTACCAGTATGGCTTGGGCCCCAGGGCCCTTCGCCTTCGCGAGCCCTGCGTTGAGGGTCATCATGCTGGCTGTGAGCCCACCCACAGCGATAACGCCCACTTCGGAATCGGGCAGAGTGCCTGAGGCGTCATCAATCCGCACGGTGCTGCCAGGAGCCCAGATGTCCTGGGTGATATCCCTGTCTACAGTCAGCGCCTTCTGGCCAACTGCGGCATCAGTCAGCGACATGACAACCGGATGTACAGGTTGGGTGCAGAACAGATTGAGGATGAGGCCCGATCCGCACTCGAAGCTGTTCGCCTTCGAGTCGAAGTTGAAGGTCATCGTGCAGTCCGCTGGATAAGCAGCGGCCCCTGCGGATCCACAGAGGATTGAGCCAGTGCCGCCAATGTCCGCGCTGGTCTTGAGGTGGTATGAACCAGGCGTCGTGCTGCACTGCATCGTGCCGTTGCAGGTCAGGCCTGCGATGCCGCTGGTCCAGTTTGACATGTCCACGTCAAACGTGACCGTATCCCCAGCCACGATGCTCACAGCGTCGCCGCCAACCGGGACGACCCCGCCCGCCCAAGTCGCACCAGCGGACCACTTTCCCCCACCCTTCCCACTGGACTGGACCGGCGTTCCAAGGCAGACGCCAGCCAACAGTAGCACCCACGCAGCCGCACAAACTCTCTTCATGCCACACCTCTCAGATCTAAGCTTCTCTCCCCCATACCCGTGCCTCACGCAACGTAAGCACATGTTGAGGTAGTCAATGGACTGGGTTTTCGGTGTTCGCTGTTCGGTCTTCGTAGAGACCAGAAGCACTCTTGCTCAATACATCAACAGGCTAGCAGGCACATAGAAGCGTCCGGAATGTCGAACACGTTGATCTCCATTCTCCGTTCGCGATACGGACGGCACGTTTTGCCATCCCGGCGATTGCACTTGCTGCTTGCTGTGCCCCGCCGCCCTGTTGGCTAGCCAGCCTGGCCAACCAGGCTCTCCGAACCCGCACTGGGCCAGTTGGCCCGTATCAGACTGACTGTCTCCTCGATGTTCTTCGGCGATGATGCGCCGAATACGATCGCCCTGACGTTTGGCAGCCCACATACATACTCGATAGCCTCCGTCGCAGGAATGGCTCCAGAAGCCATCACCGACATAGCAATGCCTCTGAAAGGCTTGGTACGGAGGGTCTCCTCGTACTCCTTGACCCCTGGACACATGAAATAGCCGACCTTGTTGATCGAGGAGCAAACGATGGGATTCTCGATACCGCAACTGAGCAGGAAGTCCACCATGCGTGGCATGTTCATACTGTTGAATGCAGCATCCACACCGTACTTGGACCGGATGTAGTTGGCGAACTCGACGAATACGGCCTTGGCTTTGAGCCCCAGCAGTAGATCGGCCACGATGTTCTGAAGGAAGACCGCCCTGATGTTGAGGCCCCTGAACATCCGCATCTCCGCATCCACAAGGAGCTTCATTACATCCACCATGTCCCGCGTGATAATCCCTCGCCCACCCTGGAGGAGTGTGGTGATCGCCTGGCCGGCTGTACGGTCTGCAAACACGAAGTCGTTAAGAGCCCCCACGATTCCTTTCTCGTTTACTGCGTTGGCATACTTGTGCGCATAGGGCATCGATGGGTAGAGTCGAAGATCTGCGTACCTCTGGGGATTAGCCCGGAAATGGTCACAGACCTCCGCCACCTTCTCATGCGTGTTGAACATGAAGGCATGGATGCCACAATCGTATGCAGTGTCCACCACCTTGAGTATCGCACGCACGTCCTTGAACCGCTCAGACTGGGCCTGAGCTTTGTCCTCTGACATATGGTTGATGCCGAAGAACTGATTGTCGCCGAATATAATCCTGTCCATGCTACACGGCCCTCCTCTCAGCATCTTGCCGGAGTCGCTCTATGACCACATCTGTCTGATAGCCTTGTTCGAACGAGGAGATCGGGCTGGTTCTTCCATGGAGCATGCAATCCACGAAGTGATCGAGCTGCCTTGTGAACTCAAACCCTCGCAGGTAGAACTGGACTGGTTGGAAGAAATCTGTCACATACCGCTGGTTCCAACCCTCCGTGAAACCGTCATGGTCCACTTTACTCCTGAGAAAAAGCCTGTATGCATGCAAGTCAGCAATGATCTTGCCATTCCTGCCAAACGCCTCAAAGCGGTACGTCGGCTTTCGATAGGATGGATCGCTCCAGTTGACGTGGAAACTGCCTTGCACCCCGGATTTGTACAGGAACGTGGAGGTCACGGCGTCTTCGATACCCACCGAGTAGATACTCTGAAACACTGTACCTGTAACCTCATCCGGTTCGCCGATGAGGTAGTTGACCATGTCCACAGCATGAGAGGCGAAGTCATAGAGACATCCCCCGCCTTCGCTCTTCTTGGACCGCCAACTACCCTTTGCCCCATGGAGCACGGTCGGCCCGTACATCTCCATCTTAAAACTCAGTACTTCCCCAATAACGCCAGCATCGAGCAGCTTTCTAACCTCGATGAACACATCACTGAAGCGAAGTACGTACCCCACCTGATTCACGACCGGTCCAGTTTGTAGACGCCGCAACACAGCGTGTCCTTGTTCTGCATTGAGCGCGAAGGGCTTCTCAACGAAGACATGTAGCCCTTTGTCGATTGCCATGGTGACGGCATCCGCATGGGTAGCAGTGGGCGTTGAGATGACTACGAAGTCCAGGTCCCTCTCAGCCAACATCGTCTCTGGATCAGAGAAGGTGTCGACGTTCATGTACTTGGCGGCGTTCTTCAGCATGAAGCTTGACGAATCGCAGACCGCCACCAGATCCACCTTGGGTTGCTGCGCAAGTATGGAGAAGTGCGTCAACCCCATGCGACCAAAACCAATGATAGCACCGCGCAACATCAATGTACCTCCTCGGGTCGGGGTCCCTGGTATCCGTTCAGTAGCACTGTTCGAATCAACGCAGCAGCAACAGAGCCCTTTCGCAGCAATTCAGTGTTAGGAGGTCTCCTTGTCGCAGTCTTAAGAAAAGTCTCTGCAGAGTCTGCCGACAGCGATTGACGGTGGACCATGTAGCCCTGCTCGATCAGGTATCGATCCACAGCGAGCAACTCGCCTTGATACACAGAAATCGTTGGTATCCCGAGCACCGCGGCCTCCCTGGTCATTGTCCCACCAGCACCTATGAAAAGGGCGCATCGAGAAGCCATCACCTCAAGGGTCAGCGGTTCAGCAGGAATTGTCACACCAGAGAACCGGGCTTTCCGGTAGTGTCGGGCCTGCTCCTCCCCGCGGGGCATCAGTATGATCCTGTACTTGTCCTGCAGCCCTTCGATCAGATCGTCCATGAAGTTGACGGCTCCCCGATAGTACTGCGCCGTCCAGGGCTCCGGTCGGATGAATACCTCAGGTATTGCGGATCCAGCTATGTCATCCCGGCTAGTCTTCAGAGCCGCGAGGTAAATGCCTTCTTTGACGCCGGGGTAGTGGATCACCTTCTTGGGATTACCCCACTGCCTGCGTACGCTGTCCATGGACAGGAACTCCGGCACCATGATCGTGCTTGCGCACAGAAAGGAAATCCTGTTGCCCTCCGCATGCTCATTGTCATTTATGTAGATGCTTCGTATACCCAACGACTTCGCGACAACCGGCGAGTAGAAGGAACTGTGTGAGATGGCTACGTCGATCTTGCGGCCCTTCAGGAAAGAGCCCAACTGCAGGACCCTGATCCCAAAGCCAAGTCCCTTCCTGAATCTGTTCGCCCCGTAGTGACTCCCGACCACGTGGTGCTCAAACCCTCTCAATCTGAGAAGGTCAATCGTGTTCGCCAGTGGCCTACAGGTCAGCAGGACGTCATGCTCTTCTCGCAGATCTTCTATCAACGGAGCGAAGAAGTTAACGTGGGGGGAATTGGTTAGGTCGATCCAAATTCTCATGGGGCTGCGTAAGCCACAGTCAGACTACCTGTGGTCGCTTGCTGTGGCTAAACAAATAGAAGGTCAAGGCATGGAACGCCCATGCTTGGGACCAGCGCATGTAAGATACTCTGTTCGTGAAGAAGCGGCCTTTGCGGAAGTAGAAGTAGCCCCCAGAACTGAGCATGTGCTGTAGCATCCACTGTAGAATCGTATCAGCCAGATCAGAGGGCTCGGCAAGATCGTGAGACAATACGACAAGGGCTTGACACGGGCTGTGGATATCTATCGGGTATATTTGCGTGTCGTAGTACTTGGGCGTTCCGTCCGGCAGGAAGAAGCTGTCCTTGTAGTACTTGAGACCAAGCTCATAGTGCCTCTGGCAGTGGGAGCCATACCCCTCCGCGATGAAGCACTGAAGGGCCTGGAGATTGAAACCGGTGTGGAACGAATCCACCCATGTCTGCACACCAGTTTCCGCATAGCCCCAGGCCCCGGTTGGCCGCTGGTGGTTGAGCGAATAGGCCAGGCTAGCCAGGCTGATGTCCTCCAGGTCCCCTTCCGTTCCCAACCGATGCAGCCTGATTAGCAGCGAAGCCCCAAGGAGATTGGAGTTATGTACATAGTTGTCGTCCAAGGGTGAATAGCTGAAACACAATCCGTTGCCTTCCTGACGGCGTTTCAAATCGTGGACCAGGAACTCCTTGATGGAGACAGCCATATCCGCGGCCCTGCCCGTCCGGCACAGCGCATAGGTATCGAGCAGGGCATGGCCGATGAAGGCAGAATTCACAATGGTCGGCGTGTACCGAGGGACGAACATCACTTTGTTCTGCCAATCGAAGTTGTAGCCCCAGCAGTTGCCCGAGTATCCCTTGCTCTTGAGCGATTCGAGGAGATCGAGCAGATAGTCGATCTTCTTGAGGTATCGGTTCTCCCCCTCCAGAGCATACAGCCTCGCATAGCCCCAAAGAAACAGCCCCAGGGCTTTGGGATTGTGTCCCTTGCGAATTCCCAGCAACGGCCTGACGTTGACCGGGCAACGGCGCAGAGCCTGCATGGCGGCCATCTTCCCCCACCGGCTGTGGCGCGTCAGACCCCGAAGGAGCGGACTGTTCAGCGCATCAAACGGATCGTATCCAGCGTAGTCTGCGGCCTCGACGTAGGCAAGCACCTTCTGGATGGACTCTCGTAGGTTCGTTCGCATCGCACTTCAGAGGGAAACGGCCTGACGAGTCCGGAGTGACTCCAGCACAGCGAATGTGGCACGCGTGACACCGAAGATTTCCGGAGGTGGAATCACAGGCAGGCCTCCATCCCGGACACGCTCCACAAACCCTCGGACCATGTCGCTCTGTCCCTTGTCCTGGCAGAGGGACTTCTTGCGATACGGTTTGCCGGAGCAATACACCTCCAGTTCCTTGAAGTCTCGAACAACGCCCGTCACTCCCGCCCCGTAAGCTTCGATGTATTCCTTGGGTAGTTCCTTCGACCCGTTGGCATAGTAACAGATGCTGCCAATCGAGCCATTGGCGAACTCCAGATTGACGCTGACTGTATCATTCAGGCCGTGCGCGTCAGGAAGTGCCACCGCACACACCCGCACCGGGAGCGAGCCGCACAGCCACGTCAGGAAGTCAATGAAATGGCACGCTTCACCCACGATGCGGCCTCCTCCCAGTTTCCTGTCCTGAATCCAACTGTCTTTGGGGATCGCGCCGGCGTTGATTCGATACAACATGGACATTGGAGCCGATCCCAACCGCTTCTTGAGTTCGACAGCATGAGGCGCAAACCGGCGGTTGAAGCCTACCATAAGGTGACAACTACCGGATCGGGCGTACAAGTCCTCAATCTCCGCAAGCTCTTCAACCGTCAGACACAAAGGCTTCTCTACAAAGACGTGCTTGCCTGCCGACAACGCCTGTTTCACATACTGTGCATGGCTGTCGTGGCGGGTGGCTACAAATACGGTGTTCACTGCATCACTGCCGAAAATATCCCTCGGGTCAGAGGCGCAGAATCCAAAACTGAACCGCTCTGCCACCCGCTTCGAAGTCGTACCGGAATTCGTCATGACGCCCAGGAGGGACACATCCGTACTGCGACTGGAGAGATTCGGCAGCAGGCTACTCTGGGCATAGCTTCCCGCTCCGACGAATGCGATGTTGACTTTCGCCTGCGCTTTCGTGGGCCGAATGGCGACTCTTGAGCGAGCGAGCGGTTTCTGGACATCATACTTCAGCACCACGCCCAGGAACGGCTCGCTGCGGTTGATAATCATATCATAAGCTTTGCAGGCTTCCTCCAGCCGGAACTCGTGAGTCGTCATGCGACTCAGATCGATCCTCGCCGTGTATACGAGATCCTGGAATGCCTGCATATTCCGCTTCTCTGTCCAGCGGACGTATGCAGCTGGGTAGTCGATCCCTTTCTCTTCATACTCAGGATCATAGCGACCCGGGCCATACGAGCATGACATCCGCAACTCGAGCTCCTTGTTGTAGTAGTCTGCTCTTTCGAAACCAGTTGGCACGGCGCCAACAACCACAACTCTCCCCTTCTTTCGCAAGATACGGCCGGCCAGGTTCACGGGGTCAAGGCTCTCAGTAGCTGCCGTGATGATGACCGCATCAACGCCCAACCCCTCTGTAGCTAGAGCAATCTTCTCAGAGAGGCCAGGCTCTTCGCGGACCCAGGCCTGGTCGCAACACTGCTCGGTAGCTGCCCGGACCGCTGACTCCTGCACATCGACTCCATAGGCATGCACTCCGCTCGCTCGTAGCATGAGGCAAGTCAGTTGCCCGACCAAACCAAGCCCTATCACAGCACAGGCCTCACCCAATCTCAGATCTGCCTGTCGAACACCCTGCAGAGCAATCGCGCCCAGTGTGTTGTAACTGGCTAGTTTTAGCTCTGCATCTGGCTTCAACTTCACGCATAGATTAACCGGGACGCAAACAACCTCCGCGTGACAGGCGTAACCGATTCCTCCACAGGCCACTCTGTCCCCCCTAGTGAAGCCGGCTACTTCCGGCCCCACCTCAATCACCTCACCAGCACAGCTGTAGCCCATGGGAGAATACGCATCGAGTTTCTTCATAACCGCTCGATACGTCTGGACCGGACCCTGCTTCCTAAGGACATCAATAACTTGCCTGACAAGCTCAGGACGTTCCTTCGCTTTGCCAATCAGGCTCTTCCTCGCAGTCTTGACCGTCGAACTCTCCGTGCCAGCGCTAATCACCGAATAGTGATTCCGAACCAACACCGTACCCGCCCCGACGTGGGGCCAAGGCACCTCTTGTATCGTCATCTCGCCCGACTTGAGTTGTTGAGTCACTTGGTCCATGCACACTCCACTGCCCTTGCCACTAGGCGTTGTTTAGACCAGCTTCATGCCACATTCGAAGAACCACATCGACGGAGTACTTGGAGCCCACCTTCGTCATATGCTCTCCGATTTGCTCAGCAGTAAACCGTGTCCGCCTAGGCCTGCAGGGATTGCCGAAACAAATCGAATACGGCGGCGATGACTTGGTGACAACGCTGCCTGCCCCTATGACCGATCCCTCTCTCACAGTGACTCCCCTCAAGATAATCACGTTAGCCCCAATCCAGACGTCATCCTCGATCGTCACCGGCGAAACACGTCTCGTATGTCCATTCTCATTCATACTTATGCCGACCTGGTCAGTAACATGATCGTCACATTCTATAACCAAATTGGGCCCAGCCATCACATGACTGCCAATCGAGAGGGATCGTGCGGAGATCCAGAAGCCTCTTGCTATGCTGACGTGATCCCCTAAGCTGACCTCCTGAGGCCTTAGGAAGACTCCTCCAAGGCCAAGTTGGACACCCGAACCATAGGCCCTGAATTGAAGGAAGGCCCTCCAGTAGTACAGTCTGCCGAAGAAGGCACGCATCAGTGTTCTCCAAACCGTCTCAACTCCGTAGCGGTGACATACGAGATCGCCTCAAGAAAGCCGTTGGCCATCCGAGGAGTACCACAGTACTTGCTGGCACGTCTCCTGCCCTCATCACCCATTTGCCATCGCCTCAACGGTTCGTCCAGAAGGCCACCGATCACCCTCGCCAGATCATCAATATCGCCATACCGGTACTGTTCGCCTGTCCTGCCAGGCACCAAAATCCCGATTTCTGGTCCTTGAATACTCGGATCATCACAGGCAACCAGGGGCCGGCCGTAGGCATGAGCATGTGTAGCCAGATGGCCAACCTGGCCCGGCGCGACCACGACATCGCTGGAAAGAAACCAAGGGGCAAGGCTCTCTTCGCCCGAGATCGTGCCGAGGAATCTGAAATGGTCTTCCAGAGACTCCGCACGGACCATTTCCCTTAGATTCCGCTCCTCGGGACCATTGCCAACGAGGATGACCACAATCTCCGGGTATTCGTGCTTGAGGAGGGCGGTCGCAGCAATAAGAAGATCAAGCCGCTTTCGTGTCATCAGCCGTCCCACATGTATCAACACAGGGCTAGGACCCAGGCCTTGCGCCCTCTTAAACGCTTCTATTGCTTCCGCAGGCCATTTTGCCGCAGCCGACGTGATGGGCTGCAGATCAATCGAGTTCGGGGCAACGAACAACCGCCGCGCATCCAATCCCATGCGAACGAACCTCGCCCTGTTGCTGTCCGCGTAGAAGACCAGAGCATCTGCCCTGCGGGCCAGGAACCATCGAACCACGTCGAGTGCGGGGGTCGGCTTCAGAGACTGTCCAATTCCCCAGAAGATGAACTTCCCCCCCCTTCTCTCTACAACATGCCGTGTCCTCCAGAGGGAGATGATCTTCGTCTCAAACTGATGAATGACAACATCAAAAGCCTCCTCCTTGACAAGCCTTACCGCACTCTCATGCCAAAGGACTGTCTTCCCAAAGAAACGTCTCACAATCCTCCCTCTGACGAGCCTGAATGGCATGGACTCATCATACCTGCCTTCTGGAACAGCATTGGGTCCCGTGAAGTAGCCGGTGCCCTGCGCCACTGTCAGTTCAATTCCAGGGTGCGATCCCAACAACGCCCAGCAAGGCACATGGTAGAATGGCAGTGAGTGCTCAATAACCAGGACTCTTATCTTCACCGGTCATTACCTCTTTCGGGGAGTGAGCGCAAGAGAGTCAACATTGGCCTGCGAGAACTGCTACGACCCAGTGATCGTCCCCGTTAGCGCCCGCCCGCAACTGGCGCGTGGCCCCGGCTCCGTTCCCCGTACAGCAATGCAGAGGCCGACCACCGTGGACAGCGAAGCATCACCAGCGAACGTCACACCAGTTAGAGAATACAGGAACAAGGGCAAGACAACGGCAGCATACGTCAAGTCGAACCTCCAGTTTTGCCGAAAGCACCGCAAGCCGAGCATCGCCCAGAAGCCGGACAGCAGGAGTGATCCTATCGCACCCGTCTGAACTAGAGCGTCCAAAAACATCGAATCACAATGCGCATACCGGCCATAGCTTTCCGCACGAGTACAGTAGTATCCCCCACCCCAGATTGGGGATTGCCACCAGCGGCTCAAAGCATCTTTCCAGATGTCAAGTCGCCCCGTCAGACTGTATACATCAGAAACATCACCTCGAACGAACTGCTCGCTGATAGTCGTTGAAGCCTCAGGGGAAGCTAGCACCAGAAGGGCCCCCCCAACCATAGCCAGAAGACTGACTGCCTGTGATCGAGGTGCGAAGGGCATTGTCAGCAGTGACACGCCAACCAGAGCCACAATGGCCGTACGGCTTCCTGTCATTAGGGTGAGAACCGCAAAAACCGCAAACCAAATTGACTGCCTGAATCTCGTTGTTCTGTCTGAATAGGCAAGCGAGAGAGCTGCACCCATCGCAAACAGAGTCCCACAGGCGTTCGCCTGAGGACAAATCATGGTACAGAAACGGAAGACCGCCGACTGATGTCTTAGGACCGGTGTCGGCAGCATGAAGTAGGCGAGCACGTTTGCCAATAGAAAGAGCCGGAGAAAGGCGTTCATGTTGGACAGGCTTGGATTCAGCCAGAGGACCAACAGAATCGCAACGATAATCTGTATTGCACGAAACGCCGCAAGTACGGGCACCGGCGTGTAGGCAACAGAGAACAGGGCGAAGCACGCGAACATGAGATACCAAGTCAACGGATTGAAACGCGACAACTTCATCCATAACTTCTCCCGTAGTGTTACTGCTGCCGCCAGCCCACCCAAGATAAACCACAGCACAATCTCGAACTTGATCTGCGCGTCCCAGCCCGATGGCGTCAGAGCATCAGCGGAATCACGGCTCTCTAGCCGGTAGTCACCGAATGCAATAATCGCTGCAACCGCAGCGATAGTGCGTATTGCGCCTGGGCTAACGTGGAGTCTCCACCAGATCCTATGTCCTATCACTCTCCTCCGTCCAGACATGCATCTCGACATGTCGGCGCCCACTATCTTGCGAGTCGAACTCGCCCGCGAAATCGCATCAGTGTCCCCAGCAAGTACAGGAATCCAACAGCGTGAGACAAGGTCAGACCCAGGACGGCACCATACAATCCACGATATTTGACCAACAAGAGTCCACCTATCAACGTGAATCCAGAGCTACAGCACCTCGCGACAAAGGTGGCTTTTGTGTTCCGCAGGGCCTCTGCTGCCGAAAGAAGGGGTAGTTCAACTATCGAGAAGGCCACGCCGATGGCAGTCAACACCAGTGGCCATCCGAGTCCCGAGTACTTGGCTCCATAGACCATAGCAATAAGACTCTCTCCGAAGAAAGCTGTCATCGCGACCAAAGCCACAGCCACAACGCCCAGTGCCACCTCAACCTGAACCACGACTGCGCTCAACGCACGCTCGTTCTGAGCCGCCAAGTGCGAGAACTTCGGCCTGAGATAGGCCCCCATACCCATGAATATGGGATTGGCCATGGAACTAATGGAGAAGCAGACCCCATACGCGGCCACCTGTTCCGCACTTGAGAACGTGCGAAGATAGAACGGATACAAAGAGAACGCGACCATGTACATGAACGTCCGTACGGTAAACCATCTGCCTTGGTCCCAATTCAGCAGAAAGTCACCCCATAGGTCCTTTCGACGGACACAAGACCTGCGCCATTGCAGTACAAACCAAAACCCAGCCGTCGGCACGCCCGCTCCCATCCCGATGATCGCCAACGCAAGCGGCGTACTGAGGGCACCTCGTACTTGACCAGCGTAGAGACCGCCAAGTGTGAACACCGCGACAGCCGCACTCAGGAGCAGGTTGCGCCAGACATAGAGCTGGCCAAGCAACATCAGTCTGAGCGAATCTCTGGCTATGAAGGCCACTGAGGCCAATATGAGCACATCTAGGGCCCTGGTCGTCCCCGGATCGGCAGAACCGAATCTCGCGACGATAGCCGCGACAAGAAAGAGCACGCCTACGATCCCCGACAGAAACAACTGACTGACTAGTGTGTTGCCAAGATAGACTGCTCGCCGGTCGACCTCGATTCGAGGGTGATTAATGGTGAAGGGCATGCCGACCATGCTATTCTGAATACCGGCAACGAACCGCAAGACAATAATAAACAGCACGAACACGCCGTATTCAGCCTTGGGGCACCCCCTAGCAACTGCGACACCCGTGAGGAAGTTCGTCGCACTGCACACAGCTTGATCCAAGAGAACCGCAAAAGCCTGCGTCGACAAGCGTCCGACGAGCATCGTCTTCGCGCCAACGCCTCGACCTACGGCATTCACCTCCCCGAGAGGCGACATCTGAACAAGTGAGCGATGAACCATGTATTCAGAGATCGGTAAAATTGCCTAGGCACCACACGCCGGTGCAGTAGCCTCAGGCAAAGATAACTCGATAAATCCTGTCGACACGCAACAATGTCCTCCGCAGATAGTCCAGGAACGCCACGGCGGTCACAGTACAGATGGTCACTACCGCAATCGCACATAGGCAATATGCGAGACCTACCAGACCGATATGCGTGAAAGCCATGTGCGTGAGCCTGGCAATCGGCATCTGCAGCATGTAGGCGAATAGCGTGTACCTGCCGAGCAGCCTTGCAGTCTTAACCAGAACGTGTTGACTCCTCAGACCAGTGACAAACAGAAATGTGGCGAACCATGTGGCAGTCTGAATGAGGGTGATCGCCATACCCTGAAATGAATGGCGTTCCACTCTGCAATGAGCCGTCATCACCAACTCCAGGCATAGTGCGATGGGCGCGAGGGAGTACAAAGAGGTGAAGCTGGTATGCTGAAACACCGAAGGGTATCTCGCTATCCCCACACCGAACAGGCTACCACACACTCCCATGATCAAGAACCACACGAGGTAACATGGTGTGAGAAACTCCAGCACTAACAGAAGCAGAAACAACGGGACTAGTATCCGCATCCGGCACGTCAGCCCCAAGAGCAGTAGGAACATGCCTAGATAGTACAAGACCTCGTAAGCATTCTTGCTTCCAACGTCCAATACGCACGAATCGAAGAAGGACTTCACGTCGCCAGGACACATGCCGCAAAGCGCTCGCAGATCCAGTCCGACACTTATGACCAGTAGACCCCCGTTCACCACAAAGAAGAGTGCGAGCAGTCTCCAAGATCGTGAGAGAAGGCGCCTTTGAGTGCGTGCAGGCATTGACGACAGCTGCGGATAGTAATGCACGCCATATAGGTATCCAGCTATGCAGAGGAACGCGGAGTGTAAGAAGCGAAGATTCTCTCTCACCGCGTCAAACAACATGTAGTAGGTAGCGGGGCCACAAGAGGCATAGCGTGCAACCGAGGCACAGTGATACACAACCATAGCGACCACCAAGCAGCCTTTGATGTCATCAAGCCTAGCATCGCGAGATGCGTTTGGAGCATCAGCTTGCCCAGAGCGTACCGCATTTTCCGCGGTCATTTTGTCATCCCGTGTGTCGTGAAGTGGGCGGACGACGGCATCTTGATCACTGGGAATGTCAATCTCCTCGTCCCTCAGCGTCCGGCCATGCCCTCGAAGGCCTGCTATGGCGAACGCCGAATTGGGCGGGTAGTTCCCACAGCTCTGTCGGGTGGCCTGGGGGCCCCATGAGTCATCGGAGCCCAAGGGGTCACCCTATAGGGTTCATGTCAAAACAACAACATGGAGCAAGGGGTCACCCATGTAGGTTCCCGTCAAGTACAAAAAGTACGCCCCTAGGCGGAGGAGACTCCTTCCTTTTCCGCCGCTGGCTGACCGACACTGTTACTTGCGATCCACGCCACGCAACGCCCAAAGGCCACGACTGTGTATGCACCTGACTTGTTCCGACGGTGTTGATTTCGGAAGCCGATCTTCCGTGCAGTCACCCATCTGGATCCAGACGTCAGCCGGCCACAGAGGAGCCAGGGGTCAGTCTTGGGGTTTTGCGGTCCCGCGCCTGTAATCTAGGGACACCATAGAATGGCGGTCCGTTAAGGGCCTCACGGAAAGAGGCCTCCTGCAGCCGGTAGTTGGTTTTAGGATGACAGCTATCGGTAAGGAGACCTCTTGATCAGCGTCAAGTGCTCTTTCCCACTGACGACAACTATTCTTACCGTTACGCAGTGACATAGTCTTGAGATTGTTCTGCCCAGAGCCCCCCCCGGGGCAATGTCAGTCCGGTTGAGTATGAACGACGTTACCATGCAGGACAACTAACCCCTATGGACGAGGCGGCCTAGCGTTAGCGGTTCCTGCGCCCACCGTCCGTAGGGCAGGTCAGACAGTACCACGCCGTTGGCATACCCGATCTCCCAGCCGGCTTCAGATATCTTCTCTCGCTGCTCGGCGTCAATGCGGTCCACTACCAGGAAGATGTCAAGATCCGAGCCAATAGTCGAGTCACCTCTGGCCCGCGAGCCAAACACGCAGAACTGACGTATGTGGACTAACGCCGCTGCGCGTTCTTTGAACTCAAGAGCCGTTTGCCTGTCGCGGGCTGCAATCATCCCAGCCAGTCCCCTTGCCTATCGATCTTCACTCAGTCCATCAAACAGGTCTATTGTACCCATCGGGCTGGAGCCGGTCAACGTGGCTCTGGCTTCCGGGGTCAGACCTTAGGGTGGCGGAGCCACCCGCAAAGCGCATGGCGTCAAGCGGGAAGCGAAAACCGAAGACCGCGATTCGGGCGTTCGCTATGCTCGCTCTTCGGCACTGCGAAAAGCGAAAGGCGAAAACCAAACTGCGGACAGGCAACCTGGGTGTCAGGCCAGGGTCGGTGTGTCCCGCCGGGCTATGGTATGTACCGATATATCTCCCGACGGTGGAGGCATCGAACAAAGGTGACCGTGTTCCCTTCGATGATGAGGCCCATGCGATAGTCACCGATTCTAATCCGGTAGTACCGGTCGCTTCCCGCCAACTTCTTGATACCGCTCAGGCCTTGAAGTGTCTCGGCCCGTTCTACCAGGTTGATGGCATCCCTGATTCGCTCCTTCAGGCCGGCGTCCCTTAGGGCCTTGACGTCCTTGAGGAAGCTCTTCTTGAACTCGGTCTTCAAAGCGTCTACTCCAGTGCTCGGAGAACCTCATCCTTCCCAACCCCCGGCGTCTGCTCCTCCTCCTTGATCGCCCTGGCCAAGGCGAGGTCCTCGACCACATCGGCCAGCAGTTCCCTGAATAGGTCAGCCCGCTCCTCCAAGACCTCCATCATCGCCTGCTTGAGCAGGCCTTTGAGTCTTGCGTCGTCAATGGCTACTGCACCCATGAATCACCTCTATTGTACAACCGATCTTTCGGCATCCATTATGACACAAACATCCGGCCATCCGCAAGGCCAATCATGCGGGCTTCCGGGGTCAGACCCTAGGGTGGCGGAGCCACCCGCAAAGCGCATGGCGTCAAGTGGGAAGCGAAAACCGAAGACCGATACTCGGGCGCTCGCAGGACTCGCTCTTCGCGGTTCGCTCGGGAGCTTTGCTCCCTCTTCGGTGTTCGACAGAGACAGCCGTTAGCCATTGGCTGTTAGCCTTTAGCCGGACAAACCGCATCGGATACCGAGACTCGTGCGCCCGACTCGCTCACTCCAGACCTCGTTTGTCCTCAATCCGACCACCTTGATTCAGATGGCCCCTGAATGACCTGGAGTCGCGCCATTCAGTATTGATGTAACTCCATTTACAGTAATGTTTTATATCAAAGTTCACTCAAGTGAACTTGTCGTCAAGCGGTGTCGGTTTTTTGCGGTTGAACAAGGATCAGGAAGGAGGATTCCTTGCACAACCTCGACAACGGCTATCCTGTTCTCATCCAGGATCCTGTACAGAATCCTGAAGCAGCCTTTACGGTCCATATCACCGGAGCCACTTCGCGAGCCTGCTTTCAACAGCATCGTGGGTCAGAAACCGAAGACCGAGCAGCGGCCCACCACACCTATAGCAGCCGAACACCATTGCGCGAGATCTCATTGGCCAGCGGATTATTCGGCCCGAAACCGTCCGGCGAGAATGGCTGCGGCTCGATCCGGTCATCGATCGCGGCGGCCCATTGCATCAATGTGAGGCGGGCCTGAAAGAGGTCTCCGGAAAAATCCGGCGAGATGACGGCCACGTCGATGTCGCTCCAGGGCCCAGCCGACCCAACCGCTTGGGACCCATATAGGTATGCCGCCTCCACCCGGAACCGTTCGCGGAGGACCACTAGGAATCGCTCCACGCTCGCGATTACGTCTGGTGCGATTTGAGCCATGCCAGGACCTCTCGGATCACTCCCATCTGTTCGGCCCCATATTCGGCCGTGGATCGACGACGGAACTCACGCTTGAGATCGGGGTATCTCGCCTCGATATTGAACGCTGTGGCTTCGCGGGGTCAGACCCTAGGGTGGCGGAGCCACCCGCAAAGCGCATGGCGTCAAGCGGGAAGCGACAACCGAAGACCGATACTCGGGCGCTCGTAGGACTCGCTCTTCGCGGTTCGCTCGGGAGCTTTGCTCCCTCTTCGGTGTTCGACAGAGACAGCCGTTAGCCATTAGCGGTTAGCCTTTAGCCGGAGAAGAGGCCGGCGGCCGCTGTTCGCGAAAAGCGAATGGCGAATAGCGATAAGACGACTAGCCTAGTGTGGCCAGGAATTCCTCGGGCGTGAGGATGGGAAGATCCTTCCCGCCGAAGTGCCGAGTGTTGCGTGTCACCAAACACCCCGCGCCGGCATGCACAGCGCTGAAGTACTGAATCGCATCCTCAAAATCCACAGCCCGGGCACTGATCGCTTGATCCAGGATCGACTTGTCCAGGGCAACTGGAACGAATAGGTCCCGCAGAATCGTCAGCGACAGGTACGCAGTCTTCCGATCGCGGAGCCTGCGTACCACGTAGTATACGTTATTGAAGCTGATCACCGACACCAACCCACGGACACGGCCCTGTTCCACCTCCATCCACACGCTGGCCGAGGAGTCATACCACGGTCGGCGTTCTGCCAGCACGTCCATCAAGATGTTGGTGTCGAGGAATGCATCAATCCTAGCGGCCATACTTGTCCAGGAGGGCATCGGTGAGCACGTCTGAGTCCGGGCGATCCAGATCACGAATGAGGCCGCTGGCCCGCCGCGTCAGTCTGCCCCGGCGGACCGTTGGACCGGTCCCGCTGGAGAGGGCCTTGATCCACCTGGCAAACATCGACGACACGCTTGTGCCGCTGCGTTCGGCCATCTTCTTCGCCTGGGCCACAACCTCTTCTTCGACACTCAGAGTCAGCTTAACCATGGTCTACTCCGTACGTACAATTCATGACATCATCATACGTACTATGCTCAGGCCTGTCAAGACTCGGACGCTCGTTCGCTTCGCTCACTCTTCGGTGCTCGACAGAGACAGCCGTTAGCCATTAGCGGTTAGCGGTTAGCCGGAGACGAAGCCAGCGGCCCTCTTCGCAAAACCAATACCGAAAACCGAATACCGATTGCCCGGTGTTCGCTCGGTCACTTCATTCCCTTATCGGGGTTCGGACACTCGCAGGGCTCGCTCTTCGGTGTTCGGGACTGAAGAGCGGAAGCCGAATGGCGAGCAACTGCAGATGTCCTCTTGCCTCTCCGGCTAAACGCTAACAGCTTATGGCTAATCGCTGCCCGCTTCGCGGGCCAGACAGACTCCGTCCCCGTCGGGGGCGTGGCCACCGCCATTCGTCCGGGCGATGGCCGCAGCTATTAGCGGTTAGCGATTAGCTCTTAGCAGGAGAAGGGGCCAGCGACCCCTCTTCGCGAAGAGCAAATTACGAACGGCGTCCACTGCGTGCCTCAGTTCTATATCGGACGAACAGGGGGCGGGGGATGAATTGCAGCCACTGCTGCAGCCATTAGCCGTTAGCGATTGGCGGTTAGCCGGAACCGGCTGCCGCCACGTCGCCGCCTACCCACTGCTACCTGTTCTCCTCTTCTCGTTCCTGCATTGCTTCAGCTAACGGCTAAGAGCTAATGGCTAATCGCTGCCGTCTCCTTCTCCGGCTAAGAGCCAAAAGCTAATGGCTAACAGCCTCATTGCCCCCTTCAGGGGGCAATGAGTCCAGGCCGTGTTCTTCGGTGAGGCGGGCGAAGAGGGTGGCGCGGCGGCCTGCGGATTCGACGGAATCTGCGGGCAGGATGTCGATCTCGATGCGGGGACCGTGGCCGTTGCGACGGTCCTTCATGGGGATCCTCAGGTGGACGGTCTGGATCTCGATGGGCACGTCACTGTGGCCGTTGCCTTCACGCCGCCAGGTGAACCGGCGGGTGCCGTTCTCCCGCGTGGCCATCTCCAGGCAGATCCGGGAGAAGTCCAGGGTCTCCCCTGCCTTGCAGATGCACTCCCACCACTGCTCGAAGTTCTTTGCGTTGCGGAAGCGGAGCTCGACCTCTTCGAACTTCTTGTGCTCTAGCCGCTGGGTCTGGCTGATGGCGGACCTGCGGCGGATGCCCTCGACGGTGTCTTTCAGACGCACAGCGCCCACCTTGCGAAAGACCACCAGGAGCAGGACCAGACAGCCGAGCAGGATCGTGACAGCCGCAGTGCCTTCTGTGATGAGCATGAATGCTCCGAGGCCCGTGACGATGGCGGTGACCAGGTATGCCAACAGCGTGACTTCACGCTGGCCGAAGCCCAGGTCCAGCAGGCGGTGGTGGAAGTGGCCCCTGTCCGGCGACATGACGCCCCGCCTGCCCAGGAACCTTCGCAGCATGCTGAACAGGGTGTCGAAGATGGGGATGCCCAGGACCAGGACAGGCAGCGCCAGGCCCACCAGGGCGTCGCTCTTGGCCGCGGTCAGAACCGAGCTGGTGGCGATCGTGAAACCCAGGAACAGGCTGCCGCAGTCGCCCATGAAGACCTTGGCGGGATGGAAGTTGAAGAACAGGAACCCGATCAGCGAACCCAAGAGGGCGAGCATGAGGATCGCCAGGATCACGTTGCCCTGGAGTATGGAGAGCATCGCGATAACGCCGCACGCCATGGCGGAGATCCCTCCTGCGAGGCCATCCAGGCCGTCGATCAGGTTCATGGCGTTGGTGATGCCTATGATCCACATCAGGGTGACCAGTGCAGACCAGCCGCCGAGGTCGATGGTGCCCACACCTTGAATCGGTATGTGGGAGATCCGGATGCCTGCTGCATACATGCCGATGGCCGCGATGAGCTCCACAGCCAGCTTGGTCCTGATCCTGGCGTGCCGCAGGTCGTCATACAGCCCCACGCAGAATACGGCGGCTGCGCCTGCCAGCAGCGCAGCGGTCTCCACCCACACGGCCCTGAACTCCTGGCCGATGTTGTTGCCGATCAGGTGCACAGGCAGAATGGCCAGCATCGCGGCAAAGAAGATGGCGATCCCGCCCAGCCTCGCCACAGGATTCCTGTGCACCTTGCGAGGATCCGGCGTGTCGACCAGCTTCCTGCGCAGCCCACGCGATCACGCGGGGCGTGAGGAGCAACGCGAGGACCAGGGCCAGGAGGAATGTAGACAGATATGTCTTCATTTGCTTTTAGCTATTAGCTATTAGCTGTTAGCCGGAATCGGCTGACGCTCGACTCTTGGCTGCCCACCACCAACTCCTCTCCTCTTCTCATCCGTACGTTCTCCCGGCTAAGAGCTCCGGAACAGCTATTAGCGGTTAGCTGCTAGCCTTTAGCCGGAAGGCTATCGCCAACCCGTTGGCATCCACTCGTATTCTGCCCTTTCCCTCTCCGGCTAGGAGCTAAGAGCTAACAGCTACTAGCTGTCCTTGTCCGGCTAAGAGCTAATAGCTGATCACTAATCGCTACTAGCTGCCTTTGTCCTGCGCACTGTCCGGATCAGGGCGGTCAACATCTTGCGAACGTCGGCCAGTTCCTTGGCCAATCGATCATGCTCGTCCGTACTCATGAATCCAAGGTCTCTGGACAGCAGGAACTGGTAGTCGAGTTCACTCGCTGAACCGGCTGCCATATCGAGGAACCTAGCGAAATCAGCGTCGGTCGACTTGCCGCAGCCTTCAGCTATGTTCATCGGTATTGAGTAACTCGCCCTGCGCACTTGACTCGTCAACCCATACACCTCGCTGCGCGGAAATCGCTCCGTCGCCTTGTATATGGCCAACGTCAACTCGTGAGCCTTGGCCCACACCAGCATTTTTCGGTAGTCTTTCATAACTCAGCGGTTAGCGGTTAGCGGTTAGCCGGAATTGGCTATCGCCACGTCGCTGGGCACCCACCGCTAACTGCTCTCCTCTCATTTGTGCTCCTCTCCGGCTAAGAGCTCCGGAACAGCTATTCGCGGTTAGCTGTTAGCCTTCAGCCGGAAGGCTGTCGCCAACCCGTTGGCATCCACTCGTATTCTGCCCTTTCCCTCTCCGGCTAAGAGCTAACAGCTAATCGCTAATAGCTAGTTGCTAGTAGCTGCCGGCCTACGGCCAACCAGACTCCGTCCCCGTGGGTTGTCGCCAATGCGCCTGGACCCATGGGCTGCTCCTTCCGGTGTCACACTCCCCCGCCTCCCTGCTGCAAGGAGTAACCATCTGCACACCGCTCTCTTCCTCCGCCTTCTATCCCGCTTTCTTCTCCGGCTAAGAGCTAATAGCTAATTGCTAATAGCTGGCTGCCCCTGGGCGGCCTCCGGGCGGACGCAGAGCTGCTCGATCAAGCGCTTGGCTGGGGCGTAGTCGGCCTTGAAACGCAGGCAGACGCGGGCCTCTTCGATCGCCTCGGGGATCTTGCCGTCGTCTGCCAGGAGCCTGGCCAGGTTGTAGCGCCAGCCGATCTGGCCGTAGTCTGCAACCAGGGCACGCTTGTAGTTCTCGATAGCAGAGCGGATGTCCTTGTTCCGCTGCTGGACTGAGGCGAGGGAGGCCAGTGCGCTAGCAGGTGCGGACGCGTCACGACACATCGCCTCCAGGAGACCCACGACCTTGGCCCGGACTTCTGCGGCAAGGCCCTTGTCCTGCTCCTGGCCTGCCAGCACGTTTGCCACGTGGCTGAGCCGGCCGATGTCGTCACCTGCCAGCTCGACCGCGAGATCAGGCCTCGCCATATCTGCAATCAGGTACTGGGCCACCTCGGGGAAGTACCTGCCGTCCAGATCCACGGTCCGGCTGAGCTTCTGGAAGGCGGCATTGGGATCGCCCTGCTCTGCATCCACACAGCCGGCAACGAGGCACACGGTGGCGTCACAGGGTGCCAGACGATAGCCTGTACGGATGCGGTCGATTCCATTGGGGTCATTCAGAACCCTCTTTTGCAGCTCGCCCATCAGGCAGTACGCAGGGCCATAGGTCGGGCAGAGCATGCTGGTATTGTGGAGCTCGTCCACGATCCTGCGCACAGACTCGATGTTCTCGGGCAAGAGCATGACGTCGCCGGTGTTGGGGTCCACGTTCTGGCACATCGACCTCCAGCGGTACACGTTGAGCCAGTAGTTGTAGCTCGCCTCACCGGGCAGGGCAGCCGCTGCAGCCTGGGCCTCTGTGAGCAGGTCCACGTACTGCTCAGGGTCGCCCCTCCAGTCAGTCTCCATCAAACTGCCTTCCAGGGCGATGACGCTCTCCCAATGGCCCTCGGCAGTGGCCGCTCGATGGCTTCCGATTAGAACCCAGGCGGCGATCAGCAGGACGGCGAGGGCAGCGGCCAAACGCGACAACTGCGGCCGGCCCCTTGCTGTTAGCTGTTTGCTATTAGCTGTTAGCCGATCAACTTCGGAACCTGACCGAATACCGCTCTTCGATCGGGCCAGGTTGAGGAGGAGCGCACAGTAGGTCACGCTCAGGAAGGCATTGGCAGGCAGGTGCTGGCCAAAGTCGCTGTAGCTGTGGATGAGCACTGCGAGCAGGCCGAATCCGAGGCCGTAGCTGGCCACCCGGATCGGCCACGAGGACCGAATCATGCATCGCACGAATGCCCGGACCACGAATGCACCGAAGGCCGCGAGTGCGATCAGGCCCACCAGGCCGGTCTCTTCTATGACCTGGGCGTACTCGTTCTCTGCGTGGCCGGCCAGGGCGGCAGTCGTGGAGCGGTCGAACATCGGGTACACGACCGGGTGCGCGCCAAGGCCTGTGCCGAACAGGGGGAACCGCGTCCACGCTGTAGCGATGTCCTTGACGATCTGCCATCGCCCGGACTCAGCCCTGTCTGGGTCCTGGAGGCTTGCCATCCGCTCGTACACAGCGTCGAACCCGACGTACAGCACGCAGACGAGGGCCATGATGGCCACGATCGCGATCAGCCGGGCCCCGTCCTCTGATGAGGTCCTGCGATGAGTGTAGAGCAGTGAGATCATGCCCCCTGCCACGAGCATGGCGACGATGCCGCCCCTGCTGAGGGACACTGCGACAGAGGCCATCCCCAGGATGGTGATTGCAGCCATGAGGCCTACCCGCTTGCCCGCAGAAGAGGCCATGAAGCCCCCGAATGCAGAGGCGGAAAGCGACTTCCTGCCAAAAGTCTCATACAGAATCACCAGGATGAGGGCCATAGCCGCGCCCATGGACAGGTTCATGAACTGGGCGAAGTTGCTGTGATTGACAAAGGGCCCTGCATCTGCCAGGTTGTGGCCTGTGGGGATCAGCCAGTAGATCTTGTCGGTCCGCGTGAAGACCTGGAGGATGGCAAACACCGCAAACACGCCGCCGATTACGGCGATGGTGGTGAGCAGCCGCTTGATCCGGTCTGTCCTGGTGTAGTAGCCGCGGACCACCACGAAGAGCGCGGCTGCACCCAGGACCAACCGCAGGCCGTGCAGCGTGGCCTGTGAATAGAAGGTCAGGGTCACTGCAGCGGGAGCAGACTGTCCCAGCAGCTCACCCTTGATGCGGGCCGTGTTCGGAGAGATGATCCTGACGAGACCGCCAGGCAGCGGGATCGTCTGGAGCACGATGAGCAGCACAAAGACGGCCACAGGCACATAGACCCAAGACCGGGTCAAGCCCTCCTGGGGCACGAGGAACAGGCGAACCAGGAACAGGGCCAGGATCAACGTGACCAGGATGAACACGACCTGCTCTGCCCGTGCATTGACTGCGCCGAAGAATGCAGGCATGAAGACCAGTAAGATACCGATCAGGACCTCGATGGCCACGTCGATCCAGGCCGGATGCTGCCGATCTTGATCAATGGCAAGGGAGTCTGGCCGAATCATGGGTGTCCTCCGGTGACAGGACCGCCGGATGGAGGGCGGTGTCCATTGGTCTGGATGATCTGGCGAGGGCCCAGCCTGAAGGCCCGGTTCGACAGTTCAGGATTCCTGGCATAGAGCCTGCGCATCGCCTCGGCAAGCCGGGGAGGCCGCGACTGGGCGTGGTGCGCATCGCTTGCTACGATGACCTCCATATCCAGATCCAGGATGGCCCATGCAGCCTTCTGGACCGCATGGCCGAGGTCTCCTATCAGACTTCCGGCATTGATCTGAACAATAGGCCGGCTGGCCAGCCACTTGGTCAGGAACCGTGGGTTGGCAGCCAGGAAGACGTTTCGCTCGGGATGGGCTAGGACCGTGCGCACGCCCTTGGCCAGCAGCATGCCCATGAATGGACCTATGTCCACGAAGGTCTCATAGGGCAGCTCCAGGAGCACGAAATTGCCCTGGTCTGCAAGGGTCAGGATCTGGTCCTTCTCCAGAAGCCAGGGTATCCGCTCATCGACCCTCACCTCAGCGCCTGGCAGTATGGTCAGTTTGATCTGCCTCTCGGCCAGGACCTGGTTGAGCTGACTGACCTGGCTACGGATCTCCGCGGGTTTGTTGCGTCCGTCCCACCTGCCGAGCTGATGGGGGGTGGCGATCACTGTTCGGACCTGCTCAGCAGCCAGTGCCGAGCACAGGGCTACTGCCTCCTCCAGGTCTGCTGGACCATCGTCAACGCCCGGCAGGCAGTGGCAGTGCACGTCGACCAGACCCTGGCCTGCCGCATCGACCACAACTTTGTCGAGCGAGACTCGCCCCCTTGCCTGCTGGCCTCTGGTATCCATCTCCTCTCTCACCCGGTCGCCCTCGTCCGAAGTCGATCAGGGCGATCCGTCTCAGCGTCCGGCACATCGATGGCAGCGTCCGCGTCTCCGGAAAGGGCCAGGCTGTCTGTTACTGCCTCTGCCGACAATTCCACCTTGCCGGGCCCGCCACCGCGGCGTTTGCCATTGCCGCCCTCGCGGTAGCCGTACTCATGCCTGTAGCTGTCATAGTAGCCGTAGCCGTACCAGCTCTTGCCCCTGCTCACGCCATTGACGACCACGCCTATGATGTGGCCGCCTACTGCCATCAGTGAGTCCCTCGCGTGGACCAGGGCATGGCGCGTACACACGCCTGCGCGAACGACCAGGATGGTCGTGTGGCCCTGCGCAGCCAGGATGCAGGCGTCAGAGACCGGCCCGACAGGCGGGGAGTCCACCAGTATGCGGTCGTAGTGCTGGCTCACCTTGGCGAGCAGGACCTCGAAGGTCTTGCTGCCGAGCATCTCCGCGGGATTGGGCGTCTCCGGGCCTGCAGGCAACACGTCGAGCCCGGCGACAGAGGTCTTCTTGATCGCGCCCGCCAGCTTCTGCATGCCCGCCAGGACCGAGGAGAGGCCGCCGTCGCGGCCGACCTGGAAGATCTGGTGCTGGGTCGGCCTACGGAGGTCCGCGTCGATGATCAGGACCTTCTGTCCGCTCTGCGCCATGGCAATGGCCAGGTTGCTGATCAGCGTGCTCTTGCCCTCTGAGGCCATGGCAGAGGTGACGTGAATGACCCTGGATCTGTCGGATGGAACGCTGAAGAACACCGCGGTCCGGATGGTGCGGAAGGTCTCTGCGATCGGCGACTTCGAGTCCATGGCCACCTTCATGCCCCGCTGCGACACGCTCTCCTTCTTGGACATGGAAGGCACCACGCTCAGCAGAGGCTGGCCCACCAGTGCAGTCACCTCTTCCGAGCTGTGCAGCCGGTGGTCCATCATCTCCCTGCCGAGGCCAAGGCCTGCGCCCGCCATCAGGCCCAGGAACAGGGCCATGGCCATGATCTTGGTCTTCTGAGGGTCGGAGGGCTTGTCAGAGGGCCGTGCAGCCTCCAAAATCGTGATGTTCAGGGCGCCGGCGTCCTCAGTGACATTCAGCTCGCGGATGCGGTCGTCCAGGATGTCATTGAGTTTCTTGCTCTGCTCGTACTCGGATTGCAGCAGTGCATATTGGGACACGAGCTTGTTGAGGCCGGTCGCCTGGTCGTGCTGCTCGTCGTACCGGGCAGACACCTGGTCCTCCTTTTCCTTGGCAGCCAGGTACTGCTGCTTCAGGAAGGCCAACTGCGCCTCAGCAAACTGCTTGTCTGTGGCTGCCAGATCTACCTCGATCTTCTGGATCTCCGTATCTACTGCCTGAAAGCCCGGATGGTCCTTTGTGACCAGTTGCTCCCGGTCCGCCCTGAGCTGCCTGAGGTCCCGCAGCCGCATCCTGAGTTGGGAGGTCTCATTCCGCTCCGACCAGCCCTGCGACCTGGCCATGTAGGCCTGCACGAATTGTTCGAGACCTGCGGGGTCCTCGACCATGGCCTTGGCCGATTCATAGGCGGACTTGGCCTCCAGGGTGGCGAGCTGCGCCTCTGTCAGGACCGTGGACAGCCTGTCAAACCGTTCGAGGATCATGTTGCCGCCACGCTCGGTCTGGAAGGCCAGGGCCTCGTTCTGCTCCTTGAACTCCGTCAGTGCGCGGAGACGATCACTCAACTGCTGTTCCCGGGTGGTCTTCTCCTTCTGCAGCAGCTTGAGCACCTCCGCTGAGGTGCTCTTCTTGCGTGCGGCGCTGAAGGTGACGTAGGCATCGACCACTGCGTTGACGACCTGGGCGTTCTCCAATGGATAGGGGCTCTTGAACGACACGCTGATGATGTCGTCCTTCTTGCCGACCTGGGCATCCACGCCCTTCTTGAGGAACTCGATGGGATTGTCTACCTCGGCAAAGGCTCGCAGCCGCTTGGCCCCGCACTTGTCGATGGCCTCTGATACCACGGGTGTCGCCCTGAGCAGCTCTGCCTGTGTGTACAGGTAGTTCTTGGACCCGGTCATGACGCCCCCTTCCATGTCCTTCATGATGCGGGGGCCGCTCTGTTCCACGTAGACCCTGGAGGTGCTGGTGTAGATGGGTGTGGCCTTCGCCAGGTAGATCAGGGCCACGGCGAGCACCAGGACCACCATGCACACGACCAGCCATATCTGGCGCCAGAGCATGTGGAACAGGCTGTCCTGAAGGAGCCCCTCTCCACCCGGAGACATGGCCGAGGTCCCCATCGGGTCCTGTCCAGCCTGCATGTTTTGCATTGAATCGTTCATCATCACGTCCCTCGACAGTCCGCTGCCACTCTCTCGCCTATCTGATGATGGGAATATACGCGCCAATGTTGACCCTGAAGAGCTCCTTGAGAAACTTGGTCGTCCGGGTCCGCGGCGTCTGCTCTATGGCGACGATGTCACCCGGCCGAATGATCACAGCAGCCGGATCATCCAGGGCACCCGTGCGGCCCAGCTTGGCCAGCCCGTACGTGGCATGGATGATCGTGCCATCGGACTGCAGCCTGTAGACCATGATGTACCGCGGCTCAGGCAGGTCCTCCACGCCGCCGCCGAAGGCGATGGCCTGGGCCAGGGTGTACTGCGCGTCCGGAGGATACGGGAAGCTGCCCGGCCTCTGGACCAACCCGATGACAGAGAACACGGGGATAACCAGCCTCTCCACTGTGACGCGGTCCCCTTCATAGAGGGCCACATCCGCAAACGGGACGTTGATGCCCTTGATGGGCAGGACCACGGTGGTCCTATCGCCGCTGTCAGATGCAGGAGCCGGTGCCATGGTCCGGCGAGGGGCAGGCACTGCTGTCCTGGCTGCAGCGAGCTGGATGCCGTACCCGCCGGCCGTCTCCGCCGCCCGCAGCGTGGTCGCCTCATCTGAATCGAAGAAACCCGTCTGGCTACGCGCAGTCAGGGCAACCGAAAGGTCGTAGAGCTGGCGATCCACCTGGGCCTCCACGACGCCAGGCTGGCCCCAGGCCACGTGCTGTGCGATCTGGGACCTCTCATCAGCGCTCGCCACGTCCACGTGCTCGCGGACCACGACCCGCCCTGCACGGCCTATGCTCAGCCAGCCCCGCGTGGGAGTCCCGCGATCCGCCTTGAAGGACATGGTCAGATCCGAGCTGCCTGCCTGACCCATGGGCTCGACGATGGAGGCCAACTGCACAGGCCTGTCCGCCTCATCGAGGCCCACAGACGAACCCGTGCGCGGACCAAACAGGCTGGGATCCAGGCTCTTCGGCGAGGCGGCGCTGTCCGAGTCCGAGCGGCATCGTTCGATCCGAATGCCGGCAGCACCCTCTTCGGCGATGCCGCCTGCCTGCATGATCAGCGAAACCAGAGACATCTGGTCCCTCTGAAGCTCATAGACACCAGGCTTCTGTACAGCCCCTACGATGGAGACCTTCTGCTTCTTGTACTCGCTGATCTTGACGAACACCGAAGGATAGGTCTTGGCGTATTTTGGATAGTAGGCGGCAATGACCGCAGCCTCGATCTCGGGCAGGGATTTGCCTGCCACCGCGAGTTCGCCCACAACGGGCAGAAAGATCGATCCTGCCTCGTTGATACGGCAGCTTAGCGATGAAGTCTGGTCCGGCTTGACCGACTCTTCGCTCGTCACCGCGCCCAGAAACGAGGAGAGCGTCAGTTCCAGGACCTCATCGGGACCCACCCGATACGGGCCGGTCTTGAGCCTGGCCTCCATGAGATGGGCCTGGTCCACCGAAAGGTGGGTGTCGCCGAACTCACGGAGACGATCGCAGAGCGGTGCACCGGGTGATTCGCTGAATGCCTGGAGCTGCTCGTTCGATGAAACCTGAACGTGCTCACAGCCCCCGACAGCCCAGACCCCCACCGCTGCTGCAAACAGAAAATGGAACAGACCCATCCCTAGGTGCAAGCGATCCCTCTTCACTCGCACGAAGCTTGACATGTCGACCTCACTTCATCGGCGCGACCCGCCTCCAACGACCCCACGCCATCGGCGAAGCCGCCCTAGTGTCGCTCTAAGGGCCCGAAAAGGAATAAAGTAAACGCTCTCCATCTCATCTTCGGGCCATCTTGGCCCGCTCCTCAATCGCGAAATCCTCAACGTAGAAGGGGACTACGCCTCCGGTTTCGCTCAATCCTCGCGTCCCAACCTGACCCAAATCTGAGCGGCAATCGTGTACCTTATTTCTTTACGGGCCCTACCCCCCATATCATGCCAGAGAGACCGGCATTGTGTCTTCCATAGGGTATGGAAGACCACTCCCCCAAACTGTTGCTGCTATCGCTTCAGAAAGCCGCCAACTGAACCTAATTGCACCCGAATCCGGGCGGGCAATAGGGGCTGCGAAACCGAGGCTTGTACGGCACTCGGATCGGCGGCTTCCTGAGGTTCACGTTCGTTGCCCTCACGCCTGTGCCGGATATCGATGCCATGGTCAGGGTCATCGAGGCCTGATTGGACGAGAGACCTGCTGTCTCCGCCTTCACACGGACCACGCCCTGGATCGGCGTCACGCTTGAAACCTGGGAAACCTTCAGGCTGAATGGGTCAAAGACCTGAATAGAGTCCGAGGCGGCCGCATGGGCCCAATCTGCAAAGGCACACGTCGCGCCCAAGACTACCAGGGCGGACAAGACCCGCCATCGGGCGTCACTTCCGGTCACCTTTGTATCGCGAATCATTGTATCGTCTCCTTCTTCTTACGTGCCTTGAGGCTCGGTTGTTACTTCTTCAGGTCTTCCGCAGTGGCCAGCAGGCCCAACACGTCCAGCATCTCGCCGCAGTACACAAACCGCGGCAGACCGCCTACCCACAGATGCTCCTTCACAGTCCCGTCTCCAGCCACTCCCCGCAGCAGTGCAGTCCGCGCTGCCGCAAGGCCGTCGCCCAGACCGGGGATCGTGATCACTGCATTCGGATCGGCCTTGCTGATCGCCGCAAGACCCATCGTCCCGAAGATCGAATCTTCCGTATACCCCGCAGCCCGTACTCCCACCAGGCCTCCATTGCCATGGTCGAATCTCCAGAAGAAGCTCCCTGCATACAACTCTCCAGCAGGCACCTGCTCAGCCAGCAGCATCGCAGGAAGGTCCTTCAACTGCTTGCCATTCCACATCGCCACACTGCAGTCGCCATCCGCAATGGACTTGTCGTCCAGCTTGCCCGTCTGTGCAAGGGCCCAGGTCGCGATGCCCAGGGCCTGCACGGGGAAGGTCGCCTTGTCATCCACCTCGCTCAGTGCAGCTATCAGTCCCTCTCGCCAGACCGCCTTGTCCACGTCATTGACCGCATAGGCCGCCACTGTGATGTGTGCCATATAGAAGACGGCAAACGACCGATCTGTCTCCGTGTCTACCAGGAACCAGGTAATGTAGCAGTCGGTTCCAAAGGTATCCCGCACGCGAGAGAAGAAGCTTGCACCCACCGACTTCCAGTCAACAGGCGTGCTGCCCAGCCTGGCAAATAGATCCACGTCATCGCCGTAGAACGCAGGCTCGTTATCCCAATAGGTCCTGACTCGACGGTCCGTGGCGATCCTGAATGCCGCATTCCTCGCTCCCGTGACATACCGGGCATCACCCGTCATCTGGAATGCCGACACCAATCCGCAGGCCGTGGAACCGTCATACCCCTGCTCGTTCGGCCAGACTGCATTGCCTCCAGTCGCCTGATTGGCCAGCAGTCTTCCACCCAGGGCATTGACCGTGTCTAGAAACGCGGCAGACGCAGCCTGCGACAGCAGCGCGACCGCCAACACAACAGTGATAACCCGCCTCATGACCATAGACCCATCACCTTCCTTCCAGATGCCGATTGGATTCTGCACGCCAGCGGCTTGCCCGCGGTTGCATACCCTACCTCACCGAAAGCCTACCTTCTCTGTTCGACCTCTCGCTTCCCCCACCGCGAAGCAACGTCAAACCGCACGGCTCTATGCGAGGATCCGGCTACGATTAGCGCCAGAATACTACTTCCGCAGACAAATGTCAAGCTGGGCAACATGCTGACAGCACAGATTTTCGCATGACCGGCGGAAGTGATTTCTAACATGTTGATATTGATATACTTACGGGCGACAAGTAGCTATTGGCTATTGGCGATTAGCGGTTAGCCGGAGAGGATAATTAGGACGCTCGTTGAACTCGCTCTTCGGGCGTTCACTACGATCACTCTTGGGTGTTCGGACGCTCGTTGCACTCGCTGTTCGGGCGGTCGCTTCGCTTCCTCTTCGCGAAGACCGAATAGCGAATAGCGAATAGCGAATAGCGTCCCTTCAGTGCTACCTGACTGCCAGGCCGAAGGCCGATACTACCTGACTACCTTCCCCAGGCAGTGCTCTTCCGGCTAGAAGCTAACAGCTCATCGCTAACGGCTGAAGCGTCCGGCTAAAGGCTAACAGCTAATGGCTAATAGCTACCGGGCCGCAGGCCCGGTGTGGGCAGACTCCGTCCCCGTCGGCTCACCACCAACCGCAAGCAATGCGTGAGTCGTTCCGTCCGCGCACGTGCCCGGCTCATCGCCGGGCACACTGCGACCGCAACCTCCGTGTCGTGGTCAATGTGGCTCCGCCACATTCCTTCACTATTCACCTTCCCGCCGTGGATCATCCTCCACCATCCTCTGTGCCGCCTCCGTGCCCGCGCCAGGCCCCTATACTGGCTGCTCGCGTCCCTATGGGGGGCCTTCCCTCCGCTCATCAGACCGTGCACCAACCGACAACTCAGGCTGTATGGCCGGATATACGATTAGTTGCCAAAGCACCCGAATCCGGGCGGGCAATAGGGGCTGCGAAACCGAGGCTTGTACGGCACTCGGATCGGCGGCTTCCTCAGGTTCACGTTCGTTGCCCTCACGCCTGTACCGGATATCGATGCCATCGTCAGGGTCATCGCTGACTGATTGGCCGAGAGACCTGCTGTCTCTGCCTTCAGCCGGATCATGCCATCTGTCGGGGCTAAGGCTGTCAGTGGAGAGGACTTCAGGGCAAATGGGTCAAAGACCTGCCACTGCTGTGATGCAGCGGCCTGGACCCGACCCGCCAGAGCACAGGTCGCCAGCAACACAACAGCAAGAGATAGGCCCCTCCGCAGGGCGTTAGTTTTGGTCACCTTTGTATCACCAATCATTGTATTGTCTCCTTCCTCTGGACGTACCTTGAGGCTCGGTTGTTACTTCTTCAGGTCTTCCGCAGTGGCCAGCAGGCCCAGCACATCAAGCATCTCGCCGCAGTACACAAACCGCGGCAGACCGCCTACCCACAGGTGCTCCTTCACAGTCCCGTCTCCAGCCACTCCCCGCAGCAGTGCAGTCCGCGCTGCCGCAAGGCCGTCGCCCAGACCGGGGATCGTGATCACTGCATTCGGATCGGCCTTGCTGATCGCCGCAAGACCCATCGTCCCGAAGATCGAATCTTCCGTATACCCCGCAGCCCGTACTCCCACCAGGCCTCCATTGCCATGGTCGAATCTCCAGAAGAAGCTCCCTGCATACAACTCTCCAGCAGGCACCTGCTCAGCCAGCAGCATCGCAGGAAGGTCCTTCAACTGCTTGCCATTCCACATCGCCACACTGCAGTCGCCATCCGCAATGGACTTGTCGTCCAGCTTGCCCGTCTGTGCAAGGGCCCAGGTCGCGATGCCCAGGGCCTGCACGGGGAAGGTCGCCTTGTCATCCACCTCGCTCAGTGCAGCTATCAGTCCCTCTCGCCAGACCGCCTTGTCCACGTCATTGACCGCATAGGCCGCCACTGTGATGTGTGCCATATAGAAGACGGCAAACGACCGATCTGTCTCCGTGTCTACCAGGAACCAGGTAATGTAGCAGTCGGTTCCAAAGGTATCCCGCACGCGAGAGAAGAAGCTTGCACCCACCGACTTCCAGTCAACAGGCGTGCTGCCCAGCCTGGCAAATAGATCCACGTCATCGCCGTAGAACGCAGGCTCGTTATCCCAATAGGTCCTGACTCGACGGTCCGTGGCGATCCTGAATGCCGCATTCCTCGCTCCCGTGACATACCGGGCATCACCCGTCATCTGGAATGCCGACACCAATCCGCAGGCCGTGGAACCGTCATACCCCTGCTCGTTCGGCCAGACTGCATTGCCTCCAGTCGCCTGATTGGCCAGCAGTCTTCCACCCAGGGCATTGACCGTGTCTAGAAACGCGGCAGACGCAGCCTGGGACAGCAACGCCACCGCCAACACAACAATAATTACTCGCCTCGCTACCATAGACTTGTACCTTCCTTTCCTGTGCACACCCAATTCAATACGGCCCCCACCGTAATAGTCTCCCTGATCTCTCATCCTCACATGCTCTCCCGGTCTGCTCGATCTCCCGCTCTCCTCTCAGGCAAGGCTTTGACTCGCCCACCTGGGGCTTCCGGATGGATCACCAAGCAAGAACCTCAATCAAAGTACTCCTTTGTCTATAGCATCGCAATTGTGGAGAGTACGTATTTTTGACCACAATTTTGGGACCGAGCGAACGACCCAACGCGCCGCTCTGTGGAACCAATAACACAAACCACTGCGTGTAAGTAACGCTCCATAAGACACCTAAATCGTAAGGCCCTGAGGGCGGCTTCGCGAAATCTGGATTCCTGCTGCCCAGGTATCGCACCTCAGCCAATTGTGCGGCGACAAATGCCCATTCCTTCACCAGAGGGGCCGAGACATCCACCCAGTTTGCCATCACTCCCCATCCTCCAGCGTGAAGGTCCCCTGTCAGGCACGACCCCGCACCCTCTGCCGACGGGACTTCTCTCTGCCGGAGCGCCTTCCGGCAGCCCCGCCGATACTTCCTGCGAGGGAAAGGCCCTCGTCCCTGGACTGGCTCGCCGGCCGCCCCCTCCCAGCGGCAGGCACAGGATTCCACCCGGCGGCGGGTCTCTCAAAGCCGGATAGACATAGGCCTCTGACTGAAGACTCATTTCTGGATATTGTCTATCCTCATTATGTATCCCACCTCCTTCCGCCGTCGGCACACCCCAGGACGGCAGGGCGACCGTAGCGCGGCTCGTCTTTCCTTTCTGTCCGCAGAACAGGCCACTGGGTGACGGCTTGCTGATGCTGCTGAGCTATGGCCCACGAAGGCCACGACTCCGCAGCCCCCTGGGCCAAGATGCCTTATTTCCAGGCATTGTCAGAAGGGGCCGCTCAGTTTTTCCTGAAAAACAAGGGGTTTTGTTGCTTGACAGAAGCCCGGTAATCCGATAATCACACTGTAGGTTCGGCGTCAGTCCGGTCGGAGCCGGCGCGTGGCGAACCAGAGTCAGTGGTTTTACTATGCAAGGAAGGCGTGATATGGCAAAGACAAAGGCTGCGAAGTCAACATCGGGCAAGCCCATGAGCAAGAGCGAGATCGTCGCTGAGATCGCAGGAGCAACCGGGTTGGCCAAGAAGCAGGTTTCCGCAGTATTCGAAGCAATGGCCGGTCAGATCAAGAAGAGCCTCGGTCGCACCGGCGCAGGCGTCTACACCGTGCCCGGCCTGATGAAGTGCATGGTTGTGCGCAAGCCCGCCACCAAGGCTCGCAAGGGCATCAACCCGTTCACTGGTGAGGAGACGATGTTCAAGGCCAAACCCGCCCGCAACGTCGTGAAGATTCGGCCGCTGAAGAGCCTCAAGGACATGGTCTAGTCCTTAGTTAAGCCACTAGCATACCGCTGATTCTGCCCGGATGGGATCCTGGGTGGCACTCGCCACTAGCGTTCCATCCGGCGCAGAATTTGTCTTTTAGGGCCTGCGTAGAAATAACCTGTTCATTTGCCGCTCAGATTTGCGGCAGATTGGGACGCGAGGGTTGAGCGAGACCGCAGGTGTAGTCCTGCTACTCCGAGGATTTCGCGATTGAGGAGCGGCCTAAGATGGCCCGAAGATGAGATGGAAAGAGGAAGCTGCATCTCTACAAATCCACCTCTCATCCCGTCTGTCTCTCTCTACCGCTGGGCCTCGGGCGACTACTGTATCCAAGTGGCGGCTGGCTAGGAAGCGTCTTTGTTCTTCTGCCGCGAACCCCGCTAACTCCGCGAACGCTGGCGCGGGGACGTGGGTCTTGACGTATTCGTGACTGCGCCGCCTGATCCACGGCTGCGCCGTGCCTCGGCGACTGCGTCGCCAAGGGCGGCCTTCGGAAGGGAACGCTTTTCCAAGCCAGCTTGGAACGCGTCCCCTTCCTTGGCCTTGATCTGTCGGCTTGGACTGGGTGGGGGACTACCTTCCCCATACTGGAGGAAAAAGCGGCTACCCAGTACCGGGACTCACGCACACAGTCTGAGCCGTACGCCTGCGGGCGAGTCGGTCTCCGCGGGGCAAGCTTGCTTGACCAAGCGGAGACCGGCGAAGCCCGCCCGGAAGGCAACGCCTTCCGGTAGACGCGGAGCGTCGCGTACGGCGCTCCCACGAACAAGTCCAACCTGTCAGAACCGGCGGCAGCCGTTCGCGGAGTTGGCGGGGTTCGCGGCAAAAACCGCCTTCGGTTCTCCTCTCCGCCGCCACAACAGGCTGCGTCAACAGAACTCGGCACCGTCGTCACCCTTTGCAGAACGCAATACGCTCGACCGTGGCCTTGGGGAACGACCCGAAGTTGACCAGGAGCCCCAAATGCAGGCCACTTGCCCTCAGATAGTTCATCACCTGGGCACGGTGTTCTCCCGTGAGGCCCTTCACCGCCTTAATCTCCACAAGGACACGACCGTAACACAGCAGATCTGCCCTGAAGGTCTGCTGCAGTACATGTCCTTTGTACGAAAGACTCAACTCAGCTTGGGCTTCGATCGGGATGTCTCGGGCCGCCAGTTCCCTTTCCAGGCACTCCTGGTAGACCGATTCGAGAAATCCTGTGCCCAGTTGCCTGTTCACCTCGAAAATCGCCCCCTGGATGGCGTAGCACTCCTCTTTGAACAACAGTTCATCTCTCATGGTACCTCCGGGTTGGGTTATCTCGCCCAGCAGAACTGGCGACCACTGTATCCAAGTGGCGGCTGGCTAGGAAGCGTCTTTGTTCTTCTGCCGCGAACCCCGCTAACTCCGCGAACGCTGGCGCGGGGACGTGGGTCTTGACGTATTCGTGACTGCGCCGCCTGATCCACGGCTGCGCCGTGCCTCGGCGACTGCGTCGCCAAGGGCGGCCTTCGGAAGGGAACGCTTTTCCAAGCCAGCTTGGAACGCGTCCCCTTCCTTGGCCTTGATCTGTCGGCTTGGACTGGGTGGGGGACTACCTTCCCCATACTGGAGGAAGAAGCGGCTACCCAGTACCGGGACTCACGCACACAGTCTGAGCCGTACGCCTGCGGGCGAGTCGGTCTCCGCGGGGCAAGCTTGCTTGACCAAGCGGAGACCGGCGAAGCCTATGATACTCCCGGTTTTTGGGACCAGTGTATAAGCAACGAATCTGTGGTATGCTGGCCGAGACCTGGAGGTCCCGATGAACAAACGAAAGCAGTACAGTGGTCAGGAGAAGGCGAAGGTCGTGATCAAGGCCCTGGAGGGACATAAGACCACCAATCAGATTGCTGGCGAGCACAACATCCATCCGTGCTTGGTAACGCGATGGAAGGCGGAAGCCTTGGACCGGCTGCCCGAGATCCTGGCTGAGTCACGAGGGCCCAGTCGGGTGGGCCAGGAGCGTCGGGAGGCGAGGATGCTGCAGCAGATCGGGCAGTTGACCATGGAAGTCGAGTTCCTCAAAAAAAAGCTAGGGCTTTCTCAGCCACAGACCGACGAGGCATGATCGAGCCAGCAGGCTGCCGTCTCAGTGTACGGCAGCAATCTCGGCTGCTGGGGATCAGTAGAACCTGGATGTACTACGTGCCCCAAGGACTCAATGCAGAGGACCTTTCAGTGATGCGTTTGCTGGATGAACAGTACACCTGCACACCGTTCTACGGTGTCGAACGCATGACGGCATGGCTGGGCCGGCAAGGCCTACGGATCGGTCATAACCGGGTCAGACGGCTGCTACGGCTGATGGGTCTGGAGGCAATCTACGCCAAGCCCCATCTCAGCCAGCCTGGGGGCTCAGAACCCCAGATTTACCCGTATTTGCTGGGTGGCCTGGCGATCACTCGTCCCAACCAGGTCTGGGCAGCAGACCTGACATACATTCGCCTGCGACAAGGCTTTGTGTACCTGGCGGCGGTTCTGGATTGGTTCAGCCGATACGTGCTGTCGTGGGTACTATCGACCACGTTGGATGCCTGGTTCTGTGTGGAGGCCCTTCGCCAGGCCCTGCATCAAGCCAAGCCGGAGATCTTCAACACAGACCAAGGCAGCCAGTTCACCAGTGAGTCTTTCACGGGACTGCTGAAGACCGCATCGGTGGCGATCAGCATGGACGGCAAGGGTCGTGTGTTTGACAACATCTTCGTAGAACGGCTCTGGCGCACGGTGAAGTACGAGGAGGTCTACCTGAATGACTACGGCGACGTTGATGAGGCCCGCCATGGTCTAGGCCGGTTCTTTGGCTTCTACAACCACAAACGGCTGCATCAGTCGTTGGGATACCTGACGCCAGCCGAGGTCCACTTCGGTGAGCTGCCCTCTGGCCTCCCTTCGGCGATGCTGCCAACAGGAACGGAGGTCCACGGATGGAGACTTAACAACCTAACAACGGTCAACAAGAAAGAAAAAGAGGCAAAAAGAAAGAAGACACTGCTACTAGTGAATAGAGCTTAAACTCAGCCGTCTTTGGTCTTGACAACTGGGAGTACCTCACACACAGACTGAGCCGTACGCATGCGAGCAAGCAGGTCCACGCGGGGCAAGCTCGCTTGCCCAAGCGGAGAGCAGCAAAGATCGCCCGGAAGGCAACGCCTTCCGGTAGACGCGAAGCGTCGTGTACGGCGGTGCCACGACCGAACCAGACCTACAGAAGCGGCGACAGCCGTTCGCGTCTATTCGCGTTCATTCGCGGCAAAAAACTCCTTCAGTTTTCCATCCGAGCGGCCAGAGGTCTCCCCGCGTGTATCGACGTGGATCTGTGGCCAACAGACCCCCTCCCGGAGGAGCCTTCCCGCTTTGCGCTTTTCGCGGGAGTTTTTGCGGTGTAAGATGGCTATAGGAGACCATGACATGCGCGATGCTGCAACCACCACTCACGGGCCAAAGCCAAAGCTCAGCAGACGTCAGTTCCTGGCCGGCACTGCCGCCATCGGCGCGTTCACGGTTTTGCCGCGTCATGTGCTCGGCGGCCCGGGGTATGTCTCTCCCAACGAGAAGCTGAACATAGCCGGCATCGGCATTGGGGGCCAGGGAGCGTGGGATCTGGAGCAGGTCAACAGCCAGAACATCATGGCTCTCTGCGACGTGGACTGGGACTACGCAGCCAAGACCTTCCAGGTCTACCCCAATGCGAAGCGATACAAGGATTTTAGGCTGATGCTGGACAAGGAGAAGGGCATCGACGCGGTGGTTGTGGCCACGCCTGACCACAACCATGCGATCGTGTCCATGGCGGCCATCAGGATGGGCAAGCACGTCTACTGTGAGAAGCCCCTGACCCGCACGGTGAAGGAGGCCCGCGAGATTGCGGCCGCTGCGAGGCAGGCCAAGGTGGCGACACAGATGGGCAACCAGGGCATGGCCTTCGAAGGCAACCGGCTGATCAACGAGTGGATCTGGGATGGGGCGATCGGACCTGTTCGCGAGGTGCACGTGTGGTCTGATCGGCCCACACGCCGCGGCAAGATGCCCCTCTGGTGGGCCCAGGCGATTGAGCGGCCGCAGGACACGCCTTCAGTGCCGGCTACCCTGGTCTGGGACCTGTGGCTGGGCCCCGCACCCTGGCGGCCCTACCACCCTGCGTATGTCCCCTTCGCATGGAGAGGCTGGTGGGACTTCGGCTCAGGTGGGCTGGGGGACATGGGCATCCACAACCTCGCCCCCGTGTTCTCTGCCCTGAAGCTGGGCTCGCCAGAGAGCGTGACTGCCAGCTCTACGCCTGTGTTCAGGGAGACCGTGCCGTTGGCTGCAACCGTACATTACCAATTCCCCGCAAGAGGCGAGATGCCGGCAGTCAAGCTCCATTGGTACGACGGCGGCCTTCTGCCGCCCCGGCCCGAGGAGCTGGAGGATGGCCGCGAGCTCGACCCCGAGGATGGCATCCTCTTCGTAGGCGACAAGGGCAAGATCCTGGTCTCCGGATGGGGTGGCGAGAGCCCACGGCTGATCCCCGAGTCTGCGATGAAGGCCTACAATCGCCCAGCCAAGACCCTGCCTCGATCCATCGGCCACCACAACGAGTGGATCAAGGCCTGCAAGGATGGTACCCCTACGCGTTCGAGCTTCGACTTTGCCGGTCCTCTGACCGAGGCCGTGCTGCTGGGCTCCGTGTGCATTCGCAATGGAGGGACCAAGCTGGTGTGGGACAGTGCCAACCTCAAGATCACCAATGCGTCAGAGGCGAGCGAGCTGCTGCACTACGAGTACCGCAAGGGCTGGACACTGTAAGAGAGCTATTAGCTGTTAGCGATTGGCTGCTAGCCGGAGGGAATGGGGAACGAAGCCGTACGCATGCGAGCAAGCAGGCCTCCATTCTGCGAGCTCGCTCGCAGAATGGAGGCCGGCGCAGATCGCCCGGTACGCCGCGGCGTACCGGTAGACGCGAAGCGTCGCGTACGGCGGTGCCACGAACAAGTCCAACCTGTCAGAGCCGGCGACAGCCATTCGCGTGCATTCGCGTTATTCGCGGCAAACAGACTCCTTCAGTTCTCTTGTCTGCCACGGTGGCTGGCAGTGCTCACGAGAACCAGGACCGGCACCATGCCTTGCTGAAAGCAATGTGCGCGATGGTCACCTTGGCAGACGATCCAAAGTTGACCAGCAGCCCCAGTCGCAGACCGCTGGCCCTGAGGTAGTTGATGACCTGGGCACGATGCTCGCCATTGAGGCTCTCGACTGCCTTGACTTCCACCATAACCGTGTGGCGGTCTGATGGGAGCGGTTGTTGTTTCTTGCCGCGAATAACGCGAATACGCGCGAATGCTGGCGCGGGGGCGTGGGTATTGGTATTGTCGTGGCATCGCCGCCTGATCCACGGCTGCGCCGTGCCTCGGCGACTGCGTCGCCAAGGGCGGCCTACGGAATGGGCCGCTTTTCCAGGCAAGCCTGGAACGCGTCCCTTTCCTATGCCTCGATCCGGCGGCTCAATCTATGGGCAAGACATCCTTCCCATCAAGAAAGAGGACCTCGGGGGACTCTCGCCAGGGAACAAAGCCGTACGCCTGCGAGCAAGCAGGACTCCATGGAGCGAGCTCGCTCGCAGAATGGAGGCCGGCGAGATCGCTCGGTACGCCGCGGCGTACCGGTAGACGCGAAGCGTCGCGTACGGCGGTGCCACGAACAAGTCCAACCTGTCAGAGCCGGCGACAGCCATTCGCGTCTATTCGCGTTCATTCGCGGCACAAAGACTCCTTCAGTTCTCCTCTCCACCGCACTAACAGCGCGGGCCCACGTATGTCCGCACAGTCGTCACCCTTGACAGGACCCCGGTACCAGGGGATGATCATTACGACTATGGATGCATCCGCGATCCATCGAATGAGGCCTGTCCGGCCCGTGGCCCGGTCTTCTCGCGTAATGCCTACCTGCGGGAGCGAAATCACATGCCTTCAAGACATCACCTGACTCGACGCCAGTTTCTCTCCAAGACCGTGGCGGGCCTGGGCGCTGCAGTGGCCTTTCCCACGGTCATCCCTGCCTCGGCACTGGGCAAGGCAGGCGCCCGGCCGCCGGGCGATCGCATCACGATGGGCTTCATTGGCGTGGGCGGCCAGGGTAGCGGCCATCTCCTTGGAGGGGCCTGGACCTATGTGCCTGGCGGCTACAGTGCGAGGCCGGACGTCCAAGTGCTGGCCGTCTGTGACATCCAACAGGACCGCAGAGAAAACGCCAGACAGCGAGTCAACCAAGTCTATCAGGAGCGGCTGGGCAGTGGCTCCTTCAAACCCTGCGAGGCGTACACGGACTTCAGGCAGGTCCTGGACAGGCCTGACATCGATGCGGTGCTCATTGCCACCCCTGCACACTGGCACGCCACCATGGCAGTCATGGCCTGCCAGGCAGGCAAGGACGTCTACTGCGAGAAACCCACTGCAGGGACGGTCCGAGAGAGCCAGGCGGTCCTCGCTGCAGTCCGGCGGTACGGCCGGGTGTACCAGGCAGGCACCCAGCAGAGGAGCGAGTACAACGGCTACTTCCGCAGGGCCTGCGAGATGGTCCGGGCCGGGAGGATCGGCAGGCTCAAGGAGATCTACATGTACCGCGACGGCGGCGCGATTACGTGGCCCAGCCGATTCGGCCCTGGCCAGCCCGTGCCAGCGGGCATCGACTGGGACCTGTTCCTTGGCCCTGCGCCGATGATCCCCTTTGATGGCAACCTGGGCGCACACCGGTTTGACCTCGGCGAGCTCAACTGGGGCCAGCACCACTATGACATCGTGCAGTGGGCGGCCAACGCCGATGACACCGGCCCCGTGGAGCTCTGGATGGAGGAAGGGCGATCCTGCTACAAGTACGCAAGCGGCGTGGTCGTCTATGGCAGGCCCTACCCGGGTGAGAAGGCGGGCATGGACGGCGGAGTGACCCTCGTGGGGACCAACGGCCGGATCACTGTGGATAGGGGCAACCTGCTCTCGGTCCCTGAAGATGTTGTGCGTGAGCCGATCGGGCCCGATGAGCCGCGGCTCTATCGATCGGACAGCCACTCCGGCAACTTCCTGGACTGTGTGCGAACCCGCAGGCGCACGATCTGCGACGCGGACGTCGCACACCGTGCAGCCAGCAGCCTGCTCCTGGGCGGCATAGTCAAGCAGGTGCAGCGTCCTCTGAAGTGGGACCCCACGCTGGAGGAGTTCATCGGCGATGCGGAGGCCAACCGGCTTCTCTCGATCGCCCAACGGCCGCCGTGGTGTGTCTGAGAGTGCTCAGAGAAGGTGAGAAGCTAAGAAGGGTAGAAGGATGAGAAACATCCTTGGATTCGCCTGCGTGATGGGGATCAGTCTCCTTCTCGTGGCTGTTCAGGCTGCAGACACGACCGAGGAGCAGCAATTGATCGCAGTCCTGCAGTCTGGTCGCTCCCCGCAAGACAAGGACGCGGCATGTGCCAGGCTCAAGCGGATCGCCACGAGAGAGGCAGTGCCTGCACTCGCCGGCCTGCTGGTCGATGAGCAGCTCTCGCACTCTGCCAGGTATGTGCTGGAGTCCCTGCCTGGACCTGAGGCGCAGCAGGCCTTGATCGACTCGCTTGCCAGGACCCAGGGCCTGACCAAGGTGGGCATCGTCAACTCCCTGGCAGTGCGGGCTGACGGACAGGCAGTACCCAGCCTGATTCCCCTGCTGGCTGATCCAGACGCACAGACCGCCAGTGCAGCGGCTGCTGCACTGGGCAAGTGTGCAGGTCCAGATGCGACCAAGGCACTGCAGACCTCGCTGGCCACAGCCAAGGAGCCTCTGCGGCCTGCTCTTGCAGATGCCCTCCTCTCCTGTGCAACGCGCCTTGCAGACTCTGGCGACCGCATCGCCAGCCCGGCAATCTTCAGGCAGCTCTATGAGACAGAGAAGGGAGATGCCCTTCGCCAGGCAGCATACCTCGGCATGATCCGTACCTCGACCGACCCCATCGCCCTGGTCACAGCAGCCATTGCAGGCCAGGATGGCCCCAGCCAGGCCGCAGCACTTCAGGCTGCAGCAGCCCTCGAAGGCCCGGCTGCCACGAAGGCCTTGGCCGGCCTGTTGACCAAGGCAGGCCCTCCAGTCCAGGCCGCCCTGATGGACGCCCTCACGCAGAGAGCAGATCCTGCTGCAGCCCCCGCCGTGGCCGCACTGGTCACCAGCACCGATGCTGGGCTCAGGCTGGCTGCAATGAGGACCCTGGCTGTGATCGGCGACGCCTCCCAGGTCCGGCCCCTCGCTGAGGCCGCCGCATCATCGACCGGTGACATGCAGCGGCTGGCGAGGCAGTCCCTCGTGCAACTGCACCGGGGCAAGGTGACCCAGGCCCTGCTGGACGCGATGGCCTCTGCGTCGCCCGCGGTCGCGGCTGAGCTGTCGCAAGCCCTCGGAGAGCGGGCAGACTCCGGGGCAGTACCCAGACTGATCGAGCTCGCCGCTGCAGGACCTGACCGCGCACGCACCTCTGCATGCGCGGCATTGGCGATGCTCGCAGGCAAGGACGAGGTCGGTCCCCTGGTCCGGCTGGTCACAGAGGCTGGGAGCGACCCGGTCCGGGATGCGGCGAGCCAGGCCCTTGCCTCTGTCTGCAGACGCCTGCAATCCAGACACGTGGACCTGGATCCACAGCCGATTGTGGCTGCCGTGCAGGCAGCCAGGCCCGCCGTCCGACTGGCACTGCTACCCGTCTGCGGCACTGTGGTCCACCCCCTCACTCGCGAGGTACTGGTCAAGACGTCCGCTGATCCGGATCCCGCGATCCGGACTGCTTCAGTCCGATCTGCGTGCGAGTCCCGCGACACAGGGCTTCTGGGCCATCTTCTGAAGATCGCAGTAGGCGATGCAGATCCAGGCGTCAGGGTCCTCGCGATCAGGGCCTGCGTCCGGCTGACTCAGCAGCAGGCCCCTGCGCCGCTGGCCACGCAGCAGCGGATCGCCGCGCTCACCGGCCTGCTCGCCTGCTCCAGCAGACCCGAGGAGAAACGACTGGTCCTGTCAGGCCTCTCCGAGGTCCCGGATCCCCAGGCGTTGGGCCTGATGGTCCCCCTGCTGGCCAGTGCCGACACCCGCAACGAGGCCGCCCTGGCCATCGCCAAGGTGAGCGGCGCCATCGCGGGCGGCCAGCCCTCCGTGGCCAAGGATGCGTTGAAGAAGGTCCTGGCGGTCAGCGAAGATCCGGCTGCGAGGCAGGCGGCAGAGACACTCCTGAAGCAGATCGATGCCAACTCGGGCCACGTCACCGCCTGGCAGGTGGCAGGCCCCTACAAACAGGACGGCAAGGACTACGCCGCCCTGTTCGACATGGCCTTTGGGCCCGAGGAGCCCAACGCCCCGGGTGTGCAGTGGAGACCGCTGGCCGCAGGGACTGACCCTACGCGTCCCTGGGCGATCGACCTGCTCAAGGCACTCGGCGGTGAGCAGTGCGTAGCCTATGCCCGGACCTGGATCGTCAGCAACCGCCCGATGGCGGCACGGTTTGAGATGGGCAGTGACGACGGCCTGAAGGTCTGGCTCAACGGCCAGCTCGTGCACGTCAACAATACGGCCCGGCCGCTCACGGCCGGCTCTGACAAGGTGGACGTGACGCTCAAGCAGGGCCGCAACGCGCTCCTGCTCAAGATCACCCAGAACAATCTCCCCTGGGAATTCTGTGTTCGGGTCGTCGGACCCGACGGATCCAGCCTGGAGGACCTCCGCTTTGATGCCCTGGAGTGAAACCCATGACCTGCCACAGAGACACCTCCCGTCGTGACTTCCTCAAAGAGACGCTGGCCTTCACCGCAGCCGTGGCTGCCGCACGGGCGAGCCAAGCCGAGGGTGCGCCCAGCCTTGCGCCAGGACAGCTTCCCAAGATCAAGCTGGGTAAGCTCGAGGTGTCACGGCTCATCCTGGGAAGCAATCCCTTCTGGGGCTGGTCGCACGGCAATCCCCAGGGTACGGACCAGCAGATGCGGGACTACTACACGGACAGCCAGATCGTGAAGGTGCTGGATGCAGCGGCAGACCACGGCATCATGGCCGTGTGGACGCCCTGCTACGACCGGTGGATCAGGCTGTGGAACGAGTACCAGCAGCAAGGCGGGAAGATGAAGTTCTGGATCGCCCAGCCCCACGTTGAACCCGACAAGATGAAGGAGGACATCACCCTTGCGGCCAAGAACGGCGCGAAGGCGATCTGCATCCAGGGTATCCGGGTGGACGAGCAGATGAACGCCGGCAAGTTCGACGTGGTACGCGACTGGCTGGAGCACATCAGGAGCTACGGCCTGCCTGCAGGCATGGCCACGCACGGGGCTAAGACCCACCTCGTCGCAGAGGAGAAGGGCCTGCCCACGGACTTCTACCACCAGACCCTGTACAGACCCGACACCTATGTCCGTGAGGGGCTCGAGGAGTCTCTGGACACGATCGAGAAGCTGACCAAGCCCGTCGTGGCCTACAAGGCCCTCGGCGCGGGCCGCGTCATGCCTGCAGACACCCTGCCCTACATCTTCAAGCGACTCAAGCCCAAGGACGGCGTCTGCATCGGCGTGTTCCCGAAGACCCGCGACGAGATCGTAGAGAATGCCGGCCTGGTGAAGAGGCTGTCGTAGAGGTAGCAGCAGGCGAGGCGTAGATGCACGGGTAGGGCTGGCGGCTGCTTGATCTACGTGGCGGCTGGATGGGGAGCGTCTTTGTTTTTCTGCCGCGAACCCCGCCAACTCCGCGAACGCTGGCGCGGGGACGCGGGTCTGGACATGTTCGTGACTCCGCCGCCTGATCCACGGCTGCGCCGTGCCTTGGCGACTGCGTCGCCAAGGGCGGCCTTCGGAAAGGAACGCTTTTCCAAGCCAGCTTGGAACGCGTCCCCTTCCTCGGCCTTGATCAGACGGCTCGGGCTGCGTTGGAACAACCTTTCCCATGGCCCTTTAAAGAGAAGGAATAGGCCAACGGGACTCACGCACACAGTCTGAGCCGTACGCATGTGAGCAAGCAGGTCCCTGCGGGGCAAGCTGGCTTGACCAAGCGGGGACCTGCGCAGATCACCCGGAAGGCAACGCCTTCCGGTAGACGCGAAGCGTCGCGTACGGCGATGCTGCGACCAAGTCAAACCTCCCGCCCACGGCGGCAGCCGTTCGCGGAGTTGGCGGGGTTCGCGGCAAAAACCGCCTTCGGTTTGAGGTACTCCCAGTTGTCAAGACCAAAGACGGCTGAGTTTAAGCTCTATTCACTAGTAGCAGTGTCTTCTTTCTTTTTGCCTCTTTTTCTTTCTTGTTGACCGTTGTTAGGTTGTTAAGTCTCCATCCGTGGACCTCCGTTCCTGTTGGCAGCATCGCCGAAGGGAGGCCAGAGGGCAGCTCACCGAAGTGGACCTCGGCTGGCGTCAGGTATCCCAACGACTGATGCAGCCGTTTGTGGTTGTAGAAGCCAAAGAACCGGCCTAGACCATGGCGGGCCTCATCAACGTCGCCGTAGTCATTCAGGTAGACCTCCTCGTACTTCACCGTGCGCCAGAGCCGTTCTACGAAGATGTTGTCAAACACACGACCCTTGCCGTCCATGCTGATCGCCACCGATGCGGTCTTCAGCAGTCCCGTGAAAGACTCACTGGTGAACTGGCTGCCTTGGTCTGTGTTGAAGATCTCCGGCTTGGCTTGATGCAGGGCCTGGCGAAGGGCCTCCACACAGAACCAGGCATCCAACGTGGTCGATAGTACCCACGACAGCACGTATCGGCTGAACCAATCCAGAACCGCCGCCAGGTACACAAAGCCTTGTCGCAGGCGAATGTATGTCAGGTCTGCTGCCCAGACCTGGTTGGGACGAGTGATCGCCAGGCCACCCAGCAAATACGGGTAAATCTGGGGTTCTGAGCCCCCAGGCTGGCTGAGATGGGGCTTGGCGTAGATTGCCTCCAGACCCATCAGCCGTAGCAGCCGTCTGACCCGGTTATGACCGATCCGTAGGCCTTGCCGGCCCAGCCATGCCGTCATGCGTTCGACACCGTAGAACGGTGTGCAGGTGTACTGTTCATCCAGCAAACGCATCACTGAAAGGTCCTCTGCATTGAGTCCTTGGGGCACGTAGTACATCCAGGTTCTACTGATCCCCAGCAGCCGAGATTGCTGCCGTACACTGAGACGGCAGCCTGCTGGCTCGATCATGCCTCGTCGGTCTGTGGCTGAGAAAGCCCTAGCTTTTTTTTGAGGAACTCGACTTCCATGGTCAACTGCCCGATCTGCTGCAGCATCCTCGCCTCCCGACGCTCCTGGCCCACCCGACTGGGCCCTCGTGACTCAGCCAGGATCTCGGGCAGCCGGTCCAAGGCTTCCGCCTTCCATCGCGTTACCAAGCACGGATGGATGTTGTGCTCGCCAGCAATCTGATTGGTGGTCTTATGTCCCTCCAGGGCCTTGATCACGACCTTCGCCTTCTCCTGACCACTGTACTGCTTTCGTTTGTTCATCGGGACCTCCAGGTCTCGGCCAGCATACCACAGATTCGTTGCTTATACACTGGTCCCAAAAACCGGGAGTATCATAGTTCTCCACTCCGCCGCGACGACAGGCTGCGTCAACAGAAGTCGGCGACGTCGTCACCCTTTACAGAACGCAATACGCTCGATCGTGGCCTTGGGGAACGATCCAAAGTTGACCAGCAGCCCCAAATGCAGGCCACTTGCCCTCAGATAGTTCATCACCTGGGCACGGTGTTCTCCCGTGAGGCCCTTCACCGCCTTAATCTTTACAAGGACACGACCGTAACACAGCAGATCTGCCCTGAAGGTCTGCTGTAGTACATGTCCTTTGTACGAAAGACTCAACTCAGGTTGGGATTGGATCGGGATGTCTCGGGCCGCCAGTTCCCTTTCCAGGCTCTCCTGGTAGACCGATTCGAGAAATCCTGTGCCCAGTTGCCTGTTCACCTCGAAAATCGCCCCCTGGATGGCGTAGCACTCCTCTTTGAACAACAGTTCATCTCTCATGGTACCTCCGGGTTGGGTTATCTCGCCCAGCAAAACTGGCGACTACTGTATCCAAGTGGCAGCTGGATGGGAAGCGTCTTTGTTTTTCTGCCGCGAACCCCGCTAACTCCGCGAACGCTGGCGCGGGGACGCGGGTCTGGACATGTTCGTGACTCCGCCGCCTGATCCACGGCTGCGCCGTGCCTCGGCGACTGCGTCGCCAAGGGCGGCCTACGGAATGGGCCGCTTCTCCAGGCAAGCCTGGAACGCGTCCCCTTCCTAGGCCTCGATCTGGCGGCTCGGGCCAAGGGTGAGGCTTCCTTCCGAGCAAAGAAGACGACTTTGGGGGCTATCGCCAGGGAACGAAGCCGTACGCATGTGAGCAAGCAGGTCCCTGCGGGGCAAGCTGGCTTGACCAAGCGGGGACCTTGCGCAGATCACCCGGAAGGCAAGGCCTTCCGGTAGACGCGGAGCGTCGCGTACGGCAATGCCACGAACAAGCCCAACCTGTCAAAACCGGCGACAGCCATTCGTGTCTATTCGCGTTCATTCGCGGCAAAAAACTCCTTCAGTTCTCCTCTGTCGTTCTCCACTCCAGATTCGCGACAGGACGACTTTGGACTGGGTGCCATCGGGGCGGCGCCAGCCGATTTCGGCTAAGCGCAAAAGCTAAGGACCCGCGAAGAACCGCGGCAAACCTTCACCTTGTTTCTTCGCGGGTCCTAATGGCCAATAGCTGTCAGTCGGGACACTGTGCGGACGAACATCCGGCCGTCGCAGACGGCCGGGGTGGCGTGACTCTTCTGGCCCAGGGGGTTGATGGCCAATAGCTCATACTTCGGGCCAGCCTTGAGCACGACGACGTCGCCGTCGATCGTGACGCCATAGAGGTTGCCAGCCACGCAGATGGGTGAAGCATAGTACCTGCCCGCTGGCCTGGCGCTCCACACCACCTGGCCTGTGCTGGCGACCAGGCACGAGACCGTGCCATCGTCATGGAAAGCGAACAGATGGCCGCCGTACGCCAAGGACGTCGGGACGTACGGGACCACGCCACGATCCAATCCGTACACCTCCGCGTAGGCCAGACCTGATCCCGGATCTGCCGGCCGCACCGCGCTGAGCCGGACGCCCTTGCCGCCCTCTCCGCAGGTGGCGATGATCAGGCCGTCGCTGAGAACGGGAGAGCTCACTACTCGGTTGGGCAGGGCCTTGTCGACCTTCCACACAAGCTCCCCTGTGTCCGGCCGAAGGGCCGCGATGCCGTTGGCGTTGCTGGTGAAGACCAACTGATCCCTGCCCTGGGGATCGCGAGACACGCAGGGCGTGGAATACGAGGCGCTGGCATCCTTGGGATGCTCATAGCGCCAGCGGACCTGGCCGCTGGTACGGTCAATCGCCAGCCAGACGCTTCCAGGACGGCTGCCCGTCTTTTCATCCTGTTCGCAGGAGACGATCACCGAATCGCCGACCACAATCGGCGACGCCCCTGCCCCGTGCCGGGCCTGCACGCCGGGCAATCTCACGGTCCAGACCTCCCTGCCCTCGTGCGTCCACGCAGTGAGGCTCGCCACGTTCGCATCGGGCCAGACCACGTACACGCAGTTCGCGTCCAGGCAAGGCGTGGCACTGGCGAGGCTGTTGAGGCTGTTCATGGGCAGGCTTCCCAGCGGCCGATCCCTACGCCAGAGCGGGCGGCCCTCCGAGGCACTGAGGCACAGCAGGATGCCCTTCGGCGGCCTGTCCTCTGCGGACGTGACAAAGACCTTGTCGTCCCAGACCACGGGCGAGGAGTGTCCGCTGCCGGGCAGGTCGACCTTCCACCGGATGTCGCCTTGCGACCACTTGACCGGGACGCCACCCGCGTCGCTGAGGCCCTGGCCGTTCGGCCCCCGAAAGCGAGGCCAGTTCTCAGCCCGGACTGAAACGGCGAGCATGAACACCAGTGCCGCTGCCGCGACGATCCAGGTGTCCCGTGTCAACGTGCAGAGGTTTCGTCTGCCCATTAGGCCTGCCCAGCAATCGGGATTACGTTCTCTTGCGGCGCCGTGACCGTCCCTTCCTCGAAGTCCGTGGCCGCAGGGGTAAGCGTCAGAGCGTACCAGGGGCTGGCGGCATTCTGGGTCAGATCCGACCACTTGATGATCTGGCCGGTGTATGCCGAGATCCTGCCAAGGATGGCCGTCATGGTCGACTCGGCCACGTTTCGGGCCTCATTGAGAGGCTTGCCGGCCCGGATACTCTTGATGAGGTCGCGGTGCTCCTGGACATAGGGACCGCCCTTCTCCTCGAAATCGGGCACGGTGATCTGCTTGCCCAGGGGCTTGCCGTCCCCCCAGACCGAACCCTCGGTGCCCACGATATGCTCGCCGACGCGTTCGTAGCAGCCCTTCACCTGGCGACACATGCTATGCACGATCACGTCCTCGCCGTAGTCCAGATCCACGCTGAAGAAGTCATACTGGTCTCCACCCTGCCGTCTTGCCCTGCCGCCAAACCCCAGTGCCATCACGGGGGGCCTTCCGATGAACCAGTTCGCCACGTCCAGGTTATGGACGTGCTGCTCCACAATGTGGTCGCCCGACAGGGAGCTGAAACGGTACCAGTTGCAGATCAGGTACTCCGCGTCGGTCTGGCCGTTGGCGCGGCGGGGCGGGTTGGAGCTCCCTCCACCGCACCACCAGACGCGGCCACCCCGGATCTTGCCGATCGCCCCTTGGGCAATGGCATGGGCGTTCTGGAGGTACCTGGCCTGATGGCGCCGCTGGGTGCCTGCCACGATGGCCAGGCCCTTCTGCCTCGCCATCTCTCCGGCCTCTATGATCTTGCGGGCACCCGGCGGGTCCACGGCAGCGGGCTTCTCCATGAACGCATGCTTGCCTGCCCGGATCGCCGCATCGAGGTGGACGGGGTGAAAGGCGGCGGGTGTCGCGATCAGAACAAGGTCCACGGTCGGCAGGGCCAGCAACTCCCTGTAGCCCTTGAACCCGAGGAACGTCGTGTCGCGCGTCACCTTGACCCGCTGGCCGGCGGACGGGCCCTGCTTCTCGCACCACTGTTTGATCTTCGCCTGGCTGCTGTCGAGCCTGTTCTGAAGGGCGTCGGCCATGGCCACCAACTCGACCCCCTCGTCTGCCTCCATGCAGTTGATGGCCGCCTCCGTGCCCCGGCCACCACAACCCACCAGGCCGATTCGGATCTTGTCGGATCCGGCCGCATAGGCCCTCTCAGAAAGGCCCAGTGAAAGGGCCGACATCGACGCCACCGCCGCTGCCGAGGTCTTCATGAAGTCCCTTCGCGAGGTGCTCTGGTCCTGATGGCTCATGGTGTCCTCCAGACAATTCCGATTCGCTTGTCCGCAGATGCTCGTCTACACGTCACAGGCCTTCACCGCCTGCACAAATGACTCCATGGGATCCCGCACAGGACTGTATTCGTGGGCCACATAGCCCTGGTAGCCGGTCTCCGCAATCGCCCTCATGACCGCAGGATAGGAGATCTCCTGGTTCTCGTCGAGCTCATGGCACGCCGGCACGCCGGCGGTGTGGAAGTGGCCTATATACTGGATGTTCTTGCGTATCGTAGCGATCAGGTCGCCTTCCATGATCTGCGCGTCATTCATCTGACCTTCCTTTCTGGAGCCGACTACTGCGTCAGCTCAAACTCACCCCTAGGTCCTTCAGCGGAATTGGGGCCAATCCACACGTGGAAGCGACCTGGCTCCGGCCTGAACTCCATCCGGTCATTCCAGAACGCCAGATCGTCGGCCTTGAGCGTGAACTCCACGGTCTGGGCCTGGCCGGGGTTGAGCGTCACACGCCTGAATCCCTTGAGCTCCTTGACCGGCCGGGTGACACTGGCGAACAGGTCGCGAACGTAGAGCTGGACGACCTCGTCGGCCTGCCGCGTGCCGGTGTTGGTGACTGTGCCCCGGACGGTCAATGTGTCCTTGGGACCGATCCTCGGGCTGGGCAAGGTCAGATCCGTGTACTTGACCCGAGCATAGGAGAGCCCGTATCCAAATGGATACTCGGGCGTGAAGTCCACGTCGAGGTACTTGGAATCGAATCCCTTTGGATCGAGTGGGGTGCCCGTGGGAATCCCAAGCGACTTCTCTGAGGGAGGACGCCCCGTGTTCTTGTGGGCGTAGTAGATCGGAACCTGGCCTACCGTGCGAGGGAAGGAGACGGAGAGCCTGCCCGAGGGTGAGACCTTGCCGAACAGGACGTCGGCCACGGCCGGGCCTCCGGCAGTGCCTGGATGCCAAGCATAGAGGACGGCTCGTACCTTTGGCGTGACAGCGGAGAACGTCAGGGGCCGGCCAGCCATGATGACCAGGACCACGGGCTTGCCCGTCTTGGCGACCGCCTGCACGAGGTCCTCCTGCGCGCCGGGCAGGCCGAGAAACGCACGGCTCCTGGCCTCGCCGCTGAGGGCCGCCTCCTCGCCGACGAAGAGGATCGCGGCATCGGCACTGCTCGCCGCTGCGGTCGCCTCGGCAAAGCCGGCGGTGTCCAGATCCCGGCTGGACTTGAGACCCGCGGCGTACGCCACCTTCTGCTCTCCCAGCAACCGCCGGATCGCAGCCAACGGCGTCACCACGTCCTCTCGCCGCCCGTCCATGGTCCAGCAACCCATCTGGTCCACAGGACTGTCGGCCAGCGGCCCGATCACCGCAATCCTAACTGCGGACTCGGACAGCGGAAGCACGTCCTGCTCGTTCTTGAGAAGCACCAGGCTCTGGGTAGCGAGCTGCTTGGCCACGGCAAAGTGCTCCGGGGTCATCAGCACCTTCTCCTGGGCGGGCTCGGTCATCGGCCGCTCGAACAGCCCCTTGCGGAACTTGATCCGCAGGATGGCTCGAACCGCATTGTCGACCACCGCGGCGGGAACCTCGCCCTTCTTGACCAGGTCCGCCAGGTAAGATCGGTAGCATTCGCTGACCATCTCCATGTCCACGCCGGCCAGGGCCGACCTCTTCGCCACTTCGACGCGGTCTGCGCAGAAGCCGTGGTTGATCATCTCCTGCGTGCTCTCCCAGTCGCTGACCACGAATCCATCGAACCCCCATTCCCTGCGGAGGACCTGCCTGAGTGTGAAGGCGTTGGCCGATGCAGGCACTCCGTTGATCTCATTGAACGAGCTCATGAACGTGGCGGCCCCTGCGCCCGCTGCCGCGTGAAAGCTGGGCAGGTACACGTCACGGAGCTGTCGCTCCGGAATCCAGGTGGTGTTGTAGTCACGCCCACCCTCGGCCGCGCCATACCCCACGTAGTGCTTTGCGCAAGCTGCAATAGAGCCCACGTCGTTCAACGATTTGCCCTGGAAGCCCTTGACCATGGCTGCAGCAAACGCGGAGGTCAGAAACGGATCTTCGCCGCAGCCTTCAGCAATGCGGCCCCAACGGGGGTCGCGAGCGATGTCCACCATGGGTGCGAAGGTCCAGTCCACACCCTCAGAGTACGCCTCTTCACCAGCGACCCGAGCGGCCTTCTCGACCAGGTCTGGATTCCATGAGCAGGACTGCCCAAGGGGGATCGGAAGCACGGTTCTGTACCCATGGATAACGTCCCTGCCGAAGACCAGCGGAATGCCCAACCGGCTCTCCTTCACCGCGATCCGCTGAAGGTCGTTGCGGGTCTTGAGGCCACTGACGTTCAGGAATGAGCCGATCTGCCCTTTCTTGAGCCGCTCTCTCACATCAGCCGAGATCTGTTCGCCACCCCCGTAGCTCAACTGGCACATCTGCCCGATCTTCTCTTCCAAGGTCATCTTGGCAAGCAGATCGTCGATCCGCTTCTCAAGCTGAGGATCGCTTCCGCGCGGGGCAACTGACTCGAGATCCTTCGTCCTTCCTGCAGAGGAGGCCGCACTGGCGCCGTCCGGCACGGCTGCACCGAGGACCAGCCCCTGCCCGAACAGGCCAGAACCCAACACGATCACTCCGAGGCCACATCCAGCCAAGATCATTCGCTTCATCTGACTTCTTCCTTCCAGTGCTGACTCATGGTATCGCTGACACCCCAATTGGGGGCCGTTGTGTTGTGCTACTCTGCTCCGTTGTTCGCGGAGCCCACCGGAGCAGGAGGGATTCGCCCCTCCGGGTCCGGGGGTTTGCGGTGCTGCGCACATCGCAAACCCTTCGAATCCCACGCGCAACACAAGCAGTTGTGTTGCTCTGCTCCGTTGTTCCAACGGAGCAGGAGGGATTCGAACCCCCGGTGCCTTTCGACACAACGGTTTTCAAGACCGTCGCCTTAAGCCGCTCGGCCACTGCTCCGAAACTGACAGGCAGCCGGCTTGCCTTGCCGGCCTGCCAGGAAGACCCCCAGATTGTAGCCAACGCCTGCACTCTGGCAAGGTCAAAAGCACAGGAGGGCAGGGCGAACGCAAAGTCGGCCTGGCTCAAAGAGACGTGGGTTCTGCGTCATCCGCCGCAGGCGGACAGACCGATGCAGTCGCGGGCGTGACTGGCTGGGAAGCGTTCTTGGTTTTTGCCGCGAACCCCGCTAACTCCGCGAACGCTGGCGCGGGGGCGTGGGTGTTTGCCATACTCATAGCTCCGCCGCCTGATCCACGGCTACGCCGTGCCTTGGGACTGCGTCCCAAGGGCGGCCTCCGGAATGGGCCGCTTTTCCAGGCAAGCCTGGAACGCGTCCCCTTCCTCGGCCTCGATCCTGCGGCTCAACCTGCAGTGGAGCTGCCTTCTCCATAGTCTCAAAAGAGGATAACACGCCGGGACCTCCGCACACAGACTGAGCCGTACGCATGCGAGCGAGCTGCTCTACGCGGGGCAAGCTCGCTTGCCCAAGCGGAGAGCAGCGAAGATCGCCCGGAAGGCAAGGCCTTCCGGTAGACGCGAAGCGTCGCGTACTGCGATGCCACGGCTAGGTCCAACCTGCCGAAGCGGCGACAGCCGTTCGCGGAGTTCGCGGGGTTAGCGGCCAAAACCTCCTTCTGTTCTCCTGGCCAACGCGACCACAGGCCGCGAAGCGGTCGATACTACCTGACTACGCTTCGTCCGTCAGCTCTGGCGCAGTGATGGAACGGGGCATACTCTCTACGGGCTGCACAAACGGGACCTCGACTTCTGAACCCGCACCCAGGTCTCTGAACCGTCGGGCCGCAGGAAGAACCCTGGCCTCGATCGAGGCAACCGTCTCGTTGTAGGCGATGTTGGCCTTTTCGAGCCCCCGCCCGACGTTGGCCAGGTGCTCCGCCATGGTCCTCATCCGCTCATACAACTGCCTGCCCAGGTCGCTGATCACCTGGGCGTTCTTCGCGATCTGCTCCTGGCGCCAACCATAGGCGACCGCCCGCAGCAGCGCAATCAGCGTGGTCGGCGTGGCAAGGATCACGCGGCGTTCCAGGGCATCCTCCAGGAGACTGCGATCCGCATCGACCGCCGCTGCAAAGAAGGACTCGCCCGGGATGAACATGATGACAAACTCGGGGGCCTTCTCGAACTGCAGCCAGTAGCTCTTGTTGGCCAGGCTGGTCATGTGTGCGCGGATATGTGCGGCATGACGGCCCAGGGCCCCCTTTCGCTGGTCCTCGGAGTCCGCACTCATCGCCTGCTGATAGGCGTCAAAGGTCGCCTTCGCATCCACGACGATGTCCCGATCTCCGGGCAGATGCACCACCATATCCGGCCGGAGCCGGCCGCTCTCCGTCGTGACCGAGACCTCCCTGGTGAAGTCACAGTGCTCTGACATGCCCGACAGCTCCACGACCCGCTCTAAGGCGATCTGGCCCCATGAGCCCACGATCTTGGGCGATCGCAAGGCGGTCACCAGGTTGCCGGTCTCCTTCTGGAGTTGCTGCTGGGTGGAGGAGAGGGTCTTGACCTGTTCCATGAGCCCTGCATAGGCCTCCTGCCTGTGCTTCTCCAGACCGCGAACGTGCTCCTCGAACTGCCTGACAGAGTCTGCCAGGGGCTTGACCAAGCCCTGGATGGCCTCATGTCGCTTGCCCAGATCGCCCTTGGCCTCGACCATGAGCTTCTCAAAGGTCTCCTTGGCCAGCTTCAGGAAGGCGGTAGTGCTGGCATCGAGCGTATCGCCGGCCACAGCCTTGAAGGTGTCCGTGAGCTTGGCCTTGGCGTCGTCCAGGAGCTTCTTCTCTTCCTGCAGCCGCTGCAATGTCTCCGCGAGCTGGGTCTCGGCCTTGATGCGGGCCCCCTGCTCGGCCTCGATCCTGGACCTGAGCTTCTCTGCCTCCTCACAGGCCCTTTGGCCCTGGGCCCGAAGCTCGGCGATCGAGGCCTCGGCCGCCTGGACCCGGCCCTCGGCCGTAGCGGCCCTGCGATCCGCCTCCCTCTGCAGGGCCGCAAAGCGACCTCTGAGGATAAGCGACACCACAAACCAGGCAATTCCGCCCCCAACCAGAACGCCCGTGATTCCATACATAAGATCCGTCATAGCGACTCTCCGGTCACTCGCCAGTATAGGAGGCCCGGCCAGAAACGGAAAGGGCTATTCCTAGTTGGCACGGGGCGAACGCGAAGTTGGCCTTGCTCACAGAGACGTAGGGTCTCTGTCATCCGCCGCAGGCGGACAGACCGATGCAGTCGCGGGCGTGAATGGCTGGGAAGCGTCTTTGGTTTCTTGCCGCGAATAACGCTAATGCACGCGAATGCTGGCGCGGGGGCGTGGGTGTTGACGTATTCGTGACTCCGCCGCCCGATCCACGGCTTCGCCGTGCCTTGGCGACCGTGTCGCCAAGGGCGGCCTTCGCAGCGGGCTGCTTGTCCGAGCAAGCTCGGACCGCATCCCACTACTCGGCCTTGATCTGGCGGCTTAGGCTGTGGGCGATACTTCCCTTCCACAGAAGAAGCTCCTCTTGGGACTTTCGTCAGGGGACTGAGCCGTACGCTTGCGAGCAAGCAGGACTCCATGGAGCGAGTTGGCTCGCAGAATGGAGGCCGGCGAAGATCGCCCGGTACGCCACGGCGTACCGGTAGACGCGAAGCGTCGCGTATGGCGACCCTCCGAATGAGCCCAACCTGTCGAGGCGGCGGCAGCCATTCGCGTGCATTAGCGTTATTCGCGGCAAGAAGCTCCTTCGGTTCTCCCGGCCAACGCAACAACAGTCCGGCACCACGACAAAGGGCATCTGCGGCCAGGAACCTGTTTTCATCCTCACGATGTACAGGAGGGACTTTGCGATTGCCCTGGCATAAATATGCAACTATGTTGCAATTCCTGAGACGAGGCGGTATACTGTCTCGTTCAGTCTACAGAATGATGTGTTGGAGTCTGACATGAAAGCAAAAGGTCGTCTGGGGCGAGTCTTTGAGGAGCTGGCGCATCACGCGCCCTTCACCCTGTTCGGCGCCCTGGTCGGGATAGGGTGCATGTTCCTGTTCTGGAACGTGCCTGCAGGCGCCAAGCACTCCCTGTTCCTGGTCTTCCACCCCCTTCACGTGGTCCTGTCCGCGATCGTGACGACCTCCCTATACAAGCTGCGGCAAGGGACCAAGAGCATCCTGGCGGTCGTGCTCGTCGGCTATCTGGGCTCGATCGGAACCGCCACACTGAGTGACTGTGTGCTGCCCTTCTTCGGCGAAGAGATCCTGGGCGTGGCAGTGCCTACCGAGGGCCGGGTCCACAGCACGGAGGGCGCCCACGCCACAGAGTCCCCTGCCGCAGGTACACAGGTCGATTCCCACCAGGACGACCATGCCTCCGGCAAGCCCGACATCCATTTGGGCTTCATCGAGGATTGGTATGTCGTGAACCCTGCCGCGTTTCTGGGGATCCTCCTGGCGTACTTCGTGCCACACACGAAGCTGCCCCATGCGGCCCACATCCTGATCAGTACGTGGGCCTCCGCTGCCCACATGTTGATGAACACCCAGGCAGCGATGTCCCCCACGCTCCTGCTGGGGATGCTGATCGTCCTGTTCATCGCGGTGTGGCTGCCCTGCTGCTTCAGCGACATCGTCTTTCCCATGCTCTTTGTCAAGGGAGGCTCGGCTGAGCACACATGCCTGAGCTGCGGCCACGACCACGATCAGGGGGGACACGCATGAAGGCCGCGATCAAAGCCCGGGCCACGGAGATGCTCACGTCGTCCAGGCTCTATCGGACTGGAGCGAGGGTCGCCATCCTCGGCGTCCTGCTGAAGGCCTCGCGACCCCTCACCCAGGAACAGATCGCGGACGAGCTGGACCCGCGGCACGACAAGGTCACCGTCTACCGTACGCTCGCCAGCCTGCTGCGGGCGGGCCTGGTGCACAAGGCCCTCACCGGCGCCAAGACGTGGCAGTTCGAGCTGGGCCACCGGTGCACGGAGCACCAGTGCCATCCGCACTTCACCTGCACCCGTTGCGGCAGCACGCACTGCCTGCCCGATCTGGAGCCCCCGCTGACGCGGGGCCCCTATCAGGGATTCGTCATCCAGCGCCAGCAGGTCCTTCTGGAGGGTCTGTGCCCGCGATGCGCGTAGACCGCTCCAACCTCGGGCACAGGCTTGCGGCCCTCACCACAGGGTTGATCTTCGCGGCCCTGGCATTCGGTATCCTCCCTTGGCTGCACCTGGCCCAACACGAAGGCGAGCATCACGCGGGCCAGTGCGCGACGTGTGCGGTCCTGTCGAGCCACGCCAAGGAGATCGATCCAGGGACAGCCCCCGCAGTCCAGACCGCATCGGCCTCGTCCGAGCCGGTCCACGTCGCTTGCGAGTCTCCGCTCGACCTGTCCTGCGCCCTCAGGCTCCAAGCCCGCTCTCCTCCAGCCTGACAGACCACTGTTGTCGGACACGACGCGCATCCGCGTACCTGCGTGTCCATGTCGTTGTTCGTCCCCGGGCAAGCCCCGGACAGGAGGACACCATGAGAACAGCCCTCTGCTGCCTGGCTTTGGCCATCGCTACATGGGCCACCGGCCGGGTGGCGGCAGCCGATCAGGGATCTGAACCCAACACCGCAGACCAGGTGCGGCAACTGCGACAGCGGCTCGACGCCCTCGAGAAAGAGCTGGCCGATGCCCACGAGGCTCACCCCGCCCCTGCGACGGTGAAGGCCGGCTCTTCCTACATGAACCTCAGCTTCGACGTACTCGCCAATGCCGGGTGGGCGTCCACGCCGGACGTCGAGCGGGTGCAGCCCGGCGGCCATGATCCCTCCCAGCGAGGTTTCTCCATCCGCAACGCGGAGCTTGCCGTGGACGGGGCCGTGGATCCTTACTTCAAGGGGTTCGCCAGCGTAGTGCTCATGACCGACGCGGAGGATGAGACCGAGATCGAGCTGGAGGAGGCCTATGCCCTGACCACCGGCCTGCCAGCAGGCCTGCAGGTCAAGGCGGGCCGGTTCTTCGCCGAGTTCGGACGCCACAACAACCAGCATCCCCACGCCTGGGCCTTTGTAGACCAGCCCCTGGTGCTGAATCGGATGTTTGGGTCCGACGGCCTGCGACAGAACGGCCTCCGTCTGTCGTGGCTGCTCCCTGTGGCCCATTTCACTGAGATCGAGCTCGGCGCATTCAACGGCCAGGGCGAGGATGCCTATAGCTTCCGGTACAGAGGCCCATCAGGAGAGGACGGAATGGAGCGGGTCTATGGCCGGGCCACGGTGGACCGGCCTCTTGAAGGTCCGGGCGATTTCCTCTACGTTCCCAGGCTGACCACCTCGCTGGACCTGACCGATTCACAGACCCTCGTGCTGGGCGCCTCAGCCGCCCTTGGACCCAATGCCACAGCCAAGGACAGCCGCACCGCCATCGTGGGTCTGGACGCCTTCTGGAAATGGAAGTCACCCAGAGCGGAAGGAGGCTGGCCCTTTATGACCTTGCAGACCGAGGTCCTGGCCCGCAATCTGCAGGCAGGTGAAGACGCGGGAGCCGGCATCCCCTCCGAGACCCTTCGGGACTGGGGGCTCTACGGCCAGGTCCAGTGGGGATTCCAGAAGGGCTGGATCGCGGGACTGCGGGCCGAAACCGTGACGGGTAGTGACAGTGCCGGCGCCGTTGCGAATGCCGAGCGGCCCGAACAGACCCGGTTGTCCCCCAATGTCACCTGGTACCCGACCGAGTTCAGCAAGCTCCGGCTGCAGTACAACCATCTGTGGCAGGAGGAGGGCAAGGCCGACGACGCCGTGTGGCTCCAACTGGAATTCCTGCTGGGCTCACACGCCAGCCACAAGTACTAGAGAAGCAGGAGGTAAGATGGATTCAAAGAAGACTTCGGCGACGGTGATCTTGAACATGTCCATCGCATTCGCCTTGGCAGGGACGGGCCGCGCCGCTCTGAACGTTGTGGCCACCACCGCGGACCTCGGCGCGATCGCACGCCAAATCGGCGGAGATGAGGTCCATGTGGAGGTCTTGGCCAAGCCCACGGAAGATGTGCACTTCGTGGATCCCAAACCGAGCTATGTGGCCAAGCTCTCCCGTGCGGATGTGCTGATAGAGGGTGGCGCTGAACTGGAGTCAGGCTGGCTTCCTCCCCTGCTGGAGGGTGCACGAAACCCCAGGCTTGCAGCAGGACAGCCGGGACACGTGGCCTGCGCCGAGGGCCTCCTGCTCATGGAGGTCCCGACGACGCTCGATCGCTCGAAGGGCGATCTGCACGCCATGGGCAATCCGCACTTCATGACCGACCCGACCCATGCCCGGCACGTGGCGCAGCGGATCTGCGACGCCCTTGCCACGATTGACCGTGATCGGGCCGATGCCTACAGGAAGCGATTCGAGTCCTTTGCCAAACGACTGGACGACAGACTGGTCATCTGGCAGAAGCAACTCGATCCCTTCAAGGGACAGCGGATCGTGGCGTTCCACAATTCATGGCCCTACTTCTCCAGACGATTCGGCGTGAGGATCGATCTCTTCCTCGAGCCCAAGCCGGGCATCCCGCCCACGCCCGGCCATTTGGCTGAGGTGATCACCACGATGAAGACGGAGAGGATCAAGGTCATCCTCATGGAGCCCTACCAGAACCGAAAGACCGCACAGGTCGTGTCTGCCAAGACCGGCGCGGCAGTGCTGGCCTTCAGCCAGTATCCCGGCGGCATCCCAAACACGGAGGCCGGATACATCGAGCTGATGGACACCCTGGTGAACTCGCTTGCCACAGCCTTTCGTCAGGGGCATACGGAGAAGGAGCAGAGACCGTGAATGAAGGCCTGGACATCATGATGTGGCCGCTGATGGCCTGTCTGCTGCTGCCCGGCATCCTCGTCTATCTGGGCCTGCACATCGTCAAACGGGAGATCATCTTCGTGGACCTGGCCCTGGCCCAGGTCGCGGCCCTGGGCATCTGCATGGCCATTCTCCTCGGACACGACAGCCACGACTGGCAGACCACCGCCTGGTCCGCGGCCTCCACCCTGGTGGGCGCCGGCGTCCTGACGTTGACCCGCCGGAGCGGGCGGCGGGTTCCGCAGGAGGCGATCATCGGCATCGTCTACGTGGTGGCTGCGGCGGCCGCACTGCTCCTCCTGAGCCACTGCCCGGAAGGCAACGAGGAGCTTCGGAAGACCCTCGTGGGCGAGCTTCTGCTCGTGCAGCCCGGCGAGGTCCTGCGCACGTTCGCGCTCTTTGCAGTCGTCGGCGCCATCCATGGGATCTTCCATCGCCAGTTCCACATGCTGTCCTTTGGTCCGCAGGGTGAGCGATCCGAGGCCACGCGACTGTGGATCTGGGACTTCCTGTTCTACGTGCTCTTTGGGGTGGTGGTCACCAGTTTCGTGCGCATGGGCGGTGTCCTGCTCGTCTTCTCCTATCTGATCATTCCCGCCGTTTGCGCAAGCCTCCTTGCCGCCTCGCTGCGGGGCCAGCTTGCCGTCGGCTGGGCTGTGGCGACCCTGTCGAGCGTGGCGGGGCTATATGCCTCGTACAGGTGGGATCTGCCCACGGGCGCGGCGATCGTGTGCGCCCTGGGCCTAACCCTGTCGATGGTGGGGATAGCGCGAGCCCTGAAATCCGTGGACTGACCCGGACGCCGCTCCCCCGGAGGTCAGCAAGGCGTGACTGGCCTCTCGCCAGTTCCTTCACGCACTGGCAGCCGTCCCGTCCTCGCCTGCCGTCGATTCGACCCCTGCCGGGCCTGCCATCAGCCACGCCTTGGCCTGGGCAACGTCGGTGAACACCTTGAGGTTGTGCCCTCTGTTGCGTGTGACGGTCTCCAGGAAGTGGCCCTCAGGGAACTCCGCAGGCAGAACCAAGGCCCTCTTTGTGGCTCTTGAAATCCCTGATTGATCCATGATGCCGGGGCTTCTGAATGCCTCCAGCACGGAGATGTCGATCTGGGCCGTGCTCATGTCGTTCAGGATGCGGTGGCATCCCGTCTTCTCACAGAGGCCCGCCACCTGGGGCGCCAGCTCCCGGACAACGCGGATGGTGACACACATGTCGCAGATGGCCACAACGACGCAGTCAGCATCCTGATCGTAGCTCAATGAATAGGACATGGTCTGCCTCTCTTCTCCCCACACCGCGGAACGGGCCGGGACCCGAGGGCGCCGACATTCTCTGCAGTCCCCCGGGGTAGCCGACCGTATCTGCGGTCATCGCCACACAGCAACTCCCTGCCTGGCGTCCTGAATGCGACCGAGGGGGCACCTGCTCCCCGGCCCGGTTCACACACCAACGAGATCAAGCTACCGGGCCTGCCTTGGCACGTCAACCCCATTTGCGGTGAGCCCAGCAAGAATGGCTTCTAGACCCACAACATCCCCAGGGCATCGGCCCGTGGCAGGCCGCTCGAATCGCTGGCCATAGGCCGTTGTGCCTGGGACAAACCCTCCGTGGGAGAGGGAGAATTGCCCGTTCTCGATGCCCATGGAGCGATCCAACCGGTCCGCCTTGCCCGTGGGGTCATGACTGAAGGTTGCACCGGTCAGCTCGATCCAGCGGCCTTCCGGAGTGCGGATCCATTGGTTGCCGTACAGGGCCTTGCGAAGCAGATGTCCGTTGCTCCCCGAGAAGTCCTCGCTGAAGCTATACAGCTCTCGCAGGTATCCACCTTCCTGGGGCGCCCGCCAACTGGAGATCAGTATCCATTGTCCCTTGTCCGCAGAGAAGTAGTATCCTGTACATACGGTGTGTGCTGCGTCCACTGGCTTGGCGGTCACCAGGAATTGCTGCACCTCACCGGTCTTCCAGGGGATGACCACGTGGCTGTGGCCGCCCGTGCCCTCGTTGCCAAAGTCGCCGGCAACGACCCCCTCGCCCTTGGCAACCAGTCTCACGCGATCCTCGTCCGCCACCTTGTTGCGGTCCACCGCCTCCTTGCCGCTGTCCCAGACGCTGAAGATGATGCGACGCTCGGCCGGGCCATTGACCTGCATGCCGAAGTAACCCCTGTGCCACCCGCAGGCCATGTAGTAGGTCCAAAGCGGATCCTCAAGGCCTGTCACCTCGCAGTAGAAAGCCTGAACCTTGACGCCCGCAGGCACCGGATACCGTAAGTGCACAGAGGCTGCATTGCGTCTGGGCTTCAGGTTGAAATGTGTCCCTTGCGCCGCAGGACCATCCAGGACCAAGGCCTCCACGTCGCCCAAGGGCTCACCTTGCCCGTTCAAGGCCTCCAGCGCAAAGCGTTGGTATCCAGTCGACTGGACTTCGAAGCTGCCAAAGGCCGTAGTCACCGGCCTCTCGCCCGACCCCGTGACCGACGCCTCATGCGACTGGCCGGCCACAGTCAGCCGATACCTGGCCTGACTGCCCTCTGCCAGCCGGACGACAACGCTGCACGAAAGGGAGCCAGGGGCCTTGAGCTCGCCGAACCACAGGATCTTCAGGCCGGGGTCTCTCCAGCGACTGATCCCCCTCTCCGAAACCCTGGCCCCCTCCACATCGGGGTCCAGGTACGCCGTGGACGCAGGCACACGGAGCTCAGCCCATGCGGCACTCGCGCCCAGGGCGAGCACCAGACCGAAGGACAGATGAAGGCGATGTTTCCACGTCATGTCCGGACCTCCAGAATCACACGCGGTCGATTCTACTGGCCGGTGGTAGGACGTCAAGCAGGGCAATCGCAAAGTCGGCCTGCCTCAAAGAGACGTGAATTCTCTGTCATCCGTCGCAGGCGGACAGACCGATGCAGTCGCGGGCGTGACTGGCTGGGAAGCATTTTTGGTTTTTTGCCGCGAACCCCGCTAACTCCGCTAACGCTGGCGCGGGGTCGTGGGTGTTGGCCATGCTCGTAGCTCCGCCGCCTGATCCACGGCTACGCCGTGCCTTGGGACTGCCTTTCGATGCTGTAGGAAGAGAGGACTACCCATCAAAGGGACTCACGCACACAGTCTGAGCCGTACGCCTGCGAGCGAGCAGGACTCCATGGAGCAAGCTCGCTTGCAGAATGGAGGCCGGCGAAGTTCGCCCGGTACGCCCCGGCGTACCGGTGGACGCGTCAGCGTCGCGTACGGCGATGCCACGAACAAGTCCAACCTGTCAGAACCGGCGACAGCCGTTCGCGGAGTTGGCGGGGTTAGCGGCCAAGACCTCCTTCTGTTCTCCTGGCCAACGCGACCATAGGCCGGGGCCACGAAAAAGGGCATCTGTCGCCAGGAACCTGTGCTCATCCTCACGATGTACAGGAGGGACTTTGCGTTCGCCCTGGGGCGTCAAGGCAACGCCATTGTCGTCCGGGACGGATGGGTGTATCATCGGGGCGTCCTCTGACAAAGGTCCGGTTCCATCGTGTACGGAAGGATGCAAGGCCATGAAACAGATAAGCACACATCAAGCACCGCAAGCCATCGGTCCTTACAGTCAGGCGGTGGCCGAAGGTCAGTGGCTCTTCACGTCCGGCCAGATCCCCATCGATCCCGCAACCGGCCGGCTCTGCAGCCACGACATCGCCACCTCCGCGCGTCAGGCCCTCACCAATCTCCAGGCGGTCCTTACAGCGGGCGGCGCAGATCTGAGCACTGTGGTCAAGACCACGGTCTTTCTCAAGGACATGGCTGACTTTCAGGTGTTCAACAGCGTGTACGGGGAGTTCTTCAAGGAGCCCTTCCCCGCCCGGAGCTGCGTACAAGTCGCCGCGCTCCCCAGGGACGCGATGATTGAGATCGAGGCCATCGCGGCCGTCAAGAGCCAGGGCCAGTGAGCCAGGGATCGGTTTCGACGGTCTTCGTGGTCTTGCCGTCCCAGAGGACCAGCAACGAGTGCTCCTTTCCCGCCGAGTCCTCTGTCGTGCACCGCATCGCCGCCGCTTTTCCGCTCGGCGCCATCGAGAAGCGCCGCCGGACTTGAGGTTCAGCCCTTCTGCCAGCCTGAACAGGGTCCGGCTCTTGCCGTTGGACAGGCTGAGGGTCTTGAGTTGTACAGCCTGTTGGCCTGAACCGGAGCCCTCCTTCTTGAGGCCTGCCAGGTAGGTGATGGCGTCGCCTCCAGGGGTCAGCGTGGCCAGGGCCACATCGTCAGTCTCAGGATCCGCGTACGGGCGGCCTTCTCCAGTCAGGACATTGGCCACGACCATCTGCTGGCCGATCGACACCAGTACCCGCTTGGAGTCGGGCGCCCACGAGATCACCGAGAACAAAGCCAGATCAGATTCATCCACTTTTTCCGGATCCAAGGCGACTTTGAGATACCGGGTCATCTGACCATCGACCTTCGCAACCGCCAGATCTGCCTGGTTGGAGCTGCGGGACAGGAGTGTGGCCACCCATTGGCCATCCGGCGAGACCGCAGCAGAGCCCGTGGAGCTCAGGAGCAGGGTCTGCACCTGGCCGGTCTGCAGGTCGAACTGCATGATTGAGAACAAGGAGTCCATTCCACCGGCCAGAAAAAGGCGTCTGGAGTCCTTTGACCACACCGGATTCATGACCATCAGGCTCGCGACATCCTTCCTTTGTGCCAGCCACTGGACGACGCAGGCAGTCTTCTTGTCGGGTCCGTCCGCTGAGGCCATCATCAGCTTGACGGCCACGCGGTCGGCCTTCTCGCCGACCTGCTCCTGGGCCAGGTCTCTGAGCATGCCGGGCAGGATCGACTCGCCGTCAGCAAAGGGCTCCAGCATGGGCACGCCGGAAGGCCCCGCTGTGGCCCGATTGGGCTCAGCGTTGCTGGAGGCCGGGGCGTTCGGCCCGGCCGACGGCTCGACCCTGTAGTAGGCGATCCAGTGGCCGTCCGGCGACCACGCGGGGCCCGAGAGCAGGCCGTCCTGGCTGATCCGATCCAGGCACCTGCGTTCACCGGTCCGCACGTCATAGGTGAAGATCGCACCGAGATTGGGCTCGTTGCCGGGAGGGGTCACGAGCAAGGCGAGCCGCGTGGAGTCCGGAGACCACGAAGGCCGGGACATCACACAGCCCAGGATATAGATGACGAGGCAGGCCACGCAGCCAGTCACCGCCCACCAGGCGCTGCGAACCACCACTCTTCTAGGTGTGTATGGGTTCATGGACATCCCCTTTCAACCAGATATGGCTCAGTAGCGTTCTCAGGAAGAAGACGAGGCACACGGTCAGACAACCGACCAGGCCCAACACGGCACAGCAGACCAGCACCAGCACGGCCCAGGCAAAGGCCGGCCAGTGCAGTGGAAACCAGAGCGGCACGGTATTCAGAAAGACCCATGGACACCAGAAGACCCACGCGGTCCCGCGAGCCCGGCCATCCGGCAACCTACCTCGGCTGGCAATGGTGAAGGTGGCAGGCACGAGCAGCCAGGCGATGGCATGGCCGTAGATCAGGCCGGTCCAGAGCCGCCAGCCAGGCCCCGGGTCGAGCAGGTGGAAGCCGAAGACAGGCATGACCAGCAGACTGCATAGGACTGCAATGAAGGCAGCCCCGGCTGGAAGGCCCTTCCTGTACGACCCGGTGAACCATTGGCTCAGCATGCCCACCGCCACACCGAGGTACAGACCTGTGCACCTCTGGCAGAAGGGAAGGACCCATCCCGCGATCACGTACGATCTGGACGCGTCCTGGTGGCAGACAAGGCCGAACAGGTCATGCAAGGTCATCATGCGTCATACCATGCGGGTTTACGGGAGAAGATCGTCGGCTGGCTGGAAAGCGGGTGGCGGATCCTGTTCCAGAGATAGCGGGTCCCGATCTGCAGGCCATACCGAAACAGAGACTGATAAACGCGGCGGCGGCGTGGATCACGGACCCGGGCCATCCGTCGAACGTGGCTCCGGAGCCGGTCCCGATTCAGCCCAAAAACGCACCGTCCATAGAATCGCTCGAGCTGCTTGGCAGAGAACTGCCTCGTCCTCATGACCGGCGTGTGGAAATTGTAGGCCCTCAGGTCCTCCACCTCGATCAGTCCCCTGGCCACGGCCTCTTCATGCACCTCCGTGCCCGGATTGGGCGTCAGCGGGATGAAGAAGCAGAAGTCCATGCCGATCTGATCGCAGTACCTGGACAGCCGGTCCAGGGACCTCGGGGATTCATCCCAGAGTCCGAAGATCACGGAGCCGATGGTGAACACACTGGGGTAGCCCCGCAGGATCTCGAGGGCCTTGGCCGTGACGTCCGGACCGTTCGCGTGCTTGTTCAAGGCCTTCTGGCTGGCGTCATCGGGCCGCTCGATGCCGATCATCACCTGGCACAATCCCGCCCTGACCGCCTTGTCCAACACGCCGGAGGCGTGATCCCGAATGATGCAGTCCGCCCTGACCCAGGCAGTCTGGCGGATCCGGATGTCCTGCCTGAGCAGCAGGTCGCAGAACCGGTCCGTCCACCGCGGATCCGCATTCCACGTGGGATCTACCCAGCCAAAGGTATGCCTATCGTGGTCGCGGATCAGCCGCTTCACCTCGTCGATCGATCGCTCAGGCGACTTGGTGCGGTACGTAGGGACCACGAACCGGCCGTCCTCCGAGACCCGGCCCATGTGCTTCCAGAGGATGCAGAAGCTGCACCGGTCTATGCACCCGCGGCTGTGCTCGATGGACACCAGGCCAGGATGGTTCCTGGACCCCAGGCCGTACTGGCGCATGGGGACCTTGGACCAGGCGGGCATGGGTAGGGAGTCGAGGTCTGCGATCAGAGGGCGGGGCGGGGTCTTCACGACCTGGCCATCCCGCACATAGGATATCCCGGCGACCCTGCCTGCCTCGCCGGCCCCGGGCAGCCGCCGCAACAGCTCGACGAGAGTCAGCTCACCCTCACCGTGGACCACGTAGTCGATGGTCCCCGTCTCCAGGGGTCCCTTTGCATGACCGAAGAAGACGCCCCCTGCGACCACGACGGTCTGCGGCCTGCGTGCCTTGACCCACGCCGCAAGCCGCATGGCCTCATGGGATGAGACCGCCTCCTCGCCGATGCAGACCACGTCAGGCCAGTCCGCATCGAGGATGGAGCACAGGGTCTTCCAGCCGATCTTCCGGCCAGGACAATCGATGATCTGCACGCCCCAGTCCGGCAGCGAAGCTGCCACCTGCCCTGCCAGCGACATCAGGCCCAGAGGCTGCCAGAACGCACTGGTCTCGCTATTGAAGGGCCAGATGTACCTCGGCGTCCTGACGAAGACCACATCCATAGTCAGATCCCAACCACCTTCGTTCACTCTCCGGGCCTACCCCAATAGAATACCCGGTCTACCCTGGATTGGCGCCGTGCAGGCCTGTTCTTTCCGGAAAACTTGAGAAACGTCATGACAGCCCTGCAGCAGGCAGACTCTGGAAGGGAGCGAAGGTCAGAAGGCAGGAGGGTGAGAAGGCAGGGCGAACGCCAGGTTGGCCCTGCTCACAGAAACGTAGGGTCTCTGTCATCCGCCGCAGGCGGACAGCCCGACGCAGTCGCAGGCGTGACTGGCTGGGAAGTGTTCTTGGTTCCTTGCCGCGAATGACGCTAATGCACGCGAATGCTGGCGCGGGGGCGTGGGTCTTGACGTGTTCGTGACTCCGCCGCCTGATCCACGGCTTCGCCGTGCCTCGGCGACTGCGTCGCCAAGGCCGGCCTTCGGAAGGGAACGCTTTTCCAAGCCAGCTTGGAACGCGTCCCCTTCCTCGGCCTTGATCAGACGGCTCGGGCTGCGTTGGAACGACCTTTCCCATGGCCCTCTAAAGAGAAGGAATAGGCCAACGGGACTCCCGCACACAGTCTGAGCCGTACGCCTGCGGGCAAGCAGGACTCCATGGAGCAAGCTCGCTTGCAGAATGGAGGCCGGCGAAGCCCGCCCGGAAGGCAACGCCTTCCGGTAGACGCGAAGCGTCGCGCACGGCGGTGCTGCGACCAAGCCCAACCTCCCGCCCACGGCGGCAGCCGTTCGCGGAGTTAGCGGGGTTAGCGGCAAAGAAACTCCTTCAGTTCTCCTCTCCACCGCACCAACAGGCCGGACTCGCAAATGTCGGCAGCATCGTCACCCTTTGCAGAACGCAATACGCTCGACCGTGGCCTTGGGGAACGATCCAAAGTTGACCAACAGCCCCAAATGCAGGCCACTTGCCCTCAGATAGTTCATCACCTGGGCACGGTGTTCTCCCGTGAGGCCCTTCACCGCCTTGATCTCCACAAGGACACGACCGTAACACAGCAGATCTGCCCTGAAGGTCTGCTGTAGTACATGTCCTTTGTACGAAAGACCCAACTCAGGTTGGGATTGGATCGGGATGTCTCGGGCCGCCAGTTCCCTTTCCAGGCACTCCTGGTAGACCGATTCGAGAAGTCCTGTGCCCAGTTGCCTGTTCACCTCGAAAATCGCCCCCTGGATGGCGTAGCACTCCTCTTTGAACAACAGTTCATCTCTCATGGTACCTCCGGGTTGGGTTATCTCGCCCAGCGAAACTGGCAACTACTGTATCCAAGTGGCGGCTGGATGTGAAGCGTCTTTGTCTTCTGCCGCTAACCCCGCGAACTCCGCGAACGCTGGCGCGGGGACGCGGGTCTGGACATGTTCGTGACTCCGCCGCCTGATCCACGGCTGCGCCGTGCCTCGGCGACTGCGTCGCCAAGGGCGGCCTTCGGAATGGGCCTCTCCTCCAGGCAAGCCTGGAACGCGTCCCCTTCCTCGGCCTTCATCTGGCGGCTCTGACTTGGCAGGAGACTACCCTCCCGGTCCTGTACCACCCGTCAAAGAGGCTCTCGCACACAGACTGAGCCGTACGCATGCGAGCAAGCAGGTCCCTCCGGGGCAAGCTGGCTTGACCCAGCGGGGGCCTGCGCAGATCACCCGGAAGGCAACGCCTTCCGGTAGACGCGAAGCGTCGCGTACGGCGATGCCGCGAACAAGCCCAACCTACCGCCCACGGCGAAAGCCATTCGCGTCTGTTCGCGTTCATTCGCGGCACAACCTCCTTCCTGCCTTGCTGGCTTCTCAGATTCCCCTTCTCAGGGACGTGGACAACCCGGCGCAAGGCCCCTACAATGGCCCCCATGGATCCTGTTGAACGGAGTTGCCCGCTGTACCCATGGCCGTAGCTGGACGCACAAGACAGACTGCGACCGGTTCGAGCCGATCGGCCGTCCTGGTGGGGATGGGCATCATCCTGAGCCGCCTGGCAGGGCTTGTCCGGGACCGGGTGTTTGCCCACTACTTCGGCAATTCCGCGGCAGCGGACGCCTTTGGCGCGGCATTCCGGATTCCCAACTTCCTTCAGAACCTCTTCGGTGAGGGGGTCCTGTCCGCCTCGTTCATACCGGTCTATGCAGGGCTGCTCGCCCGCAACAAGGAAAAGGAGGCCAACGAGGTGGCCGAGGTCATTGCCGGCCTCTTGGGCCTCTTGATGTCCGTCCTCGTCCTGATCGGGATAGCGATCACCCCCCTGCTGATCTACCTGATCGCACCCGGCTTTGAAGGAGACAAGCGGGACCTCACCATCCGGCTGGTTCGGATCTTCTTCCCAGGCGCAGGATTGCTCGTCATGTCTGCCTGGTGCCTGGGGATACTGAACAGCCACCGTCGATTCTTCCTCTCCTACGTTGCCCCTGTGATCTGGAACGTCGCGATCATCGCCGCCCTGATCGGGTTCGGCAGGTCACATGGCCAGTTCTCTCTGGCATCCATCGCGGCCTGGGCCTCTGTGGTGGGCAGTCTCCTGCAAGTGGCCGTGCAACTGCCGGTGGTCCTCAGGCTGGCAGGTCCGATCCGGCCCAGCCTGAACTCCAGGCTCGCGGCGGTCAGGCAGGTCCTGAGGAACTTCGTGCCCGTCTTCTTTAGCAGGGGCGTGGTGCAGATCTCCGCGTACGTGGACTCCATGATCGCCAGCCTCCTGCCCACCGGCGCGGTCGCAGCCATGCGCTATGCCCAGACCCTGTATCTGCTGCCGGTCAGCCTTTTCGGCATGTCGATTTCCGCCGCAGAGCTGCCTGCCTTGTCCAGCGCAACTGGGCAGCGCAGAGGAGATCGCTGCCAGCCTGCGGGCACGGCTCGATGCAGGACTGCGGAGGATCGCCTTTCTCATCGTGCCCTCTGTGGTGGCCTTCGCTGGCCTGGGCGACGTGGTAGCCAACGCCATCTATCAGTCAGGATGCTTCACGGCCCAGGACGGCGTCTACCTCTGGGCCATCCTGGCCGGGGCCAGCCTTGGCCTGCCTGCCTCCACACTGGGGCGCCTCTACGCCTCCGCCTTCTACGCGCAGCACGACACCCGGACCCCCTTGCGGTTCTCACTGATACGGGTCTTCCTGGCGACCACGCTGGGCTACCTCGCGGCAGTGCACCTGCCCGGACTGATCGGCATCGAGCAGCGATGGGGCATCGCCGGCCTGACCCTGGCCTCTGGCCTGGCAGGCATCGTGGAGTACACGCTCCTGCGTAGGAGCCTGATCCGAAGGATCGGGCGCATCGCGTTGCCCATGGGCTTTCTCGCAAGGATCTGGCTGGCAGCCCTGGCTGCAGCAGGTGTCGCCTGGCTGCTCAAGGGGGCGGTCGCAGGCTGGCATCCCATCGCCCTCGCCGCAGCCGTCTTGGGCGCCTACGGCGGATGCTACTGCGGAGCCACGTGGCTGCTGAAGGTGCCTGAGACCCAGTCGATCCTCTCTCGCCTCAAGAGACGTGGGAGACAGTAGACAGGAGACAGGAGATCGGACTGCCGGCTACCCACGGCCGTCTTCCGGCTACTGACTACTGACTACTGACTCCTGTCTCCTCTGGTGTGGCTTGGACCTCCACGGTATCGAAGACCTTCCCCTCGGTGTCTATGGCCGCCAGGTGAAGGACGCGTTTGTCGCAGTCGACGTCGATCGCGCAGTGGTGGTGCACGGTCAGCCCGAACTCACGGATGGGCGGCACAGTGTCGTTGTCCAGGCCGTACAGCGGCCCTCCTCCGCCGCCTGTCACGATGTAGGTGATTCCGCTGCTCCTGTATCGCTCGTAGGCGTGGGTATGGCCGGAGAACACGAGGTTCACGCCATACTGATTGAACAGCGGGACCAGGGACTGCACCACTGCCTTGTCGTCCGAATAGGCATACGAACAGGTATAGGGTGGATGGTGCAGCAGCACGACCCGCCACAGGGCCTCCTTTGCGGCTGGAGACTGAAGCTCGGCGACCAACCACTCGTACTGATCGCTTCCAGGGGCGAAGCCCGCGTTGCTGTCCAGGCCTATGAAATGGATCGACCCGTAGGTCAGCGCCCACCATCCCGCACCCGGCCGCAGGTTGAAGAGGTAGGAGAACCAGGAGGGGCCTGCCCCCCAGTACTCGTGGTTACCCGGCACGGGGATCAAGGGGACCTGCTGCATGATGGGGGCTGCAGGCACGAAGAACTCGGGCCCCCAGGAGGCGTAGTCGCCGCCGCTTGACACCAGGTCGCCCACGTGGAACACGACGGCAGGCCTGGAATCCACGATGCCCCGCATCACCACGGCGTGTGCCTCGGGCATGGACCGTGTGTCCCCATACACCACGAATCTGAAGGACTGCCCAGGCCTGGGGGCGGTCCTGAACGTCCGGCCGGCCCCTGCCGGGCTGCCGGGCGTCAGATCGAAGGCGTACGGGGTATTGGGCTCCAGCCCGGTCAGGGTGACCCGATGGAGGGTGGTCAGGTTGGGGTCCTGGGCCAGCGACTCGGAGGCCGACTGCCTTCCGTAGGAGACGCGGCCGATCGCAGGAAGGTCCGTCTGCCACGCCACGGTCATGCAGTCAGGGCCAGGCCGCAGAAAGTAGGGACCCTTGAGAACCGTGGGCTGAGGCCGCCCATCGAAGGGCCTCACGTACCAGGCCACACCGCGATACTGCCAAGAAGGCCCTCCGGCTGCCAGGAGCCGGTCCTTCTCCTCGCTGCTGGCCGTGTACAAGGGACAGCGGAGGGTCTCTGACCAGAGGTGGTAGACAGGCCAGGCGCCCGAGGGCTGCAGGCCTTCGGGATAGGCGTAGAAGGGGATCCCCTCGGATCGCCAGTCGTCCCAGGCATCCATGATGGCCTCCATGGAGGCCCCATCGATGGCCAGGGCCTGCGCCCAGAGCCTGTCAGACCACAAACCATACACAGGTCGCAGGTTCGGGTCCGTCGCTGCGGGAAAGGCCTGCCATGCCACGCACTCGTACTGCCACAGGGGCGCCTGGAGATAAAGAAGCGTCTCTTTCTCCAGTTCACTGCTGGCATAGTAGTATGTGGCGTATTCGGGAGATCGGAAGCGGTAGACGGCCTGGCCCCCTGCCATCAGCCCCTCGCCCCCGAGGGCCTTCAGCGAAGACAGGGCCAGCCACGCAAGGCTCGCAGCCAGGAGCTTGCCATATCGCCTGTTCATTGACATCACCACCACCCGGTCCCACGGTCGCCTGGAGCAGCCTCAGCCGAAGACGGACTGCCACGATCATTCTACCACTTAGGACCCGCGAAGGAATAAGGTAAAGGCCTGCCGCCAGGGCGAACGCAAAGTCCCTCCTGTACATCGCGAGGATAGGAACAGGTTCCTGGCCGCACATGCCCTTTCTTGTGGCCCTGGCCTGTGGTCGCGTTGGCCAGGAGAACTGAAGGAGTTTCTTTGCCGCGAATGAACGCGAATGGACACGAATGGCTGTCGCCGGGTTGACAGGTTTGACTTGGTCGCAGCATCGCCGTACGCGACGCTTCGCGTCTACTGGAAGGCCATGCCTTCCAGGCGATCTTCGCTGGTCTCCGCTTGGTCAAGCAAGCTTGCCCCGCGTAGACCAGCTTGCTCGCAGGCGTACGGCTCAGACTGTGTGCGAGAGTCCCGGTACTGGGTAGCCGTTTCTTCCTCTAGTATGGGGAAGGTAGTCCCCTATGCAGTCCAAGCCGACAGATCAAGGCCGAGGAAGGGGACGCGTTCCAGGCTTGCCTGGAAAAGCGGCCCATTCCGGAGACCGCCCTTGGGACACAGTCCCAAGGCACGGCGTAGCCGTGGATCAGGCGGCGGAGCTATGAGTATGGCAAACACCCACGACCCCGCGCCAGCGTTCGCGGGGTTAGCGGGGTTAGCGGCAAAAACCAAGAACGCTTCCCAGCCAGTCACGCCCGCGACTGCATCGGTCTGTCCGCCTGCGGCGGATGACAGAGAACCTGCGTCTCTTTGAGGCAGGACGACTTTGCGATTGCCCTGGGTTTGCCGCTCAGATTCGGGTCAGATTGGGACGCGAGGATTGAGCGAAACCGGAGGCGTAGTGCCCTTCGGAGCCTGTCCCGATCTTTGCGAGGGATCAGGATTTCGCGATTGAGGAGCGGCCCAAGATGGCCTGAAGATGAGATGGAAAACGTCTAGCTTATTCCCTCGCGGGTCCTTACAGCCCCGGACTTCCACGCCCCGGCCTCGCCCGCAGGACATTCTGGCTTCTGGATTCTGCACTTGCCGATTGTTCCGCCCCTGCGCCCGTGCTATGATGCCGCCACAAGAGAACAAGGAGGTATCATGGGTAGCATCGACATGAACTGCCTTCGAGAGGACGTCACCCAAGCAGCCCCGGCCTGTTGAAAGGAGAGCCTCATGCAATCACAGAGTCATTGCCAGCACGTCTCCATGACGCGGGTCATCCTCCTGGTATGCCTCGTGGCCATTGGCCTGGCGTTCCTCGCAGGCCAGGTCTCGGCCGGGCTGAGCCAGGTCGCCCCACCTTCCGGCCCGGCGCCCCAGGGAGCGACGGATCGGCTGCGGAGCCTGCAGATCGAGCGGTACGAGACGCTCAAGAAGATGGTCCATTCCATGCAGATCATCGTGAATGAAGGCATGATGGAGCTCTCGGATCTGCAGGGACCCACGGTGGCCCTGTACCGTGCGGAGGCAGACCTCTGTTCGACCTCGGCCGAGCGGGTCAAGGTCTATGAGAAGGTAGTGGATCTCCTGCAGACCCATGAGACCTGGATGGCCCGAAGGCTGGCTGCAGGTCGGGCTGGACAGATGGACGTGGACAAGGCCAAGGTGGCCACACTGGAGGCCAGGATCGAGTTGGAGAAGCTCAAGCTGGCCCTGTGAAGGCTCAGCATGGGCTGAAGCCCATCCTACAGGCCCGCAACCCGCAATCCGCAACGACGCTCAGCCCTCTTGTCGCGAGGGCTGTGGGTGCGGCACGCGGGCGAGCAACTCCTCGTCGGGCATGACGCATTTCAGCGAGTTGCCGATGTACTTCTCTATGGCGGGGATCACGAACGACTCATCCTCGCAGGCAAAAGAGATGGCCGTGCCCAATTCACCGGCCCTGCCGGTACGGCCGATCCTGTGCACGTAGTCCTCAGCCTCGTATGGAAACTCGTAGTTGACGACCAGGCTGATGTCCTTGACGTGGAGTCCCCTGCCTGCCACGTCCGTGGCCACCACCACCTTGACGGAGCCGTCGCGAAATGCGTCCAGGATCTGCAGCCTCTCCTTCTGGGGCACGTCGCCGGAGAGAAGCCTGCAGGCAATGCCATGGGCCCTGAGCTTGGTCGCCAGGGCCTGGGAGTGGTCCCTGCGGTTGCAGAAGATCAAGACCCGGTCATCAGGCCGCTTCTTGAGAAGGTTGTAGAGGACCTTGAACTTGTCACGGACAGTGACGATATAGATGATCTGCTCCACCGTATCCACGGCCACGTGCTCTGGATCGATCTCACAGATGACCGGATCGGGCATCCACTGAGACGCCAGGCGGAGAACATCGTCGGTCAGCGTGGCGCTGAACAGCATGGTCCGCCGCCGGTTCTTGGCTGGGGTCCTCTGGATGATCCTGCGGACGTCGGGGATGAAGCCCATGTCCAGCATCCGATCCGCCTCATCGATCACCAGCACCTCCACGTGGCCGAGGTCGATGATCCTCTTCTGCACCAGGTCAAGCAGACGCCCGGGTGTGGCTGCCACCACGTCAACGGGACGCCTGTCCAGCTTCTCCTTCTGCTTGCCGAAGTCCGCGCCGCCGTAGATCGCCACGCAGTGGAAGTCACAGTACTTGCCCAGGGCCTTGGCGTCATCCTTGATCTGGATCACCAACTCCCGCGTGGGCGCAAGGACCAGGGCCCGGGGCGTGCCCTTGGGCCGGTTGGGCTGGGGTGGATTCTTCAGGAACTGCGAGAACATCGAGATCAGAAACGCCGCGGTCTTTCCGGTCCCGGTCTGGGCCCTGCCTGCGATGTTCTGGCCTGCGTTGGCATGCACCAGGGTCTTGGTCTGGATCGGCGTGCAGTACTGGAAGGCCAGGTCTGCAACGGCGTGCATGATCGGTTCCGCAAGTCCCAGGTCGTGGAACCGGGTCTCGCCCTCCTTCGGCGGGACCTGGAACTGGTCCAGTGTCCAGAGGGCAGTCGGAGCATTTCTGGGCCGCCTTCGCCGGGACCTACGGCGTCGCCCCTCCCCTGCTCCTGGCTGGCCGCCCTCCGGGACTCCGTCGGGCAGCGACCCTTCCTGATGGACCACCGGCTGGCTGGGCTCTGTGACGCCCGTCTCCTGTGGGCCTTGTTGCGGCTCCTCCCTGGCTGGCTGGGGCTCGTCCCGGTGCATCTCGGGTTTTTGCTCCTGAGGGAAGACTGCACGAATCATCCTCTTTATCAACCGTCTGACCATGCCCGCTATTCATACAGCAGAATTGGAGGAAAAGCAAGGAGATACGGGAGATAGAGGGCAAGGATCGGGGGACAGGGATCAGCTCGGTGTCAGTATCGGGTATCTCAGAACGCAGAAGCCACCGGTCAGAAGCCGGAAGATGGGGAGTACCGGCCAAGGCCTGACAGGGCCCTGCCTCGCCGTTTCGCCGTTTCGCCCATTCGCCGTTTCTCTTGTCCGCCCGGTGATCCCTGACCCCTGGTGTGCCAGACAGGGACCTCTACAGACCTTGATTTGTCCCAGGCCGTCAGGAATAGCCTGGCGGTGAACCGTGCACAGACCTGGAGCCGTTCGCGGCTGAAGGCCTCGACCTTGCTGCCGCCTGCCACCGGGTCATTGACGTTCGGCAGGTCCTTCTCAAGGCTGTAGACCCGGTCCACCTGGCCGTGACTCTCGCGGATCTGGGCCAGGCATGCAGCCAGGACATCCTGGAAAGGGGCCAATCCAGCAGGGTCGACGACCACAGAGTCGGCCGGGGTGACCTTGGCCAGCAAGGCGTCGACCTTGATATGGATGCCGGTATGGGGTGAGTCTCCGCTGCTGGAGACCCGGCCGTCATAGTCCACCGTGGCGTGCAGGGGCATGACCATGTCCTGGCTGTAGTGCGACAGCAGCCCTGCGTAGACCAGGCACTTGGCCTGGATAGCCGGGTCCTGCGGCCACCTCCTGTGTTCGGCGAGTGCCACGGCCAGACGGTAGGTCGCCTCGGTGACCGCATAGGGGAGGGTGCCGACCCTGGAGAACCACTGGTGATGGCTGAGACACCAGGAGGCAAAACTCGCCCGGTCCCTGGGCAGGGCCGTGGCCGTGAAATACTCCAGGTCAAAGAAGTGATCCGGGTACTCGGTGGCGTGCAAGGCGTTGCAGTCCGCCTGGAACTTGAAGACATCCGGATCCACCGAGCAGTGGCAGATCGTCCCTGACCCCTCACCGAAGAATGACGGCATTCCGTCCCGGGCCGACGAGACCGCCAGGGCGGTCGCTGCGACGTGTCCCTCGCCAGTCCATGCCCTCACCCCGCCGTGCCCCATCAAGGACACGATAATAACGATCCCAATAATCCGCTTTTTCATGGTCTATCTCCCTCACGAAACCGCCAATCTGCGCCCCGAAGGCCCGCCCTCAAAAAGATGCACCCTGGCTGGCTCCGCAGTCATGATCACCGCGTCGCCGGCGGCGGCCTGGACGTCCCCTGGAACACTGGCGATCCAGTGTTGTCCCGATCCATCCACCATGCCTACGTCCGTGCGGGAGCCCAGGGGCTCGACGAAGGTCACCCTCCCGCGCAATCCCTGCCCCTGCCCTGCTCCAGCGGCGACGATCTGGAGATCGTGCGGCCGGATGCCCACCACGACCCTGCGGCTGGATGGCCAATCCGGTCGGGGCATCCCGCCCAGGGCGAGGGTGTGGCCCCCTGAGATCGCCAGCCGGATGCCCGCAGGATCCGCCTCTACAACCGCCTCGCCGAAGTTCATCGAGGGGCTACCGAAGAAGCCTGCCACAAACCGGTTCAACGGCCCTTCATAGACGTCCTGTGCGGTCCCGGTCTGCTGGATCCCGGCGGATGCGATCACACAGAGGCGGTCTGCCAGGGCCATGGCCTCCGCCTGGTCATGCGTGACGTACAGGCACGTGGTCCGGGCCTCGCCAAGGATGGCCCGCAATTGCCTCCGGAGCAGATCCCTCAATTGGGCGTCCACACTGGACAGCGGTTCGTCGAGCAGCAGGACCGCAGGCCTGCGGATCAAGGCCTTGCCGAGCGCCACCCTCTGTCTCTGGCCTCCAGACAGGGCCCCAGGTCGCCGGTCCAGCAGATCGCCGATCTGGAGCCAGGCTGCGATCTGAGCCACACGATCGGACACCTCTGCCTTCGATACCTTGAGCATCTTCAGGGGAAAGCCCAGGTTCTGCAGGACCGTCATGTGCGGATACAGCGGGTAGTTCTGAAAGACCATGGCCAGATCCCGTTGGTGCGGCGGCACCGCGTTGACGCACCGATCGCCGATGAGGACCCGGCCTGACGTCGGCTCCTCCAGGCCTGCCACCACACGCAGCAGCGTCGTCTTTCCGGAGCCGCTGGGACCCACGACCACACAGGTCTCGCCATCCTCCACTTCCAGGGTCACGCCGTCCAGGGCACAGACACCACCGCCATAGACCTTGCTGACCTGCTGGAGACCAAGCTTCGCCATGGGCATGAGGATAACACCCACGAAGAAAGAAGCAAGAAGCAAGAGGCCAGGGCAATCGCAGAGTCGGCCTGCCTCAAAGAGACGTGAATTCTCTGTCATCCGCCGCAGGCGGACAGACCGATGCAGTCGTGGGCGTGACTGGCTGGGAAGCGTCTTTGGTTTCTTGCCGCGAATGAACGCGAATAGACGCGAATGCTGGCGCGGGGTCCTGGGTCTTGACGTATTCGTGACTCCGCCGCCCGATCCACGGCTGCGCCGTGCCTCGGCGACTATGTCGCCGAGGGCGGCCTCAGGAATGGGCCGCTTTTCCAGGCAAGCCTGGAACGCGTCCCCTTCCTCGGCCTCGATCTGGCGGCTTGGGCTGTGGGCGGTACATCCCTTCCACAGAAGAAGCACCTCTTGGGACTTTCGCTGGGGGAACTGAGCCGGACGCATGCGAGCAAGAAGGACTCCATGGAGCGAGCTGGCTCGCAGAATGGAGGCCTGCGTTTGCGATGGGCAAGAGGCAAAGGATATTCCTCACGAGCCGTTTTCCTCGTTGACATGCTCAATCTCACGTCTATAATCCCCCGCCAATTGGGTGTGGGCACGTAGGCATTCGGACGATCCCCCGGCAATTACGGTACTCTGAGACAAGGTGCTGAATATCGCACGGACCGTGCGCGATGGTTCCGGCCCTGTTTCTGCAGGCAGGGCCTGGTGGCAATTCGCGAGGAGGAAGTAATACAAAGTCTGGCAGGTACCCTGGGGGGGCCTGCCAGACAGCAGGTTTTTTGAGGTAGCATCCGCCTCCGGGGGATCCCAGCGGGCTGCTATCTCCTCGGTTTCTTGCCTCTTACTTCTTGCTTCTTACTTCTCGCCTCTCTCTAGAATATCCTCTTCCTCAGGTTGCGTCTTGCCATTGCGGCAAAGACCAGCCCGAGAAAGACCAAGACCATCATGGTGGCCAGCAGCAGGGTGTTGGCCTCGGCCATGTCCATGCGGCGGTTACCGAAATGGTACGTCACATCCACCCAGCCTCGCGCGGCAGGCTCGGCAATGAAGACCGCCTGGGCGAAGGGACACAGGCTCATGTACTCGAGCACCCACTTGCCGCCCGTGTGATTGATCTCCGACAGGATGCCCAGGACGATCGGTCCCAGGACCCATAGCACCATCGGGACTGCAAGATTGGCGATCACGGCTGTGGTCGTATGCCTCACTCGCGAGCTGAAGTACAACCCCGTGCCCGTGGCGAAGGCCACAAGGCCTATCGACGCGATCGCCAGTTGCAGCACGGCCGCGGGATGGAGCGTGCCCACGGCCACGAAAATCGCGGTGTGAATGGCCAGGAAGCTCCAGGCAGGGAGGCTCCGGCGTATCGCCCCGAGTCCCTTGGCCATCACGATCCTCCAATCGCCCAGGGTCGTGCCCAGGAGGATCGGCCAGGAACGGGTCTCCTTCTCCGTGGTCACGGTCGTGGCCGGGAACACGGTGCTGAACAGCCCTCCCAGCAACATGTAGATGAGGATCATGGCGATGTGAAAGTCGCTGTCCTTGAGGGCCCGCTCATTGGCAGCCACGCCGTACACGAGGCCCAGGATCGCCAGGACAGCCAACGTACCCAGGAGGGTCACCCATCTGCGCCTGCCCAACAGAGGTGGCCGGAGTTCCTTCCAGAGGACCGGACAACCGCGAATCCGGGCAGCGGCCGCAGCAGCGACCCCACTCCTGCCGGATCGTTTCGTGGTCGACGACAGCGCCCCCGCGATCTGGCGACGCGCCACGATCCGCACGCGGGCGATCGCAACAGCCAGAAGCACCAGCGTGCCCAGCAGCAGCAACAGGCTCGGCCATAGCCACACCGTGTAGAGGGCGGTTGGCAGTGCCCGCGGCGACATGGTCCACTCCGTCAACTGGAACAGGCTGAAGTAGGGATTCGTGCGCACAGAACCACTCCCACTGGCGGTTGGAGATGAAGTGGAACTCGATACCCACCAGACCGGTCAGCAGAGGTACGCCGCCCCAAAGGACAACCAGGCTTATGGCGGCCCAAAGGATGACCGTGTAAGCCCTTTGGCAGAAGATCGAAAAGAACAGGCTCACGGATCCAGCAAACAGGACCGTAGCGAGGGTCAGCACCCACACCCCCGCAAGATAGCCCCAGGCGATGCCTCCGAAGACCCGCACGATCGCCAGCAGGGGCAGGGTCATGGCCATCAGGAGCAGGACCTGCAAGAGCCTGCTGACGAGCTTGCCCACCACGATCTGGAGGCTGTTGATGGGCGTGGTCATCAGCACACCGAGGGTGCGGTTGTAGACCTCATCGCTGATGGCAGAGCTGAGCATGACGAGGGCCAGCACCTGGCACGCCAGGAATTGGAACCATCCGATGAGCATGGTGATCTCCATGCCCATCCTGGCCATGGCAGCCGTACGGACCGCCGCAGAGCGACTGTAGACGTCAGCCGCGAACCAACTCAGGGTCACAAAGAGCGTCAGCAGGCCCAGGTAAACGGCCCTGACCACGTAGTTCCTCCGCCGCCGACTCGAGACCCGGAGTTCCTTGTCCAGGATGGGTCCCACCAGCCAGCGAGGGGAGAACGCCCGTAGATAACTTGCTCCCACGTTCCTCACACGATCGTCTGGGACACTCACCATTGACTACTTACCTCGATTATTCTCAATTTGAACAGCTAAGAGCCTCTTTGCGATCAGAAAATCTCTCTGCGGAGCCGCCGCTGGGCCAGTGCCAGCAAGGTCAGGCAGATCAGCAGGCTCACGCCTGTCACGACCAGCAGTGAGCCCATCATGGCACCGAAGGCCAGGCCCTCTCCGGCCAGTGGCAGCGGGTAGTGAATCTGGCCGACCGCCACGCCGGCAGACAGTTCGCAAGAGGCTCGTATCACGGAACCCGCTTGTATGAAGGGGTTGACCAGCCAGACGTAGGCACCCCACCGGTAATGGCCCAGCACCAGCCCTGAAGCCAAAAGGCTCGGCAGCACAAACCAGAGGCCCATCGCCAGTCCCACGTTCAGGACCACGGCGGGCGTGGTCCTGCGGAACCGGCTGCTCAAGTATAGGCCCGTTCCGCACGTAAAGGCCACCAGCCCCGTCACGATGATCGCGATCTGAATGATCGCGATCCAGTGGACGTAGCCCAGGGCCACGGAGAGCAGCAGGTGCACAGCCAAGAAGGCCCACACGACCCCGCACCGTCTCAGTGCGCCAATCGCCTTGCCCGCCAGGATGTCCCGATCGGTCACCGGGGTAGCCAACAGGATCGGCCAGGTCCCCGCCTCTTTCTCGCTGGTGATCGGGGTGGAGACCAACAGGATCGTCACGAGTGTCCCCATCCCCATAAAGAGCGTCACGTAGGCCACCTGGATCACGTCCTCATTCAGGTTGTGCTGGCTGATGCCGGTGCCATAGAGCAGGGCCAGGACCAGGGCCGCCACGACAAGGCCGATCGTGGTCTTCTCCCTTCTGCCGGGGATCAAGGGAGCGGCGAGCTCCTTCCAGATCACGGGCGGCCCCTGGACTGGACGCAGCGGTCTTTCGCGACGCCGGCTGGGAGGCTCAGGCAGGAGCTTCTCGATGATCTTGTCCTCAAAGGCCGTGGTCTGGGCCTCGATCTGGCCCGTGGCCTGGCGGAGGGCGACCCTGCGGACCTGGCGGGCCGCGATCATCAAGACGAGGGTGGAGCCAAGCAGCATCAGCACACAATGGATGGGCCAGAAGAAGGTCGGGGGCCGCGGGCCAGGACCCCAGACAGCAGCACCTGAACGTATCACCTCACTGAGGGCCATGACCGGGCTCACGTACTTGACTATCACCCCTGCGCCCTGCCACCCGCGTGCACCGAGGAGCGCCCACGTCCCGTGCACGGCCAGGGCCGCGACAAACGGGATGAGAACATAGAGAACCCCCACTGCAAAGGCCCCCCGCAGGATCACCGCGTAGGCACGATCCGACCGGATTGAGAAGAAGAGACAGACGGAGCCTGCGAAGACCGTGGCCGTGGTGGTGACCGCCAGGCCTGCGATGACCACGTTCCAGGCCACGCCTCCAAAGACCCGCACAATCGCCAGGACCGGAAGGCACAGGGCCAGCAGCAGGAGGATGTGGAGAAGCCGGCTCAGGAGCTTTCCGATCACGATCTGCGGGCCTGTGATGGGCGTGGTCATCAGCACGCCCAGGGTCCTGTGCTGGATCTCATCGCTCACCGCGGTGCTGAGGGAAACCACGGCCATCACCTGGGCTGCAACGAATTGGAAGACGATGAATGCGTGCACCAGCGATTGGCCCACGGCCGCCATCTGCTGGGTCTGCCACACAGAGACGTTGGAGGCGCCCACCGCCATCCAGGCCAGGCCGATCAGACCTGCCAGGATCGCCACGTACACGAATCGCAGCACGTACGTCCGCCGCCTGCGGCTCTCGACCCGCAGGTCCTTGTCCAGGATGGGCCCGGTCAGCCGGGTCAGCCTCAGTCTCGTTCGCCAGGATGTCAATGCACCGGTCACATCCAATCCCCTCAAAACACGTGCCGCCGCAAGGATCGGAATAGGAGCAATCCCATCGCCGCCGCCCCTGCGAATTCAGCCATCACAAGCACAGCGAACCTCGCGTTTGCGCCGCCGCTTCGCATCTGCCGCACGCTCAGCATGCCTGCGGCATTTTCACACAAGAAGTGGTACCCCAGGATCACGGTCAGGGCCAGGAACACCGCCGAGAAACTGGACCGCGACCTCAGCCCTGCGTACAGCCCCGTCCCAATCAGGAACAGCACCTTGCCCGGCACATACAGTGCAGACAGCATCACGCCGGGCATGGGATCATAGGGCGCCGACATGGACCATTGCTCTGTCCACCTGATCAGGATAAGACATGTCAGGAACGCCAGCCATCCGGCCAAGGTCCTCTGCACGATCGCCAGGGCCTTGCCGCCGATGATCTGGATGGGGGTCAGAGGCGTAGCCAGCAGTGCAGGCCAGGACCTGGCCTCACGCTCCTGAGAGATGCTCGCCGCGGCCAGAGAGGCGGTGTGTATGGAAAGCACGAACGCCCACGTGTATGTCAACTCGACCAGCAGGGAGGATTGAAAGGCGGAGCAGATGCTGGGAAAGTACCGGCCGATCGCCGGACTCAGCCTGGAGCCCCAGATCAGGGTACCCGGGACGGGGCGATCTACGCAGGCGATGGCGATCACCGCGATCGCGATCAGCATGCACAGGCCGAGGTTCAGCCACGCCCATCTGCGGGCCGCGCCGTGGCCTTCCCTCCACAGAACCGCCGATCTGGTCACGGGCCTGAGGCCTTCGCTGCCTGCTCCAGGTGTCGCGCTGGCGGTTCGGCGATTTCGCAGGAGGCGCACGAACCCTGCCAGGACACCCCGCCGTGCCGTTTGCATGCCTACCGCCCTGCGGAGGAGGAGCGAGGCCGCAGTCAGCACAGCCACAGCCAAACCCAGCATCGCGCCGCAGTGCAAAGGCCAGGGGAAGGCTGAACCGGCGTACCCGAATGTGGCTCCATGCACAGCCCACATGGCCCGGAAGGGGCTGAGCAACCCGGCGAATCCTGCGATAGGGCCGGATCTGAGCTGAAGCAGCCAGGCCGTCGCGTAGGCGTAGGCCACCAGGAAGATCAATCCCGTCACGACCACCCTGTGGAAAGCAGCCCCGGAAAGGGACAGGAACAGGGCCAACGACGCCACTGCAACAGCAGAGGTCAGGGTGATGCAGGAGACAGCCAGCACATACTCGGCGGGAATGCCGCCCCATGACCGCATCAGCCCCAGCAAGGGAACGGCCGTGATCACGGCCGTGGCCAGCGGCAGGAGATGGCCGAGGACCTTGCCGACCACGATCTGGCCGCTCGTGATTCCACTGGCGAACAGCCCAGCCAATGTTCCCTTCCGGATCTCCTCTCGCAGGGCTCCTGCAACCAGGACCAAGGCCACGATCTGCACGGCCACGAACTGGTACCGCGCCGCCGTGAACGTGGCGTACTCCGCGACTTGGGCCATATCGCTGGTCCTGACCGGGCTGCCTGAGGGTCGACCATACCTGTACCACCCAGACACAAGGGGCACAGCAAGGAGAGCCAGGTAGGCGCTGCGAAACACGTAGATTTCAGGCCTCCTGCTCGCGACCCGGAGTTCCTTCGCCAGGATGGGGCCAAACCATCGGCTCGGCCGCAGAGCCCCCTGCCATGTCCCAGCCACCGAGGTCACCTCTCGCCGCCTCCAAAGATCCGCCGCCGCAAGGAGCGGGCCGCCAACAGCCACATGACGATGCCTACTACCGCCTCGACGGCCAGGTTGATGCCCTGATAGCCCAGCCACGGGCCGACCCGCAGGCGGGACACCATCTGGACCAGAGGGATCAGGGCCTGCTGTCGGATGAAGTGGAATGCAAAGATCACGGCCAGGGTCAGGAGCACGGCTGAGAAGGCTGTGCGGGACCTGAGACCTATGTAGAGCCCTGTCCCGATCAGGCACATCGCGTAGATCGGTGGCTTGAGCACGGTCATGACCACCAAGGGAATGAAGAACTGGGCCGGCAACATGCCGTTGGAGACACGCTGGACCGCCATCACGCAGATCAGGTACACCAGCCAGCCTGCCAGGGTCCTGAGTGCAATGGCCTGGGCCTTGTCCCACATGATCCGCTTGCGGGTCAGGGGCGTACTCAGCAGTATAGGCCATGACCTGGCCTCGCGCTCCTGCGAGATACTCGCTGCAGCGAGTGAGGCCGTGTAGACCGAGAGGATTGCCCACCAGCCGACCAGCAACGATGAGAAGACCGGGCTCTGGATCGCTGCGACGACGGACGGCACAAGCCAGCTCGCGGTCCGATCCAGCGCCGCGATCCAGTGACTCCGCCAAGGATCGAGGTCAAGGACAACCACCAAGGTGAGGGCAGCCAACATACCCAGCCCGACGTGCAGCGACAGCCTGCTGCGCCACACCACGGCTGTCCTTCCACAGGACTGCAGATCCAGTCACGGCTCGGACGACCTCAGAATCAGTGGATCTGGTCGCCCTCCCGGACCACCCACGGAACAGCAGTTGGGTCATCCCGCCGAGGATGCCCACATCCCCGGACCGTTCTATGCCTGCCGCCCTGCGAAGCAGAAGCGTGGTCACGCAGAGCACGACCACAGCCAATCCCAACATCAGGCCGCAGTGCAGGGTCCATGGAAATGGGAGCCGGACACCGCTGAATGCAGCCTGTCCAAGGGCCACGATGACCGTAAAGGGATTGGCCAATCCGGCCAAGGCCGCTATGGTGCCGGACAAGACCTGCGACAGGATCGAGGTCATCAGGTTGTAGGCAACCACGATGACCATGCCTGCGACCACGATCCTGTGGGGTGCGGCCCCGGAAAGGGACAGGAAGAAGGTCAGCGCAGCCACGGCAAGGGCAGCAGTCAGAGTGACGCACGACGCAGCCAGCACGTAGTCGCCCGGGACACCGCCCCAGAATCGCATCAGACCCAGCAAAGGCAAGGCCAGAGCGACGGCCAGCACCGCAGGCAGGAGACGGCCAACGACCTTGCCGAGCACGATCTGGCTGCTCCTGATGCCGCTGGAAAACAGCACGGCCAGTGTCCCCTTGCGGGTCTCCTCGTACAGGGCCCCTGCCACCAGGACCAAGGCCATGACCTGTGCAGCGACGAATTGACACGTGATGATCCGGGCGGAGACCCATTCAGCCACCTCGGCCATCTCGCTTGTCTTGACCGTGGCGGCCACAGGCCGGACCCAGATGAACCACGCCATCGCAGCAGGCACTGCGAGGATGGCCAGGTATGCAGCGCGGATCACGTACATCGCCGGCCGTCTGCTCAGGACCCGCAGCTCCTTGTCCAGAATGGGGCCGGTCAAGCGCATGCCCCACGATCCGACGAATCGGAAGGCCAAGGAGAGAGGGGCAAGAGACAATGTCAGCATGAGTTAGCGACCAAGAAGACAGAAGTCAGAAGCCGGAAGACAGTAGACATGGGCCGAGGGTCAGACAGGGCTCTGCCTCGCCGTTTCGCCGTTTCGCCCATTCGCCGTTTCATTTTGCCTGGCTCCTGGCACCCGACACCTGGCACCTAGTAGAGGCGGACCCTGCGGTTTCGGGTCTAGTGCACCAGCCCTTTTGTCAGCTCCAGGAACGCCTCGTCGAGCTTGACCTGCTGGGGCTCTATGCCGACCACGTCCAGGCCGCCCTGCACCAGGGCCCGGGCCAGGCATCCGTCGTTGACGTGGCCCGTGGCCAGGGTGACCAGGAGGCTGTTCTCTCCGTTGGGCTGGACCTCTCTGACCTGGGGCAGCGATGACAAGACCTCTGTCCCCTTCTCCGGATTGGAGGCCACGCGGACCTTGACCTTGTCTGCGATGCCCATGCGAAGCCGGATCTCCTCCATGGTGCCGCTGAAGACCAGGCGGCCCTGCTCGATGATGCCCACGTGGTCGCAGATCTCCTCGAGCTCGCTTAGGATGTGGCTGGAGATCATGATGGTCTTGCCCATCCGCTTGAGCTCCTTGAGCAGCTCCCGGACCTCGATGCGAGCCCTTGGATCCAGGCCGCTGGCAGGCTCATCCAGAATCAGGACCTTCGGGTCGTGGATCAGCACTCGGGCGAGGCCCAGCCGCTGCTGCATGCCGCGGGACAGGCTGTCTACAGTGGCGTGCTTCTTGGACTGCAGATCCGTCAGCTCCAGGACCCCTTCCACGATCGCCTGTCGCTTGGCCGCGGGGATATCAAAGGCAGCGGCAAAGAACTCGAGGTACTCAAAGACCTTCAGGTCATCGTACACGCCCATGAAGTCGGGCATGTAGCCCACGCGGCGCCGCACGTCCTTGCCCTTGCGCGTGACGTCCAGGCCGTCGATGGTCGCCTGGCCCGAGGTCGGCTCCAGCAGCGTGGCCAGGATCCGCATGGTCGTGGTCTTGCCCGCGCCGTTGGGGCCGATGAATCCAAAGATGTCCCCCTGCCGGATCTCCAAGGTCAGATCCGACAGGGCCGCCAGATCACCGTAGTGTTTGGTCAACTGCTTGGTCTCGATCATCGCTTCGCCATCGATAATTGACTATTGATTATTGATCATTGACTATTTAAAGATAACAAGAGTCTACTTATCAGATCCCCCATTCCCCCATTCACCGCGTCCCCATGTCTCCGATTCCCCGATTCTCCGTTTCTCCGTTTCGACTCGTCGTGGGCCAGACCAGCATGCGGATCCACTGCACCGTGCGGTACTGACACTCGCGGTCCTTGATGCGCACACCCGGGGCAGGCTGGTCCATCTGCATGCAGACCACCACCGCTCCACGGGCCAGATGCGACCGTATCCCCGCAGTCCGCTGCGACAGGCCTGCCGCCTCGAACAAGGTCTGGAGGTCCGTGGGGCAGTCCTCAGCCAGGCCGATGCCGAGCGGAGCACTGTCCGGCCGCACCGAGATCCTCCTGGGATCCACCTTCTGCGTGAACTCGGCAGTAGCGCCCGAAGCGACGGTTCCGAACAGGAGGGGTCTGTGGCCCGCCATGATCGCCACGGTTTGCGACACTGCGCTGGCCGAGTGGTTGGCGATCTCCAGCCTGAGCTGGTCGCCCGTGACGCGGGCAGTCACCGCCACAGGCATCTCCTGGAGGATCTGCTCGGTCATCATGTACTGCATGGTCCAGATGCTGACCGGCAAGGGCAGCGGGAGGTTGCCGCCGTCTCGCTGCAGGCAGAAGATCTCCCGATTGCCGAGCCGCTGGCCATACTGGTAGATCTGGGCGTTGACCGGCGATATCCCAGACCACCATTGGTTGGCAGCGAGGTCCTCCAACGCGTACTGATCGCTCCTGGGCGCGAACAGCCCACTGTACGTCGTGGCCCAACCCAGGGCAGGCCTCGCACCAGGCGATACCCCGCCTGGACCGCGCACCGCGATCCCATCCACCACGGAGACCGTCCGCAGTTGCAGATTGCCCCCACGCAGGGCCTGTACGCCGTAATACGCGCCGATCGTGAAGGTCACGATCCAGAAGGTGCTGGTCACCCACGTCCAGGGCTGGCGGTCCAACCGCTTGAGGACGAAGTAGTCCACGGGGCCGATGAGCACGGCCAACAAGACGAGCAGCCCCAGCACAGGCCAGATGCTCAGGGGCCTCATCTGCGAGATGTCCTGCAGATACTCCAGGACCGCCGTGGCCGACATCTGGGCCTTGCCTGTGGCGTAGAAACCCCTGGGCTGCTGCTGGGCCGCGGCGTCCGGAGGCTCGGGACTCGCAAGCCGGATCGTCCGGACCTGGCCCGCATTCTCGCCCCCGGGCCATTGACGCCGCACCGCCCGTCCAGGCGGCTGCGTCATCACCGGACCTGAGGGCCGAGAGGCCGGCAGGGTCATGGGGTCTTCCAGCACCGCGCAGATCAGCTCCACCCAGAATCCCGTGGCCCGCTTGGCCTGAGATTCACCCAGGCCCGCAGGGTCGAATGCCAACACGCCGATCCGGCCAAACGCAATCGGCAGTACCGCAAAGACGCAGGCATTGGCGTCCACCACGTCGCGGCGATACGCTGCACCCGGGCTCCGCAGCCCTACGGGTGAGCACAAGACCGAGGCCCCCTGCCCAGAATCCAGGCGCCAGCCTGCCAGTAAATCCGCGGGCAGGGTCAGTTGCCGCGGCGAGGCAACGTCCAGGCCGAAGGTCTTCTGCACGGCCTGAGGCAATTGGAGATTCCCCACCACGATCACGGCCCTGCCGCCGCCTGCGACCCAGTCCGTGATGGCCCTGACCTGATCGGGCCGCAGTTGATCCCAGTCCAGGTCATAGAGGATCAGCAGGTCCAGGGACGCAAAGCCCGTCCAGTCCCAGGGCAGCATGTTGGCCACCTTGTCGCCAATGTAGACCTTGCCCTGCTGGTCCTCCGAGAGGTCTGCGAAGGAGCAGGCCGCCTCCTGCGGCAGCTTGAGCACACCGAATCCCCGCTTGCCGACCAGGCCAATGAGCATGTCGTTCTGGCCGAGGGAGGTGGCAGGCCGCACTGCGGACGAGAAATCCCACAGGTCCACGTCCTCCTTCCACTGGACCCTGCCGTTCTTGTCGGTCAGGCGGAGCGAACAACGGCTCGCCCCATACGCGATCTTGGTGACGAGAGGCAGGTGGAGGGGAAGGTCCGCGGTCACGACAAACGGGTGCCTGACGTGGAGGGTGTTCTGCTCGTCCTGGGACACTGCCACGTCTATGGCCCCTGCGAATGGTTCTTTCAGGAGCGTGGTGATACCGATCTCAAGCGGAGTCCACTCCATGGGCCTGTAATAGCCGCCCCACCCGAAGAAGCGATCCACATTGAAGGGTTCCTCTTTCGCACCAAAGGCCTTGGGCCCGGCGAGCAGCAGGAAGGAGATCAGCAGACTCAACAGGATGGAGTGCGACCGGCCAAAGAGACATCGCCTCCATCTCGACGGCAGACCGGGAACAGTTCGCCTCCGGCAGTCCATCGCCGACCTCCGACCGCTCGCATAGATCATAGCCTCACCTTGGATCAGCCTCACGCTGGACGCAGGTTTTCTCCAAGTCGCTAGGATAACGCCTCTCGCCTACAAACTCAATCCTTTCTATCAGGGCGATCGCAAAGTCGGCCTGCCTCAAAGAGACGTAGGTTTGTGTCATCCGCCGCAGGCGGACAGACCGATGCGGTCGCGGGCGTGACTGGCTGGGAAGCGTTCTTGGTTCTTTGCCGCGAACCCCGCTAACTCCGCGAACGCTGGCGCGGGGGCGTAGGTCTCGACGTGTTCGAAGCTCCGCCGCCTGATCCACGGCTGCGCCGTGCCTTGGCGACCTTGTCGCCAAGGGCGGCCTCCGGAATGGGCCGCTTCTCCAGGCAAGCCTGGAACGCGTCCCCTTCCTCGGCCTCGATCCTGCGGCTCAAGTGGAGCTGCCGTCTCCATAGTCTCAAAGAAGGATAGCTCGCCGGGACTCCCGCACACAGTCTGAGCCGTACGCCTGCGGGCAAGCAGGACTCCATGGAGCAAGCTCGCTTGCAGAATGGAGGCCGGCGAAGCCCGCCCGGAAGGCAACGCCTTCCGGTAGACGCGAAGCGTCGCGTACGGCGGTGCTGCGACCAAGCCCAACCTCCCGCCCACGGCGGCAGCCGTTCGCGGAGTTCGCGGGGTTAGCGGCCAAAACCTCCTTCTGTTCTCCTGGCCGACGCGACCAAAAGCCGGAGCCACGAGAAAGGGCATCGGGGGCCAGGAACCTGTTCTCTTCCTCACGATGTACACGAGGGACTTTGCGTTCGCCCTGTCCTTTCTACTCCGATCGACTGGCCTGGCCGGTGTTGCCGTAGGCCCCCAGATCCGACCGGCCTCCATTGGGTAGCGGCTCCTGGCTGAAATCCGCGGCAGGATTGCCGGCATCGATGCATGGACTCGTCAGTGCGTCCGCGGTCCACAGGCCGACGGCGGGATTCCACCGCCCGGCCTGTGATTGTAGGTGATAATCCCCGGCGAGGCCCCTGCGCACGAACAACGGGTCTGCATCGATATTGCCCTGGCCCTGTCTTCCACCCTGGATGTCACTGTACGTGACCTGGCCCACGCTTGCGTCGAGCTGGAGGCCGGTTCCACTGCGGGCATTGTGGTACACGATCGAGTTGGTGATCGTGGCCTGGCAGACAATCCCGGATACGGAGTTGTCGGAGATCGTGCAGAAGGCCACCTGGGCCGCCCCTCCCTGGATCCCGCTGCCGCCATTACCGGCCACGACGCAGTTCGCCATGACCGTGGTCCGGCTCCGCCGGCTGGCCTGCTGCTCGATGCCGTGGCCGCCGTTGTCTGCAATGACGCATCGGTTGAGCGTCGCCTCGCCCGTGCTCTTGAACCCGACGCCGCGATTACCCACGATCCGGCAGTCCTCGACGAGCAGCGACGTTTGATCACAAAAAACACCGATGCCGGATCCCGAGAAGGTCAGGCCGGCCAGCATCGGCGTAGTGCGAGCATTGAGCACATGGATCGTGGCCTCTGGCGTGAGGCCTTGCAGGATCGTCGAGCTGACCACGGCAGGGTCCTGCGGGTCCTCACTCTGGATCGTGAGGGCCTTGCCGTTGACCGTGACGTTCTCCGCGTATTGGCCGCGGCTCAGCACGATCCGGTCTCCCTCTAGAGCCTCATCCACTGCCCGCTGAAGGCTGCCGTACCGCTGGCCAGTGCGGCTGTTCGTGATCCGGCATTCCAGGGCAGCCCGGGTCAGGGCCTGGGGCGCAGCGTAGATCGTGGACCCATAGGCGTCCCGTGCGCGGACCGTCCACCAGGTCAGGTCCCACGGAAGCTCGGTCAGGACGCGATCCGGCGGTGCAGGCGTGTCGGACAGCACGATGAAGTCCTCGATCCGCTCAGGATCCTGGCCGACCAACAGCTCGTATGCCGCTGCATTGCGGCTGGCAGCGCACGTCAGCCGGAGCCCGTTGGCATCGGCCGAGGGCTGCGGCGTCTGGAGTGTCACAGGCTCGGGCAGCAGACCAGGCCACTGCTCCGGGTCATGCTGTTTGAGACTGCCCGTCGACAGCCACTCAAAATAGTAGGGACTGGAGTCCGCCGCCAGTTGCAGGTTCCTGGCAGGCCCTGCCAGGGACACGTAGAAGCCACCGTACACGCCTTCGTTGTAGAGGCCCTTGCTGCCCCAGGCCGACGCGTTCCACGACGCCAGGTACCAACTGTTGGGCGTGCCGTGCTCCGCGGGAGGAACCGGGAACTGGACGTTGAGCGTACCGGGCTGATATCGCTGCGTGGCGGACCAGTAGTGGTCGATCCAGTAGGGTCTGTCGACCCGGCTGTGGGCATTCAGATAGAGCATGGCATCCGTGTAGTTGTAGACGTCCACGCATCCTGCGTCGTGGTAGGAGATCCGCTGCACCACGTAGCGGGGATCCGCGTACACGCAGTTCAGACGGATCGCCACGTCCGTAGCCACCATCGCGCCCGTGCTGAATCCCATCGTCTGGATCGGCTGATGGTAGTTCGGCGCAACCTTGGACAGGTACACCATGAGCAGGTCGCCATACAGGTAGTGCGGGGTCGTGTAGGAGCCCGTGATGAGGTTGGCCTTCTCCGTGAACGCGGTGGCCAGGCCCATGGACGAGCCCGTGACGCAGTCGCCGCCGCTGAAGGCCACGATCGTCGGCTTGGCCGGGTCGAACGTCCCTCCCTGGAGGGCCAGGTTCTTGTTGCCGTACTGCTCCACGATGACGACGCTGGCTGCGCTGGGCAGGCTCTCCAACTCACCGTCGCTGACGACCAGCTCAAAGGTGCAGATCTGGATGCGATCCCTGGCCACGATCCCACTCGCCACGGGGTACAGGGTGTCCGCCTTGTCCAGGGTAAGGCTGGGGCCCGAGACCTGGCGCCACTTGTAGGTCAGGCAAGATCCATCCGGGTCATAGGAGCCGCCCCCATCCAGCGTCACGGGGCCCTGGACCACATATTGAACAGGTCCCGCAACCGCCACGGGCGCAGTGTTGCCGACCACGATCTCGACGCTGTCCGGCTGACTGTCCGCGAGCCCATCGCGGACCACCACCGAGAACTCGTATCTGCCCGGCCTGTCGATCATGGCCGAGGCCTTGGCTGCATCAGCCCCAGTCAGTGCCACCGGCTCTCCCTGGGTCTGCCTCCAGGAGAAGGAGAGGACGTCGCCGTCAGGATCAGAGGACCGTGCAGCGTCCAACTGGATCGTGGCAGGGACCTGCCGGGTCGATATGCGAGGCCCTGCCTCAGCAACAGGTGGATGGTTCTGGATGACCACGCAGACCTGGTCCGGCTCGCTGGCGGGCCCGCCGCTGGCGACGACCAGCTCAAAGGTGTACTGGCCTTCCTGAGAGGCCGTGAAGACGGGCTTGGCTGCTGCCGCGTCACTGAGCGTCACCTGCGGTCCACCCACCTGCCGCCACTGGTATGACGGGCTGGCCGTTGCAGGACAGAAGAAGCTTGCACCACCGTCCAGTGTCACCTGTCCGGGGCGGCCGAGAGACTGATCCGTCCCTGCCCTGGCCTTGCAGCGGCACTGGTCCTGCTCGAACGCACCCACGTCCACGGCCTCTCCACTCAGGCGGGGCCTGCCGTCAAGATCGACTGCCAGTGGCAGGCCTGCAGCATTGGGCTCGCCCGCATCCACGCAGGCAGATCCGATCGACAGCCGGTAGTTGTCTGCCGCAGCATCCGTGAATGCGGGGTCCAGAGAGACGTTGCCTTCTATGCCGGTCCAGTCCATGTAGCCCCTGTAGTTGCCGGCCTTGTTGTTCCAGACGTCGTTGTATGCCACGCGGTCGTCCGGATGGCTCGACTGGCGGAGGACGCCATAGCCTTGTGTCTCCCCGCAGATGATGTTGCCGACCAGCTCGCACGCAGCGCCCTGGAACGTGCTCTGCACCTGCACGCTCGATGAGCCGCTGTTGGCCACGATCGTGTTGTGCACAAGACTGCCGCCCCCGTAGCAGTAGATCGCGCCCACCGAGCTGGGGCCTGAGTTGGCCACGAACACGTTGTTGCACATCGTGACCGACCCTTCGTTGTAGACGGCCCCCGCCCCCTGCGTGGCTGTGTTGTGGGCGATCACGTTGCCGATCAACTGCACAGGGGCCTCTATGGTGCAGATCCCAGCCCCGTACTGGGCGGCATTGCCCTCAATCCGGTTGGCCTCGATCCGGGCCCGCGACTGCACGCACATGATCCCGGCCCCCGCCAGTAGAGTGCTGGACACCGTGGAGTCCCGGCCAGCACGGCCGGGCACGTTGTCCTTGATGACGTTGCGAAGGATCGTTGGCGACGCGCCCACACACAGGATGCCGCCCCCGTACAGCTCAGCGGCAGGCCCCCCGGGTATGGCAGCGCCCACCCCGCCGGTGATGGTAAAACCATCCAGCACCGCCTGCGGCGACTCGCCGCTGACGAACAGCACTGCGCTGCCCTTGCGATCTGCGTCGATGATCGTCGCAGCCACCACCTGGCTGTCAGAGGGGTCTGTGCTGCGGACCGTGACGTCCTTTCCCATGAAGTCGAGCGTCTCCACGTACCTGCCAGGGCTTACGATCACGGTATCCCCATGGATGCTGGCCTTGATCGCGTCCTGGATCGTGGGGTACTGGTCCGGGACCAGCCGGGTCACGCCAAAGGCCGCTGTACCCACCGCGAGAACAAGAACCGCGATCCACAGACTAGGTCTTCTCATCACTCTTGCCTTTCACCACGCTAAGAAGTCACCCCAAAACCTAGATCTACTGCGATCGGCTGCGAAGCCCTGGGGCCGCGTTGTCGGCGAAAAAGGTCCTCGACGTGCCCTCAAGCATGCCTCCGGGCCTTTTCCGCCTGCCGCCTTGCCCCCGGGCTCCTCGCTCGATCTCGTCACGACCCAGGTTCTGGGATGACTTCTAGTCTGTCCACCATAGTCCCGACGGGGGATACGGACACATCTCTCTCCATTGGACGCTGCAGAGGCGGTTTTGTTTCACTTCGTCACGGAATTTTCCTGGTCGATCCACTGCCGTCCCCCACATGGTTGGTCCCGTCCGACTGCCAACCACGCCAGGCTGTGCCCCCCCTCGCTCTCGAAGCGACACGTCTCCTCTTTGAGATAGTCCCTTGGAACCCCCAACAAAATGGATCGAGCAGCGTGTGTCCGTCAGCACGGCTACCTGGCTCTTCTGGCAAGAAGACTGAGGTGTATCAGGAGTAGGATGGGTTGCCGCGAACCCCGCTAACTCCGCGAACGCTGACGCGGAGTCGTAGGTTCCGGAGTGTTCGTAGCTCCGCCGCCTGATCCAGGGCTTCGCCCTGCCTCGGAGGCTATCGCCTCCGAGGGCGGCCTTCACAGCGGGCTGCTCGTCCAAGCAAGCTTGGACCGCATCCCACTGCTCGGCCTTGATCTGGCGGCTCAGACCGGAAACGTGCTTCCCTCCATGTCCAAGAGAAACCGTGGGACCCCGAACCCCTGGCACTCTCGCACCCAGCCCAAGCCGTACACGCAAGGGCAAGCAGGTCTCCGTGGAGCGAGCTCGCTCGCGGAACGGAGGCCTACGCAGCCCGGCCGGAAGGCGAAAGCCTGACGGTGGACGCGAAGCGTCTGCGTACGGCGGAGCCATGAACAAGCCGGGATCTCCGCCCAAGGCACCAGCCGTTCGCGGAGTTCGCGGGGTTCGCGGCTACACCTCCTTCAGTCCTCCTCTGTGCCCTTGCAGGTTCCTGTACCCGTGCCCGGAATGGGCCGAAATCACGTTGCCCGGTTTGTCCCCCGGGACTACAATGGCCCTCAGCTCTGGTAGAGAACAGAGTGAACAGAAGCGAACCGAGGGACTCTCGACGTGGCTGAAACTGGCGCCAGGTGCGGAACGCGGGACCGGGCAATACCGGAATCAGGTCCTTCACTCTACTCTCATCACGTGACCTGTTGACTTCTCCGCTCTCCCTGCGCCGTGCTGCGTCACCTGTGCGGCCCTCGCAACAGCCGACGGGGACGGAGTCCCTTCATTTTGGATTTTGGATTGCGGATTTTGGATTTGAGACCAAGAGGATGACCGGCTGAGTCATTGCGAAGGAGGCGAGGCCGACTGCGGCGATCTTCCCGTCAGGCCCTGTAGGGCGGCTCTATGAGCCGCCATTGGAAGTGAAGAGGCACATAGACCGCCTTCCCTCGTATTTCATGCTCCAACTCACTGCGGTGGCAAATCGATGAGACTGTCTTTGGTGATGTTTCTGGCAGTATCCTGAGAGAGCCAACACCGCCCTACATGCGGTTTTCAGCCGGCAGAACATCGCCTAAGGGTTGATTCGGCCGGAGTATTGTGGTCAACTCTCTGCTGAGAATAGACTTAGCGTGGTCCGACCGGAGATCCGCGATCCAGACGGGAGCAGTGCCGCATGACACACATTCAGTGCGATCTGGCAATGGAAGCCCTGGCAGGCCTCCTCCACGAGTTCCGCCAGGGGAACATCGTTGCCCTGTCCGCCGAGGTGAAGGGGATGGAACGACACGCCGGCTCGCTGTCCGCGCATTGGAACGACCGGTTCCCAGGCTTCCCGGTCGATGACTTTCCCTACGCCTCGCTCCGGGGAGTGTTCTACCGCAAGCACCGCGATGCGCACCTGAAGAATATCATCGTCCGGTCCCTGGCCGATCGTGGCCGTGACACAACCATCGTCAACCCCGCCTGCGTGTTCGGACGACACGCGTGCCACCTTGCCGCGCGATTGCCGCACGTCACGGTGATCGCAACGGACATTTACCCGCGGTGCTTTCAAGCGTACCGGGTCCTGAGACTCGGTTGCCTCCCCGGGAACTTCAGCTTCGTGAAGGACAACATCTTTGCCTCGCGACTTGACGTGCAGCCGACAGCCGTCGTGTTCTTCGGCGCGTGTGGCGCAGTCTCGGACGGGGCCCTGGACTACGCCATTGCCTCGGGCGCGCGGTACGTGATGTGCCGCACCTGCTGCCATGACAACATCGGTGGAAACGTGACAATTACTGCGCGGCCCAATCCAGTGAACCGCATCTTCCGGTTCAAGAACTGGGTGTTTGATCGAGTGAAAAAGACGCCCAAGTACACCGGCCACTACTTCTCGCCGAGCTACTCGCCGAGCGCCTATCCCAGGAGTGCCGCCGGAAGGCACCTAAGCACCGCGGATGAATTCATGGCGGTGGCCAAGGATTCTGCGGGCAGCGACATTTGCAGGGCGATTATCGACTTGGACCGGTACCTCCACCTGGCGGAACAAGGATTCCGTGTCGAGTGTCAGGGCGATTTGCTGGTGGCAGAGCGAGGAGTGTGAAAGCGGGGGCTTACCAAGAGGAACTGGTGAAGTCCAGGACGTACAGAAATGTACGCAGAGCCGACCAAGCTCACTGAGTGAACTCCAGCGACAGAACCTCGCCCCTCCGCCCCTGCGGGGCTGCGGGCCGACATCCTCGCGGCTCAGCTCAGCATTAGGCAGTGACTGAGTCTATTCACACCCGAAGGGAGATTCCACGAAATGGACATTCCACGAATCTTCAACATCACCGAAAGTGCTCACCGCATCCATAACCCGTTAACACCCGAAAAGCTCGCCACTCTCGGCGCGGCGCTGCGTCTGGAAAGGGGGACCCGGGTGCTCGACCTCGGCAGCGGTTCGGGGGAGATGCTGTGCACCTGGGCACGCGATCACGGAGTCATCGGCACCGGCATCGATATGAGCCAGTTGTTCACCGAGCAAGCGAAACTCCGCGCTGCAGAACTCGGTGTCGCCGATCAAGTCAAGTTTATCCATGGCGATGCCGCCGGCTTCGTCTCTGACGAAAAGGCCGGCGTGGCAGCCTGTCTCGGTGCCACGTGGATCGCCGGGGGTGTCGCCGGCACCATCGAGCTTCTGGCGCAGAGCCTCCGCCCCGGAGGGATCATCCTCATCGGCGAGCCCTACTGGCGGCAGTTGCCGCCGACGGAAGATGTTGCCAAAGGGTGTCTTGCCCACTCAATCTCCGACTTTCTCCTGCTTCCGGAACTTCTCGCGTCTTTCGGCCGCCTCGGCTACGATGTCGTGGAAATGGTTTTGGCTGACCAAGACGGCTGGGACAGATACGTGGCGGCCAAATGGCTCACCATGCGCCGATGGCTTGAAGCCAATCCCGGTGACGAGTTAGCCAAAGAGGTTCGAGCGCAACTGACCTCGGAACCCGAGCGCCACGCCGCTTACACACGTGAATACCTGGGCTGGGGCGTGTTCGCGCTGATGCCGCGGTGATGATGGGGTCGGACCACGTTAAGTGGTTTGTGACAAACCAGTTGGCCTGGCCCGTCCCCCCTACACAGAGCCTTAGACCCAGTTTCTAGGCTCGTTTTCGAGTTCTAGGGAAAACCACCGCCTTGAGATTAGGTTCCAATGCCGAGGGCAAATCGCTATCTACTTCCCGGCCGGCTCTAGCCCGTATTTCCCACAAGCCTTCGGTTCTGAGCGGTCCTGTCAGCCGGCTGCTGCGTTCTCGGTCCCGTTTGTCCTCAGCGTACCGCACTGGGCACGCCTCCGGGCCTTTTCCACCTGCCGCCTTGCCCCCAGACTTCTCGCTCGATCTCGTCGCGAAACAGGTCTTGAGATAGACTCTTAGCTGTTGAGATGTCCCGCGCCCATGGTGTGACGGTCCTGAGTTATTGCCTCACCTCCAATCATGTCCATATACTGCTGGAGGCCGGGGGCAAGGGGTCGATCAGTCGATTCATGCAAGATTTGGCGGGGACATTTGCCCTGCACTATAACCGGAGAAAGGGCCGGTCTGGGGGATACTGGGAGGGACGGTACCATGCGACCATGATCGACAGCGGGCCCTATCTCTGGGCTTGTCTGCTTTACATCGATCTGAACATGGTACGCGCCGGCGTGGTAGCCCATCCAGAGCAATGGCCAAGGAGAGACATCTCATGAAACGTCCCTGCTTCTTCTCTGCACTGCGGTGTGCGATCGCCCTGTCTTTCTTCTGTTCCATGCCTGCCGTTCAGTGGGTCAACGCAGACACTTCCGGCCGCCGCATGTTGGACTATGCGCCGGCCCCGGTGGATAATCCCCTCAAAGGCCTGGTTCCGTACGCGGGTGATGTGAGCGACCGCTTTCCCCACAGCATAGAGTTCAACTACCTTCCCCTCGCGGCGATGATGAAGGGCTATGAGCAGTTCGACTGGAAACCGCTTGAAGACCTGCTCAACGCTGTGGCAGGCCGCGGACACCATACTGTCTTCCGCGTCTTCCTGGAGTATCCCGGAAAGCGTCACACGATCCCTGCGTTTCTGCTGCAGGATGGTCTCAAGGTCCACCGGTACAACAACTCGAACACGCAGCCGTTTCCGTCGGCGGAGGTGGAGACACCGGATTACGAGGACCCGAACCTACGCAAGGCGATGACGCAGTTCATCGCCGCCCTCGGCAGGAAATACGATGGCGACCCTCGCGTTGGATTCATCACCGCCGGGTTGCTCGGGACCTGGGGAGAGTGGCATGACCATCCGCGCAATGATCTGTTCGCCAGCCGTGAGGTACAGACCGAGGTCATGGATGCCTTCGAGGCGGCCTTCAGAACCACACCCGTGCTGCTGCGGTATCCGGTCGGCGAAGGTGCGCCGCGCAAGGCACCCAACGCAAAACGCCGTTTCGGCTACCACGACGATTCCTTCGCATGGGCAACGCTCGAGACGGGCCGACCCGGCGATCGTTGGTTCTTCGTGTCCCTTCTGAAAGCCGCGGGCCCCGAGGCGACCATGAAGTGGAAGACGCAGCCGATCGGCGGCGAGATTCGCCCCGAGGCGTGGGGTAAGGTCTTCGACGCCGAGCCGGACGACCAGCGCGTCCAGGGTTTTCGCCAGTGCGTCGAGGCCACGCACGTAACCTGGCTCATGGACAGCGGAATGTTCGGCCGGGGACGCAGTGAGTCCCGTGTCAAGCGGGCGGAGGAAGAGGTCCGGCGCATGGGCTACGAGTTCCACGTGGCGGCCGTGACCCTCGGATCGCCCGCCCACGGTCGGTTGGAGGTGAAGGTGGAACTGGAGAACCGCGGTGTCGCGCCGTTCTACTACGACTGGCCGATCGAGTTCGGCCTGCTGGGGGACAACGGTGCCGTACTCCAGGTGGTTCGCGGCGTAGGGAAACTCACCGGTCTGCTGCCCGGGGACCCGCCGTGCATCTGGAACGAACAACTGCCTCTTGACGTCAAGCCCGGCCGCCACAGACTCGTCCTGCGCATCCCCAACCCGCTGCCGAATGGGAAACCCGTGCGATTCGCCAATCGCGAGCAGGACACCGATGCCGCCGGCTGGCTGACACTGGGCGGAATCACTCGGTAGTTGGAAATTCCGGGGACACCTTATGGGGCCAAAAGGGGTCAAGCTTGGGGTAGACTCTCTCTCCCGATGTCCAAATCCTAAGCCAACCCCTTCACTGCCCTTCACTCCTCTGGCACTCCCGCATCCAGCCCAAGCCGTACGCCCAAGGGCAAGCAGGGCTCCGTGGAGCGAGCTCGCTCGCAGAACGGAGACCTGCGCAGCCCTGCCGGAAGGCGCAAGCCTGACGGCAGACGCGAAGCGTCTGCGTACGGCGGAGCCACGACTAGCCCGCATTTCTCACAGCCCTGCGGCGTGGGGCCGTTGCTGGACGCCGGGCTCGCCGTGAAGGCGGCTTGTCAGCCGTCATCGGTGAGTCGGTGACCCTTTGGGGCACTGCTGGGCCCCTCTAACGGATGCTGGATCAGCGGTTCGACCCGCTACACCCTGCCGTTGGGGCCCATCCGAGCAGACCTCCAACCTTCCCGTGCTCCGTCGGGTTTCTCGATCGACATATGCCCCTCACACAACACCTGCCTTTCAGCAACGCAGCGGTTGATATCTCTGGCTCCTGGTAAGATTCTCGTGGATCGCCCGGAACAAGGCCTGATACGGATAACTCTGGGACAACAGTACCCACACCTTGCGGACTGTCACCTGGATCTGGGCCCCAATCTTCAACAACTTCAACCGGATCGTCTGGCACGTCGCTTGGGCCATGTCTGTGCCCTTCAGTCCCAGCCGACGTAACGCCTCCATCAGCATATACGCCACCGATGAGAACCAAAGCCGCGTCTGGTTCGCCCGCATCGTCGCACAACTGGTCCGATCCGCAAACAGATACAACTGCTGCTCTTTGATGCGGTTCTCCATCTCTCCACGGCCACAGTAGAGATCTTCATATAGAGGTTGGGCCTGCCTCTGCTCGGATGAAAGAGACGTCACCACGAACCGAGGATTGTCCCCTTGGGGTAGGACCTCCGCCTTGCCCACGACTCTACGGGGGTGGCTCCAACTGTCCAGGGTCTGATACTGGAAGTCCTTGTATACCCGGGCTGCTTGACCGGTGACCCTGGCTAAGTCACGGGCCTCGGCCAGTTCCGCTCCAAGCTCTCGGATCAGCCGTGCGTTTTTGGCCAGACCCAGCACGTAGTCCACCTGGTGGCCCTCACACCAGGCCATGATTCCTTCCCGGCAGAAGCCCGAGTCACCCCGGACGATGATCTGGACCTGCGGCCAGGCCTGGCGGATCTGGGTGACGATCTGATCCAACTCCTTGACCGACCCGGCGGCCCCGTCGATATCCGCTGGCCGTAGCCGGGCGCACAACAAGTGATCACCGCAGAAGATGTACAACGGTAGATAGCAGTAGTGGCCATAGTAGCCGTGGAAGAACTTGCCCAGTTGGTCTCCATGTACCGGATCGTCCGTGGCATCGAGATCCAGGACGATGCACTCAGGGGGACGATCGTATGACTGAATGAAGGCATCGACGAAGAACCGATCCACATCCTGGCGATGCACTACGATCTTCTTGTAGCGACTGTTGTGGTCAGCCCCGACTGGCGTCAGCTCCAGTCGGTTCAAGGTGCTCTTGCCTGCCAGAGGTTCCGTGTGAGGGTCCTTCTTGCCCACCAAGGCTGCCAGCAACAGGTCCTGACGCAGCACATCGTGGTCGTTGAGGTCCTCGTATCCCAGGGCCAAGGCGTAGACCCTTTGGGCAATTAGCTCGTAGAGGGTGTGATCGATCAGGTCGGGGTTACGATGGTCGGTGAAGCAGGCCGCGAACTGCCGAATGATGCCTGTGGCCTGCTCAACCTGTCTGAGCAGGATGGCCCCGCCATCCGAGCAGATCGTTCCCCCGTTGAAGCGGCCCACCAGAGTTCGGTCATTCCCTGCTTGCAGGACGATCGGCTGGCTGGTACACTCTGTAGTCATCAGAAAGCTCCTTCCTTCTGCTGCTAATTCTTTCAAGCCAAAAGACTTATAGCAGAAAGTGGAGCTTTTTTCAATAGTAATGGTGAGAAATGCGGGCTAGGCCAAGCTGTCGAGGCAGCGACAGCCGTTCGCGGAGTTCGCGGGGTTCGCGGCCAAATCTCCTTCAGTTCCCCTCTGTGCCCTCGCAGGTCTCCGCTAGAGGCTCTTCTCCTTCCTCGCTTACCTCTTACCTCTTGCTTCTTACTTCTCTTCTATCGCAGAATGTCTTGCATCTCGCCCGGTGTCAGTGTCACTGTCGGGTTGAAGGCATCGGAGTTCATGTAGCCAAGCAGGCTGTGCAGGAGCTGCCGCGCCTCAGGCCTGGCCTGCTGGCCGGGAAGGTCGATCGCACAGATCATGAGCCTGCCTTGTCCGACCTTGGCCTCCAGGATGGTGCCCAATCTGTGCAGGCGCTCGTAGTTGTCGATGACCTGGACGATGGGTCTGTACCCCTTGGGCAGGGAATCGAGGATGAGGGCACGCGAGTTCATCAGCAGGTGGAACCACTGCCAGTCGCTGTGGGACTCGGTGGGGAACCCGGCGAGGGCCGGGTGTCTCGGATCGCACAGGATGCCCAGGGTGCCGGGCGCCACGGGCATCTTGCGGTCTTCTGCAAGCCCCTTGAACATCCCGAAGTTCCAGAAGTCACTGGCAAAAGAGCCAGCAATGGCCTTGGTCAGGGTCTCCAGTCTGGGCATCAGGAGGACCCGGCCGCCCGTGGCCAGCCTCTGGAGGGTCTTCTCGTCGAGGCTGCGGCTGATCAGGACCTGGCCTGGATCTGTGTCCACTGCCGCAGGATAGACCCAGAGGTTGTAGGAGTTGCTGAATTGTGTGCCGTCGATGCCCAGGGTCAGACTCAGCCTGGCCGGCGAGGGGACACCTTGCAGCGAGATCGAGAACTCTCCAAAGGACGTCACCTCACCCTGCCGGGCCGTCTGCGGCCCGAGGCGACCTGAGGCCAGGACCTTATCGCTGGCGTCGGCCAGGGTCCATACAGGGGCCAGGTTCTCCATCGCCGACGGGCCGTAGTGGGCGATCTGGGTCCCGACCGAGAAGACCATGTTGTTGGTCCAGGTGTACTGGCCCATGCGAACCAGCGGGACCGTCTCACAGCAGAACCGCCGCCACGCAGCGGGCGCAATCAGGCCCTTGGACTCCATGAAGGCGTTCAGGATGCCCACCAGTGCAGTGCCCTGGCCTGGGAAGTCCTGGAGGTCCAGCAACTGAAATCCTCCAAACCCTCGGGTTCTCAAGGCAGCCTCGATGTCCTCCCTATAGCAGAGGACTGCCAGTGCACCCGACGCATGCAGGAAGTCGTCCGCCTGGTCCAGCATCCCCCGCTCTTCCAGCCGCGTCCGCATGATCTCCAGATTGCGGGCTGCGACCACGCCCGTGTACCTGGGGATCTCCCTGAAGTCCGGGGCCACCTGGTACTCACCGATCTCATGCCCTATGACCGGGACCTTGGCCTCTGCGATCTCAGCAGTGTAGTCCTTCGCAGTCGAAGGCGGACCAGCCTGAACATGGCCGAGCGGCGCATCGACCGTGGCAAACGACCCACGGATCTTCCTGCCGTTGTACTGGAACGAGCAGTAATAGTCGTCGCCCGGGTCCGGCCTGGGGAACCAGTTGTTGGTCCCCTGTGCATACAGATGCCGGTTGTCCAGTGTGCGCAGGCGATTGACCACAGGCGCCATGGTCTCCTGCTTGCCACCCAGCTCGTTGCCCAGGGAGAACATCACGAAGGACGGATGATTCCCAAAGGCCCGCAAGATCCGCTCGCCTTCAGCGACGCAGAACGCGTCATGGTTGGGCTCTCCAAAGGCCTGCCAGTTGGGCAGCTCGGGCTGAAGGTAGATCCCCGACTGATCCGCTGCAGCAAAGGCCGCCTCGGGTGGGCACCAGGTGTGGAATCGAAAATGGTTCAGTCCATAGGACTTGGCGATCTGAAATACCCGAAGCCAGCCCTGCACGTCCATGGGCGGGTGACCTGTCAGGGGAAACACACACGCATCGTGCCTGCCGCGGAGGAAGGTCGTCTTGCCGTTGATCTGGAACTGGGTCCCCTGGCCCCGAAACTCCCGCAGTCCAAAGGAGGTCTCATACCTGTCCTGGCTTGCCCCAGCCTGCAAAGAGACGGACAACCGCGAGACAGAGGGTGAGAACTCGTCCCAGGTCGGCCATTGATCCCCCAGCGAGACCTTGGCCTCCACCAGAGTCCTTGGCCCCTTGGCGGAGAACGGGATGGACTGGGGCTGAGTCCCTGCAGACTCGGCTTGGCCGGGCCTGGCGGCGAGCGTCAACGTGCCGTCGACTGGACCTGTGGCTGCACTACCGATTTCCATCCGGACCCGCACTTTCCTGCCGCCGAGATCCGGATACACCTGGACGTCCTCGATCCACACAGGGTCCGTGATGGTTAGGCCGATCCTACCGATCACGCCGTTCCAGTTGGTCTGGGTCTGATCGCTGATCTGGTGCGGGTCACTGACAGGGGGACGCTCTGCGTTGTTGACGCGCAGGGTCAGACGGTGCCTTCCCGGCTCCAGCGATCCCAGGTCATACTCGTGGGGCGCGACCAGGGAGTCTTGGCGCCCCAGGTCCTTGCCGTCCAGCCACAATTGCGTGGTCTTGGTCCGCTCCAGGACCAGCACCACGTGTTTGCCCTGCCACGCGGCAGGCACGTCCAGGTCCCTCTGGTACCAGGCCGCGCCGTTGTACGGATACACGCGGGTCAGCCGCGATGTCTCCCGCCGGTCATTGGGCCTGCCCTTGCGGTTCTGGTCAGTCGTTCCAGGAAGCTGGATGCGATCCTCCAAGGCCCCGCCATACCACTGTCGCTCGATACCCTGGTTGTTCGGATCCAGGGCGAATCTCCAACTGCCCTCAAGGGTGATCCAGCGGTCTGCGGCACACGCAGTCGCGGCCAGGGTCGCCAGCAGGACACAAACACACAGTGACCGGTTCATAGTACCCTCTAGAATCGCTCTCTGACGATGAACTCATCGAGTGCCTTCTTCTCCGTCTTCGGCCATTCCACGGGAATGCCGATCGGCGTGATACAGACCCGGACATACCGCTCCGGGATGTTGAAGGCCTTCCGGGTGGCTGCCACGGAGATGGAGTCCGTCAGGTACACTGATCCGTATCCCAATGCCCTCGCAGCGAGCAGAAGGTAGCCGGCTGCAAGCGGGCCATCATGCTGGTTGTAGGCGGGGTATTTCCTCTCCAGATCGACCAGGACCACGATGTAGGCAGGGGCGGACAGACGCCCCTCCAGTCGCTCCTTGAAGAGCTGCTGGACCTTCTCCTTCAGGGCTGCACCACTGAGATGCTCGCCCTCTGCCACGTAGCTCTCGAATTCCTTGAGGCACTCGGTCTTCAAGGCCTCGATCTGTTTCCTGTCCTGGACGATAAGGAACTTCCACGGTTGTTCATTGCCCGCACAGGGCGCAGTGCGGGCCGCATCCACGATCTTCAAGAGGTGTTCCTCTGGAACCGGGTCGGGCTTGAACTGCCTGACTGAGCGGCGGTTCTTGATGACCTCCCAGAACGCATCAGTCCCTTGGCTGGCAGGAGCTTTCTCGGAGGCGTCAACGGTTTGGGAGATTGCCATCCCGGCCACCACCGACGCCCCTGCTCGCAGACTTTCTCTTCTATTCATCATCTAGTTCCTTTCCTGAAAAAGGCAACCGATCTCACGTATCGTCCCGTTTCTTCGCCCTATGCTTTGTGTTGCATTGAATCTCGTCATCTTCCGTCCTTCGGCGCGACTGGGCTTTGGCCGACCAGCGTGAATCGGGTGACGAAGGCATCGCCGCCCCATGGATTGGTCCCCCCGTTGTAGGTTGTGTCCCAAACGCCGGGCGTCGTTGAAAAATCGAGGGATGTGGTGTTGCCGGCCAGATAGAGTTGGTCTCCCTGACAAATAAGAGCCCCGACCACGTCGCTTTCGCGTCCGCCAAAGTAGGTGCTGTAATGCAGGGACTTTGCCCCTGGATCGAACAGCGAGATGAAGATATCCATCGCACCGGTGGCTGCGGTGCCAATGGCACCCGGCGTCACGGGGAAGTCGGGCGAGTCGGTCCGACCAGCGAGGATAAGCCGCCCCGAGGGATGAAGGGCGATCATGGCAACATCATCTTTGCTGCCCCCCAGGAGCGAGGCGTAGAGTAACGGTCCGCCCCGGGGATCGAGTTTGAGGAAGAATCCATCGGTTCCGCCTTTGTTCTGTCGGCTAAGAGCATCCGGCGTCGTGGGAAACGCGGCCGAAGCCGTATCGCCCGCCAGCCAGACATTCCCATCGTTGTCCACCGCAACAGTGCGGGCCATGTCGGCGCCACGACCGCCGATATAGGATGCGTATTCCAGGGCCGTCCCTGCAGCATTCAGTTTGACGAAGATCGCGTCTTTGCCGCCGCGATAGGACTTGTCAACAGCATTCGCAGTCACCGGAAAATCCGGCGACGTGGTCATACCGGCAAAGTGAACCTTCCCAGCCGCGTCGACGATCAGGTTATCGCCATAGAAGTCCGTGTCCGAGCCGCCGACATAGGTGCAGTAAACCAGCTTGCTGCCGTCCGGGCTCAATTTGGCTACAAAGATATCTCCATGGCCGGTGTCATCTTTGCCCCTATAGGTGGTCTGAAAGGCACCGCTAGTGATGGGGAAGTCCTTGGAAGAAGTGGCCCCAAGAACATAGGCGTTGCCTTCCATGTCCACGGCGATCTTGCCGCAGATGTCCGGCCCGGTGCCGCCGAGGAAAGTCGAGTAGATGATCCGATCGCCCGCGGGGCTTAACTTCATGACGAAGGCGTCCCCATGAGCGGCGGAGGCATTGGACGGGCCTTTGAGGGTTGCTTGGAAGGCACCGGGGGTGGTGGGAAAGTTCGGATTGGTCGTGTTGCCGGCGATATAGATGCAGCCCTCTTTGTCCACCGTGACGCCGTGGGCGTAGTTAGCTCCACCAGGGGCGCCGAGAAAGGTCGAATAGAGCAAGGCACCGGCGGGGCTGAGCCGGGCGAGATAGACGCCCGTGGGCGTTTTGTTGAGCGCATCGGGCGTCGTGGGGAAATCCTGCGATCGAATCGGGGCAGTCAGGACGATGTTGCCCTGGGCGTCGATGGCCATGCCGTGGACGCGATCGTCGTCTTTGCCCCCGAGAAAGGTCGAGAAGTCGAGCCGCAACGACCTGGAAGTCAGGACGGCTTTCTGGATGTTGTTGGTTTCCTGTGCCCCGAGGCCGGTGGCCAGCAACGCGACTAGCGTGCCTATAAGTGTGGATGTCTTTTTCATTTTGGATTCTCCTGTACCGGCGATTCCTGGTTCAGATGGCGGGCACAAGCGGGAGTGTGCGAGACCACGGCGTCGTAGCCTCTCGCCATGGCCACCTCAACGCCTCCTCTGGACAGGTTATAGACCACCGACCACGCCGTGTTCAACTGCGAAACCTCGCTGAGCAGCTTCATGGCGCCATCGGCAGCCAGGACCCCCTGCCCGGCCTTCAACACCTGATCGACGTGGTCGAAACGATCCTGCCCAAAGCCCACCCGGCCGGAGCCCGCGACCAAGAAATTGGTCACCACCTGCCACGGCGAGGTATTGCGAGTCACCGTCATGGCAGCTCCGGTCGGATACTCGACGACAGCGGAATGGCCCAAGGCGTCGGCAATGAAGAAGTGCACCCCGGTGTCTCCCACGCTCACGTTGAACCTTCCCAGGAGCTGAATCGCCTCCTCAACGGTCTTGGCGTGATCGAGCAGGAGGCGATTCACCTGCCAGCGGCCGAGGGTGACCTCAGCCGGGTCCATGACAGGCTCCGTCGCCGGCACGTTCAGGGTGGACACGGCCAGGCCGTGTTCATTCATGCCGTCTCGCGGCATGTAGGGTGCAGCCAACAGACGGGCCCTTCCCTGCTGGTCTGCGGGCAGGTTGGGATCCTCGGGGGTGAGCGGATATCCCAAAACGCTCAGCTCCACCATGGAAACCGACGCATATCCTTTTGTCGGAGACGTAGAGAGCAAGAGCCCAGGGTGATAACCCGGCAGGTCCAGATTGCGACCGTAGATCACCTGGCCTTTCTCGTTTCGGGTCATGAAACAAGTGCAGCCCTCGCCCCCACCGGCCCGGGTGACAGGACGGCTCCCCATGGGAAACCTCTGCTCCAGGAAACGCATCAGATCCACCCGGTTCGATGATCCGGATTTCAGATAGTCGTCGAAACCATAGTCTCCCACATACCTCATGAGAAAGAGCGGCGCCCCCATCCCCTTGCAGTCGACCTGTTCCACACTGTTCAGTGTGGCCGCCTGCCCGCTGGTGAACACCGGTTTCTCGGCGGCCATCCCCGCGACTGAGGAGAAGAGGGTCGTTGCCACCAGCAACAGCGTCAGTACTGTCATTGAAGAATACTGTGGCCTCTTCATTGCATGAGCTCTTTGGTTTCTATTGTCGGAATTCATCAAGGCCGCTCGTCCAAGGAGAAAGAACAGTATCCACTGGGGATCATTGTCCGCGGCGTGGAGCACGGACACGCGGTTCCCGCGCACCCGAAACGCCAGGTTCTCGAACCCCGGCCGGCCGTACTTGATCCCGGAGGTAATGAAACCGCTGGCCCACCGCTATTCCCCCGTCAGGATATGCTACGGGAATATTGCGCACTCGCAGGACTTCGATGCACTTTCGGTGTTCGTCTTTCGCGAGGTCATCGCCAATTAGATAAACGGCTTTCGGCGAGAGCTGATCAATCAGATAGAGATAGGATTGATAATCAATCCACCACATGTGACGACCGTTGACCGGCAGGATCACGATGTCGATCGGCCCGAAAGATTTCAGGAAGTCAATCTCCTTGCGATATCTTTCTAACTCTGAAGCTTCATTACTCGATGCGTGGGCTCCGGCATGGAACATTCTCACGCCATCGGCTTCGACGAGATAACCCAAGCCCTCATTTGAAAACCAAAGTTGTCGCACCGCTGGAATCGCATGAACCTGAACTCCGTCTACAGAAAAACTCTCGTGAGGTGTGACCAGGTGATAGGGCGGAAGGTCGCTACTGCCCGCGTTATCGGCTGTCGGCTTGAAGTTGAGCACAACATTGATGCCCAGCAATCTTTTGCCCAGTTCGGAAATGCTTGGCCGCGCAGACGGTCCCTGGTATGACGGATATAAGATCAGGGCGGTGATTTTCTGGCCTGCCAGTTCGTTTGGATTGAGATGTCCGTTGGCCAGGCCTGCCTCCGGTGAATCGTCAATCTCAGGCGGATTGAAAATAAGGAGATGTTCCTTTGTCTTCACGGCGTATCCGGCATATGGGGATCCCGTGCCGCCCAAGTACCATAGATAAGATTCACCTTGCTTGAGCTTTTCATTGAGTTGTGGCGATTTGCCATAGTTAGCCTCGACAATGGCACGTTTGTTTGCTCCCACAGCAATCAATGCCTCGGCGGCTTTGCGGTGGCCATGTCGTGCGGCGTAGTAAAGCGGCGTATGACCATATTCGTTGGCGGCGTTGACATCGGCGCCATGCTTGACCAGGAGAGGAATGATATCGGCATAGTCATTCAGTGCCGCCAAATGAAGTTCAGTGTTGCCGTAGCTAAACTTCTGATTGATTTTCGCACCGCCTTCGAGAAGCAACTTCGCCATCTCTGTGCCTGATTCCAGTTTGCGGTAGATGATCTCATGCAGGATGGTGCCATTAATGCCATTCGCGTTTGGGTCAGCTCCATGATCGATCAAGAGCTTGGCTACTTTGAGCTTTCCTGAGAAAGCGACTTGGTGGAGCGGAGTGAAATCGCCGAATGCTCGTATGTTGACATCGGCTCCCTTGGCAATGAGGCGTTGGGTGAGATCGACATCTTTGGTGGCGAAATATAACGGCGTGGCCCCTCGATCATTCATTGCGTTGATGTTCGCGCCCTTGTCGATGAGGTAATTTGCAACTGTTGCCTGCCAGTTGTTGGAGCCCGGCCCCCAGCATGCACTAATGAGAGGCGTATTGCCTTCTAAGTTGTTTCGGTTCCGGTCGTCTTTCGACTCCAGTAACGTTGGGTCCGCTTCAAGAATCGCCCGAACCTTATTCAAATCGCCAGCGGCGGCGGCATCATGTATCTCTCCCGCCCGCAAGCCAGTGGCGATCAGCATTGAGGCGATGAAGACCAGGGCCGTGATTCGGGCCCGTTGGCTAAGTATGCTTATGTTTTTCATTTCGGATTTTCCTGTAAAGGGTTGGTCATGGGGCGCAACGCCGGGATGGTCGCCGCGTCCACCCAATAGACGTCCTGGTCGTGGCCCGGCGTGGGACGGGTGAAGAAGAGGTATTTCCCGTCGGGCGAGACCATCTGGAAACGTTCCTGCTGGTCCGTGTTGACCGGCTCACCCAGATTGACCGGATCGGCCCAACTGCCGTCAGACATGCGGCGGCTGATGTAGATATCGCCGTAGCGGTCCGTCTTCTCGACATACACGATGTTGCCGTCCGGCGAGAACGCCGGAGCGCTGTGTTCGAGATGATCGGTCGAGACCAGGCCGCGGGCGAAGACCTGCGGCACCGCTCCCGGCAAGGACTGGCCGAGGTAGTTCAGTGGGACAACGGCAGCGGGGAGATCCTCGGCCAGCTTCCCCACAGCAGCCTGGTCCCGGCAGTAGTGGAACCGCTCGCCCTCCGCCCGCCTCGTCTCGGGGTAGACCACCGGAATTCCGCGCACCTGCAACACGGCGGCGCACTGTGAGTATTGTTCGGGGATGTTGGCCCCCATCAGGTAGACGGTTTTCGGCGAGAGCTGGTCGAGCAGATAGAGGTGCGGCTCGTAGGCATTCCTGATATCATTGGTGTGCGCGCTCACGGAGAGCATGGCGACATCGACCGGCCCGAATGGCTTCAGGTAGTCGATCTCCCGGCGGTATCTGGCCAGCAGTGAGCCCTCGTTGCTGCTCACGTGAAGCCCGCCGAAGAGGATCTTCACTCCGTCGGCCTCGACGAGATAACCCATGCCGCCACCCAGTGCTGGAATCGTATGCACCTGAATCCCGTCCACGGACAGACTCTCGTGGGGAACCACCCGACGGTAGGATGGGATGTCGCGGTTGCCCGTGCCATTGGCCGCCGGCTGGGGATACACCACGGAGGAAACCGCCGATATCCGTTTGGCCAGTTCGAAGGCCGCTGGGGTGTATTGCCACCAGCGGTCCGGGCTGGCGATCAGCCCGGTGACTCTCAGACCGGCCAGTTCGCTCGGGTTGAGTCGTCCATTGGCCAGGCCCGCTTCCGGCGATTCGTCAATGGCGCCCGGATTGAAGACGATCAGGTGACCTTTCGTCTTCACGGCATACCCACCGCCACCCAAGGTCCAGAGCCAGACCTCGCCTTCCCGGAGCGGAGCGGTAAGCTGCGGAGCCTTGCCGTAGTTGGCCTCAACGATAGTGCTTTCCCGCGCGCCGCGGCGATCAAGGCCTCGGCGGTGCGGCGAAAACCATGCCTGGCCGCGCAGTAGAGCGCCGTGCGGTTGGCTTGGTTCACCGCGTGGACATCGGCCCCGTGCTCGATCAGGGCCCGCGCCAGTTCGGCGTAGCCCTTCAGGGCCGCCAGATGCAGCTCGGTGTCGCCACCGGAGTCCTTCCGGTTGAGCTTCGCGCCGCGTTCGACGAGGAACTTCGCCATCTCTTCCTTGGGATGGTAATTGATGGCCACCTGCAGGACCGTGCCAGTGATACCGGCCGCTCCGACCGGGCCGTTGTAGCGGTCGAAGGCGTTAACATCGGCGCCCCGATCGATCAGGAGCCGGGCCACTTCGAGGCGGCCGGATTGAGCGGCCTGGTGGAGGGGGATGAGACCGTTGTATCCCTGCGCGTTGACGTCAGCCCCCTTGTCGATGAGGCGCTGAATGAGGGCCAAATCCTGACCCTGAAGATAACTGTAACAGGCCCGGTGCAACGGCGTCTGCCTGAACCGGTCCCTGACGTTGACGTCGGCGCCCTTGTCGAGGAGGTAATTCGCGACCTCCACGCGCTGGGCGGCGCATGCGCTAAGGAGTGGAGTAGAGCCTCCACCGTCTTTCGACTCCAATAATGTTGGATCAGCTTCAAGGATCGCCCGAACCTTGTTCAGATCGCCGGCAGCGGCGGCGTCGTGGATCTCTCCCGCGCGCAGGCCAGGGGCGATCAGCATTGCGAGGGTGAACACGAGTGCCGTGATTCGGACCCGTTGGCTGCAGGTGCACAGGTTCTTCGTGTCTGCTCCTTCTCTGTTCATGAGAGCACGCGGATCCTGAATACGCAGCGTTTCGATCCTCGCAGCACGGACTCCTTGAGCTCCACCTCCACCTTCTTGCCCAGGATGGTTTCGTACGTCTCCTTCTGCCATCCGATCGAACACTGGCAGAAGTAGGCGGGCGTGATCTTGCTGTTGACCAGACCGCACACGCAATCCCGCTCCGGGGTCGTGACGGTGATGATCCCTTTCTCCTTGTCGAATGCCAATTCCTCTCCCTGGCTCTCCTTCATCTTCTGGAAGAACCCTTCCATGTTCCCCTTGAATTGCTTGGCCCAACCCAGCGTGGAGGCGCAGTTGCGACCCAGTTGTTCGATGATGTTCAGTCGCGTCTTCCCATCCAGGTGGGGCTCCAGCAACGTCCAGAGCTTGGCAATCTGCTTCCTGGTGTGGTCCTGCCACCACTGGAGCTTCTTGATCTGGCGGTCCATATCCTGGGTGGTAGGCGGGCTGACCTGGCTGGCCTCACCGGCCTGGGCGGCCTGGGCCATGATGCCGGACGCCGCGCAGGCGCACACGCCCAGGCCACAGGTCTGTTTCAGAAGGTCTCTACGATGCATGGAGGTTCTCCTCATCTTTCGTTCTTTCCTTTGGTCACTCTTGCACTCACGATAGAATGCGCACCTGGCATGCGCAGCGTTTGGAGCCGCGGAGCACGGACTCCTTGATCTCCACCTCCACCTTCTTGCCGAAGACGGCCTCGCACGTCTCCTTCTGCCAGCCGATCGTGCACTGGCAGAAACAGGCCGGCGTGATCTTGCTGTTGACCAGGCTGCACGCACAGTCCTTCTCGGGACCCGTAATCGTGATGATTCCCTTCTCCTTGTCGAAGGCGAACCCCTCTCCGAGCATCTCCTTCATCTGCCGGCAGAAGCCGTCGGGATTGCCCTTGAACTTCTTGGCGTCGCCGCCCGTAGAGGCGCAGTCCCGACCCAGTTGCTCGAAGATCTCCAGCCGCGTCTTCTCGTCCAGGCGGGACTCCAGCAGTGCACAGAGTTTGGCGAACCGCTTCCTGCCGTGGTCCAATTGCCCTCGAAGCTCTCTGAGCCGGCGGTCTGTATCCGGCGACGTCTGGCCGGCCTCACCGGCCTGTGCGGCCTGAGTCATGATGCCTGACATCGCGCAGGCACACAGGCCCATGCCACAGGTCTGTTTCAGAAGGTCTCTTCGGTCCATATCGGTTCTCCTGCTCCCCATGTCACTTGTTTGTCGCCCTGGAGAAGGTCCCTGAGGCGATCACATTGTCACTTCCCTCCCAGTCCGGCTGCCAGAGAACCCGCCGGACAGGGCCATTCGGATCATCCAGGTCGCACTGGCAGATATTCAGGCGGAACTCGCTCCAGGTGCTGCCTTGGGCCTTGTCGATCGCCGCGGCAGGGATCGCGACCTCCGCGTTGTACCCCTCCGGGGTCCGGACACAGGCCGCGACCAGGCCGCTGGGGATCGCGGACTCGCCATCCTTGGTCCGCCGGAGCTTCATGGAATCCGGCCTTTCGCCGGGCGCCATCTGCACAAGCATGAAGTCGAAGTAGCGTTCCTTGCCTCTGCCGAGGGATCGCATCGGATCAGGCCGGCCGTCCAGGTAGATCTCGAGGCCATCATGGTTGAGCGGATCACCCAGGGTGGGCTTGGCCACCCAGGTCTGGTCCTTGAGGCTGACACCGACGTAGACGAAGTTGGCGTCGAACGTGACACCAAAGCGGAAGCCCGCGGAGCGGCCGTCTCCATCGCCTTTCTCCAAGGCAAGCGCACTCCAGTCTGCCAGATCGCCATCCACCGAGATGCGTCCTGACGCAGGCTGCAGCCTGATCCGGTCGTAGCCATCGAGCCTGAATCCCTGGACTGCCAGACAGGCCTGGCGGCCCTGATAGTCCGCAGAGACCGTGGTCCAACCGGGCCCAACCGGCAGCAGTTGCGCAGTATCGGGGTCCCCTATCATGACCACCTTGGGGTCTGCCACCTTCAGGGAAGGCGAGATCGCGGTGGCGCGGAATCCATCCGCGAACCTGAGATCCAGGTAGGGATTGGCGAACTCCCCTGCCTCCCTCAGCCGGATCGCCTCGTACTGTTGCCCCTGGCAGTTCGTCAGCCCCACATCGATGAGCCTGGGGGCTGACCTGCGGAGCAGGAAGCCGAGCATATCGCGGAGCTGGGTCTTGCACGAGGCCCAGCCGTGCGAGCCGTTGTGGACCTGATAGAAGGCCAGGTCCTCACCTTCCCGCCAACCTCTGCGCTGCAGGGCCACTGCCGCCCGCTTGGCGTCCCTCCACATCCCGGGATACTCCTGCTCCGCGGCCATGATCCAGAACCGAGTCGCCGTCTTGGTGGACGTGTCGTGCTGCAGCCTCTTGAGGAGTTCCCTGTCGTTCCACCACAGCGAGGGCTCCATGCAGGCGGCCAGGCCGAAGGTCTCAGGACGGTGGTAGCCAAGCCAGCAGGCGGCCAGGCCGGCCAGGGAGTGGCCGATCACGCCCGTGTGGCCTGGATCCGGCAGCGTGCGGAAATGGCCATCCACGTACGGCTTGATCCGCTCCGTGATCAGCCTGCGCATGCCCTCCAGTCCCCCCGCCGAAGGCCGGTCCGGGACAGCAGGAGTGAGGTCATAGAATCGCGACCTTCCATTCTTGTTCTGGAGGGCAACGAAGATCGCAGGCCGGATCAGCCCCTCCTGCACGAGGCCGTCGTGCTCCGGGCTCAGGTCGCTGCCGTCGAAAACATAGAAGACGGGGTAGGCCTCCCGGCTGGCAACGTAGTCGGGCGGAAGATGGACGTCCACCTTGTACGGCCCAGGGACCGGATGATCGTCGGATCGCACGGACAGCACCACGTGCCGTCCCTCACGGCTGACCTCGGTCACGGCAGCCTCATCATTCGCTGCAGCGAAGACCCGAGCCGCAAGAAGCACGGCCACGCCTATCAGGAGAAGGTTCTTTGCCGCGAACCCCGCTAACTCCGCGAACGCTGGCGCAGAGTCGTGGCTGCCGGCACGTTTGCAGCTCCGCCGCCTGATCCACGGCTTCGCCGTGCCTTGGGACTGCGTCCCAATGGCGGCCTTCGCAATGGGCTGCTTGTCCAAGCAAGCTTGGACCGCATCCCCTTCCTTGGCCTCGATCCAGCGGCTCGGGCCGGCATCTAGACATCCCTCCATGTATCTCCAGAAAAGTCCACGGGACTCTCGTACACAGCCCAAGCCGTACGCATGTGAGCAAGTAGGACTCCATGGAGCAAGCTCGCTTGCGCAAGGGAGGCCAGCGCAGCTCGCCCTGGCAGGCGCATGCCTGACAGGTAGACGCGCCAGCGTCGCGTACGGCGATGTCACGACCGCGACAGAACCCTGCCCGCGGCGACAGCCGTTCGCGGAGTTAGCGGGGTTCGCGGCTAGAAACTCCTTCGGTTCTCCTTTGGTTGTGGCCAAGGGTTGCGATGGGTCATTCGTGTTATTCATGGCCAGAGACTCCTTCGGTTCTCCTGCACAGGGGTCTACCGCAGATTCACGGAGTCGCCTGTTCTGACTGGCATAAGCTGATCGCAAAGTCACCTGGGACTGGCGCGGCTATCGGCGGACAGAATCTTGATGAGCTCATACAGGAAACCCACGCCTTCATTGAACGACTCCACGGGCACTCGCTCGTTTGCGCCATGGGCATTGCCGAGGTCCAGCTCGCCGAAGGTCCCTGACACGCCGTACGTCGCGATACCCGCCCTGCGAAGCCGGGCCCCATCGCTCGCCCAGGGATCCATCGTCGGCAGGACCGGCACGTCCGGCCACCGCTGCTTGCTGAGCCGCTCGACCGCATTCATGACCTCGGGCAGAAGTGGAGATGCAGGGGTCGGCTGGGCACCGCCCAGGGCAGTCACGGTGATGGCAGGATCCGCCAATACCTTGGCGATGGTCTCCTGGACGAACTCGGTCGTATCGCCCGGGAAGACCCGGCAGTTGACCGTGGCTCGGGCCATCTGGGGCAGGGCATTGTCCGCATGGCCTCCTTCGATCCGCGTGGCCACGCAGGTGGTCCGCAGGATGGCGTTGTAGTACGGCGAGACTGCCGCGAGCCTGCGTGCAGCATCCAGGTCCGGCGGGTCCTTGGCCACGCGCCTCATGTCAGCGGCTACCGTGCCACTCTCCACAGCCGCAAGGCGGCCAAAGTAGGTCCGCGTGGTGTCATTGAAGCGGAAGGGAAACTCACAGGCCGCCAGTCGGGTCAAGCCCGCTGCCAGGCGGTTGATTGCATTGTCCTTGTCGGGCAGCGAGCTGTGGCCTCCAGGACTGCTGGCCTGGAGCCTGAAGCTCAGGTACATCTTCTCGCTGGTCTGGATGGTCATACGCAGCCGCCTACCCTTCTCCATGTGTCCGCCGCCTGCATCGAGGTTCAGGCAATAGGCCACGTCCATCAGGTCGCGACGCTGCGACAGCAGCCAGCCCACACCGTTGGCGTTGCCTGTCTCCTCGTCTGCAGTGAGGGCCACCAAGATGTCACGGTCAGGCCTCCACCCCTCTGCCTTGAGCCGGATCAGAGTGGCGACGAGGGTGGCCACTGCACCCTTGTCGTCGCCCACGCCCCTGCCGTACAGAAAGCCCTCCCTCTCCGTCACGCGGAAGGGATCGAGCCCTTCAGACCATCCTTCTCGCGGGGCGTCCACTGTATCGAGGTGTGCGATCAGGAGGATGGGCTTGGCCTTGCCCTCTCCTCGCATGCGGACTACCAGATTCCGCTTGTCAGGCCTGTCGCCCAGGAGCATGACGTCGCCATCGCCGAACCCGTTGGATCGCAGACGGCCGGCCATCGCCTCCGCAGCCTGTGTACAGCCCTTGGCAGGCGTGGTGTCGATCGCCACGAGCTCCTCCAGGAGCTCACGCGCCAGCGTGTGTCCCTCCGCGAGGAGCTGCGGACCCGTGGCCAGCAACACCAGGATGGCCAGGCCCAGTCTGAATGGACGTCTTTGCTGTTGCTTCATTCGCATTCTCATGCTACTGACCCCAGATAAACTTCAGAGAGAGGTCGACAGGAACATCGCGGCCGCCACGCCGACCGCAAGTGTGCCGATGACGGTCGCAGGCCTACTCATGGCCATCCTTTCGAATGTCATACACCATGAGGCACTCCCCGTGTCTGACGTAGAGTCTTCCGTGGGAGATGACCGGATGCGCATAGTGAGGGCCCTTGCCCTGCGTGATCCGGAAGGAGCCCGCGATCTCTATGCCGGTCTCGCCGGGCCTGACCAGCAGGAGCCTGCCGCCGTTGTGCTCGTAGACGTACAGCATGCCGTCTGCACTGGTCGTTGAGGCCTCTTTGATGGCCCGGTCCTCATACACAGTCTTGCCGGTCCGCCAATCGATGCACGCAAATCGAAACGCGTTGCCCTCGCCTCCCATCGTCGACCCGTACAGCCGGTCTCCGAGCCTGACGAAATGCCCGAAGAGGGCCTTGGTCTCCGGTGTCCACGCCACAGAAACGCTGGTCGAAGAAGGGATGACGGCCAGGGCGTTGTTGCCGTCGTAGAGCCGGCCATCGTCATAGATCGGCGTCACGGTCCAGTTGACTCCGCGGCGCGTCCAGGCACACTCGCCGGTGCCGGCGTCTACAGCGAGCAGGGCCTCGGATGTGCCAGACACGACGATGTCTCGGTCGCTCTGGCGGATACAGCCGGGCGAGATGAAGCAGGAGGTCCCACCCACGCTCTTGCTCTGCCACAGGGTCCGGCCTGAATCGCAGTCCAGGGCCACCACGCTCGTCTGCTTGCCTCCTGCGGTGAAGATGACCTTTCCCGCCACGATCAGCGGCGATTCCGCGTGCCCCTGCAGCTCGTGACATGCGCCCTGGAACCGCTCCAGGCCATTGACCTTCCAGAGGGGCACTCCCTTGATCCGATCCAGGCATGCGATGTCCCCCTGTCCGCTGATCACATAGAGACGGTCTCCCTGGACCGCGGGCGTGCAACGGGCCCTGCGATGCTCGCCTTCCTTCCATGCGCGGCCATAGTCGGTCTGCCACAGGATTTTGCCGCTGGGGTCCAGACTGGTGCAGATCTCATTGGCCTCCTGGGTGCCCGTAGCATAGATGCGATCGCCGACGACCGCAACTGAGCTGTAGCCCTCGCCAAGGCCTACCTTCTCCCACAGCAGCCGTGGACCCTCAACGGGCCAGGTCCTGAGCAGGCCCGTCTCAGTCGAGACACCGTCGCGGTTGGGCCCCCGCCACTGGGGCCAATCGCCTGCCTGCACAACAGAACAGATCAGGCAACAGGCCGCGATTCCCTTTGCATACCTCATCTACGTGCTCCCTTCCATCGTGTCGGCCGGCTGACGCAACGGGGATCCAGCAGCGTTCGGATCGGCCAGAAAGGCCTCCACGCGGACCCAGTAGATGTCCGCCCCGGTAGCCGTCTCGCGGGAAAAGAACAGGACCTTGTAGTCGGCTGAGAAAGATGGAGAGACCTCCCCATCGGCCGAGTTGATGCCGAGTCCCAGGTTCCTGGGCGGCGACCAACCGCCCTGGCCGTCACTGAAGCTGATGTAGAGATCCGTACGTCCCTGACCGCCAGGGCGATCCGAGCTATACATGACGTACGCCTCATTGGGGCCCGCCATGAGCAGGACGATCCAGGTTGCCAGTGCTGCCTTCTGAGCTGCCATCGGTCCTTTCCGAAAGACCCGCTACTGGGCAGTCCTGACCCTGCCATCTTTGTAGTAGACCCCTTGGGTCCCTTTGGCCAACTGCGCGACGAACTTCTTGACGGTCTCGTCCTGGCCACTCGTGTGCACCGGCACCACGATGCGGGCCTTGGTCAGCCCGGACATCCTGAGTGCCTGCTCCATATTGCCGCCACAGCCATAGAGCAGCGGGAAGAGGACGTCCACCTTGAGCTGTGACATCTCATCCAGTGGCTGGGTGTCGCCCGTGACGTAGTAATTCGTGCCATCGAGATGCAGGACATAGCCCATCCACTGGTTCGCACGCGGATGCGAAGTGCCTTCGAGGAAGCAGGCAGGGACCGCACTGAAGCTGACGCCTGCCATCGTGACACTCCGGCCGGGCTTGATCTCGCTGACCGTGATCCCCTCTTCTGCCGCCATCCTGACCACGTCTGAAGGGCCTGCCACGATCGCCTTGGGGTTGAGGGCCAGGTACTCCTTCAGGATCGTGGGCTGGAAGTGGTCCATATGCGAGTGGGTGATGAGGATCAGGTCTGGCCTGACCATCCCGGACCTGGCCACCCGGTCATCCGTCGGCCACGACACCGGGTCCACAAACACGACGATCCCCGCCTCGGTGCGGAATCGCACGTCGTTATCTGTGAGATGGACGACGCCCTTGAGGAGCGATGGGGTCCCTGCTGCCTCCGCGGCTGCAGTCACCGTAGCCTGGGCGTCGGAGTGAAGGGTCTGCCCCTGGCCCGCGAGAAACGCAACCTCCTGGAGTGACAGTGCGCGGTTCCACATCATGGGCTCATCGATCAAACCGCGGAAGGATGCGCCGAGGTCATCTTCACCCAGATTGGAGCGGTTGCAGCCGATGACCAGGTTGAAGTCCGTGCCGCCCGCAATGCCCGAGCCGCTCCATCGGAGCGGCCAGCCTTCGGGCCTGCCGTCCACAAAGACCAACTGCTCGGTGCCGTCGAACGTGGCCGCGACGTGGTGCCACTTCCCGTCTGCCAACCGGGTCTGGCTCATGCTAGAATGAGACCCCGGTCCGATCTCCAGATTCGCCAGGCCATTCCACGAATTGCCCTGCCAGTCCGCGGCAAGGCTCAGCGCATAGCCCTGGCTGTAGGACTTGTCGAAGATCCGCCGCCATTTGTCGCCCACGGAGGACGCCTTGATCCACGCCGCGAGCGTCAGTTGCCTGGGATTCAGGTGTGGATTGTTGGCCACCACAATCTGATCGCCATCCGCCCTGAACTCGTAAGCCCCGCCCTTCTTGCCCTCGGCAGTCCAGCGTACGCCGGAGGCCTTGCCATGGTTGGCCAGACCGCTGGAGTCCGTGACCTTGCTGCCGGTCTCGTCCTGATCGCACGTCAGGTGCAGCACCAGGCCCTTCTTCAGGCCTTCGGCGGTGACCGCCGCCGAGGCTGGATCCGCGGATTGGACGGGCCGGGCCGCCATACAAACGCCAAGGATCATGACCCATGCACTGATCTTCATAGTGTACCCCTTCCGAGAGCCCTTCCTGATCGGCCACCCCAACGCGGGGCGGACCATGCCCTCATACAAACCCCTCAAAGAGGGTTTTGTTTCACCCTAAGAACCGCGTTCTCCACAGAAACAGACGTCACTCCCTGATCCGGTAGTGGATCATTCCAGGATAGCCCTCGACTACGCTCACCAGCTCAGGACCGTCCCTGAACTCATCCCTGCGGACTGTGTGATAGGTGATGCCCCAGGTCTTGAGCCGCGTGCCCACCGGCTCGCCGAACCACTGGAGGTCCACGTCGATCTCGTGCCCTGAGGCCTTCAACTCCACCAACTGCCGGCCAAGGGTCTGTGTCGCCTTCACCTCCCAGTGCATCCTGACTGCAGCCACGATCAAGGCATTGGCCGTGAGGATCGCCACCAATCCCCAGGCAACCGCAACCTGGGGCCGGCTGGTGGAGGCCCAGAAGGCAGCCACCACAGGGATAAGGGCCAGCCACCACATCTGGGGTCCATACCTCGCCCACCAGGTGTGGATGCTGATCAGCAGGGAGAAGACCACGGCGGCGTAACAGAGCGACAGCAGCCCCCTCTGTGTCCCTGGCCTGACCAGGAACCACGCGGCAAGCAGCAGGCTGATCAGGAACGACCCGCTGAAGAACGGCCCAAATCCGGCGATGCGGGTCTCGTGGTAGCGATACATCGCCAGGTCCGCCCGTGGCACCAGGAAGGGACACATCAGGCGCGCATTCGGGTCGTTGTTGTAGGGCTGCGCACCCGGTCTGCCGAAGATCGCGTAGCCAAACCGGACAAAGCGATTGCGGCCCATCAGGTTGTGAGGCGTCTCGTACTTCTCGATCTGATCGTCGCCTTGTTGGGGAAGGCTCGGATGGGCCTTGGTTCCCATGAGCGGATAGAACGGATGGCCCCGGTGGATCAGGTTGGTGACATAAGGATTGTATCCAAAACCTAGGGTCCCCAAAATGACGATGCCACCCGCCAAGGCTGCGAAACGCCAGAACAGCCCGCTGCGGCAGAACATCGCGTACAACCCCGCCCCTGCGAGGATGAAGCAGAGGAAGACCAGGCCCGTGAATTTCGAGTTGATGCTGCAGATCACCGCGGCTGCGCCCACAAAGAGGACCAGGCGGTTGACCCGCCTGAATCCGCTGAACAGGGCCGCCACAACACACGCCAGGAAGCACACCATCAGGCCGTCGACCAGGAACGACACGATCTCACTGGTCACCACGGGATTGAGCACCACCAGGAGGGCGACCGCGATCGCCCGGCCGCGCCGCATCCCTGCATCCATGCATGCGGCAAGGACCGCCAGAAACGCGGCGTCTACCGCCAGCCACGTCACGAGCTTGCCCCACTCGACGTGACCGGTCAAGGCCATCACAGCCGCGCCGATGTACCAGGGTCCCTTGGCGTAGTGGCGGACCCAGAGATTGTTGTGGCCCCCAAAGGTCTGCATGGGCGCCTTCAGCGGGTTCCAGCCCTCCGCCACCCTGTAGATCCCCACCTGGTGGTACCACTGTCCATCCCAGGACAGATCGTAAGACACCGCAGACACGACGATCGCCAGGATCGTCAGCCCCAGGGTCAGACCCACAGGCCAAAGGCGTGAGCGACCGCAAAGGCCTTCCCGTCTGCCCAACCAGTCTCCAATGACCAGGGCCCCTGCAAAGGCCACAGGCGCCACGAAGGGCAGGACCGCCTGGGTCGTCAGGAAGGACACCAGCACACCCAGGTGGGCGAGGCAGAGAAATCCCAGCAGCATGGCCGCGGTGGTCCAGGCAATGACAGAGAGACGACGATCAGATACAGTGGATTCTGGCGTGGACAGGATCATGACGGATCACTCCCTCGTACCTGGGGTCTGGGGCGGCTTGGCCGGTTCTGCCCCTTCCTTCACCTGATAGGTGACCCCTCCTGGATTACCAGCCGCTACGCTTATCAACTCCTGACCGTCTGGGATCTGGTCCCTGCGTACGGCACGATAGGGGATGCCCCACGTCTTGAGCCGTCTTCCGACCGGCTCGCCGAAATACGCGAAGTCCACCTCGATCTGGCTGCCTGATGCCTTCAATTCCACCAGTTGCCGCTGAAGGGTTCGGGTGGAGGCGACCTCCCAGTGCAGTCGCACGGTTGCCACGATCAGGGCGTTGATCATGAGTATCCCGACCAGCCCCCAGGCCACGGCCGTCTGGACACGGGATCGCGAGGCCCAGAAGACCGCCACCACAGGCAGGAGGGAAAACCACCACATCTGTGGACTGTATCGGGCCCACCACATATGCACGTTGATCAGGACCGTCACGGCCAGCACCCCGCAGCTCAGTAGCAGCAGATATCGAGGCATGGCAGGTGCCCACAGCAGCCAACCGATCAGGATTAGGCTTAGCACAAGTGCGCCGCTGAAGAAGGGGCCAAGTCCCGCAATACGGACGTCGTGAAAGCGGTACACGGCCATATCCCCAGGACGAGCGGCAAAGGGCCACATCAGGCGAGCCACCGGCTCGTCATTGTAGGGTGGGAAACCCGGCCGGCCGAAGATCGCATATCCCAAACGGATGAGGCGATGGCGTCCCTTCATATTGGGAGGCGTTTCATATTGCTCTATCGGATCGTTGCCCTGCTGGGCCAAGCTGGGGAAAGCCCTGCTGCCGGCGAGAGGATAGAAGGGGTGGGACCGGTGGATCGTATTCGTCACATAGGGATTGTAGCCGAAGACAACAACTCCCAGAGTGATGGCCATCAGATTCAGCCCCGCAAATCGCCATAGAAGATCCCGGTATCTGAACAGACCGTAGAGCCCGGCCCCTGCGAGGATGAAGCAGAGAAAGACCAAGCCCGTGAACTTGGAGTTGATGCAGCAGATGGCCGCGGCCAGGCCCACGAAGATGACCAGCCGGTTGGGACGACGGATCCCACTGAACAGGGTCGCCGCATAGCAGGCCAGATAGCATACCATCAGGCCGTCCACCAGGAACGACAGAAGCTCGCTGATCACCACTGGATTCAGGGCCACAAGCCCCCCCACGGCCACGGCCCGCCAGCGGCTGATCCCCGCATCCAGGCAGGCTGCCAGGACCGCCAGAAATGCCGCGTCCAAGGCCAGCCACGTCACGAACTTGCCCCACTCGACCTGACCGGACAGCGCCATCATGGCCGCGCCCATGTACCAGGGTCCCTTGGCATAGTGGCGGACCCACAGTTGATTGTGGTCAGCAAAGGCCTGCATCGGGGTAGTCAAGGGATTCCAGCCCTCTGCAATTCGGTAGACGCCGACCTGGTGATACCACTGTCCATCCCAGGACAGATCGTAGAACATCGCAGACGCGACGATCGCCAGGATCGTCAGCCCCAGGGTCAGACCCACAGGCCAAAGGCGTGAGCGACCGCAAAGGCCTTCTCGTCTGCCCAACCAGTCACCCAGCACAAGGGCCCCCGCAAAGGCCACAGGAACTGCCAAGGGCAGGACCGCACGAGTCGTCAGGAAGGACACCAGCACACCCAGGTGCGTCAGGCAGAGAAAGCCCAGAAGCATGGCCGCGGTAGTCCATGCAAGGACAGAGAGACGACGATCAGACACAGTGGATTCTGGCGTGTACAGGGTCATGACGGATTACTCCCTCATATCTGGGGTCTGGGTCTGGGGCGGCCTGGCCGGTCGTGCCCCGTCCCTCACCCGATAGTGAATCGTTCCTGGATAGCCGGCCACCACGGTCATCAACTCCTGACCGTCCAGGACCTGTCCCCTCCTGACCGGGTGATAGCGGATACCCCATCTTGTGAAGCGTTTGCCGACCGCCTCTCCGAACCATTGGAAATCCACGTCGATCTCCCTGCCGGCCTCCCGGACCTCCGTCAGTTGCCGATTCAGCGTCCGCGTGGCCATGATCTCCCAGTCGAGGTGTACGGCCGCCACGACCATGGCGTTGACCGTAAGAATCCCGACCAGCACCCAGGCCACGGCCGTCTGGGCCCGGCTCCGTGAGGCCCAGAATACTGCCACCACGGGCACCAGGGGGATCCACCACATCTGTGGACCGTACCTGGCCCACCACGTATGGATGCTGACCAGCAGTGACATGACGATCACCGCGATAGCCCAGGAGGACCAGACCCCGCGGCATTCCTGGCCTGAGCAACAGCCACGCCGTCAACAGGACGCCGATCAGCAACGCCCCGCTGAAGAACGGCCCGAATCCGGCTACGCGGATCTCATGGGTGCTGTACACGACGAGCTTCTTGAGGGGCACCAAAAAGGGCCACATCAGGCGGGCGTCCAGGCCGTCGTTGTAGGGCTGCACGCCTGGCTGGCCGAAGAGGGCCAGTCCGTGACGGACAAGGCGGTTGCGGCCCAGCATGTTCTTGGGCGTCTCGTACTTCTCGATCCCTTCGTTGCCCTGTGTCGAGGCTCGGATAGGCCTTGGTCCCCTTGTAGGGATAGAACGGGATGTCCGCGATGGAGGATGTTGGTGACATAGGGATTGTATCCGAAGACCACGGTGCCGAGGACAATGGCGGCCAGGTTCAGTCCCGCGAACCACCGAACAGGTCACGTCGCTTGAAGAGGCAGTAGAGACCCGCCCCTGCAATCATGAAACAGAGATAGACCAGACCCGTGGACTTGGAGTTGATGCTGCAGATCGCTGCGGCCACGCCCACGACGATCACCAGCAGGCCAGGGCGGCGGAAGCGGAATCCGCTGAACACGGCCGCCGTGCGCAGGCCAGGTAGCCTATCATCAGGCCGTCCACCATGAAGGCGACCATCTGCGTGGTGGTCACTGGATTCAGGGCGATCAGTGCCCCCACCGCCACTGCCCTGCCGACGACGCATGCCGGCGTCCAGGCACGCGGCCAGGACCGCCAGGAACGCGGCGTCCAGGGCCAGCCACGTCACGAACTTGCCGCTCTCGATATACCCGGTGGTCGCCATCATCGATGCGCTCGCGTACCAGGGGCCCTTGGCGTAGTGGCGTATCCAGAGCTGGATGTCGTCCGCAAAGGCATGCATGGGGTCCTTCAGGGGATTCCAGCCCTCGTTCGAGCCGATAGATCGCCACCTGGTGGTACCATTGACCGTCCCAGCACAGGTCATAGAACGCAGACGACACCCCGACGGCCAGGACCATCAGGCCGACGGTCAGCCCCAGCGGCCAGAGACGATTGCGTCCGCAGAGACCCTCCCGCCTGCCTAGCCAGCCACCCAGAGCCAGGGCCCCTGCAAAGGCCACAGGCGCCACAAAAGGCAGGATCGCATGGGTCGTCAGAAAGGACACCAGCACCCCCAGGTGGGCGAGGCAGAGAAAGCCCAGCAGCATGGCGACTGTGGTCCAGGCGATGAGCGAGAGACGTGTGTTGTCTCCAGCATTCGCGGATGCCAGCAAATCGGATGCCGTGCAGGGAGGTTCGTTGCCCATCACGCCCTTAATCCTCAGCATCCGGCTACCCCAGCGAGATCTCGAGTTTCGTCACAGAGGCAGGCGGGAAGTCGTGCACCAGCACCTCGCCCTGGATGGAGACCGGCTCCGTGGTCTTGGGCTGCACCTCGTTGGGTGACTCGAAGCTGTTGTGGCTGTGGACGTCGCTGCTGGCCAGGACCACTGCGCGGACGGAGCGGATGCTCCCGCCGCGGACCGCGACCTTGGCCTGGCGGGTCTGATCCAGGCTCGGGTTGGTGACGGTCAGGGTCATGGTCTTGCCATTGACAGAGGCAGATCCAGCCAGGCCCGGCAAGGTGGCAGGCTTCGAGTTCCTGGAATAGGTGATGGACGGTGCAGAGAATTCGGTCCTGACCGACTGCGCACCCTGGTGCGAGGCGTACATGGCAAAGACGTGGTAGGTCGGCGTGACGCAGAACTTGTCTTCATGGGCGAAGAACAGGCTGTGCAGGCAGTTGACCAGTTGTGCCACGTTCGCCATGGCCACCTTGTCCGCGTGGCGGTTGAAGGTGTCCAGGCTCAGCCCTGCCAGGACTGCGTCCCGCATGGTGTTCTGCTGGCCGATAAGGGCCTCGGCGAATGGCTCTGTGCCCGGCGCATGCCAGGCGCCCCACTCATCCACCAGCAGCTTGACTTGGTGCCTGGGATCGGCCTGGGCCATCAGCCGCCAATGGCCGGTGATCAGGGACTCCATGAGGTTGGCCTCATGAAGGAGTTCATAGTATTGCTCCGTGTCGAACTTCAGGGCATCGCGTTTGCCCTCGTACCAGTTGGTCGTGCGGCCCGCACTGGCGTTCCAGGCATAGTGGTGGAGAGCCCAGCCCCACATGCGGCCCAGGTTGTCACCCTCGGCCATCTTGGCGAAGAACCGCCGCGTCCACTCATAGTTGTCCCCGTTCGGGCCCGAGCCCACGAGCCTCAGCGGCACCCCGTAGCCGGGGACCCAGGCGGTGAACCTGCGGAACTCAGAGGCATAGTCCTCTGGAGTGAAGTTGCCGCCGCAGCCCCAGGATTCGTTTCCCACGCCCCAGAACCGGACATTCAGCGGATCCGGGTCGCCGTCTGCCTCCCGCTGCTTGGCCAGGGTCACGCTGTCCTTCGGGGCATTGCAGTACTCCACCCATCGCCAGAACTCCTGGCTGGGCAGGCTTCGCAGGTTGGCGGCAAGGTAGGGTTGTGCGCCGGTCAGCCTGCAGAACCGGGTGAACTCGATGGTGCCGAACTGATTGGGATCAAAGAACTGCGGCCCATTGCGGCGGGCCGCCTTCGGCCATTCCGGGGCATCGACCCAGAAGTTGGTCCGCGTGGGCCGCTTGGCCCGTGGACCGATGCCGTCCCTCCAGTCGTATTGGTCGGCAAAGCACCCACCCGGCCAACGGATGACTGAAGGCTTGATCTTGGACAGGCTATCGATCAGATCCTTGCGGAGGCCGTCGATGTTCGGGATCTTGGAGTTCTCGCCCACCCAGATGCCGTCGTACACGACGCCACCCAGGTGCTCGACGAAGTGTCCATAGATCTCGGGCGAAATCTGCCCAATGGGCTCATCCAGCAGGACGTCGATGCGGGACTCAGCAGCCTTCCCCTGCCCAGCAAAAGACGGGACGCTACGGAGCGCCAACCATGCAGCCCCAACTGCCGCTGCTTCCAGAAATTGTCTTCTGTTGTTCATATGCCTTCCTGTCTTTCTGTTAGAAGTTCTTAGTCTGCTGCTCGGCCGACATCCTCAGTACGGGGTCGCCGAAGAAGCACCAGGAGTAACCTGCGTCTTCCGAGCAGGTGGTCGCCAAGGTCAGGAAGCGGCTCTCAGGAGACAGGGGGACTGCCACCTCTTGTGCCCGGTTCTGGTCCAGCGGACAGGAGAAGTGAAATACCACCTTGCCATCCACCAGGACCCAAAAGTCGGCAGCGCTCGCCCGAGGCCTGGGCGTGGATTGCGAGATCCCGGCCAGGGCCGTGAACCGCTCGACGCGGGTCCCCGGGTTCTCTGCCCTGATGACGTCCAGGTCAAAGGTGATCCCTGCATTGGGGTGGATGTTCAGGCCCGGGTGCTGGCTCGTGCCGTACTCCACGCCCCCAAGCAGCCCGGGATAGGTGGTGTCAGGCTGGTCCACGACCGTCTGCAGACCGGTGTTGACCACACCCTCGTAGTAGGTGCCGCGTGTGACGGGGCAGCCCGGAAAGACCAGCCCTGTAGAGCTGATGACCACCCTGCCGCGACCGCCATTGGGCACAAAGACACCGTCTACAGCGGTCTGTCCACGGACAGGCGTATATCCCGTCTGCAGGGTCTGCCGCACGATTCGAATGGGACGGTTGAACGACCGGCCCGTCACCAGGTCTATGCCTTGCCCCCTTGCACCCGTGCCGAAGCCATTGCCACCGCCTACGAGGTCCGCCAGGTCCAGCCGCCTGCCAGGGCAGGACAGCCGGCCCTCTTTCGGCATGGAGCGAACAAAGCGGCTGGCGTCGGCGTGGGACACGGCCTGATCCGTCTGTCCGTCTGCATCTATGGCCGCAGCCTGGCCTGCCTCCAGGGACAGGACGCCGGAGCGGTCTGCAGACCCCGGGCCAGGCTCGACCATGACCCTGCCCTGGAACACGTGGGCCTCGACCCGCTCCTGGCCGTCTGCAAAGACGGCAAACTCGGTCCCCAGGTCCGTCACTGTCGCGGCCTTTGTGTGGACAACAAATCCGCGGACCAAGGGCCCGACAGAGGCGACCAGCCTGCCGCTGATGAGTGTCAACTCGTTGGTGCCGTCCAGCCTGAATACGCAGGGCGCCTGCACGACCACCTCTGCGCCCTGGCCCATCTCGATCCTGGCCAGGCCCTCCTGCAGTTGCAGCAGATCAGGCTGCATCGCCCTGCCGGGAGCCAGCCGGCCATGGCCCGCCTGCCAGACCGCCTGCCGGACGTCGACCAGCCTGCCGATGCTGGGTCCTGCGGCTGCCTGCGGCCACAGAGACCACGCCATCCAGGCTGCGACGGCGATCAGGGCGGCTGCAGCAGCGGCATAGGACCACAGGCGACCCTTCAGCGGCCAGCCCCGGTCAGCGACAGGGCCCTTAGAGTCTATCTCAAGACCTCTTTCTACTGCGATCGGCTGCGAAGCCCTGGGTCTGCGTTGTCGGCGAAAAAGGTCCTCGACGTGCCCTACAAGCACGCCTCCGGGCCTTTTCCGCCTGCCGCCTTGTCCCCGGGCCTCTCGCTCGATCTCGCCGCGAAACAGGTTTTGAGATGGACTCTTAGAGATGGCGGCCATGATGTCCGTCTCACTCAGCTCACCCGTGGCCAGGCTTGACCGCCGCAGTGCCGCGCAGGTGTGAAGATAGTCGATGCAGTAGTCACGCACCTCGGGGTCTTCCAGAATGGCAGCCTCCAGCCGGGCCATGTCCTTGGGGTCAAGGGTCCCTTCCACCAGGATCTCGAGGTGGTAGTCGAGGTCTGGGATGCGGTCTGCGGGATTCAAGGCAGATCCCCCCCTGCTGCGGCCAGGTTCCTCCTCATGCAACGAAGGAGGATGCCGTTGATTGCGGACAGGGTCCTCTGGATCTGGCGGATGGAGATCTGGAGCCTGGAGGCCATGTCCGTGACAGAGACGTTGCGCTCGTACCTCATCTTGACCATCCGCTTGGCACGGCCGTCCAGTTGGTCCATGCAGTGTCGAAGGGTCTCCAGCCGGACCTCCATCTGGTCTTGGAGGCTCGGCATGCGGTCCATGAACGAATCCAGGACCTCGTCACTCAGTTGAACCACCTTGCTCCTGGCCTGGCGTCTCCGATAGTCCAGGATCAGGTACTTCATGACCTGTATCGCCCAGGCCACGAAGTTGGTCCCCTCCTGGAACTGATCGAACTTGTTCCACAGCACGGTCAGGCCTTCCTGGAACACGTCGTCTGCGTCGTGCACGTTCGGCACCAGGGTCAGGATGTAGGCATAGATCTCCTGCTGGTGCCGAACAAAGAGCCTCAAGAACGTCACTCCACGCACGTCGAATTCCATGTCAGACCTTCTCAACAGTGTCCGCAAAGACGCGTCTATAATAACACCGCACAGCCGCGCCGAACACGACATAGAAAACTCCCACATAGGGCCGGACTGGGCACTTGAAGTCCCGCGAGCGCACGATAAGCTGACATCCATGGACCCGAGCACACCGGAGCCTTCGAACGGACTCGACTCCCGCTGGCCGATGCGGATCCTGGCAATCTGCGCAGCGGGCGCACTGGCGGCCGGGGTCGCGGGGCTTCACCAGCGTGGATTCGGCTTGGTCTCTGCAGCTTACCAAACCCTCCAGATGTTCTTCCTGAACTCGCCCAACGTCTCTGAGCCCGTGCCCTGGCTGGTCGAGCTGGCCCGATGGCTGGCTGCCGCCTCCACGCTGGCGACCCTCTTCAAGCTGGGCGGCTCCCTGTTCCAGGAGGAACGCAGGAACCTCCGCCTGCGCCGCATGAAGGGACACACCGTCCTGTGTGGACTGGGTCACAGGGCCATGCAGATCGTCGAGTACCTCAGGGGCAGTGGTGAGGAGGTGGTCGTGATCGACAAGGCGCCGCCCCAGGATCTGGCCAGGGAGTGCCGCCGCACAGGCGCACACGTCCTCGTGGGCGATGCCACGGACGAGGACGTCCTCTGCGCAGCAGGCATCGAACGCGCAGACCGGGTCTTTGTCCTGTGCCCGAGCGATAGCACCAATTGCGAAGTCGCAGCCCAGATCCGGCGGCTCAGGACCTCTGCTGCCGGCGGAGACTCGGAAGGCCCCCTCCAGTGCCACGTGCACCTCAGCGACGTGGACCTCCGGAGTTCCTTGCAGCCGGTCTTTGCCCGGCATGCAGGCGGCGTCACCCTGCGATTCTTCGACCTGTTCGACTTTGAGGCCAGGCGACTGCTCAGCGAAGACCTGCCCCTGGATGGCAGTGGTATCACAGAGAAAGACGGCCGCAGCGCGCACCTGATCATCCTGGGCCTGGGCAGGATGGGCCGCGCCCTGGCGGTTCGCGCGGCCCAGGTGGGGCACTTTGCCAACAGCCGAAGGCTGAGGATCTCAGTGATCGATCGCAGGGCCACCGACCAGGAGGCAGCCCTTCTGTTCCGCTATCCCCGCTTCAGGGAGATCTGCGACCTGGAGGCACACAACCTCGAGGCGGAGACGCCGCAGGCCCGCCGCCTGCTGGAGCAGTGGTGCTGCGACACCTCGACGATCCGATCCGTAGCGATCTGCTTCGACAATGAGCCCCGTGCCCTGGAGATCGCACTCCAGCTCCAGCAGATGCTGCAGGGCTGCCCTGTGCCGATCGCCATCCGCATGGCCCGCCAGAGCGGACTGGCAAGGCTCCTTCGAGGCCAGGACGCGCCCCAAACCAGCGGGCCCCTGGCCGCGATCCGGCCGTTCGGCGTATATGAAGACTCATGCCATCCTGAATCCCTCGTGGAAGGCGCAGAAGACCGCCTGGCCCGGCGGCTCCACGCGGACTACGTCCAGAGGCGCAGCCAACAAGGCGACACCCCGGAGACAAATCCAGCGATCCGAGGCTGGGACGACCTGGACGAGGACCTGCGCGAATCCAACCGCCAGCAGGCGGCCCACCTCTTCATCAAGCTCAGGGCCATCGGCTGCGAGGTGGCCGAGCAAGGCTACCCACGGCCCGCAGTGACCGGCTTCCAGCCGGCCCAGGTCGAGGTGCTAGGCCGCATGGAGCACAGCCGCTGGGTGGCTGAGCGTATCCTGGCAGGCTGGACCTTCGCCCCAGGCCGCAAGGACGTCTCTCGCAAGACCAGCCCCTACCTGGTCCCCTGGGCAGACCTGCCCCCAGACATCCAGCAATACGACCGCGACTTCGTGCTGCTCATCCCCGCCCTCCTCGCCAGCGACGGCAGGAAGGTCTGCTACCAAAGCAAGAAGTAAGAGCCAAGAAGCACGAAGCAAGCAGGAAGGTGGCGATGCTCCGCTCCACGCCTGCGATGTAGAGGTTCACGACGTCGCCGCCATTGTCGAAGAACAGGAGATTGCCGTTCGGTAGCGACAGCACCGAGTGCTGGGCGGCGAAATACAGGGGGGCGTTCTCTTCATGTTCGCCGATGAACTTGAAGGCGTTGGCAGGCCCGCCCAGGCGCCACAGGAGCTGGCCCGTGCTGCGGCTGATCTTCATGATGGAGCAGGCATGCCGGTCTGAGAGGAGGTAGTTGTGATCCACGGAGTCGATGCTCACGCAGTTGAGGTGCGTGAAATCGGCTATTGCGCAAGCTTGTAGCACACCAGCCGCTGCATGTAGCGGAGATAGAGCCGGCCATTGGCGAGCACCGGGATCGTCCAGGCAGGGTTCGTCACAGGCCCCAGGGCGCCCCGGAATTCGGCAACCTTGTGCCAGACGTCGGGGCTCGGCTTGACGAGGAATAGGTTGCCCTTGATGTCCATGCAGAGAAGATGGCCGTCCACCCACACCGTCGTGCCCCATCCCATCTCGCCGGTCGCCCACTTCTCCTTGCCACTGGACAGCTCCACGCACTTGAAGGTGCCCGCATTCTGATCGCTCTGGCCTGAGTATCCGTAGAGGAGTCCATCCACGAGGACCGGATCAGAGTGGTGCGAGGCGATGACTTTGCTCCGCCACATAGCCTCCGGTCGAGTGTCACTGACCTTAAGGGCCTCGCACCCGCTGCCGTACCCCGAGGTGATGAACACCACGTCACCGCTGACGAGGGGCATCGTGGCATTGACCTGGTAGGACGTCTTCCAAGGCGTCTGCCAGAGCTGCCTGCCGGAGTTGGGATCAAGGCAGCTCAGCCCCGTCCCATGAAAGACCAGCAGCCTCGCCGCCTTCTGTGGGCCCTGGAGCGTGGACGCCGCATATCCAGCCGTCCCCTGTCCTGACTTCCAGATCAGGCTTCCCGTCGTCTTGTCGTATGCGATGACCAGGCTGTTGCCGCCGCCCTGCACGATCACCCGATCCTTGTACACCAGGGGTGACGAGGAGTGTCCCCAGGTCGGCTCCTTTCCGCCCGCCTCACTGACGTTGTGTCTCCAGAGCAGCGTGCCATCCAGCAGGTTCCAACAGACGAGGTCGCCGCTCCTGCCGAACGTGTAGACCCGATCGCCATCGATCGCGGGGGTCGCCCTTGCCCCAGGCCCGTGGCTCGACGTGGCCTTCGCCTCGTACTGGCCCAGCCAGATCAGGGCACCTGTTGCAGGGTCCAGACAGAACACCAGGTCCTGTCCCGGGCCCCTGCCCGGTACGACCAGCCTGTTGCCCTGCACCACGGGGCTGGACCACGTGGCGGCATCGCTGCCCTGGCACAGGAACTCCACCTGCCAGAGCCTCTGCAGGCCACCTGACCAATCTGTCTTGATCCCCGTCACGGGACTTCGACCGTCGCCCTGCGGACCCCTCCAGCAAGGCCAGTCCGCCTGCCCCTTCTCGATGTACCCCGGCGAGCCGCTCGGCTTCGGGATCGCCGCAGAGCTGGAGATCCGCTCTGTCCCATACATCGCGCGAAACCCCAGCCACGCCCCGACCGCGCCGCCGACCACCAACAGCCCCGCCACCACCCATAAGATGCCACGAGTCTTCTTGGTCATATAGTCGAAACCCAGAACACAGAACACAGGATTCAGAAGCCAAAGGCCTGGAGGCAACCACCATACTCACCGTCGCGTCCAATGCAAGCACTATCTCGCAACGATGAAGAACGCGATTGACACTCAACTGTGGCCAGGCTAGGATGTTCCCGTGAAAGGGTGTGAGGTCCTCGCGGAGGGCCTCATAGGTGAGTGAGGTGGTCGGGCCGCCACCTGAAGAATCCCGGGCAGTGAAGCGTTGGGAGGCTCACTATGCCCGCGTACGTCGCTCGGAAGGCAGTCCGACAACGAAGACGCCCGCGCATCGTCAGCCGCTGCAGCAGGGCGGCTTCGCGGAAGGCCGTTGGCGAGGAGTCATGTTTCTCCGATACTCGGTACCTGGCCCGCTCCCCAGGACCGTATCCGGCTTTCGTGGGAGATCGAAGGATGTACACCACCGCTTCATCAAGACTTGCACACGAAGTGCGTAGGCCGCGCGGATGGGTTCTCTTCAAGTTCTCAGCCACCTCCGTCCAAGGAACCTTGGCATCAGACAGGAGATAGACTATGGGCACAAGCATGTGGAAGAAGATAGGGAGAGGATGGATGATGGGCGTATTGGTAGGTTCGGCGCTGTACGGGGCCCAGATCAAGGACTCTGAGTCGGCCTCGCACGGATACGATGCGGCCTCCTATCAGGTCGAGCGAACCTATGACTACCCCGGATTCAGAGTCGTGCAGTTCAATCTGCCGGTCCTTTCGCACTACTCCTATTTCCTGGTCAGCGAGGGCAAGGCCCTCGCCGTGGATCCAGGCCGCGATATCCAGTCCTATCTGGACTTCGCGAGGAAGGAGGGACTGACGATCATGGGGATCTTCCTGAGCCACTCCCACGCGGACTTCGTGGCAGGCCACACTGAGATGGTCAAGGCCGTGGGTTGTCCGGTCTACCAAAGCGCCAAGAGCGGGGCCCGATACAAGATCGAACCGGTTCAGGAGGGCACAACCCTGCAGGTAGGGAAGGCCAAAGTGACCTTCATGGACACGCCCGGCCACGTGCTGGACGGGACCAGCGCCCTGGTCTATGCAGAAGGAAGGACTGTCCCTGAGGTCATGTTCTCCGGCGACTATCTCTTTGCGGGCAGCGTAGGCAGGCCCGACCTGGTGGCAGGCACCACGTCCGAAGGACTGGCCACCCAGATCTACGAGACGTGGAACAACAAGGTCTCCAAGCTGGCGGATTCGGTGGTAGTGCTGCCCGCCCACGGGGCAGGATCCCTGTGCGGGGCACACCTCAAGGATACTCCGTTCACAACGATCGGCGAGGAGCGGGCCACGAATCCCAACCTCCAGCACAAGAACAAGGCGGAGTTCATTGCAGTCCTCCTCTCAGAGCTTCAGGAGCCGCCCCAGTACTTCGGTCACAACGCCCTGATGAACCGCGACGGCCCGCCTCTGGTCGATTGGCAGGCCCAGGCGGAGAAGGCCCAGCCCGCTGCGGCCTTGACGAACGCGGACCAGTTCTATGTGGTGGATCTCCGCGACAGCAAGGACTACGCGACAGGACACGTCCCCAATTCCATCAACATAGGGTTGCGGGGCAGGCTGGAGACCTGGGTCGGGATCATGGTGCCGTGGGCCATGAATGAGCAGGGCCGCGTGGTCCTGTGCGGCAATCCGGAGGAGCTCAAGGAGGCCTCTCATCGGCTGCATCGCGTGGGATACAGGGCCAGGGTCCTGGACTATGGGGACTGGACCAGGGCGCAATTGGCGGTGACCTCCAACAAGCTGACCGAGCCGTTGGATCTCCATCAGGCCATGCAGGCGGGGACGAGCCCGTTGATCGTGGATGTCCGGCTCCCCAACGAGTGGATGGGCCTCCGCATCGGCAACGTCCTCAATCTTCCCCTCAACCGCCTGGCCGAGCTATCCGCCAGACTGGAGCCGGACCGACCGGTCCTGACCGTGTGCAACTCGGCGTACAGATCCAGCCTGGCCATGGGCGTGCTGGAGCGAAGGGGCTTCAAGAACGTCACAAGCCTCAACGGCGGTAGCGAGGCCTGGCTGGCCGCGGGTCTTCCGACCTACGGTGCCCAGTCCCAGGCCCACGTCTCGACCACGGCCAAGAGGGTGATCCCCTTGCCTGAGCGACTCTCCGCAGAGGAACTCAAGCGGATGCTTATGGACCTGCCGGGAACCTTCGATCTCGTGGACGTCCGACCCGCAAGTCACTTCGCAGACTACAGCCTGCCCGGCTCTGTGAACGTGGACGTAGCGGACCTGGTCGGCAATCCCGCGTACCTGACCGGGGCAGGTCCTCTGGTCATCGTGGATCGCGACGGGTCCCTGGCCATGGCCGTGGCAGGGATACTCTCCCAGAAGACCCAGCGGCCCATCAAGGCCCTGTACGGCGGGCTCGAGGCCTATTGGGGCAGAACGGCCGGCATGGAGAGAGTCCCTGCAGCATCACCCCCTGCCCCGTCGGGACCCGCGGCACAGAGGCCCGCTGTGCCTGCGCCATCCCCTCAAGTCCCGGCCCAACCCAAACCGACCCAGCCCACCAAGAAGAGCGCGGGGTGCTGACCATGAACGACAAACCGAACACCCGATTCCCCGTGAATCCCTACCTGGCAGGCGTGCTCCTGGGCCTGGTCCTCTTGGCCAGCTTCTTGGTCCTTGGCGCAGGTCTGGGCGCATCAGGGGGAATCGCCCGGATCGGCGCGTGCACGATGATCGGCGTGGCCAAGGAGCGGACCCTGGCCAGCGAGTACTTCGGGGCCTGGGGCGCCCAACCCATGAAGTACTATCTGGTCTACATGCTGGCCGGGATCTTTCTGGGTGCGCTGATCTCGGCCCTGATCGGAGGCCGGTTCAAGGCACGGATTGAGCGGGGACAGGCCTTCTCCGCTTGGGGCCGAATCGCACTGGCCTTGATCGGAGGGGTGATCGTGGGATTTGCCAGCCGCCTAGCCAGCGGGTGTACCTCAGGCCAGGCCCTGACCGGGTCCGCCCAGTTGATGACCGGCAGCTTCGTGTTCCTGATCTGCGTATTCGCCGGGGGATACGCCTTTGCATACCTCGTCAGGAGGCAATGGCATGATTGAGACATTCTTCTCTCTGGATCGGCTGGGCACGCCCGCGGCCTTTGTCGCGGCCCTTGTGATCGGCATGGCCTTTGGCCTCGTCCTGGAACAGGCCGGTTTCGGGAGCAGCCGGCGACTGGCCTCCGTGTTCTACCTTACGGACATGACCGTGGTAAAGGTGATGTTCACGGCCGTGATCGTGGCGGCCCTGGGGTTGTCCTACCTGCAGGCCCTGGGACTCGTGACCCTGGACAGGATCTACCTCCTTCCGACCGTGTACGGCCCGCAGATCGCGGGCGGCCTGGTCTTCGGCATCGGCTTTGTCATGGCCGGGTGGTGTCCGGGCACGGCTGCCGCTGGAATGGCCTGCGGCAAGGTCGACGCTCTAGTCTTCCTGATCGGCACCGTCATGGGCAGCATCGTGTTCAACGAGTTCTATGGCTCCATGGCAGGCCTGATGCAGGCCGGAGACAGGGGCGTCCTGTCTGTGTACGACAGCCTGGGGATGTCACGAGGCAGCTTTGTCCTGATCCTAGCGATCGCAGGGGCCGCGTGCTTTGCCCTGTCAGAAACCCTGGAGAAGAAGTGGGGCAGACAGGAAGGCACGACCGATCCGCGGTGGCGCAAAAGCGTGAGCCTGACCCTCGTGATCCTGGCCGCGGCTCTGTGGCTGGTCCCCTCAGACGGACCTGCACCTGCCCAGACAGAGACCGTCCAGGCGGCAGCAACCGATCAAACCCTGCTCGCCCAGATCGAGCAGGCCGCCGACCACATAGAGCCCGAGGAGATTGCCGATCGGCTCATGACCGGAGACCCCTGCCTGGTCCTTGTGGACGTGCGACCGCAGGAGGAGTACGAGGCCTTCCACCTCCGCGGAGCAATGAACGTCCCCCTCTCCCAGGTAATGGAGGCGATGGAGCCCTACCGGCAGGCAGGCATGATTGTGCTCTACTCCAACGGCATAACCCATCCAGCCCAGGCACGCGACGCCCTGGCCCGCGCAGGATTCGTCAACGCCTACATCCTGACTGACGGCCTGACCGGATTCGTGGACCGCTGCCTCAAGCCAGTCTCCCTTCGCGCAGAGCCGGTGACCCCTGCAGAAGCGGACAGTATCCGCAGGTGGCGGGCCTACTTCTATGCAACCGCCCAGCCAAGTCCTGTCAAGGCGTCGAACGCCTCAGACGCGACCTCTCAGCAGGCCTTGGTGACCCCTGAGTGGCTGGCCGCGAGCCCGGATCGCACGAACCTGGTGATCCTCGACCTGCGCACCCAGCCCGAGTACAATACAGGTCACATTCCCGGGGCCTTGTACCTCCATCCGGAAGGCGTCAGAGGCAACATTGGGGGCCTCGGCTCCATGCTTCTGCCTGCCGACGTGTTGGGAAGGCTCTTTTCCCTGATGGGGATCGATCCCTCGGATCAGGTCATTCTGGTCTACAGCGGTGACAAGGTCAGGGACGCCACCCTCGTGGCCACAGCCCTGGCCCGCGTGGGACACGACCGGATGACCCTCCTGGACGGCGGATACGACCGCTGGACCGCGGAGGGACGGGCCGTGACGAACGCGCAGTCCCAGGTCAGGTCATCCGCCTATCAGATGGACCCCAAGGCCGACACCTTCACGGTCAACGCGGACACGGTCCTGAACCACGTCCGCAAACGAGACGTCCTCCTCCTGGACGTCCGGCCCGCAGAGAACTACAAAGGCCTCAAGTCCGATGAACCACGCGCAGGAAGGATCCCGGGCGCGGTCAACCGCCCGTACACCGAGGACCTGGCTAAGTCGGAGAGATTCGTCTGCCTCAAGCCCGCAGAAGACCTGGCCAAGGCCTACGCCGAGCTGATCCCCACCAGGGATTCACCCGTGATCGTGTACTGCCGAACAGGTCACCAGGCCAGCCAGACCCTCTTCGTCCTGACCCGCCTGCTGGGCTACACACAGGTCCGGTGGTACGACGGCGGGTGGACCGAGTGGTCGGCCCGACCTGACCTACCCATCGAGAAGTAGCGGCCTACATCCTCATCCGCCTGCTATACACCCACCACTCGACGCAGACCAGGACCAGGGCGGCGATGACCAAGACGGGCCATAAGGGGACGTTGGTCCGCTTCACGGGGCCGGATTCCGCCTGGACCTGGCCGCTGGCCAGGCCGAGCTGCCTGCTGGGCAGGAGGTCACTCTCCTGGCTGTCGCAGAGGTTCACTGCATAGGACCGCAGCGGCCTTCCTGAGGGGGCCAGCCGGTAGACGCCGGCCCGCTGGGTGGGCGGGAGCCGCACCTCCCCGGTCTCGTCCGCCTTGACCGCCGTCCGGTCCAGACCTGGGCCGGTGATCGCGACCTCATCCCCTGCGGCGAGGCCCTGGGCCACGATCGCCTCACCGACCCTGGATTGGCCTGCCTCGGCCTGGCTGGTCTGAATGGCCAGGAAGTCCAGGGCGTTGTAGAAAAAAAGGATGTAGCTGCTCTCAAATGGCCAGTTGGAGGCCAGGGTGTCGAAGGCCACCATTACAAACGTGCTGCCGAGCCGATGGAGGGTGGCCACGGCGGCGCCCTCGCTGAACTCGGCCAGGACCTGGGCGTCACGGGGCAGGTTGAGGCGAAGCCCCTTGGCCACGAACAGGGAGGCCAGGTTACAGTGACGCAGCACCGGATGGCCTGACCTCCAATCTGCAATCAAGGTATTCTCGATCGTGCCTGCGACGGTAGTCTCGATCCCCGGAGGCGGCCTGCCGAAGACCAGGAAGCGGCCCTTGGGGATGGAGGGCACCTCCACGTTGTCCAGCACGATCACGTCATACGGCTGGTCAATGCCCATGCGGCTGTGGTCCATGGCCGCAAAGGCCGATGCAGTGACCTTGTCCACCTTCGCCACAGGGCAGGCCCGCAGCGCGGCCTCCATCGCCGGATTGCCACCGGTGACCAGCAGGACCGACAATCGCCTTGGCGGAGCCAGGACCGACCGGGCCGCGTCGTCACAGGCGAGCAGGTCCTTGCGCATCTGCCGGACCTCGAGCACCCCCCCGCCGCGATAGGACAGGGTCAGCTCCATTGAGGCCTTGCCCGGCTCCAGGGTGTTGGCGTCCGCGATCCGCCTGCAGGCCGGGATCATGACAGACTTGACGCTCACCACGTTGGCGTCGATGCTCACCTGCACGTCGGTCGTGATTGCAGCATCCTGGAAGTTGGCCAGCGCCGCGAAGACCTGGACCTTGTCCGGGCCGTCATAGGGCCGCCTGGCCTCCATGGAGGTGACCGCGACGTTCTCACCGGACCGGCCCATGCAGTAGAAGGTCAGGTCCTCCTTGCCCGCGACGATCTGGCCGAGGTCCCGGATCCTGCCGTCACTGAACAAGACGAGCCTGGGCGTCTGCTCCGAGGTACGGTTGTTGGCCTCAGTGCCGGGCGAGGTTGTGAATGCACGGGCCACGGTCAGGACCTCTGCCAGGCAGGACAGCCTGTCCACAGGCTCGATCGAATCGATGCTCTGCATCAACTGGCGTTTGTCGGAGGTGAAGGTGCAGATGACCTTGGGGTGCTCGTCAAAGGCCACCACCATGACCTGATCAGACCCGCCTGCACCTGCGAAGGTCCATCGAAAGGCCAGGGACTCCACGAACCGCTTGGCCTCCTGTTTGGCCTGGTCCAGACGGGTCTTGCTCCCACTGCCCGCCTCTGCACCGTCCACGGCCTGCATGCTGGCGGAGCGGTCGACCAGCACCACGTACCGCCTGCCTGCACCCAGCCTCAAGGCGAGAATGGGCCCCGCCAGGGCCAGCAGGATGGCCCCCAAGGCGAGCAACTGAAGCAGGAGCAGAAGATTCCGCCTGATCCTCTGGAATGGGGCATTGACCTGCAGGTCCTGCACCGCCCGCCTCCACAGGAACGTGCTGGAGACCACCTCTTCACGCCGTTTGAGCTTCAGAAAGTAGAGCAGCACCAGCAACGGCACGACCACCGCGGCAGCCACAAGTCCGATTGTAGGAGTCAGCCAGGTCATAAGAACAGAATCCAGAATCCAGAATCCAGAATCCAGAATCCAGAATCCAGAATCCAGAAGCAGGAAGCCGGAAGAAAGGTCGCGCCGCATGGGCCAAGGCCGATCGCGACCTCCGACTTCTGGGTTCTGAGTTCTGAGTTCTGAGTTCTGAGTCCTCATTTGAGCAGCCTCATTCTGCGAAGCGTGTTCAGCACGAGGCCTTCCACGCTGCTGGAGGAATCCGCCAGGCTATAGACTGCGCCGTGGCGGAGGCAGAAGTCCTTGACCTGGTTGCAGTATGCAGCCAGGGTCCGCTCGTAGTACTTCATCAAAGATCCACTGATGGTCACCTCTGCGGCGTCACCGTCCTCGATGTCCAGCAGCCGAAGGTCGCCCGAGAAGGCCGGCCTGAGTTCCTGGGGCGAGAGGACCTGGACCACGTAGAGGTCGTAGTGGGGGCTGACCAGCCTCCGCAGCCCAGTCTCAAAGCCCTCCTTGATGAAGAAGTCGGACAGCACAACCATGATCCCGCTGCCGGTCCTGCTGGCAGCCAGTTGCCGGCATGCGGTGTCGAACCTGGACTCACCCTGCTCCGGACGTGAAAGCAGGAACTCCGCCATGGATGCCAGGTGGGCGCGACCCCGCACAGGACCCAACTGGCCTTGGAGGCCCTCCGCAAAGCTGCTCAAGGTCACGCGGTTGTTGTGGACCAGGCTGAGATAGCCCAAGGCAGCGGCCAGCTTCTTGACGTAGAGGGCCTTGGATGGGTCGCCCGTGGCCATCGAGCCGCTGACGTCCATCGCGATGTGGACCGTCAGGTCCTGCTCTTCGAGGAAGAGCTTCAGGACCAGTTGGTTGAGCCGGGCATAGATGTTCCAGTCCACGAATCGCAGGTCATCGCCCATCGCATAAGGACGGTGATCCGCGAACTCCACGCCCTGGCCCCTGGCCTTGGAGCGCCGCTCGCCCTGCATCTTGCCCCGCAGGACCCTTCGGCTGATCCAGTCGAGGGCATCGAGCCTGGCCAAGAACGAGGGTTCGAGCAGATCCGTCAACGATCTACGTTGTGTAACGACTTCATTCATGGGCTACACACGGGAACAGATCAAAGATCAAACCTCAAATATCAAAATGACATATCAGAAGTCCAAAATGGGCAAGGCCTAGTCGATGGGTTCATCTTTGCTTTCTGCATTGTATTTTTGATCTTTGCGTTTTGACATTTGATATTGCCGGGTTAAGCGTTTACCGCCGTCGGGACTTCTCTGCTGATCTGCTCGAGAATCGCATCGGACGCCATTCCTTCTGCCTGGGCCTCGAAGTTCAGCAGGACCCTGTGCCGCAGTGCGGGCATGACCGATCGCGAGAGGTCAGCGAAGCTGATGTGGTAACGGCCGTCGAGCAGTGCCCGCACCTTGGCGCCCAGGACCAGGGCCTGGACACCGCGGGGCGAGGAGCCGAACCGCACGTACTTGTTGGTGATCTCTGGTGCAAACTCGCCCTTCGGATGCGTGGCCAGCACCAGCCTGACTGCGTAGTCCTGTACGTGAGGGGCAGCGACCACCCGCCGCACCAGGTGCTGCATGGCGATGATCCGCTGACCGTCCAGGACCGGCTCCGCGTTCGGGGTCTCGCCCTGCGTGGTGCGATCCAGGATCGAGGCCAGCTCCTGGCGGTTGCTGTAGGGCACGAGGATCTTGAACAGGAAGCGGTCCAACTGGGCCTCGGGCAGAGGATACGTCCCTTCCTGCTCGATTGGGTTCTGGGTGGCCAGGACCACAAAGGGCTCGGTCAGTCTGTGGATCGTGCCTGCCGCAGTGACCGCATGCTCCTGCATGGCCTCCAGCATGGCGGACTGGGTCTTGGGAGTCGCCCGGTTGATTTCGTCTGCCAGGATGATCTGGCCGAAGATCGGGCCCTTCTGGAACTGGAACTGCCTGCGGCCGGTCTTCTCGTCCTCTACGACCAGTTGCGTTCCTGTGATGTCTGCGGGCATCAGGTCAGGCGTGAATTGTATCCTCCGGAACTCCAGGCGAAGCGAGGAGCTGAGGGTCCGCACCAACAAGGTCTTGCCCAGTCCGGGTACGCCCTCCAACAGCACGTGCCCGCCTGCGAACAAGGTAATCAGCACGTCCTCCACGATGGCCTTGTGGCCGACGATCACCTTGCTGACCTCACCCCGCACAGCATCGAAGTCCTGGCGGAACTGCCGGCACTGCTGTTCGATCTCTTTTGCGTCTGCCATAGCCGAGCCTCCAGTGATATCAAACATCAAATATCAAATATCAAAATGACATATCAAAGATCCAAAATAGCCAAGGCTAGGGCCAGATCAGGTATCTTTGATCTTTGCATTGTAGTTTTGCCTTTTGCATTTTGATTTCTGATCTAGGAGCCATCTTTGGCCTTTCGCTTGGCCTTGAGCAATTGGTCGATGTGCGAGGCAGGTGCGTCTTTCCCGCCCGGCGTCTCCTCATCCTTCCTGGCGACTGGCTGGGCCGCAGGAATGGACGGCGGCAGGGTCTCGGTCTTGGGCAGGTCCGTCCGGTCGCCGGGTGCTGCCTCAAATCGCCGCGACGCCGCCGCTGAACCTCCCTTGTGTGAGAGCTGTTTTCGGGTCCGCTCCCGGATCTCCTGGAGCCGGTCCAGAGTCTGCTGCTGCCTGGCTGCAGACCGCCTGGGTCTGACCCAGGAGACCACCGCACGACCCATGGCCCGCACATCCAGGGCCAGCCGCCTGACCGCCACATCCAGCAGAAAGACCGCCAGCCACGCCAGCATCAGGGGTTGGGTCAGGGGCAGCGACGTGACCGGGAACTGGGTGCCTGCGGTGTCGAACAGATGGACCTCGTTAGGATCCCCTTCGATGATGCGGCCGCCCGTGATCTTGGCGACCTCGGTCAGCAGGGCCATGTTGTCTGTCAGATCCACGAACTCCGGCGCAAAGGGGACAGTGACGGCCACCTGCATCTGCCGCGGCTGTCCCTCGCTGCCCCTGTGGTACTGCAGGTGGACGATGTAGCTGCCTGCAGGGCCCGCCTCGAAGTGGCCGTTGAACTGGCCGGGGCCCGTCGGATCCAGCGAGAGCGTGCGCACCGCCATGTCCGGACCGATCACCTGGGCCCTGATGTCGCTCGGCGGCGGCCCACCCTCCTGGCCTGCTGCGGCCTCCAGGTGCACGCTGACCTGGCGATCCTGCACGTCACTGAGCACCTCCCAGTCCGCAGACTGGCCCGGTCTTCCGGTCCATCGCAGGACCTGCTCCCAGAACTGGGCATTCTGCGGCCAGGCGAGCCACTGGGAGGCCCAGCGTGCGTCGATGGAGGTCGTCAGGGCCACGCACCGGCCGAGGCCTGCCTGGCCGCTGGCCAGGATGGGATCGTGCTGATGGCTGGTGAGCACGACCTGGTTCAGTCCGCCCTTGGGCCCTGTCACGATGTAACCGTCGAGACCGGGCAGCGGGCTGCCAAGGCCCCGGATGATCTCGCTGAGGCCGAACTCGACCTGAGGCACGAAGGTCTCCTCCAGGATCAGCGGCCGTTTGACGACCTGCGCCTCCTTGGCGAAGATCTTGGGCAGGAGCTGTGGGTCCTGCACCTGGTAGAACCGGCCGCCCGTCAACTGGGCGATGCGGACCAGGTTGTTGATCATGCTGGGATCGTGAGGAAAGATCGCCACACCCGTGCACGTGATCCCCGCCTCCTTCATCTGATTGAGCAACTGCAGGGTAGGCGCCTGCGGATCGCCGTCGCTGATGATGATCACGTGTTTGACCGCTGCATCCACACCCTTGAGTGCGTCGTAGGCGGCCTGCAAAGGCATGCCGAAGTCGGGCATGTCTCCCATCTCCATCTGGTCTATGGCGACCATGACGGCCTTCTTGTCGCCCACCTCGGCGAGCGGCCAGACCCATTGGCTTTCGGCCTGCCACTTGTACGACAGGATGCCTGCCAGGTCCTGACGACTGAGCACTCCGATGGCGGAGGTGGCGACCTGCTTGCCCCAGAAGTTGCCCTGCGGCATCTCGCAGGCGTGCATGATCAGCACCAGCGCGCCCTTGGGCATCTGTTTTTTTTGAGGCGGATCGAGGTCCACGGGAAGCACGTCTGCCACAGGCGAGCCGTTCCAGCCGCCCGCGCCGAAGGAGTTGGCTCCCCCTACCATGACCAGCCCACCGCCCAGGTCCGTGACGTACCGGGCCAGCATCTGCTGCTGTTGGAAGGTGAATGCAGACGAGGGCGTGTCCACCAGGACGACGGCGTCCACGTCCATCAGACCGGCCAGGGAATCCGGCAGTTGCGCGGCCTGGAGCGTGCGGATGTCCATGTCCACGGCCGACAAGACCTGGCGAAGCGCGCTGCGGACGCGCCGTCCGCATCCACGATCAGGACGTGGCCCGGGCCTGCCACGAAGGTCACGCCGCTGGCCCGGTTGTTCTGTACGACCCTGTCCTGGTTGGGGTCATCGGGCACAAAGAAGGCCTCAAGCTCATGCACGCCCGAGGTCGTCATGGGTAGTGACAGGGTCTGCACGTTGGTGCCCCGCTGCAGGGTCACGGCTGCAGTCGTGGACGGGCCTGAAGGATCGAGATCCACGGGTCCGCCGTTGGCCAGCAGCCGCAACTGGCCATGGACCTCGCCCGTGCTCTCCAGCACGAACCGGACCGCCGTGGTCTGGCCCTTTCTGGCCTGGCTGGGGACTGCCAGCCGTCTGAGGATCACCTCGTTCTCATACCGGTAGCGGATCGGAAGCACGTCGATGGGGATGTGATTGACCGCAGCGGTCCTGGCCGCCTCAGCAAGGTCGCCGACATTCTGGTTGCCGTCGCTGGTCAGCACGATCCTCACGGCCGTGTTGGGCGGGGCGATGGCCATGGCCATCTGGATGCCGTCAGCCAGGGCGCTCTGGCGGCCGGAGAGCGTGGTATTGCGCTGCGGGATCGCCACGTCGCCAGCCGCCAGCCTGGCTATCCCGGCCGCCTCGGCCACGTCCACCACGGCCAGTTGGTCCGCCGGCCTTTTGTTCACCAACGCCTTGGATAGAAAATCCAGACTCGGCTTCAGCGAGGGGATGGACTGGCTGCGGTCCAGGACCGCGATCACCGTCATCTGGTCGGACCGGTCGACCCGCATGACCCTGGCCAGCAAGGCCACCAGGATCAGGATAACAAGTGTCCTCAATGCGAGGCTGGCGGCCCGGCGGACCGGATTGAGCGACCCCAGGCTCCTGCGTCCCAGGATCCACACGGGCACCAGCAGCGCAGCAGCCACCAGCCAGATCGGCTGGCCCATGTGCAGTCCCCACGTCATGGCTACAATTGCCATATCTGTATCCGGTTATTGCCGCTGTCCACCACGTAGGCCAGGCCTGAGCGGTCCACTGCCACTGCCCAGGGATAGGCCAGCTCTCCCTGTTGCCTGCCGGGCCGGCCGTACAGTCCGATGCTGCGGCCGTCGGGTGTGAAGACCTGTATCCGGTTGTTTCCGTACTCGCAGACCACGACATTTCCGTTGGCGAGGCGGGCCAATCCATAGGGATATCGAAGCTGGCCCTGGCTAACTCCCAGGCAACCGAAGGTCCCCACTGGCCTGCCGTCGTAGGTGAACACGGCGATGCGGTGATTGCAGGCATCCGCCACGTAGAGCAGGTGCCTGACCGGGTCCGTGCATATTGATTCCGGCCGCGAGACCTGGCCCAGCTCGTGACCCGGACCACCGATGTTGTACTGGAACCGGCCCTGGTCATCGAAGACGCTGATGCGGTCATTGCCGCCGTACTCGCTCACAAAGACCCTGCCGTCCTCGCTGAAGGCCACGTCCGTGGGATAGATAAAGCAGCCGTTCTCCTGGCCGAATTGTCCGAACTGCCCCTTGACCTCGCCCGTCTGAGAATAGACCATGACCCGGCTGTAGTGCGTGTCTGCGACGTACAGGTCGCCGGCCGGAGACACGGTGATACCCGTGGGCTTGCCCAAGTCGATCTGGGGCATCTGGAACTCGCCCAGGTACGCCCCCTCTGCAGTCAGGTGCTGCACACGGCCGGCCTTGTCGACCACAAAGAGCGTGTGGTCGGCCGCCACGTCAATGCCCCTGGGGTACATGAACTGGACTTGGCCCTTGCCCGTGGAGCCGAAGTGGCCAACGACCGCAGGACGGTCCTCTCCGTCCGGCCTGCCGGCACATCCGCCGAAGAACGTAATGGCGATGAGGGCGGCGAGGAGACAGGAGACAGGAGACAGGAGCAAGAACGAAACGGCGAAACGGCGAATCGGCGAATGGGAGCATGGGAGAAACGGAGACGCGGAGAGCCGGAGACGCAGAGAGTAATAGCGTTCTGTAGGCCGTCTCTGTGAGACGGCGAAGAGGGACGCCGTCTGACACAGACGCCCTACAACATCCCGAATTCTGGATTCTGGATTCTGGATTCTGGATTCTCCGTTCTATTGATTCACATCCGCCGTTCCCAGGTCGCCAAAGTACTTCTTGACTGCCTCCTGGTACTTGGCAGGGATCTGGTTGTCCTGGATGGCCTCTGCTGCGCTATCCCGCGAGGCGGCCACCACCTCCTGGAACGGACGCTGAGCCTCCCCTTTGGCCTGGTCGCCCTTGAAGTACCAACTGGCCACAATGGGCCCTTGCCGCACCTGGGCCTTGACCTGGGCCTTGACCTGGGCCTTCTTGGTGCCAGAGGCGCCCTCTGTGTCACTGTCGCGGGCGCCGAATCCCTGGCCTGGCCCCCCTGTCCCAGATCCGGGCCCCCGGGACATTCCCGACCGGAACGGCCCGTGCATGCCCTCGCCATAGGCCATCCCCTCGCCCAGCGCGGCGATGGCCCGCTCGATCTCTGCAAGGGTCCCCTGGCTCAGACGGATCTGCTGCTGGATGCCCTCCATCTCATCCAATTGGCCTGCTGCAGCAGCCAGGTCCTCTGCCGAAGGCCCTGAACTGGAGCCGCCCATGGCCATGCCCAGGGCATTGGCCCGGTTTGCCGCCTGCTGACTGGCTGCTGCCTTCTGCATCAGGTCTTCGAGCTTGTCACCCGTCACGCCCTCCTTCTTCAGGGCCTCAGCGAGCTGCTTCGCGTCCAGCTTGGCGAGCTTCTTGTCGAGACCCATATCCTGCAACTGCTGCTCGAGGGCCTTCTGCTGCTGGGCCAGTTTCTGGAGCTGTTGGCTGAGATCCTGCAACTGCTTGGCGAGTTCCTGCTTCTGCTGATCGCTGAGGTTGCCTGCCAGCATGTCCTGCTGAAGCTGTTTGAGCATCGCAGCCGCCTTGCCGAACTCGCCCTTGGCCATGGCCAGCTCCATCTGCTGGACCGCGCCCTGGCCCGTAGGCCTCAGTTGCTGCAGCATCTGCTGCAACTGCTGCATGGACTGGACCTTCAGCGACGACTGCATGTCCTTGACCTTGTCGGACAGACTGCTCAGTTGGCTGATCGCCCGGCGTTTGATGTCCTCAGGCTTGCCTGCCTGAAAACTCGAGGTCAGGCCCGCCAGATCCTTGTTGGCATCAGGGACGTTCAGCCTCTCCACAGCCAGCTTGACTGCGTCGGTCACGTTCTGGAGGTCCTTCTTCGCAGCCTCGACCTTCGCAGCCTGTGCCTGCTGCTGTTGCCTCTTCTTGTGCAGCCCGAGCAGGTCCTCCTGCGGCACCAGCCACGCCAGCAGACAGACCAGGACCCAGGCCCCTGCCGCGCGTACCCACCACCTGGAGGGGCACACGGGAAAGGCCTTGGCCACGACCATGGAATGGACGACGCGGTTGGCCTCGTCACGTGCAGCGATCGCGAATGGGTCGTCGCTCGCAGCCATGGCCAGGGTGGTGCTCATCCGCTCGGCCAGACCGAGCCGATCGTCAGCCGACAGGGCCGCCTCCATGCGGCTGGGGATCCTCCAGGCCCACCAGACCAGGGATGCAGAGACCAGGACCGCTGCGAGGACCAGCATCCACCGAGTGGAGATCAGGTCTATCGCGAGGAGCCGCCAGACCAGGACCGCCACACCCGCAGGCACAGCCGCAGCCAGCGCAGCCCATGCCACGTGATCGAGCAGTCCGTTGACTCCGCAACGGACCCGAACCTGCCGCAGCCTGCGATCAAAGTCCTTCGTCGCCATTCGATCCTTCCTCACACACCCTCTAGAGACTCTGCCAAGGCCCTTATGTTACGTGAGACTCGGCCCTCCACGCAACAATTGTCTGGCCAGCCTACCGTTCGACTATGAAGGTGATGTCATAGGTCGCCGGCGGCTCGTTCTGGCGGCGCATGGGCCTTTCCTTGCCAGCATCATCCGAGAGGTCATTGCCCACGCTGTACACCACGTAGCCCTTGGCCAGTGGCCTGTACTTGATGGCCTCGCCCGTGAAGGGGTCCAGCGGCACAGAGGCCAGGTACTCAGGGACAAGGGCATTCGCGTCTGTCGGCAGGCTGCCTGACTTGAGCCTGAACCTTTCGATGGCTATTGCGGTCCTGGCTGCCCTGAGGTGGGCCTGGGACCGCAGATCCAGCTCATCGAGCCGGGCCAGAGGTCCCACGAGCATCCTAGTGCCGACGTGGGTGGAGGGTATCCGCTGGACCTGTTCGTCCATGGCCTTGGCCGCAGCCTGTCTCTGTGGTTCGGGCAATTCCAGAACCTTGAGTCTGTTGGCCATAATCTCCAGGTACTCCCCCTGGTCCCTCCGCATCAGGCCGAGGCCCGAGTACACGGCGGAGCCAACCGGCCCGATAGGCTTGGTGCCGGCCGAAGAGGAGATCGAATTGAGCCCACCCGGCTCCTGCAAGAGGTCCAGGTGGCTGGCCCGCTCTCCCACGAGCCCCCTGTAATACGCGTTGGGATCGCTGCCTCTGGCGAGGCCCCGATCGATCGCAGCCAACTGCTCATTGGACAACTGATGGCCGCTGAGAACGCGTTCGAGATTCGTCAAGACGGCAGACCGGATGCTGCCCCGCACCAACTGAGAGGTGAGCACGGGTTCCCTCAGGAGAGAGTCCCCGACTGCCAGGCCTGCCTCGATCGACTGGGTGACCTTGTCCTGGTCCCCCTGATCCGTGTACATCAGGCTCTCGCAGGCCAGAAGGAACGTGGCCTTGCGGATCTCCGCCAGCCAGGGCAGCAAGATGCCGTGGTCTTTCCGGAAACTGAAGGGGTAGCGACACGCCGGGATCCCGGCCGCCTCGTGAAGCAGGTCCGAGGCCTTGGTGTTGGCGGCAAGGAACCGGCCGATGGCCTCCCTGTTCGGGTCTGAGAGCCGCTCCACCCTGCCGGGCCGCTGGGCCGTGCCCGCCCACGGCACCTTGTTCGCGTCCTCCTCTGCCGGAGGCACATAGCAGGTGAAGGCGTCGAGGTAGTAGTCCGCAGCGTTCTCTGCCGCACCCTCGGGCAGCCGATACCAGGCCACCAGCTCAGCTTGCGTGGTCGGCAGCCCCTGTGCCTTGATCGCCTGGATCTGCCTGTCCACTCGCCAGGCCCACTGGACTCTCGCCTTCGTGTAGAGTCCTAGCGGCAGGCCGAGCACCACGATGAGAGAGATATACAGGACGCGACGGCCCGTGCGCCGCCTTCGTGGATCGTCGTGCTGAGTTGTCATGGTTGGCTGCCTTCCATTGATTGAGGTGGCCGCGGGAGTCCATCCGCTGCCTCACCGTTCCACGGTGAATGTCACGTCAAAAGGGCCTCCTCCCTTGGCGGGCCTCTCCTTGCCACCATCATCAGAGAGGTCCTGCCCAACGCTGTACACGACGTAGCCCTTGGCGAGCTGCCCGTACTTGAGCGGCTCGCCCGTGAAGGGATCCCGCAGGGTGGCGGCCAAGTGTTCCGGGACAAGGGCATCAAGGGACACGGGAAGGTTGCCTGTCTTCAGTCGGTGCCGCTCTATTGCCAGGGCAGTACGTGTAGTACGTATCCGGCCCAGCGATGACAGCTCGAACAGACAACGACCCGACCCCCCAAGAAGGGCGTCACTGAAGAGCACATGATTGGAGGTCAGGGCCTTGCGGCGATCCCTCTCGATCGCCATGAGCACAGAGAGTCGCTGATGCTCCGGTAGGGTCAATCCCTCGATGACGGCGGCCGAGCCCTCCAAGTACTCGGCCATGTCTCTATCTGCCAAGCCCACGGCCCTGTACAGGGCAAGACCGATCGGGCCGGGGCACCAACCCTCGTTGGAGGGGCCCAGTCTCCCTGCGCGGATGCACTGGATATCGTCTACGGTGAGCAGACGCGAACCCACCGTGGCCCTCCGCGTTGCATCGGGATCATCGGCCTTCGCCAGGGCCCGGTCGACCGCGACCAGCACTTCTGGAGGCAGTTGCCCGCGGCTCATGACCCATTCAAGGCTCGAGAGGACCGGCGGGAGACGGTTCATCCGGACACTCTGAGACAACATCGTGGGCTCAGCCAGCAGCGAGTCCTGGACACGGACGGCATACTCGATCGACCTGCCGGCAGCCTCCCACTCCCCATGTTGGGCCAGCAGGATGGCCTCATAGGAGAGCAGGCGGACGCACCGGAGCATACCCATGCTGAGCCAATGCATCTCAGTAGAGTTGCGCTTCCGGAAATCGATAGGATATCGACAAGCGGGGATCTCGGCGGCCTCGCGGAGCAGGGCCAGGGCCTGCTTGTTGGCGGCGACGAGTCGGGCCATGGCCGCCTTGGTCCCGTCTGACAGGGATTCTTCGCGTCCCAGCGACTCGTTGCTGCCCGACATGGGCAACCTGTCTGCGTCCTCATCGTTCGGCTCTGCGTAGGAGGCGAAGGCGTCTAGGTACGTACCCGCTGCGTTGTCCGCGACGCCATCAGGAAGCCGGTACCAATGGTTGAGCTCGGCCAGCGTGGTGGGCATCCCCGCGGTCTTCATGGCACTGAATTGTCGGTCGATACGGCGGGACCAGTGGATCCGCAAGGAGACGTTCACGCCTATCACAGCAAGCAGGATCAAGATCAGACCCGCGGCCACGATCCTGCGGATCGGATGCCTTCCAGCCTGGATCCGAGTTTGGCGGTCCATATCCACTCCCTGGCCATCGGCCGCCGCAATGTAGACATCGCCACATGCGAGGCCCCCTTCTTTACAGTGCCCTATCTCGGTCTTCCGTAACGACTGCCGCCACGAATCCGCGTACCTGCCGGCAGCCAGCCTGCCTACCTTCCCACACGAAAGACGATGTCCCCTGGCTCTCCTGCCTTGGGCACCACGGTCCCATGGTTGTCTGCGAGGTCATAGCCCAGGCTGTAGACCCTGTAGCCCTGGTCCTGTCTGAGATACCGCAGGGGTTTGCCATCAAAGGGATCCTTGGGTACCGCAGCCAGGTACGCGGGGACAAGGGCCTCCAGGTCAGCAGGCAGGCTGCCGCCAGCCAATCTGAACCGTTCCACTGCCAGGCCCACCTGGATCGACCGGACCACGGCCGCTGCGGCGGCCTCGCGCCTGGGATACTGGCCGATGTATCCGGCATAGGCATGCGCAAGCACGCACGTCCTCGGCACTGAGGACATGGACCGGTCCAGGCTGCCGCTCCGCGATCGCTCATCCAGGGGCAGGCCCGCAAACTCGATCACCTGCCTGTAAAGCTCAAGGGTCTTGACCAAGTCCCTATCTGCAAGGCCCAGCAGGAAATAGGGGCCGACCAGGTCAGGATGCAGTCCGAACCAGCCCGAGTCCCTTCCGGATCGCTGCGACTCCGCGAGGCTGAAGTTCTCCAGGAGCGAGGCCCGCTCTGCAGCCAATGCCGCAGCCATGACCTCGCACTGGGTTGCAGCCACCCTGCGATACAATCTCTGGAGGCACTGATCAGGCAGCGATGTGCGGCCCAGCACCCACTGGAGGGCATTGGCGACCTTTGACCGCAGCGAGGAGCCAGCCAGATAGTGGATCAGGTCCTGCCTGCCGTCCAGGGAGTCTGCCAGGGCCCATGCAGACTCCAGGGCAGCGGTGGCGGGCTCTGCCTGGCCCTGGTACGCAGACCAATAGGCCTCCAGGATCAGGGGCTGCCCGGCATCCGTGATCTCCCTGATGTGATTCTGGAACGGCTGTGTGCCCACCTTGCCCGGATAGCGGCAATGCTCGATACATGCTGCCCTGTGCAGAAGCTCAAGGGCCGCCTTGTTGTCCTCAAGGTAATCCGCTATGAGGGCGGCTGTGTTGGGGTCAAGCGGCTCAAAGAGATAGGGCGCGACGATCACGCTGCTGATCGAGGGCGCGACGGCCTGAGAGCCCCCATCGGACTGGACCTGCGCGGCGACGGCCTCCAGGTAGATGCCTGCCGCGTTCTCTGTCCCCGCAGGGATCGCGTACAGCCGGTCCACCTCCTCCCGGGTCGCCGGCCAGCCCCCTAGCCTCACCGCGGCGATCTCGGCCCTGAGCCGGGCCTTCCAATGGAGCCGCAGGCCGACCCACGTGGCCACGACCACTGCCACCACGATCACCAGCACCTGCCAGGCCCTCGGCCTGAACCGTCGCTTCTTCGCCATCGTCTGTCACCGCTCAGCCAGCAATCACGTCGTTCGCAGTATACCGCGACAATTGCTGTTGAACCAGGGGGCAGAAGGTGGTATCCTGACCATTCCAGGACAGGCAAGGACGCGATGTTGAGGGTCGCGGAGGGACCACGCATGGCAAAGAGAGTTCTCTACGTAGCGGCGATCATCTCTGGCCCCGGTCGTACCCTGGGCCAGCGTTCGGAGCATTTGAGGTTTCTTTTGGAAGGGAGGAGTGATGAAGACGAGAGTCGCAGCAGTGAGAATGAGTCTGATGGGGTTGGCCGTGTTGACGCTGTCACTCGCCGTTGAGGCGACGGCCTTAGGCGCAACAGCCATATCCTCTCTCCCGTTCAAGATCACCACCGCGGGGTCGTACAGCCTGTCCAAGGATCTCAGCATGACGGCGGCAGACCAGAATGCGATCACGGTCGAGTGCAATGACGTGACCATCGACTTGGGGGGCTTCAACCTGTCCGGCCCAGGCAAGGGCACAGGCTCCGGCATCTTCATGAGAAACCGCACCAATGTTCAAATCAGCAATGGCACGGTCAGGAACTTCGGCGGCTACGGCATTTTCGAGGCCCAGTTCTGGACCGAGGAGAACCCGAAACGCGGCTACGGTCACCGGGTCATCGGCGTCCGGGCACTCTACAACGGAGCTGCCGGCATTGACCTCGAAGGCTACAACCACCTGGTGAAGGATTGCACGGCCCTCCAGAATGGCGGCGATGGCATCTACGTAGCCCCCAGTTCTTTGGCGACCGGAAACATCAGTAATGCCAACGGCAATGACGGCATCGGCCTCGGCGATGGGGCCCTGGCCTGGAACAACGTCGCTTCGTCCAACGCCTGGTACGGCATCTGGAGCTGGGCCGGATGCACGGTGATGAACAACACGTGCGGCTACAACAAGTATGGAATCTACGTCGAAGGAGCAGGCGCCCTGATCTCAGGCAACACGATCAGGTCAAGCGAGGCAGACGGCATCTACGTCAAGGGCGAGCAGAACGTCCTGGAGGGCAATCTGGTCACCGCCTGCGTCAACGGGATCTACTTTGAGACCAGCGGCAACTTCTACGTCGGCAACCGCGCCTCGAAGAACACAGGGGACAACTTCGGCGGACCCGGCATGCCAGCAGCCGACAGTGCGGGCGACGGCGGCGGAAACGTAGGCTTCTAGTCGGGTGTATGGGTAGCTCGATCGCAGGCGAAGAAGGAGGATTGTCATGATCAAGAAGTCTGGCATCTCGGTCTGCTTGTGTCTGGCATGCGCCCTGACGCTGACGTCGCGAGTGAGTGCCGACGAACCCCTTATCCGGGGCTACCTGCTGTTCGAGTACTGGGACGGCATCTCTGGAAGCACGGTGGACCTCCTGACCGGCAACGCGGCCTTCCCGGCCAGCCCCACCGCCGCGGAGTGGCGTGACAGCTTCGAGGGGCTGACCAACAGGGGCGACAACTACGGATGCCGGGTGGGAGGCTACATCATCCCTCCCCAGACCGGCAACTACACCTTCTTCATCGCCAGCGACGACGCCAGCGAGATCTGGATCAGCACGGACGAGAACTGGAACAACGTCGTCAAGGTCGCGGTTGTTCCCACCTGGGCCAACGAGCACCAGTGGAACAAGTACCCCGAGCAGAAATCCGCCGAGATCAACATGACGGCAGGCCAGCGATACTACGTGGACGTGTTCTTCAAGGAAAGCAGCAGCGGAGACAACCTGGCCGTGGCCTGGATCGGCCCCGGCATCGGCTCTGATCCCAACAACCCCACGGTGATCTCGGGTGACCATCTCTCCCCCTACCTGCGGGCCGACGACCGGCAGCTTGTCCTCAAGTACTACAAGCCCAGGTCGCCCTTCCCTGCTGACGCATCCTTCGTCGGGACCCCCCAGATCACGCTCACCTGGTCGCCCGTGATCTACGCCACCTCCCACCACCTCTACGTCGGCGAGAGCCTGGCAGACGTCACCAACGGCACGGGTGGCACGGACAAGGGGCTGATCAGCCAAGCCTCCTACAGCGGCTACCCCTTCCAGCTCGGTAGAAAGTACTACTGGCGGGTGGATGAGATCGAGGCGGACGGCATTACGAAATACGCGGGGCCCATCTGGTCCTTCACCGTAGCCCTGAAGACCGCCTCGGTGCCGGTCCCACCGGACGGCTCCAAGTTCGTCGACCCCAACGTCTCTGTGGGTTGGGTGGCCGGTGCGGGGTCTGTGTCTCATGAGGTCTACTTCGGCACTGATCAGACACAGGTGACCCAGGCCAGTCCCACCGTGTTCAAGGGCAGCCAGACTGCGGCCTCCTTTGTCCCCGGCCCGATGGCCAAGGGCGTCAAGCACTATTGGAGAGTCGATGAGGTCGAGGCCGATGGGACCACGCGCCACGTAGGTCCCGTCTGGAGCTTCACCACCGTGCCGGACGCGGCCGTGACAGACCCCAATCTCCTGGGCTGGTGGAAACTGGACGAGAGCCAGGGCTCGTATGCGTTTGACTTCTCAGGTCATGGCCTTCGCGGCACCCTGAACGGCGGTCCGATCTGGGCCCCGGGTATGGACGGAGGAGCCCTGGACTTCGACGGCAAGGATGACTGGGTGGAGACGGGCAAGACGCCGACCGTCCTGGGACTCAACGGCAATGCTGCAAGGACGGTCTCGGTCTGGGTCTATGCCAGGACCTTCACCAGCGGAGCCGGTGTCTACGAGATGGGAAGCAACAAGGCCGGAGAGGACTTTGCCCTGACCTGCCGGCCCACCGTCAACGTCTGGCGGATGCAGTACTGGAACCTGGACAAGGATTTCACGGTAGCTTCTTCCCAGAATCAGTGGGTCCACTTCGCCCACATCCACGACGGGACCAGGAGCAAGATCTACGCCAACGGCAAACTGGTCGTGGATGAGCTGAGGACCCTCAACACCACGGACAGCAAGACCTTCAAGTTCGGCACGTACCGCACCAACCGGTTCAACGGTGTGATCGACGACCTCAGGCTGTACAAGCGGGCAGTGACCGAGGCCGAGGTCTCCAGGATCATGGCGGGCGATCCGGCACTCGCGTGGGCCCCTGTGCCGGCCAACGGCTCGACGCCGGACGTGGACCAGGCCTCTACCTTGAACTGGTCTATGGGCGATGGCGCGGTCCAGCACGACGTGTACCTGGACAAGGACCAGGCCGCGGTCTCTGCCGCCAACGTCACCAACACCACGGGCGTATATCGCGGCAGACAGACGTCTACGACCTATGGGGTCGCGGCCAAGCTGGATTGGGGCCAAACCTACTACTGGAGGGTCGACGAGGTCAAGGCCGATGGCACGGTCAGTGAAGGCAAGCTCTGGAGTTTCACTGTGGCCGACTACCTGGTTGCAGACGACTTCGAACCCTATGACGACATCTGCAAACGGATCTTCTTCACCTGGGTGGACGGGACGGGGTACGGCGCATCGCAGGACTGCGGCCTGGCTGCCAACCCCGGCAATGGCACAGGCTCTACGGTCGGCAACCTGGCTGCCCCGTTCGCGGAACAGACGATCGTCCAGGCGGGACATCAGTCCATGCCGTTCGGCTTCGACAACTCCAAGGCCCCCTTCTACTCGGAGACGTCCAGGCAGTGGGCGAGCGCCCAGGCATGGAACCGCGACGGCGTCAACGGTCTCAGGATCTACTTCCGGGGAGACCCCGTCGCCTTCCTGCAGACCTCGGCCACGTCGATCGTGATGAACGGCATGGGATCGGACATCTACCAGGCCACAGACCAGTTCCGGTTTGCCTACAGGACGCTGACCGGCGATGGGTCCATCACGGCCCGCGTGGACGGCGTCCAGTACGCCCATGATTACACCAAGGCCGGCGTCATGATCCGCGAGGGACTGCAGGCCAACGTCGCCCAGGCCCACATGATCGCCACACCCGGCGGCCGCGTGGAATGGATGACCCGTACCGTCGCGGCCACCAATGCAGCAGGTACGGCCACAGTCGCTGGATCCACACCCGTGCCCCAGTGGGTCCGTGTGACCCGCAAAGGCAACGTCGTTACCGGCGAGTATTCCGCAGACGGCAAGACCTGGCTGATGGTTTCTGCGACGACCTCTGCCGACATCCCCATGCCGGCGACCGTGTATGTGGGTCTGGTCGTGTGCAGCCACGTGACCGGCACGCCTGCAGGCGCCCGGTTCTCTGCGGTTGCGACCACCGGTGCGGTGACAGGAGACTGGCAAACGGCCGACATCGGCGTAGCCCAGGTCAGCGGCAACATGCCGGACACCCTGTATGTGGCCGTCCAGGACAGCACCGGTGCCCAGAAGGTCCTGAATCATCCGGACAGCCTGGCCATCAGCACCGGCGGCTGGCAGGAGTGGACCCTCCCGTTCAGCGAGTTCACCTCAGCAGGCGTGAACATGGGTGCAGTCCAGAAGCTGACCCTCGGCGTCGGCTCGCCAGCCAGCCCGAAAGCCGGTCCTGCAGGCAAGATCTGGATCGATGACATCCGGTTGGTCAAGACCGGTCAGTAGCAACAGCGAGAACACGAGAAGACCCGAAGGTGGGAAGGTAAGAAGGACAGCAGTGCCCAAACCGCAGTGGGCGCCGCCAATCTTACCTTCTCACCCTCTTACTTTCTCACCTTCTTGCCTGCTGATCGCTCACTTGGCCTCTGCTGTGATGGCCAGCGCAACCAGCGTGGGCTCCACGAGGTGTAGGTTGTTCAGCAGCGGCTCCGTGTACTGGATGTCGCCGAACTCTGCGCCGGCGAAGTGGTGTTGCTTGCCGACGTGGTTGTTCCAGTCCACGCCCTCGGTCAGGAAGCCGGTGTCTCGCTGGTGGTGTCTGGCGATGGCCCGCAGGATCGTAAGGCCGTCAGAGAGGTAGGCCTTGTTGCCCGTCTCCTTGCAGGCCTCGAAGTAGGCCAGGGCCGCCTCGGCGTTCTCCCAGAGATAGGCCGTATCCCAGGTCTTCTCCATGTACAGCAGGCCCCGGGTCTGCACGCCGTTTCGGTCCTCCGACATCTTGAACTGGTCGAGCCCGCCAAGGCACCGGCTATACGCAAAGCCCCTGACCGCGTCGTCGTTCAGGAGCCTGGCTGCAGTCCGCAGCGTGCGAAAGGCGACCGCATACGCGACGTCCTCGTGCTCGTCGTAGGTGTCGTGGTTGATGCTCCCAAAGATCCCGCCTGCCTTGATGAAGACTCCTGCCTTCTCGGAGACGGTCTGGCGATAGTCTGCCAAGTGCCGCTGCGTCACCTCGGCCAGGAGCTGGACGACGAAGATGCCGTCCGCACTGCGTTCGAAGAGGGCGTCCGGTCCGCCCGTGGGGCACTCCGTGTAGTGCTCGCCAGAGGGCCTGCACCTCCGCGGGTACCAGCCGTTGGCGGTGGACTTGACGTTCGCTACGATCCAGCCCGCGGTCTTGACTGCCACGCCCCGCATCCTGGCCGCCCTGCCGCTGTCGACCAGGTCGCTGAAGACCAACAACTGAAAGGCCACCTTCGCCATCGACCCAGGACAGAACCAGTCGCTGTTGTGCCTGTAGTTGAGGCAGAACTTGTTGGAGGTCGTCTCGCGATAGCCCGTGATGAATCCCGTCTGGTAGTCGATGAATCCATCCTCCAGGACGTGGTCCAGCAGGGCCAGGGCCTTCTTGTCCAGGGGCGAGGATCTGGTGTGGCGGGCAAACAGGAAGAGCTCATACGCGCCCCCTACCGCATTGGCAGCCCAGCCCGGCCCTTCCAGGTTGCCGAAGTCGTGCCAGGCCATGACGGCCCCGTCCTTGTCCACGAACGTCGACTTGCAGCAGAGATGCCCCTTGTAGTCCACCAGAGTCGATTCAGCGAACCTCACCGAATCGCCCATCGAGTCCACGATCGTATAGCAGGGATCCTCGGGCAGGTAGAAGTCCTTGCCTCCGACCTCGCCACAGGCTGGACCGCCTAGACAGGCAAGGACGAAAACCACCGCCATGGATTGGCAGACAGTAATGCGCATCTGACAACGAGAGTCCATAGCTGCCCCTTTCTGCCGGCAGACCGGCCATTGAGGCCCCACCGCATCCTACTGCCGCCCCTGCCATACCGCAAGACTGAGAACTACAGCATGGGCTGAAGCCCATCCTACACGCGGTCTCGCGTTCGCTGCTGCAAGGCCGAGTAGACCGTCTTGCGTCCCGTATTCAGCATTCTGGCTTCTGGCTTCTGAATTCTGCGTTCTGGGTTCTGTGTTCTGAGTTCCTGCTCCTATCTCCTGACTCCTGTCTCCTCAATTCTGCATTCTGGCTTCTGACTTCTGGCTTCCGAGTTCTCATTGACTTTCTCTCCAAAGTCTAGGATATTGGTGTGCTTAGCGGTTATTGCTTCATTCTCCAGGAGTAAGACAATGAAGGCATCAGAAATGGAAAAGGGCATCACCATCCGGATGGAAGGGAAGCTCTACACGATCGTCGATTTCGAGCATGTCAAGCTGGGCAAAGGTGGTGCGATCTACCAGACCAAGCTCAAGAGCCTGGCCGACGGCTCGATCCAGAACGCCAGGATCAGGTCCGAGGAGACCATCGAGGAAGTGGAGCTGGATGAACGGGTCTACGAGTACCTCTATTCATCGGCCCACGAGCACGTGCTCATGGACTGCGTGACCTTCGACCAGATCACGGTCGGGGACGACGTGTTTGGCGACGGCGTCAAGTGGCTCAAGCCCAACATGCAGATCAAGATGGAGCTGCTTGAGGAGAAGCCGATCACAGTGACCCTGCCGAACACCGTGGACCTCAAGGTCGTGGATACTCAGCCAGAGATCAAATGGGCCACCCAATCGGCCCAGGCCAAACCCGCTACCCTGGAGACGGGAGCAGTGGTGTATGTACCGCCCTTTGTGAAGCTCAATGAGATCATCCGGGTGGATACCCGCACGGGCGAGTACGTCACGCGGGTAAGGGAGTAATCATGGCCTTTCGATCATTCACCAAGACCCTTGTCAAGATATTCGGTTCACGCAACGAGCGTCTGGTCAAGGCCTACATAGCCGTGGCCCGGCGGGCAGGCGAGCTGGAGCCGCAGATGCAGGCCCTGGACGATCAGGCCCTGCTGGCCAAGACGGCCCAATTCAAGGCTGCGCTGGCCTCAGGCCGGCGTCCGGAGGACATCTTGCCGGAGGCCTTCGCCGTGGTTCGGGAGGCGGCGAGCAGGACCGTGGCCATGCGCCACTTCGACGTGCAGTTGGTCGGCGGTAACGTGCTGTATGAAGGCAAGATCGCGGAGATGGCCACGGGCGAAGGCAAGACCCTGGTCGCCACCCTGGCCGCGTACCTGATGCACCTGACCGGCCGCAGGGTCCACATCGTCACGGTCAACGACTATCTTGCGGCCCGCGACGCCGAGTGGATGGGACCGATCTACAAGATGCTGGGACTCTCCGTGGGGGTGATCCAGGCGGACATGGACAGTTGGGGGCCCGAGCGCAAGGGCCAGTACGAGTGCGACATCACCTACGGAACCAACAATGAGTTCGGTTTCGATTACCTCAGGGACAACATGAAGACGTCCCTGGAGCAGATGGTGCAGGGCTCTCTCGAGTACGCCATCATCGACGAGGTGGACTCGATCCTGATCGACGAGGCCCGTACCCCCCTCATCATCTCGGGCCCGGCGTTTGACGACGTCAGCCGATACAAGAAGGCGGATCAGGTGGCACGCCAACTGATCGCCAGACAGGGAGAATACGACCGCCTCAAGCGGCAGGTCGACGCAGCCGAGCGAGGCCTGGCCAATGCCCAGGGCGAGCTCGCGGACGCCAAGAGGGACAAGGACAGCGGCCGCATGGACAAGGCTCAGAAGGCCATCGATCAGCACCAGGCGGACCTCGAGACCGGCAAGGCCAGACTCGAGAAGGCCACCCAGCACTACGAGGTCGAGCAGGACCGCAAGTCCGCGCACCTGACCCACGAGGGGATCGGCGCGGCCCAGGAGATCGCGGGCGTGGGCTCGTTCTTCACGGGCTCGAACATGGAGTGGCCCCACATGCTCGAGCAGTCCCTGCGTGCCCACGTGGTCTACGAGAAGGAGAAGGACTACGTGGTCATGGACGGCAAGGTGATCATCGTCGATGAATTCACCGGCCGGCTCATGCACGGCCGCCAGTGGTCCGACGGCCTGCACCAGGCCGTGGAGGCCAAGGAGAACGTCCAGGTCAAGGAGGAGACCCAGACCCTGGCCACCATCACACTCCAGAACTTCTTCAAGCTCTACGGCCGGATCTCGGGGATGACGGGAACCGCGGCCACTGAGGCGGAGGAATTCCTCAAGATCTACAAGCTTGAGGTGGTGGTCATTCCGTCGAACACGCCCTGCGTCCGAGAGGACAAGGAGGACGTGATCTACAAGAGCATGAAGGAGAAGTTCAGCGCGATCGTCGACGAGATCAACGAGATCTCCTCCCAGGGCAGGCCCCTGCTGATCGGCACCATCAGCATCGAAAAGAGCGAACTGCTTGCGGAGGGCCTGGCCAAGCGGTACGGCATCGACCACGAGGTCCTCAACGCCAAGCAGCACGCCCGTGAGGCGACTATCGTGGCCAAGGCCGGTTTCCAGCACACCGGACGCGACGGCAAGGTCAGGGGCAACGTGACGATCGCCACCAATATGGCAGGCCGGGGCACGGACATCAAGCTGGGCCCGGGCGTGGCCGAGGCCGGCGGCCTGCACATCCTGGGCACCGAGCGCCATGAGGCGCGGCGGATCGACAACCAGCTCCGCGGCCGCGCAGGCCGCCAGGGCGACGCGGGATCGAGCCAGTTCTTCCTGAGCTTCGACGACGACCTGATGCGGGTCTTTGCCCCGGAGTGGACGGTCAAGGCCCTTTCCTGGATCGGATGGGAGGAAGGCGAGCCGATCTACCACAAGCGGATCAGCAAGGGCATCGAGAAGGCCCAGAAGAAGGTCGAACAGCGGAACTTCGAGATCCGAAAGAGCCTGCTCGAATACGACGACGTGATGGATTACCAGCGCAAGACCTTCTACTCCCGCAGGCGCAAGATCCTCACGGGCAGAGGCCTCAAGGCCGTCATCACGGAGATGATCGACGCCGCCATCCACGAGGCCTGCTCGTCCATCCTGGACCCCAAGTACGCGACCACGTGCATCATCGAGTGGGCCAAGACCACGTTTGAGGTGGAGATCAAGCCCTCGGACGTCCAGGGCGTGCGGACCGACGAGCTTGAGCAGATGATCAAGAACAAGGCCAAGGACGCTGCGGCCAGCAGGATCGGGATCTCGCTCGGCGAATACATCGAGGACGAGAACGAGCCGTCCACCTGGGACGTGGAGGGCCTCAAGCAGTGGGCGATGAGCGCGTTCCGCGTCAACCTCAGCGCAGCCAAGGTCAAGCAGCAGAAGCTCGAAGAGATCGAGCAGACGCTCGTGGCCGCTGCGACCGAACAGATCGACAAACGGGAATGTCTGCAACTGGCCGAGTTGCAGCAGGAGGGATTTGCGGCAGGCCGGCTGGCGGAGTGGGCCAGGGCCAAGTTCGGCATTCAACTGGCAACCGAGGATCTCAAGGCCTCCAGGTCCGACGCCGTCCAGCAGAAGCTGAGGGAGGCCGCAGCCGAGAAGTACCGGCAGCGGGAGATCGAATACCCGGTCGAGTATGCCATGAACATGGTCTTCGGACCCCAGGGCATCGACGTGTATTCGTGCGACAACCTGGCCCGATGGGCCAACGCAAAGTACGGCACCTCGCTCACGGCTGAGCAGATCCAGAACATGCAGCCGCGGGCCCTGCACCAGCAGTTGGTGGAGCTCAGCACGGCCTTCCACGATGGCCGCCTTGAGCAGGAGATCGTCGAACACGTCAGGCAGGGCAACCCCACGGCCCTCGCGGAGTGGGCAAGCCGGCGGTTCGACGCGCCGGTCTCCGGCGACGACCTGGGAGAAGGTCCAGAGGTCGAGAAGCAGCTCCTGGAGATCGGCCACGAGTTCATGCGGCGAGAGCTGAGCGACCTTGAGAAGTACGTGCTCCTTCAGGTCTGTGACATGACGTGGAAGGACCACCTCTACGCCATGGACCACCTCAAGGACACCATCTGGACCCAGTCTTTTGCCGAGAAGGACCCCAAGGTTGAGTACAAGCGGGAAGGCTTCCGGATGTTCACCGCCATGCTCAAGAGCATCGAAGAGCGGGTGACGGACATCATCTTCAAGGTCCACCTGGAGTCCGGCGCCAGGACGCGGAACGTGTGGAACGTCAGCCAGACCAGCCACGACCAGGTCGGCCAGTTTGCCATGACCGAGCAGCAGCGGGAGGCGGCCCAGGCGTCTCAGGGCGAGCAGAAGGTCAAGCAGATCAAGCTCGAACAGCCGAAGGTCGGCCGCAACGATCCCTGTCCCTGCGGAAGCGGCAAGAAGTACAAGAAGTGCTGCGGGCAGAAGGACGCATGAATGGCAGCCATCGGCTGTCGGCTCTCAGCGATCAGCAGGCAAACATGCACGGACAGCTTCCGGCTGATAGCTGACGGCTGAAAGCTGACAGCTACACCTTAGCCAGGGCCTGGTCCAGGTCGGCGATGATGTCGTCCACGTCCTCGATGCCTACGGCGAGCCGGAAGAGGGTGTCTGTGATGCCCAGAGCATAGCGGTCCTTGCGGCGATAGTCGTAGTAGCTGACGAGGGCCGGATGGGTGATCAGGGTCTCCACGCCGCCCAAGCTCGGTCCGATATAGCACAATTGAAGGGCGTCCAGCAGTCGCTTGGCAGACTTCAGAGTCCCCTTCGTCTCGAAGGTCACCACCCCTCCGCCGCCCCGCATCTGCTCATGGGCCACCTGGTGGTGGGGATGGCTCTCCAGCATCGGATAGTACACCCGCTTGATCTTGGGATGTCCTTGCAGGAACCTGGCCACGGCCAGGGCAGTCTCATTCTGCCGCGCGATCCGGAGCGGGAAGGTCTTCAGTCCGCGAAGCAGCAGATAGCAGCAGTGCGGATCGATCGTGCCGCCCATGGACTTGTGCAGGTTGCGAATCTGCTCGACCAGATCGTTGCGGCCCAGCACGGCACCCGCCAGGATGTCGTTGTGACCGGCGAGGTACTTGGTGCAGCTCTGGAGCACCAAGTCCATGCCGAATTCCAAAGGCCGCTGGTTGTAGGGAGTGGCAAAGGTGCTGTCGATCAGGGTGAGGACCTTGTGGCGGTCCGCGATCCGCTTGATCTTGACCAGGTCGAAGATATTCAGGTAGGGGTTGGTCGGAGATTCGGAGAAGATGAATCGCGTATTCTTCTGGATGGCCCGGTCCAGACCTTCGTAGTTGCCGAAGGGAACGATCGTGCAGTCAATAGCAAACTGCTTGAGATAGGACCGGCAGAACTCCAGCGTCTTCTTGTAGGAGTCGTCGGTGATCACGATGTGATCTCCGGAATGCACGAGCGACAGGATCGTGGTCGTGATGGCGCTCATGCCCGAGGAGAAGACCACACAGTCCTCCGCGCCCTCCAGATCCGCCAGCCGCCGTTCGGCGATCGTGACGGTCGGATTGCCGTACCGGCCGTACTCATAGTGATCCTTGCCCTTGTGGGTGTAGCCCTCGATCTCCTTGCTGTCCTTGAAGGTGAACGTCGAGGTCTGGACAATAGGCGTGGTCAGCGAATCTGCGAACTTGCGCCGCGACTCTCCTGCATGGATAGCCCTCGTCGCCAGCGATGCGCGTCTGACGTTGCGTATGGTCTTGGCCATGGTGTCATCCTCGTTGGGGATAGCCCCTGCTTTCGATCAGAAACAGCCCTTCGTCCTAACGCCGCGACGGGGGCTGTCCCTGATCAAGACGGATACCGCCATTATGCATAGAGGCAGCACCGCGTCAATCGCCTGAAGAAGAGGAATGAGGGAATTCCTCAGCATCGAGGCGGAGCCGGAACGGGCTTGCATAACCTCCTGGTTCAACAAGGGCTACGTGTCCGAACACGCCACTCTGCACAGAAGCCGGGCCGCCAGGGCAGCCCAATGGCCAAACCGGAGGGGAATACCGCGTCACAGAACACCGGTCCGCAGGACCTTATACATGGCTGGACGACAAGAGGTCAGAGCCCATGGGTGGATGTGAGTGTCGCGAACAGAACAACTGCGTAACAAGACACCGGCCCGCAGGCTCCTAACCAGAGAAGACCGGGATGCGGACGCCATCAGAGACTGGGGCCGTGGGTGGAAGACGGTGATGAAAAATCGCAGGTCAACGACGTGATACTGTGTAGACAGCGTCCCCAGCAGGGACCGACGCACCAGAGGGTACGCCGCTGGCGGGCGATGACGCTGTTGCTGATCTGCGCCTGGCTGTGCAACCGGTGTCCGGCGGGTCAGGGAGTGACAGAAGCTCCTCTACGAACCGAAGCCCTTGTATCGGCCCCACTCAACATCGGCGTCGCAGGGTCTGGGTCTGGGTCTGGCTCTGACGCCGTCGCACACCGTTACCCGCCCGTACCGGTCGTGGTGATCTATCCCAAGCGGGTCGTTGGGACCCCCAGCCTGGGCCTGACCCTCCACGACCTCACCGGAGTTGCCGTATCTGAGGCCGCTGAGGAGACTCAGGGCGGCTGCGTACATCTCAACCTGGACAATGACGACAACAGCGACGAGACCCAGGGAGCACCCCGCTGGCCGGGCGCCGACCTGTTGGAGACGGTCGATCCCGTGGTCGGCGAGGATGACCTGGTCACCTTGTCGCTGTCCGTAGTCCCCCTTCCGGCCGAAGGCCGGATCGTCCTATCCGCCGGCCCCTGCGTGAGGATCTGGAAGAACAAGGAGAAAGGGGCCTCGAATCTCATGGTTGCGCCGGGCTCCAGCGCGGCGTGGAATCTGCCCGATCCAGACCAGAGAGAAGAGCTGGTTGCGTTCTGCGCAGCGGGCCTGCACGTAGAAGGCATCAGTCTGGGAACCTGCACGATCACGGCAGAATACGAGGACGCCGAAGGCCGCCAGCATGGCTGCGACGTTGTGACGGTGACCTGCATTGCAGCCGATTGCGGCAGTCAGCCCTCGGTCGCCGCAAAGCAGCGGCTCATGGAGATCCTGCCCGGCTTGGTGGGATGCGAGTGGAGCATCACGGGAAAGGCGGACTCGACCTGCAATTGCATCGCCTGGTCCGTGGGTGAGACCGACACCTGGTACGAGGCCGTAGCCGGCCGGCAGGGCACCAATCTGGTCGGGATAGATGAGACGTACGGCGATGGCGACGCCGTCTTTGAGTGGTCGGACCTGGATGCCTTCTATCAGACTAAGAAGGGGTACCTTCCCCTCGCTACGGGACCCGCCGATGCCACCGTGATCTACTACGCCGGCTTTCACAGTGCAGTCCGGAGGAATTGCGGATGCGGTGCGGGCGCGTGGATGATGTTCGAGAGCAAGTGTGGCGCGATGGAGCGGATCGAGCACGTCTGGGATCAGGTGGTCCGGACGTACGGAGAAGCGGTTCGCTTCTACGAGTAGAACAGGGGCTGCGGAGGACGGAAGATGGGTCGAACCGGTCAATGGTGGGTGTGCATTGTCACTGCCCTGTGCTGGGCAGGCCCGGGCGACAGTCGAGGCCAGGATCCCGCCCCTGGGGCGAGGTCTCTCTTTGAGCAGCGATACCAGGCGTGGGTTCAATACCGTCAGGAGAAGAGCGCCGTCTCCCCCTCGCCGACCGCGCGTACGATGTTGGCCGTAGACCCGAACCATCCCGAGGACGCAGCCGCCGACAACGGGACGTCCACACAGGTCACCTTGGATCCGAACCGCGTGTTTGACAACCAGGCGTTCGGGAACATCGTGGAATTGGGGATTCCCGCCCTCTCCTTCATGGTCGAGAGACAACGGCAGGATCACATGCTCGGCCATGCCCTCTATCGGATCACGCGATGGAGATACCATATCGTCAGGGAGGGTTCAGGCCCCAGCCAGTACGTCTGGAGCGTCGAGGAGTTCCCTGACGTCCGGGACTCCAGCGGCCCGCCGGACAGCCGGGTGATCTGGCTTCGATGGTGGAAAGAGGGCCGGACGTTCACGGACAGGAAGTTCCGCGAACTCTGCGGCGACCTGCACTCGTTCAGCCGGCAGAGGAACACCGAACAGATCGAGCGGACGCTCCGCCGGATCGTCGACCTCGGGGTTGCCGCCCTGCCTCAGCTCTGCTCAGAGATCAGCCGGGGCCATGCAGAGCTGATCCCCGTCGTCTCGATCCTGACGGACAACCAGGTCAGCGAGACCGCCACCCGCGAACAATGCCTGCGTTGGTGGAACGATCACGGACCGGCCTGGATCCTGCCCTTCGGTGTCCTGCCGCAGCCTGAGAACTGACGAAGCGGCGAATAGGCGAACAAAGACGTGCCTGCAACTCCCCGATTCTCCCCTGCCCACTTCGTCTCTCGCCGTTTCGCCGGCTCGTCAGCTCAACTCCCCCCGGATCTCCAGGGCCGCCATCACACAGCCCTGCAGGCCCTTGAGTAGCAGCCAGGAGACCTTGCTCAAGGTATCTGAGTGCCGCCAGAAGGCGAATAGCACAACAAGTCCGGAAGCCGGACCCATAAGTCGCAAGAACGGCGTTCTTTTGTGCTTGACAGGGGGTCTTGGGGTGGCGGTTTTCACAACAATAGCCGCGAGTAGTGACAAAGTGGAGACAACATGTCACGACCTACAACAGTGGCATTTGGGCTATTGTCTGCAGTACCGTCGTTCGTCCTCGATCTCGTTCGGAGGCGATACAGGAAGGTCGCTGACGAAACCCGAGAGCCGACTATCGTGCCCGATCACCCCCGCGATCGTGCGGCATACTATTCGACCGCTTCATGAGGCTATTCATATCGTATCGCTGCCATCGGATCGATCCTTGCCGCCCGGCGGGCCGGAAGGGAACACGCCGCAAGGGCGATCAGACTCAGCAGCAGGGCTACCACTACCAGCGTGAGCGGATCCATGGGGCTGACACCGTAGAGCATTGCGCAAGAGCCGGGTCAGTACGCATGCAGCGCCCACGCCCAATGCAATCCCGATCGCCACCAGGGTCATCCCTTGGCGGAGCACCATGCGCAACATGTCAGGCCCTTCTGCGCCGAGGGCCATGCGGATTCCCATCTCTCGCTCCCGCAGGGCAACGGAATGGGCCAGGATGGCATAGACACCTACGGAGGCCAACAGCAACCCCATCGCTCCAAACATGCCCAGGAAACACATGTAGGTACGCTGCGGCCGGGTGCTGTCGTACAACGCATCCCTGACGACGTCGTATTCGGGTTTCTCCAGTCCAGGGGCCACTGCCTTCGCTTCTTCCAAGAGGGGCTTGATCAGTCCGGCAGGTTCAACACGCGTTCGAACGAAGAGATCGTACTGCGTGATGAAGCCCTGCTGGTGAGGCTGGTAGAAGGTCGGCCGGATTCCTCCCGTGAGGTCCCGGTCATGGATGTCGGCCACCACCCCCACCACCTCGAAGACCCTCTCACGGTCGTCCTCTTCCGTGGCACCGCGGATGGTCATCCCAACCGCATCTCCCCCAGGCCAACAATGCCGGGCCAGGGTCTCGTTGACCACTACAGCAGTCGCGCTCGCACCCAGGTCACGTTCATCAAGACACCGCCCGCGGAGCAATGGTACTCTCATGATTCTGAATGCATCGGCAGCACCAACGCCAGAGGCACCATAGTCCAACTCTACCGCCTCTGATCGACCGTTGATGGTGAATTGGCCTCGTCCATAGAACCTGACCAGCATGCCCACAGCATCCACTCCCGGCACTGCGCAGAATCGCCTGTGAATCTCCTCCATCAGAAGGTTCTTAGCCTCAAGTGTCCTGTATTTCGTCATGCCCGGGGGCCCCCAGGGGTATATGCGAACATGGACCAGATTTGTCTGATCGAATCCCAGATCAGCCCGGAGCATGTTGACCACGCTGTGGATCATCAGACCGGCACAGACCAGTAACAACATCGCCATGGAGACCTCAAAGACGACCAGGCCTCGGCGATACAGGTTTCGGAACACGCCCGGTGTGGTCTGCACGCCCGCCTGCCTCAGCGCGTCTGTGACGGGTCGTGTCGCCCCCCACCAAGCGGGGACCGTGGCAGATATGAGGCCTGCCGCAACGGCAGCCGACAGCGTATAGGCCAGCACGTGCCAGTCGAGTTCGATGGGTCGCATGCGGGCTATGGAGAGCGGAACCAGCCTCTCCATAAGGCCGAGACTCCAGTGGGTTAAGACCATACCGGCCAGCGCGCCCGCCATCGCCACCAGGAGGCCCTCCATCAATGCCTGCCGCAACAGTCGAAGTCGTCCGGCCCCGAGGGCACTACGGACGGCCAACTCGTGCTGGCGAGCCTCAGTCCTCGCCAGGTTGAGATTGGCAACATTCGCACAGGCGATCAGAAAGACAAGAACCATAGCCCCGAGGAATCCGGGAATGGTCCTCTGCAAATCGCTGTCCGCGAACACCTCCCGCACAGGTCGCGCGTGAAGGATCGTGTAACCCCAGCCCTGCTTGCGATTCTCTTCCTCGTGCTGTCGTGCCAAAACATCCAACAATGCCTGCGCTTGCCCTAAGGACACCCCAGGGGCAAGTCCTGCAATGACACCCCAGTTCGGCCAGAACCGGCTGCCGCGAGGGTCCTTCTCCGCTGGCTCTACCTGTGGATAACCGACTGGGATCCAGAAGTCGTCTGCATACGATGGGAATCTGAAGTGGGGCCGCATTACTCCGATGACCGTGTAGAACTGACCCTGCATCCGGAGCGATCTCCCTATCCAATTTGGATCACTTCCCAACCGGTTCTTCCAGAACCTGTGACTAAGCACAATGACCGGAGGAGCCCCAGGCCGGCCATCCTCTGCAATGAACGTCCGTCCCAGCCAGGGTCTGGAGTCCCAGTACGAGAAGAAGTTCGGAGAGACACGGGCTCCACTTATCGTCTCGATCCACCCAGCATTCTCCCAGTTCCCACTCCAGGGCGTGATCACGCTCAGATCATCGAAACACTCCGGGTGGGCGAGTAGCTCCTGAACAATCACAGCGCCAACCCCATAGACACTAGGACCTGAGTAGGTGTTCTTTTCTCTGTTGAAGGCTCGGATCTGGACGATCCGATCTGGCTCCGCCGACGGCACGGGATTGAACCACAGCGCGTTGACTCCACTGAAGATCGCCGTGCTTGCCCCGATGCCGATCGCGAGAGTGAGCACAGCCACCGCGGTGAAGCCAGGGGTCTTCCCCAGCATGCGAAGGCTATATCGAATGTCTTGCCACAACGTCGCCATCGTTCTGGGTTCCGGGCTGCTGGCTGTTGGCCAACAACCAACGCGATTAACTCACAACTCGCTGCGAGTCCTACTCACACCGCAGAGCCGCCATCGGGTCAATCTTGGCCGCACGCCAAGCCGGTAAATAACATGACAGGACCGCGATCAGGCCGAGGATGAGGGTTCCAGCCGCTAGGGTGAGCGGATCCATGGGGCTGACACCGTAGAGCATGCCCCGCAAGAATCGCGTCAAGACGCAGGCCGCACCCAGGCCCAAGCCAATCCCGACCACCACCAGGCTCATGCCCTGGCGGAGCACCATGTGCAGCACCTCTGGTGCCGCAGCGCCAAGGGCCATGCGGATTCCGATCTCCCGTTCGCGTAGGGCAACGGAGTGGGCCAGGATGGCATAGACCCCCACGGCGGCCAGCAGCAGTCCAACTGCCCCGAAGACACCAAGGTAGCACATGTAGGTCCGTTGCGGCCGCGTACTATCGTAAAGCATATCCTTGACGACCCAACTGTCGGGTTTCCGCAGTTCAGGTGCCGCTGCCTTCACTTCTGCCAAAAGGGGCTTGATCAATCGGCTGGGCTGTAGGCGCGTTCGGACAAAGAAACTATAGGTTGCCAGCACGAACCCCCCATGTTGTGGCTGGTATAACGTCGGCTCAGGTCGTCCTGTGAGTTGCCAGTCCTGAATGTCGGCCACTACCCCAACGACCTCAAAGACCCTGTGGTCATCGTCGGCCGTCGCACGGATGGTCTTCCCAACCGCATCTCCCCCAGGCCAACAACGCCGGGCCAGGGTCTCGTTGACCACTACAGCAGTCGCGCTCGCACCCAGGTCACGTTCATCAAAACACCGCCCACGGAGCAGCGGCACCTTCATGACCCTAAATGCATCAGTGGCACCAACGCCGGAGGCCCCGACGTTCAGCACTACTGGTTTGTCCTGTCCGGTGATGGTGAATTCTTGTCGTCTATAGCCCCTGACGAGCATGCCAACTGCTTCAACTCCCGGCACGGCGCTGAGTCGCCGGTGAATCTCTCCCACAACGAGGTTCTTGGCATCAAGTGTCCGGTATTTCTCAGTGCCTTGGGCTGGGCACAGGCGGACATGGACTAGGTTCCTCTGATCGAAACCAGGGGTGGTCGAGAGTAGATGGACTACGCTCTGGATCATCAGGCCGGTACCGACGAGCAACAACATAGCCACGGAGACCTCGATGACCACCAGGCCTCGGCGATACAGGTTTCTGAGCACCCCTGGGGTTACCTGCCCTCCGATTTGCCTGAGCGCATTGGCCACGGGTCGTGTCGCCCCCCACCACGCAGGGACTGCCACAGATACGAGACCCGCCGCAACCGCAGCCAACAAGGAGTAGGCCAGCACCTGCCAGTCAAGCTCGATGGGTCGCATACGGGCCACAGAGAGCGGAAGCAGCCCCTCCATAAGGCCAAAGCTCCAGCAGGTCAGAACAACGCCGACAACCGCCCCGGCCAAGGCCACCAGGAGGCTCTCCAGCAACAACTGACGCAGTAGTTGAAGCCGTCCGGCTCCGAGGGCGCTGCGGATGGCCAGCTCATGCTGACGAGCCTCGGTCCGGGCCAGGTTGAGATTGGCCACATTCGCACAGGCGATCAGTAAGATGAAGATCATGGCCCCCAGGAAGCCAGGAATGGTCTTCTGTACATCGTCGCCGGAGAACACTTCCCGCACAGGTCTCGCATGAAGGAGAGTGTAGCCAAGGCCCTGCTTCCGGTGCTCTTGCTCATACTGTTGCGCCAGCACATCCAACATTGCCTGTGCCTGTTCTATGGATACCCCAGGGGCAAGTCGTGCGATGATCCCGGAATTGGGCCAGAACCGGCGACCCTCCGGGTCTTTCTCCGCTGGCGTCACCTGCGGATCATCGGCTGGAGTCCAGAAATCGAGAGCCCAATAGGGGAATCTGAAGCGAGGCGGCATGACTCCGATTACAGTGTAGAACTGGCCCTGCATGCGGAGCGATCTACCTATCCAATTCGGATCGCCGCCCAACTTGACCTTCCAGAACTCATGGCTGAGCACAATGACCGGAGAATCGCCAGAGCGCCCCTCGCCTGCGACGAACGTCCGTCCAAGCCAGGGCCTTGGGTTCCAGTAGGAGAAGAAGTTCGGGGAGACAAGAGCTCCTTGTATGTTGTCGATCCACCCTGCATTCTCCCAAGACTGGCCAATAGCCGGTCTGATCACGGTCAGATCGGCGAAGGACTCCCGGCGGGCGAGTAGCTCCTGGATGATCACGAGGCTGACACCATCCGAGTAGTCATTCTTCTCCTTGTTGAAGGTGCGGATCTCGACGAGCCGATCCGGCTCCGCCGCCGGTACGGGATTCAGCCATAGGGCGTTGACTCCACTGAAGATCGCCGTGCTTGCCCCGATGCCAATCGCGAGAGTGAGCACAGCCACGGCCGTATAACGGGGGGTTTTGGCCAGCATCCGCAGGCCGTACTTGATGTCGTTCCAGAGCGTAGTCACGTCATCACTCCAGTTCGTCGCCTCTCGTTGTGGGTTCACGGTGCCTGCTGACAACCGACAACTATCAGGTTGCGCCCTGCATCCTGTCGTGCGATGTCCATTGAAGTCTATGGGCAACTGGCATACCAATACCATATCCTACGCGTCGATCTCTATTTCTAGGCTATGAATGGGATCCTCGGAACATGCCTGCCGCCGCGGACCGGACAAGACTGTCCGTTCCTGCGATTCTCGCGCCCGGAAATGGACACGGGGGAGGGCAACCTGCGCCTCGCACTTCGTGAAGAGCAGCCCAAACCCGCAGTAGACCGCCGGGCTCCTCCCATCCAGTTGCCGAGAGCGAGTTGACCTATCCGCATGAGTACAGACCCAGTCAAGTACATCACAAGGGCAGGCGAAGGGATCAATCTGAGGTGGCCTGCAACGGGCAATCAGGCTCAGAAGCGCAGCTTGACGATCACACCCACTCCGACACCGGCAGTTGGCTGATGGCCTGACGCAGCACCGGATCAACGTTCGTGTAGACGTCGTTGGTGAGCTGAGGCGTCGAGTGTTCCAGGAGCCTCTGAGTAACTGCCGTTGATACGCCCCTTTGGGCCAACAGGGAAGCGAACTCTTGCGTAGATCATGGAACTTCAGTTTGGGCAATCTCGCGGCCTTCCAGGCCTTCTTCCATAACTTCGGTGAGAACCTGTCCCCAAAGAGTCATTCTTGCCCATCGGGGAGCCTCGTAACGTGGTTGGATAGCTCTGTCATGACCGCTTCAGGTATAGGCCGTTCCGCCATGTCCTTCCCTGCCTTGCGGTTCTGGGTCGTGATTGTGTTCCGATCGAAGTGGATGTCGCCGATCCGTATGGTCTGGACGTCACCGCGACGAAGGCCTGTCGTGACTGCCAGTAGTATCCGCAGTCGTAGCGTCGGGTAGTCCGAGGCTGCCGTGATGAGATCCTTTACCTGCTGCGGGGATAGGGCCTGCACAGGCTTCTGCTGGACCTTCACCCTCTTCAGTACCAGATCAGGCGCGACGTAGCGGTTCTTCGCCGCCCAGTTGAGGAATGCACCCATGTTCCTGATGTCCTTGTTCAGAGTGTTCTTCCCAACCTCTTTGCCTCGTTGTTCAAGGATGAACTTGTCGAGAACCTGTTGGGTGATCTGCCTCGATGAGCAGGGACCGACAAGCCGATCGAAGTGTCTGAGGGTTAGCCTCGTTTCGTAGATCGATGCCTCCTGGAGCCCCCTCTCGTTCAGCTCCCACCATAGTCTCAGATGGCGCCTCCCTTCAAGGATTTACCAGATGTCTATGGTCTCACTGCCCGGTTGTAGATCCGCACGTCGTCGATCAGCCCGGACCAGAAGCTGCCTGCAGCAAGATTACTACCAGCCCCGATGAGCATGCCACCCGTCGAGCCTGGCAGACTGGTTACCACATCTCGGGCGACTTCGACATCATCCACATAGAGAATCCGATTTGAGCCGTCCCGGACCAGGCCTACACGGTGCCACTCGCCGTCTGTGACGATAGCTGCTGACGCCAGCGGCCTGCCCCGTCCGCTAGTCAGTTCCATTGTCAATGCGCCTTTCGGAATTCCAGCCAGGAGCCAGTTCGCCCCTTTGTCTTGGGAGAGGATCACCTGCCCCGGCATGCCTCCCTTGACCCAGGCAAAGACGCTGAACGGGCCGGCTGCGGGATTAAGTATGGATGCGGTCGTGCTGGCGTGATCGTTGCTGCCGCCGAACAGAAGGGCTCCACCCATCTTGCCTCCTTCCGGTTGCCAGATGGGCTCCCCATGCAGGGTCCCGTCGTGCCGGCCGGTGATGTCATGGGCGACCATACCCTCTGTTTCATCGAGCCTCCAACCCGCAGCCAAGGTCGGATCGTTGACGTCCTGGCCCCAGAAGCTCATCAGGACTTCTAGGTCGGCGGCATCGATTTTGCCATCGCCGAAAGGCATCGGGCCGATATCGACCGACGGGTCGTCCTGCCCCCAGGATTTGATCAGCCGGAGGAGGTCCCTGATGTCCACCACCCCATCGCCATTGAAGTCGACCGTGGCCCGAGGCTGTAGAAAAGCCAACCCGCCATCCTGAGTTCCCACCCAGATTCCCCCCTTGGCATCAAATGCAGCGCAATAGACATTGTTGTCGGGCAGTCTGACGTTGTCTTTGTTGTACACGATCCAGCGGGCACCATCGAAGCCTGCCAGGCCGGCCTTGGTGCCGGCCCAGACGTTGTTCTGTGGGTCCACGCTGAGGTTCCAGATCCAATTGTCTGGCAGGCCGGAGTTGGTGCTGGTGTAGGGTATCCAGCCAGTGCCGTTGAACTTGGCCAGGCCGCCCCCATACGTCCCGGCCCAGACGTTCCCCTCGCTGTCGGCGGCCAGGAAGCAAGCGTCGTTGTGCGGCAGAGCGGAGTTCCCCGTGTTGTACACTGTCCAGTTCTGGCCATCGAACCGCACCACGCCACTGCCAAACGTACTCGCCCAGATATTCCCGTGCGTGTCAATGGCAACGTCTGTGACGAAGTTGTTGGGTAGACCGGAGTTGCCTTTGTGGTACGCCGTCCAGTTCACTCCATCGAACCTTGCTACGCATCCGCAAGCGATCCAGGCGTTTCCTTGGTCGTCAAAGACAGGAGTTCCGCTCTGGTTGTTCATCATCCCGGAGTTGCTGGTGTTATAGACCGTCCACTTCAAGCCGTCGAATTTCGACAGTCCGGTCTCTGTTCCGCTCCATACATTCTCTTGGGCGTCGATGCACAGGTTGACATGATCGTTGTCCGGCAGGCCTGAGTTGCTGGTCTTATAGACCGTCCAGTTCTTGCCATCGAATCTGGCCAGACCACCGCCCGCATGGGCCCACCACCGGCCTGTCCCGACCCAGACAATCCCCTGTGCGTCGATCGCGAGAGCCGTGACCCCATTATATGGAAGTCCGGAATTTCCCGTGCTATACACGGTACAGTCGGCTGCCTCGGCGCGGGCCACTGCCGGGCACGCGAACATGACCGCGACAACCAGCCCCACCGACGTCAAGCAGAGTGAAGCAGAGCAGATAACGCGATTCATACGACGCCCTGTTGTCTCTTGAGTGTTCATCTTCGCCGTCCTTCCTGATTTGCCAGAGAATCATCATGTCTTTGCTCCGAGCGGGCAAACGAACCGTACCAACCAGATCCAGGCTGGCGATGAGGTTCCCGAAAGCGAGTGACTCGCCAGCCCTACGTCAGGATCCGTGTCAATTCCGATAGACGGTATCTACTCGACAGGCCCGAGATACCGATCGAGCCACCCGAGGACGTCTCCTCGGATTTGCTGCCAGAACAACCCATACATCCCATGTCCGCCCGGATAGAGCTTGTGTTCCTTGTGTTCTTTGACTGTTCCCAGGAGCTCGTACAGCGGGATCTGAGTGGTCTTCAGGGGCATGAGAACGTCTTCGCTGCCGTTGACCATCAGGACCGGGGCCTTGACTCTCTGGGCATAGAGGGCAATATCCCACGAACGGGGCAGGTCGATGGGAGGAAGGCCTCCCACCACGAAGATGCCCGTATCGAGACGGTCCTCCACGGCCAGCACGATGGGTCCGAGTGTTGCGCCCAGCTCGCGCCGTAGAAGGCGACCCGCTTGTTGTCGATGTCATCGCGTGTCTCGAGGTAATCGATGCACCGGCTCAGATCTTTCACCACCTGGATGGCCCAGTCTCCATAGGCCAGGGGTGTCTGAACGACGCTCTGAAAACTCCAGACGCGGCCACGCGGGGCGGGCCGCTCGTACGTGCCCTTGTAGATGGGAAACAGCAATGCCCGACCGCTCGTGATGATGTACTCCGTGAGGTCGCCATAGGGCAGACCGTCGAAGTGCTCGGTCATGATGGCTCCTGCACCCGGCATGTAGATCACGGTTTGGTGCGGCGTCTTGCCTGCCCTGGGCAGAAACAGGTACGCGATCACACGTTCGCCGCCATAAGCCGCGTCGAACGTAATCTTCTCCTTCCTGAGCCAGAAGGGCGAACCGGTCTCCGTGTCCTCGACAATGGCGTTCAAAGGCGTCGGATCGTACTTGTACTGGGCCTTCATGCTGCGGAACTCCTCTTCAGAGAAAGCTCGCAGATTCGACAAATCCCGCGGCGGATACAGTGTGAGGAGAGGTCTGAACAGCACGCGCGGTACCGATTCCTCTCCTTGCGGATGCTCCACACACCGAAAGCCGTTCAGGGCTGACCGATCCCACGCCGACCTCGCGTCTTCAGCAACGAACATGTAGGTCTGCTCGCCCCAGCCGCCACCGAGGAGGTATCGCCGGGCATCTGAATCATCGGCGGCGTTGCGACACCACTCCTTGACGTTGCCGGCCATGTCATACATACCCGTGTGCCCTACACCCAGGTGGTCTCCCACTGCAGCCGTGCCCCGGCCGAAATTGCTGAAGGGAACAATCATCAGGGCCTCTTCCAGGCAGGCGGCTTGTCGCCAATGATGGACCGTCGGCAGACTCTTGCCGACATATGCGGCGTATGCGCTCGCTTCGAACCAACTGACGCCTGAAACCGGATGATCGCCCTGCCCTGGCGGGTATGTTCCGTCTGCCCAGGTGGCAGGGCCGGGGCGGCCCGTGCTGTCGCGAAAGGTGGCGACAGCCTCGGTCCAGTCCAGATCCCGCCCATCCCGGACGAACTTGAGCCCTTGCCAGGAGACCGGCGTGCCATATCCGCCCCCATCCACGAACTGCTTGAATTGCGCGTTCGTGACTTCGTACTTGTCCATCCAATAAGCGGGAGCCTCGATCTTCGTCGTCTCGGCGTAGCCGCTGGTGGGGATCTCAGTGACAAGAGCGTCTACCCAGACCATCTGGCCCGGGAGACCCGCCTCCCGCAGTCGGAACTGCAGCGAATTATCGCTCACGCATTCATGCGACGCGAATCCCTGCTTCTCGATCTTCCAGCGGTAGATGCCCTGCGCGAGGGGGACGTTCTCCAGCGGAGAGCGTCCGAGATACTGCCAGGGCGCCTCCATGGCCGAGTACTCCCGGCACCAGATCTCGGCGTTAGGAGGGGTAGTGGTGATGGAGAACTCCTTGCAGATGCGGGGCCACAGTCCCAACAGGGTAGGGTCTTCGGGAATGACCTTCCTGGCCTTCTGGGCCAAGGGAAAGGCCTCACTGTAGTTCGCCGCTCTGACCAGTTCCACGATCCTCGGTAGCGCGTCGCCCTTGGCCCACTGTAGGATCGAGGCCCGCCGGTACATCCCGAGGGTGACCGCCAGACCGGCCAGGAGCGTCGCGACTGCAAGGGCGACTGCAATCCGCGATCGATGCCGGCGTGTGAACTTCCCGAGGCGATAGACCACGCTAGGCGAATGGGCCAGGATCGGTTCATTCCTGCGATATCGTTCGACGTCCTGCGCCAGTCCATGGGCCGTCTCATATCGGCGAGATCGGTCCTTCTCCAGGCACTTCATCACGATGCAGTCCAGATCCCCCCGGATGAGCTTACGCAGTGCCTCGCCGGTGGTGCGTCGCCCTTGCGCCACCTCCGTGAGGCCCTGGCCCATGCTCCGCAGTCTGGTCGACGGCCTCGGCGGATCGGTCTCACGGATGATCCTCTCGATCTCGGCATACCCGGCCTGTTGCAGGGTGCAAGACTCAAAGGGTGTTGTGCCCGTTAGTAGTTCATAGAGCAGCACGCCAAGGGAGTAGATATCCGTTCGCGTGTCTACATCAAGCCCGCTCATCTGGGCCTGCTCCGGGCTCATGTAGGCCGGCGTGCCGATCATCTGGGCGTAGCGGGTGAACAGGGTCTTCTCCGTCAGACGCTGGTGGGTCGCCTTGGCAATCCCAAAATCAATGACCTTCGGGACCGGTCTGTCATCATGCATCGTGACCATGACGTTGGAGGGTTTCAGGTCCCGGTGGATGATACCTTTTTGATGGGCGTGCTGGACGGCGTTGCAGACCTGCACGAATAGCTGCAGACGCTGGTGCGTGTCCAGCCTGTTCTTGTCGCAGTACTCAGTGAGCGAGACGCCGCGGACCAACTCCATGACGAAGTAGGGCCGACCAGCCTGCGTCGCCCCCCCATCCAAGACCTTGGCAATGCTCGGGTGATCCATGAGCGCCAAGGCCTGGCGCTCAGCCTCGAAGCGAGCGATCACCTGGTGGGTATCCATCCCCAGCTTGATCAGCTTCACCGCGACCTTGCGGCGGACGGGTTCCTGCTGTTCGGCCATATACACGACCGCCATCCCACCCTCGCCAATCCTCTCCAGCAGTCTGTACCGACCGATCGTGGCTCCTGGTCCTTCGGTCAGGGCCGAAGCATCAACGGTCACGTCAGGATCGAGCACCGGGGACTCCAGGAAGCTCCCAGACCTCTCGTGCAAGGCAAGGAGTTCCTGGACCTGTGCCCGCACCTGAGGCCTGCCGCTGCATACCTCGTCCAGGTAGGAGGCACGCTCCGCGGCGTTGGTCTTCTCCAGTGCCTCCCAGAAGATCGCTCTGATGTCCATGGGGTCTGTACTCACGACCTGAGTCCTTTCTATTCCGTGCTCCAGGAGACAATGCGAAATCCGTTCGCGGACCCGGACAGAAAAAATCGACGCGGTGAGAGATTCTTGTGTGAATCAACAGGACCGACCGCTAGACCGGGCTAAGGCCCGCAGAAGCCAGACGCGGCCATAGGACCAGTATCGCCGGGCCGTCCGCTCGGAGATCCCGAGGATCCCACCGACCTGCTCAAGGCTGAGGCCGGCAAAATACCGGAGTTTCACCACCTCGGCCGTGGCCGCATCTTCCTTCGCCAGGGCGCCCAGGGCCTCATCCAGAGCCAGCAGATCATCTGAGGAACCGTCCGCGGTGATCTCACAGCCTTCCAGATCGATCCTCCGCAGGGTCCCTCCACGCTTGGCTGACCGCTTGCGCCGCGCGTTCTCCACGAGGATCCGGCGCATTGCTTCCGCCGCCGCCGCAAAGAAATGCCCCTTACTATCCCAGCCCTGTGCCTGCCCCTCAACTAACCGTAGGTAGGCCTCGTGGACCAGTGCCGTCGCCTGGAGCGTCTGGCCCGGCGCCTCCCGGGACAGCTTCTGTGCGGCCAGCAGACGCAATTCCTCGTAGACGAGAGGCAGCAATCTCTCCGTAGCCCCTGCGTCCCCCTGCTCAATGGCATTCAGAATGCGTGTAGCCTCGTTCACTTCTGCACCTGCCGTTCTCCTTCTCGACAGGAGTATTCTCCCATTTCAACGGCAGGCTTTCAAGCACAAGGGCTTTCTCAGGCATAAACGCCATCGACACCAAAGGGCTGGGAACGCTCGCCATCAGCCAGTTCGCCCCGGCCTCCCTGTGTACAGACCAGATTGGAGCATGGAACTTCACTCGATGCAAGCTGGCGGCCTTCCAGGTCTTTTTCCAGAGCTTGGGTGAGGAGTTGTCCGCCAAGAGCCTCTCAGGAGTCGCGGTTTTCGGAGAGGATACTGAGGAGTCTTCGGGGACCTGGGTGGCTCAAGGCCTCCCGACGCGGAAGATCCGGTCGCGGTTCAGGTCGCAGCGAGAGGAGGGAACGCGGGTCGTGACGTGAATTGTCCGGCCTGCGTCGTTGGCGTCCACGATCGCAACCGTCAGACCGGCCCCCGCGGATACTTCATTGACGTCCAATGTCACGGTGTTCTGCGTTGTACGCTCTGCGCCGAGCGACGTGCGTGGTACGCCCTGGCTGGCCGTTCCCATTCCTTCTGATTTCGCCGATTCTCCGATTCTCCGATTCTCCGATTCACTCCTCTGCCTCGCCCAGGCCAGTCCGCTCAGGACAAGGTTCCGATCCACCGCCCCCTGGCGATGCAGTTCGGTCTGCGCCAGCATCAGCCTACAACTGTGGCTGAGGGTTGCCAGGGTGATGCCCATCAGGCCGATCAGCATGATGACCAGGATCATGGCCACGCCGCGTCTGCTGCTCCGTGTCATGGGAGCACCTCCTCGGGTTGATGGCCCACGAAGAAGACCCGGTTTCCGGCAAGCCGCTCGTGCGTGCCAGAGGGGACCCTGTCGATCATGGCGGAGTGGATCTCCACTGCATAGAGATCTCCAGCCTGGCCCAACAGCCGCCAACGAAGGAGTGCCTCCGGCACCGACCACTCCCCCACAGGCTCCGGCGACCCCGCTGTCGTCCGGACCAGGGTCTTGGTCACCTTGCCGCCCTCCAGCCGGTAGGCCACAAGGCCCCCAGCCTTCTGGATCTGGAGGGTCTTGTCGTCGTCCGACCGGACCAACACCTGGGCCTCGTCGCAGTCGCGTTGGATCTGACTCAGGATCTGCTGGACGAGGGCCTGTTCGGCCACCAGACGGTCGGACCTGGGGATCTCCCGGCTCAACACCACGAAGACGCGGCTGACCAGCGTGAGAAAGACCGGCAGTGCAGCCAGCACCGCGATCGTCTCCAGCAGTGAGAACCCCTTAGAGCCTTTCATATGCATGACTACCTCCTGACCAGGGACGTGACCTTGGGGACGTCTCCGTATCTCGACAGGGTCATTCTCACGGTGTGACTCCCATCGGGCATTGAGGCCGTGACCATCACTTGGTCGAGGCCCTGCCACTGGCCCTGGCCTGGCCTGACCTGCACGTCCGTCACAACGCGCGGCCACAGGGCTGACAGGGCATTCGGGTCGAGGCCGTGACCGGTGCTGATCAGGCTGTCGATCTGGGCCTGGCACGCAGCCAGACACTGCTGTCTGCACCAGAGCAGACGGTGGAACCGGCCCACGCTGTGAAGCGTAACGGCCAGACCGGCCATCAGGATACCGAGGATCGACAGGGCCACGATCATCTCGGTCGCCAGGAAGGCCCGACGCCCGCCCCCCTTCATTCGGAGTTCTGGGGTCTGAGTTCTGAGTTCCATTTAAGCCCCCTAAGGAAGGTAGTTCATGCAGGCGGCAATGGTCGCCACAATGGACGAGAAGATCGCGAAGGCCACGAACCCCACGACTGCGGCCATGGCCAGGGTCACGCCAGGCATCAGGATGAACTGGGCCAGGTTGACCCTGTAGCTGTAGTTAGACCGGTAGAAGGACTCGAGCATCTCAAGGACCGCCGGCGTGTTGCCCTCGTTGACCCGGCCGTCGAAGGCCCATGCCAGACTGGAGCCCACGCGGTGTGCGATCGCAGCAGCAGCCACGTCCTGGCCCTGCTGGACCGCCGCCAGCCATCGTCCCAGGCGGCGCTTGAAGCAGGCGTTGACGTCCAGCGGCAGCAGGTTGGCGATGGCCTGGTCCACCGTGCAACCCGCAGAGAGGGACATCCGCAGCCCAGCGATCGTCTCCACCATGGCCTGGTTGTGCTGGAACCAATGGAGGATGGGGATGTGCCAGGCCAGGAAATCACCCGCCCGCGACAGGAGGCCCGGCCTGTCCGCTCGCCTCGGTCTCCACCAGCGAAGGATCAGGATCGCCACACCGCAGAGCAGGCCGGCCAGGACGACCGGCACCAGCCATTCGCCCACCGCGTAGTGGATAGCGATGAGGATCTGGGTCGGCCTTGGCAGCGGAGCGTCCACCATGTCACTCAGGATCGACCTGAACTGCGGGATCACAAACCTCATCAGGGCGGATACCAGCAGGACGACCGCGGTCATCAACACGACGGGGTAGATCGGAAAGAACGGATTGAACGCCAGACGCCTGTCGGCCTTGGCATGCAGGTCCCGCTCAATGATCCCCAGGGCCGTGGGCAGTTGGCCCATCCGTTCTGAGGTCACGACCATCCCATAGGCGTGGGCAGGACACCTGGGATATCCCAGCCTGATCGCCTCGCCGAGCGAGTGTCCACGGACGAGCCACCGGCCGATCTGGCGCATCACGTATCCTGCGCCATCGTTCCTGCCTGCAGCCGCGGATTCCAGGGCCATGGCCAAAGGCAGATTCTGTCTCATGCTGGCGTTGAGCGTGGAGAATACCACAGCGGCCCGCGTCCTGCGGGCGGTCACGCCGCAGGCCAGCAGCGTGCAGGCCACGAGGAGGACCAGGAGGAACATCGGCGCACCCAGCGGGCCAAAGAGGATGGCCACGGCCACGGCCATGGCCAGCAGTCCTGTGGTGGCCAGGAGCCCCTTGACCACCCATTTGGCGGAGAGATCTGTGTCCGGATCATGGGGGGCCAGGAGGATCGAAAGCCAGGTCACGAGCAGGACCGCCGGTCCCACCATGATCAGGGCCGACAACTCCTGAATGCCTCCCATGGCCATGATCGCCACGCACGTGAAGGGAGAGATCCAGAGTGCGGCCCAGGGCCTCCGGATGCCGAGGATCACGCAGACGACCAACAGCAGGACGACGAGAGCGATGAGGACTCCATTCATGCGCTACCCTCCGGTCAAGGACGAGACCACTTGAATCATGGGCAGGAACATGGACAGGACCGCCATGGCCACCACGCCGCCAATCAAGATCAGCATCACTGGAAGCAGAATCGCTTGCAGCCGTCCCTGGTTGTGACGGGCCTGACTCGCATACATGTCGGCAAGGCCGTGGAGGTTGTCCTGAAGCTCGTTGCGCTGGATGCCCAGTTGCACGGAGTACAGCAGGAGCCTGGGGATCACCCTGCAGAACTGTCCTGCCTCCAGGATAGGCCTGCCCTGCTCCACCTGCTCGGCCACGATCCCCGCCTCCAGGGCCAGGCGCTCGCTGCCTGCCGCGTCCGCAGCCAGGCGAAGGCAGGTTGGCATGTCACAACCTGCCGCCACCAGCGTAGCCATGGCCTCTGAGAAACGGCTCAGCGTACCTGCGTGCCAGACCCGGCCCATCACGGGAATCGAGATCAGCAGTGACTCTCGGAACCGTCTTCCAGCCGGCCAGGACGCACAGGCGGAGAGCCCCAGCACGACGACGGCCAGCGTGATACCCACGCCGAGCCAGAACGGGATGACGTTGCGGGCCAAGGTCATCACGAACACGGTGATGGCAGGCAGCCGGCCGGCCGCCATCTCCTGAAGCACGCTCTGGAACTGCGGGATGATGTAGATGAACACCGCAGTCAGGACCACCGCACCGAAGGCGAGGACCACGGCAGGATAGGCCAGGGCCTCAAAGATGATCCTCCGGGTCTGGGCCGACAGTTCCAAGTGTCTGTTGAGGTGGGTCAGCATCTCGCTGAGCCTTCCGGACTGCACGCCTGCCTTCAGGATGCGGCTGTAGAGCGGCGGGAAGTCCTTCTGTCGCTTCTCGAAGACCTGGTCGATGCTCTGACCTGCCTCCAGTTCTGTGGCGATCTCACCGACGAGGCGCCGCATCCTCGGCGAGGCCATGTCCGAGGTCAGCTCACGCAGGCCTTTCTCCAGCGGGATCCCCGCCTTGGTGATCGAGGCCAACTGCTGATTGAACAAGAGGAATTCACCCCTGCCCACCAGGCTCTTGGGCCTGGCCGCGGGGGCCTGCTGGACCGCATTGACGGTCAGGTGCATCTGGCCGAGCAACTGGCTGGCCTCGGCTGGAGAGCCCGCCTCAAGCGTACCCTGCATCAGCCTGCCGGAGGCAGTCAGTGCCTCGTACGTGAATGTCGCCATAAAGAGACCCCGTTCACTATTGGTTATTGGCTATGCGCTGTGCGTTGTGCGCTATGGGTTGTTCATCATGGTCCGTTGACGAGGGTCAGCTCGTAGCGGATCACATCCCGCTCACTTCCCCCTTCCGGCGTCTTGCCTTCCAGAAGGGTCACGGCCTCTGTCTTCGGGGTGTAGGAGAATGGCCTCTGGGTCAGCGGGTCGTTGCGAGTGGGTGTGCCGATGTCACTCAGGGCCTTGGCTAGGGTCCCCTGCTTGGCCGCATGCACGCGTAGGGCCTCGATCGTCTGCAGGGCTGCAACCTGCCGATCCAGGCGAAGGCAGGTCAGGCGAATACGGTCGTGGGCGGGCTTGAGCACGTTCTCCATGGCCTTGCGGGCAAGGATAAACCTGGGATCGGACCTCGCGGCCTGGATCTCCCTCTGGATCTGTTCGTTGGGATCGATGAACGGCGTGGGCAACGCCTTCATCGCGTCGACCAGGCTCGGCGAGTGGGGACACGGGATCCACTGTTCGACTTCACGCAACATCAGGGAGGCAGTCGCCACGCCCACCAGTTGCTGCATCAGATTGTGGGCCTGACCCAGATGCCTGGCCATGGCAAGGCCTGTGGAGATCACCCTGGCAGCCTCGCCGTACTCAGCCTTGGCCAGGTGGTAGTGCGCCTGCGAGGTCAACACATAGCCCATCTGCTTGCACTCCGACAGTCCCTCGGGCATAGAGCCCGGCTTGGCCTCAGGCCAGGTGCAGGTCTTGCACCGGGCCGCCTTGTGGAGCTCTGCCAGGACAGGCGCCAGTTCCGCAATCGTGGGCTTGGCCTCTTCCACGGAAAACAGGTTCAGGGGGATCTGATCCAGACGATTGAGGTTCTCAGGCAGCGCCTTCATGGCCGCCTGATAGAGCGGGTAGGCGTCGGCGTCCGTCTGTTCCTGGGCCTTGGGAAGAAGCGACAGTCCGTTGACCTCTGCAGGAGGACCCTTGGCGTGAAAGGCAAGCCTGACTGTCTGGACGTCAGACTTCCTGACTTCAGCCGCCTGGCAGAAGCCCGCCAGGCCGATCGCCAACAGGAGGGTCCACGTGCGCCCGTTCATGGCCGCTTCCCTTCTACGCCACAGACCCTGTGGGCCTCGTCCTGGCTGGTGACGCCCTCTGCGACCAACCGGCCGGCGTGCTCGGCGATGCCTTCATGGCCCTGGCCGTCGAGCAAGGATTGGAGCTGGTCCAGGTCTGCCCTGGCCAGGATGGCCTTGCGGAGACCGCTGTCGAGCTGGACCGCCTCTGCCACCAGGGCCCTGCCCTTGTAGCCCGTAGACAGGCACTGGTCGCACCCCACAGGGTCATAGGAGCCCGCCCCGGTCCTTCGCCTGCATGCAGGGCAAAGACGGCGGACGAGCCGCTGGTTGATCACGCCCCAGATACTGGAGGTCACCTGGTACGGCTCAATGCCCATCTCGAGCAGCCGCAGGAGGGCGCCCGAAGGGCTGCCGCTGTGCATGGTGCTGGCAAGGAGGTGTCCCGTCAGCCCTGCCTCGACGGCGATGCGGGCGGTCTCTGCGTCACGGATCTCACCGATCATCAGGACCTGCGGATCCTGTCTCAGCAGGGACCGTAGGGCAACGGGAAACGTCATCTCTCCATGCGGCGTGATCTGGACCTGGGTCGCCCCGTCGATACGGATCTCGACCGGGTCCTCCAAGGTCACGACACTGCGGCCGGGAGTCCGGTCCAGGACGTGACGCAGCAGCGCAGCGAGCGTGGTGCTCTTGCCTGAGCCTGCAGGACCGGTCAACAGCAGGACCCCCTGGCTGCCTGCGGCAAATGACTGGAGCAACTCCAGTATCCTGCCCGGCAGACCTAGCCCTGCGAGATCGCCCAGCTCCCTTCGCTGGTAGAAGAGCCTGACCACCGCCCTCTGGCCGTGGATCGTGGGGAATACCGCCAATCGCTGGTCAGCCACCTGGGCGGCCCTGCCGACAGGGACCTCGATCCTCCCTTCCTGAGGGACGTCATTGCGGTAGGTGAGCAGTCCACCCAGGACCTTGAGCCTGGCGATCACGTTGGCCGCAACTGCGGCTGGAAGCCTCTCGACCACACTGAGCACCCCGTCCAGCCTGTACTTGACCACCAGTTCGCTGGCCGTGGGCTCAAAGTGAACGTCGCTGGCCGCCGCCTGCACGGCCTTGGCCAGCAGGTCATCGACAAGGCCGACCACGTCCGCAGCACCGGGTTTGACTGATTTGTCTGTCTTCTTGCCGCCCATCGTTCCAAGTCCTGACTTCACCCCTAAGACGCAGCCCTCAAGCAAAAGTTAACCGCTGGACGATATTTTCCATTGCGCAGCGTGCTGGGCCAGGCACATATTTGACGTCGGGAAGATCTATGGATGAGCTTTTGATTAACAGTCGGTGGTCTCCTGCGTCTTGTGGTGTGGACGCAGGCCTGGCAGAGGCCTTCGAGGTCTATGCTTAGCCAAGCGATCAGTCGTGAGCTTCTGGGCGAAGGCCTGATCTCCCACGAGCTGGATCAAGGCCAGCAGTGGGTGCTGGAGACGATGCATAGTCATGGCCATCCGCTGTTGACCATGCTCTGGCGGATGCTGGGCAATGAGCAGGACGTCTGCGACGTCTACCAGAGCACGTTCCTGCACCTGGCCCACGTGCAAGACGGCCGTCAGCCCAGGCACGTAAAGGCCTATGTCTTTCGCACCGCCTCCAATATCGCGATCTCGCTGATGCGGTCGCGGGCGGCGGAGAAGAGGACCCTGGCAGGAACGGCCGTGCCGGAGCCCTCCGTGCAGTCGCCCGGGCACGAAATCGACCAGGAATACCTGATGACCAGTTTGCGATTCCACATGTCACAATTGCCTGACCATCTTCGGCAGGTCCTCGCCTTGCGTGATCTGGGAGACCTGTCCTATGCGGAGGTCGCCCGGATCATGGGCATCTCCTCTGCCAGCGCCAGGGTCTACCGGTGCAAGGCAGTGCAGTTGCTGGCCGCGTGGATGGGTGGGGACACGTAAGAGGCAGACCATGAGCGGCAGAGCGACCACAACGCAAGCGTCACGCCAGGAGCCTTCATCGCGGTGCAGGCTGATCCGAAGGAGGCTCTTTGAGGATGCGGTGGCCAGCCGGTGGCGCCTGGCCATCGGCAAGGCAGGCATCGACTTCGAGGCCCCCTGGGTGCAAAGACACATCTCAACCTGCCCCCGCTGCCAGAGGCGGTTCGCCAAGACCGGCAAGGTCCAACTCGCCTTGTCCCTGCTGAGGTGCAGCCCCATGGAGCTGGGCCTGCTTGGAAAGGCCAATGCCAAGGCGGTTGCCGTGCTCCGCCGCGACGTCCGCGAGGTCCCCGAGGCCAGTGCCCTCAAGACGGCCGTGCCCGAGCCGACCCTGTTCGAACGCGTCCGCCAGTGCAGGGGCGCGCTGACGCAGATGGCGGCCTGCCTGGCCATCATCGGCCTGGCCAAGATCGGGCTGTTCTCCTCTGTCCAGAGTGCCCAGACCATGGGCCGGCAGGCCATGCACGGGTACTACGCCGACCGCGGAGGTCAGAGCCTGGCCGACGAGGTCTATCCGCAGGGCTGAACGCCCTGCGGGGCAGTTCCGCGGCTCCGCGGAACTGCTGAAACGGCGAGGCAGAGCCCATCCTCGCGTTGCGTCTACCACTTACCGCTTCCCCAGGGCGAACGTAAAGTCGGCCTGCCTGGGAAGCGTTCTTGGTTTTTGCCGCGAACCCCGCCAACTCCGCGAACGCTGGCGCTGGGTCGTGGGTGTTGGCCATACTCGTAGCTCCGCCGCCTGATCCACGGCTTCGCCGTGCCTTGGCGACCTTGTCGCCAAGGGCGGCCTCCGGAATGGGCCGCTTTTCCAGGCAAGCCTGGAACGCGTCCCCTTCCTCGGCCTCGATCCTGCGGCTCAAGCTGCAGTGGAGCTGCCTTCTCCTTAGTCTCAAGAAAGGATAGCACGCCGGGACCTCCGCACACAGACTGAGCCGTACGCATGCGAGCGAGCTGCTCTCCGCTTGGGCAAGCTCGCTTGCCCAAGCGGAGAGCAGCGAAGATCGCCCGGAAGGCAAGGCCTTCCGGTAGACGCGAAGCGTCGCGTACGGCGATGCCACGACTAGGTCCAACCTGTCGAAGCGGCGACAGCCGTTGGCGGAGTTCGCGGGGTTAGCGGCCTAAACCTCCTTCTGTTCTCCTGGCCAACGCGAACACAGGCCGCGGCCATGAGAAAGAGCATCTGTGGCCAGGAACCTGTGCTCATCCTCGCGATGTACAGGAGGGACTTTGCGTTCGCCCTGACCGCTTACCGCTTGCCGCGGCCCTGCCACCTGCTATAATCTCCCTCGTTCGTGATGTGTAGGGGTTACGGGCTTGAGTATTCGGTATTCTATCGTGATAGGCGGCCTCCTGGGATTGGCAGCCGTGTCAGGCTGTGCGGCTGGATACGGCTCACGGGCTGCGGCTGAACCGCTCCGCATTCCGAATACGGAGGGCGCCAAGGCCTTTGTCGCTGCATTGGCCGTGCTGGGCCAGATGCACTTTACGATCGACAAGGCCGATCCCAACACCGGTCTGATCCGTACCCATCCGCTTCCTGCAGCGCAGTTCTTTGAACTGTGGCGGTCGGACAACGTGACGGTCTGCGACCAACTGGAGGCCAATCTGAACACCCTGCGCAGGACCGCCTGGCTCGCGATCGTGCCTGTGGGCGAAGACGTCAGCATCGACTGCCTGGTCCGGGTCGAACGTCTCAACGTCCCCTCGCGGCCGGTAGTGGGCAGCGCCACAGCCTATCGCACGCTGTCGGACAGCACCGTGATTGCCCAGAGCCTCAGGGTCAGCCCCGAACAGCAGAAGGCCATGGAGTGGACGGACCTGGGCACAGACCCGCCCCTGGCGAGCAGAATCCTGGCAGGAATTGCCCATCGCGTGAAGAAGACAGCCCCTAAGTCACCACCCAAAGGATGAGGCCTGATCCATGAAGGTACTGGTCTGTGGAGGAGCAGGATACATCGGAAGCAACATGGTCGCCCTTCTCTCGGCTGAAGGACACCAGCCCGTTGTGTATGACAACCTCAGCAAGGGCCACAAGGCCGCGGTCAAGGACGCGCCTTTTGTCCAGGGAGATCTGGCTGACCTGAGCCTGCTGACCCAGACTCTGAAGCGCCACAAGGTCGATGCGGTCGTGCACTTCGCCGCCTTCATTGAGGTTGGAGAATCGGTTCAGCAGCCCCTGCGGTACTACCACAATAACTGCTCCAATACCCAGACGGTCCTGTCTGCCATGGAGGCCGCAGGAACGCTGAGGTTTGTGTTCAGCAGCACCGCCGCCGTGTATGGGATGCCCGAGCGGGTGCCCATCGCCGAAGACCAGGCCAAACAGCCCATCAATCCCTATGGCGAGGCCAAGTGGGCCTCCGAGCGGATGTGTCACTGGCAGGCCCAGACCGGCAGGCTCCACTATGCGGCCCTGCGGTACTTCAACGCCTGCGGTGCAGGCGCCAGCGGCCGCATCGGCGAAGACCACAGGCCCGAGTCCCATCTCATCCCGCTGATCATCCAGGCCGCCATGGGAAGACGGCCGGACATCAAGGTCTTCGGCACTGACTACGAGACCCCTGATGGCACCTGCGTCCGCGACTACGTCCACGTCGAGGACCTGTGCAGGGCGCATCTGCTCGCCCTGGACCGGCTGGCTGAGGAGAAGGAGTTGGTGTACAACCTGGGCAACGGCTCCGGCTACTCTGTGCGACAGGTAATTGACACGGTCCGCGGGGTCTCCGGCAAGGGCTTCCAGGTCACAGAGGTTGGCCGACGGCCTGGAGATCCTGCGGTCCTGACCGCCGACAGCAGCAAGGCAAGGCAGCAATTGGGATGGCAGCCCCGATACCCGGATCTGGCGGCCATCGTGGAAAGCGCCTGGATGTGGCACGCGAGCCATCCAGACGGCTATCTGGACTGACGACCGACCTTCAGACGAATGTAGGAGGCTCCAGTGGACAAGACAAGACGCAAGGTCAATGGGTTTCTCAGTCAGCAGGGCCTGTTCTACGGCGACGTCGACATGGCCAAGACGTGCCAGGCCTTCCTGAAGGAGATGGACCGGGGTCTGGCTGGCCGCAAGAGCTCGCTGGCCATGCTGCCCACGTACCTGGACATCGAGCGGAAGATCGCGAGGAACAAGCCCGTCATCGTCATGGATGCGGGCGGAACCAACTTCCGCGTGGCGACCGTGGTCTTCACGCCCGAGGGCGGCGTCGTGGTCGAGAACTTCCGCGTATACCCCATGCCGGGCATCAAGAAGGAGGTCGGCAGGGATGAGTTCTTCGGGACCATGGCCGGCTACGTGGCCGAGGTGCTGGACACCAGCCGCAACGTCGGTTTCTGCTTCTCATACCCCATCGAGATGTTCCCGAACAAGGATGGCCGCGCCCTGTACTTCTCCAAGGAGATCAAGGCTGATGAGGCAGCCGGCCAGATGATCGGCCGCAGCCTCAACGCGGCCATCCGCCGCATGGGCGAGACAGGGACCAAACATATGGTCCTGCTCAACGACACCGTGGCCACGCTCCTGGCAGGAAGGGGCAGCGCAGTCGGCAGGTACTACGACAGCTACATCGGTTTCATCCTGGGCACAGGAACCAACACCAGCTACGTGGAGGTCAACCGCAACATCACCAAGGCCAAGGACCTGGACGCCAGCAAGAGGCAGATCATCAACATCGAATCCGGCGCGTTCGGCCTGGCGCCACGCGGGCCTATAGATGTACAGCTCGACGCAGAGTCCGCCAGTCCCGGGATCAATGTTTTCGAGAAGATGATCTCCGGCGCATACATGGGTCCCGTGTGCCTGAGGACCCTCCATGCGGCTGCGGCCAAGGGGCTCTTCTCTCCGGCAGCGGCAAGGCGGCTCCGCGGGCTCAAGGACCTCGCCACCAAGGACGTCAGTGCCTTCCTGACCCTCGCCGAGAACGGAGACAATCCACTGTCCAAGGCCCTTGCGGGCCAGCGAGCCGACGACCTCACGACCGCCTACACCCTGGTGGACGCCATGGTCGAGAGGGCAGCCAAGCTCACGGCCATCAATCTCTCGTCTGCGGCAATCAAGTGCGGCAAAGGCCGCAATCCCAGCAGGCCGGTGTGTATCGTGGCCGAGGGTACGACCTTCTACCACCTCCAGTCCCTCAAACACAAGGTGGAGTTCTACCTCACCCAGTACCTGACCAAGGAACAGGAAGTCTACTACGACATCATCAACGTGGACAACGCCACCTTGATCGGTGCAGCCATCGCGGGGCTGACGAACTGAACCGAAACGGGGAAACGGTGAATCGGGGTATCGGCGAGGCAAAGCCCGCTTGCTGGGGGAACTGACACAGATGGCCAACTCTTCGGCTACGCCGAGGGTCAGGCAGCCGACAGTGCGTCAGCTCGCCGTTTCTCCGTTTCGCCGATTCGCCGTCTCATCAATAGGCGGCTAGCCGCCTATTGATACATCTTCCCCTTTGCTGAGTTTGAACTGGATGGCAAGGCCGACCAGCAACGGCGCGACCAGGATCAGCGGCATGAACCACCTCTCGTTGAAGACCATCGTCTGGAGCTTGTCCCGGCCAGGCAGGTACTCATAGAAGACTGCCAACCCACCCACCGCCAGCAGAAGGCTTCCCAACAGGCTCGTGAAGAGCAGGACCGCACCCTTGAATGCGGCAAATGAGATCAGGCCGCCGGCCACCAATCCGGTCAGGGCGCCCGCCCACAGGAACTGGTGGGGCAGACCCGCAGCGATCCAGATCCCTCCGGCCATCAAGGCGCCTGCAAGCCCGCCCAGTATGCAGACGCCCCACTTGAGAAATGCAAACGACAGTCCCACAAACAGGGCCACCACGATCACGCACAGCCAAACGACGTTACCCTCGATCAGCATCCGGTTGGCGAGCACGCCAACGATGAGGCCCGTCAGACCGAAGCAGACCGTCACCAGGACCTTGTAGATCCGCCACCCATTGACCAGGCACACGACACCGAACGAGATGAAGGTGATGGCCTCCACCAGATCCAGGTCCACGACCCGGTCCCAGGCCATCTGGATGACCGGGCTGACCGCATTGGGATCGGGTGCGGCCGTCTGTGCTGCATGCGCCAGGATGCTCAACGTGTCCATGCCTGCTCCTCGGCCCGGGGACGAGCCACGCTAGCCCGCGCAACTCATTTGTGCGCAACAGTTTTTGCCCCGAACGCCTGCGTTCGGTCACGGGCACAGGCCGGGGGTGTTCTCAATGATGTGATATCGGCCAGAAGGTCTGACTTTCGTGAGGGGAGCTAGCCCGCATTTCTCACAAGGCTTCGGACGGTCAAAGCGAAAGTGAGGCTGTGGGCTTGACTTGGCTTGTGAGAAATGCGGGTGAGAGGAGTCGAACAACCTGCCCTGCCGGGGTCAAGAACGCCGGTTTCCGAGAAGTTCGGCACAGATTCCGGCACAGTTGGCAGCGATTTGACCCGTGAAGGCCGCCCTCAGCAAGACGCCGACCTGGCCAAGGTGATAGCGGCATGGCCCGCCCTGCCCGAGTCCACCCGGCAACAGATCCTTGCCCTGGCCAAGACGGAGGGGCTGCGATGACCATGCCGACGTCCACATCCACGTCCATGACCGTCGGCATCAACGGGCCAGCCCAAGAGGAAGGCCAGGCCTCTAACGTGGCGAGGGAAGGCCGCCAGCTTCGCCTGCCAAGAGCCAGGACAAACCAGGAGCCACGAGCGGCGGCTGGCGAGAACCACGGGAGGGGTCCCAGGGCAGATCGTCAATCCTGGACCGCCCAGGCCGCGCGGTTTTTTGCCCGCCGAGGGGGGCTTACCCCCCATATGGGGCCCCCCCGACGAATCACGCACTTACCAATACCCCCCATTTTTGCGCAGGTGTGAATTGAGCCCAGAGAAGCGTCACTACCCGGAGAACAGGAAGAAGGCCAACAGGCCCCGCCAGAGCTACCGAGCCAAGAGTCCTGAAGCTCGAGCGCGTCAGCTCGCCGCTCTGGTGCAGGGTCGCGGCAAGCGTCGCAAGTGGAAGCCGCCAGTGGAGCAGCAGCCTATCCCTGTGATCAAGAGCAAGCTCAGCAGGTCGGACTTGCAGGAGATGAACGTCATCCAGGTGGCGGTGGACGTTCTGGGGGTGAGATTCGACGAGCGTCCCGCACAGAGGGTGATTCTCAAGGCCCTGTATGGGCTGCCGCTGGACGACTCGGAGCTGGGCATCTACCGGGAATTGACCACCAACCCGGAGGTTTTCGAGGCGGGCATCGAGAAGACGGACGCGGACTGGGCCGTCGGTGCCCGTGCGGGCAAGTCAACGATGGCCGCGGTCATTGCGATCTATGAGGCTACTCGGGAGAAGTGGAAGAAGTACCTTCAGGACGGCGAGGTTGGGTATGCGGTCATCACGGCGACCCGGCAGAAGCAGGCCGAGGACATCGTGCAGGCGTCGTGTTCGAGGCTGCTGGAGAACTCGCGGATAGCCCACCTGGTGAAGGAGTCGTGGTCCACCTCGCTGATGCTCTCCAACGGCATGTGCATCTCAAGTTACCCCTGCAACAGCACAGCGGCGAGAGGGTTGCCGATCTTCCTGCTGATCTTCGATGAGATCGCCCACTACCGGACGGAGGGCGTGAAGGCTGACGAGATCATCTACAGTGCCCTGCGTCCCCGACAGGCCCAGTTCCCTGGGGCCAAGTGCCTGAAGATCAGCACGCCGGCAGCCAAGCAGGGCCTCTTCTGGGATGAGTTCAAACAGGGCTTTCAGGTGCCAGGCCGATTGACCATCCAGGCCCCCACCAGACTGGTGAACCCCCTGATCCCACAGGAGTTCATTGACTCGGAGTACCAGCGAGACCTTGACAACGCCGCGCGTGAGTTCGGGGCCCAGTTCGCCGAACAAGTCAACGCCTACCTGCCCTTCGACAAGCTGGACCAGTGTTTCACGCTGGCAGGTGACCTGTTGCCGGACCGCAGAAATCGCTACTTCGCCGGGATCGACCAGAGCGGCCTTACGGGCCGGGACCGATTCGCCTTCGCGATCGCGCACAGGGACGGCGGCGCGGTCCTGGTCGACGTGACGCGGGCCTGGGATACCACGGATGCCGACATGATCCTGGGCGAGGTCAGGAACCTGGCACACGCCTATGGCCTGGACTCGGTGATGATCGACCGCTACGGCGCGGGGTGGGTGCAGCAGGCGCTCGAGAAGATTGGGCTTGAGGTTCAATTGCGTGATGCCCTGCCCGCCGTGTATCAGAACTTCAAGAGCCTGGTGTTGGCCAACAGCGTCAAGCTGCCGGATGAGAAGTCCCTCAAGGAGGGCTTGGTACGGACACAGGCCTACTACGGCCGCAACAACACACTGTCCATCTCGCATGAGCGGACGGTTGCCGGCCATGCGGATCTTGCGGACGCCGTGGTCACCGCCGTCTGGGTGGCCAGTAGCAGGCAGGCAGGTGGATACTTCAGTGATGTCTTGTCATAGGAGCCAAACATGGAACGATTCGCCACAGAGGAAGACGTCAAGTATATCAGGATCTACGGTGCCGTGGCTTGGCCGGGTAAACGCCCAGGGTTCGCCGTGATTGTCGGCCAGAGGACCAAGGCTCCCACGGACCTGGTAGTCTTGGATGAGACCGAGGACAGCGACATCCGGGCGATGGTCTGGGCCTGCGGAGGGCTCGACTACTTCTACCGGCCTGACGCCTGGCTGGGTGACCCGGAGAATCGGGCGGCGCAACAGTTTATCCGGGAGATGAACACGGAGAACAGGCAGGCGCGGAGGCAGTACTGCAGGGGTTTTCACTTGAGGCGCAGTCCTGTGCTGGACATCAAGAAACAGACCTTTGACTACCTGTATCCGACGTTGAAAAAGACCCTGGCCGAAGGGCATCTTGTCTTGAAGGAAGGCAAGCTCAAGGACTACATGGTACAGCCGCAGGCCGGCGACCTGCCGGCAATTGAGTTCGGCGACTACCCGGCAATCGAGGCCCTGGGCTTTGCCGTGCTGGAGTTGGAGCGGACGCACGAGCCACGTCCCCGGCAGAAACAGGCGATCAACAACTACCCACCTATGTTGTGATAGCCCAGGAACAGCGGAGACGTGAACTTGATTTCGGATGTGTCAGTACCAGGAGGAAGTCCGATCGGCCGTTGTGGAGACCCGACTTCAAGCTTGTCCTGGGTTCTCACCTATCCGATCACACCGTGCAACCGAACGGTGTCTTGCTGATCGACATGCTGGGCCACGAAGCGACGGGCATCTTCCAGTGACAGCGGCTCAGAGCCAACGACGTCCAGTTCAGAAAGATGCTCGACCTGGGCCCTCGGTCGAGAAATGCTCGCGTTAGTCTAACGAGGCTGGTGGTTGCCAACGGAACAACTCTCGGATGTGCATCTCTGTGAAGAAAGCCTGGACCTGTGGGAGGACATAATCGACATACTCAAATTTCACCCTGACCATGCGGGTCATCCCAATTCCATCTCTAGCAGGTGACTGCTTACTTTGGAGTGTCTGAAGGCTCGCTCCGGAATCCGAGCGCAACCACGGCAAGACTAGCGTGGTCATCAAGCACCGAAAGTGTACCGGTCCGTTGACCGTTGTATGTCGGGGTGTTCTTTGATGTACGCTATCCCCGCGTCGGTCAGAACGGCTTGGCCGTCCTTCTCCGTCCAAGTCACGAGTCCTGAGTTGAGTAGTTCAGCGAAACCTATCATGAAGAGACCATAGCTAGCCGCGTTTGGCAAGATGCGAAAACTCCACCGCTTGCTGTAGTCGTCCTTGAAATGGTATGTCTGGCGTTCCCAGAGTGTTGCCAGAATCTTCATTGCTTCCGGCGACAGAGGGGGTACTGTCTTCTCGCCGAGAGGCTGAGGCGGAGGTGCCTTCGTTTCACCAAACCGAATGGTTCCATACGATCCTTTGTACTCCTTCAAGCGGTCTATTAGCTCTGTCAGCGGTCTCCGGAGTACTAACAATACGGCCAGAGCGACTACAGGCCAAGCGACATAGTGAATGAGGTCCACGGCAGTGGTACAGTAGAGCTTTGCCCATTCCATAGCCTACTCCTCTAATAATCTGGGTCCACAACGCTTCCATGGGGATTATACCCAGCCATTGGGATTGCGACAAGATCTCGTACAAGGTGGAACGGCCCGCAGTCCGGCTATGCTGATCCCGCCAGGGTGTGCAATAAGACCTTGGTTTGTTGTGTTCTGCCGGGGAACCGGGAGCACTTCGGCGGACCCGTGCCGACGCCAGCAGAGCAGGTCAGAGCCCAGGGCCAGGCCAGCCACGGCGACCCAGGCGGGCCAGGGGTCACGATCGACGGCCAGCTAGTACCACGGGCATGGGGGCCAGGCCTGATCGTCGGTCCCGGGCCGCGCGGGCCTTTGCCGAGGGATCTTCTGCGGGCCGGAGCGCCGTGGAGTTCATCACGCCCCAACCGGCCGCCCTGGCTCCGGTCCAAGGCCGCTAGTTTGGCCCAGGATCGTTTCCAGGGCAACGTACCGGTGCAGGATTCGCGGCTGCTCAGACCCGGCTAAGGGCCTTGCGGACGTGGGTGGCGGGGTGGCCAAGCGAAGCGGAGGCCGACGATCTAGGTCCCACCGATTTCAATAGTCACCGTGCCCAGATCCGCTGCCCCGTCCCAACTGAACAATACGCTCTTCTCAAAATCTCGCCCTGTAGCGTAGAACTCCAATGGACGGTATGCGAAGTCTCGTCCATCGAAAGACCGCGATGGAAATCCCGACATCGAAAGGACCAGTTCATAGCAGCAGAGCACGCTGGCGGCCAAGGCCTTCGGAGGCACGATCCGGCCCTCGCCTTGCGCCCATGGCAAGCCACCTACCGTGAGCTTCTTCTCTCGATTCAGGTAGTGCAACAGTGACTCCGAGAAGTCGTGTTCGCGTGAGCGCCTTGTGCCACAGTCAGCCAGGGGACTTGCATAGCACCAGTCAAGAGAGCGGCCTGTCCTAGGAGGCGGAGGCCTGGTCGAAGCTGGGATTTTGCGGGGACTTATTGCGGTCAGGCAACAGAGTGATGCGATCTGTCCGCTGCCACACGGGCAAGGGGAATTGGCCGGAATCGCAAATCGTACTTCACCATTCACGACGTTACGAAGCGACTTCATGCTGACCACCTTGCGTTGCCGCATTCACCGTCTCTTCACGACAGTCTGAGGCGATTGCCGTGTCAACAGAGACCCGCCCTCTGGCATTGACGCACCACACACCGTGTGCCGGCCACCTCTCCCCGGACTTGGAAGGGATCGTGCCCCAGGATATCTCTGAAAGGCGGTCCCAGATATCCAGCGGCCACCAAGTCAACCACTAATGCTACAAGTCCCCACCTGACCATCCGACCCCTTCTCCTAGATCCGGGCTTCTGAGAGCACGGTTGAATGGATGGCTCGGACCATTCGATCTAGGAACTCAATAACCTGATGGATCGTAGGGTAGTCGATAGGGTACTTTGTTCCGATCCCGCTGGTTGGATCAATGTCACTCTCGTGCGCAATACGATTTCGCCGGTCAACAATTATGTCCAATCGCCTTTTGACGTCGAATGATGGAAGAGACAGTGTCCGCCCCACCTTGTCCCATATTCCCTGAACTCCTATCAGGGCGAGGGCTTGAGAGATGTTGTCAGCATTCTGAAACGTCTTGAACCCATGAAGCCGACGGATCTCCTCCTCCACCAGAGCGCACCTGTCTGATTCCGGAGTGGTCGCAATCCGCTTGGCGAAGCCGAGCGAAACGGCACAGTTGAGGTAGGCACTCGGCTCATTGCTCGTCACCGCGAAGAAACGGGTCATGCCAATGCGAACCACATCATGAACGTAGCAGTCGACGGCACCGACAGCCAAAACGAGTTCCGCCCGGAGCAACTCGTCGAGGTTGATGGCTGCTGTAACCTTCTCCACAAAGGCCGAATAGATGAGCCCCAACTGACTAGCGCTTTGCAGATTCAGTTCAAATTGCTCGATGGCCCTATGCATCGTTGGTCATACGGACTACAGTGTCAGCGAAGTCTGAGTAGGTATCCCTGAAACGTCTACGTGTCTTCTTGTATTGTTCGAGAACCGTTCCCACACAGTTCAACTGAGCGTTGGTCAGTGCGAAGACCGGAACACCGGTGGACTGATACGCTGCATTCAGCGATTGAAAGTCCGGTATCTGGACAAGGCAGTAGCTTTGCGACTGATATTTGTCCTGCGGCAGTAGCATGCCCGCCTCACGCAGAGAGTCAACTAGCGTGGTTTCAACAGTAGCGCAGAGCCGATCGATTACCTTTCGGTTCGCCTGAGTAGGCTGTCCCTTGCGAATATTGAATCCCTGAATCACGGTGCCAAGAAACCGCGGAGTCAGATTGGGAAGCGGATAGTAGGCATCAGCAAAGACACGTCGAGCACGCACCGCCCAGTTCTCCCACTTAGGCAGGACTTTCGCAAGTGAACGGACCGCCATGTTTGAGAAGTTGTCTGGCGCCGTTGGCACGACGAAGAAGTCGGAACTCACCAGCAGTGCTTGGTTGATCGCACTGAGACTTGGGTTCATGTCGATGATCACGTAGTCGGCCGAACAACTCTCCGCCGTCTTCGAGATCAGGAATGTGAATGATCCCGGCAGATTCTTCAGTGTGATGAGTGTCTCCGTGAGCGTGAAGGATACGCCAAGTGAAACCTCGTATTCGGACAGTTCAAAAGACCCTGGCAGCAGGAAAAGCCTGGCATTTCCCAATGATCGCACCGGCTTCACCGCACTGATCATGACTGGTTCGGCCCCAAAGGCGGGGGAAAGGCCACTCTTGATGTTGCGATCTGGATTGCGGATGTAGAACCGCTCGAATCTATCCTCACCCATGAAGATATTCGTGAGGTTGCACTGGGGGTCGGCATCGACAAGGAGCACCGAGCTTCCCTTTTTGGCCAACATCCAGCCGAGACTGTATGAGGTCGTAGTCTTGCTTACACCGCCCTTGTGATTGAACATGCAGATCGTCTTGGCCATTCCTTAGTCCTCCATATCGCCGCCAGATTGACTGTTGCCCTCCCCACTGCTCTGACTTCCCATCTGCGACTTGAACTACCGCTGCCCCGCTTGGGCAAGATCAAAGCTCGCTCCCTCGCAAGGGCCTGTCAATATAGGAATCGCACATGCCTTGGGATGCCTCCTACGACGACATCAATGCAGGCAGGCTCTGGCACACACTGCCTATCGCAATGAGGACCAGTCCGCGAATGCCGAACCTGAAGGATACCTCTTGCTCCTTCTCTTCAAACTGCCGCCAGGTCTGAATCGCACTGTCAATCTCACCTTTTGCCTGGGCCTGCGCTTCCCTGATCCATTCTTCGCGGCAAGCGTGGTCTTCAGGGAGTTCACGATACCGGGCCACAGCATTCAGATATGGTTCACTCAGGAGTCGGCCCTGGTTCTCGAACAGTCGCCTCACTGTTGCCCGCAATTGCCCGCGAACCATATCATAAGCTGTAAGAGCAGCGCCACCGCCCGCCAGCAGCGGCCCGACGAAGGCGAGTGTATGAGGTAAATCCATCATTCGTTATCTCCTCTGGCCATCGCCAACATTCCTGGAACTACTCGCACTGACTCCATTCTGCCACCGTCCGCAGCCGAGTCAACCCTATTTGGTGGAGAATCCTGTATAGAACCCGATCGCAGTCTGTCAGGCCTATCAGGGCGTGATGCAGGCCTCACCGTCGGGGCGGCCGGGTGGCATGTCATAGCCTCCCCATCGCCGCATCGACCAAGAAGACTGGGCGGGCGTGGACCGCGGAGTACTGGCCCTGGCCACCCGCCCCGTCAATGGCGTCCATGCTCGCTTGCTCTGCGTTACTTGGACGAGAGACATCCCTCTCCCCCTGTATGGCTCCTGACAGGGCCAGGGTGTGGACAAGAATTGCTGGGGAGAATGCAAAAAAAGGCCCCTGCGGAATGCTATACTGATGATAGAAGGCCTCAGAGCGACCCAAGAGACAGAAAGTGGAGGCACTAGACGATGACGTCCATCACCCAGGACCTCAACCGCCGGTTGCCCCTCTGCGAGGCTGCTGATGCAGCGAGTGTCGTGTTCGATGCTGTGAAGAAGGTCTACCAGACGGCTGAAAGGGTAGAGGTGCCCGAATGAGTGTGATGTTGCGGACTCAGAAGAAGGACTAGAGTAGACTTCCCTGCAGTACGAAGGAATTCGGTGTCGAGGTACGATGTGATGGACACACGGGATCGTTTCCGGGGATGCATGCTTGGTCTGGCTGCGGGGGATGCACTTGGCACGGCTGTTGAGTTCTGCCCTCCTGGGACATTTGCCCCGGTCACCGACATGAGAGGAGACGGACCATTCGGTCTGAAGGCCGGGGAGTGGACAGACGACACATCCATGGCTCTGTGTCTGGCTGAGAGCCTCATCGCCAAGGGCGAGTTCGATCCCGTCGACCAGATGCAGCGGTACCTGGCATGGTGGCGTGAAGGACACCTGAGCAGCACGGGATCGTGCTTCGACATCGGCAGAACGACCGCTCGTGCCCTGCGGCAGTACGAGTTGACGGGCGATCCATTCTCGGGGCCTACAGATCCGCACTCCGCTGGCAATGGCAGCCTCATGCGGCTGGCACCGGTCCCAATGTTCTTCTTCCGAGAGCCCGCCCGTGCCATTGAGCTGGCCGGAGAGAGTTCCCGGACGACGCACGGTGCCCAGACCTGTGTAGACGCTTGCCGCTACTTGGCCGCACTGATCGTAGGCGCCCTACAGGGCAAGCCCAAGGAGGAGCTACCTTCGAGCCAACACACTCCGGCAGCCCCGGCCTGGTCGTCTGATTCCCTGTGCTCGGAGATACGCCAGGTGGCAGCGGGCTCATTCAGGACCAAGGCGGCAGATCAGATCCTCGGCTCAGGCCATGTGGTGCGCTCCCTGGAGGCCGCTCTATGGGCCTTTGACCAATCCACGAGTTTCGAGGACGGCTGCCTCCTGGCGGTCAACCTCGGTGATGACGCCGATACGACCGGCGCAATCTACGGTCAACTGGCCGGAGCCTACTACGGGGAAGGTGGGATACCGCATCAGTGGCGAAAGAAGCTTGCCCAGAGGGAGCTGATCGAGCAGTTTGCAGATCAACTCCTGACGCTCGGGCCTGCGCCTGCATGAAGCGCCCATACATGCCCAGTCATACGTCCAATGGAACCCCATCGGCCAAGGGACATACCCTGTCGCCGAAGCACTTCTGGTACAGATCGGGACGATCCGTGTGGATTGGGACGATCCTCTTGGGATTGAGAGCACTGGCAAAGGCCTGCAGATGCTCCTCACTCGCGTGTCCACTCGAATGGATCTTCACAACCTGCACGGAGTGCTGATCCCAGAACTCCCCGTCGTTCGCGAGGTAGCCTTCCCACATGGAGTAGATCAGAACCGCATCCTTCAGGTTACCCCTATCAGCAAGCGTGCGAGACACCCGGAATGAGTTCTTGATGACCAGACGGCTCCTCGCACTGAGCACCTCATCATAGGTGATCTTGGCCGACTTGAACCTGAACAGGCTGCCGTCCTCTGCCATCGTTTCCGTGTGTCGATTGGGAGCGAAAAAAACCCTGATGTTCTTACCCCAGTTGTACTGCGGCAACCTGGGCGATACGCCCTTGAGCTGATCGAGTATGAAAGCCGTGTAAGGGTTGATGACCAGGATGCGGTCGCTCCTCACGCACGCCTTGTAGACCGACACAAGCCGATCGATGTTCTGTGACGAGCAGGCCACCAGGAAGAGCTTGTCGCTGCCCTTGACCAGTCTAACGATCTCCTCCTCCACGGCATGCTCGCTTCTAAGGGTACGGCTCTCTCTACCCAGCACGGTCCCTTCGAGTAGCAGACAGTCGATGTCCTTGGGGGGATCTCTCGTGATGGCCTCGAACAGGCCGCTCCTTCTTCCATGGCCTCGGAAATCCCCAGAGTAGAAGAGCCTCTTGCCCTGGCTCTGGACCATGAATGCCAGAGCTCCGAACGCAGAGTGATCGACAAGATATGGCATGACTCCGAATCGCCCGACCGTGAACGGAACTCCCGGCTGAACGAGTCTCACGTTCTGGGCCTTGTAGTCGGTCTGATGGAAGTACGCTGCGATGCCCAACAACTGCCTGCATCCCTCGCTCATGTATACGGGGATGGTCGGGTTCACAAAGGACAGGAGGCCATAGTGGTCTGGGTGGGGGTGGCTCAGTAGAACAGCGTCGAAGCCAGATGGTTCGCCTTCATAGAGCCCTTCTATGGGTGGGAGGAGGCCGCTGTTCAGCACCTCGTCCTTTGACTTGTTCTTGGTCTTCATGGGGTCAAGCCGCTGCATGCTCACGCCGACCAGAGGTAGCCCAAGATCGATCAAGATCCTGGAGCCACCTGATCGAAGCTCCACGCAACTGCCCCCGATTTCCTTCGAGCCCCTGTGAATTGTCAGCTTCATCAGTCTTTCGCAAAAGGATTTGATTCGAGTCGGATGCGCTGACCTTCTTCAATGTAATAGGCCGCGTACAATCTGATGCTGTCGCCTCCAATCACAAAGGACGTGCTCTTGTCGAGTTCTTTCTTCTCCGTGATGAACTGGCCCTCTTGGTCCCTAGTGATGGTTACAACGGCTTCGAGTTCCAGCAACCTCGGAAGTTGACCCTTATATCCAAGAACCTTATACCATTCTTGCCCATTCTTGGTATCACGCAGGACATGGAGAAGCGTGCGGGCGTAGATATACGCCTGGGAGGCAGCTTTGCCATACGTCTTTGGCTTCTTCAGTTCCCACACGGAGAGCCTTCTCCTGTTCCCTGCGCCCAATCGCCGTGCGAGAATGTCGATGTGGCCATTGCCTTCCTTGGGGCATCCGCTGCTGGCAGAGATTGGCAGCGGAAACTGCAGCGGGCATCCACCGATCATGACCGGCTGAATCCGCAAGTCCGGCACACCAAACTTGCCGGCACCCTTGAGCATCTCCTGTATGAACTTCGACTCGACGCGATGTTCGGGGCTTTGGATTTTCGGCTTTCCTCCGGCGGAGGACGCCAACTCTTTGAAGTGGCGTCTGAACTTTACCGCCTCAAGACCGTGCCAGCAATAGTCGCCATCCGCCCGCGGGTACTGAAAATATCTCAAGTTCTTTTCACTGTGCCCCCTCAGCCTCAGGGTGATCCCGCTATCCTTGACGAGGAGTTCAGCCACCTCCTGGCCGAAGAATCTCAGCGAAAACACGGGACGGCTTCTGGACGCTGCTTTCGCAACCGACACATAGACCCTCAAAGGGCCCCATTGATGGAATCGCGTCTTCGCATCGCGCAGGAGTGTCTGACTTTCCTCAATCGCTCTGAGCCAGCCATCGAGCTTCCTCTCGAAATGAGCCTTGTTCTTCTCCCACATCTCGGTCACTTTCTCTCCAATGTCTCCCATTCTAGCCCCTTCAGCTTTGGTTTCCCATTTGACCTCATCTACACTGCCCTACAACTGAATGTCCCCGACGTTGTGCCCAAGCGTAGAACTCCCTGTAAGCGAGGTCACCAGATGTCATCGTTGTGTCTCCGTTGTTTCCGGTCGTTCGTACTCAATCACTCCGCCTGCTCAGTTGTCGGCGTATTGTAGCAGGCGGGTCAACCGGGTTTCGTGATGTGCCACGGAGTGGTTCTCCACGATGTACTGACCGTCATGGTAGCGGACGGCCTGGGCCTCGTCGTCGGTCAGCGGAACATGCTGGGCCAACAGGAACAGGCTCCGGGTTGCGATGTCCATATGGACGATGTCTTGGTTGACGATGTAGCGGATGCCTCGGTTGCGAACGTGCCACTCACTGGGATTGGGCAGGTAGTACGGCTTGCCGGGCATGCCGACTTTGCCGAGATCGTGGAACAACCCAACGATGATGCAATTCTCCTCGCTGAGGTCGGGGGCGAGACAGGTGCGGAGTTTCAGCAAGGTGGCGGCGACATTCACGGAGTGTTCGAGTAGCCCGCTTTCGCGGGGGAGGTGAAAGCGTGTGGAAGCCGGGGTTGTCAGCCAGACCGTCTCACGACGCAGGAATTCATCCAGTTTCTGGACTGCTTCCCGTCGAGTCTCGACACGGGCAAGCAGTTCCTCGTAGGCCGCAAGCAGAGCGACTGGCGTTTCCCCGGAGGGCCGTGCCGTGTTGCTGTTGTCATTCGTCATACTCTCATCCCGGCTTTCCCACGTGACCTCACAGGTTGCTCTCCTGCACGATACACGTCCTATGATACCCAAGTACTGTGCTTCGCCTCAATAATTTTGGCTAGGTGGTTCGTGCCGTTCTTCCGGCAGTTGCCTCTCCGGAAAGGGAAAACCCTGCGGTTGTGGTACAGGGACAATGCTGACTGCAGGGGCCGGAGTCCTTGCTGGGAGATCCGTCTCGCGGGTGGGCATGATACAGTGCATGGCCTGGGCGCCAAGGCCTAGTTCCTGGACGCGGCACCAGGGCCAGGCACGCCACAGCAACGGCCATACCTTTGAGAGACTCTCCGATTGTGCCGTCCCCATGGGTTCGTATTCGAGTATGACGGTGAGCATGAGGCTCACAATGGCCCGCGCTCGCGCGGATTGTTCTGCGACCATCGATCCTCTTCTTGGCCTCAGTTGTGCTGGTATTCGTGCCATGGCTCGAAACCGATCTGCTTGGCAACGAATCTCAGCACATGGTTGTGTGTCAAGGCCGCCAGGCGCCTCACGAACAGGCTGTAGTCAGTGACCACGGCCTTGTGGACAGTCTGAACAGTCGTCACTCGATGGGCTATGGCCCCCCGAAGGGTGACTAGCCCGTCCAGTCTTTCCCTTGCCTTCTCTGGGGTCATGCCGTGCCACGTCCAGCACGACGAGAGGTTGTTCAGGCCGATCATTGAGGCAAACATGTCCTCGATCTGCTTCGGCCGTGGGGTGTTGAGTTTGCCCGCGTAGCGATCAAGTATCTCGGCGCGGTAGTTCCGCACAACAACGCGCCAACCGTCTCCGGCAAGCTCCCAGACTTGGCTTGCGTCTTGGCTCTCTCGCAGGGAGATTGAGGCCTGCGTCCGGACTTTGCTCGGTATGACAGTGTGGTCCTTTGCGTTCTTGAGGATAATGTCAAATGCCGCCGTCACCAGATCCTCCATGCAGGCCTCCCAGCAAGCAACCAAGAGGATAACGGCGCTCTTGTTCAGCACTGCGACGTTGTGCCTGCGCCCTGCGCCACTACCGGTCAAAGTCGTATGGATGTCGAGGAGCCTCTTCACCCCAGCCATGTTCGAAACGAAATTGTCCATGTGGCGGGCTTTGTACTTCCTGCCCCTACGTTTCTTCGCCATACCCGCTCCTTTCGCCTGACCTTGCCCTTCAGCCCCGCTGGCCTGGTTCGCTCGTCTCCTGGACGCTTCATCAAGGTTGCCCCAGGATTATGGAGATCCTCGGTGTGCACGTCAAGCGTGCTGTCACCGAGCAGTTGGCGTATTCACCGGGGGCATGGATGGGCCAGCAGCGACATGAGAAGAGAGGCCCCGTGGAGGACTGCGGTGCTCTTGACGCATCGCCACACTATGGCTACTCTGGTCGCGGGGGATCTACCTGAGGGCAACCACGAAGGACATAGTGAGAGAAGGCCGCGAGTGCAACGACCAAGAGAACGATAGCCGTTGTTCCTTGTCCTGAGCATCATCGTCATGTCTTGTCCTCCCGATAGGCGACACCGCCTTCCGATCGTGAGACACCCAGACATTTCCTTGCCCAGGCTACTCTTTCTCGAACCCCTGGCTCGTGAACTTGAGCGTCCGGCTGTTCTCGGTGACCGTGCGTACCACGTGGTCTGGAGCTCCCGTGGGGATTTCGGCCTCCACGTCCAGTGTCACCTTCACCTTTGCGCCGACTAGGGCAGCAAGATGCGAGATCACTTCATCGGCGATCCGACTGGCGTCACGCCCGACACGCGTGGCATCCAAGGTGACAGTGCCATGGAACCGTTTGGGCGGCGTCGGACGGACTCCGCCGTTTCTGTCATCATGCGTCTCTCGGTCACGCTCCTTCTCCCCTCGTTTCTCAAGCGGTTTGTCGAGCCGCTTCTCTGTCTCAGCCTCCAACTGCTTGCGGGCGCGATCCACTTTCACCAGCAGGCCCGGCGCATCGCTGTCAGCAAGCGACACGTTCTGCCCTCCTCGCAGGCCTCGGTAGCGTCCGGCGATTTCGTCGAAGCTGTCGGCAAAAGCGAATGCATCTTGCTCCCATGTCAGCAACGCAACACCATCCCGGATCGCGCCGAGTAGCACTGACGCATCCCTAAGCCGGGGTAGGTAGAGATAGCGTGCGAAGTCTTCAGCCAACTGCTTGACAGCAACGTGGTCCCCACGCCAGAGTGGAACACGGTCGAGCTCCATGCGCAGACGCGTGGCAGCGAAGGTGGTGACCAGAAGCTCATCACTGCGCAGTTTCTTGCTCGCCCGCATGGCGAGGGCGTCCTGTCCTGAGAGCCGGATGGGCTGCCACGCGACCAGGGACTGGGGCGTCGCCTGGACAGGCACGAGCAACCACTGGTAAGTCTCCGGCAGCCGTGCTGTCACCACTCCGTCAGCGGATTTGTGCTGAGTCTCGGCCTGCGCCAACTGCTGTGGATCAAGATTCAGCGGTTTCTTCTCCGACAAGATCGAATCCCAGGCGAGGTACTTGCGTACCGCCTCATCGAGGTCTTGCAGTCGTATCTTGTCGGCTGCAAGGAAGACGAGCGTGTTGCGATAGAGCCGGGGGGTGTTACCCCTCGACTCAAGGATGGCCTTTGCGGGAGCCTCGGCGGCACTTCCTGGCTCCTTGCTGTATGGGTGATCTACCCCGAGCACTATCAGCCGAGCGTCGAGGTCATCGGGCACATCCTGACCAGACTGGGGCATGGGGTGGACGCGGCTGAAGTCGCCTGTCTGGCGAAGGTTCTCGCGTAAGCGACGGTCTAGTTCGTGTACGACCTTGTCGGGCTCGCGTCTCAACTGCTCGGCGCGGTCCTCCGCCAGCTTGGTCACCGTGGGCTGCGTGGAGTACCAGTAGCGAGGGCCATCCTGATAGAGATAGGTGGCCGCTGCGGCAAGCCGCCGGAGTGCATCGCCAAACACGGCCGGCGACTCGCCCGGCATCACGCAACCGAGTTTCACCTGCCGGTCTTCGATCCCGCGATGGGCTGCCGTCGCCGTAGGCGCTGACCCCATGTATATTGCGCGAGCCACGCGCCGACAGGCCGCGAACTTGCCAAGGTTCGGCAGGTCGCCGTCCAGACGCAGGGGTAGCGAACTCGGGCCGTCCACATCCTTCTCTATCACTGGCACCCAGTTGTCCGACAGGTAGCGAGTCAGCTCGAACTGCACACGAGGGTCGTCGATCGAGATGTTCGCCGGCATGATGAGAGGGTTTCTGTCCCCCTTTTCCCATAGGCTGTGGATCACCGCGGCCATCAGGCGCAGCACGCCACGCGTACGCTGGAATTTCACCAGCGTGGACCAGTCGGTGTAGAGCCGATCGAAGATCTCTGGGTGGATCGGGTACGCCGCTTTGATGCGCGTCTCATAGTCGGCCTCGCGGCACCCGGGCGGGAATTCCTGGTGCTGCGTCCGGTAGAGGTCCGCGAAGGCCCGCGCCACGACATCGCGGTCCCTGAACCGAGCCGGATCAGCCAGGCGATCGAACAATCGCCGCCGCACGATTTCAAAGCCTTCCTCGGCACTGGCCGGACGCCACGAGGATTCCACCCGGCCGACCACGTTACGCAGCCGGTCGAGGGCCTCACGGCCGCGCTGGCCGCCAACCTCCACGTCGTCTGCCTGCGCATGAGGCGAACCCATCGTGTCTGAGGCAGGCAGACTGATCACCAACAGGCAATTCTTCGCGTTCTTCGCCGATTCTGTCAGTACCTGGGCGAAGGTAAACTGCGTCTCGAAGCTGCCGGCCGGCAGATCGCCTTGGTCGTGGAGCTGGCGTGCATAGGCTACCCATTCATCGATAAGCACAAGGCACGGCCCATACTCTGTAAGCAGTTCACGGAGGGCGTCGCCAGGGCTGGTCGCTTTTTCGTCGTCGGCCTTGATGCGGGCAAAGGCCTTCTTGCCGCCGAGTTGCCAGGCCAGTTCGCCCCACAGCGTGCATACCAGCGTGCCATCCGGTTTGGTGGCAGGGTTGCCGGGCGAGATCTTGTTGCCAACAAGTACCACGCGTCGGACGGTGGGCAGCTTCTTGGCCTCAGCCTCCTGCATCACAGCGTCGATACCAGCCAGGTCCCCGGGCGCCATGCCGGAGAAGAGGTGATACAGGGCCAACATTGAGTGCGTCTTGCCGCCGCCAAAATTGGTCTGGAGCTGCACCACTGGGTCGCCGCCCTTGCCCGAGAGTCGCTGCACCGCACCGACCAACATTCGCTTCAGGCTGTCAGTCAGATAGGTACGCCGGAAGAACTCGGCCGGGTCGTGATACTCTTCTGCACCCTCACCGAGGTACACCTGCCACAGGTCAGCGGCAAACTCGGCTTGCTGATAGCGGCCGCTGGCCACGTCCTGGTGTGGTGTCACCACCTCTCGCCAGGGTTTGAGGCTGGTGACCGCAACACTCTCGATGGCCGTGCTGGCAGTCTTCCGCTTCTCGCTGCGAGCCTGCTCATCGAATCGCACCCGTAGGAGCTCCATCTTCATCTTCTCGATCTCGTCGGCCTGCGGCGCCGAAACGGCGGCTAGAAGCCGTCCAGTGGAGTCCAGGGCGCGGTAGGCGTCGTCGCCCGAGAAAGTCTCCTGGTGCGCCCACTTGTTGCGGACGTCGCGCAGCTCGCTCAGCAGGCTCCGCTCGGCGTGACCGAGTGTCTTTCGGAAGACGTCGCTCCATGACTCCCACATCAGCTTGAGCAGCGAGGCTGCATCCAACTCGGCGATCGGCTTCTTTGTGCTCAAGCGATCCTCGCCAATGAAACGGCCAGCCTCAGCAGTGGCATGCTCGCCATAGGTGCTCGCGAACTCTCGCTGGACGAAAGGCCCTAACCCACTCTTGAGCAACTCCATTGCCTTGCCGACACGTTCGTGGTTGGTGATCGCCATGTGTTACTCCATCTGCATCAACTGTGTTGGTCAGATCAGAAGTTCGCTATTCGCCGCGATGCGGAAGCGGGCTGGTCCGACGACTACCTCATGCACGCCATTGAGGAACACTCGGCCGACGACGTTATGGCTATCGACGACTGTGCCGCTGGCGCTCCCGAGATCGTAGAGCCATACGTCGTCTGGATAGTTAACAATCACACAATGGCGACGGCTAACTCCCGTGTTGCTGAACACGACGTCATTCGAGCCGAGCCAGCCTATCGTCACAATCGGTCTTGCGAAGGTGCGGCGGGCGCCGTCAGGCAGGGGCAGGTATATGGCGAGCGTGTTCCGCCTTCCCCCCCGTCGTGCCGTTCCGAACCGGTACTCCTCGAACAACAGCTTCGATTTCACCGGTGGCTGACCCTCTTTTCCCCAGGCAGAGGGTTTCTCCGTTCGCACCACCATGTTGTGGGCGATGAAGGGATTTGTTGGGCCACGGCAAATAAGCTCTCGCAACTCATCGAAGTTGCAGTTCTCGTCCAGAAAGCGGAACAGGAGCAGGTTGCTTCGGAAGCAGTCGTTCGGTGCCCTTTCACCGATCAGAGCACGAGCAAGGGATTCCCCTGCTTCGAGGCGATCAGTCAGGTAGAAGCACTTCAGGAGCAGGTTGTAGGCTTCGTAGTCGGACGCGTTCCTCTGCAAGTGATCAGTCAGCAGCGAGATTGCAGTCGGCAGGCGGCCCTGCTCCAGGCTTATCCAGCCGAGTTCCTTCTGGACAGGCGTGCGAGGGCTGATCGCCACTGCCTTGGAGAAGTACTCGCTGGCCCGATCAACGTGGTGGATCAGCAACTGGCAACGGCCGGCCGCCAGCAGTGCAGCGACACAATCAGGTCTTGCCTGAAGTGCAGACGACGCGAGGCTTTGGGCTGTCTTCCACCTGCGCCTCGCCATCGCGGACTCTGCACGCCTGGCCTGGGCATCCGCCTTGATGTGGTTGCCATCGAAAACGTAGGCCACGTGCCGGGCACGGATTGCCTCGGCAAAGTCATCCGCCGACTGAAATCGCAGTTCGGGGGTGGGGTGCGTAGCCTTCAGCAGGATCTCCTGCGCCCAGCGGGGCATATCCCGTGGTACGAATCTCTGCGCAATCTGAGCCGGCACAACTTCGTCCGGACGGAGATCCTCGAAGGGATGGCGACCTGTTATCGATTCGAGCAATGTCAGGCCCAAGGCGTAAACATCGATCCTTGGGTCGATCCGAGAAACCTGCTCACCGAGCCGTACCTCTGGGGGCAGATAAAGGCGGGTGCCAGCATTACGATTGGCAATACCGAAGTCCCCGACCTTGATCGTCCCGTCTGCAGCGAAGAGGATGTTCATGGGCTTGATGTCATGGTGAACAATCCCCTTCCCGTGGACGAAGGCGAGGGTCTCGCAGAGCTCCAGCCCCCAACCGAAGGCCTGCTCTTCTGGGCAGCCCCCGGTGGCCCTCAGCCGATCCTCCAAACTCCCACCAGGGCAGAACTCCATCACTAGGTGAAGGCAGTTCTCGCTGCGGAAATGGTGGTAGAACGCCACCACGTGCGGATGGTTGAACTTCGCCAGGGCCTGCATTTCCCACAGCAGGTCGCTGTGATCTGCGTCTCGCGGTTGTGAAAGCACCTTCACTGCGACTTGCCGGCCGGGGATCGCCTCGTCGTCGGCCAGGAACACCTCGCCGAATCCGCCGCCTCCGAGCCGTCGGGTCACCACATACTTGTTGTCCAACCTGTCGCCGATCGATATCACCGTGACCTCCGAAGCAGCGAGGCGCAACTCGAACGCCAGGAACTCGCCTTGCCGATGTGGTCACGATAGCCGATGACCATCCGCTATTCCTCGCCTTGTGCAAACATCTCGGTCTGGGCCGCACGTGGCCTGTCGCCCTCGCGGGCGAGGCGCGTAATCTCGGGCCAGCTCTGCACCAGGCCGTTGTATGAGCTTGCCTCCGCCGCACGTTTCTTGCGCTCGCAGAGGGTGTACAGGCGGTAGCAAAGCTCGCGAGCGGTCTCGGCCTTGCTGCCCAGCTTGGCGACCAGTTCCGCAGCAGCACTCTCACCGCCCGCTTCGAGCACGCGGATCAGGTGGTGCAGAACCTCCCAGGCCGTCAGACGTGGATCGGTGGCCGGGTCCCAGTTGGCAGGAAGGTCCACGGGCTTAAGCAGACGCACCTTGCCACGGCCCGACCTGACAATGCCCGCCTCCACGAGGCCCTCCACAGCCGTGACTTTCGCGCGAGCGAGGACGTCGGCCACGCCGAACTCCCCTTCACCGAACCCGTACTGCTCGAACCATGCCACCGCGAAGCGACTGTCGGCGTCGAAGTCGCCCTCCTGCTCGGCAAGCGCCTCGTCGAGGGTCTGGTTGATGAGCGAGAGCGCTTTGCGCACCGTGAGCGGCTTGCCCTCGGCGTCCAGCACCTTGGCGTAGCGGGTGTAGGCCGCCATGCCCGGGCCGATCGCCGCCTGTGCCAGGTCCACAGGAGCGATGTTGCCCCGTTGCAGGTGGGCGAGCGCCTGTGGCAACTCGGCCTTCAGCGCAGCGACAAATTCACGCCGTGTGGCGGTGGGCGCCTCGGCGGCGCGCTTGCGGCAGACGAGGATGATACTGGAGGCTAGGGCGTTGACGTTGCTCTTGAGCGCGGCCGATTGCTCCGTGCGCATTGGCCACGTACCGCTGATCGCGAAACCCGCACGAATCACGGCGTCAAGAAACGTTTCCCAGCCAGTGCTGGCTGTGCCGTCGGTCCCGTCGCTCTCGGACTGCTTGAACGCATAGTAGATGGTGACCGGGTAGGCTGGGTGTGCCTGTTCGGCGAGGCGATGCATCGCCTGCGTCATCCCCCCTAGGAAGAACGCCTCGGCCTTCTCCTTACTACCGTGGCGGTAGGGTGTGGCCACCAATTCCTCGGCCTTCGGTACGGCGAGCGTGGCGAAGAGGTCCGGGAACGTCGCCTTCAACGTGCGACGCAGCCAGATGTAGAAGAAGTCCGACAGGTCGGCGTAGCCGATGTTGTCGTAGTAGGGCGGGTCCGTAGAGATGCACTTGCCCTGGCTTGTCGCCTGTAACGCTGCGTCTGCCATTGCGGCGCTACCAAGCGAGTTCGCGGGTACTGTGTCGACTGCCATCGCGACCTTGTCTAGAAAGTGATTGAAGTTCCCCCCAGACGACGAGAAGGGATTGGCTTCGGCGAAATCCCAAACCATCGCAAGCGTCTGCCTTGCATAGGTTTCTCGCATCGCTCCCCGGTCGTTCATCCAGAAGCACAGCGAGGACCACATATTGACACCCTTATCGACTGCAATCGCCAGATACACCCCCACCGCGTCGCCGTAGGCGATTGCGCCAGTGCCGCCGTCTCGCAGGGGCTTGTCATCGTCGGGCAGGCCAGCGGCAAGGGCATCTCGCCTCATCTGCTCGCTCGCTTCCTGGGCCAAATCAGAAAATGTTGTCAACGCGACAAGTTGGCGGGAGGTGAAGAGCTTGTAGTGGCGGTCCATTCCGTAGAGCATCACGCGGAAGCCGAGCGCCCGCTCGGGCAGCGGCGTATCGGGGTAGTCCTTTGGCTCCGCCGATCGTGCCAGTTCCTCGTGCTCTGTCATCGGGTTCAGGTAAACCCGCCCCTTTGGGCCCTCGGCAACGATGGCCATCAGTCGGTCACCAATGCGGCCGGCCTTGCCCTCTTCGCGGATGTACTCGAACGGAATCGGTGTTCCCGACATCATGCAGAGAAAGGGCGAGAGACTCCCGCCTGACTTCGTGCCGCGAGTTGTCGCCTCGGCGTCCTTTGGCTTACCCACCTTCACTGTGAAGCGGTAACGATCGCCCTCGATCACAGGCTCGACGTAGGCCTCCTTGCCCGCCTTGGTAGAGAGCATGAAGGTGGAGGCGAGAGGTATGTCCACCCGGGAGAAGGCCGGGTTGGGGCTCCTAACCGTGCGTGCCCAGAGCCAGGCGATCACGGTGAGCTTCTGCCCCACATGTTTCTTCAGGTCGGGCCGCTCCTGCGCCATCTCGGCCGTGATCTCGATCTTCGGGTACAGGTGCCCGATTCGCCTCTCGGCCTCGTCGCGCATCCACTGGCCGTAGTAGCGTACGTCCTCGACCAGACCCTGCGCGCTGCGCCAGTCCTTCTTGAAGAGCACCTTGTCCTTTCGCGATTCAGGATTGATGGGCGGAATACCGGCGAATTTCGGGGGGATCTCAATCATCGCCTTGTTGATCAGTACCGCTACCGGGTTCAGGTCGCTGGCGTAGCTCTCCAGCCCGAGCCGCTGCGCCTCCAGCGGCAGTGCCCCGCCACCTGCGAAGGGGTCGTGGAAGCCGGGCAGCTTGTGGCGGTCGAACAGCTCCTTGGCACGCGGGTGGTCCGCATTTGCGGCGCAGGTATATCGCCAGCTCTGCCAAATCTCGTCCCGCGCCTGCTGGAGGACCGTCTCGTTGGTGGTGTTCTCCCACTGCACGAGGTCCTCGATGATCCGGAACAGCCGCTGCCGCTCCTTCTCCTGCTTCTTCTCGGTGGGAAAGAGATCCGGATGTGCCGACGGGTCGTCCACCATTTGCGCGAAGATCACCGCCCGGGCCGCCGCCAACGGCCGCCGCGCCCACCACAGGTGCAGCGTCGAAGGGTGCCCGTGGCGGATCGACTTCTCCCTCGCGGAGGCCTTGTTGATTGCCTCTAGCGGCAGGGCTACCTCGATGAGTTTCTTCGGGGAATTCATTCCTGGCTCTTCTCCAATGCCTTGGTTATCCACTTGGTGACGGTCTGGGCGATCTCTGCGAGGCGCGATGTCTGCCCATTCCCCGCCAGATCTGCCAGCCATTCGTCGAGGTGTTCCTCGATCATGTCCGCAGCGTCCGGTACGGGAGTGAGTTGAACCCAGCCATAGGTGAAACTGCGCAGGGTGGCTCTCGGATCGTAGGTGTAGGGCTTCTTCAGCGTCTGCAGAAGCAGGTTGATCTGGTCGGGGCGGAGACCGCATCGCGTGATATCCGGGAGGAAGGTGAGTTCAAACCACTCCGGCCTATCCACCTTGGCCTTCGGATCGGATGACGTTGTCCAACGTCGTCTCTTCCAGCCATTGAGTTCTCGCCTTGAGAGGCCGATCTCCTTCAGCAACTCCTTCAGAGTGGTGGGGAACAAGGTCGCCTGGCATTCCTGAACAGGTCGATGGAGCCCATCCGGCAGTTCATTCGTCATCGTCGGACCTCCGGCTCCCTGGAAAGCAGCGGGCTCGTCCACCACAGGTGGAGCATCGTCGGGCGCCAATGTCGGATGGTTCGCCCTCTGGTCAGCGCCAGTCTGATGGCATTGAGAGACCGCATGGCGCAGGTAAGTCTTTTCTCATCTGTGGGGGTCATCATTGTACACAAGCCTGTACGTTGCCGGGCAGAGGGTGATCCTACCCTCACCCTGCATAGTAAGTAGACACACACCAGTTACCTCAACTGGGCATCCCTCGACGTCCGAAAGGACGAGTGCATGGGTCTCCGGGTTCCGCTCGATGAGCCACCAGACGTCCGCTTCAATCTGAAGGGGCTCGCGTTCAAGGCAGTGGTCCTTCGGCAGGTAGGAGCGAACGATGTCACCAGTTGCAGTCCTTTGCTCCCACGGGAACTGGGTGCCTTGGGATCGCCCGATCCACCTACCGTCTTCATGAAAGAAACGGTCTGGGCTACCTTGGTGGAACCCATGTGCCTTTGCATAGCGTTCGATGATACTCGGTTTCTCGGGTCCGGGGGTAGGCCGCTGGCGAAGGGGTGCCCCTTCGATCCTGGCGGGAGGGGGAGGGGCACTCCCTTGCATCTCTTGGGCATTGGCTGCGTCCATGTCGGAACCTGCCATACCATCTTCCCCTGCCCCGGGACCGGTGGCGCCGGACAGTACTGCACCATCTGATGTCTGTGCGACAGTGGCAGCCGGTGGCGACTGCCACTGCTTCCCCGGTGCGGCAACGGCTTCTTGGCCTTCCCCTGGAATGCTCTCGCATGGAACCAGTTTGAAGTTCTGTTCCAGATACTCCCGCACATCTCCAGGGGATCGCTCAAAGCTGTAGTCTAGGGCTGCTTTGATGTCTGAACGTCCGAAAGTCTTGCCGAGTTCCTCCGGTACGTACCGTGCAAGCCTTGCCTTGGGGATTCGATCGACGTACAGCATGTCTGCGTGCCAGATCACACCGACCTGGCAAGGCGTCCCTGCGGGTATTCCGTCGATGTAGGGTATCATCTCGATCCCAGGGACGGTGTGCCAATTAGTTCTGGCAAGCCTTCCTGCGAGGACTCGGATTCGTTGCGTCTCTTCACCATCTCCAAACTCTATGCGTTGAAGCTCTGTGCCAAGCATGATCAGCCAGTGCTTCTTCTCGGGCGGCCCAACCAGTTGGGAATGCTGGTGAAAACGACTCTCTATACACGCTGCAAGTGCGGGCAGGCCAGAAAAGGGTGGCTTGTTCGTTATCCCCCCTGGCAGAATCCCCAGATCGGCGGTCTTCTGTCTAACCCATTGGTGCAGATGCTCGCAGGGCACCGGAGACTGCTTGGTCACCGCATATGCAAGTCTTTCCGTGGGTGTCCATTCACCAGCGAGGTTGAACCAGTGCCCACACTCCTCCCAAATCCGAGTAGGATACCGGACAAGCAGCATGCGGAGTCGCTCCGCCTCTCTCTGCGACAGTACCTGGCTAGAAGGCAACTCCTTCAGCCATTGGAGAGCCAGTTCGATGGTTGGCCGTTCAACGAGGCCAATCCTCCTCCAAAGGGAAAGATCGCTGACCGACTGCCGGACAACGACTGCGTCAGGCACGTGTGCTTCGTCGGGATACTGGAAGACACTGGCGGCGGTCGCCCACGTTTGGTAGTCCGTCAGAATGAGCTTCTCTGTCTGAAAGACTTGTCCGATCTTCTGGGCGTCAGTTGTGGAGCAGGTGTCAAGCATCTGATCGAGTCTGCGATACCACTTCTCCACCTCATGGAGTGGCGGTGTCTCTGCCTTTGCCAATGCCCGGAGGCAATCCAGGATGCGGTCAGGGCCCGTCGGAGTGCTCCGAACACCCAGGAGATCCAGCAGTGGGCGCGTCTTCTCTATGTCGAATCGCGAGTGAACAAATGGTTCGACATCCATCAGCGATTCCGTCTCTGCCGTTCGCCGTAGAAGATCACAGGGCTTCCAAGGGAAGCCCTTGGTGTCTGGGAGGCAGGGCAAGTCCCTCAACCGAATCACCCACATGGGCAGCAGGGCTTCGGAGGTGATCTGCTGCGAGTACCCATTTCTGGCGACCTGGAACAAACAGACCTTCTTTGCGCGTCCCCAGTAGGCGTCACGTTGCGAGAAGAGACGATCGGTAATCCTGATCCACAGATGGTCATCGCTGAGTGCGAGCCCATTCCAGTATCGCCAGTAGGCAATATCGAAGTCCCAATCTTCGAAGACGAAGTCACTGGTCCGGTACGGAAGAGAGAGACCTCCTTTGAGTCCACGCTTGCGAGCGATAGCTTCAGTTCTCTCTTCTCCAGAAACCGCAGCTTTTTTTCGGGCGAGCGGAACGAAGGTGCAGAGGCCCGCGTGGCCGGATGAAATCCAACGCTGCCACTCTTCTCGCGAACAAGAGGAGAACTCTGCGGTGTAGCCATGATGCAACATCTGGGTCTCTCGCAGCTCCTCCGGGACAAGTTCCTCCAGCCGTCCGTCGGTGTCAAACAGAATGTTGTCGCAGGCGGATCGAAATTGCCTGTCTCGTGTGGCGTAGCGGAAGTACTTTCCCACTGTTGTGCCAAGCTTAGCTGCGATCTGTGTAAAGTGAACGCACGCATTCAGGCTGAGGCCGTTCTGGGCAAAGACCTGTTCAGCAACCCGATCAATCACTGTATCGACGTTGCTGGCCTCGCCAAGGCCTACCCTTTCTAGGACAGCATAGGCTTTTTCGACACTCTCCCGGGTGGGGACATCCTTCTGATCTGGGGCAGCTTGCCGTTGCTCTGCGAGGAACCGGACCCAGTCTTGGTCTAGGACGCTTAGGTACGCCGCCAAGAACTCCCAGTCCTCCTGTGACTGAAGGATCTTCTTGTCGGTCAGACGTACGACATTGGCTGCGGCATGAAGGACACTCTTGCCTTGTACAGGCATGATACAGAAGCTCTTGGAGTTGATGCCGCCGCCGTAGCCGGCGATTTCCGGAGCGATATACGCCCAGAGACGCAGAAGTTGATGCCAAGTCTCAGGCGTTGGCAGGTGTTTGCTCTGGAGTATGCCGAGGAACCTCTTCTTGTCGATTTCCTCAACGATTCCCCATCGCAGGAGCTTCTTGCGGTCATCGGGCTTGATGTTCCGACATAGAGCAGGTCGTCCCTCCGTGTCGAGTAGTGCAGCAGCCTGCTGTCCGGACCAGATACTGAATACCGCCTCCGGGATTGCGATGCTCCCCTTCCGGCGGGTAAGCTCGCCGTCGTCGGTTAGAAGCACAGGTTGGCCCTCAATAGATGTACCGAGAGCCTTCTCCACAAGCGTGGCGCAGACTCCCTCCAGCGAGTTGTCGTCCCGACTGACGTCTGGGAATAGACGGTAGGCTGCTGCCCGCTCCGCGAGGGATAATCTGGACTGTCCCAGCCAGCCGACCATCGCTGAAGCGGCCAGCCGCCCAGCCCGCTCAAGCAGCCAGCGGTTGGTCGGCGATGTCGCAGGTTCTTTGATCTTCAAACGCGATGGGTCTTGGATGAATGGGGCATTGAGTGCGAACGTCAGTTCGGTCTCGACGCCGGTCGGCAATACGACGAACAGCCGTCCCTTTGCTCCCAGCACGATCTCGATCTTGCAGGGGGGAAAGTCGGTGTTATCCTCAGCCCCGAGCATACGCTCCTGTTTGACCTCGGTGAGTGCCTCCTCCGGGAAAGCTTCCGCCTGGGATCGGAGAAGCAAGACTGAGTCATCCTGTGTCTCGGACAGCGCCATCCACTCGCTGTCAGGGACGGGGCCTGGCCTCAGGCTGACCCAGTGCACCACGCGGCCACCAATCTGCAACCGGCGAATGCTCTTGAAAAAAAGCATGGACACCGGGCTCGTGAGCCATTCTTCGAGATTCTTCTGGACGTCCCTCTGTCGGTGTAGGTCGCTCATCCCAACGCGGATGCGGGTCATTCCAGTGGTTTCTGACTCGTCCGGCAGCCAACACGGCTCAGTAAACCGTCTGCGGTGAAAACTGATCGCGAGCGTCGGAGTGAAGAGTTCAACCTGATCGCCGAGACTGAAGGTGCTCTTGAACCCGATGCCTCGGAATCCAATCGTGTGTAGAGCTCTCTTGTTGGAGTACCCAAAGCGACACAGAGAACCCAAGTGGTCCTCGGTGAAATCCTCCCCGTTGTGCTCGAACACAAAGACCTGATTCTCAATCCGGACAGAGGCCTCGGTCGCACCCGCGTCGTCAGCGTTCTGAAGAAGCTCGGAGAGGACATGTCGAGGGGTCTGAACCTGCCGGAACAACTGGTGCCAAGGACCAGCGAGCTCTGGATCGTTCTCCAATTGATCCCATCGTCGCGCCGCCCTGAGGCGGATCGGCTCAAAGTACGCGGGTTGCACTTTCACCGAGGCGCCTCCCCGCGTTCCAATAGCTCGGCGAAGTCATAGTTCACGCTGGTCACCCCAAAATCCGGCTCACGCTGGAAGGGTTGACGTAGGTAATGGGTACGGTGGTTGTCAGCGGCGGTGAATTCTACGATGGCGAGAATAAAGTCCTCCGGCTTGTTCAGCGAGTAGAGGATCTCGTTGCGAGTCACCGTAATCGTCGGTGCACCCGTGACACGGCCCTTCACTTCGATGAATCGCAGCTTGCCGGTCCCGGGAATGCGGCTCTCGATGTCGTAGCCCAACTTCTCACACTCGCGGTCAGTCGGTTCGAAGCCAAGGTTGCGTTCGATCTCCATGACGATGGCGCGAGCGCGGGCGGCGCTGGCCTGTGTGTCCACAGACGGGACCGGAGTTGCAGCCGGCCGCCCACTCATGGCGGCCAGCAGGCCAACCGGCACCACCAGGACGCCGCCGAGCACGACGGGCGGCAGCGGCGAGATCTGCATTTCAAGCTTCAGGTCTTCGAGTCTCTTCTGCAGTCGTGACTGGAGGTTATCGGCTCGCTTGCGGGCCTCATCGGAGTTGAGCCGTGCATTGGGCTTTCCAGCCTGTTCCTGAAGTTTGAGCTGTTCGGCACGGTGATCCCAATAGGTAATCTCCTTGGTGAGGCGGTCCTTGACCGCCGCCTCAGTCTTGCCGACGAGGGGGAGCTTCGTAGCTCGAACCTCTGCCAAGTGTTCCGGAATGACGTGCGAGACGGCGTAGCCCTGGGCCTTCTGCTCTAGTCCCCGGGTAATCCATGCGCACTCGGGCCGATCAAGGATCGTAGCCACACCGGGCTCGCCCTCAGCCAGCGGCCGGTAGTCGAGATAGGGAGCGTAGTGCACGTGGCGCATGGAGCCGCTGGCGTCAAGTTCGACGTAGAGTATCCGCTTGGAGATGACGCGGCGTTCGGCCGCACGCGTGAGGCTTGCGTCCTGAATAGCATGCTCAAGGTAGAAGAGCACCCGTGGCTGTGTGCCGGGGTCGCGATCGTCTACCAGTACTGCGCCACGCTTCAGGAGGTCGCGATGACGTTCTAGGGTGAGGTCGATGACGGAGTCGAGCAGGGGATGACCCGGGCAGATGAAGGCGGCCAGAGGCTGGCCCTGTGGTGCGACCAGCGACTTCTCGAAGGCGATGCGTTCGTATCGTGGTAACACCGGTTCTCCGATGCCGATCAGGCGGTCGCGGTTGCGCACTGGCGCGGGGACGTGCGTCAGCTCGTAGCGGCGAGGTTCGCGTTGTTTGGCTGAACCGCCCAGACGATGGAATGCCTCCTGGAAGAAGGACTCTATGTAGTGTGGTTGCAGACGGCGGGCCTCAGCTCTCGCCATGTCCTCACCGATACGGTGGACCCGGCTGGCATCCATGGCGTCGTGGGCTATCGCCCGCTCTTCGAGAAGGCTCCGCAATTGGTCTCGGTCGAGGGCTTGGTCCATCACCGTCGTGAGGCGGGCTCGCACCTCGGGCAGATCGCCATAGCGGACGGCCTGCATCAGCAGATCGCGCAGCGGCTTGCCCTCGAACTGGAGCTTGCCGAGAACATCGAACACCTGGCCACCGAGGGCCTGCCGGGCTTGCTCCAACTTCTCCAGTAGCCTGCGATAGACGTCCCCCTCGCGGGTTTCCTCGGCCACCAGATTCCACAGGTGGCAGACCTCGGTCTGTCCGATGCGGTGGATGCGGCCAAAACGCTGCTCGATTCGGTTGGGATTCCACGGCAAGTCGTAGTTCACCATGAGGTGGGCGCGCTGGAGGTTGATACCCTCGCCCGCGGCGTCCGTCGCAAGCAGTATCTGCACCTCGGGATCATGCTTGAAGGACTCCTGCGCCTTCATCCGGTCCTCGCGGCCCATTCCCCCGTGAATGATGACCACCGCCTCCTTGCGGCCGAGCAGCGTGGTAATGCGGTTCTCAAGGTAGTTGAGTGTGTCGCGGTGCTCGGTGAACAGGACCAATTTCTGCCGAGGTGAGGGTGTGGGCCCAGGGATCTTGCCGGCACCGTAAGGAACGACTGGGTCGGCTACGTGGCTCGCGTTTGCGCCGGCTGTGAAGATCTCGCCAAGAAGGCTCGCCAGTTCTCGCCACTTGGTGTCCGTGCCACCGTGGCGTACGCCGAGAGCAAGCGACTCCAGACCTATCAGGGTCTTGATCTCGGCCCTCAACTCGGCGATGGACCGTGCAGCAGTCGCCTGGTCGAGGATCTGCTCCTCCGCAGCCTCGACCTCATTGTCTGGCGCGTCTTCGAGATCCTCAACATCGTCGACGTCTAGCGATGGAACTGCCGGCGCGAGAATCGGCGCAGCCTGGCCGCCTCGCTGCAAGACCTCCAGCTCACGCAGCCGGCTCTCCAGTCGCTCGCGACGGCGTCGCAGGGATTGGAGGATTGCCTCAGGCGAGGATGCGAGTCGCCGCTGCAGGATGGTCAGTGCAAAGCCCACGGTGCCAGCTTGCTTGTCGTTTTGGAGTGCCTCGGCACGATTGAATTCCTGCCGCACGTAATTGGTGACTTCCTTGTAGAGATGGGCCTCGGCGTCTGACAGTCTGTAGGGCACGGTATAGGCGATGCGCTCCGGGAAGAGCGGCGTGCCGTCGAACTTGAGCAGGCTCTCCTTGACCATCCGGCGCATCAAGTCCGATACGTCGGATACGTGGACTCCATCGCGAAACCGACCCTCGAAGCGGTCGCCGTCCAGCATCGCCATGAAAAGCTGGAAGTCCTCTTCCTTGCCATTGTGTGGCGTTGCGGTCATCAACAGGAAGTGCCGTGTAAGCGTCGAGAGGAGCTGGCCGAGTCGATATCGCTTGGTGTACTTCACCTCCCCACCGAAGACGGAGGCCGACATCTTATGCGCCTCGTCGCAGACCACGAGGTCCCAGCGGCAGTCCGGAGCTTGAAGCTTCTGCTGCACGTCCTCGTTGCGAGAGAGCTTGTCCAGCCGGGCGATGACTAGGTTGGTTTCTAGGAACCAATTGCCGGTGCGCGCGGCCTCAAGGTTGTCGTTGGTGAGGATCTCAAACGGCAGATGGAATCGACGGTAGAGCTCGTCCTGCCACTGCTCGGCGAGGCTGCCCGGGCAGACGACCAGGCATCGCTGCAGGTCGCCGCGGGCGATCAACTCCTTCATGAGCAGGCCTGCCATGATGGTCTTGCCGGCACCGGGATCGTCGGCCAGCAGGAAGCGAAGGGGCTGGCGAGGCAGCATGGCCTCATATACCGCCGTGATCTGGTGCGGGAGAGGATCGACGATAGAGGTGTGGACAGCCAAGACCGGATCGAACAAATGGGCAAGGCGGATACGTTGTGCCTCGGAGACGAGGCGGAAGAGCGAGCCATCGCCGTCGAAGCTCCACGGGCGGCCCTGTTCAACCACCTCGATCCGTGGCTCGTCGTGGCGATACAGGATCTCATTGGCCACCTTGCCCGTGGGTGTCTTGTAGGTCAGCTCAATCGCTTCGGAGCCGAACCACTGCACGCTGACGATGGTCACGAGGGCATCAGGCAGAATCCCTCGCACGGCAGCATTGGGCTGGAGGTCCTCAAGTCGGATCATTCGGTGGTCTCCGCTTTGCCGCGGAGGTTGTCCCCAGCGGCCCACAACGTGGCCTCAAGCCCGAAGGCCGCCCCGTTGGTCCTGTCTTCCCGTTTGCCCATTCTCGGCATTCCTGCCAACCCTCTGCGGTCGCCCTCGCAACATCTTGTGATGAACCTATTCTACAACCCAGGGAACCATTGGCAACCCCAATTGCTGTGATGCGTTTGGTCATCCTGGACGCCTGATAGGGGTGGCGGGCAGGGACAAGGACTTGAAGAACGAGCCCCCACGCGGGATAATCTTCGTTGGGCCGGAGGGTCACTCCCGCTGAGCGTCTGACCCACGGGACCCCCCGCGGCTGGCCGCACCAAAGCCGGGTGACTGGCTGGCCACGACATAAGCGGCCAGGATCTTGGCCAGGGCAGATTCACGAACAAGCATGGGCGGCCGGCACGGTGGGAATCGCTACCTTGTGCTGTTGCCCGCTGCCTGACAATAAGGTGGCGCAGTATGGACAGCGAGGCACTCAGGAACTACGAGGCCAGGAAGCGAGAAACGGCCAAGAAGGTCGATGAATGGTTCATCCAGAATGCCGAGCACTGGCGAGAGAAGGCCCGAGAGATACTTGCCTTCTGTGGTGCGTGGGACGAGACCTGGGGCCAGTACAGATCCGTGGAAGTCTTCGATGCCATAGCCGAGGCGCTTCAATTGCGTTTGGACCCGATGACACCGTGGATAACCGCCTATGGCCTTGGATGGCGGCATCTGACTGCCTGTGAACTCGGGTGGCCCCCACCCCCTACGGCGGAATTCCACCCGATCCTCTACTTCATGCGCGGTTGGACGCTACGTCCGACAAGCAGGACCTTCATTGCGGAATTCACTGAGCAGGAAACAGACAAGGCCCTGGCCTGCTACTACGCGGCGCTAATCATACTGCACGACACGGCCGGGCAAGGGTACCAGAGCATTGCCGCAAACATCTGGCCGTCATATAAGGCGCCGAGGGCCGTGAATAGCGGGGATGACACCTGGATGGTCTACGGGCAGAGCGGGAGCCTATGGAATGTGGTGTCCCGTGCCTTCAATCCGGGGTACGGGGACAAGACCGAGTTCATCAACGCGGCGATCCGGGCTATAGAAGAAGACCTCTCGCCAAAACCGTTGACCTCGAAGGCTCAGGCTGTCTACGAGCTACTGAAGACCCTACCTCCGGGACGGGCAATGACCGGGCCTGAGATACTGGAGAGGCTGGACTACAAGGAACCCGACCCAAAGAAGCGGGTCCGCATGGACGACGGCACCTTCAAGAGAGTCTGCAAAGAACTCAGACCGTACGGACTTAGCAACAGGCCGCGGGTCGGCTACTACCTCAAGGAAAAAACCTCATAACCCCCCCTATGCGCCCGTCACAGAGAGACTGCGCAGATACTCTGCGTTCGGTCTTGAAGGACGCATAGCAATGAAGACAGACAGTCTACTGCCCCTTACTTCGATGGCGCGGCAACTTGGCGTAAGCCCGAAATGGCTACGGGCAGAGGCGGCAAGCGGCCGCATTCCTCATGTCGATGCCGGGAGCACCATGCTGTTCAATTCGAACACCGTTGAACAGCTTCTATTGCATCGCGCGTCCGGACGCGTGCAGGCCAGATCGACACTACCGGGGGGCACCAATGAAGCCGGCAGGTGACAGGCCCCTCGACTGCCTGCCGATTCTGGTGGACGCGAGGACGGCTACCCAGCTCTGTGACTACGGCCTGAGGTTGCGGCCAGTTGTCTTCGACCGGACGGCCACCCCATCTACGGAACTGCCCACGGAGCAACACGCAGGGCGAGCATGCTGATGGGAAGATGGGCAATTGGAGCAGGAATGAGGAGCTGAATGATCGCTTTTGGGCCTTTATGGAGTGAATCGCGGAGCGTCGGTGTGAAGCCGAGAATGTGTGTGAATACGGCCAGTCTTGACTCTCAGAACGAGTTCCTTCAGGCGATACGAACTCGCCAGGCTGCGTCTACCACCTGCCGGCCGGCTCGGGAACGGCTGGGGTGGGAGGACTTCGTCCCGATCCTTCGGCGGGCGGCAGCGGGCATGCGGGGGACGGCCGAATGATGCCGACCAACGCCATTCCCAACGGGTTCGTGCTCCTGGCACGCAAGATCGATGGGAGCGAGGTTGCCCACGCCTCACCTTGCACTCGCGAGCTGTTCGCTCTCTTCATCCGGAAGGCCAACTTCAAAGACCGGCCGTGCGGGGACACAGTGGTAAGACGGGGGCAATGGTTGACCTCGTACACCGAGATCCAAGAGGCACTTCACTGGACAAAGGGTGCTCGAAAACTGGTCTACACGAAGGGCCAAATTGAGGCCGCTATGAAATGGCTACGGGGCAGGGCAATGGTGACCACAACGAAGACCACACGCGGTTTGTTCGTAACCGTCGACAACTACGATCTTTACCAAACCCCGGACAACTACGGACACCACAGCGGAGACCACGGCGGAGACCACACCGGACGCCACACTACAAGAGAAGAAGGGTATAAACTGAGGGAGGAACCACAAACTCCGCTGGAGGTGGGACCAGACCACAGGACGGTTCGGGACCACGCCCTGGCGGCGATGGGGGTCTCCCATGCGGGCTGACCGTGTCCAGAGTCTGTACGCGGAGGCCGCGGTCTTGGGCAGCATGATCCTCGACCCCTGTGTGATCCCCGCTGCCTTGGAACGGTTGACCGCAGATGACTTCACTGATGAGAAGCACAAGGTCATCTTCGCGGCCACCCTGGCGGTCTGGCGGCGCGTGGGCAAGGACCTGGATGGGGTCACGCTGCGGGACGAACTGGATCGGAGCGGCAAGTCCGCTGCTGCTGGCGGCGTCGAGTACCTGAGCCGCATCGTGGAGTCTGTGCCTTCATCGGCGAACCTGGTCTACTACCGCAACATCGTTGCCGAGGCAGGCCGGTATCGAAAACTCACGCGTACGGTCGAGGCAATGCAGGAGGCCTTGAACCAAGGGGTTGACACACCGGAGATTGCCGAGCAGATCAGGACCCTAGCCTTGGCCTTGGACGCCGATCATCCCCGGCGATCGATCTTCAAGGCCGAGGACTTCGCCGTTGAAGCTGCCCTGGCGATCCATGACGAGGGGCCCGGGTTGCCGACTGGGCTCAAGGCGATCGACGACATCGTTGGAGGCTTCCACGCTGGGGAACTGATCATCCTGGCCGCCCGGCCCAGTGTGGGCAAGACCAGCCTGGCCCTGGGCATTGCCGGCCATGTGGCCAAGACTGCGGCCGTGCTGTTCATCACCCTGGAGATGCCGGCCACGAGGGTCTTCCAGGCCCTTGAGGGCATGCTGGGCAAGGTCAATGTGCACGCGCTTCGCCAAAATCCTGAACATCCGTCAATACGGGACTTCCAGGCAGCGGCGATGGAAGTGGCAAAGGCCAAACTGACCGTCCTGGAGGGCTGCAACACCGTGGACCGCATCGCAGCGGCGATCCGCATGCAGAAGCAGGAAGCGCCGTTGAGCCTCGTGGTGGTGGACTACCTTGGCTTGCTACGGCCCGTCACGAAGAACCGGTCCCGCTATGAGGACGTGACCGAAATCACCAGAAGCTTGAAGTTGGTGGCCCTGTCGGAGAACGTCCCGATCCTCTGCTTGTCGCAGTTGAACAGAGCGCCGGAAGGCCGCGAAAGTCATAGGCCCCGGCTGAGCGATCTTCGCGACAGCGGCAGCATCGAGCAAGACGCCGATACGGTCTTGATGATTCACCGGGAAGACGTGCGGCGTAAGACGCAGAGTTGGACAGATTCGGCGATCGACGGCGCCGCAGAGGTCGCTGTTCACAAGAACCGGAGTGGTCCTACCGGGGTAGCCAAGCTGGTCTTCCTTGAGGAATACATGCTTTTCACCGATCGGAGCCCGGCCACGGATACTAGCCTGCAAGCGGAGCCGGTGCAGAAAGGAGTCGTCCGCCATGCAACAGACTGACATCACAACAAGACTGGCGGGGGCTTGCGGCGTGCCACAGGAGTGCGTCACGTGCACTGCGAGCGAATCAGGGTACAGGCGAAGCGTCACGCAGGGGCTCAGCCTGGCCAGCGATCTGGTCCGGGCGGGTGGCACAGCCGGCGATCTCAATGAGTTGGCCGACCTGGCAGCGGAATGGCGATGCGGTGGCGAGCCACACCCGGTCTACCTGGATGAGCTTCTATCGGCGTGGCGAGCAGGCAAGCGAGGCGACACTATCGCACAGCAGAAAAGTCTCGATGAGGAATAGGGCCATGGAAAGAACCATCACGCCGATTCTGGTCACGATGAAGGAGGCTGGCAGAATGCTGGGGCTCTCAGAGCGGACGATCTATACCCTGGTGAAGGCCGGCGAGATTCCGGTAGTCAAGCTCGAACGTGCCGTTCGTGTTCGGGTCTGCGACCTGGAGGGGTGGGCGGCATCGAAAGCGGGGCCGTTCGTGCCTGGGCCTGTGCCCGGCAAAATACAGGCAGCAAATATCGTGAATCATGCTTGACAATAAACAGTAACGGATTAATATGGACGCTATGGAGACGAAGACCAAACGACGAAGACGGGGCCGACCGACCTTGTCAGCCCGAGATCGCCGGGATCACGTTGTGGCGGTCCGGTTGAACGTCCGGGAGTATGACCTCTTGAAGAAGAAGGCCAAGGCGGCAGGCAGACGGCTAGGCAGATACCTGGCGTCTCTTTTGGTTGAGGAACAGTAATATGGCAACCTTAGACTGGGAAGGCCAAGGCGCACGTATATCGTGGGTCGCTGGCGACAAGCGGCCAAGCATCCGCCTGGGACAGGTCACGAGCAAGGCGGCCAACAGCTTCAAAGTCCATTTCGAGCATTTTCTTGCTAACCACAAGATCGGGGTCTTGACTGACCAGAGCGCAGAATGGCTGTCCACCTTGTCGAATGAGACGCATGGGAAGCTGGCCGACAAGGGCCTCGTGGTGCCGAGACAGGCGACGCCCGGCCAGCACGTGAGGGTGGTCGAGCACGTCGAGAATTACATCAAGTCAAAGGTGGACGTGAGCGGGCGAACGCGGGTTATCTTCGGCGACGTCAAGGCCAACCTGGCCGACTACTTCGGCCCGGCCAAGTTCCTGCGGGACGTCACGCCCGGCGATGTGGACCAGTTCCGGCTGTTCATGGTGGGCAAGCACTACGCAGAGGCAACGATCCGCAAGCGCCTGGCCATGTCGAAGCAGTTCTTCCGGTCAGCCCTGCGGTCCGGCCTGATCAAGGCCAATCCCTTCGACGGACAGAAGCTCCAGGTCAGAGGCAACGAGAAGCGATTCCACTTTGTCACCATGGAGGAGTTCCAAGCGGTCTTGGAGGCCTGCCCGTCCACTGAATGGCAGATCCTTTGGACCATGGCCCGCATCGGAGGCGTACGTATGCCGTCCGAGGTCTGCGATCTGAAGTGGACAGACGTCGATTTCGGCCGTGGTGTCGTGACGATCAAATCGCCCAAGACCGCCCACCATGGACCTGGCCACGACGAACGACAGGTCCCGCTATTCCCCGAGATGCACACCGTCCTGGCAAACGCGCTCCACGAGGCATCCGAGGGTGCCAACTACGTCATCGCCAAGCACCGCAGCAAGGCCGTGAACCTTCGGACCCATATGGAACGGATCATCCGACGGGCCGGTCTGACGCCCTGGCCGAAGCTCTGGCAGAACTGCCGGGCCTCGCGTGAGATCGAGCTTTGCCAGTCCTTCCCTGAGCACGTCGTTGCGAAGTGGGTAGGACACAATCAGGTCACAGCCAGGGGCTTCTACCTGAAGGTCCTGCCCTCTGACTTCACGAAGGCGGCGGGCTGGTCAGCGGCTCCCCAAATAGTCCCCGCTGCGACCGTCTCAGAACCGGCACAGATTCCGGCACAGTCACAAGCGACATTGGCCTGGAATAGCCTGCACGAGGGTGGTCAGTCACATAGGGGGAACCCTGTTTTCCAGGGCAATACAGGCGATCTCAAGTCATTGCAGAACAAGGGGATGCGGGTGAGAGGAGTCGAACCTCTACGAGCTTATCGCTCATAAGGACCTGAACCTTACGCGTCTGCCAGTTCCGCCACACCCGCGACGGCCAAGGCAATTATCCTCGGCTGTCCGGTCTTCGTCAAGGGGTTTTGTGCTTTCTGGAAAAGAGCCGGGGCCCGTGCCGTCATCTGGCACAGGCCCCGGCTTCATTGACCTCGTTGACAGGCCGACAATCGCTTGCAGACCTGCCGACACCTGCTTGCGCTACTGGGCAGGAGTCAACCTGATGTCATCGATGTAGAGACTGCCTGAGCCACCGGCCTTTGGAGAGTTCCGGTCGCCCACGCCAATCACCAGCTTCTTGATGCTGCCGAGGTTGAGCCCTGCGGAGCTGAACTCACTCAGCGGGATGCTCCACTCCTGCCAACTGCCCGTGGCAATGATGCTCGGGTCGGGGTTGCTGACCACCTTGCTCTTGCCTGCACTGTCCTGAACCATCACGTAGAACGACTCAGGCGTGTTGCCCGCAACCTGTGTAGCGCCGATCTCGGCCGTCTGCCACGATCCGGACACGTTGCCCGTAGTCGTGACATTCGAGAACTTGGCACCTGTGGCGGTGCCGGCGACGTGGCTGCTCACGGCCAGGCCGATCAACACGTCATTGGCCATGTCGATCGTGACGGGCGCCGTGGTCACGACGTCGGTCCAGGCCTTGCCGTCCGCGGAGTACTGGGCGGTGAAGGTGCTGCCGTTGCGGGTGACCTTGACCCACTGAGGCAGAGCCGTATCGGCAACGTCCGTATTCGCGTTCGTGGCCGTGTCAGGCGTGATGCGCCGCTGGAAGGAGATGCCATGGGTGGCGGTCGGCGTTGCAGCGTTGAACGCATGCGTGGACCCCGAAGAGGTGCTTTCGCGGATCATGACGCCCGCCTTCGACCACTCGTGGGCCCGCCCTATGCTCTCCACCTTGGCAATGATCGAGCCGTTGCCCTTGAGGCTCTTGTACACAAACCTGAACTGGTCTGCGGCATCCCAGACGTCCGTGCCAGCGCCGTTCATGAGGATCGTTCCAGGCGAGGTCTCCAGAAAAGCCGGGGCCTGACCGCGAACATAGAGCACCAGGTTGGCGACACCGTTGTTGGTCCAGGCCTGGGGCTGCGCCCACTCCGTCTGGGCCTCAGAGTAGAACGGGCTCTTGGTGTTATCGAAGGCCATGGGCATAGACTGGCCGCCGCCGTGGATGATCGTCCCCTCGGCAAACGGAGGATTCACGTTGCCTACCGTAGAGCCTGTGGCATTGCCCAGGGATGGTGCAATGCCGCAATCCGTGGATCCATTGTGGCCGTAACCATCGATCCAACCGAAGAAGATCCTCTTGCAGACGTCGTTATACGATTCGAAGTCTTCCACCACGGCATAGCCGATGGTCGTGAAGCTCCACACGTCGCCCTCGAAGCTGCTGGGGGTGACTGCGTCATTGACCTCGTCCACCCTCCAGTAGTAGGTCTTGCCAAAGGTCAGACCCAGCGGCGCCAGGGCCAGCTTGTGATCCGAGACGGTCTGCACAGGAGCCGTGCCATTGGCCACCGCGTTGGCATCTGCGCTGACGTAAACCTTGTGCTGGCCTGCCAGCCGACCCGGCCTCCAATTCAGGCTCGCATCCACGGCGATGTCGGACGCGCCGCTGACCGGAGCAGGGTAGAAGGCCTTGACCGGCACGTAGAAGAACCGGACTTCGCCCAGACTGGACTGCTTGGTGCTGTCCGCCCAGTTGTTGGCGATGGTCAGCTTGACGAACTTGGCTTCGAGGCCGCCGAAATCGACGGTCGTATTGTGAACGTAGTTGGGCTCGCCGGTCGCCTGTTCGAACGGGGCCACGCCCGCCAGGGCCGTCCAGGTCGTACCATCCAGAGAGGTCTCGACCGTCACGTCCTTGGCTCCAAATCCGACAACCGTCTCGATGGCCTGGTTGGAGTTCCACACCCACATCTGGTACAGCTTGTAGGCCTTGTCGAACTCATACTGTATCCAGATCGGCGTCTGGTTCTTCTTGCTCATCCACATGGCCGTGGCGGAGGTCCCATGCTGGTCCAGGGAATCGAGTCCTGAGCCATCGATCGTCTTGTCGGGTCCCATGGTGGAGGCCATGGAGCTCGAGGCTGTGGCCTTGGCGGGCTTGACGGGATAGCCGTAGGGTTCGGCTGTGAAGCTCCAGGTCGAGCCCTTGTAGACCGTCTTGTCCGGCGTGCCATTGACCTCGTCGACCCGCCAGTAGTACGTCTGGCCATAAGCGAAGACGCCCGCCGGGTCAAAGGTCAGGGCCGACTGGCTGGCACTGGCCAGCAGCGGTGAACCCGTGGTGGCGTTATTGACGTCGTCAAAGTTGCTCCCGAAGTAGATGTCCCGCGTCACGCCGAAGGGTCCGGCAACCCAGCTCAGGGCCGCGTCTCTCGCCACGTCAGTCTCGCCATCCGAAGGATCGGGCTTGGTCGCAGTGACCGACGTGGAACCGACCATGACCTGGGCCAACTCGTCCTGGGTCAGTGCCCGGTTGTAGACACGAACGTCGTCCATCATGCCCTTGAAGTACCGGCCCGCGGAATCGGCGTTCTCGCTGATATACACCCTGGTGCTGGAGACCGTGATCTTGCCGGTGGCGGCCAGGGTAGTGTCCTGCGTACCATCGACCCACAGCCTCATCGTGGTCCCATCGTACGTGCCAGCCACGTGGTGCCACTCGTTGTCTGATACATTGCGGGTCCCGTCGAACCAGGGATTGCCGCTGGCAGTCACGCCATTGAGGCCGAAGTGGACGGACGTGCCGGTTCCATTCCTGCCAAGGCGGAACGAACTGCCCGTATCGCCCTTGGAGATGAAGACCGCCCATGTGGTCGTCATTCCGGGCGTCTTCAGCCACACGGCCAGGGTGATGCCGTCCGTAGGAGACAGGCTCGCGCTGTTGCCACAGTCAATGTAGTCGTTGGTTCCATCGAAATCGATGCAACCACCGATCTTTCCAGCAGCCACCCAAGCGGGGTTGCCGTTGACCGTGCCGTTGTTGTTGTTGCCACTAGAGTCATTGGCAACATTGCCGCTGCCCTCTTCCAGCTTCCACCAGCCCATCAGGCTGGGATCGATGCCTGCGCTGAAGCCAAACGCGTTGGCTCCCGCCAGGGCCATTACCGACAGAAGTGTCAACCAACAAATCGATCTTCTACTCATAGCAACCTCCTTCATGAAGCTTCGAGACACCTTTGTCCCAGCCATGGGCTGGGGCATGAACGCACAATACACGTGACGACCCGTACGCAGGCGCTGTCACCCGCGTCAGGATGATCGGTGAGAAACGGGCTGGGTCACCTCCTTCCTCGGCAGAGATGCGGCCCCGAAGGCGGGCGCACCCACGCTGATGTGGGTAGAAACGCACACCCTTGTCCCCCCCTGTTGCCATGTGTCCACCAAAACACAGGCCATCAGGGCCTCCAGTCTGGCCTCCTACACCCTTCCTCGTACGCGACGTGGGGCAGACGAACGCACTCCATGCCCCAGCGCACACTGCCACAAATGGGCGTAATCAGCCGCAGTTATTTGTACCAGATAGAGGGCCTCTCTGCAAGTGATTATTGGGACCCTCGCCCAGCCGAGCCGGCCTGACAAAGGTCCCCCGGCTGTAGTCCTCGAAGGCCGTTTGCAGCTCCTCGTTCGTGTTCATCACGATGGGGCCGTACCAGGCGACCGGCTCGCCGATGGGCCTGCCGGAGATGAGCAGAAACCGGAGCGGGAGGTCCTCCGTGCCTGCCATCACGTGGTCACCGTCCTCGAACAGCACCAACTCGCCGCTACCTACCAGGGGGTCCTGACGCATGTCGAAGTAATTGACCCCCTCCACTGTGTGGGAGAAGGGTCTCTTCTCCCTGCAGAAGGTGCCCTTGCCCTCAATCACGTAGGCCAGGACCGTGTGTCCCGGGCAGGTGGGGTGAACAAACTGGGATTTCGGGGGCACCGTCACGTCCAGGTACTCGGGGTCCGTCACGACGTCGCGGACGGGACCGCTCTCACCTCCCACGCTGCCGCAGATGATCCGTATCTCTGCGCCAGTCTTGTCAGTGAACACGGGGATGTCCTTGGCCTTCACGTCCCTGTACCGGGGATCCATCATCTTGTGCGAGCGGGGCAGATTGGCCCAGAGCTGAAAGCCATACATCCGGCCCTCTGCGTCCCCCTTGGGCATCTCCTGATGGATGATGCCTCCCCCTGCAGTCATCCATTGCACGTCACCCGAGGAGATGATCCCCTGGTTGCCCATGCTGTCGCCGTGTTCCACGTCTCCACGGAGCACGTAGGTGATCGTCTCGATGCCCCGATGGGGATGCCACGGGAAGCCGGGCAGATAGTGCTCCGGATCATCTGAGCGAAAGTCGTCCAGCAGCAGGAAGGGATCGAACATCGGTACGTGACTGTTCCCAAATGCGCGGCGGAGGTGAACCCCAGCCCCTTCGATGGTGGGCTTGCTCTTCAGTATCCTGGCAATGCTCCGTGTCTTGGCCATAGTCGTCTCCCAAGTCAGGTTCTGGCCCATCCACAGTACCCGGCGTCAAGGCCAGAGGTCAACTGGGATCCCGGGCTCCGGGACTAGGGTTTTTGCGTAGCTAAGCGCAGAACGGAGGAGGTAGAGCCGTAGTCCCCCAGAGCCGCAAAGCCGTGGGGCGCTCGCTGTTCGCCTTTCGCAGTTCGCTATTCGCAGTTGCGAAGAGTGAGCGGAGCGAACGCCCGAACACCGAAAAGGGAGCGGAGCGACCGACCGAATACCGATCCCTTTCGTAGCTTACAGCTCACAGGTCATAGCTCAAATGAAGCCGGCCCAGGAGCGAGTCCTGGGCCGGCGTAAGGCACTGGGTAGCAGGCAATCAGCGGCTAGGCTAGGCCTTGGGCTCGCCGTACTTCAGGGTGGCGAGCTGCTCCATGAGCCTCCAACGGTCCGCCACGTCCTGCGTGGCCAGCTTCATCAGGCCCGCGGCTGCCTCGGGCTTGGCCTGCTTGAGGCTCTTGTAGCGAGTCTCGCCGTAGGCGTACTCTTCGAAGCCCATCGTCGGCGCCTTGGAGTCCAGTTGCAGCGGATTCTTGCCTTCTGCTGCAAGCCTGGGGTCGTACCTGTACAGCGGCCAGTGACCGCAGGCCACGGCCTTCTTCTGCTCCTCGTTGCCACTGGACATGTCGATGCCATGGGCAATGCAGTGGGAGTAGGCGATGATCAGGGACGAGCCCGGATAGCTCTCGGCCTCGACAAAGGCCTTGACGGTCTGGTTGGTGTTCGCCCCGAGCGCCACCTTGGCCACGTAGATATTGCCGTAGGCCATGGCCAGCAGGCCCAGGTCCTTCTTGGGTGCGGACTTGCCGCCCGCTGCGAACTTGGCGACTGCCGCGCGCGGCGTCGACTTGGACATCTGGCCGCCCGTGTTCGAGTACACCTCCGTGTCCAGGACCAGGATATTCACCTTGTTGCCGCTGGCCAGGACGTGATCCAGTCCGCCGTATCCGATGTCGTAGGCCCATCCGTCGCCACCCACGGCCCAGACCGACTTGCGGGCCAGGTAGTCCGCGACGGTCAGCAGTTGATCGCAGTCTGCACAGGGCTTGCTCTTCTTGATCTGGGCCCTGAGCTGTTCGATCCTGGCCCTCTGCGCCTCGACCGAGTCCAGGTCCGCGTCGGTGGAGAGTGCTGCCTGCCGGATCTGATCGGCCAGGGACGCCTCCACACAACCGCTCTTGACCACACGCTCGAGCAGCTCCAGGGCATAGCCCTTGAACTTGTCCACAGCCAGGCGCATGCCCAGGGCAAACTCGGCGTTGTCCTCGAAGAGGCTGTTCGACCAGGCCGGCCCCTTGCCATCCGGACGGGTGGTGTACGGAGTCGTGGGAAGGTTGCCGCCGTAGATGGACGAGCAACCCGTGGCGTTTCCGATATACGCCCTGTCGCCAAAGAGCTGCGTCAGCAGCTTGACGTAGGGCGTCTCACCGCACCCGGCGCACGCACCGGAGTACTCAAACAACGGCTGAATGAGCTGGCTGCCCTTGACCGAGGCAGGCTTGAAGAGCTTGCGATCCGTGTTGGGGATCGAAAGAAAGAAGGCGTAGTTCTCACGCTCCGGCATCCGGAGCGGCTCCTGGGGGGCCATGTTGATGGCCTTGCGTCCAGTGGGCTGCTTGTTGGCGTCCTTTTCCTGGGCCGGGCAGGCGTTCACGCAGGCCCCACACCCCGTGCAATCCTCAGGTGCGACCTGGACCGTGAACTTCATGCCGCTGAACTCCTTGCCCTTGGCCTCTGCGCTCTTGAACGTCTTGGGCGCATCCGCCAGGACCTTGCCGTCATAGGCCTTGATCCGGATCGCGGCGTGCGGGCACACCAGGGAGCAGGTGCCGCACTGGATGCAGACCTGCGGCTCCCACGCCGGGATCTGGACCGCGATATTCCGCTTCTCGTACTGCGTGGTCCCCATCGGATAGCGGCCGTCCACCGGCATCTTGCTGGTCGGCAGCAGATCGCCCCGCCGGGACATGATCTCCGCGGTCACGTCCTTGACGAAGGCCGGGGCATCGTCCGGCACTACGGGCGGCATCGTGACCTTGCTCGTGGCCTTCGCCGGAACCTTGACCTCGTAGACCTTGTCCAAGGCCGCATCCACCGCGGCGTTGTTCATGGCCACGACCTTCTCGCCCTTCTTGCCGTACGACTTCTGGATCGCGCCCTTGATCGCGTCAACCGCGGTCTGCAGCGGGATCACGTTGCTGATCTTGAAGAACGCCACCTGCATAATCGTGTTGATGCGGGCGCCCAGCCCCAGATCCTGGGCAATCGAGATGGCGTCGATCACGTAGAACTTGAGCTTCCTGTCGATGATCTGCTGCTGTACCTCCCTGGGCAGCGTGTCCCAGATCTGGTCCTTGGTGTGTGAGGTGGTGAGGAGGAACACCCCCCCCTGCTTCGCCGTGGACAGCATGTCGTACTTCTCGAGGAAGCTGGGGTTGTGGCAGGCCACGAAGTCGGCCTCGGTGATCAGATAGGGCCTGCGAATCGGCCGATTGCCGAACCTCAGGTGCGAGATGGTGACTGCGCCCGCCTTCTTCGAGTCGTACACGAAGTAGCCCTGGGCGTAGTTGTCGGTGAGCGTACCGATGATCGTGATGGAATTGTGGTTTGCGCCTACCGTACCGTCCGAGCCCAGGCCATAGAACATCGCGCGGTACATCCCCTCGGCCGGGACCTGGAAAGAGGCGTCCACGTCGAGGCTGGTCTGGGTCAGATCGTCGACGATGCCGACCGTGAATCCCGGCTTGGGCTTCTTGGCGTCCAAGTTGTCGAAGACGGCCTTGGCCATGGCCGGGGTAAACTCCTTGGACCCCAGACCATAACGGCCTCCCACGCACACCGGATACTTGTCCCACTTGAGGCGGCCGTCTGCCATGGCCTCTCCGAAGGCGGTCCGCACGTCGAGGTACAGCGGCTCGCCGATCGAGCCGGGCTCCTTGGTCCGATCCAGGACCGCAATCTTCTTGACCGTCTTGGGCAGGGCTGCCACGAAGGCGTTGACGTCGAACGGCCTGTACAGCCGGACCTTGATCAGGCCGAGCTTCTGGCCCTTGGTGTTGAGGTATTCCACCGTCTCGTGGACCGTGTCCGCGCCGCTGCCCATCATGACGATGACCTTGTCAGCGTCGGGTGCGCCCACGTAGTCGAACAGCTTGTAGGGGCGGCCTGCAACCTTGGCGAACTTGTCCATGGTCTCCTGCACGATGCCCGGGCACGCCAGGTAGAAGGAATTGCAGGCCTCGCGGCCCTGGAAGTACACGTCCGGATTCTGGGCCGTGCCGCCGATGCTCGGGTGATCCGGGCTCAGGGCCCTGGCCTTGTGCTGATCGACCAGCTTCTGATCGATCATGGCCCGCATATCATCAAAGGTCAGCTCTTCGACCTTCTGGATCTCGTGGCTCGTGCGGAAGCCGTCGAAGAAGTGGAGGAAAGGCACGCGTGAGGCCAGCGTCGCCTGATGGGCGATCAGGGCCATGTCCATCGCCTCCTGCACGTTGGACGAACACAGCATGGCAAAGCCGGTCTCGCGGCAGGTCATCACGTCGCTGTGGTCGCCGAAGATGGACAGAGCCTGGCAGGCCAGCGACCGGGCCGTGACGTGGAACACGGTCGGCAGGAGCTCGCCCGCGACCTTGTACATATTGGGGATCATCAACAGGAGGCCCTGCGAGGCCGTGAAGGTTGTGGTCAAGGCCCCTGCAGCGAGGGCACCATGCACTGCGCCCGCTGCGCCGGCCTCGGACTGCATCTCCGTGACGGACGGAATCGTCCCCCACAGGTTGACCTGGCTCTTGGCGGACTTGTCGTCCGCGATCTCACCCATGGGAGAGCTGGGCGTGATCGGGTAGATCGCTATGACTTCACTACAGGCATGGGCAACGTGTGCCGCAGCCTGATTCCCGTCGATGGTCACCATTTTGCGCTTCATATCATCTCCAATTAAAAAACCAAGGACCCCCTCATACCCCTATGCCCTCGTTGCAGGCAGATGTCGGGCGAGGCACGGCGTGCTTCGCGCCCCAGGTGCACCCGGAGGCTCGATGCAAGGGACGTAACTTTATACTACAGCCGCACCTCGCGAGCAATAGAAATCTACGCCGCCGGCGAACCAGGGTTCGCCCCGCCGGCCTGCAGCCGGCGAGCTATCAGCCGTCAGCCATCAGCTCTCAGCCGGAAGAAGAGCCCGTACGCAGTCCGCATCCCAGTCCTGCTGAGAGCTGATGGCCCCTTTGTTCGGCGATTTTAGCCTTGCATGGACCCGCAGGCGGGCTTAAAATGACTTGTTTTCGTTTGGGTGTATCTCCTGTTCTGCAAATGAGGTTTGAGCAGAGACTGTGTTTGAGTCGCTGACTGAAAAGTTCGGCTCCGTGTTCAGGTCCCTGGCGGGCCGCGGCCGCATCACCGAGGCCAACGTCTCGGACGCCATGCACGAGGTCCGCAAGGCCCTGCTTGAGGCGGACGTCAACTACCACATCGTCAAGAAGTTCTGCAAGGACGTGCAGGACGCGGCCCTTGGTCAGGAGGTGCTCAAGAGCCTGCACCCGGGCCAGGTCATGGTCAAGATCGTCCACGACGAGCTGATCAAGCTGATGGGGCCGGTGGACACGCGGGTCTACTTCGTCTCTCCGGGACCCACGGTCATCATGCTCGCCGGACTCCAGGGATGCGGCAAGACCACCACCGCCGCCAAGCTGGGCAAGTACCTGGTCGCCAAGGGCAAGAGGCCTCTGCTCGTTGCAGACGACCTGCAGAGGCCCGCGGCCATCGATCAGTTGAAGGTCCTCGGCGAGCAGACGGGGCTCGATGTCTACGCAGAGGACAGCAAGGACCCGGTCGCAGTGGCCAGGAACGGCGTCAAGTCCGCCAAGGAGCGGGGCTTTGACGTGGTGGTGCTGGATACGGCAGGCCGTCTGCACGTGGACGATGCCCTGATGACCGAGCTGCAGGACGTGACCAAGGCAGTCACGCCCCACCAGATCTATCTCGTCTGCGACGCCATGACCGGCCAGGACGCGGTGAATTCCGCGAAGGAGTTCAACGATCGTCTTGAGCTCGACGGCGTAATCCTGACCAAACTCGACGGCGATGCACGCGGCGGTGCGGCCCTGTCCGTCAAGGCCGTGACCGGCAAGCCTATCAAGTTCATCGGCGTGGGCGAGAAGGTCGACAAGCTCGAGGAGTTCCATCCGGACCGGATGGCCAGCCGCATCCTGGGCATGGGCGACGTGGTCAGCCTCGTCGAGAAGGCCCAGGAACACTTCCAGGCAGAAGACGCAGCCAAGATGCAACAGAAGATGGTCAAGGGCACCTTTGGCTTCGATGACTTCCTTAAGCAGATGCACGGCCTCAAGAAGATGGGCGGCATGGCGGAGATGCTCAAGATGCTGCCTGGCGTAGGTGGTCAGCTCAAGGACATGGACCTCGACAGCGGTGAGCTCGCCCAGATGGAGGCCATCGTCTACTCCATGACCCTGCAGGAGCGCCGGAACCCCGATCTGATCGACGGATCGCGGCGACGCCGGATTGCCGCAGGCGCCGGCGTGCAGACCCAGGACGTCTCGACCCTGGTCAAGACCTTTGTCAGAAGCCGGGACATGATCAAGGCCCTCAGCGGCGGCAGCTTTGGGGGCCTGCGGAACCTGTTCTCCGGCGGTATGGGCGTCGAAGCCCTCAGCCAGGCGGTGCAGTCGGGCCGCAAGATCAAACAGCGGTCGCAGCGGAAACGGATCATCCCCAGGAAGGCCAAGAAGAGGCGGCGATAGAACAGACCCTGACCATCGAGCAGTACCTGGACCAGGTGGCCCGCTTTGCCGGCAACGCCTTTGGTCAGATGGTCCGCCGGCAGTTCGAGGCCATCGATGGGGCGTCGGAACTGGCCTTGCTGGCCTCGCCGACTGAAGCAGAGCTCCAGGAGCTCCGCCGGGCAGTGGCGATCATGACTGCGGCCGAGAAGGCGGATACCGCCAACCTGACCGATCAGCAGATCCTCAGAATCGCAGCGGATGCCCAGGTCGACCCTGGCAATCTGGCCATCTTCATCAATGGCTATGCCTTGCACTGGAAACGCGTTTCTTGAGCGGCTGTCGCCCCTCAAGGAAATTCATGATACCCTCAGTTAGGAGAAGACCATGGCAGTAAAGTTGAGATTGACCAGACACGGCAGACGCCACCGGCCATTCTTCCGGATCAACGCCGTAGAGTCACGGACACCCCGCGACGGCAGAATCCTGGAGAAGCTCGGCCACTACGATCCGATCGAGAAGGACAAGTCCAAGCAGATCGTCCTCAACAACGAGCGGGTCCTGTTCTGGCTGGGACAGGGCGCTGTGCCCAGCGAGACGGTCTCAGAGATCCTCGTCAAGCAGGGGATCAAGAATGCCGTGGCCAAGGAGAGGGTCAACCGCAGGGACAAGGCCAGGGCCATAGTCCGCAAGAAGGGCCTGCCCTTCACCAAGGCCGAGAGAGAGACTGCCAAGGCAGCGGCCGAGGAGGCCAAGAAGGCGGTTGAGGCCAAGAAGAAGGAAGAAGCCAAGAAGGCCGAGGAGGCCAAGAAGGCAGCAGCGGAAGCCAAGAAGGCCGAAGAAGAGGCCAAGAAGGCTGAAGAAGCCAAGCCCAGCTAGTCACCAAACCAGCCAGTCGCCTCCGGCGACTGGCTGGTTGCTGTTAGCTATTGGCGATTAGCTGTTAGCCGGAAGGCGTAGGGAGCACTATGACGCCTCCGGCTGATCGCTGATGGCAGACAGCGACTTTCACAGAGACTTTAACCAGATGAATAGGATCGGTTCATTTCTCCGGCTAATGGCTAACAGCTAATCGCCAAAAGCTGCTCTTCCATGCGTATCGACGTCCTGACGCTGCTTCCAGAGATGTTCGAATCACCTCTGGCAGGCTCCATCCTGGGCCGGGCCCGTGACAGGGGCCTGGTACAGATCGTCCTCACGAACATCCGTGATTTCGCGACAGACCACTACCGCAAGGTAGACGACAAGCCCTACGGCGGCGGTCCGGGCATGGTCATGATGCCCGGCCCTGTATTCTCCTGCTTTGACCACGTCGAGGCCCTTTCAGCCGACAGGCCGCGGGTCATCCTCCTCACCCCCCAGGGCCAGGTGTTCAACCAGGCCAAGGCCCGCGAGCTGAGCGCGGAGAAGCGACTGCTCCTGATCGCAGGCCGTTATGAGGGGTTCGACGAACGGATCCGCACGGGCCTGGGCGCAGAGCAGGTCTCGATTGGCGACTTCGTGCTCAGCGGCGGCGAGCTCGCTGCCATGGTCGTGATCGACGCAGTCGTCAGGCTCCTGCCCGGAGCACTGGGCGACGACGACTCCTCCAAGGAAGAGTCCTTCAGCAAGGGCCTGCTCGAATACCCCCAATACACCAGGCCTGAGGTCTTTCGTGACATGCGGGTCCCAGAGATCCTCCTGAGCGGCGACCACGCCAAGATCGCAGCCTGGCGCCACCAGCAGTCCCTGGACCGCACCCGCCAATGGCGGCCGGATCTGCTGGGCGACGAACAGAAGAGGAACCCAGAACTCAGGACTCAGGACTCAGAAGACAGGTAGTATCGGGCTATCGCCCTGGTAGTATCGATGCGCCTGCGGCAGATCTGGTAGTAACGGCCTTCGGCCTGGTAGGATGGGCTCTAGCCCATGCTGTGGTCAGCGGCACAGACCTCCGCTATTCCCCCCTTCCCTGTTGCACCGGCCGCTCAGGTTGGTGGCCCGCCCTGACGCTGATCTCGACGCGACCCCGGGAACCAGGACCTTGATGGTCTCCAGCAGAGCGGCTACACTGGCACAGCATGGGACATGCACGGGACACGCCGCCTCAGCGTGCCCTGGCAGCAGAGGAATCCATAGACGCGGAGGCTCATGTGGAAGAGACTGAGAGAGAAACGGAGAGTCAACCGCATGGGCTAAAGCCCATCCTACAACTCCGTTTCGCCCATTCCCCCATTCCCCGTTTCTCCTGTCTCCTGACTCCTGTCTCCTATCTCCTGACTCCTGAGTTCTGAGTCCTGTGTTCTCCCTTTGACACCCCCTGCCCCATGCAGTACCATGCCCCCCATGCCTGACAAACCCATCAACATCCTTGGAATCGAAACGAGCTGTGACGAGACGGCGGCTGCAGTCGTGACAGATGGACGCGTCATTCGATCGTCCGTAGTGGCCTCTTCGCAGCAGCTCCACCAGAAGTACGGCGGCATCGTGCCTGAGATCGCCTCGCGGGCGCACATCGAGAACCTCTATCCCGTCATCTCGGAGGCCCTGTCACAGGCCGGCGCTGGAAGAGAAGATCTGGACGCCATTGCCGTGGCCAGCCAGCCGGGTCTGACCATTGCCCTGGTGGTTGGAGTCATGGCGGCCAAGACCCTGGCCTTCGCCTGGGACAAGCCCCTGATCTCCATCAACCACCTGCATGCCCACCTGCAGTCTGCCCTGTTGGAGGAGCAGGACCTCGATCTGCCTGCGGTCGCCCTGGTGGTCTCAGGCGGACACACCTGTCTCTATGACTGCCAGTCGCCCCTGGAGCTGACCCTGCTCGGCACGACGATCGACGACGCTGCAGGCGAGGCCTTCGACAAGGTGGCCAGCATCCTGAACCTCCCCTACCCTGGCGGTCCGAGCATCGAGAAGGCAGCCCGGTCAGGCAATCCAAAGGCCATCGACTTCCCACGGACCCTGCTGGCCAAGGACTCCCTGGAGTTTTCCTTCAGCGGGCTCAAGACGGCCGTGCTCTACCACTGCCGAGGCCAGGATATGAAGGGCCAGAACCGGGTCGACTCGATGGCCAGCCAGGAGATCGCGGACACTGCCGCCTCGTTCCAGGCTGCAGCAGTGGACGTGTTGGTGGAGAAGACCCGCAGGGCAGCAAACCGGATCGGAGCCAGGACCGTCCTGCTTGGAGGTGGCGTGGCCGCCAATACGGCCCTTCGCGAGGGTATGCAGCGGATGTGCGAGGCGTCCCGACCTGCCAGAAGGCTCATGGTCGCGCCCAAGAAGTACTGCACAGACAATGCGGTCATGGTCGCCTCCCTGGCCTATCACAAGTACGAGGCAGGGTTGTTCAGTGACCTTGCCTTGGAGGCAAAGTCTACGGGCTAACGCTCTGACCCAAGCCACCGGAGATAGGGAGATCTCAATGAAGACTTCACTTGTCTTTATCTTGACAGCGGCAGCCGCTCTCTCCGCGTGGGCCACGGAGACGTCCTGGCCTCCTTCAGACAGCAACAAACCGCCGACCAAGGACGTCAATTCCCCGACGTTTCTTTACCCAACGGCCGAGTCGATGAACAGGCTCTACCAGCCCTATCTTCCCAATCTGGAATCCTATCAGCCCACGTACTTCCTGGCCGGAACCAATGCCAGCCAAAGCAAGTTCCAGGTCAGCCTCAAGTATCGACCGCTCAATGAAAGCGGCTCTTTGGCCCGGCACCACGCCTGGATGACGCGGATTCACCTGGGATATACGCAGACCTCGTTCTGGGATCTCAAGTCCGACTCCGCTCCGTTCGTCGACACCAGCTACAAGCCCGAGATCCACTACCTGTCGGACAACCTCGGCACGATCATCCCCCATGCCAAGGGATTCTTCCTGCAAGGCGGCTTCCAGCATGAATCGAATGGACGAGACGGCATCGCGTCGCGAAGCACCAACTTCGCGTACGTCAAACCCATGGTCGCCTTCTACGACGAGACAAGCAAGCTGGGCATGTTCATCTCGCCCAGGATATGGGCCTACGTCGGCAATGATCCAGATACCAACCCCGATTTGCCAGACTACAGGGGCTACTTCGATCTGGAAGTGAAACTTGGAAAGGCAGATGGCCTGGTCGCAGGCTCACACGTCTGGTGGGGCAGCAAAGGCGGCTCAACGCAATTGGACTTGACGTACCCCTTGCATCACCTGTTTGGCGGCAACCTCGACATATACCTGCAGGTCCAGTACGTCTATGCCCTGGCTGAAAGCCTCCTCCACTACAATGATAGGGTCAATGCTCTCAGGATCGGCTTCGCGCTGGTGCGATGACAAGGCCTAGAACCGAGAACCAAGAATCAAGAATCAAGAATCAACAAGTAAGAAGTAAGAAGTAAGAGACGGAAAGAGGGGACCTTCTCGCCACGCAAAGTGCTGTGCCCAAGTCGCGAATCCGAAACTCTTCGTCTTACCTCTTTCCTCTTACTTCTTACTTCTCTCTTCTGCTTGCTCCTATAAAAACCAATCTTCCAGCCGTCAACGCATGTCTCGCAGGCTTTGTTGTATATTTAGGCATTTTATCTACTATCACCCTAATCTCCCCAGCTTAACTATCCGATAAAGCCATTACAGAAGGAACGATGTTTAAGGAGACGCCAATGGATACACTGGTCGAACAACGAAGAGACACACGCACCTCCCTCTCATGGCCCGTAAGCGTATGGGTGCCCAAGGCAAATCGCTTTTTCAATGGACAAAGCGCCAACATCAGCAAGGGTGGGGTCTTTGTGAAGCTGCCCATGACGACGCCGGTCGGACCGGGTAGCATAGTAGAGATCAACTTCCCACGAACCTCCACGTTGGCCAGACAGAAGGGTCAATATGCCCGTATCAAGGCAGGCAAGGTCGTGAGGGTCGACCGCGAAGGCTCTCTCGACGAGGCAAGCATTGGCGTGGGGATCGTCTTCACCGAGCAGTAAGTAAGCGGACGCACGGGGGCGACGGAAAAGTTTGAGGCGGTGAGCCGTATAGTCACCGCCTCTTCTATTTGTTGACTATTGACTGCCTGACTACTGCTGCTCGCAGAGTCTCGGGGCCTGTGTTCTTCGGGTTTTAAGTTTTAAGTTCTAGGTTCACCTAAAACCTAACACCTAAAACCTAAAACTCCTCACCCCTTGATGTGCCGCAGGTTCTCGTCGAGCGGCGTCATCTTCGGCATCAATAGGTGGATCACACCCAGACACACCAGATAGAGAGATCCTGCAATGAAGAACGCGAAGAAGTAGCCTGCAGGCCCACTCGTGGAGAGCACCTTGCCGAGGGACAAGTCAGCCAGGAGGCCTGACAGGGCACCGACCATGCCGCCGATGCCCGTGACAGAGGCAGTGGCCTTCTTGGGGAACACGTCCGAGACGAGCGTGAAGACGTTGGCAGACCATGCCTGGTGTGCGCCCGCTGCCAGGGAGATCAGCAGCACCGCAATCCAGTACCGATTGTCCGAACGGGCACAATCGACCAGTATGTACTCCGTAGCCTTCACCTGATCTGCCGTGATCTTCTCGCCGGCCGCCTTGCTGAATTCCTTGGCCGAAGCATAGCTCTGGCCCGACAAGGCCCGCAGCGAAGTCTGCACCTCTGCAGGCACCGGCTGCTGCACTTTCTCTCGCGTGGGCCTTCCCTCCACAGTCACCACTTGTTCGGTGGTTATCTTCGCCTTCCCGAGGCGATCAAAGAACCGATCGTTCACGTTGAACCGCGTTCCGATCTGAGTGACAAACATCACGGGCAAGATGCACAGGGCGCACAAGAGCAGGGTCGTCTTTCTCGCACGGTTGATGGGCCAACCCCTCGTGATGAAGAAGGAAGACAGCCATCCGCCCGCAATGCTCCCGCCATCCGCCAGCACGTAGATCGTAATCAACGGCAGGGCCAGGCTCTTGATGTTCAGACCGAACTGATCGTACAGAAACTTGCCACCCCAGAAGAGATAGAACCACCAGACCGCGTCCGGGATCTTCGACGCGCAGAACGCCCACGTCTCGCGGAGGGGCAGCACCTTGAGCCACGGCACCTTCCCCGTGGCGGTCTCTGCCACGGAATCGCTGTTGATGTAGGCGAGCTCCGCCTTCGAGAGCTTCGGATGGACCTCGGGCCGTTTGTAGGTCCTCCACCAGAGCATGACCCACAAGGCGCTGAACACGCCAGTGGTGAAGAAGGCATACTGCCAGTTCGTGCCATCGGGCAACACGATCAGGGGAATCACCAGGGGCGCCAGAATGGCGCCCACGTTGGAGCCTGCATTGAAGATGCCCGTGGCCAGAGCCCGTTCCTTCTTCGGGAACCACTCGCCCACGGTCTTGATGGCGGACGGGAAGTTGCCGGATTCGCCGAAACCCAATCCAAAGCGGGCTGCGCAGAAACCGATCACGCTGAACGCCGGCCGCACTGCAGCGTGGAGCATGCCGAACACACTCCAGACGGCGATGGACAGGGTATAGCCGATCCTGGTGCCAAGCCGGTCAATGACCACTCCCATGGTCAACAGTCCGACGGCATACGCGGCCTTGAACGCGATGTTGATGTTGGCGTAGTCCTGGTCGGTCCAATGAAAGACCTTGTACTGAAGCGTGGGCCCCAACACGCCCAGGATGCTCCGGTCCATGTAGTTGATGGTCGTGGCCAGAAAGAGGAGAGCACAGATCCGCCAGCGATAGCCCTTCCATCCGTTCGACACTGCTTCGCTCATGCCATACCCCTTGTGCTAGGATACACCGCTTCGTGCAGACCCGTATGGAGTCACGAGGTTCCACTCTAAGGGTTGGCATCGCCCCAGTCAAGTGCGGACCTGGGCCCTGGGCGGGTCCGATCTCTCCGTCTCCGCACGATGCGGCTCCCCGCGGGAAAGGCACTTGAACAGGATACAGGTCAGGGCCGCCAGCCCGACCACCGCAAGGCCCAAGGCCTGCGGAACGGGGATGGTGTTGCAGGAGTTGATCCCCCCACGCGTACGGGCGCCTTCGGTCCCAACCCACTGGACGCCGAAGTCTGCGCGCTGAAGGGACGACCCGATCAGGGTCAGGGGGCCCTCACGGGCGCCCACGTCGATGGAGGTCAGGCCCGTGGCGGGGCCGTCCGTTGCCACGAAGCTTCCCTCATAGGAGAGGAGTTCGAGCACCGAGCCATGGTCAGCCAAGGCAAGGCCGTCCGGCGAGCCGTTCTGAATCCCGGGGAAGGCCTGGCTGTAGTAGTCCATGCCGTCGGCCAGTGTCCCGTGGAAGGAGAAATCCTGGAGATTGGACTGCCCGTAGACTCGGCCGTCGCCTCCATTATAGAGATACAGGACATCGAGTCCTGCCAGGACCCCGGCCCTCTGGCTCGGCTCGGTGACGACCTCGACGAACTCGCCGACGTCGATGCCGAGATTGTCATAGTGAAACTCATTGATGACCATGCCGCCGCGTGCGGCGCCGGCCACACCGGCAGCCAACAGAAATGCCCTGAGCAGTCTCATCCGTCCCTCCTCCTTCATGCAGTCCATCTCTGGGAAGTCACACCGCCGTGACTATCCGCTTCTCCGAAAACGGAAAGAAGGCTAGCATGCCACAGGCTATCTGTCAAGGGGCAGCCTGGGGAAAACACGAAACGGCGAATGGGAGAATGGGCGAAACGGCGAAACGGCGAATCGGTGAGGCAAAGCCCAACACGAGCCGGTGGCAGGGCGACTTGAATCCAGGCCAAGGAACGGATACACTGGTGTCGAGTATTCTGCAAACTGGGGCCAAATTCTGACCGATCCTAGAGGAGACGTTGGAGGCAATAGATGGAGATAGGGCATCGCGTGACGTGCCGGGCTGTCTGGCTTGCCTGGGTGGGTGGGCTGGTGGCCCTTGCGGCCAGTCCTTCCTGGGCCAGCCTGGCCAATGAGGGCAGGAACGGACTGTATGCCAAGAGCATCCCCGAGGTCCTCAGCCTGGACGATTCCCAGGTGGACCTGGCCACCGCGGCCCTGATCGTCTCCGAGAAGTGGTCGGACGTGGTTCAGGGCCTTCGTTATCGCGACCGGCTCGACGAGATGGCCCTCCAGATCCAGGAAAGGCTCAGCCTCCGCCGCATCCCGGCCGATCATAGGGCCATTCCGGTCATCAATGAGTACCTCTTTGAAGAGCTGCGATTCTCGGCGGTCTCCCGGGCCGACGATGCGAACGATCTGTTCCTGCACTCGGTGATGGACAGCCGCAAAGGCTATTGCCTGAGCCTGTCGATCCTCTATCTGTCGCTGGGCGAGCGCCTGGGCCTGCCCTTGTACGGCGTGGTGGCGCCAGGCCACTTCTTCGTCCGCTATGACAGCCGGCCCGTGCGGTTCAATATCGAGACCACGGCCCGGGGCGCCAGCGCCACGGACGATCACTACCGGCTCGCCAATCGTGTCCCCGAGAACGACCAGGGCCTGTACATGCGGAACCTGACCAAACACCAGACCCTCGCCTGTATGTTCAACAACTTCGGGGTCGTATATCTGGACACAAACTACCTTGATCTAGCCGAGGAGGCCCTGGTGCTGGCCGTCCAGATCACGCCCCTGCTGGCCGAGGCCCGGGTCAACCTGGGCAACACGTACATCCGTCAGGACCGCAAGGATCTGGCCCTCGTCCAGTACCGGGAGGCGGCCCGGATCAACCCTGCGGACGCCAAGATCCGCCAGGCCCTCGGCAACGTGTACGTTCACCGCGGCCAGACGGACCTGGCGATCCGGGAGCTCCAGTGCGCAGTGGATCTGGACGCGAATTCCGTAGAGGCCGTCGTGCAGTTGGCGGACGCGTACTGCCAGAAGAAGCAGTACTCCCGCGCCGAGCAGGTGCTCAAGAAGGGCCTGGCTGTCCACCCCGACGAGGCGGGTCTGTACAGCCAATTGGGCGAGGTCTACCGGTTCTCAGGCGGGACGGAGCAGGCCATGGAGGCCTACCAGAATGCCCTGGATCGGCAGCCGAGGCTGGTACAGGCCAACTTCGGCCTGGCGATCTGCTACCACAAGCTGGACAAGGTCGATCAGGAGATCCAGGCCTACAAGAGGATTCTGTCCACAGAACCTTCCTTCCTGCCCGCCCTGATGAACCTGGGACTCGTATACGTCACGAACAAGGACTATCCCGCGGCCATCGCCCAGTACGAAAGGGTCATCCAAATCGATCCCAACATTGCGGGCGTGCACCACAATCTGGGTATGGCCTATGCCGAGACCCAGGATCCGAACAGGGCGGAGGCAGAGTTCCTCAAGGCAGTGGAGCTGGACCCCAGCGAGGCGGGGTCCCACCATTGGCTGGCCATCCACTACTACAAACAGGGCCGCTACCAGAAGGCCTGGGACCACCTCATGCGGGCAAAGGAGCTCGGCGCCGATGTCACCCAGGATCAGATTGCAGCGCTGTCCGCCAAGCTGTCAGATAAGGAAAGAAGTAAGAAGTGACCGCGCAGCGGTCATCCCGAGGCGAAGCCGAGGGATCTATGGAAAAGAAGTAAGAAGTAAGAAGTAAGAAGTAAGAGGCAAGAGGCAAGAGGGAAGAAGAGGTCGTGAGCTGCCTCGCTTCTCGCTGCCATGTCTAGGGCCCGAAGATGAGATGGAAAGCGTTTACTTTATTCCTTTTCGGGCCCCTACCCGAGCAGGGCCGCCGCAGTCTCATTGTCCAGGTCGTCGGCTGCTGCAAATAGCACAGACAGATTCTGAACCACAGAAGTGGCCGCAAGCGTGGCCATGGCTGTGGCCGCATTCTCATCCGCTATCGCCATGCTGGCGCTCCCCGCATCCCCCGGGTACTCGATGATCTGTGTGGCGTTCTTGAGCCGGTCCAACTGCTCCGTGAGACTCATCTCCTCGGCCGTGACCCGGGTGAGCCCGGCCTGTATGCCCTCGGAAAAGGCAGCGACATCCTCCTCGTTGGTCAGGTCCACGTCCTGGAGGGCGACACTGAAAGTCGACAACTCGACCCTGATGCTGGAACCATTGCCTGTGGAGATGACCAGTTCTCCTCCGCGGACCTGCACGAACAGGTCGCCATCGGAGTCGACCTGCTGGCTGGCGTCGTTGATCGTATCGACGTGCTGCTCCACGTCGGAGATCAGGTAGGCGGACCGTTCCTCGGAGAGTCCTCCGGCCGATAGCTCATCCAGGGCCTCGACAATGGCCCTCAGCTCACTGCCGACCGCCTCCGTGTCTTCGAGGGCCTGCTGAACCCTGGAGATGGCCTCGGTCGCCCCGCTTGCAGACGTGTGGTATCGCTTGGTGGGTGGATCCACCAAGTAGTCGATGATCTCCTGGGCCTTCTCCTCCTGCTCATCCAGATCAGAGGTGGCATAGGCCGAGGCGATGACCGCAGCGGCGTAGTCTGTACGAGTGACGCTCCCAAACTCTAGCATGACCTCTCCCCCCCCTCTTTCAGCGGCAGCCGGGACCGTCCGCCCAGGTCCTCAAAATCCTCCCGCCACACTAAACTATGCATGATAGAACGCCGGAATCCAACTCAGCATCCCAGATTGCTGGGCCGAGGCCTTGCGGGGCGGGATTATCGTGCCTGGGGTCGGGGAGGCAGGGCGATCGCAAAGTCGGCCTGCCTGGGAAGCGTTTTTGTTCTCTGCCGCGAATAACGCTAATGCACGCGAATGCTGGCGCGTGGGCGATACGTCCCTTCCACAGAAGAAGCACCTCTTGGGACTTTCGTCAGGGGACTGAGCCGCACGCATGCGAGCAAGCAGGACTCCATGGAGCGAGCTGGCTCGCAGAATGGAGGCCGGCGCAGCTCGCCCGGTACGCCACCGCGTACCGGTAGACGCGAAGCGTCGCGTACGGCGATGCCACGACGGAGACCGACCTTCCGAGGCGGCGACAGCCATTCGCGTCTATTCGCGTTCATTCGCGGCAAAGAACGCCTTCAGTTCTCTTCCTGCACGTACAGGAGCGACTTTGCGTCGGCCCTGGGGGGGAGGCCCTGAGCATTGAGGACCGTGCGCATCCTGGCTATAATTCGGGCCACATCCATTGGCACGAACGGAAGGTGACGCATGGCGGACATTTCGCGGTGGGCCAAGCAGTGGGCCAAGGAGTCAGGGATCGGACAACTGATGCAGGACCTGGGCGCGGCCGCAAGCGCCAGCGGTGAACTGCTCGCGCTGGGCGGGGGCAATCCTGCGCACGTTCCAGAGGTCCAACAGGTCCTGCGGGAGATGACCGCTGCGCTGGCGCGCGATCCTGTCGCCTTCGCCAAGGCCATCGGAACCTATGATCCGCCCCAGGGCAACGAGGCGTTCATCCAGGCCTTGTGCGGCCTGTTGCACGACCTGTACGGATGGAGGATCGGACCCGAGAACGTGGCGCTGACCAACGGCAGCCAGGCCGCGTTCTTCGCCTTGTTCAACCTCTTTGCGGGCACGATGGAGGATGGGACTCGCAGGCGGATCCTCTTCCCCATGGTGCCGGAGTACATCGGGTACGGCGACGTGGGTCTGGAGGCCGGGATGTTCGTGTCAGCAAGGCCCAAGATCGCGTCCCTGGGAGGCCCCTTCTTCAAGTATCACATCGACTTCGACCGCCTGCCCCTGGATTCCTCGATCGGGGCGATCTGCGTGTCACGGCCGACCAACCCGAGCAGCAACGTGCTGACGCAGGCGGAACTGCAGAGGCTGTCGTCGCTGGCTGCCTCGCTCCGGATTCCCTTGATCGTAGACGCGGCCTATGGTCCGCCCTTCCCGAATATCACCTTCACCGAGGCCACGCCCTTCTGGGACACCCGCACGATCCTGTGCATGAGCCTGTCCAAGCTGGGCCTTCCCTCGGTCCGCACTGGAATCGTGATCGCGGACCGGCCGGTGATCGAGCGACTCACGTGCATCAATGCGGTCATGGGCCTGGCACCGGGCGGAGTGGGGCCTGCGATCGTGACCCCCCTGCTCCGCAGCGGCGGGATCATCGATCTGTGTCAAAAGGTCATCAGGCCCTTCTACCGGGCCAGGGTGGAGCGGGCCATCGCGGCCGTCGAGCGGGAGATGGACGGGCTCGATTACCGCCTTCACGTGGCCGAGGGCGCATTCTTCCTGTGGCTGTGGCTGCCGGGACTTCCGATCCCGAGCATGGAGTTGTACAGACGTCTCAAGGCCCGAGGGGTCATTGTGGTGCCTGGCGAGTACTTCTTCCCGGGCCTCGATGAGCCCTGGCCCCACCGGCGGGAGTGCCTCAGGATCAGTTACGCCTCCGATCCGGACATTGTGGACCGCGGCATTCGCATCATAGCAGAAGAGGGCCGGCGAGCGATTCGCCGGCCCTCAGGGTAATCACGAGTATCTGTCTTGGGGATGATGTCCCCCAGATTCTTGTCTGGACTACTTGGCGGACTGCTGACGAGAGCGACGAACCCATCCGACCACGGCAGTCCCGAGGCCCACCAGCAAGAAGGCGCCGGGGCAGGAACTGAGGGCGTGCAGGCCGTGTTGATCTTCATCTGGATGCCGCAGTTGTCGTAGTGGCAATCGGGATCGAATCCGATGCCAAAGGCGTGGTCGGTCGAGATCAGGCCGGCCAGTGTGCTCAATGCGGCGTCGCTGAAGGTGTACGTGTAGTTGTGGGCAGAGGTATCAGGGTCATGGTAGACCGTCAGTTGGGTGCCGTAGGCGGCCAGGGCGTCCCCGCTGGTCTCGTTGTCATAGCCGCGATAGAAGTTGGGATGGGAGGAAGGATAGGGCCGGGACAGCTTGCCACTCTGGACGGCCGAGGTAATGTTTGCAGAACTCAACAGACGCACGTACAGGGCGTCGTTGTTCTCCGGCTCCATCGAGTTGTCGATGCTAAGGAAGGTGAGGGACGCGCTAGTGATCTGCTCCCCTACAGGCACCGAGACCGGCGAGATCTTCCAGGCGTACACGTAGTCATGGTCCAGGTCCTGCATATCTGAGATACTGGGCGTGAAGGTGAGTTCGCCGGCCCGCAGAACGGTGACACTCGACATCGCTGCACAGAGACACAACACAGTCAACATCTTCTTCATCATAGTAGCCTCCCCTTCGAAGTGTCGGGACCTCCCCCTCTTTCAAAGACGCACTCGGGTCCCTCAAGAGCAGCGTCTCATGATCCAGATAGCCATCTTACCCCCCACGGGTGAGATGAAGCCTTGCGTGTTGGGAACGATCCGTGTCGCTGAAAGCCCTACAGGGTTTCTGACTGGTTTCTCGCTCCCGTCAACGTAGGCTTACTATACCCGCATCAGCGTCTGGAATCAAGGAAATTTCGCGGTTTCTGCGGTCATCCCCTGCGAACCCGCCGCAGGCCGTCTGGCCGGCCCTGGACGCGGACCATTCTGGGACTCCACAGGCAAAATGCCGGCAAACAAGGGGCCGGAGCACGGGGAGAACGCCCGTCCAAGACCGCCTGTCAGAGCTTGATGCGGGCCCTCAGGTCGGCCCCAAAATCACTCGCCACCGCGTCCAGCAGCCTTCCGGCCGCGCCAATTGTATACGTCACAGATCCACAACACAAAGGCCGGCCGGGATCGACATCACACAAGAACCACTGCCCGGACCTAAGGTATCCGTCCGGATCGAACCAGAGGGCAAAGGCCTATACCGAGGCCTCAGCGGGCCTTGACCAGGTCCAGGAGCTTGCGGTCCAGCTTGTGGCCGTGCCAATCCTCGTAGGCCACATCGGCCCTGCCTGAGTCCAGGATGCCGAAGTCGCCCCTGAAGTTCCAGAGGGCATAGCCGATGCCGTTCTGGGTCAGGATGTCCAGGACGTCACCGAACCAGGCCAGGAACACGGGATGGGGTGTCATCTTCCAGCACCCGCACTCGCCGCAGTGCACGCCCACGCCCTTCCTGGCCAAGTCGATCCAGGGGGCATAGTAGGCCTCGAGCCTGGCCCGGTCCCAGATCTCCTGGCCGATCTTCCCGGGGTAGACCGGAACAGGGAGGCTGTCCACGTCCTTGTAGGCCCAGGGTGCCTTGTGGTGCGAGATCGTCCCCGGGTTGTAGCCGCGGCAGCTCTGGGCGATCTTCAGATCCACCAACTCCGGTATGACGGAGTTCCCTACGTCATTGCCGTCGGCGATGACCAGGTGGTTGGGATTGGCCGCGCGGATGGTCTTGACTGCAGCCTCGGCCACGCGTCGATACACGTTGCCCGGGACTGGACCGCGTTTGGAGTGCTGGTCGTTCATGTCCTCTCGCAGGCTGGGCTCATTGACCAGGTCGAAGCTGATCTGACTGGGCCGCATGTCCTTGTAGCGTTTGGCCCAGAGGCCCCAATGGAAGCAGAACGCGTCCAGTGCCCCGGCGTCCCTCCAGAGATCGAAGGGCTCCTGAAACCCTGCATTGACGCAGTATCCGGGCGCCCTGTGCAGGTTCAGGCTCACGTGCAGGCCCCGCTTGTGGGCCATGGCCACCAGGCCATCGATCTCATCGAGCGTGCTCTCCTTGATCTTGACCATGTCCTCAGGCCGGATGGCCCGCGACCGGTCAAAATCGACCCACCGCGGATAGGCCATAGGCAGCCGCACGAAGTCGAATCCCCAGTCTGCCATCCAGGCGAGGTCGTCCTCGGTCGTCCGGTCTCGGTTGGCCCCACGACCGGAAGACGGAGTGAAGAAGTCCAACAGGTTGAATCCCCTCCACCGGGGCAGGACCGTCTGGCTGGGCTTAGCTGCATCTGCGGCAAACGATTGGGGTCCCGCGGTCCCAATGGCTGCGGCAGCCAGACCGGCTGCCTTGAGGAAACTGCGGCGATCCATTCTGTGGGCGTCCATAGATGGCCTCCATTGATGAAAGGTAGAGCCATAAAGAAAGGGGCTGTCAGCCATCAGCTCTCAGCTATCAGCAGGACAGGGACACAAAGAGCATACAGATTCCTTCTCCGGCTGAAAGCTGATAGCTGATAGCTGATAGCTCATCGGCCGAAGGCCGCTGCTACCTGCCTACTTCGCATTGGGGTCCTGGAGGGTGATCTCCAACTCGCCCGTGATCACGCCGGCCAATGGGCCTGTGTCCTGGGTGATGGTCACCTTGTACTGGCCCGCCTTCATTGAATGGCTCTCGCACGAGAGCCCGCAGACGCCGCCTCACCCATACTCCATGGACTTGGCGACTACCTCCACTCCATTGGCGTCCGCTATCCTGATCTGGGGCTTGACGTCATCGTACCCATTCTTGTCGTTCTTCTTGGAGAACCGGCCGTAGGCCTCACCTGCCAGGCCTTGGACCTCGCGGGTGATGTAGATCCGATCTCCGCGGCTGTACACGGATTGCGGCTTGACCCCATTCTCGTACCGCTTGTCCTCAGGGATGGCCTTGACTGTCACCTTGGGCTGCCCCACGCGGACCTTGCACTCCTGCGAGGCGGCGATGTCGAAGTCGGGCCCTCGCTGGAAGTCGCACTGCCACGAGGACTCGCCGACTGCGTAGCCGATAGTGCCATTGGCGACCCTGTACTGGCCGACAGGGAGCTCCTGCTCATCCTTCTGCAGCCAGAGATAGATGCTGCTGTTGCGGCCCTCGACTGCGCACGGGCTTCATCCTGCGCCCCGGTCATTGTCGCAGGCCGCAGCCAGGACCAGCTTGCCCCTGGGGGACTTGTCCTTGGTCAGCACCACGCGGCTGGCCTTGCGGGCCGGGTCGCTGCGGACCTGCATCTGGTAGAACTCGTCCTGATGCATGACCAGACTGCTGAGGGTCTGCAGCCCGCCGCCGGCCTTCTCCTGGCCGATGGCCAGATAGCAGAGTGACCTGCCGAACTGGTCGAACTGGCCCGTGGGCCCATAGGAGCAGAGGGCGACCTTCGCGGGCTGGCCATTGATGGTCGACTGCCCCTCCAGGACACAGGCAGGCGCCCACATGCAACTGACGTCCGCGCCACGGGTCTGGACCCGCACCAGAAGACGGAACGGGACCTGCACCCCGTCGCGAGTGGTCATGCAGAAATCAGGGGTCACGAAATCCACATAACCCGGCCACTCGCTCGGCACGGGCAGCAATTGCTCGTTGGCTGTGGCCTTGCCGTCTGCATCGAGGTCCAGGTAGAGGGCTGCGGGCTTGCCCCGCCAGAGCTGGACTGCGGACCACTCGGCGCCCTTGAGATTGGGGTTGTACACCAACTGCAGGGAATCGATCCCCTTGCTCTTCAGGGCCTTGATGAAAGCCGGGTCCTCAGTGGGAGGACTGCTGCCGAATCCCCAAAAGCCACTGTTGAATAGCTCATCCTTGAAGTCAGAAAGGCCGCGGTACGTCAGATCGAACACGACCTGGTTCGGCTCGGCCGTACCAAAGGCGTTGGGATCGGACTTAATCCAAGGGATGGTGGGCTGGCCGCCGGGCTGGTCCAAGGCCACCAGGATTGGTCCCGATGGTCGCGAGACGAGCCATATCACAACGGCCGCAGCCACGACTACTGCAATGACGACGATCTTCTTCATGCCAAGCTCCTCAAGGTAACCGTCACTCTAGGAGCAACGGCCCGGGATGTCAACATGGTAGTCAGGTAGTATCGGCCTTCGGCCTTGTAGTTGCTCGGCCCTGGTCGCCGTTTCGCCGTTTCGCCGTTTCGCCCATTCGCCCATTCGCCCATTCGGTTCCCCCCGGCCCTGCCGAAACACCTCCATCGCCGCCGGAAACGGCCTCAGTGCCCGCTCAAAGATGCCCAGGCTGTAGGCGATGACCAGGCCGTAGTTGGTGACGGGGACACCCTGCTGCCTGCACTGGAGGATGCGGCTGAGAACCTCCCTGCGATTGGTCATGCAGGCGCCGCAGTGGATGACGAGCTTGTAGGCTGAGAGATCCTGCGGGAAGTCGTGGCCCTGGACTGTGTCGAAGTGGAGCTGGCCGCCCACGTATTCGGTCAGCCACTTGGGGATCTTGACCCTGCCGATGTCCTCTCCGATCGGATGGTGCGCACACGACTCTGCCACCAGGATGCGGTCTCCTGATCTGAGCCGGTCGACGGCCAGGGTCCCTGCAACCTGGGTGAGCAGATCGCCCTTGAATCGCGAGAACAGGATCGAGAAGCTGGTCAGGGCCACGTCGGCCGGCGTATCCGCAGCCACCTTCAGGAAGGCCTGTGAATCGGTGACCACCAGCCTGGGTGGAACCTTCAGCCGGTCCAGGGCAAGCCGGAGCTCCCGCTCCTTGACCACCATGCAGAGTGCGTCCGTGTCGAGAAGGTCCCGGATGGCCTGGACCTGGGGCAGGATCAGTCTGCCCCTGGGCGCCTCCTTGTCGATGGGCACGACCAGGACCGCCATCTCACCGGGCCCCACCAGGTCGCCCAGGATCGCCGGCTGGTTGATGTAGTCGTCGGGCGCAGCATCGAGGATCGCCTGGCGGACGTCCAGTATCCCTTCGCCTCGCGTGACACTGGTCTTGACCGGCCGGATCTTGAGGCCGGTCAGCCTCTGGAGCAGGGCCGGGTCCACCTGGCCTTGATCGAACTTGTTGAAGACCGCGATACAGGGCGTCTTTCTACCCTGGAGTTCCTGGAGGATCTTCTCCTCGAAGTCCCCCCAGGAGCCGGCCTCTGCCACCAGGATGGCCAGGTCCGTGCGATCGAACACGGCCCGCGTCTTCTGCACCCTAAGCTGGCCCAGGGCGCCCATGTCGTCGATGCCCGCAGTGTCGATGAACAGCACAGGCCCCAGAGGCAACAGCTCCATGGGCTTCTCCACCGGATCGGTGGTTGTGCCCGCCACCTCGGAGACGATCGAGACCTGCTGGCGCGTGATGGCGTTCAGCAGGCTGGACTTGCCCACGTTCCGCCTGCCGAACAGCGCGATGTGCAATCGTAATCCTCTGGGTACGGCCTGAGTCATCTGTCCAGCCCTGGTTCCATGGATCATCCGACAGGTAACCCCCCATCGTCCCCTGAGTATACCTCATGGCCAGGGCTGTTTCAAAGGCGGATCACTGCAGGACCTTGTACGTCACCGATGCGATCAGGGTGCCCCGGGCAATGATACTCGCTGAGGCCTTGCTGCTGATCCTCCAGGGACAGCCAAGGCGGGAAGGACGATCGATAGAGCTCTTCGTGCTTTCCTCATGACAGGTCTCTCCGTAACAGGGGTTCCCATTCTGCTATGGCGCGATGGCTACATCGCCCTGCGTGATTCTCGAAGCGGCCCCCTCTCATGGCAGCGCGTATATGCTGAAGTCGTCCATAAGGACAGTCGCGTTCTGGACGTTGATCTGTATCGAGCCCTTGGTCAGCCGCTCATCGGCCGCCTCCAGCATGAGCTTCCCATCCAGGTACGCACGCAACTGCTCGCCTCGGACCTCGAATTCCAGCGTGTACCACTGACCGACGACCACCTTGCACGGAGTGTAGCCCAACACGGCATGCCGCAGACCCCCGGCCGCGTCACGGTAGGAGAATGCCATCCACAGTCCACCCTGGTCGGAGCAGAGCAGAGAGAGATTGTAGAGGTCCTGCCGGTTGCTGGCCCCGGAGAGGCTTGGCGTCTGCCGCACTGAGATGCCGAAACTCCCGTGATTCAGTCGATTGGGCACCCACTCCTTGAAGCAGACATGGGCCCTTACGACGTAGTCGCTCAAGTCGATGCTGTCCAGGAAGGCCCTGGCATGTGACAGTCTCAGTTGTTTGTTCTCGACGGCATGCCCCGGTGCAGGCGACCCCGTCCTCGAGTCCGTGAACCGCCACTTCTCAGAAGGGCCGTTGTCGAAGCTGTCCGTGAAGACCGGCGTGGCATCCGCTCTGACTGGCCCGCCAGGCTTTCCGGTCCCTTGGGTGGCCGGCTGTGCCTGGGTGGTCCACACGACGAGCCTCGGCAGACTCTGCTTGAGTTGCCGGGCGCCCGCGTCGGTGACCTGGGTCTCGGTCAATCCCAGGTCTCGCAGCTCGGTGAGGCCCTGCAGGTGCTTCAGACCGGCGTCCGTGATCCGTGTCCGCCCGAGATACAGCCCTTGCAGTTTCGTCAGGCCGCGGAGATGTGCCAGGCCGGCGTCGCTAACCTGCGTGCCGGGCAGTTCAAGCATCACGAGTTCGGTCAGCCCTTTGAGGTGCCCGAGACCTGCGTCTCCAACCTGGGTGTCGTCGAGCCACAGTCGCTGCAGCCCCGCAAGGCCCCGGAGATGCGCCAGGCCGGCGTCGGTGATGCGAGTGCCCTCCAGGCTCAACTGCCGCAGACCGGTCAGCCCTTTGAGGTGCTCGAGATCTGCGTCTCCGAGCCGCGTGCGGTCGAGCCATAGCCGCTGCAACCCCCTGAAGGCCTGGAGATGTTCCAGGCCAGCGCCTGTGATCCGAGTGTTCTCCAATCCCAACTGCTCCAGCCCGGTCAGACCCTTGAGGGCTTCCAGGCCGGCATCCGTGATTCGCGCGTCGCGCAGATTCAGCGTCCGTAACGCTGTCAGGTTTCTGATATACGTCAGGCCTGTGTCCGAGATCGATGAGCCGGACAGCTCCAACGTCCTCAACCCACGTAGCCCGTCGAGGGGGGCCAGATCCCCGTCCGTGATCCGATCGCCACCCAGACGCAGATACTCGAGCCCGGTCAAGGACTGGAGACGAATGATCCCCTGACCGGCCACGCGTGTGGCGTATAGATCCAGCGACCGCAGTTGCGTCAATCCCTGGAGGTGCTCCAGGCCTGCATACGTGACCGGGGTATTCCTCAGATCCAGGTGACGCAGCCCTGTCAGGCCCTTGAGATGGACCAGGCCGGCATCCGTGATCCGAGTTCCGGCCAAGGACAGATCCCGCAGTCCGGTGAAGCCCTCGAGGTGGACGAGGCCGGCGTCCGTCACACGAGTCGCCGAAAGCATCAGTTCCCGCAATCCGGTCAAGCCCTTGAGATGGGCCAGGCCGGCACCCGTGATACGAGCTCGTCCGAGCACCAACGTCTCCAATCCGGTCAGGGCCTTGAGATGTTCCAGACCAGCGTCTGTGATCGAGGTATCATAGAGGATGAGCCGACGCAGGTCCCTCAGATCCGCCAGGGACTTCAGATCAGCGTCTGTGCACGAGTCAAGGACGAGGCCGGGAATCTTGTTCAGACTCATCTCCCGTGCCAGCAAACTCCAGTCCTTCACCGGGGCCGCAGGCTCCACTATCCAGTCCCAGCAGGCAGGGATCTGCAGCGGAGCTGCGCTGGGGGTATCCCCGACGCGGTTCGTCGGACCCTCGGGAGTCTCAGTGACCAAGACGTGCAGCGGTAGCTCGGAGTTGAAGGTCCGGGCCGCATAGCGAGGTTGTTCCTGTTTCCCATCCGTTGCAGCAGGCTTGTTGACGTCCTGGACCGCCGGCTGCGTCTGGGCCCGCGCGGTCGGGACAGGCGCGTTGGCGACATCCTGGACGGCCGGTTGCGTTTGGGCTCGAGCGGTCAGGACAAACGCGGTGGGAAGGGTCGCGAGGCCTATGGATAGCACGAGGATCGCTGCACCCAAGCTCGGACGCGGATAGAACCTCCTGCCTGGCCTGAGCATGCTCTTGATCCTCTCCTCGATGTTGTTGACTGGCCCGGCCACGGCGAGGGACGGAACCGGCTGGTTGGACTGCTGCTCGCATACCAGCACGTTCAGGATGGCGGTGCTGTAGTCCTTGGCCTGGGTGCCGAGGCGGGCAACTGCCATCTCGTCGCAGCACTTCTCCCGCTCAGCACGGATCCTCTTGTTGGCCCACCAGACCAGTGGATGGAACCAGAACGCGGCCTGCACGATGACCTGCACGGCATTGACTGCAGGATCCCTCCGAACGACGTGACACGTCTCGTGCGCGATGAGATTCCGCCGCATCTGGCGATCACCGATCTCCGCGAAATCTGCGGGCAGGTACACGGCTCCTCGCACCAGGCCCCAGACAAACGGCTGGCCCACACCGCTGAATAGCCAGAACTTGGGCGGATCTCGCGTCCCGAAGGTCGCGAGATCCTCATCCACTTCTGAGCCCAGCGCAGTGGGCAAGGCCACGCGGCCGTGCCTGAGCCTTGTAGCCGTACGGATGGCCTTGGCTGCCGCAGCCAGAGCGAACACACACAGCCCCGCCATCCAGACTAGGGTAAGATAGGCTGATCTCCCCCACCGGGTCACCTGGCTAGACGACGCCGTTGTTGGGCCGGCAGGCGGCATGGCCGAGGCCGGCCGTGTCTCAGGCGGGCCTCCGGCCAAGGCCTCGACACGCCTGGCTGCCACCGGTTCCGTGCGAACCTCTGCAGGCCCTGACCAGGCGGACATGACCGCAGCCACCTGCGGCAGCAGAGGCAACCGCACGGCATGAAGGGGTGGCACGACACACTTGGCAAGCACGATCAGCCACAATAGATAGCGCACATGCGAGCTCTGGTTCCGAAGGCACCACGTCACGAGCCCTACGAGGGATGCCAAGACCGCGATCTGCCAACTCTGTGCCCACACATGCTCCCCGATCTTCATCAGCATCGCTTCCATAGCTGCCTCTCACTGAAAAAGGACCCCCTACTTCTGCCCTATCAGCCGCTTGATCCTCTCGATGTCCTCCGCCGTGATCTTGCCATGCTCCGCCAGGTACTGCACCAGGGGCACCGGGTCCCCGCCAAACAGCCGCTCGATGAAGTCCCCCACAGACCGCTTGACCACCTCATCCTGCTTGACCACAGGGAAGAACACGTGGGCCTTGCCCTCCATGTCGTGCCGGATGTAACCCTTGGCCTCCAGCCTGCGGAGCAGGGTTTGCACCGTGGCATAGGCGATCCGCCTCTTTGCAGGCAGCCGGTCACAGACTCCCTGTACCGTGGCCCTCTGAATCTGCCAGACCAGCCTCAGGATCTCCGTCTCAGCGGGACTGAGGCCGCGTAGTCTATCCTTACCCACAATTGACCTCCTTATTTACGTCGTCACAGGATCCTGGGTGTTCAGGTGGATGGTCACCTATCTCCAAAGGCCAACATCTGGTCCTCCGTACGCAGGTAGACGCGGCCACCGACCAGGGCAGGCGTGGCGTTGATACGCTCACCGATCTTGCTGCGGGCCAAGACCGTGAACTCGTCCCCGGCCTTCAGCACGATGACCATTCCGGGTTGAGAACAGATGTATACCTTGCCGTCCGCCGCAACCGGGGAGGCATTGAAGTACGCCTTTGGGCCGAGCTTACCGTTGTATAATCGGGCTCCGGTCCCGGCATTGAAACACGTGACGATGCCCCCCTCCTTGACCAAGTACAGCCGGTTCCGGTAGATCAGGGGCGAAGGGACCTGACCAACACCCTCGTTCGCCCGCCACTTCACGTAAGACTCGCCCGCAATGCCCTTGGCGCCCGCCCGGACAGCGACAAGCGCGTCCGTCTTCTTAGGGCGCATCTCGGCGACTCCTGCAGTTGCCTGTTTCCACTCCGTTTCGCTGAGGGCCCCATCATGGTCCGCGTCTAGCTGCGGGAAGAGGTTCCTAATCCCCATGTGGACGGGCCCTATGCGGTACATCAGTGCGAGGTCATCGGGAATCTCGGTCTGAGTGAGGCGTTTGTCATGATCGCCGTCGTAGCTCTCGAGAAGCTCTGCGAAGGTGGGCAACTCCACCGGATTCACAGGATCGCCGGTGAAGGCCTCTGTTCCCGCGGCGAAGAGCGTGTCGTCGGTGTACACGGGAGTCGCATTCGCCCGGGACGACAGATCCGTGAGCCGCCAGCGTTCCTGCCCGTCATGGGGATCATAGGAGATCAACCGCTGGCTGCCAAGTACGACGAGCTCCGCCTGGCCTGCGTGTCTCCAGAGTACAGGCGTGGAGTATCCGCACGCCTTCGTACTGGGGCGGTCGCACTGCCACAGAGTCTGGCCTGTGTCCCCGCTTACCGCCAGCAGGTACGCATCTTTGGATTGATCACAACAGATGATGACTCTGCCGTCTGCGAGTATCGGTGATGCCCCGGAGCCGTGCTCGATCCCCACTGCGGGGAGCGGTTTCCTCCACGCCTCGTGCCCGTCCATGTCGTAGGCCACGAGGCCAAACGAGCCGAAGTAGACGTACACCCGCTTTCCATCGCAGGCAGGCGTCGGAGAGGCATAGCTGTTCATCGGATTGATCTTCTCCATCGCGTTGGGTTCAATCGTCTGCCGCCATCTGACCTTTCCGTCCGCCCGGTCGATGCAGACCGTCTCGAGGACCTTCCCCGAACATCCAGTGACGAAGAGGTGGCCCTCCCAGATGCAGGGTGAGGAGAAGCCCTTGGAGATCTTAATCTTCCAAAGGAGGTTTCTGGACAGGTCGAGCTCGGCCGGATAGGCCTGGTCATCCGGTGCGATCCCGAGTCCTCCGGGCCCCCTGAACTGGGGCCATACGGCTTGCTCTGCGCGGGCCATTCCAGCAAGAGACAGGACAAGAGTGACCAGCGAGGTATTCCAGGCCCAACTGGAACGATGCATCGTAGTCTGCTTGTTGCGGGACGCGCCCATGACGAGCCTCGACATTCCCGTCTCAGTGAGACGGAGGCTATACAGCCTATCTCTGGCCATAGTCGACCTCCTTTTACATTCGTACAAGACAACCTATCGTACATTTGTACAAGTTGTCAATAGAAAAATCGAACAGAGAAGTAATTCCCACAGATCGGCCGTGACCGTCTGCACCGGCTGCAAGTCTAAGACGACCGGCCAGGGCGCCACCGGCCGGGTGTCCTTGTTCGACGGCAGAACCCTTGCCGGCTGGACCGTTTCCGACTGCAACGCCACGGTAGACAACGAGGAGATCCTCCTCGTCAATGGCAATGGCCTGGTCCAGACCGTGAAGACGTACGGCGACTTCGTCCTGGAATGGGAATGGAAGCCGCTGAAGGACAAAGACTGGGACAGCGGCGTCTACTTCCGCTACGATTCCGTACTGCCGGACCACGCCTGGCCCGAGAAGTACCAGGCCAACCTGAGGCAGGGTCTGGAGGGCAACGTGGACGGCCTTCCCAACGCCAAGAGCAAGGGGCTGATCCAGGCAGGCCAGTGGAACCGCTTCAAGCTGACCGTGCAAGGCACCAAGGCGGGCATGGAGATCAACGGCAAGCCCGCCTGGGAGTCGGACGGCCTGGAGGGGCCGGCCGAGGGATACATCGCCCTTCAGTCCGAGGTGGAAGGTGGCGGCCAGAACCGCTTCAGAAACATCTTCGTGACCCCGCTGAAGTGACCGCGAAGCGGTCATCCTGAGCGAAGCGAAGGATCTCTCTCGCGGACGGGAACACCCATTCGAGGGGGAGACGCTTCGCTTCGCTCAGCATGACAGCGTCTTCGCGTTTCTTAGGAGCGCAGCCGAGGGCTTGCTCAACTCCCAGTGAATGAGGGCGGCCACTCCTCGTTCAACCGAGTCATGGCCGCCCTTCTTATCGCCCGGTCTCCCAGACAGGCGCAGACAGACCTCGACTAACCACTATGGCAGTGACCGTACGCTGACTCGGCTGCTACTTCATGGTCTTCACCCCGGCGCCCGCCGACAGGAAGTTCTCCAGCACCCACAGCTCGCTCTTGGACCCCTCATCGACGCTGAACGCAAAGCGCCGGTTGTCTGGGTTAAGCGTGAAGTCGTTCATTTTGGGAACGGCGAAGTCCAGCTTCAGCGGCGTCCCGCCCTGCGCCGAAACCCGCCAGATTTCACTACTCGCGGTACCGGTTGCCTGGGCGATGATGTAACGGCCGTCCCTTGTCCACCTCAGGTCGTAACGCTTCGCCGAACCGCGAAATAGCTCCCGCGGCTCCCCTCCGTTGAGGGACACGGTCTTTACAGCGCCGTCCACCTGGAACACCACTTCCCGGCCGTCCGGCGAGAGGTCGAAGTAGATTCCCTCTATTATGACAACTTCCGACTCCTCACCGGTGTCGAGGTTGTGTTTCCTGATGATTGGCCCCGGCCCATCTGTCTCCCCCTTCACGAACACCAGGGTCCTCCCATCCGGGCAGAGATGGGGGGCCAAACCTCCATCTGTCAACTTAGTGATCCCGCTTGTTTCAGCGTCAATTCGGAAGATTCCAAGTCCCCTCCCCGTAATCGCGACCGCGATGACGGAACGGCCGTCCGGCGCCCAGGAGATCTGGTTAACGTAACGAAGACGCGGCGACAGAAAGCGCTCTTCCCCGGTGGCGGCCGACCGGATCGTGAGGATGTTGTTTCCGAGACCGATGAAACCCGGGTGTGAAAGATAGGCTAAGTTCCTGCCGTCGGGTGACCATGTTGGCTGTGCCACTGGGCCGGTATACCGCGTCGTGACCGGCGCGGGTGGCACGAGTATCTTACCGGTTTCAAGGTCGACCTCACCGTGGTAGAGGCAACCTGAATACGTTTGAGTCGTGTAATAAAGGGAGCCGTCGGGTGCAAAGCCAAGAACCTCTGAATCATAGCCGAAGTCCTTTTTCAGCAGTTCTGGTTCCCCTTGCTGCTTCCCCTCGGTGATGTGGACGGTCCAGATGTCCCACGTCCCCGAGCGGTCGCTGAGGAAGACAAGGCTTCTCCCGTCCGGTGTCCATCGAAGCAGTCGGTCCTCCGCGGGATGCCCGGCAACAACGACCTCATTCCGGCCATCGGCAGTCATCAGTAAGACGTCGCCATTGGGTGGGCTCCCCTCACGCACCAAACTGAACGCAACAAATCGCCCATCGGGCGAGAAACTGGCCCTTTGAAACGAGAACCAGCCCGAAGTAATATTCCTCAGGACGCCCACCGAGCCGTCCGCTGCCGAGATCAGCGTTAGTTCAGTCGCCTTGTTACGATCGCGAAGTGCGAGGACGGATCCTGCGTCAGGCGACCAGTCCAAGGCTACGGCGTAAGAGCCTTTCTCACTGTAAAGTGTGCGAAGGCCCGAACCATCCAGGTTTCTAATCCGCACTTGATAGACCCAAGCCTTCGTATTCGGGTCGGAACTTTCGACGTTGTACGCGATTTGTTTTCCGTCGCGTGAGAACGCTTGGTTCTCGTAGGACTTGTCCGTCTCGGTCCAGGGCCCCCTATTCGTGATTCGCGTCCTCTGTCCGCTGGCAACTTCGAACTGGACCACGTCACCCGTGCTCCGGTCTATATTGCTGCTGATGTACTTGCCATCCGCGGTCAAGACCCCACCGACGCCGGAGGCGTCTGTGAGAACCCGGCGTGCGACGAGTCCCCCGCCGAGAGAGGCCGTTTCGGTTGCAGACACGCCGGTCACCTGCGGCGCGACAGGCGCATTCCTACTGGCCGCCAAGCCCGTCGTTTCACCGGGCTGCGTCGTCTGCCTGCCGCCTGGCCCCGACCTGTGGGCACAGGCCATGGGCAACAACACCGCTGCCATGACCACAAGAACCACGGTGCCCATGACTCCCAACTTTGCGGTCTTCGGTATCGGTCGCGTCAACATGTGTTTGATCCTCCAGCGTAAGATCTTCTCTGACTCTGCCACGCCAATGAGGCGTAGGCCCAGATCGGCCTTCCACAGGGCCATTTCGCCGATGTCAATCAACGTGTTGCTGTAGTCCTTGGCCCTGCCGCCCAAGGCGACCAGGACCGCCTCATCCACCGCCTCCTCACGGGTCCTGCGGATCATGAGATTGGCAACCCACACGAGTGGATTGTAGAAATGCACGACCTGGAGCAGGGTCTGTAGGGAGTTGATCCACAGGTCGCCCCGTTTCATGTGGGCCAACTCATGGATGAGGACCGCCCTGAGTCCTTCAGGCGATAAGGCCGCAAGGATCTTGGCCGGAACAAGAACAATGGGCCTGAGCAGCCCACAGATGGCTGGACTCGACATCGTACCTGACACCCTCAGGCTGATCCCCTTCCGAATGCCTACTTGTCCGGCGCATTCATCCATCATCTGCTGGAATCGCATCTCCGCGGGGCTGCTGAAGGCCATCAAACCCCTGACGAAACGCACACGCTGGGCGAGCAGGGCTGCAAAGACAAGCACACCCACGAGCCAAAGCAAGAAGAAGATGCCTTGCCAGGTCATGGGAGTCATGTCCGAAACCACGGAACCCATGGGGCCTGCGGTCCCCACCTCCATACCGGGAGGCCTGATCTGGGGGGCCTCACGCGACAGAGACGATCCTGAAAAGGAATGGCGGTTCGCGGGCAGAAGCCCAGTGGCCCGCACACCGTGATCCGATGCAGGAATCGCCGCCGGCAGCCGGTCTCCCAGCCAATACCCTATCCCGGTAGGAAGGGCCAACGTGGGAGGCAGGATCAGCTTCACCAGGACCAGCAACCAGACACAGTACCGAAAGACCGCACGCACCCGTTTGCGCATGAATAGGTCGGCGATGAGCAGCACGACCACCAGGATGGCTGACTGGACAAAGACCCCGGCAGCATAGTCGCAGAACACACGACCAACGCCGTTCAGGCCGCCTATGCAGTCATTGATGACCTGGTTCATGGCTGGATCTCCCATTCCCTCTTAAGGATGTACTATCACATGGGCCTACTTGCCTTCCGACCTGTTCACGAGCTTACGAAGCCCGGAGGCCTCATCCTTTGAGAGGCCCTCATGCTCGATCAGGAACTGCACCATAGGCGTGAGTGCCCCATCAAAGGCACGCGCAAGCATCTTGCGAAGCTCACCCCGCCTGGCCTCCACCTGGCTGATGCATGACTTGAAGAGCTGCAGGTTGCGGATTCGGGTGATCTCCAGGAAATCCTTCTCCACCATGCGATCCATGGTGGACTTGACCGTGCCATAGGCCCAGTCCTTGCTCTTGGCCAGGGCCTCCTGCACGGTCCCGGCTGCACAGGGCTCCTCCTTCCACACGACCTTCAGGATCTCCCATTCAGCCTCAGTCAGCTCCGCGGTCGTCTTCTTTCTCCTGCCTCGGGTTGTCTTCAATGTACGCATGTCGGTGTCTCCTTTGCTCTATTTTGCAGGAGTATACTCGATTATAATAGAGCACGCAAGAATATTCTCGCTATTTCTGAGAAAGAGCGTCGCGTCACTAGCCGTCTCACCTCCTCAGCCGTGGGCCTGCCATGCATTTGTCCGGCAGCTTGACTTTGCGGCCGGCACCGACTACCCTGACGCGCAGTCCATCGTTCCCAGTGGCGATGTGGGCTGGGCTGAGTTGACGGTTTGGGTCATTGTGGGGAATGATATGATGACACGCGATGCGCTCTGCACCCTCTTGGCGGTATTGGTGATCGGGACCGGCTGCGAGTCCAAGAAGGCCGGGGAAGGCAGCAGCGACCGGGTCACCTTGTTCGACGGCAGAACCCTTGCCGGCTGGACCGTTTCCGACTGCAACGCCACGGTAGACAACGAGGAGATCCTCCTCGTCAACGGCAATGGCCTGGTCCAGACCGTGAAAAAGTACGGCGACTTCGTCCTGGAATGGGAATGGAAGCCGCTGAAGGACAAAGACTGGGACAGCGGCGTCTACTTCCGCTACGATTCGGTGCTGCCGGACCACGCCTGGCCCGAGAAGTACCAGGCCAACCTGAGGCAGGGTCTGGAGGGCAACGTGGACGGCCTTCCCAACGCCAAGAGCAAGGGGCTGATCCAGGCAGGCCAGTGGAACCGCTTCAAGCTGACCGTGCAAGGCACGAAGGCGGGCATGGAGATCAACGGCAAGCCCGCCTGGGAGTCGGACGGCCTGGAGGGGCCGGCAGAGGGATACATCGCCCTCCAGTCTGAGGTGGAAGGTGGCGGCCAGAACCGCTTCAGAAACATCTTCGTAACCCCGCTGAAGTGACCCGCTGCGGCGGGTCATCCCGAGCGTACGCGAGGGATCTATCAGACAGGGCGGTCATCCTGAGCGCAGCGAAGGATCTCTCTCGCGGACGGGAACGCACATTCGAGGGGGAGATGCTTCGCTTCGCTCAGCATGACAGCGTCTTCGCGTTTCTTAGGAGCGTAGCCGAGGGCTTGCTCAACTCCCAGTGAATGAGGGCGGCCCCTTCTTCTCCGGCAATCCGCTTCGTGTCACGTCCCTTTCTTGAACGCTGCCACAAAGGCGCGTTCGTGGTCGGCCCTGGCCTTGAAGCCCTGGAGCGGTGTCACCTCCCAGGTGAGCAGGCCCCACAGGGGGATTCGTTGCAGCATGGCGTCCAATTCCTCGTTGGACGGGGCCTCGATGATGAATGCCAAGCCCCGCTCGCCAACAGGAAGCCCCCCCGCGAGGATCGTCTTCTTGGATTCCAGGTCTGTCAGAGCCTCAAGACCGGGCAGAACGACCTTCTCCAGGACTGGGATCATCACTTCGGCAGACGTGAAGCTGGGTCCTTGGGTTGCACGTACCAAGTATCTCATTGGAGTTTCCTTTCTATGACATCCCTTGCCCTATTCACTTGCCTGGCACTACCCTTGGATACGGGCACGGATCCCGATCGTTCGTCGAAGCAGCGCAAGTAGGCAATTTGCCCATGGCTCATCGCGACGGCCCCTGCGGTATCAGTTGGATAAGGGCGGCCACTGCTCGTTGAATCGAGTCATGGCCGCCCTTCTGATCGCCCGGTCTCCCAGACAGGCGCAGACAGACCTCGACTAACCACTATGGCAGTGACCGTACGCTGACTCGGCTGCTATTTCATGGCCTTCACCCCGGCGCCCACCGGCAGGAAGTTCTCCAGCACCCACAGCTCGCTCTTGGACCCCTCACTGACGCTGAACGCAAAGCGGCGGTTGTCCGGGTGAAGCGTGAAGGAGTCCATTTTGGGAACAGAGAGGTCCAGCTTCAGCGGCGTCCCGCCCTGCGCCGGAACCCGCCAGATTCCACTGCTCGCGGCGCCGACTGCCTGGACGATGATGTAACGGCCGTCCCTCGTCCACTCCAGCCCGTAATAGTGCGACGCCGAATCGCGGAATAGCTCCCGCGGCTGGCCTCCGTTGAGGGACAAGGTCTTTACAGCGCCGTCCACCTGAAACACCGCTTCCCGGCCGTCCGGCGAGAGGTCGTAGTGCATGTTCCCTTCCTTGGCAACTTCCGAATCCTCGCCGGTGTCGAGGTTGCGTTTCATGAGGATCGGCCCCACCCTCCCGAAGACCAGGGTCTTCCCATCCGGGCAGAGCTTTGGGTTCATGCCATGACCTGGCAACTCAGTGATCTCGCTTGTCTCAGCGTCAATTCGGAAGATTCCACTGTCTGCCTCCGTCCACCCGACCGCGAGGACGGAACGGCCGTCCGGTGCCCAGGAGATCTGCTCAACGTGACGAAGACGCGGCGACAGAGATCGCTCTTCCCCGGTTGCGGCGGACCGGACCATGAGGATGTTGTTTCCGACGCCGACGGCGCCCGGGCGTGAAAGGTAGAGCAGGTTCCTGCCGTCGGGTGACCATGTTACCAGCGTCGGTAGGCCGGTATAACGCGTCGCGACCGGCGCGGGTGGCACAAGTACCTTACCGGTTTCAAGGTCGACCTCACCATTGTAGAGGCGACCTGAAGAGGTGCTGGTCCTGTAATAGAAGGAACCGTCAGCTGCAAAGCCCAAAACCCCCCAACCATCGGGGCCGAAGTCCTTCTTCAGCAGTTCTGGTTCTCCTTGCTGCTTGCCCCCGGCGATGGCGACGGTCCAGATGTCCCACGTCCCCGAGCGGTCGCTGAGGAAGACAAGGCTTCTCCCGTCCGGCGTCCATCGAAGCAGTTCATCCTGCGCGGGATGCCCGGCAACCACGACCTCATCCCGGCCGTCGGCGGTCATCAGGAAGACGTCGGCATGGCGTGGGCTGCCCTCACCTGCGGAACTGAACGCGACAAATCGCCCATCGGGCGAGAAACGGGCTATTCGAAACGAGAGATCGCCCCAAGTAATACTCCTCAGGACGCGCACCGAGTCATCCGCTGTCGAGATCAGCGTCAGTTCAGACCTGCTGCGAACTGCAAGGATGGACCCCGCGTCAGGCGACCAATCCAAGGGTCCGACGTAAGAGTCTTTCTGACTGTAGAGTGTGCGAAAGCCTGAACCATCCAGATTCCTAATCCGCAGTTGATAGAGCCGGTCGCTATTGTCCTTCATAGCCCAATTGTATGCGATTTGTCTCCCGTCGCGTGAGAACGCTTGGGCACCGAGGGCCCTCCCAGTCTCGCTCACGGGCCCCGTATTTGTGATTCGGCTCGTCTGTCCGTTGGCAACTTCGAACCGGACCACGTCACCCGTGTCCCAGTCTATCTTGCTGATGTATTTGCCATCCGGGGTCAAGACCCCAACGACGCCGGAGGCGTCCGCGAGAACCCGGCGTGCGATGAGTCCCCCGCCAAGAGAGGCCGTTTCGGTTGCAGACACGCCGGTCACCTGCGGCGTGACAGACGCGTGCCCGTCCGGCGACAAGCCCGTCTTCTCCTCAGGCTGGGACGCGAATCTGCCGCCTTCCGACTTGTTCTGTGCGTCGGTCAAGGTAATCAGGCCCAGAACGGCCAGGACCACCACGGCCAGCAACGGTGTACAGTGGGTTCCCTTGAATTTTGCGATCATTTCGATTCTCCTTTCAATATGAGAGGTGTCTTCCAGTATCCCGGCTACAGAGGGCAGTAGCTGTCGCTGGGTGAATCCCTCAAGCAACTTCATGATCGTGCGACCGTACCGGGCCGGCTCTCCGGCGGTCAATCTGCTCAAGGCAAGGGCGTCGGCAGCGGTCTCCTGGTCCATCCGCATCCGGCCAAAGGCCAGCCAGACGAGGGGATTGAACCAATGGAGGACCTGCACTAACGAGACCACCCACCCCATGTAGATGTCATGTCGCTTGAGATGGGCCAGCTCATGGAGGAACACGTACTCGAGATCATCCATGCCTATGGCCTCAACCAGCCCCTGCGGCAACAGGATACGTGGCCTGAGAAAGCCGAAGAGGACCGGGGTCCTGACCTTGTCGGTGACCACCACGGCCACGATGGTCTGGATCCGCATCTGCATCTTGCAGTCCTCGAGCAGGTCCAGGATCGGCTGTTCGGTCACCGGACGCTCGGACCTGACCGCTCGCCATAGACGCACGGTCCTGACCAGGATGTATCCGGCAAGGACCACTGCACCAACCAGCCAGAGCCAGGGCAGCAGGGAAATTCCCACCAGGACAGCCCGGCCGGTTTGGCTATGCCTACCCGGGGACGTGTCTCTGGATGATCCAGTCCCGCTCGCAGGCGTGTCGGCGAGCGAAGACCTCGCGGCCGCGCCCTCTGCTGGGGCCCCGGTCGGTGCCTGGCCAGCGGCCTGCGAGGCCTCGGTGCGGCCCTGTTGCCCGGAGGGCCCCTCTCCAGCGAAGGCTTGCGGCGAACGGCCATCGCCCTGTCCACCCAAGAATGCAGGATACGACGAACCGGCTCCAGGGATCAGGCCATAGAGGCTGACACCGCTCTGCGGTGCCCAGGGCGCAGCCAGACGCACCAGCAAGACGAGCCACAGGGCATAGTGCCAGCGGGCCGCGAGCCTCTCTCTAAGAACCCTCTTGATCAACAGGATCAGACAGACCAGCAGGCTGCCTTGGAGGGTGGCCTTCAACAGCCATGGCCAGAATGGGGCCAGGTTCGTGGTCAGAGCGTCCATAGTCTCCCTTTCTCTTGCCTGCTAGGGCTTCTTCGCCTTGCCCTGCTTGGCGTTCGGATCCCTGCCGTCGAGGATCTGCTTGAGTCTGGCGATCTGCTCCGGTGAGAGGCGATGCTCCTCCACAAAGGCGGCTAGCATGGGCTCGATCGCGCTGGCCCGGACCCGCCTGAGGAAGGACTGGGTCTCCGCGTGGATGCACTCAGCCTCACCCGCGCAGGGATAGTACTGGTGCTGCCGGCCTTCCTTCCTGAAGGCCACGGCCCCCTTCTGCACCAGCCGGTTGATGAGTGTCCGGATGGTCTCTCGGTGCCAGGCGGTCTTTGGGGTGAGGGCCTCAACGATGTCGTTGGCGGTCAATGGGGACTTCTCCCAGAGGACCTTCATGACCTCCCACTCGGCTTCAGAGATTCTCGGCGTCTTGCTCATACTCAACTCCTTAGTTACAACTGTAACATCTACTAGTGTTACATCTGTAACTTTTGAGTCAAGAGAATTCCCGGAACTTCTTGGAAAAATCTCTCGCGTGCCCGCATACTATCCCCGAAATGGGCTGGCCGTGATCGAAAGGGGCGCCGGGCATGTACAAGCAACGACTTCCATTCTGGGGGATGATGACCTGCCTGCTGGGGATCTGGCCCTGCCATGCCGCCTCCTCTGCGTCAGACTCCGCAGTGCCTGCCTCTGCCCCGCTGCTGCTCAACAAGGACGGCTACTTCGAGAAACGCGGCCTCAACGTCATGGCCTTCAGCGACTTCTACCCTGAGGGACATCAGACGGGCGTGACCGTGATCCTCAATGGCTCGCGATTGGCGGCCAACGGCGACCTCCGCCTCCAGCCCGCAGGTGGCCAGTGGCAGCCCATCCCGAGACTGGACCGCCGCGTCGTCGATCCCAATCTCCAGGCCATCACCGCCTTTCTGAGCTACCCCGACCCCAGCCGCAACCGCAAGGGGTTCAATCCCATTGAGTACCCGGACCTGACCTTCTCCTACAAGGTGCGGGTCGTGGCAGAGGGCGAGGCCTTCCGCGTCATCGTGGACCTCAACGAACCCCTGCCCCAGGCATGGGCCGCCAAGGTCGGGTTCAACCTGGAGCTATTCCCGGGCGAGTACTTTGGCGCAGGCTACGCGATGGACGACCAGGTCGGCGCGTTCCCGCGTCAATTCAGCGGTCCTATGCCCCTCGATTCCGATGGGACCCCGCAGGGGATGCCTCTCGCCGTCGGCCGAAGGCTGTCCATCTCGCCGGAAAGACCCGACCGGCACATGATCATCGAGTCCAAGAAAGGGCCGCTGGAACTGCTCGACGGCCGGGCTGGACATGACAACGGCTGGTTCGTGGTGAGGTCCGTCATCGCGGCAGGCGCGACCGCGGGCGCGGTGGATTGGCGTATCACCTGTCATGGCCTGGCCGACTATCGCTACGCGCCAGTCATCCACGTTTCGCAGGTAGGCTACCACCCCAGGCAAGGCAAGGTCGCAGTGATCGAGTTGGACAAGGCCGAGGCGGCCTTCAAGGATGTCACGCTCTACCGTGTCAGCCCCGACGGAGCTCGGGAGGTCGTATTGAAGGGCCCTGCCCAGGACTGGGGCTCCTTCCTGCGGTATCACTACCTGAGGTTCGACTTCAGCCAGATCGCAGGGCCTGGGCTCTACGTCCTGGCCTATGGCGATCGCGAGTCGAACGTATTCCAGATCAGGCAGGACGTGTTCAGCCGCCACGTCTGGCAGCCCACCCTGGAGTACTTCCTGCCCGTACAGATGTGCCACATGCGGGTCAGCGACCGCTACCGCGTATGGCACGGCCTGTGCCACATGGACGACGCCCTCATGGCGCCCGTCAACCACAACCACTTCGACGGGTATATCCAGGGCCCTTCCACCCTGTGCCCCTTTTCCCCTCAGCAGCCTGTGCCCGGCCTGAGCCAGGGCGGCTGGCACGACGCAGGCGACGACGACCTGCGGATCGAATCGCAGATCGAGACCGTGCGGTTACTGGTCCTGGCCCGTGAGCTCTTCGGCTGCGACTACGACGTCACGACCGTGGACCAGGACCACCACGTGGTCCGGATGCACAGGCCTGATGGCGTACCGGACATCCTGCAGCAGATCGAGCACGGCGTCCTGACCGTGCTGGCCGGATATCGCAGCCTGGGACGGCCCTACCGCGGCATCATCTGCCCCACGGTCAGCCAGTACGTGATCCTCGGCGACACGGCCAATGTCACGGACGGCAGGGTCTATGACCCCAACCTGGGGCCCACCGACGCCAAGGCAGACCAGTCAGGTGCGCACGACGACCGCTGGGTCTTCACTGAAGACAATCCCCGCCGCGAGCTCGAGGTCGCCGCAGGTCTGGCTGCCGCCTCGCGGGCACTCAAGACTTATCGCCCTGTCCTGGCAAGCGAGTGTCTCTCGGTCAGCCAGGCCCTCTTTCGCAGGAGCTCAGGACAGGACCGCAGAGGGACCCCCGTGCAGACGTGTGCGGAACTGCTCTTGGCGACAGGCCAGGCCGAATATAGAGACGCCGTGCTCAGCCAGCGAAACCAGATCCGCCGTTCGCTCGACCGCAGCGCCCCTGCCCTGGCCAGGATCATGCCCCTGCTCAACGATCCGAACTTCGCATCGGAAGTCCACGAGGGCCTGAAGGCACTGCGGAAAACCATCGACCAGCAGGCAAGGCAGACGCCCTTTGGCGTGCCCTACCGCCCCAGCATCTGGGGTGCAGGATGGGACATCCAGGGCTTTGGCGTCAACCAGCTCCTGCTCCACAAGGGATGGCCCGACCTGTTCGGCACCGAAGGTGTATTCAAGGCCCTGGACTTCGTGCTGGGCTGCCACCCTGGCGAGAACACCGCCTCGTTCGTCTCGGGCGTGGGAGGCCATTCCGTGACCGTGGCCTATGGTGCGAACCGGGCAGATTGGAGCCACATCCCCGGCGGCGCAGTCTCAGGCACCGCCCTGATCCGGCCAGACCTGCCCGAGCTCAAGCAGTGGCCCTTCTCTTGGCAGCAGACCGAATACGTCATGGGCGGCGGCACCTGCAACTACCTGATTCTGGCCCTGGCCGCAGACTCGCTCTTGAACGGGCGATAGTCGTGAGGACCCGCACAAGAGGCCTGAAGATGAGGTGGGAGGCGTTTGCCTTGTCCCCCTCAGAACGTAGCTGTTCCGACTCCTTGGTGGCGTCTGTCATAGGCCTCCAGTGCGCCATCCTCAACGCCGGGATCGAGGGTCAGGGTGGCCCTCCAATGGGTGGTGTCGGTCCAGGTTAGACTGAGGGCCTCATCGCGTCCCTTCAGGCGGACTTCGTGGACGTCGATCCATGCCAGCCCCTGGAGAATGACGGCGTGGTCCGGCCCGATGTCTTTTGAGAGGATGGTGAACGGCACCGGCTCAGGCAACTGCTTGAGCACATAGGCCCTCCGCTGCTCGATCAGGGTCCGGATCGCGATGGAGACGTCCTGTTCGCAGTACGTGGCATAGTAGGTGATCCAGCGGGACAGGTAGTCCATGCGATAGGTGGTGTTCGCGATGTCGTACAGATGTCCCTGGAACAGACGCCTGTACGCGGGGATGGCCAGGACCTTCTGGAGCTGGGAGCCGCTGGAGCCATAGATGGAGCTGGTGGCAGAATTGGAGAAGGCCCGGTCCGTGTCCCAGGGCAGGGCCTCGATCTTGTGGTCAGCCGGACGGACGTACAGCTTGAGATTGTGCGGGTGGCTGACGTTGTACGTATCGCTCACTGCGCCGAGGGACTGGCATGCGAACAGACGCATCCATTGATCCACGTCGATGACCTGGCCGATCCGTGCCGCAAACGCACTTCCCGTGAGGCCGAACGTCCGGGCCATGGCCATGAGGTCCGAGTAGTCGTCCTCCTCGCGGTGGGTCTGGATCAGGTAGTTCCACCGATAGGCCTCCTTGTCCGGGCCCATGTCGCCGAAGTCCATGTCCAGCACCTTGTTGGGACGACGTTTGAGGCTCTCGGGATTGCCATCCACCGTGCGATCTGAGTAGTAGATGATCTCCAGCTCAAAGTGCGGCATGTCGCTGCCGCCCGCGTACACGGAATCCAGGTACTCCTCGTCGTACCGGGCCAGGAAGACCTGGGCAGGCCCATCCATGTTGTGGAATGGGGCGATCATCTGGCTCATGTCGTCATAGAGGCTCGGCAGTCCGCCCGCACGATTGACGATGTGTTTGAAGACGAGTTCCCTGTGACGTCCCGCGTCGGCCAGGTTGCGATCCAGGGCGATGACATCGTGCACGCCCTGGAAGAGCTGGTCCGGCCGGAATCGAAGATTGAAGCCTGCACGCACGTCCTGGCGCCCATACCCGCTGCCCTTGAGCCGCACCTTCACGTCATAGTACACGTCCCGTTCCTTGTAGATCACGGTGGCGCCGAGGCGATGATTGCTGAGCTGATTGACCTCCTGGTGCATCCACTGGGCGTCCTTCTGGGCCATGAGCACGCGCACGGTGTGGGAGGAGGTGGCCGCAGCCCTGTTGTCCTGGACCTGGAACAGGGCCCGCGAGTCAAGCCCCTCTGCCGGGGCACAGGCCTGTTGCCCCAGGCTGTCGCAGGAGGCCACGTAGAACTGCACCACGGCCCCGGTCTTTTGCCTGGGAATGGTCCCTATGTACACACCCTGACCGGAGGTCCGCATGGCCACGGTCTTGAACTCACCGCCATCCACCGCGTAGTGCAGGGTCGCTGCCAGAATGCCGTCCGGATCGCTCAATCGGCACGTCACAGTCACGTCCTGATTCGTCTGCGGAACCACAGGGGCATGAATCAAGCCGAAGTACGTCGGGCCGATGTTGCCGCGGTACTGGGAATTGCGTGCCCCCGGTGTGCCCGGACGGGCCGACATGGGCAGCAGCGTGGTCTTGGCCAGCCGATTGAAATACAGGCGGGTGTTGAGCTGGTTCGATCCAGCCAGCCAGCGAGCCCGGAAAGAGACCTCATACTCGCGGCCATTGACAACGGCCCTGTTGCCGGCAAGGGTGGTCTCCACGTGGTTGTGGTTATGCCCTGAGGCGCCCGTGGCCTTGAGGTACAGGACGTGGTTGGCGGGATCCTCGGGATCAGGAACGATCGAGCCCAAGCCGTGGTTACCCAGCAGCCGCCACGAGGTCATGCCCGATTCGAAGGTCCCCTGCCGGATCAGATCCAGAGACGCACCCTCCGGAGACTCCTTCACGTGGATGTCGTCGATCAACAGCTCGCCCGCATCCAGCAGGCCGAAGACAAACTCGTTCCACACAGTGGGCTCGTTCGATCCCGGATGGGGCGCAGCCACACCGCGATAGGTCACCTGGGTCCAGCCGGCCTTCCCGGTTTCATCACTGGCCGCCCAGGCCTGGGCACCGGCGTTGTCCGCACGGGAGTCTCTCAGCTCCAGGCTGGAGCCGCCGCCGTCTGCGTACGCGGGCCAATAGCCCTGGTCGTAGTAGTGCACCTCATCTGCGGGCAGCCCTCGTCCATCGAGCAGGAGGAGCCTGTCGTCCCTGTGCGATGGTTGCCCGCAGAAATCGCCCACGACGCGGATACCGGGAACCTGGCTCCGCAGGGTGTTCGCGTCTGCGGCGACCACCAGACAGCCGTCCGGCGTCAGGGGCGTGTTGGGCTCGAATGTGTAGGAAATGCCGCCAGCGAGCTGCCAGCCCGTCAGATCCACTGCATGGTCGCTTCGGTTGTACAATTCGATCCAGGATGGGGCCGGCTCGTTGGGGTCCGGTCGGTTGGGTGAGACGTGATAGAGGATCTCGTTGATCACGACCTCATCGCGGCACGTCACTTGATTGGGCGCCAGGGGCGTCTCTCCCATGGGGCTGAGCCAGGGCCCGTCGCCATCAGGGTATCTCGCCTGGTGGTGGTCCGGCACCACGATCGCGGCATCCACGCACCCGCCATCCGGCGAAAGGAGAAAGAGCGTATCGCCCGCGACCGGCGTGAATCCGAGGCCCCCACGGTCCAGGACGTAGAAGCCTCGCGACGCCACCGTCACCTCAGGCAGGACATAGCGTCCGGCCGTGCCATTGGAGCAGACCAGGACACAGCCAGCCAGCGAGACCGGTGCATCCGAGACATTCATGATCTCCAGCCAGAAGACGTCGCCATTTCCGCCGGGCCGGACCTCGTTGAAGACCAGCGGTCTGGATGCGCCGCCCTGATCGGCGAAGTTGGCCCGTCCTGGCGTGCCATGGACCTGTTCGCTCCAGGTCCAGTGGCCCGGGTTCCTGCCGGACAGGTCCTCGTGACGCTTGGCCAGGGAAACGCCTGAGCCGTCCGGCGCCTCAGGCCACGGGTCCCTATCCTTATACTCGACCCGGTCCATGATCCGTCCGCTGTTGTTGAGCAGGGTCAGGGTCTCCCCTGAATTGGACAGTTTGCCAGAGAACGGGCCGAGCACATTCGATAGTCCTGCCTGGGCCATGAGATCTGCTGGCGAGGCGGCCACCACCAGAAAGCCCTCGGCCGGGATGACCGTACCCTCGGGAAAGAGATACTCCACGCCGCCGGCTATGGACCACCCAGAGATGTCCATATTGAAGGCCAGTTGATTGTGCAGCTCCACCCATTCCGGCGTCGATCCTTGATCCGCTGGATGGTACATGACCTCGTTGAACACCACCACGGAATCCCCAAGACCGGATGGGCTCAACACCCACCCCGACACCATGACCACCGCAATGGCAAGTACCCTCTTCAGCATAGCAATCCCACAGATCCCCTTCTCACACACACGCTCTGAGTATACCCTATTCCATCCGGAGACAAGAACACCTTCCGTGTGTCCCCTGGGTCGTGTCCTAATATGGAATTGACTTCTGGAGTGACTACTTGGCGGGAGTATGCTTCTTTATGATCTCTGCTTTCTCCTGTGGATCGTACCGAAGAGCCGAATTTCTGTTCGCTTCAAAGTCTGTTTGTGCTGGCTTCTTTGCTCTTGCTACGTATTTGGCTATGTCTATCTTCGGTCGGACTTCTGGAGGAATTCGATTCAACATGACTTCCTCGTTCTTTAACATGGCCTCTTGTCTTTTTATCATATCATCCCACCGTTCACTGGCACTCTTGCTGTCGAAGTACCAGTTCCGTTTGGACCCTATCTCAACCACAACAATATCGTCCTGTTCCACCTTCTGTGCGGGTCCAGGAGAGAACAACATGGCTTCTATCCCACAATCCTTCAGGAAGAAACAAAGGATTCGGGCCGCATCAGTCGACTTGCTTATAGCTTGTCCATCAACCTCTTTCGTAAGAATCGCGATGCCAGTCCCCTGCCTTTGTGGTTGCATCTCCTTTTTCACGACCTTCCAGCCAACCATTTCCAAGTTCCAAGCTAATTCTAACGAACATCGTTGCGCTTCCGAGTCCATTCCAAGACACGTGATAGACACTTTCGTTCCAGAGAACAACACAAGTTCTCTCCACGCTGCGGCGCCAACGTCTATCGTCCTTGGTTCAAAGCTTACCTCTAATTGCGTTCTCTTAAGCCGTTCACCTTCCGCTTTCTCGTTTGCTTGCGCGGCTTGTGCCTGTGCTGATGCTGTACCTTTTTCTAGTTCTGCGATCTTGACGGTCTGGTCTGAGATCAGCTTTGCCTGCCTACGTCCAAGCTCATTCTTCGCCGCAATGCTACATAAGGCAAATATCACTGCAAGTCCCGTGCAGATCGGTGCGGACCACTGCAAAAAACCACCAATGTAACTAAGAGAGGACTCAGACAATGAACTCATATGATATCTCCCTTTGCATCTGCCTTATCGGCTTGCCGATTGCGATGTTTCTCTACGGCTACAGCTTCCGTCTTCCTCGTCATGGAAATGACAAACCCAAGGTAAAGTAGATACCTACAGGCGTCTTTTTGACTCAGATGCTATTGACGCTTGGACGGCAGAAGTAGCTGAATCCACTGGAGAGATTCCCAAGACAACTACGAAGCGACTCTGGCTATCATCTCTCCCTGCGTGTTGCCCCCAGGCATAGCATAGTTCTGCCTTGGGATGCCCATTCAATGCAAAGACCTCGACCGTTCCAGACCACACGGTATGTCCCCGGAATGTCTCCACTACCGACACAGACTCCAAGTGACGTGACTCGCATCCATGAAGTCTTAGGATCGCATCCCGTATCGACTCTATGTAGTTCATTCCGTATTCGCCAAAGCCTCGCCAACCAAGTCATCAACGGTCCATAGTCTGCTCGTGGCTCCGATCGCCATTGCGGGAGACATTCTAACAGCACTATGCACTTTCACCAAGTTGTAGTACCCAAAATGGAGGCCCATTGCGGCCTCGAAGTTCTCCCATCGTTTCGAGAAGGCATTGGTCAGCCTAGTCAGCCTTCGACAGTGCATCCGGGTTGTCAGGTTGGCCCGCTCAATGTAGCTGGTGGAGATGTTCTCCTGCTCTGGATAACCTGCCACCACAGTCTTGTTGACGCGAACGATATGCGGAGGGCTATACCGACTACTCGCCGGCAATGGCTTCTCCGATGCGTAGGTCTTTACAATCTGGCCGTAGTCAACATTCGACCCGAATCCCCGCTCGATGGCCTCAACGTAAGCGCTCAGTGCATCCGTAGAGATCTGCACGCGGTTGGCTAACCGACTGGATAGGTCACAGACGAAGGCTTGTGCTGTCTCTGCATCCCTCTTACCCACTCGGAAGCATGGAATAGCCTTAGAGTTCGCCTCGATGGCGCAGAACGTCCAGACATCACCAACCCCGGTTTCGGTTGGCCGAACGTTCCTCTGCTTCTTGCCCACGAACCCCCATAGTTCATCCAGTTGAAGATAGTCGCAACTGAGGTTGCGCATCACGCGATCAAGGATACGTCGGCAACCTTTCCCAACACGGCAACCCAACCTCATGATTGTATCCCTATGGACACCTGTCAGTCGTTCGATGGAACGGATGCTAGAACCTTCTGCCAAGGCACCAATGACGGCAACCTGTTTGTCTCGATTCAGAATGTTAGCCATGATTCAACTCCTACCAATCACTTCACTGTATTTATTGTACTGCAGAATAATACACAGTCAACATAAAAACAAGTTGACGCCAATATTATTTTGCAGTACAATATATCCATGGTTGGCAGAGGTAGACCAAAGAAGGATGTAGCGCAGAACAAGGTTGTCCAAGTGCGGGTAACCCCTGATGATAAGGCCGTGTTTGAGCGAGCCGCCCGACTTGCTGCGCTGTCGCTATCTTCATGGGCGCGCTCTCGGCTCACCACAATAGCGCGAGATGAACTCAAGAAAAGTGACATGAGCGCCGACAATTCCAATTGACAGCGCCTTAATATGCAGTACAATAAATACACGTTCTTTGTTCTTTGAGAACATAACGGAGCAGGTGGGATTCGGACCCACGGAACCTGGTGCAAGCAGGTTCGGGCGTGTATAGGACGCCTGCAATAAGCCACTCTGCCACTGCTCCAATAAGGTGGACCTGCCGAGAATCGAACTCGGAAGCCTGGGTGTAGAGCCGAGACCGAGATACCAATCTCACAGGCCCATCGGAATTGATGACAACACAACCACATTGGTTCGCGCTAATGTGGTTGTGTTGTTTATGTAGGCGAATCAGCCATCCATGGTCATTCCATCCATCACTTCGCCAACGATTGTTCTTTCAAACCGTACACCTTCCTGCCATCAACGATCCTAGTCTCAACGATTCCCTTAGCAATAGCCCGCTGTAGGCACGTGTTGACCTGATTAGGCCATACCTTTAGATTGCCTGGTCGGTATCCTTCTCGCAGGATCTCTCGCCCAATCTGGCTGGGCCTAAGGAAGCTCTCAGGGTTGCGCCGCACGAAATCCTCGACTATCTCCTGAGGTCCCGAGGAATCATTCTCAGTTACCCTGGCAGCATCGGTGGCCTCTCTGACCTCGCCTATTTGAGTAGAGTTCCCTCCTAGCATGACAATCATCTCGTCAACCTTGCTCAGGTCTTGCTTCAGCCTGTTGATACGCCCCTGGATCTCAGACCTGTACTCCTGTAAGCCAGTGATGGCAGATTCGCGACCAGTTTTCACGCTCATACATCAACTCCTTAAGACTACTAGTCGTGATTATAAGCACCATCCTGCGTGATTCAAGACAAAATATGCTACAGAATCACAAAAACCTAGAGAGCATCGCCTCTGACGTACGCTGATTGCGTATTTGAGTCAGTCTCTCGACCACGCTACTTTGTCCCAAATGGCTATTTACAATAGCTTTATGGCTGATGATCCAAGTTGCATGCGTAGCAGATGATTCACCTATGGCGGGTCGTGATTTTTGACCAATTGGGCGCGGATGACTGCCAAACTCGTTGTCTGGACCTTACCTTGGTGGAGGGCACTTTCTGGGCAACTTAGGACACCACCGTCCCCTGCACAGGCTTGACATTGGCCCGACAATAGTGTATGATGAAGTCCCCTTTGGGGAGATCATGGCGGAGTTCAAATCATGACGCAACGCGGCATGGCATTCAGTTTGACAGGCATAGCAGTGCTGTCCCTGTTGGCTTGTGGGTGTGCGTCACAGGCCGGCTCGGGTCGCAGCTTCAAGGTCGTCCGAGGCCAGAGCCTGGATTACCGCGTGCGGATCCTCTGGATCGATGCCCTGCCCAAGGGCGACCGGATACGGGTCCACGGCGCAGTGCAGCGGCTCTCCCATACCCGCACTCCGATCCAGACTCACGTCGACCTGGTGGTGACCAGTGCTGACGGAAGGCCCCTTCAGCGGTCTTGGAGCCAGGAACTCTTCGTGGCAGGCCGGACCCCGGGCAAGGGGCCGGACTGGACGGGATTCGACATGACCCTGCCGGCCAATCTCCCTGCAGGTGCAACCCTCCAGGCCGTATGTCACAACGGCCCCCATTAGACCGGGCAGGCCCCCTAGTTCAGATGCTCACGGAACCATCTCTTGGCGTGCTCGGCCACTGTGGCGAACTTCTTGGACCGCGCGACCGAGTGGCCAACTCCCTGCACAGTCACCAGCTTGCTCTCGACGGACAGTCGCTTGGCGGCCTGCTGGTTGTTGGCGAGCGTGACCAGATCTCTGTCGCCTGCAATGAGCAACGTCGGCACGCGGACGTCGGAGAGGATGGAACTCCGCAGGTCGTAGTGTCCCCCTTCACAGACGATGGCACGAATCTGGTGCGGTCTTTGCACCGAGGCCACGAGGACCGCAGCCCCCCCTGCCTCTGTGCCGAATAGGCCCAGGCTCAAATCCCTTGTTGAATCGTTGGTCCTCGCCCACTCAATACCCAATTGAAGTCTCCCGGCAAGGAGCGGGACGTGAGATCCCAGCCGCAACGCGGACCGGTCGACCTGCTTCTCAGTGTCGCTCAACAGGTCCAGAAGCAGGATCCCCAGGCCTGCGTCCTGAAAGGACTCCACCAAGGCCTGATCCCTTACCCTGAGTCGGGTGTTTTCGCCGTTGCGCACCCAGATGACAAGCCCTTCCGGATTCCGCGGAAGGCTGAGCACGCCTGTCAGATGGGTACCGTCTGATCTGATATCCACCTCGGCAATGCGAACTTTTTTTCTCTTCGCAACGACCATAATCCGTGTCCGGCGTACGGGATATTCACCTGATTCCAACAGGAATATCCATTTTTTCTGTCAAATATGCGGCATTTGCCTGCACCGCTACTCTCTACTGTACCACCAAGACACGCCCCCGGTTCGCGGCAAATTCCCCGGGCCCAGCGTTTCCGGGCGCGGGGGATGGCCCGCAAGGGACTTGTAGAAGGGCAAGTGCCAGGATACAATCGGGGGGAGCACGGAACCGTGCGATGTGGATCAGACCTCAGGAGACGCTTGGCGACAAGTCGTGTCTGAGGCCTTTTTGGCGAGGCTGGACGAGAGGCACGGATGCATCTTAGATGGGCAGCTCCAGAGTGCGACGGTTTGGACAGGATACGCCGGTGGCAGGCCGCGTCGCGGTGGTTGGCACGGCTGGTGATGCTCGGGATCCTGGTCCTCTCGCCGGCGGCCGGGGCCGAACAGGTCGGTCTGATCAACGTCTCCGGCGCCATCGGCCCTGCCACGGCCGGCACCCTCCAGCGGGCCATCCGGCAATCCACGGACCGGCAGTACGTCTGTCTCATCATCCAGCTTGACACGCCGGGCGGCCTGCTCGATTCCACCAAGCAGATCGTACAGTTGTTCTACGCCTCCGCAGTGCCGACCGTCGTGTACGTCGCTCCCTCCGGCGCCACTGCGGCCAGCGCAGGCTGCTTCGTGACGCTGGCCGCGGACGTGGCGGCCATGGCGCCCAGCACCACGATCGGCGCGGCGCATCCCGTGGAGATGGGCGGGAGCGGCACAGCCCAGCAGTCCGACCCGGTCATGAAGACCAAGATCGAGAACTACGCGTCCACCTTCATCGAATCGATCGCAGCCAAGCGGCGCCGGAACGTGGAGTGGGCCAAGTCCTCGGTCGTCGCTAGTGCCGCAATCACAGCCGAACAGGCCCTCGAGATGAAGGTGGTGGACATCGTGGCCACGGACGTCCAGGACCTGCTGCGGCAACTGGACGGCCGGCAGGTCGAAGGCCGAACCCTGCACACCGCCTCCGCCCAGGTCGAGCAGATCCCCCTGCTCCTGAGGGAACGGTTCTTCCAGATGCTGTGGCGACCGGAGGTGATGTTTATCCTCATGCTCGTGGCCGTCTATGGAATCATCGGCGAGCTGAGCAATCCCGGAGCCATCCTGCCCGGTGTCACAGGGGCCATCGCCCTGGTCGTCGCCTTGTACATGGCATCGATCCTGCCCGTGGACGTGGCGGGCCTTGCGCTGATTGGCCTGGCCGTGGGCCTGTTCGTGGCGGACGTCTTTGCCCAGACCCACGGGGTCCTGACCGTCGGCGGGGTCATCTCGTTCTTCCTCGGCTCCATGATGCTGTTTGACAAGGCGGGACCTGCGTTTCGCCTGTCACTGGGCCTGATCGTCCCAGCCACCGTGGTCACGGCGATCTTCTTTGCCTTCGTGCTGGGCGCAGGGCTGCGGGCCCAGAGGTTGCCGACCCGGACTGGCAGGGAGGGCATGGTGGGCAAGACCTGCACGGCCCTGACCCCCGTCACCGTCGAGGCCGGCAAGGTCTTCATCGAAGGCGCTTACTGGAATGCCGTCAGTGAATCCCCCATCGAACAGGGCAGGACGGTCGAAATCGTCGCAGTCGATGGGCTGAAGGTGAGAGTCAGATCCAAGGACTAGGAGCACACGTATGCGCACGGAAGACATGGCCAAGCTGCAGACATTGATGTTGTGGGCGATTCCCGTCCTTATCCTGATATCCATCGTTCTGCCGCAGATGGTCCGCATCCTGCGGGAATACGAACGAGGAGTCGTCTTCCGGCTCGGCAAGCTCCTGCGGGCCAAAGGACCCGGTCTGGTCCTTCTGATCCCGCTCGTGGACCGCATGGTCAAGGTCGATCTGAGGGTCATTACGATCGACGTGCCCAAGCAGGAGATGATGACGCGCGACAACGTCCCCGTGAGCGTGGATGCGGTCGTCTACTTCCGCATCATGGACCCCGAGGCCGCGATCACCAAGGTGGAGAACTTCCTGAAGGCAACCTCGTTGATCGCCCAGACTACGCTGCGAAGCGTGATCGGCCAGGCAGAGCTGGACGAACTGCTGTCGCAGCGGGAGAAGGTCAACCAGCACCTGCAGGAGATCATAGACCACCAGACCGAGCCGTGGGGCATCAAGGTGACCAGCGTGGAGACCAAGGACGTCATCCTTCCGGATACGATGAAACGGGCCATGGCCGGACAGGCCGAGAGCGAGCGGGAGCGCCGGGCCAAGATCATCAACGCCCAAGGGGAGTTCCAGGCCGCGGAGAAGCTGGTGCAGGCCGGCGCCATGATTGCCGAGCAGCCCATCGCCCTGCAACTGCGGTTCCTGCAGACGATGCGGGAGATCTCCTCTGAGCGGAGCACTGTGGTTTTCCTGCCTGTGCCCATCGACTTGTTCGCCCCCTTCATGAAGAAGGCAGTGGAGAGCCAGAATCGTGGGTAAGGGAGGCCCGTCAGTTGCCATAGACCCGGTCTGTGGCATGGAGGTCACGCCCTCGTCGGCAGCCGGCGCCCATACGTATCGGGGCACCCCATACTCCTTTTGCAGCCGCAAGTGCCTGGAGAGATTCAAGGCTGACCCGGAGAAGTTCCTGGCCGCCGACCGGTCGACTGCAGGCGAGGAGACCGCCGCTGGGGCGGGCGTCTACACATGCCCCATGCACCCGGAGATCCGGCAGGAAGGGCTCGGCGCATGTCCGATCTGCGGCATGGCCCTGGAGCCGGAGATGCCCAGCCTTGGGCAGCAGGAGCAGGAGGATCCCGAGCTGGCAGACATGACGCGGCGATTCCGCGTCAGTCTCGCGCTGACCCTGCCCATATTCGTCATTGCCATGTCGCACCTGATGCCGCGCTGGCTGGGGCCCGGGCACGGGCTGGCAGGGGACATGATCAGGGTCCAGGCCATCCTGGCCACGCCTGTGGTCCTGTGGGCCGGCTGGCCATTCTTCCAGCGAGGCTGGAGGTCGATCGTCCTGAGACGGCTCAACATGTTCACGCTCATCGCGGTCGGAACCGGCGTGGCCTATGGCTACAGCCTGGTGGCAGCGGTGATTCCGGAGGTCATTCCTGCCTCTTTCGCAGGCCCTGACGGCCAGGTGCCGGTCTACTTCGAGGCTGCCGCGGTTATCACGACCCTCGTGCTGCTGGGCCAGGTCCTGGAGCTGCGCGCACGGCACCGCACCTCCGGCGCGATCAGGGCACTGTTGGATCTGGCGCCCAAGGTCGCCCGACGGATGCGTGGCGGCACAGAAGAGGACATCCCCGTGCAGGAGATCACCAAGGGCGACCACCTGCGGGTGCGGCCCGGCGAGAGGGTGCCGACAGACGGCATCGTCCTGGAAGGCTCCAGCGCAGTGGACGAATCCTTGGTCACCGGAGAGCCGTTCCCTGTAGAGAAGACCGGCGGCGACCGGCTGACCGGCGGCACCATCAATGGATCAGGCGGGCTCATCATGCGAGCGGATCGCGTGGGCCAGGAGACCCTCCTGGCCCAGATCGTCCGCATGGTCAGCCAGGCGCAGCGGAGCCGTGCTCCAATCCAGAGACTGGCAGACAAGGTGGCTGCGTGGTTTGTGCCCATCGTCCTGGTGGCCGCTACAGTCACTGCCGTCGTCTGGGCGTGGCTGGGTCCTGAGCCGCGGCTGGCCTATGCCCTGGTCAACGCGGTGGCGGTCCTCATCATCGCCTGCCCGTGTGCCCTGGGCCTGGCCACGCCCATGTCGATCATGGTCGGCACAGGCCGAGGCGCAACCGCAGGTGTATTGATCAGGGATGCTGAGGCCCTGGAGGTCCTGGAGAAGGTGGACACCCTGGTAGTGGACAAGACCGGCACCCTGACCGAGGGCAGGCCCAGGCTGGTCTCCGTCGTGGCCCTGGAGGGGGCAAGCGAGTCCGATCTGCTGCACTGGGCCGCCAGTCTCGAACAAGGCAGCGAACATCCCCTGGCAGGTGCGGTAGTGGCAGGCGCGAAGGATCGGCTAGTCCCCCTCGCAACAGGGCGCGGCATCAAATCCATGCCGGGCATGGGGGTCCTGGGCGAGGTGGATGGCCACACCGTGGCCCTGGGCAACCTCCAGTTGCTCGGCCAATTGGGCATCACCGCAGCAGGCCTGGACGAGCAGGCCCGGACGTCGGCAGGCCAAGGCCAGACCGTAATCTTCGTCAGCGTCGACGGCCGGGTGCAGGGACTGCTGGGTGTGGCGGACCCCGTCAAGGAGACGACGGCCGGCGCGATCGCGGAGCTCCGCAGACAGGGCGTGGAGGTGGTGATGGTGACGGGAGACAGCGAGCCAAGCGCCAGGGCCGTGGCCTCCAGGCTGGGGCTGGAGCGAGTGGAGGCAGGCGTGCTTCCGGACCGCAAGGCTGCGGCCGTCGCCAGGCTTCAGCAGGAAGGCCACGTGGTCGCCATGGCCGGCGACGGCATCAACGATGCGCCTGCCCTGGCCCAGGCCCACGTTGGGATTGCCATGGGTACCGGGACCGACGTGGCCATGGAGAGCGCAGGCGTCACCCTCATCAAGGGCGATCTGCAGGGTATCGTCAAGGCCCGCAGGCTCAGCCACGTCACTCTGAGGAATATCCGACAAAACCTCTTCTTCGCCTTCGTCTACAACTCTCTGGGCATTCCTCTGGCCGCGGGTGTGCTCTACCCGCTCTTTGGCGTGCTGCTGAGCCCTATGATTGCAGCGGCAGCCATGAGCCTGAGCTCCGTGTCCGTAGTCACCAACGCCCTACGGCTGCAGAAGGTCAGGCTCTAGCCCGCATTTCTGCCTCGAACGTCCAAAGCCTCGTGAGAGATCCGGGCTAGAGCGTCCAGCCGCTGCGGTACTCGTAGTGCATGAAGGCATTCGCCTCAGGCACGTTTGTGATCTTCATGGCCGCGGGATCCCAGAGGAGCTTCTTACCCAGGAATCGCAGGGCCACAGTACCCAGCAGGCCCACCTGGGTCAGCAGCGCCCCGTATTCGAAGTTGGAGCTGGCCTGTGTCCCCTGCTTACAGGCCTGGATCCACTCCTGGTGGTGGCTGCGCACCCGGGGCAGGGTCTTGGCGGGGCGATTGTACGAGTTCATGAACGATTGGGGGATCAACCGGGGTGACCCGCTGTGGCTCTCGCACATCAACTTGCCCTTTTCGCCCTTGAAGACCACGCCGCCCATGTTGTTGCCCATCCTCAGACCTGCCTCCAATTCCTCGGGCCGCTCGGGCGTCAGGCCTCCGTCATACCAAGTCATCTTGACCGGCGGCAGGTCTCCCCTGGCGGGGAACTGGTAGCGGATGATGGAGGCCTGGGGGAAGGTCTCCTTGTTGAAGGGCTTGTCCCAGGTGATCGTCGGCACAAAGATGGAACAGCAGGCCTCCACGCTGGTCGGATGTCCCAGCTTCAGGGCCGTCATCACGGGATCCATGTTGTGACACGCCATGTCCCCTACCGCGCCCGTGCCGAAGTCCCACCATCCCCGCCAGAAGAACGGCGCATACGAGGGGCTGTAGGGCCGCGCAGGCACAGGCCCCAGCCACAGGTCCCAGTCCAGGGTCTCTGGCACGGGCGCCTCTGCGGGCCGGGTCATCATGCCCTGGGGCCAAACCGGATGGGTGGTCCAGACGTCCACCTCGCGGACCGCGCCGATGGCGCCGTCCCAGATCCACTCACACATCAGCTTCATGCCCTCGCTGGAGTGGCCCTGATTGCCCATCTGGGTGACCACCTTGGCGCTTCGGGCCGCCTCCATGAGCTGGCGGGCCTCGTAGATCGTCTTACAGAGCGGCTTCTCGCAGTACACGTGCTTGCCCGCCTTCATCGCGGCCATGGCTGCCACCGCATGGGTGTGGTCAGGAGTGCCCACGATCACCGCGTCGATGTTCTTGGCCTCCTTTTCCAGCATGACGCGAAAGTCCTTGTACTGGGTCGCCTTGGGGAAGGCCTTGAATGTTCCTGCTGCGTTCTTGAAGTCGACATCGCACAGGGCCACGATGTTCTCAGAAGCGCAGCTTCGGATGTCGCCTCCGCCCTGGCCGCCCGCGCCGATGCCGGCGATGTTCAGCTTCTCACTGGGCGGCACCTGGCCAGGCCCACCCAGGACGTGGCGAGGCACGACCATAAAGGCCGCTGCTGCAGTCGCCGTCTTCTTGATAAACTCACGCCGCCCCTGCTGAAGGTCCTCGATCCCGGATGTCTTGGCTGTCTTCTTCATGGCTAATCCCGTCCTGTCAAAAGAACCCATGTACGTCGTCACAAGTTATGAGACTACCACTTCCTGCTGGAATCTCAAGTAGACCCGGGGAATTTCCCCCAGAAGGAATAATTCGCTTGCCGTCTACCTCGCCGCCTGGTTTAATAGAGGGGTATGTGCAGGGCAGTTGCCCTGCCCATCTGGGGCCGTAGCTCAGTTGGGAGAGCGCTTGCATGGCATGCAAGAGGTCGTGAGTCCGACTCTCATCGGCTCCATTGGAAGCAAACCACAAAGGCCGCCTTGGCGGCCTCTTCTTTTGCGCAGACTCTGGCCCCCCACCTCCTCTGGAAACCGTGGCACATCACACGGCTCCCCTGTGCCAATCCACAATCCTGTAATAGAATGACCTGACCCATCGACCTATGGGGTAGATGGCACAGAAGTCAATGCAGGCTAGGTGAAACAAGAGGGACCCTTGGAGTCCTTGGACTGGAAACAGGCGATTGCGGATCACGGCGCCCGGGTATGGGCGACAGTCTACCGCGTGCTGGGCAACGAGGCGGACGCAGAAGACTGCTTCCAGGAGGCCTTCCTGGCCGCCTTCAAGGTCCAACAGCGACAGCAGGTCCGCGACCTGGCTGCCCTGCTGGTCAGGGCAGCCACTGCCAGGGCCATCGACCGGCTCCGCCAAAAGCTGCGGCACCCCACCGCGGTCCTGGATTGCGAGGGCGCAGAGCCTGCAGCGCCGGCGTCGCTCGACCCTGCGGAGTGGTTGGAACGAAGGGAGCAGGCAGACGTGCTCCGCTTGGCCCTGGTCCGCGTGCCGCCTCAGCAGGCAGAGGCCTTTTGCCTGAAGTACCTCAGTGACATGACACAGAAGGAGATCGGCCGGGAGATGGGCATCTCCGAGAGTTCAGCAGGGGTGCTGGTCCACCGCGCAAGGTTGCGGCTGCGGGAGTTGCTGGACCAGCACAGCACGCTGCGGAAAGGGGTTTGTGATGGCTGATTTCGAGAAACTGGACAAGGCGATCGAGGCCGTCAAGAACATGCGTGTTCCGCCTGGGCCGTCTGCGGACCTGGCCGATCGGACGGTCGAGCGGCTCCGGACTGCAGGTCATCAACCGGATTCAGACAGCGGCCTTCAGCAGCGGCACGGATGGATACTGGGGATCCGCCGGCTCTGGCCTCTGGCCGCAGCCGCCATGCTGATGATGGGGTTCTTCGTGGGCCGCCTGTCACAGCCCAGGTCCATCAGCCCCAAAGACCTGGCCAGCCTGGAGCAGTCCCTCTACAGCCGGCTTCACGACTCCCTGGCCACTGAGGTCCAGGCAGCCCAGGTGCAGACCTATCAGAAAGCGGTCAGTGACATGAACGCGGTCCTGGATCACCGGCTCGGCTCCGTGGCCGCAGAGGTCCTTGTGGCCTCCAACAGCACGACCAACGAGGTCATCAGAGACCTGGTCAAGACCGTCCGGGTCAGCCAGGACCAGCAGGAAAGACAGTTGTCGCAGTTCGCTGCCGCCCTGGAGTGGATGCAGTCCGATCGGCTCCGCGACCAGGCCCAGTTGAATACCCGGATGGCGTCCCTTGCGGGAGCCACCCAGAGAGGCTTCGCCCTGCTGGCCAGCCAGCAGGCCTCTGAGGAGCCTTCCGGCCCGGTCAATCAACCTTCCAACGAAGAAAGGAACTAGACCATGAATACAACAACTCGCCTCATGACGGCCCTGTGCATGCTCGGCTCAATCTGTGTTGTGCCGGTATTGGGCCAGGATGATGAACCTCGCTCCAACGCCCCGGTCGTGCGGCCCGTACCGGCCGCCACGGTGGCGCCTGCGATGACGCCTTCCGTCGCCTCTCCGCAGTCTTCGATGGACAGTCTCCAACGGGCCGTGGAGATGAGCAAGGCCGAGGCAAAGAAGGTCGCGGCAATACGTTCACGATACTCGAAGATCTGGCCTACCGCAGACGGTTTAGGTGGATCGCTTCTGGTGATCCCTACGGGCCAGCCCCGCGAGGGGCAGGTCAACCAGACCCGCGAAGACCTGGGTGTCATGACCAAGATCCTCGCAGACCGGCTCCGCCAGGCCGACTTGAACCCCGAGGAGGGGCCGGTCTTCTGGGGCGGCCAACGGACGGTCAAGGCCATGTACCTCGGGGGCTTTGGCGCGGTCTTCATCGTCCGGGCGGACTTCCCGCTGCTGCCCTCTGCCGAGGCCAAGCAGACCCCTGTCAAAGAAGACACGGACGAGGTCTGGGCCAAGACCCGGCAGCAGATCCTCGCACCCGACACCGGAGAAGATCGCGATAACAAGCAGCCTGAATTCGATGCAGCCAAGGTGTCAGCCCTCAAGGAGGCCCTGACCGCCGCGATCAAGCACGCCGCCAACATCAGGGCCTTGGCGGCGGGAGAATCCGTGGCCGTCGTGGTCATGGGCGAGGGCCACGGGGAATCGGCCGGGGCCTTCGGGCTTGCCCCGGAGGTCTTTGGCAGGCTGGGTGGAGGCGAGGGTGAGGGCTCGGTCCTGGTCCTCAGGGCAGGCAAGGCAGACATCGATGCCTTCGCCAAAGGCCAGTTGGACCAGGACGGATTCCGCAAGAAGGTCACGATCGTGACCTATTGATGCCCACCCACATCAATAGGACTTCTCTCAGCAAGGCCCCCACCGCACACTGGGGGCCTTTTGTCTTTGCGCAGAGCGATGGGCGTCAATCGGCGGCGAAGACCTGGCGGGCGTAGGCTGTGCTCTTGCGGAAGGCCTCGACCGGCTTGCGCGTGGAGGGCGAGCCCTCTTCGATCGCCTGTTCGAGGACCAGCAGAGGCTTGACGCCGATCCGCTGCAGCGTCTGGGCCAGGCGGGGATAGTCGATGTCGCCGGGCTCGAAGACCTCGGACCAGATGCCCTGGTGGGACTGACGCAGGTGGAGCTCTGTGATCCTTGGACCATAGAGCTCCACGATGTCGAACAGGGCCACCTGCGAGTTGCCTGCCCCTCGATAGATCCAGTGGCTATCGAGACAGAGGGTCACGTTCTTGGGATCCGTGGCGACCATCATGTGGTGGAACTCCCGGGCCGCCTGGCGGAGCTCGGGATCATGGTTGTGGTAGGCCAGGGTCAGTCCCATCTGCCTGAGCCTGCCACCCAGCGTGTTGAGGGCCTCTGCCTGGGTGCGGAGCTGCGGGTCGTTCTTGTTCTCTGTGCCGCCCCACCGGATCGGGCTGGGATTGGTCACAATGATCCGCGTGCCTGCTGCCTTGGCCTTGGCTGCAGCGGCCAGGACCTCTGCGATGCTCGCCTCGACCTGGCCGGGCTCATGGAGCGTGCTGTTGACATAGAGGGACCGCATCTCGATGCCGTGCTTCTTCAACAGCGGCACGAATGGATCGAGCTGATCCAGCCCCCCTACCCCAGGCTCAAAGCCGTCGATGCCGCTAGCGACGACGTCCGCCAGTCCCTCGTCCAGCGAGGCGTTGAAGTCCTTCTTCTCCCTGGCATAGAACACCGTCCAGGAGTACTGGTTGCACGCGATATGCAGCTTGGCCTTGCCTGTCGCCTCAGCAGCCACAGCCGACAGGGCTGGCATCGCGGCCATCGCTGCGGCGCCCTTGAGGAACCCGCGTCTGGAGAGAGACTCGTCCATCATCTTGGCCATCCTTTCAGAAGTAGATCTCCATCCTGCAGGCCGCACAGTCGAAGCGGAGCTGCAGCCTGCGTCCCTGCTCATCGACGAGCGTCAGGGGCTCAGGCACAGAATCTCTGCATCCCTGCGCCAGGCACAGGCCGAGCTGATGGCGGAGGCAGTACTTGGTGGTCATCACCTTCCTGCCCCGCATGTCCAGGCCCGACTCCGCAGCAGGCTCGATCTCGGTCACGCCATGGCGGCGGTAGAAGGCCTCGGCCTTGGCGTTGAGGACGTTGCCCAGGTAGGAGAGCTGGGATTCGGGATAGGGCGTGTCGTTGGCCATCACTTGGCGCGTGAGGCGCGGACGGTTCTGCGCCCTGGCCTTGAGAAGTCCATCCAGGACCTCTCGCCGCATGGCGTTCAGTGCCGCGATAGGCAGGAAGAGGGGCTGGCCCCAGGCCAACTGCACGCCCTCGCAGGAAAACAGGGTCCGCCCCGTCTTGGCCAGTTGTCTGGCCGCTGTGACCTCCTGGCCGGCAGGATTCAAGGCGGCCGTCTTCTCGCAGGGCATCTCTGCAGCGGCCGTGTTTCCATCCTCGTCAGTTGCGGTCAGTCGCAGGCCGCCGGCCGTCTCTTCGAGCACGAGCCTGACAGCGATCGTTCGGCGGGCCTTGGTCCTGGCCAAGGCCATCGTGAAGGCGTGGTTGTGATTGCGGTACACGACCGTGCCGACCTGGATGCCGTCCATGCGGCCAGGAGTCACGACTGCACCACCCGCCTGATTGACCAGGGTGCCCTGCAGCTCGCCATGCACGTCAAAGAAGCACAGGCCGTCGCCTCCGGCCAGCGAAGACTGGCTGTCCAGGGTGAAGGACCTGCGATCACAGGCACTCACCCGACCCATCCGCTGGCCGACCATCTTGGGGGTATCGAGCGAGCCGATCGATTCCTGACGCCCGTGCAGGAAGTAGGTGCTGTAACCTCGGTGGAAGGTCTGCGACACGTCGGGCACGAAGTCGAGGTTGACCTGCCCGGAAGAGGCCTTGGACCAGCCCCTTCGGGCGAGGGCCTCGTCGAGTCTCTGCCTGTAGAACGCCACGACGTTGGTCACGTATGCCTTGTCCTTCAGCCTGCCTTCGATCTTGAACGACCGCACGCCTGCGTCGATGAGCTCATCGAGGTGGTCAGACAGATTCAGGTCCTTCAAGGACAGCAGGTGCCTGTCCGCAACCACGGCCCGGCCCTCGCCATCCACGAGGCTGTACCGCAGCCTGCAGGGCTGGGCACACTCGCCGCGATTGCCGCTCCGCCCGCCCATGGCGTAGCTCAGGGCGCACTGGCCGCTGTAGCAGACGCAGAGTGCGCCGTGCACGAAGCACTCCAGCTCGACCGTCGAGCGGCCCCGGATCGCCCGAATCTCATCGAGGGTCAGCTCACGGGCCAGCGTGACGCGGCTGAATCCGACGTCCTGCAGGAACACCACCTTCTCCGCACTGTCGGCGTGCATCTGCGTGCTCGCGATCAGGGGGATGGCTGGCAGCCCGCACTCCAGCAGCCCCACGTCCTGGAGGATGACGCCGTCTGCACCCCTCTCGTGGAGTTCAGCGATCAAGGCTGCGGCCTGGTCCAGCTCGCGGTCGTGGAGCAGGGTGTTGACGGTCACGTACACCTTGGCCCAGTACGCGTGGCTATGCTCGATGAGCCGGCTGATGTCTTCCAGCCGGTTGCCAGCCCGGCTGCGTGCGCCGAACCGCTCAGCGCCGATGTAGACCGCGTCTGCGCCGCAGTCGATCGCCGCGATGCCGCAGTCCAGATCTCTTGCAGGGGCCAATAGCTCAATGCGTTCCATAGCGATGATCCTATCGCAGGCTGCGACGCCGTGCAACGAAGGGACAACATCCTTGCCGAAACGCGCCGGTCGTACTACAATTCGGCCCCGATGAAGAAAGCCATCCGGATAGTGCTTGGAGTCCTGTTGATCATCGTGGGCCTGGCCGTGCTGGTGACCCCTGCCACGCCAGGTTCATGGTTGGCCCTGGTCGGTCTGGAGATGCTGGGCATACGGCTGCTCGTCCAGCGAAAGGTCCTGTCCCTGCTGCCTCCCCGGCTGAGGGTCAAGGTGGAGGCCGGGCTCAACCGGCTGATGGAGAACCGCTGGTTCAAGAAGCTCAGGCCAAAGCCCGATCCCGACGACAAGAGTGAGGGTCCTAACCGGGAATCGCCGCCGCGCGACTCGTCACATACCTGACGAGCAACGAGAGGTCGATCACCGGCTCCGCCTGGCACGGCCACACGTGGCCGTACTGGTCATCGAGGCACGCCAGCGCCAGCGCTGCCACACCCTGGACTCGGAGATGACAGGGCTCCTTCAACCGCCGCTCAAGACCCCGGATGCCCGCGTCGAGGGGGCCGATCTCCCCCAGCAAGAGCGCACAGAAGTAGACCACGAAGGGATCCGGATCAGGGCGTTCAAGGTGGCTGTGCATGAGATCGATGACTTGCAGTGCAGAGGGGTGTACGTGGCGCCAATCCCCCGCCTTGGCGGAATGCAGCATGGCCCAGAGTCCATTGACGCAACACTCATACAAAGGACCCGACATGTCTGCAGGGAAGAAGATCTTGTTTCTGGCGAGGATGTAGAAGGGGTAGGCACAGGGAGAGGTAATCGGCACATCGGGCATGCTCAAGAAGGCCCTCATGCCGCCGTGCCAAGGGAGACGGTTCAGGCTCTCGATCAGGGACCAACACAGGTAGGGCCTTCCGTCTATCGCGGCCCGCACGGCCGCATACACGTCCTCCGACCTGGACCGCAACGCACAGAACACCTCTATCGCAGCGGGGGCGTGGCGGGCGTTTTCAAGGGCGGTCAAAACGGGTTGTTCTGAGGAGGACTGACGAAGCAACTGGATTGCGGCATTCGTGGTGGGTGACGCCCATGGGGCGTTCCTGAGCCGCCACATGCCGTCTTGGTGCTGGATGTAGCTCATGGCCTTCCTCCCTGCGTGACTCGTCCTTCCGTGCTAGTGAGGCCGGCGAGTGCGGTCTGTTGCTGGCCGCAACCGAAAAAGCCATCACTATTTTCAGATTGAACTTGTTGCATTTCGTAGCCATTCCATATAATAACCACCACGTTTTCGTCTTATAGGAATATATCCAAATGCCTATATTTGAGTCAACGTGTCCTGCCTGCGGCCGTTGCGGGGGTAGTGCCCTTTCCGCATTGTATGTCACAATTAGTAGCCAATTTGGCAGGCCGCCCAGCAGGCCCAAGTCCTTTCCCGTGACCATAAGTGACCCATAAGGCTCCAAAAAGAGCCAAATCACTCGACCTGGAGTTATTTTATGGAAATCAAGGTCCGTCTGAAGAAACTTCTCGGCGAGCACGGGCTGGACGAACACGGAATCATCCAACAGATTGCGGCGGACATCGGAGTCAACCGCCATACGATCGCCAAACTCTACAACAACCAGGCGCCCACCCTGTCATTGGACCTCCTGAGCAAGTTGTGCACGTGGCTGCACAGCCACGGTGTGCCTTCCGGCGAGCTGCCCGGAGACCTGTTCAGTATCGGCCGTGCAGCCCTTTGGGAGGCCCTCGCCTGCCAGGGCGAGGAGATCACGCTCTACCTCGGCGAGTATCACCCAACAAAGCCTCCCTTTGCGGCATCCAGGTGGATCTCAACGCGGGATTCCGCAGTGGCCTCCACGATCCTTCGCCAGTTGTCGACGGGCACCGAGGCCCGCCAGTTGTGGCCGGGGCTGCGGCTCGCCTATGTCCCCTTCCGCTACTCGCCGGGCGATGCCAACCTGGACCGCAGCCTGCTCGACGAAGACATCGCCAGGACCGGAGAGCTCTTCAGCAAGGTCAAAGGAAACCCCAAGCCCTGCACGACCATCATCATCGGGAGCCAGCGGGTCAACTACCTGCTCGAATTCTTCGTCGCCGATCTCTTTGGGTGCCAACCCTTCACCACTGCTGCCAAACCTGCAGTCCCCTTCTTCAGCGTGTATCGCCAGACGGACCGCAACACACCGAGCTGCTTTGGAGGACCTCACAACCCGTTCAGACAAACGGACAGCACTATGCCCGGCCTCCACTACATCAACGAGAAGGGGAAATGGGTAACCTGTCCCTGGATCGAAAGGAAGCAGGACGCAGGGATTGTGATCAGCCTCAAGGATCACCGTACCAAGTCCATCATCCTGGCCGTGTTCGGCTTCTCCGGCCTGGCGACCAAGGCGGTGGGAGACCAACTGGTCCACAGGGAGCAGTTGTTCTGGCCTCCACCCATGGAGCTCAAGTCCAGGGAGATCGGAGTTCACCTCTGCCAGTTGGCCTACGTCCCCTCCTATGGAACGGATGAGCTTCAGGAAGACTCGCAGACAAGCACCTGCGAGGTCGTGACCCTGGGCGATCGGATGCTCAAGCAGTTCCTGCGATAGCAGGCTCCTGGCGGATGGACCAGGATATGGGCCGCCCTCGCGGCAAGGCGGATACGCGATGAACCGATTGTCTATCGTCTGGATCTTGGCGGCTGCAACGGGCGCCGCGAACCTCAGGGCACAGGATGCTGCCCCTCTCCCCAATGGGACGACCCCTACCGATTCTTCCGATGGTAGCGACACTCTGGATGCCTGGAGACGCATGCATGGACCGAAGAGACTTCCTTAAGACGTCGGCAGCGGCTGGGGCTTACCTGGCGATGGCCAGACCGTGGACCGCTGCGGGCGACGATCCTGTGCCCTGGTTTGACAGGCCGATGCGGTGGGCACAACTGGTCCTTGTAGAGAATGACCCAGGCAGGTTCGATCCGGAGTTCTGGCTCGACTACTTCAGGCGGATCCACGCGGATGGCGCATGCCTCAGCGCAGGAGGCGTGGTGGCCTACTACCCCACGGAGGTGCCCCTGCACCACCGAAGCCTGTGGTTGGGTGACAGCGATCCACTCGGCGTCCTCGTCCATGGGTGCAGGCGGATGAACATGGCCGTGATCGCGAGGACCGATCCCCATGCGGCCTGGAACGACGCGGCGGAGGCACACCCTGACTGGATCGCGGTGGACAGCCGAGGCCAGAGGAGGCGCCACTGGTCCAATCCCGAGCTGTGGGTGACCTGTGCGCTGGGCCCCTACAACTTCGACTTCATGACCCGGGTGCACCAGGAGATCATGTCACGATACCGGCCCGATGGCATCTTCTCCAACCGATGGGCGGGCCATGGGATCTGCTATTGCGAGCACTGCACCCGGAACTTCAGGGCCTTCTCAGGCATGACCCTGCCTGCGGCTGCGAACCGCCGCGATCCCGCGTACCGCAGCTACGTGCAATGGTCCACAGAGCGACTCAGGGAGCTTTGGTCCCTGTGGGACAAGACGATCCGGCAGGTCGATCCCGAATCCCGATTCATTCCCAACGGCTTTCCAGACCGGGTCGTGACCGGCACCCTGTCCGACATCGTCTTCACCGACCACCAGGGCAGGAGCGGCGTCATCCCGCCCTGGTCAAACGCCAAACGGGCGAAGGAACTCCGGGCGACCATGGGCATGAAGCCCCTCGGTGGCATCTTCAGCGTGGGCCTGGAGGAACGGCAACGCTGGAAGGACTCCGTGCAGAGCGAGGCCGAGATCCGGATCTGGGTCGCGGAAGGCGTGGCCAACAACATGAGGCCCTGGTTCGCCAAGTTCTCAGGGACCCTGTACGATCGGCGGTGGCTGGCCGTGGTCGAGAAGATCTACGAGTGGCACTATCGTGCAGAACGCTACCTGAGGAACACCGCGCCCCTGGCCCAGGCGGCCATGGTCTATTCGGAGCAGACAGAGAGATTCTATGGCGGCAGGCCCTGGCAGGAGCAGAGCGACGGCCATTCGCTCGGGATGTACCAGGCCCTGGTCGAGGCACGCGTCCCCTTTGAGATGGTCAATGACCGGATGCTCGATCCGGAGCACCTCAGGTGCTTCTCGCTCCTGATCCTCCCCAACATCGCAGCCCTGTCGGACAGCCAATGCCAGCAGATCCGGCAGTACGTCCTCAGCGGCGGCAGCGTGATGGCCACGTTCGAGACGTCCCTCTACGATGAGTCGGGACATCGCCGCGACAACTTCGCCCTGGCCGATCTGTTCGGCGTCTCGGCCGGCGACCGAGCGGAAGGGCCGATGAAGAATGCCTACCTGAGGCTTGCGCCAGACCCTCGGACCGGCCGGTTTCATCCCGTCCTGGACGGACTGACGGACGCCTACCGGATCATCCATGGCAATTGGCGACTGGACGTCAGGTGCCAAACGGACTTCCCGTCGCCGGTCACCCTGATCCCCAGTTACCCGGATCTGCCTATGGAACACGTGTACCCCCGCGTCCCAGAGACCGGCGTCCGTGAACTCTATCTCCGCGAGCAAGGCCAAAGTCGGGTCGCCTATGTGCCGTGGGACCTGGACCGTTCGTTCTGGGATGTCCTCAATGCAGACCACGCCAGGCTGCTGGCCAACACGATCCGCTGGGCCTTGGGCCGGGAGCAGACCGTGCAGGTGACAGGACCCGGCATCCTCGACATCGCGGCCTGGCGACAGAGGGACTCTGTGACCGTCCACCTGGTCAATCTGACCAACCCCATGATGATGAAGGGCCCCTTCAGGGAACTCATCCCCATAGGCAGGCAGGAGGTCCATATCCGGATTCCAGAGGGCCACAGACCCAAGAAAGTCCACCTATTGGTGAGCGGAAAGGCAGTCAACCACCGGGTCAAGGGCCAGGTGGTATCCCTAACCGTGCCTTCAATCCTGGACCACGAGGTGGTCGCCATAGACCTGCGCGCGGTCTGAGCGGCCGGCGTCCCGATGCAAAGGAATGACAGGGGCAGGAGCGAAAGGACCACAAACCATGAAGATGTCTCCCGCGTGTATGGCAGTGCTCGTCCTCAGTTTGGGACCCAGTCTCCTGGCCGCCGGTCCAGCACACAACGTCGTGCCGGGCGATCCTCTCGACATCGCCCCATTCGGCCTGCAGGAGACGCAGGCGGCGGACGCTGCACGCATCATTCGCTGGCCTGAGCCCCGCAAGATCCGGCAGGTCCTCGTCGAATTCGAGGGCCAGGGCCCCCTGCCTGAGCCGGATGAAATCCGACTCCAGTACTGGCACAGGGTCTGGGATGGCAAGGCCGATCCCTTGATCCTGGAGCGAGGGGCTGGCGGCGTGGGCTGGGACGCCATGGACGACTGGACCAACGGAAAGTGGATCACGGCCAAGGTCCAGGCCAGGCGGAGCGGCCGCCGCTGTGAACTCACGTTCCTGCCGACGTCCAGCGAGGAGATCCCCGGCCTCAAGGGTGAGTCTGTCCCCTACCGCAAGACACTCGGCCTGAGGTTGTGCTGCGAGGGCCGGACGCCGGCCGTCTCCACCCTTGGCGTGTACACCGAGAGCGTGTGCAGGCCCATACAGGTCAGGGTCCAGTTCGGCAAACCACGGGTCGCTGCGATGCTCGCGGCAGGCCAGGAGTCAGGCAGGATAGAGGTCTTCAATGGCCAGGTGCTGGCCGTGCGTCCGGCAGCGGGTAGTCCTGTGTCGGTCCGCCCTGACAGGACCTGGGTCCTTCGAGACCCCGAGAGGACCGCTGTCGAAGCGGACCTGATCATGGCCACAGATCCGATCGACGGCCGCTATGACCGCACGATCGTCACGGTGTGGTCCAGCACGCGGCCCCTCTCGTTTGCGGCAGACGAGGTCGCTGCAGGCGACCGTATCCTCGTTGACGACCTGGGCGTCCTGGTCACGCGGAGCGACGATGCCATGTCGCTCGAAGACTACCGCCAGGCCCTGGTGCGGGAATACGGCGGTCAGACGGTCTATGACCGGGTGGCTGCATCCGAAGAGCAGACCCTAGGCCGGGCGTGGAACGATATGCCGGTCAAGCGGCCCGTGACCTTCGTCCATGGCCTTCCCGGCAACCGCAATGCCATGCACCAATGGCCTAATGGGGAGATCGAGATCACCTCGCACAGACGATGGTTCGATCTGCAGCGAAGTCCCCGCGACAGCGACCGCAAGCTCTGGGACGGAGAGCTGCTGCGGATCTCCGCCGGCCTTCCTGCGCAGGAGCTTCGTGGTGGCAGACAGCTCAGGGAGGGCTTCTTGCCGGTCCTGCGGACCTGGTGGCAGGATGGCCAGATGGCCTTTGAGCAGAAGACCGTCCTGACGGCCACGATCCCGGACCTCAACGACGTGGGGCTGGACACCGCCTCGGTCCTGCTCATGCAGATCCGCGCAGTCAACCTCTCCGAGAACCGGGAGGCCGTCGCGTCTCTCAGGTTCAGCTCGAACGCGGGACACGGTGAGCCCCTGACGACAAATGGCGACCGGATCGTCACAAAGGCCGCAGGACAAGACCGGCTGCGTCTGCTGGCCAGCGACGATGGCAAGGGGACCTTCAGCCAGGATGGCCCCTGCATCTCCTGGAAGGCGACGCTCAAGCCCGGCCAAGCCAGCACCCTGCAGGCCACGATTCCGTCCATTACCCTGCTCGACGATGCGGAGATCGGGAACCTCAGAGCCCTTCGGTTCGATACTGAGGCAGACCGCGTCTCTGCATTCTGGCGGCAACTGATCTCGCAGGGCTCACAGATCCAGACCCCGGAACCCTGGATCAACGATTTCTACAAGGCCCAGTCGTATCACCTCATGATCAACTGCCTCAAGGAGCTGGGCACGGACTTCCTTCACGCCCACGTCGGCACGTTCTACTATGGTGTCTATCCCAGCGAGTCGGTCATGATGATCAGTGATCTGGACCGACGCGGCTTCCACAAGCTCGCACAGCAGAACTACGACGCCTTCCTCCACTACCAGGGGACCGTGGCCATGCCCGGCAACTTCAGCAGTGCAGAGGGGGAGCTCTATGGCGCAGGCGGCCATGAGACGGGCGGCTACAACAAGAGCCACGGCTACGTCATGTGGGGCATGGCCCAGCACTGGTGGCTCACACGGGACCGTGACTGGATGGGCCGCTCTGCGCCGGGGATGGTCAAGGCCTGTGATTGGGTCATCCGCGAGCGCAAGGCCACCCAGAAAGTCCGCCCGGACGGAAGCAGGCCGCTGGAATACGGCTGGTTGCCTGCAGGCTCCCTGGAGGACGTGACCGACTATTGGCACTGGCTTGCCACCAACAGCGCGACGGTGTGGGGCTTCCGCGATCTGGCGGATGCCCTCGCGGACTTCGGCCTTCCAGAGGCTGGGCGCCTCCAGCAAGAAGCCCGCAGCTACACTGAGGACTTCATGCGAGGGATCACTGAGGCCCGAATCCTCTGCCCCGTGGTCCGGCTGCGGGATGGCACCTACGTTCCGAAGATCCCCTCCCGGCTCTACGAGCGGGGCCGGGCACATGGCTGGCTCCGCGAGACGCTGGAGGGCCCCCTGTTCCTGCCTGCCTATGGTCTGCTCTCGCCGGATGCGGCTGAGACTCGGTGGATCCTCAAGGACTATGAGGACAACCTCTACATCTCCGACCGATACGGCTACTCGATCGCCAACTATGATGCATTCTGGTTTTCGCGAGGGGGTTTCTCCATGCAGGCCAACCTGCTCGACGGCCCCCTGCCCTACCTGTGGCGGGACGACGTCAAGCACTTCCTGCGGGCCTACTTCAATGGCTTCGCCTCTGCCTTCTACCCCGAGGTGCGGATGTGCAACGAGCACTCGCTTCCAGAGCTGGGCTACCCTGCAGGAGACCACTTCAAGACCTCGGATGAGTCGCAGTCCACGTACTGGCTGAGGCTGATGTTCGTCAACGAGCAGGGCCAGGACCTCTACCTGGGCCAGGCCATCCCACGGTACTGGCTGGCCCAGGGAAACACGGTCGGCATCGGCCGAGCCCCTTCACGATTCGGCCTGATGTCGGTCCAGTACCGATCCCACGTGGCAGAAGGCACGGTCCAGATCACCCTCGATCCCCCGACCCGCAACCCGCCCAGGACCGTGTACCTCCGCATCCGCCACCCCGAGTCCAGGCCCCTCAAGGCCGTTCTGCTGAACGGCCAACCCTATGAGAAGTTCGATGCAGCCAGAGAGTGGATCATCCTGCCAGGCACAATCCAAGGCCGCCAGGCGATCGTGGCGAGATATGAATGATGCAGTTGGCCGGGTGGGAATCTGCTGGTCAGTGCTCCTTTCTTCTTCGTGACCTACCACACTCCCACGCATCCTGCTCGCGGATTCCGATCAAGGGCCGGGCCCCGCCTGTACGGACTCCTCGAAGCAGGCGATAGGACTCGCCTCACAGCGACCCGAGGGTCTGTCTGGACTCGGGGCTGACGCTATACGGCCGGTACTCGACCATGCGGATCCGCCCCGGGCCCTCCACCCGATACCTGATGCCCCGCCAACCAACCTCCCGCAGCCTCATGGCGCAGAGCAAGGCCGCAGGATAGATCGCCAGGGTCAGCACCATTGCCGGGACCGTCCGCGCCAGGCCGCACAGGCCAAGCCAGGCCGTGGGCTCACCCCTGGCTGCCATCATACGACGCATGCCGATCTCCATCCCCATCAGGACCGCGATCAGCACGCCCCACTGCAGCCCCATGCCCACCAGAAGCCACCAGGCCCCCGCCCCGTCCCCGACAGCCATCGCGGCAATCAGGGAGAGCATGCCGCCCCAAAGGGCCAAGGACGTGGCCAGGTCATGTACGACCAAGACCCTCCACGCGGGATGGTGGAGACGTATCGTGAGGAGCTGGCGGCAGACCCAGCGGTAGAAGGTCGTGACGCGGCACTGCTCCCGATTGACCATCATCAGAGAAGGCACCCAGGCGACCCTGTACCCCAATGGCCGAAATGCCCCATAGAGCAGGGTATCCTCGCACAGCGTGTGCTCCCAGCGAGCGGTCAGGTGTGCCGTGCGCACGGCGTCCATCTTCACAGCCAGGGTCCCGCCCCAGGGGATTCGGTACCAATCCATGTGGACCACGGCAGCCGCATTCCACAGCCACCGCACAAGACTGCCCCAGGAGGGTGAGGCGGGCATGTACCAACGATTGCCCGTGGCGGCTGCCACCCGCTCGTCCTGCAGCGGCGCCACCAGTTCCCGGAGCCACGTGCGGTGCGGCACCACATCGGCATCGATCAGCGCGATGATCTCGTGTGACGCATCGAGTTGTGAGACTGCCTGCAGGAGGCTGCTGCACTTGAGGCTGCACGTGGGCCGCCGGTCCACCAGGAAGCGCACCTGCACGTTCGCGGCGCCGCTGCGGGAGAGCACCTCTTGCACGGTCTTCCAGGCCGGATCGTCGGGACTATCCACCACGATGCGAACGTCGTAGCACGGGTAGTCCTGATCCAGAATGGCCTGCAGACAGGCGGGCAGGAATGGGTCCGAGCCTCGCAGGCAAAGGACGACGGCCGTCTTGGGGCAGCGAGCGTCGCCGCGGCGAAGACGCCGCCAATGGTACAGTCTCCACACAAACGGTATGGCCGCGATCGTATGGATGACGGCCATACCCAGCAGCAGCCAGAACAAGACCAACGCCCAGGCCGTCACGCCTCGCGCCCCTGCATCGGTCGATGGGCCATCATGGGCCGTGGACCCAAAGGCGCCTCAGATGCCGACCCTCGGCGGTCCACTCTCCGCTCGGCCGCGGACCTGCGCAGGCGATCTGCGAATCCGTCGATCAACTCTACCGCTTGGCCCGTGGCCAGCACCCGCGAATCGTAGTGGAGGGTCAGGCCCAGCCTCCTCTCGTAGGTCGATGCGCAGAAGGCGGCGTACGTCAGGGGCCGCAAGGGGGCGAATGAATCGACGTCCTCAAGGACCAGACTGTCCGCCACCACACCGCGGCGGCCCCCACTCCACGGAGTGCCCTGGAACAACACCCCCAGGTTCGTGAGCACGGCCGTCGACCTGCATCGAGAGGCCTGACAGGCCCACTCCAGGCCACCCGGCACTCGTTGGAGGAGGCCCACGGAATGTACAAAGACCGGCGCCAACCCGAACCGCTTTGTCCGCTGCATCTGCCCGTGGACCCACGATAGGAGCGGCCCCGCGTCTGTCGCGTCGCGGCCGCGGCGGTCGAGGAACACCATGCTCACCAGGTTGGCTGCGGGGAGCCGATCGTGGGCCGGTGAGCGGAGGCTGACTGGAACGCACACGCGTAGCCATGCATCCTGCCGGTCTGGGGCGTAGTCCTGCCTCCACCGGGCCAGCGAGCAGAAAAGGTCCCCTGCCAGCAGATCATTGATCGTGACCCCCAGCGTCTTGGCCGCAGCCACGAGATCCGCAGTCTCAGACTCCTCCAGCCGGCGGCTCAAAGTCGCTGGATAGTCCGGCGAAGTCATGCCGTCGGTCTCCTGGACCTGACACGGTATGAGGGGATCGGGCCTGTGAAACAAGAACCTGCACACGCGGCTCAGGGCCATGACGGGCGTGCCTCCCGCCCTGAGGATTGAGGGAGGCAGCCAAGGAAATCGGCCTCGTCCCTCGAGTTGCTCAGGCCGGAGCGGACGCAGAGACCCTCCGGGCATCGCCCCCCGGGCCATCGCATACGCGACCAGCAGGTCCTCCGCGAACCCCAGACATCCACCGGCATCGCAGCACGCGTGATGCACCTGCAGGATGACGTCGGTCCGTCCAGGTCCTTCACACACGACCACTCGCAGTCCAGGTCCTGTGCGGACATCCAGCGGAGACAGCGGCGGCAAGGCCTCCCCCGGCAGCACGCCCAGCCACTGCACGACGGGCGGGCAGTCCGCGGACACCCAGGTCCATCCCCGCCCAGAACGGCGAGCCACAGCCGCCAGAAGGGGATGACGTGGGACCGCTACGGCCATGGCCTCATCCAAAGCGGCCCGGGCAAATTGTCCGGCAAATCGCAGTCGCACGACGCCCGTCATGGGGTGTGCCCGCCGGTCGTCTGCCAGCATGTAGCTCTCAAAAGGCACCAAGGGCAGCGGTAGGCACATGGAATCACGTCCCGGTGGGGGTCACGACCGCGCGCAGCGGAGTCTCCCGGACAGGCATCCTTAGACACCTGCCGAAGTTCGTTCGGATCGCGAACTGCGCCATGCGTAAGAACGCGTCGTAGTCCATGGCCGGGCAAGGCAGATGGCCAGCGGCCTTCGACGTATGCGTGCGGTCAAACTGGGGATCGTCCCTCCAGTACGAGCGGTAGATCTCGGACTGCCCAAGGAACATCTCCCTGAACCACTTCGCGCCGCGCACAATGGAATCCCGGGGATCGGCCATCCGTGAATACTGTTCCACCGCCTCCTGAATGACCTGGCTCCAAAGGGCCACGGGGATCGGTTCAGCGGCCGTGAGATGATAGGTCCGCCCATGGTGCTCGGGATGGTCCACCAGGTACGTAATGACGGCAGAGACCCAATCCACGGGAACACAGTCCTTTCGTTCGTGGCCCTTCAGTCTGAGGGCACGGACCACCCTCCTCGCCGTAATGACGCGGGAAGGCACACAAGAGGCGAGGGTGTGAGCTAGCTTGACCATGGCGTAGAAGCCGTGGAAGGACGACGTGTACCCGGTCTGGGAGTCGCCCACGATGATGGAGGGCCGATAGATCGTAGCCGGCTGCGGCAGATCTGCGGTCTGGACCATCCTCTCGGCCTGGAGTTTGCTGCGCTCGTAATCGTTGCCCGTCTGCTGCCCGAGATCGATCTCTGTCTCCAGGATGGGCCCCTTGCGCAGACCGCAGACGTAGGCCGTGGACACGTAGTGAAGGCGTCGGACGTCGCACCGCCTGCAGAGATCCAGGACACGACGGGTGCCCTCCACATTGGTCACCCAGGGTTCTCCCCGACGGTCCGAACCGAAGAAGGTCAGGCTGGCTGCACTGTGAATGACCGCATCACAATGGCTCGTGATCCAGCACAGGTCGGATGCCGTGAGACCCAGGTCCTGCCGGGTCAAGTCACCCTCGAAGACCGCAGGCCGTGCCAGGGTCCGGCCCGCCTGCTCTTCGCAACGGGTCAGCAAGGCATGGATCCGTTCCGCGGCCGACCGCGTTTCCGTGGGCCGCAGCAGGACGGCCATACGGCGACCCGCGAGGAGACCGTCACGCAGCAGATAGCCACCCAACAGACCAGACGCGCCGGTCAAGAGGGTGTGGATCTTGGGTGCTCCTGGCCCTAGAAGCAGAAAACACCTCCAACAAGTACCTCGGCGGGTACTCCTCGACGGCCGCCGAGGGTCCGCCGCGTTATTACGGTCAGCGCCAATCCTTCATGGCCATTGCAGTGAGCACGGAGGATAAGGCAAGCCAGCCCTTCTGTCAAGCGACATCGAGCCCACCGAGGTTCCAGGCCGAATCTGCTTGCCCTGGTTGGGCAGTTCCGGTAGAACCGCTCCACCGCGGTCCTGGCGGCGTCGCGGGCGCCTCGGGGCACTCGGACTCTGTTGCAGGGTGAGCAGGCTGTGACCTGGATCGAGGAACATCTCGGAACGTGGGTCATCAAAGCCCGGTGGTGGATCATCTGCGCTTTCATTCCGATGATCGGCCTCGCGGCCTTGGGGATCCCGCGTATCCGGATCAGCAACGACACCCGGGTATTCTTCGCGGAGAACGATGCTGACTACCAAGCCCTCAAGGCCCTCGAACAGACCTACAGCAAAGAACAGAGCATCTTCTTCATCCTCGCTCCGAAGAACGGAAATGTCTTCACGCAGGACGCCCTGTCAGCGGTCTCAGGGCTGACCGCAGAGGCATGGCGCATGCCCTATTCCGTGCGGGTCACCTCGCTCACCAATCTCCCGCACCTGGGCGTCCAAGGCGGTGATCTGACCGTAGAGAACCTTGTTGGCGATCCCAACACCCTGTCCGAACTCGAGCTGGATCGACTTCGGAAGAGGGTGCTGGCCGACACCTCCATCACGACCCGACTGGTTTCGGTGAAGGGACACGTCACCGGCGTCTACGTCAGCCTCGTCGCGCCCCCTGAAGACCTTCAGGCTGTACCCAAGGTGGCCGAGCATGCCCGTGGATTGGCTAGGGATCTTCGTCGGCGACATCCTGGAATCGCCGTCCATCTCACCGGCTCGGTCATGATCGACCAAGCCTTTGCGGAGGCCAGCAGGCGGGACGCGACGACCCTGATTCCTGTGGCGTTTGTCATCATGACCACGCTGGTGGCCATCTCTCTTGGCTCGCTGTATGGTACCTTCGCCGCCGTCTTCGTCACCATGCTCTCCATGGCGACGGCCATGGGACTGACCGGATGGTTGGGGATCCCTCTCAACGCCGTCTCCATGGGCGCCCCGGGCTTGATGCTCACGCTGGCGATCGCCGACAACATCCACGTGCTGACGACGATGTTCCGCCTGGTCCGCAACGGCTCCACGAAACATGAGGCCATCGCCCAGTCCATGCGAGTCAACCTCAAGGCCATCGTCTTCACCAACGTCACGACGATCCTGGGCTTCTTGGTCATCAACTTCTCCGACTCGCCGCCCTTTCAAGACCTGGGCAATCTCGTGGCCATCGGCGTTGCCATCGACCTGGTCAACTCCGTCCTCTTGCTGCCTGCGCTGATGGCCGTTCTGCCCATGTCCACCCAACCGGATCGGGAAAGAAAGCCGTGGGTCGATCTCGGTCGGATGGCCGACTTCGTGATTCGAAGGCGGAGGTCTCTGCTCAGGGTCATGGTTGCCATCGTAGCCATTACGTCCCTGGGAATCTTGGGGATAGAGCTAGACGACAACTTCCTTACGTATTTTGACAGCAGTTTCGAGTTCCGCAGGGCGACCGACTTCATGATAGGAAATCTGACGGGATGGGACTCCATCGAATTCTCACTCAGCTCCGGCCAGTCCGGCGGCATAGTGGACCCCGCCTACCTGGCCGCGGTGGACCGCTTTGCGGATTGGTTCCGCGGGCAACCCGGTGTGGTCTCAGTAGCCCACTTCGCCGACACAGTCAAACGACTCAATCGGGACATCCATGGCGGCGACCCGAACTACGATCGCATCCCGGATCAGCGGGCCATGATCAGCCAATACCTCCTGCTGTACGAGCTGGCCCTGCCCGCAGGCCGGGACCTCAACAGCCAGGTCGACGTGGACAAGTCGTCCACCCGCTTCACGGTGGTTCTCAAGAGTCTCAGCGCCAACGAGTTATGTCACATCAACGATCAGGCGGTTCAGTGGCTCGCCGCCCATGCCCCGGCACCTATGCAGACCCGGGGCACGGGTCTGTCCCTGATCTGGGCCCACCTGACCCGGCGAAACATCCGCAACATGCTCTGGGCCGCCCTCGTGGAGATCGTGACTATCTCCGGGCTCATGTTCTTCGCGCTACGCAGCCTGAAGTTCACCGCGGTCTTTCTGATTCCCAATCTGGTGCCTCCCTTCATCGCCTTCGGTATCTGGGGCGTGACCAAGGGCCAGGTTGGCCTGTCGCTTTCGGTGGTTGTGGGGATGACCCTGGGAATCATCGTCGACGACACCATCCACTTCTTCATCAAGTATTTTGCGGCCAGAAGGGAACACGGGGCCAGCCCTGAGGAGGCGGTCCGGTACGCGTTCTCCAGCGCCGTTGGCGCGATCGGGGTGACGACCCTGGTTCTGATTTCCGGCTTCCTCGTGATGATGCTGTCGCACTACCGCATGATGTCCGAGATGGGCCTGATGTGTGGGATGATCATCGCCCTGGCCCTGATGTCGGACTTCTTCCTCACGCCTGCTTTATTGATGAAATTCGATCGGCCAGCGACTAGACTGACAGACGATTGACCTTCGGACCCTCGTGCCTATGGAAGAAGACGTGCAGACTTTCTCAAGAGCAGGGCTATGGGCGGCAGCCGTGGCTGGCGTGTGTGCCTGCCTTTGTCACGCCCAGGCGCCCGGGGAGAAAGGACGCCTCATCGCGGAAGAGGCCAGTCGCCGGTCCGCCGGATACGGCGACGCCACTGCGCGTCTCCGGATGGTGCTTCGCAATCGCCAGGGCCAGGTCAGCGAGCGAGATCTCCGCGTTCGCTCCATGGAGGTGGCCGACGGCACCCGGAGCCTGTGCATCTTCGACACGCCTGCGGACGTCAAAGACACCGTTCTGCTGACGCACACGCACAAGGATCGAGCGGACGACCAGTGGCTCTACCTGCCCGCCGAGAAGCGAGTCCGCCGTATCGCCGCCCAGAACAAGTCCGGTTCCTTCATGGGCAGCGAGTTCTCCTACGAGGATCTGGCCAGCCCCGTGATGGAGAAGTACACGTACCTGTGGCTTCGCGACGAGGCGTTGGAGGCGCAGGACTGCTTTGTAGTCGAGCGGCGGCCCAAGGAAGGGGCTGTTTCGGGCTACGTGCGAGAGGTCGCCTGGCTGGACAAGCAGGAATACAGGACACTGAAGGTTGACTACTATGACCGGAAGGACTCCCTGCTCAAGACCCTGACCCTGAAGGACTATCGCCAGTATCTGGACCGGTTCTGGAGGCCCCACAACATGACCATAGCGAACCACCAGACCGGCAAGAACAGCCAGTTGATCTGGTCCAGCATCGCATTTCACGCGGGGCTGACCGAAAGCGATTTCAGCCAGGCCAGCCTGGCCCTGGTCCGGTGACGTCCGTGCCTGCCGTATTGCTACTGACCCTGAGCGTATGCACCCTGGCTGCCGCACCCGGCGACGCGAACGCACCGGCCCGCGACAAGGCCGTCGACAAGATCTCCGGATACGTCGCCGGCGAAGGCCGCCTGTTCTTCCAGTCCCCCCAGTTCGCCGGCCAGCGGGATCAGGATGTGTCGCTCTCTGCGCAGCCGGAGTACTACCATCGATGGGCCGGGGGCTCCGCGTTGACGTTCACCCCTTTCGGCCGCATCGATAGCGCAGATCCCGAGCGGACTCACTGGGACATCCGAGAGCTCAATTACCTCCAACCCATTGACGATGGGTTCTTTCGGGTCGGCGTCGGCAAGGTCTTCTGGGGCGCCACCGAGTTTGTCCACCTCGTCGACGTCATCAATCAGACCGACTGGATCGAGCACATGGACGGTGAAGACAAGCTGGGCCAGCCCATGGCGGAGTTCTCCATGACCAAGGGTTGGGGAACCGTGGAGGTCTTTGGCTTGCCCTATTTCCGGGAACGGACTTTTCCGGGCGTCAGGGGCCGGTTACGCCAGGGGGTCGTGGTGGACACCGAGCATCCCCTGTTCCGCAGCCCCTCCGGCAGGCGGAACTTCGATCTCGCGGCTCGATACAGCCGGTCCTTTGGGGGGGTTGACGTCGGCATCTACGCCTTCCGCGGGACCACGCGGACCCCGTTCCTGGTCCCGTCCACCATGCTGGACCCCAACGCGGCTGCACCCTTGCGGCTCATCCCTTTCTATGAGCAGTCCACGCAGTACGGCATGGACCTGCAGTGGGCCACGGGCAACTGGCTCTGGAAGTTCGAAGGCCTCCACCACGCCGGCTTCCTGAAACCGTACGTCGCCGCGACCGGCGGCTTCGAATACACCTTCTGGGGCGTCGCGGGCAGCAAGACGGACTTCGGCGTGTTGGCCGAATACGCGTACGACGAGAGGGGCGACGACGACGCCACGACCTCGATCTTCGACAACGACCTCTTCCTGGGTATGCGACTGACACCGAACGACGTCGCTAACACGCAGTTCTTGGCCGGGATGATGCAGGATCTCGGGGAGTCTGAGAGTGTACTCACCGTCGAGGCGAGTCGCCGCTTCGGCTCGCAGTGGCGTCTGACCCTCGAGGCCTGGATCTTCCTCAGTGCCCCGCAGCACAGCCTCCTCTACGACCTCCGCAGGGACAACTTCCTCAGGGCGGAAATGGCCTACTGTTTCTGACGGCAAGAACGGCTCCAGGGATTCGCCAAAGGCCCATCCCGCCCTACCGCTCAACCGCGTGCCAGCATTCTCCCCAGGGCCAGCCCCCGGTGCAGGGCCTCGTCGGCGTTGATATAGGCCCACTCCCCAAACCGGCCCACGGTGTGGATTCCACGTTCGCACAGCCACGCCTTCAGCGTGGCAACGATCGCGTCGCGATCGTGCGTAGGGACCGGATAGCCGTAAGGAACGGCGATGACCTCGGTTGCGCGAACCACGGCAGGCGAGGAGATCAGCCCCAACCTTACCAGGTGATGTACGACCGTGCGTCCCAGGCCGCGCGAGGCCAGCGCCTTCTCCGGCCAGGACGAGACCTCGGCCACAATGGCGTGCTGCGGCAGTGCCCGTAGGGTGTCCGACGAGTTGTGGTTCAGGGCGGTCTTGTGCGCCGGGTACTCCGGCTCCGCAGAGTAGACCCGCTGAATCGGTGTGTCCACGGGGTGCCCCACGATGACCAGCACCAAGGCCAGCGGCAGCGACTGCAGACGTGCAGCGGCCGCCCTCTGTTCGGCGGGCACATCCGGAAGGAGTGCGAGGAGGCGGTCAAGCGGAAGGGTAGACACGAGCCGGTCCCATCGCAGCGTCGTGCCGTCGTGCAGACGCAGCGTGTGGTCCTCGGGGCTCACGGCCACGGCAGTTCTTTCGAGTCGCAGGTCCACCAGCCGGCGTGCCAAGGCGGACGTGATCTCGCCAAAGCCGCCGCAAGCGGGGTAAGCAACCGTAGTATCGGCCTGCAGGGGCCGGCGACGACCGCCCCTCTCGGCGAATCGCTCGGCTGCACCGGCCGAAGCAGCGACCCGCTCTGACGCCCAGTCGGCCGCCAACCGCCGCAGATCGCTGCCCCACAGCTTCCGGTTGTAGGGCAACAGGAAGTGTCTCGCGATACCAGGGCCGAACCGCCGCTGAAGGTACTCCTCGAAATCAGCGGCCCCTGAGCCGTCGGTTGCCGCGGCAAGCCCGGCGCGGCATTCCGCGACCACCTCGGCCTGGCCGATCGCAGCGAAGTGGACCTGAAATGGATAGGGGATCATCGTGCCGTGTGTGGCACACCTCGCCTCCCGCCTCTGCTCGACCATCTCGACCGCAGAGAACACGAGTTCCCGTATCGCAGGGTGCGGGGTGTGGAACGAGTGCCCGCCGTAGTCGCACACCGCGCCGTCCCGCACGAGGGTACGACACAGGCCGCCCGGTTCAGCCGCTTGCTCGACGACCACCGCCCTTTCGCCCAGGGCCAGACCCACGCCGATTCCTGCTGGACCGGCGCCGATGACCACAACTCGTTGGCTGTCCTGCATGACCTCCCATCCTGGAATAAGTCGACGCTGCTCCATTCTACCGGCGTACACCGCGATTTCGAGGTTCTTCTATGACGGCCCCGCATTCTTGGATAGACTACCTCCGTCACAGTCCGCCCCAGTGCCGTGCTGTGTGAATTCGAGTTGACTCTTAGGAGGTGACATGACGGGCTTCGCCCTGGTGATCTGTGCGATTCTGCTGATTCTCGTTGCGATCCAAACCATGCCGGCGTTGGCGTTCGTCCGGGCACTGCGTCGGCCCTGCCCCCCTTGCCGGCCGATGAAGACTGCCCCAAGGCGGCAGTGCTGCTGTCCGTCCGGGGCGATGATCCCTTTCTGGCCCAGTGCATCGAGGGGCTGCTTCAGCAGGACTATCCGCGGTATTGCGTGCGGATCATCGTCGATCACGTGGAGGATCCGGCCTGCGAAGTGATCGACCAGGTCATACGGCGACATCCGGGCAGTCCGGTGCACGTCGCGCCGCTGGCGGCACGATTCGGCACCTGCACCCTGAAAGTCAACAGCCTGCTTCAGGCTGTCGCCAGTCTGGAGGAGTCCTACGAGGTCTTTGCCATCCTGGACGCCGACGTAATCCCCCATCGCACATGGTTGCGGGAGCTGGTCCAGCCATTCCGGGACCAGGGCGTGGAGGCCACGACGGGAAACCGCTGGTACATGCCGGCACAGCCGACCCTGGCGAGCCTGGCGAGGTACGCATGGAACGCCGGCGCAGCCGTCCAGATGCACTGGGGCCGGTGTACCTGGGGCGGCACAATGGCCGTGCGGACGCGACTGTTCCGCGATACCGATCTGCCGCAGCTCTGGCGACAGGCAGTGGCCAGCGACACAGCCCTTGACGTGGCAGTGCGGCAGGTGCATGGAAGGGTCGCATTCGTGCCCACGCTGACCAGCGTCAACCGCGAATCGTGCACCTGGAGAAGTCTCTGGCGGTTCGTGCAGCGGCAGCTCCTGCATTCGCGTTTGAAGGGGACGGACTGGCCCGCCATCGTCCTGCACGCAGGCGTAACGACGTTGGCACAGGCCGCAGCCAGCGTCTTGATGATCGTTGCGGGCGTGCGGGGACAAGGCGTGACAGCGGTGATTGCAGGTGGCGGGTTGGCCGTATACGGACTTGCCCTGTTCGCACTGTTGGGGCTGCTGGAGGCCGCGGTGCGCAAGGCCACGCAGGGCCGGGGCGAGGTGACGCAGTGGCTCGCGGCCGGGACCCTCCTGAAGCTCCTGGTCGCCGTCCCCGCTGCACAGATCGTCCATGCCGCAGTCCTCCCGACAGTCAGTCGACTCCGGCAGGTTGCATGGCGAGGCGTCGTGTATCGCATCGATGGCCGCGGCGTGCGCCTGGTGCGATATGAACCGTACCGCCGCGAGGACCGCTCAGAAACCACCGCCCATTCATTGTGATGCCCCCCGCAGGACGAGAATGCCAGCCCACCGTGAGCGGCAGGTATGGCCTCTTCGGTGAGAGTCCGGCCCTCTCTCTTCGGGCCTTCGGGCCATCTGAGGCACGAATCATACCATCGGAAGGTCAGCCTCCAGGCAAGCTTGCGATCCCATCGCCTCGGCCTGATCTGTGCGGCTCGGCCTCGGTGGTGTCCGAGGCACTTGGTTCATAGTCCAGTAGGTGAGGATGACCGCAATCTGCTGGCGGAGTCTGCCGCGATCGCTGGACTTGACCACATAGCCAGCCGCTCCCAGCGCAAAACCCTCAAACACGTCGGACTCCTCGCATGACTTAGCCAGGACCACTATGGGGATCGTGCTCAGAACTTCATCCGTCTTGGACATTTCGAGGAAGCCAAAAGCCCTCCTATCCGGCGGGTTGGAGGCCAGCAGGATGAGAGAGGGCCTCTCCGCTGGCCACACGGTCCGCCCGAAGGAGCCGCTCGATGACCTGGCTGGCCGGCACTTCTTCGTCGAGTAGGGCAAAGAGTGAGGGTCTCCAGGGGTCCAGACGGAACGGAATACGGTCTGTCAGGCCGAGGTACTTGGCCTCGCGCAGATCGTAGACGTGGCAGGCAGCAATGAGTCTGGCGGTGAGGTCCACGGGCCTTTCAAGGGCCTGGTTCCCTCCTGCCTGTTTGAGGTCCTCACTCATCTGGTAGTCGATGTTCCGCTCGAAGGCCAGGAGTCTGGCCTTGGCCAGCGTGAACCGGTGGATCGTGACGCGGGCGTCTGCGGGTGCCAGTGCGACCTCAGGGGCAAGGCCGGCCATCGCTCCTCTGATCCAGTCCAACCACGCGAGGTCCGGCGGCTCCCCGAGCCTCGCGCCGACGTAGGCAGCGATATCGCCCTCCCTGGACGCTGCTGACAGCGTGCTGAGGCCCGACTTCGCAGCAAAGCACCTCGCACCGGGCGCGGCGACCGGAAACCTGTCCTCAAGCGGGCTGGCAGGCCGGAGCCTGCCGTGCTCATCGAAGAGACCGGGTGTTCCATCACTCAGGACCACCTTCTCACCCTGCCCTGCCTTCAGAAATGCCTGGATCTGGGAGACCTCCTGGTCCGACAAGGCAACAGAGCCCGGCAGGACCAGGGCCTTGTACGCAGACAGGCCCCCCTTTTCGATCTGTTCACAGGAGATGAATCGCGGCGAATAGCCGATATCCTGTGTCGCCTTAAGCAGGGCCTTGCGTGCCTTGGCCATGCGGTTGTGGTCTGCCTCGTAGCTGGAGAACCGCCGTAACCACGTAGGGCCGTCCACGCAGGACTCGATGAGCCAGTCCACCTGGATGCTGGGCTGGGAGTAGTGGATGGCCACGGGGTCTGTCACCCGCTCAGCCCTGAGAAACAGCCTAGCCAGGGGACCCGTCATCTCCTGCAGTGCAGGACGCAGGGCCTTCGCCTTGGCAGTGAGGCCGTAGTTGGCTGAGGCCCAGTCCATGCAGTCCTCGCTCCACCACACAAGACAGCCCCGGTCGCCCAGCAGTAGCAGATGCCAGAGTCTCCGCAGAGCGGGCTGCGTCTGGGTCTCGAAGACCGTGGTCAAGAGGGGTTTGCCCTCCATGAAGGAGCCGAAGATCTCGCGGCTGCAGCCGATGTCGTAGGGCTCCACCCAATCGAGGACCTTCGACAGCCGCACGAGATCGTAGCCGCCAAAGGCATGGGGCATCTGGGTGCCCTCAATGCCGACCGGCGTCGCAGGATCGACTGCGTGGGCCGCCTTGCGGAGGTCATCCAGGGTGCGGGCCAGGGCCAAGTCCATGTAGCTCCTGAAGTCGCACCAGGGCGCAAGGTTCCAGGACGTGGCAGACTGCCTGACTGTGATGGGATCGAAACGCAGGGCCTGGAGCCTCTGCCAGTCAGGACTGCCTTGTGGCATCGCCTCAGCCGAGGCCATGCGGGCCTTGATGGCGTCCGTCGTAAATGGCCGCACCTCACCCCACGCGGAGAATCGGGTCTGCCATTCGCGGTTCAGGGCATCGAGGTCCGGATAGACCGTCATCAGCCACTGCCGAAAGGCAGCCAGCGATGCCGGAGAGAAGTCGTAGTCAAAGGGATTGGCGGAGATCGTCACGGACAGCTCATCCCGGATGTCGTAGGCGATGGGGTGATGGTCCCGGTTCCGCAGGGCCGCTGCAGTCATCTGCTCCGCCGCCCATGCACGCCAGGCCGTATCGTCCAGGCAATACTCGCGGACCAGGGAGGCCTGGTCGCGGGCCTTGTGCCATGCAGTGACAAAGGACTCCCAATCCTGGACCTTGGAGTTCCACTTCAGGCACAGCCCCTTGTTGACCACGTTCTCCACGTAGTAAGGAATGTGGTTCTCGACCAGCGGACCCGGGTCTCCGGCGCCATAGACCATGCCCGCATTGGCTCCCATCTCCCTGAGCCGCTGAAAGAACAGCCCGACCCTGGCCTTGTCCTTGTAGGCGGACTCGCCGATCCAGAGGACGACCCTGTAGTCGCTGAAGGGTTCGAACCTCGCCTCGCTGCCGGCCCCTGCTGCAGACGGCACCGCAGGATTGGATAGGATCGTGACGAGCGCAAGGATCAAAGGGCCGGCCATGGGCACTCCTATCGCATCCGGTGGATCTGCTTGACGATCAGGACCATCATTCCAGCGAATCCCACGAAGAAGCCGGCGATCAGGAACCAGGGAGAGGTGTGCAGGGCCTCGTCGAGCTTGTACCCGCCGTAGGAGCACACGGCCAGCACGCCACAGAACTCCGTGGCGAGGCCCACCCACTGGACATACTCGGCGCTGTTGCGGTCCTGCTTTGACTTGTCAGGCTGATCCATGGTCACCTCCTGAAGCCGCCCCACTCACGGCAGCAGGTGCATCTGCATGAACTTGAGGAACTGGTCCCAGTCTGCGGCCAAGGTCCCATGTCCACCTGCGTGCATGGCATACCCGATCGTGTGCAGGATGGCCTGTCCTGCGGCCGGCATCTGGTCCGTGCCGAGGCCCTGCTTGCCGAGCAACTGATACACCGGCCCTGCAGCCACTGCCGCCAGAAACTCACCCTCGGGGTCCGACCAGATGTCTGCATCGCCGGTCTGCAGGAGCACAGGGCGGGGTGCGATCAGGGCAAGGAGCATGTGGCTGTCGACGGGGAATTGATCGACGTGATCGCCGTACTTCTGGTAGTTGCCGCAGAACTGGTAGGGATACCGAGAAGGGGCTGTCAGGTGCTTGATGGTCTCGCCGTAGCTGCGACGGCTCAAGGCAGCCCCACCCTCACCCGAGCAACTGGCGATCACCATGGCAAACCGCGGGTCCCGGGCGCCTGCCCAGAGGACGGTCTTGCCCAGCCGGGACACACCCACGATCGCGACCCGCTTGGCATCCACGCCGCTGTCTGTCTCCAGATAGTCCAGGGCGCGGCTCAGGCCCCAGGCCCAGGCCGCGATCGAACCCCACTCGTCGGGCGCAGGCTCTGTCTGGCCCTGCTTGAGGGTGAGCCCTCGCACGCCGAGCTGCACGCCGCCGGCAAAGTCCGGATCGATGTCGCCGTAGTAAACAGAGGCCACGCCGATCCCTGCGTCCAGGAAAGGCCTGATGTTGAGCCGTCCGAACGGCATGCTGGGGGCGGGAACCTTCTTCTTGTCCCTGCCCCAGATCTCTCCGGGCCTGATCCCGGGGTCATCGGCGATGCTGGAGTTGGCGGTGAAACCCAGGTTGAGCAGGAGGGGCACAGGCTTGGCCGCGCCTGCAGGCAGGTAGATCAGCAGGTCCATCTTGGGCCCTGCCTTGTCTTTGGAGAAGAAGATCGTCACCTGCCTGCGCACCGCCTTGGCGTCCAGGGCTGACGAGCCCTTGTCGAACACGTCGAAGCTCATGTCCGCAGGACGCCCAGGGCTGCGGCCAAACTGGTTCTCCTCGAACAGGCGGACGATCTCGGGTCTGCGTTTCTGGTACCAGGTATGGGCATCCTGGACCCGGCTTCCGTCAGCGAGGACCAGGGGATCTGGAAGCGTATAGGTGCCTACCCGCGTCTCGTCATAGTTGACGGGGATGCCTGCGACCTCCTTGCGAACCGCGCCACCCGACTGGCCACAGCAAGGCTGCACGACGATCACCCCGACCCATAGCGCCAGTATGAAAGAACGACAAATGGACATGGACACCTCCTAGTGAGTACTTTGCCGGTGGCCGGCCACTGACACGATCGTCACAGGGCCCATCAGGCCGGAGGCAGCCAAGGGAGCGGGCCCGCCAAAGCCCAGACCCGCGGGCGATCCTCCTGAAAGGACCTTCTCGTCCGCTGGCGCCATCCGGTCGCCTGCAATCCGATTGGTCCATTGGTTGGTCACCCGGACCTCCAGTTGATTGGCTCCAGGCCTGATCGCGTCTGTGACATCCACCCTGTAGGGCGGCTTCCAGGAGGTTTCGAACGTCTTGCCATTGAGCGAGACCGTGGCCAGGTCCCCCACCGCACCCAGGTCGAGCTCGACCTTTGGCCCGCCGATGAGCCACGACCGCTCCGCAGTGAAGCCCAGGCTGTAGGTCGCCATGCCTGAGAAGTACTTGACTCCCTCGTTGGGATCACTGGTCCAGGATTCCAGAGCCTGGAGCCCGATCCGCTCCGGGGCGCCCAGGCCAGCCGGGAAACTCACCTGCCAGGGCCCGGCCAGCGTGGCCAGGGTCGATCGCATGGGCCGGCTGGCTGGCCGGGACTGCGACTCGCTGGGCCTGCGGAACACCACGAAGACCGACTCTCGCTGGTCCAGTTGCAGCGGCACTGCAGTCAGGCCGCCGGCATCGCTGTGGCCAGCCGGTTCAATCTCGCCTGTGTCGGGATGCCAGAGCTCGGCCTGCCTTCCGCTGACGCGGAACCGGACCTCCAGGTCCACTGCACGGTCTGCCCGATTGGCCAGGAAGAAGACGTCACTCTCTCCTGCCCGGCGGTGGATCCACGCCAACTCGGCATCCAGAGGCCTGCTGTACTCGACGTCCTTGGCCACGCCCAGAGAGGCGAGGACCTCTGCGAGCGGTTGCCCCCACACGACCAGGCCCTTTCCGTACGACCGCCGCGTCCTGCTGACCCCGTCCAGATCTCCCCACAGGGGTGCGGCCAGGGCCCGCACCTGGTCGTCGGTCGCCGGGTAACCTGCCAGGCTGGGCGATCTCACGGGTCTGCGGCCCACGACCGTGGCGCCATCCCTGACGAGCTGATGGATCTTGCGGAGCACGGGCTGGGTCATGGCATCGATCTCGGGCAGGACCAGCACACGGTAGCTCATGCCATCGGGCAGGATGAGCCTGCCGTCCTCGGCCACCGACATCCTGTTGAGCAGGACGTCCGCGTTGACGTAGTCGAAGTCGTGGCCCTGAGGGACGGCCGGAGTCAGGCCTGCGCCCCAGAAAGGCATGGTCGAGGGGGCCCCCTCGTTGAGCAGGTAGGCGAGGTCCGCCACGAACAGGCCCTGTTGCAGCATGAAGCAATTGCGGGCCAGGTAGGTCATGAAAGGCCCTGCCTGGTCCGCCCAGGTGATGTTGCGATGGATGTGGGTGCCGACCATCGTGTTGCCCGGCTTGGTGTCGAGCGGCTGGTGGGCGGAGGTGTGGAAGACGAACCGGTTCACGCCCTGCGCAAGCCAGTAGTCTCCGACCTTCTTCAAGGTGTAGGGCGACTCGTACCCCCCTCCTGTAAAGGCCTCTGCAGCAGCCAGCGTCTTGCCGTACACGTGGGCCGCAGAGGCGGCGCCGCGGACGTCCTGGTAGTACATGGGCTCCGGATGCAGGTCCCTCACCCAGAACTCGGCCATGGGGATGTCGACCTTGCTCTTGTTGAGCAGCGTGTCTTCGGGGATCTCCAGCGAGACGCCTGCAGCCTCCGCGTAGATGCCGAGGCCCTGACGTCTCAGCAGGTCTGCCATGACGCCGTAGTGACACTCGGCGAACAGATCGGCCAGGGTCCGGCGGAAGTCCCAAAGGAAACGATCGCTGGCCTCGGAGCCATCCACAACGAGGCCGGTCAGGCAGGGCAAATAGGGCGTCGGGTCGTAACCGCTGATCCTGCGGAACTGGCCGATCATGTCGTCTGTCCAGTTCTGCATGCCCGCCTCCCAGCTGTCCATCATCACGTACTGAAGGCCTGCGCCAAACAGCGGACCCAGGGCCTTGGCGAGCGGGTCGATGTATCCGTGGTAGTAGGCCTCCATGTGCCTGGCATTGAGCTTGTCCACCTCATAGCCCAGACCGCTGGCAGGCGCAGGCCTGTTCTTGGCGCCGGTCAGCGAGCATCCCATCCTGAGGACCATCCACCGGCCGGATGGGACGTCCCACTCCAAAGTGCCGTCGTGGGCCAGCTTGGAGGTCAGGTCGATCACCTGGGAGGGACGTATGCCCGCCTCTGAAGGGACCTCAGCGGTAGGCACAGAATCGTATTCAAAGAGGAAGCTGAAGCCCGCCTTCTCCTCCCATCGGTGTACCCGGGCGCCGCTGTGCAGCACAGCCTCTGCCAGGATGTACTCTCGCACCGGTGCAGGCGCAGAGCGGCCCATGGTGGCTGCAGGACCCAAAGGTCCACCGGTCAGCTCGATCCGATAGATCCTCGCCGTGGTCCGGTCAAACGCGAAGGTCCGCACCCGGCCCTGGCGGTAGAGCTGCGCGCCGGGCAGGGTCACGAGGGTGCGGAAGGCCACGCCATCCTCGCTGGCCAGCACGCGTCCTACCGGTATGCCGCCCCGGCCTGCCAGGGAGATCGCACGACCGGCGAACGGCTCGTTGAATTCGAACTGCACCCAGGCAGGCGAGCCATCCTGCGGAACCGGCAGGGTCAGGGTCGAATTCAGGTCATCATCCAGCAAGGCCGCACCCGCATCAGCAGATCCCACGCTGGTAGTGACCTTCGGATGCAGATCCGCCACGTTCACCTCTGCAGCCGGCGTGGGAAAGGCCACGACCGCGCTGTCGCCGTACCAGGTGGGATCTGTCTGGTCGCCGCGGCCGCCTGTCCTGAGGTTGCGGATGGGCCCATTGTTCGAGGGCGGCTGCGGGAGTCTGGCCCTGAATCGCTGCGGCCCCTGCACCTCCATCCGGCTCCAGACCAGCTTCTTCATGGCCTGCTCAGGCCTCACCCAGGGCCCGCCCGTCTCGCTCCAACCGGCAGAGCTGAAGATCGCCATCTCCAATCCGAGACGCTGGGCCTCCGCCGCTGCATGGCGGACTGCGTCAAGCCACTGGGGACTCCCGAACTCGATCTTCGGCTCTACTGACTGGCCGCCGCCAGAGGCGACATCGGCCAGTTGCATGCCGGCGATACCCACCCGCTTCATCCATTCGAGGTCCTTGGTGATCCCCGACTGGGTGACATTGCCCGCAGTCCAGTGCCACCAGGTCCTTGGCTTGGCCAAGTCAGGAGGCACCTTGAACCCCTGTTCGAGTGCATCCGCCCCAGCCTGGCCGAGGGCCGCGGCAGCGAGCCACCCTGCCACAACCGCCGCGAGAGTCAGGATCCTGTACGCATCGCGCATGATTCGATCCTTCCAATGATCCAGTCATTTAACGGGCTAGCGGTTCCGGGATCAACAACAAATGAAAACTCCTTCAGCTCTCCTCTCTGGAAGTGGAAGGCAGGCCCGAAATCGCGTGCGAAAAAGGGGCCTTTGGGATAGCATGGACGGCCTCATGGTCAGGCACAAGGGTATGGCAAGAAAGGCCGGTCCATCCAGGCGCAGCCCCGCCTCCGGCGGGACGGCCGGAGCGGCGACTGCGAGGACCTGGAGCCTCGGCAGCGTAGCTTGCGTGGCCGTGATCCTGGTCGCTACTGCGATCCTGTACAGCCCTGCGATGAACCACCCATTCACCAACTGGGACGATGACCGGCAGGTCACGGGCAACGCGGACATCCGCGATCTGTCCCTTGCGGGCATCAGGAAGATCTTCACAAGCACCACGGTCTCCCTCTACCAACCACTGACCTCCCTCGTCTATGCCCTGGAGTACCGCGTTGCAGGTCTCGATCCGCGGGTCTACCACGGCGTCTGCGTGTTCGTGCACCTGGTGAACATCGTGCTGGCCTACGTGTTCATCCAGCGGCTGTGCGGCCAAAGGACCCTCGCCGTCATCGTCGCAGGTCTGTTCGCGGTGCACCCCCTGCAGGTCGAGGCCGTGGCATGGGTCTCGTCCCTCAGCGTCCTGCTCTCGTCGCTGTTCTATCTGGCGGCCATGGTCCTGTACCTGACCTACAGCCGCACAGGCAAGCTGCAGTACCTCGCAGCCGTAGGGGTCTTGTTCATCTTCGCCCTCCTGGCCAAGACCAGCGCAGCCACCCTGCCCTTGGCACTGCTGGTCATCGATCTCTATCTCCAGAGGGGGCCCATCCAGAGGGTCCTGCTGGAGAAGGTCCCCCTGCTGGCCCTCTCTGCACTGTTCGGGGCGATCACCATGGCGAGCCGCGGCGGCGCAAGCCACGTGCAGGACTTTGCGACGCGGTATTCCCTTGTGCAGCGGGCCTCGATCGTATGCTACTCGTGCCTGTGGTACGTGGGCAAGCTGATTGCTCCGACCGGGCTGTCTGCGTTCTGCCCCTTCCCGGACAAGGTCAATGGCTCGCTCCCCTGGCTGTTTACCCTCTCGCCGATCCTGCTGGCGGGACTTGCCGCGGCCGTGTGGCTCAGCGGCCGCCACAGGCGGCTCCTGGCCTTTGCAGGCCTGTTCACCCTGGCCTGCCTGCTGCTGGTGGTGCAGATCGTGCCTATCAGCGAGCTGATGGTCTGCGATCGCTACGCCTATGTCCCGTGCATCGGCCTCTTCTTCGTGGTCGCCACTGCAGCCTGGGCGATCGGATCGCGAGGCCTCCTCTTCAAGGCCGCAGCCACAGCCGCAGTGGGGCTGGTCCTGGCCCTCTTTGCCGGCCTCACACACGAGAGGATCGCGGTGTGGCGGGACAGTCTGACGTTGTGGAATGACGTGATCGCCAAACAGGACCACATCTGGGCCGCCTATCTCAACCGAGGCCTTGCCGAATCGCAGGCAGGAGACTACAACGCCGCCATCGCGGACTTCAACGCCACCCTGCAGCTCAATCCCAGGTCGGAGATGGCCCTGAACAACCGGGCAGGATGCTACACCTATCTGCGCAACTGGCCTGCCGCCCTGCAGGATTTCGATAGCGCCATCCAACTGAAGCCCAATCCCGACTACCTCATCAACCGCGGCATCCTCAAACAGAAGATGGGAGATACCGCCGGAGCACTGCGGGATTTCGACGCCGTGATCGAGGCCCATGCACGACACAGCCGAGGTCTGTGCGAGAGGGCAGATGCCTACCGTGCGATGGGGAACTGGCCAAAGGCCATCGCCGATTACCAGTCGCTGCTGGCGGCCTATCCGGGACACGCCTACGCAGCCTTCTGGCTGGGCGCGGTCCTGCTGGAGACCGGCGACTGCGATGGAGCGGTGACCACCTTGAACGAGGCGATACGCCTGGGCTATCCGCAGCCCGGCGCAGCCCACTTCCTGATCGGGATGGCCTACCAGAGGCTGGGCAAACGGGACCTGGCAACAGAGTCCCTGCAGAAGGCCCACCAACTCGGCGACTCCAGGGCCATGGTCGAGCTCCGCCGGATGGAGGGTCGTTAGAGTCTATCTTAGCGCACGCTGATGAGCAGCGAAAAGGCCTGATGGCCGCCGCTGAGCACCCCTTTGTGGGAGATCCGCACCGTGTAGGACTCCGCAGCGAGTGGACCTGACAGGAACACCTGTTCCACGTTGTCGACCGTGTTGTCCCCTGTCGTCGCGGCCTGGGCGGGATGGGTCCGGTCCAGGACGAAGGGCATGTGGCTGATCTGACGAGGATCTGCGATCCGCAGGTCCAGGTCATTGACCAGACAGGGACTGGCGCTATCCGCGTCCTGGGGCAGCGTGGCCGGCGGGTCCATCCAGCACAAAGTCGCGCGGAGGCTGCCCCCCTGGGCAACAGTCACCTTGTAGGTGGCGCCCTGGTTTGCATCCAGGACGTCCTCGACCACGCGATAGGCCTTGGGCTCTGCGGCCTGCTCCAGCAGCAGGTCTGCGGTGGCCTGGATACTCAGCAGGCCCCAGCCGGATTGATAGTCCGGCCCTGCCAGACCCAGATCGTCCGCCGTGTGGATCAGAAGGCCCTTGAGCGTGGCGCCCCGCAGGACCTTGCCCGGAAAGAGGGTCTCGTAGAGGTCGGTGACCAAGGCCGCGCTTCCCGTGGCACTGGCTGCGGCCATGCTGGTCCCGCTGAGGGTCGTGTATTGGGTATCGCCGTCCGCCGAACAAGAGAAGACGGCCGCGCCACAGGTCACCACGTCGGGCTTGATCCGTCCATCGTTGGTCGGCCCCCACGAGCTGTAGCTCGTCATGTCCGCGGCCGTGACGTCACGCCAGCCTGCAGTCACCGCTTCCTCCACCGCTCCTACGGCCATGATGTTCTTGGCGGTGCTGTCAGGGGGCAGTGTGTCGTAGCCGCCGTCGACGCCGTCGTCACCGGGGTCGGTCGTGCCGCTGTAGTGCTTGGAGATCCACCCGCGTCCATTGCGATAGTACTCGAAGGAAGTCCCGTCTGAAGGCGCCTTGTCGGCGCGGTCGTTTCCCGCTGCCCGGAAAGGCAGGTAGTACGGGGCCTCATAGCAGATGAGGTCCCAGGACTGGCTCTCGTCGTCGTACTGGCCGAACAACTCGCTCTGCTTCTCGCCGTATTCGCCGTACCACCTCGCCACGCGCGAACCATAGTCCCAGCCACAGGCATACCCATAGGAGTGGTTGGAGACCTGGACCGCATTGGCCTCATTCGGATCACTCATGGCCTTCTGGGTGACCTCGGCAAGGTCCTGACTGTAGTTGTAGCTGAGGATCGTGGCGGCCGGCGCCATGCCCCGGCTGGCGGCATTCACACCCGAGGCAGCGATCGTCCCCGCCACGTGCGTGCTGTGCGTGGACGGCCGAACCAAGGAGCCGAGGCGGCGTTTCTCCATGAGCAGGACGCGGCCCGTCAGCTCCTGGTGCGTGGACAGGACGTCGCTGGCGTCCCACAGCCCCACGATCTGGCCCCTGCCCAGCACACCGTACGGCTGGACGCCTCGCACGAGGTTCACGCCAATGGAGACGGCTGCCTCCAGGTTGTAGGTCTTGAAGACGCGGGGCACATTGCCGTGGATGGCCATCAGGTCATAGCGGACGTGACCCTTCTCGCCGTGGGTCTCCCATCCCTCCCAGAAAGCCGCCCACTGCGCATCTGCCTGCTGTCGCTGGCGTGTATCCATGAAGCGTTCAGCCATGGCCTGCCTGGGCATCTGGTGAAAAAGGGGTTGAGGAGCACTGGGCTGGGCCCCGCCTGCCGAGACGCAAGCCAGACAGGCGAGGCCAAAGAACACCAGCCCTACAACCCTGTGTCGCAGGGCAGTCCTGGCGCAGACCGGATTGACCCTTCGCGTCGCTGCCATCCAAGCTTCCTTCATCATCCTACTCCTTGTTCACCCTGAGTGGAGAAGGACACATCCCCACCCATGCCAGACCCAGCCACAGGACCCACACCCTTGCCTTCAATGCCCATCTCTCCGTCAAACCCCACTGCCCTATCCATCGGCCCTCGGCGATGCCGTGCGACGATCCTGGGCCTCCATAGCCCCTTGCACCAACGGCAGCCTGACCGTGAAGGTGGTGCCGCTGTCCTGTCTGCTCGTGAAGGAGATGCTCCCGCCGTGTGCCTCCACGATACTCTGGCATATCGCCAGTCCCAGCCCGCTTCCGCCTGCTTCGCGAGAGCGGGCCTTGTCTGCCCGGAAGAATCTCTCGAAGAGGCGTGACTGATCCTCTGCCGGAATGCCGATGCCCGTGTCGGCAATGCTCACGACTGCATCGGCGCCATGGGCAGCAATGGACAAGGTCACACGGCCGCCCTCCCGATTGTACTGGATCGCGTTGACCAGCAGGTTGGTCAGCAACTGCAGGATGCGAGTCCGGTCTGCAGCCAGCGTCACTGCCTCCAGACGCGTCTCCAGTGTCACGTGACGCTCCTCAGCCCGCGAGGCCACCAGGGCCAGACACTCCTCGGCCGCGTCTTTCAGGTCAAAGGACTCGACCTTCACCTGGAGCTTGCCCGCGTCTGCCCTGGCGAGCACCAGGAGGGCGTCCACCAGGGACTTCGTCCGCTTGGCCGCGCGAAGACAGGTCTCGAGTGCCTGCCTGTACTCCTCGGCCGTCCGCTCCCGGCTCAGGGCCAGCTCCGCGTGCGAGTGGATGATCGACACGGGCGTCCTGAGTTCATGGGACGCATCCGCCGTGAAGCGGATCTGCCGCTGAAAGGCGGTCTCCAAGCGATCAAAGGTCTCGTTGAGGGTCTGCGCCAGGGACCCCAGTTCGCTCTCGGTCTCTCGCACGGTGATCCTCCGCGACAGGTCCGAGCCGGAGATCGTCCGTGCCGTGTCACTGATGACCGCGATGGGTCGCAGGGCCCGTTTGGACAGCCACCAGCCGCCGTACAGTCCGACGGCCATGACTGCCGCGCCGGCCATCAGGAGACTCCAGAGCAGACGCCGGATCGCCGCCTCTTCTGAACGGAGCGACTTGCCGACCAGGACCCGTGTGCCGAAGGGCCCCTGCAGGATCACCTCCCGCAGTCCTTCTCTCTGGCGAAACTGCGGACTCATGCTGGGGCCGGGGATGCGGGCAGGCAACGCGGGTGCAGGGACCGTCAGATTCGCGTCCGAGGTCCGCAGGACCTCGCCCCTCTGTCCCCATATGACGAAGTACGGCTGATCCTGCTCGCTCTGTCCGATCCTTCGCAGGACATCCTGCCGGACGTGGGTCCACCACTGCTCGATGACAAACTCCATGCGCCCGCCCCGGCCACCGAGACCGCCCGGCCCATGGTCCGGCGAATCCATGGGCGGACGTCCGCCAGTCCCACGCGGTCCACGGTCGGCGGATTCCGCAGCCAACGGCCCTCCCGCCCCTCCGGGTCCGCGTGGACCCCAGGGCGATCGCATCCCCATCGAGCCAGGATCCGGCCGGCCGTTGGGGTCGGGCGATCCGAATTCCTCTGGAGGAGGCATCCCCCCACCCGGGCCACCGCCGCCGAACGGTCGGCCCAGGGGCATGCCGACCAGGACCTGCGCGGCCGTCTCGAGCTCCCTGTCCACGCGGCCCACCTGCTCGCGACTGGCCGCCAGATAGAGGGCCGTGCCGAAGCTCGCCAGCGCGGCTGCCAGGATTGCAGCGTGCCACAGTTGCAGGGTCCAGCGAATGGACTTCAGCGCACTAAACATCCGGATCTCCCCTGCCGGGCTCCAGAGGGGTCTCATCCAGGAGGTAACCCTGTCCCCGCCGGGTCACGATGAAGTCCTTTCCAAGCTTCTTGCGGATATTCGAGACGTGGACGTCCACGAGGTTCGAAAGGCTGTCATCGTCTTCGTCGAACAGGTGGTCGTAGAGCATGCTCCGCGTGACCAGCTCTCCTCGATGCAGGGCCAGGTACTCCACGAGGGCATACTCGCGGGCCGTCAGGGCAACCGCCTGACCGGCCTTGAGCACGGTTCTCTTGACCGTGTCGATCACGATGTCGCCCACCTCCACGCTGGAGCTGGGTTTGCCCGCAGAACGCCGGATGATGGCCCTGAGCCTGGCGAGGAGTTCCTGCAGCTCGTAGGGCTTGGTCAGGTAGTCGTCCGCCCCGGTATCCAGGCCGCGGACGCGATCCGGCAATGCGTCCCTCGCGGTCAGCACCAGGACCGGCACGGAGTTGCCGCCTGCGCGGAGGGTCTTGAGCAACGCCCATCCGTCGAGCCGGGGGATCATCAGGTCGAGGAGCAGGGCGTCGTACTCGCCACCCTGGGCCTTGAAGAGTCCCTCACGGCCGTCGCTGGCTGTATCCACGGCATAGCCTGCTTCGCGGAGGGACTGAGCCAGCACGGTAAGCAGATCCGGCTCATCTTCTATGACGAGGACCCTCATGGTTCCTGACCCCCTGCCTTATTCCACGACACTGATCTCCCGGAGACACCACTTCATCAGACGCCCTTCTCGCTCGGACGGGGCCTTGGCGATCGCGGCGGCGACCCGGTCCTTGGCGGATGCAGCCGCGGGTCCCATATAGCCCAGGGCCACGGTGGCCCGCTCACGCGCGACCACATCGCCATCCGCCAGGTGTGCCGCGAGACCATTGACGGATTCATCGGCTGCACAGGCCAGGATACTGTAGCCCCAATAGGGCACCTCACCGACCGTGCCGTCCATGATCCTCTGGATCATCAGCCTCGCCGCAGGCCGCAGACGCTGCCCCATCTCCCGGATCATGGTCTCAAAAAAAGAGCCCGCCACGTCCATCATTCCCCCGCCGCGTCCACCTGACCTGTTGCCCATGCCCATACCCATGCCCGGCATTCCGAACCCACCCCTGCCTTCGCCCTCTCCCTGCCACGGCAGGATCTTGTCGGACTGGAGGGCCCATCTGACCGCAGACGGCAGGAACGGATTCTTGATGGGCGACTTCTGCAGCGTCGGGAGGGCATCTGCAGCCACGGGTCCCAGCAGGGTCAGATAGACCAGCATGTTGTAGCCGTCCACCTCTGTGGCAGTGGGCAGCTCGCGGATGATGAACTCCACTGCAGGATGGGCCTCCTGGCCGCCGATCTGCGACATGGCCCTCACTGCGGCCCACCTCACCGAGGCCTGATCCGAGGAGAGCATCGTGGCCAGGGCCTTGGGCACCGGCGCAGCCGCAGGACCGATCCGGCCCAGTGCATCGGCCGCGTCAATCGACATCTGGGGATCCTCCAGCAGCGGCACGACGCTGGGGGCCGCCTTGGAGGCAACCGGCCCCAGGGTGGCGATGGCCTGCAGAGACGCGACCCGAACGGCCTCATCCGGATCCTTGAGCAGGCCGGCCAGCTTCTCGACCACTCCTGCCACCGGTGCCCCTGCCATGCCGCACGCAACCGCCGCGTCGCGTCGAACCGTGGCCGCCTCACTGGCCAGGCCCTGGGCCAGAATCTCTACGGCCTTCGCGTCCGGCCCGTGGATCACCAGGAGGCTGGAGGCAGCAGACAGCCGCACACTGAGCGAGCTGTCATCCAGCAATCCGGTCAGAGGGGACTTTGCGGCCTTGGCCTTGGACCCCAGACTCCCCAGGTCCTCTGCGGCCTCCGCCCGCACGGACGCGTCGCTGGACTTCAGTCTTCCGATCAGTGCCGGGATGTCTTCGTCGCTGGCCACGCCCTCGCCCACCAGGTAGCTGGCGTTGCCCGCCACGGCCATCACCATGGGAGCCATCTTCAGGTCCGCCTTGATCCGCTGCGGCTTGACCAGGCCAGGCAGACTGAAGCGATTCAGGGCCAGGTCGAAGCTCGCGGCCTCCTCGGCATTGTGTGGGACCACGGTGATGATGGCACTCTTGCCATCCACCATCAGCTCAATGGCCTCGGCCAGGCGGGACACGGATCCATAGTAGGCCAACGGCAGGTCAGGCCGATTCGCACCGAGCTTCCACGGTCCACCCTGGGAGGCCTTGGCCTGGTACCATCCCCGGCCCACGCAGACCAGGGCCGTGTTGCGGGATACGAGAAGGATCGCCCTCGCACCGGGCCCGGCCCACTGCAGGATCGAGCGGGGAATAGCCCCGCCATCCGCGGGCACGACGTCGTGTTGGACCGTGTCTGCAGGCATCTCGCCCTTGATGCCGCGGACCCCCTTGAAGGTGATCATGTGCTTGGCACGGTCGAACTCCGAAACCTCGACCACGGCGATGGACTTTGCGTCCGTCACGACCTTGCCCAACGAGGGCGCCATGTCCACGTAGCCATGAACGCCGGGGGCAAGGCACAGACACACCCACGCTGCCACCAGTACGGACGCCGCTGGGATGGACTTCTTCACGTAGAGCATAGGGTCCTCCAGAATCCTCTTATTCCGGCTATTCTTCATGTCAATCGAGATATCCGAGCATGACCAGGACTGCCTCCTGGTCCGGCGTGAGCAACTGGAGCAGATCCTTCTGGCTGGCCACCAGATCCTGTCTGGCCTTCTGGCGTGCGGCATGGACTGCAGCAGCCTTCTCCTTGACCTGCTCTGCTGTGGCATTGGGATCTGCCGTGGCTGTCCGCAGGTCCATCAGGGCTTCCATCACCTTGCTGCCTGCACCGCCGAGAAACATCGGGCCTCCGCCAAAACCTCCAGGACCTCCTCTGCCGCCACGGCCAAACCCGCCGCGACCGAAGCCGCCACGGCCGAAGTCTTGACCGTCAGGACCACCGGGGCCGCCCGGACCGAAGTCAGGGGGACCAAACCCAGCCGGACCATTGGGGTCTGGGCCGACCGGCCCAGAGCCCTGGGCGCCGGGATTGAATCCTTGTGCGCCAGAGGCGAAGCCCTGGCCCCCACCAGGTCCACCTTGGCCGAATCGCCCTCTGCCGAATCCGCCCGGCCCGCCGCCCACGCCAGGCGCCTCGAAGCTGTCACGTCCGAATCCGCCAGGCCCACCCGCAAAAGGCCCCCGGCCCATGGTCGCTTGGCCGGACTGGCCAGCCATGGCGATCAGCGTCGAGGCGTCGAGGCTCGCCTCGGCCGCAGCGCGGGCCGCTACCAGGCTCCGCAGTTTGGGGCCAATGACCTTCCATTCCTCATTGCTCGCATGGATCAGGGTTTGGACGTTGGCCAGATCATCTTGCTGACCGAATCCAGGAAAGCCCCCAGGAAAGCCTCCAGGAAAACCGCCGCCCATGGGGAATCCGCCCCTGCCCGGCCCGCCGTCGCCTGGACCCTGGGGCATCTGAGCCCATACTGCTGCCGCAAACATCGCAGCAGTCAGGCCCGTCGCGATCATCACTCTCGTGGACATGGTCGGCTCCTTTCTAGCGATCCATTCTAGCCAGCTCATATGATGAGACTAGCGGAATCCACCTTAAGACAGGATGAAGGTCATGCCACCTTCAGCACGAATCTGGTCAGCATCAGCACGGGGACGTACACGAGGATGTACAGCCACAGCCAGCCGACGTCCATCGCGGCCAGGCGTGAAGCAAAGGGGATCGCGTCGTGACCTGCCAGCAGCGCCAGGGGCTGCCAGAACACGGACTTGACCTTGGGTCTCGGGACCACGATCCGCAACTGGCGCACGGGCGATCCTGCAGGTCCGGCGACCCGCGCCGGACTGGGCGGACAGTCTGCGCCCAACACGACCTCCGCAGTCACGGCCGGATGCCCCTCGGCCGCCACCTTCACATCGAAACGACCGGACCGGGCCTCGGGTGTTCGGACGAGCCACGTGATCCCCTGGGCTGGCACGCCGGCCGCAAGATAGGACTCCAGGTCCCTGGCCGCCTGCCCGTGATCCAGGTCAGGGGCAACCTTCAGCTCCCACGGCTCATTGGCGTCACTGTGCGGCTGCAGGTACAAGGCCAGCAGACGTTCCAGCGTGGCACGGATCGCTGGAAGTCTGCGAGACTGCGGAGTCGAATCATCGATCATCAGGGGTGGCTGGACACCGAGCCGAACGGGCTGATTCCAGTCACTGTCCACACTGGCCACGATCTGGACCGATGAGCCCGGCTCAGGGCTCCAGGCCGCAGGATCCACCCGCTGTCTGAACCAGACAAAGGGCATGACCAGCGCGCCGAGCAGCAATCCCACAGGGACCATCGCCGCAGTCAGGGTGCGGGCCTGTACTGCTGCGACCTGTCGTATCAAGGCCCCATGTCTTGGGGACGACCGGTTCAGGCCTGCGGCCTGTTTCCTGAGGGACGCGGCCCTGGCCTGGGCCTCCAGCAACCGGGGGTTGTCCGTCAGCAGTCTCTGAACCAGGAGGGTCAGGATGGCCACTGCCGCTGCCACGACCCCCACGACTGCGGGCCTTCCCAGGGACTTCACGACCGGCCACAGGACCTTGTCCATGACACCCATCACGGGTTGCTGGACCCACGCCTGCGGCAACAGGAAGAACGCGGCCAGGAAGACCACCCAACCCGCGGCCGCCCAGGTGCTCACCTGGGTGGCCAGGCGGTCCTTGCGGCCTGCGGGCGGCGGGATCAGCTCTCGCGGGATGGCGGTGTCTTCCGCATTGACGAGGGTCCCTCCCTGCCTCTGGCCATCGGCATCCTGAACCGGACCTGCCCAGCCGTGAAGGCCATCCACGCAGATCTCCTGCCCCTCCTTGAAGAGGCGGGTCGCATCGGCCAGGACCACGGCGGGAAGGCCCATCTCGCGGGCCACCACTGCACCATGAGAGAGCGTCCCGCCGCACTCCAGGACCAGACCCGCGGCATTCACGAACAGCGGTGTCCACGAGGGATCCGTGCTCGGGCAGACCAGGATGTATCCGTGCCCCAGGTCGCCTGCCTCTGTCGGCGAATGCACAATCCTCGCAGGCCCCGAGGCCTCGCCGCCGGAAACGGCAAAGGCCGTGTGGCCGCCGGCAGCAGGCTGAACGCTTCGAGGTCGGCCCAGAGACGAGAGGACCGCGGCGTCGATCAGACGGGGCAGTTGCAGCCGGGCCTCTGCCGCATGCACGGTCTTTCTTTGGCTGATCATCGCGGTCGGGGCAGCGCCTGTGCGGAGTGAGACCAGTAATTCGTCAGCAGTCACGTAGAAGACGTCGCCCCCGATCCCGAGCCGCCTGCCTGCCTCCAATGCCACGTCGCGAAGGAGGTCGTAGGCCAGCATCAGGACGTCCTTGCTGTCCTCTCGCAGCACCAGGTACCGACGGGTCAGCCCCACCAACCGGTCGAACTCCCCTCGCTCCGTGTCCCCCAGCCGCAGGCTGATGGTCGTGACGCAGGCATCCACCTGCTCGGTGCTCCGGCCGAGCCGATCGAGCGGCCCCTCGCCTGTCGCCAGTCGTGCCGCCATCTCTCGTACGGTGGAGGGGATCTCACGCCAGCGGCTGGCCGCAAGATCGAATTCGCCGGCAGCGCGGTGGCCGTGCTCGGCAAGCCAGGCCTTGAGAGACCCGTGCCCCTTGCCCACCTCGTAGAGCTCGGCGTTCGCGGTCACGGTCCGGTCCGGCTGGCCGCCGGATGAGATCCGCCTGCAGAGGGCCTCTGCATCCTCATCCCACACGTTCTCCTGAAGGAAGTCCCGCAACTGGCCCATGGCCATGGCCCCGATCAGGCCGGGCATCAACAGACGGGGTCCGAACACCTCCAGGGCCCACGTCTGGTGTTCCCGCCAGAGCTCCTGCAGCCGATCGCTGGGTAGTGCCTCCAGGTTCAGGGCCTTGGCCTTCGCCACGTAGCTGGTGACCTCTGCGAAGAGGTGATCGCGGAGTTCCCGTTCGAGCCTGGCAGCGAGTCCATCCAGTCTCAAGACTGCGACCTTCAGCTTCCGGCCCGCCTCCCATCTCTTCCACACCGATCCGGTCGGCAGCGTAGGAGGGGTCTGGGATGCGTCAGGGCTTGTCTTCAACTGCTCCAGGTCATAGGCAAAGGGAAAGCCCTCGAACATCATCTCGGGCGCAAGCGAGACGTCCATGTAGATCCGGCCTGCAACGTTCTCCAGGAAGCCATCCTTGCACACGCTGGGCGATGGCTCGAAACCCGCCTGGCGATACATGGCTCCGAATCCGCCTGCGCCGGACATGAACCGCCGGACCACACTCCAGGTCAGAGGCGTCGGATGGGGCAGCGTCTCTGCCAGATTGTGCAGGACCCAGGGGCCGTGTCCTGCGGCCAATTGCCGGTGGAGATGGGCCTGCGCAATGCCGAGGATCTGCTGCTGGGTCTCCATGCCCTGCAGCGTGGTGATGGGCCGTGCCTGGAGCAGAAAGACCTCGCCCCCACTGATGGCCCATTCAAGGTCCATCGGCCGGCCGAAATGGTCAGCCACGCGTCTTCCCAGACGCCAGAGTCCGGCCACGTCACGTGCAGCCAGACATGGCTGGCTGCGGCGACCCTCACCCACGGCCTCGGCCGCGCGGCTGCCCGGCGCAAGGGCCAGACGCTTGTCCGCGATGGAGGTCTCCAGGACCTTGCACGTGTCATACTCCAGGCGGAACACGTCAGGCTGCACCTGGCCCGAGACGACCGTCTCACCCAGCCCCCAGTTGGCCTCCACGAGCATCTCATGGCGGCTGGCGTCCCGTGGATCGACGGTGAAGAGGACGCCCGCGACGTCTGCGGGGACCAACCGCTGGACGATCACGGCCATGGCCACGGTCGAAGGGTCTATCGAGTGCTCACGGAGATAGGTCTGCACGCGGCTGGCCGCCAGGCTCGCCCAACACCGCTCGACCGCGTCCACGACGGCCTGCTCGCCCTGGACGTTGAGAAAGGTCTCATACTGTCCGGCCATGGATGCGCCGGCCATGTCCTCTGCGGTCGCAGAGGATCGCACCGCGACCAAGGGGGCGCCCAGGCTGCGGTACGCTGAGCGGATCTCCTCTGCCACCTCGCCGGGCACGGCGAGGGTCCCGTCCTTGCCGCTGGACCGGGCACGGGCGTAGACATACGCCTCTGTGCTGACGACGCAGCCGTCGGGGACCGGGAAGCCGGCCTGAGCGAGCCTGGCCAGGCTGGCGGCCTTGCCGCCCACCAGGGCGGTGTCATGGGACTCAGACAGCGGCAGGGCGAATCTCTTCGCAGGCATCAGTCTGCACTCCCTGTGCCGGACAGGCACCGCAATCCACCGGTTTCGCTGCCGACGATGATCCATCCGTCCGCGACCCGTGGCGAGGCCAACGTGAGGCCGGTCCCGGGTTTGGCCTGGTCGTTCAGACCGATTTTCTCCAGGACCTTTCCATCCCGGCTGTCCAGGGCGGCCAGGATGCCGTCGCTGCTGGTCGCGTACACCCGCTTGCCCGTGAATGCGCAGCCGCCCAACACGGGCGAGCTGCCGCTGATCCGCGTCTTCCACAGAAGCGAGCCATCCTTCAGCGACAGGGCTGCCACGTCGCCGCTCCGAACCGGACAGATCAGCACTCCATCCTTGCAGGCGACGCCGCCCAGGACTGCGTCGTCCAGGCGGGTCTGCCAGAGGAGTGTCCCGGTCTTGCGGTCCAGTACGGCCACCAGACCCTGGGGATTGCGGTTGGAATGCACCATGTCACCATTGCCGCCTCCCACGATCACGCTGTCGCCCGCCAGCGTGACGGGCCCGGTGATCGGCTGGTCAACGGCCGTTCGCCACACGATCCGGTTCAATCCCCTGGCCGCCAACTGCTCGTCAGACTCGCTCCGGAGGGCAACCACTGCGCAGCCGTTCAGTCCACTGCCGATGTAGACCATCCCGTCACTATCCACTGCAGGAGAGCTTTCAGGGTCATTCACGCCCTGACGCCAGAGCAGCGTGCCGTCCGAGATCCTTACCGCAAGACAGAAGCCGGGATCGCCGGACGCCCTTCTATCCTGACCTTCCACCGCACCTGCGCCCACGACCGCGAGATCGCCGTGCACTGCGGGCGATGATTCGATGTGCAGGGGCGTCTTCACCGCCCATCTGAGTTGGCCCGTCTCTGCTGCAAAACACAGCAATGAGCAATCCCGGTCCTCGTGCAGCCCTTGGCCGATCACGAGGGATTTGCCGTCCTCACTCAAGGCCGGAGAGCTGAAGAAGGGACGCAGAGATTCACCCTTCATCTCGGTGATCTGCCAGATCGGCTTGCCGGTCTTGCGGTCAAGACACGCCAGCAGACCCGTATAGCCACCAAGATCCGTCTGGCAGCCTGCTGCGAAGACGCGGTCGCCTGCCACCACGGCCGTACCGAGAAACAGCGTATCTTCAGGTTGGAAGCTCCACAGCCGGGCCAGGCCCATTGGAGAGGGTCCTCCTGAGTAGAGGCTCCTGGAGAAGTCCTGTTGCACGCCAGCCTGGATTGTCGGCTCCTGCGGCCGCGGCTCCGGCTGCGGTTGAGCGGGGCTCTCAGCGACTGAGACTGCACGAGCAGCCGCTGCAGGCGGTACGCCGGTAGGCGCCTGCCTGAGCTGCTGCTGGGCGATGAGGTCTTCTGCGACCTTGGCCCAATCACAGGGCACGACCGCAGTCACACTGCCCTCCTTTGTGCCGCGGACGCGCCTGGCGTGGCCCGTGAATATCATCGCCGCGCAGGCGGCCATCACCATCAGCACAGCCATAGACGCAGCAGCCACCCAGGGCCGTCTGCGACAGAGGCCCCACAACTCTGCAGGCCTCAGCACCAGCACGGCCACACTGGTGATGGCAGTCACTAGCGTGGGAAGAACCGCTGCCCCCACGTTCACGAAGATAGGCACGACTGCTAGGGTATCCATGGCTTCATCCTGCGATAGTCCGTTGTCATGACGGGATGTAGTATGGACGCGGTAACCTTAAGACAACGTGAAGTCCCGCGTTGTCGCCAAATCGCTTGACTTCGTACCCTCTAGTACGGGATAATCTGGACAATGAAGAGGTCATCTGCCCAGGTATCCCAGGCAAATGGAGGATGGTTATGGCAACAAGAACGATTCGTCTCACGTCCCTGGCAATGGTTGTCTGTGTAGCCCTGTCTCACCTCGTTCAGGCTGCAGATCCGAGCTTGATTGGGTGGTGGAAGTTCGATGAGGGAACCGGCACTCTGGCCAAGGATAGCTCAGGCCACGGCAACGATGGAAACATCCTCGGCAGTCCAACCTGGACCCCTGGGGTATCTGGCAGCGGCCTGGAATTCAACGGACAGAATGTCTATGTAAACACCGGCAAGAGCCTCCTGAACAACGTAGCGGCCTTCACCTACGCGGGTTGGGTCAGCGCGAGCAACACCACGGTCTATTCGAGCCTCTTCGGTCAGAACGAGCTGATCGAGTTTGGATTCACCTCTGAGAGCGGAGGCCGACTGGGAACCTGGATGGCCGGCAACGGGTGGGCTTTCGTGGGCGCCCAGTACCCCTACACGTATCCCTCGTGGCACCACGTGGCCCTGACTGCCGACCCTGCGGCCGTGATCATCTACATTGACGGACAGGAGCAGGCCAGAGGAACAGGCGGCATGACGAGCACGGGCACCTCGTCCTTCTTCTTCAGCATCGGCGGAGCGGTCTTCAATACAACCGGCGACTGGTTCCTGGGTGAGATGGACGACGTCCGCCTCTACACGCGGGCGCTGGCTGCGGATGAACTGCCGGGCATCATGCGCGGCGCTTCGCTAGACCTCGCCGCCAATCCCGTACCTGCGAATAGGGCCACGGACGTGCCGAGTGACACGGCCTTGGCCTGGGATGCCGGCGTGTATGCCAAGACCCATGACGTCTACCTCGGGACCGGCCTCGACGACGTCAACTCGGCCGCCAGGTCCCACCCCAATGGATCGCTCGTCAGTCAGGGCCAGGACGGCCTGACCTACTCGCCTGCCACACCCCTGGCGTTCGGCCAGACCTACTATTGGCGGGTCGATGAGGTGAATGCTGCGCCTGACTCCTCGATCCACGCGGGCGAGACCTGGAGCTTCGCGGTTGAGCCCTATGGCTATCCGGTCAAGCCCATCAAGGCGACCGCCTCCGGCTCGATGACGGCCGCCATGGGACCCGAGAAGACGATCGACGGCTCAGGTCTGGACGCCCTGGACCAGCACCTGCAAGCGGCGTCCCAGATGTGGCTGAGCAAGAAGAACTCGTCTCCCATCTGGATCCAGTATGAGTTTGACGGCGTGTACAGCCTCTACCAGATGTGGGTGTGGAACTCCAACCAGGTCGTCGAGTCTCAGGTCGGCTTCGGCGCCCAGGACGTGACGATCGAGACCTCCACAGACGGTTCGACCTGGACGAGCCTGGCCGGCGTGCCGGAGTTCAACCAGGCCACGGGCGAGCCGAACTACGTGCACAACACCACAGTGGACTTTGGCGGAGTGCTCGCCCGTTACGTCAAGCTGACGATCAACAGCAGTTGGTCGGGCAGCACCAAGCAGGCAGGTCTGGCCGAGGTACGGTTTCTCTATGTCCCCGTGAAGGCCTTTACGCCTTCACCGGCCTTGGCCGCAACGGGCGTCTCAGTCAACGACTCACTGAATTGGCGACCGGGCCGCAAGGCGGCCAGCCACCAGGTCACTGTCAGCACGGATCCGAAGGCAGTGGCGAACGACGCAGCCACGGTCAAAACGGTGACCCAGCACACCCTGGCCCTGGGACCGCTGGGTCTCGACTATGGCAGGACCTATTACTGGAAGGTGAACGAAGTCAACGACGCGGCATCGCCCTCTGTCTGGGAAGGCGACGTGTGGAGCTTCACGACCATCGGCTACGCGGTGGTGGATGACTTTGAGTCGTACGACGACAAGTGTAACCGGGTGTTCTTCGCCTGGGTCGATGGGTTCGGCCATAGCGGCTCTTCGGAATGCAGCGTCGCGCCGTCAGCAGGCAACGCCACCGGCTCCACCGTGGGCAACGTGAATCCCCCCTTTGCCGAAAAGAGCATCGTCCACGGAGGCAGCCAGGCCATGCCCTTGGCCTATGACAACACCCGCAGCCCGTTCTACTGCGAGGCCCAGAGAGAGTGGCCCGCGCCGCAGTCCTGGACCGGTCACGGCGTCGACACCCTCGTGGTGTACCTGCGGGGTACAGCCCCGGCCTTTGTGGAGACCTCACCGGGCACCCTCCTCATGAACGGCATCGGCACAGACGTCTGGGATGCCTCGGACCAGTTCCGGTTCGTGTACAAGACCCTCAAGGGCAACGGCTCGATCGTCGCCAAGGTCGAGAGTGTCGCCACGTCGCACGAGTGGGCCAAGGCCGGCGTCATGATCCGCGAAAGCGTCTCCTCGGGATCGACCCATGCCTTCTGTGCCGCGACGCCCACCGCCAGCCACGGCATCTCGTTCCAGCGCCGCATCGACACGGATGTCGCCAGTAACCAGAGCACAGACGTCGCCAATACGCCGCTTCCGCGCTGGGTCAGGGTGACCCGCAGCGGCATCACCTTCACCGCCCAGTACTCATCGGACGGAAAGACCTGGATGGACGTCACGACGACCTCGCCCGTGACGATCAACATGGGCAACGACGTCCTCGTGGGCCTAGCCGTGACCAGCCATGCGGCCACGACGGCCACGAGCGCCAGGTTCTCGAACGTCTCGACGACAGGCAGTGTCTCGGGGTCCTGGCAGGTGGCAGAGATCGGCGCCAGCCAGCCGAGCGGCAATCTGCCTGAGCCCTTCTATCTGGCAGTGCAGGACAGCGCCGGCACTGTGAAGGTCGTCACCCACCCGGATCCCACGGTCATCTCTACGGGCACCTGGCAAGAATGGAGCATCCCGCTGACTCAGTTCACCTCCAGCGGTGTGAACCTGACCAGCGTCAAGAAGATGTTCGTGGGCATCGGCGACCGCACCTCGCCGAGGACGGGCAATGCAGGCAAACTCACCATCGACGACATCCGCCTCACCCGCGTGGGGCCATAGACGGTCCGAGGGTGGGCCCCGGAATGGGACCAGAGGCTGGGTCGGTGCAAGGGCACCGCAGCCTGCCTGAAGGAATGGCGGCGCGGTGCCGGCGCCGCGATGATATAAGGGGCCCAAGCCATGGTCTGTAAGAGAACGAATCTTGTCATCGCGGTTGTCTGGGGCGTGAGCCGGATTGCCAGTGCGGCAGGGGACGCGGGCAGCCCCCTTGCGGTCTGGGCGGTTGACCCGCACATCAAGGTGTTTCGAGATACCCCACCTCCCGGGACCGCAGGTGCGGTGGCCCTGCGAGCGGCACGCAATGAGTACGAGTCCGGCCAGGTGGCCATCCGTTCCAGGGGACCGCTGAAGGCGGGGCGGATCGAGCTGTCGCCTCTTCGCCCCAGTGGCGGCGGCGCGAGCATAGGACCCGACCACTTCACCTGGAACTTCGTGGGCTTCATCCCCCTCAAGAAGAACACACGCAGCTCTGAGGCCACGTGGATACGTCGTGCCCCATGCGAGGTGCCCGACGTACTCCTGGAGAGCCGGACCCTGGACCTGGCGGCGGAGACCACACAGCCCGTGTGGCTGACCGTGTTCATACCCAAGGAGACCGCCCCAGGCACGTACCGTGGCGAAGTGGTTGCCATCGCGGGTGGAAGCCGGTCGGTCGTCCCCGTGACCTTGACCGTTGACCCCTTCACCCTCCCCGATGACCGCCATCTCTACGTGACCAACTGGTTCAGCCTTCAGAACATCGCCAAGGCCCACGGGACAGAGATGTGGTCCGAGCCATTCTGGACCGTCCTGGATCGGTACGCCCGCTTCATGGCCGATCACCGTCAGAACGTCTTCAATGTGCCCTGGAATATCATCGAGGTCGAGAGGCAAGGGGATGGACCGGTCACGTTCGGCTACCCCCACTTCGACCGGTACGTGGAGCTGTTCCAGCGAGCAGGCGCAGGCGACCGTATCGAGATCGTTCCGATCGCCAGGGCCCCTAATGGGTGGGGAACGGACGTCGTGCTGAACGACCTGCCGGTGACGGACATGAAGACGGGAAGACAGACTACCCTGGGCCCGGAGCAGGGTCTGCGACCGATGTTGGCAGACCTCGAACGCCACCTCGACCAGCGAGGCTGGCTCTCCAAGACCATGATCCACATCAGCGACGAGCCGACGCGCAGCAATCTGGCCTCGTGGCGCAAGGCCTCAGACTTTGTTCACCAGGCTGCCCCTCGCCTGCGTCGCATCGATGCCATCGAGACGATCGACTTTGCCGGGGCCCTGGAGGTGTGGGTGCCCAAGCTGAACCATTTCGAGCGGTGGCGGCAGGCCTTCGAGGCCCGCAGAGCGGACGGCGAGTTCTGGTACTACATCTGCTGCGACCCGTACGGCAACGTGTACCCCAACCGGTTCCTGGACTTCCCTCTGAGCCAGATCCGGTCGCTGCATTGGATCAACTTCTCGGAACGCCTCGGCGGCTACCTGCACTGGGGCCTGAATCATTGGACGGGCGATCCCTTTGGCACGCCGGATGAAGGCCTGCCTCCGGGCGACACGCACGTGATCTATCCTGGGAGCCATGGGCCCCTCAGTTCCATCCGCTGGGAGATCGAACGGGAGAGCATCGAGGACTTCGAGTACCTCTGTCTTCTGTGCTCAAAGACGGCAGAGGCGAAAAACCGCCTCGGGAAGCCCGCTGCCTGGGTGGACGTCCGAAGGCGGGCTGAGGAACTTGCTCGCCGTGTGGTCCCCGCCATTACGGACTGCGAGAAAGACCCTGCAAAGATCCTTGCCGTGCGCACCGCCATTGCCGATGAGATCATCGCCCTCGACCGGCAGCCGCTTCTGATCGTCCAAACGGAGCCGAGCGATGGCTCCACGGTCGTGGAAGGCCCGATTGTCGTGGAGGTCTGGGGGATCACGGAGCCCGGCGCAGTGGTCAAGGTCAACGGAACGCCGGTAGATGTGGCAGCAGACGGAACCTTCGTTGGCCGCGCCATGCACGAGGCCGTCGTGGAGGCAGAGCACAACGGCAAGAAGCAGACCTCGTCCATGCGGCGATTCGTCCTGAGGCAATGAACCTGCCGGGATCCTGCGTCCAGGCCGCCGACAGAGATCGGGGCTAGGCCTTTGTGATCCGCTGGCTGGTCACGGGCAGTTGAAGGACCCGGGCGCCCACGGCGTCAAACACGGCATTGGCCACCACGGCTCCCATGCAGATGATGGCCGGCTCCCCGCCGCCCTGGGGAGGCTGGTCCTTGAGATCCAGGATCACGGTCTCTATTTTCGGCACCCACGAGAAGCGAGGCAGCTCATAGGTGTCGAAATTCAGGTCGATCACCCTGCCGCCCTTGAAGTGGATGTCCTCCATCAAGGCGTAGCCCAGTCCCATGGTAATGCAGCCCTCCATCTGCATCTTCGCGCCCTCGGGATTGACGGCCAGACCCATGTCCTGGGCACAGACCACTCGCTTGACCTGGACGTGTCCGGTCTCCTTGTCGACGGCCGCCTCAGCGATGATCGCCACGTACGTGCCCGCGTCGGTTCCACAGGCAACGCCCAGCCCTTTGCCGGTGGGGGCAGCCTTGGAGGACGTCCATCCCCACCGCTCTGCAGCGGCCTTGAGCGTGCGGATCATCCTTTCATCCTTGAGGTTCTTCAGCCGGAAGGCAACGGGATCCAGGCCCGCCTTTGCGGCCATGATGTCCATGTGGCACTCACGGCCAAAGGTGTTGCTGCTGTTGCCCGGCGCCCGCCACGGGCCCGTGGCCAGGGGGCTGCGGCTCGCATAGCTGACCGTGCGGCGATTCGGGACATCATAGAAGGTCGCCGCGCCCCGGTCCCCTGCCAGGTATACACTGTAGTCCCAGGCAGTGAGCCTGCCTTCCTTGGTCATGCCCGACTTGATCTTGATCACAGCCGCAGGCCTGAAGGTGTCGTAGAAGAACTCCTCTTCCCGGGTCCAGGCGACCTGGACGGGCTTGCCGCTGGCCTTGGCCAGCCGGGCAGCCTCGATCGCCTGCTGGTTGGAGTTCTTGCCGCCAAACCCACCGCCCACAAACGGCGTGATGACCCGCACGTCTTCAGGAGGAAGGCCCAGTGCAGAGGCAATCTGGTCCCTGGCCGTGAACGGACCCTGCGTGGAGACCCAGGCTGTAACCTTGTTGCCTTCGATACTCGCCAGCGCGGTGTGCGGCTCCATGGGCGCATGGGCCCTGTAACCATCCAGGTACGTCTGCTCGACCACGATCTCGGCGGCCTTGATCCCTTCTTCGAGCTGGCCGGCCTGGCCCACCGTGCGGCCTTGCCCGGCATTGGCCACCAGACTATCGAAGACCGTCTGGTCGTCTACAGAGGCGGCGGGTTCGTCCCACTCCGCCTTGATCCTGGAGAGGGCAGTCTCCGCGTCGTCGGGATTCCTGTGCAGGACCGCGATGAGGTCACGGTCGCGGACCACCAGGGCCCCTTCCACCTTCTCTGCTCCGGAGGTATCCACGCTCTTGAGCTTTGCGCCGTGGCTGGGCTCTCTGAGGATCTTGGCGTACATCATGCCGGAAACCCGGATGTCGCCCGCATACTGGGCCTTGCCCGTGACCTTGTCCAAGGCGTCCCTCCTCAGGACGTCCCTGGCCATGACCTTGAACTCGGCCGGCTTCTTGGGGGCCGGTTTCTCTTTCAGGTGCCTGGTGATCGACTTTCCCTTGGTCAGGTCCGCATAGGTCACCCGCTTCTGCCTGTCGTCCTTGTCGAAGACCGCCCCGGCCTCCGCAGAGAGCCTTTCCCGTGGGACCTGCAACTGCTCAGCAGCCAGGTCCAGGAGCACGGCCCTGGCCTCTGCGCCTGCGGCCCGCAGCCCGGGACCGAAGGAACGGGTGCTCAGGGAGCCAAAGGTCCCCATGTCCCACGGACAGAGCGAGGTGTCTCCCATCACCATGTCCACGGACTCCAGGCTGACCTCCAGCTCGTCGGCCAGCATCTGGGCCAGGGACGTCACAATCCCCTGACCCATCTCGATCTTGCCCGTGTAGCAGGCGACCCTGCCATCGGCTCCGATCCGGAGGTAGGCATTGAAGTCCTCGGGTGAGCCCTGGCGGCGCTGCGCCTCGACTCGGGAATCCTCCCCGATCCAGAACAAGACCAGGATGCCGCCGCCCGTGAGCTTCAGCATCTCGCGGCGGGAGAGTGGGGCGCCCTGGTTCGGCCTGTGAGGGGCCTGCGGGCTGGCGGTCTTCCGTCTCATCTGGAGCTACCCCCTTTCATCTCGGCCGCAGCGGTCACAATCGCCTCGACGATGCGGACGTGCGCGCCGCAGCGGCACAGGTGGTTGTCCATGCCCTGGATGATCTCCTCCCTGCTGGGCTGGGGATTGCGGCGGAGGAGGCTGTACGCGCCCAGGATCATGCCCGGCGTGCAGAAGCCGCACTGGAGGGCATCGTGCTTCATGAAGGCCTTCTGAAGCGGGTGCAGGCTGCCCTCCTGCGCCAACCCCTCGATCGTGAGGACCTCCTTTCCGTCCACGTTTCTCACCGGATACACGCACGATCGCACGGCCTTGTTGTTGACCAGCACGGTGCAGGCGCCGCAGATGGCCTTGCCGCAGCCGAACTTGGTGCCGGTCAGGCCCAGATCCGTGCGCAAGACCCACAGCAGTGGGCGTCTCTCGTCCGTGGTTACGCTGACGGGCTTGCCGTTCAGTTTGAAGGAGAGGGTCTGCGCCACGTCGAGTCCTCCAAAAAGATCGTTTCTTGCCACCCCTTTTCAGGATACAATCAACTCGGCCTGAGCCCTCGGGGATGCCGACTTCGGAGTATAGCATAATCGACTAGCCGGGTGCTGCAAGAGTAATAACGAACGAGTCGCATGGATGACCTAGGCGTATTCACCGAACTGGCCTCTGCCCTTGAGGCAGGCAGACCCGCTGCCTTGGTGACCGTCATCCTGGCGCTGGGCTCCACGCCCGGCAAGGTGGGATACCAGATGGTGGTCTTCGCTGAAGGCCAGAAGACCCTGGGCACCGTCGGAGGAGGCCTCATTGAGGCGAGGATGATCCGTGCTGCCAGGGATCTGCTCTTCACACCCACCAGCAGGATCGATCGGTTCGATCTGGCCGAAGGGCCGGATGACGAAAAGGGCATCTGCGGTGGATCGGTGGAGTTGCTCGTCGAGACCTTCAGCCCGGCCAGCGCACCCTTGTTCAGGCGGATCACCGCGGCGGTCAGGCAGGGCCCCTGTCTGCTGGTCTCGGTCCTCTCTCCCGGCAGGCCACCGGCCAAGTTCCTCGTGGCCGAGGGCGTGAATACAGAGGATGGCCCCGCAGAAGGCCTGCCGGCTGAGGCGATCGCAGCAACCGGGCAAGCCGCAGACCGCGGCGAGGCAAGGCTGTCTAGCGCAGGGATGGACGTCTTCATCCAGCGTCTGACCCCCTGCCCCCCTGTCGTCCTCTTCGGGGCCGGCCACGTGGCGGGTTTCATCGCTAGCTACGCCAGGTCCGTAGGCTTTCGGGTGATCGTGATGGATGACAGACCGGAGTACGCCAATGCCGACCGGTTCCCCGATGCGGACGAGATCCTGGTCGAGGACTTCAGGCGGTCTACGGACGCCCTTCGGATCGATGCAGACACCTACGTCGTCATTGTGACTCGCGGCCACGTCTGGGACGAGGCCGTCCTGGAGCAGGTGGTCTGCACGGATGCGTGCTACATCGGGATGATCGGCAGCAGGCGCAAGACGCAGGCGATCCTGGAGAGGCTCCGCCACAAGGGTATTCCAGACCGCCTCCTGCAGAGGGTCTACTCTCCCATAGGCCTGTCTATCGGCGCAGTGACTGCAGAGGAGATCGCACTGGCCATTGTCAGCGAGCTGGTCAAGATCAGGAGGCTGGGACACGGTCCGGTCGTCGGGCACATGACGCTGTCCCGGCTCACGGCCCTGCCGGAGGTGACCCCATGATCCAGGCGATCATCCTGGCTGCAGGCGAGTCACGGAGGATGGGCATGCCAAAGCCCCTGCTGCGGTTTGGCCCCACCACGTTCCTCGGCCAGATCGCCTCTGTGCTCCGCCAGTCGCGGGTGGATCGCGTCAGCGTGGTGCTGGGTGCAGAGGCGGAGCGTATCCGGAGGTCCATCGATCTACCCGAGGTGGATGTGGTGATCAACGAGGACTATGCAGAGGGCCAGTTGTCCTCTCTGATCGCCGGCCTCAAGGCCCTCCCCAGCCAGACCGAGGCGGCCGTGGTCTGTCTGGTGGACAACCCCTTCATCTCGCCGGCCATCGTCAACCAGATCGTCGACCGGTTCAGACAGACGCACAGCCCGATCGTGGTCCCTGTGGTCATGGGAAAGAGGGGTCATCCCGCTCTGTTTTCGAGCAGGCTCTTCGCAGATCTGCTCCGCGCCCTGCACAAGAAGGCGCACGTCACGTGCTCCGCACGCACCCGGGGCTCGTCAGCGAGGTGGACACCCTGGACCAGACAGTCCTCATCCACATCGAGTCGCCTGATGACTACAGGGCGCACCTTGGAACCGATCCCCTGCCGGCAGGGCCGGTCCAGCAGGAGGAGCCGTGATAGAGCTGAAGGATGCCCTCCAGATCGTCCTGGAGACTGCCCGGCCGCTGGGTCCTGAGCTGGTGGACCTGGCGGTGCGCACTGGGCCGCGTGCTGTCTGAGGACATCAAGGCCGACGTGGACATGCCGGCATTTGACAAGGCCCTGGTGGATGGCTATGCCTGCCGCAGGTCTGACCTGGGCCGCACGCTCACGGTCACTGAGACGATCCGGGCTGGAGTCTCGCCGACCCAAACGATCGGCCCGGGCCAGTGCGCCAAGATCATGACCTGCGCAGCAGTCCCTGCCTGCGCAAACTGCGTGATCATGGTCGAGCAGACCGTGTCGACCGGCCAGCAGGAGATCCAGTTCACGGGCCACCAGACGCAGGACCATATTGCTCGCCAGGCTGAGGACGTGCGGCAGGGCCAACTGGTCCTTGAGAGAGGCACCCTGATCGGGCCTCAGCACGTGGCGGTCCTTGCCGCTGTAGGGCACGTCCGGCCTTTGGTGGCCAAGAGGCCGAAAGTAGCGGTCATCGCGGGTGGCGATGAGCTGGTCAGGCCCGGTCTCAAACCTGGACCGTGCCAGATCAGGGACAGCAACACGTCCCAACTCGCTGCGCAACTGAAGACCTTGGGCATGGTCGCAGCCGAGGCAGCCCTCGTCAAGGACGTGGAGGCCGAGATCGACCACGCGTTCAAGGCCGCGATCGCGGAGAACGAAGTCGTCATCCTGTCCGGCGGCGTATCGGTTGGCGACTACGACTGGGTGCCGACCGTGCTACGCAAGAACAACCTCCGCCTGCTGTTCGAGAAGATCGCCGTGAAACCCGGCAAGCCCACGGTCTTCGGCGTCAGCGCAGATCGCTACTGCTTTGGACTGCCCGGCAACCCGGTGTCCACCTTCGTCATCTTTGAGCTGCTGGTCAGGCCTTTCCTGTACAGGCTCATGGGCCACGAGTACCGACCTGCCTGCATTCGAGTGGCGCTGGCTGAGCCGATCAGCAGGAAGGACGTCGATCGGCAGCAGTGGATTCCCGCGAAGATCACGGCAGCCGGCGATGTCAGGCCCATGGAGTATCATGGGTCCGGCCACATCCTGGCCCTGGGCCGGGCAGACGCCCTGATCTGCGTGGAGGCTGGCGTGTCCGCGGTCGAGACAGGATCGCAGGTCTGGGTGAGGCTTATCTGAAGGAAGCCCTCTGGCTGCTGGGATCATGAACGTAGATACCCTGAGAATCTCGGTGACCGCTGAGTGCAATCTGCGGTGCGTCTATTGCCGGCCCCTCGGTGATGACGAGATCATAGACCGGACGGAGGTCCTCACGATCGAGGAGATCCATCGCGTGGTCAGACTGGCCAGTCAGTGCGGCATCCGGAAGATCCGCCTGACCGGTGGCGAACCCCTGCTCAGGCAGGACGTCGTGGCCCTGGTGCAACGGATCGCCGCCACCTCCGACATCGAGGAAGTCTCCATGACCACCAACGGGATCCTCCTGGACCGCGATGCGCAGAGGCTCAAAGACGCAGGCCTCGACCGGGTGAACATCAGCCTGAATGCCGCGGCAAGACCCTGTTACAGGCAGATGACGGGGTGCGACCTGCTCAGGCCGGTCATCAAGGCCGTCCACAAGTCGATCCAGGTGGGCCTGGCCCCGGTCCGGCTCAACTGCGTGGTCATGCGGGACGTCAATCTGACGGAGATCCACGGCCTTGCACAGATCAGTCTTCGGCTGCCTGTGTCGGTCCGGTTCATCGAGTACTGCCCGACCAGCCGCCTGGGGCCCTCCGCAGGCAACACGGTCCCCAGCCAGGAGGTCCGGGGCATCATCGAGTCGCGGTTCGGCCCCCTCAGGCCCACTGTGCCTGAGAAGGCCAATGGACCTGCCGCGTACTTCAGGCTCCAGGACGCAGCCGGGACAATCGGCTTCATCAGTGGCGTGTCCTCGAACTTCTGCCACCGGTGCAACCGCCTGCGACTGACCAGCGACGGCCGGATCAGGCCCTGTCTCTACTCGAGCCAGTCCTATGACCTCGCCAGGCTCCTTCGCGACCCTTCGGCAGACGAGGCCATCCTCCGCCTTCTCTCCCAGATCGTGCGAGACAAGCACGACTACACCCGGCTCACCGCCTCACTTGAGGATTTCTCCATGCGACGGATCGGAGGTTAGCTTCCCATGGCTGCATCGGACGGCATGGTCGACATCAGCGACAAAGACGCCACGCTCAGGACCGCCACGGCGACAGGGAGAGTCCTGCTCGGCAAAGAGGCCTTCGGGGCCCTGACTGCAAGGACGTGCCCCAAGGGCGACGTGCTCGCCACCGCCAAGGTCGCGGCCATCCAGGCCGTCAAGTCCACGCCCAGTCTGATACCCCTGTGCCATCCGATCCTGATCGAGGCGGTGAGTGTGGATTTCAGTCTCGATGAGGCCGGCGCCAGCGTAGCCGCGACCGTGACCGTGCGATCCTCAGGCAAGACCGGTGTGGAGATGGAGGCCCTCACGGGTGTGGCGGGCGCGTGTCTGACGATCTATGACATGCTCAAATACACGGGAAAAGGGATGACCCTTGAGCGGATACAGCTTATCGAAAAGACGGGTGGACGCAGTGGCACCTACCGTCGCACGGCTTAAATCGCTGTCAGTGTCTGCGCAAAAAGGCACGGCCAAGACCAACGTGGCAGAGGTTGATCTCCGGGCCGATTGGGGCGTTGTCGGAGATGCCCACGCAGGACCGGGGCCGAGACAGGTCAGCCTCCTGGCCGCAGAGGCGATCCAGGCCCTGCGGGACCGGGGCAGGATCGTCCCTCCGGGCGGCATGGGCGAGAATCTCACGGTCGAGGGTCTTGATCTGGCGGCCTTGCAGGTGGGCGACCGGCTGCGGATCGGGACGGACGCCGAGCTGGAGATCTCGCAGCGCGGCAAGCAGTGTCACGGCCGATGCGAGATCTTCAGGCGGATAGGTGACTGCATCATGCCCCGCGAGGGCGTGTTTGCCCGCGTGACCCGGCCGGGCCGGATACGGGTGGGCGACGCCATAGAGGTGATGCGTGACTGACCCGCGTTTCCCACGAGGCTTTGGACGTTCGAAGCGCACGTGAGGCCGCGGATTCGATTTGGGCCGGCTGGAAGCCGGATGCATCTATGACAGACTGTTCTGAGCGCGGCATGTTGGCCGGATGCAAGGCCGCAGGTCCTGGTTGCCCGGAGGCGTACCCAGTGCGGTACGCTGAGGACAAACGGGGCCGAGAACGCAGCAGCCGGGCAACAGGACCGCTCAGAACCAAAGGCTTGTGAGAAATGCGGGTAAAGGTGGCCATCCTTACTGCCAGTGACCGCTGTGCCAGTGGCCAGCGGCCTGACCTCAGTGGACCTGCGATCCGCCAGAGCCTGTCCACGGACCTGTTCGAGGTCTGTGCCCTCGAGGTCGTGCCGGATGAGCAGGGCAGGATCGCAGAGACGATCAGGCGGTTCGCAGACGAGCTGGGCTGCGATGTGGTCCTCACCACCGGCGGAACGGGCCTGGGGCCGCGGGACGTGACGCCCGAGGCGACTGCCTCAGTGTGCGACCGGAGGGTCCCCGGTCTGCCGGAGCTGATGAGGTCGGAGGGCCTCAAAAGCACGCGCAACGCCGTGCTTTCGCGAGGGATCGCCGCCCTGCGAGGCCGAACCCTGGTCATCAACCTTCCAGGCAGCCCCAGCGCGGTCCGCCAGTGCCTGGCCTCGATCGTGGACCTCCTGCCGCATGCCGTGGACATGGCGAGAGGCGGCGGACACGGGTGAAAGGACTGAAGCGATGATCCTACTGCAGCTCTTCCTGGCGTTCCTCAAGATCGGTTGCTGCGCGATTGGCGGCGCGTACTCCTTCCTTCCGCTGCTGGAGAAGGAGATGGTGCAGAACCGTCAGTGGCTCGGCCACGACGAGTTCCTCCGGGTGGTAGGCATGGCAGAGGTCTTCCCGGGCGCGATCTCCATCAAGTTCGCCACCTACGTAGGCTATAGAACCGCGGGCCCTCTGGGTGCGGTCGTGGCCAACCTCGCCAACCTGCTGCCCCCTGCCCTCCTCATGATCGTGGCCGCATGGGCCTACTCCAGGTACAAAGACATCCCGCACGTCAAGGCCGCCCTGGACATGGTTCGATACGCAGTGATTGCCATGCTGGTGGCCATTGCAGTCAAGTCCGTGGATACCCTCCACCTGACCCAGCCCAAGATCCTCGTGGCCATGGCCGCATCCTTCCTGCTGCTCGTCCTGACGAACATCCATCCCGCCGTGATCATCCTCGCAGTGGCCGCATATGGGGCCCTGCTGGCGCACCCGTAATTATGGGGACCTTGCGCTCTGTTGATTATCTCCCCCCTGGTTCTCGTCGATGATTAGCGTAGCTGCGGCCAGGGAGGCCTGCAGAGTCACAGAGGCGGGGATGGAACCAGGAATACGAACCAACCTCTTCGTTGATTGGGAGGATCACTATGCGTTGCGTAGCGTTTCTTGTCGGGCTGTGCTCCTTGCTGGCCGTTCCAGCAGCAGCGACCACGTTGACGTGCACGATGACCGCCGACGACAATTTCATGTTCTACGTCAGCACCGACGACAGCGTGCCAGGAACCTTCCTGGGTCAGGGAACTGGAACGGACGTGCCGCCCAGTTGGCAAACGAGCTGTACGTTTGTCTGCGACCTGACGCCAGGCGTCACGAACTACCTCCACGTGAGGGCCTGGGACGTTCATGGCGTGAAGGCCGGATTCCTCGGAGAGTTCTCGCTCAGTGATCCCAACTTCCACTTCCTGAACGGTACGCAACACATGGTCACTGACCCTACCTTCTGGAAGATCAGTGACAGCAACTTCGGCGTGGGGTACACCACGCCGGATTCGTTTGGACTGAACAACTGGGACACTGACCCGTACTACGAAAGGATCTCGGGCATTGTCGGCGACGCTCAATGGATCTGGAGCAACCACGGCAATGATCTCGCCCTACGCTTCCTCTCGTCGGCCATGATCCCGGCAGGGGCGCCAGAACCCAATGAAGAATCGCGAGTGCTCACCGTCTCGTCTACGGCCGGCGGTACAGTCACTGCACCGGGCCTGGGGACATTCACCTTCGCTGAAGGCAGCGTGGTCCCGGTTGTGGCGGACGCCAACGTGGACTACCACTTCGTCTCCTGGACGGGCAGTGCGGTCACTGCAGGCGACGTCGCTGATCCCTGCTCGGCCAGCACGACCGTCACGATGGACGCCAACTACACCCTCGTGGCGAACTTCGTTAGCGATCGCCCGATGCTGACCGTGTCAACCGGCACCCACGGGACGGTCACGGCGCCCGGCATAGGGAGCTTCATCTACGACTTCAACGAGGTAGTGCCGATCGTGGCCGCCGCAGATGCCCCTTGTCACTTCGTCAACTGGACGGGTTCCGCCGTGATTGCGGGCAGGGTCGCCGATCCCTGCGCTGCCAGCACGACCGTGACCATGGACAACAGCTACACGCTGCGGGCCAATTTCTGCTCGGAACGAGTGACCCTGACAGTCACGGCGACCAAGGGCGGCATCGTGTGGCAGCCGGGCATTGGGACCTTCGTCTATCCCTATGACACGATTGTCACCCTCGAGGCAGACCCGGACTATGGGTACGTCTGGGCCGGCTGGTCCGGCAGTCTGTCCTCGGGCTCAGCCCTGGATTTCCTGGAGATGACGGCCACGGACCTCAAGGTCCGGGCCAACTTCAGGAGCCTCAGGGACGTCCTTTACGTGGACGATGACGCGCCCGCAGACCACAGTCCCCGTGACAAGACAATCAGCGATCCCCTCGAAGACGGCTCCCCCGAGCACCCCTTTGACTCCATTCAGGAGGCGATCGACGTGGCCGGGCCAGGAGCCCGTGTGATCGTTCGTGAAGGCACGTATTGGGAGCAGATCGACTTCCTGGACAAGGCCATCACGGTGACGGGGTTTGACCCTGCCGCCACGCGGCCCTGCGCGTATCCGATCATTGACGGCGCGGGTGTAGGCCCGGTGGTCAGGATCTCCGGCTTTGGCCCCGGCGCAGGTTCAGGCGCGGGTGGTTGTGGCTGCTCGTCTCCGGAGGCCAGCGGCACGACGACGCCTCAGGCCGTATTGACGGGATTCGTGATCACCGGCGGCGACGGCGAGATCAACTGCGGGTCGGCCATTGCCGTCAGAGACCGCAATCCGCTGATCAGCCAGTGCGTGATCGTGGGCAACCGGTCGATCCTGCCCCGCAGCGGCGCGATCTACTGCGAGAACAGCCAGCTCTCCCTGGTCAACTGCACGATGACGGAAAACATCTCGGGCGAGCAAGGGGCAGGCATTCTTTGTGTCAACAGCAGCCCCGTGGTGGTCAATTCGATCCTCTGGGGCAATGTGCCCGCGCAGATCATCTCTGACTCGAAGTCCTATCCCCTGGTGAGCTACGTGGACGTCCAGGGAGGATGGTCCGGCACAGGGAACCTCAACACCGATCCCCTGTTCTTCTTGGCCGGGCGATGGGTGTCCCCGACGGATCTGACCCAGGCGGTGACCCCTTACACCAAGAACGCGGTGTGGATCCCGGGCGATTACCACCTGAGGTCAACCAAGGGTCGGTGGAACCCCGTCTCAGGAACCTGGGTCAAGGACCAGGTGACCAGCCCCTGCATCGATGCAGGGGAGCCGCAGGATCCTGTGTTCGACGAGCCCACGCCGAACGGTGGCCGCGTGAATCTCGGTGCCTATGGAGGCACCAGCCAGGCCAGCAAGTCGGATCATTGACGCCGACGGGTGTCCGCGGGTCGCAGGACCAGACCGCCGGGCCGCTACTGGATCTGGCCCGAGAACGTGACGATGCTCTTGTTGCTTTCGTCATCTGCCGAGGAGTTTGCGGTCCCATCGCATCCTCCTTCATCGATTCTCATTCTATGGCCGAATCGTAGTAGAGGGTCGCCTCAAAATTGTCGTCGAGTGTGTCGCTCAAGAAGAGGCTCTTCAACTGAGGATTCGCCTCAAAGGTCTCAAGGTTGATCCGGCCGGACCAGCCGGGTTTGCGCGACGCCGGCGCCATGGCAGCGCCGTCGAGCAGCGCCCAGTGGACCACGCGGACGGTCTGAGACTTCAGGTCTCCCTCCACCATCTGCTTGACCCGGTACTCACCCACAACCAGGGCCTCACGATAGGGGGAGATCTCCTTCAGGGTCGGAACCTTCGACAGTTTGAGCAACTCCGCATCCGCGAGGAGGTGCACTACGGTCGGACGCGGGGCGCGGATGCGCTGATAGGCTTGATGCTCGCGTGTGATTTCCTCCTTGCTCAGCGCGCGGGAGAACACCGCGACGCCTTCGAGAGTCCCTGACCAATTGCGCTGGCCGTTCCATTCATCGCCAAACAACAGGTGATGCTCGCTCCAGTTGCTGAAGTCGCCTTGAACCGCGGAACTGTCGAGCACCTTCGCGCCGTCCACATAGCACAGGACGTGCCCGCCGGAGTAGGTGACGATGACATGATAGGTGCGATGGGCTTGCACGGAGCAAAGCTCTACCTCGGGGTCTACCCCGTTCAGTCCGGTTTTCGGGGTGCGCAGGCGTAGGGTCAATTTGTCGCGCATCTGGCCCAGGGTGAAATTCCGGGTCAAGGGATCCGACGAGAAGGTCACGATCCGCGCGGGGCCTTCCTGGGTGAGGTTGGCCGGCGTGAGGGTGGCCTCGAGGGTCAGCGCGTTCGAGGCGCGACAGGCCTCCAGCAGACGGGCCTCGGCATCCGCCGCGACACAGGAACCCCCATCGAGGACCATGGCGGAATTGTGATCCAGGCGGGCCGCGTTGCGCCGTGTGACTTTGGTGACGCCCGCTTTGCCGGTCAAGGGATTCACGATGCTGACGGCGATAGCGGCCGTGCGCCAGGCAAAAACCAGATCCTTGCGGTCGGTGGGCCATTCCATTGGACGAACGACGATCTCCGTGGGGGACAGGGTGTTGGGGCGCTGGGCCAGGTCGCGCACGCCGGCCAGCTCAAAGGTGGCGTCCCGCTTCAGGTCGGTCTTGAGCGTCAGGACAAGCCTCTGCTTGTCGATGCGTCGATTGGCGAGCTCGATCCCATTCGGCGTCTTGACTCGCAGCTCAGGACCGCTGATCGGCTCGTCGAACTCGACGACCACGTCGCGGTCACCCTGTAGATTCACGGACTGGACCTGCGGCGGCCGGGCCTCGCGGACCCGGACACGACCGCGCAGCGTCTGCCCGTTGTGCGTCGTGTGCACGTCGTAGTCGCCCGCAACGCTGAAGGTATGCTTTGACTGACCCGTGGGTCCGGAACCATCGCCGAAGTCCCACTTCCACTGCCCGGCGATCTTGTCGCCCTGGAGGTCCAGAGTGAAAGGCGCTTCGCCAACGTGTGTTCCAAGCTCGAAATCAGCCAGGAAGACGTCCGGGTAACGATCTGTGGCCTTATGGAAGCTGTAGCGGACCGGGTTTGCGGTCAGTTCCAGGGTCTCCGGATTGGTGCCTGCGACGAAGATGTCGTAGTCGGATTTGTCGTGGTCATGCTGATCGGGCGACGCGCCGAACGCGAAAAGGCGCTGGCAGCGTGAGAACATGGGGAAGTAGAGATAGGCGCGGTCGGTAGGCATGCGGCTGTCATGCAGGTTGATGATCGGGCTGACCTGGCGTGTGCCGAGGCGAATGCGATTGATCGGGCCACCAGCACCGCCCATCCAGAATCCCCAGACGCCGTCGGTGGTAAAAAACGGCTCGCAGCCGCCAAAAGCGGGTTGCTCATGTATCGTGCCACGGGCCGCATCGTAAGGACTGAACGTGGGGCTGCCGGTGGTGGCGCAGGTCATCGTCCTGTTCAGCAGCCACAGCCCCTTCGGCGGCAGCCGCTCTTCCTCGCCGGTCCGGAGGTTCAGCTTGGTCGGGCCCTTGCCTGCAGGGAGGTAGATCAGGTTATCCTCGTCAAGCCAGACGGCTGCGCGGTCGCCTCCGTAGGTCCGGGCGTTTATGGCGACTTTCTTCAGGCCGGACCCATCGATGTTGATCGTATACAGGGGAATGCCGTCCGGGGCATCCTCACGCCAGTTGATCATCAGGGCGTGCGGAACGCTCACATACACCAGGCGCGTACCGTCAGGGCTGATATGCGGTGCTATGTGGTCGCGGTCCTTTTCGTCGGACGTGACCTGGCGCAGGTCGGAGCCATCGAGACCGCGATGCCAGATCCGCCAGTTGCCGGTGCGGTTGGATTCCCAGACCACGAAGCCACGGCCGAGTTTGGCCATTCGCTTCCACCCCTCCGCCTCGCCGGGGGGAAGCTTGTCTTCGGCGGTCCCGCCTAATTCCGTGCCGGCATAGTATGCAGCCCTGAGTCCGGTGCCCCTGGTACCCTCCGGCCAGAGATCGGGAAAGAGGTACTGAGTCGGAATCACCTGTTTCTCGATGCCGGGACCTGCCCAGAGGAGTCTGGCGACCGCTGCGCCGCTGTTCTCGTAGTACTCGATGCGGATGGGGTGAGGCCTCTCGCCCCACAGTTCGATCTGGCCCTGATTTTCGGTGGTGCCGTGGTCGGCCCAATTGTCAATCACGAGGTAATCGTCCACCCAGAGCCGAACCCCGTCGTCGGAGACCGTGTAGAACGTGTACTTTCCGTCCTTCGGCAATCGGACGGACCCGGTCCAGCGAACGGAGAAACCATCGGCTGGCACGCCTTCACCGGGCGAACCGTCACCCCAGTCAAAGTCCACCGAGCGGTCCATTCGCGTGAGAGCGGGTACGGCCGCATCCAGAACGCAGGGACACAGGAGTGTGCACAGGGCCCACACCAGAACGATCGAAACGTGATACCTCATGATACGACTTCCTTACTTCTTGCTGATGATGGGGACGAGCCGCCAGCCCCCCGAGGCTTCGGTGAACTCGCGGATACTGAAGCACCAGATGACAAGTTTCTTGCCCGCCAGGTTGTCCTGGCGGCGCATCAGGTTGATCCGTGCGGGGGTGGCGCCGGAGCCTCGCACGCCGATGACGTCGATGGGCAAGCCGACTTCCAGCGCAAGCTGGTCGGCCAGGCCCGCGCCGGTCCCATGCATATCCTCGCCTGCGTGAAAGACGAGCGTGTGGCTGTCGCCCATAAGAAGGATGGGGCTTTCCCGCCAATCAGCGGGCGGATCGCCGGATTCGTCGGTTACGAGACGCTTCCGGAGCGTTTCCGCAGGCACATTGCCTCCCACAATCGCGGCGAGGTCACCTGTGATCTTCTGTTCGTGCTGCTCGCCCTTGAACTTGCGAGGGGAGACGCCGGAAAACCAGGGACGAGCGCGAATGTCCTTGGCCAACATCGCAGCGGCCACCTCGCAGCCGCGACCGGACCAGTGCGAATCGGTCATACAGTACAGGGGACCTGTCTCGTCCGCGCGCGCGGCCCGAAAGGCGGGAGCGAGGTCGAAAACGTTCACGCCCTGCCGGACGCATACCTTGAGGAATTCACCGTCTGCGCCAGCCACTGCAGGACCACCCGGCGCAGGAGCGCTCGCGTCAAGCAGCTTGTCGGGATAGATGGCGGCCTTGGCCGGAACGGGCATGAGGATCAACTCGATGCCGGCCTGTTTGAGCTGCGCCTGGAAATCCAGAATCGCAGGGAGCGGGTCTGCTACGTCTATGCGCGCGGAACGGCTCACCGCTGCGGCCGCATCGCCCCAAAAAGGCCCGAGGCCGAGGTGGCGCAGTTCGGCGGTCAGGAAGAGCCACCCTTCCTTGCCGGCGATGGCGGCACGCTGGTCGGCTTCGGCCCTGGCTGCCAGCACGGCGAATTGCGCAGCGGCAGGTGAGACACTCCCAGAGGCTTCGGCCGCAAGGCAGCGTGCAGGGATCAGGCAGACCGCAGCGATCCAGAGCGGGACTATCGTTTTCACGGGGTCACCTCCTCAGCCCAGAAGGCAGGCAGAAGCAACAGGTCCATGTCGTCCAGTTCAGCGCGATTGTAGGTGCCGTACTTGGCCTCAACCTCGGCCCAGGCACGCAGGCGACACTGGACTTCGCGGCCAGGCGCCAGGGTAGAAACAGGCAGCCATCTGTTGTCCTTCATTCCCAGCACGTAGACAAGCAGCTCGCGAGGGCCATCCCCTGGCGGCAGGCCGCGCACCTCCGTCAGATGAATGGAGAGGACGCAATCCTTGTACGGCACGGAGCCGGGTTTGGGCAGGCGGCCGAGAGCGGTGATTCGACCATGAATGACAAGTCCACCGCCCGTCGCAGGAACTTGGGCGACGCGCGGCGATTGCGGCGGCAGATCGAACAGCCTCCAGTCGCCAAAGGCCAGTTCTCGCGCGGCGAACTCGTAGATCACCACGCGCTTGCCGGCCAGCCGGTCGCGGCCGGCGGCCATTTCTCTGGCCAACTCTTGCCGGGTGGCATGGGCGCCGCCGGCGTTGATGACCAGGCGGTCCACCGGACGACCGAGCGCGGCACTGAGGTGCTCGGTAAGGCCCGCGCTATCGCCCCAGCCCATCTCCGCGAGCGAGTAGATGTTGTTGAAACTGTCACCCATGATAAGGACATCAGCGTGCTCGTCCGGTTGCCACGGACTGCCATCCGCGGCGACCACGCGCGTGATCGCCGCGGTTTCCGGCGGGAAGAACGATTGGCCCCGCGGGAGAGCGAGCATGACCGTGATGTCACCACTGTTGCGAACCGTGGCGGGCAGGTATCGCGACTGAGCAGAGACGGTCGGTGGCAGCAGGTTCCTTTCGGTTAGCCACGCGGCCAGGTCGGCGGCGACACGCTGCACTGCGGCAGGCGTCCAGTGCGTGTCGGTCATCAGATAGGCTGGGGCCTTACGCTTCAGATCGAGAAGAATCGGCGATGGGTCGAACACGAGGACGCCGGCGGCAGACAGTCGGGACTTGAAGGCTTCGAACGAAGGATTCTGCAGGATCCCACCACCCGCCCGCGGGCACGTGAGCATCTCGGGATAGACGCTCTCCTTGCCGGGCACCGGCACAGCGACCAGGACAATTCCACGCTCGGCCAACTGGCGATGGAATTGAAGGAGGGCTCTGAGCGGGTCAGGCTGAGGCGGCGGGAGCGACTTTTCGGCGTCATGCAGGCGACGATGCCGCCACTGCTCGGTGAGGAAGCCCGGGCCGGTGACGCTATCGACGCTGGCACGGTAGAACAGCCAGCCTTCGCGCCGAAATACACCTGCTCGTCACCACCACGCAGCAGGCCTTTGACCACCCAGCCCACCCAGGGTGTCAGGGTGCGTGAGACCAGCGAAGTGTCCTCCAGGTTGTCTTCGAAGGCCCGGATCTGGTGGGCGGTTGGCACGAGTGCCAGAAGGTCCGCGGCGGAGCGGACTTGGCGCAGTTTGCCCGGGGCCGCGAGCCGGGCGGAGGTGCTTGCCGGGGGCGGAGTGGATGCGGCCCTTTGGGAGGCCAAGTCCGCCAGCATCTGAACGCATGCCGGCAGCACAGCAGTCACCAGAAAGATGGCCAGCAGCATGCGGGCCACGATCGGGTGAATCTCGGTGTGGCCAAGCTCGATCTTGGCGACCTCCTCACGTGTGAGCCGGGCATCACTCATGGCATCCTCAGAAGATAAAGTAGATGAACGGATTATAGGCCTGGGTCAGCATCACGGAAAGGCCGGCCAACAGCAGGACCGCACAGACGAGCGCGCGCTGCCAGGACAGCCGCCGCGTCCAGTCCCAGCTTTGCGGTGCGGCACCAGACAACCACGGCAGCCAGCACAAAGCTGCCGAGGTAGTATGGCGTGTAGAGCAGCCCGCCGATCAGCGCGGTTCCGCTGTGCGCTGCGCCGACGCCGAGCAGGCGTCCGAGGAACGCCAGCGCAGACGGCAGGTCCTCCGATCGGAAGAAGACCCAGGCGAGGTTCACGAGCAAGAACGTCAGAGCCACACGCACGGGTCTGGGGAGCCTCTCGTAGAAGCTCGTCTTGCCTCGCAGGCGCTCGCTGATCAGCAGGCTACCGTGGATCGCACCCCATATGACGAACGTCCACGCCGCCCCATGCCAGAGCCCGCCGAGGAGCATGACCACCGCGAGATTCACGTGGGTGCGAGCCGTACCCAAGCGATTGCCGCCGAGCGGTATGTAGAGGTAATCGCGCAGCCAGGTCGAGAGCGAGATGTGCCATCGCCGCCAGAATTCCGTGATCGAGGCGGACTGATACGGGCTGTCGAAGTTCTTCGCGAACATAAAGCCCATCATCAGCCCCAGCCCGATGGCCATGTCCGAATACGCGCTGAAATCGAGGTAGATCTGGAAGGCGTAGGCCAACAGGCCGTACCAGGAATCCAGGGTCCCGGCCGGCGTGGCGGAAAACACGACATCCGCTATCTTGCCGCACGCGTTGGCGAGAAGGACCTTCTTGGAGAGCCCGAGGGAGAACAGGGCCACGCCTCGCGCGAACTTCTCGACCGTATGCGTGCGCGACTGGAGTTGATCGGCCACATCGCTGAATCGGATGATGGGGCCGGCAACCAACTGCGGGAACATGCTGACGAAACAGGCGAAGTCGATGAAGCTCCGGACCGCGCGGGTATCGCCGCGATAGACATCAATGGTATAGCTCATGGACTGGAAGGTGTAGAAACTGATGCCGAGCGGGAGTGTCACTCGCAGGGCGGTGTCCCAGTGCCACGAGGAAAGACCGAGCGCGGTCATCAGCCAGTTGTAGTTGTCGAGGCCGAAGTTGAAGTACTTGAAGAATCCCAGGAGCAACAGGTTGCTGACCACCGACGTCGCCAGGGCGATCTTCTGGCTTCGCGTTCGTGGTCTCCCTGCCGGCAGAAGAGGAATCTCGTTGCTGCCGGAACCACCGGCGATCCACAGGCCTACGCTGTAATCCACCACCGTGGTGCCGAGCATAAGGAGAACAAACCAGGGATTCGCCCAGCCGTAGAAGAGATAGCTGAAGAGCGTCAGTCCGAGGTGCCGTACCTTCCGGGGAGCGAGGTAGTAGACCAGCAGAGCGATGGGCAGGAAGTAGACGATGAACAGGTGTGAACTGAAGACCATGAACTCTCTACCCCATCGACTGCGTCAACACGAGTACCGCTCCTCAAGAGGCCGGGCAAACTGGCCATCGGTTCCGCCTGAGCAAGACCAAGAGGAACCGTACGCGAGCAGTGACAATCATAGTACACCGCGGGGGGCAGTGTCAAGGCCATGCAGTTTGAATCGCCGCAGACGGTGGCACCGGACGGTGAGGTCTACCTCATTCCCCCCATGGATCGGGGGCAAGGACGATCTGCCTCCGGGCCGAACTCCAGCGGTTGGTCAGGGATGGTTGAGACACAGATCGGCCTCGCCCAGGCGCCGCAGATCATCGAGGGCGCGACTGAGTTGGGCCAGGGCCGCCGCGGACGGAGCTTCCTCGAAGAACATCCGCTCCGTGACTCGCTCGACCTCCGGTGCGGCACCGTAGAACTCGTTGCCGACGGCTGACAAGCTGGCCGCAGGACCGAGATGCGGGTCCGGCTTGGCGCCGTACCAACTGGAGCCCCACACGACGAGATCCACGGGCGCCGCGCCTTGCTGTTTCATGCGCATCCGTTTCGGCTCCTGGTAGAACTGGTAGGGGCCGATCGCGATCTGACCGTGGTAGTTGCGGATATCGACCAGGTTGTTCTTCTCCGGGTCGTTCGAGGAAAACGAATGGAACTTGGCCCCGGTGATCGTGGCGCGGCCGGGCGGATCATCCGCTGAGCCCTCGAACAGATAGCCGTTGTCGGCCTGCTCCACGTAGAAATCGCTCATCACGATGCTGTGGTTGTCCCGCAGATACAGGCCGTGAGTCACGATGGTGGCCAGGCGGGTCTGGAAGCCCAGCAGGCCGTCGCGCGCCGGGTCCTTCCCTTCGACCACGACGGAGCCCTCGTAGCTGCAGTTGGCGAGCACGGTCGCCCTTGCCGCAGTCGACGAAGCGCAGGTTGCCCTGGACATGCGGCATGACGATCACATCCTTCTCGCCCAGGCTGCTAAAACGCAGGCCTTTTGCATGCGGCGCCTTCTGATACATCCCGAAGACGTAAACTCCGTCGTACGTCATGTGTGAAACACGCCCGGAGCCCAACTGATGAATGTCGATGCTGTTGTTCATCGCGCCCGCGTCGTGGGCACCGACCATGAGATCCTCAAGCGTGACCCGCTGTGGATCCCGGACCTCGACCATGACGCCGCCTGCGGGACCTTTCCAGATCAGTTGGGTGCACCAGCCGCTGCCGCCCACGTAGAAGTCCTTCCCCGTGACGCGCAGCGTGCTCGTGATGACGTAGCGTCCCGTGGGCAGGTAGGCGAGCGATCCTCCCGAGGCCGCCCCCGCGGCATCAATCGCCTTCTGAATCGACGTCGTGTCGTCTGCAATCCCATCACCCCGGGCGCCGAAGTCACGGCGCGCGTCGAACACACGGCCGGGCAGGGGCACGTCTTCGGCCAGGAAGCTCTGCGCACGCCGAGCGGATCACCCCTTTGCGTTCGCCCGCCGGGATGGCGATCAGCATCGGCCGCGCGCCCTGCGTCAGCCCGGGCGCGCCGTGAACCTGGTTGCCGGAGACGAGCAGTCGCTGGCCCTCGCTCAGCACCCGGACGGGCGGCAAACCGGCTTGCTGGTTGTCCTTTGGCGGACGAGTGAAAACGCAATCGAAGAGCAACACCGGCGGACGAGAGAGGAGGATAGCCCCTTCCGGATTCTTCCACCCTTCGACGTGACAATCCTGGAGGGTGAGCGGTGCAACGGACGATTGTCTCAACACGAACGCCTGCGAGTTGAGTGAGGTCGAACGGCGGATGGAACTGCAGTGCTCGGAGCCGTCGCGGAGGTCCGCCACCCGGCTTGCTTCAAAATGGCAGTTGCGGACGTAGAAGTTGCCGTGATCGCAGTCGATCGCGATGCCGCATTCACGGAATTCGCAGCCATCGAACGTGTAGTCGTAGTCGTTGAATCTCAGGAAGGCGACGCCCCGCTCGCAGTTCTCAAACAGGCAATTCTCGAAAGTAGTTTCCGCCAGCGCCTGGCCTTCATTCGAATGGTCCTCGAGGACGGCGGCATTCGTGAAGCCCTGAAAACGCAGGTGCCGGTGCGTGACTTCCGTCTGAAATCCCTGCGTCGCCTGGTAATGGAATCCCACACCTGCCTTGCCTCGACCATCCAGGGCAAGGCCGACGAACCGCGAATAGGCCACGCCATCGATCCGCAACATCGTCCCGCCCTCGGCTCCATCCCAGACCCACTTCGTCTCGCGACCGTGCCCGACAATCAGTCCACCGATCCACCGGCCACCCGCGGGGTTCTTGAGCACGAGCGGCGCGGTGATCCGGTACGTGCCGGGAGGGAAGTAGAGGATTGAGCCGTCGCGCACTCTGGCCAGGGCCTTCTGGATCGCCGCCGTATCATCGGCTTGTCCGTCGCCGATCGCGGCCGGCGTGACGTCGGTCTTCAGATTGATCCAATCAGAGCGCTCCTCCCAGCGGAGCGCCGGGATCTGGGGAGGCGCGGCGATTCCGACAGACAGTCCGGCCCCGAGGAAAAGGCAAATCATCACGCTCAGTGGGCCAATGCGATTGATCATACTCTCCTCAACGCAGTTTCGTCAGATGGAGCACCCAATCGCCATTTCGCGGCGGGATAAACTGCGGTATCAGAACACTCTGTCTCCCACCGCCACGTTCCGGCCGACGGGAATCCGCAACGAATGCGGAAGGTGCTTCCGCCGTCCCAGAACCCGTAGGCGCGGAGCGTGCGGCCGTCGGGGCCGGTGTAGTTCACCCGCAGGGTCACTTCGGCGTAGGGATTGGCGTAACTTCGCGTGCTGCTCAGGGCGTGCTCCCACCGCTGCCAGACGTGCACCCCGGGTGCAGGCTCGCTCAGCGACTCTGCCTGGAGGACCTGCGCATGTTCCAGAGCTGCCTTCAACGCGGGCTGCTCGTTGTCGGATTGCCATGCCCCGAGGTCAACGTGCCCAACGCGAGGCCGGCGGCGGATATCCTCGGTGACGTCTGGAAGGGGCGGGGCTTTCGCAAACCACGCCGGGACCGGCGTGGTCGGGCGTGCCTCACTGATGCCTCGTGTCGCCTCGCTGAGTGCACCGCGCCCGCCTTCGACCTTCTCGCCAGCGGCTTGCTGCCACGCCGTCAAAGCCCCGAACAGAATCAGTGCTATCGCGGGGACAGGAATCCGGTGCTTTCGCATATGCGCGTCTCCAATGATCGCCGGAAGGGACCCTCATGGGGTCTCCTCCAGCATACGGATCAAGACTTTCTCTGCCACCGGGTCATAGTCCGGCTGTGAGCGATCTACGCGGCGCTGCACGTCGAGTTGCGAGAAGAGAATCGTCCCCTTGCCACTAGCGACCAACACCTCGGCCGCCACGCAGGTCTTGGGATCTCTCGCCCACAGAATCTTGCCGGCGGCAGCCAACGCCGGACCGTCCATACTCCCCGCAGCGACTGTCCCGGGAAGGCCGTTCCATCGCATCAGCCACTCGGGCTGGATGCCGCCTAGCATCGAGTGTTTCGAGTCCGGATAGAGGAAGGCCCGCGATCCACGCGTATCGCCCATCTTGATGTCGCACAGCTCAGTCCAGTCCCAGGAGCGGGTGGCCAGCACGACCACGCGACCGCCAGCAGCAGCGAACTCACGAAGGGCCTGAGCCCGCTGCTTCTCGCCCGGGGTCAGGTGAGCAGCGTCCCATATGACGACCACCTGTCGCCTGGGCACAAGCCCGTCAAGGTCTTGATCTACTTGCAGTCCCCGCGATCGAAACCAGGCATCGGCAGCCGCGTCGCCTCCGAGAACCACGAACCGGCGAGAGCGGAGAGCTGCAGGAACCTCCGGCGGCCGCACCGCCCGGACGAACCGCTGGCTGAGCACCGGCCGCCCGGGGATGCCGGTCGTACGGGCCGTCAGCCAGTAGCTTCCTTCGCGCTCGGGCAGCTTCCAGGTGATAGGCGTCTTGTCAGGGTGTCGGCCTTCAGGGTGAAGTCGTAGCTCCACCGGGCCAGAGGCCGATCGAGACACGCAGCTTCCGGGATGAACTCGGGGCACTCCTCGGTCAGGAGCAGATCGACGTGGATCGCGGCGTCGTGCCAGGAATCGTTGATCAGGTATAGATCGGTTCGTACCTCCTGGCCCGTCAGGTAGCTGGGATCGAAGAGGTCGAGGCTGGCCAGCACCGGCGACAGCGCACTGTGCCAGCAAGCGGAAACCGGCGAGGCAAAGCCGGCCTTCCACACCACACTGCCCTGGCCTGTCTCTTTGACGCGGGCTGCGAGCCGAGTCCGCGTCCAGCCTGCGTACATGTAGGGCAGCATGCCATCCAGACGGGCGCGGCGCATCGCCTCGGTGTGTTCCATGCCGAGCTGTGCGTAGGCCAGTGGCATCGGCGTCCTTGTCCTCCCTGCCCGTCCACTGGGTTGCTGGCCGGCCGAAGTAGTTCATGTACTCGCTATTGGTGACGAGGCCGGCCTTTCGCCTCGCGGAACCACGAGGGGATGCCCGGCATGAGATCTGCCCTCCAGCGTGTCTTCGACATTCCCACAGGTGTGCACGTCGTAGTTCTCCGCCGTGCCGCGTGTCGCCGGTGCGCATGGTCGGTCGTGTCGGGTCCAGGGCCCGCACGAAGTCGTGGTATGGTCCCATCTCCCACTCGCCGGTCGCGATTCGACTCGTTGGACAGCACCCACATGACCACCGCCGGGTGGTTCCAGAGCCGCCCCATCCAGCCAGCGGCGTCGCTGAGCACGTTGCGATGCCAGATGGCGTATTCCTCCGGCGTGAACTTGTAGTCCGCGTAGTTGTAGAGGCAAGGAAACTCCGCCAGGATCATGGTGCCGTTCTCGTCGCAGATATCGGCCCACAGGGGCGGCAGCGGCATGGTGTGCGTGCGGAAGGCGTTCATGCTCATCTCGCGGGCCTCGGTGACGAGGTATTCGTACTCCTTGCCCTTGATGATGTCTCCCCAGTCCCACTCGAAGACGAGCTCCGAGCCGCGCAGCCGAAGGGTCTTGCCATTGAGCAGGTAGTGCCCGTCTGCTATGGTGATCTCGCGCATGCCGAAGCGAATGGTAGCGGCATCCAACACCTTCTCCCGTTGCCTCAGGCTGACATTGGCGGTGTAGAGGTGGGGCTCCTCATAGGTCCACGGCAGACAACTGGGCATCAGCACCTCGACGAAGAAGTGCTCACCGCCGAGACGGTCCGGACTTGGCGTGAGCCTGGCAGACCTCTGGCCTTGCCCTAAGACCATCCCGTCCGGCCAGGATTTGACCTGAGCGACGATCTCCAAGTCGTCCAGGCGGCCCAGGCCGGTCAGTGTGACACGGATCCTCACCCGGCTGCCGGCCAGATCCGGTATCGCCAGCACCCATTTCATGTAGGCTCTGTCGGCGAAGTCCATCCACACGTCATCCGTCACTTCCGGCAGCCCCACGCCGAAGCCCGCCGGGATCAAGGCATTGCCACTTCGGCTCTTGGGCACTCCCGCGGCGCCGCGGATCTTGAGCACGATCTGGTTGTCGTCGGCGGGTCTGATGACACCGGCAGGGACGATCACCTGAAACGGCCCGGTCGGTTCGTTCTCACCGACCTTCTGACCGTTGATGAAAGCCGCAGCCCCGCAGGCAATGCGATTCCATCGCAGCACTGCCAGGCCTTCGGCTTGGGCCGCAGTGACCTTGAAGCTCCGGCGAGCCCAAACGACCTTTGTCTGGGTTGCCGCCTCTTGGCTCCACGGCATGAACGGCCCCGGCAGCACCACCGCCTTCCAATGGAGGTGATTCGCCCCGTCAGGGCTCTCGGCCTGCTCGCTGCCGTCGCCGGGTGAGAACTCCCATGTCCCGTTGAGCGACACCGAGTTCCCGCGCCGCCCCTCCCAATCGAGTGGATCTTGGACGGTATTCAACGAGGCCGCCATCGCAACGAACCCCGTCACGAAAAGAGATACAAGCAGCGACGCCATTGCTCTCCGCAGTGCTACTGGATCGTGAAGGGGCTGTCACTCATGTCAGACAGCGTCCCTTGCCCAGAGCTCGTGATCTTGATCGAATAACCGCTGCCCGGCTCAAGGTCAAGGTTGACTTCCCAGTTGTACGCGCCCGTGCTCGGCACAGTGGCGATCGTCGTGACTGGCACGTCATCCCTGTAGAGTCCGATCACCACGTCCTCTGCGATGTTGTCATCCCACCGGATGAAGTAGGACAGGCCTCTCTTCCACAGTTCGCCGCCGTTGGGGACCGTGGCCTCGACCCTCGGCGGGACGGTCTGGAAAGAGGCCGCAGACCACCCGCTGGTACCTCCGTCGTTGGAGACCTTCACCCGCCAGTAATAGCGCGTGCCCGAGGTCACGTTTTGAAGGACATAGCCCATCTCTGTCACGGTCTCATCAAGCACCCGGTTGCCGAATAGGGCGTCTGTCGCCACCTGCAAGCGGTAGGAGCGTGCAAAGCCCCTTGGTGCCCAGTCCAGCTTGACGGGTTGTTCCTGGTTGACCGTGCTTTGGCTTTCTGGTGCACGAAGCACCGGGGCAAGGGGGATCTCAGGCAAGTCGGGATAGGCGAAGATGAACTCCCCCAGACGAGCGCCTGTTACCGTCAGCCTCTGCGAGGCCGCATCGTAGGTCGTGGGCAGTGCGGCAAAGACGCCCTGACTCGGGGTCACGCGGTGATAGACCCTCAACTGGGCTGGGTCGCGGAATAGCGGCGTGTCGAAGCAGAAGGTGTTATCCGGGATGGCCAGGCTGAGGTCGGCCTCCAGCGTATCGATGCCGGAACCCGAGAGCGTGATGCGCTCCACCAGCACGACAGGGGCCTTGCCAGGGAACTGCGGAAACCTCGCCGCATCCAGGTGGCGGCGGACCACCATCGCGTTGTCGGGCGTGCCGCCCAGCCTGCTCACCGTGACCGATACTCCCGCGTCAGGCGAATCGTAGGTCTGACCTGGCGCAACGCCGCGGTGCGTGGTCGATCGAACCAGATCTGGGCTATTCCAGACCTTCTTCATGAATTGACTCTGTGACTTGTATCCAGGGGTAGACATCTCAAAGACCACGGCGCCATTGGGTGACAGCTCCGTGAGGATCGGGGTGGTGCCGGCGCGGGAGGCCGAGAACCAGCCGATAAGGGTGTTGCCGTTGGTGAATCGCTGGATACTGCCTACGCCTGGAGCCGAGATGTCCGGACTGTGGCGATACTCCCAGACCAGTGTGGCAGTCATGTTGACCTCATCCAGATGGTACTCCACCGCGCGCGTATATGGCCGGATGGCCAGGGTTGCCACGCCCCTGCCGTCGTCGAAGAACACCAGATTGCCGTTGACCAGCCGATGCACGGAATGCTGCCCGATGAAGTAGTAGGGGGCATTCTCCGGATGCTCGCCAATGAACGTGAAGTCGCTGTTCTTGCCGCCCAGACGCCAGATGAGTTCGCCCGTGGTTCTGCTGACCTTCAGCACCTGGCAGAGCCCTCGCATGGACACCAAGTAATTGTTGTCCAGTGGATCGAGGGTAAACCAATTGACGTGGTCAAAGTCAATCGCCCTATCGGTCAGTACGTTGAAGGAATCGGTAAGAGGTATGTAGTCCAGGGTGCGCCACTGGAAGATCACCCGCTTGTTGGCGTCAAGCTCCTGAAGAACGGCCCCCCCGACCTCGGCATCCGGCCGCCCGCCGCTGACGATCTGGCTTACGTCCATGCGGCGTGTTTCGCTCCCCATGAGGAGGGCATGCCCGTTGCACAGCAGTTCGAAGCCGTGGCCGTCCACAGTGTAGTCCCCTCCTACAGAAAAGGAATCGACCACTGCCAGCGATTCATCCCTAAGGACATAGCCATTGATCGCATCGTCGCGAACGGCAATCAGGCCATTAAGCATGACACATTCGGACAGTGTATCGGGCGTGCCGTAGAAGAGCACACGGCCGGAGTTGTCAAGGATGGCGTCGTAGCTAGTGGCGGCCGTGCCCTTTGTGCCAAAACTTCCAATGAACACCCCCGGAGCAGCCCCGCCATTGTCGGTGATGACCACGCGCGGAAAGTCCGACGGCAACGTGAGACCATCGCCCGCGGCAGCCCCAGCCAGACCCCACTCCAGGAACAATACGGCCGTCACGAAGCACACCCGGCTCATCTTCATCGTCGCACCTCCTCCATTGGCCCTACCTCACTCAACCACAGACCGTGGGTCTTGCCGGTGCACCATGCGTGGCAGCCTGCGATACCCACTTCCTCAGCGAGGATACTGCATTTGACCCCGTAGACCTCCTCCTGCGGCAGATATGCTACTTTACCACAGTACGACATTCGATGTCAACGGCACGGTGCCCATCAAGGGATGGACCAACCCTGGCGGTACGACTTTCCCAGATGCTTCTCGGCCTCGGCCAGGTTGGGGATACTCATGGAGACAGGGTCCCACTGGAGGGTCTTTCCGGCGAAGTGCATGCCGACGTTGCCAAGCAGAACCGCCTCGGTCAGCGGCCCTGAGTAATCGAAGTTCGCATCCGGTCTTCCCTTGCCCAGGCAGGCGTCGACCCACTGCTGATAGTGGTCAATGTTGCCCAACTGGGGCCTCTTGTAGCCTTCGAACTTCTCCTTCGGATAGAGCTGCGGCCCAGACCAGTGAGGAAGTACCATCACGCCCTCCTCACCGATGAAGATCGAACCTGAGGCAGGCAGCTTGTATTCAGAGGGCGCGGGCACAAGATCGCGGGATGGAACCCTCTCGCCGTTGGCCCAGGTCCCCCGGATCGTCTTGCCGGCAGTATACGGAGTGCTCGCGAATTCATAGTGGACGATCTGCCAGGCCGGATAGGTCTCTGTATTGTAGTCCGAGACCTCGGTCATGATGGATAGCGGTGCCCCGAGCTTGAGGCCGGTGAAGACCGGGTCCAGGATGTGGCAGCCAAAATCGCCCATCACCCCGCCGCCGAACGACTGCCACCCCCGCCACTTGGCAGGATGGTAGGTGTCTGCCTTGAACGGCCGCATCGGCGCAACGCCGATCCAACGGTCCCAGTCCAGGGTCTCCGGGACCGGGTCCTCGCCTTCGGGCCGCGAAGTGGCCGTGGTCCAGACCGCGGAGCCGCTCTGCCAACTGTGAAACTCCTTGACCTTGCCGATGCCGCCGGACTGGAGGATGGCGACCGCCATCCTGTAGGCGATGTCCGCGTGGATCTGGATGCCCATCTGCGTCATGACGCCCGCCTTGCGGGCGGCCAGGGTCAGGGCCCGGACCTCGTGGACCGTGTGGGCCAGGGGCTTCTGGCAGTATACGTGCCTGCCCTTCTTCAAGGCACTGAAGGCGATGGGTGCGTGCATGTGGTCTGGCGTGGAGACATTGACCGAGTCGATCCTGTCGGCCTCCCTGTCCAGCAGCTCCCGCCAGTCCCTGTAGAGCCGGACCGAACCGGCCTTGCCCTCGGTCATCAGAAACTCGCTGGCCTTCATCAGGTTGGCCAGATCCACGTCGCAGAGGGCGACGATGTCGGTCGTCCCTCCTGCCAGGATCGACCTCAGATCGGACATTCCCATGCCGCCCACGCCGATGCAGGCGTGCTGAAGCCTGCGGCTGGGAGGTTGGGCCGAGGACAGCCTGGGCAGGAAGAGGATGGAGCCGAGTGCTACTGAGCTTTGGAGGAAACGACGCCGGTTCATCCTGCTTCTCGTCATCTGCCAGCTCCGAATCGATTGGGGGACGAGGCGAAGTCCCCGTCCAAACCCGTCTGACGGCCGGGCCGGCGAGGCCGCCGGCCACCGTGCACTACGGTAGCCTGATGCAGGCCCGGACACAAGGGGATTTCGTCATTGGGGGGCAGACACGGTGTGGATCGGGACCTCGTCGCTGGGATGGCCCGGGTCCACAAAGCCGTGGCGGTCGCCCACGGCAAATGTCCCTGCTGGGATCCGAGCAAACGGGAGTACGGGGCGTGGATCTTGTGGTCCGCGTCTTCCCCGAAGGTCGAGGTGAAGCCCTGGGTCTATCGGGTGTCCGGGACGTTCAGCATGCCCCAGACGCCGGACGCAACGCCGCCGCCCGTTTGGGCGCACAAGGTGGGGGTTGCTGTCTCTATCCTGTGGCTGACAAGCCCCGCTGCGCAGATCGCCAGGATGAGCGATATGACTGTCTTCAGATTCATGATACCTCCCTTTGCGCGGCCTGAGACTGAAAAGCCACCCCGGACACACGATCTCAAGAATCCTACCGCCTTCATCTGAAACACCTTCCTACAACACACCCGTGGGACTCGTCCGAACCGGACGATCGTCCTCCAGGGATAGGAACGCAAGATGGGGCGGGCAATCTACAGGCTTGACGGCGAGAGGCCTCGAATACGCCCAGCACCGCCTGTCTCTGCCCTCGACGGTTGTATCCAAAGTCGGAGCCCTTAGAGCCTATCCGAAAACCTGTTTTGTGCCGAGATCGAGCGAGAAGGCCGGGGGCAAGGCGGCAGGCGGAAAAGGCCCGGAGGCGTGCTTGTAGGCACGTCGAGGACCTTTTTCGCCGACAACGCAGACCCCGGGCTTCGCAGCCGATCGCAGCAGAAAGAGGTTTTCGGATAGGCTCTTGGTCCATTCCAGCCCCTGTAACCTCTCGGCTTCGTGTGGACACTTGCCTTAGAGAGCCCTAGGATGACGCCTGCACGAGCCGGCGGGCACCGATGGCGACTGGATCTTGGAGGTACGTATGGCAAAGAGAGTCTGGGTTGTAGTGATGCTTGTGGCAGCCCTTTGGCCGATGGAAGCCTTTGGGGCCGAGTCCAAGGACATCCGGAACATCGTAGTGATCGGGTGGGATGGGGCCCAGAGGGACCATGTCAAGGAGATGATCAGCCGCAACGAGCTGCCGAACCTGATCCGTCTCTCCGAGGAGGGGAAGATGATCGATATTGACGTGACAGCCGGTGCAACCGACACCAAGGCAGGTTGGACCCAGATCTGGACCGGCTATGCCCCGGACAAGACCGGCGTGTACAGCAACGGCAGGTACCAGCCGATCCCGGTTGGATACTCGGTCTTCGAACGGGTGGAGGCCTATTTCGGGCCGGACAGAATCGATACGGTGGCCGTGATCGGAAAGAAGGGCCATGTGGACAATGATCCACCCCGGAAGGTCCCCTATGACCAGTGGCAGAAGGAGCAGCCCAGGCAGAAGAAGGGCAATCAAGCCAAGCCGGGCCTGGGAAACCTGGCCGGCGGTAAGGTCATCGAGGAGGACGGCCAGAAGTTCGTGCGGGTCCCGGGTAAGCCCTGGTACAACACCAGCCAGAAGATGGATCTGTTCGTGAACGGCTTGGTCAAGACCGACGTGGTGGCCACCCGGGCCATGGAGGAGCTCGATAAACGCAAGGACCAGCGATTCCTCTTCTTCATCCACTTCGCCGAGCCAGATCATGCAGGCCACAAGAGTGGCGAGAACTCCCAGGAGTACACCGATGCCCTCAAGGGCGATGATGAGTGGACGGGCAAGATCATCGCCAAGCTCAAGGCCTTGGGCCTGTATGAGAAGACCCTGGTCTATGTCGTTGTGGATCACGGATTCAACGAAGAGACCCGTGGGCACAGATACGCCCCGTACGTGTTCCTGGCCACCAACGACAAGTCCGTCACACGCGACGGCGACCGCGAGGACGTCGCCCCCACGGTCCTGAAGCGGCTCGGGGTCGACCTGTCCAAGCTTAACCCGCCGATGGATGGTACGCCCCTGGATGAGCCTGCACTCCGCAGAATCGCGCCTGCGGAAAAGCCGCAACCGGGCCTGCAGGCGGCAAAGTCCACGAGGAAATCGAGACAGGATCGTGATACTTTGAACACCCAGAAAGCCGGGAAGGGCAAGAGGGCCAAGAAGGCAGGCGAGGCCGCATCCGGCTTCTCTTGCGAGAGGTCGCGCCGTTCACCCGGATCGCTGGAGAGGTTGGATAGCCGCACCTCGCCGGTCTCGTAAACGCGGATCACCTTGAAGTCGCAGAGCAGGATCGCGGAGGCCGGGCCATGATGTCCTTGTCGTAGTGCGGGAAGTGGACGACGAACTCCTCGCACGGACGTTGCACAGTTCCCATACCGCTCTTGGTCAAAACCGGGACGAGACTGCCGCCTTCCACGCCCTCTTGAACTATCGTGAATCATCGTTCAAGGCCTTATCTATCTCCGGGAACGCAAGACGACCCCTTGCGTCTACAGGGCCCTTCGTGTATCTTGGAGAAGAACCATGAGACATTCGAGCAAACGGCGTGTTGCGGCATTTCTGGCAGCGGCGATGATGCCGTTGTCCATTCAGACCACTGGAGCGAGTGATGTCGGGAATTGGCCGGACTGGCGCGGCCCGACTGAACAGGGTCACAGCGATGCCACAGGGCTGCCCCTGCACTGGTCGGAAACACAGAATATCGTGTGGAAGACGGCCATCCATGATCTGGGCTATTCAACGCCCGTGGTGTGGGGCCATCAGGTCTGGCTCACCACGGCCACAAAGAAGGGCGAGGCGCTCTATGCTGTGTGCATTGACCTCGAGAGCGGCGGGGTCATTCATGACATCCCTGTGTTCCATCCTGAGAAGCCCCAGCGTATCCACCCCAACAACTCCTATGCCACACCCTCTGCGGTCATAGAGGAGGGCTTTGTGTATGTGCACTACGGCTCCCATGGTACGGCCTGTATCGACACAAGAACGGGCAAGGTCGTGTGGCAACGAGACGATTTGAACTGCGAGCATCTGCAGGGACCCGTGTCTTCTCCCCTTCTGTATGAGGATCTGCTCATTGTCCCCCTGGAGGGCACGGACGTTCAGTATGTGGTGGCTCTGGATAAGAAGACCGGCCGTCAGATCTGGCGCTACGACCGTCCCAGAGAGCTGTATCAAGACATCAAGCCCACCTATAAACTCAAGTCGTATTATACGCCGGTGGTCGTGGAGGTGAACGGCTCGCCGCAACTGATCAACAGCGGGGCCCTGCTGGTGACAGGCCATGAACCCAGAACCGGCAAAGAACTCTGGCGCGTCCTCTACAGAGACGATAATCCCGTTTCGCGTGTTGTCAGCGGCAAGGGGCTCCTGTTCGTCAATTCCGGTGGTGAGCCGGGCAATTCCCATGTCCTGGCCGTGCGCGAGGGTGGGGTGGGCGATGTGACCGATACGCACGTGGTCTGGAAAATGACCGAGGACACGCCGTCCGAGAGTTCACCTGTGGTGGTCGGTGATCTGCTCTACACCTTGAGTGACAAGGGAGTGCTCCAGTGCATAGAGGCGGTCACAGGCAAAATCGTGTGGTCCCATCGTCTTGAAGGCGAATACGGGGCGTCCCTGCTGCATGCGGACAACCGCATCTATATCTCCAGCAAGCAGGGCAAGACCACCCTCATCCAGCCGGGGCGTCAGTTCAAGGTGTTGGCGGTCAACGAGCTGGACGGATTCCTGGGGGCTTCTCCTGCAGTGGCAGGCAAGTCGCTGCTGCTTCGTTCCAAGACGCACCTGTATCGAGTTGAGAACCGATAGGCAGACCAACCGGTTCTCCGACTCCGAAGCGAGTCTCCGCAAGGCCGTGGTCATCCAGACCTCCCTCGTCCAGGAGTTCCCCGATGCCCCCTACTCCAAGGTCTGGCTGGGCACGTTCCAGATCGCCCTGGCGGATGTCCTGATCCGCAGCAGCCAGGCCCAGGAGGCCCGGCTGATCCTCCGCAATGCCATCGGCCTGCTAAGGACCCGTCAAGGACTATCCTCTTGCTGACGCACCCCCGCTGTGCCGGCGAAGCCGCGGCCTTGCGCCAGTTCTCGGCCAGGACTGAGAATTCCGGAAAGGCCACACTGCCCTCTCCATCCAGGTCCATCCCCACTGCGCCGTTGTCGCTGTTCAACAGCCAGAGATCGACGAAGCGTGAAAGGTCATCCAGGGTCACCAAGCCGTTGCCCGTCAGATCGCCGTATCGGCCGCCGCACACCTCCTTCGAGTAGACGGACTCGCCGGAATTCGCGTCGACTGCAGTCACCACGTAGCTGTAGGTGGTATCGTGGGGGATATTGACGTCCTGGTATTCCGATTGCATCAGGGGCGAGGCGTTGAGCCTGGCATAGGGACCGCCCGGGGCCGCGGAACGGTAGACGTTGTAGCCCACGAGGTCGCTCTCCGTGTTGTCCTTCCAGTCGAGCCCCACCGTGGACCGGCCGACCGTGGCCGCAAGTTCCGTCGGCGCAGCCGGGGCCTTCATGAGCACGACCTCGCCCGCGTCGGGGAGGGCGTCGAATACGATGTACTTTCCCCCCCTGCCCCCAGACTCCTGGACAGACGCATCGACCATCTCGCCATTCTGCGTGACATTGGCCGTCACCCAGCCACGAGGAAGGAGCCTTCGTAGCGTCACAGGAACTCCGAAGAGGGCGTTGTCCAGGGTATCGGTCACATGGATGGATATCCGGGTGTCGTCACCCGACGTCTCCACGACCGAGACCTCGTTCCGCTCGCGGATGTAGCGGACCGCGTTGGCGAAGGTCGTCACCCAGAACTTGGTCTTTCTCGCGGCGAGATACTCCAGGCCACCCCGCAGCGTACTGGACGCCATCGGCGAATACCCGCCATCATTGTCGATGCCGTGGATCAGGAACACACACAGCCCCTTGGAAGCAGCCGCCCCTTCACACCTCGAACTGATGTCCCCTGCCGTCTTCACGGACCCGAGACTGCCGCAGATGATGGAGCTGATGTTCATCAGGTCGACAGGCGTGCTGGGCTCCGTGTTGCCCTGGCAGCCCCGGGCGCCGATGTAGTACTGGTCGACCAGGGACTTATTGCCCGTCACACAATACGGGTAGGCCATGGTCACGCACTGGGCGCCCGTGACGCGGCTGTTGATGTCGTCCTGGGAGTCCTTCAGTTCCGCCGTCTGGGCGGCCAGGTTGACTCCCCCCATGGAGACGTGCGTGACCGTGTGGCTGGCCACCTCGTGGCACTGGTTCGCCGCTGCCTGCAAGACGGTCCAGTTGGGCGGCCAATACCCGGATGGCGGGCTGGTGATCGTGAACAGGGTCAGCTTGAAGCCAAACTCATTAAACAGGGGGATGGCGATAGCGAACTGGTTGGGGCAGCCGTCGTCAAAGGTGAAGCACACGGCTGCAGACCGAAACCCAGGCCAGGGCGCCACCTCGTAGCGGGGATCCACGGTTCTCGGATGGCCTGTCCCGGCAACGGCCAGGAGGATCACGGACGACAGCAGACAACAGGCTCTATTCATAGTGCACCCTCGGCGATGAATCGGGGGCCGCAGCCGTACAGCGGGCGAAACCCTGTATCCAGCATAGTCAAAGTAGCCCTCCACCTCAAGGCCATTGGGGATCACTCCCTCGGCCGGATGGCGGCGAGCTGCGGCAGGGCCACGCTGAACTGCACCTTCTCATCCTTCGCCCCCAGATAGCCGCCCCAGCCGATGCGGATGTCCTGGATGCGACCGGGATCCAGGAGGCCGTCTGCGTCCTGCGACCAGCCTGCAAGCTGGAACCGGGTCAGGGCCACAAAGGACCGCTCGCGCCCCGCCACAGCCAGTGACCGGCCCGCGTCTGCGATGAAGTCTCCGCCTCCCTCCTCGTGCAGGATCACCAGGAGCTGATTCGGCGTGGACTGGCCATCCGGTACCCAGCTATCGACCACCAGGCAGGACGCCTGGCCAAGGTCCAGCGGCTTGGGGTAGTGGAACTGGACGAAGAGGAAGGTGTCCACCTGGGCCTTGGTCAGCACTCCCCTGGCCCGCCAGGCTGGGGCACCGGCAGTGGACCGGTCTGCGTCCGGTGCAAGCTCCGCTGCCACAAACTCGCCGTGCGCAACCTTCGGCTCGGTCAGCAGCACAGACCGCAGCGAGAATCCCGGAAGGCCTGCCCCAGGGGCAGACGATCGCCGCTGGGCCGGCCTGGCCGAGCTGTAGCGAAACAAGGCTCCGCCATAGGGCTCCAGACTGAGCTGCGAGATGCCCGCCGTCAGCGTCTCCTCCTTCTGGCCTGTGGCAGGATTCCATCGCTCGCCCCGCCCCGCTGCAGCCAGCCTGACCTCGCCCGTCCAGGGTCTGGCACTGTCGTTGATGAGAAAGTAGACCTCACGGCCCTCGATCCTGCGGTGCGTAGCACGGATAGGCGATCGCAGGCCTGCCGCCTGCACGTCCGGCTCCAGGAGGCCGTCCAGGACAAGCGGCAGCAGGCCCTCCAGGCCAAAGGGGAGCAACACTCCCGCGCCGCCGGCCGCATTGACGCTTGACGCCGGCTCATTCACGGACGCCGCATCCGGCCTGGCACCACCGAAGATCTCCCTGGCCAGGGCCTGGACGCGGCTACACGGAAATTCGTCCTCACTGTTGGCGGGCAGGGTGCCGAGCGAGATCACCACACCGCCTTGTCGCACGAAGCGGCCAAGGTTCTCCCAGGCGGCAAGCGGCAGGGTATCTGCTGCGGGCAGGACCACGACCCGCCAACGCAACTGGCCGTACACGAGGTGAGAGGACTCGATGCTGGCCTCTCTCAGGGTACGGCTGTCGACGACCGTGAAGTCCCGCTGGTTGGCAAAGAGGGCCTCGACCGCGGTGCGATAGAGGGTCTCGACACGCATCGCGCCGCCTGCCTCCCGGGTCCATTGTCTGGACGGAACAAACTGGGTCCAGAGGGTCTCTGCGGGATAAAGCACGCAGACGTCCGCCACCTGATGGCCACCGCGGAGCGCAGTACAACACCTGCCCACCCAGTCGTTGAGACGGCGGAGGCTGTCACCGGACAGGTCTGTGAAGCTGTAGTAGCTGGTGATGCAGTTGACCCCTGCCACGATCTGGCGGTTGCAGGTGCCGCGGATCTCGGCCTCTGTCACGATGCGGCGCGGCCGCGTATCACCCTCGGGCCTGTAGTGTTGGCTGTGGTCCGAGGTCTCGGACATGACCAGGGGCTTGGACTCCAGCTCCGCCGCGCTGCTAACCAGCCGGGCGATGAACCAGGGCGCCTCGCTGGGCACGCTGGTCAGGCAATCGATGCTCGGTGCGTCAAGCCTGCGGATGCACCGGAAGAAGTCGCCGTACAGCGCCACGTGGCCCGCGATCCCCTCCTCTGCCAGCAGATGCCCGCCTGACGGGACGTGATACTGACCGCAACGGGCCTGGATCTGGCCGAAGAAGTTCTCGCTGACCATCTCTGCAACGGTCAGCCAGAAGTCGCAGCGGATCTTCCTGCCCGCAGGACCAGCGTCTGCCGCCAAGGCCGGCAGCATCGCAGTCTCCAGATCGTGGCCGCGGCGTTTCTTGAACTCTGCAGCCAGGTTCTGCGACCAAGGCAAAGGGCGATAGGGCATGGGCCGCAGAAAGAGGCTCATCAGCGAAGGCTCGTCAGTGAACGTGGCCATGAAGGTCTTGCCGAGGTCATCACCCAGGTACCTGGCATACCCCCCATAGGTCACGTCCACAAAACGTGCAGTGGCCTCTGGAACCAACAGGTTGACGTAGGGCATCTTGGCGTGCAGGTTGCCCTCTGCGTGAGTGCCTTCGTAGAGGCGGTCTTCTGTGATGGCCATGACCAGCCACTGGCCTACGGGCGTCTGCCAGGTCAGCCTGCCGTCACGGACCTGGCCTGCCAGGTCCAGTCCCGAGGCCGGATTGATCATCCCCTGCCTGACCTCAAAGGCCTTGACCAGCACCGGCCTGCCAGGCGGCACGTCCAGCGTGACGGGACCACCCTGCGACTGGGCCTCTGCCACCAGCAGACCGCGGGCCTCCCACTCCGGGTGGCCTCGAAGCGTGATGCCGCCCGCATTGCCGGAGGGGTAGCCCCGCTCATCGTAGAGCCAGAGTGCCAGGCCCTGCTTCTTGGCCTCGTTCACGGCCCGGACGAACGCGAGCCACCTGGCCTCGTCTTCCAGGTATCCGTCGAAAGAGACATTGCAGACCACTCCTCCGAAGCCCTGGTCACGAATCCTGCTGATGAGCTGGTCCTGCGCCTCGTTCTGGTCAGGCCAGTTGTGAATGATCTTCAGGATGCGGCAGTCCGCGGGCGGCTGTGCGAAACGCGTCTCCAAACCGGCGAGTACCGCCTGCCCCGGGAGGGCAATGACACAGAGCCCCTGGATCAGTACCATCCAGGCTGCGTCGGTCATTCGCCTGACCGCACGGTCGCTACGACCCATCATGGCCCTCCCCTCTCGCACGTAGGGACTAGTGCCCTACTGTGCAGCAGCCCGGGTAAGGCGGATGTCATCAATGTAGACCTTTCCTGCGTTGCCTGCCTTCGGCGAGCCCCGATCACCCACACCGACGACCATCTTCCTGACCGCGCCAAGGTTGACGCCGGCGGAGGCCGCCCTCGCGGCGTAAGCCGGCATTGGATCTTCCTGCGCATCGACGTGGCATCGCTCCGCCCAGGCGTCCCATGCAGCCATCAACTCGCGTCCTTTGGCCGGCTCCTGCCCTATGAGATTCGTCATCTCGGTGGGATCCGCGTCAATATCATAGAGTTCCCACGCCTTGCCGCTGAGCGAGACGAGCTTCCACCTGCCGTCTCGCACTGCGCGGCTGCCCTCGTGCTCCCAGAAGAGGAGGCGTGGAGGCGTAGAGACGGGGAGACGCGGAGACGAAAGGAGAGGGACGAGGCTGCGGCCCTCAAACGGCTGGATCTTGGTGCCGTCCCGCTCCGATGGGTACGTGGCCCCTGCCACTTCTATCAAGGTGGGCATGATATCGATGATATGCCCTACCTCGCGTGCCAGGCCTTTCTCCGCATCGCCGCGGCCCTGGGTTGCCTCTCGCAGGGCAGGTCCCCTCACAGAGGCCGGCCAGTGCACGATGAGCGGCGTACGGATGCCGCCCTCATGGCTGAAATGCTTGTACAGCCGCCACGGCGTGTTGCAGGCGTTCGCCCAACCGCTGCCGTAGCTGACGTAGCTGTCCGGCCCCCCCACTTCCTTTAGGCCGTCACCGGTATGCAGGATGTTCTTGGGGCCGCTGGTGACATCGAAGCCGTAAGGGTCCCATTCCCAGCAGGCGCCGTTGTCGCTCAGGAACAGGATCAGTGTGTTGTCCAACTGGCCGTGCTGGCTGAGGTCCTTGACCACGCGACCCACTGCCACGTCCAACCGGTCCACCATCGCTGCATAGACCGCCATACGGCGGGCAAGGTCTCGTCTGCGATCCTCCGGCAGTGAACTCCATGCAGGGTTGTCCTTGCCTGCGTAGGGTGAGGGCTTGGCATGTGACTTGGGCGGCACCCCGCTCCGCAGCGTGAGCGACAGATCCTTTGGCACGAGACCCAATTCCCTCTGTCTCGCAAGACGCTCCTCACGAATCACGTCCCAGCCTTTTTGATAGTACATCGCCTCGTATTTCGCGACGTCCGACTCGTGGGCATGCAAAGGGAAATGCGGGGCGTTAAAGGCCAGGTAGAGGAAGAATGGCTTGTCCACCTTGCGGCTGTCCCTGAGGAAATCGATCGCGTAGTCGGCGAAGGCATCGCTCGAGTAAAACGTCCCTGGCTGGCCATCCTTGGCCGACGTGTAGGCGCGTGGCGTACGTCCTGCCGGCCAACGGGTATAGAAGGGGTTCTCGTGCCAGCACGAGTTGTAGCCCCCCAACATGCCGTAGAATTCACTGAAGCCGCGATCGGTCGGCTTGACGTCCTGCTTGTTGCGCAGATGCCACTTGCCCACCATGTAGGTCTGATAGCCTGTGCCGGCCAGGACCTCGGCAAGCGTCGCCGTGGTCGGCAACAAGGTTCCGCGATAGCCTGGAAACTGCGGGCCGCGGTCATCCGACATCGCACCCACACCCGCCTGGTGCGGATAAAGTCCCGTCAGCAGTGACGCCCGCGTGGGACAACAGCGAGAGGTGTTGTAGAACTGGGTGAACCGCAAACCCCCTTTGGCCAGGGAATCCAGGTTCGGCGTCTGGATCTCGCCCCCGTAGCATCCCAGGTCCGACCAGCCCAGGTCGTCAGCGAGGATCAGAACGATGTTGGGCCTTTGGGCCGCCCCTGCCAGACCGTGCAGACCGGAGAGACATGCCAGGACAGTCGCCAGAAGACAGGTTCTCATGAGGGCCAGTATAGCACAGCGAAGCGGCACGCGGTAGCGCGTCGTCGGAACACCCGTCCGCAGCAGACGGCTCTGACCTAGAGTCTCTAACAGAATGCACTGACCAGCGTGTGTCCGTCAGCGGCGGCTGACCTGCGAAGCTCACCCGGCACGCCTTCGGCGTACCGGTAGACGCGAAGCGTCGCGTACGGCGATGCCACGACTGACCACTAATCCTCGGGGCGGTTGGAGCCACGGGCAGGGTCGCCGGCGCGGCCCGGGCTGCTGCAGCCTCGCCCCACAGGAACTCCATCTTCTCTGCGTACAGCTCGGCCTCGACCCTGCGGATCTGATCCGCGTTGGCCTCTGCCTTCGATCACGAATGCCCGGTGCCAGTCGATCCAGGACTGGGCCGCAGTCTCCGGGTCGGTGCAGGCAAGTCCTGAACTGCGGGGAAGTCTCCTGCCAGGAACTTCTGTTTGAGGTTGGGGTACACTCGAAAGTGAAACCAGACCAGCACGTCAAACGGCGTAGCGTCAAGGTCGTGTTGGTCCTGACTGACGAAGCTCGGCAGACGGTCCTGATGGTCGAAAAGGAAGCGGGCCAAGGCTAGGTCCGGTTCCACCGTCGTCAGCCGCTCGGCCCGCGGGGTCAGGCGGCGGTTTCTCAGCGAGCCCTTTCGCCTCTCGATCTCGTCAGGGACCCAGAGGGTCTCGGCGAAGGTATCGCAGGTCGTGAGCAACTCACGTATGAACGCGGCTTGCTCGCCCTTCTTCTTGCCCCCTCCGTCCGGGCTCACGGGCGCCCCCGGGTCCGCACCGAGAGCCCTCACAAGCCCGGGGGCCTTGCAGTACGTCTGGACCCAATCCCTCGTCCCTTTGACAAAGCGGCAGTACAATTCGCCGAGAATCACCTTGTCTGTCGGGTGCGGCCTCGGTTTCCTGGTCATGGTCCCAATCCTCTGTACAGCCACACCGCTCAACCAGAGCGTGTGACCCGCTGCCACCTTCTCAGCGACCGTCTCGTCCATCCTTGCCCTCGACCGCTACAAGGATCTTGCTCGGCCGGCCCCGGGCCGATCGCTGCGCAGAGGCGACCTGACGCCTCATCCTCTTTCTCTTCCTCTTCTCGATTCGGCTCTCGATCCAATAGCCCAGCATGAGCGGCAGCTTCAGGGCGATTGCGGCGTCCCGGCCGCGGACCACCCCGATGCGCCGACCTTTGCGGACAATTCGCAGGAGCTGCGGCAGACCGTAGAACCCTGACCGTATCCGGTTGCGGATACGCTTGAGATCTTCGAGTCCGTACGTGTCGGAGTACACGGGACCGCCAATGCTCTCATAGTGATAGCCGGGCGTGCCCTCGACGACCTCCTTCAACGGCGAGTACTTCTCGACGCGGAGCTTCTGAAAAGAGATGGTATCCAGCCCGATCTCCTTGGCAAACTTCGGGATGTAGAGCATCTCCTCCTCGGTCTCGCCGACGTTGCCGTAGATGAAGTAGCCGTGCAGGAAGAAATCGTACTGCCTCAGGACCGCGAAGGCGTCGCGGATCTGCTGCTGTGTGATCCCCTTCTGCAGTTGGGCCAGGATGCGGTCGTGCGGCGACTCGATCCCGAGCAGGAAGACCCGGAAACCTGCCCGCCAGGCCTTGTCGAGCAGCCGGCGATGCCGGGCGATGTCCACCCTCGCCTGGACCACAAACGTCTTCTGGATCTTGTTCTCCAGGATCAGGTCGCACAACCGCTCGGCGCGTTTGGGATTCGTGGCGAAATTGTCGTCGCTGAAGAGCACAATATCAGCCGTGATCGTCTTGAGCTCCTCGATCACCGATTCGATCGGGCGCTCCGTATACTCCCTCTTCTGGCCCAGGGGATTCAGGCTGAACGTGCAGAATTTGCACTTGAACGGGCACCCCCTCGTCGTCAGGATCGTGTCGAACGTATGGCGACTGAACCGGACGCCGTTGCGGCCCCAGTAGTAATCGTAGCGGCGGAGCGAGCGATCCGGATAGGCGATGTGATCCAGGCTCGGCAGCGCCTGGTTCTCGTTATGCACGATCCGGCCGTCACGCCGATACGAGAGCCCACGAATCTCCTCGAACGGGACTCCAGCCACGACCTGTTTGATGATCTCCTCGCCCTCGCCCCGCACGACCGCGTCGACGTTCGGGCATCGCTCGAACAGGGACTCGACTTCCAGGGTTGCCTGGTAGCCGCCGACAATGGTGGTGACCTCGTCGGGCAGTTGCGAGATGAAGTCGCAGATCCTCTCGAAGTGCGACCGCCATGCGACACTGATGCACAGCAGGTCAATCTCCTTGCGGATGAATTCGCTCAACGTCTTGGGGTCCTGGTAGAACCTCTCATGGCTGAGGTCAAAGACCGTCACCTTTCCGACGAGGCCCTTCATGCTGGCGGCGATATACTCCAGGCCCGTCGGAGGGAAGAACCCTCGCACGTCGGTCGATCGCCCAGAATGTGGATTCAATGCTAGAGCGTGCCTATATTTTGCCATCTGGCCAGCATATTACCGGCATGCACAGATTAAGCACAGCGATATTCCTTAAAACGGCACAGGATTGTGCCTGACCCGTATTTCTCACGAGGACTCGAACGTTCGAAACGGAAGTCATGCTGTGGATGCGACGTAGACCCCCATGCAACAGGACCGCTCAGAACCAAAGGCCTGTGAGAGGTGCAGGCTAGACCGTCGGCGTATCGCCGGACGGGCCGTCCGGCGAGGTCTCTTCTTCTGCGGGGACAGCCTCCGGACCTTCAGGACTCTCAAGGGTCTCTGGAGTCTCAGGAGTCTCAGGAGTCTCTGGGGCACCTGGAGTCTCTGGAGTCAGTCCCCCTTTTCTGGCACGTTTACGCTCCAGTTTCTCCTCGTTCTTCTTCTTCTTCGCTAATTCCTTCCTCCGCTTCTCGAAGTTGTAGCTGCTTCTGACCAATCTAATCTCCTTCTCTGGCCGTATCGAACTCATCCGGTTTGTAGCATTATGCACAAAACCCCATAAGGTGCAAGATGTAAGTTACAGAACTCCAAGAACCTAGCAGGTGTTCAGAGAAGATGGCATGACGTATGCAGATGTGCCTTCCGACGGCTTGTCAGCAGATAGACCACGACTCCGGCTCCCAGCATGATGGCCAGGACCACGAGGCTCCTGGGCTTGACAGCCCTGGCGTAGTTGAGCGAACTGTAGATCAGACATGCGCAAACCCCGCTGAAGATCAAAGGTGTGACGGGGTAGCCCGTCACTCTGTACGGCCGCTCCACGCCGGGCTCCTTGAATCGCAGTACGATCACGGACAGCGACGTGGCCAGGAAGAAGGCATAGACCGCGGCGGCCGTGTAGAGCATCGCATCGATGTACCCGCTGAAGGCCAGAATCAGGGCCAGGGCAATGACGCCCTGGATGGCCAGGGCCCGGACGGGCGTGCCCGTGCGGGGGTCCCAGGTGCCCAGGGCCCTGAAGACCCGGTGGTCCGCGCCGACGGCGTAGGAGATTCGGGCGCCCGTGAAGATCAGGCCGTTTACCGCCCCGAGGGCCGAGATGCAGACCAACGCGCTGATCAGCCGCGAGCCCACAGTCGGAAAGACCGTCGCGACTGTCTCACTGGCCACCGCCTTGGAGTTTGCCAGGCCTTCGTAGCCGAGCGCATAGAGAAACGCGCCATTGGCGAGAAGATACAGCGCAATCACCGCTGCGGTGCCTGCCACCAGGGCGAGGACGATGTTGCGGCGGGGATCCCTCACCTCAGCGGCGACGTAGGCCATCTCATTCCATCCGCCGTAGGTGAACAGGACGAAGATCAGCGCGAGGCTCCAAGGCAAGGCGCTGACTTCCGCCGCCGGTTTGGCTTCTCGCGGCGCGATCACGGCGATGCCGACGATGGCCAACAGCCCCAGGGCCTTGGCGGTCGTCAGCAGGTTCTGTGTCCACTTGCCCTGGCGGACCCCGAGGATGTTGATGATCGTCAGGATGAACGTAGCACCGGCGGCGAAGAGGCTCTGACTGAGTCGCGGATGGCCGGCCAGCGGATCGTAGATCGTCCGTACGTAGGTGGCAAAGGCGAAGGCCATGATGACGATGTCGCCCGGTCGCACGATTGTGAGCTGGGCCCAACCGAAGAGAAATCCTGCCCACCGGCCGTAGGCCTTCGTGAGATACACGTAGTCGCCGCCCTCGCGCGGATAGGCGGTGGCCAACTCCGCGTAGCTGATCGCTCCGCACAGCGAGAGCAGCCCACCGACAATCCAGATCGCGAAGACGCCCCAGGCTGAACCGGCCCCTTTGGCAATATCCGGCGCCATCTGGTAGATGCCGGCCCCGATGATGATGCCGACGACAATGCAGGTAGAATCGAATAGCGACAGTTCCCTCTTCGGGGTCACACCCATGATTTGATTCCTCGCCCTAGCGTTTCTTGAGCGTAATGCTAAGACCCTGGCCCTGGCCCAAAAAGACCGTCTCAAGGCTGGGGTCGGCGGTGATGGGCTGGGCGGTTACCGATCGCCGGCCAAATAGCGAACCTCACCCGCTGAGAGTGCCCGGGTGTAGATCCGGAACTCATCCAGGCTGCCTGTGAAGTAGGCATCGGCCGAGTACTGTGACCGGCCAAGCCAGTTCTGAGTGGTCTTGCCGAGGTCCTTGGGAAGGGTGTTCGTCACGCCGCCGGCCACGACGTCACCATCCAGGCAGAGCTGCACGGTCTTGCTCGGACCGTCTATGACGACCGCCACGTGATGCCAGCCCGCGGGCAGCGTCCTGGCGGCGTCCACAGTCGATTCACCTGTACCGCTCGCAGTAGTGATGGAAAACCGCATGGTGCCGGACGTATCCCGGCGAGGCGTGAGGAACATGTACGCCGTGGTGCCGGTGCCGAAATCAAAGATCCGCTCCCAGGAACCGTTGCTGTGGGTGGAGAAGTTGACCCACGTCGCGAAGCTGGAGCTGGTCAGCGTGCTGATCAGGGTGCCGATGGGCAGTTCCACGTGGTCGTCGATCCCTTCAAACTGGACCGCCTGGCCAAACCCGGCCATGGAGGACACGTAGGCCGGGTCGCCGACGGCTGTGCCATGGTAGCCCTTGCCAGAGCTGTCCTTGACGTCCCCTTCCATCCTGTAGAAGGCTGCCAGGCCGTCGGCTCCGGGGTCCGTCGGCACGATGACCGCAGGGGCCACGCGGTACAGGAAGATGTCGTCGATGTACAGGGTCCCCTTGCCTGGGCCGGACACACCGATCGCCAGGGTCTTGACTGCCTTGAGGCTGGCGCCCACCGAAGCCAGGTCGATGTTCCACTGCTTCCACAACGGTGCGGCCACGGAGGTCGTTGCACCCGCATAGTCCACTCGCTGGCCATTGATCTTCACGTAGAACTGTTCTGCGCCATTGTCCACTACGCCTCGGAAGAACAGAACCAGGGTCTTGGCCCCACCCTGGGTCCAGTCCTGGCTAGGCTCGAAGTTGCGGGTGGCCTCAGACAAGCTCTTGCCCGCCGTGTTGTCGTACGCCAGAGGCATGGCCTGCTTGCCCTTGTGGACGACCGTACGCTCTGCAAACGGAGAAGTGGCATTGCCCACGACGGAGCCGCTGCCATTGCCCGAAGAGGGTGCGACACCACAACCGGTGGCACCATTGTGGCCGTACCCGTCCACCCAGGCAAAGAACACCCGGTTGCAGGCGTCGTCGTAGGACTCGAAGTCATCCACCACGCCGAAGTCCGGAGTCCTGAAACTCCACAGGTCGCCCTCCCAGGACTTCGGGGTGGCGGCGTCATTGACCTCATTGACCTTCCAGGCATAGGTCGTGCCGTACTCCAGGCCCAGAGAACTCAGGACCAGGCTGTGCTCAGTAACGGTCTTGACCGGGGCCGTACCATTGGCCACAGCCGTCGCGTCTGCACTGAGGACCACCTCGTGCCGGGCGGCCTCTCTGCCGGGCCTCCAATTCAGGAGCGAGTCAATGGCCACGTCCGTTGCCGCGTTGGCAGGCGCAGGGCCGAAGGCCTTGACCGGCACGTAGAAGAACCGCACCTCACTGAGGCCGGCCTGCTTGGTGCTGTCGGCCCAGTTGGTCTTGATGGTCAGCCTGACGAACCTGGCCTGCACGCCGCCGAAATGCACAGTGGTGTTGTGGACGTAGCTGGGCTCCGCAGTGGCCTGCGTGAATGCGGGAACCCCTGCCAGGGCCGTCCAGCCGGTCCCGTCCAACGAGGTCTCCACGACCACCTCCTTGGCCCCGAACCCGATGTCCAGCTCAACCGACTGGTTGGAATTCCAGACCCACATCTCCCAGAGCTTGTAGACCTGACCGAACTCATACTGGATCCAGATCGGCGTCATGCCCTTCTTGCTGGTCCACATGTGCGACGAAGAGGTCGAGTGTTGATCAAGAGCATCGAGGCCCGATCCACCGATCGTCTTTTCGGCTCCGGAGGCACTGCTCAGTGAGCTCGATGCAGTGGCCTTGACGGGCTTGACCGTGTAGGCATAGGGCTCGGTCGTGAAACTCCAGGTGCCTCCCTTGTAGAGGGTGGCATCCGGACCGGCGTTGACCTCGTCGATCCTCCAGTAGTAGGTCTGACCAAAGGAGAGAAGGCCGTCCGGGTCATAGGTGGCGGCCGCCTGACCCTGGCTGACGAGCAGGCCCGAGGGGCTGGTCCGGCTGGCGTGGTTGACGTCGTCGAATGCAGTGCCGAAGTACACGTCATGGGTGCCCGCGTACTGCCCGGGCTTCCAGCCCAGCACCACATCGCAAGGGACGTCGTCCACCTTGCCCCTGGGGCTCGGCGATGAGGCGAACTCCGGGTTCACCCAGCCCTTCATGACCTCCTGGATCTCCTCCACGGTCAGGGCCTTGGTGTAGATCCTCACGTCGTCCATGATCCCGTTGTAGTACTGACTGTCATGCCATACGCCCAATGCGATATCGCCCGACTTCCCGATGAATGGACTGGCCACCGCGCCCTCGGCAACCTGCTCTCCATTGACGTATATCCTTCTGCTTCTCTGCTCATGGTCGTACCAGAAGGTCAGGTGGTACCACGTATAGTCCTGGAGCAGCCCGCCCCCTGTCTCGAGATCATTGCTATAGAACCCCAGGCGAATGCCACGAACGGGCCCTTGGTCACCGATGTTAGGCCCTCCCACGCGAACGTGCAGACTCAGATTCGCTGAAGCTGACTCCTCTTCACGAAAGAGCGTCGCCGCACCCGTCAACACCGGGTTGATCCACATCGCAATGGTCCAAGTCCGGCTGTCCAGGGGAACGTGTGGGGCCTGGAAGTAGCCGTTGGTCCCGTTCATCTGGATGGCCTCGCCCAGCTTCCCGACCGCCCACGCACAGTCGCCGTTCAGATTCCCAGCGTAGCCGCTGCCACTGGAGTCGCTCGCAACGGTCCCTGTCCCCTCATCGAACTTCCACCAGCCGACAAGGCTGGGATCCCTGCCAGCCGTAAAACCCAATGCCACATTGGCCGCGACCAGGGCCAGAATGGAGATCCAGACAGACAGGCGAACCCATTTTTTGTACATGACTATGCCTCCTTCATGCCACGATCTGACTTGCCCCGCCCGGCAGCCCATACGGTCAGGCCGCACGGATCTGCCCAATACCTTATACCACACGGAACCGCCGCGTGCAACAGGTCCGGAAAGCTGGGACCCCAACGTCGGCTACCGGCGTCTCCCAACCTGCGGCCGTGCCGGACTCTCGCGGTGGCCGGGTCCGTTTTCGGGCAGTGTGTCCGATAATTGCGGGTAGGGTTATACCCTATGGAGAAGGGACCCACCCATGCCGTACCATGCGTTAACAGTCGACGTGTCCAAGAACGTAGCGATAGAGGCGGTTTGGAAACCGCGAAGTTCAGTGGGCAATGGACCGATGAAGCTCCCAACCATTTGCCAGATTGTTCTCGTGCCGGCCTGGTTTGCCGTAGCATCGACACAGGCAGCCGCCGTGGACCCTAGCGGCATTGAGCGACTGCTGGACGCCATCGCCCGTGTCGAGAGCCATTGCGACCCCAATGCGGTCGGCGATGGAGGCAGGGCTCTCGGCGCCTACCAGATTCACCGCATCTACTGGCAAGACGGCACGGCACTCCTCGGTGTCGACTGGCCTCATCGGGACGCGACTGATGCGCAGAAGGCTCGGCGCGTGGTGAAAGCCTACCTGCTCCACTATGGCAAGGGCAAGAGCCTCCTCGATATGGCCCGCATTCACAACGGCGGGCCGCACGGTCACGAGAAAGAGGCCACCTTGCCCTACGCGCGGAAGATCCTGGATGATGGAAGCCCGCTGGCGGGCTTGCACGCTCATCGCCTCTAAGAGACTATCTCAGTACCTGTCTTGGCATGGCTGACCCCCGGGCCCTCTCGACGGCCATGGCTCACTCCATCCTCTCACAGATGATCTGGGTCAGATCGAATCCCAACCCCTGAGACCTTGCGTTCTTGCCCACGATCTTGAACAGCAGGTGGTTTGGACCCGCAGCCAACTCCAGTGCGCCCATGTCCTCCCCGAGGGCGGCCTGTCTGCCCTCGGCATAGAAGTCTACCACCGGCCCTGCAGGGGACTCGTCCATGAACCACTGTACCCGTCCCTGCGCCGGGCCTTTGACCGCGTCCACACGGACCCTGTATCTGCCGGTTGCAGGAAGCGAGCAAGTGATAGAGATGAAGTGATGACCGAAGGTATCTTCGCCCCGTCCCTGCAGGGACAGGAACTGAACCTCCCTGTCGCCGATTCGCTCCCTTGCCTTGGTCAACACGCCATCCCGGTAGGAAAACGCATGGATGGGGATGTTCCATCCTGCCGCGAACACAATCCGCTTCAGATCGATGACCTTCCGTTCCGCGGCCCCTGGCAGGGAGAAGTCGCAGGTCGGACGGTCCTGGGAGTACAGAAATGTCACACTGCAGTAGTCATTCAGGAGTTCGTTCCCGGTAGGGGCGTGCTCGATCGCCTGGAGCAGGCTCTTCCGGTACGCGTAGGCATCGCCCAGGAAGAGCCGATAGCCCCCGGTCCTGGCCAGCGGCTTCTGGTACCCCAGACAACCACTAAGAGGGAACGACCTTCCCGCCTCCCACCGGCCCGCCACGTCATACCATCCGCCATTGTAGAAATCCTCGGAACCCGTGCCGTGAATCACCAGGTCTCCATCGATCGTGGTCTGATCGTCCCCCTCGAAGAAGGGGGTGCTGCCTGACTCGAATCCTTGCGATTGCTGCAGGCATCCAATGAGATGCCCACGTCCGGTGGTTTGGATGAACGTATAGGGCTTTCCCAGGGTTGTGGGATTCTCCCGCCGCCACACGGCATAGAACTTGCCTTCGTCCGTCCTGCGGCCGATGGGCACGAAGAGCACCTCGGCCTGCACAGAGACCTCTCGGTCCAGCCCCGGCTCGGCATACAACTCGATTCTGGCGGACTTGTCGAACGGCATCGGGAAATAGCAGTAGTCCGCGCCGTCGGCCGTGCCCACCAGCAGGGATCGGGTCGCCGGCTCACCCCAGGCGTACCCGAAGAAGTCGCCCGCGGGGCTCAGCACAGCCGGCTGGCTGTCGCCATCCCAGCAGGCCCGGATCACGACATCGCGGTTCTTGCCGGCCAGGGCCTGCGGCGGCCACAGGCGGATCCCCACGATCCTGCCCGGCCGATCCACGCTGAAGAGGCTTGTGGTTCCTCCTGCCTTCAAGTTCACTTTGGAGGCGAAGGCCTCGACCGTGCCGCCGGCCGGAACGACGTATTCGCCGACGTCCCTGCCGGATGACTCGAAGAGTCGCTTGGCCTTCTCGACATGCCTTCTGTACTGCGCGGTGGACTCGGCGGAGAAGCTCTTGATCCCCACGCCCTCCGGATATATCGCATAGTTGATTTGATAGAACTGCATCCGCTCCGCCCGGATGACCACCTTGCAGGACCTCTCATAGGGCAAGGGCACGTAGCTGTAGAATCCCCCGGCCCCGAACCCGACCAGCGGCCGCTCAAATGCCGGATGCGTGCCCATGAAGAGCTCGCGAAACCTGACGCGGATCCTGGGCTCGGCCTCCCCGTCGAAGTAGAACTCCAGCAGGTCATCGGTCGGCGTAGGCGTCCAGAGCCGGTAGATGACCCCAGGACCCTTCAGGTCCGCGAGCACGAGGCCGTCCTTCTCCTTTCGGACAAAGGAGTACTCTCCCCCGAAGCCATCGTTGTTGCCGCCTGTTCGGTCATAGCTGGACACGGAGGCGACTCGGATTGACTCCCTGAGCGCAGGGAGGCGGTCCAGACGGTAGAGCTCCTGGATCCCAGGAACCCATTCGTCTTCGGCCAGGCACGAAGAAGAGGTCGCCAAGGATGCCATCGCCGCAACGACCAGGAGACAAATCGGATTGAACCGTAGGCTGCCCATCACTTCCGGCTCCCTTCTGCGCATCCGGATGCCCTTCCAGAGTCCTGTCCCACCATAGGACAACAGCCCCTGGGTCCGATGAGAATCAGCAGTCAGTCTATGGAGATGTTTACATCTCCTGGATGGTTGTCAATGGGATTCCTGTAGAATGTGGTATTATGCTACACAAGTAGAATCCCCGTGCCGCAAATGCAGTGCACGACACACAGTGAAAGGAGAACAGACATGAGGTGGAATCTGGATCCTCTCAGAACAGGGGTTGCCGTCATCCTCGCCACTGTCCTTTTGTGGGACGTACCGGCTGTAGGCCAACAGCCCGACCCGCCTGGCCAGGTAAAGGGCGCTGCGCCCAAGTTCGAGGCGTACCTTTTCGCCCACATGATCAAGAGTGACTACGGCCGACTTTATTACAGCGTCAGCCTGGACGGTCTGCACTGGGAGATGCTCAATGACGGCAAGAGGGTCTTTGACGCCTACCGCGGCCATCCCGACATCACGGAGGGGCACGATGGCAGGTACTATCTTGTGGGTAACCGCAACGATTCAGCACCCGCCATCAACTTCTGGGTCTCGGCCGACCTCATCCAATGGACCCACTACAGTGATCAGTCTCCAGATGTGACCAAGACCCCCAACTACCCCCACCCACTCAGAAGGATCGGGGCCCCCAAGCTCTTCTACGACAGGCCGTCATCCCAGTACCTGCTCACCTGGCACACCCCCAGCCTGGAGGGCACCCGCGAGGATCCCGAAAGGTATTGGGCAAGCCAGCGGACACTGTATGTCACGTCCAGGGATCTCAAGACCTTCTCCGATCCCCCGCAGCGGCTGTTCCCGTGGGAAATGGGGACCATCGACGTCATCATCAGGCCTGAGGACAACCAGTACTACGCCATCATCAAAGACGAGCGATATCCATCCCTGGATTGGGTCACGGGCAAGACCATCCGCATCTGTTCTGCCCCGGGTCTGCTGGGACCCTACAGTGAGCCAGGTCCGCCCGTCAGCCCCAATTTCCGTGAGGCGCCAACCTTGATTCCGTCGCCCGACGGCAAGGTGCACTATCTCTACTACGAGCAGTACGCAGGGACGTCCTATGGCCTGTCTGTCGCCTCGACCCTCAAGGGCCCATGGTACCAGATCTCGGGCTACTCGGGTGTGCCTGAGTGGAACAAGTATGAGATGCCGGCCGGCATCCGGCACGGCTCGATCATCCCGATCACTCGCAAACAATACGATGCCATCGTGGATGCCTATGGACGCCAGAAGAGACCCTAGCCGTAGGACCTATCGCCCTGAAGGAGGAGGCGTCACGATCATGCGTATGGCAATGGCGTGGGTCTTGGTGCTGAGCAGTTGCGCAGGGGCCTCCCCTGCGCAGGATGCGAGGGATGCCATGCTTGCCCTGAATCGGGCATATTGGGACGCAACGCAGCATTGCTTCCGCAAGACCCCTGCGGCCAACAGCCCACGCCTGGACTTCTGGATGACCGCCCACGTGTGGGAATGCGTGATGGATGCCTGTGAGCGGCACGGGGATGCCCAATACAGAGAACAGATCGGCCAGGTCTACGACGGCTTCATCGAGGCCCATCCGGATTGGCGGACGAATCCCTACAACGACGACGTGATGTGGTGGACCATCGCCTGTGTCCGGGCGTATGGCATCACCGGGCAGGAGCGATACTTGATCCGGGCACGGTCTGAGTTCGATCGGCTCTATGACCGCGAGCGAGATACCGCCCTGGGGGGCGGCATGTGGTGGAAGAGCGATGTGCACGGATCGAAGAACGCGTGTGTGAACGGTCCGGCCGCGATCACGGCAATGGCCCTGGCACTCGCCCTGCGGGAGGCGGCCTATGCAGAGAAAGCCCGCGATCTGTATGCCTGGCAACGTGCGACCCTGTTCGATCCCAACACCGGGGCTGTGTACGATAACATCAATGCCGCGGGACGGGTCAGCAGGCGCCTGTTCACCTACAACCAGGGCACGTTCATAGGGGCAGCCATCCGCCTCCATCGCTGGTCTTCCGACCCCCACTATCTGGCCGACGCGAACCTGGCTGCGGATTGCATGCGCCGGCGCCTGTGCAACGCGGCGGGGATCCTCAAGAGCGAAGGCCAGGGCGACGGTGGTACATTCAAGCTCATCGCGGTTCGCTACCTGGTCGAGCTCGCCCAGGCCACACACCGCAAGGACCTGTTCGACTGGCTGGGAAAGAACGCTGCCACGGCCTGGCAGAACCGGCGTGCTTCCGACCAGATCATGGGCTTCGACTGGTCCAGGCCTGTCAGAGACGACGAGATCATCCAGTGCCAGAGTGCAGCAGCGGGCGTGGTCCTGCTCAACCTTCTCAGGTGACCCACCACGTTTCGGGATTCGCACGGCAAGTACCTACTTGACACTGGTTCGCATGCGAACTATACTTCCTCAAGGTAGCGTTCAGAAGGTGACTGGGATGGCTATGGTTGATGTCAACGGTATCGCAGGGCAGATCGGCAGGATCAGAGAGAAGGCTAATGCCCTCGTCGAAGAAGAGTTGAAGCGCCGGGGGATCAGGGGTATTGTCCCAGCCCATGGCCCTGCGCTCGCTTTTCTCTTGCGGCAAACCAAGCCAGTGCCGATCAAAGCCGTGGTCGAGAATGTGCGAAGAGTCAAGTCGACCGTCACAGTGACTGTGAGCACCCTCGAGAAACACGGCTATCTTCGCAAGTTCCCCTCCGAGACGGATGCCCGCGTCACCTATGTGGAACTGACTGCCAAGGGTTGCAGGCTCCGGAAGGACTTTGAGGAGATCTCTCAGGTCCTGCTGAGCAGGCTCTATGGCAACATAAGCGAAAAGGAGCAGGAGCGGCTGGTGCGGCAACTTGATACGATCGAGGCCAACTTGAACTCGTAGTTCTTTTTTTGCCTTTATCGTTCGTCCACGAACTAATTAGATCTGGATTGCAGGAAAGGAGCCCTCTCCATGATCCGAGATGATAAAGGCCTATCCGAGCTATGGCGGAGTGGTTCTGCTGGACCTTCTGCTGCCCGGGTTCTTCCAGAGGTAGAAAGGGACAAGATCATGAACAGACGACAGGCAATGAAGGTGGCCTTCAGTGCAGCTATGGGAGCCTCCGTGCTCCACACAGGACGACTCCTTGCAGAGGAGACTGACACCAAGGCTCCGGCAGTGGAAGGAAACACGATCTACCTGAATCCGGCAAGCGGAACAGATACGAACTCCGGAGCCAAGGACAGTCCTCTCCGCACGCTCGCCGAGGCGGCACTGCGAGTGAACCAGTCCGATGGGCCCGGCCCCATGACCGTCGTTCTCTCAGAGGGCGTCTATGCTGTCGGCGAGACCGCAGTGTTCAAGCCCGAGCGGCGAAGATTCACCAAGACCGACCGATTGACCATCCGCGCGGAAGTGCTTCCTGACGACCCCGAATGGCACACCGGCCGAATGCCGACGCTCATCCATACGCTGCCACTGACAGGGCCGAAGGCGAGGGGTCTGGTCTTCGGCATGTCGACCGAGGCGAGCCACGTCACGATCCAAGGCCTCAAGCTGCTTGGCGCACCGGTGGTAGAGACGCCCAAACCCGGCATGCTCATCCGCGTCTATCCCATCGGGAGAATGGGTAGAGACCTGGACGACCTCGAGATTGCGCAGTGCGTCTTCGCGGGGGACAAGGTGACCAACCCCGAACCACCTCGGAATCCTCGCGCAACGGTTCGGGCATGCAGGTCCACCACTGCGTCTTCTACGACGCGAAGCTGACGGTGGTCTTCTGGACGGGTGGCAGCAGCGGTCATTCGATGCGAAACTGCTTCGTCCACGGCGCCTACGGGTCGGGCGTCTGGACAACCGAGATCGCCGACGATTTCGACTTCCGCAACAACGTGATCGCCAACGGCAACTACGTCTGGACCTACCAGGGCGGTGCGTCGGCGCGACGAGACCCGGACGCCGGAGCACAAGCAGGGCGGCTCGGCGACCGCCCCCGAGAAGCAACGGGTGCATTACAGGGTGATCGATAGCCTCTTCGCCGGGAACAAGAAGATGGCCTGCTCCGGCACCGGCGCCAACCTCGGCTTTAAGGACATCGACGCCTCGTTCCTCGAACTCATCAGCACCAAGGTCTCGGACCAGCCCGTCGCCGTCGAGCTTGACGAGACCAAGCAGAACTACCTGCATCCCGTGGAAGGATCAGAGGCAGCCCGAATCGGGGCTGGTCTCTTCACCAAGATGAACTAGAACCGGCCGTCTTTGGAGATCAGTCATGAATCTCGTAGTCGACTTTCTCAGGAAGAGCCAGACCCACATACGCCGTCGGGTCAGGGCCTAGGCACGGCCAGGCTGGCCTGCAGAATCGAGACAAGGTCTTCTGCGTCATACGGTTCGGGGATGACCCAACGCGAGCCGAAAACCAGCTTGGGGACCGCGTTGTTGCCGCTCTGGATGGTGGCGCCGTAGATCCGAATGGAGGTTTGCATATACCGGTCGATCCAGGGGTCGGCCCAGGCGGCATCGAATCTCGCCTGGCCGACCAATTCGACGGCCTTGGCCCTGGCGGCGTCGAGGCTTCGCGGGCGCCATCGGTCGCCTGACTCCAGCGAGAACATCCATCGGTCGAACGCGGGAGACGCCTCGCGATTAGCCACCCAAACCGCCAGGCCAACTCTGGCCAGTTCGCAGGAGTCCTTGTATGCATCCACGTCCTTGGGGATGTAAGGGTTGCACTGGCTGTTCAACGGCGACGGACACAGCGTAAAGGCCAGCTTGCCGCCGTAGCGGCGAACCGCCTCATCGAGCATGAAGTGCATTTGCTGGCAATGGGGGCACTTATAATCAAAGAGCAGGTTGACGACGTAGAGGGCGTCCGGTGAACCGACCAGCGGCACAGCGTGGGGATCGATGGCGGGCAGGCTGTTCTGCGACTCGCCGCCGCGATAGGCAGCCGGCGCAGGTATGACGACCTGGCAGGCCGCAAGCATGCCGGCCAGGGCCAGACCGACCAGTACCAGACCGATCGCATATGGAGTAGGGCACGAATCCAATTGCGGATCTCGGACTTCGGATTGTGGATTGAAGGGCATTCGGTCCCTAATCCGCAATCCGCAATCTGCAATCTGCAATCCCCTAGGCGCTCGCCAGATGACCAAGGCCGCCAGCAGCAGGCCGGTGATGTGCGTGGTCGTGCAGTAGGGGCAGAAGGCCCCAATGGCCCACTGCTGCACAATAGTGAACCACACGGCACTTCCTGCGGCCGCCCCTACCAGAACCAGCATCGCACCCCAGGCCAGCCGCCGGACCGGTGCCGCAGTAGCCGGACCAATGGAAAGACTGGCTACCAGCATCGCCAGGTACGCCCCCGCCGCCAGGCCGCTGACGGGCAACACGCCCCCTACCGCAGACCACCGGCTGCTGAGCACCTTTTCGCATGAGCTCCCGCCGCCACAGCCGATCACCAACCCGCCCACCAGAGAGTGCCAGCCCAGGTAGGCGCTCAATGCCAGGGCCAGCGAGCTCAAACCCGTCAAGACCCAGCGCCACCAGGGCCAGGACCGGCGAAAACGAGTCATTTCTTCGTAAGGAGCCAAGGTTCGATCCTCTTGAGCGTCGCCTTAGGGCGGAAACAAAAGGCTCCGCGACTCACCCTCGAGCCGCGGAGCCTTGGTTGCTATCCTCTAATTCAGTTCCACAGACGCCCCTACTGAGTTCTCCTGGCATACTGGTTGGGCGCACCGGGTGTGGGAACGTTGCCGGCGACCTGTGCACCGCTGGCATGTGCCCTGGTCAATGCACCCTTGAGCGTGATGCCGGTGCCGGAGACCTGCGCATCCACCGCGTGGCTAGACTTCAGCGGCGAGGTGACGGTGATGCTGCCGCCGCCGGGGCCGCCCCGACCGCCGCCAAAGCCGCCTCTCCCGCGACCACCGGTGACGGAGGCCACCACCGCGGTCTCACGGCTGGCGCCACCGTCAATGGTGATGGTCTGGCCTGCGACAAAGCCCATGGCACTCGCGACAGGGATCGCGGTCGCACCCGCTTCGGTGGCAGTGCCCACCGTGGTGGCACCGGGCGTGCCGACCGTCGCGATGACGGCCGTCTCGCGGTTCTCGCCCCTATCGATGATGATCGTCTGGCCTGCGGCAAAGTCTGCAACGCTGGCAACCTTGATGTTGTTGGCGTCGGCTGCCGAATCGGCCGAAAGGGTGGTGATGGTCTGGACCCGGAAATCGAGGCAGTTGCTGCCGGTGTCGTTGCCATCCGGGAAGCGTCCATCGCTCCTGCTGGCCTCGCCGGCGGCCGGACCGCCACGCCCGCCGAAACCACCCCGGCCGCCTGCGCCGAGCGCCGGCGCACTGCAGCCACTTCCCGGGGACGTGCCTTGGTAGCCCTGCGCAGCCCAGGGGTCGACGACGCGGCCATAGTTGAGGCTGTCAACGACCAGGCCTGCGGCGTCACGCAGCACCATGTTGCCGCCGCCGGAGGAGATGGCGGGACCTCCGAACCATTGATCGGGCTTGCGTGTCCCTTGGTAGCCCTCGGTCGTGACCTTCTCGTCCCGCACCACCACATCGATCGCATGGTCATTGTCAAGGGGCCTGTCGAGCGTGATGCCGGTCCCGAGCGGCAGGATGGGCTCGTTGCTCGTGTGGGCGAACTTCGTCGCCGGTTGGAAGCTGATCCCCGTTCCCCTGACGCTGAAGGGCAGGTTGGCGGAATGGTTGAACTTCAACGGCTCGGCCAGGTCGAGGCCAGTGCCCGGATCCCCAGTGCGGACGTTGTTGGGGTTGTATCCCGACGCCGTGCCGACCTTCGTGACGGTGACGGTCTCAATCCCATGTCCGACGCTGTCCACGTCCAGTCGGATCTTCTCACCGACTGAGACGTTGGAGATCGAGGAAATGACGAAGACTTTGATGTTGGTTTCTCCAGCCTTCGCCTCCGTTGCCAAGTAGCCTTGACTGCTGGGCCTGCCGGCCTCGGTGACCGTGACCACCTCGTACTTCTCCAGTTCTCCTGCGACAGAAGGATGTTTGGCACCATAACCGAGGGCAAACTTCTGGCCGACCTCGACCGCGAAGCCGCTCCCGCCGCCGAAACCGCCGCCCAGAGGAGTGAAGGGCACGTTGGTCGAACCCGGAGGTATCGTGATCACCGGGCCGTCGGGGAGGGGCTGCCACAGTGTCGTGCTGTTGCCGGCCGCCGTTCCGACGCTGGCGATCTTGCGGGTCTCCACGGCGGCACCGGTGTCAATCTGAATCGTGTCGCCGACGTTCATGCCTGCCACGCTCCTGACGTAGAGGGTGGCATCACCCTTCTTCGCGGGGACCACGAGCCCGGAGTTGGACAGGCCGAGCACGTAGAAGCCCTTGGCCGCGACCTTCGTCCCGGCCTGGATCTTCACGGAAGAGAAGATGGGCATCGCGGTCGCGTGCTCGGTCAGCGTCCAGTTGGAGATATCGACCGGGCCGGTGCCGGCATTGTAGAGCTCGATGAACGAGTTGGCGAACTCGTTCACCTTGACGGGTGAGACGTTTCGTACCTTCTCGGCCATCTTCTCGGATTGCGTCTGGCCATTCGTCGTCCACGAGGCGTTGGCGACCAGGTCGCCGTTGAAGGCCGCCGGTCCCGAAGTCACCTTGAAGGTTGCGCTCACGACGGCGCCCGGTGCGACCGGGCCGGTGAACGTCTTGGCCGTCTCTGTGGTGCCGGAGACCACGCAAGTCCATGCCGCAGGCGCGGTGATGCTCAGCTTGAGATTCGTCACGGGTGCGCCGGTGGTATTAGTGAACGTCACGGTCGTGTCCTGCGAGGAGCCCGGCGCAAACGTCTGGAGTGCCGGCGGAGTCGCGGTGGCCGATGCCGGCGTTATGCTCAGCCGCTGCACGTCGTACCTGGCCGCTACGATGTTGGCCTGCACCTTCTGATTGAGCTCCTGCGTCGGCATGGTGTTTGCAGCCGTCATGGCGCCTTCATAGAAGGTGCCCTGCGAGGCGTTGCTGTTGTCGCCGCCATTACCCAGGATGATGGCGCCCTGCTTACGCATCGGGTCATAGGTGGCGTTGACGCGAGGTCCGTCGAACTGGATCTTCAGGTCGCCCTTCTGGGCGTCGCCGCCCATGGACCTCCAGTGGTGCGGCTCGCCGTCGGCGGTCGCGGTCACGAACCGCCAACTGATGATCGGCAGGTCCTTGCAGAACTTGGATCCATCGGGGTTGACGCAGCCCACCAGGTTGTTCTCCTGGTCGGTCATGATCCACGGACCGGGGTCTGGCCCGCGGTACCAGGCGCCGGCGTTGCCGAAGTAGGTGGTCTCCATGGTGCCGTTGCCGTCGTCACGGCTGCTGATCTCGCCATTGCCGTAGTCGAAGCAGCAGCCGCCGTTGTAGTGATGGCCGCTGACGACCCAGTACTGCCCCTCTGCCTGGTCGTCGACCGCCGTTCCGCGAGGGTCATCGTTGCGGAGACCCATGCCCGGCACGATGAAGACGCCGTAGGCCTTGTGGCCCATGATCGTAATCGGGGCCCAGTCGGCGACCGGAAGGTTGTTGAAGCCGCCCATGACCATGGGGACGCCTGCGGGACCGCGGGGTGCCTGGGTGAGATGGTTGTTACGGCCTGACTGGTCGTAGATGGTGGTGATCCAGCAGTACGTGTTGGCGCAGAAGGCGTCCTGCGCGGCCGCGTCGGCGTATCCGCCCGCATCCCCAGCGGAGGGCTGGACGACGCCGATGTCCAAGGTCTTGCCGTCCGACTGACGCATGACCTGGTAGAGCGGGCCGTTGTAGGAGGCGTACAACGCTCGCGTGGTGCTGTGAGCGGCCACAAGGGGGCAGCCGCCAGCAGCGAAGATGTCACCTGGGCCTTCCGGCCTGGGCAGAGCGCCATTGGCCCCCCTCCCGGCCTGTGCGGCCATCATCAACGTAGCGACAGGCAGCGTGAGCGCCAGTGCGAGCACTATCACAAGACTCATCCTCGTTTTCATGTCTATCCTTTTGACCCGAGACTTCCCAGTTCGCTCTCTGCCCGTGACCGCCACGGACAACCAAGGAGTAGCATAACCCGCCATCCCCTTGGCCGGAAGCAGAATCTTGACCGCAGACCAGCAGGCCTACGGGGTGGGTCACTCATCGATGGGACGATGCTACTTCCCGAGATACGCCCGCTGCACCTCGGCGCTGTCCAGGAGTCTCTGCGTGGTATCGTGGAGCACGATCCGGCCCGCCTCAAGGACGTAGCCCCGATCTGCAACGGCCAGCGCCGCCCGGGCGTTCTGCTCGACCAGCAGGATGGTCAGCCCGCTCCGCTTGAGGTCGACGATGGCCTTGTAGAGGTCGCTCATCACCAGCGGAGCGACGCCCAGCGAAGGCTCATCCAACATCAGGAGCTTGGGTCTGGACATCAAGGCCCGGCCGATAGCCAACATCTGTTGCTGGCCGCCGGAGAGCGTTCCGGCGAGCTGGCTCGAACGTTCACGTAGGATGCCGAAAAGGCTGTAGACCTGATCGAGCGTCTGGCGGATGCTCCGGCTGTCCCCGCAGCCGACCCAGTTCCGCCAGAGCCGCCCTGCCCCTGTCGCGGCGTAGGCCCCCAGAATCAGGTTCTGCCTGACCGTCAGCGTACCGAAGACGTGCCGGCCCTCAGGGACCAGACAGCAGCCCTTCGCGACGATTCGCTCGGGCCGATCATCCTGTATGCTGTTCTTGTCAAACTTCACCTCGCCAGACCACGCCTTCAGGACACCGGCGATGGTCTTCAGCAGCGTGGTCTTGCCGGCCCCGTTAGGACCGATCACCGTGACGATCTCGCCCGGCCCAACGTGCAGCGAAACCAGCTTGAGGACTCGCACCTTTCCATATCCCGATTCGAGGTCCAGGACGTCAAGCATACGCGCCCCCCAGGTAGACCCGGATGACCTCGGGATGGCGCTGAATCGCGGCAGGCGGACCTTCAGCGATCCTTCGGCCTTGGTCCAGCACGACCACCTCATCCGAAATGTTCATCACCAGGGACATGTCATGCTCGACCACCAGGCACGTGACGCCGGCGTCACGAATCTTCAGGATCAGTGTGGAGAGATCCTGAGTCTCAGAGATGTTGAGCCCAGCCGCCGGCTCGTCGAGCAGCAGCAGTTCGGGCTCCATGGCCAGGGCCCGTGCGAACTCCACGAGCCGCTGGCGGCCAAACGGCAGGTTGCAGGCCGTCTCCCCGGCGCAAGCGGAAAGCCCCAGATCGTCAAGAATGGCGAGGGCCTTCTCCTCCGTATGCCGGCGTTCCCGCCACGTCCCGGGCAGATTCAGCATTCCGGCGAGGAAGCCAGACCGCGTACGAACATGCCGCCCCATCATGACGTTCTCCAGAACCGTCATCCGCGGAAAGAGCTTGGTGGTCTGGAATGTTCTCGCGATCCCCAAGGCTGCGATGGCGTGGGGTTTGTGGCCCGTGATGAGGTGGTCGCGAAAGACCACCGCGCCCCCGTGCGGCTCAAGCGTCCCGGCGATAAGGTTGAACAGGGTCGTCTTGCCGGCTCCGTTCGGCCCAATCACCGCCTTGATGGCGCCCGCGCACACGCCGAAGCTCACGTCGTTGACCGCGTGGACGCCACCGAAGGAGCGGACCAGGTTCCGGATCTCCAAGAGGATCTTACCCACGGGACCTCCGGGACAGGATCGCGGATAGCGACTGCAGCCCGAGCGCCCGCAGCACGCCCTGGGGTGAGAAGATCATCATGCCGACCAGGATGGCCCCGAAGACCGTGTCGTCGTAGGAGCCAAAGACCCCCCGCAGGGACAGGAAGTTCAGGAGAACGCCCATGACCATCGCCCCCCAGAGGTTCGCCATGCCGCCCACGGCGACGATGGCCACGTACCGCACGGACTTCATGACCGTGGCCTCAGCGGGGCCGATGCTGCCGTTGTAGTGGGTCATGAGCACTCCGCCGACCGCCGCGAACAACGCGCTCAAGACGAAAACGGCGAGCTTGTATCGGTAGGTGTTCACGCCAAGGGAGTGGGCTGCTTCCTCGCTCTCGTGAATCGACCGCAGTGCCTGGCCGACCCGTGAATGGACCAGATTGACCGCCAAGACCATCGTGACCAACACGACGCTCCAGGCAATATAGTAGTTCTCAACCCGAAAGGGAGCCCGGCCGTTGACCTGAAGCTCACCGAGCAACACAAAGGGCGGGACCCCCGATACACCATCCGCCTGTCCAAGAACCGGTGTGCCGAGGGCCACACGATAGACGATCAGGCCAAAACCGAGCGTGGCCATGGCCAGGTAGTGTCCCTTGAGTCGGATCACGGAGGCCCCGATCACCAAGGCGACCACGCCGGTCAGTATCAGGGCCGCCACAAAGGCTGCCCACGGCGTGAAGGAGAGGACGTCCGCGCCATAGAGGCTCTTCCACTGGACCGTCAGGCCAAGCGAGCCGCACCCGGCAACGAAACGACTCTGGGCATAGGGGCCCAGGTTGAACGTGGTCAGGACTGCCGACGCATACGCACCGATGGCAAAGAACCCGGCGTGACCCAGCGAAGCCTGGCCCGCGTACCCCATGAGCAGGCACAACCCGATGATGACCAGGGCGTAGTACGCGGACATGGTGATCTGCGTCATGTAGTAGGTCGCGCCGGCGGAGGCCAGCACGCCGTGGAGCAGGACCACCAGCACGGCTGTGGCGAGTACGGGAGCGTACCTTCGCAGCGATTTCATGCGGCCCTCACTGCGCCCGTGGGGCCTCGCGCAAACAGCCCGCTGGGCCGGAAGATCAGGACCAGCAGCAGGACCACGATCGCCACAACCTCGGTGTACGCGGCGGGAAGCTGGCTGATCACGGCGGATTCCAGCACCCCCAGCAGCAACCCTGCCGCGACCGCCCCCATGCTGTTGCCCAGCCCCCCCAGGATCGCAACCGTGAATCCTTTGACGGCCAGGGGTGCCCCCATGTCATACTGGGTCTGGGTCACCGGGCAGATCACACAACCGGCCAATGCCCCGATCGCAGCGCTGACCATAAAGGACAAAGTCACCATCCGGCGGACGTTGATGCCGCAGAGGCTCGCTGCCATCGGGTCATCGGCACAAGCTCGCATGGCCCACCCGGTCAGCGTCCAGCGGAAGAACAGGGTCAATACCACGACCATGACGGCGATGACGCCCAAGACCCAGAGGACCTGCGGCGAGATATGCGCCCCCAGCAGGCTGATGGTCGACACGGACGATCCGGTGAAGTAAGGCAACGATCGGACCTTCTCATCCCAGATGTGGAGCATCGCCTCGCGAATGAGAATGGACAGGCCGATGGTGACGACGACCAGCTTGAGGACCGTCGCGTTCTTGACCGACCGCAAGAACAGGATCTCGATCAGGGCACCCAACAGGGCCGTGATCAGCACGGCGAGGGCGATCGCCAGAGGGAGAGGCAACACATGGGACAGGGTGACGGCGGTCATGGCCCCCACGACCACGAACTCCCCTTGCGCGAAGTTGATGATCCCCGTAGTGCAATAGATGATATTGAAGCCGATCGCGGTGACCGCGTACACGCTGCCGACGGTGATCCCCGAGAGGCAGTATTGAACGACCTGGGACAGATTCATCGTGGTTCAATTCCCGCAGCCGGCTGACCCCGAGGTCATTTCTTGTAGATGGCAAACTTGCCGTCCGTCACGGTCAACAGCTCAAACGCCTCTTTCGTCAGACCGCAGTGATCCGTGGGCGAAAAGTTGAACACGCCGGCCGTGCCCACCACGCCCTTGAGATTCTCCAGGGCGTCGCGAACCTTGTCCGTGTCTGTGGTGCCCGCCTTCTTGATCGCCTCGTTCAGGAGCAACAGCGCGTCGTAGGGGTGGCCGCCGAACGTGCTGACCTCTTCCTTGTACCTGCCCTCATAGTCCTTCTTGTACTGGGTGAGCACCGCCTTCTGCGGGTGGTCGGCAGGCAGGAGATCTGCGATCAGGATGCGTCCGCACGGGAAGAGCGTACCATTGACTGCCTCGCCACCGGCCTGGACGTACCTGATATTTCCGAACCCGTGGCTCTGGAACAGCGGCACGTTGAGCTCGATCTGCTTCATGTTCTTGGCGATAACGCTCTGGGCCGGCACAGCAGACCAATTGACGACCGCCTGCACGTCCTGTCCCTTGATCTTGGTCAGGACATTGGTCAGGTCGGTCGCCTGCTTGTCGTAGGCCTCAGAGATGGCGATGGTGATCCCGTACTCGCCCTTGAGCCTTTCCAACTGCTTGGCCCCGCCAGTCCCGAAGCCGTCGTTGCTGGCGAGCACGCCGATCTTCGAGAGGCCCATGGCCTTGACGCTGGTGTAGATCACCCTAGCCGCATCACTGTCGTTCTGGGGGACCTTGAACACATAGCTCGCGACGGGGTCGACGATGCTCGCAGCCGCCGCACACGACATCAGGATCGTCTTGCCTTCCTGGCAGATGTCCTTGATGGCCATCGCCTCGCCGCTCGTGGACGGTCCGATGATGGCCAGCACCTTCTCCTCCTCGATCAGTTGTTTGGCCAGAGACACCGCCTTGTCCGGCGTGCTCCCGGAATCCCGCACGAGGAACTGGACCTTGCGGCCGTCGATTCCACCCGCGGCGTTCAGCCGCTCGACACACATCTCGGCTGTCTTGGCTTCAGGCTCGCCCAGGTTCGCGGCTCCGCCCGTAATCGCGAAGATCCCCCCTATCTTGATCGGCTCACCCTGAGTGGGCACCTTTGCGGGCGCCGGCGTCGCCGCCTCGCTCGAAGGCCTCTCGGCCGCCTGCTTTGCGGCGGGTGCCTCCGGGGCCTTCCTGCATCCCACGCCTGCCACAAGGACTACCGCCGACCACAGACCGACCAGTGCCAGAGTCTTCCTCTTCATTCTTCTTCCTTTCAGATCCCCAGGACGATTTTACCGCTGGATCACGATGGAACAGAACGTCACCCTCCGTGGCTGGACGGTGCGAGACAGCGTCATTCCGTCGCCTGGGCAGGCAAGGAGTCCACCCCTCAGGCGTCGTCCCAGCCAGACCCGAGTCGACTTTGCAGGCAGCATACCGACATTGGAGGGGATACCTCCGAATGCGCACACCGGCCACAAGCTCCAGACCGGTTATCATAGAGTCTTCTTCCGGCTCTGTCACGCCAATTGTCCGCGACAGAGCAGTCCAGTTCGATGCCATCCTGAAGACCACGGGTGATCGGAGGGCACGGCTTACGCCCGGATGACTATTTGCACCCTACGACAGTTTAGGGTACAAAAACCCCGTTTCCACCAATGAGAAAGGGACCTGCATTTGCTGCAAGTCCCTTGTCCTTATATGGTAGCGGGGGTAGGATTCGAACCTACGACCTCCGGGTTATGGGCCCGACGAGCTACCAGGCTGCTCTACCCCGCAATCAGTCTTTCAAAGAGCACTGCTATGATGCCCGAAAACCGGTCTTCCGTCAAGCGCCACTTACTCACCCATGCTGTAGATTCTTGCGAATCGCAGATGCAGTGGCCTCCATCCGGCCTTCAGGGTACGTGGACGCAGGCCAGTGCCTGAACACACCGTCGCCGGTCGTGCGGGGGATCACGTGAAAATGCACGTGGTGAACCACCTGACCAGCAGCACGACCATTGTTGCACAAGACATTGTATCCATCGCACTGGGTCGCCGCGACGACCGCCTTGGCGATCCTGCAGATCGGGTGAACGAGATTGCCCAGGATCTCGGCCGGGCATTCATCGACGGTACCGTAGTGCGCCTTGGGGATCACCAGGGTGTGACCATCGCTGACCGGTCCGATGTCCAGGAAGGCCAGGACGTCCTGATCTTCGTAGACCTTGGCCACCGGTATCTGGCCGGCCACGATCCTGCAGAAGATGCAGTCCTTCACCTCCATGGGACTCCGTTCCTCCGGGACCTGCAGCTTAGGACTTCTCCGCCGTCTTCTCGGCGGGCCCCGCCTCAGCGGGCTTCTCAAGCGTCTGCTCTGACTGCTTCTTCGCAGAAGCGCCAGCGGCCTTGGCCTTGCCGGACTTCTTGCGGCCCTTGACCTTCTTGCGACGATCGTCCTTGCCGACCAGTTGCAGCAGGGCCAACTCGCCGTTGTCGCCCAATCGATGGAGCGACATGCGGATGATCCGCGTGTAGCCACCCGGACGGTCCAGATAGCGGGGGCCGATATCGCTGAAGAGCTTGCCCACGACGGTGCCCTTGCTCACCGGCTCGCCGTCTTCGATGGCGACGATCCGCCGATTGGCCCCCATCAGGGAGATGGCCTGGCGACGATTCTGTAGACTCCCCTTCTTGGCCAGGGTGATGACCTTCTCGGCCAGGGCCTTGACCTCTTTCGCCTTCTGGATCGTGGTGGAGATCGTCTCATGCTCGATCAGAGACGCGACCATATTCCGCCTCATGGCCAGGCGATGCTCGCGTGTCCGATTCAGCTTACGCCCTGCTACTCTATGACGCATAAAACCCGATACCTCATCAAACGAATTGCTCAGGCCTCAGGCCCGCTCAGTGCGACAGTGTCGGCCATTCCGAGGGTCAACCCGATATCAGCCAGCTTTCTCTTGATCTCACGCAACGAGGTCTTGCCGAAGCTGCGGATGTTCAGCAGATCCGCCTCGGTCATCTTCACCAGTTGCCCGACGGTTTCCACATTGACGGATTCCAGGCAGTTGCTCGCCCGCACCGAGAGCTCCAGCTCCTGGATCGGCATGCCCAGCTTCACTTTCACCTCCTCGTCCACGCCCCGCTCTTCCTGGGTCCTGTCCATCACCGGGCCCGGAACGCTGGCCTGCCCCACCTCGCTGTACTGGACGAAGGGATTGATATGCTTTCGCAGGATCTTGGCGGCCTCGACCAGGGCCATCTCCGGGGCCACGGTTCCATCGGTCCAGATCTCGAGGATCAGCCGATCGTAGTTGGTCTTCTGGCCCACGCGGGTGTTCTCGGTGGTATAGCGGACCCGCGTCACGGGAGAATACACGGCGTCCAGATGGATCCGCCCCACCTCTTGGTCGAACCGGTCCATGGTGGCGATCCGCTCTGAGGCCGGAATGTATCCGCGGCCCTTTTCGACCAGCATCTCCATCTCAAACGAGACGTCCTCGGTCAGGGTCACCAGGACCACGTCCTTGCTGATCACCTCGATCGCCGGGTCTGCCACGATGTCGGACGCCTTCACGGCGCCGGCCTTGGAGGCAGTCACCTTCATGGTCTTTGGAGCGTTGTCCTTGAGCCGGACCACCAGGCTCTTGACGTTCAAGACGATGTCAGTCGCGTCTTCCACCACGCCTCGCATGGACGAGAACTCGTGACTGACGCCCGCGATCTTGATGGAGGTCACAGCGCTGCCTTCCAGCGACGAGAGCAGGACGCGCCGCAGGCTGTTGCCAATGGTGGTGCCAAACCCACGCTCGAACGGCTCAATGAAGAATCGGCCGTATCGGTCAGTGGATACCCTGGTATCCCGCTCGACACGCGTCGGCAGCTCCAAGCCTCGCCAAGTCACTCGCATACAGGCCTCCGAAATAAACTCCAAAAACCGCCTAGAACGACAGCCTCGGCATCCCGATCCGTTGGACGCCGCGTGGCCGCCGATGTACCGTTACGTACCGTTACCGCCGTTCTCCCTATCTGGAGCAGATTTCGACGACCAACTGCTCTTCCACCGGGATCTGGATCTCCTCACGGCTCGGAGCGGCCACCACGGTGGCCTCCAGCTTGCCGCGATCCATCTGCAGCCACCCCTGGGTGGTGAAATTCGGGTTACTGTCCAGTTGCCCCCGGACCTTGTTGGCGGTCTTCTCCGACCCCTTGACCGAGATCTTGTCTCCGACCTTCGTGGTGAAGCCGGGGATGTCCACCTTGCGCCCGTTGACGTGCACGTGACCGTGCGTGATCAACTGCTTGGCCGCCTTGCGGGAGCCTGCCCAGTTGAGCTTGTAGATCACGTTGTCCAACCGCCGCTCCAGCAGCTCCAACAGGGCCTTGCCCGTGTTGCCTGGCCTTCTCTCGGCCGCGTGGAAGCACCGCATGAAGGCCGCCTCGAGCAGTCCGTAGTATCTCTTGACCTTCTGCTTCTCCCGCAGTCGCACCAGGTACTCGCTCTGCCGGCTTCTCCGCCAGCCGTGCATCCCAGGCGCCAGATTGCGCTGGCGCCGTTCGATCTGGCATTTGGCCGTCTCGCACTTGACGCCCTTCAGGAAGAGCTTCATGCCTTCACGTCGGCATAACCTGCAGGATGGACCCAAGTAACGTCCCATGAATATCCTATCTCCAAAGTTCTAAAAACCACCGGCTTATACGCGACGCCTCTTGGCAGGCCGGCAACCGTTGTGCGGCAGCGGCGTGACGTCCTCGATCGAGGCAATCCTCAGCCCGGCCGTCTGCAGGGCCGAGACCGCAGGCTCGCGGCCTGCGCCAGGACCCTTGATCTTGATCTCGACCTCCCGCACGCCGCTCCGCTTGGCCGCACCCGCGGCCCGCATGGCGGCCTGCTGCGCCGCAAACGGGGTGCTCTTGCGCGAGCCCTTGAATCCGGTGCAACCGGCGGAACTGGCACAAATCGTGTCCCCGTCCATGTCCGAGATCGTGATCAGCGTGTTGTTGAAGCTGGCCTTGATGTGGACGATTGCCTTTACGACGTTCTTCTTGATCTTCCGTTTCTGACTTTTTGCCATCGTTTTGACTCTTCAATTCTGAACGGCCTGCTGTCCGTCCTGCCCGCCAGCGCTGCGCCGGGCCGTTTAGCCACGTGCCTCTTTCACGCCCTTCTTGCCGGCCACGGTCTTCCGCGGGCCCTTGCGGGTACGGGCGTTGCTCTGCGTATGTTGTCCCCTCACGGGCAGGCTCCGCCGGTGCCTGATACCGCGATAGCAGCCGATCTCCTTGAGCCGCGTGATGTTCTGGGCCACCTGCCTGCGGAGCTGGCCTCCCACCACATAGTTGCGGTCGATGATCTGCGTGATGCGGCTGAGCTCATCCTCGGTCAGCTTGTTGGCCTTGGTCATCGGCTCGATCTTGGCCTCCTTCAAAATCTCCTTGGAGCTGAAACGGCCGATCCCAGGAATATAGGTCAGGGAGATCCAAATCGACTTGCTGTCCGGAATATCAATACCCGTGATACGCGGCATACTCTTGTTCCTCGTTACCTAACCGACGTTAGCCTTCCCAAAGACACTTCAGGTCACCCCTGTCGCTGCTTGTGCCGCGGATTCGAGCAAATGACCCGCACCACGCCCCGACGCCTGATGATCTTGCAGTTCTCACAGATTCGTTTGACTGAGCTTCTGACCTTCATGGCCGAACCACCTGCCTTCAAAACCAACGCGTAATCCCCTCACCCGGCTCCAGCCTCAATGGCGAAGGACAATCCGACCCCGGGTGAGGTCATACGGCGACATTTCCACCGTCACCATGTCTCCGGCCAGAATACGGATGAAGTTCATCCGCATCTTGCCCGAGACATGAGCCAGAATCCGATGGCCGTTCTCCAGCTCCACCCGGAACATCGCATTCGGCAAGGCCTCGATGACCTTTGCCTGCAACCGGATAGCGTCGTTCTTGGCCATAACGTATGGGCCTTCCGGCCCTAAACCTCTTCTGTCAAAACCCTGCAACCGGCCGCCGTGATGGCCACCGTATGTTCCCAGTGGGCCGAGTACTGACCGTCGACCGTCAACACCGTCCACCCATTGGCAGCCGTCCGAACTGCCACGCCTCCGGCGTTCACCATCGGCTCTATAGCCAGAACCATGCCCTCGACCAGGACGATATCCTCAGCGAGGAGCTCCCGGCTGACAAAGTTCGGAACCTTGGGATCCTCATGCATCTGGGTCCCGATTCCGTGCCCGACAAAGTCGCGAACCACGCTGAAACCGGCCTGCTCTGCGTGTCGCTGCATCTTCGCGGCGACCTGACTCCACCGTACCTTCGGCCGCGCCTCGGCGATGGCGATCTCCAGGACCTCCCGGGTCACGTCGATCAGCCGCTGATTCTCCGGCGTAATCCTGCCGACCGCCGCCGTGAGGGCTGCGTCGCCGCAGTATCCGTTGAGCCGCACGCCAAAATCCAGGCTCAGGACGTCACCTTCGGCAAGCACCGTCTGGTCCGAAGGAATCCCATGCACGACCTCGTCGTTGACCGAGGCGCAAATGGCCCCGGGAAACGGACGACGGGCCTGAGGGCTCCGGACGCCCTTGAAAAGGGCCTGCGCCCCGGCCTCAGCCGTCATCTTCAGCGCCATTCGGTCCAGCTCACCGGTCGTGACTCCCGGCCTGGCCATCTCTTTTAGTTTTAAAAGAACACCGCCAACCACCGCCCCAGCCTGACGCATCAGGTCAATCTCTCGTCGACTGCGAAGCGTGATAGCCATGAAAAGTTACATCATCTTCGAGCCCGCGCCGCCGGCCCACGCCCGGCCACGAGTCTGTCGAGGACCTGATGGATCACCACGTCCACGGCATCCGCCCCGGCATTGGCGTCTATATCATGCAGGATCCCCTGCTTCTGATAATAGGCGATCAGCGGCTTGGTCTGTTCATTGTACGCGACCAGTCTCTTCTTCACGACCTCCAGGTCGTCGTCGGGCCTCTGGATCAACGTGGTTCCGTCCTTGTCGCAGACCCCTTCCTTCTTCGGCTTGAGGTTCCGAATGTGGTAGACAGCCCCGCAGGCCGCGCAACTGCGACGCCCGCTCATCCGATCCGCGATGATCGCGTCATCGACCGTCAGGTTGATGACCGCGTCGATCGGCGTCTTGCTGTCCACCAAGACCTTGTCCAATTCGGCCGCCTGGTTCAGCGTCCGAGGAAACCCGTCCAGAACGAAGCCCGCCTTGGCCGTCTGGTCAATCGCCTTCTTCATCATGCCGATGATGAGGTCGTCCGGGACCAAGCCACCGCTGTCCATGTAGGACTGCGCCTTGCGCCCGAGCTCGGTACCCTGTGCCCGCTCTTGACGCAGGATGTCGCCGCTGGACAGGTGCGCCAGACTGTACGCGGTAACCAGCCGTTTGCACTGGGTCCCTTTGCCCGCCCCCGGAGCTCCCAACAGCACGATTCTCATGAATACGCTCCCTTGATCCGGCCCGCGTCGCTGAAGCCTTCATAGCTGTGCATCAGCAGCCCCGCCTCGATCTTCTGCACAAGATCCAGCGAGACGCTAACCACGATCAGCAGCCCAGTTCCGCCCAGGAACGTCGACACCGTCCAGTCAATCCCCATCCAGGTGGAAATCATGCTGGGCACCACGGCGATCAGCGACAGGAAGGCTTCGCCGTAGTACGTAATCCGCATCATCACGGTCTCCAGGTAGTCGGCCGTCCGCTTGCCGGGCCTCAGACCCGGAACGAAGCTGCCCGAATCGCGGAGATTCTTGGCCCACTCTCGCGGCTGGAACTGGACCGTGATCCAGAAGTACGCGAACACGAAGATGAAGAGCATGTACAGCAGGTTGTACGTGAACGCCCCGTGGTACAAGGCCGCGGAGATGGACAGCAGCACGCCGGTCAAGGTTTCATTCCAGTGTCTCGAATCCGCCAGCTTGGCCAGTGTGTCGACCAAGATCGGCGGGAACATCATCAAGCTGGATGCGAACACGATCGGCATCACGCCGCCGCCGTTGACCCGCAGGGGGATGTAGCTCCGCTGCCCTCCGAACATCCTGTGACCCCGCATCATCTTGGCCTGCTGGATGGGGATCCGTCGCTGCGCCTGGGTGATCAGGATCGTCCCGGCCACGACGCCGACGAAGGCCGCCACAAGGAAGATCAGCTTGCCAGGGCCAACGCCTTGGGCGCCTGGGGTCAAATCCACTTGGCTGATGAGCATCTGGATCGCCCAGGGCATCCTCTCGACGATTCCCGCCATGATGATCAGACTGATGCCGTTGCCGACACCGTACTCATCGATCTGCTCGCCGAGCCACATCAGGAACATGCTCCCGGCGGTCATGGACACCACCCCCAGGATCATGGTCTCGAACTGGGTGCCCGGATAGATGTACCCGCCGAGCATCTTGATGTACATCAGCGACTGCACGATGCACACGGGGACGGTCAGGTACCGGGTATACTCCTGGATCTTGCGGTGCCCCACCTGCCCTTCCTGACGGAGCTTGCGGATAGAAGGAACCACCTCGCCCAGCAACATCAGGATGATCGAGGCCGTGATATAGGGCATCACACCGAGGCCAAAGAGAACGCTGTTGTTGAGCTGTCCACCCGTGAAGATCTGCATGTACTGAGCGGCACGTCCCAGAGGGCTCTCCGTGTCCTGGGTCCCGGCAGCGGCCTTGATCGCCGCGTAGTCGAATCCAGGGCAGGTAATGTGGAACCCGACCCGATAGATGATCAGCAGCGCCGCCGTGAACAGAATCTTGTTCCGGAGGTCGCGAATCTTAAATACGTTGACTACAGCACTAATCATGGTTTCTGGCTTTCCAAGCTCATCCGGCTGGCGGTCCGCCTACGGGCGGTCAGCGTCAGTCGTTCATCCATTGAGCACCTTGGCCGTGCCACCACAGCCGCCGATCTTCTCCTGTGCAGCCTTGCTGAACCGGTGCGCGCAAACCTGGAGCTTCTTGGTCAGCTTGCCGTCGCCCAGGATTTTGACCTTGCAGCGGCTGTCCCGGATCAGCCGAGCCTGCGCCAGGGCCTCCACGGTCACCTCGCTGCCGTCTTCAAACGCCTCGAGCCGGCCCACGTTCACCACCTCGTAGGTTTCGGCAAACTCGTAATTGTTGAATCCCCGCTTCGGCAAGCGTCTGAACAGCGGCATCTGGCCGCCTTCCTTGAGTCCAAACTCATGGCCGCCGCTTCGGCTCGTCTCGCCGTCCATTCCCCAGCCCGCGGTCTTGCCATGGCCGGAGCCCCTGCCACGCCCCACCCGCTTGTGCTTCCTGTGGGCCCCTGCTCTTGCCGTAATATCGTGAATCTGCATGAGATCCTCTATCTTTCAGCGCCTAGTCGCCCAGCGTCACACCGCGCATCTGTTCGATCATCTCCCTGGTCCGGAGGCTTCGAAGCGCGCTCATGGTCGCCTGCGTCACATTCTTGGCAGAGGTGCTGCCATAGGTCTTGCTCAGCACGTCCTTGACGCCCGCGAACTCCAGGACAGCCCGGGCACTGGGCCCTGCAATCACGCCCGTTCCAGGGGCCGCAGGGACGAGAACGATCTTGGTCGCGCCAAAACGCCCCATCACCTGATGCGGGATGGTCGTGCCGACCAGCGAGATCCTTTCCACGCCCTTCTTGGCATCCTTGATGCCCTTCTCCACTGCAGCCGGGACCTCGTTCGCCTTTCCGTATCCGACGCCCACGTTGCCGGCCCTGTCACCCACCACGACCAGGGCCTCAAAGCCGAAACGCCGTCCACCCTTGACCACTTTGGCCGACCGGTAGACCTTCACCACCGTATCTTCCAGGGCCCTGTCGTCCTGCTGCTGCTCTACCATCTTGAACGTCTCAACCACGAGTCTGTTTCTCCATTTCCTGTGACTGACCGCCGATCGCTAGAAGACCAGCCCCCCTGCTCTGGCGCCTTCGGCCAGGCTCCGGACCCTGCCGTGATATCTGTACCGGTTCCTGTCAAAGCTGACGCACCGGATGCCGACCCCGATGGCCTGCTTGGCAATCGCTTCGCCGACCAGCTTCGCCGCGTCCTTCTTGCCGGCCTTGGCCAACTGGTCATGCAGGCTCGGACTCTTGGTTCCGCACGCCACCAGAGTCACGCCCGCCGTATCATCGATGATCTGGGCGTAAATGTGGCGATTGGACCGAAAGACCGCCAGCCGAGGGCGCTCCCGCGTCCCATGAACCGTCTTTCGTACCTGGAACTTCCGCCTCAACGCTGCTTTCGCTGTTCTATCTGTCTTCACGATCGTACCCTATGCGCTGCTACCGGAAGCAAAGGCCTTGCCCACCTTGCGCTTGATGTGTTCGTCAGCATATCGGACACCCTTGCCCTGATAGGGCTCTGGAGGCCGGACCCGCCGGATCATGGCGGCAAACTGGCCCAGCACGCACTTGTCCATGCTGCTGACGTTGAATTTGGCTGGAACCTCGTTGCCCTTGGTCGCCGCGACCTCGATCTGCACCTTGACACCCTTGGGCACGGACACTTCCACGGGATTGCAGAACCCCACCGTCAAGGTGAGCTTTCCGCCCTGCTCCTTGACGTTGAAGCCAGTCCCATAGATCTCCATCTTGCGGGTATACCCCTCGCTGACCCCGGCCACCATGTTCGCGATCAGCGCCCGGGTCGTGCCATGCATCTGCTTGGCCGCACGGTCCTCGGGGGTTGGATTCTCCACCGACACGTTGGACCCGTCGATCTTGATCTGGACCAGGGGATGGCACCGCATTTCCAGCGAGCCTAGCTTACCCGTCACCTTCAGGATGTCGCCCGACTGCTCGGCGCTGACGCCTTGGGGCAACACAATTAGTTTCTTTCCTATGCGACTCATTAGCTAACCGTACAAAGCACTTCGCCACCGATGTGGGCCTGGCGGCAAGCCCTATCACTCATTACGCCCTTGCTGGTTGACACGATCACGATACCCATGCCGCCCAACACCTTGGGCAGGTCGTCTGCCGACGAATATACCCGGCGACCGGGCGTGCTCGTCCGGTCGATCCTCTGAATCACAGGCTTGCCCTCCGGGTCATACTTGAGGGTGACGCGGATCAGGCCCTGGTAGCCGTCGTCGATGACGTCGTAATCCTGGATGTATCCCTCCTGCTTGAGCACCTCTGCGATGCTCTTGCAGACCTTGGATGCCTTGACGCCGACCTGTGTCTTGCCGGATCGAACCCCATTGCGGATTCTCGTCAGCATATCGGCAATCGGATCGGTTAAACTCATAGTCTCATGCCTCGAAAAGGACGCCTCAAAAACCCTACCAGCTCGACTTCTTGACACCCGGAATCTTGCCTTCGTTGGCCAGGATTCTGAAGCAGATCCGGCAGAGCTTGAACTTCCGGTATACGGCCCTGGACCTACCGCAGATCTGACACCGCGTGTACTGTCTGACCCGGAACTTGGGCTTTCCATTGCACTTGTTGACCCACGCCTTGGTTGCCATTCCACGCTCCCGTAACAGCCCTAACTGGCCGCGGACGAACTCCTGAACGGCATACCGAACATCGCCAGCAGCCTGCGGGCCTCCTCGTCGGTCTGTGCCGTTGTCACAAACGTGATATTCATACCCTGCTGAAACTCGACCTTCGCCGGATTGATCTCCGGGAAGATGGTCTGTTCAGTCACGCCCATCGAGTAGCTGCCCCGGCCATCGAAGCTGTTGGGGTTCAGGCCGCGGAAGTCTCGAATCCGAGGGATGGACAGGTTGATCAGCCGATCCATGAACTCGTACATCCGGACGCCCCTCAGGGTCACCTTCAGGCCGGTCTCCTGGCCTTCGCGAACCTTGAAGTTGGAGACACTCTTCTTGGCCTTGCACACCAGGGGCAACTGCCCCGTGACCGCCATGAGGTCCTGCTTGGACAGATCCAGGAACTTCTTGTCCTGCACGGCCTTGCCCACGCCCATCGACACCACGATCTTGGTGATCCGGGGCGCAGCCATCGGGCTGGCGTACCCGAACTCCTTGATGAGGTCGGAAAGGATCTTCGACTTGTAGAGATCTTTTAATCGCGTCATCTTCTCGTCATCCACTGGCCCAGCAGCTCCGTGCCCTGGGTTACTGTTTCTTGGTCTTGCTCACGACGCCGATCTCCGTGCCGTCCGCGGCCACCCGTTTCTTGACCCCATCGGACTCGACGCGATAGCGGACCCGAGTCCCCTGGTTGGTCTTGGGGTTGACCGGCAACACGTTGCTGATGTGAACCGGCTGCTCCACGTTGATCCGCCCGCCCTGGGGATTCCGTCTCGAGGGCCGGACGTGCTTCTTGGCCAGATTATGCCCCTGGATCAGCACCGTGTGCTTGTCGGGATTCACACTCAGCACCCGTCCGGTGAGGCCCTTCTGGTCGCCTGTGATGATCTGAACCAGGTCGCCCTTCTTCACGTGTAACGCCATAGGTCTTCTTCCTGCTCCTGTCGGCTACACCACCTCGCTGGCCAGCGAGATGATCTTCATGAAATTCTTGTCCCGCAACTCCCTTGGCACCGCCCCAAAGATACGGGTGCCGACGGGGTTGCCATCTGCATCAATCAGCACCCCGGCGTTGCTGTCGAACCGCACGTAACTGCCATCCGGCCGCTTCACGGCGGCCTTGGTCCGGATGATCACGCACCGGTGGACCTTCTTGTGGTCCAACTGGCAGGTCGGCAGCCTCTTCTTGATCGCCACGCAGATGGTGTCCCCCACCGTCGCGGTGACTCGCGTGTACTTCCGCGGCCGGGCGCTGCTCTTGCCGAGCACTCGGATACACTGGGCTGTCTTTGCGCCGGAGTTGTCGGCGATCAACAACATGGTTTCTTGTTGAATCATGAGGGTCTAGCCTATCTGCTCGGATTAACTGGCCTTACGAACCACCTTCACCAGACGCCAGCTCTTGGTCTTGCTGATCGGTCGGCACTGAACGATCTGCACCGCGTCGCCAAGGCCCGATTCGTTCTTCGGGTCATGCACGGCGAGCTTCGTCCGGCGTTTCATGACCTTGCCGTACTTGGCGTGCTGGACCTTGAAATCGATCGCGACCCGGATCGTCTTGTCCGTGCTACGACTGATCACCACACCTGTCAACGTTTTCGTCTTCTTATCCTGCATTCGCGTGTTCCTGGTTGTCCCCGGATTCGACCGCTATGAGCCCTTTTCCTGCAGCACGGTCTGTACTCGGGCAATGTCCCGTCTGGTATTCCGTATGGCCCTGCCATTGGCCAGCTTCTCAGTGACGGCCTGGCACCGCAGTTCGAACAGGAGCTTCTCAAGCTCCTGAACCTTGCCCACCAGTTCAGCCGCTGCCATTTCTCGGTACTGCTTTGCCTTCATTTCTGTATCCCCGTACTGTCCTAACCGGCCGTCCTCTTAGGCCTGAGCCGAATGCCGCCGCTTGACGAAGCGGCAACGGATCGGCATCTTGTGGGCGACCCGGCCAGCGCGGCCTTGGCCACCTCTTCGGCCACCCCAGCGATCTCAAAAAGGATCTGGCCCGGCCGCACGCACGCGACCCAGTGGTCCACGTCGCCCTTGCCTTTTCCCATACGCGTCTCCAGCGGCCTGGAACTGACGGGCTTGTCCGGGAACACCCGGATGTATACCTTGCCCTCGCGATGGAGGAAGTGGGTGGCGCCCACGCGACCCGCCTCAATGTTGCGGGCCTTGAGCCAGCACATCTCGAGGGCCTGCAGGCCGTACTCGCCGAACGCCACGTAATTGCCTCGCGTGGCATTGCCCTTCATCCGGTCGCGTTGACTCTTTCTGAACTTGACTCTCTTTGGCATCAAAGCCATAGTTACGGTCCTTTACAGGCGGCCCAGTCCGGTCCGCGTCATCCCATTCAGCTCGCACTGGCCTCAACACCAGGGGCCTCGGCCGCAGGTGCCTGAGGGGCCGGACCCGCAGGCGCAGGGGCCCGCTCTCCGCGTGACGGAACCTGGCCAGAGCGACCTGCGCCAGGCCTGCCACCGTCGCGATCACGCCGCGGCGGGCGACGCCGGGCCTGGGCCATCGGCTCGATCTCCTCGCCGAAGCGGCCCTTGTAGATCCATACCTTGATGCCGATGGCGCCGTAGGTCATCACGGCCGTGCCCGTGGCGTAGTCCACGTTGGCATCTAAAGTGTGCAGCGGAATGCTGCCCGTCTTCTGCGTCTCTCTCCGGGCGATTTCCGCCCCGCCCAGCCGGCCGGAGCAGATGATCTTGACACCCTTGGCGCCGGAGGTCATCGCCGCCTCGCAGAACTGCTTCAGTGTCCGCCGTACCGCGGCCCTCTTTTCCAGTTGCTCCCCCACGCCCTCGGCCACCAGCTTGGCGCTCAGGTTGGGGTCCTTGATCTCGATCACGTTGACCGTCACCTTGCGTCCGGTCAGGCCTTCGAGCTCTTCCCGCAGCTTGTCAACCTCTCCACCCCGCGGCCCGATGACCACACCGGGCCGGGCACTGTGGAGCGTAACGTTCACTTCATTTCGGGTCCGGACGATCTCCGTCCTGGCAACAGCGCCCTTGGGCATCTGACGGTTGTACCGGCGATCCACGTACTTGCGGATCTTCTGGTCCTCCACCAGGAATAGCCCAAAACTGGCCTTGGGGGCAAACCACGTGCTCTGCCAGCCCAGCGTAACACCCGTCCTAAATCCGATTGGAGATGTTTTTTGACCCATATTCTGCTATCTCAATCAATCCCGTGCACGTTCCCTACCCTTGCGTGACAGTCACGTGAATATGGCAGGCCTTCTTTCGAATCGCATGGGCACGACCACGATCCTTGGCCCTGAACCGCTTTGTTCCCATCCGCACGCCCGCGTCGTCCACCCGGGCCTCGGTTACCACCAGCGAGTCCACGTCGGCCTGCTGCTCGTCCGCGTCGGCCGTGGCGCACTTCAGCAGCTTGCTCACCATCGGAGCCGCCCGGCGATGCGTAAACTTCAGCACGTCCATGGCGTCCTGGACGGACCGGCCCACGATCAGCTTGGTGACCAGGCGGGCTTTGCTCGCCGACATCGGTGCGTACCGATACGCACAGTGCCAGTCCTTCAGTTCATGGACCTCCACGCCCAGTGCAGACGCCATGTGCTGCAGATCCTCGGCCGTCGGAGTCGGCTTGAACAGCCCCCGCTGCCAGTTCCGCAAGGCGCTGGAGGCATCGGTCAACTCCATTCCGCCCCGAACCAGATGCTTGGCCAACTGGCCCGCGGTCACCTGGCGCTCTTGACAGAGTTCATTGAGTTTCTTTGGACTCAGCATATCAGATTGCCTCTCAGGCCAGTCCCGGCACCCTAGGCTGTCTCAGCCTTCCTACTGGAATGCCCCCGGAACGTCCGGGTCAGCGAGAACTCGCCTAACTTATGGCCTACCATGTCCTCGGTGACATAAACCTTGTTGAATAGCTTCCCGTTGTGGACCAGGAACGTGTACCCGACGAACTCGGGCACGATCGTGCATCGCCTTGCCCAGGTCTTGATCGGATCGCGACTCCCGGCCGCCTGCTGTCTGTTAACCTTGCCGAACAGCTTGGCGTCCACGAACGGCCCTTTTTTCAGTGATCTTCCCATCTTCTATTCCTGCCCACTGGACCCGGCCGCTTGCCAGGTCACATGCCTAGGTCGATGGCTGGTTCTTTCCGGCCTTCCGCCTTCGGATGATGTACTGACTGCTGTTCTTTCTCCGGTTGCGGGTCCTCCCACCCTTGGCCAGCACGCCGGTCGGAGAGCACGGATGACGCCCACCATTGGCGCGGCCTTCGCCGCCGCCCATGGGGTGAGCGACTGGGTTCTGGGCCTTGCCTCGTACGTGTCCGCGCCTGCCCAGGTGACGAGTGCGGCCGGCCTTGCCCAGGCTGACGTTCTGATGGTCCGGATTGCTCAGTCGGCCGATCGTGGCGCGACACTCCTTGCGGAGCATCCGCATCTCGCCGCTGGGAAGCACGATCGTGACCCAGTCCCCTTCCTTGGCCAGGATCCGCGCAACCCCGCCCGCACCGCGGACCAGCTTTCCGCCCTGACCGGCGGACATCTCGACGTTGTGGATCTCGAGGCCTGCCGGAATGGAGGCCAGGGTCATGGCATTGCCCACCTTGGGCTCAACGGTCTCGCCGCTTTCGAGCACGTCTCCCACCTTGACGCCCAGGGGCGCCAGGATGTACCGCTTCTCGCCGTCTGCGTACTTCAGCAGGCAGATGAAGCAGGTCCGGTTGGGATCGTACTCGATCGTCTCAACCGTGGCGGTGACGCCGTCCTTATGCCGCTTGAAATCGATGAACCGGTAGATCCGCCTGGCCCCGCCGCCGAGGAACCGAACCGTGGTCACCCCATGGTGGTTCCGTCCGCCGCTCTTCTTGATCCGCTTGCACAGGGTCTTCTCAGGCTTGGAGGCCGTCAACTCCACGCGGTAGTCGATGACCGAGCTGTTGCGCCGGCCCGCACTGGTTGGTTTATAGATCTTGATCGCCATGGCTTGTCAGTTCTTTCTAGAACAAGTCAATGTGATAGTCGGGTTTCAGGTACACAACGGCCTTCTTCCAGTCCTGGGTCTGCCCCACGGACCGGCCCCTCCGCCGCATCTTGCCCAGGCGGTTGGCCGTTCTGACCTTGTCCACCTTGACGTTGTACAGCTTCTGGACGGCCTGCTTGATCTGGCTCTTGTTGGCCTTGGGATTCACTTTGAAGCTGTATGCACCTCTCTTGTTGGCAAAGTGCATGCACTGCTCAGTGATCAACGGCCGGATGATGACATCGAAATCGTTCATGCTCAATTCTCTTTTGACGTCCTATCCAGGAACGACACCAGGGCCTCTTTGGTGAACAGCATGGTATCGTGGCCACATATCTCCGCCGCATTCAGGTCGGTCACAGGCGAAACCATCACCCTCGGGACGTTCCTCGCGGATCTGTAAACGTTCGGGTCCAGGCCTTTGATCGCCACCAGGCAACTGCGGGTGATGCCGAGGCTTCCCAGGACCGACACGAAGTCCTTAGTCTTGGGCCGGTCGAAGGCCAACTCACTGACGACCACCACCTTCTGGTCCAGCAGCTTGGCCAGCACCGCCGAATCACGGGCCAGACGACGCTGCTTCTTGGGCATATCCTGGCTGAAGTCCCTCGCCACTTTGGCAAAAGCCACGCCGCCACCGACCCGCTTGTGCGTTCGGACCTGGCCGGCCCGGGCATTGCCTGTGCCCTTCTGCTTGTAGAGCTTTCGGGTGGAGCCTTCCACCAACGACTTGTTCTTGGTCGCCGCAGTACCCACCCGCCGATTGGCGTGATACCTGACGATGGCTTGCTTGAGCAGCGGAAAACGTACGCGCCCACCCAGCAAGGCCTCATCGACGGTCACCGTCTCGACCTTCTTGCCTTCTCTGCTAAGGACAGCCAATTCAATCATGTCTGACGTTCCATTCCATCTAAGGCCTACTCGGCCTTTTTCTTGGCTTTCGACTTGGCCGTTCGGATAATGCAATAGCTGCCGGCCGCGCCCGCCACAGTCCCCTGGATGGCCAGCAGATTCTTCTCTGCGTCGACTGCCACCAGCGGATGGTTCTTGGTGGTGACCTGCTTGTTCCCCATGTGGCCGGCCATCTTCTTGCCTCGCTTCGGCCTGCCGCTGAAGCCACGGTTCGTCGCGTGACTAGCGATAGACCCGGGAGCCCTGTGCTTGCGCTCAGTACCGTGCGAGGCGGGGAAGCCGCCAAAGTGATGACGCTTCATCACGCCCTGGAAGCCCTTGCCCTTGCCCGTGCTGATCACATCCACCCATTCCGCGGGATCAAAGACCGTCACGGTCAGCGAATCGCCCACCTTGCACTCGGGGGCCTTATCACCGGCCAGCCGCAACTCGCGGACGAATCGCTTTTGGGCGGCGTTGGCCTTGCCGAAGTGACCAATCAGCGGCTTGGTCCGCCTCGAAGGCTTGACATCCTCGAATCCCATCTGAACCGCGTTATATCCGTCGGTCTTGACGGTCTTGACCTGCGTGACGATGCAGGGGCCTGCCTGAACTACCGTCACAGGCACCATCCTGCCCGCCTCATCATAGATGCGGGTCATTCCGATCTTCTTGCCGAGCAACATTGCCATCGTCATTTGCCTCGTCTGACGGCTCGCCTGAAAGGTCCGCCGGTGCTAGGGCCCGAACCTTAGGCCTTGATCTTAACGAAAACGCCCGCCGGCACCACCAATCGATTCAGGACTTCGGCCGTACGGGCATTTGCCTCGTAGATGTCTATCAGTCGCTTGTGAGTCCTAAGCTCAAACTGCTCCCGAGACTTCTTGTCGACATGGGGGCTTCGCAAGACGGTGTATTTCTCAATTCGCGTCGGCAGTGGAACCGGACCGCTCACGCGGGCATTAGTCTTGCGCGCGTGTTCCACGATCTCTCGTGCGGAGGCATCCAAGGTCCTATGGTCATAGGCCTCCATCCGAATCCTGATTCTTTCGCTCTCTGACGCCATACCTGTCCTCGGAACCTAGTTCAACACGGGCCGACCACGCGCCTTCGATTGGGCCCTAATCCTATTTCGAGAAAACAACTTGCGCTGCGTCTCCTGAACGACCCACCGGGGAGTCCGCAGAAGTTCAAAACATACCCAAAAGCCGTGCCAGACGCAAAGATAAAAAATCTCTACAGCGCTTATTTTTTCGTCTTACGGCTTATACTGTCGTATAGAAAGTCCGACCCGTCATCCTGCCGCGGCCAGACGTCCTTGACCAAAGGTGCTGGGCCACTACTCACCTTGGCCGCCGGGGGGACCCGGCTTCAATCTACTACTGTACCCGCGTTACACCCTGGCAGGCCCCACATTCCCCCCCCACCAGGGATCGCGATAGTACCGGCCAAGCCTTGGCCCTTTCGCTCCCAGAGGGAGGCCTGTCGGCCCCCGGCTGGAAGGAGTCAAATCTAACAGAGGCAGGTGATCATGTCAACGACTTGATGGAAAAATATCAAATTGTGGCAGACTTTACGTGGTGTGCAATCGCCAAAAAGCACTTACGAATCCAGGAGACGGGAGTGAGGAGACAGGAGACAGGAGACAGAACGTGGAGTGGGCGATTTCCCGGCTATCTTTGGTCTGCAGCAGGGTTCAGCGATAGGAAATGCGGAGAAGACAGCTCCCCGGCGGAAATCCGCTTGTTCCCCTCTCCTGTCTCCTGACTACGGTCTCCTCACTCCTGGCGTCAGCGGTCTTAGCCGATGACGCTCTTGGCGATTTGGTCCGGGACCCGTTCGTAGGCCAGCGGCTCCATCGTGAAGGTGCCACGACCTGCAGTCAGGCTCCGCAACTGGCTCGAATAACCGAACATCTCGACCAGAGGCACGTTGGCATCGATGACCCGCACAGGACCATGTACGCGGCTGTCTGTGATAGAGCCCCTCCTGCTCAACAGGTTGGCCTGTACCGCACCGAAATATGTCTCAGGAACCTCAATTTGTACCCGCATGACAGGCTCGAGCAGCACGGAACCAGCCTCTTTCAAGGCCTTCTCGATGGCCAGGACCGCGGCCTGCTCGAACGCCAGGTCTGAGGAGTCGACGCTGTGGAATGATCCGTCCACCAGCATTGCCTTGACGCCGATAACCGGGAAACCACCCAGACATCCGCGTCCCAGGGCCTCCTTGGCCCCCCGCTCAATGGCCGGGAAGTACTCCTTCGGCACGGACCCAGAGAGGACCTTGGTCTCGAACTCCAGGTCCAGCGCCCAGTGCCCATCCTCGGTCATGGATGGCTCCACCTCCAGGATCACGTGGCCATACTGGCCATGGCCGCCGGTCTGACGGACAAACTTGCCTTCAGCCCGGGTCGCCAGGGTGATCGCCTCCTTGTACGCCACCCGGGGCTTGCCCACCCGCACGTCCACCTTCTTTTCCTTGATGAGCTTGCCCTGTAGAATTTCCAGGTGGAGCTCGCCCATGCCGCTGATTACGGTCTGGCCTGTCTCGCTGTCCGTGCGGTATTCGAAAGTCGGGTCCTCGCGGCGGAGGCCGGCCAACGCCTCGCTCAACCGGACCTTGTCGGCCGCAGATCTCGGCTCAACGGACAGGGTAATCACCGTGTGGGGGAACGTGATGGTCGGCAACATGACAGGGTGTTTGGCATCGCAGATCGTATCGCCCGTCAGGGTCTCCCGAAGCCCCACCACCGCCACGATCGAACCCGCGGACGTCTCATCCAGGCCGATCCGCTCGTCGGCGTGCATCTCGTAGATCCGTGTGATGTTTTCCTTGACCTGCCTGTTCGGGTTCAGGACCCGGGTCCCGGACTTGAGGACGCCCCGGTATAGGCGGAGATAGGTGAGGTCTCCGTGGGAGTCGCTCACGATCTTGAAGGCCAAGGCCACCAGGTGCCCCTCGGGCTCACACTTGATGGGAATGTCCTTGTGAACCTTGTCCTCGGGCTTGTGGCCCATGATCAGGGGACGATCCAAAGGCGAAGGGAAGTAGGCCACGACCGCATCCAACAGCCGCTGGATGCCCACGTTTCGCAGGGCAGAGCCCACCAACACGGGATGCAGGCGGCAGGCCCCCGTGCCCTTCCGCAGTGCGCGGTCGATCAGGACCCGTTCCACCGGCTGATCGTGCACAAAACGATCCAGCAGCTCATCGTCGAACTCGGCGATCGCCTCGATCATGGCTGCCCTGTATCGCTCGGCCACAGCCCGATCCCCCTCGGGGATCGCCTCTTCCCGGAACGTGGCGCCCAACTGATCGGCGGAATAGTAGACCGCCTTCATCTCGATTAGGTCGATCAGTCCGGCAAAGGAGTCCTCCTCGCCGATCGGGATCGCCAGAGGCACAGGGTTGGCCCCGAGCTTCGTACGGATGCTGTCCAGCGACATCTCGAAGTCCGCGCCGGTCTTGTCCATCTTGTTGATGAAGCACAGGCAAGGCAGGTGATACTTCTGGCCCTGCCGCCAGACGGTCTCGCTCTGCGCCTGGACTCCCTCGCTGCCGTCGAAGACTGCGATCGCCGCGTCCAGGACCCGGAGGGACCGCTCCACCTCTGCCGTGAAGTCGATGTGACCGGGCGTGTCGATCAGATTGATCTCCGCGTCGTTCCAGGGGCACTTGGTGGCGGCAGCCGTGATCGTGATCCCCCGCCGCTGCTCCTCCTCGAGGTAGTCCATGACGGTCGTCCCTTCATGGACCTCACCCATCTTGTAGGTCCTGCCCGTGTAGTACAGAATCCGCTCCGACACCGTAGTCTTGCCGGCGTCGATGTGCGCCATGATCCCGATGTTGCGTATGTGGCTCAGCTCACCCATTCGGCCACCGCTTCTCACAGAACGCGGGCTTGATGACTACAAAAAAACTGCCACGGTCTCTGCGTGTGACGAGAGCGGCCGTGGCAGGATCGTTCCTGACGGACTACCATGCAAAGTGGGCAAACGCCTTGTTGGCCTCCGCCATACGGTGCACGTTTTCCCGAGTGGTCATCGCCCCGCCCTGCCTGTTGTAGGCGTCCACGACCTCGGCCGCCAGACGCTCGGCCATGGGACGTCCCTTCTTGCCCCGGGCCGACTGGATGATCCAGCGGAAGGCCAGGGACTGTTGACGCCGGGGTCCCACCTGCATCGGGACCTGGTAGCTGGCACCGCCGACGCGCTTGCTTCGGACCTCCAGCATGGGCTTCACGTTGTTGATGGCAGTCTCGAAGACCTCCACGGGCGAGACCTCCTTGACCTTGTCCGCCACGATGGCCATGGCCCCGTAGAAGACGTGTTGGGCCCTGTTCTTCTCGCCGTCCCACATCAGACAATTGATGAACTTGGAGGCCAGCTTGCTGCTGAACTTCGGGTCCGCCTTTAACTGCTCACTCGAATGCGTAAACTTCTTTGCCATGATTGCCTCGTGATGGACACACTTCGCCGGGGACGCGGGCAACACCCGAGGCCTCCGGATCGCGACAACTCCAGGCCAAAGGGCCTACTTGGCCCGTTTGGCTCCATACTTGGACCGTCCCTGCTTCCGGTTGGCCACTCCCGCACAGTCGAGCACACCCCGAATGATGTGGTACCGGACGCCCGGCAGGTCGCGAACGCGGCCGCCGCGAATCAGGACCGTGCTGTGCTCCTGAAGGTTGTGGTCGATACCCGGGATGTAAGCGGTCACCTCTTTCCCGTTGGTGAGCCTGACGCGGGCGATCTTCCGCAAGGCGGAGTTCGGCTTCTTGGGCGTCATGGTTCGGACGATCAGACACACGCCCCGCTTCTGCGGGCTGCCGCTGATGTCCGAAACCCGGTTCTTGCCCTTGCGTTCCTTGCGGGGGCGTCTGACTAACTGATTGATCGTCGGCATAGTCTCGTGTCTTCCTTCTGCTTACCCTTCTTGGCCGGGCCGCCTATTCCAGACCCAGCGCCTGTTTGACTGCAGCCTCAACCTTGGCCTCGGACTCGACTGTTTCCCTGACCTCGGCGAACTCCTTCGGTACCGGCGCCTCGACCAGGTGCTTGACCTTCATATCCAGGTACGGCTTGAAGGCCGTGCCCGCAGGGATCAGATGCCCGAGGATCACATTCTCCTTCAATCCGACCAAGTCGTCTACTTTACCGGCCAGGGATGCCTCTGTCAACACCTTGGTCGTCTCCTGGAAGCTGGCTGCCGCGATGAAGCTGTCCGACCACAGGGACGCCTTGGTGATACCCAGCAGCAGGCTCTTGGCCAGGGCCGGCTTCGGCTTCTTGCCCTTGGCCGGCTCACCGCCGATGGCCTCCACCTTCTCGTTGATCCGTGCCAGCTCCTGCTTGTCGATGATGTCCCCCTCTTTCAGGGGCTTCGCAGCAGGCCCTTCTCGGCTCGCGGTCGCCACAGCAGCCGCGTCACCGATGGTGCCAATCTTGACACTATTGCTCAGACGGTCGTTCTCCCGGCGGAATACGTACCGGTCGGCCACCTCACCGGGCAGGAACGAACTGTCGCCGACCGACTCGATCTCGACCTTGCGCATCATCTGCGAGGTAATGATCTCCACGTGCTTGTCGTCGATGTTCACGTTCTGAGAACGGTAGACGTTCTGCACTTCGCCGATCAGATACCGCTGCAGGGCCTCTTCGCCCTTGATCCGCAGGATGTCGTGCGGGACCAGCGGCCCATCCGTCAAGGCGTCGCCTGCCTCCACCATGTCTCCGGCGTGCACGTTCAGGTGCCGATCCCGGGGCACGTGGTGTTCCTTTTCCATGCTTTCGCTCTTGACGGAGATAGTCATCTTGCCCTTGCGCTTGTCGCTGCGGAGCTCCACGCGACCGCTGATCTCGGCCATGGCCGCCGGGTCCTTCGGCTTGCGGGCCTCGAAGACCTCGGTGACTCGCGGCAGACCGCCGGTGATGTCCTGCGTTCCGCCCGTGGCCCGCGGCTGATGCGCCAGCAGCTCGCCGGCCTGCACGCCCTGGCCTTCCACGACCTCGATACGAGCCCCGGCCGGCAGGTAGTGCACGTCCAGGATCTTGCCGTTCGCATCTTCGATGATAATCTGGGGATGCTTGTCGCCCTTGTGCTCAATCACGACCAGCTTCTCAGATCCTCGGATCTGACCCTCGCCCTTGCTCCGGCCCTTGCCCGCAGTCTTGGTCTTCTGGTCCTCAGGCTGAGCCGTCTCGCCTTCGATGACGTCCACGAACCGGATACTCCCGGAGACCTCGGCCAGAATGGGGGTTCGGTGCGGGTCCCAGGAGAACAGCAGTTGCCCGATCTTCACGGATTGGCCGTGTACGACCTGCAGCACCGCGCCATAGGGAACCTTGAACTTCGCCAGTTCCCTGTCTTTCTCATCCACCAGGCCCACTTCCCCGTTCCGCTTCAGGGCGACCGTGAGCGCGGTCCCCTCCTTGGAATAGGTCACGGCGTTCAGATCCCGGTATTCGATCTTGCCGTCGCAGGTGGCCTTCTGGTCCCGCTCCAGAATCGCGCGGGAGGCCACGCCACCGGTGTGGAACGTACGCAGGGTCAGCTGCGTTCCAGGCTCACCGATCGACTGGGCGGCGATGATGCCCACGGCAGTCCCCTCTTCCACCAGCATGCCGGTGCTCAGGTCCCAACCGTAGCACTTGGCGCACACACCCATGGGGCTGTCGCAGGTCAGCGGGCTTCGAACGCGAATGGCGTCCAGGCCCATGGCCTCGATCTTGGCCGCCGCCTTGGGCGTGATGACCTCGTTTTCCCGAACGATCATCTCGTCGGTGATGGGATTGCGGATGTTGTCGCGGGCGGTGCGGCCCACAATCAGCTTGGACAGCGGCACATCCACCTCGTCGCCGCGGCTGATCGCCGTCTTGGCGATGCCCTGGAGGGTGCCGCAGTCCCGCTCGAAGATGATCACGTTCTGCGCCACGTCGATCAACTTGCGGGTCAGGTAACCCGAGTTGGCCGTCTTCAAAGCCGTATCGGCCAGCCCCTTTCGAGCTCCGTGGGTCGAGCTGAAGTACTCCAGCACGCTCAGTCCTTCACGGAAGTTGGACTTAATCGGCGTCTCAATGATCTCGCCGCTCGGCTTGGCCATCAAGGCACGCATGCCGGCCAACTGCTGGATCTGGTCGATGCTGCCTCGGGCGCCCGAATCGCTCATCAGGAAGATCGGGTTCAGGTAAGGCGATCCGTCGTCCTTCAGGTCTTCCTTCAGTCCGCGGATCATCTCGCTGGTGACCGCGACACGGGCATTGGTCCAGGCATCGATGACCTGGTTGTACCGCTCTCGCTCGGTCAGCACGCCATCCTCGTAGTTCTTGAGGATCTTGTTGACCCGCTTCTCGGTCTCCGCAATGATCTGGTGCTTCTTGGGCGGGATCTTCAGGTCCGTCAGACCGAAGCTCAGTCCCGCCAGGGTCGCGTACCGGAAGCCCAGGTCCTTGATCTTGTCCAGCAGGTCGATCGTCGCGGCCGAGCCCGCAAATTGGAAGCAGTCACTGATGACCCGGCCCAGCTTCTTCTGCGCCATGGCCAGGTTGTAGTACGGCAGGCTGGACGGCAGCATGTCGTTGAAGACACACCGGCCGGCCGTCGTCTCGATGATCTGGGTGCCCGACGGGCGGCCCTTCGCCGCGGCGACCTTCGGCTGTGCCTCTTCCCGATCGCCCACGATGCGTTTGATCGGGATCCGCACACGGATCTTCTCGTGGAGGGTGACCTTGCCCGTGTCATAGGCCATCATGGCCTCATACGGATCGCGGAAGATCCGCATGTCCTTGACGGCCAGGCCGGGCACGCCCTTCTTGCGGAGGTCGTCGATCGCCACGGTCAGGTAGTAGTTGCCCATTACCATGTCCTGCGACGGGCTGACCATCGGCGATCCATTGGCCGGTGAGAAGATGTTGCCGGTCGTCATCATCAGGATGTACGTCTCGGCCAGCGCCTCGACCGAGAGCGGCAGGTGAACGGCCATCTGGTCACCATCGAAGTCCGCGTTGAAGCCCTTGCAGGCCAGCGGGTGAAGCATGATGGCGTTGCCCTCCACCAGGACCGGCTCGAAGGCCTGGATGCCCATCCGGTGCAGGGTCGGTGCACGGTTGAGGAGCACCGGGTGCTGGTGAATCACTTCTTCGAGGATATCCCACACCTGGTCCTCACGCCGCTCGATCATCCGTTTGGCGCTCTTGATCGTGTCTGCGTAGCCGTGCTGCTTGAGCCTGCGGATGATGAAAGGCTGGTAGAGCTCCAGGGCGATCTTCTTGGGCAGACCGCACTGATAGAGATTCAGCTTCGGGCCTACCACGATCACCGAGCGAGCCGAGTAGTCCACGCGCTTGCCCAGCAGGTTCTCGCGGAACCGGCCCTGCTTGCCCTTGATCATGTCCGTCAGGCTCTTGAGCGGCCGGTTGTTGCTGCCCAGCACGGGGCGGCGGCAACGGCCGTTGTCCAGCAGCGAGTCCACGGCCTGCTGCAGCATCCGCTTCTCGTTGCGGATGATGACCTCCGGCGCGTTCAGGTCGATCAGCTTCTTGAGCCGGTTGTTGCGGTTGATGATCCGGCGATACAGGTCATTCAGGTCGCTGGTGGCGAAGTTGTCCCGCTCCAGCAGCACCAACGGCCGCAGATCCGGAGGGATGACCGGAATGGCCTCCAGGACCATCCACGTCGGCTTGTTCTCGCTGTTCTTGATGTCGTTGATCAGCTTGAGGCGCTTGGTCAGGTCCTTGACCTTCTGCTGGCTGCTGGTCTCGGTGATGCCCTGCCGCAACTCCAGGCCGAGGACGTCCAGGTCCAGCCGCTCCAGCAGGACCTTGACCGCCTCCGCGCCCATGGCCGCCTTGAAGGCGTTGCCGTACTTGTGGATCGCCTCGCGGTAGTCCTCTTCCGTCAGGAGCTGCCCGATCTTCAGCGGGCTCTGTCCCGGGTCCGTGACCACGTAGTCCTGGAAGTAGATGATCTTCTCCAGATCCGTGCCCTTCATGCCGAGCAGCGTGCCCAGTCGGTTCGGGATGGACTTGAAGAACCAGATGTGCATGACGGGCGCGGCCAGGTTGATGTGGCCCATGCGCTTACGCCGCACGCGGCTGTGCGTGACCTTGACACCGCACCGGTCGCAGATGATGCCCTTGAACTTGGTCCCCTTGTACTTGCCGCAGGCACACTCCCAGTCCCGCTCGGGGCCGAAGATACGCTCGCAGAACAGCCCATCCTTCTCGGGCCGGTAGGTCCGGTAGTTGATCGTCTCCGGCTTTCGCACCTCGCCGAAGGACCAGCTCCGCACGTCGTTGGGACTGGCCAGTTGGATCTTGACCGAGCCGTAGTCGTTGATGCGATCGTAGATATTCGCTAGCATGAAACGCCTCTTCTTATCCAGAATTCAGAATTCAACATCCGGAATTCAGAATTACAAAACGGAACCCCCAAGGAGCCGTTTCTTTTCCAGTTGAATATTCAGACCGAGACCCCGGATCTCGTTGCACAGCACGTCAAACGACAGCGGCGTGCCGGCCTCGAGAGTATTCTGTCCCTTCACAATGGACTCGTAGATCTTGGTCCGGCCCTCGACGTCGTCGCTCTTGACGGTCAGCATCTCCTGCAGGGCGTAGGCGGCGCCATAGCCTTCCAGGGCCCAGACTTCCATTTCGCCGAACCGCTGGCCACCCGTACGGGCCTTGCCACCGAGCGGCTGCTGCGTGATCAGACTGTAAGGACCGGTGGCCCGGGCGTGAATCTTGTCGTCCACCAGGTGGTGCAGCTTCATCATGTAGATAAAGCCGATCGTCGCCTGCTGGTCGAACGGCTCGCCCGTGCGTCCGTCGTTCAACTGCGTCTTGAGGGACTTGGGTACGCTGATGAAGATCTCGTCCAGAGGCGGGGCCTCGCCCCGCTCATCCAGATCCTTCTTGCGGCGAGCCATCAGTCGGTTGGCCTCTTCGGTCAGCTTGAAGATGTCGTCTTCGCTCGCTCCGTCGAAGACCGGGGTGACGGCCTTGAAGCCCAGCACCTTGGCCACCCAGCCGAGGTGGGTCTCCAGGATCTGGCCGACGTTCATACGGCTCGGCACGCCGAGCGGGTTGAGCAGGATATCGACCGGCGTCCCGTCTTCCAGGAACGGCATATCCTCTTGAGGCATGATCTTGGCGATCACGCCCTTGTTGCCGTGGCGTCCCGCCATCTTGTCGCCGATCGACAGTTGCCGCTTGATCGCCACGTAGATCTTCGCCATCTGAAGCACGCCGCTGGGCAGCTCGTCGCCGTGCTTGAGTTTCTCGGCCTTGCGCTTCTTCTCTTCCTGGATCTCGCTGATCTTGGCCGAGTACTCGGTGACAATCTTCTGGACCTCTTCCCGTAGAGCAGCGGGCTTGACCCATTTGACGTCAAAACCCTCGATCTGCTCGGCGATCACGTCCTCATCCTCGCTGGCGCCGACCTTCTGGCGGCTGGAGGGGTCCACGATGTCCACGTCATGCTTGGCGTGAATGGCCGCAATCATCTGCTTGAAGACCGAGCATTCTTTGGACCGCATCTCGGCCTGGAACTGCTTGAGCTCGTCGGACAGGACCTTCTTCTGGTCCTCCGTGCCGGCTCCCCTGCGGGTGAAGAGCTCGGTCTTCATGACCACGCCCTCGTAGCCGCTGGGCAGCTCCAGGGAGTCGTTCTTGACGTCCTCGCCGGCCCTGCCGAAGATGGCATGGAGCAGCTTCTCTTCAGGGGTCAGCTCGACCTTGCTCTTGGGCACCACCTTGCCGACCAGGATATCGTCGGAACTAACCCTCGCGCCCTCCCGTACGATCCCGTTCTCGTCGAGGTTGCGGAGGGCCTTCTCACTGACGTTCGGGATGTCCCGCGTGAACTCCTCTTTGCCCAGCCGGGTCTCCCGGACCTCAGCCGTGAACTCGTCGATGTGGATGCTCGTGAACACGTCGTCCTTGCAGAGCCGTTCGCTGACGATGATGGCGTCCTCAAAGTTGTAGCCTTCGAAGGACATGAAAGCCACCAGGACGTTGCGGCCGAGGGCCAATACGCCCTGGTCGGTCCCGCCGCCATCGGCGATGATCTGGCCGGTCTGCACCTTCTGGCCCAGACGCACCACGGGCGTCTGGTTCAGGCAGGTCCGCTCATTGAGCCCGACAAACTTCTCGAGCCTGTACTCGTCGGTGTGGTCGATGACGATGTGCATCGCGTCCACAGCCGTCACGATCCCTGTGCGGCGGGCCCGCACGACCATGCTCGAGTACTTGCCTACGGTCACCTCCATGCCCGTCCCCACCAGCGGCGACTCGGTCCGCAGCAGAGGCACGGCCTGACGCTGCATGTTCGAGCCCATCAAGGCACGGTTGGCGTCGTCGTGCTCCAGGAAGGGAATCAGAGCGGCCGACACGCCCACCGTCTGCTTGGGCGAAACGTCGATGTAGTCCACCTCGGGACCCGACACGTGGGCGAGCTCACCGCCCTTCCTGGCCAGGATCATCCCGTCGATCTTGCCGGTCTTGGGATCGATCACGCTCGGCGGGGCAAACACGGCCCGCATCTCCTCGTCGGCCCTGAGGAACACGACCTTGTCCGTGACCTTTCCCTTCTCCACCTTGCGGTACGGGGTCAGCAGGAAGCCGTACTCGTCGATGCTGGTGAAGATCGCCAGCGACGAGATCAGACCGATGTTCGTGCCTTCCGGCGTCTCGATCGGGCAGATTCGGCCGTAATGGCTGATGTGCACGTCACGCACCTCGAAGCCTGCCCTGCGGCGGTTGAGGCCACCCGGTCCCAAGGCCGACAGCCGCCGTTCATGGGTCAACTGGCTCAGGGCATTGGTCTGGTCCACCACCTGGCTGAGCTCTCCGCGGCCAAAGAAGAAACTGATGCTGCTGGCCACGCTCTTGGAGTTGATCAGGTCTGCGATCCGGGGCTTCTCCTCGGTGTCCCGCTTGATGCTCATCCGCTCCTGGACCGTCTTGCGGAGCTTCAGCAGGCCCTTGCGGATCTCATCGGCAGCCAGCTCATCGATCGTGCGGAGCCGGCGGTTGCCCAGGTGATCGATATCATCCACCTCGCCCTCGTTGTTTCGCAAGGCCAGGATGTAGCGGATCGTGTTGAGGAAGTCCTCGGGCCGCAGGGTCATCTCGTTCTCGTCCACCGCCTGGTTGAACTTGCGGTTCAACCGGAACCGGCCGACCTTCCCCAGCCGGTAGCGATTGGCGTCAAAGAACTTCTCCGCAAAGAAGGCCTTGGCCTTCTCGACGTTCGGCGGGTTGCCCGGCCGCATCCGCATGTAGAACTTGAGCAGGGCCTGGTCGTGGCTCTGGCAATCGTCTTCGGCCAGGGTATTGAGCATAATCGCATCGGTCACGTCCTCGATGACCTCGATCTGCTTCAGCTCGCTCTGTTGGATCACGGGCACCTTGTCGCCCAACTGGGCGCCAGCCTTGACGAGGACCTCGCCGCTCTCGGTATCCACGATGGGCGACGCAGCCCACAGGTTCGGGGTGAGCTTGTCGACCTTGATCATCTTGGTCTGGTAGAACAGCCTCAGGATGGCCTCGCTGGCACCGTACTCCGACTCCATGGCACGCAGGAACACGCTCGCCGGGATCTTGCTGGACTGGTCGATCCTCACGACCATGGTGTCCTTCTGGGTCACACCCAGCTCAATCCAACTGCCTCGCTCGGGAATGATCCGGCCGCCGTGCAGCACGCGGTCACCTTCCTTGCTTTCGATCAGGAAGTCGACGCCAGGGCTCCGGTGGAGCTGGCTGACGATCACCCGGACCGCTCCGTTGACGATGAACTCGCCACCGCCGACCATCACGGGGATCTCGCCCAGGTAGATCCCCTGCTCAGACAGATCCTCGCCCGTGCTGCTCCGCAGCCGGCACTGGATCTTCAGGGGATACGCATAGGTCAGACGAAGCTGAACGCACTCCGTCGGCGTGTAATGGGGTTTCTCCAGTTCGTAGTGGAGATACTCCAGGACGAGCTTCTTGTCATAGCTTTCGATCGGAAAGATCTCACGAAACAAGGCCTCTAGCCCCGTGCACGGGCGACTGGCCGGTGGCACGTCCATCTGCAGAAAACGGGCGTAACTGCCCTGCTGCACAGCCACCAGATCAGGAATCTCCACGGCCTCGTGGACTTTTCCGAAATTACGAACGGTCTGAGGAACCATTGCACGCTCCCACCACGAACAAGTAACCAAATCACTTCAAACGGACGGGTCCCGAGGTCTGAATCCTTGCCCTCGGGACCAGTCCGCGTGCTTTCACCTATGCCAATTCAACAGTCCCGCCTGCATCTTCGAGCTGCTTCTTGGCGGCCTCGGCCTCAGCCTTCGGGAGACCCTGCTTCACCGGCTTCGGAGCCGCTTCCACAAGGTCCTTGGCCTCCTTCAATCCCAGACCGGTCAGGGCCCGGACTTCCTTGATCACCTGGATCTTCTTGTCGCCTGCGGCCTTGAGCACCACGTCGAAGGTCGTCTTCTCTTCTGCCTTCGGGGCAGCAGATGCACCCGCGCCTGCGGCCATCATCACTGCGCCGCCTGCTGCCGGCTCGATGCCGTGCTTCTCTTTCAGGTAGTCCACCAATTCCTTGGCCTGCAACAGCGTGAGGGCCACAATCTTGTCGCCCAGGTCTTTGATCTGATCATTGAATTCGGTCATGGGTCTATACTCCTGCGCAAAAGCCCAACGGTAGCCAAGACTCCGATGTCTTGTTTAACCCCATAAGAGGACAACCATCCGGGCCATGAACTATGGTTCGCCGTTGAAAACAGAGATGAATACCGCAACCCACCTACGCCGCCTGCTTGTCAGCCTTCTCGGCCCTCTCAATGACGGTCTTGACACAGCTAGCGATCCGCGAGCCCGATCCAGCAATCGCGCCGGCCACCTTGGCTCCGGGGCTCCGAATGGACGCGGCAACCTGGCCGAGCAGCTCTCGCCGGGTCGGCATCTTGGCCAGCATGTCGACATCCTTGCCTGCCAGGACCGTGCCGTCCACGTAGGCGCCCCTGAACTGCATCGCCTTGACCTTCCGGCCCCACTCGCTCAACTCTCTCGCCACGTCCACGACGCTATCGCCGCCGAACGCCACGGCACACGGTCCCTCAAAGAGGGTCGAAGCACCCTCCATCTCTCGGGTACGCAGTGCCCTTCGAAACAAGGCGTTCTTCACGACCAAAACCTCTACACCCTTCTTCCTGAGGCCGCCTCGCATCAGGTTGTTGTCCACGCCATTGACACCCGTCAGGCTCAGGACCACAAACTCCCGCACGCCTCTATCAGCAAGGACCTTCTCAAACTCGCTCTGCAGCAGATTCTTTACGTACTTGCTCATCCAATCACCTGTCGGAACCCTATCTAGAAAGGGCCTGCTTCACCACTATCCCTTGCTTAACTCACATTGACCGTCACGCTGGGGCTCATGCTCGCGCTGAGACACATCTTCTTGATGTAGTTGCCCTTTGCGGAGGACGGCTTGACTTTCTTGATGTGGGCCACAAGGGCCTCGATGTTTTCCGCCAGTTTCTTGGCGTCGAAGCTGACCTTGCCGACCACGACATGGACGTTTCCGCCCGCGTCGTTTTTGAATTCGACCTTGCCCGCTATGTACTCCGACACAGCGGTTGCCACGTCTGGAGTCACCGTCCCGTTCTTCGGGGACGGCATCTTGCCCTGGGGCCCAAGAACTCGACCCAGTTTGCCCACCTTGCCCATTACCTTGGGCGACGCAATCGCTACATCGAAGTCAGCCCACCCCTCACTCACCTTCTTGATCAGGTCATCGACACCCGCATCGACGGCACCCGCCTTCTTGGCGGCCTCGATGTCCGAGCCATCGCAGAAGGCCACCACGCGGTTCTGCTTGCCAGTCCCGTGGGGAAGCGAGATCGCCCCACGCACGGCCTGCTCGGCCTGCTTGGGGTCGATGCCCAGGACCATCACGCACCGGACGGTCTGGTCGAACTTAGTGGACTTGAACGACTTGATCCTCTCCACAGCGGCCTGCAGACCGATTGGCTCGATGGGCAGCCCCGTGGCTTCCTTCGTATACCGTTTGCTTCGAAACCTCATAGTGCAATCCTGTATCTGGATAGGACAACTATCCTTCGACTACGTCAATTCCCATGCTTCGGGCTGTGCCCCGAATAATCTTCTCGGCCTGGCCCACATCTTGCGTGTTCAGATCTCGCATCTTGGCTTCGGCGATCTGTCGCACCTGTGCGACCGTCACCTTTCCCACCTTCTCCTTGTTGGGCACGCCGCTGCCCTTGGCCACCTCAGCCATCTTCTTCAGGAGCACCGAGGCGGGCGGGCTCTTGACCTCAAAGCTGAAGGTCTTGTCCTTGTACACAGAGATCACCACGGGTACGATCGTGCCGTTCAACTCTTTCGTCCTCTCGTTGAACTGCGACACGAACTGCCCGATGTTGACGCCGTGCTGTCCCAACGCAGGGCCAATAGGCGGGGCAGGAGTGGCCTGGCCGCCTGGGGCCTGCAATTTGATGAACGTAAGCACTTCTTTGGCCATCGTATACCTTTATCTATAACATCAATGCCTGGCTGGTCGTCCGATCCAGCCGCCAGAACCGCCCCGGCGGTCTAGACCTTCTCAATTTGCCAGTATTCTATGTCCAGCGGCGTGCTGCGACCGAAGATCGTCACAATGACTTTGACGATGCCTCGCTCGGTGTCGATCGAGTCGACTACGCCTTCAAAGTTCTCGAATGCGCCCTCACGGATCTTGATCGGGTCTCCCTTCTTGAATTCGACCTTGATGCTCGGCGCCTCCTCGGGCTTCTCCGCCTCCATCAGCATCTTGGCCACATCCGTGTCCCGCATGGGCGTCGGAATGCCTTCAGTCCCGATGAAGTCCCCCACGCCGCTGGTCCCCTTGATCAGGAACCACGTGCTCTCGGGCACCCGGCCTTCCTCGGTGGCGTCCATTTCCATGAACACGTAACCAGGATAGAGCTTGCGTCTATGGACGGTCTGCTTGCCAGCCCGGATCCTCTTGACCTGCTCTGTCGGCACCTCGATTCGGCCAATGGTGTCAGTGAGGCCCTGCTCCTGCACCTTGCGGGCAAGGGCATCCCTGACCTGCATCTCCTTATTGGCGGCAACTCGTAGTACGTACCATAGCATCAGAGTCATCTATCCCAGCAAGCGTCACCTTGCTTTAGAAGCCGACCTTCTCTAGCTCAGCAGTTTGTCGAAGAAGACTTGGAGGCCAAGATCGCTGACTCCCAGCAAAACGGCCATCGCCACCACGACCAGCACCACGATGAAGGTGGAGACTGCGATCTCCTGCCGGCTGGACCAATTCACCTTCTTGACCTCCCCTTCGGCCGCGATCAGGAAGTCCGCGACTGACGGGTGGTTGGTGACCCACAGCAGCACCAGACCCAGGCCCACAAACAGGATGACCGGGATCATGGTCTGGATCCAGAGGTTGTTTGTCACAGCACCCAACTTCTCATAGAGTCTGTAGCAGCCAAAGCCCATGACGGCCGCCGCCCCCACAGCACTCCACAGCCTCGTATACTTGCCTTGTCCGTGTTTGTAGATTTCAAGAGCCATGCCGTATCCCTAGTTGTTGGTCTCTATCGCCTCCAACCAGGCCAGGAGGGAATCGGACCCCCAACCTGCGGTTTTGGAGACCGCCGCTCTGCCAATTGAGCTACTGGCCTATCGTCCAGCATCCATTCTCCAACCCCGGCCGTGGTTTACTTCCGCCGGATCTTATGGACCGTGTGTTTCCGTTCGGACTTGCAGTACTTCTTGAGATCCAGCTTGGGCGTCCCTTCCGCCGTACTGATACTGGTGCGGTAATTCCTATTCTTGCACTCAGTGCATTCGAGCCAGACTTGTTCTCGTTTTGTCTTCTTGCTCTTGGCCATCTGCTGATCCTTGCTGCGCCGGTCCGGCGAAAACAGATCCTCTTCACTGCGCCGCCCAACCTACCGGCGCATGCGACAGGCCCTCCGGGCAGGCCGTTCGCAGCCTCTAACTAAGCAATGATCTTGGTCACAACGCCCGAGCCGACGGTACGGCCGCCTTCACGGATGGCGAACCGCAACTGCTCTTCCATGGCAATCGGCGAGATGATTTCCACTTCCATCCGGATGTTGTCGCCGGGCAGACACATCTCAGCCTTGTTGCCATCCGAGCCGATCAGGGCATGAACCTGTCCGGTCACATCCGTCGTTCGGAAGTAGAACTGGGGCTTGTATCCAGCGAAGAAGGGCGTATGACGGCCGCCCTCTTCTTTGGTCAACACGTACACCTCGGACATGAACTTGGTGTGCGGCGTAATCGACTTGGGAGCGGCGATCACTTGGCCCCGCTCGAGGTCCTTCTTCTCCATACCCCGCAGCAGCACGCCGATGTTGTCGCCCGCCTGACCCTCGTCCAGGGTCTTCTGGAACATCTCGACGCCCGTCACGACGGTCTGGCGAGTATCGCCCAGACCCACGATCTCCACGGTCTCACCGACCTTGACCCTGCCTCGCTCCACACGGCCGGTGCCCACGGTGCCGCGTCCCTTGATGCTGAACACGTCTTCCACGGGCATCAGGAACGGCTTGTCAATCTGACGTTGCGGCATAGGGACATACTCGTCCATCGCCTTCAGCAGATCCTCGATAGGCTTGCAGGCAGGGTCGTCCAGTTTCGTCGCCTTCATGGCCTTGACTGCGCAGCCGCGGATAATGGGGGCCTTGTCCCCGTCGAAATTGTACTTGTTCAACAGGTCGCGGATCTCCATCTCAACCAGGTCGATCAGCTCGGGATCGTCAACCAGATCAACCTTGTTCAGGAAGACCAGAACCTTGGGCACGTTCACTTGGCGGGCCAGCAGGATGTGCTCGCGAGTCTGCGGCATCGGGCCGTCATAGGCGCTGACCACCAGGATGGCACCGTCCATCTGGGCAGCTCCAGTGATCATGTTCTTGACGTAATCAGCGTGACCCGGGCAATCGACGTGGGCGTAGTGGCGATTTTCCGTGGAGTACTCAACGTGAGCCGTGGCGATGGTCAGAATCTTGGTTTCGTCACGACGTCCCTGGGATTCGGAGGCCTTGGCAATGTCGTCATAGGACTTAAACTTCGACAGGCCCTTGAGCTCCATCACCTTGGTCATGGCCGCAGTCAGGGTCGTCTTGCCGTGGTCGACGTGACCAATGGTTCCTACGTTTACGTGTGGTTTGGTTCTCTCAAATACCGCCTTTGCCATGAACTGAACCTCCTATACATCAGGTTGGCTTTGTCTGGCCCGACCTACCTAAAAACCCTATTCCAAGAAAGAAAACGACTTTTCTGCAACAGCCGCGCGTCACCGCGACAAGACCTAGCCTTGGATCCCGCCTCTGCGGGTCCTGAGCGTCAAGCTGCTGATGGGATTTGAACCCGTGACCTCGTCCTTACCAAGGACGCGCTCTACCGACTGAGCTACAGCAGCACACTTGTTTCAAGCCACATCCACAGCCAGAGGGTCGACACCCACCTTGTTCGATCCCTAGCTAGACCACGTTCAAACGCCAAATCCAGCGTCTAAACAGCCCGAATCCGATCTAGTCCGCCGTGTAAATCGTGTAGGTTACTGTCGTAGCGGCAAAAGTGCAAAGCAAAAAAGTGAAAAAAGTGAAAAAACAAGCAGGTCCATTGCCTGCGTTGCATGGTTCTGGTTGGAAGAACCGTCAACCCGCCACATGGTTGGCCTGGTTTGGCTCCCCTGCCCTCTCAGGGCGCTCAAGCCACCTTGTCCGAACCTGTTCCCAGAGCGGCCTTGGCTCCTTGATCGACACTTTCTTGACGACCGCGTCGAGTATTCTGGAGTGTCCCGGCCTGTCCGCTCCCTGTGCGGTGTATTCCTCAACAGCCTTGACCAGGGGGTCATCAGGACCCAGGTCCTTCTTGTCCAGCCCCCCCTGCAGGAGATCCGCAGCCTGGCCCACCTTGGATTGTCTGAGGTAGACGCCCAGCAGCCTGGCAACGAATGCCTCCCTCTGCTGGTCTTTGGTGACCTCCAGAAGCCTGGTCAGGGGTCCTACCATGGAGTCAAGATCACCCTTCTGCTCATACGACGTGACCAATTCCTCCAGGGCGGTGCACTTCAAATCCATGTCTGTGCCGCTCTTACGATCTGCGAGTATGAGAATCGATCTCCACTGCTCTGCAGAGACGCGACTCCTGAGATCAGGGGTCTTGAACTTCGCCAACCACAGGTGCAGGACCTCGACGTCGGATCTAGACAAGATGGCGGTCATAGCCTGCCAGGCCGCCTCGTTGTCCGGACTGCCGGGACCCACTCGGCCAGCCAGCCAGTCCAGATCATCCTTGGCGACCCCAACCTCTGCAGCCAGGTCAATCAGCCGCTTGCGTATCTTGGGGCTCTTGTCGCCCATCCCGCCCTGACGGAACCTCTTCAAGGCGCCCGCCTTGTCGATACTGACGAAGCCTTCAACGGCCTGTTCCCTCACCCGGTCGTTCTCATCGCTCCGGGCCACCTCGAAGAGCGCCTCGAATCGCTTCTGTGCCAGCTCTTTGCAGGCGCTCTGGGAGGAACACAGGCTGGCCATCACACCGACCAGTTCGGATCGCAGGGTACCATCCGCCACACCGGCCTGCCGAAATCGCTGATCGAGCTGTCCCAGGTGCCGATCCACGTCTTTGGGCGCCAATCCGCCCTTTTCGAGGAGCCTGCGGATGACCACTGCAGCGCCTCGGACCTTGTTCGGATCCTGTTGGGAGAGGTACTGGTCAGCGAAATCAAGGGTCTTCATCTTGACCTCTGCCGCCATCTGCACACCCGAATCGGACGACAAGGCATAGTCGCACGCTGCCCCCAGGGCCAGGAAGAGCTTGGCCTTGACGTCCTCGTCCACCTCGGCGTCCAGTTGGCCGAGCAGCTTCTCAGGGGGACTTACCTGAGGCATCATGGCCAGCAACTGTGCGGTCACCAACCGGACGTTCTTGTCAGCGTCCCCGGTCAGGTTGACCAGCACGGATGAGGCCTCCTGGGGCAGCGGCCTGCCTGCCACCCGCCACTGATAGAGCTTGTCCAGCGCCCAGAGCTTGAGCTCGCTCTGCTGGCTCTTGATCTGCTCAGCCAGGAACTTCCCCCTCTCAGCGTCGTCTGGCAGCGTGCCATAGAGCTTGTCCAAGACCTGCAGAGACAGCCGTTTCCATGCCTCTGTCTGATCCCTCTCCTGGCGAACCCGTTCTTCCTGGCGGACCACCCAGTCCCGCAGGAACTCCTCCTTGCTCTTTCGTTTGAGCTCGTTGATGATCGTGCTGCGATCCTCAGGGTCCTTGCCTGCAGGGATGCCGATGGCTCGCAGGGCCTCCATGGCCTGGCCCCTGACCTTCTCGTCGTCCACCATCGCCACCAGCGCGATGGCCGCGCCCATGTCAGGCTGCAGCCTCAAGGCATAGATCGCGTTGACCCGGCTGGCAACAGGCTTGGTCGTGTCCTTGGCCAGTTGCTCGATGGAGGGCCCGATCACGTCATACCTGAACATCAGGGCCGCCTCTGCCGCCAGCCTTGCTGTGGTCTGGTCTGTCGCCTCCAAAAGGCGAAGAAGCGGGGCCGCGAAATCCCCAGGCGAGGGAGGTGGGTTGGTATCTGTGCGGGTCTGCCCCAAGGCCTTGCAGATCGCCTGAGCTACGAGGACATCGGACTGGCCGAGACAGTCCAGCAGGATCCTCCGGGCAGCAGGGTCGGGATTGGAAAGCATCAGGGACGCCGCCTTGATCCGGATCTGCTCGGTCGAGCCTTTGAGCAGGGCCTCCCTGTTGACCTCCAATTGCGGATCCGCCCTGACCTCTTGAGGCAAGGTCCTTTCCTGTGCGTTCAGGGACTCACACGGGGTACGGGCCACCACAGCCACAACCCAAACGACCGCCATCCACGCGACCCTGGAACGGACCTTGGAGTCCATGCGTGCCATGATATCCCTTATGCTCAGCCAGTCAATGCGAACACCGTACTCCAGGCCGCCGGCTGGCCCGCACTTCTCAATGCGGGCTAGGGCCTGGGATGATACTTTCTGTGGATGGTGCGAAGCCGATCATGGTCCACGTGGGTGTAGATCTGTGTTGTCGCGATGTCCACGTGGCCCAACATCTCCTGAACTACCCTCAGGTCCGCACCGCCGCTGAGCAGGTGAGTGGCAAAACAGTGCCTCAGGGTGTGCGTCGTCACGCCCCGGGGCATCCCTGCACGGACCGCATACTTGCGCACCAGCCGCCAGATCTCGATACGGCTCAACGGCCTGCCGGTTCGGCTCAGTAGAAGCCAGTCCCCGCTGTCAGCATCAGCCAGGGTGGGACGCAGATCCCTCAGGTAGTCGACCGCAGCCCCGATGGCCATGCGGCCTACCGGGATCACCCGCTCTCGATGCCCCTTGCCCAGGCACCTGAGGTAGCCGATCGCGAGATTCAGGTCCGTCACCCGAAGCCCCGCCAGCTCGCTGGCCCTGACGCCTGTGGCGTAAAGCAGCTCAAGGATGGCCCGGTCCCTAAGGTAATAGGGATCTTTGGGATCAGGGCTGCTCAGGAGCTCGAAGACCTGCTGTCTACTGCAGACCGTAGGCAGACGCTGCCAGATCTTGGGGCTTTCCATCACGCTGGTCAGGTCGTCGTCGACCAAGCGGTGGAGCTTTCCGAATCGCAGCAGCATGCGGACCGAGACCAGAAACCGCTTGATCGAGCTGTCGGTCTTGGACTGCTCGGCCATGACCTGCATGTACCGCTGAATGAGCAAAGGGGTGATCTGGGGAAGCTCATGAACCCCCCTCTCCTGACAGAACTGCAGAAAGCCCTTCAGGTCGCGACCGTACCCCAGGACCGTGTTGGTCGAAAGTCCCGCCTCGACGACCAGATAGTCCAGGAAGCTCTTGACCGTCTGCCCCATCGGCAGACCCAGAATCCTCTCTACAATGGACTGCGTCTGAACGGACAACGTCGGCCCCCTTCAGGATCCACGGTCCACGCCGAACTGGTCGAACTGGAAGGGTACCCCATGAGTATCGGCAAACCCGTTGCATTCCCTTGAAATACGGGCATGGGCAAGAACCTACCCGAGGTTGTCCCGGATGGTCTTGAGCAGCAGCTCGGGCTTGACGGGCTTCTCCAGCACGGCCTTGACAGGCAGCCAATCGCCGTCAGGCTCGAAACCGAAGGGAAGGCTCATCTCCTTCCGTACGCCAGTCACCATGACGATGGGCGTATTCCTGAGGTTCACGTCATTGTGGAGATCCCGGGCCACGTTGAATCCCTCGGACTTCGTGGTCATCATCACGTCCAGCAGGATCAGGTCGGGCCTTTCCGCCTTGGCCTTCTGAACGCCGTCATTCCCGTTGGACGCACTGGTCACATCATAGCCCTTGGCATCCAGCAGGTTCGCGATGGCCTCCACATACTCGGCATCGTCATCAATGATCAGCACCTTCTTAGCCATCTTCACACGTCTCCTTCTAAACATCTCAGGGGTTGGATGTCACCTACTTGCCCTTGGCCTCTTTCCGGTACTTGGCGATGATCTCGACGACCTTCTTGGGGGTCAGATCCCCGTAGATCTTATCGTCGATCATGGCCACCGGCGCCAGACCACAGGCGCCCAGGCACCTTGCCTCCTGGAGCGTGAATAGCCCATCCGCCGTGGTCTGCCCGACTTCCACCCCCAGGTCCTTCTTGAGGGCCTCCAAGACCTCGGAGGCCCCTTTGACGTAGCAAGCGGTGCCCAGACACAGGGAGATCTGGTGCTTGCCGGGGGCACTGAGTTTGAAATAGTGATAGAACGTCGCCACGCCCCAGATGTGCGCAGTCGGGATCCGCATCTCGCGGGCGATCAGATCCATGGTCTCCTGCGACAGGTATCCAAACAATCCCTGAGCCCTATGCAGGACTGCGATCAGGTGCGAATCCGCATGGGGCTGGGTCTGGGCTGCGGCGATGAGGTCCTTCAGTTCTTGGATTTTCTCTTGTTCCAGTGCGGCCATGATTAACTCCGATGTCGAAAATCGCTTCGAGGGCAGATGCCCTGCGGTTCGTGGGCCTTGTAGTGCGTATGGAGATACTTGTGCGAGACGGCGCTGAGCGGCCTCTGCAGGAACTCCTTGTAGAGCTTCTGCACATCCGGGTTGTCGTGACTGCGACGGATCGTCTTGGACCGGTCGAGGTCGTAGAGGGCCTTGGCCCGTTTCTGAAGGGCCTCGTCGTCCAGCGGAATGGTGTTCACCCCGGCATAGGGCTGACCGCCGCCGCCGATGCACCCACCGGGGCACCCCATCATCTCGATGAAGTGGTACCGCGTGGGGTCCTGGCGGACGCGGTCCAGAAGCTCGCAGGCGTTGCCCAGGCCGTGCGCCACGGCAACGCGGATCTCCTGGCCGTCCATCACGACGTTGCCTTCCTTGATGCCCGTCAGGCCTCGAACCTGCTCGATTTCGATGTCGACCAGGGTCTCGCCCGTGTAGAGCTCGTACGCCGTCCGGATGGCCGCCTCCATGACGCCGCCCGTGGTTCCGAAGATCACACCCGCGCCGGAGGACAGGCCCAGCGGGGCATCGGGCTTCTCGGGCTGAATGTGCAGGAAGTCAATCCCCGCGGACTTGATCATCCAGGCCGCCTCACGGGTGGTCACCACCTCGTCCACCCCCCGGCGCCCGTCCACCAGGAGCTCGGGCCGGGCTGCCTCGTATTTCTTGGCGGTGCAGCACATGGCCGCCACCGAGAAGATCTTGTCCGGATGCACGTCGATCTTCTCCGCGAAGTAGCCCTTGATCAGGGCCCCGTTCATGGACATCGGCGACTTGCAGGTGGAGATGTTCTCGATCAGATCCGGATAGAACTGCTCCATGCACTTCATCCAGGCGCTGGAACAGGAGGTGATCAGCGGCAGCTTGCCCTTGCCCTGGACCCGCTCCAGGAACTCACTGGCCTCTTCCATGATGGTCAGGTCCGCGGCGAACTGGGTGTCAAAGACGTAGTCGAATCCCAGCTTGCGGAGGGCTGCCACAAATTGGCCTTCCATGTTGTGGCCCGCCTCCAGGCCAAAGGCCTCGCCGATCGCAGCGCGGACCGATGGGGCAAACTGCACCACCTTGGTCAGTGTCGGATCGTCGAGCTTCGTGAACACGTCCTGAGTATAGTTGTTTTCGAGGAATGCCGCAGTGGGACAGACGTTGATGCACTGGCCGCAGCAGGAGCACACGGACTCCTTCATGGGCATGTTGTAGGCCGGCATCACCACGGTCTTGAACCCCCGGTGGGCCTGGCTGAGGTTGTGGATCTGCTGGATCTCCGAGCAGACCCGTACGCAGCGGCCGCACAGGATGCACTTGTTGGGATTACGGATCACGGCCTCCGAGGAGAGATCCTCGGGGTAGTGCTTGCTGCTCGCCCTCGAAATGCCGATTCCTGATCCCCATGCGGTAGGACAGACGCTGCAGCTCGCACGTGCCGTTGCGATCGCAGATGTGGCAGTCCATGGGGTGATTGTCGAGGATCAGCTCCACGATGTCACGCCGTGCCCGCCGCAGCTCGGGCGTGTTGGTGTGAATCCTCATCCCGTCATTGATGGGGAATGCGCACGAGGCCACGTAGCTCCTGGCCCCTTCCACTTCGACGATGCAGACGCGGCAGGCGCCCTCGATCGACAGCTTGGGATGGTAGCACAGGCGTGGGATATGGAAGCCCAGGTGGTCCGCGGCCTGCATGATGGTCTGGCCGGCGTCCACCGTGTAGGGCTTGCCGTTGATATGGATCGTAATCTTCTTGTTCATGGAGATTCCTTATGCCTTGGTGATCGCACTAAACTTGCAGGTGGTGTAACACTGCCCGCAGTGGATGCAGGTCTCTTGGCTGATGACGTGCCGTTCCTTCTTTCCTCCCGAGATCGCCTGTACGGGGCAAGCCCGCTTGCACGCGCCGCACCCGACGCAGGCCTCGGTGATCGTATAGGTCAGCAGGGCCTTGCAGACGCCGGACCGGCATCGTTTCTGGAAGACGTGCTCCTCGTACTCCTGGCGAAAATTCTTGATCGTGCTCAGCACCGCGTTAGGCGGCAGACTGGCCGAGGCCGCAGAGCGAGGCCTTCTTGATCATCGTGCCCAGCCGTTCGAGCCTCTCGATGTCCCCTTCCTTGCCCTTGCCCTGGATGATGCGATCCAGCATCTCCAGCATCCGTTTGGTGCCCTCGCGACAGGGCGTACACTTGCCGCAGGACTCGCTCTGGGTGAACTCCAGGAAGAACCGGGCGAGGTCAACCATGCACGACGTCTCGTCGATCACGATCATCCCGCCCGATCCCATAATGGACCCGGCCTTGGCTAGAGATTCATAGTCCACGGGCGTGTCCAGGGCCGCCTCCGACAGGATTCCACCCGATGGGCCGCCGGTCTGCACGGCTTTGAACTTCCTGCCACCCGGGATCCCGCCGCCCACGCCGTAGACGATCTCCCGCAGGGTCGTCCCCATGGGCACTTCCACCAGCCCCGTGTTGGTGACCTGCCCTGCCAGGGCAAAGACCTTAGTGCCCTTGCTCTTCTCGGTGCCGATGGCCGAGAACCACTGGCCGCCGTCCACGATGATGACCGGGATATTGGCCCAGGTCTCCACGTTGTTGATCAGCGTGGGCTTGTCGAACAGGCCCGAGGCAGCAGGGAACGGCGGCCTGGGTCTGGGCATGCCCCTCGCCCCTTCGATGGAGTGGATCAGGGCCGTCTCCTCGCCGCACACAAACGCGCCTGCGCCCAGCCGGATCTCCACGTCGAAGTCAAAGGAGGTCCCGAGGATGGCTTTGCCCAGCAGACCGTGCTGCCGGGCCTGGGCAATCGCGATCTCCAGGCGACGAATGGCCAGCGGGTATTCGGCCCGAATATAGACGATGCCGTGGCTCGATCCCACGGCGTAGCCGCCGATGGCCATGCCTTCCAGAACGGTATGGGGATCACCTTCGATGGCGCTGCGGTCCATGAAGGCACCGGGGTCGCCCTCGTCGGCGTTGCAGATCACGTACTTCTCCGGGCTCTTCTCCCGGGCGGTTAGCTCCCACTTCAACCCCGTTGGGAAGCCCGCGCCGCCACGTCCCCTCAGTCCCGATTTCTTGACCTCCTCGATGACCTGCTGCGGGGTCATCTCGGCCAGGACCTTGGCCAGGGCCTCGTAGCCCCTCAGGGCCAGGTAGTCATCGATGTTCTCGGGGTCGATGATCCCGCAGTTGCGGAGCGTGATCCGCATCTGCTTGCCAAAGAAGCCCACGTCACCAAAGACCCGGAAGAACCGGTTGTACAGGTGGTCTTCTTCGACGACCAGCCGGACGACCGGCTTGTGCTTGATCAGGTGCTGCTCCACGATCTCGGCCACGTCCTTGTCCTTGAGGCCTCCGTAGATCGTGTAGCCGGGATTGACCACCATCAGCGGTCCCTTGGCGCACATGCCCAGACACCCGGAGATATTGACCTTGACCTTGTCCTGCAGCCCGTGTCCCTTCAACTGCTCCAGGAGCAGGGTATGAAACCGGCCTGCCTCTCTCTTGCGGAGGCAGGAGGTCCCTTCGCAAACCGTTATCGCATGGTCCATAGTCGTGAAGACTGCCTTTCTAGCCAATGACCCACTCTTGGATGACCTGTCCGCCCTTGAGGTGCTTCTCCACAATCTCAAGAGCCTTCTGCTTGTCGATCCGGCCGTAGCGGACCGGGATCTTCCCGGCCTCCACCACCTCCACAGTCGGCTCCAGGTTACACCGCCCTGCGCAGCCTTTCTGGCTCAGGTATACGTCCGTCAGGCCGCCCTTGGTGATGGCCTCCCTGAAGACGTCCATGACGTCCTTGGAGCCTGCCGCGATCTCGCAGGTCGCCATACCCACGTAGACCCGCTTGGTGGAGAGGTATCCCTTGCTGATGATGCGGCTGACCGCTTCACTCCGCTTTTTCTTGATGACGTCCAATGCATTCGCCACTGTCTAACCCTCGTTCTATCTGAAAGAGAAACGCATTGCCGGTCTCCCGGGGCTCCACCCAGATCCGGCCTCCATGGGCCTCCACGATCTGTTTGGTGATGTAAAGCCCGAGTCCCGTACCTTTGACCTTCTTGGTCTGGTCGTTGTCCAACCGAGTGAACTTCTTAAAGAGCTTCGCCCTGTCCGCGTCCGTCATGGGCACAGAGTCATTGTAGACCTCGATCTGAATCCCCTCGCCGTCCTGGCTGGAGGAGATCACCACCTGGCCGTCTTCCGGCGTGTACTTGATGGCATTGGTCAGCAGGTTGTTGGCCACGATCCGCATCAGGTCAGGGTCTGCGTTGACCTTCACGGCAGGATCCATGCGATTGGTGATCGCCAGCCGCTTCCTCGACGCCATGGACGCCAGGGCATCCAGAGAGACATCGAAGACCTCCCTGCGCAGCAGGACCGGAGACTTGTGAACCGACAGGTCCCCTCGCTCGATCCGGCCCAAGTTCAGGAACTTCTGCACCACGCCGGTCAGGTAGTCGAGATTGCGGGCAATCGAGTCCACGGCCTTCTGCTGCTTGAAGTTGATCATGCCCAGATAGCCGTCCCGCACCGAGTACACGTTCATCACGGCCGAGGCCAGAATGCCCTTCAGCTCATGGGCGACAAAGCCCAGCAGGTCAATGTAGCTCTTATTGGCGGCCGTGAGCTTCTCATTGGAGACCCGCAGGCTCTCCTCCCTTTCCTTCAGTCCGATCGACATGGCGTTGAAGGCCTCTGCAAGGCTGTTGACCTCCTTGACCGAGGTGTTGGCGTCCACCTTGTAGCCCCAGTCGCCCGACACCAGGCACTCCGTGCCGCGCACGACCTGGGTCAGCGGTTTCGAGATGCTGAACGCCAGGACCAGCGACAAGATCACACCCAGGAGGGTCGCCCCACCGACAATCGTCAGGAACAGCCACAGGATGTTGGTCGCCATGTCCTTGAAGGGCTGTTCGAGCATGCCCACGTAGAGTATCCCGATGACCCGGCCGTTCACGTCCCGGAGGGGCTCATAGGCGGTCTTGTACCAGTCGGTCACCACAAACGCGCGGTCCCGCCAGATGCGGCCTTCCTCGACCACGGCCCTGTAGACCTGGGCAGATACCCGCGTGCCCACGGCCCGCTGTCCGGACTCATCCACCACGTTGGTTGCGATCCGCACGTCGCCCTGGAAGACCGTCACCGTCCCGACGGGCTTGGACTGGTAGTTGTCGTTCCCGAATACCAAGGCCCTTATGCGGTCCACGAACTCGAAGTCCCGGTTGATGATACGACCGCCGTACACGACGGCCGTCACCCGGCCCTCCCCGTCCAGGACAGGCACCGCATATTCCTTCGCCATGACCGTATCGAGCCGCTTGACGTCCGAAGGCCTGGCCATGAGCGTGTCCTTGATCCCGATCAGCCGGCCTTCCGTGAGATTGGGCTCCATGGCCGCCAGTTCCTCGGATCTGATGATCCGAGTGCCGCCTACCGGCCTTCGCTTCTCGATGGCCGACCTGACGATCTCACTGCCGGCGGTCCTGGGATCAGTGACCTCGGTCCGCACCAGATAGTGCAGGTTGAGGTGCGGCCTGAGCCTTGCCATGTTGGTCTGGCCCTGGATGTCCACGAGCCGGAAGGCCTCGCCGATGCGGTCGATCTCACCGCGGTACGAGGACCGCGCAGCGTCCAGCGCACGGCCCACCTCTGCGTCCACCCTGTCCATGATCTCCCGCTGCACGACGTAATAGCCCAGCAGGCCGATCATGCAGGCCAGCACCAGGATCACCCCGATGAAGGAGCTCAGCAGTCTTGTCTTCAAGGACACGGCGACCATTTAGGTCCTCACGTCTTCTCCGCCGAGTGCACGAAATAGATAATATTCTCAATCTCGGTGACGAGGTTGACGTTGTTGATGACGCAGCCTTCAGGCCCCTTGAGGCAGATCGGTGCGAAGTTCAGGATCCCCTTGATCCCCGCCGACACCATCAGCTCCATCACCTGCTGTGCAGCGAAGTCCGGGACTGCCACGATCCCAAACTCAATCTTGTGCTCACGAATATACACTCCCAGGTCCTGCAACGGGAGTACCGGCACGTCTGATTCAGCATGGTATTTTGTGGGGTCGATGTCGAAGCCGGCCACGATCTTGATCCCGCTGGCCTGGAACCCGGGGTATCCGAGCAACGCCTTGCCCAGATTGCCAATGCCAGCCAGGACGAACCGATGAAGTCGGTCCTTTCCAAGGACCTTGTTGACCTGATCAATCAGCTCATCGACCTTGTACCCCCCTCTTCGATTCCCGGTGATCCCGAAAATGGAGAAGTCCTTGCGGACCTGTGTGGCAGTCACGCCTGCAGCATCAGCGAGGTTCTCAGAGAACACCCTGACGAAGTTCAGGGACTTGAGACGCACGAGGGCGTTCTTGTAGCGGGACAATCTGATGATACATCCACGGTTGGTAGTCATGGATCAGACACGCTTCAAGAAACCGTTAGTTGATGGGTCATATGCTCATTCAAGGCCACAGACATACGGGAAACACTCAGTCCCCCAATGCAATTCCGTAAATAGTAGCACAATATTCTGGCAAGTCAAGCATCTGTTGTGAATTCTGTCACATTAATAGAAACGAAAGAAGTAAGAAGCAAGACGCAGGAAGCAGGAAGCAGGCTTTAGGTTTTAGGTCTTAAGTTTTAGGTGTCAGGAGTCTCTGCCACCAGAGAACGCCCCGCAGTTGCTTAAAACCTAAAACTCGAACCACTCGTCTCATACCGCCCTATCCAGCTTACGATAGCCAGTCGCCTCAGCGAGATGCTCGGGCCGTATCTGGTCTGCCCCTTCCAGGTCAGCGATGGTCCTGGCGACCTTGCAGATCTTGTCGTGGGCCCTGGCAGACAGGCCGAACTCCTGCATCGCGTGCTTGAGCATCATCTCGCCCGTTGAATCCAGGGGCAGTACCGCTCCACCTCCCTGTGCGACATCACGGCGTTCGTCTTGACCGATCCATCTCCAAACCTGCGGGCCTGGATCGCCCTGGCTTGCATCACGCTCTCACGGAGCAAAGCAGAGGTGACCTGGCCAGCCTTGGACCTCAAGGCGGCGAAGGTCATGGCAGGCACCTCAATATGGATGTCGATCCGGTCCATCAGAGGCCCGGAGACCTTGGCCAGATACCGCTCGATCTGGCTGGGCGTGCAGCGGCACTTGCGGGTCTGCGAGCCATAGTAGCCGCAGGGGCACGGGTTGAGGGCAGCCACGCAGATGAACCGTGCTGGATAGGTGATCGTCCGCTTGGCCCTGGCTACAGTGACCGTGCCGTCTTCAAGGGGCTGGCGGATCATCTCCAGCACGTGGCGAGGGAACTCTGCGAACTCATCCAGGAACAGTATCCCGTGATGGGCCAGGGAGAGCTCGCCTGGCCGGGCATTCGGCCCGCCTCCCACAAGTGCAGGCCCACTGGAGGTATGGTGGGGCATGCGGACTGGCCTGGTCGCCAGCAACGACTTGCCCCTGCCGAGCAGCCCCATCGACGAGTAGATCCGTGTGGTCTCAAGGGACTCGGCGAGGCCCAAGGGAGGCAGGATCGTGGCCAGCCGCTGGGCGAGCATGGTCTTGCCTGTTCCAGGCGGGCCGATCATCAATATGTTGTGGCCTCCTGCGGCGGAGACGGTCAGGGCACGCTTTGCGCTGTCCTGGCCTTTGACGTCGGCAAAGTCGACGTCATATCGGCTCTCCACGTTGAACAGGACATTGAGGTTCACAGTGGTGGGCTCGATCGGCACCTGACCTGACAGAAAGCCGACCGCCTGCGCCAGGCTGTCCACGCCATAGACCTTGATGCCGTCCACGACTGCAGCCTCGACCGCGTTCTCCCGGGGCACAACCAGGCCCTCGAAGCCCCCGATGCGTGCGGTCATGGCCATGCTCAGTGCCCCATTGACGGGTCTGACCCTGCCGTCCAGGGCCAATTCCCCTACCACCACGTAGTGTCGGAGCACCTCTGCGTCGGGCCCGCCTGCCCCCACCAGCATGCCCAGGGCAATCGGCAGGTCAAAGGCAGGGCCTTCCTTCTTCACGTCTGCGGGTGCAAGGTTGACCAGGGACTGGGTCTTCGGGTACGCGTAGCCGGAGTTGATGATCGCACTCTTGACCCGCTCGGTGCTCTCCCGGACCGCTGCATCGGGAAGACCGACCACCACCGTCTTCTCGAAGCCGCCCCGTGCGACGTCCACCTCGACCTCGCACAGCACGCCGTCAATGCCCTCCAAGGTCACGCTGTGGAGTCTCGCCAGCATAGCCTTTCCTTTCTCGAACAGATGGGGCCATTGTAAGGAGGTGGACCCCGCCCCGCAAGGAAAACCGTTGACAGGTGCGGCATCTTCCCCTCATATACCCGCACAGAGTTCCAGCAAGGAGACGACCATGGCTGAAGCCCAGTCATTTATCGTAGACCTCAACACCCGCAAGGACTACCAGAGGCTCGTTGAGCCGGGCCGCCAGAGCCTTGGCCTCAAGTGCGGCAGGGTCCACCTCGAGCCGGGCCAGGCCTGTGGAGAGCACAGCACAGAGGCCCGCGAGGAGGTGCTGGTCTTTCTGGCGGGCCATGGCGAACTGACGTCCGGCCAGGACCAGAAGGCTGGCGTCGGCCGCGGCCAGGTCGCCTACATCCCTCCCAAGACCGTGCACAATGTCACGAACACCGGCACAGAACCCCTGGTCTACGTCTTCTGCGTGACCCCCGTCGCGATCAGCGGCTGCTGATAGCTGACAGCTTTCTTGGGACCGCTCAGAACCAAAGACTTGTGAGAAACGCGGGCTAGGGTCTCAGGCGGATGTCGTCAATGTACAGCTTGCCCGAGCTGCCGGCCTTGGGTGCGCCGCGATCACCGACTCCGATGATGACCCTCTTGACGCTGCCGAGGTTGACGCCGGCGGACGTGAACTGGCTCAGTGGAATGACCCACTGCTCCCAATTCCCCGTGGCAATCAGCGTCTTGTCGGGATTGCTGACCACCGCCGTCTTTCCGGCACTATCCGCCACTGCCACGTAGGAAGTCTCAGGCGTGTTGCCGCTGACCTGCGAGGTCCCGACTTCCGCCATCTGCCATGCGCCCGATACGCCACCCGTAGTCGATACGTTGGAGAACTTGCCGCCGCACACGGCGCCGGCCTGGTGACTGGTCACGGCCAGACCGATGAGGGCATCCGTTGACATGGTGATCGACAGAGCCGGAGTAACCTTGATATCCGTCCAAGTGCTCCCATCGCTGGAATACTGGGCCGTGAACGCGTTGCCGGTGCGGGTCAGTTTGACCCACTGGGGCACTGGCGTGCTGGCGACGTCCGTAGCCTGATTGGTGGCCATGTTCGTGTCGACGCGACGCTGGTAGGAGATGCCGTGCGTCGCCACCGGCGTCACCGCCACAAAGGCATGTGTCGACCCCGCTGCCGTGCTCTCGCGGATCATGACGCCGGCCTTCGCCCATTCGTTGGTGTTGCCCACGCCCTCGACCCTGGCCACGATGGAGCCGTTGCCCTTGAGGGCTTTGTAGACGAAGCGGAACTGATCCGAGGCGTCCCAGATGTCCGTGCCTGTGCCGTTCATGACAACGGTCCCGGGTGCGGTCTCCAGGAAGGAGGTCGCCTCACCCTGTACCCAGAGGTTCAGGGTGCCGACACCCCCGGTAGTCCAGGCCTGGCCGGTCGGCCATTCCCGCTGGGTCTCGGAATAGAAAGGAGCCTTGGTGTTGTCGTACCACATCGGCATGGACTTGCCGCCGGAGTGGGTAATGGTCTGCTCGGCAAACGGAGGGTTGATGTTCCCTACCGTAGAGCCGCTGCCATTGCCCGGCGAGCCCGCCACCCCGCAATCCGGCGATGCAGAGTAGCCGAACCCGTCCTGCCAACTGAAGAAGACCCGGTTGCACAGGTCGTCATACGCCTCGAAGTCGTCCACCACCGCATAGCCCGGGGTCGTGAAGCTCCAGACATCCCCCGGCCAGATGGCCGTGTCATTGACCTCGTCGACCCGCCAGGTGTAGGTCTTTCCATACTGCAGCCCCAGGGGACCCAGATCCAGGCTGTGTACGGTCGTCGTCTGGATCAGGTTGGTGGGGTTTGGATCTGTGCCGAGATAGACCTGGTGCTTGGCTGCCAAGCGGCCGGGTCTCCAATTCAGCCGGCCGTCCAGGGCAACATCCGTGGCGCCCGCAGCAGGCGCGGGTCTGAAGGCCTTGACGGGCACGTAAAAGAACCGAACCTCAGCCAGGCCCGCCTGCTTGGTTCCAAAGGCCCAGTTCAGACCGATCGTCAGTCTGACATACTTCGCCAGCACGCCACTGAAATCGATGGTTGTGTTGTGCTCGTAGTCGGGCAGCCCCGTAGCCTGATTGAATCCGTCCACGCCGGGTAGGACGGCCCACGTGACGCCGTCCGTGGAGGTCTCGATGGTTACGTCCAGGGCGCCAAAGCTGCTGATCGGCTCAACCTCCTGGTTCGAGTTCCACACCCACATCTGGTCCAGTTTATAGACCTGGTCGAACTCATATTGGATCCAGATCGGCGATTGGTTCTTCTTGCTGAGCCACATGTCCGACGCGGTGGTCCCATGCTGGTCCAAGGAATTGAGCCCTGACCCATCGATCGTCTTCTCGGGCCCCATGGTGGCATTGAAGGAGCTCGATGCAATCGCCCTGGTGGGCTTGACCGGATAGCTGTAGGGCTCAGTGGTGAAGCTCCAGACGCTCCCCTTGTAGACGCTGCTGTCAGGTGCAGCGTTGGTCTCGTCGACCCGCCAGTAGTACGTCCGGCCAAGGTCCAGGGGGCTTGCCACGGCGTAGGTGCTTGCGGTCTGGGTCCGGCTGACCAGCAGGCTCGCGGGGCTGGCCAGGCCGGCGCTGTTCACGTCGTCAAAGGTCGTGCCCAGGTACACGTCATGGGTACTCGCATAGAGGCCTGGCCTCCAGCCCAGCACGACGTCGCGGGGCACATCCGTGGTGTCCTCTGCAGGACTCGGATCGTCGGCCAACCCTGCACTGATCGTCCCTATCAGGACGTTATCGACGTGAATGCTGCCCTTGGTGCCGGCAGCGGAGTCAGCCGAGATGAGCACGCGGCTGATCTTCCCGAAGGTGGGATGGGTGAAAGTGCTGATTGCCTTACCGTTGAGAGTGGCGGTGAAGTCCTGGCCGTTCTGCTCTAGCGTCAAGGTGTTGTATTTCCCTGCCACCATGGTCGAATTCGGGATGGCGGTCCAGCCCGGCCAGGCCGCGCTCTCTGCGGAGGCGACATAGCTGAACGATCCTCCGGCCCAGGCGTAGATTTCCACGTAGGCATCGCTGCCCACGGAGTTCAGACGCAGGTGGATGCCGAAGGCGTCGTCCGCCCTGAAGTCCATGGAGATCCTCGTCTCGTTGGAGAAGGGGCGGGAGATGCCGCTACGCGCCCAGTCTACCGCCTGCGTGCCTGTGACCAGGACCTCGTTGTCCACGATCTGGACCGTGATGGTCCCATCGGTCTGCGTCGTCCATCCGTGTCCCACAGCACCATTGGGCCTGTTGAACTCGTCCTTGAGGGGTGTTGCCCAGCCCACGGCAACTGCGAGCATGCAGACGATCGCACTGAGACTGACGACTCGCGCTCTCATGACACGTCCTCCAAACCACCGTCTTGCCTCGCACCAAGCCCGAGTCAGCCGCTGCCAGTCCGTTGGTGACGCCAAGACCGCTTCTACCATCCGCGGATTCGGCTGGTGCCTTTGTTGGCGAGAGCATCTTCTCCGATGCTTCGACCCTGATGATACCTATCTCTCGGCGATCCTGTCAAGCACGCCAGCGAGGTCTCCTTCTTGCATCTTCCCATCCGGTCACGGCATAATGGCTGAACGACGGCCCTTTCATGGAGCCGGACGAAAGCAAGACGAAAGGAAATAGATGAAACGAAACCTCTTCTGCTTGGTCGCCCTCCTGCTGGCGCCGCTGATCGTGCGAGGCCGCGGCCTGCCTGCGGATCCCGGTACCGTCACGCCTCTGTGGGAACTGAGACTCGGAATCCACCAGTACTCGATCCCGACCCTCGACCGCGGCCGGATCTTCCTCGCGGCTGACGACACGGCCGCGCAGCAACCGGGCTACTCAGCCACGGGCGGGGGCGTGCTGCTGTGCGTGGACCAGGCCACGGCCAAACGGATCTGGGAACTGCCGAGCCCCAGGTGCTTGGAGGGCGTGAAGCCGCCGTTTCACTTCGACCAATGGCGGTGCGGGATCTGCTCGCGACCGGTCGTGGACGGGGACCGTGTGTTTGTGGTGGGCAACCGCGGCGAGGTGTTGTGCGTGGACTGGAACAACGGGGCTGTGGTGTGGCGGTACAATCTCATCACGGAATCGGGCGTCGTGCCACACGACGTCTGCGGAAGCACGCCGCTGGTTGTGGGTGACTTCGTCTTCGCGTGCACCTCGAACGGCCAGGACGACCATCACGACAAGGTGCCCTCGCCGCAGGCGCCGACGCTGGTCGTGCTCGACAAGAAGACAGGTCGCCTCGTGGCACGCGATGGAGAGCGGATCGGCGAGCGACTGCTGCACTGCAACTGGTCGTCGCCTGTTGCCGGCCAGGTGAATGGCAGGCCGCTGGTCTTCTTCGGTGGCGGCGACGGGGTCCTGTATGCATTCGAGGTGCCGTCCCCTGCCGGCTCCGCAGGCGTCCAGACCTTGAAGAGAGTCTGGTCCTACGACTGCAACCCACCGGGATACCGGACGCGCGATGGCTCGCCGGTGCCGTACTCGTCTTCCGTGAAGACCCGCGAGGATGGGCCCAGCGAGATCATCGGCACCCCTGCGGTGGACGGCGATCGCGTCTACGTGGCGATCGGCCAGAGTCCGCTGCACGGCGACGGACAGGGGTGTCTATCGTGTGTGGATGCGGCGACCGGAAGGAAGGTCTGGGATTCGACCCAGGTGCAGCGGAGCCTGGCGACGCCGGCGATTGCGGACGGCCTGCTCTACATCGTGGACACGGCAGGCAGCGCGCACTGTTTCGATGCAGTGACAGGCGAGCGATGCTGGGTGCATCCGCTCGGCGCCCGCACCTGGTGCGCGTCGCCCCTGGTAGCGGACGGCAAGGTGTACGTCGGCACGGAGTCAAAGACCCTGTGGACGCTCAAGGCTGGACGCAGGCTCGAGGTGCTGTCCAAGATGCGGCTGCAGTCGGAGCCGATCACGCCCGTGGCCGCAGACGGCGTGTTGTACCTGCCAACGCAAAGGAGCCTGCTGGCGATCGCGGGCAAGTAGGTGTGGCCCCTCGCAGACAGGGCCGGTGTGGCTGGTTCCTGCACGCCTACTGCCTGATGGAAACTCACTACCACCTGGCCATCAAGACGCACACTGCCGCATCGAATGGCTGGCTGAGTAGTCACCTCCATATGGGAGCCTGCCAGGCAATCAGCCGGTACATAGCCCAGTCTGGACGGTCTGGAGGCCCGAGCCGTAGGGCATACAGGCGGATGATCTCAAATACCGCAACCTGACCTCGTCTTTGACCCGCAACGACCCGATCCCTTCTGCCCTGGCCAACGCATCGGCAACCTCGAATATCACTAATTTCGCCCTGACCCATTCTGCCCTTCCGTAGGTCTGGCCCAACTGGGCGTCTGACCAGCCCGACTGGCCGAATTGGCCGAACTGGCCGGACCAGTCCAGGGTGCAGGCCACGTTGACTGTCTGCTGGCCATTGTAGGGGCTAGGACCCAGGCAACAACTGACGCCTCAAGGCCTGGCGGGCCGAGATGGATGGGCGAAGGGGTGCGATCAGAAGGTCACGCGTGAGACTCGCTCGCGCAACAGCCCAACCCAATGCCTCCACTTCTGTCAGGTGTCAAGCCTCGACCTCGACTGCGATCCGACCGGGCAGCGGCCCTACAGACGCATGAGCGCAAACATAAGGACCCGTTGGCTTAATGCGGGAGATCCGCCGACGGACCAACGTGGTGGGGTCGTTCCCGGATGGGCACTCGGCGTTGATGCTGGTCTGTGGCCGGCTTCGGTATGTGGCAGGCAGCCGCTGGGGGACACGGAGGTACCTGGACATGACCCGGCTGGTTCAAATGGACCTGACCGGAGCAACTTAGACCCATAACGGCGCGGCCTGCCCCATGGGGCAGGTCCTGGCATGAGGTGTGTCCCTTGTCAGGAGGACTCCTCAAAAGAGCGAAAGATCCTTGACACTACCAGGTAGTTATTGGCTGGGTGGATCAAGGTGCAGTGCGGTGTGAGCAACGCCTGGGTGAGCGAGTCGATGCACATGGGGAGCATCTACAGCATCAGCAAGGCGGTGTACGAGCAATTACGGAGGAAAGAACAAGGCAAGTTGTGGCGAGTGTTGGGGACACCTAAAGAAAAAGGTTGACCCCTTTGCCTGTTGACAGGATATGGATGCCCCCTTTCCTTCCTCGTCCTTGTCTATCCCAACATTTTAGCCAACAAAGTCTTGACATTGTCGCGATGGACTCTTGATAATAGGTCTGCTCTTCGTGGAAAAGGCGTGTGGCAGACCCATAGGCGATGCTGACAGTTGTCTCGTGGTTCAGGCGTGGACCGCAGACATAGGAATGATCTGACCGTTCGTGTGGAGGACGTCAGCGAGGCGGAGACTTCAGGGGCTTTGGCCCGACGGAGCCCATCTCGCAACACCGGCCGTTTCGCGCTGTTTCTGGCGGGCTCGTACACGCGCGGGATGCAGATGGTCTGTATGCAGCAACGAGAGAGGGTATGCAGAAGACTCGGTCAATTGGCGACAACCGACCACCTGGAATGAGGGTCCACCATGACACGCCCAGCCGCCGCAGGCTCGGCCAGATCCTGGTACCGGGGGCGATTACCCTGGTCGGCTCGGCCCTGGCCCTCTGCTGGGCAGTAGACGTCAGGCCGGACCCGGAGGTCCAGCGACTCCTGCAGACCCCTTCCGCTGCGGAGCTCATCAGGCAAGGCCGCACCAAGGCGCACAGCCAGGCCGATACGAGAGAGCCGCTGCTCGTAACCCACGCAAAGGTCTTTGCCAGGCAGGTCAGTCCACAGCCCCCTGTTCAGTCGCAGCCGGAGTCCGGACCCAGGCAGTCGCAGGCTGTTACTCCAGCCGTGACGTTAACGCCCAAGTTCAAGGTCCATGGCACCAGCTACTGTCCCTCGCAGCCCTGCCAGTCCATGGTCTTGATCAGCGAGCCCACGGGAGAGCTGCGATGGGTCAGGCAAGGAAGCAGCGTGGAACACGGGATAATCGAGCAGGTCAAGAGCGGCTCTGTCGTATACCGCAGCGGCTCACAGACGTGGGAGATGAGGCTGGAACAGCCTTGATTTTGGAGTTTGGATTTTGGATTTTGGAATTGGATTAGCTCACGGCCATGGACTGTAGATACAGGGAGTTGGCTATCAGATGGACTGTCTGTGCGGCCCTCGGGGTCCTGGTCGGTTGCACGTCTACCGATACCGGACGCCAACAGGAGGCTCCTCACAAGGAGGCGGTGCGGCAGGCCCCTGCCGTGCCGACGAAACAGGAGACCTTCGCCCTCAGGCAGGTCTCCGCGGAGCAGGCCACGGGCCTGCCCAAGAAACTTGGCGTGAGCCAGGTCGCTACTCTGCCGGCGGACGCCAATGGGGCGGTGCGGCTGGTGGTCACGGGCTCCAGCCAACAGATCGAGATCGCACAGGTGGTCCTGGGTCTGGCGGACGTCAACGAGGTCGGGCGGGTCTCACCGCAGCCTCAGCAGCAGGCTGCTGAGCCGAACAAGACCTCGCAGGTCACGGCTGAGGCGGCTCTGGTTCAGCCCGCCACAACGGCTGCAGCACCCGCCGCCGCGGAGATGGGTCAACCCCCTGCAGCCAGCACCGAACCCGACGCGGCAGCCCGCGATAGCGGGCCTGCTCAGCCGCCGCTTCGCGGGGTGCTCAGGCCCAGCCAGCGACCCGCAAAGGCCTCGCCGGCTACTGGTCCAGCTTCTGTGGCCATCCCGGATGGAGACCAGATGCTGGAGCTGGCACTGCCTGAGAAGATGGACCTTGCGCAGCTTCTGGAGCTGGCTGGGACGTACCTGAACCTGGACTACCTGTATGACGCGGAGAAGATCAAGGGCCAGGCAGTGACGCTCAAGCTTCATGGTAAGCTCCAGGGCAAGGTCAAGGTCAGGGACCTGTACTCGCTTCTGGAAACGGTGCTGAAGTTCAAGGGCCTGGCCATGACCAGGCAAGGCGGCAACCTGGTGAGCATCGTGCCTGCCGCAGACGTACTGCAGGCGGACCCTGGGCTGGTGGATCCCAACAGCGGCGCCCTTGCAGCAGGCGACGTGGTGGTGACCCGGATCTTTGAGCTGGAGTACGCAGACACCGCCAGCGTGACCAACCTCCTGCAGAACATGAAGCAGGCAGTGGCGGTCTCCGGCATCGAGGACAGCCAGACGCTGTTCGTGACGTGCTACAGCCAGTGTATGGACCGCATCGAGAGGCTGGTCAGCCTGATCGATCGGCCGGGCAGGCCCAGGGAGTTCAGGTTCAGACAGCTCAGGTTTACGATGGCCAGGACCCTGGCAGAGAAAGTCCGCACACTCGCGGTCGAGCTGCAGAGCGTGCCTATCGTCGTGGCTGCTGCAGACAAGGCCACGACCGTGGGGCCGTCGACATCAAAGCCGGCTGGTCCTTCCAGATCCGGCAGGTCCACCTCAGGCCAGGCTGTGTACCTCGACACAGACGACAGGACCAACCGTGTCCTGATGATCGGCTTCGAGGCAGAATTGGCGATAGTCGAAGACCTGATCGACATGCTGGACGTGGCACAGCAGGACCTGCGGCGCCTGCAGGTCTACGCCATCAGGCACATCGAGGCAGAGGATGCAGTCCGGAAACTCGAAGAGCTGGAGGTGATCGGCAAGACAGGCGTCTCCGCGAGGCGATCTGGCAGGATCACTGCACCTGGCAGCCAAGGGGCTGCTGCAGCAAGCAGCTCTGGGCCGATCGAGGCGGCAGCGACTGAAGAGCCCCTCGTGGTGATCCTGGAGGCCGCCCACTCGCTCTTGATCAATGCCACCAGTGAGCAGCACAGCCGCATTGCGAAGGTGCTGGGCTACATCGACACGGTCCAGCAGGACCTCAGGACCCTGGCGGTCTATGAGATCAGGTACATCGACGCCGCCAGGGTGGTCGAGAAGCTCCAGGAGATGGAGGTCGTCGGCAGCACCGCTTCGGCGGAGCCCGTGCCAAGGCGATATCGCAAGATCACACCATCCCCGCTCGCCAGCCCTGGCCAATCGCCTGCGACCGAGGCCGCAGCATCGGTCGCGTCTTTCTCCGGCAAAGCCGGTTCGGCTGCAGACTGCCAGGTTGTGATCCTGGAGCAGACCAACTCCCTGCTCGTCAAGGCCGCGAGCAGCCAGCACCAGCAGATCCAGTCCATCATCCAACTCGTGGACGTGCAGACGCCCCAGCAGGCCATCCCTTACGAGATCTACTTCCTGGAGAACCAGTCGCCTGCGAAGCTCGGTGAGGTCCTCAACAAGATCATCCAGGAGACGGTCCTCAACAAGGAAGGCAAGGTGGAGAAGGTGATCTCCAGGACGGAGGACCAGATCACGATCGTGCCCGACGAGGCCACCTTCTCCCTGATCGTGTACGCCAACAAGAAGAACCAGGAGTGGATCAGCACCTTGGTGCGTAAGCTGGATCGAAGGCGGCCCCAGGTCCTGATCGATGTGACCCTGGTCGAGATCAGAAAGACCGATGAGTTTACCTATGACCTCACCAGTGCAGGCAGCACCCCGCAGACCTTGCAGTCTGACATCGGTGGCGTCTCCGCCAGCTTCACGGAGCCCAGCACCAGCTTCCAGGTCAAGGCCGGGGCACTATCCGGCTTCTATGGCGACACCCACATCAATGCCCTGCTCTCCGCCATGGCACGCAAGAACTACGGCAGGGTACTGGCCAAGCCCAAGGTCCTGGTCAACGACAACGAGAAGGGTACGATCAAGACCACTGAGACCACCTACGTGACGAAGAAGTCGTCCATACCAGTCACCAGCGGCACTGCAGGCCAGCAGAATAGCCTGATCGAGACCGCAGTGGACTACCAGGGCTATGACGCAGGCGTGAGCCTGGAGATCACGCCGCACATAGGCGAGAAGGACCTGCTGCGTCTGGAGATCAAGACCAACCGCTCTGACTTCGGCACGATCTCAGGAGACAAGCCCCCTGACACGACCAGCAGCGATCTGGGCACGGTCGTCACGGTCCCTGACCAGAGCACGATCATCCTGGGCGGCATGCTCAAGCTCAACCAGACCAAGGGCGGCAAGAAGGTGCCCATCCTCGGAGACCTGCCGTTGGTCGGCCTGCTCTTTAGGAGCGTGTCCAACACAGATATCCAGAGCAAGCTCTACGTCTTCGTCAGGGCGGAGATCCTGCGGCCAGCAGAACTGGCAGGCGCAGCCTCCAAGGACCTGGAGAGGATCTCGGAGCAGAACCGCAGCTCTTTCGAGAGGCACGAGCAGGAGTTCCAGGACTACCAGACCGTCCCGGGCGCGAAGCCGGAGCCTACCCCCCCTGCCAAGGTCCTGCAGACACAGTAGGCGGCCGCCTCTCCCATGTGCATCCCCGCCCCGATACGGCCACGGCAGGCCGCCATCCCATAGAATCCGCTTGAGACGCGCTGCGCAGCCTGGTAGAGTAGGTCGCTTATTTGGACTGGTTCACCGGGGATAGATCTGGATCAGGCACCCTAGGAGCATCTATGAACGTACTTCTGGTTGGCAGCGGCGGCCGCGAACACGCGATTGCATGGAAACTCAGACAATCCAAGGACCTGGACAAGCTCTACATCGCTCCGGGCAATACGGGCACTGCCCAGTGCGGCATGAATGTGGACATCGAAGACACCGACATCAAGGGGCTTGCGCAGTTTGCCAAGGACAAGGACGTCCGGCTCGTGGTCGTCGGCCCTGAAGACCCCCTGTCCATGGGCCTGGTGGACGCCCTGGAACACGCGGGCATCAGGGCCTTTGGCCCCTCTGGCGGGGCTGCCCAACTGGAGGCGGACAAGGCGTTCTCCAAACAGATGATGCGATCCTGCTCGATCCCCACCGCAGAGGCCCGCATCTTCGACCGCTACACCGATGCCAAGGCCTACATCGCCAGCCGCGATGAGCCGGTGGTCGTCAAGGCCACGGGCCTGGCCAAGGGAAAGGGCGTCTTCGTCTGCGATGAGCCCTCTGATGCAATCCTCGCTGCAGAGAAGATCATGGTCGACAAAATCTTCGGGTCTGCAGGCGAGCGGGTGGTGGTCGAGGAGAAGCTCCTGGGCGAGGAGGCGTCGATCCTGGCCTTTGTGGATAGCCGGACGATCTACGTCATGGAGGCCTCACAGGATCACAAGCCCATCGGCGACGGTGACACGGGGCCCAACACCGGTGGCATGGGCGCCTACAGCCCGGCGCCTGTGGTGACCGACGCCATGATGAGCAAGATCACCCGCGAGGTGCTGGTGCCCATCGTGGACGGCATGAACCGCAACGGCACTCCCTACAAGGGCGTCCTGTACGCAGGGCTGATGATCACACCCGGCGGACCCCGCGTCCTGGAGTTCAACGTTCGTTTCGGAGATCCCGAGACCCAGGTCATCCTGCCCCGGCTGCAGAGCGATCTCCTGCAGGTCTTCCTGGCGGTCTGCGACGGACGGCTGGAAGAGATGACCCTGCAGTGGGACACCCGCCCCGCCGTGTGCGTGGTGATGGCCTCAGGCGGCTATCCCGGCGACTATCAAAAGGGAAAGCCCATCACGGGCCTCCAGCAGGCAGGGCAGATTCCGGACGTGCACGTGTTCCATGCAGGGACCCGCGATGCGGACGGCCAGGTCGTGACCCACGGCGGCCGCGTCCTGGGCGTGACGGCCCTGGGTTCGGACATCCGTCAGGCCAAGGCCAAGGCCTACCAGGCCGTGGACCTGATCCAGTTCGAGAACGCGACCTATCGCCACGACATTGCCGACAAGGCCATCAAGGCCTGATCCGCGATAGCAGAGGATGATGGCCAAGAAGGATCGCACAACCCAACCGCCTCAGGATGCCGGCAGAAGACGCCTGCGGCGCCGCATCGCCCTGGCCGTGATCCTGTGTCTGGTCGGCATCGGTGGCTGGCTGATCGTGACGCTGCCGCAGTCCGCCCTCTCTCAGGTCGAGCGTCTGACCAACACCCAGTGGACGTGCACGTCCCTGAAGGTCCGCGGCGGGTGCTCGGTGACCCTCGAGGATCTGATCGTCCGGCCCCGCAAGCAGGCCCTCTACGACAACGCCATCCTCCGCGCCCGCCGCGTCCAGGCTCGATTCAGCGTCTGGAGTCTGCTCAGGCTGCGGCCGCAGATCAAGGAACTGACCATCGAGGACTTCGTCCTGCAGGCGCAGTTGGATCTGGACAGCGGGCGATGGAACCTCGGCGAGGTCAAGGTCTCCATACCCAAGGGCCGTGGTGGGGGGATGCCGGACATCCACCTGATCGGCGGCATGCTCAAGTACACGCGGCTGACCGGAGGCCGGGAGGAGGGGGTCGAAGCCATTCCCATAGACGCCAGCCTTGCACTGAGCCGCAGGACGCCCAACGGCTATGAGTTCGAGGTGACCGCCAGGGAGGTGGAGCCTGCCATGGGATCGACCGTGCTGCGCGGCTTCTGGAGCCCGGGCCGGGTCGCCTTCACGGGCGGTATCCGGTCCAAGGCCATGCCCTCCCAGCAAAGGGCGTTCGGGGTCGAGGCCATGGCCGTGGACATGGCGTATGACGCCAACGACGACTACCGCCTCCAGGTCCGCATCCTGGACCTGTTCAGCGCGAGAAGCCCACAGGAAGACGCCTTCGCCTTGATCCAGCCGCTCTTCTTCGGCGAGTCAAACCCGGTGACGCGAGTCCAGAAATTCTTCAGCCGTTTTGGCCCGTCGGGCAAGGCCAACGTCCATCTGCAGGCCCAAGGCAATTTCAGGCAGATCCTCAAGAGCCACTTCCAGGGGACGATCGACTGCAAGGACGTGGCCATTCGCGATCGCCGGTTCGCCTATCCCCTGGAGCACGTCTCCGGCACGGTCGAGTTCACGGAGGACTCGTTCCGCACCGATCGCCTGGCCGGCCAGCACGGCGACGTCACGGTGTTGATCGACTTCTGGACCAAAGGGGGCAGCTCCAACTGGCAGTATGACGTGGGCATCTCCAGTACGCGGATGCGGCTGGATCAGGACCTCTTTGCCGCCATGGGTGAGAGCCAGAAGAAGTGGTGGTCCGCCCTCGATCCCAACGGGACTATCGCAGTGCGGTATCGTGCCAGCGGGCAGTCGTCCAATGAGGAGAAGTCCTCCCTGCTCGTCAAGCCCCTGGGCGTCACGGCCGCCTATGAGGCGTTTCCCTACCCGCTCTCCAACGTCACCGGTGAGCTGCTCTTCACGGAAGACCGCATCATCCTCTCAAACCTCGTCTCGCAGGCCGAGGGCGGCCCCAGGATCCTCTTGGATGGCACGCTTTCGCAACTGGACGCCAGGACTCCCAAGGTCGAGCTGACGATCCAGGCCTACAACGTTCCCCTGGACGAGAGCCTGTGCATGCCCTCGGGCCTTCCAGGCGGTCCTTGTATGATCCACTTCAGATGACCGGCCGCACAGACGCCATCATCAAGGTCTTCAGTGATGCCAACGAAACGGTTTCCGGGGGCATTGGTTTTGACGCGAACGTGGTCCTCGCCGATGCCTCACTGAAGGTCTGCAACGGCTCGGTCCGTCTGGACCACGCCAACGGCCACGCCGAGATCACACCGACCTCGGTCTCCGTCAAGGACCTGGCCTGCCGGTATGGCCAGACCGCTGTCCAGCTCAGGGGTGACGTATCCGTGCGATCCTCAGCCGACTGCGGGTACCACTGGTTCGTACAGGCCCAACAGATCCCCCTGGAGGATCTGTTGGCCGCCCTTCCGACGGCCGCACAAGAGGCCGTCGACACCGTGCACCCGACCGGCGCCGTGGACGTGACCGCGGACCTGGACAAGTCGGATCCCGCCGCAGACCTGAAGTACGAGGTCCACGTCAACTGCCTGGAGGATCGCATGCTGCCCCGGGGATTCCCCTATCCCCTTCGCGAGGTCACAGGCCGGGTCATGGTGACCAATGACAAGATCGTGCTGGACAATGTCACCGCCAGGCCGGACACGCCTGGATCTGCATCAGTCGCAGGCCTGGTCCGAACGGCCGGCCAGCTCGACGTGTCCGGACAGAAGATCAAGACCGGCCGGCTGAGCCTGACTGCCGAGAACATTGGGTTGGACGACGCGATGATGCGGGCGCTGCCTCAGAGGCTGGGGTCACAGTTCAACGCGATGGCCCCTTCGGGGCAGTTCAGCCTGCTGGGCGGCGACATCCAGATGGCCACCCAGGAGGATACTTCGCTGGAGACCCGCTTCAGCGGCCGCGTCCGCCTGGATGACTGCGCCCTGACCCTGTTGGGCACACAGGCCTCGGGCAAGGCCACGCTGGAAGTGAATGGGGTGCACCGCACGGAATCCGGGCTGACCGCAGGCTGCATCCGCGTTGGCGCAGACCGGGTCACCCTCAGAGGCAAGTCCGCCACAGACCTCGGCGCGGTCTTCCGCTATGATCCGGCCGCCCACTCCTGGAGCACGGACGACAACCTTTCGGGCCGCTTCTATGGCGGCCAACTGGGAGGACGGCTGGAGTTCTGCCGGGAACCTACGGAAGACCTCCGCTGCCAGGTCGAGCTGGCGTTCGCAGATGCCGACCTTGCGGCCTTCCTCGCGGATCGGCCCACTCCGGCTCGCGAGCCCCACTCCTCGGGCGTTCTGAACGGACGGCTCAGCCTGGTGACCTCTTCCTCGACCGGCATGGCCAACCAGATCGGCGAGTGTCACATCAAGGTCAGGGATATGCAAATCGGCCGGGCCTCGCCCCTCTCGAAGGTGCTCGCCGTGCTCAGAATGTCCGAGCCGTCGGACTACATCTTCGAGAGCATGGAGCTCGATGCGTACATCCGCGGAGAGAAGCTCTTGATTGGCCACTTTGACGTGTCAGGGGCGTCGGCCGCCTTCCAAGGGACAGGGACGCTGGACCTCGGCAAAAACGACCTCAACCTGACCCTCCTGGCCCGTAGCCGCCGGCGGCTGGCCAACGCCGAACCCACGGCGCTCCAGTCCTTGACTGAGGGGCTCGGAGGCGCAGTGGTCCGCATGGAGATCACGGGCTCCCCCGATGACCCGAACGTCACCACCCGTCCCCTGCCGGTGCTCGAGGAGCCCTTCCGGCTTCTGGGGACCACTCCCTAGCGGAGCCCGCATTTCTCACAAGCCTTTGGTTCTGAGCGGTCCTGTTGCCCGGCTGCTGCGTTCTCGGTCCCGGATGTCCAAAGCCTCGTGAGAAATGCGGGCTAGACCCGTATGCCCGCAATAGTGGATTCGAAAACCAAGTTCCCACCCACCACCCCTTGGACGGAACTGGTGTACTTGCGGCTCCTTCTGTCGAAGATGTGGCCCAACAGATAGAGCCGGGATCCCGGGGCCACGGTAGACCTAAACTTGGCTGACTCGATGCCAGCGAATCCCAGGAAGCCCTTCTCCCCCAGCATCTGCTTGACAAAGAAACTGAGCAGTTGGGCTGCAGCCTCGATCATGATCACGCCGGGCATGAGAGGACGGCCGGGAATGTGACCCCGGATCCAGAACTCCTGATCAGTCACGTCCTTGTAGCCCAGGATCAGAGAACGGTCCAGGTCATACCAGAGGATGCCATCCAGTTGCTGCATCTCATACCGCTGGGGATTGGCCAGGCAGATCGCCTCCTTGTCAAACACCGGGCTGGCCTTGAGGTCCAGTTGGGAGAGGTCAAACAACAGATCCCGCGGCATGGGCTACCTCCGAGCATGAGACTTCTGGTCTTAAGAAGAAACGGCCCAGTGAGCAACCGTCCGCATCCCTGGGACTGTTGCCGTGGCCAGACGTGTGGGCTTGCAGACCTATGCCCGGATCAGGGAACAGACCGAATCTCCAGCACCCGGTTTCGAACCTGCTGGGCGGCCTTCTTGATGTCCTGCATCTGCTTTCGCACGCGGGTCCCCGCGGCCTTGTTGCCACCCTCGGCCTTGTTGATGTCCTGCTCAATCTCGGCCACCAACGTCTTGAGAGTCTCGTACTCTTGCATCCGAACTGTCCTCCAAAATACCCTCAAAAGGTTAGCTTGAAAGTCTATCCCAGCCCAGGCGTTTGTCAAAAGAAATCGCGTTTAGACCCAAATAAATGCGGATTCTGAGAAATGGAGACTAAGCCCTGAGGTATCTCAGCTTCTCCGGCAGGATGACGTTGTTGCCAAACTCATCCTCTCCGTACCCCGATGCAGCAAGAAGGTCGATATCTCCCAAAACGCGGATGTCACCCACGAATGCCACATTGACATTGCAGTCGACGTCAATCTTGCCCAATATCAACAAACGACTCAACTCCGCTATGACGCGCTCTTCCAGGGTCCCTTCTCTCTGTGCATGCTCTTGAGGAAACTGTATGGGTCGCTCGTAGAGGATGACCTTCCCCTGCTCAGCCAGGCTCGATACGATCGCACGGACTGTGGCCTCAAAACCCTGGCTGTCGACGTGCTCCGGAATCATCCTCGAATCGACCACCAGATTGGCCAGACGCCTCCGCTTCATGGCATTGATCTTCTCATTGGCCCTGAAGAGATCGAGGGGCTTGCTGGCATCATAACACTCATTGTCCAGCGTCATCTTCACGTCACTGCCGTAGTGAAGGACAAGCTTGGAGACCAGAGTGGCGGGCCTCACGTGGAACCCCCTGTACTTGGGCACCGGCATCTCCAGACGGCCGACCTCCGCATATCGCTTGAGCATCTCGCGGCACAGATGTTCGGCACAGCCAATGTAGAGGTGGATGTAGGCGATCGAGTAGTTCATCAGCACGCCGACCAGACCATCTCGATCGACCAACGGATCATATTCACCGGCCCGGTCACATGGCTTCTGATTGCTGGCATGCCGCTCGTAGTGATGAGCGAACAGGGTCGCCGTCTCGAGCAGATGGAAGACGACGCTGACGTGCCCCCTGAGCACCAGCAAGTCCGCGTCCTTCCGTTCGGACAAGGTGCCGGCCACGTAGGTGTCGTACTGAGACTGGAGATTGTGGAACCTCAGCTCCAGGCCCCGCAACCGCTCCTCCCGCACAGCGTCCGCAAGGAAGCTCGGATACTCCTCACTCCTGGCCCGGCCCGCAGCCCGCACATCCTTGCTGTCTGCAGCCAGATTCAGGAAGGCCGTAGCCAGGAGGGTCACCATCTCGGACACGGTCTCAGTCCTGTGGGCACGGCAGTTCCTCGCCAGCCTGCCGGGGGGAAGGACTTCACAGTACGATTCCTCCCGATGGTGGGTCTCCGGAATCGGCAGATGAAGCTCCTGGGCCTGGGCGAGCATCTGTTTGGAAGCACGGATGAGGACTCCGGTCGTGAACTCCAGGGTCTGCCGCGTGGCCGCGGCAAAGTCCCTCTCGATCGGCAGCAGACGATACGCCGGCAAGGCATGCCGGATGTGCAGCAACTGATAGCTGACGTCTGAGAAACCCTTCAGTGCTGCAGTCAACGCCCGGAACCGGCACCAGTGGCAGTTGTTGCGGGCGTCGTAGGCGTCCAGCAACTCCTCCAGTTCCGTGGCCTGGGAATGGAGCTCGCCGAGCAGAGGACGGATCATGATCTGCTCACACGAACTATCCGACACGTATCCCACCAATCCGAGCAGACGCTGGGCTCGCCGACTGATCAGGGAGTGAAACACCGCCTCGGACAAAGGGGCTGGTTCGGCCTGCTCTGATCTTGGACCGCGGGGCTGAGATGAGTCGTGTTCAGCGATCATGAGTCGGATGGATTCCCTTTCGCGTGTTGGCCTCCAGAGGGATGATCTCGGGTGGGCCGAAGTCCTTGGGGACCTTCAGATCAAAGACCGAGTCCTCTATAGGCGAATTGACCTTCACCTGGGTGAACGAAATCTCGTAGAAGTCTCCCTCGGTAGACTCCGCCGCGACCTTCGCGGGCAGCCCGATCGTCTTGTCGACGCTGAACACCATCGACCTGTAGTCTTTCCCGTATGGGGATCCCGGCCGGGCCTTCATGGACAGGGTGACCCGTCCGCCGTCTCCGGTCTGGCCGGATGAAGGCGGGACGATCTCCATGTCAAAGTCACGGCGAAGCTCTTCGATTCCCGTGAACCCCGCGATCGGGAGCTCCCGGCCAGCCAGGTCAAAGGCATCGGTGGGCTTGTTCGCGTCGGCCATCTGCCGCCTTTCCCACGACTTGACCTGGTAGTCCACGTCGACCAGCCATACGCCGTCGAAGAGGAACTGCTGCATATAGGGCTGAACCTTCCCGTCATCCTGCTCCAGCGTCGCAAAGTTCACGCGCAGCCGTGATCCGTTGGGTTGGCGAACATAGTAGACCATGCCCGTGCGGCGTGTCTTGGATTCCAGCAGCGGCTGACGAAGGACGTAGTCGATCGCGCACTGGTAGGACCGCAGTTCCTTGGCCGCCTGCTGAATCCTCTGGAGAACGGCCTCGACGTCAGGATGAACGGCCGGGGCCTGCTGTCCCGTGCCGCCGCCCTGGGGCGAGGGCTCCTGGCCAAACGCTGCGCAGGCGCCTGCCATCCAACACGCGGCGATCCTCAAAACCTTCGTCCACTCCATCGATCTACTCCCGTGACGGCCCCCCTTGCGGACCATCGTATCGCTCTACTATCGTCAGCAACTGCCCAAGGTGGTCTATGGTAAGGGCCGCCTCATGCGAGAATCGATCAGCCTGTGGATGTGAGGTCAGCAGTACGGAGACAGCCCCCGCCGCATTGGCGCTGAGCAGGTCGAAAAGATAATCGCCCACCACCAGGGCCTCACTGGGCTTGACGCCAAACTGCTCACAGATTCGCAACACCCCGAACGCATCAGGCTTAACTGGCCCGTCCTCTCTGGCCACTATACAGTCCACCTCTAGGCCATGCTTGCTCGCCACTGCCGCTGCATTGTCCCGGCAGTTGCGGGTGAGCACGCCGACCAGTATACCTCGGCCTCTGAGAGTCGCAAGGGTCTGACGGGCCCCAGGGTTGAGCTTGGATTGCTCCAGGGCTTCCCGCTCGCGGATCTCCAGGATCCGCAGTGCCTGCTCTCGCTTGCCGGGGGGCATCTTCTCCATGGCCTCCAGGATCGGTCCACCGTCAGCCGGAATACCCATTTCCCGCCGCATCGCGTCAAAGTCCAAGAAGGGCTCGGTCAGTGTCCCGTCCAAGTCGAAAATGACGGCTCTTACAGTCATATATGACCTCTCCGCCGTCGAATGGATCGTCCCCGGAGAAACGAATCCCCTTCAGTCACGATTGCGGCGGTTTGTTGCACAGCAGTTCGATGAAATACCGGCCGGCCGGACCGAGCAGCTTTCCCTTGCGAACGATGACCCCCGTGGGCCTGAAGAAACTCTCGTTCGAGAAGCGAACGGCCTTCAGTGTGCCCGTGTTGATCTCCTGAAGGAGTGTCCCGTGCGGCAGGATACTGATCCCTGCATTGATCTCCACCGCCCGCTTGATCGTCTCTGTGTTGTCAAACTCCATGACCGGACGAACCACCACATTGTAGCGGGCGAGGATCCCATCGATCCAGATCCGCGTCGGCACGCCCTCCTCGAAGGCGACAAACCGCTCGAACTGGAGCTGGTGGATGTCGACCTCGTCCCGACCAGCCAGAGAGTGCTTGGGACTACAGGCGAGGACGAGCAACTCCTGCTCGAAGTCGTACACCTCCACCCGCTTGTCCCGTCTGGGCACGGCGACCAGCCCCACGTCCACCTCGCCGTCAAGCACGAGTTGGTAGACCCGTTCCGGGTCGTGATACTCGATGTGCATGTTCACATTGGGGTAGGTCACCATGAACCGCTTGACGTAGTCAGGCAGCACATGCATGCCAATACTATAGATGGCCGCCACGTTCAGGCGGGATTGGCTGGAAGACCTCAGGGCATTAGCCTCGCTGTTGAACTGCTCATATCGTTCGAGCATGTCCTTGGCCGCGGAGTAGAGCAGCCGTCCGGCCTTGGTCAGTTCAATGGGCCGCTTCTTGCGATCGATGAGCTGGCACTTGTGTGTAACCTCCAACTGGGCCAACTGCTGCGAAATGGCGGATTGGCTCAGCAGGTGTTTCTCTGCCGTCTTTGAGAAGCTGCCCAGCTCAACGATGTCGCAGAAGATTCTCAGAGTTTCCAGGTGCATGGCCGGCTCTGTCCCATACCTACCCAAAAGCCTTCATTAGCATACCCTATCTATGGTATAAAGGAGACTGAAGAAGAACAAGTCTATTTGACGTTCTCGCGGGACGTCGGCGCAGGGTCGGTATGAGGATTTATGGACGACATGGATCTAGAGAAGGCCATCAGACAGCATCTCGAGCTGGACGCCCTCCTGACCGGCTTCGCAGTCGCACGGGGTGGCCGAGATCAGCCTGATTCCGATGCGGGAGATCGACCAGAGGCTCAGGGCCAGGCAAGCCCCTTAGACCAGATCGCAGGACAGATCGAGGCATGCAGGCAGTGCGAGCTCGGCGAGGCAAGGGCCCGCGCGGTTCCAGGGGAAGGCAACCTAAAGGCCCGGCTCATGTTCGTGGGCGAGGCGCCCGGAACGGATGAAGACCGGCAAGGCCGGCCCTTCGTCGGCGCGGCAGGCAAGTACCTCGACAAGATCATTGCCGCCTGCGGACTGCGGCGGGAAGACGTCTTCATCGCCAACGTACTCAAGTGCCATCCCCCCCATGACCGTGACCCAATGCCTGAGGAGATCGTCGCCTGTCTACCCTTTCTCCAACGACAGGTGGAGCTGATTCGGCCACAGGTCATCGTGGCCCTGGGTGCACACGCGGCCCGCACACTCCTGAACGTCAACCTCTCCATAGGCCTGTTGCGAGGACGTTTTCACCCCTATCCCCTGTCCGACGGCACCACGGTCAAGGTCATGCCCACCTTCCACCCTGCATACCTCTTGAGAAGCATGACCCGGGAGAACCGCGCCAAGGTCTGGGAGGACATGAAGGCGGTGCTGACGGAGTTGGGGCTGCCCATTCCAGAGACTTCGTCCGGCCGCTAGGCGCTGAGAGCGGCGCGGAGCTGCTCCTGCTCGCCGGGTTTCATGTGGTAGCTGCAGTCGCCATCCGGAAACGTCCCCGCCCTGACGTGCTGGACATACGCGCCAAAGGCCTCCACAGAGGCCTGCCCAAGATTGGCGAAGTTCGCCGCGAACTTCGGACGCCGCTGCGTCAGGCCAAGGATGTCCGGTGCAATGAGAATCTGACCGTCGCAGTCAGGCCCTGAGCCACAGCCAATGACCGGGACCTCACATCGACGCGTGATCATGGCTGCTGCCTCGGCCGCGGTCCCCTCCACCAGCAAGGCGGCTGCGCCGGCCTCTACAGCCCGGTCAGCCAGCTCTGCGAGGCTGATCGCCACAGCGGCAGTGGTCCCTTCGGCCCGCAGCCGCCCCAGCTTGCCTATGGTCTGAGGCCTGATGCCTATGTGGGCCATGACCGCCATGCCCGCATCGCTGATGGCCTTCACCACATCCAGATAGGCCTCCGAGATCTCCACCTTGATCATCTGGGCTCCAGACTCCACGACGAACCTGCCTGCGTTCCGAACCGCCTCGTCACGGCCCACCTGATAGGAAAGGAATGGCATGTCTGCCACAAGGCACACGTCCGGAGCGCCCCTGCGGACGGCAGCCGTCATCAGGGCCATGAAGTCCATTGAGGCCGGCAATGTGGAGTCAAATCCTAGAAGCATCTGGGCAGCCGAGTCCCCGACCAGAATCACGTCCGCCCCGGCCTCTGCCACAAGCCTGGCCGTCGTATAGTCGTAGCAGCTCACAGCCACGATCTTTCGACCTGACCGCTTGGCCTCCACGAGGTCCGCCACCGTGTATCTCTTGTTCATCTGCATAGCCTCACCACGTCACTAGCACACTACAATATGTGAACATCTCAGCCTTGGCAAGCACATATGCGGGGTTAGCCGGCGCGTTTGTCTACTGGCCGAGTCCAGGACGCACCAAATGAGGGGTAGAGGTATTGACATCAACATAGGCAATATGGTAAACATGGCGATGCTAGCTTTCTTGGGAACACAACCTCTGACTCCCCTGCTAGGGGTAGTGGCCGATGCACATAGGTTCTGGCCACGTAGCCAGTCTCGCCCTAGACGAGACCTGGTAAGGTTGTAGGCTGGTTTTCTCTGACGCACGTCGCTCTCTATGGGCTGCAGAGGAGAACTGTAGTAAGTCCGGGCAAGGACAGGAACGCGCATGCGATCTGGCTCGTTGTCGGCAAGTACTGCGCGAGAAGTTAGTTAGCAGAGTATGTTGGACACAAACTGAAGAGACGTCGGACCTTCTGTGCAAGGTAGGAACAACCTAATTCGGCGTGACAGTACGAGTCTATACACCCTGAAGGAGGACCGTTGTACCGAGGAGTCTGATCCGTCCGGCGTCTGTTCCCTGTGACGTGACCAGCATGACATCAGGTGGGAACCATGCAAGCGACCTACCACGATCAGGCAGGGGTCATGTAGTCTGACGACCTCAATTTGGCCCTTGTCGACGCCATCGCTTGCAGAAAGCCGCCGTGGAGTGCTGTGGTCCGCGCGAGTCGCCGCAAGGCAAGGAAACAGTCGCATCCAGCAAACATAGTCGAGGCCTGTGCGATTTCACTCGCACAGGCCTTGATTGTTCTGATGCATGCAGGCTAGCGGCGGGTGCGTCGCTGCTCAGTCTCTGTTGCCTTTCTCAGAGTAGCCTTCTCCCGCCACGTCAGGCTGTGGATACCAGACCGATGGACCTTCTGCAGTATGCGATCCACCTCTCTGTCCAGGTCCTCCTCCACAGATAGTCTACGCTGATGCCGACGTCTGGACCAAGGGACCCTCAGCCGGCCCTTCAAGGACCCGATCCTCGCTTGGCCCAGGGCATAGACGGCACCTGCCGCCATGCCCCCCAAGTGCGCGGCCTCACCGCCCGCATTCACTCCACGGCCCACAACCGTGGCGATCGCCAGGAAGATCAGGATCACGGCAGCAACCCTGATGGGAACCGGGAAGACGATCAGAATGATCACGAAATGGGGGAACAGGATTGCACATGCAGCCAAGAGGCCCAGAATCGCACCAGAGGCCCCGAGCAGCGGAGCCACCACAAGGACCTTGAGCCCTGCCAATAGAATATAGGTGAGCCCCCCTGCTATGCCGCATCCCAGGTAGAAACCGACGAATCTCGGCGTACCCCAATGCCGCTCCAACGTCGGCCCTAGGAAAAACAGTCCCAGCATGTTGAAGAGGATGTGGAGGGGACCGCCATGCATAAACTGGTAGGTCACGAGCCGCCACAACTGCAGGTCCCATGGCCAGGACCTAGGCCACACCGTACCCCAGGTCTCCAGGAAAGAGCCCGCCCCCAACTGTTGCACGAGGAACACGGCGCCGTTGGCGATCAGCAGCCACTTGACGGCAGAAGTCACACTGCCGAAGCCGTACCCCGTCTGCGGCGCATAGCGCGTTTCATGGCCTTCCTGCGTATAGTCTCTGTCGTAGAGCCCCATAGTCCTGTCTGTCATTTCGACCGGAATCGACCTTCACTTGTGATCATCATACCAACCCACGAGGGTTGTGCCAAGGTAAGGATGGATCAGTCCCCTTCTGGAAGCCCTGTCTTGCTCTGCCAGGCCCGCTGCCAAAGATCTATGACAAAAGGGTTGTCGCCAGGACAGTTCTGCATTACAATACTGCTCTAGTTGTTCGGGGCGTAGCTCAGTTTGGCTAGAGTGTTGGACTGGGGGTCCAAAGGTCGCTGGTTCAAGTCCAGTCGCCCCGATTTCCACCTGACCCATTCAGGGGTCAGGCCCTGCGCCGGTGGCCGCGGTCCACGTTCTCGCCGCTCCGGGCGTCCGCCGGAACGAGCCCTCTCCTCTCGTTGAGCGGGGGACGTGACGTGGGTTCTTGGGGACATCCGATTGCCCCCTTCGGAAAAAAAGTACATTGTTACGACAGAAAGGTCGGAATTTCCTTAAAGAACTTGACCTCTGTTTTTCGATTAAGAGGTAGAAGGACCGAAAAAGCCGGAAGTAGGAGACGACATCAACCGGCCTAATAGCTTTTCATCACCCTCCTCCGAAGCCAGATTCTTAACTGAGTCTGGCTTTATTCTGTGCCTCGATATCGGCAATCTGGACAAATCTATGGACCGACACCGCGTACGCTTGGCTAATCTGTGCAGTCTAGCCAAACACTGCGTCGCGGTCAGTAGATGATCGCGGTAGCCTGTTCGATCTTCTTGACGATCCCGGACACGTCTGAGGCATCCTCCAGGTAGTCGTCGAAGCCTCGCATTACGAGGGCCTGGCATTCCGATGGGCCGAGGCACCCGCAAATAGCGATGACCTTCATGGTCTGCAACTCGACGTCATTGCGGATGGCCGCACAGATGCCGGCTGCATCGATCCCCTGTGCGATCAGATTGATGATGATGACGTGCGGTGCGAGCTTCTGTGCGACGAGCCCGGTCTCGAAGGCCGTGTGCACCACCTGCACCTCGTAATCGCCCTGCTTCTTGAGCCCCTGAGCCAGGACCTGGGTGGCGTCACTGTCGTTGTCTACCAGCAGCACCCGTATCTTGCCACCCGCCAGTCCCTGGATCGGCATGTTGTTGAGCTTCATGAAACGCACCAGCTCGTCCAAGGGGATACGGCGATCCTTGCTTCCGGGAATCCGATACCCTTTGAGCTGTCCGCTGTCGAACCACTTGGAAACCGTCCTTGGGGCCACGTTGCATATCCTGGCCACATCGCCCGTGGTCAAGACGTTCTTTCCTTTAGCCATTGTCTGTTCCCTTCGTCTATTGCACCCAGTCATTGGTATTTCGGCCTGGAACAGCCCGCTATTTAGTTTGCTCTTGGTTTCACCTCTGCACGGACGATCCGCCTCTGGATCAGGTCCCATAATGGGAACGCGCCACATCCCCGCCTTCGATTGCCCCGAATGCAGCCCAGGCGGGTGGTGGACCCCACGCAAGCTGCCGATGAACAGGACAGGCCGGCTCGGCCAAGACTCGAACGAGGAGATCAGAGCGTGCAGATACCGCTATCCAGACCGGATATCACTGAACAGGAGATCGAGGCAGTGTGTGATGTCCTTCGAGGGCATCACTTGTCCTTGGGCCCCAAGGGGCCCGCCTTCGAGCAGGCGTTCTGCCAGCACCTGGGCACCCGACGGGCCGTGGCGGTCAACAGCGGCACCAGCGGCCTGTTCCTGTGCCTGAAGGCCCTGGGCATCGGACCTGGAGACGAGGTCATCACCACCCCGTTCACCTTCATCGCCTCCACCACCTGCATCCTCATGGCCGGCGCCACCCCCGTATTTGCGGATATAGACCCGCTTCAATTGAACCTCGATCCAGAGGCGATTGAGGGCCGAATCACCCCCCGCACCCGGGCCGTTCTGCCCGTGGAGGTCTTTGGCAATCCTGCGGGCATGGACCAGATCGCCCGAGTCGCGCGGAATCACGGCCTGCCGGTAGTGGAGGACAGTTGCGAGGCCCTCGGTTCGAGCCTGGCGGGTAGAAAGGCCGGCACGTTCGGTCAGATGGCCGTCTTCGGGTTCTACCCCAACAAGCAGATCACCACGGGTGAGGGCGGCATGATCGTGACGGACGATCCTCGACTGGCCGATCACTGTGTCTCGCTTAGGAACCAGGGCCGCAGCGCGGCGAGCCGCTGGCTCTGCCACGAGCGGCTGGGCTACAACTTCCGGCTGAGCGATCTTCAGGCGGCCCTCGGATTGGCGCAGTTGTCGCGGATCGAGCAGATCAAGGACTGTCGGCGTCGGGTCGCCGAGTGGTACAGACGGCAACTCGCCCACGAAGAACGACTGGTCCTTCAGGCTGTGCCCCGAGAGGCAGACCTGAGTTGGTTCGTGTTTGTAGTCCGGCTGAGCGATGGGGCCACGGCTGGCCAGCGGGATGAGGTCCTCACGATCCTGGAGCAGGACGGTATCCAGACGGGCAGCTACTTCCCGTGCGTACACCTACAGCCTTTCATGGTGAAGGAGGGACGCTACCAGAAGGGAGATTTTCCCATCGCGGAATCCGTTTCCGAGCGGACCATCGCCCTGCCGTTCTACAACCATCTGACCCAGGACCAGGTGGCCTTCGTGTGCGAGAGGCTCTGCGCGGCCTTGGACCGCGTGAGACCTGCCCTGCCTGCAGCCTGCATCGCCTAGAAAGTCGCGTCTTTATCCGGCCATATTCCCCCCGTTCGACTTGGCTGAAGGGTGTTTTCATCGTACATATTGAGTAGAGGAGCTCGAATCAAGACCGGATGGAGGGGACCAACCGGCACGCCAACTGGGGCTTTCAAACGGGGAGAAACGCCTCAATGCTCGGCTGGAGAGCGAAACTGCTGCTGTTGGGGATCGTCTATCTGTGCGGATTCGCCACAGCAGTCTACTGCCTGGCGCCACCTGCCAACGTGTCACGCGAGGCCCTGGCTTCCAGGCAAGCCACTCTGGCTTCTGCGCCTTCAGAACGCGTGCTTGAAGGTCTGGGCGTGGTCCTCCACAAGGCAAGAGTGATCGGAGAGGACCTGGTGGACCGCGTGACCGTGTTGATTCAGGCCAGGAACCATCCCTCGACATCGTCCGACCCGGGTCGGTCAGACAAGCCATGATCGCTAGCAGCCTTTCACTCTGAAGGGTCGTGGGGCGTTCCCACGGCCCTTCTCTTTTGGGTCCAGCCTGGCGGCCCAATCCAGGATCGCGTCGGGTGCGCCAGACAGATGATCTCTGCCGCGAGGTTGAAACACCGGGCATACCCATCCTTCGAGAAAACCGTTGACACCGCTCGCCCTGCCGCCTACCATGCCCTGCCATACGAGTGACGGCCATCATCGAACATCCGTCATGAATGATCGATAGTCAGTCTGCCCTTGAACGATGCCCAGTCACAACTTGGCCCACATACAAATCCGCGATCTGGACATCCTCGGCTACTCTGTTGGGGGCGAGGAGACCGTACTGGCCGTGCCTCAGCTCGACGTCTGCTTTGACATCGGCAAGGCACCGGACCAGGTGATTCCCATCAATCACGTCCTGTTGACCCATGGCCACATCGACCACGCGGCAGGATTCGCCTATTACCTTTCGCACCGCCAGTTCGACGGTCAGGCTCCGGGCACCATCGTGGCGCCCGAAGAATCTCATCCCGCCCATGCGTCAGATCCTGGACGCCTGGGGCGCCCTGGACGGAAACAAGATCCCTGGAAACCTGATCGGCGTGGCAGCCGGAGACGAGGTTCAGATCAAGCCCAACCTGTTCGCCCGCGCCTTTCCCACGGACCACTGCAAAGGTTCGGTCGGCTATTGCGTGCTGGAGAAGCGCAAGAAGATCAAGCCCGAGTACGCGAGGCTCCCAGGTCCTCAGATCGTGGAGCTCAAGAGGCAAGGGATCGCCATCGACACGGTGCTGGAGCTGCCGATCATCAGCTACCTCGGCGATACCCAGTACGTGGACTACACCTCGCTGCCCTATGTGGCCAACAGCCGCATCCTGGTCACGGAGTGTACGTTCTTTGACGACGACCACCTCGATCGGCGCAGGCCGGCCGGCACCTGCACGTCAAGGATCTGCAGAAGCTCCTTGAAGCCCTGCACAGCGAAATGGTCATACTCATCCACATGACCCAGCGAACCGGCGTCGGAGAGGTCAAACGTCTCCTCAGGCAGTGCCTGTCAGCCGAGATCCTCGACCGGGTCACCCTGTTGATGGAGCACCGGGGCAGGTCTGCGCCGGGGCAGTAGGCGAGGAACCCTCAGGCGGAGATGCTAAGAAGGTGAGAAGGCAGGAAGGCGAGACACGAGGGACTCACTGCTCTGGCGCTGACGCAGCTCACCTCGCCTTGACCCTGACGCGTACAGCGATGGCCCCCTTGTGGCTGGAGACCCCAGGACCCGCCTGCGAGTCCTGATCGAACAGGCGAACCACATACCGGGTCTTGGACCGGATCGGATACTCGATCCAGACACTGGACTTGTCGCTGACAAATCGCCGTAGCAGCGGCCTCTGTCCCTCGTCCAGGACCTGAACCTCCAGCCCCTTGTCGCCCCACTCGTCCGTGGATCCTGCCAGGCCGATCTGCAGGATGCCTTCCAGACCGCCCAGGTCGGGCGCCTCTATGGGGAAGTCCACCTTGCGGTCCTGGCCGATGATCCAGTCGCGGCCAGCCACGAGCGTCCACCGTCTGAACCGGCCGTCCTCGGGGCTGGCCAGAGAGCCCACCTTGATGACGGCCACGGAGAAATCCTTGGGCTGCACGGTCACCAGCAAGTAGTGATGAAAGGCCTCCGGCTCTGCCCCAGAGTCGATCTCCCCTCCGGTCGTACCCAGCCGGTAGTACCGAATCCCGTCTCGCACGCCGTCATACGACAGCACGTGGTGGTGGCCGGCAAAGACTGCGGACACCCCTGCCCTGCTGAGCATGGAGTGGATCCGCTGCCAGTCCGTGCCGTAGCCATCGGTCCATCGGGGCTGGTGCAGAAACACGAAGATGCGTGAGGCGCCCTTGGCCTTTTTCAGCACGGAATCGAGCCAGAGAGTCTGCCTGGGGCTCATGACCTGGCAGTTGGGATCTTCGAAGGATTTCTGGCCGGTCCTGGGATTGCCCTCGTCGCTGAATAGGACGATGAACCAGCACCCCTTGTGCTCCGTGGCGTACCACAGGGGTCCCACGGTCCGCTCATAGTCGGCTTCATGGGCTGCCGCGTCGTGCGGCTGACTGCTCGCCCAATAGACGTCGTGGTTTCCCGCAACAGGCAGCCAGGGCACAACGAGCCCGTCCATGACCTGCCGCATCTGCCTGACCTGGTCCAGCCAGTGCTCGCGGTCGCAGTACCCCGGGATCATGTCGCCCACGTTCAGCACAAGGTCCGGCCGCAGGATGTTGACCTCACGGACGGCCGTGGCAAGGACGTCCAGGTTGTTGGGGCCCGCTGCAGTCGCGTCTGCCAGGACGACGAAGGTAAAGGACTGTCCCTCGTCGGCCGGGATCAGGGGTTTGGCATCCATGCGGTCGGTCAGCACGCCCGGCGCACCCAAGACAGATCGCAGTCCCAAGCACATCAGCCCCAGGTAGATCCACACGCGTCCAGTCATGAACCCGCTACTTCTTCTCAGGTTTCGCCGCATTGGGGTCCGGCGCCTCTACGGTTGCCTTGTAGGTGGGGGCATAGGAGCCGAGCACGCGGGTGCTCTTGACGCGGCCCGGCAGGAAACCATCGAGGTGGCCCAGGTACCACATCACACCCAGCACTGCAATGACCGCCAGCATGAGGTAGGTCCCCCACGGCCGCCGCTTCTCGGCGTACGGATCGTCCAGAGACGTCTGGGCCCCGGCGGGAAGCTTAGCCACGCCGGTGAGGGCACGACCGAATGGCACGTTGATACGTGCCCTGCCGTTGATGGCCCATGCGCTGGCATCGAGGATGGGACCCAGGTTTCGCTGCCGGAGCTTGAGGAAGGCCAGCAGCATGGAAGGGCCCGAAATGAGCAGGATCAAGGCCAAGACGCCCAACGGAATCCATACGCCGAGGTCCATGAACTTGCTGAGCAACATGGCCAACACAGCACCGATGCTGCCCAAGGCCACGCCGATGGCAGCCACGGTGCCCACGTCCATCTTCTTCGGCTCGGCGGGCTTGGCGGCTGCGGCTTTGGCCTTGTCGGCCTCCGCCACGGTCTGAGCTGCGCTGGAGAGCTTGGCCTGCGAGGCGGTGTCCGCCGCAGCGGCCCGCTTGGCCACTGCCTCCTCGATCATGCGCACCAGTTTCTTGTATGGCGCCCAGAACGCCTCGCGGATACTAATGGGATTGGCCACGATCTTGGTGATGGTGGCATCCCAGTCGCGACCTCTGCGATCGTAGAACACGCCATTGCGCCCGACCATGAGATTGTCCGAGTCCCCGTCGGTGAAGGCTGCGACAACGGCCCTCTTCTCGCCGCCAGGCCGGGTGCAATCACAGTAGGCGAGATAGGCGGCCGACAGTCCGGCCAGGGTCGCATGCTTGCCGGGGTCCGTGACCTCCATGCACAGGGTGCAGGCCCGGCCGTCCAGATACAGGGTACCCGCCTGGAAGACGGCCCCCTTGCGTCCGTAGAACTCAGCGAAGCTGACGAAGTTGTTGAGCAACCTGACAAGGTCCCTCTGGAAAAGGGCGAGCTTCTCCAGTGTGGAGATCTGGGCATTCTCTTTCTCCAGGGCCAGGTCCTGTTGGATCAGGTCCATGATGCGGGCCTTGGCGTCACTGCCCAGCAGGGCACGAATCCGAGTCAGTCCCAGGGACTCCACGGTGTTGGCCGGCCTGGCGGTCAGCCACGCCTCATAGGGAGCGAGCTTGGTCTGCATGGCTGCCCAATCTGCCTCGGACAGGGCCGTCTTGCCGGGTCCGAGCAAGGGCTTCACAGCCATGGCGGCAAACGTGGCCATGGCATCCGCCCAAGCCGGGTTCAATCCCTGCGTCAGAGGCAACGGTTTGGCTGGATCGACCTTGGCCAAGGGGAAGCCCGCCACCTCCTGCGCAGAGACGGACATATCTTTGGCGGCCAGGGCGAGATACTCGACCTCCTGCCGGTTGACGGCTGCCAGGGCACGGCCATCGAAGACCGCGATCCTGCACCGGGCGAAGTAGTCATCGACCTTGGCCTTGACGGCCTTGAGGGCAGCGGCTGCGCCGGCCGTAGCGTCAGGCCCTAAGGGAAGGACAGACCTGTCGGCCTCGGCCCGGGCGTGCCATTCGGAGAAGGCCTGAGCCTGGGCAAAGAAGGCATCCACCTTCTCGGAGTTCACTCCCACCTTCCCGCTGCGGTCCGGAACTCCACCCACTGTGGCCAGGATATCCTCGATGGCCTTCTTGTCGGCCTCGTCGGTCGCGGAGTCCGCAGGGATCACCCCATCCCCATTGAAGGGGGTAGCGGCAAAGATCCGTGCGGTATCGGCTACATCGGCCAGGGAGATGGCAGGCGAGTCCTTCTTGGCAAGACTCGCCAGGACGGTCTTGGCCCCTGCGCACAGCCTCATCCTTGATATTGGCCAGCGGAACTGAATCTCCGCCCTTGAGCAGTTCACCTGGGTCCTTGAGTTGTGACTGCACCCACTTTACTGCAGCGATGATCTCCGGGACGCGGATTCGGCCGTCCTTGTCCGTATCGATGTAGTCCAGGGTCCGTGTGTCAAACTCAATCCCCCGCGTTGGGCAGGCCAAGGCGACCCACAATTTTTGGTCGAGTTGGTCCAGATTGACAACGTCCGCTCCTGTACGGAGAAGGACCTGATCGACCCCTCCTGCCCGGAAGAACTGCCACGTGTGAGAACCTTGTCCGTTCGCCATGGTCTTCGCCTCCATGTCATGACCGCGCAGGACCCGCAGCGCACCGCGGACCGGCAGGCCTACACCCAACCGGCGATGGCAAGATACGCCCGCACGCGCAACTTGTCAACACCCACTTATCGGACCCGTTGCGGCGGAGCTGAACCTGAGGTAGCATGTTCCCGTCTGGGCAGAGGACCGATCTGGACTGACATTACGAATTTTGGGAGAACACTATGCGATCTTCAGCCCGCTTCCCCATTCTCACGCTTCTTGCCCTCGTTGCCATGCTTGCCCACGGTTGCACCTGCCTCGGACATCCCCGTCAACACCCCTCGCCGAGGCAGTGGCGGGGTCTGCACCTGACGGCCTATGGAAGCGACGCGGACCTGGACGGGCTGGCCGCACAACTGCCCACCCTGGCCCGCATGGGCGTCAACGTGTTGATCCTCGAGGTCAACTACAGCTTCGAGTTTCAATCGCACCCCGAACTGCACGCGGGCGACCATCCCATCACCCGGGGCGGCGCAGGCCGCTTTGCCAAGGCGTGCAGACAGGCCGGCATCTGGATGATCCCACAGTTCAACTGCCTGGGGCACCAGTCCTGGACCAAGCACACCTTTGGCCTGCTGGTCCGGTATCCTGAGCTGGACCTGACGCCCGGCGCGTTTCCAGACAACCAGGGACTGTATTGCAGGGAGTGGGACCCGCTCAATCCGAAGGTCAACCGGATCGTGTTTCCCCTTCTGGACGAGCTGATCGATGCGTTTGGGGCAGATGCCCTGCACGTCGGCATGGATGAGGTCTTCCTGATCGGCTCAGACAAGTCTCCTTCCACCAAAGGCAAGGACCCGGCCCAGGTGTTCAGCCAGGCTGTCAACGACCTGCACAAGCACCTGGTGGGTAACCGCCACGTGCAGATGCTGATGTGGGCTGACCGGCTCATCGACGGAAGGAAGTACCCGTATGGCGAGTGGGAGTCCTCATTGAACGGCACCGCGGCGGCCATAGACAGGATACCCAAGGACGTCATCCTCTGTGACTGGCACTATGAGCTCCGCGAGTCGTACCCCTCGGTGGCGATGTTTGCGGAGAAGGGGTTCCGCGTCCTGCCTTCGGGATGGAACAAGGTCGAGCCGACAAAGGCCCTGATCCAGTACAGTCAAGGCCTCCACCATCCCAAGGTCATGGGACATCTATTCACCACGTGGAGCGGCAAGAAGGACTGGAGCCAGTGGCCCCCGCTTGTTGAGGGATTGCCCCTGCTGAAGCAGGGCAAGTAGGAGGAGACGTGAACGTCCTGGGTTGCCTAGCCCGCGTTTCTCACGAGGCTTCCGACACTCGGAGCGGAAGTGAGTCGGTGGACTTGACTTGGGTCGACTGCAAGGCGGACGCGTCTATGACAGGCTGTTCTGAGCGCGGCATGTTGGCCGGATGCCAGGCCGCAGGTCCCGGTTGCCCGGAGGCGTACCCAGTGCGGTACGCTGAGGACAAACGGGACCGAGAACACAGCAGCCGGACAACAGGGCCGCTCAGAACCGAAGACTTGTGAGAAATGCGGGCTAGTCATGGCGGTGGCCATCGTCAGCCTCACAGGGCTAATCGGCAGATTCGGCCTGCCTGGCCAGCTATGGGGAGGCGGGGCTCGGCCGGTAGACCCCGGCCTTGCGCCGGGATTCGGCCTTCTCACTGATGACGGTGCCTTCCACCACGTCCAGACCGAGCCTGGAGATCAGGATCCGCAGGTATCCCAGGTGGGGGCAGGCAGGCCCGTGGTAGTTGTCGTGGGTGATGCAGGACGAAAGCTGGACGACGAGCCTGGACCTGTCCACGCCCTCCTTATCCTTGATCTTGCGGACCAGGTGGCCGAGCTTGCGGTGGAGGGCGCGGCCACAGCAACCGCCGCACGTCATCTGGATCGTTCGATAGGTCTTCTCGGGCGAGTAAATCCCGAATGCGTCCCTGCGGTGGTGAAAGGCTCGCTCACAGAAGTACCCCGAGCATCGCTCCTTGACGATGTCGCACTGCACGATGATGATGTAGTCCTTGTCCGTCATAGGTCATCCTTGTCCTAGATTCTGTCACCCTTGACCGCCATCATACGCCGCCATGCAGGATGCAGCAATCCACTTGCTCAGAGACTACCTCAGAACCTGTTCCTGCTGCGATCGGCTGCGAAACAGGTTCTGAGATAGTCTCTTGACGAGGGGGCCCTGTTGTGCCCCAGGGCCCCCTCGACTCCATCATTCCTTGCACCCGCTACAGCTCGCCGCACTAGGGCGCGGCCACACGCGTCAGGCGGAGGTCATCGATATACAGCTTGCCGGACTGGCCCGCCTTCGGGCTACTCCGGTCGCCTACGCCGATCGTCATCCTCTTGATGCTGGCCGCATTGACGCCGCCGGACGTGAACTGGCTCAACGGAATGGCCCACTGCTCCCAGTTGCCCGTCGCGATCACCGTGGCGTCCGGATGGCTGACCACCTTGCTCTTTCCACTGCTGTCCTGCAGTGCCACGTAGAAGGTCTCAGGAGCGTTGCCTGCCACCTGCTCGACTCCGACCTCGGCGACCTGCCATGCACCGGACACGCTGCCCGTGGTCGAGACGTTGGAGAACTTGGCGCCGCAGACGGCGCCCGCGGCATGGCTGGTCACGGCCAGGCCGATGAGCACGTCGTTGGCCATGCTGATCGTCACAGGGTCTGTCGTCACGATGTCCGTCCACGTCTTGCCGTCAGACGAGTACTGGGTGGTGAAGGTGCTGCCATTGCGGGTCACCTTGACCCACTGCGGAGTGGGCGTGTTGGCCACGTCCGTGGCCACATTGGTCGCCACGCTGGTCTCCGTACGACGTTGATAGGAGATCCCGTGGCTGGCAACGGGTGTGACTGCCGCGAAGGCATGGGTCGATCCTCCTGCCACGCTCTCACGGATCATCACGCCTGCCTTGGCCCACTCATTGGGATTGCTGACGCTCTCCACCTTGGCGATGATCGAGCCGTTGCCCTTGAGGCTCTTGTACACGAAGCGGAACTGGTCGGAGGCATCCCAGATGTCCGTGCCCGTCCCGTTCATCAGGATCGTGCCGCCCGCAGTCTCCAGGAAGCCCGGCGCGTCGCCTCTCAGGTAGACCACCAGGGTATTGGCGCCGCCTCCAGTCCACGCCTGGCCGGTCGGCCATTCCCTCTGGGTCTCTGAGTAGAACGGGGCCTTGGTGTTGTCAAACCACATGGGCATGGACTTGCCGCCGCTGTGGATGATCGTCTTCTCCGCGAACGGCGGATTGACGTTGCCGACGGTCGAGCCCGTGGCATTGCCTGCAGAGACAGCCACACCACAATCCGGAGAGGCCGAGTAGCCGAACCCATCCACCCAGGCGAAGAAGATCCGGTTGCACGCGTCATCGTACTTCTCGAAGTCGTCCACCGCCGCGTAGTCGATCGTGGTGAAGCTCCATACGTCGCCTTCCCAGACCTTCTGGGCCGCGGCATCATTGACCTCATTGACCTTCCAGTAGTAGGTCCTGCCGTATTCCAGGCCCAGAGTACCCAACTCCAGCTTGTGGGAGGTGAGGGTCGTGGCCGGAGCCGTGCCACTGACCACGCTGGCCTGGTCCGTGCCGAGCAGCACCACGTGCTTGGCCGCCTCGCGGCCAGGCCGCCAGTTCAGGACTCCGTCCAGGGCCACGCCCGTGGCTCCGGTCGCAGGCTGCGGCGACCGCGCAACCACCGGCACGGTGAAGAACCGGACCTCGCTCAGGCTGGCCTGCTTGGTGCCGTCCGCCCAGTTGGTTGCGATGGTCAGCTTGACGAACTTGGCCATCGCGCCGCCGAACGCCACGGTCGTGTTGTGCACGTAGTTGGGCTCGCCCGTGGCCTGCGCGAACTCCTGGACATCCGGTACGGCGGTCCAGGTGGTCCCATCCAGGGACGTCTCGACCTTCACCTCCTTGGCCCCGAAACCCGTGACCGTCTCGACCGCCTGGTTAGAATTCCACACCCACATCTGGTCCAGCTTGATCGCACTGGCGAACTCGTACTGGATCCAGACCGGCGAGGTCCCTTTCTTGCTGAGCCACATCTGGCTCGCAGACACGTTGTGCTGGTCGAGGCTGTCGAGGCCGGAGCCGTCAATCGTCTTGTCTGGGCCCATGGTGGAGGCCTGGGAACTCGACGCCGTGGCCTTGGCCGGCCTGATCGGGTAACTGTACGTTTCGGTCGTGAAGCTCCAAAGATCGCCCTTGAAGACCGTGTTATCCGGAGCGTCGTTCACCTCGTCGACCCGCCAGGTATAGGTCTTGCCGAAGGCCAACAGACCCGCCGGACTGAAGCTCGTGGCCGCCTGGCCCTTGCTGGCCAGCACGCCCAGCGGGCTCGCGACGCTGGCATTGTTGACGTCCTCCTGGACCGCACCGAAATACACGTCGTGGGTCTTGGCATTCGGACTTGCCTTCCAGGTCAACTCAGGATCGCAGGGCACGTCCACGGCCCCGGAGGTCGGGGTGGGTCCGTAGGCGGTCGTCTTGGACTTGACGACGGTCTGGACGTAGTCACCCTCATACCATTTGACGTCGTCCATCCAGAAATCGGTCGCCGCAAAACCGACGTGGAACGTGATCTCACACGGACTCGCGGTGGAGGTGAGGGTGGGGGTCGTGATGTGGTACTCCGCCCATTCCTCTGTCATGACCAGCGTCTGCTCGCCGTAGCCCGTCCAGGGATCCGCCATCAGCTCCGGCTTGAAGTTGATCTGGAGGGTGCCCTTCTTGCACTTGAGGAAGGCGGACAGGGTATACTTCTTCCCCGCCTGGAAGGTCAGGTTCTTGTACTGGACGCCGCTGTCCCAGAAATTCGCGCCCTTGGAGGGAACCACCACGTGGCGCAGCTCGTGCCTTCCACGATTCCCTGCGGCGTGGCCGCATCGGCCAGCTCCTGTACTACCGTCAAGGTCGGGCCGCCATAGGTTCCCCAGGGGTCCGCCGCACCCGCCTCAAAACCACCGTTGGTCAGCAGGTTCACCACGTCCTGGCCTGGGCCTGCCGCCGGCATCATGAGCCCTATCCCCAGGGCCACCACCAACCCAACACTCTGCGTTCTCATGGTCTCTACTCCTTCTTCTGTCTCTCCAATCACCTCAGATCAATCGGACTATCCCTTACAGGCCTTTCTGGCCTGAATCACCCGCCTTGGCCACCTCAACCGCGAACACGTGGGTAGGACCCTGCATGTTTGACCTGAAGACGATCCACTTGCCGTCAGGCGTGAACTGGCAGTTGGGCTCGAGGGTGTAGTTGTGATTGGCCATGTTGACGAGCCTCTCGGCCTCGAGGGTGCCGGTCTGGACCAGGGTCGCTGGGTCGCTGGCCCCGCCGACGACCGGAGGGATCAGGCGCGGCCGGAACAGGTAGATCCACTGTCCATTGTCCGGCGCAGCCACACTGCGCGGACCGCCGCCGTCGCCACAGAACAGCTTCTGGTCCGGAGAGACGTTGTAGTGGACCGACCATTCGTTCTGCTTGAGGTGGTACCAGGTCCGCTGATGAGTCGAGAGGTCATAGCGGGCGATCCAGAACACCACACTGCGAGGCGTCTGTAGGTCGTAGAGGATGCTCTTGCCGTCTGGACTGAAGAACTCATGGCCGTTGATCTCCATGTTCATCGTCCGGGGGTGCACGTTCGTCCGTCCTGAGCCGTCGGTACGGATGATCCAGGTCCGATCCATCAGCTCCCAGGTCCCCTCGTGGCAGTACAACATCTGATGCGGATCAGTCGGCGAAAACTGTACGTGATTGAGCCAGGCGTGGCTCTCGTTGAACTTGCGAACCTCGCCGCTCTTCAGGTCTATCGTGACCAACTGCATGTCGCGATCCGTGTTGGATCTGCCGAAGCCGGGCCGCCTGCTGGGACGCTGCACCTCTTCCTCCGCACTCCGGCCGCCTGGTGTGCCCGCTGTGGCGACGTCGCTCTCGCCGCGCGCGGTTATGGTGCTGCTCGGCACCTGCGGACGCTGAAGGTCGAACGTGCCGCCTGCCAGCGTCTCATCGCTATTGATGTTGGCGATGGAGACGCCCTCAGGCACATCCGCGATCTTCTTGTCCTGCTTGGTATTGGGGTCGACCGCAAAAATCGCGGTCCTCTGCTCTTCCCTGGCGAGGTAATAGACCAGGCCGGTCTTGCGCCCACGCAGAGCATGCCTCCGCGCCGGGCCCTGATCTGTTCGATCTTGCGGGTCTCCAGATCCACCGTGTAGAGTCCAGTCCGCGAGCCGAAGACCAGCCTCTTGCCATCCGGCGTGAATTCACTCTGGTGGAAGTACCAACTCTGGCTCCCGTCCTCTTGCGAGAGCCGGACGACCCGGTGGCCTGTGTTCGGATCGATCCATTCTATGGGAAGCCCGCCCCGGCCTTCGGCAGACAGCCCCTTCGCAGCCAAGGCCACGGTCAACCAGATCACCCCCGACATCCGCATGCCTCTATCCTCCAACGACTCCTGGCATCGCCCGGCCGAGTGAACGACACTCGCCTGCTGGCGAGGACGCCCGCGTCGAGACCCGGGCGTGTCTGCTGTTCATAGCCAGATTGTACCGTTGGCACGTGGCGGCGTCTATCCGTCAGGATCGCATAGGCAAGAGTCCTGACGAGGACGGGCAACAGCCGCCTTTCTCCCAAGTGATTCCACCCTGAGGTGCAAGCCAGGGCTAGGACCTGGACGTGGGCCTCCGCCGTAGCGAGACTGCGATGAGGGTGCCAAGCCCAGCCAGAAGGACGGCCGCGGGTGCGGGGACCGTCACGTCAGTCCCTGTCCCTGCACAGGCCCACTCCTCGGGCGTTGCGTCTGCAGCGAAATTGACACCCATCTTCGAGTAGAGGTAGACCCACTCGCCGAGGGAGGTGTCGAAGAGATCATCGGGGATCAACACGGTCACGTCCGCCTGTCCCCCGCCCGAGGACAGGGAGGTGTCGAACTTGACCCAGTTGTCTATGAACCCATGGGTCGCGCTGGCCAGCGTGTCCATGGAGTAGATCGGCGTTGCGAACACGTCATCCACGGCGCCATCCAGTGTCTTACTGGTGTGCAGGGCAATCATCAATTGATCCAGAGACAGGAACTTGTCGTCTCCAGAGGTGCTGTCGTGGCCATCCAGGAGAAACTCACGATAGTATTCGCCACCGACCTGCACGCGAGGCACGCTGCTCAGCGACAACGACGTGGTGTGCGCGGGCTTCACATCTGGAAGCACAGCCCCGTCCGTGTTGTACCCCTCCTCGATGCCGTCGTTCTGGATCACCAGAAAGGCAGGGAAGTGACCCGAGCCGGCACCATGGGTACCGGTGAACACCTCGTAGAGTGCGTCGTTGATCGTTCCCTGTGTCGTGGTGGTCAGATCCACAGTGGGCGTGGGCAAGGCCATCGACGGAACACAGAGCCCAACGCAGACGATGAGACTAATGACAACAAGTGTGCTCTTATCACCCATACAACACCTCCTGCTCTCCCTACCCACCCCCGGCGGAGGCTCCCGCTGCAACTATATACTCCTACAGTGTAAACTGAACGAAACCAAGATAGCACTTCTATCGAAACGAGTCAAGAGGAAAACGTCGCAAGCACTAGGTCGCTACCGCGATGCGTACGGGTCCTGGCTCTCATCCCACTTGCCACCCTGGGCCAGCACCGGATAGACTGACGCGGGGAAGCACAGGCTCTGGTAGACCGTGAACTCACTCCACTGGATGGAGGCCATGTTGTCGATGTACCGCCGTTCGCGGGCCAGGGACGTGACCGCTGGAACTGACGTCCCCCTGCCAGAACCGCCGGGGCCGAACACCAGGATACCCGGCCGGGGTCCCCATCCCTTCTGCTTGGTGAACGCAGACTCCCGATCATGGGGATTGTGCACCCTGTTGAACCCGATGCCGCATTCGTAGCACTTGCCCATCGGGTTGAGGCCCTGGGTGTAGTCCATGAGCTGGCACGCCACGTCCATGTACTTCTGCTGGCCGGTCAGGCCCCACTGCAACAGACAGGGATACGCGTATTGGCCCTGCGCCGCGTTGCTGCCCCACCACCGAAGGTCTGCCGGAGTACCTACAGGATAGGCGTTGGCATTGAGATAGCCGATCTCCTTGTCCGCTGCAGCCGCGATCGCGGCCTTGAAACGCGCCACCACGGCCGGGTCCGTGGGCCGGGTCTTTTCCAGGACATAAGAGAAGAAGAAAGACGCCATCCAGCCTTCCGAGGCAAAGGACTCTGGGACCGCGTTGAAGGTGTTGACGTATGCATCCGCCTTCTCCGCCAGGTCCTTGACCCTCTGGTGGCTGGCCTCGTCGCCAGTCAGCAGGTACTTCTGCACTGCGTAGTAGAGCCTGTGCGTGGTCCTGGCAGAGTCCCCTGCTGCGGCCATGGCCCTGTCAGCGCGGATGCGGAGCGCCTCCGCCCTTTCGGGCTTGTAGGGTTTGATCAGGCGAGCCAGGTGCATGAACATCCCCGCTGCAAACCCGGCAGAGCGGCTATCCAGAACCTCGGTGCCGAAGCGTTTGGTCTCCTTGTCATAGGTCGTGAAGGGCGAGTACTGCTGGGTCTCGGTGCCCCAGTGGATCGCGCCGGACGGGGTCTGCATGTATTCCCAGAACATCGCACCCCAGTCCGCCTCATCCAGGATGTCCGGAATCCCGTTGGCCTTACCGACGAGGTTGTACTGACTGTCGAACCGGTCCGGGATATTGAACTGATCATCCGTGAAGCATGAAGGAAAGGCCTCATATGTCGTCAGGAGTGTGGACGTCACGTCCATGTGGTAGGTGCGGCGGTCCGCATCGCCTGCGTCATGGTAGCCGCCGTAGGCCGTGAAGTTGGGCTCATTGCCGGTCACCACGAGCCGGGCCTCGCTGATGGGGCCATTCGTGTCGTAGACCGTCGTGTGACAGGGCTTCATCTTGATGTCCCATGCATAGGGTGCGTGCACCGGGCAGCCGCACCGCTGGTGGTAGAGGGCACGGAACGAGACGTGGCTGAGCCGGCGTGAGAAGTCCCCGCCGACCCCGAACGGATACGAGCAGCCGTAGCCCTTGACCACGATCTTGTAGGGCCCGCCTGCAGGGACTGAAGACAGGTCGATCCTGTATACGAAATCACCCGACGAGGCGTCCTCGCCGACCTCCTGGAGTGCCCCCTGGGCCACGGTCTGGCCCGTGGCCATGCTCAGCACGCGATACGGCGGCAGATCGCCGTTGATCTTTTGGCTGCCGCCGTCGCCAAGCCAGATGGCGAAGTTGGCGTACCTGACCTTCGAGAGCCCGCTGTACGCGCTCTGGTTGGTCTTGATCGATTCACAGAAGACCTGGCTGTCGTCAAACACGAAGGCCGACCGGCCGTGGGGGGTATCGAGCGCATACGGGGTCCCGTTGACCAGGTCTGGGACCTCCAGATAGATGTGGTGATCGCAGGCGTCTGCCTCGGTCACAAACCTATGGATGGCCGCAACGGGCCTACCGTTGAGCCTCCAGGCGGACACGTCGACGATGTTGACCTCGTCCGCCCGGATGACCGTGCTCTTGAAATAGGCCACCAGGACGTGGTTCGAGGCAGTCCGGACCTCCTTGAGCGAGAGTTCCGCGTAGGCGGGCAGGCCGCAGCACAGAAAGCCCATCAATGCCACCAGGGTCTTCACCGTAGATCTCCTTCAATCCACACTAGGCCATCAGTTCAACGATGGTGTGATCATAGTCCGACAGATCCTGCTCGGCAACAACCTGATCTGTGGATCCTGGCACGGGACGGCCAATGGTACTAGGATAGAGGACATGTACAGGTGTACAAATGAGTCCCGCGCCCTTCACAGGGCTCGACTCTGGCTGGCCGTCCTGTCGATGCCCCTGCTGACCTCGTGCGCAATCGAGCCATGCAGCCGCTCCTACGCAGGCCCCCAGCAGCGGCCTGCAGAGGTCCTCGACTACTACGGCGGCGCCCCAGCCAACCCAACCGGAGCCTCTGTCACCCTGCTCAAGCAGAAGAGACACTACCTGCTGGAAAGGGTAGAGCTCGACTCCAACACGGCCCTCTTCGGCCAGGAGCGGATCGCGGTCGACTACTACAGGCTCAAGCGGCCTGGCCGTTCGGCCGCAGTCCTCGCCCTGCCCATCACTGGGGGCGTGGATTTCAGCGTGGAGAGCTTTGCCCGCGCATTCGCGTCCAACGGCTTTCATGTCGCGATCGTCCACAACAGGGGCAAGAAGATCGAGCAGACCCGGACAGCCGAGGAGGTGGAAGCCTACTTCCGGCAGACCGTCCTGGACAATCGGCAGGTCCTCGACTGGCTGGTGCAGCAACCGGAGGTGGACCCCAACCGGCTCGGATGCCTGGGCCTGAGCCTCGGCGGCATCAAGGCGGCCCTGGTGGCCGGCGCAGACGCCAGAATCAAGGCAGTCGCCCTGTGTCTGGCAGGCGGCAGCCTGGCAGACATCGCTGTGACCTCCAAGGAGGGGCGCCTCAAGAAGTGCATTGATCACTGGGCTGAATCCGGCGTGCCCCGCCCGGCGATGCACGAGGAGCTGTCCGAGAAGGTAGTCACCGACCCCCTCCGCCTGGCCCCTTACATCGATGCCCGCGGCGCCCTCATGTTCATCGCGGTCTTCGACCAGTCCGTGCCGCGGGCCTGCGGTGAGCGGCTCCGCAAGGCCGCAGGCGGCCCAGAGACCGTCTACCTTCCCACAGGCCACTACACAGGCTTCCTCTACCTGCCCTACGCCCACGCCAAGACCCTGTCCTTCTTCAGAGAGCGGCTGCGCCGCCCTGATCGTTAGTTAAGTGGTTAGATGGTTAAATGGTTGAGTAGTCGAACGGTCGGCTGGGGACCCGCGAATCCGGCTGCAAAAGACCGCAACCCGCCCCCACCCATCTAACCTCTTGACCATTTAACCAGATACCTTCCCCACTGAACCACAGGGCGACGGATGCTGTCAAGGCCCGTGGAGCCAGTCGCACGGTGGAGGCTCGGCGAAAATGAGAACGGCCTATTGCCGCCTCCTGCTCGGGGTGGTAACCTCTCTCAGTCAAACAGAGATCAGACGGCAACCGAGTCCAGAATACGGGAGTCTAACCTATGATGCCATCGACTCACAGACGCCTGACCCTCCTGGCGGGCATGGTCCTCTTGTGCCTTGCCCAGGGGACGTGGCTGACCGGACCGGCCAGGGCCCAGGACCTGGCTGCGTTCGAGAAACGGGTCACTGAATTCACCCTGGCCAACGGGCTTCATTTCATCGTGCTGGAGCGCCACGAGGCGCCCGTGGCGGCGTTCCTGACCTTCGCCAACGTGGGCGCGGTGGATGAGCAGCGGAACAAGACGGGCCTTGCCCACGTCTTCGAGCACATGGCCTTCAAGGGCACGCGGACGATCGGCACCAAGGACTATGCCGGCGAGTCCAAGGCCCTCGCCAAGATCGACGCCCTGTTTGCCCAGATCGAGGCCGAACGCCTCAAGCCCAGCCCCGACAAGGCCAGGATCGAACATCTCCAGGGGCAGTTCAAGGAGGCGCAGGAGGAGGCCCAGAAGTACCTGGTGCACGACGAGTTCGAGGAGACCCTTCAGCGGGCCGGAGGTCAGGGCCTCAACGCGGGCACCGGCTCTGATCAGACCATGTACTTCGTGAATCTGCCCTCCAACAAAGCCGAGCTCTGGATGGCCCTGGAGTCGGACCGGTTCCTCAATCCCGTCTTTCGCGAGTTCTACAAGGAACGCGACGTCATCATGGAGGAGCGACGCAGGGGCGTGGAGAGCGACCCGACGGGCCGGCTCTTCGAGGAGTTTCTGGGCGTGGCCTACAAGGCGCACCCCTACGGGACCGAGGTCATCGGCCACATGAGCGACCTGGAGGGCCTCAGCCGGGCCGACGCAGAGGCGTTCTTCAAGAAGTACTACAATCCCAGCAATCTCACCATCGCCGTGGTGGGCGACGTGGAGCCCCATCAGATCCGGCTGTATGCGGAGAAATACTTTGCCCACATTCCCAGAGGCCCCAAACCCGAGCCGGTCCTGACCACTGAGCCACCCCAACTGGGCGAGCGACGGGTCACCGTGGAGGACCAGGCCCAGCCCTTCGTCGTGATCGGATACCACAAGCCCGGGATCAATCATCCGGACAATGCCGCGTACGACGCCATGACCGACATCATGGGCTCGGGCCGTACCTCCCGCCTCTACAAGACCATGGTCAAAGACAAGCGTATTGCCATACAGGCCACGGCCCTCCAGGGCGTGCCCGGCGAAAAGTATCCGGGTCTGTACGTGGTCTACGCGGTGCCTGCCAAGGGCCACACCAATGAGGAGTGCGAGCAGGCCCTCACGGCCGAGATCGAGAAACTCAAGACAGAGCCCGTCTCACCCGAGGAGTTGAAGAAGGCCAAGAGCCGGGCCCGGGCCAGCCTGATCCGGCAGCTCAGCTCCAACAACGGCCTGGCGCAGCAACTGACCTACTACCAGGTCGTCACAGGCGACTGGCGGAACCTGTTCCGGCAACTGGACCGGATCGACAAGGTCACGGCCGACGACATTCTCCGCGTGGCCAAAGAGACCTTCAGCCGCAAGAATCGAACCGTGGGTCTGATCGAGACTGTGTCCACGCCCAAGCCCGACTGATAGGAGTGTCCCTATGATCTTATCCATGCCCCATCGATGGACCCGTATCGGATTGGCCGGTTGCTGTCTGGCCGCTGCGGTCCTGGCTGGCTGCAACCAGACGACCACCGCCGGATCCGTCAAGAAGCTCCGGTATCCCAAGCTCAGGGACATCCAGATGCCCAAGGTCGAACGAGTGACCCTGGCCAACGGCATGCAGTTGTTCCTGGTCGAGGACCACGAGCTGCCCCTGATCAACCTGTCGGCTGCGATCCACACAGGCTCGCTCTACGAGCCTGCAGACAAGACGGGACTCGCCGGCATCACGGGCGAGGTCATGCGGACAGGCGGCACCACGGACCTCACCGGCGACGAGATCGACGAGCGTCTGGAGCGGATTGCCGCGTCCGTCGAGACCGGGATCGGCCTGACCAGCGGGTACGCCTCAGCCTCCTCCCTTAAGGAGGACTTCGACACGGCCTTGACCACGCTGGCCGACCTGCTCATGCACCCTGCCTTCAGACAGAACAAGCTGGACCTGGCCAAGATGCAGCACCGCAGCGGCATCTCCCGCCGCAACGACGACCCGGGCGACGTGGCATCCCGGGAGTTCGGCAAGCTGATCTATGGCCCAGATAGTATCTACGCGCGCCAGACCGAGTACGCAACCATCGAGGCCATCACCCGCGATGACCTGGTGGCCTTCCACAAGCGGTTCTATGGTCCCAACAACATGATGGTGGCCGTATCGGGAGACTTCAACACAGCCGACATGGTCGCCAAGATCACCAAGGCCTTTGAGGGATGGAACCGGGTGGAGCCCGGCCTCATCCCCGCCCCTGGCGTCAACTACCCGTACAAGGCCACGGTCAACCTGGTGGCCAAGGACGATATCAACCAGTCCAACATCTACCTGGGCCACATCGGCGGCAGGCTCGACGACCCCGACTACTATGCCCTGGTCCTGATGAACCGGGTACTGGGCGGAGGCTTCACCAGCAGGCTGTTCCGCAATGTCCGGTCCCGCGAGGGCCTGGCCTACTCCGTCTTCGGCAACTACTCTGCAGACTTCGACCACGAGGGCGTGTTCACGGTCGGCTGCGAGACCCAGTCTGCCAAGACCGTGTACGCCATCAAGGCCATGCGCCGGGAGGTCCAGCGGATCACCGAGGCAGAGGTCACGGACGAGGAGCTGGCAGTGGCCAAAGAGAGCTTCCTCAACTCCTTCGTCTTCAACTTCGCCTCCAAGGGCAACATCGTGCGGCGTCTGATGACCTACGCCTACTACGGGTATCCAGAGGACTTCCTCCAGAAGACCAAGGCCAACGTCGAGAAGGTCACCAAGGCGGACGTCCTCCGCGTGGCCAGAAAGCACCTCAGGCCCGACGCCCTCCAGATCCTGGTGGTGGGCAAGGCCCAGGATTTTGACCAGCCCCTCTCTACTCTCGGCGAGGTCCGACAGATCGACATCACGATCCCGCCGCCTCCAGCAGCGGATAGAGCCGAGGTAAGTCGTTGACAGTATAAGAATTACGGCAGTCACAATGCAAGCCATGTTTGGCGGTGCGTTTCAGCCACTGTTCGCAATCAGAGGGCTTGCAATCTCAGGGACACTGCAGTAGAATATAAGGTCTATGGTCGTGGGCCGCATGGTGCGGCCAGCAGCCAGAACCCGGGCGATTAGCTCAGTTGGTAGAGCAGCTGACTCTTAATCAGCGGGTCCAAGGTTCGAGTCCTTGATCGCCCATTCCTCTCCTTCCACCGCACAGCGGCCTACGTCGCAAGCCCCATGAGACCTGACGTTCTCTCAAACTGAGCACGGGCGGGGTAGCCGGGCACCCTGTCGCCGATCCTCCTCCATCAGAGGTCGGGCGCCTTCTTGGCCGGAAATCTGGTTCACTGAAGACGGTTCTTTGCCGAATGAATGTCTCATGATCGCAACAACCCACTCAGCCGAATCTCATGCGTCGCTTTGGAGGTACTCGGTCGGATCTTGGCCCGTCTCGGTGTGGCCGCCGTCTCCTTCCAGGACGTGGACAACACCAGCGCCAGTGACCGAAGCCTCTCGTGACATGCCCAGGATCAAAGCTCCGTACACCACCGCCGAATACGCGTGCCTGCACGGCTGACGCAACAGGCCCCCTGCGCACAAGCCGGACGCCGGCCTCCCTCGTTTCAGAAGGTGTTTCTTGCAGCTTTCCGGCGGAAATCCCCGTTGCGTGAGCGGCATTTCTGACGGCCGATGACCAGTATCCGTTGACAGAGGAGGGAAGGAGATGTATCATGGTCCTAGAATGCCATGGAGGGGTCTTGGCCCGTGAGGGCCTTCCACGATTGCACCGGAATGCCATAGGCACTGCGTCCAGGCGGGGCTAAGGATCACGCAGGTGCCGGTCCGTGCTTGTTGAGTACCCAGGGTGAGGGCACCGGCCTGCCGTGTTCGGTGGGCGGCCGGCCCCGTTGGCTTGAGGAGGATGATCATGCGGTGGCTAATTGCTGTTCTTGGTTTCTGTTCGCTCCTTGTGGCCCCGGTTGCGGCGACCACGTTGAAGGCCACGATCACGGCCGACGATGACTTCCAGATCTACGTCAGCACCGACGACAGCGTACTGGGCACCCTGTTGGGTGAAGGCTCCACCGTGAATGGAAGCTGGGCAAGCAGTTGGACCTTCAACTATGACCTGACCCCCGGAGTCGTGAACTACATCCACGTGGTGGCCTGGGACCTGTATCAGGTCAAGACCGCCTTCCTGGGCGAGTTCTGGCTGAGCGATGCAGGCTTCAGGTTCCGCAACGACGCACAGAACCTGACCACGGAATCCGCAGATTGGGACATGAGCAACGCAGGTTTCAGCATCGGTTACTACACGCCGGACATGATTGGCGCCAACCGTCCTACCACCGTTCCCTGGGAGGTGAGCGTGCCGGGTATCTCTGCCGACGCCCAGTGGATCTGGAGCAACTTCGGCAATGATTGGACCCAGCGATACTTCTCAACGCCTATCTTTCCGCCGAACGTCCTCACCGTGACCTGCGGGGCCGGCGGGTCGGTGACCCAACCGGGCACCGGCGTCTTCAACGATGAGGAGGGAACGGCGATTCCAGCGGTGGCCATCCCGGATCTAGGACATCACTTCACAGGCTGGACGGGTACTGCAGCCACCTCGGGCAGGGTGGCTGATCCCACGTCGGCCAGTACCACGGTGACCGCAGGCGGGATCATCAGCCTTCACGCGAACTTCGCCCCGGACTCGGAAACCCTGCTCATCTCCACGACCACCGGGGGCACCGTGAGCACCCCTGGGCTTGGCGCCTTCACCTATGACTATGGCACTGTAGTGGCCGTCGCCGCGGTCGCGGATTCCCATTATATCTTCGTCGGATGGACAGGCACGGCCGTGACGCTCGGCGAGGTCGCCGATCCAGGGACATCCAGTACGACAGTGACCCTCAACGCCGACAGCACGCTCGAGGCAACCTTCGTCCTTGATACCCATGTCCTGAGGGTGAATGCGGCAAACGGCGTTGTGACCCGTGTCCCGGACAAGGCGCCCTACGTCCACGGCGAAACGGTCCTGCTTCAGGCAGAGCCATCGCTCAACTACGACTTCAAGGGGTGGTCTGGAGATGCCACCGGCATCGCCAACCCCCTCACCCTCGTGATGGACAGTGACAAGACCGTCACGGCGGAGTTCGTGCTATGCACCCGGACCCTGAACCTCTCCTCCACGGCCGGCGGCAACGTCACGTTTCCTGGAGAGGGCACGTTCCAGTACCCGCACGGCGAACAGGTCATGCTCGAGGCCGAGGCAGATCCCGGCTTCGTGTTCGTGCATTGGAGGGGCAACCTGTCTTCGGACAAGACTCCCTATCTGCTCATCGTGGATGGGGACTACACCATGAAGGCGATCTTCCAGAGCACGTCGGACATCCTGTACGTCGACGATGATGCCCCGGCCGATCCGGGTCCCTGCGATATGACCATCAGCGACCTCTATGAGGCCGGGACCTCCGATCACCCCTTCGACAGCATCCAGGAGGCCATTGACGTGGCCAAGGAAGGGGCCAGGATCGTGATCCGACCCGGCACGTACTGGGAGATCATCGACCTTCTCGGCAAGGGCATCACGCTGGACGGCCTCAGTTGTGGGGATGCCGGTCCCTCGCCCCTGCCGGTGATCGATGGCCAGGGAAGAGGCACCGTCGTCACCTGCAATGAGGACGAGTGCAGCGACGTGAAGAATCCCAACGTCTTCTTCCGTGGCCTAGTCATCACGGGCGGCCAGGGCCGAGTGGCTGGCGGCATCGTGGGCAGGGACAGCAGCCCCAGCTTCGAGAACTGCCTGATCGTCGGCAACCGCACGGCAGATCCGAACGACTCAGGCTATATCGGATCCGGCAGCCGGACCTGCGTGAACGGCGGAGCCTGCTTCTTCCAGGACTGCAACGTCGTCTTCGCCAACTGCACCCTCTCCGGCAACTACGGCGTCGAGGGCGGCCCGGTGATGGGCTTCAAGAACTGCGGTGTCACGATCGTGGACGGGATTGTCTGGGGCAACGGCCCCATCGCCATGGTGGCGGACGGGCCCGAGCAGCCGGTGGTGACCTATACGGACTTCAGCGGCGGCACTCTCGGGGTGGGCAACGTGAACATGAATCCGCTGTTTGCCATGCCAGGCTACTGGGCTGATCCGATGGACCTGACCCGCAAGCTCGATGGTACAGCCCCTGAGGCCGTGTGGGTGGCCGGTGATTACCACCTCCAGTCCCAGGTCGGGCGTTGGAGCCCTGTCCAGCATTGGGTCAAGGATCAGGCCACCAGCCCTTGTATCGATGCAGGCAACCCGACGGTGGCCGCCGCACAGGAACCTCAGCCCAACGGTGGCCGAGTCAATCTGGGCACCTACGGCGGAATGTGCCAGGCGAGCATGTCGGTCGAGTAAGGGCCTGCGTAGAAATAACCTGTTCAATTTTACGCTCAGATTTGGGTCAGATTGGGATGTGACGATTGAGCGAAACCGGAGGCGTAGTGCCCTTCTACGCCGAGGATTTCGCGATTGAGTCGCGGCCCAAGGTGGCCCGAAGATGAGATGGAAAATGGATAGGTTATTTCTACGCAGGCCCTAACTCCGTCCGACCACTCCGGGCACCCTTGGGTCGCTGGTGACAGCGGCCCCAGAATCCGTGTGCCCCTCACGGGGCGACTGCGCACGGCTCCCACGGAGCCGACGAATACCCTATTGAGATCGGTCGCAGGACCCCGTATCATACACGCCACAGACCGACCGTCAGCAAGGTCAGGAGAATGACAGACGGGCCATGACTGGCTCTGCGCAGCCAAAGGAGCGAACCACACCATGAGACCTACAGACCGCCATGAAGGGACAAGTCCCGCGATCCCCCGCCGCACCTTTCTCAAGGGTGTCCTTGCGGCATCAGCCGCCTCGCCCTTCCTGATCAGGCCCAGCCGGCTGAAGGCCGAGGCCTCAGGATCCGCCCCTGCAAACGTCCCTGCCAGCGAGAAGGTGAACCTTGCCTGCTGCGGGATCGGCAATCGGGGCGCAGACGACGTGGAGTCCATGTATGCCACGGGCATGGCCAACCTGGTGGCCTTCTGCGACGTGGACATGGGCGGTCCCCAGACCGAGAAGATGCTCAAGCGGTTCCCCGACGTCCCGCGGTTCAAGGACTTCCGGGAGATGCTGGACAAGATGGGCAAACAGATCGACGCCGTGTGCATCGGCGTGCCCGATCATTCGCACTTTCCCATCGCGATGCAGGCCATGTCCATGGGCAAGCACGTCTACGTGGAGAAGCCCATGGGTCACACGTTCCAGGAAGTGAACCTGATGATGCAGGCTGAGAGGAAGTTCAAGGTGGCTGCCCAGATGGGCAACCAGGGCCACTCCGGCAAGAACTACTTCCAGTTCAAGGCCTGGGTCGAGGCAGGGATCATCAAGGACGTCACCAAGATCACGACCTTCATGAACAGCTCCAGACGGTGGCACGGCTGGACCGTCACGGCCCTGCCCGGCGAAGAGCCCATCCCCGGGACCCTCGATTGGGACAAGTGGCTGGCCACTGCGGAGTATCACAAGTACAACCGGAGATACGTTCAGGGCGACTGGCGGTGCTGGTACGACTTCGGCAACGGCGCACTGGGCGACTGGGGCGCGCACATCCTGGACACTGCGCATCAATTCCTGGATCTGGGTCTGCCGGTCGAGGTGGAGGCCGTCAAACTGGAGGGGCCGAATCCCTATATCTTCCCCCAGGCCTCGACCCTGCTATTCAAGTTCCCGGCCAGGGACGCCATGCCCCCCGTCGACGTGACCTGGTATGACGGGGTCAAGAACCTGCCCCCCTTGCCGCCGGAATTCGGCGAGTCTAAGCTCTCCGACGACATCCCCTCGCCAAGCTCAGGCAAACTGGACACCGCCAAGCTCGCGCCCGGCAAGGTGATCTACGGGCGTGACCTCATCTTCAAGGGAGGCTCGCACGCGAGCACCCTGGAGATCATCCCTGCCTCAAAGGCGAAGGAGATGGCCCCGAAGCTGCCCCGGATCCCTGGGGGCAACTCCGACCACAGCAAGAACTTCCTGTTGGCCGCCAAGGGTCAGGAGAAGTGCCGTTCGTCCTTTGACATCGCGGGTCCCTTGAGCCAGGTCCTGGTCCTGGGCGTCCTCGCACAACGGCTCAATGCCAAGCTGACATTCGACCGGGCAACCCAGCAGATCACGAACCATGCGGTGGCCAACCAACTGCTTGTGGGGCCGCCGCCGAGAAAGGGATGGGAGCAGTACTATCGGCTGTAGCCTGCGTTCGGCTTGGAGGCTGGAGTGGAATCCAGAAGACAGAATCCTGAAGACAGAAGACTGAAGACCGAAGCCGGGATGCGGAAGGTCCGATGGGGCGTCTTGAGCACCGCCAAGATCGGACTCCAGAAGGTCATCCCGGCCATGCAGGCGGGACGATACTCGTCCGTGATTGCAATCGCCTCCCGCGACGGCGACAAGGCAAGGGCCGCGGCAGGGCATCTGGGGATCGCCAAGGCCTACGACTCCTATGAGGCCCTGCTGGCAGACCCGGATGTGGAGGCCGTCTACATCCCTCTTCCCAACCATCTCCACGTGGACTGGTCCATCCGGTCGCTTCAGGCCGGCAAGCACGTCCTGTGCGAGAAACCCATCGGCCTGAACAGCCAAGAAGCCGAGGTCCTCGTAGAGGCCAGTAGACGCCATCCGGGGCAGAAGGTCATGGAGGCCTTCATGTACCGGTTCCATCCCCAGTGGCAACTGGCGGTCAGGCTGGTCTCAGAGGGCAGGATCGGCCAACTGCGGACCATCCAGTCCTTCTTCTCGTACTGGAACGTGGACCCGCAGAACATCCGGAACAACCCCGCCTTGGGCGGTGGCGGACTGATGGACATCGGCTGCTACTGCATCTCCCTCTCGAGGCTGCTCTTCCATGATGAGCCGCTGCGGATCATGGGGAGCGTTGAGAATGACCCAGTGATGGGGATCGATCGGCTGGCCTCTGCAGTGCTCCAGTTCCAGCATGGGACGTCCACGTTCACCTGCTCCACCCAGTTGACGCCTTACCAGAGGGTCAACCTCTTCGGCACCGAGGGACGGATCGAGATCGAGATCCCGTTCAACGCCCCGCCCGACCGCGTCTGCAGGCTCTGGCACCAGCGAGGCCCTGAGACCCAGGAGATCAGGATCGAGGTCTGTGACCAATACACCCTTCAGGGAGATCTGTTCTCCAAGGCCGTCTTGGACGATGCACCGGTGCCGACGCCGCTACAAGACGCTGTGGCCAACATGAGGGCCATCGAGGCCGTGTTCGAGAGTAGCCGGAGCGGCACGAGGGCCGTATTATTGGCGGGGTCCGCTGCAGACTTGCCCTCGAAGCCTGAATCCAGGGCCTAGCCCGGGCAAGACCAAGTCAGGCCAGAAACCGACAGTCCCCCTGAGTAAGGGCCTGCGTAGAAATAACCTGTTCAATTTTACGCTCAGATTTGGGTCAGATTGGGATGTGACGATTGAGCGAAACCGGAGGCGTAGTGCCCTTCTACGCCGAGGATTTCGCGATTGAGTCGCGGCCCAAGATGGCCCGAAGATGAGATGGAAAATGGATAGGTTACTTCTACACAGGCCCTAAGGGTCAGCGGGATACCCGTCAGGGTGAGCGGAAAGCTCAAGGCATGGCGCTCGCCTGCTCGTCTGCGCCGATGTCGATCCGGCCGCCGACTACGCGATACCCCCCATCCATGTCTATCTGGCCGGACCCGGAACCGTATGCCGGATTGCCCTTGTTGATGCAGGGGGAGTCTGGCCGCAGGTGGTAGTCGCCGTCGTACCACACACCCGCCATCCAGAAGCCCGGCTGGATCAGTCGCGGGTCTGAACTGATGTTGCCTGTTCCGGTGTAGCTGCCTTGTATGCTGGAGTAGGTCACAGCAGGCACCGAGGTTGCATCCGCGGCAATCTCGCTGCCTCCATCCCAGAGGATGCAGTGGGTGATGCGATGAATCCCCGAAGCCTGAGGCGTCCAACCGTAGAAGGCCAACGCCCTACCCGTCGCGGCCGCGTTGTCCGCCAGGGTGCCGCTGGTCATGGTCAACGTGCCGTCCACGCAGCAGATAGCGCCACCCGCAGACAGGATCGCGTGCTCGGCGCGATTCCCGCTGAACACACAGTTGTCCACCACCGGACAGCTTCCTGCGGTATAGAGCCCCCCGCCACGTATGAACGCCCGGTTGCCCCGGATCGTGCAGTGTGAGACAGAGGGACTCCCGTAGATGGTATGGATGGCCCCCCCGCATACGGCCCAGTTGCCCTCCAAGGTACATTCGACGATCGAGGGACTCCCCCGATGAATGTAGATCGCCCCGCCGTAGGAGTCCGCAAGGAGGCCATCGGCACGGCCACCAATAATGGTGACACCCGCGAGCACGGCGTCGGAATCCACCTCCGAGGCTTCCACCACGTGGAAGCTGTTGTCATTCATGTCCACGAAGCCGGGTTGGTCATCTCCAGCCAGGTCGCCGCTCAGCACCGTCTGGAACTGCGCACTATTCCGGGCATCAGGATCAGGATTGAGGCATCCTGCGTAGCCTCCCTTGATGGCCACTCCACTCCTCATCCTGAAGCTGGCCTTCCTGTCACCCCGTGTGATCGCCTGGCCCTCATCGGGTGTATAGACGCCCTGGGCCACGAGAATCTGGTCGCCAGACGCTGCCTGCAAGAGAGCGTCCTGTAGGCAGGTGTATGCAGTAGCCCATGTCCTGCCATCATGCACGGGTCCCGGCGCACCGCCATCCACGTGCAGGCCGAGCCGGCCTGTGACGACGAACGGTATCCGCACGGCGACGGACTGCCGCCCACACTTGAAGATCCATAGTCCGGCATCCAGTGGGCCAAACGACCCCGACAGGCCGCACACAGGACTCCAGGTGTCTGCGTAGTGGGTCGATGCCGGCCCTTCGAACACCAGCTCAACAATGAACCCCACTGGATCCACAATGATGCGGGGAGTCCCGCCCAGATCGGACTCTGCCTGACCACTGTTCTCGTATACCTGGGTAGGTCCCTGAAAGAGGATCAGCTCAGCGGTCGTCGGTTCCATAGGATGGACGGTCCAACCCGTGGGCGGAACCTGGCCGGGGATCCAATAGACGCTGGCCTGAGCCTGGCTGATTTCCATCAGCAGGCCCCCCAGGAGACACACAACTCTCCACGCCTTCATCGGAAGTGCCCTCTCTAGCATCTCTCGTCGCTCAGTCTACCTGCACTCCGCGATGACGCGGAGCACCGCCCTTATATCGGCCAGGCCAGAGCGGCCCACTCGGGAGCAACTGGGCCTATCCGCTGGAATCCTGCAGAATACGTATAAGTACGTACATCCCTGGAGCTGGAAGCCAAGGCGAGAAATACTCCGTTTACTTCTTTACGGGTCCTCGCAGCCGTGTATGATCTTTGCCACGGCTGACTCGTATCTTCATAGACCGAGAATTGAGGAGACCGAACGTGGGTAAGGTGTTGATCATTGGGGCAGGCGGCGTCAGCAACGTGGTGGTTCACAAGTGCGCGCAGGTGCCCGAGGTCTTTGAGCAGATCGTCCTGGCCAGCCGCACGCTGAGCAAGTGCAGGCAGATCGCCTCTGGCGTGGCTGCAGCCACGGGCCGCAAGGTCCGGGTCGCCAAGGTGGATGCCGACGACCCCAACCAGGTCGCGGCCCTCATCGAGAAGCACAAGCCTGACCTCGTCCTCAACGTGGCCCTGCCCTACCAGGACCTGCCCATCATGGACGCCTGCCTCGCGACCGGCGTGGACTACCTTGATACCGCCAACTATGAGCCGCCGGACGTCGCCAAGTTCGAGTACAAGTGGCAGTGGGCCTATCAGGATCGCTACAAGGAAAAGGGCATCATGGCCTTGCTCGGCAGCGGCTTTGACCCTGGCGTCAGCAACCTCTTCTGCGCGTACGCCCAGAAGCATCTGTTCGACGAGATCCACTTCGTGGACATCGTGGACTGCAACGCCGGCGACCACGGCCATCCGTTCGCCACCAACTTCAATCCCGAGATCAACATCCGCGAGGTCACGCAGAAGGGCACGCTACTGGGAGGACGGCCGCTGGGTCGAGATCGACCCCATGAGCGTCTCCCAGGACATCGACTATCCGGAGGTCGGTCCCCGCAGGAGTTACGTGCTCTATCACGAAGAGCTGGAGTCGCTGGTCAGACACATCAAGGGACTGCAAGCGGATCCGCTTCTGGATGACCTTCTGCGAGAAGTACCTGACGCACCTGCGCGTGCTGCAGAACGTCGGCATGACCCGCATCGACCCGGTCGAGTACGAGGGCCACAAGATCGTGCCGCTCAAGTTCCTCAAGGCCCTGCTGCCCGATCCGGGCTCCCTGGGCGTGAACTACAAAGGCAAGACCTGCATCGGCTGCATCTTCGAGGGCGTCAAGGATGGACAGCCCAGGAGACTGATGATCTACAACGTCTGCGACCACGCCGACTGCTACAGAGAGGTCAAGGCACAGGCCGTGTCCTATACCACGGGCGTGCCGGCCATGATCGGCGCCAAGATGATGCTGGAGGGCCGGTGGCAGGGGCAAGGCGTGTTCAACATGGAGCAGTTCGATCCGGATCCCTTCATGGACGACCTGAACCGCTACGGCTTGCCCTGGAAAGTTCTACAGGGCAAAGCCCTGTAATTGTAGATGACAGATCACGACCTCAATTCGCTCCGCACCCCCTGCTATCTCCTGGACCTGGGGCTGCTGGAGGACAACCTCCGGGCACTCAAGGACGTTCAGGACAGGACCGGATGCAGGATCCTGCTGGCCCTCAAGGGCTTTGCGGCCTGGAGCACGTTTGACCTGTGCCGGCAATACCTCTATGGCGCCGCAGCCAGCAGCCTGCACGAGGCCAGGCTGGCTGCCGAGCACTTCCGCAAGGAGGTCCACCTGTGTGCGCCGGCCTACCGCGACGACGAGTTCGACGACTACCTCCGAATCGTCGACCACGTGGTCTTCAATTCGTTCAGCCAATGGCAGCGGTTTCGCGGTAGGGTGGCGGCCGCGGCTCGCAAGGTCGAGTGCGGCATCCGCCTCAATCCCCGGCACAGCGAGGTCAAGACGCCGATCTACGACCCCTGTGCATCAGGGTCCCGGCTGGGGGTCACGGCCGGCCAGTTCCAGCCGGACCAGCTCGAGGGGATCACGGGCCTGCATTTCCACACGCTCTGCGAGCTGAATTCGGATTCCCTCCAAAGGACCCTGGTCAGCGTGGAGCAGCAGTTCGGCAAGACCCTCCGGCAGATGGACTGGGTCAACCTGGGCGGCGGCCACCACATCACGCGGCCGGACTACGACAAGGACCTGCTCTGCAGGCTGATCACGGGGCTGCAGTCCCGCTATCCCAACATCCGGTCCATCTACCTGGAGCCCGGCGAGGCCATCGCCCTCAACACCGGGTTCCTGATCGCCTCTGTCCTGGACATCCTGCACAATGACCTGGACATCGCGATCCTCGACACCTCCGCCTCCGCCCACATGCCGGACGTCCTGGAGATGCCCTACAGGCCCAAGATCACGGGTGCTGACCTCCCTGGAAAGAAGCCCCACACCTACCGGCTGGCAGGCCCGACGTGCCTGGCTGGCGACGTGATCGGCGACTACTCGTTCGATGCCCCCCTGGCCGTGGGCGACAGGCTCGTGTTCCACGACATGGCCCACTACACCATGGTCAAGAACACCATGTTCAACGGGATTAACCTGCCGGACATCGTGCTTTTCGATCCCAAGACCAACGCCTATCGCGTCCAGCGACGGTTTACGTACGAGGATTTCAAGGGAAGGCTGTCCTAGAACAGAACTCAGAACTCAGAATCCAGAATCCAGAAGTGTGGGGAGGAACAAGGCTTGCTCACGCCTCTGCGCATGGGTGATCCACATTCTGAGTTCTGGGTTCTGAGTACTGGATTCCCCAAGTTCCCATCGCAGGAAGAGCCTGCGATCGCCCTGCTATTCTGCGCGGAGCTGGCGGACCATGAGGTCCCGGATGGCCTGGTGCACGGGCTTGTGCTGGAAGATCACCTGATGGACCGCCTCCGTGATGGGCATCTCGACCCCCTTTTGTCTGGCCAGGGTCGCCACCGACTCGCAGGTGGTCACGCCTTCGATGACAGACTCGGTCGCAGCCAGGGCCTGCCCCGTGGTCTGGCCTCGGCCGATCCGCTCGCCATACGTGCGGTTACGGCCCTTGGGTGAGATGCAGGTCGTGACCAGGTCGCCCAGGCCCGCGAGCCCGGCAAAGGTCTCAGCCCTGGCCCCGCAGGCGAGGCCCAACCTGGAAATCTCGGCCAGGCCCCTGCTGAGCAGGGCCGCCTTGGCGTTGTCCCCTGCGCCCACGCCGTCGATGATACCCGCAGCGATGGCAATCACATTCTTGCAGGCAGACGCCATTTCCACGCCGATCAGGTCCCCGTTGGTGTACACCCGGAACCAGTCGGTGTTGAAGGTAACCTGGACCGCCTTGGCCAGGTCCTGATCCTGAGAGGCCACGCAGGCAGTGGCAGGCAGGCAACGCGCCAGCTCATCGGCTATCGTGGGACCACTGAGCACTGCGCATCGCACCTCTGCACCCAGGACGTCCCCCAGGATCTCGGAAGGACGCATGAGGGTGACGTTCTCGATCCCCTTGGTGACAGATACGATGGGCACATCAGCATGGAAGTAGCCGCCCAGACGCCCCCAGATCCCCCGCATGTACTGGCACGGCACCGCTGATACGATCAGGTCTGCGCCGGCCAAAATGCTCGCGTCATGGCTGTCGAACTGAACGGCCTTGGGGACCCGGTAACCCGGCAGAAACCTCTTGTTCTCTCCGCACTTGCGGAATTCCTCAAGCTGCTGGCCATCGTAGCCCCAGATGCGAACGGGGACGTCCTTTTCAGCCAGCAGCATTGCCAGGACCGTGCCCATCGCACCATCGCCGATGATCGAAACCGCCCGGAACATAGCCGGCCATTTAACCACGGGATCAGGCCCATGGCAATGGCCTTCCACCCCTTCCCTCCGGGGTCCGCCATTACCCACTTGAAAACTGATCGCAAACCTAAGACAATTGGGGTTTTAGTGACGGTCTATAGAGAAGGTACCGCATGAGACAACCATGGCATGAATCGTCTGACGAACTGGCCCAATCACTCAAGACCCACGCCGGCAACGGCCTCTCGGCCGCCGAGGCCGAGGCCAGACTCGCCCAGTACGGTCCCAACCAGTTGAGGGAAAAACGCGGCAGATCCCCCCTCACGATCTTCCTGGACCAGTTCAGGAACTTCATGGTCTGGGTCCTGGTGGGGGCTGCGGTGGTCAGCGGCTTCATGGGCGAGTGGGTGGACACCCTGGCTATCGTGGCCATCGTCGTGCTGAATGCCGTTCTGGGTTTCGTACAGGAGTTCAGGGCGGAGAAGTCCCTGGCCGCACTCAAGAAGCTCTCTTCGCCCCAGTGCAAGGTGATCCGGGACGGAAACCGGACGATCGTGCCATCCGAGCATCTGGTGCCGGGTGACCTGGTGGAGCTGGAGGCCGGAGACCACGTCCCTGCGGATAGCCGCCTGGTCTGGATCACGTCGAATTTCGGTTCTCAGGAGGCCAGTCTCACGGGCGAGTCCACACCCGTGCTCAAGACCGTCGCCGCACTGGACAGCCAGGAAGTCCCTCTCGCAGACCGGGTGAACATGGTCTACATGGGCACCTCGATAGTCTCCGGCCGGGGCCGGGCCGTGGTCGTTCAGACCGGCATGACCACCGAGCTGGGCAAGATCGCGGGAATGATCCAGGAGATCGAACAGGACGACACGCCTCTGCAGAGGAAGCTCGAAGAATTCGGCAAGTGGCTGGTCTATCTCTGCGGCGTTCTCGTGGTCCTGGTCTTCATCCTCGGGATTTGGCGCGGCGCGCAGGCCGAAGGGCATATGAGCCGCAGGCTGTTCGTCGACATGTTCATGACCTCGATCAGCCTGGCCGTGGCCGCGATCCCGGAGGGGCTGCCCGCAGTGGTCACCATCGCCCTGGCCCTGGGCGTTCAGCGGATGGTCAAACGCAACGCCCTGGTGCGGAAGCTCCCCTCTGTGGAGACCCTGGGCTGCGCCACCGTGATCTGCTCCGACAAGACCGGGACCCTGACCCGCAACGAGATGACCGTGCAGGCGGTGTACGCCGAGGGCAGGATCTTCCAGGTGACGGGGATCGGGTATGGGCCGCAGGGCCAGTTCCTGCTGGACTCCAAGACGATCAAGCCCGGCGACCATCCCCGCCTGATGGAGGTCCTGCGGTGCAGCGTACTGTGCAACGGGGCGCAATTGAGCCAGGCAGACGGCGTGTACAAGGTCCTGGGCGATCCCACCGAAGGGGCCCTGCTCACGGCTGCAGCCAAGGCGGATCTGTACAAAGACGACCTGGAGAAGGCCTCGCCGTTCATCGAGGAGATCCCGTTCGATTCAGATCGCAAAATGATGACCGTGATCCGCCAGCACGAGGGCCGGACGACGGCGTTCGTGAAGGGCGCACCGGACATCCTACTGTCCCATTGCACCCTGATCGATGGCCCTGGTGGCAGGCGACCCCTGTCCGAGCAGGACAGAGCGGCCATATTGAAGGCAAACAACGACCTGGCCGACCAAGCCATGCGGGTGCTGGCCGTCGCAGACCGCGAGATCGAAGGCCGGCCCGAGCGATACGAGGCCCAGCACATTGAGAAGGACCTCGTCTTCCTGGGCCTGGCGGCCATGATCGATCCGCCTCGCGAGGAGGTCAAGCGGGCGATGGCCCAGTGCCAGAATGCCGGCATCCGGACGGTCATGATCACGGGCGACCACAAGAAGACCGCGGTGGCTATTGCCAAGCAGCTCGGATTCTTCCGCGAGGACTCGCTGGCCCTGACCGGCGAGGAACTGGACGGCTGGAGCGACGCCAAGTTGGCTGAGCAAATCGAGCGAGTCCCAGTCTACGCCCGCGTCTCACCTGAGCACAAACTCCGAATCGTGCGGGCCTGGCGAAAGAAGGGCCACGTGGTCGCCATGACCGGAGACGGGGTCAATGACGCGCCGGCCGTCAAGGAAGCGGACATTGGCGTTGCCATGGGCATCACCGGGACCGATGTGACCAAGGAAGTCTCAGACATGGTCGTGACGGACGACAATTTCGCATCGATCGTGGCAGCCGTGGAAGAGGGCCGCGGCATCTACGACAACATCCAGAAGTTCGTCCATTACCTGCTCTCCTGCAATGCCGGCGAGATCCTCGTGATGTTCCTGTCGTCGATCATCGGCATGCCCGTGCCCCTGCTGCCCATCCAGATCCTGTGGGTCAACTTGGTGACCGACGGCCTGCCCGCCCTGGCCCTCGGCGTGGACCCCATCGACAAGGACATCATGCGGCGCAAGCCCCGCAACGTAACCGAGCGGGTCATCACCGCAGACCGAGTCCGCCTCGTGCTTGGCCAGGGGTTGGTCATTTCGCTCTGCAGCCTCGCCGCATTCAGCTTCATCTACTATCTGGAGAATCGCACTGGCGTGGGCGAGGTCCTTGCAGCCGTGGTCGGCCTCGACTTCGCGAGACTGGGCGAGATCTTCACGGTTCCGGAGGCGATGCGGGAGGAGCTTCTCGGGAAGGCCCGCACGGTCGCGTTCATCGTCCTGGCCTTCTGCCAGGACTTCCACTCCTACAACTGCCGGAGCCAGACCCGATCGTTGTTCTCTCTGGGCGTCTTCTCGAACAAGAAGCTCATCGGCGCCACGATGGTGTCCATGACGCTCAACGGGCTGGCGATCTACTGCCCGTTCTTCCAGAAGTTCCTGAAGACCCAGCCACTGACGGCCATCGAGCTGATGATCGTGATCGGCTTCGCGTCAATGCCCTTGTGGGTCATGGAGTTGGTGAAGCTGAGGCGGTCACTGAAGAAGTCACACTGAACCTGGTGGGGATATCCATGAGGACACTGCCCTTCTATGTCATGCTGGCTGTGGTATGGGCGACAGGCTTGTGGTCCTGCATCCACTGCACTGCGCGGTCAGCGTCCGCTTCGGAGCCCAACCAGCCGGCCAGACCGCCCCACGAGGCCGCCTGCGTGGAAGGCAATGCCCTTCTGGTGTCTGCGTGCGAAGAGGGCGCCAAGGAGCCTGAGAAGCTTCTTCAGCAGGCCTGTGAGAAGTACGCCAAGGCCGTGGATCTGAAACCCGATTACTACCGCGGCTATTTCAATTGGGGCACTGCCCTGCTGCGGTGGGCCAGCCTGCCGGGCGCGACTCAGCGGCCCTGCTGCGGCGGGCCAGCGAGAAGTATCAGAAGGCCACAGAGGTCAAGCCCGACGGCTACGACGCCTACAACAACTGGGCCGCCGTGCTCTTGGGCATGGCGGGCCTGGGCGGACCTGAGGCGGAGACCTACGCCCGGCAGGCCTGTGAGAAATATGAGAAGTCCGCCCAGTTGAAATCGGATGACCCGGAGACCTTCAACAACTGGGGACTCGCCCTGGTCCAGCGAGCGGGCATCGTCAAAGACAATCCTCAGGACTGTTACCGCACCGCTGCAGACAAGTTCTCCAAGGCCGTAACGCTCAAGCCGGACTACTCCCAGGCCTATGGCAGTTGGGGCACCGTCCTATACGCCCTGGCCGTACGGGGAGGACCCGACGCGGAGACCTACTACACCCAGGCCTGTGAGAAGTACAAGAAGGCCGCAGAACTGTCTCCGGACGCAGCGGTCTACTGCAACTGGGGCACGGTCCTATCCGATTGGGCCCGCGTCGCGGGAACCCGGGCGTCAATGCTGTATGCCGAGGCCTGTGAGAAGCTGGGCAAGGCTGCACAAATGCAATCGAATGACCGGCACATCTACGCCAATTGGGGCCTGGCCTTGACGGACTGGGCCTGCCTGGGCGGACCGGAGAGCAACGCCCACTTCCTAGCGAGCACGGAAACCCTCAACAGGGCCGTCAAGCTCGACCCCAATGATCCATCCACCTATAACACCTTCGGCAGATGCCTGCTCAGGCAGGCCAGGGCCAAGGGCCAGGACGGCCGCAGCCGGGATGACCTGCTCCAATCTGCCCTCCAGGTCCTGAACAAGGCCGAGTCCATCAGGCCCGGGACCGGTGCATACAATCTTGCGTGCCTGTATGCCTTCAAGGCAGACATGGCCCAGTGCCGGCACTGGTTGGAGTTGGGCCAACAAAAGGAGATGCTGCCCTCCCGCGAGTTGGCCACCAAGGATGGATACTTCAGGGCCTGCCAGGACGAACCCTGGTTCGCCAAGGTCCAGTGGGGCAAACCATAATGAGTGTCATGGATGCCATACGCAGCCGTTACTCCTGCAGGGCCTACCTCGACAAGCCCCTGGAGAAGGACAAGCTCGACAAGATCCTCGAAGCTGCCAGGCTGGCCCCTTCCGCCAAGAACCTCCAGGACTGGCGTTTCGTCGTCGCCACCGAGAAGCAGACCAAACTCAGGCTCGGTCAGGCGGCCAACAACCAGATGTTCATTGCAGAGGCCAGCGCGATCCTGGTCTGCTGCAGTGTCAGCGACCAAACCATGCGGTGCGGGCAGCAGGTCGGCCCCATCGACGTGGCCATCGCCATGGAGCACATCTGCCTCCAGGCCGCAGAGTTGGGGCTCGCCACCTGTTGGATCGGATCATTCTACCCAGACCAGGTCAGGCCCATCCTCGATATCCCCGAGGAGGTCGCCATCATTGAGCTGTTGGCCCTGGGCTACCCGGCAGAGCCGCGTCGCCCTGCCAAGCGGGAGCCGATAGGCAAGATCGCCTGCCTTGAACGGTGGAGCTTCGCTGAGTAGACGAAACGGAGAATGGGAGAAACGGGGAAACGGCGAACCGGAACAAGGTAGTCCCGTAGACAGGTAGCCCGCAAATAGCAAATAGTAGACTCCAAGGTCTTGTCTTCCGGGCCGCTAGGTGTAGAATCACTTGTACTCTGGGGACGTGGTGTAACGGGAACACGTCGCGGTCGCATCGCGGAGCTGGGGGTTCGATTCCCCCCGTCTCCAGTACATTCAGACAACGCCAAGCTGTTACAGGTAGGCAGCTTGGCGTTCTTCATTGGAGCGTCCAGAACCGGCGTGTGCATGCTGGCAACGTGCTCGGCGCTCAGGACGTGCTCCGCCAATGTCCATGCTTCACCCCATTGACACGACCTCGACCACACGTCAGTCTGGTGGGGCGTACACTATGCATGAGCACGGCCTATGAAGTCATGTGGGAGATCTCGATCAAGAGGACCTCGGGGCTGACGGGAGGTATCTATGAAGGCTGAATGTCGATTCATCCGGCACATGGTTGCCCTTGCCGTAGTCACAGTCGTCGCCTTGCCGTTGCGCGCAGCGGAGTTGGAGGAGGCCGATCTGGTCTTGTTCAACGGAAAAATCATCACGGTCGACGGCCAGGACCGTATTGCCCAGGCGGTGGCGATCAGAGAGGGCAAGGTCACCAAGGTCGGTCCTACTCAAGAGATCCTGTTGCTGGCCGGACCGCAGTGCCGGAGGATCGACCTGAAGGGCCTGACCGTAACGCCGGGTCTGGTCGATTCCCACTATCACCTGATGTACTACGGCCGGCAATTCTGGCCTGGATACCTCAACATTCGCCATCCGGAGGCCACGTCCAAGGCGGATCTGCTGAAAGTGGTAGGCGAGAAGGCCAGGCAATTGAACCAGTGGAAATGGATATCCGGCAATCAGGGTTTTCATCTACAAGCCGATGAGACGCTGGATCGCCTGGACCTGGATGGGGTAGCGCCGCACAATCCGGTGTACCTCCGCCACGGTGGCGGTCAGTATGCCGTCGTCAACTCCTTGGCCCTCCGGATCGCCGGGGTGGATGCGAACACACCCAATCCGACCAGCAGTCTCATCCTTCATGACAGCCAGGGCCAGCCGACGGGCGTGCTTTCGCACTATCCGGCCGAGAATCTGGTGGCCCAATATGCCACCGGGTATGGGGACCGAACCGAGGAACAGAAACTTGCGGATATTGAGAAGGGTCAGCAGCTTTGCCTGCAGGCCGGATACACCTCTGTACAGGACGTCATCGTGAGCGATCCCAACGACGTCCAGATCTACCGGTCCTTTGCGGACAGCGGTCGGCTCAAGGTACGCCTCTTTCTGATGCTCTATCTCGATACAGAAGAGCAGGCGGAGCACGCGGTTCAGAACTATCGACCCTGGAATTCCGAAAGACTCAGGTTCGGCGGCTGGAAGCTGGCCATGGACGGCGGATTACCCGCCAAGACCATCCTGATGTACGACAGGGGCCTCTCCGCCTCCACTCTCGCCTATCCCTATTACTCCCAGAGAACCTTGAATAGGATCGTTAGGATATTGCATGATTCGGGCCTTCAGGTGGCTGTCCACGTGTTGGGTGATGAAGGGATCGACATGACCCTCACGGCCTTTGAGGAGGCCACGAAGGCCAATCCCCGTCCGGATCCTCGCCACCGCATTGAACACGGTTTCTTCCCCTCTGCCACCGCCTTGCAGCGGATGAAGGCGTCGAACATCATCCTCTCCACCCAGCCCCAGTGGCTCAAGTGGAACGGAGACGCCTTCGGCCAGGCCACCAACGAGCAAACCATGGGCCGCTTGCTACCCCTCAAGACCATGCTGGGTATGGGCATCCCTCTTGCCTTTGGCTGTGACGTGCCTGCCTCCATCTACCAGGAACCGAAATATGCCTTTTCCGGCGCCATGTTCCGCCGCACCCTATCGGACATCGTGCTGAATCCGGATGAGAAGCTCACGGCCAAAGAGGCATTGCGGATCCATACCATGGGGTCGACCTATGCAGACTTCGCAGAGGTGACTACAGGATCGCTTGAGCCAGGCAAGGACGCGGACCTGGTGGTCTGGTCGCACGATCTCTACACCATGGCCCCGGCTGAGGTCAATGACCTGCGGGCCGAAATGACCATCGTCGGCGGAGAGGTTGTGTTTGATGCAGGAGCACTCCAGTGAGTGTCACCTTGTGACAGACCACAGGCCTCAAAGAGTGTCTCTTCAGACTGCTGCCCCGACTGGCCGACCGTGAACAACTCCTGCCGATAGTCCCCTCGGTTCAGGACGTGATAGAAGGCTCCCGCTGACTCCATGCGTGGTTGTCTCGGCATGGCCGCATCGGCCCACAGCGGATTCACCGTCGGCGTCTATCAGACCAAAGCCCAAAATCCCCTTGGGGGTCTCCCACGTATTTGGTCTCACATCCTGGGCACGCGTAGTGTTGTCTGCCCTCGTAGGTCATAAGGCCATTCAAGTGCATGAGCAGGTGAGACTTCTCGTAGCAGCATGGGCAGTGCGGGACGTCGTCGCCCTCCACCCAGTATACCTTCCTCCTGAATGTCACCTTCTCCCTGGCCTCCGCTCGTCTTCTCAGTTCCAGGTTCTCCATTCGCAGGCTATGGATCTCCGTGTGGAGTCTCATCGCCTCTTCACTCAAGAGCCTGACCTTCTCCTGAAGCTCGACGGTCGGCTCTTCCTTGGCGAGGTCGCCCATGGCCTCAGCGATATGGGTCACATCTGTCATCTGACTCTCCATGGTGGTTGACGTCTTCAACTGCCTGACTGCGTCCTCTTCGGTGCCCCTGCCGAGAAATCCCTCACTGATACTTCGGCTCGTCAGGTGGCCTCCCTTGCCACCCAACTCGCCGGTGCAGTAAATTACGTAGAAGTACGTATATGACAGGATTAAGGGGCCCTGACATAGTGAGTTTGACGTGGAGGCCATGTCACTTGCCCATCCTGACAGTGGCCCACCACCCGGCACTTTTTTTCCCTGATCCCCAGGATTTCTCGTCCACACTTGGCCCTGAGGTGCGCCTTTAAGGCGAAGACGCGGTCAGGTTCTGGCCGAAGACGACTCTCTATTAAGGATAGTGCCAGGATGCAGCAGTCCCAGAAACGGGGGCATAAGCATGTACGCCAGACTCTGCACGGTAGACAAGGAAGCCGAGGCGGGACACATTACTTCCCTATTGAAAGCGAAGGGGCTACATCCCTTTACGGTCTGCCCATCTTCACCTGGGAGCAGGGGTATCAATATCCGGCGTTACTCCATCCAGCTTCCTGAGGATGAGATCAACAAGGGTCGCAAGATCCTTGCCCTCGTGGAGAGCACAGAAGAGATGGGGTAGGTTGAGTGAGGAGGTAGCACCGGCCACAGAGACACTGCGATTAGCGATTGGCAATTAGCGGTTAGCCGGCATAGACTAAGAACACCAGAGTGCAAGAGATCTGATGGCCCACAGGTTCGCTTCCCTTCCTCCCACCTTCGCGCCTTCTTACCTTCTGCTCTTCTCTGTCGCCGTTTCGCCCATTCCCCGATTCGCCCATTCGTCTCTTCCGCCGGCCTGCGTCTGCCGCGACCGCTGTCAGGACCCGCGAAGAAATAAGGTAGAGGTTTGCCGCTCAGATTTGGGTCAGATTGGGACGCGACGATTGAGCGAAACCGGAGGCGTAGCGCCCTTCTACGTCGAGGATTTCGCGATTGAGGATCGGCCCAAGATGGCCCGAAGATGAGATGGAAAACATTTACCTTATTTCTTCGCGGGTCCTTACTTGCCTGCCAGGTTCGGCTCGCGTACCGCTGCCTTGTCTGTGCCCAACTCCTCCGCCTTCGGCGCAGGAAGGGTGACCTTGCCGGTGGCTGCCCACTCAGTGCCTCTGGCCAATGTCACCTGGAAGCCCAGACCGGCCATCGTCACCGGTCCGTGGCCAAGCGCCGTGTGAAAAACACGGCCCTTGTCAAACCGGATAGTCATCAGGACTGGCTCGTTTTCGGGTGTCCCACCCTTGCCTGGCTCGGCGCAGGCCGTGGCCAGCACCGTGAGGTCCTTTGCAGGGCCGCGGAGCTTGGAGTACAGCTCGTCCATGGTGTTACGCCACTTCAGGGGAAGGCCCTTCATGATCGGGTGATTGGGATCCCGCGTCTCCACCACAAACTCATGCTGTGCCCCGTGCGTGCCGCCTGCGCCGGGCGAGTTGTCGAACACTACCTTGCCGTCACACCAGCGGATCATGGGGCCTGACTTCTCGTTGCGCCACCCCAGCCCCCTACTCCGATCATCTCGTTGTACTCAGGCCAATCGGGAAAGGAGTTGTCCGCAGCGTGTACGATCACCAGCCCTCCGCCATCGCGCATGTACTTGACAAAGGCGGCCCTGACCTCGTCGGGCCAGCGGTCGCCATTGTAGTTCATGACCACGACACTGTACTGGTCGAACGCCGGCCGCCACTGCGTCCACGCATCCGCTGAAGAGCGTGCAGGGGGCGTCGTAGACACGTCCACCGCGAAACGGCCGCAGTCCTCAAGGATCCACTTCAGGACCGGCGTACAGGCCTTCCAGTCGTGGTTGTTCTGACCATCGATGATGATCGCCTTCAGCTTGTCCGCTGCGTGGAGACTGTCCGCGGCCATCAACAACAATCCAAGTGCAAGAAAGGTCCTCATTGCTTTCACGGGTCGTCCTTCTCAAAGGGAGCAGAATAGATGTTCAACATCACGTCACGACGTGAGGATAACCGTAGCGTCCTCTGGTGTCAAGACGCGAGCAGACCTCAATGGGCGACACGGCCCACGACCACATATGATCTCGGGCCTCCCGTATTATATGTTAGGCCGTCAGTAGTATATGTTTGCCTTCCTAAGACTGCAAGTAGAAGCCTACCCGAAGGAGTCCGTCGGACAACGATGCCACGTCTGTCGGCAACGCGATGACGCTGGAACGACCCGTAGGCGGCCGAACCGATGGGGACAGACTTGGACTCTGGGCTCAGCCTGGCACGCCAGGAGGTGAACCACCGGCCAATAGCCGGCCACAACGAACGACCGGATGCCATCAGGCCACAGAGCCTTCGTCTTCCATACTGAACTGCCAGTTGAGGTTTGTGGTCACCCAGTACCAGTAGTGCATCCCTGTCTGGGCACTGGTGTCATCGAAGCTCGTGCCTGTCAGCCAGCCGCTGATGCAGCTCTTGGCACCTGTCGCCAAATCTGACCTGTACACCAGGTAGCTGTGCGGATCACTCGTAGAGCGTGGACCATTGGCCAGGGCATCCCACGCAACGTGAACCTTGTCCGAATACACCCCATCAGACGCCGCCACTCCGGTCACAGGCCGTGGGTTGTCGTTATAGCCCAGGGCGATGCCTGGATCGTTCAGGCTGATCTCGCTGAGGTACACGCTGTACGCAGCCCCATCGAGCGGGTTGTCGTTGAGCTTGAGCGAGTACGCGATCCTCGTGGACCCTAAGGCCGAGATGTCGCTGATCGCGTTGTGCCGCAGGTCCACGCAGCTCAGATTGGCCAGACCTGACAGCGGAGTCAGATCACTGATACCGCTGTACTGCAGGTCAAACCATCCCAGATTGGTCGCATACTCCAGACCTGCCAGGCTGGTGATTGCCACACCCACCACGTCCAGTCCTGTCAACCTCAGCATGTCTGTGGGGGTCGGGTCCTTCGTATCCAACGCCGCCTCCACTGCAGCCTTGAGGTTCGCATCCGCGAACGCCACTGGAGCCACTGGATTGGCGCTCAGGGCTGGCGCGTAGCCCTCATCCGGCAGGCCGAACTGCCAGTTGCAGGTCGCAACCACCCAGTACCAGTAGTGCACGCCAGGTCGGGCAGTGGTGTCGTCGAAGCTCATGCCTGACTGCCAGTTGCTGATGCAGGTCTTCGGACCCGTGGCCGAGTCTGACCTGTACACGACGTAGTAGTGCGGATCCGTGATAGACCGCGGGCCGTTGGCCACCAGCTCCCAGGTGACCCGGACCTTGTCTGCGTACGTCCCGTCAGAGGCACTCACTGAGGCGGGTGGTCTTGGGTTATTGTCATACTTGAGCTCAATACCTTGATTGTTGGCCGCGATCTGGTTGAGGTACGTGGTGTACGCGGCCTCGTCGAGCGGGTTGTCATCGAGCTTGAGCCAGAACTTGATCTTGCTGTCGGCCAGGCAGGAGATGTCGCTGATGGCGTTGTGGCCCAGGTCCACGCAGGCCAGATTCGTCAGATCCGCCAGTGGCGTCAGGTCGCTGACGCCACTGGCGAGCGTGTACTGCAGGTCAAACCACTCCAGGTTGGCCGCGAACTGCAGGCCGATCAGGCTCGTAACGGGCACCCAGACGACGTCGAGGCCGGTTAGTCTCAGCATGTCCGTGGCAGTCGGGTCCTTCACGCCCAGTTGCGCCTCCACTGCAGCCTTCAGGTTGGCGTCTGCGAAGAAGACAGGGCCGTCGCTGGCCGTCACCAGGACGGTGAGGCTCGCAGTCGAGTCCGGGGTGACGCCGACCGATGCATCGTCCACGGCCACAGTCACGTCGAAGTGCGACTTGGTGGCATGGTTCAGGGCCAGACCCGCCTTGAGGTACAGCGATGAGCCATCGATCACGAACTTGCTCGCGTCGGGACCAGAGAGGCTCAGGACGTTGGTCCCGATGCCGTCATCGGTCACCACGATGTCCGCCACCCTGATCCGGACAGACGTGTTGCTGTTCTCAGGCAGGCTCGTGACGACGTTGGCCAGGGCCACGCTCGGAGCCTCGTTCACGTCAGTCACTGAGATGGTGAACTCCTTGTCGTAGCTCAGGGCGGGGCTGCCACAGTCGGTCGCCTGGATCTTGATCTGGTAGGAGTTCCGGGCCTCGTAGTCGAAGGTTGCTGCGGTCTTGAGCTGATTGGTCGCGGGATCAATCGTGAAGAGGCTGTTGTCCCCGAAGCCGCTAACAAGCCTGAAGACCAGCGGCGCACTCTGACCTGCGTCCGGGTCGGTGCCCGAGACCACACCCACCACCGTGCCGGCAGGCTCGTTCTCGGCCACGCTGATACTGGATAAGGCGATGTCCGTGGGCGACTCGTTGACGTCGCCTACGGTTACGGTGAACTGCTCCTCCGTCCAGAGCCCACCCTGGTCCGTGGATCGGACGCGGATACTGTAGCTGCTCTTGGCCTCATAGTCGAATCCCTGAGCTGTCTTCAGCCTATCGCCATCAATGCTGAACGAGGCGTTGTCGCCGTCACCGTCGCCAGCCGCCAAGCTGTAGGTATGTGTGTCACTCGGACCCGGATCCGTCGTAGTGAATGTCCCCACCGGGGTGCCTACGGGCTCGTTCTCAGGCACGCTGGTGTTGGACAAGGTGATGTCCGTCGGAGCCGAGTTCGCCGTGATGACCACGTCGTTGCCGTCGCCGCCCTTGTAGGTAATGCGGAAGAACTGCCCACCCACCGTGAAGGATCCCCCCTCAGGCAGGCCATTGAAGGTGCCCTGCACTGCCTCAGGGGTCCAGGCCCACTCCAGGATCTGGGAAGGCTCCGCCCAGTTCGCCCGTGCATAGGCCAGGAATAGCCGACCATCAATGGTCATGCTCTCCCAGTCCACTGCTGAGCCGGTGGGCACAACCATGAACTCCTCAAAGGACGTCCCATTCCACTCGTAGATCACCGACGGGGCGTCGTCAGCCTGGCAGGTGCCTTCAGCCAGGTAGGCATGCCCGCCCACCGAGAAGGACTCGAAGTCATAGGTGTTGCGGATTGTGAGAGTCTGGTATTCCTCGAACTGGGCTCCATCCCACTTGTACAGCTTCGAGGCCACCCCCGTCACACTCGTCAGGCTATCTGCGATCGCAAGATAGGTCTGTCCTTGCATGGTCATGACGTCGGCACCATGCGCCCCGCCCGTGGCAATCCTCTGATACTCCTGGAACAGGCTGCCATCCCATTTGTATATCTTGGAGTCTATGGCGCCCGTGGAACCGTCAAAGACCTGGAGGACCAGCAGGTAGTCGTCGCCCGCGATGGAGAAGTGCTCGAAGTCGTAGGCGCCTGTTGTCGGGATGTCCTGATACTCGATGAAGGACGAACCGTTCCACTTGTAGACAACGGAGTCGACGTTGAAGCCGAAGTAGTTGACGCGGGCACAGGCAAGGTAGGTCTCACCGTCGATGACAAAGCTGTCCGCACCATTGATGTTCTTGGTGGTAACCGTCTGGAAGAGCTCAAACTGAGTTCCATTCCACTTGTATATCCTCGAATCGCTCCCGAGCGGCTCGCCGGCGTTCGCCTGGAACAGGAAGTGATCGCTGCCGATCGTAAAGTACTCCCAGTCCTCAGTGAGGTAGCCGTACATGGACTGCAATCCCACAAACGGTGATCCGTCCCACCTGTAGATGACCGAGGGGACGGAGTAACTCGTGGCGGAGCGGGCGTTGGCCACGGCCAGATAGTACTGGCCGTCCATCATAAACGCCTCCATATCATAGCGGGTCAGGCCCGACGGAAGGGCCTGAAGTTCCGTCAGTGTTGCTCCGCTGCTATCGTTGGAGATAAGCGTGAACGAAGCACCTTGCGAGGGAACATAGCCCTTCCAGCTAGAGACAGAAAGGCCCACGTTGTTGCCGATGCTCACGGTACCTGCCACATCCAGTTGGTCGTAGCCTCTGTCGGCCGCGCCGGGGGTAGTCCCTGCGATCTGGACGGAAAGGGTGCTGCTGTCCGCCAGCCGGATATCGCCCGCGACGCCCAGCACTCCGATCCCGGCCGACGTGCCTGGATGCACATTGCCGTTCAGGACGAGCTGTGTGCCCTCGTAGTCGTGGTCCGCGGTGTGGAGGTCGCCGATGGCCCCGCCACTCACGACGTCGAGCCTCGCGGCGTGCGCCGGGCTGATCGCGGAGGTGAAGGTCACGTCGCCTGTGCCACCGTCACCCACCACGATCTTGCCGGTGGTGGTCACCAGATCAACCTCGCCATCGGTCAGCGTGAAACGCCCGCCGACAGGCGTGAACCTCGCCAAGAACACATCCCTCAATCCCCGGGCCGTGAGATTCGCCGCTCCGCCGCCTGGGTCAAAGTCGACCGTGTCCTGGAAGTTGCCAGCGACGTAGACGTTGTCCGAACTGTCCACCGTGATGGCGATGCCGGTGTCGATGCCCGGTCCGCCCATGGCCTTGGCCCAGAGGAAGTCCCCACAACGGTCGAGCGCCAGGACGAAGAGGTCGTCCGCCCCGCTGCTGGAGAGATTCGCTACTCCCGGCCCAGGGTCAAAATCCACTGTTGCCTGGAATCGCCCCGTCACGTACACGTTGTCCAGGCTGTCCATCGCGACATCGAAACCCTGGTCGTCCGACACTCCACCCAGACTCTCGGCCCAGAGGAAGTCGCCGCTCCCGTCGAGCTTCAAGAGGAATACATCGTATCCCCCCTTGCTGGTGAGGTTTGTGGTCCCAGGCCCGGGATCGAAGTCCACCGTTCCCGGGAAGTATCCGCTCGTATAGGTATTGCCCTGTCTGTCCGTGGCAATGCCCGCCGAGACGTCATCTCCCGCGCCGCCCAGTGCCCTGGCCCAGAGGAAGCTGCCGCTGCTGTCCAGCGAAAGGAGGAAGACGTCATCCCCGCCGCTGCTGGCCAGACTCATCGTTCCGGAGCCGGGGTCGAAATCCACTAAGCCTTCGAACTCGCCGGTCACGCATATGTTCCCCTCGCTGTTGGCCGTGATTCTCTCCCCGCCCTCGTCGAGAGATCCACCGATGTCCTTGGCCCAGCGGTAGTCGCCATTGGCGTCGAGTGAAAGGACAAAGATATCCTGTCGTCCATGGCTGGTGAGATTCGCGACCCCTGGCCCGGGATCGAAGTCCACCGTACCCTCGAACATCCCAGTCGCGTAGACGTTCTCCGATTCGTCCACCACGATGCCCATCCCATAGTCATACCACGACGCTCCGCCCATGCTCCTCGCCCAGAGGAAGTTGCCGTTGCAGTCAAGAGCCAAGACGAAGACGTCTTCACCGCCTGCGCTCGTGAGACTCACGACACCGAGCCCGGGGTCGAAGTCCACGGTTCCACCAAAGCGGCCGATCATGTAGAGGTTGCCGGAACCGCCCCTGACAGTCCCGTACTCCAGATCATTCAATGGTCCCCCTATGCTTCTCGCCCACGCCAGGTTGCCGCTGCTATCCAGGGCGCAGATGAATGCGTCGTCCCCACCGTTGCTGGTAAGTGCCGTGACGCCAGGCCCAGGGTCAAAGTCGACCGTGCCGTCGAAGTATCCCGCAGTGATCACATTACCGGCAGTGTCCCTGATGACAGAATCAGGCTTGCCGATATTGGAGCCGGAACCCGCAAGGCCCCATGCAGAGGCGAACGAGACATCCGGACTCCCCAGCGTCACTGGCGAGCCACCCGCAAAGGGGACGAACGCAGCCACACCGGACCCAACGTCCACGGTCCCCGTGATCTTGACGTCGTCGCTCCTGACCGTCAGGTCCGCGTCAAATCCGCTTCCCAGTCCCTGAATGACAGCCAAATCGCCCCCGCCGCCGGAGTTGATCGTCAGCGAGCCCGTCGGGTTGTTGAAGGTGACCGTCTCCGCAGCGGTGGAGGAGACCGTAGTCCGGCCCGAACCCGCGGAAGCGACGGTGATCGTCTCCCCGGCACTGCTGTAGTTGAGCACCACACTCGCCGCCACGGCCGTAGAGACTATCGGCTCCAGGCCGCTGTACGTGATCGTCGAGCCATCGAGGCCGATCGTCCCGCTGCCAACGCCCGTGAAGCCAAAGGTGATCGTCGTGAAGCTCCCGCCCGCCAGGGCGAGCGTGTCGTTGCCGCCTACGCCCCCGTCATAGCTGACCCCACCGCCAGGGATGGGATTGCCGCCAGAGAAATCCACGGTCAGGGTGTCGTTCGAGGTGGCCCGGCCGGTGAAGACGAGGTTGGATACGTCGGCGATGTCCTGCGGAGGCAGGACGTCGTTCGTCGTACCGGTCGTATACACGTGCAGGACATTGCCGCTGCGGATGAGCGTCAGGCCCGCGGGACCCCAGACCGATGGTCCGATGGTCCACGTGCTGTAGACGTCGCCCACAGCGATCGACAGGCTCGCTGTCGCGTCCGGCGTAGCGCCGACCGTGGAGTCATCCACGACCACGGTCACGTCGAGCTGCGGGTTGGTCTCGTAGTCGAGCGGAGTGCCGGCCCTGAAGTAGAGCACGGAACCGTCTATCTCGAACAGGGCCGCATCATCGCCTGACAGGCTCAGGACGGTCGTGCCCACACCGTCATCGGCCACGACGATATCCGCGACCTTCAAGCGGCTGATGAGGTCCGTGTTCTCCTGGATGGGTGCGGTCCGGACATTGGCCAGGGCCAGGGTCGGCACCGCGTTGCCCGTGGAGAGGTACCGGACCACGGCGAAGCTTTGCACCATGCCGTCGTCGCTATACCCTGCCACCACGATCATACCATCGGGCTGGATCGCCACACTGAAGCCATCGTCATCGCCGGTGCCAAGCGCCGTGGTAAGCTTGCCACCAGCAGCGAAGGACGTATCCAGGGTCCCATCACCGTTGTACCTGACCACTGCTACGTCGTAGTTGCTGCCATTGTAACTCTCCCCGGTCACCACGATCTTGCCATCGGCCTGGATTACCAAATCCTCTGCGGTATCACTGCCTGGGACAATGCTGGTAGTCACTATCCCGTCGCCGTCATCGGAGAACGTTGTGTCCAGCGTCCCGTCCGTATTGTACCGAACCACGGCAATATCTGGCTCCTGGTAGGGTCTGGGGTTCTTGTATCCAGCCACGACGATCTTGCCATCAGCCTGGATCCCAATACCTTGGCCGACACCGCCCGCGGAGGCGAAACGGGTAGTCACTATTCCGTCGCCCGAGAATGACGTGTCCAGCATCCCAACGGAATCGTAGCGAATTACGAGGATATCAGTGTTCTCCCCCCAACCGGGAGAAGTCATCCCCTCAATGGCAATCTTGCCATCATTCTGGACAGCGAGGCCATCGATGCCGCAGGAAAGCCCCACGACAGTGGTCACGATCCCGCCAGTACCGAAAGAGGTGTCGAGTGTCCCGTCGACGTTGTAGCGGACGACGCAGGCGCCGCCTAGGCCTGCTGCATACCAGTACTGACCTGCTACAACGATCTTGCCGTCCGACTGAATGGCTACGCCAGTGGCGCGGTCATCCCCCGATCCGATGGCCGTGGTCACCATCCCGTCTCCAGAGAACGTCGTGTCCAACGAGCCGTCGACGTTGTATCGAACCACCGCGAAATCGCAGTCAGTGCTGCTGTAGCTCCAGCCGGCTACAACGATCTTGCCATCAGACTGAATCGCCACGTCGTAGACGTAATCATCGTAGCCGCCAATGTCCTCGATGACCACGCCGCCCCATCCAAAGGAGGTATCCAGGGTTCCGTCCGAATTGTAGCGGACTACAGAGAAATCCATGTCCCCGCCAGTATCGCTGTATCCAGCCACCACGATCTTGCCATCAGACTGGAGGGCCACGGCCAGGCCCATTCCATCGGAGTAGCCTACAGGCGTGACCACGAATCCCCTTCCCGGGATCGTGGCGTCCAGCGACCCATCTGCATTGAACCGGGCGAGGGACAGGCTGTACTCATAGGTACTGAGGTCGAACGTGCAGCCTGCCGCAACGATCTTACCGTCGGGCTGCAGGGCCATGGCGTAGCACTCGTCGTCGTCCGATCCGATCGCCACGGTCACGATGCCGTCCCCGCTGAAGGTGGGGTCGATGGACCCATCGGCGTTGTAGCGAACCAGGGCAAAGTCGAAGTCGTTTCCATTGTGGGCAAACCCGGCAGCGATGATCTTGCCATCCGGCTGGATGGCGATGCCGGAGGCGACGCTCACGTCGGTGCCGACCGGCGTGGTCAGCATCCCATCCCCTGAGAACGTGGTGTCCAGCGTCCCGTCGACGTTGTATCGAACCACCGCGATCACCACGCCGCTGCTGCCAGTGCTCTCCCCGGCCACGACGATCTTGCCATCCGGCTGGACGGCCACAGCCTCGGCCACGTCCTCCGCCAGACCAAAGTCGGTGGTGAGCTTGCCATCCCCATCGAAGCTCGTGTCCAGAGATCCATCGGAGTTGTACATGGCCAGGGCGATGTCGTCGTCGCTGCCGCCAAAGGTCTTGCCTGCCGCCACGATCCTGCCATCAGGCTGGAGGGCGACGGCGTAGGCCTGGTCATCCGGCGAGCTGAAGTCAGTGCTTACCTTGCCGTCGGAATCGAAGGTGGTGTCCAGGGATCCATCGCTGTTGTAGCGGACCAGGGCGAAATCGTCGCTGCTGCCGTCGCAGGTGTATCCCGCCACCACGATCTTGCCATCCGACTGGATGACGATGCCGTAGGCCTCATCGTCTCTGCCCTGCACGTCGGTGGTCACCTTGCCGTCTGTGTCCAAGGTCGTGTCCAGGGAGCCATTGCTGTTGTAGCGGACCAAGGCGATATCCCAGTATCCACCCGCAGTGTCTGCGTATCCCGCGGCCACGATCTTGCCGTCAGCCTGGATGGCCACACATGAGGCGCCGTCATCCCACGTGCTGAAGCTGGTGGTCACCTTTCCGTCGCCGGAGAAGGTGGTGTCCAGGGTGCCATCGACGTTGTACCGCACCACAGCAAAGTCGAAGTACCCGCTGCCGTCCTCGCAGTAGCCGGCAACCACCATCTTGCCGTCCGGCTGGATGACCACACCCGTGGCGGACTCGTCGTACCCTCCCAGAGTCAGCTTCGTGACGACCACCCCAGGTATCCCGAAGCCGGGGTCCCGGCCGCCACTGGCCAAGAGGCCGTCGAATCTCGCCACCAGCACCCTTGCCTCGATCGGCCCAGTGGCCTCCTCCAAGAGCCAGTTACCCCCTAGTGATGCCGACCCCGTCGCGTCGTCCGATGCAGCCACGTCCCCGCCCGTCAGACCCGCAACCGCCCGGACGAAGGTCTCGCCCTCGGATCCAAGCCCTGCGCTGCAACCATAGAGAAGGATGTCTGCATCCTGCGTCAGGGACCTGCCCCAGGCGGCCAGATCGCTGGCATAGGATTCAAGGGACGAGCTGCTCAGGACAACTGTACCCAAGGTCACCTCACCGGGTGCGCCGTGGGAGATGATGTGAATCGCCGAGAGGTTCTGATACGAGGAAAGGACGTCCGTGATCTGCTGGACCCCATCCCGGTTGGCATCCAAGACCACCACCGCAACGCCGGACAGATCCGCGTTCTTGAGCTGGGAATCAAGGTTGACCGCTGCCTCAACGAAGATGACTTGGTTGATGGCGGCTTGGGTCACGGCAGGCGGGCCGCGGGGTGATACCTCGCCCAGCCTCTGGGTCACGACGAATTCGGCGTCGCCGACCGCGGGCGTACCAGCCCGTGACTCCACCTGACCGGCCGCACTGCTGTAGGTTTCATCCACGGCCGCTGCGGCCGCTCCTGGGACCTGGCTGATTGAGGCGATCGTGAGACTCGTCCCATCGACATCTGACTCACCCTGCACTGTCAGCGCCTGATCTGATCCAGGCGATGAGAAATCGCTCTCTGACTGACTGGCTTGGCTGGCTGAGGCCCCTCGGCTCGCGGTCTGTTTGAGATTGTCTGTGGTCACCAGGATGGTGCCATCGAGATTCACGTGGATGCCTGCTGGTTCAAGGTCAGGGTCGAGAGGTGTGTAGAGCTCGGACAGAGGCTGATCTGCACTCAGCAGAATCCGCTGCTCCAGGACCTCAAGACCGCGCGCATCGCCTGCCTCTGGACGCGGTTCGGTCCTTTGGCTCCCCCAGAGCCCTTTCACCCTGCTCCAGATACCCAAGTGACTCTCCGCAGGGATGCGGCAAACTCTCTATGATGCCGCCTCTGCCTACCCAGACACATCGCTGTGTCTGCATACATCCCGCTCCGTCTTGCCTTATCTTCCCAGAGCACCTTATAGCATATACCTCAATTACTCCCAATTTCAAGCACAATAGCAGGAAAGACCTCAACTGATCTCCGTGTCGATCGCCATTGTTTAAATCACAGGAGTCGGATCTGGCTTCACTCATACCACTAAAGTGGACGCATAGTGGTCATGACGTTGTATGTTTGACTCATTTTATTATATGCCTAACGGCCTGGAGCACGGCTGAAAGCGGCATCGACCTGCCTTTGCTTCCTCTTCTGGCGCTCGCTACACTCGCTGTTCGGGCAGGGGCTGCGCCCCTTCTTCGATGTTCGGGCGGTCACCGAACTCGCTATTCTGTGTTCGGTCGCTCGTTGCACTCGCTCTTCGGGCGGGAGCTATGCTCCCTCTTCGCGAAGACCGAATACCGAAAACCGAACAGCGAATTGCGAACGGCGAATGGCGAGGTATCATGGTGCCATGGGTGACAGGCTAATGGACCGAAAGGTCGTGGTGTTTGGGGCTGGGGCTGCGGGGAAGGGCCTTATTGGGGTGCTCTTCAGCCAGGCGGGGTACCAGATCACCTTTGTGGATATCAATGAGGCCCTGGTACGCGCACTCCGGGATTCTGGCCAGTACAAGGTCGTGCTCCATTGCCTGGATGGGCATCGGCAAGAGCGGACCGTGGAAGGCCTTCGCATGGTCTCAGCCGTAGACCGCGAGGCGGCTGGCCGGGCCATCGTGGACGCGGATCTCGTGCTGACTGCGGTGTTTGCCGCCAATCTGCCGGATGTGGCCCGAACCCTTGCCATGGCAGTGCGCTACTGCCGGGCTACGGATCGCAGGGCCCCCCTGCACTGCATCGCCTGCGAGAACATGAAGGCCAGCTCGTCTACACTCAAAGGACACGTCCAGCAGCTCCTGGGGCCGCAGGATAGGCGCTACATGGAGGGGGTTCTCGCCTTTCCAGACTGCATGATCAATCGGGTCGTGCCCAGCCCGATCGATCCCCTCCACGTGGAGACCGAGGACTACTGTGAATGGACTGCAGACGCGGCAGCCCTGAAGGGCCCGCCAGCCGCGGACATTCCCTTCATCGAATGGGTCTTCAATCAGCAGGCGAGGCTGGACCGCAAGCTCATGGTCTACAATGGCAGCCATGCGGCCTGTGCCTATTTCGGCTTTCCGCGGGGACATACCTGGATCCACGAGGCAGTGGCAGATCCTGTCGTGGCAAGGCTGGTGACGGGCGCCAATGATGAGTTGGCAGACGTCGTCCAGCGGGTCCATGGCTTTACAGAGGCCGAGATGGCGGCATACAAGCAGGATTTCTGGCTGCGATGCCGCAATCAGGGCCTGCGAGACAAGATCGTCCGCATCGCCAGGCAGCCAGTCCGCAAGCTCGGGCGACACGACCGCCTGATCGCGCCCGCCAAGCTGGCGCAGGGCCTGGGCCTGCGCCATGACCACATCCTGCGGGCCATCTGGGCTGCGATGACGTTTCAACATGAGGACGATCCGGAGTCTCTGGCCTTGGCCCAACAACTGAAGCAGCAAGGTTGGCGACAGACCCTGCACCAGGTCAGTGGCCTGGCCATCGACGATCCACTCCTCGATGAGCTCGAGGCAGTGGCTGGAGAGACGAATGGGTGAAGGGGAGAATGGGTGAAACGGAGACACGTAAGCTGTGCGAATGCGAAACGTGCAACTCACAACTCATAGCCCATGGCTCATAGCTCATAGCTTGTAGCTCATGGCACACGAGGATTGGACGATGCAGAGGACCTCACTACCTACCACCATGCGTGCCCTGGTGCTCAGCGGCACGGGCTTCGATCACGTCGCACTGCAAGAGGTGCCTGTCCCCCGTCCCGGGCCCGGCCAACTGCTGGCGCGCGTAGATGCAGCCGGGGTCTGCACCTCGCTGATCAAGCTGATCGAGCAGGGTGGCCAACACAGCCACCTGGCGGGATGGGACCCGGCCAAGTACCCGCTGATCCTCGGTGACGAAGGCTCAGTGACCCTGGTGGAGATCGGCAAGGCCTTGACGGGCCAGTACCACGTGGGTGAACGTTACGCCATCCAGCCGGCCGTCTACCACGCGCCGATCAACTGGCGAGAGCGATTCCGCAACAATGGGCGCGGCCTCAACAAGGTGTCTGTGGGGTACACCCTGCCCGGCCACCTGGCAGAGTACATCCTGATCACGGAAGAGGTCCTGGCGGGACACTGCCTGCTGCCCTGTCCGCAGCCCCCCCTGCCCTACGCCCATGCCGCGATCGCAGAGCCTTTCTCGTGCGTGATCTCCGCCCAGGATCACCATCTGCACCTCTCCCAAGGCGACGGCCTGCGGCCGCGACAGGAATACCGGGGCCTCAAGCCGGATGGAGTCACGGTCATCCTGGGGCTGGGCGCAATGGGACGCATGCACGTCGACCTGGCCATGAGCTATCGTCCCCGCTGCATCGTAGGGGTGGATATCCTGGAGGCCCGGTTGGCAAAGGCCAGGCAGCTCTATGCAGGCCGCGCCCAGAAGGAGGGCATTGCCGTCCATTGGGTCAATGCTGCCACCTCCGACGTATCCGCGTGCATCAACGACCTGACCGACGCCACCGGCGCGGATGACGTCGTCGTTGCTGTCGGCTCAGCCGAGGCCATCCAGCAGGGCCAGGCCGTGATCGGCCGCGGCGGCGTGCTGAACCTGTTTGGCGGCCTGAAGAAGGGCGAGGACGTCCTGCCCTTCGATACGGGCCTCGTCCACTACAAGGAGATCGTCATCACAGGCTCCAGCGGCGGCCTGCCCTGGGACATGGTCCGCACCCTGGATCTGATGGCGAAGAGGCAGATCGATCCTGCATCGCACATCACCCGCATCGCAGACCTGGAGCACGCCATTGAGATCATCAACCAGATCCGCAGACGCCAGATCGACGGCAAGGCAGTGATCTACCCGCACCGCCGGATCAGCCAGATGCAGGAGGTCGCGAGGTGGACAGCGGAGGACGAGACTGCCTACCTCAAAGGGTAGGCAGCCCGAATCGGCGAAACGGAGAACCGGCGAAACGGCGAGGCAGAGCCCTCCGGCTGATAGCTAATAGCTGATGGCTGGCCGGCATAGGCCGGCCCTACGGCTCCGCCGAGATGGTCAAGCGATCGATCGCCACGTTGCGGTCCTCAGGCAGGGCGTAGTAGTCATTCGTGAAGGCCAGGGCCACCGTGTGAAGTCCGGCAGGGACGGACAGGCTGGTGCTATAGCGATTGAGCGATCGGCTGTCAATGGAGAGGGCCTTCTGGGTCAGGCCGTCGATCCGGACCTCTACGATGGGGGCCACGTTGACTGCAGGCGTGCCGCTGGCAGTCAGCTCAAAGAGGTACTTCCCCGCGGCCGTGAACTGGACCGACGCCTCGACGCGACCGTTGCTGGCGAGCGAGGCGATCCCGCCACTGACGCTGTACGCCGCCACGTTGACGTTCTTCATCTCCTCTGCCTCGACCCGCAGGCTGGGCCTCACCTCCAGGACGCCACCCAGTCCGGTCAGTAGCTCGCTGGCCAGTCGATCTGCCTTGTGCCGGTTCTGCTCCTCTGTGTCCCAGGCGATCTCGTCCAGAAGGATCAGGCCCTTGCCCCTTCGTACCTGGGCGATCGCGCCAGGCCTGGTCAACAGGGTGGTGCGGGAATCTGAGTCCAGGCCGTACCGGATCTCATCCACGAAGAGATTGCGGTCAGCGGGCGGATCGCAGGCATCGTTGTCGAATGAGATGGCCAGCCTGTGTGCGCCTGCAGTCAGGTCTGCTGCCATGGAGAAGGCCCGCCAGTTCTGGTCATCGACGTATACACTGTCCTGGCTCTGGCCGTCCACCTTCAGTGACATCAGAGGGTACACGCCTGCAACGGATGTCCCCTTGGCCTTCACGCTGAAGAGATAGGTCCCGGACTGGGCCACAGTGATATCTTGGGCGATGTTGCCATTGCTGTACAGTCCCCAGCCGCCGGACACTGCGCCACCCGTGGAATGGACCTGCATGGCCTCTGCCTGGATGGTCGTGTACGAGGCCAGGTTGAACCGCTTCCGGTACACCCGCCCTGCCACCTGGGCCGACAACGTCTCGGGCCGGTCCCATGCCCCTGCCTGCGCAATCCAGTACAGGTCATGGTTGGTCAAGGCCACTGCCGGGTCTGCGGAGTCCTTGCGCAGCACAAGCCCCAAGGCTGCGTCGGCCCACTCCAGATCCGGAAAGAGCACAGGCTGGCCTGCAGCGAGGAAGGCTGTAGAGGGTCTGTGCACCAGCAGCCTGCCCCCCTGCTCCACGTAACTCGCAAGACTGGCCAGGTTGTTGGCGGCGTCGGTCCAGACTGCGTCACCGCCTGCGATGACGAGTACTGGACAGTCGGCTGGTTCACAAGTGGGCAGACCTCCGGCCAGCGTCTGGCCGTCCAGCCCCACCTGGGAGAGCCTGGTCGCCGCAGGCCCGCCTGGCTCTGCAGCCAGGGCCACGGGGCCTGTGGCGAGATGACCCTGTGAGGCAGAGACGTAGTCCAGGATGCGTTGCCAGACGCTGCCGGCCATAGGCTCGACGTCGAACCGCTCATCCAGCAGGAGCTGCGAGCAGATCATGCCGCCTCTACCGATGGCAATCTCGATCAGACCCGCGTACTCGAGTCCCTGCTGGGAGCCGATGCGGACAGGGACGCGACAGTTCCCCTGTGAAGGCATGCGGATGGCCTTGTCTGCCACGCGATGGTCGCCTGCCCACCACCTCAGATCTGCAGCAGACAAATCCTTGGTGATAGGATGCAGCGGATCAGGGAACGCGAAGTTGGCAGCCACGTCCTCCAGGCTCAGGGCCAGGGGCATCCACCGCGGGTATACCGACTGCTCCAGGACCATGATCCACCCGCCCTGCCTGCTGAAGTCTTGCCACAGGGCAGCCAGCATCTGGGGCCCCACCTCCAGGGAGCTATCCTGTTGCAGGGCCTCAGACCCGATGATGAGCAGGTTGAACCGGTCGTAGCGGGCGGCCCGCAGGTCCGCCACCTTCGTGAACGAGATCCCCTGCCGAGATAGGATACCTGAGGTGTCGCCTTTGGGGTCATACACGGCCACGCGAAGGCCGGACGCCACGGACAGCGTGGGACGCGGGTGTGCCGCATAGGCCAAGGTCTTGGAGAACACCGGGGCGCCACCGCTGGCCAGCTCGATCTGCGGAGAGAAGGAACCCCGCTGTAGTGGGGTCTCAAAGGAGACTGTCTCTGTCCTGTTTGCGGCGGGGTCAAGGTCGAGCTGCCTCTCCTCCCAGGGCTCTGCATCGCTGGCTCGCCATCTCAGGCCGAAGCGACCTGCTGCAGCCGTGTCGTTGTAGAAGCTCACAGACCGCTGCACGCGGTCACCCGTGAAGAAGCGGGTGTTGTAGGGCTGGACAAAGACTGCGTTGGGGTGGTAGGCCGCCTTCTGTGCCTGGTAGAGGCCGTTCGCTGCGGCGTTCAGGTCAAAGCCGCCTGCCAGGGCATTGGGGTCCTCGAACATCGTCCACGGGCAGAGGCCGTTGACGCCATAGGACCTGTAGGCCTCGATCTGCATCTGCCAGGTCACTGACTTGGCCAGGTTGCGATAGTGCGAAGGTTCGACATAGGCCTCATCGCCGTACAGGATCGTGAAGACCTGGGCAGACGTGGACGGCACCCACAGGAACTCGCCGATGTAGAGCGGCTTGTCGCGAAGCCACTTCCAGGCGCCGCCTGCCGCCCAGTCCTTGGAGATGGACTGGTCCATCCAAAACGCGGCGTTCGGCCACAGGCCGTAGTCTGGAAACTCGTGCGGGTAGTGCAGGCCTATGACGTCTGCCACGCCGCAAGGGTCCAGGTCCGCCTCGTAGGTGATCAGCCGGGTCGGGTCCAGGGCTTTGACCATGCGGCCCAGCTTCGCCAGTTCCTGTTCGGTCCCCGCGTAGGCCCTGGCGCCGCCACAGTGGAGCAGCTCGTTCTCCAGGCTCCACATGACAATCGACGGGTGGTTACGGTCCCGCCGCACTGCTCCGATCAGGTGTTTGCCAAAGTTGGCCCAGAAGAGCGGGTCCGCAAGGCGGTACGTGTACGAGTCGCACCAGACTGCCCCCTCCTCCACGATCATCAGGCCGAGCTCGTCTGCCACCTCGTACCAGATCTCATCCCAAGGCTGGGTGTGCAGCCGCATGGCCACATTGCCGCCTGCCTTGACGTCCAGCAGGGTCTTCTGTATCTGGGCCCTGGTCAGGACGGTCGAAGGCGGCCACGTAGAGGTGGCCAGCATGTGGAGCTTCGTCCCATTCAGCAGGAGCGTGTCACCCTCTGCCCAGAGCTCCCGAAAACCAAACCGGGTACTGACTGCGTCCTGCATGCTGCCTGCCTCGGCCATGGTCTCGATCTGGTAGAGATGGGGGTCTGCTGGGCTCCACAGCCGAGGTGCAGGCCAGGATACAGTCACGTCCACCTGGCGGGTGGTGCCTGCCCTGACCTGGACCTGCTGGTCCGGCAGGGACAGGACTGCCGTGTTGGCGTCGAGGACCCGGTTCCTGAGCAGGACCGTCTGGTCAGCGGCCCCATCGTTGCGAAGCGTGACCCTCGCAGTCAGCTCATGCCTCCGCACAGACGGCATCACAAAGACGTCATCGACCGAGACAGCCGGCACGCCGACGATCTGCACGGCCTGCCACAGTCCATAGAGGTCGTACCTGCCGCCGATCGGCGCCAGCACCGCGTTTTTGGCGTGGTCGCGCCGGTTCTCGTATGGACCCAGGTCGTTGAAATCCACGGGTTGGCTGAAGGTGGCAGTCCAGTCCGTCAGGCCGACAATAATCTCGTTGGACTGGCCTGGCTTGACCGTCGCCGTGACATCGAGATCAAAGGGCTCGTAGCCGTTGAGATACCCGCCTACAACGACGCCATTGACCCATACCTTGCTGTCGAACTTGGCCCCTCCAAACCGCAGCTTGACCTTGCCTCCTGCAAAGGAGTCCGGGAGCGTGAAGACCTTGCGATACCAGGCGTGCTCATAGGGCTTGCCGCTGAGGTACCCCGGCACGGTCGTGGATTGCCAGGTGGCCGAAGGTGGGTACGTGAGCTGGCCTGCCTTCTGATACTGCCACGTGCCGCTGAGGTCCAGCACCGTCCTCGCGCCGCACGGGACCACCGATGCCACCAGTATCCCGGCGATACCCAGCCGCAGGATCCAACGCCGTCTAGCGGACTCTATCTGTAGCATGTAACCACGATACCAGAAGAAGCAAGACGCAAGAAGCAAGAAGTAGGCGAAGAGGAGACAGCAGACAGGAGTCAGTAGATTGACAACACTGGCCAGTTCCAGCCCTGGATTCCTTTGTACTATCTACTCACTCCCGTCTCCCTACTCCTGCATCTCTCTTGCTTCTTGCTTCTTGGCTCCTACTTCTGGTTCTGTTGACGTCACTTCCTTGGTAGCGAGGAACTCGGGATCGGGAATGCGGGCGAGGCCGGCGCAGCCGGGACCGGGAGTGTGCTGCCCACGCCGGTCAGGTCGATGGGCTGGATGCCGAGCTTCTCCGCAGGTGAGCCCGGCTTGAGCCTGAAGTCGAACTTGGCAGGGTCCACGAACATCGGGTCTGCGATCACGGAATCCACATCATGCCCCTTGGCCTGCCAGTCCTTCCAGGGGGTGTTGTTCCAGCCCACGATGGGCTTGCCGTCTGTCCGCCAGTAGAGGTTGTGTGAGAGCTTGAAATGGTCGTTCTTCCAGTTCGAGCCAAAGAGTGTGCCTTGGGCGAAGTACACGATGTTCCGCTCAAAGGTGAACGACAGGTGCTCCTCGTCGCGGGTCCGCTGGAGCTGGTCTATGCGGGAGAATGCGACGATGTTGTTGCGGAAGGTGTTCTCCTTTCCGTAGTGCTGGTGGAACCCACCGGTCTTGGCGTGATAGACGATGTTGTACTCAGCCAGGATGTGGGTCGTGCCCTCGTCGAAGTAGATGCCCCATCCGCCGTAGTCGAAGGAGTCGATGTCGTGGAACAGGTTGTGGTGCAGCGTGGTCCCTTCTGCGTTGCCCAGGGAGTAGAACCCACCCATGTCCGAGAGGACGGTCTGGCCGATGTTGTAGACGTGGTTCCAGGCGAGGGTGTTGTGATGGCCTGCGTGGTTGCCATAGCCCCAGGTCCAGCCCAGGGAGATGCCCGTGTAGTAGAAATCCGTGATCGTGTTGTGCTCGACGGTGTTGTTGGGAGACTGGCCGATCCACACGCCAACCGCGGCTGGGTGCAGCCTGCCGCCGTGGCTGATGACGCAGTTCCGCACTGTGTTGCCTGAGGCCTGCCTGTCCTCGGCCAAGACTCCCGTAGTGCCGATCTTGATGCCGCCTGCGCCCATGTCGTCGAGTGTGCAATCCTGCACGGAGTTGTCCTTGCAGCCCGCGCCCAGGTCCATGGCGTAGTTGGCAGTGCTGCGGATCGCGCAGCGGTCAAAGGTGCAGTTGCGGGCCCCGTCTGCAGTGACTGCAGCACGAAGGTTGACCTCTGCCTGGGGGTAGCTGTTGCCCTGGGGCGGCGAGACCCAGTTGTTGTGGCTGAAGGTCAGGCCGCGGAAGACGAGGTTGGAGACCTGCTGTCCCGGGTCGGGTGAACCCTTGAGGACAAGCACGGTGTCCAGGACCGGCGCGATGATCTGCGTCTTGGCCGGGTCCTCACCAGCCATGGGGATGTAGGTCAGCAGGCCGGTAGGCCTGTCCAGGTACCACTCACCCGGCTCGGACAGGGCCTCCTTGACGTTCTCCACGAAGTAGCGGCGGTCCTTGGGCATCGCGCCCCAGGACTGGGTGGTGCGTGTGCTGCCCGTGAAGGTCACGGCCTTCTCTGCTGCATCCACTGAGGCGATCCTAAAACGGGACATGGTCCACGTATGAAAGACGATGGTCTCCACGTCTGCGAGGTTGGCCCAGTCCGGCCGGATGTCGTCACCAGCAAACTTGAAGCGGTCGAAGCCCGTATTGCCGGTCTTCTCAGTGGAAGGCAGGGCATCGGCGATGAGGAAGTAACCGTCCTTGGGCAGTCGCGGACGAAACCTCCTCTGGCCATCCGCCCAGAGCTGGCAGAAGTCCCATCTACCCTCCTTGACCTCCGGGATCACGAGTGTCCAGCGGCCGTTCTCGACCTTGAAGCCCTTCAGGACCCGGCCTGCGGTGAGCACGACCGTCTGCCCTTCAGCAGCCTCGTAGACGGTGGGTGACTGTGGAGTCCCTGAGTCAGCGGCTGTGAAGGTCAGCGTTGCGGCCAGCGAATAGACCCCGCCTGCGATGCTGACCTGGACAGGTGTGGTCCTGCCAGGCTGCAACCTGCGAAGCTCCGCCACCGCGGTCCTGGCCCTATCGAGCGTGGCAAACGGCCCGTCAGACCGGCCAGCCGCAGGAGTAGCCACCTTGCCCGACCAGGAGTCATTGCCGCTGGGTGAGACATAGAAGTCAGCAGCCTGGGCCGCAGCCGCCAGATGGCCTGGCCAGGACATCAGGACCACAAGACCCAGCAGCCGGCCAACCCTGAGAACCCCACGTGTGCTCACGACCAGTCCATTCATCGGCAGTACCTCCAATATGACCATGGCCTCATTCTACCGCCACCGAGGTCATGGTCCAGCCTGGCCTGCATTTGTTGCGGGAGTCTTTGGAGGATCGCCGGTGCGCCGGACGTGAATCGCCCGGGTCCTTTCACGCAGGATCGGTCGGTTGGATGGACGCCCACAGTCGTGGGTCAAAGGGCGTTCGCCGACCTGGGCAGTCCGCTCGGTGGCAGAGCTGACAGGTGTGATACTCCTTGTCCGAGGGAAACACGATGCCCGATCGCGTCTTGTTGGGGATCATCAGCAGAGAGTCCGTGAGCGCAACGCCGATCCGCCCTTTCACGTCGCCCAGCAGCGAAAACAGCTCCCTCTGCTGCTCTATGGGCCATACCCCCACCTCGCCCTCGCCTGGACTCATGGTCGCAGTCTTGCCGGGCCCCAGCACAGCGGCCAGATACCGGTCCAAGGCCGCTGAGGCAAGACCGAGTGCCGCGGCCTTCAGCGTATCCCACCAGTAGGCCTGCAGGACGTCGTCCCGCTGGGGGGACACCTCATCCATCTCGTGGCCGCAGGTCGCCACAAAGGAAAACACCCGCTCGCATGCGTCCAGGTTCATCCGCAGCGCCCGGCTGACGAAGGTTACGCCCCCCAGAGTCACGGTCTGATCGCCCCTGGCCTCGATGAAGCAGGCCAGGACCATCGCCTTGGGCCTGGCGACCCTTGCAGCCCGCTCCGCCAACCACAGGAACTCCCTGGCGTCGTCAGTGCCAGTCCTGACGTGAACCTGCTCCATCAGTGCCTGGACGGGGAACTGGACTGGGATGTCGCTGATAACGGTTGCGGCTTCGATCATGATGATCCAGGATAGCAGGCCCGCCGGGGCATGGCAAGAAGACAGGAAGACTGGTAGTGTCCTAAGTTGGTGGCGGCTTCATATTGGTCGTGGTTGGGTCCATAACTTGCACGACAACTGAAAGCCTGTCTCGCAACCCAAGCCCATGAGGCTACTCTTGGAGGTCACTTATCGTGAGAGTATTTCCTGAAGATGTCAGATCGCTCTTTCTTCTGTGCCTCGTCCATTACTGCCTTTACGCGATCAGGCAACTGAGTTTGTCGACGATCTGGCTTTTGAAGGTGTTCCGCAACAGTAGCAGGCATGCGTTTGTATACCTCTTGTTGGTTCTTCTCATCGAAGTACGGTTGCGGTTTATCACCTATGCTCACAAGAATCGCGTTTTCTATGAAGTTGGGTGGTGGTTCGCGCGTCAACATGGGGCTCTGAGTATCAAGCGTGACATCAATCCCATCATCCTTCAACTGAAAGTACAGAATCGTGGCGGCATCGTCCAGTTTAGCCTGTTCTACAGCATCCTTCAGTTTCATGGTTGAGATGGACATGCCTCGCACTAGCAACGGTACCGAATATGTCGAAACAAGATGGATATTCCACTTCGCTATTCCAAGTAGAAACTCCAACTGCTTGGCTAAACCAAACGCCTCGCTATTGCTGCCTGCGAACTGTATGACGACATGTGTCCCGTCAAACAAGTCCAGCTCTTTTCTGGTGTCACCTGTGGAGACTATAATGCGAGGCATCATGTCCTTTTCAAGCCGCATTCGCTCAAGTCGCTCAGCTTCTGCCTTTTCGCCTGCTTGGGCCGCTTGTGCTTGGGCCATCGCAATCTCTCTTTTGGCGTCCGCAGTGTCCCTCTTAAGAGATTCAGCCTCAACGACTAAAGATGCTATCTTTAGATCCGCGTCCTGCTTATCTTTCGCTGCCTGCGACTTCTCCTCAGACTTAACCTTGCTCTGTAGAACATATTCACGCCAACCTAGAACGACAACAAGAACGCTGAAGATTGGCACCGCAAAGCGACTAATCCAACTCGCGGTAGTTATGACACGAAGGGAATCCCACCATGAATCCATACTCTTACCTCGCCACTATCCTCTCAATACCAATTGGTTTCCAATCACACGCACTTGTTTGTCTCGATTCAAGACGTTTGCCATAACATCCTACTCCGAAACCGCTTTTGCGTTGACAATCCTCTTAACCCTGGTAAAATACAGTCGATACAAATAGCTGGACGTGCGGGGAATTGCACCCCGGCCCGCAGGGTGTAAAAGCCGCGAGCCCACTGAGGCACGCCCAGAGCGACCTACCGCCCGCAGGGAGGACCGCCAAGTCTGCCTGCGGGCGGTGCCTTTTGTGCCTTGCGCTATCCGGGTCGGTCAACCCCGGTCGCGCGCTCTACTGATGACCTTCCCATGTAAGCTCCTTATAGTACACCATGAGATCTATGTCCGCATAGTAGGTCCTGTTTCAAGCTTTGTCAAGATCCCATCCAAGGAAATCCAATAAAAGACGATATCTATTTGACGCAAGCTAGTGGGCCGTGTATACTCTGAACAAGAAAGGAGCACAGTATGAAGAACGACACAGCTAGAGGCGAAGGCGCAAGCCAACCGCAGGAGATCAAGAAGCCACAGATACGCAGCCCGAATTTCCCAGCAATCAGTCTGCGTGACGCGATAGAGAAGAGAGCGCAATCCATTTTCGATGAGTGGAAATCGGCTCAGATACCCGTCGCGGCCGCCTATACAAAATGGGGCTATCGAGCCTCTGGCAGTGCCCTGGGTGGTCAATCCCTGGCGGCCGTGAAGGCCTTTGGTCTAGTCGATGTTGAGGGCACAGGAGCGAATCAGAAGATCCGACTTTCGGACCGGGCACAGAAGATTCTGCGCAACCATCCTGACCGGGACAGGCTGATTCGTGAGGCAGCCCTAAGTCCGGCTATATATGACGAGGTGTGGGCCAAATTCGGCCCTGACACACCCGACGTCACCATTTCGCACTACTTAGAATGGGAACGCGAAGTCAAGTTCCGCCCAGAAGCTATTGAGATATTCCTTAAGAACTTCCGCGACACAATCGCCTTTGCAAAGCTAGCACCAGTGGATACAATGGAGGGTGGTGGCAACGACGATCAAGGTGCTAGTCCTGGTCCACTGTCCGTGGTTGTGGCGGACGGGTTGTCGATCAAGGACTCGCCACCAAGAGGGGCTGTGTTGCCCAAAGGTGGTGCAGATATGATAACTGATACTCTGACGCTAGACGGCGGGATAGTTGCTTTTCAGTATCCGAAGGGATTGAGTCAGGAGGAATACGACGACCTGGATGCCTGGATGAAGATTCAGTTGCGCAAGGTCAAGCGTCTCATCAAGACCGATGGCGGCAACGTCCCAACTGCCCAAGATTAACCGAAGTAATAGAGAGGCGAGGTCCTCCCGTCAGATGGAAACCTGTTTTGAAGGGAATCCACGATGAGCAAGATCATTGCTCGTTACCTGATGGGTAGGCGCGTCCTTGAACCTGTGCGGATCGGAGGGGAGTAATCCTATCCGCAGGCTGTTTCCGATTCAAGCTTCGGTACGACCCAGGGAATTGGAGGCCGGATCAATCGGGTTGATTCCCGATGACTCTGGGTAATACCGCGGCATACGTGGCGTGACGTGGTAACACGGCGGGATAGCCCCCGCTTACGACGACGGCCCCGGCGAGCCTCCCTTTCTTTCATTGCCATGTCACTCCCAAATTAGGACACTACCGGAAAACTCAGAACTCAGTGGGGCAGACGGATCGGGGGTTCCACGGCCGAAGGGCCTTTCGCAGCGTAACCATAGGTGCACTTGAACCGTCGTGTGGTTCATGGCCGGAAAGACCTACGCCGGCGAGAGCCCCGCCCAAATGGACGCGAGGTGCCTGGCCCAACTGAACAGCGATCTTTAGTAGTCTCTACCTTGCCCATCCACCGGAACCGCCGGCCCATGCTCGCATCATTCCATCGCGGGGCTATTCCATGCGAGAGATCCTCCTCCGGCTGATAACCGAGAGCCGATGGCTGACCGCTCTCCGCGGCTACCTCCTTGTAAAGAACCGTCGCGCTGGGTAGCATCTCTTTCCTTGGGTCCTATGCCGGAGAACGGCTATGGCCAAGGCCAGGAGGTAGTGCCATGATACGATCCGCTGCGATGGCCTGCATGACCCTGGGTATCGTGCTGGCCGGCCACGCCAGGCCCATCGACGTGACTCTGGGCACCGGTGACGTGCTCCGGGTGGAACCCGTGGCCGCTGACATCGTGCGGGTCAGGCTCAGTCCGGACGGCCGGTTCGAATCCTCGCTGATGGAACGGTACGGCATCGTGCGTACCGATTGGCCCGCGTGTGACTTCACCACCCAGCAGGACGGCGGCGTCACCCGGATTACCCTAGTGGGCGGGGGCTCCCTGACCGTGCGAACCCTGGACGGCCGGATGCAGTTGCTGGACCGAGAGGGCAGGCCGCTCTGTGATTCGATCTTGCCGCAGCCCTCGCGGTGGAAGGAGCCGGACCTGACGGCCTTCAGGACACGCCAGGCCTCTCTGGCGGAGTACTTCAAAGGCGAGAAGCGAAAGGAAGGCCAGGTCCAGATCATCGGGGGCACGACGCCGGAGAAGACCGGGACATCGGAGAGCATGCACGAGTTCTTCCTCCCAGGCCGGTCCTTCGGCGCCACGTTCGGCGTCCGCAGCGAGGAGCGATTCTACGGCCTGGGTACCGCCTCCTCGAATCGCCTCCAACTGCGGGGCCATGGGTACCGGCTCTGGACGCAGTATCGCGGCAACTTCGGATACAACGGGCAAGACGCATGGGAACAGACCGAAGGCCCGATCCCCCTGCTGCTGAGCACGGGCGGCTGGGGCGTCTTTGTGAACACCACGTGGGTCCACTACTACGACCTGGGCCGGTATGAATCAGACAAGGCGTTCTTCTGGGGCCCGGGTGGCCAGCTCGATTTCTATCTGCTGATCGGCCCTGCCCTGCCGAGGCTGATCGAGCTCTACACCGAGATCACGGGCAGGCCCCGTCTGCTGCCGCTGTTCGGCTATGGACTGACCTACGTCAGCCAGATCACGCAGAACGAGCACGAGATCCTCAACGACAGCCGCCTCTTCCGCGACCGCAGCATCCCGTGTGACATCATGGGCGTGGAGCCCCAGTGGATGAAGAGGAACTACGACGCCTCGCACGACAAGGAATGGAACCCGGACAAGTTCTACATGCCGGATTGGATGGGTCCTGATTCAAAGGAGGGCACCTTCATCGGCGGCCTCGACCGGATCGGCTTCAAGCTCTCGCTCTGGCTGGTCTGCAACGACGACCTGACGATGGAGGAAGAACGCCAGGTGGCCGTCAGGGAAGGCCGCAAGGACTTCCCCGCGGAGCCCGACGCCTGGTTCAACCACCTCCAGAAGTTCGTCAGGAACGGGGTCCGCTGCTTCAAGATGGACCCCGAGAACCTCATCCAGGAACACGCGGGCCGGGACTACTACAACGGCCGGAGTGACCTGGAGAACCACAACCTGACCCAGATTCTCTATCACAAGCAGATGTGCCAGGGCTACGAGCAGTTCACCCAGCAGCGGGCCATGACCCATTACTGCGCGGCCTACGCGGGCGTCCAGCACTGGGGCGCGACCACGATGGGCGACAACGGCGGCGGCCCCAAGGCCCTGGTCTGGATGCTCAACTACGCCATGAGCGGCCACATGAATACGTCCTGTGACATGGAGACCTCGGGGCCGGGCGTTCACTTCGGCTTCCTGCAGCCCTGGAGCCAGCACAACAACTGGGCCTATGCCCGCCAGCCGTGGTTCCTGGGAAAGGCCGGAGAGGCGATCTTCCGCGACTACGCCCGCCTGCGATACAGCCTGATCCCCTACATCTACTCCGCCGCCTATGCAGGACATCTCACGTCGATGCCGATCCTTCGACCGATGCCGTTGGTCTATCCCGACGATCCCAGGTTGGCCGACTGCACCACGCAGTACATGCTGGGCGACAGCCTGCTGGTGACTGCCTTGACGCAGACTGTGATCTTGCCCAGCGGCCGATGGATCGACTACTGGACAGGCGCAGAGCACCAGGGGCCCAAGGAGATGCCGTGCGTCTTTCCCGCGAACAGGACCGGCGGGTTGTTCGTCAAGGCCGGCGCCATCATTCCAACTGGCCGGAGATGGACTATGTCGGAGCCAAGCCCGTGGAGACGCTCGGGCTGCACGTGTACCCCGACGGCAGCAGCCAGACGACGCTCTACGAGGATGACGGTGAGTCGCTGGAGTACCTCAAGGGCGCGGTGGCCAAGACCGAGATCCACTGCGAGGCCGGCCCTGAGTCGGTGACCCTGACGATCGACCCCCGCGAGGGGAGCTATCGCGGGATGCCTGAGAACAGGACCTACGAAGTCTTTATCCACACCGCCAAACCGAGGGAGCTCGCGGTCAATGGAGCGAGGGCAGACGGCAACTATGATCGGCAGGCCAAGAGCGTCTGCGTGTCCGCCAGGGAAGATCCCTCGCGGAAGATCCCTATTGTGATTCGATGCGATCGATGAGCCTAAGGTCCCAGACAACCATCCTTATCTCTATGAGGGCAAGACCATGAAGACCACAGAGACCCAGGGTTCCCTGACCCGCCGCACCTTCCTCAGTACCACGGCCAAGACCGCCGCAGCCTTCTCGGTGCTTCCGAGGCACGTGCTGGGCGGGGCGGGATTCGTGGCTCCCAGTGATAAGATCAACGTGGCGATCGTGGGCTGCGGCGGCCAGGGCCTCAGCAACGTCCGCGAGCTGTTCCAGTTCCCTGACGTCCAGATCATGGCCATCGCGGACCCGATCGAATCCTACAGCCTGGAGGCCTACTACTACCAGGGGAGGGCCGGCAGGAAGCCGGTGAAGGCAGAGATCGAGCAGCACTACTCGTCGAAGATCCCCGACTATCGATGCGCGGAATACGAGGACTTCCGTCAGATGTTGGCCAAGGAGAAGGCCATCGATGCCATCCTTTGCGCGACGCCGGACCACCAGCATGCCCAGGTCTGTGTCACCGCCATGCAGGTGGGCAAGCACGTCTACTGCGAAAAGCCGCTCGCGCACAACGTCTGGGAGGCCCGGCTCATGGCGAAGGTCGCCAAGGAGGCCAAGGTGGCCACCCAACTCGGCAACCAAGGCCACTCCGGGGACGGCATCCGCCAGACCTGCGAATGGATCTGGGCGGGCGCGATCGGCCAGGTCCGCGAGGTCCACGCCTGGACCAACGCCACGCGGTGGAACAGGAAGTACTCCGCAGGCCGGCCTCCTGAGGAGCCCCTGCCGGCAGGCGTGAACTGGGACCTCTGGATCGGCCCCAGGGAGATGCGCCCCTACAACTCCTCCTACACGCCCGTGAGCTGGAGGGACTACTGGGCGTTCGGCACCGCGCCCCTGGGCGACTTCTTCTGCCACAACTTCGACCCCGCGGTCTGGGCCCTGGACCTGAGTGCCCCTCTCTCCGTCGAGGCGTACGGCGCAGGAGGCGTGGACTCGGAGATGACGCCCGTGGGCGGGATCTACACATACCTGTTCGGGCCGACTGACAAGAGGCCCGCCATCAAGGCCGTGTGGTACGACGGTGGTCTCATGCCCAGCCGGCCTGAGGGACTGGACGAGCTGGATCGCCTCGGCGAGGACGGCAATGGAACGCTGTTCATCGGAGACAAAGGCATGATCACGTGCGCAGGCTGGGCTGGGGCCCCCCGCCTGCTGCCCCGTTCCAAGATGAAGGGATTCACCCGGCCGGCCAAGACGCTGCCCCGCTCCAAGGGCCATCACCGTGACTGGCTCGATGCCATCAAGGGCGGCCCGGAGGCAAGCTCCAACTTCGCGTACGGCGCACGCCTCACAGAGATCGGCCTGCTGGGCCTGGTGGCCATGCGGACCGGCAAGAAGCTCACCTGGGATGCAGAGGCCATGAAGGCCACGAATGCGCCCCAGGCAGATGCGTTCATCAAGGAGAGCTATCGCAAGGGGTGGGAGATTGGGTGAGAACACAGAACGCAGGGCTCAGAACTCAGAACTCAGAACTCAGGAGACAGGAATGAGGAGACAGGAGTCAGTAGGAGAACGACGCTCTGGCGGTTGCTGTTGTCGGCTTGGTGCCCTTCTGGCGGCACTGGCGATCGCAGGGACAGTGACTGCGGGGCCTCTGTGTCTTCATCCGGACAATCCGCACTACCTTCTCTTTCGGGGCAGGCCCACGGTCATCGTGACGTCCGGCGAGCACTACGGGGCAGTGCTGAACCTGGACTTCGACTACGTCAAGTACCTCAACACCCTGGCCAAGGACGGCCTGAACGCCACCCGGACCTGGGCGGGCGCATACTGCGAGCCTGCCAGCGCGTTCAACATCGCCTCCAACACCCTTGCTCCTGCTGCAGGCCGTTTCATCTGCCCCTGGGCTCGAAGCGAGAAGCCGGGATACGTCAATGGAGGCAACGCCTTCGATCTCGGTCGCTGGGATGAGGCGTACTTCAAGAGACTGAAGGACTTCGTGTCCGAGGCCAGCCGGAGAGGCATCATCGTGGAGCTCAACCTCTTCTGCCCCTTCTACGAAGACAGCATGTGGATTCTCAGCCCCATGAACGCAGTTAACAACGTCAATGGGGTGGGCAAGGTGGCCCGCACGGACGTCTACACGCTCGACAAGAATGGCGGCCTGCTCGCGGTCCAGGAGGCCATGGTCCGCAGGATCGTCAGTGAGCTGCGGGACTTCGACAACCTCTACTACGAGATCTGCAATGAACCGTACTTCGGCGGTGTCACTGTCGAGTGGCAGGCACGCATAGCGGAGGTCATCACGGATGCGGAGAAGGCGATTGGGCCGCGCCACCTGATCTCGCAGAACATCGCCAACGACAAGGCCAGGGTGGAGAGGCCCCACCCCAGCGTGTCCATCTTCAACTTCCACTACGCCACGCCGCCGGACACGGTAGCGATGAACTATGGCCTCAACAAGGCGATCGGCGACAATGAAACAGGCTTTCGCGGCACGCGCGACGCGGTCTATCGGATGGAGGGGTGGGACTTCATCGTGGCAGGCGGATCGCTCTACAACAACCTGGACTACTCATTCACTGTAGGCCACGAGGACGGGGCCTTTGTCTATCCTTCGACCCAGCCGGGCGGCGGAAGCCCTGCACTGCGGCAACAACTCGGTATCCTGGCCCGCTTCATCGGCCGATTCGACATCCTTCGGATGCGACCCGACAACAACCTGATCAAGAACGCCCTGCCGCGCGGGGCAACGGCCCGGGTCCTGGCCAAGCCCGGCCAGGAGTACGCCCTCTACGTCCGTGCCGCCGTGCGAAAGGAAGAGGGCAGCGGCGGCCAACCCGTGGTGTTTGCCGACAACGAACTCACGCTCGAGCTGATGCTGCCCGCCGGGTCGTTCGCAGCCGAGTGGGTGGACACCCAGTCTGGCAAGGCGACCCGGACCGAGTCATTCTCGCATCCGGGAGGCGTGCACACCCTGGCCGCGCCCGCCTTCGCCGATGACATCGCCCTGGCCCTCCTGCCGCAAGGCCAAGGCCGCTGACCTCCTGGAGCTGACCCGCGATCCCTTGGTCGTGCTCATGCAGGATGTGGCACAGAGCATGGTGGATCCATGCGCAGGGATCCACCGTCGGCACGCGATTTGGCGGACCTTGACAGGGGCTGGCCGGCCGAGTATCTAGAGCATGCCCCGCCTACAGGCCGACGTTTCGGCCAGACTGGGCCACAGATCGGGGCGCCATCAGAAAGGAGCACAGGATGAAGCACCGTGTGGTACTCACAGCGACCCTTGCACTACTCGTCGCAGCAACAGCCCTGCCCATAAAGGCCGCCTCTCCAGAGGACTTCTGGCCGACGTGGCGCGGCCCGAAAGGCAGCGGCTCTGCACTGAAAGGCAATCCGCCGGTCACCTGGAGCGAGACTGAGAACATCAAGTGGAAGGCCTCGGTTCCCGGCAAGGGGCTGTCCTCTCCTGTGATTTGGGAGGGCAAGATCTTCTTCCTGACTGCCATCGACACAGGTCAGCCAGGCACGCCTGAACCCACACCTGCAGCCCAGGCTGCAGCCATCCAGCCCCCTGCCCCACCCGCTGGCGCCGGCCCCGCCGGACCAGGCGGCCCCGGAAGGCCGGGTCGCGGCGGCCCGGGCGGTGCTGCGCCCAAGACGGTCTACAAGTTCGACGTGGTGTGCATGGATCGGGCCACGGGCAAGGTCCTGTGGCAGAAGACCGCCAAGGAAGCAGTCCCCCACGAGGGGACCCATCCGACCGGCAGCTTTGCCTCATACTCGCCGATCACGGATGGCCGCCTGGTATGGGCCAGCTTTGGCTCCCGAGGACTGTATTGCTACGACATGGACGGGAACCTCAAGTGGAGCCATCCCCTGGTTCCCATGAAGGCCAAGATGTCCTTCGGCGAGGGCAGCTCGCCCTGCGTGGCCGGGGACTCGATCTTCGTGGTCTGCGACCACGAGGGCCAGTCGGTCATCTTCGCCCTCGATAAGGAGACCGGCAAGGTGCTCTGGCGCAAGGATCGTGATGAGAAGACTGCCTGGGCCACGCCGGTCGCAGCGGAGGTGGGAGGCAAGGTCCAGATCATCACCAATGCGACCTCGCTGACCCGCAGCTACGACGCCAAGACCGGAGAACTCCTCTGGCAGTGCAAGGGCATGACGGACAACGTGATCCCGACCCCTATAGTCGCCTTTGACAAGGTCTTCCTGATCAGTGGTTTCCGCGGCAGCGCACTGCAGGCGGTCCGGCTCGATCGCACCGGCGATCTGACCGGGACTGACGCCATCGCCTGGCAGATGAAGGACGGCACGCCGTACGTGCCCTCACCCGTGCATATGGGCGAGCGTCTGTTCTTCTGCGGTGACGGCGGAAACAAGGGCGTGATTTCCTGCTACAACGCCAAGACAGGTCAGGCCCTGTTCTCCAAGCAAGCCCTGACAGGCATCGACTCGATCTACTCTTCCTTCGTCGGCGTAGGAGACCGTGTCTACGTAGCAGGCCGTAACGGCATGACGGTCGTGGTCAAGAACGCGGACACCTTCGAGATCCTGGCCACCAACAAGCTGGACGATGGCTTCGACGCCAGCCCCGCGATCGTGGGCGACGAGCTCTACCTCAAGGGCAACAAGTCCCTGTACTGCATCGCGAAGAAGTAGGCAGCCGCCCCGTCGGTCGAAACGGGTGCGCACGATAGAAATGGAGGTCTGCTATGCCGGCCAGCATCGCGCATATGATCATCGCCCACAAGGCGGTCCAGGCCCTCAAGGGATCTCAGGTCCCTGAACTGATGGAGTTCGCAGACCTGATCGACGAGACGTCGGATACCCACAACGCAAGGGCCTACATGAACCTGGGCAGCGTGGGACCCGATCTGTACTACTACCGCAGCATCACCAGTTCGGTCAAGGACATGATCCTGGAGGGCTTTGTGCAGGCCGCAGGCGTCACTGCCTGGTCCTACCACCTGCACTCCTGCAGGCCCAATGCCTTTCCACTGAATCTCATTGAGATCATCTTCAACGACAAGGTCCGGCGGGAGGGTCAGATCGTCCTGGACGACCAGGACATCCGCAAGCTGGCCTACATTGCGGGCCACCTGAGCCACATCGCGGCGGACCAGATCCTCCACCCCATCGTCAACTCCATCGCAGGCCCCTACTACCGGGACGGCGACAACCGCAGAAAGCACCGGCAGGCAGAGGTCTTCCAGGACTACTACCTCTACGAGGAGATCTACCGCGATCGCCGTGCCAAGGCCTCAGGCGGGGACAAGGCCCAGTATGACTTCTTCGAGCAGAGCTTCGCCTCGTGGGTGGATTGTATCAGGGGCCTGACGACCCGCAACACGGCGGACTGGTTCCGCTACTTCCTGCAGCGAGGGTTTGTCCAGACCTATGGCATGTTCCCGGGCGAGGGCGAAATCGAAGACTCGGTGGACAACCTGCTCTTGACGCTCAAGACCTGCCAACGAGTCGGTCCCTACAAGGAAGCGGCCAAGGAGTATGAGTCCCTGGGCGAGCAGTCGCAGATGTACCGGCAGTTCGTCGAAGACGTGGACTACGTCACCTACTACGGGCAGGCCGTGCAACTGGCCGCCGTGTACTTGATGGGCCTCTATGAGGTCTACGCCGTCCTCAAGCAGGGCAAGGACTTCACGGACAAACACCGGGAGCGGTTCTCCAGCATCGTCAGCAGCGCGGACCTCTCCTGTCCCCTGGAACAGGACATCCTGGCCAAGGCCATGGCCACCCTCAACAGCAAGAAGACCATGGCAACGAAATACAGGAAGGTTGTGGGTCGCTAGTTGCGAGTTGCGGGTGCGTTCTACACAGAAGGGTCCGCGTTGTTTGGGAAGTAGAACACGGAACACAGAACTCAGAATCCAGAATCCAGAAGCCACAAGATAGAAGACAATGGAAACTCGACAACTGAAGGGTTGCAGCCAGTCTACGGCAGGCGATGGTTCGCTGCTGCGGGAGTTGCTGCATCCAATTACTGCACGTGCAGAAAGGTGCTGACCTCTGTACAATGCTCCATCTGAATGCAGCATCGCCTCAACCTAGAACTCAAAGACCTGAACAAGACACTGGCGACCCTGTCGCTTCCGTCGATCGTTGAGAATTTCCTCTATTCTCTCGTCTTCGTCACTGACACCCTGATCGTCGGCTGGCTCCACAGGGAGGACTATCTGGCCGGCGCGGCGCTGGCAGGCATGGTGGTCTTCCTGATGCTCGCCCCGTTTGTGGCCTTGTCCATGGCCGCCACCTCCATTGTGGCCCGCAGTTGGGGCGAGCACGACCATGAAACTGCGAGGACGCACGGCGGCTGCGCGGTCACGCTCGCATTCATCATGGCTGCGGTCCTCGTGGGTGGCGGTATGCTCCTCGCGGAGCCGATCCTGAGCCTGTGCGGAGCAGCGCCGGACGTCCTTGACTCGGGCTCGCACTTCCTGCAGATCCTGGCCTTCTCCGGGCTGACGGGTCTGCCCATGCTGGTGGGCAATGGCATCCTGCGGGGCACGGGTGACACCTTCAGGCCGATGCTGATCACAGGCCTGATGAACGTAGTCAACATCGTTCTGAGCGTGATGCTGGCCTTCGGCATCGGCCTGCCCAAGCTCGGCTTCTACGGCGTGGCCTGGGGCACGACGATCGCCCGGACCCTGGGCATGATCATGACCCTGGTCCTCTTGACCCGCTCCACGGGCCTGGGGCTGCGGAAGAAGGACTTCCTGGCCCTGAGACGAAACGTCCTCGAGCGGATCTGGTGCCTGGCCTTCCCGGCCCTGGCAGAGAGGGGCCTCAACTCCCTGTGCTACGTGTTCTTCATGCGGATGGTGGCGCACCTGGGAACCACGGTCCTGGCGGCCCACCAGGTCGCCCTGCAGATCGAGAACGTGGCCCTCATGCCGGCCTGGGGCCTGGCGATCGCCACCACTACGGTCACGGGTCAGGCCGTGGGTGCAAACCTGCAGCAAATCGCCAAGATCGCGGTCAAACGGATACTGATTGCAGCCACGGTCCTGACCGCGGCCCTGGCCTTGGCCTTCATCTGCCTGGGTCCCCAGATCGCCAGCCTCTTTGGAGCCACTCGCGAGGTCATCGACTTGGCAGGTATGGCGGTCCGTCTCTCAGCCCTGGAACTGCCGTTTGTGGCCATCACCTTCATCTTCATCGGCGCCCTACGTGGTGCAGGCGATACAACCTCTCCTCTCTACGTGGGGATCGTCAGTCTCCTCGTCTTCAGGCTGGGCGGCGTGTACATCCTGGCCTATGTGGCAGGGCTGGGGCTGGCGGGCGTCTGGCTGGCGACTGCCCTGGACTGGCTCGTCCGGGCCATAGGACTGGGCTGGTTCTTCAAGCGGGAGGCTTGGACCCTGCTGCACGAGAAGGAAAAGAAACGCTTCGCGGCACCTCAATAGAAGTCATTCCTTAACATTGTCTTAAGGTTCACGATCCTATAGTCAGGAAGAAGGCAGGCGGTCCGACTGGACGGTCGCTCAAGGACATCATCAGCCATCGGAGGCAGAGAAGATGACACGTAGTAGCAAGGTTTCCTCTCTCGGTTGCGGCCTGGTATGGGTCTTGTCCATGGTGGGTTGGGCCGTCTTGGACAACCCCTCATCCGCTGCAGAGGCCTTCGTGAACAGCGAGGTAGATCCCTGTACAGTGGCCGGGGCAACAGCCCGCAACGGCAAGACTCATGAAGACCCGGAGGACTACGTCTGGGACGCCTCGGTAGTGATTCCCGTGTTCCTCAACGGAAACTCCATCCAGGTCATCTCAATGGGTGTCACCGTGGATGGCCCCACGGCCGTCATCACGTCTTCGGGGACCTACAGCTTCACCGGCTCCCTGACAGACGGACGGATACTGGTGAACGCCAAGGGCCTGGTGCGGCTGATCCTGAACGGAGCAGACATCCGTTGCACCACCGGTGCCCCCGTCCACGTCCTGAACGCTAAGAAGACCATCCTGGTCCTTGCGGACCAGACTGAGAACCACATCGCTGACGAACGGGCCACCACCCTGGAGGTCAATGAGCCCAACGCGGCCGTCTTCAGCAAGGACAACCTCACGGTCTGCGGGACCGGCAGCCTGGTGGTGGACGCCAACTACCAGGACGGCATCACCAGCAAGGATGGCCTCGTGATCGCGGGCGGTGTCCTCACAGTCCGTGCAGTCGATGACGGTATCCGGGGCAGGGACTACCTGGTAGTGAAGGGTGGAACGACCACCGTGATTGCCAGCGGCGACGGCCTGATCTCCGACAACGACGAAGAAGCCACTCGAGGATACGTCTCCTTGGAGGGCGGTACGGTCAAGGTGAGCGCCCGGGGAGATGCCCTCGACGCCCAGACAGACACCCTGATCAGCGGGGGAACCATCACCCTCTCCGGCGGCGGAGGGAGCTACCGCAGGGTCGATGAGACCGTCTCGACCAAGGGGATCAAGGCGGGGACCAACGTCATCATCGACGCCGGCACGATCACGGTCGACTCAGCGGATGACGCGGTCCACTCGGATGCCAACCTGATCATCAACGGGGGCACACTCGCCCTCTCCACCCAGTGTGATGCCCTGCACGCCAGCTCGCATGTCGTGGTCAACGGCGGTGACATCCGCGTCACCAAGTCCAGCGAAGGTATCGACAGCAATAGCGCGGACATCGTCCTCAACGACGGCAGGATCAGCGTCGTGTCCAGCGGCGATGCCGTCACTGCACCCGTGGTCCTGATCACAGACGCGAATCTGGCGATCACGTCGGGTGGGGGCAGCGGCAAGGTCGTCAGCGCAACGGCCTCAGCCAAAGGAATCAAAGGCAAGACCACCGTCCTGATCGAGGGCGGCGTCATCACGGTCGACGCAGCAGACGATGCCGTCCACTCGGATGCCAACGTGGTCATCAGCGGCGGAACGCTGAGCCTGTCCACCGGCGATGACGGCATCCACGGCAACACCTCTGTGATGATCCATGACGGGGACATCCGCATCCTCAGGTGCTATGAGGGTATCGAGAGCCGCCTGGCGATCACGATCAACGGCGGCCAGATCCACATCACTTCAAGCGATGACGGCCTCAACATCGCCCCGCCGGGCACCAACTTCATGGGCTCTGTGGCCCAGCTCGCAGCACTCGAAAAGGGCGCCGCCCTCACCATCAACGGCGGGTACCTGGCCATGAACGCGGCCGGAGACGGGCTCGACATCGGCGGCGCGATCGTGATGACGGGCGGGACCGTGCTCGTCCAGGGCCCTACCGCCAATGACAATGGCGCATTGGACCATGACCAAGGCTGCAACGTAACGGGCGGATTCCTGGTGGCCGCAGGCAGCTCGGGCATGGCGATGGCGCCGAGCACGACCTCGACCCAGTACTCTATCCTGGTTAACCTGACTACGACCCTGGCAGCAGGGACCCTGTTCCACATCCAGGCCAGTGATGGGACCAACGTCCTGACCTACAGGTGCACAAAACAGACTCAGTCCGTTGCGTTCTGCGCACCCCTGCTCGTCAAGGGTAGGACCTACGACATCTACACTGGAGGCAGCTCCACCGGCACGGTCACGGACGGTCTGGTCCAGGGGGGCACCTACACCGCAGGCACCAAGTACGGCAGCTTCACCATCTCCAGCATGGTCACCACCCTGGGCTCGACGGGCGGCATGGGCGGGGGCGGCACTCCTGCTGGCGGCGGTACCACCCAGCCAGGCGGTGGCACCACGCCGAGGCGGTAAGGCGGCGGCTGAGTGGGTGAAGGGGTGAAACGGGGAAGCGGCGAACTACTGAACGATGGCACTGGCCATCAGGTCATGGGCCTGCTGGGCCTCCAACGCATTCAGATCGGTCCACATCAGTCACTCCCTTTCTGACGGAACGCCCTGTCACGCTCGATGATCTGACAGCCTTCGGTCCAATCCGCGTAGACCTGCCAGTGCTTGACCCTGCCGTTCTCCACTACGGCCATCCACGCGGCCGGCATCTCGATCTTGTTCTCCGGCACCGGCCCGCGCTGGCCTGCGTAGGTCCCGCAAGCCGATCCAAAGACCGCCACCAGGGCTTCGTCCTGAAACAGCGTGTCCGCCGTGATGGTGTAGTCGGGAAACATGCGGAAGTACTCGACCCACCCGTCCCTCATTTTCTCACGCCCAGACTGAGCCCTGCCACCAGAGTCCACAAACGTATGATCCTCTGCCATCAGGTCCAACAGGCTGGACACATCATGCCGGTTGATGGCCGCAACGAATGCCCTCACGACATGGATTTCCTTGGATGGCATCCTGCTTTCCTCCCTTTGCTCGATGGCCCCAAATCCCCGGCAGCAGGCGACGGCGTGGGGAAGGAGCCGCACCCTTTGTGGACCGTCTGCGGGTCCGGTTGGTCAACTTCCCTCACCATCCGATTTCGCTGGCCGTAGGATGAATCTCCATAGCGGCAGCTGACTCCCCTTGTAGTCAGCCGCGATCGACATTCCCAATGTGGCGGGCTCGACTCGGGGTGTCAGCCTTTCGATATTCCCCATTGGTGCAGTGAGCTCGTTGTAGTACCTGGAGATCATGCCACTCATCGTGCCAACCATCTCGAATCCTTGCCCCGGCGTCTTCTCCTGAGGTTCGGCTACATACCCGACACTGACCAACTCTCCATCCTCGATCATGGCATGAGGGCCATCCATCGGCCACTTTCCGAATAGCATCAGATAGAAAGCAATGCTCCGTTCGCTCTTCTCCACGATCAGCTTGCCGGCGCACGCCATTTCGACCGAGGCGATAGTACATGTGCCTTCGCCATCTGCGTCAATGCCCCTTGGCTTCCCAGGATCTGTGAGCAATCGAAACACTAGCGGAGGTGTGGTGCCGATTGTGACATCGCCCAACGTAGCCATCTGGTTGTGCATAGAGGAATCGCTGAAGGTCGTCACATATATGGAGCCCTCACGTCGCAAGTCCGTCGCGGAGACCAGCACCCATTCATTCCAGCGTGACCAGTAGATGGCGAATTTGAGGTCGATGCCGAACAGACGGGCGTATGCCCTGAGCCCTTCCAGGTACTCAGACTTGATTGAGAACTTGGACGCAGGGCTGGTCTTGTGGCAGTTCTTCACCTCGACAAGAAACTGATCGCCCGTTTGCGTTACTATACGATAGTCAGGAATCCTCACGTCGGACGACTGAACAAACGCGTCTCCTGAATCCTCCTTCTTGATGACGGCACAGTGTCCCAACGATGCCGAGACATACCCAAACATGGCTTCGACACGACGCCCATGGAGGACTATCGGTGTCCTGAGATGCCCCAAGCCTGTCTTGATACTCTCAAGGAAGGCTTTCTCGCTGTCCTTATCGTGAAGCTTCAGGTCGCAATTGCGGCCTATTGCGTCAAAGAGATCGATGACCTCAAACTTCTCTGGACTGCGTCGCATGCGTTTCATGTCGCTTGTTCGGTTCCCATAGATGCCACGAGCAGCATAGGCTGAAGCCCATCGATCTGGGAGTGTATGACGGCGCAAGTGGACAGTCAAGAGGAAGATCGCCGTGGAGTGGGAGCCGTATTGTAGGCCCTCCGAAGGCAATAGCGTGGCCTGGATGCTACGCGTTGTGGGTTGAGGCCACAGTCCGAATCCGCAATGAGCCGCTCCCCCTCCTGTCTCCTGTCTCCTGTCTCCTGGATTCTAGATTCTGTCTTCTGTCTTCTGTCTTCTGAGTTCCGAGTTCTACCCATTCTCCAACTGCACCGTGCGGAGGACCTCTTCGATGCAGATGATCCCGGCCTTGACCTTCTCGATGCCATCGAGGGACAACGGGACCATGCCTTTCTCAATGGCGCGGGACCGCAATTGGCTGGGCGTGACCCGCTCGTTGATCATCTCCTTGATCTCGTCGTCTGCGATCAGGAGCTCGTGCATCGCGATCCGGCCCGCATAGCCCGTGCTGCGGCACTGCTTGCAGCCCACGCCGCGATAGAACTTGGGGACCTGCTGGCCCATCTTGGCCACCGCCCGCCGGATGCTGCCCGACGGCTCGTACGCCTGCTTGCAGGCGCAGCAGACCTTGCGGACCAAACGCTGCGAGAGGATGCCCACCAGGGCGTCGCCGACCAGGTAGGAAGGGACGTTCAGGTCCAGCATCCTCCGGATGGCCAGGGACGCGTTGTGCGTGTAGAGCGTGGAGAGCACCAGGCAGCCACTCAGGGCCGCCTGCACGGCCGCATGGGCGGTCTCCTGGTCTCGGATCTCGCTGATCATGACCACGTCGGGGTCCTGGCGGAGGACGTGCCGCAGGGTCCTGGCGAATTCGCCGCCCATCCAGGTGTTGACCTCGAACTGGTTGACGCCCGAGATGTTGCACTCGACAGGGTCCTCGACTGTGCAAATGTTGACGTCATCCCGGTTGAGTTCCGAGATCACGGCCCTCAGGGTCGTCTTCTTGCCGGACCCGGCCGGACCGCTGACCAGGACCAGACCATAGGGCGATTGGACCAACTGCCGGAACCGCTTGAGGTTCTCGATCGTGAACCCCAGGGATTCCAGGCTCATCAGCCGCCTCTGGGGATCGACGACGCGGATGGCCACGTTCTCGCCCCAACTGCCGGGCACGATCGAGACCCGGAGGTCGACGGGACGCTCATCCACCAGCACGCGGATGGAACCCTCCTGGGAGAGCCTGTGCTGGGCCACGTCGAGTGCGGCCATGATCTTGATCCGGGACACGATGGCCGCGTGCATCTGGTACGGCGGCTTCATCTTCTCCGAGAGCTTTCCATCCACCCGATAGCGGACCCGCAGGGCCTTGTCATCCGGTTCGATGTGGATGCCGGCGGCGTTCTCGCGGACTGCGTCACAGAGGAGGTAGTTCACCATGTCAATGATCGTGGATTGATTGGCCGCGTCCGCCAACTGGCCGGACTTGGCCGATCCCGGCTCGACCAGGGAGAACTCCTCCAGCCCCTTGTCTTCCAGGGTCTCGGCGATCACGAAGACGTTGGCGGTCGGCGAATAGGCCCGCAAGGTCGCCAAGATGTCCTTGGCCGTGGCGCACACCACCTGGACCTTGTAGCCCGTCAGATGCTCGATCTGGTCGATCAGGAACAGATTGGCGGGCTCGTGGATGGCCAGGGTCAGGGCATTGTGGACGCGGAACAGGGGCAGGACCACGTGCTCCTCGCAGAATTCGCGGCTCAGCAGCTCCAGCACCTTGGGGTCGCAGATCTTGGGGCTGACCTTGGCGTAGGGGACGCCGTAGCACTCGGCCAGGGCCGCAGCCACCTGGTTGCCCGTGCAGCACCCCTTGTCCACCAGGATCTCGCCCAGCAGTTGGCGGTGCCCTGTCCGCTTCTGCTCGGCCAAGGCCTCTTCTACCTGCTCGGCCGTGACCATGCGCCGGGCCACGAGGAGCTGACCGAGCTGGATCTTGGTTTCTGCGGCCGTGGTGCTCATGGTTCCTCCATCCCCCTCGATCCTGCGGCTACGCCAGACTCTTGACGGCGTCGGTCACGTGGGCACAGCAACTGAATTCGTTGTCCAGGCGCGTGATCTGGAGGATCCTGGCGCAGTTCTCATCCAGGCCGGCCAGCCTGAACGGAATGAGGCTCAACTGGCAGTAGTCCCTCACCCAGATGAGCAGCTCCAGACCCTGGCTGTCGATGAACCGGACGTGGCTGGCGTCAAACACGACCGCCTTCCGATGGCCTGCCACCAGATCGGTCACCGTGCCCTTAACCGCCTCGCTGCAATCCAGTGTCAGGTCGCCGTCCAGGGCGACCAACGCGACCTCATGGCTCCCGTCTTGGATCGTGATCTTCATCGCACCAGCGTCCCCACTGCCACGGTGGCGTAGTCCGTGACGTCACCCGTGTAATAGACATCGCTGCCGTCGTCCTGCAGGATCTCCCAGAGCCGGCGGACGTCACCGTCCAGGAAGGCCTGGGCCACGTCGACATCAAACTGTGTCCCGCTGTGCGCGCGGATCTCCTCAATGGCCTGATCGAGGGTCCTCGCATCACGATAGCTCCGCCGGGAGGTCATCGCGTCGAAACTGTCCGCGAGGCACACAATCCGCGCGATCAGCGGGATCTGGTCGCCGCGCAGGCCGTTCGGATACCCGCCGCCGTCGATCCGTTCATGGTGCGACAGGACCGCAGGCACGATGTTCCGCATCTGCTTGATCCCCCGCAGGATGCTCGCGCCGATGTCCGGGTGCTTTCGGATGCAGTCCCGTTCCGGCTCGGTCAAGGGCGTGGTCTTGCGCAGGACCCAGTCGTCCACGCCGATCTTGCCGATGTCGTGCATCAGCCCCGCGAAGTAGACCTCGTGAATCTGCTCCGTCCGCAGGGCCTGCCGGGCCTCGAGACGCTCGGCGATCCATCGCGAGATAAAGGCGACCCGTTCAGAGTGGCCGTGGGTGTACCCATCCTTGGCGTCGATGCTCCGGGCCAGGGCCCGCAACAGTCCCAGGAACAGGTCCTTGAGATCCCCGAAAAGCCGGCCGTTGTCGACAAACACCGCGCATCCGCTGGCCACGGAGTTGAACAGCTTGACGTCCGTGCTGTCGAAGTCCCGCTTGTTCAACGAGTTGATGGCGACCATCACGCCCAGCACGGGGGCGGCGCGGTCCACTCCCCGCAGACCCCGCTCGCCGTCTTCCTTGGCGGGACCTCTGCCAGGGTCCTTACCCAGCAGCGGCACGGCAATGAGATTCCGGATACTGGCGGGCCACTGGTACTTGAAGACGCTGAAGACGTCGCTGTCGAGCAGGGCCTCCTTGCCTGCACGGACCTCGGCGATCAGCCGGTTGTGCAGCAGGCCCGCCGAAGGCTCGTCCCAGTCGACCAGGCCGGAGCCGGCCACGACTGTCAGCTTCTGCTCGTTTCCGACCCAGCGGTCCAGGAGGATGGCCATGCCTTCCACGGGCACCACCTCGTTGAGGCTGTCACAGGCCATCTGCAGGAAGCCGCCGTCGGATTCCGTCAGCTTCATGTTGGTGCTCAGTTCGTGCAGCAGCACGAGTTCCTCATAGACGTGGGCCAACTCCGTGCCGATCATGTCCATCTGTCGCTCGGCCTTCGACACGCTGTGGAAGCACTCGATCAGGGAGGCGAGCATCTCGGAGAGGTACAGCCTGCGGGTGGGCAGGTCCGCGCAGCCGCCGGCCACGCCCCGTCCGTTGGGACCGGCCTGCAGGGCGCCGTCGCCCAGGTCCACGAAGGCCACGGCCTTCCCCTTGAAGTGCGTCTGGCCGGTCACCACGAGGTCCAGGCGTCCCGCCAGCACCGTGGTGGGGCCGACAAACCTGAGGACGGCCGTGGACTCCGGCGAATCGTCCGCGTGCTCCTCAGCAATCTGGTGGGCCAAGTCCGCCAGATACCGCCGAGGGCTCTTGAAACCGCCTTCCTCGCACAGGACGAGGGCGCGTCCCTCGGGAGTCAACACGGCAAAATTGGCGCCCAGCCGGTTGATCCGCCGTCCAAACTGCTCCAATTGGCGATGCTGCCCAGGACTCAGGACCTTGACCTCGGCGCCTGCCGCGGCCGTCAGCACCATCGTCCCGGCCTCATGTTCGCCCATCCCTGATCCTCCTAGGCCTTGGTCTCAACACACAGGGCGTCTTCCACGCACCCCAACAGCTCCCTGGGGCTGAACGGCTTGCTCAGGCACTGCACAATATGCAGACGCTGTTGCTGTTCAGGCGTGATGTCGAAGCTCCTGGCCGTCAGCATAATGACCGGAATATCCCGGGTCCCTTCGCATTGCCGCAACCCCTCGGCCAACTCCAGCCCCGTCATCACGGGCATCTGGAAGTCGCTGATGACCACATCGGGCACCTCTCTGCGAGCCAGTTCCAGGGCGTCTGCCCCGTTCTCCGCAGTGATGACATCGTAGCCGTTGTTGCGCAGCTTGATGGTCACTACGTGCACGATGTGGATCTCATCATCGACCACAAGTACCTTCCTGCCTGCCATGAGATAACCTTTCAAAAAGCGACCGCAGAGGGCTGTCTGCCTCCACCGGGCTACTGCCGGCGGTGGACGCCACAGGCCTCTACGGTCTGGCCGCTCGCCAGGGGCAATTCGAACCCAAAGACGCTGCCGATTCCCACCTTGCTCTGGACGAACACGCGTCCGTCATGGAGTCTCTCGACGACTTGCTTGACCAGATTCAGACCCAGGCCGGTTCCCTCCTGCGCGGCGGGCATTGGCCGGGGCCCGATAGAACTTCTCGAACAGATGCTCTGCTTCGTCCTCCGGGATCCCGACGCCGGTGTCCGTGACGCGGACCCGGACCATCGCCCCCACCTCGTCGACCTCCGTCTCGATGGTGACGGATCCGCCAGGCTTGTTGTATTTGACGGCATTGCTGAGGAGGTTGACGATCACCAGGGTCATCATGTCCCGGTCCGCGACAACCTGATCGCAGACGATCGGCTGGGAACCCACGATCTGAACGTTCCGCTCTTCCGCGAAGCTCCGGATCATCTGAACCTGTTCCTCCACGAGAAGGGTCAGGCTCAGAGGAGTCTTGCGGATGGGCATGAGGCCGGATTCGACCCGCGAGATGTTCAGCATGTCCTCGATCAGCCGATTCAGCCGCTTGGCCTGGCTGTGGATCACCGCCACGAATTCGCGGCGGGTCGGCTCATCGTCCGCCTCCCCATCCAGCAGCATCTCCGCGTAGGCCGTGATCGAGGCGAGCGGCGTCTTCAGCTCGTGCGAGACGTAGCTGACGAAGTCATTCTTGATCTGGGCGCCCTCCTTGTCCCGGGTGACGTCGTGCAGGACCGCCACCACGCCGCAGTCCTTTCCCTGCTCGTTGCGCACGCAGCACGCCACGCAATCGTACGTGGCGTTCACGCGGCTGTCGGTCCATTCGATCTCACGGCGGATGGCATCACCCTTGCCTTTGCGACTCTGGCGGAGGAAGTCCATCAGATCCTGGCGATCCGGACCGAGCCAGTCGGCCAGCAGGGCGTCAGAGGCCTGCTCCTCCCTCTCGCCCAGCAACTGCTCCGCCGCCCGGTTGGCCAGCAAGACGCGGTCAGACTCGTCCACCACGATCACGGCGTCACGGAGGCTGTGCAAGATCGCCTCCGTGTGGTGTTTCTGACGCTCGAGGATCCCCGTGCGGAGCCGCAGGTCATCCAATTGTGCTTGGAGACCCCGCGACGCCTGGCGGCAGTGGTCCACCATGTCCCGGATGGCCCACGTCACTCCATCCCCAGAGGGACTTCCTTCAGCCAGGGCTGCCTCTCCCCGCCGAAGGCCTTCCACCGTGGCAATCACGGACCGTCGGAACAGTCGGGCCCTCGATTCCACCACGACGGTCCCGGCGGCTGCCAGGACACAGACCCCGGCCACCGTGAGTCCCGCCCACGTGCCGAGGCCCTGGCCGTACCGCCAGCCCAGCCAGACAGCGGCCGCGCCCGCCGAGAGGTTCAAGACCGCTACGGCCACCGTCACCCACACAGGGAAAGTGTTTCGCCCCTTCAACACACCTGCTCCGACAACTTCGCAAACCCTGCCGGCAGACCGCCGGCAGAAACCGGTGTCCTAGTCCGACGCGGTCTTTTCCGCGACTTCGCTCCGGATGATCCGCTCCAGGCGGTTGTACTCCTCCGGCGAAGACTCCGACAGGATGCGCTCCTTGAGCCGGATGGCCTCCATGTGCGTGGGCCTCAGGGCCAGGGCGATCTGCAGATGCTTCATGGCCTCTTCCTTGCTGCCGGCCAGATAGAGCCCGGCGGCCTTGGAATAGCTGTCCTCCACAATCTTGGTGCCACCGATGGGAAGCAGGGAATCCTTGGCTCCCACCATGACGCGATCGATGTCCCTCTGGGCCTTCTGGCCCGTCGAGCAATCCGGCGTGTCCAGGATGTGCGGCGTCAACAGCACGATGACCTCCTGACGCTCGACCGTGTCGGACGTGCTTCGGAAGACCGTGCCCACCACCGGCAGGCTGCCCAGGAGTGGCACCTGATTCCGGGTCTTGGTAATCTTGTTGCGGAACAGGCCGCCGATGACGATGGTCTCTCCGTCCTTGACGATGATGTTGCTGGCCAATTCCACGGCCGTCTCATCGGGGATGGCCCCGGAGGCGTCGACGCGGAGGTCGCCTGAGCTGTCCTTGGGATGGATGTCCATGCGAATGTAGCCGTCGTTGCCGATGTAGGGCCTGAACGAGAGCTTCGTCCCGGTATCCAGGAACTTGACCTCGCCGGCGGTCGCCATGCCGCTGCTGACCGTGGCCTGATCGCGATAGCCCAGCTTCGTGCCGATGTAGACCTCGCCCAACTGCTTGTTCATGGCCATGACCTTCGGGTTGGCCAGCAGGGTCACATCGGTGGTCCCTTCGAGGGCCTCAATGAAGACACCCACGTTGGCATGGCTGATGCCGACCTTCAGTCCCCCATCCACCTTCACTCCACCCCCGGTCATGTTGGCGTCAGGGAACGAAAGCCCTGCCAGCGTATCCCACTTGATCCCAAACTGGGTATTGTCCGAGAGCCGGACAGCGAGAATCGTGGCCTCCACCAGCACCTGCCGAGGACGCACGTCCAGATCCTTGAGCATGGCCTCTACCAGGGGCACGCTCTCCGGGTAGTCCTTGACGACCAGTGTGTCGTTGATGGCAATGCTGTCCCCTCCTGCCGTGGCAGCCACCGAGGACTGGCCCGATCCACTGCTGGAGGACGAACCGGAAGTGCCCATGGTGGTCTGGGTCCGGGCACTGGCCTTGACCGTGCCGCTGGGACTCAACACCGTTTGGACCAGGGGAGCCGCCTCTGTGGCCGAGATGTAGTACAGCGTGAAGACCTTGCAGATCATGCGGGCCGGATCTTCCAGCTCCGCCTTCTTGCGCTTCTTCTCCGCCTCGTCGGCCTTGACGGCCTCCTCCTGGACCTTCTTGAATTCCTCCTTGCCATAGACCTTGATCAGCGAGGCCTCAGGCTGATAGACGAATGCCCCGCCCAGGACTGCGTCCATGGCCTCTTCGAAGGTCACTTCCCGTAGCGTCGTGAAGCCCAGCACACCCTCGACCTTGCCCGAGGGCACGATGTTCTTCTCATACATGGCGGCCAGGATTCGCAGGGCGTCTTTGATGGCCGTGTTCTTCTCGAACGCGATCAGCCGGGCCTTGCCGTCCACGGCCTTGGCCGGGACCTGATCGACTGCCGCCGCAGCCTGCACTGCAGCCGGTTGGACGGCATCGGCTGCCGCGGCCTGCGGCTCGGCTCCCCCGGCGACAACGCAAAGTCCTATTCCTATCCACAACACACGTCTCAAGCTGATCCATTCTCCGAGTACACTGGGACTGCACCACATAGGCTTACTCCAGTTCGCTAGGTTCTCATCTGCATGCGATATTATTGTTCACTGGGACTCCGTGCCCCTCCTGGTTGGCCATCGTCTTCCGGTTCGAGGCGTAGGACTAGGACCTGCCCCCCTCTCTTCAATCGAACCCCGTCACTATCAATGGCCGTCACTTCAAATTCATCGTCGTTTGGACCGCCTGCGATTAGCTTGAGCTTCTCGCCTACGGAGACAATCTTGTCATTGATCAGGGCCTTCGGCTGGCCCCCGATGAGGATGGCCTTCAGACGAGGGCCCTCACGGCTGTCGGCCTGCTGAGGCCTGGATACCGGTTCTCCGGCCAGGGCACTGCCCTGATTCGCGTCTTGGCCCCCAGACCGGTGTCCAGCCGACTCCAACGTGAAAAAATCTCGCTGGATCCCCTCGTACCGGCCTGCGCCACCCCGCGTCCGTCCGGCCTGCCTGGCGTCGGGCCGACGGTCCACCGGGACCTGGACCGACATCTCCCCAGCGTGGCTGGCCGGGACGTCAGGCCGAGAGACCCAGATGACCACGCCCGCTACGACCAATACAACCGCTCCACATCCTGCGGCGAGCATCCGTCCAAGACACTTCTTCTGTAACCGGCTCCATCGCCACAGGGATTCTGCGGCCTGGATGAATGACCCTCTCATGATGACGCGCCTCCGCCGGTGATCAGGTCGCCGCCACTGGCTCCGTCGGCGCGATAGAAGATCACCATCTGAGCCTCCATGCGAACACATCCCCCCAGGTCGGGATCGTTCGTGAACTGAACCTTCTCCACCCTCATGAGTCGCCCGATGGAGTCGACCTGACGATAGAAACCGTAGAGATCGGCCAGGGATCCCCTGCACCGCACGGTGACAGGGACCATGACCAGCCCGCCGCCGGAGACCTCTCCGCCGGGGATGATCACTTGGTCCTGCAGTTGATGCTGCATCATCACGTCCGACAACTGTTGCAGGAACGAACCCAGCTCCCGGTGCATGGGGATCCGGCCGTGGTACACAGCCAGGGCCCGTTCGCACCTGATTCGCTGGCGGTCCAGGGGAGCCACCTGGGGTCGGTGAACGTCCGCCAACAGCACGCCGGACTGCTGTCTCGCGCGCGCCTGCTGCAGGGCTCTGAGCCTCTGCTGAGACGGCCAGTATCCAAACAGCATGAAGTCCGCCAACAGCATGGCGCCGACGACGTAGATCGATAGTTGTGTCCTGTTCTTCACCACGGTTCCCTCTTGCCTCACTCGTCCGAGGGCTCATCGACCGCAAGCAGACAACGGATCTCGAAGGCCACCGCAGGCCGGTCTTCACGGACAAGGCCGTCCGTCCCTCCCTTGTCGACAGGGCCGGGATTCCGCGAGATGGCCAGGTCTACCTGCCGGAAACAGGGCGACCCCTCGATCCGCCTGAGCACTGCGGCCACTGCAGGCGCATCCTGGGCCAGGCCCTTCATCACGATCGGAAACCGCACCGCAGCGTCCACCAGGCCGTTGGCGTCTGCGCCCGAAGAATCAGAGGCCCTTGCGGCCCTCACGTCCAGACTCTCCAAGGCCAAAGGTCCGTCGATCAGCGTGCTCAGATCCGCCAGGACGTCCGCCATGTTGAGCCGGCCTTCCAAGGCCTGCATCCGGCGCAGGTCCCTCTGGCAATCCGCCACCTGATGGACCAGACGGTCGAACTGATAGCAGACTTGTGCCGCCTCTCGTGCCTGCGGCTCCGCGAGGTTCAACTCCGCATTCGCCAGCGAAATCGATCTCATCGCAAAGGCGTTCCAGATGACCATGGCGAGAAACATCCCGGCCAAGGCAACGTACTGCCTCCTGACGTTGGATTCTCGCCGCCGGCCATCCTGATACCACTGAGGTAAGAAATCGATCTCTTTCATGGGATTACGTCTCGCCGGTCAGGCGGCCGGCTCGAGAGACCGCCTCCGATTCTCAGCCCCCTCGGCCTCGCCTTGGGCCGGCCACCGCTTGAAGGCCAGCCCAAAGGCCACGGCCCATTCACATCCTCCATCCGCCAGACTCTCGTCGTCGGTGAGGTCATAGCCTTCCACGGCCCGCAGGGGCGCAGCCACCTCCACCGCTGAGCCTGCCTGCCCCTGGATTGCGGCCAACAGGGCCGGCTCATGCGCCCCGCCGCCGGAGACGAGGATCCGTTCGATCCTCTGACCCCGGAAGGTCACGGTGGTGTATCGGGCGCACAGCGTCACCTCCCGGGCCAGGGCGTCGGCTGCGCTGCGAATCGCGTCGGTCAGGGTGCGGTGAACCGAAGGATCTAGGGGCTTGCGGTGGCCCGACGATCCAAACAAGGGCCCTTCGTCCGCTGCGGTCGACCCCGTCGGCAGGATCTGGTCGACGCCTCCGTTCTCCGCCTCTTCGGCCCGCCAGGCCCTGCGCCAGGTCTCGGTCTCAGACCGTTGGACGCCCAACTTGGCCGCGACCTCCTGGTCAAACAGCTCGGTCCCGGCGCCGATCACCTTGACAAACGAGATCTCGCCGGCCCGGCTGACGACCACGGTCGTCAATCGACTGCCGACATCCACAAAGGCCAGGGTCTCGGCCTTGTTCACCTGGCCGCGTTCCATCCGACCGAAGCCCCGGGCCAGGGCACACGCCACCGGCTCAAGGCCCACGGCAGTCAGTCCCACGGCATCCATCAGAGCCAGGGTCTCCTCCGTGGAGGATCGTTCGGCGCCAAACAGGATCACCTCCTGCCGCATCTGGTCTCCGTGATGGACCGCGCCGGCGGAGAGATACTGGATGGGATCCTTGCCAGGATCCAGGCCGAACCGCAGGGCCGCTTCTTTGTAGAGCTGGGCCGTCGTATGGCTCACGTCGGACTCCAACAGACGAATCGAGGTGACTTTCAGCCTGTCATTGGCCAGACACAACGCGGCCTCGGTGCCGTGAAAACCACCCTCCTCCAACATCTTCTTTATCGTCAGAACGAGACCCTGCCTTTGGGTCTCTTCGCCGTCGGACTGGGGGAACCGGCGTTTCAGGAGCCGGTGGACCGAGAGCCGCGGCCCATCGCTGGCCAGTTGGAGCATCTTGATCGAATCGTGCCCAATGTCCAGGCCGATGGGTCCGAACTGCCGTCTCGTCCAATTCCACTGGCGTATCATGCCATTTCCCTCTAGTCGTCGATCGTGATCAGACCCGTCACCGGCTCGATGTGGATCGTCTGGCTGTGAGAGCCGGCCTGCAGGGTGAGGACGCCGCTGTTAAGAGGGGTCCCGTGGCCGTTGTAGGGGCTGCCCAGGGCGTCAAATCGCACCTGGTCCGTCCCGTCGAAGCTGACGCTGTCGATCTGCACGCCATCCAGCCGCCCTCCCGCAAACTCCACGATATAGGAGGAGCCCCGGTTCACCGGATGCGCCACCACTACCCCATCCTGGTCCTCAACCTGATAGCGTCCGGCACCCGCGTCAAACGTCACCCGATAGACGTGCCCTCGGGTAAAGGCCATGCTTCTGGCGTATTCCAGGTCCGCGGCCACCATCTGAGCTGCGGCCAGCGTCTTGGTCCCCGCACCCGAGGACATCAACGGCACCGTCATGACGGCGGCGATCATCAGGATGACGACCACCACGATGATCTCCACGAGGGTGAACCCCCTCCGCTGAGGGCTCCAACTCCGTTGTTCCGCAGGACAAAGGGTCTCCGCGTTTGACACCTTGATCATCTTGGCCCTGCCTCCGTTCTGTGATCCGAACCCGTGGAACGAGAGCGATCCGCGGGGGTGAACCTCCACACTCTTCATCGGCCGAAACCCAAAGGCGACATCACTCGTTCGGCCCACCCCTGCAGGGTGCATCCGCACATTGCGGGTGAGGCGAGCCTATAGACGTCACAGTCCCTAAGACAGCCAACAGAAACGGACGCTGTCTGTCACAGCGACCGTAACTGCCGGCGTCAAGAGCCGCGTCCTTCCCCTCATGGGCAGTGGGCCGCCCACCCTGGATCGGTTCAATAGTCATAGTACCGCGTGCCTGTGGTGTCCGTGCCTGGACTATCCGGACGGATCTCGCCGGTTGCAGCCTTGTAGATCCAACCGTGGGTGTCGTCACCCTCTGCCGGAAAGTCGTCGCCGTTGCCCAGGGTCTCGATGGTATTCAGGTTGTTCATGGGATTGGCGGGGACTCTCAGTACGTAAGGGCCCCGGTTGTACCCGGGTGTGCCCGCATCAGCCGTGCTCCCGGATGCGGTGCTCGCGAGGGTCGCCTGGCTGACGAACGCGTCCTGCGTCGGGGCCGCCGACCTGTCACCGCCCGGATAGCCGGGGGCGGTCTCCAGGTGCTGGCTGGCGTAGATCAGGATGAACCGCCGCAGCAATTGCAGGTCCTGCATCATGGCGCTGCGCCGGGCCGCGATGGCCCCTTCTGAGACCGCCGGCAAGACCGCTGCGGCCAGAATCCCGATCAGAACCACGACGATCAGGATCTCCACCAGTGTAAAACCCCTTGTCCTTATCATGGCCTGTCCTTTCCGACACTGGGTACCACGAAAAAGGGCTGACCTGCATAAGGCTTTCGCCACGGCAAGGTCAGCCCAAGCTTCACTTCAGGTCAAATCCGCAACGGGGCAGGCCGGACATGGCGTGGCATGTCCGGCTGCTCCGTTATGATCTTACAGAGTCTCGTGGTCTGCATCGGCTGCATGAATGGCGCCGCTGTTGGGATCATAGTGCCATCCGCAGTCGGCTGCATCCTCGGCATCCACGGTGTTGCCGCCGGTCTCCACGAACGGGTTGGTCGGCACCTTCTGCAGATAAGGGCCATACGTGCCATCGCTCGTGGTCATCAGCGTGGAGAACGTGGCCAGGGCCGGGGCCGTATCGCTGTGCTGGACCTTGTATAGCTCGATCTGGGACCTCATGGTCTGCAGATCGCTCGCCAGCCGGGATACCTTGGCCTCGGTGCTGGCCTCGGTGAACTGCGGGATGACGATGGCCGCCAAGATGCCCAGGATGACGACCACGATCAGGATTTCCACCAGTGTAAAGCCTTTACTTGCCTTCATTGTTTTTCCTCCTCAGTTGGGTGTCTTGTGTTCTGCGTTCGCACGTTGGTTCGGTCTCGCCGGCTCTTTGTCCGGCCCTTAGCGGAACCTTCTGGCCCCGCCTCACTGCGTGATTCCTGTCGCCGCTCGATCCTCCCCTGTGGCTCAATGATCCGTATCGTCACTTCATGAACTGGGGGTCGAAGCCCCCCTGTCTCTCATTCAGTTGCTTGCCGTAGCATCTGATTGATGTTCAATGAAAAGATAGGAAATAAAACAGGGGAGGCAAAACTCGCGTGATTTTAGATTGCGGGTTTTGGATTGCGGATTAGAGGCCGGATGCGACTCCCCAATCCGCAATCCGCAATGCCAGTAATGGGGAAGTTATTGGCCGCTTGCGCCTTTGTGCATCCGGTCCCGCAGGGACACCGGATCATAGGCGTGGCTCAGGACCGACTCGTAGCTGATCTCGCCCGCCTCGTACAGCTCGATCAGGGAGTCGTCCATGGCCAGCATGCCCTGCTTGCGGCCGGTCTGGATGACGTTGATGAGCATGTGCAGTTGCTGATCCCGGATGTGTTTGCGGGCAGCGGCATTCATCAGCAGCAGTTCCACGGCCAGACGCCGGTCCTTCTTGTTGACCGAGGGGATGAGCCGCTGGGCGATGATGCCGTGGAGGCTGTTGGCCAGTTGCATGAAGATCTGGGGCTGCTTGCTCTCAGGGAAGATCGAGACGATCCGCTCCACGGTCTGCACGGCATTGGGCGTATGACACGTGGCGATCACGAGGTGGCCGGTCTCGGCGGCGACCAGGGCCGTCTCCGTGGTGTCCATGTCCCGCATCTCGCCGATGCAGATGACGTCCGGGTTCTGGCGGAGCACGTGGATCAGGGCCTTGGCGAAGGACTTCACGTCCGTGTGAAGTTCCTGCTGGATGATGACCGCCTTCTTCGGCTTGTGGATGAACTCTACCGGGTCCTCGATGGCGATGATCTTGCACCTCCGCTCTGCGTTGAGCAGGTCGATCATGTAGTTCATCGTGGTGGTCTTGCCGCTGCCGGTGGGGCCCGTGATCAGGACCAATCCACCCGACAACCGGGTCAGATCCTCCACCTGCTTGGGCAGGTGGAGGTCCTCTCGGCTCTGAACCTGATCCGCCACAGGCCGGATCGCCATCTCGGGATTGCCCGCGTGGAGATAGAGGGCCACCCGGAACCGTCCCCACTGCGGGTCAAAGAGGGAATAGCACAACTGCCACTCCCGGTCAAAGGTCTTGCGCTGCTCGGCATTCAATGGGTCCAGGCACAACTGCGCGGTCTGTTCGGGGCTCAAGGGCGGCCGGTCTGCCACCACGATCTCTCCATTGATCCTGAACATCGGCGGCAGGCCCGTCACGATGTGGATGTCCGAGGCCCGCTCCCTGCGGGACAGGGACAGGATCTTGTACATCTCTGTAGACAGCGCCATCTATGACCTCCCGAAAAGACGGCTCCAGAATCCGCCGCGGCGTTTGAGGGCCTGCTCTGCGGCGGGCCAGTGAGGATGGAGCCGGAGGGCCTCGGCGAGGCTGGTCTCGGCCTGCGCAAGTCCCAGGGCCTGCTGGCAGCACCCCAGCTCATACCAGGCGAGCGCCGAGCCTGGCAGGACCTTCACCACCTCCTGGAGATGCCCGACGGCGGCAGGATATGCCCTCCGCCGACGCAGCAGTCGGGCCACCTCCAGCCGCACGACGGCCGTGTCCTGGCCCGCGGTAGCGACGGCCTTGCTCAGGCAGCCGTCGACCACCGAGTCCTTGCGGTCGAGGAAGACCTCCGCGCGGGCAAGCCACGCCCGGAATGGCGGCCGGTCCCGGCCTATGGCATGGTCGGAGTATCCGATCGCCTTTTGTGGCCGGGCGTCCCTGGCGCAGGCGATCGCCTTGAGGCTGAGCAGCTCCGCGTGATCCGGGAAGAGCTCCAGGGCCTTGTCCGCCCACAAGTCCGCCTCCCGGTACTCAGCCAGCTCGATCAGCATCAGGACCTGACCCGCCCAACCTTCGAAGATCGAATTGTTCCGCTCCAGGACGCGGCAGTAGTTGCGCAGGGCCAGCTCGTAGTCGCCCGCCAGCCAGTAGCGAAGGGCCTCCTTGCAGAAGTACGAGCCATCGCGCACAGTCTCCCCGCGGGCCGATGGATCGCTGGGCCGGGTGTCTCCAAACTCCAACTGTGAGAAGCGATCCATTCAGTCCGTCCTCAAGAAGGCCCTGCGTGACAAAGGCCACCAGAGCATGAAGGCCCTGGACTGGATAGCGTTTCGGTCCACGACGCAGGCCTCTCGAACGAGACCTGTCGGCAAGGCAACCCCTGCCGGCCTGCGCACATCCATGTCGCAGCTCACGAAGTACTGCCGCCCGCCCGAAAGCCGCACGGTCTCCTCGCGGCCCAGCAACCAGGCCGGCAATGGATACCGTCCGCTGTCCAGCGCCCGGCCATTGACGATGAAAGCGTTGCCGCGGACGCCGACCTCATCGCCGGGCAGTCCCACGATCATCCCCAGGGTTGTGATCCCCCCCCATCCCACCACCCCACCGCCGTCGCCCCTGGGAATGCGGAACTGGCGGCCCGTGAAGGTGACGACCATGCCCCGCTTCAGCTCAGGGGGCAGCGACCGCATCAGCAGCGCGTCTCCTTGTTGGATGTGCAGGTGGGGAAAGACCGCACTGCACCGGACGCAGGCCAGCCCAGGAACCGCTGCCCTCGGCAAACCCGTGTACAATGCGAAGAGGATAAGGACCAGGGCCAGAAGCACCACCACCCGTTCGCCGAATCCTGACAGGACCTGCAACCCCCGGTGTCTGAACATGAGCCAGGCGTGGATCGCGATGGCCAGGCCGAGCGCCACATACCCTTCAGGCAGGCCGTACAGCCCCAGGCCCATGCACGCCAGCACCAGCCATCCCAGCCAGAGCAACCGGATCACCTTGGACTGCCGGGCCAGCAGATAGGGAAGGCCGGGGATGAGGCCGACGACCAGGCCCAAGCCAAAGGACAGCATGGCCGTAGCGGCCTTCCTGGACTCGGCGGTCTGTGCCCTGGCTGGCCACGACAGGTGCTCGGGCACGTGGCCCCGCATCGACCGGGCCACTGCTCGCAGCGGCCGTCTCCAGCCTGCCAGGCGCGGGGGCTCGATCGTGATTGTCGCTCCTGAATCCGCCAGGATCGATCCGCACTTGAAACACCTCGCCTGGCCGGGCAGGTTCTCGAATTGGCAGCGTGGACACTGCATGGATCGTTACTTGCCCCCAAGGTCCTGGTGGAGGTTGATGCGGCTCGTTGTCTCTGGTTCGTAGTACTCGCTGGTCAGTTGTCGCTCCTTGACCTCGCCGATGACCTGGGTGAGCCATTGGGCGTATTCCAGGCAGGCCTTGCCCTTTGCGCCCTTGACGTGGACCTTGACCTTGCCGTCCTTGCCGATGCGGATCTCCACCTCGTGCTGTGCCATGATCTACTCCACAAACCGCCGGACGTGGATGCGGATGCTCTGGTCTGCCATGATCTCCTCGTTGACCAGGTTGAAGTTCTTGCTCTTGAGCTCCCGCATGACCTTGTCATACACGAAACACTGCGTGACCTTTTGACCGAACTCCTCGGCGATCTGTCTGAGCTCCGCCTTGCTGAGGCCCAGGCCTGTGGCGCAGACCACGCACCGGCCGCGCTCATCCCGCCGGACGCGGATCTCCACGTTGCCCTTGCTCAGGACGATCTCCTGGCCCGCCTTCATGTGGGTGGCGACGACCTCGCTCTGCTCCAGCTCGACCTCCACCTCCTGTTGGACCTGTACGTCCTGCGGCGGATCGGAGACCATCTCCTTGACCGTCTGCTTGGTCACAAAGCCCAGGGCCGCCGCAGCGCCGGCCACAGCGGCCGTAATGGCCAGCCAACTCCCGATGATCACCGGCGTCAACACCAAGACCGTGCTCATCCCAATCCCCTTCCTTTCACTCCCAAATCAGACTTCCAGTTTCCGATGCCGAGATTCTTCGGGCGTGGTGGCAGGCCGGGCCCTGCCTGCAGCCCACTTGCGCAGGCCATCCACGTCCTCGCTCATCGTCTTGGACAGAGGAACGGTCTGCTGGAGGCTCGTCAGGATACGCTCGGTCGTCACCGGCTGCTTCTCATAGAAGGCGTCGAACATCGCGCTGACGATCGCCTCCTCGATCTCCGCACCGCTGAACCCCGAGGCAGCCGTAGAGAGCGTCTCCAGGTCGTACCCGGCCGGATCGAGCTTGCGCTGGGCCAGATGAATCCGAAGGATATCCTTCCGTTCCGCCCGCGTGGGCAGATCCACAAAGAAGATCTCGTCGAACCGGCCCTTGCGGAGCAGTTCGGGCGGCAGCATGGTCACGTCGTTGGCGGTCGCCACCACGAACACGGGCTTCTTCTTCTCGGATAGCCAGGTCAGGAAGGTCCCAAAGACCCTCGCGGAGGTCCCTGCGTCCGTGCCGGAGCCGCTGCCCCGCGAGCCCCGGAAGGCCTTGTCGATCTCGTCGATCCAGAGCACGGCCGGCGAGATCGATTCAGCGACCTGGATGGCCCGCCGCGTATTTTGCTCGGAGGATCCGACCAGGCTGCCGAAGACCCGGCCCACGTCGAATCGCAGCAGCGGCAGCTTCCAGACGTTGCTGACCGTCTTGGCAGTCAGACTCTTGCCGCACCCCTGGACGCCCAGCAGCAGCACGCCCTTGGGCGGCGGCAGACCGGATTGCCTGGCCTGATCCGAGAAGGCCACCGCCCGCTTGAGCAGCCACTCCTTGAGCCGATCCAGACCGCCCACGGAGTTCAGCGAGACGTCGGCCTCGTAGAACTCCAGCAGGCCGCTCTTGCGGATGATCTGCTTCTTCTCCTGGTGGATCACGTCCAGCCCCCGGCCGTTGAGGCCCTTGTGCTCGACCAGGGCCCTGGCCAGGACGTTCTCCGCCTCGGACAGGGTCAGGCCCAGCAGGGCATGGATGATCTGCTCCTTCAACCGGGGCGTCAGTCCAATCTGGATCTTGGGATTGTCCTTGACCTCCTCCAGCACGCGGCCCAACAAGGCAGCCAATTGCGGAGCCTGAGGCAGGTCGAAGTCGACGATCGTCAGCTCCTTTTCCAGGTCTGCAGGCAGCTCGAGCGTGGGGCTGACGATCACGATCGTCTTGTAGGTGCTCTTGAGTGAGAAGGCCACTTCCCGCAGCCGCCGAACCACAGACATGTTCTGGCCTCGCAGAAAGGCATGCAGGTCCTTGAACACGTACAGGGCAGGGTCCACGTGGTCCAGCACATTGTCCAGGGCCACCAAGGGGTCCTGCGAGGCGGTATCCCTGTGCTTCTGGCCTGCCACGCCCGTACCCGTAGGCACCAACCCCGTGTTGATGGACCATTCGAAGACGCCCTTGCCCAGCTTGGCGGCGATCCTGGCGACCTCGGCCAGGACCCGTTGCTCCTCCCAGGTAATCACGTAGACCAGGGGATACCGGGCGCGGATCAGGATCTCCAGCTCAGTGGCTGGTCTGGGTGCAGGCTGAGGTCTGGGCACAGCCCTATTCGCGGGAGGGGTCGGTTTCGCCGGAGTCTCGGCCATTGCCTGTCCTTTCCTTCTCGTCGCCAGTGGATCTCTCCAGACCCTGCGCCATGTCGATCAAGGCCTGGTCAGGACCGATGAAGACCAAGCGGCCATCCTTCAGCAGACGGATCTCCAGATCGCCTGGCCTTCGCTTGTAGGGTCTCTTCGTCATCCTATTACATGAAGTCCCAGGTCACCCGCCATGCGCAACGCTCTATCCCGCTTTTCAAGCTCTAAATAGGTGGATGGAGCGAGATCGCCTTCTGCGGGCGGTACATAGTCGAACCTCAGACTCACCTTTATGTCCGGGACCTCCCGCGAAATCCACTCCAGGATCGGCCCGAGACAGCAATCCATGTGCCCGGGTAGGAGCAGATGCCGAACGATCACGTCGCTGGTCTGCCGGGCCCGGATGATGTTGTGGCGAACCACATCCATGTAGTCCTCTGCGCCCAGGAGCCGTTCTGCGCAGCCGTGATTGCCCACCTTGAGGTCTGCCAAGGTGATGTCCGCCAGCCCTTCCATCGCCTCGGCGACCGGCTCACTGTAGTACATGTTGGAGTTCCAGACCACGCGGGTCCTGACGTTCACAGCGGAGAGCAACTCCAGGATCCCGTGCAGGCTGACTGCCGGCTCTCCACCCAACAGGTTCAAGGTCTTCGCACCCTGGCGTCTCCTCCGTTCGATCACGGTCGCCAGTTTCCGCGGATCCAGCGTCGCGGCATCCTGGGGCTGCAGATTCCATTCCTCCACGGAGCAGAAGGCGCACCGCAGATTGCATCCTGCGAAGTAGACCTGGTGTGAGGGATTCAGGCCGCGCTCCTCGTGCTCGACCACCATCTCCCTGAACCACCGCACAGCGGCATCCACACCACAGAAACCCCTGGCCCCGGCCAGGCGGTCCACGCCGCATCGCCGGGGGCATAATTCACAGAACCTCAGGCGATCGCGGATCTGGGTCGCACGTTCCAGGGCCTCGCTGTGCGCAGTGGCGTTCATCTATTCCACATCCACAAACCGGCCCGGTCGATACGACGTGCCGGCTGCGCGCGAGACCTGGCTGCGTGCAGCCCCTTTCCACAGCAGCTTGATGTACACAAAGGCTGCCAAGGCGCCGAGCACCCAGATGAGATTGATGGGCGGAAACAGACAGAAGACCGCGCCCACGCCGATCATGATCCAGGCCGCGACCTGGCCTTCGACGGTGCTCAGGAAGGCGAAGAGAAAACGCTGGCCCCTGAAGACCAGGCCAAAGGCGGCCATCAGCCCGAAACATCCGGCTGCAGCGCCTGTGCCCAGGTAAAAGACATCTCCGATCAGACAGACCCCAACCCAGATCAGGCCTACCACCACGCAGGTCAGCATCCACAGGGCCAACAGAGAGGAGGCCTTCCACTGTCGTTCGATCGCGCTGCCCAGGGCCAGGACCAGCACGCCGTCCAGGACCAGCGGCCAGGGCGAGTTGCAGACGATCCAATACGTCACGAGCTGCCAGATCTTCCCGTGAACCACGCCGAGAGGATTCAAGGCCAGCCAATCCAGGGCGAACGTCCCCGCCAGGGTGGTGATGAGAAACCCCGCGAACATCGAGACCAGGATGGCGATCACGCCCGGGGTGAAGAGCTGCTGGGGGCTTGGTAAGACGACCTCTGTCCTCTCGTGTCCATTCATACGCCTCGTCCCGCTCCTGCAAAACGCCAGACCTGCGGCCAGTTTGGACAACTTTCCTGATACCGGCATTATACCCCCCTGCATGGGCAGGTCAATCGGGATGGAACTCAGAACTCAGAACTCAGAAACGAAGACATAGCCTTCGGCTATCAGCAGGAGGGCCTTGGCTTCGTGGTTCCGGCTGACGGCTGATAGCTGAAAGCTGAATGCCGTCGCCGCTTGGCGATCAGGCCTGCATTGTCTGCGTGATCTGCTTGGCGAGATCGTCCAGCAGCGACTTCATGTTGGGGTCCGTCTCCGCTGCTTCGGTGATCTTCCCGCAGGCGTGCATAACCGTGGTGTGATCCCTGCCTCCCAGGTGACCGCCGATCTCCTCGAGGCTCAGCTTGGTGAGGGACCTGGCCAGGTACATGCAGATCTGCCTGGGCTCGGCGATGCTCTGGCTCCTGCGCTTGCTCTGGAGATCCGCAGGCCGCACGTTGAAGTGGCGGGTCACCACGCCGATGATATCCGTGATCGTGATGTTCCGGGAGGCCAGTCTGATCTGTCCCTCCAAGGCCCGCTGCGCCAGGGCCAGGCTGGTCGGCTGCTGCTCGGTCATGGCCAGGGCGCAGATCGTGGTCAGGGCGCCCTCGAGCTCGCGGATGTTGGCCTGCACATGCCGGGCCGTGTATTCGGCGACCTCGTCGGTGATCTCCACGCCCCTCAGATCCGCCTTCTTCTTGAGGATGGCCACGCGGGTCTCGAAACTCGGGGCGTCGATCCGGGCCACCAGGCCCCAGTTGAAACGGCTGACCAGGCGGGCCTCCACGGCCGGGATCTCTGCGGGTGGGCTGTCTGCGCTGAGGATGATCTGCTTGCCGTTGTTGTAGAGGGCGTTGAAGGTATGGAAAAACTCCTCCTGGCTGTGCTCCCGCTCGCTCAGGAACTGCACATCATCGATGACCAGGAGGTCCGCGCCGCGAAAATGACTCTGAAAGCCCGGCATGTCCCCCTCTTCGATCGCCCGGATGAAGCGGTTGACGAACTCCTCGCAACTCAACAGTTCAGTAACCACGCCGGGCACGGCATGGCGGACGTGGTGGCACACGGCATGGAGCAGGTGGGTCTTTCCCAGGCCTGAGCTTCCGTACAGAAACAAGGGATTGTACGTCGCGCCCAGCGCCTGGCTAACCGCCACGCAACTGGCATGTGCCAGACGGTTGCAGGGGCCGACCACGAAGTTCTCGAAGGTGTAGTCTGGATGGAGGCGGGGACCGGACGCAGTCCGGGGCTCTGCAGTTCCACCCGGACTCGATGGTCCCGCAGCGGCCAACTGGAACTGCACGACCACCAGGTGGCCCGTGACCTGCTGGGCGGCCCGGGTGAAGGCCTCCCTGCAGCGATCCTGGAGGTACTCGACCTGGGCCTGCTCCGGACAGCCGATGAGCAGCGCCCCACCATCAAAACGCAGCAGAGACAGATGGTCAAACCACCGCCTGGTATTGGCCGGGTCCAAACCCCTGACTCGGTCGAGCACGTGGGTGAAAATGGCTTCTGCCTCTCGGGCTACCAAGGACCTCTCCTGCTTGTCCTGCTGCATTGGCGGTCATTCATGATGGGCACGGCCAAGACTCTATCTGCTGGCCCCCGGGGTTGTCAAGGGAGGACGCCGGCGTTGACACCCGACGCCTGGCCGGGCAAGATAGGTCAACTGACTGTTGATGGAGGTGCCGCATGGGTCGTCCACTGTCCAACCTGAAGGCCGGGCGTCACGCCTGGCTGCTCCTGGTTCTGGCCTGGTACGCTGTCGCGTGTGGCCAGGAGAACCTGCTCCCGAACGGCGGGTTCGAGTCAGGCAACTCAGGCCATCCGGACGGCTGGTCCGCCCTGTGGGCCCGCGAACCGGGCAAGGCCTCCTGCTCGCTCGACCAGACCGTCTTCCACGGTGGCCGCCAGTCCTTGAAGGTTGAGCATTCGGGTCAGGAAGACTGGAGCCTCGGTGCAGGGCCCAGCCTGGCAGTCAAACCCGGCGACCTGTTCAGGCTGGAGGGCTGGGCACGATTTGCGGGCAGCGGCTCAGCCTCGGTCGGCGTGGTCGCCTTTGACGCCGGCAACCACGCCCTGAACTGGTTCTACGCTGCAGGCCAGGCCCCGCGCTCCCCCGAATGGAGACGCGTGCAGATCACCTTCGCCGCAGGCCCGGCAGTGGCCGCCCTGCAGCCGAGGATCACGGGGCAGGGCGAAGGGACGGCCTGGTGGGACGACGTATCTTTGGTCTGCACGGGAAACGCCCTGGTGGGCCACACGCCCCCTGCGGAACCGAATGTTACGATCTCATCCCGGTCTCTCTCCGTGAGCCTGGATACGCGGTCTCTCGCCATGACCGTCAAGGACCTGCGGAGGGGTAAGCAGTGGGTCCAAGGTCCGGACTCAACCGGCACGATGACGCTGGAGGTCGTCCGGCGAGACACCGAGATCTCCGCGACCTGGATGGAGCCCCGCTCTGCTCGCATCCTGCAGGGAACGTGGCGGCTGGAGCCGAATCTGGCGGAGCTGACCCTGACCCTCACGGGTAAGGGCGAATTGGACCGGCCCCTGGCCTTTCCTCCGGCCTTTGTGACCGGCCCGGATACGATGCTGGTCATCCCCATGAACGAAGGCATCTCTGTCCCTGCGGACGATCCCTCATTCGATACCCAGCGCCTGGTGGCGTATGGCGGCCACGGCATCTGCATGGCCTTCTGGGCAGTCACAGACGGCGAGGCCAGCCAGATGGCCATCATCGAGACGCCGGATGACGCAGCCATCCGGTTGCAGCGGTCGGCTGATCGGCTCTGTGTGCAGCCCGAGTGGGATGCCCAGAAGGGCCAGTTCGGCTACGACCGCAGACTTCGCTACGTCTTCCTGGATAGAGGAGGCTACGTGGCGGCGTGCAAGCGGTACAGGGCCTATGCCAGGGAGCATGGCCTGGTCAAGACCCTCAGCCAAAAGCGGGAGGAGATCGAGGCAGTGGATCTCCTGGTTGGCGCAGTCAACGTCTGGAACTGGGACATGGACCCCGTGCAGATCGTCCGCCAGATGAAGGCCCTGGGCATGGATCGAATCCTCTGGAGCCGGGCCTCCAACACTGCGACGGTCACTGCCCTGAACCAGATGGGCGGTGTCCTGACCAGCCGTTACGACATCTACCAGGACCTGATGGACCCCAAGCTCGTGGAGCAGAAGATCGTGGGTCTGCATCCGGACTGGACGCAGGCGGGATGGCCCAACGACCTGATGCTCGATGAAAACGGCCAGCCGCGGGGCGGTTGGGAGGTCAAGGGAAGGGACGGTCGCATGTATTCCTGTGCGGTCTTGTGCGACCGCCAGGCGGTCAACCACGCCAAGGACCGCGTCCCTGCCGATCTGGAGGTGCATCCCTACCGCTGCCGCTTCATCGACACGACTACTGCATCCCCCTGGCGTGAGTGCTACGACCCCCGCCATCCCATGACCCGCACGGACAGCCGCGTCTGCAAGATGGACCTGCTTCGGTACATGTCCGAGACAAAGCGTCTGGTCACAGGCAGCGAGACCGGCCATGATGCGGCAGTGCCCTTCGTGCACTACTTCGAGGGCATGCTCAGCCTGGGGCCCTTCCGCGTGGCGGACGCAGGACGTAATACGCTCCGGCCTTGGACCGAGGTTCCCTTGCGCGTGGAGAAGTACCAGCTCGGCCATCGCTACCGGCTGCCCCTCTGGGACCTGGTGTACCACGACTGCGTGGTGGCCCAGTGGTACTGGGGCGACTACAACAACAAGCTGCCCAGCCTGTGGGACAAAAGGGACCTCTTCAACATCCTCTATGGAACCCCGCCCATGTTCATGTTCGATCAGGCCATATGGACCGCCAATGACCACCGCTTCAGCCGCAGCGTCAGCTCGATCTGTCCGGTCGCCCGGGCCGTCGGCTACAGCGAAATGGTGGACCATCGGTTCCTCACGGCCGACAAGGACGTGCAGCAGACGACCTTCGGAAACGGCGTGGTGGTCACCGTCAATTTTGGGTCCACGCCCTTCACTGCGACAGATGGCATCTCCGTGCAACCCATGGGTTACCGATGGACGCAGCGACAGGCCAGTGGAGGTCGCTGAGGACGCATGGCCCCGTTAGCAGAAAGCAGAATGGGCGAAACGGAGAATCGGCGAATGGGGGAAACGCAGACGCAGAGAGCTGTAGGATGGGCTTTAGCCCATGCTGCAGGCTGACCGGTCTGAAAGGTTGTATGATGAATAGCGTGACTCACACGATACTCAAGGCTGCTTATCCGGGCGTGCGGCACTTCGTCCGTTTCCAGCACAGAGCCGCACTGCCTATGGCATAGTCGAGGGGGACCGAGTCCACTCCTTCAAGGGCTCTCTGTTCGATGAGCCCAGGGTGGCAGGACGGACGTTCCCACTCGATCAGGTGAATCTGCTCGCCCCCTGCCGGCCCACCCAGATTCTGGGTGTGGGCCTCAACTACGCCAGCCACCTGGCAGGCAGGCCGAAGCCCAAGAACCCTGAGATGTTCTCCGTCCCGACCTCTGCGGTCCTCGACCCAGGCAGCTCGATCGTGATCCCGCAAGGCACCAGCCAGTGTGAGTATGAAGGCGAGCTGGTCGTGGTGATCGGCCGGAAGGCGAGCAAGGTCCCTGTCGAGCATGCAGGCGCAGTACATCTTTGGGGTAACCTGTGGCAACGACGTCAGCGCCCGCGACTGGCAGAAGACCGACCTGCAGTGGTGGCGGGCCAAGGGTTGTGACACCTTCTCGCCCTTCGGGCCTGCCATCGCAGAGGGACTCCCCTACCACGATCTCCTCCTGACCACACGCCTCAACGGCGAGGTCAAACAGCAGCAGCGGACCTCGGACCTGATCTTCAGCGTCGATCAGATCGTCAGCTTCATCAGTCAACACGTCACCCTCCTGCCCGGCGATCTGATCTACACAGGCACCCCAGGCGCCACCTCGCCGATGAAGCCCGGCGACGTCGTAGAAGTGGAGATCGAAGGCATTGGCATCTTGAGGAACGGGGTCAAGTAGCCATCCCCTATCGGCTGTCAGCCAGAAGATGCGGCAGTACTTGATGAAACTGGCCACGATGCCTCGCCATCCGTCAGAAAGCCCGACTTTCCCCAGCAGTTCATCTTGGGTTCATGATGCCCGTTTTCGCGGGATCGTCAAAGGAACTGCTTGGGCCTGCGACCAGCGAACAGGCTGAGAAGGACGGCGACGCGGACGTACTGATCCTCCACTATGGCGATGCCGAGGCCGTGTTCGTCAGGATTAGGCAGGAGGGAGATCTTCTTCAGCGTCCACCTTTCACGCTCTACAGGCTCACGATCGGAAATCAGGAGGTTGACATCGGCCAGCAGCGACTGGTCGTACTCAGGAAGGATAGCGACCTGTCCAAGTGCGAGCCATTCTGGGGATTCGCAGGGGTGTCGCTCGCAAACCTCGATCTCCGCAGCCGCAGGGACCTCCTGGAGAAGATGCCGTATGACAGCCGGACCGTGTGGCCGGGACCTGACAAGCTGCCCGAGGGATTCAACCCAGCCAGGCGATTGGAGGAGGGAAAGAACCCCGGCCTCGGGGTACGCGGCCTGCACAGGCAGGGAATCGACGGCCGTGGCGTGGGAATCGCAATCATAGACCAGCCACTGCTCAAGGAGCACGAGCAGTATGCAGGCCAGATCGTGCGATACGAGGCCATCGACGTGGAGGGTGTGCCTGTGCAGATGCATGGTGCACCCGTGTGCAGCATCGCGGTGGGCAGCACCTGCGGCGTCGCGACAAAGGCCTCGGTCTACTATTACGCAAACCCTCCCTGGAAGTGGCTGGACAACAAGCCATGGGCTGAGCTTCTGGACAGGATCGTCGAATCCAACAAGGCCCTGCCCGATGATGGGCCCAAGATCAAGGTCGTGAGCATCTCCCTTGGGGCATTCTCGCAGAGGCCCAACTTCGACCTGTGGAAGGCGGCAGTATCCAGGGCATCCGACAACGGCGTCCTCGTAGTGACCTGCGACCCAGCGTTTCTGCGGCTCGGGACGCTGCGGCGAGATCCTGCAAGGGATCCGAATGACCCATCCTACTACACGGCAGGCAGGTACTCCCACCCTGGCGTGGCCCTGTGTGTCCCGGCAGGCAACCGCACGACTGCGAGCCACCATGGCAAGGACGTGTACACGTACTATATTGAGGGTGGAATGAGCTGGGCAGTCCCCTACCTGGCCGGCTTGGCCGCACTGGGTTTCCAGGTGAATCCTGACATCAAGCCTGCGGAGGTCGTGGAACTCTGGACAACTACCGCCACGAAGACCGGCGTCGGCCCCATCGTCAATCCGGACAGCTTCATCGAGGCAGTGCGGTTGAGAAGATCGAGGTGATTCGCTATTGCTTCGAGATGACGATCTTGTCCGGGTACTTTGTCTTCAAGGCGGACATGCCCGGCTCTGCGTCCTTGACGTTGCCGAGACCGTCGTGACCGGTCCAGGTCCAGCCTAGGGCGCCGGCGTAGCCATTCTCCAGGGCATAGAGGTACAGTTCACGGGTGGTCATGGGCGTCTTGAGGCGGTCTTGTTCCGTGAGGTTGACGAAACCCTTCGCCTGGAACTCGCCGATGAGGATGGGCTTGTCCAGGCCCCAGTAGTCGGCGGGATGGTGAAACGGCGAATGGTCCGCTCCATACCAACGGGGATAGTAGTGCACCTGATAGAAGTCCAGCGTGCCCAGGGGATCACCGCCCTCGCGGATCAGCTCCTGATCAGAGTAGTAGTTCTTGAATGCCCCCTTGTCGCACATGACCAGGACGTTCCAGCAGCCCGTGGTCACCAGGGCCTTCGGGGCCTCGCGGTGGATGGCCCCTGCCAGGAGGTTGTGAAACCGCTGGACGTGCTCCATGGACACGCGACGGGGCGTCCAGCCCCACTTCGGCGTCATGCCCTCGGGCTCATTGCAGATCTCCCAGCAGAGGATCGCAGGGTGATCCTTGACCGCCCTGACCAGGGGGACAAGGGCCTTGTCGATATAGGTCTTGGTCTGATTAGGATCCTCGATGAGTCGTTGATTCCTCGTCAGGTCCACACCCGCGTTCTCCTGGAGCATGTCAAAGGACCACAGACACAGGACCAGGACCATCCCACGTTCATGGGCCAGGTCGAGGGCCTTCTTCAGGCTGGGGATCTCACTCCGATTGAGTCCGGACACCTTGCCGTCGTCGAAACGGGGGCTCGTAGATCCGTTCACGTGCAGCCACCACCGCAGGGTATTGCCGCCGGCAATGGAGACCTCATCCAGTGCGCGGGTGAAGGCCACGGAGTTGAAGTCCGTCAGGTCCCGTCCGAAATGCACCCAGGCGAGATTCATGCCGCTGGCAAAGACCTTCTGGCCGCTGGGCAATGCGATTAGTTGCTCCCCAGCGGACAGGCCGACACCAGTGGATAAGAAGACCAGCATGCACAGGGCCGTTTTCCGCATCGCGTTTCCTCCATGGCTCCAATTGGCCGATCAAGGGTATCCACAGACGACAAGGCCCCCATTATAGAGCCTGTTCCCAAGACAAGCAATCAGCCGTCGGCTGTCAGCTTTCAGCCGGAGAAGAAACTTATCCACCCTTTGTGTCCCTTTCCTGCTGATGGCTGAGAGCTGATAGCTGAGAGCCCCTTGTCTATGGCTTTTCCTCTGTACGGGACTACGGCTCTACCTCTTCAGGATCCTCCAGAGATTCCCGACGTTCCGCTCCTGCATACCGTAGCCCCAGGAGCCTGGCGGCGGATCGCGGAATCCCCGGAACTTCGCTGCGACGGTCAGTCTTCGGACGGCCTGCTCCAGGGTCAGGCCTTCCTTCTGGGCAGCCCGGACCTCCACGAGCATCCGCTGGTAGTAGTCCCGGACAGGCAGCAGGTCGTCACGGACCTGCGGCAGGCTGTGCGAGGAGATGACGTGGTCGATAGGCACGCCGTCTGCAAGGAAGTGGTCCAGGACCGAGATGAAGCGGTGCATGTCCACAAGCTCGGAGTCCTCGCTGATCTCGGGCAACTGGCCCCTCGCATAAGCGACCCCTCCCGTGACGAGGAGTCTCTCCTGCGGGACGTAGGTCAGGATGTCGGAGTTACTGTGGCCCCTGCCGAAGAAGACCAGCTCCAGGGTCAGGTCACCCAGGTCCAACGAGAGCCGATCTGCGAACCTCAGGGAAGGCGGGACGATATCATAGCCGTCCTGCAGATCCTGGCTGAAGAGCTCCCAGAATGCGATCTCACCGCGGACCATGGCTGCCTTTGAACGGTCTGCAGCACACTGAGGCAGGACGGCCTTGAAGTGCTGGATGGCGGAGGCAGCCTGCCCCAGCTCCTTCTGCTTCCAGGCAGCCTCGACCTGCCTGCGGGTCAGCCAGAGCATGTCCGCTGGCAGGTTGTCATGTCCCACGATCACCGCACCCTTGAAGAGGCAGTTGCCTGAGCAATGGTTGTCGTGGGCGTGCGTGTTGATGACGAAGGCCCAGTCGCTTCGGCCGAAGACCGTCTCGATCTTCTCCTTGATCGACGCCATGATCCGGGGCGATGCCTCTGTGTCGATGATCACCAGACCCTTACGGGACTGAATCGCAGTGAGGTTGCACCTGCGGTCCACACCCAGCCAATAGGCCAGGACCACCCGTGGGCTCAGCCGCTCGATACAGACGTACTGGCCCAGATCGAGTGGCGCGGCCGCCGTGATGAGCTGCATACACAAGGCGATGGGGATTGCACTGATCATGTCCATACTCCCTTGCCGGAGGCATCGTGCGTGGTCGGTTGCAGGCCGAGACCTTGGCCTCCATCTACCCTATCATGCGCCAAACCGGCCCATTCTGCCCCACTACGAAAACCCAAAACCCCAGTCTACTGTGTTCTATGTTCTCAGTATCTCCCATACGTCCGGGCCGTCTCGACCATCGCCTGGAGGTTCTCGTCGGGCGTGTCGCGACCGCACTGGTCACCGGTCGAGAGGATGAACCGACCGCCTTCTGCTGCATCGTCGATGGCCTGCCTGCTTGCGGCCATGACGTCCTCGGGGGTACCAAAGAGCATCACGTCGGTGGTGTGGAGGTTGCCCTTGAGCACAAGTGCGTGACCGTAGAGCCTCTTGATCTCCGAGAGGCGGCAGTCGCCCATGGGTGGGATCTCGAGGGGATCGATGACGCTCAGCGAGGTCTCTTCTGCCATGATCTTGACCAGGGCCCTCTCAGGGCCACACGAGTGGATGTGCGTAGGCATCCCGGCAGCACTGGCTAGCTCGATGGCGCGCCTGACTGCCGGAAAGGCGAGCTGGCGGAAGGTCTCCACACTCTGCCAGACCAGGGTGCCCGACCCGCCCACACAGAGGAAGTCAGGCAGGACCTCCATGGCCATGATGCGGGCAAACCTCCTCTCGACCCGCTCGACGAGTCGGTCCGCCCAATAGCCGTGGAGCTCGGGGTGGTCGAAGTAGTCATACACGTCCTGCTCCCCCGAAAGGACACAGGAACTCGCCAGGAACACACCGACCAGACCCTGGTCGCCGAGCATCTGTTTGACGCGGCCCAGACCGGATGGCCCGGTATCCACAGGCCTGACCCCTTCGAGCGACTCAAACCGCTGGGGCACCTCCGGAAGGCCGATCTTCGCAGGCGTTATCCACTCCGTGGGTGAGTCAGCCACGTGGTATACACACACGCGAGGCTCCCACAGCCGTCTTCCATTCTCCACTCGGGACCGCTGCGTCACGATCCGCTCCGGGCCCTTGAAGACGATGAATCGCTCCCATTGCTCTGCTGGGACGATCCGCTCGGCCTGCTCGGGTGTGGCCGACAGCCTTGTCCATGGCAGGCCGTCTTGCTCACCGTCAAAAGCGAGTGGGAAGTAGCCATCCATCAGGGAATCTATGCCGAATCGTCTCGCTGCAGCGATATAGGCCTCCCAGATGGGAGGGTCATTATAGAGATACAGATCCCAGAATGGCCTGCCAGTCAGGCGTGCGGGGATCATGTTCGAGAGATCCGGTGCGACCGGCACGCAGTCCGGAATCCCGCCCTTCAAGACCGTGGTCAATCGCTGTCTTGGAGTCATGTGCTCCAGACTACACCGGCTAGAAAGAAGTTCAAGAGGCAAGGAGACGGAAGAAAGGAGTCAGTAGTCAGAAATTGAGGGTGGGAACGTGGGTCCCTCTTGCCATCTCCTGTGTGCTCGATTCCGAGTGCTGGCCCTTGCGGCATCGCCGGCCCATGGCATAATTGGGCATCATGCAAGCGAACGTCCTTTTCGAATGTGAGGTGACGTCATGACTGCATTCAGGTGCTTTGGCCGTCTGGCTCTGCTGGCCACCCTTGTCCTGATACCCTCGCGGTCCAGCTGGGCGAAGGTCAGGGCCTGGGAGGGGACGATCACGGTCCCTACCTATGGCTGGCAGGAGGACATCAACCCCAAGTTCTGGGCACTCGAGGACCAGGTCAAGGGTTCCACCACGGTCAAGGCGCCGATCGTTTACCCCTACACCATGCAGGACCACCTGTCCCGGACCAAGGCTGACCGCACGTACAAGGCCCTGTTCCTGGAAAACGAGTACCTCAAGGTCACGTGCCTGCCTGAGCTGGGCGGCAGACTCCACTCGGTGCTCGACAAGACCACGGGCCAGGAAACGTTCCACCTCAACCACGTGATCAAGCCGAGCATGATCGCCATGCGGGGGGCCTTCATCAGCGGCGGCGTGGAATGGAACGCAGGCCCACAGGTGCACACCGTGACGATCGTCTCGCCCGTAGATGCCCTGGTGGGGACCGCTCCGGACGGCTCCGCGTATCTGGAGGTCAGCAATCTCGAGAAGACACTGAGGACCCGGTGGACGGTCCGCGTCATACTGCATCCCGCCAGGGCCTGCCTTGAGGAGCAGATCCGCATCACCAATCCTGTCGACGCAGTCAATCCCTACTACTTCTGGAATTGCACGGCCTTCCCGTGCAAGGCTGGGACGCGATTCATCTATCCCATGACCCTGGGAACCGACCACAACGGGGTGCAGTTCTTCGCCTGGCCCGTGCACAACGGTAAGGATCTCTCCTGGCTCAAGAACTACGAGACCTCGTCCTCGATCTTCGCCGTGGATTGCGTCTTTGACTTCTTTGGGGCCTATGACGTGGACGCCAATCGCGGGGTCGTGCAGGTGGCCAACCACTATGAGCTGGTCGGCAAGAAGGCGTGGACCTGGGGCACGTGGGACTTCGGCCTGGTATGCGAGAAGAACCTGACCGATGACGACGGCCCCTATATCGAGGTCCAGAGCGGCCCCCTGCCTACCCAATCGGACTACGGAATGATGTGGCCAAGGCAGGAGGTTTCCTGGCGCGAATGGTGGTATCCGGTCCATGGCCTCGGTGAAGGCTTTGAGTTCGCCACCAGGGACCTGGCCTTCAACACGGCACGCAGCGGCAACCGCCTTGATCTGCGGATCCTGGCGACCGGCCGATTCCCCAAGGCCCTGTGCCGGCTATCGCAAGGCAACAGGCTGCTTCTGAGCAAGTCCCTGGACCTGTCTCCGGATGCGCCCGGGCTGGTCACTGCGTCTCTGGATGGCCCCGGCCCTGTGGATGTGATGGTCAGGACCGGAGACGGCAGTCCCCTGGCCTCCTTCACGACTCCCCTGCCGATACCCCAGACAGGGATACCCGTCAGGCCCAGCTTCATGGACAAGGCAGACGCCCGGCTGACGACCGAAGAGAAGCTCGTCAAGGCCCAGAAGCTCGACCTCGCCACCAGCCGCAAGAAGGCCCGCCAATCCTACGAGCTGGCACTCGCGGATGACCCGAACTGCACTGCCGCACTGCGAGGCCTGGCGATCCTCGACACAGAGGCGGGCCTGTACGCGGATGCGGCAAGCCGTCTTGAGAAGGTCGTGAGCCGCGACGCCGGCGATGGCCTCGCCTGGTACTTCCTGGGCGTGGATCTTCTGAGGACCAACAACCCGGCCGAGGCCCTTCGCTGTGCCCGCCAGGCGACCCGGTGCATCGGCACTGCCAGCTTGGCCATGGACCTGGCGGGCAGGGCCCACGCAGCCATGGGCCAGTACCCTGCCGCCGTCGCGGCCTTCCAGAGGGCGGCGAGCCTCAATCCGAGCGATGGCAAGGCCAGGGATCACCTGCTCCTGGCCATGTACGCGGCAGGCGACAGGACCGGGACATTCAGGCGCTGCAGGCAGGCCGTGTCGCAACATCCCACTGACCTGGTCCCGAGGGCCCTTCTGGCCCTGCAAGGACGGCAGGACATGGACCGGTTCGTGCGAGAGGCCAGGGACTTCATGGGGGAGGACGACTTTGAGATGCTGGAGACAGGCCTCGTCTTCGCGGAGGTAGGGCTGACAAGGGAGGCCACGCTGCTGGTGTTCAAGACATGCATCGAGGCAGTCGCAGTGACGGACCGCAATCCCCTGGCCCTCTACTGCCTGGGCTGGCTCTCCCACGCAACTGGGGATGAGGAGCAGGCAGGACGGTGGGTGAGCCTCGCTGCGGCCGTCTCCAGGGAATGCGTGTTTCCTTCCAGGCCTGAGGAACTGGCGATGCTGGAATACGCTCTCAGCCGCAATCCCGGCGACAGCCAGGGCCATCTCCACATCGGCAACCTGTGCGCCCATCTGGGTCGCACCCGCGAGGCCGCAGACCACTGGCAGAAGGCCGCAGAGCTGAACCCCTCCCTCAGCGTGGCCTACCGCAACCTGGGACTCTATGCCTGGTCCGTAGACAAGGACCTCGCCAGGGCGGAGCAGCTCTACAGAAAGGCCATCGCAGCAAGGCCTGCAGACCAGACCCTCTACAGGGACATCGCGGAGATCCTGATAGCGCAGGTGCGGCGAGGCGACGCCATCGCACTACTCGAGTCCATGCCACGTGACGGGCTCAGGCGGGCGGATATCCTCATCCTGCTCAGCCAGGCGTACTATGACGAGCACCGGTACACGGAGGCAATCGACCTTCTCGAGTCCACGCCCTACTTCGTGAACTGGGAGGGCCAGAGCACCACGTGGGATATCTTCCACCGCTCCCGCATGCAGCGAGGCCGCAGCCGCCTGGACAGCGGCGACCTGGCCGGTGCAGTCAAGGACTTCGAGGCAGCCATCACCTATCCTGCCAACCTGGGGGTCGGTCGGTCCAACAAACCCGAGGAGGCGGCCGGCCAATACTGGCTGGGGAAGGCCCTTGCAGGCCTGGGCCGAATGGATGAGGCCAAGTCCGCGTGGAAGGCCGGCGCCACAGGGCCCGATGGCTCTGACGAACAGAACGAGCATCGGCGGCTGTGTGAAGAGGCATTGAGATAGAAGTGCTCAGTTTTCAGTGTTCAGTGTTCAGTTCGGCTGCCTCGGTGTAACCTATGGCATCATCGAGCGTCTTATACTGTAGGGCGTCTCCGTGAGACGCCGTCCTTCTTCTCCGTCTCACAGAGACGGTTTACGGGAAGTATGGAGAGTCCGGTACGAATAACAAGCAGCCAGAAGCCTGCAACGCCTGTGGAGGTGATTCATGAGAGGAATCTGTGGTCTCAAGCCTGTGGCCATGATTGTCGTGACCATCCTGTGCACCGCTAACCTGCACGCGGCGACAGGTGGCACCGAGGCCCCATTGACCCAGTCTGAATGGCAGATCCTGTCCGGCTGGCGGGGAGACACCCGCTTCGGACTGGGCTTCGAGTACGAAAACGCCAGGTATGAGCTGCATAGCCCCACCTACACCCTGCCCTTCCGGTTGGAGACCGCCGACGTCGAGACGTTCTACGCCCGGCTACAGATCAGTGTCACGGACCGCTTCGACGTGTGGGGCCGCGTGGGACTGTCTGACATCGACGCCGGAGACTTCACCGCCAGCCAGGCGATGACCTATGGTCTGGGCCTTCGCGGACAGATCTTGAGATGGGGTCCGTGGTCCTGGGATGGGGCCGCACAGTTGACCGCCTGGTCCATCGAAGAAGGGGATGCCACAGTGGATATCCTTGTGCCAGACGGCAACAGCGTCAAGACTGCCACGGTCACACGCGGAAGCGTAGATGACCTGGAGTGGCTCATCAGGACAGGCCCGGCCTGGAACCAGGGTCCCTTCACCGTGTACGGGGGCGTCGCAGCCAGATACTCGGAGGCCGATCTCAGCTTCCCTGCCACCATGGATGCTGATTCCTTCAGTCTCGGTTTCAACGCCAACGGCGAGTGGCACCTTGGCGGCTACGCAGGGGCCACGTGGCAGCTCAGCCAGCCACGGATCAAGGCCCTCGGCCCCTGGTCACCGGATCTCACGCTGCGTGTCGAAGGAGCCGTTACAGGTGGAAGCTCCTACCTGACGGTGGGCCTGGTCGTGGTCCCCTCAGGCGTCAGGCAGTAACGGCCGCATTGCGGCAGCCATAGCTACTGGCTGCTGGCCGGAATATGCGGGCACGAAGGTAAGAAGGTAAGAAGGTAAGAAGGTAAGAACCTGGGAAGGTAAGAACATAAGAGTTCAAGAAAACTGGTGCTCTTCTCACCTTCGTACCTTCTCACCTTCCCACCCTCGTACCTTCCGCCCCCCGTGTGTCACCCAATTCGTCGTTTCGTTGCTCCCTGGCCTGCGAAACCAGCCAAATGCCAGGGGAGGATCGGGCGGCTACAGAAACAGAAAACGGTTGGCAGTCGGCCATGAGCCCACTGCCAACCGTTGTGCTATTCAACCGGCGGCCTGTGGGGTGCTTGGCACCCCACCTCGCCGTTTCTCCGTTTCGCCCATTCGCCGTTTCGTCTCTTCCGGGCTACGGCACCAGCCGGATGTCGTCGAAGTACACGGTGCCCCTTCCGCCTGCCTGCGTGGCGTTTGGCTTGCCCACGCCGATGACCAGGGTCTTGATATCCGTGAGCTTGACGCCGGCCTTGGAGACTGAAGCCAGGTCAATCGTCCACTCGTGCCACGCCGCCTCTGCAGCGGCTGCGGCGTTAGAGTAGTCCACCACCGCGGTGGCCTTGCCAGTGCTATCCTGCAAGGTCACGTACAGAGGATCCTGGGCATTGGTGCCAACCCCGCGGAACCACAGAACGAGCCTCTTCACGTCCCTGCGGGTCCAGTCCTGTGCAGGGTCGAACGTCCGCCTGAGCTCTGAGGTGTAGGCCGTCTTGGCCTCGCCGAAGGCATTCACCATGCTGCCGTCGTTGCGGTAATCCAGCCGGAGGGCCCGGCGGCCGCTGTTGACGGGAGTCGTGACCAGATCGACCATCGCGCCGGTGCCGTCGCCGTGATCCCCAGGCGCAGGCGTGGTCCAGCCGTATCCGTCGTTCCAGGCGTACCAAATCCTGCTGCCCGCGGCACCGGGCTTGTCGACGGCGCCATAGGACTCCATGTCATCGATCACAAGGTAGCTCGGTACAGCGAAGCTCCAGATCTTGCCCTTGGTGACCGTAGCGCCGTGTTCGTCGATCCGCCAGTAATAGGTCGTGCCCGAATCCAGGGCATCGGTCAGGCTGTAAGTCGTGGAGTCGAGCGTGCCGCGGAATACCCCGGTGCTCGCCGCCGTAGCCTGGGTCACCTCGTTGACGTCCTTGCCGAAATACACGTCATGCTGGGTGGCGCCCGTCCCTGCGGACCAGCTCAGAGCGGGAACATGCTCTGCATCCGGCGTGGAGCCATTGGCCGGCGTCGGACTCCAGGCCTGCAGCGGGTCTCCGGCCATGGCCCTGGTGATCTCACTGACGGACAGGGCGTAGTCATAGATGCGGAAGTCATCCAGGGAGCCCAGGTAGTAGGCGTCATCCTCGTACCCCGACCGTCCCAGCCAGTTGTGGGTGGTCTTACCCAGATCCTTGGGCACGATCACCGTAGCGCTCGTCCCCACCTGCTCACCATCCAGGTAGAGGGTGGTGGCGCCGACGGCCGGGTCGATCGTCACGGCCACGTTGTGCCAACCGCTCGGCAGGACCACGCCGGCATCCGTGCAGTCTGCGTCGGACGCGATCTGATAGCCGTTGCCGCTCTTGGTGATCCCAAACCGCATGGGATCGATGAAGAACTTGCGGGGCGTCAGGAACATGTGGACGTTCGGGTCATCAGTGCCAAAATCAAAGATCCGCTGCCAGGCGCCGCCGGAGTTGGAGAAATCGGCCCAGATCATGAAGGTGGAGTTCGTCAGCGAGGCGATCAGGTCGCCGATGGGCAGCTCCACGTGATCGTCGCGACCGTCAAACTTCAGGGCACTGCCGTCATATCCAGGGATGGCCTGGGGATTGCCCTTCATGGCGCCGTGATGGCCGTAACCCGAGGAGTCGATCGCGATGCTGTTGTTGACGCAGCCGCCCTCCAGCTTCCACCAGCCGACGAGGTGGGTGTCAGCGACGGGGATCGCCGCCAGGGTCTTGAAGCTCCAGACCGTGCCCTTGTACCGGGTGGTGCCGTTCTTCTCGACCTCGTCGACCCGCCAGTAGTACGTCGTGTCGGCGGTCATTGCGCCCGGATCAAAGATCCCGGTGACCTTGATACCCTTGTACACGCCTAGCTTGTTCGTGGTCGTTGCAGCGCCCACGGCAGTGGCGTCAGTGCCAAAGTAGACCTCGTGCCGGGCCGCGGTGGTCCCTGCGCTCCAGGCCAGATCCGCGTCGACGGGCACGCACTCAGCACCCGTCGCAGGTTTGGGAGCCCACGCGGTCAGGGGGACCACCGTGTAGCTCCAGACGTCGCCCTTCCACAGCTTGTCCGGATGGTTGTCGTTCACCTCGTCGATCCGCCAGTAGTAGGTCGTGCCGGGGGTCAGGTTCGAGACCACGTAGCTATTCGGATCCTGCCGGCCCAGGTACACGTCGGCCGTCGCAGTCGTGGCGTTGGTCACGACATCCAGACTGGTCCCCATGTACACGTCGTGCTTCACGGCGAAGTCGCCCGGTTTCCAGACGAGTTGGGAGACGCCTGGGGTGAACGCCCCGTCCTCAGGTGTCGGGCCCAGGGCCTTGGTTGCCACGAAGGTCTCGAGCCGGAAGTCGTCGAATGCCACGTACCCGAGCGTGCTGGAGTACGTCGCGTGTCGCAGCCCCACCATCAGCGGGACACCCGCCAGGTCGGCCCGCGTCTTGGGCGAGCACGGCATCTCGGTCCAGTTGACGCCGTCCTGGCTGGTGCGGGCGTGGAACACGCTACCCTTTCGTTCGAGCTGCAGCCAGGGATCCAGGTTCCACCGCTTGCCGTTGTTGCACCCCCAGGCCTCGTTGCGGACGTTGTCGTTGGCCATCCACAGGAAGTTGCCGCAGTTCCATATCGGGAAATAGTCGATGGAGACCCAGTCCTCACCCGCGCCTGCATCGCTGCGGAAGGCCCTGGCCATCAGGCCGCCGTCGTTGTGGAGGACCGGCGCCGCGGACGTGCCTGCATAGTCAGTGACCTTGACCGAGGCGATGAAGTCCCCTTTCACCACTTTATAGATGAACGGGCCCAGGGGGCTCCAGGGAGAGTCCCAGGTCCCATTGACGGACGCGATGTACAGTTGTCCGGGCCGCAACAGACTGGCGTTGAGCGAGTCGACTGTCTCGCCGGCCATCCAGCCGATGAAGTCATCCCAGATCGTTCCCGCGGTACCATCGACGACGTAGTCGCGAGCCGTCTCAAAGTCGTCCACGAATACGTCCGCCCGCACTGCTGTCCCGGCGACCAGCGCCAACAACAGCACGGCTGCGCCCCACATTCTTCTGCCCGTCATCGCGATCCTCCTTCTTCAGTCAATAGAGTTGATGGGATGAATACTCGGCCTTTCGTGCCCCCACCGGCCGGGCAGGGCGCAGAAACCAAGCGACGTGATCAATTGACACCTGCGAGGCTTCCCCCAGGGCCTCTCCAAATTGAACGGCCCTATAAGCATAATAACATAGGATGCCAAAAAACGCCAGCCATGTCTAGGCGCAGAGTTGAGCACGTACTACAGTTTCTGCACAAACGTCTCCGCCCTGCAGATCTTTGCTGGAAAACCCCGTCACTGCCTCCGGCGCAATCGCCCCGGGCTGGCACCCCATGGCCGTGGTGATAGACGGCACGACCATGACCCTGCAGCTCTACATCGATGGCATGCTTGTGGCCGGCGGTCCCACGACCACGCTAGCCAAGGACCTGGGCAGCACCACGCAGAACTGGCTGGGCAAGTCGCAGTTTGCCGGCGATGCCTACTTCCAGGGCGACCTGGATGAGTTCCGCATCTACGACCGGGCGCTGACGCCGGGCGAGATCCGCTACCTGGCAGGGGAACGATAGTGGCCACGGACTAGCATCGCGAGGCTGTAGACCTTGTTCTGGCAGGTGAGGTAGAGCGTCCGCCTGGACGCCCCGCCGAATGCCACGTTGGAGCAGAACTCAGGCACGCGGATCATGTCCAGTTGCACGCCCTCAGGCGAGACGATCCACACGCCGCCCATGCCACAGAAGTACAGATTGCCGTGCTCGTCCATGGTCATGCCGTCCGGGTCATTGTGGGTGGGCGGGTTGGCGGGCTTGAAGAACACGGATCCTGCCCCCAGTGAGCCATCGGGGTTGATGGAGAAGACCCACCACCGTTTCTTGCTGACGTTGTTGCTGCTGCTCTCCGAGACATAGAGCATCGAGCCGTCGATCGAGGCGATGATCCCGTTGGGCTGGTACAACCCCGTCTTCACGCTCAGCACTGAGCCATCAGGCCTCAGGAGGTACACGCCTTGGTCATTGGGGCCCAGGCTCCAGTCAGGGGCCGTGAAGTAGACGTTGCCATTGTCGAGCTGGCACAGGTCGTTGGGCTTGGTCTTGATGCCTTGGAGGGGACCAGCCAGCGCACGGGCGTCCTCAGGACCGCTGGCCCCTATACGGAGGCTGCGGATCTGCCGGGTGTCCTCGTCTGCAGTGAGCATCCTGCCGTCGATGGACAGGAACGTCCCGTTTGTGCCCGGCGCATTGGCCATCCACACGGTCGCGATACCTGGTCCGTCGATCCGCAGGATCTGCTTGTCCGTCCGGTTCGTCACGTAGAGTCTGCCTGTGGCCGGGTCCCACGTGGGGCTCTCGAAGTACTTGCTCGCAGAGTACACCTGCTGGAGCTTCGCCCCTGGCGCAACGCGTCCTGCGGCAAGGTCCGTGAGCCAGTTGTCGGATAGCACCGCCAGGTCTCTGGCGTCGATGGTGCCGTCTGCCGGCATGGAGACGTCACACGCAGGGTTCCAGCCGTCCTCGCCTGCCATGGTCCGCCAGGCCCTTGCCAGCACAACGAAGTCGGCGCCGTCCACCCACCAGTCGCCATTGAGGTCAGGCCAGCCCGGTGCGGACGTGACCAACTCGATCCCAGTGCCTGCCCCGAGATTCCGGCTGTACAGCTTGTCTGCAGCGTCGCTCCAGTGCTCGTGCGCGCCCAGGCTCCGAGTCAGGCCTCCGTCATGATTGGGATCATACGTGACCCCAGAGGGAGGATTCGCGGCCAGGGCAGCCTCGTGCAGGTAGTCCTCTGCGCCCGACTTGTGCGGATAGTCCGCCCACTCCGTGTACAGGAAGTCAAAGCCCACGGAGTCTGCTGCCACCTGGTCCTGCGACAAGATGATGCTCGAAGGCCAGTCGTCGTTGAACGGCGACATCCTCCACTTGATGGGCCTGGAGTCCCAACTGATCCCAGCGTAGAGGCCGTCGATCAGGGCCAGGAGCGTCTTGCCGCCCAGCCGTGGGTGAGCCATCAGGTCCACGTTCGCCCTGTGGTGACCCATCCCCGGCGATTCGGTCGGCCTGGACAGGTGCATGTTGAAGTAGCCCGAGTCCGCTGGATTTCGGATCAGGGCGCCATAGAGGTTCTTGCCGCAGAGGGTGATCCCGCCATCGTTGTGGCTCTTGAGGATCGGAAAGTTGATGAAGTAGTCGGCCTGGCTGAAGTGCGTGGGTACGTAGTCCGGCTTGGTCACGTTGGCCCAGTGGCTGGCAACCGGATCACTCCAGTAGAAGGGGGCACACGGATCCGGGGCAGGGACCGTCCTACCGGAATTGGCCTTGACGGTCCTGCTCAGGTAGACCACGCCCGGGCAGTTCGCCTCCACCATGTTGTACCAATAGTTGGCCATGGCCCTGCCAGGATCGCCGATGCTGATGTCACCGGGCCTGACGCCCGCCACGTCGGTCAGTTGCTTGAGCAAGGCGATGGTCAGTTGCGGGCTGTTGTCCGTGCGATCGACCAGGTTCGACGGCTTCTCCAGCGAAGAGGGATTCGAGTACATCAGCGTGCCGTTGATCTTGATCCCGATCCTCTCGCCCGGTGTGTACCCCACGTCCCCCCTGCCGTGCTCCGTGTTGAAGCTCCGGAAGATGGCCTCCCAGGCCGCATGGTCACTGGCCTTGCCCGTGAGTGCATGCAGGGCCTTGGAGAGCATCTGATTGACGACCTGTTGGTCTGTGCAGGTATTCGAGTACCACCGCTCGCCAGAGCCGGGACCCGCCCAGTCCGTGGCATTGGCGTCGTGGATCCAGGCCACCCTGCCAGGGTGTACGCCCTTGCCCTCGCCGATGGGCTGGTTTGGGACGGGCGCCGCCGACTGTGCAGCAGAGCTCGCCTTCTGGCTCGTCGCAGACAGGCTGGTCCAGATCAGCCCCACGCCGGCTGCAAGGCAGATCGCCGCCACGCCATACCGCGCCCGCTGTAAAGAGCGTCCGGCCTTCCGGAACAGCGTGGCAGATCCACCCAGCCCCAGCAGCCAGATCACAAACCCGGAGGCCAGCGGAAAGGCGACCCTCTGACACGGATATGTGGCACGTGCGGGCTTGGGGACGACCCGGATCAGGAACCAGATCAGGGCGCCGAGCCCCGCAAAGGCCAGTAACACCCTCGCCCAGGGACGCATTCGCTTCGGTTCAAGGATACTGCCTGTCTTGGGACAGACCCGCGTCTGAGGTTCAGGTTCACTGAGTGACATGGCCGCCCTTCCGTTCGTGAGACCCGTTTCTGGCTCTGGCCAGCAAATGCCTACCCTACTATGGTACCCGAAATCGAGGCGAACGTGAAGGCACTTTGGGCACTTTGGGGTCACATCCTCATTTGCCAGTTTGGTGCCGTCGCGATCAGCAGCCACTGAACTGCGCCGCGGCAAAGTGGTATACGAAGATGTGACCCCGTGACTGCCCCGTGACTGTGGGATGACCCGCCTTCGGCGGGTCACTTCTCGGACGTCCAGCCCATCTCGACCGCCCTGCCCCAGATGGCCTTGTGAAGGCGGATGTAGTCCGGGTTGTACTGACTGGTGGGCCGGGGTGGCAGTGGGTCATTCCCGCCGTGCTGTGCCCATTCGAGCATGGACTTGGCGAAGCTGACGGTATCGGGGTCCTCCCACTTCCAGTACTCGCTGTGGCCATCGGCAAAGGACACGCACGTGCCGTTGGCGTGATGCAGCGGAGCCCCCCAGCCGTTGCGCCAGTTCCACTGCCCTCCCCACCCGTATACTCCAAGGTAGGTGTCCGCTCCTCCTCCCCCGTTGGGGTGCCAGCTCGGGTATCCTGCATCTAGGAAGACCATCCTGGACGCGGGACCAGGATTGAACAGATCTGACAGCTTGGTCACAAACAGCACGGTCTTTCCCACATCGAAGCTGGCCCTGATCATCCTGTCTTCATCGGGCCATTCCGAGGACTCGTACGTGTTCATCGTGTTGACGATCCCATATGAGCTGAGCCACTGTGATCCGATCCAGGTAGGATCCACAGGTTGACGGTAACGGGCAGCACAACGGTAGACCCTTATGTCATTGATGTAGCGGGCCAGGGCGCCGGTTCGCATCCAGGCATCGGCCACTGCTTGGTCTGCCGGCATGGGCAGCAGCATGGGCGTCCCAATGAGCCAGGGCTTGCCCCTGGGAGGGGCTTCACGCAGATCCGATGCCCTGCCATTGACGATGAACCCGCCGTGATCCTCCACATACATCAGCCAGGCCACCTGAAGCTGCCGCAGGTTCGACAGGCACACAGCCCTCTTGCCCGCCTCCCTGACCCGCGCCAGGCTGGGTAGCAGGATCGCCATGAGCACGGCCAGGATCGCGATGACGACCAGCAGTTCGATCAGGGTGAAGGCGGTTGGCGATTCTTGGTTGCGGGTTGTTGGTCTGGAGTCGCCACTCATGTGTCACCTTCAGTCCTTGAATCCTCTCATCCACACGGGCCAGTCCTCAGGCTTGACCTTGCCCTCAATGGTCCACGGCCCCCTTGTGTTGAATCGCCGATGCCATTGGAGCGTCCACAACTGCTTCAGCCCGATCGGCCTGGCGGACCAGTCCATGAACAGGCCGTTGATCTGGCCGCGGTGGCGGTCTATGCAGAAGTGGCTCATCATGCAGCCGCCGCTGACGCCACCGTGGGAGTCCGCAGAAGCGGCCGGGCCCTCAGCGGCATCTGGATTGCCTCCACCATACATGCAGTCCAGGAGCACGGGAACTCTGGAGGCCTCCTTGTCCACAAGCAGCCGCCATCGCCTCTCCTCAGCCAGATACTGGTCCGTGCTGGAATTGACCCAGTGGTTTAGGCCGTAGCTGGCCACGGTCTCCCCGAGGAGCCTTCGTATGGGTCCATATCGCCACGCAGAAGAGGCGCCGCCACCCCAGGCTGGGTCAATGTCGCTACGAGGCGAGTGCCGGGTTGTCTCAGGGCACAGCAGGATCTTGCGATTCTGGCGGTAATAGGGGTACAGGGGCACGCACCAGGACGGCCACCCTCCACCGGCAGGCAGCGCCGGGTCTCCATGCGAGAACTTGTTGCTGTTGGCCTCTGCATACATGTGGAATGAAAGGCCCCATTGCCTCAGGTTTGACCGGCAGACCAGCGACTTGGCACGGCTCCTGGCCAGCCCGAGCGAGGGTATCAGCAGGCCTACGAGCACCGCGATGATCGCGATCACCACGAGCAACTCGATGAGGGTGAAGCCGGTTGTTCGTTGTTGGTTGCTGGTTGTTGGTCTTAGCCCACGATCCACAGATCACCTTCAACACACTGGCCGTCAGCTATCAGCTTTCAGCAGGAGGGAGGAGCCCCGGCCTCCCGGCGGATGCCTCACGGCTGCGAGCCGATAGCCTTCATCATCTCCGATTCGCCGAGTCGCCGGCTCGCCCATTCTCCCATTCGCTGTCTCCTGTCTCCTGATTACTGTCTCCTGACTCCTCTACTTGAACGGCACCCGGGGTGGCTTTCCCCAGATCTCCGTGTGAAGACGGACGAAGTCATCGTTGTCATCTCCGCCCGCACCCGTGACCGGTGAATACGGGGCAGAGTCGGGGTCATTTCTGGCAATCACGGCCACGAGGGCGTGCCAGTACTCCAGCCAGGCCTTCGAACACTTGACCGTGCGGGGGTCGATCCACTTGCGGTATTCGGCGTGGCCATCTGCAAATGACATGCACGTGCCGTCGCTGTGGTGGATGGGCGCGCCCCAGTAGCTCCACCCCATATTCCAGCCCCAGGCCCAGTTTCCGCCTGCACCAGCGCCCCAGCCACCATCCCATCCTCCCCAGGCGCCCCACCATTGACCCCAGGCCGAGCCGTTGTCCAGGAACACCATTCTGGATGCGGGGCCAGGCGACACCAGCTCCGAGGTCTTCCTGACGAACAGCACGGTCCTTCCCACCTCGTACTTGGCCCTGATCTGGCGGTCCCAATCGGACCAGATGTAGGCCGCCCAGACGTTCATAGGGCCTACGATGCCGTACGAGCTCGAATACTGCCATCCAGGCCAGGGCCAGTCGTCCATGTCCCGCACACGTGCAGGACACTGGTAGACGCGGACGTTGCCCACGTACCTGGCGAGTGCACCATTCCGCATCAGCCCCTCTGCCTGGGCCTGTGACTGGGCGGCAGGATAGCCCGAGCTGCCGGACATCCAGGGGATACCCACGTTCCTGTGGGGCGACAAGGGATGGTCCCAGGGCTGACCATTGACGATGTACCCACCGTAGTCATCCGAGTAGACCTGCCACGCGACCTGCATCTGCCGGAGGTTTCCCAGGCACGCGGCCCGCCTGCCTGCCTCGCGTGCCCTGCTGAGGCTGGGCAGCAGGATCGCGACCAGCACAGCGATAACCGCGATCACCACGAGAAGCTCGATGAGTGTGAAGCCAGGGACCGGGTGTCGGATGTCAGGGACAGAGGTGGCTCCGCCGCGAAACGGAGAATCGGAGAACCGGCGAATCGGCGACAACAGGATGCTAGCTTTTCGCTCCTCGTTCCTCGCGAAGAAGGAGCGAAGCTCCCGCCCGAACTGCGAAGAGGGAGCAAAGCGACCGACCGAAAAGCGGAACGTGAGGCTCCTGAGTTCTGTGTTCTGAGTTCCGCGATCTGGGTTCTGGGTGCATAGGGCATCTGCGAGTGCATAGTGGAATGCAACGAGCCAGTTGCTTCTCTCGGTTGCCATGGCCTTCCCTTTCTCCCAATAGGGAAGCAAGCTCCGCGAAACAGGGACTCCCTGAATGCCCGTCCTGGATGCAGATCGGTCACTACAATCATAAACCTGGCTGCCAGCGGATACAACGTAAATATCCTCTGTACAAAGGCCTCCGAAGTCGCTATATCCACAGACGCAGAAGTCATTTAACTGTTTGACCATTTAACCATCTAACAATCAGTTGCCCTGTAGGGGCACCCGGGGCCTTTGCGATCCGCCGCTCGCGCCCGCTAGTCGTGCGGCGTGGAGGTCATTATGAGCACAGGACTGCATGGGCGATGGTCGGGCCGGTTGCATTGGGCAAGCTTGGTAGCGGGATTGCTGTGTCTCTCCGTCACCGCCTCCAGCCGGGCTGAGGTGGCCAACGCCTATGCAGACGAGACCCCCTCGCAGCGGGACGCCCGCATGAAGTGGTTCCGCGATGCCCGGTTCGGCATGTTCATCCACTGGGGCGTGTACTCCGTGCCTGCCGGCGAGTGGAAGGACAAGAAGGACTACGGCGAGTGGTTCCTCGAAGAGACCAAGATGCCCGTCTCCGAGTACGAGAAGTTCGCCGAGCAGTTCAATCCGGTGAAGTTCGACGCCAAGGCCTGGGTCCGCATGGCCAAGGACGCGGGCATGAAGTACATCGTGATCACCAGCAAGCACCACGACGGCTTCGGCATGTTCCGCTCGGAGCTGACCGACTGGTGCATCAAGTCCACGCCCTTCCAGCGCGACCCGCTCAAGGAGCTGGCCGAGGCCTGCAAGGAGGCAGGGCATCACGCTCTGCTTCTACCACTCGATCATGGACTGGCACCACCCGGACTGGGGCACGCGCCGGACCTGGAACGACAAGGCCACTGGCAACGCCGGACATGGACCGCTACACCGCCTACATGAAGGGCCAGCTCAAGGAACTGATCACCGGCTACGGCCCGCTCGGCATCCTCTGGTTCGACGGCGAGTGGGAGAGCCCCTGGACCCACGACCGCGGCGTGGACCTCTACAACTACGTCCGCGAGCCTGCAGCCCGAGCATCATCATCAACAACCGCGTCGGCAAGGGCCGCGCAGGGATGGAGGGCATGGACAAGGGCAAGGAGCGGATCGGCGACTACGGCACGCCCGAGCAGGAGATCCCCGCCACCGGCTTCGGCCGCGGCGTGGATTGGGAATCGTGCATGACGATGAACGACCACTGGGGCTACAACAAGAACGACCAGAACTGGAAGTCGACCCAGACGCTGATCCGCAACCTGATCGACTGCGCCAGCAAGGGCGGCAACTACCTGCTCAACGTCGGCCCGACCGCCGAGGGCGAGTTCCCGCAGCCCAGCGTCGAGCGTCTGGCGGAGATCGGCAAGTGGATGAAGGTCAACGGCGAGGCGATCTACGGCACGACAGCCAGCCCCTTCGACAAGCTGACCTGGGGCCGCTGCACGCAGAAGAAACTCGCGGCGGCAACACGCGGCTGTATCTGCATGTCTTCGATTGGCCCACAACGGCAGGCTGGTGGTCGCGGGCCTTGCCAACAAGCCCATCAAGGCCGTGCTTACTGGACGGCGGCAAGCCGCTGGAGGTGACGCAGCAGAGAACCGCGTGGTCATCGCGGTCCCCACGGACGCGCCCGACAAGATCGCCACGGTGATCGCCCTGGACATTGACGGCGAACCGAAGATCGTCAAGCCCGATCCCTACGCCAACGAGACGCCGGCCCAGCGCGACGCCCGCATGAAGTGGTGGCGCGAGGCCCGGTTCGGCATGTTCATCCACTGGGGCGTCTACTCCGTGCCCGCCGGCACCTACAAGGACAAGCAGATCGGCGGCATCGGCGAGTGGATCATGCACAACGGCAAGATCCCGGTGGCCGAGTACCAGGCGTTCGCCAAGCAGTTCAACCCGGTCAAGTACAACGCCGACGAGTGGGTCCGCACTGGCCAAGGACGCCGGCATGAAGTACATCGTCATCACCTCCAAGCACCACGACGGCTTCGCCCTGTTCGACTCCAAGGCCAGCCGACTGGAACATCGTCAACGCCACGCCCTACGGCAAGGACCTGCTCAAGCCGCTGGCCGAGGCCTGCCAGCAAGCACGGCCTCAAGCTCGGGCTTCTACTACTCCCAGGCCCAGGACTGGAACAACCCGGGCGGCGGCGTGTGCGGCGAGCACTGGGACACGGCCCAGGACGGCGACATGGCACGAGTACATCGCGCAAGATCGCCGTGCCGCAGGTCCGCGAGATCCTCACCAACTACGGCCCCCTCGCCGTGCTCTGGTGGGACACGCCCTGCGGCATGACCCAGGAGCGCGCCGACCAGCTCCTCCCGCTGCTGCGGCTGCAGCCCGGCATCATCCACAACAACCGCCTCGGCGGCGGCTACCACGGCGACACCGAGACGCCCGAGCAGTACATCCCCGCCACCGGCTATCCCGGCCGCGACTGGGAAACCTGCATGACCATGAACGACACCTGGGGCTACAAGAGCTACGACCACAACTGGAAGACCACCGAGACGCTGATCCGCAACCTGGTCGACATCGCCAGCAAGGGCGGCAACTACCTGCTCAACGTCGGCCCGACCGCCGAAGGGCCTGATCCCCGAGCCGTCCGTCGAGCGGCTGCAAGGAGGTCGGGCAAGTGGATGAAGGTCAACGGCGAGGCGATCTACGGCACCACGCGCCAGCCCCTTCAAGCGCCTGCCCTGGGGCCGCTGCACCAAGAAGGTCGACGGCCGACGGCACGACCCTCTACCTGCACGTCTTCGACTGGCCCACGGACGGCAAGCTCCTCGTGCCCGGACTCAAGAGTCCGGTGGCGGCAGCCTACCTCCTGGCCGATCCAAAGAAGGCCGGCCTGACCACTGCCGCAAGCGACGACGGCGTCACGATCACGCTGCCCGCCACCGCACCCGATCGCATCTCCTCCACCGTGGTTGTCAAGGTCAAGGGCGAACTCAAGGTGGAGGCCCTGGGCCTGGCCCAGGCTGCCGATGGGTCGCTCACCCTGCCTGCCCCGGAGGCGGTGCTCCATGGCTCGGCCCTGCGGTACGAATCCAGCAAGGAACACGACAACATCGGCTTCTGGACCAATCCGGACGACTGGGTCGAGTGGCAGATCAAGGTCACCAAGCCCGGCAAGTTCGAGGTCTCCGCGCTGATCGCCTCCATGGGCACCGGGGCGTTCCAGGTCGTGACTGGCGATCAGAAGCTCCGCGGAACAGGTCCCAACACGGGTGATTACACCAAGTTCCAGACCGTGACCTTGGGTACCCTGGAGCTGAAGTCGCAGGGCCGGACCTCCATCGCGGTCAGGCCCATCAAGGAAGGCTGGTCTCCCATCAACCTGCGTTCTATCCAGTTGAAGCCTATGCCCTAGCCGTAGCTCTGAAAGGATCCAGAGGTCATGAGAGATTCAATCTCCAAGCCTCCAGTTCCGGCGTGCCGCCTGTGCAGGGCCGTCCAATTCAGGTCCGTGATCGCCGCCCTGGCGCTGGGCATTCTCGTCCTGCCTGGATCCTCCTGCATGCCCGATTCAGGCCGGACGTCCCGGGAGAAGGTGCCGACCTGGGCCTTCCCCATTCGCCACTTCGCGGGCTCTGCGGTCAGCGGTCCGACGGACGTGAATCTGGGGCCCGTCAGTACAGCCGACGCCTGTGCGGTCTCAGTCACTTGGGTGGCCCTTGAACGGCCCGCAGGCCTGCAGTTCGAGCCCCTTCGCCACGTCCGCCTGATCGTCAGCGTGCCCGCAGATCAGGCCATCCAGCCGATTGAGCGCCTGACCCACGGCATCAGGGTCCTGGCAGGTCAGGATACGAACTCGGTCCTGGCCGAGCTGACCCATGGGGCATTGGGCAGGTCCATGGTCCTCGGGACCACCGTAGGGGCGATGCCCAGAGGCGTCACCGTGTCGCTGGGCGTGTCACAGCGCGGCCCGCTGCCAGCGGACCAGGGCCCTTGCATGGAGATCCTGGTATCACGGCCCAGCGATGGATCTCGCCGCACGGAATGGGCAGTGGCTGTGACGGACCACGCCGAGGTCTCACCGGTCACACAAGGCGCCCCTTCCGGCCAGCCGGCCGGCAGCGGCGGGGTCTCTTCAGCAGCAGAGCCTGCGTCAGGATGGGTACGGGAGGTCTCGGTCATGGAGCCGGCGACCGGCCAGGCATCGCTGAGCTGGGGCCTGATCATGCCCAACATCCTGGACCACACCTGGGCTCGATCGGTGGCTGCCATCGTCGCCATACAGCCCCCTCTTCGGGGGCCCGAGTGGACAGCGGCCGTGGACCGGCTTGGCCACGACCTCCAGACCAGCGTGCGTCCGGGCCCAGCCGACGCGAACGAGCTTCGCCTCGACGAGGCCTTGGCGGCCCTGCGACAGTCGTCCCGGTGGCAGGAGGTCTTGTTGCACCTGGCAGTCACCACCGGACGCCCATGGCCAAGGACTTGCTCCTTGTGGCGCCCTACGGCGTCTGCGATCGAATCAGGAAAGAGGTGCTCGCCGGCAGCGGTCGACCGCAAGGCCCGCTGTCCACTGCCTGGGCACTGGACCGAGGTGCCTATCAGGCCTTGATCGAACTGGGCCACGAGGGGCATCTGGCGCCTTCACTCGAGGCCTTGCTCATCCTGCACACCGGCCAGGTCGGCCGGGACACGGCCCTGCTGGCGGAGTTGCTGAGCCAGAGCACGGATCTCCAGGACCTGCACAGGCGGCTGATCAGAGAGAACGCCATCTTCCTGGAGGACATGTCGCCTGCAGCAAGATCGAGGGCCCTCGAATGGCTGGCTGCAGAGCGCAAGGCGCCGGCAGGGTTCGACCCCCTGAGCCCCGCCAAGCAGAGGCGGGCAGCCCTGGAGGCTGCCACCGGCCTGTATGATTAGGACCCGTCCAGAAATAAGTGATCGATTTGCCGCTCAGACTTGGGTCAGATTGGGACGCGAGGATTGAGCGAAACCGCAGGCGTAGTCCTGCTACGTTGAGGATTTCGCGATTGAGGAGCGGCCCAAGATGGCCCGAAGATGAGATGGAAGATCGGTCACTTATTCCTGGACGGGTCCTTAGAACAAGGAGCTCGCCCAGTGGCTAAGAAGATCGCAGGAACCTATCCGGAATCTGCGGCTGAACAGACCAATGCCAGCGGCGATGGGTCGGGCGCACCGCCCTCCTCGCCGCAGGGACCCGACGGACGAGCCGGCCGGCGGAGGCGGTGGCTGCGGCGGACTGGATGGATCGCGATGGCGGTGTTGTCCGTGCTAGCCGCCTTCAGGATTGCCGTTTGGATCTCGCTGCCTTGGCTCTTGAACAGGACAGTCCAGCCGTATGGACTGGCCAGCAGCTATGAACGACTGAGCCTGTCCTTGCTCACCATGGACATGGAGGCCAGGCACCTGGTCCTGACCGCCAAGGATGTCCCAGAGCCGTTGGCTGACATGGAGTACTTCAGGGCCCACGTATCTCCGTGGTCGCTGGCAGTCGGCCGTCTGCTCATCTATCGCGTGGAAGTCGACGGGATGGAGGTCATGCTCCTGCGGAACAGCGAGGGGACCTGGCGGGGCTGCGAGGGCATGGTCAGCCTGCTCACCCGCAGGCCCGAGCCCGTTCGGCGGGCCGCTCCACAGGCAGGTGACCAGAAGCAACGCCCTGCAACCCTCCTGACGAGCCTCAGGCCGCCGTTGGACCTCGAAGGCCTGAGCCTGCACCACCTGGTCGTCCGGTTCAGGGATGAGGCGGTCAGTCCTGCTGTCGAGGCACGGCTCGACGTGAACATCCGCCTGTCTGACGTGGGGTCGACGTCGCGAAAGACGGCCTTCCAGATGCTGGTCTCCTGCCAGCCGATCCTGGATCACGTCGTATTGGAGGGAATCGTTGCGGCAGGTCACGAGAAGCTGGATGCGACCTTCACGTGCTCCGGCCGTGGGCTGCGTCTGGAGCCTGTTCGGCCGTACCTGGCATCCCTCGGCCTTGAGCCACAGGCTCGAACCATCGACTTTGGATGCAAGACTGACGCACACCTGGCCCTCTCCGAGCCCAACTCCCCTGCTGCAGATGCCAACGCCTCGCCGTCGGCCCGGCCTCGAATCCTCCAGTGCCAGGCGGACCTGGCAGACCTCCAGGTGGTGGCAGACGGCCTGACGGACCTGGGCTTGGGCCGTCTCTCTCTGGACGCCAGCGTGGGGCCCGGCCGCATCCTGCAGATCCGCAAGATCGAGATAGCGGACGGCCAGGCACAGATCCGCCGCACCCGGCCGCAGGGACTGGATATCGCGGGCCTCCGCGTGGTCATGGGTCACGGCACAGGCCCGCGACAGACACCTTCCTCGCCGATCGCCCAAGAGTCCCCTGCGCTGCCCCTGGCCCTGGGCTGGCAGTGGGCCGTGGAGGGGGTGCGGCTGGAGCGACTGGGCCTATCGTGGCAGGATCGGCTCACCATGCCCGAGACCACCGCGGCCCTGCGACTGGACCAGGCCCAGATCGGGCGCATCCAGGCTGGATCGGGCCCAGGCCAGGCCGGCACGCCGATCCAGGTCCGTCTCTCAGGGCCGGGCGTGTTCGAGTCGTGCGACGTGGAAGGCCGCGCGGACCTGGTCTCGCCGGTCAAGACCCTCGACGTCGACCTTCGCGTCCAAGGCCTCTCATTCAAGGCCCTGGCCGCTTATCTGGATGAGGCAGGACTTGAATCCGAGTACGACGCCGGACGGCTCACGTGTCACGTGACCGCAACCGCGGGACCCAGGCCCTCGGATGGCCTGCTCGGCGGTGACCTGTCGATCCGGGGCCTGCGGCTGGAGGACTGGCAGGGAGCTGTTCGGTCTGGATGGCTTGAATGTGAGCGGGGTCCGGTGGGACCCGGGCCGGTCCAGACTCCGTCTGGAGACCGTTGAGATCGCGGGCCAGCGCATGACTGTGGGCCGTGACAGCCAGGGCCTGTTCCGCGTCCTTGGCTTTCGGTCGAAGGTGCCCACGGACGCCGGCCCAGTGACCGCCCGGCAGGATTCGGCGACAGCCCAGGCGTCCTCCGTTCGCAGTTCCTTGGGTCGCAGCGGCCGCCTGGAGATTGGCCGGCTCGTATGGCGTGACAACGAAGTCTTGATCGAGGATGCGGCGGTCTCCGTGCAGCCCAAGATCCTGCGGGCCAGGTTCGGGATGGAACTGGCCGATCTGGTGTTGGACCTGGCTGAGCCAAACGCTGCCCCCGGCCCAGCCCGGTACGAAGCCGTCCTGCAGATCCCTCCGCTGGCAGGGGAGTTCCGCGTGAAGGGTTCGCTGACCGGGCAATCGCCATACGGATGGCGGACGAACCTCTCCGTGGTCGGCCAGGGCATCGACACGCGAGAGGCCGCCGAGTACCTGCGTCCGCTGGGCCTGGAGCCGTTGATCAGCCGGGGCGAGTTCGCCACAGACGCGCAGTTGGACCTGTCGCTCGGCGCCGAGGGGCCGACCCTCTCCGCCACTGTGCAGAAGCTCATGGTCCGAGACGGCGACCAGATGCTCGCAGGACTCGATCTGCTGCGGGTCCGGGCCCTGCTCGCAGGGCCGGTGACACGAATTGCAGGGATACAGGTCACACAGCCGCAGGTCGCACTGGGCCGCGATCCCAACGGCGCCCTGGTGGTCTGTGGCGTGCGCGTCACGCCAGTTCCAGGGGCCAAGAAGCCCTCATCCAAGCCCCGGTCCCAGTCCGCGTCGCCAGTGCACGTGGATCATCTGTCCATCCGAGAAGGACGGGTCAGATGGACCGATCAGGCCCTGGCGTCGACCCTGGATGTCACGGCCCTGTGCCAGGTCGACCTCAACGACCTGACCTTGGGCGCGGCGGGGTCTCCAGCCCAGCTCAAGGCGGTTATCCAGGCTCCGCCCGTCGCGGACCGACTGGAGGTGTCCGGCAGCCTGTTCACTGCCCCCACTCGCCAGGGTGCGGACCTGACCATCGAGGCGACTGGACTGCGTGCAGGGCCGTTGGCGGGCTATCTGCCTGCCGGTGTGGCGCCCGGCCTCGACCGAGGACAACTCCACCTGGCGGTGCGGGGCCTGGTCGAGTCGGGTCCGCAAGGCGACCGGTTGGCCTTTCAGGTCAAGGACCTGGACCTGCGGGAGACGGGCGGGTCGCAGCCGCTGCTGCACGTGGACCAGTTCCGCACCAAGGTCTCCCGCCAGGAGCCAAGCGTGGTCAGCCTGGAGGAGTGCTCGCTGCTCGGCCTCGAAGCCTCGGTCGAGCGACTGGACCCCAACACGCTATCCCTGCTGGGACTCCGCCTCTGTTCTACGCAGGCCGGCAGTTCGCAGCAGGGCTCAGGCAGCAGGCCTGCGAGCGTCCCGGCGGACCAGGCGGAGGGCCGGCCATCCAGCCAGCGGGTCCGCCTGGCGAAGGTCCCGGATGTGGTGGTCGAGAACCTGGACCTCCAGGCACGCAGGATCTCGTGGATCGACCGCGTCGTGGCGGGTGCTGCGCCGCTCAGCGTGGAGGGCCTTCGGATCCGCAGCTCCTCGGCGTGGCGGATGCAGGGACAGTCGCCCCAGGACAGCGGCCCCATCCCGTTGGAGGCGAGCTGCCGGATCTCCCCCCTGGTCGATGACCTCCAGGTTCATGCCCAGGTGGACCTCCTCGCCCAGGAACCGAACGTCACGGCGGACCTGGCTGCGCGGGGACTGCGAGGGTCAGGGCTGACCCTGGTCCGGCCTGACCTCGGGGAAGTCCTGGATGGATCAGGTCTCAAGGCCGGAGCGATCAGGGGACGGATCGAGGCTGTGCTCGACGTACAGAGACGCGATCCGTTCGACTATGACCTCCGCAGGCCATTCGGCGTGAGCCTGCGGATCACGGGACTACAGGTGACTGAAGCCAACGAGCCCGCCCCCTTGGCAGGGCTGGGCCAATTGCAGATAGATGCCCCCAGTGTGGACCTGGTGCGCCACAGGGCGCAGATCAAGCGGATCGAGGTCGTCCGGCCGCAATGCCGTCTGGCCCGTGAACCCAACGGAGTACGGGTGATGGACATCCTCGTGCGATCCGCCGCGGGATCGCGAGATCCCAACACGGCCAAGGCGGCCGGGGCCAGACCCGGCCAGACCCATACCCAGCCAGACGCCAAACCCGCGTTCGATTGGGCAGTGGATCAACTGGTGGTCAGCGGGCTGGACGTCTCCTGGTCTGATGCCACGGTCGAGCCTGGCCTGGCGGTCCTCCTGACTGGTCTGGACCTGGAGGTGAGGGGGCTGTCCTCACGGCTCCGCTCCGAGCCTGTTCCGATCAAGTTCAATGCAGTCCTCACCTCGGGCCCTGTACATCTGGGGACAGGCCAGGAGCCCCGCGCCTTGTTCCAGGAAGCCACAGCGGTCGGCCGGCTCACCGCAGGCCCTTCGCCCAGCGGATGGATCAAGGCCAGCCTCAGCGGTCTCGAGCTTCGCGGACTGCGCGGTCCCATCAACGCCCAAGGGGTGACCCTCAATGACGGCGTGCTGGATGCAGGCTTGGACATGCGTCTCGATGCAGGCAAGGCCCGGACCCGGCTGAACGTGGTGCTGACGGACCTGTCCATGACCGAGCCCGCCGAGGGGCCCCTGCTCCACCTGCTCCGGCTCCCCGTGCCCCTGGACACCGCTCTGTTCATGCTACGAGGCCCGGATGGGTCGATCCGGCTGCCACTGCAGTTCACAGCCACAGACCAGGGCGTCTCCCGCAGCCAGATGACGCAGGCCGCCGTCGGCGCTGTGGCCTCGGTCATTGCAGAGGCCCTGGCAGGCGCCGCACTCCGGCCTGCGGCCGCACTGGCGAGCGCGCTGGGCGGCGGATCCGCCAAGGAGCCCCTGCAGCGGACGATCGAGATCGGTTACTCCGCCGGCACCATCGACTTGGCTGACAAGGAGCGGCTGGAGCTGCAGGCCGTGGTTAAGAGGCTCCGGCGAGACCGGCGGTTGTCGTTGACGATCCGGCACCAGCTCGGCTCAGAGGACGTGGCTGCAGCAGACGCCCTGGTCAATCCACCGCCAGCGGATCGGCAGGCCCTGCTGGGGCAGCTCCGTGGCCAGAGACAGATGGCCCGTGACCTTCGCAGCCGGCTGGCGGAGCGGACCTACCTGGCCCGCGTCAGCGATGAGACCTCGACGGTCCGGCAGGCCACGGATGATCTGGCTGACGTGACCTGGCGACTGGCCCTGCTCGATCGCTCCATCGACGCCGTGCTCGATACCCTCAGACCGGGCGCAGAGCATGCGGCGCGTCGCAGGACGCGAGAGGCGGCCCTGTTGATCGCCCAGACCCGGCTGGACAGGGTGGCAGAGATCCTCGGGCTCAACCGCGCACCCGAGCTGGCCTCGCAGATCAATGTAACGGCTCCGAGCCTGGCAGTGGTCGAAGGACAGAAGCAGAGCCGCATCGTGGTGACGACGACCCTGGCCAAGGGCCGCTAGCCCGGATTTCTCACGAGGCCTTGGACGTTCGAGGCAGAAGGATGGAATCCAGAAGCCAGAACTCAGAAGTCGGAATGGGAACGGCTGGGAGTGCCTCACCGTGCTGGCTGTGCCGGAGGGGCACGGCCTGGCTTCAGGAGGCCGTGGTATTCGCCCTGTTCTTCGTGTGGCTGTGGAAGGCCGTGGGACTGAACCTGATCTTCCACGGCGCAGGCGTGATCTCCAACTTCCCCTCTTTCTACACCACATGGAGGTTCTTCCTGGAGTATACGACCTATCCAGGCGGGCCCGTCGAGTACGTCGCGGCCCTTCTCTCGCAGTTGTTCTACTATCCAGGGCTGGGCAGCCTGGTGGTGACGCTCCAGGCCTGGGGCCTCTGCCTGTGCATCGGGTACCTGCTGGAGACCGCGGGGCTGGGCGTGCTGGCCGCCGTACGGTATGTCCCCGCCTTGCTTCTGCTGGTAGTCTATGGAAGGTATACCTACCACTTCCAGACCACGCTGGCACTCCTGTTTGCGATGGCCTTCGCCTGTGGCCTGGTGGCCGCCGCGAGACAATGGCCTGGAAGGCCTGGCCGGGTCTGCCTGTTCATCCCGTTGGCACTAGTCTGCTATGGCCTGGCAGGGTCCGCGATGCTCGTCTTCGCCTTGATCTACGGCCTGTGGCAGTGGACGGCCCTGAAGGATTGGCTGGCAGGTCTGGTCACCACAGCCGCAGCGGCCGCGATCCCCTACGGGGTGGGCGTGCTGGCCTTCGGCGTGAGCCTGCCTGACGCCTACACGCAACTGCTGCCCTTCTCCTGGAGGGTCCTGTACTATCAGCCGCGGAGCCGATACGTGGAGATGGTCTACGTGATGGTGGCCCTGGTGCCGGCCGTACTTGCCGTCGCCGGCCTGCTCCGACAGGCTACCGGAGGCATACAACAGCCCGGCGAGGATCGTGACAAGGGGCACAGCAGACAGGCCCACCAGTCCAAGGCCCCAGGCAAGATCAAGGCCGCTGCATCGGCCCTCACAGGCCCAGGCTGGACCGGGTCAGCCGTCCGTACAGGGGCTGCCGTCTGCCTCCTGGCCGCAGTAGCGGTCCTCTCGCTGGACCCCGTGGAGAAAACGAGGTTTGCGGTAGACTATTACGGCTATCACCAGATGTGGCCCCAGGTCCTGGCCTCTGCCCGAAGGGCGCCGGACAACCACTTTGTGATGCTCGCGGTTAACCGGGCCCTCTATCACACGGGCAAGTTGGGCAGAGAGATGTTCCAGTGGCCGCAGCACCCGGACGACCTCCTGCTGACCCGGTCCGAGTACAAGCGGGTGTTCTGGCAGACCTTTGACGTGTACCTCGACCTCGGCCTCGTGAACCTGGCGGAGAACGCCCTCACCGAGGTCCTCGAGGGACTGGGCGACCGGCCCATGATCCTACAGAGGCTGGCGACCATCAATATGGCCAAGGGGAATCTCGGCACCGCGAAGGTCTACCTCTGCGCCCTTCACCGGACCCTCTGGCACAGGGATTGGGCGGCCAGCCGGCTTGCGGAGATCGAGCGGGACCCCTCGCTCGCGGCTGACGCCCAGATCCAGGCACTCAGGGCCATGGCCCTGGACAAGGACCGCCCCACGGTCCGGCTGCCGGAGGAACAGATGCTGTCTGCGCTGCTGGAGAAGAACCCCAAGAACCAGATGGCCTTCGAGTACCTCCAGTCCTGGCTGCTGCTCACCAAGCAGTTGAAGAAGTTCGTGGAGCCCATAGGCCGGATGAAGGACTTCGGCTACCAGGAGCTACCCAGGCACTATGAGGAAGCGACCCTGATCTACGCATATGGCTCACGCAAGCGGGTCAACCTCGAAGGCTTCAAGCCCAGCAGTCAACTGCAGCAACGTGCGGCGGACTTCAGCAGTGTCCTGACCCAGTACAACACGGACAAGGCTGGCGCCCTGGCCAGGATGCAGAGCCAGTACAGGGGCACATACTTCTACTACTTCCTGTGTGTGCAGCCGGAGAGGGCAAGGTGATCACGATGGCGGGATCGACAAGAGGGGCAGTAGGTCTGGTCCTGGTCCTGGTCTCAGCCGTAACCCATGTCGCCGTTGCGGCACAGGACAGGCCGGACGAGCACTGCGCTGCGGCAAGCCGACCTGCGAGGATCCTCCCTGATTTCGGTCCTGCGACCCTGCCTCCCAACATCGCGCCGCTGGACTTCCTCATCCAGGAGAAGGGCAATGCGTACTACGTCCGGATCGCCTCCAAGAAAGGCCAGGCCATGGAGATCACGAGCACCAGCGGCCTGATCAGGCCGGGTGTGCAGGCCTGGCACAGGCTCCTCGCCGAAAACGCGGGCCAGGACCTCCAGATTGACGTCTTTGTCAGGGCCGCGACAGACAAGGGTTCGCCAACCTGGACGCAGTTCACCAGCCTGCACCATGCCATCGCCAAGGAGCCGATCGACGACTTCCTGGTGTACAGGAGGATCAGGCCAGGCCATGCCACCTGGCGTGACATGGGGATCTACCAGAGGGACCTGCGGGGCTTTGCGGAGAGCCCGATCCTCGACAACGGCCACTTCAAGCACGGATGCGTCAACTGCCACACCTTCTGCAACAACCGGCCCGAGAAGATGCTCCTGGGTATCCGCAGCCAGCCGTATGGCAGCTCCGCCCTCCTGGTCGATGGCGCCCAGGTGACCAAGATCGGCACGAAGTTCGGCTACGCGGCCTGGCATCCCAGCGGAACCTTCATTGCCTTCTCGGTCAACGACGTCCGCCAGGTCTTCCACTCCGCAGCAGACGAGGTCCGCGACGTCATGGACTTCGACTCGTTCATCGCCACCTTCAAGCCGGGCCAGCAGCAGGTCAGGTCAGTGCCGGGCCTGGTGAGCAAGGATAGGCTCGAGACCTACCCCACTTGGTCGCCTGACGGCAAGACCCTCTACTTCTGCACTGCACCCAGGACCTGGAAGGCCAGCTCACTGCTCGAAGGCACGTATGACAAGATCAAGTACGACCTTGCGAGAATCTCGTACGACGTCGCGTCAGACCACTGGGGTGAGCCAGAGACGATCCTCACCAGCCAGGACGCAGGTGGCTCGATCCTGTTACCCAGGGTCAGCCCAGACGGTAGGTGGCTGCTGGCCACGGTCTGCGACTACGGCTGCTTCCCTGTGCACAGAAAGAGCAGCGACCTGGTCCTGATGGACCTGGCTGATCCGAATGGACCTGGCCCCCACCGCTGCCGCCGCCTCGAGATCAACAGCGACGCGAGCGAGTCCTGGCACTGCTGGTCCAGCAACAGCCGCTGGATCGCGTTCAGCAGCAAGAGGCTCAGCCACATCTTCACCCGCATCTACCTGGCGCACGTGGATGAGCAGGGCAAGGTCTCTGCCCCCCTGCTCCTGCCGCAGCAGGACCCCGACTTCTACGACTCGTGCCTCTGGACCTTCAGCGTGCCGGAGCTGATCACCGGCCCTGTCCAGACCCGCAATGAGACGATAGCCCGCGTCGTCCGCAGCCCCAAAAAGGTCGACGTCACCATGCCCGTGACCATGGCCACGCCCAAGGCAGACGCGGTACCGCGGCATGACGAGATGCAGCATCAGTAGCGCGGCCTTGCCGCGGTGGGAGCCGAAACGGAGAATGGGCGAATGGGCGAAACGGCGAGGCAGAACCCCACGGCTGTGCGTATGTACGGGACCGCAGCTCCACCTTTCCATTTCTTCGCCGTGGCCCATGCAGGCCGTGCGCCTGCCGGCCTCTCTGACCCGATTCAGGACCGGGAACAGGATGGCCATGAGGACCGCCATGATCGCGATCACGACCAGGAGCTCGATGAGGGTGAATCCGGTTGTGGGTTGTGAGTTGTGAGTTGTGGGTTCAGATCTACGGGAGAAGTCAAAAAGAAGGCACAACCGCTGCACAGCCCGGTTGGACACAGGTCTCGCTGGAGGTCTGGCTGCCACGTTGAACTCCTTTCCCTCCAGGCTCTATCTGAAAACCGGTCGTGGGCCCGAGAGCGAGCGTCTTCTGGTCTGGCAAGGACGGCGAAGCAGGCGATGCCGAGTACATCGTCGATGCAGCCGGACGCAGTCCAGACCAGAAGAAAGCCGCTCGAAGCCAGATCCGGTCTTCAGACAGAGCCTAGTAGGAGCCAGTCTGACAAGCCGCGTTTCTTTCCTCAGATGCAGGTGGTTGTCTATATGCTAGACCCAGTCTGCGGAGAATTCAAGGGACTTCCTGGAGGGTAGTATCGACCCGCCTGTGGCGGGTCTGGTAGTCAGTATCGGCCTATGGCCTGGTAGAAGAGCAGCTACCAGCCCCTCCACGGCCCTGCCTCTCCGTTTCTCCGATTCCCCGTTTCGCCGTTTCTACCTGACTGCCTGACTGCCGGTCTACCTGTCTACGGGGCTACCTTCTTCTCGTTCGCCGTTTCAGTCCTTTCCGGTGGCGAGCGAAGCGAGCCACTGCTCCGCCCTGTGGTTGTACTGCGCCTGCGTGCCGTGCTGGTCCTGGTGTGCCGAGTTGACCATGGGGATGATCTCTGCTCGCCCCTTGAGCTGGTTGCACATGGCATACACGCCTGCGGCTGGGCAGGTCTCGTCGATCAGGCCCATGGCAATAAGGCTGGGGCAGTGCACGCGGAATGCGAAGTTGAGCGGGTCGAAGTATCTGCCCACGTCCAGGATCGCGTCATTGTGCTGGAACGTGGCCTCCTTCTCCCAGTCTGGAAAGCCTGCAGCCCTGCCGTGCCTGGGCCCTGCCATGTCGCAGCCCGATGGCACACAGGCCATCAGGCCAGTGACCTTGCGGTGCAGGCCTGCGGTGACGATGGCCTGCTGGCCGCCCATGCTCGTGCCCATGACGACCAGGGTCTTGCCGTCCCAGTCCGGCCGCTGACAGAGGTAATCTGCCGCTCTGTAACACGACAGGTACATCCGCACGAAGGTGCTCTTGTCCCGATCCGCGTTGCCTATTATCCAGTAGTTGCCCAGGGTCTTCTGGGCCTCTGCGTAGAATTCGTTGGGCCGATCGCCCGGCAGGTCGTGCGGCTCGATGTTGAAGGCCAGCCAGCCCTTGGCCGCGCGATCCACGACCCAGGCCTTTTGCAGAGGATAGATCCCCGCCCACTGGAGGATCAACAAGGCAGGGAACTTGCCCTCCTTCTTCGGCCTGGCCAGTTGGCCGTGCACGTGGGTCCCGCTGATGTTGTCCATCACTACCGTGGAGTAGTCCACATTGGCCCTGCCGCTGTCGCCGGGCTCTGCCCGCGGGTTTGCGGAGATCGCCGCCAGCTCCTTGATCTTGGCCTCCCAGAAGACATCGAAGTCCTCAGGTCTGGCCACAGAGGGCCCAAGCCTGTCGGGTGCCACCAACGCGCCCGCGAGACTCCTCTGCTGGGGCGAGTCCCCTGTCCTGATCTCGAGCAGCACCGCACCGGGCGCATCGAGCGAGGTCTCGATCGACGTCTTGCCCGAGGCCAGATCCAGCGTGCCCTCCTTGTACACGGTCAAGCCGTTGCGCTTGAGGGTGTAGCTCGTCCGCATCGCAGACCCTGGGTTCTCACCGCTGACCTCGATCTGCCAACAGATCTTCTCACCGACGCCGTAGACGCCGGAACTGTTCAGGCCAGTCAATACGACCTGCTGGCCGGAACAGACCTGGAGAGCCAGGAGCAGGGCCCCAGCCCAAGACAGCCCTTGCATGCCAATCCTCGCCATCACGAGGTCCCTCCTACAGAACAGAGAAGTCAGAAGCCAGAAGTTAGAAGCTAGAACATCGAGAGCTCTGGTTGATTATCTCCCTGCCCCGCGAACGCAGCAACCGAAAAGGATATGCCTCATTTTCCAGAAAAGCGCGTCACACTTCCGGCCGAAGCGGGAGAATAGAGTAAAGAAGCACCTGAGGCGTGTGGGACGATGTCGCCCCTCCACCGACATGGGGTTCGGCCTCCAGGACTCATGACGCACGAGCATCGCCAGGACATAGAGCGGCTGATTCGCCAGCACATGGGGTTTGTGCATGCCCTGGCCATCAGGTACGCCCCCGCGCCCGACGTGGCGCAAGACGTGACGCAGCAGGTGTTTCTGGAATTCCTGAGGAAGCAGGAGCAATGGGATCTGACCAAGGACATCAGGCCCCTGCTCTCTGAGATGACCCGCGTCGTGGCCAGGCGATCCTGGCAGGAAAGCTGTCAGCAGATGACCTCCCAGATGCGGCACCTGGCCGAGCACATACGCCAGCTCGCGGAGTCCAGCCATCTGGAACCCATCGAGGAGGAGGAAACCGCGGCCCTAAAGAGGTGCCTGGAGAAGCTGCCTGAGCGGAGCAGGCTCCTGGTCAGGGCGAGATACTACCTGGGCGCAAACTCCCTCGAGATTGGAGACCGGCTTGGGATGACCCCGACCGCGGTCCGCAGGGCACTGTTTCGGCTGAGGCAGACGCTGCGGGCCTGCGTGGACAGACAACTGAGGAAGCACGGCTATGACCTCGCCTAGATCGGATCGCAGGCCTGATGACCTGATCCAGGCGTACCTGGACGGCTCCATGACGCCGCGAGAGGCGGACGAGTTGCTGGCCATCCTCAGGACAGATCCAGCCGTGACCGAGAGGCTCTTCGATGCCCTGCGCACGGACGCCATGATCCGCCGTGCAGTCAAGGCCATCGAGGAAGAGGCTGCAGCCAGTGACTCAGGACCGGCAGGGCTGCAGGTGGACCTGTCGGCAATGGACAGTCGGCAGGCAGGCAGCCCCGCACATCAGGCCGCAGCCCTCGATGAGGATGAGGTCAGGCGGATCAAGGAGTACGCGGAGTACCAGCTCGATTCCTTCCTGACCGAACAGCAGAGACAGCGGAGCCGGGCCTACCGGGCGACGCCCCGGCGCGGCGGGTCCCTGGACATGATGGCCATGGCCTCCAAGGTCGACAGGCTGATGGCCGTGGCCTCCAGGGTGGCGGTGGGCGCAGCCCTGTGTGCGGTCGTAGGTATGGCCATCCTGGTCGCTGTCCAGTACTCGCTCTCGCACAGAGTGGTTGCAGTCCTGGCTGATTGCCCCAATGCCCAGTGGAGCACTGCAGTACAGGCCAGGGAGCTGCGGCCTGGACGGATGTCCCTGGAGCAGGGCTTTGCACACCTGATCTTCAAGAGCGGCGCGGAGGTCCTCGTGCAGGCGCCTGCCGCATTCAGGCTTCAGTCGGCCAAAGGCCTGTTCCTGGAGTCGGGCCGGGTCACCGCCAAGGTGCCCAAGCAGGCCATAGGGTTCACGGTCAAGACCTCGGAGGCCGACGTCGTCGACTTTGGCACCGAGTTCGGAGTGATGGTGGGAGGACAGGACCTCTCAGAGGTCCACGTGTTTGACGGCAGGATCTCACTGGCGCCCGCAAGGCACGCCGCGGCTGCTTCACCGCAAAGCCTGGTCCAGGGCGACACTGCGATAGTGGACCGCGACGGCCGCATTGCACGGGGCCACTTGGCCGATCGTCCCCCCCTGTTCGTCCGGGAGATCCGGGCAGGTCCCAGCCTGGCGATTGCGGGCAGACGCCTGAGCCTGGCAGACATTGCAGGCGGGGGCAACGGCCTGGACACAGGGACACCGGGTCAGGGGATCAACCCGCTGACCGGCGAGACGGGCATGACCCGCTGGGTGGTTGAGGCGAAAGGCAAAGGGTTCGTCAGGACGGCCTCGCTGCCCTTGGTGGATGGGGTATTTGTTCCCGGCAGCGGTGACGGTCCGACGGTCGTGAGCTCCACGGGAGTCGTAGCCCAGGACTGCACCGAGGGTTCCGGCTTCTGCTACCAGGGCATCACGAATGGCGCGGTGTTCCAGCACAGGCTCTTCAATCCACACCCCGGCCGTCTGGGCGGCGTGGCGTTCAACACCTTCGAGCATCCCTCCTTGGGCGTACACGCCAACACGGGGATCACCTTCGATCTGGACAGGATCCGGCTGACGGTGCCCGAGGTGGTGATCTCGCGATTCCAGGCCTTGGCCGGTCTGTCCGACACGGTCGCGGACTACTCGCCGGATGGCGCCTGGGAATCCAGGAAGATCAGCGTCCACTTCTGGATACTGGTGGATGGACAGGTGCGGTTCTCGAGTGAGCTCGCCGCGGCGTCCTCTGGACCCAAGCGGATCGACGTGCCTCTGGCGGATACGGACAGGTTCCTGTCGCTGCTCACCACGACAGCCGATCCAAGAAGCGTATTGTGTTGGAGCCTGTTCGCAGACCCCGCTTTGGAGCTGCAGCCTGCAGCACTGGCTAAATCCGTGATACGGAATCCATAACGCAACAGACGAACAATCCTGGTGTGTGGCCAGGGGTATCGTGAGGTTGCCCTTCTCTTTTGGTGGAGGAATAACATGTTAAGAAAGACCGTCCTTCTGGTGGCCGTGGCAGCCGCCCTGATCCAGTGGGGTCCTGCCTACGGCTTCAATCCCAACACGGACCCGAGCCTGACCGGCTGGTGGAGACTCGATGACGGGGCCGGCGACACAGCGGCGGATTCGTCGTCCGGTGGCCACAACGGCACCCTGGTCAACGGACCCGCATGGACAGCCGGCCACTACGGCGGCGGGCTGCAGCTCGACGGTACCGATGACTACGTCGATACTGGGCTCACCACCAATCTGGCCACGTGGACCATCGCGATCTGGGTGACGAGCCCGGCCGCACCGAACGGCACAGGCTCGCCCTCAGGGCCGCTGCATCGCGAGAACAACTACCAGTTCAACTGGAGCCACAGCAACGGCGGCCAGTGGCCGGGTTCCGTCGCCTCCAACGTGGGCGGCACATGGACCCCCGCGTCGCTGGGGCCCCTTCAAGGTGACACCTGGTACTTCCTGGCAGGGACCTTCGATGGGACCTCGCTCAAGGCCTACAAGGACGGCGTCCTGATCACGACGGTCGCCATAGCAGGCACTCCGAGCAGCGACACCAACACCATGAAGCTCGGAAGGCACGCAGCCAACGCCCAGTACTTCGGCGGAACGGTCGACGATGCCCGCGTGTATGACAGGGCCCTGACCGAGCAAGAGATCCAGGAAGTCATGAAGGGTGGGGTCAACCCGGGGCTGGCCTCTACACCGACCCCGAAGGAAGACGCCACGGACGTCCCTCGCGACGTCGTCCTCGGCTGGATCACGGGCACGTATCCTGGCACGCACGACGTGTACTTCGGCACTGCGTTCGATGACGTCAACAACGCCAGCCGGACCAGCCCGGCGGGCCTGCTCGTCAGCCAGGGCCAGACCGCGGCCACCTATGATCCGGCGGGCCTGCTCCCGTTCGGCCAGACCTACTACTGGCGGGTCGATGAGGTCAACGCCTCGGCGGATGCGACCCTCTACAAGGGAAGTCCCTGGAGGTTCACCACCGAGCCCTACGGCTATGCGGTCACGCCGATCAAGGCGACTGCATCCAGCTCGCTCAGCAGCGCCATGGGTCCTGAGAAGACGATCGACGGCTCCGGACTCGACAGCCAGGATCAGCACTCGACCTCGGCCTCTCACATGTGGCTGAGCAAGAAGAATGTGACGCCCATCTGGATACAGTACGAGCTCGACAAGGTCTACAAGCTCTACCAGATGTGGGTCTGGAACTCCAATCAGTCCGTGGAGCTGGACATCGGCTTCGGCGCCCATGAGGTCTCGATCCAGACCTCGGTCGACGGCAGCACCTGGACGACCCTGGCGGGCGTGACCGAGTTCAACCAGGCCACTGGCGAACCCAACTACGTGGCCAACACCATCGTGGACTTCGCCGGCGCACAGGCCAAGTTCGTCAAGATCACCATCAGCGCCAACTGGGCGGACAGCACCAAGCAGGCGGGCCTCGCAGAGGTGCGGTTCTTCTACGTGCCGGTCAAGGCCTTCGGACCCACGCCCGGCAATGGGGCAACCGGTGTGGCCATGGACTCGGTCCTGAACTGGAGGCCCGGCAGAGAGGCGGTCAAGCACGAGGTCTACCTCAGCGCAGACGCCGACGCCGTGGCCAAGGGTAGTGCACCGGTCAAGACCGTCAGTGCGCACAGCCTCGGCCTCAGCACCCTGGGCCTGGAGTACGGCAAGACCTACACCTGGAAGGTCAATGAGGTCAACGATGCAGCGACTCCCAGCTCTTGGGAAGGCGATCTGTGGACCTTCACGACCCCTGACAGCGGCGTGGTCGATGACTTCGAGTCCTACAACGACACCTGCAATCGAGTCTTCTTTGCCTGGGTGGATGGGTTTGGCCACAACGGCTCGACGGATTGCAGCGTCGCTCCCTCAGCAGGCAATGGCAGCGGCTCGACCGTGGGCAACACCAATCCTCCGTTTGCCGAGAAGACGATCATCCACGGCGGCAAGCAGTCCATGCCGCTGGCCTATGACAACACCGCCGGCAAGAGCTTCTCTGAGGCCACGCGGACGTTCGAGCCGAGCCAGGATTGGACCCTGGGCGGGGCCAAGACCCTGGTGCTCTTCGTCCGTGGTGCATCGGACAACGGTGCGGGCCAGTTCTACGTGAAGATCAATGGCACGCGAGTGGACTACACAGGGACCTCCAGCTTGGTCACGGCCGCGATGTGGAAGCAGTGGAACATCGACCTGGCCTCTGTGGGGACCAACCTCAAGTCCATCAAGACCCTCGCAATCGGCGTGTCCGGCTCGGGCAAGGGGTCGTTGTACATCGACGACGTCCTGCTGTACAGAGCAGCCCCTGCAGTAGTGCAGCCGACAGACCCCGGAGCCAACGGTCTCGCTGCCCTCTACAGGATGGAAGGCGACACCAAGGACAGTTCCGGCAAGGGCAACAACGGCACAGCGATGGGCACCCCTGCCTACGGCGACTCCCTGGCAGGCTTTGGCAAGGCCCTGCAGTTCGAGGGGATCGACGACTACGTGGATCTGCCGATCGGGAGCCTGATGAGTACGCTCAACAGTGCGACCTTCTCCATGTGGCTCAATTGGCCCGCAGAGGGTGGCACCTGGCAGAGGGTCTTTGACTTCGGCAGCAGCACCACCAACTACATGTTCCTGACGCCCTCTGCAGGCGGCAACCTGACAAGCCCGCTGCGGTTTGCGATCCGCATGACCACCAGCTCGGCTGAGTCGATCATCAGCGCCCCTGCGGTGATGCCTACAGGCTGGCACCACGTGGCAGTGGCCATCGATGGGACGGCCAAGACCATGCAGCTCTGGCTGGATGGCAGCATCGTGGCCAGCGGAGCTACCCTGGTCATTCCGAAGGATCTGGGCAACACCAACCAGAACTGGCTGGGCAGGTCGCAGTTCACTGCAGACGCATATTATCAGGGCGCGATCGATGAATTCCGCATCTACTCCCGCCTCTTGTCCGCGGGCGAGATCCGGTTTCTGACCGGCGATCGATAGTAGGCCGGTTCCATAGACAAGTCCTGGTTCATGGGGACGTGCGTTTCGGAGGAGCGCACGTCCCTTTCTTTCTGCGCTGGATGATAGCATGTTGCATCTGTGCGGGTCATTCTGTATGATGACGTGTAAGATGCTGCTGCTGAATGGCTTCTGCATCGATCGAAAGGAGAGGAGACAATGCGAAGACATGCCCTCGCCTGGGTGGGGACGGCAGTGGCGTGCATGGCCGTGAACGCCGTGCCGGCAAAAGGCGGCCTACCCGCCCATGCAGGTACCCGGCTCTTGCGGAGTGGGAATCTCACGGTCGAGGTGGCAGACCCGGATTCCAGCGCCTGCAGATGGAACAAGGGGCTTCGTTTCTCGCCCGTGGCCAGTGTCCTGCGCGCCGAGTTCGGAGGCCAAGAGTTCCTCTACTCGCCGGTCGCAGGCGGGGCCCTGAGCTACATCGGCGGTCTACCCATGGAGTTCGATATCGGCCAGGAGGCCTTTCAGCCAGACCCGCCCGGGTACAACGAGGCGCTCAGCGGCGGACCCTTCCTGAAGATCGGCGTCGGCATCCTCAGGCGAGACAGCAGTCCGTACGACTTCACCAGGAGCTACCCGGTCGTCGAGCTGGCGCGTACGGCTACCACGTGGCAAGGGGACCGCGTCCACTTTGTCCAGACGCTGGCCGGTAATGCACAGGGATACCGCTGCGAGCTTGAAGTGGACCTGATCGTCAAGAACGACCGGCTCATCATGCGGACCGTGCTGCGGAACACGGGGACAAAGAGGTTCACGACAGAACAGTACATCCACAACTTCGTTTGCTTTTCAGACAGGTCCGTAGGCCCAAACGTGACCCTCTCCTTTCCCTACACCTTCACGGCCTCGCCTTCTGTGGCGCCCTGGAGCCCACCCACCCGAGTCCGGGGCGTCTTGGCCGCAGCCGCGCCAGAGATAGTCCGCATCGCAGACACGATTCTGTATGTTCAGAAGGTCGCGAGCCCGCCGAAGATCTGGATCACCAAGCCGCAGGGCTACACGGGAGCTGACCTGGTGGTTGCAGAGCACTTGGACACCGGACAGCGGCTGACCATCGAGGCCTCCATACCATCGGTGTACACGGGAATATGGACGACCGACTATCAGGTGTCGCCCGAGCAGTTCCTGCTGATGACCCTGGCGCCAGGAGAGCAGAGGGAGTTCACACGCACATACACCTTCTGCGCAGACGGCCTTGTGCCAGAAGACGCCACGGGGGATGGCAAGGTGGATGCGAACGACCTGGCGATCCTGTCCTCCGCCTGGCTCAGCACTCCTCTGAGCGCAGGCTGGCTGCCAGCGGCCGACGTCTATGCAACGACACCGGAGACCGTTGACCTATACGACTTCACCGCCCTTGCCAGCCGATGGCGACAGGAAGGCGGGCTGGCGTGGCCGGTTGCGCACTGGAAGTTGGATGAAAGGGCGGGCAGCGCGGCCTTCGATGCCTGCGGCGGCCACGATGGCACGCTGATCCACTTTGCCACGGACGGGTCTCAATGGGTGACAGGTGAGGTCGGCGGCGGACTGGACTTCGATGGGACCGACGACCTTGTGGAGGTAGTCGCCTATCCTGGGATCACCGGCCAGCGGCCTCGTAGCATCACCGCCTGGGTCAAGCTGGGCCTGCGGCCCGGCGTGAATGAGACCGTGGTTGCCTGGGGCACGACTGAAGCCGGGCGGTACTGGCACCTCGATGTAGACAAGAACCGCAGGCTCCGGCTCTCATGCGGGACGGGATTCATCGTCGGCTCCGGCAGATCAGTGGGAGAGACGCAATGGCGTCATGTCGCAGCCGTGCTCAGCCCCGTAGCGGGCAACAGCCCGCGAGTCAGTGACGTCCGCCTCTACGTGGACGGCCAGGCGCAGACAATCTATGATCTCAGCGATTCGCCGATCGACACGGCCGAAGAATCGAGTCTTCGGATCGGCGCCTCTCAAGACCCGGATGACCCTCGCTTCTTCTACGGCGTCATCGACGACGTCCGGATCTACGACTCGGCCTTGAGTATGGCCGACATCCGCCGGATTGGAGAGGGTCCAGGCCTGAGGTAGGCGGGCAGGAGGCGTTTGGCCATCTCAAAGGTACGCAACCCTTGACTGAGGCGTAAGACTGGCAGGCTGACGCCCCGGGCACGCCCCTGCGGCCGGCAGCGTCCGTCCATTCGACAGTTCGTCATCGCCACTGCAAAGGGGATAGCGGCGCCTTCCTTGCCAATTCGGGGGTCGGTTGCTATAGTCTTGGCTTTCCATGGAACGACAGGGGTCTATTCTTGAGGATCTTTCATGAGCAATGGCGGCGAAAAGATCATCTACTCGATGATGCGCATCGGCAAGACGTATAACAACAGGTCCGTGCTCAAGGACATCTCGCTCTCCTACTTCTACGGCGCGAAGATCGGCGTGCTGGGACTGAACGGGTCGGGCAAGAGCACGCTCCTGCGGATCATGGCAGGCGTGGATCACGAATACGCGGGTGAGGCATCGCTCTCTCCAGGCTACAGCCTGGGGTTCCTCGAACAGGAGCCCAAGCTCGACCCGGACAAGACGGTCAAGACCGTAGTCGAGGAGGGACTGGCCGACGTGGTGGGTCTGGTCAAGGAGTTCAATGAGGTCAGCGAGAAGCTCTCTGAGCCCATGTCTGATGACCAGATGAACAAGCTCTTGGACCGGCAGGGTCAATTGCAGGAGAAGATCGACCACCTCGACGCCTGGGACATCGACTCTAGGCTTGAGATGGCCATGGATGCACTGCGGTGTCCACCGCCAGAGACGCAGATCCGGGTCTGTTCTGGAGGCGAGAAGAGGCGGGTGGCCCTGTGCAGGCTGCTGCTGCAGAAGCCCGACATCCTGCTTCTCGATGAGCCCACCAACCACCTGGACGCAGAGACCGTGGCGTGGCTCGAACACCACCTGCAGCAGTACGCGGGTACCGTCATCGCCGTCACGCACGACCGCTACTTCCTGGACAACGTGGCAGGCTGGATCCTGGAGCTGGACCGGGGCCTCGGGATCCCGTGGAAGGGAAACTACTCCTCGTGGCTGGACCAGAAGCAGCGAAGGCTTCAACTGGAGGAGAAGAGCCAGTCCGAACGTCAAAAGACTCTCCAGCGGGAGCTGGACTGGATCCACATGTCACCCAAGGGCCGCCAGGCCAAAGGCAAGGCCCGCATCAACGCCTATGAGCAACTCTTAAGCCAGGAGAACGAGCGGCAAGACAGGGACCTGGAGATCTACGTCCCACCGGGACCCCGGCTGGGCAACCTGGTGATCAGGGCCAAGAACCTGTCCAAGGCCTATGGCGATCGCCTCCTGTTCGAGAACATGTCCTTTGACCTGCCCGCAGGCGGCATCGTCGGGATCATCGGTCCCAATGGCGCAGGCAAGACGACCTTGTTCAAGATGATCACGGGCCAGGAGAAGCCCGACTCCGGAACCATCGAGATCGGAGAAACCGTACGCCTGGCCTACGCTGACCAGGAACGCGACACCCTGGACCCCGAAAAAACCCTCTGGGAGGTCATCTCAGGCGGAAAAGACACCATCCGGATCGGCCGCATGGACGTGAACTCCCGCGCGTACGTGGCCCGGTTCAACTTCTCCGGCACCGACCAGCAGAAGAAGGTCACCACCTTCTCGGGCGGCGAGCGAAACCGCGTACACCTGGCGTGCATGCTCAAGCGAGGCGCCAACGTCCTGCTCCTGGACGAACCCACCAACGACCTGGACGTCAATACCATGCGGGCACTCGAAGAGGCCCTGGAGCACTTCGGCGGCTGCGCAGTGGTCATCAGCCACGACCGATGGTTCCTGGACCGCATCGCCACGCACATCCTGGCCTTCGAAGGCAACAGCACGGTCCAGTGGTTCGAAGGCAACTACTCCGACTACGAGGCAGACCGCAAGAGGAGGCTCGGCAAGGAGGCGGACGAGCCGCATCGGATCAAGTACAGGCAGCTCGTCAGGAAGTGACGAATCGGCGAATCGGCGAATCGGCGAATCGGCGAGGCAGAGCCTTGGCGTGAGCCGTGCAGCCGCGTGCGGCGTACAGGATAGAGTCCTGTCTCCTCATTCAAGCACCACGATCGCCCACAGGCGCAGCTCTGGGATGGTTAAGGTGATCCTGTCCGCTTGGCGCACGAGTTCAACCTGCTGGCTGGGCCTGTCGTAGCCCAGGAGGCGGGCCTGGTGCGAGGCCGGGGGGACCAGGGACTTGTCGAAGGAGACCTTCACGTTGGTCGCTGCGGTCATCGCCTTGGTCTGGGTGTTGTAGTCGCGGTTCACCAGATGCAGCACCACCTGGTCTGTCCTTTTCTTGGCCCGGACTCGACAGAGGACCATGGCAGGTGCATCCAGTTGGCTGGGGCTGGTCGGGACTGCCTCGAAGCCGTCGAACCACTGGGCATTTTCGCTGATGAAGCGGTAGACCGGGGCATAGGCCTCGGTGGGCGCTGCGTACCAGTGGGTCCCCAGTTCGTTGTTGAAACACCACTGCTGCCGAGGATGCGGCACCATGAACCGCTGGCCGTGGCTGTAGGCCAGGGCAATCCAGAAACGGACAAGGTCCTCGCATTGGTTCTGTTTGACAAAGGCCCAGTCCCAGCCGGATGCAGTGGCGGCCATGGGCTTGCCCAGCTCCATTGCCAGCCTGTAGGCCTCTACTGCCTCGTCTATCTTGGCAGTCCCCTGCGAGGCGTTCTGCCCCACCTCGCAGACGATGTGGGTGAGGTACTTCACCACGTGGGTGTGGGCCTTGTTCGGCAGGCCTGCATTGGCACTGAGCAGCACCGGATGGCCAGCCACCTGGCTGGCCATCTCCCCCAATTGGCGGGTATGCTCAGCAGCCGCCTCCGCGTGGAACTCCAGGAACAGGTCCATCAGAGGGACCTGGTGCTGGACCTTCTTGTACTGCTCACGGGTCGTGGCAAACCTGCGAACCACCGTACGATAGTCGAAACCATCGATCTGTTGCACGCCGGCCTTCTGGAGCTGCTCACGGCTGGCATGCGTCCTGAGGTAGTCACGGAATCCCTGCATGCAGTAGTCGCAGAACCCTCCGCCCTGCCACCACGCAGCGCCCGCAGTCCCCAAGTGGTCATCCACGTGGAGACCATCCGCCCCGCCTGCCATCCCCTGTCTGACCCGCTCTGCGCAGAGCCTGCGGAACGCGGGATGATTGGTGCAGCCGAAGGTGGTCTTGGTGCCCTCAAAGGTCTGGTCAAACTGCCATGGTACCTCCACGGGCCTGCCCTCAATGTCCACTGCGCATGCAGCCCTCAGGTTGGGATCCTTGTGTATGTTCTCAGCCCCAGCAGTGAGGCACCACATCGAGCCCGTACAGCGGATACCCAGGTCGTGGTGGCGTTTGACCTGGTCCGCCTTCTCCGCCCCACCCCAGGCCACCAGGGTCGCACCGTATGCCCGGTAGGCCTCGTCAGAGGCCGCATACATGAAGACGACCTCAGACTGCCGCATCGCCGGCCCCACCGGTTCCGTGGCTGCCACACCGGAGCACCCCCCTGCCATCAAGACCGCAAGGCCAGCATGACACACCCACCTCGGCAGCACATCCCTAACCCCGACAATTGCCATTCCTAACCTCCTATCTCCTGTCTCCTGACTCCTGTCTCCTCGCTTCCGCAGCCACGACCCGATCGATCCAGACAAAGGCCGCAATGCCAGCGATCGTGTTGGCTACAGTCAGTCCGCCGCAGAGGCCTTCCATGCCTGCCAGGTGGGCCCCCAGCAGGGTCAAGGGGATCCAGAGGCCGAAGGCCAGCAGGAACTCGAGCACGAGCGAATCATAGGGCCTGCCGAGGACGTTGAGCGAGGTCCACACGACCTGATGGATGCCGCGAAGTCCGAGGCTCGCCGGCACAATCCAGAGATACAGGGCTGCGGTCCGCACCACGGCCGGGTCGGGGTCGAAACAGGCAGCCAGACGCCTGCCGACCACCAGCAAGACCACGGCCAGCAGTCCGCCCCAGGACAGGGCAAAGGCCTTGGCGTAGAAGAGGCCCTCGCGGATCCGATCGATCCGGCCCGCCCCGAAGTTCTGGCCGACAAACGGGCTCACGCCGGTCGACAGGGCAAAGATCAGGGCCATGCCGAAGGCCTCGATGCGGGTCGCCACGCCGAAGCCCGCCACGGCCGCATCTCCGAAACGGGCCACGATCGCGGTGATCAGGCCGAGGGCCACGGGGATGACGGCGTTGGAGATCGCCACAGGCAATCCTATCCGGAGGATATCCCTCCACGAGGCCAGCAGCGATGTCAGGCTGGTCCATGGCCGCACCAGAAGCCGCTGTCGCGACCCCAGCACCCAAAGTGACAGGACCAGCGTGATCGCCCGGGCCAGGACCGAGGCCATTGCGGCGCCGGCCATGCCGTAGGAGGGGATCCATCCCCATCCAAAGATGAAGAGGGGGTCCAAGATCGCATTGAGGACCACGCCGGCCAGGATGATCACGCTGGGCGTGACTGTGTCGCCGGTCGCACGGATGATGTTGTTGCCCACCATCGGGATGACGTAGAAGACCATGCCCGGATACCAGATCCGCATGTACTGCCTGATCAGCGGCATCATCCCATCCGTGGCGCCCAGCAGCCGGAAGAGCGGGTCTATGGTCGCCAGCCCGATCGCAGTCAGGATCACCACAATCACCCCAGCAAGGGTCAGGGCGTCCGTCGCCGTGCGCCCGATCAGGGTCTGTTGGCCTGCCCCGATCCCCTTGGAGATCACGGCCATGGCGCCCACTCCCAGCCCCAGCGTGAAGGTTCCGATCACCATCACGACGGGGAAGGTCAGGGTGACGGCTGCAAGGGGAAGCGTGCCCAGACGGCCCAGGAAGAAGGCGTCCACCAGGTTGAATCCCATCATGGCCATGATGCCCGCCAGCATGGGCACTGAGAGCTTCACCAGGCTGGAGGCGATGGGCCCGCTGGTCAGTCTGGCAGAGCTGGGTGGATTCGTCATAGGTCACCTTGCGTTATAGTGCAGGTCACGAATATACCGCCGCGATCGAACGTGGACAATGACCGCCAAGAGGAAGGCCCAAGATGGGGAATTGCCTCTGCCCTGTTGGGCGTCGACTCATGCATCGTATGCAAAGCTGTCATTATTTCCGTGCGCAAGGGGCATTACGGCCGTCATTATCGGTAGAAGCGTATTCTGGAACTCGTTTAGGCCGTGATCCATTCAGTTGGAGGAGGTGGTTATGAATACCAATAGATCGCCTCAGGATGCGGCAGTACAGCCCACCCTCCTTTGCAGCCGTGCGCGGCTGGACAGCCGTTCCGTGCGGCGGCAAGTGTTCATCCTGGCGGTGTGCGTGGTGGGGTCCTATGGGCCTGCGATGGCGGCAGAATCCCCACTCGTGGTCCGGCCCAGACAGATCTCCCTGATCTGCAGGCCCGGGGCCTCGATCCACAAGACGCTGGATTTCGGCAACGCCGGGCAACAAACCGCCTCTCTGGCCATGCCCAGGACCATTGACGTGACCAAGGACAGGGAAGGCCGGTGGATCCCGGTCCACAGCCCGATCCAGGATGTCGTCATTTCTGAACAAAGCAGATCAAGATCATGCAAGGACTGGATCTCGGTGTCCAGAGGCGAGGCCGGCGTGGTGACCGTGCGGGGCGCGGGCACGGCCTCCGTGGATCTTACGATCAATGTCCCGGCCACCGCCGCGGAAGGCTCCTACTGGGCCGCCGTGCAGGTCACTCTGCCCTATGGCGCCGGAACACAGGCGGCTGCCGCAAGTGACGTGGTCGTGCCTGTGCTGGTGGACGTCGATACGGCCAGAACCTCCGCCAAGCTCAAGTCCCCACCGATCACGCATTTCGGGGTCGGGCCCATGAAGATCTCCGTGAGGTCCCGTCCGGAACGGCTGGTCAAGAGGGCGATTCAACTGCAGAACCTGGCCTCGGATCGGTCCTGCCTCATTGCAGTCAAGGCCATGGACCTGGAACGCAGCGCAACGGGCGATTGGCTCCCCGTGGACCTCGGCCCGGTAAAGACCACGTCGGAACGTTTCAGGAAGACGTCCTGCAGGGCCTGGCTCTCCTTCGGCGGCAACGAAGGCGAGGTCATCCAGATCGGACCGTCAGAAACCTTCTCCATACCGGTCACGATCTCGGTCCCGCCCTCGGTGCGAGGCGTCTTCTATGGCGCGGTCATGATTTCCGTCAGACCGGGGGCCAGGGCGCCTGCGATCACCAACCGGTATGATTTCGTCGTGCCTGTCCTGGTGAGCGTGTTGGAGGGCCTCGGCATAGAGCGGGCCACCTACTCTGCCGAGCCACAGGTCATTGTGATGGATTCAGATCCAGTCAAGGTCCAACAGGACAGCGTCTCCCGCGACCCCCTGCACACCTATGCGGGGACAGGATCCGTCGAGCTAACCCAGGAGCTGTCCACCCTCCTGCTGGCCTCCGCAGTGCCAACCGGGGCCGCGGCAGGCGAGTGGACTTGTACCACCCCAGTCACTGCGCCCGCAGCGCCAAGATCCGTGTGCCGATCTCGGTGAAGGGGACGAATGTCCAGATCGAGAACATGGCGGGGTCACCGGCAGACTGGAAGGTGGCAGAGGTGGTCCTGAAGATCGTCCCGCAGATGTAGACCCCCTCCTCTGCAGGCGAGGGGACCGGCCCTGGAACGTCAGCCGATGAACAGGTTGACGCCTGCAGATCCGGCCCTGTCCAGGTACATGGCTACGCCGCCAAGCTCCACCCCGTCGATCAGCTCCTCGTGCTTGATCCCCATCAGATCCATGGTCATGGAGCAGGCGACCAGATGTACGCCTGCCTTCCGGGCTGTCTCGATCAGTTCTGGAAGGGACAGGACGTTCTTCTTGCGCATGATCCCCTTGATCATGGCCGTGCCCATGCCTGCCATGTTCATCTTGGAGAGCCTCGTCTTGGCCGCACCCCTGGGCATCATCCAGCCGAACATCCGCTCCGTGAAGGTCTTGTCCACAGCCACGGGCTGCGGCCTCCGGAGGAGATTGATGCCCCAGAACGTGAAGAACAGGGTCACGTCACCGCCCATGGCCGCTGCGCCATTGGCGATGATGAAGGCCGCCAAGGCCTTGTCCAGATCATCGCTGAAGACCACCAGGGTGCGACCGGGTTGCGGGTTACGGGTTGCGGGTTGCGGGTATCCGACGTCGAGGGGTTGGGCCTTCTCGATGACTGCCGTCAGGATGCCCTTGTCCAGGCGCTTGCTCAGGAGCCTGCTTCCCGTCGTGTGGCACCAACCCACCAGGTCCGAGGCAAAGGCCGGCTCAGACACGGAGATCCGAACTGCCTGACCTGCCGAGATCGAGTCCATGGCCCCCTTGAGCTGCAGGATGGGACCTGGACACTGTAGACCGCGAGCATCGATCTCCTTGGCAATCTGCGGGCCCAGGGAGGGTCGCCGGCTATCCTGGCCCGCCTGGCCCGTGTCATCCTTGACCTCCCGGCCAGGCTTGGCCTGATCAGAAGTCAGGCCCATGACCTGGCGATAGGTCTTGTAGCCGCCGCTCAGGTTGCGGCAGGCCAGGCCATTCTGCGACAGGATGCGGCAGGCCAGATAGCCCCTGAGGCCGACCTGGCAAAAGGCCAGGATCTCCTTGTCCTTGGCCAGCTCGCCGATGCGATCCCGCAGCTCGTCAATCGGAATGTGGATCGAGCCCGGGATCGTGCCTTGCATAACCTCAGGCCCTGTGCGCACGTCCAGCAGCAGTTGCTTGGCCGAGGGGTTCACCACGTCAGCGACGTGGCAGATGCGGACCTCCCCCCGCAGGACGTTCGCAGCCACGAATCCCGCGTAGTTGACGGGGTCCTTGGCAGAGCCAAAGGGAGGCGCATAGGCCAGCTCGAGGGTCTCCAGATCGTACGCGGTCATGCCTGCACGGATCGCCACAGCCAGCACGTCGATCCGCTTGTCTACACCGTCTGCGCCCACGCACTGGGCGCCCAGGATCCTGCCGTTCTTGGGGTCGAACAGGAGCTTGAGGCTGAGCTGGGTGGCTCCCGGGTAATAGCCCGCGTGGCTTGCAGGGTGCAGGTAGACCTTCTCGAAGGCCAGTTGCGCCCTCCTGAGGGCCTTTTCGCTGAGTCCGGTCATCCCCACGTTGAGGTCAAAGACCTTGCAGATCGCGGTGCCTTGGGTCTTGGTGTAGACCGCTTCGCCGCCCAGGGCGTTGACGGCCGCGATCCTGCCCTGGCGGTTGGCCGGCCCTGCCAGGGGAATCACGGTCGCAAAGCCGCCCACCAGATCCTCAACCTCAATACAGTCCCCTACCGCGAAGATGTCCGGATCAGAGGTCCTCATGTACTTGTCTACCACGATCCCCTTGCGCGGTCCGATGCCAAGGCCTGCGTCTGCAGCCAGTTTGGACTCGGGCCTGACCCCGACCGCAAGGATGACCATGCCACAGGGGATCGACCGGCCCGTATTGAGGACCACCTCGAGCAGATCGCCCTGTGCCCGGATGGCCGTAACGCTGTTGTTGAGGCACAGATCCACCCCCTGAGCCTTGAGGTGCTCGTGCAGGGGCGTCGCCATCTCGGGATCGATCGGCCCCATGACCTGGGGCTCGAGCTCCACCAAGGAGACGGAGAGGCCTCGCCGGACCAGGGCCTCGGTCATCTCCAGCCCTATGTACCCCCCGCCCACCACCACCGCGGCCTTGGGTTGACCGCCATCCACGACCGCCTTGATCGCGTCCATGTCTGCAAGGGTGCGGAGCGTGAAGACCGACTTGTGATCCGCACCGGGTATGGGTGGCCGGACCGGCTCCGCACCAGGGCTGAGGATCAGGGCATCGTAGGGCTGTTCGTACTGCCTGTCCTTGGCCAGGTCATGGACGACCACGGTCTTCTGCCTGCGATTGATGCGGATGACCTCGCTGCGAGTGCGGACGTCCACCCTGAAGCGTCTAGCCATGGCCTGAGGAGTCTGGACCAGCAGACGTCCCCTGTCGCCGATCTGTCCACCGATATGGTAGGGAAGCCCGCAGTTGGCGAAGGAAATGTGCTCCCCTCTCTCAAAGAGGATGATCTCCGCGCGTTCGCTCACACGCCTGGCCTTGGCTGCGGCCGATGCCCCACCTGCCACTCCACCCACGATCACGATACGTCTGGCCTGCTCCATACCTGGCTCCATAGACCTTGAACCCAAATGATATGCTATACGTGTATACAGGATGTTCGTGCATCGTGCACGGGGCGGGATTGCTTTTTTTATCTATGCCCATTGTCGCAGCCGGAAATCGAGGGTACACTTTCAATCCTATGGTAGACCGAAGCTCCAACGCAACCATGGCCGTGTTTCTCGACCTCGAGAACATCGCCCTCGGCGCACGTGAGGCCCATTACCCCAAGTTCGACATTCAGAAGGTGATCGAACGGCTTCTCCTCAAAGGGCACATCGTGGTCAAGAAGGCCTACTGCGACTTCGAGCGCTACAAGGAATTCAAGCGGGACCTGCACGAGGCCGCCTTCGAGCTGATCGAGATCCCCCACATCCGCCAGTCCGGCAAGAACTCGGCGGATATCCGCATGGTCGTGGACGCCCTGGACCTGTGCTACACGAAGGGCCACGTGGACACCTTTGTCATCCTCAGCGGCGACTCTGACTTCTCGCCCCTGGTGAGCAAGCTGCGGGAGAACGCCAAGACCGTGATCGGCGTAGGCGTCAAGAACTCGACTTCCGACCTGTTCATCAACAACTGCGACGAGTTTCTGTACTACGACGACCTGGTCCGTACCGAGCCGTCCAAGGCCCGCCAGCGGAGCGCAGCCACGCGTCTCCGCCGCCAAGGCCGGCAAGGGTGACAGCAAGGGCCCGACTCTCGCAAAGGCCCTCGACCTGGTGGTGGAGACCCTGGAGGCCCTGGCCGAGGAGCGGGATGAGGACGAGCGGATCTGGGGCTCCATGATCAAGCAGGCCATCAAGCGCCGCAATCCCGGCTTCAACGAGCGGGCCTATGGGTTCCGCTCGTTCAACGACCTCCTCCTCGAGGCCCAGAAACGGGGACTGCTGAAGCTGGAGCCCGACGAGAAGTCCGGCGGCTACATCGTCCGGTCTGTGGACTGAGCCGCAGAAGGAAGCGGTTAGCTGTTAGCGATCAGCCATTAGCCGGAAAGTGGGGGCGCGAATTGCAGTTCGACCGCAGTCCCGCCATCCTCCTCCGGCCAACAGCTAAGAGCTAATCGCTAATGGCTGTCTGTTACGGTATGAACCGCCAATCCTCGGTCGTCATGCGATCTGCAGGGACGTGGTCCACGTGCCAATCTGCATACAGCACGTTGCAGCCCTTGTTGTGTCGATTGCGGGCCACTCGGCGGGAGTGGTTGTTGCCAGACTGCTCGATAGTGGACTGGGGCAGGTGGTCTGGTGACCAGACGTCACACATATTCAACCCCGCGTCCCTCGCGGATTGGATGATGTCACGGAATGGACCATCCTCGTTGTCGGCCAGGTAGATAACCCGGCTCGATCCCCTGAAGCGAACCAGCCTCAGCGGTACAGTAGTCTCTCGGCCGACCCGGTCAGTAGGCCCCGTAAACTCCCAGCCGTTGATGACAAAGCACACGGTCTGGCGGTGGTCCGGGTATGCGGGACAGCGATAGATCTTGATGGCCCGGTAGTCCAGGGCCTTCTGCTGCTCGCCGAGATAGGGCATCAAGGCCTGGAACCAGATCTGGTACAGGCCGCCCTGCTGTCCCCCGGCGCCCCGAGGAACATAGCCGTCGTAGTTCTGGCCATACAACTGAGCAGCATAGCCTATCTGTCGCAAATTGGCCTTGCACGCCACAGCCCAGGCCTGCTTGCGGGCCCTACCTAAGGCCGGTAGCAGGATGCCCGTCAGGATGCCAATGATGGCGATCACGACCAGCAGCTCGATCAGGGTGAAGGCAGGCCGAAAGGAACTGAAACGGAGAATCGGCGAAACGGAGAATCGGAGAGGCAGAGCCCGACGGATGTGCGAGGCCGAACGACGGGATAACAAGCCTTTTCTCCGGTTCCCCGATTCTCCGATTCCCCGTTTCTCCGTTTCGATCTGTCGCCCATTCACCGGCTTGTCTATTCCTCATTGCCCGTCAGGGCCGCCCGGCGAGCCGCCCCAGCGGGTGCTGGCCCGCCATGAGGCCTTCTGGCCGAGTTGATCGGCGGTCGTCCCTGCGGGGTTGACCAGGACCAGGGATCGGCCTTCTCCATCCGTCGAGCCGTACCAGGAGTCTTTGTATTCGAAATCGGCCAGGACACCGGTCGCCAGGTCGGTCAGCTTGAGCTGCTCACCGCCATTGGACAGCTTGCCGCCGTACTCGCCCGCGATCAGCGGAGCCAGGCTGGCGCCGTAGCGGCACTCGAAGGCCACGCGATTCTGGACTACCAGGACATATTGGCCAGGGCCCAGTTGCTGGACTGCACTTCCAGCGAAGTCAAAGGTCGCTGCGCCAGCCAGATGCACGCCCGACAGGTCGATGGCCGAAGACCCTGCATTCATCAGCTCGACAAACTCGAACTCGTCACGGTCCCAACCGTCCTCTGATGCTGAGGTGGGTGGATTGTACATGAATTCCGCGATCACCAGGGGCAGCCTGGCCTTGCCTGCCAGAGGGGCACCAGCCGCGAACTGGACCGGTTCAGACCAGTTGGACCACCGATGGGTGTTGTCCTTCATCCTGCACCGGACGCGATAGGTCTTGCCCGCCTCCACCGGGCCTGCAGGCATCGTCACGCGGGAGTTGTACGGGGTGATCTCGCCGCTCTGCCAGGTCGCCTGGATTTCGTACTTGCCCCGCCTGCCACGAACGATCTGCGTGGCGGTAGCGTCGTTCGGATCCTCGCTGACAGGCGGCTTAGCAACGAGCCTGGCGTCCAGCCAGCAGTTCGTGTTGGTGAGCGTCATGTTGAGCAGGTGGACGGCCAGGACATTCTGGCCGGCCTTGAGATACGCGTTGGGATCAGGCAGGGCAACGGTGGCAAAACTGGATACGGTCTTTGCGCGACCCGTGGTGGCGTTGTACGCCAGGTCCGTGGCAGAGACGTTGCCCGAGGCCACCAGCACGCCATTGACCCAGGCCACGAATCCATCGTTGTACTTGACCTGCATCTCCAGGGACCCAACCGTAGAGAGATCGTCCACGGTGAACGTCTTGCGGAGATAGACCGTGGAGTAGTTCTTCTGCATGTCCGTCAGCGTGGTGCGATAGCTGCCGCCGCCACTTCCGAACCCGACCGGCGTCGCACCTTCGAGCCAGGCGATGTCGTCGAAGCCGAGCTGACGCCAGACGCCCACCTGGCTACTGGGCTCGGACTTGCCCTTGAAGTACCGCCACGTCTGGCCCGATTCCACCAATACCTGTTCCGACGGCTTGACCACCGCTGGATGGCTGCCCGGCTCGACCTCCGCGATCCGCCACTGCATGGCGCCGAACGTGCTTGCGCCCTGCGGGTCCTGGAAGGCCGAGGTCTCGAAGACCAGGTCATTGGCAGGATAGCCCGCCTGACCGACGTACCGGACCTGTGGCCTGGTTGGGATCTGTGAGTCCGCCATCCAACCGTTGAGGCTCTGGCCGCTCTGTCCGTACCAGTTCCGCGTATTGCTGGTCACGTAGACGACGTAGTCCTTCATCAACTGGACCATGCCGACGAATCCGCCGGGGCTGGGGATGGTCACGCTGCTGCCACCGCCCCCGCCACCGGGACCGCCCTGACTGCCACCACCGCCACCGCCCGCGTAGAACCGGCCTTGTCCAGCCTTGCTGGAGTTCACGTACGACGAGACCATGACCGGGTTGTAGTCCCACATGGCCCGATCCACGTCCACCATGGATGGACCCCCGTTGGGGTCGTGGATGATGGCCGCCAACTCATCCACCAGTTGGTAGGCCTGGTCGGTGTTGTACAGCAGGTCAACGAACTCCCTGAGCCGGCTCTGGTACTCAACCAGGATCTCCGGTCTGGAGAAGATCGAGGCCTGGCCCTTGAACGGCTCTTCTCCATTGCCATACATGTTCTCCGCCCACGTGAGGTCCAGGTCCCAGGGCAGCATCGACCACTGGGTGGTCACGGGGTCGAGATAGTAGAAGTAGTTCTTCCCATACCCGATGTCGCCATTGTGGATGCCTTCAGTCACCGCTCGGAAACCATAGTAGCGGTCCAGGTCCACGTTCTGTCGCCACCAGTCAGTCTGGGGCCTGGCTCCGTAGCCGCCCATGAAGGCCGCCACATCCGAGCCATTGGTGACTCCGGTTGGCCCCTGGTTGTTGAGCTGGCCTGATCCGCCCTCCATCTTGTAGAGGTTGCCGTCCGGCATATCGTGCTCGTCGAGGAACCGTCCATCCATCTGCTCGATGGCCATGTAGAGTCCCCACAGGTCGCCCACGTACTGGGTGGCCCCAGTCTCGTCCGCCTCGTCGACGACCCTGAACTCGAGCCAGTGGGTCTTGCTGGCGGGCACACCCATCAGATTGAAGAGCCGGAAGCCCGCTGCCTCGAACATCCCCTCCTCACCCCGATGCAGGTAGTCGCCCTGCTGGATGCACGCGGAGAAGTTGAGCTTGCGCCAGGTGGTCTTGTAGGGCTGACCATAGTCGTCCTTGGCCTGAAACTCGTGGCCGCGGTTAAAGTCGAACTTCCACATGTTCTTGCCCATGGCATATCGCCACACGCCGCCCCTGGCGCGATAGCGGACGTGGTCATAGACCTTGCCGTCATACACGAGGGTCCCCCACCACTTGTAGTCACTTCCGGTGTACCTCTGCACCCACGTGGAGGCCTCCACGTCCGTCTTCTTGCTGATCAGATGATACGCAGGCAGGCTGCCCATCACCTGCTGGGCGTACTCCACCACCTCATTGAGGGGCGATCCGCCATTAGGATTGGCCGCACCCTTCCAGGCAGGCACGCCGTCATAGACGAAGTAGGCGAAGTTGGGCTGCGGATCATCTTCGTACGGCACCGTCACGGAGAGCCCGAGTGCATCGAACGCCGTGATCCGGTAGCGGACCAGGCGCCGGTGCACCTGGCTTGAGGCAGGCACCTGGACGCTGTGGGTCCCGTCCCCTGCCTTGGCATCGCCTGCGAGGCCGTCATCGTGCATGGACAGCGTGGTCCAGTTGCCCTGGTAGGCGGCGTCATACAGGGCCACGTACTTGCCGGGTTCGACCACCTGGATGGAGCAGATCACCTTCCCCACGCCGTCGGGGTTGGTGACCTTGGCCGTGATGGTCACGACTTGGCCGCTGGCGGGCTGATAGGGTGAATGGGCCACGTCCTCGATGTTGGGCGGACATGGATCAGCGTATGCACCGTCGTTGGCTGCTCCGGGCGTGGGCAGGGCCGACCGCCAACTGCCCGGCAGGCAGTTGTCCATATCAGGCCGGATCAGTTGGATGGAGGCCCCGCTGCCTGCAGGCCTGGCCGCATTGGTCGGGTCACCCACTATCGGCCAGGGAAAACCCATTTTGTAGGACACCTGGTCCACGGCCCGCAGACAGGGATCCACAACCGTGACCGTCTGACCGGCGTTGCCGAGCCTGCCCTCAAACGGGCCAAACGCCACGTCGTGGTCATGGGTTGTGACCAGCAGTTGGGGCCATTTCGTGATCGCGGTCAGCCAGTCCTGGCACACCACGACGCAACCTCCGGCAGTCAGCACTGCAGTGGCAGGGAAGGTGTACTCGACAGCCCCACCAAGCCGCCACCCAGCCAGACTGATGTCGCTGGAACCGGCGTTGTAGAGTTCCACGAACTCCTCGCACTCGGTCTTGACGTCGGGGTTGTAGTGGATCTCGTTGATCACCACGTCATGGGTCATGGGGCCGCTCGCCTGGCCCATCACCCTAGACCCTGGACCTGCTCCCAGGCAGATCGCAGAAAGGAACACCAGGGACCTCCAACATCTCCTCATTCCCGTCATCGCCGTCACCCCGTAACGCCTAAGTTTTTCTATATCTTACCAAATTCAGACCCTCAAAGGAAGGCCGACTGATGGCCCTATATATAGAGTCGTTCCAGGGACATTTGCTTTCAGCCTTTTCTGGAATAAGGTAGACCCATGATCCCGCAAAGCTGTACGGCCGTAGGGCTCTGCCTCGCCGTTTCGTCTTCTCTACGGAGAATCCGCAGACCCGGGCGACCCTCCCCAGTGGGCGCTGGCCCTCCAGAAGGTCTTTTGGCCAAGCTGGCTGGCAGTCACGTGGCTGAGGTCGACAGGCACCAGGGACATCCCCAGGCCGTCCGTGGAGCCGTACCAGCCATCCTCGTAGTCCAAGTCCGCCAGGACGCCGGCCTGGAGGTCCACAAGCCTGATCCTCTCGCCTCCGTTGGACAGTCTCCCCGCGTACTGGCCCGCGATGCGGGAGGCGATCGTCTGGCCGTACCGGCATTCAAAAGCAACGGGATGGGACACGACCAGGGTGAACTCGCCAGGGCCGAGATGTGACAGCCGGCTATCCTTGAAGTCGAACTCGACGCCGTCCGTGAGCCGCACTCCGGACAGCTCGATCGGCGAGGAGCCGGTGTTCATCAGTTCTATGAACTCATAGTTATCCGCATCCCAGCCGTCCTGGCCTGAGGTGTCCGCTGGATTGAACATGATCTCCGTGATCTGCAGGGACACACTCGGCTGGCCGGACAGGGCCGGGCCTGCCACGAACTGCACTGGATCAGACCAGTGCGACCAACGGCCCGTATTGTCCTCCATCCGGCACCGCACCCTGTAGGTCCCGCCTGCCTCGACTACGCCTGCCGGTATCCTGACCCGCGAATCGAAGGCAGGGACAAGATCGCCCTGCCAGGCCGCCTCGATCTCGAAGTGGCCGGGCCTCCCCTGGACGACGGCCAGGGTCCCGTCTGACCCATCCTGTTGGGTGTTCAGCTTGGCCACGAGCCTGGCGTCAAAACAGGCGTCACTGCTGCCTGCCAGCGACACATTCACCAGGTGCACCGCCAGGATGTTCTCGCCCGCCTTCAGGACGGCCTTGGGATTGGCGATCGGAAAGACCACAAAGTCACTGGCCTCCTTGGAGACCGGGGCCAGGGCATTGTACGCCAGGTCTGTACCCAGGACATTCTCCGAGGCCACGGCCACGCCGTTGATCCAGGCCACGAATCCGTCGTCGTACCGGGCCTCCAGTTGCAGAGACCCGATCGTGCACGGGTCCGTAACCTGGAAGGTCTTGCGCAGATACACGGTCGAGTAATTGCCCTGCATGTCGTTCAGCACGGTCTGGATGAACGTCTCGCCGTATCCGATCGGCGAGGTGCCCTCGATCCACGCGCTCCGGCTGGGAGCGTCATTGAAACCGATCTGCCGCCAAGCCGCGGGATCAGAGCTGGGGGCAGTCTTGCCTTTGAAGCACCGCCACGTCTGCTGGCTGTCCAACAAGACCGTCCCTGCCGCAGGAGTCGTCGGCTTGAACTGACTGAAGGGCTCGACCTCTGCAATCCGCCACTGGAGGGCTGCGAAGGTCTGCGCACCCTGTGGATCGCTGAACGCGTTGACGCTGAAGGTCAGACCGTCCATGGGGAACGAAGGGCCGCAGGTCGCGGTGACCACGGGCGTTACAGGGATGGCCGAATCCGAGCACAGCCCGTTCATGTAGGACAGCCGGGCAGCCGCGTAGTTCTTCATCGATTGGACCATGCCCTCAAAGCTCCTGTCCAGGCCGGCCTTCTGTGCGGACTGGTAGAACATGTCCTGGCCTGCCTTGACCGAAGCCGGTTGGTTGATGTACTGAGGATAGGCGCCACTACCCATCACCCAGTGCCAGTCCCACATGGCCCGATCCACGTCCACGATAGAAAGCCCGCCACTGGGATCGTCCATGATGGCGGCATAACCATCGATCATCTGGCTCATCTGGTCTGCATTGAACAGCAGGTCACAGACCTCGCGGACGCGGTTTCTGGCCTGCGTGCCGAAGAGCGTATGGCCCAGCACGCCCGCTCTGCTGAAGGGATCGCTCATGCTTCCGTAGTACGTGGTCCAGGTCAGATCCAGGTCCCAGGGCAACTGCCACCATAGATTGTGCGTGCCCCACGAGTTGGTCGTGGGCTCCGGATTGAGGTAGAAGAAGTTGTTCTTGCTGGTGATATCGCCGTGGTGCACGGCGTTGTACACGGCGTAGAGGCCATAGTAGGATTCAAGGTTCACGTTCGAGCCCCACCAGAGGTCGGGCGGATTGGACTCGTAGGTGTTCTTGAATGCCCTGATGTCGGAGCCGTCGTCCACGGCCGTGGGGCCCTGGTTGTTCAGCTCGCCATACTGTAGCTCCATCTTGTAGAGGTTGCCATCAGGCAGGCCGTGCTCGTCCAGGAATCGGCCATCCAACTGCTCCACGGCCAGGTAGAGCCCCCAGAGGTCGCCGTCGTACTGGGTCCCCGTCGCAGTCAGCGGGCGATGGGCGGCGTTGAGCATGCCGTCTTCATACGTCTCGTCTATGATCCGGAATTGGAGCCAGTGGGTCCTCGATGCAGGGACACCCACCTGGTTGAACATCTTGAACGACAGGGCCTCGAACATCCCCTGCTCGCCGCGCTGCCCGAAACTGCCCTGCTGGATGCAGGCGCCCAGGTTGAGCTTGTTCCACCGGGTCTTGTAGGGCCTTCCGTAGTCGTCCTTGGCCTGGAACTCGTGGCCGCGGTTGAAGTCGAACTTCCACATGTTCTTGCCCATGGCGTATCGCCACACCCCACCCCTGGCGCGGTAGCGGATGTGGTCATAGACCTTTCCGTCGTAGACCAGGGTCCCCCACCACTTGTAGTCGCCGCCTCCGTACTTCTCCAGCCAGGTGGCGGTCTCCACGTCCGTCTTCTTGCTGATCAGGTGATACACGGGCAGGCTGCTCATCACCTGCTGGGGGTACTCCACCACCTCGTTGACGGGCAATGCGCCATTCGGATTGACCGCCCCCTGCCACGCAGGCACACCGTCATAGACGAAGTAGGCAAAGTTGGGCTGCGGATCGTCTGCGTAGGGCACAGTCACGGACAGGCCCCTCGAATCCGTGGCCGTGATCCGGTAGCGAACCAGGCGTCTGTGTGCTTGGACAGACGCAGGCATCTGGACCGTATAGGCCCCATCCCCAGCCTTCGCATCCGGTCCGAGGCCGTTGTCGACCATGGTGAGGGCAGTCCAGTTGACCGCATAGCCCGCGTCCCGAAGACCCACGTACTGCCCCGGGTCGACCTTCTGATAAAAGCACGTCACGATCCGCACGCCATCCGGATCAGCGACCTTGGCCGTGATCGTCACGACGTCACCGGTGGCCGGACGGAAGGGCGAGTGCGCCACGTCCTCGACGTCCGGTGGGCTCTGGGTGGAATACACCTTCGCGTTGCGGGCCCCAGGGGTCGGCAAGGCGGACCGCCAACTGCCCGCCAGGCCGTTGTCCAGGGCGGAATGGACCAGTTGGATGGATGCCCCTGTGCCGGGCGAACTGGCTTCCAGGGGATCGCCGACCGTGGGCCAGGGAAAGCCGCGATCGTAAGCGACCTGATCCACCAACCGGAGGTCTGCATCGCACAGGGTGATCGTCTGTCCGTCGTTGCCGAGCCTGCCCTCAAATGGGCCATGAACGACATCATAGTCGCTCGCTGAGACCATCGCTTGAGGCCACTTGGTGATCAGGTACGTCCAATCCTGGGCCACCACGACATAACCGTGAGCCGCCAGCACGGCCCCTTCGGGAAACACATAATCGACGGCGTCACACAGCCGCCACCCGACAAGGTTTACGTCGCTCGAACCGGCGTTGTAGAGCTCAACGAACTCCACCCACTCGGTCTTGATGTCGGGATCATAGTGGATCTCGTTGATCACGACGTCGTGGTTGACCGGCTGCAGCGTCTGCGCCCGCAGACCGCCACTAGCAGCCATGCATAGGACCGCGACGCAGACCCGCCAGACCCGCCCCATCATTGTCATCACCATCACGTTCATCACCGTAGGTCAGGACACGTACCTCCATGCTACCAAACCAAGGGCGGCGGTGGAAGGCGCATTCCTGGGAAGGTCAGGGCGAACGCAAAGTCCCTCCTGTACATCGTGAGGATGAGCACAGGTTCCTGGCCACAGATGCCCTTTCTTGTGGCCCCGGCCTGTGGTCGCGTTAGCCAGGAGAACGGAAGGAAGTCTTGGCCGCTAACCCCGCGAACTCCGCGAACGGCTGTCGCCGATTCGGGAGGTTGGACCTAGGTCGTGACGTCGCCGTACGCGACGCTTCGCGTCTACCGGAAGGCTGCGCCTTCCGGGCGATCTTCGCTGCTCTCCGCTTGGTCAAGCGAGCTTGCCCCGCGTAGAGCAGCTCGCTCGCATGCGTACGGCTCAGTCTGTGTGCGGAGGTCCCGGCGTGCTATCCTTTTTTGAGACTATGGAGGCAGCTCCACTGCAGCTTGAGCCGCAGGATCGAGGCGGAGGAAGGGGACGCGTTCCAGGCTTGCCTGGAAAAGCGGCTCCTTCCGGAGGCCGCCCTTGGGACGCAGTCCCAAGGCACGGCGCAGCCGTGGATCAGGCGGCGGAGCCACGAATACGCCAGTACCCACGTTCCTGCGCCAGCGTTCGCGGGGTTCGCGGGGTTCGCGGCAAAAAACCAAGAATGCTTCCCACCCAGTCGCCCCCGCGACTGCATCGGTTTGTCCGCCTGCGGCGGATGACGCAGAACCCACGTCTCTTTGAGGCAGGCCGACTTTGCGGTTGCCCTGGGAGGAAGGTAGCCAGGTAGACTGCTAGGACTACCAGGCCGCTTTGCGGTCGATACTACCAGGCCGAAGGCCGATATTACGGGGTGTCAGGGCCGCCAGGCGAGCCGCCCCAGCGGGTGCTGGCCCTCCAGGAGGCCTTCTGGCCCAGTTGGGTGGCAGTGACGTGAGCAGGATCGACAGGCACCAGGGACATTCCCAGGCCGTCCGTGGAGCCGTACCAGCCATCCTTGTAGTCGAAGTCCGCCAAGTCGCCGCTCTGGAGATCCACGAGCCTGATCCTCTCACCTCCATCAGAGAGCTTGTCTCCGTACTCGCCTGCGATCCGGGGGTCCAGGATGGTCCCGTACCTGCACTCGAAGGCCGTCCGGTTCTTCACCACCAGGACGTATTGGCCGGGGCTGAGCTGGGTGACACTGCTGTCTGCAAAGTCGAAGGTGATGCCGGCAGTGAACCGCACGCCGGACAGGCTGATAGTCGAAGAACCCGTATTCATCAGCTCGATGAACTCACAGTCGTCGCGGTCCCAACCATCGACGCTGGCGGTGTCCGGAGGATTGTACATGATCTCCGTGATCACCAGGGGCAGCCTGGTCTTGTCACCTGTGGCTGCGCCTGCCACGAACTGGACGGGATTGGACCAGGGCGACCAGCGGCCTGTGCTGTCCCTCATCCTGCAGCGGACGCGGTAGGTCTTGCCCTGCTCCACTGCGCCTGCCGGGATGTCCACGTCGCTGCGGTAAGAGGTGATCTCACCACTGTCCCATGCAGCCTCGATCTCGTACTTGCGGGGCGAGGCAGGGTCAAAGGCGGCAGCGCCTGCGGCTGAGACCTCGGCGATCCGCCACTTCATGGCCCCGAACACGCCGATCACTCCATTGTAGCTAGAGGCCCTGAACCTCAGGTGGTCCAACGGGTATCCGGCGGAACCGGTGTAAGTCACAGTGGGCGTGTCCGGGCTGACGGGGTCCAGGGCCAGCGTGCTGAGGCTCGGGCCATTGCCTGGATCTCCCATCCAGTTCCGCGTATTGTCATACACGTACCGGATGTAGTTCTTCATCAACTGGCCCATGCCGCGGAAGCTCTTGGTGCTGGCGACCTGGTAGAAGCGACCCTGGCCGGCCTTGCCGGGGTTCACGTACGACGAGACCAGGATCGGGTTGTAGTCCCACATGGCCCGGTCTGCGTCCACCATGGACGCGCCGGATGCAGGGCTGTCCACGAGGGCCGAGTACTCGTCGATCATCTGGCCTGTCTGGTCCGTGTTGAAGAGCAGGTCCATGATCTCCTGCAGCCGGTTGCGGAACTCCATATTGAAGGGCTCTCTGTCGGCAGAGTAGTTCCTGTTGGTGAAGAGGACCCGGGCCTTGAAGGGGTCGTCGCCGTTGCCGAACATGTTCTCCGCCCAGGTCAGGTCCAGGTCCCAGGCCAGGATCGACCACTGGCTGGTCTCTGGATTGTGGTAGTAGAAGTAGTTCTTGCCGTATCCGATGTCCCCGTTGTGGATGGCCTCCGTGATCGCACGGAACGAATAGTATCCGGACAGATCGAAGTTGGCCCGCCACCAGGCCTCCGTGGGGCTGCTGCTGTAGCCACTCACGAAGCTGCTGAGGTCCGAGCCGTTGCTCGGCTGGTCCGGGCCCTGGTTGTTCAATTCGCCGCCGCCTTCCATCTTGTAGAGGTTACCGTCAGGAAGGCCGTGCTGATCCAGGAACCGGCCGTCGACCTGCTCCAAGGCCAGGTACAGGCCCTGGAAGTCGTCGTCGTACTGGTTGCTGGATGTGTCGTTGGCCTCGGAGGCCCGCTCGATGATCCGGAAGTGCACGGGAAGGGCCATGCAGGCGGGGAGTCCAGTGAGGTTGTACAACCGCCAGCCCGTGTACTCGAAGAGCCCCTGCTCGCCGCGGTGCTGGTAGTCGCCCTGCTGGATGTTGGCGCCCAGGTTCAGCTTCTTCCAGGTGGCCTTGAAGGGCCTGCCGTATTCGTCGTAGGCCTGGAGTTCGTGGCCGCGGTTGAAGTCGAACTTCCACATGTTCTTGCCCATGGAGTACCGCCATACCCCACCCCGGGCGCGAAAGTGGACGTGGTCATACACCACCCCGTTGTATACGAGTGTCCCTGCCCACAGGTAGTCGGAACCCGAGTACGCGGAGGCGGTCGAGTTGGGGATGTACTGTGAGTCTTCGTGGGCCTTTCGCGTCGTGATCAGGTGGTAGACGGGCAAGGCCGGCATGACGCTGAAGTCGAACACGACCGGCGCATTTCTCGCTCTGTCCATGCTGCCGGGCTGGATCGCCCCGCTCCAGGCGGGCACGCCGCTGTAGACGAAGTAGGCGAAGTTCGGTTGCGGGATCATCGGCATAGGGCACGGTGACCGACTGCCCTCCTGCGTCGACCGCCGTGATCCGGTACCGAATCAGCCGGCGGTGGGTTTGGAGCGAGGCAGCCATCTGGACGGAGTAGACGCCGTCACCTGCCACGGCATCGCCCGCAGTGCCGCCATCCTTCATGGCCACGGTCGTCCAGTTGACCGCACTCGAGTAGGCTGTGTCGTCGATGGAGACATACGCGCCCGGCTCCACCACCTGGTAAGACAGCGAAACACCAGCGACGGTCTGGGGATCCGTGACCTTGGCCGTGATCGTCACGACCTGGCCCGCAGCAGGCTGCGGCGGATTGGCAGCCACCTGCCGGATCGCGGGCGGCGACTTGGCCGAGTACACGGAGTTGATCTTGCCCGGCGTCGGGCCACGACCGCCCGGACCGGCCGCCGCGTCTGTGGTCGCCAGGGTCATGCCGAACACGACATCCGAGCTGCTCGCGCTGATCTGGTGGACCTCCACGGCCAGCACGTTGTCTCCCTTGACCAGACTGCTGACCATCAGTGTCGTAGGCCCCTCGCTGGCCGCATCCCCCACGCTCCGCGAGGCAAGCGTGTTGTAGTTAACTGCGCCGTCAGCCACGCCCAGCCTGTAGAACTCCGTGCCGTTGAGGTAGAACACCGCGCCGTCATCCAGCATCGTCGAGAGCTGGAGGGCCGTGCTTCCAGGATCGCCGGAGAAGGTGAAGTGGGTGCGGAAGTAGTACGTGATCCTGCCGATCGTCAGGGCCGTGTTCTTGGGTGTGACACTGGCCGCATCCTCCACGTAGAGCAGACCCGGCCCAGATGGCCAGGCAGCGTCATTGTAGCTGGAGGCCCGCCACGCAGTACCCAGGTCAGTGCCTGCCTGGTTGTACTTCCACACCTGGGTCCACCCGAAGACCGTCTGCACTGCAGGTGCAGAGGATGTGGCGCCTGAGACCGAGGCCCGCCAGTTTCCGCCCAGGTCGTTGTCCAGGCTCGGATGGCTCAGCTCGATCGAGTAGCCCGGCGAATCCCCTACCGTAGGCCAGGGGAAACCGAGCTGGTACGTGACTTGATCGACCGCCCTCTTGGATGCATCGGCAAGGACGATCCTCTCGCCTTCGCTCGACAGCCGCCCCGTCCACGGGCCCAGGGATGCGACCTTGAACTTGGTCTGCAGGCTGGTGGGATTCTCAGCCACCACCAGATAGGCGCGCGACGCCAGGCTCGTTCCTGCTGGGAAGGTGAACGACGCTGCATCCGTCAAGGACCAGCCCGACAGGTCCACGGCAGCATCGCCGTTGTTGTACAGCTCGATGAACTCCACAGCCTCGGTCTTGACGTCGGGATCGTAGTGGATCTCGTTGATCACGACGTCGTGATTGACCGGCTGCAAGGCCTGGCCCCACAGGCTGTCCCCACAAGCCGTCACGCACAAGGCCGCAATGCCGATCAGCCAGACCCGCCCCATCATTGTCATCACCATCACGTTCATCACCGTAGGTCAGGACACATACCTCCATGATACCAAACCAAGGGCGGCGGTGGAAGACCGAACCGGCGACACACAGGGGGAGGAACGGCCGAAGGTGGGAAGGTAGGAAGGTGAGAGGGAACCGCACCAGATGTCTTCCTGTCTGATCCTCTTGCCTTCCGAGGGTCCTACCTTCGTGGCCGCGCATTCCACCCGATCGCCAACAGCGAATAGCCCCCTATGGCACATCAACTGCCCCCGGCGAGCCACCCCACCGATGGCTGGGCTGCCACGAGGCCTTCTGGCTCAACTGAGTGTCACTGACGTGGCTGGGATCCAGGAGAATCAGGGACATGCCCTGGCCATCCGCCGCATCATACCAGCCGCCGTCATACTCGAAGTCAGCGAGCACCCCGGTCTGAAGGTCTTTCAGCATGAGCCGCTCTCCGCTGTTGGAGAGCTTGCCGCTGTACTCACCCGCCACCCGTGAGGCCAGGGCCGCACCGTACCTGCACTCGAACGCAGCCCGGTTCTTTACGACCAGCACGAACTGGCCGGGCGTCAACTGGGTCACACTGCTGCCCGCAAATGCGAATTCAATCCCCTCCGTGAATCGTACGCCAGAGAGGTCCACGGTCGCAGTGCCCGTGTTCATCAACTCGATGAACTCGAAGTCCTCGGCGTCCCAACCGTCCTGGGAGGTAGAGACCGGCGGGCTGAACATAATCTCCGTCACCTGCAAGGTCAGGCGGCTGCGGCCGGCCAGGGCGCCACCTGCAACGAACCGGACAGGGCTGGACCAGTGTGACCACCTACCCGAGCCATCCTTCATCCTGCACCGGACACGGTAGGCGTGGCCTGCCTCGACTGCGCCTGCGGGGATCTGGATATCGGAGCGATAGGGGGTGATCTCCGCGCTGGTCCAGGCCGCCTGGATCTCATAGGGTAGCGGCCACTGCGACCCAAACAGCGGTGATGTCGGGTCTTCAACCTCTGCGATCCGCCATTGGACAGCCCCGAACGTGGTCGGCCCCTGTGGGTCACTGAACCCACTGGCCAGGAAGTACAGGTCATTGGCTGCATACCCCGGCCCGCCTGTGAAACGGATCGTGGGCGTGTAGGGAATGGCCGTATCCGCTGCCTCGGCAACGAGGGCATAGACCCCGTACTGACCCGTGGCCGTCTTCGAGAAGCCAGTGGATGTGAGGAAGGTCTTGTAGTACTGGACCAGGCCGGCCCAGTCCTTGGTCTTGAGGAACTCATTGTTCGCGTAGAACTGGCCCTGCTTGCCGCCACTGTGGTAGTCCCACATGGCCCGGTTCGCCTCCACGAACGAGACGCTGCCATAGGGAGTGCTGATGACAGACGCGATCTCGTCGACGAGCAGTGCCGTCTGATCATCATTGAACAGCAGATCCAGGAGTTCCCTGGCCCGGTTCTTCGAGGCGACGCTGTAGGGTGAGTAGTTCAGGGCATTCCTGAAGGATTCCCAGGCCGTGGTGGCGTAGTGGGTGGCCCACTCAAAGGTCAGGTCCAGGTCCCAGGGCAGCATCCACCACTGGTTGGTCTGGGAGTTGTGGTAGTAGATGCAGTTGTTGCCGGAGCGGCGGTCCGAGTCATTGATGGCAATACCGATGGCCCTGGAGTTGTAGTAGTTGGAGAGATTCACGTTCGCAACCCACCACGCAGAGGTGGGACTGCCACTCAAGGCGCCGGTGAAGCTCGACACGTCCGAGTTGTCGGCCACCTGGCTCTCGGCCTGGTGGGTCTTGTTGGCGCCATCGTCAATCCTGTACACGTTTCCATCCGGCAGATCGTGCTCGTCCAGAAAGGCGCCGTCCGGCTGCTCAATCGTGAGATAGAGGCCCCAGAAGTCACCGTCGTATTGGCTGCTGGCGCTCGCCTCCACAGCATTGTCGATGACGCGGAGCTGGAAGTAGTTGGTCCTGCAGGCGGGGACGCCGGCCATGTTGTATAGCCGAAAGCCCAGCACCTCGTTCATCACCATGCCCTCGGTCCCTACATCCCACCCTCCCGGATGTGGGTACTGCCACCACGGACAGCACCCGGTCCCCACGTTCATCTTGTCCCACCGGTTCTGATAGGGCCTGCCATAGTCGTCCCGGGCCTGGAAGTAGTGGCCGCGGTTGAAGTCAAGCTTCCACTTCTTCTTCGGTGTCGTTCCAGCGGAGTACTGCCCTCGGATACGGTAGTGGACGTTGTCATACACCTGACCGTCGTAGACCAGCGTGCCGCTGCAGTAGTACTCCGGGTTCGGCTTGTCATACGCCCCCTGGCTGTTGCTGACATCGCTCTCCCTGGAAATCAGGTGGTAGACCGGAAGGGATCGCATCACGTCCGTGCCGTAGGTGACGACCTTCGCCCTGGAAGAGTCCGCACTCCCTGGCTGTATGGCCCCCTTCCAGGCAGGGACGCCGTCGTGCACGAAGTAGGCGAAGTTCTGCTGGGGATCATCCGCATAGGGCACGCGGATGGTCAACCCGGTGCGGTCCTGGCTGGTGATTCGGTAGCGGACCAGCCTCCGGTGGACCTGGAGTGAGGCAGGCATGCGGACGGTGTAGACGTCGTCACCCGCCTGTGCGTCGCCATCCAGGCCATCGTCGTGCATCGCGACCGTCAGCCATCGGGCCGCGGCCTCATAGTCAGGATTGGGCAGGGTCTGGTTCGGGGCACTGGCCGGGTAGTTGGGGAGCGTGACAGGGATGTAGGCGCCCGGGTCCACCCGCTGGTAGGACAAGAGCACCGCTGAGACGCCATTGGGGTCAGTGACCTTGGCCGTGACCACCACCGTCTGGCCTGAAGCAGGCTGGACGGGCGTGTGGTCAACCTGCCGAATCGCAGGTGGGGCATTGGAGGCATACGCCGAATTGAGCTGGCCCGGTGTCGGGCCGTGACTGGCAGGGACCGTCGTCGCGCCAGGGCTTGCCAACGCGAGCGTCATGCCGAACACGACATCCGAGCTGCCCGTGGTGACCTGATGGACCTCCACGGCCACGACGTTGTCCCCCCGCACCAGGCCCGTTGCAGGGACCGTGAACGGCCCTTCAGTGGCTGCATTGTCCACTGTCCGTGAGGCCAGGGTCCCGTAGCTGACCACACCCGGCGCCACGCCGAGTCTGGAAAACTCGGTGCCGTTGAGATAGAAGACCGCGCCGTCATCGACCGTGCAGGAGAACTGCAACAGCATCGTGGCGGATGCATCGCCCGTATAGGTGAAATGAGAGCGGAAGTAGTAGGTGGTCCTGCCGATGGTCAGCGCCGTGCTCTTGGGTGCGACACTGGCCGCATCCTCCACGTAGAGTAAACCCGGCCCTGATGGCCAGGCAGCGTCATTGTAGCTGGCGGCCCGCCAGGCGGTACCCAGGTCTGTTCCCGCCTGGTTGTACTTCCACGCCTGCGTCAGCCCAAAGACCGTCTGTGCGCCAGGCGAAGTCGCCCCACCCGCTGAAACCGAGGCCCGCCAGTTGCCACCCAGATCGTTGTCCAGGCCTGGATGGATCAGCTCGATCGAGCGGCCCGGCGAATCCCCTACAGTGGGCCAGGGGAAACCAAGCTGGTACGTGACCTGATCGACCAGTCTCTTGGACGCATCGGCCAAGACGATCCTCTCGCCTTCGCTGGACAGCCGCCCTGTCCAGGGACCCAGGGATGCGACCTTGAACTTGATCTGCAGGGCAGTGGGATTCTCGGCGACCACCAGGTAGGCATGTGTCGCCAGGCTCGTGCCTGCAGGGAAGACATACGACACCGCATCCGTCAAAGACCAGCCCGACAGGTCCACGGCTGCAGTGCCGTTGTTGTACAGCTCGATGAACTCCACCGCCTCGGTCTTGACGTCAGGATCATAGTGGATCTCGTTGACCACCACGTCGTGGTTGACCGGCTGCAGCGTCTGCGCCCGTAGACCGCCACCAGAAGCCGCCATGCATAGGACCGCGACGCAGACCAGCCAGACCCGCCCCATCATTGTCATCACCATCACGTTCGTCATGATATATCAGGAGATATCCTGTTATGCTACCAAAGCCAGGCCGCCTGTGGAAGGCAGATTCCCTGGGACAGCAGGGCAATCGCAAAGTCGGCCTGCCTGGGAAGCGTTTTTGTTCTCTGCCGCGAATGACGCTAATGCACGCGAATGCTGGCGCGTTGGCGTGGGTATTGACATGGTCGTAGCATCGCCGCCTGATCCACGGCTACGCCGTGCCTTGGCGACCGTGTCGCCAAGGGCGACCTTCGCAGCGGGCTGCTTGTCCGAGCAAGCTCGGACCGCATCCCACTACTCGGCCTTGATCTGGCGGCTTGGGCTGTGGGCGTTACTTCCCTTCCACAGAAGAAGCTCCTCTTGGGACCTTCGTCAGGGGACTGAGCCGTACGCATGCGAGCAAGCAGGACTCCATGGAGCGAGCTCGCTCGCAGAATGGAGGCCAGCGCAGCTCGCCCGGTACGCCACGGCGTACCGGTAGACGCGAAGCGTCGCGTACGGCGAGCCTCCGACCCACTCAACCCTCTCAACCCGGCGACAGCCATTCGCGTGCATTCGCGGCATAACACTCCTTCAGTGCTCTTCCGGCACGTACAGGAGCGACTTTGCGTTCGCCCTGCCTGGGACAGTGAAACGGAGAGGCAGAGCCCGATGGTTGTCTGAAGCCGAAGGATGGGAGTGCCAGGCCCCTCTCTTCGATTCCCCGTTTCCCCGATTCCCCGTTTCGAGCCTTCTCCCATCACGGCGTGTCAGCCGCTCCGGGTGAGCCACCCCAGCGAGTGCTGTCCCGCCACGAGGCCTTCTGGCCCAGTTGGCTGGCAGTCACGTGAGCGGGATCCACAGGCACGAGGGACATGCCCTGGCCGTCCGTGGAGACGTGCCAACTGTCCTTGTACTCGAAGTCAGCCAAGACACCGGTCTGGAGGTCTACGAGCCTGATCCTCTCGCCTCCATCGGACAGCTTATCCTTGTATTCGCCGGCAATCCACGGATACAGGAGGGTCCCGTACCTGCACTCAAAGGCCACGCGGTTCTTCACCACCAGGACGCACTGGCCTGGTCTGAGCTGCATGACGCTGCCAGCCGCAAAGTCGAACTCGACACCTCCTGCCAGCCGCACGCCGGACAGGCTGATGGTCGCAGGACCCGTGTTCATCAGCTCGATGAACTCAAAGTCGTCGCGGTCCCAGCCGTCTTCAGAGACGGAGCTGGGTGGATGGTACATGATCTCCGAGACCTGCAGGGTCAGCCCGGCCTTGTTCTGCAGTGGTGCGCCCGCAACGAACTCAACAGGACTGGACCAGTGCGACCACTGGCCCAGAAGGTCTTTCACGCGGCAGCGGACCCGATACAGGCAGCCTGGTACCACCACCCCACCAGGGATCTCCACGGTGTCCCTGAAGGGGCTGATCTCTGGACCGGTCCAAAGGGCCTGGATCTCATATGGCCCGCCAATGCCGGGACTGGAAGCTGAATTCGCTGCACCGGCGACCTCTGCAATCCTCCACTGCAGGGCCTTACAGGGGTATGCGGGGCTGTCGAATGGCGTGGTCTTGAAGTGGAGGGCGTCGCTGGGGTATCCGGCGGGACCGATGCTCATGACAACCGGGGTCGCGGGGATCGTCGGGTCGCGGACCTCCTGGTCGATGAAATCCGCGCCATTGTAGAACGGTGCACCGTGGCCGGTGTAGGTGCTGCCCCCACCCGGCGCAGGCAGGAGGAAGTCCTTGATCCACTCCATCATGCCCTCGTGGTCCGCAGAGACCAGGGTCCGGGTAATGGACTGACCAGCCATGTCGGGGTGGGTACAGGGATTCTGGTAGAAGGTTGCCCGCCTGTTCGCCGCGGCCTTGGGATTCCAGTCCCACATGGCCCTGTCCACGTCCGCGAAGGTCAGGCTCTGCCCTGGACGATTGACCACGCCAGCCAGGCCATCGACCAACTGGCCCACCTGATCGGCTGACAGGAGCAGGTCCTGGATCTCCCTGCCGCGGTTCTGATAGCCGATCTCAAACTCGGGATGCCTGAGGCAGTTCTGGATGTTGAGTGCGCCGCTCCAGTGTGTCACAGGCAGGTAGAGCATGTCCAGATCCCATGGAATAACCGTCCATAGGTTGCTCTGAGGGTCGTGGTAATAATAGACGTTGTACGGCTCGCGAAGGTCCATGTTGTTGACCGCCCGGTTGATAGCCACAAAGCCGTAGTAGCCCTCCAGATTCAGGTTGGCCTTCCACCAGGACACGGTGTTGGTCTGATTGTAGCCGCTGCGAAAAGCGAGCAGGTCAGACTGATTGCTGGGCTGCAAGGCCCCTTGGTTCTTGGTGTCCCACTGCCCCCTTGTCGTGTATTTGTACAGACTCCCATCGGCCAAGCCGTGTTCGTCGAGGAATCGGCCATCCGGATGCTCGATGGCCAGGTAGAGCCCCCACAGGTCGCCCTCATACTGGCTGGCAGCACTGGCCTCGACCATGCTGTCGATCACCCGCAATTGGAGGAAGTGGGTCTTGGGCGAAGGCACGCCGGCCAAATCGTACAGGGCAAACGCAACTGCCTCGTCCACGCCGGCCATCCCCCGATTCACGGGCACCCAGGGCACTGCGCAGGCAGACAGATCCATCACCTTGCGACCTGCCTTGTAGGATAGGCGGTCGTTTCCGCGGGTACGCAGGTCATGGCCCCGAGTGAAGAAGAACCGCCACTTGTTCTTTCCAGACACGTATGTGGAGTACTCTCCGTGGACCTTGTACTGCACGGGGTCGTACACGATCCCGTCGCAGACCAGGGTCCCCGTGAATAGGGTGTTCTCGTAGCTGGAGTTGTACTGGCACTTGAGGATCTCCGCCTCCTTGGCAAGCAGGTGACAGGCAGGCAGAGATCGCATCACGTCCGTGCCGAATTCGACCACCCTGCCCTGCAGCCCGCTGTCTCCAGGCTTGACCGCCCCATGCCAGGCAGGCGCACCGTCATACACGAAATACGCAAAACTGGCCTGCGGGTCATCGCCATAGGGCACGGTGATGGATGCACCCTGTCTGTCGGTCGCCGTGATACGATAGCGGATCAGACGGCGGTGCACCTGCAGGGTGGCTGGAAGCACCACCGTGTAGATCCCATCGCCGGCCCGTGCGTCGCCCCCTGTCCCGCTGTCGGCCATGGCCACACTGACCCAGTTCCTGGCGGCCGCTGCTTCATGCGGGGCCAGATACGCCCCAGGATCGACCGCCTCGTAGGACAGGACCACGCCGGACAGGCCCTCGCCATCCATGACCCTGGCCGTGAGCGTCACGGGTCGATTCGAGGTGGTCTGCGTCGGCTCGTGCGTCACCTGGTCGATGGCCGGAGGAGGATTCTGGACGGACACCGCCGTATTCCTCACACTGGGTGTCGGGTACGCGGATCGCCAGTTCCCCGCCAAGCCGTTGTCCAGGCCCGAGCTGATCAATTGAATCGAACTGCCCTTTCCCGTCGTGCCGCTGGGCACGGAGTCGCCCACGGTCGGCCACGGAAAGCCGACCTGGTACTCCACCCGATCCACCACCCGCCTGGCCGCGTCACACAGGATCACGGCCTCGCCCCCCGCAGACAGCCTGCCCGACCAGGGTCCCAGGGCCCTGGCCCCGAACTTGGCCTGCAGCGCGGCAGGATTCTCTGCGACCACCACGAATCCAGCCGAGGCCAGACGCGTCCCTGCAGGAAAGGTGAAGGCCACGGCTCCCACCAGCGACCAGCCGCCTAGATCCACGCTGGCATTGGCCGCGTTGTACAGCTCAATGAACTCTACGGCCTCGGTCTTGACGTCAGGATCGCAGTGGATCTCATTGATCACCACGCCTTGGGCCAGTGGAGGAATCACCTCCGCCCCTGCCGGTAGATGCACCAGCAGCAACAACAAGAGCCCTGGATATCTTTTGCGAGGTATCACCACCTGCATCCTTCTTCTGATGCCCTTCATTGTACCAGGCCCCCTGCACACTGCCAGCAGCGAGCGAGGGCCGGAGACACGAGTGGCATCCGACGATCTGCTGGATCAGGTCCCATAAATAGTTACGAATAGTACGTCTGCCCCAGGTCCCGTGTCCTGGGACCGGCTTTTTTGTTGACTCTGACGCCATTTGTGGCGATAATATGGGCAACCTGGTAATATCAGAGAAACTGCATTTTTATCCAAGGAGTGCCAGATGCCAGCAGGGAAAAGGCAGCAGAGCAACACGATGATTACCCTGGTAGTCTTTGTTGCCCTGTTCTTTGTGGCCGCCATCCTGGCGGTTGTGTTTTACCTGAACGCAGAGAACCACAGGACCAAAGAGGCAGATCTACAACGCCAGGCCGATCAATTCGCCAGCAGGTCCGAGGTCCAGAACGTCTCCAGTCTGGTCGGTGCCAAGGAGCCCGGCCAGAGCTGGCTCGGCACACTGGTCGAACAGCACAACACCATGTCCCTGCTGCTGTTGGGCGCACCGGTCGACTCCACCTCGACAGAGGTGAGGGGCACTGCAGCCCAGACCCGGGTCGCAGAGGCCCTTCAAGCGTCAGGCAAGTACCTCGAACCCGAGAAGGTCGATCCGAATACAGGCATGGTTCCTCTGGCCAAGAAGCTTGCGGCTGCTCTTGAAACGGCCAAGGCCTCGAACGAAGGCCTGGTCAAGAAGATGGATGAGATCCAACAGAACTGGAATCAGGCCATCAAGCTCAGCCAGGAAAAGGAAGCCCAGATCCTCGAAGACAAAGAGAAGCTGCATCAGCAGTTCATCGACGTCAACGCCAAGTACGAAGAGCTCAAGCAGATGATGGCCCAGACCTCAGAGGAGCGGGCCAAGACCCTGATGGAGCATCTGGAGCAGGAACGGGCGAACGCCAAACAGCTCAACCAAGACCTGCTGAAGAACCAGGCAGAGCTGGACCTGACCCGCCAGAGGCTCAAGCTGGCGATGGACAAGGTGTACAAGATCGAGGCGCCTCCTGACCGCAGTGCGGACGTCTACAAGCCTGACGGCAGGGTCACGGTCGCTGACGAGCAGGCAGGCGTGGTGTACGTCAATCTCGGAAGCAGAGACCGGATCTACATAGGGCTGACCTTTGCCGTATATGATGGCGCCGGCGCGATCCCAAGGGATGGCAAGGGCAAGGCAGAGGTCGCAGTGTTCAGGGTCATGCCCGACACGTGCACCGCACGCATCGTAAAGTCGGACCCCAAACATCCGATTGTCACCGACGACATCGTCGCCAACCTGATCTGGGACAAGGACAAAGTCTACAAGTTCGTCCTGGCCGGCGACTTTGACGCCAATCGCGACGGCAGAATGGACGCCGATGGAATGGAGACGGTTGCACGGTTGGCGGAGAAATGGGGCGCCCATTGCACGGACGAGGTTTCTGCCCAGATCGACGCAGTGGTCCTCGGCGAGTGCGCCACAGATCCCGGCCAAGCCGACACCCGAAACCTTGACTGCAGACCCGGCTGCCCAGCAGAGGTACGACAGTGCCCAGCGGCGTCTGGAGCGGTACAAGACCGTCCAGCAGCAGGCCCAGGCCCTGATGATCCCGATCCTGCCCTACGACACCTTCCTGTACCTGATCGGCTACAGGGGCCAGATCGGCAAGCCCGGAGCGTTCTGAGAAAGCGAAACGGGGAATGGGAGAACCGGCGAAACGGCGACCGACCCTGCTACTAGGCCGCCTTGCGGCCGATACTACTAGATCCGCCACAGGCGGGTCGATACTACCAGGCCGGAGGCCGATGCTACCTGACTACTTCCCGCCGGCGAACGCCGGCGCAATCCCGATTGAGGCGACTGTGACCTGGCCAATGTAGGGTCTGGCCTCGGGTGACGCGAATCCCTGTTTGAGGGCCACGAAGGTCACGGTATGCGACATGCGCGGATCCCTGCGCCGAAGGCCTTCCTGTGTCGCAATCCAGTCCCGAGGGGATGTCCACTGCCACGATCTCCCGGCCCAGTCCATTGATGGCCTCGATCAACCGGACGTAGGCCGGCGCCACCTCGCCCCGCAGACCCGTCCCGAATAGGGCGTCCACCACCAGGCTGGCTCCCCGTGCCACGTCCTCCACCCTCGCCCCAGCGGAGGGTGCGGCGGGGTCCAGGACCTCAATGGGTTGGCCCATGCGGCGAAGGACCTCCAGGTTGGTTTTCGCATCTCCCTCGATCTTGTCCGGATTGCCGCAGAGCACGACCGTTGGCGAGAGGCCTGCGCTCGCCAGATGCCTGGCGATCACGAATCCATCGCCGCCGTTGTTGCCCGCACCGCAGAACAGACAGACCTTCGCCCCAGCGGCTCCAGAGAGTCGGCGGAGGATCAGTTCCGCGCAGGTGCGGCCCGCGTTCTCCATCAGAACCACACCCGCCAGACCCAACTGCCGGATGGCCCAGGCATCGAAGGCCCGGACCTCATCCCGCGTCATGGTCAGAGGGATCGAGGCCTGGTCGTGCATGGCCGCATTATAGGGGGCCAGCCGGGTGTGTCAATTGACACCGCCCTTGGCCCTGACTACAATGGGGTATTCGGAATCTCCCACTATGAAGATACTACTGACCAATGATGACGGGATCTTGCGCCCGGATTGGCCGCCTTGCACAAGGGCCTGTCCACACTGGGCGAGGTGACCGTGGTGGCCCCTGTGGACTGCCGTTCAGGCACCAGCCACAGCATCACCTTCGCCGAGCCGCTGATCTGCAACAAAGTGATGATCGAGAACTGTTTCACGGGCTATGGAGTGCAGGGCTCGCCCGCGGATTGCGTGAAGCTGGCCTGCATGCAAATCCACAATGGGCCCATCGATCTGGTCGTCTCGGGAATCAATCACGGCGCAAACGTAGGCATCAACGTGTACTACTCCGGCACCGTGGCTGCGGCGATCGAGGCTGCGTTCATGAGAATCCCATCGGTGGCGATCAGCCTGGCGTCAGAAGAGACCATGGACTTCGACACAGCAGCCAGGTACGGCCTGGAAGTCGTGGGCTCCCTGCTGCCCATCCAGCCCGGCGAGGTCATCAACGTGAACATCCCGCGGCTCTCGCAGGGCCGGCCCAAGGGCGTACGGGTGGCCCCGCAATCGACCAACGGTTTCCACGAGTACTATATCCCCCAACGCAACGAACGGGAGACGTCCTTCCAGTTGGCCTCAGGTCCGCACCGCAATGAGGGAGGCACGACCGATACGATGCTGCTTTGGGAAGGCTACATCACCGTGACGCCTCTGCGCCCGGATATGACCTCGTACGATCTGCTGGCTGACCTGCAGCGGCGTCTGGCTGCAGGCCACAAGGCCGGCGGCACTCAGGGCCCAAGCCCCAAGGCGACCGACCCCAAATCTGCACTGTAACCATCACCTGCTATGTGGAACGTCTTCGATCAGCCCTGGACCTTGATCGCCGCGGCAGGCGTGGCGTTTCTGGCGATCACGACCTACCGGGCATTCCAGCCCGATCGCGCCAGGTGCTGGCAGCTCGCAGTACCGGTCTTCCTCGTGGCAGCGGCCTTTGGCGTGGACCGGCTGGTTACCACGGATAGCGAGAAGATCCGCAACCTGATCACCGCTGCCGAAAACGCAGGCCGGACGCGGGATCTGGCCGGCCTGGAACGCCTCCTGGCAGAGGACTACCACGACTCCTTCCACAAAGACAAGCGGCATCTGGTCGACCGCGCCAGGGCTGCCCTGACCAGCTCGCCGCTCAAGGCAGTCAAGGAGATCAGCTTCGACCCTGTAAGCCTGGAGCCGCCCAGGGCCTCGGTGGGACTGATCGTGGTGGCCACGTTCCAGGAGAACAGCATGGTCGCTGCGGCCTACAAACCCGTCATGATCGTGAAGTTGGACTTTCAGCTCGCCAAGCAGTCTGACCGCCGATGGCTCATCCAGTCCATCGAGCTGGCGGAGGTCGACAAGCAGCCCGTGGTCTGGGCAAGGACGACAGGATTCTGACTCCAAGCTGTCATCTCTTAGCCGGAACCAGGGGGTCGCAGATCTCCTGCTGATAGCTGAGGGCCGGCAGACCAGGGCGGGCAGCCGCAAACACCGGGCTGTCCGTCAGAACGGGTGATTTATGAGACGGCCGGCCGCGTCGTGCGCCCTTCTCACGCCAAGCAAAGTCGCCCCTCCAATTCGCCGATACCACCAGTACAGATTCGACAACTTACAACGGATGATGCGTGATGCTTGAACTACTCAAAAAAGACGACTTGCCACCTCAACGTGAAGTACTGACGCTAGAATGGTACCCCAGCGAGCGGAGCTGCCGCGTACATGCCGGCAAGACCAACCGGCTCAAGCGCGTCCCCCCTCTCATGGTCCGCAAGGCGGAATGGCGGAGATAGTCTCCACGCCATCGAATTCCCTACTTGTGGTAACTCCGCTGTTCCTGTACAATCCCTCCCTGGAAACTTTGGAAACAGAATGGATTCCACCGGGAGGTCACGACCATGTTCGAAACCTTTGACAGGATGATGTTCGCCGGTCTCGGCGCCCTGTCCATGACCCGCCAACGCGCAGAAGAGATCTTCGAGGAATGCGTCAGGCGGGGCCAGACGGCTCAGGAGAACAAGTCCCGCTTCATCAAGGATCTGATGGACTCGGCCGAGAAGACCCGGCAGGACTTCGAGAAGATGGTCACCGAACAGGTCCAGAAGGGTGTCACGAAGATGCAGGTGGCCACCCAACAGGACATCCAGCGGCTTGAGCAGAAGCTGGACGCCATCCTGCAGAAGCTCGGGTAGGGACCGGCTGTGTGGAAGCCCCAACTGCGGAGCCGGCTGAACCGACTCAGGCGATACCGCCACATCATGGCTGTGCTCATGAAGTACGGCCTGGAAGAGGTGGCTGCAGCCCTGCGGCTGCGTCTAGCCGCACGCCTGGGGGAGAAGGTGGCGCCCCTGTTCGTCAAGCGGGCTGCAGTAGGCCACAGCCGGGCGACTCGCGTGCGCATGGCCCTCGAGGAGATGGGGCCCACGTTCATCAAGGTGGGGCAACTGCTCAGCACGCGGCCCGACCTGATCCCGCCGGACTACGTCACTGAGCTGGAACGGCTCCAGGACCAGGTCAGACCCGAGGACTCCGTCAAGATCTGTGCGGAGATCGAGCGACAGCTCGGTGCTCCCCTCATGGAGCTGTTCAGGGACTTCGACTGCTCGCCCCTGGCTGCAGGCAGCATCGCCCAGGTGCACCGGGCAGTGCTGCGGGACGGCACCGCGGTCGTGGTCAAGGTCAGGCGGCCCGGGATCATTCCGATCATGGTCGCCGAATGCCAGATCCTGGAAGAGCTGGCTGACGTCCTCAAGGCCACGATCCTCGACCATCACCCCGTAGACCTGAAGCAGATGGTCAAGGAGCTGACCGCCGCGGTGCTGAAAGAGACCGATCTGGCCAGCGAACGCCGCAACCTACTGCGATTCGGCAGGGGCTTTGCCGGGGATCCCACGATCCACGTCCCGCGGGTCTATGAGTCCTATTGCAGCCCCGGCGTGCTCACCATGGAGTACATCGACGGCATCAAGATCAGCGCCATCGAGGATCTCCAGGCCCATGGTCTGGACCCCAAGATCGTCGCCAGCCGCGGAGCCAACTTCGTCCTGCATCAGATCTTCGATCTGGGCTACTTCCACACGGACCCACATCCGGGCAACTTCTTTGTGCTGCCCGGCAACATCCTGGCGCCCATCGACTTTGGACAGGTGGCCATGCTCCCCTCCAAGGACCGCCACGTCGTCAACGAGGTCATCCTCGCGCTGGTTGGCAACGAGCCCCGGCGGATCATCACGGCCCTGGACCGCGAAGAGATGATGGATGATGAGACGGATGTCGCCCGCCTGACTGCGGACCTTGAGCAGCTCTTTCAGGCGTACGAGCAACTGTCCCTGCCGGATGTCCCCTTCGGACAGGTCATCACCAAAGTCCTGGACCTGTTCCGGATACATCACGTCCGGCCGCCGTCCCAGCTCAGCCTCATGCTCAAGTGCCTGGTCACCATCGAGGCCCTCTCCAAGTCCCTGGACCCGGACTTCAACATCGTAGAGGCGCTTACCCCTACGCCCAGAGGTCCGTGATGGACGGCATGTCCCCGAAGCAGATCTGGGAGCAGCTCCGCAATGGCGTCCAACGCTACGCGGACCTGGCAGCCCGCTTCCCCGACAACGCCAATGCCATCCTCCGCAAGCTCAGGCAGGGCAAGGTCCAGCTCAGGGTCCACCACGAGCACCTCGAGGGCCTCACCCATACCCTGGACAAGAGCTCGAACCGGATCAGCTTCTCGCTCATCATCGCCGCCCTGCTGGTCGCCTCCAGCCTCCTGGTCCCACAACAGGGCATGGTCCTGGGCCTGTTCCGCCTCCAGACCCTCGGTGTCCTGGGCTACGTCTTTGCGGCCATCCTCGGGATCTGGCTGCTCGTCTCGATCCTCCGCAGCGGCAGACTCTAAAAGGACGAGGCCCCCTGCTCATCAAGAAGAAACCGGCCGCGGAGGTTTCCGTCTACACCCCTAGGTCTTCCAGGTACGAGAGGATCGGAAACGCGGGGTTGTAGTGCCTCTGGATGAACATCGCGTCCCGTTCTTTGAAAAGGGTCGCGGCCAGGCGATCCGCGATGGGAAAGGCCAATCGCTCGTGCTCACAGAGGATCGGCGGGATGGACTCGAGGCTGCCGGTCGTCTGGACATTCAGGCATCCGCACTTGTTGTGACATCGCCCTTCCAATGCACATCCGCGGCACTGCGGCCGATCTTGTTCATTCAGGGAGAAGATCTCCTCTCGTCGGGCCTCGTCGATGCCTGTCGCGGCAGTGCCGATGCAGTAGCCCTCGCGTCCCACGAACTGGACGCACGGATAGAGCGAGCCATCCGGTGCAACAGAAATCTGGCGGCGGCCCAGGCGGCACGAGCAGCCCCGTCCAGGGAAGACGTGCGAGGCGATCCGCTTGTCGAAGGGAGAGAAGTAGACCTTGCGCTCCTGACGGCAGTTCTCCGCGTACCACGATGCGAGCTTCTCATACTCCTTGCGGAGCACCCGCACTCTGGCGTCATCCCATGGCCCCGCGTAGTTCAAGGAGGCGATGATATACCGGCAACCCCTCGACTGGAGCCATATCACCGAATCCGCGAAGCGATCCGCGACCTCCGGATTGACCGTGATCATGACCGGCGCATAGGGCTGCCTCGACAGGAGCAGATCCAGCTTGGGACCAAGGGCGTCGAAGGTCCCTGTCCCATCAGGCCAGACCCTGAACCGATCCTGGCACTCCCTGAGCCCGTCGTGACTGAGGGCGATGTGCAGCCTCCAGCGGTCCGCCTGGTCCATGAAGGGGTCGTCGAGCAGAGTTCCATTGGTGGTCACCTTGTAGTGAAAGCGGCCGGGACTCATCTGTTCGCACCACTGGATCACCTCCCAGATCAGGTCCTGCCTGAGAAGGGGCTCGCCGCCGAAGAAGATGATCCCGCACTGGTCCCCGTCCGCGCACCGGCTGATGGCCTGGCACGCGGTCTCGAAGCTCATGTCCTCCTGGCCGTGCCGCGCATAGCAGTAACGGCAGGCCAGGTTGCATCGATTAGTGAGGTGCAGCGTCAGGTGCATGCGATGTTTCTGGGCTGGCGGCCGCGTTGGGATCCGGAACCGCCGGGCCCTGGATCAGGCCCTCGCGGCGGAGGAACTCGACGAAGTACTGGACCTGCCTGCGGAGCCTCAGACGTGCCCTGGCCTGAACGCTCTGTTCATACGCCTGATCGGCCCTGGCCCGTTCCTTCCACACCATCTCCGCCTGACTCCCGTTGTCCAGGCCTGCAGTGCCAGGGTAGTCTAGATGGGCGCGAACCAGCGGATCGAAGAACACGCCGACAATGGCCTTGGAGCCTGACTTTCGCTGCTCAAAGGACTGCGTGATCTTCCGGACCAGGGCTGGATAGTCGAACGAGTAGCCAGTGGACAGCGAGTAGCCCATCCATGCGTCGTGATCACTCCCGGATAGGTACTCTATGTAGATGGACCGCGACTTGTCCCCGAAGTCAAACACATACCCCCTGGAAACCAAGGGCAGAGGGGTCCCGTCAGGCCAGACGCCATTGATCTTGAGTTGGCCGACGGGTCTTGCCGCCGCAGCCCCCATCTCGGCCGAGGTCAGCATCGCTGGCCTCAGAAGAGGCTCAGCCCCGCCCAACGAGAGGGGCTGGCGGGGTCGAACGGGTGTCTCCACGTTGCGGAAGGTCCTGGTCCGGGAGGGGATCGGCGCCATTACGTTGTCGAGCGCAACGCCCTTATACAGGTCAAGGCCTGCGGTCTTGAGCTCGGTCCGGATCAGGTCCAGGGCCTCTGACTCGGACATCATCACAGCGGGACTGACCGCGATGCAGCCAAACGACCCGCGGCCATCATGGGCCAGGGCATCCGCCAAGACAGGCGCCACGAGGGTCGTCACCTTTTGCACCTGCTCTGCGGCGTTCTGCTTGGCGGCCGCCTTGGCCGCGGCCGCGTCGGGGGTCTGCACAGTCGGGGCGGGGGTTGCGGGGGTCGAGGGTTCGGACGCCGCCAGGGTCCTGACCACCAGGCCGATTCCCACCAGTGCGGACAGGGCCGGCGCCCCTCCCAACGCCTCGGGATGCGAGACAGGAGCTGCCTGGCGTCGCCCACCTGGTCCAGGGTCGGGTAGAGCGGCGTCTTGTAGTGTCTGAGCGGTTTGATCCTCATCCTGCGATTCCTGCCTCGAAATGAACCAAGGCCATGGACGTCGCCTCCGTCTTGGGACTGAACACCTCGGTCAAGGTCTGTTCGTAGGCCGCAACGTCATCTGAGTTGTACATCTCCGCGGCCTGCCATCCGGGCGGACTGGAGGACGGAGTGACACGCCAGCTCATCCTGCCGTAGATCCCCGGCGCGCAGACCAGGGCGTATACGGCCGTGGGCCGGGCCACCCACACCCTGTCATTCTGCCCCCTGGGGTCCTCCTCCTTGACCTTGACACAGCAGCCGCCAAGGTGCTTGTCGCGAGCCAGCAGACAGATGAACCGCCGCCCCGCCCCGCATTGCCCTATGCAGTACTCCCGCAGGTCTGCCACCATGCCTGGAGTGACGGTCTCTCCGACCCACGTCGCAAGCCTCTCCTTCATCGCGGCATCCGCATCATCAGCGACCACGGCCACAACCGTATTGGCGATGGGGATGAGCCTGACGCTGAGATCGGGATCTGCCTGCATGATCGTGGGCAGCCCTGCCCGCTCATCCAGTGACAGACCCTGAACCAGCGTCGCCATCTCCTTGTAGGATGTCACCGCACCCAGCTTCTGCCTGAGTCGCGCGGATGCCGCAGGCGAGAGGGTCGATTCGCCGGGATACTCGGGCAGTTGAGAATCCGACATCCCCGAAAGCCGTCCCAGGACCCGCCTGCGGATCAGGTCCCTGCCCTGCTCACCATAGTCATCGATGCATTTTCTGGGCCGATCCGTCATCCTGTCCACAAACAACTGTTCGTTGAGGCTGAGGTATTGATCCGCAATGGTCATGGGCGAGTCCGTACCAGAGACCCGGTCATCCGTGATCAGGGCCTTCCATTCCGCGGACCAAGCCCTGGGATCGAGTGCACCCACGTTGAAGGAGGCGGGCCTTCCGTCCTTGGGCCTGCTCTGGTGCAGCAGCAGACGCAACACGCCGGCCACACGAGTCCTCCCTGCCGGGTCGTGGGTGGCCACCGCTGCCCTGAGTATCGCCGCAACCGCCTCCGAGGGCACCATGGCCTGCAACTGAGTTGCCAGAGACGCCCCTCGCTGAAGGGAATTCGGGTCGGCCGCGGTCTCTCCGAGCCGGGTCAGGGCCTCCTCGATCCCGGCACCCGCCGTGACCGCCTGAGCAGGGCTGGTCTGGATGAGCAGCGATGCTCGCTTGGCATCATGGGTCTGACAGTAGCCTCGCGACGCCAAAACGATCACGACCAATGCCAAGGCCTGTGTGCCCCTTCGAAACCATGGGTGGGTCGCCATATCTCATCCTCTTCCCGCACATCAACTCAGACTTCGCATCCAGGTGCCATCGAGTATATCTCATGGACACCCCTGATACAATCCCAAATCGCCAGAGGGCATTTGGCTGCGCACTTTCTGGCCCCCTACTTCATCTGTATGATGGATGGATCAAGAGCTTATCCCAAAACCTGTTTCGCGACGAGATTGAGCGAGAAGCCCAGGGGCAAGGCGGCAGGCGGAAAAAGGCCCGGAGGCGTGCTTGAGGGCACGTCGAGGACCTTTCTCGCCGACAACGCCGCCCCCGGGGCTTCGCAGCCGATCGCAGTAGAAAGGGGTTTTGGGATAGGCTCTAAGGGCAGCACAGGATCCATGGTGGTGCGGTTGGATACACAGACCGAGCAAAACCTGGTTCAGGCGGCAAGAGCGGGCTGCGTCGAGAGCTTCGGCAGGCTATATGAGCACTACTATGGCCCCATGGTGTGGCTGGCCTACTCGATCCTGACGGACCGAGATCTGGCTGAAGATGCGGCCCAGGAGGCCTTTGCCAAGGCCTGTGCAGGGCTTGCGGGTCTGAGGCGGCCCGAGCGGTTCGGGGCCTGGCTGGCCTGCATCTGCCGCAATGAGGCCCGCCAGGTCCTTCGCAGCAAGAAACAGGCGGCATCAGACCCTGAGGTCCAAGAGCCGGAGGCAGGGCCGGCCGGCCCCGACGGCCATGATGAGGCAGTCCAACGGGCGGTCGAACAACTGCCCGAGATGTACCGTGACGTGGTGGTCCTCCACTACTACGGCGACCTGAGCTATGAGCAGATACACCAGACCTTAGGGATCTCCATTGACCAGATCAAGGGACGCCTCAACCGGGCCAGAAGACAGATCGCGGAGGAACTGGAGAAACGGAACTTGGAACTCAGAACCCAGAACGCAGAACACAGAATGGGAAGGCACTTCCATGAGACCGCTGGACGATGAGAACAGACTAGACGAGAGGATCGCAAAGGCTGTCCCGGGCCCCAGGCCCACGCCGGACTTCGCCAAGTGGCAGCAGGACCACCCTGAGGCGGTCGCCTCGCTCAAGGCAGGCGCCACCAGGGCGAGGCCTGCCTTCTTCCTCACGAGACTGGCGGCTGGCCGGCCGGTCAAGATTGCCGCCATGCTGGTCTTGAGCCTCGGCCTTGGGTTTGTGATTGGACGGCTTTCATCCGGCCCGCGTGTCGATACCCAGAGGCTCCACGCCGAGATGGAGACCTCCATCCTTGCAGCCGTGGATCAACGCCTTGCGGCATCCCTCGAAGACTCATCCGAGCAGATCAAGGTGGAAATGGCACAGCAGCTTCGATCGGATCTGGCCAGGTATGCGGCCCAGACCCTCGCCATCACGGATCGGAAGATCGACGAGTTGACCCGATCCATCGCAGCGGTTCGCTCTGCGGACCGCGAGCGGATCGTCTCTGCACTGGGGCAGATCGAGATGAATCGCCTGGATGACAAGGCACGACTGGTCAGTGATCTGCAGACGCTGGCCAGTCAGGATAGTCAAACCATACGGAGACCTTCCAACTAGAAGAAAGGAGCAAGAGTATGCGAATCTCAAGATACGTCCTCGTGGGCTGTACCCTCGTGGCCTGTGCGACATTGGGCCTGTGGGGCCAGGCCGAGACCGGCCAGACGTCGACAGACAGGGCCGTCACGCAGGAGGGTGCCATGGAGTCCAGGAGTATCCAGTCCCACGCAGGCGGGGCCGTCGTGCAAACTGGAGGCAGAGGGAGCTATGGCGGCATGGCTGGATTCGGAGCCATGGGCGGTCCGCCCCCGGGTGCCGTGACGACCGGCAGAAGCTACGGCTTTCAGGTCAGGACCGGGGACGGGATGCCGCAGCCAAGCGTGATCGTCGTGCCCACCTCGAAGGTTGATGCCAGGGCCTTTGCACAAACGGCCAGCGACATCCAGGTGATGTCCCACATCCTCCGACAGAATCTCTCCAAGGGCCGTGGCAGCATCACCGCGGCCGTGTTTACCGACTATGGAGACCTGCTCGGGATGGACCGGCCGCGGATGGATGGGCTCTACGTTCAGGGGTATGGGGCATTCTTCTTCGTGGAGGTCCGGCTTGCGCCGCCTGCCGCGCCGGCCGGCCAGGCAGGCCAGGGCCAGGACAAGGAGTCTGCCGCAGACCCTGTGTGGGAGCGCGCACGCCAGGAGATCAACAGGCCCGAGGCCGGCGCCATGAGCATGGCTGGCGTCTATGGCGGAGCGGCCGGTGGATATGGTGGGCCGGTCCAGGCAGGCGGCAGCCCTGAGGATGGATGGGAGATGCAGGAGCTGACCACGGAAGTGATACGCACCTTCAAGCATGCAGCCAACATCCATCACCTGGAGCCGACAGACACGGTCACCGTGTCTGTCACGGGCAGGCCCGTGGCCCCAGGCGGCCACTACGTCGTCAGACGTCAGATCGTGACCACCGATGGACCGATGCAGGACAGCATGGAACAGCGAGGTGACCCCGCAGGAGCCGGGACAACCACCACCACGTTCCAGGCCAAGAAGTCCGATATCGACCCATTCGCTCAAGGTAAGTTGTCGCTTGACCAGTTCCGCCAGAAGGTCAAGGTGTTCACCCACTGATGCGTCTGTCCTGCTGCGTCAGGATCAGGGCCAGGCCATTCGGCCTGGTCCTTTCTTTGCGCAACGGCTACATCCGCTTGTAGCGAGGTCCGCCGCCGCCTTCCGGCGCGATCCAGCGGATGTTGTCGAACGGACACTTGCGCTGGCAGGTCTTGCAGTGCAGGCAGTTCGAGGGATTGGCAGGCCTGACCTCAGCGTCGATCTCCTCGTACACGCCGGCAGGACAGAACGCCACGCAGGGGGCGTGCAGCACGGGCTGGCAGCGGGTACGGCAGATCTCCTGGTTCAGGATGGTCAGGTGGCTCGGCTGCTCCTCCCGATGGGTGGAGCCGGCCATGGCCACAAACAGGTCCTTGTCAAACGGCCTCTCGGGGCGCAGGGCGTACCTGGCAGGCCGCGTAGCCTCGTAGTCATCCTCCACGGGCCAGAGGGGAAGCAATCCACCCAGCACAGACACGGGCATGCCGATCAAGGGTCCCCATCGGGCCACGGTCTGCCTGAAGGTGCGGGCGGCCCGCATCTCCTTCATCACGGACGAACGCCGGATCAGCTCTGCGTAGCGACCGGCCACGGACTGCGGTTTGTCCAGGCCTTCGACAATGGCCTGCGCAGCGAAGAGGCCCGAAGCGATGGCATTCTGCAGCCCCTTGATCTTGAGCATGTTCACCAGGCCCGCGCTGTCGCCGAGGATCACGCAGTTCCCTTTGCCGATGCTGCCGGTCCGCCAGTCGCGAGGGATCGCGTAGTATCCGCCCTCAGGGATCATCTTTGCCCCTGCCTCGACGACCTGCCCACCCTCAATGAAGGACTGGACGAACCGATGCCTCTTGAAGAGGGCCAGGGCATCCTCGGGATTGAAGTCGCAGTACTTCCAGTCCAGGCCCACGATCATGCCCACAGCCAGATGCTCAGGCTGTCCGGCGTACACAATCCCGCCGCCGAAGAGGGCCGGGCCGCGGACCGGTCTCCAGATGGGCCAGCCCATGGCATGCACCACGCGGCCTGCGCCGAAGCGCTCGTACTGCTCGGGCTTGACCTTGATCAGCTCCTTGACGCCCAGCGAGTAGAGAGGCAGGGCCTTGCGCCGCAGCCCCGCCTGCCGGACGAACTGCTCTGTCACCAAGCCATCGCCGCCCTCTGCCAACACCACCATCCTGGCCTGGATCACCTCTCCAGCCATGTAGTTCGGCTGTGGCTGACCATGCTTGTCCAGCCCCTGATCGACCAGCCTGACGCCCGTGGCCATGCCGGACTGGGGATCGTACAAGACCTCCTTCGCGGCAAATCCAGTGAGGACCTCCACGCCGAGGCCTGTGGCGATCTGGCCCATCCACTTGACCAGCCTGCTGAGGGAGCACGAGTAATCGCCCACGTGCTGCATCTGGCCGAAGCCAAGGTGGAAGGCCTTGGCCATCTTGATGGCCAAGAGGATATTGATCGCGTGCCGGTCGTCGGGCAGGAACAGGATGTCGTCGCGATCGATTCGGTTGGCGAGCACCTCCTTGGCCGCGTCCGTCTGCTGCCAGCCAGGGGCCGCCTCATCGAGCAGCGAGAACAGCGGCTGGGGCTCCAGGACCGCACCGGACAGGCTGTGCTGGCCCAGGCCCGGCGCCTTGTCGATGACGCACACGTCCAGGTCTCGTTTGAGCAGCTTGAGTTTGATCGCAGCGGCCAGGCCCGCAGGCCCGGCCCCCACCACGAGGACCGTCACGGAACTGTAGGCACCCCTGTCAGCCACGCTTGGCTCCCTGCAACGCGGAGATCAACTGAGGCACCGCCTGTTCCACAGGTGCCGTCCAACAGTAGTCCGCCTGTTTGAAGATTGGCGCGTGGGGATCGCTGTTGATCGCCACGATGGTCTGCGACTTGGATACACCGATCATGTGCTGTATAGCCCCCGAGATCCCCAAGGCCACATAGATCTGCGGGGCCACGGACGTGCCCGTCTGGCCGACCTGATAGGCGCGGTCCGCCAGCCCCCGCTCAACCGCAGACCGCGAGGCGCCCTTCTGTACTCGGGTATGCAGGCAGCCCTCCATCACGCGGATCAGGTCTCCGATCATCTGCTCGAACACAGGCTGGCTCTGCAGACCGCGCCCACCGCTGACGATCACGTCCACGCCGAAGTTCACCTCTGTCGCGGCTCGCTCCGTGCGAAGGACCTGCCAACTGTGATCCTCCTCGCTGAGCTTGACTGCGCAGTTCGTCACACGGCCCTTCCTGGCCGGGTCAGCGGACAGCCGGGTCATCACGCCGGGCCGGATCGTGGCCATCTGGCACCGCGAGTTCTTCGTGCGAATGGTGGCCATCACATTGCCACCCAGGGCTGGACGGGTCTGCAGCAACAGACCAATCTCGCCCTTGCGGGAGATGTCACGGATGTCCAGCCCCGTGCAGTCCGCTGTCAGACCGCAGCCCAGCCTGTAGGAGACCATGGGCGCCAGGACGCGTCCCTGGGGCGTGGCAGCGAACAAGACGACCTGAGGCCAGTGGCTGCTGATCGTCTCTGCAACGGCCTTGCGATACACGATGGGATCGAACGCGGCGAGCATCGGGTCATCGATCACGTAGACCTCGTCTGCGCCAGCCGCGATCAGGTCATTGAACAAGGACTTGGCCAGACCCGATCCCGCCAGACAGACACCCACCTGGGTCTCGATGCCATCTGCCAGATGCCTGGCCTTGCCCACCAATTCAAACGTGGCTGGGTGCAGCGATCTGCCGTCGTACTCGGCAACGATCCACACCTGGCCCGTGTAGGCGGGCTTGGAGGCCTTGTACCCCTGGAGCATCTCTTGCAGGGCATTGCCCGCAAGCCGGGTACCAGAGGCCTGGACCACCTTCTCGGCCAGGGCCTGCTCGATGCGACCCGGGTCGCTGACCTTGAGCTCCGCCAGCTTCTCGCCGACGAATTGATAGTCCTGACGCTCCCGATCCGTGGCCTCGAACGATCTGTCCAGTCTGCTGGCCCTGCGATCGGGCAGCACGTAGGACTCCTTGACTGCCCCGGTCTTGGGGCCCTGAGTGGAGCCGTTCTTCAGGCACTCGTCCAGGACGTGGGCAAGATCATCCGCACTCTCGACAGGTATGCACCGCCTTGTCGTGGGTGCTGCAGGCCACACACGGATCACTGTGGTCTTGGAGCCCTTGACTCCAATGAGCTCGGCCTTGATGTCCTCTGCTCCCCACTGAATGACCTTGGTGTGATTGGCCCATCGAGTAGACGCAAAACCGGGGAAGCTCAAATGCGGGTATTTGGCCACTGTGACGACCACAGGCAGCCGCGTACAGGCGACCACCTGGGTACCGCCGCTGATGATCCGTGTGAACTCGAATCTACCGTTCACCTTCTGAACATCGGTAACATACGCAATACAGGAAAGCCCCATCTCCTCGGCCAACTGGGGTGGAACCTGGGCAGTATCACCGTCGACCGACTGCATGCCACTGACGATGGTGTAGTCCTCGCTTCCAGCCAGCAGCTCCCGCGCAATCTTGCGTACCGCAAAGGCCAGTGGATTCGCCGTAGCGACGGTATCTGCCCCGCCCAAGGCCTTGTCGGTCAGCAGGACGGCCGCGTCTGCCCATCGAGCCAGGCTGTATCGCAAGACCTCCTCGGCCATGGGCGGTCCCATGGTCAAGGCGATGATCTTGGAGTCCGGGTCATTGTCCAGCCCCCGCATGAAGTGGCTGAAGGCCAGCGCCTGGGCGTCCAACTCGTTGATCACGTTGGGCAGGCGACTGCGAACCAGGTTTCCTGTCTGTGGATCAAAGGCTTGATCCGTGACCTGACTGACGTCAGGGACTTGCTTGACCAGCACAACATAGTGGCCCATCACCGAATCTTATGGCAGCCATCAGCGACTGTCAACGGGCTGATGAAAATCCATCAAGTCGTCCAGGCAAATGGACCACCACATACTGCGATGCCCCCCCGCCTGACCAGCAGCAGGACCTTCCCTCCCACGATGGCCTGATCGATGGAAGTCGGTCGCCTGCGGTATTGCGGCAGGCGTCGCGGCTGGGCTTTTCTTAAAATAGAATTGTTGCGAACTCACCGCGAATCGTTCATAATAGCCACCGGGTTTGCTAGTTCACCAAGATTCCCAAAGAGTTGTTCCCGGTGGTACTGTGTATGGCGGAAATCGTTAGCGGTGTTCTCAAACTGACAGGAAACAAGACCTTTGTGGTGCGGTCGGTCCAGAACTCATTCAGGCCGGCGCCCCGGGAGATCACGGTACATCCCTCCGTGGCGGCGAGATTCCGCCTGGTGGAGGGGGCTGCGGTCACAGGTGAAGTGGAGCGTAAAGGTGGCAAGAACCGCCTGATCACGATCGATTCCCTCGGAGGGCTCAGACCCGAGCAGTTCTACGCAAGGCCCAAGTTCAGCGACCTGGTCGCCGTGGACCCGCAGCGGCGGTTCAATCTGGGCGTCAGCGGCGAGCCGAGCATGCGGATCGTGGACCTTATGGCACCCGTAGGCAAGGGCTCTCGCCAGTTGATCGTCTCTCCGCCCCGTGCAGGCAAGACCGTTATGCTGGAGCAGATGGCCAAGGCCATCCGCAAGGACGATCCGGAGGTGCGGATCATCGTCCTCCTGCTGGACGAACGGCCCGAGGAGGTCACCAACTTCCGCCGTGAGGTCCAGGGCATAGAGGTCGTGGCAAGCACGAGCGACCATACCGCAGACGAACACGTCGATCTCGCCGAGACCGTCCTCGGCCATGTGCAGACTGAGCTCGAGTGCGGCAAACACATCGTGCTGATGATCGACAGCCTCACCCGCATCGGCCGGGCCTTCAACAACAGGACCCGCGGCCGCGGCGCCAGTCGGCCGACGATGAGCGGCGGCCTGGAGGCCGGTGTCTTGGAGATCCCCCGGAGGCTCTTCGGTCTGGCTCGCAACGCGGAGAATGCAGGGTCAGTCACCATCATCGCCACGTGTCTGGTCGATACGGGCTCCCGCATGGATCAGTTGATCTTCGAAGAGTTCAAGGGCACTGGCAACAGCGAGGTCATCCTGGATCGGTCCATGGCGGAGGCCCGCGTATGGCCGGCCATCGACATCGCAGCCAGCGGCACGCGCAAGGAGATGAAGCTCTACAGCCCTGACCAGTGGCAGGGGTTGACGACCCTGCGGCGGGCCCTCTCCAAGTATGGGCGCAAGGAGGCCGTGGAGGCCCTGCACAAGCTCCTGAGGCGATTCCCCAGCAACGACATGTTCCTGGCCAATCTGTCCAGTATGAAGACAGACCTGCAGTGAGCCCGCATCGAATACACCCTGTCAGTGACCCCGTAGGCCTGTACGTACACGTGCCTTTCTGCCAGGCCAAGTGTCGGTATTGCGGATTCTACTCAGAGCCCATCGGCCTCCATGACCCCCAGAGACTGGTGCATGCCCTGCTCGCGGAGCTGGAGACCTATCGATCTGTAGAGGGTGTCGCCACTGCGTACATCGGAGGTGGCAGTCCCTCGGTCCTGCCGACTGATCTGCTGATGGACTTGGCTGCAGGCCTCTCCAGGACCTGGCCAGACCTCAAGGAATTCACGGTCGAGTGCAACCCGGGCCAGGTGCGACCGGGGCTTCTGGACAGGCTGCGGGACGCAGGAGTCAACCGGCTGTCCATCGGCGCGCAGTCCTTCCATGATGACGAGCTGGCGATGCTGGGCCGTTGCCACACTGCGGGCCAGGTCGGAAAGGCCGTCCGACAGGCCCAGGCCGCAGGATTCGACAATGTGGGGCTGGACCTGATCTTCGCCATCCCAGGTTCCACCCTCGCGTCCTGGAGGGCCTGTCTGGAGGCCGCCCTCAGCCTGGAGATCCAGCACGTCTCCGCCTATGCCCTCAGCTTCGAACCCGGAACGCCCATGGACCAGGCGCGCAGGCTGGGCCGCATACAGGCCGTGGACGAGCAGACCGACCGCCTGATGTATGAGATGACCATACAGGTCCTGCAGGACGCCGGCTTCGAACACTATGAGGTCTCCAACTTCGCCAAACCGCATCGGGCGTGCAGGCACAATACCGGCTACTGGCTGAACCAGCCCTATATCGGGATTGGTCCCGCAGCCGCCTCCTGCTGGCAGGGCCGAAGGACCAGTAACGTCGCCAGCATCGGCCAGTACGTGGCGGCCATTGAAGGCGGCCTGGAGCCGACCGCGGAAGTGACTGCCTGCACCGAGCAGGACCGGGTCTTCGAGACCGCGGTGCTCAATCTCAGGATGCGGGAGGGGATCAACCTGGATCGCTTCAAAAGGCTGACCGGCCGCAGCGCCCTTGAGGTCTTCGCAGGACCGATCCGGCACTATGAGCACTTGGGTCTGCTCCAGGCCGATGCGACTGGGATCCGCCTCACGACCGAGGCCCTTCCTATCGCCGACTCTGTATTGTGTGATTTCGCCGCATAGGACCCAGGCTCGACCATGGATATCCAACACATCAGGAACTTCTCGATCGTCGCCCACATCGACCACGGCAAGAGCACGTTGGCCGATCGGATGTTGGAGCTGACCGGCACGATCACCGCCCGCCAGGCCAAGGATCAGTTCCTCGACAGCATGGACCTCGAGCGGGAACGGGGCATCACGATCAAGGCCTCTGCCGTGACCATGTGCTATGATCACAACGGCGAGCAGTACATGCTCAACCTCATCGATACACCGGGCCACGTGGACTTCCACTATGAGGTCTCCCGGGCACTGACCGCGTGCGAGGGCGCCGTGCTCGTGGTGGACGCGACCCAGGGTGTCCAGGCCCAGACCGTGGCCAACGCCTATCTGGCCACGGACAGCGGGTGCGAGATCCTGGGCGTCATCAACAAGGTGGACCTGCCTGCCGCGCAGTCGGACCTGGTGGCCGAGGAGATGGAGCACGTCTTCGGCATCCGCAAGGGGGACTGCTTCCACATCTCCGCCAAGACGGGCCTCGGCGTCAAGGAGCTGCTCGACGCCATCTGTCGGCTGCTTCCGCCTCCGCAAGACCGCAGCAGTGAACCGACCCGGGCCCTCATCTTCGACAGCCTGTCCGACGAGTACCGCGGCGTGATCTGCTACGTGCGGGTCTTCTCGGGCTCGCTCAAGCTCAAGCAGAAGGTCCGGCTCATGGGCAAAGGCCGCAGCTATCAGGTCACGGAGCTGGGAAAACTCAAGCCCTACATGATCCCCGTGGAGGAACTCGGGACCGGCGAGGTCGGATACGTCGTCGCCAACATTCGCGACCTGGGCGACGTCACGGTCGGTGACACGATCACCGATGACCTGCGGCCGGCCGACACCCCGATCACGGGGTACAAGCCGCCCATGCAGATGGTCTTCTCGGATTTCTATCCCGGCACCCAGACGGACTTCCCCAAGCTGCGGTCCGCGTTCGAGAAGTTGGCCCTCAACGACGCAAGCTTCTCCTTTGCGCCCCAGAATTCACCGGCACTGGGCTTCGGCTTCAGGTGCGGATTCCTGGGCCTGCTGCACATGGAGATCGTGCAGGAGCGGCTCGAACGCGAAAGTGACGTCGACGTCGTTCAGACCGCGCCGACCGTCAGCTATGAGATCCTCCTGAAGGATGGGACCACTAAGCGGATCGATTCGCCCAGCGAGTTGCCGGATCTGTCGAAGGTGGACGAACTCCGCGAGCCTTTCGTGCGGTTGGAGATCATCACCCCTACGGACTGCATCGGCGGGGTCATGAAGCTCGCTGAAAGCCGGCGGTGCAGACTCATCAAGACCGACTACCTGAACCCGACGCGCGTGATCATGGAGTACAAGGCGCCCCTGGCGGAGATCGTGTATGACTTCTACGATCAGATCAAGGGCATCAGCCATGGATATGCCACGATGGACTATGAGTTCACCGGTTTCGAGCAGGGCAATCTGGTCAAGATAGACATCCTGGTCAACCATACGCCGGTCGATGCCCTGGCCCTGATCGTACACCGCAGCACTGCCGAGGCCCGCGGCAGACGGCTGGTCCTGAAGCTCAAGAAGGCCATACCGCGCCACCAGTTCGAGATCCCCCTCCAGGTGGCCATAGGCGGCAAGATCATCGCCCGGGAGAGCATCAAGCCCTTCCGCAAGGACGTGACTGCCAAGCTCTACGGCGGCGACGTCACCCGCAAGATGAAGCTGCTCAAGAAGCAGAAGGAAGGCAAGAAGCGAATGAAGAGCATCGGCTCGGTCCAGATCCCGCAGGAGGCCTTCATGAGCATTCTGGACACGGGCGAGTAGGCCACGGTACCCTAATTGAGGCCATGCGGTCCGCCGGAACGCACGGCCACGAAGGTAGGAACCCTAGCCCGCATTTCTCACAAGTCTTTGGTTCTGAGCGGTCCGGTTGTCCGGCTGCTGCGTTCTCGGCCCCGTTTGTCCTCAGCGTACCGCACTGGGTACGCCTCCGGGCAACCGGGGACCTGCGGCCTTGCATCCGGCCAACCTGCCGCGCTCAGAACAGTCTGTCATAGATGCGTCAGCCTTCCAACCGGCTCAACTCAAGTTCGTAGCCTCACTTCTGCCTCGAACGTCCAAAGCCTCGTGAGAAATCCGGGCTAGAAGGCAAGAAGATCCGATTGTAGGAAATCCGGCGACATTCCCTCGGCCCCACCTTCTCACCGTCCTACCTTCGCACCTTCTCCGCGTTTGCCCTGGAGCAGGCGTTGTCGCATGTTGACCAAAGGGCAATCGCCAGGTACTCTATGCCCTCGACGGGGATGGGTGTGGGTAGTCCCCAATAGAAACTATGGATGGTTGAAAGGAGTTGACATGAAGCTCAGAGGATTGATGTTCACAGTGTGTCTGGCTGCAGTGGTGGCCATAGCGGGATGCAACTGCCCCAGCTCGGAGAAGAAGTGCCCCGCAGCAGCCGAGGCCCCCAAGGCCGCCCAGCCAGCGGCCACCCAGCCAGCACCCCAGCCGGCTGCTGCACCCAAACCCGCAGAGGCGCCCAAGCCTGCTGCACCCGTGGCGGCCAACAAGGGATTCGCCATGCGGGTCAACTGTGGCGCGACCGATCCCTTCACGGACTCCAAGGGCCGCGTGTGGCTGGCGGATCAGGAGATGGGCGAAGGCAAGACCTGGGGTACAGACGACGGCATGACCTCGGACCGCGAGGGCGTCGGCGTAACGGGCACGGACATTGTGAAGATCTACGAGACCGAGCGGTACAGCATGGGCTCGTACAAGTTCACGGTTCCCAACGGCCCGTACACCGTGCGGCTGCACTTCTGCGAGACCTATGACGGCATCACCGCTGCCGGCGAAAGGGTCTTCTCCGTGAGCCTGCAGGGCCAGGTCGTCCTCAAGGACCTCGATCTGGTCAAGGAAGTGGGCTCGCTCAAGCCCCTCGTGAAGGAATACAAGGGCATCAACGTGACGGATGGCAAGATCGCGATCGCCTTCACGCCCAACGTGGAGAATCCGGAGATCAACGGCATCGAGATACTGGCAGCCGAGTCGACCTGGAAGCAAGTGACTTCGAACGTCGCTGGGGCGGCCCTGGATCACTCCTGGGCCGCCCTATTCGTTGATTGCCCGAGACTGGATTCGAACCAGCACAGAGTTACCCCTACTAGCCCCTCAAGCTAGCGCGTCTGCCAATTCCGCCACCCGGGCGACTGAGGAGGTATTATGGCCTCCTCAGGCTCGGTTGTCAACGTCGAATCATACGGCGCTGCGATCCAGGAAACCTTCCAGCTTCCTGGCGCGGACCGGGTGCTGCAGCTTGCGGATGGCCTTGGCCTCGACCTGCCGGACCCGTTCGCGGGTGACCTTGAAGATCCGGCCGACCTCTTCGAGGGTGTAGGTGTAGCCGTCGCCAATGCCGTACCGCAGCTTGATGATCTCGCGCTCGCGGTACGGTCAGCGTCTTGAGCACCGAGTCGATCGTGTCCTTGAGCATCTCCTGGGTGGCTGAGGCCACCGGCGATTCCACGGCGTCGTCTTCGATGAAGTCGCCGAAGTAGCTGTCTTCGCTCTCGCCGATGGGCCGATCCAGGCTGATCGGGTGCTTGGAGATCTTGAGCACCCTGCGGGCTTCGTGCGACGCTCATCCCGATCTCCGTGGCGATCTCTTCGATCGTGGGCTCGCGTCCGAGGTCCTGGTGCAGGAGCTTCTTGCTGACCTTGCGCAGGCTTGGCTCATGGTCTCGATCATGTGGACCGGAATGCGGATCGTGCGGGCGTGGTCGGCGATCGCACGGGTGATGGCCTGCCGGATCCACCACGTGGCATAGGTGCTGAACTTGTAGCCGCGGCGATACTCGTACTTGTCCACTGCCCGCATCAGGCCCGTGTTGCCCTCCTGGATCAGGTCCAGGAAGCTCAGGCCGCGGTTGCGGTACTTCTTGGCGATCGAGACGACCAGCCGCAGGTTTGCACTGGAGAGCGTCCTCTTGGCCTCTTCGTACTGCGGAGAACACACGATCAACGGTCTGAAGCCTCTTGGCCAGTTGTGCCGGCGTCTCCACGACCAGTTCCTGCAGCCCGTGCAGCTCCTGGCCCGCCGCGTCGACGTCGTCCGCCGTCATGTGGGCCGTGGGGCCCGTGGCCACGGTCTTCTGGAGCTGCAGCATCTTGTCCAGAATGCCGTGTAGCTTGTTCCGGATCGGCTGGATGCGGCTGGTCCGAAGGCTGAGTTCCTCCAGGAGGGCCGTGACCTTGCGACGATTCCGATGGAGTTGACGCAGCTCGTGCTTGACGGCCTCGGGCTTGTCCGCAACCATAACCTTCTTGAACATCACCTGGTCGGCCTGCAGCAGCTTGTTGACCGTCGTCACGTTGATGGGGATCCGGCGCTTGATCACCCCTTTGCCCTGCAGGGGCGTGGTGCCGGTCTTGACGGTCCTGTCAAAGGACATGAGCCCGTCATAGACCTGTTGCAGCAGGTCCACGGACCCTCGTGCACAGTAGTCGCACTGCAGCATCTTGCGACGAAAAGCCATGCGCGTGATCTCGATCTTGCGGGCCAGCGCAATCTCCTGTTCCCGCGTCAGCAGCGGAATCTGCCCCATCTGGGTCAGGTACATGCGGATCGGATCGTCGATGCGGCGGGCAATATCTCCGACAACCAGCTCCTTCTCGATGATCTCGTCATCGTGGACCTGCTCCTCGGCGATCTCTTCCTCCTCCTCAGCGACTGCGTCGGCCTCCACGAAGGCCTCGGCCTCGCCCCCAATGTCCGGCTCTTCCACATCCCCTTCGTCGATGAGCGTGATCCCCATCTCATCGAGACTCGATAGGAGCTTGTCCAGTTTATGGGGGTTGACCGCATCATCCGGAAGTTCCTTATTGATCTCGTCGTAGGTCAGGAACCCCTTCTTCTTGCCCTTGGCGATCAGCGCCTTGATCTTCTTCTCGCTCTCTTTGCTCTCCGGTCCTTCAGCGAGAGTATCCTCGACGTCCGGCTCCCGAACCGCCACAACCACGGGGTCCTTCTTCTCTTTGTCTTTGTCCTTCTTCACGTCTTTCTTCTTGGTCGCCACAAACACCTCAGACTTCCCTCGTTCTCAAATTCCGTCTGATCTACGCCAACTGCCTATGCCCCACCATCATGCAATCTACCTACTATAGTGTATCCCTTACCGATCGGTTCGGTCCCAGCCGACCCCCTTCGCTGAAGGCCATTTCGATCCGCGCACGGCTGCCCGGTGGAGACCGACTGGATACCGATCATCACCCGCACGGCCCCCTCGAGCCGGGATTCATAGTTGCCCTTTCGCTCTCCAATCTCCGCCAGCTCAGCCACCATCTTGGCCGTATCCAGCGACTCCGTCCTGGCCAGGATCTCTCGGACTGCAGACCTGGCCGAGATCTCGGTCCCCGCCTGCTGCAGCCACGCAAAGAGCGTCTCAGCCACCTGCCGCAGCACGGGTGAGGTGAAGGACGCCGGGGTCAACTCTGCCTTGCTCTTTTCCAGGAGCCTCGGCTCATTGAGCAGGACCTCCAGGACCTCTCGCTGGGCTGCCTCGGAGAGGCCGGGGCCGAGGGCTGCCTCAACAGGCTGACGCGGCTGCTGGTCCCGGTCGGCATTCTTGGCCAGCATCTCCACCCGGTGTCGCAGATCAGAGTCGATCTGACGACCGTCGATCCCGAGCAGGCTGGACAGACGATTGACGATCAGCCCGCGATCGACGACCGACAGGCGGCCTGCCCAGATGCTGGTGGCTATGGTCTGGAGAAACTCCTCCATGGCCGCGCGCCGGCCAGCCAGTGTGTCGTCCGACTGAAACCGTTCGGCCAGACGAGACCACTTGAAGGCAAAGACATCCACCGCACTCCTCATCACCTGCTCGAAGCCTGCCTTGCCCTCTCTGGCGAGGAACTCGCACGGGTCTTCGCCGCCAGGAATCGTGGCGATCTTGATATCGATCCGTTCTTTGAGGCAGATGTCCAGGGCCCGATGGGAGGCGGCCTCGCCTGCAGTATCGCCGTCAAACAGCAGGACCACCCTCTTGGCATACCGCCGCAGGATGCGACCGTGCGTGGCCGTCAGGCTGGTACCCAGGGTGGCCACCACATTGTTGCACGCCTGCTGGTGGGCCATGATGCAGTCCGTGTATCCCTCCACCACCACTGCCGTCTGGCTTTCAATAATGCCTGCCCTCGCCTGGGCCAGTCCGTAGAGACAGGCGCTCTTGTCAAACAGGATCGTAGTGGGCGAATTGACGTACTTGGCACCTTCCCCTGTCAGTGTCCGTCCTCCAAAGCCGATCACCCTGCCCGTCACATCCATGATCGCGAACATCAGCCGATTGACGAACCGATCCTGACCGCCGCTAGTGATCAGACCCGCAGCCTGAAGCAGCGACCCCGAAATCCCCTTCTTGCGGCCGGCCTCTGCCAAGACCGCACCCGTGGCTGGCGCCCACCCCAACCGCCAAGTCTTGACACTGTCCGGCGATATGGCCCGCGAGGCAACGTAGTCCCTGGTGGACTTGCCTGCACTGGGCTCTGCCAGACAGGCCTCGAAGAACCTCCCCGCCCAGTCATTGACCCTGGCCAGGGTGGCGGGATCAACCTCCGCGTGCCTGGCGCCTGTCGAAGAAGGCCTTGAAGGGGCCAGCTCAATCCCCGCCCGCTGAGCCAGCCGCTCAATGGCCTGCGGAAACGTGAGATTCTCCCTCAACTGGACGAACTTCAGCACGTCGCCTCCAGCGCCACAGGCAAAACACTTGAATATCTGCTTGGTCTCATTGACGTACAGACTAGGCCTGTGGTCTTGGTGGAACGGACAGAGCCCCACCAATTCCCTACCCTTCTTGGCAAGGCTGATGTATTCCCCAATCACGTCAGTTATGTTGTTTGCCTGCTGAACGCGGTCAACCGCGGACTGATCAAAGACCCCTGGCATAGATCCCTAGCAAGACCCACTAGAGTAGAAATTCCCAGGCTTGCCCCGATGACAAGTGCCCGGCCCGACTCCAATCCTGCCGGGCATTGTTCCTTCAATACAAATAGAGGATGGGCCCGCCCAAAGTCAAATAACCGCAACAGGAACTGCTTTGGAACCTGCATTTCAGGACTGAGGAGAGATTTTGGACAGATGGTTAAACAAGACAGATGAGGAGCGAGCGGCCTACGAATTATGTGGGAGGCGGTAGAACCTGCGGGCGTTGTCAACGAGGCTGGCCGCGAATGACTCCAGGTCCAGCCGCCTGAGGCTGGCCATGAACGCCGCGGTGTGGATCATCAACGAAGGCTCATTGATCCTCTGCTTCCGCATCGGTTCAGGACTCAGATACGGACAGTCGGTCTCGATCAGGACCCGATCCAGCGGCACTTCCCTCGCAGCCTGCTGGACAGGGACTGCATTTCTGAAGGTCACCAGGCCGCTGAATGACACGTAGAAGCCGCGGTCGATGACCGCCCTTGCCTGCTCAGGCGTACCTGTGAAGCAGTGAAAGACCACCCGCTCCAGCATGCCCTTGTACCTGTCCAGGGTCTCAAGGGTCTGCTCGAACGCCTCGCGGCTGTGGATCACGACCGGCATCTGCAGCCGGCCGGCCTGTTCGAGGTGCCAGGCAAAGACCCGCTGTTGGTCGGCCAGCGACGAATGAAGGTAGTGAAGATCCAGCCCGGTCTCTCCGAGGGCCACGACCCTGTTGCTGGACGCCGCCATCTGCGCGATGCGATCGAGGTCTTCAGCGTCTGCCTTTCCTGCCTCGTGGGGATGGACACCCAACGCGATAAACAGGTTGGACACCCGGCCGGAAAGCTCGAGGCCCCGGACGCAGTGTTCAAGATCCGTGGCGACCGTGATCCAGCCTGTCACCCCTGCCGCGATACTCCGTTGGATGACATGGTCGACATCCTCTGACAACGGAGGAAAGGTCAAGTGGCAATGGGTATCGATCAACTGCATGGGTTGTCCACGACGGCCTCAGCGATCTTGTTGATCGTCTCCCGGGTGGTGCCGTCCGCTTCATTGGTCAGGATCGAGAACAGGACGTCGCCGGTGCTGGTCTGACAGACGCCCGACAGGGACTTGACCTGGCTGATGCTTCCTGTCTTGCCCAGAATCTTGCCCTTGTACCTGGCTTCTTTGAAGTACCGTTTGATCGTCCCGTCCACGCCGCCGATGGCCAGCGAATCACGGTACGCGGGCCATTGTGGGCTTTGGTAGACGGACTGCAGGACCCTGGTCACGCAGGCAGCACTGAGCTTGTTCCGGCGGCTGAGGCCACTGCCGTCATCGATGACGAACTGGGATCCGCTGACGCCCAGGGAAAGCAGATAGCCTGACACCACCTGCTGACCCGTGGCCCAGCTTCCGTTCTTGCCGCCATTGGCGCTGGCCGCCATGGTCTTGAACAGGGCCTCCGCGACCATCCCCAGGCTGTCCCTGTTGGCTCGCAGGAGACAATCCTGCAGGGGCGTGCGGTACTCCGCGAGGGGCACGAAGGCCTCAGCGGGGCCAAGGGCCCTTTCGATGAGCTGGCCGCCAACCCCAATACCCGCCTTGTTCAGAGATTCGGCCACCAGAAACCCGAAGAAACTGGCAGGCCTCTCCACCGCCACGTCAAAAGGCCCTTCCTCCTTGCTGCACGTGCCCTTGACCAACAGGGTGTTAGGGACGCCCGGCTGACGATAGGCCCCGACGTCGCCCTTGTTCCCGGACACGGGCCTGACCTGATCGACAATCTTCACGTAGCGCGTCTCAGGGTCCAGCTCCACGGCAATTCTGCCCCGGCTGTTCTGCACCTTCATGCCAATGCAGTTGTTGTTGTAGTTGAGGCCGCAGACCTCACAGGCGTACCACCGGTTGAGCTCATCCGTGGGCCAGCTCGGGTGGACCCGCTGGTCGTCGAAGATGGAGGTATCGACGACGATGTCTTCTATGGAGGAAACCCCTGCCTGCCGGAGGCAGGTGGCAATATCCTGGGGAATCCACTCGGGCGGCCGACTGCGGCCGGCTTCGGTCTGCCTGTCCCCCAGGAGCGGGTCGCCACACCCTATGATGACCAGGGTGCGGCCGGCCAGCCCCACCTTGGTGACGTACGCAAACTCAGGCCCGAGGGTCTGAAGGGCTGCTGCCGTGGTGATGATCTTCATGTTGGAGGCCGGGATCACCGCCTGGTCGGCCCTGTGGCTGTACAGGGTCTGGCCGGTCTGGGCCTTGATCACGTGGATTGAGAACTCCACATTCTTTTCCGAACTGATGATCGCGTCGATCTGGCCTCTCAAGTCCGCCCTGACGGGCATCCCTGCCAGCAACACCAGCGACAACACCCCTCCCGCGATCCTTCGCCTGCTCACAGACAATCCTCCTTCATTGACACACCTTCAAGACCACTCCGGAACGGCCTTGGGCCCACCCCCGTGGAAACCAACCCAGCGCGACCCAGGCCCCATTGGATTGGTTATCGGCCGCGCTGTGCCTGCCACAACAAAATTTGCAGGCGATTACCGAAGGTCCATCCATTGTCCAGACACATCCGTGCGACCATCGGCGACCTCTCCAGCCAGTCCTCACGGGTCTGGGCCTGCGGCATGAGCAGCACCTTCATGGGATCGACCCCTGTCAGCCATCCCAGTATCTCTCTGATCCTCTCTGCGTCGGCCGGTGAACTGACCACGAACTTCAACTGGTGCTCGTAGCGGTCCACAAGCCGGCGCAAGGCACGTCCCCACCGGCTCTCCATGGAAAGGCTACCCCCCGGTGAGGCATGCTCCAGCTTGGGGCTGATGCTCATCAGATCGCAGGCCAGGTCCGGCACGAACACGAGGCCGGCCGTCTCCACCGTGACATGGTAGCCCCGGGCCTTGAGGCATCCGGTCAGATCGACCAGCTCGGCAACCGGGTCGGTCACCAAGGGCTCCCCCCCTGTGAGGACTGCATGTCTGGCGGACCACTGGCTCAGGTGCTGCAGGATGTCGCCGACCTTCATCTCCGTCCCCGCGGACGGATCCCATGCATAGCGGGTATCGCACCACGAACACCTCAGGGGACAGCCTGCCAGGCGGACGAATACGCTGGGCACCCCCGCCAGCCGTCCCTCCCCCTGGACCGAATAGAAGAGTTCCGCGATGTTCATGGCTGATTGCCCCCGGGGCTTCAACCTCCAGACGGTCCGCGTCCTGCATCCTGGTACACAATCGGGTCCTTCATCCCCGCCTCAGCGAACGCCGCCAACCGAAGTCTGCAGGAGCTGCATCGGCCACAGCTTCGGGCCTGATCATCCGGATCATAGCAGCTATGTGTGAGTGAGTAGTCCACCCCCAGCTCCAAGCCCTTCCGGATGATCTGGGCCTTGGTCATGTGGAGGAGCGGCGCCTGGATGTGATACCTTCCGCGGCCCTCGACTGCCGCTGCAGTGGCCAGGTTCGACAGGTCCTCAAAGGCCCTGATGAACTCCGGTCTGCAATCCGGGTACCCGCCGTAGTCACAGGCGTGGACGCCGATGAAGATATCAAATGAACCCAGGACCTCGGCCCACGACAGGGCGAGGCTCAGGAGCACCGTGTTGCGGGCAGGTACATACGTAACGGGAATAGGGCCTGGCTGTCCGGCGTCGTCTGCCTTTGGAACCGCAACTCGGCGGTCCGTCAGGGCCGAACCGCCCCAGGCCGCCAGGTCAATGGCCATCACTCGATGCTCTGCCACCTGCATGGCCTGGCTGACCTTCCTGGCAGCCGCGATCTCCACCTGGTGGCGCTGGCCGTACACACAGGTCAACGAGAAGCATTCAAAGCCGCTCCTGCGGGCAATGGCCAACGTCGTGGCGGAATCCAGACCGCCGCTGACCAACACAACTGCCCGGTTCTTTTTCACGGGATCGCTCCTTTGCCTCTGACGCCAACGGGCGTCCGGTCTAGCCCGCATTTCTCACAGGTCTTTGGTTCTGAGCGGTCCGGTTGACCGGCTGCTGCGTTCTCGGCCCCGTTTGTCCTCAGCGTACCGCACTGGGTACGCCTCCGGGCAACCGGGACCTGCGGCCTTGCATCCGGTCAACCTGCCGCGCTCAGAACAGTCTGTCATAGATGCATCAGCCTTCCAGCCGGCCCAACTCAGGTTCGTAGCCCCACTTCTGCCTCGAACATCCAAAGCCTCGTGAGAAATCCGGGCTTGGCTCTGTCAACTTCAGGATGCCAACAGTCATGAATATAGGTGCTCGCACTCGCGGTCACAAATATTTTTCGCAAAATGTCACCTCCCTGCGAACAAACAGATTGACAAAGACATGCCCGTCCTTAAATAACTACCATTGAGTTCTCAGGCACTGAAAACGCGCGCTGAGATCGGCACACGGCAGCCTGCTCGTGAGAACAAGGGATTGTTTCCCGCGGCATCTGCAAGACATCACTGTAGGTGGGTGGGTTTCGCCGACAAAGGATTGGATGAGGTGGAACAATGAGACTCGAGAAGAGGAAGCCTTCGGGCCGCGAAAAAGATGAGGCATCTCTGCAGCTTCTTGAAAAACTACGCGAACAGCTTCATACCTCCAATTTAACAGTCGTGCGGCAGACCGCTTTCAACTTATCATGGCTTCAAGAAGATGGGCTGGATATTCTCAAGGAAGCACTTCTACTCGAAAGCTCACGCAAGACCAAAGGTGCGGCCGCCTACGGACTCCGCAAGATGCGAGGCCGGATGCGCAAGCCAGCCCGAGACGTCCTGATAGAGGGCACAACCGCCCGTGACGCAGTCACTTCCGAGACCTGCAGAAACGCGCTCAGGGTTATGGATCATCCGAGGCCTTCCAAGTACAGGAAACCTCGAAGGCCGAGTTCACCACGCTTTGAGATCCGAGATCTCCCGGCAAAGGGCGCAAAAACCTTCAATAAGTCCAAACGGTTCTTTGGCCATTCTCCGAACAGCAGGTAGTCCCCCAAAGGGAGGCGGCAGATGCATGCCTGCATGGCCGCTGCGGATCGGACATGGATGGGCATGGCTGCTGTCTCAAAGCCCGCTCCCCTTTCGCATGGAAAAGCACGTATGAGGAACTCAACAGCCGCGGCTATCGGTTTGGCCATTCTCACCTCGTCCCTTTCTGTGGCTGCCACCCCAGACAGTCGCACAGATGCCAGGCGGCGGACGCCGGCCGTAGAGGTCTATGAGCGAACCCGTGATGCTGTAGTCAACATATCAGGACAACAGGTCATCCAGACCTCTGCATGGCCGGACTGGCCCGATCCCTTTGGCTTTGGAGGCCCTCCGCGCCAGCAGCAGGTCAGGGTCCTCGGTTCCGGTGTCGTCATCCACGAGGACGGCTTCATCGTGACCAACGCCCATGTGGTGGAGGGGGCGCAACAGATCAAGGCGACCTTCTCCAATGGTCAGGAGTTTGGTGCAGAGGTCATTCGTGCGGAGCGGGACAAGGACCTGGCCGTGCTGCGGGTCAAGGCCCCGCGAAAGCTACCGACTGTCGAGCTGGGACGCAGCGATGACCTGATGATCGGCGAGACCGTGATCGCCATCGGCAACCCCTACGGCTACTCCAATACGCTCACCTGCGGCGTGCTCAGCGCACTCGGACGCGACATCCGGGTCAGTGACGATTTCTGGCTGCGAGGTCTCATCCAGACGGACGCCCCCATCAATCCGGGCAACAGCGGAGGCCCCTTGTTCAACGTATTGGGGGAATTGATCGGGATCACCACCGCGATCCGGCCGGAGGCCCAAAACATCGGTTTTGCTATCCCCGTTGACATGCTGGTCAGCAATCTGAGCTCCATGCTGATGCCAGAGAAGCTCAGACGGGTCAGGCTGGGCCTGGCGATGGGTGCCCTGAGACAGGTGGGGACCTTCAGAGGCATCTCTGTACAGGCAGTGATCAAGGGCTCACCTGCGGATGAGGCAGGCCTGAGGGCCAGCGATGTGATCGTGGAGATCGACGGCCGAAGGATGACCGCGGTCATCGACTTCTACGTCAAGATGATGGGCAAGCAGATTGGCGAGCCCATCCGTATCGGCTACGTCCGGCCTGGCGATCTCGCCGCAGCAATCAAAGGGGCGACGCTGACTCTCGCTGACAGGCCGCTTCCTGACGGCGCAGTCCTGGCGCAGTTCCCTCTTTCAGATGAAGGTCTCTGAGCTGACGCTCCAGGTCGCCAGGCAGTTTGGATTCGATGGAGCCTATCCCGTGCTGATCATCACTGACGTGATCCAGGGAGGCGCAGCGGTGGACGTCGGCCTGGAGCCGGGAGACCTGATCCTCCAGGTCAACCTGGCGACCGTTCGGAACATGACCGAGTTCTCGGCGGAGATGGAGAAGATCTCAGAAGGTGATACGGTGCAATTCGAGATCCTCAGGAACAGCACCGGCCTCTTCGGTCACCAGATCCAGCGGCGGTATATCAAGCTCTTGAAGGCCAAACGTCAGTCCACGTAGGGCCTTGCAGCCCCATCGGCGATTTCGCCCGTTCAGACCACGGCCGCACGACACGGCGAGAGAGATGCCCCGCCCTTTCCTCGCACAGCAGCCCATAAAGAACTAGGTCCCCTTTCGGGGACCTAGCTCAGGAGGAGGGTGATGAAAAGCCATCCGTTTGACAGTGGGAGGGCAGGAAGGAGCACACATCCCTGTGACCTGAGCCGCATCCATGCAGCTCTGTCTTCCTGCCTTCCTTTACCCTATCCATCGTTGAACAAACTCAGAGCCTCCTCTATGTTGTCAGACAGTCCGTGGCCGCTCGTGCCGCCGTGGGACGTCATCAGAATCCTGACATCAATGCAAAACCATGCTTCGGAGGGACTCGGCTGCATGCCGAGCAAAGACGTGCCTGCTGATGGCTTTCTACTCCTACAGCAGGTTGCCCAAGCCTTCCTTAGCATCACCGCCTCAGCCTCCTTGCCTGCAGGTAGATACTAGGCCCCTGGCCTCTGTCCTGGACTCGTCAACAACGGACGCAAGGCTCAGGCGTAGAGCCTCAGGACCTACCCATCGAGGCCCGGCAACATGAGCCTTGCGTCTTGTTCCTCAACACTTGGCGATCGGCGCAGCAGGAAGAGGCTACGTCCTTGTGACTGCGTCGCATCCTTGCGACGCCTCTTCCTGCCTTGCATCAGCTTCACCACCCTAGCCATCCTGAATGCCTGCGCCGAATCGAACCTATAAAGAACCTACCTGTCGTACCTTGCTTGTCCAACCTTTCAGTGCCCAAGCCACCGGGCCTGTGCCCTGCTAGTCAACGTCAACGGGGACCACTGCCCTGCGGTACTACGCCAAGAGAAGGACTCCCCATCGCGGAACTGCACATGGAGTGTCCCCCGCGAAGAGTCCTCATTGAGGCATCGCCCAGAACTCACCCCACAGGCACTAGAAGCTGGGCACGAGAGACACGAATCGGCTGTAAGGATACACGTTGCGTTATCCATGAACGCCTGCCAACCCCCATAGGTCGTCGGTGAAGCCAACGCCACGGCTACACAAGCCAGTGACACACAGACTACCGGCAGACATCCTTTGCCTAAATGCATTCCACACCGCATCCTTACGGACAGTGTCCCGTTAATAAGAACACCTCTTCGTCCCCGGTTTGCACCCTCTCGAACTCCGGATGACCTCCTCCAGGGGCGGAAGTCCTGATAGGCATAGGTAAATAACTGCATAGTCATGAGGCGTCAAGCGAAAAAGCAGATGTTTTGGGCTTCGGTTGTAAGCTTTTCTAGGACATTGCGTTGTGGATGGGGAACGCCGCAGCCATTTTCAGGAATCTGTGTTTTGCCTCATCTCGCCAGCGGTGTTCCTGTCTGCCCGGAAGGCGATCGTGGACGGTGGAGGGTTTGATTCAAGGAACTGGGTCCGGCGATACCGAATCCGGCCTGTCCAGACTCAAGAGTATCCCCTACCGGGCCGAAGTCCTGACCATGCCCACAAAAGTAGTCAGGTCGAGAGGCCCTGAGCATTAACTTTTTTTGGGTTTTTCATGAGAAACTATTGACGAACGTTTCGCTGACGTCTAAATACACACTCAAGTTCTTGTGGCTCCCTAGGCGATGGGTTACCACAGATAGTACAGCTATTAGGCAAGAGGCTGGCGAGTGGCCAGCCGCAAATGGGTAAAATTTGAAAGGAACAGTGTATGAGGATATCTGCCGGTGACGGCGATGTTTCTTCCAGCCAACAGCCCTCGCTGTGCGGCAGCGAGGATGAACCTCCGCCGTTACGCTGCACTGTGTGAGACGGCGACCGAGGTAAGGCCGTCCATCTGCCGCCATGAGCGATGGAATGACTGGCGGTGGCAGATGGCCCACCGAATTCGAAAGCCAGAACAACTCCTCGAGTACTTCCCGAACCTCCAGACCCATCCGGACGTGGCACCTGTCATCGGCAAGTATCCGATGGCCATCACGCCGTACTATGCGTCACTTATTCGGCGCCCGGACCCCACGGATCCTATCTTCCGGATGTGTGTACCTCAGGTCCAAGAACTGGTGGATCCGCCGTTCCTGAGCGCCGATCCGCTGGAGGAGTGCAGGGACATGCCTGTGCCGGGTATGGTGCACCGTTACCCTGACCGGGTGCTGGTGATTGCCACGACCACCTGCTCGATGTACTGCCGACACTGCACGCGCAAGCGAGTGGCCGGCACGCGTGAGAGCTGCATCAGCCGGAGACGGCTGGAGCAGATCGTGGCCTACCTGAAGGCACACCCCGAGGTGAGTGACGTCATCGTGTCGGGCGGCGATCCGCTGACCATGCCGACCGAGCAGTTGGAGACGGTCCTGGCCGGCCTTCGTCAAGTGCCGACGGTCCAGATCATCCGCATCGGCACGCGTACCCCTGTGGTTCTCCCTCAGAGGATCACCGACGAGCTGTGCCAGATGCTTAAACGGTATCACCCCATCTGGATCAACACGCATTTCAATCACCCCAACGAGCTTACGCCGGAGTCGGTCGCCGCGTGCGCGAAACTGGCCGATGCGGGCATCCCGTTGGGCAATCAGTCAGTGCTGCTCCGCGGCGTCAACGATCAGCCGCAGATCATCGAACAGCTCTGCAGGGGTCTGGTAAAGACGCGTGTTCGGCCCTACTACATGTACCAGTGCGACCTGGTGCGGGGAGTGGAGCATTTCCGCACGCCCCTGTCCCGTGGTATGGAGATCATGGAGTACCTGCGGGGACGGCTGAGCGGTCTGGCAATCCCCACGTTTGTTGTCGACGCCCCGCACGGCGGTGGAAAGATCCCCGTGCTGCCGACCTACGTGGTCACCCAGAGCCCGACCCACACCGTGCTTCGCAACTATGAAGGCATGCTGATCGCCTATCCTGAGCCCTACGAAAGGTGCCAGTCGGCTACGGACAAGCCCAGTGAGGAATCCGCGCCTGGCGTATGGGAGTTGGCAGGTGGACGATTCAGCCACATCCAGCCTGAGAGGACGGTTCGTCTGACCCGGCGGCGTGAGTGCTGCCAGGCGGACATGTCTTCGGAGCTGGAGTAGTCCGGGTCGCCGGCCCCCTCCCTGGCCGGTCCGGAGACTGCCACTGACAAAGTAGAATGACATGACCGGCCCGAACGGCATAGCCGGCCGTTCGGGCCGGTGTTAATTGTGAGGAATGGGTATCCATACCATGGCCCCTAAGAAATTCAAGCCATCCAAGGGACGCGGCCTAACTATAGGTCTGGTATACGATCTTCGTGACGACTATCTGGCCGAGGGGTTCAGCCGCGAGCAGGTGGCTGAGTTTGACTCGGCTGCCACCATCACCGCCCTCGACCAGACCCTCCAGTCCTTGGGCTACAAGACCGAACGGATTGGCCACGGCGTCGCGATGGCCAAACGCCTGGCTCGCGGAGACCGTTGGGATCTGGTGTTCAACATCTCTGAAGGTCTGTACGGTCGCAGCCGCGAGGCCCAGGTGCCTGCACTGCTCGAGATGTACCAGGTCCCGTACACCTTCTCCGACCCCCTGGTCTGCGCAGCGACACTCGACAAGGCGGTGGCCAAGCGGCTCATTCGAGACGCCGGACTGCGGACCCCTGCCTTCGCCGTCGTCTCGAATCCCTCGGACCTGAAGACCGTAGATCTCTCTTTCCCCTTGTTCGCCAAGCCCGTTGCCGAAGGCACAGGAAAGGGGGTTGACTCCCATTCCCGCCTCGACAGTCGCGACCAACTTCTGAAGGTCTGCCGGCGTCTGCTCAGACAGTTCAGGCAGCCTGTGTTGGTGGAGGAGTACCTGCCGGGACGGGAGTTCACCACAGCCATCCTGGGAACAGGTGACAAGGCCAGGGTGCTCGGCACCATGGAGTTCTCGATCAGCCAAGACGCTCCGGCAAAGGACTACTCCTTTGAGGTCAAGGAACTCTGCGAGCAGTACGTTCGGTACTTTCCCATGCCCAGGGGCCGGCTCCGCAGGCAGGTCGAAGACCTCGCCTTGCAGGCCTACAGGGCACTGGAATGCCGCGACACCGGACGCGTGGACGTTCGGCTGGACAGGCAGGGCAGACCGGCGTTCATGGAGGTCAATCCCCTTCCAGGACTTCACCCTCAACACTCAGACCTGCCCATGATCGCCACGCAGGAAGGGGTGACGTACGTGGATCTGATCCGCCAGATCGTGGCCAGCGCCCTCGTTCGAAAGGAGGTCCCATGCCCGGCCTCGCGGTAAGCGTCCTGATCCTCTACAACGAGCCTCGTAGAGGCGCGGACTTCCAGGAGAGTGACGCGGGCGTGCTGTCCGAGGTCGCAGCGGTGGAGGCTGCACTAAGGAAACTCAAGATCGCCTGCCGCTCCGTGGGCGTGAAGGAATTGACGGACGTCCCGCTGGTGTTGGGCGGGGCCGATGAGTCGATCGTGTTCAACCTCGTGGAGGGGCTCCATCGCCATCCAGAGGACTTCAATGATGTACCGGCCGTCGTCAGGTCTTTCGGCAAGGGCTGCACGGGCAACGATACGCCCGGCATGGTGCTGTCTCTGGACAAGTGGCGGACCAAGGCCCTTTTGCTGGCCGCAGGCCTGCCCTGCCCGAAGGCGGTCCTCGTCGAGCCAGGGTGTCGCCCGCCGGCCACCGGCCTCTTCGCCGGACCCTATATCGTCAAGCCCGTGTCCACGGACGCCAGCGAAGGCATCGACAATGCCAGCCTCATCGCCCAGGGTGGCGCCGGGCTCAAAGAGGCCGTGACTCGCATCCACCGGCAGCTTGGCCAACCCGCAATCATAGAACAGTTCATCGACGGCCGGGAGCTCAATATCTCGGTGCTCTGGCGCAAAGGCAAGCCAGAAGCCCTGCCCTTGGCAGAGATCGAGTTTCGGGATTACGGCAAGGGCCGCCCGCGGATCGTCGGGTACGAGGCCAAGTGGCTACAGGACAGTTTTGAGTATTCCCACACGGTTAGGGTCATTCCGGCCCCCCTGCCTGCACGGACCGCCCGAGAGGTCCGCCGGCTGGCCGTGGCTGCATGCAGGACGCTGAGCTGCACCGACTACTGCCGCGTCGACTTCCGGCTGGATCGGAGTCTGTATCCCTACATCCTCGAGGTCAACGCCAATCCGGACATCGCCCCTGACGCAGGCTTCGCTGCTGCGCTGCAGGCTGCGGGGATCCGGTACGAGCAGTTCATTCGTATGACGATCCAGTCGGCAATCGCCCGTATGCCCAAGAAGGCAAGGACGGTGGCTAGGCGAAAGGGGAAGCAGCCTGGTGACCTGGCCATCCGTTGGTGCGACCGACAGGACCGGGAGCCCGTCGTGGACCTGCTCAGCCGAACGCAGTTCTTCAGGCCAGATGAGATGACCATCGCCAAGGAGGTGCTCGACGCGGGGATCAAGGACGGCCCCGGTGGTCACTACCGGTCGTACGTAATCGAGGCCTCAGGGCAGGTCAGGGGTTGGGTGTGCTTTGGCCCGACGCCCTGTACGCTGGGGACCTTCGACGTGTACTGGATCGCCGTGGACCCCGTCTGCCAGGGTCAAGGGCTCGGTAGGAGGTTGATGGACTTTGCAGAAGCCCGGATTGCCTCTTCTGGAGGCCGTCTTGCGATAGCCGAAACCTCAGGCCGCCAGATCTATCAGTCCACGCGGGCGTTCTATGAGAGACTGGGTTACGTCGCTGCCAGCCCGATCACCGACTTCTATGGGCCTGGCGACGACAAGTTCGTGTTCGCGAAGGTGCTCAAGACCTGATAGCTGGTCTTGGGCTAGGCTCTCCCCACAAGCCCCTCTGAGGAGGACGGGCTGAGCCGGGCCAACTCGTCATGGCACAACTGCCTCTGGGAGGGGTCCGTAAGCCGGTCCGCTGCCTTGCGGAGATACTGGATGGCGGGTGCGGATTGCCCCAGGTAGCGTGAATACAGAAGTCCCAGCATGAGCATCACCTGCTCCGCGTACTCGTAGCTCGGGTAGTGGAGCAGAAACCGCTCGTAGGCCTTGACCGCCTCCGCGTGCCTCTTGTCGCTCGCCAACTGGTTGGCCAGGTCCAGGAGCATCTGGCGGGGAAGGACCTGTTGATCGTCCAACGCCATCAGGTCCACGTAGGCCTGGGCTGCGCCGGAGAGGTTCCGCTGGCCCAGCCGGACCGAGATCTCGTTGCGAAGGGCCTGGACTCTGGCCTCCTGTTCGAGGTCGGCCGGCGTCTTGGCGACCTCTCGGGCCTCGACCGGCCTGGCGCCGGTGAACGGGTCTACCCCCTCCGACACGATGTCCCTGTACCGCCGTCTTCGGTCCCATCGCACGATCATGGACCACAGATCGAAATGGCTGCTCGCCATCAGACCGCTGGCGAGTAGGGCCAGCATCGCGGCAATGCCCAGGGCGTATCCCGCCAGGTGGGCATCGTAGGCAATACTGCCGGGTGTCCTCGCGAGGAGGTTGTCCCAGAGGATCATCTGGAAGCCGATGAAGAACAAGGCCGACACGTCCAGGGTGCCGATCAGAAAAATGAACCAGTACAACACGGTCACCAGCGTCTGGGGATAGAGCACCAGGTAGGCGCCCGTGACAGCGGCCACCGCCCCGCTCGCGCCCACGGTGGGCGCCTCTGAGGAGGCATGCAGGAGGGTATGGCCGACGCCGCTGAAGATTGCACCGGCCAGGTACAGGGCCAAGTAGCCCAGATGGCCGAGGCGGTCGTTGACGTTGTTTCCAAAGAGATACAGGAAGAACATGTTTCCGATGATGTGCAGGTATCCGGCGTGTAGGAAGGCGTAGGTGAGAAACTGCCAGACCTGCCAGTACTTCGGCACCAGCATGAGCGAGAGGGCCGGTTCGCGAACAGGCACGCTCACTCCGTAGCCTCCCATGAGGGCGGTCCTGGGGCTGAACGTCAGCAGGAACACGATCACGTTCGCGGCAATCAATGCGTAGTTCGCGTAGGGTGTTCGATGAGGCCAGATACTGGTTCGAATGGGTATTGCTGCGAACATGAACGCCCGCCCTGACTGAACGACCTTCGTCTCAACGGACCTGCATTCCCCGCTGCCCCAGCCGGCAGGAGATGCAGGACCCGTCATTCTACTTTCCAGCACCGCCCCACACAAGGCCCTCGTGCGACATCGGGAATCTCGGCCCAGGGCCTTTATTTTTGCTCTCCGTATGGCCATGATACGGGCCTCTGTACGACAAGGAGCCGCGATGGTTGAGACGCTGTGGAATGACCGGTTAGGCCGGATACGCGTACGCATGAGGGCGTACGGTGTGGATTTGTTCCTGTTGACCAGGCCCTCGGCCGTGACCTACGTCACGGGCTTCATGGGCCAGGACAGTTGGGCCGTCCTCACCACCAGGCAGGTCCTCCTGCTGACCGACAGCCGATACTCGCAGCAGGCAGCGAAGGAGTGCCCTACCGCCCGGATCATCGAGCGGAGGTCTGCGATCACAGCGGCCGCGGCCGCCGCAGTGAGCCATGCTGGAGTCTCGACGATGGCCGTGGACCCCTCCATCAGCCTGGCCGACTGGAACGCGGTCAGGCGGCAGGTGCGGATTCGCGTCAAGACCATGCCCGATCCCGTCGCCGAGGTCCGGAAGGTCAAAGACCCGGCAGAGATCCGCTGCATCCAGAAGGCGGGCTCCATCGCCCGCAGGGCCTTGACCCTGGCCCTGGCGGATCTCAGGCCGGCCGTCACGGAAGACACCATGGCAGGTCTGCTGGACTATCACTTCCGCAGACTCGGCGGAGTGCCCGCCTTCGACACTATCGTGGCCTTTGGATCGAACGCCTCGCGACCGCACCACCGTCCCACCTCGCGGCGGCTCAGATCGAGGGACACCGTGCTGATCGACTTCGGCGCCAGGTACAGGGGCTATTGCAGCGACATCACCCGGTCCTTCGCTGTGGGCGAACCGCCCCCACTCTTCCTGAAGGCCTTCGAGGCCGTCAGGCGGGCGCAGCAGTCCGCCATCCGTGCGATAGTGCCCGGTGCGACCCTGGCCGAGGTGGATGCGGCAGCCAGGCGAGTAATCCAAGATGCAGGACTTCCGGTGTACGGCCACGGGACCGGGCATGGCATCGGCCTGGATATCCATGAAAGCCCGTTCCTCAGGCCTGGCGCCCACGATGTGCTTGAGGCTGGAATGGTCCTGACCGTGGAACCTGCGGTCTATCTGCCGGGACGCTGCGGCGTGCGACTGGAGGACGACGTGCTGGTGACGACCGCGGGTTGTCGGATACTGACGGCCAGGAGGCGTTGCGGCCTCAGGCCCTGGGAACCGCCACCCGCCTAACCACCCTGCCCGGAGGCAGGGGCGGGGGCTGCCGGCTGGCGGGGCGGGGTCTCGTCGCCCAACCTGAACTCGGCGTTCCTGACGTCATAGATGTAGGTCCCGCCCCGACGGGTGCTGATGAATATCGTGTCGTTCTGATACGCTGCGAAGATCGCTCCCACCTCTTTGCCTCGCCGGACCTCGGCAGCTCCCTGAGTAGCCAGGGCGTTGCGCAGGTTCTCGCCCAGTGCGAGGATCTGATCCTCGGCAAAGCCGATCTTGAGCATCATCGTCACGACGTCGTCTGCCGAAGGCGTGACGGTCAGGGCGTACCGGTTGTTCTTGGGAATGATCTCCAGGGCCGCGTTGGAATTCTTGGACTTCCCGAATCCAGGCAGCCGCAATGAGCCGCAGCCTGCGGCGCCGAGACACACCGCCAGGGCCAACCCTGCACACGTGGCACTCCGACCGGATAGTCGCATCGATCGAATTCCTTGTACCTTCATGCTGGAACCATCTGCCCCACGTTACCGAGGCCGGCGGCTCAAGGAATCCTTGAGCTGGTCGGAGAAGGGGCTGGCAGCATTGGTTTCTCCGGCCGCAGACCGGCCCACTGACGCCGATTCGCTCGGGCCGTTGTAACGGCCTTCCCGAACCAGGCTAGCCGTGATGAACACCGCGACCTCCTTGCTGTCCTTGTCGTTGTCGTTTTTGGTGAAGAGCTTGCCCATGACCGGGATGTCGGCCAGCCCCGGGACCTTGCTCTCTTTGCTCCGGGTCCGACTCTCCGTCAGGCCTGCCACCGCAACGGTACCCCCGTCCCTGACGGTCACGGTGTTGCTCGTGATCCGCCGCGTCACCTTGGGAAGGTCGGTGCCTCTGGCCTTGGCAATACTATCACTCAGCTCCACGGCCACGTCGAGGGTGATGTCGTTGTTGTCGCCGATGTAGGGCGTGATCGTCAGCCGCGTGCCGGACTTGACGTTCTCCAACTGCGCCAGGGCCGACATGTATCCCAGGGAACTGGTCGCCTGGATGTTGGGCGTCATCATGAAGTACTCTTCGGTCATCACCGAGAACTCCGCCCTCTTTCCGCTCTGGGCGAACATCTGCGGACGAGAGAGGACCCTGGCCTCGCTGTTCTCTTCCAACAGGTTCAAGGCCATCTCCAGGGCACTGGTGAAGGTGCCGTCTGCCGCGTAGCCGATCTGCACGCCCCAGGGCCACTTGCCGTTGTAGTTCGTGATCGCATCGCTGGCGACTCCCTTCGTTGAACTGCCGAAGGTCCCCAACTTGGCCGTAGGCCACGCCCAGTCGACGCCCAGGTTCAGGAGATTGCCCTTCTCCAGGGAGACGATCTTGGCCTCCAACAGGACCTGGCGAGGTCTTCCATCCAGGCCCCGCAGATCCGCCTCGATGCGATCGATCAGCCGGGCCGGCGCGGTGATATTGACCATCCGTCCCGTGGCCTGAGGCTGCACGTAGGGTTGGACTGCAGGAGACAGCATCCTGACTGCCTCGTTGGCATCGATTTGCTGCAGATGGATCGTCCGCGTCTCACTGCCCTGCATGAAGCTGGCGCTGGTCACCTTCATCGAGGTCACCAGGTAGAAGGCCTCCATCTTCCTCCAACTGAACTCGGTGCCTGCAAGCAACAGGTCCAGGGCCTGCTCCAGAGGCTTGCCCGTGACGGTCACCGTGACGTCGCCACCCACGGAAGGATCCGCGATGATCGGCACGCCGGTGTCCGTACTGATGTCCCCCAGGGCCGTGCGTATGTCAGTCTGCACAAAGGCCTGGGTCGGCACGATGGGGCCCAAAGAACCCTTGGGCGGCATGACGCTGCTTCCTGCAACCTTCCCGTCACCTGCCTTGCCGGTCCCTGCGGCACCACCGTTGGCTGCCTTGGCCTTCAGATCATTGAGTTCCTTCTCCAATTGGGCCATCCGCAACTCGTTCTCTGGAATGACTCCCGAGGGCTTTGTCCCCTGCTGCCCTGTGGCAGGGCCCTGGCCGGCAGCCGTGTTCGGCCGGCTGGCCTGGGGCTGCACCTCACCAGCGGGCGGCTGGGTGGAACCTGCAGGTCCCACGTTGGACAGTGGCGACTCGGTCGCGCCCGGCCCCGCAGTCTGCTGTGAGGCAGGAGGCGCGGTGTTCTTGACGCTGAGGGTCTCATCCAGATCCGTCTTCACGTGCTCATAGGGCTTGTTGGGCGGATCGAAGTCATATCCTTCCTTGGCCGGCGTGATCGTTCCAGACCAGTCGTAAGGGACCTGTATCCGGTACTTGCCCGCCTTGTCGGTCACTGCCTTGGCGCCGCTCGGATCGGCCGTGACGGTCACCCCTTCGATCGGGGCGCCCACGTCCGAGACGATAGTCAACATCTTCACTTTGGCCGTGAAGTCATAGCTCAGATCCTTGCTGACCTGCGAGACCTTCTGGTTGATGGGCTGGAAATCATAGCCCTCCTTCAGGAACTGGATGGTGCCGCTCCAGTTGAAGGGCACCTCCAGAGTGTAGCTGCCCGAGGCATCGGTGGTGGCCGACTTCACGTCCGTCTCACCAATGCCCGTGAAGACCGTGACGCCGTCGAGGCCGCTGCCGTCCATGGTGATCTTGCCGCTGATCCTGCATTTCTTTTCCCTGGCCGTGTAGTCCTGGTTCTGCTTCGGCTCGCGGACGTCTGTGTACGATGTGGAAGGCGGATCGAACTCATAGCCGCCCCTGGTCGGGACAACCGTGAAGGTATCGCCGTAGTTCACCGTGGTCTGGTAGCTTCCGTCCTTCTGGCTGACGACCCGGCTCGGGAAGCCCCTCATCTCCACGTCCGCCTGGCCCGCGTTTCCGGACACCACGAACTTCAGCTTGCTGGCGGTGAAGTTCTGCATGTTCAGGTCGCGCGTCGCCTTGGCGACCGTGATCGTCTCCGGCTTGAAGGTGAAGCCTTCCTTCTTGGGCATAATGACGAGGCTCTGGCCGAAACGAACCCGGGCGGTGTAGGCGCCCTTGGGGTCCGAGATCAGGGTCTGGCCGTCCGCCCCCTGCAGCCCCTCCAGCACGACGGTTCCCTGACCGGCGTTGCCCTGGATCGTGACCACGATCTCCTTGTACGCGTAGTCCTGGCCGCTCTGATTGGCCACCACCTTCGTGTACGGAATCTCGGTGGGCGTGAAGGCGTAGCCCTCGAGACTCGGCGTTACCTTGCCCGACCATCCGTGGGCCACGTTGGCCGAGTACTGCCCATCCGGCCCGGACTTCACGTTCAGGCCCCGCATGTCCACGCCCTCGATGCCGACCGTACCCGAGAGGGTGTACTGGATGGCCGTTCCGCTGTAGTCCTGGCCGGTCATCGGCGCAGACACGTGGGAGTGGTCCTGCATGCCGGGTTCGAAGTTGTAGCCTTCGCGCACGGGAGTCGCGCTGCCGCTCCAGTCATAGGGGACCCTGACGGTGTAGGTACCGGCGGTCGTAGTGACGGGATCGCCAGGCAGTCCCTGCAGTTTCACAAGGGCGAGGGGTGTCCCGCCCACGGTGATCGTTCCCGATATCTCGTAGGTGACCGGAGCAGCCTTGAAGATCTCGTTGTCGTAGTCGCGAGTCACCCCAACCGTGTACTGCTTGCTCTTGGGCGTGAATTCAAAACCATCCTTGATCGGAGTGACCTCTCCGGTCCATTGATAGTTCACCACGGCTTTGTAAGCGCCTTTTCATCCGAGAGCACGCTCTCGGGAAATCCACTCAGGGTGACGCCGGCCATGCCCACAGAGCCGGAGATCACGAAGGTCTTGGGCTGCGGCGTATAGTCCTGGTTGGTCAGATCCGCCTTGACCCCTTCGGCGTAGGGTATGCTGGGCGGGGTAAAGCTGAAACCCGGCTTCTGGGGAGTGATGGTGCCCTTCCAGCCAAAAGGAACCTCAGCACGGTAGCCGCCGCTGCCGTCGCTCTCAATCCGGGTACCACCGGGGAAGCCTCCGAGGATCACGCCGGGCTCGACGGTAGACCCCGTGATGACGAAGGTCTTCATCTTGGGCACGAAGCCCTGTGCGCCGGCGTCTATGCCCAGCAGTAGGATCAGACAGACAGCGAGAGTGCCGCCCCATAAAACCCTACTTGTATGTGTTCTAGCCATAGACAAACGTCCCCTTCGATAGCCAGCCTTGGGACATCCACTGCCTGGTTCATCTCCCAGTATCGGCAACCCGTGGCCTCGGTTTAACGAAAAGACACGTCGACTCCGAACTACCATTTTACGGTCCCCCCCACTTTGCCCGCCTCTTTGCGGAAGGCATCTAGGCCGATCCGTTCAACTGTCCACTTCCTGTCCGCGCCCCGGACGAGCTGCACAGCCTCGTCCTGTCGCACCTCAGGGAAGTCATTCGGGTCGCTGACCGATTGATCCGTCAGCACTGCCGCGATGCGGTAGACTCCGGGATCTCTCAGGTTGGTCAGATCGAGCTCGCCCGAGAAGTCCCTGGGTTCCAGGGGCAGCATCAGGTCAGGTTTGTCCTGCGCCGTCATGGGCGACCTCAGCATAACGGTCCCGTCGACTCTGACCAACTGGGCCTCACAGTACGGCTTGATATGGGCATTGCCCACGTTCTGGAACCGAGCCAACACGGTCCACTTCTGGGCCTCCCCGGGTTCGTGCGCGATCTTCTTGGGATTGACTAGGGGGCTCAGCGGGACTCGCTTGTTGGTCACGCAGATCTGGGCGTGACAGGGTGCGCCGGCACTCGTCCCGTCGCTGTAGCTGGAAAACAGGCTGAGGTCGGCGTAGTAGCCCCTGGACTCTATTGCACTCGCGGGCATCCTGGAGGTCAGTTGGATCTTCTGGCTTCGATAGCCCTGGAGCGTGAACTCGGACGGGCTCACGTCGACCCAGTCCGAACAACTCATGCTCTCTCCCCGCAAACCCGACGGACTGACATGGCCGCCGAACACCCCGGGGGTCGTTACGTGCGCCCGGATGGTGACAGGCTGATCCGAGTCGTTCCGCACCTCCACCATGGACCGCCCCACGCTTCCTGCCGTGCTGTCGATCACGACCGTCGCAGGCTCGATCTCCACCGCCGCGTCAGACACTTCCCTGGCTGCCTTCTCTCCGGTATAGGGGACCTTGGTCTCGATCCGCTTGGGAGGTTTGCCGTCGACGGAGATGAACCCCTTGACCAGGTAGGTCTTGGACGGCAGGTTGCGACCACAGTCGCCCTTGATCTTCAGCCTGGAGCCGGGAACAATGGCGACCTCGTTGAACTTGACCTCCCGGATCACGAGCTGGGAGTCATTGTTGGCGCGGGGCACAAAGACCTGGGCCCGCGGAATCAGACGCGAATAGGTCTGGCCCGTGTTTTCGATCGTGAGGGTCACGACGGTATTGCCCGCCGTACCATCCACGTCTTTGAAGGTCTCGAGCCCCGCATCGACCAACGTCACCTTGTTGTAGGTCGCGGGCCCATCCATGGTCAGAAGGACAGGCACCACGAACTCGTACCTGACCGTGACGCCGATGGCATCAGCCCGAGGCTCCAGGCCGCAGACGATGCCTGCGCACCAGAACCCCCTCGATCCATTGGCCGGTCGAATCACGATCGGGACGTTGACCGTCTTGGCCGGCTGGACAGCGATCTTCTTCTGACTCATCGAAATCCACTCTCTGCAGGAGTGGATCCTGGACAGATCCACAGGATGGTTGGCGTCAATGACCTGCCAGTTTCCGTTTTCGTCCTGGGTCAGGTTCACCGCGCTGAGCGTGATATACTGGGTCTCGCTCGTATCCCAGTTCTGAAGCTGGATCTCCGCCTCCACTCGCTGGCCTGCCTGGGGACGCGCCTCGATCATCATGGGATTGACCACGAACTGTGCCATGGCCTGCTCGCTGCCAGCCAGGAGTGCAAGGCCCATCAAGGCGACCCAGCGGAATGACGGGGTCAACTGTCCGATCGAGCAACTTGTCACCGATGAGCGTTCCGGGACCACCTGTCTCACCCTCGCGAGCCGATGCATGCTCTGCCCATTCACCCTAGCTCTGATCATCTGTCCCAGACCTCCCTTGCGTTCCATGATCTTGCTCGCCGCACTCAGAAACAAGCTGCGGCGTGTCCTTAACTGCAACACCACCCTTGTCCAGGGAATCACGTCAGCTCGGAATCCAACCTCATGACTATTCGGCAGTTTATCGTCCCTACTTGCCTTCAATCCTTGCCAGCCAAATGCCTAGAACCTTGCCTAATAATTCCCTCTAACAAACCCCCAGGACAGAATCCGCTCTTACCCACATGCAAAGTGCAGTGCATCCATTGCCTGCAAGTGCCTGATATGATAAGGCATCTTGATCTAAACCAATACCTTCTAAGTACCCTATCATACCCAACATATCCCTCCAATGTCAATCACTTTAGCCACAACCATTGATTTTCGCCATCTTATCACCAGGCAACCCAATACGCCACTCCAATGTGGCCATTATTATGTGAACGTAGAGTACAGACGCCTCGCCAGAAAACCAGGAAGATCACAGCACAGCCTCTCGCACCCGGACCCCAATCGCTCTCCATCAAGACCTACCCCACAGATCGTCCCGCAGGGCCCAAATACAGGGGGGAGGAAAGAGCAACATCTTGCCCTTCCCTCCCCTCTTGAATCACCTCTGCCCATCTTCACTACTCGGTCGCCCTCAAACCTGGACGCCCAGAGTCAGTTGGAAGGCAGATACCTTGCCAGATGATTTAGGCAGCGGGCATAACCTTCACGGTGATCTGAGCAACCGGGACGTCCTTGGCGCCACCGACCAGCTTGTCGATGTTCACGCCAGTGCCCTTAACGCAGAACTTCACCGAGGTGGTGCCGGCGGGAACGGTGGCCGGGTCAACAGTGGCGCTCCAGCTTCCACCAGCAGCGCTTGTGGCAGCAGCACTGACCGACAGAGCAGCATTGAAGTTGCTCTTGACGTCCTTGGAGGCGCAGCCAGCATAGGTGTGATAAGGATCATTGGACGTGGTGTCCTGGGTGACCTTGATCGCATCCTGCTTGACGATTGCGATGTAGTAGCCAACGTCCATGATGACGTCGATCTTGCAGATCTCTTGGGCTACGTAGGTGCAGGGCCAATTGCCATGAATCTTCAGCTGGCCAGCGAAAGCGGGCATGCACATGGCAAGCACGGTGACTGCAATAAGACTCTTCTTCAACATCTTCATTTCCCTTTCTCAACCTTTGCCCCCTCTGGGCCGATACCACCCTTCAGAGGCGAACCCGAATTCTCTTCTCTTTGCCTGGGCACGTCTATGCCCAAGCCCTTGGGCGGCATGTTTCCTTCTTGGTCAAGGCGCCTGTCCGCCCTTTTTTTCTTATTGCCCCGACCAAACCCTTGACTGTCGATTCATACTCTGAGATTCCCTAGTGAACCCCGCGCCGACAGCATGTTACCCGCCCCAAACCGGGTCAGTTACCAGGACGAGTCGCAAGTCTACCTGCGAGTTGCCAGCTTTCTCAGTACCACACCTCCTTTCTCCTTCCCTTGACGGGGGGCATCAGAGTAGCACCTTCTCATAAGTCCTGGGCAATTTGCAGATTCAGAAACATCCTGTGAACCCGCCCATACCACAACTGGCGGTCACATTCTGACTTACAGCAAATACGGATGGAGATGATGAATGCAGACGCCCTCTCCGGGAATTGCTCATATGAACCCCCGCATCCCAGGTGGCCTCTCTGGCAGTCAACTGCCCGAGCCAAAGTAAACTCACCGCGCCAATCATCACCACTCTCTCCATCACACGCCCCCCCCGAATCCTAAGCCTTGTGCCGTCCTTCAGTCAACACGAGGCCTTACATCTCAATTCCTCCGTGGGGTGACTGCGGTAGACCTACACCCGCCAAGCAAGCACAAAGCCAAGTGCCATAGGAATCACCCAAAATCTCCATGTTCACATCACGATCTAATATACTACACAGCCTAGTCCGCGTCAACTATAATTTTATTGCCGCCAGTCGTATTATGCATAACATTGTCGTTGCCGCCCCCAAGCTATCTAACCAACCATGCCTCCCTTGTTATCACACACTGCCATTCTATATTTCCTACTTTATCATTTGGCGCGGATAATGTCAAGGTTCTGTGACAGTCCAGCCCACGTCCGCTCTGCGGCAACTGCCCTGTCCCGAAGTTACAGCCAGCGAATCGGATGGCGATGACGGACCTAAGCTCCATTGACACCTTGGACAAAAGGCCTCTAATGGGGCATATGAGTGGGACTAGCGCACACTGGGAGCACTTCAGCCATTCAGCCGACATAGGCATTCGTGGGTTTGGATCCACCAAGGAGGAAGCGTTCGCACAGGCAGCCTTGGCCATGGTAGCAGTCATGGTCGACCCGGCCACAGTGAAGGAAGACCAAGAGGTCGGCCTCCACTGGCAGGAATCAGATGTCGAGTTACTCCTGCTGGCCTGGCTCAATACACTTGTGTATGAGATGGATGTCCGCCACATGCTCTTTGGCCGCTTCGAGGTGAAGATCGAGGGAGACTCACTGGTTGCCCAGGCCTTTGGAGAGAAGATCGATTGCGCCAGGCACGAATTCCAGGTCGAAGTCAAGGCTGCAACACCGTCAGAACTGAAGGTCGGCTGCGACGATCAAGGTCGATGGGTTGCACAGTGCATTGTGGACGTATGAGGGATCATCATGGAGACGAGCAAGCTGACCAGAAGAGGACCCTGCGAGTGGGTCGCACAACCCAAGGTTACCCTGGGCGCACCCGTGGTCCTGTTTGCCGACGACAGACTGATTAAGGACATGGACCAGATGGTCTTGCAGCAGGCATCCAATGTCGCTCGGCTTCCTGGGATCGTGGGCGCATCGATGGCCATGCCTGATGCCCACTGGGGCTATGGCTTTCCCATAGGAGGTGTGGCTGCATTCGATCCCTGCGCAGGTGGCGTGGTGTCCGCCGGCGGTGTTGGCTTTGACATTGCGTGTGGGGTTCGAACCCTGCGCACCGGTCTTGTGGCCGAGGATATCAAGGGATGCGGGGAATCCCTGGCCAACCTGCTGGCTAGACGCATTCCCGCAGGGGTAGGCAGCAGGGGCAGGCTTGTGTTGTCGTCCCCTGAAATGGACGACATGCTATCCGGTGGCGCCCAATGGGCCGTGGAGCAGGGATATGGAACCGCTGAGGACTTGCGATTCATCGAAGAGCAGGGCCACATGGCCGCAGCTAGGCCTCGGTGCGTCTCCGGCCGCGCAAAAGAGCGGCAGAAAGACGAAGTGGGAACGCTTGGGTCTGGGAACCACTATCTAGAGATTCAACAGGTCGTGCAGGTCTACGACTCCAACTCCGCCGCAGCCTTCGGGATCGCAGTGAACGAGGTGGTCGTCAGCATCCACTGCGGTTCCAGGGGGTTGGGCCACCAGATCGGCACGGATTTCCTGCAGTCGATGGTCAAGCAGGCCCAGAGTCAGGGGATCACGCTTCCCGAGAAGGAGTTGGCCAGCGCCAGGATCGATTCGAAGTTGGGGCAGGAGTATCTCGGCGCCATGAACAGCGGAATCAACTGTGCGGTCGCCAACCGTCAGGTCCTGACCCATCTGCTCCGTCAGGCCTTTGCAGAGATCCTGCCCGACGCAAGGCTGACCATTCTGTATGACGTGTCTCACAACACCTGCAAGCTGGAGGAGCACGAGGTCGAGGGCAGGAGGATGCAGCTCTACGTGCACCGCAAAGGTGCCACTCGGTCCTTCGGGCCCGGACAGCCTGGACTGCCCATCGAGTACCAGACGACAGGCCAGCCGGTCTTGATCGGCGGAACGATGGGGACTGCCTCCTATATCCTGGCAGGGACAAGGGAGGCGATGACGAAATCGTTCGGATCCTGCTGTCACGGGGCAGGGCGTGCAATGAGCAGGTCTCAAGCCCTGAAGCAGTGGCAAGGCAAGGAGATCATGCAGACCCTGGCCCGTCGGAACATCCTGATCCGGGCAGCCTCTCAGAAAGGGGTCGCCGAGGAGGCGCCGGGTGCCTACAAGGATGTCCATGCGGTAGTCGACGTGACCGAATCTGCAGGCCTGGCCAGGAAGGTTGCCAGGCTGGAACCCTTGATCTGCATCAAGGGCTGAGATAGACTCTGACTAAAGCAGCTCGATTCGCTCAGGCTGCAGACGATGCAGGGCAGCCATGCGGTTTCGGCCTAGGATGGCCTCCACCTGGACAGACCCATCCGAATACGTCTCCTGCAGAACCTTGGCGTGGGCACGGAGGAACGCCTGCAACCGGCCATCCGTCAGCTTGACGTGCACTCGCATGCGGACCTCGCCCCCCTGGTGTAAATCAGAGACGATCTGGCCGAGCCGATCCAGTCCCATCCCCGTCTTGGCAGAGACGGTAACTGCGTCTCTGTAGATGGTCTGAAGCATCTCCAGCCGATCCATGCTCTGGATCACGTCCGCCTTGTTGAGAACCTTGATGGTCGGTTTGTCCCGGCAACCGATCTGGGCCAGGACCCGGTCCACGGATTCGATCTGGGCCATGACCTCAGGATTGGCCACGTCGATCACGTGCATCAGCACATCCGCGTTGACGGCCTCTTCGAGCGTGGCCTTGAACGACTCGACTAGCTGGTGGGGCAGATCACGGACGAAGCCGACGGTATCGCTGATCAGGACCTCCACGCCCTTCCGGGGGCTCCACTGCCGCGTCCGGGTGTCCAGCGTCGCGAAAAGGCGGTCCTCGACGAACACGCCCGCGTCAGTGAGGGCGTTGAGCAAGGTGCTCTTTCCGGCATTGGTGTAACCTGCCAGACAGATCTTGAAGGTTCCTCGTCGGGTCTCGATCTCTCGGCACTTGCGCTCGTCGATCAGCGTCAATTCCCGTTTGAGCTCCGTGATCCGTTTGCTGACCAGGCGGCGGTCAATCTCCAACTGTTGCTCACCTGGCCCCCTCGTACCGATGGCGCCCACGCTGCCCGCAGCCGTGGCTCCGCCTGCTCCCGCGACCGTGTCCAGATGCGACCACATCCGGGTAAGGCGGGGATAGGTGTATTCCAGTTGGGCCAGTTCCACCTGCAGCTTGGCCTGCCGGGTCTGGGCACGGGTGGCAAAGATGTCCAGGATCAACTCACTCCTGTCGACGACCTTGGCCTGGATGATCTCCTCCAGCTCCCGGATCTGGCCTGGAGACAGCTCGTTGTCGAAGATGACCACGTCGGCCGCAAACCGCTTCACCCTGCCGGCCACCTCGACGGCCTTTCCAGAGCCGATGTACGTGGCACGGTGCGGCCCGCGAAGACGTTGTTGGAACCGATCAACGACAACGGCCCCGGCGGTTTCGGCCAGGGCCGTGAGTTCTGCGAGATCGTCGCCCTTCCTCGATTTGAGGACAGCAGCGACCAGAATCGCCCGTTCTTTTCTCACCTGTATAGTCTCACGAGGCTTTCCCAATGTCTATGGACCTCCAAGAATCGACCGTGTTGCCTTCATTGTATCGCCGCGCATCAGTCGATTCAATTGTACAGAAGTGCGATGGGGAGTTGTATTTGGCCGTGTGATTTGGTATCTGATGGGCCGATGGACTCAGAACCCAGATTGGCCATTGACTTCGCCGGGATTCGCCTGGCAAACCCCGTGTTCACGGCGTCGGGCACGTGTGGCTACGCCGATGAACTGGAGGGGCTCACCGACCTCCGTGGTCTGGGCGGCTTCATCACCAAGAGCATCACTGCCCTGCCGCGGAAGGGCAACGCCCTGCCCCGCATCGTCGAAACGGATGCCGGCATGCTCAACGCAATCGGGCTGGCCAACGTGGGGCTGGAACGATTCATCGAAGAGAAGGTGCCCCTGCTCAATCGCCTGGCCGTGCCCGTCCTGGTCAACGTCGCCGGGACCACCATCGATGACTACGTGGCCGTCGTCGAACGCCTGGCCGACGAACAAACCATCGCCGGGTTCGAACTGAACATCAGTTGCCCCAACGTTAAGAAAGGCGGGATCACGTTTGGCACGGATCCCCGCCAGGTGGCAGAGATCACCGGCGCGATCAGGAAGGCCAGCCGCCGAAAGGTCCTGGTGGTGAAGCTATCCCCCTGCGTCACGGACATCAGCGAAACGGCGAAGGCCGCAGTCGGCGCAGGCGCTGATGCCTTGAGCCTGATCAACACCTTTACAGCCATGGTCGTCGACATCGAGCGGCACAGGCCTGTGCTGGCCAATCGTACCGGCGGACTCTCGGGGCCGGCTATCAAGCCCATCGCCGTCTACCTGGTGAACAAGGTGTACAACGAAGTGACCAAAGGCGGCCCTGTCCCGATTCTGGGGCTGGGAGGGATCCGGACCGCAGCCGACGCCCTAGAATTCATGATCGCGGGAGCCACGGCAGTGGCTGTGGGCACGGGTACCCTGGTAGACCCCGGTTGCGCAGCCAGGGTCGTTACAGGATTGACGGAGTACTGCCGCAGACATGCGATCGCCGACATCCGCGAATTGGTCGGCTCCTTGGAATGAGGGACCGCGTATGGAAACGCTCAGGGCCTTGAGGGACTACTTTCCGACGGCCGTTTTTACAGGCAAATGCCTGGTCTTCATCAGTGAGAACTGGAGGGTGGAGTTGACCGAACACCGGGACAACGATTACAGCCGGTCTGCAAGCGATCCGCCGGTCATCCGGGTCAGGATCTCCAAGCGGGCGGCAGACGGCGACTTGGTCTGCGGTCACTACGAGGACTTTCAACTCCCTTCGCTGGGGGAGCTCGCCGAGCAGGTGGAAAAGTACGTGGAGATGGCCATCGGCGCCAATCTCCGCGAGGTCTCGGAGTGATCCGCTAGCCATGTCCGGCCTGGAGATCCAGACGGTTCAGGAGGGGGTGGCCTTTGTCGTCAAGGTCGTTCCGGGCAGCAGCAAGACGACCCTCGGGGGAATCCTGGACTCCATGCTCAAGGTCAAGGTGGCCGCGCCACCTGAAAAGGGAAAGGCCAACGAGGCCCTGATCGCCCTGCTGGCCCGGGCTCTGGGTGTCAAGAAGGGCCATATTGCCATCACCCGGGGCCAAACGAACCCGGTCAAGCACGTCACCGTGTCAGGCCTGTCCGCCCAGGACCTCAAGGCCCGACTGGCAGCCCAGGGAGTCCCTTCGGTTTTAGTGATGAGATAACGGCCGGACTGCCGAAAAAAGCCATATTGGACGTTCTGGAAGAAGGACCTTTGAGGGTGTCCGCATGATGGCCAGTTCCTGGAGTGCTCCACTGCCGAGCCGCGTTGCCGCTGTGGTGATGGTCTTGATGGCAACCGGCACGGTCTTCGTGTTCTCTGCGAGCGCGAGCCTGGGCCAGCACCTGGATCTGGGGCACTTCATCGGGCACCAGGGCGTTCGGCAGATGATCTTCTTCCCGCTGGCGGCGATCGTCATGCTGGCCACGGCCTCACTGGATCACCGCAAGCTCGATTTCTCCCGGGGCATCCTTCGATCCGTCACCACCTACCTCGTGGTCGCCAGTACAGTTCTGCTGGTGCTCGTCTTGATCCCCTCGCTCGGAGTGGAACGGAACTTCGCCAGGCGGTGGCTCTCCATTCCCTTGGGCATGGCCAGTGTGAGCTTCCAGCCTTCTGAGCTGGCCAAGTGGTCGCTGATCTTCTTCGTGGCAGCCATGTGCCACAGATATGACTTTCAGCTTCGCTCCTTCTGGAGGCAGTTGGCCCCGATCCTCGGCGTCAGCATGGTGCTGGTGGCCCTGATCGTGATCGAGGATTTCGGAACCGCCGCATTCGTCGCCTTGCTGGTCTTCATCATGCTGTTGGTCGGAGGGGCAACCTGGTGGCACCTTGTGAGCCCCCTGCCCCTGGCCATCGCCGGGTTCATGGCCGCCTTCTTGCTGTCGCCCTACCGGATCGTTCGACTGATGGCCTTTCTGCAGCCTGAGAAATACGCTGGGTCCGTGGGCTACCAGGCCAATCAGTCCCTCATTGCACTCGCCTCCGGAGGAATCATGGGCAAGGGACTTGGGGGCGGGGTCTGCAAGTACGGCCATCTGCCCGAGGACACCACGGATTTTGTCTTCGCCATCATCGGTGAGGAGCTCGGGTTCGTGGGGGTCGTGGCCATCCTGGCCCTCTTCGCCGCATTTGTCTGGCTCGGCTTGCAGATCGTGCGGAGCTGCAGGGACGAATTCAGCAGACTCCTGGCCTCGGGGATTGTCCTGGCCATCGGCATCCAGGCCGCCCTCAACATCGGCGTCGTGACGGTGGTTCTGCCCACCAAAGGCATCCCGCTGCCGTTTGTCAGTGGTGGCGGGACAAGCCTGTTGCTTTCCGCTGCGGCAGTTGGAGTTTTGTTGAGTATAGCCAGACGTGCAGCCGAGCCGGATCCAACAGACGCACAGGTCAGCGGAACTCACGTCCTTCCCTGAACCCCCTTCGGTCCTTCGTTCCTCGGCAAGACAGCCACTGCTTTACTTGACTCTGCTCTGACCGGGTGACAAGGTCTGCTTGCCGCCTCGGTGCCCCCCTGTCTTTTGTCTATCAGAGTATCGGCGTAAACGGGGTGGGCCGCCAGATAGGATATTGCTCAATCACCAGAGCTCATTGGCTCACGACGAGAGCCTGCGGGAAAGGATCTCAGAGACCACTGCCGGATTGGCTTGACCTTTGGTTCGCTGCATGACCTGTCCGAGCAGATAGCTGCGGGCCTTCTGACTCTTCTTGCCCCCGGTCTTGACCTCTTCCAGGGCCTGTGGGCATGCAGCCAGTACCTCATCAACCAGGGCCTCGAGCTCACCGGCGTCGCTCTTCTGCAGCAGGTTCAGCTCCCCAGCCAGGGCCTGCGGGCCGCGACCCGTCCTGGCCATCTCTTCGAGGATCCGGACACCTGCGGAGGCATTGACCTGGCCTTGATCGATCATCCCGGCCAACTGGGCCAGATCGGCCGCCTTCACGCCCAGGTCACTGATCCCGCATCCCCGCTCATTGGCCATCTTCAGACCAACCTGGGTCAGGAGATTGCAGACCCGCTTGGGCTGTCCGCCAGCCGCAACGGCCAGGTCAAAGAAGTCCGCTGTGGACCGGTCCTGCGTAAGCACGCCGGCATCGTAGTCATTGAGACCGTGTTGGGTCACCAGTCGCACCTGCCTCTGCAGGGGAAGCTCGCAGAGCCCGGACTTGACCCGCGCCAGCCAGGCTTCGTCCACGCGGACGGGAACCAGGTCCGGCTCAGGAAAGTAGCGGTAGTCGTGGGCCTCTTCCTTCTCTCGCTGCAGCACGGTTGCGCCGCGGACGTCGTCCCAGCCCCGCGTGGTCTTGTTGCCCATCTGCAGAGTCCGGCCCGTGGTCAGGAAATCGTCCATCTGGCGATGGACCTCGTACTCCACGCTTTTCTCCAGGGCGCGGAAGCTGTTGAGGTTCTTGACCTCGCAGATCGGCGTCTTCGCGGTCCCGCCCTCCCGGGTGATCACCAGGTTGATGTTGGGCTCGAACCGCATGTGGCCCTTCTGCATGTCCGCCTCGGATACCCCGATGTAGCGGACGATCCTCTGCAGCTCGACCGCCAGTGCACGGACCTCCGCGGCGCTGGACAGATCGGGCTCTGTCACGATCTCCAGCAAAGGGGTACCCGTACGGTTCAGATCCACCTGCGAGAAGTTCCCGGTAGCGTGGAGATTCTTGCCCGCGTCCTCCTCGAGGTGCACCCGCCGTATGCGGATCTGTTTGGTCTGGCCCGTCCCCAGCGGGATCGATAGGGAGCCGCGCTCGCCCAGGGGCAGGTCATACTGGCTGATCTGATAGTTCTTCGGCAGATCGGGATAGTAGTAGCTCTTGCGGTCCCACTTGGTGAAGCGAAGCGATCTTGCAGTTGAGGGCCAGGCCCGCCAGCATGGCGTATTCGACCGCCTTCTTGTTCATGACCGGCAGCGACCCGGGCAGGCCCAGACAGACGGGGCAGACCCGGCTGTTGGGCTGCTGGCCGAACTCCACCGCGCAACCGCAGAACAGCTTGGTAGAGGTGAAGAGCTGGACGTGGATTTCCAGCCCAACCACGACCTCGACGTGGATGTCACTTCTTCCCATGGGAGAACCTCGGGGGCCTTCGGCCGTGCCAATCGGTCTTGGATTCGAACATCCTGGCGACCCGCAGCAACCGCTGCTCAGCGAAGGCCGGACACAGGATCTGCAGGCCGATGGGAAGCCCCTGGCCGTCGAATCCGGCCGGAATGCTCATGGCCGGCGACCCTGCCAGGTTGGCGGAGATGGTGTAGATATCGGCCAGGTACATCTGCAGGGGATCCGTGCACTTCTCGCCGAACGCGAACGCCGTGGTGGGCGCGACCGGCATCAGGAGGGCGTCGCACCTCTCGAAGGCCCTGCTGAAGTCCTGACGGATCAGGTTCCTGACCTTCAGGGCCTTGAGGTAGTAGGCATCGTAGTAGCCACTGGACAAGGCGTACGTCCCTAGCATGATCCGCCGCTTGACCTCCTGGCCGAAGCCCTCTGCCCGCGACAGGGTATACACCTCGATGTAGTCACGCGGATTGGCGGTGCGGTGGCCGTAGTGAACCCCGTCATACCGGGCCAGATTGCTGGAGGCCTCGGCAGTGGCAATGACGTAGTAGGCCGCGATGGCGTAGTCCAGGTGCGGCATCTCGACCTCGACCACCTTGGCGCCCAGCCGTCTGTAGACCTCCACAGCGGCCTTCACCGCCTCCCTGACCGCAGCATCTGCGCCTTCCTGGGCCTTGGGGACGATCCCCACTCGAAGATCGCTGACAGGTTGATCGATCGCCGAAAGGTAATCGTCCACAGGCGCGGTGGCCTCGTCCACGCTGGTGCTGTCCCTGGGGTCGTGGCCGGCAATCACGCTCAGCAGCAGGGCCACCTCTGATACGCTCCTCGCCAAGGGACCTATCTGGTCCAGGCTCGATCCATAGGCCACCAGTCCATACCTGGAGACCCTTCCATACGTCGGCTTGAGCCCGGCGACCCCGCAAAAGCTGGCAGGTTGCCGGATGGAGCCGCCTGTGTCGGAGCCCAGAGCGGCACAACACAGGCCGGCTGCGACCGCCACGGCCGACCCGCCACTGCTGCCTCCCGGGACCCGGGTGTTGTCCCAGGGATTGACCGTGCGCTGCAGTCCGGAGTTCTCGGTGCTCGACCCCATGGCGAATTCGTCCATGTTGGTCTTGCCCACGATCACGGCGTCTGCAGCCAGGAGCCTGTCGATCACCGTGGCATTGTATGGAGCCCTGAAATTAGCCAGGATCTTGGAACCGCACGTGGTCGCTCCAAAGGCCGTGCAATGGTTGTCCTTGACCGCAACGGGGACACCCGCCAGAGGACCCAGGGGACCGCCTGCTGCGACACGCCGGTCGATCTGTCTCGCCTGTTCGAGGGCCTGGTCACGAAACGTGCTCAGGTAGGCCCCCAGGCCCCGGCCGTCCCCTTCAATGGCCGCTAAGACCGACTCAGTGACCTGCAGGCACGTAACCTGGCGGGAGCCGACCGCCCTGCGGACCTCCAGGCAGCCCATATCCTCCAGCAACGGATCGTGCATCGATACCATCCTTCCGGCGGCTTGTCAGGCCCCACCACCCTCGTCGAGGATCTTGGGGACCTTGAAGAAGTCCTCATCGCGATCAGGGGCATTGGCCAGGGCCTGCTCTGTGCTCAGAGAAGCGGAGCGGTTGTCCTCACGGAGACAGTTGCTGATGGGCAGGCAGTGGGCCAGAGGCTCCACGGCCTCGGTGTTGAGCGCGTTCATCTTGTTGACGTAGTCCAGGATGGCGCCCAACTGGCTGGTGAATTCCTCCACCTCCCGCTCGGTCAGCTCCAGGCGAGCCAGTTTGGCCACCTTGCGGACCTCGGCCTGATCGATTCTCTTGTCCATCTCAGGTCCTAAACAAACGGCGAGGCCAACCCGCCTCGCCGTCTAGACTTCCGAGGAGTCCTGCCCCTAACTGGCGGCTGCCTTCTCTACAACGGCCTTGGGCCGTCTGAGCGGCTTGACAATGACACCCATCCGCATGGCCTTGGCCGACACCTTGACGCGTGTGACCTTGCCGTCGATGACGGCCCGCACCCGCTGGACATTGGGCTTGAACTTCCGCTTGCTGATACCGGTGGTCTTCTTGCCCACGCCGCCCAGCCTCTTGGCCTTACCGCGTCGGGCAATGCTTCGGCCTGCAACCGTCCGCCTGCCGGTGAAGTAGCACACTCTAGACATTGAACACGCTCCTATGCAACTTGGACAAACCATCCAACTAGTCTGAAACTCAATATTTATAACCATCTGTGGGGGAAATGCAAGCCCCTGTGCCAGAAAAAGTCGCGGTCTACCTCAGTTCAGCCCTGCGGTCGCCCCCCACGCGACCTTCTCTCCTCTATCCGCAAGTCTCTGCCAGCCCAAGCCATAGGCCCGTCGCGGCATCCCTTCGCCAATCCGCCCCCGGAGCACCCATGTCGCACCGTGCCCAGCCCGCAGCCACCCGCTCAGTGGTGGCCTCCCAGGTCCGCAGTCCGCTCAAGGCGTCTGCTGCCTCCACGTTGCACGCCCCCACCGCCACGGCCATGACCATGGCCTGCTCGGGCGTAAGACCCCGTAGCAGTGCAGCCAGGAACCCGGCGATGGTCGCATCGCCCGCCCCGGTCGTTCCCACGGCATCGACCTGGAAGCACGGCGCCCAGATCTCCCGCCCCGCCCAGGGCCGAAGCTCGGCAGGTTTCGCCCTGCCCAGAGACTCCAGCCTGTCGAGGCCCGCGGTACGGAGGTAAAGCCCCCGGTCTCCGAGCTTGAGCACGACGATCCTGACCCCCATGTCCAGCAGCTCCAGGCTGAGATCCGCCAGCGTAGCCGCCTCCACCTGGCCAGCCAGGGACCCCCGGCTGCTGAGCTGCTCGAACGTCCGTGGCCGCAGCGTGAAGAGCAGTTCCTCGATGCTGGGCAGAAAGAGGTCCACGTGCGGCAGTGCCACCCTGTAGATCGCCCGCCAATCCACCCGGCCGCTCTCCGAGCTGGGATCCGGAAAGCTCATATCCAGGGAGGTGGTCACACCCGTGGCCTTGGCCGTGGCGAGGATCTCCACCAGTTCCTTCCCCGCCTGGCGGTACATCCTGGCCATGAGCGGCGGATACCCGAAATGAAACAGGGCAGCCTTGCGGACCAGGTCATAGGCTACGTCGGCCGACGTGAAGGTGTCGTTGGCGCCGGGACAGTGCAGGAAAATGCGGTCCGTTCCAGGGGGGCTGACAATGACGGAGTACGAGGTGGTTGCCCTCGCGTCTACAGCGATGCCCTCGACCAAGCGGGGATCGTATCGGCTCACCACGTCTCGCACGATCTGGCCGAACGGATCGCTTCCGACCTTGGCGATCAGATGGGTGGGCACACCCAGGCGGTGCAGGGCCAGTCCCGTATTGGAGACAGGCCCGCCTGTGGCAAACTGGGCTGCGCCGGCCTGGATGAGCCGACCGGGTCTGAACAAGACATCGAACTGCCCGTGGCCCAGATGGTCCAGGTTGGGCAGGATATCCAGGCACAGGTGTCCTGCTGCCACCGCGCCCAGGGTACGGCTCACGGGTTCTCCTTCGAAGAAGAACGCTTGAGGTACTCGACCTCCCTGGCCGTGAGGGGCCGCCAATGGCCGGGACCCAGGCCCCGGATCTCGAGTTTGCCTATGCGGACCCTCTTGAGACTCTTGACGTCCAGGCCCACACGGGCCATCATCCGCCGGACCTGGCGATTGACGCTCTGATGAAAGGTGATCTCGATCATGGACTGGTCTGTGCCGCGGTGCAAGACCTTGACGGCCGAGGTCGAAGCCTTGCCCTCCGAGAGCCAGACCCCCTTCTTGAGTTTGTCGAGGTGCTGATCCTCCACCCTGCCTTCCACCACCACCACATACTGCCTGACCAGGCTGTGACGGGGACGGCTCAACTGATTCGCCAGCTCAGTGTCGTTCGTGACCAAGACCAGCCCACTGCTGTCGACCTCCAGTTGGCCCAAGCAGAAGACCCTCTCCTTGCCAGGGATCAGGTCGATGGCACTGCGCCTACCCTGAGGATCGGAGTTGGCACAGATCACGCCCTTGGGCTTGTGAAGCAGGTAGTAGACCCTGTGCTCAGGCCGGATCAGCCGACCGTTGACCGTGATGACGTCCTTCTCGGGATCCACGAACACAGGCAGCGAGTCGACCACTCGCTTGTTCACGCGGACCACACCTTCGAGGATCAGTTCCTCGCACCTCCGCCTGGAGTCCACTCCGGCAGCCACCAGCAGTTTTTGAAGTCTTTCCTTGGCCATAACCTTCCCCTGTCTTGAGGGTCGACAGACCGTCCAGCAGAGCTTATCATGATCACCAGATGGCCACAAGGACTAAGAGGTAAGAGGTAAGAGGTAAGAGGCAAGAGGCAAGAAGGAAGATGTAGGAAGCAAGAGCCCAGAGCTGTTCCATGCCTTGCTTCTTACGTCTTGCTGCTTACTTCTGGCGTTTCTGGTACGCATGATCAAGGCTGTTGTTTTTGATCTGGACGATACGCTCTATGACGAGATCGACTACTGCCGCAGTGGTTTCGAGGCAGTGGCCGAGTTTCTCATCAGGGCTCACAAGGTGGCCCGCACGTCTGACGAGCTGCAGGCCTGCCTGTGGCGTCATTTCAGCTCGGGCGACCGCAGCCGGACCTTCAACGCCGCCCTGGCCGAGATGGGTGTGACGTTTGATGCAAGGTTGATCGCAGGGCTGGTCAGGGTCTACCGTGCCCATGCGCCCAAGCTGAAGCTGTCCAAGGAAACCCGGGACGTCCTGAGATATCTGGGGCGATCGCACGACCTGGCCATCCTGACGGACGGATACCTGCCCGCACAGAGGCTCAAGATCAGGGCCCTCGGCATAGCCCCCTATCTCGAGTGCGTCTTCTACACCGAGCACCTGGGCCGTGCATTCTGGAAGCCCTCGACTGAAGGATTCATCCGGGTCCTCGATGCCCTCCACGTCAGGCCCGGCCAGGCCATCTACGTCGGGGACAACCCCACCAAGGACTTCATCGCGCCCAATCGCCTGGGCATGCGGTCTGTCCAGGTCCTGCGGCCTCTGCGGCTTCGATGCCAGCCCGCTGTCAGCCCTGAGGCCGCTCCCGGCCACACCGTGGACTGCCTATCGCAGATCCCTGCCCTGCTTCAATCATTGGACTAAGCACCAGTTGACACGCCCCCCAAGGCATGGTACATAGGAGCCTTCAATGCGCTCGTAGCTCAATTGGATAGAGTTTCGGTCTACGGAACCGGTGGTTACAGGTTCGAGTCCTGTCGAGCGCAGTTTTCACCCGCAGGCCATCCCTTCTGGAGCGAACCGTGGACAAGACTATACTGACGACGTTTCTCCTGCTCTGCTGTAGCAACGTATTCATGACCTTCGCCTGGTACTGGCATCTCAGGGGCCTGGCCCACAAACCCTGGATCGTGGCAGCCCTGGTGAGTTGGGGCATCGCCCTCTTCGAGTACCTGATCCAGGTCCCTGCCAACCGCATCGGCCATCAGGAGCTGAACATCGGCCAACTTAAGATCATGCAGGAGGTGGTCACGTTGCTGATCTTTGTCCCCTTCTCCGTCTTGGTCATGAAGGAGCCCGTCAAGACAGATTACGCGTGGGCGGGCCTGTGCATCCTGGGCGCCGTGTTTTTTGTCTTCCGATCGAAGCTGACAGGAGCGTAACCAGAGAGTTTTAGGCTTTAGGTTCTAGGTTTTAAGAACCGAGAGGGTCGCTGATGACCGCTTCGCAGTCACCTAAAACTTAAGACCTAAAACCTAATACCTGCAACCTCCCCTCATGGCACAAACGCATTCGGGTAGTGTCTGATCTCAGGCCTGCCTCTGTCGCCCAGGATCACCACCACGACGTCGCAACGGTAGGGCCTGTTCTCGATACGGTGGGCTGCCTCAAAGAAGCGGATGGCATTTCGCATGCGGTGCTTCTTGGTATGGGTGATCACGGTCTCAACAGGCTGGAAGTCCTCATGACGCCGGGTCTTGACTTCCACAAAGACAACAACGCCGTCCGGATCTACCATGACCAGGTCGATCTCGCCCATCGGACAACGGACGTTTCGGTCCAGGGCCGCAAAACCCTTCTTCTGGAGTGCCTTCTCTGCCTCTCGCTCGCCCCACTGCCCCAGACGTTTGGGGTCGGCCATCAACTGCCGCCGCATCCAAACCATGGTCTCCTCTCCGCAACAAAAAGAACAACCTGTGGCCGGGGGGCCACAGGTTGGATGGGATCGCCTTACTCTGCAGGCCCGCCGCCCTCGGCGGACGTCTGCGAGTTAGATGCCCGCAGTGTGTTCGCTATGCCTCTGCCGGAGCTTGACCGCCTTGCCGCTCCGCTTCCTCAAGAAGAAGAGCCTTGCCCTGCGGACCTGGCCGCTCCGCACCGCCTTGACGTCCAGGACATTGGGCGAATTGACGGGGAAAATCCGCTCCACGCCCTCACTGCCCACCATCCGACGGACCGTGAACATCTCGTTCATGCCGTGCCCTTTGCGGGCAATGACCGTGCCACTGAAGACTTGTGTCCGTTCCTTGTCACCTTCCTTGATCTTGCAGACCACATCTACGGTATCGCCGACCTCAAAGTAGGGAATCTGCTTCTTTATGCATCGGCCTTCAATGGCGTCCATCAACAGCGTCTTCACAGAGCGTCTCCTATGGGTAACAACCTTCGAGCCACATCAAGAACAAAGAAGTTTACGATATGGGCGTGCCAAAAACAAGCCTAATTTTTCAGAACTTGACGGGGATGCCCGTTCTGCTATGATGTCAGCCGCTCAACCCAGCGACGGGCCGCGCCGAACCGCGGTCCTGTGAGACGGGGACGAGCCATTTTTAAGGAGCTGATTCATGGGCAGAGGTGACAAGAGAACGGCAAAAGGCAAACGCACTCGGGGCACGTTCGGCAAGAGCAGGCCCCACAAGGTACGCAAGACGGCCAAGGCCAAGTCCGCCAAGGCGGCCGCTTCAGCCGGTTAGCCGCTAGCTCTGCTCGAGCAGCTCCTTGGAACGCAGCAGGTGGTGGTAGGCCTGCGCAAATCGATGGGACTCGTCCCGCACGCACTGGAGCAGCTTCAAGGCAGGCGAATGAATGCCGAGGTCCAGCGGTTCGGGCCAGTCCTGCCGGTAGACGAGTTCCTCCTTCTTCGCCAGTGAGATAATCGTGGTGGGTGCCAAAGAGAAACCCTCACCGCCGGGATTGGTCTGCATCATCTCGGCGAGCGAGTGTTGGCCTGCGCGAAGCTGGCCAATGCCCCCGTCGATGAGGATGAGATCAGGCCACAACTCCTCTCCCCTCATGGCGTACTTGTATCGCCGCCGGACGACCTCGGCGATCATGGCGTAGTCGTCCATGCCCCGCACGGTCTTGATCTTGAATCGCCTGTACCCGCTCTTGAAGGGCCTGCCGTCGATGAACTTGACCAGCGAGCCCACGGACGCAGTGCCGGAAATCGTGGCGATGTCGATCCCTTCGATGATCCGGACGGGCTGTGGCAGGTCCAGCACGGTCCTGAGCTGCGTCAGCCCCTCTGCCGGGTCTGTGGCGAAGACCTCGGGCTGGACGTCCTCCTCAGGGCTGCCCCGGGCGCCGAGCCGCTCGATCAGCCGGATACGGTCACGATACAGGGCTGCCTGCTCATACTCCAGCCTCGCCGCCGCCTCCGCCATCTCCCGGTTCAGCCTGCGGAGGATCGTGGACCGCTTGGATCGCAGGAACCGGACCAGGTCCGTGATGCTCTTGCGGTACGAGGCCCTGTCGATCCTGGCCCCGCAGGGCGCAGTGCACCGCTTGATGCTGTGCAGCAGGCACGGCCTGAAGAATCGCCGCTTGGGGTCATCCTCGCGGATATCCAGCGTGCAGGTCCTGAACCGAAAGATCTTTTGGAGCACGACCAGGGCGTTCCGGAGGTCGCCGGCGCTGAGGAAAGGGCCAAACAGGCGGCTGCCGGGTCTCGGCTTGCGGGTCACGTAGACGCCGGGATAGTCGTCTCCTGTAGTGATCTCCAGGTAGGGGAAGGTCTTGTCGTCCAGCAGGTCGGTGTTGTAGGGCGGCCGCACGTCCTTGATGAGGCGGGCCTCTTTCAGCACCGCATCCACCTCGTTGGCGCATTCCAGGAAGTCCACGGTCTGGACCCGGTCGATCATCTCCACGATCTTGGGGCCGCGCATGACCTCCAGGTCCGCGCCCGGCTGGAAGTAGCTGGCCACGCGACTGCGGAGGTTCTTTGCCTTGCCGATGTAGAGAACCGTGTCGCCGGCGCCCTTCATGAAATACAGGCCCGGACCCGTGGGAAAAGTCTTGATCCGCTGGCGGATGGCCTCAATCCTGGCTTCGCAGTCACGGGTGTCCATGGCCACAGCGTACCCTTCTGGACAGGCCGTGTCCAGAGGGGCAGAAGGCGGAAACAGAGCCCGCATTTGGAGCCTATCTTAGAAGAAGTACACGAAGCCCACCTTCACGTCCCAGCGATCCACGACCTTCTTGTCCTGCATCAGATCGACGCTCGTGCATTCCAGGTGGGGCCAGCTCTGCTGCAGCCGGGAGAGAAACTGGCAGACCTGGACAATCCCCACGCCCTTCAGGCTCACGGTGGCCGTCTGACTCTCCTGGCCTTTCGCGTTCCGGGTCTTGATGCCCGTGGAGTAGCTGGGGGCCGGTATGCTGCACAGGCTCGCCGCGCGACCGATGGCCGCGGTGTAGTCGAACTGCTCGGGTGCATTGGACACCTTGTCGTCGAGGCGCTCGGGGTCGAGCCTCAGGATCTCGCCGGCCACGACGTTCACGTCCGGCAGGTAGCCCTTCCACCTGGCCAACTCCTTCTGGGCGGCGGGCAGATCCCGCATCGAGACCCACAGCGGCCAGGCGACCAGGAGAGCAGGCACCCCGATGTAGTAAAGCGTCGGATTCTTGTACAGGTCTTTCATTGCACCTCTTTGTCCTTGGATGGTTTGGCGCCAGCGGTCTTCTTGGGCTCCACGTGGACCGTGAACGTGGACCGCCCCGCCTGGGAGGCCTCGTTGGTCCTGCCCTTCTCGAACCCGCTGTCCGTCAGCTTCTTGAAGAAGGCCTCGGTCTCGCTCCGGCTGGCCGTACTGCCGACGAGGGTGATGTCCGTCGTGCTGAGGTTCACCGAGTCCACCTTCAGGTCGATCTTGCCCCTGCCGCCGTCGCCGGGCGAGGCAAAGGCCTTCAGCAGGAGGCCAAATCTGGCCAGCACGTTGTTTTGGAGCCCCAACTCCCCGCTCTTGATGTCCTTGATCCGCCGGACCTCGCGTTTGAGCTCATCCACGGGGCTCCTGCCCCTGGGGAGTTTGGACCTCATGACCGTGGAGTAGTCCTTGGAGACCCGGTCACGAACCTGGCCCAGGTCCTTGTTCACCTGCATCAGCCGCACCTGGAGGTGCAGGCCGATAGCCGTGATCAGGACTGCCACGGAGATGCTCGTCCACCGGATCGCGCTCTGGAGCCGGAGCCGCTTTCCCTGGAACGGCATGAAGTCGTTGCGGAAGTCCGCGGTATGGGCCTTGTCGTCGTGCGCCAGGCCTGCACCGAAGGCGATCGCATGGGCCACAGCGTCGAGGTCCTCTGGAGCCGGCTGCGGATCCTGCGGCCCGGTCAGATCCATCCTGAAGCACTCCGCCTCCGTGACCTCCATGGCCAGCCTCTCGGCCAAGGCAGTGCCCTGAACCGGGCTGGCGGAGTCAAAGGCCAGAACGTGCGTGAAAGGCTCCTTGCCTCCGGCCGCCATGGTCGTGAAGGCCTCGCGGGCAAACAGATCGGTCCGGTCCTGGTGGAGGCCCACCAGAAACGCGCGGACGGGCACAACCTGGTGGCCGGGCGAGGATCGCAGGAAATAGCCGTGCTGCCTCGACAGTATCCCGACCAGACAAGGACCCGCCTCGGACTTGGCCGCCCCCTGGTGGCGACGGACGAATCTCGCCAGCGAGCTGACGTCAGGCTCCACGACCTGGGGGTCCATGTCCTGGCCCTGGAGGGCATGAATGATCTCCTGAAGCACCGGCTGGCGTGCCGTATAGACGTTCAGGCCGGCCCCTGTCTCATCCGTGGACACGATCTGGAAGGACACGGCCATGGTGGAGACGTCTGTGGCCAGGACCTCCTCGGTGTCATACCGAACCGTCGATGCGATCTGCTTGGGGTTGGCAAACTCGCTGTGGACCTGGTGCTGCATGAACAGGCGCAGTCCAGGGCCACGACGGTCTCGTTGAATCGCAGTTTCTTGGCCTCACAGGCGTCCGCGATCGCCTTGGCCAGGGCCCTGAAGGGCTCCTGCTGAGTCGGATCGACGGCCACCTGGAAGCTGCCCTCCACGGTCCGGCTGTGTCCCTTGAAGTGGACACACACCGCCGTGGCCCGGCCCTTGCCAATGTACAGGCCCAAGTAGTTCTGCGTCTGCATACGTTCCAGTCCCAGCGGCCGAGCCCTCGGACCCGCCGCCTGCACTCCTCCCTAACCTGAGATCACGCCCAGGGCCTTGACGGTCTTGCCGTCCTTCACCACGCCGACGATCGCGGATACCCGTGCCACACCACTGACGACCGTGATCCGGACCGTCAGAACCGTGCTGGCGCAGGTGAGGTACTTCGAGCCCTTCTCCAGGGAATCGGCATACCGGGTCACGGTCTTTCTCAATTCCCCAACGTCCTTGATGGGCTGAACTTGCCTCTGCCGGATGATTGCCTCGGCATTGCGGGCCGCGTCCCCGCCAAAGGCCAACGCCGCCTCCAGGACGTGTCTGGGCGCAGTATTGATATTGACCTGGGTGGCGCCCCACAGTCCTATATACTTGGACAAAGACTCCTTCCGTTTGTCACTGACCAAAGTGGGTCTTGAGAGAAAATCCCGATCCAGCAGCGAACTGTGGGCCAGACTCACCAGGTCCGCCGTCTGCTTCTCGGCCGCGGACATGGGCGCCCGGACATCCGCCCTTCGAGGGACAGCCCTCGCTGCAGCCTGTCGGGCCGCGGCGCTGGCTGCAGTCTGCGAGGCAGCACCCGCCCGGCCAGCGGCAGTGGACGATCCCCTTGCCCCTGCCGCGGCAGTCTGATTGGCGGCACTTCGAGCCGCCACCGCGGCGGCCGCACCCGCGCCGGGCTGGTCTGCGGGCATCTTGAAACTCCGGATCTCACCCACCTGGGCCACCTGGCTCTTGAGCGTGCCGACGTCGTCGGCCGTCCAGCCCATCCATTCGCAGAGGGTGCCAAAGCCGGCGTTGGCAGCTCGCTGGACTGCAGGATCTTCGAAGAGCAGCCAGCCCATCGGGTACTTGGCGTTCTCGTCCTCGATCTCGATGTGGATCTTGGCCGTGCCGATCTCGAATTCGATGGGCTCTGTCACCAAGGGCCAGGGTGGGCCGTAGGGACCCCGGACCAGGGGCTCCTCCCAGGCAAGACCCACCAGGTTCGGCTCATTGTCCTCCAGGTCGTTGGCGTCGGGGGTCGGCTCTGCCTTCGAATCCCGTGCCCGAACCCCGGAGGTCCCGTTGACCTTGTCCACCATCCCGGCAATCTGCTCGTCCGTCATGGCGAAGAGATTCGAGAAATCCGGCTCATTGGGCCGGCTGACCAGCGTCAGGTCGAGGCCCTCCACCGCGAAGGTGGCGTACTTCAGGGCCGAATCCAGGGCATACCGTGCCTTGGCCCGATCGATCAGGTACCGGACCCGGTGACGGTGGCTGGCCACGCGGCTGGTCACGGTGTAGGCCAGGAGGGCCAGCACCACCAGCACCACCAGCGTCACCAGCAGCACCACGCCGGATTTAGCGGTTCGGTCTTTGTCTGGAAGGCACATTCCTGATAGGCTCCTTGGAGCCCCCCGTCGGCTGGTTGGCGTCGGCCACCGCCTGATTGGCGTCTGTCGCGGGGGTATTGGCGTCCAGCAACGCAAACTCAAACCGGATCTGCCGGGTCCGGTCAATGGCGATCGTCCGGGTGATCAGTGAGTCCTCCGGGACCTCCAATTGTCCCTGGGGCGAGCGCACGGGGTCGGCCGTCGACAGGGTCACGCGGAGGCCGGTCGGCAGCATGGGGTTGGCCCATCGGCTCACCAGGTTGTTGCCCTGGGGCGCCTCGATTCTGAAGGCGGTGAATCCGCCGGCCACGGGCACGAAGGGATAGAGCTTCTCCAGATCGCTGCGCTGACCGTCGAGCAGCCGGTCTTCCAGGGTCAATCCGCTGTGGCTGCGGTAGATCAGGACCCGGCCGCTGGCCACGTCGTAGGTGCCCTGCCACTGGATCTCCTCGAACAACTGCTCCTCGCTCTTCTTGTTGGTGACGGTCCTGCGGATCACAAGCTTGGCGATGGGAAATCCCTTGTCCGTCTTGTTGTCAAAGGTAATCTGTGCGCCCTGGCCAGCGCTGACCGATTCGAGATCCTCGGCGATCCGCTGCAGGACCTCCGACGCCACGCTCGACTGGTCAACCTTGGCGAGGATGGCCGCTCCAGTCCGCTGCATCCGCTGGTAGAGGGTGAACGTGGCGGTAAGGATCATCGCACTGATGACCAGGGAACAGATCACCTCGGCCAGGGAGAAGCCTGCACGACAGGAGGTCTTGTAGACGCGCGTCATGGCTGGCTCCTGTCCCCGCTTCGTCCGGCCCCGGGCAGCCGGCCCGGAGGCGTGTCCGAACGCTGGGTCCCGCTGTCCTGCGGACGCGACGAGGCCGTCTCAGCGGCGCCAGACTCGTCTGCAGAGGACTCTGCAGGCTGGACCTGTCGTTGCTTGTCTGCCTCGGAGGGACGGCCGTCGGCCCGCTTGAAGATGTCCAGATTGGCCTTGACGAAGGTGCCGTCTTCAGACACCAGCAGGCCCTTGGCGATCCATGCCCTGATCGTCTCCGGCGTGACGCCCGCGTACTCGGCCGCAGCCTCCACGCCGTCCACGAGCGGGTCGTTGGCATCCGCGTTCCGCTCCCGTTCGAGCTTGGCCAACTGATCCTCGGTCAGGCGACCCAGCCAGCACGCCAGCTCCACGGTCTGGGGCTGCCCATCGACGTCCTCATATTGGCTTGAACAGATCGCCCTGGCCCACGACGCGCCTCCCACGGGTTCCTCGAAGACCTCGATGGTCGTCTGCCATTCGACGTTGGGATACTGCTCAGACGTGCCCATGTCCACGGATTCGCGGACAGACGATTTGGCCAGGACCTCCTCCATCTGTTGTTGGGCCACGTCAAAGGCCTGTATCTGAAGGGTCAGGTTGTTGGCCGTCGTGGTGCAGCGGCTCATCACCACCACAATCCCCGTGCACATCAGGGCGAGGATGCACATGGCCGTCACGGTTTCCAAGAGCGTGAAGCCTTCACACCCCGGCAAGAAACAAGACCTCCACCCTCCCCTGTCCAAGATGGACCTGGGTGTCACAGCCGCTGTCTTGTCACTTGCATCCTGCATCTGGCTCTTGTCTTCTGAGTTCTGTGTTCTGCGTTCTGTGTTCTTTCCTAGAATGCCATCGCCTGCTGGTCCTGAGGCTTGGGAAGCTCCACGTCTCCATCCAGCAGGTCGATCTTCCGGCTGAGCCTGTGGACCAGCACGGTGTGGGGGCGGTCATTCTCGTCCAACAGGACGATCTTCCCGCCATACTGCCATCCTCCATGGCCAGCCCGAAACTTGGCCCGGTCCTGCTGGGTAGATTGACCATCGTCGAACTCGACATACATGGCCCTGCACGTGGCGTCGAAGGTTCCCTGCACCATGATCTCTTCGTCCAGGACCTCGGAGAGGTCGGGCGTAGTGATCTCCCGCAGCAGGTACGTCTGCTCAGGCAGGTCCACGATGACTTCGTATCTGCGGTCGCTCTCCGACGCGGCCGCGATCGCGGTCTGCAGGCTGGAGACGAATTCCTGGGCCGTGGCCTGGAACACCTGCCGGCGAAGCGAGCCCGAGAGGTTCAGCGACACCCAGAAAACGAACAGGCCCAGGATCGAGATGACCACTACCATCTCGATCAGGGTCAGCCCGGCCCTGTGCAGGCCCGTAGTCGTGCGAGGCCGTCCGTAGACCATGGTCGAACCCGCCGGGTTCAGCGAGGCGCCGAACCGGTCCCTGCACCGGCCGCACTGCCGGAACCCTTCTTCAGGACCGCGTCCGTGCTGGAGAGATCCGCGTCATAGCCCTCGCCGCCCTCCTGGCCATCCGCGCCAAGGCTCTTCACCACAAAGGGCTTTCCGCTCTCCGGGTAGAGCTCATAGATGAACTCGTTGCCCCAGCCGTCGCGAGGCAGTTCCGTTGATTCCAGATAACCTCCCGGCTCCCAGCCCGTCACGTCGCTCGGCTGGGTGATCAGGGCGCTGAGTCCCTCCTCGGCCGTCGGATAGCGGCCTGTGTCCATCTTGAACTGTTGAACGGCCTGGTGCAGACTCTTGAGGTTCGCCATCGTCGTGGTGACACGGGCATTGTCGGTCTGGCGGACGTAGCTCCTGGCCACCACGGTAAACAGCAGGCCCAGGATGATCAATACCGCCATCAGCTCGATCATCGTAAAGCCATTCCGTGCCTTTTGGGGTTTCCTGTGTCTCATGGTCTTACGGTCTCCTATCCTAGAAGTTGGCGCTCGAGATCCGGAGGATCGGGAGGATCGTCGCATAGGCGATCAATCCCACGATTGAGGCCACGAACACGATGATCACGGGCTCTATTGCCGCACTGAGCCGCTCGATCACCACGTCGGTGGAGGACTCCAGATCATCGCTGATGTGTTTGAGCATGCTCTCCAGCTCCCCGCTCTTCTCGCCGACCGCCACGATGTGGGCGATGGCCGGACTGATCACGCCACTATCCCGCAGCGGGGTGGAGATATCCGCGCCGGCCAGGATTCGCTCCCGGGCGCTCTGCACGGCCTTCTTCATGATCACGTTGCCCGTCACCTCGGAGACCACGCGGAGGGACTCCGCCATGGGCAGTCCAGAGCCCAGCAAGGTGGAGAGCGTGGAGGCGAATCGCGAGACCACCCGCTGCTTGATCAAGGAGCCGAAGATCGGCAGCGACAGCAGGGTCTTGTCCCGCAGGTAGGCCCCTCGCTCGGTCCTGAAGAACCTCCGCACGGCCCAGATCAGCCCGGCCACGGAGGCGATCACCAGCAGGACCCAGAAGCTGGTCAGGACGTAACCCACGTTCATGAGCTGCTGGGTGATCCAGGGCAGCTCCTGGCCGGACCGTTGGATCTGCTCGCCGATGGTGGGAATGACCTTGATGGTCAGGATCACCACGGCCGCCAGGCAGAAAACCATCATGGCGATGGGGTAGATCATGGCGGTAATGACCTTGGACTCGACCCGCTGGCGTTTCTCCATGAAGGCCGCCAGTGTGGCCAGCGAGCTGCCCAGGCTTCCGGTGACCTCGCCGACGCGGATCATGCTGACGAAGATCACGTCGAAGTACTCGCTGTAGTCCTTGAGGGTGTCGGCCAGGGATTCGCCGCTGATGACCCGGTCCCGCACCTCGGTCAGGACGGTCCGGAATCGAGGGTCCGAGGTCTGGAGGGTCAGCACCGAGAGGGCCTCCGTCAGCTTGATCCCGGAGTTCAGCAGCGTCGCCAACTGCTTGGTCGTCTCGATGATGTCCCGTCTCTTGGGTCTGGATAAAAAGGAAAGGACCGCCAGTTTCCGTTCCGTGCTGGCGGTCACTTCCACAATGGAGGATGGGTGGATACTACGATTGCGTAACTGGCGGCGGGCGGCAAACGGGCTCTCCGCCGTCAGTGTTCCCTTGACCTTCTTCCCATCGGGGGCGATGGCTATGTACTCATATGTAGGCATGCCCGCCCATCCCACTGATCGGTCCCCCGGTCCTCCTGACCGGCAAACCGCGTTCTTCAACGTCTGTCTATCACACCACGTCGGCCTGGCTGACGCGCAGCACCTCGGCCACCGTGGTAATCCCCTGGAGGACCTTCCGGGCCCCATCCATGCGTAGGGTCTTCATTCCGGCTTCCAGTGCGTATTTCTTGATTCTACCGGCACTTTCCCGTTTGTATACGAGGTCCTGGATCTTGTCGACGATCAGCATCACCTCGTAGATCCCGGTCCTTCCGCGATAGCCTGTGTGGAAGCATTTGTCGCAGCCCTTGCCCACGTAGAACTTGCCTCCCTTTTCGATGTGGGAGACATCCAGGCCCAGGGCACGCAGATCCCGCGGGTTCGCCTCCATCTCAGTCCTGCAGTCCTCGCAGACCTTGCGGACGAGACGCTGCGCGACCACGCCGATCAGGGACGAGCTCACCAGATAGGGCTCGACGCCGAGGTCCAGCAACCGCGTGATCGCGCCTGCCGCGTCGTTGGTGTGCAGGGTGCTGAACACCAGGTGGCCGGTCAGGGACGACTGGATCGCCATCCGCGCGGTCTCCACGTCACGGACCTCGCCGATCATGATCACGTCCGGGTCCTGCCGCAGCACGTGACGTAGGGCCGTGGCAAAGGTCATGCCCTTCTTGGTCGCCACCTGGATCTGGCTGATCCCCTCGAGCTGGTACTCGATCGGGTCTTCGATCGTGATGACGTTCTTCTCCGAGGAGTTCAACCGGTTCAGGTAGGCGTACAGGGACGTGCTCTTGCCCGAGCCCGTGGGGCCGGTGACGAAGATCACGCCGTGCGCCCGGTCGAGCAGGGTATCCAGGGTCGCCAGGTCCTCTTCCATGAGGCCCAGCTCTTCCAGTTTCAGGATGCCCGAGCTCTTGTCGAGCAGTCGCAGCACGGCCCGCTCGCCGAAGCTGGTCGGCACGGTGCTGATACGAAGGTCGACCTCCCGTTGGCCGAGCCGGACGCTGCACCGGCCGTCCTGAGGCAGACGCCGTTCGGCGATGTCCATGCCCGACATGACCTTGATACGGGAAACGATGAGCGAGAGGACGTTGCGATTAAGGCTCAGGACGTCGTACAGGATGCCGTCGATGCGGTACCGGATCTGGACCTTGGCCTCATACGGATGGACGTGGATGTCACTGGCCCGCAGTTGCAGGGCGCGGAACAGGATGTCGTTGACCAGCCGGATCACGGGCGGTCGGTTGACCACGTCCAGCAGGTCGTCGGAGCCGCCCACCTCGTCGACCAGTTGGTCGAGGTTCTGGGAATCCAGCTCCTCCGCCACCTCCTCAATCACGCTCGATCGCTGCTCATAGGCCACGTCGATGACCGCGGTGATGGCCGCCCGGGTCGAGACGGCGGGCCGGACCGACAGTCCGGTCATCTTGGAGATGTTGTCCAGGACGGACACGTCCAGAGGCTTGGACAGGACCACCGTCAGGTCCCCGTCACCGCCGGAACCATTCGGCGACAGGGCCTCGGTCTTGACGCCGATCAGGAAGTGATGCTGGGCGTAGGTGGCAGGGACAGACTCAATGAACTCCACGGGCACCGCCTTGTCGGGGACTTCGGCCAGATAGGGCCATCCCAGGGCAGCCGCAAACAGCTTGAGGACCACGTCTTCCGTGAAATACGGGCAGCTCAGCATGGCCTCATCGAGGCGCTGGGACCCGTTGTTCTCCTTGAAGAACCGTGCGAGCTTGCTGCTCTCGACGATCCCGGTCTTCTCGGCCGTTTTGAGTAGGAGTTCCTGCATATACTCTATATCGTCCAATCCGCTGGGCTTGTTCGCTCGGCCCTGTTATTGGGCATCCAGGACCTTATCCGGACTCATCGGCTTGTCCTTGACGCCAGGGATGCTCTCTTCCCTCTGGAACTCCGCCTCGTGCTTCTCGAAGGCCATCCGGTGCTTGTCGGAGAGCCTCTGCAGGGCGTCGTTGCCTGCGAGCACGTCGGCAGGTCGGATGACCTCGGCCTTGACGAAGACGTAGAGCTTCCTTTCGATGTCGCTGTTGCCCACGCTTCGGAAGGCAGCGCCGATCAACGGCAGGTCGCCCAGGATCGGGACCTTGCTGCCGCCCTTGGTCTGGTTGAGCTTCAGCATGCCGCCCAGGATGATCGTGCTCTTGTCCGGCACGGTCACGATGGTGTTGATGTCGCTCTGGCTCTTGTCCGGCGGCTGGCTGGCCTTGGGTGCAGTGGTGAAGTCCGAACGCGTCAGGTTGATCTTGAGCTGGAGCAGATCACCCTCGCTGATGTGGGGCGTGATGTCCATGGTGATCCCCGCATCGTACGGCTGGTAGGTCTCGGAGCTGGGTATCGCCGTGGAACCCTGGGACGGAATGACGCTGGTTTGGGTCTTGACGTAGGTCGTGTCCGTGGTCTTGATCTGACCCATCTCATTGTCGTTGACCAGGATCTTGGGCTTGGCCAGCACGCGGCCGTACTTCTTGCTCTGCATGGTATTGAGCAAGGCATTGATATGTCTGTCCCCATAGAATCCCGTCAGGCTGCCCGCCGCGGCCTGAAGGACGTTGCCCTCGCGCAGGCTGCCCGAGATCACGCCGTTGCTGCCGACCAGGCCCGAGGCCTTGCTCAGGTTCGGGGCGGCCGTAATCAGGTTCAGGTCGTAGTTGAAGTCGTCCGTCTTGGAGATCTCGACCAGGGTCACGTCGATCAACACCTGGGGCCTGCGCTTGTCGAGACCCTTGACCAGTCTGCCAATCCACTCCTGATTCCTCGGCGAGGCATGCACAATCAGGGAGTAGGTGCACGGGTCGGCGATGATCGTGATTTCATCCTCGATCTTCCTGACGACTTCCTGGATCTTTCCATCCTTGGGATCCTTGATCGTCTCCTTGATCAGCTTCTCCAGCACGCCCGCCATGTGGTTGGGGTCCTGGTTCTGCATGGGATAGAGCTCGAACGGCATGGCCGAGTCCAGGGTCTGGCTGTCCACGTACTTGAGAATCTCGGAGATCCGCTTGTGCTGCTCTGGCGTGGCGTTCACGAGCAAGGCGTTGGTGGCCTCCACCACGACGACCTGGGGGGCGTCCAGGGCCGTATTGCCCGTCGAACCGGACGACTCGGTCGTCTGGATCATAGGCTGCGGCGTCTGGGCCTGGCCCGGGGTCGTCGCCGTCTGGGTGCGCTGCATGCCCGTGATCCTCGACGGCGTCTGGGTGGAGTACTGCTGAGGAATGACGTTCAGTTCCTCCAGCTTCTTGCGGACGTCCTGAGCATCGACGTGCTCGATCCGGTAGAGCTGGATGGACCGCAGGTCCTGCTGCTGCACGTCCATGCTGTCGACCAGTTTCTCGACGATGGCGAGCTGCTCCTGGCGGCCGATCATCAGTATCCGATTGGTTCGCTCGTCCGCGTCGAGGTAGACGGTGTCCGGCGCGGGCGACGGCGTCGCCGTGCGAGACGCCTGGGCCCTCTGCTGCTGCAGGACCGCCTCACGGGCCTGCCTCGCCCGGAACGCCACGTCGGTCTCTCCCGGCAGTTGCCGAATGGCAGGCTGTGCACTGGTCGACACCGAGATCTGGATCGAGCCCAACTGCTCGGCCAGGCCCTTGACCTTCTCGGTCAGCAGGGTCGCCATGGTGTATTTCAGGGGCCGGGATCTGAACTGCTTGGGCTCGCCCGGCTGGTCCACCAGGTCCAGCAGCGTCTCGATCCTGGGCATGGTGGACGTGTAGGCCGTCACGATCAGCGTCTTGGTCTCCGCGACAGACGGGAATTGGTCGGCCGTCCCCAGCTTCATCTGAACCAGCAGGTTCTGTGCCTGAGAGGGCTCCACGTACTTCAGCCGAAAGACCCTCGTGATGACGCCGTCTCCGAGCTCCACCGGCCCGCTGCGGGTCCGCAGCTTCGGGTCCGCGTCCAACATGTCCGTGACCTTCACCACAGTGACGATGTTGCCCTTCCGGGTCATAGCGAAGTTCCTGAACTTCAGGACCGACTCCAGGAGCGGATACAGGTCGCTGACCTTGATCGGACCGCGAAGGGTTCCCTGGAGCTTCAGGGACACCTCGCCGGTGACCACGGTCGGATCATACATGAAGTCGAGATGGAGATACTCGCCGACGAAGCCCAGCAGGTCCTCGATGGAAAGTTTCTCCGGCAGATTCAGGGACAGCGTCTGGTCTGCATTGGCGACCTCGGGCGTAGAGTACGCCGAGGCGGCCGCGTTGGAGCCGGTCGCGCGGGTTGGCCTGTTGGGATCCGCCGCCGGCACCTGCGGCGTCATCGCCTCACGGGCCTGCCTCACACGGAAGCTCTGGTCAGTCTCGCCAGGCATCTGCAGGCTCGTCGGCCTGGAGGGACTGGTGATCCTTCCATCGGAGCCAGCCGCGGTCGCAGGCTGGACCTTGGGAGCGGCATCGGTCGTCACGGCATTCGGCTCAGGCTGCGCTGCGCCGAAAATGTGGGACTTGGTCCAGGAGGCCGTCTCCACGATGCGGTTGAGATTTGGCTTCTGCAGGCCTGCCCCCTGACTATCCTGGGTGTTGCTGGGCGCGATGATTCGGCCCTCGAGGAGGGCCATGACCTGGTCCATCTTGCCGGCCGGAGCGACCACCAGGGTCTGTCCCTGGAACCGGTCGAGGAGGATGGCGGTCTTGCCCGGCGTTGAGGGCGGCACATCCAACGATCCCAGTTGGACGTCTCCCAGGGCGGCTGCCACTTGGTCACTGCTGGGCAGCTTCGCCAGCCGTGCCTCGGCCCCTGCCAGCCGTACCTCATAGGCCTGATCCACGTCCACCACCTTGAGCACGGCCAGTGCCCTGCTGAGACCGGATGGAGTGCCTGTGATCAGCAGGCCATTGGTCATGGGAAGACGGGAGACGGTCGCCAGGTCCAGCTTCGAGAGATGCTGCCGGGCTGCCTCGGGCGAGATAGCCGTGGGTGTGTAGACCTTGTGAGTGACCGCGGTTGAAAGACCCGTCGATTCTCCGGCTGCCAGTGTGCGGGTCCCCATCAGGGCAGCACATGCCCAGAACGTGAGACTAGCCGTCCAGACGCCGGAACAGGAGAGACTCCTCTTCGCCATCGTACCCACCCCGTGTTTCTCAGAACCTTCACTGACCACTCCGGCGAATCCCACGCCGGTGTCGTCCTGCCCGAAAAACGGGCCACCCTCATCCACGCACAAACTACTTAAGCCAGTATGGTGTGGACTCCGGGGCGTTGCATCCATTCTCTGCCCTGAAGCTCCCTACCATGGTATTTTTGACAGGCGGAAACCACAAAAGTTCCGGGATGCTCAGGAAAAAGACGCAGTCCTGCTGGGGATCGCCAGACACAGTCCCATAGTACGGACCCAGGCAGCGGAAGCCTTCTCGGGCTGTAGGAGTACCGGACGAGCCGGCGTCCATCCCTATTGAGGATTGTTCCCTATTGAGGGGTGTTTGGATCCGGCACGACCTGCACGGGCGTCTGCACAGGCTCGTCGGGTCTGGGCGCCGGCTCAGGCACGGAGTTGGCGTCAGCCTGGCCTGCCCTGACGGCCTGCAAACGGGCAACCAGGGCCTCCATGGTCTGCTGCTTCAGCTTCTCTTTGTCCGGCGGAAGGGCATTGTCGTTGGCGTCGGTCCGGAGGTTGCGGAGTCTATCCGCGAGCGTCTCCAGATCCCGCGTGTTCTGCTCTGCATTGGGCGGTCGAGGAATGGGGCTGGCAGCGCTCGCGGGCATCGGCCTGCGGGCCACCCTGGCCCTGCTGGGGGCACCCGGCGGAGCACCGGCCGGCGCCTGGGCTGGAGGGACATCTGTCACCTTGACCGCTGCGGGCGCCACAGTCGCCCTGGGCTCACCGGTGTCCAACAGACTGATCCGGGCCGCCCTCTCTTCAACCAGGATCTCCTGATTCTGCTGGCCATCTCCGTAGACGATGGCCCCATCCTTGATAGACTGGATGGTCCAGCCTTCTCTTTCAATGGACTGCCCTACCCTGACCCAGGACCGCTTCTGATCCACAGTCGGCATCTCGATATAGGCCCGCGACAGGCTGGAGTCGCCTGCGCTGAAACTCGTCGCCAGAAGCTTGAACTTGCCGGACACGCGAGGCATTGCGGACCGTGCGTTCTGCGGCCCGGTCTTGTTCGCGGCCCCATCTGCGGGCTGACTGGGCGGAGGATTGATCATCCTCGCAAAACCCTTGGCCACCTCATCCAGTCGCGACGAAGAGGCCATGCCGGTGGACGTGGTCTTGTCTTTGTTGCGCAGGTACTGCTCGACGACGGAGGGAGACTTGAGGAGCCTCTGCAGCTCCGGGTCAGTCTTGACGCCGACCGTGGAGAAGACCGCCAGCAGTCCTACGGCCAGAACACCAGCCACTATGCTCGTTATGCGCAAAGTCCTAATCATGCCCATCCACCTAGAGTCTTTACTAGGGTTGGACAAGGGCGGGCCTCCGCAGTTCCTTCCAGTGACGCATTTTTTCCAGAAATTCCTTTTCATGCCCGGCGTACTGGCCGCTGTGTTCAGGATTGTGGCAACTGAGGCAACTGAGCCTGGGACCGCAAGTCACTGCCTTTCCACCGGTTCTGACGTGCTCAGCCCCGGGTCCATGGCAGGTCTCGCACCCCACCCCTGTCAGCTCAGGCGTCTGGCGGGCTGAGACGAAACCCTCCTCGTAATCGAGCCCCACCACGTGGCAGATCACGCACTCGGGGTCCAGGTGAGATCCTGCCTTCTCCAGGGTGGCATACGCCTGGCTGTGCCTCTGGCTGCTGGCCTTGCCGTACTCGTAGGGGTGGCATCGCGAGCAGGACGGCGAGCCCACGTAGGTCAGACCTCCAGCCAGAGGGACCTTGGCTCGCTGGCCTAGCAGACCACTTTCCGCCACGATCTGCTGATAGTCCTTGTACAGGGCCATCAGGTCTCCGTCGGTGGGGAGGTCTTGAGAGACGGCATGCACGGAGAACCTCACCTTCGATGCTCCCTGGCCGCCGGCCGCGGCGACCTGAAGCCGGACCGCGTGCCTTCCATACCGGCCGATGGAGAACACCAGCGGATTCGCGTTCGGGTCGCTCCGGAGCCGCGGTTCGTCTGAATCCGCCGCATAGATGATGCACGTGGCACGAGATAGACCGGCGCTGAGGAGCTCAGCCGGTGGCCCTTCCGACGTATCGACGACGTAGACGTCCACGTCGCCGGGTCCCTCGGGCTCGCCTGCCGTCGGGCCCGCGAGTTGAGTGACAAGCCCCTGTGGATCAACGGCCCGCACGCGGACCGACAACGGCTGCCCGGCCACGTCAAAAGATCTCTCGAAAGTCTTGGGAAGGCCAACCGCTACAGGTGACCCCTCCGGCGCAATCACGCCGCCTGCCGCAGTCATCTCAGCAGTAAGGCCCAACGCCTCGGCAACCTGGACGTCCTTGGCCGCCAGGCAGACCACGTCATAGTCCAGAAGCTGAAAGGCCCTCACCAGGATCCGGGCCTTGATCAGGTCTTGTTCCTGCTCCTGCTTGATCCAGCCTCCAGTATCGAGGAGCAAGCGATGGGAAAAGGGGTCGCTGTGCAGAAGGGCTGCTCGCCTTTCCAGCCCGCCCAACTGGCCGCCCGAGCAGCCGCAGGGCCTGAGAGACCCCAGCGTACAGCCCGTGATCCATATGGAGACGGAGTCGTTTCCACCCTGGTTCGCTGTTGCACTGGTCTGGCCCCAGGCTGCCCAGGCGAGTCCACCTGCAGCCAACACGACGGCTGCGGCTGCAATCCGTCTCACTGTCCGCGAGTCAATGGCCTGCACGTGCTCCATCTCACCTGGGGAACCGTCACTGTGCTGCTGGTGCCGGGGGCGCCGATGATCTTGCTGCGGAGAACACCTTGGCGGCATAGAAGAGCCGGATGACCACCTTCATGTCCTCGCCGTCCTTGGGTTTGACGTGTAGTTCGTCAGAGAAGGACCGCTCCCCTTCGTTGGGGACAGGAGGAGTGATGCCCAAGGTCAGTTGGTACCCGTCCTTGATCTTGTCGGTGGCAGCCACGGCGACGGACTGGCCCTCGCTCTTGACCGAATCGATCGCGAAGTCGGCCTGCGCGCTATCGCTCGCGTAGTTGTCCAGGATCGTGACCTTCCGCGTCTCCTTCTTGCCGGGCTCCACGTTGAAGATGATGATCTGGGCGGGGATGACCGAGTAGTTCGGCAACAGGTCAAAGGCCACAGGAACGATCTCGTAGTCGGGACGGTTCAACCGGATCTGCAGCGTGCCCTTGGGGAATGGCATGCCCGCGAGCTTGTCCTTGTCGACCTTGGTCTTGAGCACGAACTCCGTGGCCTGGGCGTTGGGATCATACTCCAGCGTGATGCAGTCCGCAGTGCACAGGTGTCCCTTCACGGAGAAGGGCTTGCCGTCCAAGGCCGTGAGCGTGATGGTGCCAGCGCCGAGGTTCTCCTTGTTCAGGAACAGCTTCAATTGGATGGGCTTCCACACCAGCCGCTGCACCATCTTCCCCAGGATGGTGAGCTTGATCGAGGGGTTGGCCTTGTCATTGCAGTGTACGGTCAGTTCCTTCTTGAAAGTCCCCGGCTCCCAACCCGTGCTGTACTCAACGGTCAACACACCGGTCTCACCCGGCTGCAGCTTGGGTTTGTCGATCTGTACGTTGGCGCCGCAGCACTTGACCACATCGGGGATCTCCAGCACAGCATCGCCCGTGTTGGTGAATTTGAACGTACCGGTGCCCTTCGAATTCGTGGAGACCTCGCCCATGTCGAACTCGGTCTTGTCGAAGGCGATCTTGGGTCCTTTGCCCTGGAGGGCGTCTGTCTGTGAAGCACCAGAGGATACCTGATTGGGTCCCGCAGGTGCCTGGTTCGGATCAGCCCCTGCTGCAACCACGCTGAACAGGGCGATCACTGGGCCCATCACCATGGATATGCTCAATCTTGACACGCCTGACCTCCGCTTACATATCCCGAAACAATGCCTCTTCATATGGCGCTCCGTGGTCACACAACGTCTTATATATCGGAAGCTTATGGATCACGTATTCTATCAATTCGCAGGGCCCATGCAATTTTTTTCCATTTCCGGCAAACCTGAGATCGACAGTCGATGTTACCCCATTTAACTCCTCACGACAAAACAGTCCATCAAGAACGGCCGAAGATTCATTGACAACAGCGCGATGGTCAAAGTAGACTATTGTTTCTTTGTACGTTGCATCAGGTGGCTCTGTTTACTTTGAAAGGGGTATATCGGGATGCTGAAGGTCAAGGCCCGGACGGGCGAATCGGTCCAGCAGATGATCCGGCGTTTCAAGAAGCTCTGCGAAAAGGAAGGCCTGATCCGAGACATGAAGCGGATCTCCTACTTTGAGAAGCCCTCCGAGAAGAATCGCAGGCGGATACGCAAAACCCAACGCACGGGCCCTCGCTAGGCGACGTCCTCCACATCAGATCTCGACAAGAGCTGCCTCTTCCGAACTCCCGCGTGATTCCTTTGCGCATATGCCGGCAGTCGTCGGCTGCCTTGGGTGCGCCTAGGTTCTGCCTCCACTGTGGCGCAGGGCTGCGTACCAGTGTCGGCTGTCAGTGAGGCATCCTCGTCGCCCCTACTGGCCGCGTAGGCTATAGCAGTACAGCACGTCCGCATGGCGAATGAAGAGCCTTCCACCAGAGACCACGGGGTACGCCCACGCAGTGCCGGTTGCCGTAGGTCTGGCAGGCAGCTTGAACGTGCCCTGTAGGCTGTACTTCTCGGGACTGGCCTCCACCCAGGCGACGGTCCCATCCTCCCACAGGAAGACCAGATGACCATCCGCACACGTGACGCAGCCTGAGCCCTTTCCGACCTGGTCTGCATGCCACATCACCTTGCCCGTGCGGAAGTCCAGGCAGGTCGGCTCGCCCTTGTTGTGATTGCGGCCGCCATAGATGCAGTCACCCACCTTGACGAATCCGCCATGATGGTTCTGGAAGGTAGCCTTGTCCAGCCAATAGACCTCCTCGGCCTTGACGCCGCCCGGGCCATCCGCGGTCAGCTTGAGCAGGGCCGCGCCAGTGTCATATCCGGTGGAGGCAAAGACAAAGTCGCCGTCGACTACGGGCGTGGAGATGTTCGCGACCCCATTGGCAACCCGGTTGTAGCCCCACAGGAACCGGCCGTCTGCTGCTGCGACGCCGATAACGCCTTCGTTGGTCAGTTGGACGTACTGCTTGATGCCTGCGCCTTGGCTGATCACGATGGAGGAGTACCCCGCCTCCTTCTTGCCCCTGTTACCGATGTCGGGCATCGAGCATCGCCAGATCACCTCTCCCGTCTTCTTGTCCAGTGCTGCGAGGGCCACTTTGTGTCCGCCGGGCGTGCAGAGCAATCTGTCGCCGTCGATCAGAGGCGACTCACTGAACTTCCAGCCCGGGTTGGCAGCCCCACCGAGGTCGGTCAGGAGGTTCTTCTTCCACACCGGTTTGCCTGCATCCGCTGTCACGCAGACCAGGTCACCGCTGGTGCCTATTGCGTAGACCAGGCTGCCATCCACGGTGGGCGTGCACCGGGGACCATCCGGATGCGCAGGTCCAACCTTCGCAGTCCACGCCACCTTCCTCGATGTCAAGTCGATCGCGATGACGAATTGGGCCTTTCCTCCAGCCGCCTTGTCCTCCAGATCGCCCATCGTATAGAGCCTGTCGCCGACAATGCTCACGGTCGAGAACCCAGTACCCAGGCCGGTCATGTCCCACGCCAACGAGGGTCCTGCGTCAGGCCAGGTCTTCAGCAGGCCGGTCTCGCTCGAGATCCCGTCCCTGTTGGAGCCCCGCCATTGAGGCCAGTCTGCAGCCTGGACCACCCCTGCCAGGACCATCAACGTCACCGGCAACCCGATCCGACTCCTCCTCTGCCAACTGCCCTGCTGCATGACAAAGCCCCCTTTCAACGAATGGACTCGAGAATCTAGCCCGCCTTCCGCAGATCCACACAGACCATGTCGCCTGCCGCGGTTCGCGCGTAGAGCAGGCCATTGGCCAGCACCGGCACGGTCCAGCACTTGCCCTTGACGATCTGGCTGGAGGCCAGTTCCTGGAACTTGTCTGGCGAGGCCTTGGCGATGATCAGCTTGCCGGACTCGCTCAGGATGATCAGCTTGCCGTCCGCCATCATGACCGTCCCGGTCCCCATCTCGCCCTGCGACCACTTCACCTGTCCGGTCTTGAAGTCCATGCACACCAGCTTGCCGCTGCCCCCGACCTGGCCGTCGAATCCATACAGGCAGCCCTGCCAGAGCACGCAGGTGGCCATCATGTTCTTCATGGCCTTGGAGTTGTAGGTCTCCGTGACTGTGCTGCCTGAGACCTTCAGCAGTGCGCAGCCGTGACCATAGCCCGAGGAAATGAACACGGTATTGGCGTCAGTCACGATGGGATCTGCCGCATGCACCGCGGGGTCGGTCTTCCAGGGGTGCTCCCACAAGACCTTGCCCGTCCCTGCCACCAGGCCGTAGACCTTGTCCTCGCCGAACAGGACCACACACTTCTGGCCCCCGTTGACGTATGGCACTGCCGTGGCATAGCCCGGGGCGTCCTTTCCGTTCAGCCAGGCCACGGACCCGTCTGCCTTCTTGAGGGCCAGGCCGGAGGTCCCTGCATTGAGCAGGACCAGATCATCGACAATGAGCGGCGAGCTGGCAAAGTACCACTCGGGGAACCTCAGATCCAGCTCCTTGGAGACGTTTTTATGCCAGACGACCTCGCCCGTCTGTGTCTTCAATCGCAGGACGTCGCCGTTCTTGCTGAAGACGTAGACGCTGTCGCCCTCGACCGTGGGGGTGGCACTGGTCCCGCCATCGTAGTACTTGGGATAGAGGGGACAGGAATAGGACCGACGCCAGAGCTCCTTGCCCGTGGTCGCATCAAAGCAGTAGACGATGTCGTTGTCTTTGACGTTGCCGGTGGTGTACACACGGCCCTGGGTGACTGCCACGGACGAGAATCCGATCCCTAAGGAGGCCTTCCAGATCACCGCAGGACTCTCAGTCCACGTGGATCGCCACGATGTCTCCTGGGATATCCCGTTGTAGTCCGGCCCTCGATAGTGGGGCCAGTCACCGGCCGAGGCCGCCGCTGCCAAAACGATCGCTGCGCCCATCGCTCCCGCAAGGACCCTGCCTTGCCATGTGCCTTGATACGACATTCACATCCCTTTCAAACCATTGTGATTCTGGTGGAGGACTCAGCAGGCCTGGCGTGCCACAGGAATCGCCGCCCAACAGCCCATAAGCCTAGTGCCACTGTATACTTTCTGTCAACCCCTATGTTCGCGCCCAAAAAACACATTCAGCAGAGACTCTCTCGAAATCTGTTTCGTGACGAGATCGAGCGAAAAGCCCGGGGACAAGGCGGCAGGCGCAGAAGGCCCGGAGGCGTACCCGCTGAGGTACGTCGAGGACCTTCTTCGCCGACAACGCAGACCCAGGGCTTCGCAGCCGATCGCAGTAGAAAGGGATTTTGAGATAGTCTCTGGGGATTCCCGCTTGAACTTCCCCCCGCTGCCACGTACACTGCCGGCCGGCAGTAGACACAGGTCTTGAGGCCTGTGCCCGCATCGGGATCACAGCCGAACGTGGACGTCTGAAACGGCAGGCTCGCCGCGCAGGCAGCCGAGCCGGAACGGTAGTTGAATCGCTGGTAAGGACCTGTCAAGGAATAGGGTATGCATACTTCATTCCTTGATGGGCCCTAAGGGGAGACTCTATGAGCAGGGACCTGCAGAGACTGTCCGTCGCGGAAAAGGTAGGCTACGGCTTCGGAGACCTCGCCTCATGTCTGTTTTGGTCTACCATCATGTCCCAACTGCTATTCTTCTATACCGACGTATTCGGTCTGACTGGGCGGGCTGCGGGACTGATGTTCTTTGTCTCCAGGGTCTTGGACGCATTCTTCGACGTGGTCATCGGCATGACTGCAGACCGCACCAAGAGCCGCTGGGGAAAATTCCGGCCCTATATCCTGTGGGGGGCGATCCCGCTGTCCGTGGCGGCAGTGCTCGCCTTCACCACACCGGAGTTCAGCCAGACGGGAAAGGTGGTCTACGCATACGTCACGTTCATCGTCTTCATGTTCATGTATTCCACGGTCAACATCCCCTATACCGCTCTGCTGGGCGTCATCAGCGGAGACCCCGTGGAGAGGACCAGCGCCTCCTCCTTCAAGTTTGTAGGGGCTTATCTCGGCGGCTTCATCGTCTCAGCCACGGTCCTGCCCCTGGCGTCGCATTTCGGGCAGGGTAGCGCGGCAAAGGGCTGGCAGATGGCCCTGACCATCTATGGCCTGGCTGCGGTGGTCTTCTTCCTGATCACCTTCCTCTCCACGCGGGAGCGAATCCAACCCATCGCCAAGGAGAAAACGTCCGTCGCCAACGACCTGAAAGACCTCTCGAAGAACGTGCCGTGGATGCTGCTGTTCATCGTGACCATCCTGTTCATCCTGTTCGTGTGCATCCGGATGAGCGTCACGACCCACTACTTCAAGTACTACGTGGGTGAGCAGGTGGTCCCATGGCTGGCCGGGCTCGCCAATGCCCTCATGCCGCTGGCCAATGGGTTCGTGGGCCTGATCAATGTCCCGCTGAGCTGGTTTGGCAAGGCGATCGCACCCTACCAGGTGCTGGCCAGTGACCACAAGTTCGGCTTCGAGGTCCTGACCTCCCTCTTCAATACCCTGGGCCAGGGCATGTCCTTGATCGGCGTCCTTCTGGTGCCCTGGTTCGCCAAGATCGCAGGCAGGAAGATGGCCGTGATCCTCCTCTTCATCGTGGCCCTGATCTGCACAGGCTCGTTCTACTTCTTCAAGCCCGAGAACCTGATGCTGATCCTCACCTTCCAGTTCTTCGGCTCCCTGACTGGAGGCCCCATCTCCGCCCTGCTCTGGGTCCTGTACGCCGACACGGCGGACTACTCCGAATGGAGGACCGGCAGAAGAGCCACCGGGCTGGTGTTCTCTGCCTCCATCATGTCCAACAAGCTCGGTTGGGCGATCGGCAGCATGCTGGCCGCCTTTATCCTGGACAGGACCGGATTCGTCGCCAACGTGGTCCAGAACGCTGACGTCCAGAACGGCCTGAAGGCCATGATGAGCATCCTTCCTGTGGCCGTGGGCGCAGTGGCGCTGATCATTTTGCTGTTCTTCTACCGGCTGGATGACGCCACCATGGCAAAGGTCAAGGCGGACCTGGAGGCCAGGCGATCCGTCAGCGAAGGCGGTGCGACCGCCTGAGCGTAGTCGAGAAGTCAACTGGATGTGGAGAGAAGATGAAGAAGACCATCGTGGGCGAGGCCCTGGCCAACATACCCTGGGAAGACAGACCCCAGGCAAGTCATGACCCAATCTGGCGATACAGCGGCAACCCCATCCTGGACTGGAACCCCATACCCAAGGCAGCGAGGATCTTCAACAGCGCGGTCCTCCCTTACAAGGGGGGATTCGTCGGCGTGTTCAGGGCAGATCAGAGGAACGGCCGCGCCACCCTGTTCTCTGGCAAGAGCGGGGATGGCCTTCGCTGGGAGATCGGGCCAGACCCGATCCAGTGGGTCGATGACGAGGGTAGGCCCAGTCCCATCAGCTACGGCTATGATCCGAGGCTCGTCAAGATCGAGGACACCTACTACATCGTCTGGTGCGACGACATGCATGGGGCATCCATCGGTCTGGGCAGGACGCGGGACTTCAAGACCTTCGTCCGTATGTCGAATCCACTGATGCCGTTCAATCGGAATGGTGTCCTCTTTCCCAGGAAGGTCAATGGCCGGTATCTGCTCTTGAGCCGGCCCAGTGACAGCGCCCATACGCCCTTCGGAGACATCTACCTGAGTGAGAGCCCTGACTTGGTCTACTGGGGTCGGCACAGGCACGTCATGGGCCGGGGCGGACAGGGCTGGTGGCAGGGTGTGAAGATCGGCGCAGGCCCCATCCCCATCGAGACACAGGAGGGGTGGCTGCTGTTCTACCATGGCGTGTCCACGACCTGCAACGGCTTCGTGTACAGCTTCGGCGCGGTCGTGCTGGATCGGGAGGACCCCGGACGCGTACTGTACCGGCTGCGGGACTACCTGCTCACGCCGGAGAAGCCCTACGAGACCACCGGCTTTGTGCCCAACGTGGTGTTCCCCTGCGCCAATCTCTATGATGCGGACACAGGGAGGATCGCCATCTACTACGGCGCTGCGGACACCTACACGGCAGTGGCCTTCGCCCAAGTGGATGAGCTGTTGGAGCATATCAAGAAGAACTCAGAGGTCTTCTAGAGTGCATTGGCCAGAGATCTCCTACAGGAAAAAGGAGAACCGAAGGAGGTTTTAACCGTGGTTGACAGGTCTCGAGGGTAGACATCATGCGGTATGGGTACTTTGACGACGCCAACAAGGAATACGTGATCGAGCGGCCCGACACACCCAGGTCCTGGGCCAACTACCTCGGTTCCACTGAATACGGTGCCATCATCACCAACAACGCGGGCGGATACAGCTTCTATCAATCCGCTGCCCAGGGACGGCTGACGCGGCTGCGATTCGACGATGTCCCGCTCGACCAGCCGGGCCGGACCCTCTACCTTCGCGACAAGCAGACCGGCGACTACTGGTCCAACGCCTGGCAGCCGGTCGGCAAACCCCTCGATCAGTACAAGACCACCTGCAGGCACGGCACCGCCTACACCGTGATCCAGTCTGAATACTCGGCGATCAAGACAGAGACCACCTACTTCGTGCCCCTGGGCAAGACCTTCGAATGCTGGCTCCTGAAGGTCACCAACAAGGATAGTCGCCGCAGGGGCCTGAGCCTGTTCACCTTCGTGGAGTACCCTGGCACCTGGCACTGCTTCAATGACTTCCTGAACCTCCAGTACTCACACGGCATCGTGAACATGGACTTCGTGGATGGGATGATCGACTACGGCAGCAGCGTCTACACCCTACCCAGCGGCCACAGCATCCTCGAAGGCGATCAGAACCGGCACTCCTTCCTGGCCTTTCTGGGTGGCGAGATCGTCGGCTTTGACACAGACCGGGACGTCTTCATCACCCCCTACCGCGGCTACGGCAATCCGATGGTCGTCGAGAAGGGCCGATGCACGGGGTCCAAGGCCTATGGTGACGACGGCTGCGGCTCCATACAGATCGACATCGACCTGGAGCCAGGGGAGTCCAGGGAGCTGGTCGTCCTGATGGGCATCGGCAAGGCCCGCGTCGAGGGCAGAAAGGTCGTGCGGCAGTTTGGAGACGTCACCAAGGTCAAGGCGGAGTTTGCCAAGCTCCGTGACTACTGGCACAACCGCATCCAGGGACTTGCAGTCACCTCGCCTGACCCGCAGTTCAACAGCATGATGAACATGTGGAGTCCGTTCAACTGCCTCATCACCTACTCCTGGTCGAGGATGGCCAGCCTGATCTACAGCGGAGAGCGCGACGGCCTGGGCTATCGCGACACGGTCCAGGACTTCATGGGCGTCATGCCCCTGATCCCGGAGGAGGCGGTCCAGCGACTGGAGCTGATGATCACTGGCCAGTGCTCTACAGGCGGGGCCATGCCCATCGTCATGGCCTTCACCCACAGGCCAGGCAAGGAGAAACTGCCCAGAGAGGACGAGTACCGATCAGACGACTGCCTGTGGCTCTTCAACGCGATCCCCACGTACGTCAAGGAGACGGGTGACGTCGCGTTCTACAACAAGGTCCTGCCGTTTGCGGACAAGGGCAAGGCCACTGTCCTGGGCCACCTCCGCAAGGCCATCGAGTTCAATCTCGAACGCACAGGCAAGAACGGCCTTCCCTCAGGCCTCCAGGCGGACTGGAACGACTGCCTGCGACTGGGCGACAAGGGCTCTTCGATCTTCGTGGCGCTCCAGGTTCGATACGGCCTCCAGACCTACGTCGAGGTCTGCGAGATGCTCAAGAAGCCCGCAGAGGTCCGCTGGGCCAAGAGGCAGCTTGTGGCCCTGGACGCCAGACTCGACAGATATGGCTGGGACGGCAAGTGGTACGTCAGGGCATACAAGCCATCAGGCGAGAAGATCGGCTCACGCGAGAACCAGCAGGGCTCGATCTACCTCAACGTGCAGTCCTGGGGCGTGCTGAGCGGCCACGCGGACCCGAGGCATGCGGAGCAGGCGATGGAGTCCGTGCATGAGATGCTCGCCACGGACTACGGCCTGATGCTCTGCGCACCGCCATACGAGGATATCCTCTGCGGAGAGATCCGCGCGATCCTGTTCAACAAGGGCTCCAAGGAGAATGCCAGTGTCTTCAATCACACCCAGGGCTGGGCAGTCATGGCCGAGACCCTGCTGGGCCACGGGGACAGGGCCTTCGACTACTTCCAGCGGTACATGCCCGCCTCCATGAACGACAAGGCAGAGATCCGCGGCATAGAGCCCTACGTCTATTCCCAGTACACCCACAGCAAGTACAGCGCCCGCTACGGCGCCTCGCGGGTCCCCTGGTTGACCGGGGCCGCCTCCTGGGCCTACTACGCAGCCACGCAGTACATCCTGGGCATCCAGCCGGAGTATGAGGGCCTCCGCATCGACCCCTGCATCCCGGCGTCGTGGGAGGGATTCACTGTCACTCGCCGATTCCGCAACAAGACCCTGAATATCAAGGTCACCAACCCATCCGGCGTCCAGAAGGGAATCAAGCAGATCCTCCTGAACGGCCGTCCGATCGAAGGCAACCTCATCCCGATCGATCAGATGCGGAAGACCAACGACGTCCAGGTCGTCATGGGCCTGTAGGCCGTCTCTGTGAGACGGTGATGGCCCGTTCAATTCGGCTGGGTCGGCTGTGAAGGCTGCGGATTCAGGGTTCGCAGCAGCTCCCTGGCGTGCTGACCTGAGGGCTTGAGGTCCTTGGCCTGCCAACCGCCTTTGGCGGCTGCGTGCGGGACCAGGACAGAACAGGTCTCGTCCTTGTCCGCGATGGACCAGACGCACCAACTGATCTTCCTGGCCTCCATCCAGTCCACCCATACCTTCCACTGGTCCATGTCGAGGGGACCGTTGCCTGCAGCGTTGCAGCCGCCGTACTCGGAGACGAAGATCGGGATACCCTTCTGGAGTGCGCCGTCAGATCGCTTCCTCAGCGACTCCTTGTGCGTGGCCGCGTAGAAATGCACGGTGTACATGACATTTGTGACGCCCTGGATCGGCGCGTTCGCCACGCTGTGGATGTCCTGGTCCCAGTGGGGGCAGCCGACCAGGATGACATTGTTGGGGTCTTTCTGACGGATGGCAGCGATGACCTGCTCTGAGTAGGTCTTGACCGTATCCCACGGGACTGCGAGGGGCTCGTTGTAGATCTCGTAGATCACGTTGGGATACCTGCCGTAGGTCCCGGCCATCTCCGTAAAGAAGGCCTTGGCCTGTTCGAGGTGTCGCTCTGCGGTGTGATCGTGCCAATCGATGATCACGTACAGGCCTTCCTTGATGCAGGCCTCCACCACGGTCTTCACGAGTCTCTTCGAATCCTCGGGCTTGGCCAGGAAACCCTCATTGGGCTCCACGCCCATGGCGGCCCTGAGGACCGTGCAGTTCCAGTCGTCCCGCATCCACCGGACCACGTCCTCGTTCCAGTACTGGGGCCACCAACAGTGCCAGCCAAAGCTCATGCCCCGTAAAACGATGGGCTCTCCCTTGGCATCTACGAGTTGGGTCCCCTTGACGCTGAGCTGGCCATGCAGGTCGCCAACGCGAGGAGCCTGGTCAGCGGCGAGGACTGCGAAGTTGGGTAGAAAGGCGATCAACACCAGCATGCAGGGCTTCATGGACCTACTCCTTCAATCAGTGGACGAGCCCTCCAGTCTAGCCAGCCCCGCGTCCAGGATCAAGGGGCCAAGGCCATTTGACCAGGGCAATCGCAAAGTCGGCCTGCCTCAAGAAGACGTAGGGTTTCTGTCATCCGCCGCAGGCGGACAGACCGATGCAGTCGCGGGCGTGACTGGCTGGGAAGCGTCTTTGGTTTCTTGCCGCCAATGACGCGAATGCACGCGAATGCTGGCGCGTGGGCGTGGGTATGGATATGGTCGTGGCATCGCCGCCTGATCCACGGCTACGCCGTGCCTCGGCGACCGTGTCGCCAAGGGCGGCCTTCGCAGCGGGCTGCTTGTCCGAGCAAGCTCGGACCGCATCCCACTACTCGGCCTTGATCTGGCGGCTTAGGCTGTGGGCGACACTTCCCTTCCACAGAAGAAGCTCCTCTTGGGACTTTCGCCAGGGGACTGAGCCGTACGCATGCGAGCAAGCAGGACTCCATGGAGCGAGCTGGCTCGCAGAATGGAGGCCGGCGCAGCTCGCCCGGTACGTCACAGCGTACCGGTAGACGCGAAGCGTCGCGTACGGCGATGTTCCGACCCACTCAAACCTCTCAACCCGGCGACAGCCATTCGCGTCTATTCGCGTTCATTCGCGGCAAGAAACTCCTTCTGTTCTCTTCCTGCACGTCAGGAGGGACTTTGCGCTCGCCCTGGCCATTTGACTTCCTCCTGGCGGATCGTACAATGTGGGCCAAGGTGAGTTTGAACCGAAAAAGACTGTCAGGAGTCATCACATGAACCAAAGACGTCACCTCCCCTGCCTCCTCGCCTTGTGCCTCCTGGGCCTCAGCCCGGTGGGGCGTGCCCAGGACGAGGCCCTGTCCATCGACTCCGCCCAGATCACGGGCAAGGTCACTGTCCCCTCCTGCCCTGCCTGGCTCCACAAGGCCGTGTTCTACCAGGTCTATCCGCAGACGTTCTTCGACACGAACGGAGACGGCATCGGCGACCTGAAGGGCATCCTCCAGAAGCTGGACTACGTCAAGAGCCTGGGCGTGGACGGGATCTGGATCAACCCTTTCTTCGAGTCGCCCTTCCGCGATGCAGGCTATGACGTCTCCGACTACTACAAGGTGGCCCCCCGCTACGGGACCAACAAGGATGCCCAGCGTCTGTTCGACGAGGCTGAGAAGCGCGGACTGAAGATCCTCTTCGACTACGTGATCAGCTACAGCAGCATCGACCATCCCTGGTTCCAGGAGTCCGCCAAGCAGGAGAAGAACGAGTACTCCAACTGGTACATCTGGACGGACAACACGTGGGTCAATCCGCCGGAGGCCTACAAGGACGCCTTCATCAAGGGATACAGCCGCAGCAACGGCCAGTTCATGCGGAACTTCTACTGGAGCCAGCCCGCCCTGAACTTCGGGTTCGCCAAGCCGGAGGCGGGCCTGGATGCTGCGCCATCGATCATCCGGATGTCCTGGCGCTCTGCAGGCAGGAGCTCAAGAAGATGCTGCGGTTCTGGATGGACATGGGCGCAGATGGCTTCAGGGCGGACATGGCGGGCGCCCTGGTCAAGAATGCCCACATCATGGGCAATGACCAGTTCTTCACCACGCGAGACGAGGGCACCAAGCAGTTCTGGAACGAGATCCGGGACATCATGGACAAGGAGTACCCCGAGTCCTTCATGGTGGCAGAGTGGTCCCACCCCGAGTCCGCCCTGCTCGGCGGAGGCTTCCACGCGGACTTCTTCCACTGGTTCGCGGGCTACAACGACCTCCTCCAGAAGGAAAGCTGGCGGATCCTCAATGGATACTCCGAGGGCCACAGCTTCTTCGACAAGGAGGGCAAGGGCAGCATGACCGACTTCCTGGCTGCGTACCTGGACCAGTATAAGAAGACCTACGGCAAGGGATACATCCTCCTGCCGCTGGGCAACCACGACCTGTCACGCCTGAACATCCAGCGGTCGACCTCCGAGCTGGAGGCGATCTTTGCCTTCTCCATCGCCATGCCCGGAATCCCGTTCATCTACTACGGCAACGAGATCGGGATGCGGCAGCTCTATGACCTGCCCTTCGTGGAAGGCGCGTACAAGCCGCGTGCAGGTGCACGGACCCCCATGCAATGGACGCCCGGAAAGAACCTGGGCTTCTCCGCCGCGCCTGCCAGCAAGCTCTACCTGGCCGTGGACGGCGGGCCGGACGCGCCCACCGTGGCGGCCCAGGAGAAGGACCCGGACTCCCTGCTGAACCGGGTCCGACACCTGATCCGGCTCAAGAAGTCCGAGCCCAGCCTCTCTGCCTACGCAGAGTTTGTCCCTGTGTACGTCAAGCCCGACACCTACCCGGTCATCTTCGCCCGGGCTGCAGGCAGCGACATCCTCCTCGCCCTGTTCAACCCTGCGGACAGGGAGGCCTCAGCAGAGTTCACCCTGAACGTCGCGATCAAGACCCGCACGCTGCTGGCAGGCACGGATTGCAGGCTGGACATGGAAGGAAGCCGCTACAAGGTCAAGATGGCGGGCCAGTCTTACGCCCTCTACAAAGTAGGGCCGTAGGGTCCGCCGAAGGCGGGCGAATGGGCGAAACGGAGAATGGGCGAAACGGCGAGGCAGAGCCGCAGGCCTGCCAGACTCGCCATCCGCCGCCAGCAACCGGCAACTAACAACTCGCAGCTAGCCCACATCTATTTGCCGTTTTCGACTTGCACAGGGGCCGCGTCAGCCTTATCTTAGGCACAGGAGTTGGGTGAACAGACGGCCATTCCCAGCAATGGGACGCCAGAAAGGAGGCATGGGTATAAGAGACTATCTCAAAACCTGTTCCTACTGCGATCGGCTGCGAAGCCCTGGGACTGCGTTGTCGGCGAAAAAGGTCCTCGACGTGCCTACAAGCACGCCTCCGGGCCTTTTCCGCCTGCCGCCTTGCCCCTGCGCTTCTCGCTCGATCTCGTCACGAAACAGGTTCTGAGATAGTCTCTGAGACCTGCAAGGGGCGAGTGGTCGTACCCTGCACGGAACTGTGAGAAGGGATTTTCACCTGTTCACCGGAGAAGGAGTCTCAACATGATGAGCAAGACGTTCGCTGCATTTGTCCTCATTTCCCTGTCCTCCCTGACCGCCTGGGGTATCGGTACGGACAGCACCTGCTGTGTCGGCCAGAACCAGGGATGCCTGCCCCCCATCGTGTGCGGAACCATCGGCCACTGCATGGCCAGCCAGATCTGCGGTGGTATGAACGTGCACTGGAGCACGCACGAGTACCAGACCACGACCACCACGACGGCCAACTCGCAGACCACGATCACGCACTCCTCGAACACCGATCACTCGATCTCGACGGGACCGTCGATCTGGATGTGTTCAAGGATCTGGTGGGTGGGCTGCCCGGGCCACTGCCACACGCCGATCATCCCGTTGCCCTGTGGCAGAGGCTGCAACTAGCCCGGATTTCCGCGTTTCTCGCGAGGTTGCGGGCCGGTTGCCGCCGCCACGGCCCGCACTGCTCAAGGCAAGGACTGCGCCGTCCTTGCGATGCGGAAGCCCAGGCAATCTGCGCACTCGTCGGCCATGGCATAGTTGCGAAGCGCAGACCGGCAATAGCCGGCGTCATCGTACCAACTGCCGCCCCGGACCACTCGGGCCTCGCCTGAGGCAGGACCTGCCGGGTCCGTCTGGGGACCGATGGGGTATTCGCCGTACCAGTCTGCGCACCATTCCCACACGTTCCCGTGCATATCGTACAGGTCAAAGGCATTGGGCAGCGTCTGTCCCACCGGATGCGTCCGACTGTCACCATTGTCTGAATACCAGGCGTACTGGTCCAGAACCGAAACGCTGTCGCCGAACCCGTAGGCGGTGGTGCCCCCTGCACGGCAGGCATATTCCCACTCGGCCTCTGTGAGCAGCCGATACGTCCCTTCCGCGACTCCTTCCATTTCACACAGGGCCTTCACAAACGTCTGACACCCATCCCAACTGACCGTCTCCACGGGCGAGTCCTGGTCTGCGCCGGCAAAACTCGAAGGGTTGCTGCCGCACACCTGCTGCCACTGACCTTGTGTCACCTCGAACTTGCCGCAATAGAACGCCTGGGTCAGCGTCACCTGATGCAGGGCCTCGTCCTTGTCTCGCCCCGCCTCACGGGCGGGACTACCCATCGTGAAGGTCCCCGCAGGAATCAGACGCAGCACGATCCCGGTCTGACGCGTCCTGACCTCCTGGACGCCCGCAACCTCCACCAGATCCGTGGGCAGTGACTGTGAATCGCTGGCCGGCCCAGCGGTCAGACCCTTGATGCAGATACTCGCGTGTGCACACCCCTCCACTGCCGTGACGTCCACAAAAGACTCGCCGTCTTCGCTCAGATAGCCTTCGCCAGCGTTTGCCGTTGCCTTGGAGGAGTATCCCTCCACCCGGTTTTCCAGCGCGAGCGGCCCGTCTGTGCCCGGGGTCGTGAACTCGACGACGATGGCAAACTCATCCCCCCGGTGAAGCGGCACGCGCGACGGCAGCTTGATGGTACAATACCCGAAGTGCGGCGCCTTGCCCGACGCCGTAGCGAGCGGACGACTGAAAGAGGCCTGGACGCCGGACCGAGTAATCGTGTCATACACCGTGATCACGTAGGAGGTGTCCTTCAGGGCCAGTGCATAAAAGCCGACTGCCGCCAGATCCTCATCGGCCTGCGCAGTGAACACGTTGGCTCCCCACACCGTCGGGCCTCCGGCCCCCAACGGCCCCCCCGTGAACCCCAGATCGTCGTACTGGTACCTGCGCAGGTACGTGGATGGAGCAACGGCATCGCAGTAGGCGACGGCAAACGATAGGTCGGGATGCCCCTCTGTAGTACACTGGCTCTCATAGGAGGCGTAGAAGTAGTCGAGTGTGGACCCCCAACTGTTCTTCACCAGCCACGCGCCCTTGGCGGGCGCTCCAGGCACCTCCTTGGAGTCGTCCCAGCCGATCACCGCCACCGCGTGATTCGCGGTCTCGGGCCCGCAGTGATAGTGGGTGTTCGTCGAGGAGTCATACAGGGGGGAGGCGGGCCCTGTGTCCTCCATGTACAGAGGTGCAAACAGGGCCCCGTAGGTCATGATCGCATTTTTGATGTCCTGCCGATCGTAGAACCACAGCACGCTCTTGACGTACTTGCAGACCGCCCCGCCCGAAGACGACTTCTCGTCCCAGTCGTGGAACGGATCGTTGGCCTCGGCAATCGGACCGGCCCCGCGGACCAGGTACGCCGCGGTCGAGAGCGGGGTGCCTCCCTCGCAGGGCAACAGGTCCAAACCGGAGGTGTTCTTCAGGTGATTCTCGGAGAAGTCCCAGGACTCCTTGGTGCTCTTCAAGAGCCAGCTCTCAAGGGAGCTGTACGTGGCGAACGCAGAGCAGGCCCCGCAGTTGCCCTGGTTCTTCACAGGCGAGACCCATCCATAGGATCTCAGGTCGTACTTGCTGGGCAGTGTCGCACTCTGTGTGGATGAGGCCCCCACGACCCGAAGGTATCGATCATCGAACGGCGAAGGGATGATGCCTGTGGCCGTTTCTTGCTGGGCAAACGTGCGGACCTTCGCGTCACCCATGCGTTCATCTCGCCAAGCGATGAAGTCAGGATTCAGTGGCGCCAACCTGAACTGGCCCGTCTCGCCCTGCAGCGGGCCGGTCGGTATCAGTGACTCAGCCGGGATCGGGCCGGCCAGCCAGGACATCACACAGAGGGTGAGAGACAGAAACAATACACGAGTGGGCTTCATGGCCTTCCTCCATAGTCGATGTCCACAGACAGCCACCGCCCGGCATGCCAGCCAGCGATGAGATGTGCGTCTGCGGCACTTGGATGGGCGTGCACGGGCAGGTGGACGGCCGCCTCTACGGCTGGACCGTCGGAATGATCTGACCCGAGATCAGCTTGAAGACGACAGGGTACATCGCCAATTCGGTGATGACCCCATATTCCATCCGCTGCCACACGCCGTCGCTGAACACGGTCTGATCGTTGCACAGCCCCACGTGGCCATCCTTGTACATGGCATTGAGGGCATAGCTCTTGCCCCGCACGTGGCTGAGCTCGTTCTTACTCGTCCGGATCACGTCCGTCAGGTACGGCAGGGAACGGTCCAGCAGGTCCATCCGCTCAGCCACCGCGGTCGGCTCGCCATTGGCGTTTTGCGGGGAGTTGGTCGCCAGAGGCAGGTACGTGTAGCCCATGCGAACCCACTGGTTGTGCGTGGTGCCGTCGAGCTTGCCGCTGTTGTAGTCCTGCGGCAGCGTGCCCCACGGGGGGGGATTGATGTACGACTCGTACTTGTAGAGCAGCCCCTGGTTCGATGGACAATAGAAGATCCTGGCGTCCGAGACGTATCGCCGGGCGTACAGGGCAGCCACCTTCAAGGGCAGCGGCCTGCCTGCGCTGTCCAGGCTGTCGGCCCTGTCACTGCGGTACACGGCATAGGGATGGCCGATGTAGCCGTAGGTGGGCAGGCGGCCGCTGTAGTCGGCGGCATAGGCCACGAGGGCGATTCCCGTCTGCCTCATCCGGGCAGAGCAGACCGACCGCTTGGCCGACTCCCTGACCCTGGCCAGGCTTGGCAGCAGGATTCCCATCAGGATGGCGATGATCGCAATCACCACCAGCAGTTCGACCAGGGTGAATGCCTTGCGTCTTGTGTTCATGACCGAACTCCTTTCACTCCTTACCTACGGGCCAGCCGATCACGGCCACAACTGCGTCTGTCCCCAAGCCGTACCCAGAACCGAGAAATCCTTGAGATTGACCGACTTGAAGCCATCCGCCTCAGCCGACCAGATCTCGGCTGCAGACAGCAGAGGACGGGCAAACGAGGTGGTGCTCGAGTTCTTGGCTGCCAAGCCTGAGGTCTCGTCGAACTTGTACTGGATCATGAGCGGGCTGGTCGGTCCCGTTCCCTGGCTGAGACTCTGGACCTCGGCCGCGGACAGGGCCTTGCCGTACACGCGGAAGTCGTCGTACGAGGCCTTGGCAAAGGGGCCCGTCCCGTCTCCAAAGCAGCCGATGCTGACGGCCTTGGCAGCGCCCGTATGCCTGGGCCGGCCAGGGAGCTTCCCAATCAGTACACCGTCTCCGTAGAACTCCCCGGTGCAAAGCCAATCGTCCGTGTCACGCAGGACGAAGGCCACGTGGTGCCACACGTCTGTGCCCAGCCTGAAGTCCGGTGAGTAGTCTTCCACGAAGTGCATCCGAACAGAGTCTGTCCCGTGCGTGCGGATGTAGATGCGGTACGGAGCGCTGGCCGCATTCTGGAAGGAGAACACGTAGGGATAGGTGTCCGGGAACTCGGCCAGCTTCACCCACAGGGCGATGGTACGGTTGTGGAAGCTGCCGAACATCGCGTCGTCGAGGTTGACCCAGTCATCCACGCCGTCGAGTTGCAGGACCCCCCCGAGAGCCGGGTCCGCAACCCACTGGCTCGTGCTGGAGGCAAAGCCCATCAGCGTCCCGTCCGTGCCTACGCCCTTGCTGTCCTTCATGAGCCAATCCGTGGCCATGACCCTCAGGTCTGCGAAGTCCACGTCGCAGTCACTGTCCAGGTCTCCTGCAGGCGTGGCGAAGGTGGGCAGGCACCTGGGGACGTACAGCCGGATGTCGTCGACGTAGAGGATGCCGGACCCTCCGGCCTGGGTGCCGGCCGGATCTCCAAGGCCGACACTCACGCTGGTCACGGCCGTGAGATTGACGCCCGTCCTGGCCAGGTCGATGTTCCACTCATGCCACTTGGCATCCTGCATATAGATCAACGGACCGCTGTAGGCGATCCTGGACTGGTTGAGCTTGACGTAGAGACGCTCCGTGGCATTGGCGTCGTTGGTCGCTGGACCGTAGAACCACAGGGAAAGGGACTTCACGCCTGCCTGGGTCCAGTCCTGGCCCACGGCCAGGTCGGACGTGCTTGCAGCGACCTCCGAGTAATAGGCCTTGGGATTGCCGAAGAGGTTGGTCCCGCTATTGTCATAGAAGATCTTGAGCGACTGCACGCCGCCGTGGACAAGGGTCCTGTTGGGGTCCACGACAGAACCCGATCCATTGCCCGCCACCTTGGAGGGATTGGTCCAGCCCTCGCCGTCCTTCCAGGTGTACCAGATCCGGCTTCCCGCCGGTGAGGGCGATCCAGGGGTGTCGGAAGTCCCATACGACTCCATGTCATCCGCAGCCAGATACTCGGCCACCGTGAACGCCCAGACCTCGCCCTTCCAAGGGCTGCCCGCAGGTGCCGAGGGATTGTCATTGACCTCATCCACGCGCCAGTAGTAGGTGCGGCCCAGATCCAGGACGCCCGGATCGAACGAGGTCTTGGTCTGATTGCCTTTGTACAGGCCCGCGGTCTGGCGGTCCGCCTTGGCCACTGCGTCCTTGTCCGTGCCCAGATACACGTCGTGGGTAACCACGTACTCGCCGGGACTCCAGCTCAACACCGGGCCTGCGGCCGTACGCTCCACGACCGCCGTGTTGCTGGGACTCGGCTTCCAGGCATACTCCGCGGCCATTCTCGAACCCGTCACCGTGGTCCTGTTGGTGGCTTCATCGAAGGTCACCACCACCTTGCCCAGGCCGCCATACGCGATGATCCAGCCCCTGCTGAGATAGTTGTTGACCATGGCCGTGGCATCGCCGGTCAGGACCAGCCTGCCTGCGCTGATATCCATCAGCGGGGTTCCATAGATCGTGGCCGGGTCCTTCAGACTGGCGGCATTGAAGGTCCCGCCGTCCAGGTACACGCGGCCCACGCCGCTGGTCGTTGAGGCATTGCCTGCAGCCAGCTTGATCTGGTCCGTGACGTTGATGGTGCCGCCGGTCATGTAGACCGTTCCGGTTCCATAGGTCGCCAGCTCGAAGTCATCCGAGCCGTAGCCCGCAACGTTCAGCACGCCGCCCTGGATGTACATGATGCCCGTGCTGCCTGCGTTCTTGCCCACCTCCACCTTATCCGAGACGGTGATCTCCCCGCCCCTCAGGACGAACACGCCGTAGGCCCTGTTGTTCATGCCGACCCACAGCCTTCCCTTGTTGCTGGTATTGACCGTTCCGCCCGTCATGGTGAAGATCGCGTTGCAGTCCGAGGTGTTGGCGATACGAAGATTGCCGCCTATGGTCAATGAACCACCCTTCACCTCCAGGCCGCACCTCAAGGTCTTGGTCAGATTGGCCACGTCCAGGACGAGGGCCACTGCAGTTGCAGAATCGTCGATCACGCAGTTGGCGTCCGCCAGATCGATCTGGACCGCGTCTGACGCAGTGGGCACCTTGTCGGGATTCCAGTTCGCCGCCTCACTCCAGAGGGAGGTCTTGCCGGTCTTGTCCCAAACTGCGAGTTGCGCGCTCGCAAGGCCAGCCCAGGTGAGCACCACCATCAAGCCGCAGCACACCATGAATCTCGGTTTCACGTCAATACCCTCCAAAGACATGGGAATGGGAACGCAGCGCTCCCAGGCAGAGCGAGGTCACTCGTCGCGCGGGTCCGCGCGACAGGTCGGACTTTCCTTCCTCGATACATACGTACGCGCCAAACATCTAGCGGTTGCTTGACGGCACCAACAAAGCCCCCCTTGCCGGCACGTCTTCCGCGTCGGCCTCGGCAGTGCACCAGCCTGATCTGTCCTTGGCTGTCCTACATTCCTTCATTTAACACTGTACCAAGGGCCCTCCTGGAAGGCAAGGCCTAGCGCCGGGAAAAGTAGGGCGAACGCAAGGTCGGCCTGCCTCAAAGAGACGTGGATTCTCTGTCATCCGCCGCAGGCGGACAGACCGATGCAGTCGCGGGCGTGACTGGCTGGGAAGCGTTTTTGGTTTTTGCCGCGAATGAACGCTAATTGACGCGAATGCTGGCGCGGGGGCGTGGGTCTTGACGTGTTCGTGACTCCGCCGCCTGATCCACGGCTGCGCCGTGCCTTGGCGACCTTGTCGCCAAGGGCGGCCTCCGGAATGGGCCGCTTTTCCAGGCAAGCCTGGAACGCGTCCCCTTCCTCCGCCTCGATCCTGCGGCTCAAGCTGCAGTGGAGCTGCCTCCATAGTCTCAAAAAAGGATAGCACGCCGGGACCTCCGCATACGGACTGAGCCGTACGCATGCGAGCGAGCTGTTCTACGCGGGGCAAGCTCGCTTGCCCAAGCGGAGAGCAGCGAAGATCGCCCGGAAGGCGCAGCCTTCCGGTAGACGCGAAGCGTCGCGTACGGCGATGCCACGACTAGGTCCAACCTGCCGAAGCGGCGACAGCCGTTCGCGGAGTTAGCGGAGTTAGCGGCTAAAACCTCCTTCAGTTCTCCTGGCCAACGCGACCACAGGCCGGGGCCACGAGAAGGGGCATCTGTCGCCAGGAACCTGTGCTCATCCTCTCGAAGTACAGGAGGGACTTTGCGCTCGCCCTGCCGGCAAAAGGGGACCCGGGGAATGAGGGACGGAAGAACGACTACGACGCCTTGAACGCCAGGGCGCCTGTGGGGCAGGCCTCCACGCACTGGTGGGCGGCGATGGCCAGGCCTTGGGCCAGGGTGGCGTCAAAGGGCACTGCTACGGTCACCCCAAATCCACGTCCTATGAAGGTCAGCCCCAGCCGCTCCCTTGCCTGCTCTGTGATCTGCACGCACAGGCCGCAGTCGATGCACTTGCCGCTCTCATAGATGACCTCAGGGTGGCTGTCCGTCAGTTCCAGGGGCCTGCGATGGCCCTTGAATTGGGAGGGTCTGGCATCATAGGTCTGACTGTGCTGGCGGAGCCTGCAGACATCCGCCTTCCTACAGTCGCAGTGCAGGCACCGCCTCGCCTCCTGCACGGCCTGATCCGGCAAGAAGCCTCCACCTGGTCCTTGGGCAGTGGCGCGGGCCTGCCTGTTGGCCAAGGACAGAAGGCTGTCCTGCTCCTGGTCCGTGAGTGTGCCCATGTGGGTATTGAAGGGCCTGTCCGGCCCGGCAACAGGCTGGCCCGTCAAGAACTGTCTGATGCAGAGGGCAGCCTCCTTGCCATCTGCCACGGACCTCACTGCAAGCCTCCGGTTCCGCACTGCATCGCCACCAGCGAATACCCCCTTGCGGCTGGTCTGGTACGTGCCTGCGTCCACGATCAGGCCCTTGGGGCCGGCGTCCAGATCCAATGTCTTGGCCTGCTCTGCAGAAGAGGACCCTACGGCCACAAACACAGCGTCGTGCTCTCTCAGCAGATCGTCCAGACCCAGGTCGCGGCCCACCCGCACACCCGTGCGAATCACCACCCCCAGCCCCGTGACGCGGCTGATCTCTCGATCCAGCACCTCGGCCGAAAGCTCCTCGCGAGGGACGCCGTAGCGGAGCATGCCGCCGGGCCTGTCCCGATCATCCAGGATCGTGCAGTCGAGGCCGTCCGCCTGCAGGTGATAGGCCGCTGCCAGCCCTGCAGGACCCGCGCCGATGATAGCAACCCGCCGGCCCCTGGCCTGTCCGCAGCCGGGTCGATACGGCTTGGCCGAGGCCAGATCCACGTCCGCGGCAAATCGCTTCAAGAGACAGATGGACACAGGCTGATCCACCTTGCCCCGCCTGCAGGCCTTCTCGCAGGGCGCAGGGCAGATCCTCCCCAGCACAGCGGGCAGCGCGATATCCCGCTTGATGACCTCGATGGCCCCTGCCGCGTCCCCTGCTGCGATCGCACGCAGCATCCGGGGGATGTGCATGTGACAGGGGCAACCGAGCTGACAGGGCGCCGTGCAGTCGCCCACGTGGTCGCTGAGCAGCAGCTCCAACGCGGCCTGCCTGGACTGGCGGATCTCGGCGTCATCCGTGATCACCTGGATACCGTCACCGGCCATCGTGGCGCAACTGGGCACCAGCCCCCGGATCCCGGAGACCTTGACTACGCAGAGCATGCAGTGCGTCCCGGGCGCCAGGCCCGGCCAGAAGCACAGCGTGGGGATCTCGATCCCGATCTGCCGGGCCGCCTGCAGGATCGTGGTCCCAGGCCGGACCTCCGCGGATCTCCCGTCGATCGTCAGCGTAGGCATGTCACTCGATCCTCACCGCCTTGGAGGGGCATATGGCCTTGCAGGTACCGCACCGCACGCAGAGGTCCAGCTTGATCTCGTGCTTCTGATAGGGCCGCCACTCGATGGCGTCGGCCGGGCAGTGCTGGCTGCAGAGGGTGCAGCCAATGCAGTCGTCCGTGATCACGTACCGGATCAGGGCCCTGCACTTGCCCGCAGGACAGCGGCCTTCGAGGTGCGCCTGGTACTCGCTCCGGAAGTAGCGAAGCGACGACAGGACCGGCTTGGGCGCGGTCTTGCCCAGGCCGCACAGGCTGCCCTGCTGCACTGCGGCAGCCAGTCGCTCGAGCTGGTCCAGATCGCCGGCCTGGCCCTGGCCCTGGCAGAGGCGGTCCAGGATCTCGAGCATCCGCCGGGTCCCCACCCTGCAGAACGTGCACTTGCCGCAGGACTGATTCTGGGTGAACTGCAGGAAGTAACGGGCGATGTCCACAATGCAGTCCGTCTCATCCAGGACGACCAGGCCGCCTGACCCCATCATCGCGCCCGCCTCGTTGAGGGTCTCGTAGTCCACGGACAGGTGGTCGAGGCTGGCAGGGATGCACCCGCCCGAAGGCCCCCCCACCTGTACGGCCTTGAATTTCAGGCCACCGCCGATGCCGCCACCGATCTCCTCCACGATCTGGCGGATGGAGGTCCCCATGGGCACCTCGATCAATCCGCCGCGCGCGATCTTGCCTGCCAGCGCGAAGACCTTGGTGCCCTTGCTCTTCTCCGTGCCGATGGCGGCAAAGGCCGCAGCCCCGTTGCGGATGATCCAAGGCACCACCGAGTACGTCTCCACGTTATTGATCAGGGTCGGATGTCCCCACAATCCCCGCTCCGCAGGGAATGGAGGCCGCAGCCGCGGCATTCCTCGCCTGCCCTCGATGCTGGCGATCATCGCCGTCTCCTCGCCGCACACGAACGCGCCCGCGCCCGCCACGATCCTAAGGTTCAGCGAGAAGCCGCTGCCCATGATCTTGTCGCCGAGCAGCCCCCGCGAGCTGCACCGGGCCATCGCATCGGTCACCCTCTCAATTGCCAGGGGATACTCCGCCCGGATGTACAGGACCCCCTCTGCCGCGCCCACGCACCGGGCCGCGATCGCCATACCCTCCAGTATCCTGTAGGGATAGGACTCCATGAGCATGCGGTCCATGAATGCGCCGGGGTCGCCCTCATCGCCGTTGCAGACCACGTACTTGGTCGCGTCGCCCTGGCTCCGCACTGCAGCCCACTTGCGGTGCGTAGGAAAGCCCGCCCCGCCCCTGCCTCGAAGACCGCTGGCCTCGATCTGGGAGACGATGGCGTCTGAATCGAGGTCCTGCAGGCATCGCTTCAGGGCCTCGAACCCCTGGCATCGGATGTACTCATCGAGATCGAGCGGGTCGATCTTCCCGCCGTGCTCAGTGGAAATGTGGATCTGGTGGCCCAGGAAGTCCGTCACCGCCTGGTCCCGGGCGTGGATCGAGTACCTGGTCACAGGCTCTCGCCTCTCGTCGCTCAACAGGTGGTCCACGGCCTGCAGGGCCACGCTGGAGATCCGCCTGGCTGGGCCCTTGATCCCGAAGTGCCGCACCACGATGGGTGTGGCGTCCTCGGGTTGGACCCTGGCGTACAGGAAGGACGCCCCGTCCGGTTGCACGATCTCCAGTAGCGGCGTCTGGTGACACATCCCCACGCACCCCACCCGCTTGACGCTGACCTCTGCGCCCGTGCTGGCCAGGGCCTGGTCCAGGGCAACGCGGAGCCTGCCGCTGCCGCGAGCCACGCAGCACGAGCCCATGCCCAGGCGGATCTCGCCTGTCTGGGCCGCTGCGCCGGCTGCCTTGCTCGCCCGCAGAGACGTCTGGCTGGCCCGTGCCTGATCCTGTCTGAGGAAGTCGCTGATGACCTGCGGCACGGTCTCGCGGGTCAGATGCCCATACGTGACCCCGTCGATCTGCACTGCAGGCGCGAGCGTGCAGCAGCCCAGGCACGCGATCCTCTCGATCGTGAAGAGCCTCTGGCTGTCGGTGTCCTCGCCCGCCGGGATCTGGAGGTGCTGCCTGAAGGCCTCATAGACCTGCTCCGCACCCTTGACGTGACAGGCCGTCCCCACGCACACGTGGACGATGTGCTCGCCTGCAGGCCTGTGGCGGAATTGGTCGTAGAAGGTGGACACGCCCGCGATCGCGGCAGGCGTGATCTCGGTCAGCTCGCAGACCCGCTGCAGGGCCTCCCTGGGCAGATACCCATAGTGCGCCTGCAGCCCATGCAGGATCTGCAGGACCTTGTCCTGGGTCCTGCCTGCCTCGGCCACGATGCGGTCGACCACCGCTAGGTCAACGGCCTGGTCCGCGGCCGTGAGCTGTGAGCCATGAGCTGTGAGCTGTGAGTTCTGCACAGAGATATGGATACCAAGAAACGCGCGATTTGGGAAGGTGTTAGCTGCCTGGTGCCTGGTGCCGGGGCCGAAAGGGTCAAATCAAAGATCAAAGATCAAAATGCAAAATGACATATCAAAATGTAAAGATGGGCTGCCGCCATGGGCCCTGCTCATCTTGATCTTTGAATCTTCATATGGCCGACGAGGCTGTTCAGTGGGGCCGGGCATCCCGCATCAATTCTGGAGGGGCCATCGCCGGCGAGCCTGCCACCCCGGTTTGGGGGTTCGGCTGTTCACGGCCGGAAGGAAAGGAACCGGCCAAAGAGACTATCTCAAAACCCCTTTCTGCTCCGATCGGCTGCGAAGCCCCGGGTCTGCGTTGTCGGCGAAGAAGGTCCTCGACGTGCCCACCAGCACGCCTCCGGGCCTTTTCCGCCTGCCGCCTTGCCCCCGTGCTTCTCGCTCGATCTCGCTACGAAACAGGTTTTGAGATAGTCTCTGAACGCCAAGGCCAGTCAAGTCTCTTCAATGGAAACCAGTCGCGCAGCGATCCTCCCATGGCCGGTGCAAGGTCTTTCCGGCCATGAACCGCGTGCCGTCGGGTCGCGTCAAGGGTTACGATGCGTAGGCGAGACTTGACCGTCAGGCCCCATCCGCCTAGCCCACTGAACAGCCTCTTTCAACCGCGCCCCAGAGCCATTGGCTACGTCGTGCGAAGCGAACTCGCCAGATAGATCCCATCGTCCCACCGCACCTGGCCTGGCTCTACAGCCGGGCCTGCGCATCCACCAACTTCCCATGTGGTCCTCCAAAGACAATGACTGCGGGTGGGCGACCGCAGCAATCACGACTTGACCCGTCTTTGCAGACCGAGAATGGGTATTGTGTCCGCGATAGGCGACCTCCAAAGCCCACCTCTTTTCAATACTCATTTCAGAGAACTGACCCCTCTTCCCCGGTCCGCTATCGGGAGAATGTGTACTCCTCTCTTCCGGGGTATTCGAAGTACCAAGAGAGAGTCTCCTTCAGATCTGTGTTGCGAAGCTCATGGGAAACCGGATCGTAGCCATAAAGCCTTGCCTGACTCGCATGACATTCCTGAAAGGCCTCTGCTTTCAGCGTGCGACGGTCCGCGGACAGGTCGAGCGAGACATTTCCGTTGGGCATCCTGCTTCTGAGTTGCTCTTGGTCGACGTTTGTTGACCCAGGGGAAACAAATACCCACGTGTTAGGGTTACCGATAGACTCGATTACGGAGCGATGAACCAGTTTGTGATGTTCATGTCCATACTCTCCTTGACTGTTGTGGGTAAACACAATCTCATACCCCGGGGCATACGGTTCCAGTGCCTTGGCCAGTTCAGGATGGTCAATGTGCCCGTCACGTTGTGGCATGAGGCCCAGAAAGATCGGCTCGACATGATTGCCTGAATGCTTAGCCAGGAATTCACAGGCACAAAGGAATTCACCTTGCCTTGCTCGGTTGCCTTCATCCGTGCAACACACGACAGTCCATCGCGTTTCACGAGAGCGCAGAGTCAATCCGCCGGTGAAAATGGTCTCGTCATCGGGGTGAGCAACAACCAAGAGAGCTCTGGGTTTCGGAATATCGAAGAGCCAAAGTGGGCCTCTTGATGTCGCTTCCATCAATTCTCTCCCATGTTTGTCACGGATCGGGTCAAGACCAGCTAGTGATACCGTCCTTTCATACAGGTGCTTGTCCCATGGGTCAAGGGGGACCTCTGCTGACCCGCCCTCCAGGAGAAGGGGTGAAGTCCCTATGTCTGCGCTCGTCCGCCCATGGACTTTCCGCGATGTCAGCCGTCAGCTCTCAGCTTTCAGCCAGGATGGGAAGACCAGACATCTCCTGCTGATAGCTGAAAGCTGGGTCACGTGAGGGGTGCACACGTGAGGGAGGCAGGTCGGTGAGGGGGTCGAAATTAGAGGCATCTGGGGACACCACAGAATGGCAGCGGGATCTACTGCTTGCCCCTTGCTGGGTATCGCGGCAGGTGATAGGATTCCGTGGACGTGGGACGTTGCCAATTCGACAGGGCGTAAGGCCTGGAGGCGCAAGCCGCCGTGTGAGGACACGGCGAGGCCTATCCACGTGCGGATGCTGTGAATGTTCCGCAGTGGACCGATGGGACGCTTAAGCTCCTAGGTGTTCGCATGTGGCCTGTGGCAAGAGACTACTGGCATGTCGAGCAGCAGAGGCCCGAAGAACAGGCCGCGAATCCCCCCTTCCTCCCACCGGCTCTTGCCAGGTATCCAGGACTGCTCGTCGTCATTCTGATCGCGGAGGCCATCGCCTGGCTCTGCCTGCCGACATGGACGCACACGGTGATATGGGGCCTCTTGTTCACAATGGCCGGCCCCTTCGTGAACGTCCTGCTTGAGAAGTCGCAGAAGGCAAGAGTGTTCAGGGTGATTCTTTACCCTCTAGGCATAGGCGCGGCGCACTGGTGTTGTCTCTGGGCTGGAAGCAGTACGACGACCACTCTAGAGAGCAGGCCGCGATTGTAGCCGCAGCCAGTGAATGGGCGATGAACGACAAACGAAACGGGGAAATCAACGCGACACTTCAGGCCATCCGCGATAGTGCCTACAGCAAGAAGAAGTTCTTCCCCGTACCAGCCAATAGAGAACTCTCGCGTTTGGCAGACATCACTCAACTCAGTTCCTCGTTGCCGCAGCGTTCGGCCTTTCGCCGAGCTATCCTCAACTATGTCTGCTCGGTTGATTCGCTCGGTATTCGGCTTGCCTGGTACAACCAGACATCGTTCTCAAAAGAAACCTATCCTACCCAGGTCGAAGAGTTCTTCAGGGCCAACCCCTACGGGGATTATTTGAAGTGTCACGCTCTGGCGGGAGAGACGCTCAGAGAGAACTACCCTGAGCTCTTTGCGCAAGTTGACAGACTACGTCAAGACCAGATCGACATCTCGAACGCAGAAAGGAGAGGCGGAATGGATGCAGGGAACTTGGCACAGTGGGCAAGTGTAATTGCAGCCTTTGTGGCCGCAGCATACGCACGCAAGGCCGCAAATGCCGCCCGGCGTACGTCAGAGCAGGCGCTACTGCATCAAACCCTGGTCAACGTCCTTTCCGAGTACCGTGCCGCTGAGATGCTGGTTGCCATAGAGTCACTGTGGGACTTCAAGGACGAGCATCCAAATGACTTGGGGGCCGCGTATGAAACTAGGCGAAAAGAGGATAAGGAGATGCTCCAATCGGTGCCGCTAAGGGACCGGATGGAGTCTCTGCGGACAACGATACACTATCGGCGCCGACTGGTCAGCCAGTTCTATGGCCTCCTTGCCGGACTCTACAAGGAAGGCGTCATCCCAAAAAAGACTCTATATACCCACTGGACTGCGGGCGACCTTAGAATCATACCGCAGGTACTAATACCCATCGAGAAGGCTCTCGGCATGGCACTGGGCAGGTCGCCATCGGGCATGTCGCCCAGTCTTCAGCGCATGCAGGATCTATATGACGATAGCCCCAAGGACACGACGTCGAGTCCTGACTAGGACTCAAGCCGGCTTGCCCTAACAACCACGGCGTCCGTTACTCGGCAGATCAGCAGCACCGGCATGTCCGCGGACCGGGGCCAGGATCTGCTGCCTGGTAGTCTACTCTCTTGGGCTTGGCAGGGGAAAGGGGGAAAAGAGGTCATGCTGTGATTCTTGACATTCGCGGAGCGACCGGCGTACCGAGGTAACTCGATGCCAATAGTCACAGTTTGCCGCCCAAGGCCCACTGCAACCGTGCTGTAGGTCCTCCTCTGCTCGCTGCCTCTAACCCGCATTTCTCACAAGCCTTCCAACCGGCCCAAGTCAAGTCCACGGGCTTACTTCCGCCCGGAACGTCCGAAGCCTCGTGAGAAATGCGGGCTAACGTGCAACACGGCCATGCACCCGTTGAGAGCCCAGGGTTGACCCATTGAGGCAACCACGTTAGGATTCTGAAGTCATGAATGCGAACGTGAATCTGGACCGTGAGATGCTAGCCGAGTTCTGCCGCAAGTGGCGGATACGGGAGTTGTCCATTTTCGGCTCCGCGTGCGCGACGATTTCGGCCCGAAGAGCGATCTCGATTTCCTCGTGAGCTTTGAGCCAGTCCCCCTCCGGATTCCGGGGACACCTTACCTATTTCCGTGCGGAATTGCGTATGGTGTCCCCAGATTGAAAGTCGACATGCGCAGTCCTGAAGTTCACTTGAGTGGACTTTGCTCTAACTCGCCATGCTCCAATGAGTTATGTCACCACAACTTGGTACGACTCCGGGATCTTTCCGGGACCCCAGCCGGGGAATCAAGCCGTACGCATGCGGGCAAGCGGGACTCCATGGAGCGAGCGTGCTCGCAGAATGGAGGCCGGCGGCAGCCCGCCCGGTACGCCCCAGCGTACGGCGGTGCCTCCCACTAGGCCGACCGGACGAGGCGGCGACAGCCATTCGCGTGTATTCGCGTTCATTCGCGGCAAAGAACTCCTTCGGTTCGGCAATTCCAGGGTGGTGGCCCAAAAGGAAGGGAAAGGGGTCATGTCTCTATCTCTGCGCTTCGCGGACTTGACCGCGGTATCTGCATATCAGGCAAGGGAGCATGGGCTTCGGGAATTGGTGGTGGAGGACCAGACATCTCCTGCTGATGGCTGATGGCTGAAAGCTATGTCCCTTCTGACTTCTTGCTCCGGTCTCCTGTCTCCTGTGTTCTGCGTTCTGAGTTCTGTGTTCTCTCCCCTGCATACATCTCAAACTTGCACACCCGGCCTTCGAGGCCGCCGTTGCGGAGCGGCATCTTGAAGCCCGGGTGCAGGCCGATCTTCTTGATGAGGTCGCGGTCTCCGAAGTAGACGTAGGCCGACGACCCGGTGCACCTCTGCTTGAGGAAGTCACCGAATTCCTTGATCCGGGCTGCGGCCTCGTCCTTGTCCCCTAGCCGCAGGCCGTAAGGAGGATTACACACGAGCGTGACGCCCTCCAGCCGCTCGATCTCCTGGAATCGCTTCCTCGCGACCGAGACCTTGCCATACTGGCTGAAGCACCCCAGGTTCTCCGCCGCTGCCTCCACCGGCCTGCCATCGGAGTCGCTGCCTGCGATGAGACCTTCGGGCAAAGGCCTGATGGCGGCGTCTGCCGCGGTCTTGACCTCGCGCCAGAGGCCGTCGTCGAAGTCAGGCAGATGCTCGAATCCAAACCGGCTCCGAAGAAAGCCGGCAGGGATGCGACAATAGTGCATGAAGGCCTCGCAGAGCAGCGTGCCGGAGCCGCAGAAAGGATCATAGAGCGGTCTCTCGCCCGTCCAGCCCGAGGCCTGGATGATCGCTGCAGCCACGGATTCCTGCATGGGCGCAGAGATCGTCCGCCGCCTGTAGCCCCGCTTGTGCAGGGATCCTCCAGAGGTATCCAGGTTGATGACGCCGTAGGTGCCCTGGATGAAGAGGTTGACCGAGATCTGGGGATGTTCGGCGTCCACGTTGGGCCGCTGGCCGAACAGGTCTCGAAACCGATCGACGATCGCGTCCTTTGCGCACAGGGCCGCGTACCCGGAGTGGCGGATCTCGCTGTCGGTCACTGTGGCCACCACCGCAAAGGTCTGTTCGGGCGAGAAGATGGCCTCCCACTCCACGCCATAGGCCGCCTTGTAGAGGGTCTTTGCGTCCCTGCACACGAAGTGGGCCAGCGGCGCGTAGACCCGGGTGATCAGACGGCTGCAATAGTTGACGCGATACAGCGCCGCCGGCTCCGCACGAAAGAGAATCCCCTGGTACTGGAGCCGGATGCCCTCAGCGCCCAGCCCCGCCAGCTCCCCTTCTGCTGCGGCCGCAACCTCGTTGGCGACCTGGGCGAAGAACTGCCGTGTCTGTTGATACTCAAATGCCATGGCCGCACTGTAGCAGGTTTCAGTCGAAAAGCAACGTCCGACCCAGGGGCCCAGGGCAATCGCAAAGTCGGCCTCAAAGAGACGTAGGTTTCTGTCATCCGCCGCAGGCGGACAGACCGATGCAGTCGCGGGCGTGACTGGCTGGGACGCGTTCTAGGTATCTTGCCGCGAACCCCGCCAACTCCGCGAACGCTGGCGCGGAGGGTGGGTGATGGCATAATCATAGCTCCGCCGCCTGATCCACGGCTTCGCCGTGCCTTGGCGACCCTTGTCGCCAAGGGTGGCCTCTGGAATGGGCCGCTTTTCCAGGCGAGCCTGGAACGCGTCCCCTTCCTCGGCCTTGATCTGTCGGCTTGGACTGCATAGGGGACTACCTTCCCCATACTGGAGGGAGAAACGGCTACCCAGTACCGGGACTCCCGCACTCAGCCTGAGCCGTGCGCATGTGAGCAAGCAGGTCCCTGCGGGGCAAGCTTGCTTGACCAAGCGGGGACTTGCGCAGATCACCCGGAAGGCAAGGCCTTCCGGTAGACGCGTCAGCGTCGCGTACGGCCATGCCACGACTAGGTCCAACCTGCCGAAGCGGCGACAGCCGTTCGCGGAGTTCGCGGGGTTAGCGGCCAAAACCTCCTTCAGTTCTCCTGGCCAACCCAACCACAGGCCAGGGCCGCAAGAAAGGGCATGGGCACCCAGGAACCTGTTCCTATCCTCGCAATGTACAGGAGGGACCTTGCGCTCGCCCTGCCCGGGGGCCTAAAAGCGGTTGCATCGGACGCACCCCTTGTGGTACTATACTGTGTGGGCCGATAATCACCGGCACCCACCCAAGGAGGGGTTGTTTGTCCACGCAGGGACGCTGAACGATCCAGGCAGCCATGGAGGGCGGGGATCTCGTGATGTGAACGACCGTGGCACGTTGCCACGCACAGACAAGCTCCGCAGTTCGACAAGTCAAGAGTGAGGAGGAAGTAGATATGTTGAGGCGAGTCGTCTTTCTGATGTCCGTGGCCCTGATGCTGGGATCACCCTGCGCCAGCTACGCCACGGACCTGGTCCTGGCCAATTTCGAGACCGGCACGGACGGATGGGTGCCCAACAATTGGGACAAGCCCATGAGCTACGTGTTCAACTATGAATACATGGGCGTGACCACAGGCCATCAGAGCCTGGGGGTCATCGTCGGCAGGCCCGGCTGGACGATTGCAGCCCTGGTCAAGTTCCAGGACCTGTACCAGAATGACCCGGCCGCCCTGGCGGATCTCAAGGCCAAGTGGATGGCCGCCAAGACCCTCGAGGTCGATATCACCATCGATCCGGGCAATTGGCTGGGACGCAACGCGGTCGGCGATGAATGGGCCAACATCTCTCTTCTGAGCAATTCGCAGAACGGCGGATGGGCGGCCCTGCCCGTGATTTCCGACAGCGCCAATCCGGGCAATCCCGGCGGCTGGGACTCGATCACTTTCAAGACAATCCAGACGCGGCACATCGTCTATGACCTCTCCGCAGTCAACGCCAAGATGAAGGCCGCCGGCGGACCGGGCAGTTGGTTTGAGATCTTTGCCATTGTCAACTCCGGACCCGGGCTTCCCATCGGCGGGTGCTTCTTCATGGACAACCTCAAGCTCGGCGGGATTCCGAAGGTCGTGTTCGTCTCTGCCCAGCACGCCTCGGGCGCAGACGCGAACGTCCCCGGCGACATCGGGTGGGCGAACCTCCTGAAGTCGCAGGGCTACTTCGTGGACTACACGGCCCCGGCCGTGGTGGGAACCAGCGTCTGGGAGACCCTGGATGCCGCCAAGATCGCGATCCTGGACGCGGCGGACCTGGTCATCATCGGCCGCGACAACAACAGCGGCGGCGTGGCCACCGATGCCAATGAGGTGACCGCGTGGGCCAAGGTCAAGGCCCCGGTGATGCTGTTCAGCGCCCATATCGCCCGCAGCAACCGCTGGATGTGGTTCAACAGCACCTCCGTGGGCGATCGCCAGAAGTTTTGGAGCCTGAAGGCCTCGAACAAGACCCACCCGATCTTTGAGGGTGTGGGTCTCAACGCGGACGCCGTGGTCCAGTATGCAGACCCCTGTGTCGCGAGCGGCCTGATCAGTGTCATGCAGACCAAGGACGCCGGCACTGGCCGGGTCCTGGCCACCCTGCCCGAGAGCGGGAACATCGCCATCGCCGAATGGGACGGCGGCGTTCCGTTCTATGCTGCCGCCACCACGCAGACGCCTGCCAACAGCCGGATGTTCTTCTCCGCCGGCTCGCAGGAGGTCTCGGGCCTGAAGACCGACTGGGGCGTCATGAATCTCACGCCCGCAGGCCAGAAGCTGTTCCTCAACGCCGTGGCCTACATGATGAGGCCGGCGCAGACGGTGGCCCTCGTGAATCCCAGTTTCGAGGATCCCAACAAGGGCAAGATCAAGGGCTGGAACGGTGAGGGCGTGGCCGGCACCCCCGCGGTCGACATCCCCGGTTGGGCCAGTGAAGGCGCACCCGTGGACTCGGGCGTTGAGCAGGGCCAGGGCGCCACGGAGGGAACGTGGACGGCCTTCCTGAAGTCCGGCGACCCTTCGGTGTGGCAGACGTCGAACTACGCCCTCCAGGCCGGAGACATCGTGACCGTCAAGGTGGATACCCGGAACACCTGGCAGGCCAAGAATCTGACGATCACCCTCTACTACGAGGACGCCACAGATCCCAACAGCGTGGTGAGGATCCCGATCGCGATTGACGTCAAGACGATCACGGATGCCATGGCCCTGTACACGGCGCAGGCCTTCGCCTCCAGTGTCCCGGACTCGGTCGGCAAGAAGGTGGGCGTGGAGTTCGCCAATACCAGCCCGACGGCCAGCAGTTGGCTCGGTCTGGACAACGTCCGCGTGACCGTGAAGAAGTAGACAGACGGAACGCGTCGGTGGACGCAGACGTGGAAGTGTAAACGCGGGGTCCCTGCTTCGGCAGGGACCCCGCGTCTTTCATCTTCCGCCGGTCGCACAGGCCAGAAGCCACGGTGACCAGCGGCGAAGGGCATGGTACGCGAGAAGGCAGGTGGGAAAGACGAGGAGGGGTACCAGGAGGAAGCACCACGCAGATCCATACCCAGGCCATCCGCGGACAAACCACGCCTTGGCGACCAGGGTCTGCAGGGGTTCATGGCTGGCGTAAACGAAGAACGTGGAGGATCCGAGGACCGCAAGTCCCCGGCCCCAGGACCATCTGGACACGATCAGCGACAGGGCCAGGATGAAGACGGCGCTGCCGATCTGGCGAAGGGGAGAAGCAATGGTCCCGCCCATCGCAAGGATCAGCCAGCCCAGGCCGATCCAGACCCCGCAGAAACACCCCAGCCATCGCCGCGCCAGGTCCTGGCATCGCGGGCCGTAGGGTTCAAGGGCATAGCCGAGCAGAAAATAGGCCAGGGAACTGGCCATGGAGACAGGGATGAGGAAGAGCGGCCACAGGAGCAATCCGATCCACCGGACGTGCCTGCAGACGATCCAGGCAAGGGCGCTGACCACAATGAGATCCCGCAGGAACCAGAACTGGTAGACAATCGGCCATCGTCCGATCCCCAACAGGGCGGAGACCACGGAGGCGGGCGTCAATGCCACGTCGAAGTAACCGCCGCTGCCGCGGAATCTCGACTCCACGCCGAGGGCCTTTGCCGCGAAGACCAGGGACAACACCAGGCCGTTCCAGAACAGGAAGGGGATGATCAGAGAACGGAGCTTGTCCCTGGCATAATCCCCCGTGCGGCTGCTGGGATCGTTGAGCCTCCGTGCCGCAAGGTAGCCGGAAAGCATGAAGAAAAGCGGAACCACACCGCTGACGAGGACGTCCTTGACCCACCGCACGACGGGGCTGGTCGCAGGCTCTCCGGTCACCGGCGAATGGGCGAGCAGCACGAGCATCATCGCCATGACCCGGGCCAGGTCCAGGAAGGCCAGCCGGGGCGAGCTCATGCGGACCTCGTCCCCCGGCCCGGAACGGCCGCGTCCCACTCATCCACCAGCCTGCCGAACAACGCCCCCTTGTGGCCCGCCCACTCCAGGGAGGACCCCGCGGTCATGGCGATCCGATATTCCATGTGCCTGGAGTCTCCGTCACGGCCGATGGGGAGGTTCATCGTGACCCTGCGGGGGTCGTCGGCCTGCGGCGCAGTCCGCCGCCAGATCCGCGTACAGGTCTGGCCATCGGAGTCCCACGTGACCACGGAGACGGAGTCAAACCCGAACCCGTCGCCTGCGTCGCAGAGCGCCTGCCATCGCTGGTCGGGGTCGCTGGCCTGCCTGAATCGCAGTTGCAGATCCTCGAAGGTACGGCGGATCTTCTTTTCCTGGGCTGAGCGGGCGTACTTCTGCTGCAGCCTCAGGAGGATCTGGCCGAAGTGGACGGCCCCGACCACGCGGAACAGCAGGATCAGCAGCAGGAGAATGGCGCCGAACAGGATCAGCGAGCCCATGTCCCTGCGGACCATCATGAACAATCCCAGGCCCGTGGCTGCGCAGGTCGCTCCATAGATGGCGAGGACCGCGTGTTGCTGTTTCAGGCCCAGGTCAATGAGGCGATGGTGGAAATGACTGCGATCCGGCGCAAAGAGCGAACGCCGCTCCAGGTAGCGGCGAAGGATCGAGAAGAGCGTGTCGAAGATGGGGATACCGAGGGCCAGCATGGGAAGCGCGAGCCCGACCAGCGCGCAGGACTTGGTCAGGCACATCATGCTGGACGAGGCGATGGTGAATCCCACGAACAGGCTCCCACAGTCGCCCATGAACACCTTGGCCGGATTGAAGTTGTAGTAGAGAAAGCCGCACAGTCCGCCCAGCAGCGACAGCATGAGCACAGCCATGATCAGATTCTGGCTCTGAAGGGCAAACGCGGCAATCACGGCACACGCAATGGCGGAGACGCCACCCGCCAGACCATCCAGGCCGTCACTGAGATTCACCGCGTTGGTGACGCCCACGATCCAGATGACGGTGAATACGGTGCCCCAGTTGCCCAGAGGCACGACGAGCTGATCCGTGATCGCGATACTGGAGATCCGCACGCCCGCCAGACACAACACCACGGCGCCTGCGGTCTCGGCCAGGAACTTGACCCTTGCAGGCAGGCCCTTCAGGTCATCGACCAATCCGATGATGAAGACCATCGTCGCCATGGCCAGCAGCATCCCCAGGGGCAACCGCACGGCCTCAAAGGCGTCGCCGAGCTGGGTGTCCAGAGACAGCGCGGTGACGATCGTGATCATCGCAGATACGAAGATGGCCACGCCGCCGATCCTGGCCACGGGCCGGCTATGCACGGTCCTCACGCCCGGACGGTCCAGGGCATTGATGCGATAGGCCACCCAGATGACGGCCGGCGTCACGGCCAGGGCCAGCAGCAACGACTCCATGAAGACAAACACTGAGACCAGCATCTTGCCGCCCTCCTAAGGACCCTCACTGACCCGCTTCGGCCAGAGAGGGGCTGCGGCCGCCGGTTCCCCTAAGGGCCTGCGTAGAAATAACCTATCCATTTTCCATCTCATCTTCGGGCCATCTTGCACCGCTCCTCAATCGCGAAATCCTCGGAGTAGCAGGACTACACCTGCGGTTTCGCTCAATCCTCGCGTCCCAATCTGACCCAAATCTGAGCGGCAAATGAACAGGTTATTTCTACGCAGGCCCCAAGATCCGCCAGGCTGCTGCCTGTGCCGCGGCCCGTACCATGAACAACAACGTGTGTCTCGTCCTGGGCACGATCTTCCGCGGCTCCGTGATGATCCGGTAGGCCCACTCCATCCCACATCGCCGGACCCAGGACGGCGCCACCTGACGACGCCCGAATGAAAATTGAAGGCCGCGCCCACCCCGATCAGGGCGGGTGCAGCGATCCGGCCCGCGTGATCCGCCATCCACCGTATCTGCTTGGTGCCCCCCAATCCCACCCAGACGACGTCAGGCCTGCGCGAGTTGATCAGGCTGACCACCCTCTCGTCCTCGCCGTCGCTCAGATCCCGAAACGGCGGACAGTACGCCCCTGCAATCTCCAGACCGGGGTACTGCTGGCCCAGTCTCTCCTGCAGCCGGTCCACCACGTCGGCGGTGCTGCCATAGAAGTAGTGCCTGTAGCCATAGGCCCGTCCGCGGTCGCAGATCCTCAACATCAGCTCAGGCCCTGTCACGCGGCCCCGAGGCGCATACCCCAGCATCCGCGCAGCCATCAGTATCCCGACCCCATCAGGCAGACTCAGGCCCGCGAGCCTTGATGCGGCCAGCGTGCGGCGGTCCCGGCTCAACTGGATGTCTGCGGCGGTCGCGGTCACGATGAATTGCCGGCTCCCTGAGGCTCGCCAACCCTGGATCACCGCAAAGGTCTCCTCGTAGTCGATCAGGTCGATCCCCATGCCCAGGATCTCACATCGCCGGAACCCGGCCTCTTGCGGCCTGTGAACCGCTCGACGCAGCGAGGGATCCGCCCCCGTGCTCAACACGCGTACTGGAAAGGATCGCACCTCTTCCTCCACTCTTGGGGTGGCCTGGTCCGCTAGGGCGCCGCCTGCGGCTGCAGGACCACGGATTCATAGGGGTCCAGGACCACCTGGTCCTTGATCGTATGCCCTTCCAGGTCCATGTATTCCTGACCTGCCAGGGTGATGGACGCGGGAGCCATGCTGGGATTGGTCAGCAGGACCGGCAGGGCCGAGCCCGGACGGGACAGGTCCACGGAGTTGGCGTCCTTGCCGGTCGCCTCTCGCCACTGCACCAACGAAAGCGAGGTACACTGGGTTCCCCCCTGGTCCCTGCACACGGCCATGTGTTGTGGACTCTGCGGATGGGTGAACCGGTTCCCGTCACACTCGCCGAAATTCAGGTCATTGTAGTCTAGATTGACCTGAAGGGTCCTCTGGCCGGCCGCCGTGGCAATGAGCGTATTGCCCGTGATGACGTTGCCCTTGAGGAGGAACCGGGGATCCGACTTTCCCGAGAGGAGGATCTGGTACTGGCCGTTGCCGTACAGGGTGTTGTTCGCCAGCCGATTGTCCTGTGCCCAGTGGAAGAACACGCCGGCCGTGGCGCAGCGGGTGATCGTGTTCTCTTCGAAGATCCGGTTGTTTCCCTGCTCATCCAGATAGATCCCGTAGGCCTCTCCCCCGCAGAACTGGGCATCGGGTACACACGTTGCCCCCGCCCCTGCCCACCCTCCCTGCCAGCCCCACACGTCCGAGATGAGATTGTGATGGAAGCAGTCCGGGTCAGAGGAGCTCGAATGGCCGTCCGTGTAGATCGCAGCACCGTCGGACAGGGCCAGGCAGGCGTTCGTGATGCTGTTGTAAGCGATCTCCCGGCCCGAGGTGTCGCCCCGGCCTGCATACAGGCCATTGTACCCGGACCGGTCGATCCGGTTGCCGATCACCCGGCTGCGGCTTCCATAGACGGCCATCCCGATGGCGTCTCCATTCAGGAGGTCCTCGCCGAGCGACTCCACGCCCGTAGCCACCACGGAGTTGTTCTCGATGAGTCCGCCTGTGCAGAGCTCGTCCTGGGCCACGCCCAGGGTTCCCGAGTGCGAGATGAGGTTGGAGCTGAAGACCGAGGAGGAGCCCTTCGAGTCCAGGATTCCGGCGTGAAACGCATACTCGATGGAGTTCTCCGTCACCAGCATGTGGCTGGTCCTGGTGAGCCGTATCCCGTCTCCTGCGTACCGCACGACCAGGCCCCTGAGGGTGTGGTAGGAGCAGCCCCGGCTGTTGGTGACGCCGTACTCCCGCACGGTCGCCTCGATGCCCTCCAGGGATCCAGCCACAGGCCAGAGGACCACGCGATTCAGGCCGCGATCAAAGGCCCATTCGCCCGGCTCATTGATCTCGCTGATGAGGTTCGTGAAGTAGTAGCCTGAGTGGGCCGAGACGCTGTAGCGGGCAGGCGCGGCCAGGGACACCTTGCCGTCGACTGCAGACGCGCTGGTGACCTGGATCTGGTCCAGGTGCCACGGCGAGGTCCGGAGGTTGCAGGTGCTCCCCACCAGCGAGACCCCTCCCGGTCGCAGCGCCGAGTCCAGGAAGGCAGTGCTTGGCTCATTGGGAACCAGGCCAGTCGGATACAGCCAGCCCCGGTTGGGGTAGCGGGAGACCTTAAGCCGGGCCCCTGCCTGGAAGAGCTGCTTGACCTCTGTACCCACGTCCGCAGTGACGAGCCTTGCCCAGTTCGGATTGCCGCCACACGAGGCCCGGTCTGGGCAGGGCTTCCAGTTCTGGATCTGGGCCGCCCCGCTGATGATCGCCAGCCCCTCGTCTCCAGGAAACGCCTGGATCACGATCGGGCCGAACTGGGAGGCCATCTTGTTGAGCGTCACGGTCTCCCGGTAAACGCCCTTCTTCACGTAGAGGGTGTCGCCCGGCTGCAGCCGGTCATAGCCCGCCTGAATCGTCCGGACGGGCCCATCGGCGTTCTGGGCATCAGGCTCCGCGACCTTCCCGGAGTACGAGTCACTGCCCTGATTGGCGTCCACGAAGTAGGAGGCCGGCCCACCCGTCGCGGACAAAGGCGCCCAGCCCAGAAGCAGAGCCAGGGTCGCTCCAACCAGATCCAGGAATCCCACCTCAATCCGCTTCATCGCTCCTCCTTCCGTGCCTTACCCTGCAGGCCACGCGGCGGCCCGAGGATCAGGGCCTTCTCATACGCCGCCATGACCCGCTCGTAGTACCTGCCGCAAGAATACTCGCGGAGAACCCTCTCTCGACCGGCCTCGCCCATGTCCCGACACGTCTGGGGCCGATCCCAGAGATACCGGATCTTCTCGGCGAGTTCATCCGCATTGCCGGCCTCGAACAGCACTCCCGTCTCTCCGTCGACGATGATCTCCGACAGCCCCCCCATCCGGGAGCAGATGACGGCCTTACCGCAGGCCTGAGCCTCAGCGGCGCTCAGACCGAACGGCTCGTACCACACGCTGGGCACAACGATCATTCGGCTCGATGCGTAGAAGCCCGCAAGATCGCCGGGAAAGAGATGCCCCAGGAATGTGCAGTTGCTGGGGACTTCCCGGAGAAGCTCCGGCGAGCAGTCAATCTTGCCCGCCACAAGGAATCGGATCTCCGGACATCTTCGGGCTGCCGACAGGAACACGTCAATCCCCTTCTCAGGGCTGACTCTGCCAGCGAACCCGACGTACTCTCCGTCGCACCCCTGGCGGGACGGCCCCGGCGGCTGGACCATGTTGGGGATGACCGTGACCCGTTCCTCCGGGAATCCCGCCGAGACCAACCGCTGCCGCTGGAACTCGGTCAAGCACGCATACACGGAGACGTTCGCGAGGTAGAGTCGTGCCTTTCGGGCGACGCAGTTCCTGAGGGCATACCCAAGGCTCTTGAAGAGGCTCCCCTCGCAGTTCTTCAGCAAACACCAGTACTCACGGCCTCCGCAGCACTTCTCACAGGGACGCCTCTCCTGCTTGGACATGTGCAGGCCCGTGGGGCACATCAGCCGGTAGTTGTGGACGCTCATCACCACGGGGACCTTTGCCCGGCGACACTCCAGAAGCACGGAAGGCGAGATCAGCGGAAAGACGTTGTGGATGTGCACGACGTCCGGATGCGTCTGGCTCAGAAACCGGCGGAACGCCCGCTGTGCCCTCAGGCTGAAGATGCCCGAGAAGAACGCCCGGACCTGACCGAGAGCCATCGCAGGGATCTCCGCGCTGCTTCTCATGAACGTCGCCGTCCGATGGCCCCTGGCCGCGAGCAGATCGAGCAAGGCCCTGACCACCGTCTCCTCGCCGGCGGGGGCTCCATAGGAATTGTGGACGATAGCGATGTGCATGACAAAAAGTAGTCAGGAGACAGGAGACAGGAGCCAGTAGACCCACCGCTACTCCTGTTGCTTGCTTCTTACCTCTTGCTTCTGTCTCCTGACTACTGTCTCCTGTCTCCTCTCTTCCGTTCTACGCCCGTCTCCCAAAGACCTGCTCCCTGGCCATGCGGAGCCTGTAGGCCGCGGCGTGCCAGGACAGGCTGGCAGCCCTATGGCGGTCCGAAGGCCGCAGCATGCGGCCCACCTGCTTGAGCCTGAACCGCCGCATGAATCCCGATCTGATCCTGGCCAGATCCTCGCCCGAAAGCTGCTCGGTCCGCATGACCACGTGGCGGCTCGTGTACCTCCTCCAATCATAGGTGAGGATCAACTGTCTTTCCTTGGCCACGTCGAACAGGCTGGTCCCGGGATAGGGGGTGACCACGCTGCACAGCACGTTGTCGCAGTTGAGACGGAGCACAAAGTCGACGGTCTTGCGGGCTGCAGCCGCGTCCTCGCCGGGCAGACCGAAGAGCACAAAGGCCACCGCGAGGATGCCCTCCTGCACGGTCAGGTCAAAGCCCTCCCTGATCTTGTCCATCACCAGGCCGGGCTTTCCCACCTTCTCCAGCAGGGCCGCGTCTCCAGTCTCCACGCCATACTGTATCCGGATGCATCCTGCCCGCCTCATCCTGGCCAGCAAGGGCTGTGACACCTCATCGATCCTCGCCTCTGCCGCCCACCGGACGTCCAGGCCTTTGGCCATGATGGAATCGCACAACGCCTCGACCCTGCGGCTGTTGGCCGTGAAGAGCTGGTCCCTGAACAGGAAACCGCCGATCCCGAAGTTCCTCTGCAGGAACTCCATCTCCTCCACGACCTGGGTGGGCGACTTGAGGACCAATTTCTTGCCGTAGCCTGCAGGATACGGACAGTACATGCACCCAAAGGGGCAGCCCTTGCCGCCCAGGATCGGAAAGTAGGTGGTCAGCCTGCCTCCGGGCCCCATGGCCGCCAATCGGTACTTGTCCATGGGAAGCAGTCTGTAGGTCTCCAGATCCAGATCGTCGAGAGACCCGTCGGCCTGGGCCGGCAGATCGAGCGTCACGGGCCGCGATGGCGACGGGCCTGGGAACACTGCGCCAGGGACCTGCCTGGCCTCGGCTACGGCCTTGCGACGCAACTGGCGCAGGAACTCCAGGATCGGCACATGATAGAACGGATAGAGTCCCCTCACCAGCAGATCGACGCCACTGGTGGCCAGGATCTCGCCGGCCAATGGCACGCAGACAGGCCCGATCCCAATCAGAGGATTGGCAGGAAGCCGCCTCTTGAGCTCTCTCATCACCTCGCAGTCACCCGAGATCGACGGCAGGGAAAGCAGCGAGATCAGGACCGCAGGGCCTTCCTGCTCGACGCGGGCCACGAACGGGTCCACGCTGCACCGCTCCGCCTGGCCATCCACAATGCGGACCTCATAGCCCTCCGCCTGCAAGCGCGTGGCCAGGTAGGGAATGAAGGTCGGACAGAACACGTTGGACGAGTGGCCGTACTCCCGCCTCCAGACGTACTGTGCGGTCCCGTACGCCCCTGCGGTGTCCCTGTACACGTCCATCCCCGGAGGGCTGGGAAGATTCAAGAGGATGACTCTCTCCATCGCTGCTCCCTTCAATCCAGTAAGAGTCTATCTCAGTGGAGGCCAGAGGCGGCCCAGTTCATGGCTGAGGCCTCCCAGGCTGTACCGGCTGGCGATGGCCGTGGACACCGGGCCGGCGTCCAGGGTCAAGGCCTCTTCCATCGCCCGGCTGAACGGCTCTGCGCTCCGCTGGCGGACGATGAACCCGTTGCGACCCTCTGCGATCATGTCCCGTGCACCGCTGACGTCTGTGGACACAAGGGGCTTCCCGCAGGCAATGGCCTCGAGCATGGCGACAGACCACCCTTCATGATGGGAGCCAAAGACGACCAGATCAGCGGCATTGAGATAGCCTGCCACGGCCCTGGGCTGCAGGAATCCCGTCACAGTCACGTCGTCTGATAGGCCGAGGTCGGACGCCCTTCGCAGCAGCGCCGGACGATCTTCGCCGTCTCCCGCGAAGCACAACATCGCATCGCCGTGGCTTCGCAGAAAGACCTTGAAGGCGTCGAGCAGGAGGTCCCATCCCTTCACCCCGTTGACGCGGCCCACGCAGACCACCAGGGTCTTGTCCGCCGGGATCTGCAGGCTGGCTCTCGCCGAGGACTGCTCCACGGGAAAGAACATCGCATCATCGTACCGGGTGGGGAATGAGACGATTCTCCGCCGCCGCAGCGGCGCGCCCCGAGTCTGTACGAACTCCTCGATGGCGGCCTGGTCCGCGGCGGCCAACAGGACGTCCACGCGATCGAGGGCCTTCCACCAATATCTCTCGAACACGGGCGCCACCAGCCTGGCCCACGCATAGCGTGGCCTGTGCAGAGGGCTCTCTGCGCCCGCGAAGCAATAGCAGAGGCTCTTCCAGGGCAGGCCGCCAATCGCGATGATCGCCTCAGGGGACTGTGTGAACGCGTGGTGGATCCCCAGGGAGAAGATCTGTCTGCGAAACCGCCTCAGCCCCATGAAGACGCGGGCCCTTCCCGGGATGAGCGGCCGCCCGGCCATCGGCCTGCACCGGCCGAAGCTGAAGAAGAGAAACCGCCTTCCATCAAAGGTCTTCTCGATCCAGCGGCCCACCGGCGTTGCGTCTGTGCTGGTCCCCACCAGGGCCAGGCGATCGCCGTACGCCTTCATGAGCTGCCTGGCAAAGGAGAGCTGTCCACCCGTGGGATAGTCCACGAAGTTGCAGGGATCGATCAGAAGCGCATCGGCCATACGTCAGTCCGCCAGGCCTTCTGCAAAGGCCATCAGGCCTTCGGCCTGTCTCTTGTGGCAAAAGGCCCGGTCCGCTACCGCGCGGCCGCGGCGCCCGATGGCAGTGGCCGCGTCCGGGTGCTGCAGCAGGTATTCCACGGAACCGACGATCCCTGCCGCACTGCCGGGCTCCACCAGCATGGCCGAGTCCTCATGCCTGAGCCAGTGGGTCACGTCCGACACCTTGGAGGCGACTACAGGCCTGCCTGTGGCCAGGTACTCGCCGAGCTTGAAGGGGAAACCTGCCTGGGCATAGGGGTGGCTGATCCGGGTCATGCAGGGGATGTCCGCAGCCCTGAGTTCCGCCTGGTAGGCGGCATCGTCCAGGTAGCCCTTGTACACGATCTGCTGCCTGAAGGGTGAAGAGGCGATGCGACTGCGGGCCGCAGCCATGTCCTCCTCACTGCCCTTGCCTGTCAGGACCAGCCGCAGGTTGCTGTGCCGGCTGGCGAGGCGGTCAAAGGCGTCCAGCAGCACGGGTATTCCGTCCTTGAGTCCGAAACTGCCTGCGTAGAACAGGGTGACCCTGTCCCCGAGCCTCCAGGGGACCTCGGGATACCGGGCCATGTCAACTGAAACCGGCTTGAAGTGGAGCGGCACTGCACCGGCCGTCAGGTCGCGGAACTTGGCCTCGAGCCTGGAGCTGATCACCACGATGCCGTCTGCCAGGGAGCCGATGTGACGGGTCGCGCGGCGGATGTAGGCGTTCGAGAGGCGGTGCCAGGGGCTGCTGGACACGCCGAGCGCGACGTCATCGTCTTCCACGATCTCGAAGATCACCTTGAACCCCAGGCTGCGGGCCCGCCGGACCGTCGGGACGTTGTCCAGGCTGGGCGGACCGTACACGTAGAGGATATTCCTGCTGGCCGGCCGAAACAGGCGCGCCACCGCCCGCCTCGCCTTGACGTGGAACACGGGCGCCAGGAGCAGGCCTCTGAGCCGCAGGGCATCGCCCATGACCGTTTCATAGGAAGTCCCTTCGTGCACACCTGAAAGCACGTTCTCGCGGCTCGACTGCCTCAGGATCATCACGTGGATCGACAGGCCGGGGGCGGTCTTCAGTCCGTCAACAGTATTCTGGATATGGCGGGTCGGGGCCATCCCTTTCGGATAGGGAAATCCACCCAGAAGGACCCAGCGGGTTTGCCGGCTCATAGCCACCGACCTTTCTCAGGCTCTGTCTGATAGGGCGAACGCAAAGTCCCTCCTGTACATGCAGGATGAGAACCGAAGGACTGTTTTGCCGCGAACCCCGCCAACCTCGCGAACGGCTGTCGCCTTTGGCGGTGGGTTGACCTTCTCGATGCATCGCCGTACGCGACGCTTCGCGTCTACCGGAAGGCCTTGCCTTCCGGGCGAGCATCGCCGGCCTCCATTCTGCAAGCGAGCTTGCTCCATGGAGTCCTGCTTGCCCGCAGGCGTGCGGCTCAGACTGTGTGCGAGAGTCCCTTTGCCGGGCAGCCCTTTCGTCCTCTGCTACGGTGAAGGTAGACACCTACCCAGTCCAAGCCGCCAGATCAAGGCCGAGCAGTGGGATGCGGTCCAAGCTTGCTTGGACAAGCAGCCTACTGCGAAGGCCGCCTTGGGACGCAGTCCCAAGGCACGGCGAAGCCGTGGATCAGGCGGCGGAGCTACAACTATGACCAACACCCGCGACCCTGCGCCAGCGTTAGCGGGGTTGGCGGGGTTCGCGGCAAATAACAAGAACGCTTCCCAGGAAGGCCGACTTTGCGATTGCCCTGCTCTGTCTGAAAACCGGGGCGTCGGCCCGAGAGCGAGCGTCTTCTGGTCTGGCAAGGACTGCTGGAGCAGGCGATGCCGAGCACATCGTCGATGCAGCCGGACGCAGTCCAGAGCAGAAGAAAGCCGCTCGAAGCCAGATCCGGTCTTCAGACAGAGCCTAGTAGGACCGAAGCTCGATCCATTCAGAGGATTTGGCCGTATTCGAGCAGGTGCACAGCCCTGCCATCAGGCAAATGAAGTAGCTGGTGGCACTCAGCGATGGATTGCAGAAGACGCCCACGCCGGCCAGCACGATGGCCCAGATCAGCAGCATGCTGGCGGAAGCGGCCACTGAGGGCCCTGCCGGGTCTCTGCGGAAGAAGGCCACCCAGCCTGGTCGCACGACCAGCACGCAGTACGAGGCCAGGATGGGCAGGCCTCCGATGAAGGCCATCCAGAGATAGGCATTGTCGAAGTACTGGTACTCAGGATTGTCCGGACCGTAGTAGTAGGTGGCCTTGGGTCCCAAGCCCACGACCAGGTCCTCCACTGAGATCTGGGAGAAGAACATCCTGTACTGCTCGCTCCGCGTGTCTTCCCCCAGACGGTCCCGCAGGCCCGAGGCCACCTCACGGGCCTTCTGCGTTGTGGCCAGGCCCGCGAGGAGCAGGACCCCAGCCAGGCCCGCAAAGGCCAGAGTCCGCCTCATCCGCGTCCTGTCTTGCGGGTGCGTCCTCCTGGACACGCCCAGCCCATAGAGGACCACGAGCAGGGCCGTGTCGATGACCCAGGACCTCCGCTGCAGCCACAAGGCGAGCACGCCCAGGAGGCCCAGCATCGCCACATCTGCGATCAGCCAGGCCACGGGCTTGTACTCCCGCGATAGGCACCTCCAACCTCCGTACCAGAAGAGCAGGCTGAAGTACTGGTTGGTGGTGTAGACCCCGCCAGCCGTCTGCATCCCGCCTCCGATCATGGAACGGATCGCCAGGACCGCGGTGACGACCATGAGGACGTCGAACAGCCGGCCGAGCCGCCTCCACACCTCTGCCTCCATCCCCGCAAAGAGCAGCAGCACGCTGAACCACACGAACGGGCCCGTTGCACCGAGGATGGCGGGCGAGGCCATCTCGCCCCAGTCGTACGCGATGAGGGTCCAGAGGAGGCTCGAAGAGAGAAGGACCCAGAGAGCCAGGCGGCCGAGCGTATCCAACCTCTCGTAGCCGCCGTTGATTGCAGCCAGGGCCCCTGCAGCCAGCAGGCACGCCAACGCACCGCCGTGGAGCAGGTAGTAGACAACGGACTTGTCCTCAATCCACACGACCCGGCCCCACTGATCTGTCGTGGTGATGACGCTCTCGGCCAGCACCACGCTGGCGAGCCAGGCCGCAAAGACCCCTGCCACGGTGAAGAAGGCCACCCAATCGCTCAGCGTGGAGCCCAGCCGGGCCATGGCGGGATCCAGTTCTACGACAGGTTCATGGATCCACGTCCTCATGAGACGCCTGCTCCAACCACCGTCGCGTCGAGCCGCTCGTCCGCCACCTTGGATTCGAGGGTCCTCCAGAGGGCAAGGCCGATCAGAGGAGTGGCCACTGCATAGCCCAGCAGTGTGGCGATCGCCACGTCATAGGCCCCGAATGAGGGTTGCAGGAGACAGACCAGCAAGGTGATCGAGGCCCTCGCCAGGTCGATGGCGAGCATGGTGGCCGTCTTGCCTGCAGCCCACAGGCCGTACGCGCCCACCATGCTGACCGAGGCCGGCACGCACGTCACGGCCAGCAGGATCAACACCCGTTTGCCCTGGACAAAGGCATCGCCATAGCCTGACATCAGGAGTCCGGAGAAGGCAGCCACTGTCAGGGCCGGCACTGCCGCGACCGCCAGCGACGCGGAACACGCGCCCGTCAGCAGACGCCTGCATTCCCTGCTGCCGGCCTGCGCGTGGGTGTGCGCGAACAAGGGGAGGCTCACCTGGGCCACCAGGCCCGGCAGGAACAGAATCGCGGTCCGCCACCGATCCGCTGCGTTGAACACGGCCAACTCCGCCACTCCCTGCACCTGGTGTGCCAGACCCACGTTGAGGCCCCAGGTCACGATCGCCAGGGCCACGCTGCTCGCAGTGACGAACAACGAGGTCCGCAGCACGCCGTACTCCGAGCAGACGCCCTGAAACGTCAGACCGATCGCCTGGCGTCTACATGCGGCCCTGAGGCCGACCTGAAAGAGCAGGCACGTCAGAAGGCTGGCCGCTGCCAGCCCTGTCACAGCGCCTGCCAACCCGAAGGCCCGGGCGCCCAGGATCACCAGGGACATCGTCAGCACGGCCCGGCCCAAAGACACAGCCGCCACCGTGGAGAAGGCCTCGAGGCCGACCAGCACATCCGACTGGATGCGATTGAGCACCTCGGACAGGGCCAGGACTCCCACCCAACGCAGCGTGCCTGACAGATGCTCCGTGGCCAGCACCGACCGAAGCAGGCCGAGCGGCGCTGCCAGGACCAGCAAGGCGAGCAGACTGCCGGATGCCAGGGACAGCAGCAGCGAAAAGCCGATCACTCGGCCTGCCCGGTCTGGCTCCCGGCCCCTGAGCCTCGCGACCAGGCGGGTCGTGGCCAGGCCCAGTCCAAGGCCCCCCAGGTTCTGGAGCATCACCGAGGTCGCCTGCACCAGGACGAACTGGCCGAAGGCCTCCATGCCCAGCAGCCGGGCCACCCCCATCGCAGTGGCCAGGCTTGCCCCTTGCGATACCACCGAGCCTGCTGTGGCCCAGGTCGCTCCACGGGCAAATCGTGACTTGAGGGACTCGCCGGACATTCCTAGAGGCTGTCTCAGAACTTGTTTCGTAGCGGGATCGAGCGAAAAGGCCTGGGGCAAGGCGGAGGCGGAAGAGGCTCGGAGATAGCCTCTCAAAGGACAAACTCCGTCCCCGTGGGTTACAGTGACATGCCCACCCTAGATGGGGATAGGGCCCCATACCCGAACCTGATGCGCAGGGCGGCCTCTTTGGAGGGAAATGCAGACAGGACGCCGGAGCCACTCCGGCGATCGGGAAGGGCGTACAGCCCATGCTGGCGGCCGGCCTGTTCTGCTGGCGGCCCCCGAAACTCACAATGCACCGGGAGCGCACGCAATAACATCCACCGTCAAAGGGACATTCGAGGAGTGTTCTGTTGGGGAGCCAGTCGCTCCCCCACCCTGTACCTCCGTGCACCCATCCTTCCGATCCTTCGGCAAACTGCCGTGCACAGCACGGCCCGTCCGCCGCTTGCCTGCCCTCGCCTCCATGCGAGGTCAGCGATTCACACCATCCTCACGGGGCCCCCGAAACAGGGGCCGACGCATCACCAAGCTTCCCTTTGGTGACGCAATACCGATTTGGAGTGTACGGTTTCGCCGGCGACTGTCAATCCTTTTTCGCGGGCATTTTCGGCTGGCGCACTCGTTCATCGCGACCCTGCGCCGAGACAGATGAGGTTCTGCTTGCTCCGGATGAACAGCCGGCCGGCAGCAAAGGCGGGCGACGCGCGGCACTCCTCGCCCAGCACACCGCGGGCTAGGTCTTTGAAGGCGGGCCCGGTCGCCAGCCACAGGAGCATGCCCTTCTCAGAGAGGAGCACGAGGCTGTCGCCCACGAGGGTCGGCGACGCCCGAAACCCCAGGTCCAGGGCCTTCTGGTACACGCTGGACCCGTCTGCCAGGCTGAGCACGGTGAGCGTGCCGTCCGTGTCCAGCAGGTAGACGTATTTGCCGTCGCTGACAGGGCTGGCTATATCGGGACCTCCCTTGTCGCTTTTCCAGACGATGCCGGAGGTCGTGACATCGCCACGGCCGTCGGTCCGCAGGGCCACGACCTTGGAGTAGGGCTCGATCACGATCACCTTGCCGTCGACGCAGATCGGCGAAGGCGCCATGTCGCCGCCCCCCACGTTGGCCCGCCAGAGCTCGTCGCCCGTGTTGGGGTCATAGGCGATCACCCAGGGATTGCCGGCCGTGATCAACTGAACTCCCGGGCCGACCTTGGCCACGATGGGGCTGGTCCAACTACCGCCCACGGGCCTCGCCTTCTCCCAAACCGGGCGGCCCGTAGCCCCATTGAAGGCCATGATCTTCGACTTGGCCTGGTCTGCCTGGCCCTGGTCATACTGCACAATAACCTTGCCGCCAAAGACCTCCAGGGACGAGGCATACCCATAGGCGCTGTCAGGCACGCCCAGGCTCTTGGCCCAGGCCCGCTTTCCGGCAAGGTCAAAGGCCGCCAGGTCGCCGGTGGCGAAGATCACATACACGCGAACGCCGTCCGTGGCCATGGTCGGCGCGGCCAGTCCGGTCTCCTCCATGACCTCCAGATCTTTGGGAGCTGCTGTCGGGACGTCGCCGGTCCAGAGGAGCTTGCCTGTGGCCGCATCCAGACAGAAGACCTGGAGTCGCTCCCTGTCCGCACCGCTGAGAAACACCTTGTCGTTCCAGACGATGGGCGAGTTGTGACCCGGCAGCGGAATCGGGGTCGTCCACAGTATCGGCAGGCCTGTGGGCTGGAGGCCGAAGTCGGACGCCGCCAAGGCGAAAGGACTGAGGGCGTCACCCCGCGACCCTCGGAACCTGGACCAGTTCTTGCTGGACTGCTCCGCCGACGGCAGGGATGTCGCAGCCTCGGCCCGGACAAACTGCACGGCGGGATGCAGGGCCGCAGCCGCGCCTGCTGCGCCCAGGATCGCCAGACACCCAGTCACCGCCCACCTGGCGCGCCGGTCCTGGACGACCTGGGAGTCCTGTCCGCCGCGGTCGGCAGGTCGCGGAACCGGGCCTTCGAGGGACCTGCTGGCCTTGAGGCCGACCAGCGCGAGGCCAGCACTGATGATGAGCAGCAGGCCGCACCTCCGCGAGAAGGCCGTCCATCGCAGCGTCTCCCTGCGGAGCTTCAGGTCGATCTGGCGGATCTCAGCGGCCTGGGCCTCAGCCCCATCGCCTGCCGCGGGCTGAAGGTTGATCGCGATGATCCTGTCCTGGCAGGCCCTGGAGGCCGCGGACCACCTGATGAAGTCGCCTGCAAGCAGGACAAAGAAGACCCCTGCAAAGGCCCCACAGACCATCGCCGCTGACAGGGCCGTGTGAGACCACACAGTCGCAGGACGAGGCCGCACGGAGGTTCCGGGCAGGTTCTCTCTCATGGCGTCAGCCTCCCTTGCTCACTCCCCTTTCGGCGCTGATGCTCCATGGGACAATACACATAACACCGACCGCAGGCCACGCATGCGGCCCGGTCTGCCTCATAGCCCGATCGCCGCCGCCAGACCGAGAGCCTCACGCCCTTTGCAGCAATGACCAGACCCATGAAGACCCCGAGTCCGCACGCTGCCAGGCGATACCGGCCCGTCTGGCGGTCGGCACTCGCATACAGGTCGTCGAGCCCCTGGCCTGTCGCCCTGAATGCAGCGCTGGCGTCCGTGGCGCCCTGGATTGTGCCCTGCTCTTCCTGCCAGATCCTCTGGGCCAGCCTGACCGTGGGATCCATGCGGGCCAGTGCAGGCCCTGCAACCAGCCCCAGAATGCCGGCGGCCAGGATCAGGACAGGCGCCAGGCAGAGCCACCTGACCAGCCGCCTGCGGGCCGTGACCTCGTATCCCTGGGGCCACTTCTGCGAAGGTCCCTGGATCGCGTCAAAGGGACAGGACCTCTCGCACAGGCCGCACTGGATGCAGTCATCGGGCGTGATGGTCACCCGTCTCCGCGAGAGCTTGGAGAGCAGTCTGAGGATCACGCCATACGGACAGAGGAACCTGCAGTAGGGACGGCCGACGAACAGGCCCACCACCAGCAGAGCCGCCCCCAGCACCAAGATTGCCACGTCGCCGCTGAGGCGAAAGATCGAGACAAAGGGGTCATACCTGCATACGACAAAGGCGCTACCCAGGGCCGCCCAGATCACGGCCAGGCCGAGATACAGGTAGGCCAGCACGCGCAGCCCTGCGTCCAGCCACCGGGCCACAGGCATGGGCCAGATCGTGACCATGTCCTGTACCGCGCCCAGCGGGCAGACGGCTGCGCAGAAGGTCCTGCCAAAGAAGAGGGTGAAGACCAGAGGCGCAACGAAGAACAGCACCACGGACAAGGGGATGGCGTAGGTGCTGTCAAACAGGGCCAGGGCCACGTTCTGAATGGACCCGACCGGGCAGACGCAGCCCTTTCTCCAGAACCCAAAATACAGGATGGAGAAGACCGTCAATGCGAAGATCGCCTTTCGACTCCTCGCGCGGAGCACGAGATAGGACGCCAGACCCAGGGCTGCCACCAGGACACCGACGTCCACGTACTCCCACGCGATGGACCTGGCCGCAGGCGCAGTGAGTGACGGCCGCGCGTATTGGGTCTCAAACTGTGGAGGCGGAAACCGCTCCGTGCCCCACGCCACGACCGCACACCCCAGGACCACCCCCACCGCCGCAGGCAAAAGCCGGCCCATCCGCCCCGCGGTCTCCGTTTCTCCGTTTCTCCGTTTCTCCGTTTCGGCTGTTCTCACGCCTGCCCCCCTTTGAACAGATAGGGCTGGTCCGCAGGCACCCGCCTGAACGCGCCCGAGGGACACCCGTCCGCGATCGAGCACGCGTTGCAGTTGAGGCACCGATCGTGCCGGACCTGGAGGTGCAGGGAACCGTTGCCGAAGGCATTGCAGCCCTTGACGCACTTGCCGCAGCCCACGCACAGCCTCTCGTCGATCGTGTATTCGTAGTACGGGTCCTCCACGAACCGCCTGCGAAGCGCGCCCATGGGACAGAGCTGGTTCTCAGCCCCTTCGTCCAGGCTACGGGCCTTCGGATCGAAGAACCCGAAACAGATCCTGCAATAGCCGCACATAGGGTGGGCGTGCACGCACTTGACCGCAGACTCCTGCAGCACGCAGTTTGTCGCACACCGGCCGCAGGCCACACACTTGGCCGGATCGATCTGCCAGACCGTCCGGCGGTTGCGTGACCGGGCGAGGCTGAGCCCGGTCAGTGCGCCCAGGCCCGCCAGGCACCCTCCCCAGAGGGTTTCCGTCAGGAAGCTCCGCCGCGTCACAGCAGGACGTTTCTCAGCCATTGCCGCATACCCCCCGTTCTCCCAGGAGTCGTCTTCTGTGTAGGTTAGTCGTAACACAGCCTCGAAAAGCGTGGATCAGGCATACACTATATGAATACACCTGCCCTGGGCTCATGGTTTCTTCTCGAAGATCCGTATCCGGTTCTTGAAGGTATCCAGGACGTAGATCCTGCCCTGGCTGTCTGCTGCCACGTCGAATGCGCCAGACTGACATTGCTCCGGCGTCTGGCAGACCTTGCCGGGAGACCCGATCAACTGGCGGGGCCCTGCCACGACCCCCAGGAACCGGCCATCGGGCGTGAAGACCTTGACCCGCACCACGCCCTTCTCTGCGGTGACGAATCCGCCGTCAGGCAACACGGCCAAGGCCACCGGATTGCAGCACCCGGTGAAGCCCTCCACGTCTGAGCCGAACCTGCCCCAGGACACCTCCAGTTGACCGTCAGCCGTGTAGGCCTCGACGCGGTGCCTGCCGGGGTTGACTGCTCGGAGCAGGCCATCCGGCGGCACGGCCAGGTCAAAGTGCGGAGTGGGCACCACGAATCCCTCGATCCCCCGGTTGGCGTCCTTGTCGCCGATGCGGCCCAGGAGCCGGCCCTCCCGGTTGTAGTGAAGGACCGTCCTGTGGCCCGCGTCCGCCACGTACACGTCGCCTTTGAAGACGGCGATGCCGGTGACGACCGAGTCCGGCCATGGACAGGACCATGCCCCGCTCTGCTGGCCGGCCGCATCGTAGACCTCCACGCGATCCTTGATCCCCACGTATACGGCGCCGCCCTCAGCCACTGCCAGGCACTGGGGCTGGGCCTCTTCCTCGCTGAACTCGATCGTCCTGGACCGCTGGCCCTCAGGGTTGAACAACCGGACCTGACTGTCGCCCGCGGCATATACCGTGCCGTTGGCATCCACCGCAACGGCCGTGGCGTGTTTGAAGCCGGTCTCGATCCGCCGGTCTACTTCCTGATAGAGGATCTGATTGGCGTCCACCTCGGCGATGGAGTCGATCGTGTACTGGTACTGGACAGGCACGTCCCTGGCCCCGAAGAGATCCAGCCTGAACACCGTCCATACGGCCGCACCCAAGGCCGCTGCCAGGAGGAGGCCGATCACCACGCGGTTGTCTGCAGTGCCCGTCACCTGATGACGAAGTCGCCCGCGACAGTGCGGCAGAGGCAAGAAGTAAGAAGTAAGAAGTAAGAGAGGAGAGGACCACGCCTGGGCTTCCCGGCTCTTGCTTCTTGCTTCTTGTCTCTTGCTTCTTGCTTCCATTCTTGCCTCCAGGGGAGCGGCGACACGTGATCAGTGTGCGACGATATCCAGGCAGACCATCTTCTTGAGATCCCTGAGGATCAGTCTTCCAGAGACGAACGCCATGGGTCCCCAGGCATCCGGCCCCTCCAGGACCTTGGCGTGGCTGAGGGGAGCAAAGGCCGAAGGCGTAGCCGCAGCCAGGGTCAATAGTCCCTCATCGTCCATAACGTACAACAGACCGTTGGCGATCGCGTAAGGACCCAACCCAAAACGGTGCGCAGGGGTGCTGGTCCAGAGGACCTTGCCGTCCAGATCCAGGCACACCAACTGCTGATCCGGCCGCACTCCGTACAGGTGTCCCTCGTACAGGATCGGCGTGTGCTGGCTGGAGCCGAAGACCTCTGGCTTGAGCCTGTACACGGGTTCAGCGATGATCTTGCCGCCATCCTGCTTCAGTTGGAGCATCATCGCCCCTGCGTTGTATCCGCCTGACAGGAAGATCCGGCCATCGCCGACTGCGACGGGGGTCGGCACAGTCGCCAGGCTGATCTTCCAGTCCGGGTACTCCCAGAGCAGGCGGCCGTCATCCGCAGCCACCCCTGCCACGCCACCGCTCGCGCACCAGACAAACATCCTCTGACCGCCGAAGTCCATGGGAATCAGCGAAGAGTGGGTCATGGCCCACTTCCGCGGGTTGGGCGTCTTCCACAGGATGCGGCCGTCGTTGCAGTCCACGGCCACGATCAAGGCATCGCCTCCAACGCCCAGGATCACCCGATTGGCGTCCATCAGCGGACACTCGCCTGCATACCAGTTCGGCACTGCGGCCTTGAAGTCGCGTACCAGGTCCATGCCCCAACGGAAGCTGCCGTCATTGGGGTCCAGGCACGCCACGTGGCACTTGGGCCCGAGCGTCACCACAGACCGGTCCGTGACTGCAGGCACGGTGCGGCTCATCCCGTGATTCCGCTTGACCTTGACCGGATAGAAGTACCGCCAGATCTCCTTCCCGTCAGCCAGCGACAGGCACCGGATCGCATCGCCCTGCTTGGCCTCGTCGTAGTCCAGCACGTAGACCCGGCCGCCACGTACCGCAGCACCTGCATACCCCTCACCGAGATCTACGGACCAGAGCACAGGCGGCCCCTGCTGCGGCCACTGCCTGGAGAGCGTCACATTGGGGTCCCTGTAGATCGCGTCCAGGCCCTCACCCCTGAACCAGGGCCAGGCGCCGACGATGGAGGCAGCGACTCCGGTCGACCGGGTCAGCTCGCCCTTGCCAGGGGCCTGGCTGGCCTGATCGCCCGAGGCCTGTACCTGGTTAGCGGCAATGGGTGTACGCAGAGCCAGATCCACGGCCACGTCTCGCGCAGCCAGCAGATAGACCACGCCCAGGCCACCCAGGGCCATCAGACCGAATGGAACCACCTTTGCCAGCGAATCCAGCCTCACGTGCGCGAAGGCTCCTTGCATCCTGTTCATCGCTAGATGGTTGAATCGTTAAGTGGCTAGAGGGTCGGACTGCCAACCCGCCCGTGCTGATGCAGAGACGCGTCTTCTGACCCCTGACCTATTCAACCTTTCAACCATCTAACTGTTTAACCATCTGTCGAAGACAGGCCCCAGAGGGGCACATCACCACCCATAGCACTCGGCACCATGCTAGCAGGAACACCGGTATTGTGCAACCGACATGCCCTGCGGCCGCAGGGCAATCGCACAGTCGGCCTGCCTCAAAGAGACGTGAATTCTCTGTCATCCGCCGCAGGGGGACAGACCGATGCAGTCGCGGGCGTGACTGGCTGGGAAGCGTTCTTGGTTTTTGCCGCGAACCCCGCCAACCCCGCTAACGCTGGCGCGGGGGCGTGGGTGTTTGCCATACTCATAGCTCCGCCGCCTGATCCACGGCTACGCCGTGCCTTGGGACTGCGTCCCAAGGGCGGCCTACGGAATGGGCCGCTTCTCCAGGCAAGCCTGGAGCGCGTCCCCTTCCTTGGCCTCGATCCTGCGGCTCAAGCTGCAGTGGAGCTGCCTTCTCCATAGTCTCAAAAAAGGATAGCATGCCGGGACCTCCGCACACAGACTGAGCCGTACGCATGCGAGCGAGCTGCTCTACGCGGGGCAAGCTCGCTTGCCCAAGCGGAGAGCAGCGAAGATCGCCCGGAAGGCAAGGCCTTCCGGTAGACGCGAAGCGTCGCGTACGGCGATGCCACGGCTAAGTCCAATCTGCCGAAGCGGCGACAGCCGTTCGCGGAGTTGGCGGGGTTAGCGGCCAAAGCCTCCTTCAGTTCTCCTGGCCAACGCGACCACAGGCCGGGGCCACGAGAAAGGGCATCTGTGGCCAGGAACCTGTTCTCATCCTCACGATGTACGGGATGGACTTTGCGTTCGCCCTGCCTGCGGGCTGTACTGTGGCTTGTGCACCAAGTACCAGTCCAAGGCGCCCAGCAGGTGCATCGGCTGTCAATTGGGCGAGCAGCATTCCTGGTGCAGTATCTGGAATTGCTGCGTGAAGAAGCACGGGTTCACCACCTGTGCCGAGTGCAGTGACGTCTTTGGCTGTGTCATCTTCCAGAGACGGAAGGTTGGAGACGCATGGCTGTCTCTGTTTATCCGTTCACCGTATCGGCTTGCGTTCGAGGAGAATGGGCACGATAGGCTTCTGCCCATGCGGCAACCGATCCAGATGGATGTGGCAGTAGCTCTCGTGGTTGTAGATGCTCAGGACGTGTGTACAGTGGGGGAACATACACTTCCTGCCACCTTCCGAAGTCTTCAGTGCTTTTTGCATGGTTGAATCCAAAAGAGGCCCTGCGATCCAGCAGGGCCTGTTCTCGCGGAAGACTGAGGCTCTGACTAGAGAGGGGCCACGTTGGTCGCACAAGGCCCCTTCTTGCCTTGCCCGATCTCAAACTGCACCTTCTGACCTTCGTCGAGCGATGCATAGCCTTGAGTCTTGATCTCAGAATGGTGGACAAACAGATCCTCGCCGCCGCCATCCGGAGTGATGAATCCATATCCCTTTGCCGCATTGAACCACTTGACTGTACCGTTGTTCACGAGTGTTTCTCCTTGACCCATTGCGGGCCGTTGAGACAGTGCCTCTCATGCAGTTCCATGGGGAGACGCCCTTGAGAGGTCTGACAGACATCTCCCATCAGACAACCATTGTCCACAAAGAACCGGAATAAAGCAACTCAAAAAATCCAATTTATCCATATTTGTTTTGACACCAGGAACAGTCATCTGTTCTCTGGACTGGAAGCAGGTCGCCGTCCCTTTTCATTCGGTCCTGAGTGACTCCCAGACCGGGCCGCGGAGGACCAGGGCTGCGGCGAGGGCCACCCAGAGTGCGCCGCTGGCCGCGATCGCGATCAGGATCACCGCGAGTTGCCCCACGGGCAATTGCGCTGCGCTGGCCCTGAGCGAAGGACCGATGGCCACAAGACTGGAGACCGTGCCCAGGATCAGACCTGCCAGCAGCAGGCCCCAGTGCTCGCCAAAAGCCAGCCTGACCAGTGTCACCCGGTCGAACCCCACTGCCCGCATCATGGCCCACTCGCCCCGCCTCTCCAAGAGGTTGCGGAGCACCACCAAGGCGAGTCCCACGGTTCCTACCACCAGGCCCAGTCCGCCCAGGACCAGGAAGACCGACAGATAGGTGTTCTCCACCTGGCTGAACAGGGCCAAGCGGTCCGGCGTGGACACGATGGACATCCCAAGGTCCGCCATCCTGCTCGACAGCAGCGACGAGACCGGATCTGCCTTGTCCTTGGGCGCGTCCACCAAGAAGACGCCGTATCCTGTGCGCGTGGGGAACCGCTCCGTGAAGGCCCGCTCTGCGATCAGAAGGCTGCCCTGGAGCACCGAGTTGTCGATGATGCCTACGATCCGGACAGAGAAAGACCGGCCTGCATCGTCTGTGTAGCCGATGGTGTCACCAAGGCCCTTGCCCAGGCCCCAGAAAACCGTGGTGTGGTCGCCCACTGCAGCGACCACGTCCTTGCCGAAGTCGGAGGTGAGCAGGGACCAGGCATCCTCCGATTTTGGATTTTGGATTTCCCGCACGGCACGGGGCAACAGGCGTCCGCCAGGGGCGGAGTTGGTGGATTTTGGATCTCCCCCGGGAGGGGGGCTGCTCTGCTTGAAGGTGAAGCGATCCTTCAGTCCGGCTGGGTCGATGCCAAGCAGTCTGGGACGCTGGGCACGGTTGAGGTTCAGACAACTGGCGTCATCGCCCTCAGCGACGCGGGCCTGCAGGAAGGTGGTGCCGGACAGGTCCTGGCTGTCGAGCCCCACGGCCTTGCGGCCCGCCTCTGTGTTGAGGTCCTGCACTACGGCGACCGCTGTCTCGCCGTACAAGGCAAAACCGCCCGTGCCGCAGGTGCGGTCACCGGGATCGATCTCCAGCCCCTGACGGTTGGCGCCCACCGCGACGACCATGAACACGCCACACGCCAGCATCGCCATGACCGCCAGGCTCCTGCCGGACCTGCGGCTGGCGTTGCGGATGACCAGGCCCAGCCTGCTCATGCCCGGCCTGTGACCGGATGCCCCTGCGAGCCGCAACAGCGTCCTCGCCAGCACGAGGCCGCCTGCCAGCACCAAGGCGCCTGCCCCGAAGAACGCTCCCGCCACCTGGGCACTGTTGCCCCCTGCGAGGGCCGCGATCAGGGCGATGGCTCCAATCACTGCAGCACAGGGAATCGCGAACCCTATGGCTGTGGCAGTCCACCCTGGCCGAGCCTTGGGCATTGACGCACTGCCTGAGAGCAATGGGTGGGCCGTGCAGCGGACCCGTCTGTGCACACTGAGGGTCATCACGGCCAGGGCCGTGACCATGCTGATCGCAGCAGCCACAGCCAGGGTTGCAGGCTGGACGAAGAAGGCGATGGTCACACTGCCGCCAGCAGCCCCCCTCCATACCGTGGAGAGCCCGGCAATCAGGGCCTGCGTATAGGCAAGGCCTGCGACCACGCCCGCCACTACGCCGACAACCGCCACCATCCCCCCTTCCCAGAGGAACAGGGCTGCCACTGAACCGGGCCTGAACCCCAGGGCCAGCAATGTGCCGATCTGCTCGCTACGGCCCTCTACGCCAAAGGCCTGGAGCAGCCCAATGAGCACAACTGCAGCGCCAATCAGAAACATGCTCAGCCCGAGGAACAGAGGGCCGAAGTCGGTGCCCTGGCTGGCAGCCCTGGTCCCCTGCTGTCCGACCGGCTGAAACACCAGGCCCACCGCCCCAGGGTCCAGCCTGGCCGGGATCGCCGCGGTCAGGTCCGGCCCGGTGTTGGTCTTCTGGGGCCATCGCACCGCAGTCAGGTCGCCGAAGCGGTTGGCCCACAGGGCCTGGCCCGCCTCAAGGGTGACGAAGGCCTTGGGCGTGCCGCGGAACCGATCCCAATACTCCTCGTCCTTGGGCCTGATCTGCTTCAGATCGACCGCGAGCCCGGAGTCCCAGTCCTTGCAGTTGGGGGCGTCTGCAAGACCGGGGTACGGAGGCATCAGATTCGGGTCCAGGGCCGGTACTTCCATGGCGACGATGCGGCACACGCGGAACTGACGGTTCTTCTCCTCCAGTGTTCTGGAGTTTCCGAGTACATAATAGCTCAGGTCCAGGGCGTCACCCACGCCGGCCCCCAGATCCTCTGCCAGCCACTGGCTGATCACGATCTGGTCGTCCTGCATGTCCGGCGGAAACAGGGCCTGGTATGGACCCGAACGAGAGACCGCGGCGACCATGGAATAGGGTGTGACCTGGTCGCGGACCTTCAGGCTGTTCACGAAGTAGGTCAGCACGCCTATAGGCCCTTCTCCCGCGTGAAGGGCCGCATCGCCGACCGGCCGATCCAGGAAGACCCGGCTGGTGCGGAGCTCCAGCATTGCTGGGTTGCCGAGGGTGCGGATCTCGATCTCCGCGTCCTGGAGCCGAAAGTTCTTGGCCAGGGTCTTCTGGATCTGTGCCTCGTCCACCGGCCCCGCCACCAGAAGTCCATTGGCCCTGCCGCGACGGTCGACTTGCTCCTGCAGCACGGACATCGGGACAAAGGCGTTCAGGGCAGGCTGGGACGCAGCAGTCACCTGGAAGTCGCCGAATTGGGCGGGATCCACAATGCCGCCCACGGTCACGGCCAGGGCCACGGTCCTTTCCGAATCCGGGGCCAGGGGCATGTCGCCGGGCAGGCTCTCGGGCCTCTCAATCCGCAGGACCACCCTGTCGCGGGCTGCCACTGCAAGCCTCCTGGCCAGGGCAGGGTTGAGCCAGACCTCGTCGCGGCTGGTCAGGGCAGGCACGCCGGACGCCGGCCTGAGGCCCAGGCGGAAAAATCTCTCATCCACACCGAGCACGGTCACGGAATTGACCCTGCGGGTGCCCGCCTGGTTTGAGACCAGACCTCTCATCTGAAGGATGGGCGCAGTGGACACCCGCAGATCGCGGGACATCTCGTCCGCCAGCGCGGTCCTGAAGAAGCGGTCGCCCCCTGCCATGGCCCACTGCACCTGGCCGAGACGATTGTCCAACCGCTGGCGAAGGGTACCGCGAACCGAATCGCCGATGGCCAGCGCGCCGGTCAGGACCGCTGCAGCCACTGCGACCGCCGCACCCACAGCCACGTGGGTCCGCCAATAGAAGGACAGACCCCTTGCCGCCAGATGGATAAGGGTCACGGCTGCCGCCCTTCCTTGAGCGACCCATCAGCCAGCTCGAAGATCCTGCCCAGCCGGTGGCTTAGCCGCGTCGCGTGTGTCACGACCACCAGGGCCAGGCCCTGCGCGGCATTGAGATCTCTCAGCAGTTCCATGATGCCATCTGCCGTCTTCTCGTCCAGAGAACCCGTGGGCTCATCCGCCAGGAGCAGCCTCGGTGCATTGATCAACGCCCTGGCCACTGCCACGCGCTGGCGCTGGCCGCCGGAGAGCTCCGCGGGAAGACGATCCATCGAGTCTCCCAACCCCACCCCCTTAAGCAGGTCCCTCGCGCGACTCAGGACGTCGTCTTGGGAACCGAGGGTTTCGCCGGCCAGGGTGGGGACCAGGACGTTCTCCAGGGCCGTGCACTGGGGAAGGAGGTGGTGCATCTGAAACACAAACCCGATCTGCCGGTTCCGGAGTCTGGCCCGCCCCTTTTCGCCCAACGAGGCGAGGTCCTTGCCCTCCCAAAGCACCTGGCCCGTAGTCGGCACGTCCAGGGCGCCCATGAGATTCAAGAGCGTGCTCTTGCCGCACCCTGAAGGGCCCACCACGGCCATCACCTGCCCCGGCTCTACGGCCAGGCTGATCCCCTTGAGCACCTCCACCCGGTCAGCAGACCCGGGTAGCCCATACGTCTTGGTCACATTCCGTAGCTCGATCATTGCGTGTGAATCCAGAAGCCAGAAGAAAAGACACCTCAGGCGACAAGCCAATCTGCGTCAGCAGCAGCTCGGCACGAAATCATGCACGCAATGTCGCTGGAATGCAAGTCGGCAATTGGCGGTGATTTGGCTGACTTGACGGCAGAGCCGCCATCACCGGGGTCTGCAAGGCGGCCGCCCCGCCTGTTGAATCAGTCGCCACTTCATCCCCAAGTCCCTGCCCCGTCCAGCGAGCGGGTTTTGCATCTGCCTTGCCTGGCCCCTGCCGTGACCCATCCAAGGGCTCCTATCGCGTCAAGCCGATTGTTGTGTCTGAGACTACCGCTACGAGCATGGAGAAGGCCCAAGCAACGCGGATGCCACGCAGTGCTGTTTCCAGGGTGAAGACAATGATCCGCTCGCCCGTTACCGTGCTGACGTCGGTGTGGAGGCTGACGACCTTGCCTCCCGTGATACCCCGCCCTGCGAAATCAAATCGAAGGCGCCAACTGCCTGATCAGCGCGATCATCTGTTCGGCGGTCCGGTTCACGTCATAGTGTTTCAGCAGGCCCTGCCTGCCCCGGAGCCCCAGGTCGCGGGCCTTGATAGGCTCCAAGAGCAGCGGCTCCATCGCGACCGCCAGCCCCTCGCCTGTGTTATCCTGGTACAGGACGCCCCCTCCAGTATGCGCCAGGATCTCCGGGAATACCCCGATGGCCGGCTCCACTACAGGCACGCCGCAGGCCAGGGCCTCCAACACGTAGAGACCATAGGCGACCGGCGTCTTCTCAGGCACCGCAAGGACGGTCAACCCTCGCAGAAACTCCTGCCTGGCCTCGAATGAGAAGTCCGTGTGAAAGGCCACGTCGTCCAGGCTGCGAGCCTGGGCAAGGCGGCCGCACATCTTCCTGATAAAGGGCTCATCCGCCTGGCTTCGGCCTCCACTGATGTGCAGCCGAAGGCGCCTGAACCGCTCCTGTCTCCTGAGCAGGAGGAACGCCTCTATCAGACGGTCCAGTCCGCGGCCAGGGCACTGCCGGGACAGGAATCCGATCGTCGGCACGGAAGGCGGCTCCAGCGCAGCCTGATAGCGCCCGGCGTGGATCCCCATGGGTACCACGTGGACCTTGGCCTCCGGCAGGTCGAGCCTGGCCTTCATCAACCCGGCGTAGAAGGCGCTGACTGCAACGAAGCCGTCCACGTGCCTGCCACATCGCTGCATCAGATCCCAGACCTGTTCACTGTAGGGACTGCCCAGGCCGTCCACAAATCCATCCTCATCCTGCAGCAGGCAGACCATGGGCACCTTGAGCCTGTCCCGCAGGCCCTGTGCCAACCCCAGCAGCAAGGCATTGGACAGGCACACCACGTCGGGCCGGTTCTGCTCAAGGCAGAGCCACTCAGCCAGCCGGTCGAGCTCCTTGGCCTGCCTGCCGTCGCGCCCCTGGAGCATGGAGAGCGTGGTCTGGCCAAGGTCTGCTGCGCTGGTCATGCCGGCCTTGCGACCCGCCCACCTGAGCAGCCCCCGGCTATCGAACAGGCGGTCCAGCCAGCGGGGCGTCTTTCGGAACAGGGAGAGCTTCTGTTGGAGGTAGACGTTGACGCCGCCGTAGAAGAGGGGCGTCTCGCCTGCGCCCTGGATGGGCAGGTACAGCGGGACCATCACAACGTCCAGGCCGTGGCCCTGGAGGGCCCTGATCATGTCCAGGTCGCGCAGACAGTTCTCGCAGTAGAAGTGGTCGCCCGAGCCTGGAGTGATCTGCACAAATCGCATGTCTGGATCATCCTTGATTAGGCGCCTCTCTCAGAACCTGTTTCGTAGCGAAATCGAGCGAGAAGCCCGGGGGCAAGGCGGCAGGCGGAGAAGGCTCGGAGGCGTGCTCGGACAGCACGTCGAGAACCTTCTTCGCCGACAACGCAGCCCCAGGGCTTCGCAGCCGATCACAGCAGAGACAAGTTCTGAGATAGGCTCCATGCCTATTTCACCTCGCCAAACGCATATACGCTGCCGTCGTCGCAGCCGATCACCACGACTCCCCGGCTGATCGCAGGAGAAGAGGCGATCGGCTTCCCGATCAGGGTCGACCACACCAGGCTTCCGTCGGTGGCGCGGATCATGTACAGTCTGCCGTCGTCACTTCCCACCACGACCTTGCCGTCACACAGCACCGGCGAGCTGTCCACCTCGCCCAGGGCCTTGAAGGTCCAGACAGACCGGCCCTCCGACTGCTGGACGCAGTGGACCTGCTTGTCGCGGGCGCCGAAGAAGACGACCCCGTCGCCGATGGCGGGCGACGAAAGGATGGCCGTGTCCGGCAGCGACTGCCGCCACACGATCTTCGATGTCCCTGGATCGACCCTGATGAAATCGCCGTTGTAGTTGCCGACATACGCCTGGCCGTCCCACGTTGCCACCGACGCCGCGATATACGACCCGCTGTCGATCGTGGCCGTCGCCTGGCCGTCATCTGCAGACACCACGTGGATGCGGGCATCGCACCCCCCTGCCAGGCAGAGACCGCGATCCACGGCGGGCGACCCGTTGAGGTAATTGTCCGTCTTGTAGGTCCAGACCGATTTCCCGGTCTTGGCGTCCACGCAGTGGAGGCTCCCGTCATAGCTGCCCACCACGACCCGGAGCCCGCCCGTCTTCGGGTCCCTGACCCAGTTGGGCCCGCCCGCGATCTGGCCGCCCGTCTCGTATTTCCACCGCACGGACCCCTCGTTGGCATCCAGGGCGTACAGAGACCCGTCCGAGCATCCGGCAAACACCGTGTGCTCCTGCACGCAGACCGGCGAGTCCGCCGCATCAGCCAGCCGGACAGACCAGAGCAGGCTGCCCGTCTGCAGATCCAGGGCATAGACGTTGGCGTCTGAGGATCCCACGTACACCCTGGCCTCCACGATGGCAGCCGACGATTTGACCGCGCCGGAGGTCTTGAAGCTCCAGGCCAGGGCCAGCGAGTCCGCCAGCGTGCCGGAGGCCCTGCCTGTATGCTGGGGGCCTCCCCCGAACTGCGGCCAGTCGGCGCCCTCCAGCACCACCAGCTTGGGCGGTCGCTTGTCCGGGGCCTGAGCCTGCGGTTGGGTCTGCCGCCGTGCGCGGACCAGCAACACGGCGACGACCGCGCAGCAAAGGGCCACCACGATGGCCTGAGCAGCCACACGGATCAAGTCACGTTGTCTCAGCGGCGGTCCCATCTCTAGCCCGCATTGTAGCCTCGGGGCTCTGCGCTTCAAGGTAAAACAGGGCGGATCCTCACGCGGGATTCTGAACCAGGGAGATCTTGTTCAGGGCAGCCACCGTGAAGACAACCGGATAGAGTCGCTCGTGGTACCACAGGTGCGCGAAGTACAGGCCAATCGGAGAGGCAGGCAGCGGTTGGCCTGGATCCACGTGGCGGGTGAGCCACGCGGCCCCGCGGGCCGCCGCGGCCCACAAGGCCTCAACGGAGCAGCCCGATGAGACGGCCGGGTCGGTCCGCCGGGCAGCCAGAAGGCACTCGGCCAGTGCGTCCACGGCCACGGCGGTCTCCTCAAGGGTGGGCTGCACGCCCGGAATGCCACCCCAGCCGCCGTCCGGACCCTGGCTGGATAACAACCACCGGCTGGCCCGTGCGAGCGAGGCGCCCACGTCCGGGCATCTGCAGTAGCCGTCCTTCTCCAGGAGGGGCAGGGGCAGGACGCGGGCCAGGTGGGTCAGGACGCGGCTGGTTCCATAGACCGGATTCGCGTGGTCCGGCGATCGCTGGCTTCCGAACCACAGGGCTGTCCACGAGCCCTCCGCCTGCTGGACCCGAATCAGATAGGCGATGGCAGCCTCGATGGACCGTCGCACCTGCGGGACCAGGACCGCAGGCAAATCGTGCAGCCAGGCCCCCATCGCGTGCACCGCGTGGGCCGTGATGTCGGGTGTGCTCTTGTCGAAAGGAAGCTCCATCCAGCCCCTGCAGAAGGTCGGGATGCCGCCGTCGCGGTTCTGAAGTCCCATCAGCCAGCGAATCCCTCCAATCGCCGCGGTCTGCACGCCAGGGCGGCCTGGGCCAAGGTGGCGGAGGGCCAACAACGCGCCCGACGTATCGTCGCCGTCCGGTACAGCGCCCGGCAGGTCCGACCAAGGCCACCCGCCCGGGGCCGCGCGGGTGTAGGGGTGCACTCGGGCGCACTGGCAGGCAAGCAGCCAGCGGAGCAGCTCTCCCGCCATGGGCGAAGGCAGGTCCTGTCCGCCCGCAGCCAGGGCATTGATCGCGAGCGTGGTGACCCAGGTCGCCAGATTGGTGTCGATCGGCCAGCTCCCGTCATCCCGTATCCCGGCGGCCAGAAAATCGATCGCACGGATCGCGACGGGGTGCCTTGCCTGGCCAGACGAGGCCAGGCTCATCAGCACGAAGCCGGTCAGGGGCGAGGCCTCCAGAAACCCACCGTCCTCCGGCTGCAGAGAGGCCAGTACGCTGAGGCTTCGCCCGCGAGAGAGGCTGCGGACCGCGGCGGTCAGTGGGCAGCGCGGACGGCGATGGCTGAAGTGGGCCTGCCCCATGGCGATCAGTGCAGGCAGGGCATAGCTGACCACGGGCAGCCTCAGACTGCGATATAGGCCACCGGGCAGGACCGCCAGCTCAAAGGGAAGGGGCCTGACCAGACGCCAGGCCTGCTCGCCAGGGCCCAGAAGACCGGACAGGGCGCACACGGTCAGGATGGGAACAGAGAAGGTCTTGTCTTTGCCGTAGAACCGGTCCACGGCCTCAGCCAGGCTGTGCGGGTCGAGCCCGCCCGCTGCGCGGCCGATCCAGTCCCTGGCCCGGGTGAGGCAGGGTCCGTGCGTGGACGCGCCTTCAGGCAGACCCAGGGCGCAGGTGCACAACAGAGTGGTGCTCAGATTGCTCGGGCTGTCCACCGTGTCGCCCCACCCGCCGTCCGGATTCTGATGGTCAGCAAGCCATTGGACTCCACGAAGGACCAAGGGCCTGTGCGCGTCCGCCGTGTGCAGACCGAAGCTGGCGACTGCGGTGGACAGGGCACTGCTGGAGAGCTCTCCGACCCAAGGGCCGTTCGGTGTCCTGGCCGCCAGAAGGCCGGCCTTCAGTGACTCGAGGGTATCTGACAATCCGAGGACGTGGAGGGTCATGGGCAGGAGCCGAGGTGACCAAGGGACAACAGACCGTAGTAGGTGTATTCGCAATCGACAACGGGGTCAGCGACCGTGCCCCTGAACCCACCCTGCTCGCTCCACAGGCCCTGGACAAAACACAGACACCTCCCGCGAAGGTCTTCGTCCAACTGCTGGCGGGTCACAGACAGGGCATGCAAGGCAGTAGCCGTGGAGAGCAGATCCGGCTGCACCACGCCCTGCTCGGCCCCCCCGCCCCACGGGAAGGCGACAAACCCGCCTGATGGGGCAGCTTGGGCCAGCAGGAACTCCACAGAGCCCTCGGGTACAGGACGACCCAGATAGTGGAGCGACGTGACGGCAGCGGCGGTGGCAGGCGTTGCGCCGACGCCCATGGAGGCCGCATTGGCAAATCCGCCATCGGGCATCTGGAGGGACTGGATGCAGCGGATGAGTCCCTGCTCATCCGACGGGGCGCTGCCCAGGTCCTGCAGAAGGCCCAGGGCCAGCAGGCAGGCGTACGCGCTGCCTTCGGTCCCACCCTGCACCAGGGCGTACCCGCCGTCAGGAGACCGGTGGGCCGCAAGGCCGTCGAACAGCGCCTTGGACAGGCCGGAATCAATGGGCTGACCTCCCCGTTCTGCCAGGTCTGCCCAGCATCGGCCAAGACAGGCCAGATGCACCAGATCAGGGCCGGCCGGCTGGGTCTGGCCGGTGGCGGCACGGGGGGCGAACCGCCGGAGGTACGTGTCCATAGCCTCCACCGGAACGTCGGCCTCCAGGGCCATCAGCGACTCAAGGCCAAACACGGTGTAGTAGAGGTCACCCTCAGGGCCCCTGCCCCTGAACCCGCCCTCTGCGCAGAGCCGCTCCTTCAGCAATCCCACCACGCGGCCAGTCCGGCCACTCAGCAGGGGCGAGGCCTTGGCGGCTGCCGCCAGCATGTCACGTCTGAGGGTCATCACAGCAGCCCATCCGCTCGAAGTCGTCGAAGACCTTGGCCACGACCCGCCTGAGCAGGCCCTTCAGGCCGGCATTGCGGAGCCCCATCAAACTCCCGATGGCCCGTGCCTTGTAGGTCTCCATGGCTCGGAGGGCCATGGCCTCCACCTGCGGACAGGCGATCAGCGACTCCACCGACCCTGGATCAGGCTGGGCCTCCGGCGACCAAAGAGAGGCCAGACGCCGGCGGCCCTCTTCGTCGGCCCGTTCCCAGGCCAGGGCCACGAGGACGGACAGGCGCCGGCCCGCCATCAGGTCGCCTCTTTGCGGGCCACTGAGATCGTCAATGTCGTCCCGGATCTGATAGGCGACGCCCAGGGCCTCACTGTAGTCCCTGAAGACCGGCGAGACCTGCTGGTCCTCGCCCGCGAGGATGGCGCCAAGGCTCAGCGCCACCTCAAAGGCGGGCGCAGTCTTCTGACGGAAGATCTGGAAGACCTCCTCCACGGCCAGCGGCCGCCGAGCGCGGGCCCAGCACAGCTCCTGGCCCTGGCCCAGACAGAGCGTCCGGTGGCCCAGGGCCGCGGCCCTGAGAAGGCGGCTCCGGACGTCCGCAGGCAGATCCAGCTCTGCCAGCAACCGATACCCTTCACCGACCAAGAGGTCCCCCACGTTGAGGGCCACCGCCACGCCGTGCTCTGCTGCCAGGGTCTGGCGGCCGTATCGCTGCGCGTCGTCGTCTTCAATATCGTCGTGGATCAGGGACGCCTTGTGGAAGCACTCCACCGCAAGGGCGGTCTTTCGCAGCACGTCGTCAGCCACGCCGCCTGCCTCGCCCTGCAGGGCCCTGCAGGTGCAGGCGGTCAGGAAGGGCCTCCACCGCTTGCCGGCCAGGGCCATCCAGTCCAAGGCGATCTGTTCGGTTCGGGTCTGTTCCAGCAGGATCTCGCCGGCCAGGGCCTCGTGGGTAAACCAGTTCGTGACCTGCCGGTGCAGGCCATCCAGATCAAGCCTGCGGGTGTGGTCCTCGCCCGTCAGGTACAAGGCCTCCCACACCCAGTCGAGATCGACCTGGGTATTCTGACATCCGTCCCGCAGCAGAGGAATGGCGACGCCCGGGACCGCACCGGCCTCCATGTAGGGAAAGACCCTCTCCAGAACGGACAGGCAACTGATCCCGACCACGGCCTCGACCTTGCCGGCCTCGATCAGTGACATCACCACGGGCGAACCCTCGGCAACCAGCACCGCGTACCCGAGCTGTTCCGCCTGGCGGGTCAGGGGGTCGATGGGGCACCGCCCACAGTGTTGGCACACCAGGCCGAGGTCGTCAAACGGGGCCGGGCACTCGGCTGGATTGCGGAGGCAGTTGGGCAGGAGAAACAGCCGCTTGGCGTAGGGAATCACGGCGACCGTATCACGCCAGACCTCATTGTTGAGCACCACGGCCACGAAGTCCGCGTACTTCGAGGCCATGCACGCCGTCTCCAGCACGATCCGGGTGTGGCTGCGGAGCTCATCGAGGGACAGCGGCGGCACGGGTCGGACTTGGGCAACGTAGTCTCGGGCAGCCTGAAGGAGACGGTCGCGCGCCGCCTTGGTCTGAGGCACGTTGCCCTGCGGAAGCCGCAGGGTCTCGGTCGTGGGCACGGGACTATCCGGCATGGGCCTGAACCTCCTCTGCTGCGCAGCGGCCGGGCCTGACCGCCAGTTGTTTCGCCAGACGGCGGAAATGTCCCCTCCAGGTGAGGACCTCGCATCGTCCAAGGGCCTGGACAAAGGCCCGCCTGGCCCACGGGACGCCCCCTGCCCGTTGGTTATCCCAGAAGAGGCGAGGCACCTGCACAAAGTTGTTCTCGTAGCACGTTCGGTAGAGCGTCAGGTGCTGCGGGGTCATGCGATCGATCCCGAATCCCCTGCCTGCCGAGACGTCGTCGGCCGTGACCGGCTCGTAGAAGATCGGGAAGACCACGCTCCCGCCGGCCTGCAGGCGCTGGACCAGACCCAGCGTGGAAGTCACGTCGTCCGGCGTCTCTCCGGGAAGGCCGAGGACCACGCTGAACACGGGGAAGAAGCCTGACCTGCGGAGCCGATCCGCGGCGTCGAGCACCAGGTCGCTCCAGTTCTCCGGTCGAAACGGGGCGATCTTGCCCCGGCTGTTGGCGGCCACGAGGTGGCCGTTGGCGCTCTCCGCCCCCATGTTCACCCACAGGTAGTCCGTCCGCTCCTCCCAGGTCAGCAGACGCCGGATCTCGACCAGTTGCTCAAGGCTCAGACCAAGGACCGAGGTCACGCTGGCGTGGTCGATCTGCATGAAGGACAGCCCTGCGATCTCGCGCATCCGGGTCAGCAGGCCATGGAGTTTCTCGAAGTCAGGGCGGGCGCCGCTGGCCCCATAGCGGAAGAAGTCTTCACTGCCGCTGACCACGGCCCGCACGCCGTTGGCCACGTTGGTCTGCAGATCAGACAGGATCGTCTCAGGATCGAGGTGCCCCATGCCCTGGCGGGCCATGGAACAGAAGCGGCATCCCCTGCCGCAGCCCCTGGACAGCTCCACGATGCCGAGCAGGGAGGCCCCGCGTATGGGCTGGATACGGTCCACTCCGGAGTCGGTCTCCACCACCGGACCTGACGGGCAGCGGCCCTGAAGCAGATCCTCGAACAACCGCGGCCCCGCGGATTCAAAGTACCCCTGAAAGACCACGTCCACCTCGACGTTGGGGGGGCGATGCTCAGGATGCAGGTTCCATTGCCACGCCCCGGCCCCGCCGAGGGCGATACGGAATCCGTATTGCCGCTTGAGCCGTGACAGGTCTTGGAGCATCCGCCGCGTCCAGAAGCGACTGTAGAGCTCGCCAGTCCAGAATTGGGTGGTGGTCGTATTGCTCATACCGCGGCCGAGCGGATCGCTGGAGCTGACCGCCACGACCTTGACCCAGGGACCAAGCAGCTCGGGCAGCCTTTCCGGCGTGGTGCAGACCACGTCGTCCCGGGTCAGGGAGGTGTATCTCAGCAGGGCCGACTCCACGCGGCGAAGCCCCAGGGGCGAGGACTCCGCCCTGCCCGAGGCATCGGTCCGGACTGGCTTTGCCAGGAATCGCCGCATGAAGATCTCGGGCACGTGGGTGGTCTGCATGGTGGCGAAGATCCCCTCGAACAGGATCTTGTACCGCGCACTGAGGGTACGGTCCGCAACCAGGACCACGGCAGGTCTGAGCGTCGGACTAGACACGATCGTCTCCCCCCTGCCCCGCCGGGTCTGCGGGCCGGCTGGGCGAGGCCCCTTGCCCGATCCTGCGGAGGTCCGCTGGCGACAGGGAGGCCAGGACGTCCGCCGGGATATCCAGTTGCTTGCGCACCGCGTCCCTGTGCCGGAGGGCCTCATGCAGGCCTCCCTGGAGCAAGCGGCCGATGTCCGCCGCTTCAGCCTGGCCGACGTCGGCCCCATTGATGGGCGGCTGGCCGTACTTGGGAAAGATGATGGCCTGTTGTGGGCACGCCCTGGCACACGCGGGACAATTGGTCTTGCAGTGCGAAGGCCGGGTCACCTCGACGCGGCCTTCCTGGGACAGGGTATAGACGCCAAAGAGGCAAAAATTCAGGCACTGCCTGCAGTTCTTGCACCGATCGTAGTCGATGACCGGGAACCAGGGTATCCAGCCGTCCTCCTTGGCAGGCATCTGGACCTTGCCAGGGGTGCCCTGGCTGCGGTCGCCGAGCAACGCGGAGACAATCTGGTCTGCGGACTGGGTCCTGGCGTTGAAGAAGCGAACCTGCTCCGCCATCAGTGACACCCCTGCAGCCTGGAAGAGCCAGCGAATCGCACGGGGATAGCAGGCGACCACGGAGAGCGGTCGGGACTCCGCCCAGCCCTGCAGCCGCACGTCCCTCGCGGCGGCAAGCCCGCACAGGTCAGGGACGACCTCGACCTCCGCACCCCCCTGCGCCAATGCCTCCAGCATCTGACGAAGGGAGCCCTCGGGTACAAGGTTGTAGTGGTGCAGGCGCACACGAGGATAGGTCGCCGCTGCGCTACGTCCTTCGTTGTCGTCATTCCTGACCCCATCGTCATGTCTCGGCCCCCGCCCCGCCGAGCAGACCGCGGGGACAGAATGGTGCCCTACTCAAATGCCCAAAACCATTATACCCAGCCCGCAGGCCAATGAAAGGGCGAGAGTCCCACCATCAGCCCGTTCCGCGCAGCGTCACCCCGGATACCCCACGCTCTGGGCAAAGAGCACCCGCTGCTCGGGCCGCAACCTGAATTCCTTGACCGTATTCTCCTTGTCACAGTTGTGGAACCAGGCCGCCAGGCCCTGGGAGGCGGCGAAGAGATAGACGTTGCCGGCGATCAGGCCCGTATCTACGTAGTAGTACGATTTCTGTATCTCCGGATCCCTCAGGCCCGGCTCCTGGAAGGGCGCCTTGGCGTACTTGGCGAGATCCACCACGTAGAAGAGGTTCACGGGCGCAGACGCCGCGCCTCGCCGTCCAGCCCGTGCCCGGAAGTCCCCTGTAACCACCGGCACGAGCCGGTGAGGGACCGCATCGTACAGATAGACGCCCTGGGGCAGGGCCACGTACAGGTCGATCTCCTGGGAATTGCTGGCAGAGGCAGCCGTGCGACCCGTGCGGCCCGAGGTCCCCGCTTCACGGTTGACGCCGAACGCGGCCCAGAGCAGGTTGGACAGGACCTGGGGCGGGAGCGGGTCCGGCTTGATATTACGGATTGTCTTCCTCTCCTTTAGGCTGGCCAGCACGGACTTGCCGCCCTCGGTCTCGGGCTTCACGAGCGAGATGGGCTGCAGGTCCTGCGAGGGTGCAGGTGACGGGCCGGACTCTTCGGCCCACCCCGATGACGCGGCCGCCAGGAGGGTCGCCGCGGGCACCTGTTTCAGAAACGCTCTGCGATCCATGGGATTCCCCTTTCAACAAACACCGGACGCATCAATGATGCCTTCCCCTGCGCCCGCCGTCAATTGGCGCATGCAGGGCGAACGCAAAGTCCCTCGTGTACATGGTCAGGAAGAGAACCGGTTCCTGGCCGCAGATGCCCTTTCTCGTGGCCCCGGCCTGTGGTCGCATTGGCCAGGAGAACTGAAGGAGTTTCTTGCCGCGAATGAACGCCAATACAGCCTAAGCCGCCAGATCGAGGCCTAGGAAGGGGACGCGTTCCAGGCTTGCCTGGATAAGCGGCCCATTCCGTAGGCCGCCCTTGGGACACAGTCCCAAGGCACGGCGTAGCCGTGGATCGGGCGGCGGAGCTACGAACACGTCAAGACCCACGCCCCCGCGCCAGCATTCGCGTCTATTAGCGTCATTCGCGGCAAGAAACAAGAACGCTTCCCAGCCAGTCGCTCCCGCGACTGCGTCGGTCTGTCCGCCTGCGGCGGATGACAGAGAACCTACGTCTCTTTGAGGCAGGCCGACTTTGCGCTCGCCCTGTTGGCGCATGCCTCTCCTCTGGCCAGGGGGGCTGCCGATGTAGTATAATGGAGAACATCCTAAAGGGGTGTCTCGTACGAACACATGAAAGGGGTTCTCATGACGACTACTCGGCGCACGACCACGGCTCTATCCCTGGTGGCTGCCTTTCTGGTAGCAGGTCTTTCAGCGGCTCTGCAGGCCCAGACGGCTGACGCCTGGCAGAAGGAGAAGGTCGATTGGCAGGCGGGCGCAGGCCGGCGCATCAAGTCCATCCACTTCCCCAAGGACAAGCGTCCCCCTCGGCAGGCCGTCTCGCCGGAGGGAAAAGTCTCGACCGAGTCGTCCCAGATGCGGACCACGAAGGCCCTGGCCAGCGACGCGGGTCCCGCGGTCCTGGCCATCGACGTCAACAATCCTCCTGTGGACGGCTTTATCCCCTGGATCGCGATAGGCGTCACGAACCAGCGCAAGGACTCCTTCGAGTTTGACGCCGTGGTCGAGCACAGCGTCGTAGGCTCCTATCCCTCGGGCGTCAATCCGCAGAACGACTACATGATCGGGATCTTCGACACCGGCGCGGGCGGCCACGTCATCGGCTACAACCAGGCCAAGCTGGCGCACCTGACCGGCAGCCTGGTGAGTTCCAGCCAGACCACCGTGTATGGCGTCGTGGGGGCGCTGGACGTATGGATCAGCCAGCCGCTGGGCCTGTTCATCGACGGTCTGGCCGCCATCGATCCCGCCAGCAACCTGCTGAGCGCCTCCGGAATGATGGGCGAGAGCAACGTGGTGGTCATGGTGGGCGAGGCGCCCTCCGGCACAGCCCCTGATCTGGCCACCGCCATCGGCCCGCCCCTGAGCGTGTACTACACGACCGAGATCCGCAACGACAAGGTCAGGACGGTCGTCCGCGGCGGCCAGACCTACTCAGGCCCCGACATCCGGCTCTTTGCCGAGGACGACCCTTGCGCGCCCGAGTACGCGAACGTCATTCCGCTCGAACTGCGTCCGCTCGGAGGCGTGAACGTCCAGTATATCACGACCATTCCGGATCTGGGCGACATCGACTCCTGGTTCGACGATCCGGGACCGGCGACCCCTTCGGTCATCATGGGCGTCGGCTCCCAGAGCCTCTTCTTTGTCTCCAGCGTGGACCTCTACGAAAAGACTGCGCGTGGCCATGGACAAGACCCGCTTCATGTTGGACACGGGCGCCCAGGTCTCTGTCATCGGCTCGCGGATCGCCGCCAGGCTGGGCCTGACGCCTGCAGCCAAGGAGTTCGAGGTGGAGATCGAGGACGTCACGGGCGAGGCTGTCATGGCCCCGGGCTTCTACGTGGACGTGATCCAGATCCCTGCCCTGGGTGAGTGGTTCACCGCCCGAAACGTGCCCATGGTCCTCTTGGACGTAACCTCCCCCGAGGGCGGCACCCTCGACGGCATCGTGGGCATGAATCTCTTCGTGAATTTCAACCTGGTCGTCCGAGGCGGCGGCCTGTTCCTCCAGCAGGATCCTGCCCTGGAGTTCGAGCCGATCGGCACCGTCCCCGCCACGAATTGACGCCTAGCCGGACCAGACTGCCTGTGCCTTGGGTCCTCTCGCCGGTCCGCACTGGCACCTGCTGCACCCACGTGGCAGGTGGACAGGGGGGGCCTTCTTGTCTTTGCCGCGAATGACGCCGTACGCATGCGAGCAAGCAGGACTCCATGAAGCAAGCTGGCTTGCGGAATGGAGGCCGGCGAAGCTCGCCCGGTACGCCACGGCGTACCGGTAGACGCGAAGCGTCGCGTACGGCGGCGATACGAACAAGGCCAACCTCTCGAGGCGGCGACAGCCATTCGCGTGCATTCGCGGCATTCGCGGCAAACGAACTCCTTCGGTTCTCCTGTCCCCTTTCGCCGGGCGTGGATGGCAGCGAGGGATTTGACAGGCCGCAGCTTTGTCCCTATCATGGCGTGCCCTTAGAGTCTATCTCAGAACCTGTATCTACTGCGATCGGCTACGAAGCAGGTTCTGAGATAGACTCTTGGAGATCTGCCGAGCAGGCAGTCCGTGGGAACGACCGATGAGGATGATCCGGGATGCAGCATATCTTGCGGCTGCCGTGGCCTTGGCCCCGGTGGTCCTCTATCGCGCAATCCGCCACAAACGGTACCGCACCGGCTGGAGGCAGCGGTTCGGCCAAGTCAGTCGCAGGGATCCCCACCGCGGGTGCGTGTGGCTGCATGCCGTCAGCGTCGGTGAGGTCAACGCGTCGAAGACCCTGGTCACAGAGCTGGAGCGGCGATGTCCTGACTGCGAGGTCGTGATCAGCACGACCACGGACACCGGTTTCGCCAGGGCCCGGGAGGTCTTCGGTGAGAGGTCCGAGGTCTTCTACTTCCCTCTGGACCTATCTGGATTCGTGGAGAGGGCCTTCGATAGGCTCAAGCCGCGTCTGTGCCTTCTGATGGAACTGGAGGTCTGGCCCAACTTCGTTGAGACCGCCTGTCGCAGGGGCGTCCCCGTGGTTGTGGTCAACGGCAGGATCAGCGATCGCAGCTTTCGCTCCTATCGCCGGGCAAGGCCCCTGCTGCGGCCGATGTTCGGCAGGCTCACCCTGGCCCTTGCGCAGACCGAGGCCTACGCCGAACGATTCCGGTATCTGGGCTGCCCCCCCGACAGGGTCGTGGTCACGGGCTCACTGAAGTTCGACACCGCCCAGAGAGGCAATGACGGTCAGACCCCGAACGACCTGGCCGGCGAGCTCGGCCTGGGAGACGAGCCGTTGTGGGTGGCCGGAGGCACAGGCGATGAAGAGGAACGCCTGATCCTGCAGGTCTACAAACGGCTCCGCCAGTATCCCAGGCTCAGCCGTCTCCGGCTGGCCATCGTCCCCCGCAAGCCCGAGCGATTCGACGAGGTGGCTGGGTGGATCGGGCAGGAGGGCCTGCCTGTGCTTCGCTATAGCCGCGTCAAGGCCGGCAAGGAACGAGGGACCCTGGGGCCGGATACCGTCATCCTCGGCGACACTATGGGTGATCTCCGCAGATTCTACGGCGTGGCCGCCGTCATCTTCGTCGGACGATCCCTGGTCCCCATGGGCGGCTCTGACATGATGGAGGCGGCAGCCCTGGCGAGGCCCACCCTCTTTGGTCCGCACACCTTCAACTTCAGGCAGGCCGTGGAGCTGTTGCTGGGTGCCGCTGGCGCGATCGAGGTCAGAGACGCCGAAGAGCTGTGTCAGGCAGTGGAGCGATGCCTTGTAGAGCCCGAGTTCAGCAGGCGGATCGCGGAGAACGGAAGACGGGTGATTCGCGAGAATCAAGGGGCGACCACGAGGACCTTGGACCAGGTCCTGCGGCTCCTGAAGCCGTCAGGCGCCAGGTGACATCCTGCCTAAGGACCCGTCCAGAAATAACTGGCCGATTTCCCATCTCATCTTCGGGCCATCTTGGGCCGCTCCTCAATCGCGAAATCCAGATCCCTCGCAAAGCTCGGGACAGGCTCCGAAGGGCACTACGCTTGCGGTTTCGCTCAATCCTCGCGTCCCAATCCGACCCAAGTCTGAGCGGCAAATCGATCACTTATTTCTGGACGGGTCCTAATGCGAGTCGCGGATCATCTGCGACTGCAGGCCGATCAGCATCTCCGGGATTGCACGGATGACCCGGCCGTTCGAGAAGACCACCCGGTAGTCCCCTTCAGGCAGCTTCCAGTACATCAGGACGAGCGTGGGATCCAGGGAATTGGCGTTCCGCTCGAAGTAGACGACCTCCACCCCGCTGCTGGCGAGATCCTGATACATCTTGGCCAGGTCCACCTTGGCACCGCCGGTACCCAGCGTGTCACGAATCGTGGACCTAACGTCCTGGACCCATTCCGCCTCAGACCAGCTCTTGCTGCTGAACAGACTGCCGAAGACGATCAGGGACAGGACAATGGCCGCTACCGCAGCCATCCTGCTGATCTTCAGGTGAACCATGATGTTGATGCCGTTGCCCCACCCACCCGATATGTGCTTGACCGGGATGTGGTGTTTGATCCTCTCACCCAATCCGGCTGGCACAGCCTCGCCCGTCCGCCGGGCCAATTCCAGCAGCAGATCTTCAAGCCTGGATACCGTCATAGCTTCTTTCTCCCGGCGAAGGCCTCTCACTGGCCGCCGCCAGACTCCTGGTCCAGACCGGGCGCCTTTCGCAATACCTCCAGTGCCCGGTTTAGACGACTCTTGAATGTACCCTCCCTGATTCCAACCACCTGGGCCGCTGCAGAGATCGGAAATCCCTGCATATAGTGCAGAACGATGGTCTGCCGCAGCTTCAGCGGCAGGCCCTGGATCTCCTGCTGCAACCGCTCCAACTGCTCCGTGTGCGCGACCCGATCGACCCCGGTTCCAGGGCCGCCTTGCTCGTCGCCCACGATTTTGAGCCGCTCTTCATCAGCCGCATCCCGCCTGCCGCTGCCCCGCCGATGCTGGCACGACAGGTTGTGGGCTATACGAAACAACCACGCAGACAAGGCCTTGCCGTCCTTCAACTGGCCCAGGTGGTACCACGCCTTCATAAAAGTCTCCTGGGTCAGATCTTCGCTCGTCTGACAATTGTGGCCTAACTGCCGCATGTACAAATAGATGCGATGGTAGTGCTGCTCCACCAACTTCTCAGCAGCGGCCCCATCGCCCTTGCGGAGTCGAGCCACCCACTCGGCCTGCGCCTGCCCTTCCTGGGCCACAGACCCGGCTGCATCCTGCATGCCTATAAGATGCCCCTCACTGTCGGTCTGTTCGGTCGCATTCTGCGTTTCTGAGGCCATATGGCCAAAGAATATACCTTCGCACGGGTCTTGACGCCATATCCCAAGCGGGTCCTTGTGCAGAAAGTCCGGCGGTCGATGATCCAGGAAGAAGAGGGTTGTGGCTCGCCGGCCCAGGGGCTATGATTGCAGAGACGAGAAGGACAGCAGGGTTCTGGAAAGGAGCATGCCATGAAGACCAATGACGTTCGGGATCTGGCCGTCAAGTTGTTCGGCCTCTACTGCCTGGTCAGTTGTGTGACCGTGGTGCCCCAAGTCGTGATGATCCTGATAGCCTCCGAGTCAGCGATGCATTATGTTAGCAGCAGGCTCGCGGTCGCCGCTCTTGTGAGTATCCAGGGAGCCGCCTTTGTTGCCTTTGCCTATCTCTTTCTGTTCAGGACGGCAGGCGTCGTGCGCCTGATCTGGGGCCAGTCTGCCTCATCCGAGCAGTCGTGTGATGAGCACCAGGTCGCAACAGGCCTAGCTTTCTGGATCATCCTCATCGGCGTATTCTATCTGATCCAGTCCTCATCACAGCTTCTACCTCAACTGTGGCGACTCGTGACCCAGCGCGGGATGGCAGGGTCGTACCTGTGGGGCGAGCTCGTGTCCGAGGCCCTCGTTCTGGCCGCGTCGGTCTTCTGCATCCTCAAGAGCAAGGACATAAAAGGATTCATCCAGTCGCGGCAACATGCTGTCCATTGATGGGACCCAGAAGACCCATCTCGCTCTGGATCTGTCTGGCCCTGCTGGTCGCAGGCGATGGCTCAGCCCCGGCCCAAACTCCTGCGCCACAGGACCGCTCCAGTGACGCCCTACCCAAGATCCGTGTGGCTGTGGATGGCAGATCCTTTGTCACTTCCGAAGGAAAGCCCTTTGTCCCCTTCGGTGTGACCTACTTCCGTCCAGGCACGGGCTGGGCGCCCCAGGTGTGGAAGACCTTTGATGCAGAGGCCACACGTCGCGACTTCGCACGTCTGAGGTCCCTCGGCGCAAACTGCGTGCGGGTCTTCCTGACGTTCGGCTCGTTCTACTCCGAGCCCGGCGTGCTCGATCCCAATGGCCTCGCCAAGTTCGACCAGTTCCTATCCCTGGCCGAGTCCGCAGGGCTCTACGTACACCCTACGGGGCCAGACCATTGGGAGGGCCTGCCGCCATGGGCAAGGGGCGACAGGCTGGCTGACGAGGAGGTCCTCAAGGCACTGGAGTCATTCTGGCGGCTCTTTGCAGCCAGGTACGCGGGACGCAGCGTCCTGTTCGCCTATGACCTGCTCAATGAGCCTGAGGTCAGATGGGACACACCCGCCATGCGGCCTCTGTGGAACCAATGGCTGTCCAAGCAGTATGTATCCAGCGAGAAGGTCGCTGCCGCATGGGGCGACGCCAACCAGGCATTGACCTTGGGCGAGATCCCTGCCCCGCCTGCAAGAGAAGCGCCCGGCTCTGCCAGGCTGCTGGACTACCAGCGGTTCCGTGAGCGCCTCGCAGACGAGTGGACCCGGCGACAGGCCGCTGCCATCAAGTCCAGCGATCCCCAGGCCTTGGTGACCGTGGGCCTCATCCAATGGTCCGTGCCTGTGGGACTAGGGGGCGTCCAGCAGTACTCCGGGTTCAGGCCCCAGCGCCAGGCCCTGTTTCTGGATTTCATGGAGATCCATTTCTATCCCCTGGCCCACGGCTTCTACGAATACGCAGGCCCCTCGGAAGAACTCGCCAACCTGGCCTATCTCGACGCAGTCGTACAGGAGGTCGCACGCGCCGGCAAGCCCGTGGTAGTGGCGGAGTTTGGCTGGTACGGCGGAGGCGGTTTGACCATCGACTCAGGCCGTCACCCGGCAGCGAGCGAGCAGCAGCAGGCCCGCTGGTGCAGCCAGGTCGTGCAGACCACCGCAGGCCTCGCAACAGGATGGCTGAACTGGGGGCTCTACGACCATCCTGGCGCAGGAGATGTCACCGAGCGCATCGGCCTGCTCACAGCAGAAGGCGACACCAAGGCGTGGGGCAACGAGTTTCACCGGCTCTCTCTGGACCTGACGGCCCTTGCTGGCCCCCGCCCTTCCCCGCCACGGCCGTCCCTCGACTGGGACAGGTGCCTCACCGATCTCAAAGCGGCTGCCCAGTTCCGGCAACAGTACCTCGATGCCTTCAAGGCAGCCCGCCAGGCCGCGTCCCAGTAGACACAGCCGCCGGCACGTCAGCTTAAGCTGCCTTGCGTTGAAACAATGCCGGCCAGCGACAGCTCATCGAGAGCGGCTGGATGTCAGCCCCTGGAAGTCCGATCCGTAGCCGTCTCCTCCAGGCGTCGTTCAATGGCCTCGACCTGACTGCGCAGAGAAGGGTCGCCTCCGAGGGCCTCTTCGATCCGACGAAGCTGGATGCTCACTGCTGCTCCTGTGCCTACACCCAGCACTTGTGCGACCTCACGTTGGCTCATCCCCGCGTAGCATGTGAGCATCCTCGCTGCTACCGGCCTCGCCCAGCCCGATCCGTGCCTTTGCAGCAGCGACTTTCGAGCCATGTCCATCCCGTCGCACACTGCCCCGAGTACTTGATCCGCGGACAGGCGTCTCCTAGCCGCACGATAGGAAGCGTCCTCTCTACACCCTCGTCCTGCAACCAGCCTGTCATACAGCGTCCCCATCCTATCCCGAAAGGCCTCAGTGCCGATGCACAGTGCAGAAGCCCTCTGCTCTTCTATGAAAGCAGCGTCCACGTCCTCGATCCCGGATTCCACGAATCGGAGATACTCCCGCCTGCGGTTCGAGATCCCTCCCCTGAATGCATCGAGGATCCTCTTGTAGTCTATGAACTTCTCCGGCTCCGCCTTGCCCGTGTAGCTGCGATAGCTGCTCCAGGCATAGGACCTGAGGAACTGCACTCTCACCTTCAGAGGTTCACGCCGAACAGCCCCCACGAACACCGGATTGAGGTGCACATACCGGCTCAGCTTGAGCAGGTAGCCTTCTTCCTGCACCAGCCTGGCTCCAAACCGCCCTTGCACCAAATGCCCGCTGCGCCGGTGACGGCGATTGAAATAGACCGTGTACGCGGTCTGAAGTCTGTGCATGAAGGCGCTGAGATTGGCCCTGGGAGTCTGGACCACCAGGTGGACGTGATTGGTCATCAGGCAGTACAACAGCAGGCGAACATCAAAGGTCTGTACGCTCTGGGCGAGGACTTGGAGAAACCGCTGACGATCCCCGTCATCCCGGAAGATCTCCCGCCGCTCGTTGCCTCGCAGCGTCACATGGTAGATTCCGTCTTCCACCAGCAGTCGAACCGGTCGAGCCATGCCCACACCCTACAGCCCAGGCCCCCGGATGTCAACAGCTATTTAGCTTTTAAGGGCTGACCCCCGTCCTCCAGAAAACCGCCTCAACTGCGTAACTTGGGTTAGTGTACCTTGGTGGACTCTCCACTGCAAGGGTGTGGGACTTCCATGGGACTCTTGACAAAGCCCTCTTGACATCGTCATCGCCAATTCTAGAATAATTGCAGAGAAGGAGTTACACAGAGAAGATGCCGGAAGCGTGACTATGACGAGAGGCGCTACAATGAACATCTCCCAATATGCGTGTGTGTGGCTTGCCTTGTGCATATCGTTCCCGCGCGTTGTTGCAGGGGCGTCCAGACCTGCCGCACTGACGGGATCGGCACGGGCCGCCTACCAGATATGCCTGCATTGGAATGTGCCGGTGGATTACGATGACCTGTCGACTCTCAGCGCAAGAGGTGCTGCAGGCACTCGTGATGCATTGGCAACAACACAGATGATCTTGTCGGCACTTGGATTCGAGTGCACGGACGAAAAAGACATGACTCTGGCCAAGTGGATCCAAACATCCAGTCCGTGTGTGTTCCTAAGAGATGGTTCCCCGATGGTGCTATGGCGAGAGGGCGATGAGTATTGGTGTCGAGACTATCCCAATGCGGCTCAGAAGATGGCTGAAGCAGAGGTGCACAACCTATGGCACGGACGCGCCATCGTAGTACGTGCTTCTCCCAAGGTGGACTCAGGGACATCTGGGATGATTCCTAATGCCTTTGTCAGAGATTTCGGTCTGATTGACGAAGGGGAGGTGTACAGTTGCTCTTACACTCTGAGGAACGCTTCATCCGATACCGTCATCATTCAGGGGTTCCGCACATCGTGCGGATGCGCCCTCTTGGAGGGGCACACCGGACCATTGCCTCCTGGAGAGAAGTGCGATGTCACTCTCAAATTCCACAGCTCGGGGAAGACAGGATATCAGCAGTACTACTGCCTAATCAAGTCAGATCGTGGTGGGGCAGTACTGAAGCTGTCAGGCTACGTGAGAAGTGAGGGTGGATACTACCCCAGGGTGCTGGAGTTTGGAGACATTGCCCGTGATGAGAGTGAAACAACGAGAACCATGGGGTTTCTAGGGAAATCCACGGATGCACTCAGGCCCATTGTCAAGGTGTCGGTCTCCTCTCCGTTCAAGTACCGGATCGAGGAAGGCACGAACGAAGAATGGAAAGTCGCCGAGGACCGTATCGTCGTCACTGTGGACCCCTCATCATTGAAGCCAGGCCCTGTGTCTGCTTCCCTGGTCGTTGAGTATCGCCACGACGATCGCTGTGTGACGGTCACAGTGCCGATCACAGGCACCGTCGTCGATGCGAAGCGGCGCAGCCTGCTCTTTCTCGCAAAGCCGGTTGGACCAGGTGAGTCCATGCACCAGACATTCCCCTTGAGAGGTATCAAGAAAGGCGACGTTGTTGAGCTGAAAGACGTGTCAGAGTCCGGCCTTGCCTTTTCTCTCATGGAAGGCAGCACGGGAGATGGATGCCTCGTTGTGGAAGGTACTCCTGTGTGGAGTGGCGAGAGAGATGTGTATGTGACATTTGTTAACAAAATGGAAGAGCGAAGGGTACTGTATGGAATCTATGTCAGAGTCGAAGTTAGTGACAAAGGAGGGAGGCATCATGGGTCACAGTAAGCAGAGCTGGCTTATCGGCGTCATGTGGATAGCATGTGGGGCGTTGGCACAGGGGGCGGCGCTCGTGACAGAAGATGTCGCTGAACTTGGGGGACATCTGGTCGCCAGACGTGGTACCTTGGCTCAAGGCACGATGGACTATGAGAGGACAGACTATATCGTGGACACAGTGAACTACGAGAAGTGCCATGATGCCATCATCAACTCGCGGCATAGGATGTCAGAGGCAGACATCGTCGCACTCCTTGCGTCGCTGCGTGAGTATCCAGGTACCAGTGTCATCAAGGCATGTGCTGGCAAATGGTACTACGATACTTCGAAGACGGAACGATGGCGGATTACCTACTCTGGCCGTCCGGACCTGCTCACGCCGCCTGACATAAAATACAAAGGAGGAGTCGGCTCACCGGCGACAGAAGACGCAGCATTCAATGGGGACTATGTGCTGGCGGTTCGAGATAGTGAATGTGCTGTCTATAAGGGGAAGCAGGCGGCAATCGATTACCCTCAATTGCCGGAACTGGACATGTCACTTGCCGAATGGCATTACATGATGGAAAAAGGGGCAAACCCTGGTCAGAGGATAACGGCAACAACCAAGGGAGATGAACACATCCTGGTGTTTGGCGACGAGGGTGGAGGCTCCGACGCAACGTCGGCGACCTACGTGTTTTCCGCCGCTTTGGGATATGCTACCATTCGTTGCGTGACGCAGGCTCACGGCAACATCCAAAAGGAGGTACTGTCTGTGTACAGCGAGCGGGAAGGTACTGCCTTGCCCACTCCTACGTTGACGGTGACAGCGGACTTTCCCAAGGGAGAGGGAAAAGTGCGAGTGACGGCATGGTGGACAAGGCACTGGCAAGACACCGTCAAAGAAGAAGATCTGCAGCCTGTTTTGCCAACCAAGTATGTCATGATTGACGAACGTTTCGGCAAGGCGCCGTTGTTCGTATCTGTCGATAATAGGGGAGAGAAGCTGACGCGGCCATTGGAGGAGACGGACACATCCTCCCTGCCGAACAAAGGGCGATCCTTTGCGGCGTCACGTTCTGTGGACGATCAGAATTCGGTTGCGCCACGTGTTGCTCAGGGAACGGCGCCGAAGGCAGACCATGTCGAGACGCCAGGCCCCATCAAGGTAGGTGTATGGGTCTGGCTGGTTGCGGTCAGTTTCGTGGTGGCGCTGCTTCTTCTTGTGGCGAGAGCGATGAGGCACAAGAGCATGAAGTCACAGAGCTCTGTGTGGGGGAGATAGTACGTGCGTCCCAGAGTTGACCTGCTCCTCAGAACTTGATCCAGCCTTTATGAGAGGGTAAAGGACATCCGGTGTCTGTTATAGAAAGGAGCATCTCATGAAGAGGCAGCACACCGGCACCCAGATCGTCGCCAAGCTGAGGCAAGCATGTGTTGCTTCAGACGGAATTGGACGTTTCGTGTCCTTTCGGCAAGCGTGAAGAACCTGAATTCACCGAGGCGCGGGCTGAGGTTTCGATGGCTCAGATCATTAGCTGGCCGATTGGGGTCTGGCCTATTGGGGCCTATTGGGGTCAGCCCTTAAAGATTAAACTCGTGGCATCGGGTCTCGACGTCGTCGAGGTTCCTCACCACGGGTTCGCATGCTGCCCCTTCCTCGGCTGTTTGATCACTGCTTTGCTGATGCTGTAGACACTGGCCGCATGCATCGACTGACCGGGCCGGCGGCTGCGAACGCTGCGCTGCGGGCTACTCCTGTGCTGCCATCCTGCCGGCGTGCGACCCCTTCAATGCCTGATGGCTGCCCCCTGCCCGGACCACAAAGGTTCGGAGTGTGGACTGTTGACAGCGGGCCTGTGCTGCGCACATAATCGGGCCGACGGATAGGTATTGACCCTTTCATCTGCACGATGAGTCCTTGGTTCCGCCGGGTTAGCTTATCCCCGTTCGGCGGCCAGGGCGTTGGCTACTCCGTTAGAGAGAGTAAGGAGAGAGCGTATGGCGCCGTCCGGACCCACCTCCACGTCGAAGGCACCGCTTGGGCATCTGTGCAGGGCCGTGGCAGTCTGGTTGTGTACTTTCAGTGTCACACAGGCTACGCCGGATCTGACGATCACGGACATCCGCGAGAAGGATAGCGTGATCCGCTATGACCTGAAGAACCAGGGCACGTCCCTGCGCCGGCAAGCCACGTCACGAGTCTGTCCGTGGACGGCAGCCCCAAGGACACGGACTCCATCTCCGTGGCGATCCAGCCCGGCAAGGTCTGTACCGGCAGCTTCGCCAAGTACAAGTGGCAGTGTCTGCAGGACGGCAAGCACACCGTGCAGGTCAAGGCCGAGTCCGCGGACGCCAGCGGGAACTCCGTCGCTGGCAACGTGGCAGGTTTCACCACGCAATCGCGGACCCTGCCCATGCCGGACCTGATCGTCAGCCGGCTGTGGCGGGAGGACCACAAGACGCGGCTGTTTGAGCTCGGGGCCAGAAACCCCTAGTGATTGGTGAGTGTTTGGATGGTTGACTGGAGATGACCATGAGAACCCACTGGTTGATAGCAGCGACCCTGGCCTCTTGGGCCGCCACAACACACGGGGCGATCGTCCTGGGACATGCGGGCAAGACTGACTACGTCATTGTGGTAGACCCCAACGCGACTGCACCGGAGCGACGCGCGGCCAGGGAACTCGGGGAGGTACTGAAGCAGATCGTCGGCGCCGACTTCAGGACCCAGGAGACGACAGGTGCGGCCGCGGTGAAGGCCATCCTGGTAGGCCCAGGCAAGGCGTCCAGGCAGGCCTTCGCGGATGTGGCCTTTGACAGCCTCGGAGGCGAGGAACTGGTGATGCAGACAAAGGGCCATCGGCTGCTCTTGGCAGGCGGCAGGCCGCGAGGCACGCTCTATGCGGTCAGCCGGTTTCTCCAGGATCAGTGCAGAGTGCGATGGTGGACAGCCTGGGCGAGTCGGATTCCGGCCAATCCTGACCTGAGCGTGGGCGAGCTCAATGTGCGGCTGAAGCCCGCCTTTGAGTCGCGAGACCCCTTCTGGTTCCCTGCGTTCCAGCCCGACTGGGCCTTCCACAATCTATCGAACAGCCAGTCCGCAGGACTGACGGATGACACAGGCGGCTGCATCCGCTACAAGGGCTTCGTCCATACGTTCTACCCACTCGTCCCGCCTGAGACCTATTTCAGCCAGCACCCCGAGTGGTACAGCCTGCGGGACGGCAAGCGCACTGCAGACCATGCCCAGCTCTGCCTGACCAATCCGTCGCTACGGGACTTCGTAGTTGAGCGGATCAGGCAGTGGCTCAAGGAGTCGCCGGACGCCAGCATCGTGTCTGTCTCGCAGAACGACTGGTACAACGAGTGTCAGTGTCCTGTGTGCAAGGCCCTGGACGACGCCGAAGGCAGCCACTCCGGAAGCCTGCTGGCCTTCGTCAACGCGATCGCAGAGCGGATCGAGCCCAACTTCCCCCACGTGGCGGTCGACACCCTCGCCTACCAGTACACCCGCAAGCCGCCCAAGACCCTCAGACCGCGGCCCAACGTGATCGTCCGGCTGTGCTCGATCGAGTGCAACTTCCGCCAGCCGCTGGATCACCCATCGAACGCCACGTTCGCGGACGACATCCGCGGCTGGGCCCAGATCTGTAACCGGCTCTACATCTGGGACTACACCACCAACTTCAGCCACTACATTCAGCCGCACCCGAACTGGTCGGTGCTCGGTCCCAACCTGCGGTTCTTCCAGCAAAACCACGTGGCCGGCGTGTTCGAACAAGGCGCATACCAATCCTTCGGCTCGGAGATGGCTGAGATGCGTGCATGGGTCCTGGCCCAACTGCTGTGGAATCCCGGCCAGGATGACCACGCCCTGACTGACGAATTCCTGGAAGGCTACTACGGCAAGGCATCGCCCCTGATCCGTCGTTATATGGAGCTGATGCAGACTGCCTCAACAGGCGTGAACCTGACCTGCTTCGCGGCTACAGACATGCCGCAGCACCACTTCGGTCCGCTCAGCCAGGCGGAGCGGATCTGGCAGGAGGCAGAGCAGGTTGCAGCAGACGATCCAGAACTGCTCACCAGGGTCCGCCTGGGTCACCTACCCGTGCGGTACGTGTGGCTTGCCCTCTGGCCCCAGCTCTACAAGGAGTGTCAGGACAGCCACGGCCAGTGGCCCCTACCGAGTTCACGCAAGGAAGTGGCAGCCCAATGGCTTTCCGTAGCCCAGGGGGTACCCGGAAAGCCCTGGACCGTGGTGACCCTGGTCAACGAGTCAGGCCTCAAACCAGCAGACTTCATCCAGCGGTTCAGCCAGGATCCGTAGTGGCACGAAGATACGAAGGTGAGAAGGTGGGAAGGTGAGATGAGGCTATCCGCCGTCAGTCGGAATCAGGTTTCCGACAACCCTTCCGGCTAACCGCTAGGAGCTAAGGGCTAATCGCTCACTTGATGCAGAACAGGCTCTTCTCGCTTCGGATGAACAGGCGTCCGCCTGAGACGGCCATGGAGGCCTGGCACTTCTCAGCAAGGAGATTCTTGGACACGACCTTGAACTGTGGGCCTGCCTCGATGACCGAGGTCTCACCTGTGTCGGACAGGAAGTAGATCTTGCCGGCCGCATACACGGGCGAGGCGGAGAAGCTGCCTGAGAGGTGGTCCTGCCAGACGACGTCTCCGGTATCGCCTTTGAAGCACGTGACCATACCGCTATCCGTGACCGTGTACAGGTACGGCTTGACGTACAGGAGGGACGGGACCTTGGGCATGCCCTGGCGCTGCTCCCAGGCCAGGTTGGTCTCCTTCAGGTCGCCTCTTCCGTCCAGCCTGAAGGCCTTGACCGACTCTCGGCCGCTGTATCCGCAGGCCGTGTAGACCAGGCCTTCGCCGAGGACCGAAGAAGGGACCACGCCCTCGCCCTTGTTGAAGGAGTTCCAGATCCGCTCACCGGTCCTCGCGTCAAAGCCCTGCACGACGTCACCCGCCGCGGAAACGACCTGCGGCCTGCCGTCCGGACCGGTCCAGATGCACGGCACGCCGTGGCCGATCCGCGACAGGCCCCGCATCCCCTTCCATCGCACCTGTCCAGTGCCTGCGTCCAGGGCCACAGCAAACGACTGCTCCCACGGCGTCTGCCAGCCCATGGACTTGTCGTCGCCAGGGCTGCTGGCGTCGCGTGCCATGATGAGCAGCCCTTCCCAGAGGATCGGCGAGTTGGCAAGGCCGTGCTGGCTGTAGAACTTGAAGTCGCGGTTGGTCCACACCACCTGCCCCTCGAAATCCAGGGCCGCAATGCTCCCATCGCTGAAGACCGCATACACCCGCTTGCCGTCCGTGGCAGGCGTGGGCGTGGCAAAGGAATTGCGGGCCTCTCTTCGGGTCAGGACCTGTTTGAAGACCTCCTTGTCCCAGAGGACCTTGCCCCCAGCCGCGTCCAGGCACAGCACGTGGCAGCCCTCGCCCTTGTCCGTAGCGGTGGTGACAAACACCCGGCCCTGCCACACGATCGGCGACGACCACCCCTCGCCGGGGATGGCGACCTTCCAGAGCATGTTGGAGCCGGCGTTCCACGAGACAGGCAGGTTCTGCTCGCTGGAGACCCCCTGCCCATTGGGGCCGCGGAACTGGGGCCAGTTGTCCGCAAGGACGAGAGTGGCTGAGAGCGATAGTAGGGTCCCGACAGTCGCGATGAATCTGAATCGCATGCAACCTCCGAGGAATTAAAGGTACCAGACACCAACTACTCTTTTCGCGGAAACAGCCAGACCCAGCCGTGGGTCTCGCTCTCGGGAGGCAGCTTCGCCCGCAGTTCTGTCATGTGTTTGCTGGCCTCCTCGAGGTCCTTGTTCAGCTTCTCTGAGTCGGCCTTGCCGCGCGGCCGAGACGGTCCTCTCATCCTCTGGGCCAACTCGCTGAAGCGGGCCCGGGCTGAGTCAAGCTCCTTGCGGATCCGATCCTGCTCGATCTTCTGCTCGGGCATGGGCTCGGGCAGATCCGGCTTCTGGTAGGCCAGGTCGCCGAGGAGCAGGTCAGCCCTGCCGTCCCCATTCCAGTCAGCGACACAGATCTTCGACCGGACGCCGCGACGGACATCCTTGGACGCACCCTGTCCATACACAGCCTCGCCAGGGGGCACCAACTGCACGCCAGCGGCCAGTTCCGGCGCCTTCCGACCTCCTGCATTACGGAACAGCCACACGCTGCCGTCATCTGCGCCCGCAAGCAGGTCCAGATCCCCGTCCTTGTCCCAGTCTGCCGCAAACGGCGCGGCCTTTCCGTTGACCTTCACCGGCTGGCCGTTGGCCGTGAGCGGCCTCTCCTTGCCGAACGCATACGAGGTGGCTGTCCCCGCGTTGGAGATGAGGTAGACGCCTCCATCGAAGTTGCCGACGAGGAGGTCCTGGTCGCCGTCCCCGTCCCAATCTGCGACATGCACGGTGGAGGCAGAGCCAGTGACGGAGATGGGCTTGTCGGGCGTGCTCTCAAGCCGCTTGCGGTGGTAGGTGACGAAGCTCTTGCCATCCTTGTTTTCGAATGGGGCATAGCCGGTGATAAGGGTGATGCCGTCACCCTCCTTCCGGATGCCGCCTCCCACGTTGATGATCTCGCCGTTCTTGTCCTTGAGCATCTCAGGGGCGGCGAACGTGTGATCAGGCCCACCTTTGAAAACGAAGATCTCTCCAGGCCAGGAGCCGGAGACCAGGTCAGGGGTTCCATCACCATCGAGGTCCGCGACACGCGGGCCGAATCCGATGCATCAGCCATACGGCACTGAGCCGTCCTTGGAGCCCTCCTTGAACTTCACCCCCACGGCCAGCCTGGGTCGGGCATTCGTGCCCTCATTTCGGAAGACCCAGAGGGCCCCGCCCTTGAATTGTCCGACGAGCAGGTCCTGGACCCCATCGCCGTCGAAGTCGAACACGAGCGGCGCAGCGTGGCCCGCCTCGGTGTCGATGGCCTCCCCGCTGGCCTCGATCCTGACGCATGAGGTGAGGTCAGCAGCCAACTGGCCGGTGTGGCGCGGGGCCAAACCCGCGAGGACAAGAATCAGCGTCTCCAGCATAACGGCGCCTCCTAGAGGGTCCTGGTACCTTCTCCGCGGAGAAGGTACCAGGACCCCTATCTTAGGGCAAGATGTTTCCGTGGTCCGCACCCACCGCTAGCCAATAGCCGTGGCGAGGGAACCTGGAGCCGGTGTCGCACCAATCACTCACCAGGACACGAGGACCGATGGCTGACAGCCCATCTCACCTTCTCACCTTCCCATGTTCCTACCCTCTTGCCCCCCGCGGTCACTTCTCCGGCTTCACAGTGGCGCCGGTGATCTTGAAGGCGAAGGCATGGCGGCAGGGGGCCTGGTCGGGATGCAGGTCCGGCACCGCGATGGTCAGCGTGCTGCCTTCCCTGCGGCACTTGAGCTCGCCGGGCACGCCGAGCATCGTGACCTTCGCCTGGGCCGGGACTTTGACGTCGCGCAGCACGAGCTGCTTGCCGGGCCAGCCGGGAGTGATGGCGTAGAGCGCGTCGGGCTTCTTGGTGAAGAAGACCTGCTTGACGGCCACGCCGTCCTTGGGCTTCTGGCCGATCTGGTCCATCAGGTTGTACTTGACCATGTACTCGCCGAACTTCTGCTCGGGCCGCTTGCCCTCGCGTCCACTGGCAGGAGCGGCCGGCGAAGCGCGTGCCGTAGATGGCCTCGCCGTTGACCTTGAGCCAGTCGCCGATCTCCAGCAGGCGCTGCTCCATGATCGGCGGGATCGTGCCGTCGCCGTCGGGGCCGATGTCCAGCAGCAGGTTGCCGCCGCGGCTGACCAGGTCGATCAGCGACCAGGATGAACTCGCGGCCGGTCTTGTAGTCGTCGATCCGCTCGGCGCGGTTGTAGCCGTAGGAGATAGGCCATGCCGCGGCTCTCTTCCCACGGATGGCGAGGCGTCCTTCAGGCCGGCGGCGTATTCGGTGGTCCAGTAGCCGCCGTGCTTGTGCCGGCAGTCCTTGCCCCAGCGGTCGTTGATGACGACCTCGTCCTTGCACGGCGATTCGTTGAACAGCCACGCCAGCAGCTCCTCGCTCTTCCAGTCCTTCGACGGCAGGTCCCACTCGCCGTCGCTGAAGATGATCGCCGGCTGGTAGCGGGTGACCACGTCCTTGAACTGCGGGATCATGTGCTCGTCGACGTACCGCTTGCGGTCGGTCAGCCAGAGCGGGTTGTACCACTCGTAGAGCGAGTAGTAGAAGCCGAACTTCAGCCCGCGCTTGCGCGTGGCCGTCGGCCAGTTCGCCCATCAGGTCGCGCTTCGGCCCGATCTCGACGGCGTTCCACGGCCGGCCCCAGGTCTTGCTGGCCTCGGCGCTGGGCCAGAGGCAGAAGCCCTCGTGGTGCTTGGAGGTCGGCACGATGTACTTGGCGCCCGAGCGGGCGAAGATGTCGGCCCACTGGTCGGCGTCGAACAGCTCGGCGCGGAACTGCGGGGCGAAGTCCTTGTAGTCGAAGTTCTCGCCGTAGTTCTTCGCGTGGAACTGCCACCAGACGTTGTCCGGCTTCTTGTCGGCCATCTTGTTCCAGTACCACTCGGCGTACTCGCCCACCTTGCCCCAGGCCGGCACCGAGTAGACGCCCCAGTGGATGAAGATGCCGAACTTGGCGTCGAGGAACCACTGGGGACAGGGCCGCTTGTCGAGCGATTCCCACGCAGCCTCATAGCGGCCCTCCCCTGCCGCAAGCAGCGGCACAGCCGTAACCATCGCCATGGCTAATCCCGTCACGACCCCACGTCGAGTTCTCATATTCGTCATCTCCTATAGAGGCTAAATGGTTAAAAGGGAGATTCGACCCCCTTCATGGTCTGGCCAGCATTCTCTGCGTAGACCTTCTTGAGCACCTCGTCCTTGAGACCCAGGCCGTAGAGGGGCCAGTGGTAGGTGAAGAGATTCCAGTCATAGAAATGCTCGTCCTCTGTCTCCAGGATGCGGAAGGTCGTGAGATACATCTCTGGATCAGTCCCCATGTCCGTCCCGTACAACAACCGGCCCTGGTACCGCTCGTAGAACCGCCCCATGAACCTGGGGATGGGCGAGGTCTCCGCATACCGGGCGGAGATGTCCGCATAGAGATTCGGGCACTGGTCGAACATCGCGGCTAGTCGTGCAAGGTCGAAGCAGCAGTTGGCGAAGTGACAGGCGATGAAGGTGGTCCGGGGGTGCTTCTTCACGGCCCGCTCCAGCGTGGCGACGACTGCGTCGTGCGACAGGATCGCAGGCCCACTGGCGACCTTCCACTGGAAGGCGTTCATCAAACCGTCGTTGGTCCGGTCCATGGGCTCGTACATCCAACGGTCCTCGCCCACGTGCACGTTCACAGGAAGACCCAAGTCCGCACACCGCTCCAGGATTGCGTCCATCCTCGGATCGTCGATGTGCATCCCCCCTGCGTTGCGGACCAGCCCGCCTCCTTTGTCTATCAGCTCGCCCACGCCCTTGGCCCCCAGCAAGCGGCATCGCTCCAGCTCTGCGATCGCACCCGGTCCGAAGCCGGGCTCGTCGCATCCGCTGAGGTCCATCCCGCACCACATCTCGAAGCGGCCTGGATGCCGCTTGAACCGGGCCACCAGGTCGTCGAAGGACTTGCCCGTGGCACCGGTCAGGATCACCGACCTGGCCACGCCGACTGCATCCAGGGTCTGGACCCAGCGGTCGACGTCCGCGTCCGTCTTGGCGTACGCGTGCGAGTGCATGTCTACCACAGGGTAGCGGGCCTTCTCGACGCGGGTCTGGGCGACCTTGAAGATCGAGGAAGGCCGGAAGTCCTTGAGGAGTAGCCGGTCAGGACTGGTCGCCCCTCCTGTGGCCTGACCCAAGGAGGTCGCTGCAAGAGCGGTCAGCGCCAGGCACGAGAGGACGCCCCCGCGCGCAGTCGAATGATCGGTATTCATCGTCTGGTTCCTCACACCTTCCCTTGTTAGGGCTCCACGTGCAGGGTCCGCACGCAATCGCCGCAGCGTACCTCATGCGAACCGGGACCCTGTGCAAGCAGGCCCTTGAACACGATCTCCCTCTTCTCGTTCGGCCCCAGCCACACCCATCGCGTGTGCTTGGCCCCGGCCAGGGTCAGGTCGATCCTGGCCAGTCCCGGCTGTCTGCCACCCGTGACGGTCACGCTCACCGACAGGGGCCTGCCCGCACCTATGCGGGTGCCGCCATCCTGTGCCGCCCATTTCAGTGCCGCACACCGCACCCGCGCAGTGGCCAAGTCCGTGCCCTCCAGCTCCACGCCCCCCACGTCGGCCAGCCTCAGTAGACCCGACCCATCGGCCGGGCGAGTGAACCGTACTTGGTCCAGAGTGAGCCGCTCCACGCCGTCGCAGATCAGCACAGGTCGCAGGTCCTCCTTCTCGGTCCGCAGGCGGACGTTGTCGAACACCAAGCTCCCGACGTTGCGTGCATAGAATCCCCAGGCCGGGAGCGGTCTGGCGTCCACGCCCGGTGACTTGACCGCGATGGCCGCCTGCTGCAGCGTGCCACCGCCCTGGTACTCGATAGTCACGTCCCTGAAGGATACATTGGCAAAGGGCGACCCCGCCCAGCTCTCGACCGACGACGCAGCCAGATAGACCCCCGTGGCAGTCACGCGGTTGACGCGGATGGTACCTGCCGTGTTGCCGGGCTTGAGTGAGAAGTGAAACGGCGTGGACACGTTGTGCATGGTCACGTCCGAGATCAGCACATCGTCCAGCTCGCCCTGGGTCGCGTCCCACGCGCCAGGCTGGAGATTCAGGCCTGCCAAGGTGGCGGTCCGTTTGGACGAACGGTGCGGCTGCACGCCCGGGCCGTAGATCAGGCAATTCTGGATGATGAGGTGCCTGGCTGGCCCAATGAGCCGGACCGCGTTGCAGGACGAGTTCAGGACGCACCCCGTGATCAGGGTGTTCTCCCAGTACCTGCCTGCAATGGCGTCGTCGCCCGTGAAGAACTGGCAGTCCACGATCGAGACGTCACGGCACGGCCGGTCCGGCGCACCCCGGAAGTGGACGCCGTCCCAGCCACCCGAGATCCGGACGTCGCGAATCTGTACCTGGTCGCTGACCTGCAGGAGGACCGCGTAGTTGGCTGAATCCACGATCGAGACGTCCCGCAGGACCACGTTTCGGCAGCCCACCAGGACGATCGTGTGCGGCCCGCGCATCCGCTCCTCACCCGTGGGATCGAAGACCTTGTTGCCGTCGATCACGCCCGTCCCCGCGATCGTGATATCCTCCAGCCCTTCGCCCAGGATCAGGGCCCTGTGCCACTTGCCCCACCGGGCCTCAGGCATGAAGGACGGCACTATAGGCTGTTGATACTGGTCCAGGTCCGGCGTGCCTACCACCCTCGCACCTGCCTCCAGGAAAAGCGACACGTGACTCTTGAGGTGGAGCGTGCCCGTCAGGTACCTGCCCGCAGGAAACAGGACCTGGCCCGAGCCTGCTGCTGCGCAGGCCTCTATGGCCCTGTTGAGGGCAGCGGTGTCGTTCGTCTGGCCGTCGCCCACTGCGCCGTACTGGCGGACGTTGAATACAGCAGCAGGGACCTGGCCAGGCTCACCGGCTGCAGCGACTGTCAGGATGAGACTGGCTGCGATCCCCGCGGTCTTGTGTGATAGGTTCAGGTGCTTCTGTTCCATTCGTTGAACTCCGGGCATCCAATCGCCCCCGGCGGGAGGGCCAACAGCACCAGGGTCCTGACCGGGTACTTCCATGGCGATAGCATATCCACCTATCGCCGGCTCCGAAAGCCCTAACAGCACCTTCGCAGTCGTCAGCGACTTCGCGTGATCCGGATGGCCATGTAGGGCCGTCCGGGCAGCGGGATGGAGCGGCCTTCGGCGTCTGTCAGGAAGTAGTCGTCCTTCTTTCTCTTCGTTGTGAAGACACCCTGAACCTCGGAGATCGTCTCATTCCAGGTGTCGAGCACCTCGGCCTTGAACACCATGGGCTGTGCGACCTGCCCGCCCTGGGCCTGTGAAGGGATCGGAATCCTGAATTCCCAGGACGTGGGCGCCTGCTTGCCCAGGTACACGAGGTAGTAGTCCGGCGCCCTGCCGCCGTACTCCGAGTTCTGCCACTTGTCGATCGGCTCTATGCCCTGCCTGGGCCCGTCTTCGAGCACCTTCCTGAGAAACGCCAGCCTGCTCGCGCTGCGGCCCTTGAGCACCCCGCCCTTGGACCACCAGAGCACGTCATCAGGGCTGAGATAAGTCTCCCCGTGGCCGACGTACGTGCCCGCGATCGTACCCACCCAGAATCGATAGACCATCTCCTCCGCGGAGAGGTTACCCCACCGCCGTGGGATGTTCCCCTCGTACTTGACCTCGTCAAAGACGACGGGCTTGCGGTACACGTCGCGGTACAGGACCGCCCTACCCGGGTCCTCCACGGCAGAGCCATTCTGTATGCTCGCGTGCGTGATCCACGGCCGGGTGTGGTTGAAGAGCCGGCTGCCGTTGTGGATCGAGAGGAGGTGATGGAAGGGATCGCTGGAGGACACGAGCCTGCCGATCCGCTCCCAATCCTCCTCTGTCTTCTCGGTCATGAAGTCATACTCATTGGCGAGTGACCACCACACGTTGCGGATGGCTGCCAGCCTGCTGACCACGTAGCGGAGGAACCGGTCGTCCTCCGCAGGGGTCATCCGATCGAAGCCCCAGTGGCCGCGGTCATAGGGATGCAGCAGGACAAGATCCGCCTCGATACCCAACCTCTGCAGGTCCAGGACCCGCTGCTCGAGGTGCTGGAAGTACTTCGGATTGAACCTCGTCTTGTCCCACGCGGCAGGCGGGGTTCCCTCAAACGGATACACCAGCGGCTCGGTGTTGTTCCAGGAGTACCACTTGGGAAAGACACAGAAGCGGATCTTGTTGAAGGGCGAGGTGCTGAGGGTCTTGAGGGTCTGCTCCTGAAGTGCCTCGCTCTGGTGGGTCCAGGCGTAGCAGGTGGTGCCGATCTGCTTGAAAGGAGTACCGTCCGCGTAGGCAAAGTGGAAGGTGTCAGCCATGCGGACCGGACCGCGGTTGGCAGGCGAAGGCCTGACCACATGGAACTCACCCATCTTGGCGTTCAGCTCAGCTATGCTGCTGACCGTCGTGTAGCGCCACAAGCCGCAGCGGGGAGGCATGAAGCGGACGAGGTACACGCCGTCCCCGTCATAGAATCCGGCAACCTCGACGGAATTGGAGTCCTGCTGGAACCTCGCGGACAGCTTGACATCGACAAAAGGGTTCCCGCTGCCGGGGCCCTGGAGTGCCAGCTCGAACAGGCCCCATTGCTCGATGTCCTGCGTCGCCGCACCACCTGCTACGGTCGCCAGGGCCAAGACACAACCGGTGACCCATGCACAGAGGTGATCGCTGTGTTTGTCCATGACGCCATCATACCATAGACCAGCCAGGCGGGAAGCGGGAGCCCTCGTCCGCGCAGGGCGAACGCAAAGTCCCTCCTGTGCATCGTGAGGATGAGCACAGGTTCCTGGCCACAGATGCCCTTTGTCGTGGCCCCGGTCTGTTGTCCCATTGGGCGGGAGAACTGAAGGAGAAGGCAGCTCCACTGCAGCTTGAGCCGCAGGATCGAGGCCGAGGAAGGGGACGTGTTCCAGGCTTGCCTGGAAAAGCGGCCCATTCCGGATGCCACCCTTGGGACGCAGTCCCAAGGCACGGCGTAGCCGTGGATCAGGCGGCGGAGCTATGAGTATGCCAACACCCACGACCCCGCGCCAGCGTTCGCGGAGTTAGCGGGGTTCGCGGCAAAAAACCAAGAACGCTTCCCAGCCAGTCACGCCCGCGACTGCATCGGTCTGTCCGCCTGCGGCGGATGACAGAGAATTCACGTCTCTTTGAGGCATGCCGACTTTGCGATCACCCTGGTCGTCCAGGACTGCACGGCCCGGGCCTGTGCTATCGCGTGAGCGTCACCCGGCCATAGGACCGGCTGCCCGATGGACCATAGGCCACAGCCCTGAGGGTGATCTGCCTGCCGAGACCGGAGATCGTGACGCGGTAGCGGTGCGATCCGGGCAGCGGAGTCACCCAGTTCGGCTGCTCCACGGAGTCGATGAGCAGGATGGCAGACTGGACCTCGATGTCCTGATCACCGCCGGTCTTCTCGAAGGCCAACTCGAACTGGCCTGGACTGTCGATGAAGGAAGTGAGGTCGATGTCCCAGGTATAGGGGTCCGGGCCCGTGGCCGGATGCCCTGGATACCACTGGTCCACGACCCAACTGGATCGCTGGCCGAGATCATAGGTCGCCACCGCCGTGTTGTACACAGCCAGTTGGCGAATGATCGGGACTCCCACGAACCGCAGGCACCGCAGCCTGACGTCCGTCACCCTGTCCACGGCCGCGAAGGTGTCGATCTTCTTGTGGCCTATCGCAGTACCTGAGCAGAGCTGCTGCCACACACCGGCCACCCTGGCTTCGACCAGGTATTGCCTGACCCGCTCCCCCTGCGTAATATCCTCCATCAGGACCACATGGTTCAGGGTGTTTGGCTCGGACAGCGTCAGCGTCAGCTCGCTCCCCGTCCCTGCGCCCTGGGCCACGGGCCTGCTGAACCGCCTCTGGACCTCCTGGCCGAACTGCCGGACGCGGTCCACGTCCTGCTGCGGAAAGGCACCTGTTGGATCAGGCGTCATGTTCAGCAGCAGCACCGCGCCATGGCCGACAGACTGGTAGTACGTGGCCATGAGCAAGTCGAGACTCTTGAGGCTGGCGGCATTACCTGTATTCCAGAACCAGCCGCTACGGGTCGTTGTGTCGCACTCGATGGGTAGCCACACAGTGCCCGCAGGGTCGCTGTCGGCTGCGGTGGCGGTCCCTGCATCTGCGGCCGCCTTGGGCACCGCGTTCCAGGCCGGGTACGGACAGGTGCCGTTCTCATTGCCCACCCAGCGGATCGTGGCCAGGCCTCCAGGACACTGGAAGATCATCGCGCCCTTGGCGTATTGCGCCAGGATGTCGCTAACAGGGACGACGATGCTCCCGTCGAACCAGACCTCCGCAAACGGCCCATAGTCCCGCAGCACCTCGGTCAGTTGGGTGCGGTAGGCCGCGTTGTATCGTTGCTGATCTGCAGGATTGAAGGTGGTGCCTCCCACGCCTGCACCCAGGAATCGATCCTGCGGGCTGAGGTAGACGCCGAGCCTCATGTGCCGGGCCTTGCAGGATGTGACCAAATCCCTCAGGACGTCTCCCTGGCCGTTCTTGTAGGGTGCGTTCTGGATGCTGTACTGCGAGGTGCTGGTCCGCCACATGCAGAAGCCACCGACGTGCTTGGCCACGAAGACGATGTAATGGGCATCCATGGCCTCTGCGGCTGCCACCCACTGGTCCGTGTTCAGGGAGGCAGGATTGAAAAGTGACAGGTTGGCCAAGTTGGCTGAGCTGTCCCACTCCTGGTTCAGGTAGGTGTTGATGGAATAGTGGATGAACATGCCCAGCCCGTCATCCTGCCAGAGCAGTTGCTCTGCAGTCGGCCTGGCCAAGGCTGAGGCCTCATCGTAGTTGGCATCGTAGATCGTGACAGCCAGGTCTACTGCAGGCAGGCCGTTGTACTCGGTATCTCCGCTGCCGGAGGCCTTGTTGCGGAGGGTCGTGCTGCGTACGCCGGACTGGCCGTGACCGCCTGCCAAAGGCGTTACGTAGACCGTGCGCAGGCCCGTCCAGTTGGAGGGCGTGAAGATCACGTCAGAAGGCGCAAGGCCGACCTGCGGCGGGTCTGACAGGTCCTGGATGTGGACCGTCACGTTTCCCAAAGGCGCGCGGCTGAGGCCGATGCGATACTGGTCTGCCGCACGTCCCTCCTGCACCGCGAGGCCGTTACCGGTGTCCACGATCAGCCGGGTGCGGGGAAGAAGGGCGAGATCCGACGCAGGGTCGAACGCCCCCGCAAACGTGGAGAACGCCACCGCATCGATATCCAGCGGGAGTCCGCGACGAGGGGCACTGGGATGGCAGTCGCCTCCGAACATCATGCCCCAACTGGGCTGGCCCTCTGCTGCAGTCGCGTTGGTGACGCTTCCGATCCTCGCCCCGTCCACGTAACAGGTCAGCGTGCACTGCGACGGACCGCTGTACTCGTAGACCAGGGCATAGTGGACCTGGCCTTTGTCCGAGATCGCTGCAGCCTGGCCGCTGGCAGTCCGCCAATCCGTGGACTGCGGGCCATTGGTCATGAATTCCGTCACAGTCGCGCTATCGCCCCTGTAGCGGTAGACCACAGAGCCATTCACGGAGAGCAGCGTCTGGAGAAAGCCCTGCGCGGCCGCATTGCGTCTGGCAACCGTCTCGATGACGAAGTTCGTGCTGAGATAGTCCTCGCCTCGGGAGTTGCGACTGGTCAGGCCTGCTGCAGGCATGAACTGGACACCCTCCAGGCCGCCGTGAGTAGACAGGATCCCTCCAGACAAGGTCTCCCCGCCGGCCTTCAGCCTCAATGATCCCTTCACGGTCTCACCCGAGGCAGGCGCATAGCTGCCGCCAGAGACACTCCCGTCGAAATAGACGAGCAACTGCCTGCTCACCGTGGCAGCCTGGGCCACCTGCAGCAGGCCCCCAAGAGCGATGCCGACCAGGTATCCAACACCCTTCTTCATGCGATGCCTTTCATTCACCCCAAGACCATCCTCAGGATCATGGATACCATGCTAGACCGAATCGTGCGGAGATTCCAGGCGCATTTTCCCCGCGAGCCGGAGGACCGTCCTGGGGGACCGTGCAAGAAGTCAGAACGTGAGGTTGAGCCCGACGTAGACGACCCTGCCCTGATCGTACGGGATCGACTGCCCTGGCAGCAACCCCCAGTTGGGCAGCCATATCTCCCGGTCGAGCAGGTTGTCAGCCTGGAGGATCAGCGAGGCGTCGGGGCCCTCTTTCCACTGGAAGAACTTCCTCAGATTGAGCCTGCAGTGCAGATTGAGCTTGTTGTATTCGCCCGGCGAGGGATTCAGCGACGAGTCGTATTGGCCGTCCAGCGGCCCCTGGTAGATGTCGAACAGACCGACTGTGAATCCATCGGCGGATGCGTAGCTGATGCCTGCCTTTGTCCCGAACTCCGCAATGGGCGACAGGTCCCTTCCGCCCCTGCCATCCTCACTGGTTTGGTAGAGAGCCGACCCAGTCAGGAAGACCGCCTTGTTGAGGTAGTACTTAACTTCGACCTCGGCGCCTTGGATGGTGATCGTGTCCCCTCTGTTGGCGTACGTGGGGAATCCGGTTCGGTCCTGGTAGATGATCTTCGTCAGCCTGCTTCGGAAGTAGTCTACCTGGACCTCGCCCCGTTCCCCTTGGTAGCCTACAGCCAGATCGAGGGTGCCGACCCTTTCAGGCTCAACGTCCGGATTGCCTCTCAAGGCAGGGTGATTCAGAGAGGTTTCGTTGATACTCGCGCGCGGAAGGCCTCGCCGTACAGGGCCTTGACATTGATCCGGGGAGCCGGATACCAGATGACGCCCGCCCTTGGAACCAGGTTCCAGTCCAGGTTCTCTATCTTGTTGGCCTGCGCGCCGCCGATGACCTTCAGGGTGCTCCACAGTTGATAGTCCATCTGGGCGTAGAAACCACAGTCGATTCGGCTGCCATCCGACCATACAGCCCCAGACTGGGGGTTGGACTCGGTCCCCTGTATCCAGTCGGCCAGCCCTCCCGGCGCAAGCCTGGACCGCTCGGACAGCACGATGATGTTCGTCCATTCCGCAAGCGTCTCGCTCGAATCCCTCTCAATGGTGGGCCATGAGGTCGTGTCAAACTGGGACTGGGATGAGGTGACATTGGCGGTTGTGCGCCACCTTTCGGTGACCTGTTTGTCGTACCCCAGATTGAGGAAGGTCTTGTCCCAGTGGGACACCCCAAAGGCCCTCCCGCGGGTTGGGATGGAGTCCGGAATCACATAGGAGGTCTCCCACTGATTCATGGAGGCCATGAAGCGGAAGTCCTTGTAGGTCGCGTCCATGTAGCCCGCAGTGCCCCGGTTCGGATTGTCGAGGCGGTTGACGAGGTTGCCGCTGGGTGAGGCAGCCACGTAGTCCACGGGCCAGTCCGGCTTTTCGAGATTCCTCCCTGCTGCGACCAGCCCGAAGTCGCCGGACCTGAGCTTCACGTGACCCAAGGTCCCATGCGCCCCGGCTTCTCCCACCAGCCCCGTGATGGACATCCCGGTCTTCTCCGCATGTTCCGTGATGACGTTGATCACCCCGGCGAACGCCGTGGACCCGTAGAGAACGGACCCCGGCCCCTTGACGACCTCGATGCGATCGATGATATCCACAGGGAACGTCTCGAGCATTTCGCTCTTGATGCCGCCCTCCTGGACCTCGCGGACCGGTCGCCCGTTGATCAATAAGAGGACGTGCTCGCCGCTGTTGGAGATCTGGTCCCCACGAACGGCAATCATGCTGCGATCGGTCATGTATACGGACGAACCGATCAGGCCGGGGACTCGCTCGAGGATGTCCTTCAGCGTGGTCCCGCCGAACCTCAGCAACTCATCCTTGGTCAGCACGGACACAATGCCGGGCGCATCCGACTGTCTCTCCTCCTGTCGTGACGCCGTGGTGATCTGGACGTTGAGGAGGGCCTCAAGGGGCATATCCGTCAAGTCGGTGCTGGCTGCGGACTCGGCGGCAGCCTGCGCACCCCCTGTACTCTCCGAGCCGCCTGCAGCCGCTGCAAGGACCTCCGGGCCCGAGAAGAACACGCCCGCCACGACCATCAGGGCGACCTTCCCGATGACCGCCATCCGACACCGCGTTCTTCGATCGTTGTCCATAGGTGGTCTCCAAAAGTGTATATTCCGTATCGGGCAAATATGTAAATGGCTTAACTTGCATCATTTAGGACCCATCAGGAAAATGAGTGATGGATTTGCCGCTCAGATTATGATCAGATTGGGACGCGACGATTGAGCAAAACCACCTACTGCCTCGGGGCATTCGGCTCCATGGCCACGGGAGCACCCAAGCGGGTCCCGGTGAGTCGCCAGATACAGTACTCGACGGCCTGGTGGTCCTCCCGCATGTTGGGAGAGGCCAGCAGCTTCAAGCCTGCAAGCGGGGATTGGTGCCTGTCTACGGCAATGGGCTGTTGACAAGATAAGGCACAGCCGCTAGAATCTCAGGTACATGGTTATTGTCTGACACAGAAGCTGTTCGCATCGTAACCTCCGTGATGGCACGGCAACGGCCGTGCTGTTGAGGGCGTACAGCTTCCCCCCCCGCCATCGCAAGTCAAACGCAATCGAAGTCCAGCCACCGCGTGAGCCTGTGTCTCGCAGCGGATGTCCAAGGAGACAGAGTCATGAACGAACAACAGATGCAGTTCTTCTACGAGATCTTCGATCCCTCTATGCCCAGGCTTGGCCCTGGAGATGAGCGAGCGACCCTGAAGGCCCTGGGTCAGGTGCGATCCGCCACGTCCCGCGACAAGGCGGTTTCGCACCGATCGCCGCTCAAGGCCCTCGACCTCGGCTGCGGCAATGGCGGACAGACGATCCAATTGGCCAGGCACACGGACTGGACGATCCTGGCAGTCGACAACCACCAGCCCTACCTGGATGAACTCCTGCGGCGGGCGGAGGTTGCGGGCGTCTCTGGACGGATCCAGACCTGTCTGAAGGACATGGCCAGCCTGGACCTGGGCGAGGCCAGCATTGACGTGATCTGGTCAGAGGGCGCCCTGTACTGCATGGGCTTTCAAGAGGGTCTAACTGCCTGCCATCGGCTGCTTGCAGCAAAGGGGTGCCTTGCCGTGACCGAGCTCTGCTGGCTCACGCCCCAGCCTGCGCCAGAGTGCCGCGACTTCTTCACGGCCGGGTATCCCCCCATGACGGATATCCCCGCCAATCTAGCGGCCATGAGGGCCTGCGGGTTCACGATCCTCGATCACTTCGTCCTGCCGGAGTCGGCCTGGTGGGAGCCGTACTATCGTCCCCTGGAGCCTCGCCTGGCCGGTCTTCGCGAGAAGTACTCCGGCGACTCCATGAGGATCGAGGTGATCGAGTCCGTCCAAAAGGAGATCGATATCTACCGGAAATACCGCGGTGCCTACGGCTACCTGTTCGCCGTCATGCAGCGGTGACCGGACGCAGCGACCGATCCCTGTGGGGCCTCGTAAGCCGGTGGTCCACCGGCTTACGAGGCCGTTGAGTTCTTCTCGTGCAAGTGTGAGAAATGCGGGCTGGCCCGGATTTCTCACGAGGCTTTGGACGTTCGAGGCGGAAGTGAGGCTATGAACTTGAGTTGGGCCGGTTGGAAGGCCGAGGCATCTATGACAGACTGTTCTGAGCGCGGCAGGTTGGCCGGATGCAAGGCCGCAGGTCCCGGTGGCCCGGAGGCGTACCCAGTGCGGTACGCTGAGGACAAACGGGGCCGAGAACGCAGCAGCCGGACAACCGGACCGCTCAGAACCAAAGACCAGTGAGAAATGCGGGCTAGGGTCTCGCCAACGGCCAATGCGGCCTTCTGGACCGGCCCCCCAGGACCCGGGGCGAGACATCCTCCACGGTGAAACGCGGCTCACGTTTCAGAAGGCGACGGTCTATGGCGTCAAGCAACTCGCCAGACCTGACCTCATCGAACTTCCTGGCAAACAGGAAATCCGTCGCCTCCAGATGCGAGTAGTCCGACTCCACCAGGAGGGCCGGATTCTCCCGATGCGGGCTCCAGTCAATATAGTGGAGATACGCCTTGTTCTCATTCTTCATCGTCCGCGAGTTCTGCCTCACGTCGCGGTCATAGAAGCGACAATGGGCGGCCCACGGCGAATTCAGGATGACGGTCTGAAACACCATCTCATCGGAGCAACGGGCGCGTCTGAAGAAGTCCAGCAACGCCCTGCCTTCCGGCGTGTCCAGGAAGCCGAGCACGTAGCCCACGGTATCCCGATACAGGCAGGAGTACGCCGAACCCCTGTAGGGAACGAGGCGGTCATGGAATCGCCTGCCCGGCAGCACGCGGTTGAGCGTACACACCGCTAGTCTCAGCGGCAGACGGATCGGTCCTGGAAGACCGCTCAGCTCATCGACAAAGTGATACTCCGTGAGGTTTCGAACACAGTCCGCATTCTCGACAAGCGGATAGAAGTTGATGAAGTTCGTACCCTCGTGCTGGCACAGATACGTGTAGATATGTGCAGTATCCTTGATGGGGTAGTCCACGCCGCTGAGGAAGATGAAATAGTCGTAGGCGCCGCGATTCCACGCCTCTCTGAGCAGATCGATCATGGCCAAGGGCTGGGAGAATCCGGAATGGTGGACAGCCATTCTGCTCCTGACGGTCACACGGGGAAGGTCCGCAACGCCGGCGAAGCGTGAGATATCCGACCGCTGGTCAATGTGCACAAAGCAGTGGGCGTACTCTGCAGAAAGGACACTGATCAGGCGTCTGAGGTGAGAAGGCTGGTCATGGGCGAGAATCAGATACGCGACTCTCATGGCCTGAACCCCCTTGAGCGGCGGAACTCCGATCCTTTCGCCCGGCTGGCAGCCTGCCCCCATGGCACAGCCCACCCATACCGCACAGTAGATTCAAAGGCGATGATGGAAGTCACTACTCTCCTCCTCCTACCCATATGAGCAGGCTCTCGCAGACGCTGAATGACTCCGTTTCCTCCACGATTCGCCCATCAGGGGCCCCACGCCCGTATGCCTCCCTTTGCCATCCCTCAGACAGAAACCATCCTCGCGGCACACCCGGTGATGACGCCAAGCTGCAAACTCCGCTTCTCTATTCTAATCTACCAAAAACCCTCGACCTGTCAAGGCAATTCCTCGTGTGAGCGAGCGACAAACCTCAGAATCCGCCAGAATACGTACAAATACGTATCCCTGGAGCGACGTGTCAGGATTGACGTGGACGGCCGAGGGCTCTCCAACGCGGCCCCAGAAGGAGGCCAGGCCGTCCTTGTAGTCCCTGACCAGGTGGTCCAGATCCTCCCTCGGTGCCCCAAACCGCAGGGCCTTGCCGCGGATCTGCCTGGCCACCTGTGCGTCGTCAAACTGGAACCTCGCGATGCCATCGGGGCTCATCTGGCCGGTCGAGAAGGACAGCAGCCCGCTTGGCGGCAAACACGTCGAGCCTCGCGGCACTCACCTTATCACCAGCACCCGTGCCATTGGCATCCGCAGACGCGGCAAGGAGCTGCGAGCTGGACAGAACAAGGACACACAGAGCGGACCAGCGAGACACTCTGGACATCGGATTCATGATGAGTTCTCCTGGCAACAGATGCGGCTGATGCCCAGTGCTTAAGGCAGCATGGGCTGAAGGGTTCCCAAGCCCATCCTACGGCCTGCTCTCCGATTCTCCGTTTCGCCCATTCGCCCATTCGCCCATTCAGCAGTTTCAATCCTGCCGGCGAGATCCCGCGTGAACACGTGCAGGGGCCGGCCGGTCTCATCGATCAGGCTGACCTTCACTGACGATGGGCCAAACTCCATGGCCACAAAACCGTGGGTCGCGGCCGCAAACGGGCCGTGACTGCGGGTCACCTTGCGCCGTGTATTCTCCCCCCCACCGCCGCTGGTCAGGAACGTCATGGGCCAGCCGGGGATCTCCAGGTGCTGCAGGACGTGGTCATGGCCGCTGACGCAAAAATCCACGCCATGCCGCCTGAGGATCGGTCCCCACGCTGCCTGGAGATTGGGATCATCGCCATTCTGGCCGTTACTGAACAGGGGATGGTGGGCCAGCACGATCCTCCAGGCCGAACCTCGCGGCCTGGAGAGCTCCTGTTCCATCCAGGCAAGCTCCATTTGCCAAGCCTTCTTGCCGAGCTGCGCCTTGTTGCTGTCGAGCACCAGCACGGTCACCAGCGGCCTCTGCTCAGGCAGGTCCAGTCGATACCACCGGTCAGGAACCTTCCACTGCGCATCGGGATGCAGCCGACTGTACTCGATGAGTGCGGCCACGGCCTTGTACTGGTAGTCATGATTGCCAAACGCGGCGTAGAATGGCGACGTGAGTGTCCTGGTATCGAACATCGAGGGGATCGCACCAGGCAGCCGCGGATCATTCGGCCCTGCGATCTTCACCTTGAAGGTGTCTCCCGCAACCAGGACACCACCGCATGCAACGCCCCTGCTGCGGACGTAGTCGGCCATGGCCCGACCCACGGCCTCCTGCTTGGCCGTACGCTGGCTGGGCGGGCTGAAGCCGCAGTCGCCAACCACCAGCAGGTCGAGTCCCACCGGGTCCGGCCCGTCTGCAGCCTGACCATAGCCAATGAACCACCCCACCAAGACCAGAACAAGGGTGGTCCTCGCTGGTGCGATGCCTGGGGAGATCATCATGGTTGGTGGCTCCAACCGGGTCAGTATCCTATCCGAAGGTCTTGCCGTTCCACGCCCAATCTGCAGCAGCCACGTCCTGGAAGGTGATGTATACCCGGCTCCCGGGTATGGCCAACTCCTTCTGGAGCAGTTGACTGACCTGTCCGGCAAGGCCCTGATTGACGGATTTGCTCAGTCCCCCGATCGACTTGACCGTCACCAGGGCACACGGCCCCGCAGAGCCGGCCATGGTCATGACCGCGTTGTCCTGCAAACAGGCCATGACGTACTGCTCGGGCTTGCCGATCCCCTCTGCCGCCAGCCGGGACAGGGCCCTGATGATCGCCTGCCTCTTGGCCTGGTCCGCCACGCTGACCGATGTATCCACTTGAATCAATGGCATGTTTGATTCCTTTCCAAGGGGTTTTAGGTTTTATGTTTTAGGTCTTAGTCCTAAGGATCAAAGATGCAGGCCGATGGTCACTTAACACCTATCACTCCTACTTCTTGTCGGTGACGACCAAGGTCATGATCGAGTGAGCGGGAATGGCCGTCCTGGCTGCAGCGCCGTCGATCCACAGGCTGAGGTTGGTCGGCCGCTCGAGCTCGTTCATCACCACCGTGGCAACGGAGCCATCCGGGTTCACGAAGGCAGTGGCCAGCAGGTCATCGCTGTTGGATGAGCACAGGATCCTCTTTGCGCCAGGCCGGATGAACCGCGAGAAGTGGCCGATGTAGTGGTACGAGTTCATGAAGGTCAGCTTGCCGGTCCGGGTGTCACCCGTGATGGGGGCTACACAGAAGTTGCCCACGTGATTGGGCCCGCCCCGCTCATCCACCAACAGGTTCCAGTCGACCCAGCCGTTGGCCCAGTTGTTGAGATCATGGATCATGGACCGGGCGTAAACCTCGCCCCACTTCCACTCCTCAAGGCGGCCGCGGCTGAAGTTGGCGGGCGTGCCCTCCGTGAAGAGAAGCTTCTTGTCAGGGAACGCATCGTGCACGAGCCGCACGTTGTCGAAGTGGTCTCCCACGTACCAGTGGAAGCCTGTCCCCCAGACGTAGCGGCTGGCCTTGGGGTCCTCCAGGACCGTCGCAGCCCTCTGGACCATGATCCCCCGATTGTGGTCCCAGATGATGATGTTCACCTTGGCAACGCCTGCCCGCTCGAGGGTCGGGCCCAGGTAGTCTGCGACGAAGTCACGCTCTTCCTCAGCCGTATACACGCACGACTCCCACGTCTGCACTGCCATGGGTTCGTTCTGCACGGTTACGCCCCAGATCTGCACACCCGCCTCGCCATAGGCCTGTATGAACCGCACGAAGTAGTCGGCCCAGGCCTGACGACACTCGGGCCTGAGCTTTCCGCCGTGGAGCATGTCATTGTTCGTCTTCATCCAGGCAGGCGGGCTCCAGGGCGAGGCAAACAGCCTCAGATTGCCGCCCGCCACGCCAAGGGCCTCCTTGATGAGAGGAATCCGGAAATGCAGGTCATGGCTGATGCTGAAGTGCTCGAGCTTCGTGTCACCCGCGACCTCATCGTACGCATAACTGCCGCTGGAGAAGTCGCAGCTATTGATCTGCGTCCTGCACAGCGTATAGCCAATCCCTTCCTTCGGATCGAAGTAAGCGGTCAGAACCGCCTTCCGGGCCTCAGCAGGCAGCTTGGCGTAGGTCTCAGCAGCCGCGTCAGTGAACGCCCCACCGAATCCCTCGATCACCTGAAACGTCTTGGACGCATCGAGCATGACGGTCGCATTCGCCTCTTCAGGCTGGGCCATGGGCCCCAGGCGAATCCCGCCCTTGTCCGCCAGCCGGTCGGCAGTCCCTTTGCTGGTCAGGTAGACCTTGACCTGCTTGTACTTGGCCGTCCCCTCAGCGGCCACCGCGATGCCGGTCAGTGTGATCACCCCAAGGACGGCCGCGGTCAACGCCGCACGTACACCTGTTCTCTTCTGCATAGCTGCTCCTTGGTCGGGTAGTGGAATCCTGGACGGTATTGTAACGACCTTGCCAAGCAACGTCGCGGCTATTCTGGCAGGCAAGGATTGCCGTGGCTGGCGACCGCTGCAGGCACAGAAGCTCCGCCTGGTCGGTGACTACTGAAGAGGGGTTGCAGGATGTGAACTGAGAGTAGGAAGGAGGGAAGGATGGGCCTCTGCGGTCGGCAGGCTCAGCGAGCGTGAACTCGCTCGAAGACGCCGTGGCTCATGAACGAGTGCCCTTGGCCATCGAAGCTGACATACGTGACGCTAACCGACCTCCCGTCTTCGGCCAGCACAGCCGTTTCTCTGACCACTACAACGCCGGCCTTCTTCGCGACTCCATATATTGTGTTTGGCGAGCGGAGGCGATAGGAGACCGTGTCAGCGAAGGGCGTACCTGCGACTGGGTAGTCCAGCCCGTCAAACCGAGCGTCCACTGAGATCGTGAGCGTCTTGCCCTTGTCGTTGACGAGGATCTCGCGCATCGCGACTCGAACGCCATCGGTGTCAATCGTGAGGATCTGGCTCTTCGTGACAGAGGGAATGTCGGACTTCGCCCGATTCAGCTGCCAAGTTCCGGTGAAACCCAGCCGTGTGACGGCGGCCTTCCCTCCGGCGTGCGAGCACCCCGAGGACAGCAGAACGGCGCAAAGGGTAAGGATCGAGCAGAAAGTCCTCATGTTCGTCTCCGGAGAAAGATGGGGACGGAAAGGGGGCCAGGCGTGGACGCAATTGCGGTCAGAGAACCGAGAGTGACGGTACCGTCGACCGTAAAATCCCAAGCCTGCCCCTTGGCCCCTCCAGAGAGCCACCTGACGTCCGAGCTCAGCGCCTTGTTAGGGCCTGCGTAGAAATAACCTGTTCATTTGCCGCTCAGATTGGGGTCAGATTGGGATGTGACGATTGAGCGAAACCGGAGGCGTAGTGCCCTTCTACGTCGAGGATTTCGCGATTGAGGAGCGGCCCAAGATGGCCCGAAGATGAGATGGAAAATGGATAGGTTATTTCTACGCAGGCCCTTATACCTCTTCATCTTCACGTCTCATCTGTCGCGATCCCTCAATCAGGCTGCGTAGTCCTTCGAGGATCGAATGGTCTATCTCCGGCTCTTTCAAGACTTCGCGAGCAATCGCTGATGCAACACCCCTCTCTGCCTCTGTCATGGCGTATCTCTTATACAACTCTCGCGAAACGCCGTCGTGAAACTTGTGGATGTAGTCGTTGAGAACAAACACATCGATCTCTCCGCGACGCCACCGGTCAAACTCCGACTGCAACTGTCCTGCCGCGGCGCTGAGCTCTCTTCTGTGTGCCAAACCGGACAACCGTTGTAGCTCCCGCCGCTGCGCTTTAGCAAAAGAGGGTGTGCTCATAGGACTGGAACGGCTCTGGCTCTGGCTTTGGATCTAGGCATCGGCTTGATGGCCAAGGAACCGGAAAGTGGGACAGAAGCAAGTGACACCTAAACCCCAAGCCTGACCCCTTGCCCCGTCCTGGCGACAGGACCCAGGGCGACGTGACCATGACAACAACTACGTCGTGACATCACAGATCGTGACAAGCTGAAGACCGCCTCCGGATTGCCCGACTGAACGGGCCACCCTGGGTGAGAAAGGATACTCTACAAACAGGGTGTTTTTCAGCGGAATCTAGATCAAAAGGTTGACCCCTCTTTCCTTTTGTGTAACGACGGGATCCCGCAGGTTTGCGTACAGCGCGGCCGCGTCGGCCGCCCGGAGCGGGCGCAGGCACGCTCCGTCGAGTTCAATCGTTGGCGGATGTTGTGTCTTGTCTGCCATGGGTCTCACGGGAAGAAGGGGTCAGACGGGAAGGGATAGACGGTCAGGTCCTCATGTTTGCACTTCCAGTGTCCCCTCAGACATCAGTCAAGACGCCAAGCGCAGAGGTAACGACCTGACCCCACGGCCGGCATTCAAGAACTGCGTCTAGGGCTCTATGTAGACGGAGGTCCTTCACCGACACCCCAAACTCCAGCCGTTCCCGGGAGGCTGTGGGCTGTTGCACGAGTTGGTCCTTCGTCACGGCCGTTTCGAGGAGTTGCCATCGCGCGTCTTCAAGAAAGTGGGTGAAGATCAGTTTCTCGGGCGGGGTCAGGAAGGCGAGTTCTGAGAGGCAAACACAACACGATAAGTCTTCACCATGCCATGATAATCAAATTTCACAACAGCAGTTCCATCTCTTGATTCGGCCTGTGCAACCTCCACTTTTACCGTGCGATCGCTTGCAGATGCGGAAACGTGAGGTATTCCCGTAACGCTGGCAGGAAGGGTATACGTCGCCTGATAGAGATCAACACCGGTAATTCCGTTGGCATTTGTCGATCTCACCGGAGTGGCAGGCAGTCCGATCGCTTCTCCGTTCACCCTGATACTGACAGACGGCGGAACCGGACGAACGATGGTCTTTCTGTCAGAACTGAATCCCAGTCCAACGATATCGCAAAGACGTTCCGATCCAGGACCTTCGGCCACAAGAAAGACGGCATGCTTCTGTTTCAGATTGTCAACGAACGAAGCCACATCAATAGTGAATTTCGCAGTCTCCTGCCCCGCATTGGCGGGTACATCTATTTCGCCGATCTTCTTGCCTCTCCAGGTATCATTGTCCCATGGTCCGTCAAGCCAAACGTTAACCTTGAATGCGTTTGTTGTTTTTGGAGCAAGAAACAGATTGAAAGCCGACTTGTTGCCCGGCTTGGTTCCTTCAAAGGCCTTCAAGCCTTTCGTGTCTTTGCCGAGTCCGCCAAAGCCGAAGTACTTGTATCCGATGACGTCGCCGCTCTTCACTCCTGCCAGGGGCATGCTACTGTCCCATATGTCCCACGAGTCCTGCATACACTGCTGGTTGGAAAGATAACATGCGTATCCCGCGGAGTAGTATTGATACGGATTCAGTCCGTAGATGTGGAAACCTTCCGACGTGACTTCGGCTCCGGTGAATTCATTGCCCTGACTGCCTTTGGCGGTCCAGAGATTATCCTTCGCATAGGGGTCATAACCTCGGATGGTGACTTTGCCGCCTTCCGATACCGGTTTCTCATCCCATTCAACCTTGACGGGCGCCACCATGGACTGACGTGCGTTTCCGAATCCTCTCGGCGCCCGGTGATAGAACACGTAATACTGGTCATTGATCAACTGGAGGCTGCCGTGCGTATTGTGTCCCGAGAAGCTTGTCTGCGCCTTGGTTCCATCCTGGGTCGGCACAATCGCGCGTGCATCCACAAGAACACCACCACTTTTCCAGGGTCCCAGCGGTGAATCGCCATAGGCATAACGCAACGTCGCATTGGATCTGCCAAGGCCATATTCAGGACCGGAGTATCCGCTATAGATCCAGACATATTTGTTGCCGACTACGCGAATAGACGCAGCTTCGAAGAAGGCGAACGCGGCAGGATCCTGCCCCGGAAAGACACGGGTCTGAAAACGGGCAACAGCCTGGGTTCCGGGTCTGAGCGAATACATGGTCTTCGGATCCAACTCACCTGCCGTCGACGTTTGGAATCCCCAGTATCCGTAAGCTCTGAAACCGATCTCGTAATTCGGATCGTTTCGATCCGTGACGTATTGCACATACACTGCCGGGTCGAATCCCATGGTGCTGCCAGGCACAGTTCTCGATCCGTCCGCCGTCATGTTGACGGGGGCAAATGGCCCAGTTGGACGATCACCCCTGGCTACCATGGCTTCTCTGTTACGACCGCGACTGTGCGGGTACAGATAGTATTCCTTCTTGCCGTCCTTTCTTCTCACCTCGACGAGGTCGGGAGCGTACATGACATCCCACTGGCTGGCGATCTGGTAGGTGAAAATGGGCCCTTCATCACGCCAGTTCGACAAATCCTCAACCAGCGCCGACCAGGCCCGTATGTCTGGCCCGCAATAACTGGTCGCTCTCACATCGTGGGAACCAATAACATAGATGCGGTACTTTCCCGGATGATCGGGATCCTCAAAAACACGCGGCTCTCCGTCGGGCAAATGTTCCCATAATGGCAGGTATGGATTACCTGCTCCACGATGGATGTCTTGAGTTGTCTTCGCTTCGCTCTGCGGCTGATTACCGGCGCCTGTCAGTGCACAACCGCAGAATAGCAGCAGTAACGCAAGTAATAGCGTTACATGGGCTCTCTTGAAAACAACCGAAACGTCCTTCATTGTTGCCTTTCTATCACTCCAGTGATTGAACAATAGACCGGAGACTGGATTTCCAGCGACGGGCCTGATTGTACCTGTTATTGAGGGAGTGTCAAAAGTCTCGTTGATCGTCGACGCACAGGTGGTCAGGTCTTCATGCTTGCACTTCTGGGGTCCCTGCAGACATCAATCAAGACGCCCAGCGCACTGATAACGACTTGCCCCCTCGGCCCTCAAATGCCAGTTCACCGCGATCGCGGCTTAGAGCCTCTAACAGAATGAACGCCCTTATATAAGGCGGTTCCTGTAGAGCGTCTGTGTCAGACGCCATCCTTGTCTGGTAGAGACTCTAGCCACAGATGCACACTGATGCACACTGATGGCTGTCGCCGCTGCGGTGCTTTCATCCCGTCAGAGGCATGGACATGCCTTTCATCATGACTCCTAATGCCGAGCTTAGCCGCGACGATGTCGGCCCGCAGCCCCGCAGGGGTGGAGGGGCGACACCGCAGTCGGCTCCAGTGACAGGTTCTCGCCGCGATAGGAAAAGGGATCATGCTGTGATCCTCGACATTCACGGGGCAACCCGCGTGAGGGTCAGGGGTCAGAGCTCGATTAGCGACTAGCGAGGGGCTTGGCCTATCTTCCCATCTCGCGTTGCAGCTTCTGAAGTACCTCGTGGCATCTGAACATGTGGTCCGGATCAGAACCTCCCGGGATTCTGCCGTCCCATAGGGACTCACTTGGGCGCTAATCACCAATGAAGCTCTGACCCCAAAACCCCGAGGTTACGAGCGGTCTCAGTCAAGCCCCATGTTGGTCTTCTGGGTGGATGATTCCAGTGTTTCCATCTTCGATTGTAGGATGAAGATTGCGGCAATGAATACTAGGGAATAGAGGCCGTCAATCAGGATAGCCCAAAAGAACCATTGCTTCACGACATTGCCTAGGTTCATCGAAGCATATACACCAAAGGAGGATATGGCAAACAGACACCAGATCGGGATTACTCGAATTGCTCTCTTGTAGCGTCTAACATCCTTCGCAAACTCTATCATGAACAGTCCTGTGAGAACGAAGAACATCGAGAGTGCTCTCGCCAAGTATGAGACAAGTAGACCCACCTGAAGGCCTGGCTCAACTTTCGAAACACACCACACCAACCATGATTGTGGCATTAGGACAGCAAATACAGCCCCTGCAGCCAGGTAGCCATTGAGACGAAGGATGAACTTCAGCCACTTTTCAGAAGATGACATTGTTCTACTTTCCCTCAATCAGCTCTGCGGCCCATACCGAGCTGAGCCGCGAGGATGTCGGCCCGCAGCCCCGCAGGGGCACAGGAACGACACCGCAGTCGGCTCCAGTGACAGGTTCTCGCTGCGGTGGGTGAAAGGGGTCTGGCTTTTGATTCAGGCATTGGCTTGATGGCCAATGCACCAGAAAGTGGAGCGGAAGCAAGTGACACCAGACTCACAAGCCTGACCCCTTGGTTTGAGATCAAGAATCCGAAATCGAAAATCCAGAATGGAGAGACTCCGTCCCCGTCGGCTGCACGCAGCCTACTGCGCCACGCCCGAGGGGCGGCGAGGTGGCTGAGGGCGGACGAAGAGCAGGACTCAATAGGTCAGGCGATAAGGATAGAGTGAAGAACCTGATCCGGGCGTTACCGGTCCCGCTGTCCGCACCTGGTGCCAAGGGCCTGCGTCCGGACAGGCCGAGCAGTTGCCGCTCAGATTTGGGGCAGGTTGGGGCGCAGCGATTGGGCGAAACCGGAGGCGTAGTAATCTCCTACATTGAGGATTTCGCGATTGAGGAGCGACCCAAGATGGCCCGAAGATGAGATGGCAAATGTTCAGCTTGTCCGGACACAGGCCCGTAGCCATGTTGCTTCCCTCGGCTGTTGATTCCGCAATAGAACCAGAGGGCATTGTAGCCTGGGGCGACGTTCGGGTCAATGTGATTACAGACGATTCGGGGTGGTGGGCGGGAGGGATTGCGTCAGGGGGAGTCGTCCAAAGATCAAGCCGCAGGATCGAGGCCGAGGAAGGCGACGCGGTCCAGGCTTGCCTGGACAAGCGGTGCATTCCGGAGGCCGCCCTTCGAGACGAAGTCGAGAAGGCACGGCGAAGCCGTGGATCAGGCGGCGGAGCCACGAACACGTCAACAGCCGCGACACCGCGTCAGCATTCGCGGCCATTCGCGTCATTCGCGGCAAAGGAGCTTCTTCTGTCTGAGCCTGCGCGGGCTGAAGGGTTGAGGCAGCATGGGCTAAAGCCCATCCTACGGCCTGGCTCCTGAGTGAAAGCTCTCCTGCGGGCCCAGGTAGTTCGGGCGCAGGCCGCCCAGGTCTACCACGATCTTCTGGAGGACCACGCCGGGGTCCACCATCCAGATCTTGAGGGTGTGGTAGCCGGGTGTGGCCAGGGTATGGGTGGACTGGGCGACCCTGCAGGCGTTCCTGACGGACTCCTCCCACTCTCTGTTGCCGTTGCGGGCATCGAAGCCCTTGGGAACGATGTCGATGATCCGGGGCTTCTCGTCGTCAAAGGACACGGCGTACCGCAGGCCATGGTCCGGGACGAAGTTCAGGGTGGGTGAGACGATCGCCAGGACCTTAGCCTGGCCGGGCTGGAAGAGGTACATCTTGTACTCTAGACACGGCGAGTCCTGTGGAGGTGTCACGCTCGGACTGGTCTGCGGCAGGATCGTCATGGCAGAGACGGTCCGGCCGTATCCCTCGATCCGCTCCCAGCGGGCCGCACCAGCGGGGACGCTGCGGGTGTAGTGCTCCGCCTCCATCGAGACGTAGCCATCTGCCTGGGCGAAGCCCTGCAGCGAGTCGCGCGTCAGCTCGCTGGGATTGAACGATTCAACCTTCACGATCACGGGCTGGCCTGCCTCCTGCGAGATCTTGACCGTCCCAGTCGCAGCGCCCTTGGGCGCCTTGGGCCAGTCGATGGTCACCCAGATCTGCTCCTCCTTGGCCACTGTGCCCTGGCCAGCACTGAGCAGGATCCAGGGCTGGCTGGCTGAGGCGGTGTATCGCACCGGGGTCTGGCCACGGTTGAAGACGTCGATGTATCGCCGCTGCTGGTTGAGCGAGTCAAACCTCGGTAGGCAGGGATCCGTGGCCGCCTCGCCGGACGTGGCCGGCCACGCAGTCGCAGAGCCCTCCACTGCCACGCCTAGGGCCGCTGCCTGGGCTACCTCGATGCGCGATACCTTGGGCATGATGTTCCGTGGCGGGTCGTTCCACATCGTGTAGCCGATGTGCACCTGGTCCATGAAGTGGTTCCACTTGCCGCCGGCAAGCGTGTGGTTGAACTCATTCATCAGATCGGCGTCTGCCTTGAACAGCGTCTCCACCCGGTCCGCCAGGTCGTTGGCACTGGCCCGGCCCTGCCGGGCGTACAGGGCATTCCTGCCTGCAGCGACGTACAGCTCGTTGACCTGGCAGCAGGCCTTGGTGGGAAACAGCACCAGCTCATAGAAGGCATCGCGGTACTCGGCCGGCAGCTTGGCGTAGAGGTCTTCTCGCCTTGGCGGTGAGTGGCCTTGAAGTCCGCGACCACGGTATCCGCCTCCTGGTAGTCGGTCAGGCTGTAGGTGGTCGGCTCCAGCAGCTCGGGTTTGCGCCGGCCGTTGTACTTGCGTGTAGCCGGAGATGATGTCCGCGATCTCCTCGGCGTATGGGCCGGCCCGAACTCGCGCTCGGCCCAGAGCCGGGTGTATTCGCCGATGTTCTGGTTGGTCCAGCGGCTCGGTGTTCCAGGCCAGGTGCAGGAAGTACTCGATGGGGAATTCCAGGCCCTTGAAGTGGCCGACGTTGACGATCCAGATCCGGTCGGCGCCATAGTCCTTGGCCAGCGACATCTGCTCCCAGACCTTGGGGATCGGATTGGTGTTGATCCACTTGTAGTTGCGCGGTCCGCCGACGTAGTCGAAGTGGTAGTAGATCCCCGCCCCGCCGCTCCGCTTGCGCTCCGCCTCGGTGGGCAGGCGGCGGACGTTGCCCCAGTTGTCGTCCGCCCACAGGAGCGTCACGTCGTCGGGCACGCGAAGCCCCGCGTTGTAGTACTCCTGCACCTCCTTGTAGAGGCACCAGAGCTGCGGCACCTTCGTGACGTCGGGGTTGATCTCCTCTGCGATCATCTTGCGCTGGACTGCCACGATCTCTTCCAGCAGGGCCATGCTCTGGGCCACTGTGCCGCCCGGGATCATGGGCGTGTCGTTGGCGCCGCGCAGGCCGATGGTGATGATGCTCTCGTAGTTCTTGTTGCGGCGGATGCCCTCTCGCCAGAAGTCCTGCAGGACGTCGGGGTGCTTGTAGTAGTTCCAGCTGCCCAGGGTCCTCTGGTAGCGGCGGTCCCATTCCTTCTGGGCCCGGAGCATCGGCTCCTGGTGGGAGGTGCCCATGACGATGCCGTATTCATCCGCCAGCCTGGGGTTCTTCGGATCGTCCTCGTTGAAGGCGTTGTTCCACATCGCCGGCCAGAGGTAGTTGCCCTTGAGACGCAGGAGCACCTCGAAGATCCGGGAGTAGAACTCGCTGTCGTAGTTGGCCACGCCCGCTGGGATGGGCGGATTGGTGCCCGGCGGGACCGTGCCGAACTTCTCCGCGACCCAGCCGCTCAGGTCGGGCGCTTCGTCATTGAGGAAGATGCCGCGGTACTTGACCGACGGCGGCCCCTGCACGGTACTTGCCCGCCTTCACGAAGAGCGCGTCCTGGTGTGCCGACCGGCACGTCCGCCCACCAGTACCAGGGCGACACGCCGATCTGCTCGGACAGGTCGTAGATGCCGTAGATCGTCCCGCGCTTGTCGCTGCCGGCAATGACCAGGCCGTTAGCCACACCTGCCAGAGGCGAGCTGACCCCCTGGATGAGGAACGACTCCCACTTGCCCGCGATGGCAGAGACGTCGATCTTGCGGTCCGCGATCAGCCGGTCCAGGACCTTGCTCTTGCCGATGGTCCCCACAAGGATGACGCTGCCGCTGAGCTTCGCAGGATCGTGGGAGATCACCGGCGTACAGCCGGTGACCCGGTTCACGTCAGCCTGCAGGTCCTTGGCCGCACGGATCACGCCTGGATAGTCGTTCGAGTCGACCCAGATCGTGGCTGCCGCCTTTGCCTGCACGAGGGGAAAGCCCCCTGCGGTCTGGGTGGTCTCCACATACCGCGCCTGTCCTATGGCCAGCACTGCACAGGGGAGGATGGCGAGCAGAGCGATGCTCAACCTTGAAGCCCTGGCCACCCTTGCCGTCTCACGCGTGAAGGTCATAGGTCTTCCCCCAGATGGGATTGCGTAGATCTGATGCAGAGGTCAGGCTGTCTTTGGCTGGCACTCTGCAAGAACCATTCCCCTGCCGTAGTGAACCTGGCACGTCGATCGGGAGAGGGGTTTCTTTTTGCCGCGAATGACGCGAATGACGCGAATGCTGCCGCGGGGTCGTGGCTGTCGGCGTATTTGCGGCTCCGCCGTCTGATCCACGGCTTCGCCGTGCCCTGGGACTGCGTCCCAAGGGTGGCCGCCGGAACAGACTGCTCTTCCAAGCAAGCTTGGAACGCATCCTCTTCCTTGGCCTCGATCCGACGGCTCGGGCTGGCACCTAAGCATCCTTCCATGGGTCTACAGAACGGACCACGGGACTCTCGCGCACAGTCCAAGCCGTACGCGCGTGAGCAAGCAGGACTCCATGGAGCAAGCTTGCTTGCAGAATGGAGACCTGCGCAGCTCGCCCTGGCAGGCGCATGCCTGACAGGTAGACGCGTCAGCGTCGCGTACGGCGACGCCACGACTGGAACACGACCCTGCCCACGGCGACAGCCATTCGCGGCATTCGCGTTATTCGCGGCCAGAAACTCCTTCAGTTCTCCTTGGGTTTCGGCCAGAGGCTGCGATGTGGCATTTGTGTTAGTCGTAGCGAAAGACTCCTTCAGTTCTCCTCTGTTGCCGCGTTTGAGGCTGGCATCCTCTGACGCAGAGGCTATTCAGGGGTTGTCTTGACTCCAGATCCGGAACTGGCCGCTGCAATGGAGGAGCCCCATGAGATACAGCATACCGTCGTAGTAGCGATACTGGCCTGACGGGATGGGAACCGCCCACAAGGCCTCCACGAACTGGCGGGCCCGGGGCGCAGTGGCCGCAAGGCTGGCCACCGCGTTCATGGCCACGAGACCTGTGGAGTGGTCCTTGCCGAGTTCCTTTCCGTCGAGAGTATGGAGATTGCCGTACATGCTCAATCCCTTGGACTCAAAGAAGGCCTGCAGTCTGTCACTCAACTGCCTCTCTCGCACGTCCTTGGCCCACCAGGACCAGTCCATGGCCCAGTTCATCGCCGTACGCCAGGCATCATACTGGAAGTTGCCTCTCTGGCCTGCCATGGCCGTACCGTCGAAGTTGGCGTAGTCGGGCGCAAGGCCAGTGGCCGGATTCGTCACCTTCTGGAAGTAGTCCCTGCTGACTGTGGCCGCCCTCTCCCAGAAGGCCTTGTCGCTGGCTGCCCCCCAGCGAGACCACAGCTCGTAGAAGGCGGGCAGGTGATAGGAGGGATCCGTGAAGTCGGTGTCAGGCGTGAACCGGACCATGCCCTGTTCGACTGAGAAGATCGCCCTGCCCGTCCGGTTGCCGCGTGCCGTCGGCCCTGTGATCACTTCCCTGTGGACCATGTCCGTGAGGAGCCGATTCGCTGCAACCTCATACTGGTAGATGCCGGTCCCATTGCCCCATCGGTTGGCGGCGAAGAAGAGCGACATGGCAAAGTACTCCTCGCCATCCGGCGCAGGCATCTCATCATTGGGCGACCCATTGGTCTTCATTGACCACGAGAAGTAGCCATAGCCCGGGTGACCGGGAGAGTCGTGATACATGTACGTCCTGGCCCAGTTCCAGAGGCTGTCGAACTCGGTCTTCCTGTCCATCTGCACGGCGATCATCATGCCGTACGACATGCCCTCTGACCGCACGTCCCTGCTGGCGATGTCGCTGAGGTAGGCCAGGCCGCCATTGGCGTTGGTGCCTGCAGGATAGTAGACCGTCTGGGTGTTGGGATCGCCGTGGAACAACTGCTTGAAGGCCGCGTCAATCTTCGCGGTCACCTCCTGCTGAGAGTGGCCCAGCTCCACGAAGAGGTTGCGGTAGGCGCCCGTGCTGAATGCACCACCGGAACTGGCGAAGGTCGCGGGCTGCTGAACTGCGCCCGCTGCCAGCGCCGAGGCCAGGACGATTCCTGTCACGCACACAGTGGCAACTCTCATTCAAGGCTCCTCAGGGTCATTGGCCTGCCTGGGCGGTCTTGATCTGCCTTCGGCGATCCGCCAACTCGTCGGCCATCTGGAGGGTAACCCGCTTGTTAAGCTTGTAGCAGATCAGCAGGAGCGTGCAGATGCCGAACAGGATGGCGACGACGAGGCCGCTGCAGACCCGGAAGCCGTGGACGGCCTCGGGCAGCTCAGGATGGTTCGAGTCGTAGCTGAACAGCCCGCCCATAATCCAGAGGAAGGAAGAGGACCCCAACGCCAGGCCGGCCTTGAGCGCGAAACCGATGGTAGCGAAGACGATTCCCGTGAAGCGGCGGCCCGTCTTCCATTCAGAGTAGTCCGCAACGTCGGCGAAGATGGCCCAGACCAGGGCAATGGTCGGTGCGTAGCAGACGGAGATGATGGCCGACATGGCGATCATCCAGCCGGCACTCGTCGGCTTGAGCAGGTAGAACGCCGCAGAGGCCAGGGTGGTGCACCCGAAGCCCACGATCGCAACGGCCTTCTTGCCGAACCGCCTGGCCAAGCCAGGCGAGAGCAGGATGACGATGATCGTGGTGGCCGTTCCGATCATGTTGTAGATGCTGTTGAACACGTCTGCCACGTTGGAGTTCACCAGACTCAGCCGGTCGCCGTGCACGATGTAGCCGAGTGTCTCCAGGAGGCCACCGGGGGCGGGCGTCCCCGCAGCCAGAGCGGGTGCGGTCAGACCTATCCACTGCAGCCAGTCATACATCGATGCCTTGTCCGCGTAGTAGTGGAAGTAGTTGTACCAGGCCGCCCCTCTGAAAGAGAGGATGCAGAAATGGAACAACGTCATCGCAAACATGACGATCCAGGGGCTGTTCCTGAGAAGAGCGGCGAAATCCTTCTTGACGTCCGACTTCTGCTGCGGCGGCGGCTCAATCCGCTCCCGCGTGGTGAAGAAGGTGCCGAGGAACAGGACAAAGCACAAGACGGACCAGATGGTCATCGTCATCTGCCAACCGTATTGCTTGTCCACGACACCGACCGTCCCGCCTGCCGCGTGCTCGGCGGCGAACTTGGCGACGAGCGGCAGCGTGAAACCGCCCACGATGAATTGGGCCACGTTCACGGCAACGAAGCGATACGAGTTGAGCTTCGCACGTTCGTTGACGTCGCCCGTCATGACGCCACCCAGAGCCGAGTAGGGCATGTTGTTCATGGAGTAGATGGACATGAGCAGGATGTTCGTGATCGCCGCGTACGCGATCATCTGGCTCGTGCTCCAGCCCTTGGGTGTGGTGTAGGCGAGCACCATGACGACGCACCAGGGCAGTGCCGTAAACAGTATCCATGGCCGGAACTTTCCCCAGCGAGTCTTCGTGCGGTCTGCCAGCACGCCGACAATAGGGTCTACGACCGCATCCCACAACCTCGCGATCAGGAAGATGGCTGCCGCCGTGCCTGCCGCCAGACCGAACACATCGGTGTAGAAATTCGTCTGGAACAGGATCATGGTCATGAACACGAAGTTGGCGGCCGCATCCGCAAAGCTGTAACCGATCTTCTCGCCGACCGAAAGCCTCTGTGATTTCGCTTCCATGAACGACTCCTTCATATGCCTCAGTTAGGAGCAGCAGGCAAGACCGCCGTGCTTGACCGGGGCGTATCATAGCGGATTGTGGGAGGGTACGCCAGGGGGCATCAGAAGCGACTGCGGTGTGTGGAGAACGAAACGAAGAGCCGAGGACATGGGCTCTGTCACGGGGTCTTGGTGGCCGCTGGCGGAAGCCACCCGCCATCTGCGACCTACACCGGGCGAGAGGGCTGCGGCCGCCCAGCATCACGTGGAGTGTTGAGGGCAGGAAGAAAGGAGGACGGGGCCTGTCAGAAAGGCCCCGTCCATGGGTTTCAGACAAGATTGCCTAGACGGCTCTCCTCTTGCGGAGCCACTGCACAAGGCTGGCACCAATGCCGCCAAGCACAAGGGCGCCCGGGACCGGAACAGCAGGAGTCGCGGTCGTCAGTTGGGTGTAGAACCCCGCAGGGACCCCACCCGCTCCGTTGCCCTGGACCGTGAGCGAATGGGCGCCGGCGCCCAACAGGATCTCTCCCTTGGAGAAATCGTCGTTCGCCCACCCGCTCGGATCCGAAAAACCGGTCGGCGAGCCAGAGTAGAACGTGGTGGTCAGGATCAGCGAGCCGAAGTCCCTGACGTAGTAGACGTCACCCAGAGCAAAGTCGTCAGTAATCCTGAAGGTCGCAGGCCCAGTCAGGTCGTAGACGTAGGGGGAGTCACTGGAGTCATGGAAGGCCTGGTTGACCTGGTCATAGGCCCAACCCGCATCCAGCACCGGGGCAGGGGGAGTCGCCAGGGGATCGTAGTTGACCCCTGCCGCAGCGACGCTGACCATCATGGCAAACAGACAGACTGCTACTAGTTTCTTCATACTTCCTCCTTCTCAACTCAATAGATACGCGTGGATTCAAAGCCCGGCCGGTAGGCCCGTACCAGACAAACAGAAAGCTACACAGAGGGACACCTTCCTGATAACCCCCGTACTGGGAATGTCCATTTCCCCAAGATGCCCCCCAGTTTGGCTCGACATGCCAAGAATCCGGAGGAGCCATATCGCAAACAGCTACTACCCCTGTTGCATTTTCCTCATATTTCCTATGTTTCCCATTTTAGCATTTCAAGTCCTTTTGTCAAGACAGTAGTCGGTGACAGCAGTGCACCCAGGCATGGTGGCAAAGCGGGGCCGCCAGTTCCCGCATGCCTATTGAAGGGAGCCGCCACGGAAACTTCGCGATCCGCAATCGCGAATCAAGGAATGAGAATCCACGCCCCCAGCCCCATCAGGACCCAGGGCAGCATGTGACGGCCATAGCGACGCAGTGGCCTGCCGATCGCGGGGTGGTTGACCAGGCTGTAACCCAGGAGGCACCAGATGCCTGTCAAGATGGCGAACACACAGGCCAACACCGCCCACTCGGAGCTGCCACGGCTGGAAAACACCGGGATGTAGACCGCCAGGTTGTCCCCGCCATTGGCCATTGTCACTGCAGCCACGGACAGGATCGCAGGCCCCCCGCCTGGCCGCGGCCTCCCTGCCCCTTCCTCCTGTACCCTGACAGCCAGCAACCTCTTGGCGCCGACCGCGATGGGCACCAGGCCCAGCAGCCCAACGTAGGCGTGGGGCACGGCGAGGGCTGCCAGCGAACAGGCCATGCTGGCCGCAGTCAGGATCGCGATGCCTGCATACTGGCCCACCACAACCTGCCGGGCCTTGTACGCAGGATCAGAGAAGAAGGCCACCAGGACGAAGAGGTCGTCGATGTTGGTGGCCGCAAACGTGACCAGGCCCAGGGCCGTCACCTCGATCACACTGCTCATGGATCCCAACATGCAGCAGAGGCTAGGAGAAAGCACGACCACAGTCAAGACAGTAGAGGCAGGGAAACGGGGAAGTGGAGGGGAGGCACGAATGGGCGAATCGGCGGCGGCCGGGCGAAGGCTTGGCTGTTCGCCATTCGCCACCGGCCTTTCGCAAAGAGGGAGCGAAGCGACCGAGCGAACAGCGAAGGAGAGAGGCCAACGAAGCCATCCCTATTCTGACTTCTGGCTTCTGGCTTCTGGATTCTGGCTCCCGCCCTCGTAGTACATCGCCTCTTTGTCTGAGAGGCGGCCTTGGTCGATGAGGGCCCTGATGCGGTTCTCACGGGCGCCTGCAGGCCTCTCGGGCCTGGCCGCAACGGCTGCGGCAGGCAGACGGTGCGGCAACGAGTCGGCTACGCCGGCTGCCATCCACAGGCCGAGGCCGACCGCAGACAGTACCAGGACCGCGGACCAGATGCGGACCGATGCGGGATCGTCGCTGCTCGCAGGTGCGGGGATGGCTCCCTGGGGTCCATGGCGGCATCGGTCGCAGTGGACGCAGTCCAGGTGGTCTGAGACGGTCAATCCGAACTCGCAGCAGCCGAACCGCTTGGGAGGCAATATGCGGCTGAACAAGGCGACGTAGTTGAACAGCGACAGGAATGCGCCGGCAGGACACAGGGTCCTGCACCAGAACCGCGGAAACAGGAGCAGGCCGGCCAACAATAGACCCGTGCCCGCCAGGATTGCGATGGCCTTGGTGTGCCAGGAGTCCCGGAGCCACTGGCCCCAGGACCTCCAGTCAAAGAACGACAGCAGGAGGTCGCGGCCATACACGGACTTGTCCCGGGTCAGGAAGAAGACCGCCACAAAGACCACCAGCACGACGTACTTGACGACCCTCGCCTTCTGGACCGCGCCGCGAGAGACCCTGGGCCGCATCCTGGCAGGCACGACCATGGACAGCCATTCCTGGAGCGCACCAAAGGGACACAAGTACCCGCAGTGGAGGTTGCCCACGAGCAGCAGCAGGCCGGGTACGACCACAGCCAGGAGAAACGTGGCGGTCAGGCCGGGTGACGGGAGATTGGCGGCCAGCAGGCCCATGACCTGCTCTGTGGAGTACTGGCTGTTGAGCCACAGCCCTCCCACGATCAGGGCTGCTGCCAGAACCGCAAAGCGGGCCACGACTCCCCCCCACCACGTCACCAGGAGCCCTGCAGCCAGCACCACCACCACGTAGAGCCCTGCCCGGTCCACTGCCTGCGCAGGGACGTCCGACCCGGACCCCTTCATGAGCAGGACCTCCCGACTGAACCGCTGACCGCTCTGGCGGAGGATGGTCATCACCGCCCTGGTCGTGAGGGTCGCGCCGGTGACCGCATACACACCTTCCAGTGGGGCCTCGCCCCAGATCCGGGTCCCCTTCAGGCGTGCAAGCCACCCTGAGATCCGGCCGATGTAGCGGGGCGTCTCGTTGCTGCGTACCATGCGGTAGTCAATCAAGGCGCCCTGGGCGTCTATGTACATCGCCAGGGTCATAGGCCCGCCGTAGCCCCGTACGCGGGGCGCAAGCTTCTCTGACGTCACGATGTAGCCCTTGAGCTTGCCCTTCTCCCTGACCTGGAAGTACGTGAGCGCTTCGCCGCTGGTCAGGGATGCAGTCCGGGACGTCACCTCCAGACCCGTGGTCCAGGACTCCAGGCCCGCCGGCACCGTGGCTGCCTCCTCGATAGGCCGTTGGCTGGCCCAGACCAGGAGGTTGGAGCCGAGTATCAGACAGGCTGCGATCCCGAACACGACGTATCCCACCCTGGCGGGCCGCGGGTTCAGTCCTCTGGCCGGCCGCAGGGACGCAGCCCTCACGGACCGGGCCAGCTCCAGGGGGATGTTGGCCAGGATCAGGGCGGTCAGGACCAGTCCGGCTGCCTGGAGGCCTGCCACCGGAATGAGGATAATGCTTGTCGTTAATCCGCCCACGCACGCGCCCACGTGATCGGCTGCCTGCAGCCGGCTCGCAGCAGCGTGGGTATCCTGACCGCCAGCGGCGAGGAGATGGGCCGCAATCGGAAAGTAGACGCCGCAGCACAGGCCGGCTGCCACAAAGGCGGCTGCCAGACCTCCGTAGGAGGCAAGGCCGGAGCCGGACTGTAACGAGATCACAGCCAGGACGATCGCGTGCGAGACCAGGCCAGCCAACAGCAGGACGCGGCCCTCGACCCTGGCCAGCAAGGCCTGGCCTGACACTGCGCCTGCACATAGACCTGCCATGAACAAGGCGGAGGCGATGCCGACAACCAGGTACAGAGAGCCATACAGGCTCTGGACCCTCGACATCAGGACGATCACGCTGCCGATCCCGACCCAGCCGGCAGAAAGAATCAGGAACGTCACACTGAAGGATGGCGATCCTGCTGCAGCCCCTGCGCCGCAGACCCGCGACCGGTGCCTCAGCAGGAAGATCCATCGCAGGGCCACGAGCACGACAAGAGGGATCAGCCAGAGCCAGATGCCGGCGACCAGCAGCGGCCCGGCCAGCCCTGCCAGGGACAATCCCGCCTGTCTGGAGGCCAACAGCAGGCCGTAGAGGTACGTGGTAGGATGCCCGTCGCGGCTGACCAGGGCCTGCCTGGGGAGCTGCACCTTGGAGTACAGGTCTGTCACCTGGTTGGAGCGATCCGGCCTATAGACCGACAGCAAGGCGTCCGGTGGATAGACCGCTGCCGCTCCAGGGATCAGGTCGAATCGGTCCCTCATGACGCGCGGCCAGACGTACACGTCGTCTGTCGGCGAAGCCAACAGAAAGGTCTCCTCGCCAGGCACGACTGCACCAAAGGCGAAGACCTGCTTCAGGGTCTGCCGCACCGATGCGCCCAGAAAGGTCTGCTCAGGCCCAAGGACGTTCTCGGACCCCGGCACGGTCACCATGATCAGGCCTTCAGGCTGCAGGCCGGCCTTGACGGCCTCCAGGAACTCCACGGAGCCGTAGCGGTTGAAGGCTGCACTGGCTGCGCCGGCCAGGTTGACGATGACCAGGTCATAGCCGGAAGGCCGGTCTGCCAACACCGTGCGCACGTCCTGGGCCAGGGCCGTGAACCGGCTATCGCTGATCTGCAGGTCTGCAGGCAGGACGTCCCGGATGGCCCGCACGTACTGCAGATCCGGATATGACCAGTCCACAGCCTGGACGTGCGGGAACTTGAGCAAGGCCTGGCAGAGCCCCAGGCCTGAGCCCACCACGAGGATCCGAGAGGCCTTGGGCCGCTGGGAGAGCCCCAGGGCCGCGACCTTGCCTGCGTGCTCGGCGTCAGGCAGGGCCTCGCATGCGAGGGCGTCACGAAAGATCAGCCACTGCCCCTTGTACGTGCCATACAGGTACTCCGCCTGGCTGGTGACAAACGACCCGGCAAATCCCTCCTGCGGCAGGATCTGGGTCCATCGCGCAGCGTGCGTCCAGGTGGTGACCGCCCGACCCAGCCCCAGGCCAAGTGCCATGAACGTGCAGGCTGCCACAAGGCCTGCAGCGACGGCCCGCCGCAGAGACCCGCCGCTACTAGCCAGGGCCCAGGCAGAGGCAGCAGCCAGCGTGGCCGCCGTCGAGAGGAACACCTGACTGGAAGGTGCGCCCAGCGCCAACAGAAAGGTCACTCCCAACCCACCGACCAGGCTGCCTGCAGCCTCCAGGACGTACACACGGGTGATCGGCCAGGCCGCGTCCCGGCCAAGCCACCTGCATAAGACCGGAAAGAGAAAACCCGTCAATCCGCTGACCGGCGTGCAGACGATCAGGGACCAGACGAGCATCCTGGCGAGCCCCAGCGAGGCATAGGCCTCGATCCCCGCGATCTTGCGGATCTGGAGGATCAGGACGAACTCCAGAACATAGGCCGGGATGTACGCCAGGACCGCCAGGGCTGCCCATCGCGAGACCCGATCTGCAAGGGACCTGCACGCCTGGGCGGCAAATGCACCCAGGGCCACCCACAGGAACCAACAGGCAAAGAAGAGGCCAATGCTGATATCGTGGCCTTCGAAGCTGACGACAAACTCACGGAAGAGCAGCGTCTGGGCTGCGATGCTGAACAGGCCGAAGCAGAAGACCAGAAAGGCCCTGGCCGGTAGGCTGCGATGTGAATGCTCGGCCACGGCTATTGTTCCCCGAAGACCTCTGCCTGGAAGACCTGGAAGCTCGCCCCCTCTCGCCAGGCGTCTGGCGGCAGACCTGCCTTTCTGGACAGTTCCGTGAGGGTCTGCTGGATCGTCCAGCCCTGTTCGGGCGCGACCTGCGGAAGGAACAGGGCCCGGCTGCCGGCCTTGCTCAGGATGATCCCATCGGTCCCAAGCCGGATCTGATCCGTAGACTGGACAGGCTGGGGCACGGTCAGGGCAGAGATCTCGATCGTCAGGCCCGCAACCTCGGACTGGGAGACGGGCCTGAACCGCGGGTCATTGACTGCAGCATGAATGGCATTCTCGATCACAGACTGATACAGCGGCTGGCGAGGCAACACGTCGCCGATGCAACCGCGAAGGTCGCCCTGCTTCTTCAGGGTCACAAAGGCGGCCCGGTTGACCTTCATGGCACTGCTGACCTGGACACCGAGGTCTGCGACAGAGGGCGGTTTGGCGTTCTGGAGATAGGCCGAGAGGGTCTTTCGGGCGAGGGTCAGGAGCTGCCTCTTGTCCGCCTCAGAGAGAGACGCTTGGGCTGGCAGTTGCGCAGCCTGGCTGGCCGCAGGGCTGCCAGACCACGTGCCCGTGAACGCCACGGAGAAGTAGCTGACCGAGTTGGTGTAGTCAGAGGTCACCTTGCCGGAGGTGGTGTAGTCCACCAGGTGTACCTTCGTCGATGGATCGAGCATGGACAGCAGGATTGCGATCGGGATGGTCCCGCAGATCGTGTCACCGGTCCTCTTCTGGTACTCCAGGAGTCCCTTGGCGTCCGCAGCCGCGATGGGCGCAACGCGCCCATGTCCAGGTCCTTGAGCCTCTGGCTCACATTGTCCTTGAAGGGCACGTATTCGTAGTTGGGGCCGTAATGGGTAAAGTCCGAGCTGGCCACGACCAGCGTATTGGGGTCCACGCAGGTCCGCAGGATCGCAGCGGCCTTGCTGACCGTCTCAGCCGAGCACTGGCCTGCCAGGATGGGGACCAGCTTGAACTGCCCGTACTGGGCCAGGTGGAACTGCAGCAGCGGCAGCTCGATCTCCACGCTGTTCTCTCCCTCGAATGCCGCAGCCATGTCCCGGAACAGGGGCTGCTGGAGCAGGCGGTCAACGATCGCCTCGTCAATCGGTATCTTCCCCAGAGGGGTCTGGAAGGACCTGGCCCGCGGCACGATCAGTCCCTCTCGCAAGGCCACGTGATGGCTGGGCCCTATGACAATGACCCGGCTGTAGGGCCTGGCGATCAGGGCCATACCCTTGGCCGCGGAAGGACCCGAGTAGGCATAGCCTGCATGCGGCTCGATCAGGGCGATCAGGTCCGGCCTCTTCTCGCTGCTGTCTGCCCTGTCGAAGCACGTCTTGACCTGGCCGCGCAGCGAGTCTGCGTCGCCAGGATACCAGGTCCCTGCCAGCGAACTCCGCAGGTCCATGGTGGCCTGCTCCGCTGCGACGGCCACGCTCAGGCCTGCCGCCAGGAACACGACCGCGATCCAGCTTCCGCCGCTTCTTCCCTGAGCCATGTCTAGCCCTTCCACCTTGCCTGACAATCCACGCGGCCCAAGGCCACGACCCTGCCCGGATACCGCCCCACCCCATCCGCCTCCACGACCCGAGGCGCAGCCAGACGTCTGGCCATCGAGTTGCCGCCTGCCGCCGCACATGCCGCGATACCCAGTACCCCCACCAGGAACCACCGTCTCCCGGTCCGCCGAGCTATGGGCCGCGAGCTATGAGCTATGAGTTCTGTGTTCCGCGATTCCATCCTACGACTCTTCTTCGCTGGCCGCTCCACGATTTGCTCTTAGCGGTTTCGCCCATTCTCCCATTCGCCGTTTCGTTTCCCCTGTCTCCTCACTCCTGGCTCCTCACTTCCGGCTTCTGACTTCTGAGTCCTGCGTTCTGAGTTCTGAGTTCTGTGTTCTATTCACTTCCACACCCCTGCCACTGCCTTGCCGCAGTCGGGACAACGGCCGTCCTTGAGGCGGTTCTGCAAGACCGTAAAGCCGCTTCGCTCCACCAGGAGCCTGTCACACGACGGGCAATGCGTGTTCTGGCCGTCTGGGCAGGTCACGTTGCCGACGTACACGAACTTCAGGCCTATGGCCTTGGCCGCATCGCGGGCCTTCTCAAGTGTATGATCCGACGTGGGCGGTAGATGTTGCATCTTATATCGCGGATAGAACCCCAGAAAATGGAGGGGCGTCTCGACTCCGAGGCTGTCCTTGACCCACTGACTGAGCTGCCTGAGGTCCTCGGGCCTGTCGTTGAGCGTGGGGATCACCAGGTTACTGACCTCCACCCACACCCCCGCCTCCTTGGCCGCGATGATCGCATCCAGGACCGGCTTCAGCGAGGCGTCGCATACCGTATGGTACAGCTCGTCGGACATGAACTTCAGATCGATCGTGACCGCATCGACCACCTCCAGCAGCCTCTTCCAGGGCTCTGGGCTGACGTATGCGGCAGTCACCAGCACGCTGCGGACACCAGAGGCCCTGGCGAGTCTGGCGATGTCCAGGGTGTATTCATAGTAGACCAGTGGCTCCGTGTAAGTGCAGGCGACAGACCTGCAGCGATGCTGCTGAGCCAGGCCCACCACCTGTTCTGGAGGGCATTGGGATGCAGTGCTGTCTTCGGGGTTGGCCTGGGAGATCTCCCAGTTCTGGCAGTTGAGGCAGTGGAGGTTGCAGCCCACAGTGGCCAGGGAGAGCATGGTCGTACCTGGCAGGAAGTGAAAGAACGGCTTCTTCTCTGCGGGGTCGACGTTGATCGCGCAGGGAAAACCATACACCAGGCTCCGCAGCCGGCCATCCAGATTGACCCGCACGCGGCAATCGCCAGCCTCACCCGGTGAAATGGTGCATTCCTTCGGACACAATCGGCACTGAACGTCGGACGCCACAGATCGCCTTTCCGCTCGATATGGTCAAGTGGCACTACCGGCCCTCTGTGCCCCTCATCATGGCCAGGATCTCGATGGGCTTGCCCTTGGAGTAGTTGAGCCCTTTCTGCTCAGACAGCATGGCCAGGGGCAAGGCCCCGAAGCTCCGTTGTATCTCCTCGAAATCCTTCTTGGGTATTACGAGTATACCCGGTCTTGACTCGTGTGCCCAGTCCACGACAGATCTGCCTGTGGGCAGGAACTGGATGTATCTTCCCACGTAGAAGTTCAGGCTGGGCTCGCGGAAGCTATAGGTGGCTACAGGCACGTCCTTGGAGGTCCGGCTGTTGACCACCTGACCTATGGCCGGCGTCACCTTGATCTGCTCGAACGCAGGCAAGAAGGCCAGCCATAGGGGTGCCTGGAGCGCGAGGCTGCCCACGAACAGGACCTTGGCACCGGCCAGGAACCGCTGTGCCAGGTGCTCGCGCAGGGCGATGACTGCAGTGGCCAGGAGCACCGCCCCGCAGACCAGCCCAGACCATCGGAGTCCCGGCACCCGGATGAACCAGGGCCCTACCATCATGCCCATCGCCATCACCAAGGCCACGGGCGCATAGAACAGTCCGCCCCTGTGCATCCACAGACGGTCACGGCTGGTCAGGGTGTTCTGCTGCTCCGCAGCCAGCGCCGCCGCAGTGGCCAAGGCCAGGCCCGGCCAGATGAACAGGATATAGTGGGGCAGCTTGGTGGCAGCGAGGGTCATCAGGATGGGGATCGGCACAATCCAACCGAGCAGCACCGCCCTACCGACCCTCCCGCCCAGCCGCATACCCAACAGGGCCGACAAGGCGCCCGGAAGGTACAACGTCCATGGGAAAAACCCCACGATAGTCACGACCAGGTAGAACGGCGTGAACAAGAGCCGGTTGCCTCCGTGCTTCTCCTGAGCGCTCAATGCACGCTCGAGCACGTCATGGCCAAAGAAGGTTCGAAGGAACTGGCCGTTCGTGGCCTTGCTGACCGGTATGGCCCAGGTCAGGAAGACCAGGCCAGCAATGACCAACGCAGCCAGGATGAGCCATAGGAATCTCCGGACCGCCAGGTCCGGGCCCCTGGCCGCATACAGGGCCACCGCCATGGCAGGCAGGGGCATGAGCCCTATGGGCCCCTTTGCCAGCATGCCCAGGCCAAAGCCCACGCCCATGACAATGGCGTGCCACCACCTCGGTCGCGAGATCAAGGCGTGTACGAAGGCCAGCATCACAACGCTCATCATGGGCAGGAGACTGGCATCGATCAGCGCCAGGGTGCCGGTCCCTACGGCCATGAGGCTCGTCCCCAGGATGGCCATCGCCCAGAGGCCTGCCTTGGCGCCCACGAGTTGTTTGCCTACAGCGAAGACGAGCAGGCTGCTCACGGCAATGCCCACCGCGCTCCAGAAGCGACAGGCAAACTCCGTAACACCGAACACCTCCATCGCGCCTGACATGAGCCAGTAGAACAGGACCGGCTTGTCAGTGAACACCCTGCCATTGAACGTGGGCACAACGTAGTTGCCCGACTCCCTCATCTCCACGGCCGTCCGCGCGTAATACGGCTCGTCACGATCCCACAGGCTCGTGCGTGAAGTGGCGAACAGGTAGAGTGCCAATACAGACACCGCGATCAGAACCGCGGATCCCCACGCCTTGCGGTCTGCGATATTCTCCAACAGCACCTCCATGCACAAACAAAGACAGCATTTTGCCGCGTGGATTCTATCTGCCCGCTGTGCTCTACGCAACGGTTGCCTTGCGAAAGAAGCTTGTGAGTGACAGGCCGACGTGATACAAAGAACGGACGTGATTGATGGCAAGATGACCGAATACTGACAGGACTCCCATGAGGCAATCCAGACACGTAGGCAGGACCTTGCGTGAGGTCCCGAAGGATGCACAGACCCCAGCCCACAGCCTGATGATCCGCGCAGGCTACATCCGGCAGATCTCCGCAGGGGTCTACATCTACCTCCCCCTGCTGCTGCGGACCCTGGACAAGATCAGCAGGATCATACGCGAGGAGATGGTGGCTGCAGGCTCGGAGGAGCTGTTGATGCCTGCGATCCAGAGCAAGGAGCTCTGGGAGGAATCGGGCCGCTGGGAACGCTACGCGGCCATAGACGGCATCCTGTTCGCCTTCAAGGACCGCAGGGGCAGCACCGTGTGCCTGGGGCCTACGCACGAAGAGGTGGTCACCGACATCCTTCGGCGAGAGATCAACTCCTACAAGGACCTGCCCAAGAACGTCTTTCAGATCCAGACCAAGTTCCGCGACGAGATCCGTCCCCGGTTCGGCCTGATGCGGGCCCGGGAGTTCGTGATGAAGGACGCATACAGCTTCGACGTGGACGAGGCAGGCCTGGACGCGGCCTATGAGGCCATGCGACAGGCCTATCACCGCATCTGCCAGCGTCTGGGATTCAGGTACCGCGCCGTAGAAGCGGACAGCGGCGCAATCGGCGGCAGTGGCTCCCAGGAGTTCATGGTCCTGGCGGACACGGGCGAGGACACGATCCTATACTGTGATCGGTGCGACTATGCAGCCAACCAGGAGAAGGCCTCCTCCAGGCTCGAACAGCTCAGCCAGGACGCCGAGCAGCGGCCCATGCAGGAGGTCCTCGGCGAGGGCCTGATCAATACGGAGCCCCTGTCCAAGTTCCTCGGCATCCCCGTCTGGAAGACCACCAAGACCCTGCTCTTCGAGGCTGACGATAAGACCGTGGCAGTGATGGTCCGCGGCGACTGTGACGTCAACGAGGTCAAGGTCGCCAACTTCCTGGGCTGCAAGATCCTCCGCCTGGTCACGCCTGAGCGGATCAAGGAGATGACGGGCGCAGAGGTCGGCTACGCGGGCCCCATGGGCCTTCCCTCCAACGTGCGAATCATCGCAGACCACGACGTCAACGGCCGCGTCAACTTCGAGTGTGGCGCAAACAAGACCAACACTCACATCATCAATGTGAACTTCGGCCGTGACCTACCGTACCCTGAGTTCGGCGAGTTCAAGCTCGCCAAGTGCGGCCAACAATGCCCCCGATGCGAGGGACATCTCTCTGCAGAACAGGGTATCGAGGTCGGCCACATCTTCAAGCTCGGCACCAAGTACTCCAAGGCCATGGGCTGCATGTACATCGACAGCCAGGGCCAGCAGCAGCCTGTGATCATGGGCTGCTACGGCATCGGCGTATCCCGCATGGCAGCAGCCTGCATAGAACAGAGCCACGACGACAAGGGCATCATCTGGGCGCCCAGGTCGCGCCCTACCACGTCCACCTGATCGGCCTCAACCTCGAAGACGCGACCATAGCCGCCAAGTGCGAGCAGATCTACGCAGAGCTTCAGCACCGGGGCATAGAGGTCCTGTACGACGACCGCCCCTGCCGCGCGGGCGAGAAGTTCAGTGACGCAGACCTCATGGGTATGCCCGTGCGCATCACAGCGAGCAAGCGGACCCTCGAACAAGGCAAGGTCGAGTACAAGCCCCGCACCCAGCCGCAGGCGGAGCTGATCACCCTGGAGCAGGCGATCGCGGCGATCAAGGCGATGGTGGGATAGAACACAGAACTCAGAACCCAGGAGGAGACACGAAACGGCGAATGGGCGAAACGGCGAGGCAGGGCCTTGCTGTACGCCATGCCGGGGTAGGATGGGCTTCAGCCCATGCGGCCGAACCCTTGAGACTGCCCGCAATGCCGGTACAATCCTGGCTGGACAGACGAGAACGCGGCATATGGCAGCGGCGGTTCTGGGAGCATCAGATTCGCGATGAATCCGACCTCCAACGGCATGTGGACTACATCCACTACAATCCGGTCAAGCATGGTCTGGTGCAGGCCGTCGAAGAATGGCCCTGGTCCACCTACCCTCGATATGCCCGACAGAGTGCCTATCTACAACGGCATTGGACGGACATCCAGGGACAGATCGCCGACCTTGTCGTTGGTGAGTGACATGCTCCATCGAGGAGCGGCTTGGACTAAGGCTTCGAGGCAGCATGGGCTGAAGCCCATCCTACCGCTGACGGCTGAAAGCCAGAAACGCAGATTGCGGATTGGGGCATGAACCACCAATCCGCAATCCAAGAAATCACAAATCAAGAATGTCCTCAGAATCCTCCGAACACCACCCAGCGGTCGCTCTGGCCTTCGACGGGCCGAACACCCAGACCGGGGAATGACTGGACCGAGGTCTGGCCGTCCTTCTGCATCTCAATCTCGCACGGCACTGCCAGGCCGCGGGTGGCCGGGACCGGATGCGGGCCAGCCTTGCCGATGGATACGACCCGCGTGAACTTGATGCCCTTGCTGGTCAGCATCGCCTTGAGGCTGTCACCAGGCATGCCGCCGATGAGGCGGCCGGCCTTGTTGTAGTCCTCTGCGACCAGGGCCTCGAAGAACTCCTTCGCCACCTTCTCTGCGATCTGGGCCTCGGTCAGGCTGCCGCGGGACAGGCCCACGTCGGTACTGGTCATGTCCACGCGGACCACGTCTGCAGGCAGGTTCTCTAGTGTGAACATCGCCGGGTCGATAGGCTGGTTGTATGCGAGGAACTCGTCCCTACCCAACAACTGCGGTTGGCCGTTGACCAGGCGGTAGCGATCCATCGACTCCAGCAGGAGGGTTGCCTGGTTGATCGTCAGGACGTCCTGGATGTCCTGGCGGCCTCCTGTGTAGGTCACAGTGACCTTGATAGGCTCAGACTTACTGGAAGGTTGTTCGATGTGTACCTGGGCCTGGCCTTGCCGCTGCAGGTCCAAGACCCGCTGCAGGGCATTCTTGGGGTCAAACGCGATGACCATGTCCAGGATCTGCGAGATCTTGTCCTTCTCATTGACGGTGACAACCGAGCCCTTGGCCTTGAGCCAGACCTGGGCCTTGCCGTCATGCCACACTGCCTCCTTGGCCCCATCTTGAGGCGAGTCCCAGGCAGGCATGTGGATCCGCACGTTGGCCAGCCCGCCTGCTGGATCGCACTCGATCCAGAACTCCTTGGGCTCGTTCTGATCCGGGGCATAGTCCTTCATGTGCAGGGTCCTGACCGAATGCAGGGCTGCAAGGGTCTGTTCCAGGGCGTAGGCCGTGCTCCCCGAGGGTCCCCAGAAGGCTATGGCCAATACACCCACTATCACGATCGCCGCAGCAGCGGCCAGTTTTGCCATTCCACTTCTCATGATCATCTCCCACAAGACAAGGGTTCTGGATTTCCGTTCTTTTGACAGGTTCTCCAGGAATCTCATGGAAGCATTCTCGGCGAGGTGCTGGATCTGGTCCGGCACAGGGTCCTGGCCCAACTGATTGAGGATCTTTTCGATATCTTCACTCATGACGTTCGTTCCCGATCAGCGGTTGCACACAACCTGTTCCGCAGGGTGGCCAAGGCCTTGCACACATGTGACCTGCACGCCACCTCACTGCACCCAAGGTCTCGAGCGATCTCCTCATAGTCTTTCTCTTCGAGGTATCGCATCGCGACTGCCTTGGACTGATTCTCAGGAAGACCGGCGATCGCCCGCCGCACTACATCCAGCAGCTCTAACTGACCGACCTTGTCGTCAGGGGCCTTGTCTACTGCTGCCCATTCTGGGACCTGGTCTCCGTTCTTACCCACACGGTCGTGCCAGGCCTTGGAGTTGGCAGACAGGGCAATGCGGTAGATATAGAATGGGGCCTTGTCGCCCTCGAGCTTATCTACGTGCTGCCACATGCCCAGAAGGGCATACTGCAGGGCCTCTTCAAAGAGCTGGCGGTCGCCGGTCAGCTTCCATAGCACCGCAGTGACCAACCTGAGGTACTGGTCCTTGACCTTCGTGAAGACCTCAATCCGCCTTGAATACTCCATGACTTCCTCTGACAAACCGAACATGTCCAGTTCTTGCCATTAAGTAACAGGCGAGGGCAGGAAGTGTGTAATGAAAAGTTGTTGGTTGCTGGTTGCGGGTTGCGGGCCGCGGGGCTGTGAGCCGTGAGCCGTGAGCTATGAGCTGCGAGTTGGTGCGATCTCGTTCGCCCATTCGTCTCTCGCGGGCTGCCACCTACGGCGACGGTGCTCCCCAGCCCCAGATCGCCCTATGGAGCCTGGCCCAGTCTGGGTTGTACAGCGGGCCGCTGGTCGGCTGTGGCGGCCACTTTTCGACGTCAGGGACCATCCGAATGGCATGCTGCCACCATTGTCCCATGGTGATCGTCCACGGGTCCGTCCACTTCCAGTACTCGCTATGCCCGTCGGCAAATGACAGGCACGTGCCATTGGCGTGGTGAATGGCTGCAGTCCATGACTCAATCCCGCCCGACCCCCAGCCTGCATTCCATATCCAATCCCCTGACCCGACCGCATGTCCTGCAGGGAGGGACCACGCTCCATCCGCCCCTCCATAGCCTATGTCCATGAAGACCAGCCGGGATGCAGCGCGGGCATGGCTCAACTCAGAGGTCTTCCTCACAAACAGCACGGTCTTACCGACCTGGGGATAGGACGCCCTGGTCGCCTGGTCATAGGGTCTCCACGCGTCGGGGTTGAGGTAGTTCATGGAGACTGTGATGCAGTAGGTATTGAACCACATGCTGCTTGGGGTGTACCACCACCATGTGGGCATCCCGTAGTTCGGACGGCGATATCGGGCCGGACACCTGTAGACCCGGACGTCACCTACATAGGGTGCCAGGGCGCCGGTCCGCATCAGGTCCTCGGCCTGTTGGCTGGAATGAACGTCAGGCGCTTGTATGTAGCCTTCCTTTCTCCAGACCACCCAGGCCTTGCCCAGGTTCGCGCTGGTGCCTGACTGGCGGGCATAAGGCTGGGCATTGACGATCCAGTCGCTGTTGTCCACGGCATAGGTGTGCCAGGCGATCTGGAGCTGACGGAGATTGCCCATGCACGCAGCCCGCCTGGCTGCCTCCCGGGCCCTGTTGAGGCCGGGAAGCAGCAGGGCAAGCATGACTGCGATGATGGCGATCACCACGAGCAGCTCGATGAGGGTGAAACCAGGGGCCCGAAGCCGAAACGGCGAGAGGGCGAAGAGATGAAACGGGGAATCGGAGAATCGGGGACAGGCTCGTAGGATGGGCCTTGGCCCATGCCGGAAGACGAAATGCCGAGACGGCGAAACGGCGAGGTAACCCAATGACGAACAGGAGCAGCGGAACAGCGGAGAGACAGAGGTAGCAGATGGCGTCTGATCCGCCGCAGCGGGCCTGCGGCGGATCAGACGGAAGGGGATGACTGTTGATGTCAATCCGCGGTCCATGTCCAGCCTTCCATATACGTCCGGCACGACCGACCGACAACCCACAACTCACCACCAGCAACCATCAGAACTCGCGACCCCCGAAGCCCTGCCAGCCCCAGATGGCCCGGTGCAGCCTGCCCCAGTCCTGATTGTACTCTGTCAGTATCCCGACCGACCTTGGAAACCTGAGGTCGGGGGCTGTTCGAATGATCTCCTCCCACCGCTGTCCCGCCGCAATGGTCCGGGGGTCCTTCCACTTCCAGTACTCGCTGTGGCCATCCGCAAAGGACATGCACGTGCCATTGGCATGGCGGATCGCGCCCATCCACTGGTCAAGTTCACTCGTACGCAATCCCCAACTCCACTCCCCTGAAGGGGGAACGAATGCTCCGGACATGCCCCATGCGCCATCAGCCCCTCCATAGCCTATGCACATGAAGACCATCCTGGGTGAGGCGGCCGTGGAACTGGCCTCAGAGGTCTTTCTCACGAACAGCACGTTCCTGCCCACATTGTATTGGGCCCTGGTCGCCCGGTCCCAGGTCTGCCACAGGTCAGGGGGGAAGTAGTTCATGGAGGCCGTGATGCAGTAGGTGCTAAACCACTCGGTGCCAGACGCCTGCCATTGCCACGTGGGCATCCCCAAGTTGGGACCGCGGTAACGGTTTGGACACTGATACACCCTGATGTCACCCACGTAACGGACCAGGGCACCTGTCCGCATCAAGGTCTCGGCATGTTGACTGGTCTTTGCGTCGGGCGGGTGCACGCACCCACCTTCCTTCCAGACCTGCCAGGCCTTCCCAGCATTCGCATATGTGGTACCGGGCACCCGGGCATAAGGCTGGGCGTTGACGATGTAATCGCTGTTGTCCACCGCATACGCATGCCAGGCGATCTGGAGTTGGCGGAGGTTGCCCATGCACGCAGCACGCCTGGCTGCCTCCCGGGCCCTCGCAAGGCTGGGAAGCAGCAGTGCAACCAGGACTGCGACGATCGCGATCACGACAAGCAGCTCGATGAGGGTGAAACCACGGGCCGCCCCATTTCGGATTGCGGGTTTCGGATTGGGGATTTGGGTCCTGGCCTGATGCCGGTGGAGCGTCCTCTCGACCATTACCGCGCCCTTCATTCCCTGAGCCGAAACGATAGGCTAGCATGGAGGATCAACAAGGGTCCCGTCGCTAACTAGTTCCAATCATAAGACTTGCCATGGCGGCTGTCAATCGGAGATGGCGGAGGCAGCATGGGCTAAAGCCCATCCCACAACTTGCGTCCGGTTAGGAGCCGAGAGCGGAGAGGTGACGGCTCCCGTCCACGGAAAAGTACGGACCGATGGTCCCAGCCAAATCAACAATCCGCAATCATCAATCCGCAATCGGATGGTGCGGCAACTCATCCAGCGGGCAGGACCCGCACCTGGGCGCGGGTTTGCAGTAGTCCTTGCCTACGCGTACCAGCAGCGCGTGGAACTCGTTGAACATAGTCGCGTCCTGCGGCAGGTTGGACTGGAACAGATCCTGCAGTTGGTAGTAGTCGAAGGGAGGGTCTATCAAGCCATGGTTGCCTGCGACCCTGGCCGTGTAGGCATCCACGACGAAGACGGGCCGGTTGAAGGCATAGAGCAGGATCGAGTCCGCAGTCTCCGGGCCGACGCCCTTGATGGCCAGCAACTCTTCGCGCAGTGCGGAGGTCGGCCGCTCCTCGATCCTGGCCAGGTCTCCCTCATACCTGGAGAACAGCCAGTCGACGACGTTGCGGAGCCTGACTGCCTTGATGTTGTAGTAGCCTGCAGGCCGGATCAACTCCGCCAACTGCTCTGATGGCAGGCCGTGCAGACCCTCCGGGGTCAGGACCCCTGCCTTCTTGAGGTTGTTGATGGCCTTCTCGACGTTGCCCCAGTTGGTGTTCTGCGTCAGGACCGCACCTACGATGATCTCGAACGGGGTGTCGCCCGGCCACCAGTGCTGGTGGCCGAACCGCTCCAGGAGCCGTTCATAGATCCAGTTGAGCTTCTCTTTGGTCGTCATGATGACTTCTATTGTATTTTGGTGCCCGCCGAAGTAAACTCCGGCCAAAGACTATCTCATGACCTGCTTCGCAGCCGAGCGTAGCAGAAACAGGTCGTGAGGTAGTCTTTTGGATTTGTGTCCATATGGGAACAGGATCGAGGCACGGAAGCCGCGACCGCATGGCAGGCAAGAAGAAGGCAACAGACAGGCACAAGGTCAGTACCAGCCAACTGCTCAACTTCGTCAAGGACTCCTACCTTGAACGGACCAGCCGGCCTCTTTACGCCATTCTGTTCCTACTGCCGTTCATCCTCTTCTACGAAGTCGGCACCCTCCTGATCAACACGAATACCCTGAACCAGACTGAGGTCAGGGTCGTGGCCTTTGTCTGGCTCCAGGAGATCTTCCGCTACGCGGGATGTGATGAACGACTGGCCTGGGTCGCCCCGCCACTGGTCGTGGTCCTCGTCCTTCTGGGTCTCCAGCTCGCCTCTCACAAACCCTGGTCATTCTACCCGCACGACGTGGCGCCCATGGCGGGCGAATGCGTACTACTGGCAGTGCCTTTGATCGTCTTGAGTCTTTTCCTGAATACCCAGTTTCGCAAGATCAACCCTCCCCCCCAGCCTAGCGACCAGCCAGTCGCAGTCAGCATGCAGGCGGAGGTGAGCACGGGTCTGGCTGATCCGAACCTGACGGATGGCGAGGTCCAGTCGGGATACGCAGGGCCCTACGAAGGATCCCTGCTGGCCAGCATGGTGACCAGCATAGGCGCGGGCATCTACGAGGAGCTGGTGTTCCGGCTCATCCTGATGATCCTGCTGGTGATGTTCTTTCAGGACCTCCTCAGGACCCCCTACACCAACGCAGTCATCCTCTCGGTGTTCATCTCAGCAGCCCTGTTCAGCGCGCACCACCACGTGCTTTTCGTGGAAGGCAGGGTGGGCTCGGGAATCCCCTTCACGTGGACAGAATTCGGTTTTAGAACACTGGCGGGCGTGTATTTCTCGGCCCTTTTTGCAGTCCGTGGGTTCGGAATCACGGCCGGTACGCACGTGTTCTACGACATCCTGGCCACGATTCTCAACGCCGTGTATTTCACCTCCTGACACTCCGATTGCCTGGACAAAATATTTTTGATCTCTATCATCTTGTATTAACCATTGGTTCTCTTGGCCTTGCGGCACATTCGTCCCATAAGCGACCGGACCCCCAGCCCCGGCCCGGACAAAGGCTCTTGAAGCCAGCCCGCATTTTCAGTATAATTAGCCGAGTATCGAAGAGAGGCTATTAGGGGTCCTGACATATGGAATCACCGCAGATCAATGTTGCCATTGACCAGTTAACCTTCAGTCTCTTTCAGAGGCCGCTGCATCCCGAGCTCTTCCAGATCTACGCCAGCCGCGAGATCAAGACGGAGCGGTACCAGGCCCTGCTGTGGGTAACGGGATGCACGCATGTGATCAGCGTGTTCTCCGGCAACGAGTGTCTGACCGAGGTGATCAGCACGCCCAGCCAACTGCTGCCCACTCGTGGATTGATGGAGCGATTCCAATTCCGCGGCCCCAGGACCCACAAGTGCACGCTCAGCCGCGGTGTCAGCTACATGATGGACCACCAGGTCGAGAAGATGACGCCCACCCTGTACCGCCAGAGCCGCTCTGACCTCGAACGGTTTGCCCGCAACCGAGGCCTGTTCGTGAACTTCCCGGAGCTGGAGGTCGGCAGTCTGGAGCCCTTCTGTTTCGTGGACTTCGAGGCCCGACAGAGCGAGCTGCACGTCCACACGTTCTCCGCCTATCCTGACCAGGTCACCATGGTCAAGACCCAGTCGCTGTTTGACTTCCGGTAGAGCGGAACATCTTCCGAAGGACCATCAGCAGCGTCTTGGGTTCGAAGTAGGCTGGGGCCAGTTCCAAAAGGACCGTCCTCGGATCGGGTATCCGCACCGTGCCTTTGACCTTGGCGAACAGGCTGTTGGCCCTATCGGAAGGCTTCTCCTTGAACGAGAACACCAGGTTGGTCCCTGAGACTGTAATGCTGGATAGGCCATAGTGGCCTGCCCTCATCCGAATCTGCGCCAGGCTCAGCAGCAGGTCCACGTCCTCTGGAACCGGGCCATACACGTCCTTGAGCTCTGCAGCGATCTGCTCCAGCGCTGCAGCGTTCGTGGCCTGGCCGATCCTGCGATACACGTCCATCCGCTGCCGGTCAGAGCTGATGTAGGCCTTGGGGATGGAGACTGCGAAGCCCGGGTCTACGGCCACGCGGGGGATGACCTCGACAGGCTCCTTTCTCAGGCGGTGGACCGCATCCGCCAGAAGCTCGCAATACATCTGGTATCCCACCAACTGGATGTGGCCCGACTGCTCTGCGCCCAGGATGTTGCCTGCACCCCTGATCTCCAGATCCCGCAACGCAATCTTGAACCCTGCACCGAGCTGTGAGTACTCCTCGATCGCCTTCAACCGCTTGGCGGCAATGGGCGAGACCGGCCTGGAGGCAGGCAGCATCAACTGGGCATAGGCCCTGTGTCTGTACCGGCCCACGCGTCCCCTCAACTGGTGCAGCTCTGCGAGGCCGAAGCGGTCAGCGTCTTCGATGAAGATCGTATTGGCGTTCGGGATGTCCAGGCCCGACTCGATGATCGTGGTGCAGACAAGCACGTCCGTGCTACCCTCCACGAATTCGATCATCGCCCGCTCCAGCTCCGCCTTGGCCATCTGGCCGTGGGCCACTCGGATCCGCACGCCCGTGCCTTCCAGGAGCTTGGCGATCTCCCAGGCCCGCTTGTCTATGGTCCTGACGCGGTTGTGGAGGAAGAAGACCTGGCCACCCCGGTTGAGCTCCTGGACGATGCCGTTGCGGATCACCTGACTGTTAAAGGTCGAGACCAAGGTGACGACGCTCCGCCTATCCAGGGGCGGCGTGGCCAGGGAACTGATGTCGCGAAGGCCCAGCAGGGCCATGTGCAGCGTGCGCGGAATCGGCGTGGCGGTCATAGTCAGGATGTCCACGTTCACCCGCATCTGCTTGAGCCGCTCCTTGTGCGCGACGCCGAACCGCTGCTCCTCGTCGATGATCAAGAGGCCCAGGTCCTTGAACCCCACGTCGCCGCTGAGCAGCCGATGGGTCCCGATCAGGACGTCCACCTTCCCCTGCCGGGTCCGATCCAGGGTGTCCGCTGCCTCTGAGCCCGTCTTGAACCGGTTGAGCACCTCCACGGCCACGGGGAAGTCCGCGAACCGCTCGGTGAAGGTGCGGCCATGCTGCACGCTCAGCACGGTAGTCGGCACCAGGACCGCCACCTGCTTGCCGCCCTCGACGGCCTTGAATGCGGCCCGCATGGCCAGCTCGGTCTTGCCATATCCCACGTCGCCGCACAGCAGCCGGTCCATGGCAGTCGGACGCTGCATGTCGGCCTTGATCTGCCCCATTGCAGTGGTTTGGTCGGGCGTCTCAGGGTATGGGAAACACTCCTCGAATTCCTGCTGAAGGTGGGAGTCAGGACCAAAGGCCGTGCCCCCTGCTGCCTGGCGGCGGGCCTGGGTGCCGAGCAGCTCTGCAGCCAAGTCCTCGACCGAGGCCGCGACCTTCTCCTTCTGCTTCTGCCATCGCTTGGACCCGACCTTGCTGAGCTTGGGACGCCTGGGACTGGTGCCAATGAACTTCTGGACCAGGGTGATGTTGCTGACTGCGACGTGGATCTTGACCTTGTCCGCGTACTCGATAGTCAGGTACTCGGCCCTGCCACCCTTCTCTTCCAGGGTCTCCATGCCCAGGAATCTGCCGATCCCATACGAGACGTGGACGACCAGCTCGCCGGGCTGCAGGTCAGCCAGCGAGTCGACGGAGACCGTCTGGCGCATGGGCCGCTGCACCCGCCGCAGGGCGTACTGGCCGAAAAGCTCGTGGTGGGTGACCACGATGGTCGCCAGAGACTCGACGGCAAAGCCCTGACTGACGTATCCCTGGACGACGTGAAATCCAGCAGGCAGGATGGCAGTGACCTGCCCCAGGACCTCGCGGACGCGGCTCACCTCTGCGGGGTTGTCGCAATAGAGCAGCACCTGCCTGCCGCTAGCCGCCTGTGAGACCAGTTGCTCCAGGGCGGCCTTGTGTCCTTCCCAGGAGGCCCTGGCCTCGTGTTGGTACTGTTGGACACTCCGCACGTCCAGGCGCACGCCTTCTTCATCGGGTGCCCCAAACCGGGCGATGTGCAGTTGCTGGAATCCGGACAGGCCGGAAAACAGCTCGGTCCACGAGTACAGACCTGACTGGGGCCTGTCACCCTCATGCTGCGACCGCTCGACAAAGACCCTCGCCACCTCTTGGGCCTCAGCGGGTTCTTCCATCACGATCAGGGTCTCTGCAGGCAGGATGTCCAGAAGGAATCCCTGCTGACCCCGGTCGGTCCCTGCGATCGAGGACAGGATCTCCAGCCGTCCGATCCGCTCAGTTGACCGCAGTGTGTCGAGGTCGATGCGGCGGATGGCCTCTATCGTGTCTCCGAGAAAGTCGATCCGGACCGCCGCGCCGTGCTGCATGCCCTCATGACCGGCCACGACCGGCGCGAAGATGTCGATGATCCCTCCCCTGTGCGCAAACTGGCCGGGCAGATCGATCCGGTCCACGCCCTCGAAGCCGTTGTCGACCAGCCACTGGAGCAGGACCTCGGGCGCCACTTCCTTGTTCTCGGCCAGATCCAGCGAGCCTGCCTGCACCGCGTCGGGTCTCGGCACAGGCTGGCAAACCGCCTGGATCGATGCGCTCAGTATCCCCTCCAATTTGCCAGATCCGCACTTGATGGCCAGACGCAGCCGTTCTGCCCGGATCTCGTCTGTAGCGTCGGCCAGGTCCTCCTGGCCCTCCCAGGCAGGCAGCAGCTCCGGCTTCCTTGCGCCAAAGGTATGCAGGTCATCCAGGGCCTTGAAGGCATCGTCCACGTGGGGCCGCAGGTACACAATGGGCCTGGAGCCCTGCGTCGACAGCCACGCCACCAGCAAGGGCGCAAAGGATCCCCACGCCCCCGAAACCCTGACCACCGGCTCTTTGCCGGTTGCCAGCCGGGCCGCGATCTCCGAGGCCTGCTCGTGCTTGCTGAGGTCTATGCCGTCCATTGCCACCTTATCGTACAATCCTCATATTGTATAATCTGCACCAGGGAACGAATATGAAGTCATCCCAAAATCCTGATCTGCTGCGATCGACTGCGAAGCCCTGGGGCTGCGTTGTCGGCCCGAGAGCGAGCGTCTTGCGGTCTGGCAAGGATGGCGAAGCAGCCAGACGCAGTCCTGACCGGAAGAAAGCCGCTCGAGGCCAGATCCAGTCTTCAGACAGAGCCGATAAGGAGACCACTCGTGCAGGTACTTCTGGTCCATGGATTGGGGCGTACGCGGCTCTCCATGCTGCGGCTGGCGATGTACCTGCGGCGGCGCGGAGTCGAGCCGCACCACTTCGGCTACGTAGCTGCATGTGCGCAGTTCGATGCCATCAGCCTGCGGCTGCGGCATCGCCTGGAAGAGATCGCCGAGGACGACTACGTCGCGGTCGGACACTCCCTGGGTGGCCTGCTCCTCCGCAAGGGCATTTCGCAGCTTGGCCCTGACATCCGGCCACCCCATCGCCTCATCATGCTGGGGACACCCAACCAGTCGCCCCGGCTGGCACGTAGGGTCAGCCACTGGCCCGTGTACCGGATCATCAGCGGCGACGCCGGCCGTCTCATGGCCTCGCCGGATCGCCTGGCCCATCTTCCTGTGCCGAAGCTCGCCATGACCGTGATCGCAGGCACCGCAGGGCCAGCCTGGAAACGAGGTCCGCTTGCAGGCCGGGTCAACGACGGGCTGGTCGCAGTCTCTGAGACCCGACTGGATGCAGGCGAGGAGTTCATCGAACTACCCGTCTGGCACGCGTTCATGATGAATCACCCCGAAGTGCGGAGGATCATTCTGGAGCGATGCGGCATTTGAGGAGATAGTAGACAGTAGACAGGAGACAGAAAGTTGCAGGGCGAACGCAAAGTCGCTCCTGTACATCGTGAGGATGAGAACAGGTTCCTGGCCACAAATGCCCTTTCTCGTGGCCCCGGTCTGTGGTCGCGTTGGCCAGGAGAACTGAAGGAGTTTTTTGCCGCGAATGAACGCGAATAGACGCGAATGGCTGTCGCCGGTTCTGACAGGTTGGACTTGTTCGCGGCATCGCCGTACGCGACGCTTCGCGTCTACCGGAAGGCGTTGCCTTCCGGGTGATCTGCGCAGGTCCCCGCTTGGTCAGCCAGCTTGCTTCATGGAGTCCTGCTTGCTCGCAGGCGTACGGCTCAGGCTGTGTGTGGGAGTCCCGGTCTCCTATCCTTCCTCAAGACTATGGGAAAGGTAGCTCCACTACAGAGTGAGCCGCTGGATCAAGGCCGAGAAAGGGGACGCGTTCCAGGCTTGCCTGGAAAAGCGGCCCATTCCGGAGACCGCCCTTGGGACACAGTCCCAAGGCACGGCGTAGCCGTGGATCAGGCGGCGGAGCTATGAGTATGGCAAACACCCACGACCCCGCGCCAGCGTTCGCGGGGTTAGCGGGGTTAGCGGCAAAAACCAAGAACGCTTCCCAGCCAGTCGCTCCCGCGACTGCATCGGTCTGTCCGCCTGCGGCGGATGACAGAGACCCTGCGTCTCTGTGAGGCACCCCGACTTTGCGTTCGCCCTGTGTCTCCTCTTGATCGACCTTGAGCCTCCCCTTGCACATGGGTACAATAGTAGCCACCCCTCCCACAGCAGAAGGCGGGTAGAAGGAGCACGCTATGAAGGCGATACGGGTACAGCAATTCGGAGAGCCCCAGGTAATGCAGCTTCAGGACATGGCCGTGCCCACGGTCAAGGGCGACGAAGTCCTGATTGCAGCCAAGGCCATAGGTGTCAATCCTGTAGACAGCTACATTCGGTCAGGCACCTATGCAGTCAAGCCGAACCTGCCGTACACGCCGGGCATGGACGCGGCTGGCATCGTGGAGGCCATCGGTCCGGCAGTCAAGGACCTCAAGCCGGGCGACCACGTATACTGCGCAGGCGCCCTCTCGGGCGCGTACGCAGAGAAGGTGTTGTGCGTGGCCTCACAGGTGCATAGGCTGCCTCCAGAGACCACCTTCAGCCAGGGCGCGGCCCTGGGCGTGCCCTACGTCACTGCCTACAGGGCCCTGGTCCAGAAGGCCAAGGCCAGGCCAGGCCAGACCGTGCTGGTCCACGGCGCGAGCGGCGGCGTGGGGATGGCAGCGGTCCAGATGGCCCGCAGCCTCGGCGCCACGGTGATGGCCACCGCAGGCTCAGACAAGGGCCGTCACATGGTCACTGAACAGGGCGCCCATCATGTCCTGGACCACAACGACCCCACGCACGGACACACCCTCAGACAGCTCACCTCGGGCCACGGGATCGACGTGATCCTGGAGATGCTCGCCCACATCAACCTGGCCATGGATCTGGAGCTTGTGGCGCCCTGCGGGACCATCGTGGTAGTCGGGAACCGCGGGACCATCGAGATCAACCCCAGGCTGCTCATGGCCAAGGACGCCTGCGTCATGGGCATGGTGGTGTTGAACGCCCCTGCCACAGAACTGGCCAGCATCCACGCGGCCCTGTATGCAGGCCTGGAGAACAAGACCTTGAGGCCCGTGATCTCGCAGGAATTCCCCCTGTCCGATGCACCCAAGGCCCATCGTATGATCATGGAGTCGAGGCACGCAGGCAAGATCGTGCTGGTTACCTAGCAGCTATCAGCCATCAGCTATCGGCTATCAGCCGGAGAAAGAAGGTAGCATCGGCCTTCGGCCTGGTAGTTCTACCTGACTACGGGTCTGCGTCTGCCTCTATCTCCGATTCGCCGTTTCGCCCATTCGCCGATTCTCCGTTTCACTTTCCAGCGGGCACGAGCCTCGCGGCCCAGCCACCGCCTGGGGCGAGCTGGATAGACAGCTTGTCCTTGGCAGTGACTGTGCGGGAGATCTTCTTGTAGTCGCCTCCGTAGCGGTCTGCGTTGATCCCATCCTGGTAGATCGAGGCCGAGAAAGAGCCCTCACCCAGGAAGGCCAGGTCCACGGTCAGGGTCCTGGCGGTCCAGTCGGTCATTGCGCCGACGTACCACTCCTTGCCGCGGCGGTGTGCCACGGCCACGTAATCCGCGACCTTGGCGTCCAGGGCGACCGTGGCGTCCCACACAGAGGGCACCCTGGCCAGGAACTCCATGCACTCGGGCTCGCGGAGGTAGTTGGAGGGGCTGTCGCAGAGCATCTGCAGGGGACTCTCGAAGACCACGTACATGGCGAGCTGGTGACATCGCGTGCCCTGGCTCATGGGCCGATCGAAGCTGATGGCGAAGTCCTTCTTCTGGGCGTTGAGCATCGCGCCGGGCGTGAAATCCATGGGCCCTGCCAGCATGCGGGTGAAGGGCAGCGTGACATCGTGCTCGGGCGTGATGTCCGCGGACCACTTGCAGTTCTCCATGCCCCTGACGCCTTCACTGGTGATCACGTTGGGGTAGGTCCTGCGAAGGCCGGTAGGCTTGTAGGCTCCGTGGAAGTCCACGAGCATGTGACGCTTGGCCGTCTCCTGGGCGATCCTCTCGTAGTAGTTGACCATCCATTGGTCATCCCGCTGCATGAAATCCACCTTGATGCCTGCAGCACCCCACTTCTCGAAGCGGTCGAGGGCGGGCTGCAACTGGTCGTCCAGGGTCTTCCAGACCACCCACAGGATGATCCCCACCTTCTTCTCCTTGGCATACCTGAACAGCTCGTCCATGTCCATGCCGGGCGAGACAGCCAGGAGGTTGCCCAGCGGGTACCAGCCCTCGTCCAGGATGATGTATTCAATGCCGTACTTTGCGGCGAAGTCGATGAAGGTCTTGTAGGTCTCGGTGTTCACACCTGCCCTGAAATCCACGCCGTACACGTTGTTGGCGTTCCACCAGTCCCAGGCCACCTTGCCGGGCTTGATCCACGAGCTGTCCCCCATCTTCGAAGGCGAGGCGAGCTTGAAGACCGTCTGATTCTCAAGCAGGTCCTTGTCCTGGAAGGCGATGACCATGACCCGCCAGGGGAAGGACCTGGGCCCTTTCGTCTCCGCGATGTAGTCCGCACGCTCCGTGACGCGGACCGTCCGATCGTTCTCCTTCGCCTCCTTTGTGGCGACTGCAGGAAACAGCCCGACCAGACCAGGGCTGCGCGTGCCCTTCAGGTACATCCCTGGATAGTCCAGCAGGTCCGCCTCGGTGATGGCCACCTTGGGCCCCTCATTGACGTCCACCAGCGCAGGCATGCTGCAGAACCGGTTGGGGTCGATCTCGCCCAGCCGGACCACCTTGTAGAGCCGCTCCGAATGGGTCAGGAGGCTCTCTTCCTCAGGGAAGTAGATCCTGTGGTCCTGGCTGAACCGGAACTCTGCCTGCTCGGACATGACCTTCACAGGCCCCTTGCGGCCGAGGGTCCACTGATAGGCGACTGCCTCTGGGAACAGCCTGAAGGTCAGGCCGTAGCCGCCCTCGAACGACATCCTGAGCTCGTTGTACTGGTCCGCGACCGTGCTGCTCTTGACCGCCACTGCAGACTGCAGACGGCGATCCACCTTCGCCTTGTCGGAGCTGGCCAGCTTGGCGGCCTTGCCCATCACCAGGCCGTCATCCAGGGTCATGGAGATCGCAGAGGGTGCGATGAGCGGCTTGCCCTTGTAGGAGATCGAGTAGGTGATCACGTCATTGACGTCGACCCGCACGTGGATCGAGCCCGTGGGATCCACCATCTGAAGCGGCGCAGCAGCCGCGACCCGACCGACCAAGGCACAGCATCCCAGAATGACCCACCCGATGATCCTTGTCTGCTTCCATGCTCCTTGACTCATGGTACCTCCACGATCCTTGGTCTGCGTTTTGCGTTTTGCGCTGTGAGCTCTGCGTTTCCATCCGCATGGGCTACGGATCACCCATTCGTCCAGTCTCCGTTTCGTGACTCCCATCTCCTGTGTTCTGCGTTCTGAGTTCTGAGTCCTGAGTTCTTAGTATCTTCGCAGCAGCTCCAGCATCGCCCGGTCCAGCTTGTGGCCGCGGAAGTCCTCATACTGGACGTCCGGCCTGCCGCTGTCCAGCACGCCAAGGGAGCCACGGAGGTTCCATAGGGCCCAGCCAAAGCCGGCCTGCTGGAAGTTCTTCAGACAGTCTTCCATCCATCGCAGGGTCACGTCGTGGGGCGTCTGATTGTGCGAGCCCCACTCCCCCACCATCACACCCACATTGGCCGCCTTCAATGCTACCCACGGTTGGACGTAGGTGTCCCAGAGCCACTGCCGGTCTATGCTGGATTCGCTCTGGAAGGGCCCCGCGGGACTGGCCGGGTCGAACCGCACGAGCCTGTTCAGCTCTGCCCAGCGTGGGCTGATCCGCATGGAATAGACCCTTCCGTCCGCCATCTGGAAGCCTATCTCCGTGATGGTCATCCAGTCGCCTGCAGTGTTGTCCAGCCGGATCTCCCGCCTGCAGCCGGGGACAGGAATCGAGAACTCCTGGTCGTAGATGTTCTGGTATACGCCCCACTCAGGCACAAACACGACTTGCTTCCAGGGTCCCGCGCCAGGCCCGCACTTGAAGTCCTGCTGCCACACACCCCTGCGATCTACTGCCACGGTCAGGCGAGACGACTCCGACACGGTCCCTACCCGTACCCGTAACGTGAAGGGCGCAGGCAGGTTGGCCTCGATCACGATGGGTGATTGGAGGTCCTTCTTGGCAGGACCATACAGGTGCCCAGCGCAGCCCAGGGGCTGGGGCCACACGGGCTCGGCCCACTGGTCCGAGCCGCTGACCCAACTGGCCTTGTAGTGGGTCAGGTTGAAGGGCTGATAGCCCCGCGTGGCCTGGGCGACCTGTAGGGGGATCAGGTTCCAGCCGGCCACCATCCCATAGTTGCCGCCATCTGCGATGATGAGACGATTGGGGTCCTCCTGCCTGATGGCCTTGACCAGGAGGTCCACCACGCGGCCATAGACGTTCGGGTCCTGGTCGGGCGGCTCGTTGAGCAGGTTGAAACTCAACTGGTTGTTGGGTATGCCCTTGTATCTCCTGGCAAAGGTCGCCCAGTGCAGGGCGCAGACCCTCTGGGTCTCTGTATCCGTCCACAGGCTGGTCGCCTCAGGCGGACTCGCGACCGTGTAGCCCGGCGCGCGGTGGAAATTGAGGCAGACGTGCACGCCGTACTGCCTGCCATATTCAATCGCCTGGTCCACCCATCGCAGAGGGGCCTCATCGATCCGCACCCAGTCGCTGCTGCTGGTCCAGACGCGATAGTCCATGGGCAGGCGGACGAAGTCGAACCCCCACTCTGCCATGAGCTTGAAGTCTTCTTCCTTGAAGGGGCCGGTGGTGCTTCCCTTGTAGAACATCTCCAGGAGGTTGAACCCCCGCCATCTTGGCAAGGCCTGGGCCGTCGCCTCAGGCAGGGCAAAGGCCGTGGCCTGGATAACGCCAAACGTCATGATCACAGTCAAGATACGCCTCATGTCATCTCCTCAGAGCCTATCTTATAGCCGTATCGTATCCCCATCGCAAAGACCTATCAAGCCTGGCCCTCGTGAGAAATGCGGGCCAGAAGGCAAAGCGTTGACCCTGTCCACTGCTGAGACCATAATGATCCCCAGTGCAGCCGACGGGGACGGAGTGTACCCATTTTAGATTTCCCGAACGACACGGGGCAACAGACATCCGCCTGCGGCGGAGTTGGTGGATTGCGGATTTTGGATTTGAGAACAAGAGGATGACCTGCTGAGTCATTGCGAAGGAGGCGAAGCCGACTGCGGCGAGCTCCCCTGTTCACTACGGTAGCCTTTGATTGAGGATGAGAACATGAACATGACAATCCCCCTGTTGGTGCTCACGTGTGGTGGTTCCGTCTGCCTGGCCGCTGGATCGGCCGCAGGTCCCCTGCCCAGGACCAGTCCCGAGAAGCAGGGCATCTCTGCAGCCGCGATCCTCGACTTCGTCGATGCAGCAGATCGACAGATCGACACCATGAACAGCTTCATGCTGATCCGCCATGGTTGCGTGGCGGCAGAGGGTTGGTGGTCGCCCTATGACGCCAAGAGCCGGCACATCCTGTTCTCCCTGAGCAAGAGTTTCACCTCCACGGCCGTGGGGCTGGCCATCACCGACGGCAAGCTCAGCCTGGACGATGAGGTCCTGCGGTTCTTCCCTGAGGATGCACCCGCAGAGCCCATCGCAAATCTCAAGGCCATGAGGGTCCGCGACCTGCTGTGCATGTCTGCAGGCCACCAGACCGAGGTCTCACCGTACGAGAGCAAGGAGCCATGGACAAAAATCTTCCTGGGCCACCCCGTCCCGTTCAAGCCCGGCACGCACTTCATGTACAACACGCCCGCCACCTACATGCTCTCTGCCATCGTGCAGAAGGTCACGGGCAAGACCGTGCTCGACTACCTGACGCCCAGGCTCTTCGCGCCCCTGGGTATTGAGAATCCCACCTGGGACACCAGCCCCCAGGGGATCTCACTGGGCGGCTATGGGCTCAGCATCCGGACAGAGGACATCGCCCGGTTCGGCCAGCTCTATCTGCAGAAGGGCCAGTGGCAGGGCCGGACTTTGATCCCTGCCTCCTGGATTGAGCAGGCCACCAGCCGCCAGACCTCCAATGGCAGCAGCCCGAACAGTGACTGGGACCAGGGCTATGGCTACCAGTTCTGGAGGTGCAGGCATGGCGCCTATCGAGGCGACGGCGCATTCGGCCAGTACTGCATCGTCATGCCCCAGCAGGATGCGGTCGTGGCGATCACCAGCGGCGTGCGCGATATGCAGGCCGTGATGAATCTCGTGTGGGACAAGCTCGTTCCAGCCATGGGACCCAAGGCCCTGGCTGTGGACAAGGCTGGCGATGAGAAGCTCCTGGCAAGGCTCGCAGGCCTGACCGTCCGCCCCGTCTCTGGGCAGGCCACCTCACCGCTGGCAGCCAGTGTATCCGGCAAGCGATACGCCTTTCCACAGAACGATCGATCCATCGAGGCCTTGGCCCTGGAGTTCCAGCCAGACGGAGCCACGGTCACCGTCTCCGCGGCCGGCCAACAGAGCCGTATCCCGTGCGGCCGTGCCGACTGGAAGAAGGCCAAGGTCGCCTTCGTCAATGGCATCAATGACCTGACGCAGGGCCAGAAGGACCATCCCGTCGCAGCCACAGGCGCATGGACCAGCCCGGACACCTACACCGTCAAGCTCTGCCTGACGGAGACGCCCTTCTATACCACGATGGTGTTCAAGTTCGACGGCGACCAGATCCTGTTCGACTCTGAGCACAACGTCTCATTCGGCCCCACGAAGCAGGCCCAGCTCGTCGGCAAGGCACGGTAGGAAGTGGCGAGTGGCGAGTGAAGAGTGAAGGGTGAAGAGAGGATAGGGAGAATGGACATGAGGACTGCTGTCGCGTGTCTGGGTGCTCTGCTGGCGTGTTCGTGCAGTCAGGTCGCCGGACCGCCCGGGTCGCCCGCCCCTGGGGCTGCTGCACAGCGGCGAGAACAGGTACGTCGAATCGTCTTTGGCGAGTCGATGCAGGGGATTGGGTCGGAGGTCAAGGGACCCCTGACGCTCGCACAGGCCGAGCGGGAGGTGGACAAGAGGATCGCCGCTCTCAAGAGAACGGCGATGAAGGAGACAGAGAAGATCATCGCACAAGTTGAGGAGGCACTGCACAAGATCACTGCCCAGTCTGATGACGCCACGCGCAAGGAGCTGGCCGAGCTCAAGCTCAAAGAGCTCCTCGCATCGATCCGTTCGCAGATGAAACACGTCGACTCCTCCTCAGGAACCAAGAGTCCCGAGTGGCGGGAGTTCCGCAAGGCCTGTGAAGCAGGGGAAGAGATCTACTACGTCAAGTCAGGACCTCAGAGCTGGAAGGAATCCTGTGGAACCGAGCAGTACGCGCTGCTCCGCGCGGACACGGTGCAGAACACCTTCGAGATCACCCTGCACAAATAGGTATCACGTGACAGTGACAACGGGCGATTGAAGGGATCCGTGAACCGAGAAGAGTGCGGCCAATAGCCAGCGATCAACAGTCAATTCCCATTCGGAGCATCCCACGTCTACAGACACACCGAGCCGCGACCAGGCCATGGCCCTGCTGCGGCGATTCAACCAGAACGAAGCCCTGATCCGACATGCACTGGCGGTTGAGGGAGTGATGCGTCACCTGGCGCGCAGGTGCGGGGAGGACAAGGATCTCTGGGGCGTGGTAGGCCTGGTGCACGACCTCGACTACGAGCAGTTCCCCCAGCAGCACTGCACGAAGACCGCGGAGATCCTGAGGGCCGAGGGTTGGCCCGAGCCGATCATCCGGGCGGTCGTGTCCCATGGATGGGGGCTCTGCTCTGACGTGGAGCCCCAGTCGCTCATGGAGAAGACCCTGTATGCCGTGGATGAGCTGACGGGCCTGGTCGCTGCCACGGCCATGGTGCGGCCCAGCAGGGCGGTCAAGGACGTCGCCACCAAATCGGTCAAGAAGAAGTGGAAGGAGAAGTCCTTTGCCGCAGGCGTGAACCGCGAGGTCATCGAGAAGGGCGCGCAGATGATGGGCGTGAACCTGGATGACCTGATCGCCGCCACGATCGCAGGCATGACCGAGGTGGCAGACCAGATTGGACTGGGCGGAACGGGCGTACCGTCGGAACCTACAGCGGACCCGACGACATAGATCAAACATCAAGGATCAAAAAGCAGAGATACAGATCAAAGATCAAAGATGGGCTGGCGCCGCGCACGCCCTTTCTGATATTTGCATTGTCATTTTGATCTTTGATATTTGATCTTTGATTTCTCCTGGTTCCCGCATTCGGAAAGGACAGCACTTGAACAACCGCTGGATCGTCCAATCCGCATCGATCATCCTCGCAATCCTCGTAGCCTCTCAGGCCCTTGGCCAGCAGAAGCAGATCCCGGTCCCTCCTATCGAGACCGGGCTGGCCAACATGCCTGGCCCGGACGCATTGCCCGCGCGGCCTGAACTGCCTGATCCGCTGGTCACCAGTGCCGGGCAGAGGGTCACGACAGCGGCCCAGTGGCAGACACGACGCGAGGAGATGAAACGCATCCTCTCGTACTACGCGGTAGGCCTGATGCCGCCCGCACCTGGCAATGTGAAGGGCCAGGAGCTTGCGACTGCGTCCTTGCTGGACGGCAAAGTCAGCTATCGGCTGGTGCATCTATCCTTCGGTCCCGAGCAGCGGCTGGGCTTCGACGTGGCGATCTTCACGCCGACTGACTGCCCAGGCCCCCTACCGACCATCATCTTCCCCTCGTTTGGCCTGACGCCCGGCGCCACACCCCTGCCCTGCATGCCACGACGGCCTGAGCAGGGAAAGGGGCTGGATGCCCTGACCCTGCCACTGGGCGTCCCGGAGATCAAGGACGGCCAGCAGAATCCCGCGGCCCCGGACCCAGCCAAGGCTGCAGAGGAGTACGCCCCGATCTTCAAGCGGGGCTGCGCCCTGGTGACCTACCACTACCAGGACTGCGGCGAAGACACGATCGCCCGCAATCCCGGTGGCTCCTGGGCCTTCCGCAACACACGATTCTTCCCGGCCTACCCTCGTCATGACTGGGGCTTGCTGGGGGCATGGGCGTGGGGGATCTGTCGGTGTATTGATTATCTCGAAGGCCAGCCATCCGTGGATACGTCGCGTCTGATTGCAGTCGGCCATTCGCGGATCGGCAAGGCTGTGCTCGTGGCGGGCGCATTCGATGAGCGGATCGCGATCTCTGCGCCTGCAGGGTCTGCGGGCGGAGGCGTGGGGGCCTACCGCCTTGCTGGCAAGCAGAGAACCGGAGGTGAAGGCCTGGACGACATGATGCGGAAGTACCCCAACTGGTTCTCTCCGCACCTGCACGCCTTCAGCCCTGATCCCAACAGGCTTCCCTTTGACCAGCACTGGTTCATCGCCCTGACCGCACCCCGCGGCTTCATCGCCCTGGAGGGGACCGACGACACCAAGATCTGCTCACCTGCAGCAGTCAAGGCGTCCCTGGCCGGCACCGCCCCGGTCTACAGTCTCCTCGGCAGGCCTGACGGCCTCACGTCCAACTACTGCAACCACGGCCATGCCCTGAATGACTGCGACTGGACTGCACTGATGGACCTCGCAGACAAACACGCCAAGACCAACGCCATCTACATCAAGAGCAGACCGGGCCGCGGCGGCGTCATCGAGAACGTCACCTGCCGCAACCTGGAGGTCAAGACCTGCGATGGGGCATTCCTCCGTATCAACCTGCTGCAGAGCGGCAAGCAAGACCCTGAGCCCGTGCCGGGTTTCCAGGGCATCCCCGTCGCTCGGAATCTCAGCTTCGCCAACGTGCGGCTGCAGCAGTGCGGCGGCCTGGTGGAGGCCACGCTGATCTCACCGGAAAGGCCCATGGAGGGGCTCTCCCTCGTCCAGATCAGCGGCCAGGCCAGCAAGGGCATGGCTCTGGCCCACATCAGGGACATCCGGCTGAACCAGATCCAGGTCACGGGCTACGCCGGCCCTCTGCTCCAGACCCGGGACGTCACAGGCACAGGCATCGAAGCCGCAGTGCCCTTGAATTAGTGGCAACTCGCAGGCAACTACCCGCACAAGAAGAGAACTGAAGGAGCTTTTTGCCGCGAACCCCGCTAACCCCGCGAACGCTGACGCAGGCCGTTGCTGTTGGCGTATCCGCTGCTCCGCCGCCTGATCCAGCGGCTCACTCTGTAGTGGAGCTACCTTTCCCATAGTCTTGAGGAAGGATAGGAGACCGGGACTCCCACACACAGCCTGAGCCGTACGCCTGCGAGCAAGCAGGACTCCATGAAGCAAGCTGGCTTGCGGAATGGAGGCCGGCGAAGCTCGCCCGGTACGCGGCAGCGTACCGGTAGACGCGAAGCGTCGCGTACGGCGACGCTACGAGCAAGGCCGGCCTGTCGAGGCGGCGGCAGCCATTCGCGCATTCGCGTCATTCGCGGCAAGAAAACTCCTTCTCCTGATAGACGTGCTGGCAGGGTAGGATCTAGATTGGGTCTAACCCGCATTTCTCACAAGCCTTCGGTTCTGAGCGGTCCTGTTGCCCGGCTGCTGCGTTCTCGGTCCCGTTTGTCCTCAGCGTACCGCAACGGGTACGCCTCCGGGCAAACGCAACCTGCGGCCTTGCATCCGGCCAACATGCCGCGCTCAGAACGATCTGTCATAGGCATATTGGCCTGCTGGACGAGCCAGGTCAAGCCCACAGCCTCACTTTCGCCTCGACCGCCCGAAGCCTTGTGAGAAACGCGGGCTAAAGGACAACCTGTCAAGGGGACACAGAAATGATGGATGACCAGTCAATCATACGTTCGAGCCTTCGTGGAGCCGTCCTTGGGCTGGCCCTGCTCATGCAGGCTGCAACCCCAGCAGCAGAGTCCCTGCGTCGTGAGTCGTTCGCCACGACCGAGAAGGTCGGCAGGCTGGGTGCGAACCGGCTCTACACGCCCACCAACCAGGTGCTCACGCCTGCGGGCCAGCAGGTGGAGCTGGCGGGCATGCGCCCGCAGGCCATTGCCTTGAGCCCTGATGGCCGTCTGCTGGTCACAGCAGGCAAGACCCATGACCTGGTCGTGCTCGATCCAGACACAGGCTTGGTCCGTCAGCACGTGGCTCTGCCCTCTGAGAAGGCGCTGCCCTCTGAAGAGGAGGCGGTCTCGAGCCAGATCCTCGACCCTGACAAGGAGGGCCAGCTCAGCTACACGGGCCTGGTCTTCTCACCGGACGGTAGGCGTCTCTACCTGGCCAACGTCAATGGCAGCATCAAGGTCTTTGCGGTAGACCCCAACGGCACCATAGAAGGCCGATCGTCGATCAGCCTGCCCGCCTCCGGCCTGAAGCAACGCAAGGCCGACATCCCTGCAGGCCTGGCCGCCAGCCCTGATGGCAGGAGACTCTACGCAGTCCTGAATCTCTCGGACCGCCTCGCGGAGATCGACACAGCCAGCGGCCGGGTCCTTCGCATGTGGCAGGTCGGCACTGCGCCCTTCGACGTGGTCCTGGCAGGCCGCAAAGCCTACGTGAGTAACTGGGGCGGTCGCCGGCCGGACGCAGGTGCCGTCACAGGCCCAGCGGGCCGCGGCACCCGCGTGCGCGTGGATACTGTGCGGTACATCGCCAACGAGGGCTCGGTCAGTGTCATCGACCTGGACGAGGGGCGGGCCGGGGCGTCGAACCTCGCGGCGAAGACCGAGATCCTTGTCGGCCTGCACGCAAGCAGCCTCGCGGTCTCGCCGGACCGCAGGGTCGTGGTGGTCGCCAATGCCGCAAGTGACACCCTCAGCGTGATCGACACCCGCTCGGATCGGGTCGTCGAGACGATCTGGGCCCGCCAGAACCCTGCAGATCTGTTTGGCGCTGGACCGAACGCCCTGGCCTTCGACCGCTCGGGCCGAACGCTCTTCGTGTGCAACGGCTCACAGAATGCGGTCGCGGTCGTGGACTTCAGGCCCGGCGGATCCAGGCTCAAGGGGCTGATCCCAGTAGGCTGGTACCCCGGCGCGATCGCCTATGACGGCCGCCGCAACAAGCTCCACGTGGCCAACCTCAAGGGGATGGGGCCGGGCAGGCCGCGGGCCTCCAACGCCAAACCCGAGTTCAACTCGCACCAGTATTACGGCACGCTGTCGCTGGTAGCGATCCCGTCCGCTCGCAGCTTGGCCGACCTCACGCAGGTCGTATTGGACAACCTCCGCTACCCCCTGCTCCGCCAGGCCTCGCTGCCGCCCAGGCCCGACCAGACGCCTCGCCCTGTGCCTGAGCGGGTGGGTGAACCCAGCGTGTTTCGGCATGTGGTATACGTCATCAAGGAGAACCGCACGTACGATCAGGTGATGGGCGATGAGCCACGGGGCAATGGCGATCCGGAGTTGTGCATCTTCGGCAGCCAGGTCACACCCAACCAGCACAAACTCGTGAAGGACTTCGTGCTGCTGGACAACACCTACTGCTCAGGCATCCTCAGCGCAGACGGCCACCAGTGGGCCGACAGCGCGATCACCACGGACTACATGGAGCGGTCCTTTGCGGGCTTCCCCAGGAGCTACCCGGACGGCATGGGCGACAGCGAGGTGGATGCCTTGGCCTATTCTCCTGCGGGCTTCATCTGGGATGACGCCCTGGCCCACGGACGGACGGTCCGCAGCTATGGCGAGTTCGCGATTACCCGCAAGGGCTGGAAGGACCCGCATCGCAAGGGCAAGATCCAGTTCAGCGATCACTGGCGCCAGTTCACCCAGGGGACGGATGAGATCTCCCTCCGCAGCGAGCCCGCCATCGAGTCCCTGGCCGGCCACATGGACACGGAGACCATCGGCTGGGACATGGACGTGCCTGACCAATGGCGTGCGGACCAGTTCCTCAAGGAGTTCAGAGGGTTCGAGCAGTCTGGCGACCTGCCCAACCTCGTGATCGTCTGCCTTCCCAACGACCACACCAGCGGCACCAAGGCAGGTTCGCCCACCCCCGCTGCCCAGGCCGCGGACAATGACCTGGCGTTCGGCAGGATCATCGAGGCCATCAGCCGCAGCCGGTTCTGGAAGGAGACCTGTATCATCGCGATTGAAGACGATCCCCAGGATGGATGGGACCACGTCAGCGGCTACCGGACGACCGCCTACGTGGTCAGCCCCTACACGCGGCGGGGTGCGGTCGTGAGCACGCAGTACAACCAGACCAGCCTGCTGCGGACCATCGAGCTAATCCTGGGCCTGCCGCCCATGAACCAGATGGATGCCACTGCAACGCCGATGATCGACTGTTTCACGGACACCCCGGACCTCACGCCTTTTGGTGCGGTGCCCAACAACATCCCCTTGGACCAGATGAACCCTGAGCCCAAGAAGATCTCCGACGCCCTCCTCCGCAAGGACGCCCTGGCCTCGGCCCGCCTGCCCCTGGATCGAATCGACGCCTGCCCGGAAGACCTGTTCAACCACATCCTCTGGCGGGCCATGAAGGGGACGGAGGTGCCGTACCCGGCATGGGCGGTGCGGGATGACGATTGACTATCTGCTGAGGCAGTCAGGTATCGGGCTCCGCCCTGGTACAGCCGTAGAACTCCACGTCGCCGATTCGCCCAATCGTGTCCCCTCCTGTCTCCTGACTACTGTCTCCTCACTCCTGTCTCTTACTTCTTCCCTTCTCACCCTCCTACCTTCCCGCCACCCCTCCAGCTCAGTACGTCACCATGCCCTTCAGCTTGATGTCCCGCTCCGACATGCCGGCCTCAATGGTGAACGCATGGCCTGCGTCCACGGTCCAGTCCTTCTTGTCAGGGCTCCAGTAGCTGAAGGCGTCCTGCGCCAGGCTAATCTGCACCCGCCGGGTCTCGCCGGGCTTGAGCATGACCTTGCTGAATCCCTTGAGCTCACGTTTGGGCCGCGGAATGGGACAACCCTGCTCGCCCACGTACACCTGCACGACCTCTGCGCCGGACGCTTGCCCGTGTTCTTGACGTCCAGGGAGACGTTCACGCAGTCTCCTGACTTGACACACGCAAGGTTCGAGAAGGCGAAGGAGGTGTAGCTCAGGCCATATCCAAACGGGAAGAGAGGCTGCTTGCCAGTCTTGTCGTACCCCCTATAGCCGTAGAAGAGGCCTTCGCTGTATGACACGATGGGGAACGTCGATCCAGCGGGAGTCGTGCCCGGATAGGTGGCGAATGCGGGATTGTCCTCAAAGCTGCGGTCAAACGTAGAGCAGAGGTGCCCGCAGGGATTGAAGTCGCCGAAAAGGACACTGGCGATGGCAAGGCCGCCTTCCTGGCCAAGATACCAGGCCTGGAGGACCGCTGCAGGCTGGTTGATCCAGTCTGCCATCCCTACTGCTGCACCGCTGTTGTTGATGACGATGGTGCGAGGATTGGCCTTGCACACAGCAGAGACCAGGTATTGCTGGTAGCTGGGCAGATCGAAGGAGCGATCGCGGCCCTCGCTCTCGAGGCCGCGGTTGAGGCCTACACAGACGATCGCCGCGTCAGCGGTCTTTGCGGCTGCAAGGTCGGGCAGTATGGGCGGGGTGATCGTCACCTTGATCTGGTTCCCTCCAAACCTGCCGCCGAAGCCTGGACCGCCTGCGCCGCCCCGCCTGCCGCGGCTGGGTGGGTTGGCCATGGCCCGGGCCTGGACCGTGATCGCAGTGGGCCTATCCTTGCGGAGGTGGAGGATCGTGCCATTGGGCGCATCCAGGGTGCGGCCGTCGATCGTGATCATCGAGAAGCCGGCCGTATGGAGCTGCCAGTCGCCGTCCTTGGGCGGCACCAGCATGCCCTTCCACGTGAATGTCGCGTTGCGACCTGCAGGAACGCCGAAGGGCAACTGGCCGGTCTGCCACGTCACGTTGATCGCCTTCTGGACTGAAGGGGCGATCTCCACGGCCGGGCCGTCGCCGGTCACCTCTGTGGTCAGCGTCATGCCAGGCTGGCCCTGGACGGCTGCATAGACGTGACTGAACACGTCGAATGTGCCTTCAGGCGTGCCTGAGGGCATGGGCGAATAGACGACGCGAAGGTCGTCTCCTGCCCTTGCCGTGATGGCCTTGAGGTATTCGGCCTCCGCAAGACGGCTCATCGGCGCCTGGACCGCACCACTGCCGCCACCGCCGATGTTGGACGGCATCTGTCCTTCCTGGGCTGCGGCATTGGGGCCGACCACGAAGAGGGTCTTCACCTTGGCCCGGTCCAGGGGGAGGATGCCGCGATCGTTCTTCAACAGCACGATGGACGCCTGTGCCACCTCCAGGGCTGTCTTGGCGGAATCCGCGGAATCCAGCGGCAGATCCGCCTTCTTCTGCTCCCACTTGACGTTGAGCCAGCCCTGGCTGAAGGCGGTCCAAAGTATCCGGCGGACCGCGTTGTCGAGATCAGAGAGCTTGAGGGTCCCGTCTGCCAAGCCGGCCCGGATGCTGTTCGGGTCGAAGCTCTTGGGGGTGGGCATCTCCAGGTCAAGGCCCTTGGCGAGGTCCGAGGTGGCGTGCGACGCACCCCAGTCCGACATCACCAGTCCCTCGAAACCCCACGTCCGCCTGAGGACCTGGTTCTGGAGCCAGTCATTGTTGCTGGCATAGCTGCCGTTGAGGCGGTTGTACGAACACATGACCGCCACGATGCCGCCCTCTGTGGCGGACTTCTTGAAGGCAGGCAGGTAGATCTCATGAAGGGTCCGCTCGTCCACCTGGACGTCGACGGTGTTGCGATAGACCTCCTGGTTGTTGCACGCGTAGTGCTTGATGGTGGGCACTACGCCTTGTCTGCTGCAGGCCTTGACCCAGGCCGTGGCAACAACTGCAGCCAGGTATGGGTCCTCGCCAAAGTACTCGAAGTTGCGGCCATTGACAGGCACCCTGCAGATGTTCATGCCAGGGCCGAGCTGGAAGTGCGTCCCGCGCGCACGGCCCTCGAGCCCCATGGCCTTCCCGTACGCAGTAGCCAGATCCAGGTCCCACGTGGATGCCAGGGCAGCGCCGCACGGAAACGCGCACGCAGGCCCGCCGCGTACGCCCTGGGGACCGTCGGTCATAGCGAAGCTGGGGATGCCCAGGCGATCGATCGGGTGCGTGGAGAAGCCGCCGCCCCCGATCAGCGAGATCTTCTCGTCCAGTGACATCTGCTTGAGGATCTGGTCTGCCCGCTGGTCGGCAGTCCCCTTGGTCTGCTGGGCCTTGATGACGGGGGCCTCGTCCTGCGATTGGGCAGAGGCAAGACCTGCAGCAAATGACCCCCAGCAAAAAACTACAAGGCACGAGGCTTGACAACGTTGTTGCATAGACATATTCCATCCTTCCAATGTGCGTCTTGAGAAGTTGGTATCGTCAACCATCCAACGTTAGACCCTAATGAATCAGGCATTGGGTTCCTTTTGTCAAGAGTCAAGGGACGTGATTGATCACGCGCTACAGCGCGGAGACGCTGACGTGAACGACAGCCGAATGGGAGAATGGGCGAAACGGAGAACCGGAGAATCGGGGACGAGCCGAATAAGGGAATGGCTGTGTGAACGACGTGACTGTTCGAAACGCAGGTTTGACGGATGCTGCGGCCATCGCGGGGTTGTCAGGACAGCTCGGGTATCCTGTCGATGAACAGGCCATCGCAGAGCGGCTGGCCGCCCTCCTCGGCCGAGACGGCACCGCGGTGTTTGTGGCCGAGCTTGGTGGCCAGGTGGTTGGCTGGGCCCACGTCGTAGGCCAGCAGTGCCTCGAGTCACCTCCCTTCGCTGAGCTGGCGGGCCTGATCGTAGATCGTGACACCAGACGGCTTGGAGTCGGCAGCCAGCTAGTGCAGGCCTGTGCCCAATGGGCCCAGGACCAGGGCTATGGACAGATCCGGGTCCGCTGCAACGTCGTGCGCAAAGACGCCCATCAATTCTACCAGAAGGTCGGATTCGCCAAGCTCAAGTCACAGATCGTCTTTCGGATGGAGTTGTCATGAACTGTACGATCGAGGACCTCTACAATTCCTTCCGCGGCGAGCTGAAGGGTTTCATCGCAGCCAGGACCCGAGACCAGGCCCTGGCCGAGGACCTGGTGCAGGACACCTTTGTCAGGCTGGCCGGGTACTGCGGCAGCGGTGGGTCCTGCACGCATCCCAAAGCCCTGCTCTTCAAGGTCGCTGCGAATCTCATCACCGATCACTTCCGCCAGAACCCCCGTCGTGACGTGCGGTCCTCCACTGATGCAGACCCTTCTGCGTCCGATCCGGTGGACCCGCCGAAGCCGGAGGCCGACAACCTGAATCGAGAGTTCCTGGATTGCTTCATGCCCCTGATCGACCAGCTCCCGGAGCCGTATCGCCAGGCCGTGCGGCTCGCAGACGTCGAGCAGGTCAGCCAGGCTGAGATCGCCGCTCGCATGAAGGTGTCTCTGTCAGGGGCGAAATCCCGCGTACAGCGGGGCAGGGCCAAGCTCAAAGAACTCGTCTCTGCGATATGCCGAATCGAGCATGATCGGTACGGCAATATCCTCGATTGCCGCAGACTCTGAGGGCCTCCATTCTGCGAGCAAGCTCGCTCCATGGAGTCCTGCTTGCTGGCGTGCGTACGGCTCAGTCCCCTGACGAAAGTCCCAGGAGGTGCTTCTTCTGTGGAAGGGAAGTAGAGCCCACAGCCTAAGCCGCCAGATCAAGGCCGAGTAGTGGGATGCGGTCCGAGCTTGCTCGGACAAGCAGCCCGCTGCGAAGGCCGCCCTTGGCGACACGGTCGCCAAGGCACGGCGCAGCCGTGGATCAGGCGGCGGACCTACGAACACGTCGAATCTCACGACCCCGCGCCAGCATTCGCGGCCATTCGCGTCATTCGCGGCAGGATCTCCCTCAGTTGCGCTCCATGTCCTTGTAGGTCTCTGCCCCGGGCTTCTCGGTCGATCTCGTCACGAAACAAGTTTTGGGATGGACTCGAATTCCCTCGCTTTCCTGCGTCTTCCTGCGGCAATGTCCGTCATAGAGGCAAAAGACCTTTGTTCAATCTGGAGGTAGCTTCTATGAACGAGCAGGTGCACGAGACCGTGAGAAACGCCTACGCCGCAATCGCAGCAGGCAACAAGGGCTGTGGATGCGGGGCCAGCAACGGCAATGGCACGTGTGCCTCGTCTGCAGCGGGTTACACCGACGCACAGCTTGCACAGGCCCCTTCCGAGGCCAACCTGGGGCTCGGTTGTGGCAATCCCACCGCGATCGCGGGCCTGCATCCTGGCGAGATCGTCCTGGACCTGGGCTCCGGCGCAGGGTTCGACTGCTTCCTGGCGGCCTCGAAGGTCGGTCCCACGGGGCGGGTCATCGGCGTGGACATGACGCCCGAGATGGTGGACAAGGCACGAGCTATCGCCAGGGAGAGCGGGACAGTCAACGTCGAGTTCCGCCTCGGTGAGATCGAGAACCTCCCCGTGGCAGACGCCAGCGTGGACGTGGTGATCAGCAATTGTGTGGTCAACCTCGCGCCGGACAAGCTCAGGGTGTTTCAGGAGGCCCTTCGAGTCCTCAAGCCGGCCGGGCGCCTGGCCATCTCGGATACTGCCCTGCTCAAGGACCTGCCGGACAGCATCCGCCACAGCATGAACGCCCACGCGGCCTGCATTGCAGGCGCTATGGGCGTGGATCGATACACGTCGCTCCTGGAACAGGCTGGCTTTCGCGATGTGCGGGTCACAGTCAAGGCCGCGTCGAGCTGTATCTCGGCAGACACACCTGATCCCATCGGCCAGGCCGTGGTCAAGGAGTACGGCGGCGAGGTGCCACTAGGCGACTTCGTCGCAAGCGTGTACGTAGAGGGGACCAAGTAGAGGGATTAGTTGCGAGTTGCGAGTTGTGGGTTGCTGGCGGAAAGACAGGGTACAGGGACCGCCAAATGACAGCGAGAGGACTGTCTGCACGCCAACGCAGTGGCTTCCCACCCGTAACCCATAACCCGCAACTCGCAACTCCATCCTACTCGTTGCGTTCGTGGAACTCGCCTGCGAGCTTCGTGAACAGGCCGATGGCCACCATCCCTACGACGACGTGGCCTGCCAGCACGTACCAGACATACTCCGGATGGCCGGCCTTCTCCACGTGGCCGTACAGGGACGTGTAGATCCCGCTGATCGCGCCGCCGATGCCCGTGGCCAGGAAGTTCGAGCCCATGTAGAGCCCGGCCTTCTCCTTGGGCGCAAGCCAGGTGATGTACTCCTGGATCCTGGGAGAACTGATCATCTCGCCTCCAGCGAACAGGACGATCCCGAGAAAGACCAGGGCAGGGGTGGATGTCGCTGCCCATCCCAGGACGACAAAGCCGGCTGCGGCAACGCCCAATCCGAACAGGAAGGCGGGGATGGGACGCACCCTCTGGACCAGGGCAGAGACCGGCAGTTGGAAGATCATGATCACGTAGCCGTCATGGGAGATGGTCTCGCCCAGGATCCTCCGCACGCCGGTGTCCTTGTCCGCCTGGGAGAAAAAGTCGGCAAAGCCGGCCCCGAAGACAGAGCGGATCTCCAGGTAGAGCCTGGCCGTATCGAGGTGCTTGTCCACGTACATGGCCAGCAGGTTGAAGAAGGCCCAGAAGGGCAGCCAGAAGAACACACCCAGCAGGACAATGAAGGCCAGGAACTTGAGGTCCGAGAGGGCGACGTAGATGTCCTTGAACTTGCGGCCGAGCGTAATCCCCTCGATCTGCCTGGGCGGCTCCTTGTAGAACAGGATCGTGATGACCAGCATGACGACCACGCCGACTGCAGCAGCCAGGAACGCGTAGTTCCAGGAGATGGCCCGCAGCTTGCCTGCAGCAATGGGGCCGAACGTCGCGCCGATGTTGACCATGGCGTAGAAGATCCCGAATCCCAGGGTCTTGTTGGAGCTGTCCGTGACCGCGCGGATCGTGGCGGAGATCAACGGCTTGAAGATCCCTGCTGCCAGGCCAATGCTCAGCATGGTGAGTGCGATCCCTGAGAACGACCGCGTCAGCATGAGCAGGAGGATCGAGGGCAGGTACGCCAGATACGAGACGATCAGGACCTTCTTGAACCCGTATCGATCCGCAAAGGTCCCAGAGATCACGGGCGTCACGTAGGATAGGAGCAGGAAGAGGCTCTGGACGATCCCCAGTTGATCCTTCGAGTAGCCCAGCGAGGCCATGTAGATCCCAAAGCCCATGTAGATCCCGTAGTAGGCGAACCGCTCCAGGACCTCCACAGAGTTGGCCACCCAGAACACATTCGGAAAAGCCGTCCGCTTAGCCATTGAGATCAGACCTCCATGCGCTTCTTGCCATACATCGATCGATCACCCCCGCATTATGTCCGCCCGCACACAAGTCGTCGAGGGGTTTTCACCTTTCGGTCCTGGAGTTGTGGATTCTGCGCCGTGAGCTGTGAGCTGTGAGTTCTGAGTTGCGTGCCATCCGTCATGCAGGCCGCAGCATAGGCTTTAGTCGAGTAGCATGAAGACCTTGGCGAGAGGAGCTTCAGATTGAGACTATGCAGGGGCCAGACAAGACGGATGCCAAGCCAGCAACAGCACCTCCAGGAGGACCGAGGCAGCATGGGCTAAAGCCCATCCTACAGCTTCCCCGATTCGCCCATTCCCCCTTCCCCGTCTCCTATCTCCTATCTCCTATCTCCTGACTCCTGACTCCTGACTCCTGACTCCTGAGTTCTGAGTTCTGAGTTCTGAGTTCTTGCCCGTGTCATTGACAGGCTCGTCCTGCGCACTATGATTCAGTGTTTCGCACTCAGCTTTCTGGGAGACATGAATGAAGCTGATCAAAGAGAAGATCGACCAGGCCAAGGCCCTGCTGGCCGAGTTTGGCGTGGATTGCTGGATCACCTTCGTGCGAGAGAGCCAGATCAACGGCGATCCGGTCCTGGCCTTTCTGGTGGGCTCGGACGTGACCTGGCACTCGGCGTTTATCGTGACGCAAAGCGGCCGGACCCGCGCGATTGTGGGCCGGTACGACAAGAGGACCGTGGAGGAGCTGGGGGCCTACGACCAGGTGGTGGGTTTTGTGGAGGGCATCAAGGAGCCGCTCCAGTCCTTCCTGGGCGAGGTCAATCCTGCCCGCATCGCCCTCAATTTCTCGGAGGGCAGCGAGATCTGCGACGGCCTGACGCACGGCATGTACCTGACCCTGGAATCCCTGCTGGGTCAGATCGGCATGGCCGATCGCATCGTCTCGGCCGAACGGATCGTCTCCGCCTTGCGAGAGAGGAAGTCGGCCAGCGAGCTGGGCTACATCCGGCAGGCCATCCGCCATACGCAGGAGATCTTCGATCTGGCCGCCACCTTCATCTCGCCGGGCAAGACCGAGCGGCAGATCGCTGAATTCATGCTGGAGCAGGTCCAGAAACGGGGATTGGTGACGGCCTGGAACCCGGTCACCTGCCCATCCGTGTTCACGGGGCCCGAGACCGCCGAGGCCCACTACTCGCCCACGGGCCGGCCCGTGGAACGGGGCCAGGTCCTGAACATGGACTTTGGCGTCAAGGTGGGCGGCTACTGTTCGGACATGCAGCGGACCTTCTACATCATGGAGCAGGGCCGGGCCCGGGTACCGGACGAGGTTCAGCGGGGCCTGAACACGATCGTCGAGGCGGTCGAGAGATCCAGGCAGGCCATGATCCCGGGCGTCAGGGGCGTGGACGTCGATACGGTCGCCAGAGAGGTGCTCGCATCGGTCGGCTATGAGGGCTTTCCCCATGGCCTGGGTCACCAGGTGGGCCGATACCCGCACGACGGCACTGCCCTGCTGGGACCTGCCTGGGAGAAGTACGCACAGAAACCCTTCCAGCGGCTCGAGCCCAACATGGTCTTTACCCTGGAGCCCCGCCTGACTGTACCAGGCCGCGGCGTGGTCACCATCGAGGAGATGGTGGTCGTCACAGACCAGGGCGCCGAATACCTCTCTGTGCCGCAGAAGGAGCTTATTGTCATTCACTGAACTCAGGACGCAGAGCTCAGAACTCAGGAGCCAGGAGATAGGAGACGCGAATGGGCGAGCCGGATGACCCAGGCCGACGCCTCTGTTGCTTAAAACCTAAAACCTAAAACTCGAAACTTGAAACCCAGAGCCTAAAACCAGCAACTCGCCATGAGCACGAATCTCTATCCTCGCACACTGCGGCAGATCAGTGGGGCCCCGAGCCAGCCGGCCCCTCTGGCCCAGAGCGTGATCATCGTCGTCGATGCCCAGAAGGAATACACCGAAGGCGCACTGCCCCTGGTCGGCATTGAGCAATCCATCGATAGCCTTGCTGCCTTCCTGGACAGGGCCCGCCATGCCCACGTGCCGATCATCCACGTCAAACAAGTGGGCAGACCCGGAGGCCCGATCTGCGATCCGCAAGGGCCGTTCATCGACTTCATCGACAAGGTCAAGCCGATCACAGGCGAGCCTGTCGTCGAGAAGCACCTTCCCAGCTCGTTTACACAGACCACGCTCGATGAGGAGCTGAAGCGAATCGGTCGCAAGGACCTGATCATCACGGGCTACATGACCCACATGTGCGTGAACTCCACCACGCGTGCAGCCACTGAGGCCGGCTACCGGTGCACCCTCGCTGCGGACCTGACTGCCACCCGCGACCTGCCTGATGGCCGTGGAGGCGAGATCCCGGCCGCCGCGGTCAAGGCCGCACACCTGGCGGGCCTGGCCGATCGTTTTGCCGTGGTTGTAGAAAGGGGTGAGAACCTTGCGTAAGTATGGACTTCGAATCGCTGCCATCCTGGCCCTGTCAGGCTGGCTGATCGCAGGATGCCAGAGCGAGCTTCGCAACTCTCTGGCCACGCACCAGTCCGATCGATGGGAATCGGACATCGCGGCCTTTGAGGCGAAGGACCGGGTCAGCCCTCCACCCAAGGGGTGCATCGTCTTCGTGGGCAGCTCTTCCATCCGCCTGTGGAAGACCCTGGCCCAGGACTTCCAGGATTTGCCTGTAGTCAACCGTGGTTTCGGCGGATCACAACTGGCCGACGCAGTGAACTTTGCAGACCGCATCATCACGCCCTATGCACCCCGCCAGGTCGTCATCTACGCGGGCGGCAACGACCTCAATGCAGGCAAATCGCCGGAGGTGGTCTACGGCGACTTTGTGGCCCTGATCACCAAACTCCGCTCGCGTCTGCCCAACGCCCGGCTGGCCTTGATCTCAAGCCAGTCCAGTCCCAGCCGCTGGAGTCAGGTCATGGCGGTCCGGCAATTCAACGCGCTGGCGGAATCCTACTGCCACCTCCACAACGTCACCTTCATCAACACCTTTCCACTCGTGCTCGGGTCCGACGGCAAACCGCGGTCTGACCTCTTTGTCTCGGACCGGCTCCACATGAATGAGAAGGGCTACGCGATCTGGAGGCAGACGATCGGACCTTATCTCCTGAGGTAAGGACCCGTCAGGAAATAAGTGATGGATTTGCCGCTCAGATTTGGGTCAGATTGGGACGCGAGGATTGAGCGAAACCGCAGGTGTAGTCCTGCTACTCCGAGGATTTTGCGATTGAGGAGCGGCCCAAGAGGGCCCGAAGATGAGATGGAAAATCGGTCAGTTATTTCCTGACGGGTCCTAAAGTCGGGCTCGACCATGGGAACACGCACCTTCATTCGCCGGCTGGCAGTCCTGCTGGCCTTGCTGGCCGCAGCGTTTCTGGTCCTGGTCAGGCTGGCCACGTTCCACCCGCCAGACCGGCAGGCGGTGGCCGTGACGTGCCCCGACGGGGTTCCGATTCTCTCAGCCGGCCAAACCGTCAAGATCATGAGCTGGAATATCCAGTACATGGCGGGCAAAAACTACGTCTTCTTCTTTGACGTGGCAGACGGCAATGGACCGGACGATCGGCCCTCTGCTGCGGACGTCACGCTGACGCTCGACGAGGTCGGCCGGGTCATTCGCGAAGAGGACCCGGACTTGGTGCTCCTCCAGGAGGTCGACGACGGTGCAGCACGGACCGACCATCAGGACCAGCTCAGCCTGCTGCTGGCGAGGCTGGCCAGCCAATACCCCTGCCACTGCAGCGCCTTCTACTGGAGGGCGTGGTACGTGCCGCACCCCCGGATCCACGGGTCAGTAGGCATGAAGCTGTCGATCCTCTCGAAGTACAAAATCACAACCGCCGTGCGACACCAGCTCGCCCGCAAGGCCGAAGACCTCGTGACCCGTCAGTTCAGCATCCAGCGGGCCGTGCTTGAAGCGCACCTGCCCGTCAAAGACGGCAAGGACTTGGCCGTGCTCGACACGCACCTCGAGGCCTTTGCGAAAGGAACAGATACTCTGGCCCGCCAGGTCGGCCAGGTCAAATCGATCCTGGACGGACTCACCCGAGAGGGATGTCCCTGGGTCATCGGCGGAGACTTCAACCTGCTGCCGCCCGGCAGGTATGCATCGCTGCCTGAAGGGCAACGGGTCTACTTCAAGGAGCACACGGAGATCTCCCCCCTCTTCGAGACCTTCCAGGCCGTGCCCAGTCTCGATGAGATCAACGGGCCTGAAGGCGCCCTCTGGCTGACGCACTTCCCCAACGACCCTGCAGTCAAGGGCCCTGACAGGACCATCGACTACTTCTTCATACCCAGGTCTCTCGCCTTGATGGAGCACCACGTCCGGCAGCAAGACACCCTCCGCATTTCCGACCACTTCCCCGTGGTCGCCACGATCCAACTGCCGTGAGCTATGAGCCATGAGCTATGACCCGCAACCCACAACCTCCCTTACACCCGGAAGAACCGCGCAGCCAGGAGGTTGGCGGCTGCGCCGAAGCCCAGCAGGACGGCCCAGGGCGTGAGCACTGCACCGAGTCCGCTGCCGAAACTGATGAGCTGATGGAGGGCCGCCAGGGCCCAGCCCGTGGGAAGGCACAGGCTGATCGTCTTGAGGGCAGGAGGCCCGATCTCCAGGGGCCACCAGCATCCTCCCAGAGCGGCCATGAGCAAGCCGGCCAGCACGCACAGGCCTGCCACCCGCTCTTCGGCGGTGAACAGGGATCCTACGAACACACCCAAGGACGCCGCCACCCAGGCCAGGATCAGCAGGGTCGTGACTACTGCGGGCAGGTTTGCGCCCAGGTTGACGTGGAAGACGAGCCTGCCCACGATCATGAAGAAGGCAATCTGTACGCTCCCCAAGAGCATGAGACCGTAGATCTTGCCCGTCACCAGTTCCATCCGGGTCACGGGATGGATCCAGAGCCGCCTGATCACGCCCCCCCGCCGCTCCGCTGCCACGGTGGCGCCTCCGAAGATGAGCAGATTCATCACGAGGTACATCACCAGGTTGCCGGGCAGGGAGAAGTTGAATCCTGAGGGAACGGGCCTTCGACCGGCAAACCGGGCGTCCAGGTGCACGGGATTCGGAAGGGCCGTGATCTCGCGGAGCCGTGCCTCGGTCAGGGTCCCTGCCCGGTTGGGGTCCGTGACCACCTCCAGGATATGACCGTTCAGGGCGATCAGGGCCCGTACGAGGCGGACCTCGATCAGGATGCCATCTGCCTCGCTGGATCCCTCCTTCTTAAAGAACTGCACCTTGGTCTGCTTGCGACCCAGGACGCTTTGGGTGAAGTCAGGCGGGATGCGGAGACCCCGGCTGGCAGACTCCGCGTTCTTGGGGTCCACCCGGTTCAGGCCCTGGCTGTCCAGCTCGTCGAGCAGGATGCGACCCAGGAAATTGGGGTCCTGATTCTCCACCAGCACCGACGGCCGGCGGTTGTAGGGATCGCCGGGTCCGCGATTCGCAAAGCCCATGAAGTAGGTGAATGCCAGGGGCACAGCAAAGAGCCAGACAAACGCGCTCTTGCGCTTGAGGAAGAGGCGGAGGTCGTTGTGGCCGATGTCGAGAATATGCCTCACGGACGCACCCTCGTCTTGAATCGCCTGCTGAGCAGCACGGTGGCCACCCCCATCAGCGCAGCAGCCACGGCAGCGAGTCCAGCCGCATTGAGGACCCAGGATGGGCTCTCGCCACCCGCCTCAAGCCTGCGAAGGCCCTCTGCGAACCAGGCGGTCGGCAGGACGGGTGTAACGTGGTCGCGAAGGAAGGCAGGCAGGTTCTGGGGTGGAAACGCGCAACCGCCTGCTATGCCCAACACCATGCCGACCACGCTGTTCATCGCTTGAGAGGTCCGCTCGTCAGTCACGAGGGCCACCATCACGGCCATCAAGGCAGCCGCAAAGCACGCATAGCCGACGGTCAGGAGGATCATGGCCACAGGGTGCTGCCAGTGAATGCGAAAGACCAGTCCGCCTCCGCCCAGGATCAGGGCGCTGCTGATCAACAGGAGCACGACCGTGAAGACCACCTTGCAGGCCACGAAGGGCATCAGGTCGTGGCGGAGGGTGTGGTATCTCTCGAAGGTATGGTACCGCAGCTCGCGATGGAGGTCGGCCATGCCGGTACCCGCGATGAACAGCAGGAACATCCCAGCCAGCCCTGCCAGTAGATAGCTGAAGAGACTGAAGCCAGGGCCTGCCTTCGAGGTCCCGGCCTTGGCCTCGCCGGCCTTGACCTCCTTCTCGTAGCTGACCAGGGGTGGATTCACGTACTGCCCGACCGTCTTGAGCTTGTCGCCCGCCCGGCTGATCATGGCTGCGACCCGGGTGTAGTCGCCCTTGCCTTCCACAATCGTCAGCACCTCGGGGAATTCGGATCTGAAGTTGCGGGCGATGGCGTTCATGCCCGTGACCACTGCCCCGAGGAGTTCCTCCAGGACCGCCGGGTGGATGGACTGGGCCGGGTTCTTGATCAGCTCCAGCCTGACGTCTCCGCTGCCCGTGAGATAGTCGTGGGTGAAGTGCTCGGGAATGATCAGGACCGCAGCGAGCTTGTCCTCATTGATCTGGCGGAGTGCGGCCTGACGATCCAGAAACACGGGTTCGAGGTACTTGCCCCCCTCCCGCTGGTTGGCTGCGCCGCGAAGGAAGTCGGTCAGGGCAGTCTTGTCTTCATCCACCACAGCGAACCGTATCCTCCCCATGGCCCCGCCGTCCGGCCTCTCCCGAAAGGCCAGACCGATGAGCGCAGTCATGCAGAGCGGCATCAAGAGGTTGATGAGCAAGGGCAACGGATTGCGCCACGTGCGACGAAGGTCCTTGGCTAGCAGCACAAAGAACATCGCCTACTCCCGCAGATCCCGGCCGGTCAGTTGGAGAAACACGTCATTGAGGCTGGGCCGCTTGAGCATCACGTTCTCGACCCTGAGCGGAAGGCCCAGCAGCGATCTGAGACATTCCGGTGGATCCTCATCGCCCTTGGCTGCCACCACGAGCTGACGATCCGATTTCTGGATGATGCGAAACCTCTCCACGAAACCGCCCCAGGATTCCGGTGCTGCGTCCTTGAAGCTGCCTTCGAGCACGAAGAGCTGATCGCCGCCCAGGCGATGCTGCAGCTCGGCGAGCGTGCCCTCGGCCAGCAGGCGGCCATGATCGATGATCCCGATGCGATTGCACAGCGTCTCCGCCTCTTCCAGATAGTGCGTGGTGTAGAGGATTGCGGTGCCAGAGGCCTGCAGCCCGCGGATGAATTCGAGGATGTTCAGCCTGGCCTGCGGATCGATCCCTACTGTCGGCTCATCCAGAAGCAGCAGTTGCGGCCTGTGCAGCAGGGCGCAGCCGAGATTGACCCGCCGCTTCATGCCCCCTGAGTAGGTCTTGACCGGGTCCCTGCCGCGATCTGCCAGAGAGAGGGCCTTAAGCAACTCCGCAGCCCTGGACCTGGCCTCCCGCGGATTGAGGCCTGCCATGCGACCCCAGAATTCGAGGTTCTCTGCGCCGGTCAGGTCCTCGTAGACCGCCACCTCCTGCGGCACCACGCCCATGACCCGTTTGGCCCGCTGCGGATCGGACCAGAACGGGACGTCTGCCACCAGGACCTGGCCCGCGTCAGGCTTGAGCAGACCGGAGACAATCGAGATGGTGGTCGTCTTGCCCGCGCCATTGGGACCGAGCAGGCCGTAGATCTCGCCCGACCGCACCTCGAAGCTGACCGAATCCACCGCTCGGATCGAGCCAAAGGCCTTGAACAACCCCTGCACCTTGAGCATAGCCATGGCCGCTATCGTAGTATCCCTATGCGAAATGGAAAGAGATATGTAGCTGGAATCGGCATGGCACAATTAGCCACGGAAAAAGGCTTGCATTCCACTGACTCGGCCCATATCATATGGCGTTTAAAAGAATGACGTTGTGGATAGTCACAGTGATCGTTGTCGAAGGAAGGAACGACGCAAGACATGTTGAGCAAGCCGGACAAACAGAAAGTCATGCAGGATTTTGAGACCCATAATGGCGACACAGGGTCGCCGGAGGTTCAGATCGCGGTATTGACAAGGCGAATCAACGAGCTGACCGAACACCTTAAGGCCCATCGCAAGGATCATTCCTCTCGACGAGGCCTGCTGAAGATGGTAGGCAACCGCTCCTCCTTGCTCAAGTACATCGGCAAGAAGGACCCCCAGCGATATCAGAACATCATTTCGCGGCTGGGTTTACGCAAGTAGCATCCAAGCTCGGTAAGTGCGTCTGCCTCAGGATGGACCCCAGGTCCCGCGGGGCGCGGCTTCAACCATTTCTAGGCAATAGGCCAGAGAGAGGATTTCTATGTTCAAGGTCACCCGCGTTGAAAGACAGATCGCAGGCAGGACCCTGTCGATCGAGACCGGCTTGGTCGGCAGGCAGGCAGATGGCGCCGTGATGGTTCGCTACGGCGACACCGTGGTGCTGGTGACGGCAGTCACTGCAGCCCCCTACAACGAAGATATCGACTATTTCCCCTTGAGCGTGGACTACCGCGAGCGCCACAGTGCAGCCGGCAAGTTCCCCCAGGGATTCATCAAGCGAGAGGGACGTCCCTCCACAAAAGAGATCCTGACCGCCCGAATGATCGATCGTCCGATGCGTCCGCTGTTTCCGGACGGCTACCTGCAGGAGGTCCAGATCCTCGCCTCCGTGATGAGCGCGGATCAGGACAATGACCCTGACGTGCCGGCCATCATCGGCGCCAGCGCCGCCCTGTCGATCAGCAAGATCCCGTTCCAAGGCCCTGTCGGCGCGGTCCGGCTCGGGCGCATCAACGGCCAGTTCGTGATCAATCCCACGCACAAGGAGAGGGCCGAGAGCGAGCTGAACCTGCTGCTTGGCGGCACCCAGAAGAACCTGAACATGATCGAGGTCGGCGCCAAGGAGCTGAGCGAGGACGTGGTCGCGGACGCGATTCAGACGGCCCATCAGGTCATTCGCGAGGTCTGCGACATGATCTCGGAGCTCCAGGCCAAGGTCAATCCGACCAAGGAGATGACCCTCGACCCGATCGCCCCCGAGCTGATGGCCAAGATCAAGGGCCAATTCGGGGCCAGCCTTCGCCAGGCCAAGACCCTCGTCGAAAAGCGGAAGCGCAACGACGCTGTCGACGAGATCCAGGAGCAGGCCATCGCCGCGTTCGGACCCGCAGAGGATGCGGCCGACAAGGCCCGGTACACCAAGGTGATGGTCAAGCGGGCCTTTGACAGGGTGGCGGAAGAGACCGTCCGCCAGATGCTGCTGGAAGGCAAGCGTCTGGATGGCCGCGGCTTCACGGACATCCGTCCGATCGACTGCCAGGTGGGCATCCTGCCCAGGACCCACGGGTCGGCCCTGTTCACACGAGGCGAGACGCAGGCCCTGGTCAATGTCACGCTGGGGACGATCCGCGATGCACAGATTATCGACGGCATCCTGGACGAGTACGCCCAGAGTTTCACCCTGCACTACAACTTCCCGCCCTCCTCGGTCGGCGAGATCAAGCCGATCCGGGGTCCCGGACGTCGGGAGATTGGACACGGCGCCCTGGCCGAGCGGGCCCTGGAGCCCATGCGGCCTGCTGAAGACAAGTTCGCGTATACCATCCGCCTGGTCTCGGACATCACCGAATCCAACGGCTCCAGCTCCATGGCCTCCGTGTGCGGGGGCTCGCTGGCGCTGATGGATGCCGGCGTGCCCATCCGCGAGGCCATCGCAGGCATCTCGATCGGCCTGGTCACTGCAGAGGACGGCCACTACGAGCTCCTGACCGATATCATCGGCGAGGAAGACCACTACGGAGACATGGACTTCAAGGTCGCCGGCACCACCCAGGGCATCACGGGCATCCAGTTGGATATCAAGATCGGAGGTCTCGACCATGAGATCATGATCGCTGCCCTGAAGCGGGCCAAGGAGGCCCGGCTCAGGATCCTGGAGACGATGAGCAAGGTCATCAGCCAGCCGCGGGCACAGATCAGTCCATACGCGCCGAAGCTGCTGACGATAGAGATCGATCCCGAGTTCATTGGCAAGGTGATCGGTCCTGCCGGCAAGATGATCAAGAGCATCCAGGAACAGACTGGGACCACCATAGAGATCGAGGATGACGGCACGGTCTTCATCAGTTGCTTTGAGGGCGACGGCCATCTGAAGGCCAAGGAGATCATCGAGGGCCTGACCCAGCCGCCAGAGGTGGGACGGATGTACAAAGAGGCCAAGGTCGTGACGATCAAGGAGTTTGGGGTGTTCGTCGAGATCACGCCGGGCGTGGAAGGCCTGTGTCACGTCAGCGAGCTCAGCGATTCGTACGTCAAGAGCGTCGAGGGCTTCTGCAAGATGGGCGATCTCATGCCCGTGAAGCTCATCTCGATCGACGACCAGGGCAGGCTGAAGCTATCCCGCAGGGCAGCCTTGGAAGAGTTGGGCCTGTCCGATCGAAAAGAGGGCGATCCCCCCGCTCCCGAGGGTGGAAGATCTGACGGAGGCCGACGGGATGGTGGCGGTGGCCACCGAGATGGCGGCAGGCGCGATGGCGGCAGGCGGGACGGAGGCCGACGGGATGGCGGCAGGCACGAGGGCGGTAGGGGTCGGGACGACCGCAGGCCCCAAGGACCCAGGCCAGGCGGAGAACCGACGCCGACACCGACACCGACACCGGAGACAGGACCGCAGGCAGCCGAGCATTGACGGAAGACAAGGCATTGATTGGTCAGGGCCGTCGCATGCATAGGCCTATCGATGCACAGGCGCAGACATCCTGCTCGCAACAACTGGAGGAGCTTTCGAGGCTGACCGGGGAGCTGGCTCATGAGATCCGTAATCCCCTTTCGACCATCAAGGTAAACCTCAAGCTCGTCCACGAGCAATTGGAGCAGTCCGACGTCGCCAGGAATGGCGACGTCGCCCGGGCTGTTCGCAAGCTGGCGGTCATCCAGGAGGAGACTGATCGGCTCGATGCGATCCTGGCCGGCTTTCTCCGCTACATCGGCAAGCCCGAGCTGCAGGCCGTCCGGTCGGACATCAATCAGGTGGTTGCGGACATGGTTGATTTCTACCTCCCGCAGGCCTATAACAGCGGCGTGACGTTGCGGCGGGGCCTCGCCAGGGACCCTCTGGTCTGCAAAGTGGATGCAGCGATGCTCAAACAGGCGTTGCTGAACCTGTTCATCAACGCCCAGCAAGCCATGCCGCAGGGCGGCGATCTGATCGTGAGGACGGACCGGCAGTCCGCCCGGGCCGTCATCGAGGTCAGCGACACGGGCTGCGGCATTCCGGAGGAAGCCCTCAGCCGGATCTTCGAGCCGTATCGGTCGTCCAAGCCCAAGGGAACCGGCCTGGGCCTGGCCACGGTCAGGAAGATCATCGAGGCCCACGGCGGATCAATCTCCGTGGCCAGCGAACAGGGCAAGGGTACGTCGTTCACGATCCGGCTGCCGCTACTGGCCGAGGAGGACGTGGACCAGGAGAAACAGGCGTGAGCCAATTCAAGGGCACGGTCCTGGTGGTAGACGATGAACAGGGGCACGCGGACAGCATCGTCGAGTCCCTCGGAAAGCTCCCGGTACGGGCACTGGCCGTCTATGAGGGGGATGCCGCCCTTCAGATCCTCCGCCACGAACGTGTGGACGTCATCGTCACGGATCTCAAGCTCCGCACGGAAACCAGCGGCCTGGTGATCCTCAACGAGGCGAAACACCATGATCCGGACACCAAAGTCATCCTGATCACCGCCTACGCCACGATCGACACCTGCAAACAGGCCCTTCGTCAAGGGGCCTACGACTATCTCGTCAAGCCCATCGATATCGACCAACTCCGCGCCTTGGTGGGCCAGGCCGTCCAGGAGGTGGCCCGGGCCCGTGCACGCCAGGCGCCCGCCGCTTCGAGCGATACGCGGGAGTTTGTCTTCGGCGGCGTGATCGGCACCAGCCCTGCGATGGAACACATGATCGAAGTGGCCCGCAGGGTGGCGCCCACCCAGATCTCCGTACTGATCGAGGGCGAGTCAGGGACCGGCAAGGAGCTGCTGGCCCGGGCCATCCACAACAACTCCTCGCGGAGCCACAGGGCCTTTCAGCCGGTCAACTGCGCAGGGCTGACCGAAACGCTGCTGGAGAGCGAGCTGTTCGGCCACGCCAGGGGTGCATTTACGGGTGCGGTCAGCGATCGCAAGGGGCTCTTCGAGCTCGCCCATGAGGGCACCCTGTTCCTCGACGAGATCGGGGATATGCCTCTGACCATGCAGGCCAAGCTCTTGCGGGTCCTCGAAGACGGAGTCGTCGTTCCTGTGGGCTCCACCAGGCCCGTCGTGGTCAACGTGCGAGTCATCAGCGCCACCAACCAGGCCCTCGCCACCTTGATCGCAGACAAAAAGTTCCGGGAAGACCTCTACTTCCGGGTCAAAGGCGTCAACATCTTCCTGCCGCCCCTGCGGGAGCGGACCGAAGACATCCCCGTCCTGGCCCGCCACCTCGTCCTTCAGGCGGCCGCCGAGATCGGTTCCCAGGTCAAGGAGATCTCCGATGCGGCCATGGCCGTCCTGGTCGGCTACAACTGGCCCGGCAATCTCCGCCAACTCCGCAACACCCTCAGGACCATGGTTGTGCTCTGCGATCGCGCCGTGCTGGACATCCAGGACCTGCCGCCCGAGATGGCGCACAGGCCGCAGTTGCTGGGAGAGGTACAGCCACCGGCGTTGACCCCTCCTGCGGCCGGCCACGCCCTGGAGGATCTGGAGCGGAAGGCCATCGTGGAGACCCTGGCCAAGACCTCCGGCAACCGTGAAAAGGCGGCCAAGATCCTCGGTATTGGCGAGCGGACCCTCTACAGGAAGATCAAGGAGTACAACCTCTAATAGACCCCCGGGATGAAACGGTACCTGACCTTCTGGCAGTACGCGACGTAATCGGGGTCCCGCATCAGGAACCGCTCCTCGGTGACGGCCCTGAGGAAGTACATCGTGCACCAGCCGACGATCCCCCACAGACTGACCGTGAGGTAGACCGCGTAGTCGGACCACGTGAAACCCGGAATCGCCGTATTGGGGATCAGGTCGGGCAGTACGGTGACGAACCAATACAGGTTCTTGGCCAGGTAGCCTGGGTGCCGGATATACCGGTAGGGTCCCCAGTCCACGATCCCCCGATTGGTCAGATTGCTCGCCCGGGTCAGCAGCGACAGCGAAGAAGAGAGCATCAGCAGCAGGAATACCACGACCAGACCCCGCACGACCCAGGTCACGGGATGGTCGAGTTGGCCGTGGAACGGGACAAACGGGTTGTGGAAGGAATCGCCCAGCAGGGCCGTGGTCGGCATGTTGAAGGGAGGATAGCACCCGAGGCACACGGCAATGTGAAGCGGCCGGGTCTCGGCGTAGCGGAGCTTGTTCTTCAGTAGTCCGGACTCGCTGTGGTAGCTGGTTGCGTAGATGAACGAATCGACCAGGAACACGCCCCTCACCAGCAGGACGTAGGCCCGGTCCCAGGTCTCCAGAGGCGAGAGGTGCGCCGCGATTCTCTGCAAGGCCTCGCGCACAGCCGCCACCTCCGTCAAGGTGGAGCAGACCATCAGCGGCCCGTAGAACAGCTTGATCAGGAGAAAGGCGATGGCGTGCGTCTCCTCATAGGTGGGATGCCAATCGATGGCCAGCCGCTGTTGGGCCGGCGTCCTCCACCGGTGGACTAGCCTGCCGAGATAGCCGGCGATCCGGAGGTTCTTGGAGACCCAGAGCGATCGCGGCCTCCACACCAGACAGACTACCGGCGCCACCAGCAGATAGGCGACGTAGGCCCAACTGTACCAGGACAGGGCGGAGCGGCCAAAGACGGCGGCGACCCGGAGCTGATTCCGGGTCCACGGGCAGATCCAGAGCACGAGCAGCATCGCCCCGTAGATCAGGGCTGAGGCCGCGACGTGGCGCAAGGCCTGCCTCACCGTGGCTCGCGGCATGCTGGGCTCCAGGTGGCTGACATCAAACCGGCGATGGAATTCGGCGTGCGGGTCTAGTCCGACAGACATGGCGGAGGCATCCACAGGGCGAGAACGGTCCACAGGTCGCTGATAGCCATGCCTGGAGTCTATCGGCCCGGAGGCCTCGCGGCAAGCCCCGCCTTCTCAGCGGGTCAAAGGCACGCTTCACCGGCCCAAGCAGAGGATGATCGCAGAGATGACCGCCAGGGCCTGCACTGCTGCATCGAAGACCTTCTGGGAGATCCTACGGACCAGAAAGATGCCCAGGACCGCCCCTACCAGGATGGCCGGCAACACCAGGAGGTTCATCTTGAGGGTCTGGGCTGTGACCAGGCCGAGTCTGCTGCTCAGAGGCAGCTTGGAGAGGTTCACCACCCAGAAGAACCAGGCCTGGGTCCCGATGAATCGCTGCTTGTCAAATCGCATGGCCAGCAGATAGACCGCCATGATCGGCCCTGCCGCGTTGGCCATCATGGTCGTGGCCCCGGCCAGCAGGCCTGCCGCTGCCGCGAAGCTCCAATGCGTGGGGACCCGGTCATCAGGGACAGTCCGCTCCCTGACCCACGCACCGATGACCAGCACGAGCACCATCCCACCGATGATCGGCCTGAGTTGGCCGTCGGTCACGTGGCCCAGACAGACGTACCCTATCCCAAGGCCAGCCCAGGTCCAGGGCAGCAGGATGACCAGGGACCGCCAGTGGACGTGGCGCCGCCAGGTCAGGATGGCCAGCACGTCGGCCATGATGAGCATGGGCAGCAGAAACCCGGTGGATTGTCTGGCGGGCAGGACCAGGGCGATGAGGCAGACAGCCAGTATCCCAGAGCCCGGGATCCCTGTCTTCGAGAATCCGGTGATGGCCGCACAGCACGCGACCACGACCCACTGCCAGGGCGCCAGTCCCATCAGCCTCTGCCTCCGGCGCAAAGCCAGCCCAACGTCTAGCTCCTGAGGAAGTATTCCATCAGTTCATGGCCATTCTCGATCCGCAGACCTGAGCTCGCGGCGTGGGCCTCGCTGAACGGCTCCTTCAGCACCCCGGCGGCCTCCACTCCCGACATGGCGAAGGGCACAGGCTCTGCCGAATGGCCGCAGGTCCGCACGGGCGTCGGGTGGTCGGGGATCACCATGATCCGCCACTCGGGGTATTGTCTGAGGGCCTCCAGCACGGGGCCGACGATGAACCGGTCGATCCGTTCCAGGGCCTTCATCTTGATCTCCGCGTTGCCCTCGTGGGACGCCTCGTCCGGGGCCTCGATGTGGACGAACACCAGGTCATGGTCTTCCAGGGCCTTGATCGCGGCATCCGCCTTGCCCTGGTAGTTGGTGTCAAAGACCCCGGTAGCCCCCGGGACCTCGACGACGTCGAAACCGATCAGCCGGGCCAGTCCGCGGACCAGATCTACGGCCGTGATGGCCGCGCCCGACAGACCGAACCGCTTGTGGAACGACTCCAGCATGGCCTGTCGGCCCTGGCCCCACAGCCAGATGGAGCTGACCGGGTTCTCGCCCAGGTCCCGCCGGACCCTGTTGATATCGTGGCCTTCGAAGAAGGCGGCAGAACGGGCCATCAGGTCACGGAGCAGATCCGCCCCCTTGCCGCGGGGCAGGATCTTCTCAACGGCCTGGCCGATGTGGTCGTGGGGAGGATAGGTCCGGACGTCGAAGTCCATGTCCCTGAACACCAGCAGGTGACGGTAGCTGACGCCCGTATGGAACTCCAGACCTTCACGCCCCACCTGGCCGGCCAACTCCTGGATGAGCCTGGACCCTTCTTCGGTAGAGATGTGACCCGCGCTGTGATCGGCCATCTTGCCATCCGCCAGCGTCACCAGATTGCAGCGAAACACCCAGTCACGGCCGGCCAGGGGAATGCTCTTGGCCGCCGCCTCGATCGGCGCCCGTCCAGAGTAGAACTTGCGGGGATCATAGCCCAACAGACTCATCTGGGCCACGTCACTGCCCGGCTCCAAACCTTCCGGAACGGTCCGCACGATGCCCTGCCGGCCCTCCATGGCGATCCGGTCGATGTTCGGGATCTCGGCGGCCTCGAAGGCCGTCTTGCCGCCCAACTGCTCAATCGGCTCGTCGGCAGCGCCGTCCGGGACAATAATGACGTACTTGGACATAGGTCTGCCCTAGCACTCTTTGTCTTCCGGGATGTCCACAATCCGGATACAGACGGGTTTGCCGCTAACGACGCTGAGGGTCGAGAGCTGCCGTAAGGCCGCGGCCATGTTCCGCTCGCCGGTCAGGTGCGTGACGATGACCACAGGCACACTGCCGTCCGCCGCTCCGCTCTCGTGCTGCAGGGCGCCCGAGATGCTGATCTGGTGGTCGCCCAGGATCTTGCTGAGGGTGGCAAACACCCCCGGCTCGTCCTTCGCCATCACCCGCACGTAGAACCGGCTGACCCCGTCTTCAATCTTCTCGATCCGTCCCCTGATCTCGGCCCTCGGCCGGATCAGGACGTGCAGGAACGTCCGGCTGGAATTGCCCACGGACACGTCCAGGATGTCGGCGACCACGGCGCTGGCGGTAGGCATCATGCCTGCGCCACGGCCATAGAACATCACCTGTCCCACGGCGTCGCCAAAGACGCTGATGGCGTTGAACGGACCGCTCACCCGGGCGAGCTCCCCGTCGTGGTCGATGAACGAGGGATGCACCCGCAGGGCGATACGGCCATCCTGACCCTTTCTGCCGATGGCCAGTAGTTTGAGCCCGTAGCCCATCTCTGCTCCGTATCGAACGTCGTCTGCGGAGACGCCGTCAATCCCTTCAACGTGGATGTCCTCGCACAGGATCTCGGCCCCAAAGGCAATGGAGGCCAGGATCGCCAGCTTGTGGGCGGAATCGCCGCCGCTGATGTCCAGCGTCGGATCGGCCTCCGCATATCCCTTCTTCTGGGCCAGGGCCAGGGCCTCGGCAAATCCCAACCCTTTGGCCGTCATATTGGACAGGATGTAGTTGCAGGTGCCGTTGACGATGCCGTAGATCGCGTGGATGTCGTTGGCCGCCAGGCCTGTGCGGATGGCCGAGATGATCGGAATCCCGCCCGCGCAACTGGCCTCAAAGGCGATGCACCTGCCCTTCTCGCGGGCCACGGCGTACAGCTCGCTGCCATGGGTCGCCAACAGGGCCTTGTTGGCCGTGACCACGTCCTTGCCGGCCCTGAGCATCCGGAGCTGAACGTCCTTGGCCATGCCCGTGCCCCCGATCAACTCCACGCCGATCTGGATGTCCGGATTGTCGATGAGCCTGGTCAGGTCGGTCGTCAGAATCCCCGGCGGGATCGCAACGGGCCTGGGCGTGCGAATGTCCACATCCACGATGCAGGCGAGGTGCAGTGCACACCCGTCTTGGCGGCTACGAGGTCCCCGTGCTCCAGGATCAGTTTGGCCACGCCCGTGCCTACGGTCCCCAGGCCCACCAATCCCACATTGACGACTTGTTCGGCCATATCCTTACACCCCTGGCCCGGACACCTCCAAGCCAGACAAATAGAGTCCTTTAGGAATACCAGGTCTCGGGGACTCGGTCAAGTACAAACCGGATGGAGGATAGCTTTGGATCGAGACAGGAGATAGGAGATAGGAGCACTAGACCGTGCATCTTCCTTCTCTCCTGACTTCTGTCTCCTCCCTCCTGGGCCCGGCCACGGGCCCTACCCCACCACCGCCTCGATCACCCGATCGCCCGACTCCGACATGTCCGCCTGCAGCTTCGGCGCGATGGGCAGAAAGACCGTGAAGGTAGTCCCCTGGTCGACCTCGCTGGCCACTTCGATGTGGCCTCCATGCGCCAGGACGATCGCCTTGACGATGGCCAGGCCCAGCCCGGTGCCCTTGATCTCCTTGCCCGGCCGGCTGACCCGGTAGAACCGGTCGAAGATCCTGCCCAGGGCCTCCTTGGGGATGCCCAACCCGGTGTCACTGACCCGCAGCACGAATTCGTCGTCCTTGCGACCCAGGTCGAGGGAGACCTTGCCGTCTTCGGGCGTGAACTTGACGGCGTTGCTGAGCAGGTTCGTGATCACCTGGATGAGCCGGTCGCCGTCGAACAGGCCCTTGGGCAGGTTGGGCTCCGCCGACAAGGACAGATGGATGCGGTGCTTCGAGGCATACGGCAGCATGGTGGTGTAGGCGTCCTCGACCACCTTGCCGAGGTCGTTTTCCTGCATATGAAACTTCATCTTGCCGGCGCCGAGCTTCTGGAAGTCCAGGACCTCGTTGATGAGCCGCCACAGGCGGTCGATGTTGCGCTTGGCAACGTCCAGAAAGTGCCGCTGGTCCTCGTTGAGAGGGCCCGCCACCCCGTCCAGCACGATGAGGACCGCCTCCTTCATCGACGCCAGGGGCGTCCGCAGTTCGTGCGACACGGTGGAGATGAACTGGCTCTTGATCTCCATGGTCTCTCGCAGCTCTCTCTCGGCCTTGGCCCGGTCGGTGACGTCGTTGATCGAGACCACCGCGTACTTGGTCCCGTCGATCACCACCGGCTCGGTGCTGACCGACAGCGACGGCGTGACCTCCTGTCCCCGGATCATGAGCGAGGGTTGGATCTCCACGCCGTGCATGGGCAGGCCCGACTCCACCGCCCGCCGGATCGTCCCGTACAGCACGCACTCGGCACAGGCGTCCTTGTCGCCGCAGCGGGTCTCGCAGTTGGCGGGGTTCTCCGCCGCGTGGATGCAGCCCAGCACGTGACCCGGGAACTGGTTGATGATCTCGGGGTAGTCCTTGCCCGACAGGTCCCGGATGGAGTCATTGGCCCTGCGGACCCGCATCTGCTCGTCGACCAGCAGCATCCCGATCGGCGCGGCGTCGAAGATCGCCTCCAGGTTCTTCTGCTTGCGGTGGAGGATCTCGTGGATCCGCCGCCGCTCCGTGACGTCGACGTCGACCCCGCGGTATCCGATCACCCGCTGGTGGTCATCGAGCATCGGCACGCCGCTCTTGGACAGCCAGACTTCCTGCCCGTCTTTGTGGAGGTTGCGGCTCTCGAATTCTCTGAAGGTCTCCCCGCGTCCGAAGACCTCGAAGATCTTCTGCTTGAGTCGGTCGCGGTCCTCCGGGTGAAACAGCTCGTAGAAGTGCATCCGCCCCACCAGCTCCTCCGCTGAGTAGCCGATGATCCTCTGCACCACGGGGCTGGCGTACGTATAAAGCCCCTCGGCGTCGACTTCCCAGATGCATTCCTCGGCGTTCTCCACGACCTGGCGGAATCGGTCCTCGGACCGGAACAGGGCCTCCACGGCCTTGCGCCGGTCCGTGATGTCCCGGAAGCTCCAGACGCGGCCGTTCACCTTGTCGCCCAGGTACTGCGGCTGCGAGTAATGCTCGATGACCCGCCCATCCTTGATCTCCAGCACGCCCGACTGGGCCTTCTTGGGATCGTCGGACAGCGTCCGGACCACGTTCAGGAAGTCCTGGGCGTTAGTCACCTGGTCCAGAATGGTCTCCATCACCTGTCCGTTGTCGCCCTTGTCCAGCACCTCGGACTGAAGCCGCCACATCTCCGCGAACTTCCGGTTGAAGCTCGTGACCCGCTGGGCGTTGTCCACCACGAACAGGCCGTCGGCCGTGGACTCCAACGTGGCGGTCAGCAGGGAGTAGGATCGGTCCAGCCGCTCCTCGGCCCGCTTGCGCTCGGTGATGTCCCGGACGACGCCGATCGAGCCGATGACCCGGTCGTCCGCGTCCTTCAGTACGCTCAGCGAGATGTCCACGTCGATGATCTCGCCGTCCTTCTTCAGCATGCGGGTCTCGAGGTGGTGCTGCATCCCCCGCCGGCGGATGTTGTAGGCGCGGATCCGCTCCCACTCATCCGCGGGGTAGAGCGATCGGATCGACCGCAGGTGCAGGTCGTCGTGAGACATCCCCAGCAGGCTCTCGGTGAACCGGTTCCAGGAGATCAGCCGCTCCCCATCGTCCACCAGCATGATGGCGACCGCGGAGTTGTCGAAGATCGTCCGGTAGCGGTGTTCGGCCGCCCGCATGTTCCGCTCGGCCTTGCGCCGTTCGACGGCGTAGCGGACGGATCGCACGAGAAGCTGGCTGTCGACCTGGCCCTTGATCAGGTAGTCTTGAACGCCCTGCTGGACGGCGCTGATGGCGATCGCCTCGTCATCCAGGCCGCTGAGGACCATGATGGGCACCTCCGGGACGGCCTCCCGCAGCCGGCTGACCGCCTCCATACCCGTGCAGTCGGGCAATCCCAGGTCCGACAGAATGATGTCGAACCGCTCCCGGACGACCAGATCCAGGGCGTCCTTGAGACACGTGACGCACCGGACCTTGGCCGAGCTCAGCGAGGAACGGGCCAGCAGCCGCTCCAGGGATTTGCGGTCCACCAGATCATCCTCGATGATCAGGATGCTCAGCCTCTCGACGTTCGTGTCCATGTCACTCTCCAACATCCACCGCCCGCCCGACCCCGGCGCCGTAGCGAAGGCCAGACCCTTCTTCTCTGGCCCCCATCAGCCAAGGCCCGGACGAAAAGGCTCGGCGCTACTCCGAGCCCTTGTCTTTGAGCGCGGCCTGGACCTTCTCCATCAGTTCAGTGAAGTCAAACGGCTTGGTCACGTAGTCGGCGATGCCGTAGGCCGATGCCGCCGTGATGTCCTCGGGCGCGGACCTGGCCGTCAGCATGATCACAGGGGTGTGCTTGAGCTCCGGGTCGGCCCGGAGCGCCTTGAGCGTCTCGTGGCCGTTCATAACCGGCATGTTCGTATCCAACAGGATCAGGTCGGGCTTCTCCGCCGCCGCCTTCTCCAGGGCCTCCCGGCCGTCGCCCGCAGTGACCACGACGCAATGGGCGAACTTCAGCCTGTACGCCACGGTGCTGACCAGGTCCCGCTCATCGTCAACCACCAGGATCTTCGGTTGCGCGTTCACCTTCTTCTTCTGTTTGAACAGTCCTAGCATAGTTCCCCTTTCGCTGAGGAGGGTGTGGGTCAGGGTGCGCCTATTGGCCGGCAAACGGCTTGGGCTTCGGACCCAGGACCTCTGCCGATTCCTCCATATGGGTTTCTCGATTCACGCGATCGATCTTGGACTGGATGTCGTCCGGAATGGGCTCACCCCTGTAGACGTGGGGCGACAAGAGCACCACCAACTCCGCGTTGACGAACGAATCCTTGGTGCTCTTGAACAGCAGGCCCACGACGGGCAGGTCGCCCAGCAGCGGGATCTGGCTGGTCTGCCGGGTCTTCTGCTGGCGACGCAGTCCGCCCATGATGGCGGTCTGGCCATCCATGAGGACCAGGTGCGTATTGCCTTCCCGGGTATCGACCACCGGCACTCCGCCGAGGCTGGTGCCGGTCTGCACGCTCTGCGTGGCGATGGCATCCAGGACGATCTGGCCGGAGTCAGTGACCCTCGCCGTGACGTCCAGGGTCACGCCGACGTCCTTGAACATGGTCTGCTGAAGGATGCCCGTGGCAGACTGGGTCACCACCATGTAGGGGATCTGCTCCACGGCCTTGATCGTCGCCTTCTTTCCGCTGGCGACCATGGCGCGGGGGCTGGCAATCACCTGGGCATCCCGCCTGCCCTGGATCATGTGGACGACGTTGCGGATGTCGCCCACCACGACGCTGAGCTCCCCGGCAGTGCCGAGGGTGTTGTAGGCGATGGCGCTGGCGATGTTGTCCGTGCTGTTCTGGGCCATGGACAACCGGTCCGTCAGGCCCGTGAAGTTCTGGCGATAGCCCACCGTCTCGGGCGAGGTCTCCAGGAAGTCCCAGTTCACGCCGATCTCCGTGTCGTTGCTCAGCCGGACGTCCAGAAGGACAACCTCCACCACGATCTGGGAAGGCGCCTGATCCGCCTTGCGGATCTCGGCCGCGACCTTGTGAAGGCTATCCGCCATATCGGAGATGACCAGGGAGTTCTCGGTCTCGTTGGCAGCCACGCTGCCGTACGGAGAAAGTGCCTTGCTCACGAGCGCGGCCATGTTCTTGGCGTCCAGGAACCGGAGCGCCACCGTCTCCATGGGCATGGGCGACATGGGACGGTCGGCCTTCTCAATCTGGCTGACGATCCGGGCGATGTTCTCCTCGGTGTCGACGATCAGCACGACGTTGCTGCCCTCCTGGGCCACCACCTTGCCTCCCGGCGAGCAGAGGCCCTGGAAGACCTCGGCCGCAGTCTTGGCGTTGAGGTGCTTGAGGCAGACCCGCTCCAGGGACTTGCCCATGTAGTCTTCCGAGTCCGATCCCGACGATGTGGCCTCGCCGGACTGACCCATCTCAGCCGGACTGCGTTGCAGGGGGATCGCGCCAAAGGGGCTGGATCGAGACTTGTCTGGAGCAGACGGGCCTGCGGCGGCGCCCTGGGCCCGAGACGTCTGGATGGATGGCACGCCTGTCCACATGAGGGCCAGGGCAATGACGCACCCACTGAGTACGGTTCGGACACTAGCCATTGGGCACGGCCTCCTTCTCGTAAATGACGTAGATACTGACTTCCACCCTGCACTGCAGACGGCGTGGATCCCGCTCCGCCGCCTCGATGCCCAGGGCGGCGACCCAGATCTTGCGTGGCTGTGCCTGCAACTGGCCGACGAAGGCCATGATGCCGTCGTATTCGCCCGTGATCGTCACCGTGGTGTTGATCACCTCTATGCGGAGCGATTCCGGGTCCTGCTCACTGGCGGGCAGAGGCCGGCCCGCGCCCAGCGCCACGTTCATCACCGCACAGCCCTGCTGGACGGCCATGGTCTCCAGGTCGCTCCACAACTGGCGGGCCTGGTCGGGCGTATACAAGGCTGGACGGAGCTGGTCCAACCGGCTCTCCAGATCCTTGAGCTCCTTCCTGCGGCTGGCCACCAGGTCCTGCAGATCGGTCTTCTCCTTGGCCATGCGGCTGATCACGGGCTCATACTTCTGCACTGCGCGAAGGTAGGTCACCTGGGGCGCCACGATCCAATTGTACATGGCCACCACGGCAATGATCGCCGGGGCCGCAAGAACGGCCCACTTCGGCTGAATCCGGATCTTGGTCAGATCTCCTAGACGCATGGGTCAGATCCCCACCTTGACCTGCAGCGTACACCGCACCTGATAGATGAAGTACGGCCTGCCGTTGACATCCTGTTGACCGCTCTTCACCACGCTCGCCGACGCGACGTGGTTGGATTGGTCCAGCTTCTTTGTGAACTGGTTGATGGCCCCGTAGTTCATGGACCACCCGTCGACGAGCATCTCCAGCTTCTCGCCGTTGACGCAGCTCAGCCGGGTGACGCGTAGCCCCTGCGGCCTCAAGATCCGCAGGTCATCCAGCAGCCCCGGCCAATCGACCTGACGCTCTGTCCTGAGGGCCTCCTCCAGGCGGCTGCGGCCCTTCGAGAGTTGATCGATCCGGGTCTGCAGCAGGCGTTGTTCGGTCATCAGGGTCATGGTCTCGGACAGACCATGGGTCGCCTTCTGGTTGTCCAGGGTACCGGCAAGGCTGGCCGTCTTCGCCTTCAGCCCCATCGCGCACAACCCCATCACCAGGAGCACCACTGCCCCGCACACGGCGGCGATGAGACCGTGCCTGACCGCCACCCGCTTCTGGACGATCTGGAAGGGAAGCAGGTTGAGCGGCGGAACGTCTTCATCGTGCCCCAGCAGCCGGACTGCCAGCCCCACGGCCGTGGCCGAGGTCTCGGCCAGGATCGCGGGAGCGGCGGCCTCGGCGACGAGGTCATCTGCCATGTGCTCGGCCGTCAGCACGTCCACCGTGGCCGTCGTTTGTTGGAGACCCAGGGACTCCCGAATCCGGTCGAGGATAGGCAGGGCCTCCTCCCCCAGGATCATGATCTGCCATTGGCCCGGCGTCTCGACCACCTCGACGCTATAGTACTGGACCACCGCGAGGATCTCCTTGGCCAGTCGCTGGGCCAGGGCCTCCGGATCGGACTGCACCTCGGTCAGATCGCGGGTACGGGTAAAGTCCAGATGCCCGCCCTGGAACACGCAAAGCTCCAGGCTCGCCGCGCTGAACGACGCCAGCAGGACGTTGCGGTCAGACCGGCCGGCGATCTTCTTGGCGTGGAGGGCCCGGATGGCTGCCAGGATCGCTGGCTCGACCGTCTCCACCCTGCCCCAGACGCGTTCGCAGGCCTCCACCAGCGAGAGGACGTGGCTGTTGTCCGCTACCGCCGCCAGGACGCGCCGCGCAGTCTTGGAGGCCACACTGCAGTGATCGGAGACGATCTGGTCTGCAGCCAGAGGGATCAGTTGTTTGATCTCGTTCTGGATGTAAACGCCGATGTTGGCAGGCAGCGGATTGGGCAGTTCGAGGATCTGGATGCGTGCACAGGGCCCGGAGAGCGACACGCCGACCATCTCGGGATGGCCCTTGCACCGGCCCTTCAGCTCCGCCAGCACCCGCATCAGGGCCGCGGGGTCGGTGATCCTGCCGTCCTGGACCAGTCCGGCCGGCAGAGCCACCTTGGCAGTCCTTACCACCACGATCCGCCGGCGATCCCGGCGGACCAGGGCCGCGCAGACCTGGGTCTGACTGAGGTCCACGCCCAACGCCGTCTTGGCCTGATACTTCATTCGTTGATCCTCAAGGTGTTGATCTTGACGGCATACGCCAACAAGACCCACGTCGTCGTGAAGTCAGCGGATACCTTGGCCGTGTATCCACGGGCCGTGGTGCCCACCGAGTCAATCGTGCTGTGGCTCGTCACCGTCACGGTATACGTGCCTCCATTGAAGGCCTTTCCAGAGAACCCCGTGCTCCAATTATGGTCCAGACGCAGGCACCGGAGGGCGTCCTCGATCCCGGCCTCGGCCGTGGCCAGGGCCTCGGCCGCATAGACCTCGTTCTGCATGACCTGGATCTCCTCTGTGTTGGTCTCCAGCATGCCCATCACGGCCGCTGACAGCAGCGTGATGATGAACACCACGATCAGCAACACAGAGCCACGGGTTCTTCCGCTTCTACTCATATCTTCCGGCCCTCCAGACCTCCGTCGGAAGCCGAGGTACAGGCCTATCCTTCTCCTTCGGCATAAACCGCCAATGACCTTATCTGGCCAAGCCGGTTTGCGGTAGCGGGCCTCGCAGCCTTGTGCGGCGTCTGATAACCGGCGACCCCCCTATTCCAGGAGGATCAGGATCTGGGCCTGTGTGAGCACCCGGGTGTAGAACCGGACGTCGTCGATCTGGCCCTGGTAGAATTTCGTGGCATCGCCCGTCAGGGACCCGCCGATCGCGATGTAGGTGTCCGCAGTCCGGGCAGTCGTGGGTCCTGTGGCCTCTGCCTGCAGGACGCCATCGATGAATAACTGGATCTTGCCTCCCGAGCTGTTGCGGGTTGCCACAAGGTGGTGCCATACGCCGTCCACCACACTGCCGGTTGAGCGAACCGTGATGCGGCTGGTGGTCCCACCCACGCCGAAGGCCGCTCGGTCATCGCAGATCGCGGTGCCGAAGTCGAGGGTGGACCCCGAGACCTGCATGTCTACCATGCCGTCGCCATTGCCCCAGTCCGTCCCGCCGTGGGCATAGCGGCTGGTCTTGAACCAGAAGGCGATCGTGAAACTGTTTGAGATGGTCCGATTTGCGTAGACGCCATCGTTGACGCCGTCGAAGCTCAGGCAGTTCGACCAGTAGCCAGCCGTCCAGGTCGGAGTGTTGTAGAAGGTTCCGTCGTTGCTGCCCGTATCGTCATTGGCGTTCGTGCCCGAGGTCTCGTCAAAGGCCAGGTGTTGAACCAGATCACCCACGGCAAAGAGGTCGGTAATCTCGGCAGAGGACAGGACGTAGTTGTAGAGCCGGACCTCATCCAGCTCGCCCCGGAAGTAGTCGTCCACGGCATACTGGGACCGGCCCAGGTAGTTGTGGGTGGTCGTGCCCAGATCCGACGGCAGGGTCGCCGTCATCCCTGAGTCCACCATAGAGCCATCCTGGTAGAGTCTCATGGTGTTGCTGCCGCCATCGATGGTGACTGCCACGTGGTGCCAGCCCGTCGGAAGAGAAGTGAGACCGTCGAGCCTGGATTCACCCGAGTAGCCGCCGGTCGTGATCGCAAATCGCATGTCACCGTAGCTGCCAAGGGATGGCGTCAGGAACATGTTCTTGGTGGTCCCGGTGCCAAAGTCGAAGATCCGCTCCCACGACCCACCATCGTTGTAGAAGTTCACCCATGCAGCGACTGTCATGCTGTCAGAGGAGGCGACCACCGAGCCGATCGGCAGGGTCACGTGGTCGTTGTAGCCATCGAACAGCAGGGCCTTGTTCAGGACACCCGTGCGCCACTCCGTGCCCGCCATGCTCACGAGCGTACCATCGCGGCCATAGCCCGAGGAGTCCACGGCGGTCAGGCCGCTGGACTCATTGAACCGCCACCACCCCACCAGGGCCTCGTCAGGCGTGATGTTGCACCGCAGCTCCACAGAGGTGGTCCAGGTGCGGCTCTGGGCCATGGATCCGGAGTTGACCAGGGTGGTCTCGATCTTCACCAGCCGTATCTTCTCGCCGTCCGTGATCGGCGTGGACAGGTCTTCAATATCATAGCAGGCAAACTTCAAGGTGCTGACCGGCCCTGCCAGATCGACAAGGCTGCCGACCGGGCCGAATTCGACGTAGCCGGTGGTGCTGGAACGGTCATAGCGATAGGTGGTGCCGTCGCTGGCCCTGAACTCGATGTGCCCATTGGTCACAGCAGCGCCGCTGACTGCCGTGACCTTCTTGGCCTTGACCAGTTGCGCCCGGAGGTGCTCGATCAGGACGCGTCCGTTCTGGACCAGATCCGCGTTGGCCTGCCGGGTGTTCCAGGTGTTGCGAATCCCCCGGATCACCGGCACCACCGTACTGAACACCACCACCATGATGGCCACCGCGACCGTCATCTCGATGAGCGTGACGGCGGGCCTGGCCACGAGGCCTCGTGGGTTGGCAAAGGTCGGTCTCAAGGGGCTTCGATGCATCCACTCTCCGATAGAAGGCCAAAGGGACGACTACTCCCTTCGGGCAATGAGGGTCTTGAGCGTGACCAGGATCTCGCCCGTGGCCAGGGTCCCATTGCCGTTCTTGTCATATCCAACGGAAACCGTGATGGTCCGCACCGTGCACAGTATGATATAGGTATCTGCCACCGTGCACCGGTATGCCCCATCGAGCGAGACCGAGGAGGCGGCGAAGCTCTGGTCGTAGTTGTTCAATGCCTGGGCGCGAATCTCGTCGAGCTTGGCCTGGGCCAGGGTGAGGCTGCGGGTCTTCTGCTCGATGACGCGGGCCGTGCCCTGGGCCACGGTCAGGGCATGCAGGATGGGGACGAGGCTGACCAGCATCAGGGACGAGGCCACCACCACCTCCGTGATGGAGATGCCTCTTTCACTTCGGCGATGGAAACGTGCCCGCGTATCCACAGGGGCCTCAACTCTTCGTGCACTTGATGGCGCCCGTGGCGGAAACAAACGTCAGTGTGCACGTCCTGCCGCCTGCCGCAAGCGTGATCTGGGTCCCGCTGCTGCTCTTGAGGTCTCCCAGCGGCTCAAAGATGAACTTGTAGGTTCCCACCCAGGTGACCGTCAAGCCCGAGGCAAAGGTATACGAGGCCACGGTCGCACTCGTCTTGGTGTTCACGATCGTGTAGGTCGTGCTGGTCAGGTCCACCTCGTAGCCCTTGTCGTTGGTCGCTGCGTCCCGGATGGCCATGGACCTCGCCAGACGCAGGTCCGCGATCAGCTTATAGGCGGCAGCCTCAGCCTTGGTCTTTCCCACCAGGCTGGACGAGAATCGTGGGATGGCCATGGCAGCCATGACCCCCATGATCGCAACGACGATCACCAGCTCCGTGAGACTGTAGCCTCTGTTCGACCGGACCATGCGTCATCACCCCAAGAGTCTATCTCAGAACCCCTTCCTACTGCGATCTGAGATGGACTCTAATAGTCAACGAGGATGTCCTCCGCGGGTCATCCTCGTCGAACCTATCGGGTATGCTGAATCGAAGACCCAAAGACCCTGCGTCAACTCCACCAACAACGACTAGTGGGAATGGTCAGCCACACGATGGGTCGTGGTGCTGTAGGAGTAGGTCGTGCTGAACGGGCACACCGGTGCGCCATCCGGGAAGTAGTTGGCATCACCGGTCACGGTCGCAAGAGACGCCGGGAAGCTGCCGTTGTTGGCATAGTACAGCTCGACCTGGGAATTCAGCAGATCGACGTTCGTGCTGCACGCGTTCTTCTTGGCCGTGGTCGAGCTCTGGCCAATCCTAGGGATCGCGATGAACGCCAGGGCGCCCAGGATGAGCACGACGACCAGCAGTTCGACCAGTGTGAATCCTTGAATACTCTTACGACGCATTGGGGCCTCCTTTCAATAAAGACCGTACACAGACTGCACTGTTGACTTCTCTATCGACCCTCGAGGGCCGGGACTTAACCAGCCAGAACTCAGAACTCAGAAGCCAGAAGAGGGGGCAGGCCGACTTTGTCCTTCTTTCCGCTTGCCTCTTACTTCTTGCCTCTTGCTTCTTCTTCGCAGTGGAGATCCTTCGGCTACGCCTCAGGATGACCGCTGCGCGGTCACTTCAGATGTCCCATGTAGTCGAACATCGGCAGGTACACGCCCAATAGAATCGTGCCGATGATGAGGCCCATCACCAGGGTCAGCGCAGGCTCCAGCTTGGTCAGCAGGCTGGCGACCATGCGATCGATGTCCCTGTCCAGAAAGTCCGCCCCTTTGGCGAGCATCTCAGGCAGGATGCCGGCCTGCTCGCCCGAGTCGACCATCTGGATGATCATCGGCGGAACCAGGCCATGACTTTTGAGCGAACGGGCGATCGGATTGCCGGTCCGGACCGAATGCTGCAGATCCTCCGTGATCTTCGACATCCGGCTGTTGTTCGCCACGACCCGGGCAACCTCCAGGGCCTCGATCAGCGGCACGCCCACCGAGAGCAGCGTGGCCAGGGTCCGCGTGAACCGGGCAGCCACCACCATGCGGGTGAGCTTGCCAAAGACCGGCAAACGGAACTTCACGTCGTCCACCCACATCCGAACCACGGGCTTTCGCAACATCACCCGCATGCCCCAGATGAGAGCTGCAATCGCCGGCACAATCACGAACCATCCGCCGCGAAGCACGCTGCTGATGTCGATGAGGAACTGCGTGGGGCCCGGCAGTTGCACGTGCATCCGAGCATAGAGCTTCGAGAACATGGGGACCACGAACAGAAGCATGGCAGTGACCACGAGTACGCAGACCACCCCCACAACAGAGGGATACACGAAGGCCGCTTTGATCTTCTGCCTGAGTTCCTGGCGTTTCTCGAGGTAGACGGCGACAGTCTCCAGAGACTGGGACAGCTTGCCGCCGGTCTCTCCGGCCTCGACCATGCCCACGAAGAATTGAGAGAAGACCTTCTCATGCCGTTCAAAGGCCTTCTTCAGGCTGGAGCCGGTCTCGATGCTCTGCCGGACGTCCGCGAGGATCGCCTTGAAAGCAGCACTGTCGCTCTGGTCCTCCAGTGCCTGGAGGATCTGGATGACACTGAGCCCAGCCGAGTACATCCCCGAAAACTGGTAAGCGAAGCCCACCAGCTCCTTCTGGCTGACCCGGCCGCGGCCCCGCCGCGCCTGGGTCTGGGACTCCTCCTTGGCCTTGGCGGCAGTCACCAGGGTGTAGCCGATCTTGGACAACTCTTCCCGCAGCGCGGAGGTCGTCGGGATGTCCCGGTACGTCCCCGAGAAGCGGTTGCCCTGCGTGTCCTTGGCGGTGTACGTGTAGACGGCCATCAACGATCCCTCATATCCACGACGCGCGAGACCTCGTCCAGGGTCGTAGTGCCCTGGAGGACCTCGTCGAGCGCGCTGCGATACAGGGTCCGCATCCCCTCCCGGATGCTCTGGGCCGCGATGGCGTCATCATTCTGGCCTTCCACGATCATCTTGCGGATCGTGGACGACACGGCCAGGATCTCGTAGATGCTCCTGCGGCCCTTGTAGCCCGTGTGGTAGCAGTCCCGCATCCCACAGCCCGGCTCACGGTGGCTGGCGTCTGCCCGGCAGACGGGGCCTTGCCGGTGAGAAGCTTCCACTCCTCGGCGGTTGGCGTAACCTGCTGCCTGCACTTGGGGCAACAGTTGCGGACCAACCTCTGGGCCACGGCCCCCAGCAGCGCCGATCCGGCCAGGAACGGAGGGATACCCAGATTCATCAGCCGGGAGATGGCCCCTGCCGCGTCATTGGTGTGCAGGGTGCTCAGGACCAGGTGTCCGGTCAGGGCGGCGCTAACCGCGATCTCGGCGGTCTCGCCGTCGCGAATCTCTCCAATCAAAATGATGTCCGGGTCCTGTCGGAGGATGCTCCGCAAGGCCGACGCGAAGGTCAGCCCAGCCAGGGGTTTCACCTGGACCTGCGTGATCCCCGCGACCCGGTACTCGACCGGATCTTCCACGGTCACGATGTTGGCGTCCATGGTGTTGAGCAACTGCAACAGCGAGTACAAGGTGGTCGTCTTGCCGCAGCCGGTCGGACCCGTCACCAGGATCATCCCATAGGGGTTGGCGGTGAGCTGACGAAAGGCGGCATTGTCCCGCTTGGACGCCACCACGGCGTCGAGATCCCACTTGTTGGCGCTCTTATCCAGGATTCGGATGACGACCTTCTCGCCGCCCACTGACGGCAGAGACGACACCCGCAGGTCGTACGCCCGATTGGAGTGGACCGTGGACATGTGACCGTCCTGGGGAAGACGCTTTTCGGAGATGTCCATGCCGGACAGGATCTTGATGTGCGAGACCACCTCGTTCTGGGCCGAGGACGGCACCGTGACGGCCGCGCGCAGGATGCCGTCCACGCGATATCTCACGCGGAGTTCCGACTCCTGAGGCTCCAAGTGGATGTCGCTGGCCCGGGCGTCGATGGCACCCCGGACAATCGAGGCGACCAGCCGGGTCACGGGATCATTGGCCACGCGGTCGGAGACCTCCCGAACCTTCTGGACCTCGGGCTCCGCGCTGTGGTCTTCCTTGAGCCTCATGGAGGCGATGGCCTGCTTGGTGACGTTGGCGACGTCGAAATGGTAGTGGATCGCGTGCCGGATCGCGGCGGCCGTGGCAGCCACCGGCACGACCTTGTATCCGGTCTTCATCTCGATCTGATCGCGGACCAGAAGGTGCATCGGCGAGCTCATCGCCACGACCAGGGTTCCTTCCTCCTGGCGGAGCGGGATCAGGACGTAGCGGTTCGCCATGTCGTACGAGACAAGGTGCGCCACGACGGGGTCGATGTCGTCGGGTGAGAGGCTGACAAACTCGATGCCATTGCCGGCCGCCACCAGGCGAACCAACTGGTCGTCGTTGAGGAGGTTCTCCTTCTTCAGGATGCTCAGGATGCCCTGGCCGGTCTGCTCATGCTGTTGAGCCACTCGCTGGAGCGTCTGTGCGTCCAGAAGGTTCTGCTGCTCAAGGACGGCCAAGAGCGGATCTTGTGTCTGCATAGCCTGCACCCTCTTGCACGAATACACCTTTCAGCAACGTATCGACAGGCCAGCAGTGCGACTTTATCTGCCCCCACGAATGCCGCCCCCTGAAAGGACCTGTGCCCCCCGCCCGCAGCGGCAGACCACAGCCGGCTTTTTGGGCTTAAACAACGACCTCTTATCGGATAGACTGAGGGTTTCGCTGTGAGTTGTGAGTTGTGAGTTGTGAGTTGTGGCTTCTGGCTTCTGATTGAACCGTGTCCTCTAAACGGATCGACGAACATACGCTGAAGGTCCTGGAATTCGGCCAGGTCCTGGAAATCCTGGCCTCCTTCGCGAGCAGTGAATTGGGCAGGCAGGCTGCACGGGCCTTGTACCCTTCCACGGACCCTGCATGGATCTCGCCCCGGCTGGCCCAGACGTCACAGTTACGGGACCTGCTCGACCAGGGGACTCGGGTTCCCCTGGCCGGGATCCGCGACGTTCGGCCCCTCTTCCAGAGGCTGGCCACCACACAGACGGTCTTCGAGCCGGCCGAGCTGCTCCAGATCGGAGACACCCTCGCGGCCAGCGGGCGGCTCAAGGAGTTCTTCCAGGGACTAGACCCGAATCTCCACCGTGATCTCGAGTCCCTATCGGACCGGCTCACGGACTTCGACACCGTCGTCGAGCAGATCCACCAGTGCGTCGACGGCGAAGCCAAGGTCAGCAGCACGGCCTCGGTCAGACTGGCGGGCCTTCGCAGCCAGATCGCCGAGCTGGAAGAGAGGGTCCGCCGCCGCTTTGCCCAGATCATCGCCCTACCCGAGCTCCGTCGTGCCCTCGAGAACGATCACTTCCTCATCCGCCACGGCCGGCCCGTGGTGGCTATCAAGGCCCACTACCGCGCCAGCCTTCGGGGCACGGTCCTGGATCGGTCCAATACCGGCGCGACCCTGTACATCGAGCCCGATGCCCTGATGGAGCTGAGCAATGACCTGGAAGAGGCCCTGTTCGAGGAGAAGAAGGAGGTGGACCGGATACTGTGGGAGTTGACCCACGCGGTCCTGGCCCGGCACGACGACATCCTGGCCAGCCTTCGGACCCTCGCGACCGTGGATCTGATCCACGCAAAAGCGAGGTTCAGTATCGCCTATCGCCTGTCCTGTCCGCAGCTCGCCGCGTCCAGCCAGGTCAAATTCCAGGACGCGCGACACCCGCTGCTGATGAAGCTGGCACTGGATCGCTCCCAGGAGCCGGCCGATCAAGTGGTGGCGATGAGCCCTCGCGTGGGTGACGATTTCGACCTGTTGCTGATCACGGGCCCCAACACGGGCGGCAAGACCGTGCTGCTCAAGACCATCGGCCTCTGCGTGCTCATGGCGCAGGCAGGCCTGCACGTCCCTGCAGGCCCGGATTCGCACGTCGGCATATACGGACAGGTCTTTGCCGATATCGGCGATGAACAGAGCATCCAGGAGAGCCTGAGCACGTTCTCCGCCCACATCCGCCAGATCGTCCGGATCATCGAGAGGACCAGCACGGGGACCCTAGTCCTTCTGGATGAACTGGGATCTGGGACGGACCCCGCCGAGGGCGCGGCCTTGGCCGCGGCGATCCTCGATGCCATGGTCTCGAAGGGCGGACACGTAGTCGCCACCACCCACCTGGGAGAACTCAAGGGTTTTGCCTTCTCCCAGAAGCGGGCCGAGAACGCATCGCTTCAGTTCGATACGGTCACGCTACAACCCACGTACAGGCTGCTGATGGGCACGCCGGGCAGCAGCAACGCCCTGGCCATCGCACAGCGACTCGGCATGCCCAAGAAGGTGACCGGCCACGCGAGGGCCCTGCTCGGTCAGGATGCGGACCAGACCTCGCATCTGATCAATGAGGTCCAGAAGATCCGGCAGTTGGCGGAACAGAAACGCCAGGACGCAGACCTGGCCCTGCAGCAGGCCCGGCAGATGAAGGACCAGGTCGGCGAGCAGATTCGCGCCCTGCAGGAGCAGGAGCAGGCCCTTCGCCGCCAGGCGGACCGCGAGATTGACCAGTCTCTCCGACGGGTCAGGGACCTGGCGGACCAGTTCTCCAGGAAGATGCAGAACGCGCCCAAACCCTGGAGCGAGGAGGCCGAGACCATGGCCGGCCAGATCCGGCAGATGGCTGCAACCACGCCCCTGGCCGAGCGACACACGGAGTTCATCAAGGGCCTGCGCAGGGGTGATAGCGTGTACGTCATCCCCTTCAAACGCCAGGCCATGGTGGAACGGGTCCGGCACAACCGCAGGACGATCGTGGTCTTCGCAGAAGGCAAGCAGTGGGAGGTGGGCTTCGACCAGGTCAGCAAGCCGGAGTCGTAGAGAGAATTGTCACTACGCCCCCATCACCATCTACCCGGATCAACTGGCCCGTGCGGATGATCTGGGTGGCAGGGCCCACGTTGACGACTGCCGGGATGCCGTACTCGCGAGCTATGATCGCGCCATGGGACAGGATGCCCCCTTGGTCCATGACGACCCCCGCTGCAGGCAGGAAGTACGGGGTCCACGCCGGATCGGTGAACGGTGCCACCAGGATCTCGCCTGCCTCCACGTGTTGGTGGTCATCGGTCCTCAGGATGACCCTGGCCCTTCCCGTGGCCGTGCCCGGAGAGACGGCAATACCCTTGAGGATCCTCGTATCCCCCTCAATCGTGGTATCCGGACACAGGGTGGGGTCGAACCGCCCTACGACCACCGGCGGAGGCCGGTAGCCCAGGTTCCTCTCGTATTCCGCCCGCCTCTGCAGAATCCGCTGCCCGAGTCCCGGGTCGACGCCCCCGTGTGCAACTGATTCAAGCTCATTCAACTCCACAAAGAAGACATCCTCTGCGTTGGAGAGGACACCCGTCAAGTGGAGCCGTCCGCCCAGGACCAGCAGGGCCCGGCGGAGGGCAGCCAGTTGGCGGACCACCTCGTTCTTCCAGTTCTCCCTGTCCACGGCGAGCTTCTGGACCCGCCGAAGCGACCAGAGAAAGACCCGCCGTTTGAGGGGATTCGCCAGCCGTCTGAGGCAGTCTTCCGTCAGGCCTTCCCGCGCCGCAGCCAGGCGATGGTGCCGTTCCACGGGGTCGGCCTTGCCGATCGAGCCCAGCGTGCTGCGGAGCCATTCCAGCACGTAGTCCGGCCTCTCTGACCAGCGCGCGTTGTGAAGCTCCAGTTCGCCTCTGCAGTGGTGCCCGTGCTCGGCCATGAACCGATCCCAGCCAGCGAGCAGACGTCTGCCATGCGCTGTCTCGCTGAGCCGCGAGCGAACAGCCTGCCAGTCCGGATCCGACAAGACCACCGCCTCAGTCGGCCCATCGCCGTGCGCCAGCTCAGCCAGCCGCCACAGGTCCAGGCCCGCCTCTGCATCCGCCATGCCACCCTGTGCGGCCAGGAGCCTGTATCCAAGGTTCATGCTTGGATCAGCCAGCCAGTCCCTGCAGGCCTTCTCAAAGGCCAGGAGTGCTGGCACGCTGGTCGCAAGGTAGAGGAGGTCCATGTCGCTGAGGTTGTCCCACAGGCTCTGGCGGAAGGTCTTCGCCAGGCTGGCCAGGTCCATGGCCTCCAGGTCAAGGGCGAGGAGCGCATCGTTGCGGGCCGTCAGCCTTTCGCGGGCCCTGTCGCCTCTCTTGGCCGAGTGGGTCGCCAGGTCATAGACGATCCGCGGCCAGGAGAGGATGTACTTGGGCCAACCAAAGCCCGTGTCAGGCAGGTCCTCCTCCGAGAGGTCGACTGGGCCCACAGGACAGACCTTCTGTCCCCCCCCAAGGATCCCCTCGAACTGGACCGCCGTGTCGAGCCGTATGCCGAACGGCCAGGCTGCGGCCAAGCCCGTGTTAACGTTGAAGTAGATCCTTCCTGCGACAAGACCTGCCACAGGCGCCTTGGACGTGTCCACCCCGACCAGGCGAAAGACCGACCTGAACAGCGGATTGAACAGTAGCTGGATCATCGACCACGTGATCGGCGTCGTCACATCGGGCGCAATCTCTCCCGTGTTCGTATTGGTCCAGATCTGCCGGTCTTCCCAGGGCTTTGGTTGGGGTATGGCCGTGATCGGCCTGGCCTGCAGGAACCAGATCATCCCCTGCCGGATCGCCCACTCGATGTCCTGGGGACAGCCCATCCGCTTCTCGATCCGCCGCGCATCCCTCGCCAGGGCCCTGATCGATGCGGGCGCAAGCAGGGGCTCGCGGCCCTCATCGGAAGGTGGAATCTGCCGGATGGCCTGCAGCCCCTTCTTGCTCAGGACGAATCGTTCAGGCTGGACCCTGCCCGAGACGAGTGCCTCGCCAAGGCCTCTGCAGGCCTCGATCACGATCCGGGTGCTGCACCCCTTGACTGGATCCAGGGTGAAGGCGACACCTGCCGCATCCGGCTCGATCTGCTGCTGCACGATGGCCGCCATCTCGACCCGTCGGTGGTCAATGCCGTTTCGCCTGCAATACTCAAAGGCCCGGTCGGTCCAGAGTGAGGCCCAGCATCGCTTGAGTGCCTCAAGGCACGCCTCGAGTGACCTGACGCCCAGGATGGTCTCGTACTGGCCGGCAAAGGAGTGGCCCGGCAGGTCTTCTGCCGTGGCGGAGGATCGCACGGCCACGACGCCTGCGCCCAGCCGGCCGTAGGCCTCCACGATCAGGCCGCGGAGGTCTTGGCCGACGGGGGAGCGGACGATCGTATCGCGGATCTGCTCCAGCATGGGTCCGACCCCACGTGGCTCCGCAGCCAGCCGTCCTGCAAGGGTCACGATCTGGTCTCGAAGTCCCGCTGTATCGAGATGCCGCTGAAAGGCCAAGGTAGTCACAAAGAAACAGGGTGGCACCTTCATCCCCAGCCTGCGGAGGGTACACAGACTATCCGCCTTGGGGCCGACCAAGCCCTTCTGTTGCGAAGTCGGCCTCCGGCGCAGCCAGAGGATCTGCGTCTCGGCGGTCATACTCGACATAGCACAGGACACCACATAGCAAAGACGCAGCCGAGGGTACGAACGTTACCCCGCATTCACCTACTTGACGAAGTAGATCGCATCCATGATGCCTATTGGCTGCTTGCGGGAAGGGTCGGACCGATCGCGGAGGAGAGCACGTCGGTAAGTTTGAACTCCGAATACCCCTCTGGAATCTCAGTGCTGAACAGGCTGGGGTCGAGCTCCACGTTGTAGGCCTCCAGACTGGTGGTCTCATGCAGGTTTGCGTCCATGTAGAACGTGGCCAGGCTCTTGCCTATCCGCAGATCGCCCTCCAGACGGATCGGCAGATGCTCCTCGGTGGACACCCAGGCCGTTGCAGTGCCCTGCTGGATGTCGAAGAGGGCCTTGGGCAGGACGTCCTTCAGGTGGCTGACCCCATGCAACTCGAACCCCTCCACGTCCACGCCATTGATCTTCGCCCGGCCAAGCTCCTTGTGATCGGTCTGCAAGAGCAGATCGATGATCCCCGTGGGCGTCAGCTTCTCCATGAGTTGGAGCTGACCTTCCGTACAGGGATACCTGACGCCCTTCTTAACCCACAGGCCGAAGGCCATGAGGCCCTGCTTCTCAGGCATGTTCATGACCACCTTGTAGACGACCCTGCCGTTGACGGTCCCCTGCTCCATGTATCCGTACTGTCTGGAGATGTACTTGGTCACGGCCAGCGAGATCGATGCGTTCGGGTCGTCCAGGGCGGTGAATGCCTTCTGGCCCTTGAGGACCATGGTATCCACCTGCGCCAGCCTCTCCTGCGCAGCCAGGAGGACACCCTGCCTTGACCTGCCGGAGGGGTTCAAGAGAACCAGCCCGACTGCGAGTACGACAACCGCCGCTGCTGAGAAACGTGTCACCTTGCTTTCCATAATGTGTCTCCATCTCAAAGGGATGAGGGTCTTGTTATTCCTGCTGGAGTGGCTATACCCCTGTTCCAGCAACCGGGCCTCCTCCGGATACCTCTTGGCCCAGTGGTCGAAATCGAACTCGACCGGTGGCCGGCCCACCTGTTTGGCCAGATGCGGGTCCAGCCAATGATTGTCCTTGTCGTGCCTCATGGCACAGTTACCTCCCGAAGCCCCGTCTGGCCAGATATGCGGCAATCTTCTTCTTGGCCCTGCGGAGCCGGCCGTCGATCGATTGGGGTGTCCCGCCGAGGACCTTGGCCATCTGCTGATAGCTCATGTCGTTATAGAATCTCATGTAGACGACCTCCCGCAGAGGGAACTCCAGATTCCGCAACGCCTCCGCCAGTAGTTCCGAATCATCGCCGCCATCCTGTCCGGCCTGCGGCGGATCATTGGCCTCGACGGCCGCTGCCTGCCTCTGCCGACTATGCAGCGTATCCTTCGCCACGTTCCTGCAGATGGCCGCAACCCAGGGAGCAAAGAGCTCCGGCCTCCTGAGGCCTGGCAGTTGTCTGCACGCATGCGCCAACGCCTCCTGGGCTGCATCCTCAGCCAGATGGTGATCCTGCAGAATGGCATCTGCCACAGCCACCAGCGACGGGTAGTATCGCCCGCACAGCCGGCCAAAGGCCTCGGCATCCGCCTGCAGCGCCCGCCTGACCAGAATCGGGTCCTCAGCATCAATCATAGATTCCTTACCCATACCACAGAGCTGCTCTGTACTTCTCACATTATGTCCTGCAGGTCCGCCAGAAATCGGCGCAATTCCTTTGCGAAAAGGGAATTTGAAGTCACTCCGCGAGGCAATCCGCACGGCGACCTCAGGCTCCGCCCTCGCCCTCCCGGGGCTTTCAAGGCCTCGATCTCCTTGCCCGGCCGGTTCAATCCGCTATACTGGGGCAGTATCCGAATTCAAGGAGTTGTCTGGATGGACGTGGAACGGCTGAGACGTTTGCTCGAAGAGGTAAGAACCGGACAGGTCGATGTCGAGGGCGCCTTGGACAGGCTGCGCCACCTGCCATTCGAGGACATTGGTTTTGCCAAGGTCGATCACCACAGGGCGCTGCGGCGAGGCCTGCCTGAGGTCATCTTCTGCCCTGGAAAGACCACCGATCAGATCGTGCAGATCTTTGATCGCCTGGCTCACAAGGGAAACAACGTCCTGGCCACGCGTGCAGAGCGGGCCGTGTTCGATGCCTTGATCAAGGCCGGCGCCTGGCCCACGGCCCAGTACGATGAACTGGCCCGCGCGATCTACCTGGAACAGGCGGCCCTGGCCAGATCTGAGTCAGTCCTGCCCATCATCACCGCAGGAACCGCGGACCTGCCTGTCGCCATGGAGGCCAAGGTGACCGCAGAGCTCATGGGCCAGCGAACAGAGGTGATCTGCGACGTGGGCGTCGCAGGGCTGCACCGCCTGATCGGACAGATCCACAAGTTCGAGCAGGCCCATTGCCTTATCGTGGTGGCCGGCATGGAAGGTGCGCTGGCGTCCGTGGTCGCTGGTCTCGCCAGTTGTCCGATCATCGCAGTCCCGACCAGCGTCGGATATGGGGCCAGTTTCAATGGTCTGGCTGCCCTGCTGACCATGCTCAATAGCTGTGCCTCAGGCGTGTCCGTGGTCAACATCGACAACGGCTTCTCTGCAGCAGTCACGGCGAGCCTGATTTGTCGGAAGATAGAAGATAGAAGACAGTAGTCGGGAGTCAGCAGAAATACAGGGGCAGACGTTTGGCCGAGAGCGATGTTCGTTCTCTCCCGTCTCCTGACTACTGTCTCCTCACTACTGAGTCAGAGGTTAGCCATGGAGAGGATTTCCGCGGTACCGCAGCTCGCACCCCGCAAGGCGGACAGCCACAAGGGGGACTTCGGCCGCGTTCTGATCATCGCGGGCAGCACGGGGATGGCGGGCGCAGCAGCGCTGGCAGGCACCGCCTGCATGCGGAGCGGGGCTGGCCTGGTACGGGTCGCGACCGCCAGGAGCTGCCTCGCGACCGTGGCGGGACTCGAACCGTGCTACACCACGATCCCCCTGGCAGAGGACTCCAGCGGCAGAATCTCCACTGAGGCCATGGGGACCATCCTGGATGCGGTGGCAGAGAACGACGTGGTGGCCTTTGGCCCGGGCATCGGCCAGAGCCACGCCCTCCGGTCCATTGTCGAGCGTCTGATCGGCCTCAAGGGCGTCCCACTGGTGATCGATGCAGACGGCCTGGGCAATCTCAGCCGCCTCAGGGACTGGCCTGCCAGCGTCAAGGCCCACCTGGTCTTCACCCCTCACCCCGGCGAGATGAAGCGGCTCTGGGCCAGCGTGATCCGCGAGGAGATGCCTGCAGACCGTGAGGCAATCGCCACGGAATTCGTCAGGCGGGTCCCCTGTACCCTGCTGCTCAAAGGGGCTGGTACGGTGGTCACCGATGGCCAGGGCCTGTACGTGAACACCACGGGCAATCCTGGGATGGCCACGGCCGGCTCGGGCGACGTGCTCACCGGCGTCATCGCAGCCCTCACGGGGCAGGGCCTGTCCCCCTTCGATGCCGCGGTGTTGGGCGCGTACCTCCACGGTCTGGCAGGAGACCTCGCGGCCCAGCACATCGGCCAGGTCAGTCTAATCTCCAGGGACCTGATCGAATTCCTGCCTGAGGCCTTCAGGAGACAGGGGGCCGGTTCCTAGCCGTTGCCGGTGAGGGACGCAGTCCGGTCTTCTCCACTTTTTTTGGAGTTTTTCTCGGCATGCCCTTGACACGTGCCAGCCGGGGCAGTAGATTAGCCTTGGCTGAGCGTAGTTCATTGGTTCCTAAGCAACTAAACCCCTGCGGTTATCTCGCTTTTCCTCTCCCTCCGCCCGCAGGGGTTTCTTTTTTGCGCTGGCTTGCAGGCGAGAGATCTCCGGGTGTGCCGCCCTGGATCACCTGGAGGGCGATGGGTCGGCATACAGGCTCCGGACCTGCAGGGGTGTCAATTCGACCCTGGGCCTGAAGCGGTCGCCGGACATGTAGGTCACAAGGCTGTGCCGCATCTGGCGGCTCACGGGATCGCCGGCTCCCTGAAGACCCATGCTCGACACCAGCACGCGGCCTCCTGCGACACGGGCCTCGAAGGCGAGGCAGAGCCTGTGGTTGGTGACCCAGTCGTCGATGACCTGGACCAGGGGATGCAGCTCTGGCGGCAGGTCATCGAGGATCATGGCCCCGCTGCGGTGGATCAGATACCACCACTGCCAGTTGGTGTGCGAATCCGTGGGAAAGCCCGCCAACGCCGGATGCCTGGGGTCGCACAGGATGCCCAGGGTGGTGGGCGCCTGGCGGCCCGTCCATGCGGTGTTCCAGAAGATGCTGGAGAAGCCCAGCTCCACCTTCCTGTCCTGGATATTGCGGACCCGGTCCTGCGGGATCATGAGCAGAACCGTGCCGGCCTTCGCCAGATGGGCCAAGCTGTCGTCGTTGAGGCCCTCGGTGACCAGGATCTGCGGAGGCACGGTCGTGTCGACCTGCGACGGGTACACCCAGACGTCCCAGTCGTTCTCGATGCGGGTCCCTTGGAGTCCCACCACAAGCCTGTAACGGCTGGGGGTAGGGACGTCCCTCAGGTCTGCCGTCACATGACCCAGGCCGATCCCATTGCCCACAGGGATGGTCCTGGCTGCCAGCCGGCCTTGCGCCACGACCCTGCCGCTGTCCGCCACGAGCCGCCAGTCTGTGCCCGCATCCTCCAGTGGTGCAGCGCCGAAATTCGCGACTTCGATGTCTGCCTCCAGGGCTTCATCACTGGTAAACACCCTGCGGCCAAGCCGGGCGAGCAACACCACCGGACCGCAGAAGCGGCGATACTCCGCTGCGGAGACGTAACCCTTTGCACCCCAGAAGGGGTCCAGTACACCCACCAAGGCGGTGCCTTGGCCCGGGAAGTCATGCAGGTCGAGCAACTGGAATCCGCCCATGCCCGGCGTCCGAAGGCTGGACTCGATGTCCTCTTTGTAGCAGAGGGCCTGCAGCCTGCCTGAGGCGAAGAGGAACTGTCCCGCCTGGTCCAGCAAGCCGCGGCCTGCCAACGAGTCACGGAAGATCTCGAAGTTCTTGCACTTCAGGTATCCGGTGTACTTGGGGATCTCCTCAAGATTAGGATACACGCACCATTGGCCGATCTCATGGCTGATCACTGGCACTGACCTGGCGCGGATGTAGTCCGTATAGTCCGTGGTCGTCTCAGGCGGCTTGGCGTTGATCCTGGACTTGAGACCCTCGCCCCACGCCTGGATCCGGGGATCGGGCGTGACGTGGAACTGATTCTCGGGGATCTGCGGCCAGCCTGATCCGCTGGTGTAGAGCCTGCGGGGATCTGCCGCCTTCCAATGGTCGACCCACCTGGCCAGCCACGCGTTGCCATGCTGTCCACCAGGCTCATTGCCGTATGGCATCAGCAGGAACGACGGGTGGTTGCCGTAGGCCTTGAGGATGCGGCTCGCCTCGTCGTAGAGCCACTGATCCACCGGCTTGCCGTCGCCCAGGGACGACGTGCCGTTGGCCCATGAGGCGACCTCGACCTGGTAGTAGAATCCCAGCTCGTCTGCTGCCGTAAACGCGGCCTCAGGCGGACACCAGGAGTGAAACCGGATCATGTTGAGGCCATGGGCCTTGGCGATGCGAATGATCCGCCTCCAGGATCCTACGTCCGTCGGCGGGTGGCCGGTCTTGGGGAAGATCGCGCACTCCAGCGTGCCCCGGAAGAACACCTTCCTGCCGTTGAGCACGAACTGGGTGGCCTGCGTCGAGATCTCACGAAGGCCGAAGGTGACGGACGTGGCCCGCCCGCCGTCCAGGCTCGCCTCGATCCGCGTCAGGCTGGGCGAGAACTCGTCCCAGGGCTGGGGCTTGTCGCCAAGGCCGAATTCGGCCTCGAATGACCCGCCTTTGGCATCCCAGCTCACGGCCAGCGACTGAGCCCCGCCTCCCCCTTTCAGCCTCAAGAGGCCCTTCCCCGGACTGGCCGTGGCGTTGCCGATGCGACCCTTGATCCCAACGCTCCTGGCAGCGAGGTGGGGGTAGACCTGAAGGTCATCCACCCATACGGCCGGCGTCGTGCGCAGCTCGATGCCGCCCACGATTCCGTTCCAGCTCCCCTGCGTATGGTCGCTGATGCTGTGGGAATTGCAGCCGATGTCGATCACCATCCGGTTGTCGACGCGGATTGTCACGGTGTGCCTGCCTGCGGCAAGGCCGGTGCCCAGGTCGTACTCGTGCGGTGTCGACAGGCTCAGGTTCTGTCCCAGGGCCCGGCCGTCCACCCAGACCTGGGTCTTCCAGTGGGGCCGCTCCAGGAACAGGACCAGCCGTAGTCCCTTCCAGCGGGCCGGCACGTCGATGTCCCGCTGAAACCATGCGGGTCCCGCGTAGAACCGGTCGGGCTGCAGCCAGAATGGCACCATGATGTGGCCCGGCCTGCGGTAGGCCTCGTACGCGGGTGACGTGAACCAGGACCGGTCCACGATGTCGCCTATCCAAGGCGTATCCACAGTGACCTCGTCGCCGATACCCTGGCCAGGCAGGGAGCCCGGCAGTCTCACCCGGTCAGGCAGGGCCCTGTAAAACCACCGGTCAGCCACCCCGGTGTCTCCGCGATCGAGCTGGAATCGCCAACAACCCGCCAGGGAGAAGGTGTCCTGCCCTGCCCGGACCGGGGAGTCCGTGCCTGCAGAGATCAGCAGCACCCAGCACATTGCGGAGCAGGCGATTCTCTGTCCCATGGTACCTCCTATCGAAGATCAAAAAGCAAAAGTCAAGATGACAGATCAAAAAGCAAAAATGGGCTGCCGGCTATGGCTGTGCCCCTCTTTGATATTTGCCTTGTACTTTTGATCTTTGATTTTTGACTTTTGATTTCTTCTGGTGTTTGGTTTAGCCCACCAACTCCCGCTCGATCTGTTCGAGCGTCTTTCCCTTGGTCTCGGTCAGGCTCAGCCAGATCCCCACAAGCCCTGCCACGCAGATGGCCGCATAGATCCAGAAGGTCCATGACGGCCCCAGCCTGGCATTCAGCAAGGGAAAGGTGTAAGTCAGGATGAAGCAGGCGATCCACAGCGAGGCCACGGCCACCGCCATGGCTGCGCCGCGGATGCGATTCGGAAAGATCTCGGAGATGACCACCCACGTCACGGGCGCCAGGGACATGGCATAGCAGCCGATGGCCGCCAGTACGAGCAGCAGCAGGGGAAGGCCCTGAACGCCCCAGAGATAGCACAGGCCCAGTGCGGTGTAGATCACGGCCAGGCCTGCAGCCCCGAACAACATCAGAGGCCTGCGCCCTGCCCGGTCCACGACGCCCAGCGCCACGAACGTGAATGCCAGGTTGACCGAGCCTGTCCAGGCGATGTTGGCCAGAACGCTGGAGATGTCATAGCCTGCTGCCTTGAAGATCTCCTCTGCATAGTTGAAGACCACGTTGATGCCGCACCACTGCTGGAACACCGCCAGAAAGACGCCCAGGGCCACCACCCTGAACATCCGGCGGTCGAGCAGCTCCGAGAAGCGGACCCGTCCGATCTCGTTGACCAGCGTGGCCTGGATGTCCGCCATGGCGCTTGCAGCGTAGCGGTCTCCGCCGATCCGGGCCAGCACACCCCTCGCCCGTTCCGGCCTGCCGTTCTTGACCAGCCATCTGGGGCTCTCAGGCACAAAGAACATGCTGCCAAAAAACAGCAGGGAAGGGATCGCGCAGAGGGCGAACATCCACCTCCAGGCCTCTTGGCCGTACCAGGAGCTCCGGATGAACTCGTCGCCTGCGCCCGCAGGCAGGTGCCGGACCAGCAGCCAATTGATGAACTGGGCAGCGAGGATGCCGATGACGATGGTGAGCTGGTTCACGGACACGAGCCTTCCCCGCATGGCCGCAGGCGAGATCTCGGCGATGTACATGGGCGAGAGGCTCGAGGCCAGGCCTATGGCCACGCCGCCCAGTATCCGCCAGCCGACGAACACCCTGAAGCTGGGAGCGAGGGCATTGCCCAGGGAGGTGACCAGAAACAAGGCCGCGGCACAGAGGAGCAGCCGCTTGCGCCCGAACCGGTCGCTCAAGGCGCCTGCCACCAGGGCGCCGACCAGGCAGCCCACCAGTGCACAACTGTTGGCCCATCCCTTGATCGCAGCGTCGGTCAGGCCGAAGTACCGCTCGAAGAACGGCTTGGCCCCGCCGATCACGACCCAGTCGTAGCCGAAGAGCAGCCCGCCCATCGCCGCCACGCCGCAGATCATCCACAGAAAGCCCATGTTGAATCGCGAGCCGTTGTCAGACGGGTGCTGCATATTGGCGCTCCTTCAGGGGTGTGTCTCAGGTCCGCTTCCGGGCATCGTCCACGGCCCGCAGCATCGCCAGGATATTCTCCACGGGCACGTTGGACAGGATGTTGTGGACCGCGTTGAACACAAAGCCCGTACCATCGCCGAACAGGATGTCGATCCTCTGGCGGACCTCGGTGTACACCTCCTCTGGCGTACCGAACGGCAGGGTCTTCTGCGTATCCACCCCGCCGCCCCAGAAGACGAGGTCCTTCCCGAACTCCTTCTTGAGCTCCCGGGGGTCCATGCCTGTGGCCGAACACTGCACGGGGTTCAGTACGTCCACGCCTGCGTCGATGAACTCGGGGATCAGCGGCCGGACCGCGCCGCAACTGTGGATGAAGACCTTCCAGTTCGTCAGCCTGTGGACCTGATCGCACACCGCCTTCAGGTACGGCTTGTACAGGTCGCGGAAGGTGGCCACAGAACAGAAGGTGCTGTTCTGGGTTCCGAAGTCCGTGCCGCTGACGAAGGCCACCTGCACCTTGTCACCCAGGGCGCCCGCCAGACGATCGATGTTGGCGAGCGCCACCTGGCACTGCTTCTCGAACACGGCCTTCACGTAGGAGGGCCGCGTCAGTGTGGAGATGTACCACTCCTCCACGTCGCGGATGCCCTTGGGGTGTTTCAGCCAGGGAGCAGGGACCAGGGCGATGTCGCCGAAGGCGGCGCCGCCGATCGTGATGTAGATTCCGTATTCGGTCTGGCCGTGGGCGTGGTTCACCGCCGCTGCGTAGTAGCGGATGTCGTTGTCACTGATCGGACCGAATTCCTCCAGGTTGTCTTCGGGATCGAGCCGATCCTCGTCGATCGGGTCCTGGCGGCGGATGGAATCGAAGAAGTACCCGTCACAGGGCATCCTCGCACAGGGAGGGGCGCCCGTGTCTCCCTCGGGGTACATCAGGGTGTCGCCGTTGTCGTCGCGGGTAAAGTTGAACTGGCCGGGAACCAGGCAAGGCGTGCCGTCGGGCATGACAAAGGGCTTCCACCCGTCCGCTGGATACCCGAACATCGTGCCGGGCGTGGGGACGCCGATCACGTCGAGTGCCAGGGCCTCGCGCAAGGCGTCATCCACCTCACCGAGCATCTGGTAGGGTTCGTGTACCCTGACCCTGTAGCCAGGATCCCCAAGGACTGCCTGCCGGAGTCTGTGGAGGGCGCAGACGCCAATCCCGGTCTGCCCCCCTGCCCCCAGGTCCACACACAGCCGGTCGACGGGCTGGTGATTCAACGTTGCCTGCAGTCGTTCGCGTGAGGTCATGACCATTCCTGTACGTGCCCCTTCCATGGGCTACCTATCATATCGCCTTGGGTTTTGGCTGCAACAATGGATCGCGAGACTGGCTGAATCCGAAACCGCTCTAGTCAGACCCCAGCGCCCGGGTCACGACCTCCCGCATCAGGGCCGGGTCTGCGTCCTGGCCCGTGAACAGCCGGAACTGGGCCATCGCCTGGCTGACGAACATGGAAACGCCGTCGATACAGACAGCCCCCTTTTCCGCCGCAGTCCGAAGGAGCTGGGTCCGCACGGGATTGTACACCGTATCGAACACGGCCATCTCCGGGCGCAGGACCGAGGCAGCCACGGGCATGGCGTCCACGTTCGGATGCATGCCCACGCTGGTGCAGTTGACCAGGAGTCTGCATCCGGGCCCCTCCAGGCCATCGAGGCCATCGCAGCGACACCCGAACTCTGCAGCCAGCGCCTGGGCCTTGGCAGCGGTGCGGTTGTAGATCGTGACCTCTGCCTGTGCATCCCGCAGGCCAGCCACGATCGCCCTCGCCACGCCTCCTGCGCCGATCACGGCCACGGGCCAGCCCTTCAACTGGTCGCGTCTGAGCTTCAGGGTCGTCAGCAGGGCATCCATCGCGCCCAGGTAATCAGTATTGAAGGCCTCCAACCGGCCACCCGCATCCAGCAGCAGGGTATTGGCCGCACCGATCCGTCCAGCAAGGCCCTGCACGGAACCTCCCCTGGCCTGGACGTACTCCAAGGCGCTCTGCTTGTGCGGGACCGTGACACTGAACCCCCGCAGCCCCAGCCAGGGTCTCTGGCGGACCGCATCCAGGAAGGCAAAGAGCCCGTCTCGCCCCCCTGCCACCCAGAAAGGCAGGTACACGGCGTTGATCCCCACCCTGGCTAGGCAGGCATTGTGGATCGCGGGGCTCATGGAATGCGCCACAGGATCGCCGATGACGCCGTAGAACTCCGTGTCCCCGTCGATCGCGTCAGACCTGTACAGGCCCTTCATCCGGTCGATCGGGATCTGGCCCGGCGCAGTCGCGCCCGCAGCGTCCACACTGGCGTATGTGAAGAGGCCTGCCAGCTTCTTGGCCAGCACCCGCGTGACCAGGCCCGCAGCGCCCATGCAGGAAACGATCTTCTCGTGCCGGTCGCTGTGGAGCAGGTCCAGTGCGTCAAAGCAATCGTTGACGTGCCGGGCCGTATACACCAGCTTTGGGATCGCGCCATCCTGTGCAGCCAGCGAGGCCCGATAGCGGTCGCTCAACGAGGCGAACCCCGCCTCCCAGGCGTGGGACGACAAGATCAGCCGGGTCCTGGGAGAGCGGACCAGGGCCGCTCGCAGACCCGCCGCTTCAGGCAGTTCGAAGTTCTCCAACTCCACGTCCACGAATTCGGCGCCGGCCTCTACGGCCGAGACCAGGACCTCCATCCGGACCGCCATGGGGTGATCGACCAGCCCCCCTTCCCGGCTGTCGCGGCAGGTCACGATCAGGGGCCGGCCGGGACCGGCCTTGGACCGGACCCTGGCCACCAGGTCCTTCACGACCTGTCCTGTCAGGTCCTTCAGGGCGTCCGACCGAAGCTCGATGGCCTCTGCCCCGCCTGCCACGGCTCGATCCGCCTGGTCTGCCATGGCCTGGCTGGTGGGGGCGGTCACGGGCACCACGATGAGGGTGGTCCTGGTCATGGCCGATCGCCCCGTTTCTTGGTCTTCGGGTCCGGAGGACCCTGTTTGCCGCCTTCCTGCTCATCCAGGCCAAACAGCTCCAGCCACTTGTCCGTCTCGCTCTCGCTCAGGCCATGGCGCTTGGCCGTGGGCTCCGGGACGGTCCGCTTCTTTCCCACCTCGGCCAGGACCTTCTCCCAGAAGGGCTCGGACTTGATCACCGTGGCCTTTCCGTGCACCGCGGCCAGGCGGAGCCTGCGGTCATTGCTCACAAGCGTCAGGGGCACGGAAGAGGCGCGGACCTTGATCCTCTTCTCGATCACGTCATCGGCGTCCCGGCCGATCCCGGAAAAGGAGACCATGAGATTCGGGATCGCCTCCAATTGGCCTCTCGCTGAGGGCCTGGGGCCTGTCCCATCAAAGACCAACTCGCCTTCATCGCGGGTCAGGGTCAGGAATCGCCCGATGGTCCAGCACATGCGGACTTCATCCACGGGTGCGAACCGCTCGTCGTCGTTCCGGATCGCCCACAGGAGGTTGTTCCCGTCGATGAGGTAGGGCATGCTCTATCTCCGGACAGCGGCCCGGACCACTAGACGGCACGGTGGTCGTACCGGATCTCTCCACCCACGATCGTCTTTTCCACCACACCCTTCAATCGCCAGCCGTGGTAAGGACAGTTGCGGCTCTTGGAGACGAAGGTGTTGACGTCCACCGTGTATTCGGCCTCAGGATCGATGATCGTGATGTCCGCCTGCTTGCCCCGGCCCAGCGTGCCTTTGTCGATGCCGATGATGCTGGCAGGCCCGATGGTCATCAACCGGATGAGACCCGGCCAATCCAGGATCCGCGGCCCGATCAGGGCCTTGATGTAGAGGGACAGCGAGCACTCCAGACTGGCGATCCCGAACGGCGCAGTCAGGAACTCCAGCTCTTTCTCGCTCTGAAGGTGGGGCGCGTGGTCTGTGGCCAGGGCGTCGACGAGTCCCTCCCCTACCGCCTGCTTGACGGCCTCCACGTCCGCACCGGACCGCAGTGGAGGGTCGACTTTGTAGTTCGTGTCGTAGTCACAGCAGCACTTTTCCGTCAGCAGGAGATGGTGGGGCGTGACCTCACAGGTCACCGGCAGGCCCTGCTTCTTGGCGGTTCGCATCAGATCCATGGATCCGGCCGTGGACAGGTGTTGGGCGTGGTACCGAACCTTCGCCTTGCGGGCCAACTGGATGTCACGCCACAGCATGGCCTCTTCAGCCAGAACGTCCATACCGGGAAGTCCCAGGATCGTGGAATAGTACCCCGCGTTCATCACGCCGCCCGCCGCGAAGGCACTGTCTTCGCAATGCTGGGCCACCACCTTGCCGAACATCCCGGCGTACTTGAGGGCCCGCAACATCACGGCCGGATTCTGCACGCCGTTGCCGTCATCGGTGAAACCCACTGCGCCCGCCTCGGTCATCAGGCCCATCTCGGCCAGATCCTCGCCCCGCCGGCCCTGGGTGATCGCGCCCATCACGTACACGTGGGTTTTGCGGGCCTGGCGGCCCTTGCGGTGCACGTACTCCACGTCCGGCTCGTTCTCGATGGTCGGCTTGGTATTGGGCATGCACACCACGGAGGTGAAGCCCGCCTTGACGGCCGCCGCAGAGCCGCTGGCGATCGTCTCTTCTTCTTCATCGCCTGGGTCTCGGAAATGGACGTGCATATCGATCAGACCCGGCACCACCAGCTTGCCGGTCGCATCGATGACCAGGGGGACCTTCTTCTCTGCGCCTGGACCGAGGTTGCCGACCTCGGCGATCTTTCCGTCGAGGACCAGCACATCCATCTTGCCGTTCACGTTGTGGCTGGGGTCAATGACCTGACCTGCCTTGATTAGAAGCTGCCCTGTCATAGGCGTCGACACCTGCTCCGGCCCTGTCTGCAGGCTGAACAGCCAGCCTGTCGGGCTAGATATTTACCAAAAACCAAGGCAGAAGGAAAGAAGTAAGAGGTAAGAAGTAAGAGGTAAGAGACAACAAGCAAGAGGCAGGTAGTTTCTTACCTCTTACCTCTTGCTTCTTGCTTCTCTTTCTATGGTGTATACCACTCCGCCTGACGGCGGGTACTGGCAGCCAGGATCCGCAGGTCCTTGTCGTCGATGGTTCCATCGCCGTTGATGTCGCCGATCGCGTATTGGCCCGGCGACCGCAGGATGGTCCTCTCGTTCTGCACGAGCACGGCGCAGTCCAGCTCATTGACTACGCCGTCGCCGTTGAGGTCGAGCCAGAGGATGCCGCTGTCCCGATTCGGGGCCGACACGCTCCAGGACAGTCCGTAAGACTCCTCGGTCAGCGACAGCCTGTCGTCGTCCGGGTCGTTCCAGATGGCCACGATCTGATAGGTCCTGTACTGGGGGTTGGTCCTGCACCAGATGTGCTCCACGTTGTCCATGGTGCTGTCGCTGTAGTCCAGCAGGATGTCCCGCTCAGGATGGGCCGAATCGACGGCCCACAACTCCAGCCGAAGGTCGGTGGCCTGGTCCGTGAGGCGGTCAAAGGGATGCTCAGGCTTGTAGTGCCGGTTCCACGCCAGTGTGGCAGTGATGATCTGGTCTACTGGATCGGGGACCTGGATCTTGTAGATCTGGGCCCTGGCGCCGGTCTTGCTGACACGGTTGATATCCCAGCCCACGGACCTGGCAGGGCCAGGCCTGGACCGGCCTGCAGTCAGTTGGCCATAGGCAGCCAGTGCGTTGACCATGCCTGCTCCCTGGGCAAAGTCCAGCGGCACCGCGTGATCATCCTCCAGGCCGACCAATCCCTTGTGCCAGTAGGGAAGCTTGGTTGCGGAGTTCATCAGGATCGCCTTCAGGACACAGGAGCCGGCCTCAGGCTGTGTGACTGCAGCCAGTGCAGGGTCCTGCTTGGCTGTCTGGATCAGGAGCCCTGCGATGCCGGCCACCACCGGCGTGGCATAGCTGGACCAGTTGCCTGACAGCTCGTAGCCATTGGCATCGGCCGAGGTGGCCACCAGGCACCTGCCCGGAGCCACGAGGTCGGGCTTGCACCGGCGATCCGAGGTGGGACCGCAACTGGAGTGTTCAGGATGGACCAGCGAGAAATAGGCCAAGGAGGCAGAAGGGTTCTTGCTCTGGACCGAGTCCACCACGCCCACCCCCAGCGTGTTTGCGGATGCCCCTGGATAGAGCGACGGGTGGGAGGCCTCAGTGCCGTTGCCGATACTGGCCACCACCAGAACGCCCTGCCTCTCGGCCATGGCCTCCAGGCCTCGCGTCCACCAATCCTCAAAATCACTGCCGCTGCTGAGGGTGACCACGTCCGCCCCCGCAGCCGATTGGCGGAGCACCGTATCCGTCAGGTAGTGCCACAGCTCATGGACCTCGATGTCTGCCTGCGGGGTCACGCCCTGGTAGTGGAAGTGGCCCAGCTCCGGAGTGAAGGCCTGGCTGTCTTCGCCGGCCAGGATCGAGCAGACGGCCGTGGAATGGCTGCACACCCCAGTCTCGCCGCTTCCGTTGTCCGCCATCAGGAGATGGCTTTGGCCAAAGGACTGATGGCTGAGGCTGGGCTGATAGTCATTCTGGGGCTGGTCTTTGAGGTAAGTCCTGCTGCGGGCCAGGACCATGATCTTGACGCCTGAGCCGGTCAGGCCGGGGTCGATCTGGCGGAGATCGTACACGCCGACGTAGTCCAGACCTTGGGGTTGCAGACCGGTCAGTCGGGTCTCAGCAGCACTGGCAGCCAGGTGAGGGCAGAACGCGGCCGCGCTGAGCACCAGCCAGAAGACCTGAGTAGATAGACTTTTCCCGCCCCCCAACATCCGATAACCCCCGTGGTGCCGATAAAAGATCATCCGGCAGTCCTAATATCCATCCTAGACAAGATGGGCAGCTTCCATTTTCCCCACCCTGCAACTCGCTCTATGATAGCAAAATGGGGGGTTCGATTCAAGGGCAATCTTGCCTGCAGAATGGAGGGCTGGTATACTCCGACTATCCTATCGCTGCCAAGAGGTTAGAGGAACGATGAAGGTAATTCTGAATTCCACACAGGTCCAAGAGACGCTGGAGAACATGGCCGGCCAGATCGTGGCCGATGTAGCCGACGGCTCAGCACTGGCCGTTGTCGGGATACGCAGCAGGGGTGAAGTCCTGGCCCAGAGACTTACCGCGATCCTTCAGAAAAAGACGCACGAGGAGATCCCCTGCGGGACACTGGATATCACCCTGTACCGCGATGACCTGAACTCGCCCAATCGAACCGCCCAACCGCAGGTCAGGACCACGGACATCACCTTTGACGTGGACGACAAGATCATTGTGCTGGTCGATGACGTCCTGTTCACAGGCCGCTCCACGCGTGCGGCCCTGGACGCCTTGATTGACCTGGGCAGACCCAAGGCAATCCGGCTGGCGGTGCTGATCGACAGGGCAGGACGGGAATTCCCTATCCAGGCCGACTACGCAGGCCTAAGGACCAACATCTCACCTGAAGAACGGGTTTCTGTATACCTCACCGAGTCGGACGGCAAGGACGAGGTGGTGGTCGAGTAGGATCGGTTTGGAGCACGGTATGGTTCCTAGACCCAACACAGACGGTTTCCGCTGGCAACACAAGCATCTGCTTGGGCTTCGGGAGCTGTCGGCCCAGGAGATCGTGTATATCCTGGACACGGCCAAGGGCTTCGAGCAGATCAGCACCCGATCCGTCAAGAAGGCCCCTCCCCTGAGGGGCAAGGTGGTCGTGAATCTGTTCTTCGAGGACAGCACGCGGACGCGAAACAGCTTCTCCCTCGCGGCGAGCCGCCTCTCCGCAGACGTCATCGAGTTCACCAAGAAGGATAGCTCCGTCAGCAAGGGCGAGAGTCTGCTGGACACCGTCAAGAACCTGGAGGCGCTGGGCGTCGACATCATTGTCATCCGCCACAACGCAGCCGGCGCCCCGAAGCTGGTGGCCCGGAACGTCTCCGCCTGTGTCGTCAATGCAGGCGATGGCGCGTGCGAACATCCGACGCAGGGCCTGCTGGACGCCTACACCATCCGCCAGATCAAGGGCACCCTGGAAGGCCTCAAGGTAGCGATCGTGGGAGACATCGCCCATTCGCGAGTCGCGAGGAGCGACATGTGGGCCATGACCAAGCTCGGTGCAGAGGTCACCTTCGTCGCACCGCCCACCCTGCTGCCTGCTGAGGTGGACAAGCTCCCGGTCCACGTCAGCTACAGCCTGGATGCGGTCATCGAGAAGGTGGATGTTGTGAACATGCTCCGCATCCAGTTCGAGCGGTTGGGAAGCCATCCCTTCCCCTCTGTGCTGGAGTACTCCCGGTACTTCGGCCTCACTGCCGAGCGGGTCAAGCGGGCCAAGCCGGATATCCTCGTCATGCACCCGGGGCCCATCAATCGCGGCCTTGAGATTGAGAGCGAGGTGGCTGACGGCAAGAACAGTGTGATCCTCCGCCAAGTCACCAATGGCCTGGCCGTGCGGATGGCGGTGCTCTTCCTGGTCAACCAGGCCGCGTCGCAAGCGGGTTAGGTGGTTGCTGGTTGTTAGTTGTAGGTTCTGGATTCTGTCTTCTGAGCTCTACTATGAACCTGACCGTACGCAAATCGAAGCTGAACGGAACAGTGGCCATTCCTGGCTCCAAGAGCCATACCATCCGGGCTGTGGCCATCGGTGGATTGGCCTCGGGCACAAGCCTGATCCGTGCGCCGCTGGCCTCTGATGACACGATGTCCGCGGTCCGGTGCTACCGCACGCTCGGGGCGGCCATCGACGCCTCGGACCCGGCCCTGTGGAAGGTCACGGGCACGGGTGGCAGGATCACGGTGCCGACGGAGGCCGTGGATGTCGGCAACTCCGGGACCACCCTGCGGATCGCAACAGGCTCTGCCGGGCTGGCCAAGGCAGGCCAGAAGATCACCTTCACGGGCGATCATCAGACCCAGAACCGGCCCATGGCGCCCCTGCTGCAGGCCCTCCAGAACCTTGGGGCCCCCTGCCGGAGCCTCAAGAACAACGGCAAGGCGCCCCTCGAGGTCACTGGCGGTCTGGCAGGCGGCCGCACGGACATCCAGTCGCCCACCAGCCAGTTCCTGACCAGCCTGCTGCTCTGCACGCCACTCGCGCCCCAGGACAGCGAGATCAACGTCACGCTCCTGCACGAGCCCGGCTACGCCCAGATGACCGTGGACTGGCTCGACAGGCAGGGGATCGTATACCAGAGCCGAGGGTTGAACTGGTTCAGGATCAAGGGCCGTCAGGCCTACAAGCCCTTTGACCGGGCCATCCCGGCGGACTTCTCCAGCGCCACGTTCTTCCTGTGTGCGGGAGTCCTGTTCGGCGGCCGGATCGACCTCCAGGGCCTGGACTTTGCCGACAGCCAACCCGACAAGGCCGTGGTGGACTACCTGAAGGCCATGGGCGCGGATATCACCTTCTCGCGTTCCGTCGTGACGGTCAAGGGATCGTCGCTCAAGGGCATCGAGATCGACATGAACCGGACGCCCGATGCCCTGCCCGCCATGTCCGTGCTGGCCACGTTTGCAGAGGGCACGACCCGCCTGGTGAACGTCCCCCAGGCCCGCACCAAGGAGACGGACCGCATCCGCTGCATGGCCGAGGAACTGACCAAGATGGGAGCCCATGTGGAGGAATTGGCAGACGGTCTCATCATCCACCACAGCCCCTTGACCGCCTGTCCGGTCAGCGGCCGGGGTGACCACCGGGTCGTCATGGCCCTGTCCCTGGCGGCCATGGGACTGGCCCAGCCCACGGTCATCGACACCGCAGAGGCCATGGCCGTCACGTTCCCGAACTACGTTGACTTGATGACAAGCCTCGGGGCGAAGATGGAACTTAAACAGGATTGATGATCGCAGAGGAGGCTCTATCTCATGCTAGGATGTTCGATCGGTCGATTGTTCCAGGTCACCGTGGCGGGTGGGTCCTATCAGGAGGGGTTGACGACCCTGATCCAGGGTACGCCGCCCGGGATACTGCTGACCGAACAGGAGATCTATGGCGATCTCCTCCTTCGCAAGCCCGGCGCAGACGAGCTGTCGAGCCCCCGCAAGGAGCCGGACCTGCCCGTGATCTACACGGGGCTCAACGCGGCGGACACGATCGAGAATGCGGGCAACGCCAACCACACCAACGGCACGCCTGTGACGATCCTCGTCCCCAATCTGGATCGCCACTTCGTCCACATCAAGCAGTATCAGGACACCAACCGCACGCCGCGGCCGGGTCACGCCTCATACGCCTCGTTCGTCAAGTACGGGCCGGATGATGACGCCATTGGAGCGGGTTTCTTCAGCGGTCGCTACACCTCGACGATCGTCGCAGCGGGCTCCGTGGCCCGGAAGGTCCTCAGGGCCTCTGGCATCGAGGTCTTCGGCTACGTCAAGGAGATCGCGGGCGTCCGGTGTCCGCAAGTCCCGTACGACAAGGCCTTTCAGAGCTCTGAGCGGTACAGGCGTATGCGATGCGACCTGGACCCCTTCTACCAGGCCGTCTATGTCAAGGGCCGCGTCCACATGGCGATGCGGTTGCTGGAGAAGATGGCGGCCCTGGCCCAGATCGAGAACGAGATCGACGCCATCCGCGGCAGCGGCCCACGAATGGCCGCCAGGGAGGTCCGCGACCGGTATGGCGTCCACGAGATCCTCAACTGCCCTGACGTGGATGCAGCGCAAGCCATGGTCGAGGCGTGCAATCGGATATCGGCCACAGGCGACTCCGCAGGTGGATTGGTGGAGGTCGTGGTCACGGGCGTCCCCGTGGGCCTGGGCGAGCCGGTCTTCTTCAAGCTTGACGCAGAGTTGGGCCGCATGCTGGGCATCGGCGCAGTCAAAGGCGTGGAGATCGGCGCAGGCTTCGGCGTCAAGGACATGACCGGCTCGCAGGACAACGACCCCATGCACGCGGAAGGCGGCAAGGTGGTCTTTGACTCCAACAACGCGGGCGGCATCACAGGAGGCCTGTCCACCAGTCAGGAGATCGTGGTCCGTCTGGCGGTCAAGCCCACACCAACGATCGACAAGCCGCAGCGGACCATCGACAAGTATACGCTGGAGAACAAGGCCTTGGCCGCCATCACGCGAAGGGACCCCACAATCGTGGCAAGGATCTGGCCCGTGGCAGAGGCCTACACCGCCATGGTGATCCTGGATCACCTGATGATGCACTACGGGTATCAGGGTATGAGAAGTAAGAAGTAAGAAGTAAGAAGCAAGAAGCAGAAGTCACAAATAGCAGACAGTCAGTAGTCAATGGAAAGGCCCTGGCGCGACCGCAGTCACGCCAGGGCCTTCTGCTTTTCATTCCTTCTCACCCGCTACTACGGAGGAGCGACCTGGGTGGACCAGCCTGTCATGTTGTGGGCCTGGTCCCGGGCCCTGACCTTCCACGAGTATCCGTAGTTACCAGGATGCGGTCCAAACAGAACCGTATAGGTGTTCGACGCGATCCAGCCGCTGCTGAACCGCGTGTCTTCCTTACTGCCGTTCATGGCAGCGAAGTAGTACTCCACTGCGCTCCCACTGGCGTCCGTGGCAACAGTGGCCGTCATCCGGGCCGAGTACGTCGCGCCGCCGTCCGCCGTGATCGCTATGGGCTGACCGCCCCATCCCGCCACAGGGGTGTTCGGGTCATCCGTCGCGTCCCAGGTCATGGGATTGGGCGTGGGCGGGATCACATCCGGCACGGCCACAGACGGGGTTGTGACCTGGAGCCAGGCAGACCACTGGGTCTCCAGAGGCTGGCAAAGCTCAGAGGCCTTGTCGCGGGCCTTGTACCGGAACCTGTATTGGGTGCTCGGCTTGAGTCCCGTGAACTGGAAGTTCGGGTCCGCGCTGGCGCCCAGGTTCGGGTCCGGCTCGATCCAGCCACTGGGGCTGATCGTCGCATCCTCGCACTCGAAGTAGTACTGCACGCCGTCAGGATCGGTCAGGCGGTTTCCTGTCACCAGTGCCGCATAGGAAGTCGTCGAAGCGGCCACGAGGTTCAGCGCCCCGGAGGGTGCCTCACACGTCCCGGTCACGGGCGCCACGTACACAACCTTGGACCAGGCGGTCTCATTGCCAAGCTCGTCACGGACCTTGAACCTGTACGTGGCCTGCTTCAGCCTCGGCAGGAGGTCGTGGTACTCGGAGCTCACCTGCCAACCGCTGTCATGGCCGTCGCCGGTGAAGCAATCGAAGTAGTACTCCACCTTCCAGCCCCAGGCGTCTTCTGCGCTCTTGGCGACCATCTCCACGGTTCCATCGACCAGCAGGCCGATCCGATGGGGTTCAGTCTTCCATTGCGGAGGATTCGGCAGGGGCGCCATGGTGTCACTGACCAGCCAGCAGTCCGCCAGTTCCTGCAGATCCACGGCATTGACCGCTCCGTCGAAGGTCACGTCCGCGCCGTTGCACCAACTGTTGCCTTCGGAGCAGCCGCCACGCATCCACTCGGAGGCGAGCTTCGCATAGTCGCTGAAGTCGATCACGCCGTCGCGGACGATGTCACAGAGCTTGCACGGCTGGATGATCGGAGAGTGATAGCCCAGGTCCACCATCCCTATGTCGGGCTGGCCCTTCGTGGAGGTGGTGTACTTGGACAGGCCCAGCCCACCCGCGGTCTCGCCACCGGCGTCCACGCACGGACTGGTCTGGTCCTGGCCCGCCCTGGCCTGGCTGAGGTAGTAGGACCCCAGCGGTCCGTCGACAAACAGAGGATCCTTGCTGATGATGCCGGATCCCAGGTTCAGGACGCAGCCCTTCTCTGTATACAGGGCGTCTTCCTTGCCCGCGATGTCCGTGTAGGACACATCGACGCGGCCGGGCCTCGAATCCAACTCGAATCCACTGCCTACGGCAATCTCATCTCCCTTGAGGCCGGAATCGGCGGTGAGGATACTGTTGGCGATCGTGCAGACGCTCTCGTATCCGCAGAAGACCGCCCCACCGAAGCCCGTGTGGCCTACGGCGCCGGTCGTGCCGCTCGCCAGGTTGCCCGTGAAGGTGCAGTTGTTCACCCGCGTGATGGCATACCAGTTGGTGGAGAGCCCGCCGCCGTCGCGACCCGCCTGGTTGAAGGTGAACAGGCAGTTGAGAATCTCGGGATTGCCTTGGCCGCGAACATACACGCCGCCACCGGAGCCATCGGCAAGATTCCCGCTGACCACGGAAGACCGGATGATCGCATCCGTCTCCAGCATCATCAGGCCCGCGCCTGCACCGCCTGACCTGTGTTATTCGGGTCGTTGGGATCCCTCTGTGCCCGGTTGTTGACCACGTTGCAGTCGCTGACCGTCACCAGCCCTCCCTGACCCAGCAGGCCGCCGCCGCGGAGCGCCGCGTTGGTGGACAGGTTGCAGTCGGTCACCTCTACGGTGATCCCGGCCGCGTACACGCCGCCGCCCGAGTCTGCCAGGTTGCCCACGATGTTGCAGTCCACGAAGCGGAGCTTGGCATTGGACTCAGCCGCGACACCGCCGCCGTAGCCGAGGTACGGAGTGAGCGTATGGTTGGGATCCGTTCCGGTCCGCAGTTGCGAGGCCGTGTTGTCCTCCAGCGTGCAGCCCGTGAACGTCACGGCCGAATTGGCCGCACAGTACACGCCACCGCCGTAGCTGGGGATCTCGTACGCGATCAGAGGCTCGAGATTGCGGTTGACCGGAGGCTGCTGACCGCCGACGCCGCTCAGGCCGCCCGTAGACCTGTTGTTCCTGATCACGCAGTGCACGAAGTCGACCTGGCTGCTGGCGTCGCAGAAGACACCGCCGCCGTAACCGGAGTAGTACCGGTAGTCGGCCACGTAGCCCCAGACCTGCCAGATCGGCTGGGTCTCGACCGTATAGCTCAGGCCGGCGGGGTCAATGTTGATGTTGCTGTCCGGCGAGTAGTTGCCGCCCCAGTTGGGCAGGCCGCCGTTGTCCGTGCCGTTGCCGCCGTTGCCGGCGTTGCCGCCGATAGCCTGGTTGCCCTCGAAGGTGCAGTTGATGAACGTCGCACGACCATTCGGCATGATGTACGCGCCGCCGCCCCAGCCATATCCTGCCCAACCCCCTCGTCCGGCGTTCTCGGTGGTACTGGAAGCAACGCCGTTACCCGCGTCGCCGCCCTGTACCCAGTTGTTGCGGATGATACAATTCTTGATGACGGGACTGGCGCCCGTGTACACCCAGATGCCGCCTCCGTACACACCCGATCCATCGTAGCCGTCAGGATGGTTCACTGTCCTGTCGCCGTCGTCGGCAGTGCCGGCTGCGCCTCCGCAGTTCTGGATGGTGATGCCGTTCAGCACAGACGCCTGGCCGGCCGTGCCTGGGATGAACACCACGCCCATGTTGTGGAACGGATTCAGGGTCGAGTATCCATCGATGATGGTCGCTGCCACGCAGCACGGATCATCCGGGTTGCGCGAGGTGATGGTGATGCCCTTGGAGACCACGATGCTGTAGGAGGAGTTCCCCGAGTCAGCGCCATAATAGGTGCCCGGATCGACCAACACGGTATCGCCGTCGCTGGCCGCATCCACCGCCTGCTGGATGTTCCTGTACTGGCCGGGCACGGTCAGGGTCCGAACGACCTTGGCCTGGAACTCGACCGTGACCGACACGTCCTTTCCGCGGATCGTGGCAGTGTTGATCAGGGCCTTGGAGACATCGTTGTCCGTATTGCGCCAGGCAGTCAGCTCGTACTTGTCATTCGGCACCGCAATCAGTCGAACGGCTGTGCCGTCGTACAGGGGCACAGGTCCGCTGCTGACGTCGATGGTATTGGGTTCGCCGTCCGCGTCCAGGACCGCTGCAATGAGCTGGCCGTGAATCAGTCCATCCTTGCTCGGCAGGACCGTGGCCTTGAACTGATACGTGGCCGCGGCCTCGAATTGGACCGTCACGGCCGTGTCCTTGGTCACAGTCACGCGATTGACCAGGGCTGTCGAGGCATTGTCGTCGGTCCCCGTCCACTGCTTGACCTTGTAGCCCTTGTCCGGGATGGCCCGGAGGGTCACCACGTTGCTGGCGCTGCCTTCGTAGACCACAAAGGCGCTCGCCTGCACCGAGCCGTGGGGCAGGCCATCTGCAGCGGGCTGAACGCTGACCGTCAGCCGATAGGCGGTCAGGCCCTTGCCGTAGTGGTAACCGAGGTCCACCAGACCCGCGTCCTTTACGCCGTCGGTCCGGGTGGTCAGGTCCGCCAACAGGACGTTGGGATCACTGACCAAGAGGCTGCCGGCGTCCACGCACGGACTCTGACTCGACTGGCCCGCCGCGATGTTGGCGAGGTAGTAGCCTTCCACAAAGCAGGGATCAGCGGTCAGCATGCTGCTGTTCGGGTCCCAACTGGTATTCCAGGTCACGTAGTCGGCCGACTCGCTGGCCGTGACCAGGCCAATCTGGCAGCCCTTTTCCACGCGGATGGGATAGCCATACGGACCTGCCAGTGCAGCGCCGAGGTTGATGCGAGGCGTGACCAGGCCGGACTTGGAGTCGTTGACCGGATCGCCGGTGGAGACCAGGAGGGTCCTGACCTCCGCAGGCGTGAGGTAGCGATGCAGCCTCTGCCACGCGGCGGACTGGATGCTGGCCACTGCGCCCGCCACAAACGGCGTGGCAGACGAGGTGCCGTTGAAGCTATCGTAGTAATCGCCGGGGTCGTAGCCCAGGACGCCCACGATGTCCGTAGTGTACACCGGGTCCGCAGGCGCGAGGATGTCGACCAGGGCCGAGCTGTCGGAGTATGACGCTACCTGGCTGGAGGTGTCGTACAGGGCGCCGACCGCGATGACGTTGCTCAGTGCAGCCGGCGCCGAAATGGTGCCCACGGTGCCGTCGTTACCGGCAGCGCCCAGGACCGTAATCCCCGCGGTCACCGCCGCCCTGGCGGCTGCAGCGAGGGCCGGCTGTGCGGCGTCCGCCGCCAGCCGGGTTGCGTAACTGCCGCCCGCCCAGCTATTGCTGATGGCCTTGATCGGGAATGCAGGGTTGTCGTTGCGATGCGTGATGCACCAGTCCCAGGCCGCCACAGCGGCGCTGGTCAGGGGCGCCTCGTTGACGTCCGAGATCTTCAGGGCATAGATCCTGGCCTCCGGCGCAACGCCGCCTGCGTAGTCGCCGTACACGGCCAGGGCGCCTGCCGCAATACCCGCGCAGCAGGTCCCATGGGCCACAGTCCGAGGCCTCGGATCCGCGTCGTTCTCGCCCGTATCAAAGCCGCCGATGACCTTGGCGTTCGGGAATCCGCCGCCGCCGAGCATGGGATGCGTGTAGTCCACGCCGCTATCGCAGATGGCGACCGAGATGCCCTTGCCGCTGTAGGTCTCCCGGATCTCCATGGCGTTGCCCAGAGACAAGGCCTGGCTGAGCTGATAGCACATCTTGCGGACCGGCTCGATACTCGTGACCGTGGAGTCGGAGAGCAGCCGGTCCAGCCCGTTCTTGGTCACTGCCGCGGCGAATCCCGGGATGTTCTGGTAGCGGTGCGTCACTGCAACCTGGGCAGTCGAAAGCTTGGCGAGCACCTGCTGCTGGCGACTGGCCACGTCGGTGCGAAGGGCGGTTTCAGACTCCGCGTCGCCCCAGCTCGTGGCCAGGCGCAGGGCTGCATTGTCCTTGAGCATCACGATCACGTTGACCGTCGACTTGCCTGCAGTGAACTGGCTGTAGATGGAATCGCCATCCACCAGCCGCTGGTTCTCCGCTGAGGTCGAAGTGGCGGTCCCCATGCCGCTGCCACCGGTCTGGGTGGTGGTCTGGCTGGTCGTGGAGTTCAGGGCCTGGAAGGTGTCAGGAACGTAGTCCGGCCCGATGGTCGTGTGCTGGATCCTGAGCCTGGAGGGCCTGGCGCCGAACTCAAAGCCGTTGGCGACCGCCACCTGGGCGCCCTCGACGCCGATGTTCTTCCACAGGATCGAGTCCACGACCTCCACGTCGCTGTCATAGCCACAGTACAGGCCGCCGCCCATGCCTGCACCGGTCCCGAACGAGCCTGTGGCCCGGTTGGCGGAGAGCGTGGAGTTGGAGATCTTGACCTTGGTGTACCAGTTCACGGACACCGCACCACCGTCCCGGCCTGCCTCGTTGCCGGTGAGCAGGCTGTCGTGCAGTAGCGGAGTGACGGAAGGCGTATTCCCGTCGTTGCCCATGTAGTACACGCCGCCGCCGGAGTACGTCGCGTAGTTGTTCGTGAACACGCTCGACTTGATGCTGACCGGCGACGACGCACTGTAGTAGCCGCCGCCCTGGCTGTCGATGATGCCGGGATTGAAGTAGACCGCCACCACGTTCGGGTCTGTCGCACTGCGAGTGCCCTGCGGCACGAACTCGGCCCTGTTCTTGCTGAAGGTCGAGCCCTCGACTGCGCCCGTGCAGTTCTGGGTATACACGCCACCGCCCTGGTAGGCGTTGCAGTCCACGACGCTGGTATTGGCCAACACTACGCGACCGTCCTTCGCGTAGATTGCGCCGCCCAGTGTGGCATAGTCACCCTGCAGACGGCAGTTGGTCATCTTGAGGTGGCAGTCGTCCTCGACCATGAGACCGCCGCCAAAGCTGGTGTACACGTCCGTCGGCTCGGTGGTAGCGTTATTGCCGAGAGGCGTATTGGGCTCCAGGGCCCTGCTGGCATAGTTGTAGGTGAAGTTGCAGTCCACGAACTCCAGGTTCGAGCCCCGCACGCCATAGACCGCGCCGCCGAAGCTATCGATCCTGTAGTGGTTCCGAGGAAACCGGGTGCCGCCTACGGTCGGTGAGCCGATACCGCTGAGGCCTCCCTCGCACCAGTTCTTGCCGAAGTTGCAGTTGGTGAACTTCGGCGAGCTATTGATCTGGCAGTACACTGCCCCACCGTAGCCGCTGTACTTCCAGTATTCCGCGTGCGCTCCGTTCAGCCAAGCCCCATCCCAGAAGATGTTCGGATCGCCGCTGGTCAGCATCGTCTCCATCGTGGGCGCCCAGTTCCACATCCCACCTCTTCCGCCCTGGTCTCCCTGGATGCCGTTTCCACCATCGCCGCCATCGCCGCCCCGTGCCCAGTTGCCCTCGAAGGTGCAGTGGTCGAAGGTGGGGGTAGCGTTGGTAGTCATGTAGACGGCGCCGCCGTAGCCATATCCGCCCCAGCCACCATCGAACCCCGAGGTGTGGGGAGGCGTCCCCTGGCCCGTGCCATTGTCACCAGGTGCGCCGTTTCCGCCCCAAACGTTGCAGCCGATGAACGAGCAGTTCTGGATCTTGGGTGAGGTCTTGATCAGGCCCATCATATCGCCCTGGATCACCATGGCGCCGCCGTACACCGATCCGCCGTCGCCACCATCATCCGGCGCCTGGCTTGCGTTGATCGTGGGCGAGATATGCCATGTGCAGTCCACGAATCGGCAGTTGCGGATCGTGGGTGAGCAGGCTCCGACATAGATGTAGCACGCGTTTGTGAAGGTGAGGCCTTCGACCACTACGTTGGAGTTGTAGATGTAGAGGATGTAGTCCTTGATGATCGTCCCCGCAGCAGTGCTGAGGTCATCCGGGTTCGAGCTCGTCAGGGTCACGTCCCTGTAGATGTAGAGGGGCTCCAGGCTATTGGTCGAGCCCATATGTTGGCCCGGAGGCAACACCAAGATGTCTCCGTCTTGGGCCTCTTCGATCATCCGGTCTATGCCGCCCGGTCCCATCGTGATGGTCCTGGGCTTGAACAGCCTGGCAGTGACCTCCTTGAACTCCCGACCCCTGGGGTCGAGGGTGTATGGAGCCTGGACCGTGACCGTGTTGGTCAGGACCCTGGCCAGGTCATCGTCCGAGCCGGTCCACCGGATCGCGTAGTGATTGTCCTTCAGGGTCACGACCAGGTTGATCTTGGAGCCCCTGCGGACCATGATCCGCTCCGGGTTGATGGTGCCCGCAGAGGTCGTGCCGGTGATCCGGGCACGGAGCTCGATCAGGGTGGCCTCATAGCCGATGACCAGGAACTTGTTGCCGTCCATGGTCACGAAGTTGTGCTGGATGTCCAGCGGATAGCCGGAGCTGTCCAGCTCGATCTTGGCGTCGTTGTCCGTGCCCTGCCAGCCCTTGAACTGGTAGGTGTTGGGGTCCGTGGCCCGGGCCGTCAGGTAGACGGTCGCAAACTGCTTGAAGGTCAGGGGCGCGGTAATCGCATTCGGGGTCAGATCGCCTGCGCCATCGGGCGAGACCGTGACCTGCAGGCTGTAGGTCTGGCCCGGCTGCGGGTCGTTGTAGTGGAAGCCGATGTCGACCCTGCCCGTATCCTTCTCGTTGTCCGTCCGAGTGGACACCTGGTCCATGCCCAGGGTGGACGCCAGGTCGCTGCCCGCGTCGATGGCGGGGCTGTTGGCGTCGGAGGCCTGGGTGCCAGGCGTGACGTTCGGATCCGCCACGCGGCCCAGGCTATCGAGGATCTGGCCTGCGCCCGAGTTGCTCAGGTAGTAGCTGCCGAGCTTGCCCCGCACGAACATGGGGTTTCCGGCGAGGTTGTTGGCGCTGGTGATGACCGTGCTCAGCGCAGGGTCAGTGACCACAAACTGCCTGCCGTTGGCCTGGCGGTAGTCGCCCTGGGCGTTGGCGTAGAACAGGCAGTACTGGAGCGAAGGCTTCGACGCGCTGTCGCCCTGGGCGATCGCCACGTCGTTGTTGTCCATGAAGATGGAGTTCCTGATCTGGCTGGTGCCGCCCTGCTCCATGAACAAGGCACCGCCGTAGGTCTCGAACGCCAGGCACGAGTTGCGGGCAAACGTGCAGCTCGAGACCTGCACGGAGCTGCCCCACAGGTGCAGGGCGCCGCCGCCGAATCCCTCGCTGACGTTGTCCGTGATCAGGCAGTTCTGGATCAGGCCTGACGTGAATGCGCCGCTGACCGCGCCGCCCGCGTAGTAGGCGTGGTTGGACGCCAGGGTCGTGTTCTGCAGGTTGATCTTGGCCTTGGCCTGGTCATAGTACAGGCCGCCGCCGTCCACCTGGCTGAGGTTGCTGGAGATCTGGCAGTCCAGGATCACGGAGGTGCTGTCGCTGACGAAGACGCCGCCGCCCTGCCACCGGGACTGGTTGCCGAGGATCTGGCACTTGGTGACCTGGCCGTCAGCGCCGTCGAGGGTCACGCCGCCGCCCCAGCCGTCCGTCGCGGAATTGAGCCTGACGTTGGTATTGACGATCTGGATGGTGGAGCCGCCGTCGCTCTGGATGCCGCCCCCGCCCTTGACCGAAACGTTGCTGGTCAGGTTGCAGTCCGTGACCACCATCTCCGACTTGGAGGTGCACAGGATGCCACCGCCGAAGCCGATCGAGGCGTTGTTCTGGATCTCGCAGTTGACCACGTTGGGCTTGCCGCCCGTGCACGAAACGCCGCCTTCCTGGGTGTTCTCCCGGATGATGCACTTCTCGACCTTGGGAGAGGCGCCTTGGATCTTGACGCCCGCGGACCCGCCCTTGACCGTGAAGCCCGTCAGCAGTGCGCTGGAGGTCTCGCCAGTCTTGAACTGGACCGTCGGCGACGTGGCGCTCTGCTGTCTTCCGGCCTTGGCCTGGGCCTCATCGTACCACAGGATGGTCGTGGTCTTGGGCGAGATCGGACCCACGCCCGAGGCGTTGAGCTTGCCGCTCTTGAGTATCACGTTCTTGCCCTGGAAGTCGATGGTCGGCTCGGCGTAGACGAAGCCGGTGTCCGCCACGAGGGTATCGCCGGTCACGGCCTCCTTCATGGCGTCCGTGATCGGCGTCAGGCCCGAGTATTCCTTGCGGCTGCGGAGGTTCCGCACCTTGCCGGCCTGGGCCATCTTGAGGAACTTGGCCAGGTCGAGCCGGCCCTCGGACATGCACATGTTCTGTCCCAGGAAGATCTGGTCCACCGCGTCCTTGCTGGAGATCAGGAACCGCAGCTTGACGGGCGTCAGGCCGGGATTCATGGCCAGGGCCAGGGCGCAGGCGCCGGTTACGTGCGGCGCTGCAAACGAGGTTCCGCTGACCAGGCCGATGCCTTCAGACTGGTCGCTGCCCGCGACGAAGGGGATGCCCGACGACGTCAGGGCCGCAGTGCCCAGTTGGGGCACCAGCGTGATGAGGGCGTCACCCGGCGCGGCCAGGTGCACGCTCCCCGGTCCCCAGTTGGAGTAGGACGGTCGCCTATCGTAGCGGTCCGAGGCCATGACGGAGATGACGTTGTCCAGGGGTGCTCCCCGCTTGGATCCCGTGACTGTGCCGAAGCCCGCGGGATAGAAGGGGGCGTCGTCCATGTTGGTTGCGGGGACGTTCGGATCCTCGAACATGCTGCCTGCCGCGGCAACGACGGTGATCTTGGCTTTGCCTGCCGCGGAGATCGCATCATACAGGCCCTGGGGCCAGCTCTGCGTGCCCCACGAACAGTTGAAGATGGAGGCCTTCTCGCCCTGGGCCCAGGCCATGCCGGCGACGGCACTGTCCATGTTGATGTCGTTGCCGTCCGTGATCCGGATGCCCATAAGCTGCACGCCCTTGCACACGCCCGCGATGGCGGTGTTGTCCCACGTGGCGCCGATGATCCCCGCCACTGCAGTACCGTGCCAGTGCTCATCGAACGACCCGTTGTTGCCGTCGATGGGGATGTTGTCGTTGTCGACCGTGTCGGTCCCGTAGATGGTCCCCGTGCCCGTGAGCATGTTGGGCTCCGTGGGCGCATTGGGATCGCTGGGGTTGGCCACGAAGTTGGGGTCAGGGTACTGCCAGGTGATGTCCTTGGACCATATATTGGCCGCCAAGTCCGGATGGTTGTAGTCGATACCCGTGTCCAGCACGGCCACGATGATCTGCGAGGCGTTTCCGGCATTGGCGGCGTTGGCGCCCGTGCCCATGACGTCCCAGCCCTCGGGCGCATTGATGTCCGCCCCGCGAAGGCCCGGCGCCAGCGGCGTAGTGCCGATACCCGGCACGCGGATGGATTGCCCTGTATTGTTCAGCGCCCACTGGCTGTCGAACCAGGCATCCAGAGGCATATAGCAGAGCTTGAGCCTGTAGTTGGGCTCCGCGTAGAGCACGTAGGCGGAGCCATTGAAACGACTGATCGCCTCCTGCACGCTGACGCCCGCAGGCAGGCGGACGGTGGTCAGTCCCGGCACTACGGCGCCAAGATCCCTGACCACGACCGCGCCGGGAAGGATACGACCCGCCACGAGGGTCTGGATCGAGCCGCGGGTCCGGGGGCCCAGCCAAGCCTGGTCACCCAGCGCAGGCCGGAGCGGCTCGGCGAACCGCACCATGATGCACCCGGTTTGATACGACGCAGAATCCTCGGAGAGCAGGCCCGAAAGGGAGACCTCGGAGACCTCCCCAGCGTTTGCGACCTGAGCCTGCACGCAGAACGATAACAGCGAGCCGATCAGAAGCCCCACGGCCCTTACTCGCCCGTGACTTGTATGCCTCATTCTTTCACCACCTGAGTCTTGGTCCATGCCCTTGCGTGCCAAATACAACCTCCCTAGACCCGAACCCGGCCGGCGTCGCCGGCCGGGGGATCGACACGACGTCAGATCAGAACGGATGGGCCTCCCTGGCCTCCGCCTCAGCCATAGCCTCCTGGTCCCGTTCGCGCTGCAGGATGATGACGGGCTTGACCAGGAGCAGCATGACCTGCTGATCCTTGACCGTGCTGTTGCTGGTGAAGGCCCGGCCCAGGATCGGGATCTTGCTCAGGATCGGCACACCCACCTGCTTGTCGACCTCGGTGGTCACCGTCTGGCCTCCCAGAAGCAGGGTGCCGCCATCCGGAATGCTGACCCGAGTGGACAGGGCAGCCTCTTCCGTCTCGGGCGTCGATATCGTGATCTTGATCGGCGTCGCCCCGCCCGTGGCGCTGGTCGTGAACGTCTCCACCTCCTGCGTACGTATCCCCACGAGCCGGTCGCGGACCACGTCGATCGTCAGCAGGACGTGCCTCTTGTCCTTGGTGATCGTGGGCGTCATCTGGATCATGTTGCCCGTAAACACGTCCGCATAGTTGTAGTTGACCGACTGGGTGGTGCTCGCCGAGCCGAGGGTCAGGCCGGCCTGATAGCCCTGGGTCGTGTCCGGAGGCAGCGCAAACTGGAAGTAGCTGGTCAGACTGAAGACCACCGGATCGCCGCTCATGACCGTAGCCCGAGGCGCACTGAGCGTCTTGGTGTCATTGCGGGCCTGCGTCGCACGAAGCAGATAGCTGACCTGCAGGTCGTCCAGGATGGTTCCGTACTGCCCCGAACCCGAGAACGCCGAGGGAGTATTGCCCATGCTGCCCGGCACCTCCGTAGGCTGCGCCTTGGTTCCGGCCACCGCATTCTGCAGGATGTTGACAGTGCCCCACTTGCCGCCCGGCCGCAGGACCATGTCCACGTCCAGGCCGATGTCCTCGAGGAAGCCCTTGCTCACGGTCAGGAACCTGGCCTCTATCGAAACCTGGGGCCCCAGAGACTTGCGAAGCTCGTCCAGCAACTGCTCGACCTGCCTGTGGACCTCGCGGGTCTGGGTGATCGCCAGCTTTTTAGGCATCGACTGGGTGGCCATGAAACTCGGATAGGCCACGATCATCCCTTCGCCGTAGTCACTCGTGTCATACCAGGTATCCGGGGAGATGGTATTCTCGATCAGTTGGGTCAACTGGCTCATGTCGTACGAGCCGCCGCGCATCCCTGTGCCGCCCTGGCCATTCATGCCGCCGCCCATGCCGCCGCCCATGCCGCCGCCCATGCCGCCGCCCATGCCGCCCATGCCGCCCATGCCCATGCCGCCCATGCCCATGCCGCCCATCATGCCGCCCATGCCGCCCATCATTCCGCCACCCATGCCGCCCATCATTCCGCCGCCCATGCCGCCCATCATTCCGCCGCCCATGCCCATGCCGCCCATCATGCTGCTGCTGTTGCTGGTGCCGCTGGTGCCGCTGGTGCCGGTTCGGCCGCTTCCACCGGTGCCACCGGTGCCGGTGCCGCCGGCACTGGCACTGTTCATCTGCGCGATGCTCTGGACACCCGAGACGCCCGTGCTTTGCTGGAAGGCCTGCCGGGCCGTCATCAACCGCATCTGGGCCATCTGGCTGCCCATCATCCCCATCATTCCGCTCTGCAGCTCGGTCATCAGATCGCTGACGTCGTAGATGCGGGTCTCGAGCTTCTTGGGAAGCGACTGGATCGTGGCGACCCGGATAACACCGCCGTCAACGACGTAACCCAGGGGAAGCGGGCTGGCGCCCGTCACCGCGGCCAGCAAGCTCTCCAAGGCAGTGCCCAGTCTCACCTGGGGCAGCCCATCCATGTCGATCGGCGCAGACGGCTCGATCAGGGCGTTCTCGGCCAAGTCCTTCCACAAGACCACGATCTTCAGCGGCGGGGTCACCGCGTTGCGGAGGTGCTCAATCGCCTCGCTGAATTGCATCTGCGGATTCAGGGCAGACAGGTCCACAACCTTGTCGAGCTGCTCATAGACCCAGACGTTTGCGGGATCGAGCTCCACCGGTTTGTCTTCCTGCCGGGTCGGCTTTGCCGTGATCTCCCGCCAGTTCTTCGGGTAGGTCATCTCGTTGGCGTACGGAATCTGGGCCTCATCGATCTTCACGCCCGTCTCGGCCCTTTCCTTCTTGTACTCCTTCTCGATATCGATCTGCTTGCGGAGAATCCTCTTGTCCTCGATCTCCTGCTTGAGCTTCAGGGCCTCGTCATTGCCGGGGTCCACGGCCAGGACGCCGTCCACCTGGGCTAGGGCCGCGTCAAACCGCTGTTGGTCACGGTAGAGCTTGGCCCGCTCGGTCAGCTCAATGACGGTCTTCTGCCGATCGAGATCCTTCTGCATCCGCACCTTGCGGTCGGTCTCGACCGACTGGCTGCGCCGCTCACGATCCTCCTGGAAGCCTGCATCCTGCTGAGCCGACGCAAGGGCCTTGTCTATCTGGGCCAACTCTGCGGTGTAGAACTGCACCAACTCAGGGCCCAAGTACTGACGGTCGTTCTCTACCAGGGCCCTGGCCCCGTCGACCGACTGGCGAGCCGCATCGAACTGGCGGCTGGCTGCCGCGTCACTAACCTTGGCCCGGGCGTCACTGACCACGGCCCGAACGTGATCGCGGATGATCTCGCGCTTACGCTTGATGGAGTCGATGAGCGTTCCCTGTTCGCTGGTGTCGCCCTGGACAGACGAAGTGCCCGCCGTCAGGTCCTCCGGTCTGGCCAACGAAGAGCCGGCAGGCTGAGCCCCATCGCCATCCGTAGGCTGGTTCGCGGCCGCTGCGCCACCGGTCTGCGGCGTCCTGAACGGCGTGGCTGTCTTGACCGCAGCCGCCACCTTCTCCTGGTCCGGCGTCGGCTTGGCCTCTGCGGCCAGCAGGGTCGTGACACGCCCTCGCTCATCGGCAGTGAGGAACTTGTTGTCCTTGAGCTTGGCCAGGATGATCTTGGCCTCTGCGATCTTGTTCTGCGCGATCAACGACTGCGCGTTCCTCAGCCCTTCCTGTCCGGCCTTGCGAGCGGCGGCAGCCTGGTGCGCCTTGTTCAGCGACTCTCCCAGGCGGGCCCTGTCCTTGGCGGACAAGTACTGCTGATAGACCTGCGCTTCGACAAAGGTCTTCTCGGCCTCCTCGTAGAATCCGCGCTGGTAGTACTTGGTCCCCTCGCTCATCAGGTACTGGACCGTACGGGCCTTCGTCCGGTCCTGGTCGGATCCTCCTGACTGGGCCCACGTGCCATCTTGACACAGTAGCGTGAACATCAGGATGGAAACGGCCATCCAATGAACCGACAGGGACTCCCTGCCACAGACCCGGCGTACAAATCTCGGCTTGCCCAAAATAAACCTCCTGCCTACAATAGGACACCCTGAGTAGGAACAAACATCACCCTAGCGCGTTACGTTACTTCAACCTCCAGTTAGGATGCAGGTTGGATTATGATACTGTACTGTATTAAAAACAGGGTCACTTTTCAAGAGAAAAATAGATACCCCAAACTACTGTCCTATAAAGCACAAGGTGGCAGTACAGACTCGGCTGTGCCGTCACCGACGACCCGCGTCAAGGGCCCGGGAATTGTGTCCCTCTCGGACGCTGGGGTATCCAGTCCGGTAAGTCCATGAACACGCGAGAATCTAATAGATGCCCAGCCAAGAGCTAATAGTCGCCATCGAGACGTCCAGCCGTTTGGGCTCTGTCGCCATCGGGGACAGGAAGGGCCTCAAGGCCGAATCCATGTTCTCCGGCGCGATGCGCCACAGCACAGAGATCATGCCCACCCTCCAGAGGCTCCTTGACCAGGTCCAGGCCAGACCCGAGGACGTCAGGCAGGTCTGCCTCTCTATCGGGCCCGGGAGCTTCACTGGGCTTCGCATAGCAGTCACGATGGCCAAGGCGCTGCACCTGGCCAACAAGGTCCAGATCGTCTCAGTAGATACCCTGGACGTCATCGCCTCCAATGTGCCGCTGACCTGCGACGTGGCCCAGGTCGTTGCGCCCATCCTGGATGCGAAGCGAGACCAGTTCTTTGTGGCCGTGTACGAGCGGCAAGACCCTGCGCAGTCAGGCCTTCCCGCACAGGGCGGCCGTCCCGATCAGGTGACGACCCCTGGAGGCTGGCTCAAGGTCCAGGCCGACTCCATCATGACCTCCGCGCAATTCGTGGAGCGATTCGCAGATCCGCACAGGCCCATAGCGGTCCTGGGTGACGGACTGGTCTATCACAGGGAGAAATTCCAGGTGCCAGGAGTCAGGGTCCTGGACGAGGCATGGTGGAGCCCCACCGCTGCAGCGGTGTATCACCTCGGACTCCGCAAGGTCCTGGCCGGCCAGTTCGAAGACCCCCTCAGGCTTGTCCCCACGTATTTGTTGCCGCCTGAGGTGACGCTGAAACGGAGGAGTCAGTAGCTAGGAGATGAGGCCGGGCCACCCCTCCTGTCTACTGTCTCCTCAATCCCATCTCCTGAGTCCAAATAGCCCCAAGGGGATTCGAACCCCTGTTGCCGGGTTGAAAACCCGGTGTCCTAGGCCTGCCTAGACGATGGGGCCAATCGCCAACCTACTCCATGGCGATCGCTTCTACGGGACAAGCATCGACGCAGACTCCACAGTCCACACATGAACCCGTGTCCACGCGTGCCTTACCATCCACCATCTGAATGGCCTCGCTTGGGCATTCGCCCACGCAGGTCTCACAGCCAGTGCACTTGGCTTCGTTTACTTTTGCTGGCATAGCATTCCTTTCATAGACAACGTTGCCCTCAGTTGTAGTACCGAATGCTACCAGATTACAGTGGATTCATGTCAAGTCCAGGCAAAATTGCAGAACTCAGAACTCAGAACGCAGGACTCTGGAGACAGGAGACAGGAGACAGGAGATGGGAGGGAGGGACTGGCAAGCCGTTCACGGTTTAGTCGACATCGACGGTGCAGCCGGTCGGCCGGAGGGGGCGGCCTCCATCGCCAGGGCCATGGCCATGGCGCGGACCGAAGGGTCAAGGTCGTACTTGGCAGTCCACTCCAGGACCTTGCCAAAACTGCTGTCGCCCGCCTGGGCCAGCAGATACAGGGCAGCCATGCGGACGGGCCAACGGACATCGGTCAAGGCCTGGGCTACAGCCCTCTTCAGGTCGATATCGAGGGACAGGTGGATCATGTCGGTCAGGGCATGAACCTCCACCACCCATTGATCCACCCCGCGGCCGCGACCCAGCACCAACCCCGAGTCATGGGTCAGTGCGCTCTTCAGCAGCCCCGGCATCCAGTCGGCGAAGCGGAGTTTGTACATCACGCCCTCGCCGGCCATGACCTGCTCTTCCTTCAAGAGCCCGACAAACAGGGCGGCGGTCTTGATCCTCTGCGTGGCATCGATCGACGGGATGGCGTTGTACATGTTGCGTAGCCCTGCCGCAGTCAGGTCTACGCCAGGCCGCGATACCGTGAGCGTGGCAGGCGGCAGATCAGCCGGCCCCACGGCCACTCGCCCGTCTGCTCCGACGTGGGGATCCCAGTACACGGTAAACTCAACCTTGAGATTGGCCTGCACGTGGGTCCGCAGGAACTCGCGAAGAGGCCCTACTGCCAGTGGCAGCGAGGCGGTCGCACTGTGGCCTGGCGCGATCCTGCAATCGGACAGCACCTTTCTGGAGACCAAGCCCGGCACCTCCCGGGTCAGATCACCCGTGATCTTGGCGTCCACGCGGACGACGCCTTTCAGCCATCCTGTCTCGCCGATCATCAAGGGATCGCAGCCCTGATTCGTGATGACCACCTTGGCCTGGATGTCACTACCGTAAGAGAAGGTGTTGGTCGGCACGGTCACCTGGAACGTAGTCCATTCCGCGGCCTTGATGAACCTGGGCACAAGCGTCTGACCGAGACTGGCGGTCAACGGCCTGAGTACGGCCTCTGGCTCCACTGCGGGCCTGTACGGTTGGCCTTGCTGGTTTAACAGCTCCCTGGCCTCATCCGCGATCAGCGATCCTGGGTCCTTGGCCACTGCCGACTTCAGCGACTCCAGGGCCTTGCCCTGGTCCTGCTCCGCCAGGAGGATCCTGGCTAGGGCCACATCCGCGATCTGGTTGCCTCCCCATTGCTGGACGAGGGGCTTGGCCCATTGGACCTGATCGTTCATCACCAGGGCATAGGCGAGCAGGGAGCCTGCGGCCAGGGTGTTGGGCTCTGCTGCATAGGCCTTGTTCGCCCAGTCCAGGGCCTGGGCCTTGTCCGGCTTGGCAAAGCAGTAGAACCAGGCCAGATGACGCGGCCCGAGCAGCGAATCCACGCCGGTCGTGAGGCGTTGGCTTGCCGCCTGCAGGGCCGCCTGCTCTGCGTCCACGATGATCTGGTCTGCCTGGGGCTTGTCACCGGCCTTTGCAGCCGCCTTGCTGGCCAGGGCCTCCAGGAACACGTCGGGCCTTCCGGCCTTGCGAACCTCATTGGCGATCTGGATCACCTTCAGACGGTCCTCTGTGTGGCAGAGACTGATCGCCCACGGCAGGTAGACCTCAGGCGGCAGCATCTGGCCCGGGTGCAGGGCCTTGTACAGGTCTGCACAGTATCCATAGACGCCTGCAGACAGATCGTACAGTTCCAACTGCTCGGCGTACTGGCCAAGTGTGGCTGCCGCCTCAAGGTTGAAGGGACTCACATGCATGGCCAGACGCAGATGCTCCAGGTACGCGGCAGGACCGATCTGGTCGGGCGCGATCTCAGCCAGCTTGGCAAAGGCCAGCCGATTGTACTTGTTGACCTCGTACGCCTTGGAGAAGAGGGTCAGGCTGGTCTGGCGGTCGCTCCGCTCCGAGGCCACGAGACCATGCAGGGTCATGAGCTCGGAGTCCAGGATGGCGTCCTTCCCGCCAATCCGCTCCAAGAGGGTCACCAGAAACTGCTCCTTGCGCTGGGCGGTATCGAGGTGCTCCAGGCAGTATCGTACGGCCGCGCGTACGGCATCGAGATCGGCTGAGGGTCTGCTGCAATGAAGCAGCCACTCCGGCACCTCGTCCAAGTGGTCCTGGCCGCTGTGCTGGCAAGTCAGATCAAGGAGCAGCGGGTATACCTCTGCGTTGGCGTCGAGCAGGGAGGCGGCCCTGAGAAAGACGATGGCCTGTTCTGCCTTCACAGGAGTCAGGCCTGGACTGTACCTCAGATCATAGGCCACGTCGAAGAACCGCTTGGCCACTGCGGGGGAAGTGAGGCCGGCTCGGAGGCTGGAAGGGGCAGGCGTGGTCCTGGATTGGGTCGGCGGCAGCGCATGGGCACAGCCCGGCCAGACCCACTCCCACAATAGCGCTGCTGCCAGCGCGATTGTATAGAACCACCTATCCTTGCGCATGCATCACTCCTTAGTACCTGGCCAGGCCAGGCCGGTACAAGGTATTTCGGGTAGCGGTTGCAGGGGCCTTAACCTGTATATTGCCGGTACGAGCCTCGGCCCAGGTCACCCCCTGCGTCCGGTAATACCCGCAAGGATCACCGGACACCGGGCTTCCCGGTCCTGCCAAGGATCAGGGAGAGGGCCTCCAATCGAAGGACCTTGGCTGCCATCAGGTACACGCATGCTGCGGCCGGCACAACGGCCGCCACCCGCAGCATGCTGAACTTGCGGTCCGAAGGCAGCCCCTTGAGGCCGGCCAGCACAATCAGGGACACCGCGACCATCAACCCAGTGGCAACGAGCGACTTGAGGAGGGTCTCCATCACGCCCTCCAGCACGGACGATCCAAGGCGACGGTGGATCGACCTGGCCAGCACGATCACCTGTACATACGCACACAGGGCAGTCGCGGCAGCCAAACCCGCGGCGCCCATCGGCCAGACCAGGGCAAAGCCCAGGATGACGTTGACCCCGACTGCAGCCAGGGAGCTCCACAAGGGCGTCGTCGAGTCCTGCATCGAGTAGAAGGCCCTGGTCAGGATCTGCTGCATGAAGTAGCCACAGAGCCCCAGGGCGTAGCATACCAGGATGAAGAACACGGCAGCCGTGTCTTCTCCGGTGAACCTGCCGTGCTGGAAGAGGGCGGAGATCAGGGGTGATCCCACCAGGAAGAATCCGGCCGTGGCGGGAATGGCCACGAACAGGGAGGACTGCAGTCCGCGGCTGATCGTCTTGCTCAGCGCCGACGTGTCGCCCCTGGCCGCATCAGAGCTCAGCACTGGGTAGATCGCAGTGGCCAGGGAGATCCCCACCACGCCCAAGGGAAATTGATAGAGCCGCTGGGCATAGTACAGGCCTGACACCGCGCCGCGGCGGAGAGGATGACCCACGGCATGGCCCCAGAGCGTCAGCAGGCCACCGGAGTCGGCAGGTCCACTCAGGATCCAGGCCATCGCATTGTTCGCGAGGGTGTTGATCTGGGTCACGGTCAGGCCCACGACCATCGGCGCCATGAGGATCGCGATCCTCCGAAAGGGCTCCATGCGGATGTCCCATGAAGGCCGGAGATGGACGCCGTGCCTCCGCAGGGGGAGGCCCTGGATGGCCAACTGGATCACGCCTGCCAGGAGGACGGCCGCTGCCACGGTGTAGGCCTGACGATCGAGCGGCCACCGCAGTACTGCTGCCGTGAGCACCAGGGTCGCCACGATCACGACGTTCAGGACGATCGGCGCCACGGCGGGTGCGGCAAAGTGGCGGTGGGCGTTCAGGATGCCGCCCAGCAGCGCAGTGGCGCAGATCATCACCGTGTAGGGAAGCATGATGGCCATGAGCACCAGCATCAGACGGGTGTCTGCCTCCACGGGCCAGATCGCCATGTAGAGCCAGATCCCCAGCTCGCCGACCAAAACGAGGCCTGAAAGCAGGGCAACCAGCACGCTGGTCAGTGTGTCGGCAAGCCGGCCGGCCCGCTGGGGCTCCTTGTGGAGTTCCTCCAGGTATATGGGGATGAACGAGGAGGACAGCGCCCCTTCCCCGAAGATCCTGCGGCTGAGGTTGGGCACCATGAAGGCGATGACCCAAAGGTCCGCCAGAGGGGCCCTGCCCCAGAAGTGGGCATAGGCCATGTCGCGGACCATCCCCAGCACGCGGCTGGCGGTGGTGAGTACGGCGATCTGTCGGAATCCCTTGACCAAGTCGTCTCTCTTGCCGAATGATCCTTCAGTTGGGCCTGGCCAGGCTGAAGGGCCGACACCGCCCCACGTTGTTGAGCAGTCCCAGGGCCATCATATGCACCACCAGACTCGATCCTCCGTGGCTGATCAGGGGAAGGGTCAGCCCCGTGATGGGCATGAGCCCCAGCGTCACTCCCACGTTGACGGATACCTCCATGGTGAACATGATCACGATCCCGATGGCCAGCAGCCTGCCAAAGGGGTCGGTGTTCTTGGACGCGATCTCCAATCCGCAGAGGATGACCATGGCATACAACAACAGGACTCCCACGGACCCGGCGAATCCCCATTGGTGGGCAATGGAGGCGAACACGAAGTCGCTCTCCCGGTAGGTCAGGAAGTCATACTTGATGAATGGACCTTGTCGGAACCCATAGCCGGTCGCGCCGCCCGAGGCGATGGCGTTCTTGGATCGCTCCAACTGGTAGCCGCCGGTGTTCATCCAGTCCCGGGTGGTGAAAGGCTTGCCGACGAGGATTCGGCCGAGGGTCGGACTCTGCTCGATCCTCTCGCGGATCCCGTCGTTCTGGAGCAGCACCGCGGCGACCCGCATCCGCTGGGTCTGCTTCATCTCGTACCATAGAAGCGGACTGAGGACCAGGGCCATCAGCAGGATGGCGCCGAGGTGCTTGAGCCTGGCCCCTGCCATGAAGAGCATCAGAAACAGGATTCCCATCAACAGAATGACGGTCCCTAGATCGGGCTCAGCCAGGATCAGCGCCACCGGCAGCAGGGTCAGGACAAAAGGGCCAACCAGGGATTCCAGGTTCCGGTAATTGCTACGATACCGCAGGTACCAGGCCAGGGTAACGACATAGGCCAGTTTGCAGAACTCCGAAGGCTGAAGGGTCAGCGAGCGATTGCCAACCTTGATGACAATCCACTGGTACACGTTGTTGCTCTGGGGCGCGAAGGGCAGTTGTCTGCCGAAGGTGCCCGCGATCTTGCTGACCACCAGGATGGCCAGCAGGACCATCACAGCCGCCAGGAGCCAACCGCTGATCTGACCGATGTCACGGTAGTTGACCCAATTCACTGCCACGAATCCACCGAGACCGACCAGCACGAACCAGACCTGTCTTTGGAAGAGGCCCGACACCTTGTCCAGCTTGACCGCCCCACTGGTGTCTGCAGGGTGACCTATGGCATAGAGGGTCGCCAAGCCCGTCAGGATCAGCGCAGAAGCACAGAGGAGCAGCCATATCCTTACAGCCAGCAGTCGTCCGGTCAGGAGATGGAACATATTCCGGCAACATAACACACCTGCCCGGAAAGTCCATAGGACATGCGGCCGGCAGGGCCGAATCGCACATGCCATGCGAAGATGGATCGCCCATTCGGACTTGAATCAGAATGCCCACCCCTGCCACAACCCATTGCCCACCAAGAGGATGAACAGGACGGCCTCGCAAAACCCCTGTTTTTCACACTTCGTGCGATGCTCGGACTTGCATTGGCCGGCACGGTTTGTTAGTCTAATGGTACCCTAAACGCAGAAGACGTCTGCGCAGCAAGGCGCGGGTTTGGCGGGCGGCAACGAAGAGGTAGGCAGCATACAGGACGGCAGAAGCCAGACCGGGAACTGGTAGAAGAGAAGAAGACAGAAAGGATGAGCGGCATGAGAAAGATCGTATTCCTACTGGCCGTGCTGGCCATCGGGGCCTGCGCCTCAGCGGCGGTGAGGATCATCGTGGAAGGCCAGAATGGCGTGGCGTCGATCAAGTACGCGACCGATGGCGAGAAAGTCAGGGCCTTTGCCTTGGATGTCAAGCTCAACTCCGGTACCTTTACGGGGATCTCGGGATACATCAAGGGAGAAAGCACTGCGGCCAAGCCCGGCTACGGCATCTTCCCGGCCAGGTTCAGCCAGTACATCGCTGTCGACGCCACCACCGGCGAGGTCAGCTCTTGGGATGCCAATGAATACAGCCCGCTGGCCGATCCCTGCGACCCCGGCTCACTGGGTGGCTTAGGCACCGGAGGAGTGACCCTGGAACTGGGCGCCCTCTACTACCCCCCTGCTGACAGCTCACCCAACGCACCGGGCAACACCGGCACGCTGTGCACCCTGTCCCTGAGCCAGAGCGCCCAGGTCACGGTCACGGAGAACACGGTTCGCGGCGGTATCGTGCTGACCAATCCTACAGTCAAGCCGACCGTCGACCTGTCTGGGGCACAAGGCGTCCAGATCAGCAAGTAGCTCCGACCAGACGACTCGGACTTCAGGCTGGCAGGCCATATCCATAGGGCCCGCCAGCCTGTTCTTTTTCCGGCACACTGCTATTGCCCGCACGCCTAACCGAGCTATAATCGTGTCTGCTTCGACGTGAGTTGCAGAAGAACGCTGATTGCGGGCGTAATTCAGTGGTAGAATGCCAGCTTCCCAAGCTGGACGTCGTCGGTTCGAATCCGATCGCCCGCTATAGGCAGACGGGGCTCTGTGGATAACACGGAGCCCCATTTCATGATGCGATCGGATGAGAACCGACGAGCGGATCGCGTAGCGAGACGCATCGGCGGGCGACGCCCTTGACGCCGCGAACTGTCCGCAGGACAGTGAGCGAATCCGATCGCCCGCTATATATGAACGGGGCCTTGTGGAAGACACGAGGCCCCGTTTCGTTTGCGATCGGGTTCGAACCGACCGCAGCTTGCGAAGCAAGAGGCGACGGCGGTGCGACGCCCCTGGCGCCACAAGCAGCCCGAAGGGATGCGCAGTGAATCCGATCGCCCTCTATCCGGACTTCGCCAATTCGCGGGTTCGAACCGGCCTGGCGCGGTCGAGAAGGGGCTTTTCGGCCAAAAGTCTGCACTACAAGACGGCCTCGATCCGACCCTCGCCACGGGCCTTCATGATCCTGAGAAATGATCAGTGCACCGCGTCAGAACCATACGTCAGAAGGGCCGATTGGCCGCCCTCCTGATGGTCGATAATCGCGTGGACAAACCGGATGTCCTTGCCCTTCAATTCCTCCAGGACTGTGGGCGAGATCCCGGGCTCGAGGCGGGGCTCGAACAGGAGGTGCTCGACTATGTTGTGGTGCGTCGGGCGATAGGTTTGGGACCAGTAACCCTCCAGGACGATCGGCTCTATGGTCAGTCCCTCGATCACTGTGCTCTTCCACCGCTTCAGGGCGCTGTACAGCCCGCCCAACTACCCCATCCGACGGGCGGTGGGGGATAGTAGAAGGACGTATGGATCGTGATACCGTTGGAGACCACGGTTCTCTCTTCGAGAATGTCGTTAGCGTCGGGCGTCTGACAAGGCCACAGGTAGATGCGGTTCTTGAGGGTCTGACGCAGGCCTGTGGATCCCGAACTCTGAGACCAGACCGTGACGGGCCCATCGTAGGTGATGTCCGCGGCCAAGACTCTGAAGGGCGTGTAGGCGTCAATCCCCAGGTCTGCCAGGACGAAGATCGGATTCTCGGCAGAAGACACGACCGTGCTTACCCCTCGGGTCAGGAGTTGAACGGTGCGGGGATTGGTCAGATCCGCCCAACGCCAGGTGTCTGTGGCCGCGGTTTCGTCGAATCCGTGGCTGACCAAGGGACCCACTGGACCGGACGAGGTGCACGTGTGGTCTTCATCCAGGGTCTCGACGGTCGCCTGGCCGTAGATCCCTCCGCTGAGGCCACCTGCATCCAGGGCCATGTTCCGGGTCTCCAGGTGCCAGCGGGACTTGAGGCGGTGCGCAGCGAAGATATCGATTGTGTCCATCTCATACACGCACTCGCCCGTGAAGACCTCGAAGTCCATGGGCACGCTCACCAGGAAGGGCGTGATGTCAGGTGTCTGATTGGGCTCAGGGATTTGGCGGACCTGTTTGATGACCATGCCGCCGGACGGCAGGGTCTTGTCGCCAGGGGCGACCTTCTTGTACTCGATGTCCAGGATATACGAGGCCTTGCCGGTGGTCTTCTTGAATCCGTCACTCACCTTGACCAGCAGCGCGGCCAGGTCTTTGTAGTCCTTGGACCAGGTCATGACGGTCCCTCCGAGCGGGACCAGACTGGAGGTCTGCTGGATGTCGGCGGGAATGGGCGATCTCAGTGTACCGTTGGCCAGCACATCGAGTGAAACCTCCTCGGGGATGGAGCCGTCCGCAGGGTTGGTCACTGAGGTCGCGCCTGACTGGGTGACCAGTTGGATCTGTCGCTGCCCATCCACCTCGTTGGTGTCTACAGTCGCCACTCCATTGGCCAGCTCGATTTCGTCCGGGAAGGACGGATGGACCACCACGGCCATGCCGACCTGGGTCTCATTGACGTCACGATGGAGTCGCTCCAGGAAGGCATTGTCGTTGTAGAAGCTCGCGTAGGTCCGGCGGATCGCGCGGAAGGCCCCTCGCTCAGAGGACTCTTTCGGATCGCACCGGCAAGGCCCCTTGTCATCCCCGTCGAGGTCGTCGGCCGGGCAGCCGCTGAAACTCTCGTAGAGGCCGGCACCCGTGTAATCGGCGCTGTCCTCGACGTTGGTGGAACTTCGGAATCGCAGCCGGACGTTGGGGTCAAAGCCGTAGACCGGATCTGCGAGCATGCCCAGCGCGGCGGTCTGCAGATCGGGCCTGAACTGCGTGATCTGTGGACTGGTGAAGAGGGACTGGATCTCGGTCAGGGCCTGGGACAGGGCCCGGAGGTCGGCCGGGGGGTACGCGTGGTACGTGGACAAACGACGGCCGATCTCGTCCCGAAGCGTGCCTCCGGCCAGGTCCAGGGGGATCTGCCACAGGGTGGGATCGTTGACGTCGTCGGTCAGATACAGGCCGTTGAGGACGATCGTCTGATTGGAGTCATTGTACAGTTCGATCCAATCCGGGTAGCGCTGAGGATCGCATGGGTCAGCAAGTGTGCCCTTGTTCTCTGCCATGAACTCGTTGATGACGAGGCCGTGCCCGGTCACCGGGACATCCTGCGCATTGCCGCGACCTGGCGTCGGATGGGTGAAAGACTGCCAGGCCTGGCCGCCGTCGGCGGCCCGGCCATAGGAGACATCCGTCTTCTGAGGGCCGAAGTGGACCACATCAATCGGTGTCTGTCCATCCCTATCGAACAGGGCAATCGATTCTCCGCCTGCGCTCAGCTTGAAGCCGGCGTGGCTGGGACCTCGGTCTTCTCGCTCATCGGCCCAGATCAGGAGGAATTCCCCCGGCTTGATCTCCAGGCGAGGCATTGTGCTCAGACGCTGGTCCAGAAAGGCGTTCCACAAATCGAAGGTCAAGGCAAGGGCCTTTGGGCTGTTGGCGGGCACGGAGGCCCGCAGGACGCCAAAACCCGCGGCCTTGCCGCCCACGTACTTGGCGTCAGCAGGGGTTAGTCCCTCGGTGGGTACGCAGTAGGCCCCATACGAGGCCATCGGCGTGATCTGGAGGGGCTCCACCTTCTTGAGCTTGAGGATCTCCGCCACCAAGGCGTCATCGATCCCGTCTTCGGTGTCTATCAAGCGGGTCTCGCAGGTCCCGGAGGAGTCTTCATAGGCGGTGAGGATGACCCGATGTCCCACGAGGCTGTGGGCCAGGTCCGCGTCCTTCTGCACGGCCAGGTACACGAAGGGGCTGGAGTAGGTCCTCGACAGAATGGCCACGTGGGAATTCGGAGTGGAGGGGGCCAGGGAAAGGACTCCCGCCACCACGGGGATCTCAGCGGGCACGCCGTCAGTCAGCAGGATGTCCCCGAGACCGAGTTCGCCGGCCTGGTACGCGGCACCGATGTGGTCTGACGCGAAGTATTTCAGTTGCCCCAGGGCCCAGCCCTGCGAATAGCAGGTGTTGCCCTTAGCCCACCGGGTGATCGAGCCGAGCGGGATGCCCTGCGCCTCAAACCAGGCCCGGTCCGCCTCGGCCACGGCCCGTTGCTCGAAGGTGGGGAAGAAGAAGGCCCGCAGATCGGAGGGCCCGGTCACCGCGGCCTTGACCCTCTGGAACGAGTCGCGGATCTGCTCGCGATCATACCGGACAAACTGGATTCCGTACTCATTGACATCCGCCACCGCCGGCGTCCCGTGCGTGGGCGGCAGGAGGACCGTGCCCAGCACGGCCGAGGGATGTTCCGCGGTCACCGTGGCCGCGTAGAACTGCTGGCTCGACATCCCGATGAAGGGGTTGAGGTACTTGGTGGCAAAGTCATAGTGCAGCTTGAGCCTCTTGCTGTCCTGGAAATACACGAGGCAGGGATCGTAGGGCTCAGCCAGGATCGTGAACTTGATCCACGTGGAGCCTGCGGAGACATAGGAGCAGAAGGGGTCATTCTGGAACGCAATCTGGTTCTTCCAGTAAGCAGAAGGGGTGATGGATGGAGCCTCTGCCAGGCAAACCCCCGTCAGAGCCAAGACGACGCCTATCCACACCTTGGTTTTCGCCATGCTCATGTCCGTTTGGACAACGGACGCCTCCCGCCCCAATCCGCGCCCATATAGGCCGGCAGGTTGACCTGACCTCCTTTGTCCGTTTGGGAGCCGGTTCTTGACCGACATCGTCCGGCCCCATCCTCCATGTGGTCTATCCGGCGGCATTGCCGCATCCCCGATCCCTCATAGTGTAGCCCCTCTGTCCAGGGAATTCAAGCCAATCCTATCGCACGGTAGGACAATAGGGGTTATCGAGCGAGAAGATCGGCGTTCAGGATGCGGGAATAGCCACTATGTCCCAAGATCACAGGCAGCCTCTTGGACTTTTTTGCCCTCTCGCCGACCACGCCTGATCCCACGGGCGAGGCCCTCGGAGGAACGCCCACGGATCGGCGGACCCCACCCCGCCCGCCCCTCTCCAGTCGGGGCACACGGCTCGCTGGGGATCGTCTTGACTGCCGTGCCCGTGTTCTGGTACAATTGTTGGGTCCGGTTGGAGAGACCGGGATTCTTGTTCTCGGAGAGGGATCTGCGTTGCGCCCGCTATCCACGCAGGCACTATTAGGGGTGGTTGACTGTCTGCCAGACGTTCAAAGGAGGAGATAGAGTGGTGAAGAGATCCTTCCTTGCGATCCTCATGGCATGCGCCGCGCTCTCAGACCTGGCAGTCGCCGAGGAACCGGTCAACATTCCAGATCGGAAACTCAAGGCCGCGGTGGAGGACGCGATCCAGACGGTGGACCCGACGCCCACCGACATGCTCGGTCTAACGAGCCTAAGCTGCCACGACCTCGGTATTGCGGATCTCACAGGGCTCGAGTATGCCACGAATCTCGTGTATCTCGATCTCCGTCAGAACCGTTTGATCAGCAGTGTTGCGCCGCTTGCAGGGTTGGTCAATCTACAGCACCTTGCCATCGACAACAACCAGATCTATGACATCTCGGCCTTGGCAGGCCTGACAAACCTGCAATGGTTGAATCTCCACGAGAACCAGATCAGCGACATCTCGGCCCTGGCCGGCATGACGCAACTCGAATGGCTGAATTTCCACCAGAATCAGGTGAGCGACATCTCGGTTCTGGCAGGCCTGACGAACCTGACCTACCTCGTTCTCAATCATAACCCTGTCAGCGACATCTCGGCCTTGGCAGCACTCAAGAAACTCCGCTATCTGACGCTATACGAGGCCGTGAACACCGCCCCCGACTGTCCACTTGATGAGGCGGCCTACTGCACGTATCTGGTCCAGATCGCCGCAAACAACCCGGGCATCGAGCTCACATATCGTGACAACCCGACTCCCCCCCAGGCGGTCGCGGCATCCGATGGGACGTACCCGGACAAGGTCCGCATCACGTGGAATGGCGTGTGCAACGGCCCGGAGGGCTATAAGGAGCCTCACTATTACATTGTCTATCGCTCAGACTCTCCCACCGGCGCAAAGACGGGTATCAGTGGCTGGATCTACTCGAACACAAGCTTTGATGACACCTCCGTATCACCGGGTGTTCACTACTGGTACTGGGTCACCTCAACCCTTAACTGGGAGTTCGGCCAGGGAGACGAAGGCTCTACGGGGTCCGGCGCCAGCCATACGCTCACGACCACCTCGACTGCCGGCGGGACTGTGAGTACCCCTGGGATCGGGAGCTTCCAGTATGGTCTCGGCACGACGGTCTCTGTGACCGCGACAGCGGGATTGAACCACCACTTCGTGAACTGGACGGGCACTGCCGTGACTGCAGGCAAGGTCGCCAATGCCTCGTCAGCCAGTACCACCGTGACGATGGACGGCGACTACACGCTGCAGGCCAACTTCGGCATAGAGGAGCGGACGCTGACGACCAGCTCGACGGCCGGAGGTACGGTGAGCACCCCTGGGATCGGGTCGTACTCGTATGACCATGCGACGCCCGCCTCTGTGGTCGCAACAGCGGAGGCCAACTACTACTTCGTGAACTGGACGGGCACTGCCGTGACTGCAGGCAAGGTCGCCAATGCCTCGTCAGCCAGTACCACGGTGACGGTGGATGGAAACTACACGCTGCAGGCCAACTTCGGCATAGAGGGGCGGACGCTGACGACCAGCTCGACGGCCGGCGGTACGGTGAGGACCCCCGGGATCGGGTTGTTCCGCTACGACCATGGAAGCTCTGCCTCTGTGGTCGCAACAGCGGAGGCCAACTACTATTTCGTGAACTGGACGGGCACTGCCGTGACTGCAGGCAAGGTGGCCAATGCTTCGTCAGCCAGTACCACAGTGACGGTGGATGGCAACTACACGCTACAGGCCAACTTCGCCGTGGACCGGAACACCCTGACCATCAGTGCCGGCAGTGGCGGCACGGTCAGCACGCCCGGCGTGGGTACTTTCCAGTACGACCATGGGACAACGGTCTCCGTGACCGCCGCCGCTGCAGCGAACTACCACTTCGTAAACTGGACGGGTACTGCCGTAACCAGCGGCAAGGTCGCCAATGCCACCTCGGCGACCACCACGGTGACGGTGGACGGCAACTACACGCTGCAGGCCAACTTCGCCATCGGCCAGCAGACGCTGACCACCAGTGCCGCTAGTGGTGGCACGGTCAACACGCCCGGCGTGGGCACTTTCCAGTATGACCATGGGACAACGGTCTCCGTGACCGCCACCGCTGCAGCGAACTACCACTTCGTAAACTGGACGGGCACTGCCGTAACCAGCGGCAAGGTCGCCAATGTCACCTCGGCGACCACCACGGTGACCATGGATGGCAACTACACGCTACAGGCCAACTTCGCCGTGGACCGGAACACCCTGACCATCAGTGCCGCTAGTGGTGGCACGGTCAGCACACCCGGCGTGGGCACTTTCCAGTACGACCATGGGACAACCGTTTCTGTGGCTGCGGCTGCGGCATCGGGCTACCACTTCGCAAACTGGACGGGTACTGCCGTAACCAGCGGCAAGGTGGCCAATGCCACCTCGGCGACCACCACGGTGACGGTGGACGGCAACTACACGCTGCAGGCCAACTTCGCCGTGGACCGGAACACCCTGACCATCAGTGCCGGCAGTGGCGGCACGGTCAGTACGCCCGGCGTGGGTACTTTCCAGTATGACCATGGGACAACGGTCTCCGTGACCGCCACCGCTGCAGCGAACTACCACTTCGTAAACTGGACGGGCACTGCCGTAACCAGCGGCAAGGTCGCCAATGCGAATTCCGCCAGCACGACGGTGACGATGGATGGGGACTACACGCTGCAGGCCAACTTCGCCATCGGCCAGCAGACGCTGACCACCAGTGCCGCTAGTGGTGGCACGGTCAGCACGCCCGGCGTGGGTACTTTCCAGTATGACCATGGGACAACGGTCTCCGTGACCGCCACCGCTGCGGCGAACTACCACTTCGTAAACTGGACGGGTACTGCCGTAACCAGCGGCAAGGTCGCCAATGCCACCTCGGCGACCACCACGGTGACGGTGGACGGCAACTACACGCTGCAGGCCAACTTCGCCATCGGCCAGCAGACGCTGACCACCAGTGCCGCTAGTGGTGGCACGGTCAGCACGCCCGGCGTGGGTACTTTCCAGTATGACCATGGGACAACGGTCTCCGTGACCGCCACCGCTGCGGCGAACTACCACTTCGTAAACTGGACGGGTACTGCCGTAACCAGCGGCAAGGTCGCCAATGCCACATCGGCGACCACCACGGTGACGGTGGATGGTAACTACACGCTACAGGCCAACTTCGCCGTGGACCGGAACACCCTGACCATCAGTGCCGGCAGTGGTGGCACGGTCAGCTCGCCCGGCGTGGGTACTTTCCAGTATGACCATGGGACAACGGTCTCCGTGACCGCCACCGCTGCAGCGAACTACCACTTCGTAAACTGGACGGGTACTGCCGTAACCAGCGGCAAGGTCGCCAATGCGAATTCCGCGAGCACCACGGTGACGGTGGATGGCAACTACACGCTGCAGGCCAACTTCGCCATCGGCCAGCAGACGCTGACCACCAGTGCCGCTAGCGGTGGCACGGTCAGCACGCCCGGCGTGGGCAATTTCCAGTATGACCATGGGACAACGGTCTCCGTGACCGCCACCGCTGGGACGAACTACCACTTCGTAAACTGGACGGGTACTGCCGTAACCAGCGGCAAGGTCGCCAATGCCACATCGGCGACCACCACGGTGACGGTGGATGGTAACTACACGCTACAGGCCAACTTCGCCGTCGGCCAGCAGACGCTGACCACCAGTGCCGCTAGTGGTGGCACGGTCAGCACACCCGGCGTGGGCAATTTCCAGTATGACCATGGGACAACGGTCTCCGTGACCGCCACCGCTGCAGCGAACTACCACTTTGTTAACTGGACTGGCACTGCGGTGACCAGCGGCAAGGTCGCCAATGCCACATCGGCGACCACCACGGTGACGATGGATGGCAACTACACGCTGCAGGCCAACTTCGCCATCGGCCAGCAGACGCTGACCATCAGTGCCGCTAGTGGTGGCACGGTCAGCACGCCCGGCGTGGGCACTTTCCAGTACGACCACGGGGCAACGGTCTCCGTGACCGCGACCGCTGCAGCGAACTACCACTTTGTTAACTGGACTGGCACTGCGGTGACCAGCGGCAAGGTGTCAGACGCCACCTCCGCCAGCACCACGGTGCTGATGGATGGAGACTACACGCTCCGGGCCGACTTCGAGGGGACCCGGTACACGCTGACGATCACCTCCACCGTCGGTGGCTCCGTGGCGATGCCTGCCAGTGGCGTGGGATCTTACACGTATCCTGCCGGAGCACTCGTGTGGCTCGATGCAGCCACCAATCCCTTGTTCAAGTTCGCGGGCTGGCGAGGCGGGCTCTACGCCAATGAAAGCCAGGCCTCGATCACCATGACCGCAGACGTGGCCGTCGAGGCCCACTTCGAGAGCCTTCTGGACACGATCTACGTCGATGACGATGCACCCAGCGACCTGGGCCCCGATGATGCCAACGTGAGCGACCTGAACCAGAACGGCACGGCCTCGCATCCGTTGGACGGTATCCAGAAGGCGATTGCAGTCGCCAAGAAGGGGGCGAAGATCGTGATCCTGCCAGGAACCTACCTGGAAACGATCGACCTCCTCGGCAAAGGCATCGAACTGGACGGCCTGACTTGCGGCGACGGTGTCATCGGGTCCTTCCCGGTGATCAATGGCCAGGGCAAGGGCACAGTCGTGACCTGCACCCAGGGAGAAGGGACCAGTTGCGTGCTCAGCGGCTTGGTGATCACAGGCGGCCGCGGCCGCGTGGCGGGTGGTATCGTGTGTTTGGCCAGCAGCCCGAGCTTCGTGAACTGCCTGATCGTGGGCAACCACCTGTCAGACCCGAATGACGCCGGCTACATCGGAGAGAGCAGACAGGACGTCGTCAACGGTGGGGCTCTGTACTGCAGAGACAGCAATGCCACGTTCGTCAACTGCACGATCGCAGGGAACTGGGGCGTCTCGGGTGGTCCGGCCCTTGGGTTCAAGGACAGCCGTGTGATTCTGGCCAACTCGATCGTGTGGGGCAATGGGCCGGTGGCCATGGTTGCACAAGGTACCCAGCAGCCAGTGGTCACCTACAGCGACGTCTCGGGCGGCTGGGTGGGGACGGGCAACCTGAACAAGGACCCGCTGTTTGCAGTGCCTGGATTCTGGGCCAGCCCCAAGGACCTGACGAAGGTCGTGAATGGCAGTGATCCTGCGGCTGTCTGGGTGAAGGGCGACTATCATCTGCGGTCGCAGATGGGGCGATGGGATTCTGTCCTCGGTTGGGTGAAGGACGTAGTGGCAAGTCCGTGCATTGATGCAGGAGATCCTGCTTCCCTGATAGGGCAGGAGCCCAATCCCAATGGCCTCCGCATCAACCTGGGCGTCTATGGCGGGACATGTCAGGCGAGCAAATCGGGCGGGGCTGGAAGCTAACGCTGTTTGCAGTGAGTGGGTCTCGTTGCCCACGTAGGTGCCAGAGGTCGTGGATGGTCTACGGCCCTGTAAACCAGGAGATAGGTCGATGAAGAGATGTGCCTTGGTGATCTTGATAGTGGTAGGTCTGCTCGCAGGTCTCGCAGGCCCAGCAGCCGCTGAGGAGCCGGTTAACATCCCAGACCGCACGCTCAAGGGTGCTGTGGAGGCGTACCTAAGTACGTTGGACCCGACACCCAGCGACATGCTTCGTCTAACGAGCCTGAGCAGCGAAGGAACCTCTGGTCATCTCGGTGATCTCGTGGATCTCACGGGGCTCGAATATGCCACGAATCTCGTATCCCTCGATATCGACCATAACAAGATCGTTGATCTTTCGCCCCTTTCAGGGTTGGTCAAGCTGGAGCACCTCAACATCGAGCACAACCAGATCACCGATATCTCGGCTCTGGCAGGCCTGAAGAACCTCGTGTGGTTGAAGATCGAAGTCAACATGGTCACAGACATGTCGCCCCTGGCGGGCATGACGAAGCTGGAGTTCTTCGAGGATCACGGGGGCAAGATCAGCGACATCTCGGCCATGGCCAGCATGACATCTTTGCAGTACGCGAATCTCGGCTATAGCGTCGTCAGCGACATCTCGCCTCTGGCCGGCCTGAAGAACCTGGTTAACGTGGATCTGCAGCACTGCGCTCTCAATGAGGCGGCTTACTGCACATATCTGGCCCAGATCGCCGCAAACAACCCAGGCGCCCACATGCAGTATGAGGACAACCCGACTCCCCCCCAGGCGGTCGCGGCCTCCGATGGGACGTACCCGGACAAGGTCCGCATCACGTGGAATGGCGTGTGCAACGGCCCGGAGGGCTATAAGGAGCCTCACTATTACATTGTCTATCGCTCAGACTCTCCCACCGGCGCAAAGACGTGTATCAGTGGCTGGATCTACTCGAACACAAGCTTTGATGACACCTCCGTATCACCGGGTGTTCACTACTGGTACTGGGTCACCTCAACCCTTACCTGGACGTTCGGCCAGGGAGACGAAGGCTCTACGGGGTCCGGCGCCAGCCATACGCTCACGACCACCTCGACTGCCGGCGGGACTGTGAGTACCCCTGGGATCGGGAGCTTCCAGTATGGTCTCGGCACGACGGTCTCTGTGACCGCGACAGCGGGATTGAACTACCACTTCGTAAACTGGACGGGCACTGCCGTGACGGCAGGCAAGGTGGCCAATGCGAATTCCGCCAGCACCACGGTGACAGTGGACGGTAACTACACGCTACAGGCCAACTTCGCCGTGGACCGGAACACCCTGACCATCAGTGCCGCTAGTGGCGGCACGGTCAGCACGCCCGGCGTGGGTACTTTCCAGTACGACCATGGGGCAACGGTCTCCGTGACCGCCACCGCTGGGACGAACTACCACTTCGTAAACTGGACGGGTACTGCCGTAACCAGCGGCAAGGTCGCCAATGTCACCTCGGCGAGCACCACGGTGACCATGGATGGCAACTACACGCTGCAGGCCAACTTCGCCGTGGACCGGAACACCCTGACCATCAGTGCCGGCAGTGGCGGCACGGTCAGCACGCCCGGCGTGGGTACTTTCCAGTATGACCATGGGGCGACGGTCTCCGTGACCGCCACCGCTGCAGCGAACTACCACTTCGTAAACTGGACGGGTACTGCCGTAACCAGCGGCAAGGTGGCCAATGCCACCTCGGCGACCACCACGGTGACGGTGGACGGCAACTACACGCTGCAGGCCAACTTCGCCGTGGACCGGAACACCCTGACCATCAGTGCCGGCAGTGGCGGCACGGTCAGTACGCCCGGCGTGGGTACTTTCCAGTATGACCATGGGACAACGGTCTCCGTGACCGCCACCGCTGCAGCGAACTACCACTTCGTGAACTGGACGGGCACTGCCGTAACCAGCGGCAAGGTCGCCAATGCGAATTCCGCCAGCACGACGGTGACGATGGATGGGGACTACACGCTGCAGGCCAACTTCGCCATCGGCCAGCAGACGCTGACCACCAGTGCCGCTAGTGGTGGCACGGTCAGCACGCCCGGCGTGGGTACTTTCCAGTATGACCATGGGACAACGGTCTCCGTGACCGCCACCGCTGCGGCGAACTACCACTTCGTAAACTGGACGGGTACTGCCGTAACCAGCGGCAAGGTCGCCAATGCCACATCGGCGACCACCACGGTGACGGTGGACGGCAACTACACGCTGCAGGCCAACTTCGCCATCGGCCAGCAGACGCTGACCACCAGTGCCGCTAGTGGTGGCACGGTCAGCACGCCCGGCGTGGGTACTTTCCAGTATGACCATGGGACAACGGTCTCCGTGACCGCCACCGCTGCGGCGAACTACCACTTCGTAAACTGGACGGGTACTGCCGTAACCAGCGGCAAGGTCGCCAATGCCACATCGGCGACCACCACGGTGACGGTGGATGGTAACTACACGCTACAGGCCAACTTCGCCGTGGACCGGAACACCCTGACCATCAGTGCCGGCAGTGGTGGCACGGTCAGCTCGCCCGGCGTGGGTACTTTCCAGTATGACCATGGGACAACGGTCTCCGTGACCGCCACCGCTGCAGCGAACTACCACTTCGTAAACTGGACGGGTACTGCCGTAACCAGCGGCAAGGTCGCCAATGCGAATTCCGCGAGCACCACGGTGACGGTGGATGGCAACTACACGCTGCAGGCCAACTTCGCCATCGGCCAGCAGACGCTGACCACCAGTGCCGCTAGCGGTGGCACGGTCAGCACGCCCGGCGTGGGCAATTTCCAGTATGACCATGGGACAACGGTCTCCGTGACCGCCACCGCTGGGACGAACTACCACTTCGTAAACTGGACGGGTACTGCCGTAACCAGCGGCAAGGTCGCCAATGCCACATCGGCGACCACCACGGTGACGGTGGATGGTAACTACACGCTACAGGCCAACTTCGCCGTCGGCCAGCAGACGCTGACCACCAGTGCCGCTAGTGGTGGCACGGTCAGCACACCCGGCGTGGGCAATTTCCAGTATGACCATGGGACAACGGTCTCCGTGACCGCCACCGCTGCAGCGAACTACCACTTTGTTAACTGGACTGGCACTGCGGTGACCAGCGGCAAGGTCGCCAATGCCACATCGGCGACCACCACGGTGACGATGGATGGCAACTACACGCTGCAGGCCAACTTCGCCATCGGCCAGCAGACGCTGACCACCAGTGCCGCTAGTGGTGGCACGGTCAGCACGCCCGGCGTGGGCACTTTCCAGTACGACCACGGGGCAACGGTCTCCGTGACCGCGACCGCTGCAGCGAACTACCACTTTGTTAACTGGACTGGCACTGCGGTGACCAGCGGCAAGGTGTCAGACGCCACCTCCGCCAGCACCACGGTGCTGATGGATGGAGACTACACGCTCCGGGCCGACTTCGAGGGGACCCGGTACACGCTGACGATCACCTCCACCGTCGGTGGCTCCGTGGCGATGCCTGCCAGTGGCGTGGGATCTTACACGTATCCTGCCGGAGCACTCGTGTGGCTCGATGCAGCCACCAATCCCTTGTTCAAGTTCGCGGGCTGGCGAGGCGGGCTCTACGCCAATGAAAGCCAGGCCTCGATCACCATGACCGCAGACGTGGCCGTCGAGGCCCACTTCGAGAGCCTTCTGGACACGATCTACGTCGATGACGATGCACCCAGCGACCTGGGCCCCGATGATGCCAACGTGAGCGACCTGAACCAGAACGGCACGGCCTCGCATCCGTTGGACGGTATCCAGAAGGCGATTGCAGTCGCCAAGAAGGGGGCGAAGATCGTGATCCTGCCAGGAACCTACCTGGAAACGATCGACCTCCTCGGCAAAGGCATCGAACTGGACGGCCTGACTTGCGGCGACGGTGTCATCGGGTCCTTCCCGGTGATCAATGGCCAGGGCAAGGGCACAGTCGTGACCTGCACCCAGGGAGAAGGGACCAGTTGCGTGCTCAGCGGCTTGGTGATCACAGGCGGCCGCGGCCGCGTGGCGGGTGGTATCGTGTGTTTGGCCAGCAGCCCGAGCTTCGTGAACTGCCTGATCGTGGGCAACCACCTGTCAGACCCGAATGACGCCGGCTACATCGGAGAGAGCAGACAGGACGTCGTCAACGGTGGGGCTCTGTACTGCAGAGACAGCAATGCCACGTTCGTCAACTGCACGATCGCAGGGAACTGGGGCGTCTCGGGTGGTCCGGCCCTTGGGTTCAAGGACAGCCGTGTGATTCTGGCCAACTCGATCGTGTGGGGCAATGGGCCGGTGGCCATGGTTGCACAAGGTACCCAGCAGCCAGTGGTCACCTACAGCGACGTCTCGGGCGGCTGGGTGGGGACGGGCAACCTGAACAAGGACCCGCTGTTTGCAGTGCCTGGATTCTGGGCCAGCCCCAAGGACCTGACGAAGGTCGTGAATGGCAGTGATCCTGCGGCTGTCTGGGTGAAGGGCGACTATCATCTGCGGTCGCAGATGGGGCGATGGGATTCTGTCCTCGGTTGGGTGAAGGACGTAGTGGCAAGTCCGTGCATTGATGCAGGAGATCCTGCTTCCCTGATAGGGCAGGAGCCCAATCCCAATGGCCTCCGCATCAACCTGGGCGTCTATGGCGGGACATGTCAGGCGAGCAAATCGGGCGGGGCTGGAAGCTAACGCTGTTTGCAGTGAGTGGGTCTCGTTGCCCACGTAGGTGCCAGAGGTCGTGGATGGTCTACGGCCCTGTAAACCAGGAGATAGGTCGATGAAGAGATGTGCCTTGGTGATCTTGATAGTGGTAGGTCTGCTCGCAGGTCTCGCAGGCCCAGCAGTCGCCGAGGAAGGCGAGGAGCCGGTTAACATTCCAGACCTCACCCTCAAGCGCGCTGTGGAGAGCATGCTCGGTTTGTCGGACCCGACGCCAACCGACATGCTCGGTCTAACGAGCCTAAGCTGCCACGGAGTCGAGGTATCCGGCCACCAGATATACGGCGACGTTACGGATCTCACAGGGCTCGAGTATGCCACCAATCTCGTGCATCTCGATGTCTCCCGTGATCGGATCACTGATCTTTCTCCGCTTTCAGGTTTGGTCAATCTGCAGCACCTTGATGTCAACAACAATCTGATCAGCGACATCTCGGCCTTGTCCGGTCTGACGAACCTGCGGTACTTGAATGTTCATCGCAATCAGATCAGCGACATCTCGGCCCTGGCCGGCATGAAGGAGCTGCAGGAGCTGGTCTTCCTCTCCAACGACGTCATCGACATTTCAGCACTGGCCGGCCTGACGAATCTGACCTACCTCGACATGAGCAACAATTCTGTCAGCGACATCTCACCCCTTACCGGGCTCACGAAACTCCGCTGGCTAAGACTGCACAATACCAGGGACACCTCCCCCGACTGTCCTCTCAATGAGGCGTCCTACTGCACATACCTGGTCCAGATCGCTGCAAACAACCCGGGCATCGAACTCATCTATCGTGACAACACGACACCCCCCCATGGGGTCGCGGCTTCTGATGGGACGTACCCAGACAAGGTTCGTATTACATGGGATCGCGTCTGCAACGGCCCGGAGGGCTATAGGGCCGAGCCTCATTTCTACATTGTCTTCCGCTCAGACTCTCCCTACAGCCACGGCACGGCTATCACTGACTGGCTTCAGGATCCGAATACGACCTTCGAGGACGCGACTGCGGAGCCAGGCGTCCACTACTGGTACTGGGTCACTTCAACGCTTAGCTGGCAGTTCGACCAAGGCAACGAGGGCTATACGGGGTCCGTCACAGGCCATACGCTCACGACGACCTCGACTGCGGGTGGGACTGTGAGCACCCCCGGGATCGGGTCGTACCCATATGACCATGGGACCTTTGCCTCTGTGGCTGCAACGGCCCAAGCCTACTACTACTTCGTGAACTGGACGGGCACTGCCGTGACTGCAGGCAAGGTCGCCAATGCCTCGTCAGCCAGTACCACCGTGACGATGGACGGCGACTACACGCTGCAGGCCAACTTCGGCATAGAGGGGCGGACGCTGACGACCACCTCGACGGCCGGCGGTACGGTGAGGACCCCCGGGATCGGGTTGTTCCGCTACGACCATGGAAGCTCTGCCTCTGTGGTCGCAACAGCGGAGGCCAACTACTACTTCGTGAACTGGACGGGCACCGCCGTAACGGCAGGCAAGGTCGCCAATGCCACCTCGGCGACCACCACCGTGACAGTGGACGGTAACTACACGCTACAGGCCAACTTCGCCGTGGACCGGAACACCCTGACCATCAGTGCCGGCAGTGGCGGCACGGTCAGCACGCCCGGCGTGGGCACTTTCCAGTATGACCATGGGACAACGGTCTCCGTGACCGCCACCGCTGCAGCGAACTACCACTTCGTAAACTGGACGGGTACTGCCGTAACCAGCGGCAAGGTCGCCAATGTCACCTCGGCGAGCACCACGGTGACCATGGATGGCAACTACACGCTGCAGGCCAACTTCGCCGTGGACCGGAACACCCTGACCATCAGTGCCGGCAGTGGCGGCACGGTCAGCACGCCCGGCGTGGGTACTTTCCCGTACGACCATGGGACAACGGTCTCCGTGACCGCGACCGCTGCAGCGAACTACCACTTCGTGAACTGGACGGGCACTGCCGTGACGGCAGGCAAGGTCGCCAATGTCACCTCGGCGAGCACCACGGTGACCATGGATGGCAACTACACGCTGCAGGCCAACTTCGCCGTGGACCGGAACACCCTGACCATCAGTGCCGGCAGTGGCGGCACGGTCAGCACGCCCGGCGTGGGTACTTTTCAGTATGACCATGGGACAACCGTTTCTGTGGCTGCGGCTGCGGCATCGGGCTACCACTTCGTAAACTGGACGGGTACTGCCGTGACGGCAGGCAAGGTCGCCAATGCCACCTCGGCGAGCACCACGGTGACAGTGGACGGAAACTACACGCTGCAGGCCAACTTCGCCATCGGCCAGCAGACGCTGACCACCAGTGCCGCTAGTGGTGGCACGGTCAGCACGCCCGGCGTGGGCACTTTCCAGTACGACCATGGGACAACGGTCTCCGTGACCGCCACCGCTGCAGCGAACTACCACTTCGTGAACTGGACGGGCACTGCCGTGACGGCAGGCAAGGTCGCCAATGCCACCTCGGCGAGCACCACGGTGACAGTGGACGGAAACTACACGCTGCAGGCCAACTTCGCCGTGGACCGGCACGCCCTGACCACCAGTGCCGGCAGTGGAGGTACGGTCAACACGCCCGGCGTGGGCACTTTCCAGTATGACCATGGGACAACGGTCTCCGTGACCGCGACCGCTGCAGCGAACTACCACTTCGTAAACTGGACGGGCACTGCCGTAACCAGCGGCAAGGTGGCCAATGCGAATTCCGCGAGCACCACAGTGACGGTGGATGGCAACTACACGCTGCAGGCCAACTTCGCCGTGGACCGGCACGCCCTGACCACCAGTGCCGGCAGTGGAGGTACGGTCAACACGCCCGGCGTGGGCACTTTCCAGTACGACCATGGGGCGACGGTCTCCGTGACCGCGACCGCTGCAGCGAACTACCACTTTGCCAACTGGACGGGCACTGCGGTGACCAGCGGCAAGGTGGCTAATGCGAATTCCGCTAGCACGACGGTGACGATGGATGGGGACTACACCCTACAGGCCAACTTCGCCACTGGGCAGCGGACGTTGACCACCAGCACTGCCGCCGGCGGTACAGTAGAGGTCCCCGGCCTGGGGAGCTTCACCTATGATGCCGGTGTGACCATCGCGGTCACGGCCACCCCAGACGCGATCCATTACTTCGTGAACTGGACTGGCAGTGCGGTGACCAGCGGCAAGGTGGCCAACGCGAATTCCGCCAGCACCACGGTGACGATGGATGGAGACTACACCTTGCAGGCCAACTTCGCTGTAGACCGGCATACCCTGACGATGGGTGCCGGCAGTGGAGGTACGGTCAACACGCCCGGCGTGGGCACTTTCCAGTATGATCACGGGACCAGAGTGACTGTAGTGGCGACCGCAGCAGCGAACCACCACTTCGTAAACTGGACGGGCACTGCGGTGACCAGCGGCAAGGTGTCAGACGCCACCTCCGCCAGCACCAGGGTGCTGATGGATGGAGACTACACGCTCCGGGCCAACTTCACCGTGGACCGGCACGCCCTGACCACCAGTGCCGGCAGTGGCGGCACTGTCAGCACGCCCGGCGTGGGCACTTTCCCCTATGATCATGGGACAACTGTCTCCGTGACCGCGACCGCTGCAGCGAACTACCACTTTGTTAACTGGACTGGCACTGCGGTGACCAGCGGCAAGGTGTCAGACGCCACCTCCGCCAGCACCACGGTGCTGATGGATGGAGACTACACGCTCCGGGCCGACTTCGAGGGGACCCGGTACACGCTGACGATCACCTCCACCGTCGGTGGCTCCGTGGCGATGCCTGCCAGTGGCGTGGGATCTTACACGTATCCTGCCGGAGCACTCGTGTGGCTCGATGCAGCCACCAATCCCTTGTTCAAGTTCGCGGGCTGGCGAGGCGGGCTCTACGCCAATGAAAGCCAGGCCTCGATCACCATGACCGCAGACGTGGCCGTCGAGGCCCACTTCGAGAGCCTTCTGGACACGATCTACGTCGATGACGATGCACCCAGCGACCTGGGCCCCGATGATGCCAACGTGAGCGACCTGAACCAGAACGGCACGGCCTCGCATCCGTTGGACGGTATCCAGAAGGCGATTGCAGTCGCCAAGAAGGGGGCGAAGATCGTGATCCTGCCAGGAACCTACCTGGAAACGATCGACCTCCTCGGCAAAGGCATCGAACTGGACGGCCTGACTTGCGGCGACGGTGTCATCGGGTCCTTCCCGGTGATCAATGGCCAGGGCAAGGGCACAGTCGTGACCTGCACCCAGGGAGAAGGGACCAGTTGCGTGCTCAGCGGCTTGGTGATCACAGGCGGCCGCGGCCGCGTGGCGGGTGGTATCGTGTGTTTGGCCAGCAGCCCGAGCTTCGTGAACTGCCTGATCGTGGGCAACCACCTGTCAGACCCGAATGACGCCGGCTACATCGGAGAGAGCAGACAGGACGTCGTCAACGGTGGGGCTCTGTACTGCAGAGACAGCAATGCCACGTTCGTCAACTGCACGATCGCAGGGAACTGGGGCGTCTCGGGTGGTCCGGCCCTTGGGTTCAAGGACAGCCGTGTGATTCTGGCCAACTCGATCGTGTGGGGCAATGGGCCGGTGGCCATGGTTGCACAAGGTACCCAGCAGCCAGTGGTCACCTACAGCGACGTCTCGGGCGGCTGGGTGGGGACGGGCAACCTGAACAAGGACCCGCTGTTTGCAGTGCCTGGATTCTGGGCCAGCCCCAAGGACCTGACGAAGGTCGTGAATGGCAGTGATCCTGCGGCTGTCTGGGTGAAGGGCGACTATCATCTGCGGTCGCAGATGGGGCGATGGGATTCTGTCCTCGGTTGGGTGAAGGACGTAGTGGCAAGTCCGTGCATTGATGCAGGAGATCCTGCTTCCCTGATAGGGCAGGAGCCCAATCCCAATGGCCTCCGCATCAACCTGGGCGTCTATGGCGGGACATGTCAGGCGAGCAAATCGAATGAGTAAACGGTGAGTCGTGGATGCGAGTATCAGCCTGAGCATAGGGACATCGGTTGGAGTTCCTTGAGAAGGCGGGAGAACTCACGTCATGGCCGTGACGCCATGCGATGAATTCCATCCAGCAGGACCCTCATGGCGTGGCAGTCATCCTCATTGTAGTCGAGTATCCTCTGGCGGACTTCCGTATCGCCGGACTCCACCCACCGATGATACCACTCGATCGAAGCAGCTCCCGAGGGCTCCTCATCCCGCCACTTGAATCCCAGGTAGACGGCGAGGGTCTTGCAGACTCGATCCTCACCCCATGCACGCGAAAGACGCGAGGGCGCCTCCGTCGAGACCCAACCCAAACCTGAATTTAGGCAAATATCGTATTGACAAATTGAACTAATGAGTTAAATTGTTAAATGAAACTCTGTACAAGAAAGGGTAGTCCGATGAAGAAGAGGCAGAGAAAGGATGCACAGGAAACGCGGCAGCGCCTCCTTGCGGCCGCCGCCGAAGTCTTCGCGGAGAAGGGATTCTGGGAGGCCACCCACGCGGACATCTGTCAGAAGGCCCACGCCAACACGGCGGCCGTGAACTACCATTTCGGCAGCAAGGAGAACCTGTACGTCGAGGCGTGGAAATACGCCTTCGAAAGGTCGCTGGCGGCCCACCCGATGGATGGCGGCGTGTCCCCGAAGGCCCCGATCCCGGAACGACTCCGTGGAATGGTCACGTCCTTCATGCACCGGATCGCAGACCCGGACAATCACGAGATCGAGATCGTCCACAAGGAGATGGCGAATCCGACGGGACTCCTCACAGAGGTCCTCCAGCAGGCCATGGAGCCGATGCGGAGGCAGAGCCAATCGATCATCCTGGAGTTGCTCGGAGAGGGAGCGACCGAGCAGCAGGTGTCTTTCTGCGAAATGAGCGTGATGGGCCAGTGTTTCGGCCCGATGCTGCACCTGCGGCGCAGCCGGATGGCTGCCGGCGGTCCCCGGCCACCGGGTCCACCGCCCTTCAAATTCGACGTCCAGGACCTTGCCAACCACGTCGTGGAGTTCAGCCTGGCCGGGATTCAGGGGATCCGCAGGCTGACCGGAGACAGACACAGGCCCTCCAAGGGACGGGGCTGAACCTGAAATGCCTCAAGACAGGAGTGACCATGAAGGCAATCCAAGCACCCCTTCTCGTTGACCGGCGCCTGGCCCCGTGTCTGGTGCTCGCAGCAGCGGCGCTGGCCGGATGTACGGTGGGTCCCAACTATGTCCCGCCGAAGACGGCCGCACCTGCGGCCTGGCACACGCCGCTTCAGGCCGGCCTGACACAAGGGCAGACCGACGTCGATAGCCTCGCGACCTGGTGGACCTCGCTCCAGGACCCGCGACTATCCAGCCTGATGGAGCGAGCAGTGGCCGGCAACCTGGACCTGAAGAAGGCACGGGCGAGGGTTCGGGAGGCGCGGGCCCGCCGCACCATTGCCCAGGCAGGACGCCTTCCCACCGTCGATGCAGGGGGCTCCGCCACCTGGGGCCGCAGCGGCCCAATCGAGGGCGCCAGCCGGGGCAGTGAATCGTACAGGGCGAACCTCGACGCAGGCTGGGAACTGGACTTCTTCGGCGGCACGCGCCGCTCCATCGAGGCGGCCCGGGCGAGCCTGCAATCCACCGAAGAAGACCTCCGCGACGTCCTGGTCTCCCTGCTCGCAGAGACCGCCCTCAACTACGTGGAGGTGCGGACGTTCCAGGCCAGGCTCGCATCGGCCGAGTCCAGCCTGACCAGCCAGGAGGAGACCTATCAATTGACGAAGTGGCGGTGCCAGGCAGGGCTGGACGACGATCTGGCGATCCAACAGGCCCGGTACAACCTGGAGAATACCCGCTCACAGATGCCCAGCCTTCGTACTGGGCTGGAAGAGGCCGTGAACCGCATCGCCGTGCTGCTCGGCGAGGCGCCGGGCAGCGTCCGGGAGGAGCTGGCGGAGGCTGCCCCCCTGCCGGAGCCGCCCTCGACCCTGGCCGTGGGCGTGCCTGCAGAGGCCCTGCGGCGCAGGCCCGACGTCCGCAAGGCTGAACGCCAACTCGCGGCCCAGACCGCGGAGGTCGGCGTGGCGACTGCAGATCTCTATCCGAAGCTCACGCTGAACGGCTCCATAGGGCTGGAGACCCTCTCCCTGGCCCACGCCTCCTCGTCTGCCGCTTGGACGGCCAGCGGCGGACCCGCCCTCAGTTGGCCGCTCTTTCGAGCGAACCTGCGGGCCAATATCGAGATTCAGTCCGCGATCCAGGAGCAGTACCTGGTGCAATATGAAGCGACGGTCCTGAACGCCCTCGAGGAGGTCGAGAATGCCCTGGTCGCCTATGCCCAGGAGCTGCAGAGGAGAGACAGCCTGGAGGCCGCGACCCGGGCGGCCCAGGCCGCGGCCGGACTGGCACAGCAGAAATACCAGACAGGTTTGATCGACTTCAGCACCGTCCTGGATGCAGAGAGATCGGTCCTGTCGTTCCAGGATCAACTCAATCAAAGTGGCGGCACCGTGACCTCGAACGTCATCCGGCTCTACAAGGCCCTCGGGGGCGGGTGGGACACGGCCGCGACCGAGCCGACCGCACAAGGGACGCACAACAGTGGCTTTGAGACAGGGAGACAACCGATGAGTTCCAAGCCCAATTCCGAGCGCGGATATCACCGAGACTCTGCAGATTGACCATGATTCAGGCCGCGGCAAGCGTCTGAGGCGATGGTGGATCGTCGCCCTGGCAGTCGGTCTGATCGTGGCGTTCCTGGCCCTGCGGAAAAGCCCCGACAAGTCCGGCGCAGTCCGCAGTACGAGACCCGAGAGGCCGAGCAGGGAGACCTGGTGGTGCTCGTGACCGCCACGGGCACGCTGGAGCCGATCAAGAAGGTGGACGTGGGCATCGAGGTCTCGGGATCGTCAAGACCGTCGAGGCGGACTACAACGACAAGGTGAAGGTCGGCCAGGTCCTGGCCACGGCTCGACACCTCCAAGCTCGAGGCCCAGGCGCAGCAGAACAAGGCCGCCCTGGAGTCGGCCAAGGCCAAGGTCCTGCAGGCCCAGGCCAGCGTCAGGAGACCCAGGAGCAAGCTCGCGCAGCTTCAACCGGGTGCGGGAACTGAGCGGGGGCAAGATGCCGTCGCAGACCGAGCTCGACACCGCCAAGGCGACCTTTGCGCGGGCCAAGGCCGATGAGGCCAGCGCCAAGGCGGCGGTCGCCCAGGCGCAGGCCACGCTGGACGGCCACCAGACGGACATCACCAAGGCGGTCATCCGCTCGCCCATCAACGGCGTCGTCCTGACCCGCAGCGTCGAGCCCGGCCAGACCGTGGCCGCCTCGTTCCAGGCGCCGGTGCTCTTCACGCTGGCCGAGGACCTGACGCAGATGGAGCTGCACGTGGACGTGGATGAGGCCGACGTCGGCCAGGTCAAGGAAGGCCAGGAGGCCACGTTCACCGTGGACGCCTATCCGGACCGGACCTTCCCGGCGCGGATCACGCAGGTGCGCTACGGCTCCAAGACCGTGGATGGCGTGGTGACCTACAAGACCGTGCTGAAGGTGGACAACTCCGACCTGTGCCCTGCGGCCGGGCATGACGGCCACGGCGGTGATCACGGTCAAGAAGGTCGAAGGACGCCGTGCTGGTGCCCAATGCGGCGTTGCGGTTCGCGCCGCCCGTGCAGGGGCCGGCAAGGAGCGCCTCCCGCGGCCTGCTCGGCGCGATGCTCCCGCGCCCGCCCGTGCGAGCACGTCCAAGACCCGAGGAGACCGGACACGAGCAAGACAGGCAGCAGCAGGTCTGGACCCTGCGGGACGGCCAGCCGGTCGCCGTCCCCGTCACCATCGGGGCCACGAATGGCGACGATGACCGAGGTCGCTCGGCGGCGAGGTCGAGCCGGGCATGACAGCTGGTGATCGATGCGGTCAGCGCCGAGGAACTGACCATGATGGCCTCGAGCCAAGCAGACAACGACGCCCCTGATCGAGCTGCGGGGCGTGACCAAGGTCTACGGCACCGGCCAGGCGGCCATGCAGGCGCTGCGGGGCGTGGACCTGCGCATCGAGCAGGGCGAGTTCGTGGCGGTCATGGGCCCCAGCGGCTCGGGCAAGAGCACCTGCATGAACATCCTCGGCTGCCTGGACACGCCCACCGGCGGGCCGTATCGGTTCCAGGGCGTCGAGGTGTCGCAGCTGACGCGCAACCAGCGGGCGCTGCTGCGCCGGCACTACCTGGGCTTCGTCTTTCAGGGCTTCAACCTGCTGAACCGCACCTCGGCGCTGGAGAATGTGGAGCTGCCGCTGATCTATCGCGGCGTGCCCGCCCGGCAAGCGCCACCGACTCGCCCGCCAGGCCCTGGCGCCCGTGGGCCTGACGGGCTGGGAGACCCACACGCCCGGCGAGCTCTCCGGCGGCCAGCAGCAGCGCGTGGCCATCGCCCGCGCCATCGTCACGGGACCCGGCGGTGCTGCTGGCCGACGAGCCGACGGGCAATCTGGATTCCGCCCGCAGCCTCGAGATCATGGAACTGCTCGCCGCCCTGAACCGCGACCAGGGCATCACCATCGTCATGGTGACGCACGAGCCGGACATGGCCGCCTATGCCAAGCGCATCGTCCATTTCAAGGACGGCCTGATCGAATCCGACGAGCGAAACGGGAGGACACACTGATGCTGTGGAACACGCTCCTGCTGGCCCTGCGGGAACTCCGCCGCAACGTCATGCGCTCCTTCCTGACCATGCTGGGCATCGTCATCGGCGTGGCGTCGGTGATCATCCTGGTGACGCTGGGCAGCGGCGCCACCAGCCAGGTGACCGAGCAGATCGCCAGCCTGGGCAGCAACCTGCTGATGGTCACTCCCGGCAAGCGCATGGGCCCGGGCCAGTCAGCTCCGCGCCCCGCCGTTCAAGGCCGAAGGATGCCGAGGCCATCGCCCGGGAGATCCGGTCGCTCGCCGCGGTGGCCCCGTGCTGCGACGCCGATCCACCAGCGCCATCTACGGCAACGAGAACTGGTCCACCACGGTGACCGGCACCGACCAAGGAGTATCTTGAACGTGCGCAACTGGCCGGTCCAGACGGGCCGCGCCTTCAGCGACAGCGAAGCTGCGCGCCGGCGCGGCGGTCTGCGTCATCGGCGAGACGGTGCGCAAGAAGCTGTTCGGCCGCCAGGAGCCCCTGGGCAGCCGGATCCGCCTGCAGAAGCTCTCCTGCGAGGTCATCGGCCTGCTGGAGGCCAAGGGCCAGAACAGCATGGGCACGGATCAGGACGACCTCGTCGCTGCTGCCGCTGCGCACCTTCCAGCGCCGCATCGCCGGCAACGAGGACGTCAGCATGATCCAGGTCTCGGTCCAGGACGGCGCCTCCACGGAGAAGGCCCAGCGGGACATCGAACGGCTGATGCGCGAGCGCCGGCACCTCTCCGCCAACGAGGACGACAACTTCAGCGTGATGGACATGAAGGAGATCACCACGATGCTCACCGGCACCACGCAGATGCTGACCAGCCTGCTGGGCGCGGTGGCCGCGGTCAGCCTGCTGGTCGGCGGCATCGGCATCATGAACATCATGCTGGTCTCGGTCACCGAGCGGACGCGCGAGATCGGCACGCGCCTGGCCATCGGCGCCCTGGAGCGCGAGGTGCTCCTGCAGTTCCTGGTGGAGGCGGTGGTGCTGTCCTCCTTCGGCGGCCTGATCGGCATCGTCCTGGGCCTGGCGGCCTGCCTCGGCCTCAAGGGCGTCCTGCAGGTGCCCTTCGTCTTCAATCCGGGCATCGTGATCATCGCGTTCCTGTTCTCCGCGGCGGTGGGCGTCGTCTTCGGCTACTTCCCGGCCCGCAAGGCGGCCCGCCTCGATCCGATCGAGGCCCTGCGGCACGAGTAGAGCAAAGCGGTAAGCGGTAAGCGAGGAGCGAGGAGCGGGAAGCCAGAAGCGGCAGACGCCGCTCGCTTTGCACTGTGCGCTCTGCGATTTGCGCCCCGCTGGCACTTGACACCCGCGCCTGTCGGGGATAGAAGCGGGAAGGTCACAGTGGCATCGCGCCCGCCCTGACCGCGAAGACGTCTGGAGACCGGAGCTGCTCGCATGCACAACACACCGATGGATCGCCGCCATTTCCTTGGGCTGGCTGCTGCGCTGGCAGGTGGAGCCACCCTGATCACCCAAGCAGAGGCGGCTACAGAACCCGTCAAACCGAGGAAGCTATGCAAGGCAGTGCTGGAGAACATGCTGCCCAAAGGCATGCCGGACGCAGAAAGGTTCCGTCTGGCCAGGCAATGTGGATTCGAAGGGATCGAGGTCTCGCCCATGCCGGATCTGAAGGCCGCTGCAGCGAAGGCCCAGATGGCCAGAGACGAAGGGATACCCATCCACAGTGTGCTCTATGGCTGGTGGCCGCCCTTTGATCGCCGCGACAGCCAGACCGTGGACAAGTGCATCGGGGAGGCAGAGCAGGCCATCCGCTGCGCAGGCCATGGGTGCAGAGGCCATCCTGCTGGTGCCGACGCGGGTCACTGAGGACTTTCGCTATGCTGACGCCTACACGTGGTCACAGCAGTATGTACGCAGGCTGATCCCCTGTGCTGCACAGGCCCGGGTGGTCGTGGGGATCGAAAACGTCTGGAACAAGTTCCTGTTGAGCCCGATCGAGTTCAGCCGGTACCTGGACGAGCTGGACAGCCCCTGGATCAGGGCCTACCTGGACGTGGGCAATCTCATCATCAACGGATACGCAGAGGACTGGGTCCGGACACTTGGGAAGAGGATCATCAAACTGCATCTGAAGGACTTCAAACGCCAGGGCTACCAGTGGACGAACCTCATGGATGGAGACGTCAACTGGCGGCTGGTCCGTAAGGCCCTGGACGAGATCGGCTTCGAAGGATGGATGACGGTGGAACTGCCGGGCGGTGACAAGGCCTACCTGGCCGACGTGGCAGGCCGGATCGATCGCATCATCGCCATGACTTAGAGTCTATCTCAAAACCTGTTCCTACTGCGATCGGCTGCGAAGCCCGATCTCGTCACGGAACAGGTTCTGAGATAGACTCTTGGAGGTGCATCTATGGTGTACACGGGCGCAGGCAATAGGCTTTCCAGGCGGGGATTTGTCAAGGGCGCTGCAGCAGGTGTGCTGTCTACAGCCGTGGCCGCAACCTTAGGCCCGGCGGTCTATGCAGCAGGCAGTGATCGGATACGGTTGGGTCTGATCGGCTGCGGCGGCCGAGGCCTCTATGACACGACCAACTGCCTCAAGGCCGCGGAGGGAGTCGAGCTGGTGGCGATGGCGGACCTGTTTGCAGACCGTCTGAAGGACTGCAGGACCACCCTGGCCAAGGCCCTGCCGGACAAGGTGAAGGTCACGGAAGACCGCTGCTTTGTCGGATGGGACGCCTACAGGAGCGTCCTGGCTGCTGACGTGGACCTGATGATCCTCACGCAGGCGCCGCACTTCCGGCCCAGCCACCTCAAGGCTGCGGTCGAGGCGGGCAAGCACGTGTTCATGGAGAAGCCCGTGGCCGTGGACCCCGTGGGCGTGCGATCGGTCATCGAATCCTCCGAGAAGGCCAGCAAGAAGGGACTGACCCTCCTGGCCGGCACGCAGATGCGGAGGATCTCGCACATGGTCGAGGCGGCCAAGAGGGTCGAGGCGGGCGAGCTGGGCACAATCCTGGGCGGACAGTGCGTGCGGCTGGGCGACGCCATGCGGACCTGGGGTCCTCAGCAGAGGCAGGCTGGCTGGTCGGACATGGAGTGGCAGATTCGGCGATGGTTGTTCATGACCTGGCTCAGCGGCGACTTCATTGTCGAGATGCACGTGCACAACCTGGACATGATGAACTGGCTGATCGGCAGCCACCCCGTGCAGTGCACGGGCATGGGCGGCAGGCAGCAGCGGATAGAACCGGAATTCGGGGACAGCTACGACCACTTCAGCGTGGAGTACGAATACCCCAACGGCCTGCGGATCGAGTACATGGGTGCGCAGATCGACAAGATGGGCAATGGCCGCAACGATCAGCGGCTGGTGGGGTCCAAAGGCTCACTCTACGCAGACTTCGCGCGGGCGAGGTTCGAGGGACAGACGAAGGCCGAGATCGCCTGGGATCAGGTCGATCCCTGCCTCAAGCAGCACGCAGACCAGATCTCCGCAATCCGCAATCACACGCCGCTCAACGAAGGCCGACGGATCGCAGAGAGCAGCCTGACTGCCATCATGGGCCGTATGTCCGCCTACACGGGCAGGACCCTGAAGTGGGACTGGGCCATGACCGCCTCCAAGCTGGACCTGGCCCCCCCTGCCTACAGATTCGGCGACCTCCCCATGCCGCAGCCCGCGATCCCAGGCAGGACGCCACTGGTCTAGCCCCGAAAGCTGTCAGCCGTCGGCTATCAGCTATCAGCCGGAAGATGGCCAATGGCCACAAAGGCCGACTTGAGCGTGGACGCGACCCTGCCGCCCTTCTCCGGCTGAGAGCCGAAAGCTGAAAGCTGCTCATTTGCGCATGGCCCAGGCGATGCCTGTGGCGAGGTGCTTCTTGAAGTTCTCGTCCTGGTAGTGGGCCTTCTGATGTCCCAGGGCCGTGTACCACTGGCGGCCGCCCTCGAACTGGTGACACCAACACAGTGGAAAGTACTGGCCGAAGACCTCGCCGGGGTATACCTTCCTCTGGTCATCCTTGAGGGTCGTCAGGTCTGCTGCCAGAAGGACGTGGAGGTCGGGGTTGAGGTTGTTCAGGTAGTAGCACTCGTCCTCCCACTTCCACACGGGGCCCAGGAAGCGCGTGGAGGGATGGTTGGGATCGATGACCTTGATGTCGAACTTCTGCAAGGCCGGGTGCCTGACGAACCGGCCACCCAGGTTGGCCCAGAACCAGGGCCAGGCCCGTTCAGAGCCGCACGCGGAGTGGATGCCCACGAACCCACCGCCCGCCCGAATGTACTGCTGAAAGGCCCCTCGCTGATCATTGCTGTCAAAGACCTCGTTGTTGGTGTTGGAGAAGACCAGGACGTCAAAGGCCTTGAGCCTCTCTGCCGTGAAGACCGAGGGACTGTCCGAGACCTCACAGGTCCAGCCGTTCTGGCTACAGAGGCCCCTGAGGCACTCGACGCTCGCGGCGATGTTGTCATGCACGTAGCCCTGGCCGTTGCGGGTGTAAATCAGGATGTGACCCTTGGCCTGGAGGGTCTGGCCTGCAGACACCACAACCAGGGCGACCAACACGCATAGGGTGACTTGGCGACCTACCCTCCGGCCTTGCCGGAGACCTGCACAAGGTCTGTTCATAGGACCTCCTTCTAAGCATCCCCCAGGATAGTGCAACATTCTATCCCGGACGCCAGGCGGGATCAAGGCAGGCCCCTTTCTTGCCGCACGATGCGCAGGCCTGTATAATCGTTCCCATGGGCCTGAGGAGGTGCCATAGGGCACGAAGTCGGGCCTGGAATCTGAGTATGCCCAAGTCAGCTCGAAGCTTCCTAACCGCACGAACCCTGGTGGCGGCAGCGACTGTCCTGGCTGTCGCGGGCCTGGTGGTCCTGCTCATGCGAAGGCCCGATCCCGAGACCCTGCTCAGCTCCGTTCGCAGCGGTGCTCCAGTGGCCGGCCTGCAGGTGACCTATCCACTGGATGGGACCCTGTTTCCGCCCGAGAGTGCCGCCCCGGCCTTTGCCTGGAAGGATGGGGTCGGCCGGTCCAACGCCTGGCTGGTCACGATAGAGTCTCCTGCGGGCCATGGACGCATGGACTGTATCACCCGGCAGGCCCAGTGGAGGCCCGAGGCCCAGGTCTGGGATGAGATCAAGAAGCGGACTCTGGCCAAGCAGGCCGTGGTGACCGTGGTGGGGTTCAACCGCTGGAACCCGTCCAAGGCCCTCTCTGCAGGCCGATGCAGGATCGAGACGTCCACAGACCCGGTTGCAGCCCCCCTGTTCTTCCGTGAGGTGCACCTGCCGTTCATCGACGCGGTCAAGGACCCATCCATGATCCGGTGGCGTTTCGGGGCGATCTCCTCAGAGCAGCAGCCGCCGGTGGTGCTCGAGAATCTGCCGGTCTGCGGAAACTGCCATTCATTCTCGGCAGACGCCAGCGTCTTCGGCATGGACGTGGACTACGCCAATGACAAGGGCTCCTATGCGGTGCTTGGAGTCCAGCCGCAGATGACCCTGGACAAGGGCGTGATCATCACCTGGAGCGACTACAAGAGGGAGGAGCGAGGGGCCACCTACGGCCTCCTCTCCCAGGTCTCTCCGGACGGCCGCTACGTGGTCAGTACGGTCAAGGACGAGTCTGTCTTTGTGCCCAAACCCGGCCTGGAGTTCTCGCAGCTCTTCTTCCCGGTCAAGGGCATCCTGTGTATCTATGACCGCCAGACCGGCGCCTTCAAATCCCTGCCCGGCGCAAACGACCCGAATCTCGTCCAGAGCAACGCCGTGTGGAGTCCGGATGGAAAGACCATCGTCTTTGCAGCCACCCAGGCCTACACCCTAAGAGGGGTCAGGGACAGGGCCACCGCCCTGCTCAGCCCCTCGGAGTGCCGCGAATTCCTTGAAGAGGGAAGGCCCTTCAAGTTCGACCTCTTCAAGATCCCGTTCAATGGCGGCGAAGGCGGCAGGCCGGAGCCCCTGGAAGGGGCGTCCCTCGATGGGATGAGCAACTACTTCCCGAGGTTCTCGCCTGACGGCAGATGGATCGTGTTCTGCAAGGCGAAGAACTACATGCTGCTCCAGCCCGACAGCGAACTCCACATCATCCCTGCTGAGGGCGGCAAGGCCAGAAGGCTGCTGGCCAATACCCAACGGATGAACTCCTGGCACAGCTTCTCTCCAAACGGCAGGTGGCTCGTCTTCTCGGCCAAGCCCAACTCCGCGTATACCCAGCTCTTCTTGACCCACATCGACGCCAGCGGAGAGAGCACGCCCGCGATGGTCCTGGACCGGTTCACGTCGTCCGACCGGGCTGCCAACATCCCCGAGTTCGTCAACGCCACTCCCGGCGCCATCCAGCGCATCCACGAGCAGTTCATCGACGATCTGTCCTATACCAGGGCCGCCAGGGCATACGTGAAGGCCGGGGACTACGCGGGTACGCAGCGGCAATGCCTCAAGGCCCTGGAGCTCAACCCCAGGAACGCCGAGGCCCACCACCTCCTTGGAATGGCGATGTTCGGCCGCAATCAATATGAGGAGGCGACCAGCCACCTGCTGGAGGCCTTGAGGATCACGCCCCAGGACGTCGAGGTCCTCGTTCACCTGGGTGCGGTCTACTCGGCCAGGGGTATGACCAATGAGGCGGTCAGCACCCTTCAGAGGTCGCTCCAGTTGGATCCCAACAACGCCAGCGCCTACTTCAACCTGGGGGTGGCCACCTACCGTCTGGGCAGGAAACGTGAGGCCATCAAGTATTGGTCACGGGCCGTGGAGCTGGCGCCGCAGGACCACGACGCCCACTACAACCTGGCCGTGGCCCTGGAGCAGGAAGGAGACGCCCGCCGGGCCATCGAACACTACCAGAAGACCGTGCAGCTCAAGCCGGACTATGCGGAGGCCCAGGCCGCCCTGGGACTGGCCCTCTGCGCAAAGGGGGCCTTCACAGAGGGCCTGGTCCCGCTGTCCAAGGCCGTGGACCTCGAACCCAACGACACAACGATCCGGTACAACCTGGCCATCACCCTCGCCCGTACCAAGCAGTACGATAAGGCCATCGGCCATCTCAACTGGATCCTCCGGCTGGAGCCCCACAACACCGACGCCCTGTTGTGTCTGGCCATGGCCTATTTCGAGACAGGCCAGGGCGACAAGGCCCTCGGCGGGCTGGAAGAGGCCCTGGCTGCAGCCAAGGCCGCGGGAGACGGGCAGCTCGCCGGCCAGATCAGCCAGCGGATCAGCCAATACCGGCAGAACGCCCCGCCGCCTGCCGCTCGCTAGGCAGTAGGGGCGAACCCGGCACATCGACGGGCGCATTGCGCAGAGCGGCAAGCGTGAAATGGATGCGCAGGTCGGTGGCGGCTGGCTAGGCAGCGTTTTTGCTTTTTGCCGCGAGGTCGCCCTTGCGGTACAATGTATCTTTCAGGACGAGGGTCCGCTGGCAGGCGGGCCTCAAGGGGTGGATGGAGCCACATCGGCAGCCGTGTGAACCCTGGACTCAAGGGGGTGTCAGGCAGTGACAAGGCAGGCGGCATATCGCACAATCTGGATTCTCCTAATCCCATCCATGGCCCTCCAGGGACTGGCGGAGCCTGCCAAGCTCGTCGCGATCGACGAGTTGATGGCCTCCAACACACTGCGTACGGCCAACGTACAAGAATTCCAGGGGGTCGTGGCGGACCCCTGCTTTGCGCCTGGCCGCGGCTTCTATGACGCGCCGATCGAGGTCGCGATCACCACCGCGACTGATGGGGCCCAGATCTGGTACACCCTCGATGCGACGGTCCCCCACCAACAGATGACGCTGGGTCAGAGGACGGCCTGGACCGGGAAGCTCTACTCTGGGCCGATCCAGGTCTCGTCCACGACCTGCGTCCGGGCCGTGGCCGTGAAGACCGGGTACAAGGACTCGATGGTCTCCGCCCACACCTACCTCTTCATGGATGACGTGATCCGGCAATCCGCCAGCCCCGGGGGCTTTCCGCTGACCTGGGGGGGCAGGCAGGCAGACTATGCGATGGACCCGCGGATCGTCGATGATCCGGCGTACGCCGATACCCTCAAAGACGACCTCAAGAGCACGCCCTCGGTCTGCATCGTCATCCCCAACGACGACTTCTTCGGCGCCGAGCGGGGGATCTACTCCAACGGGTACGCCACGGGAGACGACTGGGAACGGGCCGCCACCATCGAGTGGATCGATCCACTGACCGGAGGCCAGTTCGGCGTCAACGCAGGGCTGCGGAGCCAGGGCGCGGTCGGTCGGGGTGCCATCAAGCACGGACTGCGGATCGCGATGCGGGCCGAGTACGGCCTCTCAAAGCTCCACCATCCCCTTTTCGAAGACACCGACATCCAGGAGTTCGACTCCCTGATCCTCAGATCGATCTGGAACTATTCCTGGGTGGGCCACAGCGGGATGACCGGTCCCGCCAATGCGGACTATCTCCGCGACGTCTTTGCCCGCGACACGATCCGTGACATGGGAGGCCTTGTGCCGCACGGCAGGCCAGTACAGGTCTACGTCAATGGCCTGTACTGGGGGCTGTATATCCTCGCAGAGCGACCCGACGATGGATTCGCCGCTGCACACCTGGGCGGGGCCAAGGAAGACTACGATGTGCTCAAGGCGCCCACGGGGTTCAGTGGCGAGCCGATGGAGGTGGTGTCAGGCGACCAGCAGACCCTGCCGCCGCAGTGGACCACCCTCTTCTCGATGGTCAAGGGCGATCTTTCCTCAGGACAGGCCTACAAGGCGATCCAGCCCTATGTGGACGTCCCGGCCCTGATTGACTACATGCTGATGGTCTTCTACACGGGCAGCCGCGACGCGCCCACCCTGCTGGGCAACGACGTGGAGCCCCGCAATTTCTACGCGGTACGGCCCCGCCAGCCTGCGGGGGGTTGGGTCTTCCTGGCCTGGGACGTGGAGTGGAGCCTCGAGTATCCCGACGAAAACCGCGTCACCAAGATGGGCGGCAGGGAGAATCCGGGCCTCGTCTTCAAGGCCCTGGGCGCAAATCCGGATTTCAGGATGGAGGTGGCGGACCACGTCCAACGGCATTTCTACGGCAGCGGCTCGCTGACCGCCGATGGCGCAGACTTTCGCTACCTGGATCGCGCCAACGAGACGAGTGGCGCCATCGTCGGAGAGTCCGCCCGCTGGGGCGACGTCCTGCGGCCGCAGCAGCCCTATACGCCCGCGGACTGGCAGGCGGAGGTGCAGCGTCTGAGCGGAACGTACTTCCCGGTCAGGACAGGGGTCGTGCTGGGCCAGTTGAAGGACCAGGGGTGGTATCCTCGCATCGGAGCCCCTTCCTTCCGGGTCAATGGCAAGGAGCGGTTTGGAGGGCCGGCGCCTTCGGGGACAAGCCTGACGCTGGTCAATCCCAATGCCTCGGGCACGGTCTACTACACACTCGACGGGTCTGACCCCAGGATCCCTGAGGCCGACCTCCAGCCCTTGCCGGTGGTGACCCTGTTCGCGGAGAGTGCGGCCAAGAAGGTCCTGGTGCCCACGGCGGACGTCGGCACGTCCTGGCGCGGCGGCAACGAGCCCTTCGACGACTCGTCCTGGACCGACGCCATTCCCCTGGCCAAGCGGTCCGGAGGCGTGGGCTACGAGGCGGAGACCGGGTACGGCCCCTTCATCAGCTACGACGTCTTCATGGCGATGTACGAGCAGAACACGAGCTGCTACATCCGTATCCCCTTCGCCGTGGCGGCCCAGGACCTGGCGACCTTCAAGAGCCTGACCCTGCGGGCCCGCTGCGACGACGGATTCGTGGCCTTCCTCAACGGGGTAGAGGTGGCCTCCCTCAACAGACCCGCCACCCTGGCCTGGAACAGCCGCTGCGCAGACCGCCCGGACTCGGCGGCATTTGTGGATGTCCCCATCTCGGACTCTCTCCCTGCGCTGCGGCCAGGGAGCAACGTCCTCGCCGTCCACGGCCTCAACGCCACTGCCGCGGATACCGATTTCCTCTTCTCTGCAGAGCTGCTCGCCAGCCCTGTGAGCACCACGGACCGCAGGGTCTGGCCCTCCGCTCTGGCAGCCAAGGGGCCTGTGACGCTGAACCGCAGCATGCGCGTCAAGGCTCGCGTGCTGGCTGATCAATGGAGCGCACTCAACGAGGCCGTCTTCGGCGTCGGCCCTGTGGCCAGCAGCCTGAGGATCAGTGAGCTGATGTACCACCCCGCGACTGCGGCAGATGGGTCTGTCCCCGGCGATCCGAATGAGGAGTTCGTCGAGCTGACCCACATCGGCACAAGCCCCATCAACCTGGCCCTGGTCCGGTTCGATCAGGGCATCCACTTCACCTTCCCCCCGCTGGACCTCGCACCCGGTCAGTGCGTGCTGCTCGTGGCGGACAAGGCGGCCTTCGAGTCGGTCTATGGCAAGGGACTCAACGTGGCAGGCGAGTACTTGGGCAGCCTCAACAATGGCGGTGAGCGGCTCCGGTTGTGCGACGCCTTGGGCGAGGTCGTTGAGGACTTCACGTACAGCGACGACTGGTACGACATCACGGACGGCGATGGGTTCTCACTCACGGTCAAGGACGTCAAGGCAGATCCGGCAGGTCTGTCATCCGCGATCGCCTGGCGTCCCAGCGCCCACCCGGGCGGAACGCCTGGCCGCGGGGGCCTGTAAGCACGCGCCCACTTCCCTTCCCCGGTTCCAGAAGGGCAGGCGGCAGCCTTGACTCTACGGCACCGCCACGTCAGACTATCCCGGATGGGTACGATGCTCTGTGCGGTGATCCTGCTGTGCATATCTGGATCGCAGCCCCTTGAGAGGGAGCCGGCCAGGATCATCGAAGCCGACCTCTGCGTCTATGGAGGGACCTCCGGCGGCGTTGTGGCTGCTGTGCAGGCCTCCCGTATGGGCAAGACCGCAGTCCTGGTGGAGCCAGGCATGCACGTGGGCGGCCTCAGCACTGGCGGACTCGGTGCGACCGACATCGGCAACAAGGCCGCCGTCGGCGGTCTATCCCGCCAGTTCTATGGCCGCGTCGCGAGTCACTACGCCGAGGACTCCGCGTGGACCTGGGAATCCCGTCGCGACTACTTCAGCCAGCGGGGTAGCTCCCAGGCTGCTGCCTCAGATCCGTGCACGTCGCCGGCTGCCACGATGTGGACATTTGAGCCTCATGTGGCAGAGCAGATCTTCGACCGGATGCTCAAGGAGGCAGGGGTAGCGGTCACCTACGGCCAGCGCCTGACCTCCGTGGAGAAGAGCGGGTCGCGGCTGGCCGCGATCCGGACGACAGGTGGCACGGTGTTCCGCGCAAAGATGTTCATCGATGCCACGTACGAAGGCGACCTGATGGCCAAGGCCGGGGTCTCCTACACCGTGGGCCGGGAGGCCAGCGCCAAGTACGGAGAGACGCTCAACGGTGTGCGGCCCCAAACGCCCAAACACCAGTTTACCGTGGCCGTAGACCCCTACGTCAGACCGGGAGATCCGGCGAGCGGGCTGCTGCCCTTCATCCAGGCTGGAGACGGCGGCAGGCCCGGTGACGGCGACCATTGCGTGCAGGCCTACAACTACCGGCTGTGCTTCACGACCTGCCCGGCCAACCGCCTTCCCCTGACTGAACCAGCAAGCTATGATCCCGGCAGATACGAGCTTCTGGCGAGAACCGTCGAGGCCCTGGTCGCATCTGGCAAGAGGCCCGTGTTGGCGGATTTCTGGAACCCGATCTGGATGCCCAACCGCAAGACAGACATCAACAACAATGGCGCGTTCTCTACGGACTTCATCGGCGCCAACTACGGCTACCCCGAGGCCGACGCTACGGCCCGGCAGCAGATCGCCAAGGCCCATGAAGAGTATATCCGGGGATTCCTGTACTTCCTGGCCACCAGCCCACGCATACCCGGAGCCATCCGCGAGGAGATGCGGACCTGGGGACCGTGCAGGGATGAGTTTGTGGACACAGGCGGATGGCCAAGACAGCTCTACGTCCGTGAGGCCAGGCGGATGGTGTCGGACTGCGTGATGACCGAGCACCACTGCCGGGGCACGGAGGTGGTCCCCGATCCCGTGGGCCTGGCCGCCTACAACATGGATTCCCACAACTGCCAACGCCTGGTCAAGGAGGGTCACGTCGAGAATGAAGGCGACGTGCAGGTACCACCCATGAAGCCGTACCCCATCGCCTTGCGCGCCATTGTCCCCAGACAGGCGGAGTGTGAGAACCTCCTGGTTCCGGTCTGCCTGTCCTCCTCCCACATCGCCTACGGCTCCATCCGCATGGAGCCGGTATTCATGATCCTGGGGCAGTCCGCCACTACAGCCGCAGTCCTGGCCATGGACACACCCTGCGCGGTACAGAAGGTCGATTACTCTCGCCTGCGGGCCCGGCTGCTGGCAAATGGTCAGATCCTGGAATGGAAGAACTGAAGGTTTTAGGTTTCAAGTTTTAGGTATTAGCTCTGCAAGTCGTGATGCGCAGACTTCTTCCTCCCTAAAACCTAAAACCTAAAACTAAAGGGGCTGCGAGCCAAGCTCGCAGCCCCTTTCTAGCCTTACTGTCCAGCCCGCAAGAGCCGGATATCATCGATGTACAACTTGCCTGCCCCGCCGGCCTTTGGAGCACTCCTGTCGCCAACGCCAATGACCACCTTCTTGACGGAGGCCATGTCGACTCCTGCCGAGCTGAACTGGCTCAGAGGGATACTCCACTGCTCCCACTTGCCCGTGCAGATGAGGGTGAGATCTGCGTTCGAGACGGTCTTCATCTTGCCTGCGCTGTCCTGCACGGCCATGTAGAAGGCCTCAGGCGCGTTGCCGCCGAACTGCGTGGCGCCGATCTCCGCCACCTGCCACGAGCCTGACACCCCGCCCGTGGTCGAGACGTTGGAGAACTTCACACTGCAGACGGAACCCGTGGCATGGCTGGTCACAGCCAGACCGATCAGCACGTCGTTGGCCATGGTGATCGACACGGCAGGGGTGACCGCGACGTCCGTCCACGTGGACCCATTGCTGGAGTACTGGGCCGTGAACGTGCTGCCATTGCGGGTCAGCTTCACCCACATTGGCAGCGGGGTATCCGCGACGTCCGTGTTCAGATTGCTGGCCGCGTCCTGCGCTATGCGGCGCTGATACGAGATGCCGTGGCTGGCCGTAGGCGTGGCAGCCAGGAAGGCGTGCATGGATCCTGAAGAGGTGGTCTCTCGGATCATCACGCCCGCCTTGGCCCACTCCTGGGTGTTGCTGATGGCATCCACCTTGGCCACGATCGTGCCATTGCCCTTGAGCAGCTTGTACGCAAACCTGAACTGGTCCGCGGAGTCCCAGACATCTGTGCCAGTCCCATTCATGACGATGGTCCCCGGCGATACCTCGACGAAGGCGGCCGCATCACCGCGAAGGCTTACCGTCAAGGTGTCGACTCCGCCTGTGGTCCAATTCTGGGCAGCAGCCCATTCCTTCTGGGTCTCTGAGTAGAACGGACTTCTGGTGTTGTCATAGGCCAGAGGCATGGCCTGCCTGCCGCTACGCACGATGGTCTTCTCAGCGAACGGCGCATTCACGTTGCCGACCGTAGAGCCCGTGGAATTGCCCGCGGAGCCTGCCACGCCGCACTCAGTTGCGGCCGAGAAACCAAATCCGTCCACCCAGGCAAAGAAGAGGCGGTTGCAGACGTCGTCATACTTCTCGAAGTCGTCAACCACGGCGTAGCCGATGGTCGTGAAGGTCCAGACGTCGCCTTCCCAGGACTTGGTCGCAGCGGCATCGTTGACCTCGTTGACCTTCCAGTAGTAGGTCCTGCCGTAGTCCAGGGTCAGGCCCTTAAGGTCGAAGCTGTGTGCAGTCCCGGTCTTGACCAGGGCATTCCCCTGGGTCACTGCTGCCGGGTCACTGCTCAGGTACACCTCGTGCTTGGCGGCCTCTCGCCCGGGCCTCCAACCGAGGGTTGCATCCAGCGCCACGTCGGCCGTTCCAGAGGCAGGGCTTGGCTTGAAGGCCTTGACCGGAATCTGGAAAAACCTCACCTCACTGAGGCCGGCCTGCTTGGTGCCGTCCGACCAATTCGCGGCGATGTTCACCTTCACCAACTTGGCTTGCGCTCCAGCGAAGTCGACGGTGGTGTTGTGGGTGTAATTGGGGTCTCCCGGCGCCTGGGCAAACTGTGAGATCCCGGACAGGGTCTGCCATGCCGCGCCATCCACAGAGTACTGAATGGTCACGTCCTTGGCCCCAAAACCGGTCAGGGATTCCACTTCCTGATTGGAGTTCCATACCCACATCTGGTAGAGCTTGTAGACGGCATCGAACTCATACTGGACCCAAATGGGCGACTGTCCCTTCTTGCTCAGCCACATCTGCGTGGCAGAGGTCGAGTGCTGGTCCAGGCTGTCCAGTCCGGAGCCATCGATCGTCTTGATCGGTCCCATGACGTTGCTCATGGAGGTGGAGGCCGTGGCGCTGATGGGCTTGACCGCGTATCCGTAGGGTTCGACGGTAAAGCTCCACACCCCTCCAGCATACACGGAGGAATCCGGCGGGGCATTGATCTCATCCACACGCCAGTAGTAGGTCTGCCCATAGGTCAGCAGAGAGGGCAGGGCATAGCTGGTGGCGGTCTGTCCCTGGCTGACCAGCACGCCCTTGGGATTGCCTCGACTCGCAGCGTTGACGTCCGCGAAATTCGTCCCAAGGTAGACATCATGCGTGGCAGCAAACTCGCCGGCAGTCCACTTCAGGGCAGACGTGTCTCGCGGCACATCCGTGGCTCCATCCTCCGGAATGGGCGAGGCCGCGGATTCGCTGGAGCCAGCGACCAGCTCAATGGTCATGTAGTGGCTCGGATTGCTCCAGCAGTCGGCGTTCGTGGTCAGCCAAGCGATCTGGTTGGTACGGCCCGCGCCGGTGCCGGTGTTGTTGTTGACGTGCACCTCCCAGCCCTCAAGGTCACCCAGTTGAGGCGGGACGCCCGGATTGATGGTCTCCCAGGGGAACTTGGCTTCGATGGAATAGCCCTTGTCCGTGAGGGATACGGCATACTCCACGCCCACCAGTGCGGTGGAAGGCCAGTGGTACTCCTCGATCGCAGGGCAAATGGTGGGCTTGGCGGCGATACGGTACTGGAACTCCGTAGGCCCGGCGGTCGTCAGCTTCTTATTTCCGCCGTCGATGTAGATCTCCACACTGTCGTCCTGCCAACTTGAGGTGTTGTCCGTGACGATCTTATCATCCGTGACGTCAACAAAGACATACAGGGCCTTGGTGTCCCACAGGCCCCACCAACTGGCGGAGAAACCGGGGATGGCAGATCCCGTAGGGATCGTCGTGAAGGGATACTCCTGGCAGATGGACCAGAGACCCTCGCGGACTCCGTCGATCGTCGGCTTCCTCGCTCCGGAGCTCGGAATCGTGCCGTCGGCCGCGAACAGGGGACCGGCCGATCCCAGCACAAGGATGGATAGGGATAACAAAAAGGCTGTCTTCTTCAACATAGATACCTCCTTCAGTAGAGACTTGTCTTACGTTCGCCCGATCGGGTCATGGAATCGCTCGGGTCACCTCCTTCCTGGGAAGATCCAGCGGCGGGCCAAAAATAGGTGCAAAGAACTTGCCCATGGCACGGCTAAAGAGCGTGCCCAGATACCCCCCTGTTGCGCTGTGCCCAACAGACACACGGCCTCAGGGCCTCCTTCTCGAACTCAGCCTCGTCCGGCCCGGCCCACCTGTCCCTCTTCAATCCCCTACAGGTAAGCGCCTTGGAGCCGACGTAGCCCAGTGCATGTATTTGTACCACATGTGGGCCTTTTCCGCAAGGGAACGCCTTGACTGAGACCCGGTCTATTGCCCCCGCACCTGTACCCAGATCCGCCGCGGCCGGGGGCCATCGAACTCGCAGAAGTAGATGGCCTGCCAGGTGCCCAGGCAGAGCCGGCCTTCCTTGAACGGAACCTGGACGCTGCAGCCGACCAGGGAGCTCTTGATGTGGGCGTCTGAGTTGCCCTCGCTGTGCTGATACCCTGACCGATGCTGAGGAATCAGATCAGAGAGCGTCACGAGCATGTCGTGAACGACGTCTGGATCGGCGTTCTCATTGATGGTCACTGCACCGGTGGTGTGAGGGCAGAACACGATCACGTCTCCATCCAGGATGCCGGACTGGTCCACGGCTGAGGCGACCTGATCGGTCAGGTCGATCATCTGGCTGCGGCTCTTGGTGCCGATCGCCAGCTCTTTCTGTACGATTCTCATGGCCTGTTCCCCCTCTTACTTCTTGCTTCTTACTTCTTGCTTCTTAGTTCTTGGTTACATCATCTCGACCACAGCGATGCCCAGCAGTCCCAGACCGTGTCGGATCGCGTGGGCGGTCAGGTCGCACAGGAGGAGCCGAGTGGGCCGCTTGGAGGGATCTGCATCCAGGACCGGACAGTTCGCGTAGAAGGTGCTGAACCTCTGAGCCAGATCAAAGAGGTAGGTGGTCAGGACGTTGGGTCTGTAGTCCGCCAGGGCCGCCTCGATCGCCTCGCCGTACCGGATCAGGTGCTTGGCCAAGGCCAGCTCGTCGGGCTCCGTGAGGTTGACCGATCCAAGCCCCGCAAGCTCAGCCTTCACGTCCACGCCCCGGTCCGCCGCCTTGCGCTCGATGGAACGGACCCGGGCATACGCGTACTGCATGTAGGGCGCGGTATTGCCTTCCATGGCCAGCATCTTGTCGAAGCTGAACACGTAGTCGCTGGTGCGGTTGTTTGAGTAGTCGGCGTACTTGACCGCGCCGATGCCGACAGCCTGGGCGATCTCCGCCTTCTTCTCTGGAGGAAGATCAGGATTCTTCTGCTCGACGACGGTCCTGGACCGCTCTACGGCCTCGTCGAGGAGCTCCTTGAGCTTGACCGTCTCACCGGACCGGGTCTTAAGCGGAGTACCGTCTTCGCCCAGCACCGATCCAAACATGACGTGGACCAGTTCCACGCCAGCCGGCGCCCAACCCGCTGCGCGGGCCGTGGCAAAGAGCATCTCGAAATGGAGCTTCTGCCGGGAGTCCGTGACGTACACGATCCGCTCTGCCCTGAGCTCAGAGACACGGTAGCGGACCGCTGCCAGATCCGTGGTCGCGTACAGGAAAGCGCCGTCCGACTTCTGCACGATGAAGGGCAGGGGTTCGTCGTCCTTGTTCTTGAATCCCTCGGGGAACACGCAGATCGCGCCGTCTGACTCCACAGCCAGTCCCTTGGCCTTGAGGTCCTGGACCACGGCCGGCAGCAGGGGATTGTAGAAGCTCTCTCCTCGCTCATGGACCGTGGACAAGGCGATGCCGAGCCGATCGTAGATGGGTTGATAGTGGGTCCGTGATTGGTCCACGATCCTCTGCCAGACAGCCACGCTCTCCGGCCTGCCCCCCTGCAGGGCGACCACCGCCCTTCTCGCGGCGTCCGCAAAGGCAGGATCGTCGTCGAACCTCCGCTTGGCGTCCCGATAGAACTGCTCAAGGTCAGCGATGCGGGCCTGGGCTGCGTCCGCGTTCTGCTCCCGGAGGTAGGCAATCAGCATGCCGAACTGCGTGCCCCAGTCGCCGATGTGATTCTGCCGGATCACCCGATGGCCCTCGAATTCCAGCAGCCGGCAGAGGCAGTCGCCGAGGATCGTGCTGCGAAGGTGCCCGACGTGCATCTCTTTGGCCACGTTGGGACTGGAGAAGTCCACCACCACGGTCTGGGGCCGGTCCGCGGCCGCGACAGCCAGGCGACCAGGGTCTGCCGCCACGCATGAAAGCCTCTGACCTATATACTGCGGCCTGAGCCGCAGATTGATGAAACCGGGCCCTGCCACCTCGGGCCTCTCGCAGAGGTCCGACAGGTCCAGCCCGGCCAGCACCTCTTCGGCCAGCTTACGGGGGTTGACCTTCAACTGCTTAGCCAACCCCATCACGCCGTTGGCCTGGTAGTCTCCGAACCTGGGATCGACTGCAACCTTGATAGTGGCCGAGCAGCGAGGGACACCGGCGACCTTGGCCATGGCCTGGCTGATCCGCGTCTCAAGGATGTCGAGGGTCGTGTGCATCTCTGGATTCTGGCTTCTGAATTCTGGATTCCGGGTCGTCAGTCCTCTATCGCGACCTTCTCCGCGTCCGCCCAGAGCATCTCGAGGTCGTAGAACTGACGATACTCCTCCGTGAACAGATGCACCACGACGTCGACGTAGTCCAAGAGGATCCAGTGGGCCTGATCATAGCCAGCCCGACCAAATCGTGCGAACCCGGTCTTCCTGCCCTCCTGCGAGATCTCATCCGCAAGACTCCTCATCTGGCGATCACTGGTCCCGGTCGCGATGACGAAGTAGTCCGCTGCAGGCGACACCCCGTGCAGGTCGAGCACGGCAATGTCTGAGCAATGGCGGTCTCTGGCCAGCTTGGCTGCGAAGAGCGCAAAGACCTTGGCGGGCGGCATCTTCGGTTCCGTCTTTGTCTCCGCCGGAGCGGCCTTACGTGTACGCTTTGCCAAGATTCAGTCCTTCCTGCCGATGAGAAGTGGCCCAAGAGGGGGCTAATTCAGCCACCCTATCCGGCCATAGGATACCCCGGCCGACCCTATCCGTCAACCCGCCTGGGCTCTGTCTGAGAACTGGGGCGTCGGCCCGAGAGCGAGCGTCTTCTGATCTGGCAAGGACGGCGAAGCAGGCGATGCTGTCTGCATCGTCGATGCAGCCGGAGGCAGTCCAGTTCGGAAGAAAGCCGCTCGAAGCCAGATCCAGTTCTCAGACAGAGCCTAGCGACCGGTCGCGGCCTTGGGGGCCGTGGGCGCAGCGGGCGCCTGGAAGACGGGCCGTCTGAAATGACAATAGGGCGATCCCCCGGTCTTGGCGTAGTAGTCCTGATGATACTTCTCGGCAGGCCAGAATGACCCCAGAGGCATAACGCGCGTCTTCACTGCGTATCCTCTGCCCTTGAGCAGGCCGATCAGGTATACGGCAGTCTTGCGCTGCTGCTTGTTGGCGCAGAAGATCGCAGATCGGTACTGCGGTCCGATGTCGGGGCCCTGACCGCGGGCCTGGGTGAAGTCATGGATCTCAAAGAAGAGCGCGGCCAACTGCTCGTAGCTGGTCTTGTTGGGATCAAAGACCACCTCTGCAGCCTCGAAGTGACCGGTCTTGCCGGTACACACCTCCTCGTAGGTAGGTTTCTCCGTGTGCCCCCCCGTGTACCCCACGGTGACTGACCTGACGCCGGGTGCCTGCTTGAAGTAGTACTCGACGCCCCAGAAACAGCCCGCTGCGAAGACGGCCCGCTCGGTCTTCTCCTTGGCCGGCATCGGACGAGGATCGCCGGACGTCTGACCTGCAGGGATGAAGTTCATGCTGATGGAATTCACGCAGTACCGCGTGTTCTTGGCTGTCAGATGCTCGCCGGTGAACACATGTCCAAGGTGTCCCCCGCAGGCTGCACACTGGATCTCGGTCCTGGCCCCGTCGGCATCGGGAATCCACTTGACCGCGCCGGGAATCTGATCGTCGAAGCTCGGCCACCCACACTCCGACCGGAACTTGGAGGAGGATTCAAACAGCATGGCCCCGCATCTCTTGCAGGTATAGGTGCCCTTCTCAAAGGTCGTGGTGTACGTGCCGGTATAGGGCCACTCCGTACCCTTGTGCACGATGACGTGCTCCTCTTCAGGTGTCAACGGGTTCCACATAGGTGCTCCCCTCTTCGGAACCTGGGCAGGACATACCCCGGCCGCAACCACCAGGACCCACGTCAGACCTTGTAGGATGCAATTCTGGGCGACCACGTCCGTGCCCCCTTTCCTGCATAGGTTCAGAGCCTATAGCGGCAGGTCACACACCCCGTGCTCCGGCCGAGCATTGTCCTTTCACATCACCTCTCCTGGTCTGTTGCGACAATGCCTGGCCTGCGACCTTCTGGCCGCCATAGGCTCTTGTACTAAGTACAGACCGGCCGGCCGTTTTGTTTGGGGTGTCTCCGGCTGGATATGAAGATAGGGAGTGAGCGTGCACCTGCACCGCTGCGCGGTCGCGTGCATCCATTGGCAAAGATCTTTCTGTCGCTCGCCGCCCCCGCGGCGCGTTTCACTGGCTGCCAGGCTGCTGATCCGCTGCAGTCCTACTTGGGTATGAGGATCAGAACCATGCGACGGCCGGTCATGATCGCCGATCGCTCAACCTTGGCCAGATCCTCTAGCGAGGCGGTGATCTGGTCCAGCACCGCGCGTCCGAGGTCCTGGTGCAGGATCTGCCGCCCTCGAAACAGCACCGTGAACTGGACCTTGTGGCCCTTCTCGAGGAACTCGTGGGCATGTTTGAGTTTGATGTCCAGGTCGTGCTTGTCGATTTCGGGACGCAGCCGGACCTCCTTGAGCGTCGTGGCGTGCTGGGTGTGCTTCTTGTGCGCCTCCCTCAGTTTCCGCTTCTGCTGATAGAGCCACTTGCCGTAGTCCATGATCCGACACACGGGCGGATCGCTGGTCGGCGATACTTCCACGAGATCAAGGCCCGCTTCCCGAGCCTTCGTCAACGCCTCATCTGTGGCCACAATGCCCACCTGGGCGTTGGCATCATCGATCAGCCGTACAGACGGCACCCTGATCCCCCCGTTGATCCTCAACTTCTGCTGGATGCTAATGGGCGACCACCTGACCTTTCTTCAAAAGTACCTTCTTCTCAGCAGACCCCGAACGGCCGGGATCGCCGTACGCTCTAGTCCAGAGCCAGATCGACCCGCCTCTCGGCCACGGTCTTCTTGAGGGACTCCACAAGGGCATCCACGGTCATGGCCTTGCCGTCCTTCTGACCGCGACAGCGGACATTGACCCCAGCAGACTGCGACTCCTGAGGACCGACCACGGCCATGCAGCAGAGCCGGTCCGCATGCGACCTGGCGATCTTGGCTCCGATCTTCTCGTCCGAGAGATCTGCAGTGCACCGCAGGCCCGCAGCCGTCAGCCTCCGCTGCAGGCTCAACGCGTATTCGTTGGTCTTCTCGCTGATGGGCAGGACCCGCACCTGTTCAGGCGACAGCCACACCGGCAGGTTGCCTCCGAAGTGCTCTATCAGTATCCCGATGAACCGCTCGAACGATCCAAGGACCGCCCTGTGGATCATCACCGGGGTCTTCTCCGTGTTGTCCACGTCCGTGTAGACCAGGGCGAACCTGCTCGGCATCGAGAAATCGAGCTGGATGGTTCCCAATTGCCAGGAGCGGCCCAGGACGTCTTTGATGTGGAAATCGATCTTGGGGCCGTAGAATGCGCCGTCGCCCTCGTTGATCTGGTAGGCGATCGACCTCTGGGCCAGGGCCTGTTTGAGGGCGTTGGTGGAGATCTCCCAAATCTCCTCTGAGCCGATGTGCTTCTCAGGCTTGGTGGACAGCTCGATCCGGACCTCCTCGAACCCAAAGGCCCCATAGATCTCACGGGTCAGATCGATCACCCCCACGATCTCGGACTCGATCTGGGACGGGGTGCAGAAGATGTGGGCGTCGTCCTGCGTGAACTGCCGCACACGGAAGAGGCCGTGCATCACGCCGCTAGCCTCATGCCTGTGGACCAGGCCCAACTCCGCTACCCGCAGGGGGAATTCCCGGTAGGAGTGCTGGCGGCTCTGATAGACCAAGCACCCGCCCGGACAGTTCATGGGCTTGATCGCGTAGGCAACCTCATCCACGGTCGTGAAGTACATGTTTTCCTTATAGTTGTCCCAGTGACCGCTTCGATGCCACAGCTCTTCATTGAGAATGATGGGCGTCTTGATCTCCACGTACCCATAGCGAGAATGGACCGACCGCCAATACTCCACGATCGAGTTCCACACCACCATGCCCTTGGCGTGCATGAAGGCGAATCCCGGTCCTGCCTCGTTGAAGCCAAACAGGTCCATCTGCTTGCCCAGGATGCGATGGTCCCGCTTCTTTGCCTCCTCGATGCGGTTCAGATAGGCGTCCAGGTCCTTCTGGGTCGGCCAAGCTGTTCCATAGACCCGCTGGAGCATCTTCTGGCTCGCGTCTCCATGCCAGTAGGCACCCGCCACGGACATGATCTTGAAGGCCCCGATCCTACCGGTGCTCGGCACGTGGGGGCCCCGGCACAGGTCTTCGAATCCATCGCCCTGCGAGTAGAAGCTCAGGACGTCGCCCTCCGCCCTGCGAACGTTGTCGGCCTTGTAGACGTCCCCTGTCAGCTTGGCCAGGGCTTGCTCGCGGCTCATCTCCTGCCTGACAAAGGGCCTGTCTGCCTTGGCGATCTCCACCATCTTCTGCTCGATGCGCTGAAAGTCGGCCGGCCTGATCGGCTCATCGAGATCGATATCGTAGTAGAAACCGTCTTCCACAGTCGGGCCATACACAAGCTTGGTCGCAGGCCACAGACTACAGATCGCCTGGGCCATGACGTGGGCGCAGCTATGGCGGATGATCTGCAGACCTTCCTTGTCCTTGGCAGTGATGATCTGGATAGTGGCGTCTCCGGCAATCGGATATGACAGATCGACGAGCTTGCCGCCAACCTTGCCTGCGAGGGCAGCCTTCACCAGACCGGGGCCTATGTGCGCCGCTACCTCTTTGACGGTTGTGCCATCGGCAAACGCATGACCACTACCGTCTGGAAATGTCACGTTCAGCATTCGTTCCTTCCAGGATCTCGAACAGTAGAATCCATGTAAATATAGTGGTTTACGGCCATTTGTCAAGCTAGCCCTGCAATGGCCAAAGCCGTCTTCCACCTATCGCCCGCTCTCTGCCATCCAGATTCACTGCGTGAGCCGTTCCAATGGCATAACCTATTGTTGTATCATAAGTTAGGGAGTTATCAGGCGTTCCCTTCGGCACTTGGAAGGGTCAGGGGTTGTTATCGGACAGCAGGCTGGGTATAATACTTCTGGCCTTTGTGTGGGTCGTTTGGAAGGGTACGACTTATGGCTGCAAACCTCGTGTTTCTGAGCAGGGGTGGCGATCAGAAGATATTTCCGCTGCCCAGCACCGTCACCGTAATCGGGCGAAGGCGCAACTGTGACCTGCGGATCCCGCTCGATTCGATCTCCAAAAGGCATTGCCAGATCAGCGTCGAGGGAGACAGCCTCAAGGTTCGAGATCTCGGATCCCGCAACGGGACCTTCTTGAATGGCAAGCGGATCGAGGAAGAAACCGCGCGGGCAGGTGACTTCATTCAGATCGGGCCCGTGCTGTTTGCCCTCCAGATTGACGGCCTGCCCGCGACCATCGTTGCGCCGTCGGCTGCCGCAGGCAAGAAGGCCGGCGGATCGGCCAAGGCCAAACCAAAGGCCGCGGCGACGGAGGAACTGACCGACCTGGAGGGGTCGGGCAGCTTCGCAGGAATCGACCTTTCTGACGGCTCTCTCGATGACCTGGACAAGATCTAGCACCTAGTCTCTTTACGGATCCCGGGCAGCAGGCTATATAGTGCTCACTGCGATAGCCGTCGCTTCGGCTGGGAGTCCGTATGACCATTGGAATGGCGTGTCACATCGTGGCTTTGATCGGGGTATCGGAGGCGATCCGCCCGACTCAGGCGAGCCTGGCCCTACCCTTCAGCCCGATCCGGCTCCTGGGTCTGCTCGGCTGGGTCTATCTGAGCCTCTACCTGGTGCAGCGGATCGACTTCACCAACCTGATCTCTGGGCCCTGGAAGACCACGGCCAAGCTCGCCACCCTCGTGCTGGGGCCGATTCCCTTGCTCGGCGCCGCGGGCCACCGCTGGCTGACGAAGCCCAAACAGACGCGCCCCTCGCCTTGGCAGTCCCTCAGGCAGATGCTGGCCACGAGTCTGGCGAGCCTCTTTAGCCTGCGCCGCCACAACTCCCCGGTTGCGGAGCAGCCCCTCCTGCTCCTCGATACCGCGGGACGGACGATGGACGAGGTCTATGGCCATGGCGACGGCGAGCGTCAGGACAGCCGGATACTGAGCCTTACCGGACAGATCATCGCCGACGCCCTGCAACGCCGGGCCAGCGACATCCTGATCGATCCCAAGGATGAGACCGCCTACACGGTTCGGCTGAGGATCGATGGCGTGCTCAAGACGGTCCAGGTCATCAACTCGGCGACGTGCAAGGCGGTCATCAACAGCATCAAGGCCGTCTCCAACATGGATATCGCAGAGAAGAGACGACCCCAGGATGGCGCCTTTGTCGCCAGGAGAGAGGATCTATCGGCCTCGTTTCGGGTGGCGAGCGCCGGCGTGGTCAATGGCGAGAAGCTGGCCGTGCGGATCCTGAGTCAGAAGGCGGGGATGTACAAGCTCGAAGACACAGGGTTCACCACCAAACAGATGGCTGTGATGAGGGAGATGATGAAGAAGCCATCGGGCATGATCCTGATCTGCGGGCCTACGGGCAGCGGAAAGACGACCTCCTTGTATGCCCTGCTCAATGACATTGACCGCCTGACGCGGAACGTCATCAGCGTCGAGGATCCCATCGAAGCAGTCCTGCCCAACACCAGTCAGATCGAGATCAACTCCAAGGCCGAGATCACCTTCGCCAAGGCCCTGCGAAGCATCCTGAGGCAGGACCCGGACGTCATCTGCGTGGGCGAGATCCGGGACGAGGAGACTGCGGAGATCGCGCTGCGGGCCGCGCAGACCGGTCATCTGGTCCTGGCGACCATACACTGTGACAGCAACGCGGCAGCGGTGGTACGGCTGCTGGATCTGCGCGTCTCGCCCCTGTTGATCTCTTCGGGGCTGAACCTGTTGATCTCCCAGCGGCTGGTGCGGTGCCTGTGCGAGCACTGCAGGCAACCTGCAAAGCTGTCGCAGAACCATGTCTCGGAGCTGGCCAAGTGCCAGGTGGACCCCAGGGCCCTGTACGAGGCGCCTGGTTGCGATCAGTGTGATGGAACAGGCTACTACGGACGAACCGCCATCGCAGACCTCACCCTCATCGACGATCACTTCAGGGCCGGCATCACCCAGAACACCGCGGCCCTGGCTGAGGAACTGCGATCCAGCGGCAATCAGAAGGGTCGATCCAGTCTCCACAAGCAGGGACTGCGAAAGGTAGTCGAGGGGATCACGAGCCTTAGCGAGCTCAAACGGGTGGCAGGATAAGACTATGTTCTTCTGGCTGGCAGTACTGGCGGGTCTGGCCCTGGCATTCTGGGCGACATTGAGGGCAGGCCTCTATGAAACGGTCGCCCTGTTCGTCAACATCGTGGTGGCCGTCTATCTGGCGATTTTCGTGACGCCTACCCTGGTGGGTGTCATCCCTGCAGCCGCCGACGTACCGCATGGGGGCCTCATCGCCGCGGCGGTTGTGGCGGTTGCCACCTTCCTCGTGCTGCACGTGCTATGCTTCTCGATGCTCACCGGCCAATTCAAGGTCTCATTCCCCAAGCTCCTCGATGGTCCCCTGGCCGCAGGGCTCGGATTCTTCGCCGGGTTCCTGGTCATCGCCTTCTTGACGACCCTCCTCGCCTTCGTACCCGGACCCGACAGCAGCGGCTCCCTGGTCGGCAACAACGACCAGACCGTACACCGGTCCTACCTCTGCTGGTGGTGTGACCGAGTCCACTCACTGGTGGGCTCTGCGGCCTCGGCCCATCCCACGCTGGACAACCTCGATCTGCTGCGACAGATCGAAACCGGAGAGCCCGCCGCCAAGCGTCTGTAGAAAGCGCCGTCCAGCGGATAGCCCTGCGCCTTGACGACGCCGACTTGCCCGCATTTCTCACAAGACTTCGGGCGGTCGAAGGCCTGTGAGAGATGCGGGCTAGCACTGTGCTCAGAACGACATTGGACAGTGGCCGGGGCCACAGGGTTCTGCCCCGCAGGGGTGACCCGGACAGGATCCGCAGGAGGCCGGAGTGGGCGGGCTGCTCTGGCCCACGGAAAAGCCGGACAGCAGCTTCTTCATCTCAGAGCCATGGCATTGCGGACAGACAGGTTTCTCTGACCGACGGCCCCTCTCCAGGACCTCCATCACGTGGCCGCAGGCCTGGCAACGATATTCAAATACTGGCACAGTTGACCTCCTATGTACCGACTAACACGTATATTGTGCGCAGAGGGCACGGCCTTGGCAAGGGGATCGACCAAGCCCTTTTTGTTTGTTGGTTCGAGACGAGGACGGTAGAATGGCCTGCAGGACTGTCGCGGACCGCAAAGCGGCTGTGAATTCTCCGCCACCTGCGTCGGCGAGGGATGATGACATGACAAGACGGCGTATCGCGGTGCCCTTGACCATCGGGGTGTCCTTGTTCTGTCTGGCGATCGCAGGGGCCGCTACTGCATCCAAGGATCTCGTGTTCCCCTGTGAGTTCGCCGGCCTCTACAACCCGGATGGAGACTACTGGACCGGGATGGACGCCAGCGGGACGTTTCCCTTGCCCGTCGTGCCCGAGCGGTGGCTCGTAGGCACCCCCCCTTCCGAGAAATCTGGGGTCACGCTTCCCACCGACCATTGGGTGGAGCTGGGATTCTGTGGGCCCATCGGAGATGGCCCCGGGCCTGACATCCTCGTGACAGAACAGGGCAAGAGAGGAGAACAGGCCTTGATCCTGCTGTCAGACGGAGAGCATTGCCCCTATCCGATCGGCCTGGCCACAGCCGACTCAAGCGGCGATCAGTCCACCACCGAGATCTCCATGGACCTGGAAGGCGTGACGCTGCCCTTCGTGCCGACTCGGATCCGGGTGGTCTCCCTGGGGCTTGGGGGCGATTCGCCCGGCTTCGACCTGGGGAGCGTCCGCGCCAGAATCGTCTCCTCTCAGACCAGCCTGGCGGCCTATCCGTCTCCGGCCGATCACAGCCGCAACGTATCCTCCGCACCCACGCTCCGGTGGTGCCCGGGCCGCGGCGCCCAAGAGCACGTCGTGTACTTTGGCCGCTCGGCCGCTGAGGTCGGCGAACAGGCCCAGCCCGTCAAGAAACCCCAGCAGCCGCAGGAGGCCAGCGAATTCAGCCCCGGGACTCTGGAACTGGGCCGCACCTATTACTGGCGAGTAGACGAGATCGCCACAGGCGAGACCAGCGTTGTGGCCGGGGACATCTGGCAGTTCGAAGTGGCCGCCTGCGACAGGATCGAGGACTTCGAATCCTCCCTGTCGGACTGGCAATTCGGAGAAGGCAGGTTTGCCTGGGTGGAGGCCTCTCAGCCGCCGGACCCGGTCTACGAGGGTGGCCGGTCGATGGCCATGCACTTTGGAGTCTGGCCGGCCGACCGTACGGGCATGATCCGTACGTTCAGCGGACCTCAGGACTGGGCCAGCCTCAAGGCCGCAACCCTCCATTTGGCGTTTCGAGGCCACCCGGACAACGTCCAGGCGCCCAGGCCCTATGTGACCCTGTCGGACGGGACGACGTCCGTCACGATCACCTGGGAGGGCGACCCCAACGTGATCCGGCAACCGCAATGGCACCTGTGGACCATCCCCTTGGCGGGCTTTCAGGTGGTTGACCTGACGCAGGTCCGCAGCCTGGTCGTGGGCGTCTCCGGAGACCCGGCCAACTACGCGTGGGGAACGCTCTATCTCGACGCCATCGCCCTCTGCTGCAAGAATTGCGACCCGGCCCTGTGCCGCAGATCTGACCTCAACTGCGATTGTCGGGTCGACTACCGCGATCTGGACCGCCTCAGCCAACAGTGGCTCAGCGGCGGCGCCCAGCACTATGCGATCTGCGAGCCCAACCAGCCAGTAGCCTGGCTCCCCTTCGACGGCGACTTGGAGGATCACGAAGGCTCGATGATCAGCCAGGCTCAAGGACAGCCCACGTTTGTGACGGGCCGGTCGGGACAGGCCCTGTCGCTGGCGGGCGTCCAACGTTCGGACTGGGGCCCCGACTCAGTCATCCTCGTCGGGATCGAACCGCTGCTGCGATCGATGACGAAGGGGATCACGATTGCCTTCTGGCAGAACGGAGCCGATTCACCCCATGCCCAGGACTCCGTCGTCTGCTCCGACTTCGAGTATGGAAGGCTGGACCCCGGCCTCCACATCGCCCTGGGATGCTGGGGCAGGCCCGGTGGCTATCAATGGCACTGCGGGTCCCCGTGGACCCTTCAGAACACCCTTTGCGGAGCCCATCCTGACGTCTCCGAATGGACCGGCCGGTGGAATCACTGGGTCTTCACAGTGGACCTTCGCTCCGGCGAGCGGGCCGTGTTCCTCAATGGAGCCGCCGTGGCGGCTCAGCCGGGTCCCTCGGCTGACCTGGGCAAGATCAGGAGCATCACAGTCGGAAATGGCTGGTACGGGTACTACGACGGATTCCTCGACGACCTGCGGTTCTACGACTATCCCCTGTCTCTTCCTGAGGCGGCCTTCCTCGCCACCGATGGTTCGGGCGTCCTGCAGGCAGGCGGGGCACTGGAGGCAGACCTCAATTCCGATGGCCAGGTGGATTGGAATGACTTTGCGGCCCTGGCTCAGGACTGGCTGGCAAGCTCGGTCAGCGACTAGGCCCCGAGTCACACAGGGCCGGATCGTCCTGACCCGCCACGGCAGGCGTCTGACGGCCGTCACTTGGGGTCGCAGGGCCGCCCTTGCTGTACCCAAGAGCCTTGATCACCTCGAGGACCTCCGTCCACGTCGGGAAGGGTTTGGCGTTGAGCCGCTTATATTCCTGCATGGCCATGAGAAACTCGAACTGCTCATCTGACATCCGGCCTTCCTCAGCGGACCTGCGCTCCTCGCTCAACCGCCGCCCTGGTCCTCTGCGCCGATCCAGTCCGACCCTGCGATCTACGACAGTCTGTCTTCTGTCGCTAGCACGACGTTCGCTCGAATGCTCTGGACTCATTTGGGTCCTATCTAGGGCTAGTTAGCTTGCCCGTCTAACCTATTTACACTTCAGTGCTAACAACAATGCTCTCAGACTGCCGCCACTCTACACTAGTAGTCTTCCTCTTCTTCCTTATCGCCGTATTCGCTCTCGTCCTCATCTCCGTCTGACTCGTCTTCCTTGTCGAGGTCGTAGAAGTCATCGAAGTTGTCCTGGGACTCTACGATCACATGGGCCTCATCGAGGTTTTCCTCGGGGACAAGCACGGCGATGCACGACTCCCCGCTCGCACTCTCCTGCTCGCGGATAAGGGCAGGTATGTCATTCTCTCCCAGCAGCTCCTTACAGTCTCTGGCCTTGCCCATGTCCTCCACGACCGTGACGATGACGTAGTCCTTCTCTTTGGAGCGAGTGGCTGACTTGTGCCCCTTGTTTCTGCGAGATCTTTCCATGGTTCAAATCTCCGTCACACAGACTACCGTTTTCGGTACCCGCGAGACCCCTGACGTCCGCGTCACAGGACACGCGATCACCCCTGCTTCGCCGGCCCTCCTGGCCATGGATCGACGGTCCATAACAAGCTCCTTCTTGTTCCTGCGTATCGGTCCGGGACTCCGAAAAATTTAGCATTTGAACCCTTTTTTTATTGCAAAATCCAGCGCCTCTACATAATTACTCTTGAGGGCCCATTTGGGCCTGCTGTCGCGTCCAGACTGCTTTGAGGATATGGATCTATCAAGGAGGATTGATCGGTGGCTTGGCAGAGGAACCGCGATTCCATGACCCTCGCAAGCAGGCTTGAGGTCCGTGACCGTAGCGATCGTGGGGTGCCCCCCTTCGAGGCCTTGAGGCAGTCCGTGACACTGTCCGCGCCCTGCTGGACCGAACGACGGTTCGGGCAAGAACCCTCCGCCGTATCCGCATCAAGCTCCAGGATTTCTGAGCTGACTTCTCTCCTGCAGCCAGGTGCATAATTTGGCCGCCAAAGTGGCTTTTTCAGTGGAATTTTTGAACTTGGCCCGGGGACAAGCCCGATAAGCCAAGTATAGGAAACCTGACATGGAGGACTTCTTCACCAACGTCTGTAAAGTGCGTGGCGGTTCTGGCCGACACGAGGGTAGTTGGTGGAGAACCAGGTCAGGACTGGAGGGTGAGCGTGGGTTCCCGGACGGGCGCCCTGAGGCTTGGATGGCAAAACGTCTATTGCGTGGATGGATATGAGAACGGGACAAGAGGGAGGTCCTCTGAAGGTCTTCATGCTAGGCTGGGAGTTCCCACCGTTCATCAGTGGCGGACTGGGGACTGCCTGTTATGGCCTGACCAAGGCCATGGATCAGCTGGGCATACACGTGACCTTCGTCCTGCCAAAACTCGTGTCAGCCCAGTATGCCACGCACGTCAAGCTGCTCACTCCGAGGTCACGCGTCGGCGCCGTCTATGCCCACAACGAGTTCAGGAACGCCAAGTTCTACGCCGTTCCAGCGGGACTCGTCGCCTACGCCACGCCCGAGACCCATCAGAACCGGCTTGAGGAGATCCTTCAAAGAAAGGTCGCTGCAAGGACCCTTCTTAATGCGATGGGCCCCCAAGGCCTGGAGCCAGGTCACTATAGCAGTGACATGATCGCAGAGGTCCACCGGTATGCAGCCATTGCGGCGGACTTGGCCATGGGCGAGGAGATTGATGTGATCCACGCCCACGACTGGATGACCTATCCAGCCGGGATCGCTGTGGCTGCCGCAACGGGCAGGCCACTGGTGGTCCACGTCCACTCGACGGAATTCGACCGCAGTGGCGAGCACGTGAACCAGGTGATCTACGATATCGAGCGGGCCGGCATGGAGCGTGCGGACAAGATCATCGCGGTCAGCTACTTCACCCGAAACATCGTCATCAACCGGTATGGAATAGCGCCCCAGAAGGTGGAGGTCGTGTACAACGGCGTTGAGCGCAACGGCGGTTGGTCGCTGGCCACCACCGGCATCCGCCGAGACGAGAAGATTGTCCTGTTCCTCGGTCGAATCACCATGCAGAAGGGACCTGAGTACTTCCTGCGGGCCGCCCGAAGGGTCATCGAGGTGATGGACAACGTCAAGTTCGTCATGGCGGGCTCCGGCGACCTGATGCACAGGGCCGTCTCGCTGGCTGCTGAACTGGGCATCGGGCACAAGGTCCTGTTCACGGGCTTCCTCCGAGGCGATGAGGTACGGCAGATCTACCGGATGGCCGACCTGTATGTCATGCCTTCGGTGTCGGAGCCTTTCGGCATCGCGCCGCTGGAGGCCTTGGAGCACGATGTGCCGGTGATCATCAGCAAGCAAAGTGGCGTCTCCGAGGTTCTCAATCACGCCCTGAAGGTCGACTTCTGGGACGTCAACGAGATCGCCAATAAGATCGTCGCGGTCCTCAGGCACCCGGCGCTACAAATGACACTCCGCGATCATGGCAACTTTGAGGTCAGGAAACTCCGCTGGAAGGACAGTGCCCGCAAGTGCGCCAGGATCTATGAAGAGATGCTGGTACCTGTCTAAGACGGCGTCCGGACCCTAAGGGCTGCCAAGTCGCGACAGCGGATATGGAGTTTAACGATGCCTTCGGTTTGCTTTTACTTCCAGGTGCACCAACCTCAGAGGCTCCGTCACTACACAGTCTTCGACACGGGAGAGGGCTACTTCGACGACTACAAGAATGCCTCCATCTGCCGCAAGGTCGCCAACAAGTGCTACTTACCGACCAATCGTCTCCTGCTGGACCTGATCCGGCAGTACGACGGCAAGTTCAAGGTGGCGTTCAGCCTGACCGGCGTGTTGCTTGAGCAGTTGCAGCAGTTCTGCCCGGAGGTCCTCAGCACCTTCGACGCCCTGGCGCGTACGGGACACGTGGAGTTCCTGGCTGAGACGTACTATCACAGCCTGAGCTTCCTGTATTCGCGAGAAGAGTTCCTCGAGCAGGTCGAGAAGCATACGGAGACCATCCGCTACTTCTTTGGCCAGACGCCCAAGGTCTTCCGCAACACCGAGCTGATCTACAACAACGATCTGGCCCAGGCCATCGAGTCGCTGGGACGGTTCGACGCCATCCTCTCGGAAGGGGCGGATCACGTCCTGGGCTACCGCAGCCCGAACTTCGTGTACCGGCCCCAGGGATGTCAGAAGATCAAGCTGCTCCTGAAGAACTACGCACTGAGCGACGACATCGCCTTCCGGTTTTCCAACCGTCAATGGAGCGAGTGGCCTCTGACGGCAGACAAGTTCGCGCGGTGGATCGACCAGATCAACGGCTGCGGCCACGTCGTCAACCTGTTCATGGACTACGAAACCTTCGGCGAGCACCAGTGGGCGGACACGGGCATCTTCGATTTCATGCGGCACCTGCCTGAGGAGGTCCTCAAGCACGCGGACAACAACTTCCTGACCCCCAGCGAGGCGGTCAGCCCAGTATCCGGCCATGGACGCAGTCGACGTGCCCCACCTGATCAGTTGGGCGGATACCGAGCGGGACCTGTCCGCCTGGCTGGGCAATGCCATGCAGTCCAATGCGCTCCACGAGCTCTACCGCCTTGAGAAGAAGATCAAGAAGAGCCGGTGACCCGAGGATCCTGTCAGACTGGCGGCGGCTTCAGACGTCCGACCACTTCTACTACATGTGCACCAAGTGGTTCTCCGACGGCGACGTGCACAAGTACTTCAATCCCTACGACTCGCCCTACGACTCGTACATCAACTTCATGAACGTCCTGGACAATCTGCAGGGACGATGCTCCAGATTCGCTCAGGCCGAGATCACAGAGGCCCCCAGACAACAGACGACCTCGTCAAACATGCAGACGATACGTTGAGATCCATCGCCCGACAGGCGATGGTCCAGGCCCTTGATCCACGGACGGTTCAAAGGACGAAGCCATGTTGACGCTCCGGAAGACCCGCGTTAGCCCCCTTCAATCACTCGACGTTCAGGAAGAAGCCCTTGAGGATCTGCTGACGCAGGAGTGGCTCCTGACCAACACCCGCGGCGGGTATTGTAGCTCCACCATCGCCGGCTGCAACACGAGGGCCTACCACGGCTTGCTGGTGGGCTCACTCCAGCCGCCGGTCTGTCGCGTGATGGCGCTGGCCAGTGTGCTGGAAGCCGTCGCCTATGATGGCCAGTCATACGAACTGTCGACCTTTGAGTTCAACGATCGTTTCGCCCCCGCCGGCCACACCCATCTGCGGCAGTGGAGCCGCGACGTAGGCGTCCACTTCGAGTACGGCTTCGGCCGGGCCCGCGTCACGAGGTCCGTGTACCTGGCCCGCGAGGCCGACGTGGTAGCCCTGCTCTACACGGTCGACGCCATCAAGAAACCCCTGGAGCTCACCGTCAGGCCTTTTGTGGGCCTTCGGGACTTCCACACCCTTCAAAACGCCCGGGCTCCCCTGTGCAGCCGCAGGGTCGAGAAGGGGGTGGTGATCCGCCACAACGTCCCGGACAGTTGCCAGCTCGTGATGGCCTCCGAGCAGGCCGAGTACGAGGACTCGCCGCAGTGGTGGCACCAATTCGTCTACCGCTGTGAGCGGGAACGTGGCCAGGCCTTCACCGAAGACCTGTGGACACCCGGGGTGTTCAAGATCACGTTCAAGAAGCCCGGCCAGTTCGTGGTCTGGGCGCACCTTCAGGACCGTGACGGGCATGGAATTGCGGAGCCCTTCGACCTCAATGAGATCCGTGAAGACCTGGTCGAACACCAGCGTGAGATCGTGGCTGCGGGTGGAACGGGCCGGCGGGTCAACAAGGCGCTCTGCGTAGCGGCCGATCAGTTCGTGGTCCACCGGAGCACGGCCAAGGGTCAGGGCACCACGATCATGGCCGGCTATCCCTGGTTTGCAGACTGGGGGCGAGACGCCTTTGTGGCCCTGCCTGGACTGCTGCTGGATACGGGACGGGTGGAACAGGCCAAACAAGTCCTGCTCACCTTCGCAGGGTCTGCTGACCAGGGCATGATCCCCAACTGCTTCGACGACCATGACAACACGGCCCACTACAACAGCGTCGATGGTTCCCTCTGGTTCATCCATGCCGCGTTCCGGTATCTGCAGGTCAGTGAGGACAACCGGATCTTCGGCCGAGACCTGATGCCCGTGATCCGCTGGATCCTCGACTCCTACCAGAAGGGAACCCGCTTCGGCATCCACGCGGATACCGACGGTCTGATCACAACGGGTCCGGCTGCGGACCCATTGACGTGGATGGATGCGCAGTGCGGAAATGCCGGCTTCACGGCCCGCCACGGCAAGGCCGTTGAGGTCAACGCCCTTTGGTACAATGCCCTCAGCCTGGTCTCCCAGTACTATACCCGCAGGGACCGCCAGAGCAGCCAAGCCTACAAGATGCTGGCCACCCAGGTGGGAGAGAGTTTCGTGGCCCGGTTCTGGAATGAGACGACAGGCTACCTCAACGACGTCGTCGCCCCGGATGGCACTCTCGATTCCAGCCTGCGGCCCAACCAGATCTTTGCGATCTCCCTGCCGTACGTCCCGCCCCTGTCGGTTGAGCAGCAGGCGTCCATTTTGGAGAAGATCACGCAGCGGTTGCTCACGCCCTACGGCCTCCGCACGTTGGATCCAGGCCACCCGTCATATCGAGGCGTCTACGGCGGTTCACGGTACGAGCGAGACGGGGCGTACCACCAGGGCACGGTCTGGCCCTACCTGATCGGTCCCTTTGTGGAGGCGTACATGCGGGTGAATGGGCAGGATCGCAAGGCCAGGCTGCGGGCAACAGCCTTCATAGAGACCCTGCTCGACCATCTGACTGCCGAGGGTTGTCTGGGGAGCCTCTGTGAGGTCTTCGACGGAGACGAGCCTGCCCGGCCCAAGGGCTGCATCGCCCAGGCCTGGAGCGTCGCAGAGTTGATCCTGCGCCTACCGGCTGATCAATGGTTAAGGCCTGCGGCCGCCCCTTCATTCGGTGGCCAGGAATGGATTGTGACGCCTTTCCCAGCCGATGGTCGTGGCCGGACCGTGGCCAGGATAGACCCGAGTCTCGGCCGGAAGCGACAGAAGGCCTCGACGAATCCCCTCCACCAAGAGACGATGGCTTCCACCCGGGAAATCGGTTCTGCCCACGGAGCCGGCAAAGAGGGCGTCGCCGGTGAACACGGCCCCTCCCGCCTCGTGGTAGAGGCTGATGCCTCCGGCCGTGTGGCCTGGCGTATGGATGACCTTGAGGCTCACACCCGCCACGTCGATCCGGTCGCCGTCTTCCACGCACTCGTCGGCGGGCTCAGCGATGATGGCATCTTCGAAAAGGAACGAGAGATTCTGCCTGGGGTCGGCCAACATGGGTGCATCGAGACGATGGATGAAGAGACGCATCCGGGGAAAGGTCCTTCGCAGCCCCTCCACCCCTCCAATGTGGTCTGCGTGACCGTGGGTCAGGATGGTCGCAGCCACAGACCGGTCCGCCACGATCTCCGCCAGCTCGTCCGGGGAAAGACCTGCGTCAATGACTACCGCCTCGCTGGAAGCCGCATCGGCCCGCAGGACATAGCAATTGACCTCGAATGAACTGAGGGTACAACACTGAATCTCCATAGGCCCTGGAAGACTAACCCGGACGTCACGATCCGTCAAGGTGGCTTTGCGCTTGACCTGAGCCGAGCCGTCTGATACCTTGCTGAGCCGCGTTGGCCACGGGCTCCGGAGCGTCTGATGCCGCAGGTGATCGGTGCCCTGCGGGTGTGAAGCCATGAAATGAAGGCACTAAAAGGCGTTTTCAAGTATGTCTGGCCCCAATGGCCACGGATCGTCTCAGTGACGCTCTGCGCGTTGGCCGTTGCCGTGCTGCTCTCCCTCAGCTTCCTGACCGTCATTCCCCTGCTCAAGGTCATGGTCGAAGAGCAGGGTCTGCACGGATGGCTGGACACCACCTCCTGCAGCTATCGATACGGCCTGACCACCCACTGGCCGACCGCTGCCGAGGTGGGAGAAGGTCAAGTCCGGCCCAATGAGTTGGTCGTCACCTCCATGGAGCCCAATGGCCTCGCGGATCGCGCAGGCCTTCGCGCCTTCGACCGGATCACCGCCATCGGGCCCGGCGATCAGCCTCCATCGCGGACCTTCTCTGAGCTCCTCGCGCTGCTGGCCACCGCCTCCGAGCCCAAGCTGACGCTCCACGTCCGGCGTGGCGGCTCCGCCGAGTCGCAGCACACGCTGATCCTCTCCACCCCGTTCGATCGGGACGCCGTCAAGGGCCTGTACGGCTGGAAAGCCATGTTCAGGCGGAAGGCCAAACTGGCCTTGATCGACAAGGCGCAATGGGCCGCCAGCTCCATACCGAGGGAACGGTCGCAGCAGAACATGATCAAGGCCGTGGCCATGATCCTGGTGGCCACCTTGATGGTAACGGCCGTCCGGTGCGCGGCCAAGTACAGCCAAGGATATCTGGCTGAGAAGATCGTCCACGTGGCCACGATGCACCTGAAGCAGGACGTGTTCGCGCACCTGATGCGGATGCCCGTGGGGTACTTTGCCCGTGAACGCCCGAGTGACTGCGTCAGCCGGGTGATCCGGGACGCCAATGAGATGAACTACGCCCTCAAGATCATCTTTGGACCTGCCCTGCGCGAACCGCTCAACACCCTCTTTCTCGTCACGGGCGCATTGGTGATCAATTGGCGTCTGACGCTGATCTTCCTGACCGGCGCCCCCGTCGTGTTGTTCCTGGTGGGACGCTTCGGCCGGAAGATGCGGCGGGCCAGCCATAAGTCCTTGCAGGCCGGATCACGAATGCTCGCCAAGCTGGAGGAGACGCTCGCCGGTCTGAGGGTGGTCAAGGTCTATAATCGCCAGTCGTACGAGCAGGCTCTCTTCTCCGAGATCACGAGTGACCACCTTCACCAGCAGTTGAAGATGTCCAGGATCGACGCGGCCATCAGCCCGATCCTTGAGGTCATCGGGATGGCCACCGCCTCCACGGCCTTGGTGGTGGGAGCCTACGCGGTCACCCAGCGACAGGTGGGCAGTTCCGAGTTCCTGGGCCTGCTGGTCTTGTTGGGTGCGGCAGCAGACGCAGCCCGCAAGAGCAGTGATCTGTGGCCCAAGCTGCAGCGGGCCGCTGCACCGGCAGAGCGGATCTCCGCCCTTCTGGCCGAGCCGATCGAAGTGGAGAGACCCACCGCCGTCGCCTTGTCCAATGGGAGAGGTCGCATCGAGTTCCGAGGCGTCCACTTCAAGTATCCGGGGACTGAACGCCCGGTGCTGCGAGGCATCAACCTGACCATCGAGGAAGGCCAGACCGTGGCCATCGTGGGTCCCAACGGCTCTGGCAAGACCACCCTGGTCAACCTCATCCCCCGATTCTACGATCCGGACCAGGGACAGGTCCTCCTCGACGGGATGGACATCCGCAACGTCACGCTGGCCAGCCTGCGCGATCAGATGGGTCTGGTGACACAGAATACGGTGACGTTCAACGATACGATCGGCCGGAACATCGCCTATGGCAAACCCGGGGTTACCGAAGAGGAGGTGATCACTGCGGCCCACCAGGCGTTTGCGCATGAGTTCATCGAACAACTGCCCTCTTCCTACCACACCGTCATCGGTGAGCACGGCGCGGGATTGAGCGGTGGCCAGCTTCAGAGGATCATCATCGCCAGGGCCATCCTGAAGAACCCGGCCATCCTCATCTTCGACGAGGCGACCAGCCAGGTCGATGCGGACAGCGAGGCCAAGATCCACCGGGCCATTGAGACCATGATGGCCAATCGGACAACCCTGATTATTGCCCATCGGTTCAGCACAGTGATGTCTGCAGACAAGATCGTGGTGATGCATGAAGGCCAGATCATCGATGAGGGCTGCCATGAGCGTCTGGTCTCAACCTGCTCGCTGTACAGGTCCTTGTACGAGACCCAACTGCTCCATCGCTAGCCCGCATCTCTCACGAGGCTTTGGACATTCGAGGGGGGAAGTCGCATCGCGGATTCGACGTCGGCTGGCTGGTCCGCGTGCCCCGCGTCAACGCGACGACAAGGCCTCCAGGACTGCCTGCATCTGGCTGCGGCTAAGTTCCTGGGCGGTCATGGCCGTCTCCGGGGAGTAGTCTGCGTCCAGGGGGCCTTGCCTGTAGAACTCAGCCCTTTCGGGTAGGCCCGTACGGCTATTCACAGTGACCAGCCATCGCCGCCTGACTTGGCCGCCCGGAGCCGACGGCTCCATCCACTGCAGTTCGTGGATCTCAGACCCCTTTGTCCCAACCTGGCCAGCCTCGACTTCGGTCCAGTGGGCACCGACAGGCACGGACTGCGGGTTGTCAAAGGGGAGCATACCAAAGGCCGTGCTCACCCCGCGCTGCACCTCGGCCAATTCATCCTGCGACAAGGGCCTCTCAGAGAGGGTACCCGACGCGGAATCCGTCACCGTGCATTTTCGGCTGCCCAGATCCCAGCACGTGACCGATCCACCCGCCTTGAGGAAAAGCAGGCCCATGTCCCTCGACACCCAGCACTCCTGGATGGGCCTCGGGTCCCCTGCGGCGAACATCTCTACGTGCAGATTCTGGACCCGGCCGACCGCCCGCATGACCTCCACAAGCGACACAGCCCTGGCCGGAGACAGGGTGACAGCCAGGCCGATCACCATGAGCAGAACGGCCGCAGCCGCGATCTTCACCCTGTGGCCCGTCACCCACCTGCGGTTGTCGGGCCACACGACGGAATCCGACTCCAGCCCCATGGCCGGCGCGGCAGTCCCCTCTCCGACCCCCTCCCCATCCTCGTACTCGGCTTCGACCTTCGGAACCGGGGACTCCCCTGGCTGCGCCGCCCGCACGCGGGGGATGGAGTAGTAGGTCATCACGTCACTGTTGCCTCTGGCAGCCATGCCAAAAACCTCTTGATGGAGTTCCTGAATGGCAGCCATGCATGTGGGGCACAGGCGGACGTGATCGGAGAGGGACTGCCTGAACTTGCCGCTCCGGTCGGCATCGAGATCCAACTCGTACGGGAGTACATAGTCAAACAGATCCACGCTAGACACGCCCGGACAGGCCCTGCGTCCTTGCCCGTCCGCGTGAAGGTCGTCCAGCCGCTGCGACCGCAGGTGGAACAAGTGGCTGCGACAATCCGGGCACGTAAAGAAGCTGTCGAGCGTCTCCGGGGCGATCCCTTCGAATTGCAGGTCCGCCAACGAAGCCATGGGCTCGGCCGCGTGCTTGCAGGTGTGACTCGCCGCACTGCCGCTCGCCATCAGCAGCCGACTGAGCCTGTGAAGTTGCCTGCCGCTGAGGTGAAGCGAACGCAACGTGGCCACGTCTGTCCTGCACTGCTCACACCGGTCCACATGTGCCGTGATGGGAGTGGGTATGCGGATCTCCAACCCAGGGTCGGCGAGGCTGGGCAGGAACGGCTTGACCTGGCTGCACGTCACCGCCGAATCAGCGTAGGCGAAGTGATGACTCAACAGGTCGATCGTCGCGTCGTCCTTCCCGTCGCCGGCGGCTGCCGAGCCTGTGCCTACGGCCTCATCCAGTCTATGGACTTGGGCCCTGCAGTGGTCACAGGTGCCCAGATGGGTAAGAATCCCCGCGGGAATGGTCCACCGAGAGGAGGACTCCAGATAGTCGAAGTAATACTCTCTCGCCTGCTCGCACTGGCAGTGATCATGCCGGCTGATCATGGAACGTTCCCTTCCCTGGCAATCGCAATGAACCGCAGCTTCCTGATCCCTCGTGACAGGTACGTCGTGAAGGATCGTCTCTTGATGCCCATCTCGCAAGAGGCCTTGTCTCGACCATGATCCAGGGCATACTCCCGGATTACGGCCTGGGCCTCGGTCGGCCTGAGTTCGTCCACCATCTGAAGCATCTGACACGTCTGCTCAGCGGCAATCAACGGATCACGCGGGTCCTTCTCCATCCGCAGCCACTTCTGGCGAAGGGCGTAGACCCTGATGTGCCTGAACCGGGATTCCTCGCGGCGGTCCTGGCTGATCACATCGTTGATGATGGCCCTGTAGAGGTATCGTTTGACACTGCGGATGTCTGGCGGCAAGGGTTTGGCGACGAGCGAAAGGAACAGGCTCTGAAAGAGGTCGTCTGCCTCACCGGAATCGGAGACAACGGCGTGGATCATGGCCCGGATCTCCCGATGATACTTGTGGAAGACCTCCGCCGCCAGACGGACCCTCTCCTGGCTGTTGATGTCTACAACATCCTCGCTGGTGCGCACCTGGTCCATGTGGGCCATACCCAGTCTCCAGAGCCGCATCCAACAGGTTGACCTCGTTCATCGCCGATTGCGCGGCTCTCTGAGGTCAGTTTAGCCTAGAGGATGACAAAAGGCAACACCTAGCGGGAATCCAGAATCAAGGTGAAGTCAACGAGCTCGGGTCCGCTGGCCGGTTCAGGCCTGCCTCCCGCCGACCTCTCGCTGGACGTCAGGACCGGCTTGGCCACGGTCAGCCACGGGACCTGCACCTGCCCGGTCAGTTCTGCACCCCGCTCGCCAGCCAGTGCCTCGACGGCGGCGTTTCGCACCGCTATCTCCTTGGCCAGCTCAGCCGATCTGAGGGTGTCCCGCTGGCCGGCGATCGCCGCCAGTTGGTCGGGCGTGACAAGATCCACCTTCACAGGGCCGGCTGGATCGCCTGTGTCCAGGTAGAACGTGGGTCTCTCGAACCTGTTCCAGACGTTTCCCAGTTCGGCCAAGAGCCCATCGAGACTGGCATGGCTGCATCGCAGCCGGTACACACGTCTGTTGGAGTCGTCTCGGGCTAGAGAGGCCTCAAGACCACCGTTTTCGATGGCCCTGTTGAAGAACATCTCCATTTCCGCCAGGCTGGCGACTCGCACCTCGAGCCGGCCAGTCATGGCACCCGGAGTCAGCGAGCCATCGGGATTCAGTCTGGCGTCTCCAGGTGTAAGACCATTGGTAGCAATTGATTGCCGCCTGGACGGTGTTGGCGTAAGGATGGAGTATACCAAGACAGACAGCACGCCCATCAGGCTGACGGCCGCAGCCACCGCTGCCAGCCTCCTGGCAATCAGATGGTTCCCCAGCCGGCCCGTCTTGACTGGAGCCGCTTCCTCGAGAAGGCTCCTTCGTTCCAGCCTCTGACGGACGCGGTCAACGAGATCGACGGGCACCTTGGCCCTGGGAAGGGAGTTCACCAGGGTCCTGCAAGCCGACAATTGCTCAAGGCGAACACCCAGGCGCTTGTCTTGCTCCAGACGACGCCGAACCTCGGCCTCCTCAGTTGCCGTAAGCTCTTCATCGATAAAGCCATTGAGCAACTCATCTGTGCGATGATCGTCGCCGCTCATTTCAGCATGCTCTCCAAGATCGCCTTGAAATTGCCTCTGGCCCTGCTGAGTCTGCTCCTGACTGTCCCAAGCTCAACGTCAACAACTTGGGCAATCTGGGCATAGTTCATGCCCTCGATATCCCGCAGAACCATCACGGTCCTATGGGTCTCGTCCAGCTCCATCAGGGCCTTCCCGACCATCTCACACAGCTCCTTGTTCTGAGCCATTGTGGCCGGGTCGGGGGCATTTTCATTTGCCAGGAGGTCCTTGAGCAGATGAACCGCCCCACCATCACCCACCGTGTCCTCGCTGTCGAGGGAACGGAAGCCCACCCGCTTGTGCCTCTGGCAATGGTTGATAGCCAGATTCACAGCGATCCGGAAGGCCCAGGTATAGAAGCTGCTCTTGCCTTGGAACCGGTCGAGACCTTCAATTACTTTGACAAAGGTCTCTTGCGTCAGTTCCGCGGCATCTTCAGGATTTGAGCAGATTCTCAGGATGGTGTTGAAGAGCCGATTCTGATACTTCAGGATCAGCGTCTCCATGGCGGTCGAGTCCCCCCGGCGACACCTCTCGACAAGAACCAGATCGTCCACGGTGACGGTGGGCGCCCTCACAGGCACGGCAAAGACCTCCAGGAGACAGAAATAGACCTGACGACCGTATGATCGCAGATCGAACTATGCAGGTCAACCCCATTTCGAGGTGACGCCACCAGCCAGAGACAATTATGTCGGCTTTTGCTCTTGACCCAGTTAGTCGGATGCAATAGCATGTGCATCAGACGCTTATTGCGATAATTATGATAGGCCAGTAGTAGGCCATGTGATGTGTCTCCGTATGTGACGGCGACAGTCAGGTCGAAGGCCTGATGGGTCTTTGACCAGTGGGAGTCCAAGTTACAAAGCACACCTTCGGCGATGCTGATGGCTGAGATGTGAGCCAGCCTGGCGAAAACCAAAGGTGACTATAGAGCAAGCCAGGAATTCGAGGCCAGATGATCCTGTTCTGTATGCGGAGCGATGAAGAGTCGGTTTCCGACTCAGTCAAGTCTTGTCAGGGCACGTCCTTATGGCATAAGGGGTGTCCTGCCACAAGATCGCCCTCCCGCTGAGATCGGGATCATACTCTAGACTCACTCTGGCTGGTCTTTTGGCTGCGACTGCTTCGTAGCTGCTCCTGTCCCACACCTGTGCCTCCCACCGGTTTATTGCGGTCGTGTGGTCAAGTTCTCTATATACGTAACAGCTTGTGTGGAAAGGTCAGACATGAACCCAATCCTCATGATGGAGGTCGCAACGGAAACCGTGTGGTGGCGAGACCCATTGCTCACCTTGATCGCCTTCTTCCTGGGCGTGGGGGGCACCCTCGCAGTAGTCTGGGTCATCTCCAAAACGCGTACCAAGACCCTTGAGCAGGACATCCAGCGGCAGATCGACGGCGCCAAGAAGGAGGCAGAAAACATCATAAAGGCGGCTCGAGTCGACGCCGCCGCAGAGGCCATCAAGAGAAAGGAAGAGTTCACCGGGGAGGCCAACCAGATCCGCGCAGAGCTTCGCGAGGCGGAAATGAGGTTGACCAAGAGAGAGGACGTGCTTGAGCGGCAGACCGAGGTCCTCCAGCGACAAGACGCGACCCTCAAGGAACAGGAGAAGGAGGTAGAGCGACGCCTTCACAATATTGACCAGAAGGAACAACAACTCACAGGCCTGATCGCCCAGCAGAAGAACCAGCTCTTGAAGATGACCGGTATGGAGGTCGAAGACGCCAAGAAACTCCTCCTCCAGCGCCTGGAGGACGAGTGCGAGAAGGACATGGCGGGTCTGATCCGCAGGAAGCTCGATGAGGCCCAGGAGGTGGCGGACGAGAAGAGCCGCGAGATCATCACCATGGCCATTCAGAGGTACGCGGCCGAACAGACCTGCGACGCCACGGTTTCTGCGGTCGAGATTCCCAATGATGACATGAAGGGACGGATCATCGGGCGAGAAGGCAGGAACATCCGTGCTTTTGAGAAGGCCACTGGCGTGGACGTCATTGTCGATGATACGCCAGGCGTCATCGTGGTCAGCGGCTTCAGTCCCGTTCGCAGGGAGATTGCGAGGCTCTCCATGGAGCGTCTGATCCAGGATGGCCGTATCCACCCCTCGCGCATCGAGGAGTTGGTCGCGCAGACCCGTGAGGAGGTCAATCACAAGATCCTCCAGTTGGGAAAAGACGCCTCAGTGGAGACGAATGTCAGAGGGCTGAACAACAAGGTCTTGAGCATGTTGGGAGCCCTGTATTACAGGACCAGCTACGGGCAGAACGTCCTGCGGCACAGTGTTGAAGTCGCCTTCCTGGCGCAGGCCATGTCCGACGAACTGGGTCTGGACGGGTCCATCGCTCGGAGGGCGGGCCTGCTGCACGACATCGGCAAGGCCCTGGACCACGACATGGAGGGCAACCACCCTTCGATCGGCACCAACTACCTCAGGCGGTTCAATGAATCGGCCATCGTTCTGAATGCCGTGGCAGGCCACCACGGAGATGTCCCACCTGACAACCCCTACACCCCTCTGGTGGCTGCGGCCGATGCCATCAGTGCGTCCCGTCCCGGCGCACGGAGAGAGACCCTCGAACGGTACATCAAACGACTGGAGCAACTGGAGGAGATCGCCAACGGCTTCAAGGGCGTGGAGAGTACCTACGCCATCCAGGCGGGCCGGGAGATCCGGGTCATCGTCAATGCCACCGAGGTCAGCGACGACGCTGCCATGAAGATTGCGCGGGACATCGCCAACAAGATCGAGACGGAGATGACCTACCCTGGCGAGATCCAGGTCACGCTCCTCCGCGAGGTACGCTGCATTGAATACGCCAAGTAGATCCGCCAGCAGATCTGTGTTCGATCCATTGGGGACGCGGACGTGAAGTTCAACATCCTCTGCATAGGAGACATCGTGGGCAGACCCGGAAGGCGGGTCCTTGCCGACAAGCTCCACATCCTTGCCCAGGAGAGGTCCATCGACTGCGTCATCGCCAACGCCGAGAACGCGGCGGGCGGCTCAGGGTTGACACCCCAGATCTACGACAAGCTGATGCACTACGGGGTGCACATAGTCACCCTGGGCGATCACGCCTTCCGCAAGAGGGCCATTCTGGAGACGCTCCAGAAGGTGGACAACATCGCCAGCCCTGCCAACCTGTCCGAGCACGCAGCAGGCCGGGGCTATGGCCTGTACAGGACCTCCAAGGGCCCGACCGTGGGCGTCATTGAGTTGATCGGCCGGCTCTACATGAAACCGGCCGACTGTCCGTACAGCGCGGCGGACCGCCTCATCTCCAAGATGCAGCAGACGGCAGACCTGCTGGTGGTGGAGTTCCACGCAGAGGCCACCAGCGAGAAGATTGCGATGGGCTACCACGTGGACGGCCGCGTGAGCTGCTGCTTCGGCACACATACCCACGTGGTCACTGCCGACGAGCAGATCCTGCCCAAGGGGACCGCCTACATTACGGACGTCGGCATGACGGGCGCCCATGACTCGGTGCTGGGACGCAAGACGTCCAGCGTGCTCAAGGCCTTCAGGACCCAGATGCCGATCCCGTTCGAGATCGCCACAGAGGACGTTCGGATGAACGCCATCCTGGTGACTCTGGACACCCTGTCCAAGAGGGCCGAGAAGATCGAGCGGATCCGCGTGGACGCGGAGGCTGGCGACTCGCTGGCCTATGACGCGGATGACGGCAAGCCCGAGTACCTCAACAACGCGATGTGAACGTCTGGAACTCCGCTGCAAGGCGCCGGGTCACGGGACCGGGTGTCCCATCGCCGACGGACTGGCCGTCGAATTGAATGATCGGGACGACGTCCTTGGTCGTGACGGCCATGATCAGCTCCCTGGCCCCTTTGGCCTGATCGGGCGTGAACTGCTCCTCCACCACCGGGATGCCCAGGTTGCAGGCTGCCTGGATGAGGAACATGCGGGTCACGGAGGGAAGGATGTTGGCGGTTAGCGGCGCAGTCTGCAGGACGTACTCCTTGCGGCGTGCTGATCCGGCGGGCCGGTCCAGCACGCCAAAGAAGGAGGATGTAGCCCCTTCGGTGATCAGCCCTGAGTCATTGACCAGGATTGCCTCGTCGCAGCCCTTCAGCACGGCGTCCCTCTTCGCCAGGACGTTGGGCAGAAGGTTGAGGGACTTGATGTCACACCTCTTCCACCGCTGATCCGGGTAGGTTGACACGGTGATCCCCCTGGCCTTCTCAGCGGAACTGTCGCCCAATTCCACCACGAACAGAAAGAACGTCGGATCGAGAGGAGTCTTGGGGAAGGCGTCTCGCGAGCCTCTGCCCCGCGTGACCTGGAAGTAGATCTTGGCGTTGGCCAGATTGGAGGCCTCAAAGGCCGCAATGACCTTGGCCCGGATCTGGCTGATCTCCACGCTGGTGATGGCCACTGCATCCAGGCTGTGGGCGAATCGCCGGAGGTGTTCATCCAGGGCAAACAGCCTGCCGTTGTAGCTTCGAAGCACCTCGTAGACTCCGTCGCCAAAATACAGACCTCGGTCCAGGTATACGGGATCGAGCTCGTCAAAAGGGATCACTTGATCCTGAACCGTGGCAATCTGCATGAACAGCTCCTCGAAACAGCGGGTCTAGAGCCTATCTCAGAACCTGTTTCGCAACGAGATCGCAGTAGAAGCAGGTTCTGAGATAGGCTCTTGATACCCATCTTATCGTGTGACGGCCCTCAAAAAGTTCAACAAAACTATTTACAGCACGTCGGCAAACGAGTACAGTAATCGCTCTTTAGGCTATTCAGACGTGTACGGTGAGGCCATTGACCATGTATGCAGTGATTGAACAAGGCGGCAAGCAACACAAGGTGGCTGAAGGCGATCTTCTGGAGATCGAACTGGAGAACGTTGATCCAAAGGCCAACACCCTGGAGTTGGACAAGGTCCTCCTGATCAGTGATGGCAAGGACGTCAAGATCGGAAAGCCATACCTGGAAGGCGCCAAGGTCATTGCCTCTTTCAAGAGCACGGCTGAAGAGGCCCTGGTCAAGGGTCCCAAGCTGCACCCCACCTACTTCCGAAGACGCAAGAACAGCAGGCGTCGCATAGGCCATCGCCAGAAGTACCTGGAAGTAACCATCAGCAAGATCCAGGGTTAGGCCGAGTTCCTTGTGTTCAGGCGGTGAATCGGATACATGAATCACGACAGTGATGTTGTGCGCGGATAGCGAGTCACGATCACGGGTCTGATAGGGAATGGAGTGCCTTGGAGAACCGCGAGAACACATCGAGGCGGAAGGATATCGCCAGGATCGTGGCCTTGCTGGCCTGCAGCGGACTGCTTCTAACGCTCATCCATCCGCCCTTCGGCCTGGCCTGGCTCGCCTGGGTGGCTTACGCCCCCTTTGTCTTGGCCTGCAGCCCTGCGGTCCGTCCTCGGACGCTGGTGTGTGCGGCCTACGGGATCGGCTTCCTCTACTGGTTGGCAAGCCTCTACTGGATCACCCCCATCACTGTCCTGGGCTGGATAGCGTTCTGCCTGTACATGGCCGTGCTCTGGCCCTTGATGGCAGTCGCCTTCAGGTATGGCCGCAGCAAGAAGGTGCCTCTGTCCTTGCTGACTGCAGTGGTCGTGGCCGGCACTGAGACGCTCCAGGGATTCCCCTTGGGAGGATTTCTCTGGCGATTCCTCGGACACAGCCAGTTTCAGAACCCCGCCATAATCCAGATCGCTGACGTCTTTGGTGCAGCGGGCGTGTCGTTCCTGGTCGCCATGGCCAGCGGCCTGGCCGGCGACCTGATCCTCGCGGCGTGCGATCGCAGCCTCTTTCGTGTCAGGCACCTCATCCAAGGGATCGGCGTGGCCACGGCCGTGGCAGCAACGGTGTTCTATGGGAGGTGGCGGCTTGCCGAGGCCGCCTCGGCCGTCACTGGCGGCCCGCTCGTGGGCTCAGTTCAGTCCAATGTCCCCCAGTCGGTCAAACGCACGTTCCAGGCCTCTCAGGAGATGTTCGCTGACCTCATGCAGATGAGCAAGGCCAGCCAAGAGGCGGGCGCAGAGCTGATCGTCTGGCCCGAGACCACGGTGCAGGCCATCCTGGACCGCGACATATGGCCCTTCCTCGTCCCCGATCCTGAGCGGAGTCAGTTCGATACGGCCCTGCGGGAGCACGCCAAGGCCGGCTCCTATCTGCTTGTCGGCGCGTATGGAGGCCGGATCCGGGAAGACCCGGTCGGCGAGCCGAACCTCGACCGGTACAACTCCGCGTTCTTTTACAGGCCTGACGGTGCCCAGGATCCCCATCGCTACGACAAGATCCATCTGGTCCTGTTCGGTGAGTACCTGCCCTTCAAGACGAGTTTCCACTGGCTCTACGGCCTGCTGATGAGATTCACGCCATACAACTACGACTACACCCTGGAGCCCGGCAAGGACCGGACCGTGTTCACGATGGGTACCCGTACGGCAGCAGGCGAGACCCTCTCTTTCAGGCTCGGTGTGCTCATCTGCTATGAGGACACGGTCCCGGCCCTGGCCAGGCAGTCCACCCTGGATCCGCAGGGTCGCAAGCGACTGGACGTGTTGCTCAACATCAGCAATGACGGCTGGTTTGTGCGATTCTCCGGAAGTCCGGCCCGGGTCCAACCCAGTGCAGAGCTGGCCCAGCACGTGGCGGTCTGCACGTTCAGGGCGGTCGAGAACCGCGTACCAATACTGAGAAGCGTCAATACGGGCATCAGTTGCCTGATCGACTCCTGCGGCCGGATACACGACGGCTTCGTCAAGGCCGGCGAGGGCCTCCCAGAAAGGGCACTGGATCGGGCCGGCATGGCTGGATGGTTTGTCGACCGGATGCCGATAGACAAGAGGGTCAGCCTCTTCAGCCGGTATGGCCGATGGCTGGATGCCTTGTGTGCGGTTCTGGTGGTGGCCGGGCTGGTCCTGGCTGCGTTGGAGCATCGCCGTGGTCACGAAAGGCGGCGATGATCCATGGGAACAGACGATGATCCGGACATCTCTTGCATCGTTCTTACGATCGGGCAGCCCTGCATTTCGCGCACCCCTGTGCGCTCTGACCCTTTGCATGGGCGTGCTGGCGGGCTGCACGCCCTCTCTGGCGGAGGATCGCGCATCTGCCCCATCGCCCAATCCGCACTGGGCCAAGGCCAACCAGATCATCTCCTCTGCTTTGACGGACCAGGATCCCAGGGTGAGGGCAGGCGCGATAGAGGTCGTTGCATCCACCCGACAGCTCCGCTTTGCCCCGCAATTGCGGCAACTGGCCCGTGATCCGGTGATGCCTGTAAGATTTGCCGCGATCCTGGGTGTCGGCGACCTGCAGTACGCAGCGGCGGCATCCGACGTGAAGCAGATCTTCGATGAGACCCAGGAGGATGCCAATCCACGCCTGGCAGCAGCCTATGCCCTGTGCCGGCTCGGTGCTCCGCAGTACCGCGACATCGTTCGCAAGGCGATCGTCGACCGCAACCAGACCGTACGGGCGAATGCCGCCCTCTTGCTGGGCAAACTCAAGGATCGCCAGGCTGCGGACGCACTGTACTGGGCCCTCCAGGACAAGGACTCGGACGAACGCGTCACAGCCCAGGCTGCAGAGTCCATAGCCATGCTGGGCGATAACAGTATCTATCAGAGGTTGTGGGGCAAACTCATCAGTGCCTATGCGGACGACCGGATCGCAGGGGTGAGGGCCATGGGGTCGCTCGGCACAGATCAGGCCAAGGCCGCTATTGCCACGATGCTCAACGACGGGGTCATGGAGGTCAGGCTGACGGCTGCTGAGCAGCTCGGCCGCCTGCACGATGCCGCGGGTACGCGGACGGTGCTCGCAGCCCTCAGTCAGAGGCTCCCTGCCGGTACCCAATCCATGACCGAGGGGGAGGACTCTGCAGTCCGCGTCCTTGCGGCCCTGGCCATCGGAGAGATCGGTTCAGAGCCCCTTGTCAGGCATCTGGCCTCCCTGCTAGAGGATAAGTCGGTGTTTGTTCGGGTCGCATCTGCCAAGGCGGTATTCATGTTGAGGGATGTTCACTAACCTATAGGACTATATTGACGTTGCGTCTGAGCATTTGGCAGAAATGACTTGACCTGGGAAGACTCATTGCGTAGAATCGTAGTGTGTGTAGGCAGGATAGGCATGTAGGCTCACATACTGTCTCTGCTATTGTGGGGTTTACGTCGGTACCTCACCGCCTGTTGTACCTCGTCTATGTTGACAGAGGGTGTTTTGAGGGTAGCACTGGAGTCGCGTAGAAGCGAAAGGAGCCCAGCTTGAGCACGCTCACGAAGGTTCTCATCATATTGCAGGTGGTAGTCGTCCTGGTTCTGTGTGGCCTGGTAGTGACGTACGTGGCCACGTCGGACAACTACAAGAAGATGTATGACGATGAGAGAGCCAAGGCGGTTCAGGCCAACCAGAAGAGAGCCCAGGCAGAAGAGGAGCTCGAGCGGGTCAAGGCCGCCAAGGACCAGGAGATCGCCGGCTTCAGACAGCAGGTTGCCACCCTGACCGAGAAGATCACAGGCCTGACCAACGATGCCACAGGCTTGGCCAGAGACAGGGATGCACTCAAGGCCGAGAACGAGAAGATGGCACTGGCCGTTCAGGTGGCCACCAACAATGCCATGCAGCAGACCGATCTGTTCAAGAAGGCCCAGGAGAAGATCGACACCCTGACCGCGGACCAGATCAAGAAGGATGGCGAGTTGAGGCAGGCCAGCGATGATCTCACCGAGAAGACCGCCCTGCTGACGACCCAGACCGCGCAGATCAAGACGCTGACGGACCAGGCGAAGGAACTGCAGGGCAAGATCGCCCAGTATGAGCGTCTGACCGGTAGGCCCTCGCCTCTCCCCGCGAACACGACGGGCACGTCTGCAGAGCAGACGCCCAACCTCAAAGGGTCCATTACACAGGTCGATCTGGGCAACAAGCTGGCGGAGATCTCGATCGGGTCCAACGACGGCGTCAAGCCCAACATGGAGTTCTATATCACTCGTGGCAATCAGTTCATCTGCAATATCCAGATCCTGGATGCCAAGCCCCAGAAGGCCGTTGGCACGATCGACAAGGCCCAGCAAGAGCCCAAGGTGGGCGACGTGGCCGCGACGAATCTGTACGAGTAGCCGCAGCGGAAAACAGGCACTGAACTGACAATTTAGGGTAACGGAAGATGAATCCAACCGCCCCAGATGGAGCCCGCAAGGCCTTGACGCCGAGCAACGCCTACACTATATTCCTGGGCATTAGCCTGGGCGTGCTGATCATGACCGCCGCCTTCGTTGCCTACAAGTGCCTCTCCGATTACGGAACCCTGCTTCCGATCACCCAATAGCACCTCCTCCGACCAAACCCACTCCTTACACCGTTGACGCCAACGGGTAGTCCTCTATAATTGCGGGTAGCCGTTTAGTGCGCGAAAGGAGTCGGACCGTGATATTGGACACGATCCTAGGCTGGTTCAGCATGGATATGGGTATCGACCTGGGTACCTGTAACACCCTGGTTTGTGTCCGCGACAAGGGGATCATCCTCAATGAGCCTTCGGTGGTCGCCGTCCGCAAAGGGACCAACGTCGTCCTGAACAATGGGGAGGCGGTGGGCTTGGTCGCCCGGGAGATGTTGGGCAAGACTCCGGGGTCTATCACGGCCATCCGTCCGCTCAAGGACGGGGTCATCAGCGACTTCGAGATCACCGAGGCCATGCTGAGCTACTTCATCCGCAAGGTCCACGGCCGCGGCGGACTGGTGAGGCCGCGAGTGGTCATCGCCGTACCCAGCGGCATCACGGCGGTGGAGCGACGGGCCGTGATCGACAGCGCAGAGCGGGCCGGCGCCCGCAGGGTCTATCTGGTGGACGAGCCCATGGCGGCGGGCATCGGCGCGGGACTGCCCATCACGGAGCCCACGGCCTCGATGATCGTGGATATCGGCGGAGGCACGACCGAGGTGGCCATCATGAGCCTGGCCGACCTGGCGACTTCCGATTCCATCCGTACCGCGGGCGACGACATGGACGAGGCGATCGTCAATCACCTCAAGAGGACCTACAATCTACTTATTGGTGAGCCTCGAGCCGAGAAGATCAAGATTCAGATCGGTTCCGCGTCGCCCCTCCAGGAGGAGCTGACGATGGAGATCGCGGGTCGCGATACCATCTCCGGCCTGCCGCGCAAGATCGTCATCACCAGCGAGGAGATCCGCGAAGCCTTGCGGGAGCCCATCGCAGCGATTATCGAGGCCGTCACGGGGACGCTCGAAAGGGCTGAGCCGGAATTGGCTGCAGACCTGATCGACAACGGGATTCACATCTGCGGCGGAGGGTCGCTGCTGCGAGGCATGGATCGCGTCCTGTCCAATGCCACGGGCCTGACCGTCCACCAGGTCGAGGATCCGCTCAGTTGCGTAGCCCGCGGCACGTCCGTGTACCTGGAGAACCTCGAGAGCTGGAAGGACACCATGGAGCACAGCGAGCGAGGGTGGGAATAGTGCAGGGCGCCCCTGATCGCGGCGCCTGGGTGCAGCGGAGATACGGGGGCTAGGCCATGGCAGGACGACGCGTCAAAGTCCCGAGGCGGGTATTGCTGACCTGGTTCATGCTGGGCGGCGGCATCCTGCTGCTGATCCCCCATCACGTCACCGCAAGATTCCAGTTCGCAGTCCTGGATGTCCTGCGCCTCCCGATCCGGTCTGGACGCATGATCGGACTGTGGACCCAGGCCACGGCCTCCACGGGCCGCGTCGTCTCGCAGCAGGAATACGATGTGCTCGTGCAGGAGAACCGCCAATTGCTCAACCGCGCCTCCAACCTCGAGGCGGCCGTCGTCCAGCAGCAGCAACAGATCGAACAGTTGTCGGGATTCCGGCAGAACAGGGCCTGGGACCAGATGGGGCTGCTGGTCTCCGACACCTTCACGCGGGTCGATCCCTACCATCTGGACGTCAACCTCGGAAGCGCAGACGGGCTGGTCCGGGGCCTGATCGTCATTGCGGAAAACGCGGTGGTCGGCACGATCACGGACGTGGGGGCCCATTCAGCCCGGGTCGAGTGGGTCGCGAGCCGTACCTCCAGAAAGTTGCCGGTCACGGTCGGGGCATCGAAGGCGCAGGGAGTGCTGGTCGGCCTGGGCAACGGGCTCATGAAGATCCAGGTCAAGCGGCCGTGCACCGTCGCCAAAGGCGACACGGTCTACGTCCAGAAGATACCGGGGCTGCTGGAGCAGAGGGTGGTGGTGGGCGTGGTGGTGGAGTGCACTGACGACGATCAGGAGCCCGTGCTCCAGCAGATCAAGGTGCAGCCGGTCTGCGACCTGAGCCGCGTCACCTCGGTCTCCGTGGTCAAGGTGAAGACACCGCAGGCAAGCCGGTGAGTCCCATTGGCCTGGTCCAAGGACGCGTCTAATGCACTGGGTGCGATTTGCCATCCTGATCCTGGCGAGCATCGTGGCGCAGGCCAGTCTCGGCGACCTGGTGGCGCTGGGCTCTCCGGAAGTCCGGCCGGACCTGCTCCTGATTGTCATGGTCTACTTTGCGATCCACGCGGTCCCTCCGGATGCGGTCATCACCTCGTTTGTCACCGGCCTGGCCCGCGACATCGTCGGCCTGACCATTGGACCCCAGATGCTGAGCTTCGGCCTCTGCGGAGTTCTGCTGTCGTCCATACGCAGCGCCATCGGCATCCGCAGTGTTGTCTTCCAGGGAATCCTGATTCTCCTGACCGGGGCCGCAGCCGCAGGCCTGAACCGGGGCTTGTCTGTCGTCAAAGGCGTGCCCGTACCCGGAGATCTCCTGAGCCAGATCTTGTTCTGTCCTCTCTATTCTGCGGTGATCGGTCCTGCGCTCTTTGTTGCTCTCGAATGGTTGATGCGGCTACAGGACAAACGCTACCGCCTCGGTCTGCGCTAGCCCGCTGATTCGATTCGCAAGACCCTTGCGAATTGCCTATAATGGCAATCGGTCGAAACCATGTACACAGCTCGCGCCAGGATACTTGCGATTGGCAGCCTCGTACTGCTGGGAGTGATTGTCGCTCGCCTAGCCTCCCTGCAGTTGGGGTCCAGCCGGGCGATCCAGGAGAGGATCGCCCAGCTCAAGGACCAACGGGGCCGCAGCCAGCCGCTCAAGACGACCCGGGGCAGGATACTGGATCGCAAGGGCCGCGTCCTGGCACAAGATGTACCCCTCTTCAAGCTGCAGATCGGCTACAGCCTGAGCCGCATCCTCGACGAACGGGTCAGGGCAGGCCTGCGGTGGGCCGCCCTGCAGAGCAGGAGCGACCCGGAGAGAGCCCTGCAGGCGGCCAATGCCGCGATCGACGTCAACACCGCCGTGTTGGAGGATGTGGTCATCCGGTGTTCCCGATTCGGGGATCCGTGCGAGGTCGTAAGGCAGAAGATCCAGCGGTTCAATGACTGGATCTGGAATCAGAGGGCCTTCCAGGCATGGCGCAAGTACTGTACGCAATCGGACTTCTACAAGAAAAACTCCGGCCGACTCATGTCGGTAGACCTGCACATCGCGATGGAGGATTTCGAGCGGACCATTCCAGATCCGAATCGCCGTCTGCTGCTGACCTTCGGCATGGACATCGCGGAGATGAAGGGAAGCTCCCCGCTCGTGGAGCTCAAAACCGACAATGACTTCATGGCCGCGCAACTGGAGTTCATCGACGTCGACGGAATCACCATCACGCCCGAGCCCGTGCGGGTCTATCCGCACAAGACTACTGCGGCACAGGTCATCGGGTGGGTCGGCGAGGCCACCCAGAAGGGAGACCTGGAACTCTTCGCAGACGATCCCTACGCCTGTTACCGGCCGGGCGACGATTGCGGCCGCGAAGATGGCGTCGAATATGTATGCGAGGCCATGCTTCGAGGCCGGCGGGGCAAAGTGGTCTATGACATCGACGGCACGCTCAGTAACCGCGTAGACAGCAGGCTGGGTCAGGACGTCCGGCTGACGCTAGACGTGGAGCTCCAGGAGAACATTGAGCAGCGACTGCTAACGTTTCCTCGCGCCGATTACTGTGGCCCCGGCATGGCCGCTGTGGTCATGGACGTAGCCAGCGGCGACATCCTGGCCATGATTTCGCTGCCCTCCTATGACCTCAATGAGGCCCGCTACCACTTCGCGGCCCTGGCCGCGGACGCCAATCAGCCTCTGATCAACCGGGTCCTCAACCGGCACTACCCACCAGGATCGGTCGTCAAGCCCGTCGTGCTGGTGGCCGGCCTGCAGGCGGGCGTGATCCGGCCCGACAAGGTGATCTCCTGTCCCTCACAGCCATCGCCGCCGGGCTGGCCGAACTGCTCCATCTGGCGGCGAGAGCACGTGGGACATGACACCCGCTGGAGCAATACCGCGCACAACGCCATAAAGGGGAGCTGCAACATCTACTTCTCTCGGCTGGCAGCAATGATAGAGCCCCGGACGCTCCAGGAATGGGCCTTTGCCTTTGGGTATGGCAGGCAGGCCGAGTTCGACTACCCGGGCAGCGACGATCCCAACGACCCCTCGTCTGCACGGAAGTTCAGACAATACTGTGGTCAGATCTCCACCCGTATCGAGTACGGCGCCCAGGTGAAGAGGCTGGACCAGATCGCGGCCCTGGATCGTCGCGACCTGGCCCTGGTCGGCATCGGCGAAGACAAATTCTCTGCCACTCCGATCCAGGTGGTCGGTACGATGGCCGCCCTGGCGAGGGGCGGCGTCTACAAGCGCCCGCGTCTGTTTCTGACCGGAGATCCTGAGCAGACCAACGGCTCCGGCGAGACCGAGGCGGGCATCAACCTGGGTCTGACCGAAGAGACGCTTCAGGTGGTCCTGGATGGGCTTCACGCGGTCGTCAACGAGACGGAGGGAAGCGCCAACGAGGGCTTCAAGAACGATCCAGCCCTGCTTCGGAGTCTCCAGATCTACGGCAAGACCGGCTCCACGGAACGCCCAGACATGGCCTGGTTCGCCGGGTTTGCCAGGTCTCCCCGCTCAGGGCGCACGATCGCCCTGACCGTGGTCGTCGAAGGGGGCAAGAGCGGAGGCCGTGACGCCGCACCCCTGGGCCACGAGATCATTGCGACGTGTGCGGAGGCCGGGCGCCTCGACCGGTGAGGGCCAACCTGTCGAGTACCCCCTGGAGGATAGCAAAGAACCGCTCGTTGTCCGGCCACAGCAGGTCCGTGTGGGGTGGGGTCGGGTGGTCCAGCCAGGACAGGAACGCCGAGAGCGAGGCGGGTGTCAGTCTGAGGCTCCACAGGCCCAGCCCAAGCTGTTCTGCGTACCGGGCGTTGAGTCGCTGCTCGTACTGACCGGCCACGGGCACCAGGAGCATCCGCTTTTGCAGTGCCATACATTCGCTGAGCAAGGAGAATCCGGCAGAGGCGATGACGCCCCGTGATCCAGCCAGGTCCTCCAGGAAGCCCTCGGTCGAGATCCGCTTGTAGAGGCAGTGTCCTCGTTCGGCGGCCGCGTCATATCCATAGATGATGAATCGCTGGTGGGGGAAGCGGTCCAAGACCTCCTGCAGGGCCTCTCGACCCTGGCCTGTGCTGACATAGACCACCAGATGGTCGCCCTGCGACGGCCGCAGTTGCGTCACCTCTGTCCGGACCACAGGCGGCGCCAGTACGGTGGAGCGGCCCCTGACCGGGGCCTTGAAGAAGTTGAGGACCACGGTGGCGTCCGGCCGGATCACGTAGGCATGGATGATCGATTGCGCAATCCACCGGGAGAGGATCTGACTGGACGCGTGCTGCAATCGGCACCGGGTCAGCACATGTTCATTGTCCACGCTGACGAGCGGTACGTGGTGCATCCGGGCCCACCACGCGCTGAAGGGCTCGAAGTCGGTCATCACCACGTCCGGGACGAAGCCCTCCAGGCTGGATCGCAGCAGCCTGCGGTTCTCACGGACGATCCGGGGAAATGCCGTGAGATTCTGGGTGAACGTCCTCCACTGACTGATCCGACCATCGCGGTAGGCGAAGGAGAGACCCTCGATCCGATGGACACGATCCTTGAACAGGGGACCCAGGGCAGACGGGACCTTGCCGAATCCCACGAATCTCACATCGTGGCCCGTATCGAGCAGATGCTGACCGATCAGATGGGCGCGGCTGCAGTGTCCGAATCCTTCCCCTGCCACCCCATACAGAATCCGCGGCATGGCACTCACGGGGTCCTGGCCAGACGCGCGGCATCGTGCCTGGGAAATACGTTCCCCCTGGACTCCAGATACGTCATGGTCTTGTCGATGATCCGGCCGACGACAGGCGCTGCCACCACGCCGCCGGTATAGCCCTTGCCCAGCCTGCGATTGGGCTTGCGCACAGACACGAGCACCAAGACCGCGGGGTCCTCGGCAGGCGCACCGCCGACGAAGGAGGCGACGTAGGCGTCTTCCTCGTAGCCCCGGCCGTCTGTCCGGGCCAGTTGGGCCGTTCCAGTCTTGCCGAAGACCTGCCACTTGTCCAGCTTGGCCGACTTCCCGGTGCCATCATTGACCACGGCCACCAGGGCCTCCTCGATGATCCATCGGGCCACCTCGGGCCTGACGATGTAACCCACCTGCCCCGCCATGGCCAGGGAGTGTGCGCGGATGTCGGGCTCACCAATCGCGCTGACCACGGCCTTGACCAGATGCGGCCGCACCAGCCGGCCTTCATTGGCCAGGATGCAGAAGCTGCGGATCAACTGCATCGCAGTCACCGAGATCTCCTGACCGAACGGGACTCGCGTGACGCTGTAGCCACTCCAATCCTTGAGCGGCCGAATCTTCCCTTCGGCCTCGCCCCGGCCCAGGCCGACCTGCGTATCCTTGCCAAACCCGAAGATCTTCAATCCCTGGTACAGACGGGCTGCGCCCAGGCGCTGGCCGATCTTGGCCATGCCGATGTTGCTGGACTCCCGCAGGATGTCCCTGGCGGTCATCAGACCGTACCGGTGATGGGAGTACTCGGTGATGACCCCGAATCCCCTGCCGTGGTACACGCCGTCTTCGCAATCGATGCGCTCAGTGGTGTTGATCACGCCCGCGTCCAGCGCAATCGCGACCACCACGGGCTTGAATACGCTTCCAGGCTCGAACTGGTCGATAAGGGCGTGATTGCACAGCACCTTCTCAGGCGTGGTGCGGGCGAGGCTGGGATCAAAATCGGGCAGCGAGACCATGGCCAGGATCGCGCCGGTCTTGGGGTCTGCCACCACCGCAGTCGCGGATTCCGCGTCAAAGGCCTTGAACTGGGCCAGGAGCTCTTCCCTGGCAAACTCCTGGATCGTGGTGTCCAGCGTGAGGATGATCCCCGCGCCCGAAAGGTCCTCGTCATCCAGGTCGCTAGACGCCCGGTCGCTGGCGAACCGCAGAGGTCTCCTGCGCACGTCGCCCAGGAACAGATACTCGCGGCCGCTGCCGGTCAGAACCTTGTTGAAGGCGTACTCGATGCCCCCTGCTCCAGGGCCGTCCGTCTGCGTGTATCCCACCACGTGAGAACACAGGGCGCCCATCGGATAGTACCGCATCCAGTCGACCTGGTAGTTCACGCCCTCGACCTTGCGGGCGGCAAGGCACTCGGTCAACTCCGCGCCGGCCTTGAGCCGCACGAAGCCCGGGTTGCGGCTGTCCAGGATCAGCCTGCAAATCTCGGGGCCGCTAAGATGGATCGCGGGGCTCAGACGGCTGGCGGTTTCGCGGGGGTCTGTGATGAGCCGCGGCTCGGCGTAGATCGTGCGTACGCCGTTGCTGGCCGCCAGTATCCGTCCCCTGCAGTCGAGAATAGGACCGCGGGCGGCCGCCTGGGGTACCCGGGACTGCTGCTGCCTGAGACTCTTCTGCGTGTAGTAGGTGTGACGGAAGCCCTGCAGGTACAGACACCGGCCCGCCAGCGCCACAAATGCCGCCAGGACGATGCCGAAAATCCCAACGAGTACGTGATACCGCTTCACCCCGCGCCCTTCAGACTGGACCGACGGGCCGAGATCAGGGGCGGCTGGAGTGATCAGGCTTCGGGACCACCACCAGCCGCATCACTGCATCAGGCCGGGTCAAGTTTTCCAGTTCAAGCTGCTTCTGCCAGAGTTCCTGTTTCAACCGGGTTTCGTCGGTCCGGTAGGCCTGGAGGGTATAGAATTGGTGGTTATTGGTATCCCGCAGGAAGACCACGACAATCATGGCCGCCACGACGTAGAACACCAGGAACACGAACCATGATGCGGATCTCAAGTCTTGGCCTCCTGCGACGGAGTACCTCCAGAGCCAGCGGCCGCCCCTACTTGGCGGGCAACCGGAGCTTCATGCCCTGCTCCAGATTGTCCTTGCTGTTCTTCAGCGCGTCGCTGTTGAGCTTCAGGATCTCCTGGTAGCGATTACCCTTACCGAGCTGCGAGGTGGCAATCTTCCAGAGGCTGTCGCCTTCCTTCACGGTATACCACCGCTGGCCCCGCGTCTGCGTCTCTGCCTTGGTGGCTACCGCGGACTTGGCCGGAGTGTTGGACGGATGCGCGGTGGTGGCCACGGTCGGAGCCGGGATGGAACTGCCGCCAACAGGGGCAGGGATGGTCAGTTGCTGGTCTATACTGAGCTCTTCAGGAGAGGACAGGATCGACTTGTTGGCCTCGAAGATCCGCTTGATACTGGACCTCCTTGCACCCTCGCTGGGGCCGTACATCCTCTTGGCAATAACTTCGAGTGAGTCTCCCTTGGCGACCTTGTAGGTCTTGGGCCATTCACTGGAGGCTGTCTTCACTGCAGGCTGCACTGCCATGCTGATCCCAGAGGGCGAAGGCAGCGTGGACTGGTCTGGCGTCAGCACGCCTGCGGGGCCGGTGGACTGCGAGTAGGTCATCGGCTGCGGCGAGGGCGAGGTCGCCAGACTCTTGGCCGGAACCGTCATGTTGTTGGCCACTGTCGTCAGACCGCCAGCCGGCGAGGGCGAACCTGCAACGGCGGGTGTAGAAGTCGAGGCAGGGTTGACCATCGGTTGGCCCGGCGTGGGCGTCGGAGCATTGGCGGCCACATGAATGGATGGGTCCACCAGACCTATAGACGGATTCGGCTGACTGACCTGTTGTACGGTCGCGGGGAGCGGCGTAATCGATCGGATGGCCGTGCCATCGGTCTGGGGCTGCGTGGCGGACATCATGCCAGGGGCCTGCGCCAAAGGCCCGGACAGGGTCTGTCCGACCATCCTCGTGTTGGCGCCCAAGCCCGGCGAAGACACAAGGGGTGTACGTGCTAGCTTTGACTGCGACGCGGCCTGACTGCGGCCTCTAAGCCTGGGCAACCCATTGATGAGGAAGGCAATGATGAATATGAATACCAAGCCCAACAGCAAGCCAATCTTCGTGTCCCTGGTCATTGACATGTACCTCCATGTTCGCTGTGACGTCTCTTTTGTTCGTACCGAGCCCTTCGGATCGGGCCTTACGTTCTTTGTGCAATCCGCAACTTGGCGCTTCTGGCCCGGGGGTTTTCACTGACCTCCTGGCTGGAAGCCACCAGAGGTTTCTTCGTCAGAATCGTAAACAGGCCGGCCTCATGCCACGCCCTGAAACTGGTCTTGACCTCCCGATCCTCAAGACTATGAAAACTGATGACAGCCATATACCCCTTGCTGCGCAGCAAATGGGGTGCCTGAACCAGCAATTCCCGTAGATTGTCCAATTCATGATTGACCGCTATCCGCAGGGCCTGAAACGTCCGGGTCGCCGGATGGATCCTTTGTCTGGACGTGCGACCGGGCCGGTGCAGCGCCTGACATACGATCGAAGCCAGTTGCCCGGTCGTCTCGATGCGTTGATGCCTTCGTCGTTCCACAATGAACCGCGCTATGCGCCGGGAGCCCCGGTCCTGCCCATACTGGAAGATCAGGTCTGCCAGCGCCTTTTCATCAGCATTGTTGACTATATCGGCTGCTGTAGTCCCAAAACTTTTGTCCATTCGCATGTCTAGCGGCAGATCTGACCGAAAACTCAGCCCGATCTCGTCATCGGCCAACTGCACGGATGAAAACCCGAGATCGGCCAGGATCAGGTCAGCCGCCTCAATCCCCTGTTGCCTGACCCAGGTCCCCAACTGCGAGAAGTTCCCCTGGACCAGGACGACCTTGCACGCCAGATCTTGGAGCCTCGCTTTGGTGGCCTGGAGGGCCTTATCATCCACGTCCAGGCCGATCAGCGTCCCTTGATGTCCTAGCGAGGCTCCGAAAAGCCGGCTGTGACCTCCTTGTCCAACCGTTGCATCCACCATCACGCCTTCAGGTGGCAAGTGTATCCACTCAATCAATGTCTCTGCGAGTACTGGGATATGCTCCAGCGTCGAGCCAGTCACCGTCGTAGCGCCCTTTCTGGACTTTGGCCGTCCCGTCGGATCAGGCCACAGGCACGACCCCGGCGCGCCTGCTCAATTCCTTGACAGACGGTGAAAACCCCACTGCTGCCAGCAAAGGATGGGACCTCCTGACCCGTTCCATTTGCTCCGTCAGGATCGCGAGGGACGTCAACGTCTGCTCGTCTATCGGGCAATCGCTGCACAGCGCCTCCTTCACGACCCGCCAGTGATCCGATTCCATCTGGACCATTTCACCTCCGTGTCATTGTCTGTTTCAGGCAGACTCATCCTGATTCTGCAAGATGTACCGCCTCGCCTCAGACATCTGCCTCTGGTACTGGGCCATGTTCTGATTGACGTACTGATCCCAGTCCTGGTCGTTCCACAGTTCGATGTGATCCCTGACCCCGACCAGCGTGATGTGATCCTTCAGACCGGCCCGCCTTCGCAGACGGTCGTTGAGCAACAACCGGCCTTGGCTATCCAACTCCACCTTGCTGGCCAAGGCGAAGCTCAATCGTTCGAAGGCGACCGACTCATCCGGCGCCCCCGTACCGAGCCCCGGGGTCGAGGAGATCCGCTCAAAGTACTTCTCAGGATAGAGGCAGAGGATGCCGTTGGCGCCCAATACCAGGTAGAAGTCACTGCCGTGTTGATCGGAGTCGATCTGGGCTCGAAGCTTGTTAGAGACAAGCACCCTGCCCTTCTCATCCACCACATGCGCGTATTCGCCTGTTAGCAACAACATGGAAATTCTTCCACCAAGCAAGTCATCTTTTGGGAATTATCTCCACTACCACCCACTCAGTCAATACAAATCACCACTTTTTCCCCCAAAGGCACAGAATGGTGTTATGGGACATATGGATAGATGGGTGGGATAGCGGGTGGCGGGAATCGAACCCGCATGACCAGCTTGGAAGGCTGGAGCTTTACCATTAAGCTACACCCGCAACGGCACTTGACAGTGTATGGCAAATGGCCGATTATTAGCCTGGTATCCTAAATAGCACTAAGTTGTTAGTCAACAGGAAATTGTAATGGATCTGGAGCACATTGCCTCTGCAGCCAAGGCTGCGTCAATCGTACTGGCTGCAGTCAAGACGGCGGACAAAAACGCGGCCCTGGCCCGGATCGCCCAGGGGCTCAAGCAGAATGCCGATGCCGTGATCGCAGCGAACCAGCAGGATCTCCATGCTGCGGAGCAAGACCGACTGGCCGCCCCCCTGCTCAAGCGGCTCAAGTTCGACCACGCCAAGATCAGCGAGGCCTGCCTTGGGATCGAGAGCCTCATCGGGCTCGAAGACCCTGTGGGTAAGACCTTATATGCCATGGAACTGGACCAGGGCCTTGAGCTCTTCAAGGTTACGTGCCCCATCGGCGTGATCGGGATCGTGTTCGAGTCAAGGCCCGATGCCCTGGTCCAGATCTCGACATTGTGCCTCAAGAGCGGCAACGCCGTGCTCCTCAAGGGGGGCAGCGAGGCGAGCCACACGAATCAGGTCCTGACCCAGATCATTGCAGAGGCCTCTCTGAAGGCAGGCATGCCCGAGGGCTGGATCCAACTCCTGACGACCCGGCAGCAGGTGACGGACATGCTCAGGCTCGACCGCACCATCGACCTGGTCATTCCTCGCGGCTCCAATGCCTTTGTCCGGTACATCATGGACCACACGCGGATCCCCGTGCTGGGTCACGCAGAGGGCCTCTGTCACGTGTACGTGGACGGCTCTGCCGACGTGGACATGGCCGTGCGGATCGTGGTCGACTCGAAGTGCCAGTACGCGGCGGTCTGCAACGCGACAGAGACGCTCCTGGTGGATCAGCAGATCGCGCCCAGGTTGCTGCCGGCCATGAAGGCGGCCCTCGAGCAGCGGTCCGTGGAGATCCGCGGCTGCGAGAAGACGCGGGCCCTCATCGCCTGCCATCGGGCCACCGAAGAGGACTGGTCCATGGAGTATCTGGACGCCATCCTCTCCATCAAGGTCGTCGCGGACCTGGAGGAGGCCATCAGCCACATCAACCACTACGGCTCGCACCATACGGACGCGATCGTCACCCACGACAAGGCCAAGGCCGGGCAGTTCCTTGAACGAGTGGACTCCGCCAATGTACTCTGGAATTGCAGCACCCGATTCAGCGACGGCTACCGCTATGGCCTGGGTGCGGAGGTCGGGATCAGCACCAACAAGATCCACGCCCGCGGCCCTGTCGGCCTGGAAGGTCTGATCATCTATAAGTGGAAGCTCCTGGGCGATGGCCACCAAGTGGCCGACTACGGCGGCGGATCCGGCCGGCCGTGGACCCATCGTCCACTCAGCAAAGACTGCCCCCTCTAGGGGACGGCCGTCGTCGGAGAAGGCCCTCTATGCGAAACTTCGCGGATTCCAAGAGAATCGTCATCAAGATCGGCACCAATACCCTGACCCGGGATGGCGGTATCGACGGGTCCTACGTCCGGGCGATGGCCGGTCAGGTGGCGCACCTGAGGACCTGCGGAAAACAGATCGTGATCGTGACCTCCGGCGCGATCGGCATGGGCGCCATGCAGTTGCAGCACACGGGGCCGATCCGGGACATGAAGGATCGCCAGGCCTTTGCCGCCATCGGACAACCCCTGCTCATGGCCGAGTATCGCAAGGCCTTTCAGCGGTATCCCATCGCGGTCGGCCAGGTCCTGCTGACCGCCGATGTCCTGGACCATCGCAGGACCTACCTGAACCTTCGCAACGCCATCGAGACCCTGCTGGCCATGGGCGTGGTGCCCATCCTCAACGAGAACGACTGCGTGAGCACGGAGGAGATCGGCTCCGCGTTCGGCGACAACGACCGGCTGTCCGCGCTGGTAGCCAGCAAGATCGACGCGGACCTGCTGATCATCCTCAGCGATATCAATGCCCTCTATGACAAGGACCCCAGACAGCACCCCGACGCCAAACCCATCCCCACGGTCTTTCAGATCACGGAGGAGATCCTCCGCGGTGCTGGCGATAAGGGTAGCACCTTCTCGACGGGCGGCATGAAGACCAAGCTCGCTGCAGCCAAGATCGCCGCAGACGCGGGCTGTCGCGTGGTCCTGGCCCACGGCCGGGAAAAGGACGTGGTCCGCCGGATCATCGCAGGCGAGCCCGTCGGCACGATCTTCATGCCCAAGCGGCGGCTGAGCAATAGAGCCCGGTGGATCCTCAACAGCCACGCCGCAGGCGTGATCCGGGTGGATGACGGCGCGATGCGGGCCATCGCGAACCACAAGAGCCTCCTGCCCAGCGGCATCACGGCCGTGGAAGGCGTCTTCGAGGCGGGCACAGTGGTCCTGATCAACGACCGGGCCAAGGCCGTCACCAGTCTCAGCAGCTCGCAGTTGGCCACGCTGGCCGGAAAACACAGCACGGAGATCAAGCGTCTGCTCGGCCCCGCTCACCGCGACGTGGTCGCCACGCCTGAAGACATCGTGCTGATGGATTGAGCTCATTCTGGTTCCATGCTACACTGCCGGTTGAGTCCGACGAGGGTAGGGAGTCGATAATCGCCCGGACCACGGCAAGGTCCGTGATCTAGGATCAGACGAGCCAGTCGGCGAAAGTGAGGGTGAAGACAGCCGATCGCTGCGGGGAGACCAATGATGGGAACGCTCTGGCAGGACATCCGATACGCGATCCGTATACTGAGGAAGAGCCCCGGCTTCACCATCGTGGCCGTGCTCACGCTGGCGCTGGGGATTGGGACCAGTACAGCGATCTTCAGCGGTGTCAATGCCCTGTGGTTTAGTCCCGTCCCCGCGGCCCAGCCGGAGCGGCTCATCCAGATTCGCACCTACCGCAAGGAGGCGAATGACTACGCCTCCGGCGTCAGCGCGGCAATCGTGCAGGAGCTGCGCGGATCCACGTCACTTCGTCGATCTTGCCAGGATTAGCTCCACCCAGTTGCGTTGGGAGAATGACGGCTGGATAGGAAGCGTTGATGGTGCTGCTGTCTCGCCGAACTTCTTTTCCTTTTGGAGCGCAAGACCCCGCCTTGGCCGGACCTTCGCCCCAGATGAGGGGGATCCTGTGCGTCTCCGGTCATCGTGCTTGGCCACAAGTTCTGGAAGACCAAGTTAGGTGGCGACCCCAGTTGGATAGGGAAGGCACTCCCCGTACAAGGTCAGCAGTGCACGGTGATCGGGGTGATGCCGCCTCACTTTAGATTCCCTTTCTATGCCGACTTCTGGGTGCCAGCCGATGATCCGCAGACAGGGTCCACAGACAAAGACATAATTGCATATCAGTTCAGGCCCTTCTATACGGCCATCGCAAGACTTGCTCCCGGAGTGCCTATGAAACAGGCGCAAGCGGTGTTGGATGTCCTCTCACAAAGGTACGAGGATGAGCACCGTAAGTACGGCTACGGCTACACTGCTGTCCGCTTGCGACCCGTGCGGGAGATGTTCTCCAGCGTTGACGTGCAGAAGACCATTCCGGGTTTTGTGGGAGCCATGATCTTCGTCCTGGTGATCGCCTGCGCGAATGTCGCGAATCTGAATCTGGTCCGGACGGAATCGCGCCAGCATGAATTGGCTATCCGCGCCGCGCTGGGGATAGGACGGCTTCAGCTCTTACGCCAGTTGTTGCTGGAGAGCTTCTTTCCGGCCCTGGCCGGGGCGGTGGCGGGCATAGGCCTGACCTATTGGAGCTTCAGCCTTATGGAGCGGTTGCTCTCCCCTTGGCTGTCCCGAGTGCGAGGCATTCAGCTCGACGGCCAGGTGCTGACCTACTCCTTGTTGGCTGCGGTCGGGATAGGTCTGGCCTCCGGGATCGTCCCCGCGTGGTATGCGGCGACACGATCTGCGGCCAGCACGCTCAGGCAGAGCGGGACGCAGGCGACGCCGAGCATCTTTCGCAGCCTCTATCGCCGTGGGCTGGTCGTCCTCGAAGTCTCCCTGGCAATGGCGCTGCTCGCTGGGGCTGGTCTGATGATCCGAAGTGTAGTTCATCTGCTACGGAGTAATCCGGGGTATGAACCGGCGAACCTGGTCAGCATTTCCATCGCGCCAGGTTTGGTGCAGAAATACCAGACGCTTGAGGCCAAGAACCAGTTCATGGCCGAAGTCCATCGGCGTCTCCTCGCTGTGCCGGGCGTCGAGGCGGTGGGCATTCTCGTCGAATTCTATGGTGTGCAAGATTTCGCCATCATGGGGCGCAAGGAGCCGATGCAATTGCATTGGAGCGGATGCGGCATAGGGATTGCGGATGCCTTCAAGGCGATGAAAGCCCCGCTGCTTCGTGGGCGGTACTTCGACGAGCAGGACCAGAGCACCGATGGCACGACCATTGTGGTGAACGAGACCTTGGCCCAACGCTGCTGGCCGGGGGAAGACGCAGTCGGCAAGACCATCCAGGCCACCACGGGTGACAAATGGAGCCGCGAGGTGGTTGGGGTCGTGGGTGACATGCGGACATGGGACCTCACCCACCCACCCGAGCCGACCATCTATTACCCACAACAAAGAGGCTTTACGCCGCTCGCCCATCGTCTCTTGGTCCGAACCAAGAGTGAACCCAGTGGGTTTATCAAGCCCCTCTTGGCGGAAATAAAGGCGGCAGGGCCAGAACTACGAGAACCTTCTGTCGAGGTGGTTAAGAACACTCTCTATGACAGCACCCGAGGGTACCGGGCCTACACGTGCTATCTGCTCGTCTTCGGGGCAGTGGGATTGCTGCTAGCCAGCGTGGGCGTGTATGCAATTCTGGCCTATTCCGTGGCCTCACGTGTGCGTGAAATCGGCATCCGCATCGCCCTCGGTGCTACGGAATCGGGCGTAGTGCGCATGGTCCTTGGCCAGGGGATGACACTCGTGGGCATAGGGATCGGCCTGGGCCTGGGTGCTGCATGGGCGTTGAGTCGACTACTGCGTGCGATGCTGCATGAGGTCAGCCCGATGGACCCACTCGCCTTGGGGGTGGGCGCAGGGGTGCTTAGTCTGATTGCCATGTTGGCCTGCTACATCCCCGCCCGACGCGCGGCGCGGATCGACCCGATGGCGGCGCTACGCTGTGAGTAGAGGCCATAGAGAATCTTCGCAAGAAACACAGGATTCCTGTTGACATATACTACATAATGAAGTACTTCCATAAGAGGTAACGAGAGAATGCAGTGTATTGAGAACGAAAGGTCCGTGCCATGAGCAGGCCACCCCTTGATCCATTGGGCGAACTTCAGCGAGCGGTCCTGGAAGCCGTGTGGGAACTGGGCCAATCCAGTGTCCGCCAGGTCTGGAAGCAGCTCAGTCAGAAGAGAGAGTTGGCCTACACGACGGTGCTGACGGCTATGCAGAGGCTGGAGCAGGCCGGCTGGCTCCGGCACAGCCGGGAAGGCAAGAAGAACATCTACGAGGCCACGCGAACACGGGAGCAGGCAGGCATCAGGTCGGCCCAAAGGCTCATCCACCGCATGTACGAGGGCAGCGCATTTCTGATGTTCCAGCACCTCGTAGATGAAGGCGAACTGGACGATGAGGAGCTCATGAAGCTCCGCACTCTGATCGACAGCAAACGAAAGGAGAGGCAGAGATGATCGGGACCCCACTTCTTCCCAATGTGTCCCTCTGGGGCTGTCTGTGGCAAAGCACCCTGTTTGCCGTCCTGGGCCTGGCGGGCAGTTTTCTATTGAGACGTCGGCCGGCCCGAGCTCACCAGGTGCTTCTGCTGGCCATGGTGGCGGCTGTGCTCGTGCCGGCCCTCAGCGGCGTGGTCCGGCACTTCCATCTGGGCCTGTTTCTGCAGCGGGCGACCATTCCTGAACGTGCGGAACTGCAACCACCTGGGGCAATCGAGACCATCGCGTTCATGGCAACCTCTGCCACGGAAGTTGCGCCGGCACAGCAATCGCCATCGCCCGCGGCACCCCCGAGCCAAGCGGGTACGGGAGCGACCCACGTGGCCTGGCGTACGGTCGCACTGTGGGCCTGGGCGGTGGCAACTGTGGCCCTGGTCGTGAGACTGCTGTTCGCTTTCGCAATGGGAGTCTGTCTCTCCCGTCGTGCCCGGCCCGTGAATAGCGGGCCGGTTGTACAATCGCTGCATCTCGTCCAAGCCAGGCTGGGAGTCCGCAAGGACATGCAGCTGCGGATAGAGGCAGGAGTTCGCAGTCCCGCGATCTGGTGTTGGGGTCGCCAACCTATGCTATTGCTGGCCGACGACGGAAGTAGTTCCGGGGACAGAGTAGATTGGGTGGGCGTGATCTCCCACGAGTTGGCGCACTGGAAGCGCAGGGACCATGTCAGTGGCCTGCTCGCGGAACTGGCCGTCTGTGCTTTGCCATGGAATCCTCTGCTATGGTTGTCGAAGCGGCATCTGGTGTCTCTGACAGAGCAGGCATGTGATGATTGGGTGGTGGCCAGCGGGCAACCCGCCGAGGATTACGCCGAATCGCTGCTCGGTTTCCAGCCCCAAAACCGGATGGCCTTTGTGCCCGCGGTGGTCCACAGCAGGACAGGCGTGGCCTCCAGAGTCCATCGCATCCTGAATGACGCATGCGGTAATCCCCGGGCCGGAACCAAATGGGCCCTTGGAGCGACCGTTCTGGTGGCGTGTGTGGCCGTTGGTTGCGCCTTTGCGCAAACCCGACCGGCAGAACCAGCGGCTATGGCGCCGGGCCAAGCGAAGCTGCCGGCCTCAAGTCCGGACAAGCCGGCCGCGGACCGCGAGAAGCCGGAGCAGCCGCGCCATGCGGCCCGGACCTTCAACTCCGAGTTACCGCTGCGCGTCTCGGTGATGGAGACTTCTGATGGTGGGATGAGGCACGTCGGGGATACACCCAGCGCAACTCCTCTGCAGATCCCCGCCTGTTGGGACTGGCTAGTGGAACTCCGGGCCCCGGTGAAAGACTGGAGCTTGCTGGCACGCGAAATGAGTCTGAACAAGATTCCCGGCCTCCGTCTTGATTCGTGCACAGACTCCGATCTGAAATACCTAGCGGATCTGACAGATCTGCGGCTGCTGGCCTTGTACAACCCCTCGATCACCGACGCTGGGCTGGAACATCTGAAGGGCCTGACCGAATTGGAGGTGTTGTATCTCGGGCGGACTCGGATCACGGATGCCGGCTTAGTCCACCTCAGGGGCTTGACCGGATTGCGCGGCCTGTTTCTGGACATGACCCGGGTCACGGATGCAGGCTTGGAACACCTGAAGAGCCTGACCAGATTGCGAGACCTATCCCTATGCGGGACGCGGATTACAGATGCCGGCCTGACTCATATCGAGGGCTTGACGGGGCTGCGTTATCTGGCGCTGATGAATACCCGGGTCACGGACGCAGGCTTAGAGCACCTCAGAGGACTGACGGAATTGCAGTCGCTGGCATTGAACACCACACGGGTGACCGGCCTGGGGCTCGTTCATCTCAAGAGCTTGACCGGACTAGAGGAGCTGAGCCTGGGGGGCGACCGGATCACGGACGCAAATCTGGCCTCGCTCGACGGCTTGCCCCGGCTGACGAAGCTGGAACTGTCCGGCTCGCAGATTACGGACGCAGGCTTGATCCACATCAGAAGCTTGACGGGATTACAGCGACTGAGTTTGCGCAACACGCGAATCACGGATGCAGGTCTGGAGTCCCTCAAAGGTCTGACCGGGCTGTGGCGATTGGGATTGCAGAGCACTCAGATCACTGATGCAGGCCTGGAACATCTCCAGGGCCTCAGAGGGTTGCGGCGACTGTGGCTCGACGACACGCGGATCGGGGACGCCGGCCTCGAGCATCTCAAAGGTCTGACCGAACTAGAGATGCTGGAACTGCCCGGCACGCAGGTCACCGACGCAGGTCTGGAACATCTCCAGGGTCTGACGAGACTGCAAGGGTTGTATCTCACGCGGACGCGGATTACGGACGCCGGCCTGAAGCACCTGCGGGGCCTGACCGAACTGCGCGACCTGGGGTTGATTGAGACCCAGGTCACGGACGAGGGTACCCGGCAACTCAAGCAGAGTCTGCCGAACCTCACTGTGTGGACAGTCGGGAGGCAACCGGCTACCCTAGGTAGCGATGAGCCTACCCAGCCGATCAGAGCGGATGTTACGCCTATCTTCGCGGACAACTTCGACAACGGGCCTTCCGACAGGTGGCGGTTCAGGGACATGAGGACGCCGTTGCCTGCGCCAGGGCATGCCGTCGAGAACGGACAATTGAGGCTGTCAAACGCCAGAGCTTTCCTGGATAGCATTGACTTGACCGATTACGTCGTAAGAGCCCGCATCTGCATCAAAGAGTCGGCGCCCAATTCGCAGGGAAGTTTCGGCATCGCAGTGCGGAGAACACCCAGCCTCGTCCGGGCGACCCTCCAGAACAGGTATGCCCTGTCTCTGATCTGCGGCAATCCGGGTGGGTTGTGGCTGGCATTCTCCTACTATGACGGCTCCGGGGCTCTCCAGCAACACGTGTTGGGCCTCACTTCATGCAAGGTGGTAGTCGGCCAGTGGTACACTCTGGAGTTTGAGATCCGAGGCGAGCAGTTGCGCGTATACCTGGACGGGAAGCTCATGGTGGAGGCGACGGATGAGCGGCTGACCAAGGGTCCCATCCAGATCTCCAGCGGGAACGCGACTGTCCTTGTCGATGACTTTAGCGTGCACCCTCTGCCATAGCGGGTGTCCGCCAGAGGAACCTCGTAGGGTGCGAGCACTCTTGCGGTCGTGACCTATCTGGACACCTATCATGAAGGAGCCACTGCCATGAGAAACGTAAGCAGAACTCGGTCCATCGTCCTTCCCGTGCTGGCCATTCTGGGAGCACTTGCGGTTGCAGGCCATGCCGGCAAACCGGTTCCGCTGCCGACCTTGGTTAAGCTCACCGGAGGGATTCAGATTCAGTCCGCAGACAACACAGGCGACCCGACACGTGTCCACATCAAGTTCAACGACAGTTCACTGCATATCTCGTACCCAGATGCAACCTACACCCAGTTCCAGGAGTTCGTGTCGAACCCGGATTACTCGCCTTGGTTGCCGTCTGATACGCCCTCCCTGTGGGTCACCGGTAGCGGTGCGAACAGGACGCTGCAGTACTTCTACTGCGCTCACATCCTTCATGAGCATACAGGCGACTTGAGATGTGAGCTGAGCGAATTACATGCTGACCATTACTACTGTCTGGTGATCTCTGGTGGGAAGACACAGAAGACCGGCGCAGTAGTCTTTCCGACGGGCAGCAACTGGAAGATCAACAAGAAGACGCCGAGCCCGGGCTATACCGTTGCCGAAGGCACACTCGGTGCACCGGTAACGTACAAAGCCACGCAATGAAGGGGCACGCACTATGCACTGTCTTCGACCAGCACAACACGTCTCAATATCAATTCTTGTTCTATCTCTTAATGGAGTGATTTGTGCAGAGCAAGCCGCATGGCCTCAGTTCAGGGGGCCCGGGGGACTTGGGATCGCATCTGATAGTCAGTCCGATCCCACCGAGTTGGATACATCGAAGAACCTTCTCTGCAAGACGGAAGTGCCTGAAGGACACTCGTCGCCCTGCATATGGGCGGATCGCATCTTTATTACAGCTCGTTCCGGCAACAAACTTGAGACTATGTGTATTGACCGTAAGAGCGGGGCGATCAACGGGAGAACGCGTCAAGGCGACCCCCGCACTGGTGGGCGGCAATATCTACTTGCGCACGGCGAAACACGTGATGGCCTTTGGAGGCTCTTATTGACCTTTGTCTCGAAATGTGGGTCCTAAGCACAGCCGTGGCATGCTGGCACGAGCCGACGCAAGCTGGTACACTCTGGTCAGAAAGCGGTTGGGCGCATGGTTCTTGTTTGCCTCCTGCGCCTTCACGATCTGGCCTGGAGCAAACGAATCGGGGCCCGTGCCCCGTGGACACAGGCCCCGATGTGCTCAGTACGAGGATCTAGGGCTGCAGGCGGATGTCGTCAATGTACAGCTTGCCCGAGCTGCCGGCCCTGGGTACGCCGCGATCACCGACTCCGATGATGACCCTCTTGACGCTGCCGAGGTTGACGCCGGCGGACGTGAACTGGCTCAGTGGAATGACCCACTGCTCCCAATTCCCCGTGGCAATCAGCGTCTTGTCGGGATTGTTGACCGCCGCCGTCTTTCCGGCACTATCCGCCACTGCCACGTAGGAAGTCTCAGGCGTATTGCCGCTGACCTGCGAGGTCCCGACTTCCGCCATCTGCCATGCGCCCGATACGCCACCCGTAGTCGATACGTTGGAGAACTTGCCGCCGCACACGGCGCCGGCCTGGTGACTGGTCACGGCCAGACCGATGAGGGCATCCGTTGACATGGTGATCGACAGGGCCGGAGTAACCTTGATATCCGTCCAGGTGGTCCCATCGCTCGAATACTGGGCCGTGAACGCGTTGCCGGTGCGGGTCAGTTTGACCCACTGGGGCACTGGCGTGCTGGCGACGTCCGTAGCCTGATTGGTGGCCATGTTCGTGTCGACGCGACGCTGGTAGGAGATGCCGTGCGTCGCCACCGGCGTCACCGCCACAAAGGCATGTGTCGACCCCGCTGCCGTGCTCTCGCGGATCATGACGCCGGCCTTCGCCCATTCGTTGGTGTTGCCCACGCCCTCGACCCTGGCCACGATGGAGCCGTTGCCCTTGAGGGCTTTGTAGACGAAGCGGAACTGATCCGAGGCGTCCCACACGTCCGTGCCTGTGCCGTTCATGACAACGGTCCCGGGTGCGGTCTCCAGGAAGGAGGTCGCCTCACCCTGTACCCAGAGGTTCAGGGTGCCGACACCCCCGGTAGTCCAGGCCTGGCCGGTCGGCCATTCCCGCTGGGTCTCGGAATAGAAAGGAGCCTTGGTGTTGTCGTACCACATCGGCATGGACTTGCCGCCGGAGTAGGTAATGGTCTGCTCGGCAAACGGAGGGTTGATGTTCCCTACCGTAGAGCCGCTGCCGTTGCCCGGCGAACCCGCCACCCCGCAATCCGGCGATGCAGAGTAGCCGAACCCGTCCTGCCAACTGAAGAAGACCCGGTTGCACAGGTCGTCATACGCCTCAAAGTCGTCCACCACCGCGTAGCCCGGGGTCGTGAAGGTCCAGACATCCCCCGGCCAGATGGCCGTGTCATTGACCTCGTCGACCCGCCAGGTGTAGGTCTTTCCATACTGCAGCCCCAGGGGACCCAGATCCAGGCTGTGTACAGTCGTCGTCTGGATCAGGTTGGTGGGGTTTGGATCTGTGCCGAGATAGACCTGGTGCTTGGCTGCCAAGCGGCCGGGTCTCCAATTCAGCCGGCCGTCCAGGGCAACATCCGTGGCGCCTGCAGCAGGTGCGGGTCTGAAGGCCTTGACGGGCACGTAGAAGAACCGAACCTCAGCCAGGCCCGCCTGCTTGGTTCCAAAGGCCCAGTTCAGACCGATCGTCAGTCTGACATACTTCGCCAGCACGCCACTGAAATCGATGGTTGTGTTGTGCTCGTAGTCGGGCAGCCCCGTAGCCTGATTGAATCCGTCCACGCCGGGTAGGACGGCCCACGTGACGCCGTCCGTGGAGGTCTCGATGGTTACGTCCAGGGCGCCAAAGCTGCTGATCGGCTCAACCTCCTGGTTCGAGTTCCACACCCACATCTGGTCCAGTTTATAGACCTGGTCGAACTCATATTGGATCCAGATCGGCGATTGGTTCTTCTTGCTGAGCCACATGTCCGACGTGGTGGTCCCATGCTGGTCCAAGGAATTCAGGCCCGAACCATCGATGGTCTTCTCGGGCCCCGTGGTGGCATTGAACGAACTCGACGCAGTCGCCTTGGCGGGCCTGACCGGATAGCTGTACGGTTCGGTGGTGAAGCTCCAGACGCGGCCCTTGTGGATGCTGCTGTCGGGCGGCGCATTGATCTCATCGACCCGCCAGCAGTAGGTCTGTCTAAAATCCAGAAGACCGGCTGTCGCGTAGGTGGCTGCCGTCTGCCCTCGGCCGACCAGCAGGCTGGCTGGACTGGCTGAACTGGCATTGTTCACGTCATCAAACGTCCCGCCCAGGTACACGTCATGCGTGTTGGCGAAGGGACCCGGAGTCCAGCTCAAGGCAGTATCGCGAGGCACATCCACATCGCCCCATGCCGGGCTTGGACGCGATGCCGTGAGTATCGGCCCAAGTACGGTCGGGACATAGTCACCTTCGTACCACTTGGCGTCGTCGATCCAGAACTCCTGCGCGGAATACGCGACCTGGATAGTAAGGTGTGCCGGATTCACGTCGGCTGGCATGGCGGGAGTGGTGGTGTGATACTCCACCCATTTGTCCGTCATGGTGACGGCCAGGACGCCATATCCAGTATAGGGATCCTGATTCAGTTCTGGCGCCAGAAAGACCTGCGCGGTACCGGTCTTGCTCTTGAGAAAGAGTGAGAGCGTGTACTTCTTGCCCTTCTGGAAGATAGCTCCAGGGGGCGACGCCAGCGCCGGCTGCACTGCAGCATCCCAACGGTTGGTACCTGCCCCGGAGACCTTCACGTTGAGGCAATAAGTCCCAGCGATCGGTCCTTCCGGGACCGCAGCCCCTGCGCACTCGTTCACCACGGTGAATGTTGCCAACGCGCCATAGCTCCCCCACGGCGTCATGGCACCGGTTTCGAAGCTGCCGTTCGGAATGAGGTTTGTCATTTGCTGTGCATGGCTGGGCCCAGATGCCATGAACCCCGTCACCAGAGCGGCCATCGCCCAGACTACTCGATTCTCCATGGTGCCCTCTCGTTGTGATCGGCCGCGCTGCGGCCTAACAGCATTGACCTGCGATCGTGTGTCCATTCTTCTGGAAGACTCTCCTCAACCCGAATACTGCGACCACCCACGTATGGCGGTCGTCCTGACATCGTATGCGTGTGACACACCTCCCTTTCGGTGGCCGTCATTGCCGCCGCTTCCCTGCGACTTCGCACCTTCACCCATGGCGCACAGTTCATTGTACAGCAGGAGTGGGTGGAGGAGTCAAGAAGATCGGGCGCCGTTCCCTTTTTCGCTGCGGCTGGCATACCCTCAGGCCGTCTCCTCTGCCTCGTCAATCACCATCGAATCGAAGACTTCCACCGCCTTGTCGTTATCCTCCGAGGAGAAGACGATGGTCATCTTCTCCCCTTCGAGCGAGCTCGTTCCGTAGACATAGTGAAGGTTGACCGCATGCTGCCGGAACTTCGTGGCTACTGCGGACAAAGAACCCGGACGATTCCATAGGTGCAGCACAATCACCTCCGTCTCCACCACCTGGTATCCTTCGTCCTGCAATGCCCTTCTTGCCTTCTCATTGTCGTCCGTGAGAAGATGGAAGACAGCCACGTCGCCAGCCGTGTAGGCGCAGACATTCGTGATGTTCACCCCCTTGTCTGCCACCGCACCGGTGATCTCGGCGACTGCTCCTATCCTGTTCCCAATGGCGACCGTGAGCTGCCTTTCCTTTGTCACCTTTTCCATGTCTTGGCCTCTAGCTTAGGAAACCTGTTCGGGTTAGGGATCCGTGTACCCAGGGCTGGTCACGATCCACAAGCCCAGTGTACCCGTTGATCGGACATTGTGAAAGGCGGAGCGAAAGTGCGGCAGGTGGACTCTGCACTGCATGGGGGTAAGCTGGAAGGGTGCGGCTTCGCAGTTGACCTGGGGATCGCCGATCGGGTAGACTAGACGCAACGGACGCCAGAGAGAAGTACACGGATTGAGGTTGCTGGCCGAAGGTCCATTATCCAGTCCGGTCGTGGGGGGAGGAGGATTGAAGAATGAGGGCCAAGAGGGGTCTTCAGATCCTGCGGATAGTCCCTGTGGCGGTCCTTCTTATGGCCGCCTGCTCCATCTGCCAGGGGGCGGAAGCAACTGTAACGGGGACTGTCAGGGATCGGGGCACGGGTCAGCCAATACCCTACGCACAGCTTACCTTCCGTCGGGCCGATGGCAGCTATACTGAGGCCGCGAATGCGTCGGGTGTGTATCAGTTCCACAGCATGTACATTCAGGAATACTCCCGCGTTGAGGTGTATGGACTGAACCACCTGGCGCAGGATTGGTTCTTCAGTATCACGACACCCGGCGTGCATAACTTGGATTTCAATATGGAGTTTGTTGACGGAACGGACAGGGTAGAGGCCGGGCCTCCCATAGATGTCGTTGCTCCCTCCCCTCGCCAGGTTGTACGACTCGCTGGGATTGTCGAGAACCCTGATAGCTGGCCGCGGGAGTGTTGGACGCGATGGGAGACCGTGAGTGGGCCTGGTGCAGTTGAATACACCGACGCACTCGACCCACAGACCACGGCCACCTTCAACGGTTTCGGCAGCTATGTGCTCCAGTTACGGCTCTATAACAAAACTGGGGAAGGATGGATATCCGACAGCGTGACGGTCGCGATCCAGGGGCTCACGGTGAACGAGTGTCCTGAGGTCTACGCCGGTGTTGACATCGAGGTGGGCTACCCCTTCGTCTTCCTGCGCTTGGACGGCACGGCCTACGACCCGGACTCAGGACCCGACGCCAGCGCCAAGCCCGTATGGCGCGAGGTGAGCGGGCCGGGCGACGTCGGTTTCGTCAATCCCAATGATCCAAAGACGCAAGCCACATTCAGTGAGCCTGGAGAGTACGTTCTTGAGTTGTACTACTATGATGGCCAGTGCGAGGCTGCGGATCGGGTCACCGTCAAACTGACCGAAATCCCACCACCGCTCGTTGGGGGGAAGCCTGCCCCGCCTTCGACACCGGACCTGGAGGCGGCCAGCGACACCGGCGTTTCGAGCACGGACGACACCACCAGCGACCACACGCCGATCTTCGTGGGTACAGCGGACAACGGGTGCACGGTCACGATCTACAGCGACGGCGCCGCGGTGGGCAGCGGCTCCGTGGTAGCCGGTGTCTACACCATCACGACCGGCGTACTGGGCGACGGTGTGCACCGCATCACCGCCAGGGCGACGGATACAGATGGCGGTACCAGTGACGAGTCCGGTGCGCTGATGGTGACCATTCAGACGGGATCCACCGGCAACCAGTGTCCGACCGCGGATGCGGGTCCGGCGTCCATGGAGGCCACGGTCGGCCAGGCGCTGACCCTGCAGGGCTCGGCCTCGGACCCGGACAATGGGCCACAGGCGCTAGCGATCGAGTGGAGCCAGGTGAGTGGACCTGGCATCGTGAGCTTCGGCAACAAGGCCGACCCCAGGACGACCGCGACCTTCAGTACAGCGGGCACGTACGTGCTGCGCCTGTGGTGCAACGATGGCGTGTGCTCACACGAGGACACTGTGACCGTGGAGGTGAAGGCTACGACCACGGGCGGGGCTTGTGAGCTGTTGGCCTACTGGGACTTCGAGGAGGGGTCTGGGGCAGTGGCCTACGACCTGTCGGGCCACGGCCACAACGGGGCCCTGTTTGGCGGTCCGCAGTGGGCGACCGGGTATGACGGCGGGGCGCTCAAGTTCGACGGTGTCAATGACTATGCGGATACGGGGATCAACCAGGATCTGGCCCGGTGGAGCATCTGCTGCTGGGTCAGCAGCCCTGCGGCGCCTTCGGCTGATGCGCCGACAGGGCCCATCCACCGGGAGCAGAACTTCCAGATCAACTGGAACCATGGGGATGCGAACTTCCGGGCAGCGGCAGCGCTGAATGTGGGAGGGACGTGGTATGCGGCCAGGCTGGGGACCCTTTCCGCGAACACGTGGTATCACCTGGCGGCCACCTACGATGGTGTATCGCTCAAGGCCTACCGGGATGGAGCACTGATCACCACGACCCCTTGTGCGGGGACGCCGGCACCAGAGACCCATAGCCTCAAGCTCGGCAAACACGCAGACATGCCATACTTCTTCGCTGGTACGATCGATGAGGTGTATCTCTATGGCTGTGCCCTGGCCCAGGACCGGATCAAGGCCCTGATGGCAGGGCCCGCCATGACGATCCGTGAGGTGATCGACAATGGGGTGGTGTCCAGCCAGCAGGCATGCATCGCCTCACTGGACTCGGGCAAGGGGTCGATCGTGGAGTACACCCGGTCTGTCCTGGATATCCACGACAGCGGTCCGCGTGGGCACTATGGATGGAACCATCCCTTTGAGGTGGTGGCCAGGCGTTTGCGTTCTGCGGGCGGCGTGGACCACCTCTCGCTGCTCGCGGAGGGGGTGCTGAGGATCCCCCCTGGCCAGGGTGGCTACTGGACGTTCGGGGTCAACAGCGACGATGGCTTTACGCTGATGATTCCGGGGCGGAGTTTCACGCTTGTGACCAACGGGGAGCGGGCGGTTCTGCCTGGAGGGACTGCGATGCGGGTTGCAGGGGGCCGGGGAGCAGTGGACAGCCTGGGGGTGATCAACCTACCTGCTGGAGACCATGGGTTCTGGCTGACGTACCACGAGGAGGCAGGAGCCGCGGAGGTGGAGTTGTTCGCTGCCAGAGGGGCCCGTACGGCCTTTGATTCGGAGGTCTTCCGGCTAATTGGGCAGAAGGGGATCGGGACGGTTGGGATGCCGGGGCTATGCGGGGAAGTGACGATGGTGGCCACCCCGCCGAAGGCGTGGGCCGGCGGTCTGATCGACAGTCTGGCTGATGCGAAGGCAGCTCTGGCGGCATTGCAGCATACGAGCCGATCCGGGAAGTACGCATTCGTCAGTCACATCGATCCGGACACAGCCGGTAGCGATGCGGGGATGTTCCCGGCGGGTGTGGCGTTTCCGAATGACGTGGTGGGCAAGGACGACGATGATTTTGCGGTCAAGGTCACGGGGCAACTGGACATCCGGGCCGATGGAGTCTACCAGATCGGGTTCAACAGCGATGATGGCGCATCCTTGCGCATCACCGGTAAGACCTGGCAATCGATCGTGGCTGATGGCACGGGTGGGGCCCAGATCTCCGGCGATGAGCTGATCAACGACGCGATCAGCGGCAACACGCTGACGGCGGGTCAGATTTCACTGAAGGCGGGCTGCCATGCGTTTGAGGCGGTGATGTTCGAGCGAGCCGGGGGGAGCTACTTCGAGTTGCTGGGCCGGGGTGTCTCGAACAAGGGGATTGCGGATCCGACCTGGCATCTACTCCGGTCGGGCGGCGCCCAATCCTCCGCCCAGGTAGCCGGCCTGAAGCTGGTCTGGCCTGCGGGGATGCCGTAGCCTCGTCTGCTGGCCCAGAGGGGCGTATCGACCGCAGTTGCGCAAAGGCCGCCGGAGCACCCCCCTCCCCGTCCCTGGCAAGGGCAGTGCCGGCACGATCGGGCTTGGAGCCGCTTACGGCTCAACGCGAGTGCTCCACACCTCGACCACATCGCCTTTGGCTCGCTGTGCCGAGCAGCGGACGACCACCTTCTTGCCAATCCGCCCGGTGTTCGTGAAGCCCACAGTCACGTCCTGCCAATCGGTGAAGCTCCCATCGAGTTGAGAGATCGTATCGGAGGCCAAAGGACTGTTCTTGGCGTCAGCCAACGGATCCGCCCCAGGATCGATAATCTCAAGACGCGGGGCCCAGGCCGAGTGGTCATCCGTGATCCGGATCTGGCCTACGACCTGGAGGGTCTGGCCCGGCTCGACCGTCATCTCTGTCTGTCTGAAGCACGACATCGCCGCACTCTCGCACATGTGCCTAAAGGCCGTCCCGTAGCCGCCGGGTACTGTATTCACATCCGACACGATCACACCGCCGCGAGTCCAGGCCTTGAATGCGCCAGCCACATGGTCGTGGTCGACAGAAGACACATAGGAGGAGGCTGGAACGGCAGTCGTCTTGTATTGGTAGTTCTCATTCGTTGAACCCAACATACTGTTTCCGATTTCGGCACTGGTCACACGACGGAGATCATAGGTATTGCCAGTCAATGTAGCCCCGACGAGTCTCAAGCCGCCCCCACCATAGACGCCATTGAAACAACCCCGGACTTCCCCGCCGATCACCATGCCTGCAAGATGGTAGATCCCGTAGTAGCAGCCCGAGACCGTTCCAGTGGTTGCATTGCCAGATCCAGAGTAGAAGCCATAGTTGCAGCCACTGATAGTCCCGCTGTTCATACTCCCTGCGCAACACACGAGCCCATACGTACAGTTGCTCATGCTCCCGCAATGCACAACCCCCAAGCCGCCGTTGCTCCCATTCGTACACCCGCTGAGTGCTCCCCCTAGGGTACAGTCCGACGCACCGTTGATACCGTTGGCCGTCCTGATCTCCGCTGCCACAGTGCCACCGACGGGGCTCGTCACAGCATAGCTCTTGCCATTGATGATCCTGATATTTCGTGTCACCAAGATGACCTTTGAACCCAATTCCTTGGCACGCGTTAGTCCTGATGCCAGGGTGATCGTGCTGGGCGTGATCCCTCTCACGGCAATCGCCCTGGTCTCACTGTCGGGTAGAGACCCGGCAACGTCATCGATGTTGATCTCATTGCCGTGCGCCCAGATATCGCTGGTCATGTCGGCGTCGATATTCAGGACCGTTGCCCCAGCGTTGGCGGCTGTTGTCAGGGCAATGACCGGGTACGTAGGTTCCGTGCAGTAGAGAGCCACATGACTTGACGATCCACAGTTGATGGTGTAGCTGCCATTCAAGTCTATGGTGAATTTGACACTGGCTGGCAGTGGCTCAGATGCAGACATCCCTGCCTGAAACGTTCCATTGAGCGAAAGAGTGGCATTGCACTTGAGATAGTAAGTCCCCGGAGAAGTGCTGCACTCGAGATGCGCACCTGAGTTGATGGTCAAGGCAATGCCATTGGCAAACTCAGACTGGTCGACATCGAAAGTCACCACATCTGGCGACACAATGCTAACCGTATCCCCATTGCCTGCCACAACTCCCCCTGTCCAGGTCGTTGACGCAGACCAACGCCCCCCACCCGTGCCATTGGACTTGATGGTAGCTCCATGGCTGGCATTGACCAACAGCAGACATGCAAACACACTAATCCATCTCTTCATATTGCACCTCCCTTGATCTGTTTCCCCCGGGATCTCCCATTTGATTCCATAGACTGTGCTCCTGCATGGTACACGTTGCATGATACCTGGGTACCGTACGATTTCAATGGCTCTGGTCACCACTGCTGGCCTCAGAAGGGTGTATCGACCGCGGTCACGCAGAGACTGCTGGAACACTCCACCCTTCAGCTCACGAACGACGCGTAAACCAACGTCGATCCCGTGCTACGGCAAGCCATCAGCCAACTGCCGGTCTCGGAGTGGGTGTGAGCCGGCCAATCGCACTGCAGAATTGGCAGCGGCAGGGGTTCGCACTTGACCTCAACACCGGCCATCGGGTAGACTACACGGCAGCAATCCTATGGAGAGGCAAAGGATTCCTGCTGTTTCGCGATCACCCGTTGTCTGGTTGGAAGAGGTGAGAAGGTGAAGGCAAGGATCCAGTTCAGAGTCGTGACTGCATTCATGGTGGCATGGGTGGCGGCCAGCGGCGTCTGCCCGGGTCTTCCATACGATATGTACATAGTAGGACAGATCACGGACGCTTCGACCGGTGCGGGAATCCCAGATGCCTACGTTGAAGCTAGGGCCGTGGGCTTCCCAGGGACATATGACACCTCGTCCCATACCGACGCTTCGGGCGTATATGTGCTTCAACCTCTGACTGGCTCGGGCTACCTGTATGAGATATTGGCTGGTGCACGCAATCACACGGGCGGCGTGGCTGAGATCTATTGCCCCCCTGGCCCCGTAGCTACGTACTCGGTCTACTTGGCCCTGAGTCCTGTCGATGGCAAACCTAGCCTACAGGTGGCGAGTCTCTTGCCTATCGTGGCGCTCAACGGGACAATTATGGTCCGTGTAGATGACGCGGACGATCTTGGTGTCGGCCCTGGGACATTTCAGGCAAGCCAAGACAGCGGACCAGGGGGCGTTTCCTTCTCCTGGGAGGACCATGGTTCTCTGTACGATTGCCACTGCACATTCCCTGCCCTCGGCGTTTACCGGTTGCGTTTCACGTACACGGACGGCTACGGCGATGTGGGTTTCACGACGGTGGATGTCACGGTGCATGGGCCGGGTGGTACGACGCCGGTGGCCGAGGCCGGTGGTCCCTACACCGGCCACGTGGGCCAAAACATCACCCTGGATGGTTCGCGCTCCTACGACGTCGATGGAGATCCCATCACATATGGATGGGACTTGGACAACGACGGCCAGTACGACGACGCTACAACCGTGATCGTCCAGCACACATGGAATGCCCCATTCTCTGGCTCCATTGGCCTGAGGGTGACGGATATCCACGGCAACACCGGCACGGTTACTGCCACGGTGACGATCACGCAGGCGTCGCCCGGCGATTCCGATGCCTGCTCGCTGCTGGCTTATTGGGACTTCGAGGAGGGGTCGGGGCTGGTTGCACATGACGTGTCGGGCAACGGCCACCACGGCCAACTGATGGGCAGCGTGAGTGGCGGCCCTGCGTGGGGGGCGGGGTATGATGGCGGGGCCTTGCAGTTCAATGGCGTGGACGCCTACGTCGACACGGGGATCACGGACGACCTGGCCCAGTGGACGATCTGCTGCTGGGTGGGCAGTCCGGCTGCGCCCTGGGCTTGGCCCGTCGAGCGGACCCATACAGTGGGGGCAGAACTTCCAGATGAACTGGAACCACACCGACGCGGCGATGCGCTCGGCGGCCGGCCTGAAAGTGGGAGGAACCTGGTACTCGGCGAGCTTCGGGCCCTTGGCGGCAACGACCTGGTACCACCTGGCCGCGACGTACGATGGCCTGTCGCTCAAGGCGTACAGGAATGGCGAGCTGATCACGGCGACCTGGTGCCCAGGGACTCCCTCGCCGGAGGGCAGCAGCCTCAAGCTCGGCCGGCATGCCACGATGGCCCAGTTCTTCGCCGGGACGATCGATGAGGCGTATGTCTATTGCCATGCAGTGAGCGTGGATGGGATCAAGGCCCTGATGACAGGGCCTGTGATGACGGTCCGCGAGGTGATCGGCAACGGGGCCATCGGGGATCAGAATGAATGCTATGCCTCGCTCGGTTCGGGCAAAGGAACGGTGGTGGATTACACGACGCGTGTCGTGGACATGTACGACGGCGGCCCGCTGGACCATTTCAGTTGGGACCAGCCTTTTGGGGTGGTGACCCAGGGCTTGTGCCCGCTGTCGACAGTGGACAGCCTCTCGATGCGTGTGGAGGGGGTGTTGCGTATCCCGATGGGGCAAGGAGGGGACTGGACCTTCGGGGTCAGTAGCGACGATGGGTTCACCCTGATGCTTCCAGGCCACCATTTTTCCTCCGTGACCAACGGCGAGCTGGCCTATCTGGCGGAGGGTACTGCGATTCGCTTTCCTGGTGGTCGATCGTGGGCAGATACGCTGGGCGTGATCAACCTGCCTGGCGGGGACTATCCCTTCTGGCTGACCTACCACGAGGGCATCGTCTATGCGCAGGTGGAGCTGTTCGCGGCCAAGGGGGCTCAGATGGTATTTGACCCGGAGCAGTTCCGGCTGGTCGGACAGAGGAGTATCGGCAAGGTGGGTGTCCCAGGGTTCTGTGAAGAAGTGAGCATGCTGGCGACCAAGCCGGGGATCTGGTCAGGCGGGGCGATTGTGAGCATGGACGACGCGAGGGCGGTCCTGGAGGCCTCCCGGCGGACGACCCGCCCCGTGAAGTGCCCGTTCGTCAACCACGTGGATCCGGATATGTTCAGTACCGGCTCGGCCATGTTCTCGGGTGAGTTGCCGTTCCCCAATGATGTGGTTGGTCAAGACGACGATGACTTTGTGGTCGAGGTCACGGGCCTGCTGGATATTGCCGTGGATGGAGTCTACCAGATCGGCTTTGACAGCGATGATGGAGCGTCGCTGCGGATCACGGGCGAGAACTGGGAGTCGATCGTGGTCGACGGCACAGGCAAGGCGGTGATCGCGGGTGATGAGCTGGTCAATGGTGTCCTCAGTAGTGGCACCTTCACCGTGGGCCAGATTGCGTTGACGGCGGGCTGTCATGCGTTCGTAGCGGTGATGTTCGAGCGCAGCGGCGGTTCGCACTTCGTGCTCTTCGGCCGGGGCGTCTCAGAGTGGGGTATTCCCGATCCGGCCTGGCATCTGCTCCGTGTGGGCGGCGCCCAATCCTCGGCCCAGGTAGCCGGCCTGAAGCTGGTCTGGCCGGCGGGAAGGCCGTAGTCTGGTCTGCTGGCCCAACGGGGCGTCTCGACTGCGGTTACCCAGAGGCTCCTCGAACACTCGACCCCGCAGCTCACCAACGACGTCTACAGGAACGTAGATCCAGTTCTCCGTCAGGCTATCAGCAAACTGCCGGTGGCGGAGTGGGTGTGAACATCGGGTCAAATCTCCGGCGTGGGTGCCGATAGTTACGCTCTCAGTCGACCCCGTAGATGGCTCCGCAGTGCCCACCCCCTGGGTCCGCCATCAGGCCAGGCAGAACACAACTGGGCTGTGAGTGCATCGAATACACTTGGCACAGGGCTGGGTCCCTATGGCCAAGCTGACTTGCCAGCGGTACAATCTTGTCCGAGCTCTGTGGGGACATGGCAGAGGAGTCCGTATGGGCCAGAAGGACGAGCATATCGAGCCGAGAGGTGATGGGGATGCCTCTGAGACTCTGGCCTCCCCGAAGCCTCTGCATGAAATCGGCGGCCATATCGGCAACTACAAGCTGCTGAGTGTACTCGGCGAAGGCGGGTTCGGGATGGTCTACTTGGCGGAGCAGGAGCATCCCCTCAAGCGTCTGGTGGCTTTGAAAGTCATCAAGCCTGGGATGGACACCAAGCAGGTGATTGCCCGGTTTGAGACCGAGCGCCAGGCCCTGGCTCTGCTAGCCCGCATTTCTCACCATTACTATTGAAAAAAGCTCCACTTTCTGCTATAAGTCTTTTGGCTTGAAAGAATTAGCAGCAGAAGGAAGGAGCTTTCTGATGACTACAGAGTGTACCAGCCAGCCGATCGTCCTGCAAGCAGGGAATGACCGAACTCTGGTGGGCCGCTTCAACGGGGGAACGATCTGCTCGGATGGCGGGGCCATCCTGCTCAGACAGGTTGAGCAGGCCACAGGCATCATTCGGCAGTTCGCGGCCTGCTTCACCGACCATCGTAACCCCGACCTGATCGATCACACCCTCTACGAGCTAATTGCCCAAAGGGTCTACGCCTTGGCCCTGGGATACGAGGACCTCAACGACCACGATGTGCTGCGTCAGGACCTGTTGCTGGCAGCCTTGGTGGGCAAGAAGGACCCTCACACGGAACCTCTGGCAGGCAAGAGCACCTTGAACCGACTGGAGCTGACGCCAGTCGGGGCTGACCACAACAGTCGCTACAAGAAGATCGTAGTGCATCGCCAGGATGTGGATCGGTTCTTCGTCGATGCCTTCATTCAGTCATACGATCGTCCCCCTGAGTGCATCGTCCTGGATCTCGATGCCACGGACGATCCGGTACATGGAGACCAACTGGGCAAGTTCTTCCACGGCTACTATGGCCACTACTGCTATCTACCGTTGTACATCTTCTGCGGTGATCACTTGTTGTGCGCCCGGCTACGGCCAGCGGATATCGACGGGGCCGCCGGGTCGGTCAAGGAGTTGGATCAGATCGTCACCCAGATCCGCCAGGCCTGGCCGCAGGTCCAGATCATCGTCCGGGGTGACTCGGGCTTCTGCCGGGAAGGAATCATGGCCTGGTGTGAGGGCCACCAGGTGGACTACGTGCTGGGTCTGGCCAAAAACGCACGGCTGATCCGAGAGCTTGGAGCGGAACTGGCCGAGGCCCGTGACTTAGCCAGGGTCACCGGTCAAGCAGCCCGGGTATACAAGGACTTCCAGTATCAGACCCTGGACAGTTGGAGCCACCCCCGTAGAGTCGTGGGCAAGGCGGAGGTCCTACCCCAAGGGGACAATCCTCGGTTCGTGGTGACGTCTCTTTCATCCGAGCAGAGGCAGGCCCAACCTCTATATGAAGATCTCTACTGTGGCCGTGGAGAGATGGAGAACCGCATCAAAGAGCAGCAGTTGTATCTGTTTGCGGATCGGACCAGTTGTGCGACGATGCGGGCGAACCAGACGCGGCTTTGGTTCTCATCGGTGGCGTATATGCTGATGGAGGCGTTACGTCGGCTGGGACTGAAGGGCACAGACATGGCCCAAGCGACGTGCCAGACGATCCGGTTGAAGTTGTTGAAGATTGGGGCCCAGATCCAGGTGACAGTCCGCAAGGTGTGGGTACTGTTGTCCCAGAGTTATCCGTATCAGGCCTTGTTCCGGGCGATCCACGAGAATCTTACCAGGAGCCAGAGATATCAACCGCTGCGTTGCTGAAAGGCAGGTGTTGTGTGAGGGGCATATGTCGATCGAGAAACCCGACGGAGCACGGGAAGGTTGGAGGTCTGCTCGGATGGGCCCCAACGGCAGGGTGTAGCGGGTCGAACCGCTGATCCAGCATCCGTTAGAGGGGCCCAGCAGTGCCCCAAAGGGTCACCGACTCACCGATGACGGCTGACAAGCCGCCTTCACGGCGAGCCCGGCGTCCAGCAACGGCCCCACGCCGCAGGGCTGTGAGAAATGCGGGCTAGATCACCCCCACATCGCCCAGGTCTTTGATGCCGGGGCGACCGAGGCGGGCCGGCCGTATTTCGCGATGGAGTACGTCAAGGGGATCCCGATCACCGAGTACTGCGACAAGTACAGGCTTGACACAGAAGAACGTCTGGGTCTATTCATTCCTCTGTGCCAGGCCATCCAGCACGCGCACCACAAGGGCATCATCCATCGAGATATCAAGCCGTCCAACGTGCTGGTGACGCTGCACGATGAAAGACCCACCGCCAAGATCATTGACTTCGGTGTGGCCAAGGCCCTCAATCAGCGGCTCACGGAGAGGACCCTGTTCACCGAGCAGGGCCAACTCATCGGGACGCCCGAGTACATGAGCCCTGAGCAGGCGGAGCTCACCGGGCTGGACGTCGACACCCGCACCGACATCTACTCGCTGGGTGTGTTGCTCTATGAGCTGCTGACGGGGTACACACCGTTTGACCCGGAGGAGCTGCGGAGCAAGGGCTACGCCGAGATGCAGCGGATCATCCGTGAGCAGGACCCCGTCAAGCCCTCGACGAAGCTGACGACGTTGGCCGGCAAGCTGGAGGATATCGCCAAGCATCACAGCGCCACCGCCGAGCAACTGCGTAAGTCCGTGCGCGGGGACCTGGACTGGATCGTGATGAAGGCGATGGAGAAGGACCGAAGGCGTCGCTATGCGACGGCCGAGGCCCTGGTGACCGATATTGAGCATCACCTGAGCAATGAGCCTGTCACAGCCCGCCCGCCCAGCAAGCTCTACCGCTTCGACAAGTTGGTGCGGCGAAACAAGATGGTCCTGCAGGCGGCGGCGGTCGTTGTGGCCGTGCTGTGTGTGATCGGCGTGCTCGCCGCCTGGCACTTGGGCCGAGAGGCCAGGATCCGCTGGGCCAAGGAGGAGTTGCTCCCGAAGCTCGGGAAGATCGACTATGAAAGGCAAAGCTGGGACGACAACGTCGATGCCTACAAGGTCGCCGTGGAAGCCGAGAGGGTGATCCCGGGCGATCCTGCGCTCGCCACGTTCTTCAAGCGGACCCGAGTGAAGATGTCCATCACGAGCGAACCGCCGGGCGCAACCGTCTACATGAAGGACTACAAGACCCCCGATGTACCCTGGGAGTATGTCGGTGTCGCGCCGATCTCCGACATCCAGATGCCTCGGGCGGTGCTCCGCTGGAGGTTTGAGAAGCAGGGATATGAGACGGTGCTTGCCGCTTCCACCACGTTCACTGACCGAGGAGTAGGGGAAGGCCTGTCCGGCTCGATCTCGCGCGTGCTGGACAAGAAAGGGACGCTGCCACCCGGCATGGTGCGGGTGACCGTTGTTGATATCCCGAACGAGGCACACTATCCCGACTTCTTCATCGATATCTACGAGGTCACCAACCGGCGATTCAAGGAGTTCGTCGACGCCGGGGGGTACGCGAAGCCGGAGTACTGGAAGGAACCCTTCGTCAAGGAAGGAGTGACCCTGGCCTGGGAGGACGCGATCAAGGAGTTCGTGGACGCCACAGGAAGACCCGGGCCGGCGGCCTGGGAGGGCGGCACGTATCCCTCTGGTCAGGACGAGTACCCGGTGTCCGGCGTGAGCTGGTATGAGGCTGCGGCCTATGCCGCGTGGGCCGGCAAGAGCTTGCCGACAGCCGGCCACTGGGGTTATGCCCGCGGAAGCAGAACCGCCTTCGCGGACGGGATGGCTACCGGCGCTTTCATCGGCCGGCTGGCTAATTTCACAGACAAAGGCCCGGCGCCGGTGGGGAGCTACCAGGCCTTGATGCCTTTTGGCGAGTACGACATGGCGGGGAACGTGCGGGAATGGTGCTGGAACCAGACCCAGAACGGCCGGGTCGTTCGGGGTGGCGCCTGGAATGACAACCCATACATGCTCGCCAATCGGAGTCAGGCGTTTCCCTTTGACCGCTCTCCAAGGAATGGGTTCCGTTGCGTACTCCTCCCGGAGCCGGAGAAGGTGCCTAAGTCGTGCTTCGAGCCGCTCAATCTGGCGGAGCAACCTGATCTCTACAAGCTCCAGCCGGTCCCTGATTCAGTCTTCCAGGTGTACCGGGAGCAATTCTCCTACGACAGAACCCCGTTGGCCGAGAAGGTGGAATGGAGGAACGAGAGTTCAGGTGATTGGACGCAGGAGAAGATCACCTTCAATGCCGCCTACGACAATGAGCGGGTCGCCGCGTACCTCTTCCTGCCGAAAAGGAGTGCTCCACCCTACCAGACCGTGATCTACTTCCCGAGCGCGGACTCAATTACCCGCAGGTCGAGCGAGAATCTCGGCACGGACGGTGAGTTCCCGTGGTCGCTTTCTCCGCTGGTCAAGAGCGGGCGTGCTGCCTTCTACCCCGTCTACAAGGGCACGTTCGAGCGTGGCGGCGTGGAGGCTCTGCCTCTCGCGGACACCCATCAGTACACGGAGTTCTTCGTCAAGGTGGTGAAGGATTTCAGAGGGTGTGTCGACTACCTTCAGACACGGTCGGACATCGATGGGCGGAAGCTTGCCTACCTGGGCGTGAGCTGGGGCGGGAGGTACGGGGCCATTATCCCCGCCGTGGAAGAGCGCCTTGCCGTCAGCGTCCTTGTGACCGGCGGGATGCAGGGTCGCAGCCGGCCCGAAGTCAACGAGATCAACTACGTGGGCCGGGTCAGGGTCCCCACGCTGATGCTCAACGGAAGGTACGACACGTTGTTCCCCTATGAGGTGGCCGTCAAGCCGATGTTCGATCTGCTGGGAACGCCGCCCGACAAGAAGGAGCTCAAGGTCTACGAGACGGATCATTTCGTTCCTCGAAATGAGTTCGTCAAGGCGACGCAGGCCTGGCTGGACCGCCATCTGGGCCCGGTCAAGCCAGCTCGTGGTCATTAAGGTGCCCCAGTTGACGCGGCACCGTGGAGAATGGGTAGAGGCTATGAAGGACTTGTTGGCCGGAGCACCGGTCAGCCTCATGAGCCGGGTTCGGGCTGGCAGAGAGCACAGTCGCTCAGTTGCGGGCTGTGTACTGGATCTGCTTGTAGGGAATCGTGCCGCTGACCACTTGGCAGAAGGCCTTGCCGTCCTTCACGCCGACGTGGCCGTAGCCGGTGGCCGTGCACAGGAAGGCCTTGAAGTCGCCCTTGACCGCTGGCGCAAGGGTGAGGACGCGATCCACGGCGTCGTACCTGGCTCCGCTCCAAGCGCCGAGCAAGGCGTAGCTGGAGAGGGCCCGCGCATACCAGTGGCCGCACTCGTATTCGTCGAAGGGATTGCGGAACCGGCCATCGTACCGGCTGCGCGGTCCGGACGATATCGAGGCCCTCGCTGACCCTGCCGCGATGGATCAGGTGTGACGCCACCTGGTACTCGATCCCGGTCCAGACCTCGTTGCTGTAGACAAACGGGAGGGAGAGCTGACCGCCCTTGGGCCACGTGCACAGCAGCAGCCCCCCATCATCTCCCAGGGCAAAGCCGGGCCGTTGTGGATTGGCGTGCTCGGACAGGTCTTTCTTGAGATTGTGCTTGTGGACGCTCCTGAGATGGCTGTCCACCTTGGCCGGGTCCAGCACAGGTCCGATCCCGCAGACTGCAGCGAGCCAGGATCCCATCACCCCGTCAGAGAGGCAGCCTGTGCCATACTGATACTTGGGACCTTCTGCCTTGAGGAGTTCCAGGGCCTCCGGCGTGTAGCTCTTTTGGAAGCTCTCCACCTGAAGGGGGTTGCCTGCGCAACCCTTCCACCTGGATCTGCTGGTAGAAATACTCGCCGTTGAACAGTCTCTCGTTCACGAATGCCTCCCCCCTGGCCAGCAGATCCCTGTAAAGGGACACGTCGTCGCCGGCCTCCTTGCCCATGACCACGGCCGCCTTCAGGGCGCCGAGATAGAAGCTGCTGCACATGGGATCCGGACCCCAGAACTCGATGTCGTACGTATTGTGATGCGGCTCGCGAAGGATGCCTTCGTGCTTGGGATCCCACGTGCCGATACAGTACGCCAGACTCACCCTCGCCTTGGGCCAGAGCGACTTCATCCACGCAGTGTCGCCGCTGATCTTCCAGTCCCGGTACAGCTTCATGACCCCTCCCAGTTGTCCGTCACTGGCTGCATGGAAGTCGTGTTTGGGTTGGCCTATCGGCAGTGCACAGCGGAAATTCTGATGCCCCTGGCTGTCCTGGCAGACGCAGAACTCCGTCTCCCGCAGCGTCCGCTCGAGCGAAGGGAAGAGGTGAGGCAGCGCCTGCGCGTAGTTCCACACGTGCGTGCATGACCCCGGGCAACACCCGGCCCCTTCGTGGCATCCCTCGAAGGCCCAGAACCTGCCGTCCGTCTGCCTGAGCACGGTCGGGGACTTCAGGATCGTCAGGTTCGATGCCACTGCCTCCACGACCTCCGCCGGAAGGGTCGTATCATAGAGGCAACTGCTGAACTTCTGGCTCGCTGCCCTTAGCGTGTCATACCGCTGGCGCCACTCGGAGATCGTGGCCTCGAGGTCGGGGAGTCTCCCCGCGTACCAGGGCTGGTACGTCTGGGGCTCAGCGGAGGCCTCGGCCCCGCCGCTGCGGATGTCGCTGTTTGGCACGTACCAGCACAGCTTCAGCGCAATCGTCCGGCTCTGCCCGGGCGCCAGCGAGAAAGGCACGGACAGGGTCGCGCCCGAGCTGGACCCACCTTCCTTGGGAGACTCCTTGTCACAGTACTCCCCCGCCTCGATGGCCTTCCAGGCGATCGTCAGGGGATCGAACCAACCGCCCCTGAACCACGCGGCATTGACCTTGGCATCCGGCTCATCGACCCACGCAGCAAAGGCGCCCTCGTCGGACTTCTTCAGTTGGGCGCCGGGCGGCTGGCAGAGGATGAAACCGCCCTTCACGGTCCTGATCCTGGCCCCGTTCTCCCCCACAGCCATGAAGTTCTCGCTGCTGAACGAGTACACGAGTTCCAAGGTCCCGGCCGATCGGTTGATGAACCGATACTCCAGGGCAATCATGGGAAGCGACGATGCGTCCGCATCAGGCGGCGTGAAGGGACTCCAGCCCGTGATCTCCACGGCCAGGGGCATCTTGGGGTCGTCCAGGCCCACGGTCGCGAAAGGGAAGCGGGCTGCGAAGCTCGCCCTCCGAAATCGAGGCAACCCATATGTGGTCTCGCCCAGCCCGTTACCCGGCCCACTGTACTGGCCTGCGCCGACCGGAATCGCCAGGATCTTCCACTTCGGGACGGGCCCTTCCAATACACGGGCGGTGTTCGGATTGCCCTTGACGCAGATCGCGGCAAATACTTTGTGCTCACGGAACACGTCCGGATGGTTGCGCATGGAGAAATGGCTCAGCGCACCGGTGCCCTCAAGGCAGATCATGCCTGCGCCGAGTCCGCCCATCGGAAAGGCCACCCGATCCAGATTCGCTGCCGTGTACGGACCGTTGGGGTTGTGGTCCGCCAGGGCGACGCCGGCGATGAGGAAGCCCGCCATGCTCCACAAGATGGAACGCCACACGTTGTCTGATCTCATGTTCGTTCTCCTGCTAAAGGGTCGTGTCGTTGGCTATGGCAAGATATACTGCCACAGGAGTATCGCCGCAACCCCCAGCCTGTTTTGCCTACAAGCGCCCTCTTGACAAACGGTGTCCATCAGTCTATTCAATCGTTTGATTGAACCAGTGGTTTGAACGATGGCACGATTCGACTCTACACAGCGTATCCGTATCCTGGAGGCCGCGATCCCGGTCTTTGCCGAGCAAGGCCTGGAGGGCGCCGCCATCCGAAAGGTCGGCCAAGCGGCAGGCGTCAACAGCGCGATGCTCTACTACTACTTTGAGAACAAGCAGACCCTGTTCGTCGAGGCCGTGCGTTTCGTGATGCGAGGCCTGCTGGACCACCTGGCCCAGCGACGGAGGGCCTTTGACGACGGCCGCCAGCGGCTGACCTTTCTCGTCGACGGACTCTTCGACTACTACGGCCGCCACCCGGAACGTCTGCGTCTGATGGCCGTCGCCCTGATCCTCCACGCCGAGGTCCTCAGTCGCATCATCCAGGACTTCGCTGAGCAGAAGGTGCTGCTGCCGCTCGACATCTTGCAGGAAGGGATCCGGTGCGGCCAGTTGAAGCCCAGGCATCCCGCCCAAGTCTGGTGGAGCATCCTGGGCATGAGCCTGTTCAGCCTGATGGCCAGGGACGTGACCCAACACATAGACCCCTCGCAACTGCGGATTCCGCTGCCCGACAGCCTGCAGACCCGCAAACAGATCATCGATCTTCTGTGCAGCGGCCTGGCGATGGGCCAAGAACCGCAAGAACCCCGAAAGAGGAAGCGAGCCACGACATGAGAACAACGACGAACCAGGTTCTGGGATGGCTCTTGGTGATCCTGACAGGACTCGCGGCAGGCTGCCGGTGGAATACCGACAAGCCGGACGGCTCCGGCACGATCGAGTGTACCCAGGTCCAGGTCGCTCCTCAGATCTCAGGCCGCGTGGCCACACTCCCGCCTCAGGAAGGCGACCGTCTCAAGAAAGGGGACCGGGTCGCTCAGATCGACTCCACGGACTACGTCCTCAGGCGGGATGAGGCCCGCGCAGCCCTGGCCCTGGCCCAGGCCCAACTGGACCTGATGCAGGCAGGCGCCCGGACGGAGGATGTGCAGAGGGCCCGTGCGCACGTGGAGGAGGCGAGGGCCGCGGCGACTGCTGCGGCCGCGGACCTGAAGCGAATCAAGGAGGTCTTTGCCCAGCAGACCGTCACCGCCCGACAGATGGATGAGGCCCAGGCTGCTGCGGACCGGACTGCCGCGGCCCATGCTGCAATGGAGCAGAACCTCGCCAAGCTGCAGGCAGGAAATCGCAAAGAGGATATCGCAGTGGCCCAGGCCCAGGTCGACCTCGCCAAGGTCAGACTCGCACAGGCCGAACAGGTCGTGGCCTACTGCACGGTCGCCTCGCCGATGGATGGCACAGTGACCACGCGGAGCCGGGAGGAAGGCGAGATGGTGGCAGTGGGTACGCCACTGGTCACCTTGTCGAGGCTGGATGAGGTCTGGCTCTCGATCTACGTACCTGAGACCCGCCTGGCCCGCGTCAAGCTGGGTCAGCCAGCCCAGGTCCGGATCGACGGCGAGGCCAAGCGGTTTGAAGGCACGGTGACGTTCATCTCGCCGGAGGCGGAGTTCACGCCCAAGAACGTCCAGACCCCTGATGAGCGGGCCAAGCTCGTATACCGCGTCAAGATCACCCTCCAGAATCCCGATGGCGTGTTCAAGCCCGGCATGCCGGCAGATGGTTTTCTGGGGTCCCCCTCATGAATCCCACGTCCACCACCCCTGCCGTGTTCACCCATGGACTGGCCCGGTCCTTTGGATCGACCGTTGCCGTCGCCAGCCTGGACCTGAGGGTCGAGCAGGGAGAGATGTTCGGCCTTGTCGGGCCCGACGGCGCAGGCAAGAGCACGGCCATCCGCCTGCTCTGCGGGATACTCAGAGCCCAGCGGCAGGGCAAGGCAGCGTGCTGGGGCTGGACCTGACCACCCAGGCCGAGCCGCTCAAGAGCAGGATCGGCTATCTCTCCCAGGACTTCACGCTCTACGGCGACCTGACCGTGGACGAGAACATCGAGTTCTTCGCCGAACTGCACGGCGTGCATGACTTCCGACGCAGGCGAGAGGAGCTTCTGGAGTTCACCCGGCTGACCCCCTTCCGCAGGCGCCTGGCCCAGGCACTGTCCGGCGGAATGAAGAAGAAGCTCGCCCTGGCGAGCACCCTGGTCCACACCCCGGAACTGATCTTTCTGGATGAACCCTCCACCGGCGTGGACCCTGTGTCGCGAGGCGAGTTCTGGAACATCCTCAGCGGCATCCTGGAGCAGGGCGTGACCATCGTCATGACCACGCCCTATCTTGACGAGGCGGAACGGTGCCACCGCATCAGTCTGATGCACCGCGGCCGGGTCTTCATGACCGGCACGCCGGACCAGGTCAAGGCCGCCATGCCCGGCAAGGTCTACAGCATCGCCTGCCCTTCGCCCGGCGCCGCGTACCGTAGCCTGAGGACCCACTGGCCGGCCACCCGCATGGTGGTCTTCGGCGACCGTATCCACTTCTGGACGCCCCAGGGCAGGGCTGAGGCCCAGGCCTGCGTGCAGGAGCTGGAGCGGGCCTCACTGGGCCCGGCCTCGTTCGCCGAGGTCGAGCCGTCCCTGGAGGATGCCTTTGTGGCCCTGTTGGCGGCAGACCCAAGTGCGGAGGTACCCCATGAAACACAATCATAGATTGACCAGTCTGGTCCTGTGCCTGGTGGCCCAGGCGATGGCCTGGGGCGAGATCGTATTGACGCCCCAACAGGTCGTCCAGGAAGCCGTGGCCCACAGCCCCCGTCTGAGGGCCCTGGACCGTGAGGTGGAGGCAGCAACCGCCCGTACGCAGCAGGCCGACGTCCAGAACCTTCCGACCCTTGCAGGGACGGCCCAGGCCTCGCACTATGCAGGGCTGGGAGACTCCGCCTTTGGCCCCTTTGTCATCCCGTTCATCGAGGACCAGTACCGCGCAGCCGTCACGGTCAACCAGCCCCTGTACACGGGCGGCCGGATCACCCGGCAGAAGGAGATCGCGGGCTATCAGCAGGCTGCAGCCGGGCACACCCGAAGAGGCGCGGAGGCAGACCTCGTCCTGCAGGCCCTGGCCGCCTACTGGAACTGGTCCAAGGCCTTCCACGCGACGGAGTCGCTGAATGCGGCAGTGGACCGCATGGAAGCCCATGCCCAGGACATGAGGAATCTGTGGGGTGCTGGCCTCGCCACGGAGAACGAGACCCTGGCCACGGACGTGTCGCTCGACCAGACCCGGCTCCGCCTGGAAGAGGCACAACGCAGCATCGAGGTGATGCTCGCAAGGATCTCCTTCCTCACGGGCCAGCCGCCAGCCGCGGATCTCGTGCCCGCGAAGGTCACTCCACAGGCTGATCTGAACGTCCCGGATGAGACCGAGCTGCTGGGCGCAGCCCAGGCCCATCGCGAGGAACGGGCAGCGAGGGTCCTGGAGGCCAGGGCCGCCAAGTCGCGGGTCCAGGCCACGCAGGCCGACTACGCCCCCCAGGTGTCCGCTATGGTCCGCTACGAGCAGGCCAGGCCCAACCTCCTGCAGATCCCGCCCGAGGACAAGTGGCGTGAGGATACCTTCTTCGGCGTGACGCTCTCGTGGATGCTCTTCGACTGGGGTCATCGGAGGGCCAGGGTGGCGGAGGCCTCTGCCCGGTCCGCCCAGGCGCGGCTCCAGGTCGAGCAGGTGGTGGAGCAGATCTCCCTGGAGGTCCGCGAGGCCCGCATCAACCTCCGGGATGCCCGCGCGCGGGTCACGGTAGCCAGCCGTGCAGAGCATAGCGCGGAGCGGAACCTTGCCGCTGCCACCAATCTGTGGAAGAACGGCCTGGCACGCCATTCCGACGTCCTGGATGCCCACAACCAACTGACCTCCGCCCAGTACGAGGCCATTGTGGCTTCCACAGATCTTGAACTCGCCAGGGCCTCGCTGGACCACGCGACAGGACGGCTGGCGCCAGCCGCTGCTCCGGATCCTGCGGCCCGGTCAGCAGAACGGTGACACGGGCCCCTGCTATGTCGGCCGCCGAGAAATCCAATTCCACGGTGATCGAAGTCCAGGACCTGACCAAGGTCTTCGGACGGTTCACGGCCGTGGACCACGTGACCTTCAGCGTGCCCAGGGGAGAGATCTTCGGGTTCCTGGGCCCCAACGGCGCGGGCAAGTCCACGACGATCCGCATGCTCTGCGGCCTGCTGTCCTCCACCTCCGGCAAGGCCGAGGTGGGTGGGTTCGACATCAACCGCAGGCCCGAACAGGTCCGCCAGATCATCGGGTACATGTCCCAGAGATTCAGCCTGTATCGAGATCTGACCGTCGCGGAGAACATCGCCTTCTTTGGAGGCGTTTACGGTCTGGAGGCCGAGCGGCTGCGGCAGCGGACAAATGAGGTCCTCAGGATGGCAGGCCTTGAAGGTCTGGAAGGCCAGCTCACCGGCACCCTGTCGGGCGCCCTGCAGCAGCGACTGGCCCTGGGCTGTGCGGTCCTGCATGAGCCTTCGATCCTGTTCCTCGATGAGCCCACCAGCGGCGTGGACCCCATCTCCCGCCGCATGTTCTGGGATCTGATCCAGGACCTGGCCAGCCGCGGCGTGACGGTCCTGGTCACCACCCACTTCCTCGACGAGGCGGAGTTCTGTCAGAGATTGGGATTCATCAGCGCAGGCAAGCTCGTGGCCCTGGACACGCCCGCGGCCATCAAGCGCCAGGCCGTGACAGAAGACCTCTTCGAGGTAGCCCTGCCCCACCTGCGGGGCGCACGCGAGGCCCTGGAGGGGCTTGCGGGGCTGGTGGCCCTATCCTTTTTCGGCCCCCGGCTACACCTGTTCTGTAGTCCGGGCGTCTACACTGCGGCGACGCTGGCCAAGGCCGTTGCTGGCCGGGGCCTGGCCGTCCAGTCCATAGAGCCCGTACCCGTGCGGCTGGAGGATTGCTTCATCCGGCTCGTCCAGAGGCAGGGCCAGGAGGCAGCCGCGTGAGACGATTCCTGGCCATCTTCAAGAAGGAATTCAGGCAGATCCGGCGGGACCCCCTGTCCCTGGGTCTACTGATCTTCATCCCTGCCTTCATGCTGGTGCTCTACGGATACGCCCTGTCATTTGACGTCAAGCACATCGCCATGGCCGTCCTGGATGAGGACCTTACCCCGGCCAGCCGCGACCTGCTCGACAGCCTGTTCCAGAATCCCTACTTCGACTGGCGAAGGACCTGCTCATCCCGCAGCGAGGCGGACGGCCTGCTCAGTCGCGGACAGGTCCGGGCAGTGCTAATCATCCCCCGGGGCTACGCCGAGGCCCTCGACCGAGGCCAGACCGCGGAGATCCAGGCACTCGTGGATGGCAGCGACGCCACCTCCGCCAGCACCGCCGTCGGATACCTGGACGCCCTGGCAGACCGCATGACGGCCAAGGTCCGGCTGGAGGCCTTCAGCCGTCAGGGCCTGTCTACCAACCTGCCCATGGTGCTCCCTGAGCCGCGGGTCTGGTTCAACCCTGAAATGAAGAGCTCGCACTTCCTGGTCCCCGGGCTGATCGCCATGGTGCTGATGCTCTCAGCCGTCGTCGCCACGTCCCTGTCCATCGTACGGGAGAAGGAGCGCCAGACGATCGAGCAGATCCGGGTCTCGCCGGTCCGTTCGTACGAGCTGATCCTGGGCAAGACCGTCCCCTATGTCCTCATCTGCCTGGCCACGATGACCCTGATCCTGTGCCTGGGATACGTCCTCTTCGACATCGTGATCAAGGGCTCGCTGCTGCTGCTGGCACTGGCCACCCTGCTCTTCCTGTTTGCCGCGCTGGGCCTGGGGATGCTCATCTCCGCAATCACCAACTCGCAGCAAGTGGCCTTCCAGGTGGCGGTGATCGTGACCTTGCTGCCCTCCTTCATCCTCTCGGGCCTGGTCTTTCCCATCAACAACATGCCGGTGGCCATTCAGTGGCTGACCCTGGTCGTCACGCCCCGGTACTTCGTGACCATCCTGCGAGGCGTCATCCTCAAGGGTGCGCCCCTGGCCGCCCTGTGGCCCTCATTCGCGGCACTGCTGGTCCTGGGGGTCCTCACGAACCTCCTCGCCGCACGGTTCACTCGAAAGGCGGTGTGACCCGGCCATGGCCCACTCTCTGCCCCATTCTGCACGCCATCCCGGCCTCCAGCGGATTCGCTGCCTCCTGGTCAAGGACCTGGCCCAGTTGCGGCGGGACCCGAGGCTGTTCGGCCTGCTCCTGATCGCGCCCATCATGCAGTTGTTCGTGCTGGGCTATGCAGCCAACACGGACATCCGGGAGATCGTGATGGCGGTGCGGGACAACGACCATACCTTCCAGAGCCGTCAGCTCGTACGGGCCATGGGCGCATCAGGCTACTTCAAGTGCCACGGCCTGATAGGGCCCTCCTCTGCAGACGGCGAGCAACTGGTCTCGGGCAAGGCGGGCCTGATCCTGGTCATCCCCGCGGGGTTCGGCCGCCAGCTTTCCCAGAATCGGACCGCCACGGTCCAGGCCCTGGTCGACGGTGCGAACAGCAACTTCTCGGTCCAGGGCATCAGCTACCTGCAGAAGGCCACCCGCCTCTTCTCTGAAGGCTTGGTCAGGGTCGCCCTCGCCAGCCAGGGCGCCCAGGGAACCGTGGCCCTGCCTGCAGTCATGGCCCAGACCCGGGTGTGGTACAACCCGGACCTGACGTCACGGTTCTACATGGTCCCGGGCATCATGGCCCAACTGCTGATGATCACGACCATGCTGGTGACCAGCATGGCCCTGGTCAAGGAACGCGAGGAAGGCACGCTCGAACAGCTCATTGTCACGCCGCTGCGTCCCATCGAGATCACGCTGGGCAAGCTCCTGCCGTTTGCGGTCATCGGCCTGGCAGAGCTGTCCCTGATCTTCCCGGCCATGCTGCTGATCTTCCACGTGCCGTTCAGGGGCAGCGTCCTGCTGCTCTACGCCCTGTCCATCCTGTTCCTGCTGACCACCCTGGGTCTCGGGCTCTTCATCTCCACGCTCGTCAAGACCCAGCAGCAGGCCATGATGGTGGCCGCCTTCTTCGTGATGCTGCCCTTTGTCCTGCTCTCCGGGTTCGCGTTCCCGGTCGCCAACATGCCCCACGTCATCCAGGTCATGGCCCACCTGATCCCCCTGACCTACTACATGATCATCGTGCGTGGGATCTTTCTCAAGGGCGCAGGCTGGGCCGAGCTCTGGCCGCACGCCTTGGCCCTGCTCGTCTGGGGTATTGCCATCTGCACGCTGGCAGTCGTCAAGTTTCACAAGCGACTGGACTGAACTCAGAACGCAGAACTCAGGAGACAGGAGACAGGAGTCTCAGGGGTCGCCATTCGGTCGGTCGCTCCTCTCGGTCTTCGGGCGTTCGCTGCGATCACTCTTCGGTGTTCGGGCGCGAGCTACGCTCGCTCTTCGCGAAAACCGAATACCGAATACCGAAGACCGAACGCCGAAGATCGCATTTGGGTGTAACCTCTCCCGCACTTGCCTTGTCTGGTGGGTAGATAGGGCATAGAATCGAGGCTTGGCAAGGAAGAGGAATCCGCTAGCTTGCCCCGCCCTCGCTCGCCCCTTTGCCCTAACCGTGTCCGCATGGGCTGAAGCTGCGGCAGCATGGGCCAAAGCTGCGGCTACGGCGTCACCCCGTCTCCGTTTCGCCGTTTCTCCCTTTCGCCGTTTCTCCCTTTCGCCGCGTCACGCGGACGGCGTCAGGTCGGGCTGCCTCACGACCTTCCCCGCCTTGCGGCCCAGGCAGAAGACCGGCCCTCCCATGGCCTCCAGGGCCCCGTCCGGATGCACAGCCAATCCCGCGCCCGAGGGTATGCCGTATCCAACCGCCCCTTCGGGGCTGAGACGCAGCAAGGCCTTCAGCTCCTCCCAGCCGTCACCCTCTGCGTGGGTGTCACAAGCCAGGGGTGCAATGCCCATGCAGGGGAACAGGTTCGCCGTCGAATCGTCGTCAGGGTCATCCCAGCGGACCCAGTGCCTGCCCAGCATGATGCTGCCTGCAGAGAGGCCGAAGAAGGGCTTGCCCGCCTTGTGGAGTTCGACCAGAAACGGCAGGATCTCCCGCTCCTCCAGGACGTCCATGCCCGCCTCCACGTCACCGCCACTGATGAAGACCATGTCCGCAGATTCCAGGATCTGCCGCGTCCGCGTGATCTTGACCTGTTCGCTGACCAGGGGGGCCAGGGTGACCTTCCCTGCACCACAAGACGACATGGCCTGCTCGATGATCGAAAAAAACGACAGGTCATCGTCGCTGGCTGCGCCGACGTAGGCAACCGACGGACGCTGTGCTTCCGCGCTGGCGATGATCCGGGTGAGCAGTGGATCGCCCTTGCTGCGATGGGTGCCCCTTCCGCCAGCCATCAGGTAGACGGCCGAGGGATCTGGATGGCCGTTCATGGAGACCCCTCGCCGCGGTCGTTGGCCGGTGCATACCGCGTGTCCAGGAACGCGTTGGCGTCGATGGGGATCATGGACTTGACCGCGTTGTACTTGCCCGGCGGATCGGGTGCAATCGCGGCGACCTGCTCGGTCCGGATCACGGCGTCCGAGGTATACACGGACCGCAAGGCGGCACTGGCCTCTGCTGCCACCTGCCTGCCGTCCTCCTGATCCGCCACAAAGCGGAGCTGATAGGTCTCCTTGTCGATCTGGATGACCTGGTACTCCAGCAGCCCGTCCACCTGGCCCAGGGCCCGGTCCACCTGGCCACGCGTCACGACGCGGCCGTCCGGCGTGCAGGTCAGGTGGATCGTCCGGCCCTCCACGGAGGCCAGGATCAGTCCCTCGCCCCTGCCGCAGGGACACCTCGCCTGATCGTCCAGACGCACGATGTCGCCCGCGTCGAAACGGACCAGACTCCGCCAGGGATTGTCGAAGGTCGTGACCAGGATCTTGCCGATCCGGGACCCGTGCTGGCCCTCGGCAAACGGCAGGAAGTCCACGTGGCAGGCATGGGTCACCTGGTGCATCCTGCCTGCCTCGCACTCCATGAACACGTAGCCCGCCTCCGTCGTTCCATAGGAGCTGGCCACTGGCGAGTCAAACGCCAGGTCGATCTGCCTGCGATGCAGGACCGAGGGTGCCTCATAGGTCAGGACGATCAGGGGCGGCGAGACCACAGAAAGGCGGCTTGCGACGATGTGGCGGGAGAGCCTGGCCAGGAACGATGGATTCGCCTCAAGGACGGCGGGCCTGAAGGTATTGATCTCGTGGACCATGCGGTCCATCAGGCCTGTCGACCAGGCGCTGGGGTCTGATCGTTCGCTGAGATAGAGGAAGCGGCCAGAGGTCCGCTCCTCCGTCGTCAGAAGCCCCTCCTCACACGGAAAGCCCGTGCACCAGGGACTGGTGAGGATCGCCTCGCGATGATCCCCTGTCGCGACGGAGCGGGCGTGGCTGTTCAACTGCCAGGACGCAGCCTCTGAGCCATCCCACCACGGCTGGTACCAGACGTTCGTGACCCGATCCCCTGTAGTCCCGCTGGTGGCGACCAGCTCGATCTGGCCTGCAGCCAATCCCTCTTCGATGGGCCGTCCGCGTGGCACGAATCCCTGGGGACCGTGCAGCCGGAGGTCGTGCTTGGTCAGACAGAACAGGCCTGCCAGCCGCTGGAACACCGCAGACCTGCGGCCACGGTCCTGCCTCCGCCAGGCCTGATAGGCGGGCGCAGAGTCCATGGCCTCGTCGACAGCCTGGCTGCACCGATGTGGATACAGGGGCGCGTATCGGGCTGCTGATGCAAAGGAGTCTCTTCTAATTGTCTCTGCGCCAGCCAAGTCTATTCATCCCTATCGATCTTGCCCACCGGGTCTATCGCCGTCGAGGCCTCTTCCCGGGCCTGCGGGCCAGGCTGACCTTGCGACTGCGGCTCAACCCATGCCCGCCAGATGGGGCGTCAGGGCGGTGCGACGTGGGCTTCGCATGCCCGGTCCCAGGCCTGTGACCGACCCCACCCCTCTGCCGATCCTGCGGCCTCCTGCCGCCAGCACCCTGGCTCCGGCCATGGGACAGTCTGACCTCTTCCTCAGGTTTGGCGGTGTAGTCGAAGTCGGGCAGGACCACGCGGGGAAGCCGCTTGCCGAGGGCCTTCTCAATCTCTCGCAGATCCGGCTCCTCTTCGGATGAGACGAAGGTAAAGGCGTCGCCGGTCGCCTCCATACGGGCGGTGCGTCCGACGCGGTGGATGTAGTCCTCCGGAACGTAGGGCACGTCAAAGTTGACCACGTGGCCCAGGGCCTGGATGTCGATGCCGCGAGCGGCGATGTCCGTAGCCACGAGCACCTGGTACTTGCCGGACTTGAATCCGGCCAGGGCCTGGGTCCTCTGGAGCTGAGAGCGATTCCCGTGGATCCGTTCAGCGTCGATCCCACTCTTCACCAGGATCTTGGCCACGCGGTCCGCCCTGTGCTTGGTCCGCGTGAAGACCAGGGCGTCATGGATGATCTGCTGCTTGAGCAGGGCCACGAGCAGGTTGGCCTTGAGCTGCTGGGGGACGGGATAGACGGCCTGGGTGATCCCCATGGCCGGGCGCAGGAGGCCTCTCCAGGTTGATCATCGCTGGATTGTGAAGCATCTCACGCGTCAATTGCTGGATCGGCGCAGGGATCGTCGCGGAGAAGAAGAGGGTCTGCCGCCGGGTGGGAATGTGCCGCAGTATCCGGCGGATATCCGGAAGGAAGCCCATGTCGAGCATGCGGTCCGCCTCGTCGATGACCAGGTATTCCAGGCCGCTGAGCTTGGCATAGGGCATCCTGAAGTGGTCGAGCAGCCGACCGGGCGTACCGACGATGACGTCCACGCCGCTGCGAAAGGCGTGCTCCTGCGGTCCCATGCCCACGCCCCCAAAGACCGACGCTCCGGTGACCGGCGTGTGCACTGCCAGGTCATTGAGGTCCTCGAGGATCTGTGCAGCCAGCTCCCGCGTGGGCGTCAACACCAGGACCCGCGTGGTGCGGCGGGGCTTCTCAATGAGGTGATGGAGGATGGGCAGCAGGAACGCAGCGGTCTTGCCACTGCCGGTCACTGCGCAGGCCAGGACATCCTTGCCCTCCATGGCCGGAGGTATGGCATCCGCCTGAATGGGTGTGGGCCTGACAAAGCCCAGGTCCTTGAGGCCCTTCAGGAGCATAGGGTGAAGTTTCATTGCGGCAAACGGCATACGGAGTCCTTTCTATTAGAATCAGGCGGGGCAACTGGAGAAAGGTCCGAAATGGGCCCTACCTTCACAAGTGCACTCCCACTGAGAATCTGCGCAACCGGGCAATAGTATACCGCCGCCGCCCAATTAGGCAAGGGAACAAATCCATAAATGAGGCTGACCCCAGGACTGGGCCCATATCTGCTGTGGCCCTTCCTGCCAGACGCTGCTCCGCCATCAACCCCCTCACCTTATTTCGAAGGGGGTTGACGGCTTAGTTCAGAAGAAGGCAGGGCCGAAGCGACCGGGCGGGTCAAGCCAGACGCCATCGAACGGCATGGATGGCATCTGCCTTGTGTCCGCCCTGCGTTGGGACTGCCCACGGGGTTTTTGGGACTGCCAGAATTCTCCTTGTGCGTTGAGTTGATCTGTGGAAGGAGACGCGGTATCCTCACCGATACCTGGAATGAAGGAGCGATGGATGGCTATGGCATCCAAAGTAAGGTGAGACAGTTGACCCGTGAAAGTGATAGGTCGACGGCTGACAGGTGCCGGGGCACTCGCCCCTGCGATGCCTCACCTTCAAATGCTGCCTAGCCTGTGCTGGATGCCTTGGAGCCTCATTCCAGCGATTTCGGGTGGGACAGCGACATGGCGGTTGCTGAACCACACAGGGAGGACTTGGATAAGGATCGCCAGTGTGGTGAGTTCAGAGGTGGCCTTTGATCATTTCCTTCACAGTACGTCGTGTCTCTGGTCTGGGCAGAGGACTGAATGCCAAAACAGGTGAGTGATAGCCAAGACGCCGGATATGTTGGCGAGACCGAGTTTCAGTCTTGGGCCGCAAAGATGCACTGGTTCGCCACAAGGCTCGAACCCGATCAAGGCATCGATTTTGTTTGTCAGATCCGCGGCAAGCGCACAGGCAGGAGGTCGTCGGAAATGCCTGGGAAGACGCTGAATGTCTCAGTACGCTCGACGTCAGAGGACTCAGATACTGTCGTCATCGACCGCAGTGATGCCGAGTTGCTTCTCTCCAGCAATAGTCCCATGGTTCTGGCAATCGTCCAGCGAATGCCTCTGGGGCAAGCAGGGAAAGTCGGAATTAAGTTCCTTGACGAGCAGTTCATCAAAGAGCTCGACGTCTTTCTACGGGACACAGCCAAGACTCACACGATGCACTTCTCGCAGACTGTCACCGAGCCTGGCAGAATCAGAGACGAGGTTGATAGACTCTTCCAGCACCCCTACAGGGACATGATAGCACGCTTGCGTACGGAGATCCGACTCAAGGATTTCATGGTTGAACCCCATGCCGAGATCCTGCATTCCGCATACGGCACAGTGGCATTCGTACACTCCAAGGATTTTGGTGTCTCAACGAACGTCTCGGAAAGAGTAGATGTCACAGATGCCCTTCAGGGTATTGGCGTGAAGGTCGTGTTCACTTCGGCATCTCTCATGCCGACCCAACAAACCGGAGTAGTTGGGACACTGGGCAACTTCAGCAGTCCCATGTCCGGTGAATGCAGTACTCCATCGCGAGGGGAGGCGGCGCACGAACTGGATCAGACACTAGATGTCCTCGCCGTGATAGATCAGATCCATGCTGAACTGTCGATGTGGAACTACCACAGCGCTTTCACCCTCGCTGATGGACTGGAGCGTGTCATACATAGTGATGGGACCGCGATCGGTCACACCATGGCGAGGACCCTCTTCCTCTTGGCTCGAGTTCACGTCATTCGAGCCGAAAGGGAGAGCTCCCAGGCAAGAGACAACATTGATCTCGCCAAGTCTCTTCTGGCTGAGATTGAGTCGACATCCATCGCATCCGGTGATGCAGAGGTGCAGGCGGACGTTGTGGCATTGAGGGGCGCCATCGAGAATCTCGAAGCAGGACCTGACGCAGCATTGGCCCATCTCGACAAGTGCACCGACCCATATGCCATCCGCATACGTCTGGCAATCCTCTTGAATAAGCAGGCCCTCGACGGGGCAGTTGCTCTCATTGAGGGGCTTCCTCCAAACGAACGATGGTGCGAATTAGCTGTCACTGTCTATGCCCTCAAGGATCGGCGAGATGAGGCCGAGAGGATTGTGAACTGGGCTGCCGCCCAACAAGATCGAGCCAAATATGGGCAGTGCGTTATCCGTCTCGCTGATGCACTGTTTGTCCGTTCACTATCCGGACAGGAGAAGGGCCGAGACATTCGACCGCAGGACCTGTCGCCACAGGAGAGGGAGGCTTTGGGTGCCGTCCTGTCAACTCTTCAACCTGTTCTTGATCCCATTGTTGGTGCAGGACAGGTCGATTCTGGATTAGCCTCAACGGCTGTGAAGATCGCTTGGCTCGTGCATTACCTGTTGGGGAGTCGTGAGAAGGTGGCCGAATTGGCACGGCTCATGTACACCTATCGGCCAGTCCCGGTAGACGTTGCCAGAAGTGTAGTACATGGCTACATCGAGCCACCGTCCGACCTTCCCGAGAGGCTGAGGGAAGACCATCCCTCCGATCTGGAAGCCAACATTCTCGCGGCACTTGTGCAGTCGTCGTTCATGGGCCAGCACAGTGAGGGCTTTGCTAAGGCTAAAGAACTGATACCGCGCAGACACTCCTGCAAAGAAGGAACAGCTTTGCATGCTTTTCCTCCAGATGTGGCAGGAGTCCGAAGGAGATGCCCTTGCTGAATGCGACCAGATCATAGCACCTTTAGCCTTGGACAATCCCAAGCTCTGCTCAGCATTCGAAGCCGCAAAAGCTCTCCGCGCAGGGAATGCAGATGCGGCAATTGAGGCACTCGACAAAGCGAAGGATGAGACAGATGTCACCTGGCTCCAACTGCGAGCGAATGCCCTTGCCCAGAAGCGTCAACTGGCGGATGCCGCAGAGTGCCTACTGATCGCCGCAAGAAGCACGGGTGATCCCGCGATTCTACACAAGACTGCGGACCTAGCCTTTCAATCCGAGAGCACGGGGGTGGCCGTATGGTGTTATGAGCGTTTGGTGCAACTGCTGCCCACCAATATGGACTATCGTGGGAGACTGGCTCATATTTACACATCCCGCCTTCACGATACGGGCAAAGCAGCGATTCACCTCCGGGCATTGTATGAAGCCGAGCCTGACAATCCAGTTCACATCGTGAACCTCGCAGTGTGCCTTGCCCAACTGTACCTACCAGAGGAGAGCCTGCGCCTGTATGACAAGGCCTGTGGGCAGGACAAGCCTGACATTCGCGCGGTTCTCGGGCGGGCCGAATTGCACATGAGTCTTGGCAATCCGGACGCAGCCCTTGCTTCGCTCCGAGCCTTCCACCAACGGTTCCGTAGCGATCCGACCTACCTTATGGTCTTCATGAACACAGCCTATGCGGCGGGAGATGAGGAAGCCGCTCACGAATCGTTGAAGACTCTGGACCAACTTCATGAGTGTGGAGGAGTCGATCCCAGCACGTTCATGAGAATCCCCGAAGACAAGGTGTTCGAAACGCTCAAGAAGCGTATTGAACATGTGCAGAAGCGAACGGAGTATCTCCATACTGAGATGCTCAAGGGCCGGATGCCGTGGCTGTATGCAGAGCAGGTCTGTGGGAATCCCGCTTACGCGGGATGGAACAGACGGACCCGGCAACTAACCTGGATCCACGATGATCCTGTGAACCGGGCCAGCCTCTGTGTGTATGCGACAAATGCCTTCCACCCAGGCAAGACTGATGTGAACCATCGTGGACTGCTGCCGCTTGAATGCCCGCCCCAAGGAACACGAATCATGGCGGACATGTCGGCCCTGATCACTCTACACCGCCTGGAGCTCCTCGATACGGCAGCGGAGTACTTTGGGGACATCGGCGTGCCCGAAGAGTACTTGTCCACCGTTCTGGAGGATGGGCGAAGACTAATTCTCCATCAACGCTGGCTACAGCGGAGCGCAGAGCACCTCGCGGCAAAGATAGACAGCCGAGCCGTCACGGTTCTGGAGAAGCAGAACGTCCTTGATGTCAACATGGCCACTGTGAACGAACATGGGGAGCCAAAGGAGCATCACTACCACCTGATTGACCTCATTCGACCCTGCTATAGAGCGGGTCTTATCCCTGATACTGTGTACCAGCAAGTATTGAAGGTCCGCAAGGAAGAGTCGGCCGTGGATGAGGCCCACCCCGACCTCGGACGACTGCAATGCGTTCTGGTCGCGCTATCAACGCTGGAGATGGTGGCTCATTTCGGCCTGTTGGACGCCATCACCGAGCATTACAGAGTCCACATTCTCCCGGATGTCCATACTGAAATACGGCAGCGGCTAGAGAGCATTCAACATCAGGAAGAAACGCGCAGGTGGCACTTCAACCTCTGGAACCGTCTGCGTGCCGATCCCCGTTTTCACTTCGTGTCACGCGCCAGGCCTGAAGAGAAGCAGGAAAGTGATGCAGACCCCAAGGATCTTCTGCCGTTCCTCGCGAGCTTCATCGCCCAAGAAACAGCGACCCCCCTCTTGGCCGATGACCGTATGTGTCAGGCCCTTACGCTCAATGAGCGACCCGAGGCAGCATATGCTGCATTCGGAACTGGTGCCTTCATCTCCGGGATCATGATGGCCGGCAAGATCACTACTGCACGGGCCGCCGAGTGCATACAGCGGCTGATGCGATGGCGGTATCGGTTTGTCGTCCCAAGTGCTGACATTCTCAAGACACTTGCTGGACAGTATTGCGCCAATGCTCCTGGTCAAGCCCTTCAGGATGTTTCCGAATACGTGCACGAGTGCATGCGCGACCCGGGCCTCTTTGGGGGGCCTGAAAACACAGACAGTCATGAATCAATGGCGGTCCGCTTGTATCGCGAATGGCTCTCAGTCATCTCGGAGTTCCTCATCAGCGTCTGGGACGACAAGTCGTTTCCAGTGGAATCGGCGCAGCGGCTAACCCAGTGGAGCGTCCAGGAGTTGCTGCCATCACCGCCGCGAGTCTTGCACGGAAGCATGAAGGCTAAAGTGGCCTCATTGACACCAAGGCTTCTGCTCTCCCACAGCCTGATCACCGGGAGCGTGGGCCAAGAAGGTGAACGCATTTCAGATGGCATGAGGGCGATGCAGGACGCCCTCGGGTTTAGCGACGAGGAGTATCTGCGCGAGGTAGCGGACCTCCTCAAGCTACATCAGGAATGTGGCTTCGGTCCCGAGGATGCGGATGGGATGAAGCAACAGATGCGGATCCTCATATACAGGACTGCCCTCCGTCATCACAGTCGCGTCGATGCCCGGACTGTGCGGATACTTGAAGACCTTGGTCTATTCAAAGACGAGGCCGGATCCATCGGCGATGATGTAGACATCTCGGTTCTTCAGGATCTCGGCCATCCCCGGCGGGAGAAGCTACCTGCTGGCCCCCTGGTTGTGTACGTTACGGAAGAGGAGAAGCCCTGTCGCCGGGCCGCAGAACTCCCGTTCCTTCTACTGTCCGAGAGACAGAACGTGCGCAAGGCGGCTATGGACTGCCTGGAGCAGATGATTCAGAACACGTCGCTCAGCGTTACTCCCAGAACAGAGGCCATTCTTCGAGAGTCGCGCAACGCTCTGACTTCCGCCGACCTCCGTGAATGGAGGCCTGCGGCGGTCGCGTCGTTCGATGCGATCTCCGATGACGTGCTTGTTGCGCTTCAAGGAGTCCGGCAGAGTCTCGAATGCCAACCGGCGATTGAAGACAGCCTGAATTACTACGTCCCCAAGGTGCTCAGGCCAGCAGTCTCCTCGCTTGACTCAATACGGTTGGAAATAGGCAGTCCAGAGAAAGAACATGACCAGATGAGTAGAGTAATCGCTCTGATAGTCGGGCAAGCTCAGACATTGACCGATGTCTGCGAGGGCTGCCGTAGGCAGCTTGGATTCCTGCCGCTTGCGCCGCGATACGGAATGCCGGAGGCCGTCCGAGGATGGTTGTCTACCCACGCAGACACGGACGCATGGACGGAAATCTGGGATTGGGTGGATGCGTCGGTTAGCCCTATTCCGCAGTATCATGCATGCTGTGTTTTTGCCTTGCATCCGGAACTTGTGCCGCCAGGCAAAGTCCCGATCCTGTGGGACCGCATCTTGAGGATAGTCTGCACGTCGGACAGCGAAGGACGCAACAAGGCTGGCGCTGAAGCGTGGGCGATACGCTGTGATCTCGCGCGGCATTACGCCTATCATCTGGAGGCAAGCCTTCCTGATGGCAATGGTGCGAATATTGCCTGCTTAGCATGGTGGTTAGCCGAAGCAGTTGCTTCGAGTTGTTCGGACGAACCAGACGCCCCTCAGTTCTATCGAAGAAACTGGGTCAAGCCGGCACTAGAGGCCTCAACCCGCATATGGCTCATGGCCAGTCCACACATCCAAAGATCCTATCTTCGCTACATGACCCTCGCTGTCCCTTCGCCCTGGGCCGTGGGACTTCTGTCAATCATGGGCGACAAGCTCCAACAACTCGCTCCGCGCGAACAAACCGAGGATGTCCGGGCAAAGTTCCATGATGCGTTGGTCTCTCATCTGGTTTCCTCTCTTCCCTTCGCCGTGCAGACGCCAAGTGACCCGACCTTTGTCCTGGAGTACTCGCTGGCAGATACGGTGCTGAAATGGGCTGAGCATCGGCCCGAAGAGGACCGAAAGGCCCTGAGGCAACTTGTTGAAACAAGTCGGACTCTGGGGACCGCAGATGGATTGTCTCAGGCCTTGCGTGGGCTCGCGGACTCACCATTGTCCGACCAGGTTGTGGTCGCCCTGGCTCTACAGGCAAAGGCCTATACCGACCCCACGATTGCTGAGAGTATCTGGGCAGTGCTGTCTGACGCAGGTTGGAGAGCGAGAGTGATCGGGAGTGTGGACGAACGAGTAGCCCACATGCTCCTGGAAGCTTTCGTCATTCTGCAGGCCGCGAATGGAGGCAAGTGGGGCTCGCTGCTACCGCACTACATCGAGGAGTTGTGCGAGAAAGCGGAAGACGGCGACCGACGACGCCACCTCTTCCTGTATCTTCTCCAAACAAGTCTCGCATCAGACACGGTCAGTGCGCGACGAAGGCTTCTACGCGGAGAGCACAAGGCCAAGTTCATCGAACTCGCCGAGGAATGCCGCGGTCTGTTGGAGGCTATACGCGCGGACTCTCCGCCTTACGTGGCGGGCAAGCTGCGGGGGCTGGCTGGCAGCCTGCGAGTTGTGTGAACGCCACTACCAAGGCGTGCTTCGCACGAGATCACCTGACGGGGCCACAGATGGCGGGGTTTCTGCATGGGCAATCTCACATAACCTGAGGCACTCTGCTGAAGGCTCGATGCTATCGTTTGCGGCTCACCGAGGCTTGCTCCCACGGAGCCGCAGCGGCGGACAAGGCGACAGCCCATCTCCTTCTGTTTTCACCCGGCCAATTGACACGTCCCTTGGGATCGACGATAATGGCCGCTGTCGCCGAAGTGGCGGAACTGGCAGACGCGCAGGATTCAAAATCCTGTCCTGGCAACAGGGTGAGGGTTCGACTCCCTCCTTCGGCAGTGGGCAGCATAAGGCAGCATGGGCTGAAGCCCATCCTGCACGCTCCTATCTCCTGACTCCTGTGTTCTGTGTTCTGCGTTCTTCTTCCTAGCTTACCAGCCTTCGTTTGAGCCGATTCACTGCCAGCCATCCGACAATCACGCAGAAGGCTATGCTGTAGAAGAGGTCCCAGGCCATGAGGGGCTGGAATTGCCAGCTACAGATGCCCCGCACCAGGCGGACCACGTGGGTCAGGGGCACGATCTCTGCCACCCACTGCAGGGCCTTGGGCAGGCTGCTGATCGGGAAGACCACGCCGGAGAAGAAGAACATGGGCGACAGGACACCGGTCAGGTAGAAGTTGAAATGGTTGATGGTCTTGACAAAGGACGTCACCAGGAGCGACAGGACACCGAACATCGCGCCTGTCAGGAAGCCCACAAAGAGGACTGGCAGGCTCTGGATGAAGGGCACGATCTGGAAAGCCCCGAGGACGCACAGGACCGACAGCGAGAAGAACAGGCCCTTGGTGGCGACCCAGAGGACCTCGCCGAGGATCAGGTTGCTGGCCGTGATCGGCGCAGCGAGCATGCTGTCATAGACCTTCTCGAACTCCAGGCGGATGAAGGTTCCGTAGGTGCACTCGAATGCGGCCGTATACATGGACGCTGTCACGAGCAGGCCCGTGCCCAGGAACTGGATGAAGAGAAGCCCATCCATGGTCTGGCTGCCCATGTACTTGCCCAGCCCCAGCCCGATGCCTGCCAGGAACAACAGCGGCTCCACGAAGGTGGGAAAGCCGTTGCTGATCAGGTTCTTGGTGTAGACCCGCATGTGGCGGTACCACACGCTGTAGAGCCTGTTGGCCAGAGAGGGGTACGAGCTACTGGCTGTCATGGAGCCCCCTTCCAGTGGCCTTGAGGAAGACGTCCTCGAGACTGGACTGCCTCAGGTGGTAGTGGGCGCCCTTGAGCGTGCGGGCCACGGACTCGAGATGCTCCAGCCTGGCCCCATAGAACCGGGTCACACCCTGGGCGTGATCCACCCTGACGTCTCCCGGCACCTCGACTGCAGCCAGGTCTGCAGACTCCTCGCCATTGATCCACTCCAGGACGTAGGGTTCGATGGTCTCTTGGATCAGGGTGTGCGGGCTGCCGCGGAGCACGGCGTGGCCCTTGTCCATGATCAGCAGGGAATCGCAGATCTGGAATGCCTCTTCCATGTAGTGGGTGGTCAGCAGGATGGTCGTGCCCTGGGTGCGGAGCTGTCTGAGCTTGTCCCAGATCAGGTGCCGCACCTGGGGATCCAGGCCGGTCGTGGGCTCGTCCAGGATCAGGAGCCTGGGGTTGTTCAGCAAGGCCCTGGCGATGACCAGCCGCCGCTGCATGCCCCCTGAGAGCTGCCTGATCTTGGCGCGGGCCTTCTCGGAGAGCTCCAGGAACTCGAGTAGCGCAGCGATCCGCCGCCTGGCCACCTCGCCGGGCAGACCATAGAACTTGGAGTACACCAATAGATTGGTCGTTACATCCAGCTCATCGTCGAGGTTGTTGTCCTGGGGCACCACGCCAGAGAGATACTTGATGGACAGCTCGTCCTGGCCGGGATCATGGGCAAACACCTCGATGGACCCTGGGCAGTCCTTGTCGCGAAGGCAGCGACCGTAGAGCATCTTCATCAGCGTGGTCTTGCCCGCGCCATTGGGCCCCAGCAGGCCAAAGCACTGGCCGGGCGCCACCTCGAAAGACACGTCCGCCACTGCAGCCAGCTTGCCGAAGTGTTTGCTGATGTTTCGTACGATTACAACCGCCATACGGCATTCCATCTCAAGAACCACAGAGAACGCGGTATTGTACAGCATTGACGGCCAGAGTACACCACGGAGAAGGCGTAGGGTTTTGCCTCTGCAGAGGAGAGGCAAGAGGCAAGACGTAAGCAAAAGGCAGAAGAGAGATTCCCCTCCTGCTTACTTCTTGCCTCTTACATCTTACTTCTCTCTGGATAGGGTGAATCACCCGCTCAGAGCACGGCGGGCCAGGCGGATGAAGTCAGTCACTGCCCGGATGGGGCAAAGGTAGTTGCACCAAGGCCGGGTGATGACCAGGGATGCAGCAAGGACCACGGCCAGGACCGCAAACTGCCACGTCAGGCCTGTCCAGCCAAACAGGGTCCCTGAGACGTCATAGGGAACCAGGGCGGGGTTGCGGAAGACCAGGGCGACCACCACTGCCACCCAGACGAGAAGCCGCTGAGCACCCCGGAGGAGCCCGTGCCAGGGTTCTGGGATCGGTCGGGTCAGGCCCAAGCCGGCCAGGGCCTGTTGGGTCGCGCCAAAGGGACAGACGTGGCTGCAGTAGAGGCTCTTGCCGGTCAGGAGGATAGGCAGGAGCACCCCGCCGATCAGGAGGTACCAGTAGAGGTGGTCCTGCCATGCGGGCCAATACCCCAGCAGGAAGGCATTGATGTGGATCAGGGACATCCCGCCGTTGAGCCACAGGCCGATGCCGAGGACGCCCAGCACCAGGGTCGCGGTCTGCAGGCGCCGGCCGAGGACACCGGACCTGCGATACGCCAGGAACCCGGCGGTGTACAAGAGGATGAGCACCACCTCCGGTCCGCCTACGGCCGGCCGCTGCCGGGGCGGGGCGCGACGGCCACGCCCGCGAGCCGGGCAGCCCTCTGGCAGGCGATGCGGACCGCTCCGGACAGGCCATCGAGCGAGGCGGTTGCGCCGGTCACGGCGTCGATGTCACGTCCTACCCGGAATTCGCTGCCCCAGGACCTTCCTGCCAGGGCCTCGGGCAGTCCCTGGTCGACGATCTTTCTCAGGAAGGCCATGGATTCGGACTGCTGGAGGATGGCGATCTGGCGGATATGCCCCTGGCCATCCAGGCCGACTGCCACGCGGATCGGGCCACCGTACCCATAGGCATCGGCCACGGACACGTAGCCGACCCTCTGCTCCATGTTGCCTTCGCCGCTGTAGCCCGCAAACACCTCTCTGCCGAGCAGGTCAAACCGCTGGGCCTCAGGCAGGATCTCCGACAGCACGCGGGTCAGGTCCTCCTGGCTTCTGTACAGGCCGACCAGCCATGCGAACACCAGCGACAGGACGAGCAGGATGACCAGCACCAAGGCCTGCCGCCTGCCGGGCCCCTTCTGCCCTGCAGGAGGATACTCCTGTCCCCTGCCGAGGGATGCATCTGTGCCGACCTGTACGGGATCCATCTAAGATAGACTCTAAAGGACTGCAGGGGGCCAGTCAACCCGCTGTTCCCAGAAGGCGCCTTGCGGAACACCCAGGGGTGCGATAGGATCGTTGCCTGATCGGCCCGGGCCGCGTCAGACCGCGCCGCGCGGCGCACCTCTGCGACAGTCCCGGCATCTATGAGGGCTTCTCATGCAAAGGCGAGCATTTCTCAAGACTGCGGCATCCGTTGGGATCGGTGCATGGATAGGTCGCTGCTCGGTACTGGGTGCGGAGCCCAAGGCCGAGGCACAGATCGAGCTGGCCCTTGCGGAGCCAGGTTGCCTCATCAATCCCCACCTCTATGGACACTTCATAGAACACCTCGGAGGCGTAGTCTACGACGGCATCTGGGTGGGTGAGCGATCCAAGATCCCGAACCTGGGTGGGATCAGGCGGCAGTTCGTGGAGGACATGAAGGCGATCGGTGCACCGAATCTTCGCTGGCCGGGAGGCTGCTTTGCGGATGGCTACCATTGGCGGGATGGCATCGGCCCTGCTGCCAAGCGACCGCGGACCTACAACTACTGGCAGCCGAGCATGCCTGCAGGCCTCCTGGAGTCGGAGCCCAACCGTTTTGGCACGCATGAGTTCATGCGGCTGTGCAGGCTCATCGGCGCGGAGCCTTACCTGGCCGGCAACGTGGGCTCAGGCACTCCCCAGGAGCTGCACGATTGGGTGCTGTACTGCAACGCGCCCGCAGGCCTGCTGAGCCTGGCCGACGAGAGGGCCGCCAATGGAGACCGCGAGCCTTTCAAGATCAAGTACTGGGGTATCGGAAATGAGTCCTGGGGATGCGGTGGGGACATGAAGCCCTCGGAGTATGCGACCCTGTACAGGCAGTACGTCACGCAGTTCGCCAGGTATACGGAGCCCTTCCTGATCGCCGTGGGACCCAGGGGACACTCAAAGAACCGCGACGTGGCCTGGACCACCGGGTTCTTTGAGGCCATGCAGGGTGGACACCGCAGCAAGGTCAACGGCCTGGCCGCCCACTTCTACACGGACTTCAGGTCAGCCCGATTCAAGTCCGGATCTCACGGCCCCGCGGAGTGGTACGCCGTGCTCCGCGAGGGACTCAGGATCGAGGAGATCATCCAGGAACACTGGCAGGAGATGGCCAGGTTCGATCCCGACCACCTCACCAAGCTGGTCATCGACGAATGGGGCGTCTGGTATCCAGTCGGCACCGAGATGGCGCCCCGCTACATCCTGACCCAGAACATCACCCTGCTGGATGCCCTGCACGCGGCCCTGACCCTGGACGTCTTCAACCGCCACGCAGACAAGATCGAGATGGCCAACCTCGCGCAGACCATCAACTGCCTGCACTCGCTGTTCATGGCCCAGGGCGATAGGTACGTCCGCACCCCGCCCTACTACGTCTTTGAGATGTACAAACCGCATATGGGAGGCCGCTTGGTCCCAATGCGCGTAGCCCTAGAACCCCTCAACGTCGTGACACCAGAGGGGTCCGCCACCCTCCCCGCGTTGGCGGGCTCCGCCTCCATCCGAGACCAGCGGTTGACGATCACGCTCGTCAACCCATCCCTGGACACCGCGGTCTCTGCCCGCATCGGCCTGACAGGGGGGGGACGGCCTTCTGAGGCCCGGGCAAGGATACTGACGCACAGTGACATGCGGGCGGGCAACACCTTCGCTGAGCCGGACCAGGTGCGGCCCATGGCCATGGCGGTCCGCATGGACGGCCAGACCGTAAGGGTAGATATCCCGAGACAGGCCGTAGCATCCCTGGAGATCCGGGTCGTCTAGCGATGGTCATCGCCCTGTGATCCGAATCCGGCTGAGGCAGTACCGCCCCTGGGCCTGGGGGGCGTCGATTGCGAGTTGGAAAGGTCGGCGACTGCCGGCCGGATCGACCATGGACAGAGCCAAGGCGTAGTCGCCGGCCTTCAAAGTCGTAGGCACAGCCAGCGGTTCGCTGACCAGATGCTCACCGGGCAGCCACTCGCGAGGGTCGGCCCTGCCATCGGCCGTGGCTGCGACCCTGCCCTCCGGATCGAGCAGGAACCATCGCAACACATATGGGCGATAGAGCCTGCCCACGCCGACATTGGCCCACGTCATGTTCAACGACACACGACCGCCGGGCGCTGCGGTCTTCTCATGCGCCAGCTCTCGAAGGACCAGTCGCGCGCAGCCAACCGAGCGAGCCTTTCCACTTGGCCTATGGCCTCCGGCGGGATCTTCCCGAGATTGTCATTGATCAACGTCACGTGGTTCTTCAGCATGAACTCCACCGCCGCGTCATACGACCACTGCTTGGATTTGAGGTACTCGTAGTCGCCAAACCACTCGAACACCACGGGCGCCCGCTGCCAGGCGCTGGCCATCTGCGAGACACCCGCATATTTCTTGGAGCCTATCCAATTCTGCTCATGCCAGGGTGAGCCGACACCGTCGCGCCTCAGACCAGCGCCATGGGACAGTGCATATCCGAGCACCTCGGCATCATCCGACATGAAGACCAGAGGCGTGCGAGGAAAGGCCGCCACGTAGAGGTCCACGATCCGCTTGCGGATTTCCACCGGGGCCGGGTTAGGCGTGTGCCACTCGCCCCAGATGCCGTAGGATCCGATATCGAGGAACTCCACGTCCGGGCCTCCATCATACCGCCGGCCCAGGTCCGCCAGAAACACGCCGTGGTGCCGCAGATACAGCGGATCGGAATAATCCGGCTCGATCCGCGTGATCCGCTTGCCGCCGCTGGTCGGGTCGTCTCCGCCGCGCAGATACTCGAGTCCCCTGCAGCCGGCATCGAACAGCCACTTCGGTGAGGCATAATAGCCGGCACTGTGGGCGTTGCAGGTCATCACGCGAAAAGCCACTGTCGCACCACGCAATTTCGAGGCAGCGATCACATCGTCGATAACCGCCCAATTGTACCGCCCCTTCTCGGGCTCGATGTCGGCCCAGTTGAACCGGATATACCTGACCGAAGAGGGCAATGGCTGCCCGGACCCCAGACTTCGCTGCCGGCCCATCCACCCTTGGCCCGGGTTGTCGAAGAGCGAATCCGTCTCCGCAAACCGGACATGCACGGGATTGGCGTCCTCCAGCGAGACGCCCTGCGCCGTGGTCCCCAGACCCAGGTACGAGGCCACGAACGCTGCCGACAGATAAGCGAGTCTCTTCTTCATATAGCGACCCCAGGAGCATTGTAGGTCGTGTCTGTGACACGGCCATGGAAGAGGACCGCGTCTCAGAGACGCGCCTTACGGGCACCCCCACAATACCTACGATTCCCCCTTTGGCACGAACGCCTCGCACTGGAACTCATCTTCACCCTGTTGATCGAACCGGTTCAGGGTACAGACAGAGCTTGGCCATTCATGTTACCGTATGCCTCCGAGTCTGCCAGTCGAAAACCGAGGCCAGGTATGAAGAAAAGTACTTCAACAACGTCTGGTATCCGCCGGGGTGACTGTTGCAGTCTCGACAGCCCTCACGACGGTCTTCAAACTTGGATGTTTGTTGGGGACTTTTGGAGAGTCTGAAGAGACCAACGGACGCTTTCGGCTGCAAGCTCTCGGCGTCCTATCCCGGCTGACAGCCGTGACCGTGGAACTCAGAACTCACAGCCCATAGCTCACGGACCCGCCACCTGGCCGTTCAGGCGGAAGGACAGGAGGCTGGTCTTGTGGCCTGCGTATTGGCCTGAGAAGCCGTAGAGCCGGAGCTCGAAGGGGCCTATGATCCGGCCGTATGCGGCCGTGTTGGGCAGGGTGAAGGTGATCTGCTCGTCAGAGGTGGAGTCGATCCTCGGCGTCGTGAAGACCGCGGCCTGGTCCGTGAAACCCTCTACGCTGGTCAGGGCCGCGTACCTGCGGGGCGAGTGGTAGTCGATCCTGCGGATCAGGAGGCTGACCTCTGCTGATCTCAGGTCCAGGGCCTTGCCTGCTGCGGCGGCAACGCGGATGGAGAGGTACTCCTTGTCTGCAATGGCAAGACCCAGGGTGGACTGGGCCTCGCTGCTGGGGGCGGACACGGACCAGACCAGCATGTCACTACCGGCGTGCATCCGCACTCCGCTGCCTGCGGTCCAGCCTGAGTAGACCAGGCCCTGCGCAGTCACGTAGGCTGCAGTCCAAGGCAGGTGCAGGCCGGGATCGGCACCGGTGAAGTTGGATTCCGCCAACACGCCGGGACCACCGACACTGCGGATCGTGAAGGTCCGCCATGCAGGGTCTCCGTCACGGTCAGTGACGCGGAGGTACACGTAGCTCAGGCTGGCCTGGCCGGGCGTGCCTGTGACCTTGGCCTTGGATGGGTCTGCTGGATCTGCCTCGTAGCGGAGCCCGTCGACCAGGTAATCTCCGACCTTGGTGATCGTCAATAGCCCATCCCCACCCTCTGCCGTGAGGACTGCGGCGTAGGGCTGCCCTACCGTGGCCACGGGCAGGATGTGACCTGTGCTGAACGTGGGCGTCTGGCCCGCAGCCTGGTCCACCGGCCTGATCGATCGGAACTGGTTGATCCAGTCGAGCAGGAATCGCCACTTGACCGAGGCATTGGGGTCCTGGTCCAGGTACTCCAGGTGGCCCCACTGGCCGTACTTGCCCCAACTGCCGCAATCCACAAAGGCCACGTGTGAACGCAGCCCCTTGGACCTTGCCATGTGGAGGTGGATGTTGTACACGTCGGCCATGGCAGGATGACGGTTCAGGGCCTCCATGAAGATCGTAGTGCCGTCATCCCGCGAGTCGCCGCCATCGATGTTGTCCGTGTAGATCGACGGCCCGCCCTCATAGGCGATGATCGGCTTGGGCCGGCCAAAGGTGGTCCTGGCTAGGTCGACGAGCCAGGGATCGAATCCGCCGCCCACGCCGACCGCGTCCGGACCCGCCCCTTCCCGGGCGTCGCCGCTGAGAAGCCGCCTTCTCCACTCGCCAAACGTCTCATCCACGTGCCTCTGCAGTGCAGGGCCCGTCCAATAGGCATTCGTAGCGGCCAGAGACACGGGTCTCGTGACGCTGCCGGAGGTGAAGGACTCTGTCGTGAGGAACCAGGGATCCGAGGAAGCCGCTGCGGCCTTGGCCCGCTCGTACACGTAGTCCTGGATGCCGTTGCCGAAGTAGGTCGTAACAGCGATCGCATCGGGCTCGGTGGCAGGCTCCAGGGTGGGACCATAGGCCGCCATCTCCTGGAGGAAGGGACGCGTGTAGTCTGACGATGCAGTGAACACGGAGGCCACCCTGACCAGTCGGTCCGTTCCGCCGAAGACCTGCTGGAAGATCCGCCAGACCTGGCAGAAGCGGTGGGCATTGAACTGGGCCTTTGATAGATTCAGGGCCTTCGCCTGCTCCTGCGCCCAGTTGCCCTGACAAAAGGCGTCACCACTACTCCAGATCTCGTTGGAGTATTCGATGTACACCCGTTGGCGGCCGGCCAAGGGCGGATACACTGGACTGGCGACCGGCTGGGCATAGGGCTCCCTGCCGTCGCTGCCAAACCGGATCAACTGGGCGAGCTTGGCCACGGACTCATCCGTGGCCCTGTGCGGGATGCAGACCCACAGGTCCTTGCCTGCCTGGTTGCAGAGCGCAACCATGTGCTCATACGCGATCCCCGTTCCACGGCCGCCGGCAAAGCCCGTGGCCGGAGACCTGGGGTTGAGGTCGCCTGAGGCGAAGCAGTGGCTGGCCAGCCTGCGGTCAGACCAGTCCTGCTGGGGATTGGCGTTGGTGCTCAGGAGGTCCATGAACCGGATGAATCCCCAGTCCGCGTCCGCCAGTCGCTGCAGGAGCATGGGGTGGAAGAGCTGGCCCTCCAGGGACTTGTGCTGGCCGTCGCCAGGGTCCGCAAGCCAGACCCTGACGTCCGTGACCGGATCCTGGCTGTTGATGTCGACGACGTCCAGCCACTGCACGTACTGGTTGCCTGTAAACAGGTACACGCGGCGGCCATCCCTGCTGCGGCCCGTCTGGCCGCAGTTCGACTCCACCGGCACAAAGGTGCCGCCGTTGAGCCGGATATCCGCTGCCCCCTTCCAGGTCAGCACCACGCGGCCTTGGGCCGGACGATGTCGCGTGGGCCAGGTCGACGGCCTGTCGCCATAGTCGCAGTGCAGGCCGAAGCAGATCCCTCGCAGGGACGTGCCAGGATTGAGGTACCTGGGAAAGCCGTTGGAATCGAACTGAGGGTTGTCCCAGGTGGACACCGAAGTCCCCCATTGGCCCGGGCCGTACTCCAGCCACTGGCCCTGGGCGAGGGCATTGCAGTAGTACGGGCAGCTCCAGTACGAGATCCCGCCGGGATGATACCCCACCTGGGGCAGGGAGTTCGCATCGAAGCCCTGGACAGGCGCACACAACAGAACCGCGATCAGAAACGGCAGCCAGAGACGTGAATCACCCACGTGGACACCCCTTTCAACAGAAGAGACCTCAACGGCAGGATTGTAGCAGACCCTCCCCGGGTCAGGAACAGAAATGCCCTTGCAGGGCGAACACAAAGTCCCTCCCGCACACCGTGAGGATGAGAACAGCTTGCCGGCCGCAGACGCCCTTTCTCATGTCCCCGGCCTATGGTCGCGTTGGCCAGGAGAACAGAAGGAGGTTTTGGCCGCTAACTCCGCGAACTCCGCGAACGGCTGTCGCCGCTTCGGCAGGTTGGACCTAGTCGTGGCATCGCCGTACGCGACGCTTCGCGTCTACCGGAAGGCTGCGCCTTCCGGGCGATCTTCGCTGCTCTCCGCTTGGGCAAGCGAGCTTGCCCCGCGTAGAGCAGCTCGCTCGCATGCGTACAGCTCAGTCTGTGTGCGGAGGTCCCGGCGTGCTATCCTTCTTTGAGACTATGGAGAAGGCAGCTCCACTGTAGCTTGAGCCGCAGGATCGAGGCCGAGGAAGGGGACGCGTTCCAGGCTTGCCTGGAAAAGCGGCCCATTCCCGAGGCCGCCCTTGGGACGCAGTCCCAAGGCACGGCGAAGCCGTGGATCAGGCGGCGGAGCTACGAGTGTGGCCAAACACCCACGACCCCGCGCCAGCGTTCGCGGAGTTAGCGGGGTTCGCGGCAAGAAACCAAGAAAACGCGTCCCAGCCAGTCACGCCCGCGACTGCATCGGTCTGTCCGCCTGCGGCGGATCACAAAGAACCTACGTCTCTTTGAGGCAGGCCGACTTTGCGATTGCCCTGAATGATGCTGCCTTTCCCCTTCTGCCTCTCGGTGTCACTGCGTAGAATAGGGCTTTGCCCAGGTGCCTCTGGAAAGGGTGTATCGTGCATAGAATCGTGGATGCCAGAATCACGGCGTTGATTGCCCTGTTGTGCGCCAGCGTTTCATGGGGTGCTGCTCCTGAAACGCAGATCAGGGCATTTCCCCTCAGAGACGTCCGTCTGCTCGACGGTCCCTTCAAGGCCGCCCAGGAGGTGGATCGCCAGTACATGCTGGCCCTTGATCCCAATCGCCTGCTTGCGCCGTTCCGCAAGGAGGCCGGCCTGGCAGCCAAGGCCGAATCCTATGGAGACTGGGAATCCGGCGGGCTTGGCGGTCACATAGCGGGCCACTACCTCACGGCACTGGCCCAGATGGCAGCAGCCGCAGGCGACAGCCAGATGCAGACCCGCCTGGACACCATGATCCGTGAATTGGCCGAGTGTCAGCAGGCCAGCGGCACTGGCTACGTGGGCGGTGTGCCTGGCGGCAGGCAGTTGTGGCAGGAGATCGAGGCAGGCAAGATCGAGGCAGAGGCCTTTGGCCTCAACAAGCACTGGGTGCCCCTGTACAACCTGCACAAGCTCTGGGCAGGCCTGCGGGACGCCCATCTGATCGCGGGAAGTCAACAGGCCAAGGAGGTCCTGGTCGGACTCACAGACTGGTGGGCCGGCGTGGTGGCAGGACTGTCCGATGATCAGATCCAGCAGATGCTGCGATCCGAACACGGCGGCCTCAACGAGGTTTTTGCAGACGTGTCGGCGATCACGGGCGACCCAAAGTACCTGGCCCTGGCCAGGCGATTCAACCACCGCAGAATCCTCGATCCGCTGGTCAGCCATGAGGATCGGCTGACAGGTCTGCACGCCAATACCCAGATCCCCAAGGTCATTGGGTTTGAGCGGATCAGCCAGCTCTCGGGTGAGACCTCCTACCATGAGGCAGCCCGCTTCTTCTGGGAGACCGTGACGCAGAGGCGTTCCATCGCCATCGGCGGCAACAGCGTGGCCGAACACTTCAATCCTGTGGGTGACTTTCAGGGAATGCTCGAACACCGCCAGGGACCTGAGACCTGCAACACGTACAACATGCTCCGGCTCAGTGAGCTGCTTTTTTACAGCGAGCCGCAGGTCCGCTACGTGGACTTCTATGAGCGGGCCTTGTTCAACCACATCCTGTCCAGCCAGCACCCCACAGTGCCTGGCTTTGTCTACTTCACGCCCATCAGACCCTGTCACTATCGCGTGTATTCCCAGCCACAGAACAACTCCTGGTGTTGCGTGGGCAGCGGCATGGAGAACCACAGCAAGTACGGCTGCTTCATCTATGCCCACTCCTGGGACAGCCTCTACGTGAATCTCTTCATCGCCTCGCAGGTGTCGTGGAAGACCAAGGGTCTGACGCTCCGCCAGGAGACGGCCTTTCCTGATCAGCCTCGCACCACCCTGTCCCTGTCCGCAGCCCAACCTGTGGACCTGGCCCTCATGATCCGCTATCCGGCCTGGGTCGAGAAGGATAGGCTGGCCGTCCGGGTCAATGGCGATCCCTTTGCAGTCACGACTGAACCGGGCTCTTTTGTCCGTATCCGGCGGACCTGGAGCCAGGGCGACCGCGTGGACGTCGAGCTGCCCATGCACACCGTACTGGAGCCCCTGCGAGCCAATGCCGACTATGCAGCCCTGGTGCACGGCCCCATCGTATTGTCGGCCAAGACAGGCCAAGACGACCTGGAGGGTCTGCACGCAGGCGAGGGGCGTTGGGTCCACATCCCCAGCGGACCGCTGGTCCCGCTCAATCAGGCGCCCATGCTGGTGGCCGAGGACCTGAAGACCCTGGCCGGAAGGGTCAAACCCGTGCAGGGCAAGGCCATGACCTTCACGCTCTCCGGCGTTGTCAGGCCCAGCCCATACGAAGGACTCGAGCTGATCCCCTTCTTCAGGGTGCACGACAGCCGGTACATGCTCTATTGGCGACTGGCGACGGGCCAGCAGTACAATCAGGTCGTGCAGCAGCTCAAGGCAGAAGAGCAGACCAAGCTCGCCCTTGAGCAGAGCACACTGGATAGGGTCTATGCAGGCCAGCAGCAACCTGAGGTGGACCATGCATATCGGGGGGAAGAGGCCGAGACGGGCCAGTCTCAGGGCCGCCAGTGGCGGGACAGCGCAGCCTGGTTCAGCTACGTGCTGAAGACCCAGGCAGAGACCTCTCTCGATCTGGTGCTCACGTACGGTGGCCAGGACAGTGATCGCAGATTCGACGTCCTGGTCAACGACGTCCGCATCGCAACCGTCAAGGTAGAGCGCGCCGGCCAGGACGACTTCGTGACCTGCCGCTACCATGTCCCCGCGGAGGTGCTCAAGCAGGGCCAGGCCGGGTCCCTCACCGTGAAGTTCCAGGCCCTCGCAGGCGGCCGTACGGCCCGCATCTGTGAGGTCAGGCTGGTCAAGGTGCAGTAGGCTCTCAGAGACTTTCTCAAAACCTGTGTCTGCTGCGATCGGCTGCGAAGCCCGGGGTCTGCGTTGTCGGCGAAAGAGGTTCTGAGATAGTCTCTTAGGACAAGGCGTCGATGTACAGGCCCACCAGGAGGCAGACCAGGACCACCACCACTACGGTCGCGAAGACGGCCAACTGGCCCAGCGTCACGCTGACCAGCATGGCGGCCACAGACGTGCTGATCGCCATCCCCACCTTGGTGCCCATGGTCCCTACTGCTGCAGCCAAGGGTCCTACCTCCAGGATCGAGGCCGTGAGGCCTACGGTCGCGGCAGTCGCGCTCTTGGGCGGGATCGTCAGAAGACCGAACAACCCCAGGGCCGTCAGCAGGACCTCCCTGTCGAAACCCCGCCTGGACAGATGCCGTTTGAGGGCCTGCTTGGCCCTGTAGAAGAGGACCCTCGCGCGCAGCTCCTTGCAGCCCATCACCTCCGCGATCTCTGCGTAGGAGAGCTGATCATAACAGCGGAGCACCAGGATATTGCGGTAGACCAACTGCATCTGGGTCATGGCCTCCACCACGATCTCAGACAGCTCCACCCTCGAGGCCCGCGTTAGGCCATCGCTGTGATCTTTACACATGTAATCCTCAAAACGATCGCTGGCCACCGCAGCCAATTGCGCCATATGCCGCCGCTTCTGATCCCTATAGTAGTGTTGGACGTTCCCCATGGCGGACCGGAACAACCAAGGCCAGAATCGGTCCACGTTCTCAAGTCCTTCGAGACCCTCTACCATCTTCACCAGCGTCTCCTGGCAGATCTCCTGGGCTAGGTCATAGTTCAGGGTCAGCCTGTAGAGATAGGGCAACAAGCGAGGCTGGGCCAGTTCGGCCAGCCTGGACAGACTATCGCGGTCCCCTGCCCGGGCCCAGGTCACCAGCCTGACAAGTCCGTCTTGAATCGGTCTGTCTGCGACTTCCTCACTCATACTCGCCACTTATGTCCAGGATGCAGCCCCTATGTTACAGCCTTTTGGGAATTTCTTGAATACTCTTCAGAATCGGAGTAACGAATCCCATCGCAGGGGGACCTACATGGCAAGAAGAGGCAATCCCCCGTGGCCAATGAAGGGCCACGGATGGCGAGTTGAAGGAAGCCCCACTGCTATGAGAACTACATTTCTAGGCCAGAGGTGCGGAGGGAAGGCTTTTTGGGCGATCTTTGCGTGCTCGGTGCTCTATCTGAGTCCACCCTGCGATGCGGCGAGTGCCACGTTTGCAGGTGGTGCCGGCGAGCCCGATGATCCCTACCAGATCGCCACTGCCCAGCAGTTGGTTGCCATGGGCCAAGACCCCAACCTGCTATCGAAGCACTTTGTGCTGGCAGCGGACATCGACCTGGACCCGAACGGCCCCCATGGCCGGGTCTTCCAGGCCCCGCTGATCTCGCCTGAGGCCACGGTTGCCACGGCTGGCGATCCGCAACTTCAAGGCCCCCAGTTTGCGGGAACCTTCGATGGCCGAGGACACACCATTCACCACTTCACGGTGTCCCTTGCAGGGAAGGCGGGAACGTGCACGGGTGGGTTGTTTGGCGCGATCGGCGAGGCTGGCGTGGTGCGGAACCTGACCCTTGCCGACCTCAACATCACCAGCCAGGGGACGGCCCTTGGCGGTCTGACGGGAGCCAATCTGGGCTGCATCGTCCGCTGTAGGGTGTCAGGGTCGATGGCAGCCGTCGACCTGCTCGGCTCCGCGGCGACAGCAGGAGGGCTCGTGGGGATCAACCTGGCGACCGTCACGCAGTGCTGCTCCTCCATCACGATCACGGGGAAGCGGAGCCTCGCTGGACTCGTCGGCAGAAACGAGTGGGGAACGGTCTCAGACTGCTACTTCGCGGGTAGTGTGGACGCGAGCTCGCTCGGCTGGCACGTGGGAGGCCTTATCGGCGACAATATGCACGGACGGATCGTGCGATGCTATGCCGCTGGCACAGTCAAACCTACAGGGGCCACAGCCGTCGGAGGGCTCGCGGGGTACCCGGTGGGCAAGTACTCAGGGCTGTTCACATTAATCGGCCTGTCATACTTCCTGCACCAGGCGGACGGTGGCGGACCTGACAATGGCCTGGGCAAGTCCCTGTCGAGCACCCAGATGAGGCAGCGGGACTCCTTTTCGCGTTGGGATTTCCACGGGAGCAAGACCGATGGAACGGATGACACCTGGTTCATGCCCGAAGGCGGCTCTCCGGTCCTGAGCTGGGAAACGGACAAGACCGGCCTGATCGCCGTGCCACAGGCCTGTGGGCTCCCACAAGAGAAGGCAGCCGAGGCCCTGGCGGAGGCAGACCTTGGCTTGGGCAGTATCCTTGGTGACTATGACCCCTGCGTACCCGCGGGCCAAGTGCTGGGCACAAGGCCAGCCTCCTTGGCCACACCGGGCGAGTCTGTGGACCTCTGGGTCAGCCTGGGCCCCTACGACTGGAGCCGGAACCCGGGCGATGGGGCAGAGGCCAGTCCCTACCAACTCACCCTTGGGGGACAACTGGCCTGTCTGCACACGCGTCCTGACCTGTGGCACAGTAGCTTTGTACTGGTCGATGACCTGGAGATGCGGCACCATCCCCTTAATGGGTCCCTGATCGCACCCGACCAGAACCAGGCAGACTCAGAGTTCCAGGGCACAGGCTTTGGCGGGTATCTGGACGGCAGAGGGCATAAAATCAACCATCTGACCATCACCGCGCCGTCATGGAGCCTGTATGTGGGTCTGTTCGGCCGCACAGAGGAGCGGGCAGTGATTCGTAACCTTCGGCTCCAGGATGCCTCCGTCACCGCCGGGCCGATCAATCTCTTTGTGGGCATCCTGGCGGGCCGCAATCTGGGAACGGTCCAGGATTGCCTTGTGCAAGGGACGCTCGTGTGCGGGCCCAGCGCCAACTATGTAGGGTGCATGACCGGATTCCAGGATGGCTCTCTGATCCGCTGTGGCATCGACTGCTACGTACTCATGTCGGGAAATGACCTCGGCGGATTGACAGGCAAGAACGTTGGCCGAATCGACCTGTGCGCGGCACGCGGGCTTGTCGAGACGCCCGGGGGAGGAGACGTGGGAGGCATCGCAGGGTGGAGCTACGGGACTATCAGCAACACCTACACCACGATGGACCTCACCATCCCACCCACCGGACACTGCACTGCCGGCGGCCTAGTCGGCTCGGTAAACACCTACTCGGGGAGCGGCGCGGGTGGCCTTCGGATCGTGGGAGATGGCCACTCCGTCCTTGTGGGCACGAGCTATCGACCCAGCCCCGAGACCTTCGTCCGCAACTGCCATGCAGCAGGTCGGATCAGCGGAGTTCAAGAGTTTGATCCCAACTCCTATGTCAGGGGCCTGGTAGCCCATACAGCAAGGCCCAATATGGTCAGTGCAAGCGTCTGGGACATGGAGGCCACGGGGTTCCACTACAGCGATGGCGGCATCGGCCTGACGACGCAGCAGATGATGAGCTCCCAGACCTTGGCGGCCTATGGCTTCGACTTCATCAATACGTGGACGATCTGCGAGGGCAAGAACTATCCGAGGTTGAAGTGGGAAGGCGTGCAGTGTGAGGCTCAATAGGGGTCAGGGGGAGAGACCTGCGGCTGCGCCGCGAAACGGCGAATGGGCGAAACGGCGAGGCAGAGCCCTGTCAGGCCGTCCGTCCATGTTCCTCGTCTTCTGACTTCTGTCTTCTGACTTCTGTCTTCTTCCTCCTGTCTCCTGTCTCCTCACTCCTATCTCCTGAGTTCTGAGTTCTGGGTTCTGTGTTCTGCCCTCGCCCCAGCCACTCCATCACCCACTGACTGGCCTGTTCCGGCGTGCGGAGGTGGCCTTCCAGTTGGGCCACGTACAGGTCCTCCATCAGTTGGCCCAGCCTGCGACCGGGCGCGATGCCCATCCGCATCAGGTCATGGCCGTCGAGCAGGGGCTTGGGCCTGAGCTCCACGCCATCCAGGCCCCTGACCCGCCGCCTGAGCCTGACCAGGGGTCCCAGAGACTGGCCTGCCGCCTTCTGAATGGCCCTCTGCAGCTCGTACAGATCCCAGAAGTACGGGCCTGCCAGCAGCTTCTTGAGCCTTGCCAGAGACAGGTCCTCCTCGATCAGGACGCCGCGATGATCGAGCAGGAACTGGATGTGTCTGATCTGGTTTCTGCTGAGCTTGAGGACCTCTACGCCGTCCAGTGCCTGCGAGACGGTGCCTGCGGCGAACATCGCAGACAGGCCCAGGGCGAAGCCCGTGTCTCTGCGGAGCCCCGCCAGGACCTTCAGGCCTGTCAGCCATGCCTCATCGCCGACCTTCGGGAAGATGGCGGCGCCAAGACCGGTCTCCCTGAGCATCCCGGCCCCCGCGGCCCTGCCGCTGCAGGTCAGGATACCCTCCAGCTCCATGCAGATCCGTTCGCCGCTGACCTCGGTGATCCTGGCGGCAAGGTCGCAGACGGCTGAATACGTGGCGGGCTCTATCGCGAATCCCAGTTGACTGGAGAACCGAACCGCCCGCAGCATCCTGAGATAGTCCTCTGAGAACCGCGACTGGGGATCGCCGATGGTCCGGATGATCCGCCTGGCCAGATCTGCCTGGCCATTCACGTAGTCGATCACCTGCTCCGACACAGGGTCGTAGAACATGCCGTTGACCGTGAAGTCGCGGCGAAGGGCATCCTCCTGGCTGGTTGTGAATCGCACCTCCGTCGGGTGGCGGCCGTCTGCATAGGCCGCGTCCGTGCGGAACGTGGCGACCTCCACCTGTTCGTGGTCCACCAGCACGATGACCACCCCGAACTGGGCCCCTACCTCCAGCGTCCTCCTGAAGAGCCCCATGACCTGGCGAGGCTCTGCATTGGTGGCCACGTCGTAGTCCTTGGCGGGCCTGGCCAGCAGCATATCGCGGACGCACCCCCCTGCCAGCAAGGCCTGGAACCCATGGCTGCGGAGGACCTTCACGATTTGGATGGCTGCGTCTTGGTTGGTCATGAACTCAGGAGACAGTAGTCAGGAGATAGGAGATAGGAGATAGGAGGTGTTCTCTGGCCAGCATTGAATACCCCTCCTACTGACTCCTGTCTACTGTCTCCTGACTCCTCTTTTGTAGGAACGTCAACGCCATCTTGCCGTACTCCCTGCGATCGACCACGGCGAAGTCGCCGTACCGGTCCAGGAGCGCCGTCCTGCGGTCTGTACGGACCATGACCAGTACGTCGTCAGTCGTCTGGCCCGCCAGAAGCCGCATCAGTCCGGCCAGGGATGAGGCCTCACCCACGTCCTCGGTGGCCGCATACGGCGGGTCCACGAACACGAGGTTGTACTTGGGCCCACCTGGCGGCGCCAGGGCGCCTGCGCCAAAGGCACTGGCCCGCACGACCCTGCACTGGGCGGTGAATCCGGCCTTCTCGATGTTCCGCTGCAGGATCGCGAGGATCCCGCTGTCCAGCTCGGAAAAGGTCACTGAGGTCTGCGCCACGGCTGATCGCCTCCAGGCCCAGGGATCCCACACCGGAAAACAGGTCTGCCACCACTGCCCCTTCAGGCAGTCCTCGGCTGAACAGGATGTTGAACAGCGATTCCTTGACCCGATCCAGGATAGGTCGAGAGACCAGCCCCTCGGGCTCGTACAGACGCATACCCTTCTTGATGCCTGCGATGATCCTCATGGCCCGTCATGATAACTGACTGAAGACGTAAGAGACAAGAAGTAAGAAGACGGGAGACAGGAGACAGAAGTCAGAAAGCAGGGCAATCGCAAAGCGTCGCGTACGGCGATGCTGCGACCCACTCAAACCTGTCAACACTGCGACAGCCATTCGCGTCTATTCGCGTTCATTCGCTGCAAGAAACTCCTTCAGTTCTCTTCCTGCACGTACAGGATGGACTCTACGTTCGCCCTGAGTCAGAAAAGGAACATGGACCGCGGGCCTGATAGGGCCCTGCCTCGCCGTTTCGCCCATTCGCCCATTCGCCCATTCGCCGTTTCGTCCTTCCTGCCCCCTGGTCCCTGGCCCCTTGCTCCGGCCTCCTGCGTCTTGCCTGCGTGTCCGCGCCGGCTATAATGACCTGCGTTGGGACCGGCACCCAGTGCAGGTCGCCTCAGTTGGATTGCGCTCACCGGCAGAAAGGACGGGTCTTCATGGGTAAGAAGGTCAGCATCATGCCTTGTCTGGACATGCAGAACGGCCGTGTGGTCAAGGGCGTACACTTCATCGACATCAAGGACGCCGGCGATCCAGTGGAGTGCGCCAAGGCCTACTGTGCAGCAGGCGCAGACGAGCTGGCCATGCTGGATATCACCGCAACCGTCGAGAACCGGCCTACGCTCCTGGACGTGGTCAGGCGTACTGCCGCAGTGGTCACAGTGCCCTTCACCGTGGGAGGCGGGATCAAGGATGTGGCCTCTGCGGAGGCGGTGCTCAAGGCGGGCGCCCACAAGGTCTCCACGAGCAGCGCGGCCTTTCGCAGGCCGGAGGTCATCAAAGACATGATCAAGGCCTTCGGGCCTGACAAGGTCACGGTCGCCATCGATGTGGATCAGAACCCCAGGATGCCGTCGGGCTACGAGGTCTACATCGATGGGGGCCGTACTGCCACCGGTATGGATGCCATTGAGTGGGCCGAGAAGGTCGATGGCTTTGGCGTCGAGGTCATACTGCCTACCAGCAAGGCGGGTGATGGTGCGAAAACCGGGTACGACCTACCGTTGATCCGAGGGATCGCCAAGTCCTGCAAGGCGGCCGTCGTGGCCTCGGGCGGGGCAGGTAGACTGGAGCATTTCCACGAGGCCGTGCAGGCCGGCGCGACGGTACTCCTAGCTGCCTCGGTCTTCCACTTCAGCATGATCCGCATCCCCGACCTCAAGGCGTATCTGAAGTCCAAGGGTGTGGCACTGAAGAAGCCCTAGGCCGGAAATGCTGTGCAGCAGGTTGACGCGACCTCGTCAGCCTGTAAACTGAGTGCCATGGTACGGTTCATCCCGAACATCCTAACCCTGGGGCGGTTGGCCTTGTCCGTGGTCTTCCTCTTGATGCTGCTCTATAGTCCCCGCGTCCCCGGCAAGGCGCTGTTCCTGGATATGGCCTTTGTGATCTTTGTTGTGGCAGGGCTGACGGACATCGTGGACGGTATGGTCGCGCGCAGGTTCGGGGTGACCAGCAAGTTCGGCCGGATCGTCGATCCCTTGGCTGACAAGATCCTGGTGTGCGGGGCATTCGTCTGCTTTGCCATCATCGGAGAACCACGGCTCTTCGACCTGACGCCTTCTTCCCTGGCCGTCATCCACTGGGGTACCGCAATCGTGTTGATTCTGCGGGAGGCCTACGTGACCGGACTGCGACACTGGGCCGAGGGAAAGGGGATCAACTTCGCAGCCACGGCCTCGGGCAAGATCAAGATGTTTCTGCAGTCCTTTGCCATCGGCACAGTCCTCATCAAGATGGCCCATGTGCCCACCGCCACGTGGGGCTACTGGTTCACACTGGTCACCCTGCTGGTGATGCTGACCGCGACCGTGACCTCAGGGCTGCTGGCAACGCGCCGGCCATGCCTGCAACGGGTCTCAGAACCCCTCCCGGTCGGATCTGCCAGGACTCAGGGCAGTTAGAAAGCCATGACCGACGCACCCCTTCGATCAGAAACACACGCTGCTATCGCAGTGGATGCCACGGCATTTGGATTGGTCGTAATCGATGTCCAGGCCAGGATCGTCGTCTGGAACAAGGCCATCGAAACCCTGACGGGCTTTGCGGCCTCCGAGGTCACGGGCAAGGATCCAGGCCTGTTCCTCCGATTCGACCCCCCTGCCGTGTTGCCCCAGCCAGACGCGAAGCAGCCCGGTCAGGCGGCGTCCAACGAACAGAAGTGCCTGCTCTACTGCCGCAACGGAGAGGCGATCCAGGTCTTCAGAAGGACCTCCATCCTGACCGAGCCTGACGGCAGGATCACGGGCTGGCTGCACAGCATCGGAGATCTTCGTCTGTGCAACGCCGCGGGGCCCGATGGATCGTTGGACCTGCCTGTGGCCACAGGCCCGGGCAAGCTGATCGGCCAGGGTCGGAGGATGCAAGAGGTCTATGGACGGATTCAACTGGCCGCAGGCTCTGAGGCCACGGTCCTGATCCAGGGAGAGACCGGCACAGGCAAGGAGCGGGTGGCGGAGGCGATCCATGGCCTCAGCAATCGCAAGGGCCGGCCCCTCATCAAGGTCAACTGCTCTGCCCTTTCCGAAGGACTTCTGGAGAGTGAGCTGTTCGGCCACGTCAAGGGCGCCTTCACGGGCGCAGTCCGCGACCGGACAGGCCGGTTCGAGGCCGCCAGTGGCGGCACGATCTTTCTGGATGAGATAGGCGATATCTCCCCTCTGATCCAACTCAAGCTGCTCCGGGTCCTGCAGGAGAGGCAGTTTGAGCGGGTCGGCAGTTCGCAGACTACGGAGGTCGACGTCCGCGTCCTTGCAGCCACGCACCGCGACCTGCGACAGCGGGTCCGTGAGGGGGCCTTTCGTGAAGACCTTTACTATCGACTCAGGGTCTTTGCGATCGAGGTGCCACCACTCCGCGATCGCAAGGAAGACATCCCCCTGCTGACCTCTGCCTTCATCGGACGGTTCAATCGGCAGACCGGAAAGTCCATCAAGACCCTGTCAGCAGAAGTGCTGAGGTGTTTCATGGACTACTGCTGGCCGGGCAACGTCCGTGAGTTGGAGAACGCGATCGAGCACGCCTTCGTGACCTGTCAGACCAGCCAGATCGACCTGTCTGACCTTCCGGTGGAGATCCGCAGGACCGATCTGCGTACTGCAGAATGCAGGTCAAGGCCCGGACAGCAGACCGATCGGACAAGGCAGGCCCTCAGCAAAGAGCACCTCCTTGACGCCCTGAAGACGACTGGCTGGAACAAGTCCGAGGCCGCCAGGCTGCTCGGGGTCAACAGGGCCACGATCTGGCGCAAGATGAGGCAATGGGGCATGAACCAGGAGTGAGGAGACAGTAGTCAGGAGTCAGCAGATCACTTCCTCTCTCCGCCTGCCTGCCATCACTCTCCAACTCTCCCATCCTGACTCCTCTCTCCTGTCTCCTTGTGCGGCTGTTGCATGCACTGTTGCAGGCCGTTGCATGCAACCCTGGCACTACGGCCTTTCTACCTGACCAGTCGCCAAGGCAATTCACAACTCACGACGTTAAGTTGCTTTTATAAAAACAGTTACACTGCATCACTCCAACATATTCCTGGACCTGGCACGCTGCTTGTTAAGCACCTAACAGGTATTGGAAAATGAAAAAGAAAGGAGCTTCAAGATGAGCGACAATGTGCTTCAACTCGACAATGCGAACTTCAGTTCCGAGGTCAGTCACGGCGTTACCCTGGTGGACTTCTGGGCACCCTGGTGCGGACCTTGCAGGATGCAGGCGCCGATCGTTGACCACGTGGCTTCACGGGTCAGCCCCAGGGCAAAGGTCGCCAAGCTGAACGTCGACGAGGTTCCGTCGATTGCCGGTGAGTACGGCATTCAGTCCATTCCTAGCCTCGTGGTCTTCAAGGATGGCCAGGTCGTGAACCACTTCGTGGGCGTTCACGGCGAGCAGGAGTTGGTCGGTGCAATCAACGAGGCCCTGAGCTGAGGGTCTCAGAAGGGAGCGTGGTATGAACTCGGTTGTGGCCATTCGGATAGTAGCGGGACTCGTGATCGGATCGGGTCTTGGGGCGATGCTTGGCTATTGGGGCAGGTGTACAACAGGAGCCTGTCCTTTGACCGCCAACCCCTGGAGGGGTGCGATCCTGGGCGGCTTGATAGGGATCATGTTCTCGATTCCGACCGCACCCGCTGTGGTGGAGGAACCCGTTGCCTCGGCCGCCTCAACATCCTCTGTCGCCGGCGTCCCAGGCAAAGGACCGGTCCCTATCGAGACCGTCGATCAGTTCATGCGAGAGGTCCTGACCGCCAAGACGCCGGTCTTGGTGGATTTCTACTCGGATTCGTGTCCACCCTGTCGCGCACTGGCGCCTACGATCGGCCGCCTCGCATCACGCTACCAGGACCATGCCTTCGTGGCCAAGGTCAACGTGGATGTGCTGCCTCAGCTCGCCCAGCGGTTCGACGTCAGTGCGATCCCAACCGTGGTCCTCTTCTCAGAGGGCAAAGAGGCCGCGCGGCTGGTGGGCCTCCGTGACGAGGCCACCTATGCCGAGGCGATCGACCGGTTGAGGCCGGCTAGTTGACAACCTCAACCTTCTGCCAGAGCGTCTGGGGACCCTGGCCGATCCGCCAGAAGGCCACCGCCTGGACGCCCAGGTCGTGGTAGAGCTTGAGCTTCTCGGACAGGCTGCGGAGGTCTTCGTAGTAGACCTTCAAGGTCGCGGACTGCTCATACTCGAAGAAGGGCGTGCCATCCTCAGCTCGCGATGGAATCCGCCCCAGGGACTTCAGCACCCGTTGCGTCTGATCCCAAGTCAGGGCCTGGGCCAGGTTCTCCACCTGCCATGCCCGACCGTAGAGGGGCAGACCCATTACCAGCTTCTCCGCAGGTATGGCCTGTCTCGCGTAGGTGCAGACCCGTTTGCACCACGCGGCGGAAGCGATCGGACCCGGAGGGCCCGTGCGCCAGTGCTCGTCATAGGCCATGACAAAGACCCGGTCTGCGATGGCGGAGATGGCCGGATAGTCGAAGGCATCGTCCTGCTTCGCGGTCCTGGCCATGACCGCCACGCCGAGGACCTTGCCGGGCGTCAATGAGGCCTTCAGCTTGCTCAGAAAGGCCAAATACGCGCCCCTGTCCTCAGCCCTGATCCCCTCAAAATCGATCTGGACGCCGTCGAAGCCCGCACAGGCAGCGACGATGTCACTGATGAGGGCATCGCGGGTCGCAATGTCCCGGCCCAGACACCAGTACATCAGGGACTTGTTGGCGGGCGCACTGATGACGAGGTGGACCCTGCGTACACGGCCCGCTGAACCTGCGAGGACAGGCCTGAATGGAGCCGGGTCAAGGCGGCCCACCTCATTGACCGCAACACTGAAATAGCCCACGTCGGTGATGGGCTCCGGCCCTGTCAAGGCCTTCTCAGCCCCCTTGTAGACGTATCCCCAGACCTCACTGAATCCGAGCCTCTGGCCTGGGTCCTCATCAGCCTCCCTGACTGCCGAGCAGGCAAGGCCGTGCAGCATGGCAACCAACGCCCCTGTCAACAGGACCACCCTGGTCCTCCGTGTACGCTGTCCTTGCATAGAGAATTACCTCCTTGTGTGGCCTTGAGATTCTATCGACAAGGAGCGATGTCCCGCTACAGGGTTTCCTCATCAAAGCGGCTCAGCCGAAGGCCGAGGCAGATGCCGGTGGCGTCCCACACCCGCACGCGTCGGCATTGACGGGTTGGGGGCCAATTCCTATCATGGCGAAATGGCACGACCTCGCCCGCATGATTCACCCCCACAGCCGACCGGCGGCAGGGGCAGGACCGGCCCGGACAGCGGGGCCGTGTCGCCCTTGCCCAGGCGCAGACTTTGGCTCTTCCGGTTGGCAGCCCTGATCCTCGGCCCCCTGCTTGCCTTGGCCTGCCTCCAGGCGGTCCTCAGTCTGACCGGGTTTGGGTATCCCACCTCCTTCTTCCGTCCATGGCTGCAGGAGGGTGCAGATGCGGTCATCCAGAACGACCGGTTCGGCTGGAGGTTCTTCGGCTCAGCCATGTCACGCACGCCCTGTCCACTCCTGTTCAACAGGGTCAAACCCCAGGACACGGTCCGCGTCTTTGTGCTGGGTGAGTCTGCAGCCTACGGCGATCCGCAACCCGCCTTTGGAGTCGCCCGGGTCCTGGAGGTCCTGCTGAGCCACAGGTACCCGGGCGTGCGATTCGAGGTCATCAATGCAGCCATGACCGCGATCAACTCCAATGCCATCCTCCCGATCGCGCAAGATTGCGCTGACCAGCGTGCAGACCTCTGGGTCATCTACATGGGCAACAACGAGGTCGTCGGCCCCTACGGCGCAGGTACGGTGTTCGGTCCCCAGGCACCCGGCCTGGCTCTGATCCGGGGATCCCTGGCCGTCAAGGCCACACGGCTGGGCCAGTGGATGGATAGCATGCGGGAGCGTCTCTCCAGCCACCCTGCCTCTCTGGCTGAGTGGGGCGGGATGATGATGTTCATCAAACATCAGGTCCGCCAGGATGACAGCCGGATGGAGGCCGTGTACTCCCACTTCGGCCAGAACCTGTCGGACATCCTCGCAGCGGGTGTGCGGAGCGGGGCCCGCGTCGTGGTCAGCACAGTCGCCAGCAATCTCAAGGATTGTGCACCCTTTGCCTCGCTGCACAGGCCCGGCCTCACAGAGCCGGACCAGGCAGAATGGGACCGGCTGTTCCAGGCAGGCATCGAGTGCCAGAAGGCAGGCCGCCACAGCCAGGCCGTAGATTGGTTCGGCCGCGCAGGACGGATCGACGACCGCTTCGCGGAGCTGCAGTTCAGGTGGGCCCAGTGCTGTCTGGCCCTGCGCCAGGAGTCGGAGGCACGGCAGAGGTTCGTGCTCGCACGCGACTATGACACCCTGCGATTCCGCTGCGACAGCCGTCTCAACGAGATGATCCGGAAGACCGTCCAAGGCAGGGAGAAGGAGGGCATCCTGCTGGCAGACGGAGAGCAGGCCCTATCGCAGGCCAGTGCCGGCGGCCTCACTGGACAGGAGTTGCTCTATGAGCACGTCCATCTGAGGTTCGAGGGAAACTACCTGCTGGCGAGGGCCATCGCCAGCCAGGCAGAGAAGGTGCTTGCCGACAGGATCCCGCACCGCGACCAGCCGCCAGAGGACTGGCTGTCCGGCGAACAATGCGGACAGCACCTGGCCTGGACAGACTGGGATCGGCATCAGGCGTGGTCCGCGATGTTGGTTCGGCTCAACGATCCGCCCTTTACCACCCAGATCAACCATGCAGAGCAGCTCAGACGGATCCAGACCCGGATCGAGGCCTTGCTCCCCGCCATCCAGGCACCCGCCATCCAGCAGTCCATCGCCCTGGTCAGGCAGGCCATCGCAGAATCGCCCAACGATCGGTTCCTCCACGAGAGCCTGGGGACCCTGCTCTCCAAGACGGATGATCTGGCCGGTGCAACTGAATCCTGGCAGCGGGTCTCACAACTGCTGCCGCACTACAGCCAGGCCTTCTGTCAGGCGGGCCTGTTATTGGCCCTGCAAAAACGGTATGACGAGGCCATCCAGTCGTTCAACCACGCCCTGCGTCTGGAACCGGACTCGTACACGACTCTCGATGGTCTTGCCAATACCCTGGCCCACCAAGGCAAGAATCAGGAGGCGGTGGAGCAGTACCAGAGGGTGCTCAGGCTCAAGCCCAGCTACAGTCCCGCCCACGTGAGTATGGGCCTTGCCCTCAAGGCCTTGGGCCGAACCCAGGAGGCGGAGGCTCAATTCCAGAAGGCCATGCAGACCCCAGTCAATACGGCCGCCTCCTTTCAGGCCCTCGGCAAGGTCTGCTTCGATCAGGGGTGGATGGATCAGGCGGTCACGAACTTCACCAAGGCCCTGGCCCTGGACCCCACGGACGCCGCAATCCACCTGAACCTGGGCACCGCACTGGCCGCATTGAGACGATACCCAGAGGCCCAGAAGCACTATGTCGAGGCCGTGCGGCTGAATCCGGCCCTGGCAGAGGCCCACTTCCGCATAGGCTTTGAGCTGGGTCGCCAGGGCAAGGATGCAGAGGCCCTGAAGTGTTTCATAGAGGCCGTGCGTCTCAAGCCTGATCTCAAGGAGGCCCGCGTAAACCTCGGCGTCGCGCTGATGCACCTGGGCAGGACCGAGGAGTCCATCCGCCAGTTCGAAGAGGTCCTGGCCGTCGACCCCACCAACCCCACGGCACTGAAGAACCTCAAGGCCCTCCGGGCCCAGACTTCGCAGTGATCCCCGAGGGGATCACTGCTTCGTCGCCAAGCGCTCTGCGCTATCGCGCCTATCGTGTGAAGGCAGAGTCCCAGTCCTTCCAGACCGGATCGCGTCCGTGGCTCCGGATCATGGCGGCGACCTGGGCTGGCGTACGGGTGTCTGCCACCTCAAACTGCTCGACTGCGTCGCTGCCGGAGTATCCGCCCGGGCTGGTCTTGCTGCCCGCACTGATCCGCGTGATGCCCAGCTCTACCAAGTGGTCCCGCAGGCTGGCAGGCTCGCGAGTAGAGAGCACCAGGCCTGCATCCGCGAAACACAGGCGCAGGGCCAGCATCATCTGAACCAGGTCTGCGTCACTGAGCAGGTGTTGGAACGCCAGGCCGTCGACGTCCCTCGCAGGCCGGAGCCTGGGGAATGAGAACGAGACCTGACACTGCCAGTGGCGTTTCATCAGGCTGTAGGCGTGTTCGGCCAGGGCCAGGGTCTCGATCCGCCAGTCCGCCAGGCCGAGGAGCACGGCCAGCCCTAGCCGCCGCATCCCTGCAGAGGCCGCATCGTCATGTGCGCGAAGCCGCCGCTCATAGTCGCTCTTGGGCCCTTTCCCATGGTACCGGCGATAGGTGGCCCGGTCATAGGTCTCCTGATAGAGCGTGACGCCCTCGATGCCCGCCTGGAAAAGCCGGCGGTACTCATCGGCCTCCAGTTGATGGATCTCGATCGAGATCGAGCTGAATCTCCCTCTCAGCCGGCCTTCCAGCTCGACCAGGTAGTCCACAGTGACGTGGGATCGGTCCTCACTGCTGACCAGCAGCAGATCACTGAACCCCTCTGCAGCCAGGATGGCCGCCTCGGCCTGGGCCTCATCGAGCGAAAGACGGCGGCGCAGGGCCCCGCTCTGCTGGTTGAAACCGCAGTAGAGACACCGATTGATGCACACGTTGGACAGGTACAGAGGGGCGTAGAGTCCGATGGTCTTGCCGAACCGCCGGGCCGTCAGGATCGCTGCCTGCGAAGCCATCGCCTCCAGGTAGTTGCCGGCCGCAGGAGAGACCAGGGCCGCCAGGCGATCCAGGCGGTAGTGCCCCGCGGGCTCGGCCAATGCCCTCTCCACCTGGCCGGCCGTCACTGCCGCCAGCCTGTCAGCCCAGCCTGAGGCATGGTCGTCGAGGCCCCTGTCTGCAAGGACACGCTGGATGCTCTCGACGGTGATCATGGCTGTCTGAGGAAACCCGTCAAGGGGCTGGAGGCCTGGGCTGCGATGCTGGCGCCACGGGGCCCCGCCCGCCTGGCGCACCGGCCGGCCTCCACCGCGAGCCTGAAGGCAGCCGCCATCTGCGAGGGGTCGTCCGCAGTGGCGATCGCCGTGTTGACCAGCACTGCGTCAGCGCCCATCTCCATGGCATCCGCCGCGTGAGAAGGCAGCCCCAATCCTGCGTCCACCACCACAGGCACCCGCGCCTGCTCGATGATCAGGGCCAGCGCCATCCGCATCTGGAGTCCCTGGTTGGAACCGATGGGGCTGGCCAGGGGCATGACCGTGGCAGTACCGACGTCCTGAAGCCGTCTGGCGAGGATGGGGTCCGCGTTGATGTACGGCAGGACCGTGAAGCCCTCCTTCACCAGGGTCTCTGCGGCCTTGAGGGTCTCGATCGGGTCGGGCAGCAGGGAGTAGGGATCGGGCGTCACCTCGAGCTTGACCCAGACGATGCCCGTGGCCGCGCGGGCCAGCCTGCAGAGCCGGACCGCCTCGGCTGCGTCCCGTGCGCCCGAGGTGTTGGGCAGCAACAGTATCCTGCTGCGATCCAGGCGAGAGAGCATGTCGTCATCCGGGTTCTCGATCTCCACGCGGCGCAGGGCCACGGTCACGATCTGTGCGCCTGAAGCCGCAACCGCCTCGGCCATGGCTTGGCTGGACGAGAATTTCCCCGTGCCCACCATCAGGCGGGAGTCAAATGACCGGTCTGCAATGACGAGCCTGTCCATCCGCTCATCCCCCTCCCACGAAACGAACCAACTCGATGGCCTGACCTGGCCGCAGGCCGAGGTTGGGGAAGTCCTTGCGTTCGACGATCCGGCCGTCGACCTCCGCAACCACGGTCGCCGCATCCATCCCGAGCTGGTTCAGGAGATCGGCCAGGGTCGCAGGGAGCCCGCCGTCGAACGGGCGGTCCACGCCATTGATGGTCAACACGGCCCTGTCGTCAGAGGATTTCATTCAACAACAACTCCACAATGGCATTGGCCTGATGGGCCGCCGCGATCCAGACCCGGCCCGCGGTCAGCGGCAGGCCCAGCCCGACGTCACTGGTGTCGTCACCGATCAGGATCAGCCGTTTCGAGATCCGCCGCGTGCGGATCGCATTGCTCTGGCCGTACCCGGCCAAGCCACTGACCGACACGATCGGCTGCCGCATGTTTGACAGCACGGTCTCCACGATCATCTGCTTCTGGTCGGCCTTGTCAAAGCACTCGGCCACCACGTGCGCTTCCCGAAAGATCTCGGGGATATCCTGCGCCTGCAGCCTGGCGATCCGGGAATCGATCCGTATCCCGGGATCAACCCTGGCCAGATTCAGCGTCAGGGCCTCGACCTTGGATTGCCCTACCTGGTCAGCGAAGTACTGCTGCCGGTTCAGGTTGCTCTCATCCACCCGGTCGAAGTCCACCAGGACCAGGCGGCCCACGCCGGTCCTGGCCAGGGCCACGGCCACGGTTGAGCCGAGGCCCCCCAATCCGGCGATACCCACCACCGCGTGCGACAGTCTCTGATCAAACGGCCTCATCTACGTCGGCTCGCCATTATAGTAGACGACCCCTCAGGCCACAAGGGCCTGACCGCCTCACCCCAGGGCGAACGTAAAGTCGGCCTGCCTGGGAAGCGTTCTTGTTCTCTGCCGCGAATAACGCTAATGCACGCGAATGCTGGCGCGTGGGCGTGGGTATTGATATGGTCGTGGCATCGCCGCCTGATCCACGGCTGCGCCGTGCCTTGGCGACCGTGTCGCCAAGGGCGGCCTTCGTAGCGGGCTGCTCGTCCGAGCGAGCTCGCTCGCAGAATGGAGGCCGGCGCAGCTCGCCCGGTACGCCACGGCGTACCGGTAGACGCGAAGCGTCGCGTACGGCGATGCTCCGACCCACTCAAACCTGGCAACCCGGCGACAGCCATTCGCGTCGATTCGCGTTCATTCGCGGCAAAAAACTCCTTCAGTGCTCTTCCTGCACGTACAGGAGGGACTTTGCGTTCGCCCTGCGCCTCACCCCGCGGCGTGGGAAAAAGACAGGGCCCCATCCAGGGGCCCTGCCGTAGTGATCACTCTACACCCGGACGATCCGGTTCCTACCACCGGTACTCGCCGACAAAGGACACCACGTGGGCGGTCTCGTCGGCATTCAGACGGACGTCGTAGTCCACGGAGACGCGGGCGTGATCGTTCAGACGCGAGCTCAGTCCAGTACCCAGCACTGCGCTATCCCGGTCCACTTCAGCGTCGCTGACGTTGAAGACCACGCCTGGATCGCTCGCAAACGAGGCATCGACGTCGGACTGCACGTCTCCGAACTCATGCACCCAGCGGCCACGGATCTCGCACAGGGCCCGCATCGTGCCGGAGTTGTTGTGGAGATCCCGGGTGATCCGTGCGCCAAGCGATCCGCGGGTAGACGTGTAGTTTTGGCTGTCAAACGCCAGGACGCTGGCACCGCCGGTCTCCGTGTAGCCGTTCACCGTCAGACATGAAACCTGCAGACTGGCCAGAGGATTGACTCGCCAGCCTTCCAGCTCCTTCCAGCGGAATCCGGCCTCGATGTAGCCGCCCAGGTCGGTTCCCGAGAAGTCGCCCTCCAGGTGTTCGCTGCCCAGGTCCACGTACCGGTCCGTTGTGTAGCTCATGTGCGAGTACGTCAGCAGCCCATCGACGTAGGCGTTGCCCCAGGTGTAGCGGCCGTAGACGCCGAAGTGGACGGCGTCCGCGCTGCTCTCGTCCGCGGACCCGGAGTAGTCCGCGCCGCTGTTCGAGAAGCCCACAGTGACACCCGCCAGCATGGACTCCGTCATCTGGTAGTCTCCACCCAAGCCGAATCCATAGGTTCTATACTGGTAGCCGCTGAAGCCCGTCTCGGATTCACGGTCCCCGAACAGGCCGTAGCCCTTGCCCCAGACGCCCCACTTACTGTCGCCCAAGACGGAGCTCCCGTTGCCGATCGCAAAGACCTGGCCATACGGGTGGGTGTCAAAGGTCCTGCCGTCAGTGCTCAGGCTCGAGGCTCGATTGAACCTGGACGACCGAGCTGCCAGCGTGCCGCTGAGACGATCCGAGACCGTGCCCATGAACCGGTTGGTCCCCATCGTGGTGATGGGCGCCAGCGTGGGACGGATGTAGCCGCAGAGCTGGTCATAGGAGTGGCGGACGTCATTGACGTCACCCAGTTGCTGCAGGCCTTCCGTGACATCGTTGCCGCCCTCGCTCTGGGCGATCTCCTGCAACGCCTGGGCCACGGCCCGCTGGTTCCGCGTCTGCCAGATGTTCGCGTCGTCAAAGGCCACAGCGGTCACGTTGAGCCACACCTCCCCGGGATCATACGCCAGATTGGCGTCGACCACAGACCAGATGAGGGCCGTGTCCAGCGTCTCGAACTCACCGTCCACGGAGTCTGCCTCGATGATCTCGTAGGTGTGGGTGCCTACGATCGTGCCCTCGGACATGACCCTGACCGTGCCGCCCGCGATATCCACGTTGCCGTTCACAGCCAACAGGTCGCTCGTGCCGTCGTTGGCAATCTCGACCTCCAAGACGCTCAACTCCTCGAAGACCACATGGCCGTTCACGGTCAGGGTCCCGATGCCCGAGTTGCCCGGCGCGATCGTGCCGTAGTTGTGGACCGTCCAATCGCTGGCGACGTCGAGAGTCCCGTCGCCGGTGAGCACGCCGTCTTCCCAGACATAGAGCTCGTCGCCGACCCACACCTGGCCGCCGTCACTGACGTTCAGCACGCCCGTACCTCCGTCGCCCTCCTCGTGGCCGCCCACGTAGAGGTCGCCGTCGATCACCCACTGCGAGCCCTCGCCGGTCACCATCGCTGTACCCGAGCTTCCGACGAGCTGGCCGATAGAGGCATCCGCAGTCTCCACCCGGCCACCCTCCTCGATCGTCAGGGTTGCGGTCCCCGACTCACCCACGATCAGCGTATTCGTGTTCTCCCACAGGGAGCCTTCGCCGCTGACCGTCACCGATCCCGTGCTGCCCTCCATCTCAGCGATGATCGCGCTGCCGCTTTCCACGTATCCGCCGTTCTCCACGTTGAGCGTGCCCGTACCCGAGTAGCCCACGTAGAGCAAGTCCAGGCCTGTGCCGTAGAGGGTGGACCCCTCGCCGGTGACGAGAACCGTGCCGGTGCCGTCGGGGTCATGTCCGATCGCCTCGGTGTCAATGCCAAACAACTCGGAGTCAAAGCCTCCGACGTAGAGGGAATTGTCAATGTCCACCACGCCACCGTTACTGACCGTCAGAGAGCCGGTGCCGTAGCCGCCCACGAACACGGAGGCCGAGTTGGCCCAGGTGGAAGGCGTCGGTTCGCCCTCTTCAGGAGTGGCGGCGCCATCGACCGTGACCGCTCCGGTGCTGCCCGGCATCACGCCGATCCCCGCCACCTGGCTTTCCACGCGTCCGCCCTCATCGGCGTCGAGGGTTCCGTCGCCGTAGTAGCCGACGTAGAGGCTGTCCCACACCGTGGTCCGCAGCACCGAGCCCTCGCCCGTCACGGTCACTGCGCCCGTGCCGGTGGGGATGTGGTCTGCATCATATTCCGCATCGATCAGGCCGAAGGGCATGCCGCCGACATAGGCGTCGCCAGCCGTGACCTCTGCGCCGTCTTCGATGGTCAGGTCGCCGTTGCCCCAGGCGCCGACGACCAGGGCGCCGTTGGTCCAGGTGGAGTCCTCGCCACTGACCAGGACCGTACCGTTGGCGTCGGAGACCACGCCCACCATGCCCATGTAGTCAGTCACCAGACCGCCATCCGTGATGTTCAGGTTGCCGACCCCTGAGAAACCCACCATGATCGTATCCGCCTGCCAGGTCGACCCTGCACCGGTGACGGTCACGGTCCCTGCGCCATCGCCGAAGTCCGCCTCCTCATCGAAATAGTCGGCCAGATCTGAGTACTGCGGGTCCGTGCCGCCGATGACACCCCTGTCGGACATCACCATGCCGCCGTCCGAGATCGTCATCGTGCCTTCACCTTCTGATCCGAGGGTGATGTCATCGGCCACGGCCAGCCGGCCGGCCCCATCGACGGTCACCTCGCCGCCGTTGGACACCGTCAAATGACCTTCGCCGTCGAGGCTAGGCAGATCCATGGCACTCTCTGCCGCAATCGCAAGGGTAGAGCCTTCTCCATCCACGGTCACCTGCCCCACCCCATTGCTGTCAATGCCCACGGCGACTGCCTCGGCCTGCACCTCGCCACCGTTCAGGATGGACAGCATGGCCTCGCCGGAGATGCCCACGCCGATACCCTTGGCCTCCAGGATCGACCCAGAGCCGGTCACGGTCACCGTGCCCGTACCGTTGGGATCGTATCCCACCGCCTCTGTGTCAATGTCCAATGCCTCGGGGTCAAACCCGCCGATGAAGAGGAGGTTCCCGATGTCCGCCTCGCCGCCGCTGGCGACCGTCAATGTACCTGTCCCGTAACCGCCGACAAACATATTTCCCGTGTTCTCCCAGGTCGAGCCTGCGCCCGTCACCGTGGCCGTTCCGGTACTGTCCGGCATCACGCCGATCCCTGCACCTTCACTGGCCACCGCTCCGCCCGCCGTGACGTTCAGGGTGCCTGTTCCCGTGTAGCCCACGTACAGGGAGTCCGGACTGGTCACATCCAGTCTCGATCCTGCCCCCGTGACCGTGACGGCACCTGTCCCCGCAATGTCGCCGAAGTCCACCAGCATGTCCGCGTCCAAGTCCGCCTCATTGACCTCCGCGCCTCCGATCGTGACATCCTCGGCCGTGACCTGGCCGCCGCCCGAGATGGTCAGGGTGCCGCTTCCCCAGGCGCCCACCGCCAGGCCATTGTCCAGGGTCCACGAGGAGCCACTGCCATCGACCGTGACCGTGCCCACCGCTTCCGGGGCTCCGCCCAGGACGCCCATTCCACTGATCACTTGGCCGCCCTCGTTCACGTCCAGCGTGCCATTGCCGAAGTAGCCCACATACAGATCGTCCAGTACATCCAACGTCGAGCCCGCTCCGGTCACGGTCAACGTGCCTGTGCCATCGGGCAGGAGATCAGGATCGTACTCAGCGTGCATCAACTCAAAGGGGACACCTCCCAGGTACGCCGAGCCGGCGCTGGCCTGCGCTCCGTCCTGGATGGTCGCGATCCCTTGGCCCCAGACACCCAGCACGATCTCCTCGGTATTGGTCCAGGACGAGCCGGTCCCGCTGACGGACACAGTCCCCGTCACATCGGGCATCACGCCCGCCCATGTGTTGTCCGCGGCCACCGTTCCGCCGCTATTGATCCCGAGGGCGCCGTCCCCGGAGAAGCCCACGGTCAGTTCGGCGGCATTCAGGGTCGAACCCGTGCCGGTCACGGTTACAGTACCCGTGCCGCCGCCCAGCTCTGCACCCGGCGCAAAGTACTCCTGTAGCGTGGCGTAGTCCGGGTCATAGCCTCCAATGACCGTGTCCATGGCAGTCACCGTGCCGCCAGCCGAGACTGTCAGCGTGCCCGTGCCCCACCCACCCACCACCAGGGTGTCATCTCCGGTCACCGTCAACGATGAGCCAGTTCCCGTGACGGTGACAGTGCCCGTGCCCTGTGCCTCAGTGCCGAAGGCAGCCAGCATGGCAGGGTCGAAGTCCGCCTCGTTCACCTCAAAACCACCGATCTTCAGGGTATCCGCGGTGACCTGACCGCCGTCAAAAATCGTCAGCGTCCCAGTTCCCCATGCGCCGACGTCCAGGGTATCGCCGACGTCCCAGGTCGATCCTGTCCCGTGCACCAACACCGTGCCGATGGCATCAGGCCCTCCACCCAGGATGCCGCCATTGCTGGTCACCTGGCCTCCTTCATTGACGTCCAGGGCGCCGCTTGCGGAGTACCCCACGAAGAGGTCGTTGGTAGTGGTCAAAGACGAACCGCTGCCACTCACCGTGACCGTGCCCGTGCCGTCCGGAATCAGGTTGGCATCAAATGTCTCATTGAGGACCTCGAAGGGCATGCCGCCGATGTACGTCGTCTTGGCAGTCACGTTGCCGCCGTCCTCAACGGTCACGCTACCCTGGCCCCAACCCGCCACTACCAGATTCCCATCGGTCGCCCAGAGTGAGTCCGTTCCGCTCACCTCGACCTCACCCACGCCGTTGTTCCCGACCCCAACCATGGCGCCGTAGTCCGTGACGTGGCCACCCGCGCTCACGGCCATGGTGCCATCCCCAAAGAGCCCAACGATCACGCTGTCGGACTGCCAGCTCGATCCCGTGCCCGTCACCGTCACCGTGCCTGTGCCATCGGGGAGCTCCACGCCTGGCGCGAAATAGTCGGCCAGTGGGTGACCGGCCAGAGAGTTGTAGCCACCGATCTGCCCCTCTCCGGACGTCAGTGATCCGCCGCCCGAGACAGTGAAGGTGCCTACACCCCACGCGCCCACGGTCAGCGCTTCTCCCAGCGCCAGCGTCGATCCATCGCCATTGACTGTGATTGTGCCCGTTGTATCGGCCAGCGACCCGAGTGTTCCGTTGCCCGTTGCTGCCACATCCGATCCTGCCAGAACGGATAGGGTTCCGTCGCCGACAGCCCCCACAACGAGGTCCCCGCTGATGGCCCAGGGTTGGGAGCTGTCATACGAGGGCGTGACGCTTCCAATCGAGGTGATGCCTGCCTCAAGGCCCGAGCATAGCAGTCCCAGGCTCATGGCAAAGGCAATTAGTAGTGTGTGAGGCATGGTGCTGTGTCTCATGTGTCGTGTCCTTCCTTGGCTGAGGTTGACATCCTGCCTGGCAGTTCCTACGTGATCTGACGATCAGTCCCCATCCTGCCCCCCATAGAGACTTGACTAGTAATCGGCGCAGCATTGCTTTCTTCTGTAGTTTTTCTATATCTCCCTTTCTGCCACCACACACAAGCCGCGATTATCTTTTCTTCCCATAATACCCAGCATCAATATCACTACTGAAAACACGGTTGGATACCAATCCAGGCGTGATGCACGCCACCCTAGCGGCCAGTAGTGGCATAGATGGCGGCGGTCTGCCGCGTCTACGTGCAGAGCGATTATCAGACCTGGTACTGGGCATTCTGCAGCAAGTCCGACACTGCATCCTAGATCCTGCATGTCCACCCTGCATGGGCATTCCGCTCTCTTTCCACGCAATTATAGGTCACATACCATATTCTGCTAAGTTTACATCGCCTAGACATAAGGCATCCCACATGCACCCTGATTGGCAGCGAGCGGCCTGTGGACCAACCCCGACGTGTCATAGGCACAGATAGATATGTATCTGACGCAGCTGCCATAGTTGGGGAGTTCAATCGTATAAGTTTTGCAGACCTGGACTTGCAGGAAGAGGGTCCGATGGGATCAGCCAGAGGCAGTCAGGGGTGGACCACTGGCCAATCCGCCGGTCACCATGGGAAACCAGATGCATCAGGCCACAGAGCCCTCGTCCTCCAGACTGAACTGCCAGTTGAGGCTCGTGGTCACCCAGTACCAGAAGTGAACTCCAGACTGTGCAGTGACGTCGTCGAAGCTCGTGCCCGTGAGCCAGCCGCTGATGCACGTCCTTGCGCCTGTCGGTGAATCCGACCTATACACGAGGTAGTAGTACGGATCGGTGGTCGATCGCGGGCCGTTGGCGAGCGTATCCCACGCAATCTGCACCCTGTCTGCGTAGGTGCCGTCAGAAGCCACCACTCCCGTAGGCGGCCGCGTATTGCTGTCATACCGCAGGTCAATGCCGGGGTTGTTCCCGGCGATCTGGTCCAGATAGGTGGTGTACGCCGCCTCATCGAGCGGGTTGTCGTTGAGCTTGAGCGAGTACTGGATCCTGGTGGAGCCCGCCAGGGCTGAGACATCGCTGATGGCGTTGTGCCTTAGGTCCACATAGGTCAGGCTGGCCAGACCCGTCACTGGCGTCAGATCGCTGACGCCGCTGTATTGCAGGTCAAACCACGCCAGGTTGGTCGCGTACTCCAGACCTGCCAGGCTGGTGATAGCCACACCCACGATGTCCAACCCGGTCAGCCCCAGCATGTCTGTGGCCGTAGGATTCTGCTTGCCCAGGGCTGCCTCCACTGCTGCCTTGAGGTTGGCATCCGCGAACGAGACTGGAAACGCGGGCTCTACGGGGTTACTGGGCTGCACAAAGCCCTCATCCGGCTGGCCGAACTGCCAGTTGATGTCCGTGGTCACCCAGTACCAGTAGTGGACCCCAGGCTGTGCCGTGGTGTCGTCGAAGCTCATGCCCATGAGCCAGTTGCTGATGCAGGTCCTCGCGCCTGTGGCCGAATCCGACCTGTACACGATGTAGTAGTTCGGGTCTGCCGCATAGTGCGGGCCGTTGGGAACCACATCCCAGGTGACGTGCACCCTGTCAGAGTACTCGCCGTCAGAGGCGGCCACTCCGGAGACCGGACGCGGGTTGTTGTCGTACCACAGCTCGATGCCAGGATTGTTGGCAGCGATCTCATTGAGGTACAGGCTGTATGCGGCCTCGTCCAGCGGGTTGTCGTCCAGCTTGAGCCAGTACTTGATCCTCACGTTGGCCAGGGGCGAGATGTCACTAATAGCGTTGTGCCCGAGGTCGACGCACTCCAGGTTCGTCAGGCCCGCCAGCGGCGTCAGATCGCTCAGGCCGCCAGTACCGGTGTACTGCAGGTCGAACCAGGACAGATTGGTGGCGAACTGCAGGCCGATGAGGCTGGTGATCGGCGTCCAGACGATGTCCAGGCCTGTCAGCCTGAGCATGTCGGCGGCAGTCGGGTCCTTGACCCCGAGGGCCGCCTCGACCGCTGCCTTGAGGTTCGCGTCTGCGAAGAAGACCGACCCGTCCGACGCCGTGATGGCGACGACCAGGGCCGCAGTCGCGTCCGGCGTGCTGCCGACAGTGGCGTCATCCACCACCACGGTCACGTCCAGTTGCGGCTGGGTCACATGGTTCAGGGCCACGCCTGCCTTGAGGTACAGGACAGATCCATCGATCACGAACATGGCCGTGTCGCTGCCCGCCAGGCTCAGGGTATTGACGCCCATGCCGTCATCGGTCACCACGATGTCTGCCATCTTGATCCGCACAGAGGTGTTGCTGTTCTCGGGAAGGGTCAGCGTCGCATTGACCAGGTTGACGCCGGTCGGCGCCTCATTGAAGACCGGGATGGTGCGGCTGTCAGTGCCTGCGCCGCCATCATCATCGCTGACCATCAGGGTCACCCCATACGTGGCGTAGCCATCCGGCGTGAAGCTGAGGTCCGCGCTCGAGCCCGAGGCGAACAGACTGCCGTCCTTCGTCACGCTCCAGGCGTAGCTGAACGTGTCGGCGCTGCCCGGGTCGCTCGCCGTGCTGGTCAGGCTGATCGCCACACCCACACAGCCCTTGGCCGGGGCGCCCACGATCGCCGCAGTCGGTCCAACGTTGAGGAGGGTGACGGTCGCCATATCCTCGGAGGTCTCCCCGCAATTGTCGGTCACGCGCAGCGTGACGGTCCAGACGCCGGGACCATCCAGGCCGACAGCCGAGAAAACCGGGTTCATGCCCGTCTCATCGCCTCGCAGGGCGCTGCCGTCCGTCTCGCCAAAGAGACCGTCGCCATCCAGGTCCCAGGCATAGACCAGGCTGGCCGCGCTCTGCTCGGCATCGGAGGATCCCGAAGCGTCGAGCGTCAGGGTCGAGCCTTCGTTGACCTGGTAACCCGTCCCCGCCTCTGCGACGGGCGCTGTGTTGGGCAACAACGGTATCGTCAACGCCTGGTTAGCAGAGGCCCCCTCGTCGTCCGTCACCGTGAAGACCGCCGTGTACGTGCCCTCCGCGGGAGCCACGAAGTGGAAGCTCGCGGCGTTGGCGGACGCGACCAGGGTGTTGGTGGCCTGGTCATAGACCTGCCAAGTGACGCCGTAAATCTCACCGCCCGCCAGGCCGGGGTCTGTGAATGTGCCCAGGAGGTCGGCCGAGAGGTCCGGATGCCGGGCGAACGAGGCAGACACCGTCGGCGCGACATTGGTGACGATGACACGCAGCTCGTCGCTGTATGCGCTGGCGCCGCTGGTCGCGGTGAACACCGCTCTGTACCGGCTCGCCTGGGGCGGCGTGAAGGTGAAGGTCGTGCCCGAAGCGGCGGCCACCAGGGCAGTGGTGAACACGTCAAAGACCTGCCACCCGGCCGCATCGCTGACGAAGTTGCTCACCGTGGCGGTCAGGGTGACGGCCTGGCCTTCAGGGCTGGTCACATCGGGGCCCGCCTCCACGCTCGGAACGGAAGGAATCGACGCGACCACCTGGAATTGCTTCCAGAGTGTCTCGCTGGAGGTGCCCGTCGCGCCGGTGCCGCTGTCGTATCGCATGACCTTGAACTGCACGAGCCGGGGGCCCGTGCTCGTGTAGGTGCTCGATACGGTGATGGTCCGCTGGCTGTTTGTCATGGAGTAGTACTGCCAGCTCACGCCGATCTCTCCCCAGTAGACGGCGAGCGTCCGCCGGGAGGTCCATTCCGGTCCGTCGTTGAAGTTGACGGTGAGGTTCGTCGATACCCCCACGGCAACCAGGTCAGGGAACGAGAAGCCCGTGATGACCGGTGCATGGCTGTAGACGGTGATGGCGCGGTGCATAACGCCCGTGCGGGTGTAGCTGATGTCCGGATTGGGCGGGCTCACGATGGTGGTCGTGATCTGGTAAACCCCGCCGGTCTGGCTGTAGCTGGGCTGGCTGTAGGTGTGGCTGCCTTCCACCTTCCAGCAGTAGCCCAGGACGTTGTCGTAGATCCAGGTGATGGTGGCCGCGCTGGTGGTGCCATCGCCCCAGTTGATGGTCACCTGGTAGTAGCTCGCGGGCCTCTCCATCAGGTCATTGTCGCCGAAGCGTCCGAGTTCTACGGTCCCCGTGCTGTCGCCCGCGTAGGCAGTGATCGCGCCCCACTCCCGGATGCGGAAGTTCGGGTAGGTCACCGTGATCGTCAGGCTGTCGGTCCCGGTGTTGCCGTCGCTGTCCGTGACGGTCAGGGTGGCCGTGAAGGCGCCCAAGTAGATGGGTGTGTACGACATCGAGAGCCCGCTGCCGGTCGCCACGACTGCGCCGGTGGCGTCCCGTGTGATCGTCCAGCCAATCGTGTAGGTCTCGCCTGGCAGGGCCGCCGCATCGGTGAACGAGCCATTCAGGAGGACCGGACCTGCGTTCTCGTGGATGGAGACGTCCGGCCCCGCGTTGACGACCGGCAGCACGGCCGTCACGGTGATCGTCAGGCTGTCGGTCCCCACCGCGCCGTTGCTGTCGACGACCGTGTAGGTGGCGGTGTAGACACCGAGTGAGTGGGTAGTGAACGTCAGCGTGTCGCCGTCTCCGGTCGCGACCAGCAGGCCCGAGCTGTTGCGGACGGTCCAGCTCGAGGCGCAGGTCTCGCCCTGACCCAGACCCGGGTCCGTGGCGAAGCCGCTGAGATCGACCGCAATCCCGGGCGCCACGGTCACGTCCGCTCCGGCGTCCACGCTCGGGGCCTCGTTGAAGAGGTCCAGCAGGGCGCTGTCGCTGGTCGTCGCCCCATGGCCGTCCGTTGCGGTGAGCGTGGCCGTGTAGGTCCCGAAGCCGGGCGCCATGAAGGTCCAGCTCAGATCGTTGCTCTGGGCGACCACGGTGCCACTGGAGTCGGTGACGGTCCAGTGGTAGGTCACGACCTCGCCCTCGATCGTGCCGGGATCGGAGACCGTGCCGTCCAGCGGCACAGCCAGCAGCTCTCCCGAGACGTCGGAGCCGGCGTCCACGCTCGGGGCGATGTTGTAGAGGGTCAGCGTGGCCGTGTCCGTCGTGACTCCGCCATTGGAGTCGGTGGCGGTCAGGGTGGCGGTATAGGTCCCGAAACCGGGAGCATGGAAGGTCCAGACCAGGCTATTGCTCTGGCTTGCCACGGTGCCGCCGGAATCCGTGACCACCCAGTGGGAGGTGACGGTCTCGCCGACCGCAGTGCCTGGATCGGACACGAAGCCGTCCAGGTCCACGTAGAGCCGCTCTCCCGAGTAGTCGGACCCTGCATTGACGGTCGGAGCCACGTTGACGACCGTGAGCACGGCGCTCGCGCTGACCGTGTCCTCCGAATCTTCGGCAAAGAGGGTGATGTCATAGACCCCCACGTGGAGCGCGAACGTGGGCGGCCAGTACCAGAACTTGTCAGTCGTCGTGGTGACCCCCGTGGACCTGTCAGTGATTTGCCACCAGAGGTTGATCCACTCGCCCGCCGACAGGCCCGGATCCGTCACGGTGTAGCTGGGGCTGACCACGCCCTCGTTGGCGGTCTGGTCGACCAGGGTGATCGTGGGCGCGATGTTGTTGACGTAGGCGTGGAACCGCGTCGCAGTGACCAGCCCGTCGGAATCCAGGGCATAGACCTCGACGTCCTGCTCCCCACACCAACTGGCGTCCCACCGGTACCTGGGATGGTAGACGTCGCTGGAGGAGGTGAGAGTGGTGTAGCCCGAAGAGCTCCAGACGCCCTCCAGCGTCTTGGGGCTCCACTTGGTGAGCACCACGTCCTGGCCCGGCATCGTCGGCTCCGTCACCGTCAGGGAGGACGGGGCGCTGACGCCGATCGAGTTCGTGCCGTTCAACTTCCAGACGTTCATCTGGTATCCGACGGACTCGGACATGAAGATGATGTCATCGGAGTTGACGTTGGCGATGTTCGTGTAGAGGCTGTAGTTGGTCCAGTAGTAGTCCGTGGTCGGGATGCCCTGGAGCATGATCCGGTCCGCGCCCTGGCCCAGCGTGATGACCACGGAGGGCATCTGAGTGAAGGTGACGCCTCCGGTCAGGCCCATGCCGATGAAGGAGTTGGTGTTCAGGATGGCGTCATCCCAGTCGTCCAGGGAGTCCGCATTGCTGATCGAGAGGCTGTCGAGCCCCTGATTGGTGATCAGGGTGATTGCCCCGTGGATCTCGATGAGCGGGTGGCCGACGGCCTCGCCGATGTGGTACTCATCCTTGGTCGTTGCGCCCACGATCCGGAGATCCTCGACCTCCGCAGGCGTGCCGTCGATGTATACCTTGTTCGATTGGCTGGTGCCCATGCCCACGGGGCCCAGGTCGAGCTCGACCGCCTCGGCCGAGTATGTGACGCCCTGGTCCATGCCCAGCCCGGTGACCAGGCCCACAAGGTCGGTCACGCCGGCCAGCGTGGTGTTTTCGAAGTGGACCGTGACGCCGCCCAGGGTATGGGGGAGGGTCTCCTCGACCGTCACGGCGTCGGTGCCGTCGCCGCCCAGGAATACGACCTGGCCGTCCACGAATTGGGCCGTATTGCCCCCGGTCACGCCCTGCCAGACATCTAGGGAGTCGTTGCCCAGCCCGCCCTCGAACCACACGGAGCCGCTGCCTCCGAGGTTGTAGACCTGGACGGAGTCATTGCCCTCGCCACCGTAGAAGCTCACGCTGCCATAGGCGGTTCTGGAGCTGGTGAGGTCGCCGATCGTCAGGGTGTCCTTGTTGGAGCCGCCGTAGAAGAGGACCGACTGGCTGGCCTGCAGGGAGGTCACTGCGACCTTCACGGTGCCGGTGGTGCCCTGGAGGGTCAGCGGCAGAGAAGGATCGATCATCTCGAGGGTGGTCGTGCCGCCGCCCAGGGTGAGGCCCATGGACTCAAAGTCTGCGCCCACCACGATCTGGCTGCCTGCGCCCGTGAGGTCGTGGATCGAGCGATCCGAGACCCAGCCCGACCGGTTCGTCGAATCCCCTACCGTGGAGATGACGAGCTGGTCGTAGCCATCCCCTCCGGCAAGGCCCAGGACCTCCATGTGGATACCGCTGAGGCCCTGGCTGTAGCCCACGCTCAGGCGGTCGTCGTCGCCGCCCATGTTGACCTGCAGCCAGACGCCGGCCGGAACGAAGTCGAGGGCTAGGCTGTCCTTCCCATGGCCCAGGAACACACCCAGATCCATGAACCCGCTGAAGGTCAGGGTGCCTGCCAGGCCCTGTCCGGTGAACGTGCCCAGGCCCAGCACGCTGTCGAAGCCGGCGCCCGTGTCGAAGTCCATGGCGCAGTCCTGATTCAGGATCCACATCCTGTCGCCGGCATCGCCGCCGCCCCACAGGCTGATGGCGCCGTGCAGGCGGGTCAGGGCAACACCGCCGCCCACGTAGAAGAGGTCATTCCCGGCCCCGCCCCGCAGGGTCACGCTGATCCCGTCGGGCGTGGCCTTCAGGTAGAAGGTGTCCACCTGGCTGGAACCGGTGACATCGATCACGTCTGCCTCGTAGTAGATCCCGTTGGTCATGCCCAGCCCCTTGACTGCGGGCAGGGATGAGCCGCCGTACGGCCAGGGGGTCGTTGCAGGCACGTCCAGGACCAGGTCCGTGAGCGGTGCCGTGGCGTCGGCGGCGCTGATCAGGATCGTATCCGTGCCCGCGCCCCCGTGGAAGAAGACCACGCCGACCGTGGCCTGCAGGCTGGCGGCGCCCGCCACCTTGACTTCGTCGTTCCCGTTGCCACCCTGGATGTCCAGGTAGGCGCCCGAGGGCAGACCCGACACCTCGACCCGATCGTTGCCCGCGCCGCCCACGAGGGTCGCCAGCACCAGACCGGCCGGCGCTCCGTGGACGAAGACCACGCCGCCTCCAGAGCCGAGCAGCATCCGGCTCCGGGTGAAGCCCGAGAACCGGGGCCAGAAGCCGTTGATGGTGAAACCGACGTCATTCAGCACGGCGCTGTACGGGTTGGGGTCAATGTGATCGTCGAGCACGATGGTGTAGTTGCTGCCGGCCGTGACGGTCAGGATCCTGTCGCCAGGGAAGGCGGCCATGCCCGAAGGCTCGCCGAGGTGGCCGTCGCCGATCGTGACCGAGTGGTCTGCCGCGCCGTAGGCCAGGGTCACCGTGGTGATGGCCAGCGGCGCGCCGATGATCGTGAGGTCCGTGTTGCCCAACAGGAGGATGGACAGCGTGGAGAGACGGTCCCACGTGATACCTCTGTTCATGCCCTGGCCAGCGTAGGTGGTGGCCGTCAGGACATCGCCGGTGAACGACAGCCCGGCGAGGAAGTTGTTCTCCTCGATCAGGAGGGAATCCTCGCCCGCGGGACCGCCGTCCAGGCTGATCAGACCGTGGACGCTGGAGAGCTGGCACTGCATCCCGTGGCCCACACGGAAGACCTCCAGGCCGCTGGTCCCAAGGATGTTCACGCGGGTCACCTCATCGCCCGTGCCGTCCACGTCGACGGTGTTCTGGACCGAGGCCAAGGCCAGGGAGATGTCGATGTCCTCAACGGCCAGGTACCAGAGGTCGCCCATGCCCGTCATGCGGATCAGCGGAATGGACGCGCTGCGGTAGGCCATGGTCGAGGCGGTATCCAACCACAGGGTTCCGGGTCCGACGATGCCCGCCAGGGAGTTGTCGACCACGATCTGGTCGAGGCCTGCGCCGCCATCGAACAGGATCGTGCCGCTCAGCCAGGCCAGAATGTGCGTGGTGTCGCCGAGCAGGAGCTGGTCGTTGCCTTCGCCGGCCTTGATGTCGAGGACGGTTGCCGCCTCGGACAGGCTCCCCACGCGGATCACGTCGTCGTCGCTGCCCGTCACGAGCTTGATCACAGGGCTGTTGAACGGCGCGCTGGTGAAGTCCAGGGTCATGCCCGATCCGGGATCCGGATCGGTCGTGGCCGCATCGAGCTCCAGGGTGATGGACGCACCCGCGGTCAGGGTCACGCCCGCAGGCAGCGTGAGGCCGTCGCCCGCCGCCAGGAGCAGGTCTCCCTGCACGTTGACGGATGCGGCCGTGGACAGCACGATCCGATCGTCCGTCCCGGCCGTGTCCACTGCCGTCAGCGAGGCGCTGCCTTCAGACACGAACAGGAAGTCGACCGTGAGGAGCCCTCCCTGGTTGATGACGTAGACGCCCTCTCCGCCGTACGCCCAGAGGCTGCCGGTCAGGTTGACCGTAACGGGCGTATAGGCCGAGCTGCCGAAGCTGCCATCGATCTGCAGGTGCAGGTCGTCAGCCACGATCAGGGCCGCGGCACCGGGGTAGAATTGGCCCCCGATGGTGAAGGTCGCTGTGGCGGGCGCCGTGATCGTGGATCCGACCCAGACCGATCCGGCGACAGTCAATTCCACCGTGCCGCTCGTGCCGCCCGCGGTCACTGCGCCGTAGACGAAAAGGTCCCCTGCCATCCCAAACGAGATCTTGCCCCCTGCAGTGATGCCGGCCAGGTTGCACCGGCCGCCTTCTGCACTGGCCAGGATCTCGACGATCACGTCTCCACCTGCAGTCACCGGAGCGGAGAACATCACGTTCGTGGGCGCCGGCCCGGTCACGCCCAGATCTTCCATAATGGAGGGAGAGATCAGCACGCGGATGTCTCCGCCCGCATCGAGACCGCTGATGCGCACGTTGTCTCCCGCGGACGTCGGCTTCGGGAAGATGTCCAGCCACAGATCGCCGCCTGCGTCCGCGTGCACCCCCGCGTTGCCGGGAGCCGCGGTCACCGAACCGGCGGCAGCGCCGATGTTGCCGTCTGCCACCATGGTGATCCGCCCACCTCTGAGCTCGCCTGTTCCGCTGATGTCGCCCTGCGTCGTGATGCTCACGAGCCCGGCAGGATGGGGCAGGGTGATGGAGCCAGCTACGACCACATCGCCAACCGAGTCGACCTGGAAGAGGATCGGATAGCACGTCTCAATGCTGAACGTGCGATCCAAGTAGTCATGGGGGCTGACGACCTGGACGGTCCAAGCCGAGGCCGACCCGGTCTGCCCACCGATGTAGCCGAGCACCAGGATACGGTCAGACTCGTTGATGATGTGGACCTTGTCCGATGCGCTCGAGATGAACTGCACATTGCCGCTGATCCAGTTGCTGATCTCATCCGGCCCGATCACCGCGAGGTGCGCCTGAGGAAGGGCCCAGATGTTATTGTAGAGGAAGTCCTCGATGACGATCGCGCCGCTGACCGGATCCTCGTGCCAGGGGATGCCGTCATCCCGCACGACCGTACCGGTCGAATCGACCTCGAACACCAACTCGGTTCCCCACATGTTGGGATTGTTGGTCACAGTTCCACTCATATAGGCCTGGGAACTGCGATTGATGTTCGTGCCATAGCCCCAGGTGACCTTCCCGCTGGAACCTGAGCCTGCATGATACTCAGCCAGGGCATCCGCGGTCTGGTCACTCAGTGTGTTGGCCGTGACCCAGAGATCGCGGGTGGCGATCCCAATGCTGGTCAGGGTGAGGGTCGCATATTCGGTGGTGTCGTTGTACGCGGTCGAGTAGATGTTCACGCCCAGGGCCGTGGCCTTGGCGTCGCTGTAGGCATAGGTATCCAGCCCGCGGATGGCAGAAAGGATCTCGACCCTGGCCGCCTCGAGCAGGGCCATGTGGCCGGTCAACGTGGCATGGATGTCCAGATCCACACTGGCCCGTGCATCCGGACCCGCACCCACGCCGCCCGCATCGCAGATCGCCTCTGCGTCTGCCCCAGCCGTGCTGACCAGGGCACTGACCACGAGGGATGCAGCCGCGATCTCGACGTCGCTGGAGAGGGTGGTGCGGCTGAGCTCGACGGCCGTGATATTCGCCCGGACCTCGTCGGTTGCGGCGAAGCCCTTGGCGGTCTGATCCGCGTTCGCCGAGAGGGTGGAGGCCGTGTCGGAATGGACCGTTGCCGCGCCAACGGCGGTCAGGTGAGCCCCTGCGCCGACATCCACGGTCGCCTCGATGGCGGCCAAGTCGATCTCCGCGGTCTGGCCGCCGGTGGCCACGAAGCCGCCGGAGCCGCCATCGCACTCCGCCTTCAGGTCCACGATATCCGTGGTCGCCAGCACCGACAGGTCGCCGCCCGCGGTGAGCGTCGCGGCCGAGCCGATCGAGGTATGGGCCCTCACGCCGCCGTGCGCGCCTGCGTTGATCGTCCCGCCGCCATAGAAGCCGCCGATCGTGCCGTCGGAGTGGAGATAGGTCTTGCCGAGCCGGCTCTTGGCCAGGATCGTCAGGTTTCCGGCGGCCTGGAGCGTGCTGCTCGCGCCGATGGTCAGGCTGGTGGTCTGGTCGAAGGTGAACGAGGACACCGCCGTACCGATGCCGACGAAGCCGCCGTCGCCCGTCGTCGCGTCGATCTTGAAGATGTCGGTCCCGCCCGTGCTGGCGCTGTCGGTCAGGGCCTCCAGGTCGATGAGGCCGCCCGCCACGAGCACGGCAGAGGTCCCGATCTCTGCGGCGGTGTTGCCCACGACCTTGATGAAGCCTGCGGACCCGCCGACACCCGCCGCCAGGACGCCGATGGCCATGGAGCCCACCGCCGTGGTCGCGCCGATCCCGCGTTCCGCCTTGACGGTGATGTCTCTGCCCGCTCGGATCTGTGCGGATGATCCGACCTTCGCGGTCACGTCGCAGGCGGTCGCGGTGGAGCTGATCGCCTCATCGATGGTCAGATCGCAGTCCTCCAGGGCCGCGTCGACCTTGTCGGCCACGTCGTCGCCCAGCAGGCCCGGCATTCCGCCCGAGAGGACCAGGAGATTGTTGATCGTGTCCTGGGCCTTGCTGCTCGCCTCATCCGATGCGCGGGTGTCGATGGGCCCGCCCAGACCGACTGCGGAGAGGCTGCCCGCCACGCCCACGGCCAGGGAGCCTGCGAAGGCGGTCGTGGCGGTAAGGACGAAGTGCGAGGCCAGGGCCTTGACCAGGACGTCGCTGCCTGCGTGGATCAGGGAGCCGTCACCGACGGTCGCGCTTACGCCGCGGCGGATGACGTCGATGTTCAGGGCCGCCCCGACGCCTGCGATCAGGCTTCCCGAGTAGCCGCCCGAATGGCCGATGATCTTGGCGTAGTCGGTGGCCGTGACGCTGACGTCGGTGCCCGGGAAGCCCCCATCCTGGTTGATCTGGCAACTGCGGGACCCCACAGCCATCTCTGCCCCGGTGGAGCCTTCGATCAGGTGGACCACGCCCGATCCCACGACGGCCACGATGCCGCCGCCGCCGCCCGTGCCTGCTGCGCCCTCGATGAAGGCATGGCTGCGGCTGGCCACCTCGGTGCTGCCGAGGGCGTTGCTGCGGACGCCGATCATCCTGGCCCAGACGTCCCGATCGATCGTCACATAGTCCACGGACCCGCCGACGCCGGCAATCAGGCCGACCGAGATCGCACCCGCCTTGGTCGTAACGAAGGAGAGGTCGGTGGCAAGGACCTGCACTTTGCCGCCGGAGAGCACGTCGGTCTCGCCGATGGTCGCGGTGGTCTCGCCGCGGATATCCACCGCGGAGATCGCGCCCGCTGCCCCGCCGATGAAGCTGCCGCTGGCGCTGCCCGTGCTGGAGGAGACCACCTCCTGGCTCCAGGCGCTGACCTCGACGCCGGCCGTGCCCGCCTGGATCGCCTTGATCGCCGTCGGGCTGGTGATGGTGGCCCGGGTCGTGTTGTTGATGATCGTCGTATCGCAGCCGCCCACCACGCCGACCGCATTGAGGCTGATGACGCCGCCCTGATTCGTCACTCCCGTGGACTGGTGGGCCCTGACCACGATGCCCGCCGTGTCGGTCACCGACTCGGCGACGGAGGAATCGGAGAGGTACGCCAGCGTGGTGTCAGTCACCAGGTTGACGGCCTTGTTGATGCCGCCGCTGACGGCGCCGATGCTGGCGGTCGCGAAGGAGGAGTCGATCGTCTCATCGCTGTCCGCCAGAACCGCCACGCCGTGGAAGGTCTCGGTCGTCTCGGAGAGGCGGTCGTACTCCCAGCCCAGCGGGCTGCTGACCCTGCTCCACTTCGGGATCGTCAGGCCTGCGCCAGGCCGTGTCCGGTCGCCACGGAGTGCTCGATCCGGCTGGTGACGTTGTTGGTCAGGGTGTTCGTGACGATCGTGCCGCCCAGGCCCACGAGTCCGCCGACCGCGCCCGTGCCGCCATCCGCGGAGATCTCGCCGTCCCAGCGGCCGAGGACGAGGACCGTGTCGATCGCGTAGACCGTGCAGGTGTCGATCACGGCCTCGATCGTATTGCTGATCGTCTGGATCGTGACCGTCCCCGCAACGCCCACCAGGATCCCGCCCGCGCCGCCGGCAGACACCACCTCGATCGTGCCCGACCCGACGGCCGTGACCGAGACGCTGCCCGCCGAGGCAGTGAGCGAGCCGCTGAGCATACGGGCCCGGATGATGTTGGTGATCAGATTGTAGGCCACGCCCGCACCGAGGCCCCCCGTGACACCGACCGCCACCTCGCCGGCCGCCGACTGGATGGTCGCCGCGTTGGAGGCGTGGATCGCGGCGCTGGCCGCGGCCACGGTCGAGGTCTGGACCAGGGCGTCCGTGGTGTCGGTCACCACGTTGGCCGCCAGGGTGGCCGCACCGGCGCCCGTCGCGAAGGCGATCCCACCCGCGAAGCTGTAGATAGCCGAATCCGTCTCTGCGTCGACGCTCAGCGCCCCGCCGGCCGTCACAGTCGATCCGGCGATCTTGGCCGTGGTCGTGTTGGTGATGACGTTGGCGCCGATGATGAAGGAGACCGCCACGCCGCCCGAGCCCGCGATGCTGAGGGCCGCGGAGCTGATGTGGGACTCGTCGAGGGCGCTGAGATCCACGCCGCCCGTCGTGTTGATCACAGATCCGGTATCGATCGTGGCGGCGATCGTGCCCGTGATCACGTTGCCGAACCCGGTCGCGGCGATGGCCACCCACTTGGCGCCGCCCACGCCCACGCTGAGGGCGATGATCCCGGACTCCGTGGAGGCCGCGAGATCCACGAGACCGCCGGCCGTGACGTGGGAGTTGACGATGTCCGCCCGGATCGTGTTGACGATGACGTTGCCCGAGACCACGCCCGCCACCGCGACGCCGCCCGAGCCGGAGATGCTCGCCAGGATGGCCAGGATGTTGGTGTCCAGGTCGAAGGGAGAGTCCTCGACCGCGTCGTTGACCTGCTCCTTCTTGTCGTCCGGCAGGATCCACTCCGGGATGGCGGTGGGAGTCACGTCATGGGCCGTGACGCTCACGCCGCTGGCCGCCGTGATGGTGGAGCCGCCGATCTTGGCGGTGAGCGTGTTGGTGATCGCGTTGCCCAGGCCCGCGACCGAGACCGCCACCGTGCCCGAGGCGGAGACGCCTACGGAGATCGCACGGATGACGTTGCGGGACTCGGCGAGCAGGGCCAAGCTGGAGCTCGTGGAGAGGGTCGAATTCGTGACCTTGGCCTCGGTCGTGTTCGTGATGTCGTTGACGACGATGGGGACCTCGACCGCCACCACGCCGCTCGCGGCCACCCCGACGACCAAGGCGTCGATGGTGGAGGTGTCCTTGGCCGTGATCGAGACCGCGCCCGCCGCGTGCACGGTCGAGTTCGTGATGACCGCGGAGGTCGTGTCCACGATCACGTTGGCGCCGATCAGGGCCTGGACCGCGACGATGCCCGATGCGCCCACGCCCGTGGCGAAGGCGTACACGATGGACTTCGTCTCCGCGGAGACGTCCAAGGCGCCGCCGCTGGTCAGCGAGGAGTCGGTGATGCCTGCAGTGACCGTGCCGGTGATCACGTTGGCGCCGACGATGGCGGAGACGGACACGCCGCCCGAGGCCGCCACGCTGACCGAGGCCGAGCGGATGAAGGACTCGTCCAGGGCGGAGAGAGACGCGGCGCCCGTGGCGACGATCGTGGAGGACTGCTTGACCATCGCCTCGACCGTGTTCGTGATCACGTTGCCGAAGAGGCTCACGCTCACCGAGACCGCGCCCGACGCGCCCACGCCCACCGTCAGGGCGATGATCCCGGAGTCCGTGGAGGCCTCAAGGCCCAGGGGTCCGGAGTTGACGCGAGAGCTCACGATGTCCGCGGTGATCGTGTTGATGATCACGTTGCCCGAGGCCGTGCCGCTGACCGCCACCGTGCCCGAGCCCGAGATGCTCACCATGACCGCGAGGATGTTGCAGTCGAGGTCGATAGGCGAGTCCTCGAGGGCCGTGTTGACCTGCTCCTTCTTGTCGTCGGGCAGCATCCACTCGGGCAGGAGGCCCGGCGCGACGTCCTTGGCAGAGAGGGCCACCCTGCCGGCGGCCCTGATCGTGGACCCGGTGATCAGGGAGGTGAGCGTGTTGTGGATCACGTTGCCCAGGCCCGCGATAGTCACCGACACGCAGCCCGAGGCAGAGACGCCCACCGAGAGGGCCCGGATGACGTTCGAGGATTCCGCCTTCAGGGTCAGGGCCGAGCCGCTGGTCAGATTGGAGTTCGTGATCGCCGCGCCCGTGGCATTCGTGATGTCGTTGACGACGATCGGAACCTCGATGGCGGCAGTGCCGCTGGCCGCGACACCCACCACGAGGGCGTCGATCTCGGAGGTGTCTTCCGCTGTGAGGGTGACCGCCCCGCCCGCGTAGACCGTCGAGTTCAGGATGACCGCGGACGTGGTGTCCACGATGACGTTGGCGCCGATCAGGGCCTGGACCGCCACGACGCCGGAGGCGCCGACGCCTGTCGCAAAGGCATAGACGGTCGAGGTGGTCTGGCTGGTGATATCCAGCGTGGTCCCGCAGCTCAGCGAGGAGTCGGCGATCCCCGCCGTGATCGTCCCCACGATCACGTTGGCGCCGACGATCGCCGAGACCGCCACGCAGCCCGAGGCCGAGATGCTGACCGCCACGGACCGGATGATGGACTCGTCGAGGGCCGTCAGGGAGACGAACGTTGCGGCGCCCACCGTGGAACCCTGCTTGACCATCGCCTCGACAGTGTTCGTGATCACGTTGCCGAACCCGCTGACCGCGACCGACACTGCGCCCGAAGCGCCTACGCCAACGGTCAGGGCGATGATCCCGGAGTCCGTGGAGCTGTAGAGCGAGACCGACCCTGAGGTGGAGACGACCTGGGAGTTTACGATGTCCGCGGTGATCGAGTTGATGATCACGTTGCCCGAGACCGTGCCGCTGACCGCCACCGTGCCCGAGCCCGCGATGCTCACCATGACCGCGAGGATGTTGCAGTCGAGGTCGATGGGCGAGTCCTCGAGGGCCGTGTTGAGCTCCTCCTTCTTGTCCGCGGGCAGCATCCACTCGGGGATGAAGCTGGGGCAGACGTCCTTCGCCAGGAGGCTCACGTTGCCCGCCACCACGACCGCCGAGCCGGTGACCAGGCAGGTCAGCGTGTTGTGGATCACGTTGCCCAAGCCCGACACGGAAACCGCCACCGTGCCCGAGGCGGAGACGCCCACGGAGATGGCCCGGATCACGTTGGACGACTCCGCGGCCATGGCCAGGCTCGAATCGCCGGTCACGTGCGAGCCCGTGAGGGCCGCCTCCGTGGTGTTCGTGATGTCGTTCACCACCAGCGGGACCGTCACCGCGACCGTGCCGCTGACCGCGACGCCGACCACGAGGGCGTCGATGCTCGACTTGTTGTACGCCGTCACGCCGATCGCGCCACCCGCATCGATCGTCGAGTTCGTGATGGTCGCGGAGGTCCTGTCCACGATCACGTTGGCCGCGATCAGGGCCTGGATCGCCACGACGCCGGAGGCGCCCACGCCCGTGCCGAAGGCGTAGACCGTGGCCCGGCTCTCCGCGTCCACGTCCAGCGTGGTCCCGCTGGTCACCTCGCTGTCGGTGATGGCCGCGTTGAGGGTGTCCGTGATCACGTTCGCGCCGACGATGGCGGAGACGGCCACGCTGCCCGAGGCCGCCACGCTCACCGCGATCGAGCTGACGGTGGACGAGCCGATGGCCGAGACGTCCACGAGCCCGCCGGCCACCACCTTGGAGTTGCCCTGGATCAGGGCGTCGGCGCGGTTGACGATCACATTGCCGAAGCACGTCGCCTGGACGCCGACCGTTCCGGCTGCGCCCACGCCCACGGTGATCGCCACGATCCCGGAATCCGACACGGCCGAGACCACGACGTCGCCGCCAGCCCGCACCGTCGAGCCGTCCACCTTGGCCGTGACCGTATTGGTGATCACATTGCCCGAGACCGCCGCGGAGACCGCCACGGTTCCTGAGCCCGCCACGCTCACCATGATGGCGAGGATGCCCGCGCTCAGATCGACCGGCGTGCCTTCGAGGGCCGCATCCAGCTCGTCCTCCTTCTCGGAAGAGAGCATCCAGTCCGGAAGGATGCTGGGTGCGTGGTCGATGGCGGCGATGGTGGTGTCGCCGACCGCAGTCACGATCGAGGCGTTGATGGCCGCCATCACTGTATTGGCGATGGCGTTGCCGAGTGCGGTGACGCCCACCGCCACCGTGCCCGCGCCGAAGCGCCGACGGCCAGGGCCCGGATGATCTCCGAGGACTCCGCCTCCACCAGGACGTTGCCGCCCGAGGTGACCGTCGAGTGGTCGATCACCGCGGTCAGGTGGTTGGTGATGGCGTTCGCCGCGGCCGCGCCGCCCACGGCCGCCGTGCCTGCGCCAGCGGCGCCGACCGAGACCGCCAGGATCGAGGATGAGTCGATGGCCGTGACCGTGACGTCGCTGAAGGCGTTGATCACCGAGCCCGCCAGGATCTCGGCCACCAGGGTGTTGTGGATGACGTTCATCGACAGGCTCACGCCCACCGCCGCCTGGCCCGAGGAGCCTGCGCCGCCGACGGTGAGGTTGATCATCGTGGAGCTGTTGAGGTCGGGCAGATCGATCCCTGAGGTCCCCAGGCCGACCGTCGACAGGTCCGCCGCGGTCGCCGGAGGCGCGATCCCCGCCGTGACGCTGACCTTGCCGGCCCTGGAGGTGAGGCTCGATCCGTCAATGATCGCCCGGATCAGGTTCTCTTCATAGATGCTGGAGGCCGCCACGCCCACCGCCGCGGTCTTCGATCCCGCGAAGCCGCCCGCGACCACCACGTTGGTGGTCGTGTCGTGGCCGGAGACGCCGATGTCGCCCGCGGCGGTGATCGTCGAGTCCAGAACCTCGGCCTCGACCGTGTTGGAGACCACGTTGATGGCCACTGCGCCACCCAGCGCAAACTTGTCACCGCCCGCGCCGCCGATCGTGACGCTGACCAGGACCTCCTGGGCCTCACTGGATGCCGTCACGGTCGAGCCGGTCGAGACGAGCGTCGAGCCATCCACCGTGCAGGTGACGCTATTGAGGACGAGCTCGATGCCGACCGCGGCGCCCACCGCCGCCTGCTCCGTGGAGATCGCGATGCCGCCGCCGAGGCCCACGCCGACCTCCAGGTCCTCGGACTTCAGGGCGATGGCCCCCGAGGTCTGCAGGGTGCTGTCCACCACGCGGCTGTCGATCGTGTTGATGAAGAGGTTGAGGCCGATGGACCCGGCGATGGCCAGCTTCTTCGAGCCTGCGCCGGCCACGGCGAGAGAGACCACGATGCCTCTCTCCTTGGCGGTCTGGCTGTACCCGCCCGAGGTCGTGCTCAGCGACGAGCCTTCGACGGCCGACCGGATCAGGTTGTCGAGCACGTTGACCGCAATGGCCGCGCCCAGGCCCAGGTTCTTGCCGTACGCGAACGCGCCCGCGAACGAGTACACGGAGGTCTTGTCCTCTGCAGACAGCGTGACGTCGCCGCTGGAGTCCGCCGTCGTGGAGCTGTTGAGGATGTTGGCCTCGACGGTGTTGTGGGCGTAGTTGATGGAGACGGTCCCAGCCCCTGCGTAACCGCCCTCGGCGTACTTGGACCCCTGGGCGATGCCGATCGAGCCCGTGACCGAGACGATCAGGTCGTTGCACGTGGCCAGGACCTGGAGGTCGCCTGTGTGCCTGAGCCCGACCACGTTCAGGATCTGGGCCCGCACCGTGTTGGCCGAATACGCGAAGCCGAAGCCGATGCCCACGCCCGCCTTGCTGCCGAATCCGCCTGCGCCGGCGATCGCGATCAGGTTGGTGTGGTCGTCGGCACTCAGCGTGACGGGACCCGTGATCAGGCCCGTGGTGTTCTGCAGCAGGGCCTCGACCGTGTACATCGTCACATTGACGCCCACCGCGCCGCCGACGCCGATCGCCTTGTCGCCCACCGCGATGCCGAAGCCGGCCGTGAGGGAGATCGTCCAGCCCTTGCGGGTCGCCGCGACATCGAGGCCAGCCGCGATGAGGCGGGTCGCCCCATCCACGTACGCCTGGGTGTCGCCCATCAGGACGTTCACGCCGAACGCACCCGCGATCCCCACGCTCGTCTGCATGCCCGAGGTCTTGGCGTACGACACCGCGCCCGCCAGGGAGGCCACGGTCGTGGTGTTGCGGGCGTCCAGAGAGAGCCCGCCGCCCGAGATCGTGACCACGCCGCTGTTGAGCACATAGGCCAGGGCGTCGTCATCGACCACATCGACCGCGACGGAACCGGAGATCGCAACCCCCGCCTTCGGCATCGAGTAGCCGGTGACGTTCGACGGGATGCCGCCGGTGTCCTCGCCCTTGTCCTTCTTCTTGAGCAGGCCCTTCACCGCGCTGACCAGGCCCTTGAAGAAGCTCTGGTCCTTGGGCTGGCTCTTGTCGGGCTGCGTCTGGGCCTTCGAGCTCCCATCCGCCACGCTGCCTGCAGCCGCGAAGTCGCCGATGAAGCCGCTGTTCTTGGCCCGCACCAGGACGCTGCCGCCGGAGTTCACATAGCCCTTGGCCATGGTGGCGGGTTCGCCTTCCAGGTCGCCGATCACGGCCTGGGTCTTCCGCAGGACCACCGCCGTGCCTATCGATGCACCGATGCCGATGCTGTCGCTGACCGAGACGCCGCCCACCACACTGACGATGATCGTGTTGTCGTCCGCCCTGACCACGAGCGAGCCGTTGTCTTCGGGGTCCGTCACCGCGGGATCGAAGACCAGGGCGGAGCCGATCTCGAGGGTCGCGCCGCTGGCGATCTGGGCCGTGGTGTCGTTCTGCACGATGTTCAGGATCACCGCGCCGTTGAAGCCGACGTTGCCCGACTCGCCGCCAGAGGCGCCGATGTCGATCGACAGGACATGCGTCTCGGCGTCGACGTAGAGGCTGTCGGCGTGGAGCAGGACACCGTCGGCGATCTTGGCCACGGCAGCGTCATCGAAGCGGCAGGCCACGATCGTGACGCCGACAGCGCCCTTCTCGTCCAGCTTCGTCTTGGTGCCCAGCCCGGGCTTCTGGATGAAGCTGTCCCACCACTTCGTGGTCTTCTCCCAGCTCGTCTTCTTGATGGGAGACCCGATCACGCTGAAGACGGAGAAGCCCTTGATCTTCCCCCAGGGCTTGTCCGCTGCGAGTTGAAGACCGGGGATACCGACGTTGCCGCCGAGGTTCAGGGTCTCGTTATGGTTGATGGCCTTGACCGTCACGACCTTGCCCGTGCCGGTGTGGCTCTTCTGATTGATCTGGGCGTGGTCCAGGATGACCGCCTCGGCGTCCTGCTTGAGGTTCAGGAACGTGATCGCTCCGGCGATCGCCAGCGTCGCGCCGTCGGCCGTGGCCACGGTCATCGAGTTGGAAAGCCAGTTCGCCAGGCCGAAGTCGCCGCTGAGATAGGAGCTCAGGGTCTGGATGAACGCCCAGAGCCGGTCCGTGGCGAGGCTGACTGCCTCCCACTGGGCCTCGTCGCTGAAGTCCTCGGTGGCCAAGGTGATGTCCTTCGGCATCAGGCCCTTGTACTCGTACCAGGTGCCCACGTCGCCGCCAGCCGTGTGGTTGCTGCGAACCTCGACCGTGTCGCCGGTGTAGACCCGGACGTTCTGCTCTTCGTTGTCGGTCGTGTAGGTGGCGTCCTGGGTGAACGGGTCGACCAGGTTCTTGAACCAGGAGAAGACGTAGTTGTTGAGCGTCTCCGCGTCCAAGGTCAGCGCCCCGCCGGCATCGACCTTGGCGTACTTGCCGATGAGGGACGACGTCACGTTGTGGTAGATGCCGACCGAGACGGCCAACGAGCCGGAGAACACGCTGGCGCTGTACTCGGGCTTCTCGACGTCCGGGTTGGACGTGGCTTGGGAGCCGGCGGAGATCCACGGCTGGCTCTCCACCGCGGTGTAGATCGAGATGTCGCCAGCCGCGTCGACCTCGCCGTTCTGGTGGTCGCCGTCCTCGTCGTTGTCGCCGATCCGGGCATGGGTCCGGTTGGTATCGACCACGACCGTGATGGCGCCCGCCAGGTCGAACGACGACGTGTCCGTGGGCGTGCTGGTGTCGGGCGGGCCCTTGGAAAACTTCGCCTTCAGCTTCGGCAGGAGGACTCCCTGGATGAAGTTGGAGGCGGGCGAGGTGATCATGGCCTTGGTGTCGTCCAGCATGTCGCCCTTGGAGTTGCTCCCGGTCCCCGCCTGCGACATCGTGCCGACCTGGATCGAGGGGATCACGAAGGTCTTGTAGACGGGTACCATCTCCTGGACCATGGTGGCCGAGACCTCCACGTCGCCAGCCACGGTCGCAGTGCCGTCCAGAAAGGCGTTGGTGTCGCCGTCTTCGATGGAGATCGCGACCGCGATCCCGACCACGCCGTCCTTTCCGGAAGGCGACCGGGACATCACGCGGGTCCGCTCGACCGTCTGGCCCGTCACAAAGAGGTTGCCGCCCACGCTGAGCACCGCGTCATCGGTCACGTGGGCATTCACGTCGGAGAGGATGATTCCCAGGCCCAGGCCCATGGCGACGCCCTTGATCGCGGTGTTGTCGTTGAGGCAGTCCATCCAGTGGTCGGACGTGGCCTTGACCAGCATGTCCTTGGCGGTCGTGACCTGGCCGGCCACGTTGACGGTGGCTTTCGCCTTGATGACACCCACCGCAAAGCCGCCCACGATGGAGGCCAGGGGCGAGGCCTGGATCTTGCCGAAGGTGCTGGCGTACGCGATGAGGTTGCGGGCGTCGACCTGGGTGCCCGTCTGGAGGTCGATTGTCGCGTAGACCTGCTCATAGGACAGGGTGCATTCGAAGGTCAGCAACCCTTCCAGCACGTTGCCGATCGCGTTCAAAATCGTGCCCCCAAGGCCCTTGGTGGCGAAGATCTGGCGGTTGTCCGCAGTGGCGAGGAGGGTGACGTCCCTGCCCTTGATCTGGGCGCCGGTGGACAGGACGAAGTCGACGTCCGAGATGTCGATGTCCAACCCGGGCGTCCAGATGGAGGTGTCGTCGATCGCGCTGACCGAGATGTCGCCCGACGTGTCGACGTTCGAACCCTGGGCGAGCAGCTTGGCGTTCGTGCCCAGCGTGATCGTGTGTCCGTTCAGGGTCATGCTGCCGGCGGTCCCTCCGGCCTTGCTCGTGGAGACCGTGACCGAGTTGTTGATCGTGATTGTCTCGGCCTGGATGCTCAGGTTGTGGCCGTTCAGGGCCAGATCACTGTAGATGACGATGCTGTCTGCGCCATCCGTGCTGTGGAGGCTTCCGCCGTCGAGCGTGAGATCCGCGTCGAAGGTATCGATCGCGGACACCGTATCGTCGGGCTTCTGGCCGACGTGGATGTACTCGTTGCTTCCCTGTGCATTGAAGCCGGTGTTGATGGTCAGAGAGACGGTGGGGTCCCAGATCACGACCGAGTTGGACCGGACGGCCGCGGTCGCGCCCGCCGGAGCGGCGACGGAGGCGGCGAAGTAGTCGCCCGAGTCGCTGGTCACGAAGATCGTCTCGCCCACCACGCCCGCGGTGTACAGCCCTGCCGCATCCACATTGATCGCGTGGACAAGGCCGGCCACCATCAGGCCGATCTCCGCGAACGGGCCGGACACCGTGTAGGTGACGGTCCCTGCCATGCCGGTCAGGCTGATCTGCCACTGGCCCGCCGCGGTGGCGTCACCGAAGAAGAAGGCGGTCACGATGACGTGCTGGTTGTCCATGATGGCGATCTGCCCGGCTGCAGGCCGGAAGACGTGGATCTTGTTGGCGGTGGCCGCCTGGGCGTCGAAGACGAAGTTGTCCACGGCCGGCATGCCGTTCACGAGTTCGTTGCTCGTGCTGAAGCTCAGCGTGCCGTAGTGTCCGGTCCCCAGGTTCACGACATCGGTGCCCTCTCCGCCCACGACCGTGAGGCTCCCGGCGAAGGTGGCCAGCGACGAGGAGTCGATCGTGTCGTCCCCTGCCCCTCCGTTGATCGTCAGGGACCCGGCCTCGCCGGGATCGTCGAGGGTGACCGTGCCGAAGGTCGGGGAGGTCAGGGTGTAGCGGCCCGTGGAGGCGGCCAGGACGATCTCGTCGTCATCGGCCGTGGCGTCCACGATGAGGTTCTTGCCGCTCTCGGTGTTGGAGGTGGTGAAGACCGTCGCATCGTTGAGCTTCACGTCGCTGGCGCCGAACTTCACGTCCTGGGCCAGGGTGCTCGCCGATATCTCGAAAAAGACGCGGTCAGTGCCCGCGCCGCCGTCGATCGCCAGGGAGGCGGTCAGGGTCAGGCCGCCCAGGTGGAAGGTGTCGTCGCCCGCGTCGCCTTGAAGGGTGAGCGATCCCGATGGCCTGGCAAAGACCACGGGCATGAACCCGTCGTCGTCGCTGTCCAGAGTCAGGATCCCGGCGGACTGGCTCACCTGCAGGTCATCATCCAGGTTCGTCCCCCTGTAGGTCCGGTTCACGGCCGTCGATTCGTCGGTGACCGAGTCCATGCTGAGGAACGTGAAGGTGCTGCCGTCCAGGCTGATCCTTCCGCTGCCGGGGTCGATCACGGCGTCGATCACGCCGGTCACCGTGATGACGAGGGAAACGCTGAAGGTCGCCCCGCTCGTGTTCGTCAGGAAGAGGGTGTCGCCGTCAAGGCCCGCGACGAACTTCGCAGGTGAGCTCTGGTTCAGCAGGACCACCAGACCGGACGCCACGTCGCTGAGGGTCGTTCCGGTCTTCGCGACATCAAAGCGGTAGTAGCTGGTCTGGCTGCTCTGGGTGAGGGTGACGGTCCACTGCTCGTTCTCTGCCGCGGTCCCGGTCAGGTGGATGACCTTGGTCGTGGCGGCCGTGGCCACGACGGCCTCGCACCCGGTCGGCGCCGTGGCCGTGGCCGTGAAGGACGTCCCGGCCGCGCTGACAATCACGAGGGTCTCGTCCTCCACTGCGGCCATGATCCCGCTGGCCGCATGGGCGTTGATGTCCTCGGCGAGGGCCGCAGCAATGTCGGACAGGGTCGTCTCCGTACTGGAGACCGTGAACGTATGGGTCGTGGTCGTGCTTCCGGTGACCGCGAGCGTCACCTGCCAGGCGCCCCCCACCTCGATCTTGTTGCCGCCGAAGACCACCGTGGCCGTCGGGGCGCTGCTCGACACGGCCGTGGTCGGCACGATCTCGAGACTGGTCTCGAAGTCCGCCCCCGTGCTGCTCGTGATGATGAGCGTGCATCCTTCTGCGCTGGCCCTGTACCGGGTCGGCGAGAGGGCGTTGATCCGGCTCGCCAGGCTGCTGGCCACGTCGGCAAGGGTCGTCGTGGTGCCCGAGACGGTGGTGCTGTAGGTCGTCGTGGTGCCGGTGTGATCGTCGGTCAGGACGATCTTCCACTGCTCCTGGTCGGTGGCGTCGCCGGCCAGGGTCACCGTCGCGGTCCCGACGTAGCTGTAGGCCCTGTACACCACGTTCGTGAAGCTGCCCGACTGGAGGGTGATCGTGTCCCTTCCAGTGGCATGGTCGTGGCCGTTGCCGGATAGGGTCCCTGTGACGCTGCCGCCCGCCAAGATGAAGGAATCGTCGTACGGCGCGGTTCCAGTCAGGTTCTCGAAGCTCGAGAAGCTGATGCCATTGACGTCGCCGGAGTTCAGAGCCGTGATGTTCCAGGTGCTGTCCTTCATGGGGCCGACGAGCGTGTCGTAGGCAGAGCCGCCGCCCGTGATCTTCTGGATCCCGTTGATGGCCGTGGTGCCTGTGGCATGGCCCACGCCGACATGGGTCGTGAACACGCCGTTGACGTACCCCGTCTCCACGACGTCCATCTTCCAGAGGTTGACTGTGACCGCGCTCTTGTACGCGGAGTAGTCGAGGGTGTTGATCTTGCCCGCGCCGGAACCGCCCTGGATCCAGCCGTTGAAGGCGGCGCCCTCCTCGAAGACGAAGGCGTTGTTGCCTTGTCCGCCGATGAGGCCCTCGATCCCGGCGGAGCTGCCCACGGTGTTGGTGCCGTCCGTGACCGAGACCGTGCCGTCGTCGTGGATCGTGAAGGTCAGGTCGCTCGTCACTGCGGAGAAGTCCAGGACGTCCTCGTCCAGGCTGCCTCCATCGGTGACGGTGATGCTGCCCCAGCCGTTGTGGAACACGAACTGGTCGTCCACGCTGCCGCCGGTCACGTTCTCGAAGCCCGCCACACTGGCCTGGTTCGCGCCGCTCTCGCTCTCGACCGAGAAGCCGGTGATGAGCTGGACCTGCCAGACCTCGCCGCTCACGGCGGAGCCGTCCAGCCTGATGGAGGCATAGGCGATGCCGGCCGTGGCGATGGGCGTCACCGTGCCTATGCCGCTGGCGGGATTGGTCATGACCGCCAGGAAGGCGTTGTCGCTGGAGATCGAGAGGGTCCTGCCGCTTGCATTGGCCGCGTATACGCCGCCCGCGGTAATCGCGGCGGCCAGGCCCGTGGCGACGTCGTTCACCGACAGCCCGGAACTGGGAACGGTGTAGGTGTAGGTGAGGACCTGGCGATGGAAATCGAAGGTCAGGGATTTGTGGACGCCGGAGAAGTCCAGGGTGTCGCTGTCCGTGGTCGTGCCGTCCACGACCGTGTCCGAGCCCCAATGGGTGCGGAACACGAAGGTGTCGTTCTGAATCGAGCCCGTGAGGCCGTCGTTGCCTGCGCCAGGATCGCCTTCTCGACGTTGGCGGCGCCGGTGATTCCCGGCAGCGTCCCGCCGACGGTCCACTGCATGCCGGCGGTGTAGCTGGAGTAATCGAGGGTGTCCACGCCGCCGCCCGCCAGCTCGGTGATCGTCTCGGTACCGCCGTCTGCGGTGATCACGTAGGTGTCGTCGCCCGAGCCGCCCACCAGGGTGTCATTCGCCTGGCCGCCGGCGAGCGTGTCGTTGCCGTCCCTGCCCTCCAGGCGGTTGGCGTTGGCGTCGCCCGTCAGGGTGTCGCCAGCCGAGCCGCCGGTCACGTCCACGAAGTGGCTGATCGTGGTCGTGGTCCCAGAGGCCTGGGCAGTACCTGCAGCCAGGTCCACGACCACCGCGGCCACGTACTGGGAGAAGTCGAGCGTGTTCGTGCCGCCGGTCCCGCCGTCGAGGGCTCCGTCGAACCTCGCCCCGTTCTCGAACTTGAAGACGTCGCTGCCGCTGCCGGCGATGATCGCATCGATGCCCTCTGCATCCTCGAGGGTGTTGGCCCCGGCCGTGACCGTGACCTTGCCGTCGGCCTGGATCGTGATCGTCAGGTCGGACGTCACGCCGGAGAAGTCCAGCGTGTCGGTGCCCGTGGTCCCGTCGTCCTCGATCGTGTCCGTGCCCCACCCCTCCGTGAACCGGTAGGTGTCCGACCCGTCGCGGCCGCTGAACCGGTTGTTGCCGCTGGTGCCGATGAACACGTCATCAGCCGATCCGCCCACCGCGTTCTGGACGTTCGTGAACGTGGTGTCCACGGCCGATCCCAGGATGGCCGTGCCTGTCAGCGTGCCGCCGGTTCCGGTCCCGGCGATGCCCAGGTCCTCGGCCGCAGAGCAGCCGTTCAGGCTGGCGATCGTGAGGGTGCTTCCGGTCGAGTCGATGATGTTGATGCCGTCGCCATCCGCGTTGATGGCAGCCGTCAGCCGGCTGTCTGCAGCCTGGATGGCGGCCAAGACCTCGGAGATCGTCGTGGGATTGCCGAGGTTGACCTCCACGCTCGAGACAGCCGTGCCCTTGGTGAGGGTGATCCGCAGGTCGTTGACGAGCGACTGGCCTTCCAGGAGAGCGCCGCTCCCTGTGGTCGCCAGACCGAGGTCGGTCGCCGCCGTGGAGCCCGCCAGGTTCGAGCCCGTCAGGTTGCCCGAGCCGGCGGTGGCATCGGTGATCTGGATGGCGTCTCCTGCCTCGTTCAGCTCCGCGTAGATCCGGGAGTCCGTGGCGTTGATGGCGTCGATCGCCTCACCCACGGTGGTCGCGCCCGCCAGGCTGACCTTCAGGGTGGAGCCGTCGCTGAGGGTCAGGAGCAGGTCGTGGACCAGGGTCGTGCCGTTCAGGAGGCTCCCCGTGGAGCTCCCCGTCAGACCCAGGTCCGCCGCGGTCGTGGAACCGTTCAGGTTGTCGGCCGTCAGGTACTCCTCGCCGCCTGCCATGTCGCTGACGTCGATGCCGGTGCCAGCCGCATTGATGACCGCGGTCACCCGGCTGTCTGCCGCCATGATGGCGTCCAGGACAGCCCCCACGGTCGTTGCGCTGCCGATGTCGACCAGCACTGAAGACCAGTCCGTCAGTGTGATCCGGAGGTCATACGCGGCTGCCCGGCCGTACAGGATGCGGCCCGTGCCGGTCCCGACCAGCCCCAGGGAGGCCGCCAGCGTGGAGCTGCCCAGGTCTGCCACCACGAGGTTGCCCAGTCCGCCCGCCATGTCGCTGATGTCGATGCCGGTGCCGCTGGAGTTGATCGCCGCAGCGAGTCGGCTGTCCGCCTTCTGGATGAGGTCCAGCACCTGGCCCAGGGTAGCCGGGGTGCCGAGGTCGACGCGGATGGCCTCGCCGGTCGTCAGCGTGATCTGGAGGTCGTCACCCGCATCGAGATCGAAGACCGGGAAGCTGGTGAGCGACGTGGCGGCCATCAGCGTAGCGGTGTGGACGCCCAGACCGTTGTTGAGGCTCGACAGGAGCGTGCCCCGGGTAAGGGAAAGGGCGGCCGTATGCACGCCAGAACCGTGGTTCAGGCTGCTCAGCAGCGTCTCCAGGGTCACCGTGGCCTGCGCAACCCCTGCCCCGTTGTTCAGGTAGCGGACCGGGGTGGTCGTGTTGAGGCCGAGGACGGTCGTGCCGCTGAGGGACCCGCCTACAGTGACCGTGCCGGTCGACAGGTCCACCAGCACCGGCGTCCTGTAGTCGGAGAAGTCCACCGTGTTGTTCCCGCCGGACCCGGCGTCGATCGTGCCGCTGAAGGACGCCCCCCTCTGGAAGACGATCCGGTTGTCGCCTGAGCCGCAGAGGATGGCGTCGATTCCCGCCACGTGGGTCAGATGGTTTGTGGAGTCTGTCGCTGAGACCGTGCCATCGCTGTGCAGGGTCACCACAACGTCCGTGGTGACCGCGGTCATGTCCAAGGTGTCGCTGTCCGTGCCTGCGTCGAGGGTGTCGTTGTTCCAGCCGTCCGAGAAGACGAAGGTGTCCGCGCCCGCCCCACCCTCCAGGGTGTCGTGGCCGGCCGCGCCCGTGAGGGTGTCGGCCCCCGCCCCGCCTCGCAGGATATTGGCCTTTGCATCGCCGGTCAGGGTGTCGTCGCCTGCCCCACCGGTCACGTTGCCGATGTTCGTGATGCGGGTCGTGCCGGTCGCCGTCCCTCCTGCCAGGTCCACGGCCACCGCCGTGGCGTACGCGGAGTAGTCCAGGCCGTTCTGACCGGACCCGCCGTCGATCGTCCCTCCGAACGAGGCGCCGTCGCCAAGGACATAGGTGTCCTGACCGCTGCCGCCAGCCAGGGCCTCGACGTTCGTGAACACCAGGCCTGACGACCCGCCGACGTTCCCACTACCCGTGCTGGAGATGCTCCAGGTAGTGGCAGCGCTAGGTCCCACGATCCTGTCCGAGTCCTCACCGCCATCGAAGCTGAACGTACCTCCGGTCAACGGCAGGGAGAGATCGCTCGTGTACAGGATGTCGTCGCCGCTGCCCGAGGCGATCGTGAGGTTCTGGAGTCCGGAGGCGACCAGGTTGCTGGCGATCGTGATCGTGTCGTTGTCAGACCCGTCCGCGTCGTTCGTCGCGGTGTCGATGACGAAGCTCGTGACGTGAGTGAAGCTGACGGATTCGAAGACCGCGTTGTCGCTTGTCCCCGAGACACGGTTCCAGCCCGGCCAGAGGCTATCCACTCTAATGATGTCTTGGCTGCCGGGAGTGGTAAACGTGAAGGAGGAGGCCCCATCGATGATGACGGGCTCGAGGCCTGTGAAGGAAATGGAGGAAGCGCCGGCCTGCACTGTGCCGTCTCCGTAGACCGCACCAGGAGCGTAAGCTCCATCAGAAACGCCTGTTACGATCAGAGTGTCGTATCCGCCGTCGCCGCCGTGGAACGTCACGGCCAGCGGCAGATCGCCGCAGCTCAGATCCACGACAAGGGTGTCGTCCGTTTCATCCATTCCCTGGATGACCAGGGTGCGGATACCCTTCTCCGCCAGCGATTGCAGCGGGTAGTCCCAGACGTCGATCCTGCCTGTCGCAGTCACATCGCAGGCCGCAGTGTCGACCTCCGCCGCATCACAGGTCAGGGCCACTGAAAGACCCTTGAGCGGGGTCTCCGTCACGGAGCTGTAGGAGGAGGGATCGATCTGGATCTCGGCGACCGGGACGGCGTCACCGGCGAGGTTTCGGTCCGTGCGGGGGTCAGCACCTTCGAGGACCGTGGAGAGCAACAAGCGAGGCTCAAGGGACTGAACGGTGAAATCCGCCTCGCCTTGGCGAGGACGGACGTCCGGCTGCCCCTTTCGCAACCACCTTGTCACCCACTCAGCGAACACTGCGTTCTTCCACACCGTCGATCCGGGCGAACGCTCCATGCAGAGAAGCATCGTTCGTCTGGACGCTCACGAGCCGCAGCCGCTCATCCCCGTAGACGTTACGGAAACCTTACTCTCCTCACAGTCCGTTGTGCGTCAGAGTGATGATGAACGCACCACCAAAAGTCCAACCGCATCGTACGCGACCAAGTGACATCTCGTCAATAGAAACTCTTCAGGAAAGACCTGAATCCCGTGGGTATTTACGGGGCTCAGGCCAGCCCTGCCGTACCGGCCTGGCCACGACCCCGCCCTGAATCTGTATGTTTCGACCCTAGACTTGCAGGTCCGGGCTCACTTCTTGCTTGATTTACAGGGTTGGATGTGTATTATGATAAGTTAGTGGCCGCGACAACAAGACCTGCGGCCAGGGGGTAGACAAAGGAGGAGGAGTCATGTCCTGCAAACGCAGAGACGGGGACCATCGTCTGACCGAGGCGGAGACCGCCAGGCTCCTGGCCCATACCCGGCGTGAGGCTGACCACGCCCGGCTTACGGGCGGCAGCCGAAGGGTCGTGGACGAGTTGCTGCTGCATCTGCTCATCGAGACGGGCCTCAGACCTCAGGAGTTGTGCGCCCTGAATATCGCGGACACCCCTGCCCAGCACCACTGCCCTGCCATCCGCGTATGCAGCGGACGGAGGGGCCGCGTCCGAGAGGTCCCCCTCTCCAGTGAGACGGTACAGCTCGTGGAGCGATTCGTGGCCTTCCACCGCCAGGGTGCGGAGGCGGGCGATCCGCTGCTTCTGACCGAGCGGGGCAGCCGGTTCGGCTACGTGAGCCTGTACAGCAAGCTCCGCAGGATCGGCCGGGAGGCCGGCATCGGACCGCTCTACCCTCACATGCTGCGCCACGCCTTCATCACGTCTCTTCTTGAGAAGGAAAGGGACATCCGGCTGGTCAGGGCGCACGCGGGTCATGCAAACATCAAGACGACGGCCCGGTATCTCCGTCCTGCGCGGCCCGCAGCCGAGATCCCCCCCAGCGTGCGGTGCGAGGCCTGCGGCACAGAGGTCGAGGCCCAGTCCTGCATCCGTATCGATTCCGGCCAGGTTGTATGCACAGGCTGTCTCGAGGAGATCCGGCAACGATCAAGCACAGTGGACCCATCGTGATCCGCCGTAGGCCCCGCCTCCGCCTCAGGTTCGAATCCCGCTGGGCGAAATGAGCGACCCGGTCTGCATAGACAGCGAGGGCCGCGGCGTAGCCCGGGGGAATGGAGGCGGCGGGCTTCGAGAGGGTTGATGTCGCCATACGCCATCAGCTACAGGAGGGTCAGCCGGATGTGGCTTTCGATGATTCCCGTGGAGATGGCATAGCGGGTCAGACCAGCCGTGTCATGGAGGTCCAGCTTGGCCATGAGGTGCTGCCGGTGCTTTTCGACGGTCTTGATGCTGATCCCAAGCTCCCTTGCGACCTGTTTGTTGGCCCTGCCCTCTGCAATCAACTGGAGGACCTCCATCTCGCGAGAACTCAGGGCTGGCCCCTTCTTCCTGACGAGCCCTCGTTGATCCGAGGGCTTCTGATCGAGATTCCCAAGCCGATGGGCAACGGAAGGGCTGAAGTACGTGTTTCCTTTCTGGACCTCGCGGATTGCCTTGGAGAGATAACTGGCCGACGTCTGTTTGATCAGGTATCCTGCTGCGCCCAAGGCGATCACTTGCTCAACGTACTCTTCATCGCTATGGGCGGAGAGAATGAGCACCTTGGTGGCGGGTATGGCCTTGCGGATTCGCCGCGTGGCCTCCAGTCCATTGAGCAGGGGCATAGCGATGTCCATGACGACCACCGCGGGACGGAGCTTCTTGGCCAGTTGGATCGCCTTGCGGCCGTTGTCTGCCTCACCGACCACCACGATATCCTCTTCAGCCTCCAGGAGCATTCGAAGCCCCTCGCGGACGATCGTGTGGTCCTCAGCCAACAGGACGGTGATTTGCTCCATGGGCGTTAGGCCCTGATACCATTACCGAAGGGGACCTCCGCCCGGATGGTGGTCCCCTGGCCCGGCTTGGATTCGATGGTGAAGGTGCCGCCGACCATCTCGATTCGCTCCCGCATACAGAGCAACCCCAGTCGTTTGCGATTGGTTGCGGACAACATACGCTGGGCCTGGAAAGACCTGCCGTTGTCCTTGATGTCCATGCGAATGGCGCCCCGGAGTCTCCGGAGGCCCACCCTGACCTCGCTGGCGTGTGCGTGGCGGGCCACATTCGTGAGTGCCTCCTGGGCAACACGATAGAGGACTGTTCGCCTGACGTTGTCCAATCCCTCGAATCTGCCAGCGGTGAAGCTCGCGAAGTAAACGCGGAGGCCCGTCCGCTTGGCCAAGTCCCTCAGATAGGAACGGAGGGCGGGAATCAGCCCCAGGTCGTCCAGCAGCATGGGACGCAATTCGCGGGCGAACCGATGCACGGTCTTCATCGACTTCTCCACCAGCCGCTGCGTGCTGGTGATCTTCTTCTTGAGGCCCTTGGTATTGACCGCAGCCTCCATCTTTAGGGTCGCCAGATGGACGTTGATACCCGTCAGGGTCTGGGTGATTTCGTCGTGGAGCTGCCGGCTGATCTCCTTTCGCTCCTCCTCCTGGGCGAACAGAATCTGGTGGGACAGATGCCGCAATCGCTCCTGCATCCGCCGCGACTGCTCCAGCACCTGGCCGTAATGTTCCTCACTCCTGCCAAGGGCCTTCTCCGCCGCCTTTCGCCGGGCGATCTCCCGCTTCAATTGCCGACTGAGGGCGGCCTGATCCACGGTCCGCAGACCCATCTCTTGGTTCAATTGGCTCAGGCGGACGTTGGACTCCATGGCGGCGCAATGGGTCTCCTCGATCGGCGCGATGGCCCCCGCGAAGAAGGTCTGCGCCCGGTGGAACACCCCATTTTGCGTTCCTGGGTGGGTGTTCGGAGACACCAACGCAGCCAGAGATTGTCCGTGAATCCGGGTCAAGTCCATCGTCCCCAGCCCAGCGGCCATGGCCTTCCGCCCCAGTTCTTCCGCTGAACGGACACTCACGCCCGGCCCTTGCCGCAAATGCTGTCGCAACGCCGCATGGTACCGTCTCGCCAGGCCGATCCGATGTTCCTTACTATGCCTTTTCATACAGGACCCCGAATTCGCTCGCCGCCACCCTGACAGCGTCCACGGTTGCCTCACAATGCAGGATACTGCATCTCTCGCCGCCAAGCCGCCTAATAACGGGGTCTATTATCAGATGCCCGCATCAATCTGTCCATGGGGTAAAACCCGACCACCGGACAATCCCAGGTGGGGTTTCACCCCATGGCTTGAGGTCAATGGCGGCCTATAATATCAGGTAGGGTAATGCCCCATAGGCAGAGTTTCGCTCACGACATAACATACCTCTCATGATGCGACATACTCCACCTGCTGTGCGGGCTCTGATCCCGGGAGGGAATTCGGATGGCCCACCACTTACGGGGTGGGGCTGGGCCGCGAAATGGACATTGGGATGGCAAGCTAGGGGGCAATGATGGGTACATCAACGTTAGTTGAGAGGCCTGAGCTGAAATCCACCGGTCTCTGCCCGCCGCGAGATGCAGCCGACGACTTGGGAGGTGGACCTTCACCCAATGACGCCGTTGCGACGGAGTGTATCCTTGAGAACATGAAGAGCAGGCCTTCGGGGCAGGTGGCAAGAGAAATCGCAGCGGTGCCGGAGATCCGACGAGCCAAGGTGCTGAGCATTCGTCGTCAGATTGCGCAGGGCATCTACAACGTGGAGGATCGATTGGCAAAAGCGATGGATCGGCTCTTCAAAGAGGTCTCTGGCAGTACTTGTAGTGAACGGATTCACGAAAGGAAGGACCTATGAAGACACCAAGAACAGAGAAGAAAGGCGTCACTCAGACGTCCAGCAGCAATGCTCGATCCAGTTCGATAGAGGCCCTGCGGCCGAACTCCGGCAATACCCATACCGGGAAGCACGACACGTCAAAGCAGGCCTCCTGCGGCCCGGATACCCCTCCCATTGCCCCCCTGACCGCCACAATGAGCCACGAGCGGGTCGCCGAGCGGGCCAAGGCCATCTGGGAACAGCGTGGCCGCGTCGCAGGCAAGGATCAGGCGGACTGGTATGAGGCGGAAGCTCAGTTGAGGGCCGAGTCGTAGGAAGTGAATGATCTGAGCTACTCTCCCGGAGTCGATCGTGGCCGTTGAATTCAAGGACTACTACGAGGTCCTCGGCGTGGCTCGAGACGCGACCGACGAGGACATCAAGAAGGCATTCCGCAAGCTCGCCCGCCTGTATCATCCTGACGTTGCCAAAGACAAGATTACGGGCGAGGCAAAGTTCAAGGAAATCAACGAGGCCAACGAAGTCCTCAGCGACCCGGAGAAACGCCGAAAGTACGATCAGCTCGGGGCAAACTGGAACCATCCGGAACGGCAGCCGGCACCGCCGCCAGGCGGATTCGGTGGAGGCTACGAAGGTGCCTCGGAAGTCCATTTTGAGGGCACGGGCTTCAGCGATTTCTTCGAACAGTTCTTCGGCAGTCGCGGTCGGGCCTCCGGGGGTGTCGGCCGAACGCGGGGAGACGGCAGGGAAGGCGGGACATTCGCCCGGCGCGGCCAGGACATCGAGGCCGACATCCTGGTGACGCTGGACGAGATCTTGCACGGTTCTACACGCACGATTCGTCTTCAGCGTGCTGACCCCCGCACCGGGCAATCGGTCATGCAGACTTTGCAGGCAAGAATCCCAGCCGGCGTTCGGGAGGCGCAGCTCATCCGTCTCGCGGGCAAAGGCCAGGAAGGCATCGGCGGCGGCGACTCGGGAAACCTGTATTTGAGGGTCAAACTCGCCCAGCACCCCGACTTCCGCGTGCGGGCGCAGACCTCTACTACGACTTGGATCTCGCCCCGTGGGAAGCGGTGCTGGGCGCCACCGTCGACATCCCCGCGTTGGAGGGAACGGTGTCCCTCAGAATCCCGGCGGGCACCAGGGCCGAACAGCAACTCCGCTTACGCGCGAAAGGTCTACCCACGAGGGACGGAACGCGGGGCGACCTGTATGCCGTCGTGTCCATCCAGGTCCCCGCGCATCTGACGCCGGAACAAAAAGTCCTGTGGGAACGGTTGGCCACGGAATCGACGTTCAACCCGAGGCAACCCTCATGAGCAAACGATCTGTTCCAGACAACCGGCCACCCTTGGCGATGGAGTTGTTTCAGCCGAAGCCCGACGTCTTGTACAGCCTCGATGCGACTGCCCGTCTCGCGGGTGTCCCCCGCCGTTCCATCCTGATCTACTGTCGCGCCGGCCTTGTACGACCTATCGTGCAGGCCCCGTATGGAGCGATGGAATTCACGGAGGAGGCGATCTGCACCGTCCGGCGAATCGAGTACTTGCGAACCGTTCACGGCCTCGACTTGGCCTGGATCAAGACCCTGTTCGCTCTGCTCGATGAGGTGGAGCGTCTGCACGCCGAGTTGCGATTCCTCCGCAACCGTTGAGGTGGTCATGCTTCTTGAGGCCGAAGACCTCCAGAAGGCACGGGCGTTCGTGGACTCAGCCGATCTTCGGGAAGTCATGGACAAGGCCGGAGTGCTCGACAAGCCAGATGTGTACTTTCTCCAATAGCGGCCCGAGTTTCAGAAGACCTCCGATGCGCGATCCACGTCTCCTTGGGGAGGCGTCTCCACCCGGTCAACCGACCTGGACTGCCATCAGGCGAGCCCGGGCCATACCCCGTAGGGTTTCACCCCATGGACGACACCCAGCCCATCGCGTATATACTAATGTGTGTCTTGTGTATACAAATAAATCACAACTGAGTGACTTGGCAAAGGAGGCAACTCATGCCGCTGTTTACTATCATCATCGTGTTGGTCGTAGTCGGTGTGGTCTTGTGGGCCATCAACAGTTACATCCCGATGGCCCAAAGCGTAAAGACCATCCTCAATGTGGTTGTGGTGTGCGTTCTCTGCCTTTGGTTGCTTCAGGCGTTTGGCGTCATGGGCAGTATCAACAGCATCCGAGTAAGGTAGATCGACCGGGCGAAGAACATCCTGGAGCGGGCCGGATGCGCAGAAACCGACGTGCATCGCGGTGTCATGCCGTCAGCCGAGTTGCAGGCGGCAGGAGTCTGATCCGACGTCCATCAGGGATTGAAACCGATTCACAAGGGCACAGTGTCCAATGGAGGTGCAACATGAAGGTGAGACTCATTCACGGATTCGTACTGGCAGCAGCCCTTCTCGCACTCATGGCCGGCCTGACCGGATGCCATGGGGTCCACTGGTAGAGTGTCTCGCCCTACCCCACAGAAGATGACGGCAAGAACCAATGCCCTGCCGACCCAATCCCAGGCAGGGTTGATGCCATAGAGAGGCGCCGGTCCACGGCGCAGTCCATCTGAAAGCACAAGCCAAAGGGCGACGACCCGTATTAAGGAGTTCTCAGTCTGTTAGATTGAGGCAAGGAACAGGGAAGCTCCATGAGACCCAAGACCATCGTTGCAGGCATACTGATCGTTCTCGGCATCGTGGTGCTCGCTTACTCGGGCATCACTTACAGGACCAGAGGCAAGCCTGTCGATGTCGGCCCGCTGCATATAGAGACCACAAAAAGCCACTTTATCCCCCCGGTCGCAGGAGCGATCGCGCTGGTGGGCGGGATCATGCTGCTCGTCATGGACACCAAGCAGGCGTGATGGGACAGAGGAGACAAGCTGTGAGTTGGCGCCAAGCTGAAGGACCGTGGAAACGGGGACCCTACTATCTAGAGAGGGAACATGAGATGAGAATCGCACTCACTATCCTGACGACGTTGGCTCTGGCAGGCGGTCCGCTCTACACGGACGCCGCCGAGCAACCCCCACCAACCCCGGCCCAAGAGCAGCCCGAGGTCTTGACCCGCGGCCCGGTTCACGAGGCCTTTGCCGAACCGGTCAACCTGCAGGTTCAGGCAGGTCTGGTGGCCCCGCAACAACCGCCGGCCAAGATCGACGAAATCCCGCCGGACCAGAGGCCCCAAGGCGACCAATTCGTCTGGGTGCCGGGCTACTGGTCCTGGGATGGGGATCAGAATGGCTACATCTGGGTCAGCGCCTGCTGGCGAGCCGCCCCACCCAACATGTCCTGGGTGCCGGGCTATTGGGCCCAGGTGCCCGAAGGTTGGGAGTGGGTAGCCGGCTTCTGGGCACCCGTCAGCGGTCAGAGGATCGAGTATCTGCCAAGCCCCCCGGCGTTCGACGACGTGCGACCGCCGGGTCCCCCACCGTCCATCGATGACACGTGGGTGCCCTCGTGCCAGTACTGGGTCCAGGACCACTACGTACGGCGGCGTGGGTACTGGCTGAGGGAGCAGCCGGGCTGGGTCTGGGTGCCGTCTCACTACATCTGGACTCCACGAGGTTATGTATTCGCCGAGGGGCACTGGGACTACTCGCTGGACCGCCGGGGCGTCCTGTTTGCGCCAGTCTATTTCCAGCGGCCCATCTATGAGCGAGCGGGGTTCTCTTACTCGCCCAGCATTGTCATCGATATCGGCATGCTGCAGCTAAGCCTGTTCGCCTATCCTCGCTACAGCCACTACTACTTTGGTGACTACTACGATGACGCCTATCTCCGCATCGGCATCTATCCGCGGTTCGAGAGCGAGCGGAGCCATACGTGGTACGACCCCTTCTACACATATGACTGCTGGCAGAACCGACACACCGAACCTCGCTGGGAGGAGCACGAGCGGCATGAGTACGATCTCCGCCGCGCAGACAAGGACCTGCGTCCGGCGAGGACCTATCACGAGATGGAGACCCGGCAGGCCAGGTTGCCCGAGCCACAGCGAAGAGACCTTCAGGTTGCGCGGCCGCTCACCGTGGTGGTAGCGGCCAGGGCGACCCCGATGACCTTCCAGAAGATCAACAGCGGCGCACAGAGGAGAATCGCGACGCAGGCGACCAGCATGCAGAAGTTCGGCGAGCAGCGCAACCGCTGGGAGTCCACAGCGACGACCCAGAAGACCACCCCACCGACCACGCAGCGCACAGGCCCGGTGACACCACAGGCTGAGCGTAGGGAGCCAGCGCCTGCACCCAAGGGCGCCAGTTCGGTGAGTCCACCCATGGAGCGTACACCGCCATTCGTTTCGCCGCGTGCGGTCCAGGCGACCCAGCCGGAGACGGTGAAGATCTCCAGGCCGGCCAGGCCGGGCAAGCGGGAAGTCACCCCCCCGGCCAAGCCGGCCGCGGAGCGTCAAAGCACGCGTGACAGCGAGGACCAGAGCGCAAACAGGAGTAGACAGAAAGTCAGGAACAGATGAGCCGACTTCGCGCAGCTCTGATTCACAAAGGAGGATTCCACGAGTAAGCACATGAACTGGCTGCAGGCCGAACTGGAACTGAAGAGCCAGGAGAACTGGAAGGCATCGAACTCGCGAACCTCAAGGACTGCCGTCCAGACAGCCCTGGCCTCTACGAGAGTAGGGTTACACCCCATCGACTAGAGCCGGCCCATCGCGTATATTCGTTTCTATGTCATACACATCCAGATTCAGCACCGACGAGACCATCGAAAGAGCAGGCAAGCCATGTCGCTTGGCGTGGCATCCTGTTTGAAAGGAGCATCCTATGTTGTGGACAATTGCAGTCATACTGGCGATTCTGTGGCTGGCAGGGTTAGTGAGCAGTTACACCCTCGGAGGTCTCATTCACCTCTTCCTCGTACTGGCCATTGTTGTGGTCGTAGTCGGGCTACTCCAGGGGCGACGACCGGCCTAGGAGGAAGCGGCCACGCGACGTGCGGCGGTTCCTGAACCCTGTCCGCCTGACAAAAGAAACCGAAACTGAGAATGGCAAGGAGTTTACTATGGGATTCTTACTACTCGTTGTGTTGATCGTGCTGCTCTTGGGTGGCCTGCCCAGGTGGGGCTACAGCCGTAATTGGGGTTACGCCCCCAGCGGCTCCTTGGGGCTGCTGTTGCTGATCGTCCTGGTGCTCGTGCTCTCGGGGTTCATCCCCCGCGGCTTCTGAGCCCCGGTCTCTGACTCGGCTACAACTCATTTGAGACTCATAAGGGGAGACAGATATGAGAGGCGCACTTTTCGCACTCGTTCTGATGGTGGCCGTTGTCGTTGGCCTGGGCTTCTACATGGGGTGGTTCCATTTGTCCTCGGGCAGCGACCATGGAAATGCCCACATCACCGTGTCGGTGGACAAGGACCAAATCCAAGAGGACAAGGACAAAGCCGTGGACAAGGTGCAAGATCTGGGACATTAGGCGAAGGACAAGGGTGTCAGCCCAGGTTCGGCGGTCACCGGCTTTCCTCCGGCGCTCGTGGCCGGAGGCACGATACACGCAGGTGATGCGGCCGCGGCTCAGGCTCAGGTCGATCTCACCACTGTCTACAATGGCCTAGCAGGCATGCCGGTCACCAGCAACCTGAGTGGTCAGGATCTGGGTGGACTCACGCTCCCGTCGGGCGTCTATCGGTTCGACGTGGCGGCTCAAGTTGACTGGAACACTCACTCTCGACGCCCAGCACAACAACAATGCATTCTGGGTCTTCCAGATAGGGAGCGAGCTCACGACCGCCACCAACTCGTCGGTTGACGTGATCAATCTCGGCTCAAATGACGGTATAGACGACGGCCTGTTCTGGCAGGTTGGCAGTTCCGCGACCCTCGGTACCGGCACTGCGTTCGAAGGAAATATTGTCGCACTTGCGAGCATCACCCTGAACACCGGCGCAACAATTCCGAACGGCAGAGCCCTCGCGCGAAATGGCGCGGTGACGCTGGATGACAATCTCATCCGTATCGTCTGCCCCAATGGCGGCCCCGGCTACAGCGGCGGCCTCAGCTATGACGCGGATGGCACCACCATCGTGCCTGCCAGCCCAGCCGTCCCCGTGCCAGGCGCACTTCTGCTTGTGGGCTCCGGGCTGATGAGCCTGTTTGCCTGTGGAAGAAGATTGTTCTCCCTGTCTTGACAGCTCGTCAAGGGATAGGAGCCGATATCGGCACCGTCCTGAAAGAGCTTCGATCGCAACCTAGCGGCCTGAGCGAGGCGGAAGCCGATCTTCGCTTGAAGAAGGTGGGCTATGCGATTCTGACACAGGCGGTGAAGACCTGGTTCACTCGCAGGTTTGGCGCATGACGGCGGCGGCGCAGAAAACGTATTCACTGCTCCGCACGGACGTGGAACGGGGGTAGATCGCCACGGATCCTACGTCCGTCGCTCTCTTGCGGAAGGGTAGGGTTATACCCCATGGAGCAGAACCGACCGACCGTATAGCATGCCTGCCATGATGCATCCAGGAACACCGCAGAAGCAACAAGGGAAAGACACTGGGATGCATGGCCCGCACCCATGGGCGATTGCAGATGTGGCCCCCATCGTTAGCCTGCAGGTCGAGGCGAATGAAGGCGTGATTGCGTTGAGCGGGCAGGCCCCGTACGCCGCGGAAGAGGACCTGGACGCTCAGGGGGTGAGCGATACGTGTGGCGTGAAGACCCTGAAGACCCCAATGACTATCGAGGAGGCCACGACTCAGTAGGCTCTTCCCTGGATTGCTACCGGCTAGTGCACGGATGCACTAGCTGGTGCAAGGATGCACCAGCCGGCAGTGAATCGACAGCCTATGGAGAGGGCCAGAGTATGTGACAACCCCGATGTGTTCCTCTTCCAGCAGGGATCTGAGTCTCGGAGACCGCAACACGATCACGATCGAGCCATGCCACCCACCTAGCCTCCATCCCTACCCAGGTCGGGTTATACCCTATCGACGCCAGTTAGTCCATCATGTATGTTTGTTTATATCCCTTGTAGCTCCAGATTAATGCTAACTGACTCCACCCACCGAGGCTTCAAAGGCTTGTTGAAGCGATTCAGAGGCAACACCACGCGATGTGCGGGGGTTCCTGAACCATACCAGTTCTGACGAAAGGGAAGATATGAGAAGAGTGCTATTAGGATTAGGATTAGGATTAGGATTGTGCGCCCTGGTGGCGCAGGCTGTGGGGGCAGCACAAACCTTCACGCCAACCCTCGCGCAGATTGAGGGCATGACCGATCAGTGGGCCCTGGCCGACTCATCCTACTCTGGCGTCGGCGAAGTCACTGACTCAGGGGCAGCCACGTTTGCGGGCACCCTGAAGTACAAGGATGGTCACTCAAGCGGATATGCCGGGATGGCCATCGGGGATGGGGATCCGGTCGCGGCTGGACTCAGTGATCTGAGCGCCTATGACAGCTACAGTCTCACGATCAAGAATACGAACAACAGTACCTGGTCCTACAGACTGTGGATCAAGACTGGCGATTCAAGCGCACTCTATGAAAGCCCATGGATCGAGCTGTCGCCACCCCAGACTACGGTCGCGACCCTTCCCCTGAGTGGTGTGGCCGACCTCGACCAAGTCAAGGGGATCGGCTTTGAGGTCAGAGGCTACATGACATACCAATGGCAGGTCGGCGACCCGAATCCATCAAATCCAGATGCATTTCACGCGACCGTTTCGCCGTCTGCTGTCCCTGTCCCCGGAGCCCTTCTACTCGGCGGGATAGGTACAGCCCTCGTGGGCTGGCTCAGACGACGCAGGACTGCATAGCAGGGATCAGAAGGACTCTGCCGTGATTCGGTGCAGACATTTGAATGGTCAGGGGGTATCCACCCTGATGCAGAAGAGGAGGGGCCAGTCACAAGGTGATGACCCCCTCCTGTTGCACCGAACTCCAATGGCTCAAGCACGCCGTCAGTCAGGGCCACGACAGCAAGCAAGAACCGCATTGCGGGGAATGGAAGGACTCCGATGCTAAGCAAGGCCAAGGGATGAGTTCCAATGGGTGGGTCCATGGCAGGAATCGCGGTCGGAGAGTAAGAACCCTATGCAGACTCTTTCGTTACGCTGGCAGACCTGGATGGCCAGGCAGACGGGGTCGCGTCTGCGAGCAGGCGAGCCGCCTTTGCGAGCCGAACTCTTCAGCGTGGAGCAACTCTCTCGCCATGCCCGGGCCCTGGCGGCGGGCCACCAGATCGTCACTCAACGCAGCTCCAACTGCCTGTTGGCTCGATTGGAAGCCAACGAGCAGAGCCTCCGAGCCTTCAATCTCGCGACCCTCGCCGTCCATCCAGGCCGGCGCATCACTCCTGCCGCCGAGTGGTTTCTCGACAACTTCTACCTGATCGAAGAACAGATCCAGATGGCGAGGCGGCATCTACCCCGGGGCTACAGCCGGGAGCTGCCTCGCCTCCTGAACGGCCCTTCCGCCGGACTTCCTCGCGTCTACGACATTGTGCTCGAATTGCTCTCGCACGTGGATGCGCAGGTTGACGCGGGACCGCTCAGCGCCTTCATCGCCGCGTACCAAACGGTGGCTTCCTTGAAACTGGGCGAGCTGTGGGCCATTCCGATCATGTTGCGGCTCGGGTTGATTGAGAATCTCCAGCGTGTCGCCACCCGACTCACCCTTGGCCGGGAGGATCAAGAACTCGCGGACGTGTGGGTGGATCGTTTGCAGGATATGGCGGAGAACAACCCGGCTCACCTCGTTATCGTGGTCGCGGACATGGCGAAGTCCGACCTTCCCTTGTCGAGTTCGTTCGTGGCGGAATTCTGTCAGCGTTTGTCGCAGCGAAGTCCCGTGCTACATCTCGCGCGGAGCTGGCTCGAACAGCAGCTCGTCGAACAAGGATCGTCCATCGAACAGCTTGTCCATCTGGAGAGTCAAACCCAGGCCGCCGACCAGGTTTCCGTCAGCCACAGTATTGCCAGTCTTCGTTTCCTGAGCGCCATGGACTGGAAGGAGTTCGTGGAGACCTTGAGTCAGGTCGAGGTGAGTTTGCGATCCGACCCTGCCGACGTCTACAGCAAGATGGATTTTGCGACCCGCGATCGCTATCGCCATTCGGTTGAAGCCATCTCCCGGCACAGCCACCTTTCGGAAGCAGAGGTCGCGCACAAGGCCATCCAACTGGCCGCAGACGGGGCCCGGAAGAAGGGACGCGAAGATCGGACCGCCCACGTCGGGTTCTATATGATCGACAAAGGCCAGTCCCTGCTGGGCGCGTGGCGAATGTGCGGTGGCCCTGGCGAACGATCGTCGAGCGAGGCATCCACCGGTTTCCGCTGACGTTCTATGCGGGCGGTATTGGGGTGCTCACTTCACTCGCCACGTTCGGGTTCGCGCTGCAGGCGCAGATGCTCGCCCTGCAGGGATGGAGGCTCATCTTGGCCACCCTGGTCTTCTTCCTATGCGCCAGCCAACTGGCCGTGGCGTTGATGAACTGGTTGTCCACGCTTCTGGTGAAACCCAGCCCGCTCCCCCGCCTGGACTTCTCCTTTGGCATCGCTTCAGATTGTCGCACGATGGTGGTCGTCCCCACGATGCTCACCAGCCTGGAGCGTGTTGATCGCCTCATCGAAACCTTGGAGATTCACCATCTCGCGAATCGGGATCAGCACCTTCACTTTGCCCTGCTGACCGATTTTCGCGATGCACCGGAGGAGATTCTGCCTGGAGATCAAGAGCTGCTTCAGCGAGCGAGGGCAGGAGTGGAGACGCTGAACCGGAAGTACCTCTCCGATGGCCGGGCCCTCTTCTTCCTGTTTCACCGCCCGCGCCGCTGGAACGCCGGGGAACGGCTGTGGATGGGGTACGAACGCAAGCGTGGGAAGCTCATTCAGTTCAATGCCCTGCTGCGGGGCGGTTCCAGCGACTGCTTTTCCGAGATTGTCGGAGTGACCGCCATTCTCCCCCTGATCAAGTATGTCATCACGCTCGACACAGACACCCAGCTTCCTCGCGATGCCGCACGACAGCTCGTGGGCACAATGGCCCATCCGTTGAACCGTCCGCAATTCGATGCCGTGCGCGGGATTGTCAGCGAAGGCTACAGCATTCTGCAACCGCGTGTGGGCGTGAGCATGCCGAGCTCGCGGCGATCCTGGTTTGTCCGGCTTCTTGCCGGCGACGCGGGAATCGATCCCTACACGCGAGAAGTCTCCGACGTGTACCAGGACGTCTTCTTGGAAGGCTCGTACGTCGGGAAAGGCATCTACGATGTCGATGCCTTCCAGCGAGCCATCCACGGACGCTTCCCGGAGAATGCCGTTCTCAGCCACGACTTGTTGGAGGCGTGCTATGCCCGCTCCGCCCTCGTCAGCGACGTGGAATTCTACGAAGACTATCCTTCCCGCTACAACGTGGACATGGACCGGCGTCACCGTTGGATTCGTGGCGACTGGCAGATCACGCAATGGCTCCTGCCACGGGTTCCCGGCCCTGACGCCCGCCGCATGGCCAATCCGCTTTCCCTGCTGTCGCAGTGGAAGATTCTCGACAACCTGAGGCGGAGTTTCGTTCCCGTTGCCCTGATGCTGCTCCTGCTGGGCGATTGGGTGCTCCTCCCTGAACTCGGCGGCCTTGGCTTGCTGGTGGTCGTTTCGATCATCACGCTCCCGGGATTGCTGTCGGCGATGGTGAGCGTGTTTCGCAAGCCTGCGGATCTGCCGTGGGCGATGCATCTGCGGGGAGTCGCCGGGTCGTGCGGCCGCCAGCTTGGCCAGATCTTCCTCACCCTGGCTTTTCTACCCTACGACGCATTCATCAGCCTGGACGCAATCGGAAGGACGCTGCTGCGGTTGCTGGTGACGCACAAACGACTCCTCGAATGGCAAACGTCGAGTGATTCCGAATGGACGAAGCGAGCAGACCTCGCCGGCTTCTATGCCACCATGTGGATCGTGCCGAGCGTCGCTCTGCTGAGTGGAATCTCTCTGGTTTCACTGCATCCCACTCAGTTACCCCTGGCCCTGCCGATTCTGGGCGTCTGGCTGACGGCTCCGTGGATCGCATGGTGGATCAGCCAGCCCCTTGAATCCGCGACCCCGGCCTTGACTGTAGAGCAATTGACCTTTCTGAGAAGTACCGCCCGCAAAACGTGGTACTTCTTCGAGACCTTTGTCACCGCACAGGAGAACTGGCTGCCTCCGGACAATGTTCAGGAGGCCCGCACCCCGACTATCGCTTCGCGGACCTCGCCCACGAATATGGGCCTGGCGCTCCTCGCCAATCTGGCGGCCCGGGATTTTGGATATCTTTCGGCGGGCGGCTTGATTCGCCGTACGCACGACACCCTCGCCACCATGCAACGAGTCGAACGGCATCGTGGGCACTTCTATAACTGGTATGACACACGAACCTTGCGACCTCTCCTCCCGCTTTACGTCTCCAGCGTGGACAGCGGCAACCTTGCCGGACATCTGCTGACGCTCGGGGCCGGACTGAGGGAACAGGCCGACGAGAACCTCTTAACGCCAGAGGTCTTTGCCGGTCTACGCGATACGGTGAGGATTCTCAGAGACCTGGACCGCGAGAATGCTGGGCTGGCAAGGCTCGACGCGGACTTGGAGAAGGCCCCTTCCAACCTGCGCGCGGCGTTTGCCTTGTTGGAGAGCGCAACGGGCCAAGCGACCACGATCGCCGCTTCGCTGGCGAACGAAGATGACGCGCTCAGAGCGTGGGCCCAGACTCTGAAGCGGAATTGCGAGGAGCATTTGGAGGACGTGCTCTTCCTCGCTCCGTGGCTGGCTTTGCCAACCCCAGGTCGTGGCAGCCGGCCAGAAGAGGTTCCAACTCCTGCTCCCCCTGTTGCGAGAGAAGAGAAGAGCCGTCCCACGTCGGCGGCTACGACACTTGAGGAGAAGCTCGCTCAACTCGACCGGGCACCCACCCTGCGAGAGGTCGCAACGCTCGGGCAATCGCTCTGTCCGTTGATCGAGGCGGCATTGCGGGAGCTTCCAACGGAGCCTGACCCATCCCGGAAAGAAGACCGAGAGTATCTCACTAACCTCGCTCGCTGCCTGCGTGAAGCCGGCGACCACGCCCGTCGGCGACTGCTCGCATGGGAGGCCTTGGCCAAGCAAAGCGACGAACTCGCCGCGATGGATTTTACTTTTCTGGTCGATCCAGCGAGGAATCTGTTCTCCACCGGGTTCAACGTCACGGAACGCCGGCGCGACACCAGCTTCTATGATCTGTTGGCCTCGGAGGCGCGCCTGTGTGGTTACGTCGCCATCGCTCTAGGGCAGGTCCCGCAGAAGCACTGGTTCTCGTTGGGCCGTCTGCTCGTGGCTTCGCGGGGCGAGCCCATACTGGTTTCGTGGAGCGGCTCGATGTTCGAATACCTGATGCCGCTCCTGGTCATGCCGAACTATGAGAATACGCTGCTCGATCACACCTGCAAAGCGGTGGTGCAGCGACAAATCGAGTATGGGAAACTGCGCGGCGTGCCGTGGGGCATCTCCGAATCGGGCTACAACCGGACCGACGCTCAACTGAACTACCAATACCGCGCCTTCGGCGTGCCAGGCCTGGGTTGGAAGCGAGGATTGGGCGATGATTTGGTGATCGCTCCTTACGCCACTGCGCTGGCGCTGATGGTTGCGCCGGCCGAAGCGTGTGAGAACCTGCAGCGGTTGGCGGACGAGGGCCGCGAAGGGGCCTACGGTTTTTACGAAGCGGTGGATTACACGCCGACGCGTCTGCCGCCGGACAAGACAAGCGATACGATTCGGTCCTTCATGGCACACCATCAAGGGATGAGTCTGCTGGCTCTGGTCAATCTGCTGCGGGACTACCCCATGCAACGGCGATTCATGGCCTGTCCACCGCTCAAGGCCGCAGAGTTGTTGTTGCAGGAGCGTGTGCCCAAGACCGCCGCGAGCGTGTTCGCCCAGGATTCGGCCCCAGACACATCGCGGACGCTCTCCGGCGAAAGTATGATGCGCGTCTTCACCCATCCCACACCCCCGGCACCCGAGGTTCATCTCTTGTCCAATGGTCGGTATCATGTCGTCATCAGCAGCGCCGGCGGTGGCTACAGCCGCTGGCGCGATCTGGCGGTCACCCGCTGGCGCGAGGATGCCACGCGCGATTGTTGGGGGACCTTTGTCTATCTGCGAGATCTGGCCACGGGAGATTTCTGGTCCACGGCGTATCACCCCACGTTGCGCGAGACGAAAGGGTACGAAGCCATCTTCACGCAGGCGCGTGCGGAGTTTCGGCAACGTCATGCAGGCCTCGAAATCCACACCCAGATCAGTGTGTCGCCAGAGGACGATGTGGAGTTGCGGCGCACCACGATCACCAATCGGTCACCCGTGGCGCGCGTCATCGAATTGACCAGCTACGCGGAGGTGGTGCTCTCGCTTCCGGCCGCGGATGCAGCGCATCCCGCGTTCAGCAATCTCTTCGTGCAAACAGAATTCGCCCGAAACTCCTCGGCCATTCTCTGCACCCGGCGAGCCCATTCCCAGGCAGAAAGGCCGCCGTGGCTGCTGCACCTGATGGTGGGCCAGGAGGGTGAACAGGGAGAAGTCTCCTGCGAAACCGATCGTGCCAGATTCGTTGGCCGCGGCGGAACCCTGGCCAACCCTGCCGCGATGCAGAGCAGTGCGCCACTGTCCAATACCGTAGGTTCCGTGCTCGATCCCATCGTTTCGCTGCGGCGTACGGTCACTCTGCCGCCACATGGAACAGCCGTCGTCGACCTGGTTTTGGGCGTGACTGAGAGCCGGGAAGCCGCGATGGCACATGTGGAGAAATATCAAAGCGCTCGCATGGCTGACCGCGCCTTCGATCTGGCTTGGACTCACAGCCAGGTCACGCTGCACCAACTCAACGCTACGGAGGCAGAAGGTCAACTCTATGGTCGTCTGGCCGGCGCGTTGATCTATGCCGACCCTGCCCGCCGGGCCAATGCCAGCGTGCTGCGTGACAACCGGCGCGGCCAAAGCGGCCTTTGGAGTTACGGCATTTCGGGCGACGCGCCGCTCGTCCTGCTCCGTATCACCGACGCGGAGAAGATCGAGATCGTTCGGCAACTGATCCAGGCGCACTCCTACTGGCGTATGAAGGGACTGACCGTTGATCTGGTCATCTTGAACGAAGATGTTTCCGTCTACCGCCAATCCTTGCAGGACCAGATCACAAGTCTGATTTCGTCGGGAATTGAAGCGCAAATGCTGGACAAGCCGGGTGGCATCTTCGTCCGGCGCCTCGACCAGATCCCCAACGATGATCGGGTGCTCCTGCAAGCCGCGGCGAGAGTGGTTCTGGACGATGAGAAGGGGACTTTGGCGGAGCAACTGGAACATCGAAGTGTCTTGGAGCCCTCGGTGCCAGCCCTGACGCCCAGCCGGTCCGCATCGGCCGATCCGCCCGCGTCGCTCCCTCAACGCGACTTGAGTTTTCCGAATGGCTTCGGCGGCTTCACCCGCGACGGCCGCGAATACGTCATCACTCTTCAGCCCGGCCAGATGACGCCCGCGCCGTGGGTCAATGTGCTGGCCAATCCCTATTTCGGGACCCTGATTTCAGAGAGCGGCGCGGCGTACACCTGGGTTGAGAATGCCCATGAATTTCGACTGACGCCCTGGAGCAACGATCCCGTCCAGGACACCACTGGGGAGGCCCTCTACGTTCGCGACGAGCAGACCGGACAGTTCTGGTCGCCGACGCCTTTGCCCTCGCGAGGCGCGACGCCCTATGTCATTCGCCATGGCTTTGGCTACACCGTGTTCGAGCATACCGAAAACGGCATCGCCTCCGAGTTGTGGGTCTATGTGGCGATGGACGCGCCGGTGAAGTTCATGGCCTTGAAACTGCGCAACGTCTCGGGGCGTCCTCGCCGCGTGTCGGTGACCGGCTACTGGGAATGGGTGCTGGGCGACCTGCGGCATAGAAGCCTGCTGCACGTCCAAACCGAGGTGGACCTCAAGACCGGCGCGTTCCTGGCGCGCAACTATTACAGCAGCGAGTTTTCCGAGCGTATTGCGTTCATCGATGTCAATGATGGGACGCGCACCCTCACCGGCGATAGAAAGGAATTCCTTGGCAGGAACGGAAGCATGGCGCAGCCGGCGGTGATGAAACGGGTACGCCTTTCCGGAAAGGTCGGCGCAGGGTTGGACCCGTGCGGCGCAGTGCAAGTCGCCTTTAATCTGCAGGATGGGCAGGAGCGGGAGACGATCTTTCGCCTCGGGGTGGGTCGCAGCCCGACCGACGTGCAGAACCTGATCCAACGCTTTCGCCGCACAGACGCCAGCCGGGTCACGCTCGAAGGAGTCTGGGCCTATTGGACGCGAACCCTCGGCGCGGTGACTGTGGACACACCCGATGCGGCCGTGAATACGATGGCGAACGGCTGGCTGTTGTATCAGACCTTGAGCTGCCGACTCTGGGGCCGGACGGGGTTCTACCAGTCCGGTGGCGCCTACGGATTCCGTGACCAGTTGCAGGACGTGATGGCGCTGGTGCATGCCGAACCGGCCCTCACCCGCGAGCATCTGCTCCGCGCCGCCGCGCATCAGTTCCGCGAAGGCGACGTGCAGCATTGGTGGCATCCACCGGCCGGACGCGGCGTGCGGACGCATTCTTCCGATGACTACCTGTGGCTGCCGTACGCCACCTGCCGTTACGTGTCGTGCGTCGCGGACACAGGCGTACTCGACGAGAGAGTCCCCTTCCTTGAAGCGCGGCCGGTCAAGCCGGAGGAGGAAGCTTACTATGACCTGCCGAATCGCTCCGAAGAGGCGGCCACGCTCTACCAACATTGTGTGCGAGCCATCGAGCACGGACTGAGATTCGGCGAACATGGCCTGCCGCTGATCGGTTACGGCGACTGGAATGACGGCATGAATCGGGTGGGAAATCACGGACGCGGCGAGAGTGTCTGGCTGGCTTTCTTTCTCTACGACGTGCTCACCCAGTTTGCCCAACTCGCCGCGCGGGCATCGCGATCCCGCCTTTGCCGAGCGATGCCTCGCCCAATCGCGGCAACTGCAACAGAACATCGAGCAATACGCCTGGGACGGCCAGTGGTATCGCCGCGCCTACTTCGATGATGGCGCACCGCTCGGATCCATGACCAATGCGGAATGTCAGATTGACTCCCTGCCGCAAAGCTGGGCGGTGATCAGCGGTGCCGGCGATCTGCAGCGTTCCCGTCAGGCGATGAACGCCGTTGACCATCGCCTGGTCCGGCAAGACGCCGGACTGATTCAATTGTTTGATCCGCCCTTCGACAAATCTCCGCTCAATCCCGGCTACATCAAAGGCTACGTTCCTGGCGTGCGAGAGAACGGCGGCCAGTATACCCACGGCGCGATTTGGACCGCCATGGCCTTCGCTCTCATCGGAGACAGCGAACGCGCGTGGGAACTCTTCTCGCTGCTCAACCCCATTCATCACGGCGGGACACCCCAGCAAATCGCCACCTACAAAGTGGAGCCTTACGTCGTCGCAGCGGACGTCTACGCGGTCGCGCCACACATGGGTCGGGGCGGTTGGACTTGGTATACGGGTTCAGCCGGCTGGATGTACCGGCTGCTGATGGAAACCCTGCTGGGCGTGAACCTGGAGGGCGATCAACTGCGTCTGACCCCCCGCCTGCCAAAGACCTGGACGACCTACAAGATCCACTACCGCTACCGACAAACCGTTTATCACATCACCGTCACCCGATTCGCCGCCGATGCGATCGGCGCGAATCCGCTCTTCCTCGATGGGCAGGTGGTATCTGGAAAGACCATTCCCCTCCGGGACGATCGCCGTGAGCATGCCGTCGAGTTGAGAGTCAACTGACCGGATCCATCCGCTGCGGGTGCGGAACGCCCGACAGAACGCCGCGGGCCGCAATGGCAATCGCCCCCGCCGCCTCTCCGCCTGCGGCATCGATCCCCAGCACGCCGATGATCATTTCTGACCTGACGACATTGCCGCAACAGTCGGGTTATGCCCCATATCGGAAGGGCGACCCATCGCGTATCCTCCCTACTCTAGAAACACAAGTCAAGGTCAAGAGGAACATCATGCACGAAGCCAAGGGAGGTCTGTCATGGAACACGCAAGCAGTGAGAACATCGCGGCAGCTCTGAAACTTCTTGAGGAGGCGGCCAAGCAGAAGAAGGATGAGTTGAGGACGGTCTTGTCTGATAAGTACACGAATCTGCGGAGCCTGATCACGGAGAACGACAGCAGTCTCATGAAATCGCTGGCCACCGCCAAGGACCACGCGCTCGAGGCGGCCAATCGTGCCAAGGAGGCCGGCGTCGAGAAGGCCCGTGAAATCGCCAGCGACGTGGACAAGAGCGTGCATCAGAATCCATGGCCCTACATCGCAGGATCGACGGTAGTCGGGGCGTTACTGGGCTTGGCCTACGTGGTCGTGGGCGGTGTCGTGCTCCGCGCGGCCTTGAATGAACGGACGTGGATGGAGAAGTCAGGTGCCGCTGAGATGCTTGAAGCAGCGACCGGGCAGTCCAAGCAGGGCTGACCTGAAGGCGGCCGCCAGGAGGCAAAGCACGACCGCGGCGGAGATCGCCGGCGGAATATGGCAGTAGGACAACTCACGGACGAGCGGTTTCAGGGTCATCGTCTCCTTGGGCAACCGTCTTGACGCGGGCAATCGACCTGGACTGCCCTCAGGCCGGTCTGGGCCATACGCCAGTAGGGTTTCACCCCATGGCCGAGATCCAGCCCATCGCGTATGTGTTCATATATGTCTTATAGCTCCAGATAATTCCTAATTGAATGACTTAGCAATGGAGGTGCAACATGAAGGTTAGACTCATTCACGGATTCGTACTGGCAGCGTCCCTTCTTACGCTCGCCGCCTGCTTGACTGGATGCCACGGAGTAAGTTGGTAGAGTGCCTCGCCCTACCCTACGGGAGCCTATTGACGAGGAACCACGCCTGACCAAGGGAGGCGCATCTCCAAGTCCAGGTAGGGTTGCATTCGATAGACCAAGGCCCGGCTCAGGATGTAGCATGCCTTCCGCGATGCATCCGGGAGTTTAGCCAGAGAACCACAGAAAGGGAGTGCGATGAGCACAATGTATCCACTGGTGGTCGTCAATTCAGATCCTACCGGCCACCTCGCCAGCACCACGCTGTGTCATTACTCGATCAGTGCCTGCCTGACGACGATCAAGACGAAGGAAGGCACGATAACGTTTGATGGGAAGGCCGGGGATGCCGCCACAGAGAACCTCGTTACCCAAATCGCGGCGACCTCCATGGCACGGGGAGCATAGAGAACCAGAAAGCCCATGGGGTGATTGCCCTATATCGAGGCGACGGACAATCGCGTACCTTGCGAAGTATGGGCCTGGGGCGACACTCTGTGTCACGGCTGAACAGGGCTGAAGCCCCAGGAAGACCTAGAAGCACGTCGAGAACCTCTTTCGCCGATCACGCAGCCCCAGGGGTTTCGCAGCCGATCGCAGTAGAAACAGATTCTGAGATACGCTCCTGGGCCTTGGAGGCAACATTCAAAGGCGTATTTAAGGGAAGTCCGCTTTCCCGTTCAGGAACGGGTTCAGGTGGCGATCAGTGATGTAATTGGTTCCAAGAAAGGACGAATGGATGAAGACGGACCGGACAGAGAAGAAAGGTATCACTCAGATACTTGGTAGCAATGCTCGCCCCGGCGTGGCAGAAGCCCTTCGGCCGAACGCTGGCATCGGCAAGAAGCGGGGCGAGTCAGAGCAGAGCGCCCGTGGCTCGGACGCGCACGTAACCAGCCTGATCCCTGCGGCGACACACGAGCAGATCGCCGAGCGGGCCAAGGCCATCTGGGTGCAGGGTGGCCGTGTTGGAGGCCAGGACCAGGCGGACTGGTATGAGGCGGAAGCTCAGTTGAGGGCCCAGTCGTAGGAAGTGAGCTAGCAGTGCGGCATTCCGCGCGCAACCGGCGGGATGACAGACGAGCAGTCCCGCGTTGGATCCGAAAGGAGGTGCGGGCGTGCGCCTCTTGATGCTGGGGTGGGAGTTCCCACCCTTTATCAGTGGGGGGCTTGGAACAGCGTGCCACGGTCTGGTCTGTGCGATGGAACGTCTGAAGATGGAGACGTTGTTCATGCTCCCCATGGCCACAGAGGGCAGTAGATTCGGTAATACGTCACCGGCGACCGCGTCTCACGCGAAGGCCCTATCCCCCGAATTCAGGCGAACCGGGCGTGTCACCCTGAGGGCCGTGCCCTCTTCGTTTTCAGGCCCCTACTCGACATCGGCGAGACCCAGGGACGCCCAGCACCTCTCGGCGCCGCAGGAGCCCTGTTCCTCTCGGGCGCCCCCCGTGCGCAGGGGGCCATCGCTTCGCCTGGTTGGCACCGGGGCTGCGGGTGGATACGACGGCGACCTGACGGCTCGAATCTGGGACTACGCGAACCGCTGCGCGAGACTGACAGAGGGTGAGAAGTTCGATGTGATCCACGCCCACGACTGGATGACATTCCCCGCAGGCATGCTCCTGGCCGCTAGATCCCGAAAGCCTCTGATTGTCCAGATCCATGCCACGGAGTATGACCGATCGGGAGAGCACGTCAATGCTGCCCTCTATCAGGTCGAGCATCGCGGCATGGAGGCGGCGGCAACGATCATAGCGGTCTCGCACCTCACCAAGAGGGTCATCGTCGACCGCTATGGGGTGGCCCCCGAGAAGGTCCGCGTGATTCACAATGGAATCGAGCCTGGGGCCTCTTCGGCTTGGACACCCGCGATCCCCCGCAAGGAGAAGGTGGTCCTGTTTCTGGGCCGCCTCACCATGCAAAAGGGCCCGGAGTTCTTCATTGAGGCGGCCTCCCGAGTCCTGGAGAGGCTCGACAACGTGAGATTCATCATAGCCGGCTGGGGCGACCTGGGCCCGCACGTTGTCGAACGCGTGGCGGCCTTGGGACTGGGAAGCAAGGTCCATTTCTCGGGTTTTCTCCGCAGCGCGGAGGTCGAACGCGCCTACAGGATGGCCGATGTCTATGTCTTGCCTTCCGTCAGTGAGCCCTTTGGACTGACGGTGCTGGAGGCGATTCAATGCGGGGTTCCAGTGATCCTCTCAAAGACGTCCGGTGTCGGCGAGGTGGTGCCGACCGGTGTGCTGCGGTGCGACTTCTGGGACACCCACGACATGGCCAGCAAGATCCTGGCCGTTCTGAACCAGCCGGAACTGGCACAGCGTCTGCGTCTGACGGCTTGTGAGGAGATCCGGCCGCTGACCTGGGACGCGGCGGCGAGGAAGTGTCTGGACGTGTATCGGGAAGCCCTCTCGCGACAGGGACAGGGTCTGGAGGATTGACGGAGCCTGGAGAACCGATCCGTGGCATGGAGAGGTAGGGTTATACCCCATAGAGGAGGGCCTGCGCAGCGTGTAGGCTGCACGCATGTTGCGGGGGGTCTGCTTGACGTGAGACCAAGGCCGTGATCGTCGACGAGATAACGCTATGCGACTATATCTGATCAATCCCTCCAACCCGCTGGTCAGCATCGTCAATATCAAGGAGAGCCGCTGGAACCGCTACCGCGTCTGGAAGCCGCTGAGCCTGATGGTCCTGGCCGGCCTGACACCGCCGGAGTGGGAGATCTCGATCCTGGACGAGAACCTCGGCGTGCCGGACTACCCGGCCATGCCCCGGCCCGACCTGGTGGGCATCACCGCCTTCACCTCGCAGGCGAACCGCGCCTACGAGGTGGCCGCCCACTTCCGGCGTCTGGGCGTGCCCGTCGTCATGGGCGGCATTCACGCCACCATGTGCCTGGACGAGGTCCTGGAGCATGTGGACTCGGTGGTCACCGGGGAGGCCGAGGGCATCTGGCCGCAGGTCCTGGAGGACGCCCGGCAGGGCCGGCTGAAGCGCCGGTATGACGGTGGGTTCGCCGAGATGGCGGATGTCGCAGCCGGCCCGTCACGATCTGCTGTCCAAGGGGTATGCCTTTGGCGCCATCCAGACGACGCGCGGCTGCCCTCTGAATTGCAGCTTCTGCAGCGTGACGGCGTTCAACGGGGCCCACTACCGGCAGCGGCCCATTCCGGACGTCGTGCGAGAGTTCCAGTCGATTCGCGAGAGACTGGTTCTGGTGGTGGACGACAACCTCATCGGCACTCGACCCGAACACATCGCCCGCGCCAAGGACCTGTTCCGCGCCATGGCCCGGGCGAACCTGCGCAAGGAATGGATCGCCCAGGCCACCATCAACTTCGCCGACGACGAGGAACTCCTGACGCTGGCCGCGAAGGCCGGGTGCAGCGGCGTCTTCATCGGCTTTGAGTCCCCCTCGCCGGAAGGGCTCCGGGAGTACGGCAAGAAGTTCAACCTGCTGAAAGGACGGGACATCCGCGCCTCGGTCCGGCGCATCCAGCGGCACAATATCCTGGTGGCGGGTTCCTTCATCATCGGGTTGGACGCGGACGAGCCGGGCATCGGCAGTCGGATCGCCGAGACGGCCCGCCGCTACGGCGTGGACAATCTCAACGTGCTGTTTCTGACGCCCGTTGCCCGGCACGCGCCTGTGGGACCAGATGAAATCGCAGGATCGCATCCCCCTCGATGCGTTCCCGGAAGACTGGAAATACTACACGCTGACCTACCCGGTGGCCCGGTACAAGCATCTGTCTCTGGACGGCATCATCCAGGAGATGATCTCCTGCAACGAGACCTTCTATTCCGTGCCGCGCATCGTCGGCAGGGTATTCAGCAGCGTCTGGCACCGCCGCAAGCCGTTGATCAGCCTGGCAGGCAATCTCTCCTACCGGGGCAACCTCCCTCGGGCCGCGGAGGCCTACGCGCGATTCAGGGATCATTGCGGCTCCGTTCGGTGATTCGAGTTTGTAGAAGACAAGTCCGCTGCCTTGGCGAGTCCTCAACTCATCGGATGGAGCAGAGGGCGTCCAACTGACCAGACCGCACGTCTCTGGCCGTCTCTTCCCTGGGGGAGGGTAGGGTTATACCCCATAGAGAGGGACTGGCCCGTGACCTAGGATGTGCCCTGTGGCACGCGACAGAACGCAGCATGGAGAAGACAGGCGGATAGGGCAGAGCAGTCGAGGACCCGGCGAACACATCTCTGGCCGTCGCTCGCCGGAGGACAAGCGTCGGCCTGGGCCTACTTCGTGAAGAACCAACAATGAGAATTCTGCTGCTGTACCCCGAGTTCCCGGATACATTCTGGAGTTTCAAGCACGCTCTGGAGTTCGTGGGCAAGCGGGCGGCTCTGCCGCCGCTGGGACTCCTGACCGTGGCCTCCATGTTGCCCCAGGAATGGCCCAAACGGCTCGTGGACACCAACGTACGGAGCCTCACCCAGAAGGATCTGGCCTGGGCCGACTGTGTGTTCATCAGCGCGATGGTCGTCCAGCGGGAATCGGCGCGTCGGATCATCGCCCAGTGCAAGGAGGCGGGTCTGCGGATCGTGGCGGGCGGTCCGTTGTTCCAGATCGAACACGAACAGTTCGAGGCAGTGGACCATTTCATACTGAATGAGGCTGAATTGACCCTTCCGGCCTTTCTCGAAGACCTGGCGCAGGGTCACCCGCAGCCGATCTACTCGTCTGCCGAGTATGCGGATCTGCAGCAGACCCCCAGGCCCCTGTGGGGGCTGCTCGACCTCAAGCGATACGCCAGCATGAGCGTCCAGTTCTCTCGCGGTTGCCCGTTCAACTGCGACTTCTGCAACGTGACCGCCCTGCTCGGCCACCGTGTACGGCACAAGACCTCCCAGCAGATCATCAACGAACTCGACGGCCTTTACGCCCATGGGTGGCGAGATGACGTCTTCTTCGTGGACGACAACTTCATCGGAAACAAGCTGTTCCTGAAGAACGAACTCCTACCGGCCCTCATTGAATGGCGCAAGGACAAGGCGGGGATGCTCTTTTACACTGAGGCCTCCATCAATCTGGCTGACGACAGCTCCCTGATGGAACTCATGGTCAACGCAGGATTCAACAGGGTCTTCATCGGCATCGAGACCCCGGACCAGGATTGCCTGGCCGAGTGCAGCAAGGTCCAGAACAGGAACCGCAACCTCGTGGAAGACGTCAAACGCATCCAGCGAGCCGGACTCCAGGTGCTGGGCGGGTTCATCGTCGGTTTCGACCACGATCAGCCCTCGATTTTCCAGAGGCAGATTGAGTTCATTCAGAAGAGCGGCATTGTGACCGCGATGGTGGGCCTGCTGCAGGCCCCTCCAGGGACGCGACTTCATGATCGCATGAAGCAGGAGGGCCGTCTTCTTGGCCAGTCCTCGGGCGACAACGTGGACGGCACGACGAACATCGTCCCGGCAATGAGCCTTGAATCGCTGCGGGAAGGCTACAAGTCCGTTCTGCTGCACATCTACTCCCCGAAGCATCACTACCGGAGGATCAGGACGCTTCTCCGCGAATACAGACCCCCGAAGGGACGAGGGAGACTGCGGCTCTCCTACGTTGTCGCCCTTGTCCGGTCCTTCTACCGGCTTGGGCTGGTGGACTCCGGGCGGTTGCACTACTGGCACCTCCTGCTCTGGACCCAATTCCGACACCCGCGGCTCTTCGCCGAGGCCGTCATCCTGGCCATCTATGGCTACCATTTTCGAAAGGTCTGCGAACGGCACGTACTGTAGCGCCGTGAGAAGAAGCCGGCATCGCTGCTTCTGGATGACGGATCGCCAGATTGCGGCGGAGAGCCGACAGGATCTTCCCTGAAGGACTCTTCCAGACTCCCGGACAGGTCCCGACTCTGCGTGCTCTGGCGCTTGCCAGGCTCGTTCTCGCTCCACCGAGTGCTTCTGACGGCAGGGCTTTTTGAGGCCAAATCAGGCCCATAATAACAGGTAGGGTTACACCCCATAGAAGACGCCTGGCCGATCCTGTAGCCTGACCTCCATGATGAATCCAAGAAGACACCACCCAGAAGCAGCCTCACAGGCCAGAGAGCGAGATCGTCAAGAACTACTGGGAGAACACGCGCATCGAGAAGGGACACGATATGATCGCCACCTAGAACAACGACTCGAGGGTCGCGGTCTTCAACACACACAAGCAGGTGGAAGGGACCGGCGAGGAGCCGCAGACGGAGGCATTCGACAGGAAGACACGGTCGAGTATCCCCGGGGGTGAGGGATTCCACGAACGGTCGACGCAGAGCGGAACCGCAGTTGACGGCCGAGTCGTAGGACATGGAGCAGGAGCAGGAGCAGAATAGGATACCTCATGCGTGTCGCACTACTATCGTGGGAGTCCTTGCACTCCATCGCCGTAGGAGGGGTGGGCGTCCACGTCACCCAGTTGGCTGAAGCCCTCACGGGCAAGGGGCACCGCGTGCACGTCTTTACGCGCCGCGGACCAGGCCAGGCCAGTCACGAGGTGATAGACGGCGTTCACTATCACCGCTGCGCCTATGCCCCCCAGACTGATCTTGTCGATGACATCAACGCCATGTGCCGCTCCTTTGTGGATCGCGTGTTCGAGGTGGAGGATCTGGTTGGCCGATTCGACATCATCCACGCCCACGATTGGCTGACTGCCAACGCCATGATCTGGATCAAGCAGGGTCGCGGACACAAGTGCCTGCTCACGATCCACTCCACAGAGTACGGCCGGTGCGGGAACTCCTTTCCCCGGGGCCAGTCGGAACGGATCCGAGACCAGGAACGGGCTGGAACCTACTGGGCCGATCGAGTCATCGCCGTCTCAGGGGCAACCCGGAAGGAGGTCTCGTGGATGTATGAGGTGCCCAACGGGAAGATCTCCGTGATCTACAATGCGGTCAACCCTCACCGTTTCGACCAGACTACGGACCCCGGTGCGGACAAGCGCCGGTATCACATCGCCCCCTTGGACCCGACGGTCTTGTTCTGCGGTCGGCTCGTGTGGCAAAAGGGCCCCGACCTCATGGTCGAGGCCATCCCTCGAATACTCAGACTCCATCCGGCCGTCAAGTTTGTCTTCGTCGGGGAAGGGAACATGCGGGGCACGGTGGAGTCCAGGGTACGGCAGTTGGGCGTCGCCCATGCCGTACGATTCCTGGGCTATCGCACCGGAGATGAACTCGTCCGGCTGTTCAAGCTGGCCGACGTGGTCTGTGTGCCAAGCCGCAACGAGCCCTTTGGGATCGTCGTGCTTGAGGCCTGGAGCGCCCATAAGCCCGTCGTGGTGACCCAGAACGGCGGCCCCAACGAGTACGTCGGGCATGACGTAAACGGCCTCAAGATCCACCCCAGCCCGGACTCCGTTGCCTGGGGAGTGGACAGGATACTCTCAGACTTCGATCGGGCACGATGGATGGGCCAGAACGGCAGGAAGGCCGTGGAGGAACGGTTTGTCTGGGACTTGGTGGCAGATCAGACTCTGGCCTTGTATGGGGAGCTCTGTCCGAGCCCCGCCGCCCTGCCGGCCGCAGAGGCATACAGCACGAACGCGCAGACCCTGCTTGACGCGGCTTCCGGTCAGACTCCCAGGGCCGCAGTCCCGGATGGGCACCTGGTGGAGATCGTCAGTGAAGAGGAAAGAGACGTCGCGCCCGTCTATGTTCAAGCCACGCTCTGTTTCAAGGCCGGTGACCCACCGCCCGGGGCGTGGGATCCCCTGGTCGGCTGCAGACTGTCTCTGGCTCGCTCAGGTCTCGACCCACAGTGCCAAGACCATAGCCTGACCATCCAGGGCGACATGGAGACCGTGCTGACTGCCCTTAATCGATGCCACAGATGCATGCAGCAGGCCGCCGCGCGGAGCAAAGACCAACCCGGCGATGAAGACGGAGGGGCGACATTGTGTGAGACAGGCCGCCGGGAAGGTCCACGACGGGGGGTTCCCCAAGCTCGATGTGAACAGGTGCCCGTCTGAGAGGAGCCTTCATGAATAGGGCTGATCACGAAGAAGACGTCGGACCCGAAGAGATCGACCGTTGTCTCCTGCCGACAACTGCCCTGGCACCACTGAAACTGTCTAATTTGGATTACTTTAGTTGACTTATTGCCAACCCTTGCGGACAATGTCTGTTTGCGGGAAGTATTCTTCCGCCTCTCGAGAGCATACTCCCAGCACGAATCCATAGGAGAGGCACTCTTACAGCGGCCTGTAGAAGGCCAAGGAGAAGACCCAGTGACCAACGGCACAGTGAAGTGGTTCAACGCGGCAAAAGGATTTGGATTCATCTCTCCGGAGGGCGGCGGCGAGGATCTGTTTGTTCACCACTCGGAGATCAAGACCCAAGGCTATGCATCCCTCGATGAAGGCCAGAAGGTCCAGTTTGAGGTCGGGCAAGGCAAGAAGGGTCCTTGCGCCACCGGTGTCACCCCCGTCTAGTCAGACCCCTAGGCGTAAACCTGAAAAGGCCCTGCACACTTGCAGGGCCTTCGTTGGATTCCAGACGCGAGGGACGCTTTGTCGTGGATCCTGACCCTGGTCAGACGCAAGGCTGGCAAGGTGGCGGTCGGATCTTCTTGGACGACACGCTGCGAGGGGACAGCCATGGTCCGCATCCCTATCAGGAGAGCAACGGTGCATACCGCAGGACTGCACACCCTACGGATCGAGCCCGACAACCTGTCCGGCCCGCAGGCGCCATTCCGTTGCACTTCTATTGCGAATGAGGGCAGGGCCTAGTGCGACCTCTTCCTACGCAGCCACCCGACGAAGACCGTCCCGATGCTGGCCAGAAGAACGGCTCCAGGTACGGGGACGTTGACGATGGGGTTCCCATTCCTGACCTCAAAAATGTAACGCCCAAGCACGTCGCTTCCGAGACTTCGGTGGATCAGTCCCGTCGAACTCCCGTCCAGAAAGTAGCCATTTTCACCCGAGCCGAGGAACTCATAGAAGGTACCAGCCTCACCCGTTCCCTTCGAGAAACCGACATGAGCCGACGATCCACCCAAACCACCGGAGCCTCCGCTTGCTTCACCGGTTTCCCAAAGGACCTTGTCGTAGTTGAACTCAATATCGAAGTCTCCGGGGTTGACATCTGAGCGGTCGATCAGAAGCATCTGGAAGCTGTTCAGCTTGTCCAGACGCTCACGGTAATAGCCTACATCGATAGAACTGACCCCAAAGGCACTACGACCATCTGCAGTCCCGGTACCGAACGCTACCAGGTTGCCTGTCCTGGTATCAACGTCCGCAAAAAACGGCGCGATGATCGCCTGGCCCAAGGCACCGGTCAGGCCGAACGGCGTGTAATCATACATCCCGGCCGCAAAGGTGACGTTTCCATTGTTGTTCACCCAGAGGCTCGAGTAGGTGTCTCCGTAGAAGTTGATGTTGAAACCGATAGGTACGGCGGAACCATACCCTCCGTCGTCATTTCCCGGGATGCTTGTCGCATCGAATCCGGGGAGCACAGCTCCGCCTTGGGTGATAACCGCGCCAGAAAGCACAACCAACATGAGCCCCCTTAACGCCCCGCTTGCTGTCCTCATAGCGATCACTCCCTACGCCGAGTACTTCAACTCGGCAACGAGTCTGCCCCCAGCGGTCCACGCCAGACACGCGCCTGGCACTCTCCTCATACATGGTGCCGTGCGCCATGGCTAGAATCAACCATATTCTATCAGTTGGGGGGAGTCTTTTAGGACGTTGTCGTTAGTGAGTGGCCAGACCAGGACGGACCGAGGGCCGTTGGTGTGGCCCTCGGGGAATGGAGGCGGCGGGATTCGAACCCGCGTCCCGTGATGCTTCGAGACAGGCTTCTACATGTGTAGTCGTTCTATTAAGATTTCGCCTTCCGTGGCGCCGGACGACAGGCTCCGCAGTCAGCTAGTTCAGTGTGTTCTCGCCTCGACGACCCGAACACTCGTCTCAGCCAGCCTGCTGTTCGACGCCCAGATCCAGCCCACAGGCAAAGCCGGAAAAGGACGGACCGCCTAATTAGGCAGCCATGCGCAACTGGTAGTTGCCAATTACTATTGGTGCCGGGTGATTAACCAGGCCAACCGGCGTCCTGGACATGCCACCTGCCCTTCCACTATCCGGTCGAAGCCATTCGCCCCCTCGTGCTTCTGACCTAACACACAAGCATCTAGGTGCTATTATACCTATGCCAACTGATTGTGCTAGATGGGATGTCAGAATCTAGACGGCAACAGCGGTAGTTTGACTAGCCTCTGTGTGGCGGATTTTATTTTCCTATCTTACCACCATGGTCCCAAAACAGTGCAGATATAAGTCCATTATTCAGCTATGGATGCAGAAAGTGCCTATTCAGGTGAGGATTTAATGGCTGGCAGCATTGATTTAACCTACCCGCTGTGGTAGAATTTGTTCTTGATGGTTGGAGGCATGTTTTACCCAAGTTAAGTCTCTTGCCCATGCTCTCATCCATCGGAGGCCTTGCCTTGAGCGGACTACGCAGTGTAGGACCGGGGCAGGTTGGACGTTACTAATGCCCTTTACAGGGGGAGGTTGTCATGAAGAGACAAACAGCATACCTCGTAGCGGTCTTGGTTAGTGGCATCTCGCTTGTGGCGAGCGCTTTACCGACTGTGCAGCTAGATGGTAGTCCGTACCAGGTCGGTAGTGGAGGCGAGTTTAATGTTACTATCCTCGACTCCAGCGTCGGCATCCCAGAGGGGGGGCGGTTCCCGACCTTCTGCCTTGAGCTGAACGAGCACGTCGGTCTGGGCCAGGGCTACTATGGCGTGACCAACACGGGTGCAGTCAAGGGCGGCGTGGCGGGCCAGACTTCGGGCGATTTCGATCCCCTGGGCTACGGGACCGCTTGGCTCTACCAGGAGTTCCTCGCTGGCACCCTGACAGGCTACGATATCTCAAGTACTGCTGCCCGAAGGGCCTCTGCTGATGCACTGCAGCACGCAATCTGGTTCCTGGAAAACGAAGAGACACAGGCAGACATTGACGCCCTTCCTGTTGCGACCAAGAACGCCGCCCAGAGCTTCATCAATCTGGCCAACGGTTGCTCGTGGGTCCAGGAGCAAACGCTCGGCGACATCGTCGTGCTCAACCTGTACAACGATGCAAGGATGACCGACTGTGCACAGGATGTACTCGGCACCACGAATCCGCCGGTTCCTGCCCCTGCAGCCCTCATGCTCGTCGGCTTGGGCACCGCAGTCGTGGGCTTGGTCCGGAGGCGGCAGACGCAGGCCTAAAGAACAGAGACGCATTTCCAGTATCTGAACTCGCAGAAGGCCGCGCCAGTTGGGCGCGGCCTTCTTTCTTTTGTACAATGCCCCGCGTGAACCTGACTGCAGCCATCAAGGAGAAGGCCAACCAACTTGGACTCGACGCGCTGGGCATCGTAGAGGCCGACCCTGTGTCGCTTGACCATGCAGGGGCCCTTCTGGCCTGGCTTGGGGCTGGCTATGCGGGCCCAATGGGATTCATGCAGCGGCACCTAGCCAAGCGGCTTGATCCTGGGAAACTGCTTCCTGGGGCCCGCTGCGTGGTCGCTGCAGGAATCAGTTACAAGCCCAAGGGCATCCCAGACCGGCCGCAGCAGACCGCCCTAGGCCGCGTCGCCCATTATGCCCTCTTTGAGGATTACCACGCATTCGTGAAGGCCCGCCTGCGTGAACTGGCCTCGATCCTCCAGGCCTTGGTCGGCGGAACGGCTGCACGTAAGGTCTGCGTCGACTCGGCGCCAATGCTTGAAAGGGCCTTCGCCTGTCGGGCCGGGCTAGGCTTCATTGGCAGAAACCACATGCTCATCCACCCAAGATTGGGGCCACAGGTCTTCCTGGGTGAGCTGATCACGACTGTGGACCTGGAAACCGATGGACCCGCCAAAGGCGATTGTGGCGACTGTGATCGATGCATGCGGGCCTGCCCCACGGGCGCACTGCGGCCGGACGGGTTCCTAGATGCCCGCCGGTGCATCAACACCCTGACCATCGAGCAGGGGCAGGACATCCCTCCTGACCTGGCCTCGATGATCGGCGACCGGGTATATGGCTGTGATGAATGTGTGACGGCCTGTCCCCTTCAGGCACAGGCCCCGGCCTCCACGAATCTGGCGCTCGCTTTCCATCCAGAGTGGGCCTGGCTGGACCTGCATGAGATTCTGGCCATGACACCGGATACCTTCGCGGCCAGGTTCGCTGGCTCTCCAATCCTCAGAATCGGAGTCGATCGGCTCCAGCGAAATGCCAGGGTCTGCCTCAGGAATGAGGCAAACCAGAAGTAAGAAGCAAGAATCACAAGACGCGTAGCTGCGGGGTTCTACGCCGTCCGTTTCCTGTCTCGTCTTACTTCTTACGTCTTGCTTCTTACTTCTTTCTTTCAATGATAGCCAGGTATCCGCCGTCGTGATCCTCAGGGCCTGCCGAGGGCAGGGTCAGCCTTTGTGATTCGAGCCTGAACTCCGGACGGTTGGCAAGGAAGAGACGGGAGACGTCCTCGTTCTCAGTCTGCTGGATACTGCACGTGCTGTAGCCCATCCGGCCACCTGGCCTGACCAGCACCGCTGCTTTCTCCAGCAATCCCAACTGCGTTCTGGCGAGCCGAGCGATCCCCTCGGGCCGCAGCCGATGGCGGACCTCGGGCCTGCGGGCCATGACACCCGTATTGGAGCAAGGGGCATCGACCAGGACCAAGTCGAATCCCTCTGCGATCATCTCCCGGGTATCCAGGACCTGAGACTGAATCGCGCGAATGTTGCCCAAGCCCATGCGGTGAACGGTCTGGCTGAGTCTTTCGAGCCGGCTGGCATCCGAGTCCGTGGCGAAGATGGACGCTTGGTCGCCTGTCACCTCTGCCATCTGGACGGTCTTGCCGCCGGGCGCTGCGCAGAGGTCCAGTATCCGCCAGCCCGGCTGGGGCTGCAGATCCGCGACCACAGCGGCAGCGGTCGGGTCCTGCACGCTGAACGCCCCCTCACGGTAACCTGGAAGGTCTTCGATCTGCCCACCTGCGGATAGACGGACTATCCGATTCGGGCATAGGACCGCCTCAAGGCCGCGCCGCTGGAGGACGGAGACCAGATCCGCGGCAGTGGTCCTGGCCGGATTGGGCCTCAGGTAGATGCCTGGTCTGCGGTTCGAGGCCAGGCTGACCTGCCAGGCGACGTCACGGCCGAATCGATCCACCCAATCCTGCGCCAGCCAGGAAGGGAGTGAAAAGCCCGTGCTCAGATAGCCGGCCATCTGGGTCTCTGGATCGGCCAACACGGGCTGGTCAAAACCGCAACCGGTGCCTGCGTCGGTGGGCACAATCCGCGTGCGCTCCATCCGATCCAGTGGCACCTGACGCTCCAGGATGTGGCCTGCGACCTTGCGACAGACGGCGTTGACGAATCCAATCTGCCTCGGCCCCGCAAGGTCCCTGGCAACCTCGACCGCCTCGTTGACGATGGCATGGAGGGGTGTCAGTGGACAGTAGATCATCTCGAAAACCGCCACGCGGATGATCCCGGTGAGGGGCCGAGAGATCCTTTCCACCGGTCTCTGGCCAAACTGCGAGAGGACGGCATCGACGGCGAAGCGGTTGCGAATGACGCCGAGAACCAGGTCCATGCACCGCTGTCTCTCCTCTGTGCGACCCAGGTTTCGATCCAGCACGGGATGCACGAACTGGCGGCCTGGATCGACCTGGTTCAGGACCTCCGCCGCCACGCGGCGGCCAGCCAATGGGAGATGTGCTGGACGATGCGGCATTGCCCGGTCACGGCTCCAGTTGCTGGACCTGGATCAAAGCGTCACCGGGCTTGGTCCTGCGACCATTGACGAAGTCCTTGAACTCCATCAAGGCCGAACCCGCAGGCCTGATCGCAGTGATTCGCAGGGCGCCCTGGCCGCAGGCCACGCAGAGACGGTCATCCATCGTGCCGGGGGCCAGATGGGGACGTCCTTCCACGACCTCGGCGGAGGCGATCGTGACCCGCACGCACCGGCCGCTGTCCCTGGCCAGATAGTCGGCAGTCGCACCGGGCCAGGGCCAAAGGCCGCGAATCCTCCTCACCAGGGCCGCAGCCGGGTCGCTGAAGTCGAGGAACCCATCGGATTTCTTGAGCTTTCGAGCCATCGTGACCTGTGACTCTTCCTGCGGCCGATAGACCGCTGCGGCATGCTGGACCTGATCCAAGGTCGAAGTGAGCAGCGGCGCAGCCAGCAGTGCCAGCCGATCGTGCAGATCTCCGGCGGTCTCGTCTGGCTCGATGGGAGTCTCGTCCTGGGCCAGGATGTGACCTGCATCCATGCGGTCGGCCAACGTGATAATGCTCACCCCTGTGACGGTGTCCCCTGCCATGATGGCCCGGTTGATGGGCGCAGCACCTCGCCAGCGAGGGAGCAGTGACGCATGCACATTGATCGCGCCTCGCGCCGGCAGATTCACCAGTGTCTTGCCGATCTTCTGGCCGAACGCGATCACCACGAGGACCTCAGGCCTGTGGCCGGCAATGGACTCGATGAGGGCAGGGGTATTGACATCATCGGTCTCGATCAGAGGGATCGCATGGTTGGTGGCCCACTCGGCCACAGGCGTGGCACTTGGCTTGCGTCCCCGGCCAGCCGGATGGGGCGTCTGGGTGACCACCAAAGGCACCGCATGGCCTGCCGCCAGGATGGCCTCCAGGCAGGGAAGACCGAAATGACTGCTACCTAGAAAGACAATGGTCATGCAACAGAATCCAGGACTCAGAATCCAGAAGTAACCTAAAACCTAACACCTCTCCTCGACCTCTTACTTCTCCGGCTTCTCATTCTCCTCTTCCAGCTTCTTCAACTGCCGGCGGTGGGCGATCCGGGCGGTCTGGCCCATCCTGTTGACGATCGTGATCCCCTCGACGTGGTCATACTCATGCTGCAGACACCGCGCATATATGCCGTCGGCAGCCTCAGTGAAGACCCGACCCTCGAGGTCTGTGGCCGTGACCTGGCAACTCGTGTATCGCTTCACGTGCGTCCACACGCCAGGCACGGACAGGCACCCTTCTTCCTTGGACTCCAACTCACCGGCAGGTGTGACCGTGGGATTGACGAAAACCCTGACGCCCTCCTTGGTGCCGTCCAGAGACACAATGAACAGACGCAGCGGCACGCCGGCCTGAGGTGCGGCGAATCCGATCCCTTTCAGCTCGACCATCAGGTCTGCCATCTTATCCACCAGCCTGCGGATCTCATCATCGATCTTCTCCACAGGTTTGGCCCGGCCCGTCAGGACATCAGCCGGGTAGTGCGTGATATGGCAGTTGGGCACATCGATCATGGTCATCACCGAGCTTAACTGAATTCATCGCCTGCGAACGTGTTGCCGAGGTACAGCTCCTTAACCTGGGCATTGCGGATGATCTGGGCGGGCGTCCCCTCGGCCATGACCTTGCCGTGGTCGATGATGTAGGCCTTGTCCACAACCTCCAGGGTACGTCTGACGTTATGGTCCGTGATCAAGATACTGACGCCACCCGCCACGAGCCTGCGGCATTCCTGCTGCAGCTCTTCCACGGCAATGGGATCCACGCCACTGAACGGTTCATCGAGCAGGATCAATGATGGGTCGGTCACCATGGCCCGTGCAATCTCCAGCTTGCGGCGCTCGCCGCCAGAGAGGAACCGGCCCTGGCTCTCCGCCACCTCCTGAAGCGCAAATCGTTCTATCAGCATCTCGGCCTTCTGCCTTCGGTCTGCCCTGCTCAGGGCCATGGTCTCCAGGATGGCCAGGAGGTTATCCCGCACACTGAGTCGCTGGAAGATGCTCGGTTCCTGGGAAAGATACCCTATCCCCAACCTGGCCCGCTTGAACATGGGGAGCCGCGTGATGGGCTGACCATCGAAGACGACGTCTCCGCCGTCGGGGGTGATCATCCCCATGATCATCCGGAAGGTGGTCGTCTTGCCTGCGCCATTTCGGCCCAGAAGCCCCACAATGCTCCGCTGGTCGATCCGAATCGATGCGCCATCGACCACGACACGGCCACCGTATCGCTTGATCAGCTCATGTGTCTCTAGTAGCCTTATTTCGGTCACGTCAGTATATCCCTGGGGCAGCATTATAAGCTGCGCCCCTCGACGCAGCAAAGCCCATTTGCCGCCGCATGAAAGTTCTGGCATTTGGCCGGCCTTTCTGTTATTAAGAAGGGGCTTTGCACTCGTGCTCAACAGAAAGGAGATTCGTGCAGTTTGGCCGCGTTTGCGATACTCAGTGATATCCACTCCAACGTGGAGGCCCTGACCACGGTCCTGGACGACATCGCCCGGCGCGGCATCCAGACCATCTACTGTCTGGGCGACGTGGTAGGCTATGGTCCCAACCCTATTGAATGCCTGGACCTCATCATCGACAAGACGCAATGGTGCGTGCTGGGCAATCACGACTATGCCGCTCTGTACGAACCGACCAACTTCAACTATGGTGCCGAGCAGGCCAGCTTCTGGACCCGTGAGGTGCTCGAGACGCGAGAGGACCTCGATCGGAACAATCTCCGGTGGCAGTTCCTCGGTTCCCTGCCCATGCGGCGCACCCTCGACACGAACCTGGATGGACAATCCACGGTCCTGGATTTCGTCCACGCCTCGCCTCGCCGTCCCATCAACGAGTACATCTTCCCGGACGACGTATACACCAATCCGGCCAAGGTGCGGATGCTTTTCGAGAAGATCAGACACGTCTGTTTCGTCGGCCACACCCACATGCCGGGCGTCTTTCTGGAAGAGCCGGACTTCTACCTTCCCGACGAGCTGGGCGGGGCCTATCCCATCCTGGAAAATGAGAAGGCCATCATCAACATAGGGTCTGTGGGCCAGCCCCGCGACCGAGACAATCGCGCGAGTTACGTGTACGTAGAGGCGAACAAGGTCTACTTCGTCCGGCTTGCCTATGACTACGAAACCACGATGAAGAAGATCTTTGCCATCGACCGGCTGGACCGATTCCACGGAGAGCGGCTCCGCGATGGAAGATGAGCGAGGAATCACGAGGTCAATCCACTCCAACAGGGTAAGCAGGGTGAATCCCCTATGAAGAAACGGATAGGTTCAATCACATGGATGGTCGTTGTCCTTGCAGGGGTTGTCGGCCTGGCGATTCAACCCACGCTAACAGCCCAAGGCCAGGCGCCGGACCCAAACCTACAAGCGGAAGTGGCCCCTGCCCCCAGGCCGGCGTCTCTCAGCGCAATAGGTGGCGAGCCGCGCCAGGTTACGCTGGGATCCACAGACAAGGCCACAGGCTTCAACTTCCAGGTCGAGCTGGACTCCAGGGGCGCAGGGCTGCGACAGGCCACCCTGAACAGTCAGTGGCAGGACCTCAACCAGAAAGGCCATCCGCCTCTGATGCTGCTGGAGCCCGCCCGGCTGGACTCTTCTTCGGTCCTGTCCCTGGCCAACCGCCAGATGGTCCTGGTGGACCAAAAACAGCAGTTGAATCTGGACGCCCTGAACTGGAAGACCGTCGGTTCTGAGCCGAATCAGGGAGATTCCCAGTCCGCCCGGTTTGAGGCGGTGATCACGGACGGCCAGGATGCACCTCTGCTGCGTCTCACCAAGACCTTTACCGTCTCCAAGGGCAGCTACCTGCTCGACTGCCAGCTCGATGTCGAGAATCTGTCCAGGGAGCCCCACACCGTGTACTTCCATCTGGCAGGCCCGGCCGGCATCAGGCGGGAATCCATCCTGGCCGAACTGCCCAAGGCCGTGGCCGCCTTCAGGGATCCCCGCGGCCAGATCTCAAGCCATAAGCTCGATTTCGGAACCGCGTATAAGGCCAAGGACAGGGCTGGCCGCCAGCTCCGCGTGAAGGATCCCCAGGCCAAGATGCTCTGGGCAGGGATCACGGACAAGTACTTCGCTGCAGTTCTGGTCCCCCAGTCCGACCCGAATCGAGTCCCTGCTGACTGGCTCGGCAACGCGGCGGCGATGGCGTTCAACCCTGATGGGGATGCCGCTCAGAACAGCGGGGATGAGACGGTAGGTCTGGATTGCCAGACCCTGCCCGTGGCCCTGAGTGCTGCTGGCGATCCCAACGCCTCCAGGGCCTATCGCCTCAAGCTGTTCCTGGGGCCCAAGGACAAGGGCCTGTTTGACAAGGACCCTCTGTTCACCCAACTGGGGTTTGTGCACACCATCGATTTCGGCGCGTGTTGCTGCCCGTGCGGACTGATCACGCCCTTGGCCTTCCTGATCCTCGCCGTAATGAAGGCCATGCACGTGGTCCTGTTCAACTATGGTGTGGTGATCATCGTGCTGGTCTTGCTGATGCGTCTGGTGATGCACCCGATCACCAAGAAGAGCCAGATTGCCATGAGCAAGATGAGCAAGCTGGCGCCCAAGACCGAGGAACTCAAGAAGAAGTACGCCAACAACAAGGCCGAGCTGAACAAGCAGCTCATGGCCTTGTACAAGGAGCAGGGCGCGTCGCCGGTCATGGGATTCCTGCCCATGCTGCTCCAGATGCCGATCTGGTTCGCCCTGTGGGGCGCGGTCAACAGCAGCATCGACCTGCGGGGCCAGCCGTTCCTGCCCATCTGGATCACAGACCTCTCGGCTCCGGATGCCCTGATCCGGTTCTCCACGGTCTATACGGTCCCGCTGCTGGGCATCAAGATCGCGGGGATCAACCTCCTGCCGGTCCTGATGGGTGTGGCGTTCTACCTCCAGCAGAAACTGACGCCCATGCCCACTGCGGCGGCCAATCCGCAAATCGCGCAGCAGCAGAAGATGATGATGTGGATGATGCCGGTGCTGTTTCCGATCATGTTCTATAACACGGCCTCGGGCGTCAATCTCTATATCATGACCAGTACCTTTGCCGGAGTCTGGGAGCAGAAGGTCATCCTCAGACACATCCAGGAGAAGGAAGAGGTTGAGTCTCAAGGACTGGTCCCCGTAACGAGCAAGACGGGTGGCAAGGTCAAGAAAAAGAAGCCGAGGCCTCTCTTCAAGTTCTGATCCAGGTGTCTGAAAACCAGGGGAATCCTCTAACGGGTCCAGTGGAGTTCAAGTCGATGTGCGGCCCCTTGCAGGTCCACCGGCCAGCGTCCATGGCTTGCAGGCGGCTGGCACGGGCGGTATTGTTGCTGGGCATCTGTCTCTGGTGCTCGTGTGCAGAGCCGGTCCACACGCAGAGCCCAGACGATGCCATCGGTCCCAAGGGCCACGGCCATGAACTCTCCGCGACCAGCCAGGCCGAGACCGCCCGAGGCCCTGCCCATGAGCCGACCTCAGGACCGCTGCGTCTCACGGTCGACCAGGCCACCCTGCTGGCCCTTGAGAACAACGGGTCGCTGCAGGTCGAGCGGTTCAATCCCCAGATCCAACGGACCCTCGAGCAGACGCAACTCGCCGCCTTTGACCCGGTCCTGACCGGCGGAGTCGCCCAGGGCCGAGACCGAGTGGCCTTAGGACCGACGCAGTCCGTCACCTCTGGGACCTCGGTGAGCGTTGGAGCCCAGGAGTTCCTCCCCACAGGCACGACCTTGGGCCTGTCCGCCAACACCTCGCCGGTCGCGGTGGCAGGCACAGACGGCAACGATCTGTACGCCTCGCGGCTGGGATTCACCGCCACCCAGGCCCTGTTGCGGGGCTTTGGGCCCAGCGTCAACCTGGCCTCCGTCAGGCAGGCCAGGATCGACGTCGAGATCTCCCAGTACGAGCTTAGAGGTTTCGCGCAGACCTTGGTGGCCCAGGTCGAAGAGACCTACTGGGACTACGTCCTGGCCGAGCGGCAGATCGATATCTTCAATCAATCCCTGGACCTGGCACAGAGGCAACTCCAGGAGACCCAGGAGCGGGTCCGTCTGGGCGACCTGGCACAGTCCGAGCTGCCGGCAGCGGAGGCGGAAGTGGCCCTCCGGAGGGAGGCCCTGATCAATGCCCGCAGTGCGCTGGCCACCGTCAAACTGACGCTCATGCGGCTGACCAACCCACCGGGCGGAAGTCCCTGGACCCGGCCCCTCACGCTCGACAGCCGGCCGGAGGTCCCCGCGATCATGCTGGATGACGTGGAGACGCACGTGGCGCTGGCCCTGCGGATGCGACCGGATCTGAACCAGGCCAGACTGCTGTGGCAGCGAGACGAGCTGGACGTCGTCAAGACCAGAAACGGCCTGCTGCCCAGGCTGGATCTGTTCGTTACGCTCGGCAAGACCGGCTACGCTGATTCTTTCGGCGGATCGATCGGGAAGATTGGGGGCGACAACTACGACGTCCTGCTGGGCCTGGCGGCAGAAGTGCCGCCCTTCAATCGTGCAGGCCGGGCCGGCCGTACGCGTGCAGTCCTGACCCATCAGCAGGCGAGAGAGGCCCTCGGCAATCTCTCGCAGTTGGTTGAGACGGACGTCCGCACGGCCTTTGTGGAGATCGCCCGCTCGCAGGAACAGGTGGCTGCCACTGCCGCCACCCGGAGACTCCAGGAGGAGAAGGCTCGTTCCGAAGCCGAGAAGTTGCGCCTCGGGAAATCGACCTCTCTGCTGGTCGCTCAGGCCCAACGAGATCTCCTGGCCAGCCAGATCTCCGAGGTCCAGGCCGTGACCAGCTACCTCAAGGCCTTTGTGGAGATCTACCGGCTGGAGGGGTCATTGCTGGATCGCCGTGGGATTGCCGCGCCCGGAGCCGAGCCTGCCAAGGGGCCTGAGGCCCCATGACGCAGCAGTCGGCATCCTCACTCGATGGGGAGTTGAACATGATGATCAACAACCGTACCATGGCCACACGGGCGGCCCTGTGGGCCCTCGTCATTGCCCTGCCTCTGCTCGGCTCCTGTGCGAAACGGGGCGCAGCCAGCCCCGCAGCCCGTCGCGAAGGCGGTGGCGCCATTCCCGTGACTGTCGCTCCGGTCCTGCAGAAGACCACTGCCATCGAGGTGACTCGGTTCGGAACCGTGGAGCCCTACGCCGTGGTCGACGTCAGGGCTCAGATCACGGGGATACTCACGGAAGTCCACTTCGTCGAAGGCCAGCAGGTTAAGAAGGGAGACACGCTCCTGTCGATCGATCCCCGCCAACCCACGGCCGCGATGAGGGCGGCCAAGGCGAATCTCGAGGGGCATCAGGCCCAACTGAGAAACGTCGAGACAGAGGCTGGCCGCAAGAGACAGTTGCTGGAGAAGGGCTTCATCGCCCAGGACGAGCTGGACCAGATCACCACGTCGGTCGACATCCTCCGTGCCAGCGTCAGCGCAGACCTGGCTGCCGTCGAGAACGCCAGCCTGCAGCTTGACTACTGCACCATCCGCTCGCCCATCGACGGTCGCACGGGGAGCCTCCACCTTCACCAGGGGAACCTGGTCAAGTCGAATGACGTCTCTGTGGTGACGGTCATGCAGACCGAGCCCATCTACGTCAGCTTCTGGGTTCCCGAGGAACTCCTGCCGCCCGTACGCAAGGGTATGGCCAAGGGCGACCTGGACGTGCGGGTGACGCTCGCGGGCGATGACGGCGGGCCGATGCACGGCGTCCTGTCCCTCATCGAAAACACCGCGGACGTCAGCAACCATACGATCCGGCTGCGGGCCACCCTGGCCAACAAGGATCGGCGTCTGTGGCCCGGCCAGTATGTGGACACGGTCCTGACGATCAGCGAGGAGCCCAATTCCCTGGTCGTGCCATCCGTGGCCGTGCAGACCGGGCAGACCAGTCAGTTCGTGTACGTCGTCAAGCCGGACCAGACCGTGGAGGCCAGGCCCGTCACCGTCAAGAGGGCCATGGACAAGGAAACGGTGGTCGAGGGGGTCCAGGCCGGCCAGATCGTCGTGACTGACGGCCACCTCAGGCTCGTTCCAGGCGCTCGCGTCCAGGCCAAGGACCCCGGTCAAGGGAGGTAAGGTATTCATGGGTTTCACCTCTCTGTTCATCCACCGTCCCGTCATGACGACCCTGGTCATGATAGCCATCCTGATGTTTGGCATCGCGGCCTTCCAACGGCTTCCCGTCAGCGACCTTCCGAACGTGGACTACCCGACCATCCAGGTCTCCGCAGGGTTGCCCGGCGCAAGCCCTGAAACGATGGCCGCAGCAGTGGCCACCCCCCTGGAACGTCAGTTCTCCACGATAGCCGGCATCGATTCCATGCTGTCCTCCAGTGCCCTGGGCAGCACCAAATCACGCTCCAGTTCTCCCTGAATCGCAACATCGACGCCGCTGCCCAGGATGTTCAGGCCGCCATCGCGAGGGCCTCGCGTCTTCTGCCGCGGGACATGCCCACCCCGCCGACGTATCAGAAGGTCAATCCTGCGGACCAGCCCATCCTCTACGTGGCGCTGACCAGCCCTACGCTGCCCCTCTACTCCCTGGACCAGTACGCACAGACCCTGATGGCCCAAAGGATCTCCATGGTGAATGGAGTCGCCCAAGTCCAGGTCTACGGTGGCCAGAAGTATGCCGTCCGGATTCAGATCGACCCCGTGGCCCTGTCCAGCAGGGGCATCGGCATCGACGAGGTGGCAGAGGCCATCCAGAACGGCAACGTCAACATGCCCACCGGAATCCTCTACGGATCGACCCGCGCGTTCACGGTCCAGGCCACGGGACAACTCACCAGCGCGGAGGCCTACAAGCCCCTGATCGTCGCCTACCGCAATGGCTCACCCGTCCACCTGAACGAGATTGCACAGGTCACGGACAGCGTGGAGAACAACAAGGTTGCCGCATGGTACGTGGACGGGACAGGACCGAGGAGGTCCATCATCCTCGCAGTCCAGCGACAGCCCGGCACCAACACGGTCGAGGTGGCCGATGCGGTCAAGAAGCTCCTGCCGACCTTCAAGTCCCAGCTTCCAGCCTCCGTGTCCATGCAGATCCTCATCGACCGGTCGGAGTCCATCAAGGAGTCGGTTAAGGACGTGGAGATGACCCTGCTGCTGACCCTGTTCCTGGTCGTGCTGGTCATCTTCATCTTCCTGCGGAACGTCTCCGCCACGGTCATCCCCAGCCTCGCGCTGCCCATGGCGATCGTCGGGACCTTCGCCATCATGTACCTCTGCGGCTACACGCTCGACAACCTGTCCCTGATGGCGCTGACCCTGTCGGTCGGATTCGTCGTCGACGACGCCATCGTGATGCTGGAGAACATCGTCCGTCACCTGGAGATGGGCAAGACCCCCTTCAAGGCGGCCACGGAAGGCGCCCGGGAAATCGGCTTTACGATCATCAGCATGACCTTGTCCCTTGCCGCCGTGTTCATCCCGGTCCTCTTCATGGGAGGGCTCGTCGGCAGACTCTTCCGCGAATTCGCGGTCACGATCGGCGTGGCCGTGCTCGTGTCGGGCTTCATCGCGCTGAGCCTGACGCCCATGCTGTCCAGCCGATTCCTTCGCGATCCTACGAAGGTGCGGCACGGACGGATCTACGCCTTCTCGGAGCGGATCTACCAGGTGATCCTCCGGTTCTACGAAATCACCCTCCGCTGGGTATTGGACCACAAGCTCGCCACCATGGTCTTCTCGGCTGGCATGCTGGCAGGTACGGCCGTCCTGTTCGTCGTGGTGCCCAAGGGCTTCATCCCCAGCGAGGACCGCGACCAGATCTTCGGCTCCACTGAGGCGGCAGAGGGCATCTCGTACAAGTCCATGTTCGAGCACCAGCAGGCGGTCGCGGCGGTCCTGAAATCCAGGCCCGAGGTCGACTCCTTCATGTCCAGCGCAGGCGGCCGGGGCGGCGCAGCCAACAGCGGCAACCTGATGATCCGCCTCAAACCCAAGTCCGAGCGGTCGGTGTCCGCGGATGAGCTGGTCCAGCAGCTCAGGCCCAGCCTCAGTGCCATCCCCGGCATCCGGGCCTTCATCCAGAACCCGCCGGTGATCTCCCTGGGCGGACGCATGGCCAGGGGCCAGTATCAGTACACCCTCCAGAGCCCTGACACGGGCGAGCTCTACAAGTATGCGGCCCTGGTGGAAGAGAAGATCCGCGATCTGCCGGGCTTCCAGGACGTGACCAGCGACCTCCGCATGAGGAATCCGGAGGTCAACGTGGAGATCCGGAGGGACAAGGCCTCTGCCTCGGGCGTCACTGCCGCGCAGGTCGAGAGCGCCCTCTACAATGCCTATGGCTCACGGCAGGTCTCCACGATCTTAGCCCCTGAAGACCAGTACTACGTCATCATGGAGTTGCAGGACCGCTACCAGCTCGACCCCACGGCCCTGAGCATGCTCTATGTAAGGTCCAGTCGAGGGGGTCTGGTCCCGCTCAGTGCGGTGGCCAACCTATCGACCGGAGTGGGTCCCTTGACGATCAATCACCAGGGCCAGTTGCCCTCGGTCACGATCTCGTTCAATCTTGCGCCGGGCATGTCGCTCGGCGAGGCCGTCGATGCCGTCAACAAGACGGGACAGAGCCTCCTCCCAGCCACCATTGCCACCAGCTTCCAGGGCACTGCCCAAGCCTTTCAGTCCTCGCTGACCGGACTCGGGTGGCTCCTGGTGCTGGCCATCCTCGTGATCTATCTCGTGTTGGGGGTCCTGTACGAGAGCTTCATCCACCCCATCACCATCCTCTCCGCCCTTCCCTTTGCGGGGTTCGGTGCCCTGCTAACCCTGCTGATCTTCAGAGTGGAGCTGTCGATCTACGCCTTTGTCGGGATCATCATGCTGGTCGGTCTGGTCAAGAAGAACGGCATCATGATGGTGGACTTCGCCATCGAGGCACAGCGGACCGAGGGCAAGAACGCCCACGATGCCATCCTGGAGGCCAGCCTCATCCGGTTCCGGCCCATCATGATGACCACCATGGCCGCCCTGATGGCCGGGCTGCCCATCGCCATGGGTATGGGTGCGGGAGCCGAGTCCCGCCGGCCGCTGGGCCTGGCCGTCGTGGGCGGCCTGCTGTTCTCCCAGACCCTGACGCTCTACGTCACGCCCGTGTTCTACCTCTGCATGGAGACCTTCGTACGCAAGGACACGAAGCGATCGCTCACGGCTGAGGCTGCCCTGTAGCCGGACATTCGCTCGCCCAGGGCGGCCAACGCCGGTTTTCCCCTGTAGAACCAAGAGCCCTCCTGCCGATGACAGTGCTGAGGTACACCTGGTTTTCGTGTAGGTGGGTCGATGGCCATTCAATGCGGGGGAGAAGGGAGGCGAACGGAGATCGCTGAGGGATCAGATCCAAAGTGCAGTACAGCGTAGACTCAGGGCAATAAGTGTCCATTTTGAAGGAGTCAGATCATGTCTAGGATGACGATCAGTGTGTTGGTCTGCGCAGGGGTTGTAGCCAGTACGGCGTGGGCGGATCTGGAGCAGACGCAGAGCTATGGCGTGGGCATGGCCAACCTTGCCGTGGTTTTTGGCTCCATGGGAGCCGCGGGTCAGACGCAGGGAGCCTTCGCGGCCAACCAGCAGGCCGTCGGCGCTGCTGGCCAGACCCAGATCGGCGTCTTCGGCCAGACCGGTGCGGCCTGGGGATGTCATAGCCTCTCAGGTTCCGTGCAGGGTGTCTTGGCCGGAGCCTCGCAGCAGCAGACCGCCGGCCAGAACGGGATGACGCAGTCTCAGTCCCAGGGCCTCCTGATCGGCCAGGTGGTGGGCAAGGCGGGCGGCCCGGGCGGGGCCACTGGGGCTGACCTGGCATGCATGTTCCAGGGCCAGAACGTGGGTGCATGCGCACAACAAGGGTCAGGCATCACAGCAAAGCAGGACGGCACAGTGGAAGGCGGACCGGGGTCCACCGGCGTGGTGGGTGGCGTGATCATCGCCGGCACCAGCCAGACCCAGACTGTCACACCGTAGGCATCGAGTCGAACTCCAAAGGGCGGGGCCTTCCACAAGGCCCTGCCCTCTCGCCCGCATTTCTCACAGGGCTTCCGGCCAGCCTTAGTCACATCAGCAACGCCACTTCTGCCTCGACCGCCCGAAGCCTTGTGAGAGATGCGGGCTAGGATTCTGTCCTGCCGTGGGCCATCCAGGGCAGGACCCGCCTCTTGACCCTTCGCCACCACCATCGCCGCTTGTTCCGCCGGATCGCCGTATGGATCGCCCGGACCCAGCGGGTGTCCTCCTGTCCGGTGCTCATGGCCCCCTCCAGGATCTCCATCCAGTGCCTCGCGATGAACTCATGGTGGAACCGGACGCTGCGGATCTGGTCGTTGCCCACGTCCTTGGAGAAGGTCGGCGGCACGGCCACACCTGCACCCCGGAAGGCCAGGATCGTGCGGATGCACTTCTCGCACCTGCAGCAATTCATGTGACTACCAGGGTTCTCATAGCACACGCGAAGATGCCGCAGGGCCTCGGGCCACTGCGCCAGGGCCTGGATCTTGCGAAAGCGGAAGACCTCCCCGCCATCATCCACGACCTGGAAATGGCGACTCCCCAAGAAGGGTGTGGTGACTGGGTGGTTGCCCCAGATGATGCCCAGTCGGGTGTGGGGTACGTCGTTGGCCATCAGGGCGGTGTCGAAGCGGCCCCCCAACAGGCGCAGCCCTGAGGCCAGATGTGTGCCAAAGCTGTCCCCCCAGGTCGTGGCCAGCTCATGGAAGTTGCTGACTGCAGGGATGCATGCCACGCCACGGCTGGCCAACATGGCCCGGGCGCCCGCAAACAGCCCTTCATACATGGCTTGACTGTTCTCCTGGTCCAGCCGGATGTCAAAACCATGCATGACCATCCCGGCCGTGATCCGCTGGTTGCGGCGTCCCATGGCAGCAGAGTGGTGCTGATACAGCGTGAACGAGGAATCCACACCGCAGGAGAACGGCATGATCGCCTGACCCCGCTCCTCAGGCGGAGGCGCCTCTGTCTCCTCGCGGGCGTGGATCTCCACAGGCGTGTACCGGTCAGGCCTCCAGGCCTGCCAGATGGCCATGAACTGCTCCAGGTTGGCCAGCAGCGACGGAGAGACCGCCCCTTCGACCATCACGTCCGTGTGGCCCTGCATCATCGGAAACAAGAGGCCCACGACAAACGGATCTGCCCAAGGGGTCAGAGCCTCCTGCCATTGGCTCGGAATCCGCCACCAGAGCCGGTGGCTGGGACCGTCGCCGTGTCGGAGCGAAGCGCCGACCACCACGTCGGCCCCTTCAGTGCGTGGCCTCTCCACCATCAGATGTGCTGAGGACATGGGCACATCATATCTGCCCAAGCCAGCCATGCAAGGCCCAACAACAACGGGGCCCGCATCGCGTGATGCGGGCCCCGCTCCGTTTAGCCTCTGAGAGTCCTAACTACCCAACTACCGATCGCCGGCCAGGTAGCGAATCTCGCCTGCAGACAGCGGCCGCGTGTAAATCCTGAAGTCGTCCAGGATACCCGCGAAGTAGGCATCTGCCGACCACTGAGACCGACCGAGCCAATTCTGCGTGGTCTTGCCCAGGTCCTTCGGCAGGACTGCCGTCGTAGCGCTGGCCACGACCTCGCCATCCAGACAGAGCTGCATAGTCTTGGCCGTGCCGTCGATGACGACTGCCACGTGGTGCCAGCCCGCGGACAGGTTCGTGGGCGAGTTCACGCCCGATTCACCGGTGTTGGTGCCCGTCGTGATGGCAAACCGCATGGCCCCATTGGTGTTCTGACGAGGGCTGAGGAACATGTAGCCGGCGGTAGAACTCGTGCCAAAGTCGAAGATCCGCTCCCAGGAGCCGGTGTTGGTGGTGTTGAGGTTCACCCAGGCCGCAATACTGCAACTGGTCATCGTGCTGATCAGCGTGCCGACCGGCAGCTCCACGTGGTCATCGAGCCCCTCGAACTGCAGGCCCTTGCCGTATCCGACGGGACCGTCCACGTAGATCGGTCCGCCCTGGGCCGTACCATTGTTGCCCTTGCCGGAGCTGTCCGTGATGTCACCTTCCATCTTGTACCAGGCAGTCAGGCCATTGGTGCCAGGATCTGCAGGGACCGGTACCAGAGGAGCGATGCGATACAGCCGGATGTCATCGACGTACACGATCCCCTTGCCCGAGCCTGAGACGCCGACGGTGAGGCTCTTGACTGCCTTGAGATTCGTTCCGGCCGAGGCCAGGTCGATGTTCCACTGCCTCCAGAGCCCGGTCGTCAGGGCCGTCGAGCCGCCATTGTACGTCACCTTGGCGTCGTTGATCTTCAGGTAGATCTGGCCTGCGCTATTGGCGGTGTCGCCCCGGAAGTACAGCACCAACGTCTTGGCCCCGCCCAGGGTCCAGTCCTGGGTGGACTGGAAGGTCCGAGTGGCCTCTGAGAAGCCCTTGCTGCTGTTGTCATAGGCCAGGGGCATAGCCTGCCTGCCGCCATGGACCACGGTCCGTTCTGCAAACGGCGGATTGGAGTTGCCGACCATCGAGCCGCTGTTGTTGCCCAAAGAAGGCGCCACGCCACAATCCGTGGAGCCATTGTGGCCGAAGCCATCCACCCAGGCGAAGAAGATCCGGTTGCAGCGGTCGTCGTAGGACTCGAAGTCATCGACCGTGCCATAGCCTGGAGTGGAGAAACTCCACAGATCGCCTTCCCAGGACTTGGGAGTGGCGGCATCGTTGACCTCATTGACCTTCCAGGTGTAGTTCCTTGCATACTCCAGGCCCGCAGCGGCCAGCCCAAAGCGGTGCTCTGTCACGCTGTAGACCGGTGCCGTGCCTGCAGTCACAGCCGCTGCATCTGTGCTGATGGTGACGTCATGCTTGGCTGCCTCGCGGCCGGGCCGCCAGTTCAGGACTGCATTCAGGGCCACATCGGTCGCACCTACCGCCGGCGTGGGCGAGAAGGCCTTGACCGGCACATAGAAGAACCGCACCTCGCTGAGGCTGGCCTGCCTGTTGCCGTCCGCCCAGTTGCCGGTGACAGTCAGCTTGACGAACTTGGCCTGGGTACCCGCAAAGTCCACGGTCGTGTTGTGCACGTAGTTCGGCTCGCCGGTTGCCTGGTTGAACTCAGGCACATTGGCCAGGGCAGTCCACGCGGTCCCATCCAGGGAGGTCTCGATGGTTACGGCCTTGGCTCCAAAACCGGTCACCATCTCCACCGCCTGGTTGGAGTTCCATACCCACATCTGGTAGAGCTTGTAGGCCTTGTCGAACTCGTACTGGATCCAGAGCGGAGTCCCACTTGTGACCTTCTTGCTCATCCACATCTGCGTGGAGGACGTGCCGTGCTGATCCAGGCTATCGAGGCCCGAGCCATCGATCGTCTTATCCGGTCCCATGCTGGCGGCCAGAGAACTGGAGGCAGTGGCCTTGACCGGGGTCACAGGGTAGCCGTAGGTCTCCGCGGTGAAGCTCCAGGTCGCACCCTCAAAGATGGTGCCATCCGGTGCGGCATTGACCTCATCGACTCTCCAATAGTAGGTCTGGCCGAAGGCCAGAAGGCCTTCAGGGTCGAAGCTGTTGGCATCCTGGCCCTGGCTGGCCAGCACGCCGGCAGGAGCGGTCCGGCTGGCATTGTTGACGTCTGCCAGGACAGTGCCGAAGTACACGTCATGGGTCTTGGCGAACTGGCCGGCCTTCCAGCCCAGTACAGCGTCACGGGGTACATCCGTGGCTCCGGCCTTGGGACTTGCCCCTGCTGCAACGCCGGCGTTCTCTACACCCTTCATGACTGCAGGCAGCTCGTCCGCTGTGAGGGCCCGATTATAGATCCGCACGTCGTCCAGTGCACCCGGCAGAAACCGCATCGCGCGGGCATCCAGCACGCCCATGAACAGCCTGGTGACCGGCGCATTGAACGCGCTGCTGTCCGCCCCGGTGGCCGCCTGGACGCCGTCGATGAACAGCGTCATCGCGGTTGACGACTTGGCCACTGCAAGGTGGTGCCAGGTCCGATCGGTGTAGCCCTGCGTGCTGTAGATGCTGGCGCCGCCGGTAGTCGCCAGGGGAGCCCTGTGCAGGAACCGCATCGTTTCGTTGGTCCCGATCTCGACCAGCACTCCATGCTCCTGGTTTGCGGTGCACCAGGAGAGCAGATCCCGCTGGGTCCCTGAGCCACTATCGATCCTGAACCAGGTGGCCAGGGTGTATTGAGCGAACTGCCAGCTTCCACTGGCGGTGCAGTAGTCGCTCGTGCCGTTGAAGACCAGGCACCCGCCAACCTGCCCCTCCTTGCTCCACGTCGGATTGCCAGTGAAGGTGGCGTCGCCGCTTTTGTGTGTGGAGTCCACTGCCGTGGACCCTGAACCATCGTCCATGGTCCAGAGACCCATCAGGTTGGGATCAGCAGCCTGGGAAAGGCTCACGCAGGCCATACCGAAGGCCAGTACCAAGGGGATCACTCTCTTACGCATGGTCGTCCTCCTTCAAGACAACGGGTAAAGAGACACAGAGTAAATACGTTAACAACCATCAAGTATTATCGTGGCATAGGTCGCAGCTCACAACCTCAAAACCGCACAAAAAGTCTTCATATTGTGCAAACCCCCCAGTATGCCACACGCCTCCATGACCCTCTCGCTACCCGGCACATCGGCAGGCTGGGCGCCCGTCACGCCAGCAGGTGCCGTTTTCGATATTGAAGTGGGGTTGCCCCCATCTCCTGCTTGAAGTATCGGGCCAGGTTCTTCACGTCCGGCCCCCCCAGCCTGGAGGCCAGATGGGCCACGGAAAGGTCTGTGCTGACCAGCAACCGGGCCATGTGGTCTACTCGGACCCGTTTGATCTCCTCGTGGATGGACCTGCCCAGCGTCTTGGCGAATCGGTCGTATAGGGTGCGTCGGGACATCGAGCTTGCTGCCACCACGTCATCGACCTGAAGGGCCCCCTTGCCGGCCCATCCATGGATCAGTCGCAGGGCGTCCGCCACGTAAGGATCCGACACCGCGAAGACGTCGGTGGACTGCCGGGTCACGACGTGGCTGGGCAGCCCCACCACGTGACGGCCACTGACGTCCTCGCCTGCCATGAGTCTGTCCAGCAGGGCGGCTGCCTCGTATCCGGCCTTTTCAGCACTGACAGCGACACTCGACAGGCGAGGGGCGGCCAGGTCGCACACCAGGTCATCGTTGCCCATGCCCACAATGGCCACCTGCTCAGGCACGTGAAGGCCCGCGATCTTGCAGGCCTCGAGCACATACTGGCTGCGATCGTCGTTGCAGGCCATCAGCCCAACAGGCTTGGGCAGGGATTCCAGCCACTCGACCAGGCCCATCTGTTCCTTCTCCCAGGACTGCATGGACGCAGACCTTCGCTGTTCAGCCTCGTACAGGTGGGTCTCGTATCCAGCATCAGCCACGCACAGCCGGAAGCCGCTGCCCCGCTCCCTTGACCAGAAGTATCCGTCCCCGAATCCACAGTAGGCGAGATGTCGGAAGCCACGGCGAAGGAGATGCTCGGCAGCCATCCGGCCTATGGCCTGATCATCGCTGACGATGTTGGGAACCGCCGGGAACGGCTCCGTGTACGGGGCTACGATGGTAGGAACCCCAGTAGCCAGGACCTGTTCGATCTGCTCGCGCTGGACGTGCTCGCGAAGGATAGCGCCTCTGCGCCCACCTTCTCGAGCAGTTGCACCAGGGTCTCCTTCAGAGCGGTCGTCCCCCAGTAGAACGGGGCCTCTCTGTAGAAGACCCAGGGACCCCGGGCCCGTGAGTACTTGGCGATGCCCCGTAGGATGGCCCTTCCATAGGCCCGCGAGGTCTCCATCATCAACAGGATCTTGCGCTGCTGGCGCATGGTCAATGTGTCCTAAGCAACAAGGTTCAACCGTCGCGGGGGGCCTCCTCGAGGCCCCCCTGCGATACCCTCCATTCTAGCGGAAGCCGCGTTGGCTTGACAGACCCGCGCCGGGGAACTATCGTCTCGTCAGCCAGAAACGCGTGGGGCGATCTCCCGCGTGCCCCTTGTCGGTGAATCGGTGTTCCCCCGGAGGCTCAGGCAGTGGTCGTATTGGGTATCGACATAGGCACCAGCAAGGTCGCGGCTGTCTTGCTGGATGCAAAAGGTACGCTGCGCGGCGCGTCGAGTGTACCCCATCACGCGGACCTGCCTGCACCGCCGGGCCGTGCAGAGCAATCGCCGGACCGGATCTTGGAGGCCGCCATCGAGGCCGTGCAGGGCCTGGACAGAGGGCTTAGGAACGGTGTCTCGGCCATAGGGGTGACCGGCCAGATGCACGGTGTTCTTCTGGTGGATGCGTCCGGCCAGCCCGTCGTTCCGTTGATCACCTGGCAGGACCTGCGGTGCGAGGAGGACGGGATACTCCAGGACCTCAGACAGCGGACCGGCTATGCACTCAGCACTGGCTTCGGCTCCGCCACATTGGCCTACCTCGAGGCCCATCAGCGGATGCCCGGCTCTGTAACGTCCAGCGGCACGATCGCCGACTGGTTCGTCAGCCAGCTCTGTGGCCAATCCAGGTGCGGGATCGACCCCACGCAGGCTGCAGGCTGGGGGCTTTTCGACCTGGTCTCTCTGCAATGGGACATGCAGGCCGTGGAGAAGGCCGGGATACGCAGTGGACTGCTTCCTGCAGTGGTCCCCTGCTCCAGCGTCGCCGGCCAGGTGTGTGAGGCCATGGCCCACAGGCTCGCGGTCCCCGCAAACACCCCGGTGGCTGTGGCCTTGGGCGACAACCAGGCGTCTCTCCTCGCCACGCTGGCCCAGCCCGAGCAGGAGCTGGGACTCACGCTCGGCACAGGCGGCCAGCTCTCAGCAGTCATGCCCGCGGGCTGGAGGCCCGTTCCTGCCTGCGGCAGGCAGCGGTTCGAATACCGGCCCTACGTGGGTAGCCGGTATGTGGCAGTGGCCTCGGCCCTATGCGGAGGATCTGCCTGGCAGTGGCTGGCCGCCTCGGTCGAGGGTTGGCTTGGGGACCTCGGCATCCCCAGCCCCAAGCGGGACGACCTCTATGCAAGGCTGGACCAGCTCGGGCTTGCCAGTCAGAGGCAGTTGGACATCCGTCCTCACTTCATCGGCGAGCGATACGAGCCCAGCCTTCGCGGCTCCATCTCCGGCATCGACATGGAGGACCTCTCGCTGGGCGACCTGGCAGCAGGACTGGCGTATGGGATCGTCCGGAACCTGGCTGCGATGCTTCCCGAAGAAGTCCTTCGGGGCCGGTCCAGGGTCCTGGCCAGCGGCAATGCCCTGCGGCGAAGCCCGCTCCTCAGGAGGGCTGCCACAGAGGTCCTGGGCGCAGAGCTCGTCATGACCACCCAACAAGAGGAGGCCGCCTGCGGCGCAGCCAAGAACGCCCTGCTCATGCTACAATGAGGTGGGACAGGAGTCAGGAGTCAGGAGCTAGAAGACAGAAGAGACAAGAAAGGGCCTCCCCTTGGTTTCTTTCCTCCTGTCTCCTGTCTCCTTACTCCTAACTCCTGTGTTCTGAGTTCTGTATTCTCTGTGGCTGAGCATGCTGATCTTCGCACATGGCTGGAGTGAGGGCTTCGACGGCACAGGCCGTCGCTGGGTCCTGTACCTCAAGGGCTGCAACATGCGATGCAGGTGGTGCACCAATCCGGAGGGCATGAATACGGGACCTGAGATGCTGTTCTATCCGGGCCGGGGGAGAGAGCCGGAACTCGCCTGTCCATTGGGCGCAGTGCGCAAGGAGGCCGGGCAACATCATCTTGAGCGAGAGATCTGTGACAGGTGCGAGGATCATCCTTGTCTGACGCGATGGAGACATCCCGCGTTTGAGCTGGCCGGCAGCTCGCTGGCTCCTAGCGAGGTCGTCGACAAGGCCGTTGGCTACCGGGGGCTCTTCACAGGGGGTGGAGGCGTCACCTTTGGCGGCGGCGAGGCGACCCTGCAGGCTGCAGACGTGGCTGAGTCGCTTGAGCGGCTGGACCGTGAAGGCATACACACGGCAGTGGAGACCAACATGGCAGCCCCAGGCCTCGATGCCGTGCGGTCCAGGACGCGGCTGCTGATCTGCGACCTGAAGGCCGTGGACCCCGACCTGCACCGGGCCTGGACGGGCGTGGACAATCGAACGATCCTGGAGAACCTCCGCCTCTGTGCAGCGGATCAGCCCCAGATGTGGGTCCGCTTGCCGCTGGTCACAGGGATGAACGACAACGATCAGGAGATGGACCGCATCGCCGGCCTGCTGGCGGAGTTGGGGTCCATGCGCAGCGATCATGGCCGCAGCCCTCTGGTGGTGGAGGTCCTTCCCCTGCACCACGCAGGGCAGCCCAAGTACACGGCGATGGACCGGGAGTATCCGATGGCGGAGGCTCCGGTGCCCGGCCCTGAGAAGATCGAGGCGATGCTGCAGAGACTCCGGCGGGCGGGCGTGGTGGGCCGGCTGGCGGGCCGACATTATTCGGGAGCGTGAGATGACACACAGGGCATCGGATTGGGCCGAGGTGATGACCTCGGGGCTTGAGCTCGTGCGGGGTAGCAGACGGCTGCAGGACCGCGTGGAGGACTGGTTCTTCGTCCAAGAGCTGACCATGGAGCACCGCGAGGCACTCCTGGCAGAAGGCCTCGACGGCCGCTCGGCCCGGTTCAACGCCGAGCTGCTGAACCGGGTGGTCGCAGACATGCCGATCAGCCTGGCCGAAGGCTCGGTAATCGCAGGAAGCCAGGACTGCGCGTTCTCCCCCTCCTATGCACTGATCAATCCGGCCTTTCGCGTCGAGACCTTCGCAGGATACTGCGATCCTACCGCCATCTACGCAGACCTTGCGCCGGACGAAGCGACCGGCCTGACCCGCCAGCGGATCGCGAAGGTCAAGGACTATTGGGATCGTTCGCCCTACGTCCGGCAATTGGCCGAGGTGTACCGCAAGACCGGACAGGAGACCCAGGAGGTCGTCTATTTCGTCGAGCCGGTCACGGGCCACACGATCCCGGATCTGCGTCCCTCCCTTCGGGAAGGGCTGGGCGCCCTCAGGGACCGGGCCCTTGCCTTGGATACCGAATACGGCCGGGCCATGGCGCGGGCCTTGGAGGCCCCCCTCTTGCTGGGGCGGAGATACAGGGTGCTGGCTGCAGAGAAGGCGGCAGCCGCAGGGGGTGACGAGCGTATCCGCCTGGAGCGGATGGTCGACGTCCTGTCCCGTGTTCCCGAAGGGCCCTGCCATACGCTCCATGAGGCGGTCCAGTCCTTTGCCCTGCTCTGGCAGGTCATGGTGGCAGAGCAAGCTCCCAACCCCTATGCCTTTTCGGTGGGCAACCTGGACCGGATCCTCCAGCCTTTCTTCGAACACGGATCTGAGTCTCGCGAGGAGGCCGTGGCCCTGGTTCGATGCCTGTTGGCGTTCTTTCAGGTCGGAAATCGCTGCTGGGCGATCTCCCAGAACGTAATGGTCGGCGGGCGAGAGGCCCACGGTCGCGACCTGACCTGCGACATGACCGGCATCGTTCTGGACGCATTCTTCGCCTCCAACGACCCGCAGCCGGCCTTGTCGGTCAAGGTGCACTGCGGGACCCCGGAATCGCTGTACCGATCCCTGGGCCGCTTCTTCTTCACGGCCGGCCACTCCACGCCCTCGCTCTTCAACGACGATTCGCTGCTGGCCATGCTGCAGGCCCAGGGCGTAGCCCGAGAGGACCTGGCGGACTACTCGATCGCCGGCTGCCAGGAGCCCCTGATCATGGGCAAGTCCTCGCTGAACACCACGAACACCTGGCTCAATCTCGCCAAGGTCCTGGAGCTCTCTCTCAATGACGGCAAGTCGCTCCTCACGGGCCGGCAGCTCGGACCGACCTGGACGGATCTGGGCATCCAGGGCGGCACAGCAGAGGTCTACAGACAGTTGCCTCAGGTGTTCCACAAGATGCTGGACCACTTCCTGCCCCGCATGCGGGACGCGGGGAACGCCTGCACAACGCTCCTCGGCCGTGAAAAACCCGTCCCCTTCACTTCCAGCCTCACTGACGGCCTGACGAGCGGACGAGACATGCGGGACCCGGACGCCCCTGGAACGAGGTACTCGGGCAGCGGCTGCCTGATCCACGGCATGGCCGTGACTGCCAACAGCCTCTACGCAGTGGAGAAGGTCCTGGACCTCGGCAGATGGACGGCTGCAGACATTCGGCAGGCACTGGCCGCTGACTTCGAGGGCCACGAGGTCCTCCAAGAGACACTGCTCAACCAGGACAAGTTCGGCAACGACCTCCAGGCGATAGACGCACTGGCCGCAGACCTGGCGACCCGTGTCAGCCAGAAGGTTCGCGGGCTGCGCAATGGGGCGGCCAGGCCCTATCTGGCGGATTGGTCGACGCCGACGACGCACCTCCTCTATGGCTATTGGGTGGGCGCAACCCCGGATGGGCGCCGTGCCAGGCAGATGCTCAACTATGGTCTGGACCCGCTGGCGGGGACTTGCCGGCCCGACCTGCCCCGCCGGTTCCTCAGCGCCTGGAAGCTGCCCTACTCCGTCATGACGGGTGGGTATGCCAGCCACATCGGGCTCAGTCCCTCGGTCGTGGATGAAGGGCTCTGTCTCGAAGACAAGGGGCTGTGGCTGGCGGAGCACGTGATCCGCCCGCTGTTCCGGCTGGGGCAGGGCGTCCAGGACGCCCCCTTCTACGTGTACTTCAACGTGGACGACGTCTCCCATCTCCGCAGGGTGCTGGCAGACCCCAAGAAGTATGCGCCTGGCGGCATCTACATCCTCCGCATCCATGGGACATTCGTGAACTTCCTGGACCTCTCTCCTGCCATCCAGGAGGACATCATGAAGAGACTCGAGGCGGGCGCCCCCAACGAGCCGGCAAGGCCAGACCTCGTCCATGCGTGACATCCACGATACCATCTGCGCCATGGCCACGGCTGCTGCTGGAATGCGGACGATCGTCAGGATCAGCGGCCCCGATACCCTGCGGATCCTGCAACGCCTGATTCGGGCGTCCACCTGCCCCAGCCGGCGAGGGGTCTTCAAGGTCGAGATGGAGGTCGCTCCAGAGGTGGACCTGGAGGTCAGGCTCTACCTGTTTCCATCGCCCCACTCCTACACCGGCCAGTCGATGGCCGAGATCCACGCGGAGACGGGCCCGGCCGTAGCCGAGGCCCTGGTCTCTGCGGTCCTGGCCGCAGGAGCGAGACCCGCAGATCCTGGAGAGTTCACCGGGCGTGCCTACCTCAACGGAAGGCTCGACCTGACTGCGGCGGAGGCGGTCAATGAGGTCATCTCCAGCACCAATCGCCTCCAGTGCACTGCCTCACAGCGGATGCTCCGAGGCAGGCTCTCCGGATCACTGGAGGAGATACGCCGCGAGATCCTGCAGGCCCTGGGTCTCATCGAGGCATCGCTCGACTTCGCAGACCAGGATCTTCCACCTCATTCCTCGAACCAGGCGATGGAACAGCTCCACCTGGCGAAACAGCGGCTTGAGGACCTCCTCTCTGAGGCGATCGAGACCGACTCCATGGTGCACCACCCTTCCGTGGGTATTGCGGGCCTGCCGAATGCAGGCAAGAGCACCCTCTTCAATGCACTCGTGGGAGGCCAGCGGAGCCTGGTCTGCCAGAAGGCCAAGACCACCCGCGACGTCCTCGAGGCAGTGCTGGACCTGGCCCATCTCCGGTGTGTCCTGTTCGACTGTGCAGGCCTGCTGCCTCATTCAGAGGACGTCCTGGACCTGCTGGCACAGCAGGCTGCCCTGCAGTCTCTGTCAACGAGCGACCTGGTCCTTTTCTGTGTGGACCTGGCCTCCCCAGATTGGCGGCAGGACCTGGTCGTGTTCCGCCAGGTCGAGACGCGGAATCTGGTCGGTGTGGCCACCAAGGCAGATCAGGTCCCGGCCTCTGAGCTGGCCGGCCGCCTGGATCTGCTGACTGCTGCCTTCGGCCTGCCGTTTCTGGCGGCCTCCTCACACCGGGCAACGGGTCTTCAGACCCTCAAGGACCTGATTGAGCAGCGGCTCTTGTCCGGCAGGGCCGGACCCGATGCATCGCAATTTCACACCCTGCTGACGGCCCGCCTACGCCAGTCCATCGCCAGGGCCGCAGACCATCTGGGCCAGGCCCTCTCACTCATGACCCAGGGCAGAGACGAGATTGCTGCGATGATGGCAAGGGCGGCCTGTGAGGCGATCTCCGAGACAGAGCGGCCTGTGGACGAAGAGGTCCTGGACGTGATCTTCTCCCGTTTCTGCATCGGAAAATGACGGCCGCCCCGCGCAAACCCTGGGCCGGGTCTTGCGACCCGGCCCTCGCTACTGCGTCCTGCAGTAATCCAACAGACTTAGGAGTCAAGTACGAGTGGCGTATGCTAGCCCACCACCCGGCTATTTTGCCTCAAACTCTGCGTCGATCACGTCATCGCCCTTGCCCTTGCGATGGACCTGGCCGTCCTCGGCCGGCTCCGACGGTCCTGTCTGAGCGCCGCCGGAAGAGGCCTGCTTCTTGGCAGCCTCCTCATACAGGGTCTTGCCCAGATCCTGGCTGGCGGTGCTGAGGTTGTCCATGGCCCGTTGAATGGCCTGGCCGTCCTCGCCCTTGATCGCTTCCTTCAGATTGTTGACCGCAGTCTCGATGTTTCCTCGCGTGTTCGCCGGGACCTTCTCTCCATGCTCCTTGAGCGTCTTCTCCGTGGCGTAGATCAACTGATCGGCCTGGTTCTTCAGGTCCACGACCTGACGCCTGCGGTGATCCTCTTCCGCGTGGGTCTCTGCCTCGTGGGTCATTCGAGAGATCTCTGAATCAGACAGGCCCGAGCTCGACTTGATCTCGATCGACTGCTGCTTGCCCGTGGCCAGATCCTTGGCCGACACGTGCAAGATCCCATTGGCGTCGATATCAAACATCACCTCGATCTGCGGCACGCCTCTGGGGGCAGGCGGAATGCCGGTGAGCTGGAACCGGCCCAGGGTACGGTTGTCCCTGGCGAAGTCCCGTTCGCCCTGCAGCACGTGGATGTCCACGGTCGTCTGGACGTCCGAGGCAGTGGAGAAAATCTCCTTCTTGCTGGTCGGAATCGTGGTGTTCCGCTCGATCAGCTTGGTCATCACTCCACCCATGGTCTCCACGCCCAGCGACAGCGGCGTCACGTCCAGCAGGAGGATATCCTTGACACCGGCGTCGCCCGCCAGCACGGCGGCCTGAATGGCCGCGCCCATGCCCACGACCTCGTCCGGGTTGAGGCTCTTGTTAGGCTCCTTCTCGAAGATCTCCTTGGCGATCTGCACCACGATGGGGATACGCGTGGAACCACCCACCAACAGGACCTCGTCCACCTCTTTGGGCTTCAGCTTGGCGTCATCGAGGGCCTTCTTGCACGGGTTGCGGAGACGCTCAAAGACGTTCTCGCACAACGATTCGAACCTGCTCCGCGTCAACGTGGTCTGGAGGTGCTTGGGCCCGGAGGCGTCTGCCGTGATGAACGGCAGGTTGATGGTCGTCTCGAGTTGCGTGCTGAGCTCGCACTTGGCCTTCTCCCCGGCCTCCTTGAGCCGCTGATGGGCCATGGGGTCCTGGCGGAGGTCGATGCCTTCCTTCTTCTTGAACTCGTCGGCCAGGTGATTGATCAGGACCGCGTCCAGGTCATCGCCGCCCAGGTGTGTGTCACCATTGGTGCTGAGGACCTCAAAGACGTTGTCCCCAATATCCAGGATGGAGATATCGAAGGTCCCGCCGCCAAAGTCAAAGACCGCGACCTTCCCGCCCTTCTTCTTCTCGACGCCGTAGGCGAGGGCCGCGGCCGTGGGCTCGTTGATGATACGCTCCACCTCGAGGCCCGCGATGTGGCCGGCGTCCTTGGTCGCCTGACGCTGCGCGTCGTTGAAGTAGGCGGGGACCGTGATCACTGCCTTGGTCACCTTCTCGCCAAGGTAGTCTTCTGCGGTCTTTCTCAGATCCTGCAGGATCATGGCAGAGACCTCAGGAGGCGTGAACTCCTTGCCTCTCACGTTGACCCTTACCAGTTCCTGGGGTCCACCCACGATCTTGTAGGGCACGATCTTCTCTTCTGACGCCACCTCCGTATGTCTGCGTCCCATGAACCGCTTGATGGAGAATATCGTGTTCTCAGGGTTGGTTACCTGCTGGTGCTTTGCGATCTGGCCGACCAGCCGCTCTCCCTTGTCAGTGAACGCCACTACCGACGGAGTCAGACGTGAGCCCGACGCGTTGACCAACACCTTGGGCAGCGATCCCTCCATGACAGACACCACAGAGTTGGTGGTCCCCAGGTCGATTCCGATGGTTTTAGCCATGATTGTCCCTTTCCTTCTGTAGGCCCGGCCATTGGGCCCCGTTCAAAGGCCAAAATCCTAACAGTAAGCTGGTTGTGCAAAGCCCGTGCCACGCACCGAAGGCCGTTAGGGCGAAGACACAAACAACTATTCAGAAGTCACTTACGACAATGGAGATCCAAAGACGACCCTCTCTGTTCGTGTGCCATTTTGGCAGATGCGGAGGGCAAGAAGTGAGAAGTAAGAAGTAAGCGGCAAGAGACAGGAGACAAGAAGCGGTACGCTGAGGACAAACGGGACCGAGAACGCAGCAGCCGGGCAACAGGACCGCTCAGAACCGAAGGCTTGTGCGAAATGCGGGCTAGGAGGTTCCGGCCAGGGCAGAGCGGATCAGCTTGGCCCGCAGGGCATCTCTCTGGGTGGTTTCCAACAACTGGCCGTGGTTGAGCTGGAGGTGCGCAGGCAGGGTCAACATGAGCAGACGGTTGATCGTCATGATCGAGGCGCTACCCCTGTGCAGGTCTCCGCCGAACATGGCACAGACCCGATCGATGGCGGGCGTGCTCACGCCCAGGGTGCGGTGGATCCCGACGCCCAGGCGGAGGTGGCTGAGCAGGAACAAGGCCTCCTGAGAGCTGATCAGGTGGGCATTCTGAAGCAGGGCCGTGGCCCGCGAGATCCGATCATCCAGCGCCTCGGGCTGGTCGGAGAGGAGTCTCTGGCGGGCCGCATTCTCGTACTGCACGATCTCCGGAATGACCTTCAGCTCAAAATCCTTGACGAGCTGCTCCTCAGAGATCCCCAGCGTCACCTGATTGGAGACCTGATAGAGATCCCCGGCCGCCTCTGTGCCTTCGCCGAACAGGCCCCGCACCGCCAAGTTCATATCCTTGGCCGCATTGAGGAACTTCTCCAGATGACCCGCCATCTTGAGGGCAGGCAGATGCACCATGACCGAGATCCGGATGCCGCTGCCGACGTTGGTCGGGCACGCGGTCAGGTAGCCGTACTTGCTCGAGAAGGCGTACTCCACCTTCTGCTCGACCAGGTCGTCGATCCGGTTGATCAACTCCGCACACCGGGCGAGCTGACAGCCGGACTTAAGGACCTGCATGCGAAGGTGGTCCTCCTCGTTGACCATGCCCGTGAAGAACTCGTGCCGGGTGATCACGGCCCCTCGCGGTCCTTTTCCCATGGCATGGTGTCGGCTGATGAGGTGACGCTCGACCAGGAAGTTGCGGGTCAGGTCCGAGGCATGATCGATCCCGATGTAGAATCGCTCGTCTCCCAGGTCAATTCCCAGAAGAACCTCTTTGAGGGTCTCCAGGATCTGCGTCTTCTCCGTTGAGGAGCAGCGGCTGACGAACTGATGGCCCGCCACGTTCCTGGCCAGGCGTATGCGAGAGGACAGCACCACGTCTGACATGGGGCCGGAACCGCTCAGCCATTCGCTGATGTTGCTGCTCAGATCGGTCAGTTTCATGGTCGTCTGGTCGTCCACGGAGGGGATCCTAGGAACTTCCACCCCTCTTCTCGCACTGGTTGATCTGGTCCCGCAATCGCGCGGCCAGCTCGTAGTCTTCCTTCCGAATCGCGGCCTGGAGCTGCTGGCGAAGTCGAGAGCACTCTACAGCGACCTTGCCGTATTGAGCAAGCCGGGAGGGGACCTTTCCGCAATGTCGAGTCTTGCCATCGTGAGCCCGCTCGATCAAGGGAAGCAGCGTCTCTTCGAAGATCTCATAGTCGTGGGGGCAGCCCAGCACGCCCTCCTTGCGAAAGGACGTCAGCGTCACGCCGCAGTGAGGACAGTCCCTCAGACCCTCAGCGGGGCCGAACAACTCCTCGTCCGAGGGCTGTGAGGCGAGCAGTCCGCTCAGCAGATCATTGACCGAGACCTGGCTCTTGGCCGCGATTCCCTGCTGAACCGCACACTCCTCGCACAGATGCATCTCTGTCCGGGTGCCGTCGGCAATCTCCGTCAGGTGGATGGTCGCGGTCTTCTTGTTACAGATCTGGCACTGCATGGCGAGCCGGCCTTTCTCTGCATTTCACTTCACTGCGGTGGCCACTGGGGACCTCTCCGCCGGTGTCTTCATTATACCGGCCACAGGCCCTTCAAGCAAATTCTGTCGGGAGCAGGGCTATGTCTTCTTGCCCAGGCGATCCTTGAGGCGTCTGGACACGTTCTCGGGGATGAGGTTTGACAGGTCTCCGCCCAGTGAAGCAATCTCGCGAATCAAGGTCGAGCTGGTAAAGCCATATCGCTCGCTGGTCATGATAAAGACCGTCTCGATGCCGGCCACGGCCCGGTTGGTCATGGCCAACTGAAATTCATATTGCACGTCCGTCAAAGACCGTAGTCCTCTCAGGATCACGTGGGCCTGGCGTTTGGCCGCGTACTGAACGGTCAGGCCTTCGAAGCTCTCCACGGAGACGTTGGCCAGGTCGCAGGTCAGCTCCTCGATCATCTCCACCCTCTCCTGGGGAGAGAACAACTGGTTCTTGACCGGGCTGCGGCCCACAGCCACGATCAACTCGTCGAACAGGCCCATGGCCCGATGGATCACATCCAGGTGACCATTGGTGATCGGGTCAAAAGACCCTGGAAACACGGCCCGAACATATTTCTCAGCCATCAGGACTCCCAAAAGGCGGACGCAGAGGAAACCAAGCGGGGTATTATACTCAGCGGGACCCCGCTGATCAATAGGCAACGGCGGGGCCGTACGGGGGCCGTCACCGGGCCTCTGCCCTGCGCCCCGCCAGGGTCGTGGAGAGCGATGGCAGCACCAGCAGGGTCAGGAGGGTATTGGTGACCACGCCGCCAATGACCGCCGTGGCCAGGGGCCGCCGGACCTGAGCACCCGAATGGACATCAACGCAGGAGTCGCAAGGCGTTGAGGATCACCAGCAGCGAAACACCCATGTCTGCGGCGATGGCCATCCAGAGCGTGGAGACTCCTGCCAGGGCCAGAATGAGGAAGAGGACCTTAATCGATAGTGCAAAGATCACATTCTGCCGGATGACCGTGACCGTGTGCCGGGCGTGGCCGATGAGCCAGGGCACCTTTGAGAGGTCGTCGGACATCAACGCCACGTCCGCCGTCTCGATCGCCGCGTCGGTGCCCGCTGCGCCCATGGCAATGCCTACCGTGGCCGCCGCCAGGGCCGGGGCATCATTGATCCCATCGCCGATCATCGCCACGTGGGTGTAGGTCCTGGTCAGGTCTTCCACGGCCCGGACCTTGTCTTCCGGCAGAAGCTGCGAGCGGACCTCATCCACACCCGTCTGGCCTGCCACGGCATGGGCGGTCACCTCGTTGTCGCCGGTCAACATCACGACCCTTCGTACGCCGGCCGCCTTCATGGCGGCCACGGCCTGACGAGCCTCTCCTCGCACCGTGTCGGCCAGGCTCACCAGCCCACACACGTGCTCGGCGTTGCCGATGACGACCACGGAATGCCCTGCGTCTTCCAGTTCCTCGGTCCTTCGATGAACCTCCGGTGGTTCCTCCACGTTCTCATGCACGAAGCGATGCGAACCGATCCAAAACCACTGCCCGTCAATCCAGCCCTCAGCGCCTTTACCCTTGATCGCCTGGAACCGCTCGGCCTTTCTTACCGGCACGCCCTCCTTCTCCGCGCGGCGGAGGATGGCCCGTGCCAAGGCGTGTTCGCTTTCGGCCTCCAGGGCCGCGGCCGTGGCGAGGAGTTCTCGTTCGGTGTGATTGTCCAGCGGCAGTATCCGTTGGACCTCCGGGCGTCCTTGGGTCAAGGTGCCGGTCTTGTCCAAGGCCACCACGCGGATGTGCGCGGCTGCTTCCAGAAACGCCCCACCCTTGATCAGCACACCCTCGCGGGCCGCACGGGCCAGGGCCGCGACGATGGTCACCGGCGTGGAAATGACCAGGGCGCACGGGCAAGCGATGACGAGGATGACGAGCGCTTCGTAGAACCACCTGCCCCAAGGCCCGCCCGTCACCAGCGGTGGCACCACCGCTACGGCCATCGCCAGGAACATCATGGCCGGGGTGTAGTAGAACGCGAACCGATCCACCCACTGCTCGGCGGCCGCACGGCGCGATTGGGTCTGCTCCACCATGCGGATGATCCGCGCCAGCGTCGTGTCGGACGCCGGTTTCATGGCCCGGAATTCGAATGCCCCCGTTTCATTGATCGTGCCGGCGAAGACCTCATCCCCGACGGCCTTCGGCACGGGGGCCGCCTCACCCGTGATCGGGGCCTGGTTCACGGACGTCTCGCCTTGTGTGACCATCCCATCCAGCGGGACCCGCTCGCCGGGCCTCACCAGGACCACCGCACCCACGGGCACCTCCTCAACGGGTTTCTCCAGGACGTCGCCGTTGGGGCCAACATAACGAGCCGTTGGGGGCGACACGTCGAGCAGGGTCTCGATCGCCCTCCTCGCCCGGCCCACGCTCCACGACTCCAGCACCAACGAAAGGGCAAAGAGAAACGCCACCGTCGCCGCCTCGAACCATTGGCCGATCGTCGCGGCTCCGATCACGGCCACGGTCATCAGTAGATTCATATCCGGCCGTAACCGCCGCGATGCAGCCCATGCCTTCGGTGCGATGAACCAGCCGCCCACGATGGCCGCCGCCCCGTACAGCGTGATGGAGAGCCATGGAAACGTGTGCGCCTCAAGGCCCTCTCCACCGGTCAGTGCGTCCCTGAGGCTCCCATGACCCAGCCAGTGTGCCACGAATCCCAGCCCGGTCAGGACACCGCTGGCCCCGCACATCCAGGCACGCCCGTTCTTTTGCCAGTAGTTCGGCTCCCCCTCGCATACGCCAGACGGACACGAGCCCTCGTCCTCGATCCTCAGTCCCGCTGCCTCCACCGCCCGGCGGATAGCCTCCTCGGACGGTGCTTCGCCGCAGCACGTGACCTGCATGAGACCCTTGAGGAGGTTGAAGTGGAGGTCCGTCACACCTGGCAGCCTGCCCACGGTTCCCTTGAGCGAGTGGGTCTCTTCGGCACAGTCCATGCCCCGTATACGAAAGGTGAGCTTGCATTCCATACTTCAACCACACTATAACCGCAGAGGGTCAGAGGGCAAGGCCCTGCGGATATGTCAGGATTCGCCCGGCTGGGGCTCCTCCGGATGCGTACCATTGTGACAGGCAACCTGGAGAGTCGAACCTGCGGAAAGATTGCCGGGCAGGGTCACCTCAAATGCCGTCCAGTCCCGACCCTTGCCTGGGACCCGTCTGGAAACAAAGACATCCCTGGTCCAAGACCACTGATCGCTTTGATCTCCTTCATGGCTTCTCCTCCGTTGATTGTGCTTTGAGTTACATCTCGACTTCAGCAGGTTTCTTCCCCTTGGACAGGGTATAGATCGCAGGCAGCACCAGCAGGGTCAGGAGGGTGTTCGTGAAGATCCCCCCGATGACGACTGTAGCCAGGGGCCGCTGCACCTCACCGCCAACCCCAACGTTTAGGGCCATGGGGACAAAGCCCACGGCTGCCACCAGTGCAGTCATGAGCACGGGCCGCAGGCGGACCAGGCAGCCCTCACGCACGGCCTGTTCCAGGGGATCGCCCGCATCGAGCCTCTGCTTGATGAAGGTGACCAGGACCAGGCCGTTGAGTATGGCCACGCCGCTGAGGGCGATAAAGCCGATGGCCGAGCTGACTGTGAACGGCATGTCACGGACCCACAGCGACAGCACGCCGCCCACCAGCCCCAGGGGAATGCCGGACGCCACGATCAGGACCTCACGCATCGATCCGAGGCTGAAGAACAGGAGCACGAAGATCAGGGCCATGGCCATGGGCACCACGAACATCAGTCTGCGGTTGGCCCGCTCCATGTTCTCGAACTGGCCGCCCCACTCGATGCTGTAGCCTTCAGGCAGCTTCACGTGCTCGGCAATCTTGGCCTCGGCCTCTGCCACGAAGCCCTTCACGTCCCTGCCGCGGACGTTGCACTGGACCGTAATCCGTCGCCTGCCCCACTCGCGGTTGATGGTGGCTGGGCCTTCCATCTCGGTGATCTTCGCCACCTGGCTCAGTGGCAGCACCGGGCCTGCGTCGGTCGGAATGAGGGTGCCGGCCAGGGCTTCGGGGTCGGTCCGCTGCAGGTCAGGCAACCGGACCACGAGCGGGAATCGCCTCTGGCCCTCCCGCACGTCACCGACCCTCTTGGTGCCCACGGCCTCCACCACGTTCAGGACGTTCCGCGTGGGCACCCCGAAACGGGCAGTGGCCTGGCTGTTCACGCGGACCTGGAGGAAGGCCTGGCCTGTCAACTGCTCGACCGAGGCCTCGCTGACACCAGGAATCTCCGCAAGCACGGCCTGCACCTCGCCCCCGAGGCGGCGGAGCTCCTCCAGGTCGTCTCCATAGACCTTGATGCCGATGTCTCCCCGGATGCCTGCGATCAGCTCGTTCATCCGCATCTCGATGGGCTGGCTGAAGGCAGTTCGCAGGCCTGGCACCTGGTTCAGGACGTCCCGCATCCGCTCCGTCAGCTCCGCCTGGGTGCGTGCCTTCTTCCACTGCCCTCGCGGCTTGAGAGCAAGGAAGAAGTCGGCCAGCTCCACGCCCATGGGGTCCGTGGCGACCTCTGCGGTGCCGAGCCGGGTCCAGATGTGCTCGATCTCGTCCGGGAACTCCGCCATGAGCCTCTGCTCGATCAGGTCGTTCTGTGCCGCGGATTCGTCCACTGAGATCCCGGCCAGACGCACGGTCGTGCCCACGATGGCGCCCTCGCCCAGTTTTGGAAGGAACTCACCGCCCATCCGCAGGGCCAGGACCACACCGCCCGCTACCAGGACCACCGTTACAGCCAGCACAACGCCTTGCCGTCGGAGGGCCAGATCCAGGACAGGCCCATACACCCGCTTGGCCCACCGGACCAGGCGAGGCTCCCGCTCCTTCATGGTCCGAGGAAGGACGAGACTGGCCAGCACGGGCATGAGCGTCAGAGACATGACCAGGGAGCCGAGCAGGGCATAGATCATGGTCAGGGCCATGGGCCGAAACAGCTTGCCCTCAATGCCCTCCAGGGTCAGGATGGGCAGGAATACGATCATGATGATCAGCTCGCCGAACATCGTGGGCTTGCGGACCTCAATGGCCGCATCGCGGATGGTATCGAGCCACGGCCTGTCCTTGCGCCGCGAGGCATATCGGACGCAGTTCTCCATCATGATGACCGAGCTGTCCACGATCAGGCCGAAGTCGATCGCGCCCAGGCTCAGCAGACTGGCCGCAATGCCGGCCTGGAGCATGAGGTTGCCTGCGAACAGCATGGCCAGGGGTATCGCCGCTGCCACGACCAGTCCGGCCCGCAGGTTTCCGAGGAAGGCAAACAGCACGGCTATGACCAGCAGTGCGCCGGCCATCAGGTTGTGCTCGACGGTGCGGATGACGTTCTCGACCAGCTCCGTGCGGTCGTAGAGGACCTCCACCCGCACGTCGAGCGGCAGGGCCTGCTGGACCTCCATGAGCTTCTCCTTGAGGGCATGGGTCACCACGGCACTGTTCTCGCCCATGAGCATGAAGCCCAGGCCCAGGACCACCTCGCCCTTGCCGTCTGCGGTGCATGCGCCCCGCCGGATCTCGTGGTCGATCCTCACGTACGCCACGTCCCGCACCCGCACGGGTATCCCGTCGTGCGCGGTGATGACGATGTTGGCGATCTCCTCCACGTTCGTGGTCAGGCCGATCCCGTGGACCAGGAGCGACTCGCCGCTGCGAACCACTTGGCCGCCGCCCACGTTCTGGTTGTTGGCCTGGAGTGCCTCGACCAGTTGCTCCAGCGTCAGCCCGTACTTGATGAGCCGCTCCGTGTCGACCACCACGTGGTATTGCTTCTCGAACCCGCCCCAGGAGTTGATCTCCGCCACGCCCGGCACCTTGCGGAGCTGGGGCTTGATGACCCAGTCGTGGATCTCCCGCAGCTCGGTCAGTGTCCTGTTGGGGTCCTTGGAACGGACCATGTAGTGGAAGACCTCGCCCAGGCCGGTGGCGATGGGCCCCAACTGCGGCCGCTCCAGACCCTCCGGCAATTCCACCGTCTGGAGCCGCTCCATGACCAGTTGACGGGCCTTGAAGATGCCGGTCTTGTCGTCAAAGGTCGCCACGACCTGTGAGAGGCCGAACTTGGACACGGAGCGGACGATTTGCAGGCCGGGCAGCCCGCTGATGGCCAGCTCCACGGGTATGGTGATCTGGGCCTCGGTCTCCTGTGGATTCAGGGACGACGCCGTGGTGTTGATCTGCACCTGCACAGGGGTCGTGTCAGGGAAGGCGTCGATCGGCAGGAGGCTCAAGGCCCTGCCGCCGATGACGACCAGGGCCACGGCCAGCACGCAGACGAGCACCCGGTTCTTCAGTGAGAAGTCAATGATCCAATTCAACATGGTCTATTCTCCGCTGGCATCCTCTCAATCATCTGCGCATCCAGCCCCAAGACGGGACATCAGCATCGCGGACTTCAGGGCAAAGGTGTGGGTCACTGCCACCTCGTCATCCGGTCTCAGACCGGCCAGCACCTCCTGCTGTCCGCCGGACCGGACGCCCAGGTCCACCGCCCTGGCGTCGAACAGGTCGTCCGCCAGTCTCACGAACACCACGGGCCTGCCCTCAACCCTCTGGACCGCAGAGGGTGGCACGAGCAAGGCACGGTCGGCTTTGCGGGTCAGGATCCTCGCGACGAGCGAACATCCGGTCTTTGAGCAGGCCGTTCGGATCTGCGAACTCGGCACGTGCATGGATCACCCGCGTGCGCTCATCGACCGCAGGCCCAATCCACGTGAGCTTGCCCGTGAACACCCGGCTGGGCAGGGAATCCACTCGCAGTTCCACGGCCTGATCCGTCTGCACCCGGGCCAGGGCCGTCTCCGGCACCTGCAGCATGGCCCACATCACGGAGCGATCGACCAGGGTGAACAACTGCCTGCCCACGTCCACAAGGGCACCGCGTACCGCGGTCCGCTCGACGATTTCGCCTGCAAACGGTGCCCGGACATCCATCAGCACCTGCTCCTGGGGCCGTGCACCCAGGGTCTCGATCTGCTCTTCAGTGAAGCCGAGCGTACGGAGCGGTTGACAGGCGGCCCGGTGGGCTGCCTCTGCCTCCTGCAGGGCGGCCTGGGAGGTCACCTTGTCGGCATGCAGCCTCTGCTCGCGGTTGAGGGTCTGGTGCGTCAGCACCGCCTTGGCCACAGCCTCGGCTATGAAGGCAGACCATATCCTCGCCACAGTCTGTGCTCTCCTCGACCCGGGTACCCAGGTCCACGTCCACGGACTGGAGGATGCCTGCCACAGGTGCGACGATCTGGGCCAGCCTGTTCTGGTTGAAGCTGACCTCTGCAAGGCATTCAACCCCCTCGGAGATTTCGCCCGTCGTCGGAGGGGCAGTCCGGATATCCACGATCCGGGCAGACTCTGGAGACGGCAGTCTCACCTTCAGACCCTCCCCGGCCTTCAACTGGCCGGCCAACTGCGGTTTACAGATCCCGCACTGGGCCTCGGGCACTCCGTGCTCGGTGCACATGGTTACCCCGTCCTTGACCTCCGTGTGGGCCACTGCCTGGCCATGGCCATGGCTGTCGTCCGCAGTGTGCTCAGGCCCCTTCTTGCACCCAGCCCAGAGGATCAACGCTGCAATGCAGGCCAGGGAAGTGAGATTCAGGATGGTTGGGCGTCTCATGGTTTGCCTCCTGTCTGAGGTTTGAAGGTGGATGGACCGGCGATCTCAAAGGCCTCCAGCTCTGCCTGGGCCACGTTCATCTCCAGCAGCCTCTGCTGATAGGTCAGCCTGGCCTCAGCCGCAGTCCGCTGCGTATCCACCAGGTCGATGAAACTGAACTTGCCCTGATCGAAGCCCGTCTGGACCAGGCGTAGGGCTTCAGCGGCCTTCGGCAGGATCTGCTCGCGGTATAGGGTGACCTGCTCGATGGCAGTCCGATACCTCTGGATTACGTCCGCCCTTTGCCGGAGCAACTGCTGGCACGCGGCATCCATCTCGGCCCTCGCCACTGCTACCTTGGCCTGCGATTCCTTGCGCCTTCCCTTGGCTCGGTCGAAGAGGGGCAGCGGCAGGGCAACGCGGAGCTCGACGATGGATTCGCCGGTGTCCCCCATACGCCCGCCTGCCAGGCCCACCCTCAGGTCCGGATACGGCTCCAGGCGGGCACGGCGGTGCTCCAGGGATGCCTGGTCCAGGACGGCCTGTGCGGCAGCCATGGCTGGATACATAGAAAGGTCTGCCTGGGCCGCTTCATCGACGCAGGCCGGCGATCGGGGTCTCCATCATCGCACCACGAAGCGGGACGTCCTTCAGATCGGGCCGTCCCAGGACCGCGGCCAAGGCCCGCCTTGCTGTAACGAGATCGCGTCGCAGATCGGCGAGCTCTGATTTGACCTGTTGGGCCTGGATCTCCGCTCGCAACTGCTCCTGGAACGCCACAGCCCCAGCCTCTGCCCTCCTGCGGGCTGTAGCTGCTGAGGAATCCGCGACCTTCACCAGCTCGTCTGCGACCTCCACAAGCCTCTCAGCAGCCAGGACACGAAAGAACGCCACCTTCACGTCGCGGACCACCTCCCTTATCAGCAGGCCCCTCTGCAGATCTCTGACCTTCACCCCTGCGGCCCCGATCTTGCGATCGAGTGATTTCTTGCCCGGATAAGGCAGGGTCTGCGCAACACCGAGGGTCTGCTTGGCATCTGAATAGCCACCCCCGCCACCCACGGGCCACTCCTCGATCCCGATCTCCAGCTCTGGATTGGACCATACCTTGGCCTGGTCTGCACGGCCTGCGGCTGCCTCTACCCGCCCAGCCGCTGCTCGAAGCTCAGGGTTGCTCTCCAATGCCAGTTGGATGGCAGCCTTCAGGGTCAATGGACCAGACCCTGGCACTGGAGACGCCAAGATCTCTGCGTTAGGCCCTGCGCCAGTGGCGTTGACATCCTTTGGAAGGGCCTGACGTGGCTCTGCTGTCCAGCCCGTCACGGCAATGGCAGACCACGCCGCCAGAATATGAATGGTGCAATGAAACATAGCAGACTCCCCGTGTGTCCAGACTAAGAGATCTTCCACTTGGATGAAGTGAAGGCAGATTCGGAGAATCAGACGATGAGGACTATGGCGCAGATCGCTGAGAGCGCCAGAGTCTGGAGGAGGATCACACGCAGCCTGGGAGGCCCACAGCCCTCCGGCAGGCCGCACCTGCTGATTGCGGAGGCCGGTCACGCAAACCGACTGAGACATTGCAGACCCCGCCCTCTTGGCATGGGACGGCGGGGATGAATCCAGGTGTATCGCCGTGTCGGCACAGGCCCCGCAGGGACTGCGCGAGGCTGTGACGATCAAGGGCCAGGTGTCATTCGCGTGACCGCCGGTCCAGGCCTGACATCCCCCGCTCCAGGCATACTCCGTCCGAAGGCCTCCCTGATCGGTCCGGCACAAATAGGAACCCGGCCCTGCCACCGTGGCGGCCAGGGTCACTGCCATGACAAGCCAGTTTTTGAATACTCCGTAACGCATCATAGCTCGGTTCTCACATGGCCTGGATGCATGGGATTCTACTCCCCGCGTAGGGCTCTTATCAAGCGTCAATTACGATCTTCACCGCCCGTTGGTTCGTGAAGAAGAGCCGTGCTTGACGCCCTTCCCGTCTCGATCTCGGCCACAGCCCCATCGTGCGCCCCTTAATATTCCGACACCCCCATGAACATGGTACAATCCGCCTGCAAGACCGTCCGGTCTCATCAGACGTGGGGTCGAATACGCTGGTGCAGCAGGGAGTCTGCCATGAAGAGCTATCGCAAGGAACTGTGGTTCCGAGACAAAGACGCGAAGGGAATTGGTCAACATCACCTCCGCAGGTCCAGCAGTGCCTGGCTGAGAGCGGGATCCAGGAGGGCATGCTCCTGTGCAACGCCATGCATATCACGGCGAGCGTCTTCATCAACGACGATGAGTCCGGCCTGCACCAGGACTTCGAGACCTGGCTGGAGCGGCTCGCGCCCGAAAAGCCCTACTCGCAGTACCACCACAACACCGGCGAGGACAACGCCGACGCCCACCTCAAACGGACGATCATGGGCCGCGAGGTGGTCGTGGCAGTCACCCAGGGAAGGCTGGACTTCGGTCCCTGGGAACAGATCTTCTACGGCGAGTTCGACGGCAAGCGGGACAAGCGCGTCCTGGTCAAGATCATCGGGGAATGATGGAAACCCTGATCTTTGTCGGCCAGGTGTTCGTGATCTCGCTCTCAGGGGTGCTGGCCCCAGGGCCTGTGACCACAGCCACGATTGTCCTCGGCAGCCGAAACCGCTACGCGGGATTGGCGGTGGCGGTCGGCCACGCAATCGTGGAACTGCCCCTGGCGATCTTCATCACCCTGGGACTCGGCAAGGTATTCCAGTCCCCTTCCGCGCAGTTCATCATCAGCCTGGTGGGCGGTGCCATCCTGGTCTGGATGGCGATCCAGATGCTGAGGTCCCTGGCCCCGGATCCCGTGTCCTCCGCTACAGCCACCCGAAGCCGACCGCTGGTGACCGGAATCCTTCTGACCGCAGGCAACCCCTATTTCCTCCTGTGGTGGGCCACCGTGGGTCTCAAACTGGCCACAGACGCCAGCCAGTTGGGCCTGTGGGCCTTCGCCCTGTTTGCCCTGGTGCATTGGCTCTGCGACGCGGGGTGGCTGCTGGTCCTGTCCTGGGCCAGCTTCAAGGGCACCACCCTCCTGGGCCCCCGCCGCCAGCGGATCATCCTGGCCGTCTGCGGAGCAGCCATGGCCCTCTTCGGGGCCAAGTTCATCTGGGAGGCCCTCCGCTAGCGCCACCAACAACTCCGATCCTCCCCCATTTTTCGCCTTGCAGATGGCCTACACTGGCACTGTCCCTCACAATGATCTCCTCTGCCGGCGGCCATGGGTTCCCAGGGGGTCGGGAACGGCCGGCGGCCTGGCCGGCAGATTGTGTGGACCTGGTTCAGAAGGATACAACTTCAGTCTGAATGACCACGCCATAGGGGCCTTATCTGGAGAATCCCTGGAATCTTCGTAACACAGCCCGCCGAGCAGGACCTATATGGAAAGAAAGGACAGCCTGTGTGCGCAGCTTTCCGGTGAGAGAAACTGCGATCTGTCAGGTGAAGGGAGGTTCATTGCCATGGAGAGTGCATCTAAGGCCCAGAGGTGTGGAGGGAGGGCATTTCTGTTGCTGGTTGCATGCTCGGTGCCCTGCCTGATCCGGCCGGGTGAGGCAATCGGCGCGAAGTTCGCAGGCGGCACAGGCGATCCCAGTGACCCTTACCAGATCGCCACAGCCCCACAGCTCACCTCCATAGGAGGGGATCCCAACCTCCTGGGCAGGCATTTCGTGCTCGTGGCAGACATCGACCTGGACCCGAACCTGCCCGGCGGAACGGTCTTTCAGACCGCGGTGATCGCACCGGACGCCGCGCTCTGGGCGCCGCAGATCCTGGGGACGCCGTTCTCGGGTACGTTTGACGGGCGAGGCCATACTCTCCGCCACGTGACTCTGTCCGTTGTAGGCCAGGGATCTCCCTGCTCGGCGGCCTTGTTCGGTGCTGTAGGTCCCACGGGAGTCGTGCGAGACCTCATTCTCGAGCAAGTCAATGTGGCCTCGCAAGCGGCCACTGCGGTGGGCGGCCTGGTAGGCGCGAACGCAGGTCAGATCGAGCGATGCAGCGTATCAGGCATGATCTCTGCGGTTACGCCCAGCGTCGGAGCATGCGTTGCAGGAGGGCTTGTCGGAATCAACCCCGGGACTATATTGCAGTGTTGCTGCGACGTACAGGTCACAGGATCACAGGCCGCCTGCGGCGGCCTCGTGGGAGGCAACACCGGGACCCTGCTGGACTGCTACGCAACCGGCCGGGTGGATAGCGGTCCAGCCCGGCAGCCGACCGGAGGCCTAGCCGGAATCAACCTTGGACAGATTGTACGATGCTATGCCGCAGGTCCGGCTGTACCCATGGATACATTCTCCGTTGGCGCACTCGTGGGCTTTGGACTGCAGGAGCAATGGGCCGGTGCTTCATACTTCCTGAGAGAGGCTGACGGGGGTGGGCCAGACAACGGCATCGGCGCCGCCCTGTCGAGTGCACAGATGGCCGAACAGGGCTCCTTCTGGGGTTGGGACTTCTACGGCCGCCCAGGGGACGGCGTGGAGGACACCTGGTTCATGCCTGACACGGGCCGGCCTGTCCTCAGTTGGCAGACCCAGAAGACAGGTCTTCGTGCCGTGCCCGAGGTCAGGGGGCTTTCCGAGGCCCGCGCAACAGAGGCCCTGACCCAGGCCGGCCTCAGCATAGCTACGGCTGGCCACGACTACGATCCCTATGTGACGGCTGGAGGTGCACTGGGCACCGACTCACCGGCCATTGTCAGCCCGGGCTCGACTGTGTCGCTCCGGATCAGCCTGGGCACGTACAACTGGACCCAGAACCCAGGCGATGGAACACCGGCGAACCCCTATCTGCTCAGTAGCGGCGGTCAGCTTGCCTGCCTGCATCTCCGGCCAGACCTGTGGCACAGCAGCTTTGCCCTGGTCAATGACCTGGATATGCGGTGCCACGTTTCTGAGGGGGCCGTGATCGCGCCAGATCTTGACCAAAACGACGGCCCCGTGGAGTTCCAGGGCACAGGTTTCGGCGGACGGGTGGATGGCAGAGATCATGCAATCAAGCACCTCTGCATCGCTGCAGGTGCCTGGAGTTCCTACGTGGGGCTGTTCGGTCAGATAGAACCCAATGCAGTGATCTGCAGGCTGCGGCTGGAGGAGGCCTGCGTCAGGGCCGGACAGTACAGCTTCTACACAGGCATCCTCGCAGGACGCTGTCTGGGAACGGTCACGGACTGCTCTGTGCAGGGGACCCTCATCGATGGAGGCCTCAGCCGGCTCATCGGGCCTCTGGCTGGACTCAACGAAGGGACAGTGACAAGGTGCAAGATCGACAGCCAACTGCTCGCGTCAGGCAACTTCATTGGCGGCTGCGTGGGCGTGAACACAGGCCAGATCCGCCAGTGCGCGGTGAGAGGGACCAGCCTGATAGGGTCGAGCGGACCGGTGGGTGGTCTGGCTGGAACGAGCTCAGGCGGCATCAACGACAGCTACAGCGTGCTGGAGATCACGATGACCGAACGCTGCACTGCCGGCGGCCTGGTCGGCGGATTGCATGGACCCGGGACACAAGGATACGACTTCGGTGTGAATGAGCATCAGATCGGCATCGAGTGGGACTATGGTGATGGTGGCTTTGTCCGCAACTGCTACGCAGCAGGTCGGATGACGGCCAAGACCGGCCCCCCTTCTCCGGCAATCCAGTCTGGCGGGCTCGTGGGTGGCAGTTCCACCTGGAATGTCCCCGTGACAGGCGGCGTATGGGACGTAGAGGCTACGACGATGAGCATCAGCGCAGCAGGGACAGGTCTGAAGACGCAGCAGATGGTGGACTTGCCTACCCTGGCTGGCTTTGGCTTTGACTTCGTCAATACGTGGTCTATCTGCGGAGGTAAGGAGTATCCCACGCTGAAGTGGGAGAACGTGCAGTGCAAAGAAACGCCATAGGGGCCTTATCTGGAAAATCCCTGGAATCTTCGTAACACAGCCCGCCGAGCAGGACCTATATGGAAAGAAGGGACAGCCTGTGTGCGCAGCTTTCCGGTGAGAGAAACTGCGATCTGTCAGGTGAAGGGAGGTTCATTGCCATGGAGAGTGCATCTAAGGCCCAGAGGTGTGGAGGGAGGGCATTTCTGTTGCTGGTTGCATGCTCGGTGCCCTGCCTGATCCGGCCGGGTGAGGCAATCGGCGCGACGTTCGCAGGCGGCACAGGCGATCCCAGTGACCCTTACCAGATCGCCACAGCCCCACAGCTCACCTCCATAGGAGGGGATCCCAATCTCCTGGGTAGACATTTCGTGCTCGTGGCAGACATCGACCTGGACCCGAACGGACCGGGCGGCCAGGTCTTCCAGGCCGCAGTGATCGCACCCGATGCCAGGATGGGTGACTGGACGGTTCAAGGCAATCCGTTCACGGGCGTGTTCGACGGCCAAGGCCATACGATCCGCCACTTGACCTTCTCTGCCGGCCCGAAGGGAGTGAACTGTCCAGGCGCCCTCTTCGGTGGCATCGGCCACACAGGCATAGTCAGGAACCTGATCGTGACAGAGCTGACCGCCGGCACCCAGAGACAGCATCCGTTGGGCGGCCTGGCCGGCTTGAACGCAGGCCAGATCTTCCGCTGTGGCACCTCTGGATCGATGCGAATCGATAGTGCCACTCCAAATGAGGTCGCCGCTCAAGCAGGCGGGCTTGTCGGGTACAACATGGGTACGGTGCTGCAGTGTTACTCCCAGATGAGCATACAGATCTTGGCCGCGAGGGCCACGGCTGGCGGTCTCGTGGGACGGAATCTCGGAACGATCCTGGACAGCTATGCAACAGGCGGAGTGGACGGCGGCCCATGGCGGGCGGGCGGTGGCCTGGCAGGTGACGATTCGGGCCAGATCGTCAGATGCTATGCCACGGTGGCCATCACACCCATGGGGTCGTCGTCCAGCGGTGGCCTTTCGGGAAGCCCCCTGGCCACCCGGCGGATTACGGCCTCGTACTTCCTTCGAGCCGCTGATGGGGGCGGCCCCGACAACGGCCAGGGCTTGGCCCTGTCCGCTGCACAGATGGGGCAACGGGACTCCTTCCTTCTCTGGGACTTCTACGGCCGCAAGACCGATGGCGACCAGGACACCTGGTTCATGCCTGACCAGGGCTACCCGGTCCTGAGCTGGCAGACGGAACAGACACACCTGGTGGCAGTGCCGGACGTCACCGGGCTCTCAGAGGGCCAGGCAGCGGAGGTCCTGGCCCGCGTGGGCCTCGCTGCAGTCAAGGCCGGCCAGGACTACGATCCCTGTGTCCCACCAGGCCACGTCATGGCCGCAGATCCGGCCTGCTTCTGCATGCCCGGCTCATCCATCGGCCTCTGGACCAGCCTGGGCGCCTACGACTGGACCCAGAACCCGGGTGACGGGACGCCGGCCAAGCCCTTCCAGCTCACGACTGGAGGTCAACTGGCCTGCCTGCACGGCTGGCCGGACCTGTGGCACAGCGAGTTCGTCCTCCTCAATGACCTGGATATGTCGCACCACCGCTTCAGTGGTGCAGTGATTGCACCAGACCAGAATCAGCTTGATGCCGAGTTCCAGGGCACGGGCTTTGGCGGCCGCCTGGATGGAGGAGGGCATGCCATTCAGCATCTGACCCTCGGCAGCCCCGACTGGGGCCTGTACGTGGGTCTGATTGGATGTGTGCAGCCAGCAGGAGAGATCCGTGGCTTGCGATTGGTGGGTGCCAGCATCACAACAGGGGTCAACAACTTCTACGTGGGCCTGCTGGCTGGCCGCAACCTGGGCACAGTCTCGGACTGCTCTGTCCAGGGGACCTTGCTCACGGAAGGCAACTGCGAGTTGGTAGGCGGCATGGCAGGATTCAACGAGGGGTCCCTGACGCGATGCGGGGTCGACTGCCGAATCGCGGCATCGGGCGGCTGGATGGGAGGACTGGTGGGCGTAAACTTGGGCCAGATCAGCCAATGTGCAGTACAGGGATTCAGTGAACTGAGTGGCTGGCTCGCGGTCGGTGGCATCGCAGGACTGAACTCCTGTGGGCGAATCTATGACACCTACAGCATGCTGAGCATCGCCGCACCCACGTCTGCGCGAGGGGGGATGGGCGGCCTTGTTGGCCGTGTCGATTCGGGTGGCCCGCACACTCTCACTTCCGGATCAGGCAACCGCACGGTCACCGTGCAGTGGCAAGGCTCTGGTGAGAACCTTATCCGGAACTGCTACGCAGCAGGCCGGATCAGCGGGGACACACAAACACAGAGCGTCTTCCACCGGATTGGAGGCCTGATCAGTTGGGTCTCTGGAAAGTGCACTGTGACTGGCAGCGTCTGGGACATAGAATCCACAGGCATCCGCTTCAGCGACGCAGGGACGGGCCTCAAGACCCAACAGATGATGGACTCCGCCACCCTGGCGAGCTATGGCTTCGACATTGTCGACACCTGGACGCTCTGCGAGGGCAAGGACTACCCCCGCCTGCGGTGGGAACAGGTCCAGTGTCCAGAGTGATCGGTCTGCGGATCAAGGCTTAGAGCCTGCCCCAATCCGGTACAGCTTCGTCAGCGTACGCAGGACAACGCTGCCTCTGAGAGTCGCAGGCGTGGCCATGCACATCTGATCGGCTATGAACCCGCTGGACAGGTAGGCACAGGGCTGCTGCACAACACGCGCTTCTTGCCATAGATCTCTCCTAGTGGATTGCGAAATCCTTGGAGTCATTTCTGCTATCGGAAATGTCCGAATCACGGACCGTCAGGCTTCCCTGGACGTCGTTGCGAATCCACAGGCCATGCCGGTTGTTGACGCCAATGCCGCAGTTCGAGATCCGCACGTGGTCGAGGCTCGTGTCAGAGAGCGTACCGTGTCCATCCTTGCTGCCAGGCGCAATCACGCCAAGGCCATCAGACAGGCTGTCCTGGATGTCCAGGCTGCTCAGTCTCACGCCCGAGATGCTGCGGCGATCCAGACAGAGCTGGACCGCGGCCCGCCATTGCCATTCATGGTCAAAACCGCCGGATCGCAGGACCTGACAGTTCTGAACCACAGTCGTGCCACTGAAGGGGTTATCCACGTTTCGCTGAGGATCTGCAGTCGGGAAGGTCGTGCTGATCAGAATGGCTGAGCCCGCGGTGATGTCTGTGAACAGGCAGTCCAGTATCTGATTGCCGTGACCGCCGTATAGGGCCGCACCATTGGCGAGGAACGGCAGTTGCCCGGTGCAGTGCCGTATCACGTTGAAGCCGGGGGAGTGTTTCTGGGGGATGTAGGTCGCGGGCCACATCGCAAAACAGTCGTCTCCAGTCCCCCGCGCAGTACAATTCTGCACAGTCGAATGGATCACGCCGACACAGAGATTCACGCCATCTGCGATCGTGTCGCGGAAACGGCACCCCTCGACTGTGAATTGATCGCAGTTCTCCACCCAGACACCAATCTTCGTGTGTTCGATCCAGAGCCGTGAGATCGTCGACTTCGGACCGAAAGATCCGACAATCCCGTCGTTGGCCTCGCTGTCATTGCGATGGGCCAACCTGCCGACAACGGCAAAGTCCGCCAGATGGATGTTGTCCCCTTGGCCGATGATTCTCACGCGTCTGTCGGCCTGACCGTACAAGGACGCGTCGCCCACCAGCGTGGTGTGCCACATGCCTGCACCCTGGATCCTCACGTTGGACGGAACCACGATGTCCCCGCTGATCCTGAATGTCCCGGCGGGCAGCCAGACGCACTTGCCGGTCGCGGCCGCCTCCGCAATGCACTGCCTGAGGATCTCTGTGTAGTCCTGGTTCTCAGGCCTGCCCTGCCCATTGCCGGTGCCGGCCATAGACACGGACTGGGATGGCGGCTCCAAGGGCGGTGCGACGTTCTCCAGGTCAATCAGGTCAATGATGCAGTAATCCGCAGTCCCTGCGGCACCTCTCTCGATCCGCACGACGTCGCCCTTGGCGATAGCCAGGTCCTTCACCCTGACCTCGTCGTACAAGTTCCTCGGCTTGCCGGCCGCGGGATTGTTCGTGAACGGATAGGCCCCATAGAGCCATGAGTACTGTGACGTGATGCTCACGTCTTGGATACGCTGGTCATTCCGGTAGATCACCAGGGTGGACTGCGTCCCCCCGCCCTCGGCCGCATCCGGGAGGCTGTACCGCACGACCATGGCGTTGGCCGCAGAGGGGGCCGTGAATGCCACGTACTGACCTGGCGAACCGAGTTTCACGCACCGCTGGCCCGATGATTCCGTCTCCACCCGATGGGGCTCGTACTTCGGCCCCAAGAGGGTGCCCGTCGACTTCATGGCATCGGCTTCGATCGTCGTCCAAGGCACGTCCGCGCCCAGACGGTCCTGTGCGCAGCAGGATGAGACGCCTATCGCCAGAATGATGAGGCTGGTCTCAAACCGATTCCCGGCAAGGAACCTAGCCCTTGCTGCCATCGAGGAGTTCCTTCAGGTTCGACTGGGTCTGCAGCAGTCTTTGGGAGTCCAGAATCTGCTCGGGCGAGGCGTTGGCGAAGCTGGCCTTGGCCACTGCCAGGGAGATGTCCACCAGCCGGATCTTCTCGGCGCGCGGGCCAGGGTATACCCGCTGGCCGGCTCCGAGACCTTCATCAGGAGCCCGGCCTCGACCAGGTAGCTCAGGAGTTTCTGTCCGAAGCCCGGCTCAAGGCCGACCGCCTGGTAGATCTGCTCTGCGGATACCGAACCCTGGCCGGTCTCAAAGGCCAGGCCCACCTCGCGGACGATCTGAAGGATCGTGACGTCACTGGCGATGAACCGATCACTACGACGCTCACTGGCAGCGATGCTCGCGGCCTCCAGGCGCTTCAGGTTCTGGGTCGTGTACGTCAGGTGGGCCCCAAACAGGACGATCAGCCAGGACACGTAGATCCACATCACGCCCAGGGGAATCAGACCGAGCGCCCCATACACCGCCTGATACGGGATCAGCTTCGTGACATACAGGCCGAACCCCCACTTCGCCGCAGTCCAAACCGCGGCCGCCACTGCCCCGCCCCACAGGGCGGGCCAGGGCCGGACCGGTGTGTTGGGAAGCAGCAGGTACAACAAGAAGAAGGCGACCACGGTCACGCCGTATGAGAAGAAGGCCTGGGGTCGTATTCCCAGCACCGACGTAGACTGGATGTGCCCCAGGATGGTCTGGGCTGTATGCTGCGTGGCCAGGAAGATCCCCGCGCCCAGGAGCAGAGGTCCCAGCGTCAGGATCGCCCAGTAGTTGATGATCCGGTGCAGGAAGGGCCTGGCGCGGTCCACGTGCCAGACGTCATTGAAGGCCCTCTCCACCGTGTTGAGCAGGATGACGGCGGCCCAGACCACGACCATCGCGCTGACCAGGGTGATGGCCCCCGTGTGCAGCCGGGACAGGAACCCTCCCACGATCTCGTCGAGGTAGGTGGTCAGTGAAACCGACGCCTGCGCCTCGCTGGCGCCAGCCGAGACCTGCACGGTCGTCAGGTTCAATTGCTCGTAGACCAGGCCCTTGACCCGCTGGCCGACCTGCTGATACGAGGAGAACCACTGGAAGACCATCACGGTCACGATCGTGAAGGGTACCAGGCCGAAGAGCGTCTGGTAGGCCAGGGCAGCCGCCTGCTGCCGGGTCTTGTTCTCGCGGAGGTGCCGACTGCAGTAGAACCACAGCTTGACCTGAAAGGTCAGAAACCTCCGCGCCCGGCCCAAGGACTCGGTGGGCTGCGTGAGGATTCTCTCGATGCGATGGATCATGGTGGTCTCGCCGCTTGCCGGTATCGCCTACTTGTTGAGCAGGCCGCCGAGGCCCTTGAGGAGCTGCTCCTGCAGTTGCCCCTCGATCAGCTTCTGCAGGTCCAACTGAGGCCTTCGGATGGTCCCCAGCAGGGGTACGGCGACGCGGTCGCCGGCTTGGCCGGTACGCACGGCCTTGCCCTGGAACGTGACCGGCAGCGTCACGGTCATGTTGAGCTTCTCATTGGGGCCGATGGACCCCGAGAAAGTGATGGGGTGATCATCCACGTCGATCTGCATGCTGTCGTACCGGAGCACGCCCCCTTTGACGACAAAATGGGTCGGATGAATGGCCAGGCGGACCGATTGATTGCGTTGGCCGAAGACCAGGAGTATCTTGCCCAGCAGGTCGGACCCTCCGATCACCACGTTGTCCATGGAGATCGTGCCCTCCACGTCCAGGGTGCTGAGGCCGGCGCCGGCCGCAGGCATGACCAGGCGGTCGCACATGAAGCTCACCCTGCCGCTGGCGTTAGCGGCATCCGCGAAAAAAGGGTTCACGTACCTCAGGACCTTGGTGGTCATCGCCGGAGTGATCTGGACGTCCTTGGCGACCTGCATGGGCCTGGGGATTGTGAAGACCATGGGGCTCTTGGTCAGGTCCACGTTGCAGCCGAAGCTGACCTGACCCTGATTGGCGCTGCTGGTGAAAGGCATGAGCTTGAGCAGGCCGTTCTCCACGACCGCGTTGGGATCAGTCATGCCTACGTCCAGCCCCAGGTAGCCGGCCGAGTCAAAGCCCGCGCCCGCCTTGGCATTGAGGTGGGCCAGAAGCTGGTCGGGCTTGGCCGTCGGATACTGCGTGGAGAACTCCACGGTCTTCTGGCGTTTGCCCGCCATCGTCATGTCTTGAGGCAGGACGCTCGCCAGGACCGGGGTCAGACGGGCCAAGTCATAGTTGTACCGGGCCTTGCCCTGGATACTGGTCGTCTGGGCCGTGGACTTGTATTGGACGTCTGCAGAGGACAGGTCCATGGGCTGGCCGGCCATGGGCGCCTGGATATGGCAGTCTGCCTCCATGACGCCTGTGGCGGTCTCCCGCTTGAACTTGAAGGTGGCGTTGACCACGTTGGGTTCATACACGGCCTTGCCCTTGGGGCCGTACCGCAGCCCCTGGATGCGGGTCTGATCCGAGGACACCGCGACGCCTGCAGCGTCGAAGGTCACCTGCATGGGGCTGGAGACGATGCCGCCGAGCACCATATTGGGCTCCACGTAGTCGAGGGCGACCAGCCATTGCCGGGCCTTCTCGAGATCCACCTTGGAGAGCGTGACTGGGAAGGTCACGGGTTTGGCGTGCTGCAGGTCGAGCGGCACGGCCGCATCCTTGGCCTGCAGGGCCAGGATCCCGCTATCCACCTGGAATGACTTCACCAGAAGCTCCTGGGGCCCGAGGTCCATCGCGTACTGGATCTGGGCCTTGGGCTCGGAGGCGGTGACGTTGTTGGGGTCCGTCAACTGGAGCTGCTCGATCTGGGCAGCGCCCTGGAAGACCTTCTTGTCCTGCGTCATAACGACGGTCCCGTTGGAGGACAGCCGGCCGCCAAAGCGGTACCCCTTGAGGTCCACGAAGCGGCCCAGCTCGGACTGCAGCTTCTGAAAGTCGACGGTCGCCTTGTGCTCGATCCGGTCGGCGTTGCCCTGGGCCTGGACCTGGGCGAACGACGAGCTCAGGTCCAACTGATCGACCCGGAACTTGCCGCCCATGGCTCCCTTGAACACCGCGGCGATCGGCTGAGACAGGCTGACCGACTTGCCGTTGGCAGTGCCCGCAATGTCCGCGAGACTGATCTGGGCATGCACCTGGCCGCTGTCTGCCTTGACGGTTGCCTGCAACTTGCCGGACTGGAGTTTGACGGACTCCTGGATGCCGAGCGTCTTGGGAAGCTGGGACGCCACCCTGGCCACGTCCACGCTGAGCTGGCCGTCCAGGACCGCCTTGGCCATGTCCACGTGTCCCTGGGCCATGGGCACGTGTCCCTTGGCCTGGGCGGTGAACCAATCGGTCTTGCCCTGGATGTCCTGGATGTCCAGGCCGTCAGGGCCTCCCACCACCCTCGCCTGGATATTCAGGAGTTGGGTAGCCAGCCGGTCGCCCTTCATCGCAGGCCCGGTCAGGACCAGGTCCTGGCCGTTGACCGTGGCCTTGACGTCCTTGATCTGGCCCCGGTCCATCTGGCCGTCCAGTTGCACGTTGATCTTGCCCTGGGTCTCGACGCCGACCCCCGTCATCTCCAAAATGGGCTTCAGAGAGGCGAGGTCCAGGTCCTGGACCGTGGCCTTGGCCTGGGCACTGCCGTCGGCCATGGAGGCCTTGGGGTCCGTGGGCCTCTGGAACGACACGTCTGCATCAAACCGGCCTACGCGATCACCCCCTTGCGGTATGGCCACCTTGATCGTCGCCTGGCTGGTCTTTCCGGGCGGCTCCAATCGCACGTGGACGTTGATGTCCACCAGCCGCACGGTCTGGGGAGGCGACGCAGAGGTGACGGCAACCCGCCCATTCTGGACCAACAGGTCCACCTGTCCCAGGGTCATGTTGCTGGAGGAGCCCCCACCACCCGCAGATGAGGGAGCGGCCTTCTGCGGCCCCTGCGCCGCAGGGACCACGATGTCGATCTGGGGGCTCTCGACCTTGGCCTGTCCTCCGATCTGACCGGCCAGGAGCTGGCCATAGGCGGGCCATACGGCCACGCTCTCCGCCGCGACCCGGGTCCCGGCCGATGGATTGGAGAAACTCAGGCCCTGGATGTGTATGCCCCCCCACCATCCCATGGACAGGGCATTGAAGGACACGGGTCCACCCAGGGACTGGCCGATCCGATTCTGGAGCCAACGCTTGACCGGAGAGCTCGATACCGCGACGGGGATGAGTAGAAACACCCCCACCAAGACCACCAAGATCCCAAGGACGATACGCAGTATCCACCTCTTGCGCGGCTTGGGTGCTGGCAACGTGGATTGCCCTGTAGCTTCCATCGCTGACTCCTATTCCAAAGACTCGACAGGCTTCTCCCTCACACAGAACTAGATCAGGACCCAATGCCCCCTCATCCCCTGCGTGGATCCTGAGTCGGTCACCATTATACCGAGGGAGGAGCAGGGTTCAACAATGGGCATAGCACCGAGTGCATTGGGGAAGTCACAGGGGCCGGCGCCGGCATGCTGCCTAGCCGACCCTACGTGCTGGATCGTCGAAGGATACCGTCGATATCTGGGGAGCCCGCTCGCGGAAGACGCAGGCCCTGCACGCCTGAATTTCTTCGCGGGTCCTAACTGTGCAGGATCTCGTCGGACTTGTGCTTGACGACGTCATCCACCTTCTCGATGGACTTCTTGGTGGCGTCTTCGATCTGCTTCTTGCCGTGATCGAGATCGTCCTCTGTGAACAGCTTGTCCTTCTCGCCCTTCTCAAGCTGTTTGATGGCGTCCCGCCGCAGATTCCGCACAGCGATCTTGGCCTGCTCGCCGGCCTGCTTGGCCTGCTGGACGAGCTGCTTGCGCCGCTCTTCCGAGAGAGGAGGGATGCTCAGACGGATGAACTTGCCTTCCATGATCGGGGCAATGCTGAGGTCGCTGGTCTTGATCGCCTTCTCAATGGCGGACACGGCCCCCGCATCGAAGGGCTTGATCACCAGGCTGTCCGGCTGAGGAGCAGAGATGGTGGCCAGTCCCTTGATCGGAGTCATCGTGCCGTAGCACTCGACCCGGATATTCTCGACAAGGGCGGGGGATGCGCGGCCCGTGCGGAAGCCCTTGAGCTCATCCTGCAGCACGGAAACAGCCTTGTCCATCTTGCCCTTGCATTCACTGATGATTGCGTTCATCGGCATAGCGCTCACTCCATGAAGGACGTCTTCTTGCTCCCCGTGACGGCCCATCAGGCCGAACCGATCCGGGTCCCCACCGGCTTGCCGGTGATGGCCTTGGTCAGGTTGTCCGGCGTGAAGATGTTCAGTACGATGACCGGGATATGATTATCCCGACACAGGCTGATGGCCGACGGATCCATCACCCTCAGGTTCCGCTGCATCACCTCATCATAGGTGAGGGACTCAAAGAGCTGGGCCTTGGGGTTCTTCTGCGGATCACAGTCGTACACGCCTTCGACCTTGGTGGCCTTGATCAGAAGATCCACCTCCAGCTCAGAGGCACGCAAGGCCGCACAGGTATCTGTCGTGAAGAAGGGATTGCCCGTTCCACCCGCGAGGATGGTGACACGACCTCGATCGAGATGATGAAGGGCCCGACGCCGGATGAACGGCTCACAGATCGCGGCCACCTCGATGGCGCTGAGTATCCGGGTCGGCTGACCTATCTTCTCGAGCGTCTCCTGGAGGGCACAGGCATTGATGATCGTGGCCAACATCCCCATGTAGTCCGCCGTGTGACGTGGGATGTTGCTGGTCCGGGAGAAGGTTTCTCCACGAAGGATGTTGCCCGCGCCAACCACTACAGCCACCTGGGGACCGAGCTTGCAGATCTCCAGGACCCGGTGGGCGATCGAGTCGAGGGCCTCCCCGTCGATCCCTGACTGACCCCTCGCACAGAAGCTCTCGCCGGAAAGCTTCAGCAAGACTCGCTTGTACGTACTCTTGGCCATCTCCCTGGCGCCTTGGACCTTTCCCGGGTGAATCGCGTGTCCAGCCGCACCTATTGGCCGCCGACCTCAAACCGAACAAACCGTACAACCGCCGCGGTGCCACCGGCCTGCTTGGCCGCTTCAGCGACAACCTCTGCAACGGTCTTACTGTCATCCTTCACGAACGGCTGCAACAACAGGCAGGTGTCCGCATAGAACTTGCCCATCTTGCCATCGACGATCTTGTCGATGATGGCCGCTGGCTTGTTCTTGACCTGGTCAGCGTAGATTTCGCGTTCCTGGGCCACGACCTTGGGATCGATCCCATCCTTGTCCAGGGCCAGCGGCTTGGTGGCAGTGATATGCATGGCCACGTCCGCAGCCACGGTCTTGACCTGTGGGGAGGAGGCGACCTTGTCGTCGCTGGTCTGCAGTTGGACCATGGTCCCCACCTTGCTGTTGAAGTGGACGTAGATGCTGATCAAACCCGGACCCTTGAATGAAAATCGGGCATAGTCACCCACCTGGGTCTTCTCCCCGGTCTTGCTGACCAGCTCGGTGACCAAGTCGCTGAGCTTCTTGCCGCCGACCACCGTCTCATTCAGCTTGTCGATGCCCTCGTCCGCAGCGCAGGCCAGGCCATAGTCACAGACCCTCTTGGCCGCAGCACCGAAATCATCGGTCCTCGCCACGAAGTCAGTCTCGCAGCACAGCGTCACCAACACCGCAGTCCTGCCGTCGGCCGAGGTCCTGCTGACCACCAGGCCCTGGGTCGTCTCGCGATCGGACCGCTTGGCCATGGTCGCCAGGCCCTTCTTCCGCAGAATCTCCACGGCCTTGTCCATGTCGCCATTGGCCTCCTCCAAGGCCTTCTTGCAGTCCATCATGCCCTGACCGCTGAGCTTCCGAAGCTTCATTACCACTGCAGACGAAATCTCTACCATATGGGTACTCCCGTTTGCTGGGTCAACATTCACAATCCTAAGGGCATCCGGCGACCCGACCCCGCGCGACCGGCTATACACCCTCTGCGGCGGGCGCCGTGGGCGTCTCCGGCTCCGTCTCCGGCTCCGGCTCTGCAGCCACTACTTCTGCATCCGCCTCTGCGGGCTCCTGCTCTGCCCCACCGCCTTGACCCGCACGGGCCATGACTCCGCCTCTGCGGGACCGGCCTCGCTTGAACCCTGGAACCACCGGAACCTGCGGCCGAGTCGCGCCGATGGTCTTGCCTACGGCGACGGCCTCAGCCAACTCATTGAGAATGAGCTCGATCGCTCGAATGGAATCGTCATTGGCAGGGATCACCACGTCGACTGCATCGGGATCGGAGTCCGTGTCCAGTACGCCGATCGTAGGAATGCTGAGTTTCTTGGCCTCACGAAGGGCCAGATACTCCTTCTTCGCGTCGACCGCCACCACAAGCCCCGGCAGGCGAGTCATCTTCCGCACACCGTCCAGGTTGGTGCGAATCTTCCTCATCTCCCGTTTGAGCCTGGAGGCATGCTTCTTGCTCTCCCGCTCCAGCGTACCATCCTGATCCATGGTCTCCAGCTCCTCCAATCGCTGAAGTCTCGAACGTACGGTACGGAAGTTCGTGAGCATCCCGCCCAGCCAACGCTCTGAGACGTGGTGCATCTGGCACTTGCCGGCTGCCTCCTGCACCGCCTTCTGGGCCTGCCGCTTGGTGCCCACGAAGACGACATCCTGGCCCGAGGCCACGATCTCGGCCAGGAGCTTTTTGGCAACCAGGATGCCCTTGAGCGTCTGTTTGACGTCAATGATGTGGATGTTGCCGCGCTTGCCGAAAATGAAGGGAGCCATCTTGGGATTCCAGCGACTTGCCCCATGCCCAAAATGTACTCCAGCGTTGATGAGTTCCCGTGCGAGCTCTTTGGCCACGAAAAACCTCCAAACAAATCGAATACCCGTACCTGTAGGCACAAACCTTGAAAAGATAAGTAATTAATGAACTTGCAGCACAATGTCAAGCCATTTTTTGGGCAAGATTCCCTTCCGGCCCCACAAAACGGGGGCACTCATCTCACCTTCCCTGCCCCCGAATCATGGCGATGGCAGGTAGTGCACACTGGCTGAGCGGTCCTTCCAGGTTCTGTCTGAGAACTGGTCGTCGGCCCGAGAGCGAGCGTCTTCTCGGCTGGCAAGGACGGCGAAGCAGGCGATGCCAAGTACATCGCCGATGCAGCCGGACGCAGTCCAGACCAGAAGAAAGCCGCTCGAAGCCAGATCTGGTTCTCAGATAGAGCCTAGTACCAGACCGTGATGATCAAGTTCGGTTCAGTGACCTTGGCCTGCACCTCGCCCGTCGTGACGTTGGTGGCCTTGATCTGGATGTGGGGGTTTTCCTTGAGCCAGCCTTGTATCTGCTCCTCGAGGAAGGTCAGAGAGCCTGCATGAAGCTTCGCAAAGAAGGTCTTCATGCCCATGATCCGCTCCCCAGAGCCGTTCCGCTGCACAGGAGTCGGCGCAGGTGCGACTGCCGGCCTTACAGGGGCCGCAGCCGGCCTTGGAGCCTCCACCTTCGGCATTGCAGCGGGCGCCGCAGATGCAGGCCTCGGCCCTGGCGCCACAGATCCAGCATGGCTGCCGCCGAGGCTGATCGGCTGGCGAGAGACCGTCACTGGTTTTGCCTCAACGCTGTCGAAGGGAATGGGCTTCTCCGCGGTCTTCTCGGGAGGGGGTTGGCCCATACGACTAGAGTTGGCGCTGTGCAGGTTGGGTTGGTCCACACTGTACCCCTTTCTCTCCTCCCCATGACCTCAAACGACTTCTTTCCGGCACCAGGTCCTCAGCACCTCGTGTCGGTACATCGCTCCGGTACTCCTCCGGACAGCTCCTTCAGTTCTTCTGCCCGGATGCTCCTTGATTGGGGTCCTTGGGTCCCTCCTTGGGTGCATCGGGCTTCTGGCCCTCCTTGTCTGTCCCAGGCTTGGGGGCCTCAGCCTTCGCTCGATCCGCCTCCTGCTTCTTCTCCGCCTCCGCGATCTTCTTGTTTGCCTCGGCAGCAGCCTGCTCGGCAGCAGCCTTGACCGCATCCGCTGCCTTGGCCTTCGCCTCTGCCTCGGACCTGACGCGGTCTGCCTCAGCCTTCGTCCTCTGGGCGTCAGCCGCGGCCCTCTCGGCCGCTGCCCTGACACCGTCTGCTGCCTTGGCCTTGGCCTCCGCCTCAGCCTTGGCCTGATCAGCACTGGCCTTGCTCTTGACGGCTTCCACAGCAGCCTGGTCCGCAAGGGTCTTGGCTGCATCCGCTGCCTTCGCCTTGGCCTCTGCCTCGGCCTTGGCTTGGTCTGCCTCGGCCTTGCTCTTGGTCGCGTCTGCAGCCACCTTCTCGGCCTGGGCCTTCACTGCCGACGCCTCAGCGGCTGCCTTGTCCGCAGCAGACTTGGCCGCGTCCGATGCCTTCGCCTTCGCCTCTGCCTCGGTCTTGGCCTGGTCTGCCTCGGTCTTGCTCTTGGTCGCGTCAGCAGCCATCTTCTCTGCCGCGGCCTTGACGCCTGCGGCCTCTGCCGCTGCCTTCTCCGCCGCGGTCTTGGCTGCATCCGCTGCCTTCGCCTTGGCCTCTGCCTCGGCCTGCATCTTCTGCGCCTCGGCCTTCATCTGCTGCGACTGGGCCAAGGTCTTGGCTGCATCTTCCTCCACCATGGCCGCCTTCTGCTGCGCATCGCGGACCGCACCGCGAGCTGCAGCCTTCTCGGTCTCGGCCTCCGCCCGCATCTGCTCGGCCCGGAGCAGCTCCTGTTGATGCTCTCTCTCCCGGGCACTCCAGCCGAACGGGTCGGTCACTCGGTCGTGCAGTGTCTCTGCAGGGATCGGCGGCTCGTGGTCCTTCTTGACCCGATCCAAAATCTCCTGTCTCGGCCGCCCTCCCGTGGAGATGGAGGGCGTCAGTATGAAGATGGTCTCCTTGGCCCTCTCCTCAAAATCCTTGCTGGAGAAGAGCAGCCCGATGAAGGGTATGTCCTTCAGGAATGGGACGCCTCGCACCACCGCAAAACGCTCGCTCTTGCGGATCCCGCCGATGATCAGGCTCTCCCCTTCGCGGATGCGGTTCTCCTTGTTGGTGATCTCCCGCTTGGTGATGATGGGAACCTGCTTGACACCCTCAGGGGTGTTCTTGGAGGCGATGTTGGCTACGGTCTGGAGCGCGATGTAGCCTTCTGCAAAGACAAACGGGGTAACCTCCAGCGAGTCGACCACGTCGATGTAGTCGGTTCTAGTCTCGAGGATGTACTCCGCTCGGGTAGGCAAGTAACTGGTGATCTGCTGCAGGGGCACATGCTCCGTGGAGGAAATCTTGGCAGCCTGGCCATTGACCACCTCCAGTGTGGGATTCATCAGGATCTTGAGGTAGCCCCGCGATTCCAGGATATCGATCAAGGCAGTCAGGTCGTCCCTCTTGACGCCCACCTGAAGGCCGAATCTGGAGCGGGCCACCTCTCGCAGGGCCGCGCCCGGAAACGCAGGCAACAACTCACCGGAGGACCTCTTGCCACCCAGAAAGATGTCCTCGCCAAAGATCTTCTCCAAGGTCGATCCGTTGCCAAAGAGCTTCTTGATCTCGAGCGTGGTCTCACGGTCCATGGTCAGGTCCGCGTAGACCTCTGAAACCAGACAGTCAATCTTGACCTGGATGGGCGGCACATCGACCGCCCTGAGGACCTCCAGCACCGCGTCCGCGTCCTTCTGGGTCGGACACCGGACAACCAACTGATTCGTGGCTGGACTTGCACTGACCGTGTAGTCCTTCATGTTGGTCGATTGGCCCTTCTCGTTGAAGAGCTGCGTGGCAAACTGGTCGTAGATGACCTGTCTCAGCTTCTCGGAAGTGTGGTACTTGCAGAAGTAGAAGAGCTTATACTCTTCAACGCCAGCCACGGTCTGCTTGACGATCTCAGGCGGAGACGAGTAGACAGCGGGCTTGGGAATGTTCGGATCGGGCGTTTCGGTGAGATGCGTCAGGCCATCCAAGGCCCTTTCGGCCTCGAGCTCCGTGCCCTTTTCGGCAAAAAAGTCGCCGCATCCCCCAACCAGAACAACCACTGCCAGGACGCCGGTCATGGCAGACCGACGGCTGACGCTAATCCTGCTGATCCTGCTGTTCATGATATCCAACGTGCCCCCGTCGCCCGGATCCAATGCCTCGTAGGCGCATGCTGCGATTCTTCCTCGCAGATACAGATAGCATCAAGAGATATGTTTGCATATCCCGGCGTATCCGTCAAGGGTATCCTGACCTTTGGCGCAGGAAGTCTGTGCCCTATCCTATGTCGTGGAAGGCCAAATCCTTGGACAAAACCGCCTTTATGTGCTATCTCACGTATACTGTGATTGTGAGAAGAAAAAAAACTACCACCGTGGGATTCATTGCCCTAGGTTGTCCCAAGAACACAGTGGACAGCGAGCGGATGTTGGCTGAGATTGCAGAGGCAGGCCTTGGAATCGCCTCTGACCCAGACCGGGCAGACGTGGTGGTCATCAACACCTGCGGATTCATCGAACCGGCAAAGGTCGAGTCCATGGATGCGATCCGCCATGCTCTGCACCAGAAGAAATTGGGCCACGTGCGGAGGGTGGTCGTGACGGGCTGCCTTGCCGAGCGTCTCGGGGCAGGTCTGCTGGAGGAGGCGGACGGCGTGGATGCAGTGGTCGGGCTCGCCAGCCGCGACAAGATTGCCCAGATTATCACAAGCATGATCCTCTCCGGGGATGAAGCCCCATATGCCAGTCGCCACCACCAGGTGGCCAAGACCGTCCGGGATGGGCCCCGCCTGCTGATCGGCCCTCAACACAGGGCCTACCTCCGGATCAGCGAGGGGTGCGACAGACGATGTTCCTTCTGTACCATACCCGCAATCCGGGGCCCCTTTCGCAGCAAGTCCGTCAGGTCGGTCCTCGCTGAGGCCAGGCAACTGGCCAGCGTGGGCGTGAAGGAGCTGAGCCTCATCGGCCAAGACACCACCCGCTATCTCAGCGACCGCAACGTCCAGGCGGGTCTGGTGCAGTTGCTCCGTCGGCTTGAGCGGATCGAGGGTCTGACGTGGATCAGGCTGATGTACCTCTTCCCCGCGGACGTCAGTGATGGCCTTCTCGATGCCATCGCAGGCAGTGACAAGGTCGTCCACTATCTGGACATCCCCATCCAGCACGCCAATTCCCGTATCCTGAGGGCCATGCGAAGGCCCGCCTCCAGCGAGAAATTGATGCACCTGATCGAGAGGATACGGCGGATCATGCCTGACGCGGTCCTCCGGACCACTGTGATCGCCGGCTTTCCAGGCGAGACCAAGGCGGAGTTCGAGGAGCTGCTGCAATTCATCCGCTGGGCGAGGTTCGATGCGCTCGGCTGCTTCAGGTTCTACCCAGAGCCTGGCACGCCAGCGGCCGAGCTGGCGGGTCAGGTCGCCGATTCGATCAAGCAGCAGCGGGTCGACCGGGTCATGCGGACACAGCAGGCCATCGCCTTTGCCGCCCAGGAGGCCAGGATCGGTACCCAGTTGACCTGCCTGGTGGACGAAGACACGGGCAAGGGGACTGGCCGCGGGCGATTCTACGGCCAGGCGCCCGAAGTGGACAGCGTGTGCCTTATTCGAGACTGCACAGCTTCGCCCGGCCAGTTCATCCGCACCCGTGTCATCGGCGCGAGACTATGACCTCGTGGTCAGGCAGACCGCGTGAGAAAGGCGATCGCGAGGCGTAGCTCGCCCATTCGCCGTCTCGTCCCCTCTATCGGTCTCCCGCAAGGAAGCGAACCTCGCCGCCAGCCAGTGGCCGACTGTACATCCGAAACTCGTCGATCACACCCATGAACAAGGCATCTCCAGCGGATTGCGACCGGCCCAGCCAGTTCTGAGAGGTCTTGCCCAGGTCCTTCGGCAAGGTGCTGGTCTTGCCGCTGGCCAAGACGTCACCATCCAGGCATAGCTGGAGGGTCTTGGCCTCGCCGTCGATCACAACGCCTACGTGGTGCCAACCCGTGGGCAACGTGGCGGGCCCCTTCACGATGGACTCGCCGCTGCTGCCGGAGGTCGTGATGGCGAACCGCAGTGCGCCGCTGGTGCCCTGCCGAGGTGTCAGGGACATGTAGACCACCGGTCCGCCGCCAAAATCGAAGATCCTCTGCGATGCGCCGCCGGTGTTGGAGAAGTTGACCCAGGCTGTGACTGTGCAACTCGTCAGCGTGCTGATCAGCGAACCGATAGGCAGATCCACCTCGTCATCGACGCCCTCGAACTGCAGGGCCTTGTCATATCCGGCGGGGCCATCCACGTAGGCTGGATCACCCACCGCCGTACCATTCAAGCCGTGGCCGGAGCCGTCTTTCAGATCACCGTTGAGGGCATAGTAGGCCGCCAGTCCGCGAGTCCCGGGATCGACGGGCTGCACAACGGGCTGCGCATCGCGATACAGGAGGAGGTCATCGATATACACGATGCCTTTGCCAGTGCCGGAAACGCCGACAGCCAGGGTCTTGACTGCCTTCAGATCTGCTGTGACTGAACCGAGGTCAATGTTCCACTGCTTCCAGATGGCCAAGGTCAGGGCGTCCGCACTGCCGCTGCAGATCACCTTCTCGCCATTGATGGTCAGGTACAACTGGCCCGGTCCATTGCCTGCAGCCCCATGGAAGCAGACCACCAGGGTCTTGGCCCCACCCGCAGTCCAGTCCTGGGCCGCATCGAATGCACGGACCGCCTCTGAAGTCCCCTTTCCAGTCGTGTTGTCATAGGCCAGCGGCATGGATTGCCTGCCGCCGTGAACGATCGTCCTTTCGCCAAACGGGGCATCCGTGTGTCCCACGGTTGAGCCCGTGCCATTGCCTCCGGATGCAGGCCGACCGCAGTCCGGCGAGGCGGAATAGCCCAGCCCGTCCACCCAGGAGAAGAAGACCCGGTTGCATTGGTCGTCATACGACTCGAAGTCGTCCACCACGCCGTAGTCGGGCGTGGAGAAGCTCCACACTTCGCCTTCCCAGGACTTGATGGCCGCCGCGTCGTTGGCCTCGTTGACCCTCCAGAAGTAGTCCTTGCCGTACTCCAGGGCCAGCGGGCCCAAGGCCAGACGGTGTTCACCGGTCGTCCCGACCAGGGCCACGGCGTTCGGATCTGCCGCGAGGTACACCTCGTGTCTGGCCGCCTCTCGGCCCGGCCTCCATTGGAGGACCGAGTCGATGGCCACGCCTGCAGCGCCCGGGGCCGGGGCGGGATTGTAGGCCTTTACGGGCACGCAGAGGAATCGCACCTCACTGAGGCCCGCCTGCTTGGTACCGTCCGCCCAGTTGCTGTGGATCGTCAGCCTGACATGCCTCGCGAGCACCCCACCGAAGTCCACGGTCGTATTGTGTACGTAGTTGGGCTCACCCGGCGCATCGCTGAACTCCGTCGCCCCCTGAAGGGCCGTCCAAGCGGTCCCGTCCGCAGACGTCTCGATCGTGACCTCCTTGGCGCCGAAGCCCACGATCGCCTCCACCAGTTGGTTGGAGTTCCAGACCCACATCTGATTGAATTTGTACAGGCCGTCGAAATCATACTGGATCCAGATGGGCGATATCCCCTTCTTGCTGAGCCACATGTCTTCAGCCACCACCGAATGCGTGTCGTTGGCCTCGATCCCCGACCCGTCGATCGTCTTCTGGGGTCCCATCACGCTGCTCGCCAAACTGGAGGCCGTAACCTTGGCCGGCCTGACCGGGACCGCGAAGGTCTCGGCGGTGAAGGTCCAGACCTTGCCCCTGAAACTGGCCGAGTCAGTCGGCGGGGCATTGATCTCATCGACCCGCCAAAAGTAGGTCTGACCGTACGTGAGCAGGCCAGCAGGGTCATAGGTGTTGGCCGCCTGTCCCTGGCTGACCAGCGTCCCAAGGGGAGCAGCCCTACCGGCGTTGTTGACGTCTTCCAGACGCGTCCCGAAGTAGACGTCGTGGGTCGCCGCGTATTTCCCGCTGGTCCAGCTCAGGACTCCGTCGCAGGGGACGTCAGTTCCACCGTCAGCAGGATCGGGATACCTCGACACGGTGGCGACAAAGGGAATATGGGTGACGTGATCACTGATGAGGGTGATGGCATCGATCCCCGGCCCAGTCCAGCCCATGGCGCAGTTGTCCCCCCCGGTGCCCTGTTCCATCACCCCGTAGATGGCCATGACTTGGCCCTTCTTCAAGGTCATGGGGGCGGACTTCTGCTGCTGAGGGTACTTGTCCCACTCCTCGGCGCCGGTCCAACCAGGCACCTGGGCGATGAGCACTGCCTTGGCCATGTCCTCGTCTTGGCTGAGGTAGAGCCCGCCATAGTCGTCACTGGAGTAGTAGAACATGTACTCCCCGGACTCGGGCACAGTGAGCCAGCCGCTGAGCCTGCAGACGTAGTTACTGCCGATATTCAGCCACGCAGAGGTGCTGAGGACACGCACCTCATCGGGCGCACGGCCGCTGTTGATGACGTCCCAACAGCCCTGGAGGCTCTGTGTGTGTGTCCCATTCCACCTCTCGCGAAGCATAGTGGCTGTTGAGGTCGATGCCACCGCGAAACCGAAGAACGCCGCCAGCAAGACATGTCTCTTCATTGGGCTCTCCTATCCGTGTCGATACAGCGAGGACCGGCCTGTGTTATACCACGTCAGGCCCCCTCAGGCAACAAGAAGCTCGGGACGGAGTCGGTCGCGCCGCGATCTTGGATCGATCGGCCGCGACACCTCAAAAAACGCAGTCCCGCCGAGTCTTGTCTTGACATGGGACAGGATCGCCTCCATAATCAATATGTTGGCTCAGTTGTATCTGCAGGTTATCCCCCGGAGGATTGACCGATGCGCCTGACTGTAACGCGAAAAGACGGCCAGACCCTGGTGTATGCCTTCACGCAAGATCCAGTCCACATCGGGAGGGGCCAGGATAACCAGCTTATCCTGCCCGATTCCACCGTGTCCAAGCGTCACGCCGCGATCTATAGCACCCAGGACGGCCAGTGGATCATCGAGGACTTCAACTCCGCCAACAAGACCTACCTGAATGGCCAGCCCATTCACAAGGCCCCTATCCAGAACAGTGACAGTATCAAGATCGCCGACTTTGTCCTGGAGGTCGATCTGGAAACCGCCCCGAAGGAAGAGCCCGAGGTCCATGCTGAAGATACCCTCCACATGGAGGCCTCTCTGGCGACTCCACGCAATGAGACGGTCATCCGCAAACCCGATGCAGGCCATGCCCCGGCCATGCGCATGCCGGCCAAGCGGCTCACGGACTTCTCCCAGGCCGCTGATGTCATCTCCAACGCCAGGACCCTCGAGGAGCTGCTGCTGGTGCTGCTGAACACCACGCTCAAGCAGTTCAGCGCCTTCCACGTGTGGTGCGCTCTTCGAGAGCAACCCACGGGACCGATGACCTATCACACGGGAAAACGACGCGACGGAAAGGTCATTGATCTCGGCGACATCGCCTTGGCGGACAAGGTCAATCAGGCGGTAGACAAAGGCCTGTCCCTGGTCCTGCCTTGTGTGTCAGCCGACCTGGAAGGCAAGGAGCGAATCCGGTCAGCCATGATCGTTGCGATCGTGAATCCTTCGGGCTGCTTTGGCGTCGTCTACGCGGACAACGCCATGATCCATGAGCATTACAGCCTCAGCGACCTGGACTATCTCATGTTCCTTGCGGTTGAGACCTCCTCCATCCTCAAGAGGATACTCAAGGACTAGGATCCGCCTACATCCCGGGGAGGGCAATACTCGCAGCCGACCTGGAGCTTGCGTCCTTTACAGGACACGCAACAATCGGTACAATGCCAACCGACGTAGGATTCCGATGGCGGTCAACTGGGAAGGCCGCTTGGGGAGCCTGGATCTGAGAACGGACGATGGCAGGCAGAATAAGAATCGACTCGGAACGATGCAAGGGTTGCGGCTTGTGCGTTAAAGCCTGCCCCAATAAGCGGATAGCCGTAGCCAAGACGTCTAATCGCAATGGCTTCTTCCCCGCCCAACCAGAGCCCGAAGGGTGCAATGGATGCGCCTTGTGCGCGATGGTATGTCCTGAGGCAGTCATTACGGTATACCGCGAGGCGGTCGTTGAACTGAAACCCAGCCGACGGGCCAGGAAGGCCACGGGAGCCCTTAAGGAAAAGCCGTGAACAAGGAGAGGGTCCTAATGTGCGGCAATGAGGCACTGGCCGAGGCGGCCATCCTTGCCGGGATGGACGCCTACTTCGGCTACCCCATCACGCCGCAGAACGAAATCACATCCTACATGGCCCGGCGGATGCGAGAGGAAGGCCGCGTCTTCGTGCAGAGCGAGAGCGAGCTGGCAGCCATCAACATGGTCTTCGGCGCAGTCGCCACGGGCAAGCGGGCCATGACCAGTTCATCCAGCCCTGGCATCAGCCTGATGCAGGAGGGTATCAGTTACCTGGCGGGCGCCGAGATGCCTTGCGTAATCGTCAACATCATGCGCGGCGGCCCGGGTCTCGGCAACATTGCGCCCTCCCAGGGTGACTACTTCCAGGCCACGCGCGGCGGCGGTCACGGCGACTACCGAACCGTCGTGTTGGGACCTTCGACCGTGCAGGAGATGGTGGACTGCATGCCCCTGGCCTTCGACCTCGCGGATCAGTACAGAACTCCGGTCATGGTGCTGGCTGATGGCGTGCTGGGCCAGATGATGGAGCCGGTGGTCCTGGGATCAGGGACCAGGCGGGAGTTGCCGCCCAAGACGTGGGCCTTGACTGGTGCGCAGGGCAGAGGCCAGAACATCGTGCGTTCGCTCTGGCTCCAGGATGGCTCGCTCGAACAGCACAACTACAAGCTCCAGGCCAAGTACCGGCAGATCGAGCAATCTGAGGTCCTGTATGAGCAAGACCTGGTCGACGACGCCGAGATCGTCCTGGTGGCGTACGGAGTGGCCGCAAGGATCGTGCAGGCAGCCGTGCGGCACCTCCGCCAGGAAGGGATCAGGGCTGGCTGGATCCGGCCCATCACCCTGTGGCCCTTCCCCAGTCAACCCATCCAGCGGGCGGCCGAGTCGATGAAAATCTTCCTTGCCGTGGAGCTCAGTTGCGGCCAGATGGTCGAGGACGTCCGGCTCGCGGTGTCGGGCCGGTGTCCGGTCTTCTTCCACGGCAGACCTGGCGGCGCAATACCCACGGTCGAGGAGACGGTGGACGTGGTGCACAAGTTGATGGCAGACAAGGTTCCGCACGCGGGAAGGGCCTGATCATGGATACTGTCTTTGAGCGAACGCCCACGTTGAAGGACTGCCCCACGCACTACTGTCCCGGTTGCGGGCACGGCATTGCCCATCGCCTGGTTGCAGAAGTCATCGACGACCTCGACATCCGCGGTCGCACCATCGGCATCGCGCCGGTCGGCTGTGCGGTCCTGGCCTACGACTACCTGGACGTGGACATGATCGAGGTCCCACACGGCCGCGCGCCCGCTGTGGCGACGGGAATCAAACGCACGAATCCGGACAAGATCGTGTTCTCGTACCAGGGAGATGGGGATCTGGCCGCCATCGGGACCGGAGAGGTGATCCACGCTGCGCATCGCGGAGAGAGCTTCACCGTCGTCTTCATCAACAACGCGGTCTTCGGCATGACCGGGGGCCAGTTGGCGCCGACCACCCTGCTGGGCCAGGCCACCTCCACGACCCCGCAGGGACGACAGGCAGAGACGGACGGGTTCCCCTTGAAGATCGCAGAGATGCTCGCCCTGCTGCCAGGGGCCATCTACATCGAACGATGCGCCCTGAGTAGTCCAGCCGCAATCCGGAAGGCCAAGAAGGCGATCAACCATGCCCTCGACCTGCAGGTCCGGGGCGTCAAGGGGTTCACGCTCGTGGAGCTGCTCTCTGCCTGTCCGACCTACTGGCGGATGACGCCGTGCCAGTCTGCAGAGTGGATCGATCACGAGATGTCACAGGTCTTTCCCCTGGGATGCCTGAAGGATGATTCATTGGGAGTGCCTTATGAACCGCAGGTCCAGTGTGACCACCGATAGCGGCCAGGAGGCGATCATCATCTCCGGCTTTGGTGGCCAGGGCATCGCGCTGGCGGGCAAGCTGCTGGCGCACGCCGCCATGTTGGCCGGCAAGGAGGTGACCTACATACCGGCCTACGGTGCTGAAGTCCGGGGCGGCGCCTCCAACTGCACGGTGGTCATCGCGAACCAGCCGATCGCCTCGCCCTTGATCAGCTTTCCGGATTCCGTCCTCGCCATGAGCAAGGCCGCCATGAACAGGTTCAGCCGGTCAGTCCGGCCCGGAGGACTGCTCCTCTACAACAGCAGCCTGATCGACGAGGCCCCCAGCATAGAGCCATCGGCCACGGTCCTGGGCATCCCCGCAGACCGGTTGGCCCTGGACCTGGGCAGCCTCAGGGCTGCCAACGTGGTGATGATCGGCGCCTATTTGCAGTGCAGGCCAGGCCTGGGTCCGGAGTTCGTGATCGAGGCCCTGTCCGCTGTCCTGGCCCGGCGAAACCACGACACGATTCCACTCAACAGCCTCGCCCTTCGCAAGGGAATCGAGTTCGCGAAGTCCCTGGCCGAATCGCCGGCCGGCTCCGAATCCTGACGCCCCTGGTCAATCTGCGGGGGTCGAAACGCCTTTGAATTAGGTTGTCTGGACTGGACAGCCGTACTACAATGGAATGTTGATGAGGAGAGGGGCGAAGGATCAGGAAAGAAACGGATGACCAAACAACCAGAGAACCGACGAAACAAGGCAATCTGCAGCTTCTGCGGCCAGGCTGGCAGCCAGACCGATGCCCTCATTGAGGGGCCCAACAAGGTCTTCATCTGCCCGGATTGCGTGGAACTCTGCCACAACATCATCCGGCAGAACCGGCGGCAGCAGACGGGCAGGTCCGCTGCGGTCAAGCGGATCCCCAGACCCCGCGAGATCAAGGAGTACCTCGATCAGTACGTGGTCAGCCAGGAGCGGGCCAAACGCTACCTGTCCGTGGCCGTCCACAACCACTACAAGCGGCTGCTCCACGCAGACAGCCACGCCGGCGACGTCGAGCTGGAGAAGTCCAACGTGCTGCTGATCGGGCCTACGGGCGCAGGCAAGACCCTGCTGGCCAGGACACTGGCCCGAAAGCTGGATGTGCCCTTCGCCATCTGCGATGCCACCACGGTGACCGAGGCCGGCTACGTCGGAGAGGACGTGGAGAACTTCCTGCTCCGGCTGATCCAGAACGCCGACTTCGACATCGAGACCGCCCAGCGAGGGATCGTCTACGTCGACGAGATCGACAAGATCCGCAAGACCGGGCAGAACGTCTCCATCACCCGCGACGTGTCGGGCGAGGGCGTGCAGCAGGCCCTTCTGAAGATGCTGGAGGGCACGATCGCCAACGTTCCCCCTCAGGGAGGGCGCAAGCACCCCGAGCAATCCTATATCCAGATCGATACCACCAACATCCTGTTCATCTGCGGCGGGACCTTCGTGGGCCTCAACAACATCATCAAGCGGAGGCTCGGCAAGAAGATGATCGGATTTGGCGCAGAGCTCGCTGAGCAGGCCACCCGGGCCACGGAGGAGGAAGACTCCGATGTCCTGGCCAACGTCATTCCCGAGGACCTGATCGAGTTCGGGATGATCCCGGAGTTCGTGGGACGTACGCCGGTCATCGCGACCCTGACCTCGCTGGACGTGGACGCCCTGATCGACATCCTGACCAAGCCCAAGAACGCCCTGTGCAAGCAGTACCAGCGGTTCTTCGAGATGGAAGAGGCGGAGCTGGAATTCACGGAAGGCTCGCTGCGGGCCCTCGCCCAGAAGGCCATGAAATACGACACCGGCGCGCGGGCCCTGCGGTCCATCGCTGAAGAGCTGATGATCGACCTGATGTACCAACTGCCGGAAGAGCCCCGGGGCGTCAAGTACGTCATCACGCAGGACATCGTAGAGGGCAAGGCCAACCTGACAGAGGCCAAGCAGCTCACCCAGAAGGAATCGGCCTAGCCCACCCGGGCCCGTAGCTCAGCGGTAGAGCAGGGGACTCATAATCCCTTGGCCGAAGGTTCGAATCCTTCCGGGCCCAGTCGAAACCCCATTCTCGCCGTCGTCAGTGGGGTTCATCTTTGCGCCGAGTGTAACGGGTTTGCGCTGGTTTGTGCCTGTCTGCGCCCCATGGAGCTCCCCACTTTCTGACGTGACATTGCTGCCATCGACACCCATAGGCTGACATGGACCGCAGCCAATGGTTCGATCGCTGCCACACCCAACACGTCGGCCTACGACTATGGTGAGACTGTCGGCCTGCAGGCGAACCCTGCTACCGGCTACCACTTCGCCGGTTGGTCTAGTGACTTGAGCGGCAGCACGAACCCTCCACGATCACAATGGATGGCAACAAGACCGTCACCGCAGGTTCTGCCTCTGACCCGCCTGGGCTGACTCTGACGATCTCATCCACCGCTGGTGGTTCTATCATCTCTCCAGGCAAGGGCACCTTCCAATGCAGCCACGGTGACCAGGTCGTGCTGCAGGCCGAGGCAGATCCGCTGTTCGCCATGCCTGGGTACTGGGCCAGCTCGGCTGATCTGACCAAGGTACTTCTTGCCTCAGATCCGACTGCGATCTGGGTGCCGGGTGACTACCCTCTCAGGAGCCAGGCAGGTCGCTGGGACCAGCTCGGCGAGAAGTGGGTCACGGACGTTCTGACGAGTCCATGTATCGACGCCGGAGATCCGGCTTCACCGGTTGGTGCGGAGCCTCAACCCAATGGCAATCGCATCAACATGGGCGCTTACGGTGGGACCAGCCAGGCGAGCCTTTCCACCGAGTAGAGATTGGGTACCGGTAGCTGGTGCGGCGATCCTCGGCACGATCGGCACCGGCCTTGTCGGCTGGCCCCTCAGACGCCATAGAGGGGTAGAGGGACAGTCCATCCAGGGAAGGAGCGGTACTCGGCAAGGACGCCATTGACGGGGCGGGTGATGCTGAGGGCCAACACTCCGGGGTCCAACACCCGCCCGGTCTTCTCGGCGGAAGGTCTGTCCGAGCCCCCGGATGGCCTTCGTTGAGTGAGGACATCTCGCCAAGAATACGTAGTCTCCACAACTTGCGTTTGGCGGCCACATATGCCACAATCGTGGCCGGAATTTCAGGGAGGGGTCGCTGGTACAGTAATGTCGCATGCTCCGGCGGCTCAGCCGGGCGAATCCAAATGGGAAATGTCGGATTATTCGTTGCGCAATGGCCTCATGGCGGAACGGATTATAAGATCGTGGGATTCTGGGAGCTTGACTATCGTTGACAGTGGGGCCATTGTGCGAGGGTAGCCGGGCGATGTGAAATGGGAGATGTCGGTATGCTGCCTGACGGTCATCGCGCAGAGGCCACGGGCTGGACAGTTGTCCCGCAGGCCACGACGGAAGCCCGTGGGCCCGACACCGACGATCATAGGAAGAGCGACGTGTATCCATGCTCGGCCAAGCGGCCCATCGTGTTGTTGCTGGATTACTGGGTTCCGGTCCACAATCGCAAGTATTGGCTCCAGACGAAGCTGGAGGACCTAGGCCTGGAAGTCCATGTGGAGTGGATACGCGACTATGACATGGCGAACCGACGAGTCCGCTGGCGGAAACTGATCCTGTGGAAACAGTACTTCCAGCTCGGACTTCGAGGGGCTCGCATAGCCCGAGCCCGGGGCGGGATTGTCGTGGCCTGGAATTTCATCCCCGGGGCATTCGCCGCCCTCGTGTCACGCCTGCGCCGTCGCCCGGGCCCGCCTGTGGTGGGCCTGAACATGATCTACTATGACAAAGGCAGGGTCCTGAACAGTACCCGTTCAGCCATCTATCGGTTTGCCGGCGGTCGAGGCCACCTCCTGCTGACGGTCAGCTCTCATTCGCTTCGCCGCCAGTATGTTGACCGATTTGGCTTCCGTTCTGAACAGGTGTCGGTCCTGCACGATGCATGGCAACCCGAATACCCCACCGCCAGGCCCAGTCTCGACGATGGAGGGTATGTGTTCTCTGGAGGCGAAGCGGCGAGGGATTGGGGGACGCTCTTGTCCGTCGCCCGGGCATGTCCCCACATACCCTTCAAGGTAGTGGCCCGCAGGATGCGATGGAAGCAGACGGACGTCCCGAGAAACGTGCAAGTCCGATTTGACACCAGTGAGGAGGAATTCTATTCTCTGGCGGCTGGGGCCCGCCTGGTTCTGCTGCCCCTGCTCGATCGCGTCACCTCCGGCCTGATCGTCCTGGTCCGTTCGGTCCTTCTCGGCAGACCTGTGTTGGGCACGCAGACCCCGGGAATGATGCCCTATTTTCCCGCGGACTGCAGGGATCTTCTGGTAGGCATAGGCGATGCCGAGCAGATGGCTTCAAAGGTGCAGCACTACTGGAACGACCCGGACCTGCGCCTCATCAAGGCCCAGTCTCTGCAGGACCATGTCATTGCGGAGTTCTCGCCGGATGCCTATGCCCGACAGGTCGCGGACTTGGTTGCCGTCGCTTCTGCCATGGACCACTCCGGCCATTGAGACCCTAAAGCCAGAAGGACCCGTCGGCCCTTGCACATAGATGATCCCGGACAGGTCACGGAAGACACGCCGGCAGCCTGTAGTGATCGCCGCACGGCCTCTGCGGTCTGCTCCGGACTATCATACTAGACCAGCTCACATACAGCAGCCTGGCGATTGTCGTCTGGGCCAATGAAGAAGGCTTGGCACTCACTGAGCAACTGGGCCGCTTTCGGCCATCTCCGCCGTCGCAGAGCGATGTAGACCTATCTCAGATTCCGCTTCTCCAAGGGCTGTAGGCGACGTCGGGTATCAAGAGGCGTCAAATCACCGACAAGTGCTGCGCCTTCGGGCCGAACCTGCGTTGCTGGCGGCGTGGGCGCGGTATGTTCGGGTCCTTGCGGCTCCGTCACCCAAAAGAAACGGCTGCACGTCTTGGCGTGCAGCCGTTGTTTCGCTATTGTCGATCGGTCGACTTTGACGTACGAGTTGTCTACGCAGTGCGCCGCTTCCTGAGCCAGCCAACCAGACCCGTGCCCAGACCCACCAGGAGAAGTCCAGCCGGAGCCGGCACTGCGGGGGTGACATCGGCCGTGGTGACAACCAGGCAGTCGATCCCGACCCAGCCAGAACTACTGTCATGGAAGTACAGGGTGGTCACAGGATCGTCAAACGTCAGAACGCCCGAATTGCCCCAGTGATAGCCGCCGCTCGTGCCCGTGTACGAAAACACCCCTTCGCCATCGGCTTCTGCGTAGAAGCGGTTGTCATGGCTTGCCCAGTCAAAGGACGCTGACTGGATCTGCACGGCGTTGAAGGAGATCGTCAGGCCTTCGGTGCTGCTGTTCCTATCCGCCTGGAGCCACTTGTCGGGTGAAGGGCCTCCGCTTCCCAGCGGGGAGTCGGTACTGACGAGGTCACCATCGTGGTCGTAGGCCGACACGGTGATGTCGGAGCCGTAGATGCCCTCCATGTAAGTCTCAATCGCCGTCGTGCCCGCATTGCCCGCGAGCGAGTTAAAATTGAAGGTGTACGTTCCGGCCTGCGCGGCCACAGTCATGCCGATGGTCAATAGGGCTGCTACCAGTACTCTCTTCATCTTGTACTTCCTCCCTTTCTCTTAGGTTTCTCTTAGGCCCCATGACGTCCCATTCCCTTGCAGGGGCAGGGAAGGGACCGGAAGGCCTTGCTCATCTCAACGCTCTCTCACTGACACCCCCTGCCAACCGGTCTCCTCATGGAGTCCCGGCATCTTCACTTGACGCTGCAGCACGACAGCCTCCTTCGCTCCCGCGTGAGGCTGATCTACTTCCCAACAGGGCGATGATTCCTGGCTGTCTGTAACTGTTGCCTTGTTTGCCTCCGCTGCAAACCGCCCCATGATCTTAGCATCATACTCAACAAGTTCCAGAAAGTCAAGTGACTTTCCAGCACATACAAGACAGAAGACACCTAGAATCCTTGTCCCACCGCGGCCGCCTGGGTCGTTGTCGCGAGAGGATTCCATCTGTCTCCCGGTCGCCGACCGCGACAAGAGGAGGACGTCGGCGATCGGCCCATAAAACGTCCCACAGCACGTCAGCCAGAGTGTCCTTATGGGAAGTCCACTCCAACCCACCATCCTTGCCTGATTCCGGCATTGCTCCTCGATACTCGCAGGATTTGCGTGCAGGCGAGGGATTTCCTATACTCTGGTTATGAGAAGTAGGCGGCGGCCGGATGGACCGCGTGGATTTTCCGGGATGGAAATGTCCATGAGAACCATCGCGGTGGCGAATCAGAAAGGAGGTTGTGGCAAGACCACGACAGCCGTGAACCTGGCTGCATCGCTGGCCCTCCGTGGCTACAGAGTCCTGCTCGTTGATCTGGACCCTCAGGGCAACGCCACTCTGGGCCTGGGCTACAAGCCCCGCTCCCTGAAGACCACACTTTACGACGCCCTGACGCGCCAGAACATACACCTTCCGGACATCCTGTTGCGGACGCGGATCAAGGGTCTGGACCTCGCTCCGAGCAATGTCCTGTTGGCGGGTGTGGAATTGGAGCTCCGCGGCACGCTCGGGAGGGAGCTGATGCTGGGAGCCCTCCTCCATGAGGTCCAGGATCTCTATGATTTCTGCATCATCGACTGCTGCCCTTCACTAGGCATCCTGTCCGTCAACGCCTTGGTCGCGAGCACAGACGTCGTAGCGCCCGTGCAGGTCCACTACTACGCACTCGAAGGGCTGCAGCGGCTGCTCGACACGATCCGCGTGCTTCATGACCGGTTCTCCCCCTGCGAGGTGGAACCCCTGGGCCTGGTCCTCACCTTTGTCGACGACCGGACCCTGCTGAGCCGGCAGATGCAGCAGGGCATGCGGCGGACGTTCGGGGCACTGGTCTTCGACACCGTCATCCACACGGCCGTCTCGCTCGCCGAGGCGCCCAGCCATCAAAAGACCATTCTGGACCACGCGCCGGAGAGCCGGGCCAGCCGCGAGTACCTGAGCCTGACCACCGAGGTCCTGGACCGCGTTGGGGCCAAGTACAGGCCGCCGTCCGCAGCCGTCGAGGATCCCGACGTCTGCGAAGTAGCCGTCTAGCCTTGTTGAAGTGACAGGACAGGTCACTGCTTCACGAGGTAGCACGCCAGCGAGTCGTGATAGCGAAGATAGAGACGACCGTCGAGCAGCACAGGATGGGCCCACGCATCCTTGATGCCGGGACCCGCGAACTGAAAACGGCCTGAGACCTCCAGGCCGTGAGGTCCGGGGCTCGCCAGTGCTGCCGTGCCTTGCTCGTCGAGGCAGTAGAGGTGGCCATCCGCGTGGATTGCCGCGCCTGTCGTCAGACCCTTGAATTCATGCAGCGTCTGTCCCGTGTTCCAGTCGATCGCAAACCACCACTTGTTCTTCTCGTAGCCCGCGGCATAGAGAACGCCATCGGCCAGCACCGCGCCCCCTGTCACTGCATCGACGGCCGAGCTCCACGCCAGGTCTGCCGCAATCCCGGAGGCGCTCGGATGCAGAAGGTACTGCCTTCCCTGTTCCGCATAGGGGGTCATGTAAAACACGCGGCCCGCAGCGTAGACCGGCGTGGAGACGTTCGTTCCATACGGATTCCGCAGCGGCACAGTCCACAGGAGTCTGCCTGTGTCTGCGTCCACGCCGAAGCCGTGGGCCGACGAGCAGTTGCTGATGATGCGCCGGCCCCGGTACTGAAAGAGGATTGGCGAACAGTGGGAAGTGCGGTCCTCCTCCAGGGCGGGTGTGGCCCACAGAGTGTTGCCTGATCCTCCATCAAGGCCAGCCACAAGGCCCTTCTTGCCTCCGGGTGTAACGATCACGTGATCGCCATCCACCAACAGGCACTCGCTCAGCGCCCACGTGATGTTCTTGGCCTCAAAGCGGTCCAGGATGTCAACCGCCCAGATCTCCTTGCCCGAGTCTGCGGCCAGGCACGCGAGCCTGCCATGGGCGTTGAGGTGATACACGCGACCCGCCGCAAACGCGCAGCACGCCCTCGCGCCAGGATACGGGCCCTTCCACGCCTTGCCGTTCGGGGTCCGCCACAGCAGATGGCCGTCGCCGTCAAAGGCGAACACCACCAGGTCCTCACCCACTTCGCCCGTGATGAAGAGCCTGCCTCCCGTGAGGATGGGGGACGACCATCCGCGGCCCAGGCCTTCAACCTTCCACAGCCGAGTGGGTCCTCCCTCAGGCCATGAGGCGAGCAGCCCCTTCTCCTGCGAGACGCCGTCTCGCCGCGGCCCCCGCCATTGGGGCCAGCCCTGCTCGGGTGAGGCCACGAGGCCGTCTGCCTCTTGTCTCGTCGAGGCGCCGACCTGCGTTGACTCGGATGCAGACGTGGCGCACAGCCCCACGATCGCGAACCATCCCATCAAGCACAGCTTCATCCTGTCTCCTTGGCCCGTGGTACAACGAATCAGCGAGACAGCAGCTCTTGGCTATTAGCCATTCGCGATTAGCCGGAGAAGGCAAGCCGCCAGCTGTCAAACGCGATCTCCTTCATCGTTTCTCCGGCTAACAGCTAGCAGCCAATCGCTAACAGCTGCTGTTACGGCCACAACTGCTCGGTCACCCAGGAGCCAGCCAGCATGGCGAAGTCCCGGCCGTCGATCACGCCGTCTGCATTGAGATCGCACCGACCGACGTTGCCCTCGAAGCGGTAGGTGGCGCTGGTCCTGCTCAGCCACACGATCTCAGGGAGGGTCAAGGCCCGGCTGTAGATCCTGAAGTCGTCCAGACTGCCTCTGTATGGGGCGTCTGTCTCAGAGTGGGACTTGCCCAGAGTGTTGGTCCGTGTAATCCCCAGGTCCCTGGGTCTGAAGGTCATGCCGCCGTTCTGGGCGACCAACTGACCGTTGATGTACAGGGCACCGATCGAGGTCGATGCATCCAGCGTGGCCACCACGTGGTTCCACTCGCCTCCGGTCAGCCTCACGACCGAGTCCGCGGACTGCTCAGCCTGGCCTGCGACCCTCATGCCGAATCGCGGGCCAGATCCGGCCACAGAGGCCCGGCACAGCGAGACCATCAGATAGTCTGCGTCGCTGTTGCCCAGGTCAAACAGCCGCTGCCAGCCGCCGCCCACCATGTCCGGGCTGGCCCAGATGGAGATCGTGAAGCTCGTCAACGTGGAGATCACCTCGCCTGCCTTTGCGCCCAGCTCGATGCTGTCGCCCTCGGCCGAGAACTGCACCGCCTGTCCATCCACGCCCGGGATCACGGAGGGGCCGGACAACGTACCTGCGATGCCGCTGTAGGACTCCACCGCGCTTCCATCCAGCTTCCACCAGCCGCTGGCCTTGCCCGGGTCCTTGGGCAGGATGTACTCGCCGGCCACCAACCAGGCATTGGCCAAGGTCCTCAGGTCCGTCCAATCCACAACGCAGTCGCCATTGAGATCGCCTGGCAGGTCGGACAGGCCCGCAACGCACCGGGCTCCATACAGTCTGATCGCATCGATGACCAACCTGCCCTTGCCCCCTGCCTGGGTCCTCGTCGGACCCCGGTCGCCCACGCCCAAAATCAGGGTCTTGATGTGCGCCAGGTCGACCTCCTCCAAAGACTTCAGGTCAATATTCCACTCGTGCCACCAGGCCTGCCGCAGATGGCTCGAAGGGCCGGTGTACCGTACCACTCCGGTGGCGCCCGAGCCATCCTCCACCACGACGTACAGGGCGTCGAGGTCCGTGAGGGTGTTGGCCCCATCCCCATAGAATCTCAGGCTCAGGGCCCGCGATCCCCTGCGGGTCCAGTCCTGCAGGAAACTCCATTGACGGGAGATCTCCGAATAGGCAACGTACACGGGGTTGCCGTTGAGATCGTGAAAGTCCCCGGTATTGTCATACAGCAAGGGCAGGGCCTGCAACCCGTCCGCCACGGGGAAGGCCGTGACATAGGGAGGGGGCAGGTCACCTGCGGTAGAACCCGTGCCGTTGCCGCCGTACCCGTCGGCCCAGGTCTGATACACGGCCCGGCCCGCGTCCTGGTCGGCCGTATAGCTCTCGAAGTCGTCCACGACCAGAAGGTCCCCTACCTGGAAGCTCCACACCGGCCCCACGGTCACGGTGCCGTCTGCAGCCACCTCGTCGACTCGCCAGGCATAGGCCTCGCCGACCACCAGGGACCCCGGGGCCAAGGCATATCGGTCAGAGTCCTGTCGACCCCGATAGACGCCCGTGGAGTCAGCGGTATCAGCGAGGGCCACGGCCTCCGCGTCGCGGCCAAGATAGACGTTGTGGCTGACTGCCTCCGCGCCGGCAGTCCAGGTCAGACCTGCCAGCTCGCCGTCCGCCTGTCCTGCGTTCACGGGATAGGGGTTCCAGGCCAGCCTGGGACTGCCCCTCATCACCAGGGCCAGGTCCTCTGCCGTGAGAGCCCGCCCGTAGATCCTCACGTCATCGAGGCTGCCCTGGAAGTGTCCGCCGCCTGCCGCGAGGTCAGCGCCCAGGGTCATGGGCTCGGCCAGAGATCCCAGCCTGAGCGACTGGATCACCTCATCCGCCTTGAGGCCGTTGTGATAGAACGTGATCTTCGACCCATCATAGGTCACTGCAACGTGCTGCCACCGGTCCAGCCAGAGCAGGCCCGGCGAGGAGTTCCATGATCCCGATCCTATCCCGTCCGCTACACCCGCAGAGTTGGCCGTGAACCGGATCGCCCCGTCACTCCAGACCTGCAGGGCATAGGGATTGGCGGTGGTCCCGGCAGCGATGATGCCGCAGCCGTCCGCCAGGGCCCGGGGATCGATCCAGGCGGCCAGCGTCAGGTTCTGGAGATCAAACAGGCCGGAGTGGGCAACCCGGACGTATTGGCTCTTGCCATCGAGCTGGAGGGCCCCGCCGATCGCACCCGCAACCTGGACCGGGCCATTGACCAGCTCACCAGGGTTGGCCCCGCCCGAGTAGTCGGGCACCCGGGTCCCCTCGCTCTCTTCCAGCTTCCAGTACCCGACCAGTTGGTCCGCAGGCTCTGAGGCAAAGGTCTTGAAGCTCCAGATGCGGCCCTTGAAGAAGGCGGACCCGCTCACGTCGGACTCGTCCACGCGCCAGTAGATCGTGGCGCCCTCGCTCAGCCCTGGATCAGGGGCATAGGTCGTCTCGCTGCCGAAGGTCACGGTCCACAGTTCTGCCGAGTTCTCGGTCGCGGCCTCCACGGCCGCCCTGTCCGTCCCTGCGTACACGAAGTGGATCACGCCAGACAGGCCGGCCCGCCACGCGAGTCGCACATCCGTGAGCACGTTGGCGGCTCCTTCCGAGGGACTCGGCCGGCTGGCCGTGTTGGGCCATACCCTGAAGGACCACACGTGTCCCTGATGGACGGTCCTGGCGTCCGCCTCGACCTCGTCGACCCTCCAGAAGTAGGTCTGGCCCGGGACCAGGCCTGGATCCAGCAGGACTGCGGCGGGCACCTGGCGGCCTCTGAGACGGAGCTGGTTCGGATCCTGCCCCACGTACACATCGTGGTACGCAGCCGCGAATCCAGGGGTCCATTGAAGGACGGGCGTCTGGGGCCGCAGATCGTCGGAGCCATCAGCCGGCGTAGGTCCGGACGCCAGCCTGTCCTTCTCGCGGATGACGCTCGCCAGGTACTTGCCCTCGATCACGGCGGGCCGGGTGGCTGCGGCTCCGGGTACACCGGGACCGAACCAGGCCACTGCAAGGTTGTCGCTACCCCCCGCGTCCACGTGCCGGACCTCGACGTAGTACCGCTTGCCTGCCTCGAGACGCCGGCTAGCGGACCGCTGGCTGCTGAACGTGGTCCAACTCCTGCTGGCCGTGTGTCCAGTCACGTAGGCGATCCTCACCGCAGCGCCCGGGGCCTCACTCGTGCTGAGCCACAGCTCGCTGGCGTCGTCGCTGGCGATCCAGAAGGTGAAGTCGCCCGTCTGAGGGGGATAGAGGTAGCCCCGGACACGGGTTCCATAGAGGTCCGCCCTATCCGTGGGCCCTTCGAGCCTGGTCCGCCACTGCTCTGCAGAGGGATTCGCAGGCCAGCGGATGTCGTTGACCAGGCTGTCCACGCCTGCGATGTCTCCAGTCAGGCCGTCCCAATACTCGAACAGGATGGCGCCCTTCTCTCCCACCGCCCGTAGGTCAGTAGCCGGGCCGAGGAGCAATACCCCGAGTACCCCTGCCACGACCTTCTTCATAGCGGGCTCCCTTCAATGACCCAGCACACCTGAACCACGCGACCTCTCTATTATCGGCTATGCGGGGTCACTCTCATTGGCCTGCGACAAACTGAATCGGCCTGGACCAGTGGCTCCAGCGGCCGGTCGTGTCCTTCATGCGGACCCTGACGCGGTACAGACGCCCCTCCTGCACGCCCACGGACGGGAAGGTGAAGTTGGCCTGGTAGGGCTTGATCTCGTTACTCTCCCACAAGGCCCGAATCTCGTACTTGCACGTCGCGGGGTCATAGTCCGGGCTGATCGGGTCCGAGACCTCGGCGATCCGCCACTTCATGGCGCCAAAGGTCCCTGACCCCTGGGGATCTGCAAAGGCGCCTGCCTTGAAGGTCAGCGTCCCTGCGGGATGGCCGGCAGGGCCGATATAAGAGACCGTTGGAGTACTGGGGATGGCGGTGGCGTCGCCCTCAAACCCCGAGATCTGGTCGAGCACGGCCGCCCTGCCGCCCGCAGGGACGAACCCACTGATGTTGCCGCTGGACCACGTGTGATTGCCCGTGAACGCAAAGAGCATCATGTCATTGAACTTGTCCTGTGCAGACCAGGTGAAGTCGTGATGGCCTGTGACGTGCAGTCCCGCAGTGTCACTGCTGTAGGCCGTGGAAGGCATGTGGGTCCAGCGATCCTGGTCCGCAGGGGCGAAGTCGCTGATCAGGCTCGTCAGGTCTGCCAGCATGAACGGAATCGTGTCCGCGTTCCAGAGCAGGTCCCTGAACTCGCGGACAGTGTTCCTGAACTCCATCTTCATGGCAGTCATGCCGCCGGGGTTGTCCGTGTGGGCCTTGCCGTCGTTGCCGCTTGGCTCAAGGACCTTCCAGGGCTGCTGCGGGCCGTCGTTCCAGTTGGGCCCCCAGGTCAGGTCCGTATCGTAAGGCAGGAGCCAGAGCCAACCCAAGGGGTTCTGCCCTGTGGGATCGGGCTCGAAGAACCAGGCGATGTTCCTCTTCTCGCCCGCGTAGTCGTTGTCGTACTGCCGCACGGCCTCGCACACGGAGAGATACCTGAAGTACCTGTCGTAGTTGACCAGCCCGCGGAGTTGTGCCTCCGACTTGCCCGGGACCAACTGGCTGACGATGCGGGCGCAGTCCGAGGCGTCCGAGACCGAGTCGCGGCCCTGATGCCGCTCCTCCTCCAGGTCGGAGGTGTTCTGAGACGAGAACTTGTACAAGTTCCCATCGGGCATGCCCTGCCTCTCGACGAAGCGACCGTCATAGTCCTCCATGGCAAGGAACATGCCCCAGAAGTCGCCATGGTACTGATCCGGCGCCTCCTGTTCACCGTCCACGACCCGGAGATGGAACCAGGCGGTGTCCCAGGTGGGCACACCCGCAAGGTTCCAGACGATCGAGTTGGCCGTCTCGGTCAGACCGAAATTGCTGTCGCCATAGTCGTTGTACGTCCGGTTGTCGAACATCTTGCTGACCAGAAGGTCACGCCAGCCCTGGGGATAGGGACGGCCGTAGCGGTCCCTGGCCTGCAGCTCCCCGCCGCGATTGAAGCGGATCTTCATGCTCCGTTTGCCCTGGCCATCGTACCTGCCATTGGCCCCGCGGAGGCGGTAGTTGATGTGGTCGTAGACCTTCCCATCGTACACGAAGGCCCCTTCCCAGTTGAAGGCCTTGCGCGCTGGATTGTTGTTGGGGTAGCTGCGGTCAGTCGATCTGTACGCATAGCACTGGGCAAGGTCCTGGGCCCGCGTGATGAGGGTGTACACGGGCAGGGTCTGCAGCACCTCGGGGCTGTAGGTATGGGGCGACCCGAGGACAGAGTTGGCCGCCACATACGCAGGGATACCGTCATAGACCCAACAGGCAAAGTTGATCGCCGCATCGTCATTGTAAGGCACTGTGACAGACAGAGCCTGGCCCACCGCGTCCACAGCAGTGATGCGGTAGCGGACCAGGGAGCGGTTGCCCTGGCCGGGAATGACGGTCGTGAAGAGGTCGTCCGATGCAGACTTGTCCGACCCCGTGCCGTTGTCGGCCATCTGGACCGTCGTCCAATTGGCGGCGAGATCGAACTCCGGGTTCCTGTCCCTTGCGGTCTCGCCATTGCTGTTGAACACATTCGAAGGAACCGGCAACCATGCAGGGATGTAGTGTCCCGGACGCACGACCTGGTAGGCGAGGCTGACCTTCGCCACGCCGTCGGGGTCCGTGACCTTGGCCGTGACCACGATGGCCTGATTCGCCTTGGGCTGCTCCGACGCGTGGCTGACCTGCCTGATCTGGGGCGGGGCATTGGCAGCCAGCACGCTGTTGGCAGCGCCGGGCGTCGGAGGCGGGGTCGCCTCATCCCCCGCGACAATGGCTGCGCCAGCCAGCTCCATATCGAAGAGCAGGTCACTGCTGCCCAGGGTCGTATTGATCACCTGCACAGCGACGACGTTGGCTCCCTGCCTCAGATAGGCCGAAGGACCTGTGAGCTGTGAACGTCTCCCAGGCGGCATCATGCACAGTGGCAAGGGCATTGTAGGGCTGCGGCCCGGCTGCCACGTAAGGCCGCGCAACCTCCACGCCGTTGATCCAGACGATGCAGCCGTCATCGACCAAGATCCGCAGGGTCAGCGCATCCGGCATCTCCTCCGAGAAACTGATCCCGAAGGTATGGCGGAGGTACACCGTGCTGTACGAGTTCCGCATGTCAGGCAGATTCGCGGTGATCGGGTACGTACCCTTGGTGTCATACCCAATGGGCGCCTCTGCAGAGGCCTCCTCCCAGAACCTGTCCTCCACGTAGTCCGGCCCAGTCCACGTGGCCAGCGGCTCGGACACGCCCTTGCGGAGCCGCCAATGCGTAGATTCGCTGCGCACCAGGGTCCTGCTCGGCACCACGGTCTCTGGGTCCTGGACCTCCTTGTACCCGCACGCCCGCCAACTGCCGCCGAGATCGTTGTCCAGTTCTGGATTGATCAGTTCAATCGATCGCCCGTTGGTATTGCACGGCCAGGGGAAACTCGCCTTGTAGTCCACCTCATCCGCCAGACCACCTGTGGCGTCATGCAGCGTGACCTTCTCGCCGTCGTTGTCCAGGTGGCCCTCAAAGGGTCCGAGGCAGGCCACCCCAAAGGCCTTCTGGAGGGCCGCCGGATCCTCCGCCACCACCAGATACTTGCCCGCAGCGACGCTCGTCCCCTGCGGAAAGGTATACGCGATCCCCTTTCCAAAGCTCCACCCACCCAGGTCCACGGTCGCAGTGCCCGCGTTGACCAGCTCCACGAACTCCAGGTGATCGCTGCCGTCGCCCGGATCGTAACAGATCTCATTGATCACAATGCTGGATTCCCGGCTGGCCTGCCCCATCGCAACTGCCGCAGCCCCCAGCAACCCTGCAAGCATCACCCCGACGCACAAACCACCCCGACGAACTGTTGATGACATGAGTATCCTTCTTCTATCAGTCCTTGCCTCCAGACTGGAACCCCGTCCCCTGCCGCCGCCTAAGTCGCTTCTAGCACACAGATTCCAGCACCACCACCCGACTACTCCGAAAGACCCCCGGGCAGGTTCATTGTACCACATCGCCCCCCAGCCGCGGCGATGGCATTTTCCATTTCCGACCAGGGATTCGCCCACCTCCAGCCAGCCGCCGAGACGCATCCCCTTGAGAAGTCAACCGCAGTGGAAGCCACGGTAGAAGGGAGACCACCCAGGTTTGCATCAGCCCGCCCGCAAAGACGCTGTGCAGGTTCGATCCGAGCCCGCGTGTGGCGGGCAACGACCCAAAGCAAGACTCAGGGTTCCAGGTCCTCGGCTATGGTGTTGAACTGCTCCAAGGCAGTCTCAAGGTCTTCGACGATCTCCCGGGCTATGACCTCAGGGGCAGGGAGGTTGGCAGACTCCTCCAGCGATTCGTCCTTGAGCCAGAAGAGGTCCAGGTTGGCCTTGTCGCGCTCGACCAATTCCTCATATGAGAAGGACTTGAACCGCTCGGCCTCCTTGCGCTGATGCCGGTTTGTAGGTTTGAAGCACTGGACGAAGTCATCCAGATCGCTACGTTGCAGAGGGCTTTCCTTGAGTGTGAAGTGTTTGTTGGTGCGAAGGTCGTAGATCCATAGCCTGTCAGTCCACGGCTTCTCACTGGCGGGCTTGCGGTCGAGGAACAGGACGTTGGCCTTGACGCCCTGTGCGTAGAACACACCGGTCGGCAGACGCAGGAGCGTGTGCACATCCGCCTCGTGCAAGAGTTTCCTGCGGATAGTCTCGCCTGCACCTCCCTCGAATAGCACGTTGTCGGGCACGACTATGGCTGCTTTGCCATGCTGCTTCAGGATGGCAAAGACGTGCTGGAGGAAGTTGAGCTGCTTGTTGCTGGTGGAGGCCCAGAAGTCATCCCGATGTACGGTCAAGGATTCCTTCTCCGCCTTGCCTTCCTCGTTGACGATCGTGACGCTGCTCTTCTTGCCGAATGGAGGATTGGTCAATACCACGTCGTAGTACGTGCCACCGTGACCAGCCAGGGCGTCACGGACGTCTATGGGGACGTCGCCGTCCTCATCGCCCCCGATCCCATGGAGCACGAGATTCATGCAGCAGAGCCTGGCCACGCTGTCCACCAGTTCCACGCCGAAGAGCGTGCCGCTCTTGAGCCGCCTCTTCTGCGAGCGGTCGAGGGCATGGTGCCTGGAAAGATAGTCATGCGTCGCCAGCAGGAATCCGCCCGTGCCGCAGGCCGGGTCGCAGATGGTCTGGCCCGGAGCGGGGGCCATCACATCCACAATAGCGGCGATCAGCGGGCGGGGTGTAAAGTACTGACCCGCCCCACCCTTGACGTCCTCCGCGTTCTTCTGGAGCAGGCCCTCATAGGCATCGCCCTTAACGTCAGCAGAGAGCGACGACCATTGTTCCTTGTCGATCAGATCCACGATCAACCGCCGTAGCTTGGCCGGGTCCTGTATCTTGTTCTGGGCCTTGCGGAAGATGACACCAAGCATGCCCTTGTACTTGCCGAGCGTCTCCAGCACGTGCCTGTAGTGGACCTCCAGATCATCCCCATCGCGGGCCAGCAGGCTCGCCCAGTCGGCCCCCTTGGGCACTGCCGAGGGCTTCTTGAACGGAGGCCGGCTCTGCTCGTCTGCCATCTTGAGAAAGAGCAGGTACGTCAACTGCTCAACGTAATCCCCGTAGGATAGACCATCGTCCCGCAGGATGTTGCAGTAGTTCCAGAGCTTCTGGATGATCTGTTGCGAGTGATTGGGCACTGGACAACCCCCGGGGTTAGCACCGCAGGTCTGCCTGGGCACAGGCCATCTCCTGGCGAATCCTCTCCAGATTCGGCGAGATGCCCACATTGCGGCTGAGCTTCTTGCGTAGAGGGGCCTGTCTCGCCAGAACGGACTGTCTACCGGCAGGCATCTGGTCCCAGATCCGGCCATCCAGGATGCGACCGGCCTTCTTCTTGTTGATGCCGCCCCATTGCTTGAAGAAGAAACGGACACCTTGGGCTGCACATTGATCCCGGATGTCCCTGACCCAACCCTTCTGCATGGGACGGGCACCCGGGCCCGACTCACCTCCCACAATAACCCAGTGGATGCCGGTTAGATCAAGATCCGCAATGGGACCAAGGAGCGGTTCCAGCGACAAGAACCGGGTGCTGGCCGGCACGGCCCGCAGATCCTGGAGGCGGAAGCGACACTGATCGTTCTCCACAGTTACGCCCATCCATACATTCTCAGGCCAGCTCAGGGTGGGGGCCAGTTCCCGCAGGCGTTGGGATCGCTTGGTCAGGATCTGGAATTGATGCCAGTGTGCCTGTTGCATGACCTCAAAGACCTGGCAGATGAGAGACTCCGGCACGTCCTCAATATCTATGGCGTGGTCTTTGGCAGCAGTAGTCTTCTGGGGCTGGAGAAGTTCCTGCGGGTCTGCTGGGACAAAGACCAGGTCACCGCTCAGCCTTTCCGCTGCGTGGCGATGGTCCGTCATGCGTCCCTTGTAGTAGATGATTTTACAGCCAGGGGTCAGGATTGTCTGGTACGTTGACGGGTAGTGGTACAGGTCACCCTTGATGTCATCCCAGGCTGATTCGTCGTTCTGGACTATGACCGCATATTCGCTCATGCCGTGTCCTCCGGTGAGTTCTCCCTGGCCACAATGGCCACAACGCAGGGATACGTCAAGACTGCCGCAGTGCTCCTCTGTCCGGTGCAGTCTGGCTGTCTAGCCCACTTCGCTCTTCCTCCTCGGGCCATGCCAGAATCCTTGTCCACACCCAGGCCCCCACAAACGCCATAGAGGGGGACAGGGACGTCTCTCGTCAAGGAACGGCCGGCAAGGACGCCATTGACGGGGCGGGTGGTACGGACATCCTCCGCTGTCCACACCCGCCCCTCTCCTTGGTGGGCAAGGTCGGGCCGTTCCCTGACCAGCTTGTCGGCCAGGTCGATGTACTTGGAATTCGTGCCGGTGAGTTTCGCGCGGCCGGGACGGATCGCCACTGCCCAACCTTCCCGGTGGAGATGCGACTCCTGGCGGACAAGCCTGAATGTGCCTGCCCGCGATCCTGATCTGGCATACCTGATCGGCCGGCGGCCTGGTTCCCGAGGGCGCAGGTCCCCCCAAGCCAGATCCACCGCAGGACCTTCCTCCGCCGAGGGGACAACCCCGTTCTCAGGGTGGAGTCGGGACGGTAGTAGAACGCCGCTCACGCCCGTTGCTGCGGGAAAGTGGCCGGTCCCGGGCCTGATCTGCGGTGAACGGCTTCTGGCACCTCTTTCGGCTTGAAGGGGCCGTTGAAGCCTGTTATTATGTGACTGTAGGCCGTGGCAGGGGTCCGCTCGGAAGAGGTGTCATGGCGAGGTGACAGACGATCTTCATATCCCGAACCGGGGGATCGCTGCGCTCGCCTGCTGTGCTGATGACAGCACTGCCTTGACCCAGGCCCATAGACCTCGGTTCGCAGAAGACGAGGAAGGCGTTGGTCGTGGACTACCAAGAGGGTGCGGGAGACACGGGGATGGGCGCGGGTGTGAGCATAACCTGGGCCAGAGTTGCGTCTTCGCGCCTGTCAGAGTGCTTACCAGTCCAAGGTCTATTGTGCGTTAGGTTCCGCAGAATCAAATCTACCATCAGTTAGGCTGTTCAGTGAGGGTCTCCCCATGAAATCGCCACTAACGGATTTCGGATTCCATCGCAGAAATGGCACAACAACCAACATAAGGGCCATGGTCGCCGTTTGTCTGGCGACTATCGTATTCTCCCTCGCTACAGCAAAAGCCGATCACCCTTGGTTCAAGGGATACATAGACCCAAACAACGGATACCGGATATTCGCGTGGACCGATTGGGATACTCCTCTGTTTGGAGATGGAATCCAACCAGACCTCCCGTGTCTCGGGATTTCACCTCCTGCCTACAGAGTCGATGGCCATGTTGTGTTTGAAGCAGATGGAACCGGATACTGTACTGTGATCGAGTCTACCGGAAGCCATAGCACGCTCCCAGGTGAATCGGTCGGCACTGTGCATCCGGTCTCCATCCAGTTCGCCGTATGGTGCAATAACCCCTCCGGGCCGCCTGCCTCCGACACAAGACACGACTGGGACGAGCACTTCCTGAATATCCTAAGTGACGCTGTTGATACCCCTTTCGTTCGGACCCTGGTGATTTCGTGCACACCCGGCGGGGCTGTCATCTCTCCTGGCGAAGGGACCTTCCTGTACACCGGTGGCCAAGAGGTAATACTTGAGGCGCAGCCAGCCCCACTATTTGTGTTCGGGGGTTGGCGTGGAGGCCTTTCTGCCAATCGGAATCCCTACGCCTTGAGAATGGATGTTGACTACACGATCAGAGCGTGTTTTGAGAGCATCCTTGATGTGCTGTATGTGGATGACAACGCCCCCGGCGATCCAGGCCCTGGCGATCCAAGCATCAGCGATCCATGCGAGAACGGGACGCCCGAGCATCCGTTCGACATGATCCAAGAGGCCATCGACGTGGCTAAGCAGGGAGCCACGGTGGTTGTCCGACCGGGGACCTACCTGGAGACGATCGACTTGCTGGGCAAGAGCATCGAAGTCAACGGTCTGAACGAGGATCAGACCGGCATACAGGCCTTTCCCATCATCAACGGTCAGGGCAAGGAGACGGTGGTCAGGTGTACCCAGCGAGAGGACCCCAATTGCACATTGGTCGGATTTGTCATCACCGGGGGCCGGGGCCGTCTGGCTGGTGGTATCCTGTGCGTGGATAGTGATCCCAACATCATGAACTGCCTGATCGTAGGCAATCGCACGAGAGATCCGAGCGTGGAGGCAGGTGGTGGCGTCTACTGTCAGGACAGCAATGCAGTGTTCACCAACTGCACGATCTCAGGCAACTGCGGCGGCAGCGAAGGTGCTGGGCTGAGATTCAAGGACAGCTCCATCAAACTGACCAACTCCATTGTCTGGGGAAACAGCTCTGCGCAGATCATCGTATCAGGTCTCAGCCAACTAGCCATCACCTACAGCGACGGTGCTTTCCTGGGTACAGGCAACCTCCAGGCGGCTCCGCTGTTCGCAGGGGCAGGGTATTGGGCGAATCCGAATGCCCTGGCCAAGCCCGTGTCTGCATCTGATCCGACTGCAATCTGGGTGCCGGGCGACTACCATCTCAGGAGCCAGGCCGGGCGTTGGGACCAGCCTGGTGAGAAGTGGGTCAAGGACACGGCGACCAGTCCATGCATCGACGCCGGAGACCCGGCCTCAACAGTCGGCGCAGAGCCACAGCCGAACGGCAGCCGGATCAACATGGGTGCCTATGGAGGAACGAACCAGGCGAGCAAGTCGTCAGACAAGTAGGCGAGAGACCCCGGCCTGGTTGGCTGGCTCCGTAGGCGCGGAACACTGTAGACCTATCTGAGATGCCTCCTTTCCAGGGGCTGTGAGGAGGGACACTTGCAGCCCTTGTCTGCTTCTGGCCGGGCCGGTCTAGCCTCGCTGCAACCGTAGCAAGTGAGGCCCCACGTTGCCCCTGAGCCGGGCCTGCCTGTGTGTGAAAGGCCTTGCATTCCGCATACACCAGGTCTACCATAAACATAGCGACCTGCATCCAAGACGGCCAGTGAGGGGTAAGTACGGCTTGTCAGATTGGCTCTTCCGAGAGGGAAGGAGATCCGCATGGCAGCCAGGAAAGGGTTTGATCGCACTCGTGGTCTGGGGCGGCTACATCGCCCAGTGTCTAGTGGTGCAACTGCCCCGCAGTCTCGGCGGCCCACTGGCTTCACCCTCATCGAATTGCTGGTCGTGATCGCCGTCGTGGCGGTACTGCTCGCCATCCTGCTGCCCAGCCTCAATCGTGCGAGGGAGGCGGGCAGACGCGCCGCCTGCATGGCCCACATGCACTAGGTGCAAACAGCCTGGCATGCGTATGCCACGGACCACGATGACTTCATTGTCAACGGCGAGGCAGAGCTTGACTACCAAGTCCACAACCCCGGCAAGCCGTGGTGCATCAACGGGTACAGCTACTCCTTTGTGCCTGACCCAGCCCAGAGTCTGGCGGCAATGCGGACAGGCGGCCTGGCGACCTACGTCGGCGATGTCCGGGCATATCTCTGTCCCTCACGCTATCGCCACAACGACGGGCCGTGGCAGCACTGGGGCACATCATTGAGTTCTTATCATACGGTGGCATCCATGAATCGTTGGCCACCGGACCAATGGCTGAAGCTCGATCGTGAAGTCAGGGCCAATCGCAGCATGGGTGGGACTGTCCTTTTTGTGAGGAAGATCTCTGAGTTGGCCTTTCCCGGTGCTGCATCCAGGATGGTGTTCATGGACCTCGGAACGTACGGAGGTGAATGCGCATGGGGCCAACGAATAGACGGCATCCCGGCCGCAGGTATGGAGGGTCTGGCCTGGTCCGCTGGGTTTTCGGGGGCGGGTGTCCACCATGCAGAGGGGACATGCGCATCGTTTGGCGATGGTCACGTTGAGTACTGGAGATGGACAGAGCCCGCCACCGTCAGGTACGGGAAGTTCTGGGTTCGAGAGATCGTCTTTGGGGAAGATCCCCAGCACGATTGGCCCGGGCTGGCTGACATGCTGGGAAATCCAGATTCAGCGAGGATGTGCAGAGCGGTCTGGGGCAAGTGGCCCGCGAGTCTGCGCCGATGGGCTGGTGGCACAGTAGGGCCACGAGTAGATCGTCAGCCGCCGTCGCGATCGAACATTCACCCCACGTTGGCCCAGGGCTGGCCGGAGACTGCTGGCTCGGTACATTGGCACCCTGGAAATGATCCTGACGCAAACTAGCGGCCTACGCCTGACGATCTTGGTCTTGACCCGTCCCCGATGGCCCACCCCGGCGGTGATCGTACAGCCTTGGCCTGCCTGCTGCGTAGGGCTGGCCTGTCCCTGGGGCGATCCAGCGTGAAGGCACCCGCCACAGAGGTAGCGCGGCTGGGACTGACCGCCATGGGCGGGCTGGTCCTCGGCGTAGACGGCGGGCTGGCCGCATACTTCACAGCGCGGAGTCTCTGCGTCCTGGGTGGTCATAGGGTGTCTCCTTCCGGGTGGTCTGTGGGGATGGCCTGCCCTCGGGCGAGGGCAAGGATCTGCTGGCGGACGCGTTCGGTCAGGGCGATGGGACAGGCTGCCAGCCACAGGGCAAGGGCGGGGTCATCCTGGCCATCGGCAGGGGGGTAGTTCTGCACAGAAAGCGCCCAGGACGCGCCCCAGTCGATTCAGGACTTGCCACAACGTCTACTGAGACAAGGGGTTCTGGATTCTGAGCGTCGGATTGTCGGTCCGAAGGTTGAGGGTTCGATTCCATTCGGCCTCGTTCAAGAACCGCGTTTTCGGTGACGGGACCGCGGCTTCTCTTGCGCTGCGATGGGCCCGCGTCAATGGCCCAGGGACGCATAGTAGCGCCGGACCAAGGCGTCAAGCTCGTCGGCAAGGGCATCCAACTTCTCGCGGTCCTCCGCGAGCAGGATCTCCAGCCGTCCGGCGAAGGCCAGCAGATAGCTCAGTTCGCGCAAGGAGACGAAGACGCTGTTGAGGAGCCACTTGGCCTCGCCCGGAATCGGCCGGCTGCAGGCCTCTGCGATGAGGGGCGGGACAGCCAGGGCCACATGGCGCAGACGGGACGCCACGCCGGGAATCGGCTCCGGCGGGAAGTGTCCCGTCACGGCGTACACCTGCTGGGCCAGTTCATCGGCCTTGCGCCAGGCCGGCAGGTCCGTGTAGCTCGACGCGAGGGGCTCTCTCTCGTCCGGTTCGCCCCCACCCAACAGATTCAGCACCTCCTGGCGACCGTCTTCGAGCTTGAGCCCCAGGTGCATCAGTACCTGGGCCGCAATGCCCTCGGTCTCTCGCAGCAGCCCCAAGAGGATGTGCTCGGTGCCCACGTAGTCATGGTTGAGCGAGCGGGCCTCCTCGATGGCGTATTCGATGGCGTGCTTGGCCCTGGGCGTCTGCGGAAGCTTGCCCTGGGTGACCATCGTAGGGCCCGCTTGGATGAGCTTGTCCAGTTCCTGGCGCAGCTTCTTGATGTCGATGCCCATGTTCTTGAGGACCGTGGCGCCGACGCCGCTGCCTTCCTTGGCCAGGCCCAAGAGGATGTGCTCAGTCCCGATGTACTCATGATTGAATCGCTGGGCTTCCTGATTGGCCAGGGCCATCACTTTTCTCGCCCGATCGCTGAACCGCTCGAACATAGGATCGTCTCCGACATCTCCCGTGTGACCTTTGTCCGGCAACGGCGCCTGCCATGAATATACCACCATTGAGAGGGAGTTGCCAAGGACCTGAGCCGAGAAGGACATTTCTGTTGAAGTGACTGGTCTGTCGGGCGTCTTATATTGTGTGGTCCGGGTGTTCTTCCTGCGGCCGGCAGGTGAGAAGGAACCGAAGTACTGGCACTACTGCTTCTCTTCCCAATAGGTTGCCCAGGCTCACCTAATTCAGTCTGTCTAGGGCGCGAATTACAAAGAACGAGTAACTCGGTTCCATGTTGCCTCCATTCACGTACTTGTAGGCCCTCGGCTGATAGATGCGAATGGGTGGCTTGCCTTGTTCAGAAAGCTCGAAAATGAAACTTCCCTTAAACAGCGGCTTGTTCCTTTGCGGCAGACTGTCTACCGTGAGGAGTAGAGTATACTTCCCTGCTGTAGCCCACTCGCCGTTTTCCCTCAAACGACTAGCCACTCGATCGTAGACTGCAGAGTCAAGTTCATAGGGCGAGTCCGCTGGGGTCTTCTTCTTATCATCTGCTATGAACTTCTCTAGGACTGACGCCATAATATCGTTCTGCAATTGATATGCACTCTGTTGGTCTTCGGTTCCCGGCATCTCCCTGAATCCCACATAGCCCGACCAGAAATCGCCAGGCTTGACCGTAAACGGTGCATAGCTTGTTGAAGTGTCGCTAAGCGACTGTGCACGCAGCGCAGGTTGCATAGTCTTGTCCTGTTTCGGTTCGTTGACTTTCGACACTTGCAGCGACATTCGCCCCACAATCAACGGTGACGTACCAGAATTCCCAATCGTCAATGGTAGCATGAACTGGAGGCCCAGAAACGTATTCTTGATCACGCAGGTAGTTGGGGGATTCACATATGGCTCTGGCCCCCGGTGACTTCTAGAATACTCTAGATAACCAAGTATCGAGGCATACAGCGACAATACCAAGGTGATGAATGTGACAATCCAATGTAGCAGTGTCCAGTGAACACGCACTTCTCTTGGATTGTCCCTGGTAGCGTCCTTCGCCTCTGCACGAGCCATACGTTACTCTCCTTCCAATGCGATTCGTCCTACTAGGTAGGTTCCTATTCCATGTCCCAGTCTATTGCGGTCAATCAGAATCTCTTGATGGACTCTATCTGAACGGGCAGTCGCCGGTACCTTGGAGTTGCCATAGCCCTCTCTCCCGTCTAGGCAAGACTACCCCTGACCAGTGCCAATCTGATAGGCCCGACGCCAGCCACCTTCAGCACGTCCATTCAGCGTTTCATCTCATGTGATAGTGGTCACCCAGAAAGTGACTCCCATCTATCGCGCCGAGTGGGGCCTCAAAGCCTGTCAGCTCCAGATATCCCCCGCCCGCCCTGCCACTGACCGGTCCTAGCGGCCGTCCAACTGCCAGCTTTGCCGGGAGAGGTCCTGGTGACCCCGACAAAGGCAGATCGTACCACCGGTGGTTTCTGTCTGAGCTACTCCGGTTGGCTCTCAGGGTCGTCTCTGGGGCCTGTGTCCGTCCAGGGCGGACGATGTGGCCTGTCCTCCGTCCCCGTTGGCCTACCCGGCTGCCGATCGCCTCGCCTAGGCCGCTTGGCCCGTGGCTGGCCGGATCTACAGCGGGGGGACGGAGGACAGGGGTCATCGGGAACCCTCGACCTGGATCAGATCGACTATCCGCTGCCGGGTGGTGTCGGTCAGGGTGATGGGACAGGTGGCCAGGGTGGCGTCTGCCTGGTCGTGATCCACTTGATCGTGGTGGTGGTCGGCATGATCGGATTCAGGGGTGGTCTTCTGCAGCGAAAGCGCCCCATGGAGCGCCCCACCGCATTTGCTGTCATCTGTAACTTGTTGTTGTTCAAAGGGCTTGCAGTCCTGCTCCAGGGGACTCATAATCCCTTGGCCGAAGGTTCGAATCCTTGCGGGTTTGCCGATGAATTCATTGCCCTTCCCCTTGCATTGACTTGTCCGTCTATCACCATTTTGGGCCATCGCGTCGATATCCCAAGCTACGCAAGAATGACACTTTACGACTCTTGGGATCCACATACAATCAACGCTCTTGCGGTGATTCGGGCCAATTGCGTCGATATCTTCAGGGCACAGCTCAATACTCGCGACCTCGTTTCTCTCCCCGAGAAGGGATTGATCTGCCTCGGCCAGAAACTCGACTACCTCAGCCCTGGGCATAGGTCGGCCACACCGTGACCTCCACCCGGTCCGGCCCTTCCCTGAGTTCAGGCACGGGCCGTTCCTGCGACAACAGCACCTCATGCATCGTGTCAAACCCGCTGCCTTCCGGCTCACATGTGGGGGCTGGGTGGCAGCCCAAGCCGCCGAATCGAGGCCGAGGCTGAGACGGCGTCGCAAGCGTGCTTGCAGGGCCGGCTCGGACGCTGGCCGCCCTTGGGACGAAGTCCCAAGGCACGGCGAAGCCGTGGATCAGGCGGCGGACGCACGAACACGCCAAGAGCCCCGATCCCGCGCGAGCGTTCGCGGAGTTCGCGGGGTTCGCGGCAAAGAGACTGCTTCGGTTCTCCTGGTGGCGAGGGGTCGCTATGCGCCATGCGCTGTGTGCTGTGCGTTTTGCGTGGCGGCAGGCGGGTAGCGATGCGCCGCTGGCGGTCGCCATGGTCGTCAGCCAGGAAGAGGCTCGCCGTGGGGAAGAATGGCGCCACCTATTTCGGCCGATGCGTCTTGATCTTCTCCATGCTCTCCGGCTCACTGACGACGTCGATCGTCTCTTGGCCATATAGACGCGCCAAGCGATCGGCGGGCGGCTACTTCCTCCCAAACTGAGGGGTGAACTCCTCCGCCGTGAGCACGCCGTCGCCGTTGCGGTCAATTTGCTTGAAGTTCCGCTCCGCCGTGGACTTGTCCTTCCAGATGGCACCGTATTCCTCGCGCGTGACCCTGCCGTCCCCGTTCTTGTCTACGACGGACATCGCCGTCTTGGCGTTGAACACGGGCGAGGCCTTGTCCTGGACGACGGCATCCGCCGCAGCAGCCTGCTTCTCCTGGGCCGCCGCGTCTGTCGTCGTCGCGGCCTTGTTGGGATCAGCCGCCGTCTCCTTTTTCGAGCAGCAGCACAGGCCAAGAACCGCCGTCGTCAGCGCGATCACCAGAAACAACCTCGCACAGTGAAGGCCCGAACGGTGAGGACGCAGGTGGGTGGACTTTTGCACGGTTGGGGCTTATCTTGGGGCCATGGGCTCGAAGACTCGATGCGCGTGCGTCTGGGTGGCCGTCGTGGGCATGGCCTCGCTGTCTGTGCATGGTGCTGAGGAGCAGGCAGGCGGGTCTGCGGGCTGCCGGTCTTGTCATGAAGGGTTCTACAGGCTTTGGGCGACCTCGTGGCATGGGCTGGCCATGCAGCCCTATGCGCCGCAACTCCAGGGCGTGACGCTGGCGCCGCAGCGGGAGGCGATGTGGGTAGGGGACAGCCTGTACAGGGCGGTGGTCGAGGTCAATGACCCGAACGCAGGCTGCGTGCTGGAGACCGGACCGCGGGCGCGAGGGCCTATCGCATCGCGCAGGTGATGGGCGGCAAGGGCGTGGTGTATCTCCTGACCGCCCTGGCCAAGGGACGGCTTCAGGTGCTTCCTGTCGCGTACGACGTGCGAAAGAAGGAGTGGTACGACACCACCGCGAGCATGATCAGGCACGTGGCGGAGAGGCCCGACGCAGCCCTGGACTGGAGGGACCCCAGCCTGACCTTCAACACCGCCTGCTACACCTGCCACGTCAGCCAGTTGTCGCCCAACTATGACCCGAATACAGATACCTTCCACACGACCTGGAAGGAGCCGGGCATCAACTGCGAGACCTGCCACGGTTCGGGCGACGCGCACATGGCGGTCTGCAGGCAGGCGAAGGGCGGGCCTCCGCCTGCGGACCTCAAGATCACCACCCTCAATCGCCGGCGAGGGTTCTCCGGCCCCGGCATCGACAGCGGCTGCGCCCCCTGCCACGCCAAGAGCATGGCCGTCACCGGAAGGCTGGGCATCGGCAAGGACTACTTCGACCACTTCGGCCTGGCCACGCTCGAAGATGCGGACTTCTACCCCGACGGCCGTGACCTGGGAGAGAACTTCACCTACACCCAGTGGAGGATGAGTCCGTGCGCAGCCAGCGGCAGGTTGGACTGCCTCCACTGCCACACGTCCAGCGGCCGCTATCGCCTGCCCGACCCCAACCAGCCCAACTCGGTCTGCCTGCCCTGCCACCAGCAGCAGGTGTCTGCGGGACGGGAGCACACGCACCACCCGCCCAGCAGCCTCGCCAGCCGGTGCATCACGTGTCACATGCCCACCACGGAGTTCGCGAGGATGCGTCGGACCGATCACTCGATGCGCCCGCCCATGCCTGCGGCCACGATCGCCTTTGGCAGTCCCAACGCCTGCACCCTCTGCCACGACAAGAAGGACGCGGCCTGGGCAGACCAACACGTGCGGACCTGGCACGAGGAGGACTTCCAGGCGCCGGTACTGAAGGCAGCCGGCCTGGTCGCCGCTGCCCGCAAGGCAGACTGGACCCGACTCGACGCCATGCTGGCCTATCTGCAGGACAAGGATCGCGACGAGGTCTTCGCCAACTCCCTGGTCAGGCTGCTGGCGACCTGCCCGGACGCCAGGAAGTGGCCGGTCCTGGCCGACCGGCTTCAGCACGATCCATCGCCCCTGATCCGCGCCAGTGCGGCCGGCAGTCTGGCAGCCAGGGGCACGGCCCAGGACGTCACCTGCCTGGCAGAGGCCACGGCGGACCCGGTCCGGCTGGTCCGCGTCCAGGCTGCGGCAGGCTTGGCCCCCCTCTCCCCCGGTGATCTGCCCGCACGGCGGCGGGCCGACGTGCAAAGGGCCACGGAGGAGTACAGGACGGGCCTGCTGGCCAGGGGGCATCAGTGGGACGGGCCCTACAACCTCGGCACCTTTGCCCTGGAGCGCGAGCAGCCCGGCGAGGCCGTCCGCTACTTCCAGTGGGCCCTGCAGCTTCGGCCCGACAATCCCGCGGCACTGGTCAATCTCGCGATGTGCTACAACCTGCTGGGCCGCAATGACGACGCGGAGAAGTCCCTCACCTCAGCGATCCGGCTCGATCCGAACAGCGTCCCTGCGCACCTGAACCTGGGGCTGCTCCTTGGAGAACTCGGCCGGTTCAGCCAGGCCGCAACGGAGTTCCAGGCAACCCTGAGGCTGGACCCGAACTCCCCTGTCGCAGCGTACAACCTGGCGGAGATCCTCAAGTCAGATCGTCCTGCAGAGGCCCTGGTCTGGTATCGCAAGGCCCTGCAGGCCAGGCCGGAGAACGGCAGGTACGCCTGCGCCTGTGCGATGTGCCTGGTGCAGCAGGGCCGGGTCGATCAGGCGGTCCGTCTGCTGCAAGGGCTGGTCGACCGGTCGACGGATTACAGCCCCGTGTACCTGTTGCTGGGTCAGATCCACCGCCGCCAGGGCCGGCTCGACGCAGCCCTCGCGGTCTTCTCCAAGGCCATCGCCAATGAGCGCCTCTCGCAGCAGGATCGGGACGTGTTCCTGGAACAGATCCGGAATATCCGGAACTGACGTAGTATCGGCCTCCGGCCGGCGGAGATCAGCCGTCAGCGATCAGCCATCAGCCGGAGAAGGAGACGCTGCGAGCAGGCAGCATCTCTGTGGACTTCCTGCTGAAAGCTGAGAGCTGATAGCCCGTAGGATGGGCTTTAGCCCATGCGGATGGAGGGGCCAAATCCTTGAGGCACCATGGGCTGAAGCCCATCCTACCTTGCCCATTCGCCGTTCCTGTCTCTGCCTACACCTTCAGGATGTCGAGATCGCCGAACGGCCTGCCGAGAATCGCCTGGCTGTCTATGCCGAGCCAGCCGTCCAGTACCGTGGCGTAGACCTGGCGAAAGTCAATGTAGCATTTTAGGGCATCTTGGTCCAGATCTGTCAGGCTCGGGTGCTCACCCACCAGCCCACCCTTGAGCCGGCCCCCTGCCAGGAACACAGGGCCTGCTGCGCCATGGTCAGTGCCACGTCTGCCGTTCTCGGTCAGCGTACGGCCGAACTCCGAGAAGGTCATCACCAGGACGCGGTCCAGGAGTCTGTCACGCCCGAGGTCGTCGACGAAGGCGGCCAGGGCTTCGGCCAACTGGCCCAGGAGTGCACAGTGGTTGCCCAGTTGATTGGCGTGGTTGTCGAAACCACCGATCCCGCCGCCCCCCATCTCGGCAAAGAAGATGCGGATGCCCACGTCCGCGCGGATGAGCCTGGCCACTGTGCTTAGATCCGCGGCCAGTGGGCAGGCAGGGTAAGCGGCTGCGGGGCCTGCTTCGTTGGCCGCCGCGATCCGTGCAGCCTTGGCCCGCGCATCGAGCGTGGCTTGGCCGACGAGGTCCTTCAGGCAGGTGTACGTGTCACCCTTGATACGCGTCTGGGGCATCTGGAAGGGACCTGCAGGCGGCTGGCGGAGGATCAGGTCCTGGCAGGAGCGGATCGTGGGGATCACCGCCCTCTCCGCGTTGAGGCCAAAGGGCCGATCTATGGACCCCGCAAACACGGCAGCCGCGTCCACGTGGGCCGGACTCCAGATCTGGTCGGCCACGCGGCCCAGCCAGCCGGTCTGGCACGTGGCGTGTTCCGGGTCTGCGGCATGCCAGATCCGCATGGCCCTGTCGTGTGACCTATCCGAATGGGGATAGCCCACGCCCTGTACCACGCCCAGGTGTCCCTCCTTGTACAGGCGGAGGAAGGAAGCCATGCGGGGATGGAAGGCCAGGTGAGAGTCGATCTTGTGCAGATCGCCTTCAGGTAGGCGGAGGGTCGACCGGTGGCGGCCATACTCATCATCTGCATACGGAACCACCGTATTGAGGCCGTCGTTGCCCCCGGACAGTTGGATCACCACCAGTACGGTGTCATGCTGTCGAGCCTGTGGCTCCGCAGCGGCTGCAGCCGCGCGCGTGAGCAGGCCAGGGACAGCAGTGCCCAGGGACAGCAGAGTCGTAGTCCCCACAGCGGCCCGCAAGAAGTCTCGTCGTGTGTTTGACATCGTCGTATTCGTCCTAGGCCAACTGAAACTCAGGTTGAGTCATCACTGCATGGGCAAAGCGGCACGCCCAGGCCTTCAGGTCACTGCCGTCCCCCGCGGCGCCGGCCGCAGCCTCCTGCAGCAAGGCCTCGCGGGCTGCAGGCTCCAGATCGCCCTGCACGAGCAGGTTGAGCAGGAACTGGGCAACAGACTGTCTTGTGGTGCACCCATGCCTCTGGGCCACCAGCCAAGGATCAAGGTTGCCGCCGTAAGGCTCGCGGCCCTGCACCATGGCCAGGGCCAGGTTGTGACGCCGAACCAGGCTTGGCGTGGTGATCCAGCGGGGTCCACCCCTCCAGCCCTCCACTGTGGGCGGGCTGGTCGGGTCCTGGCCGAGGTCCGCCACGTCCTGTGCCAGCGGCACAGTGGCTGCTACGGCCTCCATGGCATTGGCGATACCCACCACAACCTCCACGGGACTCTTGATCCGTGCGCGATAGGCCCAGGACGAGAAGAAGAGATTGGACCTCAGCATCGTCTCTGTGAGTCTTGCCACGTCGTAGTCCTTGGCAAAGGACTCGGCCAGGGGCGTAACCAAGGGCTGGTCCAGGTCCTGGGCCTCGCTGATGAGCCACCTGTGCATCTGGCGAACGACCCTCTGGCTGGTCGCAGGCTGTTCGAGCAGGATTCGGATGACGTCGTCAGCAGCCAGGTCCCCCTGCCGGCCCAGGACGCACTTGGCTGCCCGATCCTGCTCACCCGAGATCCAGCGGAGCTCGCCCCTGAGCACAAACCAGCCGCTGAAGGCCCTGGCTGCCTCACGGACGTCCTGCTCAGTAGAGCCGCCCTTGCCCAGCGTATAGGCCCCCATCAGCGGCCTGACCAAGGCGTCGTTAGGGGAGGCCTTGCGGTGGGCGTCAGCCCCCAGTGCAGTCAGCATCGCAGGATCACGCCAGATCGCGCCAAGCATCGAGCTGAAAGACCCCAGGGCATGACGTCTCAGCAGCCCGATGTGCCCCTGCATCAACCGGACGTCCTTGACGGACTCGGCGTTGAAGGCAAAGTGGTTGCGCCAGAACAGGGTCGTCTTCTCGAGCAGCGGGTGTGGCGTTTCCATCATGCGGCGGAGCCACCACGCACGCAGACCTGCAGCAGAGCCTGCTGCCACGTCTTCATGACCGTCGAAGGTCTTGTTGAAGGCCGCCACATCCGCATCGGGTCTGAGCAGCCGGTCCAGGGTTCGCTGCGGTCCTTCTGAAAGGCACCGCTGGATCGTCCCCCATCCTGCCCCAAACCCGGCGCACCTGTAGAGGTGCGCTGCCAGGGCGATCGTCCAGGGCCGCTGGCTGTCCGGTTCATAGGGCGCCCATGCCCAGGCAGGATCGGCCTGCTGCGCTGCTGTCACCTCAGGCAGGTTCGGCCTGGATGGTTCCGAGGCACCGGTATTCTCGACCATGAAGCCCCCTCTGAATGCCCCTAGGGCCGCTGAAGCCTGAGCTTCAGTCGGAGCTGAGCATCGGTCAGACCATCGCGCGAGCCGCAGGTCAAGGTGACCCGATCGACCAGTTGGACCAGCGTGGTCAGGATGTTGATGCCTGCCTCTGACTCGGCCTGGGTCTTGCCCTTCTTGACCATGTCGTCGTGCACCAGGGCCTGGCGGTTGGCTCGCAGGATCGAGGCCAACGACGCCCCGTCGAGCTCCAGTAGGCTGTGGGTCTGTGCCAGCGGCTTGACGGGGACGTCCTTGTCACGCGCCAGGCTGTCGATCAGATCCCTGGCCAGGCCGTCGGTCGAGCTCAGGATCAGGTACTGGCCCGGCATGGCCAGGGCCGGCCGGAAGTTGAAACGCTGTTCCAGCCGGGTCCTGTCGTTGACGTCCGCTGCGGAGAAGGCGGCTGCCGTGAACGACGTCCCTGCGTGGGCGGGGCGATCGATGATCAGCCCGGGCAAGGCCTGCTGGCCGCGCGTAAAGTTGACCAGCCCGATCGCCTTCTGCCAGGCCTCCTCCATCACGGGCCTGAAGGAGTCAGGCTGGCGCAGCCGCAGGACCGCGGCAAAGGCGGGGATCCGGACCTGCGGTGTCCCGACGGCAGGATCGTACTGCTGCTCTGCCACGACCAGGCGGATCTCGGGTCCGACCTGGGCCAGGACCTCGGTCGTCAGGTCACGGCCCGTGAAGAAGATGCCCATCATGTTCTCGAAAAAGATGAGCCCGGAGGTTCGCTGTGGGAACAGCTCGTCCTTGGCTGCGTAGAACCGGCGAAGGTCCCGGTACACGCTGAGGCTGGCAATCCGCCGCGGCACTGAGAGGCTGGGCCAGGCCCCCTCGCCTGCTTCTTGAGGCAGGATCGTGGCCACGGGGCCGGCAGGCGAGACATCTGCCTGGGCCCGGAGCGCCAGGGTCTTGTCTTCCACGTCAAGCCTCAAGGCCAGCCAGTTGGAGCGACGGACGGACTCACCCATCCCTGCAAGGGCCAGGCTGGCCAGGGGGTTCTCTCCCTGCTGGTTGAGGAAACTCGCCACCTGGGGCAGGGCCATGAGGGGCTTAAGGTTCACGAACGCAGTGGCCACGGCATCCGACCCTGCAGCCCGGCTCGCAGCCTGGAAGGCCGGGTTGGCTGCCAGGCCTTTGTCCGTAGCGGACCCGCGGAGATCCAGGACCGCCTTGAGGCCTTCGGCGGTATTGGCGAACACGAGCCGCCTGCCGATCAGGGCATGGTATTCCTTGCCATTGAAGGTCCAGATCGTGACACCGCCAGAGTCCTTGGAGACCACCTGCTCCGGATGGCCCGCCTTCTCGGCGTTGCCCTTGGCGATCGCCAAGGCCATGTCATGGAGCCGCCCCAGGATGCGATCCTCCTCTGCGTCCACGATCATCACGACCCTGTCGTTGGGGCACACGGCCAAGGTGATGCCCCCGCCGGTCACCTTGGCCAGGCAGGTTCGCCAATCCATCTCCACGGACGTCTCCAGGAACCTGATCCCGCCGAGGAACTCTTTGAACTTCGGCTGGCTGGTCAGGTCCTGCCAGAAGGGCAGGGAGGTCAGAGTTGTGGTCATGTCGCTGCCTGTCAGCAGGTCAAGCAAGGCCTTGGGCCGCGACACGTGCACGGCGATCACCGCATCCTGGGGAATCCAACCAGGGGTTGGGGGCAGGGTCTGTGCGACAGCGGAAAGTGACAACACGCCTAGGAACAGGGCTGCGAACCCGCGATGCTTCAACATACCAATCCTCCGAAATTAGAGGCAGCATGGGCTGAAGCCCATCCTACCTCGCCCATTCGCCTTTTCGCCATTTCGTCTCCTCAGTGCGTGGGCCGCCGCACGGCATACAGGGCCGACCGGGCCGTGACAAACAGGGTCGAACCATCCTTGCCGCCAAAGACCAGGCACGTGGGACGCTGGGGCACCTCGATCGCATCGATCCGCTTGCCCGAGGGATCGAAGACGAGGATCTGGCCTGCGGCGATGTAGACGTTGCCGCGATCATCGGTCGTCACAGACTCGCCGCCCTCCTGCGCGAACAGCCGGGGCTGGGTGAGGACGCCGCCATCGCCCACGGTGAAGGCCCAGGTCTTCAGCTCCATCTCATTGGTGACGTAGAACGGCCGGCCTTCCACTGCGGCAGCCAGGCCGAAGGCCCGTATGACGTCGCACAGCTTCGCACCCCACATCAGGGCTCCTGACGTGAAATCCTGGCCTGCGGGGATGAAGGTCGTGCCGTCCAAAGACACGTAGTGGAAGGGCCTGGCCGTGGTCGACTCCCGCAGAAACTCCGCGTCGCCCGTCCAGCGGTTCACAGGCAACACAGCGGTCATGCCGGGTCTGGGCCCTGCGGGCTGGGCTTTGAGGGCCACGATCTCGCCGTCGTTGACGTCAGGCCTAAACGACAGGACGGTCCCATTGCCCTGGTAGGCCACCACGAGCAGGTTGCCCGCCTTGTCGAAGGCCAGTTGCACGGGCTGCTGGGGGATGTCGCGGACCCGCTCCGCACGCCTCCTCGCCTCGCTCCACCTGTAGATGCGGCCTTCGCGGCTGTCCCCGAAGTAGACGTCGCCCTGGGCATCCACGGCTGCGCCCGCGATGTTCAGGTAGCCTTCGCTGAGCCGCTCGACGCGGCCCTGACCTCCGCCAGCGGCCTTGAGGGGTGCAGGACCCTGCGGAATATCCAGCACAGCAATCTCGCTGTCGCGAACCTCCCTCTGATCAGCCACGTCGACAAGGGTGGCGTCGAAATTGACCTTGCTGTTGCTGTAGCAGTGAACGTTACGCAGCCTGATGTCACGGCAGTCGTTGACCTTGATGGCGTGTGGAAACGGCACCCATGAGCTGACCACGCGGTAGAGGAAGAGGTTGGAGAACTGGACGTCCTGGCAGCGGTCAATCTCCAGAGGAAGGGCCTTGGGGCCCTCTTCCCTCTCCTCCTCGAACTGAAGGGCATAGAACCGCCAGTGGGAGGCGTTGCGCAGAATCATCTCATGGGTAACGTGATGCTCGACGGACATGGCGTACACGCGGCCGCTGGTCGAGGTGTCGGTGATGAGCATGCCGGACTTCGCATACGTGCTGGGAGTCCAGATGTCCTTGAAGGTCCCACCGCCGCCTGCGGTGACCCAGAGGCTGGCGGGCTGGGTGTTCCAGGCGGTGCGGTCCTGCTGGCCCCTGCCACCTCCACTACCCGGGATGCGGGTGCCGTGGCCGCCCAGGAGGCGGACGTCGTTCATCATGGACCGCTCGCCAGACATCCATTTCACGGCTACTGCGCGGGGGTTGACCGCGCCCGTGTATACGCCCAGGCCCGTGATGATGTTGGCGCCGGCCTGCGGCGCCTCGATCACCGGCTTGGCCTCGGCCTGGCCTTCAAAGCCGGGGGTGCCTTCTGGAAGACGGATCGCCGTAGCGTGAGGGTGCAGGCCGATCAGGACCGTGTCCGGTCTGAGGGTCAGTGTGTCGCTCACGCAGTACAACCCCGTCGGAAAGTAGAGGGTCCGGTGTTTGGCGATCGCCTGCCTCAGTGCCGCTGTGTCGTCTGTCTTGCCGTCTCCCGCCACCCCGAGCGTGCGGACGTTGACCCACGTGGCACGGTCCGGCAGATCGGGGATGTCCGATGGGACGGCCGCAGGCAGATCGGCCACCTGCCGGCCCACGAACCGGGTGTCGATCCTGCGGTCTGCGCCCAGGCCCGCCACATGCAGGCCGTGCGAAAAGGTCTCGACCTCATAGCAGGGTCCAGGCCCTGCGACGGTCTTGCCGCTCTGCCTGAATTGGGCAAAAACAGGGACATCCTTGCACGCGATGTGGGTCATGTTGACCTGGGTCCGCGAGCTGTCCTCGTTGCTGATGATCACTGCCGGCCCCTTCACGGCCTCGAAGCGGCTGTCGCTGATCCAGAGCTCATCGGGATGGTCGGCGACCATGGAGACCGCGCAGGGAACGCCCTTGAATCGCGCCCGGATCAGCGTGAGCCCTCCCTCCTGATCGCTGATCGCAGCACGCGTCTGGCCCTCAAAGGTGCAGTCGATCACCAGGATCGGCCAGCCCGGCGCAGACCGCTTCGTGGCGATGGCATACTGGCCCCCATGGAAATGGAGGTCCTCCACCTCATTGCCGATGTCCTCGAGGCCCGCCCTCGCAGGGCCGAGCCTGAAGTCCATGTGGGCCAGGGTGCAGTGTTGGGCCACGTGGAACCGGATGCCGACCGCAGCGGGATTGCCTGGACCGATCTCAAGATCGATGTTGCTCATCGCACTGTAGAACGTGCCTGGATTGCCATCAGCCGGAGTGCCACCCCTCGATCCAGGTCCCCGGGCGCCTGAGAAGAACACCATGTAACAGCCAATCCCCTCCTGGAAGCCCGGGGTATTCTCGCCAAGGGTGAAGACAGGCCGCCTTTGGCCATACCCGATCAGCCTGACGCCTGCCCAGACATAGAGGGTCTTGGTCAGCCGGTAGGTCCCTTCAGGGACAAACAGGATGCCCGCTCCAGCCGCTGCCTTGTCGATCGCCTGCTGCAGCCCAGCGGAGTCGTCCTCCTTGCCATCCCCCTTCACAGGGAAGGACTCGCTGGTCAGAACCACGGCAGCAGGATCTTCCAGCCGAAGCGGATAGAAGGATGCCCCAGTGACAAGGTGTGGAATCAGGACAGTGGCGGCAAACAAGGCCCAACTGAGGATCGATTTCGAGGTCATGTCGCGTCCTCACCAAGGGGGTGATCTGAGACCCAGCGTCCAAGGTCTGTGCTGACTCTACCACGGCCAGGCCCGACCCGCAAGGCCATTGGCCTGGAAGATATCCCTTGCGAGGGCGGCCAGGCCGTTGAAGATGGACGCAGGATGGGGGTATCATGGGGCGTTTAGATCCAGCATCCGACGTCTGGGTCCAAAACAAGATATGGCACATCGGAGAAATAGCATGAAGACCCGTCAATCGATTCGTCCCCTCGTGGCAGCCTCCCTGCTCTGCTGGATCCTGGCTGTCGCAGGCCTGGCTGCAGAACAGCCCGCACAGTCCGCCGGCCTGACCTTCATCGGCTGGTCGGATCAGCACGTCCAGGCAGATGGAAATGCAGTCCATCTGATCCCCGCAGTAGAGACCATGAACGGGATGGCAGGACGGCCCTATCCAGAGACGATAGGCGGCACCGTGCAAGAGCCCAGTTTCGTGCTGGGGGCCGGCGACATCACCGAATGGCCGAGCAAGGCGGCCAGGGACGTGTACGACCGCCTGGTCGGGCAACGGCTGAAGTTCCCCACCTATGACATCGCAGGAAACCACGACCTCGGCGGCCTGACTCCGAGCGAGACGATCGTCCAGTGGCTCACCGAACGACACGGCGGCCTCCGCTACACCTTCGAGAAAGGCGGCGTCACCTTCATCTGCCTGTTCTCGGAGTACGACGAGAAGCTGAACAACCCGGCCCAGCCCATCTCCAAAGAAGCCCTCGCCTACCTCCGCACGGCCTTGGCCAAGGTCGATGGCCGGAAGCCGGTGGTCGTGGTTATGCATCTCTGCCTCGACGCGATCACCAACAAAGACGAGTTCGTGGATGCCTTCGGCCCTGCCAACGTGATCCTTGTCCTTGCCGGCCACTACCACAAGGCTGCAGTGGCGACCTATCGTGGCATTCCCTTCGTGGAGCTTCCGTCGCCTGAGCCCAAGTCCGCCAACGCCTTCACCGTGATCCACATCACGCCTGACCGGCTGACCGCAGTTCCGTACTACTACCGCCAGTCCAAGTGGGCGACCGACAGCCGCCAGATCCTCGACGTCCCTCGCAAGGCCCCGGCCAAGCCGGCCGCCGCCCCTGCCATCGAAACAGGCGAGAAGAAGCAGTAGATCCTAGACGTCGCAGATGCGGGCTGCGTAGGTGAGACCCGCCAGCGGGTCGCCTTTGGGCACGAACTCGTGGGCCACGTAGCCCTTGAAGCCGGTCTCGGCAATCGCCTTGAGGATGGCGGGGTAATACAGCTCCTGGGTGTCGTCGATCTCGTTGCGCCCGGGGTTGCCGCCCGTGTGATAGTGGCCCAGGTAGTCCTTGTAGTCCCTGATCGTCCGGATGATATCGCCCTCCATGATCTGGGCGTGATAGATGTCGTACAGGATCTTCACGCGATCAGAGCCCACCCGCTTGCAGACCTCGACGCCCCAACTGATGTGGTCCAGCATGTAGTCCTTGTGGTTGACCTTGCTGTTGAGGTACTCCAGACAGATCGTGACCTTCTTGGTCTCTGCGTAGCCGGCGATCTTCTTGAGGGCCTCCACCGTGTTCTCGATCCCCACGTCGTCAGGGATGCCCCTGCGATTGCCAGGAAAGGAGATCACGTTGGGAAAACCCGCATCGGACGTGGCGTCGATGGACTCCCGCAGCTTGGCCAGACAGGCGTCGTGGAACTTCTTGTCCGCCAGACCGTCGCCCAGGGAGTGGCTGTTGACCATGGAGCAGACCAGGCCGTACTTCTTGACGGTCGCAAAGTCCTCGGGTCCCAGCAGGTCGATCCCCTTGAGCCCCAGCTTCTTGGAGACCTGGCACAGCTCGTCCAGCGACCACTTGCCAAAGCACCACCTGGAGACGCCCTGATTGATCCTGCCCTTGTCGGCCACGGTCTGGACCTTGTCGAGGTCCACTGCGGCAGCAGCCGCTGTGCCGGTCAACCGGCCGGCCAGTGCACCCGCGGCGAGCAGGGACGAACCACGAATCAGGCCTCTTCGCGTCAGAGGGTTGCTACTCATCGGTCAACTCCTTGTGCTTGGACTGGGTTCAAATGCGGACCACCGGATTCATGGCCACCAGTCTAGCATCCTGACGATGCGAAGGCAACGGGCGTCCTAGCCCGCATTTCTCACAAGCCTTCGGTTCTGAGCGGTCCTGTTGTCCGGCTGCTGCGTTCTCGGTCCCGTTTGTCCTCGACGTACCGCCCTGGGTACGCCTCCGGGCAAACGAGACCTGCGGCCTTGCATCCGGCCAACATGCCGCGCTCAGAACAGCCTGTCCCAGATGCGTCTACCTTTCAGACGCACCCACTCAAGTCCACAGCCTCACTTCCGCCCCGACCGTCCGAAGCCTCGTGAGAAATGCGGGCTAGGCCAACTCCAGGGTCATCACGCTCACCGAGGCAGGTGGAACGGTACAGACTGCCCCGGGTCCCTTGACTTCCATGTGGCCCTCCTTGGGAGCCAGGACGTCCGGGTTCTCGAAGCTGTTGTGGGCGTGAATGTCCGCGTGGGACAAAGTCCGTACACTGGCACGTCGAAGGGTCGCCCCCCGGATGGAGATCTCGGTCTCTCGCGTGTCACTGATGCTGGGATTGACCACACTCAGGACCACACGCTTGCCCTGCAAGGAGGCCGAGCCGGCCAGGCCGGCCAATCCGGAGTCACCCTGCCGAAGGTCCGGTGCAGAGAACACCGTACGCAGGGACTGCCCCCCTTGGTGGGCGGCGTACATCTCAAAGACGTGGTAGTTGGGGGTCACTATGAACCGGTCTTCATGGGCCAGGAACAGCGACTGCAGGTTGTTGATGAGTTGCGCGATGTTGGCCATGACGACCTTGTCTGCATGGCGATTGAAGATGTCCAGGGTGAGGGCGGCCACCAGGGCGTCGCGGAGCGTGGCGGTCTGGCCGAACAGGTGGGTGCGGTGGACCTCGGTCCCTGCCGGATGCCAGGTGCCCCACTCGTCCACCGCCAGCTTCACGCGATGGGTCTTGTCAAACTCGGCCATGATGGACCAGTGGTTCTTGACCAGGGTCTCCATCTGCACGGCCTTGGCGAGCAGCGAGTACCAATCCTTGGCCTCGAAGTCGAGTGCGCCCTGCCGGCGGAGCCGCAGTAGTAATGCAGGCCCCATCCATAGATGCGGTTCAAGAGACCCCTGTCCTTCCGGGTCAGCGACTCGAAGAAGCCGCGGGTCCAGCCTTCATCTCGCCCGTTCGGACCCGAGGCGATGAGGGACAGGTCCACCCCCAACTCCGGGACCCAGGACGTGAAACGCCGGAACTCGGTGGCGTACTCCTGGGGCGTGAAGTCGCCGCCGCAGCCCCAGGATTCGTTTCCCACTCCCCAGAACCGCACACGGAACGGGTCGCGAACGCCGTTGGCCTCCCGCTGCCCGGCGAGCGTCGTGGAACCTGCAGGCGCATTGCAGTACTCGACCCATTCGTAGAAGTCCCGGGCAGACAGACCTCGCACGTTGGCGGCCAAGTAGGGTTCGGCATTGACGAGCCGGCAGAAGGCAATGAACTCGTCCGTGCCGAACTGATTGGGGTCATACTTGGCAGGCCCGTCGGGCGCGTCTCGTAAGAAGGGCGTGTTGATCCAGAAGTTGGCGCGCGTCGGGCGATGGGAGCGAGGCCCCACACCGTCCCGCCAGTTGTAGCTGTCGGCAAAACACCCGCCGGGCCACCGGATCACCGCCGGCCTCAGCGGACGCAGGCGGTCGACCAGGGCCTTTCGTATCCCGGCGTAGTTGGGGATGGAGGATCCCTCTCCCACCCAGATGCCATCGTAGATCACGCCCCCGATGTGTTCTGCGAAATGGCTGTAGATCTCTGGCGAGATCTGGCCGATCGGCTCGTCAGGGAGGACCTCGATCCTGCACCCCTGGCCGGCCGCATGGAGGGCCGAGCCACCCGCGTAGGCCAGCGCACCCGCGAACGCGGTCTGTCCCAGGAAATCACGTCGTCCGATCAACTTCATGGCAGTACTCCTTGCTCACTCTGCGGTCTCACTCGAAGCGGATCACAGTGAACGAATGGGGCGGGAACGCGTAGTGCGTGGCCCCCTTCTCCATCGCGTGTCTCCAGTCTCGCCGGACGGGGACAACAGCGCCCGGCCTCTCTGCCGTGTTCACGGCCTCCAGCGACCCCGCCAACTCCGTCACGCGGGCGATGGGCGTGCTGGCAGTGAATCCCGCCACCTGGATCACCGTGGCTGCAGACTGGCCGCCCGGATGGGCGACCGTCAGAACGAGTGTCTTGCCGTCCTCGCTGCGTTTGGCGCTGGCATCCAGACGGCCCTCTGCGCCGGTGACCCGGCACTGGACGCATTGCGGCAGAGTGTTGCGGGAGAACATCTGTGTCACGTACCCCGGCGGCTGGAGCCAGACCTGGGCCGGATTCAGAAAGAGCAGCCCCTGGTTCCAGTCATTGTCGTTCTGGCCGTCGGGCTGGAGACAGTTGGCAGAGAGGGCGATGGGAAGCCGGCCGTCCCGCTCCACCCAGTTGATGGCCATGGCGTTGGCCAAGGCGCGTCGTTGGGAGTGGTTGCCGGCATTGAACTCAAAGACCACCACCTTGTGCCTGGCGCCCTCGGCAAGCCTGGCCAGGGCATCGATGTAGGTGAAAGTGCCGCCGAAGTCGGGACGCGGTCCATCTGTGCCGACGTGCACGTCGAACCACACCTCGCGGTCAAACTGCTTGGCCAGCCGCAGGATACGCTGCTGTCCAGCAAGACTGGTGATGCCGCCAGCCGCGCCCCGGAAGTTGCACGGATCCTCGATCGGACGGCCATAGGCGAAGTCGCCTACCACCAGGATAACGTCAGGGTCCCTGGCCCAAATCGCCTTCGCCAGGGGCTCGAACCTGGAGGCATATCCTGCATCCACCCGCTCTTCGTTGCCCAGTTCAAGGTAGCGCAGTCGGTAGGGCTGTGGATGGCCGTCTGCCGCACGACGGCTGCCCCACTCACCCTCTGTTGGCCCCTTGGCGTACTCAATGAAGTCGGCCATATCCTGCGGCGTCTCACCCATGTTGAATGCGGGGATGTACTCGAAGCCCGCCTGCTCACAGAAGTCCATGAAGTCCGGGATGCCCCAACCATTGGAGGAGTACGGATACCAGGTGCCCCGATGGGGTGGGCGCCGGTCGCGCGGCCCGATCATCTTCTTCCAGCGGTACTCAGGATGATTGATCATGGAGCCGCCGTAGCGCAAGACCGTGATGCCCTGGTCGATCAGGGCCTCGGCAACGTCGCGTCTGACGGGCAATCCCTTGAAGCGTCCCCACTCGCCAGGTTGCAGGAAGGCGTAGCCCAGCACGACCGATCCCGGCCCCCGAAGCGTGATCGCCAGGCGACCGGGGTATGCGGGCCTCTTGGGCGTCAGGGTGAAGGTCAGCCGTTGCCAGTCACCTGCACTGACCGAAAGCCCCTGCTCGGCCAGCGACTGGGAGCCATCCTTGTTCTCCAACGCCACGAACAGGTCCGTCTGGGCCTCAGCCCGCGCCCACAACACGCCTTCATAGGGCCTGCCCTCTGCAAAGCACATCCCCCAGCGGTTGAGGCCCTGGTTCTCCACGCCGATCTGGCCCTGGCCCTGGACAAAGGTGAGGCGCTGGGATTGCCCACCCACAAAAGGACGATCACTCTCCATCGCCAGCGAGCCCGTGGCCCCGCCCGTCTGCACCCGTCGCCACATGCCGCTGACCTCAGCCGCCTGGTCCGTGTCGGATGCAAAGGCCAGCGTTCGCTTCTGACCGTTGATCTTGACCCACAGCCCCCGATATCTGGCCTCGGTCTGGTACTGGCGCAGGCCGATCGTGCCCGAGGCCAGGGAGGCGCCGCGATCCCCATGCCGAAATACGGCCTTGCCATTGATCAGGACCTCCAGGGCCGAGCCATCCAGCCTGACGGCCAGGGCCGCCCATTGGCCCAGCGGCACCTCGCAGGGCGTGTCCTGGATGAGCTCCCAGTTGTGGCGGTGGCGTCCGAGACGCACGTTCTGGTCGGCCGCATTGAGGGCAATCTCGTAGCCATCGAAATTGTCCGCTCCTGCCCCTGCCTTGTCGACGCGTACGATCAACCCCGCATTCGAGCACTGGCGATCCGGCACAAAGACCTCGACACCGACCTCGCCCTCTGTGAACGGCGGCAGTTCGCTGATCAGTTTGTCGCCCGCTGAACCCAGGCAGTGCAACTCCTCACCGCGGACCCGCCAATTGCCGCCATAGGCCTTGAAGCCCTTCATGGACGTGATCGGCGGCTCCTGGAAGCTCTCTCCAAAGACCATCTGGCTGTAGATGCCGCCGTAGACCTCGTGATTGACGTCCTCGAGGCACGCACCGGTAAGGAATCGCGATACAGGATGGATCACCCGGTCGGCCTGCACCTCGATGCGGGCCTCCTGGGCCTGGGCCGCCGCCAGGAAGGCGAGCCCTGTCAGGAAGATCACTGAAGGTGCCATCCGCTTCTGTTGCTTCATCGTGTTCTCCTGTCTCATCCCCTGCGGCGTCCGGGTCCTGGCTTCTACTCAACCCGCCATTCCAGGATGCCGCCCGACCATTCAGGTTGGAGCTGGACCTCGATCCGCAGGCTGGCGGTCGTCACTGTACCGAATGTCACGGAGTTGCACTGGTCCATCTTCGTCCCGTAGTCGGAGATCCCTGTCACCGGCCTCCATTCCTGGCCATCCTTATAGAGCAGCCTCCAGGACTGCGGCACGCGGCAGTGAGCGCCGGTCCGCCGTTCGTCCCACCAGTACACGCTCGCTGCCGAGACCTTGGCAGGCCGTTCGAGGTCGTATTGTACCCATTCCTGCGTGCCCCGGTGATCCCACCAGGTGAAGCGTGGGATCTTCGAGTCATCAGAGGCCGCAGGTTCGATCTGGTCGTTCAGGGCGGACGTAGTGTCGCTCCGCCAGCAATGGGAGGCGGAGGGCGCAGCACGACTGGCGATCGTGGGCGGTGGAAGTGGCTCAGCCTGGGCTGCGGCCTCGGGTATCCAGACCCGCATCTCGCCGCTCTGGCGGTTGGCGTTGGCAAAGTATGGAATGGCGGTGAACTCCACCGGCCTTGCACCGGGCACGCGGTCGGACGGCAGATAGAGCGTGTCCGGCCAATCGACACGGTTCAGCGCGACTGCACCGCCCTGGATGACCACCACGCCACCCAGCAGATCAGGGCGAGCCTTGGCCTGGAGCTGAGCGTCGGGCGGAATCACGAGGTTGCGGACACGGCCGCCATTGTCCACGGCCTCAAGGCAGTAGATCAGGGGCCCTCGCTGAAGGGCCACGCGTCCCCGATCGGCCTCGACCTGGGGATGGGCCCGGATGCGATGCATGGGCATGGGCAGCAACAGCTCGACTATGTCGCCCCGCCGCCAGATCCGGTGGAGACGCGCGTAGCCGCGTACCCTCTCGAAGGCGTCCACAGTCCTGTGATTCACCTTCAGCCGCGGCTCGCCGCACCAGGCGGGCAGGCGCATGGACAGGGCCAGCTCAACAGGCCGCTCCGGCTCCAGCCGCAGAACGACCCGGCCTTCCCACGGGTAACGGGTTTCCTGCCGCAACACGACCTTTGTCCCCCCTGCGGTGATCGTCGCGCGGCTGGCCACGAATTGATTCACGAGGATGCCATCCTCGTTCACCGCATAGAGCATGCCGGGCAGCGCGCCCATGATCTTGAGGAACATGGGTGGGCAGCACGGGCAGCCATGCCACGCCCAGCGGGCCCGGTTCTTGCCCGCTTCGAGCGGATTCTCGTAGAAGTACGTGTCTCCCTTCAAGGACACGCCGGCCAGGATCCCATTGAGCAGCACACGCTCCAGTTCGTCTGCATAGCGCGCGTCGGCGAACGCCAGGTTCATGTTGTGATGGAAGAAGGCGGCGCCGATCGCTGCGCAGGTCTCCAGATAGCCATCGTTGGGCAGGACGTAGTCAGGACCGAATCCCTCGTGGCCGGCCACCGCTCCCAGCCCGCCGATGACGTACATGCGGCGCTGCACCATGTTCTCCCAGAGCCGTCGGGCCGCGGCAAGGTAGTCGGCCCGGCCGTTCACGTTGGCCGCAGCCACCAGGCCCGTGCAGAGGAGCGTGGCCCGCACCGCGTGGCCCTCGATCGTCTGCTGCTGGAGCACCGGCATGTGGTCCTGGCCGTACGGACCGTAGCTCTTGCGGCCTTCGTGATTGCCGCGGTTCTCGATCCAGAACTCCGCCAGCTTGAGGTAGCGCTGCTCGTCCACGGCGGCGGACATCTGGGCCTTCAGCTCCGGCTGCTCCCGGAAGAGCAGGTACAGCTTCACCAGGGCCTCCTCGCCCAGCGAGTGGCCCGGTACCACGTTCTTCTGGGGCGGCGGCCCCATCACGTCGGCCATGTGGTTGGCGAGCCGGGTGGCCACCTGGAGCAACCGTGTCTTTCCAGTGGCGCGATAGTAGTGAACAGCCGCCTCGACCATCGCCCCGGCGTTGTAGACGTCGTGCTGCCAGTTGTCGTTGCCGCCGTTGAGGCCCCAGCGATGGTCCGGCTCTTTCAGCTGGGTGTAGGTGTTGAGGTAGCCGTCGGGATCTTTGGCCGCGGCGGCCGCGATCCGCTCGATGATGCCATCCAGCCGGGCCTCCAGTCCGGCGTCCCGCTGGACCGCCAGGAAATCCGCGGAGCCGCGGATCATCTCGTAGATCAGGCCGTCATACCACGGCGGCCCGCCGTGCTCGCCGGCGACGCCGTCCCGGATCTTGTCGAAGTTGGATAGCGATCCGTCCTTCTCGAACTTCGCAAGGCAATCGGGGATCGTGACCTCACGCCACACCTTGAGTTTGGGCAACCAGAAGTCGTCCTCGATAGAGACCTGGTGGATACCGACGGGCGTCAGCGGCCTGCACGGGGCGAGGGGCGAAGAGGCCAGGATGGCCAGCACCGCCACGGCTGCGCGAGTCTGCGATAGTCCGTTCATGCGACTACCCTCCATAGATGTGTCGGCCGATGATCTGGTCCTGGTAGACCCGATCCAATTCGCAGAAATAACCACTCCAGCCCCAGACGCGAACCACCAGGTTCTTGTGGAGCTCGGGATGGCGCTGGGCCTCGCGCAGCGTGTCCACGTTCAGGGTATTGAGCTGCAACTGCTGGCAGCCGGACTGCACGAACGCGCGGATGAACAGCGCGACCTTCTGGGTGGTGCCGCGGCCTCGGAAGAGGCTGTCGGACAGCTCCATGGTCAGTGGGCCGCCGTTGCAGACCCGGCGGTAATCGATCTTGCCAAAGCTCTGCAAGACGCTCAAGGGGCCCCGCACCTGCACGTTGGGCGAGGGCGCCAGGGAAGAACTGAAGAAGTCGCCCGCCTTTCGTCCATCTGCAGTGGCGCCGACTGTGGGTTCCCGCATCCCCTCATGACCCTGTGCCAGCCAGACGTAGTACATGGCGGAGCCGCTGCCCGGACGGAACCGGCCGCCGCGGCCGTTCTCGCCCGCAGCCTCGCAGGCTTCGGCGAACAAGTCGAACAGCTTCACCAGCATTGCATCGGCGAGGTCGTCGTGGTTTCCCACCTTCGGCGCCTCCTCGCGGAGGTCCAGGCGGAGCGGCTCTTCTCCTGCAAAACCGGCTTCCAGTGCCCGGAGCAGCCTTGCAGCGGGAACTCGCTTCTCGTCAAACACCAGCGTCTTGACCGCAGCCATCGCATCAGCCGCGCTGGCGGAGGCAGCGCCGTGGATGCCGAAGTTGTTGTACTTCACCCCAAGCGAAAGGTCTCGCCCAGTTTCGAGGCAGCCATCCATCAGCACCGAATAATAGGGTGCAGGAGGCAGGAGGAGCCTGCGGCTGGCCTTGGCCAGTCCGTTCACCTGCGTGCGCAGGTCTGCGCGGGTCCGCTCCAGGATGCCTTCAAAGGAATCGCCGGCAGCCAGGCCCTCGCGGATGGCCTTGTCTGCTGCCGCAGGCATGGAGGCGGCGCCTATGTTCACGACCTCCATCCCTCGCCCGGGGATGATGAACTCCCAACAGGCCGCTACGGTGTAGTCACGGGCATCTGCCAGATCGTAGCCCGCTGCCACCAGACCGGGAATGACGACGTCATCATTGGCATACTGCGGAAAGCCCAGGCCCATCCGCGTCAGTTCGGCGGCCAGCGACAGCAGGTCCAGGTCGGTGTGGCGATCCACGCGCAGATTGATCTTGGGATCGATCAACGCCACCTCGCGCGCCACCCGCAGCACCATGGCGGTCAGCGGGTTCACCCCGCTGCTGCCATCCGGGCGAACACCGCCGAGCATAAGGGACTGGCCATTGTCGCCCTGCTGGATGCCGGGATAGAGGTCGCTGTCCCTGTTGAGCGAGATGAAGAACTCGGCCAGCAGCTCCTCTGCGCCGGCCTCATCCAGGCGTCCCGCCAGCAGGTCCGCCTCAAGGGTGGGCCACAGGTACTGGTCGAAACGGCCGAGGCCGCAGTGGTAGTGGCCGCTCAGCCAGAGCACCGCATGGCAGAGCCGCAGGGACTGCAGTGCCTCCTGAAAGGTCGTCGCTGGATACGCCGGCACACGATCCAGCACGTCCGCGATGTCCTGACGCCCGCCCTTGCGGGCCGCATCGGCATAGCGCCGGGCCAGGGCCAGCACCGCATCGATCGTCTCGATCGCGCAGTCCAGGAACTCAACGGCCTCGGCGTCTCCGGCCCTCCTCTGTCGGGTGGCCTGGGCAGTCTGCCTGCGGCTGAGTAGCCCCTCGGACAGCACCGTGCCCCAGTCCGCGCAGATATTGCTGATGGGGCCCAGCTCGTGCAGTGTCCTGCCGGCCGTGAGCGTCTTCAGCTCCGCAGCGGAGTAGAGCGACGGGACGCAGCGGACGGTGCGGGTGAAGACCAGGCGTTCGTCCGACGAGAGGACGACCGTCTGCGCCTCGCACATCCGCCGGGTCAGCCGTGCCGCACGCCGCGGCCACGAGAGGCCTTCTGCTTCGCACTCGCTCCGGATGTCGATCGTCTCGGTGTCACGCAGAGGGTGGTGCTTTCCGTCGCGGATGCGGTGCTTCATGGCAGCCAGCCGCGGCGTCAGCTTCCTCGAAGTCACGTTGGCCGGAATGGGGATGGCAAGGGTGTTCATACGAGCGATGCCTCCACGTTGAGCTCGGCAAAGGGTCTTAGTCTGGCCTGGACGGCTGAGGTCTCATCGAACGACGGACGCCATTCAAGACCGCAGGCCGCGTACTTTCCGCCTGCTGCGCGGTTGTAGGGGAGCAACTCGACGCGTGGAGGACCAGGCAGCATACTCACGCGGCGGGCGATGGCCCCCAGGTTCTCCTCGGTGTCAGTCACACCGGGCACCAAGGGAACACGAATGATGAACGGCGTTCCCAGGCCGGCCAGGCCGCCCAGGTTGCGGAGGATCGGTCCGTTGTCCACGCCGGTCCACCGGCGATGCGCCTCCGGGTCCGCCAATTTGAGATCGAACAGAACCAGGTCACAGCGGCGCGCCACCTTCCGGAAGTCCTCCTCCGTCGCATAGCCGGAGGTCCCGAGCGTGACGTGCAGGCCTTCCAGACGGTCGATCGTGTCAGCCACAAACGCGGCCTGCATCAGGGGCTCGCCGCCCGAGAAGGTGATCCCGCCGTTGTCACGCAGCAGCGGCCCCTGGCGATTGAGCAGTGTCGCAAGCTCGGCGGAGGTGTAGTCTCTGCCGACCCGCCGCTGCCCTGCTGCACTGCGGAGGACCTGGGGCGCGGGCAACAGGCCCTCGGGGTTGTGGCACCAGGCACAACGCAACGGGCAGCCCTTCAGGAAGACGGTGGTCCGGATACCGGGCCCGTCATGGACCGTCAGCTCACGGATGTCAAATACGATACCGGTCATCGTCGGAGGACTACCACCAGAAGACGGGGTTCTCCCCATAGCGCTTCTTGAATTCAGGCCAGGCCCGCCATCCCATGTGCCCGTCCAGGTAGCCGATGTTGCCACCCAGGGGCTCCTCCATGGTCCGCAGATGACTGGTCATGTCGTAGAATTTGGCCCCGCTGTACGATCCACCGACCGTCACCTTCCAGAAGTTGTATCCGTTCTTGCAGGTGGTATCCGGCTGCGCCAACGTCGAGTCGATCACCAGCTCCCGCGAGGCGGGATTCTTCTCCATCGTGGTCCTGCACCAGATCTTGGCGACCTGGTCCCCATCATTGGGATAGCACTTCACCGCGGGCCGGCCCGGCGTACCGGCGGTGTCCATGATATAGCAGTACCCCGAAACAATGAAGTTCGTGGATGTGACGTCAATGAACTTGCGGCCGTCCCACTTCCCGTTGAACGTCCAGTACCAGTCCTTGTAGTGCTTCTGCTGCATCTGGTTCGAAGGGCAGTAGAACAGGTCCTGGGTCACGCCGGTCTTGAGCATGTAGTTGACCGTCGTGCACCCCAGATCCCATAGCCAGTTCCCCGCGGTCTGGGGCAAGGGCAGCCTCGACCTGCTGCTATCCGCGTACATGGTCATCGCCAACACATGCTGCCTGATCCGTGACGCGCACGACTGCCTCCGGGCCTGCTCCCTCACCCGGCCCATGGCAGGCAGCAGCACGCCCATCAGAATGGCGATGATCGCGATCACCACCAGCAGCTCGATCAGCGTGAATCCTCTTCGTCTCATACCAGCCCCTTTCAACGGTCGCCTGCAAGGTAGCGAATCTCCCCATCCGACAGCACGCGGTTGTAGATACGGAAGTCATCCAGCAGCCCGTTGTAGTAAGAGTCCGTGGCATACTGTGAGCGGCCCAGCCAGTTCTGCTTGGTCTCTCCCAGATCCGCGGGAAGCGTGGCCGTAGCCCCCTCCCCTGCGAAGTCGCCGTCGACGTACAACCGCACGCGCATCGTGCTGCTGTTGATCGCCACTGCCACGAAGTGCCAGCCCGCCGGCAGCGAAGCGGCCGACTGGATGATCGACTCCTGGCCCGTCGCGTTGCCGGTCTTCGAGATGGCAAACCACAGCGGCGCATTGAGGAGACCCTGTCCACTCGGACACAGCAGCATGTATCCCGCGGTGCTGCTGTTGCCAAAGTCGAAGATCCGCTGCCACCCGCCGCCCTGGTGACTGAAGTTCACGAAGGTCGTGATCGTCGTGTCCTTCATCGCCTTCACCGCCTTACCGATCGGCAGTTCCGCGTAGTCGTCGTTGCCGCCCAGCAGGATCGCCTTGCCGTAGCCGGTCAGACCGTCCACGAAGCTCGGCCCGCCCTGGGCCGTGCCGTCATACCCATGCCCGGAGCTGTCCTTCATGTCACCTTCCATGGCATAGTAGGCCATCAAACTGGCCTTGCCCGGATCGGCCGGAACGACCACACCCGGCGCCGCTCTGTACAGAAGGATGTCATCCACGCAGAGGAGGCCCTTGCCTGTCCCGGACACACCGACCGCCAGGCTCTTGACCGCCTTGAGGTTCGCCCCCACGGTGGCCAGATCGATGTTCCACTGCTTCCACACGGAGGTCGTGATGGCCGTCGCAGGGCCGCTGTACTGGACGTTGGTGCCGTTGATCACGACGTACAACTGACCCACCCCATTGTCCGGTGCACCGCGGAAGTACAGGACCAGCGTCTTGGCCCCGCCCAGGGTCCAGTCCTGGGCTGTCGCGAACGTCCGCGTGGCCTCTGAGACGGACTTGCCCGAGGTGTTGTCATACGCCAGCGGCATGGCCTGCTTGCCTCCGTGAACGATCGTCCTCTCAGCAAACGGAGGATTGGTGTTGCCCACCGTGGAACCGGTTCCATTGCCTGCCGAGGCCTCCAAGCCGCAGTCTGCAGAGGCCGAGTACCCGAAGCCATCCACCCAGGCGAAGAAGATCCGGTTGCACTTGTCGTTGTACTGCTCGAAGTCGTCGACCGCGCCGTAGTCCGGCGTCGTGAAGCTCCAGACATCGCCTTCCCACACCGAGGGGTTCGCCGCGTCGTTGGCCTCGTTCACCTTCCAGTAGTACGTCTTGCCGTACTGAAGTCCCAGCGACCCCAGTCCCAGACTGTGTCCAGCCTGGGTCTTGACCAGCGCCAAGGCGTTGGGATCTGTCCCCAGGTATACCTGATGCTGCACCGCCTCACGACCCGGCCGCCAGTTCAGTACGGAATCGATGGCCACAGACGAGGCCCCTGTGGCGGGTGTACCGTTAAAGGCCTTGACTGGGACATAGAAGAAGCGAACCTCGGAGAGTCCGGCCTGCTTGGTGCCGTCCGCCCAATTGGCGCTGATCGTCAGCCTCACGTACTTGGCTTGGACGCCGGCCAGGTCCACGGTCGTATTGTGAGTATACGTCGCGTCGCCCACCGCCTGGCTGAACTCCACTGGCCCACCCGCCAGCGGGGTCCACGTCGTCCCATCGATGGAGGTCTCCAGGGTCACGTCCTTGGCACCCATGCCCACATCGGGCTCAGTGGCCTGATTGGAGTTCCACACCCACATCTGGTGAAACTTGTAGACCTTGTCGAAGTCGTACTTGATCCAGATCGGCGTCGAGTTCTTCTTGCTCAGCCACATGTGGGACGCCGACGTCCCGTGCTGGTCCATGGCGTCCAGCCCTGATCCGTCGATCGTCTTCTCGGGGCCCATCAGGGCGTTGCTGGAGCTGAAGGCCGTGGCCTTGACCGGTTTGACCGGATAGCTGTAGGTCTCTGTCGTGAAGCTCCAGATGCTGCCCGCATAGATGGAGAAATCGGGCGCACCGTTAACCTCGTCAATCCGCCAGCAGTAGGTCTGGCCGAACGCCAGGGCACCCGCGGGATCATAGGTGTTTGCATCCTGGTTCTGGCTCACCAGCATGTCCGACGGAGCGGTTCTACTGGCATTCTGGACCGCCTCGAAGCCTGTCCCCAGGTAGACGTCGTGCGTCTTGGCAAACTCACCCGGCTTCCAGCTCAGGACAGTGTCCCGCGGGACGTCTGTGCCCCGAGGCTGGGGGCCGACCGCCACGCCCCCGCCGACCTGGTCCGGACCCAGGGCATGCAGCTTCTCGCGTTCCGCCTCAGAAAGGGCGCCCGACCAGAGGCGGATTTCGTCATAGCTGGCGTTGGCCGTGCCGTCGTCGTAGTGCGAACGGCCGATCCAGAGATCAACATCGTTCAGCTTCGACACATCAACGACTGAATACGAACCCCTGGCGGCTCCCAAGGTGGGGGTGTCCGCCTTGGCGGTGTACCAGGTCTCTGACCCCGACTCCCAGACCACGACAATATGATACTTCACGCCCAGCTCGTATGGGGCGTTCGTGTTGTCCACCCTGGAACTGTCGTTGGGACTGAAGTACTCCACGTGGTCCGTGTTGATGTTCGTGCCCGTGGACCAACTCATGCACGTGTGCTCTGCCTGACCGCTGCCAAACTCGAAGATCCGCGCCCAGTTCTGGATCGAGAGGGGCGTCGCCCAGATCTCCATCGTGACCGAGGGACCCAGCTTGCTCAGGACGTGTTCCGGCAGGTTCACGTAGTCCGAGACCGCCTTGGTCCCGCCGGTCAGAGTCACTTCCGTCGACGACAGGATCGCCTTGTTGGCCCCCAACTGAACGATCATGGCGTCCTGGCCTCCGACCGGATCCTTCAGGTCTCCGCTGAAACTCCAGCGGTGGGCCAACTGGGCCCCCAGCCCGCTTGAAGCTGCCAGCACGACCCAACCCAGCGTCACGCACATCCAACGTCCACGCATGACAGACCTCCTTCATAATAGGGCACTAGAGCTTGATGTCGCCGCAAGACGCGGCCACGAGAGTCACAGGCATGTCGTTTCCGTTTGTTCCCATCCCAGTCCTTCGTCACTCAGAATGGGTTTACACGTGTCAACCCAAGGGTACTCTACCGCTCTAGTTTACACGTGTCAACATCATTCTCGGCTTTTCTTCTGCAGGTCAGACGTACACCCTGTCAACGATCTGCTTTCAGCCCCTGCCGGAGAAGGCCACAGGGCCGCGGTAAACGTCCTTCACAAGGTGAAGGAGACCGCATCGCATCGTGTGTCCGTCGCCTGCCGCCTTGCGCATTGCGTTTGACTCCTTCGCCCATTCTCCGTTTCCCCGATTCTCCGTTTCGCCCCCCCTTCTACTGCCGCAGCCACTTCTTCCAGTTCTCCTCTACCTGGTCCACGTTGGTCTTGTCGACCAGCGGCAGAGGCGAGTACTCCACGGCCTGCACGGGGTCCTTCTTCAGGATCACCTTGTCGGCCAGGATCTCGATGGAGCGGTAACCCCATTGGTAGGTCTGCTGGGCATAGAGCCTCGCCACGACCCCCTTGCGAAGGTAAGGCAGCTCTGCGGGCAGTGCATCCATGGCCACCATCTTCACCTTGCCCGGTTCCCACTTGAGCAGCGCGTCCGTGAAGAGCGCCCACGAGCCGATCATGGCCCAGCCATCGATGTCCGGGTTGGCGGTCTGGACCTCCTCCATCTTGGCGGCTGCGTCCTGGGGTGTCTCCTTGCTGTAGAAAGGCCCTTTGATCGTGATGTCCGGGTACTTCTTGGCCTCCTCCAGCGCACCTTTGATGCGGTTCTGGATGTTGGCCGCGTTCTGGTTGCCTCCGGGAATGCCCACGACGTGCTTGCCAGGCCCGAGTTCCTTGGCCAGTTCTCGCATGATCAGCCGGCCGGCCTCGAAGTCGTCCGTACCATAGAACGCGAATCGTCTACTGGAGGGGGCATCGGAGTCGAAGCACATCACGGCCACGCCCTGCTCAACCGCCTTGTTGATCGCGGGGGTCAGCGTGTCCGCAATCTCACAGCTCAGGCTGACGCCGTCCACGCCCTGCAGAACCATTTGTTCGAGGAACTCGACCTGCTTCTGGGCATCTTCTTCATTGGGCGTCTGCCACTGGACCTTGACGGCGACGCCCAGCTTCTGGCTCAAGTCGCGAGCAGCGTCCTCTGCGCCGATCCTCGCAGCCTGAAAGACGGGGTTCCCCTGGCACTTCGCGATCAGGGCGAAGACATAGTCCTTCTGCTTGACGGGGGAATCCGACGCCGCCGGACCGCCCTTCTTGCAGCCCACAGAGAAGCCCGCCAACAACACGCCAACACTCAAGATTCGAACAATGAGTCTCATGGTCTTGCCCTTTCATTGGTCTTCGGCTCCGGCAGCACCGCCTTCGCCAGACGCTGCTCGCGCAACACATTGCTGACCCGATCCAGGACCACGGCCGCAACGATGACCGCGCCGATGATGATCTGGCTGTAGTTCTGGTCGATCTCGAGGATGATGATGCCACTGGCGATCATCTGAATGATCAACGAGCCCAACAGGGCGCCCAGCGCAGAGCCTCGGCCTCCGCTGAGACTCGCTCCCCCCACGACCCCGGCGGCGATGACGTCCAGCTCATAACCCTTTCCGGCATCGGACGAAGCGGACCCGTAGTAGCCCAGCATGATCATGGCGGCGACGCCGGCGGCGAGGCCGCCGAAGGTATAGACCTTCAGTTTGACCCGCTCTACAGGCAGGCCGCTGTAACGGGCCGCCTGCTCATTGCCTCCGATCGCAAAGACCTGCCGGCCCGTGACCGTGAACTTCAGGTACAGACCTGCCAGCACTGCAACGGCCAGGGTGATGATCATGGGGATCGGGTACAGATTGCCTCCGACTTCGTAGCGGATGAGACCGTCGGTGAACTGCGGTGGAAAATGGGTATAGGACTGGGCCCGCGTCATCACGAAGGCGATGCCGCGATAGATAGCCATGGTACCCATCGTGATGACGAAGGGATGGACCCGCAGCAGGACCACCCCCAACCCATTCAACAGACCGGCCCCTGCCCCGACCCCAAGGCACAGCAGGATCGCTGCAGGAACCACCCACCCTGGGGACGCCCCTGCGCCCGGCCCCTGAGGTCCAAAGTAGTGCAGGAACATGGCCCCGCACACGGCGGCCAGGCAGTAGATGGACCCGACCGAGAGGTCGATGCCACCCGAGATGATCACGACCGTCGCGCCCACGGCCATGATCGCGAAGAACGAGGTGTTCTTGGCCAGTTTGTCGAGATTGTCGGCCCTGAGGAACCGATTCACAGTCCGCGTCTGGCCCGTGGCGCGATCCCTGACGGACAGGCTCCCGCCGAACACGGTCAGGAGCAGGCCCAGGGCGAGGACGACGCCCAGGAGCCCCGCCTCCTTCAAGAAGGGCCTGGTCGCGGCAGTCCGGACCGGTCTCGCCACGGACCTCGGTTCAATGGCACTATCAGTGGGCATAGAGGGTCCGCTCCAGGGTCTCCGGCGAAGCCGTCCGGCCCGCCATCAACTGCATGATCTTCTCCTGCGTGGCCTCGGCCCGGTCCACCAGACCGGCTACGCGGCCCTGACGCATCACCAGGACCCGCGTGCTCAGGTGCAGGATCTCGGGCAACTCGGAGGAGATCATCAGCACCGCGTGGCCCGCAGAGGCCAATTCGTCGATGAGCCGATGGATCTCCGCCTTCGCGCCCACGTCGACGCCACGGGTCGGCTCATCGAGCATGAGGACCCGGCAACGCCGGGCCAGGCACTTGGCCAGGACCACCTTCTGCTGGTTTCCACCCGAGAGCGTGGCGATGGGGACCGCGGGCGACGCCGCACGGACGCGCAAGCGGGCAAAGGAGTCCAGGACCAAGGCCCGTTCGCGAGCCAGGCGCAGCCAGTCCCACCACCGCAGGCACTCCTGCCGGCTGTCACACCACGGGCAGCGAATCAGCCTGGCCCAGCATCCCCGCTCGTCTGGACAATCCAGCGCGGAGAGCGTCAGGTTCTCTCCGCAGCTCATCTCCGGCACAATGCCAAACCGCTTGCGGTCCTCCGTGACCAGGCCAATCCCGCGCGACAGCGCCTGGCGCGGGCTGCGGAGCACGACCCTCTCCCCTTCCACAACCACGTCGCCCGTCACGCCGGGATCCATGCCGACAATGGCCTGGGCCACCTCGCTGCGGCCTGAACCCACCAATCCGGCCATGCCCAGCACCTCGCCGCTCCGCAGGCCGAAGGTCACGTCCTGGAACCGGCCAGGCGAGGAGAGGCCCTCCACACGCAGCCGTTCCCCACCCGGTGAATGCCGCACGTGGGACGGAAAGTAGGCAGCCAGCGATCGCCCGATCATCAACCGCACGAGTTCCTCTTCGTTGGTTTTCGCCACCGGCAGGGTCGCCACGTGCTGGCCATCTCGCAGGACCGTAGCCGTATCACAGATCCGAAGGATCTCCTCCATCCGGTGCGACACATAGAGGATGGTCGTGCCTTGCCGTTGCAGGTCTCCAATGAGGACCTCCAGCCTGCGGGCCGCCTCCAGGGACAGTGAGCTGGTCGGTTCATCCAGGACCAGCACTCTCGCACCTGTGGCCAGGGCGGCGGCAATCTGAACCAGTTGTATCTGCCCGGTCGTCAATCGCCCCAGCTCTTCCTCTGGACTGCAGTCCGCGCCCACCGCATCCAGAAACCGCTCCGTCCGCGCGGCCATCGCGGCGCGATCCAACAAGGGTCCCCGTCGCGGCAGCGAGCCTAGGCAGAGGTTTTCAGCCACACTGAGATTGGGGCAGTAGGAGAGTTCCTGGTGTACCAGGCCAACACCCGCGGCCTGCGCCTCAGCCGGGCAGCGGAACCGGCATGGCCGGCCCTGGATCTCCAGGTGTCCTTCATCGGGCTCATAGAGTCCGGCCAGGATCTTTCCGAGCGTGCTCTTTCCTGCGCCGTTCTCACCCATGAGGGCATGGCACGATCCGGCGGCCACTTCAAAGCTCACCTCGCGAAGCGCCAGGACGCCGGGAAATCGCTTGCTGATCCCGTGGAATACGACCATCGCAGTGCCTGATGCCCCTGTGCCCGAGGGTCTCAACCGAGTGATGGAACCTTCCACGGAATACCCCTATCGCCTGTGCCTTCTTCGCTCATCCATCCGGCCCAACCGGCCTACGGTGACCCTCGAACTCAGCCCACTGCCTGGCTTGACACGTGTCAAGCTAACACCCACGCCGACAGGCCCCACACAGGCCCGTCCGAGAGGGAACTCACGCAGACTCTCTGATGATGAGTTCCGATTGAAAGGTCTTCTGGATATGATCTCCATATCCTGACTCACGACCCATCATGTCCACTACGATTTGAACGGCCATCCGCCCGATCTGTTCCTTGGGCTGCCTCGCCGTCGTAATCGAGGGCTGAGTGTAGGCACTGAAACTCGAGTCATCGTGCCCAGCCACAAGCACGTCATGGCCCGGCTGCAACCCCACCCCATACAAAGCCTTCATGGCGCCCAAGGCCAGACTATCCGTGGCACAGAGCAATCCAGACGGCCGGGCCCCCTTTTGGAGCCAGGCCGCCACGTTCGCGTAGCCGAACTCGGCCGTGTCCTCTCCGCCCATCCCGAGGGTCAGCGGCACCAGGTTCGGCTTTTTGTGCAGCCGCTTCATCGTGGCCAAGTACCCCTCTTCACGCTGCCGGGCAGCCACGTTCTGTGGACCGTGCGAACTGCCCAGGTAGGCCGGCGCCACGCCCCGGGAAACCAGGTGCTCCACCAGCATCCCCGCGCTGGCCCTGTTGTCGTTCATCACGAAGCTGCACTCGGGCTCAAGGTAGCGATCCACGTAGACCGTCGGAAACAAACGGCTCAGCTCGTTCAGCAGACCCCGGTTGGGCTTGAGCACCACCGGCGCCACGATAACTCCACAGACCCGCAGGATCCTGAAGGTCTCCAGAATCCGCTTCTCATTGCCCGGATCGCCGTAGGAGCACTCGACCAGGAGCTGGAAACCCCGAGAGAAGGCCTCGTGTTCGGCGGCGCGGATGATCTCGCCATAGAACGGATCGGTGATGTACGTGACCACCATCCCGATGCTGTTCGAGCGTTTGCGGACCAGGCTGACGGCGTGGGGATTGGGGACGTAGCCCAACTCCTTGCAGAGCCGCAGCACGCGGTCGCGTGTGTCGTCCTTGACCGTGCGATCCCCATTGAGAACCTTGGACACCGTGTACCGGGAGTAGCCCGCCTTCCGCGCGACCTCCCCCATCGTCGTGATGTTCTTGATGCTCCTGCGTGCCGTCTTGGGCCTCGACCTATTCGCCATGCGTATCCTTGCCTCACGTCCGACCCAGACCCCATGCGGGCATACTCATCCAGGTTTGGAACGGCCTTCTTTCTACACCGCGACGGCCTGCCTGTCCAGCCCCACCCTCCGGCCGGCCCGACGTCCCCAGCCCCGTCGGCCGAGCTTGGCCAGTGACGCGGGGCAATTCCGGTCCACCTGCCGCTCCGTGGGCGGAGTCTTCACTTGCCAAAGTGTCAAGTCAACATCACTCTACCGCCTCAGTTTACACGTGTCAACCTATTCGGCCATTTTTCCGTACAGATCCTCCGACCAGCGGGGAATACCCCACCTGGCGCACGAGCCCGGCCGCATAGGCGAGGCATTTCCTGACGTTGAGGTCCTCGAGATCGATCTGCTGAGCCAGGGAGAGCTGGCTGACCTGGGCGAGGGGCTCCTTGCGGCCGGCGGTCCGCACCAGGCTGAGGGTGCGGGCCAAATTCCTGGCCGGGACGTCACCCATGGCCTGCCAATACCGGTCGGCCAAGCACGGGATCTTCAATGCATCGCGGGTGATCATCTCCAGGGAGAAGTGAACCTCGGGATGGGGCTTGCGGAGGACCGAAACGACCTTCGCCAGGTCGAGGATCCCCTCGCCCAGCGGCACCTCGGCCAGCAGGAAGCCTTCGTCATGCTGCTGGACTGCCATGTCCTTGAGATGCACGCTGAAGGCCCACGGCGCATAGGCCTCGACCACGGCCATCGGGTCTTCCAGGAACGACAGGTCGTTGCCTGTGTCCACGCACGCGCCGACGTACTCGCTGCTGATGAACTTGAGAGTCTGCAGTCTCTCGTGGACGAACTCGTCCTTGTGGTTCTCCACAGCCAGACGGACCTTGCGGCGGGCCACGACGGGCTCTGCCCACTGCAGGGCCTGCAGGCCGCGTTTGCGGGCCTGCCGAAATCCATCGATCGAGTCATAGGCCTCATAGCGTCTGCCCGAACCCTGGCTGGGCAGGACCGTGCGAAGCACCTTAACCCCCGCGTTCTGGCAGGCCGCGACCTCGGTCTCGAACCGCTCCACGTCTGCCTGGCCCTGCGGCAACCGGACGCTTGCCTCCACGAACATCTCCCAGTCCTCTGCCTGGCGGCGAAGCCGGTCGGCGTACTCCTTGTCGCGTGCGCCGATCTCCAGTTGTATCCCCCCTGCCCCTCGCTCGTGGCAGAAGGCCAGGAATCCCAGTGGCTCGCCAAACCGCTCTCCCGCCTGGCGGCTGTCCCCAGCCTGCCTGCGGCGGATCCCATAGGAGTCACTGCAGATACCCAGCCGGACCGGCTTGGAGGCCGAGGCGGTCTGGCCGAGCAAGGGCCTGCCCAGCGTGGCTGCAGCCATCGCAGCGCCTATCGACATGAGGACCTGTCTTCGATGGACCTCCATTCAGCTCACCTTGAAGCCATGCAGCTCCTTGTCCCAAGGGCTGCGGTATGGGCGGACCAGCATGGCAGACGCCTCGCGGTCGCCGACGATCTGCTCCTTCTTGGCGTCCCACGTGATCTTGCGGCCCGTGCGGAGCGAGAGGTTGGCCAGGTGACACGTGGTCGCCACATGGTGGGCACTCGCGATGTCTGCGATGGGCTGCTTGCGTGAGCGGATGCATTCGATGAAGTCCCTGGCGTGCCGCACGTAGTCCCTTGCGCCATCGCCGGTGTCGTCCTTCTCCTTCTCCGTCCAGAACTGATCCTGGGGCTCGGGCGTCGGCTGCGGCCCGCCCACCGGGTGTCCGCCCAAGATGGTTGCCATGCTGTTGAGAGGATTGACCTTGCGGTCTGGGAACACCTCGTATCCGCTGCGGCTGACCGACATCGTGCCCTGCGTGCCGTAGAACATGACCCCGCCCATCCCCAGGCCCGCCCTGCCGCTAGTGGCCTCCCGGTACTGGCAGATGCCCGTGAAATCCCCGTAATCGATGAGCACGTCCTGATTGTCCGGCGTCTCCATGTTGTCCTTCAGGAAGTGGCGGCCGCCCGTGCTGTAGACCGAGCGTGGCGCAGTTGCGCCCGTGAACCATTGCACGATGTCCAGAGAGTGCTGGCCCAGGTTGGTCATCTGGCCGCCCGCGTAGTCCCAGATCCAGCGGAAATGGTAGATCGCCCGGTTGGGGTTGTACGGCCGCTTGGGAGCGGGCCCCAGCCACAGGTCCCAGTCCAGCCCCTTGGGCGGCTCCGCGTCGGGTGGTTTGCCGAAGCCGGGCATGAGATTGCGACAGAAGGTATCCTGAACAGCGGTGATCCGGCCGAGCCTGCCCTGCTGCACGAACTGGCGGGCCCGCAGGAAGTTGGGGCCCGAGCGGTTCTGTACGCCCACCTGCACGACCCGCTTGGTCCGCTGGGCGACCTCGATCATCCACCTGCCCTCGCGGACGAAGAGGCTCAGGGGCTTCTCCACGTACACGTCCTTGCCCGCTGCGCAGGCCATCATCGTCATCAGGGCGTGCCAGTGGTCGGGCGTGGAGATCACCACGGCGTCGACGTCCTTGTTGTCGAGCATCCGCCTGAAGTCGCGGTACTTCAGGACCGTGCCGCCCACGATCTCGGCCGCTGCATCCACCCGGGGCTCATAGGCGTCGCAGACGCCTACGACCGCCGCGTCCGGCTGCTTGGCGAAGTTGCGGGTGTGGATCCGGCCCATCAGGCCGATACCGATCATCCCGATCCCGATCCGCTCATTCGCCCCATATACCCGTGACCAGGAGGCCGCGGTCATGGCGGTCGCCGCGCCTGCAGCCTTGATGAACGTCCGTCTGCTGATACCGCCGTCGTGGGATTCCTGGGAGGACTGTTGCATGGCACGTCTCCTTTCATTCACGCACCTGGACCTTGGCCAGTTGCTCGTAGAACTGGATGAGGCCGCCGTGGTCGTCGCCGGCCTTGCCGTCTGCCTTGAGGGCCTGCAGGATCTCCATGGCCATGGCCGACAGGGGGATCGGCACGGCCAGCTCATGGGCAGTGTCCAGGGCATTGGCCAGATCCTTGGCGTGGAGCTCGATGCGGAACCCGGGCTTGAAGTTGCCCTTGAGGACCAGGGGCATCTTGGCCTCCAGGACCGTGCTGCCTGCCAGCCCTCCCCGGATGGCCTGAAAGACCTTCTCTGGGCTGACCCCCGCCTTGGTGGCCAGGACCATCGCCTCGGACATCGCGGCGATATTCAGGGCCACAATGATCTGGTTGGCGAGCTTGGCCACGTTGCCGCTGCCGATGTCACCCACCCGCGTCACTGATGAGCCCATGGCCGCAAGGAGCCCCTTGACCTGCTCGAAGGTCTCCTCAGGCCCGCCCACCATGATGGCCAGCGTCCCTGCGACTGCCTTGGGCTCGCCTCCGCTGACCGGCGCGTCGAGCATGGGGATGCCCTTCTCGGCCAGCTTGGCCGCGATCTCGCGGCTCGCCAGGGGTGCGATCGAGCTCATGTCCACCAGGATCATGCCCGGCCGGGCACCTTGCAGGACGCCGTCAGACCCGAGCACTGCCTGACGCACGTGCGGCGAGTTGGGCAGCATCGTGATCAAGACCTCACTTCGAGCGGCAACGTCGCTGGCAGAGGTTGCACGCCGGGCGCCCGCCTTGATCAGCTCCTCCATCCTCTCGGCGAGGACGTCGTAGACCGTCAGCTCATAGCCGGCCTTCAGGAGGTTCAAGGCCATGGGCCTGCCCATGATGCCCAGACCGACGAAACCGATCTTCTTCATTGGAGGTTCTCCATCAGTCTCCAGCCGCTCTCCCAGAACTGGGACAGGGTTCTCTGCGCCACGCCATAGGTCATGAACTCCGCCGGCTTCATACCGTCCGGCTCATACGCACGCACGAACTCCGGGATCTTCGAAAGCCTGGCGATCACGTCGGGCTGGATCGGGACGTCGATCCGCTGTTCCTGCGCCAAGTCCTGCGAGATCAGCATCTCCTGGATCGGCGGAAAGAGCGACATGATCAGCTCTCCGCCTGCCAGCTCGGTCATGTGGTGCGCGCCCCGCAGCGCAGCGATGATCAGGACCGCCTCATAGCCCTCCTGCATGTAGACCGAGTGCGCCCGCTTGGTCACTGCCAGGCCTGCCTGCCGGACGTCCGCCTCGCTGACCGCTGCCCGGCTGTCCGCAGCGACGTCCCTCAGGTAGTCGTCGAGCCTTCCGATCATGATGACGCTGAAGCACCCGCCCGGCTCGATTCCCTTGGAGCGGGCCCGCTGTGCGCCCTGCGATGGCGCTCGGCAGCGGCGAGGGCCTGGGCCACCGTGTAGCTGACCGTCATCGTGCAGGTGATCCCCTCTGCCACGCACTCCTCGAGCACGTCGAGTCCTGCTGCAGTGGCGGGCAGTTTGATGGTGACATTGGGTGACCACTGGCTGAAGCGTCTCGCCATCGCGAGCATCGCGTCGCGGTCTGTGGCCTTCATGGGATTCACCTGGCTGCAGACGTACCCCGTCAACCCGCCAGGCCTGTATTGCGGCATGAGCTGCTTGGCCGCAGCAGTGACCACCATCCGCATGAGGCCTTCTGCCCGCTTCTCAGGCTCCTTGACCTCAGCGAGCACGGCCTGGATCTCGCGACCCCAGAATCCCCTGTTGGCCGCCAGTGCAGCATTCACCAGGAATGGATTGGTCGTCGCCCCTACTGCCCCACGGCCGATCGCCCGGGCCAACTCCGCCGGGTCCGCCGAGTCATGCCACCAAGTCGTCTTGGTGCTCGTGACCAGCCAACGCAGGTAGTCCTGTTCCATGCCATCCACCTAAAGACCCGTCAGAGAGGCCAACCTGGACGAACCTGTGCTGTAGTATAGCTGCACCCGGGTGGCTCGCAAGGGTCTGCCTTCCGCCGAGTGGTGGGCTGCGAGCACCCCAGAATCCTATCCATGCACCCGGGTGTGTGCTATGATGGCACGGCCGCACCCCGTGCAGAGTCCCGTGGTTGGCGCACTGCACAGGCAGTAGAGCGGTCCCAAGTCCCGGAAGAGACACGAAAGGAGACACAGATGATCCTGCGGAAAAGAACGGCCTGCCTGGTCCTTGCGTTGCTCGTGGTGGGCATCGGCCTGGCGGAGGTCAAAGAGGAGAGTGGCTGGCTGCCGCTCTTTGACGGCAAGACGCTGAACGGGTGGTCTGTGCACAGCGGCTTCGCGAAATACGCAGCAGAGGATGGCGCCATCGTAGGCACAGCAGTGCAGGGCAGCCCCAACAGCTTCCTCTGTACGGACAAGGAGTATGGGGACTACATCCTGGAGTTCGAGGTGCGGTGCGACCCCAATCTGAACTCGGGTGTGCAGTTCCGCAGCCACATCGCGAAAGAGGAGATGGCCTTCGTGTTCCGCGATGACAAAGGCCAGCCCCAGACCACCACGATCCCGGCGGACCGTGTCTATGGCTACCAGGTGGAGATCGCCACAGCCAGCAGCCGTTCCTGCGGCGGCATCTACGATGAGGGGAGGCGCGGGTTCTTCATCGCCGATCTCCGAAACGATCCTGCGGCAGGAGCTGCCTTCAAGGACAACCAGTGGAACGCCTATCGCATTGAATGCCGGGGCGATTCCATGAAGACGCGGGTCAACGGCGTCCCCTGTGCCAACCTCAAGGACTCCCTGGATGCAAAGGGCGTCATTGGGCTGCAGGTCCACGGCCTGGGCAGGGATTTCAAGCCCTACCAGGTACGTTGGCGGAACATCCGCATCAAGCCACTCTGAGCTGTCTGCTCCCAACCAGGGTTACGGGTCGGCAGGGTCAAAGGTCAATCTTTGGCACGTGACAGAGCAGGCGAACGAGCAGGCCGGATCAGCCGAGTGGGCCCCCAAGCGGCGCCTATTGAGCCTCACTACGGCACCCGGCCGATCGAACAGCCTTGACCGTGCCACGACGTTTCTGCTATGCTTGAAAGTTGTTGCCGCCTAACAAGGTGCTGCACCGAACGGCGATTTCGCTGCGATCCGTTGCGGCCGGCGATCTTGAACGTTGGCCAATCAAGATATGACGAAATTGGGTGATATAGGTTTCGACCAGTGGTTTCAATCGCGTGTCAGTGACTTGCGGCAGGAGGGTTGGAGCCATGCACGTGTGTCAGCCGTCAATCGCAGCTCATACCTCGTCAGAAATGAGACCAAGGAAGTCCCAGCCGAACTCGCCGGGAAGTTCCATTTCCAGGCTGAATCCTCGGTTGACCTGCCGTGCGTCGGCGATTGGGTAACCGTGCAATACCACAGCAACGACACCGCGGCAATGATCCACGAGGTGCTTCCGAGAAGGACCTTTCTGCGCCGCAAACCTGCCGGCGAGAAGGTGGGCTTCCAGATGATAGCGGCCAACATCGACGTCGTTTTCATTGTCCAGTCGTGCCACTTTGACTTCAATGTGCGGAGGATGGATCGGTATTTGACAATGGCAACCGACGGGGGTGTTGAGCCGATGGTTATTCTTACCAAGACGGACCTGATCACCCCCGAAGAACTGGAGCAAAGGCTCGCTGCCATCAGATCGAGCGCCATTGCAGCCAGAGTCCTTGCCCTGAGCAATATCACGGGCATCGGATTTGCCGAATTCCAACAGGTGTTGGTCGCGGGAAAGACCTATTGCCTGCTCGGTTCATCGGGGGTGGGCAAGACAACACTGATCAACCGCCTGATCGGGCAAGACGCTTTTGACACAAAGGCCGTGAGTGGAACGGGAGAAGGCATGCATACCACTGCGCGCCGGCACCTTGTTGTTCTTGAGCAAGGCTCCATGTTAATTGATACGCCTGGAATGCGAGAGGTGGGCCTTCTCGGTGTGGACGAAGGGGTCGATCAGAACTTTCAAGAGATCTTGCGGCTTTCCCTGCATTGTCGCTTTCAGAATTGTAGCCACACGCAGGAACCTGGCTGTGCGGTCCGAGCCGCAGTCACAAGCGGTGCACTGACTGAGGATCGCTATTCCAGCTATATGAAGCTCAAGAAAGAGTCGGAGCACCACGAACTGTCATACCTGGACAAACGGAAGAAGGACAGGACATTCGGACGCTTCATCAAATCCGCAAAGAAGCAAATGAAGGTCCGAAAGCGGCACCGACTGACTTGATGCAGCCGAAGCCGCACAGTAGGCGAAGAGAGCCGACTTGTCACGCACTTTGTTGCGCGCCCGTGGCTGGGTCAGTCCGTTTGCCTCCTGCTTGGAATGCCTGGCCTTGGGACCCGGATGACTGCTTGCACCATGGGCACCATTACGGCAAGTGAACTGAGTGGCCGCGAGCAGTCGGACCGCTCAACCCTGACGTCCGTCCAGAAGTCCCCCGGCCGATATCGGCCGGACCTGCCGGACGGACAGCAGGATGACACCAAACGCGATGACATGAAGCGTGCTCGATATCGCAAAAACGGGGCCGTATCCAGTACCATGTTTGAGCATCTGGCCCACGATCTCCCCAAAGACCACCCCCCCCATGGCTCCGCCGAAGCCGACAAGTCCGGCCACTGCCCCCACGGCCCTGCGAGGGAAGATGTCGGCAGGCAGGATCATGACCAGGGTCGACCACGACTGTTGGCCGAAATAGGCAGTCGCGAAGAGGACGATCGCCCAGTGTACGGGCACCTGGGTCACGAAGATCATCAGGGGCATCAAGGCGGCACTGGCGCCCAGCGTGATCTTGCGGGCCAGGTTCAGTGAGTATCCCCGGCGAATGAGCCGGCTGGAAAACCACCCTCCGAGCAGGCAGCCTATGCCGGCCGCGGCAAACGGTATCCAGGCGTAGTAGCCCACGCTCTTGGTGTCGAAGCCCCTCGCATCATACAGGTACTTGGGCAGCCAAAGCATGTAGAAGTACCACGCCGCATCGGTGAGGAACTTGGCGGTCACCAGTCCCAGCACCTGCGGGTAGCTGAAGAGGCGCAGCCATGGGATGCCCTGTTCCTTGGCAGAGCCCCCTGCCAGCACGTCCCGCATCTCGCCTCGCTCGGCATCCAAAAGGCGAGGGTGCTGCGACGGTGAGTAGTAGTCATGAATCCACCACAGGGTCCAGAGCAGGCCGATCCCACCTGAGATGAAGAAGACCCATGGCCACCGGGCGACTGATAGAATGCCGGCGATCACAGGCGCCGCAATGACCCCGCCCACCGCCGTGCCGGCGTTGATGATCCCCATGGCCATGGACCGCTCACGCACGGGGAACCACTCAGCCACGGCCTTGGTGGCTGCCGGGAAGCCACCGCCCTCTCCCATGCCCAGCAACAGGCGGCTGCCTGCCAGCATCGCAAAGCCGGTGGCCAGCCCGTGGCTGGCGCAGGCCAGGGACCACCAGACCATGATCACCAGGAAACCGGTGCGTGTCCCGAGCACGTCCAGCATCTTGCCTCCGGCCGCGTACATGACCGCATACGCAATGAGAAAGGCAGACTGGAGCCTGGCAAACTCCGTGTCCGAAATCGGGATGCTCTGCTGGATCGCCTTGACCGCCACGCTCATGGTCTGGCGGTCGAAGTAGCTGATGGCGATGGCTGCGCTGAGCAGGACGGCGATCCCCCATCGCACGCGGCTCTTCCGGAAGTCGCCTACTCGCCTGATGCGGCCCAGGAGACCAGCCGGCCCTGCTGGAACAGACGTGCGCGATGGGTCACTGGCCATGGATTCGGTTCTCCAAACGGGTCGTGGTTGGCAAGGCCGTCTGGGCCTAGCCTACCGGGCCATCACTGCAAGTCAACCTGTAATGGCTGGCCTGTGTACTCGACGGTCTTGTCCATGCCGCCCGGAATCACCCGAACCTTGAAGACTCGCCGGGCGGACGCGGGGCCATTTCTAGGGTCAGGCTCAATCTGCAGACGCTTTTGTCCATCCTGCCACGTCAGCCGGGTCCATGTCCCTTGGCCTCGTAGGTAGTCCAGGCTCGTGCCATCGTCGTCATACAGGACGAATTGGCCATCAGCCCCGGCATACACCTGGAGAGTTGTCGGCTCGGTCACGGGCTCAGTGACGTACTGCCGTATCGGATCCAGCGGGAGGATCGCGCCTGCGCGGACGTAGATCGGTATCTTGGAGAGGTTGACGTCGCGCGTGACGGTCCGGCCTCCGGCCAGTTTCTCGTGTGTCCACCAGTCAACCCAATCCCCCTCGGGCAGATACACGCTCCGTGACCTCGCGCCCGGCTCAAACACCGGCGCGATGAGCAGGTCGCGACCCCAGAGGTATTCGGTGCCCAAGCCGCGGGCCGTTTCGTCGTTGGGGTAGTGGAGCCACAAGGCCCGCATCAACGGCATGCCCGTGTCACGCGCCTGCTGGGTAAGCGTGTACGTGTACGGCATGAGCCGGTAGCGAAGCTCTGCGAAGGGCCGGCACACCGCCTCGATGGCAGGGTTGTTCAGTTCCGATCGCCTCGGCACTTCCCGCTGGCCCTCAATGGACCCCATGTCGCTCAATCCCCAACCCCACGGCACGCGCAGCCGCCAGATCCGTCCGTGCGAGCGAAACGAGGGACAGAAGGCCGAGAACTGGAACCACCTTGCGTACAGCTCGCCGGTCAATTCCTCAGTGCTGTAGAAGCCTCCGGTGTCAGAGCCCCAATAGGGCGAGAGGCTCAGTGAATGGTTGATGCCCACCGCGATCTGGCCTTCCAGCGTCTTCCACGAAGCCTCGGTGTCGCCGGACCAGACCCAGCCGCCCCACTGGGCGATGCCCAGTGTGCCGTTGCGGTGCAGACTCCAGGGGCGGACGTTCGGCTGCATGGAGAGAGGCCCCTGGTAATAAAACTGATGCCTCTTGATACGTTCGAAAAGGTCGAACCAGTCTCCTTCATCGGGCCACCAGGCATCCACGCCTGCGCGGACCAGGTCCACGTGCTGCTGCCAGTAGTTCAGGATGTGTGACGCGTCCATGGGCTCGCCCGGCTGCGGGGGGATCGTCCCCTGCAACGTGGGCAGTCGGTCCCTCTGCCAAGGCACGATGTGCACGACGACCTTGACATTGCGGGCATGCAGATCCGCGAGGACCTGCTTGGGGTCCCGCTTGAACACCACGGGATTGAAGTCAAAGGACGGTTGCCTGGTGTTCCATCCGGTGGGCGTAAAACCGGTGCCGAGGTAGATCACCGCATCCAAAGGGATCTTCTTCTCGCGGAACGTGTCGACCACGTGGAGCAGCAACTCCTCGCTCTGGAGACTGGCGTCTTTGAGCTCACGGTGCGACTGCATGTAACCGAGCGACCACTTCGGAGGCAGCACTGCCGGACCGCTAATCACGGAGACATCCTTCATCAGGTTGGCTGGTTCGTGCGCATCAAAGACGAACACGTCATAGATGCCGGGCGTGACGTCCTTGACCGGAGGACGCCCCTGGGTCTGGGCGAGGTAGCGGGCCTGCTCCTGGGATCGCTGGCGGCGGTCGGCTCCTGCTTCCACAGCGGGAGGTTGTGGCGGCGTCCAAGGCGTGAATACCCCGCGATCGGGGTTGCGAAGGTCGATCTGGCCCCAAGGCGTTGCGACAAAGAGCCCCCAACCCCCGGTGCCGATCAGCAGGGCCACGGGATTGCGTGAGCCGTAGGCATTCGATTGCCAGCGAGGACGCATCTCATGGAGCCGTCCACGCCGGTCAAACTCAATGGGCTGGGTGCGCCAGCCCTGGCCGAGCTGGGGGCCGCCCTCGCCCATGCCCAGGATGGGAGGGACGCCCACCTTGAAGCTCAGGGTCCCTTCGCCGTCAAAGACCAGGTCCTGGACCGGCTCTCTTCGCGAGTTGGTCACGATTACCTGCAGAGGCATCGGCCGCACCTCGACGGTCAGGTCCCCAACCTGGCCCCTGACCGGATCGCCCAGTTCCCGCAGGCTGATCACGGGAGCGGGATAGTCACGGTCCGCCAGCGCCGGAGTGTAGGGAAACCGGCCCTTGAAGGTAAGCGGCTTGAGCGTGACCCGGAGGCTGTGGGCTCCCGCGGCACAGATATCGAGCTGTGCGGGCTGGCCGGCGCAGGTAATCGGAGCTGCGCCACTGCCGGTTGCGCATGCACCCAGGACGCAGATCAGCACGACTGCGATGACTGGACGTAGAGACATGGTGCCCTTTCCGCCCTGTTGGGCTTACTGAGACGCCACCACTTCGAGTTGTCCCTGGGTCCGGATGTCCTCGGACGAGCTCCCAACCAGGACGTCGAACACGCCGGGCTCAACCACAAAGCCGTGGGTCTTCACGTCGTAGAAGGCCAGCTTGTCGCCGGGCAGGGTGAAGGTCACGGTCCACTTCTCGCCGGGCTTCAGGCTGATCCGCTCCAGCCCGCGGAGCTCCTTGGCGGGCCGCTTGACGCTGCATTCCACGTCGTGCACGTAGAGCTGGACCACCTCGTCTCCAACCCGCTTGCCAACGTTCTCCACCTCCACGCTCACGGCGGCCTTGCCGCCTGCCGGGATCTGTCTGGGCGAGATCTGCACGCTGCCGTATCGGAACTGCGTGTAGCTCAGGCCGTGACCGAAGGCAAAGAGCGGCTTGCCGTTGAGGTACATGTAGGTGAAGCCTTTGGTGATATCGTACTCGTCCTGGGGCGGGACCTGGCTCTCGGAGGCATACACGGTATGGGGCAGTCGCCCGCCCGGATTCACGTCGCCAAAGATCACGTCAGCCAGGGCGTTGCCGCCTTCCACGCCGTTCCACCAGGCCTCCAGGATGGCCGGCGCATTGTCCTTGATCCAGGGGACCGTCAACGGCCCAGCGTTCATCAGCACCACGACCGTCCTGGGGTTGGCTGCCAGTACCGCGCGAACCAGCTCCTCCTGCCGGCCCGGCAGGCCCAGACTCGTACGGTCGCGTCCCTCGGCCTCAATGGCGTTGGTTGTGCCAACGACCACGATCGCCGCGTCCGCGCCCTTGGCGAGGGCAGCGGCCTCCCCCAGGGTATCCCCAGCCTCGGGTGCACCGGCCGAGTACCTGAGCTCCTCCGCTTCGAGACTCAGGTTCGAGGCCCCTGCCAGAAGGATCTGGTCGAAATGCCCCGTGAACGAGGAACTCTCCGCGTTCTTGCCTACGGCCGTGAATCGGAACTGGCTGCGTCCTGCGAGGTCGAACGACCGGGTTCCGAAGCTCACGATGGGATCGTAGCTCGCGGACCTCGCATACATGTCCACGGCCTGGCCCTGGTCTGCACCGTCGATGCTGAGCTTGAAGATCCCCCGGTTCGGGAAGCTCTTGTAGTGAAGCTTGATCTCATAGACGCCGGACGCCGGGACCTCGATTGGGAACTGGATGAATGCGCCTGCGCCCTGGGCGTCCAGCTTGACGCCTGCCCCCTTGCTGAAGCCGGCCTCCCGATCGACCGAAACCTGGGCACTGCCCACCCCGCCGATCCCACACCCCTTGGCGTACACGACCTCGACGCCCTCGCCTGCGCGGTTCTTGATCCCCTGCAAGGGCCTGACCGGGTTGTCGGCCTTGCCGCTGTACCCGCCCGGGGTGAACAGATCCGCGTGCGGCCCGATCACCGCGATCTTCTTGAGCCGGGACTTGTCCAAGGGCAGCAGGCCGTCCTTGTTGCTCAGAAGCACAATGGACTTCTGTGCTGCCTTCAGGGCCAGGGCCCGATGCGATGGGCTGCAGATCACGTCCGGGGAGATCCTGCTGTAGGGGACCAGGGCCGGTGGATCGAACTCGCCCAGGCGGAACCGGTCGCGCATCACCCGATAGACCGCGTCGTTGAGGCGGGCCTCCGGCAGCTTGCCCTGGCGCACGGCAGCCGGGAGATAGGTCTCGAACTCCCTGTCCGAGAAGTCGCAGCCGTTGATCAGCGACTGGGCCACCGCGTCCTCGTAGGTCATCTTACCTTTCATATGGCCGGACACCATCGATCGCACGCCCCCGAGGTCTGACACGACAAAGCCTTGGAAGCCCCACTGCTTCTTGAGGATCTCGTTGAGCAGGAGGGGATTGATGTTGCTGGGCACGCCATTGATGGCGTTGTACGAGGCCATGACCGACTGCGCCTGCCCCTCCACGATGCAGTCGCGGAAGTGCGGCAGCCAGTACTCGTAGAGCATCCGCTCGGGGACCGCGGCCGACAGGCTTTGCCGCCCCCTCTCTACATTGTTCACGGCATAGTGCTTGAGCGTGGACGCGAGCTTGAGATACCTGGGATCGTCTCCCTGCAGGCCTTTGACATAGGCAACGCCCATGCGGCCGGTCAGGAACGGGTCTTCACCATAGGCCTCTTCGTTGCGGCCCCAATAGGGATTGCGGCCGATGTTGATGACCGGGCCCCGATAGATCAGGCCCTTCTTCTCCCTGACCTGGTCCGGCTGCCGATGCCAGAGGTTGTACACGCCGCGGGCCTCGTCCGAGATCGCCGTGCCCACCTCGTGGACCAGGGCGGGGTCCCACGTCGCGCCCATGGCGATCGACACGGGAAACATCGTGGTTGGCCGGTCCGCCCAGCACACCCCGTGAAGGCACTGGTTCCATTGGTCCGCCCGGATGTTGAACCGCTCGATGGTCGTGCCCCTGTGGTTGAGGAGTATGGCCTTCTCCTCCAGGGTCAGACGCGAAATCAGGTCCTGGACCCGCCTTTCCAGCGGCTGGTTCGCGTCCGCGTAGATCGGTCCCTCAGAGGCCGCAAACACGGATCGGTTCATGGAGAGGGAGGCCATCAGGATCGCTACCACTCCCAACCTGCGAAGGATCGAATTCTCGCACTTCACGGTGTTCTCCTTTCAGAGTAGGGCCCAGGCATGTGATTCCATACTGATTATTATAAGTCAACTCTGTTGAATGCCAAGACAAAAACTGCTATCCGGCCGTTTCTGCTGGACAATTCAACCAAGTTGAATTAGACTAATCATGAATGAACTGAGCCCATGGGTAAGTCGAGCTGAAGGGGTCTCACGATGGACAGAAAGGCGTTCACTCTCATCGAGCTCCTGGTCGTCATCGCCATCATCGCGATCCTGATGGGTATCCTGATGCCCACCCTCAGGGCCGTCAAGGAACAGGCGAGACAGCAGGCCTGTGCTTCCCGGATTCGCCAGCAGGTCCTGGCCTCCACCCTGTACGCACAGGACAATCGGAGCACCCTGGCGCTGCCCAGCACGCGGGGCAACTGGCTGCACGATGTAGCCATCAACACCGTGAACTTCATGCTAAGAAGCGGGATGACGCGTGAGATGTTCTACTGCCCGTCGAACGAGATTGACCAGAAGCACACCTCCTACTTCTGGGAGTTCACCACCACGTGGGATGGAGCCCGGTTCGTCAATGCCACCGACGATTCCTTCATCATCTCGGGCTACAACTACCTGCTTCAGTCCACCAGGGGAGACCGGCCTCCCATCAAGAACAATGAGAACAAGACCGGACCCAAGAGGTGGTGCAAAACCCTCAACGAGAAACGGGCAGCCCTCATGGAACTGTGCATCGATGCGGTCCCCAGCCAGAAGAGGGCAGGTGCCAAGTACGGCTACACCTTCGGGGAGATTACAGGGGGCGGCATCTGGAGTCAGTACCACCTTTTTGAAAAGGCCAATCACCTGAAGACCGACGCCGAGCCCTTGGGGTCGAACATTGGGTTTCTCGACGGTCACGTCCAATGGAGGCGATTTCAGGATATGGAGACCCGGTATGGAGACCCAACCGAGTATTGGTGGTAAGATGGCAACTGTGTCGGTGAAGGAAGTCCGGATACCGTATGGCCGAAAGTCCAAGACCCTGAGGATTCCAGCCGAAAACCTGGCCTGGGTGGAGGGGCCCAAGTACGTTCCGCCGGTCCCGGACCTTCCCGCGGCGGTGCGCGCGGCCCTGGTCTCCCCCGTGGGCTCGCCCGATCTGAAGGAGCTGGCCCGCAGGCACGGGACCCGCACGGTCATCCTGGTTGACGACGGGACCCGCAGCACGCCCCAGCGACTCATTCTGCCCGTGCTGCTGGAGGAGCTGAATGCAGCCGGCGTCCGAGATGCGGACATCACCGTGCTGATCGCCCTAGGTACACACCGCCCGATGACCAGGGCTGAGTGCGAGGCGCGGTACGGCCAGGAGGTCGTGGATCGGGTCAAGGTCATGAACCTCCCCCAGGACCCCGGGAGCTTTGAGGACCTCGGAAAGACGCCGTCCGGAGTGCCCGTTCGCGTCAGCCGGCTCTACCTCCAGAGCCAGCTCAGCATTGCCGTGGGCAACATCATCCCGCACATGTACGCTGGCTGGGCCGGCGGCGCCAAGATGATCCAACCGGGCGTCACGGATCACGTGACCACCGCGGAGACCCATCTGATGGCAGGTCCTCGCGTGTATGAGATCCTCGGCCAGGTGGACAACCCGGTCCGGCGGGAGATGGAGGCGATTGCCCTGGAGACGGGCCTCAAGTGCATCGTGAACGTGGTGCTCAACAGCGAGGGCGAGATCGTGGCTGTGGTGGCCGGCCATCCCGTGGATGCCCACCGCGCCGGAGTCCGGATTGCGACTCCGATCTATACCATCGAGATCAAGGAGCGTCCTGATATCGTGGTGGCCGGCGCCCATCCCGCGGAGCGGGACCTGTGGCAGGGATTCAAGCCGATCAACGGGTGCGGCATGCTGGTCAAGGATGGAGGCACGCTGATCCTGGTGACTCCCTCGCCCGAAGGGATTGCCCCTGATCACCCGCAACTGGTCGAGCTGGGAATGACGCCGGAACAAGAGGTCTACTCGCTGCTCTCGCAGGGCCGGATCTCCGACCGGGTGGCGGCCGCGACCTACCTGGCCCTGGTTCAGACCCGCCGGCGCGTGGAGATCGTGCTGGTCACGGACGGCATCTCCCATGAGCAGGCCGCGAGGATCGGGCTGGCAGCCACACCGCGGTTCGGCGAAGCCCTTTCCAAGGCCCTGGCACGCCATGGAAAGCAGGCACGGATTGGCGTGGTCACCAAGGGAGCAGACGTACTGGGCCGCATCCTCCAGGCGTGAGCTATCGTCCAGAAAGGAGTACCTCGTCGTGCATCACTATCCTGACCGGCTCCTGCGGGAGCTCTCGACCCAGGCCCAGCAGTTCCGCATCCAGGTCCTCAAGATGATCTACGAGAGTCAGACCGGGCACCTGGGCGGAGCCTTCTCGTGCGCGGAGATCGTCGCGTCGCTGTATTTCCAGCACATGAGGGTCGATCCCTCGCAGCCCGACTGGCCACAGCGGGACCGGCTGCTGTTCTCCAAGGGACACGCATGCGCGATGCTCTACACCGCCCTGGCGCACAAGGGATTCTTTCCGGTGGAAGAGCTGATGACCTTTCGGAAGTTCCACAGCCGGCTGCAGGGACATCCGGAGCCGGCCAAGACTCCGGGCGTGGAGGTCGTGGCCGGACCCCTGGGCCACGGGATCGCCATTGGCGTGGGCATGGCCCTGGCCGCGCGCATGCCGGCCAGCCAGAGGCCCTCTGCCATGACCGCCCCGTCGGCCATGGCATCAATGGGCCGGGTGTACGTGCTGCTGGGGGATGGCGAGATCAATGCCGGGGTCGTGTGGGAGGGGGCGATGGCAGCCGCCAAGTTCCGCCTGGGCAACCTTACGGCCATCCTCGACTACAATGGCATCCAACAAACCGGCGCGTGTGCGGACGTGATGCCCACGGAGCCCATTGTGGACAAATGGCGATCCTTCGGTTGGGACGTACAGGACATCCACGGGCACAACGTGCTGGAGATCCTCACGGCCCTGGACCGCGCCGACGAGGTGCACGCCAGGCCCAGCATGATCATTGCCCGAACCACCAAGGGCAAGGGAGTGAGTTTCATGGAGTACGACAACCGCTGGCACGGCATGCCGCCGGACAAGGCGCAGTACCGGCAGGCCCTGGGCGAACTGCAGGAGGGCCTGGCATGAGCAGAGAATGGATCAATATGCGCAAGGCCTACGGCGAGGCCCTGGTCGAGCTGGGCAGGACCCATTCGAACGTGGTGGTCTTGAGCGCGGACGTGTCGAACTCGGACTTTAGCTGCAAGTTTGAAGAGGCCTTTCCAGACCGGTTCTTCAACGTGGGCATCGCCGAACAGTGCCTGGTGGACGTGGCCGTGGGCCTCGCCTGCAGCGGGAAGATCCCTCTGGCGAACACCTTCTCGTTTCTCTTTGCCACACGGGCCCTGGAGATGGTCAGGACCCACCTGTGCTTCGGAGGGGCCAACGTCAAGCTGATGGGCGCGTACTCGGGCCTGTCCGATTCGTTCGACGGCCCGACCCACCACTCCATCACGGACCTGGCCATCCTGCGCAGCCTGCCCCACATGACCGTGGTGGTGCCAGGCGACCCCATCGCCCTCAAGAAGCTGCTGCCCCAGATTGCAGACTGGAAGGGCCCTGTATTCTGCAGGCTGACCCGCAACGAGGCGCCTGTGCTCTTTGACGACAGCTACTGCCCCCAAATCGGGAAGGCCGTCCTGCTGCGGCCCGGATCGGATGTCACGCTCGTGGGCACGGGAATGATGCTCAGCCGGTGTCTGGACGCGGCCGAGACCCTGTCGCACGAGGGAATCGAAGCGAGGGTGATCGAGGTACACACGATCAAGCCGATCGATGCCGAGTGCCTCGTAACCGCGGCCCGCCAGACTGGGGCGATCGTCACCGTGGAAGAGCACAGCGTCGTGGGCGGGCTGGGCGCGGCCGTGGCCGAGGTGGTGACCGAGGCCTGTCCCGTACCGGTGAAGCGGGTGGGGATCCCGGATCGATTTGCTGAGAGCGGACCCTATGAGGATCTGCTGGACAACTACGGGATGTCCAGGAGCGATATCCTGGGGGCCGTTCGCAAAGCGCTGTCTGCCAAGAAGAACAGCTAGCCCGCGTTTCTCGCAGGATTTTCGACGCTTGGGATAAAAAGGAGGACTTCATGGATACCTTCGCAGCGGCACGGGACCTGCTCAAGGAGTTCAAGGGAGACGCCTATCTCTTCGGCCCCCACGTGCTCAAGGACGTTGGAAGCATCCCGGCCTGCCGCGCACGGCGCGCGGCGTTGATCTATGCGGAGTTCCCCGGTGTGGCTGGTCACGTCGAGACGATCCGCCGATCGCTGGGCCGGGCCGGCACCCCCATTGTGGCGGAGATACCCGGGGCCAGACCCAACGCCCCCACCGAGGATCTCCTTCGGATCGCCGACGAGCTGGGCCGGGCAAATCCGGACCTGTTGGTCAGCCTGGGCGGCGGGAGCACCCTTGACGCAGCCAAGGCGGCGGAGGTGCTTCGCACCTTGGGCGGCCGGATCGAGGAGTACTTCGGCACAGGTCTGATCACCCAGAGACTTCGCGAAACGGGCAAGGCCCTGACGCCCCACGTGGCCATCCAGACGGCAGCCAGCTCAGGCGCGCACCTGACCAAGTACTCGAACATCACGGACCTCAGCACAGGCCAGAAGAAGCTGATCGTGGATGACGCGATCGTGCCCTGCTGCCCGGTGTTTGATTACACACTGACCCACAACGCCCCCCCTGCCCTGACTGTGGACGGGGCTTTGGACGGCATGGCCCACATCCTGGAGGTCTTCTACGGGGCGGTGGGCAAGTCGCACTATGACCGGCTCCATCGGATCGCTGCACAGGGACTGCCCCTGATCGTGAACTACCTGCCCAGGATCTGGAAGGACCCACACGATGCCGAGGCCCGGGAGGCCCTATGCCTGGCAACCGATCTGGGCGCCTATGCGATCATGCTAGGCGGCACCAATGGCGGGCATCTGACCAGCTTCTCCCTCGTTGACATCCTCACCCATGGCCGGGCCTGTGCGATCATGAATCCGTACTACACGGTCTTCTTCTCTACGGCCATCGAAGGCCCGCTTCGCCTGGTGGGCATGGTGTTCCGCAGCGCAGGGTTCTTCTCCGGAGATCCCAAGACGCTCCAAGGGCGTGACCTGGGCACAGCCGTGGCCCACGCGATGTTCGCCTTTGCCCGGTCCATCGAGTTTCCCACCCGCCTTGGTGACGTGGAGGGCTTCACGCAGTTCCACATCGATCGGGCCTTGACGGCTGCGAAGAATCCTCAGCTCAAGATGAAACTGGAGAATATGCCGGTCCCCCTGTGCGTGGACACGATTGACGAGTACATGGGACCCATCCTGCGGGCCGCCGCGAAGGGGGACCTGACCCTGATCCGGAATGTTTAGCCCGCGTTTCTCACGGGCTCACGCGTGGTCTGCGCTACGGATGTACGGGATCGTCTGGGGCCCCTCCGGCATTACGGCGATCGTGGCCTGCGGGCCGCAGAGGCAGACCATCCGCTCCACTGTGGCTGCGATGTCCCGACAGGGCGTGAGCATCGCGCGGGTGATGTCCTCATCGCACAGATGATCGCTGAACAGATGCACCCGGGCCTTGGAACAGATCTGGGCGTGGATTTGGGCCTGCCAAACGTCCTGGCCGAGAGGGCACCCGGATTGCGGATTGCAGATTGCGGATTGGGGATTCGCGTCCACCGCTCGATTCAATCCGCAATCGTCCGTCCCGCGTATGCTCGCCAGTAAGTCGGCGGGACTCTGGGATTCAAACAGCAGCTTCTTGTACCGCCCGTGGTCAGGTATTCCGTCCCAGCATTCTGCAGCAAGGATGATGGAGCCTCCCTGCTTGACGATCCGGGCTGCTGCACTCATCCCCTTGACCGATTGATAGAGGTTCAGGTCCAGGGGATAGCCGGAGTTGCTGGCGATCACGATGTCGTAGGCCATTCCCACGGGCACCATGGCGGTCTTCCTGACCGCTTCGCAGCCCTTCTCGTGGGCCCTGCCAGGGTCTCCGGCGAATACCCCCGTAATGGCTTTGTCGCGGTTCATGGTCACGTTCAGAAGAAAGGCAGGCCCTGCCATGTCGGCTGCCTCCTGGACCTCCTCCCAGATCGGATTGCCCCGCGTGACAGCCCAGGTCGCCCTCGGATGGTCGATGTGAGCGGGACAGTGGTTTCGCAGCGTGGTCTCCAGCATCGCCATACCCGGCACACAGGCCTTGCCCCCGCCGGAGAACCCGGCGAAAAAGTGCGGCTCGATGAATCCGGTCAGAATCCGTACGTCGCACGCCAGATACTCGCGGTGAACCCAGATGTCGTTGCCGCTGCGGGTCATGCCCACCCGGGCATGAGAGTCCCGGTGGTTCGCGTCATTCTGCACGATCTGGAACCGGCCGGCCACACCGTCTCCCAGCATGGCTCCGAGCTCGGCCGCTGTGGTCGCGCGATGCGTGCCCGTGGCCACCAACAGCGTGATCTGGTCATTAGGGACGTGGGCCAGCTCATCCAGCAGCACGGGCAGAAGCAGGCGGTACGGCGTAGCACGGGTGACGTCGTTGATCACAATGCCCACCCGGTCGGAGGACTTCACCTGTTTCCTGAGCGGGCCGACCGCGATGGGGCTGCGCAGGGCCTCTCGCACTGCGCCGGCGGGGTCCGCCAGCCCCGGGGAGTGCCGGCATTCGATGAAATCGACGTTCAGGCCATCCGGGAGTGTGACGTCAAGGCCGTTCTTGCCGTAGGCGAGTCGTGTCTTCGTCGCAATCCCCCATTACAGGGCTTCGAGCATCTCCCTGACCTTGTTGAACCCGGTCCTTCCGCTGTTGTACACGGGAACCTTCGCGTCTTTCAGCATGGGCTCCAGGGCGGACATGGAGACCTGGGCCATGACGATGGCATCCACGGCACGTGACAGTCTATCGATCTCCGCGATCAGGATCTCGTTGTGCCGGTCCACGCGGCCGTTCTTGATCTCCTCGAAGGCCTCGCTGCACAGGACGGTCCGGATCTTCACCTTCTGCCCTGCTTCCGTGGCAGCCAGGCGAAGCAGCCTCTCCGAGGCGGGCACGGTCGTCGGCACGGTGGCCAGCAAGCCGATGCGGCCGCCCTGCTGCACGGCAAGGTCCATCATGGGGCGGTCGATCTGGAGCATCGGCGTATTGATCATGGGACGGGCCAGCTCCACGGCCCTGTTGAACGTGGAGCAGGCGAGCAGGATCAGGTCCACGCCCGCTTCCTCGAGGTGGTGGGCGTAGCTCGCGAACTTGAAGTAGTTTTCCTTGGGAATGGTCCCCGGCTCGCAGGCAAAATTGCTGTTCTGAATGGTGTCATCCACCAGGTGGGCCACGGTGACCTCCGGGATGATCTCGTCGATGAAGGGCTGCACCGCCTTGGAGGAAATCAAGGCAGCGTGCATGATGCCGAGTGTCTTGCCGCGCAACTTCTTCATGCCAAGGACCCCCAGAAAACTAGACGAAGATGTCGAGATACTTCACCACGTCGGAAACGGGACTGATCCCATGCTTTTCCAGGGAGTTGAAATACAGCCCGTCTCCCTTCTTGAGAGAGTACTCCGTGCTTCCCACCTCGAACTTCATTTCCCCTTCCAGAACGTAGATGAACTCCTCCCCCTCATGGGTCAGGTGGTGTGGCTTGACCTCCCCTTTCCGGGCCACGAAGAGGAAAGGCTGCATCTGCTTGTTCTTGTACTCCGGGGCAAAGGGGTACATCCTGTACCCTCGGTCGGTCCGCGTCAGGTTCTCTTCGGCCCGCGCGGCCGGAATGACCACCGCGCTCAGGTCTCCGTTCTCCTCCAGCAGGACCGAGACGTTGGTCCCAAGCGACCTGGCCACCTTAACCAACGTGGAGACCGAGGGAACCACCTTGTTCGTCTCGATCTTCGAAATCATGCTCTTGGACAGCTTACAGCTTGCCGCGATCTCCTGCATGGTCCGATTCTGTTGGATGCGGATCTTCCGCAGGTGCGTGCCGATCTTCAATCCACTCACAAGGATCCCTATTCCATAAAACCAGACAACCGATCCGAATCACCTAATCCAGCTTGTTGGTCATCACAAAAGCGTCGAGCAGCAGGCCGTCTTCCCTGTACCCTGCCTCCAGGGTATACGTCCCCGCGGGCAGGGTGAACAGGACCGTCTTGTCGGCGTCGTCATGACTGCGCACCGCGTCCCAATGCCAGTTGCTCCCCACGGCGACGTCGTACCACCATACCCAGCCGCTGGCGTTGATGGCCGTCTGCGGGGTGGACCCGTTGATTCGCACCCAGAGGGAGTTGTCGTCAGCGGTGGGGACGATCGAGCGGGCGAACAGCTTGTACGTGCCTCCCTTGACCGTAAACTTGCAGGAGATCGCGCCATCCGTGGGCGGGGCCGTCATGCTGGCATTGCCCGCCTTCACCGCCAGGTACTTGCCGTCCGAGGCATCGGGCTTGTCCGACAGCAGATCCCACGCCAACGGCAATGAGGACGCAGACTCCGCCTCGATCCAGACCTCTTCCGTGGCCGTACCGGAGGCCGCGCGGTAGAGACGGATGTCATCCACGTACAGCACGCCCTTTCCGGAGCCGCCGGATACGCCCAGGGTGAGCGTCTTGACGGCCTGCAGATTCCCGCCCACGGACGCCAGATCCACGTTCCACTGGGACCACCAGGGCTTCGCGATGGCCTCTGCCCCGCCTCCAAACACGACCTTGGAGCCGTTGATCTTCAGATAGAGCTCGCCGGCCGCGTTGCCGCGATTGCCGGAGAAGAACAGGACCAGGGTCTTGGCTCCGCCCCGGGTCCAGTCCTGGGCTGAGTCAAAGGTCCGCTCGGTTTCCGACAAGGCATTGCCCGTATTGTCGTAGAAGAACGGCATGGCCTGCCTTCCGCCGTGGAAGTTCGCCTGCTCGGCAAACGGCGGCTGCGCGTTGCCCACTGCAGACCCGGTGCCGTTGCCCGGATACTGCTTCACGCCGCAGTTCGGCGTGGCGGAGTACCCAAACCCGTCCACCCACGTGAAGAAGATCCGCCGGCACGCGTCGTTGTAGGATTCGAAGTCGTCGATTACGGAGTAGTCCGAGGTGGTGAAGCTCCACACGTCTCCTTCCCAGACTGCGGGAACTGCCGCGTCATTGACCTCGTTGACCTTCCAGTAGTAGGTACGGCCGTACTCGATACCCAGCGAGCTGAGCGGACAACTGTGCTCGGTCCCCGTCTTGACCAGGGCCGTGCCCTGAATCACCGCGTTGGCATCCGTGCTCAGGTACAGGTCGTGCCTGACGGCCTCGCGGCCCGGCCGCCAACTGAGCACCGCATCCATGATCACATTCGCCGAAGCCTGCGCAGGCACAGGTTGGTACGCCTTCGTAGGCACGTAGAAGAACCGGACCTCACTCAGTCCACCCTGCGTGGTTCCATCCGCCCAGTTGGCTCGCAGGGTCAGCCGGACGTACTTGGCCATCGCCCCCCCGAACTCGACGGTCGTGTTGTGTACGTAGTTCGGCTCGCCGGTTGCCTGCGAGAACTCGGGGACCCCGGCCAAGGCCGTCCAACTGCTCCCGTCCGCGGAGTACTCGATGGCCGCGGTCTTGATTCCGAAGCCCGCATCGAGCTCGACCGCCTGGTTGGAGTTCCACACCCACATCTGGTGCAGCCTGTAGGCCCGGTCAAACTCGTACTGGATCCAGGTCGGCTGCGGCCCGCTCTTGCTGCTGAGCCACATGTCCGTGGCCAGGAGGGAGTGCTGGTCGCTGGCGCTCAGTCCGGAGCCATCGATCGTCTTCTCAGGCCCCATGGTGGCGTTGATCGAACTGGACGCCGTGGCCGTAATGGGCCTGACCGCATAGCTATACGGCTCAGTCGTGAGGCTCCACACGGCCCCTCGCATGATCGCCGACGCAGAGGCCTGGACCTCGTCGATCCGCCAGTAGTAGGTCTGGCCGAAGGCCAGCAGGCCCGTCGGATCGAACATGTTGGCATCCTGGCCCTGGCTGGCCAGCACACCCTGCGGACTGGTTCGGCTGGCGGTATTGACGTCAGCCAAAGTACTTCCGAAGTACACGTCGTGCTGGCTTGCCAATTCCCCGGGCCTCCAACTGACCACCGTGTCAGTGGCCACACCCGTTGCCTTGTCCTCCGGACGCGGGGTCAAGGCCTGTCCGGCTTCGGGAGGCGCAATACCCAGCATGTAGTTGACTGCATTGATGAATATCTGCTGGCCTACGGGCGTGAGGTTGAACGCCCCTTGCGGGGTTGTGGCGCTCTCCGTCGTACCAACGCAGAAAAACAGCCGCCGCCCGGCGGCCACGGGACCGCCCGCACGGAACTCCTTACCCGCCTGCCATTCGACGATGGCCTGTTCCCCGGTGCCGGGCACCCGGGCAATGACCGTGCCGTTGCCGACATCAACGGTGGCACCCATGTGGGCTGTGCCCAACGATGAGACGGTGCCGTCCAGGGCGGAGACCTGGGGATTCACGCCAACGGGCAGGCCGAAGAAGACCTGATGGCCCGGTACCAGGGCCTCCCAGACAGGAGCGCCTGCAACCACTGTCAGCCCTTCCGAGCCCACCCAATTCCAGCGGGAGCCCCTCGGTAGATACGGGGTCATCATGAGCATGGGCGCCGTAATTCCGTTCCACTGGGCAGCCTCTCCACTGTTGGCATAGTCTCCGCTGTCAGTGTTGCGGCTGACGATCACCAGATCCGCCTGGTTGAGCGTGGCGATCTTGGCGGCATCCAGGGTCAGCCAATTGTTGCGCTGGACGCTGACGGTAAAGCCCTGCTCCGCAAGCCACGCAGGCCAGCGGATGTCATCGATGACCCCGTCGGCGTTTTGGTCGTCGTTTTCACTGACGTAGATGATGTTCGCGGCGCGGACGGTGGGGATCAGGCACAGGGCCAATCCCACAAGCAAGAGAATCGTGTTCTTGAGCATTCGAGTCCTCCTTCGAGCAACGCGATTTCATTGGCTGTCACGCCTGGTTACTCGCCAGGCCGTTATATCGACTCTGGGAACCATTGTCCTTCCTGACCCATCCTCAACCGTCCGGCCCACGTCGCCCTAGCCCCGGGGCCTGACATCCCCACGTCCTTGTCTGCCACAGAACCGAACGACTTCACCATATGTGATTAGAATTCAACTGAGTTGAAACTGCAAGCAAAAAACCGGACGGAATCCCGGGGTTTGAGAAGAGAGGACGCCTCCGCGTGCGGGTGTAGGCTGCAGGATCGCCCCTTCTACGCCACGTGACAGGCCATCCCGCACAGGGCGATCAGCCGGGGCCAGGGCCCTTCCGTCAGGCGAATTCCACTTCCACCGCCGAGACGGACGCCCCAGGGAACTCCCACACGCCATCCTGAGGCAACGGCTTCTCCGTCGTCTTCATCACCTCGGCGCTGTTGAGCGGAGAGACCTCCACCATCGGGTCGTCGGCGATCTCGAAGACACGCCCGCCCGCGAGGCGAGCATCTGCAACTGCGATCTGCGTGCGCACCGAGCGGGTGCGGTTCGTATTGACGACGTGCATGAGGAGTCTCTGGCCGCGACGGCTGGCCACCACGTCCAGGCCTTCTGGGGTCTGGGCAAGACCCACGGCGTGGCTGCCAACGTGATGGCGGAAGAGCCGCATCACGCGAGCCACTGGCATCAGACAGGCCTGGCCGTCGGGCACGGGAATCATCACAGCGTTGACCTGCCAGCGAGTGCCGCAGAAGTCCGCCGCGGTGGCAATCTTCAGCGCATCCCCATGGCGCTGGTGGTTGTTCAGCATCCGCGCGTAGCTCACGCCGGCAGCCCACGTGGACAGGACATCGCATCGGTTGCGGCCCGGAATGGCGAAGTGGCACTCTGTCATCGCCAGGGGTAGATGGCCCTCGCCCCGGCTTTCACGCACCTCGCGGATCTTCCGGTCATTGATCTTCCACGCCTCCATGAGCTGGTTCCAGGTGGCCTCGGGATCACGGCGGTAGAGCTCGCCGCGCAGCACAGGGCTGCTTGTCATCGTCGGGATTGAACATGTGATGGAACGCGAGGAACTGGACGTGCTCACCGGCGACTTCCGCCATGCTCGCGGCCCAGCCGCTGTCGCCCCATGCAATCAGTTGAATGGCCGGATCGGCCTGACGCATGGCCTTCGCAAACTCCACGGTCTTCTTCGCCGCGGTTTGCAGGTTGAAGCCGTTCCGGTCATAGGAAGTCTCGTTGCCGATCTGCCAGTACCGGATGCCGAGCGGCTGCTCCAGCCCGTGGGCGAGGCGTTCAGCGTTGGATGGAGCGTTACAGTACGCGACCCATTCGGCGGCTTCTCGGGCGTCGGCGGTGCGGATGCTGCCCTTGGCCTGCATGTAGTTCTTGCGGCCGTCCGACTCGAAGTTCACGCACACCAGCGGTTCCGCACCGACCTGGCGTGCGAACTCCACGAACTCCGCCGTGCCGACCTGGTTGGACTCCGCTCCGCCCCAGCAGAGGTTGAGCATGGGCGGACGCTGCGATCGCGGGCCGACGCCTTCACGCCAGCGATAGAAGTCAGAGAAGATGCCGCCCCAGCGGAGCATGGTGGGCGAGAGGTCGCGAGTGGCGCTGACCACATCCGGACGCCAGCGGTCCCTCAAATGGTCCCACGCGGCCTCGACCGAGCCATCGGTCGTGCCGAGCGGCTCCATGAATTGCATATGGAGGAATGGTGAGAGTTCAAACAACGGTGCGGGGTCCACCGTCAAGACCGGCAGGCTCGGCTCTTGGGCAGGCAGACCGAGCGACGAATTCGAGGCCAAGCCCGCTGCCGTGGCCGTCATCAGGCCAAGAGCCTGGCGGCGGGACATGGCGGGGCCGGCTTCTGAATGAACTGCTGTGATCTTCATAGGTTGCTCCATATGGGACCGTGTTCGTCCGGAAGGGTACGAACAGCTTGCCGTTCTGCGTCCGCCAAACGCGGTGGTGCTCAGACCGGCCGCGTCACGAAGTCCCGTGCCCAACAGCACAGCCGCGCAGATGGCGCCACGACTCTGCTCTTGCTCTTGATCTGCATGATTCAATCCAGTCTACTAAAAGGCTGCACTTGTGCATAGGGCGATTGACGCCATTTTGACACCACTCCAAGATGACATCCGCCCGCATAGTTCGTCTCGTTGGCCTCCCTCTCCCTGACCACCGGACAAGTGCGCCGACAGCTCAAGTGCGGACCGGCGACTATCTCCTCTCAAATAGACAGACGCCTCGGAGACCACTTGCCTTACCCACTTCCCGGCATGCCGTCTTCTCAAAGAGCGTTCGTACCGAGTCCAGCCGCTATTTGGCAGTCCGATGGCCGTGTGACAGGCACGCCCAGTCTTGACAAGTAGGCGGAGCCTCCCGGCCGGGGTAACCCCCCTCGACGAGTATCTACAAGAACCACAGGCTTCGCTGCGGCCCCCAAGCCGCATCGCCAAGGCGCATAGTCCAACAAGAACTATGTCCGGCCCGATAAACCTCACAAACCGCGTTATTTGGCGCTTGACAGGGGGTCTGGAGCGGACTGTTTTCCCCCGAATCGGTGGGAGTGGAGACATTCCGGAGACACAACGTCACGACCTCGGGCAGTGCCATTCTGACGTTGAGGCAGAGGGAAAGAACAAGGGCTGACAGCCTCATGAACGGCCAGCCCTTGTCTGTCTACCAGAAGCAGTGCGAGTTACGGCTTCACCGCCCGGTTGTAGATCCGGACGTCGTCGACCAAGCCGTGCCAGAAGGTCCCCGGCGCAAGTGTACTGCCAGCTCCGATGTGCAGGCCACCCGTCGAGCCGACTATACCGGTTAGTGCGTCTCTGGCGACTTCGACGTCATCAACGTAGAGCGCCCGGCTGCCACCATCCCAGACGAAGCCAACTCGGTGCCAAGCCCCATTCGTGAGGATGGCCGGCGACGTCAGCGTCCCACCCCGTGCGCTCCTCAGTTCCACTCTCAACTCACCCTTGGGAGCCGCCACCACCAGCCAATTCACACCCTTGTCTTGCGACAGGATCACCTGCCCCGGCCCACCGTCTTTGACCCATGCAAAGATGCTGAACGGCCCACCCGCCGGGTCCAATACGAAGTCTGCACTCACGGAGTCATCGATTCCGTCGAGTTGCAGCGATCCATCCCGCACTCCCCCCGTGGGCTGCCATGAAGGGTCACCATGCAACGTACCATCATGGTCATATGCGCTATCCACCGCGATCCGACCTTCCTTCTCGTCCAACTTCCAATGGGCCAGCAGTCGTGGGTCTATTACCGTTTGACCCCAGTGGTCCATCAGTACCCTTAGGTCTTTCTCGTCCACTACGCCGTCGCCGAAGGGGGCGGGAGCGATATCCACAGAAGCATCTTGCTGGCCCCAGGACTCGATGAGTCGGACAAGGTCGTCAATGTCCACCTTCTCGTCGCCGTTGAAGTCTACGAGCGGGAGGATGGGGGCTTGCCAGATATCGGCACCGACGCCGGGGTCGCTGACGCGCACGAAATAGAGTGTCGAGCCGTCGGCCGAGATGTTGGGACAGGAGTCCCAATAGGGGCCGTTGACGATGGGTCCCAGATTCACGGGAGCGTCCCAAGGGTCGTTTTTCGTGCCCCGCCTCGTCATGTAGAGATCGTATAGACCTACGGCGCCCCCGCTTTCACGCCCGCCGGGGCGGTTGCTCGTGAGGATGAGCAACAGGCCATCCGGTGAGATGGCCGAGTACCATTCGTCCGCCAGACTATTGACCGTCGCGCCAAATTGGTCGGGGTTCCCCAAGCGTCGCTCACCGTGGCTCGGTTGGTCACCCATAGATCTCTGCCGCCGAACGCGCCCGGGCGATCGGACGTGAAGTAAAGCTCCAGACCGTCGGGCGAGATGAGCGGATCCCGGTCCCTGAAGCCGGTGTTGACCACGGGGCCCAGGTTTGTCGGGACGCCCCAGTCGTCCTGCACGGATTCCTGAGGAATCCCAGGAATGCAGGCGCAATAGGCATTCGGCCCCCCGAAGCCTCCTTGCCGATGCAGTCACTCGGACGGTATGATACAGGTGAACCGGTTGGCGCTCGGCGACTGGCAGGTCGATCTGGAGGTCGTGGAGAAATGGCGTACCGTGATCACACAGACATGGGGGGAGCAAGGGAGACGTTTCTCACGACCCATTGGTCCCTCATCGAGGACATCCAGGAGCACGAAGACAAGGACCGGGCCTTGATTGGGCTACTCCTGGGACGATACTGGAAGCCGGTCTACTGCTATCTTCGCCGCAAGGGTTACGGCAATGAGCTTGCCAAGGACCTGACCCAGGGTTTCTTCCATGAGATTGTGCTCAACCGGTCCTTCGTCGAACGCGCGGATCAGTCGAAGGGTCGTTTTCGCGCCTTCCTGCTCCACGCCCTGAATCAGTACCTGGTGGACGAGCATCGCAAGGGAACCGCGCAGAAGCGCATCCCGGAGGCCAAGCTGGTCCCGCTGGACGCCAGCCGACCGCCCGTGCTGCCGCAGGAGGTGAGCGAGCTTGAGGCGGAGCAATGCTTCGACTATGCCTGGAAGGCGGACCTGCTGGATCGAGCCCTTTCTGAGTTGAAGCAGTGGTACGTCGGACGCGACATGGAGACGCATTGGCAGCTCTTTCGAGACCGCCTGGTACGCCCGAGCCTGGAGGGACTCGATGCCCCTTCGTTGAAGCATCTGTGCGAGCACTACAACGTAGAGGATGAGGCCAAGGCCTCCAACATGCTGGGCACCGTCAAGAGGCAATTCCAGGCCATCCTGGTCAAACACGTCCGACAGACCGTCCTGTCCGGCGAGGCGGCGGAAGAGGAATTGGGCGAGATGTTCCGATTCCTGAAGAAGGAGACCAGGCCGTAACCCTCTCTTACGGATAGGGGATGCAGATGAGAGATGACGATACGATCTTCGGCGCCGCACCGGATAGGCTCGACCGGCTCGTGTTCGAGGCGTGGCAGCATCCTGAGCCAGACCAAGAGGCTCGGCCCACGGTCCCTGCCTGCACGTTTCTGGAGCAGCCTGGCGCACGCATCGGGCGGTATAGACTGCTCAGCATCCTCGGCGAGGGCGGCATGGGAATCGTGTACCTGGCGGAGCAGGAGCGGCCGGTGAAACGACAGGTCGCGCTGAAGGTCATCAAACCCGGAATGGACTCAAAAAGCGTGCTCGCCCGCTTCGAGGCCGAGCAGCAGGCGCTGGCCCTGATGGAGCACCCGAACATCGCCCGCGTCTACGATGCAGGACTGGCCCCCAGCGGAAGACCGTACTTCGTGATGGAGCACGTCCGAGGCGTCCCCATCACCGAACACTGCGACAAGTACAAGCTGACGATCGAGGAGCGGCTGCGGCTGTTCCTGCACGTCTGCGAGGCCGTCCAGCATGCCCATCAGAAGGGGATCATCCATCGCGACCTCAAACCGTCCAACATCCTCGTCGTGATCCGGGACGAGGAGATCATCCCCAAGGTCATCGACTTCGGGGTCGCGCGCGCCGTCAGCCAGCCCTTGACCGAGCGGACCCTGTATACCGAGCAGGGGCAACTGATCGGGACACCCGAGTACATGAGTCCCGAGCAGGCGGACCTGAGCAATCAGGACGTGGATACGCGCACGGATGTCTACTCTCTCGGCATCGTGCTCTATGAATTGCTCACCGGTGTGTTGCCGTTTGACCCCAAAGCGCTTCGCGATGGGGGCATTGACCACATCCGTAAGATCATCTGTGAGGAGGATCCGAAGACCCCGAGCACGCAATTGAGCAAGACTTCGGTGGAGGAATCGACCGAGTCCGCTCGACGGCGACAAACGGATCTTCGGACCCTGCGGCGCAGACTCCAGGGCGACCTGGATTGGATCACACTCAAGGCCTTGGACAAGGACCGGATGCGGCGGTATCAGACGGCGCATGCCTTGGCGGAGGATATTGAGCGGCACCTGAACAATGAGGCGGTTCTGGCGGGACGACCCGGCACGCTGTATCGCTTCCAGAAGCTGGTCCACCGGAACAGGGGAGTCTTTGCCGCCGCCGCAGTGGTGGCAGCGGTGCTCGTGCTGGGAGCGTCAGTGAGCAGTTGGCAGGCGGTTCGGGCGACTCAGGCGCGGCGAGCGGAGAGTCGCCAGCGAGAGCAGGCTCAGGCCAACGAAATGACCGCGCCAAATCGCCTATGCCTCCGACATGAGCCTCGCGCAACAAGCCCTGGCGGTCAATGACCTGGGCCGCGCCCGGCGGCTGCTGGAGGCCCATCGACCGCGCCCGGGCCAGGCCGATCTGCGTGGTTGGGAGTGGCGCTACCTGTGGCAGGAGTGCCGCAGCGATGCGATCGGCGAGTTCTGTCGCTACCCAGCCTTGGCCCACTCGCTGGCCTACTCTCCTGATGGCAAGACACTCGCCGTGGCTGGGTGCGGGGAAACGCGGGAATTCGTCGATATCTGGGATGTGGCAGGCCGTCGGCGAATTGCGAGCCTGGTGCCGAACGAAGGCTTCGTAGTGGCCTTCTCACCTCAGGGCAATCTGCTGGCGGCAGGCGTCGGCAGCCAAGTCCGACTCTGGCGGACCGACACCTGGGATCTCGTCCGTCAGCTTGCCCTTGACGATCGGGTGCATGTCCTCAGATTCTCGCGTGACGGGACCCGGCTGGCCAGCCTGAGCCGTCCAGGCGAAGCCGTCGTGTGGGCGGTGGACCAAGGGACCGTAGTTCGTCGGATTCCCGGCTTATCGCTTGAGAATTTGGGCACACACACAGGCGGGCTGGATTTTTCGCCTGACGGCAAGGTCCTGGCCATCGGTGACGGCGCACGTCGCCTGCAGGCAGTTGACCTCGCCACAGGGGATAGGGTTTTCGACATCCCGGACGCGCATCCAGAACCCATCAGCGTCGTGGCTTGGTCGCCGAACGGGTCGGTCATTGCCAGTGGCAGCGGCTACACAAGCGGCACCATCCGACTTTCGGATGCCGCCTCGGGGAGACGGCTGAGTCCCCTCGAGGGGCACACTTCCTGGATTTGCCAGCTCGCCTTCTCGAACGACGGCCTGCGCCTGTATTCGGCCAGTGCCGACCAGACCATCCGCCTCTGGGACGTGGAGCAGGGAAGATGTCTGGCCACCCTTCGAGGCAGCCGGGATGAGGTCTATGGACTGGCGATTTCACCCGATGGCGCGACGCTGGCCAGCGCGTGCAAGGACGGAGTCGTCTCCTTCTGGAATGCCCGCCCCGGCACGAAGAACAACGGCCCAGACTGATCTCGCTGGGCGCATGGGCCTTCCCCGCCTTCGCTCCGGACAGCCGGGTCTTGGCGATGCCGATCGGCGGGACCGTCCGGGTGTTCGATATGGCAGCGGCAAAGGAGATGGAGCAGCTCCCTGCGTTGGGTACGGACGTCCAGTGGATCTTCTATTCGCCGGACGGGACGCTGTTGGTCAGCGGGGGTAGCGGTGGGAAGATGCGCGTGTGGTCGTTTGCTGAGCACCGCCTGGTGCGGGAGTTGGGCGACCCCAATGCTCCGATTCACCCAGTCGGCTTCCGCGCAGACGGCAGGCGGCTCCTCTCTCTGGACCCGCAGGGGAGAGGAGTCTTGTGGGACACCCAGACGTGGCAACCGGCCCGGACTTTTGTGCTGAAGTGGGAATCTCTCGCGAAGGCTGCCAAGGTCTCCCCGGACGGTCGGCTCCTGGCCGTCGGCACCGCGGCAGGCTCCGTGTATTGGCTGGACGCCGAGACTGGACAACTCCTGGCGACGAGGACCGAAGTCCACCACAGGCTCGTGTCTGGTGTCGACTTCTCCAGTGACAGCACGCGGGCCGCCGGTGTCTCGGAGGACGGCACGGTGGCCATCTGGGACACCTCTTCGCTGCAACCGCTGATCCCTCCCTTCAGAGGTCACATCCTCGGCGCGCATGCGGTGGCCTTCTCCGCCGACGGCCGGCGTCTGGCCACAGGAAGCAACGGCCGTGAGGCGGTCAAGCTCTGGGATATGTCCACCTACCGCGAGCTGGTGGCACTCTCCGGACAAGGTTCCATGTTCAAGTTCGTCGCCTTCTCTCCGGATGGCCGGTGGCTGGCTGCCTGCAGTTGGGGAGGCCAGCTCCACCTCTGGCGTGCCCCATCGTGGGAGGAGATCGAAACCGCGGAGAAGCAGGAAGGTTCGCATGGGCCAGAACGATGACCCTATCAATCGCAAAGAAGCCACTCTTCTATGCGGCAATAGTACAACAAGTCCGGATCGCCTCTATCAAGCCCCCCATCAGTCCGCCATAGACCCGTTCAGCCACTGGATCTGGCCCAAGAAGAAGGCCCCAGCCTCAATTGACCTCCAAGACAACCGAGCCTATGGCGCGGTCGTGTCGCTTCCTCTCCCTCTTGGCCCCCGACGGGGGATAGCGTTTCTGTACATGACTCCAACCTCGCTTGGATCATTTGCAGAATCCATCTCGTCGACATAGGCCTTCATCCTGGCCAGTCTGCACTTGAAGGCATTGTACAAGCCATCGGATGTCTCTCTCAGCGTCCGTTTGGAACTCGTGTGTGGGTTGACCGACGTTGCGTGATCTACCTGCTTGATCACCTGGCTCGGTATGGAGTCTGCCCCTGACAAGGCTAAGGCAGTGTGATCGTCTGCCAACCTTCAGTTCCGAAGCGGATGTCTCGCTCCACGAACTCCCACACAACCATCTTCTTGCCAGCGAGCAAACCAGCCTTGCGGGCCAGCTCCTGGCGGACCAGGGTGGAGGCCCCGCCGTCGTTGACAATGGAAGCCACAGGAAGGGCCAGCTCGTGCGACAGATGGGCAAGGAAACCCGCGGTGCCCGGCTCATCGCGCTCGTAGATCCGAAGGAAGCTGTCCCCCAAGACGAGCACCGGCGATGCCGGATCATCCTTGTAGGGACGGCCTGTGTCGCCCTCCACGACCTGCGTACAGTCCAATGCCTCGGGCTCGTAGGTATCGGCAATCTGTCGGACCTGGGCCATCTGGATGATGTCCCCGTGCCGGCGCACGGTGACGGGCCGGAGTTCGTATCGTGAGGTCCCCTTCTGGACGAGTCCAGAATCCATGATCCTCCGGGCCACCACCCTGGCAGCCAGCTCTGCACCCCTGGGCGACCAGTGGCTGTCCTGGGCGAGGTAGAAGTGCCGATCCCCTTCACCCTCTCCTACGCGGGCCTGCGAAAAGGCCTCAAAGAGGTTCACAACATCGATGCCCGCCTGTCGAAGGCCGGCGATCACGTCAAGGGTCTTGCCGTTGACGGGCCGTCCCCCGCTTGATATCCGCGCACAGAGCATGTCCGGGTATACGCTGGCCTTGTTCGGGGCAATGACGACCATCAGTCGAATGCCGCGATGGGCCAGTTGGTCACGGAAGGACAGCACCGCAGGAAACAGGCCCTCATCACGGTCGCCCGGCCCCACCTGCCAGGGCTCGACAAGGTACTGCACCGCCGGCTTGTAGAAAAGCCACCCGTCCCGTCCGGCCAGGGCCTTCTCGCCCAGGTCCCCCATTGCCCGGAAGCGCGCAAGCTGGACATAGGGTCGTACCTGCTGGGACAGCCAGCAACGACTCTCGATGTCTTGCTCGAACGCCCGAAGCCTGTCCTTCGTGGGCCGCTCCAGAAACAGCTCCACGATCTGCGGCCGGTCACCGCGCCTGGCCTCCACGATCACCTGCGTGATGCAGACACTGCACGCCGCAGCGGCAAAGCCCGCGACCAGGAGAACCGCTTTCGCGTTGAGGGTTTGCATGAATGCCGTCCTAGAACTGGAAATACAGGAACGTCTTGAATGACTGGGCGAACAAGGAAGCCCCAGACGCGCAGAACAGAGATAGCAGGACCCCGACCTTCGCCCAGGTCAGGGTCCTGATCCAATCGAAACCTTGTCTGCCCTGGAACACCATCAGGGCAGATACGCCCATCAGGATCAACGGTCCGCGTCCATAGATCTCTGCGCCCAACAGGACGGAGCCGCCCTGTGCAGGGACACCGGAAAACATCAGTCCAAGCCACCGCACTGCATCGGCCAGGTTGTCTGCGCGGAATACCACCCAGCCCACCACCAACAGCGCGAATGTCCCAGCCACGCGGCCCGCGCGCGGCAAGGCCTCATACAGGGTCTTCCTGCCCAGCAACCGCTCCAGGACGAGGAGCAGGCCGTGGTAGGTCCCCCACAGGACGAATGTCCAGTTCGCACCGTGCCACAGACCGCACAGGAGGAAGACGACCGCCAGGTTGACGTAGGTTCGCATGGGACCTTTGCGGTTGCCGCCCAACGGGAGATAGAGATAGTCCCTGAACCAGCTTGAGAGCGATATATGCCATCTCCTCCAGAAATCCGTGATGCTGTCCGCCAGGTACGGAGCATTGAAGTTCCGCGCACACTCGAACCCCAGCATGAGCCCAACACCGATGGCCATCTCGGAGTAGGCGGAGAAGTCGAGATACAGCCCGAAGGTATACGCCACGGCTCCATACCAGACATCCAGCGTGCCCGGCGCCTCTGCCGCAAACACGGCACCCGCCACCCTTGTCACGGAGTCCGCCAGGAGGACCTTCTTGGCAAACCCAATGATGAACAAGGCCACTCCCTGGGAGAACCCCTCCAGGCTGCGCCTGCGCCCTCGAACCTGGTCCGCGAACGAGGGGACCGGCTCTGACTTGGCGTCAAGAGTACCGTACCGCTGGATCGGCCCTGACAGCAACTGCGGGAAGAACGCGAGGTACAGGGCAAGGTCCAGGATGGACTTCGCCGGCGACCCGCCGCGGTACACGTCCACCACGTGACTGATCGCCCTGAAGGTGAGGAAGGACAGCCCCACTGGCAGCACCACGTGCAGCAGGGGCAGGGTCCCGAGTCCGAGGGCCTCCAGGCACGGATTGAGGTTGCTCTGCAGGAATGCAGAGTACTTGAAGAAACCCAGGATACCTACATCCACGCCCACGCAGAATGCCATCCATACCCGCTTGCCGCGCGTGTCCCCACAGGCCGCCACCGCGAGTGACACGACGTGATGGAATACGATCACCCCAGACAACAGGGCGACAAACCAGAGACTGAGCCACGCGTAGAAGGCGCCGCTCGCCACGAGCAGGAGCAGGTTCTGCGGCGCGTTCGATCGCCGGGCAAGAAGGGTGTAGAGAAGCAGCAGTCCAGGCAGGAAGTAGAAAACGAAGATGGGCGATGTGAAACTCATCGACGGCTATCTCGCAACGCGGTTTGTCCACACAGCCCAGTAGAGGGGATCCTCGATCTGGCCGAAGTACTTGTTGATGATCCCGCCCATGTAGTAGTCGTCAATCGGCACCTCCATCGCCAACCGGTGGATGTCCCCCACGCGGAAGGTCTTCAGGTTCCCCCCGATCTGCTGCACCCTGGCGTCGGCCACGCTATCCCTCGGCTTGCCGGGATTGTAGTGGCCTACGTAGATCGTGTCGGCCGCAACCTTGCCTCGCAGAACCTGCAGGACCTTGTACTTCATGATATGCGCATAGTCGTAGAGAGGATCGTTGATCAGGTCCCCTCGGATCTCGACGAGCTCCGCTATGACCTCGACGCTGCCGAGTGTCGTCACCCTGGAATCCGTGCCGGTGTCGGCCTTCTTTGCGCACGACACCGCCGCCAACGCGCACAGGGACAAGGCCGCGAGGAGAGCCGTTTTCATCGTTGTACCTCTATCTCAGCATACGTCCAGTGTGGCTCCCAGCCTTCGGCAAGCCGGAGCACCGGGGCATCCTTGGCCTCCGGGTGAACCTTGCGGAGGTCCTTGCTCGGGCCGGCGATCACCGGGGCGTCGTCCATGCGCATGACACAGATGGGTGCGCCCGATCGCTCTGAGCCGCCGCCATCCTCGGGGCAGCGGGTGAAAAGCACGTACTTGGCATCCGGGGATAGAGCTCCGCCGTAGATGTGGAACCCATCCTCGCCATAGATCATCCTGGCGTCCTGACCCTCTCCGCCGCTGGACCAGAGCTGGGTGAAGCCGCAGCCGTTGTTGCCGGGCTGATCGGCCGGCCTGGAGGGGTAGATGACGCGCTTTGAATCCGGGAACCAATCCGGCGTGCAGCTCTGAAACTCGTGCACGACGTTCAGCTCGCCGGTCTCGGCGTTCATACGAACGATCGTCCACATCATCCTGGCGTTGGCCACTCCGCAGAACCACCGTCCGTCCGACGACCAAAAGAGCTGCTGGTAGATGCCCTTTCGGGGAAGTTCCCGGGAGACCTTCTTGGTGGCGAGGTCTACGATCTGGATCGTCTTCTGGGTGAGGCACGCAATCTGCTTGCCGTCAGGAGACCAGGAAGCCCAGGGGTATTCCCTGTCGCGGCCGATCACCTCGGGATTGGAGCCGCTGGCGTCAGCCATGACCAGTTGTCCCTGAAACCCCCAGAGGTCGTGGTCAATGGTGCTGCCCTTGGCGAAACGACGATAGAGCAGCCTCTTGCCATCGGGAGAGAACCGGGGTCCCCCTTCTTCGTAGTCGGACGTGTTCGTGATGTTCCGGCGTCCGGACCCGTCGGGGCGCATGAGGAAGAGGTCCCATGTCCCGCTCCCCGGGCTTCGAGAGGCATACACAATCCAGCCCTTGCCACCCACCTCCTTGGCAAGCTGGGTGATCCTGTCGTCAGCGGGTGCGGCCAGGGCGGCCGAAGTGGCGAGGAGGCAGGCCACAGCCAGCACTCGCAGTGTCTGTCTTGCCACCATGTGGAGACTCCTTTGTGCGCTACGGGTCCTATGAGCCTATCCGAATAACCCCTCTGGCTTCGCCCGGCTGCAAGGGCCAATGGCAGCGTCGGTCTCCATCGACGATGCACTCCGGGACATCGCCTGCTTCGACCTCCTTGCCCTCGACCCTTTCGCTCGGGCTCGGGCCGACGACGGGTTATTCGGATAGGCTCTATGCCGGCCTCTTGAACTGCGGGATCTTCATGAATGCGCCGCCGTGAAGGGCCGATTCGTGGGCCACAATCCCCGGCACCGTATAGGCCAGGGCTTCATAGATATCCACGGTCGGCCGGCGGTCGTGCGTCAGCGCATCGATGAATTCGTGCGTCAGGAAGGTGTGTGAGCCGAAGTGCCCACTGTCATGGCGCAGCGGCTCTGGCAACAGGTCTGTCTTCCACCACGCCGGCTGCTGGTATCTCTCGATTTCCGGCAGATCCCGCACGAAACCGGCGTCGTCCTTCTCCTTGCGGCCCTCCGCGGAGCGCACGATCACAGGCCCCAGGCCGTTCGGGTGGTCGCAGTAGAAGCTCATTCGGTTGCCGATCCACTGGGCCCGCTCGGTCCCGCGATGGGCCCCCTTCCACCACACGTTAACGCGGAACGCATGGCCGCGGTCCGTCTTGAACATCGCCGACTCGTTCCAGAACGGATTCTTGTAGGCGTTGTCTCTGCAGATGGGGCTGTCATCGCCCCAGCCATGACAGACCACCTCCGTCAGTCGCTCGCCGGTGATCCCCGCCAGAAAGGCCGTGCAGTGCGTCGGATAGTGCATGGGGGCCAGACCGTACCGCCAAGTCCGCTGGCCATTCTCAAAGTACAGTGCCTCCAGGCCGGGGTGCTGGTACTCGGCCTCGCAATAATAGATCTCCCCGAACTTGCCCTCGCTGTGGAACCTGCGGGCGGAGATCGTCGGCTGCTGGTAGTAGCTGGTCTCTGCCATCATGTAGGTCAGGCCGTACTTCTTGACCGTGTCCAACAGGACCTGGGCTTCTTCCACACCGCCTCCCAGGCAGGCGGGGACAGCCGATATGGCGTGCTTGCCGTGCTTCATGACCTCGACCACGTGTCGGACGTGATTCGGCCCTTCCGTGAAGATGGCCACAGCGTCGATCTTCTTGTCCAGCACGAGCTCCTCGATGCTGTTGTAGGACTTGCCGCACCGGTATCGTTCCATCAGCCGTTGCCGCCGCTCGGGCCGAAGATCGCTCACCGCCTCCACGATGCAGTCCGGATGCTCGTGCCACTGGAAATCCGCGCCAAAGCCGCCGCCCACGACCCCCATTCGAATCTTCCTTGGCGATGTCTCCACTGCGAAGGCCCTGGAAGCCAAGGCCGCGCCCGCGATGGTAGTGCCGCCGACCTTCAGGAAGTCCCGTCGTGAAACCCCGTCCTGCCCCGCTGCCCGGCGGTCTTTCCGCAGACCACTTCCGCCTGCCCCTCCTGCGGCGTTCCCCTTGTGTGCATTCGTCATGACTGGCCTCCGATAGAGAGATATACTGCGCCCCACATGGCGTCCTTTCAGGTCCAACGAGTGCGCACGCTTTGTAGAGGATCGCACTCCGCCTGTCAATATGTACCTGTCAATCGCCAACGGGACCACCCCGGTCCCACGTGTGCCATCTCCGGAGGGCGTTCTGAGGTCGAGTTGCATCGACGCGAGGCGGTCCCACTGCCGCTTGACAAACGCAGCTTCATCCTCCCCAACCTCCCATGCGCAGCGACGCTATGCTTTCACCGACGCCGCGAAGGTCTCGACGAATCTGACGCACTTGGCCACGTCTTTAACCAGTTGGGGCGAGAGGTGCTCGTATTCGATGGTGGCCAGGCCGTGGAATCTCATGGCCCGCAGCGTCTCCATAACCTGCGCGTAGTGCGCCTTGCCTTCACCCAGCGGGACGTCACGCGAGTCGGGGTTGCCCATCTCAGCGGCGTCCTTGAGGTGCACGGTAATGATGTGGCCTTCCAGCTTCTTGAGGCACTCGACGGGGGCCAAACCGGTGCGGACGTAGTGGCCGGTATCGGGGCAGCCGCCGATGGCTTTGCTGCGGCCCTCGCAGACCCTTAGGACGTTCTCCGGCTTCCAGTATTTCGACCCCGCCTTCTCCGAGTGGTTGTGGATTGCCACGTTCATCTTGTATTCCTGGCACAGCTTGTCCAGGGCCTCGAATACCTGTGCAGGCGGCTCTGCCACCAGCGTCTCGACGCCCATCTCCTTGGCGAAGTCGAAGATCTTGCGGAAGGCGGCCGTATCGGCCTCGAGCGCGGCGTAGTAACTCGCCATCTCCAGGCCGCGGTCCTCGATGCGTTTCTTCATCTCCTTGCGATGGGCAGGCGTGAGAGCCTCGCTCGTCTTGAGGTCCGGCTGCTCCTTGCTCAGCGGCAGGAAGAAAGCCGGCTCGACCCGGCGGATGCCCAGGCCCGCGATCACGTCCAGCGCCTCGTAGAAACTGCGGTCCCGGAACGTATACAGGTTGCACGACAGCCGCCAGCCGAGCCTCTCAGCGTTGGGGGTGCCGGACTCGGCCTTCTGCGGCTGCTCTGCCCCGCTGGTGCCCGCCCCAGCCAGCACGGCTCCCATGCCCAGACCGCCCGCAGCCACCAGAAAAGCACGACGATTCAACGTGTTTGCTGTCATGATCCTGTCTCCTTGTCTACGGCACGACGCAAGATGGCTTGCCCCTCTCTTGTGTACCAGCTTCGATGAGAGGGTGACGTACGTCTTCTTCGTTGCGTTGGGACTGACGCAGCGTAGCGGAGTCAGGCCCAACACAACTCCCCGCAAACGCCGCCGGGCTCATGCAGCCGAGCGAGCTGTGCGGCCGATAGTGATCATAGTCCATCCGCCAGCGATCCACAACGCAGAAAGCCAAGCTCACCCCTGTGCCTTGTGTCTGCAAGGGGTTACGGCGAATTGAGCAATCGCGCCCGGAGGGATTCGGACCCCCGACCGACGGATTAGAAATCCGTTGCTCTATCCAACTGAGCTACGGGCGCACATTATCTAAGTCCCGACCATTAAACAACTTCTCGCCGTCGCTGTCAACGGCCTGGGTCGAAAAAACGGGGCGCGTGCCAAGCGCGTGCCAAAATCCAGCGGCCTTTCTTGCCCTATCGACCACGTCTCGGCGTACCGCCAGGTAGAACTGGTGGGTCGTCGAGAAGCTGGAATGCCCAGCCAGAGTCATGATGTCGTGCTCAACACTCCAACCGTCCCATTCACGGAGCGCATGGTGCGATCAACCAGTCCCAGCCGTATTCCTCAAATAGGTCAATCACGTCCCGCAGATAGCAGTACCCGCTATCACCCGGTGGGTCAGTCGCACCGCTAGCAGAGTCAGGGCCTCGTCTGGCGCCCGTCTGCCGGCTGACGGAGGTCTTCCGCCAGGCCGCGAGCAGCGCGATCGTCACCAATGCCCATCGGATCAACCGCGGCGAGATGCTCGCCTTTCCCCGGGAGAGGGTGGAGTCTCCAGGCAGCACAGACTTCGACTTCGTCGAGGCCGCCGATCCGGACAAGGCCGTGGACATGCTCCGTCGCATGGTGTGCGAGCACATTCCCCAGAGGTTCAGCTTCGACCGCGTAGACGACATCCAGGTGCTCTCGCCCATGCAGCGCGGCGTCCTGGGCTGCCGGAACCTCAACACCGTGCTTCAGGAGGCCCTGAACCCGACCGGCCCGGCCATCCAGCGGTACGGCTGGACCTTCCGCGTGGGCGACAAGGTCATGCAGATGGTCGACGACTACGACAGGGACGTCTTCAACGGCGACATCGGCCGCGTAGCCGAGATCGACGAAGTAGAGCAGGAGATGACGGTCCGCTTCGATGACCGCCCTGTGAAGTACGATTTCCACGAGATGGACGAGCTTCACCTATCTTACGCCACCACGGTCCACAAGAGCCAGGGCAGCGAGTATCCCGTGGTGGTCCTGGCCATCCATACCCAGCACTACATGATGCTCCAGCGAAACCTGCTCTACACGGCCATCACCCGCAGCCGCAAGCTGGTGGTGCTGGTGGGCACACTGAAAGCCCTGGCCGTCGCCGTCAAGAACATGGACGCCCGCCGAAGGGTGACGCTGCTCAGGCAACGGCTGCAGGACTCTCTTGCCCCTTGAAAGCGCATAGGACAACAAGTCCGGAAGCCGGACCCATAAGTCGCAAAAACGGCGTTCTTTTGTGCTTGACAGGGGGTCTGCCGGATGACCATCTTGCCGAAAAGAGAACCGAGTGGAGACATTTTGGCTACAGCATGTCACGGCTTTGCGATGCAGTTGCTGCCTCTAGGTCAGCCAGGGGACTCAGTGGTCCCTGCGGCCAACGCGAGAGCGCAATGACGCGACAGTGTGTGGCAAAGAGAGAGCGAGGGTGAGCGGTAGGTTGCGCCTGCCCGCGATCGCCCCAGTGAGCCTACCAGGCCGCTTCATTCACTTCCTGTACGCAAACATGCTCCCCTCGTTGTTCATGCTGAAGGTACTGCCGTCGATGGTTCCGACCGTTGTCCCCGCTCCTGTCCATTGCATGGTCAACTTCGAACCTTCCTTGGTATAGGTTGCCCTCACTACCGCTGTGGCCTCAGACGCCGACCCGCGAACAAACGTCATCTTGCTGGTGCACGTGCCGTCGGCATTGATGGTAAAAGTGCCAGAACGCACCTGCACCGCACCTTCGTCAGACAGGCTTGTCGGCACGGGCTTCCCGTTGACGGAGATCAAGGTATATACCCCGCTAGGATCAGCGGCAGCGGTCAGACTCGTGACCTTGGTTGCTTTGCTTTCGGCCCAGGGGGCCCAGGTCTTCCCATCCGGGGAGATTTCACTCTTCAATGTGCAACTCATCCCATCCGCCGCGATTCTGGTCTCGCCCCGGAACTTGTACTGGATTCCTTTGTGGGTCCACGTCCCGGACGCTCTCCAGACATTTCCGCTCACGGTTCCTGCCGCGGAATACATGTCGCCGTTGTTCAGGTAGCCCTGGTAGGGGTAGGTCTTGGCAGCGGGATCGTACCAATCGAACTCAACGCACTCCAGATCGCCCAGGTTCCCCTTTTCGTGTGCCCGCAACTCGATGAAGAAGCCGTTCAGAACCCACCGCGTGGTCTGTTTGCCGGAGAACTTTCCCCCGGGCCCGATAGGACTATCTTGCGCTTGTCCCTCGTACTGCCAGTCTCCGATCCAGACTTCGTAAGCCTTGTATGCCGGGTCAGGCTTTGGCGCTTGGCCGGGTACTTGGCCCAAGGCCACGCCGACCAAACAAGCGGCTGCGGTTAGTGTGATGAGCGTTCTCATGGTGTGCCTCCTTTACTGCATAAACAGAAATGGTCTTGCCCCAGGCACCGGCATGCCCCGAGTGTTCGTAGGAAGTGAGTGAAGCGGCGGGCGGACCTCTCCGCCCTTTGCCGTTACCACGTCCGCATCCTCTCGCCCGATATCGTCATCCCTCTGGCTCATAGGAACTTCTCTACCATATCCCTGTCTCGGATGCTGATTCTACCGCAGGAAAGCCCATCAGGCCACAATGAAGATCTGGACGCGGGCCAGAGGAATCCTCTGTGCTCCGCGTACTCTCAGGTCGCCCAGATGGGCGGATACTGGTCTGGGGAAGCATCTTGTGGGTGTATTCAGCCGGTCAATCAGGCTGGACGTGCACCGAGCAGTCAAGCCCGAGACAGCACTTCAAGGCTCCCATTGCCTCCGCAGAGGAAGGACACTGATTTTAGAGGATCTGCCTCCAATGGCCTGGTTTTCTAGTTGACAGGGTGGTCTTTGCCAGCATACGATCCACATGCGATTGAGAGACACGGGATATGGCACGGAGGTTCTCATGGGCCAGAACGATGACCATATCGGGCACGAGGCTGAAGATCCCTGTCGGACCCCGGAGGCTGTCAAATCCCTGTATGAGCTGGGCAGCCGCATACTGCTGTTCGAGCCTAATACTCAGAAAGCGAGGTGCTTATGCTGGAAGCTCTATCGACACACCGCAACCGGACCCTAACATTCACCTTTCTGGCGATCTGCTGCGCTTCCGCGACGGCTGCCGTCGTCGTTGGGATCAGCGACAATCCGCCCGGAATTCTCTTGGCCTTCGGCGCGGCTACCGCCCTCGTCCTCGCCTTCGTCCACCCCTGGCGCACCGTAAAGCAGTTCAGGGGGCTCCTCTACGCGTCCATTATTAGCCTCCCTCTGCTCGCCATTCTGCACAACGTGTTCGAGGCTATTGCCAGCAAGTCAGCAAGTGCGGGTGTGCTCCAGAGTCTGCTTCAAGGCCTCGGCGTTGCGGCCTTTGTTCTCGTCACTCTGATCTGCCCTCCGGCCGTCTTAGTTGGCGCAGTTGGCTCGGTCGTGATGTTCATCCGGAACCGTAATCAGCCAGTGCAGGGCCATGACACGGTTGCCTAGATGAATGAGACTTCGTAGCAGACCGGCAGGCTCCCTGCAAGTCATGGGGAACTGACCCGACACGGGGAGGTTCTATCGATCCCCTGCCGAGGCCATCCAAGTTCCCGAGTACAGTGACGACCGACATGTGGTCACCCGGCTGTTTGTCAAGACCGCCCATGGACGCAACATGGAGGTGCAGGTGCTGTCATCCGGTTCTCCGAGCGTGGGCCGTCTCACACCTTCCCAAACAGCCTCTCCAGTTCAACCTTCCATTGGACTCGGGCCGTCTCAGTGAACCGGACGCGAATCCGCAGCATGTGGTCGTCCATCATCTTGGCCGTACAGCTCGGGAGATCGTGGTACAGGAAAGGTCCCCCTTGCACCCAGGGGTGTGCCTCCGGGACATAGACGGCCACGTTGTGCGCGGTTCCGACCGGCGCCACGGACACACCCTCCATCGTCTTTGTGGCGGGGTCCCAGGCGACGTTTTCCAGCTCAATGGCGCCTTGGAGCACGTGGCGGTCGGTGGAGAGGACCTGGGGGACCCCTCGTCTCTCATGGATCGCCAAGAGCATGACGCTGCCTGGGCCGACGGTCAGACGCAGCCTGCCCGAGACCTCTCCCAGGAGGTGTTCGCCCCAGAAGTCGTAGGCAAGATAGGTCTTCGCAGGATCGAGCCACAGCCGTTCGAGCGGGATCTCTCGCTCGAGGGTCTCACTCAGGTTGGCGTTGAAAAATCCGGCCACAGTCCACTCACCAAAGGGCCTTCGGATTCGCAGAGCGAAGACCGACTGGCGATCCGAGTCAAACAGGTCCACCGGTCGTGCGGCCTCGCCGTAGGACGGCACGATCTTCTTGAGGATTTCCAGTCGGACTGGGTCCAAGTCGGGCAGTCGGTCACCCGAGATCAGATTGCCACCCGTCAGCGCGATCAGGGAGGCGGCAGCCTGGGCCTGGGAGGGCGACAACAGGTTCAGACACACGTGGTCGGCGTCGTTGATCCACGTCCGCTTGTGGAAGTAGTACCGCTTGGCCGCGGCCGGGGCACTACTGGTAGACTCGGTGAAGTACTGCTTCCAGGCCTCCTTGCGGAAGCCGTAGTTCTGGTCCAGCTCGATCCGCATGCTGTCCAGGAGACCGACCGTGACCGGCCCAGGACCGCAGTCCTGCAGATGGCAATCCGGACCGATCGCTCGGCGTATGATCTCAAAGCCCCTTCGGTAGGCCTGAGCCCGGGTCACGGTCGGATCGAAGTACCGCTGCGCGGACAGCAGAGACCAATCCACGAAGTCGATCTTGAGCATCTCGTAGCCCCAGCGACGGACCACCGTTTCAGACAGATCCGCCAGCCAGGCAGCCGCCCCCGGGTGGGTGATATCGAGCCCATACCGCTTGGGATTCTCGTTCCGGGCCCAGTCAGAATCCTCGCTGGGCCACGGCCCCACACGCTTGAGGCGACCGTCCAGATGTCGGATGAGCCACTCCGGGTGTTTCCCGAACACCTCAGCGGGCTCGGAGATCACGTACGGTGCAAGCCACAGTCCGGGCTTCAGTCCCAACTCGCGGATGCGGTCTGCCAGGGCCTTCATGCCGTGAGGGAACCGGGCGTTGCCCTCCCAGTCGCCATGCCACCGTTGGAATCCCTCGTCCACCTGGATCGTCTCCAGCCCGAAGGGCTTGAGCACCCGCGCCGCATACTCGGCATTGCGGAGGACCTCCTCTTCCGTGATATGCTCGAAGGCGGTGAACCAGTCACACCAGCCATTGACCACCGAATGCGCCCTCGCTCCGAGAATCCGGCCCATGGCCTCCGCATAGGCCTCCAGGGCCGCGTAGGGATCCGGCGCGAGCTGGATCATGAACCGTCCGGACCGAATCGTCTGCCTGGGTTGGAGCTCGAATCCCTCGGCCAGAATGGACTCAGCCGTCAATCCAACAGCCCCTGCGCCCCCCGGTGTCAACTGGATCTGACCCAGTGAGGTCTGGTTCTCCACATACCCGCAGACCAGGCCCTCCTTGTCATACCCTCGGAAGAATCCAACGTTCCACCAGCTCCGCAGCCCACTCGAACCGGCTGGCGCAAGCTCAGTGACCTTGCCCGCATCATAATACATGGGCCCATTCGTCAGGACCTTCAACACCCCGGACCAAAGCAGGCCGCCCGCTTCCGCAGGGGCATAGAGCGGCTCCACGCGCTTGACCGTGATCGACCTCGCGGAGACGTTCTGGCATTCGGCCTCGATCAACACCGCCGGTCGCCCCGTGTAGAGGTCCACACGGATCTCCACGTCAAGTTGGCGATCCGAGTCCGTGCATCGCACGGTGAGTCGCCGGCCGTCGCCCAGTCTGTCACTGAGGCGGGACCCCTCTACGTCATGACGGTAGGCCCTTTCGGTGATGCTCCTCTGTCCCTGCCCCAGGTTCACGCGTACGCTGGCCCCCTCGATCAGTGTCCCACCGTCCTTGCGCCAGACGCGAAGGCGCCCCGTATCCACGTCGAAGGCCAATGCCATGAATTCATTCTCGACCTGCGCGCTAGGTCCATCCGTCGAGGCGGAGGTCCGCGCAGACTGGAAGAGCAAGGGCAGCGATGCCCCCGCAGCGGTCATCCCCCTCAGAAACTCTCGTCGGTTAGTGGGCAAGGACATCTGTGCCTCCGTATCAAGTGGGGTTAGGTCCAGGATCACAGCCGAATGGACATTTCATCAGGTCAACCATCCCTGGATAGTGTACTGGACACGCGGACCCTCTTCAAGCAACCCCGTGTGCCGACCCCTCGACGCTTGGGCCTTCACCCGAGATACTGGCTCTCTTAGAATGCGGTTCGACCGTGAGACGGAGCCCTCCGAAAAGTACGCCCGCTATTTCCGACGTGGCCAGGTGTTCTTCCTCAAAGACCTCGGCCACATGGACTTGATTGCAGTGCCCATCGCGTGTATCCTGGCACGCTGTGCATTGAGATCAGTGCTGAGACCCAGTCATTGGAAAGGAAACATGGATGCAGACGCAGAAGGGTGCCAGTATAGTCGTGCTGTGTGTCTTGGCCGTAGCGATGGCAGGCTGTGGCAAGAAAGAGGGACAAGGACAGGCCCCAGAGACCGTGGAGGCCACCAAGGCCCAGGCTGCGGGTGCGGATTCCACCGTGACCCCCCAGGCCCCTTCGACTGCCGGGACCGCGGCCGCTCCGTCGGCGCCGGACTATGCGAAGATGGCGGAACAGAACCGCCAGACCCTCGTCCAGATGAACCAGGGCAAGGCGATCGAAGCCGTGGCAGGAGCCACGCTCAAGGCGCTGCTTCCGTCGGAACTGCCGGGCATGAAGCGGACCGAAGCCTCCAGCGAGAAGACGAATGCGATGGGCGTTGACATGAGCACGGCCGAGGGGCGATACGAGGCAGCGGACGGTGGAGATGCCAGCGCGCATATCAGGCTCACGGATGTCGGCAACATGACCGGGCCGATGCGCATGGGGCTGGCGGCCTGGGCGGTTGCCCAGTACAGCCGCGAGACCGACACCGGCTACGAGAAGACCACCACCTTGAACGGCTACAAGGCCGTTGAGGAATACAACACTGAGGGCAAGCATGGCTCGCTTCGTGTCCTGGTGGCCGACCGATTCATCGTCGAGGCAGAGGGCAACGGCGTCACAATGGACGCGATCAAGGAGATGCTCGGCAAAGTCGATCTCAAGAAGCTCGCCGCCACCGGATCATAGAGACGCTAGCCCGCGCCATGCTCTGCACCGTACGCGGTTCAAAAGAAGAACCCCGAGGCAAGTGGGCTAGGGACCTCAAAAATGTTGCCTCGGGGCCCTCGATTCTTGTTCCTGATGGACAGGTCTGTCGACTCTTCTGCTCCGGTGACTTCATCACGGGGCATCGAGCCTGGAGCGGGCCGACCGTCTCTGGCCACCTGTACTATGGGGAGTCCCCAGTATCCTCATGCCATCCCTTGATCCTGGTTGCTTCTCTCTAGCCCAAGTTACGCAGTTCGAGGAGTGAATGGGGCTTCTTGATAGCGCCAGGGGCGGTTTGGGCCAGAAGTCTTCACTACATTTGCACGAGTTCGTCGATCCGGCGAAGCCGTTGGGGTAGGGTCAGACCCAGGCGGTTCAGGAGCACCTTCTGGGCTCCATCGGCGGCAGTCACACACCGCAGCCGAATCCTCTTGTCGGGTTGACCGGCTCGGCCCCGGGTCGGCTGGACGACGTCACCACTCTTGATCCGGGCCAACTCCAGCAGGACTGTGCGAGGCGCATCACCTAAGCCTGCTCGATCCATCCACTGGGCCAGGGTCTTCCAGAGCACATAGGCCAGGAAGCACACCAGGATGTGACCCTTGACCCGATCAGCCTTGTGGTGCCAGATCGGCCGGATCACCAACTCGTCCTTGGTGATGCGGAAGGCCCACTCTGCCTCGGTCAGTTGAATGTACCGTTTCCACAGCGTCTGGGGGTCGACGCCTGTCAGGTTGGTCCGCAGCAGGTAACAGCCCTCCGACAAGGCGGCCCACTCATTCCATCGTTGATTGCGGGTGTAGTGCACGGCCAACTTGGCCTTACCCTTGGGATGATCAATAGGGATGATCTTTACGTCGAAGGCCCCGGCGCTACGCCAATAACGCTGCTGGACCCGCCCCAGGCGTCGCTGGGCCAAGGCCAGGTCCTTCAAACGACCGCTGGCAGCAGACTGCTGCATCTTCTCCAGATGGGCCTCCATCCGTTCAGTGAATCGCTGATGCATCGCCTGTTCCTTCTGTTGACGATCCCGACTGCGGGCCAGGACAAAGACCTCTTTCCCATCAGGGCCATCCACCAGCTTGACCTCTACCCCTTCCTGCACCCCATGCCAGTCCTTGTCCGTCAGGTACTGCTCGAACTGACGCAGCATGGACTTGGGCGTACCCACAAGGTAGGAACCGTCCCGGCTACGAAGGAAGGCCAGGTTCTCTTCACTGACCATCCCACGATCCATCACCCAGATGCGGTGAGCCTGACCGTACTTCGACTCCATCGCTTCCACGATCTGCTCAACCGTCTTGGAGTCATGGGTATTGCCGTCGAAGACCTCATAACCCAGAGGGATCCCGTCATCGGTGACAACCAGACCGCCATACAGGCGGTCGGTATGGATCTTGTCCGGCAGGACTCCCAGCAGATCGTCCAGGGCCGTGCGGCCGTACCAGTGATCCTCGATATGCAATTCGCTGGACGGCTCACAGAATCGTGCGATCGTCAGGATGGCCGCCACCGCCGACCAGGAGACCTCCTCCCGCCCTTGCTCCATCTTCTCGGCCAAGAGGCTGTCCAGTCCCAGCAATCGCCACAGTCCCAACGCCAACCACACATCCCCGAAGTCCCGCAGCCGCTCCAAGCGAAGGCCTTTGAGGTTGACCTCCACGGGTTCTTCGTCTGTCGGATCACCATAGTGCGGGGGATCGAAGAGCGACGGCTCCGGCCGGGCCTTCTTGTCCAGGTGCCGGCCCAACTGAGCCCAGCCGCTTTGTTCGGATCTCTTCAGTTCACCCAGGTACGCCACCACTCGCTGGTGAGATCCGCGGCCGGTGCGATAGGACTCGACCAGAGCCCAGTAGGTGTGCTGCTTGCCATTCTTCCTGCGTATGCACCGTCGTAAGAACATCTGTGATCCCCGACTGTCACGACCTCAACAGCCATAAGGATCTCAGGTCTCTGCCAGGGTTCAAGCGGGTAGGTCTTCACTACATCGGGTTTTGGACAGAAAAAACCCTCCCACGCTCCGCTAATGAGGATTCTTCTCCGAAAATACCCAGAAAACCGTCCCAACTGCGTAACTTGGGTTAGGGCCGGGCTTGGCCGATATCGGCGGCCTGCATGTGATTGCCACCGAGCGCAATGAGTCCGGCCGGATCGACCGCCAGCTCTTCGGCCGCTGCGCCCGCCAAGGCGACCCGGGCAGCGCACAGGCCATGGTATCGCTGGAGGACGAGTTCGTGTCCCGCTATGCCAGGCATTCAGTCAGCGTCCTGAAGAAGTGGCGTGGTGCCGGCCAACGAAAGCAGAAGAATGCCCAGGGCCCGAAGAGCGATGCACCGGCACTTGAAGCGGCCCATGCTGCCCCCTATCCCAAGGTTGTGGCCTCTCTCTTCTCATATGCCCAGAGGAGGGCCGACCGGCTCGCCCTGAGCCGCCGCAAGTCCGTCATCAAATCGGACCATTGGCTAGATGATCACTTGAGTTTCGCAGGCAAGGAGTAGAGCGCGGCTCACACGAAGAAGCCAAGCTCTTTCAACCACTCAGAACACCAATTGCCTCCGAAAGTGATCCCCGGGACACGCCAGCTTCCCAGGCGGTGCGGGCTTGTTTCGAAGACCATGAACTGAGTCGCCGTACGGCGGGTCCCCGCCGCCAAGGTCTCGCACATGAGATCGCCGGTGCCTGCTGCGGAGGTCAAGTCGTCCAGACCGAGCACGTGACCGAACTCATGCATGACCACGCTAAGCAAGTCCATTCGGCCTGCGGCGTCACCCGAGACAGCCAGCCAGCCACTGCGCTGCCGCAGGGTGAATTCCTCGTCGGTTCCCGGCGTTGGATCGATGAACCAGCCGTTCCCTGCACCGTTCACGTCCAGGAGGATGGTACGGGGGCAAGGGGTTTCGCCGAGGGTGAGGCCGGACAGGTCGGCGATCGTGAACTGGACGCCGCGGAGGAGGGCGCTCTCCGTGCCCAGGATGGCCTCCCAGCGGGTGATCGCCTCATCCACAACAGGGGCAAGGAGGTCGCAGGAGAGGACCTCGGTCGAGTCTCCGGAGGCGGCCGCAAGGAGCCTCGCGGTGTCATCGTCGACGATCTTCACCACCCCTGTGCCATCCGCAATGACCGCATTGGTGGGATCAAGCAACTGCACGGTGAACTGCTCATCGCCTTCCCGCAAGTTGTCGCCGTAGATGCTCAGCGTGTAGGATTTGCTCGTCACACCCGGGTCGAAGGTGATCGTGGCGCCGACCACGGCTCGATAGTCGATCCCGCCCGTTGCCGTGCCGTCCACGGTGGTCAGCTCAACCGTGACCGGGACCGTCGAGGGACCAGAAAGAGTAATCGTCACCGTCGCCTTGGTCGTCCTCCCGGTTCTCCCCTCGGTAACCGATACGTCCGCGACGGACAGCGCAGGCCGGCCGGCCGAATCGTTGTCTGCGATCGTAACCGTCGCAGCGCCCGAAGCCCCTACTTGATAGGAAGGCATAGCGAGGATGGTAAGAACCGCACCCTCGGCCCCTTCCGCCGACGTGTCGTCGATGGGTGTGAGCGTGAGGGTGGCAGACCCCTCGCCGTCGTGCAGGGTCAGGGTGCCGTCCGTCGCATTCCAGTCTCCCCCGCTGACTGAGACCACGAAATCGTCACCGATCGTGGCGGAGCCCGACCAGGCAAGCCTAACAGCCAGATCACCATTGCTCAGATCTCGGCTGACCACGAGTGTGCCCGAGTCCATCCCTGTTTCTGACGCGCTTGCATCCGTGACAGCCACTGTCACCCGCGGAAGGGCATCATCATTCAAGATCGTGACCGTTCCGGTGCCGTCACCCACCTGGGCGCCCACGGGATTCGATAGCTGAACACGGAACGTCTCGTCCGGCTCGACGGCAATATCGCCCAGGATGGTCAGAGCCACTTGGACACTGGTCTGGCCGCGAGCAAATGTGACGGTCCCGGCCGTGGCTTCGTAGTCGCTCCCTGCCGTCGCCGTCTCGTCCGCGGTCGCATAGTCGACCGTCACCGGTTCCTCGGCCGCCTGCGACAGCGCGAAGCTCACTACCGCGATCGCCGAGCCGCTATTTCCTTCCGTCAGCGAGACATCCGACACGGAAACGAAGGGCAGGGCGGGCTGCGCGAACTGCGGATCGTCGGTCTTCACGTTCAGTTGGTCGAAGGAGGCCTGGCCGTCGCGGACAAGCATGCCGAACGCTCCGTCGGTCACGACGGCGTTATACGCGCAGCTGAATGCCGCCTGGTCATCCAGCGCGACACTGACCGTAGTGCCCTTCAGGGTCACCTCGAGGGTGTAATCGGTGGCGGCACTGAGGCTCGTACTCGTCAGGGCGGCATCAACGACCCAGCCGGCTTTCAACGTACGGTGGCCCAGAAGGATCTGGCCGGTTTCGACCGAGAGGACGACAAACTTGAAATCGTCTGGCCCGTAGTGGTCGAAGACAAGACCTCCCTGCGCGGCCGTGCTCAGCGTCACGCTGAGCTGGACATAGGAGGCTGGGGCGACATCCAGGGCCAGCAGGTCGATCGCCGTCCCGCCGCTCGGTGCGGTACCATAGTAGCGACCTTCCATCGAGTCCCAGGTGCCGGTCGCGGGCTGTTCGAACAGTTCGGTGGGGCCGTCCGAGAAGTCCACGGTACAGTCGAAGGTCACCTCCGGCGGAATCCGCTGCACCGCCACGTTGTCGATCTGGCCCTTGGCGTTGTTGGCCCCGATGCCCACCATGCCCTCCTGGAGGAAGTAGGTGAAGCCGTCCGCATCCGTCCGGGGGGCAAAGGTATAGGTGAGGCTGACCCTGTTATTCACGACCAGGGTGGCCGTATTACCGTTCAGGGCCAGCAAGACGTTGTAGTCGGTCTCGGCCTTCAGGGCCGTCGTGTACGGCGCCTGGACCACGGTGTTCCAGCCGCTTGCGTCGCGGTAGCCCATTTCGAGCTTGCTCGTGGAGACGTTCACGCCGGCGTACTTGAAGTCCACGGGACTCTGGTAGTCGAAGATGAGATACGCGTTGGCCTTGTATCCGCCGGTCGGCTTCACGGCCCGGATCGTGGCCAGCATCTCGAAGTAGGTCGGGATGTACTGGTCGACATAGAAGACACTCACGGCGTCGCCACCCAGAGACTCCGGGGCCACCTGGTAGCGGCCGCTGGTCGCGGTCCAGGTGCCGCTGTCGGGCACAAAGCCCTCGGCCAGGCCGGTGTTGAAGTTCGCCGAGCGGAGCACGTCCCGCTTGCCGCCGGGGATATTCCCGGCCTGCGGGTCGGCCGGCGCGCCGGTCTGGGCCTGCCAGGCGAAGTCCTTCTGGCGCACCACGCCCAACTCGCCCTCGGGTTCGCCGTTGCGGAGCGCTTCAGCCCCGGTATCCTGCGACCGGGTCGGGTCGGCGCCGTCACTGGCGCTCAAGGCGTACAGGAATTCCGCGAGCTGCGGCTGCAGCGTCCGGCTGACCGTGGCCATGCCGAACGGGGCATAGGGCACCAAGTAGGAGTTGAACTCGCCCACCCAGTCGATCAGGCGGTCACCCCCGGTGTTGCCGATCAGGACATCGCGGCCGCCACCGCCGTAGGCCCGGTCTTCGTAGCTCGGTTGAGTATCAGGTGCCTCGTTGTCGTACGGTGAATCGACGGTGTCCTTATTGTCGGTTTCGACGCTGTCTGTCTCGAGGTAGTCGTCTGCATTCAGCAGGTCGTTGCCGAAGCCGCCGTAGAGATCGTCGCGGCCAGTCCCGCCGACAATCCAGTCGTTGCCGGTGTCGCCGAAGATGCGGTCTCCACCGTCGTTCCAGGCCTCCGGATAGCCGGTGGGCTCCTGGCCCGTGGCATCCGGGTTCGTGCCGGCTGGCACGTAGACGCCCTCGTTGGCCGCGAAGTTGAGGAACCACTCCAATCCGCCGCCTTCATCCTTGGTGGCCGTGCCATCGGCATTCAGCATGATCTTACGCAGCGGGTCGTACTCGTCATAGAGCGCGAATTCGCCTGCGCGACGCGTGCGATCGTAGTGCCACGCCACGACGTCGTTCGGGTTGTAGCGCAGCGCATCGACCGGGTTGAACGGCCGGTTGTAGTCACTGCGGGCAATGCCCGCGAGCGCGCCGGAGCCGCTGTAAACCTGCGTGTAGGCCACGCCCAGCGCCTCGCTGCCAGAGAGGGCGTCGTCGCCCGAGCCGCCGTGGAGCCAGTCATCACCCAGGCCGCCAAAGATAACGTCGTCGGCGTTGTGGGCATCCGGCTTGCCCTGATCGTCCACCGTCTTGCGGTTCACCGTCGTGAACTCATCCCACTGGCCGCTGAACGTGGTGTCGAAGCTAAACGGCGTCAGGTTGACCGCCTTCTTCAGTTCTCCGCCGATATTGGCCACTGCCTGTTGGATCTTGCCGGGCGTGTAGATGATCTCGTTGAGTACATTGCCGTTGTTGACCTTGGTGCTGGGGTCCCTGTCCTCCAGGGCCGCGATTCCGTACAACGGCTCGCCATAGGTTGAGGCGTTGCGGCTGGTCATGATGCGGCCGTCGTCGCCGATCACGCCGTCGTCCCCTGTGCCGCCGCTGATCCAGTCATTGCCGTAGCCGCCGATGAGGTCGTCATCCTGGCCTTCACCATAGAGGACGTCGTTGCCCTTCATCCCGTAGAGGAAGTCGTCACCCGACTCGCCGTGGATGTCGTCCGCGGCGCCGCGGTCGGCGGCGGCAGCATCACTCACGTCGATGCCGCCCTCGTGGTAGTCGAGGAATTCGACCGCACGCACGATGATGCGATCGTACGTGGCGGGATTGCCATCGGTGCCATAGCCCTCGGCCGCGGTGCCGTTGATATCGTAGTTGAAGTTGAGGAAGCCGCCCGTGCTCCAAACGTAGTCGGCAAGGCCATCGGCGGTTCGCTGCGATTGGCTGATCCCGACCAGCCGGTAGATCATGCCGTTGTCGCCGACGAGCACGTCGGCATCCTGCGCATGGCCACCCGGCTCGACCGTCACCACACCGTTGGCATCCACCGTAGCCTCGCCGTAGCCATTGCGCGCGATGTCGGTGCCTGCCCCGCCAAAGATCAGATCGCTGCCGTCTGGGCGCTGCCCGGGATTGTCTAGGCCGTACAGGTTGGAGCTGCCGCCGAGGATGTCATCCTGGCCGCGGTTGCCGAAGATCACGTCGTCGCCGCCGTTGCCTTCGATGTAGTCGTCGCCGTCGTACAAGCCTTCGAAGCTGGCCAGCACCTGCAGATCCTGACTCGGGTCCATCGTAAACCCGAAGTTCACCAACTCGCTGGGCACCGGTCCCCGATTGGCCCCGTAGTGGGTGAAATCGGTGATGGTGACCGGTTTGCCGTCATCGAGGCGTGTCAGGCTCAACTGTGCCGCCTTCAGGTTGGACGCGTACTCGCCCACACTCAGCGGGTTGCCCGCAGCATCGAACGAACCCAAGCCGATCGTGCCGTCGCCCTGGATCACGTCGTTCCCGAGTTGGCCGAAGATCTCGTCCTCGCCCGCGCCGCCGGCGATGTAGTCGTTGCCGTAGAGACCGGCCGGCGTGTCGTCGGCGTGGTCGAGGATACGAATCACGTACTCGCGGTGGATCGGATTGCCGTTGCCGGGCAGGTTGCCGCGCGGATCGGCATAGGCCGGATAGACCCAGCCGCCGGCGCCCAGGCCGTCCACCAGCGCACGACCGTCATCCACGCCCCCGGTCACGCCGTACATGAGCGTGCCCACCAGCGCCCGCATCCGCGGGTCGAGGTTGTCGGGCCGATAGCAGATGAAGGCATTGTCGCCGGCGATAGCATCGTTACCCCCGCCGCCGTCGATGCGATCGTTGCCGTCGAGCGCGAACTTGCCGTCGACATCCGAGACGTTGCTGCCGCCGATCAGGATGTCGTCCCCGTCGCCGCCGTACAGCACGTCGTTGCCCTGCTGACCGAGGATCACGTCCATGCCGCCCTCGCCGAACACCAGGTCGTTGCCGGCACCCGTGGACTTGTCGATATTCGTGGCCCAGAAGAGCAGATAGCCCGTGGGGAACAGATTGGCACAGATCGGCGGCAGACTGATCGGGGGATCGAAGGGCTGATCGTTCGCGCATTGCACCACGCCCTGATCGCCGAACACGAGATCGTTGCCGCCGCCGGCGTAGATCGTGTCGCCGCCGCCGCCGCCAAACAGCACGTCGTTCTGGGGACCGCCCGTGATGACGTCGTCGCCGCTGTCGGCATCCTCAAATCCAATGGTCTCAATCCTGCAGATCGTGAACTCGTGCACCGAGAAGACGGTCGTGGACATGTCCTTTGGCGCCGCTGTGAGCTTGCCGTTATCGCCAAGTGTGATATTGCTGCCCTCGCCGGTCCCGATGGTATCGTTGCCGGTACCGCCCAGGATAATGTCATTACCGTCGCCCGTGGTAATCGTGTCGGGCCCGCCGAGCGAAGTTTCTACGCGGGTCGTTGCCGCGTCGTCTTCAAGCGACCAGATCCGGTCGATGTCCGCCGCCCGCACCGGGTTCGTGGCATCGCTCGTCGCGGTGTTGGTTCCCACGTAGACTTCCAGTGTCGGGTTGGTGCTGCTGCCCTGTGCCAGTTCCTCGGACAGATAGTCCACCAATCCATAGTCGCCAATGACGATATTATTGCCGTCCTGGGCGGCAGTCCCTTCGGTCTCCGCAAGGCTCTTGCTCTTATAGGTGTCGATCGTGTCGCCGTCCGCACCGCCGATGATGATGTCACGGCCAATCCCGGTCGTGATCGTGTCGATGCCGCCAAGTTCACCCTCTTGCGGCACAATGGATGTGATCAGGGCGTAGGTCAGCGGGTGGTCCCCCGTGGGACGAGGCTCACCCACTACAGTGTTGGCCCAGAGATTGGTGAGCATGAGGATCCGCCCGTGGTCACCGAAGACGACATTGTCGCCCTTGCCGGCGTCCAGCTTGTCTCCATCCCTGCCGCCAATGATAATGTCATCCTGGTCGCCCGAGTCGACGTCGTCCACGCCACCGTCCGCATACGCAATGCTGACGATCTCAGCGATGGTGAAGTCCGTAACCGAGATCTGCACATCCGGATCGTCGAAGACGGACGCGGTAATGCGTCCCGAGTCTCCAAAGACAACATTCTTGCCGTGGCCGGCATGAATCTCGTCACCGTCAAAGCCACCAATGATGATGTCGTGACGATCGCCCGTCGTGATCTTGTCGATGCCACCGTCATCCGGCTCCGTGCTCCAGATCCGGTCGATGTCCGAAGCATCCGTGTCATCGCCCGGTAGTGTGTTGCGCTCAGGGGTTGTTGTGTCGGCGTAGACCCGGCCCGTGTCCTCGGCGGTCCAGTCGATGTAACCCGAGTCGCCGATCACGAGGTTGTTCACGTCATTGTCGACGCCGTTAGTGAGCGTCTTGCCGTAGTTCGCCACGATCGTATCGCCAGCGATCCCGCCCAGGATGATGTCCTCGCCTGTCCCCGTGTTGATCTGATCCGCTCCGCCGATCAGCGACTCGATCGTCTCCACCAAACCCAGCGTAATGGGCTGGCTGCTGAAGTTCGTGGCGCCAGCGGCCGCCGCCGTGATCTGGCCGTTGTCGCCGAAGACCAGGTTGTCGCCGTGGCCCGCGTTGAGGATATCGCCATCCTCACCGCCGATGAGGATATCGTCGGCATCGCCCGTCGTGATGTTGTCGATGCCACCGTCATCCGGCTCCGTGCTCCAGATCCGGTCGATGTCCGAAGCATCCGTGTCATCGCCCGGCAGCGTATCGCGCAGGAGTCGTGGTGTCGGCGTAGACCCGGCCTGTGTCCTCCGCCGTCCAGTCGATGTAGCCCGAGTCGCCGATCACGAGGTTGTTCACGTCATTGTCGACGCCGTTGGTCAGCGTCTTGCCGTAGTTGGCCACAATCGTGTCGCCGCCAATGCCGCCCAGGACGATGTCCTCGCCTGTCCCCGTGTTGATCTGATCCACTCCGCCGATCAACGACTCGATCGTCTCCACCAAACCCAGCGTAATGGGCTGGCTGCTGAAGTTCGTGGCGCCAGTGGCCGCCGCCGTGATCTGGCCGTTGTCGCCGAAGACCAGGTTGTCGCCATGCCCGGCGTTGAGGATATCGCCGTCCTCACCACCGATGACGATATCGTCGGCATCGCCCGTCGTGATGTTGTCGACGCCGCCGTCATCCGGCTCCGTGCTCCAGATCCGATCGATGTCCGAAGCATCCGTGTCATCGCCCGGCAGCGTATCGCACGCAGGGGTCGTTGTGTCGGCGTAGGTCCGGCCTGTGTCCTCCGCCGTCCAGTCGATGTAGCCCGAGTCGCCGATCACGATATTGTTGCTGTCAATGGCAGCAGCCGCAGCGAGGGCAGCCTCGTTTTCCGGATCGACGCCGCTCGCGAAGGCATTGATGGTGTCGCCGCCGATCCCGCCCAGGATGATGTCCAGGCCCGTTCCCGTATCGATCTCATCCACCCCGCCGATTAGCGAATCGATCGTTTCAACCAGGCCGAGCGTGATGGGCTGGCTGCTGAAGTTCGTGGCGCCGGTCGCCGCCGACCTGATTCGGCCGTTGTCGCCAAAGACGACATTGTTGCCGCCGCCAGCGTCAATCGTGTCAGTGCCCTGGCCGCCAAGAATGATATCATCCGAGGCGTCGTCGGTAATTCCGTCGCCGTCACCATACGACGCCTGGGTATCCACGCTCTCGATAAGCTGGAGCGTCGCCAGGTCGGCTCCTGTGTAGACGACGTGACCCTGGTCGCCAAAGATAGTGTCTTCGTTCTCATTACCGGTGATCGTGTCAGCGCCATTGCCGCCAAAGACGCGGTCGCGGCCGGCGTTGCCGTGGATCGTATCAGCGGCGCCATTGGCCGGCTGGTCGGTTCGCAACTCCTGGATGGTTCGAACGTTGAGGATCTTTTGCACTGCGGACAGCATCTGGGTGACGACGCCGTGATCGCCGAAGATGACGTCGGCGCCGGCATTGCCGGAGAGGGTGTCCTGCCCGGCGACCAGGGAATCGCGGCTCGGGTAAACCGAGGTGTTGGTGGTCGGGACCGATAGGATGCGGCTGGTCATCTCGATACTGATGCCGGAATCGCCGTAGATCTGGTCGTCACCGGCCTGACCGTAGATCTCGTCATTGCCAGAGCCGCCGGCGAGCACATCGCCAAGCTGGCTGCCGGTGATCGTGTCGTTTCCGGGGCCGCCATAGATCACGATTCCCAGCGCGTCGGCGCCAAACGCGCCCGCAGCGGGCGTGTTGGTGCCGGCGTTGATCTCGTCGTTGCCGGCATAGGCAAAGGCAATGCCGACCGGAATACCCGGCTGGTCATAGTACTCTGCACCAAGGGTGTGTTCGTAGATCAGTCCGCCAAGTTCCTTGTTGATGACCCCGGACTCCCCTGCGTACCGGATGCCGTCCTGGGAGGTATCGCCGAAAACGACCAGGGGAGAGGTCGGTCCGCCGCCGCCGGTAATGGTCACTTGGTCGCCGCCCATGACTTCGGTCGGAAGAGGCGTGTTCCCGCCGCCGTGCACCACGGTAAGACCGCCGTGGTCGGCACCGGTCGTCAGCGTGCTCTGGATCGTGAAGGTGTCGTTGCCGATGCCCAGGAGGACATCGAGGATCTCGACAGCACCGTAGCTGATCCCGCCCGCGAAGGTACTCGTCGTGCCGTCACCGTCGGTAAGGGTGAGATTGGCCGCCATGCCGAGGCCGGAGATGTTGCTGGAGGTCAGGGTTCCTGAATCATCCGAGAAGCTCGAATCATTGTAGACGTTCAGACGGTCGACCTGCTCGGATTCGTCGACGAAGAACGTCGGCGACATCCGGGTGACAGTGTACTGGCTGCTGGAGTCAGGCAGCCAGGCAGCCAGTTGCCCCGGCGTCATACCCAGGCCAAGGGCGGTCTCCAGAACGCTCGGGTTCTTCAGCGTCAGGGTTGTGGTGGAACCCTCAACCGCAACCGCCGTGATGCTCCAGAAGCGGCCCAGGCCCGGACCATCGCTGATTTCCAGGGTGTATGCGTAGGTAGCCAGATCGCTGATTTGCGTCAGCGAGTCGTCCGTCAGATGATCCACCACGGCCTGCAGATCCGCCGTGTCCACCGTCATTTGGTCCGTTGCGGCGGCCTCGCCGGTTCCGGTGAAGCTTCCAACCTCGCCATCCGGCGTCAGGGCACTCGTCTCACCCGGCAACATCACAGGTCTGGCGATGGAACGGTCCGACCCTTCCAGGACAAAGCCCCCGATGAAGACCGGCCCGTGCAGCTTGCTGGTGGTGTGGTAGTCGAGCGGGAAGTGCTTGACGTACTGGGTCCCGGGCTCCGGAACGTAGGCCGCATTGGCCGTTACGGTGATGGTTACAGGCTGCCACCAGTTCGTTGAATTGAAAGTCACCGTCGGCGCTGCGTCTCCGGCGCCGGCAGTGAACCGAGTATCCGTGCCGCTGAGGATCGTCTGGCCATCGGAGACCAGGCTGATGGTCACCACTTGGGCTCCCGGATTCCTGGCCAACCGGAGCGCGTAGGTATCGCCCGCGGCGTCTCCCATGACGACCAGCGTGGCCCCGTCGGTCTCGGTGACGATGACGCCCGGCGTGTCGTTGTCCACCACATCCACCTTGACCCACGGCTCTTCCGAGACGCTGCTGAACACCGTGCCGCCGGTACTGGAGACCGAGTGCTCGATGACGGAGATCATCCGGTTCTCGCGAACACTATCATTGACCGCCTTCACATACACGGTCTGCGCCGTATTCCAGTTGGCACTGGCAAAGGTCAGGCTGGAAATGGCGACCGTCATGGCAGCATCGGAGTAGAGCCCGACCTGGCTGTCATGGAGCAGATTGACCGCGACCGTCTCTCCTGCTCCGGGCGCACGCGTGAGTTTCACCATGTACGAGTCGGTAATCCAATAAGGCTCTACACCCTCGAGAACGACGGTGCTGTCCTGCGATTCCGTGATGACCAGCCCGGCCTTGTCATTGTCCTGGATTTCGACCTTGACGTTGCGCACCGCCACGTGGTTGTAGTTGAGATCCGTGCTCGAGGTGGAATGGCTGATCGCGGCGATCCGCTCTCCTTCGGACAGGATGTCATTCTCCTGAGACGCGGCGTCCACGTCCACCGCCTTGACGTAGACTCGCTGAGCCGTTGCGTAATTGGTGGTCGTGAAGGCAAGGGCCAGCGCTTTGTTCTGAACGACAGTCAAAAGCCCGTTTACATAAATCGTCCGATGGAAATTGACCCCATCGATCGACAGCAGGATGGTATCCCCGCCTGCCAACTGGTCCTTATAGGGTGACATAACCGCGGAGACGTTGACATAGACCAGGGCGGTGGGTGCGGACGCCAGGTAGATATCATAGTAATCGATGGTCGCGCCTTCTTCGGACACCCTGGTGAAGCCCGCAGACTCTTCGATCACCACGTTGCCAGACGCGGAAGTGCCCGGGGCGCCCGCGATGTTCAGATCGATTCCGGGAGCGAGCAGATTGTCGTAGCCCACCGGGGGACCAATCTCGGTATCCGCGCTGACCTGGTGTTCGATGATCCCGGAACGGCCCTCGAGATCGCGGCTGATGATCTCTGCGGTCACATCGCCGGTGGCATTGAAGGTGTCGGTGCCGAGGCCGCCGATGACATTGACCACCGCGCCGTACGGCGTGCTCTGCACGTAGAAGTTGTCGTCCCCTTCGAGCCCGTCCACTTCCAGGATTTCCACGTTCTCGAAGGTCACGTGGAGTCCTGCCCCGTAGACGCCCTCTTCGGTAATGACAAAAGCATCGCCGAACTCCGTCCCGAGCGCCACGACCTTGTCGAAGCCCGTGCCTCCGTCGATGTCCACGGGGGCATTGATGTTGTATTCGATGTAATCCGTCCCCTCGCCGGCCTTGACTTGCGTCAGACCCGTGGAGGAGAATCCGGAGCTACCCACTAAGGCAAAGGCCCGGATGATGAACTCGTCATCGCCCTCATTGCCTTCCAGGCGCAACTCGGCCTTGTTGCTGTAAACGCTGAACTTGTCGTTCCCCTCGCCACCGATGGCAGTGACGGGGAAGGTCGCTCCCTGGCTGAGGAATCCACGGGTGGTCTCGATGGTGTTGAAGTAATCGCAAGGAAGAAGATCGGCATTGGCGGCCCGTTGCGACTTGTACACCTGGCCGATCTGGAAGCTGTCGGCGCCCGCACCGCCGTCCAGGGTGGCAATGGCGCTGTTGTCGTCCGTCGCAAAGTAGTCCTCCCCGCCATAACCATAGACCATCAGGCGGCCGTTCACGCTCTCATCGTAGTTGACCCGCTGAACCTCCGTGGAGCCCTCGTTGGACTTGATCTGGGCGATGGTGCCGTGCCGCAGGGCCGCAAACGCGGGCGACGTGGAGTTTTCGCCCGGGATACTGTTCATGCCCCGCAGGAGGAAGACATCCGCGCTGCCGGTCCCATGAAGGGTCAACGTGTCGACGCCGTCATCCTTCTCGCCGGTATCCAGGACGTTGATTACATAATTGCGGTTGTCGATGCCGGTGCTGCCCGTCGTGTAGATCTCGTAGCGGTCCGTATCCGCCTGGCCGTCCAGGGTCAAGGCGTGTTCGGCAACGACCGAGGCGTTGGCAGGGCTCGTCGCAGTGGCCGTATCCTGGAGATAGTAGACCACGAATCGGTCTTCGCCGTCGTTGCCGGTCGAGTCCGCGTCCTGACTGCCGTACACGCGGGTCTTCGAACCGAGGAAGATGTAGCCGGCCGAGCCCCAGGCCGTGGTACCGCCGATGCCGGTGGTATCGCCGAACTGGAAGGAATCCACTTCCGCGTTGCCCCAGATGCGCGTGATCTTTGTCGCATCAGGCGCGGCGGAGGACGGGAGGTATGTGCCGACCGGGTCTCCGGCGGTCACCTGGGCGTTCGCCACGAGCCGGCCGCGGAGGATCATGGTGGTCCCCCAATGGGTGTCAGGATCGGAGGTGCCGATTGTGTCGTCCGTGGCGTTGATATCACCGTAGATGTCGATTGCTGCGGCCGCGACGATCTCGCTGTTTGGATCGAGAGTCACATCATCGCCCACCCGCAGGAGCACCGCCCCCTGTTCGGCAAAGATCTGGCCATGGGCCACGCTGCGCGGCGCATCGGAGTCGTTGCCGGGCGCGGTGGTCGCGTTCTCCGCGAAGCGCGCGGTGCCCGAGGCCAGCAGTTCCAAGTCCTCATCGTGATCCGCCGAATCGCGGACCGTGAGGCGGATGTCGCCCGCGTAGGTGTGGGCAAAGACAAGGCGGAGGTTTCCGTCAGTCTCGGTCAGATAGATGTTCGCCGTGGCTTCCAGACCAACGTCGTCCGCGCCCCCGGAAGATCCGACCCGCGAGTCGATCTCGAGATCGTTGGCCAACGCACCGATACTCGCGCCGGTGCCATTGGCGTCGAGGGCGATCGTCTGGCCGATCAGGTTCGCGTCGGTGTCGCCCGTGCCGTCGCTGCGCGCGTCGAGGATCGAGCCGTTGACGGTCCGCAGCGAGATGTCGGTAATCGCCTCGACGGTGTCGACCTCCATCGGGCCGGTCAACTCACTAAGGAAGATACCGCCGTGAGAGGTCGTTTCATCTCGATTGTCGAAGGCGTTCAGGACTCGCGTTCCGTTGTTGCGATCGACGTTGATCTCGAGGAAGTCGTCCGTCAGGCCGATGCCGCCCTGGGCCGGCGCAGGCGTATCTGTCGTCACCTCGCCAGAAGTCATCGTGATGTTCACCGCAGTGACGTCAATGCCGGACACCCCGTCGGCGTCCAGGATCCGCGCCGGCGCCGTCAACGTCACGTCACCCGTGGTGGAGTGAATGTGGCCGACGAGCATATTGCCGATCTGCTCGGTGACGGTGATATCACCATTGGTAGCCAGATCGATCTTCGGCGTGCCGTCCGGCGGCGCGGCCACTGCAAGAAGCGTGTCCAGATCGGTCAAGTCAGCATCGGCATCGCTGAACAGAACAAAGTTCACGGTCTTGTCCGGCACATCCGACACGGCGGTATAGTTTGAGGAGTTCGTGCCGGAAAGGGCCGTCGTGGCGCTGGTCTTGGGCTCGCCATAATCTGCCGTCGTGCTGACGTGGCTGATGTCGATGTCGTCGCCCGCGCGGACCTCGCTGAACGTGTAAGTCGAATCGATCTCCGTCGTGGTTGTGCCGAAGGCCCTCAGAATGTCCGCCAGCCCGCCGAGCGTTTCATCGGGCCGGAAGTGCTTCAGGAAGGTGCCGTTCACAGGCGTGGTCCCATGGTCGTGCACCTGGACATTCCCCACTGCGCCCTGGTCGTTTCCTTCCTTGCTGTCGTTGACCACCACGTCCACATCATCGCCGGCACGCAGGGAGGTAATCTCAACGTCAAACGTTGCGCCGAGCATCGCATCGGACCGGCGGTTGGCGGTCAGATCCAGAACCAGGTCCTTACCGGCTTCCGCCGTCACTTCGATATCCTGAATAGCACCCGTCTGATCTTTGAATTGAATCAGTTCCACCCACAGCGGACGGCGGGTCGTGCCCTGCTCGCCGACATTCCCGAGGTCGGCGTCCAGTTCAAGCGTGTTGGTCCGGATGATCTCCGTCGCGGTGTCACTGCCGGCACGGATGTCGCCCCAATCGTTATGGACGAAGGTCCTGCCGATGGGGTTCTCGATGTTGCCGTCGAGGGTGATGTTCGGCCCCGCGCCCGTTCCCGGCGCGTGCAGGTTCTGGATCTCGACCTGCGTCTCGGGGAAGTCGTGTTCAAGATCGAACTCGAACGTGGCGCCGCCCAGGGTTGATTCACTCAGCGAGACATTGTTGCCCGGGGAATCTGTCCCGCCTGGGACATTCTGAACGTTGACGTCGATGATCACTCCGCTGTTGTCCACCACGTCGATCAGGTGGGTGATCATGTTGCGGCTGGAGTAGTTGGTCAGTTGGACGGAATCCCAGGTGTGCTGGAGGACGAACAGTCCGGCGTTGCCCCAGATCTGGCCTTCAGGAACAGCCTCTCCATCCAGCTCATACCGGTCGTCGTCATCATCCCAGGTTCCGGCAATGTTTGCGAAGAACTCGGCGCTCGTGCTCTCATCGTAATCGATATCGAGCACCTCGATGTCCTCACTGGCGCCGTAGGTGTAACCCAGTTGGCGGCCGTTCTCCAACTCGACATTGACCTTCGCAACGATCTTGCCGCTCTCGTCAATGGTGAGGACGGGATTCGGCTCACCGAGCATGGTGACTGTGGCTTCCCAGTAGATGTGCCGCCGGAAATCGGGATCGCCGTTGGACTCATTCTCGCCGCTGTCAAATGCCGCGCCGTCCCGGCTTGGAGAACGATCGTATTGGTCAACCACCTGCTTGGCATCGACGTCCAGGCGGGCCGTCCAGATCATTGCCTCGTTCCGCCCGATAACCTTCGCCTGGGTCTCCACGTCCACGTTGGCGCGGGAGTCGGTATCGCCACCGAGGCCCGAGCACTCCGCCCGGGGATCGGCATACAGGTCCTGATGATCGTAAATGGCCTGCAGGAGCACCGATTCGTTGCCCGTGATCTCCGAGCCGGTATCGAGGACCACCGTGGCGCTTCCCGCCACGTCGATACTGGCGCGGGCATCGGAATCCGCGCCCAGGGCGGAGGCTTTGGCCAAAGCCTCCGCCAGGGCATCGATCTTGTCGACCTTGGCGAGCAGCGCCACTGTGTTGGCCGTCAGATTCGCCGCCGGTCCGATCAGCACCTGCGTGGAGGCCTTGGACATTCTCTTCCCGATGCGGATGCCCTTGTCGCCTGCATCGTTGGCGTCGGAATCTGCTCCAAGCCCCTTTGCGTTGGCATAGGCGTACACGTATCCGTCCACGGCGGTGTGCGCCTCAACCTTCAGCGCATCACCGGCCACGAGCGTCCCTTGAATGTCGGCCTTGGACACATAGTCCAGGTTCGTTGTTGCCCTGGAATCGACGCCGGAACCCAGGCCGCCGGCCTTTGTGCTGGCCTTGGCCTGGCCATCCGTCTCGACGCGGGAATCGATCGTGAGGTCGTCCAGGGCGGTAACCGTAGCAGTGGAAGCGACCGTGATCGTGCTCTGCACGTAGACGTTGGCCGTGGCGTTGGCATCCCCAACCGACACGACCCCGCCGCCGCTGTTGGTCGAGAATCCCTGGGCATTACCAATAGCGTCGGTCTTCATCTCGACAATGTTGGCTTCGATCACCGCGGCAGATTGCACCGAGACCGAAACCGTCGGACTGGTCGAGGCGGTAGCCGTGGCGGCCTTGACGTCAATGGCCCCACCGCCGCCACCGGCGGCAGAAGCGGTCGCGATCAGGTCGCCCGAAGGCGCGCCGATGAAGTTATCCAGGCTGCCGAGGACCATCTTCTGGGTGCCCGATCCCGAAGCGATGTCCATCACAATGTGCTGGTCGCCCGCCCCAACAGATGTCAGGTTCACGCCCTGCACCTCGAACTTGTGCGTGCCGCCTGTCCAACCATTGGGGTCCAGGCTGATGGGTGTCGTGCTGGTGGGCGTGGAAACCAGTTGGAAGCTTGTGCTCGAGGCGTTGTACACGAAGTAAACTCGACCGTCCACCAGGCCAGGCAGATCCTGATCGTGAACGCGCTGGAGGGTATGAAGAACCTCCGCCGCGGCACCGGTCTTGGTGGGGTTGAGACGGATGCACCCGTCAAAGGACTTCGTCACGGCAGGACCGGTGATTGTCGCACTGACGCCATTTGCCGCGGTGACACTCTGCTTCACGGTAAGCGTGATGGTGTTTCCCACAACGCTATGAATCTCGTAGGTCCCGGCGTTGTCGCCGGCCACGACGATCTGCTGGCCGTTGGCGAAGTTCGTGGCCGACCAGTCGCCCGTGGTTCGGACGATCTGATCCCGGTCGTCGGAGGTCGCCCCGCGGACCCAGTTGACCGTAGCCGTCATGGACGTGGCCGTGACCGTGGTGGCCTGATCGAGCGTTAACGTGGTGGCGGTGACCGTCTTTACCGTGTAAGCCGTTCCGTTGTTGATTCCGCTCCCCGAGATCCAAAGCGATTGCCCCTGGACGAATCCATCCGTCACCCAGCTTCCCGTTGTGCGGACGATCTGGTCCCCGCTGCCGCTGCGAACGAAAGTGACCGGTGCCGAGCGGATGATGTTCGACTTGAGCTGGATCGTCGTATTGCTGTCGCTCTTTGCAGCGATCCAATACAGGCCGCCGTTGGTAAGGCCGCTGATCGGCGACGAGCTCCAGTAGACCATCTGCGTCCCAACGCTGAGCCCGCTGGTGTTTCCGAGATAGATCTTATCGTTATCCAGCGTCTGAATGATCTCGTCGACCCTCTTCGGAATCACACCCTGGTCAGGAACATCGTTGGGGTCGTTCCACACCTCAACATCCACCAGCTTGCTCGTGAAGGAGTATTCCGTGCCGGAACCGAAATAGGTGACCGGCGCGCCGTTGTAGAAGTTGTTGGAGACGTCGACGGAGTCCGAGTCGATGTGGGACGCGTCGGTCGATACCGGCGTTGTGGACTGCGTCAGGGGATCCTTCAGCTTGATGCTGACGTCGTCGACCTTGAAGACCGTGTAGGTCTTGCCCTCGGTCAACCCGCCCACAGCAGTACTGCCCGTACTGCCCTTGTAGTAGATCACCGAGTCCCCTGCGATCAGGTTGTGCGCGACCGGGAACGTGATGGTATCGGTATCCACGTCCACGGAAGCTTCCGAGGCGATAAAGGCGGCTCCGATCCTGATCTTCTTGTCGCCGCCGGTGGTGGCGGGGACGATCACCGTGTACTGCCCGGTCGCCAAGCTGCCGTCCGGCAGCAGGGTGCCGACCGGCGTCAGCCCGTCCACCCAGGACAAGGACGTCAGGCCCAGGGCGTCGTAAGTCACAACGTCATTGGTGACGAGACCGTGAGGAAGATCGAAGGTGATGGTATTCGCGGTCCCGTCCACGTCGGTCGCCGCGCCAAAGGTTCCGTCTGAAAGGTCCTGCTGCAGCTTGTTGTGCTCGGCGATGATCGTGATCAGGCCATCGCTCTTCAGACGCGCCTTGTTTCCGACCGTGGCAGTGACCGTGGGTGTCACCGTGGCATTCGCGGAGAAGTTGGTGATGTTGACGCCGCCGCCGGTCGTGCTGCGCGTGGAGGAGTCCGCGTCGGTCATGCCGAGGGCCTTCACCGTGATGGCCCCGGACGTCACGATCACCGAGCCGCTGGTAGTGGTGGCTGTGTCACCGATCGTGGCCGTCGTCGTCGCACCGGTGCTGGCGCTTGAAGTCGCGGTCTCGACGGAGATGGCGCCGCCACTTTCAGAGCGAATCTGGGCGATGCTTGCGTCGATGCCCTGGGCCTGGATATTGATTGTCTTGGCGCCGGCACTGTCGTTGCCACCGCTCACTTTTCGCACGTCGCCCAACAGAGCCGCCTGGGTGCTGCCGTTGCAGGTCGCAGTTGGCGCACTGTTCGAGACCGCCACGCCAGCGGCGGCCACCGCCTCCGCCGTCGCCCAAGCCAGGTTATCCGACGTGGCCCGCACTACGATATCCGCGTTCGGCGACGCGATATCGGCCTGCGATCCGATCTGGGCCTGGGTCACGACGTTGCTGCTGACGGTGGCTTCGGGAGTCGCGTTGCTTCCGGCGCCGACGCCTTTGGCGCTGACAGCCGTGATGGCTCGGGCATCACTCGTGCCGGTAGCCTCGACCTCGATCGTGCCTGTGGCATCGATGACGTCGCCATCCAGCAGAGCCCGGGTCGCTCCTCCGACGGTCGCCACCGGTTGGCTCTTGCTGCTGGCGATGGCAGCGCCTGTCTTCGCGTCGGAATCCGCCACCGCGTCATTGTCCGAAATTGCCTTTACGTACAACGAACCGGCGTGAATCTCTGCGGTCGAACCCACCGAAGCGATGACATCCGCATCGGTCCCCACAGTGGCTCCCGCCCGCGCTCGCTTCCCACCGAATATGGCGCTGAAGCCGGACACATCCACTTCCGCGTCGGCATTATTCCCGCCGTTCGCCTGCACGGTGACCAAGCTCGCCGCGGGCACATCGCCATCGAAATCGGCCGTAACGCCGCCGTTGATGGTGGCTTCCGCATCCATCTGTGAATTGGCGCCAAGGATGCCATCTGACTTGCCCAGGGCGTCGGCCGTTGCCTTGTTCTTGTTGCCCTGCAGCCGGGCATCGACGAGCACCTCGCCCGAAGTCACAATAGAAGCGTCCTGGCCGACCAGGGCTTCGACGTCGGCGTTGCTGGTAATCGTCGCTGTCGCCAGCGCGTTCTTGCTGCTGTCCGCCAACGAAACCGACTTCACCGTGGTCGTGGCCGTCGCGATATTCTCCCCGAGTGCCTTGACCCACAGGCGAGAGGCATCCGTGGCTTGGTCCGGGAGGTCTCCATCAAATTGCGCCTTGACGCCGCCGCCTACCTTCGCCTCGGACAAGATCTCGATGATGGATACGGCGGCGCCGCTTCGGCCGCTCGCGGCGGCCGTTGCACTGTTGTCGCCAGTCGCCAGCACATCCACCGTACCGCCCGGGACCTTGAGCGCAGCCGTGGAGCTCACCAGGGCCTCCACATCGGCAGCACTGGTCACCTCCGCATAGGCGGCCGTGCCGCTGACGGTAACCGCTCCCTTGGAGTTCGCCAACGCCTCGGCATCCGCATCATTGCTGCCTACGGCTTTCACGATCACCGCGTCGGCATCGTCCACTGCACCGTTTAGCTTGGCCTTCACGGCGCCGCCCACGACCGCGTCCGCCAGGCTCTCGCCGACTCCGGCCAGGCCGCCCTGGGTGCCCGTCGCCAGGGCGTCGGCATGGTTGCAGCCGTCGCTCTCGACTGTGATCGCACCCGCAGAAGCGCTCAGCGCCGCCGCTGGCGCCACGCTGGTGTCCACATCCGCAGCGGAAGTCGCATTCGCATTGGCTCCGCCGATTCCGACCATCCCGCCGGCAGCAGCATAAGCCGTCGCCTGCGCACTGCTTCCGTTCACAACCTTGCTGTCCGTGTCGGCGTTGTAGACGCCCTTGACGGTGATGTTGCCGGCCGTGGAAACCACCTTGCCCCCGCTGATGCTGCTCTTCACCGTCGGCGTATTGTCGTTCACTGCGTCGATCAGGGCGGTGGCAGTGCTGGCCCCGACGGCGACGCCGATCCCGTCGGCTTCGGACCCGCCGGCCGCCGTCGCCGTCGCGGTGGCGGCCTGGGTGGCGATCACCGAGATTGCGCCGCTGGCCTGCGCCTTGCGGGTCTCGCTCTCACCCGTGTAACCGCCGAGTCGGGCCTCGGTCGTGGGCTGAACGGTGACGGTGGCCTCCGTAACCGCGCCGGAAATTGAGATGAAGCCGGTGGCGCTGGCGTTGCCGGTGCTGCCGGCTGTTCCCGTGGCAGTGGAAATCGCGTCGATTACCACGGCCCCTGTGATGTCGAGTTCGACAGGGTCGGCGTAGGCCCTGGTGATCGTCTTGATCGTCACATCGGCGGTTGCGCCGGAAGAGGCGACGCTCAGGATCGAGCTGATCGCCATCGATGCCGCGGTCGATGCGCTGGTGATCGTGGCGCTTTCCGTGGCGGTGATCGTGAGGTTGCCGGCATCGGTCGTGACCTTGGCCGAGGTGGCGTAGGCCTGGACCTGGTTGGAGATCTCGTTGTCGGCGCAGGACAGGCTGACCGAGGCCGCCCCCCCGAGCCCGATGGCGGCGGCAAACGACACGGCTTCCGCGGTCGCATCAATCATCGAGCTATCTTCGGCTTCAATCGTGACCGCGCCGCCGGCATCGACCGTGCATGTGTCGACATAAGCCGCCACATCCGTATTGATGCGGTTCTCAATCGACACGCCGGCCCCCGCGACCGCCAAAGCGATTAAACCGCCGGCGATCGAGGCCGACTCCGACGAAATGAGCGCGTCGATGTTCGCCGCCTCGGTGGCCTCCACAGTCACCGCGCCCTGAGCCTCGGCGTCGGTGTTCTTCATCCAGGCCTTCACTTCGGCCGGCATCGACACCAGGTTCGTCTGCCGCCAGAGGCTGCTGTCGGCATAGTTGACCAGCGTGAGCCAAGCTTCGGCGCCTTCGGGCTGCATGAGGCTGTTCGTACCGATGTACTCGTAGATCACGCCGGTATCGGGGCCGCTGGTAATCTTGACCTTCTTGCCAGTTATGATCGACGCGGGCTCACTGGCGGTCGTGTAGTCATATACCGTGTCGCTGGCGTTGGTGCCCCAGCCGATGTAATTGCGGGCCCGCGCACCGCCGATCGCGATCGCGCCGGTGTATCCACCGCTTCCGGCGAAGGCGGCGTTCGTGGTGGTCACTTCCGCGGTGATTGTCGACTCATCGCTCGCGTCGACCGTGATGTCGCCGGAAGTCGCCGTCAGTTCGCTCGTCCCGGTGTAGGTCTCACTGGTGTCGACATAGGCCCGCGTCTTGGTCTGGATGGTGTTGAAGGCGTCGGCGCCGCCGCCGGCGACGGTGATCCCGCCGAACCAACTCGCATCCGCAGCGACGCTGGCCGCCGTCGCGGTGGCGGTGATCGTCGCCGCGTCGATCGCCTGAATGCTGATCCCGCTTGCGCCGGTCGCCGTCACGTCGGCATCGCGCACGTAGGCATCGACCTCGTTGGCGATTTCATTCCGAGCCAGCGCCAGGCTGATCGACACCGAGCCGCTGACCAGGCCCACCGAGCCGGCCAGCGCGGCCGAACCGGTAAAGGCGGTGATTTCCGAGTCGTCGTCTGCTTTCAGTGCAACGCTGGCGGCATTGATGCCCATCGCGCCTGTGCCGTCCTCGCCGGGATCCGTGCCGTCGATGAAGGCCTTGATCAGCGAACGCATGCAATTTCTAGTGCTGGTCCCGGCCCCCGCACCGGCGATGGCCACGGCGCCGCCCGCCAGGGCCAGCGACCCAGCCAGCACAGTGGCGGTAATCGTCTGATCGGCTTCGGCAGTCAGGCTCAATGCACCAAGTGAATTGATGCTCGAATCTTCAATGTAGGCCTGCACCTCGGCGGGATCCGCGGTGCCGTCGCGGGTGTAACCGATCAGGTTAGTCGCCGTGGCCACACCGACCGCGACTCCCACGGCTACAAAGCCGCCCGCGGCGGCGATTGCCAAGCCACCCACCTCGGCATCGATACTGGACGTGTCAGTGGCGGTGATCGTGACGTTGCCCGCCTTGGCCGATTCGGCACCCACGACGGAGTCCTGGATATAGGCGTTGGTCTTGTTGAGGATGACGTTGGTCACATCGACACCGGCTCCCGCGAAACTGATACCGACCAGTCCGCCACCGATCGCGGCCGACGCCGCTACGCCGAGTGCATTGATCGTCGCACCCTCGGTCGCCGAGATGGTGATTGCGCCGCCATCGCGTGTCTTCACGCTCTCACCATTGGCGATGTACGCGCTGACACTGTTATTGATGTCGTTGCTGGCAATGGAGATTCCCACCGAAATGGCCGCACCCACCAGGCCGACACCGACGCCCACCGAGGCGGTACCGACCGTGGCATCGATGTCCGATGTGTCGCTGGCCGTCAGCGAAATGCTGTCGGCGATGACGCCCGTGGAACCCGTGCCGTCGATGAAGGCCTTGACATTGGCCGCCACACGGTTGACCGCGCTGGCGCCGGCACCGCTCAAGCCGATCCCGACAAACCCGCCCGCGGAGGCGGCGACCGAACCGGCGCCCACGAAGCCATCGATGTCCTGCGTCGAGGTCGCGCTCACCGTGAGATTGCGCGCCGCATCGACACTCGAGTCCCGGAGGAAGGCCCGCACTTCAATAGGCGAGCAGACCCCGTCCGCAGTGTAGCCAATCAAGTTCCTCGCCACCGCGACGCCGATCGAGCAGGCTCCGCCGCCCAGGACGCCACCGCCGACCGCGGCCGATATCGCCGCCACTTCGGCGTTGATTCCAGAGGTATTGTCCGCATCGACCAGCACATCGCGAGCACTGCCGAGCACGCTGTTGTCGACGACGGCATTGGCGCTGCCCAGGATGACATTCGTGCAAGCAACCCCAGCCCCACTGACGCTGACACCCACACCGCCCACGGCGAAGGCAACGGAAGCGGCGGCCGCCGTTGCATCAATTTCCGCATCCTCCAACGCCGCAACGCTGATATCGCCCGTCGCGCCTGTACTCGTCACGCCGGCATCGACGTCCTTGATGAAGCTGACGACATCGCTGTCAATTTCGTTATAGGCAACACTCACGCCGATCGAGAGCGAGACACCCACAAGACCGCCGGAGGCCGCGACCGACACCGCGCCGGTAAACGACTCGATGCCAGAAGTATCTTTGGCATTCAGGCCCACGCTCGCGGCTTTGATGCCTTTGTTATCCTTATCGCCCTGGACATAGGCCTGCACCAGCGTGGCGATGCGGTTCTCGGCACAGGCGCCCGCGCCGCTCACAGCCACTCCCACCAGCCCGCCCGAAATCGAAACGGAGCCGGCGAAGACCGTGGCATCGATTTCCTCGTCGGAGACGGCGTCCAGCGTCAGCACGCCTGTGGCGTCCACGGTGGAATCGAGGATATAGGCCTGGATCTCCGCCGGGTAATTGCCGAGATTGATCAACCGCCACTGGGACTTATCCGAGTAATCGAGCCGGATCAGCCAATTCGCCTCCTCCTGCTGACGCACGAGTGCCTGCGCATCAGTTTCGCCACTGGGAGCGGGGCCGTCAGGTCGATTCAGCGTCGCCGTCCCAATATATTCATAGACATTGCCGGCGTTGACGCCGGCGGAGATCTTGACAGTCTTGCCGGTTATGATCGAAGCCGGATTCTCGCCCGTGGCGTAGTCGACGACCTTGTCGTAGAGCAAGCGCCACTGTGATCTGTTGTGGTAATTGAGGCCGGCCAGCCATGTTCCGCTCCCCGAAGCGCCGCTTCCGATATACTCATAGGTATTCCCGTCGTCCGCTCCTCCAATGATCTTCACAGTATCGCCCGTCACAATCGCCGAGGGACTGTCGCTGGTGGAGTAGTCAAAGGTTCCGGCATGGCCCGGGTTCCAGCCGATGTAATTCCGAGCGACAGCCACGCCCAGGGAGCCGCCCACGCCGGCGATGCCGCCGACCGCAATGGAGGCGGAGGCGCTGACCACCGCCGCATGGATGCTGGCGGTGTTCGTGGCGTCGACATCCAACTTGCCGAAGCTCTTGACCGCGCTGCCCCGCACGTAGGCGTTGGTCCTGGTGAGGATGACGTTGTGGGCGTCGGCACCCGCGCCGCTGATCGCCACGCCCGCCACACCAGCAAAGGCGCCGGCCAACGAAGCCGCGGCGGAGACGGCGTTGATCGCGGCGTTCTCGGTCGCGCTGATCGTGACGCCACCGCTCGTTCTCGCGGTCAGCCCAAGATCAGTCAGAACGGTCGAGGACCCGTCTGCGTCCTTGATATAGGCTTCGACAACGCTCGTGATGGTGTTGCGCGAGCGAGACCCCGATCGAAACCGAGACACCCACAGTCCCGCCCACCGCGCCGGCGAGTGAGGCGGCGCCCGCGAGGGCCTTGATCGTCGAAGTATCATCCGCCGTCAGCGTGACGCTGTCGGCCGCGATTCCCGCGTCGCGGTCGCCATCGATGAAGGATTCGACGTCCACGCCGATCATGTTCTCGGCCCAAACTCCTGAACCGCTGACTCCAACTCCGACCGCTCCGGCCGCCCCAATGGCCACAGATCCCGAGAACACAACCGATTGGATCCTCTGCTCGGCCAAAGAGGTCAGTGTAAGATCTCCGTCTGCTTCCACGCTGGTGTTCTGCAGGTAAGCCCGGACCTGAGCCGGACTTTCCTGGCCGTCCGGTGTCCAGCCGATGAAGTTACGAGCGATGGCAACGCCGATGGAAGCGCCCACGCCAGCCGCTCCGCCGCCGCCGATACCAAGCGAAGCCGCGATGACAGCGGAGGAAATCGTGGAGGTGCTCGTCGCGTTCAGCGCCAGGTCATCGGCGCTGTCGAGAACGCTCCCCTCGCCGTAGGCGTTGACCTTGGTGAGAATGACATTCTGGGACACGGCACCGGCGCCGCTCACCGCGATGCCCGCCGATCCGCCGATGCCAACCGCCAGGGAAGCGGCCGCAGAGACGGCATTGATCGTTTCACGCGAGACGCCGATCTTGTCGCCGGTCGCATTCAACTCGAGGACATAGGCCTTGCCGTCGGGGGCCACCACCACCCATTTCTTCCCTTCGACCAGGATGGACACCTTGAGCTTGTCAACGAGCTGCCACTTCGTGGTGTCCGTGTAGTTCTCGGTACTGAGATCGATCAGGTTCTCGCTGTCGTCCGTCTCGGACGCCATCACGATGTAGCGGTAAACGCGGCCCTCGGTGCCCTTGCTGCCGTCGTAGTCTCCCTCTGCTCCGGCCATGTAGCCCTTCTCCAGCAGGACAGTCGTGCCCTCGCGCACGTCCAGCTTGCCATCGTCTACGTCCGGGTCACCGTCGCTGGTGCGGTACTGGGCTGCCGTAGCAACGGTGTCGTACATCGCCAGCTCTTCGTCCCACAATGCAAATGCATCGCGAAGGGCCTGCAATGCGAGGCGGTCCGCGTCGGCGTCCACCACGGCTTCATTCAACGGACTCGACAAGGTCCCGTTGGCATCATCGTCGAAGCGGCTCTTCACATCGTCGCCGCCGGTGTATTCGGATTCATCCTCCGGGGTATCGGGGTCGTCCGGCGTGACCAGGATCGGCTCGTTGGCCGGGTCATCCGGGTCGTCCATGTCGGCCGTCGCGGCGTCGTCGAGGTTGCCTGGCGTCAACTGGCCGCCCACGGTCAGTTCGAACAAGTGCTGACCCCCGCTCACCGCCGAGATCGTGATGCTGCCACCGGACGCGGTGACGCCCTGGTCGGCATTGGCGATATAGGCCTCGACGTCGTTGGACACCTCGTTGAAGGCCAGTGACAAACCGACCGCGACCGCGACACCGGCGCTCGAGCCAAAACCGGCGGCCAGCGAACCCGCGCCGGCAACGGCGTTAATGGTCGATGAGTCGTCTGCCACCAACGCGATGCTGAATGCCTCGATGCCTTCGGTCGTGGCGGGACTTGGCGTGTCGCCGTCGATGTAGGCCTTGACGTCGGTCTTGATTCTGTCTTCCGAATAGGAACCGGCGCCGCTGACCGCCACGCCGGTGGTCCCGCCGCCGCCGACGCCCAGGGCTGCGGCTACCACGGTGGCGTCAATGGAGGCGTCAGAGTTCGCATCAATCGTCAGCGCCCTGCAGCCCGCGCGGCCGAATCCTCGATGTACGCCCGCACCTGGGCGGCGTTCTCTGCGATGTTCGCCTGCTTCCACAGGCTGGCGTCGCGATACTGCTGCACGCTGAGGTCGAATTGTTGATTGCCGTCGGCGTCCGGATCGCTGTCCGTCAGGGAAGGCCCGACGTATTCATAGATGTCATCCATGAGCGAGCCACGGGTGATGCGAACCTTCATGCCTGGCGTCAGAGCATCTACCAGGGCGCCCCCGAGGCTCTCGGAGGTGACGACGTCGACCGGTGCCCACAGAGAGTCGTCACCGTAGTCTTGCAGACTGAGGTCGAACTCCTGATTGCCAAGCTCCTCCGGATCGCTGTCGGTGGACGCATCGCCGATGTACTCATAGACGTTGCCGGCCAGCGTGCCGCTGCTGATGCGCACCTGCATGCCCTGGGTCAGACTGGCAACGCAGGTCCCGACCTGCACGTCTTCGTCCTCGTCGTAGTAGGTCGAATCGGTGGCCTGTTGCCACAGAGCCCCGTCGTAGGCTTGCAGACTAAGGTCGAAGGGCTGCTCGCCATCTACGCTCGGAGCGCTGTCCGTGGCCAGAGAACCGATGTATTCATAGACATCGCCGGCAAGCGTGCCGCTGGAGATGTACACCGTCGTGCCCGGAGTCAACTCCGTCAAATCGTGCGGAGCCAGGACGCCGATCAAGGTTCCGACCTGCTCGGTCGAGTCGAGAATCTGCTTCCACAGGTCGGGATCGCTGTAGAGCTGCATGCTGAGGTCGAAGGGCTCAACGATGTCCTCTGTGCTCGGGTCGCTGTCAATGGCCAGAGGACCGATGTATTCATAGGTGTTGCCGGCAAGATCGCCGCTGGCGACACGTACCATCATGCCCGGAACCAGCGAGCCAACGCTGATTGCGGTTTGCTCCGAGTAGTTGTAGGTTGAGGTGGCTTCGGCAGCCTTCGGGTCCCAACCGATGAAGTTGCGTGCGACGGCGATGCCCACCGCCACGCCGACGCCGGTATTGCCGAGCGCCACCGCGGCGGCCACCGCGCCGATCACGGCGTCGATCTCGGCGGTGCTGGTGGCGTCGAGATCCACCTTGCCCACCTTGTTGGTGCTGCTGCCGAGGACGGTGTCCTCGATAAAGGCGTTGGTGCGAGACAAAATGACGTTGGTCGATTCCGAGCACCCGCCGGCGATGCCCACGCTCGGATTCGTAAGGCTCAACGACACCGATACCGCGGCGGCAAAGGTGACCGCGTCGATTTCGGACGCGTCGGTGGCCCAGACTTTCACGTCGTTGCCATTGGTGAGCACGCTGGGCAGGTTCACCAGGCTGGCCGAGACGTCTTTGTCGATCCGGTTGTGCGCCAGCGCCAGGCCGATGGCGACGGATACGCTCATGGCGGTGGTGCTGCCGGAGACGCTCGCCGACGCAGCGGTCGCAATGGCCCGGATGGTGGAGTCGTCGCTGGCCGTCACGCTGAGCGTCCCGCCGGCTGAAAGAGTCCCAGCACCGGTGGTGTTGCAGATCGTTGCCTCGACGAGGTTGTCGATCTCATTGAAGCTCATCGCGCCGGTGCAGTTGGCGGCAATCGCCGAGGCGTTGCCGCTGAGGGCCACCCCGATGGAGATGCCAAAGGCCAGCGAGTCGATCTGGGCATCGCTGTCGGCCGAGACGGTGACCGCGCCGGCGGCGGAAACGGTCGAGTCCTCGACCGCGGCCCGGATTGTGTTGGCGATGTCGTTGATCGTCAGCGAGAGACCCAGGCCTGCGGCCACGGCCGTGTTCTGCGAGACGGCGATCGACAGCGCCGCGGCGCCCGCCGTGGCGATGATCGTGGAATCGTCGTCGGCGCTGAGACGTATCTCAGCCCCGTATCCCGCCGCAGTGGTTAGGCTGCTATGGATGGCCCGCGCCTGCGTGTTAACCCGGATCTGGTTGACCGAGGCCGAGCCGGCGCCGCTGATGCCGATCGCGTTGCCCGAGCCCGAGCCGCTCACGCTGCCGGCCGCGCCGATCGCCAGGGCGAAGATATAGGCCCACGACTCCGCCAGGATCGTGATCGCCCCGCCGGCCGTTACGGTCGAATGATCGACCTCGGCCCACACCAGGTTCTCGTCGTCGCTGCTCTTGCCGATGAAATTGATCGCAAAGGCCGCCCCGAACGACCCCGCGCCGCCGTTGCCCTGGCTCGAAAGGCCGACTGCCACGGCAATGCCGCCAGCCCCCGAGATGATCTGGGAACGGTCGTGGGCGTAAACCTTCACCGTGCCCGGCGCATCGACCGTGCTGTCACGGATGATCGCCCTGGTGTCGCCGTAGATCTGGTTGATGGACCCGGAGCCCGCGCCCGCACCGGCGATGCCGCTGCCCTGCGTGCCCGAGGCCACGCTGACCGCGCCGGCCAGCGTGAAGGCGCCGATGCTCCGCGTGTTGGCCGCCTCGACAAGCACGTCCCCGCTCGTGGCGGCATCGACCCACAGTAGATCCGTGTTCTCGATCAGGGCCTCGACAGAGGTGGCGATCTTGTTTACCGCGATGGCTATGCCCGCCGAGACAGCCGTCGAAGAACCTTTCTGGCCGGTGGCCACCGAAAGCGACAAGCCGCCGGCAATCGCGAAGAGGCTCGACCGGTCTTCCGCCCGCACGCGGGCGTCGCCGGTGGTGAGCAACACGGTGCTGTCCTGCAGCAGAGCCGAGGTGCTGCCCGAAATCGTGTTGATCGACACCGAGCCGGCGACCGCGACCGCGGTCGAGCTGCTGCCGCTGGATTGCGAGCTGCTCTTGCCGGAGGCCACGGCACCGGCGCCGCCAGCCGCCAGCGTGAAGATCTTGCTCTTGGTCAGGGCATTCACGTCGAGGGTGAAATCGCCCGCGGCATCGCCGGTGAGCACCAGATCGGTGTCCTGTACCTCGGCCACCGTGTCGGCGGTGATTTCGTTGTAGCTGAAGGCACCAGCCAAGGCCACGGCGGTCTTTCCGCTATCCTTGAGGGCCACGGCCAGGCCGCCGGTAGCCGCAATCAGACCGGCGTCGTTCTCGGCCTGCACCGACACGAAGCCGGCCCGCACATGCCCGGCGTCCGCGATGCGGGAGGTCGTCTCGCCGGAGATCAGGTTGATCGAGACCGCCGCCGCGATGCCGACACCCGTCTTCGGGGTCTCCTTATCGGGTGGCAGGTCCCCCTGCAAGATGGATATGGACGCGCCATCCATCGGGTCCTGCGGGTCTTTGGCCAACGAGGGATTCTCCGGCTTCTCGTCTTTCACCACGGAGCCGGCCACGGTGAAGGCCCAGAGATCGCCGGCCAGAGATGCCTGAGTCTGCACCCCGCCGGTCACGTTGATGTAGCTCGAACCGAAGATGCCCGTGCCCGCCGCGGCGTCCGCAGCGCCGATCAGCGCACGCGTCGTGCGGTTGAAGTTGTTGATGGCCACCGAGATGCCAATCCCGACCGCCTCGCCCTTGGCGATGCCGCCGGCCCAGGTCGCGACCGTGCTCTGGTCCAGCGCGATCAGGCGCACGTCACGCCCGGTGACGTGGGCCTGGCTGCCAAGCTGCGCCAGCGTGTCGCTGACTTGTTCGACGTAGAGCACGGTGCCGCCAATCACGAACGTCCCGCCCTTGGCGTAGGACTGCGCCAGGTTGACGTTGAGCAGCATCTCGCGGGCCTTGATGTTGAACCCGCCGTCGGCGCCGCTGTGGATCCAGGTCCCGTCCTCGACTATCGCGTGGCTGGTGTCATGGGCGACGCTAATGAAGAACGAGCCGCCGGCGCCGCCCCGCTCGCCGCTGGTGCCGGCCATGCTCTCGTCGCCCTTCGGGTTGAGCGTACTGCCGAACTTGCTGAAGTTCTTCTTCGTCTTGTTCTTGTCCGTCGGATCGATCGACGGCAGGTCCGGCAGCGAGAAGTTGCCGGTCATCGTGATCGTCTGCTGCGCGATGAGCGATTCGACCGAAACCACCTGCTCGAACTCGGCGCCGTCGGTGTCCGCTCCCTCATCGTTGTCCTGGTTCGGATGCGGGTTCAAGGAGTTGTTGCGCCAGTCAGGATTCTGGTTCAGCTTGGCGCCATTCTTGACGATCGCCTCGCAGTTGTTCGTGAACACGAGCACGGAGACCGATCCGGCGATCCCGATCTTGTCGGCCGAGGCGCTCGCCACGGTCCAGGTGTTGAAGAAGGCTTCCTGGAACCCCAGCGTGCCGTTGATGTACTTGGTGATCGCCTTGATGCCTTCGGTCCGGATCGAATCGACCAGCTCGCTCCAGGACAGCGGGATGTACGTGTCCAGGCGCTGCAGCAGCGGGTAGGTGATGTCGGAGGTGATACGCAGGTTCCGCAGGGCATCGAGCTGGGCGCCCGGACCCGGATCAAGGGGATCCACCACATTTACGGTGGTCATCGCCCTATTGTTGAAGATCCCCACCGCGATCGCCACGCTGACGTTGTTGGGCGCGCTCGATCCGGCGCTCTTGCCGTCTTTGCCTGATTGCGGCTCCGTGCTGCTCTCGGCCCCGAGGTTGTACTTGTGGGCAATCGTCGCCTTGACTTCCAGGTCCTCGTTGGACTTCAGCACTGCGTGGTCGCCCACGTTCGTCGTGACATCATGATCGGCGTAGCTGAACGCCAGCGCACCCGAGACGGCAATCGACCCGCTGGCCCCGGCCCCAGGCTTGGCGGCGTTGTCGCGATAGTTCTTGGTGGCCTTCTGGAAGATCGCGTCGGTCACGTTGGTCCCGACGAAATCCTTGAATTTCTCCCACTTGGACGGCGGGTCCGTGTCTTCGCTCTTGAGGCCGGCCTTGGCCGAGCATTTGGTCTCCGCCTCGAGATTGGCGACGACGCCGACGCCGGTCGCGAAGCCGGAATCGAGCACATGCTTGGCGATGAGCTTGAAATCCGAGCCCATTGCGGTCCCGAGATCGATGAAGACTCCCGCGCGGGCCTCGTTCTCCAGCTCGGCCAGCCGGATGATCTGCTTGCTGGCAAAACGGCTGTCGCCCTGGATGTTCTGCTCGGTGGTACTGGCGACGACGTAGTAGGTGTTCCCCGGGGTCAGACCCTGGATCGAGCACCCGTCGCCCGCCTCGAGTACCACCGCCTGGCCCAGCTCGAAGGTGTTGAAGACCGGGTCGTCGCGATTGAGCGTGATGGTGTCGTCTGCGGGGTTGACCTCCGCTGCGGTGAAACTCTTCTGGTTGTTCGCCGTTTCGAGCTCGCTGCCGGACAGGTCCCACAGATCGACGGCCCACCAGCCCTCGCCGGCGGCGACCCGCAGGGCATTGATCTCGCTCTCCGTAAGCTGGATCCAGCCATCGCCGTCGGTGACGACGTAGTACTCGCGCCCGTCGACGAGGTTGCCGATGCTGATGCCGCGGCGCCTCGTGTAGGTCACCGTGTCTTCGGTGACCAGGGCGTTCGGGCCGACGTAGATCCTGTCGTTCGCGTAATCGACGTAGCCGATCTGCGGCGTCCCATCGGGATTGAGGCCGACCGTCGGGTCGATCTCGATCTTCACCGTGTATCCACCCACGGGGTCGCACTCCGCGATGATGGTCCCGTCCACCGTCGTGTCGACGTCGGCCTTGGAGAACTCCAGGGCAAAGGCCAGTCCGAGCTTGCCGTCGGAGAACAGGCCGCTCTCGGCCTCCGCCTCGGATTCGATCTTGCCCTTGGCGGTGAGGTTGGCGGTCCGGCCCGCCTCAACCCTAGCCCCCTGGGCCATGGTCACACGGGAATAGATGTTGGCATAGGAAACGCCGAGCGAGAGCGCGAACTGCTGCGCCGGTGCCGCCCGGGGTGGGTGTGCTATCGGCCTTGTGCGCGGTCTCGACCTTCATGCCCGCCTTAGCCTCGCCGGTCGAGGTGATCACCACCGCCTCTGCAGCCTGGATCAGGACCCCAGTCTCAATCGTGATGTCCGCAGAGGCGTTGGCCTGGGCGTAGCCGATGCTGAACAGGCTGCCCTTGGCGACACTCGAGGCGTCGGCGGCCGCCGTTGCGTAGATGCCGATCGGCCCGGTGGCGATCAGTTGGGCGCCCTCCCGGAACGTGACGTTGGCGGTGCAGTTCTTGACCAGCACTTTGATCGGCAGCGCCAACATGTCTCCGAGCCACCCCGTGAGGGGCTCGATGACGAAGTTCTCGATCTCCTTGGTCGCACCGGCGGTATCGGCGATGCTCTTGTCCTCCGCCTGGGAGAACAGCCACAGGCCGTAGCCCTTGAGCTGGGCGTACTTGCCGATCGTGATATCCACCACGCGGTCGGTGCCGAAGCCCAGCGGCACCATGTTCTCCAGCTCCGCGATTCCCAGCAGGCGGGCGCGGAAGCAGATATCGTTGTCCACCGTCTCGATGATGATGCCATCCTCGGCCGTGGTGCCGTCGGCGACCGTGATGCGGTCCGCCCAGACGTCGAGGAAGCCACCATGGAGATTGACGCTGCCCAGGAAATTGACACTGTCGATGAACGGATCATCCATCGGGCACCTGCGCTACGATCGAGCGCCGGCAGCCGGCTGCCGTAGATCAACAGATCGGCGCCGTCCATGCCGCCGTAGCCGGCGGGCAGCGATTCGACGTCGATCGTGTCGGTGCCGGCGCGGCCCTCGATGCGCAGCGAGGTCAGGTTGGCGAGCTGCACGCCGGAGATCTCGTACTTCGAACTGCCGCGCTCAATGGTCAGGACATCGAGGTTGTCATAGACGCGGATCGTGTCGTCGAAGATCGATCCGGCAATGACGATGTTCTGCGGATCGGAGCTGAAGACGAACTGCTGGGGGTCGAGGCCCGCGTAGTTCACCGTATTGCCGAAAACATCAACGGTGCCGGAGCTGTCGGCGGCGCTCACATTGATCGAGCGCTTGGAGGCCGAGAATCGTGATGAACAAGCCATCGGTCCCGCCTGTGCCGCCGTCGATGAGGCCGGAAATGCTGCCAGCCGCCTCGATCAGGAAGCCATCGATGTTGTCGGCCTGGCCCGTGAGGTTCTCAAAGCCCTGGAATGTGATCGCTGCCACCGTGAACTCGTCCGGGCCGGTGATGGTCCAGAACAACTCCGGAAGATCGTAGCCAACCACCGTGTCGCTTCCTGTCGAACCGATGAAGACATCGATCGCATCATGGCTGCCCACCAGCGACGTCGTGCCCGCCGTAACCGTGCCCTCCTCCAGATCCACAGTCAGCGGCCCAGCAAGCGCCGAGCAGTCCATCGTGTCGACCGGGGGCGTTTCCAGTTCGTCATTGTCCGGACCACCCTCGACCAACCCACTGATCGAGCCCGAGGCGCCGAACTCGAAGGTGTCATCGAGGCTGCCGCCGATCAGATTCTCGATCCCGCTGAAGGTGTTGCCGTTCAGCGAGCCGGCGTTGGCACCGGTGATGTTCCAGGCATTAGCCTCGGCCGCCGCGATGATGGCGTCGCCCTCGACCTGGCCGCCGCCCTGGATGCTCCCGGAGATCGAGCCCCCCGCCTCGAACTTGAAGTTGTCGTCGGCACTGCCGCCGACCAGGTTCTCGATTCCCACAAAGCTCGTCCCACCCGTGATCAAACCGCTGTCCGGTCCAAGCAGGAGATCATCGAGGATCCCGTCGCCGTCTAGATCATAGTCAGCCGCGGTGATGATCCAGTCGGTGTCCACGTCAGGGCCATAGATTGTGTCGGTGCCTCCGCCGTCGGCTTCGGTCAGTGTGTCTGCGCCGCCGTCAGGCGTAAGCACGTAGGAGTCATTTCCCGCGCCTCCCGCCATGGTGTCATCGCCCGGCCCGCCATTCAGGACATTGGCGTTGCCGTCCCCGGTCAGCGTATCGTTGCCCGAGCCACCGGTTACATTCTCGATGTTGGATATGTTACTGGCGGGGGCCGTTCCTGGCGCCGCTTCCGTACTCAGGTTCACCTCCACTCCGGCTGTAAAGCTGGAGTAATCGAGGGTGTCGCTGCCCCCGCCCGTCTCGATGATCGTGTCGGTGCCGGCGGGATTCAGGACGTAGGTGTCGTCACCCGCGCCACCGGTCAGGGTGTCGTCTCCGGGTCCTCCGGACAACCGGTTCGCGTACTCGGTGCCTGACAGGATATCGTCCCCGGAGCCGCCAGTGACATTTTCAATGTTCGCGATGCCATTGGTCCAAGGTGCGGCGGTTGTCGACAAGTCGACGGTCACTGGATCCGTGAAGGCGGAGTAGTCCAGGGTGTCGTTGCCGCTATTCCAACCTTCGTTGACCGTGTCATTCAAACCGTCGGGGTTGAGGACGCAGGTGTCGTCGCCAGCCCCGCCGGTCAGGGTATCGCTTCCCGGGCCGCCGTCCAGCCGGTTGGCGGAGTCGTTGCCGGTCAGCGTGTCATTGGCGGAGCCGCCGATCACGTTCTCGATGTACGCAAGGCCGGCGGTCCCGGTCGCGGTGCCAGCGACCAGGTCCACGGTCACGGGGCTGTCGGCCAGGTACGCGGAATAGTCGAGCGTATCGCTGCCTTCGCCCTCCAGCTCGACAACGGTGTCCGTGCCGCCCCCGGGGGCCAAGACGTAGGTATCGTCGCCGGGCCCACCGGCCAGGATGTCGTTGCCGGAACCGCCGGCCAGGGTATCGTTGCCGGAACCGCCGGTCAGCTCGTTGGCATTCAAGTCGCCGGTCAGGATGTCGTCGCCGGAGCCGCCGATGACGTTCTCGATGTACGCAAGGCCGGCGGCGGTCCCAGTCGCGGTGCCCGCGGCCAGGTCCACGGTCACGGGGCTGTCGGCCAGATACGCGGAATAGTCGAGGGTGTCGTTGCCCCCGCCCGCGACCTCGGTGATCGTGTCGGTGTCGCCGGGAGTGAGGAGGTAGGTGTCGTTGCCGGCCTCACCCACCAGGATATCGTTGCCGGCCTCACCCACCAGGATATCGTTGCCGGAACCGCCGGTCAGCACGTTGGCACTATCGTCACCGATCAGGATGTCGTCGCCGGAACCGCCGGTGGCGTTCTCGATGCTCGTGATGCGGCCGGTCTCCGTCGCGATCCCCATGGCCAGATTCACCAACACCGGATCGGCCCAGTCAGAGTAGCGCAAGGTATCTGTGCCGGTACCGCCGTCGAGCACGCCGCTCAGCGAGGCATCGTCGCTGATATCGAAGTCGTCGGCATCGCTGCCACCGGCGACGTTCTCAATCGCGATAAAGGCCACACCGCTTACGCTGCCGCTGTTGGCATCGGTGAGCAGCCACGTGGATGCCACATCGGGGCCGACCAGCGTGTCTTCGCCCTCGCCGCCGACCAGATTCTCGATTTGGCTGAAGCTCAAGAGCTGGAAGCCTTGGATCGTCAGCGAGCCGGACCCCGTACCCGTCAGAACCCAATCAGCGTCGAGGTCGAGATCGACCAGGATGTTATCGTACCCGCCCGAAATGCCGGCGATCGAGGTAATGTCGGTGTAGGCACCGTCCTCGCCGGTCGAGCCCGTCACCTGGACGTCCGGGGTGTCGTTTCCATTAGAATCCAGGATACGGAAGGTGAGGCCTCCGTCATCCGCCTGTCCCGCCAAGGCCCCGGCACTTGCGGTCAGCGCCGCCTGCACCGGGTCGGCGTCCGCCGTCAGGGGAAGGGGGTCGTTGCCAAGCAGCACCCGCCGGCCGCTCGCGAGGGTCTCCCCCATCACCGCAATCCCGCTGTCGTGGCCCAGCCCAAGGACGTGACCGATCTCGTGCAACAGCACGGTCAGGAGGTCGACCTGTCCGCAAGCCGCACTTGCGGAGTCGGCAAACCACCGGTTGCCGTCGGCACCTAAGGTGAACTCCTCGTTGTCGGAGGGCGTCGGATCGATGAACCAGCCGTGGCCGGCGGCGGATGTGTCGAGAACGATGGCTTCGCCCAGAGCTTGGGCTAGAGTCGCCCCGGGGAAGTCGGCGACCTGGATTCTTACCTGCGCCAGCCGGGTTTGGAGCTCCTCGGCCATCGGCAGGCTCGACCACTGGCGGATTGCTTCCTGGAGCACCGGGCCAAGATCGGCCGTCCCGTCAGCGGTGTCTGCAAACAGGGTGGCAGACCCCTGGGGTGGGGGATTCGCCGCGTGCAATGCCGTGACGAGTTCCTCTGTCGCACTGGGTAAGTCGGAAGCGTCGAAGCAGCACGACGCCTGTGATCCAAGATCCTCGCCCTGGGCCAAAACGCCAGCCGTGCCCAGACCCTCGCACACAGCAACATCCGGCGGCAAACCCGGACGACTCTGCGGAGCGCCGCTGAGACTCGGGTCGCTAGCCAGGGTGTCGCCTGTCAGCTCCAATAGGTTGAGCGTCACGACGGAATCGGGTGCCAGGTCCTGGACTGTCTGCGTCGCACAGTCCTCGCCACTCTCGGGCGCACGATCGACGTCCTCGACAGTCAGCGAGAAAAGGACGTCCTGCAACTCGGACGCCTCCCCTGCAACCGGGCGAGTGGGTTCTATGGCCGCCGGTATGGACGGCTCGCTCAGATCAGGGGTCAACAACTCCTCGCAAACCAGACTGGTCTCGGTGGTGGCCGACAGCAGGAGCCTGGGCTCCAAGGATTCGAGTGTGAACTCCTTCCCCCCCGCGCCCGCCTCTTCGGCTGGGCGTCTCCTCCTCAGAAGCGATGCCAACACCGATGCTACCATGGATCCTATCGGCCCGCCCCGAACCGAGATACAGATACAAACGTCGGTGCTAAGTCAGCCTCCCTGTCCACCAAGGAGACCAACACGGTACACGTCCCTGTACACACGCAACGCAAGTCCCCTTAGTATCCCTACCGCGACGCGTAAGATAAGCAGCCACTAGCAGGGCTATTATCATTATCGGACCGCCACGGGACCGTGTCAACCGTGATCTACCCGACGCCAACGATTATTCTCTAGACGCGGCGACATGTCGCCGGTCCACGGAATGGCCCTGCAGGGCCGCTCCGACTTGGGGACGACACGCCCACTCAATCTGCCCGCGAGCCCTGATAGCAAGACCGTTGGTACGAGATCTCGGACCGACTACTCCACACGCCCTGTGGTAAGTACCGCCCATACGGGCACTGGAAGGGTGGAGTAAGAGAGTGTAGCGGGTAGCGGACCAGACCAGCGCCATCTGGGCCCTATGTGCCCCCGCTGACACTGGGTGTCAACCGTTCCCTGTTGACTTCTCGCCGATGCCTCGTGAGGAGCCGATTCCTCGGGACCTGTCTGACCGGTCTCCGTGCCATGCCCGCAGTTGACAATGACCTTCACCAAGTGGAATTGCATTTGGCTGCCGGTGCAGACATCAACGAAAAGACCATCTCGGGCGAAGCAGCCCTCCACTACACGATCAGGTACCAGCAGATGGAAGTTGCTGAGCTTCTCGTCGCCACAGGAGCTAACGCGAACAACCGCAATAGGGACGGAGAGACCCCTCCGCACCTGGCCATCGGGCAACTTCCGCTCAACCATAATGCCGACGTCAACGCAAAGAGCAATGACGGGGCGAGGCCTTCGTCGTCGGCCCCGAGAGGAAGTCGTGCCGAAATCGTCGACCTTCTCTGCAAGCATGGAGCAAAGGAGTAGGCCCCGCCCCAAGGGCTTCCGGCTGGCACGAGCATCGCCAGTCGGGATTCTCACCCGAGGATTCAACGTGCCTTCTCAAGGCGCACTCAACAAGAACTGTGCGTCCCAATGGAGCTCTCCCATCTGACTTGGAGTGGAGCCCGACGGGCAGCTATCCCATATGCCGATACGCCGGATCCACCTGAGCATGGCGAACGTTGCTGGATGGAATCTGCAATGGGAATACTACAACCGGACTACGACCATTAGATACGATATCTCCCGCTAGATACGATCTTCGCCACTCGCCAACTCCCGGGAACGCGAGTATTTGCGCAGAAAAGCAGGATTCACGTGTGTCTTAGGGCCCCCAAGCGTCTGATACTGATCTGTATTTGATGAGATCCACGGGAGCCTCCTGGAGTCTTGGCCCCTGGTGGGGTAGTGCCAGGAGGCCCCCTGTGGACCAGGCGATCGCGGCCAAACCGCTCGCCTGCTGACTCGCCTGCACTGGACTAGTTGACAAGCTGGATCTGGCTTGTGGTGGCCTGCATGGTGGCAAGGGCCAAGCCCTCAGCCGTCGGACTGCCGGACACAGCAGTAAACTGGTTGGAGGCCACAGCGGACGACTGATGGACCGCTGTTGCGGCGTTGGAGCCGCTCTGGCCTTCCATCAAGGCTGCAAACTGGGTGGCAATGCCCGATCCCCCACCGCCGGTCTTGGCGGCGGCCTGGCCGACCTGTAGGTTCAGGTTCTCCTGCTGTCCGACAGGACCCACGCCATTGGTGATCAGTTGGACCTGCGTGGCGGGTGCGTCGGTCTTGGTTTCCTGCAGCAAGCCGATCACAGCGCACAAGCCATCCGCATTGGCGGTCTGGTTGAAGACCCCCATCTGGAACTGATGGGCCTCGGTTGCGCAGCCGCCAACCGCGGTCTGCGCGTTGTTGATGAGCAGACTGTTGAGGCTGCCGACGGTGGTCTCGCACTGGACCAAATTGGCGCCGTTGTTCAGATCGGCCAGATAGCTTTGCGTCTGGCCGATGTCGGCCAGGGCCACAGCCGAGACCAGAACCAGCACAATGAGAGAAGACAGAACCTTACTCATGTTGGAACTCCTTTTCCTTGGGCTGTTGACAATCCATTGTCCTGCTTTCATACGAAACACTACTCACCTCACAAACACACGCTTACATCCTCCTGATTGGTTGTCCCTCACCCACCTCCTTTCTTCCCACTGGAACCTATGTTGACAATGATCCGTCTCCGGAATCAGTTGCGGGGGTTTGTCGGAGGGTCAGCCCGTCCACCTGTTGACCCGCCTGGAAGTCCGCCATCTGATAGAGCTCGGGGCTCATCTCGATGCCTCTTACGGCGGGCTCGTGTTGACCGGAGCACTCGGTTGTGGTTGGAGTCCCGATGTGGACGTCTCTCGGCCTTCGTCGACACCGTATCGGGCGTTTGTCGCTTTCATCTTTGCCTCCTTCCTTGCCGGTCTCATTGACTCTTCATCACCCCTGACTCCGAGTTCAAAGATACCTTCAATGCTGCCGGAAAGAAGCTTAGAACAGACTCCTTGCACGGACGGGGATAGGGCTGAAGGAGGGAGCTTGACGTATGGAATGCCCAAACTGGAAGACCGTGTGTGCTGGATTCATCCTAGGCCGTGGACGACACCACATCCGATGCGTCCTTGTGCCCTAGATCCGAACCCTCCGGTCCCCTTCTGTGACGATCTCTCCTAGGGCCACCACAGAAGTGCTACTGACATGTGAGCATCCATTCTCGTTGCAACCCAGCCTCCATGCTGTGTTACTATCGCTGTATACCTACCACCGATGTCTCTTGAGTCTCCTTAATGTTGGGATTGTAGGTCCACCTCAGTCATTGTCAATAGAGATTTCAGACCTTTTTAATAATTTCACGACTCGTCCACTCAAGATCGTCTGGTGGATCACAGGCAGGTGCGATGGCCGGGGATGCGATTTGTCCGCTTTTCGCTTGCATTTTCTGCTGAGGTCGGGTAGAGTCCCCGGCAATCGTGGTCCGCGAGGAGGCATTTCAGCCCAGCATCGGGCTTAGTGACCGCGATGGAGTGTGGCTCGCGACAGGAGGTCTGTGAGCAAGGGTGATTCAGTCATACCCTACTGGTCGGGACGGACGTGGCCTTCTTTGGAGGAAGGGTGATCGCTCGTCCAGGGTGCAATTGTGAAAGGAGGCACGACCATGAAGGCAACGGGTGCATTTCTAACATCCCACAGGCCCATCAGTCTCAAGAGGAAGCTCTGCCTGGGCGCAACAGCGATGGCGGTCATCGGCTGTCTGGGCGTAGTCTTGGCGGACACGGTCCTGCCGACGACGGATCTGTCGTCGTGGATCAACCAGCAGATGCAGTCCGGCCAGACCTCCAGTCAGACCAGCGTGTCCGGCGGGATACAGCTCAACGGTAGCTCCATGAGTTCGACGAGCCAGACGACCACCACGCTGGGCACAGGGACGTCGTGTGCGTCCACTGGCACGGCCTGCGAGCAGCCCACTACGGCTGTTGTCACGTCGGTCTGCGATCCATTCAGCGATCTCTACGGCAAGGACATCACGGTAGTCCTGGATGGGCAAGTGACCGTCTGGGGCAAATTCCTCGCCCAGTGCAGCGGCTTCCTGATCCTCCAGCACACAGAGGATGGACGCACGACCTTCCTGAGGGTCAGCATCCAGAAGATCCTCTACGTGCAGAGTGACTAGGTATGGTAGTCCGCGTTGATCGTCACGTATTCCTTGCCGAGGTCGACGCCGTAGCAGAAGTCACTGGCACGGCCGACCCCCAGGTCGACCGTGATCGTATGGCAGGCCTGAAGGATGATGCGGCTGGCCCGCTTGGCGTCAAAGCGACAAGGGGCTCCGTTCTTGAAGACCATCAGGTCATCCAGCCTGCAGCATAGCCGCTTGAGGTTGAGCTTCACCCCTGAAGACCCGACCGCGCAGATGATCCGTCCCCAGTTGGGGTCTCCACCGTGGATCGCACACTTCACCAGCGGATAGTCGGCCACGCTGCGGGCCGCCCTGGCGGCGTCGGCCCGGGTGGCTGCGCCCCGCACCAGGACCTTGAACATCCGGGTGGCCCCTTCTGCGTCCAAGGCCATCTGCCGTGCCAGGTCGTCGCAGACCTGGGTCAGGGCCGACAGGAACCGCGTGTAGTGGGCGCCGGCAGAAGTGATCGGCCGATTCCCTGCCTGGCCTGAGGCCAGGAGCACGGCCGTGTCGTTTGTGCTCTGGTGGCCGTCCACGGTCAGTCGGTTGAGGGACTGGCCGATCGCTTCCTTCAGGGCCTTGTCCAGAAGTGGCCTGCGGATAGCCGCATCGGTGGTCAGAAAACAGAGGGTGGTCGCCATGTTGGGGCCGATCATGCCTGCGCCCTTGGTGATCCCCGCGATCGCCACGCGGGCGCCGGCCAGGTCGATCCGCCGTACGGCCAGCTTGGGCCGGGTGTCGGTGGTCATGATGGCCGTGGCCAGATCCAGGCCTGCCTGCACCGAGGAGGAGAGCCGCTGCACGGCCGCACCCAGACCCGAGGTCACCTTGTCCATCGGCAGGTGCTCACCGATGATTCCCGTGGAGGCCACCAGGACCTGACCCGGGTCCACGCCCAGGGCCTTGCCGCAGAGCCGGCAGGTCTTCAGGGCGCTGGCCAGGCCGCGCTGGCCTGTGCAGGCGTTGGCGTTGCCGGAGTTGATCACGACCGCAAAGGTCTTCCGATTGCGGATGTGCCTTCGACTGATCTCGACGGCGGCCGAGGTGATCCGGTTGGTGGTGAAGACGGCGGAGGCCGTGGCCCCCTCGGGACAGACGAGCAGCCCCAGGTCGGGTTTTCCAGACTTCTTGATGCCGCATCGAACGCCGGCCGCCAGGAAGCCCTGCGGTGCCGTGATGGTGTCGTTGATCACTAGCTTGTCCTTTCGCCCTGAAAACGATCAAAGAACCCAGAACGTAGAACTCAGAACTCAGAACTCAGGAGACAGGAGACAGGAGTAAGGAGATGGGAGGAAGGAGACTTGGGTAGCCCCTTTTTTGTCATGCTGTCTCCTAACTCCTAACTTCTGACTCCTATCTCTCAACCCACAACTCATAACTCATCGCTCACAGCCTGTGCGTCTCGCGCGATCGCGGATCTTCCAGGTCCTCGGGGCCGTTGCCCAGTCTGCCGTCCATGGCCATCTCGCGGAACCCAGCCATGGGATCATAGAAGTCCCGGTCCAGGTCCACGGACACGACGAGGATGCCCGGCCGATTGCGCCTCAGCTCGGCCGCGATCTTGCCGTCGGGCTGGATCAGGCACGACGCGTAGGGCGAGTAGGGTCCGCTGGCGTTGGACAGGCTGACCCACAGCCGGTTGCACGCGGCGTGGGCCTGCATCGTCTGGCGCATGATGTCACTGTGTACGCTGGGGCCCTTCTGCCGGGCGTTGTAGAACGACTGGAAGAGGCATCGCACCCCTTTCCTGCTCAAGGGCCGGTACAACTCCGGAAACCGCAGGTCAAAGCAGATCAGGACCGAGCACAAAACCCCGCGGATCTCGAAGAACTCGAAGTGACTGCCCGGCGTGTAGTGCTCCAGCTCGGACTTCAGACAGAACCGCTTATCATAGCGGCCGGCCAGCCGGCCATCAGGACCGATGAGGTACAGGCAATTGTGGCACTTGGCAGGAGGGGTCAGCGGGTGGGCGCTGCCCACAAGAACCCAGATATTCAGGTCAGCGGCCAGCGCACAGATCTGCTCCGTGTGACGTCTGAGGCTGTCCCAATCCAGATCCTGAAGGCCTGGCCGGTCCACCCCAGGGTAGCCGGTCAGTGCGGCCTCAGGGAAGTGGGCCACGTGGGCCCCGGACTCGCTGGCCTTGACCAGGGCCCGGCTGATCCAGCGGGCGTTGCGATCCAGGTCTCCGCTGACGGCGAACTGACAGGTGGCGATCTTCAGTGGACCGCACGTCACGGCTGACTCCTACTGAAGGCCCAGTGACTCATCCAGCCCAAACAGGATGTTCATGTTTTGGATGGCCTGGCCTGCTGCGCCCTTGACCAGATTGTCGATAGCGGAGAAGACGACGACCCGGTCCTTGACGACTGCAGGAAACAGATGACAGTAGTTGGTCCTGGCCACATCCTTGAGGTTGGGACTGGCCTTGCAGACCTGAACGAACCGCTCGCCGCTGTAGAAGTCCTGATAGAGCTTCAGGAGGGCCTTGGCGTCGATGGCCTTCTTCGGCTCCAGGTACACGGTCGAGAGGATTCCACGGTCGAATGGACCAGCGTGGGGCTGGAACAGGATCGTGACTCCCCGACCCGCCAGCCGGCCCGCGATCTGCTCCATCTCGGGCGTATGGCGATGCGTGCCGATGCCGTACGCAAAGAGATTCTCGTTCATGTTGGGAAAATGGAACTTCACGGACGGGTTCTTTCCGCCGCCCGACACGCCGGTGACCGAGTTGACGATCAGGCTCTTGGTGGTGTCGACCAGCCCCTCCCTGAGCAGCGGCGCAGAAGCCAACAGCGTGGTCGTCGGAAAACACCCGGGATTGGCGACCAGGTCCGTGCCCCGGATCTCCTGTCTGAACAGCTCAGGCAGGCCGTAGACCGCCTTCTTGAGGTTCTCGCAGTCGGTGTGGGGCTGGTAGAACTTCTCGTAGACGGCCACGTCTTGGATGCGGTAGTCGGCACTGAAATCCACGACCTTCATACCCGCGGCCAGCAGCTTTGGCACGTAACCCATGGAGACCTTGTGAGGCAGGCAGCACAGGGCCACGTCCGCCTTCTTGGCGAGTTTGTCCAGGTCCAGGGGCTCGATCACCAGGTCACACCGTCCCTTGAACTGGCCGAAGACCTCTGAAGCCAGACCGCACTCCTCGGGCAGCGCCGTCAGGTAGGTCAACTTGGCTTTGGGGTGCCGCAAGAGGATCTCGATCGAATCCGCGCCCGTGTAGCCGCTGGCGCCGATGATGGCCACCTTCACCATATCCAACTCCTTGATCGGTCCTGTCCGGATAGAGGATAGTCGGACCAAAAAAAAGCCGCCGTTTTCACGGCGGCTTGGGATTATCACAGAGTGCCAACCGTTAACGCTTGGAGAACTGGAATCGCCTTCTGGCCTTCTTCTGGCCCGGCTTCTTCCGCTCCACCATCCTCGGATCACGGGTCAGGAACCCGCCATCCCTGAGGGAGGGCAGATAGTTCTCGTCGTAGTTCCTCAGCGCCCGGGCGATCCCCAGCACGGACGCACCGGCCTGGCCGGTGGTGCCGCCGCCGTTGACGTTGACGAAGATGTCAAACTGCTTCTCGGCCTGCACGGCCTTCAGCGGTCCGACCACGGAAAGCCTGTCCTGGTCGCGCCTGAAGTAATCGTCAAGCTCTTTGTCGTTGACGACGAACTTGCCGTCTCCAGGCTTGATCCGAACCCTGGCCACGGAGCACTTGCGTCTTCCTGTGCCCCAATAGAAACCGCCCTTGTCTGGACCCTTCTTAGCGGGCTGCGCCGGGGCAACCACTGGAATCACCACGCCGATGTTGAGTGTTTCTGCCATCTGTCAACCCTAGTTTCGCGCCTGGAATAGATCGATCTTGACAGGTCCCTGGGCCTGATGGGTGTGCTCCGGGCCGCGATAGACCTTGAGTTTCTTGAGCATGTGCCGGGCAAGCCCCGTGGTCGGCAGCATCCGCCGGACCGCGACCTGAACCAGCTTCTCCGGCTTGGTCTTGATCATGTCGGCATAGCTGACCGACTTGTGCCCTCCCGGGTGGCGGCTGTAGGACTCATACATCTTCTGCTCAGCCTTCTTCCCCGTGAGCTTGATCTTGTCCGCATTGATGACCACGACGAAGTCGCCGGTGTCCACATGCGGCGTGTAGGAGGGCTTGTTCTTTCCCATCAGGATGGGGGCAATCCGAGCGGCCATCCGGCCCAACACCGCGCCTTCGGCGTCGACCAGAAACCACTTCTGCTCCACCTGATTCTTCTTAGCCATGAAGCTTTTCATAGAGCACTCTCTTTCAGACCACAGAAAAACTAGTATTCTAAGCAAATTGGCAGGCTTGTCAAACCCTTTTTTCCTGGTCCCAACCAAGAAAGGAAGGATCGCCTCCGCCTCGGCCCACCCTACCTGGCAGGACCGAACCTCTCATCTCCCGCAAGACACTTGGCTTGCAGCATTCAAGGCCCCGGCCACAAAGCAATGGAAGGCTAGGGTTTACCGGCCTGTAGAATGGTCCTCTGCTGGGTGAGGACCCGGCCTGTCAGGCCGTCCGTGAAAGTGACCTTGACCGTCAGAGACCGGTCTTCGGCGAGACCGCCGGGTCCATCGAAAGCGAGACGATAGTTGACCGTCAGCAACGTAGTCAGCCACGTCTTGAACAGGTCCTCAGGCCCAACGTGCCAGGAGGCCAAGAGGGCCTGGTTGGGGTCCTTCGACAGGTCCCAGAGCTGCACATCCACGGCTCCGGCAGCCTTGACGACGTCGCCGGCCATGTCCACGGGTTCCACGTACACGATCAGCTTCTCCAGCGTGCCGTTGCCGTCCTTGTCGTAGAAGCCGGTGTAGCGAGAGACCTTGATCTCCCGCAATCGATAGAACGACGCAACACCCGCGCCCGCGGGGAGCTTGGAGTGCGGTATCTCCAGTTGACGTCTGAGCTCCTGGTTCTCCGACCGCAGGAGCACCATCTGTCCTTGGAGGTTCTTGACCCGCACGGACAGCGGCTCTGCAGGCGTCCGTGCCCCCTTGCCCGACGCCCCCCCGCACCCCCCAGTGACCAGCAGTGCTCCAGCCAACAGAAGACCGGCCAGGCCCGGTCTACTGCGGGCGCTCTGCCTCGGCCGGGTTCTTGACGATCTCCGGCGCCTTCTGCATGATCCTGTCGGCCAGCCCATATTGAATTGCCTCCTCGGAATCGAGCCACAGATTCCGGTCGCAGTCCTTCTCAATCTTCTGGGCAGTCTGCCCGGTATGCTTGGCCAGGATCTCGTAGAGCCTTGTCCGCAGCCGCAGGATCTCATGGGCCTCGATCTCCAGATCCATGGCCGCTCCGTGCAGCACACCGGAGATCAGAGGCTGATGCAGCAGGACGCGGCTGTTGGGCAGCAGATAGCGCTTGCCCGCCATGCCGCCTGCCATCAGGACCGCAGCCATGCTGGCCGCCTGGCCCACGCAGTACGTGGCCACCTGACACCGAATGAACTGCATCGTGTCATAGATGGCCATGCCCGCGGAGATCGAGCCGCCGGGTGAATTGATGTAGAAGTGGATGTCCGCCTTGCTGTCCTCATTGCTCAGAAACAGCATCTGGGCGACCACCACGTTGGCTGTAGAATCATCGATCGGACCGCCCAGCAGGACGATCCGGTCTTTGAGCAGCCTGGAGTAGATGTCATAGGCCCGCTCCGTCGCGGCCGGTCTGTTCGATAACGATCGGTATAAGCTCGTTCAGGGCCATGTCTAATCCTGTGCCTCCCTGCGTCTACTTGGTTTCTGGTTGCTTCTCGTCCTTGTCCTTGTTCTCAGGCTTCTGGACTTCCTCGTGCAGGACCTCATCGATGAGTCCATAGGCCTTTGCCTCATCGGCGGTCATGTAGCGGTCCCGTTCGGTTTCGGCGGCGATCTTCTCCATGGACTGGCCGCTGTGCTCGGCCAGGACTCTGTTGATCATCGCCCGGGCCTTGCTGATCTCCTCGGCCTGGATCTTGATGTCTGCAGCCTGGCCCGTCACGCCGCCCCAGGGCTGGTGCAGCATGATCTTCGCATGGGGCAGGGCGAATCGCCCTCCCTTCCTGCCTGCAGCAAGGATCACGCCTGCCCCCGACTCCGCCCTGCCGATGCAGTACGTGGCGACGGGAGAACCGATGAACCGCATGGTATCGTAGATCGCCATCGTGTCGTCCACCGCGCCACCAGGCGAATTGATGTACAGGCTGATCTCATTCTTTCGCTTGAGGTTGTCGAGGTAGAGCAGTTTCATGATGACCTCGGTCGCCCTGGCGTAGTCGATCTCTCCGATCAAGAACACAATCCGGTTGTCCAGCAGCATATCGTCCAGGCTCATCTGGCGATAGCGGTGGTATTGATCAGAGTACTGGGCGTATATCCCCAACGGGTTCAAGGCCTTCCGGCCCGTGTTATCCATGATCATGGGATCCTTCCTTGCTTCCATATTGGACTCGATGTCAGTCCTCCTTCTTGGACGACTTCTTGCTGCCCTTCTTGGCCCCACCCTTCTTCTTCTCAGCCTCGTCCGGCTCAGCAGGGGCCGCCGGCGCATCCACCTCGGTGACCTTGGCGGACTCCAGGAGCTTGGAGAGGCACTGATTCTGGCGGACCTCCAGCCTGAACTGGGCAAGGGAGCCGTCCCGCTCCATCTGTTCCTTGAGCCGCTCAGGACGCTGGCCTCGCTGACTCGCCATTTGGGCAATGTGGCCGTTGACCTCCTCTTCCGTGACCTCGATCCCCAGCTTGTCGGAGACCTTGTCGATGACGAAGAAGGTCTTGAGCTGTTCCTTGGCCTGTTCTTCGGAGCTGGCACGCAGGGTCTCCATGTGCTCCTCGATCTGCGGCCTGGACAGGCCCTGGGTCATGAGTCTCACGTACTGCCGCTGCAGCACCGTGCTCGCCTGCTGCCCTACCACGTCGGCCGGCAGATCGAAGGTGGCCTTCTCCAACAGGTACCGGGTGACCTGGGCCTCCATGTCCGAGCGGATCTGGCCCTCCAACCGATGCTCGAGGACCTGGCGAAGCTTGTCACGGAGATGGGCCTCCGTGTCTGCGCCGTATCGCTTGACGAAGCCCTCGTCCAGATCAGCGGGCTGGAGGAACTTGATCTCCTTGACCTCCAGGCGGAGGTCGACCTTCTTGCCCCTGTATTCAGGCCGGAAGTAGGTCTTGGGAACCTCGACCGTGAGGTCCTTGGTCTCGCCCGGCTTGACACCGACCAGCCATTCGTCGAGCTTCTCAACAGGAATCGCAGCCACAAATCCGTGGGGCCGCACGTAGACCTCGGTGCTGCTCAGCCGCTCCGGCTCATCAACGCCCTCGATCTTCAAGGTGACGTCGGCAATGACCTGATCATCGGCCTGGCACGCCTGGCCCTCGGCCCTGGGCGTCCAGACGCCTGAGAGTCTGCGCAACTGGTTCAGCTCCGCATCCACCTGGGCATCGGCCACCTGGAACTTGGTCTTGGTCACCGCGATCCCCTCCAGCGGGGGCAGCTCGAACTCCGGCCATACCTCCACCTCGAACTGGAACTTCATGGGACCGTCGCCGGGCAGCTCGATGTGCTCGTAGTCGACCTCGGGATCGCCCAGGATGGCCAGCTTGTGCTCCTTGAGGGCGCCGTCGCTGGCATCGGCCAGAAGCTTGAGCTTGACCTGGTCTGCAGTCTCCTTGCCGAATCGCTTCTCGAGAAGCCTCCGGGCGCCCGTCCCCTGCGGAATCCAGGCACCACGGCCTCGCGGCGAAGGGTGTTGTACTGCTCATCCATGGCTGCCCGGATTGCCTCCTGGGGCACCTCGATGATTACCCGCTTCTTACAGGGTCCGGCCTCTTCAATCGTGACCGTATTCTTCGGAGATACTGTTTCCTCAGCTTCAGCCATACCCATGCTCCTTTTCTCTGCCAGGTCAAACAAACAAAAAAGCCCTCAGGGCATTCACTCCCTGGTCGGGCATCAAACCGTGTACCTTGCCTGAAGGCAAGTCTTGCATATCGGCGACCTACGCCTAACTACACCTAGCTGGTACCTCACCGATACTATGTCAGGTTCCGCCGGCCTCTTGACGAAACCGACGTTGCCCATCCATAGGCACGCTCCTGCGCTCTGTCTGAAACTCGAATCCAGATCCAGTCTTCCGATAGAGCCAAAGAGCGGGTGATCGGGCTTGAACCGACGACATTCACGTTGGCAACGTGACGCTCTACCACTGAGCTACACCCGCAGCCTGCGCAGCACGGAGGCCGCACTAACAAGTGGAGTCAATTATAAACCCTGTCTGCGGGTCTGCAAGCGGTTTTTTTGGCGAAATCGTGAGCAGTCGCGACTGGGATCATCCCTTGCGGCGCATCGCACTGGTGATGAGGAGGTCCTTCTGACCTGTAAAGGTCCTGCCTGACTGCAGCCATCCCTTGATGGTCACGCTCATCCGGCCGTAACCGCTGACCGACTTGAGCAGCTCGGTCATATCAAAGAACGCCCGGATCTTGACCGTGCCGTCATAGCCGTACACGATCTGGCTGGTGGCGGCTGCGCCTCCCGGATTCAAGACGAGCTTCTGTGCTGTATCGATGTCCTGGCGCTTGACCTCCGGGGGAAGGGTCAGGACCGCTTGCAGCAGGCTCGAGCAGCCCGCGCAGACCGGGTCGCTGTAGATCAGCTCCAGGTTCAACACCTGAAGGCTGTTCTGCAGAGGCGTAAACCGGGCGGAGTCCTGGACGGGGATCGTCTCATCACTCTGGGCGATGACTGTATTGGCCAGCACCTCGCCGGGCACTGCCGCCGCATTGACCCTGACCATCAACTCCATGCGCTCTTCGCCGCCGGGCATCAGGGACGGAAACGCCCAACTGACGCTGTGCGCGTCGGGGTAGTAGACCCCGTTCGACCCCGACGAGACGTAGTCCACACCGTCAGGCAGGGTGTCGATCACAAGGACGTTGTGGGCCAGGAGGCTGTTGTCGGCGTTGTCTACCACAATCTCGAATGTGGCCGTCTCACCCGTGTTGACGTACACCATCCCCGTTGCATCGCAGGAGGGCTTGGTGATCGTCTTGGTGACGTTCAGGGCCTTGTGCCTGACCACCACGACGGCCTCGGCCTGGGCCGGAGGGGTCCAGAGACCATTGATCAGGACTGAGTTCTTGATGCGGGTGCCGGCCGCGACGTCGTCGCGGACCCGAACCGTGATCCAGAAGTGGGTGACCGTGTTGGGCTGCAGGGCCGTGTAGGTCTGGGTGTAGGCCCCCACAGTGGGGTCCCACAGGCCCGTGCCCAGGTCCCCCTGCCCTGCCACATACTCCACTTCCTGCGGGAGCGTGTCGACCGCAATCACCTGCGGGATCGAGTAGGCGTTGTCCGGATTGGCCACCAGGATGTCGTAGGTCAGCGTGCTGCCGGGTGCCACGTAGACGACGTCGCCCACCACAATGTGATTCGGGTCGGACATCACGGTCTTCTTCAGGACCAGAGAGGCGTAGGCAACGGTGACCTGTGCCGTGGCAGTCGTCGGATCACTCTGCTGGGTTGTGGCGAGCACCTGGTTGGTGAGGATGGTCCCCGCAGAGGCGCTGTCCTTGACCTGTGTGACCAGACGGAAGGAGACGTTGGCGTTGGGTTCAAGGCTGCTGAGCGAATAGGTGAAGACGTGCGATTCACTGTCATACTGCCCCACTGCGGTGTCGAGGCCATCCGACCGGACGAAGTTGACTTCTGCGGGCAGCGAATCCTGGACCGTCACATCGGTCAGGGCCTCCCAGTTGGCCTTGTTGTCCACGGAGACCTCATACGTGAGCAATCCCCCTGGCTGGGCATACTGAATGCCCTGGATCTCCTTGACCCCGGACACCACGTTCTTGGTCAGGCCGGGTGGGTTTGCGGCAAATCCGCTCAACGGGAGGGTCAGACCCGTCGGATTGCCTCCCATGTGCAGGCTCTGCAGCAGCTCCAGGGACGAGCTGTAGGCCCTGAGCTCATCGCCGCCCAGCTCGTTATCCCGGCCGGTCGTCAGGTAGACCACGCCGGTCTGATCGTCCACGGTGATGCCGATGACGCCCGCCAGGTCGCTGACCTGCACCGACGTCTCACTGCCCGAAGCCAGGGCATACCGAACCAGGCTCAGGTCGCCTCTATATCCCGCGCCCGTATAGAGCAACTGACGGGTGTAATCCACGGCCACGCTGATCGCGGGGTGGCTGAGTTTGAGGGTCTTGGCCAGGGACCAGTCGGACGTCCGGAACGCGGACACCTCGTTGGTGGCGTTGGTCACGAACAGCAGGTCGTTGGTCTCGTCAAGGGCCAGGCCGACCCCGCGGAGGTCGCCGAGGGTAATGGGTGAGTTATCCTTCTGCCGCAGGGACTTGAAGCTGTCCCATTCGAGTATGAACAGGGTGGGCGTGAACCGATCGATGCAGTAGAGCAACTTCTTGTGGTTGTCATAGACCACTCCTGCCAGGTTCGTGGCGCCGTTGGGGGTGTAGAGGGTCACGTATGTCCACGTCCTGACGTCCACGGCCCTTACGATCGCGGAATCCTCGTAGGTGACGAAGATGAACTCGTTTCTGGAGTCCATGGCCAGGCCCACTGCGCCCAAGGCCTCTTGAGTGACGGTGTGCTCGGCCTTGAAGACCATCTCGCCGGGCTTCTGAATGTCATAGAGATCCACCAGGGCCGGGTACTGCCTGAGGTCACCCAACACGTAGAGGAGCTTCGCAGACACAGGGCTCACGGGCCCGGCAAGCGCCAATACAGCGACCCAAGTCAGCGATGACATCATCATCGTGACTACCGGCTTCCTGGAATGACAGGGTAGCAGCCTCATTTGGGTTCCTTTCCGGTGACCTCGATCCCCACCTCTGCATCGGCCAGAGTCAAACCGCCCTGAACCTGCCTATAAGACGAGAAAGCCGTTCTTTGCCTCATCTGTGAGGAGTACATCATTCTGCCCATATTATCTGACCATAACTTCCAAACGTAAGTATATTAAATTCACAGTGATATGTCAACAATAGCCCTCGTTGCCCATTTCTCCTATTCTACTGAAAGTAAAGACGGCCTGTTACCGATATACGATTGAGGCGTCAACCTCCATACAGACGGCAATACTGAACTTGGATTCGTATCTACTGACGAGTCAAGAAAGGACGGGGTTATGAGGATCGCTGGAAGGCTGTTGACTCTTGTGGCCATCTCCGCGGCCCTTCTGGGCCATGGGACGGCCTTGGCACTGACACCTTTCGGCCCCCCGCGTGCCACTATCGGAGCGCAAAGGTGGACCCTCGGCGTGGACTACACCCGCCAGAGCACGGACTTACAGAGCTTCGGCACGTACCGCGAAGGGTACGACAACGACGGCACCGAGCTCTGGTACTGCAAGTACAACAAGTTCAGCCTGAAGAATCTACAATCAGACCTGGTCTTCGCGAAGATCGGCTATGGCCTTGCTGACACATGGGACGTGTTCGGCCGCATTGGCGTAGCCAACCTGAAAGGCGACCTCGACGTGTCATCGCCCAATACAGATGGCCCCTCCTCCACGGACTTCTTTCAAGGCGGCGAGAGCTTCTCCCTGGACGGCAGCTTTGGGTTTGCCTGGGGCGCGGGATCGAGGATGACCTTCGCCGAGACGGGCGATATCGCCTGGGGCACCGTCGTGCAGATCACCTGGTTGAGACCCGGCAAGTCACAGGCCTCTTGGACCGATTCGATGATGTCGACGCTGGATACCAGCATAGACCTTCAGTACTGGGAGATCCAGCTTGGCGCAGGACCCACCCTGAACCTCGGCGGCGTGTGGCTCTACGGCGGCCCCTTCCTGTACCTGGCCAAGGGCGACCTGGACGTGAGCGGGACATGGACTGACATGGATCTCACGGGACCCATCGAGGCCAAGCATGATGTCCGCGAGGACTCCAACTTCGGGGGTTTCTGCGGAATGCAGCTCAACCTTGCAGACAACGCCTGCGTGTACGTCGAAGGACAACTCACAGGCGATGGCTGGGGCGTTGGCGCAGGCGGCGTCTGGAGACTCAACTAGACTCGACAGTGAGGAGACAGCAGACAGGAGACAGCATGAGAAGAAGGGCCGTCTCCGTCTCTTCCTTTCCTCCTATTGCCGAGGGGCAGGCGCGAGCTATTGCGAGTCGGCTGGACCCTCAGATTGGCCTGATTGCCCTTCGTTCCCGTTCTCGTTCCCGTACACGACATCCCCCTCACGAACGTGGCTTACTCGCTCGATCATCCGCGTGAGCATCGCCACGATTCACACGAGCTTCCTCGCGAACGGGAACGTGAACCGCTTCGCTGTGAACGCGAACGTTTCAAGGCCAACGACCGTCTCCTCACCCATGTCTCCTGAGATCTGTATTCTGCGTTCTGAGTTCTCTCCCTGGTCTCAAAGGTGAGCCGGCCTCCGACACCTTCACGGGCGTAAAGGCGCGGAGGCCGGACGTACAGGGACGAGTCCCCACCTACCAACTACGGACTTTTGGAGAAGAGGGGGAATAGGCAGGGACTCTTCGGGGGAGTGCTATGAAACCGGGTAAAGAAGGAGATTATTGCGGCGTATCCATACCTGTCTGTCTTTGCTGGTCTCATCCTGGACCACTCCTCCATGACAACCCAAACTGTCATGGAATTATAGGTCCTTATCCCGCGTTGTCAAGCATTTTCCACACGAAACAGGTTCTTAGGTAGTCTCTTACCGCACAACGATCCTCTCCCTCAGGCGGATGTCCTGGCTGGAGCTGCCGACCTGGATCTCAAACCCACCGGGCTCCACAGTAAAGGCCTTGGCCTGCTCATCATAGTGACTCAGATCCCGAACGGCTGAAAGCGTCATCCGGACCTGACGGCCCTGGCCCTGCTTGAGGGCGATCCGCTGAAAGTCCCGCAGTTGCTTGACCGGCACGGGAATCGAAGAGACCTCGTCCCGCACGTAAAGCTGGACCACCTCTTCGCCGTCCCGGCTGCCCGCGTTGGTCACCTTGAAGGTCACGGTGACGGAATCCTGGGGGCCTATCCTCCGCCGGCCGACCTTGAGATCCGTGTATTCGAAACGGGTGTAACTCAGTCCGTGGCCGAAGGGATACAGCGGTTCGCCACGGAAATAGCGGTAGGTCTTGCCTTCCATGCGATAGTCGTTGAAATCGCCGACCTGGTCCACAGACCTGTAGAACGTGACCGGCAGCCGCCCCGCAGGATTGACGTCTCCAAACAGGACGTCTGCTATCGCATTTCCGCCCTGCTGGCCCGGATACCAGGCCTGCAGGATCGCAGGCAGAGCCCCAGCCTCCCACGTGACGGCGAGCGCGCTGCCGCTCATCAGGACCAGCACCACGGGCTTGCCGGTCTCGTGCAGGGCCCTCAGGAGGCGCTGCTGGCTCTGGGGCAGATTCAGGTCCGTGCGATCGCCGCCCTTGAAGCCGGGATACGGAACGAACATCTCCTCCCCTTCCATCGTGGGGCTCAGACCGCCCACGAAGATCGTGACGTCTGCCTTGCGGGCCAGCTCCACCGCCTGTACAAAGAGCTCTTCGCCAGCCACCGGAGGACTATCCGGAGAGGCCTTGTACCCCTCCACCAGCTCGCAGCCCGGGCTGTAGAGGACCTCGACGGTGCCCTGGACGCGGGCCTTGATCCCCTCCAGCACGGTCACCGGATGCGAGGCCTCGCCTTCGTAATTGCCGTGCAGCACCCGGACGTCGTGGGCGATGGGACCGATGACCGCCAAGGTCTTAAGGCCCCCGCGCAGCGGCAGCACGCCTCTGTTCTTAAGCAGCACGATCGACTCCTGGGCCATGGCCCTGGCCAGGGCGCTGTGCTCGGGGCTGTCATTGGCAGTGATCGGGATCTGGGCATAGCGCACCTGATCCGGCGGGTCGAACATCCCTAGCCGCATGCGGGCGGTGAAGAGCCGCTTGACCGCGGTATCGATCTCGTCCTCGGTGATCAGACCCTGGCGCAAGGCCGTGGGCAGGGCCCGGTAGGTGTTGCCGCACTCCAGGTCCACGCCACGCCGCAGAGCCAGCCCCGCCGCCTCTGCGCCTGTCGCGACGATCTTGTGGAAGCGGTAGATGTCATCCACCGCGCCGCAGTCGGACACGACGTAACCCTCGAATCCCCATTGGCCCCTCAGGATCTCGCCCAACAGCCGCTCGTGCGCTGTGGCCGACTGGCCGTCCACGCGGTTGTAGGCGGACATGATCGAGCCGACCTTGGCCTCCACGACCAGGTCACGAAACGCCGGCAGATAGGTCTCGAAGAGGTCCCGGTCGCTGATCACGGCGTCAAAGCCGTGACGCAGGGGCTCGGGGCCGCTGTGGACGGCAAAGTGCTTGGCCGTCGCCAGGGCCTTGAGGTATCGCGGATCATTGCCCTGGAGCCCCTTGACGAACGCGATGCCCATCTGTCCCGTGAGAGTGGGGTCCTCGCCGTAGGTCTCCTGGCCGCGTCCCCAGCGGGGGTCGCGGAAGATGTTGATGTTGGGTGTCCAGAAAGTAAGGCCGTAGTACTCGGGCGTGTCGCCCTGGTGGTCGCGGACGTACTCCTGGTGCTTGGCCCTGGCCTCGTCACTGATGACCGTGGCCACCTGGAACATCAGGTCCCTGTCGAACGAGGCGGCCATGCCGATCGCCTGGGGAAAGACGGTCGCCACGCCGGCCCTGCCCACCCCGTGCAGGCACTCGTTCCACCAGTTGTAGGCGGGAATGCCCAGACGCGGGACAGCGGGCGCTTCGTTGACCAATTGGGAGATCTTCTCCTCCAGGGTCATGCGGCGCACCAGGTCCTCCACGCGGGTCCGCACGTCGAGTTGGGTATTGAGATACGCGGGCCCGACCTGCGAGGCCTGGGCTGCAGGGCCGGCCTTCTGAGGCGCCGGACGGCCGCATCCTGCCAAAACCACCACCGCTACCGCCACAATCAGCAGCATCCACCACGACACAAGCCTCATGAGGGTCTCCTTTCCTACGGGAACCAACCCTGGGCGAAGGGACATCACGCCCTGAACATCGCGGGACATGATACTCGGTCGGGGCCCTCTGGGCTAGCCCGCATCTCTCACAAGGCTTCGGACGTCAGAAGCGTAAGTGACGTTGTGGGTATGATTTGGGCCGGGTAGAAGGCGGACATATCAAGAACAGACTGTTCTGAGCGAGGCATGTTGGCCGGATGCAAGGCCGCAGGTCCCGGTTGCCCCGAGGCGTACCCGTTGCGGTACGCTGAGGACAAACGGGACCGAGAACGCAGCAGCCGGGCAACCGGACCGCTCAGAACCGAGGGCTTGTGAGAAATGCGGCTAGCTGAGCAGGACCTGCAGCAGGGCCCGCTGGAAGTGCAGACGGTTCTCGGCCTGGTCGAAGATCACCGAGTTTGGAGACTCGGCCACCTCGTCGGTGATCTCGTGTCCCCGGTGCGCAGGCAGGCAATGCATGATCTTGGCCTTGGGCGCGTGGGCCAGCAGCCCGGCATTGACCTGGTAGCCGTCAAAACACTTGACCCGGGCCTCGGTCTCGGCCTCCTGGCCCATGCTGACCCAGGTGTCCGTATAGACGACCGCTGCTCCCTGAACCGCCTCAACGGGGTCGCGGACCTGCTCCAGGCAGGGCCGCTGCTCATTGGCGACCTTGATGCTCTCGGCGTCCAGCTCATAGCCAACCGGTGAAGCCAGGGACATCCGCATCCCGAACTTGGCACACGCAAAGGCCAGGGCACGAGCCACGTTGTTGCCGTCGCCGATGAAGGCCAGCTTGAGGCCGTCCAGCCGGCCGCAGTGCTCTTCGATCGTGAGCAGGTCCGCCATGGCCTGGCAGGGATGGGACCAGTCACTGAGCGCGTTGATCACCGGCACGCCCGAATACTCGGCCAGATCCAGCAGACTCTGGTGCATGTAGGTCCGCGCCATGATTCCATGCACGTAGCGGCCCAGGACGCGGGCGATGTCCTTGACCGGCTCACGCTGGCCCAGAATGCCGATGTCGTCGGGCTTGAGGTTGATGGCCTGCCCACCCAGGTCCGTCATGGCGACCTGGAAACTCATCCGCGTGCGAAGGCTGGCCTTCTCGAAGACCATGGCCAGGGTCCTGCCGGCCAGGGTCCGCCGGAGTGTTCCCTGCCTCGCCTGTCGCTTGAGCTCCGAGCTCAGGACCAGCAGGTCTCTGAGCTCCTGGACCGTACAACCCTGGATGCTGAGAAAATGTCTCATGAAGCGCACCCGCTCAAAACGCCGTCGAGGATCCCGACGGCCTGGTCGATCTGTTCCTGTGTGACGATCATGGGCGGCATGAACCGAATGACCGTGTCATGGGTGCAGTTGATGCGGAGACCCTGTTCCAGACACCGCTGGACGATCTGGGCCCCCGGCGCAGTCAACTGGACGCCGATCATCAGACCGATGCCCCGCACCGAGTCGATGATGGGATGCTTAAACTTCAGGGCCAGCAGCTTCTGCTGGGCGTAGGCACCCATCCGGGCCGCGTGCTCCAACAGATGGTCTCGCTCGATGGTCTCCATTACCGCGACACCGGCTGCGCAGGCCAGGGCGTTGCCGCCGAACGTGGAGGCGTGTTTGCCCGGCACCAGGCAAGCCGCGATTTCGGGCTTGGCCATCATCGCGCCGATCGCGACACCGCCGCCCAGGGCCTTGGCCAGGGTGATGATGTCCGGCACCACGCCGGTGTTCTGATACCCGAACCACTTGCCCGTGCGGCCGATGCCCGTCTGGACCTCGTCGAGGATCATCACGGCTTCATGCTTGTCGCAGAGCTCGCGTATGGCCTGCAGATACTCCGCAGTGGCCACGTTGATGCCGCCCTCTCCCTGGATGGGCTCCACCATCACCGCCGCGACCTCATCGGTGAATGCGGCCTCCAGGGCCTTGACGTCGTTGTACGGGACATAGACAAAGCCCGGCAGCAACGGCAGGAACCCCTCATGGTACTTGGGCTGCGCCGTGGCCGTCACGGTGGCAAAGGTCCGCCCATGGAAGCTGCCCTCTGCCGTGATGAACTTGTACTTGTGCTTGGCCGTGTGGAGCCGGCCCAGCTTCAGGGCCGCCTCGTTGGCCTCCGCCCCGCTGTTGCAGAAGAAGCACTTGCCGCCAAAGGCCCGCTCGCTCAGAAGCTTCGCCAGTTGGCCCTGGGGCTCCGAATAGAATGTGTTGTCGATGTGGATCAACTGGGCCACCTGCCTCTGCACCGCCTCCACGACCTTGGGGTGACAATGGCCCAGCCCGCTGACAGCCCAACCGGGGAACATATCCAGGATCCGGTGTCCGTCTGCATCATACAGGTAGCAGCCCTCTCCCCGCGTGATGACGCGGGGCAGGCGGCTGTAGTTGGCAATCACGTACTTGTTGAATAGGTCAATCGTCTCTTGCGTTGTCATGGTTGCGTCTCAATCCGGAAACAATAAGGGTGAGTGACAGATCCAGCCTGCCAGCCGCAGGCCCGCTACTGGGCAGGAGACGGCCTGGCCGTGGCGGAGTTCACGTTCTCTTCTGATCCGCCTGGCCTCGTCGCAGGGTTCCTGATGATCTCCGTGCCGATGCCCTTCTCCGTGTAGATCTCGAGCAGCAGCGAATGGGCGATGCGGCCATCAATCATGTGGGCCTTCTTGACCCCGCCGTCGAGGGCCATCAGACAGGCCTCGATCTTGGGCAGCATGCCTCCCGTGATGATGCCCGCGTCCATCATCTCCTTGATCTGCGCCTCGTCCAGGCTGGAGATGCAACTGTCCGGGTCATCGACGTTGCGGCGGATGCCGTGGGTGTCGCTGACCATAACCAGTTTCTCGGCCTTGACCGCCGCTGCGACCATCCCCGCGGCACTGTCGGCATTCACGTTCAGCTTGCCGCCTGCGCGGTCGCGGGCGATGGAGGCGATCACAGGGATGATCCCATCGTCGCACAGGGTGGTCAGGACCTTGCCGTTGACGTCCGTGACCTTGCCTACCAGGCCCAGGTCGATCTTGCGGCCGTTCTCGCCGGCCAGGCGCAGGGGTTCGGCGAAGAGCACGCAACTGCTCAGCGAGTGAAGGGCCATACAGTTGCAGCCCAACTCTTCGAGCATCCTGCACGCGGGGGTGTTGACCTTGTGGATGAGCGTATGCTCGGCGATCGTGAGCGTGCGTTCGTCCGTGTAGCGACGGCCCTGGACCCAGACCGGCTCCAGCCCGGCCTCGTTCATGGCCCTGGTAATGGCCTTGCCGCCACCGTGGACAATGATGGGCTGCATGCCGACCGTGGCCATGAAGGACACGTCGGTCAGCAACTGCTTCTGCAACGACAGGTCGTCCAGCACACTGCCGCCCAGTTTGACCACCACGATCCTGCCGCGGAAGCTGCGGATATACGCCGCCGCCTCGATCAAGGCAGTGGCCTTGGCAATCGCCTGCTCCATCATCTGACCTCACTGCAACTTGGAAAAACAGAAACTCCGGAGTATACCCCGGCAACACCATTCCGTCAATGGGGAATCCCAGAAAGACTGTCCTGCGGGGGAGAATCCGGGCTAGTCAACCACTTGGACCTTGGACAGACCGGGCATGAACATGTTGTAGACGGTCACAACGTCGTCATTGTGCAGCCGGATGCATCCCCGGGAGCCCTGCCTGCCGATCTGGTTGGGATCGTTGGTGCCGTGGATGGCAAATCCCGTTCTGCCCACCGCATAGCCGTCAACGCCGTCCAGGCCGATCCACCGCGAGCCCAGGGGGTAGTCCGTGTCCTCGGCACGATAGACCCGACCGGTGTCCGGATCAGTCCATTGAGGCTTGATGTGCTTGTCGCCCGGCTTGACGATCCATAGCCCGGTCGGCGTCTCATAGCCGGGCTTTCCAAGTCCCACGCGGTAGCTCTTGACGAACCGGGTTTGAAGGTACACGTCCAGCGTGAATGTGCTGCGAGAGATCTTCGCGTGGAACGGGCCGCTGACCACCTTCAGGGTCTGGCCCGCCTTGAGGGCCTCAGGCCGGGGCAGCCGGTTGATGGCCATCAGAAGCTCAAAGGGCACCTTGTTCCGCTCGCCGATGATCCGCAACTGGTCACCGGGCTGGACAGTGAGCATCTGGCACAGGGTGTCGCCGGGATACACCCTCTGACCCCACAGCCACTGGTCCGCCAACTCCGATAGCTTGGCCTTGATCAACTGGCTCTGGCCGGCGTTCATGGGCTCCTTGAGGAGATAGTCAAGGCCGTCACGCACCTCAATCAGGCGGTCCGGGTGGGCATTCAGGGTTGCGATCGCCTGGGCGATGGCCACATCGACCGACTGAGCCGGCGAGGCCGACTGGCTGGAAGGGGAGGCCTCCTGTCCAGAGGAGGTCGCCACGTGTACCTTCCCTTCTGCCGGGACCGGGACTGGCGCCGCTGCACGGGGGCCCGGTTTCGTCGAGACCGTGGACACCCTGCTCTCTGCAGACAGCACGGGATTGGGAGCAGACGAACCCACCGGGCCGCCAGCCAGCCAGCGAACTGCTGCCAGCACGCCCAGACCGATGACAGTCACTGCACCGGCAACGATCCATACTTGATAGGATCTCCTCTGGCCGGGGGTGGATTCTGCGGGATATCGAACCATCAACTAGACTCCTTTCCAGTACTGCAGACGATCAACAGACGCGGATCGCCTCTTCATCGGTCACAAGCCAGTGGACAGGCACGTCCGCATCGGTGACCGGGATCGATTCTACCACCTGCTCACAAAAACAGAAACCACACCGCATGGCCTTTGCCGCCGGGCCCGAGAGAAAACGGTCATAGAAGCCTTTGCCGCGGCCCAGCCTGTGCCCCTTCCGGTCGAAACCCAGCCCCGGTGTGACCACCAGGTCTATCCGGCCGGGGTCGACCGGCTCGCCGGCCACGGGGTTCCGCACGCCGGATCGGCTGACCGCCACCCCATCGCCACCCTCCATCAACTCCACTGCAGTCATGCTGCAAAGAGCCCAGTCGACCTTTGGGACGACCACGGTCGCGCCCCGCTGCCGTGCAGCCAGGATCACCTCAGCCGTGTCGATCTCATCCGGCATGGACAGGAACACCATGACGACCGAAGCCCCCTGAAAGGGGCGACAGGACAGGAGGTGCAGACAGGCCTGATGACTCTTCTGGCCCTTCCTCTCCGGCGACAGACTCCGCAGTCGGTCACGCATCAGCCGCCGAAGCTCAGCCTTGTCCATCCATGTTTTCTAACAATGCCCGCACCTTTTGTAAATAATCGGCGATGGTTTTTTCATGGCCGCGGTCCGTGGGCTGGTAGTAATGGGTCGGAGGACCCGGCAGATAGACCTGGGCGGCGATCCCGCCAGGAAAGGCGTGCGGGTACTTGTAGCCTGGGCCGAGACCTTCCTTCTTGCGCCTGCGTAGTGACTGTCACGGAGGTGCTTGGGAACAGGCCTGAGGGGTTTGGACTGGACGTCGGCCAAGGCCTGCCAGATGGCCGAAGAGGAGGCATTGGACTTGGGCGCACAGGCCACGTAGAGGGCCGCCTGTGCCAGCACCAACTGGGCCTCAGGCAGCCCCACGAAGTCCGCGACACTCACCGCTGCGGAGGCCAGCACCGTCGCCATGGGATCCGCATTGCCCACGTCTTCTGCAGCGCAGACGGCGATCCGCCGGGCAATGAACCTGGGATCTTCGCCGCCCGCGATCATGCGGGCCAGCCAGTACACCGCGGCATCCGGATCAGAGCCCCGCATGCTCTTCTGCAGGGCGCTGGCCAGGTCATAGTGGCTGTCGCCCGTGCCATCATAGTGAATGGCCTTGTGTTGTATAGACTGCCTGGCCAGATCCAGGTCGAGGTGAATGGCCCCCTGTCCGGCCGCCCCCTGCTGGGACATCGCTGCCACTTCCAGTGCCGTCAGTGCCTTTCTGACGTCTCCATCCGATGCCACGGCGAGGAACTCGAGTGCCTGGCCGTCCGCAGTGATCTTCAGCCGTCCCAACCCCCGCTCCGGGTCCGCGATCGCCCTGCCAAGGACATCAACCACCTGGCCTTGGGTCAGGGGCTCAAAGTGAAATACCGTGCTGCGCGAGATCAGGGGAGAGTTGATGGCAAAATAGGGATTCTCAGTCGTGGCCCCGATCAGGATGATCACGCCCGATTCCGTGTCATCCAGGAGCACGTCCTGCTGGGCTCGACTGAACCGGTGCATCTCATCCAGGAACAGGACTGTGCGTACACCGCCAGCAGCAAGCCTATCCCTGGCATTGGCAATGACTTGGCGAATATCTGCCACAGTCGAGGCCGGCGCACTGAGGCCACAGAAGACTGCCTTGGTCTGGTGAGCAATGACCTTGGCAAGCGACGTCTTGCCCGTGCCCGGGGGCCCATAGAAGATGAGACTCGTAAGCCGGTCCGCCCTAAGCATCCTGGCCAGCAGCTTGTCAGGTCCTAGAAAATGCTCCTGCCCGACGAATTCATCAAGGGACCTGGGCCTCATCCGCATCGCCAGGGGCATGGCAGCGTCACAATTGGCCTTCTCAATACTGCCAAATAGGTTGTCGGCCGGTTCCTTGACCACAGGACAATTCTAGATCCGCCCTACCACCGTGTCGAATCTTTTCGTTCCACCTTGCCAGACCGCCCTGTGGCCCTATACTGACCCCGACAGATCTTTGCCTACTGAGGGGCACACCGATGGGACATACGCAGGGTACACAGAGGCATCGCAGATGGCTGATCGCAGCCCTGGGCGGCCTGGCAGTCATGTCTGGAGCGATTCTGTGGGAAGGGGGCCTGCAGAACCAGATCATCCCCAAGCGGTGGGGCGTCGTCGAGCCTGGAGTGATCTACAGGAGTGGACAGATCAGTGCCAGACTGGTGGAGGCGACTCTGAGGAGGTACAAGATCGCCACGATCGTGTCCCTGACGTTTGACGACCCGAATGATAGAAACCAGATCGCGGAGCGCTCAGCGGCAGAAAGACTGGGTGTCGATCTGCAGCGGTACCCCCTGGCTGGAGATGGAACGGGCGACATCCACAATTACGCCAAGGCAATCGCTGCGATCGCACACGCCAAGAAATCAGGAAAGCCAGTGCTGGTACACTGCGCAGCCGGCGCTCAACGGACCGGAGGTCTGGTGGCCTTCTACCGGCTCTTGGTGGAGAGGAGGCCCGTGGCCTTCGTGTACAGAGAGCTTCGCAAATATGGCTGGAAACCGTCCGATTCAGCCTTGATCAACTACGTCAACACGAACATGGCGGCGATGGCCGAACTGCTCCAACAAATGGGCATCACAGGGGACATACCGAACCCGCTTCCGGTCCTTGCTGCGCCGTGACTGACCCCATCCACAACGGCGTCAGACTAGATACGGTGACAGTAGGCCAGATCCTGCCAGAAACATGGAGTCCTGAAGGCACGTGGCCTATAGTACATTTCGTATCACCTTTTTGACAAAGAAGATAGAGCCTATTGCCCATGCCGCGTCCGGGAAGGAAAAATGCCGATTTTTTCATTGATTTTTGGGCCGTCTCCGATAAACTCTCTTAACATTAATCCAAGGGATTGGTACGGGTATTACATTATGCCTGGAGGCTATTGGATGAGAGTGAGAGATGGGCCGTGCAAGGTCAAGGTGATAGTCGCTGGAAGTAGAGTAGCAGTGAAGAGTGCGTTCGGTGAAGAGGATAGAAAAGGACTAAGGATTTTTGAAAGGGAAGTGCTATGAAGCGAAGTATGGTTCTGATTAGTTTGGCGGCCTTGTTGTTGGCTGGTACCGCAGGCGCCGCTGTGAAGCAGGGCGATATTGAGGCCCAGGCCATGGTCACGTACATGCATGCCACTGGTGCCGATGATGGCGGTGACGCCGATATCTTTGCTGGAATGGGCGGCGCGAACTACATGGCTACCCCGAACATCCAGGTCGGCCTCATGGCCCTCGCCGCAATGTTGAGCCCGGATGGCGCAGATGACACCACGCTGTATGCCGTCGGCATCAGGGGCGCCTACTACTTCATGCCCGACAGGCAGATCCCGGTCTATGCCGGTGCCCAGTTCGGCACAGGCACGGCAGATCTCGGCGGCGAGTCGATGAACGGCACCATCTACGGTGGCTTTGTCGGCATCCGCTACGAGCTGACCCCCATCACCGACCTGTTCGTCGAGGGCCAGTATGACGTCACGAGCGGCGATCTGAACGACGCCATCGAGAGCCTCTACGGCATCTTCGCTGGCTTGGCGATGAAGATCAAGTAGTCCTCCGCTACAGTGCACGTACCGAAAGCACTGGGAGATAGGACCAGCAAATCTGAGCTGTGGGTCGAAAGGCCCACAGCTCTTCTCTTTTTGTGGACCAGCCTGCCGGCCCAACTCAAGGTCGTAGTCTCACTTCTGCCTCGACCGTCCAAAGCCTCGTGAGACATCCGGGCTAGCCAACCCTCGCGACGCAGTACTCGGCAAGGCCCAGAAGGGCCTGGGCGTCGGGACTGCCGACCCGATCCAGGGATTGCATGGCTTGGGCTGCGTAGCCCCTGCACCTGGAGCGCACGTAATCCAGACTGCCGTGCCTGGCCAGCAAGTCACGTAGCCTGTCGGAGACATCCTCTTCCCGACCGAGACGATCCAGCAGGTCCTCACGGCCGGACGGGGCCATGGAGCACAACAGATGGATTACGGGCAGGGTTGGGGTGCCCATGCCCACGTCACGGCCTGCAGATTTGCCCGTCTGACCGCTGTCAGCCACGAGATCCAGCACGTCATCGGTCATCTGAAAGGCCATTCCCACGCTCAACCCGTACTCAGCCAGGGCGTCCACTTGCTCTGGCGCAGCGTCAGCCAGGATTGCACCCGCCCGACAGCACGCGCCGAAGAACGAGGCACTCTTGTCTGCGATAATCTCCAGGTACTCGTCCTCGGTCATCTGCCAGTGGGCCCTCTGGAGGGTCTGCCGCAGCTCGCCCCTGCATACACAGCAGGCCATGTCCGCCACCACGCGCGCGACCTCAGGCCGCAGATTTGCACACCTGCGGAGCACGCGGGCCAGGACCAGGTCACCCAGCAGGACTGCAGCCGAGTTGCCCCACAGGTGGTTGGCCGAGGGATGCCCCCTGCGGACCTCAGCGCAGTCCAGGACATCGTCGTGAAGCAAGGTGGCCTGGTGGATCATCTCCATGATGGCGGCAACCTCGACGTGCTGGTCCCGGAGACCGCCGAGGCACTGCCCTGCAGCCAGGACCAGGCCCGGTCTGATCATCTTCCCCTGTGCCTTGAGCACATGGTCCATCAACGACCGGGCCGCACCGAACGTGGTCTCAGCCTGTAGTTCCGTGGCCATCACGGACCGCACTCGCTCCAGTGACTCGGCGAGGGGCATAAGCGGGCGAAGGATGGCAGCAGAACGTGAGCCGGCTGCATCCTTGTCGCATGATCGGTGCATGATCTCCCCTTCAATCCCTGCTGTCCGCTGCCGCCAGACCCGGGCTTACCCCCGTGCGTACTCAAAGAACCGGCGGCGGAGAAGCTCTGTGATGGGTCCTGGAGAGCCGTTGCCAATGGGCCGACCATCGATCTCGACTACCCCAATGACCTCGGCAGCGGTTCCGGTCAGGAAGCACTCGTCACAAATGTACAGATCGCACCGCGTCAGGTTCTTCTCCACGACCTCGATGGCCTCCTTGCGGGCCAATCGCATCACCACGTTCCGCGTGATGCCTTCCAGAGAACCGGACTCGACCGGCGGCGTGCAGACCACCCCCCGCCGCACCACGAAGACGTTGTCGCCAGTGGCCTCGGCCACGTAGCCTTCGTGATTATACATGATGGCCTCGGGCACGTTGCTGTCCAAGGCCTCGATCTTGGCCAGGATATTGTTGAGGTAGTTGAGGCTCTTGACCTGGGGCGGAATGGCCAGCGGGTGATTCCGGACCGTGGTGGCGCTGATCACCCGCATGCCTTTCTCATACAGATCCTCGGGATAGAGCTGGATCTTGTCGGCGATGATCACCACACAGGCCTGCTGGCAGTTGAACGGGTTCAGGCCCAGGCTGCCCACGCCCCGGGTGACCAGCAGACGGATGTATCCATCCATCACGTTGTTGGCCTTGACTGTGGTCTGCACAGCGTCGATGAGGGGGCCCTGGCCCATCGGCATGGACAGCCTGATCGCCTTGGCTGACTCATACAGGCGACGCATGTGGGCCTCCAGCTCAAAGACCTTGCCGTGGTAGACACGGATTCCCTCGAAGACCCCGTCCCCGTAGAGCAGACCGTGGTCAAACACCGAGACCTTGGCGTCCGCCTCATCCACCAACCGGTCCGACAGCCATATCTTTAGTGCCATCTTCTATGCTCCCAACAACAGGGTCACTTCGTTGTGTCCAGCTTGGCGCCGGCCCCTCTGGTTCAGTTGCCGCGACCCATCTGTCCATCGACCAGCGTCACGGTACGACCGGCACGGGCGGCTACTCGCTGGTCGTGGGTCACCATGGCGATCGTCTGGCCAGACCGATTCAAGGCCTCAAACACCTCTAGGATACCGTTTCCCGTCACTGAGTCAAGGTTGCCGGTCGGCTCGTCGGCCAGCAACAGCCGGGGCTGATTCATGAGAGCCCGGCCGATCGCCACACGCTGCCGTTCTCCACCCGACAACTGCCAGGGTTTGTGCTGCGCCCTGGCCTCCAGCCCCATCTGTCGCAGCACGTCGAGCGCGCGGGCCCTGGCCTTCCAGCGGTATCCCAGCCACCCTGCCACACTGCGGCCGATCAGGGTGGGCAACAGGACGTTTTCCAGCACGCTCAACTCATCCAGCAGGTGGTAGAACTGAAAGACGAATCCGACGGTCCGGTTCCGGAACCAGTTGACCTGGCGGGCATTGAACCTCGAAAGCTCATCACCCTCGAACCAGATCTTCCCTGCATCAGGCCGATCCAGTCCGCCCAGGATATGCAGCAAGGTACTCTTGCCGCTGCCAGAGGCGCCGACGATGGCCACAAACTCGCCGGTCTGAACCTGCAGATTGACGCCTTTGAGGACCGGCACCTGGCCCGCGCCCATGCGGTAGGACTTGCACACGCCTTCGGCTCGTAGGATCGCAGGCTTCTCGCTCATAGCTGGTTGACCCTCAGGGTGTCTATGGGGCTTGTCCTGGCTGCGGTGAGCGTGGGGACCAGGGCGCCTGCCAGGCAGACCAGCACGGCGGAGACTGCCACCGCGGCAACCACCCCCCCCTGCAACCGATTGGGGATGTCATTGATGGCAAACAGGGTGCGGTCCCACAACTGGAAGCCAAAGTGCTCGAACAGCCAGGCCTCCAACCGGTTGATCCGCAGCAGGAACAACCATCCTGTCAGCAATCCCGTGGCCCCACCCAACAGTCCAACGAGGCCGGCGAAGCCGGAGAAGAGCCCGACAATGCCGGCGGTCGAGGCGCCCATGCTCTTGAGGATGCCCATGTCCTTGCTCTTGTGGCCGACAATCATGTAGAACACCACAAAGACGATGAAGACCGCGGTCACGGCCACGAGGATGAACATCACCACCATGGCCAACTCCTCCTTCTCCAATGGCGCGATCGTCGTTCGCCGGTAGGTCTTCCAGTCCTTGACCGAGACGGACCGAAGGAGGCTGAGGTCATCCGATGATCGGTCTGCGCCGCCTCGCTTGAAGTCCTCCCAGAGCCGGGCCACGGCCTGGGTCCCCTCGCTGACGGACACCGCAGGTCTGAACCTGACGTGGATAGCCGAGGCGCGGGGCGAGGGACCCGCCATGCCACACAGGACCTGCAATTGGTCAAAGGCCACATAGACCACGCCGTCGTCTTCCCGGGGCAGGCCCGTGTGGGCCACGTCACTGAAGGCAAATCGTTTGGCGCTGACCTCTCCTGCCCCCGCCTTGGCGGGCGCCCCCCTGGCCGTCAGCGGGAAACACGTGATCTCGTACCGCTTGTGGGCGGGCGCCCAGGCGTAGTTGTACTCGCCGCGGCTGTTGCGATCCAGGACCAGCTCTATGCCCAGGACGCATCCTGGATCGTTGGGGTCACTGACCGGATCAAAGGCCTGGTCCACGTGGTCCCGGTGGAAGTAGAGAGCCTGACCGAAACGGGTGACCCGGCCGTGCAGCACCGGGTCCACTCCGATGATCTTGAGCCCCGCAGCATGTTGCCGGTTTGCGACGTCCGCCACGAGGCCATAGGTGCTGATCAGAGGTGAAGTCGCCTCGACCAGGGGACTCTGGTCCAGGACCTTGATGAACTCCTGGTAGTAGGGAAACCCGACCAGCGAATCCGTCGCCACGACGCAGTCGCCCACGTAGTCTCGGGACCTCTGCTTGAAGTCCTCGACGAGGCCCTGCAGCACCGTCATCACGACGATGACCATGAATGCGCTGAGGGCCACCACGCCCATCGCCAGATAGGTGATCCGTCGTTTGACCAGGTACCGAGTTGCGAGCAGTAGTTTGTACATAAGACAGTTCTAGGATTTAGGATTTAGGTTTTAGGAACCTAGAACGCAGAGCCTGAAACTTAAAACCTAAAACTTAAAACCCACAACTTAGAACCACGCCCTTCTATTCATACCTCAGTATCTCCACCGGCCTCGTTCTTGCGGCAATGATCGCCGGCACCAGGGCACCGATACAAGCCGCGATCGTGGCCACCAGGGCGATCCGGACCACGGATGGCCAGTCCACCTGATCGGGAATCCGCTCGAAGAAATAGACACTGCTGTCCCAGAGTCTCAGACCCAATCTCAGAGAGAGCCAGTCCTCAATGGCATTGACGTTCCGGGTGAACAGACTCCCCAACACAATGCCCAGGATGGAGCCGGCGAGACCCACGACCGCCCCAAACCCCAGGAAGACCCACGCCACCTGGCCGCTGGAATAGCCGCAGCTCTTGAGGATGGCGATGTCCTTCTGCTTGAGCCGCACAATCATGTAGAAGATGCACAGGACCAAAAGGATCGCACCGCAATCCACCACCCCGAAGATCAGCAGCAGCAGCCCCCGTTGTTTTCGGATCGCCTCCAGGTACCTGGCCTGCAGCTCCGTGGCAGTCACGACCTCGGCCCTGGCGATCGCGAGAGAGTCCCACTTCAACACCTGCTGGCCAAAGTCCTGCCAGACGCCCAGGATCGCCGCCTTGGCGGCCTGCACGTCCACACCCGGTCTGAGCCGGATGTGGATGTGGTCCACGGCCACTGGCTCGTCCGGATAGAGACGATTCCACAGGCCTTCCAGAGGCAGAAACACCGACTCCTGGTCGAAGATGAAGTTGCCGGTGCGGACCACGTCCTTGACCGCAAAGGGGAGGGTCCGCATGCGGGCCCTCCTCTGGCCAGGATCGTCGGGGTCGCCCCCATCGAGGGTGCCCATGATCAGGGCCATGGGTTGGCCGATCCAGCCTTGGACGGCCCGCAGGTCATACTTGTCCGTGGTCTGATTCGGCTCCGCCACCACACCGATCCCGACGAATCCGGCCATCCGGCCATTGGGGTCCGGTCCACCGAACGAAGGGGCCTCGCTGAGGTCCTTCTGGCGGAGCAGAGACCTCTTGAGGCTCGTCACCCGGGCCATCCGCTCCGGCTCGATCCCCCAGATGCTGACCGCCCGCACGTTTCCTGTACCCAGGCGGAGAAGCCCCGGGGCCCGGACCGTCGGAGCGGCCGCCTCGACGAACTCAGTCTGCTCCAGATCGGCGATGAGCCTTGAGGCCTGCGGAAACTTCGTGGCGCTCTCCAGAAGCACGTCACCGATCAGGTCCGCGGCGCTCCGCTCAAAGGTCTTGATGAAGCCCGTGAAAAGGCTGGAGACCACGCTCAGGAGGGCCACGGACAAGGCCACGGCCGCCATGCTCAGCAGCACGACCCTGCGTCTCCGCAGGTACTTCAGCCATAGGATGAATTTCAGCATGTCGCCTGCAAGGTGACCGGCCCCTCGCCGGATTACTTGGGCCTCAAATGCGGGAAGAGGATCACGTCGCGGATCGTGGTCGCGCCGGTCAGGATCATGACCAGCCGGTCGATCCCGATTCCCAACCCGCCCGCAGGCGGCATCCCATACTTCAGGGCAGCCACGAAGTCCGTGTCCATGGTGGCCATCGTTTCCTGCTGGCCGCGAAGCTGGATGCGGAAGTTCTCTTCCTGGACGGCCGGATCGTTCAGCTCTGTATACGCGTTGGCCAGCTCCATGCCCGCAATGTAGAGCTCGAACCGCTCGGCGATGGTCGGGTCATCCTTCTTGCGGCGGGTCAGTGGGCACAGGGCCGCCGGGTAGTCCATCACGAACGTGGGATCGATCAGGCGATGCTCAACCGTGGCCTCGAAGACCTCGTTGATCACCACGTCATCGTCCATGCCTGCCTCCGCAATGCCCAATTCACGGGCCTTGGCGCGGACTGCGACCTTGTCCCGCACGTCGCAGCCGGCATACTCCCGGACGAGATCCGCGTAGGTCGCCCGCCTCCACGGCCTCGCCAGGTTCAGGGGCTGATCGCCGAACTGCAGGGTCAATCCGCCCACGTGGCGCTCCGCACAGAGGCAGATCAGGTCCTCGGTCAGCTCCATCATTGCCCGGTAGTCGCCGTAGGCCTGGTACACCTCGATCATCGTGAACTCCGGATTGTGCCGGGTGCTCAGGCCTTCATTGCGGAAGTTGCGATTGATCTCAAAGACCCGCTCCATGCCTCCGACCAGGAGCCGTTTGAGGAACAACTCCGGCGAGATCCGCAGGTACAGGTCGATGTCCAGGCTGTTGTGGTGGGTGACAAAAGGCCTGGCTGCAGCGCCTCCAGCGATGGGCTGCATCATCGGCGTTTCGACCTCCAGGAACCCCCGGGACTCGAGGGCCTGCCGGATCGTCGCCACGATGCCGCTCCGCTTCTTGAACCGCTCCATGACCTCGGGATTGATCCACAGGTCAACGTAGCGCTGCCGGTATCGCTGGTCCACGTCCACCAGGCCGTGGAACTTCTCAGGCGGCTGCGTCAGACACTTGCTCAGGAAGGTCAGGCCTCCATCCGCCACCCAGATCGTGATCTCGCCGGTCTTGGTGCGGCCGAGCTGGCCTTCCACGCCGATGAGGTCGCCCAACTGCAGCAGCTTGGCCAGACTCCACTGCTCGCCCAGCATCTGCCGGCTGAGCCCGGCCTGAATCGTGCCGGTCCAGTCCCGCAGGGTGATGAAGATCAGCTTGCCGATGTCCCGGTACAGGACGATGCGGCCTGCACATCGCGCCCGCTGCGCGTCGTCGCCGTCGACAAACCGCCGCTTGATCGAATCGCTGGGCTCTGCACCGTCGTAGCGGCCTCCATAGGGTTCCACGCCCAGGGCCTGGATCTGGGCTAGCCCCTGGCGTCTCTGCTGTTCAAGTTTGTCACCATCCGGCTGCGAATCAGTCAACGGTCACCCCGTGCAAAAGGGACATCGGAAATCGGGACTGGCTGAACGAGCCGCCAGTCACCCCGGCCGGCCCTCCCGACCCTGGCGCCGGCCTGAACCAGCTTGGTCTCCACGACCAGCAAGGCCACCGCAAGCTGCGGGTCGGCGGCCAGATACTGTTCGATCGAACGGCGCTTGATGCGGTCCTGGGTCGCAGGGCGGTCGGCTTGGGCCAGGACGTCGTTGGCCCTCTGGGCCTCGCCCAGGGCCTGGATCTCGTCGATCCTCAGGTCCACCTCCACGTTGGGTCCCACGCCCCAATCCTTCAGACCGAGCTTCTCCCGCTCCTTGCGGCTGCTGACCCGCTGATCCGAGGGCAGGTAGTAGTAGGCGGTCGTGTATTTCACCTCCGCGCCATCCAGATCCTTGTCTTCGATGGACTGCACGCTCCCCTTGCCGTGGGTCCGCTCTCCCACCAGAACCGCCCGCTTGTAGCGGGGATCGGCCAAGGCGCCGGCCACGATCTCGGAGGCGCTCGCAGAGACCTCGTTGATCAGGATGGCCATGGGATAGTCCGGATGCGTGCCCTTGGCCTCGGCCCGGGCTGCCTCTGCAGGGCCTCCGTAAAGACCCGGCCGGATCCTGAGCATCACGCCGTCCTTGACGAACATGTCCACGATCCGAAGCGCCACGGGGAGCAGTCCGCCCTGGTTCCACCGCAGGTCCAGGACCAGGCCGCGAAGCCCCTGCTTCTCCAGGTCGTTGAGGACCTTCTCCAGGTCCGTCGCCGTCTCGCCAGAGAAGCTGCTGATCCGGACGTAGGCGACCTTGTCATTGGGGTCGACCATGTACCGCCACTGGCCTTCTGCGGTCCTCTGCCAGCCGTAGATGGTCGGCACGATGATCTTGTCGCGGGTGATCGTGACATCTCGGGGCTTGTCCTCGCCGGGCCTGCGGATCTTCAGGTTCACCTTGGTGCCCTTCGGTCCGGTGATCTTCTTCACGGCGCAGTTCAGGGGCATGTCCTTGGTGGCGACGCCGTCGACCGCGTCGATGACCTCCCCGGCATCCAGACCTGCCCTGTAGGCGGGCGTATCCATCAGCAGCCCCGAGATGGTCAGTGCCCCTTTCGGCCTGCCGATCTCCACGCCGATGCCGGTGAACTCGTTGGTGATCATCTTGTCGAAGTCGGTCTTCTCCGTGGGCCACACGATCACCGTGTGGGGGTCCAGGGAGTCCAGCGCAGCCTGGGCAAAGTGCCAGATCAGCACGCCCTCGGGCAGCTTGATCGTGGACGCATTGAGCGACAACACACGGTCAAACAGATCCCTGAAGGACTTCTCGTTGAGGCCCGTGGCCGACTGCTTGACCTCCTGGGTCAGGGCGGTCAGACCCGCGGACCAGCTCTTGAGCGCACTGGGATCTGCCAGGACAAACGGCGCCGCCCCTGCCCCGCCCTTCTCGGGCGACGAGGCTTGCTCACCATAGGATGTGGCGGCCGGCTTGCCTTGATCGGACTGGGCCTTGGAGGATCTGGGATCGGCCATTGAGGAGGCCACTGCGGCTGCCCCCTTCTTGGGCGGCATGGCTGCCATGACCTCTGCCAACTGGCCGCACCGCTTGATGGCCTCGATCGCCATCTGGCCGTAGTCCACGGTATTGACGTACCGGCTTCCCACGACGTGGATCGCACGGGCAAAGATCTGGCGGCTGACCCCCTTGTATCGCTGCTGGGTGGTCTCGCAGGGGCTGTCCTCGAAGGAGCTGGCGATGCTGGCCTTGTCCAGAAGGCCTTCCGCGTAGTCCTTGTAGCCGGGATTGTTGGGGTCTATCACCTTCAGGGCTGCGGCAAACCCGATGTAGGCGTCCAGCCACTTGCCCTCGGACTCCAGCTTCGCCTCCTTGTCCACGGCCTTCTGCATGGCCTGCTGCACCAGGGGCTGCGACAGCAGATCCTGGCGGCGCTGGCCGTCTGCGTACTCGACCGCGTTGGCCACAACGGCCAGCACCGAGCTGATGCCGCGGCCATTGGGATCATTGAAATCCACGGGCCCCTTGGGCTGATTGGCGTCACTGGCCGCCGCAGGTTTGTTGGCGTCGGCCGGTGAACTGATGGCGCTCGTCTCATTGGGGTCCTTGGGAAGGGGCTTGCCGGTCCGAAGGCTCTCCAATTGACTGATCTGCTTGGCATAGGACTTCTCACGGCCCGCCTGCCTGGCCCTATCAACCTCTTGGTATCGCTCCAGGATCGCGGCAAGGTCCTTTCCCTGGGTGCTGCTCGATGCCTTGGGGTCTGCAGCCAGACGCTTCTGTGCTCCCGCGAAGTCGCCTCGGAAGATCAGGGAGCAAACCTGACCGATCGTGTCATTCGGGTCTGCGGGCCGCTGAGCCGCCACGGCGTTTTTGGCGGGTTCCGCACTGCCGACCGAAGAGGCCTTGTCGTCGGCCCTGCAGGCGGATAGGACCATGGCCCACACTAGGGCCAGGACCAGTAGCATCGATTTCAGACGCACCATTGTGTCCTCGAATAGCGTATTCGAGAGAGTCGTTGCCGCCCCTCTCACTCCGTGTCCCCCCCGACCGCCACACTGCGCGGCGATGCTCGGGCATTACATGCACTCTGCCGCCTTGCCTGCGCAGCCGAGCACCTTGAGTTTGTGGAGGACCATCTTCTTGATCGCGTCGCGGCCCGGCCCCAGGTACTTGCGGGGGTCGAACTCGCCCGGCTTCTCGGCGAAGACCTGCCGGATCTTGGCGGTGAGGGCCATCCGGAGGTCGGTGTCGATGTTCACCTTGCAGATGGCCATCTTGGAGGCCTTGGTGATGGCCTCTTCCGGCACACCCATGGCGTCTGGCATCCTGCCGCCGTACTTGTTAATGAGGTCCTTGAATTCCTTCAATACGCTGCTGGAGCCGTGCATGACCAACGGGTAGCCGGGCAGCAGCTTCTGGATCTTCTCGATCACGTCAAAGGCCAGCGCGGGCGCGGTCTTGAACTTGTAGGCGCCATGGCTGGTCCCTATGGCCACGGCCAGCGAATCGCACTTCGTCTTCTGGACAAACTCCAGGACCTGATCCGGGTCGGTCAGGTGGGCGGAGACGTCCTCCACGCCCTTGACGTGCTCTTCGATACCGCCGAGCTGACCCAGCTCTGCCTCGACCACCACGCCGTGATCGTGCGCGTACTTGACGACCTGCTGGGTCATCTTGACGTTCTCGTCGAACGAGTAGTGGGAGGCGTCGATCATCACACTGGTGAAGCCGTCGTCCACGCACTGCTTGCACAACTCGAAGGAGTCCCCGTGATCCAGGTGCATGGTGATCGGGATGCCTGGATTCTCCTTGACCGCCACGTCGATGATCCCCTTTAGATAGCTCATCTTGGCGTATTCGCGGGCCCCTTTGCTGATCTGCAGGATCAGGGGCGATTTCTCCTCGGCCACGGCCTCCACGATCCCCTGAGTGATCTCCATGTTGTTGACGTTGAATGCCCCTACGGCGTAGCCGTTCTTGTACGCCATCGCAAACATCTTCTGGGTCGTCACCAATGCCATATCAGTCTCCTATGGAATCCCTGGTCTATCATTCTCTTGCTCTGTGGGCGCCCGATCACTGGCCCGATTCCAGGTACCGGGTCAGCCCCGTCGCCAGCTCCGGCACGCCTTGCGGCCAGAGCCCAAACACGACCGACACCTCCCGAAGCGATTGATCCACGCCCAGGGTAACCCCGTAGTTGAGCCGGTGATACTGACGGACCAAGCTCAGACCGCTCCGGATGCCGGCCTTGTACTCCAGGTCGTACTGCTCCGACAGGATCACGCTATATCGTGGATCGACCCTGTAGGTCGCCGCCACCGTTACGGCATGGGACCCCTTCTGGCCCAGCCCGTTCTCAAAGTCGCGGAGGTATCGACTGCCGATATAATAGCTTAAGTCCGGCCAACGTACATGGGAAATTCCCACATTGAATTGACTGATCCGCTGATCCCACATGTCGTAGTAGCCGTCCCCCAGGATCGAGGTGCTGTCCGTCAGCCGACAGACCCAGGTGGTTCCAATGTAGTCCCGGTACGCGGCGAACAACGTGCTGGTTCGCCGATCCAGAGGCGGCAGACGGCGGCTAACGGGATCAGCCAAAGGCACATAGGGTTCGCTCCAGATCAGGGCGTTGGGGCTGCGCGCGTCGCTGGCCGAGTGGCTCACCCATACGAAGTCCAGGTTCCAGTCCAGCCAATTGACGGTCCGCTGGCGGATGCCCTGACCCCGCTTGGTCTGAAGCCGCTGCGAGAGGCCCAGGCTGAGCACATCCCGCTGCCTGGCCACGGAGGAGCCCCAGGTGGATGCGGCCATGGCCTGCGGCGTGACGACGTGACGCAACTGATCCAGATCCCAGAAGCGGGACTGGAGGTCCGGGTAGACCTTCCACAAGGACGTCCCTGCAGCCCGCACGCCCGCCTCGCCCAGCCAGACCTCGTTGCGGTCCGTGGCCAGGCTGCTGTCCAGGCCCACGTCGAAGCCCGTTCCGTCGTCGTAGCCGCCCGTGAGTGCGGCAAACGGCACCACCTTGGCGGTGCCTGCCCGCAGGGGCGCGTCCAGCTCGTTCCGGGTGGATAGGAACGTGAAGCCGCCTGTAGGCAGCGTCGGGGTCACCGTGCTGTCCTTTCCCCTGCGGTACTCGAACCGCGTCGCAGCGCTGTCGCTGTAGAAGGTGAGCTGGTCATTGAAAAGGGACTGGCCCACCCAATGGAATTGCGCGCCCGGCAGTTGTTCGACGGTATCGGCGAAGTCATTGACGCGGCCCTTGGCCACCAGGGAGAAGCCCTGGTTGCCGTCGATCCGCTTGAGATGGACGAGGGTTTCCTGCTCCTTCTCTACGTTGAACTCGGAGCGGTAGTACTGCTCCAGGAAGTTCTTGTCCGAGAGGTAACTCAGCTCCCCCGTCAACTGCCACTGGCGGGGCAGGAACTGGCGGTGCTGCACGGTGAACCGGCCCCGCTCCGGGTCCGGTGGATCGAGATCCCTCCGCTGCGCAATCCGGCCCAGGGTGTCCTCGCCTGTGTCGTAGATCCCATAGCCGAGGACCCTGCCGAAATTCGTCTCTCTCTCGTAGTTGACCTCCACGCCGGCCGCAGGACCTCGCTTGCCATAGTAGTCCAGGAGAAGGTCCCCTTCTGTGCCCTTGGGCTCGCGGAGCCCCAGCACCTTGGACAATCCCCAGCGGGTCTCCAAGGCGGGACCCCAGATCCCGTCGTATCCCATCCGGAAGCGGCGCAGGGGCACGTCGCTGCCCTGCAGATCGGCACGGACGTCGGGCAGGCGCAGCAGGGTCTTGTCGTAGTACTCCAGACGCACGTCGTTCAGGTCTGCGACGAGGCTGCGTCTCGACAGCTCGCCTTTGGCGGCGTCGAGGCCGGTGCTGTCCCGCAGGTGCATGTGGACTGCGGAAAACGAGAGCTGCGGCACGTAGAACTCACTGGTGGTCAGCACCACGTCGTCGCCGGAAAAGACATCCTCTGCCTCCTGCCGCAGTCTGCCTGCGCGCACGTAGAGGGGAACGCCCCGCTCAGGGCTGAAGGTCCGCAGCACCGCTCGCAGGGCGAGTGCCCTGTGGCCCTGCGGATCGTAGTAGATCTGGTCACACCGAATGGAACGGTCATCTTCCGCAAACAGGACGTTGCCTTCCAGGTAGATGGCCTTGATCTGGTCGAGGGTCAGACCCTGGCCCAGCATCCTCTGACCGCTAAGCTGATTGGCGTCCTGGGTCTGTCCAGACAACAGCACCACGACGTTGTCTGCCTGCAGCTCCAGGTGCCGCACGATGTCCGCCTTGAGGTCCGGCGTTGTCCACCATAGGATAGCCCTGCCGATCACGGTCAGGCACGCACTGCCGTCTGGAAGCCGGCTATACTCTACCGAGTAGCCTGAAGACTCCACCGGAGCCACGGTGACCGGGTACCCTCCACTCGCGTCCAAGGCCGGCCGGGTCAAGTCCCCAACGGGTGGGCCCGCTTGACCTGCGGCAGCGCCCCGCGTCAGGATGGCCATACCCACCAGGAAAGTCAGCAGCGTCCTTGCCATAAGTCGCTATAGAACAAGTCATTTAGAGAAGAATGACCCTTAGGGCGATCCACGTCGCAGGCGATTATAGCCGTCCTTCCCTGCAAAGCCAGAGAAAACGGCACTCCGGCACGTTGTTACTCGGCCTTGCATTTCCGGTACTGTCCGTGTAGAAGACTCAGTCAAGACACTGGATCTTTCTAGGAGTGCCCTACCATGAGGACTGCCACGTCACTTCGCCTCGCCAGCCTGGCGGTCTCGCTCGTGACCTCCCTGCCGGCCATGGCTGTGGGCAATGCGGAACCGCCTGCACCCTATGGTTCGGTCCCCACCGACCGCCAGATCCGCTGGCACGAGATGGAGTTCTATGGCTTTGTCCACTTCACGGTGAACACCTTCACGGACAAGGAATGGGGCTATGGAGACGAAAGCGAGAGGGTCTTCAATCCCTCGGCCTTCGACGCCAACCAGATCGTGTCCGTGGCCAAGGCCGCGGGGATGAAGGGCCTGATCCTGACCGCCAAGCACCACGACGGATTCTGTCTGTGGCCCTCCAGACTGACCGAGCACTCGGTCAAGAACTCCGGTTGGAGAAACGGCCAAGGCGACGTGGTCCGCGAAATGGCGGCGGCCTGTCGCCTCCAGGGGCTGAGATTCGGCGTGTACCTCTCTCCCTGGGACCGCAACCACAAGGACTACGGCCGGCCCGAGTACATTGCCTACTACCGAGGCCAGCTCCGTGAGTTGCTGACGAACTACGGAGAGGTCTTCACCGTCTGGTTCGACGGCGCCAATGGAGGCGACGGCTTCTACGGCGGCGCACGTGAGACCCGCAAGATCGACAACCGCACGTATTACGACTGGAAGAACACCTGGCAGATCGTGCGGGACCTCATGCCCATGGCCGCGATGTTCAGTGACGTGGGGCCCGACTTCCGCTGGGTCGGCAATGAACAGGGCATCGCAGGCGAGCCCTGCTGGGCCACCCTGAACGTCGGCGCGGGCGTGCCCGGCAACACACAGGCCAATCTCAACAAAGGCGAGCGGCCGGGTAGCCAATGGCTTCCGCCTGAGTGCGATGTCTCCATCCGGCCAGGCTGGTTCTATCACGCCAGCGAGGATGGCCGGGTCAAGACGCCCCAGCAGTTGCTGGACATCTACTACAAGTCCGTGGGACGAGGGGCCTGCCTCAACCTGAACCTGCCGCCGGACCGGCGGGGCCTGATCCACGAGAACGACGTCCAATCGCTCAAGGAGTTCCGCCGCATCCTGGACGAGACCTTTGCCAACGATCTGGCCAGGACCGGCCGGCCCGACGCCAGCAACACTCGGGGCAACAGCCCGACGTTTGCGCCGGCCAACCTCCTGGACGGGCAGCGAACGACGTACTGGTGCACGGATGACGGGATCACCACGCCGGAACTGGTGCTCGACCTCGGCAGGACGGTGACGTTCAACGTCGTGAGCCTGCGGGAATTCCTGCCGCTTGGCCAACGGGTGGAGGCCTTTGCGCTCGACCAGTGGAAGGACGGCCAGTGGCAGCAGTTCAGCCAAGGCACCAGCATCGGGAATCACCGCCTGGTCCGTGGCGAGCAGATCACCACGGATAGGGTCCGCCTGCGGATCACCCAGGCCCCGGCGTGTCCCGCGATTGCGGAGCTCGGCCTCTTCGCCGAGCCCCTTTGAGCCGCCCGACCTTGCCGCAGGTCGGACGCCGCAGTACAATGAACAGGGTTGTTGATGCGAACGGAAGGAATGATCACCCGGCAGGAGTCTTGGGATGGCCAAACAGGAATACACCCACTACCAGAAGTCCGTGATCCACAGCTACTACAACAACCTGGATACCCTCATGCTGCAGAGGGTCGCGGAGCTGGTCAGTGAGCTGTACCTGGCAGACACGGACGCCAAAAAGGAACGGCTCTGGCAGCGGGCTGAGAAGGCCATGGCGAACCTCAAGATCCCCCCGGCCATCGCTGCGCACATCATGGAATGCAAAGACGTCCAGGTCCTGGCCAAGAACCTGCAGGAGTGGCAAAAGGGAGTAAAAGGGAGATAACGGACTGGCTGCCGTAACGTCTAAGCTTCTGGGCTATGAGTTGTGAGCCATGAGCCTTGATAGGAGTCAGGAGACAGTAGACAGGAGCAAGTATGAGAAAAGAAAGCAATCCGGGCTTCTTTCTTTCTCCAATCTCCTGTCTCCTCACTCCTGTCTCCTGAGTTCTGTGTTCTGAGTTCTCTGTTCTAGGTACGCTATGCCTCAAGAATACCTGCCAACCGCCAAGGTCTACCCCACGGAGAAAGGTGGGGCCATGAGCATCACCGACATGCTGGCCTACTTCGAGGAAAGAGGGGCCATGCGTGTCTCGGATCTGCACATCAAGGTGGGTGTCCCTCCCACCTACCGGATCGACGGCGTCCTGGTCAAGCTCAAGGGCCCTGCACTGACGGAAGAAATGGCCAGACAACTGGTCTATCCCCTGTTGAGCCAGGAGAGTCTGCAGAAACTGGGCAGGCACTACAGCGTGGACTGCTCCTATCGGTACAGCTCCCTGCAGTTCAGGATCAACGTCTTCAGGGACAATGACGGCCTGGCGGCCGCGATCCGGCGCTGTCCATGGAGATCCCCGACGTGGAGGAGATCGGGTTTCCCAACACCGTATGGAAGGACATCATCGAGCGTCAGCACGGCCTGGTGCTGCTGACCGGGATCACAGGGGCCGGCAAGTCCACCACCATTGCCTCCCTGATCGGCCGGATCAGCGAGAAACGGGCGTGCAGGATCATCACGGTGGAGGACCCCATCGAGTACATCCTGCCCCAGAAGTACTCGGTCGTCTCGCAGCGAGAGGCCGGACGCGATGTGACCAGTTTTCACGATGGCCTCAAGCAGATGATGCGAGAGGACCCGGACATCATCTTTGTCGGCGAGATGCGGGATGCAGAGACCATCTCCATGACCCTGATGGCAGCAGAGACCGGGCACCTCGTGTTCTCCACCCTGCACACCCGGGACACGACCGGCACGGTCACCCGGATCCTCGACTACTTCCCCGAGGGCCAGCAGGCCGAGGTCCGCAACCAGCTCTCCCTGGGTCTGGCCTACGTGTTCTCGCAGAAGCTCATCCCGCGCAAGGATGGCCGGGGTCGCCTGGTGGCCATGGAGATTCTGAACAACAACTATGCCTGTGCCAACCTGATCCGGACCGGAAAGATCGAGCAGATCTACACCCAGCTCCAGACCAAGACCCAGGACGTGCCCGACCAGAACATGATCACCCTGGAGAGCCACATGGCCCGCCTGGTCAAGGAGGGGCGGATCGATCTGCTGGAGGCCAAGAAATGGGCCAACAACGTCAAGGCCTTCACGGACTGTATGCAGAGAGACTAGGAGACAGGAGATAGGAGAAAAGAAGGAGACCCCGGTGTTTCTCTTTCTTTCTATTCTGACTCCTGACTCCTGAGTTCTGAGTCCTGAGTAATGACCATCGAGTTCAACTGCCCCAAGTGCAAGGCCTTGATCGCCTTTCCGGACAAGCACGCCGGCAAGCGGGCCAAGTGCCTGACCTGCAAGCAGCGGCTGATCATCCCCGATGCCAGCGGCGAGCGCCCTGAACGCATCGCGGATGAGCCCGTGGACAAGGGCGACCCCCTGCCCGGCTTCTACAAGGCAGCCTTCGCAGACGGCTGGAGGCTTTTCTTCACCTCCGACGGCCTGGCGGGCCTGGTGTTCATCACGGCAGCCGTGTGCTTCAAGTTCTTCTTGGGCCACACGGACTACTCCGTGCCCACGCGAGGCTTCACCATCCAGCTTCCCACAGGATGGATCATCACGCTCCTGGCGTGGGGCAGCCTGTTCGCGTACTACCTGGACGTCATTGAATCAGGCACGCTCGACGAGGACCAGCTTCCCGAGGTCAGCGTGGGCCTGTGGGACATCATCAAGGCCTTGTGGGTCTTCGGCTACGGCTTGGTCATGGTCCTGACCCCGTGCATCCTGTGGTTGGGCGTGCAGCGAGCCTGGAACCAGCCGTCGCCGAAGGTCACCTGGGTGCTGGCCAATCTCGGGATACTGTTGCTGCCCACAGTGCTCCTGACCTTTGGCGTCAACCGTGACGTGGGCATCATGGCCCGGCTGGACCAGATGATCTGGCCCGCGATCAAGGCGCTGCGGCCCTTTCTCCTTCTGGCCCTGTCCTTCGTGGTCGTCTGGAATCTCCAGATGCTCACCCGCGACTACGACGATCCGGGCGATGGGGGAACCGTGGGCCTGTCCCTGCGCCTGGCGAGCCAGTGGGCGGTCCAGGTCCTCGCGGTCATGGTCATGAGGGCCATCGGCGTGTTCTACAGGCACTATGCCTGCTACTTCGCGTGGTAGCCGATCTCGTCCAGCACCCGGGCCAGCAACTCCATCGGCAGCCCCACGACGTTGGTCAGGCTCCCCTCCAGATGATCCACAAAGGCGTCGCCCGTCTCCTGAATGGCGTAGGCGCCCGCCTTTCCCTCCCAGGAGCAGCCTGCGATGTGCTCTGCGATCTGGGCCTCGGTCATGGACCTCGGGACCACGATCGTCGTCTCGCTGACCATACGCTGGAGGCCCACGGACTGGCGCACCAGGGCCAGGCCCGTGACGACCTTGTGCGGTCGCGAGAACAACTGCCGGACGATCTGCTCCGCCTCCCCGGCGTCGCGGGGCTTTCCAATGATCCGGCCCTCGAAGTCCACGACCGTGTCTGCACCCAGGATCAGGCGATGGGGATAGCGGGAGGCCACTTCCATGGCCTTCGCTGCGGCGAGCTGCATAGCGTACTCTGCGGCACCCTCGCCGGAAGGAGCCAAGGAGGCTTCGTCCACAGACGAGGGGACCACATCGAAGAGATATCCGGCCTCGGCCATCAACTCCCGACGCCGAGGCGACGCGGAGGCCAGGACCAGGCGGTCCTCATCGCGAGACGAGTTGCTCGCAGAAGGCCTCGAAGGGTCGTTGCAGCCCGTGTAGGTCATGGGTGACATAGTACTGGAAGAGCCGCGGACCGACAACCCGGTTCCAGGCCATGGTCTTGGGCACATTGCGGTTCAGCGCCACCGCCTGCGAAGGGGGATCCAGGGGCCACCGGCCATTGAGGCCATCGGCCACCAGCCTTCGCAAGCCCGACGCATATCGGCCGTGGTCTGCCTGCTGAAGGAACAGGATCAGGGCATACGCCTGGCCATAGAACGTCTGAACCTCATCGGCTCGATCCGCGGCCATCACCTCGCCCGGGCTGCCCGCCAGCAACCGGTCCAGAGGCAGCAGAGTGCCCGCGGACACGGCGTCGTGCAGGGCCCCCAGTCGGTATCCATTGGGTCCTGCACGGAATCGCGGCACCCGGCCCTGCCACGTGAAGCACTCGAACGTGGCCGCCATGCCTTCATCCAGCCAACTGGGAAGCCGGAACGCGAAGTGCCTGCTGCTGAACTGGTGCCAACCCTCGTGGGCCAGTGCCGCCAGGGTGCGCTGAGGACCCAAGTCATACGCCACGACTGCGCCATTGAGACAATAGGCACCGTCGTGGATCCGGAGAAAGGCGCAGCGCCTGGGCCGGCGACATCCACCGTGAAGGCCTCCCACTGACGGCGGTTGGCAAACAGGTAGACGCTAGACCGGGTCTGCGGACGAATCGGATACGGGAGGTCTGTATTGTAGGCCTGATGCGCGGCTTCCATGAATTCGGGCAACAGGGCCAGGAGGTCTGGACCCAGAAGCGTGGTGGAGATCTTGTAGTGGTCGGTGATCAACTGCAGCCCAGGGCCGTAGGGGCTGACCCAGCCCCGCGAGGCCTTCAGGTTGGGCATGTCCGGCAGAGGCAGCGGCAAGACCCGCAGTGGTGAACTGCCAGCCTCCCCTGCCTCCGCCGGACCTCTTAGGCCCTCCTCCTGAGCCAGGCCAAGTGACACGATCACGCATGCCACCCCAAGAGCCATCACCCTGCTCCTCATACCCACACTGTCGTCCGCGGCTGCATGGGGGTTGAGTGGTTTGACCAGATCGCCAGACGGTCCCACGGCCGGCACTTCGATACGAATCAGACGCGAGAGATTATGGTCCTTCTTCGCCCGCTTTCGCAGACCCCGGTCCCACCGGTACCGATAAGCAGAACTGAAGGTTCTAAGTTTTAGGTTTTGGGTTGCAGGTTCCGGCCCTCCTAAAACCTAAAACTTAAAACTTAAAACCTTGGTCCCGAGATCTCGTTCCAGGCTGCGCCGAAGACCTCAGCAGTGAAGAGATACACCTCAGTCTTGGGATCTCGCCAGGCCTCAGGGTCCAGGCCTGCCTTGTGAGAGCAGCAGAGGGAGAGAAACTCCTCTTTGGTCCAGCCTGTCTCGGTGGCCACCTGGGGCAGGAAGCATCCCGAGGCATAGCCCCGCTTGATGTAGATGCCGTGTTCCCCCAGGTTCAGGCTCAGAGGGTCGTGGGTCCTCTGCAGGGGAGAGAGCACCGAGATCTCGATGTGCAGGCGCGGCAGTTCAGCGGGTCCGATCCGGTCCGACAGAAAACGGGGATCTGCGGTGGCAGAGGCCTTGGTCATCTCGGCGACCAACTCGATCAGCGGCGTGTCGGCCGTGAACTGGCCGATGCAACCCCGCAGGCGGCCGTGGTTCTTGATCGTCACGAAACACCCGCAGTGCTCCACCAGCACGGGGTCGCTGGACTCTGGCTTGGGCAGAGCCCTGCCGCCGGCGACAATCGCCTCCATCGTATCCCGCACCAGCCACAACAGGATTTGTCTTTGGGCCTTTTCCATAGTTCTATCCGCCGTTAAACTGTTCAGCCGTTCGTAGAGAATAGGCAACGCCCCGCCTCGATGTCAACGTCGATTTGGGGACCAGTTGTGCAGGGAACCGGAGCAGAACATGGCATGCAAACCACAGTTCACCGAAATAGAAGGCGGCCTTCGGGTCCTAGCGCCGGCCAAGATCAACCTCAGCCTGCTCATCGCAGGCAAACGCCCTGACGGCTTTCATGAGATCGAGACCCTCATGGCCAAGATCGCTCTATATGACGAACTGGTGGTCAAACGGGGCCGTCACCCTGGCATTGGCCTCCACTGCCAGGGACCCCACTGGGCCCCCGACGGGCCCGACAACCTCGTCTACCGGGCAGCCCGGCTCCTACTGGACACCTGCCCTGTCCAACCGGACCTGGATATCACGCTGATCAAGAACATCCCGGCCGGGTCCGGGCTGGGATCGGCCAGCAGCGACGCAGCCGCCACCCTGATGGCCCTGGCCCGCCTGCTCCACCTGGATCTCACCATCGAACAGCAGACGCGCCTGGCCGCGCAGTTGGGCAGCGATGTGGCCTTCTTCTTGGGCGGCCCCTTGGCCTTCTGCACAGGCAAAGGCGAGACTGTACGGCCTCTCGACGTCGACTACCCCTTTACGGCCCTGTTGGTGTTTCCGTCTGTACGTGTTTCAACGGCAAGAGTTTATGCCAACTACATCCACGACGCCGAGATCTATCGCCGGCAACACGACCAGATTGCCTCGTACCTGGAAGAGAATAGGATTGATTCGATCGTCGAGATGCGCATAAACATGCTAGCTGGGGTGTGTTTCACCCTGGAAAGCGACTTGGCTGTTCTGAAGGCCAGGATTGAGAACCTTGGGATCGGGCCACTGTGTCTTACAGGAAGCGGCTCAGCGCTGTACCAGATCATCCCGGGTGGGGATGCTGCCCTTGCAGGACGCAGGCAACAGATCATCGAAGAGGAGGTTGGCTGCGATAGCCTGATCGTGACAAACAACGGGTGGTGATTGCCTTGTGGGAGGCCTCCCCGCTCTGCCCGCCCCGCTTTCCACTTTGCGCGGGCCAAGGCCCGCTCACTGAGCCGTCAGGTCTTCGAGGACCCGATCGATCGCCGCATCGAGCCGGTCATCGATGTCATACTCGCCTTCATCCAGGCTGCGACGAAGCTTCAACACCTTGTTCTTGCGAACCTCCGGCAAGTCACCGATCCTCTTGAGGACCTGGCCGATGGGCGTGGTGTGGATGTTCTCGAGGATCGTCTCCATGAGGAGATCGTTGTCCAGGATCGTCTGGCCCATGGCCTTGTCTGCCGGCCCCTGCTTGGCCTTGCCTCGAATATCAGAATGCGGATCACGCATTGCCGTCAACCTTGAACTAGGAGCCTCCAGCATGCCACGCAAAGTTCTCAAAGTGAGCTCCCGCTACAACATCTAGTGGGACCTAACAGTCCGTTCTCAGACCCCGGATAGCATTGATATCGACATAGCCGAGGGCATAACTTTAGTGAAGTTGACCGCGGACAGAGCGTGACGAACGACGGGCGTCTAGATGTCACGTGGCCCCCAACCCGGTTCTTAGTACTGATACGGCCGCTTTGAGTCCCCCAGCCGCCCTTCTGGGACAGCGTCCCTTCGCCCGCGGTATCAGCCGTTGGCGACCAACACTACAGGTTGTGAGACCAGCCACATCAAGAAAAAGGGTTTGACAGCACGGTGTGTGGGAATTACAAGGGGAGTGCCTTGCAGAGGGCTTTCAGGCGCCCGTAGCTCAGTAGGATAGAGCGCCGGTTTCCTAAACCGGAGGTCAGAGGTTCGAATCCTCTCGGGCGTATTCCCATCGCCCAAGTGATCCTGTGCGTCACCGCTTGGATCCACTCCATATCCCGGCCAGCCCCTTCTCTCTCAGCCTCTCCAGGATGACCGTGAACTCCTGGACCATGACGTCCAGTTGCTGTGTGGTGTCGAGCAGGTCCTCGTAGAGCCGACCATCGTTGACCAGCCTCCCGAACGTCCCCTGCCCTGAGCCGATCTTGTCGAGCAGTTGGCGCAGGTTGCGGCTGGCCTGGCCCACCTCATCGGTCGTCTGCACCAGGGCGGTAGTCAGCCGCTCCAGCTTGGCGTCCGCGCCGGCCAAGGTGTCCTTGCCTGCAGCCGCCAACTGGCGGTACTCTTCAATGGTCTTCTCGGCGCCGGACAAGGTCCGCTCGGCCCGATCGAGCACCGCGATGGTCCTCTTGGATGACTCTGAAAGGTTGGCCAGGATGGACTTGACGTCCCTCTGGGCGTTGGGGTCGCCCACGACTTGGTCTGCGTGACGGACCAGACTGCTCAGGTCGTCGGCCAGGGCCTCCAGTTTCTTCTGCGTCTGCTCGGGGAACAGCTCGCTGGTCACTCCGACAGAGCCCTGGACCCGGCTTCCCTCGACCAGAAACTTCCTGAAGGGCGAGCAGGGATCTGCAACGGGCGGCACGATCTCGATGTAGCTGCTGCCGAACCCCCGCGTCATCAGCTTGATCTGGCTCTGCAGGGGGATCTCTGTGTACGGGTTCTCGATGCCCATCACCAGGGTGGTCTGGTAGTACGGGGGGCCCGAGGCCTGGCCCTCCTGGATGGCGCTGAAGCAGCTTCGGCGGCTCGACCGCCGTGATCCGTCCCACCTGATAGCCACAGAAGCGAACGGGCGTGTCCCTCTGGACACCCGGGGCAGAAGCGAACTGGGCGTACACGCGGAAGGATCGCAGCCCTGCCACGCTGGCCGGCAGATCCCCGAATCTGAACACGAGCCAGACAAAGGCGATCAGCCCAATGAGGACGAAGACGCCGACGATCTGATTGCGCCTCTTCTGAGCAGTCTCGTAATCACCATCACTCACGGCAGGCTTCCTTTCCAGTCCGTCCGGCCTTCCATGAACAGCTCACGAATCGCACGCAGAGGATAGCCGGTGTCGTTGAGCCCCTTGATCAGCTTGATCCGGTCCACAGCCTTGGCGTCAAACAGCCGGCGCCCCGTCGGGCTGACCTCCGTAGGTTCGAGCAAACCCACCATTAGGTAATATTGCAGACTCTGGCAGGAAACACCAGCCTTTTTTGCCGCCGCTCCGATCGGGAGTAGACTTCGTTGGTCTGTCACATTACGTCCTGAGCAGCCCCTTCACGACCGCTTCTCCTGCAGCCCACCCTGGTGGCCGTGATCCGGGTCCGGTGCCGCCTCGTCAGCAGGCCGAACCGGCCGGCCCGCTCCCCTGGAGGCCAAGTCACGTAGGGATCGCTGGACCTGCTGCAGTGTCAGGGCCTTGCCCCCCCTGTCCAGCCGGCGAAGCCCGGCCGGTGAGATCATCACCACGTAGTCAAAGCACGGCTCGATCTGCTGCTCCAGGCGGAAGGCCTCCCGGACCAGGCGCTTGAGCCGGTTCCGGGCCACTGCCCCACCGCACGAGCGGCCAATCGATACCCCGAGCCTGGGACGCGCAAGGCCGTTTTCGGCCTTGTACAGCACCACCAGGCCGTCTGTGTGGCGGAGTCTCCGGCCAAGGACGGACTTGATCTGACTGTTGGTTACCAGGCGCTGTCTTCTCGAAAAACCCGTTGCCACGCTCAAGTGCGACCCGATCATTTGCCTTTACAGCATCGTCGGCCATGGGTATACTCCGACGGGCAATGGATAGTCAATACTCAAGGAGGTTCACCCATGAATAAGAAGCTTGGCAGGACGCACCTCTGGCTGATCTCGCTGGTCTCGTTCGTCCTGGGTTTGTTGGTCTTCATCGTGCCTGCGTGCAAGAAGGAGCCGTCTCCGGCTCAGACTGCTTCTCCTGGAGCAACCGCTCCGAAGGCAGGCCAGGCGGCGCAAAGCGGCAAGGAGGTCCCACTACGGCTCTCTGACATCATCTCCTTGGAGAAGTCCTGGAACCCCACCCTGGAGGCCTTTGCAGGCAAGCCCACACCGGACTTCACGGTCAAGGACCTCTCTGGCCAGGAGTTCAAGCTCAGCGCCGTACGAGGCAAGAACGTCATGGTCGTCATCTGGGCGCCCTGGTGCGGGCCGTGCAAGATGGAGATTCCAGACCTGGTCGAACTCCGTAAGACCATCGGCCAGGACCAGTTGGCGATCGTAGCCGTTTCGTTTACATCCCAGGACAACTCCGAGGAGGTCGTCCGCCAGTTCGTGCAGCAGAACGGTACGTTCAACTACCCTGTCGCTGCAGTGGACAAGGACAGCCTGCCTGCCCCGTTCAACGCCAGCGAGTACATCCCAGCCACCTTCTGGATCGCTCCTGATGGCACCCTCAAGCTGACGACCGTGGGCGTGGTGCCCCTGTCGGACATGAAGGCAATCGTCAAGGCCTCCGGCCCCAAGGCCGCAGCCACAAAATCTTGACTTGCCTCTGGACAGCGGTAGTTCCCGCAGGTATCATGTTCGATCTATCGCTAGGTTCTTATTGAGGTAGCAGTCATGGCACATAAGAAGGGTCAAGGTTCAACACGAAACGGTAGAGACAGCAATCCCCAGTACAGGGGCGTGAAGGTCTATGGCGGCCAGGCGGCCAAGGCGGGGTCTATCATCGTGCGGCAGCGCGGCACCCAGTTCTTCCCCGGTGCCAACGTGGGCATGGGAAAGGACTACACGCTCTTTGCCACCCGGGAAGGCACCGTGTGCTTCAAGGGCCGCAAGGTCCACGTGCTGTAGAATCCGGAGCGCATAGCCAGCAGTTTGAAAGGATGGTGCCACACCATCCTTTTTTGTTATGTTCGTTGACGAGGCTCAAATACACGTAACGGCGGGGGACGGCGGACACGGGTGTGTCGCCTTCAGGCGCGAGAAGTACGTCCCCAAGGGAGGCCCTGACGGCGGGGACGGCGGACGTGGAGGGCACGTCTACTTCGAGGCAGCCAGCGACCTGGACACCCTGATTGACTTTGCAGGCAAGCACCATTGGAGGGTGCGCAACGGAACGCCTGGTTCCGGGAACAACCGGTCGGGTGCAAAGGGCGAGGATCTGGTGATCCGAGTCCCCGTGGGCACGCTCCTCTACGACACAGACCTGGGGCTGCTGCTCAAGGACATGAATCAGCCCGACGTCCGGGTCATGGTCTGTCGCGGCGGCAAGGGCGGCAGGGGCAACCAACACTTCGCCACGTCGACCAACCAGGCCCCGCGGACCGCAGAGACCGGCCAGCCAGGTCAGGAACGCAGGCTCCACCTCGAGCTGAAGCTTATCGCCGACGTGGGCTTGGTCGGCAGGCCCAACGCCGGCAAGAGCACCCTGATCTCACGGTGCTCGGCGGCCCGGCCCAAGATCGCGGACTATCCCTTCACCACTTTGGAGCCTGTCCTGGGAATCGTCGAACTCAACGACTTTCGTCGTTTTGTGATGGCGGACCTGCCCGGTCTGATCGAAGGCGCCCACGCGGGAGTGGGGCTCGGCTTTGACTTTCTCCGTCACATCGAGCGAACGGCCTTGATCGTGCACCTGCTGGAGATCGAGCCCAGCGATGGCTCGGACCCGGCGGAGAACTACACAGCCATCCGCAGCGAACTGAAGCAGCACAGCCGGGCCCTGGCCTCCAAGCCGGAGGTCATCGTGGCCACCAAGATTGACCTGGATCCCAATGGCGAGCGGGTCAAGGCCTTGCGCAAGAGACTGCACAAGCGGATCATCCCCATCTCTGGTGTCACCGGCGAGGGCGTCAGAGAACTCAGCGAGCTTCTGTGGCGTAAGGTCAAGCAGATCAAGGCGAAGGCCCAGGCCAAGTCCAAGCCTGTCAAAGAGCTGCTTGACCCAGCCGCACCGCAGGAGTAGAACCTTCACAGGGCTCAGGCAACACCGCCCGATCCGAGGAAGACAGAGACCATGAACATCATTGCCATCGACGTTGGCAACACGAAGATCGCCGTGGGCCTGTTCTTGGACGGCCAGGAGCAGTTCATCCAGTCTCTTCCGGGGACGGATCACGAGGGGCTTCGCACCTGCCTGAAGGAGGCATGGGCCAAGGTCCCCGTGGCTGAAGGCTCAAAGGAGCGGAAACGCGACGGCCTGATCGTGGTCAGCAGCGTAAAACCCGAGTGGACGGCCGCAATCCAGCAGGTCGTCAAAGACGAGCTCGGCGAGAAGATCAGGCTCGTGGGCAAGGAGATCCCTCTGCCCATGGCCATGTGGGTCGAGAATCCCGACCAGGTGGGCACCGACCGGGTGGTCGCGGCTGCAGCAGCCTACTCGGTCGTCGAGGGTGCGGTGGTGGTGGCCGACTTCGGCACCGCGGTCACGATCGATCTGGTGGACCAGCACGGCGTCTTTCAAGGAGGCGCAATCCTTCCCGGTTTCGACCTCTCGGCCCTGGCACTCCACGAGAACACGGCGATGCTGCCCCAGGTCAAGGTCGCGCGGCCTGCCGACCCCTGGGGCAGGAACACCGTCGATGCCATCTGTTGCGGACTCTACTACGGCGCCATCGGCGCACTGGAGGAGATCGTGCGGCGATACGCAGAGAAGATCGGCGTCTGGCCGCAGGTCGTGATGACGGGTTCTGCCGGCGAGATGATCCGCGAGGACTGCCCCTTTGTGGACAACTACGTGCCCAATCTGGTGGTCAAGGGGATCGTTCTGGCCACCCTGAAATCCCTGGAGGCTCCGACAGAGCAGTAGCGAGGGGATCTGCGACCATGGGCACCTGGGCGTCGGTCATGACCGGCAAGGGTACTGGCGCAATCGCCACCATCCAGGTGTTTGGCGAGCAGGCGGGTGACATCCTTCGGCAGTGCTTCCAGCCCTGCCGGGGACCAGGCCCCTTTGACTTGGTCCCCGGCAAGGTTCTCCTCGGATCCATCACCGACGGAGACCAGCCCCTGGACGAAGTCCTCGTCGGCTGCGAGGGGCCGGACCTCCTGGCCATCCACTGTCACGGCAATCCCCTCATCGTGGAGGCGGTGATGATCCTTCTGGAGCGATGCGGCGCCACGCCCGTCGCGGCTGAGACCCTGCTCGCCACGATTCTCTCCGCAGCCGGCGAGGACACCCTCCAGATCGAGGCGAAACTGAGCCAGGCCGGGACGCGTACCCTGGAGGGCGCCAGGCTCGTCCTGCATCAGGCCTCCGCAGGCCTGAGAGCCTGGCTGCTCAAGGGACCAGGCACCCCCCTGGCTGATCTCAAGGCCCAGGCCAGGCAGATCCTGGCAGACAGCGTCCCCGCGAGGCTCATGATCAAGGGCTGCACAGCCGTGCTCGTGGGGCCCACCAACAGCGGCAAGAGCACCCTGTTCAACTGGCTATCCGGACGGGACAGGTCCCTGGTCAGTGACATCCGGGGCACGACCAGAGACTGGGTCCAGGCCGAGTGCCGGCTGGGCCCCCTCTGTCTCGACCTGATCGATACGGCGGGTCTGGATCTCCAGCCGATCCAGACTCCCGATGCGGCCATAGACCGGGCTGCCCAGGACAGGACGTTGGCCTGGACCGGGCGAGCAGAGCTGATCCTGCTCGTGCTGGATGCCACCCGTCCACGCAGCCAGATCGGCGCGATACCTCTGGACCGGCTCTCAGACAGGCCATGCGTCACCGTGCTCAACAAGGCTGACCTGCAGGCCCACAGTGACATGGACGCCCTCCACGGCAGCGTGCGCATCAGTGCCACTCGGCAGACCGGCAGAGAGGCCCTCGCGGAGACCGTGTGCAGGGCCTGCGGCGTGTGGGATCTCTCCACGGCAGCCACTGTGGCCTTCACGTCACGTCAGCGAGCCCTGCTGGAGCGGCTGGTCCACGCGAGGTCTCCCAGCGGAGCGGCCTCAGTCATCCACGAGCTTCTGCGGGGTCCTGCTAATGGAGGGGCCGCCGCCGGCCGATAGAGCGAGAGGAGAGTGGGTGCAGATCCATCTATGGGCCCCGGGAGAGTGGCCATCGGAGACCCTCAAAGTCGCAAACGATGGCACTGAAAGGCTCACTATGTTGCTTCAGACTAGGATAAAGGCCGTGCTCTTGGGCATGCTGGTGATCGCCATCACATGGACGGCGTTCATCCTATACGCGGTCGTGTACCGCACCTACGCGGAACTTGAACGGAACCTCGCGACGGAGGACGTCTGGCGATGCGTTGAGGCCATTCGAGGGGAGGCCGAGTACCTGGAGGGTATGGCCAGCGACTGGGGCGCCTGGGATGACATGTACCGTTTCGTCCAGGACCGCAATCCGGAATTCAAGAGCATCCACCTCAATCCGGCGTCGATGGAAGCGGCCAGTCTGAGCCTGCTGTGCGTGGTGGACCAGTCCAACTCCATTCTGTGGTGTGGCGCCCTGGACGGTCTCACCAAGAGCCCGTTGGAGCTCCAGGCGTTCTCGCGGCCCTCACTGCCCCAGGGCCATCCCTTGGTCGGCCATTCGCAGCAGAACACCAATGCAGCCCGGCTGCTCAGGACCGAGCGAGGGGTGATGCTGGTCGCGTTCAAACCGATCGTCCCTGGCAAAAGCCCGAGCGAACCGCAGGGAACGGTGATCCTGGGCCGCTTCTTCAGCGACAGAACCGTGCAGAAGCTCATCGAGCAGACCCACGTACGGTTCACAGCCTGGAATCCCTCGGCGGAGAGTCTGCCCCACCATGTGGCCAGTGTCTTGAGCAGCACCCAGATGGGCAAGGTCAGGATCGAGCGGCCTGACGCCGAGGCTGATGTTCTGGAGGGCTATGCCGTGCTCCCGGACGTCTTCGGCAACCCGGCGCTGGTCATCGATGCGACCGTACCCAGGACGATCACAGAGAAGGGAAAGATGGCGACCCTACAGGCCTGTTTCTGGATACTCTTCGCGATCGGGGTTCTGGCAGCCGTGATCGCCGTCTCCATCGATCGCCATGTGTTCTGGCCCATTCTCCGCCTGCGCCGCCGCATCACCAGCCTACGTCCTCACGACGGTGGGCCGGCCAGGATCGAGGTCCAGCAACACGATGAGATCGGGTCCCTGGCGGAGGCGTTCAATACGGTCCTCGACGGTCTGACCGAAAGGCGCAAGGAACCACGGGACCACTCGGCCGGAGGCGCGCACCGCGAAGACGTACGTCTGGCCAAGACGGGCGTCTGACCTCCTTGGGACTTTGTGCAGACCGGGCTGGGCTGTATAATCCCGGCCTATGGCCGGCAATACCGACAATCTGACCCCTGCGATGAGGCAGTTCCAGCACTTCAAGGCGAAGTACCCGGATGCCATCCTGTTCTTTCGTATGGGCGATTTCTATGAGACCTTCTACGAGGATGCCAAGACGTGCTCCAAGGTCCTGGGGCTGACACTCACCAGCCGCAGCAAGGCCGACGACGTCCCCGTGCCCCTGGCAGGGGTCCCTTACCACGCGGTGGACGGTTATCTCAGGAAGATGCTCCAGGCCGGATACAGGGTCGCGGTCTGCGAACAGGTGGAAGACCCCAAGACCGCCAAGGGGCTGGTCAAACGCGACGTGGTGCGGATCGTCACGCCGGGCACGCTCACGGACGAGATGCTCCTGGAGGCCAAACAGGACAACTTCCTGGCAGCGGTGACCCTGGGCGTCGGGCAGTCCGCCAGCCTGAGCTGGGTGGACGTGTCGACCGGCCACTTCTTCGTCCAGCGGATCGCAGAGTCCAGGCTGCTGGACGAGCTGGTGCGGCTGGGTCCTGCCGAGTGTCTCCTGGCCGAGAGCCGCGGCGAGCTCTTCGAGGCAGAGACGAAGAGGCTCATCCAGCAGATCACGCAACTCACCCGTGCCGTGATCACCGAGCGGCCGGCCTGGTACTTTGACCTGTATCAGGCCCGGCAGCGACTGCTCAAGCACTTTGGAGTCGCGACCCTTGAGGGCTTCGGCATCACGGATGCCGACAAGGACCTGATCCCGCCCACAGGCGCAATCCTGGAATACCTTCGTGAGACGCAGAAGACGACCCTGGCCCACATCCAGGCCCTCAGGAAGGTCGACCCCAGGCAGTTCCTGCAGATCGATCCAGCCAGTCTTCGCAGTCTGGAGATCCTGCAGACCCTGCGGACCGAAAGCCGGAAGGGCTCGCTCCTGGAGTGCCTGGACCAGACCCTCACCGGGATGGGATCGCGGATGTTCAGGAACTGGCTGTGCATGCCCTTGTACGATCTGGCGGCCATTGAGCGCCGCCAGGACGCAGTGGCTGGTCTGTCGGAGGCCCAGACCGAGCTGGCCGAGGTCCGCAGGCATCTGGCCGAGGTCTCGGACACGGAGCGGATTGCAGGCAGGATCGGGACTTCGCGGGCCACACCGCGGGACCTCCTGGCCCTGGCCACCACGCTGCGGAGGATCCCGCCTTTGCGGGAGATCCTGGGCGGTTTCAGGGCGGAGCTGCTCAGGGCTCTGGCAGCCGGCTGTGACGCCATGGAGGACCTGACAGACCTGCTGGAGCGGGCCATCGACCCCTCCTGTCCCAACCACCTCCGCGAGGGAGGCGTCATTCGATCCGGGTTCAGCGCGGACCTGGACCATCTGCGATCCATTTCCCGCGACGGCCGGACCTGGGTGCTGGACTATCAGAAGGCCGAGATCGAACGGACCGGCATCCCGCACCTGAAGGTCGGCTTCAACCAGGTCTTCGGGTACTACATCGAGATCAGCCACTCCGCAGTGGACAAGGTCCCTGCGGACTACGTCCGCAAGCAGACCGTCAAGAACGCAGAGCGGTACATCACCGACAAGCTCAAGGAGTACGAGAACCAGGTCCTGGGCGCAGAGGAGAAGGCCCTGCAACTGGAGGTCCGGCTCTTTGACGATCTCCGTATGCAGGCCAGCACCTACATCGCCAGGCTGCAGGGCCTCGCCCACACCCTGGCCCAGCTCGATAGCCTCCAATCCCTTGCGTTCGCGGCCTCCAGGCGGCACTACGTGCGGCCCCGGCTCACGGAAGGCGGTGAGCTGGTCATCACGGAGGGCAGACACCCGGTCCTGGCCGAGAGCCTGGGCGCGGACTTCGTCCCCAATGACGTGGAGCTGGGCGGCCCTCGGGGTGACATCGTGGTCATCACAGGCCCCAACATGAGCGGCAAGAGCACCTACATCCGCCAGACCGCGCTACTGGTCCTGATGGCCCAGTCCGGCTCATTCATTCCCGCCACAGAGGCGACCGTGGGCCTGGTGGACCGGATCTTCACGCGCGTGGGCGCCAGCGACGAGCTGACCCGCGGCCAATCCACGTTCATGGTCGAGATGACCGAGACCGCCAACATCCTCAACAACGCCACGAGCCGGTCGCTGGTCATCCTCGACGAGGTCGGCCGGGGCACAAGCACGTACGACGGCCTGGCCCTCGCCTGGGCCATCACCGAGCATCTCGCCAACAAGGTGCGGTGCAGGACCCTGTTTGCCACGCACTACCACGAACTGACCGAGCTGTCTGAGCTGCTGGCCAACGTCAAGAACTGCAACGTGGCAGTGCGCGAGTGGGCCGACGAGGTCGTCTTCCTGCACCGCATCCTGCCGGGCGGCACGGACAAGAGCTACGGCATCCACGTAGCCAAGCTCGCTGGCCTTCCCAAGTCCATCCTGGAGCGGGCCAGGGAGATCCTCCAGGAACTGGAGTCCGCCTTCCAGAAAGAGGCGACCGGCGAACATCTGGCCCGCAACAAGACGCGCGAGCCGGACGCGGACACCCTGTTCGTGCAGCGTCACAAGTCCGTGCTCGACAGGCTGGCCTCCATGGACGTCAACCACCTGACGCCCATCGAGGCGATCAACCTGCTCAACGAGATCAAGAAGGAACTGGCCGGCGCATGACGCAGTCTCGTTCTGCGGCAAAGACCTGCCCTGCGTGGCGGATGCGGTCGCAGAGGCGACAGCCTGTTGATCCGACCATGGGGAGAAAAGGGGTTGCCAACAGCGAGGCTTCGCGGCTTAATGATGGTCCGTGCTGACGACAGGACGGCTGTTGTGCACAGGGACAATACCTTGGCGAACAAAGGGAGTACGACCATGAAGGCTATGCCGAGAAGGATCTTGACGGTGTTGGCAGGTATGCTGTTCATCCTGACGGGCTGTACCGACGTGGGCATCACGGGCAGACAGCAACTGAACTTCATGCCGGACTCGGTCATGAACTCGATGAGCCTGGAGCAGTTCAACCAGTTCCTCTCCTCCAACAAGGTCGGCGGAAACGGCCAACAGAACGCGATGGTCGAGCGCGTGGGAGGCCGCGTCGCCAAGGGGGTGAGCGAATACTGCAAGGCCCGCGGCATCCAGGATCCCTTTGCAGGCTATCAGTGGGAGTTCAAGGTGGTTGAGGACAAGGCGGTCAACGCCTTTGCCATGCCGGGCGGCAAGGTCGTGGTCTACACGGGCCTCTTCCCCGTGGCCAAGGATGAGACCGGGCTGGCCGTGGTCATAGGCCATGAGATCGCCCACGTCTTTGCCAAGCACGGGGCCGAGCGGATGAGCCAGCAGCTCCTGATCCAGATGGGCGGCATGGCCCTGTCCGAGGCCATCAAGAAGCAACCCGACGCCACCAAGGCCTTGTTCATGACGTCCTTTACCGTAGGCAGTCAGATCGGCGTCCTGCTGCCCTACAGCCGGCTGCATGAAAGTGAGGCGGACAGGCTGGGCCTGATCTTCATAGCCATGGCGGGCTATGACCCGCACGAGGCAGTGTCGTTCTGGCAGAGGATGGCAGAGCAGTCCAAGGGCCAGGGAAAGCCGTTCGAGCTGCTGAGCACCCACCCTGCCGACGAAACCCGCATCCACGATCTCCAGAATCGGCTGCCCGAGGCCCTGGAGTACTACAAGCCACAGAAATAGGAGCTATCAGCCGTCGGCTATCAAATGTCAACCGTAGGACAAGAGAGACGAGTCGGCAGTCCATGGCTTGTTCTTGCTGAAAGCTAAAGGCTGAGAGCTGATAGCTGGCGGTTAGCGGCCGCAGGCCGCACGGCGGCCCGCCAGTGCGCCGGTGGACCAGCAGATCTGCAGGTTGTACCCGCCGCAAGGGCCGTCCACGTCCAGGACCTCGCCTGCAAAGAATAGCCCCTTGCAGACCCGTGACTCCATGGTCTTGGGATCCACCTGGCCGGTGTCTACGCCGCCCCGCGTGATCGTGGCCTCTGCCATGGGCCGGGTGGCCTCCACGTGGATGGGCAGGGATTTGAGCACTGCTAGCAGCCTCTTGCGGGCCTCCTTGGTGAGCTGGCAGGCCTGAAGGTCTGCCGGGCAGGCGGCCTGGGCTGCCAACACCGCAGCGAGCCTCTTGGGCACCCAGTCCTCGATGAGATGCTGGACGCCCCTCTTGGGGCTGATCTGGGACCAGCGAAGGATCTGCTGCTCCACCTCCTCTGCCGTCTGCGAGGCCATGAGATCCAAATGGACTGCAATGGGCTCCTCGACACTGGGCAGCAGGTCGGCCAGGCGCCTGCTCAGATCCAGGACCACGGGGCCGCCGATGCCGTTCTGGGTGAAGACCATGGAGCCGGTCAGTGAGACCTTGCGGCCTTGTGCCCGGCGGAGACCACCACCTCCTCCAACGCGATTCCAGAAAGTGCCCCGGGCCATCTCTCCTGCGTCACCAGCGGCACCAGGGCAGGCCTTGGATCGACAATCCTGTGGCCCAGCGAAGAAGCGAATCCAAGGCCTTCACCCGTCGATCCGGTCGCCGGGTACGACAGGCCTCCAGAGGCCAAGATGACGCAGTCTCCGACGATCTCCTGTTCGTTGACCCTTACTGCCAAGACAGGAGGTTTGGAGAGGATACCCATCACCTTATGTCCGTAGAGTATCTTCGCGCCCTTTGACACGGCCTCTCTCACGAGGACGTCCCTCACGTCAGCCGCGCGATCTGTGGCAGGAAACACATCGCCGTTGGGTTCGGTCCTCGTGCCGAGACCGAGGCAGCCAAAGAACTCCATCACCTTGGAGGGCGGCATCTCGTGCAGGGCGTGTCGAAGGAATCGGCCTCTCGGCCCCAGTGCCTCCACGATCTCGGCCGGCCCGCCTGCGTGCGTCAGATTGCACCTGCCGCCGCCTGTCAGCAGCAGCTTCCGCCCTGCAGCGGAATTGGCCTCCAGCACAGTAGCCCTGGCCCCGCAGGCGGCAGCCTGAATGCCTGCCATCAGGCCCGCGGGCCCTGCCCCTATCACGATCACGTCCGGCGATCCTGCCAAAGAAGCACCCTGCCAAAGAAGCTTTGGGATTGATTGCCCAGTCGACTTATGGTTTACTGGTGTCGTCACCCAGAGTCTATCTCAATCTTTGCTTGAATCTATGATGATCAGGACCAGCAGGCTACTGACTCTGATAGTCCTCTTAGGCGCAGCAGCGCCTGCGCACGCGGGATGGCCCTGGGATCGGTGGATCAAGCCCAAGCCGCCCAGCCTGATCATCGCAGATCCCATCCCGATGAACAAGAAGACCTACACCCGGCACTCCCAGGACCTCCTGGACCTGGTGGCCAAGATCGCCGCTGATGCCAATGCGATTGAACCGGGGCCTTGCCTGGTCGTGGTCACCCATGGATGGAGGGACACATCCGATTGGCACAAGGACCTCTCGGTGGCCATTCGCGACAGGGTCGGTGGCAGGCGGTGGATCTGTGGGTGGTATGATTGGCGGGCCCAGGCCAAGCGGAGCAGCCTCCTGGAGACCACTCGACGGGCGAGCGAGGCCTATGGTCCGTCGCTGGGAAGGGACGTGCTGGCCATCTCCAAGCAGTGGAAGCACGTACACCTGATCGGCAACTCCTCAGGATGTTGGCTGGTCAGCCAGGCTGCCAGGGTGATCACGGAACAGACCAAGGCGAGCGTGCACCTGACGTTCCTCGATGCCTATGTCCCATGGCATCAGGATGAGCTGGGTTGCGTGGCGTGCCAGCCCGGCACAGTCTGCTGGGCGGATCACTACTTCTCAAGGGACCTGTCGGCCCCCGCCAGCCAGAAGCCCCTGCCCTATGCCCTGAACATCGATCTATCCGCGATCGATCCCCGGATCAACAGCCACGAGTTTCCGCACATCTGGTACGACGCCACAGCCGTAGGAAGGTTCACGGACAAACGCTACAAAGACAAGCCCCTGTACAACCGCGTTGGCGAGATCGACTATGGCTACGCGCGTTCCCTGGAGGCGGGAGAAGGCAGTTGGGAGTACTCCCTCAGACTCCAGGGCGGCAATGAGCCGCTCATGGTCATCGCCAAGTAGCAGCAGGACCGCTCAGAACCAAAAGCTTGTGAGAGATGCGGGCTAGCCAGTATAATGCCTCTTCTTGGCTCTTTCGGAGGTATTGTATGGCAAAGATCACGAAACTCGACGACATCGTATCGCTGTGTAAGCGAAGAGGGTTCATCTTCCAGTCCTCTGAGATCTACGGAGGCCTGGCCAGTTGCTACGACTACGGCCCCCTGGGCGTCGAGCTCAAGAACAACGTCAAACGCGCCTGGTGGAAGGCAGTCGTGCAGATGCGGGATGACGTTGTGGGCGTGGATTGCAGCATCCTGATGCACCCCCTGGTGTGGAAGGCCTCCGGCCACGCGGACAAGTTCGCGGATCTGGTCACGGTCTGCAAGAAGTGCAACACCCGGTCCCGCGTGGATCACCTCCAGACCAAGGACGGAGAGCCTGCAGATCCGAACAACCTGTCGAACCGGGTCTGCCCCAGTTGCGGCGCAGTCGGCCAGTTCACGGAGCCCATGGCCTTCAAGCTGATGTTCGAGACCTCCATGGGCGCCAACGTCGATGACTCCATGACCCTGTTCCTGCGTCCCGAGACCGCACAGGGGATCTTTGCCAACTTCCGCAACGTCCTGGACTCAACACGGGTCAAGGTGCCCTTCGGGATGGCCCAGATCGGCAAGAGCTTCCGCAATGAGGTCACCACCAAGGCCTTCATCTTCCGCACCCGGGAATTCGAGCAGGCAGAGCTGGAATTCTTCTGCGAGCCGGGCACTGACGAGCAGTGGTACGAACACTGGAAGGAACAGCGATTCTCCTGGTACACCAATCTCGGCATGAAGAAGGAGAACCTGCGGTTCCGCGAGCACGCCAAGGATGAGCTCGCCCACTATGCCAAGGGCTGCGTGGATGTGGAGTACCGCTTCCCCTTCGGCTCGGGCGATTGGCAGGAGCTGGAAGGCATCGCCAACCGCACGGACTTCGACCTCCGCCAGCACCAGCGCGGCATGCGGACCGTCAATGCCTGGCTTGAGAACGGCCGGGACCTGACCAAGATCCAACTGGCGGCAGAGGCAGAGGACTACCAGAGCGGCCCGCTGACGTTCTTCGACGACCAGACGCACCGCCGCTACGTGCCGTACGTGATCGAGCCCTCTGCAGGCATGGACCGCAGCACCCTGGCCTTCCTCGTAGACGCCTATGACGAAGAAGAGGTCCGCGGCGAGACGAGAAACGTCCTGCGGTTCCACCCTGCCCTTGCGCCGATCAAGGTGGGCATCTTCCCCCTGGTCAAGAAGGATGGCATGCCAGAGATCGCCCGCAAGATCTACGACGACCTCAAACGGTTCATGACCTGCTTCTACGACGAAAAAAGCGCAGTGGGCCGCCGCTACCGCAGGCAGGACGAGGCAGGCACGCCCTACTGCGTCACGGTCGACGGCCAGACCAGCGAGGACCAGACCGTCACGGTTCGCGAGCGAGACTCCATGGAGCAGGTCCGCATCGCGACCGACCAGCTCAAGGGCTTCCTGCGAGAGAAGATGGAGCTGTAGCCTAGAAGCCAGAACTCAGAACTCAGAACTCAGGAGTCGGCGGTCGGAATCGAAGCTCGTAGATGAAGGATGTGGCCGGTCGGGCGTCATTTCGGATAGCAGTAGTGCTGAGCCTCGGCAACGGAAGGCTCTAGCCCGCATTTCTCACAAGGCTTCGGACGTCCGAACCGTAAGTGACGTTGCGGGTATGATTTGGGCTGGTTAGAAGGCGGCCATGTCAAGAAAAGACTGTTCTGAGCGAGGCATGTTGGCCGGATGCAAGGCCGCAGGTCCCGGTAGCCCGGAGGCGTACCCGTTGCGGTACGCTGAGGACAAACGGGACCGAGAACGCAGCAGCCGGACAACAGGACCGCTCAGAACCGAAGGCTTGTGAGAAATGCGGGCTAGCGGGGTGTTGGGCGATTTGAGGGAGGTTGTCGCCATGAAGCGATTGCATCTATCGGGGACAGAAAAGAAGATCGCAGGCGTGTGTGGGGGGATCGCGGAGACCTATGACCTCGACCCAAGCTTGGTCCGGGTAGGCGTGATCTTCCTGTGCCTGATCACTGCGATCGCGCCGGCGGTCATCACCTACATGGCAGCCTGGATGATCTTCCCAAAGGACGACTCGACTGCCGGCGCAGGGAACCGGCCGTGACCGAATCCGGCGGCGAACGGGGTGCGGCAGCCCTGTTTCGCGGGTGGATCTGGTGGCTTGCAGGCGGGCTCGTTGCAGCGGTCCTGCTGGCCGCAGCCTGCGTCCTGCTCTCCTGGGCATCTCCGGCAGAACAACTGGCTGCTATCGACACAGCCCGGGCCGTCCCTGAGCAGAACAGGATGGCTGACAGTTCCCCTTAGCCGCCGTAGAGATCGGTGCGGAGCGCCTTGATCGCCTCTGCGCTGAGGGTGTCGAAATTCTTGTGACCTTCCACGATCACTGAGCCTGAGATCGCTCCAGTGGCGCTATCCACGACCCTCACCCTGAGCTTGGCCACCTCATTGGGCATAGCCCCCGCCCCGTACTCGCACAGGATCAGGGCCTCGACACCGAAGAGCTGTTTGATCTTGGCCCGCATCTTCTCGTCGAGTCTCCCCAGCAGGAGGTCCTGTTCCTTGATGACCTCGTGCAGCTTGGCCCGCTCCACGAAGGTAGTGGACTGCTCTGGGAAGCCCTTGGTGTAGAAGGCCATGAAGACCTGCTCCTGCTCTGCGGTGAGCCCGAACACGGCCAGCCGATTGTAGTCCCTGAGCTCAGCCAACGTGAACAGCCCCCGGGTCTGCTGCTGGCCGCATCCAGCCAGCCCCCAGGCCAGACCTGCCACAACCAGCAGGACCACGGATACTCGAGCTTGACGCTGAAACACATTGTCTGTTCTCATGAGGTCACTCCCTGACACAATCATGCCGTTGCTGTCTGTTCCTTCCTACTGGGGGGCGTTCGGATCTGCCTTCAACCGGCCAATCAATCCCTCGATGGCCTCTCTGGGTTTGCCCCTGGGATTCGAGGGCAGACGCAGTGCCTTCTCGGCCAGTTCAACCGCCTGCTGCCTGGCAGTCGGTCTGTGCTTCTCGATGAATTCCGCGAGCCAGACGTAGACCACCGGGTTGTCCGGCTCGATCTCCAGGAGCTTGCGAAAGTGGGCCTCAGAACGATCCAGCTCGCCAAGCTGCTCATAAAGGCGGGCCAGATTTCCCCTCCAAGGCCCGATCTCAGGCCTGAGCTGGACCGACTTCTCCAGGCACTCGGCTACCTGCAGACTCGGTCTTCCACCCTGGGACTGGACCAAACACCCTGCCTTCTGTTGCCAGAGGTAGGCGTTTCTGGGATTGGCCCCAAGGGCCTCATCGAGGAACTGAAGGCAGCGATCATACCTTCCTTGCGTGCCGAGGACGTTCACCACGGCGATGCAGACCAGGTCACGAGAGGTCCCGGCCTCTCTGAGCCTATCGAGGATCTCCATGGCCTTGTTGGGCTCGCCTCGCTCGGCCAGGAACTGGCTGTAGTAGAGCTGCAGCTCGAAAGACACGGGCTTGCGCTGCAAGGCCTTCTCGTAGAGACTCGCTGCCTCATCCTTGCGGCCCGCCCGCTCGAGGGCAAAGGCCGCAGCCTCATAGCCGATGGGGTTGTCGGGCCTCGCCGCGATGACCTGCTGTGCCGAGCCCACGGCCTGCTCGTACATCCCCGGATTGTTCCGCAGGTGGGCAAGCAGGACCAGGCGAAAGACCTCTATCGCATCTGACGGGCTGGCTGCAGGAGGCTCCTTGTGGGCCTCGGCCAGCCGAGCCTGGTATCGATCGGCCATGGGGATCCGCCGCAACTGGGACACCGTGGGTCCCTGGGGCCGCTCTGGGCCGGCAGCCTGGCGATGGAGTCGAGTGAAGCACGCGGCAACCTTCGTCGAGCCAGGCAGGATCATGGGAGAGCCGCTCCACCCCTCACCCAGAAGCCCCGCGACCTTGAGCTCGACGAATCTCGGGATCTCACTCCTGACCGCCACTGTGTCCACGTCCTGGGTATCACTCTGGTAGAGGTCCTCAGCCGTGAGCCGGCGATTGGGATCGGCGATGAGAGACTGCCCCGCCTGCGCAACCCGGATGGTCTGGAGACGCTCGGCAATCGCGATCTCTTTGTCGGTCGCCAGTTCGAGGCAGGGGTGGCCCTTCCAGGGCACCTCGATCACCGCCAGGTCCAGCTCCTCGTCAGAGGCGATGATGACGCCGTGACAGGCATCTCCCAGGTAGGGACTGAACACCGTGATCCGGCCCGGCATGAGGTGACCACCCCGTTCGGAGTGGTCGAAGGCAATGTGATGGGCAGTGATGATCAGGGAGCCGTCACCCACCGCGAATCCGTTGCCCACCCCCATCTCCCTGAATCCTGCAGACGAGAGCAGCACCACGCTGTCCTGCGGCCTGGTCGCTGAGGCCCGGAGTCCTGCGGCCGGGGCAGCCAACAGGATCGTCAGCACCAGGCGCACTGCCCTGCAACCTCCCAGCCTTGGAAGACAAGATGGTGTCATTGAGTCCAGCGTAACATACCCTCCAGAGGCGTCAAGTGTCCCTATTTCATGAAGGGCTGTTGTCTCAGCCAGGCGATCAGCTCGTCGGCCATGGCGCGATGATCCGATACGCGGGGGTGATTCTTGGACCAGTGGTCGAAGACGTAGTGCGAGACGGCCTTGTCGCCTGCCTCGATCCGCGTCACCGCAGCCTCCCAGGCCTTCCGGAGGGACTCGCTTTGTGCGCCGCCGAACATGCCGCCCCGCAGCAGCACAATGTGGGCCTTGGGGTGGCCGGCCCGGATGGCTTGCACCAGCGAGACGTAGCCCCCGGTGTAGGTATCGGGAAACGACTGACCATGGGTCTTGGGGTACGAGTCATCATTCTCGCCGAGGTTCACGAACACGACCTGCGGCACCCAGCCTGACAGGTCGGCCCTCGGCGAGCCGACCACAGGATACAGCCGGTCCCAGATCTGGCCGGCCTTCATCTCGACGTAGCCTGTGGCGATGCCCATGCCGCTGACTGCAGTATTGCGATGGTCTGCCGAGAAGGCGGCCGCAGTCATGGCCGCATAGCCCATCGCGGCATTGTGGGTGCCGCGATTGTCCCACTGGTCGACGGCGCCATCCTCGTTGCAGGCGCCGACCGTGATCGAGTCGCCGATGAACTCCATCCTCAGCCTGTGGGCGGCAGGCCTCGGACTCCAGATCCGTGACCCGCCGGCCAGACGCACGCCGCGAAAATGCACGGTGCCGGCATTGGCCTCGCTCCGCTTGAAGAGCGTCAGGTGGTGACGTCCCGGCCCCAGGCCGGAAATCACCGCACCCTTGGCGATCTGGCCTTCACGGACCTCGACCACCCTGGGCGACCCATCCACGTCTGCATTGAAGAAGCACTGGCCCTTGGCCCGGTCGAACAGCAGCTCCACGCTGTCCGCCTCAAAGTCCAGCCCGATCCTGCTCGCCTGCCAGATCACAACGGGTGAGTTCGGATCAGAGAAGTCGAAGCGGCCTTCGAAGCGGAACCGACGGTCTGCGGCGGGGATCGTCTGGTCGACCGCAAGGGCGCCAGGCCCCTGGCCCGTGGAACGGCTACCATCCCGGGCTGAACACCCGGCTGCCAGACAGATCAGGCCGGCAATGATCAGCAGAACCACAGAAGCTTGAGGTTGGCGACAGACTGTAGTGCATCTTCTCATAGGGTCGCTCCATGACACCCTGATACACGGTCGTTGCACCTTCTTCCTGACGGGCGGGTATAAGGATAGACCGCGGAGCGAACCGAAGCAAGGGCCTTAAGGGCCAGCCAGGCCTCAGCAAAACCCTCCAAGAAGGGACTTTTCGGGGCCCGCGGAGGGGTGTATAGTGTGGCCGACGTATGACGTCCGGTCCCAGAGTCTATCTCGGAACTTGTTTCGCGACGAGATCGAGCGAGAAGCCCGGGGGCAAGGCGGAGGCGGAAAAGGCTCGGAGGCGTGCTTCTTGGCACGTCGAGAACCTTTTTCGCCGACAACGCAGACCCAGGACTTCGCAGCCGATCGCAGTAGAAACAGGTTCTGAGATAGACTCTCAGGTGGACCTGCAAAGTGGCCGCCAGACACTAGAGGTGCAGCAATGGGTGAACGATCGACGATCTCGAACCTCAAGGACCATATAGGCCAGACAGTCACCTTGGCAGGCTGGTTGTATCACGGCCGGTCGAGTGGCAAGGTCTTATTCCTCGTGGTCCGCGATGGAACCGGACTGTGTCAGTGCGTGGTGGAGAAGGGCAAGGTCCCTGAGGAGACGTTCTCCCAGCTCGACCACCTGGGCCAGGAGTCCTCTCTGACGGTCACGGGCCTGGTGCGGGCAGAGCCACGGAGCCCGGGCGGCTTTGAGCTGGCGGTCAGCGGTGCACAGGTGATCGGCGTCTCCGTGGACTACCCCATCACGCCCAAGCCCCATGGCGTGGACTTCCTGATGCGGCACCGGCACCTGCACCTGCGGTCCAACCGCCAGTGGTGCATCGCCAAGGTCCGGCACACGGTGATCGATGCCATCAGGCGCTATTTCAACGACAACGGCTTCACCCTGGTCGACACGCCTATCTTCACGACGATCGCGGGCGAGGAGGTAGGATCGCTCTTCCAGGTGGACTACTTCGGTGAGCCCATCGCCCTGGCACAGACCGGCCAGCTCTACCTGGAGTCTGCTGCCGCGAGTCTGGGTAAGGTCTACTGCTTTGGCCCGACCTTCCGCGCAGAAAAAAGCAAGACCCGGCGACACCTGACCGAGTTCTGGATGGTCGAGCCCGAGGTGGCCTTCATAGAACTACCTGGCCTGCTGGAGCTGGCTGAAGGCCTGGTGTCGTCCATCGCCGCCCGCGTCGTGGCAGACAACCGTCCCCAACTGGAGGCCCTGGGCGCGGACATCCCCGGCCTGGAGCGGATCAAGCCGCCCTTCTACAGGCTGACCTACACTGCGGCGGTCGACATCCTGACCTCGGACAAGGCCAGGGACTACCTGGCAGCCGAACTGGCCCAATTGCAGGTGCAGAAGGGGCAGTTCGAATCTAGAATCGCAGAGCTGGACAAGCAGCAACAGGGATCCATCAAGCAGTGGCAGAAGGACAAGATCGCAGCAGAGCTGATCGACCTGCGGACCGAGCTGCAGGAGGTCGAGACCCGGATCGAGAACAACCCCAAGCACGCCAAGCTCGCTGCGGAATTCCAGTGGGGCAAGGACCTGGGCGGCTCCGACGAGACCATCATCTCGATGATGCACGACAAGCCGGTCTTTGTCACACACTACCCCCGTGACGCCAAGGCCTTCTACATGAGGCAGGACCGGTCCAATCCCAAGGTCGTTGAAAACTATGACCTGCTGGCGCCTGCAGGGTTCGGCGAGATCATCGGCGGCTCTGTCCGCGAGGACGACTACGACCGCCTGATCAGCCGCATGGCAGAAGAGAAGCTCGACCCACAGAACTATGGCTGGTACCTGGACCTCCGCAAGTACGGCACCTTCCCGCACGGCGGGTTCGGCCTGGGTGTGGAGCGGACCGTGGCCTGGATCACGGGCGAGAAGCACATCCGCCAGTGCATCGCGTTCCCGCGGATGATGGACAAAGTCTACATTTGAGAAGACAGAAGCCAGAAGACAGGAGACAGGAGTAGGATGGGCGTAGGATGGGCTTTAGCCCATGCTGAATCCACGCGGAGGTTGGAACAGTGCTTCGACCCAGGAGACAAGAGCGAGACGTCAGGCGCACCGTGGAGCCTCCGGCAGAGGAAGGTGGCTCCCCTGCTGCAGACGTCTGGACCATCAAGCGGCTGCTGGAGTGGGTCACCCAGTACCTGACCGACAAGAAGGTCGACTCACCCCGGCTCTCCGCGGAGCTGATCCTGGGCCACGTCCTCGAAAAGAAGCGGATCGAGCTGTACACCCAGTTCGATCATGTTGTGGACAAGCCCCGCCTGGAGAAGCTCCGTGACCTGGTGAAGCGGGCAGGCCAGCACGAGCCCGTGGCCTACCTCGTGGGAAAGACCGAGTTCTACTCCCTCGAGATGGTAGTCTGTTCGGACTGTCTGATCCCCAGGCCTGAGACGGAGCTGCTGGTCCAGAGGGCCATCGAGTTCCTCAGGTCCAGACCTGGCCCCAATCGGGTGCTGGACCTGTGCACGGGCAGCGGCTGCGTCGCCGTGGCCCTGGCGGTCAACGTGAAAGAGGCCTCGATCCTCGCCACGGACGTGTGCGACAAGGCCCTGGCAGCGGCCGCCCGGAACGTGGAACGCCACGGCGTGCAGGAGCGGGTCAAGCTCCTCTCAGGCGACCTGTTCGACCCCATCGTGCCCCAGATGGACGAAGGTCCCTTCGACCTGATCGTGTGCAACCCGCCCTATGTCACTGCAGCGGAATACGGCCAACTGGACAAGAACGTCAAGGACTACGAGCCCCAGCGTGCCCTGCTCGCAGGCAACGACGGCCTCGACGTCCTCCGCAGGGTCATCCAGCAGGCAGATCCCTTCTTGAAGTCAGACGGAGCCCTGATGCTTGAGATCGGCTACCAGCAGGCCGCCGCAGTCATGGACCTGATCCGCCAGGCAACCAAGTTCCAGGACCCCGTAGTCCACAGAGACTTCCAGGGCCATGAGCGCGTGGTGGTAGCCAGAACCAAGCCGGACTCGAAGGGGTAAGCCATGAAGACTGAGGGCGTACCCGTTCGAACCTCCAGACTCGCGATAGCAGCATTTGTCCTGAGTCTCCTGGGTCTTCTCAGTCTCTCCCTGCTTGCCGGACTGGCAGGTGTGCTTCTGGGCATCAAGTCGCGGCTCTGCGTCCATCAGTCCGGTGGCCGTCTTAGAGGAGGAAGTCTGGGCTTGGCAGCCATTGTATTGCCGGTACTGACTGGGCTCTTCGCGTGGATCCTTCATGACACGGAATCGAGACGCGATCTAGAGCCGAAGATTGTGTGTTCAACCCACCTCTCTGAGCTCGGAAAGGCGATGTGGCTCTATACCAGAGACCATGACGGCCGCTTCCCATCACCGTCAAAGTGGTGTGATCTCCTCCCAGATACCATAAGGATCAACCAGGGCACCTTCCAGTGCCCTGGTATCAGGCCGCGCGCTGACAGATACAAGTATCCCCTGGAGTTGGATCTCTACTCTCGGTGGAGGTTCGCTCAACGCTTCGGAGGATTGGATGCCGATTATGCCATGAATCCATACGTGGAAGGAGTCTCGGCGAACGAGGACACAGTCCTGCTTTTCGAGACCCGGCCCGGATGGAATCAAACCGGTGGGCCAGAGATCCTCACAATGGCCAGCCATGGGGGTGGAGGCTGCAATGTCTTGTTCAAGGCCGGCAATGTGGAATTCGTGAAGACCGAGGACCTCGGCAAACTCAGGTGGAAGCCCGACTAGCTTGCCGCATGCTGGGCCCTATGCGTGCAGCTTCTTCAGCAGCCAGGCCATGTTCTCGCCGAGGTTCTGCATGTTGGCCATGCCCTCCTGGTCTTCGAGGACCTCACCCTTTTCGCGGCCTATGGCGAAGTTCCAGTACGTGGAGCCCACAATGAACATCTGGTTGATCTGGCCCATGTGGTTGATGGCATCAAAGGCGGTGACCGCGCCGGCCCGCCGCACTGCCACCACTGCAGCCAGGGGCTTGCGGACGAATGCGCCGGTCCTGCGGCCCAGGATGCCCATGCGGTCCAAGAGGGCCTTGGTCTCTGCTGAGACATTGGCGAAGTAGGTGGGAGAGCCGATGATCAGACCATCCGCCTCCTTGGCCTTGGCAAACCAACCGTTGAGGTCATCGTCGATCACGCACCGGCCGCCGTTCTTTGCACAACCCCAGCAGCCCGTACAGCCCCGCAGCGGCTTGTGCGCAACGTCGATCCGCTCGCACTCGATGCCCTCCTGCTGCAGGACGCCAAAGACCTGCCCAATCATCTGTTCCGTATTGCCGCCCTTGCGAGGCGAGCCATTGAACGCCACAACCTTCATAGCCTGATCTCCTTGCTTGGATGCAACATTCTATAGTTCAGTTGGGCCTTGTGCACCGATTTTCCTCTGTGGCGAGAAGAAGTAAGAGCCAAGAAGCAAGAAGTAAGCAGGGAGGGGCCATCAGCACTCAGCCTGCTGGCACCCGCCTTCTTTCTCCTTTCTCCTAACTCCTATCTCCTGCGTTCTGTGTTCTGTGTTCTGTATTCCTTCCTCCTGCCTGGGTATACTGCGGCGGTCGTCTTCAAGGTCGCGCAGGACAGAACAGAACACGGCATGGAACGATACAAGAAACTTGGCCGCGAGGTGCTGACGGACACCCTGAACGTCACGTGGATACTCTTCAAGGTCATGATCCCCGTGGTGATCGTGGTCAAAATCCTGGAGGAGCTGGGCGCGGTCCGGACCATAGCCGGGTTGTTGGCGCCGGTCATGGGGGCCGTGGGCCTGCCTGGCGCGATGGGGATCGTGTGGGCCACGGCCATGCTGACGAACCTGTATGCGGCAGCCATGGCCTTTGTGTCCCTCGCGCCCACGATCCCCATGACTGCGGCCCAGGTCACGATCCTCACCTGTATGATGCTCGTGGCACACAACCTGCCCGTGGAGCTCCGCGTGGCGCAGAAGGCTGGGACGAGGCTCGCGGCCATGGCGGTGATCCGCATCGGCGGCGCCTTGGTCCTGGCCTGCCTTCTCAACCTGTTCTATCGCTGGACGGGCCTGCTCCAGGAGAGGTCCGTGCTGCTCTGGAAGGCGCCGGCCGTGAGCGCGACAGTGGCCACCTGGGCGATCGGCCAGTTGGAGAACCTCGGCCGCATCTTCGCGATAGTGCTGGGCCTGATGATCCTGCTCCGCCTCCTGCGCTGGGTCGGCGTGATCGACCTGGTGGAGAAGGCGCTGGCACCTGTGCTCAGGATCCTGGGCATGACGCCTGCTGCCACGGATATCACCGTGGTCGGGATGGTCCTGGGCGTGGCGTATGGAGGGGGCCTGATCATCCAGCACGCCACCTCGGGTGACGTCTCCAAGAGGGACGTCTTCTTCTCCCTGGCCCTGATGGGCCTGTGTCACAGCCTGATCGAAGACACGACGTTGATGGCCTTGCTCGGAGGTCATCTCTCAGGCATCCTCCTGGCCAGGATCGTGTTTGCCCTAGTCTGCACCTTCGGCCTGGTGAGGCTGTGCAACCGGATGCCCGCACGCCTCTTTGACCGTTACCTTTGCGAACAAGAGGCAAGAGACAAGAGGTAAGAGACAAGCACCTTACTTCTTGCTTCTCACTTCTCTTTGAGGCAAATCCCTGTAAGAATGCCCGGACGCCCAGGGATTAATACTAGGGGTGGCAGGATATGAACGAAGAAAGGACTCAGACATGATGAAACATAGAGGCCTGTTGTTGTTGGTGTTGTTCGGGACCTCCGCACTCGCCGCTGCGGAGCGATGGCCTGCTGAAAGGGCCAACGCCTGGTACGGCCAGCAGCCCTGGCTGGTGGGCTGCAACTTCGCGCCCAGCACGGCCATCAACCAGCTCGAGATGTGGCAGGCCGACACCTTCGACCTGGCGACCATCGACCGGGAATTGGGCTGGGCCCAGTCCCTGGGGTTCACCAGCGTTCGGGTGTTCCTCCACGACCTTCTGTGGAAGCAGGATAGTCAGGGGCTGCTGTCCCGCATGGACCAGTTCCTGGCGGTCGCGGACAAGCACCACATCGGCGTGATGTTCGTGATCTTCGACGGCGTATGGGACCCCCACCCTCAGTTGGGCAAGCAGCGGGCGCCCAGGCCGCACGTCCACAACTCCGGCTGGATCCAGAGCCCGGGCGCAGACATCCTCAAGGACCCCAGCCAGTACGACTCGCTCAAGCCCTACGTGCAGGGCGTCCTGCGTCGATTCAAGGACGACCGCCGCGTGCAGATGTGGGACCTGTTCAATGAGCCCGACAACCGCAACGTCTCGGCGTATGGCAAGGTCGAGCTGGCCAACAAGCCTGACGTGGCCCTGGCCCTGCTGAAGAAGACCTTCTCCTGGGCCCGCGAGGTCGATCCCTCACAGCCGTTGACCGCCGCGATCTGGGATGACCTCCAGGGCTTCATGAGGAATCCTCCGCTGTTCCAGTTCATGCTCGACAACTCCGACGTTATCACCTTCCACAACTACGGCCAACCGGATGACATGAAGAAAGAGGTGGAGGCTCTCAAGGCCAAATTCAACCGGCCCATCCTCTGCTCGGAGTTCATGGCCCGTACTGCCAAGAGCACGTTTGACCCCATCCTGGCCACCCTCAAGGCCCAGAAGGTCGGCGCGTACTGCTGGGGCCTGGTGGACGGCAAGACCCAGACCATCTATCCCTGGGACTCGTGGGACAAGGCCTACACTGCTGAGCCGCCTCTGTGGCATCATGACATCTTCCGGACGGACGGCACCCCCTATAACCTAAAGGAGGTCGAGTACATCAGGGCCGTCACTGGAACGAAGTAAGAGGTAAGAAGACGAGTCCATCTCTTGTGTCTCTTCTTCTGCTTCTTGCTTCCTGCTTCTCAAAATGACCGGGGCCTGCATCCTTCCGGACGCAGGCCCCGAATCCATCTCTGATCTTCCTGGCCAAGGCCAGGGCTCTTATCTATCGCCAGCCAGGTAGGCGACCTCGCCTGCAGGGAGGGCCCGGCTGTAGATCCTGAACTCATCGACACTGCCCGAGAGGTACGCATCTGCCACGAACTGAGAGCGGCCGAGCCAGTTCTGGGTGGTCTTGCCGAGGTCCTTCGGCAGGACCGTCGTGGCACCGCTGCCCACCATCATGCCGTCCTGGTAGATCTGCACGTTCATGGCCGCACTGTCGAACACCACGGCCACGTGGTGCCATCCATCATTCGGCAGGGCTGTCTTCGCGACAGACCGCGTCTCAGGAACGGTCATGGCCGCAGTCGTAACCCTGATGGCACAGGTCATAGGACCGGAGGTGCCCTGGTGCGGAGTCAGCATGACGTAGTTGGTGTTGCCCGTGCCAAAGTCGAAGATCCGCGTCCACGACCCATCCTGAGGGCTGTCCTTCACCCAGCAGGTGAAGGTCGCGCTGGCCAGCGTGCTGACCAGCGTGCCGATCGGCAGATCCACCTCGTCGTCGATCCCCTCGAACAGCAGGGCCTGGCCGTATCCTGCAGGGCCTTCGCCATACACGGGATTGCCCACCGGGGTGCCATCCAGCCCCTTGCCAGAGCTGTCCTTCACGTTGTTCTCCATGCGGTACCAAAGTGCGAGGCCATTGGTCCCGGGATCGACCGGCTGAATCGGCGCGGCGCAGCCCTGTACAGCAGGATGTCATCCACGTACACGATCCCCTTGCCTGAACCCGACACGCCGACGCCGAGGGTCTTGACGGCCTTGAGGTTCGTCCCCACAGAGGCCAGATCGATGTTCCACTGCTTCCAGACCACAGCGCTGAGGGCCGTTGCGCTGCCGTCGTAGGTCACCTTCGTGCCGTTGATCGTCACGTACAACTGGCCTGCTCCATTATCGGGGACCCCTCTGAAACGCAAGACCAGCGTCTTGGCGCCGCCGAGCGTCCAATCCTGTGCGGCATCAAAAGTCCGGATCGCCTCAGAGGTGCTCTTGCCGGCCGTGTTGTCGTACGCCAGCGGCATGGCCTGACTACCGCCGTAGACGATGCTTTGCTCGGCAAACGGAGGATTCGTGTTGCCGACCGTGGAACCCGTTCCATTGCCGGCAGAGGCCGCGATTCCGCAGTCCGTCGAGGCAGAGTAGCCAAATCCATCTACCCAGGCGAAGAAGATCCGCCTGCAGCCGTCGTTGTAGGACTCGAAGTTGTCGACCACAGCGTAGTCCGGAGTCGTGAAGCTCCACACGTCGCCTTCCCAGGACTTGGTTGCAGCCGCGTCGTTGACCTCATTGATCTTCCAGTAGTATGTCCTGCCGTGTTCGAGCGCCAGTTGGGAGAGGGCCAGGCTGTGCTCACCGGTCGTCTTGGCCAGGGCCAGCTTGCTGGCGTCCGTAGACAGGTAGACCTCGTGCGTGGCCGCCTCGCGGCCGGGCCGCCAGTTCAGCGTGGAGTCGATCGCCACGCCCGTTGCGGCGTCGCTGGGTGTCGGGCCATAGGCCTTGACCGGGACATAGAAGAAACGGACCTCGCCGAGGCCCGCCTGCTTGGTCCCGTCCGCCCAGTTGGCGGCAATCGTCAGCCTGACGTACTTGGCCTCGACGCCGACGAACGCCACGGTCGTGTTGTGCGTGTAGTTGGGCTCGCCTGTGGCCTGATTGAATTCCACAGGCCCGCCAGCCAGGGACGTCCAGGTGGCGCCATCCAGGGACGTCTCTACGGTCACGTCCTTGGCGCCGAAGCCGGTGTCGATCTCCGTGGCCTGGTTAGAGTTCCAGACCCACATCTCGTGCATCTTGTAGACTTTGTCAAAATCGTACTTGATCCAGATGGGCGTGGAGTTCTTCTTGCTCAGCCACATGTGCGAGGCAGAGGTCGAGTGCTGATCCAGGCTGTCCATCCCCGAGCCGTCGATTGTCTTCTCGGGTCCCATCAGGGCATTGCTGGAGGTGGAGGCCGTGGCCTTGACCGGCTTGACCGGGTAGCCGTACGTCTCTGCCGTGAAGTACCAGACGTTGCCCTTGTAGATCGTGAAGTCGGGTGCCCCGTTGACCTCATCCACACGCCAGTAGTAAGTCTGACCGAAGGCCAGGAGGCCCGCGGGATCATAGGTCGTCGTGCTCTGGCCCTGGCTGACCAGGACACCGCCGGCACTGGCCCGGCTCGCGTTGTTCGCATCCTCAAAGGCCGTTCCGAAGTACACGTCGTGCGTCTGGGCGTACGCGCTGGGCAGCCACCCCAGGACGGCGTCCCGCGGGACGTCCACCACCTTGTTGTCCGGCTGTGGCTTGGCAGCGGTCTCCGCAGACGGCATGCCGTTGCGGAAGATCGACAGGATCTCCTCATCCGTCAGCTCGCGATTGTACAACGCCACTTCGTCGACCGCGCCCAGGAACTGGTTTCCGCCGTTCGAGCTCGATTCGCCCGCGATCATCACCGGCAGGTTGTTCGGATTGATGTCCACGTTGTTGGTCGACGTGACGCTGGCCTGCCTTACACCATCGACGAAGATCTTCAGCGTCTTGTTGGCGAACGTGGCCGCGATGAAATGCCATCGGTTGTCAATGACCGCCGTCGTTCCGTCCACCAGCGAGGTGGTATTGGCCACGAAGAACTCGAGACGGGGCAGGCCCCCGCCCTGGGTCAGGACCAGATCGAAGCCGCTGGTCTGGTACTGGGATTTGTCTACCACTCTGCACCAGTTCGGTGAGCTTGTGGCCTTGACCCATGCCATCACGCTCATCTGAGATGTCACGTCATGTTCTGGAATCTCCGGGACCGTGACGTGGGAGGCGGCCACGAACTCCAGCGCGCCTCCGGTATATCCCGTGATCCACTTCGCGTCGCCGACGAGGGTGCCGTCGGACTTGTACATCGAGCCATCCGCGGTCACCGTCCCGGAGCCCTCATCGAAGGGCAGGTACAGCACGAGGGAAGGGTCTGCGCACCACGCGCGACCCGTCACTGCAGCCAGGATACAGAGGGCGGTCACGACGACCCCCCGCCTCACAGCTTGTCCTCTCTGATGGGTTGGATGAGACATAGTCAAGATCCTCCGAAAACCAAGGATACAGAGTAGACCGGGGCCTGCACGACGCCCGTCCAGGCCCCGACACGATCGCTATTCCAGACGATGAACCAGATGGCCGGCCATACACAGCCCGTCCTTCAATCCCAAGCGACTACCTGTCGCCAACCAGGTACAGAACCTCGCCTGCAGAGAGTGCCCTGTTGTAGATCCGGAACTCATCTATGCTACCGGTCAGATGCGCATCCGCCGTGAACTGAGACCGGCCCAGCCAATTCTGGGTGGTCTTGCCCAGATCCTTTGGCAGAACCGTCGTGGCGCCACTGGCCACCACCATCCCATCCTGGTAGATCTTCACGTTCATGGCCGCGCTGTCGAACACCACGGCCACGTGGTGCCATCCATCGGGCAGGGCCAGTGCCGCCGCGAACCGCGTCTGAGGTACGGTGAGGGCAGCCGTCGTGATCCTGATGTCACAGGTCAGCGCACCGTTGGTCTCCTGGTGTGGAGTCAGCATAACGTAGTTGGTGTTGTCGGTGCCAAAGTCGAAGACCCGCGACCACGACCCATCCTGGGGACTGTCATTCACCCAGGTGGCAAAGGTTGCGCTAGCAAGCGTGTTGATCAGCGTGCCGATGGGCAGGTCCACCTCATCATCGATCCCTTCGAACTGCAGGGCCTGACCATAGCCTACGGGCCCTTCCCCATATGCGGGATTGCCGACCGCCGCGCCATCCAGGCCCTTGCCCGAGCTGTCCTTCACGTTGCCTTCCATCCGATACCAGAGCGATAGACCGTTGCTGGCCGGATCTGTCGGCTGGATGGGTGCAGGCGCGGCACGGTACAGACGGATGTCATCCACATACAGCGTGCCCTTGGACGAACCCGACACGCCGATCGCCAGCGTCTTGACGGCCTTGAGGTTCGTCCCCACTGCAGCCAGATCGATGTTCCACTGCTTCCAGAGTCCCGTGCCCAGGGCCGTCGCAGTGCCGGCGTACGTCACCTTGACGCCATTGACCGTCACGTACAACTGGCCTGCCCCATTGGTCGACGACCCGCGGAAAGACAACACCAGCGTCTTGGCCCCGCCCAGCGTCCAATCCTGTGCCGTGGCAAAGGTCTGGATCGCCTCAGAGGTGCTCTTGCCGGAGGTGTTGTCATAGGAAAGGGGCATCGACTGCTTGCCCTCATGCACGATCGTCTTCTCGGCAAACGGAGGATTCGTGTTGCCTACCGTGGAACCCGTCCCGTTGCCTGCAGAGGCAGCCAGCCCGCAGTCCGGAGAGGCGGAGTAGCCAAACCCATCCACCCACGCAAAGAAGATGCGGTTGCAGGCATCGTTGTACGATTCAAAGTCATCTACTACACCGTAGTCCGGAGTCGCGAAGCTCCACACGTCTCCTTCCCACGACCTCGGCGTGGCCGCATCATTGACCTCATTGATCTTCCAGTAGTACGTCCTTCCGTACTCCAGCCCCAGGGACGAAAGCGGCAGACTGTGCTCGCCGGCCGTCTTGGCCAAGACCAGGGCATTGGGATCCAGGCCCAGATACACCTCATGCTTGACCGCCTCACGACCGGGTCTCCAGTTCAGTGTCGAGTCGATCGCCACCCCTGCTGCTCCTGTGCTGGGAGTCGGTCCGTAGGCCTTGACCGGGACATAGAAGAACCGGACCTCGCTGAGGCCCGCCTGCTTGGTCCCGTCCGCCCAGTTGGCGCTGATTGTCAGCCTCACATACTTGGCCTGCACGCCGCCGAACGCCACGGTCGTGTTGTGCGTGTAGTTGGGCTCGCCAGTGGCCTGATTGAACTCCATGGGCCCACCCAGGGCGGTCCAGGTCGTGCCATCGAGCGACGTCTCTACAGTCACGTCCTTGACGCCGAATCCGGCGTCCAGCTCAGTTGCCTGGTTGGAGTTCCAGATCCACATCTCGTGCAGCTTGTAGACCTTGTCGAAGTCATACTTGATCCAGATCGGAGTCGTGTTCTTCTTGCTCAGCCACATGTGGGAGGCGGAGTTGCCGTGCTGATCCATGGCATCCAGCCCGGAGCCGTCGATCGTCTTTTCGGGTCCCATCAAGGCGTTGCTGGAACTGGAGGCCGTGGCCTTGACCGGCTTGACCGGATAGCCATACGTCTCTGCCGTGAAGCTCCAGGTGCCTCCCTTGTAGATCGCGAAGTCGGGTGCGGCGTTGACCTCGTCCACGCGCCAGTAGTAGGTCTGGCCAAAGCTCAGCAGGCCTGCAGGATCATAGGTCGCATCTGCCTGACTCTGGCTGACCAGGACTCCCATCGGAGTGACCCGGCTCGCGTCGTTCACGTCGTCAAAGGCAGTGCCGAAGTACACGTCGTGCGTCTTGGCGTACTGGCCTGCCACCCAGCTCAAGAGTGCATCCCGGGCGACATCCGTGGCTCCGCCCTTAGGCGTGGGAGTGGACGCATCCCCACCACCCCTGCCGAACATCACGTCCGCCAGGGCCGCCTCAGGGAGGGCCTTGCTGTAAATCCTGGGGTCATCGATCCCGCCCGTGAAGTACTCGTCTCCACCCGGGAAGTCCGCGCCGATGATCACAGATTCGTCAAGGGAGCCGATCGTCACGGCCGCGGCCATCTCGGCGACCGGCTTGGCATTGACATACCAGCGGATCGTGGTCCCATCGTAGGTCGCCGCGATGTGCTGCCACTGATTGGCCTTCGTCACGCCGGCGGTAGAATCGTAGGAGCCCCCGCCCGTGCCTCCGGGCACGCTGCCCCAGTTCATGGAAAGCCGGATCGCGCCGCTACTCCACGTCTGCAGGGCGTAGGGGCTGTTGTTGATGCCAAAGGTGATCACACCGCACCAGTCAGCCAGGACCGTGGGATTGACCCACGCAGCCAGCGTGAGCTGGCTGGGGCTGTCGAACACGGTCGAATGAGGGATTTCAACATAGCTGGCGCTGCCATTAAAGGACAGCGCTCCGCTCAACTGACCCACGATCCACTGTGGGCTGCCCCTGAGCGTGCCCTCGTTGCCGTTGCCTGATGCATCTCCGGCTGCAGTGCCGGCCCCCTCATCAAACTTCCACCACCCCAGAAGATCGGGCGAGGCAGCACTGATAACGCCGGTCAGGGCGCCAACCGCCAGAATGACGATCAGCAGGCCAAGACGGATCCGCGTTCTGTGCATGATGGTCCTCCTTCACAGTGACGTGACTGACTTTCACCTTTTACTGGAACTGTACAATGGACAACAGAGGCATCCAGCGACTATCATCGCGTAGCCGTCTACCTTACTATTCCTCGGTTATCCGGCCATTCTTACAGCAAAAACTGCAGGTTTCTGTAAGAATCGACGACGACTGGGGGAATTCTAACAGAGCAGGGCTACAGCGACAGGCCGGCGCCTGGCTGCCCGGCCTGTATTGTGGAACGCGGATGGAAGAGCCAAGAACTCGTCCCGAAGAACTGGCCGCTCATTGGGCCAAGTCACAGCCCCAGATCGCCGTTTTTGTGGCCTCGATTGTCACCAACGTCCATGACGTGGATGACATCCTGCAGAACGTCGCCCTGGTAACGGCCAGGAAGTTCGACCAGTACGACAGGCAGCGATCGTTCGTGGCCTGGGCGATCGGCATCGCCAGGAACGAGATCCTCAAGCACTACGAGGACAGGCGGACCACGATCCTCAGTGCCGGGGCCATGGAGCGGATTGCCGAGGCGTGCGAATCCGAGCCGGTCCACGGCAGGGACACGGCGTCAGATCGCATGCAGGCCCTCCGGTTGTGCATGGAACGGCTCAAGACCCGCTGGCGCACGGTCCTTGAGATGCACTATTTGCGGGAGATGAGCCCTGCCAGGATCGCCCAGCAGTTGGACATGAGCCAGGCCAACGTGTTCGTCATCCTCCATCGGGTGCGTGTAGCCTTGCGTGAGTGCGTGGAACAGCGGTTGCGGCAGGAGAACCCTTGAACAACCAGGACGTGGAAAGACTGATCAGCCTGTATCTCTTCGACAGGGCCGGTATGACGGCCGAGCAGATCGCCCACCTGTCCGAATGGATCATCCAGGACCCCTCCCACGTCAGGCACTATCTGGAGTGCGTCCACTTCCATTCCCTGGTCCTCCAGTACCATGGCCAGAACGACGTTGCCAGAAAGGCCGTTCTGGAAGAGGCGTCTGCTGACCTCGATCCAACCATGGCCGAGGGCGATCTGGTGCAACTGCTGCTGATGGAGACCAGCTCGCCTCCCCTGGAGGTGGACAGGCCTCAGGACGATCCCGGCCACCGGCCTGCCGATCTGGCGAACAAGGCTCTCGCCAGGCAGAAGGCGTCGAGGTTCTGGCTGTCCGTGGCCGCGACCTCCGTGGCCGCGATCCTGCTCGTGGCCGTGGGAGTCATGGTCCTGCCGCCTCGGCCCAGTCCCGTTGCGACGCTGAGGGACAGCCTTGACTCCCAGTGGCTCAACGCAAACAAGGCTTACGACAAGGGATACCGCTTCCTGAGTGACGGCCAGCCCGTGCGACTGGCCAAAGGGCTGGCGAGCCTGTCCTTTGACCACGGCGCAGAGCTCGTGCTCGAAGGCCCCAGCGAGATCAAGGTGTATGGAATCAACCACGTGGCCCTGTCCTATGGAAAGGTGTGCGCGAGGGTGCCTGCGTCAGCCAGAGGGTTTCGGGTCGACGCCCCGCACTATGGGGTGGTCGACCTGGGTACCGAGTTTGGCATGGAGGTCGGCGTGGATGGCACAGCCAGCCTGCTGATGTATAAGGGCAAGGCCTCGTTCGTCTCAGGAGAGGCCCCTGTCGCCGAGGCCGGCGTACTCATCACCGAGGGACAGGCCCGAAGTGTGCAGATGGATGGACGCATCGTCGAGTCGGAGATCGAGACAGACCGGTTCGTCCGTGCGTTTGACCCGCAATCAGGCCTGCTGTGGAGGGGGCAACCCATCGATCTGGCCGATGTGGTGGGCGGCGGAAACGGCTTTGGCGGCGGCCAGATGCAGGCGGGCGTTCACATCTTCTCTGGGCTCATCGTGCCCATGACCTTCGGGATGCCCAGGCCAGGCCCACTGGGTTACGTCCAGGCCCAGGAAGGCTCTTTCATCGATGGCGTGTTCGTACCAGGCCGCGACGGCTCGCTGACCCAGATCAGCTCTGCAGGCACGGTCTGGTCCGGATGCCCAAAGACCAGCGGTCAGGTGCCCGCAGGACCGTGCAACGCAGGGTACATCGGCGCCGGCCAGAACCAGTTGGTGCTCAACGGCGTCCGCTATGGGACGGCCAGGCATCCGGCCCTGCTGCTCCACAGCGACATCGGCATCACCCTCAACCTGGCAGAGATCCGGCGATTCTGTCAGGGACTCCACGGCGGCCTGAGGCCCTCCCATCTCAGGGCCGTGGCAGGCCTGTCCGATGAAGTCCTGACGCGATGGGCCGACCAACTGAGAAAGCCGCCCGTGGCGGACCTCTGGGTCCTCGTTGACGGCCAGGAGCGGCTCAAGGCCCAGTTGGCCGGTGGCGCAGATCCGATACAGATCGACATCGCCTTGGAGCCCGACGCCTCATTCCTCACGATCGCCCTCACGGAGGGAGCGGATCGCAGCCTGACCCTGGACTCCGCGGTCCTTGGCAACCCGGTCATTGTCCTGTCCGCGGACTGACCTGTAACCTTCTGTCCTTGAGCCTCCACTTCTGATACAGTGATAGGCATGGTCTGTGAAACGACCCGGAAAGGTGGTTCCATGGGGAAGCAGGTCCCCACATCTCTACAGCCCTCGGTAACACGGACAAGGGCAGTGACGTTGGCAGCAATGCTGCTGCTGGTGGCATGGGTTGGAGACGCTCAGGCAGCAGCACAGACCAGCCCCTTCGAGTCGCAGGTCAGGCCCACGCCGCAAGGCAAGATTGACCAACTGGTCTTTGCCCAGCTTAAACGCCTGGGGATCGAGCCCAGCCAACCCTGCTCGGACGAGGTGTTTGTCCGCAGGGTCTACCTGGACGCGATTGGCACGCTGCCCACTGCCCAAGAGGTCCGTGACTTCCTGCAGAACCGCGACCCCAACAAGCGGAGTGTCCTGATCGAGCGGTTGCTCGAAAGGGATGAGTTTGCAGACTACTGGGCGATGAAGTGGAGCGACCTGCTGCGGGTCAAGGCCGAGTATCCCATCAACCTCTGGCCCAACGCGGCCCAGACCTACTACCGCTGGATCCGCACCAGCCTCAAGGAGAACCTGGCCTACGACCGGTTCGTGCGGGAGATGCTCTGCAGCAGCGGCAGCAATTTCCGCGTGCCGCAGGTCAATTTCTACAGGGCCATGCAGAGCAAGGAGCCCAAGGCCATTGCCCAGACCGTGGCCTTGACCTTCATGGGCGCTCGGGCGGAGAAGTGGCCCAAGGAGAGACTGGCGGCCATGGCCGTCTTCTTCTCACAGATTGGCTACAAGCACACAGGCGAATGGAAGGAGGAGATCGTCTTTCTGGATCCCAACAAGACCGGAGCTGCCGGCCCTGCCAAGGCCACGCTGGCGGCAGTCCTGCCAGATGGGTCCAAGGTCAAGCTGGCGGCAGGTCAGGACTGGAGAGTGGTCTTCGCAGACTGGCTGACCGGTGACAGGAATCCCTGGTTCTCCCACGCGATCGCCAATCGCGTCTGGTCCTGGCTGCTGGGACGGGGCATCATCCATGAGCCGGATGACATCCGCTCCGACAACCCTCCCTGCAATCCAGAGCTGCTGGCCTATCTCGAGCAGGAGCTGGTCCGCTCCCACTATGATCTCAAGAGCGTCTACCGCCTGATCCTCAACTCCCAGGTCTACCAACTGTCATGCGTGCCCAGGACCCAGGACCAGCGGGCCAAGGTCTACTTCGCCACCTATCCGCTGCGACGGTTGGAGGCAGAGGTCCTAATCGATGCCCTGTGTCAGATCACGGGCACCACGGAGAAGTACTCCAGCGCAATCCCTGAGCCCTTCACCTACATTCCGCAGGAAACGCGATCCATCGCCCTGCCTGACGGCAGCATCACCAGCTCGTTCCTGGACATGTTCGGCCGGCCCAGCCGTGACACGGGCCTGGAGTCTGAGCGGAACAACCGCCCCACTGCAGACCAGCGTCTCCACCTGCTGAACTCCAGCCATATCCAGCAGAAGCTGGAGCAGGGTCCCAAGCTGCGAGCCCTGATACAGACCAAGGGCCCGCGCGGCCAGATCGTCAATCGACTGTATCTGACCATCCTGTCGCGATCGCCGACAGATCAAGAGCTAGCCAGCGTGGAGTCGTATAGCCAGTCCTGCCAGGCCAAGGGGCCTCAGGTCCTTCAGGATGTGGCCTGGACCCTGATCAACAGCCCTGAATTTCTCTACCGCCACTAGGGATTGGCGGCCAGGTGACGACATGAGCAAAGACGACCGTCCTTCAGCCGAGCAGATCTCCAGGCGAGAGGCCCTTCGCTATGGGCTGGCGGGCACTGCAGGACTCTTCCTGTCCGACCGCCTGGGCCTCAATCGCCTCTGTGCCGCAGAGCCTGCCAGACCCCAGGCAAGGGCCAAGGCAGTCATCCAGATCTGGATGTGGGGTGGCCCCAGCCACCTGGATACCTTCGACCCCAAGCCCGACGCAGGCAACGACTACTGCGGCCCCTTCACCAGCCCGATCAGCACCAATGTGGAAGGCATCCGGATCTGCGAGCTGCTCCCGCTGCTGGCCCAGCAGGCGGACAAGTACTCCATCATCCGAAGCATGACCCATGGGGTCAACGCCCATGAGACCGCCTCCTACATCGTCCAGACCGGCAGGACGCCGGGTGACAGACTGGTCTATCCCTGTGTCGGCGCAGTGGTCTCGGCATTCAAGGGCTACGACGCGGGATACAAGGGCCTGATCCCGCCCTACATCGTCCTGACGGAGCCGCAGGGCCGGTTCTCAGAGGCAGGGTTCCTGGGCTCACGATACAAGCCCTTCGCCACAGGCGGCGACCCTGCCAGGACGCCGTTCGTGGTGGAAGGCGTGGTGGCGGCCGGCATCACTGAGAAGAGGCAGCAGGATCGCCGCGACCTGCTCGGCCGGCTCGATGCCCTGGGCCAGGTCATGGCGGGCGATCCCGATCTCGCGGCCTCGGACCAGGCCCAGACCCAGGCCTATGACCTGATCCTGGGCGATGGGGCCAAGGTCTTTGACCTGGCCCAGGAGACGCCCGAGACCCGGGAGGCCTATGGCCTGACAACCTTTGGTCAGTCCTGCCTGATGGCCAGACGCCTGGTCGAGCGAGGTGTCCCCTACGTGACCATCAACTACAAGGGCTGGGACACGCACAAACAGCACTTCCAGGCCATGCGGAGGCAATTGCCGCAGATGGACAAGGGGCTTGCCACCCTGCTGAAGGACCTCTCTGACCGCGGCCTCCTTGACAGCACCATCGTCTGGTGGATCGGTGAGTTCGGCAGGAGCCCCAAGATCCGGTGGGACCCGCCCTGGAGCGGCGGACGGGATCATTACGGCAAGGTCTTCTCCGCAGTGGTGGCAGGCGGCGGATTCAAGGGCGGCTGTGTGGTGGGCAGCTCCGATGAGAAGGGTGAAGAGGTCAAGGAGCGGCCGGTCTATCCGGTGGATCTGATTGCCAGCATGGTCGAGCTGCTCGGCATCGATCCTGACGCCAAGCTGCCGAACTCCCAGGGCCTGGAGGTGCGAGTGACCCCTCCGCCCTCGCCGGATGTCCAGAGGGGCGGCAAGCTGAGCGAGATCATGAAGGGCACGACGTAAACCCAGAAGCCTGGATGCAAAATCAAAAATCAAGATGCAAAGATCAAAGTGACAACGCAAAGATCAAAAAGGGCAGGGCCGAAGGTGGCGCCAGCCCATTCTTGCATTTTGATCTGTCATTTTGCGTTTTGATTCTTGATCTTTGATTTCTCTCTGTGTGGAGCAAGACATGTTCGGAAACCAAGAGCCCAGGCAGATGCGACGCACCGGCCGGCTGCCTCTGGTCATCACGGCCGTTCTTGCCACATCGGCCCTGGCCCAGCCCTCCAGCCAGCGGATCGGCTACGTCTATCCTGCAGGCGGCAGGCAGGGCTCCACCTTCGAGGTCAGGGTCGGCGGGCAGTTCCTTGACGGCGTGGCCCGCATGGACATCTCGGGCACCGGTATTCAGGCCACCCTTCTTGACCACGCCAAACCGGTCAACGCCAAACAGGCCAACACCCTTCGGGAGCGGCTGACCGAACTGCAGAAGCAACCCAAGGACCCGAATACTCAGAAGGAGATGGCAGAGATCCGCAGGCAATTGGCGACCCAACGGCCTGCCAATCCTGCCATCTCCGAGATCGTGACGCTGCGGATCACGATCGCCGCGGATGCAGCACCCGGCCGCCGCGAGCTGCGGCTCTGGACCCCCAAGGGCCTGACCAACCCCCTGGCGTTCTGGGTGGGCGAACTACCCGAGTTCTCCAGGCCCGCGGCCAAGCTGGGACAGGAGATGAGACCGGCCGGCGCCGAAGGATGCGTGGGCAAGCCCGAGAAGGCACGCCGTCGCCGGACATGGAAGTCACGCTGCCTGCCGTCCTCAATGGCCAGATCACGCCTGGGGCCGCGGACCGGTTCTGGTTCCAGGCACGCAAGGGACAGTCCCTGGTCGTGGCAGCCAGCGCACGCGAGATCATCCCCTATCTGGCCGATGCAGTGCCGGGCTGGTTCCAGGCCACGCTCGGCCTATATGACGCCAACGGCGTCGAGCTCGCCTATGACGACGACTTCCGCTTCCACCCCGATCCGGTCCTTCACTATGTCGTCCCCAAAGAGGGCAGCTACTGCGTCGAGATCAAGGACGCCATCTACCGCGGCAGGGAGGACTTCGTGTACAGGATCACGATCGGCGAGGTGCCCTTTGTGACCAGCGTCTTTCCCCTGGGCGGGAGGGCCGGAGAACAGACCAGCATTGAGTTCAGGGGATGGAACCTGCCCGTTGCAGGACTGACCCAGGATGACAAGGAAAGGGAGCCGGGCCTCTACCGGGTCTCTGTGCGCAAGGAGGGGGCAGGTTTCAGCGAGGCGCCCTTTGCTGTGGACAGCCTTCCCGAATGCCTGGAGCAGGCGCCCGATGATCCCAAGAAGGGCCCGCAGCACGTCGCGCTGCCCATCCTCATCAATGGCCGCATCAACCCCAGCGGCAACTGGGACGTGTTCAGGTTCGAGGGTCGCAAGGGCGACCCCTTCGTCGCGGAGGTCTACGCCCGCAGGCTGGACTCCCCCCTCGACTCCTCGCTCAGACTCACGGACGCAGCGGGCCGGCAGATCGCCTTCAATGACGACAAGGAAGACAAGGGATCGGGCCTGGCCACCCACCACGCAGACTCCTGGCTCATGGCCACGCTTCCTGCCACAGGCAGCTACGACGTCCACATCGGCGACGCCCAGCACAAGGGCGGCCTGGAATACGGCTACCGGCTGCGGATCTCCGCCCCTCGCCCCGACTTCGAGCTGCGGGTCGTGCCCTCCACGATCAATCTCAGGGCCGGTGGCTCTACACTGCTGACCGTCTACGCCCTGCGCAAGGACGGCTTCTCGGGCCCCATCCCCCTGACCCTGAACGACCCGCCCACAGGCTTCGTCCTGACGGGCGCCCGCGTGCCGGCCAACCAGGACAGGATCCGGATCACCCTCACCGCCCCCACCAAACCCCTGCCGGACCCCTGCACCTTCGTCCTGCAGGGCTCAGCGGTCATCGACGGACACACCATCACCAGGACCGCCGTCGCTGCCGAAGACATGATGCAGGCCTTCGCCTACCGTCACCTGGTCTGTTATCAGGATCTCAAGGTCGCTATGGCAGAGGGCCAGGGCTTCAGGGCACCTGCCCAGATCGTGGGCCCCGACCCGCTCAAAATCCCTATCGGCGGCACAGCCCGCCTCCGCCTCCGCACCCCCTCGCGGCAATTTCTGGATAGATGGCAGCTTGAACTCAACGACCCACCCGCGGGCATCACCCTCCAGGAGACCGTCGCAACCCCCCAGGGCGCAGAGCTCGTGTTCCGCAGCGACCCCAACAAGGCCAAACCCGGCCTCGCCGGCAACCTCATCGTCGACCTCCTGCCAGTCCCCCAACCCCAGGCCCCAGCCAAGCCCCCCGTCGCGCAGCCCACGAGCGCAGCCGCAGGTCAACCCGCGGCCCAGCCCGGCTCGCAGCCGGCCGCTGCTCCATCCAGAACTCAGCCCCCGACACAACCGCCTGCTCAGCCCAAGCCCGTGCCCGCGCTCAACCGCAAGCGGACCGCCGCAGGCACCCTCCCCGCGATCCCCTTCGAGGTCGTGGAGAAGTAGCCTCACCGAAGGATCTCTTCTTCCACGAACCACACCAACCACACGAACGCTGGCGCCCTGTGCCGCCACCTGAGCGATGGCGCGATCGACTACACCCCACGTGTCGACAGGAACTCTCTTCGCCGCCAATGACGCCAATGAACGCGAATGCTGTCGCGGGGTCGTGGCTGTCGGCGTATTCGTAGCTCCGCCGCCAGATCCACGGCTTCGCCGTGCCTTGCCGACTGCGTCGCCAAGGGCGCCCTTCGCGATGGGCTGCTTGTCCAAGCAAGCTTGGACCGCATCCCACCGCTCGGCCTCGATCCGGCGGCTCAGCCAAGCGTAGAACGTTAGACAACTGCTCAAGACCCGGAATCAACCACCCACACCGTCTTGAGACTTGACCTGCAGGAAGGCCGGGTGATATGCTGCAGTGAGCAGGCGAAAGGGAAACAAGTGTCGGCGATAGCAGGGACATCGGAGGCAAGCACAGAGACCGGCGCGAGGCCGCTTGCGCAGAGATTCGACCTGACATGCAAATGGAATAGGAGTCCAGCCGCTCGCCTCGCGCAGCTTGGGTCTGAGGCGTCCTGGAGTAGGATGGGAATGAAGAATGGACAGTGACGCGCACAAGAAGGTTACGATCCAGGCAAAGAGACAGATAAGGGGGGAAGCCTTCTTTGAAGCTCTGGTATCGGACTACTGCCTTCCTCACCGTATAGTCAGCCCCAAGGATGTGGGTATAGACTACATCTGCGAGTGGGTATATGGGGACAGGCCAACGGGTATTCTGTTTGCCGTCCAGGTTAAGGCTCTTTCGGAACGTACCGCCAAACCTCGGGAGTCGCGCGAAGTGAACAATCTGAACGCCCTTAGCCAGTTCAGAATTAGCAATCGCCACCTCGCTGTTGACGAGAAGACCTTGCACTACTGGAAGGGCCTCGGGATGCCCACATACCTCTTTGCAGTGGTGCAGAGCACCGATGGAGCGGTCTTGGACTGCTACTATAAGAGGTTCACTACCGTGTTGACTACCGAGGCAAAGCAAGAGGACTTCTACTTCTATAAGGTCAACAAAGGAATCGCTTTTCTGGCTTTTGCCCAACCCAAGCAGAGGTGCGGAGGTTTTGCGCGTGATTTGTTCATCGACTATATGAGATGGAGTTACTGCAAAGGTACGATTACCTACTTGAACCCCAGAACAATTGGCCTCAATCAGTTCCCCGATGAAGACGCAGTATTTGCAGACATTCTTCCACAATATATGGAACAGGTCTGCACTACCTACCGGAAGACCAAGGACTTCCTAGAACAGCATTGTGGAAATGCAGAAGGTGAATAGCCTGACGACAACGACTTCGCAGCCGACCGTCAGGCTGCCTGCAAAACTCGGCGTTGTGGGCGGGGCAGTCCGATTCTTATTGGGCAGCGACAAGGAGTAACCAATGATGGATTGGCTGTTGGCAATCGGTACGTTGGTTGGGTTTCTCGGTCTCATCTACATATCCTATCGCATACACGAAGGCAGGTACTTGCGAGGTTTGCCGGGATCGCTGTTCATGTGGTTCTGCCTCGGCAGTACCTGCCTGGTCACTGGTATGGGGGCGGCGGTTATGTTCGCGGAATGGGCAAAGCCCCTGCTCAAAGGGTGGTGGGTATGGGTGGACGGCGAAAGCAGTCTGGGGGAGTTTTACGCTCTCGCGGTGTCCATGTTTTGGGGGGTCATCTGGTACAACTGGAAAGTCCAGACCCGGAATCCGCTTCTCTTTGCGGAGGCTCTTCTCCTGGAACGAGAAGCGATGTACAAGGTGCTCACTGAAGACACACCAACAACTTACGAAGTACTACGAACACAGGATTGAGGAAGTGGAAGGGCTGACCAAGCGAACATTCGAGCAGGACCAAGATCTAGTCGTTCTCAGGGCACTGGCCAAAGGCGATTGGCTTACAGAAAAGGACATGCGTTCCCCGCCTGGGATGTGGTGGGAGTAGGTCTTGTGCGTTGGCCAGACCGCCCTCCTTGAATCCATGGGCTTCCCCGCCCCGAATCCTCCCCGGCAAGCCCCGCCAGCCCTTGCACAGGATACGATCCCTGCCCGGTCTGACCTCCGGGGGTCTGAAACTGCCACTGGAAGGCCCCAGCGGATACGCCGACCACTCGGTAACCTGGTGCTCATGCCACTAGAGGATGCCAGCGGCCCCTGCCCGCCTTTGCCTTGACCTGGGTGGTTTGGCCAGGTCCCATCGCGGAAGAATCTTGCGTCAGAAGCGGCCGACGGCTATGCTGTTCAGTGGGTGAAAGGGAATGAATACTATTGTGAGTATCGCTGGCTGGTTTGCATGGGTGGTTGACGTCTATCTTGCCGTGTCATTGGCTGCTGGCTGTCGGTCATATGCAAGGCGTGGCCTTCACTTTCAGTGGGCAAGTGCACTTCAGACGATGCTCCTCTGGGTAGCTGCATTGGTCTTCCTCTTAGCTCCTGTGAGCAAGTTACATCTGCTCTGGGCAGTGCCTCTGGTGTTCACTACTCAACTTGTTGTTTGGCTGATCCGTCACGGCCTTCCTGGGCGAGCGCTTTTGTACATACCTTCTCCCATGAACATTCTACTGCGGGCACCACTAACGAGGTTTTTCGTATCTGTCTTTCTGGGAATCATTCTACTAGGCATTCCTGGCAGTTGCAGACCCCCCTCTGACGAAGACAGTGGTGGAGCGTGATACTGCACTCAACAGGTAGGGGGAATCCTATGCCCGCCATGGCCGGGAAGACGATCTGAGAGAAGTGAAGTAGACATGGCAATCGAGACCCTGCCGCCTTGGCGGCTCAGTTCAGTATACAGTTGGGCCACAAATGACAACCGAATCCAACCCCCTGCCAACAACAGCATCTTACGTCCAAACGACTGTGGTGGACTGGACGGATATACATCGTCTTTCTGAGACAATGCGGCCCTTCATATTCCGTGGACAAGGGGACGCCGGCTGGGACCTGAGCACAAGTCTGGAGCGATCGATGGCCCGAAGCCATCCAGATCTCCATATGACCGGCAACCGAGAGCACTGGATGCTGCACGAGTTCAAGAGGAAGTACCACCTGTACGCAGCATATCCACCGCCGGATGACGGCCTGTTTGAGTGGCTCGCCATCATGCAGCACCATGGAGCCCCCACACGGCTGCTTGACTTCACGCGGTCACTTTTCATCGCGGCGTATTTCGCAGTCATCGAGAGTCCCGGTGATGCATGCGTCTGGGCTCTCAATACTTGGCAACTCCATGAGTTCCTTTGGACCAACTTCAAGATAGGAGGGGGACCTTCTGGTGGCGTGCTGCGTGATGACAGGAATCTCTTGTACATTGACGCGGCAAGCGGGTTCATTGGCAGGTCCCAGAAGAAACAGCACAAGATCGTCTTGCCCCTCGAACCAAAGCATCTGACAGAGCGTGGATCGCGACAACAGGGACTTTTTATCATGCCGACCAACGCCTCCGCGTCATTCATGGACAATCTATACTCGGCCTTCGGAACCGAGGGGGCGGCAACAAGTACTTGGAGAAATCTTGCCTTCTCGGAAGTCCTGCGCTCTGCCTCGGTCGAATTCGAGGATGTCCCTTACAGCGTCATCAAGTTCATTCTGCCTAAGAACCTCCACAGGCGGGTCCTCCGAGACCTGCAGGTAATGAACATCGGCTACGAAAGCCTCTTTCCAGGCCTGGACGGTTTGGCAAAATCCCTGAGAGAAAAGGTGCCACTATTGTGACCACCGCCGGTCTGCCCACCCCCTGTCAGGCCCGACCAGTAGACCTCAAGATTCCCGCAGGGGATCGGGGGCGGGTGGAGCGTTCCGCCACACTCTGGCAGGTCTTGTTTGGGGAGTGTCTCTGATCGCCCCAGATGGCAGCCCCAGGCACCCGCGGGGTAGGGCCGGGGGTCAGGGGGCCGGGGCAGGGGCCGGGGGTCAGGTCGAAATTAGTGATATTCCAGGTCGACGAGGCGTTGGACAGGCCAGAAGAGACGCTATGGGGCCGGGCCTCCGCCAGAAATGGAAGGTTCGGCGCCTCATCCAGAATCACTGGGCCTGTGGACATAGTGAGCGAGGCCAGCCGGCGGAGCCTCGCGCGCTGCCACTAGCCAATACCCATCGCCAGTGTTGGTGTCTATCCACGGCGAAGGCCGATGGCCGCCTATCGCACCATCCAGACGGGGCGGCTCTCCTCAGCTATCGGGCCTCCGATGACCTGAAGGGCTCCGGCTACATCTCGTCTGGGATCTCCGCCTCCACCAGCTTGGCCAGCAGCATCAAGGACTCCTGCCAGCCCAGGGTGCAGGCCTCCACGGGGATCACATCAGGGATTCCCGCCTGGGTGATGTTCACTTCGGTACCCACCGATACGCGTTTGAGTGTGACCGTGGTCTCCATCTGGCCTGGTAGATTCGGGTCGTCGAACGCGTCCGTGTATCGAATCCGATCATTCGGCACCAACTCCAGGAATGTACCACCGAATGAATGGGCCCTGCCTGAGCTGAAGTTCGTGAACGTCATCTTGTAGGAGCCACCCACCTTGGCATCCATGGATGTCACTCTCCCGGTGAAACCATTGGGCGGAAGCCATTTGGCCATGGCATCTGGATCGATGAAGGCTCGATACACTCGCGAGGGATCTGCCCGCAAGACGCGGTGCAGCCGGACTGTATTTGGCATTGTCTGCCCCCTTTCGTGCCACCCGGTCACCCTGGGTCTCCGTGCCAAGGGGTCCTGTGAACCCGGTGGCTCGTGCCCTGCTAATGATACTGCCCGTCAAGAGAGATTGTTCCGGACGTCACGAATCCACTCAAGCCGGCTGAGCATGGGTGCAAGGCAGGCCGAGCGATCGAGCTTGCTCGAAGAGCTCGGGCTGCCGCGGCACCCCAGGTCCGCCGCAGGCGGGACTGGCACGCCGCAGGCGTGGCTCAGCCGGCGGGCTGTCGACCACAGCCTCAGCCCCAATCCAGCGACAGCCATCCGTGTCCATCAGTGTGGATCTGTGGCCAGAGAAAAATCCTGCCAACGCCCGAAGTCTAGCCTGCATTTCTCACAAGGCTTTGGACGTACACAGCGGAAGTGAGGCTGTAGGCTTGACTTGGGCCGGCTAGAAGGCCGACACGTCCATGACAGGCTGTTCTGAGCGCGGCATGTTGGCCGGATGCAAGGCCGCAGGTCCCGGTTGTCCCGAAGGCGTACCCACTGAGGTACGTCGAGGACAAACGGGACCGAGAACACAGCAGCCGGGCAACAGGACCGCTCAGAACTAAAGGCTTGTGAGAAATGCAGGCTAGTCGCTCCCCCTATCGCTCCGGTTGCGGCCAGAGGCGGCAGCCGTTCGTGGGATTCGCGGCAAGAGACAGAAACGCCTCCTACGGGTCTGCCGCGCAGGTCCAGCAGCCACCATTCCTGCGAGGCGGCCAGGGCAAGGCAAATGTGTTCCTCGGGTCAACGCTTGACACATGACAGACCTCTAACGGCGAGGATGCCTCTTCAGCACGGCTAGGGCCAGATGGATCGCGCCTACAGCGGCGGTGTTGGTGGGCTTTCCTGCAAGGCCAAAGGATGATACGCCGCCTTTTTCAATGACTCCATCCAGGACTTTCGGCTATACCTCTCGTTGAGATTTCACCATCCTGAAACTGATACCCATACCTCTATTCCCCGGGGGAGTTCCACCTCCACGACAGGCTGAACGGCATCCCCATGCAGGATCATAAAAGCCTCCTCCACGATCAACCTTCTTAGTGCCACGATCTGGGCCTTGAGGATTCAGCTTCTCGCCAATATCGTATTCACCATACCAATCGTTGGTCCATTCCCAGGTATTACCATGCATATCGTATAATCCAAAGGCATTGGGCGGAAAGCTGCCTACGGGTAAAGCCTTCCCCCTTTTTTGGCCTTTTTCACCGTTACCATAGGGTTCTTCTCCATTGAAATTGGCTTGATCGGTTGTAAGACAATCCCCTGTATAGAAGGGGGTGGTTGTATTTGCACGCGCTGCATATTCGTACTGGGCCTCCGTGGGCAGCCTGCAGCCCATCCACTCTGCAAAGGCATTGGCGTCATGCCAGGTAACCTGTGAAACCGGCAGCTTGCCCCGCTCAAATCCTCTGGGTTTGGCTCTTCCCGTGGCCTCGCAGAATTGATCGTACTGCTCGAAAGTCACAGTATATTTGCTCATCTTGAAAGCGCTTAACGTGACTTTGTGCTGTACCTCGTCATCCTTTCTTCCCTGCTCGGTGGCAGGGCTTCCCATCGTGAATGTGCCTGCCGGTATATCTGCAAATTCGATAACCGGTCTGCTGGTTGAAGGTTCTTTGACCTTGTTGTTGTCGTCCGCGGCTGCGATCACAGGCGCAAATAACCTTGTGATCTGGATCTCAGGAGTATTGCTGTATATCTGGCGCAATTTCGAAATGCTGTCAGCATCGATCGACTTCATCAACTCGCCTATTCTGCTCAGCGTTTCGATCTGCTCCGCAGTCAGGGTCATTTGACCCTTGTCTTTGACGGCATGGTCGAGCATTGGCGAATACTGATAGACGGTATGTTCGGTTCCCAGTATGGATGCCAGGTCTGCACAGACTTTGGCCACTATCGAACCCACCCCGGCATAGCTGCCGGGCATCCCTTACTGGTTGGGATCTATTTCCTTATTCCGCATCTTCAGCCATACATCGTTGCTGAAGTCAAATTCGTCTCTGCTGAAATCGACCCTGCCCGTGGTTGGATCCACAAGCATCCAACGGCTCTCTTTCTCATTCCACACCTCACAGATTACATGACTCGCGTGAAAGCCGGGGATTAGATATGCAGCATGTCCATAGCGGACCCTGGCTGGAGTGCCGCGATACTTGAGTACGGATGCCAGCAGGATCGAATTCTCTCGGCAACCCAGTATCAATCGGTCTTTGGGTTTGCGATCTTTCACCAGGCCACGGGAGTCATGGGATACAAGCCCCTCCAGCACTGCTTTTACTGTCGGATACTGCGTGTACTCATTCCATCTTTCTTTGGGGATCTGGTCCCGGTACATGGGTAGTTCAGCAAATGGATGTATGGTCTGAGACTTCATCAACTGACAAAGCTTCGGCAGAGCATCAGGGAGATCTGCATACAACCGCTTGTATTCGCCAGGATCGGTGAACGAACTGTATTGACGGTAGAGATCCAGAACAGAACCGTCAATTCGTGCGGTTTCAGCCAATGGGTCTTTGCGACTGGATTGTACTGAAGCGGCGTGACAAGATACTGCCACTGCAATTAGTAACGCCAGTAGTACGGACACTCGTGTTTTCACAACTCTGCATTCCTTTCACTTCGCTCTTCTCAGGTGCTGTCTTCTGCAATTCCCCTTTTCGCGACCCGCTGCCGCAGATCATTTCCTCCTGCCGATGATGTCCCTGAGCGCCTTCACATGCTCGCTGAACGCGTCACGGCCCCTATCCGTTGCAGCGACGAACGTCTTGGGTTTGCGGGCGATGAATGTCTTCTCGATCTTGACATACTTCGCCTCCTCAAGCCTTGCCAGGTGCGCCCCGAGATTGCCATCCGTCAGTTTCAGCAGTTCCCGCAGATACACGAATTCCATCTGCTCACCCGCGCCCAGTGCTACAAGGCTCGCCATGATCTGCAATCGCGCCGGCTGATGTATTACATTGTCAAGCTCGCCCATATTCATCTCCATCTCAGATACATATAGAGCCCGGTCCCAAGCATACCCCCGCCAAAGGTCACCGCCATCCACAGGCAATAGTACATGGGGTGTAGCACAAGGCAGCCCACAAGCGTTGACGCCGTGATGACGATGCCCAGTACCACCATGATCCAGCTACAGAACCACAGACCCAGCACTACGCATGAGAACAATGCCACCATGCACAGAAACGCGTTCATCCGTATGCCGTCGTCGGGCCTGAGTACGGCCAGGTACGCACACGCATAGGCGAAGGTAAGCAGCCAGAGAAGTTGCGTCCGCAGTACCAGGCTCTTGTCCAGAGGATTCCGTGTCGCTGGACCGCGTCTGCTCTCGCGCACGAGGAAAATGACCATGCCCGCAACGCCCACCATACTCCCCGCTGGAAACATCCAGCCGCTCGATCTCGGAAAGAAATGCGACCCCAGATAGCAGACCGTCCAGATCGCCCCCCACAACACCATGAATGGACTGCCATACCCCTCTACCACAGCTCTGCGAGTCTTTGATGTCGTATCGCTGATCGATGCCAGCAATTCCTTTGCGTCTTGTTCAGAAACGTTCATGGCCATCTCCACATATCAGAACCATCTATTAGAACTGCACTACAGAGTACTCTACGGCGCAGAGTAAGACATGTCAAGACCTTTATTGCCGAATTGTGGGAGTCTGCTACACGGCTTCAGCAGCCGCCAGTCCTGTGAGGAGAAGGGGGTATCTGCTCAATTCCCTGTTCACGTGGAAGCGGCCCAGTGCCCAGATTCAAAGCCGGAGCCCTTTCTGCCACCTACAGGGAGCGGACGATTCCTGACTCGGGACGCGATTCCGCGTATCGCTCGGTCAGTTCTGCCACCAAGGTCTCCACGAGCTTCTTGACGGACACGATCTCGTGACATCGCCAGGCGTTGGAGCCGGCGAACGCGAAGGACTCCTCCAGGCGGCCCTGGGCCGCCTGCGTCAAGACCTCGGCGATACAGTAGGGAGCCTTCCGCGGATCACAGGACCGTAGACAATGATACTTGCAGTTGAACGGCACGGTCTTGCCCTGTTTGATGCTCGCGACAAAGGCATTGTCGATGACTCGTCCCGGCATGCCCACCGGGCTATCGATGATCGCGATGTCTTCCTGCCGGGCGGCCAGATAGGCTGTCTTGAAGTTCTCGTGAACATCGCATTCGTCCGTACACACGAATCGCGTCGCCATCTGGACACCCGAAGCGCCCAGGTCAAGAAAGCGGGCGATGTCCCGGCCGTCGAAGATTCCGCCCGCGGCGATCACGGGGATGCGGGGCGTGAAGGCGTTCGCCGCCTCCACGACGGCGACCACCGTCTGCTCCAGTGTTGAGGCGGTCCGGTCCGCCAGACTCTCTTTGGAGTACCCCAGATGCCCGCCGGCCATCGGACCTTCCACGACTACGGCATCCGGCAGGCGATGGAAGTGAGTTTGCCACCGTCGGCAGATGATGAGAACGTCCGGGCGGACGAGACGATGGGAATCAGGCTGATGTCGCTGTCGCCCACGTATCCCGGCAACCCCAGGGGTAGGCCGGCACCGGAGATGATCATGTCCGCCTTCTCCTCTGCGGCCACTCTAACGAGACTCTCGTAGTCCGTCAGCGCCACCAGGATATTGACGCCGAGCGGGCCGTTGGTCAGACGTCGGGCCTTGCGGATCTCCGCCCGGAAGATCTCCAGGCCCAGCTTTCGGGCGTCGGCGCCGCGGACGCTCTCGAAGAACCCCAGCCCCGCACTGGCAATGACCCCCGCGCAGCCGGTGTTTGCCACCGCGGCGGCCAGGTTGCGCACCGAGACGCGAACCCCCATTCCCCCCTGAATCACCGGCGGGTAGATCTCCAGATTCCTTATTCTCAGCGGCGGTATTCTGTTTTCGTGCATCGGACACCTCGTAAAACCTACTGGGGCGAGTTCTGAGAGGTTGCTTTCGAGAGTCTGTGCGCTGTTGCGAAGTGCCGTTCTGCCGAAAACTACATCCACGAGTCGGACTCATGTACCGAACCCGCCCTGATCATACCGTGAACATACCCGTTCTATCCTCGAAAGCAAGCGCCAATTCGGTGTCTATCCGCGGCGAAGACCCATGGCCGCCAATCGCACCATCCAGACGGGGGCTCTCCTCAGCTACCGGGCCTGCGATGACCTGAAGGCCTCCGGCTACATCGGGTCGGGTATCTCCGCCACCACCGGCTTGGCCAGCAGGATCAATGACTCCTGCCAGCCCAGGGTGCAGGCCTCCACGGGGATCACATCAGGGATTCCCGCCTGGGTGATGTTCAGTTCGGTGCCGACGGATACGCATCTGAATGTGACCGCGGTCTCCATCTGGCCTGGCAGACGTGGGTCGTCGAAGGTGTCCGTGTAGCGGATCCGTTCATTCGGCACCCACTCCAGAAAGGTGCAGCCGAACTGTGTTTGGCATTATCTGCCCCCTTTCGTGCCACCCGTTCACCCTAAGTCTCCGTGCCAAGGGGTCCTGTGAACCCCGCGGCTCGTGCCCTGCTAATGATACTGCCCGTCAAGAGAAATTGTTCCGGAAGACACCCACAGGGAGCCGCTGCGCGTCCTGAGTCCAATAGATCCCTCCACTACGGCCCGCCGTTGGGGGCCTTCGGTCGGGATGACGGTGTCGTAGGAAATCCCATGATGCAAACCCAGACGCATCATCCCCAATCCAGCGCCAGCCATCTGAGGGTGTCACGCAGTGTCCTTTGCGCACTCGATGATGACTTCCTTGACGCACGCGGCGGGTGAGAGGCTGAGGAGCCAGCGGATGGTCTTGGCGAGGTCTGCAGGCTGAATCATGTCCTTGTGGCCGAGCGGGGTGCCTGCCTCCTGGGCCATGTCCGTGTCCACCCACGAGGGGCACAGCGCAGTGACCTTGATTCCGGAGGCGGACAGCTCCTTGTACAAGGATTCGCTCAGTCCGACCAGGGCAAACTTCGAGGCGGAATATGCGCCCTCGTCCGCGAAGCCGACCTTGCCTGCCCTGGACGCCACGTTGAAGATGTGGCCGCTGTGCCGGTCCTTCATCACGGGTGCGACCGCCTGCACAAAGGCCAGGCTGGCGGTCACGTTGACTGCCATGAGCTGGCTGAACTGCTGGGCTGAGACGTCGAGTATGCCCGGCAACCACATACCCGCGTTGTTGACCAGCACATCCACCCTGCCACACCTCCGCACGATGGACTCTGCGGTCCTGTAGGCGGCGTCGAAGTTCCCCACGTCGACTGAGAAGACCGAAGGTTCCAGCTCTGCGGCCGGACGCACCGAGCGGATGATCTCCTGGGCTGCGCCGTCGAGCTGCTCCTGCGAGCGGGCAACCAGCATGGTCCTGTAGCCATCCTGGGCCAGGGCCAGGGCGATGGCCTTGCCGATGCCTCGGCCTGCGCCCGTGATGATCGCAACCGGATGATCCTTCATTCTTCCCTCTCTTCAATGCTGATTACGGCAACCAATGGCTGATGCGTGGTTCTGCAACCACGGGGAGTCAGGAGACAGGAGACAGGAGTCAGCAGACAGTAGGGCTGGAAGTCGGCCCCAGGCCATCAGGCGGCCGGTTCTTCTTCCTCCTGTCTCCTATCTCTTCACTCCTGCCTCCTTGGTTTTGGTACAGAGTTCTAGTACTTCAGTGCCACGCTGATCTTGCGGCCGGCGAGCTTGGCCTTGCCGCCGAGGTTCGTCAGCTCGATCAGGAACGTAACGCCTGCGACCGTTCCGCCGACCTGCTCGATGAGCTGGCAGGCAGCCCGCATCGTCCCTCCGGTGGCCAGGAGGTCGTCCACCAGAAGAACCCTGGCCCCCCTCTTGACGGCGTCTGCGTGGACCTCCAGGGTGTCTGTGCCGTATTCCAGATCATAGGTGACCCGCTGCGTCTTGCAGGGAAGCTTGCCTTTCTTGCGGATGGGAACCAGGCCTGCCTCGAGCCGCTCCGCGACCGCTGACCCGAAAATGAAGCCGCGGGCCTCGACCGCTGCGACAACATCGATCATGCCCTTGGGGAACTCCCGGCACAATGCCTCGATGGCCACAGAGAACGCCTTCGGATCTGCAAGCAAGGGTGTGATATCGCGAAATAAGATGCCCGACTTCGGCCAGTCCGGGACCGCCCGGATGTATCTGGCCAGATCGACGTTCTTGCCTGCCATGGTCCAACCCTTCCCAGATGCACTCAATAGTCAGGAGACACCGGGCTTATTGTGCCCTCGCCTCTTTCCGAACACAAGGCAAACCTCCCGCTAGGCGTTGACAAGTCCTGCACCAGGCCGTAGGATAATGGCCCATGGGTTGTGACACGTTCCCTAGAGGTCTGCCGAATTGACGGATTGCTCGTATGAATCGCCTTGAGCGGTAGGAGTGTGGACCAACGTGAAGGTCGCGGTGGTAATTCCAGCACGGTATGATTCAAAACGATTCCCTGGCAAGGTTCTGGCCAAGGATACGGGCAAGTATCTGGTCCAGCACACCTATGAGCAGGCCATCAAGGCCAAGCTCGCCTCTGAGGTCCTCGTCGCCGCAGACGATGAGCGGATCGCCGCAGCGGTCAAGGCCTTCGGAGGACGGTGTGTGATGACCTCCGAAGATCACCAGAGCGGCACGGACCGTATCGCCGAGGTTGCCTCCACGCTCAAGAGTGACGTCATCGTCAACCTTCAGGCAGACGAACCTGAGATCAACCCCTCGCATATCGACCGGGTCGTGGAGCTGCTGAACGAGACCGGCGACGGAGACATGGCCACCCTGGGCTGCGAGTTCCAGAATCCGCAGCAGATAGCAGATCCCAACATCGTCAAGGTCGTCACCGACTCGTTCGGAAGGGCGATCTACTTCTCCAGGGCAGTCATTCCATACGACCGCGATGCGCGTGGGGTTGGCCCCATACAGAACTACCTCCGTCATATTGGGATCTATGCGTATCGTAGGGAATTTCTTCTGGAGCTGACCACGCTATCGCAGACTCCGCTGGAGAAGATCGAGAAGCTCGAACAACTGCGGGCGATCGAGAATGGCCACACGATCCTGGTCGGCCAGGTCGAGCACATCAGCGATGGAATCGATACGCCCCAGCAATACGAGGAATTCGTCAAGAGGTACAAATCGCGATTGACCTAGTCGGCCTAGCCACCCAGGTTGACCGCATCGGAGAATGAGGACAGACAGCCATGCCTGACAGCAAGGAGCTATTGACGCGGATCAGCGATGCCTCGACAGACAGCGAGTTCTTCTCGCCCATACCGGCTGGCTACAAGAAGGGAAGAACCAAGTACTGCTTCGTCATGGGTACGGTCATGAGCGGCCTGGGCAAGGGGATCTTCTCATCGTGCCTAGCCAAGCTGCTGCAGGACAAGGGTCTCAAGGTCGCTCCGATCAAGCTGGAGGGCTACCTGAACGTGGACTCCGGCACACTGAACCCCTTCCGCCACGGCGAGGTCTTTGTGCTGGATGATGGCATGGAATGCGACATGGATCTGGGCACGTACGAGCGGATGCTGGACCAGGATCTGGCCCGCACCAACTTCGCAACCAGCGGCCAGATCTTCAGTTCCGTGCTCCACAAGGAGCGGCACGGCGACTATCTGGGCCGGGACGTCCAGATGATCCCCCACGTCACCGGCGAGGTCAAGCTCAGGCTCCGAGAGCTGGCCATGCAGTCCAACGCCGACGTGGTCTTTGTGGAGATCGGCGGCACGGTGGGCGACCTGGAGAACGCCTACTTCATCGAGGCCATGCGAGAGCTGGCCTATGAGGAAGGCCCCGGTAGTAGTTGCTTCGTGGCCCTCACGTACATCCTCGAGCCGCCTACCCTGGGCGAACAGAAGTCCAAGGCCGCCCAACTGGGCATCAGACAACTGATGCAGTGCGGCGTGCAGCCTGATATCATCGCCTGCAGGGCCTCCAATCCCGTGAACGAGAAGGCCCGCCAGAAGATCAGCGTCTACAGCAACGTGCCGATCGAGCGGGTCATCAGCCTGCCGGATTCAGCCTCGATCTACATGATCCCGGCCATGCTGCGCGACAATGGCGTGGATTTCGAGGTCATCCGGCTTCTGCGGATCGAGGACCGGATCAACCTCCGCCATGAGCGCAAGGCGTGGGGCCGGTGGTGCGACTTCACCGACCACATTGGAACCGCGACCCACGCGGTGACGATCGGAGTCACGGGCAAGTACACCTCGGTCCGGGACAGCTATGCCTCGATCATCCATGCCCTCGAACACGCGGGCATCGGCCTGGGATGCAACGTGAAGATCGAGTGGATCGACACCACGGGCGTCACGGACAAGAACGCCGCAGCCAAGCTCGCTGGCGTAGACGGCATCATCGTTCCGGGAGGGTTCGGCACCCGGGCGCAGAGGGCAAGATCGCCAGCATTCGCTACGCCCGCGAAAACGGCCTGCCCTACCTGGGCCTGTGTTTCGGGTTCCAGATGGCGGTCCTGGAGTTTGCCCGCAACGTCTGCGGCCTGGCCGGCGCCAACAGCACCGAGATCGATCCCAAGGCCGCAGATCCCGTGATCGACGTGTTGCCCGAGCAGAAGAAGATCGAAGGCCTGGGCGGCAACATGCGTCTGGGCGGCAGGGACGTGGAGTTGAAGCCCGACACCCTGGCCTGGCGTCTCCTGGGCAAGATCCCCTCTGCGCGGATGCGGTTCAGGCACAGGTACGAGGTGGATCCCCGGTACATCGAGGCCCTGGAGCGAGGAGGCATGGTGTTCTCAGGAAAGGCGCCCGACCAGCCCATCATGCAGATCCTGGAGCTTCCGTCGCACCCCTTCTTTGTCGGCACCCAGGCGCACCCGTGCCTGACCTCGCGGCCCTTGCGTCCGCACCCACTGTTTGTCGGGCTGGTGGCTGCTGCCCAGCAGCGGCGCCATCCTGACCAAGCCCTGCCAGATGCCGTCGCTGCAGCGGAGAGCATCCGGCTTCAAGCACAGGTCCAGCCCGTATACGGGCGGTAGCCGAGTCTCGCCAGGGGCTGCATCCCTGCATCTGAATGGCCTTGCGCCGAGATGTGGTCGCTACCTTGCCAATCTACCGCAACCTCACTTACGCTTCGGACGTCCGAAGCCTTGTGAGAAACGCGGCTAGTCGCTGATGATCATGCACCCGCTTGTCAGGAGGGCCGCTAGAGTGACCATGCCGATCAGGAGGATTCGCACGAGTGTCGCCATATTCCCCAGTCCTTCCAAGCTCGCCTAGTCGGATATAATGACGCAGCCGCTTGCCAACAAGGCGGCTGCCGCCAGGAGACCCGTCACGATCAGTCTCATCAACACCTGCATGATGTCACCCCTTGAGGGTCTACTCCAAAAGAACCTTGAGCCTTTCTCTGGCCGCCGGATCGATGGCCGCGGCCTGCGTCCAGACCGCCAGGTCCAGACTCTTGCGGCAGGGACAGGTCTCATCCACCAGTCCGGCGTCGCTGGCCAAGACCGCCCGGACCAGCTCCAGACAGTTGTCGGTCGCCTTCCTTAGATTGCCCAGGATCTCAGCAATAAGGGTCTTCTTCTCCTTGCCCACCTCGTGCGTCTGCCAGCAATCATAGTCACTGACCAAGGCAATGAGACTATAGCAGACCTGGGCCTCGCGTGCAAGTTTGGCCTCGGGCATCGCGGTCATGCCGATCAGGTCACCACCCCAGGTCTGGTGCATCAGCGACTCGGCCCGCGTCGAAAAGGCGGGGCCCTCCATACACACGTAGGTCCCTTTGGCATGGGTGGTGACATGCAGAGACCTGGCCGTGGCGTCGATCACGCCGTGCGACCGACTGCAAACCGGCTCCGCCATCTCGCAGTGGACTGCGCCGTAATCGTCGAAGAAGCTCGTCTGGCGCCGCCAGGTCTTGTCAATGAACTGATCCACAGCGACCAGATGTCCCGGCGCGATGGCCTGCCGGAGCGAGCCCACCGCACCGCTGGCAATGATCGCACGCACGCCGAGTTTCTTGAGGGCAAAGACGTTGGCCGCGTAGGGCACCCGGCTGGGACTGAGGCGGTGTCCATCGCCGTGGCGGTTCAAGAAGGCCACGTCACGATCGCCGAACCTGCCCACCAGCACGCCCGCACTGGGCCTGCCAAAGGGCGTGTCCACGTGGTGAACCCTGCTGTGCGTCAGATGCTCGGCCAGGGCCTCGCCCAGACCCGTTCCGCCGATCAATCCCACCAGTCCCTTGGACATACCACGTGCCTCCATGTGGACGTTTTGGGGGTAGTGTACCGCCTGGCCTCTGACCAGGCAAGAATGCAGGAAACAAGAAGCAAGCGAAAGGAGACAGAAGGTGCGACGAAGGACCGAGCATCAGACGCAACGGGTAGGATGGCTGCTCCCACCCTACCCGCTTACTTCCTGTATCTTGCCTCTTACTTCTTTCCTATTTAGGATTGGCGCGGCCTGGCGTGGGCGTGGTCATGAACCGCCACTGCGCACCGCCGTCGCCCCTGCGGCCATACGAGACGTCCGAGGTCTGCACGCCGAAGGTCACCTTGTCGATCACCGCGTTGTTGTGCTCACGGGTATCGAGGAGGACCACGGTCTCGCCGTCCTTGCTGAGCCCGAAGGTCATGTGGAGAGGGCCTTGGTTGGGATCGTTGTCCGCCCAGAACACGACGTAACCATGCGCAGGGACGTGCACGCCTGCAGGGACCTCCCACCACTTGCCGGGACTGTTCGCGTCCTGGGCCATCCGCATGCCACCCATCTCCACGTCGACAGCCTCAGCGTTGTAGATCTCCACCCAGTCTTCGTACTTGCCCTTCTCATCTGCAATGGTGTGCTTGTTGGAGGCCATCAGCTCGTTGATGTAGAGCGCAGGCGACTTATAGGTCCACTTGTTGGCTTCACCAGGCGTGGCACTATCCATGGTCTTCCACGTGCCCGTGCCATCCGGGTAGCGGCCCCAGGCCTGGTCTGCGGTCAGTCCCGTGAAACTCACGGTGTCGATCAGGATCCCTGCCGCATCATACAGGTAAAGGCTGCCCGTTGCACTGCGAACGGCAAAGCTGGCGTGGTCGGCGCCCTCGCCCGCCTCGCCATCCAGCCAGATGAGCTGGAACTTGCCGTCGTTGACGTCGACTGCAGGAAGGGCCCACTTGGTGGGCTTCGTGGCGTCGTCGGTCAGATATGCGCCCGACAGGCTCACCTTGCCGGGTCCAACGTTGGTGATCTCGACCCAGCTCTCGTGCTCACTCGCCCCATCCACAGCGCCCGTGGAGTTGTTGGTCAGGACCTCGTTGAGGCGGAGGTCGGACTTGAGGCCCAGCCCGGTCAGCGACTGGCGCAGGTATTGGCTTCGCTGATCGGTAAAGGAGACCAGTCCATAGATGACCTTGGTGCCGTCCGCCACGTTCGACGTGAGGTTCTTCTCGAAGTCGGCGTTGGAGAACAGCTTGTTGGCATCTGCGTACACATCCGTCCTAATCACGTTCGCCAGGGCATTGACCCGCGCCGTCATCGTGGTGGCGTCATAGCCCTCACGCAGCATCTGGGCCAGCATCCGCAGATACAGCCGCTTGTAGCTGTCCACGGCCCACAGCTTCTCCATCAGGGCCCGCTTTTGGGTCACCTGGCCCGCCTTGGTCACAGGCAGCCACAGGGGATCCAGGCGAGCCATATCCTGGCCGGAGGCCACATAGTTGTTAGATCTGCCAAAGGCATGCTCCGTGGCCCAGTGCAGATGCACGAGCTTGCCCGCGGCCTGGTGGGCATAGAGATAGTAGTTGGCCGTGCTGCCGTTGTAGGAATCCAGATTCACAAAGAGGTTGTTGAGGGCGATCCCATAGAGGACGTTGTTGACGTCCAGCACAGGAGAGATCGCGGCTGGGAGCTCCGCTGCAGTCTGGTTATTGAGCAGGTCGATCATGTGGATCAGACCCGAATAGTCATTGGCAGTCGTGTTGGTCGCCAGGGCGTAGTAAGGGGTATAGGCGGACTGAGTCGATCCGAGCCAGCTCAGATCAGACCCTTGCTTGCCTTCGTCGCCGCCCAGGGCCTCGTATAGGTTGCCGTCCTCATAGTCGCCGAAGCGGTTCTGCACGAAGGTCTTGTCGATGTCTTCCACGGCGACGTACAGGCCCCAGTACACGTCGTTGACGTACACTCGGCAGTGGATCGCCCGCGTCGCAGGCACGTACTTGGCCGTGAAGTCGAGGAACAGCTTCTCACGGAGCATCGTGGGGTCGTTGAACGAGTTGTTGAGCTCGAGCTTCTTGAGGCCGTGGAAGTCCAGGCCGTCGTCGAAGACGTTGAAGTCGACCTTGAAGGGCTTCTTGACGGACTTTGTATAGAAGGAGGCGTCGCCCTTGAACCGTATGCCGACGGGATTCAGCAAGGTGTCGTCCAGACGGATCGTGGCCCGGAAGTAAGGGTCATTGGGGTCTGCTGCATGTGCCGCGTACAGCTCGTCGTACCACTTCGTGCTCTCGAAGGTGATCTTGATGTCATGGACCTTGGTGTCGTCAAAGAAGGTACTCAGGGACGCTGCCATAGTCACATTGCACAAGACGACAGCCTGAAGCCATAGAACGAGTATCCTCATCTGCAAACCTCCTCTGGGGTCCGGCACTGTCACCGGACACAAATAGATTCCGCCGGGGTCGTTCAAGACCCGCCGTCCCCCAGGCCGGCAGTGCCCGAAAAGACAGACTCTGATCACTCTAAGAAACCAAAAAGGGCCTCCAAAATCAATAGAGCACTTCCCTCAGGGGCATCATACAGCCCGTCCTGGCAGAATCTCGGCCCCCGAAAAAGCCTTTGACAGGTCGAACTTTCGACCCCTAGAATCGTACGAATCAGCAAAAGTAGACCTGCCTCGACTGGACACGAAAGAGGCTAAGATCAATGAATCTTGGAGGTTACCTATGGTCAGGCAAGACAAGCTGCACGTGTATCCTCTGTTGGGAATGATCCTGGTCCTGTCCCTGGGGCCAAACCTGGCTCTCGTCACGCCGGCCTACGCCGCAAGTGACGACAGCATCAATTCCTTGCGTCAGATGGGAAAAGCCTTCACCTCCATCGCAGAGAAGGCCTCGCCCGCAGTGGTGGGGATCCAGGCCACCAGGCCTGCAGACGACTCGCGGGCTCTTAAGTTTGGAGACCCGTTTGGAGAAGGCGACAACCCGTTCGAGTACTTCTTCGGTCCCAGACAGTATCAACGCAGGATGACGCCCAGGCAGCAGCCCCGCGAGCGGGACGAGACCGCACGAGGCTCAGGCTTCATCATCTCCAAGGATGGGTATATCCTGACCAATGACCACCTGGTCGGCAAGGCCAAGAAGGTCACGGTAACCTTGGGCAAGGACAAGGAGCTGACCGCGAAGCTCATCGGTAGCGATCCTGAGTCCGATGTGGCAGTGATCAAGATCGACGCCACTGACCTGCCCTTCCTGGAACTGGCCAGTTCCGATGCCCTCGAGGTGGGCGAATGGGTCGTCGCCATAGGCAATCCCTTCGGCCTCAGCCACACGGTCACTGCCGGCATCGTGTCCGCCAAGGGCCGCAACCGGCTGGATGGACTCAACTCCATGGCCTTTCAGGACTTCATCCAGACCGATGCAGCCATCAACCCCGGCAACTCGGGCGGCCCCCTGCTCAATCTGGACGGCAAGGCAGTAGGCATCAACGCCGCGATTCTGGGTTCCAGTGGTGGCAACATCGGCATCGGCTTTGCCATCCCCATGGACATGGCCAAGAACGTCTATGAGCAGTTCATCAGCAAGGGCCAGATCGACCGCGGTTACCTGGGCGTCCTGCCTGACGATGTTACCAGCGACGTGGCCAAGTCCATGGGCCTGACAGACACCAAAGGCGCGATCATCGCCGAGGTCACCGAAGGGTCGCCTGCGGATAAGGCAGGCCTCAGACCCTACGACGTGGTGACCGCAGTCAACGGCCAGTCTGTGGACAGCGCCCAGGACTTCAGGAACAAGATCGCCAGGGGCAAGCCAGGATCGGATGCCAGGCTGACCGTCCTGCGCAAGGGCCAGGAGAAGACCGTGACGGCCACGCTCGAAAGAAGAGACCTGGACAAGCTCGCCAGCACCACGACCCCAGACAAAGACTCCCTGCTGGGCCTGGACGTGGCCACCCTCACCAAGGCGGACGCCGAGCGATACGGATTTGAAGGGGAGGCTGCCGGCGTGGTGGTCACCGGTGTGGACTCTGGATCAGAGGCGGAGCGCAAGGGGATCGAACGAGGCCTGGTGATCATCGAGGTCAACCAGGAGCCGGTCAAGAACGTCAAGGAGTTCAACGCCGCAGTGGACCGCGCGAAGGACAAGGGCGTGGTGATGCTGCGGGTGACAGACGGCAAGAACCGGATGATCGTGACGCTGAACGTAAAGAAAGACTAGTTGTCTTCGTGTACTTTCCTCCTTCTCGAAGTCAAGGCCCCGTCGGCGCACACCCGCGGGGCCCCTTCGTTTCATGGGGTCGCGGGAAGACCCCGTGGCAACAACGCACCCTAAGGACCCGCGAAGTGGGTTGGCCTGTCCGCCTTCGGCGGGTATAATCGTCCCCCTATGAACGACTTTCTGAGGCACATCGTGATGGAAGCGGGCCGGATGTCCTTGGACTTCCGATCCAGGCTCGCCTCAGTACAGATCAACAAGAAGGCGCCGAAGAACATGGTCAGCGAGGCGGACGTGGCCGTAGAGCAGTTCCTGGTTGGCCAGATCCGACAGCGATACCCAGACCACGCAATCCTAGGTGAAGAGAGCGGCAGCCAGACGGGGTCAGGCCAGTACCGATGGATCATCGATCCCATCGATGGGACCAACTCGTTTCTGCACCAACAGCCCTTCTTCTCGACCTCCATCGCGATGGAGAAGGACGGGCAGGTCATCCTCGGTGCGGTGTATGCACCCGTCCTCGGAGAGCTGTTCCTTGCCGAACGCGGCAAGGGCGCGTCTTTGAACGGCAGTCCCATCCACGTCTCCAAGGAGAATCGGCTCATCGACTGCGTGATGGGGACAGGCTTCGCCTGCATGAGGGATGGCCTGCCCCGGAACAACCTGCCCTACCTGGGCGCAGTGCTGCCCAAGATCAGGGACGTGCGGCGATACGGCTCCGTGGCCGTGGACCTCTGCTACGTGGCCTGCGGCAGGCTGGACGGGTTCTGGGAGCTGAACCTCCAGTTGTATGACATCGCGGCAGGCCTGCTGATCTGCACTGAGGCAGGCGGGACGATCACCACTTTCCTTGGCGCCCAGCAGCCCATTGGCCAAGAGCTGGTGGCCACCAACGGCCATATCCACAAGGACCTGGTGGCTCTGTTGACCCAGGTTTCCCATAACCTATCGGGGGCTTAAACGTGGATCTTTCCATCGTCATACCCGCCTATAATGAGCAGACAAAGATCCGCCACGATATCCTGGAGGCCGCGGACTTCGTGCGCACGCAGTATCTCGCAGGTGAGATCCTGGTGGCCGATGACGGCAGCTCCGATGGCACGGCCGAGGAGGCGCGCAGGACGGCCGTTCTCGGGCCGGTCAACCTGCGGGTGATCACCTGTGCGGAGCACAAGGGCAAGGGCTACGCGGTCAGGGCCGGGGTCGCGGCGTCCCGCGGCGCGACCGTCCTGTGCGCTGACAGCGGCAGGTGCGTGCCCTACCCGGCCGCCCTGCCCGCCATGGGCTGGATTCTGGATGAGTCATGTCATGTTGCCATAGGCTCCCGAAGGCTGTCGGGCAGCCACATCGTTCGAGGACAGCCCTGGCACCGAAGGGTCTCATCGAGGGCCGTGCACCGGATGCTCGTGCTGGCCTTCCCGGAGCTGCGAGACATACCCGATACCCAGTGCGGATTCAAGGTCTATTCAGGACCGGTCGCTCGCGAGCTGTTCGCCGAGTCCATCATCGACGGATTCCTGTTCGACGTGGAGATCCTCGTACGGGCCATTCGCAAGGGCTACACGGTCCGCCAGTTTCCCATCGAGTGGACCTGCGATCTGGACAGCCGCCTGTCAGCAGGCAGATCCATAGGTCCAGTCCTGGCGGAACTGGCCAAGATGCGCAGGGCAATCGGCCAACGACCTGCAACAAGGTAGCCCGTGGCCAAAATCAAACATCAAATGTCAAATATCAAAATGACAATGCAGGAATCAAAGAGAGCAGACGCCGTCGGTTCATTTCTGCATTTTGACCTGTATGTTTGCATCTTGATATTTGATCTTTGACTTGCTGCGTCTAGGGGCAAGAGCAGAGAGTCGGTGCCTGCCCGCCCAACCACCGGCCAAAGCATCTGGCCTGGCATGGGGGTTCTGCTGCAGAGCTATCCCTCGTGATGACCAGGGCTCCAATGGCGGGGTTAGTCTCGCACAGCCTCGCGATCCGATCCGGCTCCATCACGACCCAGGCAGTGGACAAGGCATCTGCAAGGGTCCCGGATGGGGCCCACGACCAGGCAGCAGGCCGGCGCATGGGGTGCTTGCCAGTACTGGGATCCACGATATGGCGACGTCTGATCTGGGCCGATCCGCTCAGGCTGGCGTGACAGAGCGAGATCGCGGCAAGCTGCCTGTGGGTCTCGAAGGGACAGGTGAGGGTGACAGGCCAGCCCGCCATGCCAGGCGGAGGCTCCAGGGCCAGGGCAGTGCTGGCCCCTCCGTGCACCAGGGCAGTCGTGATCCCCCACTCGGCCAGAAGTTGGCTGACCTTGTCCAGGGCGAAGCCCTTGCCGATCGCGCCAGATCGAGCTGCACGGCCTCATCCAGCCTGGTCACGGTCATGGCATCCCCATCCAGCCTGACCAGGTCCATGCCCGCCTTGGGGCTTGTCACGCCAAGGCCGCCCTCGGGTGCAGGCATCCACGCCCCCACGCTGACGTCGAATGCCCCGGCAGTCAGGTCATAGGCAGCCCTGGCCTGCTGGAGGCACTCCATCGTCTCGGGCCCCACCAGCACCGATTGGTTCGACCTGGAGGCATTGACTGCGGAGACGTCACTGTGGGCGACAAAACGGCTCAGTTGCTGTTCAAGCCTGTCGAGCATTCTGAAGGCCTCGAGGGACGCCTGCCTGGCGTAGCTGGACCTGGGATGGCAGACCAGGATCTCGAAGGTCGTGGCCATGGCCTGGTGCGAGAACCTGAGCAGGTCCGGCACAGGTTCAGGCCCCCAGCCCAGCGTGGTCTCAGCCCCGTCACACACGGCTCACCTCACTCGGTCCAGCACTGCATCCCAGAGGTCGCTGCGGACGTATCCCCGCAGCTCCACGCCCGGCCGAAGGCGGGTCCCCTTGTTCAGGAATGACACGTAGAGGTTCCTGGCACCGGGAGGCTGCACCTCGTAGAACCACCTGATGAGATCGGGCTCCACCGGCATCTGGGCCAGGATCATGTCTGCTGGAGGCGTGTTGAAGTCCACTGCCTGATAGTAGCCTACCTGCGTGAAGTCGCGGAGATACCAGGGCAGCGGCCAGTAGTCTGACCCTGGACAGATGACCTGGATGCGGGTGGCCTTGCCCTTGTCGCAGGCGGCTGCGATCTGCCTGACCCTTTCCACTGCCCAGAGGGTGTCTTTGCTGGTATGGGCGTACACGTAGGGGTTGGCCGCTGCGCTGGGGTACCGGTAGTTCAACAGGGCAGCCTCGGCCATGGGCACGAGGACACCCAGCCCAAGGCCGCAGGTCACTGCCAGCAGCCTCAGCCTGCTGGACCGGATGCGATCGGTCAGCTCCGCTATCGCCACGGCAGACACGAGGGTCATCCCCTGCACAAAGCCCAGCATGCACCAGGGAGTCTTGTAGGGAATCGCGGAGTACACGACCACGGTAGCCACTGCGTACAGAGCCAGCAAACGGGCCAAGACCGGGTCGCAGGTCCGGATCGGCCATCTTGCGGCAATCATGATGGCGCCAACGCCCGCCATCAGCACGATGAAGTCCTCATTCCAGTCGGGCCTCTGCCAGAACCGCACCCAGGTGAGGAGGTCCAGATAGTAGGTCCAGGGATGGATGTGATTGCCACTGCCTGCGCGTCCGAGGTACACGGCGAGGGTCCGGACCGAGTCGACCACGCCAGCGGGGTGGGTAAGAAAGGACGAATAGATCAATACCCAGACCACGATCCCCGCGACCGCAGCCAGGCCCAGATCCCTGAGACGAACCGGGGCGCCTCTGCGGCCTCTGTGCATCAGCCAGGCCAACAGGCCCGCCAAGCCAAGACAACCCCATACGATGATGGCAGTCTCCTTGGTCGCGTACATCAGGCCTGCGCATGCCCCTGCAGACAGGGCCCAGATCGCCTTGCGGCCCTGGCGGTATCGCCACACGGACACGATCAGGCCGAAGGTAAAGAAGACCAGGAGGCTCTCCTGGATGTAGTAGCGGCTGTAGAACGCCATGCAGGGAGATGCAGCAGAGAGGCCTACTGCCCAGGCCGTGGCCTTCCAGCCGAGGGAACTTCGCAGTGCCAGGGGGAGCAGCACGAGGCCCAGCCCGAACAGGGCAGGGACCAGCCGAAGCGTGGTCTCATCCAGATCCGCATAATGACGCTGGCCCCTCAAGACAGCGAGGGGCCAGGTGAGAAGATTCAAGGTCGGGCCGTGAAACTCCTGGGGATCATACCGGTACGACCCCTGATCGAGGAGCCTGCCCAGCTTGGCGGCGTGGACCGCCTCATCCGTGTGCATGGGACGCTGGTCCAGCCGGGGCAGACGCAGCAGGCCTGCCGCAATCACTGCTGCGGCGATCCAGATCCAGGGTTGGCTGATCCGGCTCATTGCGCGGGTTTACCGAAGACCTCCACCTCCAGATAATGGTTCTGGTCATTCTGGTTGTTGCCCTTGCTGTACAGCCGCACGTAGCGGGCCTTGGTGCCCTTGCCGTCGATCAGCTTGCCCTCTGCGGTCTCGATGTACTGCCGGTTCGTGCCCACGCCCAGTCCAGAGGAGTTGTCCTTGTCGTTGTTGAACAGGGTCCGGACGTTGTTGATGAAGTCCGCATCATCGGCCACCTGGACGACCACGTCAAAGTACACGCGGGACTGCTTGTGGTAGTGCCAGGCCAGGATCGCGTAGATCTCGCTGGGCTGGCCGAGGTCTATGGTGACGCTCTGCAGGAAGGGGTCCAGCTCTACCAGACTGTCGTCTGCGGCCTCCTTGTTGCCGTCCGTGACCATGGACAGTTGTCCCATGATCGGCTCGCTCGAGGAGCTCTTCACGGACTTGCCCACTGCGATGTTGACCACACCCTTGGGTGCGAGCGGAACAGGTCTGGCCTTGCCCAGCGGCGGCTCAAGATCGCTCACCCCGTCGAGACTCGCCGGAGTCCCCACGAACATGGGCTTGGGTAGGACGATCGGCAGGGGCGCCAGATCGCCAGCGGCAAGGGCAGGCGCCTGCTTGACTTGGGACTCAGGCTGGGCCTGTGCCGGCGCCTGGGATTGAGCCGGGGCTGCACTGGGTGCAGGACCGGCCGTGCTGCTGGGTTCCTTCTTGCTGCACGAGGCCGCAACGATCAGGACCGCGACCGCGATCACACAGACACCCGTCCTGGTCCAAACGCCTTTGATCCACTGCATAGAGAGGGTCCTCCAATTGAGTCGTGGTAGTCATTGTCCAAACAGCATAAACAGATTCTAGTGCGACTGAAGGCAAACGCAAGCCCAATTACTCCCTGCCGGCCCCGCCGCCTGAGCATCGTCCGAGTCATGACTTTCCTCCGGCAGCCAGACACCCTATACTGTGGACCGCGCCGTCAGGGCGCAGTAGCTCATTCTGCTCCTTGCCTAGGGGGTATGCCATGAACGAAGGCTTGATCGTCAATCTCTCGCCGACGGGGATGATCCCCGACCGGCAGATGAGTCCACATGTGCCGCTCTCCGTGCAGGAGATCGTGGAAGACGTGCACAGGGCGGTGGAGATCGGGATCACCATGGTCCACCTCCACGCCAGGGATCCGGTCACGGCAAGACCCACGTACAAGGCCGAGGTCTATGCCAGGATCATCGAGGGCATACGATCCTTCTCGCAGGACCTGGTCATCTGCGTCTCCTTGAGCGGTCGGGATTTCAGGGAATTCGAACAGCGGAGAGAGCCCCTGCAACTGGAAGGCGGCCTCAAGCCCGACCTGGGAAGCCTCACGCTCAGCTCGCTCAACTTCAACCACGTGGCCAGCGTCAACTCGCCCGACATGATCCACGCCCTGGCAGCAGAGATGCAGTCCCGATCCATCCTCTGTGAGCTCGAGGCCTTTGACGCGGGCATGATCAACTACGCCAAGTACCTGGAAACCAAGGGTCTCCTCTCGCCACCCCACTACTTCAACCTGCTGTTGGGTAACATCGCCTGCGCCCAGGCAGACCTGCTCCACGCAGGCATCATGATCCGGGACCTGCCGCCGGATTCACTCTGGAGCCTGGCTGGAATCGGCAATGCCCAGCTCATGATGAACTCCATAGCGATTGCCGCAGGCGGAGGGGTGCGGATCGGCCTGGAAGACAACCTCTGGTATGACTCCCAGCGGACCCGCCTGGCCACCAACGCAGATCTGCTTCGCAGGATCCACAACCTGGCTGAGGCCAACCAGCGACCCCTGATGTCTCCTGCAGAGCTGAGGAAACGGCTCAGACTGGAGCCGGGCCACGGAAGGTACGGCCGCCTTGCGTCCAAGGGAGACTAGTGCCCCTACAGATAGGCAAGACCTATCAGGACTTCACTGACGCCCGCGATCGCCTGGGGCGGACAGGGCCGGTCTCGGCAGCGGCCAGGAGGGCCGGCATCTGGCGGATCGACTCCAACACGCGGCAGCCCAGGCCTTGGAGCCTGGAGACGTCCTGGTGTCCGCCTGCGACCAGGACACAGTCCACTCCCAGGGCCTTTGAGACCTCGGCGTCGTGTATCGTGTCGCCCACCATGACCACGACCGAGGGATCCAGGCCCAGATCCGCGAGGAGCCGCCTCGCCTCAGCCACCTTGCCTTCTGCGAAGCAGTCCTTGCGTCCTGCCAGGCGGACAAAGTAAGAGGACAGGCCAAAACGGGTCACTGCCTCTGTCAGCAGGTCCTGCTCGTACGCAGATAGGATCGACTGGGTGAGCCCGGCCCGCAGACAGTGGTCCAGGACCTCGGATACCCCCGGGTGCAAAGGGCACTCGAACTGGCGCTGCCGATAGAGCGAGATGTACTCGTCCGCCACCTGGTCATAGGAGTCAATGGAGAAGTCGAATCCGAGCTTGCAGTAGTATTCCTGGACCGGGAAGCCAAACAGGGCCCTGTACTGCTTCAGGTTGGTCTGTGGCTTGCCGTGCAAGGCCAGGACGTTGTTCAGGATCTGGACGCAGGCCTCCGCGTCGTCCAACAAGGTTCCATTCCAGTCCCAGATGACGTGCTGGTATCGTTTCAAGGTTTGGTACTCCGTTAGATAGAAAGGCCCTATCCTACAACGATGGCGCCACCTGTCCATAGCTCAGAGGCGGCTGCCATCAACTCAGAGGGTTGTCGAGGGCCGTGGCCAGGCGGCAGGTGAGGTCCTCCAAGGCAAGACCGGGCAAACCCTCGGTGGGCCCTGGAAGCAGAGGCATCAGGCGGGGCTTCAGCTCGGGGTCCCTGTCCAGCAGCTCCTTCACGGGCGTCCACACAAACGGCCTGGCAAGGTCCGGGTGGGGCAGCAGCAGCTCGGGCCGGGTGCTGACGAGGTCTTCATATAGGATGAGGTCCAGGTCGATGGTGCGGCCGCTGAACTTGTCCTGGGTCCGCACGCGGCCAAGCCGGTCCTCGATCCGCCAGAGCACGTCGTACTTTACATCCAGCGGCGAAAGCGTCGTCTCAATCCGCCAGATGCCGTTGACAAAACTGGGCTGGTCCTTGCCGCCGCCCAGGGGCTCAGTCTGGTAAAAGGTCGAACAGGCAGCGACGTGCACCTGGGTCTGGAGCAGGTGCAGGGCAGCCGGGATATTGACGAACGGCTCGACGTTCGAACCCACTGCGATGAAGGCGGCAGAGGTCCTGACGCGCGTGATCTCTACAGCCACGGTCCTGGCGAACCGCAGGGCAGCCGGTTTCTCCACGCTGACCCTCGCCTGCCTGACGCGGCGGTCCTGCAGGCACAGATCTGCGATCCGCTCAGCCAGGGCCTCTATGAGGTTGAACCGGGACTGCTCTGCAGTGGCCAGGATCTGCTTCTTGAGGGCCTTGTAGTCGACGGTGTCCGCGATGCAGTCCGTGCGGCAGGCCCGCAACAGGTCCGCCCACAGCGTGACGTTGACGGCCACGTCCTGTTTCTCATGGCGCTCGTCTTCGTTGACGCCGATGATGCAGCGGAACTTGAGTTCCCTGATGTGGATCTGGTCCAAGGGTGGATGGCCGCTAGTCATACAGGTGACCCTTCATGTGGAAGCCGCCGTCCACGTACAGGACCTGGCCGGTCACGAAGCGACTGGCGAGCAGGAACAGGACCGCGTCCACTGCGTCCTGTGGCCCACCGTGGCGATGGAGAGGATTGGTGTAGGCCAGCCTCTCCAGATACGACTCGTCCTGGCCTTCAGGAGGCAGCAGGAGGCCTGGCGCAACCGCGTTAACTGCAACCGCGGGCGCCAGCTCCACGGCCAACATCCGCGTGAGGGTCAACAGGGACCGCTTGCTGATGTGGTAGGCGGCGTGGTCCTTGTCATAGCTGGTCACTCGCGTATCCAGCATGTTGATGATGTGTCCGGGACGCTGCTGCCTGGCCAGGGCCCTAGCCAGTACCAGGGGGGCCAGGGCATGTATCCGCATGGCCGTGGTGAGGGACTGATCGGTGACGTCCCAGAGCGTCTGCTGAGGCCAGATCGAGGCGTTGTTGACCAGGACGTCGATCGGGCCTGCCTGGCCGACTGCCTGGTCAAAGAGTGTATCGAGCTGCCTTGGGTCCTCCAGATCCGCAGCAACCAACCAGCCCTTGACGCCCTGGGCCTGGACCTCAGCGAGCAGCGACGAGGCCTCTTCGGTGGAGCGGTGGCAGTGGATCACCACGTGCACCCCCCTACCGGCCAGGCCCAGGCTGATGGCCCTGCCCAGGCGCCGGGCCGCACCCGTCACCAGTGCGGTCTTGCCCGCCAACCTATTCTCAGCGTCGGTCATGGTGTCAGAAGCCAGAAGCCAGAAGCCCGTTGTAGGATGGGCTTCAGCCCATGCTGCCTCCCAGAACCCACAACTCACAGCTCACGGCCGGAGTGCCTCCCACGGTTGCGGCGTCAGCATACCCCTAGGGCGGGTATTCGTGCAAGGGCAATCCAGACCAGTTGCCAAGGCAGCCCACCCCTGATAAGCTACTGGCGGTCTGCTGTGCGGATGTGGTGAGAAGTAGGCGGAAGCTTGAGAGGAGAAGCCATGAGTTCGATCGGAGACATTCCCAAAGAACAGCGTCCCAGGGAACGGCTGATGGCCAGCGGCGCCAAGGCCCTGTCGGATGAAGAGTTGCTGGCCGTCCTCCTCGGCAGGGGCACTGCCAGACGCGACGTGCTGGCCCTGTCGCGGCAGTTGATGACCACCCTGGACCAGAAGGGGCTGGACCTGTGCGCAGAGGACCTGCTTGGCCTGGAGGGGATCGGGCCTGCGAAGGCGACCCTTCTGGCTGCGGCCTTCGAGTTTGTGCGAAGGAGGGTCAGGCCCGAAGGGCTCAGGATCACCAAGCCCTGTGACGTGCTGCCGCTTATCCGGCACTACGCAGACCGGAGGCAGGAGCACTTCCTGTGTATCTCCCTCAACGGCGCCCATGAGGTCATGAACGTCAGGGTGGTGACCATCGGACTGGTGGACCAGAGTCACGTCCACGCCAGGGAGGTCTTCGCCGACGTGATCACGGATCGGGCCTCTGCCATCATCCTGGCCCACAACCACCCCTCAGGCCAGTTGGTCCCCAGCCCCGAAGACCGCCACGTGACCAGTCAGATCAGGCTGGCGGGAGACCTGCTGGGGATCAGGCTCCTGGACCACCTCATCTTCACCAGCAAAGGCTTCTACAGCTTCGCCGAGCATGAGGCCCTGTGACAAACGGTTAATCCCGGGACGCGGCCTTGCCGATAATCCTATGAGGATTGCTGGAAACACCAGGTTGACAGGAGGTCCAGGCATGAGATGGACAGGGTCAGAGGTCGCGACACCCAATCTTCTCTCTCTGATGCGTGAGCTTGAGAATCACCTGTTCTCCAAGGACTTCGACAAATGGGCCAAGGCCCATGCAAATGACCACAGGGAGCAGATCCGCGAGCTTCGGACCAAGGTCTATGCACTCAGAAACCAGCTTGAGGCCCACCGCCACAAGGACCTGGCCGATGCCTCCGCGGACTGCGGGCCTCAACTGGAGCCAGCCCTGAAGGACCTGCGGAGGAAGACCTACGCCATGACCCGCCTTGCTGAGCTGAATGAACTGCTCGACCGCATGACCTGTGCAGTGGCCAGCACAGCCTGAGAGGACGAAACGGCAAGCACTCCGAAACGGCGAATGGGCGAAACGGAGAATCGGAGACAACTGGCTGTTCGCTATTCGCAGTTCGCTTTTCGCGAAAAGGGGCCGAAGGCCCCGCCCGAACACCGAAGAGGGAGCGCAGCGACCGAGCGAACACCGAGTGCAGAAGGGGTCTGCAGAAGTGCAGAAGGGGTCAGTCCTCGCAAATTGATGTTGGCCGGTCGTCATTGGGCTGGTAGAGTATTCTCCATGCCAAGAACACCCAGAATCGAATATGAAGGAGCGATCTACCACGTCATGAGTCGTGGCAACCGCGGAGCCCCAGTCTTCGCCGATGACGTGGATCGCTCCCGATTCCTCGCTGCCCTTGGTCAGGCCTGTGCCAGAACAGGCTGGAGGATACATGCCTACGTGCTGATGGGAAACCACTACCACCTTCTCGTTGAGACTCCCGAAACCAACCTCGTGTCCGGCATGCAGTGGCTTCAAAGCACCTACACGCAGCGATTCAATCGGCGACACCGTGAGCATGGCCATCTCTTCCAAGGCAGGTACAAGGCCCTGCCAGTAGACCCCGACAGCCAGACCTACTTCACAATCATTAGCTCATACATCCACCTGAACCCTGCCAGGGCTAGACTCCTCGATCTCAACCGAGGTCGGCTCTCGGACTACCCTTGGAGGGGCTATGTGTACTACCTGAAGCCCTCAGGTCGCCCGCCGTGGCTGGAGGTCGGCAAGGTCCTGGCGTGCCTGCGGCTGGCCGATGACAGGACAGGTCGGTGCCACTATCGGCAGCACCTGGACAACTGCGTAGCCGAGATTGCTGGCAGCGACAAGCCGCATGGGGTGGATCCCAACTGGTCGAAGATCCGTCGAGGGTGGTGTCTGGGAGAGGCCGACTTTCGGGAGAAGCTGTTGGACCATCTGGATGCGATTCGGCTTGGCAAGAAGCCGGCGAGCCTGTCCGGACCCGAGATTGAATCCCACAACGAGCGACAGGCTGCAAGGCTCAAGGCCAAGGGACTCCGAGCCTTGGGATTGACTGAGACAAGCCTCCAGAAACTGGCCAAGGGGTCCATAGAGAAACAGGTCCTAGCCTGGTACATCCGCGGCCGGACGATCATCTCAAATGGATGGCTGTCTCAGCAACTCCGCTGTGGCCACAGCGGGAACATCCCCCGCTACATCAAGACGATTGAAACGTCCAAGACTCCCCAAGTCATGTCCTTAAAGAAGGCCTTGCTAAAATGCGAGGACTGACCCCTTTTCCCCCATCGAGTTTGGTCATAAGGTTCTCCTGGCTCAGACGGGGGAGAAGTTGATTCATCACTATCAGGTGATGCGGACTCGGCGTGAGGACAAGGATCTCCTGGAGCCGGCCTTGGCCGCCCACAAGGCCCTGTTTGGCCGGTATCCCGAACTGCTGGCGACGGACAAGGGATTCTACGCGAGCATGGATCAGATCGACGGGCTTGAAGGGAAGATTGAGACGGTCTCGATAGCCAAGAAAGGCCGTCGCAATCCGCAGGAGCTGGCTCGCGAGCGAACGGAGGCCTTTGTGGAGGGCCAGCGTTTTCGGGCCGGAGTGGAAGGGAGTATCTCGGTCCTAAAACGGGCATTCGACCTGGGACGGTGCCTTTTCAAGGGATATAAGAACTATGCCGCCAGCGTGGGGCTGGCGGTACTCTGTCACAACCTGGTGTTACTGACCCGATTGTAGAGACAAATGACTGACAACAGAGTGAGAACGTACCCTCGGTGGAAGAGGTCTGTCCTCAGATCGGCCAAATGAGAACTTGGAGAAGGCCTCCGGCCAGAGGTGGCCAAGAGGTGGACGCTGATTGGCCTACCAGGTGTGTCGCCAATCAGAAAAGGAGCCTTCCACAACAGGAACTACCTAGCCCCCCCAGTGCCATGCAGACTCGCTGGCCATTTGCCCCAGGTCGCCTTGAAGAGTCGCACATAGTCCGGACCATCAGGTTTGGGCACAGGCGGCTTTGGGGCCTCAGATCCATAGAACAACTGGTCGATAGACCACTGCTCCAACGCAATCGCCTCGGGCTGGCTCCATCTCCAGTACTCTGCGTGGCCATCGGCAAACGACAGGAAGGTGCCTCTGCTATGGTGGATAGGCTGGAATGGCACGACGTTCGCTGCTCCTCCAAGGTCCCACCTCCCGAGGTCCTCACAGAATTGTCTCCAGCCGACCCCACAATCCATGAAGACTGCCCTGGATGCAGGGCCGGGGTCCACTAGGTCCGAGGTCTTCCTCACGTGCAGGACCGTTCTGCCAACATCGTACTTGGCCTTGAAGCAACGCTCGCGATCCTGGGCCTGCCCCGGGGGGCAGAAGTTCATCGATCCCTGGATATAATAGGAACTCACCCATTCCGCGTAACCTGTAAGACGCGGGTCCTTGGCGTGGCGGTAGCGAGAAGGACACAAGTATGCGCGCACGTTGCCCACATAGGCAGCTAAGGCACCCGTACGCATTGCGGCCTCCGCTAATACCGGCGACGAGCGTGACGCCCCCACCCCCAAAAGCCACGGTCGCCCATCGTTGCGCTCCCCCTCCAAGAACGGAAAAGGCTGCGCATTGACAATGTGGTCCCCATTATCGACCGCATACGCATGCCAGGCGATCTGCAGTTGCCGCAGGTTAGCCATGCAAACAGCCCGCCTGCCCGCCTCACGAGCCCGATTCAGGATGGGAAACAGAATGGCCATCAGGACCACTACGATGGCGATCACGACGAGAAGCTCGATAAGCGCGAAACCCCGTGCCCACAGTCTCGCAGCCCGACTCCCAGATCGAGCGGCGATTGCCCCCCCCAAACCTCCACCGCTTGACCTAGAGTGTTGATCTCCCATCGTTTTTCCTTTCCACTCCCTGATCTGAACCAGCGTTCCCATGGGCGCAGTCCTTCCTTGCTCTTCCCATAGGGCGCATGTCGGACCCCGGGTGTGGACAAACATTCTTGGGAATCGCTCGCTATTCCTTGCAGTGGCCACGGCCGGCACATCGCACGTGCCGTGTGAAGGTCTGTCCAGCCTGGCTGGGTTCCCGCCCGTCCATGGTCCACAGTGCCGCAATCCCGCTGCCGAAGGTGGTACAGGCGCTGGCCCGCGACCGCAGGATAGGTCCCCAACGGGTGCAATCAGGAGCCCTGCTGCGTTCTCTCGCATGACCAACCACTCGTCCATAGCCGTTCCCTCTGGGCCATGTTTGATCTCGATAGTCCAAGAGCCAAGGTTCGCGGGTCAGAGCCCTTGAAGGCCGCAGCCCGGCGACTCCTTCGCCTCAGAACCAGTCAACTCCGTCTGGAGACGGAGACCACTCAAATAACAAACTAGCCCACTCCATAGCAGAGGTCAAGAGAAACCCTCCCAAAGACCGCGTAAATCCTTCTATTGTCACTAGGTAAAGCGCAGTTTCTTTCACATCAGGCAGTTGCACGCCAGCGGCCGGAGAATCTCCTACAAATGACGCCGGATACCTGTAACAACTACCTGTCATACCTGGCCACCCGCCACGTGGCGCTCGTAGTTGAAACCAAGCGACGGTCATGTATGATTGACGCACTGCACTGCCAGGGTGGAAGGATCGGGTCAGGGCCTCGGCAACGGCGGCGTGTTCCTTCAGGGTGAGTACGAGGTCCAGATCCTGGACTCCTACGACAACAAGACCTATCCGGACGGCCAGTGCGGCGCCGTGTATGGTAGAGCTGTTCCTCTGGTCAACGCCTGCCGACTGCCCGGCCAGTGGCAGACCTACGACATCCTCTACCACCGCCCAACCTTTGATGACAAGGATGGCAGAGTCCTGCGCAAGGCGACCTTCACGATCCTGCACAACCGCGTGCTTGCCCAGGACCACGTTGCCCTCGATGGCGGCACAGGCTGGAGGGGTCCCCACGCAGTCTCGCCCTACGTCCCCCACGGAGACAAGGGGCCGCTCCTGCTCCAGGAACACGGCAACCCGGTTCGTTTCCGCAACATCTGGCTGCGAGAGCTGACCGACTGACAGCAGGTCAGAAGAACCGAGAAGACGAGGGCTGTCACCCATCAACTCTCAGCTTGCAGCCGGAATGCGGCGACGGTCTTTCTCCTGCTGACAGCCGATAGCTGATAGCTGAAGGCCCTGCTGTCTCCTGGCTTCTGAGTTCTTTACTTCATCCCGCCCGCGTGCTACCTTCTCCCTGCAACAGGATTCACAGAAGGAGGCCCTGGTATGATGGGTATTCGAGCTGCTGTCGTTGGGGCTGGGTTCATCGGGCCTGTGCACGTGGAGGCCCTGCGGCGGGCCGGCGTGGAGGTGGCTGGCATACTGGGCGTCTCCCAGGAGGAGTCACAGCGGGCTGCAGCCAGCCTCGGGCTGGCAAAGGCATACAGGGACTTTGCGGAGGTCCTGGCAGACAGAGACGTGCAGGTGGTGCATATCGCGACACCCAACCGGCTGCACTACCCCATGGCCAAGGCCGCACTGGAGGCGGGCAAGCACGTCCTCTGCGAGAAGCCACTGGCCATGAACTCCAGCGAGTCCGCCAAGCTTGTCAGCCTGGCCAAGAAGACCGGCCTTGTCGCTGGAGTGAACTACAACATCCGCTACTATCCCCTCAATATCGAGGCAGCAGAGAGGGCCAGACGCGGCGACCTTGGCCGGATCTACTCTGTCTGTGGCAGCTACGTACAGGACTGGCTGCTCTACCCGACGGACTACAACTGGCGGGTCCTGGCTGAGGAAGGCGGCGAGCTGCGCGCGGTCGCAGACATCGGTACGCACTGGCTGGACCTCATACACGCGATCACCGGCCTTGAGGTGGAGGCCGTGTGTGCGGACCTGTCCACTGTGCATCCTGTCAGGCAGAGGCCCTTGGGAGAGGTGGAGACCTTCAAGCGGCAGAAGAGGCCTGTCCGAACTGAGGCCATCCCCGTCTCCACAGATGACTGTGGCTGCATCCTGCTGCGTTTTTCCGGCGGCGCAAAGGGCTGCCTGTGGGTCTCCCAGGTGACTGCAGGGCGCAAGAACTGCCTGCGTTACGAGATCGCAGGCGAGAAGCACGCCATGGCGTGGTGCAGTGAGCAGCCGAACGAGATGTGGCTGGGTCACAGGGATAGGCCCAACGAGAGCCTGATCCGCGACCCGGCCCTGGTCTCGGACCGTGCGCGGCGATTCATCACCTACCCGGGCGGCCACAACGAGGGCTTTCCCGACACCTTCAAGCAGTGCTTCAGGGCCTTCTACGACTACATCAGGGCTGCAGACCCCTCTGCGCCGCGACATTCCCCACCTTCAGCGACGGCCACCGCGAGATCCTGCTGTGCGAGGCGATCTTGAAGAGCCACCGCCTGGGCAAATGGACAGAGCCCATGATGAAAGGAGGACGTTCATGAAGCTCGGATTCGTCAGCGCGATCCTGCCAGACCTGGACCTCAGCCATGTGGTCGACTTCGCCTCAGAGGCAGGATACTCCTGCGTAGAGCTGATGTGCTGGCCCAAGGGCCGCGCAGAGCGGAGATATGCAGGCGTGACCCACATCGACGTCGCAGGCTTCGGCCCCAGGCACGCAGACCAGGTCCGCAAGCTCTTCGCGGATTCCGGCGTCACCATCAGCTCGCTGGGTTACTATCCCAACTACCTGAGTCCTGATCCGCAAGAAGCGAGGCAGGTACTGGCCCATTTCAAGAAGGTCATTCGGGCATCTGCCCTGCTCGGCGTCAACCAGGTCACCACCTTCATCGGCAGGGATTGGACGAAGTCCGTCGATGACAACTGGCCGCGGTTCAGGCGGGTATGGCCGGCCCTCGTGCGGTTCGCCGAGGACCTGGACGTGCGGATCGCCATCGAGAACTGTCCCATGCTCTTCTCCAAGGACGAGTGGCCTGGCGGAAAGAACCTCGCCACCAGCCCGGAGATCTGGCGGAGGATGTTTGAAGAGATCCCCTCCCACAACCTTGGGCTCAACTACGATCCCTCGCACATGGTCTGGCAGCACATGGACTACATCAAACCCATCTGGGAGTTCAGGGACCGCATCCAGCACGTCCACGCCAAGGACGTGCGGATCGACCGTGACCGGCTCGATGACGTCGGCATCCTGGCCACGCCCCTGAAGTACCACACGCCCAAGCTGCCCGGCCTCGGCGAGATCCAGTGGGGCCGCTTCTGCTCCGTACTCGGTGACATCGGCTACAAGGGGCCGGTCTGCGTGGAGGTGGAGGACCGGGCCTACGAAGGCTCGATCGAGACCCGAAAGGCGGCACTCCGCCAGGCCGCGAGGTTCCTGCGGCAGTATATGCCGTAACACAGAACACAGAACACAGAACGCAGAACGCAGAAGACAGAAGAACGGCCGCTGAAAAGGGTCCTGACACCTTTCCTTCTCGCAGCGGAAAAACCTCCACGCTGTGGGGCGATGCCAGACAACGGGGTCTCATATTGCATGGAGGCGGTGGCTCAGAATCCCATCCGCAGAGACGCCTTGTCGGGTTCTGGCTTGGCGGGACGGGCCGGCCATTGATGTGGAGGCACGAATCTGGTATGCTGACTCATGGAGATGAGCGAGAAAGACCACATCAAATTCGGAGCCACACTCACGCCCGGCGTCTTTGCAGGCGCGTTGGTCACGCAAACTCAATCCGCTTACGCATGGCTCGCACCAGCAATTGCGGCCAAGGAGGTCTTGGCTGTCGACGTCAGGGTCCGGCCTCGACAGAGCGGCGTAGTCTACAGCCAGAGCCTCGAGATCGCCAAGCTCGTCCAAGACTACATCAGACCCGGCCTGATCCTGGACTGCTACGCCTGAACGGAAACACAGAACACAGAACGCAGAACTCAGAACCCAGGAGGCAGGAGGCGGTGTTCGCTCGGTCGCTGCGCTCCCTCTTCGCCATTCGGGCGGGGCCTTCGGCCCCTTTTCGCGAAAAGCGAACGGCGAACAGCGAATAGCCGGTCGTCTCCGCTTCCCCGTTTCAGTCCGTCGCCGTCTCGCCCATTCGCCGGCTCCCCGATTCGGCCTCACTTCAGGAGGCGCGTATACCCCACCCGGCGGGTGACGCCGATCTTGTCGAAATAGTCGAGAAGTGGGATCGCATATTTGCGGGTGGTGTCGATCAGGTACTTGAACTTCACGCTCTCCAGGCCACCGTTCTGCTGGATGTGGGCGATCAGCCGGGCCTTGGCCTCTGCCACTGCGTCTGCGTGGAAGAACAGGTCCTGTTCCACGCGGACCAGACGCTGCTGCTCTACCAGGATCCGAAGCAGACGGGTGACTGGACCCTCGGCCAACCGGAGAGCCGCCATGACCTCCTGAGGCTCAGGCGGATTGAACGGTCGCCCCTGGTACAGGGATTCGACCTTGGTGAGCAGCTCCCGCTCCGCGTCGTTGAACTGCTCTTGATGGCCGGGAAGGGCCAGGAGACCCTTTCGATCCACGAGGGCGCCGCTCGCCAGCATCCTGGCGGTCACTGCATCGAAGACCTCCTTGGCCATGCCGGATTCAGCCAGCAGTGCCTCGGGCCGGATGCCTGGACTGGTGGGCTGCTGCTGGTGGAACTGCCGGACCGCAGCAGTCAACTGGGCCTGGACCTTGGCCAGGGTCTCCCCATGGATGGACTGCCTGCCGTCGATCGCCTGGATCAGGCCTTGGGTCTGCAGCGTAGTCAGGATCTCCGTGACCTGGGAGAGGGGGATCTTGGTGCGAAGCGAGACGGCCTTGGCGTCCACAGCCAGGGACTCTGCCGATTTCACGCAGTACTCGACAAAGCGGGCCGGGTCCCTCACCGCCCTGCTGCGCTCTTGCAGGTCTGCCACGACCTCCGGCCTGTTGCGTTTCAGACGGGTGGCTGTGGCCTCCACGATGATCCCGCCGCCAATGGTCCGCACAGGAGACAGAGACCGGATGATGAAGTGATCTGCAGGCCCTGCGACGACCGGGTCATTGAGCCTGACCTGGATCAGGCACTGGTGGCCCGGCTCCAGGGCGCATCCTGGAACAGGTACACCGTGGCCGGCGTCTCAGAGGTGCCTGTGTGGAACTTGACGTGGCTGCCGTTCTTGAGGTGCGACTTCTCGCGGCTGAGCATCATCAGGTCGCAGACGTACCAGGTCTCCGCCGAAAAATAGTGCGGCACAGTCACCACGTTGCCCCTGCCGATCTCCTGGTGGTCCCATTGGGGGATGTTGACTGCAGCACACTGGCCTGCAAGGGCCTTGGAGTTGTCACGGTTGTACGCCTGGATGGACCGCACCCTGCCCATCTTGGCCTGGGGCAGGAGCACGACCTCGTCACCGACCGCCGCGGAGCCACACGCGGGTATGCCCGCCACGATCGTGCCGTAGCCCTTGGCAGAGAACGCCCGCTCCACGGGCAGCCTGAACAGGCCGTCCACCTTCTTGGTGGGGATGCTCGCAACCAGGCTCTTCAAGGCCTCATAGAACTCGTCGAACCCCTGGCCTGTGATGCTCGAGACAGGGACAATCGGGGCCCCATCCAGGAACGTGCCTACCAGGTACGCCTGGATCTCCTCTCTGGCGGCCTGGATCCGCTCAGGTGTGACGCAATCCGGCTTGGTCAGTGCCACCATCCCGTGCTCGACACCCAGCAAGGTGAGGATCTCCAGGTGCTCACGGGTCTGGGGCATCACGCCGTCGTCTGCCGCGATTACGAGGATCGCGCCGTCGATGCCTGTGGCGCCCGCCACCATGGTCTTGACGAAGTTCTCATGCCCGGGCACGTCTACGATCCCGATCTCCAAGCCCGAGACCACGCAGGGCGCAAAGCCCAGCTCGATGGACATGCCCCGCTCCTTCTCCTCCTTGAGCCGGTCCGTGTCACAGCCGGTCAGGAGTTTGACGAGCGAGGTCTTGCCATGGTCGATGTGGCCGGCAGTGCCCAGTGTGATGTTCCGCTGTAGGACCTGCGCCATCCTTCACCCCTCCCTACCCCCTCGCCAAGGCCCGAGTCACTGCATCCGCGAGGATCGCATCGTCGCCCTGCCGCAGGGTCCGCGGATCGATCAGGACCTGGTCGTCCTGGATCCGCGCAAGACAGGCGGTTCATGCAGCCTGAGTCGCTGGCTGAGGGCCTCTACGCCAATCTTGCGGGGTCTGATCGCCACGAGGGTCGTGGCCAGATCCTGGCCTGGCAGCGAGCCACTTCCCATCTGTGAGAAGCCGGCCATCAGGACCACGTCTGCAGACGCCGCGGTCTGCCGGATCTGTGCGGCCAACCGCTCTGCGTGGCTGTGCAGATCGCTTCCCGTCCTGCGGAGCATCTGGAGGGTCGGCACCTCGGCCAGGGCCAGGTCCTGGTCGAGGAAGCACTTGAGCGTGGCCTCCAGGACAGCCAAGGTGAGCTTGCCCGGCCGCACAATCCGGGCGAATTGGTTCTTCCGGACTGCGTCGATCCACTTCTTCCTGCCGAGGATCAGGCCCGCCTGGGACGCGCCGATCAGCTTGTCGCCGCTGCACGTCACGACGTCTGCGCCGAGGCGGATCGCATCCGCCAGCATCGGCTCAGGCTCAAATCCAAACTGCGAGAAGTCGAGAAGTGCGCCTGCGCCCACGTCGTCGATGAAGACCAGGCCCCTGGCATGGGCGATCTTCGCCAGCACCTCGGGCTCCACGGCCGACGTGAACCCCTGGATTTGGTAGTTGCTGGGATGCACGCGGAGGATCGCGGCCGTGTTCTCCGTGATCGCCTGCTCGTAGTCCCGGCAGTGGGTCTTGTTGGTGGTGCCCACCTCGACCAGTTTGGCCCCGCTGAAGGCCATCACCTCGGGCAGCCGGAACGACCCGCCGATCTCCACAAGCTGGCCGCGAGAGACGATCACCTCCTTGCCCTTCGCCACGGTGTTGAGGACGATCGCGGTCGCTGCCGCGTTGTTGTTCACTACGGTCGCTGCCTCAGCGCCGGTCAGCCGCTGGAGGAGCCGCTCAATCTGCTCATCCCGCCTCGACCGCTTGCCCGTGTCCGCGTCGACCTGGAGGACAGAGTATCCCTGGAGTGTCTGCTGAATCTGGGCCAGGGCCTTTTGGGCCAGGACCGCCCTGCCGAGCCCAGTGTGCAGGATGATGCCTGTGCCATTGACCGCACGGCCATAGTGCGGTATGGACAGGCCCGCAAGGCGGCACATCGCCTCGCCCATGATCAGATCCTGCAGGCCGGTCCTGGAGACCGCGTGCGCACGGCCATCCATGATCCTGTCCCGCACGACCTCGATGGCCTCGCGTATGGCCTCGGTCGCAGGTCCCACACCGAGCTCGGCCTTGTAGCCTGCCAGGCCAGGATCTGCCAGCAAAGAATCCACCGAGGGTATCGCCCTGAGCCTCTCTTTTACGTTGTCGTCCATAGCCATTCCCTTGCCAATCAGCGACAGGTCCATTGTATCTGTTGGGCGGGGTAATGCCAAGGACATGCGACTGCGAATGGGAGAATGGGAGACAACTGGCTGTTCGCTGTTCGCGAAGAGGGAGCAGAGTGCCCGACCGAACAGCGAGTCACTATGCCTTGCCGCTTTGCGCTTGCCCGGTGGAGCCTCGGACGCCATCATACCATGATCGCGTAGCGACAACATTCGAGCACAGGAGGTGCGTCATGACGACATGCTGGAAGACACGTCCTTCGGTCGGATTCCTCCACACCGTGGGGGTAGTGACACTGCTGGCCGCGGGGACATACGGTGCGGGCCGTGTAGAGGTTCCAGATCCGAGCATCATGCTCCCGCTGGTCCCGGCTGCTGCGCAGGCAGGCGCACCTGCGTGCATCAAGCCCGGCACCCGCCTGACGTACTTCGGCAGGACCGCCAGCATCGCCGGCGAATACAAAAGGCTCGTGCAGGACGACAACGGCAAGTGGGTGGACCGCAGCACGGGCAAGCGATACGACGAAGAGGACGTTCCCTCTGCGGCAAGCGAGGCCTTCAACGTCATCCAGGTGGGCTATGGGGCCAGCGGCGCCGCATCCATCGCCGGCCTGTGGATACCGCCAGAGGCCCTGGCACGGCTGCGGCCCGGCCAGGTCATTGAGGCCAACGAGCGAGTCGGGATGTCGGTAACCGTCGCGGAGGTGAAGCCAGGCCTCGTGACGCTCAGCGAGGTCGGCCCTTTGCACCGGATCGACTCTACTTATGATGCAAAGACAGGCGTCTTGTCCGCCTTGACGCAGACCCAACAGATCGGACTGGCAAGCATGGTCCACAGCCTCAGGCTAGTAGGACAGGATTGACTGGCCATCCCGATTCTGGTACAAGTCTCGATTGAGGCGTCATTCCATGAGAAGAAGAGACATACTCATCCTGGCTGGCATTGTAGCCGTCGTGGCGGGGATCGCCTTCGCTTCCTCCGCGAGGGGCAAGGGGGCCATTGCCCTGGAGACCCAGGGCGGAGAGATCATCCTGAAGAGCGGGTGGTTCGGAAGCACGGCAGTCGCAAACAAGGCAGGCTCGGTCCCTGCGCAGGCCGGGATCTACCATCCTGCCAAGGCATCGATCAGGCTCAAGAAGGAGGGCCAGGATCAGTGGTGGTTGCTGTCCAGTACGCGGGGGCCATGGGGCAAGCTGTCCGCAGTCCGCGTGGACAAGGGACAGACCACCACCCTCAGGTTTGGCCCGCCCATCACCCTGCACGCAGATGTCCAGCAGAGCGGAAGGATGGTCACCGTGGGCCTGGCAATGATCGGTCAGGCAGGCGAGCAGTGGAGCCCTTCGGTCCTGACCTCCAAAGGCGTGGCTGCACCTCCTCGCGTGCGGGTCGTGGATGAATCAGGAAAGACACTGGCCGAGGGCCAGTTCGCATATGGCTGAGGCGGCGTATGCCGGTACTCGTGGCGAGTGCCAGATGGATTCAAGGGCAAGGTTCAGGTGAAGATCGACGTGGACCTGGGGCCCTTTGAGGTCAAACAGGATGAGACCTGGCACTTGATAGAGTAGGGACCACTTGCCACAGGTATCGGCGGGCACGAGACGTGTTTCTCTTGCCCGCCTTTTTTGTTGGGGGAGAACAGGACAGGGAACTGGTTTTGAGAGGTGAGCATGAAGACAGTCAAAGGGATTGGGCTCAAGGACGTGCAAGGCGTGTACAGCGGACCCGAGGGCGACCTGTGGGAGTTGGTCATGGGCGAGCAGATCCATATCGGGGGCTTCGCATCCTCCATGGATCTGGCTGAGAAGGCGGGCATCGCATCCGGCACCCGGGGCATCGATCTGTGCTGCTGCAATGGCGCAGGCATGCGGTTCCTGGTCAGGTTCAGGGACGTGGCGGGTATGCAGGGCGTGGATGCCACGCAGACGGTCGTGGAGCGAGGCCGCCAGCGGTGCCTCGAGGAGGGACTGGCGGACAAGATCCGATTCACGCTGGCGGACGTCTGCTCCAGCGGCCTGCCGGACGCGTCCGCGGACTTCGTGTGGGGAGAGGATGCCTGGTGCTATGTGGAGGACAAGGCCAAGCTGATCGCAGAGGCGGCGCGCCTGGCCAAGCGAGGTGGCACCATCGCCTTCACAGACTGGGTTGAAGGACCGAACGGACTGACCCAGAAGGAAGGTGAGCGGTTCCTGCGGTTCATGAAGTTCCCGAACGTCCAGGACCTCAAGGGCTACAACGACCTGCTGGAGGCCAATGGGTGCAGGGTCTTGAAGGCAGAGGACACAGGCCGGTTCTCTCCCTACGTGGACCTGTATCTGAACATGCTCCACATGCAGCTCACCTACGATGCCCTGAAGATCATCGGCTTCGACACCGGCCTCATGCAGGCCATGGCCGGCGAGATGGCCTTCATGCAGCAGCTCGCCCACGACGGCAAGATCGCCCAGGGCCTGTTTGTGGCCAAGAAGAAGTGATGAGCTATGAGCTATGAGCTATGGGCTATGGGCTGTGGGCTGTGGGCTGTGGGCTGTGGGTTATTGGTGAATGGCAGATAGTAAATAGAAAATGGAAAACCCTATGACACGGTGTTCAGGCAAAAATCCAGATCAATCACGTCCGAGTCCCTGCTGTGGCAACCGCCAGTCCGCCTGTCCCACGGGCCCTCTCGCCTGGTTTGGCGACATGATCCAGCACTGCTATCAGCACGCAAGCGAGGCCAAGGCCCAGGGCAGGCCCATCGTGGGGATCCTGTGCGAGTACACGCCGCGGGAGCTGATCATGGCCGCAGGCGGCGTGCCCGTGTGCCTGTGTGGGGGCTCTGCAGAGATGATCGGCCCCGCAGAGGAGCACCTGCCCGCCAATCTCTGCCCGCTGATCAAATCTACCTACGGCTACAGCCTCAGGCACACCAATCCCTTCCTGGAGATGGCGGACCTGATCGTGGCAGAGACGACCTGTGATGGCAAGAAGAAGATGTATGAGCTGCTGGCCCAGACCCGGCCCGTGTATATCCTGGAGCTGCCGCAGAAGCCTGGAGACAGCGATGCCCTGGAGCACTGGGTAGCGGAGATCCGCAAGCTCAAGGCGGAGCTGGAGCAGAGGTTCGGCGTGGAAATCACAGACACCCGCCTTCGAGAGGCGATCCACACCATGAATCGCGAGCGGCAGCTCCGCCGTCAATTGGCAGACCTGATGCGGTCTCCTGCCCCGCCTCTGACGGGCAGGCAACTGCTGACCCTCAAGAGCAGCATCTCCGGCATACAGGCCGATCTGGATCAATACGCCAAGGCCGCAGAGTTCTTCAGCAAGACGGGCCAGGCCAATGGCAAGAGTCTATCTCAGAACCTGTTTCGTGGCGAGATCGAGCGAGAAGCCCCGGGGCAAGGCGGCAGGCGGAAAAGGCCCGGAGGCGTGCTTGAGGGCACGTCGAGGACCTTCTTCGTCGCCGACAACGCGGCCCCCGGGGTTTCGCAGCCGATCGCAGCAGAAAGGGGTTCTGAGATAGACTCTAAGGTGCGGGTCCTGATGACCGGCGTGCCCATCGTCCACGGAGCGGAGCGGGTGCTGGACATCATCGAGTCCTGTGGCGGCCTGGTCGTGGCCATGGACAATTGCACGGGCCTCAAGCCGATCTGGGAGGATGTGGATGAATCCGCAGACGACCCGATCCAAGCACTGGCGCAAAAATACATCAGGATCCCCTGCTCGGTCATGACGCCCAACGACCGGCGCATGGACGTGCTCCGCCAGATGGTCAAGCTGTACCAGCCGCAGTGCATCGTGGACCTGATCTGGCAGGCCTGCCTGACCTATGACGTGGAGTCCCATCGCGTCGGACAACTGGCGGGCGAGCTCGGGCTGCCCTTCCAGCGGATCGAGACAGACTACTCGCCGTCGGATTCGGCCCGCATCCGCCTGCGCATGGAGGCCCTGTTTGAGACCGTGAGACAGACAGAGCTTTCAAGTTTTAGGTTTTAAGTTTTAGGAGGAAGAGTCAGTGGCCTGCAGTCACGTAAAACCTAAATCCTAAAACCTAAAACTGCTCGTGCTTACTTCCTCTCCTGACAACCGATGAACAGAGTCCTGTATACATCGCCATATGTGCCGCCAGAGTGGATCACAGCCCACGGACTTGGCCCCTGCCGGGTGATGCCCGCAGACCCAGCCGGCCGCCAGCCTGCCTGGGACAGGCAGGGCCTGTGCCCCTACGTGCGGGCCTTTGCCGCAGAGGTCACGGCCGCAGACGAGGCCGGCGGGATCGTCATGACCACGGTCTGTGACCAGATGCGGAGGGCCTTTGACGTGGTGGCCCGAGGAGGCCGAACCCCCGCGTTTCTGATGAATGTGCCGAGTACGTGGCAGAGCAGTGCGGCACGAAGGCTCTACCTGGAGGAGCTCGAACGGCTCAGCCGCTTCCTGTCGTCCCTGGGCGGCCGCAGGCCCTCCTACAGCCAGTTGGCTGAGACGATGCGGACCTACGATGATCGCCGCGAGAGGCTGCGTGACCTGCAGGCGGAGTGGTCACCACGGCGGTGGGCCCAGGCCGTAGCGGAGTTCGGCCGGACTGGACAGATGCCTTCCGTCGAAGAGACCGGCTCCACGCAGACCAGATCCCGCTCCAAGACCAGACCCCGTGTCCCCCTGGCCCTCATCGGAGGCCCACTGCGGCAAGAGGACCTGACCGTGTATGATGAGATCGAGGACTGCGGCGGGACCGTGGCCCTGGACCTGACGGAGAGTGGATTGCGGGGTCTGTGCCGCAGGTTCGACCGCCGCAACCTGGCAGAGCAGGATCCCCTGCTGGAGCTGGCCGATGCCTACGTGGACGGGATCTGGGACGTCTCTCAGAGGCCCAATCAACGCTTCTACGAATGGCTCGACCGGACCCTGAAGCTCAGGCCCGTGGCCGGCCTGGTCGTGCATCGTTTCGTATGGTGCGACCTCTGGCACGCGGAGATGGAGCCCCTGCGAGAGCGAACCGGCCTTCCCGTGTTGGACCTGGAAGCAGACGGCCACCAAGCGGCCGGCAGACCCAGGCGGGCCACCCGGATCGCCGCATTTGTGGAGATGCTGCAGTGATCGACCCGCCTGCACAACTGACCCTTGGAGAATGGGACATCCGCTATCGCCAATTGGAGCAGGCGGGTCTGCAGCAGCCGGGCTACGGAGGCCCCCTCAGCCGTCACCTGCTGGATGGCGACGACAGGCTGGCCAAGCTCCGCTATGACAACTCTGCAGCCAGCCTGCGGCTGTGGAACTTCCTGCTCACGGAGGAGGACCGGCTCCACGAGGCCCGGCGCATGGGCAAGAAGCTCATCGGCACCATGAAGGACCTGGGCACGGTCCCAGTTCTGGCGTATTGCCTCGACGAGGTCGTGGCCTTCTATCCTGACGGCGCCTGGTGGATCCCCTGTGTCATGGAGCAGAGCACCCGGCTGCTGGAGATCGCAGACTCCCTGGGAATCGACGAATCGTTCTGCCCGGTCCGTGCGATGCTCGGCGCATTCGTCACCGGCGAGCACTTCCCCATCCCGGATCTGCTGACCTGCAGCGTAGGCGCGACCTGTGACGACTTCTCCGCGATCGCCCAGCGGCTGGAAGGGCTGGGCCACCCCATCCTCTGGTGGGAGATTCCACACCGCCGCCATCCTGAAAGGGATGAGCCTGGCGTGATCCTGCCCGGCGGCTTCCTCGCCCCGGCCAGTCAGGTTGCCCTGGTCCGGTCAGAGCTGCTCCGGGTACAGCGTGCGATCGAAGACCTCGCCGGCGTCTCGCTGGACGAGGCCAGCCTCAGACGAGGCATCCAAGAGGCGAATCGGGTCCGCGCCTGCCTGGCCGCGCTGCGCGATCTAGCCTACACAGCAGAACCGTGTCCCATGCCAGGCCTGGAGATGCTCATCGCAGAGATGATGGCCATCCACTTCTGCTCAGACCGCGGGGAATGCCTGGCCGTGCTCGAGTCCCTGCTGCAGGAGGTCCGGCAGCGAGTCCAGGCAGGTGTGGGCGTATCGCAGCCAGGGGCGGCCCGGGTCTTCTGGGTCAACCCAGTGGCAGACCTGCGGGTCATGAATCTGCTGGAAGAGTGTGGGGCCCGAATCTGCGGGACCGAGTACCTCTTCTGTCACGCCCTGGACCCAATCCCGGAGGCCCTGCCTGGCATCGAGGCCCTGGCCCGCGTGGCCTTGGCAGACCCCATGGCAGGCTCGGCAGTGGACCGGGCCCGCCGAATAGCCTATGATCTGAAGAGGTTCGGGGCAGAGGCCGTGGTGGTCTCGCGGATTCCAGGGGCCAGCCACTGCGGCCTGGAGGGATGGACCATCCAGGAGATCCTCCAAGAGCAGTTGGACGTCCCCGTGCTCGAAGTGGAAGTGCCATCAGTGGCGGATGCCGTGGCGCCGGAGCTGCGGACCCGGTTGGAGGCCCTTGTAGAAACGGTTCAACGGAGACGGACAGCATGATCTGCGCAGGAATTGACGCAGGCTCAAGGACCCTCAAGGTGGTGCTGTGGGATGGCGATAGCCACAAGGTCGTCGGCCAGGCGGTGTCTGACCAGGGCATCGACCAGGCCAGACTCGCGGAGTCCCTCTTCGATGCCGTGCTCCAGGACCGTGGGCTGGCACGCAAGGACATCGGGAGGGTCGTGGCCACGGGCTACGGCAGGAACGCCGTCGCCTTTGCGGACACCACCATCACGGAGATCACCTGTCACGCGAAGGCCGTGCGAACCCTGGTCCCAGATGCAGCGACCGTCGTCGACATCGGCGGAGAGGACAGCAAGCTCATCCGGCTGGACAGCCACGGCAAGGTGCGTGACTTTGCCATGAACGACCGGTGTGCGGCAGGTACGGGGCGGTTTCTGGAGGTCGTGGCCCGCAGGCTCGAGACAGGCCTGGACGCACTCGGTGAGATGGCCTCCAGCAGCCGGACGCCTGCATCCATCAGTCGCATGTGTGTGGTCTTTGCAGAGACCGAGATCATCGGCCTGCTCGCAGGCCATACGCCGGTCGAGGACATCATTGCAGGCGTGCAGGCCGCGATCGCCAGCCGCGTGGCAGGCCTGGCAGGCCGCAGGGCCGATCCGCCCGTCGTGTTCACTGGCGGTGTGGCCCGGGTCTCCGGGATGAGGGCTGCACTCGAATCTGCGCTCGGCCAGCGAGTGGTCGTCGCCCCAGATCCCCAGTTGACCGGCGCCCTGGGCGCAGCCCTGCTCGCCGCGGAGATGGGAGAATGATGGGCGTCAGGTACCAGGTGCCAGGACACGGAAACCGCAGACATTCCGAAACGGCGAAAGGGCGAATGGGCGAATGGGCGAAACGGCGAAGAAATGAAACAGAGAGGTGAAGAGCTGTTAGCTGTAAGCTGTCAGCCATCAGCCGGAATGGAGAACTGGATACCTCCTGCTGAGAGCTGAAGGCTGACGGCTGAAGGCTTTGTTCTGGGTTCTGAGGAAACCAAAATGATAGATCAAGAAAAGCGACAACGCGTGATGCAGCGATCGATTCGGCTGGGGCACTGCATCTGCAATCCCAAGCAGCCCTGCCCGTGCGACACGCTCAAGCAGAAGGACATCTGTCCCTGTGCAGGCGAGCACGTGGATAGCCCCACCCGCACAGTGGCCTTGACCCAGACCGTGGAGAAGGCGGGCTGCGCCTCGAAGATCGACCAGGCATTCCTCAAGCGGGTCCTCCAAGACCTGCCCAGCCAGAAGGACCCTCGGGTCCTGGTGGGAGTGGCTGCAGGCGACGATGCAGGCGTCTATGAGATCGGCGACGGCATGGCCCTCGTCCAGACCGTGGACGTGTTCACCCCCTCTGTGGATGATCCCTACCTGTTCGGCAGGATCGCTGCAGCCAACTCGGTCAGTGACATCTACGCCATGGGCGGCACGCCCCTGACCGCCCTCTCCATCATTGGGTTTCCTGCCAGGCAACTGCCGGACCAGGTGATGAAGGACATCCTCCGCGGCGGCATCGATGCGATGAACGAGGCGGACGTCGCCATCATCGGCGGTCACAGCATCCAGGACGACCAGATCAAGGCGGGCTTTGCAGTCACCGGCATCATAGACAAGGATCGGATCGTGACCAACGCAAAGGCCACGCCAGGCGACGCACTGATCCTGACCAAGCCCTTGGGCACAGGCATCGTGGCCTTTGCGGCCCAGATCGGCAGGGCCTCAGAGGGCAGCCTGCGCGCTGCAGGTGAGTCGATGTCGAGTCTGAACAAGACTGCCTGTCAGCTCATGCTGGAACACGGCTGCCATGCATGCACGGACGTTACGGGCTTCAGCCTGATGGGCCACCTGGCAGAGATGGCGGCCTCCAGCAAGGTGGACGCAGAGGTCATCTGGGATGACCTGCCCCTGCTGCCGGGCGTAGCGGAATACACAGCAGCCGGCATCCTCCCCGGTGCGATCGAGCGAAACAGGGAGTCGTGCGAAGGGCGGGTCACAGCAGATCCTTCCCTCAGCCGCGAGAGCGTCGACATCTGCTATGACGCCCAGACCTCAGGCGGCCTGTTGATCGCGGTCCCAAAGGCAAAGGCAAAGGCACTGCTCGCTGCCCTCCACAAGGCGGGGCTGGCACAAGCAGCCACCATCGGCAAGGTGACGGGGCCGGGCACGGGCCAGGTGGCGATTCGGACGACGGGGACGAGGGGCCAGAACTCAGAACTCAGGACTCAGAATCCAGAAGCCAGAAGCCAGAAGCCAGAAGCCGGCAGTCAGGACGCAGAACCCACAGCTCACGGCGCAGAGCCCCAAAGCCCTTCCTGCTGTCCAGGCGAGTCCACGCCCGCTGGCCATGCACCGGCAGCCAGCGCGCTCGCCGGCCAGTACAAGGCCTTTCTCAGTACTGCCAACGCCCCTGGCACGCTCGACGCCTACACCAAGCAGGCCATGGCCATCGCCCTGTCGGTCGCGATGCGGTGTGAGCCCTGCCTGAAGATGCACCTAGAAAAGGCCAGGGAGAAGGGCTTCACGCAGGAGGAGATCGACGAGGCAGCCTGGATGGGGATAAGCTTTGGAGGTTCGCCTGCCATGGCGTTCTATGAGCAGTGGAAGAACGCGTAGGGGACTCGCTGGAGGCAATGGCCGGACGGGGATGAATAGAATGAGGGACCGTCGCTGTGTCGGCTGAGCAATCGCGTAGATTGCTACGACAATACCTGTGATCTCTACCAGCCCTTCAAGGGTCATAGTGCACATCCCTGAGCCACGTGCTCCCTATCCACCACTGTGAATGGGGGGAGCCTCCCGATGTCTGCCGTGCTCCGGCATTCGCTAGACACTGTCTGGCGAATCTGTTCGCGCGGGGATTCGCTAGCCAGTGGCTGGCGAATCTCAAAGCACTCGAAGAATCGCCGCATATTCTGCAGCAATGACGAACGACTGGCTCTCATGGTGCTGCTCTACCTCTCTGCAGCCGGGAGCAACTTCTCCCGGCTCCTCGTCAATGAGCTATCTGGAGGCCATGACGGCCGTCAATGACGCTGGCCCGGCAATACAGGGCGAACGCAAAGTCGCCCCTGTACATCGTGAGGATGAAAACAGGTTCCTGGCGACAGATGCCCTTTCTCGTGGCCCCGGCCTGTGGTCCCGTTGGCCAGGAGAACAGAAGGAGATTCTGGCCGCTAACCCCGCGAACTCCGCGAACGGCTGTCGCCGCTTCACGACGTTGGACTCTGTCGTGACACCGCCGTACGCGACGCTTCGCGTCTACCGGAAGGCCATGCCTTCCGGGCGATCTTCGCTGCTCTCCGCTTGGGCAAGCGAGCTTGCCCCGCGTAGAACAGCTCGCTCGCATGCGTACGGCTCAGTCTGTGTGCGGAGGTCCCGGCGTGCTATCCTTCTTTGAGACTATGGAGAAGGCAGCTCCACTGCAGCCTAAGCCGCAGGATCGAGGCCGAGGAAGGGGACGCGTTCCAGGCTTGCCTGGAAAAGCGGGCCATTCCGGAGGCCGCCCTTGGGACGCAGTCCCAAGGCACGGCGTAGCCGTAGATCAGGTGGCGGAGCTATGAGTATGCCAACACTCACGACCCCGCGCCAACGTTCGCGGGGTTAGCGGGGTTCGCGGCAGAAACCAAGAACGCTTCCCAGCCAGTCGCTCCCGCGACTGCATCGGTCTGTCCGCCTGCGGCGGATGACAGAGAACCCACGTCTCTTTGAGGCAGGCCGACTTTGCGTTCGCCCTGCCCGGCAATGCGCGGCCTGACTGCATGTCCTTTCGGCAGGTGCCAGGACATAAGGAAAACACCGCCACCCATGTTGCTTTTGGACTGCAAGGCCGCTAGCATGGTAGACGGACATTCAGATGGAACCGGTCGCGGAGGTGACTGGTGCCTGGTGGTGCTCCTGGTCTTCAAAACCAGTGTAGGGCTGTAAAGGTCCTGGGTGGGTTCGATTCCCATTCGCCTCCGCCATATTTGACAGACGAGGTGCACAATGGCTGCAATGAACCATCCAGCGACCAGAAGGTGGGTATCGTTGGCCCTGGTGATATGCGGAGGGGTGACCCTGGCCTATGGCCTGCTGGTGCATGCAGAGACCGTTGTCCCAAAGGTGGATGACCCCAACGGGGTGACTGCCACCCAGTTGGAGCCGGCCCTGGTCCGTGCGGTGTCTGTCGGTGGGCTGGCGAGGGACGACGAGGGCCAACTCAGAAAGACTTATTCCGGCAACGCGGCCCCAAAAGCCTGCCCGACCTGAACAAAGTAGCCAAAGGGCTGTGGTGTCCATGGCCGAACAAGACAAGACAGGTGCATCCACCTCACGTTGGCTGGCCTGGAGGATGTGGATACAGGCCGCCTTCCTCCTGGTGTGGCTCGATCCACTGGCACTGCGCTTGCACAACCTCTGCGGCCCTGTGTTCCACTGCTACGCCTGCCCGCTGGCGACGTTTGCGTGCCCGATCGGTGTGCTGGCCAACTTCTCTGCCTTACATCTGTTCCCCTTCATGGCAGTAGGATTGCTGGTCGCGGTGGGCGCGGTCTTTGGGAGCATGGTGTGTGGTTGGGCGTGCCCATTCGGCCTACTCCAAGACCTTGCAGCCAAGGTACCGACGCCCAAGCTCGACCTTCCCCGCTGGACAGGCCACCTGCGCTATGTTGTCCTGGTCGGGACAGTGCTGGCAGTGCCGTTCCTCTTCGGCGAATCCCATCCCCTGTTCGTCTGCAACTTCTGCCCTGCTGGCGCGATCGAGGGGGCTGTGCCCAGCATGGTTCAACAGGCAGCCGCAGGCCAGCCGGTGGTGCTGCCCAACGCGTTGAAGCTTGGGGTCCTGTTTGCCTTCCTGGGCGCAGTCTTCTTTGTGCGAAGGCCTTGGTGCAGGATACTCTGTCCACTCGGCGCGATCTTCTCCATCTTCAACCGGACCTCGGTGTTCTTCCTGCGGCTTGACCCCGGCAAGTGTACGCAGTGCAAGAGATGCCACAAGCTCTGTGAGCTCGGCCTTCAGCCGGATAGATCGCCGAACGACTCCCGGTGCATCCGATGCCTGGACTGCACCCGCTGCAGCCCTGGCGCCCTCAGGCTGGACAGCATCCTGAACTCGGACAAGACCAGCGGCAAGTCCGTATAATACACAGCTTTCCAGTCCTGGTGATCGCCTCCCACGTACCTAGATTTTTGCTGGTTGCCACTAGCAGCATAGCCACACCGCGTGTAGAATCCACCCAACACGGATCTGAGCAGATCGCTACGTGGGATTCCACGCGGGCTTGGGATTGTGCGCCCGCCGAAAGACGAGGTCTTGTGCACAGGTCACGGTCAAGTGATGCCGGTAGATCTTCGGGAGATGGGGAGGGTAATTCTGCTGTGATGACAGCCTGTAATCACTTCTCGAGAACGTCACTGGAAAGGGGTGTGTAATGGCGCTGGACAGAAAACTCAAGATGGGAATGGTCGGTGGAGGCCCCGGAGCCTTTATCGGCGAGGTACACCGTAAGGCAGCGAGGATGGATGGCCAGATCGAGATAGTGGGTGGCGCATTCGATATCGATCCTGCCAGGTCGCTTCGCATGGGCAAGCAACTGTACCTGGACCGTAAGCGAGTGTATCGCGACTACCGCGAGATGATCGAGAAGGAGCTCCGCCTCCCCATCGGCGAGCGGTTCGACTTTGTGACGGTCTGCACTCCGAACAACTGGCATTTCCCCATCGCCAGTGAGCTGCTGAAGGCCGGCTTCCACGTCATGTGCGAGAAGCCCATGACCCTCAACGTCAAGGAAGCACGGCAGTTGCAGCAACTGGTCAAGAAGACCAGAAGGGTCTTCGGTCTGATGCACAACTACACGGGCTACCCCATGGTCAAGCTGGCACGGGATATCGCCCGTGGTGGTGAGCTGGGAGTGGTACGCAAGATCGTGGTCCAGTACCCACAAGGCTGGCTGGCCACTGCCCTGGAGAGAACTGGGCAGATGCAGGCCTCCTGGAGGACGGATCCCAAGCAGAGCGGCGCATCTGGCTGCGGCGGCGACATTGGCACGCACGCAGAGAACCTCGCCGAGTACATCACAGGCCTCAAGATGACCTATCTTAATGCAGAGCTTAGCACCTTTGTTAAAGGGCGCAACTTGACGACGACTGCAACTGCCTAGTCAAGTACAACAACGGGGCCAAGGGCGTACTCCACGCCAGCCAGGTTTCCATTGGCGAAGAGAACAACCTGGCGATCTGGGTGTATGGCGAGCAGGGTGGGCTCGAATGGCACCAGGAGCACCCCAACTATCTGTACGTAAAGAGGTTAAATGGCCCTGTCGAGGTGTGGCGGAGAGGCAATCCCTACATCGGCGAGAGGAGCCCCGCTGCGGGTAGGGCCACGCGGCTGCCCTCGGGTCACCCGGAGGCCTTCTTCGAGGCCATGGCCAACATCTATCGCAATTTCACGGATACAGTGAAGGCAGTCATGGACCGCCAGAAGCCGGATCCCATGGCCCTGGACTTCCCCAACGTCAACGATGGACTTCGCGGAATGCTGTTCCTGGAGACCCTGGTTGCCAGCGCAAAGAGCAACCGGAAATGGACCAAGATGCACAAGTAAGGAATATCAAAGATCAAAAATCAAAGATCAGAACTGAGGACTCTTGAGAGCCCAGACGCAATGCGGTGATACCGCGATCCTGTGTCTCCACCATTTTTGATATCTGCATTTTGATTCTTGATTTAGGAGTTAGACATGGCAAGACCTGTGACGATGTTTACCGGCCAGTGGGCTGACCTGCCCCTGGAGAAGCTTGCTGAGATGATGGCTGGATTTGGGTATGAAGGGCTTGAGCTCGCCTGCTGGGGAGACCATATGGACGTCGACAAGGCGGCCAAGGACCCCAAGTACTGCGACAAGCAACGGGCCATCCTGGCCAAGTACGGTCTGAAGACCTGGGCCATCAGTCACCACTTGGTGGGCCAGCTCGTCTGCGACCCCAACAACGACAGCCGCAGCGACGGCTTTGCGCCGGCGGACTGCGCGGGCGATGCAGAGAAGAAGCGGCAGTGGGCGGTCAAGAGCATGAAGACCGCAGCCAAGGCGGCCAAGAACATGGGCGTCAAGGTGGTCAACGGATTCACCGGCTCGTCCATCTGGCACATGCTCTACAGCTTCCCTCCTGTGTCGGACAAGATGATCGACGACGGCTTCAAGCACTTCGCCAAGATGTGGAACCCGATCCTGGACGTCTTTGATGAGTGCGGGGTCAGGTTCGCCCTCGAGGTCCATCCGACTGAGATCGCCTTCGATATCTATACTGCCAAGCGGGCACTGGAGGCGATTGGCAACAGACAGACCTTCGGGTTCAACTTCGACCCCAGTCACCTGCACTGGCAGCGAGTGGACCCCGTGTGCTTCCTCAAGGAGTTCCCTGATCGGATCTACCACGTGCACATGAAGGACGCTGCCCTGCAGTTGGACGGAAAGAGCGGCATCCTGGGCTCGCATCTGAACTTCGGGGACGCCAGACGTGGCTGGGACTTTAGGTCACTGGGCCATGGCGGCGTCAACTTCGAGGAGATCATCCGGACCCTCAACCACGTCGGTTACTCCGGGCCTCTGTCTGTGGAGTGGGAAGACTGTGGCATGGATCGTCAGTTCGGCGCCAAGGAGGCCTGCCAATTCGTCAAGAAGATCAACTTCAGCCCCTCCACGGTACAGTTTGATGCAGCATTTGAAGAGAAGTGATCTAGCCGTGACCTGGATGGCCTGGCAGACCTCGTCGGAGTCTTGGCATGGCACATAGACCTTTGCACGGTCGTACGATGAATCGCAGGTCCTTCCTGAAGGGTGGCTCTGTTGCCCTTGCGGCCGGGTTCGGGCTTCCGTACATCATCCCGGCCTCTAGCCTGGGCAGGGCCGGGGCCGCAGCGCCCAGCGAAAGGATCGTGATGGGCGCCATCGGCGTGGGCAGCCAGGGAACCGGCAACCTCCAGGCGTTCCTCGGCCTGCCAGACGCCCAGGTCGTGGCAGTCTGTGACGTGGATCGCAACCATGCCACAGGCGCCAAGCAGCTCGTTGACAAGGCCTACGGCAATGGGGACTGCAGGACTTACGCTGATCATCGTGAGATGCTCGGCCGGTCGGACCTGGATGCAGTCTCCATCGCCCTGCCGGATCACTGGCACGGCATCGTGGCAGTGGACTGCGCAAGGGCAGGCCTGGACATCTACGGCGAGAAGCCCCTGGCCCGGACCATCGTCGAGGGCCGCATGATCAGCGACGCGGTCCGCAGATACGGCCGTATCTGGCAGACGGGGAGTTGGCAGCGGTCAGAGGCCCACTTTCGCAGGGCCTGCGAGCTGGTCATCAACGGCCGGATCGGCAAGGTCGCCCGCGTGGAGGTGGGCCTGCCTACCGGCGGTGATGGACCGGAGGCGAGGCTGCTTCCTATCCCGGAATCGCTGGACTGGGAGCGGTGGCTTGGACCCGCGCCTTACAGACCCTATCAATCCTTCTCCGGTTCTCCGGACGGCAGCGTCCACTGGGACTGGCGATGGATCATGGACTATTCGGGCGGCCAACTGACCGACTGGGCAGGCCATCACGTGGACATCGCCCATTGGGGGCTGGGCCTGGAATACACGGGCCCCGTGGAGATTGAAGGCAACGCCGTGTATCCCGATCGGGGTATTTACGATGTGCCCAAGGCCTACAAGTGCCGCTGCCGCTACGCCAGCGGAGTAGAGATGATCGTGGCCAATGATCAGCAGCAGCCCAAGGGGATGGGCACTGCCTGGTATGGAGACCGCGGATGGATACACGTGGATCGGGACAATAGGCTGTTTGCCTCCGATCCGGCCATCCTACGAGAGACCATCGGCCCCAACGAAACCCACCTGTACCGCAGCGACAACCACCATGGAAACTTCCTGGCGTGCGTCCGCTCGCGGCGACAGACCATCGCCCCTGCCGAGGTCGCGCATCGGTCGATCTCGGTGGGACTGCTTTGTGAGATCGCCATGCTGGTGGGCCGGCCCATCCGCTGGGATCCCCAGACTGAGAAGATCCAGGATGACCCAGAGGCCTCTCGGCTCCTGTCCCGGCCTCTGCGAGGCCCCTGGACCCTCTAGGAGAATCAGGTTGTCCCTTCAACGGACCTCATACGCGATCGTCTCCTTGCTCGGGAGCCTGATGCTGATGGGCTGCCAAGGCCCGGCCATGGCCGACAGGCAGGCGGGTCCGATCAAGGTGGTGGTGGTGACAGGCGGCCACGACTTTGAAGAGAAGCCCTTCCGGGAGATGTTCGCCGCCTTTCCAGGGATGACCGTGACCTTTGCGGCCCAGCGGGATGACAGCGAGATCTTCGAGGACGTCACGGGCTGGGACTACGACGTGATCGTCCTGTACAACATGTCCCAGAAGATCACCCCGGAGCGTCAGAAGCATTTCCTGCAACTGGTCCATCGCGGCGTGGGTGTCGTGGCCCTCCATCACTGCCTGGCTGCCTACCCGCAGTGGGACGGGTTCGCTGACCTCATTGGAGGCAAGTACTTCCTGTCGGAGCGATCGTTTGGCGGCAGGTCCTATTCAGCGAGCACCTACAAGCACGATGAACACCTCCAGGTCCAGGTCGCTGATCCCGGGCACCCGGTGACAAGGGGCATACGAGACTTCGAGATCCTGGATGAGGTGTACAAGGGCTATGCGGTTGCGCAGACCGATCACGTCCTCTTGCAGACGGACCACCCGCTCAGCGAGAAGGCCATAGCCTGGGTTAGCCACAACGACCCGGGCCGCGTCGTGTACATCGAGCTGGGGCACGATGGACGGGCCTATGGAAACGAGGCCTATCGCCGGTTGGTGCGCCAGGCCATAGAGTGGTGCTCGGCCAGGAAGGGTCAGCCATGAGCCATACTCCCCCTTTGGGGAAAGGAGCCACAGGATCATGTTGAATCGTTCGTTCAAGAGGGCCGTGCTTGCGATCTCACTGCTGGCAGGCGCAAGCCTGGCCGCGGTGTCCTCCGAAGAGGAGGCCAAGATCCAGGAGGCGATGCCCTCTGCTCCGGTCGTCCAGCCTCAGCAGCCTCGCAAGATGCTCGTGATCGATCGTTGCGACGGTTTCAAGCACGACAGCATCCCCTATTGGGACAAGGTCCTGGAGATCATGGCCGCGAAGACCAAGGCCTTTGAGGTGACCCTCTCCTCGGATATGGCCTCGTTCTCCGCAGACAGCCTCAAGGCCTACGACGCCGTCTGCTTCAACAACACGACCAAGCTGGTGTTCACGGACGATCAAAAGGCGGCCCTGATGGACTTCGTGAAGTCCGGCAAGGGGATCGTGGGAATCCACGCCGCCACGGACAACTTCTATGGCTGGGACGAGGCGGCAGCCATGATGGGCGGCCAGTTCGTCAAGCACCCCTGGACCTCAAACAAGATAGAAACCGTCAAGATCGATGACCCCAATCACCCTCTCACCCGGCCGTTTGCAGGCCAGTCGTTCAAGGTCAACGACGAGATCTACGTCACCCATGCCCCCTTCTACAGCCGCGACAAACAGCGGGTCCTGATGAGTCTCGACATGTCCGACCCGAACACCCGCAACGTCAAGGGTGTCCTGGCCGAGGACTATGATACCGGTATCAGTTGGGTCAAATCGTACGACAAAGGCCGGCTGTTCTACTGCTCACTCGGCCACAACCATCCGATCTGCTGGACAGGCCCCATCCTGGCCCACTACCTGGCAGGGATCCAGTTTGCGCTCGGCGACCTGGCCGTAGACACGACCCCGCTGCCTGCACCTGCCCCACCGGGTGGGCTGCAGGAACTCGCGGCCCTCCTGGTGAAGACCGCAGGCTATGATTTCGGACAGAGCACTGCAGGTATCCTGGCCATCGAGAAGACCCTCCGGGGTCTCCAGGCCAATGACGCCGATGCCAAGGCCGCTGAGCAACTGCTCCTGGGCGCCCTGAGCGCCCGCGGAACCCTGGCCTGGAAGGGCTTCCTGTGCAGGCAACTGAGCCTGGTTGGCTCCGAGGCGTCTGCGCAATCGCTCATGGCCCTGCTCAAAAATGAGAACACCGCAGACATGGCAAGGTACGCCGTCGAGCGTATCGGCGGCGACAGAATCCGCGGCCTGGTTCGACAGGCCCTACCCAACCTACCGGCCAGGACCCAGATCGGCGTCATCTCCACATTGGGTGTATGGCAGGACAGCGAGGCAGTTGGCCTGGTGGCCAGCTTCCTCAAGGGCACTGACGAGGGACTCCGCGACGCCGCCACCTCTAGCCTGGGCCGGATCGCCACCGATGATGCGGCCGAGGCCTTGCTGGCCTGCATGAAGGATGCGTCCGGTCCGTGGAAGACGCGAATCATGGACGCGTGTCTGCAGTGCAGCCAGGTCTCCCTGGCCGGGGGCCGCACAGATGCAGCGACCCGGCTCTACAAGACGATCTATGACTCCGCAAGCCAGACTCACGTGCGGGCCGCAGCCCTGGTCGGGTGGGTCACCGCAGATCGCGGCCGTGCAGGCGACATCCTCCTGGCTGCCCTCCAGCAACCCGATCAGGGGCTGGTCGTGGCAGCCTGCTCCCTGGTCTCCGCGGTCGAGGGTCCGGCCCAGCGCAAGAAGGCGGCGGAGTACCTGACCAAGGTCCCTGAGGCAGGACGCGTCGCCATGCTGGCATCCCTGGCCAGGACAGGCGATCGGACGATCCTGCCCCTGGTGATGTCCGCTGCGCAGGCCGAGAAGGGGGCGGTCCAGATTGCGGCAGTGCAGGCCCTCGCCTCGCTGGGTGACGCATCCACGGTCGCCTTTCTGGCCGCTGCTGCCGGGTCCAGCGAGGGCGAACTGCGGGACGCGGCACGGGACAGCCTGTATCAGCTCCGGACTGAGGGCGTGGATCAACAGATCCTTAAGGCTGTGTCTGGCGCAAAGCCTGCGACCCAGAAGGAACTGATCGCCGCGATGCGGCAGCGGCGGATCCGAGGGGCGGATCAGGTCCTGATCCGCCTGACCGCCAGCTCCGACGCAGGCGTGCGGGCTGCTGCCTTCGGCGGACTCGCTGAGATCGGAGACAAGGCCGATCTGCCGGTCCTGGTGGCCGCGATGATCAAGAACCCGGCCAGCCAAGATCTCGAGGATGCCATTGTGGCTATTGCCCGACGGATCGAGGATCCGGCCTCGCGATCCGACGCAGTGCTGAGCGTCGCAGACTCGGTCAAGGAGCCCAAGGCCCGCGGCGCTGTGCTCCGCGTCCTGGGCAGGCTCGGCAGCGACAGATCCCTGGTGATCCTCCGCAAAGACATGCGATCCACCAACGCGACGGTCCAGACTGCGGCCATCCGGGCACTGGCGGATTGGCCGAATCCGGGCCCCATGCAGGACCTGCTGGACGTGGCCAGGAACTCGACGGACACCACCCGACACGTGCTCGCCCTCAGGGGCTACGTGAGGATGGCCGTGATGCCCGCCGAGGTCCCCAATCCTCAGAAGGTGGCCAAGCTCAACCAGGCCATGGCCCTGGCCAAACGGGACGACGAGAAGAAGTTCGTGGTGGCCGCGCTGGCTCAATGTCCCTGCGCCGAGGCCCTGGACCTGGCCGAGTCCGCCATGGCCAATGCCGGCCTGGGTGTAGAGGCGGAGACCGTGGCGGTCCAGATCTGCGACAAGATGGCTGGGCAGAACCCGGACAGAGTCAAGGCAGTGCTGAACAAGATCATCGCTGCTACTCAGAGTGAATCCGTGAAACAACAGGCAACTCAGACCCTCAAGAAGTTGAACTAGTGGACCATTCCAGTAGTCCTAGAAGGAGGACAACCATGAGTCTAACCAGACGAGAGTTCCTCGGCGGCGTGGCCGCGGGCGCAGCGACGTTCAGCTTTGTGTCGGGCCGCGTGCTGGGCGAGGCGGGCCAACCGTCGGCCAACGAGAAGCTCAACATCGCAGGCGTGGGTGTCGGCGGCATGGGGGGCGGCAATATTGGCGCTGTCGAAAGCCAGAATATCGTGGCCCTGTGCGACGTGGACGACGCGTACGCCGGGAAGACCTTCAACAAGTACCCCAACGCCAAGAAGTACCGTGACTACCGCAAGATGCTGGATGAGATGGATAAGCAGATCGACGCGGTCATCGTAGCTACCCCTGACCACAACCACGCGATCGTGGCCATGGAGGCCATGAAGCGGGGCAAGCACGTGTACGTCCAGAAGCCCCTGACCCGCACCGTGTACGAGGCCCGCACGCTGACTGAGGCGGCCCGCAAGTACAAGGTCGTCACGCAGATGGGCAATCAGGGCTCGTCCGGCGATGGTGTGCGTCAGTGCTGCGAGTGGATCTGGGATGGCGCCATAGGCCCGGTCCGTGAGGTCCATGCCTGGACCAACAGACCGGTCTGGCCGCAGGGCCTCGATCGGCCGAAAGACACGCCGCCCACACCCAGCACCCTGGACTGGGACCTCTGGATTGGACCCTCGCCGATGCGGCCGTACAATCCCATCTACCTGCCGTTCAACTGGCGGGCCTGGCAGGACTTCGGCACCGGCGCACTGGGCGACATGGCCTGCCACATGCTGGATCCCGTATTCAAGGCCCTGAAGCTGAAGTACCCCACCAGTGTGGCCGCCAGTGTGGCCGTGCAATACAAGGAGATGTGGAACGCCTGGCAGAACAACGAGACCTATCCCATGGCCTCGATGGTCCACTACCAGTTCCCTGCCCGTGGGGACATGCCTGCAGTGAAGCTGCACTGGTATGACGGCGGCATGATGCCGCCTCGGCCCGAGGAGCTGGAGAAGGACCGGCGCATGGGTGACGGCGATGGAGGCGTTCTGTTCATCGGCGACAAGGGCAAGCTCATTTGTGGGTGCTATGGTTCCTCGCCCCAACTGCTCCCCTACAGCCGCATGCAGCAATACCAGCGGCCCAGCCCCAGCATCCCGCGGATCAGGACCAGCCATGAGATGCACTGGGTAGAGTGCTGCAAGAAGGGCGTGATGCAGGAGACGTCATCCCATTTCGACTATGCAGGCCCGTTCACCGAGAGCGTGGTCATGGGTAATCTGGCCATCCGCTTCCCGAATCGCGAGCTGCTGTGGGACGGCGACAACATGAAGGTCACAAACGTGCAAGAGGCCAACGCCCTGGTGAATCCGCCATACCGGCAAGGCTGGAGCCTGTAACCTAGACCAATGCAAAGATCAAAATGCAGGAATCAAAACGACAAAGCAAAAAGTCAAGAGGAGGTGAGACACACCATGATGGTGTATCTTCGTCTTTTGATCTGTCATTTTGCATTTTGATATTTGATCTTTAATCTTGCCTTTGGAGACTCGCCCATGAGAGCATTCATGTTCAGTATAGCGGCACTGACGATGGGCACTGCGGCCCTCGCGTCTGCGGCCGCCCTCGCTCCCGATGTCTACCCCGGTTGGCACCTGGCGGTCCAGGCTTGGTCCTTCAATCGCTTCACCCTGTACGAGGCGATCGAGAGGACCTCGGCACTGGGCATCGGATGGATCGAAGCCTATCCTGGACAGAAGCTCAGCAGCCAGACCGGAGACGCCAAGTTCGATCCCAGCCTGACGCCCGAGCTCCGCGAGCAGGTCAAGCAGAAGCTCAAGGCGGCAGGCGTCCGGCTGGTCAACTACGGGGTGGAAAACCTTCCAGCCGAGGAGGCAGGCTGCCGCAAGATTTTCGACTTTGCCAAGGACATGGGCATCGACACGATCCAGGCCGAGCCTGCAGAGGCCTCCCTGGAGATGCTCGACAAGCTCTGTCAGGAATACAGGATCGGAATCGGCATCCACAACCATCCCAAGCAGTCGGGCTCGCACTACTGGAATCCCGAGATCCTCCTGGCCGCCTGCAAGGGCCGTACCAACTGGATCGGCGCCTGCGCGGACACGGGCCACTGGGTCAGGTCGGGCCTGGACCCGATCGCCAGCCTCAAGAAGCTGGAGGGACACATCCGCTCCGTGCACTTCAAGGACCTCGCCAAGGCCGGAGACCCGGAGGCCTCTGACGTGGTCTGGGGCACGGGTGTCAACAAGGCCGCAGAGGCACTCGCCGAGCTTCACCGCCAGGCCTTCTCGGGCGTGTTCGCCATCGAGTATGAGGCCAACTGGGACGACAACAGGCCCCAGATCGCTGGGTGCGTGGCCTTCTTCAACAAGACCGCCGCAAATCTCAGCACTGCCGGGTACAAGCCCCTGCTCAAGCCTGACCTGTCCAACGTGAACGCGAACTTCAAGCCCGGCAGTTGGAGGCTGGTCAACGACGTCCTCGAGCGTGTAGGGGGTGGAGACCTCTGGACCCAGCAGAAGTACGGCGACTTCGTCCTGGACCTGGACTTTAAGGTCGCCAAGGACACCAACAGCGGCGTCTTCATCCGATGCGGCGACCTGGCGGACTGGATCAACACCACCATAGAGATCCAGATCCATGAGACCACGGACGGCACCAGGCATGGCCAGTGCGGAGCGGTCTATGACATCATGTCTCCGAGCAAGACCGTGACCAAGCCTGCAGGCGAGTGGAACTCCCTTCAGATCGCGGCCAAGGGACCTTGGCTGCAGGTCGTGATGAACGGCGAGAAGATCGTCGACATCAACCTGGACCACTGGACGCAGGCCGGAAAGAACCCTCAGGGCACGCCCAACAAGTTCAAGTATCCCTACAAGGACATGCCGCGGGCCGGATTCATCGGCTTCCAGGAACACGGCCATCCCATGTGGTTCCGCAACATTCGTATCAGAGAACTCTAGGCAATAGGTGAATCGATGAGTGAGTCAATCAATCGACGTAGTTTTCTGCGGTATTCGGGAACTGCCGTGGGCGCAGGGATGCTGATCTCGCCCGCCGTGTTTGCGGTCGAGAGCCCCTCCCAGCCCAAGTCCACCGATGCCCTTCGGCTGGGTCTGATCGGCGCGGGTGCGCAGGGCCAGGTCCTGATGGACGCCGTGATCAAGCTCAGCAAGGACTACCCCGTGCACTTCAAGGCAGTCTGCGACATCTGGGAGCCCAACCGCACGCGAGTGGCCAGGACCCTCAACGCCTACAAGGCCTACGGCCACGCGGGCAAGGCCTACGCAGACTACCAGGAGATGCTCGATACCGAAAAAGACCTCGACGCAGTGATCGTGGCCACCCCTGACTTCTGGCACGCAAGGCACGCCATCGCCTGCCTCAAGAAGGGCCTGCACGTCTACTGCGAGAAGGAGATGTCCAACACCCTGGAAGGCGCACGCCAGATGGTCGAGGCGGCCAAGGCCTCGGGCAAGTGCCTGCAGATCGGACACCAGAGAAGGAGTAATCCCAGGTACCGCTTCTGCTATGACAAGATCATCGAGCCCAAACGCATGCTCGGACGCATCACCACCATCAACGGCCAGTGGAATCGCTCCCGCAGCGCCTGTGAGGACCTGGGGTGGCCTGAAGGATCGGCAATCCCGGAGGCCACGCTCAACCAGTACGGCTTCTCCTCCATGCAACAGTTCCGCAATTGGAGATGGTACAAGGGCCTGGGCGGAGGTCCCATCGTGGACCTGGGCTCGCACCAGATCGACATCTATACCTGGTTCCTGAAGTGCAGGCCCAGCTCCCTGGTGGCCAGCGGAGGCATCGACTACTGGACGACTCACCAGTGGTACGACAACGCCATCGCCATCTACGAGTACCGCACTGAGGCAGGTCCAGTCAGGGCCACGTACCAGACCCTGACCACCAACAGCAGTGGGGGTTACTTCGAGCAGTTCATGGGCGATGAAGGCACGCTCGAGATCTCAGAGAGCGGCAGAGGCTCCGTGTACCGCGAGAGCTGGGTGGATGAGAAGAAGTGGTTTCCCTGGGAGGACCTGCACCTGGTCAAACGCGAGGCGGGCCTGGAGCAGAAGTCGGACACCAAGAGCGTGCTGGACGTGCGGGCCTCTGCCAAGCCGCCCAAGTACAGCCTGCTGATAGATATGAACAAGCCCTATCACCAGCCGCACCTGGAGAACTTCTTTGAATCGATCCGCGGCCACCAGACGCTCAACTGCCCTGCTGAGATCGGCTATGAGACGGCAGTGACGGTCCTCAAGGTCAACGAGGCCATCGAGCAAGGCCGCAAGCTGGAGTTTAAGCCAGAAGACTTCGTGGCATAGAAGAAAGTGTCAGGTTTTAGGATTTGGGTTTTAGGCAACTGATGGGAGTTCATCGCCAGCCCTTAAAACCTAAAACTTAAAACTTAAAACCAAGACAAGGAGACGTAGACATCGTGAGCTACCGCTCTGAAGACGGTCCTCGCCAGGACCTCGGAATCGCGAAGACACTCTGCCTTTCGCTGGGACTCGTCGCGGGCCTGGCCCTATGCAGGGCGCCGACGATCGCAGCAGAAGAGAAGGCTGCGGCAGATGCAACCACGGCACCTGCAGCCGCACCTGCGGCCGCAGACGTCAATGTGGCAACCGCCCTGGTGGGCGACGTATGGGATGGCAGTCGCACCCCTGCCGTGCACCGTATCGGCCTGTACGACGACCAGGGCTTCGCCATCTTCCCGGGCGTGGACTTCAATCAGCCTTTCTCCACGACAGTCACGTGCGGGAAATGTCACCAGGTGGATACCGTGGCCAAGGGCTGGCACTTCTCGGCAGGCAAGGACCCCAACGCATATGGCAGGCCCGGCGAGCCCTGGATCTACTGGGACTGCACCACGGGCACCCAGATCCCGCTGTCGTACAGACGGTGGCCCGGCACGTTCGAGCCCAACCAGATCGGCCTGTCGGACTGGTGGTTCGTGCGGGTATTCGGCCGCCATATGCCGGGGGGTGGCATGGCTGTTCCGGACAAGGACGGCCAGGCGAGCCCAGCGGATCGATGGTCCGTGTCAGGTGATCTGGAGATCAACTGCCTCAGTTGCCATGATGCGGAGTCGACGCACGATCAGTCTCAATATGGCCAACAGATCGGCGCCCACAACTACCGGTGGGCGGCCGCTGCAACCTCCGGCCTCGCAACCGTGCAGGGCGGAAACGTCAAGGACCTGCCCGACACCTGGCAGCCGGGCGATCCGGCCGAAGGCCCCAAGGTGGCCTACGACAAGACGCGGTTCATGGCGGACAACAAGGTCTTCATGCAGATCCGCCGCCGCATGCCCAATGAGCGGTGCCTGTTCTGCCACTCCACGACCACTGCCTCCGAGACATCGGACACCCGATCGATGGACGTGCACCTGGCCGCAGGCATGACCTGCGTGGACTGCCACCGCAACCCCGGCCTGAACCATGCGATCAGCCGCGGCTATGAGACCGAGGCGCGGGATACCAACGACCTGGCCAAGGCTGCGCCTGTCCTGCCGGGGCTGCCACCTGGGCGAGGACGGCAAGGGCATGGGCATGACTCAATACCACGCGCCCTACCCGCTGCACAAGGGCATCCCTGTGATCCACTTCGATAAGCTGGCCTGCACTGCCTGCCACAGTGGACCGCAGCCCAGCGACCGCGCCCTGGCGACCAAGACGTCCAGGGCCCACAGCCTTGGCACGCACAAGGCCAACCTCTCGAGCCAGACCCTGCCTCACGTTCAGTCGCCGGTCTTTGCGCCGGGCTCGGACGGGAAGATCGCTCCTCACAAGCTGATCTGGCCCTCCTATTGGGGACAGATGCAGAATGGCAAGGTCTCGCCCCTCGATCTGGACGTGGTCAGGACCGCGGGACGGGACCTCCTGCCCCATGAGCTGCAGTTGACCGGCGCCTCGTGGCCCGGTTTCAAGCCGGAGCTGGTCCAGAAGATGCTCGATTCGCTGGCCTCTCTGAAGGTCGGCTCACCCGTGTACGTCAGCGGTGGCAAGGTCTACCAGATCATGGATGGCAAGCTGACCTCCCGCAGCCATGACGCAGCCAAGCCCTACCTGTGGCCCATGGGCCACGACGTTCGGCCGGCGCGCCAGGCCCTGGGCGCCCACGTGTGTCAGGACTGCCACTCCGTCAAGGCCGGGTTGGTCGCAGGCCGCGTGGCCGTAGATGGTCCTCTGGCTGATCCGAATGCCTCACTGGCCATGGTCCAGTTCGAGCGGCTGGACCCCACTCTGACGTCGCTGTTCTCGCGGACCTTCATCTTCAGGCCGTTCCTCAAGGTCGTGAGCCTGGCAGCAGCCACCGTGATCGCCGGCCTGGTGGTCGTGTTTGGCCTTCGGGCACTGCGATCGGTCTCCAGGTCCGCTGCAGAGCTGCAGGCCATGGAAGAAGACAAGAAGAACCAAACCTAGACATCGAGGTAAGACCGTGTCCATCTTTGCCATCATCTCCGCAATCTGTCTGGCGATGCTCGTGATCGGGATCGGTGCGCACTCCGTATTGCTTTCGCCCAGGGGCAAGGGGCCCATCTGGCTGGCGATCCACGCCCTCTGGAGGGCGTTGCGTGTCCTGCCGCGGCTGATCCCGGGCAAGGACCACTCCCTCCTGACGTGGCTCGTCCGCCTGGCGATCCTGGCGGCCATGGGGTGCTTCGCAGGCCTGTTCCTGACCGGATTCGTGCCCGTGTTCATGGGGCTGCGTCTGGCCGGCTACCTGTTGATCGCCCACGTAACCTTTGCGCCGGTGTTCATCATCGCCCTGACCTTCCTGCTCATCGTCAGGGCCCAGATGCACGCCTTTGTCCGCGCGAATGCGGAGTGGGTGATGGACCTGCTCGGGTTGCCGTTGGATGCCCCGCTCGCCCCTGGGGATCGAGGCCTGGTGACCAAGGGGTGTTTCTGGATGGTGGCGGTCCTCTCGCTGCCCCTGGTGCTCACCAGCGTCATGAGCATGTTCCCTGTATTCGGCACCTACGGCCAGGAGATGCTGTTCCAGTTGCATCGAAGCACGGCCCTGGTCTTCACTTTGTTCGTCGTGGTCCATGCCTATGCCAGTGTACGGCATAGAGTCATGAGGGATTTTGGAGTCCATGTTCACGGGTAGGAGATCCATCTTATGGACACACAGCAGGCACTGCCAGACTATCTGAAGTCCGCAACCCCCAACCCCCAGGCGAACCGAGCCCCCTGGTACAAGAACACGGCGCCGACCTATGCCGGCATCTTCCTGTGGTTCGTGTTCTGGCTGGGGGCCACCGGCGCTCCGAATGCGGGCGGCGTGTTCTCCCATGGAGTGTGGGCCCCGGTCGTGAGCCTCGTGCTGGCCGCCCTGCTCTGCCACACGTTCTACTACGTGGTCCTCGGTCTGATGGGGCAGAAGACGGGGCTGCCGCTCTACATCGTGGGGACCTCCACGTTCGGCGCAAGCGGAGGCTTCATCCTGCCCGGCTTTCTGATGGGCGTGCTCCAGTTCGGCTGGCTTGGCGTCAACATCTACTTCTCCTCCGTGGCCCTCAGCGCGGTGATCCCCGTCAAGGCCCAGATCATCATGATCGTGTGGGGCGTGCTCGCTGCATTCATGGGGCTCAAGGGCATCCAGTATGTGGCCCGCGTCGCCACCTATCTGCCGTTGATCCCCCTGGCCACGCTGATCGTCCTGTTCCTCATGACGGTCGGAGGATTGGGGAGCTTCAAGGCCGATGAGTTCATCAAGCTGAACCAGGCGACCGTAAGTACGGCGCCTGCGCCCTTGAGCGCATTCGGCGTGGTGGCGTTCGTGGTCACCTACGTCATCGGATTCTTCGCTACTGCCGGTGCTGCGGGCGTCGACTTTGGCACCAACAGCCGTGATGAGCGGGACGTGCACGTGGGCGGCTTTGTGGGTATCGCCATAGCCATCGTGTTCACCGCGGGCTTGGCCATGCTGATCGTCGCCGGCGCCTATGGCAACAAGGACATGGCCGCAGCAGCAGCCAAGGATGGCAAGGTCACGATGGACGCCTTCTCGCTGATCCCCATCGTCTTGGGCACGTCTGCCGGAAAGTGGGTAATGTTCGCATTGGCGATCTCCGCCTTCCCTGCCGCGTGCTTCTCGTCTCTGATCGCAGCCAACAGCTTCAAGACGACGCTCTCCAAGGTGAACCCGTTCGTCTCGGTCGGCATCGGGACTGCAGTCGCCGTGCTCCTGGCTGTCTTCGGCTGGGCGGGCCAGTTGGTCCCTGTGTTCAATATCATCGGCGCATCGTTCGGGCCGATCTGCGGCGCCATGGCTGTGGACTACATGCTCAACGGCTGCAAATGGGCAGGCCCCCGCGCAGGCTTCAATCCGGCCGGCTGGCTGGCGTGGGGCTTCGGCTTTGTGCTGGGGATCATGCCAAACCTCGGTCTGCCCCTGCCTATGGCCCCCCTCTGGGCCATGATCGCAGGCGCAGTGGTCTACTTCCTCGCAGCCAAGGCAGGCCTGCAGTCCAAGACCCTGTCCATGCCTGGAGGAAGGTAGTCCTGGGAGTGACTATGCTCGCCTTGTGCTGAGGCGGCAGTAATACACCACCCACAGAAGTACATAGAAGCAAGCACCTCGGGCCTGCTCGGGACACCCTCCCAGGCAGGCCCGACGGCTTTTTATGGAGTAGGGCCTTCACACTCCAGTGGCCAATCGCAACAACCTGAAATGATGGGAAAGCTGGGCTGTCTCTCGTGGGCACTCTCCTACACCCGCTCAGAGGCGGCTCAGTGGGGCGGGCGTATCGTGAGTTCCAGGCCAGAGGTCCGTTCGCCGCGTACCCACCGACAAACCTAAACCGTCCCGCTGTTCATGGCCGAAAAGAACTTACACCGGCCATAGGTGGGGATCAGCAGAACCGACCGATGACCAATAGCAGAACTCGCAGCAGGCGTCAGAATCCAAACCCGTCCTTGAAGGCCTTCTGAAAGTCGTAGACGTCGTTGAAGTCCTCGATCGTGTCGCCGGGCTGGGCGCTCATCCAGCCGTGGTGGATGAGGGTATAGACGATCTGGCCGAAGTCCCGCGTGCCCTGGATCCCCCAACTGCTGAGCACCAGCAGGGCCATCCTACCCCACCGCTCCAGGGCAAACTGTCGCAGCCCCTCGCAGAGCGCCTGGCCGCTGATGTGCTGCGGCTGGTCAGAGGCCTTCTTGACCGTGTAGTCCAAGCCTTCAGACACGAACCTGAACGCCGCAGGGCTGTAGCGGCCGTCCTCTTTTCCGACTTCTTCGGGGCTCTTTTTCATAAACCAGAAGTAAGATGTAAGAAGTAAGAAGTAAGAGAGGATCGCCTTCCCTATGAGTCTTGCCTCTTACATCTTACTTCTTGCTTCTCTTAGTTACTTCACTTCCTGTCCGCTCTGCGCGCCGGCGTCGGGCGAGAGCAGGAAGACTTCCTTTCCACCCGGACCACACGCCAGGATCATGCCTTCGGATAGACCGAACCGCATCTTCCTGGGTTTGAGATTGGCGAAGTACACGATCAGCCGACCGACCAAGTCCTGCGGCTTGTAGGCCTGAGCGATGCCGGCCATGACGACCTTCTCCACGCCGCCCACGTCCACGGCCAGTCTAAGGAGCTTGTCTGCGCCCTCGACGTATTCGGCCTTGACGACCTTTGCGATGCGGATATCCAGCTTGGCGAAGTCCTCAATCGTACATTCGGGCTTGAAACCACCTGCAGGCTTGACCTCTGCCGCTGCAGGCTTGACCTCTGCCGCTGCAGGCTTGACCTCTGCCGCTGCAGGCTTGACCTCTGCCGCTGCAGGCTTGACCTCTGCCGCTGCAGGCGGGGCCCCTGCAGGCTGACCTGCCGGTGGAGTAACGGGCTGTCCGGCCGGCGCTGCAGGTGCTGCTGGCGGGGTCGGTACAGACTTGCTTTCTTCGATCATTGCATTGACCTGCCTTTCGTCGACGCGTTCAAAGAGCCTCTCAAAGGGCTGGATCGCATGGTCTTCCAGAAGGTGGTCCACGTCCGCGAAGCTCAGCGGCTGGACATTGAGCATCCGCTCGATCTTGGCCGCAAAGGCCGGCAAGATCGGCTTGAGGTAGATCGTCAGGATCCGCACAGCATTGACGATGGCCGTCAGCGTAGCGTGGGTCTTGACGGGATCGGACTTGATCGTCTCCCAGGGCCGGTTCTGCTCCACGTAGCGATTGGCCTGGTCAGCCAGGGCCGTGACCGTCCGTACGACCGAGGCGTAGTGGAGGGCCTCGTAGTCGTCCACGATCTGCTGCTTGGCCGCGACGAGCATCGCCATCAAGGCCTTGCCCTGCTCATCCAGGCGGGCCAGCCTGCCGCCGAACTTGGACGTCACCATGGGCACGGATCGCGAGGCCAGATTGGCGAACTTGCCCACCAGATCGGAATTGACCTTGTTGACGAAGTCCTCGATCGCCAGGTCCAGGTCATCGACCGTGTCGGACAGCTTGCCTGCGTAGTAGTAGCGGAGATACTCGGGGTCCAGATGCTGGGCATAGGTGCTGGCGCGGATGAACGTGCCCCTGGACTTGCTCATCTTCTCGCCGTTGACGGTCAGGAAGCCGTGCACAAAGAGCCTGTCCGCAGGCCGAAAGCGGGCGCCGATCAGTACGGCCGGGAAGAACAGGGCATGGAAGTACATGATGTCCTTGCCGATGAAGTGATACAGCTCCCAGCCCGTCTGCGTGGTCGCATCTGACTTCTCGCCAGGCCAGACCCGGTCAAAGTCGATCCCCCTGCGATCAAAGTAGTTTCTGGCAGAGGCCAGGTACCCGATGGGCGCATCCAGCCAGACGTAGAAGTACTTGTCCTGCTCGCCGGGAATCCTGAATCCGAAATAGGGCCCGTCCCGCGAGATATCCCAGTCCTTGAGTCCTGCGCTGAACCACTCGTCCAGCTTGTTGGCCACCGACTTCTGGGTGTAGCCTGCGGCCATCAGGGCCTTGAGGGCCTTCTCGTAGTCGGCGAGCCTGAAGAAGTAGTGGTCGCTGGTCCGTTGGATAGGCCGCGACCTGCACGTGGCACAGTACGGATCGAGCAGCTCCGTGGGCCGGTAGGTGGCCCCACAGACCTCGCAGGAGTCGCCGTACTGGTCGAGTGCCTTGCAGCGTGGGCACGTCCCGCGGATGTACCGGTCCGGCAAAGCCATCTTGCAGTGCTCGCAATAGGCCTGCTCGACCGGGCGCTTGACGATAGACCCCGCCTCCTGGAGCCGCTGAAAGATCAGCTCGCTGAAGTGCCGGTTCTCCGGCGAATGAGTCGTGTAGTAGTTGTCAAACGCGACGTAAAAACGGCCGAAATCAGCCAGGTGCTCCTTGTGCACCCGCTCGACCATCTGCTCGGGATCGACACCAGCGGCCCGGGCGCTGAGCATCACCGGTGTGCCGTGGGTATCGTCCGCGCAGAAGTAGAGGCACTCATGGCCTGCCATCCGCTGGAACCGGGCCCAGATATCGGTCTGGATGTACTCCACAAGATGGCCGATGTGGATGGGGCCGTTGGCATAGGGCAGGGCAGAGGTCACCAGGATCTTGCGGAACATGGGCCTCTCATTCCGGGCGGGGCTTGTCATCGGGTTTCTCGTCGTCATCGTTCGGTTTGGATGAAGGCGGGGCGCCGGGGCCGACCACGGTGACCTCGCTGACGGGAAAGGCCTCCCGATCGCCGTTCGCGAACTCCACCACCACCAACTGGGTCAAGATCTGGCCGTCCACCACCCGGCCTTCTCCCTTGGAGGTGCTGACCCTGGAGTTCTTCCTGGGCAGACGCTGCTTGAGATCTGCGTAGGTAAGGTCTTCGTAGCGAAGGCAGCACTTGAGCCTGCCGCAGTAGCCGCTGATCTTGGAGGGATCCAGGGTGGCCTTCTGCATCTTGGCCATCCGCATGTTGACCGGCTTGAGATAGCGGAGGAACCGCCTGCAGCAGCACTCCTGGCCGCAGCTCTCCACGTCGCCCAACAGCTTGGCCTCGTCTCGCGCACCGATCTGGCGCATCTCGATCCGAGTCTGGAACTCATGCGAGAGCTTGTGCACCAGGTCCCGGAAGTCAATCCGTCCCTCGGCCGTGAAATAGAAGATGATCCGCTCGCCGCCCAGAACGTGTTCGGCGTCCACCACCCTCATGTTCAGTCTCATGTCCCTGGCGAACCGCTGGCAGCAGGCCACCTCTTCCCTGGCGATCTCACTGAACCGCTCGTGCTCGCTGACGTCCGCGGACGTCGCGTATCGCATGAACCGGCCGATGCAGTCACAAGACACCTCCATCTCTGAGGTCTTGTAGTACTCGGCCATCTGCTCGGGGTCCAGCCTGAACCGCCCGCCGCGATAACCGGCCGGCTGGCCCACCAGGATCCCCAGCTCCAGGCCGCGATCCGTCTTGATGATCACCGGGGTCGGTCCCTTGGGGACCTGGTTCTCATTGTGTTCAAACAAGCCCAGGAGGTTCATGCGGCCGTACCGGACCAACATGTACTTCTTGCCCTTGGGGCGCTGGGTCTTGGCATCAACAGTCTCTGGCATTGCCTTCACCTAACTAAAGAAGATGGACACTAAAGAATGGGCATTATACCAGGACTGACCACGCGCAACAAGAAGCGTTCGAAGACCAAACGCTCATTGACGCTCGCCTCGATCCACCGCAGGGCCTCGAAACCGTCCTCGATCCGCTCTGCGGCCTGTTCCGGGCCGAGCCGGCCGGCCAGGACCGGCGCTGCGGTCCCCGCAGGGCTGCTGCGCCCTGGGCTGGACTGGGAGGCCTGCTGTTTCATCGCACCTTCAATCGCCAATAGGAACATCCACATCACCAGCCGCAGGGCCTTGCGGCCCAGGTCCGACTTGCTGGTCGCCTTGTCGAGCCCTGTCCAGTGCTCGGCGACGGCCTTGGCCCTCTCAACGCATTCCTGGGCCAGATCCAGGACCTCGGCCAGGTCGCATCGGGCCAGTCTGGCCACCAGCGAGCTGTGGGTCTCAACCAGGCCGGCTCCATCCAATTCCAGGGCGCCAAAGGTGCAGGCTGCGCCCAGACTACCCTGGGCCAGGCCAGCCAGGCATGCTGCAGCAGGGCCGTCCAGGCCCATGGACCTGAGCCGGTCCACGACGATCTGGTGCTCCACACGACCGAACCGCAGGATCTGACACCTCGACCGAATGGTAGGCAACAGCTTGTCCAGCCGTGTACACAGAAGGATGATCGAGCTGTCTGCAGGCGGCTCCTCCAGGACCTTGAGCAAGGCGTTCTGCGACTGGGGATTGAGCCTCTCCGCCTCGCTGACGATGAAGGCCTTGCGATGTGCCATGGAGGGCTTGGCAGTTGCCTTGTCGATCAGGAACTCCCGAATCACGTCAATTGCGAGTTCCACAGGCGGCGCACTGCCCTTACCATCCTTGGTGAATTCCTTGAGCTCCTTGTACACCAGATTCAGATCCGGATGTGAGCCTGCCTCCACCAGCATGCATGATCGACACGTTCCACAGCCGTCGTGGCGGGGCCCGTTCGGCACCGGGGCGCTCACGGGGTGTTCGCAGAGAAGCAGCCTGGCCCAGGCCATGGCCGTCTTGGCCTTGCCGACCCCATCAGGACCTGCAAAGACGTAGGCGTGGGCCCTCTTGTCCAGGCTGTACGCCTTCTGCAGGATCGCAATGGGCTTGTCTTGGCAGAGGATGGAATCGAAGGACATCAACCCAGAATCCAGATTTCAGAAGCCAGAAGTCAAAACGTAGGACGGGCTCCAGCCCATGCGGCCTCTCCGCTCGACACGACCTTGAGGACCTCCTTGTGCACCGTCTCAACATCTTGTGTCGCGTCGATCACGACGAATCCCTTGCGATCACAAGCCAGGTCCAGGAAGCCCTGCCGGACCTTGGCGTGGTAGCTGTCGCCCTTCTGCTCCATCCGGTCCAAGGGACGCTGCATCCGCTGGCCGGCGGTCTGGAGATCTACGTCCAGAACGATCGTCAAGTCCGGCCAGACCCGCTCCAGGGCCTGTTCTGCGATGCGGATCACCCGATCCACGCCGAATCCACCTGCCGCGCCCTGGTACGCGCACGTGCTCGACAGCCACCGATCCAGGACCACGCAGTGCCCTGCCTCGAGGCTCGGCTGGATTCGCTCCATCCACAACTGGCTGCGCGAGGCCATGTAGAGCAGCAGCTCAGTCATCGTGGCCATCAGCTCGTGCTCTGGACTCAGGAGGATCTGGCGAATCTTGTCGCCAATCAGGGTGTCACCCGGATCGCGGAAACAGTCCACGGCCACGGCCTGGCGACCCATCCACTGACACAGCCGCCTGGCCTGCGTGCTCTTGCCACACCCGTCCGGCCCATCCAGGACGATGAACCGTCCCGCCAACCTGTCACTCATATCCGTTGCCACAGGGGGCATTATAGCCGGTCCGGCCGCACGTGCCTATGGCTTTGGAGGGGCGTAGCGCCAGCCACGACGTCCTGGCCGGCGTCCCCTCTGTGACGCGGGCAGGTTGACGGCCCTGCCAGGCCGTGTTAGCATGGTCGCCACTCCCATCATGGGGTCTGGAGGCGCTGGCCTGGATATGAAGAAGACCGTCTCTGCAGATGCACGGATTATCATCGGCCTGCTGGCCAAGAACGAGGCAGCCCTTGGGCGACTCTATCAAGCCTATGCCCGTCGCCCTGCCTGCAATGATGGATCTCTGGGTGAAACTGGCAGTGGATGAGCAGCATCATGCCCAGTGGCTTGAGACGCTGGCCCTCCAGGCCGCGGTTGCAGACCCGCCGGTCCCCTGTTCCTGGCCGCGGCAGGCAGCAGTCGAGTCCTCTCTCGAGTACATCAGCAGAGAAACCCTCCGGGCCCGTCAGCCTGGCCTCACGGCTGTAGCTGCCCTCTCGATCGCCAGGGACCTTGAGGACGCCCTGCTCGAAAAGCAGTTCTTCAGGGCCGCGGAAGGCGTATCGCCCAACGTGAAGGCGGTCTTCGGTCGGCTCATCGCCGCGACCGAGAAACACCGCCAGGTCGTGCTGGAAGCCCTCGACAAGGCCAAGGCCAGCCTCCCCGAGGCAGTGTGAGAGGACGGCTCTACGCTGTGAGCTGTGAGCTGTGAGCTGTGAGTTCAGGAAGCACGGCCAGGTTGGGGGCTGTCAGCCGTCAGCTCTCAGCTTTCAGCCGGAATAGGAAGATCAGTGCCCCCTGCTGATAGCTGATGGCCGATGGCTGGCTAGATCTCCTGGTATGTGGTCGGCTCCAGGTTGGTGGCCATCGTCCAGACCGCTGCCTTGCACTTCACGATGCGGAACACGACCAGGAAATCCCACCCCTTCTGCTCGATCCAGGGCTTCATGAATGGCCTGGCCTCAGCGATCTCCTTCTTCAGGGCCATGTCATTGAGCATCTCGATCACCCCTGCCACGCGAATCTGGGTCCCGGTCTTCGTGTCCAGGAAACAGGCCTCTGCCTTGGGATTGGCCTGGATCTGGCGGGACAGGGCCTTCCCGCTGCCTGTGTGGAAGATCAGGCCCTTGGCATCGGCCTTGTACATCATCATCCCTCGCACGCGAGGCTGGCCGCCGTCCACGGTAGCCAGCGAACACACCGGGTTGGTGTTGATAAGCTCCAGGATCTGAACGCTATTCACTGTCACGTCCTTTCGAACCGAAGAGACCCCTCGCATTTGCTCGGGATGACCTTTGCGTGGTCGCGGGGTGACCGCGCAAAGGTCACTTGCTCAGGGCAAAGTTCTCCTCGCCCACGAGCTGACGCATCTTCTGGCAGAACTCCACGTCCGGGTCTACGCTGAGCTGCCTGTCTGCCGTGGCGTAGACCTTTCCTTTGTCGGTCTGCACGGCCACGAAAATCGGGCTCTTGCCCCTGTGGTGCTCGCAGATGCTCTTGATCTGGCGGATCTTCTCTTCTGTGATGTCCCGCGCGTTCAAACGGATCTTGACCTTCGCAGCCACCTTGCGGCGGATCTCCTCCAGGGCGATCACCTCCGAGGCCAGGAGGTTCGGGCGCTCGCGGCTGTGGTCCACCCGGCCCTTGACGAACACGACCTTGTCTTCCGCCACTTGGGCCCCGAACTCACTGAGGACCGACGGGAACAGCACGACGTCCACCTGGCCCTGGAGGTCGAGCAGGGTGAAAACCGCCATCTTCGCGCCTGCATTGCGGCCGGTCTTGGTCAGGTTATAGCGAATCTTCGTGACCAGGCCGCCGATCAGGATCTCCTTGTCCTGGCCCACCTCGGCCAGGTGGGAGGTATCTGTGCTGGAGTAGACGTCGATGGTCTGGGCGTGATGGCTCAGCGGGTTGCTGGTGACGTAGAATCCCAGCACCTCTTTCTCGAAGGCCAGCATCTGGGCCTCGGGCCATGGAGGTACGTCGGGCAGACGCTGGTGGTCCTGGCTGTATTCCTCTGCAGGGGTCTGGCCGAAGAGATTCATCTGGCCTGCCAGGCGGTCGCCCTGGAGGGATGCGCCGCTGCCCATGGCCCGCTCCAGCCCCACCATCATCTGGTTCCGGTTGCCGCCCAAGCGGTCAAAGGCGCCTGCCTTGATCAAGGCCTCCAGGACCTGCTTGTTGACTGCCCGCAAGTCAATGTGCTCGCAGAACTGGAACAGGCTCTGGAACCGGCCGGCCTTCTCGCGGGCAGCGATGATCTGCTCTACGGCCCGCTCGCCGACGCCTTTGACCCCTGCCAGGCCGAACCGGATGACGCCCTTCTTTCCATCTGCGCGCTTCTGGCCAGCGTCACCGCCTGCAGCCCCCTTCTTGCGGCCCTTCTTCTCCTTCTCTGGCCCCTGCTCGGTATAGAGCGGCGTGAAAGAGACCCCGCTTTCATTGACGTCCGGCGGCCTGACCTCGATGCCCATGCCCGCGCACTCGCCGATGTACTCGACCAGCTTGTCCGTGTCGCCCATTTCATAGGTCAGCAGCGCAGCCATGAACTCCAGCGGCCAGTGGGCCTTCATGTAGGCGGTCTGGTACGCCACAAAGGCATACCGGGTGGAGTGGCTCTTGTTAAAGCCGTATCCAGCAAACCGCTCGATGATCTCCCAGACCTGCGAGGCCTGCTCCTCGGTCAGGCCCTTGGCCGTGCAGCCCTTGATGAACCGCTCCCGCTCCTTGGCGATCACGTCGGCCTTCTTCTTGCTGATCGCCTTGATCAGCTTGTAGGCCTCGCGGAGCGGGATGTCGCCCAGGCGGTTGCAGATCTGCATCACCTGCTCCTGGTAGCAGTTCTTGACCACGATTCCGTTCGCCACCAGGTTGTGATGATCAGCAACCGACATCCCATAGAATTGCTGATCTCGCACTCGCTCGATCTTCGAAATACGGTAGTAACGCACGCCACCCAGATCGATCCCCGCCTTCATCGCAGTCGCCGATTTCACAAACGGGAAGCGATGCTTCATGCCTTGCCGCTGGATTCCGGTTCGGGACGAGAAGGCCCGAAGGGATTCGCCAGCAGGCACTGCTTCGAGCAGTCTCGGCCGGGGGATCCAGCCCACGGAGTGGCCTTGTGTCAGCTTCCCCACGAACTGACGGACCAGCAGGTGTGGTTGGATCAGGCGAGAGAGCGTCTGCAGATCCCAGAACTGGATACGGTTCGGCCGAATAGTCGCCGGAATGCCCTCCATCTGGCAGAGACGACGAACATCCTCCAGCAGAGTCTCGGAGCACGACGTAAGGAAGCAGACCCCCGCCTGCCTCGTGCCAACCGCCGCACACCCGTCCGCATCCAGCAATCCTGACAGAAATGCAGCTCGCACTGCACCATCGCAGCGGAAGATGACGTCCGGAACGTGCTTGCGCCGAGCCGGCACGTTCATGTCGAGTGTGTCCAACAGGTGGTGCAGTCGCGTCTTGCGGTTGCCGTGCGATGGGTCGTTCAGCAGTTCCGGATGGGAGAGACTCAAGTACCAGCAGCGGATATGGAAGTACTCGTGGGCCCGCAGCGATGGCATGCGCTCGCGAATCCAGGCGAGGAGCCGACGATGGTCCTCCTCGCGTCCCGTGGCCAATGAAATGCCCGTACCCGTCATCGCTCCGTCGCCGACCAGCACACCCAGCAGGTAGGCGACGTCTTCGTCGGCCCCCATCCAGGGTGCCAGATCTCTGGCCGTTGCACTGGCCTGGGGCACATACCGCCCCACTGCAACCAGATCGCTTGCAGGGCTGAGGTCTCCCGCCTCCTTCACCCCGTCATAGGTATAGACGCCATGGTCGTCCGTGAGAGTGACGGAGAACCCGTTCTCAAGCGTGATCTTCACGCCGTCGTCCCGGCGGGTGGGGCCGCATCCATGGCATTGCCTGACCTCAAACCGGGAGGTCTCTTTGTTCAGCGAGTGTACAAGGTCGCCCTTGCGCACCTCACGAATCGCCTTCTCGCTGCCGTCCGCCATGGCGATCCGGGCATCCTCATGGATGCACATGATGCCATAGGTTTCCTTGAGGATCTCGGTCATGATCGGATGCGGCAGGTCCCAGGCTGCGCCGTGTTTGCGATCGATGTAGTCCGGAATCAGGGTCATGGGGCCGGGCCGATACAGGGCATTGGCTGCGATGAGGTCCTCGATGCGGTCGGGTTTCATCTTCATCAGCAGACTCTGCATACCGCCCGATTCAAACTGGAAGATGCCCATCGTCCTGCCGGAGGAGAAGACCTCGAAGGTCTTCTTGTCGTTCAGGTCGAGCTTCTCCAGGTCGATGTCCTTGCCGTGCAGGCTCTTGACCAGGCCCTTGGCCTGCTCCAGGACGCTGAGGGTCTTGAGACCCAGGAAGTCCATCTTGAGCAGCCCGACCTTCTCCACCATCGGACCTTCATACTGCGTGATCACGTCGTCCGAGCCGGGCTGCTTGTAGAGGGGTACGAAGTCGGTCAAGGGCTCATCCGCCACCACCACGCCCGCGGCGTGCACGGAGGCATGACGCGCCAGGCCCTCCAGCCTGCGGCCGATGTCGATCACCTTCTGGGTCTGGGGGTTGGTGTCATAGGCCTGCTTGAGATCGGGCTCTGTCTCCAGGGCCTTGTCCAGGGTCATATCCAGGGTAGCCGGCACCAGCTTGGCCAGCCGGTCCGCCTCATCCAGGGGCACGCCCATGACGCGGCAGACATCCCGGATCACGGCCTTGGCCTTCATCGTGCCGAAGGTGATGATCTGGGCCACGTGGCCGTACTTCTGGCGGACGTAGTCGATGACCTCCTGGCGGCGGGCCTGGCAGATGTCGATATCGATATCGGGCATCTCGGCCCGCTGCGGGTCCATGAACCGCTCGAACAGCAGGTCATAGCGGATGGGGTCCACGTCGCACAGACCCAGGCAGTACCCGACGATCGTGCCCACGCCGCTGCCACGGGCGCCCACGGGGATGCCGGACTGATGGGCGTACTGGCAGAAATCCCACACGATCAGGAAGTAGCTGGAGAAGCCCTTGGACCCGATCACCCCCAGCTCCCGCTCGATCCGCTCCTTGATCTCCGCAGTGATCTCTCCGTACCGTTTCACCGCCCCTTCGTAGACCAGACGGGTCAGGAACTGCTCGGGCGTGGACCCGTCGGGCGGCTTGTACCGCGGGGCATGCTGGGTCTTGAGATCCAGCTCCACGTGGCACCGGCTGGCGATCCAGGCCGTGTTGTCGCAGGCCTGTCCCACGTCGGAGAAGAGATCCCGCATAGGATCAGGGCCCTTGAGGTACACGCTGCGGGGGTAGATCAGCCGCGTGGGGTCATCCGTGTGCTTGCCCGTGCTGATCGCGCACAGGCAGTTGTGGGCCTCATAGTCGTCCTCGTCCAGGAAGTGCACGTCGTTGGTCGCCACCAGGCCCAGACCCATGCTGGCCGCCAGGTCCGCCACGGGGCTGGTGACATCCGGCGTGCCTCCAGGGCTTCCGCCTTCATGCCGCTGCACCTCCAGGAAGAACCGCTCAGGACCGAAGATCTGCGCGTACTCCTCGGCCGCCTTGCGAGCGGCTGCCATGTCACCTTTGAGGATGGCCGACGGGATCTCCCCCTTGAGACACGCAGAGCACGCGATCAGTCCCTCGTGCAGTTCCGCCAGGATCTGCTTGTCGATCCGCGGCCTGTAGTAGAAACCTTCCGTAAAGCCGATGCTGGAGAGTTTCAGGAGGTTGCGATAGCCCGTCGTGTTCTCTGCCAGCAGCACCAGATGGTTCGCCGCATCGCTGATGCTCGTCTTGGACTTGTCCAGCCTGCTGCCCGGCGCGACGTAGGCCTCCATGCCGATGATCGGCCTGACGCCCGCGTCCCTGGCCTTGCTGTAGAACTCCACTGCACCGAACATGTTGCCGTGGTCGGTCAGGGCCACAGACCCCATGCCCAATTCCTTGCACCGCTTGAATAGCCGCTCAAACGTAATCGCGCCATCCAGAAGCGAATACTGGCTGTGCAGGTGAAGATGGATGAATCCCTTCTCAGGCATAGACGCGTAGGTCCTTCTCTTCAAGCAGCCTTTCTACATACCCCGCCCGTGGATAGCGCATACACTGTCTCCGGTATCTCCGATCTTCCAGACACTGTCTGGAATCTTCCCTTGGCTGGCATCCGGCAATGTTGTGCATACGACCGCACCGCCAATCCGCTCGACGCTGTCGAGCAGATCTTCGCTGTGGGGCAGGAAGACCGCACCCTGGTCGACAAGACTAGCAGCCTGCGCGTCAGGTCTGCTCAAGAGACCGGACGTGTCGGCCACAAGCTCGCCGCAGTGGTCCCGCGGGTGAAGATGGACAAAGGCCTTCTCGGACATGCAAGCTAAGTCCTTTTGCCGAAGATGCTTAACCCTCCTGCAGAGGGCACTCCGAACGGCCCGTATCATAGGCATGGCCACATAGGATGTCAACCACCTACTTCGTCTGGGAAGAGGACAGGGAGGGCGTCCAGTCGTTCTTTGCTCAAGTCATCTATAACCACTTGGCGCAGTCTCTCGGGTGGGATCTGAACGTCAAGGCTGAGGCCAAGCTCGAGTTCATCCTGAAAACCGTCTTTACCCAGGAGGAAGCATTCGTCCAGCCTTGCCGTGCAGCAGAGGGCAACTGCCGTGACTTGCTGAACATCTTCAGAATGTCCTACTCCGAGTTCCACCGAGACGCAGCCTCCAAACTTATTGGCATTCCCCATGTGAAGACCGCAGCAGAGTAGTGGTATCGGGAAGACATCGAGCGATTCGCAACCTGAAACGGCAGCTCACCGGCGGCTTCAGACTCCGTTCCCCGGGCGACTGACCACTCGCACAGTCAGTCGGCACTCGGTGGTTTAACTTGTGGGCAAGTGGTGCCCTCAGAATGCGGAGAACACCCTTGAGTTTTCTAACCTGCCAGCTTAAGAAGCTCAATCCTGCGATGTATAGGGAATCGTCGGGGGTGCAGATGGCCAAGGCCGTCCAGAGTGAGCGTGGCCTACCCTTAGATCCCTATCACGCGGTGTAGGGATGCTTCCACGGCGTGCGGTAGGGTCGGCTGAGCAGGGCCGCGGCTGCGGGGTTGTCGGGGATCTGCTCGGTCTTGGCGTCCCACACGACCTTTGAGCCGGTGTCATAGGCGATCATGGCGAGCTTGACCGTGGCCGTGGACCTGAAGCCCTCTTCCATGCTGACACCGGGCTGCTTGTTCGCTGCGCACGGCCTCAAGGAACTCGGTCATGTGGATCGTCCCGGTGTCTGCACCGGCCCTCTCCTCGGTCCTGGGCTTGCCCTTCTCCTTGGGAATGACCACGTAGCGGTCATCTGTCACAAACAGGGTGGCGTTCTCGCCGTAGAAGAAGATGCCGTTGGAGACCTCGGGCGTGTATTCCTGGGCGCCCCACATGCGGTGTCTCCAGAAGACAGGGCACTGCTCGAAGTCGAACTGCACGGACAGGATGTCAGGAGTCGTGATCTTGTCCTTGAAGTAGTAGAGGCCACCCGAGGCCTGCACGGAGCGGGGCGTGGTCAGGCCCAGGATCCAGCGGGTCGCATCGATCAGGTGGATGCCCCAGTCCACAAGGTGTCCCTGGCCCGTGGTCTTTTCCAGACGCCAGGCGAAGTGGCCGACCTGTGGAGAGTATGGGATCTTCGGCGCTGGGCCACACCACAGGTCCCAATCGAGGGATGCAGGCGGGTCCTGGATCGTGGTGTCGCGGAGCGGTGCAGCATAGTGGATCTGGGCCTCCACCTGGATGATCCTGCCAAGCTCGCCGGCCTGGATGATCTCGCGGGCCTTGCGGATGGCTGGACTCTGGCGCCGCTGGAATCCGACCTGGACGATCCCCTTCTTGCCGCTCGCGGCGCTGGCCATGGCCCGTGCCTCGCGAATGTCGTAGGCCAGGGGCTTCTCACAGTAGACGTGGAGATTCCTCTCCATGGCCGCGATGAACGGCAGTGCGTGCCAGTGCGGGGGCGTGGCCAGGATGACCGCCTCCAGGCCTGGCAGGTCAAGGAGGTCCTGGTACCGCTTGAAGGTCTTGGGTTTCGAGCCTTGCAGCTTCTCGACCTCTGCGGCGCTATCGGCCAGGTGCTGCGAGTCCACGTCACACAGTCCGAGGACCTCGACGCCGCCTGCCTTGAAGGCAGCCCGGACGTCCACCATGCCATACCAGCCACAGCCGATCAGGCCGCACTTGAGCTTGGGCCTTGCCTCGCCTGCCGCCAACGAGAACCGCGAGACGCCGTTTGCTGCAATTGCCCCCGCAATGGCTGTGCCCATGAACTTTCGCCGATTCATCCGTTCCATGTGTCCCGTCCTTTCTTGAGATCCCTACCTCCTCACGAGTACCACCCAGTCCTTGTCCGGATCACTGGGTGGCTGGCCAAGGCCTGCCTTTCCCGGTCCCTCGACGGAGGTCACTGAGCTATCCTGGAGGAGGCCACCCTGCCGGGGGTTGAACCACTGGACCGCGAATGATCCGCTGGTGCCTGAAAGATCCAGTTCCGCAGTTCCTCCATGGGGCAGGTAGATGACGTAGACCTTTCCAGGCTCCGCAAGGCAGTAGTCATCCTTGCTGGAGGTGAACTCATCATGGTGGCCCATCCGATCGATGGGCAGATGCCGGAAGAAATCCAGGCTGTAGCGGGTCATGTCCCACAGGTAGTCGCGGCTCCGCCAATCCTCGCAGTTGAGGTCGTTGTTGGCGAACCGGTATCCGAAGTACCACTCCACTCCAGCCCCGCCTGCCAGCAGGTGTGGCCAGAGGTGTTTCGTGCGGACCTCGTCATGCCCATGGTCGTCTGCGTCGGGCCTGACGCCGACCTCCGCAGGGCCGATCTCGTCGAGGCACACGAACCAGGGCCTTCCCGCCTTTGCGGAGCGGTCGATCCACTGAATGGTCTGGCGGTGCGTGTCCGTGGTCTGAAGCGACGGCCCCTCAAGACTCGGGTAGCCGAGAAGCGGCGCATACACCTGATCGTACTGGCCCGGGAAGGTGTGGCACACGATGGGATGGTCATAGGGGTCCAGACCGCGGATGTACCGGGCAAAGGCCTTGCGCTGGGCGTCGGTGTTGCTGTTCTCCTCGCCCAGGTTCCAGACCAGGGCCAGGTGATGTGAGAAGCGGGCGATCAGCTCGCGATAGTAGAGCCTCCGCTCGCGGCCGATCTCGCCGCCATCCATGGCCTGGTCGTTCTCGGTCTCCTGGGTGACCACGTGGAGCTGCAATCCCAGCCGGTCCATGTGCGAAAGGACGATCTCCCACTGGTCGAGCTTGCTGCAATCGAATCTCGACTTGTTTGCAGGGCTGGTCCATGGCCAGACGTCCTTGCCGTCGCCACCATCGACGTTGTAGGTCAAGAAGTAGACGCTGTTCATCCCCTTGGACGCGAGGTAGTTCAGGGCCCCGATGATGGCCTTGCCCTTGCCGGCCTTCCAGGTGGGATCCCCTGGCCGCCAGTCCTGAAGGTGAGGCCTGTACTCATGCAGGAACCTGGGACCCGCAGCCTCGCCCGGCCGGGTGAGGTCCGCAGTGTCATAGGTCCCGTCGAAATCCGCATAGGCCAGGAAGTTCTCAGGGCTGTCCGCCCCCGCCTTGAGGAAGTACTCCCCTGTGCCTGCAAACTGCAGATACCGTTTGCCCGCGTACCGCAGCATGCCCCTGCCTCGCGGGTCTGACGCATCCTTGTCCGTGGGACGGACAACAAAGCTCCCCTCCGCGCCATCAAAGGCGGTGGGCCGGCCTGCCTTGAGGTCGCTGCTCAGGGCCACGTCCACGCCTGTGCGGAAGGAGCACCTGTATGTCCACCGGCCCGCCTCATCAGGAACAAAGTGCACACGCCACTGGTCGCCCCGGTCGGCACTGCTTTCAGCAGCCCCGCCGTCTGCCGCATAGTAGCCCGGCACCACGACCTTGCGCCCGCCGCAGGTGAATGCGACGTCCAGTCTGTAATCCAGGAAGGGATTGAGCCTCGCATCCTCGCTGGTCTGGGGGCCGCTGAAGGTCAGGGTCACGGCATGCCAGACCCGCGGCTCGCCGGAGAGAGCCGCGACACGCGGGGCCGACTGTGTGACGCGTCCACCTATCAACACCAGACTGATCAATCCTAGGATGGTCCATTCGTAGCGATTCACAGTGCACTCCTTTGCTAGGGATAGGCTTCCTGTACGAGCCGTATGCTATGGCCCGCCTGGGGACCTTGGCAACATAATTCCGGTTGCCGAGCAACCTTCAATACTCTAGTGGGCCGCACCTATGGTCAGCCGTCCGTTCCAGGCAGTGCATCCGGATCGAAGAGGCCCTCCGGCCTAAGCCTATTCGCCAGGTAGACCACATGCTCGTTCGGATCATACCTGTACTCCGTGCCTTCTCGTTCGTTGTAGTATAGGAAGGTCCCTCCTCTGAGCTTGGCCGCCAAGGTCCCGGCCTCCGGGCAGAACCAGTACTCCCGCAGCCTCTCTTCCGTCCCGGCGGACGTGACAGTCCAATGCACCCATGGCATTCGGTTCATCGCTTTGACCATGTCAGCCATCGCGACGCCCGCGCCAGTGCCTGTTCGCCGGAATCCACCGATCACGGCTACCGTCGCTATGACCATGACCGCAACAGCCAGCGGCACCACGGGCCATTCGACCCGGCATGGGAATTGGTACACTATTCCAACGAGACTTGGGCTAGTCCTGCTCGAAGTTCTGGTGGCGAGTGAAGGGCGCGTCAATCCGCTCTCGGGCATAGGGGCTCGGAGCAAAGGTAAGCCCAAATTGGTCATAGTGGTGCACACCTTGGGCATTCATCCCTGCGGCATTGCGATACCTCGTCACTGCGTCTTCCCGCCTGCCCAGCAGGTCCAACATGAATCCCTGCCAGACAAGGGCCTCGGCCGCCTGCTCAGGATCCTTGCCGGCCTTCTCCTGGACCTTCTCAAGAACAGTGAGCGCCTCTTCATACCGTTTCAAGTCGTAGAGCGCAAGGCCGATCTTCAGAAGTGGGTCGGCCTCCATAATCTGATCCAGCCACGCTCTATCATACTTGGCGGCAATCTCCTGATTCGACCTGTGGCCCCAGCCGAGGCCCTTCACGAAGAAGGTGGGATCCTTGCTCCGTTGTGCCAGATTGACCTTCCATTGCTCTAGGGCAGCCGGCGACCCCTGCTCCAGATTGCCCATGAATTCCCCCAGCATGCCGAAGAACCTCTCCGGTTCGTCCTCGAACGGGCTGTGGCCCGATGTCTCGAACACCACAAGCCTCGCATGGGGATGATTCTTGTGGAATCGCTCCGGCTTGTCCGGCATCCACGACAGGTCCCATGCGCCCTCCACGATGAGGGTAGGGATGGGGCACCGGCCGAACGCACCCTCAAAGTCCACGTGGCTTGCAGAACTGCTCATGATCGCGTTGAAATGCGCATCGTGGACCCATTCATAGAGCGCTGACCGGGCGATCTGCTCTGCAGTGGGCTTGTAGTAGTTCTGGCGTTTCCAGTCGCCGTTGAGGTGGATATTGTAGACGATCTGGGCCATGGACAACTCGGGAGTAGTCCCGATCTCATCGATCCTTCTCTGTTCCTGCTGCGAGATGAACCCCTGGTCACACGAGGGCCAGGAGGAGCCGGGCAGACCTGTCTCTGCGCCGACCAGCAGTATGGCCTTGACGTTCTCCGAATACTTCATGGCATAGCATTGCGCGAGCAAGCCACCATAGGAATGGCCCAATACCGCCCACTGGCCGATCCCCAGTACCTGGCGGAGGCGTTCCAGGTCATCCACCGCCTGGGTCACGCTGTAGCCATTGCCCGGTCTGTAGTCTGACAGGCCGCAGCCCCGTGGGTCGTAGTAGATGACCTGGGCAAAGCCCGCGGCCTGCGAGAACCAGGGATGGAAGACGTGGTGAGTCGTACCTGGACCTCCGCTGATAAGGACAAGGGGTGTGCCGTGACCTTCCTGCTCACAATACAGATTGCAGTCTCCGATGTTCAATCTGTGCTTCACCTTCATGTCCTCGCACAGGCGGGACACTGGGGGAATCTCACGGACAATACCCGGCTCGATATGGACGACACGGTCTCGCGCCCGTTCACGGTGGGTCCTATCACCCTGGTCCGCGGCTTCGGCCCAGACGGGAGACTGGAGTGCGATGATCGCTGCAAGAGCGCCCTTTTGAAGTGTCCGCATGGTAGGCTCCTTTCACGGAATCAATCCGGGCGGCGCAGTCTTCAGCAGAGACCTGACCTGCCCGTCCACCTTGAACCAATGCTCCCAGGCCCTGATGGCGGTCTCATTCTCTTGATCTGTGGCATTGGGGTCAAAGCCCGGATCACACCCGGTGATCAAGCAGAGACGCGCAACCATGCGGGCCACGATCTCACGATCGCCAGGGACGGCCTTTCCTTGCGCGATCCGAGGGTCGTCCGCAAGCTCATAGAGCCACCCCGTCGACGGAGTCCTCAAGGTGTAGATCATCGAAGACAGGCACGCCTGCAGGTCACTCCTTGCCTCGTCCTCTTTGCCGAGCTTCGCGTAGGCCATGCCTCGGGCATAGTAGCAGTAATAGCAGGGATAGGCCTGGCCCAGTGTCTCGATGACCCTGGTGAACTTCTCGGCGGCCTCCTCATACCGGCCAGACTCATCGTATGCCCGGCCGAGCCAGAACCAGGCCCAATTGCGGTGACGGTCGTGCTTGACCACAAACTCGAGGTTCTCTATCGCCTTGGCATAGTCACATCCGGCAAGGGCCTGTACCCCTTGATCGAATCGCTGGTCCGCCTCTTGTCGCAGCCTGTCCTCCTCCACCAGCCACTGCGGTGCAGATCCTGTGACAGCGCCCGGCCTCTTGTCGAGAGCTGCATAGCCCTCCGGTCGGGTGATCACAAAGGTGCCTGGCGGAGGCTCCTCATAGCTGATCTGCGTTTTGCCGATAGCCACCGGGAGCTTTGTCTGAGGGTCTATGAAGCACTCTGAACTCATGGCCGGCCACCACACCTTGTGGACCCGCCGTCCCTGACATTGGGCATCCTCTTCGAGGATTCGGCCTTCCACGCGGAGATTCTCGAAAGATGTAGCCAGGTCAGTGACCCACTGGTACTGCTGATCCCTGCGGTCATACATCTTGAGTGCCTTCTTCTCGATGTCGTAGACGGCTGTGGATTCACCATCCTCCACGACCAGGAAGTCAGGCGGTGTCTCCTGCCTGTAGCGAACCTGCCTGCCATCGGTGCCTATCTCGATCCATCGCTCATCGCGGATTACACCTGTGTCATCCCGCGTCACCAGGTGGAAGAGCCGGACGTTCCTGAGGGCCTGCACTGTCTGCTCAAGGGCATAGGCTGGGGCTGCAAACCTGGCCCATGAGACCAGCAGGACTGCCACGACACAGACCCCTGCGGCGACAGGGGCCACTCGTGAGGACAGCCGGTGTTTCCAGGTCGACCGTTGGACGTCGAGGCCCCCATCGACCCTGCCCAAGGAATCGTGCGCGTCGAGGACCACCTTCCTCATGCGATCATAGGTGGCTGGGCTGGCGCGGGTGTCCAGGTCTCTCCTGAAGGTTTCCTCGAATCTATGGGTGTTCTTCATGGTCAGACCTTCCCATACAACAGGACCCTGAGTCTCTCCATGCCATACCGGTAGCGACCGTGGACGGTGCTCAGGGATACGCCTTGGAGACCGGCGATCTCCCTGAGGGTCAGTTGACTCTTGACCCGCAAGACAACGGCCTCCCGCTGCTCATAGGGTAGTTGAGCCAGGGCCTGACTGAGCAACTCGCACCGTTCGCTGTACACGAGCGACTGATCGGCCGGATCTGCGTCCGAGCCCGTCCCTGGATATTGCTGCGAAAACCGCTGGCTACTCTGCCCTCTGCGGATCCGATCTCTGGCACGATTCACCACGCTCACCGCCAGATAGGCCTTCAGGCTGCCTTTGAGATCAAAGCTGCCAACACCCCTGGCAAAAGAGACAAACACATCCTGCACCACGTCTTCAGCCTCAGCCGGATTGTTGAGCAATCCCATGGCCAGGCTGAGCAGCAGATGCACGTACTTCTCGTAGATACGAGCTAGGGCCTCGCGGCTGCCTCGCTGGAATCGCCACTTTAGCAGTTCATCTTCGATCATCGTTGGCCTGGCACAGTCCGGACAACAGAGCGCTCTCACCCTATATCACGCGGGTGACGCCCCATTTTACATGACCCGGCCAGAAAAAAAGACGGATCACTCCCGCCCAGCCTGATCAGGCGAATGGTTCCATTGGACGTACATTTCGTGCTGTGGTATGTTAGCGCAATGGCCGAGGCAGGATACACACTGGAGGTCAGATCTCTGACCAAGTGGTATGGCACAACCTGTGGGACGGAGGATGTGAGTTTCTCCGTGGAGCCGGGTGAGGTCTTTGGCTATTTGGGGCCCAATGGCGCGGGAAAGACCACCACGCTCCGCTGTATCCTGGGGCTTCTGCGGCCGACCCGCGGTGAGACCCTTGTGCTGGGCAAACGGGTCAGGCCTGGATGGGCCACGCAACACGCCAGGATCGGGTACCTGCCCGGCGACTTCCGGATCTGGCCGGAGATCAAGGCCCGGCACACGCTGGCCATGCTGGCAGGCCTGGGCGGGGCGGACCGCAAGACCAAGATGCGGCGGCAGGAGATCGCAGACCGCATAGGACTGGATCTGAACCGGCCCGTAGGAGACCTGTCCAAGGGCAACCGCCAGAAGGTCGGCGTGGTCTATGCCTTTCAGCACCAGCCGGACCTGTTGATCCTCGATGAGCCCACTGCAGGGCTGGATCCGCTGGTGCGGCAGATCGTCATGGACCTGATCCGAGAGGCTGCAGCGGCCGGTGCAGCAGTACTTCTCTCTTCCCATGATCTGGGCGAGGTCTCCGCCACGTGCGGCAGGGCCGCCATCCTCCGCGAGGGCCGCCTCGTTGAGCTCGCGCCCATCTCCAAGATCGTGCAGCAGGGCCACAGACGCCTCAAGGTGTGGCTCAAGGAGGGCGAGCCTGCGCCGGGCATCGTCGCCGATCCGCTTGCGGGCGTGCGCGTGGTAGAACAAGAGCCAGGCGTCATAGAAATCACGTATCAAGGCACCGCGGATGTCGTGCTGAGATGGCTCTCCCGGTTCCCCGTGGATCGCATCGCCACGCCCGAGACCTCGCTGGAAGAGGCCTTCGTCCAGTACTACACCATGCCCAACAAGCCCGCTGGCGGAGGGGTTCGGCCATGATCACGACGCGCACGCCATTCCCCTGGGGGCTGCTCCTCTTCTGCCTCCGCCGCACGCTGGCCTTGTGGGCCGTGACCGCGATCATGATCTTCCTGGTCCAGATCGCGATCTGTGGCATCGTGCACGACAATGAGAACGTCAAGGCCCTTCTGGGCCTGCTGAAAATCCTGCCGGGGTTCGTCAAGAGGGCCCTGGGTGGCGAGGCCCTGCAGCTCGGCAATGTCACGGGCCTGGTGGCCATGGGATACCAGCATCCCCTGGTCTTGACCTTATACATGGTCTTCGCAGTCGCGATTCCTACCGGACTGCTGGCAGGCCAGGTCCAGCAAGGGACCATGGAGCTGGTCCTCACCCGGCCTGCAACCAAGACCCAGGTCTACCTCTGTGCAGCCCTAGTCACAATCCTGGGCATGATCGGGCTGGTGCTCGCCATGTTCCTGGGTACTGCCATTGGAGCCACGGCGTATACCTTCAATCCACCGGTCAACCTGCAGCCCTTCCGCAGGGCCGCGGTCCTGGCCTGCCTGGCGGCCTGCACGGTCAGCGGCCTGGCCCTGGTGTCTGCCGCAAGCTTCCGCAGACGGGGTACTGCAGTGGGCGTGACCGGCGGCTTCCTGGTGGCGAACTACGCCATGGCCATGATCTCGCCTTGGTGGCCCTGGCTGCAGCCTGCGATCCCATACAACCTGTTCTACTACATAGATCTGACCCCCGCTTTTCTGGGCTTGCCGTGGCCCGTCCACGACATCACCGTGCTGGGGTCCATATTCGCCGTCTCCGCCGGGGCAGGGGCGATCATCTGGCATCGCCGGGACCTGCCCCTGTGATCCTGGAAAGGCAACCCATGAAACGCATGCTTCCGTTGGTGTTGGTGGCAGGTCTTGTGACCTCTGCCCATGCAGGTCTGATCAGCCGTTGCAGTTTCACCGGTGACGCCAATGACACAGTGGGCTCGCGTCGGGGCGTTCTCAAGGGCACTTCCGCTGTCGCGGGAGGCAGGCTCAACCTGGACGGCTCAGGTTGGGTGGAGATGCCTGGCGGCATCGTCACGCCTCTGGCCAGCGCCACGGTCGAAGCCTGGTTCACGTACCAGAACAACGGCAGCTACGTCCGCGTATTCGATTTCGGCGACACGGACGCCAAGGGCCTCGGCGCCCGTTGTTGGTACTTCTCACCCCAGTGTCCCAAGGCGGCCCGCACGGTCTTCTCCAATACCGATCCGGGCTACAGCTACGAAGAGACGATTGACTCCGGGCCGCTGGCTGAGAACACGGTCTTCCACGTGATCGTCGCGTACGACGGCCCGGCCAAGAAGGCCCAGTTGTACCTCAACGACCGTCTCATCGGCCAGAGGGACATGACCATCCGGCTCAGCGAGATCGGGACCCAGCACCTGTACCTGGGCAAGTCGTCCTACAACAGTGATAAGCTGCTCAAGGGCACGATCGATGAGTTCCGCATCTACGATAGTGCCATGACCGACCTCCAGAGGCGCCTCAACCACCAACTGGGTCCCGAGAAGGTACAGGAGTGCGTCCTGGCCAACGTCACCCCCCCGCCTGACACCAACGCGATATCGACCACGGCCGTGCTGGCGTGGACCGTAGACAAGTCCGTTCAAGTCGACCATTTTGAGGTCGCGTCCGGCCCCGACGGCGAGGCCATCGGCCTTGCCGCCCGCCCCTCGCCTGCCTTTGTCTCCACGAAGGAGACACAATTGACGCCGCGGCTGGGTCCCGGCACCACGTTCTACTGGCGGGTGGATACGGTAGATACTCAGGGTCACCGCTATCAAGGCCCCGTGCTCGGCTTCAGGTGCGCAGGGGGCAAGTGACATGGACAGGGACTTGGGCGCCCAACCGATCGCACAGGTCATGGCCCAACTGGGCCTGAAGTCCCATGACCTGGTGGCTGCCTCGTCGGAGCAGTTGACGCACAAGATGGTTTCCAGGGCCTGCAAGGGAAGGCGGCTCACGCCGAACACCCAGTCCAAGATCCTCCGCGCACTCAACGCCGCCGCAGGCCGGAGCTACCGGCTCAATCAACTGTTCAACTATTGAGGCCCGTAGACAGGAGACAGGAGTCAGGAGATAGTAGGTGCCCCCCTAAGACCAGTTCCTGATCCCTACTGACTACTGTCTCCTGTCTGCTGTCTCCTTCGCCCTTACTTCTTGCTTCTTCCTTCTTGTTTCTCGCTGTATTCTTGTGCGCATGACCGACTATCCCAAGACCAACGCCATCCGCAGCCTGATCCAGCACAACATCCCCTTCGAGATCTTCACCTATGCCTATGAGGATCGCGGCGGGACGAAGGTCTCCTCGCAGCAACTGGGCGTGGATGAGCACGCGGTCGTCAAGACCCTGATCATGGAGACAGACACCAAGGCGCCGCTGGTGGTGCTGATGCACGGCGACCGCGAGGTCTCGACCAAGCAACTGGCCCGGCTGCTGGGCGTCAAGTCCGTGGCCCCCTGCGACCCCAAGGTCGCGGACCGGCACAGCGGCTACCAAGTGGGAGGGACCAGCCCCTTCGGCACGCGCAAGGCCATGCCCGTGTACGTGGAGCAGGGCATCCTGGATCTCGACCAGATCTACATCAACGCGGGCCACAGGGGCCTGCTCGTCCGGATCGACCCCAAGGACATCGCCCAGGCCCTGAAGATCACGCCCGTCCAGGTGGCCATCACCGGGCCTTGACGATCACGAGCGTGATGTCATCCGTCCGCGGCGCAGGCTCGACGAACCGGGTCACTGCATCGAGGATCGCCGTACAGATCTGGTCCGCGGATAGTCCCCCCTTTTCATGGACGATGTCCACCAGCCGCTCCCTGCCGAAGAAGACGTCGCCCTGATTGCGGGCCTCCCGGATGCCGTCCGTGCTCATGACCAGGATATCGCCGGGCTCCAGGGTGATCGGCCCAGCCTGCTCAAAAACCGCGTCCCGTTCGACACCCAGCGGCATGCCGGTGTTGGTGAGATCTTCGACCTGGCCGCTTCGGCAGTGATACCAGATGGCCGGCTCATGTCCTGCAGAAACCCAGGTCAGTGATCGCGTCTGATCCTCCAGGATGCCGTAGAAGAGCGTGATGAACTGGCCGTCTGCCGCGTCCCGGACGAGACGCGCATTGAGTCTGCGGATCATAGACGAGAGGTCGCGGCCATGGTGCTCTGCGTCCGCGTGTATCATGCCACGGGTGGCAGCCATCAGCAGGGCCGCGCCGATGCCGTGGCCGCTGACGTCGCCCGAGGCCAGGCCGACCCGGCGGCTGCCGTCCGAGGACAGGTCGATGAAGTCGTAGTAGTCCCCGCCGGTCTCATCGCAATACAGGCATCGGCCCGCCACGTCGAAGTGGTCCATCGCTGGCGGCTGTCCAGGAAGGAGGCTCTGCTGGGTGGCCGCGGCCAGCTCCAGGGACCGCTTCATCTTCTCCCGATCGCGGAGCTGAGGTCCTGCCTGATTGAAGACGCGGCCCAGATCCTCGAACTCATCGCCCGTGCAGATGTCCGCCCGCGCGTCGTAGTCGCCGCTGCCGAGCTTCCTGCCCGCCTCGATCAGGGCGTGGATGGGATCTGTCACGGATCTGGCCTTCAATGCCCCCAGGACGACGGCGATGATCCCCACGGCCAACAGGATCATGGTCATGTTCTGCAGCCAGAACATCCCTTCCTTGAGCAGGGATTCCTCCATCGTGGTAGAGAGCCCGACCACGCTCTGGTAGGGCACGATCAGCAGGGCTGCATACTTGGGGATGCTCAGCGGCTTGTAGGCCCAGAGGCACTTCTGACCTTCGTAGTCCATGACCCGAACGCCGTCCTTGTTCGCCAGGATATCGGCCATCAATGCAGGCAGACACGGGTCCTTTGACGCGGCCGCAAGGGGTTCCGGTCGGATGGGCCCGGGTCTTCCCTTCGGCACATGGCTCTCAATGTCGTCCCTGAGCAGGATCCAGGCCATGGGTCCGGGCTCTACACCTGGGCCGCCCTGGGCACCGCGGCCCCCTCGCATGAAGAAAGGCGATGGACCCAACTGCCCGGCGTTGGGGTCCACGGAGATCAGCATCCGCTTCACCCCCTCTCCCCAGCGAGCAGGCAGCTCCATGCTCTCGAAGACCTCGGGGACCGTCCTCGCCATGACCGTCTCACCCGCGACAGAGCCGTCGCGGTAGCGCACTGGCACGGATCTGATCACGACGACCTGTTGGGTGAACGGGTCGATCACGGGCTCGCCCTCTGCACTGGCCCTGCGAGCCCATGGGCCCCTGCGGCCAGGTCCCGTGTAGAGGCTTGGATCGTAGGTGCACGGATCCAGCGGTGCGATGCCACCCGGATAGGTCGTACTCAGTCCAATCGTCGTCAGGTGGGTGTGGAGCCACAGTGTCCCCTTAGGGCCTTGGCTGTAGATCTCATGGTACGCGGAGGTCAGGCCCGGAAGCTCTGTCATGGCAGTGGCAACCGCGTTGACGTCGCCACCCTGCGTGACGAAAGAACTCTGGGCCTGGTAGTCCACGGGCCGCGACGTGGAGTTGGGGTCCAGCCTTGCCTCGAAATAGGGATGAGGCGACTGAGGGAGATTGGCCAGGTTAGGGTCAGAGCCAAACTTCAGGTTGGAGGACGCAATGCCCCGCATGCGAAACCTGCCTCTGCCGAACCGGTCCATCCTGAGACCTGAGCCGAAGTCGCCGCGTCGGCTCCCGATCTCCTGCACAGGCGGCATCGGGCCCATCCTGTTCGGATCCATCCGAGGAATTCCACCAGGCTGATCCAGCGGGAAACGGGGCTCTGCCTCACTGGGCCCAGGGCCTTGGCCAGGCGGAGGCCCCGCCATGCCCATGGCCTCGGGGTCGGACCCGCGGCCCATCCCTTGGCGTCTCGGAGGCGGCGTCAGGTGGGCCAGACGGAGCTCGACCTCGCGTGCCTGGCGGCTCAGGAGGGCATCCGTCAGCTCACGGTCCCGGTCGAGGATCTGGGCATGGCCCGCAAGCTGCTCCTGCAGCTCCTCTCGTGCACCGGCCTCAAGCGTCCCCCTCGCGCTGCGGGCGAGACGATCCCGGGCCATGCGTATGGACGCCTGCTGGAGCAGCGACGTCAGGATCAGAGGCGTCAGTCCGATCGCCAAGAGAAGCACAAGCAGGCGGTTGCGTATTGTCATGGCTCTTGATTGCCCCAGTATCCCCTGCACGCCGATCAGAGGTCGTGCCCAGCCTTGGATTGACCCGATTATACCCGGCCGGTCCTGCCGCACAACAGCGAGGACAGAGGTTGCGGACGGAATCCGGACCGAGTATAGTAACCTATTCGATTTCTGCTTGGGGCGTCCCTGTCGCGTAGGAGAATAGGGCATGTCGAATTGGAAGGTCTCGGTCGATGGAATTGGCGCCTATCTGCCGGGTGAGCCTGTCTCTATCAGGGAGATCGACGCCTATCTCGGCGCGATCCCCGGTGTGGACCTATCCAAGTACTACGGCATCATTGAGCGATACGCGGGGGTCAAGTACCGCCACTATGCCCTGGAAAGAGGTACCGGGCGGCTCCTGGAGGGGAGTTCTAGCCTGGCCCACAAAGCAGCGACCAAGGCCTTGGAGCGGGCCGGAGTCAAAGGGGAAGACCTGGACCTCATCATGACGACCTCGACTACGCCGCCCTATCTGCGAGGGGGATTGGCCAAGGAGGTACGGCTCTTGCTCGGCAATCCCGGATGCGCGACCTATGACCTGTGGGGGGCCTGCACCGGCATCCAGCAGGCGATCACCCTGGCCACGGCTACCATCCGCGCGGGGATGTTCCGCAGGGCCCTCCTGATCGGCGTGGAGCTGCCCTCCACCTCCGGACGGGCCGAGAACTACGCGAAGGAGCGGATGGAGCGATCCGACATCCTGCTCAGGGCCGCCCTCGGAGACGGTGCGGGAGCCCTGGTTCTCACGGGGTCCGACGATCCCACTGTGGAGGACGGCGTTCTCTACACCCGAACCGGCACAGAGGGAGATAGTCCCTCCGCCTTCCATCGCCAGGCGGGTGGCAGCACCGTGCCGTTGAACCCAGAGACCTTTGGCCAGGGTCTGCACCACTGGCGCCACGATTTTGCCGGGATGGTCAAGCAAGGCAGGCCCTATCTCACGAAGATCGTTCAACGCGCACTCGACGAGGTCTCCATCGACATCGAGGACGTGGACTACATCGTCCCTGCCGCAGCCAACTTCAACTACTTCAAGCTGGAAGGGCATCTGACAGACAGGCCCCCTGAAGAGGCCGCCTTGACCGAGAGGATTCGAGACAAGACCTTCACCAACTTCTCGGAGGTCGGCAATATTCCCTCAGCCGCCGTGTACGTATCGCTGAACCAACTCTACGAAGAACAGAAATTGAAGAAGGGCACCCTGCTGCTCCTGCCTTCCATCGAAGGCGCCACCTGGGGATGGGGAGCCAGCCTGCTGCGGTGGAATGGGCCAGCCTGCCGTTCACGGTAAGGGCCCTAGGGCGATCAACCTGCCGACCTCGGGCCAGAGGTCCGATGACCAGTAGATCGGCTTGATCCGCAGGGCGCTCTGTCCATCCGCCTGGGCGTCATAGGCGTGATAGACCAGGTAGTCCTGGCCATCATCAGCCAGGATGGAGTTGTGGCCGGGCCCCTTCCATCGCTGACCGCCTTCCAGGACCAAGGTCCCGCCCCCGCTCTTCATCGCTACGCCGTCCCTGTCCACGTACGGCCCTGCGATGTCCGTGGCCCTGCCGACGCGGATGTTGTAGGTGCTCTTGACCCCCACGCAACACTGGTCAAAGGAGACGAACAGGTAGTAGTAGCCATTGCGATGCACGACAAAGGCCCCTTCGATGGCGGTGCTCGGGCGGCTGGCGAGGCTGTACAGGGCCAGCGGCTGGGTGTCGGGCTTGCCGGTGTTGGGGTCCAGGTGGGTGAGCTTGATGCCCGTCCAGAACGAGCCGAAGACCAGCCACCACTCGCCCTGCCCGTCCTGCACGATGTCCGGGTCGATGGCGTTGTAGTTCGAGGCGCTGTTCGTGCTGATCACCAGGCCCTCGTCCGACCATCCATAGCCGGGCTCACATGGATCCAGCGTGGGGCTGGAGACCATGCCGATGCAGGAGGTGCTGGAGCCCAGGGTCGAGGCGGAATAGTACACGACGTACCGGCCGTTACGGTACGTGATATCCGGGGCCCAGAGGCTGCCCACGCCCGGGATGCTCTGGATGACCCACTGGGGTAGCGTGGGGAATACGCGGCCCATGAGCTCCCAGTGGACCAGGTCCCTGGATCGCCGGATCGGAATCCCGCGACCCGTGCAGAAGAGGTAGTAGGTGTCCGCCTGCCTGATGATCGTCGGATCATGCGCGCCCTTCGCTCCCTCGTCCACCACCTCCTGGCCGGCCACCATGTCCTCATAGAGGGCAGCGGCCTTCGAAACCGTCAGCGCCCCGCTATAGATGCGGACGTCATCCAGTCCACATTCAAGCAGGGACCTGCCGCCTGCGTTGAGTCCCACCCCCAGAAGCGCGGCTGCCGCCCGCGGAAGCGGGAGCTGGATCTGGTCTGTGGGTACTGCATCCACGGTGATCCTGGCCAAGGCGCCATCATAGGCCACGCAGAGATGATGCCACAGCCCGTCGGACGTGAGTCTGTGTGCGATGATCTGGGAGGGGCTGTTGGCATCGCTCGACTCCAGGTCCTGGCGATGCGTCTTGTCATCCTGTCGGGCCCAAAGGCTGAGCGACAGCTCGCCCGTGCCACCCGCCAGGTCGAACTCCTCGATCGTGCCCCAGCCTTCCGCAGTGCTGGACGCAAGGGCCGCAGCCTCGCGTCCGTCCGCACCCATGCCAAACTCGGGCCTGGCCACAGGACGGACGTGGTGTCCACCCGCGTGGTCCCACAACAGCCCCCCGAGCAGATCACTCTGGTCCAGGCTCCACCAGGCCACAAGCCCCTTGACCGCCAGATGCGCAGCGGCCGAATCGACGGCAGTACCCGAGCCATTCCTGGCGCGGCAGTAGTAGAGCCCCGCGATGGACATAGTCACGTCCCTCACGGACAGCGTGGCCGTGTACGTCCCTGTGCGGTTGGGTCCCATCAATGACGTGGTGACATTGGGGTCCACAGACGTGACCGCCACGTCCGTGGGCGAGGCCATCCTGTGCCACTCCACGGTGGGCTTGGACGGGCTCTGGATCCCCGCCTGAAACACGGCCGTCCTGCCCTCCTCGACCACCAAGTCTCCGGGTTGGGACACGACGACTGGATTCGGTCCAGAAGCGGCCGTCTGGCCCGCCAGGGACGCTGTCCTCACGATTGGGCCCACGCCCATGAGTCCGATCAGCATGGCGCCATACAGAACAGGATGGTACGACCGTACTGCCATATCCTCCTTTATACCAGAAATGGGCGACTGCTACGGCTTGGAAAACGCCTCCATCGGTCTGGCCTGAAGAGATAGTAGACAGGAGTCAGGAGGGATCAAAGACCATTCTGGAAGCCCTGAGTCCGATCCCCCTGAGATCCGCTGCCCATATTGCCTCCTGTCTCCTGTCTCCTGTCTCCTGAGTTCTGAGTTCCCCATTCCGCTTGCTGACAGACAGGCCTCCCACAGGTACAATAGCCGCCTGTTGGCTTTTCGATGGACTTTGGAAAGGTAATGACATGTTTCTACCGAGCGACATTCGAAAGATCCTGGCTGTGTTGCGGGGCCAAGTCTCCCCCGTCCTGGCGGGCCTGTCTGTTGGGCTGGGTCTCTGGTTCGGTCTGATGCCCGGGTTCTCTGGCATCCACGCGATTCTCATCGTGGTGCTGGCGCTGCTCAACCTGCCGATTGGTGGGTTCCTTGTCTCTGCCGGCCTTGGCAAGACCCTCAGCCTGGCCATTGCCCCTGTGCTGTACCACGCGGGCACGTTCGTGCAGGGCCATGTCCATGGGCTGATCAGCCTGCTGGATCGGATCCCCATCGTTGCCATCACCGACTTCAACAGACCTGCCCTGGTGGGCGCCTTGGTCTTGGGACCGATCCTCGGGATCGTCGTGGGCTGGACCACCGGCCGCGTGGTGCTCGTCTTTCGCACGACGTGGCTCCGCCTGGAGGAGAACTCCGAGAAGCTGCGGGCATGGCAGAGCAAGAAATGGGTCCGGGCGCTGGACTGGATCATGCTCAGTGCCAGCGCAAAGGACGCCAAGACCGCGATGGCAGCCAAGACCATCTACATCCGCAGAGGCGGGGTGATCCTGGCTGCGCTGTTGCTGGTCATCTTCGGCGTGGGCTCGTTTTTTTTTCGCAATGAGGTGATCCGCACCAAGGGTCAAGCGTACCTGACCCAGGCCAATGGCGCCACCGTCGACATCGCCACAGTGAACCTCGCGCCCACGTCGGGCCGGGTGGCGATCACAGGGCTTGGCTTTACGGACAGCCAGAATCCCTCGCAGAACAAGTTCCAGATCGAAGAGGTCTCCACCAAGGCGGATATGTATCAGTTGTCTGTAGGCAGGCTGGTCCTGGATCAGGTCAAGGTCTCGGACATCGGGTTCAATCGGCCCAGGGCCACTCCGGGCCAGGTCTTGCCAAAGGCGCCTGAAGACCCCAACAGCAAGTGGACCTGGAAGGACCTCGGCGTCACGCCTGAGAACATCGACAAGTACATCCAGGACGCCAACCAGATCAAGGCGTGGGTTGCGAAGATCAAGCCCTACCTGCCGTCCTCCAAGAAGGAGGTCCCCCCCGCCCCGCACAAGTACCTCGATTACCTGACTGCCACAGTGGCCAACCAGGCCTTCCGCGTGCTGGCCAAGAGCGTGGTCCTGGACAAGGTCCACCTGCCGGATAGCGCCTTCGGAACCAGCCGCATGACCCTGAGCAACCTCAACGATGCCCCTGTGGCTGCAGGCCTGCCTATCGAGCTGGCCGTGCAGTCAGAACAGGGCCCCAAGCTCAACGTGGCCATGCGATTCGACTCGCCCGAGACTGCAGGCAAGGTGACGGGGAGCTTCGAGGGCCTGGACCTGGCCAAGCTCCAATCAGGCCTCAGCAAGAGCAACGCCCTGTCGTTCCAGGGCGGCAAGGCCAGGGGTCAATTCGAAGGCCAGCTCACCCAGCAGGGCGTCGACCTGACCGTGACCGCCAAGCTGAGCGACCTGCAGGCCTCAACAGGCGGAAAGGGGTTCCTGGGCCTGGACGCCAAGACCAGCCAGGAGGTCTTCAACACCATCAAGGACCTGGACGTCAAGCTCCAGATCGTCGGTCCGCTCACCAGCCCGAAGATCGTCTTTGACACCAAGGGCCTGGAGTCCACCCTCAAGGACAAGCTCGTCCAGGCCGGCAAGCAGCGGGCAGCAGACGAGATCAACAAGCAGATCGACAAGAATCTCGGTGACAAAGTACCCGGCCAACTGAAGGACGTGATCAAGCCCGGCATCCAGGACGGCCTCAAGGGCCTGCTCGGCGGCGCAAAGGACCCGAACAAGAAGTAGAACGCAGAAGCTGGAATTCAGAGGAAGGCAGAGACTGCGGATAGGCTATTGAGATGCCGGAGCGGGGACATACTCATCGACGTAGGTCCGGAAGGCCAGACCTTCCTGCTGCACGCCAGGGGCGTTGACCCCGGTCTGTCGCCACATCTTGTCTGCGGCGCTGCCCTGCCGCGTCCCCAGGTACCACGGATCGTTGCCCGTGCCCAGGATGCCGATGACGAAACGGTCCCCCTTGCTGAAACAGAGCTTGCCCTCGCTGACGTCCACGGAGAACCATCCCGCCCCCGAGCCTCGTATCGTGGTGGAGAACTCATTGATGTCGGTTTGCCACGGGCTGCCTTTGTTGATGAACAGCGTGGCGGTTCCAGTCCCGGAGGCCGTGAACAACTCGATCTTCACCAGTTGTCCGGTCAGGGCTGCGGTGACGCCCTGCTGAATCTCGTTGCCGCCGCTGCCGACCGCGATCAGGACCCCAGGACCGGGCGCCCCGGCTGATTCCTGGTCCATCGCAGTCCTGCGGGAAGATGCAGAAGCAGGCTTCTCCATCAGGATCAGGGCCTTCTCAGTGGCCTGCACGGGCACAGCATTGTTGCGCACTCCCGCAAGGTAGATCTCGTGCGAGGTCCCGGGCGAAGCGGCGACAGTGCCGATACGCACGACAGGTGATGCAGGCGAGAGGAACCACAGTTGCCCCGTCAGGGCGCAAGCCGGGCGATCCAGTTCTTCCCGAGAGCCCCTTCCCGGCACCCGGCGAAGTACATACAGTCACCCTGGGCGTACAAGAATGTACCTTCAAAGGCGATCATCCTCGCGGGGATGCTGGCCGGTTGCGACCACTGGTTCGTGTCCACCTCGTAGACGAAGATCCTGCGATCATAGCCGTGGGCGTCAGGCCGTCCGCCTGGCAGGACCAACCTGCCGTTCCAGACGCCGCCAGGGCCTCCCCCACGAGTGGAGGGCATAGGCGCCACTGTGGACCATGACTCGCTTGCGGGGTCGTAGACGTCCGTTCGGTCCGTGGTATTGGGCCAGCGGATGCTCCCTCCGGCCGCGTAGATCTTGTTCCCGATGACCCCTGCGACGAAGTTCGACCTGGCAATGGGCATCGGGCCGAGGGTCGTCCACGTATCGGTCCGTGGATCGTACCGGTAGACTGAGTCACTCGGCACTCCCCACCAGGCGGCCTCTGTCAGGCCTCCGAGGGCATAGAGACGCCCATCCAGGGTGACAAGGCCCACAGCCGCGCGGCCTGCGGGCAGAGGCGCCTTCGAGGACCAGGTATTCGTCGCCGGATCGTAGGACTGGACCGTGGTCACACAGGAATGCTCCGGGCCGTGACCGGTTCGGCCGCCCACCACGTACATCTTGCCGTCCGCGAACGCAGCGCGTGTCTCCTCATAGCCCAGAGGCAGGTCCGCCAACGCCTGCCAACGTGCCTCCTCGCCCATGCTGGCTTCGGAACGGACCGCCCTGCTCAGGCCCAGCCTGTACCACGGGACTGCAACGATCGCGGCTGCCGCCAGCCCCAGGATCACGAATCCCATGCTCGACCTGACGAGTCGGACCGCCCGCTTTCGCCATCGATACGCGCGGCCCAGACCTTTGGCGCACAGGGCTTCACCCCTGAGGTAACAGCCCATATCCCCTCGCAATGCAGCAACCGAGGGATACCGCAGCTCCGGCGCCCTCGCCAGGGCCGTCAGGACCATGGACTCCAGTTCGCGGTCGATCTTTGGATCATGCTCGCGAGGACTGCTGACCTCGCCTTCGACAATCCGCTTGAGGACATCGTACCGCCCTCCCTTCATCTCGTGGGGCAGATGGCCTGTGAGGAGTTGATAGAGGATCGCGCCAAGGCTGTAGACGTCGGTCCTCTCGTTGATCTGGTTCTGCCTCCCTGCCGCCTGCTCGGGCGCCATATAGGCCGGCGTGCCGGCGACATCGCCCTCGAGGGAGAGGGTCAGGCCACAGTCTTCCTTGGACACCATCCTGGCCAGGCCAAAGTCCACGATATAGGGTTGACCGTCTCCGTCCACCAGGATGTTGGAGGGCTTGAGGTCTCTGTGCACGATCCCGAGGGAGTGGGCGTGACCGACGGCATCGCAGACCGGGACCATCAGTCCGAGGATGTCACGTCTGGACAGGTGCTGTTGCTGAACGTACTGGTCCAGATGGACGCCATCGACCAGCTCCATCACGTAGTAGTAGACCCCTTGATGGAGGCCGCTGGCATACACACGGGCAATGTTGGGGTGTGTCAATTGGGCGGCCAGGGCCACCTCTCGCTCAAACCTCCCCTTGGCCTTGTCCGAGTCGAACCAGTGCCTGCGAAGGAACTTGATGGCCACCTCCCGCTTGGTGCTCAGATCCACGGCTCTCCACACACTACCCATGCCGCCCTGGCCGAGCTGGCCGACGATTTCGTATCCCTCGATGGTCGGAGGATCAGGCCTCCCGGCTGAACATTGCTCTGCCTCGGATGCCTCCATGGAGGTCCCGAATACCGATATGAGGGAATCCCCTATTTCCGCCCCGCCGGCGGGACATCCAGTCAGCAGGGAAACCTCGTATCTCCCCACCGAAACGGACTCACCAAGCGTCAGCAGGACGTCCCGTTCGCCGTCCACACAGACCCTGCATCCCCTCTCAGCCTGTCCATCTTCGACTGCTCGCCGGCCGATCAGCCCTCCGTCCTGGCCGCGAACCTCCACGTACGCCAAGGTGCTCTCTCCTCACACGGACGCTGCACAACCCTGCAAAACCGGGGGACGAAGTCCTCTCTTGCCAGAACACCCCGGCGGACCCAGCAGTTGGCCCACATTCGTATCATAGCAACCTCGGCCCGTTCTGGCAACGGCAGATCTGGACGCAGGGCGGACACTTTGATAAGTAGGCACACTTCGCCTTTGGCCTGGGGTCTCCCTTTCAGCAGGAGGACGTCTTCTCGATACAACGGGCCCTGACCAGCCGGAAGAGCGCGACCAAGTCGCTGGGGACCCAGGTCTCCAGAATCAGGCGGGAATAGGTCGAGGCCAGGTCCAGATAGGAGAACCGGGTGATCCTTCGGTGGTGAAAGGCCAGTGCATGGCCGATCGCGGAGTAGTAGAGGACTGCATAGACATCGTGCTCCTCTTGGGAGCCCGCCTTCTCGGCCCTGTGCTTGGCAAAGGACTTGAGCCGCTGGATGGTCTTCAGTTCTGAGGATGGGTTCTTCAGGACCTCGCGTATGGCGTCACCCGCCAGTCTGCCCATGCCCTGGCACAGTTGTCCCAGGGCCTCCGGCAACTGGGCGACCTGTTGCCCGTCGAGTGGAAGTTTCTGGGAAAGCGCAAAGTCCAGCAGCTCAGCCCTCCGCTCATGATCCGCACCAGGCTGCGGGGCCGGCCCTCGACCCGCGTCAAAGAGCTCTCGCAACTGCTGGACCGTCATTCCAAATGTCGAGGGTCTCTCCATGATCGACCACCTTCGCCTACACTGCCCACGCCCCTGTCCCATCATACAAGGATGCGTAGGAGCCCGCACTATCCTGCGCCGCCAGGGGTCATGCACCGAAACAGATCACGGAGCTCCTCCTGGGCATCGGTCGTGTGGTCCGCCTCCCTGCGCAGGAGTTCCTCCAGGACACGCTGAAAACAACGCTTCACGGTGATGATCATGTTCGAGGCCGCCCGCTCGTTGGCAATGGAATACCGCCTGCACAGGTCATTCAGCGGAGGTCCCGGTTGCCCGTCCCTGATGGGCTGCAGCACCTTGTCCCGGAAGACCTTCCAGTGGGTCTCCTTGCGGCTGGCAAGGCATTGGCGTTCCACCTCCAGCAGGGCATCATCGAGGATCTGGGTGGCCCAGACGTAGCTGAACATCGCCGAAGGGTCAAGACCTGCGGCCGCAGCCGGAAGCTCGGGAATGCTGTCGTCATCCAGGGAGACCAAGGTCCCCTTCGGGGACCGGCACCGGGCCGATTGGCTCCGGTGCTCATCCACAACGTAGCACTCCAGGGCCGTCAAGAGGAAGGTGCGGAAGCGTCCCTTGGTCTTGTCGGCCCGCCGTATCAGATCCGTGTCGAGCACGACGTCACAGAAGAACGCCTGGGTCAGGTCCTTCGCCCGCTCATTGGAGAAGCCCTTGCGCCGGAGATAGCAGTACACGGGCTTCCAGTACCTCTGTACGATCTGGTCCAGGATGGCCTTGTGCCTCTGGCTATCGCTGGTCCCCATGCCCGTGATCCAAGACCACTGCGTGGTCAGGAAGCCTTCCTGCCCCCCCCCATGGTGGTTCTATCGCTTGCCTTCGACATCCCTTCCCACCAACGGTCTATGAACCCTGGTCCTCGACACTCTGCCAGGCTATACAGTAGCCTAAACCTTGATGACTCCCTTCTTGAGGATGACGTTGGCGTAGAGGGCACTCTCGCTGGTGGCGACCACCGCATAGGCCCCTTCCGCCCTCTCATAGAAGTCGAACCGCTCGACAAAGTCGAAGTCAGTGAACTTCTCACCGCTATCGATAATGAGGGAACGGTACTTCTTCCAGATGGCGGGCTTGGTCTTGTCACCTGGCACGACCGCCATCAGCGAGACAGGCTGATCGACGTACTGGTCCAGAGGGAAGAACCGCAGCACCGCCTCCAGGACTTCGGGCACGCCGTGGCCATCGCATCGAACCAGCCTTTGGGCCACGCTGGCTGCAGGGAAGTTGCCGTCCGCCAGCACGATCTCATCGCCGTGTCCCATCTCCATGAGGATCTTCAGCAGCTCAGGGGACAGGATGGAAGGTATATTCTTCAACATGGCCAACAGCCCTTTCACATACACAGAAATCCCCCGGTACGACTGGAGGGATACACTACGCCTGGCGGGTGTCCAAGTCAAGAGTGTCCAGTGTCCCGCACATGAAAGTCCATTGACATCAGTCCAGACCACGTCATACTTTTCCCGATGTCTTGGAGACGATCTCAGTCAGGCTATAACTCTACTGAGCCACTGGAAAGGAACCCGGCATGAATCCACGCAAGCACCTCTGGCTGGTCGCCCTAGTCGGACTGGTCTTCCTGTCAACTCCCCTGAGGGTGGACGCAGCAGCAGCCCCTGCTGCAGGAGGCGGCGAGCACCTGCTGAGCCTGTCTCCCGTCGATCTGGTGATCGTGGTGCTGTACTTCGTGGTGGTGCTGGGCATCGGGTTCTACCTGAAGAAATACGCCAGTACAGGCGAGGACTTCTTCATGGCAGGCCGCAAGATGACGGCCTGGATCGCGGGCCTGAGCTTCATCTCCGCCAACCTGAGCTCGCTGGAAACCATGGGCTGGTCTGCCATGGCCTATCAGTACGGCATGCTCGGCGCCCACGCCTACCTGATCGGCGCGATCCCGGCCATCCTGTTCCTGGCCGTGGTCATGATGCCCTTCTATTACATCTGCAGGACACACTCGGTGCCGGGCTACCTGAAGCTGCGGTACGGCGAGGGATCGCGGGCGCTGGCCGGCATCTCCTTCACGTTCCTGACCGTGATGGTCAGCGGCGCCAGCATGTTCGCCATGGCCAAGATCCTGAACCTGCTGCTCGGCTGGGACATGAACGTGAGCATCTGGGTCTCGTCGGTCACCGTCGGCCGTCTACGTGTCCCTGGGCGGACTGCTGTCGGCGGTGTTCAACGAGGTTCTTGCAGTTCTTCCTGATCTGGTTCGGCACGCTGCTGATCCCCATCCTCGGCATCATCCACGCAGGCGGCTGGACCAAGATGATGGCCACGTCCAGAAGAACGCAGCCGTCATCCACCCGACCGTGCCCAACGCGGACTTCACCAGCCTGTGGCGCAACCTGGGCTCCTTTGACACCAATCCCATGGGCATCGACTGGTTCGGCATGGTCTTCGGCCTGGGCCTGGCCGTCAGCTTCGGATACTGGTGCACGGACTTCCTGCAGGTGCAGCGGGTCATGGTGGCCAAGAACCTGCGGTCCGCCCAGAACGGCACGGTCATCGGCGCAGTGCTCAAGATGCTGGTGCCGCTGATCGTCACGATCCCGGGCCTGCTCGGACTGGCGGTGCTGCTCAACCAGGACGGCTCGCCCCTGGTCCTGGTGCCGGAGAGCGATCCGCGGGCCAACATCACGCACCGCACCTTCAACGACGTGCTGCCGCTGCTGATGGGCCAGTACCTCGGCCCCGGCCTGCTGGGCCTGGGCGTGACCGCCATGATCGCCGGGTTCATGTCCGGCATGGCGGGCAACGTCAGCGCGTTTGCCACGGTCTGGACCTACGACGTGTACAGGCCGCTGATCAACAAGAAGCGCCAGCGACAGGCACTACCTGACCATGGGCCGCTGGTGCTCGATCCTGGGCGTGCTGATCTCCATCGGCACGGCCTACGCCCTGTTCTACTTCTCGAACATCCTCGAGTTCCTGCAGGTGCTCGTCTTCTTCTTCATCGTGCCGCTGTTCGGCACGGTCATCCTGGGCATGCTGTGGAAGCGGGCCACGCCGGCGGGCGGCTTCTGGGGATTCCTGACCGCCATCTCGTGTCCATGAGCCATGTGGGTTTTACGTGCACACCTTCCCCGAGGGCTATCGGCCGCAGCCCAAGGTGAGCCTCTCAGCGGGTGCAGTGGTGTCATTTGAGAACGACGCTGCGGGCAAGATCGCAAGGATCATCGTAGAGAAAGGCTCAGTCGACGTGGTGAACGTGCCAGGCGCCAGCGTCGCGGAGGTCAAGGACGCAGATCTTACGCTGCCGCCCACGGTCGAGAAGGCAGGTCCTGTTCAGGTCCTGGCGCCCGAGGTGATGGTCGCAGGCGTGGTGCAGAAATTCGGCGTGGAGGCAGTGCCCGTGATCCTCAAGCCCGGCGTCAAGGTGTCGTCAACGGAGGTCTCGAAGACCTTCGCACCTGCGGCCTTCAACCCCGACCACACCCGGTACATCGCCCGCTCGGTCAAGGCCAAGCCCATGGCGGTGAACATGTATAGCGCCTTCTGGTCGCTGATGGTCTGCCTGGCCGTGACGATCGGCGTCAGCCTCGTCACCAAGCCCAAACCGGATTCAGAGCTGAAGAACCTCGTCATGGGCCTGACGCAGATCCCGGACGAGGGGCCTGTCCCGTGGTATACCAGTCCCAAGCTCTGGGCCGGCATCGTGTTCGTCGTCCTGGTCGCCGTCAATATCATGTTCTGGTAAGGAGCTGCTCATGCACGACGATCATGAGATCCCGATCTGGTTTTTCATCGGCTCGCTGCTGTCCGTATACGGTGTCCTGGTCCTGGGCTCCGGCATCTACGGCTGGGTCCACCCTCCGGCCCAGAAGCTGGCCCTGTGGGAGCTCCACGCGGACGTGTGGTGGGGCATCCTGCTTTTGGTGGTCGGGCTGATCTACACGGTCAAATACCGGCCCTCGCAAGTGGCCAAGCGGGGTCAATAATAGGCATGCCTTGGTCAATTCCTGCTATTGGGGCCCCCTGCGCCCCTGAATAGAATGGGGACCCTGTGACGGGGGCCTATGGGTACAGCCTGGTGCAGCCGCCGGAGTAACCGGGCCCCCCGGACAAGGGCTATTTGTCAGGGTTGGAGTTCGCATGGACCATCAACGAGTCGTAGAGAAGGATCCCAAGCCCAAGAAGGATGACTTGATCGTCATCACCGGGGCAGGCGGATTCATCGCCGGCAATCTGGCCAAACACTTCAGGGACAAGGGATTCACCCGCATCCGCGCAGTGGACAAGAAGCCCCTGTACGAATGGTACCTCCAGTCGCCGGGCGTGGAGTCCCTGTGCCTGGACGTGAGCATCGAGGAGAACTGCAGGCGGGTCTGCGAGGGCGCGGTGGAGGTCTACAACCTGGCCGCAGACATGGGCGGCATGGGGTTCATCGAGCGGTTCAGGATCGAGTGCCTGCGAAGCATCCTGATCAACACGCACATGATCGAGGCCGCGTATCAGGCGGGCGCGAGGCGGTATTTCTACTCGTCCTCTGCATGCGCCTACAACGTCCTTCTCCAGCAGGACCCCAACGTCCGGGCGCTGAAGGAGTCCGACGCCTATCCTGCCATGGCCGAGCGAGGCTACGGCTGGGAGAAGCTGATGAGCGAGATGTTCTGCCAGGAATACTGGGCAGAGCGGGGCATGAAGACCGCCATCGCGCGGTTCCACAACGTATACGGCCCCCATGGCACGTGGGACGGAGGTCGCGAAAAGGCCCCTGCCGCCCTGTGCCGCAAGGTCATTGAGGCCCTCGACACGGGCAACAAGGACATCACGATCTGGGGCGACGGCCACCAGACCCGTAGCTTCATGTACATCGGCGACTGCGTCAAGGGCATCGACATGATCACGCACTGTGACGACCTGATCGCCACGCCGATCAACCTCGGATCGAGTGAGCTGGTGTCCATCAACGAGCTGCTGTCGAAGATCGAGAGGATCGCAGGGGTCAGGCTCAAGCGGCACTATGATCCGGATGCCCCCCGCGGCGTCGCAGGCCGCAACAGCGACAACACCTTCATCCGGAAGATGCTCAAGTGGGAGCCGAGCACCTCGCTCAACGTCGGTCTCAAGGCCACCTATGAGTGGATCAAGGTCCAGTATGCAGCCCGAAAGAAGGGACTGCGGGTCGTTGAGTAAGAGATGGTAGAAAGGGGTTTCGAGATAAACTCTAGAAGCAGAAAGCGTTCCCTGCAGATCACCGACGTGATCGGCAGCATCCCCTACCGCCTGGCCCTGGCAGGCGGCTGGATCGATCAGCCCTTTGTCTCCAGGCTCGACCCCAGGCCGCCTGGATCGATGGTCGTGGTGGGTCTGCTGCCCGATTCCTTCTTCATGGAGCGGAGCGGCATCGCCACAGGGACCCGCAAGATCGCCCTGCAAAGGTGGCGGGGCAGACTCCCGCAGCGGCCTCCAGCAGAACTGACGCGCGAGCTGTATGAGGCAGAGAACAGAGGCAAGGCCGAACCCTCGGGCTCGCAGGACATGATCGGTCTGATCTATCCGGGCGTCAACCGGCTGGACTACGACTACCGCGTCAACGAGGGGGTCTTTCCGTCACACATCGAGACGCTACGGGGCGTGCACGTGGCACGCTGGCTCCAGAAGGTCCTCCACCTGCTGCCTGTCGCGCCCAGGCCTGAGGGATACAACCCGCTCGGCATCAAACGGCTCAATTCCAGGTGGGTGCGGAGGCTGGGACAGAGCGGTCAGGACTGCTTTGCAGCCATTGCCGCTATGGACGTCAAGGCCCTGGGCCAGTCCATGAACGACTGCATGCAGGCCTGGGAAACGCTGCTGCCCCACACGGTCCGCCATCCCTTGGTCACGACAGACCTGAAGGGCATCCTGCAGGCATACCAGTCGCGGTATCCTGGCGCCATGTACTCGGGCTGCGGTGGCGGGTACCTCATCATCGCCTCAGAGCAACTGGTCCCAGGCACACTCCAGGTCACGATCAGGCCTGCACCATGAGCCATCGCCCTGCACAAGTGGTTGTGGCAGGCGGATTCGATGACGTCCGCTCAGCCCAAATCCGGTTCCTCGAAGAGGCCTCGAAGCTCGGGGACGTGACCGTGCTGCTCTGGTCTGACGACTCGCTGCTGCGTCTGACGGGCAAGGCGCCCAGGTTCCCCTTTGCTGAGCGGAAGTACCTGCTGGAGGGCATTCGCTACGTCACCTCGGTCAGGCAGGCCGACGCACCCACGGACCCCCACAGCCTGCCCGCGATGGAGGGATACACCCCCCAGGTCTGGGTGGTGGGCGCGACCGATCACGCACCCGGCAAGCAGGCCTTCTGTGCCTCCAAAGGCCTGGCCTATCGCATGCTCAGGGATCAAGACCTGCGGAGCTTCCCGGTCCAGCCAGCCAGCCCCTCCGTTCCGCCGCGCAGGAAGGTGGTCGCGACGGGCTGCTACGACTGGTTCCATACAGGCCACGTCCGGTTCTTTGAGGAGGTCAGCCAGTATGGCGACCTGTATGTGATCGTGGGCCACGACGAGAACATCCGCCTGCTCAAAGGCAAGGGCCATCCCCTGTTCGGTCAGGAGGAGCGGCGATACCTGGTGGGCTCTATTCGATTTGTCACCCAGGCCGTGGTCTCCAGCGGCATGGGCTGGCTGGATGCAGACCCCGAGATCCGGCAACTCAAGCCCGACCTCTACGCCGTCAATGAGGACGGCGACAAGGGCGGCAAGCGCGAGTACTGCGAGAAGCTGGGGATCGAGTACCTCGTCCTCAACCGGACGCCTGCCCCGGGCCTGACCCGCAGGACCAGCACGGACCTGCGCGGATTCTGAGCATTTTCGTTGCAGGTTCTAGGTTTTAAGTTTTAAGGACGAAGAGGGCCTGCCATGCAGTCACCTAAAACCTAGATCCTAAAACCTAAAACTCCCTTACCTCTTACCTGCTACTTCTTGCTCCTGACTCCTGACTCCTGACTCCTGTCTCCTGCGGTCTGCGTTCTGAGTCCTCCCCTAGACATCCCTTCCCGCATCCTGTATATTCTTGACCTGGTGCGGCAGCCTCAGTCGGCTGCGGTTCTTCTAGTGCCTGTCAGGGTCAGCCAGCCATGGCGCAATCTGAAACGCCTCTTACGCCGTCCTTCATCTCCACTCAGGTGCTGGGTGCGAAGTACTACTTCCTTGACCTGACACCCGATGACCAGCAGGAGATCGTAGTGGTGTGCGGCGGCAGGGAGGACTGTGCGACCAACTACGCCATCGACAGACAGGGCTTCCAGTACTTCAGCATCGAGTGCGTGTTCGCTGGACATGGTGACCTCATCCTCAACGGCCGGACCTTTGAAATCGGACCTGGATCGACCTTCTGCTATGGCCCCGGTATTCCACACCAGATCCGCAACCGTTCGCCCCAGCCCCTGATCAAGTACTTCGTCAGCTTCGTGGGCTGCAGGGCCGTGGACCTGCTCAAGGCCAGTCCCATGCACAAGCTGGAGCCCGTCCGGGTGGCTGATCCCCTGCGCCTGTACGAGACCTTCGAACAGCTCCAATACAGCGGCAACACAGGCACCGACTACTCTCGCCGCATCTGTGCGGTCCTGCTGGAACTGCTCATCCTGAGGATCACCGAGCAGAGCATCTCGCTCCGCAAGACCGATTCCCAGGCCTGGCAGACCTATCAGCAGTGCCGGCGATTCATGGAGGAGAGCTTCCTGACCGTGCACTCGGTGGAAGAGGCGGCTGGCCACTGCCACGTCGATCCTGCATACCTGTGCCGTCTCTTTCAGCGGTTCAGCCAGCAGACGCCATACCAGCTCTTGGTCCGCCTGAAGATGGGACGCGCCGCAGAGCTCCTGGTCCATTCAGACTTGTTGATCAAGCAGGTCGCCCAGGCGATCGGCCTCAATGACCCCTACCACTTCTCCAAGGTGTTCAAGAAGATCCACGGTGTGTCGCCCAATGCCTTCATCAAGAGGGCACACCGTCATCCCCGCGCGATCCGCCGCTAGTTGTGCCCGGCAACAGACAAGAAAGTTGGGTTTTTGTGCTTGACACAGGCTCTGTGTTTTCGGCATAATAGTGGTTTCTTGTTGGTACTGCTAATGAAAGGTGACTCTCTCGTGTTTAAGGGACGGACCCATCATCAGATCAGGTTTGCCGGCCAGACTGCGGTCTGTGTGACGCTGGACGCTAAGCGTACGATGACCGTGGCTGTGTACACGACGATTTGGAGATCACCTCCGTCCTGAAAAGCCCATCACTGTGAATCTTCGAGGCCTTTCAGGGCGGAACCCCTGAAAGGCCTTTTTTATTGAGGTGCGACGTGAGTGGAATGAACATCCTGTTGGCGGTGGTGGTCGCCGTCATCTGGGGCCTGAACTTCGTGGTCATCAAGATCGGCCTGGGCGCATTTCCGCCCCTGCTGTTCTCGGCCCTGCGGTTCAGCCTGGCTGCCCTGCCTGCCGCAGGCCTGGTCAGCCGCAACGGTGTGCCCTGGCGGTGGATCATTCCCATCGGCCTGATCACAGGCGTGGTGTCCAACGGTTTGCTGTTTGTGGGCATGAGCTATGGCATGTCCGCGGGACTGTCCAGCCTGGTCATGCAGACCCACGTGATCATTACGATCCTGCTCGCATGGGTCCTCTGGAGGGAGTCGCTCTCCTGGCGTCAGATCGCCGGGGTAGTGGTGGCCTTCCTGGGTATCGTCCTGCTGGCCGGACGGATGGAGCCTGCAGGGACGCTGCTGGGCTTCATGCTGGCCGTGGGATCCGCGGCTGCCTTTGCCGTGACCACGATCCTCCTGAAGCAGGCGGGAGCCGTGGACATGGGGCGTCTGGCCGTATGGATCAGCGTGATCCCTCCGCTTCCGCTGTTGGCACTGTCCCTGATCATGGAGGACGGCCAGTGGCAGGCAGTCAGGCATCTGTCCTGGTCTGGGGTAGGCGCCCTTGCGTATACCAGCGCGATCTCCTCGATCCTGGCCTTTGCGATCTGGGGCAAGCTGGTCAAGCTCTACGGCCCCGGCGCGGTCGCGCCCTTCGGGCTTCTGGTGCCGGTGTTCGGGTTGCTCTCCGCCAGGGTTTGTCTGGGCGAGCAGTACAATGGCACCGAGATGGTTGCGTCGGTCCTGGTGACTGCAGGGCTTCTCATGGTGGTTCTAGCCCGCACTTCTCACGAGGCTTTGGACTCGCGAGGCGGAACTCGCGTTGCCGATTCGACTGCAGTCGGTTGGCAACCTGATGTATCGAGGACAGGCTGTTCTGAGCGAGGCCTGTTGACCGGATGCAAGGCCGCAGGTCCCGGTTGCCCGGAGGCGTATTGGAATACGTCGAGGACAAACGGGACCGAGAACGCAGCAGCCGGGCAACGGGGCCGCTCAGAACCAAAGGCTGGCGAGAAATGCGGGCTGGGCCCCTGGACCGGCACTCCGCGGGCACTTGCCTGGATCCACGCGATCGGCAAGAGGTGATTGGACACTTCCGTCGGAGCACTAGGTATGAGGAATCTGATGGCTAGAAGAATGCAATTCGTGAAACCCTCCTTTATCCGGGAGATATTGAAGGTGACTCAGGATCCTACCGTGATCTCCTTTGCGGGCGGACTGCCGAGTCCAGAGCTGTTCGCCGTCGAGCCCATGGCCGAGGCAACGGCCAAGGTCTTTCGACAGGATGGCCGCTCTGCGCTGCAATACAGCACCACCCTGGGCCATGAGCCGCTGCGGCAGTGGATCGCCGCCTATATGGGAAGGCGCTATGGCATGGCTGCGGATGCAGACCAGATCCTCATCACCAGCGGCTCGCAGCAAGGTCTGGATCTGATTGGAAAGGTCTTCGTCAATCCGTACGATCCAGTCGTCATCGAGGAGCCGGGCTACCTCGGCGCGATCCAGGCCCTCGCCCTGTGTGAGGCCCGCATCTACTCCGTGCCACTACTCGATGAAGGGCCGGACCTGGATATGCTGGAGACCATCCTCGATGGAGACAAGGCCAAGCTGATCTATGCGATTCCGAATTTCCAGAATCCATCCGGGCTGACCTACAGCGCAGCGACCCGGCAGAGCCTCGCTGAGAGGCTCCAGGACCGCGACCTGGTGGTCGTGGAGGATGATCCGTACGGCCTGCTCCGCTATGAGGGCGAGGACCTCCCTTCGTTGGCCACGATGCTTCCGGACAAAGTCCTGTTGCTGGGATCGTTCTCCAAGGTCGTCGCGCCAGGGCTTCGACTGGGCTGGATCTGCGGTCCGAAGGACATCATCAAGGAGCTGGTGACCGCCAAGCAGGCGGCAGACCTGCATACCGGTACTGTGGTCCAGAGGATCCTCAGCCAGTACCTGCAGGACAACGACCTGGACAGCCACGTGGCCATGCTCCGCAAGGCGTACAGCCAGCGGCGAGACGCCATGATCTCTGCCATGGAACAGTCCTTCCCCAGCGAGGTGACCTTCACCCGGCCGCAGGGAGGCATGTTCCTGTGGGTCTCTTTGCCTGCAGGCCTTTCGTCCCTGAGGCTCTTTGAGGTGGCGATAGGCCAGAAGGTGGCCTTCGTGCCAGGGACCCCGTTCTACGTGGATGGCGGCGGAGAGTCCAACCTCAGGCTGAACTTCTCCAATGCCAGTGAGTCGGACATTGAGACAGGCATCGCACGGCTCGGCGCAGCGATGCGGGAGTTGATGGAGTAGAAAAGCAGGAGAGTTTTAGGTTTTAGGATTTAGGTTTTAAGCAACTGTGCTACGGTACCTCCTGATCCCTAAAACTTAAAACCTAAAACTTAAAACCAAATACCTAATACCCGGAACCCAGAGCCATGGACCAGATAAAAGACATTTGCAGACGTCGTAAGATCGCCCATCAGCGACTGGTGTCGCTGGACTCCAAGGTCTACAAGGCCTTCCTGGATATGGAGAAGGCGGCCTACACGGATGGGGCACTGACCAAGAAGACCAAGGAGCTGATCGCGACCGGGATCTCGGTGGTCATGGACTGCCAGTCGTGCATGCAGTGGCACATCGACCAGGCGGCCAGGGCCGGGGCCTCCAGCCAGGAGGTCCTGGAGGCCATCGAAGTCGGCATACAGATGGGCGCAGGCCGGGTCACTGTATCGGCCCGCTTCGCCCTGGACGTCATGAATGCAGTCTACGGAAAGAAGTAAGAGAGTCTTAGGTTTTTAAGTTTTAGGTTTTAAGTGTTAGGGCCAGGAGGTACGGCATCGCAGTTACCTAAAACTTAAAACCTAAAACCTAAAACCAGAACCTATTACCCGTAACCTGGAACCTGACTATGGAATCTTTGCCCTTCTACATCGTCGATGTCTTCGCTGAAGGCAAGTACGCGGGCAACCAACTGGCAGTCGTGACCCAGGGCCAGGGCCTGTCCACCCAGCAGATGCAGCAGATCACGCGGGAGTTCAACTTCTCCGAGAGCACGTTCATCACGTCGGGCAGGAAGGCCGATGGTGGATACGACGTCCGGATCTTCACGCCCGGTGAAGAGGTCCCGTTTGCAGGCCATCCCACGGTAGGTACCGCGTGGGTCATCCGGAACCTCCTGGCCCTGGACAGGCCCCAGAGGGTCCTCCTCAATCTGAAGGTCGGCCAGATCCCGGTGACCTTTGACGAAGGTTCTGGAATCGCATGGATGACCACCAAGGAACCCGTGTTTGGCGATACCTTCTCCCCATCCTCGCTGGCGGAGGCGCTGGGCCTAAGTCCTGACGACGTAGACGTGCGATTTCCGATCCAGGTGGTGTCCACTGGGCTGCCCGCCCTCTTAGTGCCTCTGAGGACCCTGAAGGCGGTCCAGGGTATGCGGCCGAGAGTCGACAGGCTGCAGGATCTGGCCAGGACGTGTGAGGCGGCCAAGACAGTGCTGGTCTTCACGAACCAGACGTTGTCGGCCGACCATCAGCTCCACGTGCGGGTCTTCGCACCGCTGGTGGGTGTGGCGGAGGATCCGGCCACCGGCAGCGCCAATAGCTGCCTGGCAGGGTATCTGGCCAGATATCGATACTTCGGTGCAGATTCTATCGACATCCGAGTCGAACAAGGCCATGAGATGGGCCGGCCTTCGCGACTCTATTTGAAGGCCCGTCCCGGTGGCGGTAAGATCGTCGTGCAGGTCGGCGGCAAGGTGCAGACCGTGGCCAAAGGTGAGCTCATTTGAACCAACCATCAGCAACCCCAACCCACAACCAGGACAAAAGGAGCAGAGACATGAAGCGAATCAGAGTAGGCGTACTGGGCGCAACCGGCATGGTAGGGCAGAACTACCTGCGGCTGCTGAACGACCATCCGTGGTTCGAGGTCGTGTACGTGGCAGCCTCACCCCGGTCTGCAGGCAAGAAGTATGCAGAGGCCGTGCAAGGCAGGTGGCTGATGGCAGATCCCATGCCCGATGCGATCAAGGACCTGGTGGTCGGCGACGCGAATCTGGTGGATGCGGCCAAGGGCCTGTGCGAGCTGGTCTTCTCGGCGATCGAGGAAGACAAGGACGTGGTCCGCAGACTGGAAGAGGCCTATGCGGCAGCAGACTTCGCCGTGGTCTCCAACAACTCCGCACACAGGTCCACGCCGGACGTGCCCATGATGGTCCCCGAGGTCAACTGGGGCCACGCAGAGCTCATCAAGGTTCAGCGCAAGCAAAGGGGCTGGAAGAAGGGCTGCATCGCGGTCAAGCCCAACTGCAGCCTGCAGAGCTACATCACGCCCGTGCACGCCCTGCGTGAGGCGGGCTTCCCGGTCTCTGCGATGTTTGTGACCACCCTCCAGGCCGTATCGGGCGCGGGCTTTCCAGGGCCTGCCTCCTATACCATGATCGACGGAGTGGTCCCCTTCATCAAGGGAGAAGAGGAGAAGTCCGAGCAGGAGCCGCTGCGGATCCTCGGCAAGCTGGCTGGCGACAAGGTTGAGAATGATACGTCGCTCAAGATTGCGGCCCACTGCAATCGCGTCTCCGTCATCGACGGCCACACCGCCTGCGTGAGCCTGAAGTTCGCGGACAAGAAGCCCTCGATGGACCAGATTCTCAAGATCTGGAAGGACTTCACCAGCGAGCCGCAGACGCTCAAGCTGCCCTCTGCGCCCATACCGGCGATGATCTATCGCGATGAGCCGGATCGGCCGCAGCCTCGGATGGACCGGGACGCCGGGCGCGGCATGGCCGTGACCCTCGGTCGCCTGCGGCCGTGTCCAGTCTTCGACATCCGGTTTGTGGGTCTGTCGCACAACACCGTTCGCGGTGCTGCGGGCGGAGCCATCCTGATGGCAGAGCTGCTCAAGGCGAAGAATTACTTCTGAGAAGACAGGAGTCAGAAGCAGGAGACAGGAGTGAGGAGACAGAAGACAGGAGAACTGAGCGATTGATGGATCCTACTGACTCCTGACTACTGTCTCCTGACTCCTTGCTGCAACGATGAAGACGTACCGGCTCTATCAGGTGGATGCGTCTACTGCGGAACGATTCAGCGGCAATCCGGCGGGCGTGGTAGCCAATGCAGACGGCCTGACCGACAGCCAGATGCAGATGATCGCCAGATTGGGCACCGTGGAGGTCACGGTGGACGTGAAGGAGAGCCGGCCGGAAAAGGTCCGGGTCGGCGGTCGGGCCGTGGTGGTCTTCAAGACTGAGCTGAGACTGTGAACGCCGCAGCCGACTATCTGGAACGCGACTGGGACCGCGCCAACCCAAATTGGGTATCCGCGATCGACGAGCTGTCCCTCTGGTCAGCTCCATTCGGCCTGGCCCTTCTGGATGCCGTGGCATATAGGCCCAATCTGAAGGTGCTGGACGTGGGCAGTGGTCTGGGCTTTCCGGCACTGGAGCTGGCGCAGCGCCTCGGATCAGGTTCGCAGGTCCATGCCTTGGATCCCTGGGAGGCGGCGAGCCTGCGCCTCGTGTTCAAGGCCCGCCAGATGGGCCTTCGCAATGTTACTGTCGTCACGAACACGGCCGAGGCGATGCCGTTTGCGGACGCGTCTTTTGACCTGATCACCTCCAACAACGGCCTCAACAACGTCCAAGACATCGAGGCCGCGTGGCGGCAGTGTCATCGGGTGGCCAGGCCTGGGGCACAGATGGTAGTCACAGAGAACCTGCCCGAGACCATGAAGGAGTTCTACGACTGCCTCTGCCAGGTCTGCCTGGACCTGGGCCTGACCGGCGCCCCTGAGAGGATTGCTGAACAGATTCGGTCCAAGCGAAAGCCCCTGGACTGGACGCTGGGGATGATTCAGAGGACCGGATTCGAGGTGGTGGAGTGCAGGACCCATGAGTTCCTGCTTCGCTATGTGGATGGCACGGCCATGCTGAATCACTTCCTGATCCAGATCGGTTTTCTGGATGGCTGGAAGACGATCGTGCCTGAGCCCGACCGCGGCCGTGTGTTCGCGATGGTTGAAGACCGGCTGAACAGAATCGCCCGGCGCGAAGGCCAGCTCAGGCTGACCATTCCATTTGCGTGCATTGATTGTTGTAGGTCCAGACCATGAGCACAAGGGCAGATCAGGACAGGACAAAGGTCCGCAGGGCAACCGAGAAGGACCTGCAGCCCATGATCGAGCTGTGGAAGGGCCTGATGGACTTCCACGCAACCAGGGACCCGATCTTCATCCGCGGGCCGGATGCGGAGAAGAACTGGGAGAGCTTTGTCCGCAAGAACATGGCCTCAGACGCTGCCGCTGTCTTTGTGGCAGAGCAGGACAACCGGCTCGTCGGGTATTGTATGGCCTTGATCTCCAGTTACCCGCCTGTGCTGGCGGTGTCCACCTTTGGCGAACTCATGGACCTGATGGTGCATCCCGACTACCGCCGCCAGGGCGTCGGCCAAGAGCTGTTTGCCGCCGCCAAGGCGTGGTACAAAGAGCGTGGCATTCGGCGGATCGAAGTTCGCGCGGCAGCGACGAATGAGATCTCAACAGCCTTCTGGCCGAAGATGGGGTTCCAGCCCTACATGAAGACGTTGGCCATGGAGATGCTGTAACTGATAGAACCCAGGAGACAGGAGACAGGAGGAAGATCGAAACGGCGAACCGGAGAAACAGCGAATCGGCGAGTGGATTCAGGGCGGTGTCCTGATCCTACTATCTCCTGACCACTGTCTCCTGACTCCTCATCAAAATGGCCTACGAATTTGACGCAGAGAAATACAGACGGGCTTCCAGCCACCAGCAGGGCTGGGGACAGCGGCTGATCGACGAGCTGGCCCTCCTGGGCAGCGAACGCATCCTGGACATGGGCTGCGGTGATGGCCGTCTTGCTGCCGCACTCGCAAGCCGGGTCCCCCAGGGCTGCGTACTCGGCATCGACGCCTCACGGAATATGATCGAGCAGGCACAGCAAAGCCACGCCGCAGCCAACCTGGAGTTCCGGTTGCTGGACATCAACGACATAGACTTTCAGGGCATGTTCGACCTGGTCTTCTCCAATGCCACGCTCCACTGGATCAAGGACCACAGGCGTCTTCTGTCGCGTGTGTACAGGGCCCTGGCCAGTGGCGGGCAAGTGCGGTTCAACTTCGCCGGCCAAGGCAACTGCATGAACTTCATCGAGGTGGTTCGCCAGACCATGGCAGAGGAATCCTTTGCTCCGTGCTTCCGGGGTTTCGACTGGCCCTGGTTCATGCCGGGCGTGGCCGAGTACGAGAGGCTGTTGGCCACATCGCGGTTTGCGGCAGCAGAGGTCTGGCATGAAGATGCAGAGACCGTATTCCAGACCGCAGACACACTGATAGGCTGGATCGACCAGCCGAGCCTCGTTCCGTTCATGACCTGCATTGCAGGACCCGACAAGCAGCGGTTTCGCGGGATCGTCGTAGCTCGTATGCTGGAGCGTACCAGGCAGTCTGACGGCACGTTTCTGGAGACGTTTCGCAGGATCAATGTTCGGGCTGTGAAGGCCCGGGGAGAGACCCCATGATGCCCTTTGTGGACCCGAGCCAGTACTCGCGAGACACGGATATCATCGACTTCAGCCACCCCGCAGTATCTGCCAAGGCCAAGGAGTTGGGTGCGGGACTGTCAGACAACACCGCGATCAGCAAGCGCTGCTTCGAGTGGGTCAGGGATCAGGTCCGCCACAGCGGCGAGCACGACTGCAAGGTCGTGACATGCACCGCCTCTGAGGTCCTGGAGCACAGGACAGGCGTGTGCTATGCCAAGAGCCACCTGCTGACTGCCCTGCTTCGAGCCAATGGCATCCCTGCAGGCCTGTGCTATCAGAGGCTCTACCTGGATCCCTTGGAGAGATTCGGGCTGCACGGTCTGACTGCCGTGCACCTGGCCGGCCACGGGTGGTACAGGATGGACCCTCGCGGCAACAATGACCGGGTCCGCGCCGAGTTCAGGCCGCCTCAGGAGCAGTTGCCCTATGCCCCTGGTCGTGAAGGCGAGTTGGACCTTCCTGAGGTATGGCCTGACCCTCTGCCCGGTGTGGTCACGGCCCTGCGTCGCTGGCGAACGATACCCGAGCTCTGCCAGAACCTGCCCGATATCGAGGTCTGGTAGTCAACCTTGGAGTCCCCATGGCCAAGACAGACAATACGACCCCCTACAACGCAGTGGACTACGATGCCGCCGTCCGCAAGGTCATGCCCTTCTATGAGCAGTTGCACGGGCAGGCGATCGACCTGGTCAGGACCGTGATTCCGGAGCCCCGCCTGTGGCTCGACACAGGCTGTGGAACCGGACACCTGGTAGAACAGGCCATGGCGAAGTTCCCAAAGACGGCGTTCGTGCTGGCAGACCCGTCGCAGGCCATGCTCGATCAGGCGGCCAGACGCCTGGCCACGCTGGACCAGGGCCGGCTTTCCTTTGTCCACAGCCCTACCTGCGACGCGATGGGTACAGGCCTCGGAGGCATGCCTGACGTGGTCACTGCCATGATGTGCCACCACTATGCACAACCTGAGGAACGTCGCAGGATGACGAAGGCCTGCCACGGTCTGTTGGCCGATGGGGGCCTCTACGTGACCTTTGAGAACACCCGCCCCGATTCCCAGGACGCGACGCGGATCGGGCTGCAGAGATGGTGGCAATTCCAGCAGGCCGCAGGCAGGGACGATTCCACGGTGGAGCAGCACCTGGCGCGGTTCGACACGGAGTACTTTCCCATCACCGTAGCCGAGCACCTGCAGCTCCTGAAGGAGTGTCGCTTTCAGACCTGCCAACTGCTATGGTATTCCCACGTGCAGGCAGGATTCTACGCGATCAAGTAGAAGGCGAAGTCCAATGACACAACCCAGCATGATCCTAGGATTCCACCCCATCCTCAAGACCGACTTCGTCCGGGCAGAGGGAAGCACGCTCTATGACTCGCAGGGTCGAGCCTTCCTCGATCTGGAGTCCGGCGTCTGGTGCACATGCCTGGGCCACAGCCACCGCAGGATCACTGAGGTGATGCAGCGGCAGGCAGGCCACGTCATGCACCTGGGGTTTCGGTATCTCAGCCCCGTGGTCGAAGAGGCCGCCGCAAGCCTCCTCGATCTCGCCGGCCTGGGGGGTGGCAGATGTGTGTTCCTGGCCTCAGGCAGCGAGGCCGTGAACCTGGCCCTGAATCTGGCACGGCTCGTGACCCACAAGACGCGATTTGTCTGCCTGGAGCCCACCTTCCTATCCTCCTATGGCGAGGGCGCGAATCAGTCTGCCGGCCACTGGACCCAGGTGGAACGTGACGCCAGCAGCCCGGATCCGAACACGAATTGGGACCAGGTCGCGGCCTTCGTCCTTGAACCTGGCAGCGCCTGCGGCAGCATACAGTTCCCGTCCGAGTCGCTGGTCAGTAGTGTGGCGGACCAGGTCCACAGACGTGGCGGCCTAGTCGTGGTGGATGAGGTGGTGACTGGATTCGGCCGCTCGGGTCAGTGGTTTGGCTTCAACCACTTCGGCATACAGCCCGACGTCGTGGCCGTGGGCAAGGGACTCGGCAACGGGTATCCAGTCAGCGCGGTCCTGGTCAGTCCAAAGGTGGCTGAAGCGGTGGAGGCCGCAGGCCTCCACTACGTCCAGTCGCACCAGAATGACCCGCTGGGCTGTGCAGTCGCCCTGGAGGTCATCAGCATCATCAGGGATGAGGGGCTCATCGGTCGCAGTCGCGACATGGGTCGTACCTTGCTCGATCAACTGACTGCCATCAGCCCTCTGTATCCCGCCATCCGGGAGGTACGAGGCAAGGGCCTCATGGTTGGGGTGGAGCTCCACGAGCGGCTCAAGGCGGGCCTGGTCTTCGAGCGGATGCTGGACCGGGGCTTTCTGATCGGCTGCAGCCCGGGCTACAACCTGATCAGGTTCATGCCGGCCCTGACGATCCAGGCACATGAGATCCAGGCCTTGATAGAGAATCTGGAGCAGGTCCTCACGGAGGTAGGCAAGGGACACGACAGCCCATCGCTGGGGCAGGCAGTTGAGTGACCCGCCGGGGAAAGATCGAAACGGCGAAACGGAGAATGGGCGACCTGAGGGCTGTCAGCTATCAGCTCTCAGCTTTCAGCAGGAGAGAGCGGCACTCCGCACGTAAGGTTGCCGTCTGCTTACTTCTTGCTTCTTGGCTCTTGCTTCTTTGTTCCGGCCGATGGCTGATAGCTGAAGGCTGACCGCCGCTGGCTGCTCGTTGCACCAGCAGAACGAGAATGAATGATCCGAAAGGAAGTGACGTGAGCAAGAAATCGAACGAGGCATTGGAGCGTTTCAAGGGTGGCTACTTCTGTTCGCAGGCGGTGCTATCGGTCTTCTGTGAGGAACTGGGCATGGACCCTGCCACCTGCCTCAAGGTCAGCAGCGGCTTTGGCGGCGGCATGGGACGCATGGGCGAGATGTGCGGGGCTGTGACCGGGGCCTTCATGGTCCTGGGGCTGGTCCACTGGAAGGCTGCGGTCCCCTCCATGGATGAGAAGAACAAGGTCAGCGAGCAGATCCGGGCCTTTGCCCGGGAGTTCAAGAAGCAGCACGGCAGCCTAGGCTGCAAGGACCTGCTCGGCTATGACCTCAGCACACCCGACGGGTACAAGCAGGCAGCGGACAAGGGGGCCTTCGTGTCCGTATGCAGACCCGTAGTCGAGGACGCAGTCAAAATCCTCGAGCAGATGCTGTGACGCTGAGGCGAGATTCTCACGCCGGCTTTTGAGGGTATCTGAAGTTTCTTCCGAACCCGGCAGCCTTGGTCTGGCACCTTCATGATAGATTGGTCAGTCGTCGCCTATGAAAGAGCTCGCACTACTCATAAGGGCGGCCCAGGCAGGTGATCAACAGGCCTTTGGCCGGATCGTGGGCCGGTTTACTGAGTGACAAGGTGATCCATATGGCCAGACAGGTATTGGACAAGCACGGGCTAGGCGACGACTTCGCGGGCAAGGTCCTTGCGGGCATACCCCGCGTGGGGTTCTATCGTGGTGGCAACGCCTGCCCTGAGAGCTACCCGTTTCCGTCCTGCCTTGGGGCCTGCCTCCGCTTCATGGGGGACGATCGCGGCACACGCCAGATCGAAATGCACGGCCGCAAGTGGCTCCTGAATGACACCTACGTATACCTCATGGGTACATCGGGCGAGGCATTCCGCCTGTTCTGGAGATCCAATTGGGACCTGGGCAACAGCGGCGTCCTGGCCCTCACTGCGGATTCCAGGCAGTTCTTCGACCATGCCTTTGCGGGGATCGGGTACGGATATGAGATCCTCCACAGGCAGGATCCCGGCATCGACGAATCCGTTGCGCGTCAGAGGATCATCGAGTCCCTCCGGGACGCAGGCCGGCCCATCCTGGGATTCGGGATCGTGGGACCGCCGGAGTGCTGCATCATCACGGGCCTCGACCAGGGCGGCGAAGTCCTCGTGGGCTGGAGCTTCTTCCAGGATACGCCGGACTTCTCCGCGGGCCTGGATTTCGAGCCATGCGGATACTTCCGGAAGCGGGGCTGGTACCCCCACGTGCACGCCCTGGTCCTGATCGGGGACAAGCAGGGCCCCGTGGCCCAAGAGGTGGTCTATCGCAAGTCCATCCGGCGGGCCATTGACCTGATCCGCACACCGGTCCTGCACCTGGATGGACCGTGGCCCAGCGGCCTGGCTGCATTTGGCTCCTGGGCAGAGACGATCGTGCGCCACCAGGACTTCCCCGCAGATGACATGGCCGTCCTGCGCCAGCGTCACCTGGCCCACTCCTCTACGGTTGGCATGGTGGCAGAGGGAAGATGGTACGGATCACTCTTCCTCAAGGCCGTGGCAGAGGCGATCCCCGGCCTGGCCGATCCCCTGCAACAGGCCGTTGCGTGCTTCGAACAGGAGCATGGACTCATGTGGCAGATCTGGGGCCTGGCAGGAGGACTCGGCTTCGAGGACGACAAGGTCCTCAGGTTCGCACAGCCCGCGATCCGTGAGCAGATGGTCCCGATCATCCGCCAAGCCCGCGACCTGGATGCCCAGGCAGCAGACTATCTGGAAAAGACCCTGTGAAGACGGAGAAGCAAGAAGCAAGAGCCAAGATGTGAGAGGCAAGCAACAACGCAGACCGCTGCGGCCGTCAGTTGTCAGCAGGAGCTGGGGACGACATTCCGGCTGATGGCTGAGAGCTGAGTGCTGATAGCTCCTCTCTGCTTACTTCTTACTTCTTGCTTCTTACCTCTCTTCGGGCCATTGGCCGATGGCGTTACAGCCGCACCGGCGTGCCCTGCCGGCTGGACTCGTAGATCGCCAGGACGACTTGGACTGCCTTGCGGGCCTCCTGGCCGCTGATCCATCCGGAGCCGTCTCCCTCCATGGCCCTCAGAAACGCGGCGAAGTTGCGGGTGTGGTTTGCAGAGGGAATCGCCTTGGGGTCAGAGACCCCCCCACCGCCCTGGACCTGAGAGAATCGCCGCCGTATGCCTTCGTCATGGGGCTGAGGTGACGCGAACTCCCAGGTGGTGATGCTGTCCTCTGTCGTGACGATCGTGCCCTGGTCGCCTGTGATCTCGAGTCTGCGAAACCGGCCTGGATACGAGGCCGTGGTGCCGTAGATCATGCCCAGTGCGCCGTCCTGGTAGCGGATCGTCGCGCAGGCCGTGTCCTCTGCCTCTATCTGGGGATGTCCAAGGGCTGCAGTGAAGGCCTGCACGCATTCGATCGGCGGCATCAGATGGCAGAGCAGGTCCACCATGTGGATGGACTGGTTCATCAGTGCCCCGCCCCCATCGAGGCTCCACGTGCCGTGCCAGGAGTCCGTGTAATAGGCGTCAGACCTCCACCACGGGACAAACACGGATGCACACGTGATCCTGCCCAGCCGACCTGCCTGGATGGCCTGCTTGATCGGACCTATCATGTCCAGATACCGCAAGGGGAAAATCCCGCCCAGCCGGGTGCCTGCGTGGTCGTGGCTGGCGATCATGGCGTCGATCCGCTCCAGGCTTGTTTCCAGGGGCTTCTCGCAAAGGACGTGCTTGCCGGCCCTGGCCGCAGCCACGGTCGGCTCCATGTGCAGCCCGCTGGGCGTGCAGATGGTCACCACGTCCACTGCCGGATCTGCCAGGACCTGCTCACAGGACCCGTACGCGCGGCAGCCGTTTCTCTCCGCAAAGGCCGTTGCCCTGTCATGGCTCCTGCCCCAGCAGGCCACCAGCCTGGCATTCGGGAGATCTGCGATGGCCTTTGCATGCAGATCAGCGATCGAACCTGTCCCGACGATCCCAAAGTTCCAGGTCTTCATGATTGAATCTCATTCATGGTTCAGTCATTTCGGAACACCCTCGCGAGGCTAGGGCTGAGGATCGAGGGGACAACTGCCCTCACCGACGCCAGGTGTGTCCACTGATCGCCTGCAGACGGTTCACCATCGCCGCTGACGTGAATGTACCGAAAGAGGCCGTGAAGAATGGCCAACCTCCCTTGCCGGGATTCCGTTGGGTCCATGCTAACGTCGCCAGCCATACTCACTCCGCCATGCCGATGCTGCCAGCACGCCTCTCAAGGTGCGCTCGGATTTCACTCTCAATGCCGACCATCTGCGAGAGGCGAAGGCCCTCGGCGGCTCTCTGGTACTTGGCGAACAGGCGAGGAAAGACAGCGCGAAGACCGGCTGGGATGGGGAGGTCGTGCAGGGTTCGAGCCGAAATATACGTTGCACCTGTACCCTGTTCTAGTAGTCCCCTCCCCCACTTGGAATCGGCAACCACCCGAAGGGCCAACAACAGCTCCCACCGCGAGACCTTCGCCCTTGGTCTGATGACCAGTACGCAATCGGTACAAACAGCGTGCGCCCCGCCATGAAAGGCTCCGAATGAGCTTGCACAGCCGCGTCCCACTCTCTTAACAACAATGTCACCTTTCCGCACTGTAACTTGGCCCATCATTCGCCCGCGAGCACTTGCCCGGCCAGGATACTCCCAGACTCCATCCCTGTAGTGAGAGGTGTGAAGGACTCCAACCCCTGCCCGGGGCCAGTTGACCTTTCCGCGGAGCACATCCGCAATTTCCCCTACCTTGCACCACAACAAATGAGGAGCGCGGCGGACAACCTGCTCATGATCTGCGCGGCACTGATGAAAATGGAAGTCGAGTCTATAGTCAGGACCGCATCCACTCACCCTGGCACTCACTTTGTGCGGGGACCTTAGGTCATGATTTAGCAGTACTATGCTCCCACTCTTGCCTGCCCTTTCAAACACGAAGACATAGATTCTGCTCTCTACTCCCTTGAATGTGAAACCGGGAAGTTCATGCACACACAGAATGGCTCCCTCGGCCAGCATATGCTCTCGAAACCACCGTGTCGAGGAAGCCGATACTATGGACGGTGGGAGTACCGCTAGGAGCCGGCCTCCCGGCTTAAGCAACTGGATGCTGCGAGCCACAAAGGCCACCTCGACTGGAACAAGGCGTCCATTGTCTGGGGCGGACAGCGGGACAAACCCCTCTCTCCTTGCCGAGAATGGCGGATTCATAACAACGCAGTCAAATAGCCCCGACTCTGACAGGGCATGTTGGTTTCCCTGAGGGCGAAGGAAATCTCCATGGATGGCCGTGGTGCGTCCGCGGACATCATCGCGCAGCCCGGAAAGAAAAGACTCTAGGGCCACGGATGAGATATCAACACACACCGCTCTGTTCAGCCGTGAGCCTATCCTCCTCATGACCGGCATCAGTAGACGACCACGACCAACGCATGGGTCGAGCACGGTTGCCGCACATCTAGGGACGTGCCTCGCGAGTACCTGAGCCACGGTCTCCGGCGTCTCGTATTTCAGGTTAGCCTGCCCAGTCGACTTCATAGAGGTGCCAAGTCGCCACGTTCTTGCTGCGTTTGCCACTTCGCGTCGGATGATCATAGATGACGCCCACCTCAGGGTGCTCACATGCGAACAATGCAGCGCCCAACGCATGAGGTTTCGTACCAATTGGAACCACCAGGAGTCTCTCCCCAGTGCTAGCGTCACATGACACATGTGCTTCCTGTATTGCCTCATAGGCTGCCATGGGGTTGTCAGCCCCAGCGAAAAGCACCGTGCTCATAGGCCCCTCCTCAATGATGCACTCGACGTTGTTGGCAAAGGAGTGCATCTCCCAGCCAGGTCGAAATGCAGGGACCCCGAAAACCACGGAGCATCGTGAGGGTTTGAGTCCATTCTCCTGGAGCGCCTTTGAGAGTCGTTGCCCTTCGTATCCCAGAAGGAATACCGCTCTGACCGGTCTGTCTCCAGAAAGCCTTATTACACACCCGGGTACCCCCGAGAACGGCTCAAACTCGCGTGATAGCTCGAAGTCCCTACGATGAAGAACATGATCATACTGGGGCCTACTGTAGTCCCTGGGCTCAAGATACAGGACCGAGACAGTGATGTTCCCACACGCCTTCGCTGTGCGTAGGCACGTCAGTATCTCCACAAAGCGCAGTGTAGTCGCTTCCAGCAGCACCCCCTCGCTCACCATGTCCCGAACAGTCGAGCGAAGACTGTCCACAGTCACGGCATTCCCGTCGAACACATAGTTGAAAGACCTCGGCCCATACTGGAGGCAATGAACCTCGTCAGCCCACTCGCGGGCGAATTCCATGGCCCGCTCACTCCTGTCGTCATCCAATTCGCCCCCGACAATCGCATGGCCCCATCGGCCAAGGTGAAGATGACGAGGATCGTCAGAACTCTGCATGCTAATCCTCATCGGTGGCCTCCTGTTCAAGTAGGTGGCTGAATAGCGTTGGATCCGCATCGTCCAGCTTGACGCTCCACTTCTTCGAGTACCTCGTCAAAAGAGCCCTCACCTCATCATAGCTTCCGTCCGCCAACGTCTTGAACTCATCATAGGTTATCTCGAGCTTCCTGATTTTCCTGTAGCTAATGGTGAAGTATGGCGAATAGATCGGATTCAAGATGTAGTCATATCCAATGGGTTGCGTCGATTCCTTGACCTTTGTTTCTTCCTCAACAAACAGGACTGACCACATCTGGGCGGCCTGCAGGAAGCCCTCTTCCTCTGGAGACAGAGCCTTGCTCCCTCGTACAATCGCGAAGTGTGATCGTTCAGGCTCACTCTGACTGGGCTGCTCATGAGCAAGGGCAAACAGAGACCCCAATCGGAGTACAAAGTTGTGGAGCTTGTTCCCGTGACACCCGAACTTGTAGACCTCACCTAAGAACTTAGCACTGACTTGTCTCGCCGCAAAAGCCTGCTCCTCCGCGGAAATGGACAGAGGCACCGTCCACGGTCTGCGGAGCACCCGATTGATTGACTGGTGACACAGTTCAAGGAAATGGCGGAGATTACCTCTCGCCATATGGCAGAATGTGTCGAAGCCCGCATAGAACGGACAAACCTGATAGGCGGAGGCGTAGATTGCGAGAACACAGCCAATGAAGTTGTTGTGTACCCAGCCTGCCGCACCAGTGAAGCGGTTGTCCTGCCCATTAGCAAGGTTGGTCAATTCGTTCAGAATCTCGTCCGGGCTGAGACTTGGCCGGTGAAGCAAGGCAGAGACGACGATAGAGGCCTTCGCTTGGTCCGGTCGCAGGAAATCCCCCGAGACAAGCGTGGACCTGCGATTCTTCAGGGCTCTTTCGACCTTCGCGCAGAGTATCCGTTTCAGGGATTGAGTTTCGAAGACAGCGATAGCGAGTTGGTCGTGGGATAGGCCTGGCAGCATGTTCCGGATGCAGCCCAAGACTCTCTCGCGATACTCTTTGTCCTTCCTTCTGCTGAGCTGGGCGGGATCTCGTAGTGTCGCCACCTCAATCGGCACGGGCTGAAAATCGGCCAGACGCATATGGAGGAAGAGAACCTCTGCGGCAAACACCGGGAAGTCATCGCTGTGAAGGTACTGGTCAAGGTCATGGGTGCGGTAGTCTGCAGGGTCAATGATCGACTCCTCGCCGATAGTCTTGCTTGTTTTGAAACCATGCCGCTTCATCGCCACATTGAATATAAGGGGTGGCTCGCTGTGTTTGAGGCAGGTATTTAGTACCCTTTGTTGGTACTCAAGGAAATTCTCAAACTCATCGACATAGACAGAGTAGACTGCATCACGCAGTGCGGGGACCTGAGCCTTGAGGCAGGCAATGAGGGCCTTGAGGAAGCGAGTTCCGGGCAAGAACACGGGGGGCTTGACTGATCCAGTCTCAGCGTTGCTGACCCACATCTCGAGACCTGCGGTGCGGTCCCGAAGGACTTCCGCGAATTCGCCTGTGTTCCCCTTGAACGCGGCATCATATGAGGCCAGCCTGCTGAAGTCGATCTGAGACAGTGAGTCCTCGCTGACACAGCCAGCTCGACTCCTGGCCATACTCTGAAGGCTCTTCAGTAGTTCCGCTGCAAGGTCAAGGGCAATGAGGTGATTGAACGCTGCCGCCCACAAGGTAGAGGTCTGTCCACGCTCGGCCATCACTGTCACAAACTGCGTATCGGCACGCCAATAGAGGCCAATGTGGGTGAGCTCGGGTCGTGAGATGTTAACGCGTTTGGGAGAGAACGTGCTCTCGTGGGACAGGTACCGGAGAAGCATGGTCTTGCCATAGCCTCGCCCCCCCACAATCACCCTTGGCTTCGTCGCCTCTTGAAGATCCAGGACATCGAAGAATGGTGGCACGACAAAACTCTCCCAGACATCAAAGCCCAGTTCCTCGGCCCTATTCTGGACGAAAATTGCCTGTAGTTTCTTTGCCCTATCATCCATATGTCATCTCTCAAGTAACGATTGCCAGTAGGGACCACGTATCCAGAAGATGGGCAGGCAATTGTCCGGGGTTGCATGCTGGAATCCGTAGGCAATCGCCAAACCACCGTAGCCTGTCTGCCACGCCGGCGAAATGGGCAGACCCCTCGTGCGGACCAGACTGTCATAGAACTCCTTGGCCCCTCCCGGTGAATTAGTGGCAGACCGATCCCTAAACCACAGTGAAGTCTCACAGAAGAGGTTATACGTATCGTCTAGTACCTCCGCAGCACAGACATGGAGCCCGGGAAAGGCCAATTGCAGTTCGCTGATCCCATGCACATGGGCAACAAGCGGAGCATATACCATGCATGTGTGGGGTAGATACGTTCCGATTCGGAATTGTGCGGCGAAATCACGGAACTGGTGACCTGTACCCAGGAAATCATCGATGACGAGGAACATGGACACGCCGTCAGCAATCGCTGCTTCAATCTGCCACGGCCAGATCATCCACTTGTCATTCAGTTTGAGAGCCCTTCTGTAGAGGCGGGTCAACAGCGGGCCACTCTTTGTGGGGGGATCAGAAGTCCTGATCACCGGAACGATCCTTATCCTTGGGTCGGGCCCGTCTGACAACCCGCGAAGAGAGAAAAGCCAGTCGGCGGGAGGGACTGCTGCAAACGACTCGCCGCGTGCCATATCTGGGAGGACTCGCTGGAATAAGTGCCTCATGATTGCCACAGTCTGGTCGCCGGATCGATAGATCAGCGCATCCAACACACATGCTGCAAAGTACCGCTCGTCGTCGGTTTTGAAGTTGTTTAGCCACGCGTCAAGTCGGCTCGCGCTCAGCCCCTGCCAGACTCCAGCAGCAATTAGGTGATCACACCGTTGGCGAACCACGCTTATGAAGACCTCGCCGTCCTTGGGGATTCTGAATCGCAAATCTCTCGGCATCTGGACTCTCCCGTCTCCATCCCAGCATGACAGGCCCAACCTCAATGGCTCGCCGCCTATCGCCACCTTGGGTGCCACTAAGGGAATACGGCTGGCGACATAGCCCGTCAATGCATGTGCGTCTGCGGAGGGCCTTCATAGCGTCTACTCCGTCACGACACTCCAGGCGATTGTTGCTGCTAGCATACTCAGTCTACGGCAACATGTAAACACTCAGTCTTCGCGACTCTGCGAGACCTAGTTGCATTAGACCCTGGGAATGTCGGTCCCGCGTAGGCCCAAAGGGACGATCATCTTGGGCAGTAGCGTTTGTGGCGGCTTCACCGTGGTGACCTCGGCGGGCAACCCCTCAACCTGCCCGGCGATCCCCGCAGGCGCCCTCTTGACGTCTGCATTCAGCTTCTTCAGAGCCCTCAGCTACGCCGCGCGGAATCAGCCCCAGCAGAATGCGCTCGGAGTTGGCCAATTCGCCGCCGCATCGGTACACCTGCTGCTGGGGCAGGTACTAACCCATTCTGTTCCGAATCGGCTAGGCTCTCGAACCTTGTCAAGTCACATTGACGGGCACCGAACCGGAGACCGACCATGCCACCCCGACGATCCATCCTTCCTGGAGCCATACTACGAGCATGTCGCATCCAGTCGCGCAGCCCAGAACCCACCACCCGCGGAGTCAGGGACAGGCTCGGCCTGGGTGCTAGGTGAGTCCATGCTTACTGCGATCTCTGATACACCCTGACGTAATCGATCAGGTACTGCTGCGGGAAGATGGAGTCATCGATGCCCTTCTGCCCGCCCCAGGAGCCACCCAGGGCCAGGTTGAGGATGAGGTACTGGGGCTTGTCGAATGGCCAGGCCTCGACGCCCGTGTGCTCGTTGGCGAACTCGAAATAGGGCTTGCCATCCAGGAAGAACTGCAGCCGCTCCTTGTTCCACTCCAGGCTGTAGACGTGGAAGGACTTGAACGGCTCCGGTGTCTGGATCTTGGAGCCCTTGCCTGTGCCCTTGGCATGGTTGTACTTGGCCATGTGCACGTTGGCGTACACGGTGTTGGGTTCAAAGCCCACGTACTCCATGATGTCGATCTCACCGCATGCAGGCCAGCCGACCTGGCGGGAGTTGGAGCCCAGCATCCAGATCGCCGGCCATACCCCCCTGCCTGCGGGCAGTTGCGCACGCACCTCGATCTTGCCATAGGTCCAATCCGCCTTGCCCCGGGTGATCAGGCTTGCAGAGGTGTAGTCTGCACTCTGGCGTCTGCGCTGGCCGCGACCGCGGGGGCATTGGGATCGAACCGGGGATTGGCCCAGGTCTCCTTCCGGCCCTCGATCACCAGCATGCCCTTCTCGACGCGGGCGTTCTCCTTTCGGCCCCGCGTGTAGTACTGGGCCTCGTTGTTGCGGATGAAGCCCTCCTCGTAGGCCCACTTGTTGGGATCAGGCAGGCCCGTGTACTCGAATTCGTCGGACCAGACCAGCTTCCAGGGCTCTGCGCTGGCCGCACCGGACCAGAGGCAGACCATGAGGATGACCTTGCAGCCGATGACCGTGACCATGAGTGTGACTCCCTATCCTGGACCTATCGCTTGACCGCACCCTTGATCAGGGTGAAGGAGTGCGGCGGGAATGAGTAGCTGAAGTACTGTCCCAGCACGCTGACGTCGGGCTTCGCAGTGGTCTTGACCACCTCCTTGTCGAAATCGTTCTCTGCCTTGATGTCCGGGCCCGTCACCTCGAAGACCTTGAGCGGCCCTGCGAACTGTCCTTCCTGGCACAGGATGTCTGTGGTGATGGCGTTGTCTTTGTGGCGATTGACGACGCACAGGGCCAACTCCCCGCGGTTGATGCTGGCCGATACATCGAGGTACGGCACTGCCTTCTGGATCGTGGTCGTCTCTCCCAGGCCCAGGCCGAACCTCTCAGTGTCATAGGTCTGGCAGGACACGAAGACGTCCAGGGACGTGCCCGTGACGTTCTGGCTGAAGAGCTGGAGCGGGTAGTAGATGGTCTGCTTGAACGAGGCCTTGTCGTTGGTGAAGATGGGGGCAATGACGTTGACCAACTGGGCCATGTTGGCCATCTTCACGATGTCGGCGTTTCGCACAAAGGCATTGAGAAAGCCTGCGACCACCAGGGCGTCCTCCAGGTTGTAGTGCTCTTCCAGGGCCCGCGTCCCCTGCCTGGCTGCCCCGGTCCTCGCCCGATACCAGACGTTATACTCATCCCAGGCGATGCGAATCGGGCCGCGGTCTGGGCGGTTGGCATGGACCATCTCCCTCTCGATCATGCCCTTGACCACCCGGGTCCTCTGCTCGACGACGAGAGGCGTGGCCAGGAAGTTGTAGTAGTTGTTCTCTGGATTGCCTACGTAGATGTGCAGGGCGATGTAGTCCACCACGTCCCGCAGCTCGTGGAGCACAGTGCTGTTCCAGTAGTCGGGGTCCGCGCCCTGCCGATAGTTGGATGAACCCGCTGCGATCAACTGGATGTTGGGTGAGGTCCTGCGCATCAGCTTGGCTGCCTCAAGGGCCTTCTTGGAGTAGTCCTCTGCATTGAGATGGCCCATCTGCCAGGGACCATCCATCTCGTTGCCCAGGCTCCAGTACCTGATGTTGTAGGGCTCTGGGAATCCATGCTGGCGACGCAGCTCCGCGCAGTACGGCCCTTCCTTGACGTTGCAGTACTCGACCCATCGCTGGGCCTCTTCGATCGTGCCTGTCCCCATGTTGACGGCAAAGTAGGGTTCTGCTCCCACGGCCTTGGCAAACTCCATGAACTCATGGGTGCCGAACTGGTTGGTCTCAAGCCTCGCCCAGGCCAGCTCCATCCGGGGCGTCCTCTGGGGGCCCACGCCGTCAAGCCAGTGGTAGTTGGAGACGAAGTTCCCGCCCGGGTATCGGATGATCGATACATCCAGGTCCTTGACGAGCTGCAGGACGTCCTTGCGCAGCCCCTTGGCATCCGCCTGCGGAGAGCAGGGATCATAGATGCCGCCGTAGACACACCGGCCGAGGTGCTCGACGAAGTTACCGTACAGGTTCCTGTCGATCTGGCCGATGGTCCGGTCCACGTCGATCTTGATCCTGGCGTTCTGGCCACAGGCGAGTGGGGCCAGCAGAAAGACCTGAACGGTGATCAGTAGGATTCTGGCGTGCCTCATGCTTACTCCTTCTAGCTTGAGCCCGAACCGATTGTCTCCAAGGACCCGCATTGTATGTCAACGGGATGCCGAGGCAATGGGATTTCGCGAAAGACCGGGGCCTTTCGAATGTCCACGCAGGTCTTGCGAACCTGCGGGCCTTCCCACTACAATCGCCCCAACGTCAGACCGCCGTCCGGAATGACGGGACTGCCCAGAGGAATCCGGACCGGCCTGGCTGACCTGAAAGGACGGAGAAGATCCATGGTTGTCAGAACACGATGTCTTGCGGGTTGGTGCTGTGGTCTGCTGCTGATGACCAGCGCCGTCTATGGGGCAGAGTCGAGCGAGTCGGGCCTCGCAGGCAAGTCTCCTGGCGATGATCTGCCCCCCAACATCACCCACCTGACCTCGTTCGGCGAGCGGGCGGACTGGTCCCACGATGGCAAGCGTATCCTGTTTTTGGAAAAGACCTATGGTGACGTGTATGAGGTGGACGTGGCCACCAGGGCCATCCGGCCGGTCACGCACCACTTCCCCCACCTGGGCTTCACCCGGGCCCTGTACCTGGCCAATGGCGACATATTGCTCTCCGGACCTGAGAGCTTTGACCCCAAGAACCCTGGACCAAGCCGGGTCCAGTGCTTTCTCTATGTGCTGTCCAAAGACCTCAGCAAGCCGCCGGTGCCACTGGCTACCAAGTGCAGCGAGGGGCCTGCCGTGTCCCGCAGGCGGATGCACTTCGCCTGGACCCAGGTCGCAGAGCAGTATCCAGACCAGATGCCCAAGGGGTCGTCTCGCATGCAGGAGGCAGACATCGTCTACGAGAATGGCAGGCCTGGCCTTGCCAACCAGAGGCCCGTGCTTGACAGCCGTAACCTGCCCTTCCCGTGCACCCTGGAGACCCAGAACTTCAGGCCGCCCGATGAGCGGGAGCTGACCTTCTCGGCGTACGGCCACCAGGGCACGGACGTGTGCGGCGTCGACCTGGTGACCGGGAAGGTCACCAACTACTCCAACGCCCCAAACCAGTACGATGAGCCCGAGGGCATCTTCCCCGATGGCCAGTACACCTTGGTCGAGTGCGACCGCCAGAACCACCAGGGCCCCAACCACGTGGACCTGTGGAGACTCAAGTTGGATGGCAGCGGGTCCCTGGAGCGTCTGACCCATTTCTCCGACTACTCAGGGTACAAGGGATCGAACGGCGTGATCAGCGACGACGGCCGGTTCCTCGCGTTCCAGATGGCCTGGTCGAAGGACCAGGCAGGTGTGGGCCACGGCATCTTTGTCCTCGACCTGGCAAAGGCCAAGTGACGGCTAGCCCTCCAGGCACGAATCCACGATGGCGTCCGCGTGGATGGCGGTCGTCTTCAGCAGCGGGTTTCTTCTTGACAATTCGTTTTATATCGTATTATATTGCATAAAACGAATTAGATGGAGGAACGTCATGAAGGATACAGGCGAACAACAGACCAGGGACCGACTCTGGCAGATTGTCCAGGACGTCAACCGGATCTGCAAGGAGGGCAGGGGATTCGATCGGCTGGCCCCTCTCTTTCATGAGGGCATGGTCATGGTCTTGCCGGGACTGGACCACCGCGCAGAGGGCAAGGCCGCATGTCTGCGGTGCTATGAGGACGCCTGCTCCCAGATGGTGATCCACAGGCTCGACGGGTCGCAGGAGCGGATCGATCTCTGGGACGACACTGCGGTCGTGACGTACCGCTACGACTGCGTCTGGGACTGGCAGAGCAAGACCCTGACCGATGAGGGCCGTGAGATCCTGGTCTTTGTCCAGGACGGCCAGGACTGGAGGATTGCCTGGCGGACCCTGATCCCCGGATCCCGGAAGATCGAGGGACATGCTGTGGAACAAGAAGGTGGAGCCAAGGGCCAAGAGGCCAAACAGGTCTGTCTGGACCTGATGGCCAGTTCGCCGGTCTGTCACCTGACCACCATCGATGCGGACGGCTTCCCGCACACGACCGCCATGAACAACCTGCGGTGCGCCAGGGAGTATCCGTCACTCGCAGGATTGTACGACGGCCAGGCCAACGAGTTCCTGGTGTACCTGAGTGCGTCAATGCAGTCCGACAAGATGGCCCGCATCAGGGCCAATCCCAAGGTCTCTGTGTACCTCTGTGTCCCGGACCAGTTCATCGGACTGATGCTCGGCGGGACCATCGAGGTTGTCACAGACCAGGCCCTGAAGAACCGGATCTGGCAGAAGGGTTGGACGCTGTACTACCCCAACGGCCCCGAGGGACCGGAGTACGGGGTCCTCCGCCTGGCCCCTGCAGTGGTCAAGGGCTGGCTCAAGGGCCGGCCGTTCGAGTTCAAGGCAATCGATGATTAGAAAGGAGATGAGCATGCGTAGAGTCGTGACAGCCGTCGTGGTCCTGGGATTGGCTACCCTCGCCATGGCCCTTCAGGGTAGCAGCAACACTACCGGTGACAAGGAAGCGATGGAGAAGGCCGTGCTGGAGGCGAACAGCCGCATGACCCAGGCGGACAACAGCCTCGATGCGGAGAAGTTCTTCGCCTTCATCCTGGACTCGGACAAAGGGCCCATCATCCAGGACGGCCGGCTTTTCAAGACCCGGGCTGAGGCCCTTGAGTCGGTCAGGACGAGCTTCCAGCAGGTCACCAAGATAGAACGCAAGTACGACCAGACCCATGTGACGATCCTGTCATCGGATGTGGCCTTGTTGAGCGCAGCAGGATCCTACACGGCCACGCTGTTCGACGGTCAGACCGTGATGGGCGGCCCATTCGCCCTGTCCCTGGTCTGGGTCCTCAGGGATGGACAATGGAAGGTCCTGCACGGCCACTACTCGACGCCGAGTCAATAGTCTGCGCCACCTTCGCGGGTCTATGCATAGGAGAAGAACGTGGAGAAGCCGTGCCTCAACGACAAAGAGGAGTATCCCTCCGATGAGGTCCTGCACAGGATCCTCGGGCGCACGAAACGCACGTGGGATGCATTCATGGCCACGATCGCTGAGGACCACCCCTCGTTCTCCGGCGAATGGAGATACTACAACGATGGAAAGAGCTGGCTCTACAAGCTGGTGAAAAAGAAGAAGACCGTCTGCTGGGTCTCCGTCTATCCGAAGGCATTCAAGACAGGGTTCTACTTCCCTGACAAGGCAGAGGAGCTGATCACCGAGGGCAAGCTGGAGGCCCAGTACGTGGATCAGTTTGTGCAGGGCAAGAGATACGGAAAGATCAGAGGCATCACTGTGACTGTCACCCAGTCGGCGGACCTGGATGCAGTCAGGACCCTGATCGAGATCAAGGAACAGGTGAAGTAGGCGCTGCTCTGAAGGAAACCGCGGCGAAGAGACTGCTGTGCCAGACGCAATGAAGCAACAGACCCAGGGCGGCTTCCTCCTGGCCAAGATCCACCAGTTGGGTGGCCGGATCTTCGGCCGTCTGCTCAGGCAGTCTGGCGTGGACCAGCTCAACCCAGCGCAGGGCAGGATCATGTTCGTACTCTGGAAGGAGGACGGCATCCCGATCAAGGAACTGGCCAAGCGGACGCAGTTGGACAAGTCCACGCTGACCAGCATGCTGGACCGGCTGGAGCAGGCGGGCCTGGTCCGCCGCGTCCCTTCCACCCAGGATCGCCGCACGATCCTCCTGCAGCGGACCCAGAAGGACAAGGACCTGGAGGCACTGTACGTCCGGGTCTCCAATGAGATGGCGAAGATCTGGTACAAGGGCTTCAAGGACAGCCAAATCCGGCGGTTCGAGCAAGACCTGCAGCAGATCCTGGACAATCTGACGGACTTCGAGAAAGGGCTGTGACATGGGACATCCACGCTTTCACTATGCATGGGTCATCCTCATTGTCGCGACCTGCGTCGTGTTCGGAGCCCTGGGCTTGGCGAGGTTCGGGTACACAATGCTCCTGCCGCCGATGCAGGAGGGGCTGGGCCTGGACAACGCCCAGGCCGGCGGTCTGGCGACGGCCAACCTGATCGGGTACCTGGTCATGTCCCTGCTGGGCGGCGCCTGGCTGCCCGCTACGGACCGAGGGTCGTGATTGCCGTGGGATTGGCAGCGGTCGCAGCGGGCATGGTCATGACCGGCCTGGCAGGGTCCTTTGGAGCGGCCATGGCCTGGCGGGCAGTGACCGGCCTGGGCAGCGGCGCCAGCAACGTGCCGGTCATGGGGCTGCTGGCCGCGTGGTTCAGCCGGCGACGCCGCGGTCTCGCCACGGGCATCGCCGTGACTGGCTCATCCTTTGCCCTGATCCTGTGCGGCCCGCTCGTGCCCTGGGTGCTGACACAGCGAGGAGCCGAAGGCTGGAGGACCTGCTGGTTTCTCTTTGGCGGCGCGGCCCTGGCCCTCGCCGCAGTCGCGTGGCTGTGCCTTCGCAATGGGCCGTCGAGCCTGGGGCTGCGGCCGTTGGGCCAGGAGGGCGACGAGACCCCGCCCGGACCTGGCGCCAGCGGGCTCCGGTGGGCGAGCGTGTATCGGTCCCCGCTCATCTGGCACGTGGGCCTAGTCTACGTGGCGTTCGGGTTTTCCTACATCATCTACCTGACCTTCTTCACGCGATACCTGATCACGGAGGGCGGATACACCCATGCGTCGGCGGGCAGGCTCTTCATGCTCATGGGTTGGCTGAGCCTGCTGTGCGGCCTGATCTGGGGGGCGGTCTCCGACGCCATCGGCCGCAAGGCCACCCTGGTCATCGTATACGGAGTGCACGCCCTCTCGTTCAGTCTGTTCGCCCTGTGGAAGACGCCGACTGGATTCACGCTTTCCGCAGTCCTCTTTGGGATCTCGGCGTGGAGCATCCCGGCGATCATGGCGGCCCTGTGCGGGGACCTCCTGGGGCCCAGGCTCTCTCCAGCAGGGCTGGGATTCGTAACCCTCTTCTTCGGCATAGGCCAGGCCGCTGCGCCCGCTGCGGCCGGCGCCATGGCGGTGACCTACGGGTCCCTGTCCCCCGCCATGCTGCTCGCAGCCGGCGTGGCCCTGTTGGGGGCCCTCGGCGCCCTGGCGATCCGCACTGCCAGCTCGCCTGACCGAGACGATCTCGCCGGGCGCTAGCGCCACGAGCATCCAAGACCTCGTGAGGAATGCGGGCTAGGATACAGAGGGGACGGCCGGCTCCCTTTCCTTTCCGGCGTGCGGCACGGGCATCACGCGCACGATCGGCTCTTCCTCAGCCGACGCCTGAGCCTCCAATGGAACCGATTCCTCGGGCAGCGAGGTCATGCCCGCGACATCGGCCATGGTGGTGAACGGATACTCAGACAGCAGCCATTTCAGTTTGGGCAGCGTGGTGCGGAGATTGACGTAGCACTTGAATCGCCGCACAAGCGGCAGCGGAAGTCGAGGATGATCGGGGTCGATCTCCCTGGGGTGCACGTAGACCACCAGGGGAAGGCCCTCGCGATGCAACTGTCGGACGCCCCAGCGGATCAGGGGCACCGGCGATAGCCGGAGGTGGCCGCCGCCAAACAGGCAAACCCTGTGTCCCAGGACCTCGACCGTGGAGGCAGGGATCTCGACCAGCGGACCGTAGGCTGTGTCGATCAGGTGAGGCCCGGGCGCAGTGCGGTCAAGGCCGCCGTGCCCATGCCGTGCGGGAAACACGCTGGCATCGTACCGGTACCCTGCCTTGGCCACCGAGTCAAGGACCCACAGACTGTCTTGCCGCACGCAGAACCCGGCAGACCTGAACCCGATGACCTCAGTCCCCGTGAGGTCTTCCAGGATCTCCTTCGCGCGGACGATGTCCTCCTCAAAGGCCTCTTGGCCCACCTCCCCGGCCAGCACGTGACCGTAGCCATGCGAGGCAACCTCGTGTCCTGCCTCCTGGATCCTCCGCACGAGCCCGGGCATGCGCTCGGCCATCCAACCGAGGCAAAAGAAGGTGGCCCGCGTCCGTGCCTCCGCCAGGGCGTCCAGGAGCGTTTCCACGCCCCGGTCCGCGCGAAGAGGCAGCCGGCTCCAACTCTCCACGCTGCGGACCGGGGCATAGTCCAAGATGTGGAACCAGTCCTCCAGATCACAAGAGAATCCATTCATGCTATTCATGGGGCGACCCACCTCCTTGTGTGCCCAGCCCTGCCTTTCTATGGAAGACTGCAACTGATACGGGGTCCGACCGCGCGGGTCACCCACAGCGGCAGTCTCTTCCACATCTCGATCTTCCGCCTGTAGCGAGGGGCCTCCGGCGTGGCCAAGCGGGGCTCCCTGCCGTTTCGCGTCCAGTACTGCCAGTTCAACGGCACCGGCTGCGCCCCCCACCGCTCCTTGAAGGTGGCCTGTCCGCTGCCGGCCGTGCTGCGCCCGAAGTCAAACGACTTCATGCCTGCCGCGCAGTAGTATTCGATGGCCGCCCAGTTCAAGAGATAATTCGGACTCTTGGCGTCGTATTCCCGCAAGGCTCCGCCCCACCGCGTATGCGCAGCCGTTGAAGGCATAGGCGAAGATCGCCGCCACGACGTGCCCCTCGCAATGGGCCAGGAAGACGCGGCTCCGCTCGGGAAAGGTCTCCAGGATGGCCGCAAACAGCTCACGGGAGTAACAGGGTGTGCCCAGTTCGTGCATGCGAAACGTCCAGAGCGAGTAGAACTCATCCAGCATCTCCCGCTGACCGTGGGTGACGGTCACGCCCTCTTTTTCGGCCTGCCGGATGCGGTTCCGGATCTGGGGCCGAAGGTCCTTCCACACCGTCTGGCTGTCTGCCGCCAGAGGCAGGTGCATGGCGACCTTGTCCGTCCGCAGATGCAGGTCGAACGGCATGGCCCCCACATTCCTGAATTCGATGCACTGGCAGCCCTGGCGCCGGGCCAGCTCTATGGCCCGCTCATAGAGCGCCTGCTGGGCGTCACCCTCTGTGACCAGGGGGCCTCCGTAGTCGCTGAAGGCCTGGGACACCATCCGGCTGCCGAACAGCCGGCTCCGAATGTGGACCAGCGGCAGCACCCCGCGGACCTTTCCCCCTTCACGGGCGACGAGGTAGTGGCCGGCGTGGCCAAAGGCACTCCGGATCATGCGGGTCCAGGCAGGCATGTGCCCCAGCTCCGCGCCATCCCTCTGTTGGACGAACTGATCACAGGCCTCGTCCGGGCCTTCCAGGACGTCCACGTTCATCGTCGAACCTCCTCACTCTTCGGGTATCCTCTCAATCCATGCCTCCCTCCAAAAATGGAAGCAGGACCGATCGCAATCGCCAAACTCCTTGCCGTCGCAGACCACGCCATCGAGCAGGACGGTGTCCTTCATCCGTCGCAGCTCGCCGTTGGTCTCCAACATGATCCTGTCGACCCTCTTGTGGACCCGGTAGCGGCCGCCGCAGAACTTCCGCATGCCCGTCATCCATCGCAGGCCTTTGTGGCGCCTACGGCTGTCGAGCGTGGAGAGGATCATTTCAATGGGCTTGACCTCCACGAGATCCCCCGGCTGCAGAGCCACGTGCGGCTCCGGCAGTGCCTCCGGCGGGTGGGTCCGTGCACCACCGCCCATCCATCGCCGCAGCGTCGAGGTCATCCAGCCGCACCACCCCATGTTCTCCACGTACCACACCGCATAGCTGCGGACCTTCTGCACGGGCTTGAAAAGGCGGCTCCAGGCCCACGGAATCGACCCTGCGTCCAGACAGGGATAGGTGCCGTGGCACTCCAGGCAGGAGTCCTCGGCCCCGCCGCCATTTGGGCCAGGACCTTGGGGGACCTTCACGTCACCACTCATGATTTCCTCCTTGAATCCAGGGGCCACGCCCAGCAGCCCGTGGCCTGTCAGGTGACGCGATCGCACTCATGGGTCGCCCCCTCCGTGGGTATCCGCAGAACCGCGCTCGCGGGGACCATGGCCGTGCAGGCTGCCTCGGTCTCGGCGCGGACCTCCGGACTGCGACCGACCCTGTAACCCGCGTATCCATAGGAGGCCCCCGGCCCCCGCACCCGCGCGCCGTTGATCACGCCGCCGATGACCCGGCCGCGGACGCCTGCCAGCGACTCCCTGGCCTGCAGGAGCCCGATCCGGGTGGACCTTCTGGCGTTCACGACCAGCAGGGTAGCGTCACACGCGGTGGCCAGGATGCTGGCGTCAGCGACCACGCCCAGCGGCGGAGAATCCACCAGAATCCGGTGGTATCGGGTCTTGAGCTTCTCCAGAAGGAGCCTGAAGACGCGGCTGTCAAGCAACTCCGCAGGCGCGGCGGTATTCGGGCCGCAGGACAGAACGTCCAGCCCGGGTATCGACGTATGCTGGATCAGCTCTTTCGGAGGCCTCGCCCCGGACAAGACCGAGGTCAGACCAGGCTCCCGTGCAAGCCCAAAGAGGACATGCTGCATCGGACATCGCAGGTCCGCGTCCACGATGAGCACGCGCCGGCCCGTCTGGGCCATGGCGATCGCCAGGTTGCTGAGCACCGTGCTCTTCCCTTCTCCGCGGCCCGCAGAGGTCACCTGGAGCGTCTGGGCCTGATCTGCAGCGGCCCTGGAGAAAACCGCCGTCCGGATCGTGCGGAAGGCCTCGGTGGCGGAAGAGGTGGTGTCGAGCGCCGCTTCCCGGGCCCTGCGCTCGGGGGTCAACCTGCGGGGCATGGGGGGGATCACTCCCAACAGGGGCACTCCGAGCATGCCGGTCAGGGCATCCTGGGGATGGCGGGGCCGCGGGTCCAGGGCATCGCGAAGGAACGCCAGCCCCCCTCCGGCCATCAGTCCCACCACCAGCATCATGGCCATGAGCCGGGTCTTTCTCGGTTCCGCAGGGACTGTTGCCGCTCGGGCCGTCTCGAGAATCGTGATATTCAGTGCGCCCACGTCCTCGGTCACGTTCAGCTCCCGAATGCGATCGTCGAGCGCCTCGCAGAGCCTCTTGGACTGTTCATATTCGGACTGCAACAGGGTGCACCGGGCCGCCTGTTGGCTCAGCTTCACCGCCTGCTCGCGCTGCGCCTCGAACTGGAGCGACAACTGCTGCTCCTTGTCTGCAGCCACCCGTTGCTGCTGCTCCAGGGCCGCCAGATGGGCCTGGGCAAACCGCTGATCATTCCGGTCGATCAGCTCCTGGACCTGGCGGATCTCGGCGTCCAGGGCCTTGATGTTGGGATGATCCGCCGTCACCTGGCGCAGGCCGTCGACCCTCCGCGACTGCAGGTCCCGCAACTGGAGCCTGAGGGTATCCTCCTCAGGGCCGACCCGGCCCGCGCCGGCCGGCTGCCGGGCCTCGATGAACTGCCTGAACTGGACCGGGTCGCCGGCCATGGCCTTGGCGGTCTCGTAGTCGGCCTTGCGGTCCAATGTGGTCAGCCGGGCATTGCCCAGGGCCAGCGAAAGCTGCACAACGCTGTCCAGAAATGCATTGCCCCGCTCGGATTGAAAGGCCAGTTGTTCGTTCCGCTCCTTGAACTCCGTCACGGCCTGGAGTCTCTCGGAAAGTTCCGCCTCGCGGGCCGCCTTCTCTCTCTGCAGGCTCCTGAGCACCTCCAGGCAGGTGCCCCGCTTGTGCGTCTCATGGAACGTGACGTAGGCGTCGACCACAGCGTTGACCACGGTCGCAGCCTCGGCCGGGTAAGCGGACTTGAACGAGACGTTCAGGATGTCGTCCTTGCGGCCTACTGTGACGTCGAGATTCCGCTTGAGGAGATCCGCGGGATCTTCGGCGTCCCTGAAGGTGTTCATCTGGCCGACGTCCATCCGGCTGACGGCGTCCGCCAGGACGGGCGAGGCCTTGACCAACTGCACTTGCGTGTAGAGGTAGTTCAGGGATCGCGTCATCACGCCCTCATCCGTATCCCGGAGGATCTTGGGGCCGCTCTGCTCGACGAAGATCCTGGAGGTGCTCTCAAAGAGGGGCGTCGCACGCCTCAGGTAGAACAGCCCTCCCAGCAGCGCCACAACCGTGGTCCCCAGAAGGATCCACTTGTGCCGTGACAACACCGCCCCGAGGCTCTCGGGCCTGGGGACCCGCACGAGCGGCAACAGCAGAGGCGACTCCACTGCCCGCTCTATCGGCCGAAACTCACTTGGAACGATCATGGACTTCATAGATCCCTCTTCAGCGTCCTCCGAACCAGCACCTAGTTGCGGTCAAAGATGGGCACGTAGGCGCCAACGCTGATGTTGAAGACCCTGTACAGGAACTCCCTCGTCCTCGTACGAGGCGTCTGTTCTAGGGCGATCACGTCGCCGGGTCTGATCGTGACCTCCAGGCTGCTGGGCCTGTCGTCTTCGGCCGTCCGCCGGATGTCCAGGCACAGGTGGGCAATAGTCCCATCGGGCTTGAGACGATACACGACCGCGTACCTCGGATCTCCAATACGGTCCACTCCGCCTGCGAAGCCAATCGCCTGTGCCAGGTTGTAGGTCGTCTCCGGAGGGTACGGGTAGTTGTCGGGCTTGTTGACCAGGCCGATCACCGTGAAGATCTGCGGCTTGAGCGGTTCCACGATCACGGTGTCGCCCTCCCGCAGCGTCACGTCGGAAAAAGGGATATTCAGGCCCCTGACGGGCAGCACGACCACCTGGCCGGAACCGCCGACGTCCCGGGCCGGTGCGGAGCCGCCGACCCTCGAGTCATCCTGCTGCTCAGCCACCCTCCGGACCACCTGGACCCTCTGGGCCGGCTCTGCAGGGACCCGTTCCTGGAGCAAGGTCTCAGCCGGCCGCAGGGACTCGCGAGCCAGGGTCGCGCCACGATCGGAGGAAGCGTCCGCCTCGTGGCGAAGCACCCACTCCAGCTCCTCCAGCCGCTGGTCCAGCGCAACGATCGGCACGGCCTCAGCCTTTCCGGCCAGCCGCCTCAGGGCTGCTGCCCTGGCGGACTCATTCGACAGGTCCAGGGTCTCTCGCAGCAGGACCCGACCTTCCCTTGTCACGGTCAATTGTCCGGCCGTGGAGGCCTCCGACTGCGGCCTGAACGCCAGATCGACGCCCAGGTCTTCTTCTGAGGACCGCGGGCTTGGGGAGGTAAAGGCCGCCAGCCCGGCGGAATGTGAGTCGAGAGAAGGCGCCCGGCCTGACCGGGTCGGCCGCACGCCAGGCGTCGTTCCTGAGCCCTGCACATGGACGATGCGGATGGAGGTGGCCCCCCGCTCGCTGATTCCGCCCGCCTCCATGATCAGCGAGACCAGGGACATCTGTTCGCTTCGAAGGGTATAGACGCCCGGCTTCTGCACGGCGCCGAGAATGGAGGCCTTGAAGGTCTTGTATTCCACGATCTTGGCATAGACCGGAGGAGGCGCCTGGGTGTAAGCTGGGTAGTAGGCCTTTGCCACGGCGGACTCGACCTCGGAGAGCGTCAATCCGGCCACGTGCACGTCGCCCACCAAAGGCAGGGTGATGGACCCACGGGGGCCCACCCGGCAGTCCAGCGTGGTCAGGGCGTTCGGCGCCCCCCCATCGCGGGTGCTGGTCGCAGGGATCACGCCCTGCATCGCCAGCTCAATGACCTCGCCGGCCCCGACCCGATAGGGTCCCGCGGCAGTCCTGGCCTCGACCACCTTGCCCATGTCGACCGCCGGGCCGATCTGCGCAGTGCCTTCGAACTCCGTAACCTGCCGGCTCACTGAGGGTCTCATTCCACCCTCTGAACAACCGCAGAGGGTCGAGACCAGCAGCATCCCCATCAGGCCAAGACCCACGCCTCGGCCCATCCGGCAGACCCTGCTCCCCGCAGCCTGCCGCCCCATGGTCAACCACCTCTGCAGGTGGCTTCTCCCTTCACCTCTCGAGGTCAGCAACTCCCCATTGAGTTTCATGGTCATCACCCATCCAGCCTCCTTGCCTCCGGACATCGCCTGGTGCAATGCCGTACTGCTACGTGCGGCAAAACAGAAACGATGTCTTCGTTCGTACCTCAGGCGTCAGGCGTGAATGGGCATGAAAGGCGGGGACACGTGCTGCTTCGCTGGATGGGCAATCCCTTGGGCAGACCGGACCTCCTGTCCAAGAGGCACCATCCCTGTGCCTCGGTACTCTCCTTGCTTCATCACGTCAGCCTGGCCGCTGAGCGCCCCTCCATCCTGCTGGCGCACCCTGTTCCTCACCAACTGGAAGGGACATCCATCGGCGATCCACAACTGCTTACCCGCTCCAAGAACACAACCTGGCAAGACGTAAGTTCTTAGATTCGGCATCTTTAGGGCATCGTGCCCGGATGTCGTGCGCGGTGTAACCTCAACTCCGGATGCCTACTTCTGATGCCCACCTTATAGTGACCTGGTTGCTCAGAGTCAAGACAATTCTCGGACTTTCTTCTCGGACTCTCCCTGATCACAATCGCGCAGACCGCCCCATGGCAGGCTCGCGCCCCGGCACGCAAGGCGACATTCCGAGTGGCAAATGCAGGCAGCGATCGTTAGGATAGAATGCTCTGTCCCAAATGGAAGACAGGCAATGACAACCAAGGCCATCCTATTTGACCTGGACGACACCCTGGTCGTTGAGGTGGCTGCAGCAGAGGCGGCCTTCATCGCAGCCTCCAGGCTCGGCCAAGACAGATACGGCATTGACCCGCAGCATCTGGCAACCGCTGTACGCGAGCAGGCCAGACCCTTGTGGCACGCCGCACCTGCCAGGGAGTATTGTCTGCGGATCGGCATCAGTTCCTGGGAAGGGCTTTGGGCGGCGTACTGCGGTGACGATCCAAACCTGCGGGTGCTGCGGGACTGGGCGCCCACGTACCGGTGCACGGCCTGGTCTGCTGCCCTGAGGCAGTTCGGGATCGAGGATCAGGCCCTGGCCTTGGCCCTGGCAGAGGAGTTCCCCAGACAACGACGCATGCGACACCAGGTGTTCCCTGACGTCCTGGACGCCCTGGGGTCGCTCCGCAAGACGATGAAGCTCGGTCTGATCACCAATGGTCTGTCCTGTCTCCAAAGAGAAAAGATCGAAGGGGCCGCTCTTGCGCCCTGGTTCGACGCCATCGTCATTTCCGGCGACCTCGGCATTGGAAAGCCGGACGCCCGTATCTTCCTCGCAGCCCTGGATCGCCTTGGCACTGATCCGGGGCAGACGCTCATGGTAGGCAACAGCGTCAAGGTCGACATCGGAGGCGCCCAGGCCGTAGGGATGAAGGCGATCCTCCTCGATCGCGGCGATCCACACGGCAAGGACGATTCGATCAGGCCGGACGCCGTGATACACAGTCTGGCCGAACTGCCCGCTCACGTGTCCGAATGGAAATGAGACGCCAGAAGCCAGAGGTCAGAAGACAGAATGAAGCGGCCCCAAGCAGCCCCGCCGCCGCTCGTCTCCTCCCTTCTGTGTTCTGCGTTCTGTGTTCTGTGTTCTGAGTTCTGAGTTCTCCCATGCGCTTCATCCAGACTCGACTCTCTCTCATGATGTTCCTCCAGTACTTCACCACGGGTGCGACCTGGCCCATCATGAGTCTGTACCTCACAGACCACCTGCACTTCAGCGGGTCACAGACGGGGCTCATCCTCGCTATGTCGTGCGTGGCCGCGGTCCTCTCGCCGTGGGTGGGCGCCTGCGTGGCGGATCGGATCGTCTCTGCAGAGAGGCTCCTCGCCCTCTGCCACTTCGCTGCAGCAGGTCTGATGTTTCTGCTGTCCGGCCAGTCGGAATTCAGGAGTGTCTTGGTTCTCTATCTGGCCTACACCCTGATGACCGGCCCCACCGTGGCCCTGACCAACGCCATCACCTTCCACAACGCGCCCGGAGGAAACCGCTCGTTCGGCGCCATCCGGCTGTGGGGGACCCTAGGCTGGATCACGGTGGCCTGGGTCTTTGGCTTCCTGTGGCTCCGCAGTGGAGGCGAGGGCGTCGTCCAGGGCCGGCTGCCTGACGCCCTAACGCTCTCTGCGATCTCCTCGGTGGTCCTGGGGCTGTACGCCCTGACCTTCCCTGATCCAGGCCGCAGGGTCCAGGGCCCGATCCGCATCATTCCCCACGAGTCGATCGCCGTGTTCGTACGGCCCCAGATCCTCTGGATCGCTGTCGCCAGCCTGGTGATCGGGATCGTCGACCGGTACTACTACTTCGGCATGGCCCCGTATCTCCGCAGCCGGGGATTCTCTGATGCCTCCATCATGCCCAGCATGAGCGTGGGCCAGATGATCGAGGCGCCTGCGATGGCCATGCTGGGATGGATGCTGGTCAGGCCGGGCATCAAGACCACCCTGATCCTGGGGATCGTAGCGGAGATCTGGCGGTTCCTGGCCTTTACCTGGGGCTCCTCAACGCTGATGGTCTTTTCGGGGATCTGCTGCCACGGCCTGGCGTATGCCTTCTTCTTCACGGCTGTGTACACGTACATCGACAGCCACTGCGACAAGACCTCCAGGACCGGCCTCCATCAACTCTTCTCCATTGTCACCAGCGGGATCGGCAGCCTGGCCGCCAACCTCCTGGCAGGCGCGTGCATGGACCTGTTCGTCCCTGCCTCGGGAACCACCCAGTATGGCCTGTTCTGGCTGGTGCCTGCGGCCCTGTCCGTCTCCTGCCTGGTCCTGGTTGCCCTGGTCTTCAAGGCCCCCGCAAAGGCGTCCGCAGAGGAGGCCCCGCCGGAGCTCGTCGAGTGAACGGTGGCGACCACTTGACATGAACGTTCGTGTTTCTTGCCGCGAATAACGCCAATGCACGCGAATGGCTGTCGCCGTCTCGACAGGTTGGCCTTGTTCGTGACATCGCCGTACGCGACGCTTCGCGTCTACCGGTACGCTGCCGCGTACCGGGCGAGCTGCGCCGGTCTCCGCTTGGTCACGCAAGCGTGCCCCGCGTGGACCCGCTTGCTCGCATACGTACGGCTTGACTCGCTGGCTGGGGTCCCAATGGCCCTCCTTCTTGATGAGAAGGATGTCCCGCCCACAGAACAAGCCGCATGGTCAAGGCCAAGCCGTGGGATGCGGTCCAAGCTTGCTTGGACAAGCAGCCCGCTGCGCAGGCCTGCCTCGGCGACACAGTTGCCGAGGCACGGCGAAGCCGTGGATCAGGCGGCGGACCTACGACCCCACACTGACACCCACGCCCCCGCGTCAGCATTCGCGGCCATTCGCGGCATTCGCGGCAAAAGACTCCTTCAGTTCTCCTCTTTGACGTGATAGGATACAGTCATGACCCGCGACGTGCGATTCTACAAGTACCAGGCACTCGGCAATGACTACCTGGTGGTCGAGCCGGCTGCTGCCGCCGGGCTCCAGATGACCCCCGCGACGGTCCGGCTGCTGTGTGACCGTCATCTCGGCGTCGGCTCTGACGGCATCCTCTACGGCCCCCTCCAGGGGGACCCGTCGCCTTCAGTACGAATCTTCAATCCTGACGGCAGTGAGGCAGAAAAGAGCGGCAATGGCCTGCGGATCTTTGCCCGCTACCTCTTTGAGCACGGCCACGTCACTGCGAAGGACTTCTCCATCCATACAGCGGCAGGTGCGGTCCGTGCGCACATCCTCGACCAGGACGCAGGCTCCATCCGCATCGAAATGGGCAGGGTGACCTTCCGGAGCACGGAGATCCCGGCAGCAGGACCCGACCGACAGGTCGTGGATGAGGCCCTGGAGATCGGAGGCCGGACCTACCGCGTGACGTGCCTATCCATCGGCAATCCCCACTGCGTGATCCCCATGGCCGAGGTCACGGAGGCCGCGGCCAGAGAGCTGGGGCCTCAGGTGGAGAACCACCCCCTGTTTCCCCGCAGGATCAACATGCAGTTGATGAGGGTCCTGGACCGCCACACCCTCGAGATCCGCATCTGGGAGCGGGGCGCAGGCTACACCCTGGCCTCAGGCAGCAGCTCCTGCGCATCTGCATCGGCTGGCCTGCGCCTGGGACTGGTCGACAGCCCCATCACTGTACGCATGCCGGGCGGCGAGCTGCTCATCGAGATCGACGACCAGGCCGTCGTGCACATGACCGGCCCGGTCGAAGGCGTGATGGAAGGCACGATCCACCAGGACCTGCTCGCTGCGATAGCCCGGCCATGAGCCTTCGCTGACACACGATCGTCAGAGGCACAGCATAGCAGCGTACGAACCTCGAACGGCTCCGTTCCCGTCCTCCAACGGCGGTCGAACGGTCCCAAGTAGGGTTACACCCCATGGAAACCCCGACGCGGAAAGGACGACAATGCCAATGCTCTATGCTCTCCGCCTTCGCTGCTGTGTTCGTGCTGGGCCCCGGGCGGATTCAGACGGGCTACAAGGTATTGTGGGATATGTCCATTAGAACAAACCGTGGCTACGTGGTCAGGCTCGTGAATAGGCGCCGACTGTCTGGCCCGGATTTCTCATGAGGCTTTGGACGTTCGGGGCAGAAGTGAGGCTGCGAACTTGAGTTGGGCCGGCTGGAAGGCTGATGCATCTATGACAGATTGTTCTGAGCGCGGCAGGTTGGCCGGATGCAAGGCCGCAGGTCCAGGTTGCCCGGAGGCGTACCCAGTGCGGTACGCTGAGGACAAACGGGGCCGAGAACGCAGCAGCCGGACAACCGGACCGCTCAGAACCAGAGATTTGTGAGAAATGCGGGCTAGAGCCTTATCCCTATCATGGAGGTATTGAACAATGATACCGAGGCGATCGAAGAAGAAGAGGCACAATGCGCCAAAGTCGATCAAGAAGTTGCACAAGAAGAGGAAGTAGAAAGCCCAAGGAGCTGGAAGCCGGACCCGGCGACGTGACCTTCCTGCCGGCCCAACACGACGCGTGGGTCGTCGGCACAGAGCCAGTGGTCGTGGTGGACTGGCAGGGGCTTGCCGACTACGCAAAGAAGTAGCCTGGCCAGGTGACGCGGTGTTCGTGGGATCATCAGCGTCTGCTCAATATCCTGTCGCAACCGTTGGCTCTCACTGAGAGCCAATAGGCTGGCGCCCTCCCATGGTCCTGACGCCGGCAGCCGACGTCCCCTTGGAAGCTCTGCCATCGTCCAATGCCTTCGAGGAGGGCGATGACTCGGCTGACCAAGAGGCAGGGCCTTCTGTCGCCGGGGCCAGCAAGGCGGCCGCCAAGCCGGCTGACCTGCGTGTGGTTGTCGGAGCGCATCCTCAGGCGTGCGGGTCTGTCGTGGGCCAGCGGTTCGGCACCCGCCTTGCTTGGCCCCTATGGGGTCCATCCCAAACCACCCTTCGCCACAGCCACTGCAAAGACAGGCCGGGCAGGAACGGGTCGGGCAGCGTGTTGACTTGGATCCACCGCGTCATCGAGAATGATCCACATGCCGGGAACGTTCTGGCGGTTCGTGCGTTATCCTAGGTAGACGCTCATCACCGGGCCGAACAGATGTTGGATATTCCGTTAGAGACCATCGGGCGATGTCAGGACGGGGACGCTGAGGCGTTCGCGGAGGTGGTCTCGCGGTACGAGCGGCCCTTGTTCGCGTACGTCTACCGGCTGCAGTGCACGCCGGTGGGCCTGGGGCCTGAAGACGTGGTCCAGGAGGTATTCTTGAAGGCGTATCAGCACATCCGGGACTTCCAGAGCCGTGAGAACAGCTCGTTTTCCACCTGGCTCTTCACGATCGCCCGAAATCACTGTGTCAGCCTAGTCCGAAGAAGGCAGGTGCAGGGTAGCCGCGTCGACGACAGCGAGGCGGCCCTGGAGGGTGCCCTGGGCGACCCGCAGGGCCCCGATCCCCTGGACCCCGCGGAACGGGTCTTGCGGCAGGAGGCCATGGACCACACGGCCTTGGCCGTAGGGTCGCTGCCCGAGCCCCTTCGAAGCGCATTGGTCCTGCGGTACTATCAGGATCTGGACTACGCCAGCATCGCGGAGATCCTGGACTGCGACGAAGGCACTGCCCGAACCCGCGTGGCACGGGCCAAGAAGGCCCTGCTGGGATTCCTCCAACACAAGAATTTCGACGACTAGCTAGACGGAGTCTTCCATGGATAAGCCCCTGACCTGCCAACAGATCCAACAGATCATCGACGAGATGTCTGGCACACAGCTCCAGGAAGCCAGGGTCCAGGGGACCGTGTACGAGCACTGCCGTCGATGTCCCTCATGCCAGGATCACCTCTCAGAGGCCCTGGCCCTGGGCTCCCACCTGGACCGGTGGGAGGTGCCGCAGCCCCAGCGGAACATCGCGGCCTCGGTCATGGGCCGGATCGCGCAGCAGCACGCTGCACAGGCCAGGCCCGACCCCAGATTGTGGAATCAAGTGACCCTCCTGCTTGGCGTCCGATGGCGGATGCCCGCAGCAGCCGTGATCCTGCTCCTGGTCTCGTTGGCTGTCTCTGTGTCCTTGAACGTCCGTGGGCTTCCGGGGCCCTTGGACCGCCAGGTCGCAGTGCAGCCGCAACCGAGTCCAGTGATGCAGCCTTCCAGGCCCCAGGCCGTCGATGGCCGGGGGACAACGCCTCCGGTCGTATACGTCGCCAGCCAGGATACGCAGCAGATCCGCTCCCTGCTGGCGAGGCCGGAGCTGTCTCCCAGCGCCCTCATCGTCATCCTGGGTACGCCGCCCGGCATCACCTGGCAGCCTGGACCGAGACCTGCTCAGAAAATAGCCAATCAAGATCCCCTTTAGCCAAGGAGCATTCCCATGTCAACTGCTAGACGTCTGGTCCTTCTGTCCCTTGTCCTGGCCGGTGCCACGGTCCCGATGGCCGCTTTGGGCCAGGAGGCCTCCAGCCAGGTCCCACCGCAGGTCAGTCAGCTCTTCAAGGCCCTGCAAGAGGCGTATGGACAACGGAACACGGAGGCCATCCTGGCCCTCATGGACCCGGCCATCGAGGATCCGCCTCGCGAGGTGCTCAAGCAAGGGCTTGATCAGGAGTTCGCTGCAGAGAAGACCGCACCCAAGACGTGGCAGGTCCTGACCGTGACCCAGTACGGGCAGTCCTGGCTTACCCAGGTCGCGGAGACCGGCCAGTCCAGCCTGGCCGGAGGGCCTTCAACGACTGCAACCAAGCTGTTTGTGCTGAGGCCCGGCGATGGGCAACTGCGAATCTCCGCCGCCTACAGCCAACCGGACCCCAACCAGTTCAATCCCCAGACCCGGCTTTACACGAGCCGCAAAGGCCGTTTCTCCATGACTGTGCCTGCGGGGTGGACTGCCGCGGGCTCGACCCTGCTCAATGCCATGGTAGCCGACTCGGTCACCCTGGTGGCCCCTGACCTGCAATCGAAGGTCATGATGGGTGTCGTGCAACTGCCCCTGAAGCTGGCCGACAACGAGGCTGAGACCGCCCAGAAGGGGGCGCAGGCAGATCTGGCCATGGAGAAGCGGATGTGCCTGAACCACCAGATGGTGGAGCAGGGCGCAGTCACCGTGACCGGCCACGGGGCCTATCGCGTGGTCACAGAGTTCAAGGCGAAGGGCACAGCCGCTGACCGCAAGCGGATGAGGGTCTATATCGCAGACGATCCCATGCTCTACTTCTTCGTCTGCGACGCCGTGGGCCCGGAGAAGTTCGGCGGCCTGGCCCCCCAGTTCGAGGCCGTGGTATCGAGCTTTCGGTTGCTGCCCGCAGAGGCAGGGGTCACCCGGCAGCAGGCCCTGGCAGCGGAACAGGCCAAGGGCAGCGTATCGGGCAGGGTCTATACCTCACAGGAGTACAACTGCTTCATCGCGGCACCCGAGGGCTGGGAGATCCGCACCAGTCCGAATCCGGCTCACCTGGTAGAGATGCAGTACACCCGCGGCAAGTCGATCGCCCGGTTGATCGCCGCCAAGGGCATAGCCACGGAGAAGGTGGAAGAAGTGGCAGACCAGCGAATCGATCAGGTCAAGGGCATCGTGCAGGATTTCTCGGAGTCCGCTCGGCGCAGCGTGACGCTGCGGGGCACTGCCGGGGTCGAGTCGCTCCAGACCTTCCGCGTCCAGGAACTGGGTCTCTTCCGCGTCAAGGAGGTGACACTGATCAGGGGCGGCATTTACTACCTGATCCTGTGCCAGTGCATCGAGCCGGATGACTTTGCCGTACTCGAGCCGGACTTCGATCGCATCATCCAGAGCTTCGGTTTCATCCAGTAGTCGACTCCGACAGCCTGAAAGGACGACACCATGGAACGCTTCCGGCATCTGCGTGAGGCAATGACAGCGGCGATCGCAGCACTCTGTCTGGCGGGGCCCGCTGCGCAGACCGCACGGGCAGACTCGCTGTTCCTGAAGGATGGATCCGTGCTACAGGGCCGGATCTCGCAGGGGCCATCGGGCGACTACGTCGTGTCGAATCCCCGCTACGGCCAGGTCTCGGTCAGCCAGGCAGACGTCGTGTACCGGCAATCCGAAGGACCGGCAGCGCAGGTGGAGACCTTCATCGTCTCCCTGGACGGCCTGAACGTGGTGTCGTCCCGCCGCCATGAAGTCCCTGCCAGGATGCCGGACAAGGAGACGTTCAATCTCCTGGCCGGCGGCAAGGTCCTGTCTGTCCTCGATCCCAATGGCCTGTCCATTCCGGTCCAGGTCCAGGATCTGGTCCAGACCAGCCTCATCTCGGTGGCCTACAAATCCTTGGCAGCCGGGGTGGCGTTTCTGACCGTCACGACCGAGGAGCAGGGACTGCTGCGGCCCCTGGATTCAGGCCTCTGGTCGCTGCAGCTCCATCACATCCCCAGCCACGAAGAGACCCTGCGGATCATCGTGAGCTATCCCGCAGGCTTCAAGTGCAGGCAGGTCAGCCCAGAGCCGACCGTGCAGGCCAGCGGCCTGATCGTTTGGGAGAAGAGGCTGCAGCGTCAACAGGGCTTCTCGCCCGAGATTCAGTTTGCCCTTTGATGGGCACAAAGCAGAGCGGCGGTGCCGATCCACTCGACACCGCCGCATGTCATTCCTCTGTTCGCAATCGAGACAGCGACTAGGGTGTGGTGTTCGCCTTCGCGTCTGCAGCCGCCTTCTGCGGCTCTTCCACGGTCTGGCCCTCAAATTTCAGATGGTCCTCGTCCCAAATATCGATCTGGACCACGTTCTTGCCCTTGAAGTCGCTCCGCAGGACGGCCTCCGAGAGCGGATCTTCCAGATAGTGCTCGATGGCCCGCCGTAGCGGCCTGGCGCCGAACTCGGGATTGAATCCCTTGTCGATCAGGAACTCCTTGGCCTGGGTCGTCAGCTCGAGCCTGAGACCATGGTCGATCAGACGCTTGAAGACCTTGGCCAGCTCGTACTCGACAATGGACTGCAGATCCTCGCGGCTGAGAGGCCTGAACACGATGATGTCGTCCACGCGGTTGATGAACTCGGGCCGGAAATTCCGCTCCACTTCCTTCTGGAGGATCTCCTTCATCTTCTCGTAGTTGGCGTCTGCGCTCTTCTTGCCGAACCCGAATCCGCTCTGGTTCTTGATCAGCTCAGCGCCGATGTTGCTGGTCATGATCAGGATCACGTTCTTGAAGTCCACGCTACGGCCGAAGCTGTCGGTCAGACGGCCTTCGTCCATGATCTGGAGCAGGATGTTGTGCACGTCCGGGTGGGCCTTCTCGATCTCATCCAGCAGCACCACGGCATAGGGCCTTCGACGGACCCGCTCCGTCAACTGGCCACCCTCTTCATACCCCACGTATCCGGGAGGTGCGCCCACCAGCCGGCTGACGTTGTGCTTCTCCATGAATTCGCTCATGTCGATCCGCACGAGGGCATTGCGGTCGCTGAACAGGAACTCCGCCAGGGCCTGTGCCAGAAGGGTCTTGCCCACGCCGCTGGGGCCCAGGAAGATGAAGCAGCCCATGGGCCGGTTCGGATCCTTCATGCCGCTGCGGCTTCTGCGTACGGCCTTGGCCACTGCACGGATGGCCTCATCCTGAGAGACCACGGTCTTGTGCAGCTCCGCCTCCAACTCCAGCAATCGCTGGGTCTCTTTCTTCTCCAGCCGGGTCAGGGGTACGCCGGTCATGTTGCTGACCACCTCTGCGATGACCTCTGCGTCCACCACGCCGGTGGACTCCCGGTTGTCGTCGTACCACTTCTTCTGAAGCTGGTTCTTTTCTTCGATCAACTGCTGCGCCTCGTCCCGGAGCGCCGCAGCCCGCTCGTAGTCTGCACCTCGGACCGCCTCGTCCTTGTCCCGCTGCAGCCGCTCGACTCGCTCTTCGATCTCGGTCAGATTCGGAGGCGGGGTCAGGTTCTTGAGCCTGATCCGGGCGCCTGCCTCATCGACCACGTCGATGGCCTTGTCCGGCAAACAACGGCCCGTGATGTACCGGGTCGACAGCTCCACGGCCTGGAACAGGGCCTCATCTGTGAATCGGACGCGATGGTGCGCCTCGTAGCGGTCCTGAAGACCCCGCAGGATCTCCTGGGTCTCGTCCTTGGAAGGAGGCTCAACCAGGATCGTCTGGAACCTGCGCTCCAGGGCGCCGTCTTTCTCAATGTACTTGCGGTATTCGTCCAACGTGGTGGCGCCCACGCACTGGACCTCGCCGCGGGCGAGAGCAGGCTTGAGGACGTTGGAGGCGTCGATCGCCCCTTCCGCTCCGCCGGCACCGACCAACGTATGGAGCTCATCGATGAAGAGGATCACGTTGGCCGCGCCGCTTGACCTCGCTGATCACCGCCTTGATCCGCTCCTCGAATTGGCCCCTGTACTTGGTCCCTGCCACCATCATGGCCAGGTCCAGCACCACAATCCTCTTATCCTTCAGCAGTTCGGGGACCTGCTTGTTGACGATCTGCTGGCTCAGGCCCTCGACGATGGCGGTCTTGCCCACGCCTGCCTCGCCGAGTAGGACCGGGTTGTTCTTCGTCCTACGGCACAGGATCTGGATCAGCCGCTCGATCTCTCGCTTGCGTCCGATGACCGGGTCCAGCTCTCCATTCAAAGCGAGTTGCGTCAGGTCTCTGCCAAAGCTGTCCAGCGCAGGCGTCTTGCTCTTGGCTGGCGATGCAGCCTTCCTGTTCACGCCCGGCCCAAGCTTCATAGAATTGAGATCTGCCGGCATGTCGTCCACGCCGCCGCCCAGGAGGTTCAACACCTCTTGGCGGACGTCCTCGAGCTTCAGCCCCAGGTTCATCAGCACCTGGGCAGCGATGCCCTCGGTCTCGCGCAGCAGACCCAGCAGGATGTGCTCTGTTCCGACGTAGTTATGGTTCAGCGCACGTGCCTCTTCAATGGCGTACTCGATGACCTTCTTGGCCCTGGGCGTCTGGGGAAGCTTGCCCATGGTGACCATCTCGGGCCCGCTCTTGACCAGCTTCTCTATCTCCAAGCGGAGCTTCTTGATGTCTACGTCCAGGTTCTTGAGAACCGTGGCGCCGACGCCGCTGCCTTCCTTGACCAGGCCCAGCAGGATATGCTCTGTCCCAATGTATTCATGATTGAATCGCTGGGCTTCCTGATTGGCCAACGCCATGACCTTGCGTGCGCGATCTGTAAACCGTTCGAACATTTGCTACCTCAAATCATCCATCCTAACAATGGCTTGTCCACTGCGGTGCCCCGCAGCATTATACCTTGACGCTCACGGATGTCAAACCACCCCAACCATCCTTGGAGGCTCAAATCTTACCCCGAACTCCCACGTCAAATAATATACGCGCATTCAACCTACAAAGTTTGCCCCGGCTAACCCTTAGCCTTCCAAGATCTTATCGTCAAGAAAAGGCTGGCACTTTTCCTGAGGCCTGGGCCAAAAGCAATGAAAAAAATGGTTGCAGACAGCCCTCTGGCTGCCCATAATAGCTCTCTTGTAAGCTTTTTGGCACGGTGAGGAGCACAAATGGGTTCTTTACTAAACGGGTTGGTAAGGTTGCAGGTGGTCGAAAACAGCCTGCGAGCGGCAAAGGCCAAGCTGGTACGATGCAAGCGGAGCGTCGTGGTCCAGGAAAACAAAATCAAGACCGAGCAGGCCGCCTTCGATGCCAAGCGACAAGAGATCAAGCTGACCCGGATGCAGTCTGACCGATTGGAGTTGGAGCTCAAGACCCGCGATCAAGAGATAGCCAGGTACAGGGCTGCACTCAACACCGCCAAGACCAACAAAGAATACGCTACGCTTCTGACCCAGCTCAACACGACAAAGGCCGACAATTCCAAGATAGAGACCCAAGTCCTCGAATTGATGAAGGCCGTGGAGGCCGAAGAAGCGGAGTGCGGCGTCATTCAGGGCCGTATCGACGAGCTGAAACAGCAGTTGGACCAGATCCGCAAGGATTCGGAGGCCGCAGCCGTCAAGCTGCAGGCAGAGGTGGACCAGATCATGGCGGAATGGAATGAGGTCGCCAAGTCCATCCCTCCGGACGTGTTGGACATCTTCAAGCGGGTGGCTGAGAACTACGATGGCCAGGCAGTGGTGGAGATCGCGGAGCGGGAAAGCAAGCCCACGGGCTATAGCTGCGGGGGCTGCTACATGGGCATCACGACCGAGTCTGTCAACCTCCTGCTGACCCGCGACGAGATCATCCGCTGCCCCAACTGCACGCGGATACTGGTCCTGGGCAACTCGATGTCCACCAGATAGACACTGATCCATCCTGACAGCAGCATCTTGCGGAGGTACTACTGCCTTGACGGACAAGATCATCGCCTACACGGACGGTGGCAGCCGGGGCAATCCCGGTCCTGCAGCCGCTGCTGTGGTCCTGACCCATCCAGAGGGGACGATTCTCTTGGCCAAGGGTTTCTTCCTGGGCCCCACCACCAACAACGTGGCCGAGTACACCGCCGTGGTCAAGGCCCTGGAGGCAGCCCTAGAGCTGAGGGCGTCGGAGATCGAGCTCGTCAGCGACAGCGAGCTCCTGGTCAGGCAGCTCAACGGCCAGTACGCCGTGCGCAGCGAGAACCTGGTGCCCCTCCATGCCAGGGCGAAGAAGCTCCTGGCCCAGTTCTCCCGCTCCAAGGTGCGGCACGTCACGCGGGAGCACAATACCCGGGCAGACAAGCTGGTCAACAAGGCCCTGGACAGCCGCTCTGACGTCACAGGCCATCTCCCCAGTCCAACTTCCAGCAGCCAGAGCCTGCTTCGGCTGGGCGTGCTGATCAGTGGTACAGGCCGCACGCTCCTCAACCTGGTCGAGTGTATCCGCAAGGGCCGGCTGAGGGCCACCATTCCCCTGGTCATCAGCTCACGCGGCGAAGTGGCCGGCGTGGACAAGGCCCGCAGCGCAGGACTCCAGGTGACGGTCGTGCGGAAGAAGGACTACCCGGACGTCGACGCGTTCAGCCAGCGACTGGTCCTGGAACTCGACGCCGCCAAGGTAGACCTGGTCGTCCAGGGCGGCTGGCTGTGCCTCTGGAAGATCCCCAAGACCTACGAAAGCCGCGTGATGAACGTCCACCCCGCGCTGTTGCCGAGCTTCGGCGGACAGGGCATGTGGGGTCACCACGTCCACGAGGCAGTCCTCGCGGCCGGCTGCAAGGTCAGCGGCTGCACCGTACATTTCTGCACGGACCATTACGACAGCGGGCCCGTCATCGTGCAGCGGACCTGCCCTGTCCTGGACGACGATACCCCCGACACCCTTGCTGAAAGGGTGTTTGCTGAGGAGTGCATCGCGTACCCTGAGGCCATCCGCCTGTTCAGCGAAGGCAGGCTGGTCGTCAGCGGCGGGCGCGTGCGGGTCAAATCCTAGGAGCCTATCCATGGCCACACCCACGTGCAAGAAGGGTCTTCGATCCCTGACCCTGATAGGGATCCTGGTCTGCGCTGCAGGGACTGCAGCCGCTCTGCCCCAGCTTCGGGTCAGCGACAACCACCGCTTCCTCGTCAAGGAGGGCGGCCAGCCGTTCTTCTGGCTCGGTGACACGGCCTGGGAGCTGTTCCATCGCCTCAACCGGGAAGAGGCGGACCTTTACCTCAAGAACCGCGCGGACAAGGGCTTTACGGTCATACAGGCCGTGGTCCTGGCCGAGGTGGATGGGGTTCACGCGGGCAACGCCTATGGACAGGTCCCCCTGGCGGGCAACGATCCGCTGCAGCCCGTGGAAGAGTACTTCCGGCACGTCGACTGGATCATAGACCGGGCCAACAGCCTCGGGCTGTACCTGGGCCTGCTGCCCACCTGGGGCGACAAGTGGAACAAGAAGTGGGGTGCAGGTCCCGAGATCTTCACGGCCGCCAACGCAGAGGCCTACGGCCAGTGGCTGGCCCGGCGATACAAGGACAAGGGCCTCGTGTGGATCCTGGGCGGAGATCGTCCGGTCGAGAATGACACGCACAGACAGATCCTGACGGCCATGGCCCGGGGTCTGCGCAAAGGGGATGGCGGCTGTCACCTGATCACCCTGCATCCCTGCGGCGGCCAGGGGTCGTCGGCCTGGTTCCACACCGCGGACTGGCTGGACCTCAACATGCGGCAGAACGGTCACGGCCCTGAGTTCACGGGCCACTATGACCAGACCCGGGCCGACTACGACCGCACGCCCATCAAGCCCGTGATCGATGGGGAGCCCCTCTATGAGGGCCATCCGATCTCCTTCGATGCCAAGAAGCTGGGACACTCGATCGCAGCGGACGTGCGGCGTCCCCTCTACTGGGACCTGTTCGGCGGCGCGTGCGGTCACACGTATGGACATCACTCGGTCTGGCAGATGTGGGCGCAGGGCCGTGAGCCCATCAACAACCCCTTGATGCCCTGGACAGAGGCCATCGACCAGCCGGGTGCAGGACAGATGCAGTTCGCAAGACGGTTGATGGAGTCGCGGCCCTATCTCACCCGCATCCCCGACGACTCGGTCATCGTCACGGATCGGGTACCCACCTCTGTGCCGGGTGCAGGCAGAAGCCACTTCACTGCAACGCGGGACGCCTCAGGCTCTTACGCCATGGTCTATGCGCCCGTGGGCCGGCCCTTCAAGGTGAACATGGACAAGGTCACGGGCACGAGCGTGAAGGCCTGGTGGTTCAACCCGCGGAGTGGCCAGGCTGCCGGTATCGGTGAGTTTCCCAACGCAGGTCAGCGGGAGTTCACGCCGCCCGAAGCAGGTGAGCACCTGGACTGGGTCCTGGTATTGGACGATGCCTCGAAGAGCTACCCTGCCCCGGGCGCGCCCTCTGCGCCGGCCAGATAGGAGAGCGCCGGTGCGTCCATGATAGGAACTGAGGCCAGCTCAAAGATCAAAATGCAAAAATCAAAATGACAACGCAAAGATCAAAAAGGGGCCAGGGCCGTGGGCGGCAGCTCATCTTTGCACTTTGATATGTCATTTTGCATTTTAATCTCTGATCTTTCATTTCCAGTGGCTTCTGCGTGTCACCCGCCCGCGATCCGCTTCCGGATCTGCTCAACCTGATCAAGGTAGCGCTGGGCGCTGGCCTCGTCGCGGGTCTCTACAATGACCCGCATGATGGGCTCTGTGTTGCTCGTGCGGAGGTGCAGCCAGCCGTCCTCAAAATCGAACCTGTATCCGTCCCGCGTATCCACCTTGGCCTGGACGAAGCGTGCCTTTGCGGCATCGAGTATCCGGCCTGCCTGCTCTGGATCAGCAGTGAACTTCTCCTTGCGCATACAATAGTGGCCGATCTGGTCAGCGAGCTGCCGCACGGACTTGCCAGTCTCAGCCATCAACTGCAGGACCAGGGCCATGGCCACGAGGCTGTCTCGCACGGGCCCGACGCGCAGGTCGATCACGCCGCCGTTGCCCTCCCCGCCGATCACACAACGGTGCTCCATCATCGCCCCAGCCACATTGGCCTCGCCGACTGGCGTGCGGATCACGCGGCCACCCACGCGACCTGCGACGTCGTCGATCATCCGTGAGGTCGAGAGGTTAGCGGCTGCCAGTCCCGGAGTCTTGGCCATCACGTGCAGGCTGGCCAGAGCCAGCGTGTATTCCTCGCCGAGGTACGTGCCCTGCTCATCCACGATCGCCAGCCGGTCCGCATCCGGGTCCTGGGCAAAGCCGATGGCGGCCTTGGCTCGCTTGACGACCTGACAAAGGCCCTGCAGGTTCTTCTCTGTCGGCTCGGGCTCATGGGCAAAGAGCCCGGTCGGCCTGTCATTGACTGCCTTGACCTTGCAGCCCAGGGCCGACAACAGCCGCTTGCCAGGCCTTCCGCCCGCGCCATTGACGCTGTCGAGGACGACCTTGAATCCCTTGGCAGCGATGGCTGCGGGGTCCACCAGGGGCAGGACCCTGGCGATATGGACGTCGTCTGAATGGCCGTTCGCCGACAACCGGCCGCACCCCGTGGAGTCCACAAGGGCCCAACCCCTGTCCGAGAAGACCCGCCGGATCTGGCCTGCCGCGACTGCAGGAGGGGCCATTCCCTCTGCGTTGAGCAGCTTGATCCCGTTGTAGGCCACCGGGTTGTGCGAGGCCGTGATCACCACGCCCCCGCTGCAGCCCAGGTGTCTGACCATGATGCCCACGCTCGGAGTGGTGACGATGCCGAGGTCGATCACGTCAACGCCCGCGCTGCAAAGGCCCGCGGTGACTGCGGACTGGATCATGGGCCCGCTGGGTCTCGAATCCCGTCCGATGCACACCGTAGGCCGGCCGTCTCCAGCCTTCGCCGCGCTGCGGAGCAGCGTGCCGAAGCTGCAGCCGTACTCTGCGGCGATCGCAGGCGTGAGGTTCTCGCCCACGATGCCGCGGAGGCCGCTGATGCTAACAATGAGTCTCTCGCCCATCAGTCGAGCTTGCACAGATACAGTTCGTTGACGAAATCCAGGCCCGACAGCTCCTCAAGGACCGCGGGATTGGGCTCCTTGTTGAGACTGACCGCCAGCATGGCCTTCTGCTCATCGAGCTTCTGGGCCACACCCATGGTGCCGATGTTGATCTTGTGCTTGCCGCACACCGTGCCCACTGCACCGATCACGCCCGGCTTGTCGTCGTTGAAGATCACGATCACGGGGCCTTGCGGCGTCATCTCGATGTTGAAGCCGTCGATCTCGATGATCCGCAGGAGCTTGCCTCCAAAGACCGAGCCCGTGACGAACCGCGAGACCTTGTCCGTGAGCACGCGGGCGCTGAAGCTGGCAGCCACGTCCTTGGGGTCGGCATTCTTGGTCTCCTGGATGCTGATCCCCCGCTCCTTGGCCAGCACGGGTGTGTTGACCATGTTGAGCGGCATGTCGAAGTGCTTTTGCAGCAGGCCGATCGCGAAGCTGAGGGTCACGCTCTTGATGTCCAGCTCGGCGATCGTCCCGCGGTAATGGACCTCCACCTCTTTGATCTGGCCTGGAGCGATGGTGCTCAGGAGCAGCCCGATCCTGCGGGCGAGCTCCCCATACTGGACCACCATCGGAGGGAGCGCACCCGCCGAGGAGGGTGCATTGACCGCATTCTTGATGGCCCCGCCCTTCAGGGCCTCCACCAGGATCTCCGCGGCCTCGACCGCGACTTCGATCTGGGCCTCTTCCGTGCTGGCGCCCAGGTGCGGCGTGACCACGCAGTTCTCGTACTGACTGAACCGGTTGTCCTTCGGCGGCTCCTCGGGGAAGACATCCAGGGCTGCGCCGGCGATCCGCTTGGTGGTCAGGGCCTCATAGATGGCCTCTTCATTGATGATCCCGCCGCGAGCCACGTTGACCAGGCGAACCGTGGGCTTCATCTTAGCGATCTGGTCCTTGCCGATCATGTTCAAAGTCTGTTCGTTCTTCGGGACGTGAACGGTGATGAAGTCCGATTCCTTGTAGATCCGCTCCAGATTGTCGCAGATCTCGACCCCGATCTTCGGCGCCTCCGGCGGCGCAGCCAGCGGGTCATAACCCAGGATCTTCATGTTGAATCCCTTGGCCATCCTGGCCACGGCCATGCCGATCCGGCCCAGGCCGATCACGCCCAGGACCTTGTTGTTGAGCTGGTTGCCCGTGTATTTCTTGCGGTCCCACACCCCGCTCTTGAGACTGGCGCACGCAGGCACGACGTTGCGGCTCAGGGCCAGGATCAGGGCCATGGTGTGCTCGGCAGCGCTGAGGGTGTTGCCGCCCGGCGTATTCATGACCAGGATGCCCTTTCGCGTGGCCTCCTTGACGTCCACGTTGTCGATGCCGACCCCTGCCCTGGCCACGGCCCGAAGCTTGCCGGATTGGGCCAGGACCTTGGCAGTGACCTTGGTGTCACTGCGGATGATCAGTCCGTCATAGCCGCCGATGATCTCCGCCAACTCGTCTTCCTTGATCCCCGTCTTGACCACCGGCTCAACGCCTGGCATGGACTTCAACAGGTCGATTCCTTCCTTGGCCAGCTTGTCAGTAATCAGCACCTTGATCATGAGGCCACTCCCGAAAACAATAATCCAGCGTCAATCTCCATGTACAGGTTCATCATTCTAGTGCCCCTTGGGCAAATGGCAAGAAGAGAGGAACCGCTCGATTTCCACAACCTCCTGTGTTCCCCCTGCCATGTCCCTGACCACCAGACGGCCCTCCCGGGTCTCATCGCCGACAATGATGCACTGCCGGGCCCGTTGGTCGCTGGCCTGTTTGAGCTGCTTGCCCAGACCGGTCGGCCTATAGCTGAAGCCTGCAGTGACCCCCTGCCTCCGAAGCCTGGCCACGATCTCCACGGCCTTGGTCTGGTACTGGGGGTCGACGGGCGCCACAAAGCAGTCCAGACCTCCGGGGCCGGCCTGGCCGTTGAGCAGGCCCTTCTCCTCCAGCAGTATCCCGAGCACACAGTCTCCCATGCCCAGACCCGTGGCAGTCACCTGCGAGCCGCCAAACTGGGCGAGCAGGTTGTCGTATCGGCCGCCGCCACCTATGGCCCGCAATTGGCTCTCGCGATCGAAGATCTCGAAGACCACCCCAGTGTAGTAGGCCAACCCCCTGACGATCCCTACGTCAAACACGCAGAAATCAGCGACTCCCATGACAGAGAGGATCTCAAACAGCCTCACCAGCTCGTCCAGGGCCTTGCGGGCTTGGTCAGAGGAGACCAGACGGCCGACCTCTTCAAGGGACTGGCTAGCCATCAGTTGCCGAATCCGGTCGCGTAAGCCCAGATCGGCGATCTGCTTACCCAGCATCTCCTCGAAGGCCTCTGCGGGCACCTTGTTCTTCTTGTCCAGCAGGGCATAGAGGGCCTGCAACTGGTCCTGGCCGACACCCATGGCCAGGAGCATCTCGGCCAGCATCCTCCGGCTCGAGATCCGCACCACGACGTCTTTGGCCGTCAGCCCCGCCTCCTGTAAGTAGTCCAGCGAACAGAAGATGATCTCCGCGTCGGCCAGCACGTCATCCACGCCAATGATATCGATGTTCCACTGGAAGAACTCCCTGAGCCGGCCCTTCTGGGGCCGCTCCGCCCTGCAGAGCCTGGGGACGGAGAACCACTTGATGGGCCGCGCCAGGGTGTTGATCTGCTGGCTGACCATGCGGGCCAGGGTCGGCGTCATCTCAGGCCGGATGGCCAGGTCTCTGCCTCCGCGGTCCTGCAGTGAGAAGAGCTGCTCCACGATCTCGTCCCCGCTCTTGATCGTGTACATCTGCAGGTACTCGAAGATCGGGCCGTCATACTCCACGAACCCATTCCGCTTGGATGCAGCCTTCCAACCGTCGATGATGGCGTTTCGGACTGCCATCAGAGGCGGATAGAAGTCCCTGGTGCCCTTGACCGGTGGTATCTTCATGTCGCTATTCGCTATGCGTTCTTCGTTATGCGTTCTTCGTTGTAGCTCGACGGTCCATTGCCCACACCTTACGCTGCCGGCCTGGAAGCACTGCACTAGGATAAGCGGGACGGGCGGTGCGGTCAAGGAGTGCCTTCAACTTGGCTGGCATGTGGAGGTTACGTTCGACCTGCCGCCAGGGATGGGCAAGACGATGAACGACTCTGCGCGTGGGGTCTCTGGGGTCAGAGCTTGATTAGTGATTAGCACCTGACTTCCCTCTCCTCTTCAATTCCAGGCAAAGGCTGTCCAATACCTCACGGTACTCGGAGAGGTCCGCCTCCACGTGACGCACGGAGCGACTCACGCTCGATACATTTCTGAAACCCAACGCCTTCGCGATCTCCGTGCACCCGTAACCATGCAGGCAGCGACAGACATACGCCGCCACTGCCCGCCCGCCGCTTCCTATGCGGTGACCACAGGTCCACTGCTCCGACTTCGATCCGAACTGCCTCAACGCCACCTCCACGATCCTCTCCAGAGACGGGCGGACCCGAAGACGGTCCAGGACCGGAACGGCCCTATCCTCGCCGCGATCAGCAAGCAGCCCCTTGACCCGATCCACGAATCCCGCTGATCCCAAGATCAAACCCTCCACCACGTCGGCGAAGGGAGATGAAGCCGTCTCTTCCAGCCCAGCCTCCACGTACTGTCTGTATCGACGCCTCCGAAGGGAATCACCGCCAGGGCCAAAGTCGAGAAGCACCCGCTCATACGTCACCCAATCCATGGCATTGCCCGCACGGACATAGCCCGCGTAGCTGCTCCATGGGTAGTCCTGAGGTCGGGGCACGATCTTCGCCCGAACCGGATTGAGGTGGATATACCGACTGACCATCTGGAAGTACCCCTGCTCATCGATCAGATGGGCCTTGAACCGGCCCTGGAACAGGTGGCCGGATCTCCGCCTGCGGCGGTTGAAGTAGCTGGTGTAGCTGCCGTTGAGGAACTGCATACCTGCCGAGAGATTCGGGGCAGGGGTCTCGACGAACAGGTGCTCATGGTTGGTCATCAGGACAAAGGCATGAAGGCGCCAGCCGTAGGTCTGGACGGTCCTCCGTAACCATTCCAGTCGTTTGTTGCGGTCCGCATCGTCGGCGACAATGGGCCTTTGCTCGTTGCCGCGAGAGACTACGTGGTACAAGGCCCCAGGGTATTCGATACGCAACGGTCTGGCCATGCCCCTACGATACCCAACTACAAGGCATGGTGCAACCGTTAATCACTAATCAAGCTCTGACCCCATGACACTCCGCAGACAAGGGCCCCCTCCTCCAGGAACACGGCAACCCTGTCCGCTACCGAAACATCTGGCTGCGAGAACTAGCCGACTGACGGCGATGCGATCAACCAGGGGATTGCGGAGACACGTTAAAGAGGGTACGTACTGCCAAAAAACTGTATCTATGCAAGCGCACTAGGAATGAGTATAATCCCTGACCTGTAAGTATGGGGCCATTCTAGGCCGTGAAAAGGAGTCGCAGGTCTATGAACCATAGGCTGCTCAGTGCCGTTCTCCTAATGACCGTAGTTCTGGCAGGTTGCGCGTCCGCGCCCGGCAAGAAGGCCGCGGTCGCCAAGCCGATCCGCCAGCCGTTGACCAGCGAGCAGAGGGAGCGGCTCCTGGCTGCCGTACAGTCCATTGGCAGGCTCACCGACGAAGGCCACGACGGTGCGGTCCGGGCGGGGTACAAGGAACTGGCTGCGGATCTGCCGCAGATCGCCCGGTTTGACCTGAAGCACCTCGGTGACGCCGAGGTGCACCTGGCGAAGAAGCACTACGATCACGCAGCCAAGAGCTATAGGAAGATGGTGGATGACTACCCGGAGAGCGAGCTTCGCGGCCCCGCCCTGGCCAGGCTCTACCAGATAGGAACCTACTACCTGACAGGACCCGTGGTCCTCAACCTGGTCGTCATCAAGGTGAGAGGCTACGACCGAGGGATCAAGATCCTCGACGACCTCAGCGAAGAGGTGGGTCTGCAGGATCCCAATGGCCTTGGCGTCAAGGCCGCCGTGGCTGTGGCACGGACCTATGAGAAGCAGAAGAAGTACGAGGATGCCTATCTGAAGTGGTCGGAGATCGCGGCGGTATGGGACAAAGGGCCGCTGGGCAAGGAGGCCTTGCTCGCCATGGCCCAGGACAAACTGAGCGTCTTCAAGGTCCACAAGCCCAAGAGGCGTCATCTCTACGACACCTCCCCCCTGACGGCCAGCCGCGGCTACTATTTGAGGTTCCAGGAGCGGTTTCCTGAGGACGCCAATCAGATGGATGTCAAGGGGATCGTGGCGCAGATCGACCGCGACGTGGCCTACAAGCAACTGACCATTGCCCAGTATTACCGCCGGATCCACAAGCCCCAGGCCGCCAACCTTTATCTGGACATGGTGATCCGCACCTGGCCGCAGACGCCGGCAGCCCAGACTGCACGCGAGATCCTTGCCTCTGAGGGAGCTGCGGTACACTAGGCCATGAAGGAAATCGGCTCCATCCTGTGTCCGAAGGCGCGGGTCAGCACGCGTGCTGCAGGCCTGGCCTGTGCGGTGTGGGTCTTGGCTGCGGGATGCTCCGGTCTGGCGGGGTACTCCAACAAGTCGCTCTTTCCCTCGGAGATCCACAGTTGCTGCCTGAAGATGTTTGACAACCGGACCTTTCGGAGGGATCTTGAATACGAACTGTCGGGCGCCCTGGCCAAGCGGATCGAGTCCGACACGCCCTATAAGCTTGTCACGGATCAGGACCGGGCCGACTCGGTGATGAGTGGCCAGATCGTCACCATCAATGAGTCGATCGTGACGATGGAACGCGAAACCGGATACGCCCTGGAGAAGGAATTGCAGATCACGGCGATCGTTAACTGGAAGGACCTCCGCTCGGGGGAGCTGTTGCTGAACAGTCAAACAGTCACGGCGGCCGCCACGTACAGCGACTTCATGCACCAGGACTACAGCTACGCCTCGCGGCTGGCGGCAAACCGCCTGGCCGAACGGATCGTACAGTTGATGGAAAAAGGTTGGTGAATGATCACCTTTTAGGAATAGGCATGGCCAACAACAACTATAGGAACTCCGGAAAACCCTCAAAAAAAGGGGCCAAACTGCCCAAGAAGTCGGCCTTGGGGGACCAGCCCCGCGGACCCTTCGGCTACCTGGCCATTCTGCTATTGGTCCTGGTAGGCATGTCCTTCCTGCCGCGAATGACGGCCAAGGAAGTGTCCTTCAAGGACCTCCTGCAGTACCTCAAAGAGGGGCGTGTAGAGAAGCTGGTCATCGGCGACGCGGAGATCACAGGCAAGTTCAAGGCGGACGCCCAGGTGGAAGGGTACAAACCCGGCAGCCCCTTCAGGGTCAACTACAAGCCGGACACGGGTAGGGACCTGCTCAAGCAGTCGCTGAGCGATCCCAACTCGGCGCCCCAGTACGAATTCGAGCAGGAGCACTACCTGGTGCTGTTCTTCGTCAACTGGATACTGCCCCTGCTGGTCTTGGTCGGTCTCATGTACTTCCTGTTCGCCCGCAACCTGCGGGGAGGGCCGGGTGGAATGTTGATGTCCTTTGGCCGGAGCCGCCACCGGCTGCACGGCAAGGACAAGGTCAAGGTGACCTTCAAGGACGTGGCCGGCATCGAGGAGGCCAAGGACGAGGTCGGCGAGATCATTGAGTTCCTGAAGAATCCGCAGAAGTTCCAGCGCCTGGGCGGTCGCATCCCCCGCGGCGTGCTGCTCGTGGGGCCGCCCGGCTGTGGCAAGACCCTGCTCGCCAAGGCCATTGCCGGCGAGGCGGACGTGCCCTTCTTCAGCATCTCGGGCAGCGACTTCGTCGAGATGTTCGTCGGCGTGGGTGCGTCGCGTGTACGCGATCTGTTCAAGCAGGCCAAGGACAACTCGCCGTGCATCATCTTCCTGGATGAGATCGACGCCATCGGCCGCAAACGCGGTCCCAGCTTTGTCGGCGGCGGCCACGATGAGCGGGAGCAGACCCTCAACGCCATCCTCGTCGAGATGGACGGCTTTGATACCAATGACCAGGTCATCGTGATCGCGGCCACGAACCGGGCCGACATCCTCGACCACGCCTTGACGCGGCCCGGCCGGTTTGACCGCCAGGTGGTAGTGCCCCTGCCGGACATCAAGGGCAGGCTGGAGATCCTGCGGGTGCACGCCAAGAAGGTCAAACTGGGTCCCACCGCCGACCTGGAGCGGCTGGCCCGCGCCACGCCCATGTTCAGCGGCGCGGACCTGGCTGCCATCATCAACGAGGCGGCGCTGGCGGCGACCATGGCCGACAAGGACTCCATCGAGACAGTGGATCTCGAGGAGGCCCGTGACAAGGTCCGGTGGGGAAGGGCCAAGAAGAGCCGCGTCATAGACCAGAAGGACAAGGAGATGACCGCGTTCCACGAGGCAGGACACGCCTTGATCCAGTTCATGCTCCCGGACGCAGATCCCCTGCACAAGGTCAGTATCATCCCCAGGGGCCCCATGGGAGGCGCCACCTTCGCCCTGCCCGAGAGAGACCGCACCGTGTTCACCAAGAGGTACTGCATGGCCCTGCTGCAGGTCTGCTTCGGCGGCCGCATTGCAGAGGACCTCGAGTGCGGCGATATCTCCAGCGGAGCGCAGGGCGACATCGAACAGGCCACGCGGATCGCCAAGCAGATGATCCTGACCTGGGGTATGAGCGAGCGTCTGGGACCGATCAGTTATGGACCAGACCTGGGCGTCAAGGACATGGTCTACGGTCTTCCCATGGAGAAGGAGTACTCCGAGAAGACTGCGGAGACCATCGACGCGGAGATCAGGGCCCTGACCGACGACGCGTACCAGAGGGCCAAGACCCTTATTCAAGCCAATCGTGAGAATCTCGATCGGATCGCCAGGGCCCTGCTGAAATATGAAACCCTGGATGCCGAAGAGGTCAAGACCCTCCTGGCCGGCGGCAGCGTGGACAAGCCCACGGTCTCAGGGCTGCTCGCTGCAGAACAGGCCAAGCCGCAGGGCTAGACGGTCAAGACGGTTAACAGGTTGGATGGTTAAATGGTTAGATTACTGACATCTATCTGCCATCTAACCATTTAACGATTCGACCATTTAACGGTTTCCATGCGATCCATTTCGCTCACGTGCATTCTGCTTGCTGCGTTGGCCGGCCACACGGCCCTCGCCGCAGACGACGCCAACAGCATTGAGCTGGCGAAATACCAGGACCAGGTGTCCAGGGTGCATGTATCGCCTGCCCGGCGAGAGGGGCAGATCGGGCTGGGCATCTTCTTCAGCGGAACCAGCGACCTGCACTACTACGCCACCCGCGCAACTGCGCCCGGGCCTGCCCTTGAGCTCCAGATCAAGGCCTCTGGCGGCGGGATCGCGTTCGGTGATCCCGTGTTTCCCCAATGGGAATCCTTCCGGGATCCCCAGGGCAAAGAGGTGGACGTCTACGCGGGCGATTTCCAGGTCTTCGTGCCCATGCCCGCAACTGGCCCCAGCGGCCAGGTCGTGGACGTCAACGTCACGGTCTCGGGGCTGGCCTGCACCAGCGAGGTATGCCTGCCGCCCTTCAGTCGCACCCTGCGGGTGGCCGTCGATGCCAACACCGCCTCATGGCCTGTCCTCGAGTTTGAGCAGGCGGCGAAGACGACAGCAGCCACGCCGCCCGGCGTGGAAGTCCCCGTCCCTTCGTATGGAATCGCGGTCTCTCTGCTGTTCGCGGTCGTGGCCGGGATCTCCATCAACGTGATGCCCTGCGTGCTGCCGGTGATTCCTCTGATCATCCTGCGGCTGATCCGCCAGTCCCAGCAGGCGGGGAAGGCGAGCGTGACCTCTGGGCTGGCGTTCTGCGGAGGGATCGTCCTGTTCTTTGCGGTGTTCACTGCAGTGGCGGCAGTCCTGCACGTGCTCTTCGGCACCGTAGTGGCCTTCAACAGCCTGTTCCGGTATCCAGCGGCAGCGATCACCCTGTTCCTGGTGATCCTGTTGTTTGCCCTGACGCTGCTCGACGTGGTGACCCTGACCCTGCCGGCAGCGATCACCCAGCGCCAGGGATCAGGTACGAGTCTGGCCGGGGCGGTCGGCATGGGCTTCTTTGCCGCGACCCTGAGCATCCCGTGCAGCGGGGCACTGCTGGCCTTTGTCGTGGTCTGGGCCCAGACCCAGCCGCAGATCATCGCAAGCCTGGCCGTCATTCTGATGGGTGTGGGCATGGCCCTGCCCTACGCGGTCCTGGTGCTCGTGCCCGGCCTGTTGAACCGGCTGCCCAAGCCAGGGGCCTGGATGGACATCTTCAAGAAGTCCTGCGGATTCCTCCTGCTCCTGGTGGCCGTGAAGCTGTGCCTGCCCAGCCTAACCAAAGGCCGGATGATCGATGTCCTGCTCTATGGCGCGATCTTCAGCTTCTGCACGTGGATGTGGGGCGGCTGGGTCGATCCTGCGACCTCTCCGACCAGACGGCGAACCGTGCGGTTGATCGCAGTGGCAATCGCGCTGCTGGCGGGTGCGTGGCTGCTTCCCGCAGGCGTTTCAGCCGGGCCGAAGATCGCCTGGCAGGACTATGACCCTGCCCTCGTGGAACAGGCCGGGTCCGAGGCCAGGCCCGTGCTCCTGGACTTCACGGCAGACTGGTGCACCAACTGCAAGGTCCTGGACCGGCTCGTGTATGCGGACAAGCTGGTGATAGACCAGATTGCGAGAAAGGGCGTCCTGGCCATCAAGGCGGACACCACCTCGTTCGATTCGCCTGCCACCCGGGACCTGACCCGGGTCTATGGCGAGGCAGGCAACGTCCCTGTAACCCTCCTCATCGTGGCCGGCAAGCCGCCGCTCCTCATACGGGGGCTGTTTACCAGGGAGCGACTGCTGGATATCCTCAGCGGGCTGCCGGATCGGGAGAACCCGTGACTGCCAAGAACACGTTCAAGGTAGACCCCAAGGAGGCCAAGGAGCGGGTCAAAACGACTATGCCGATCCTGCGGAAGGCCTACCCTGACGCCCGGATCGCCCTGGAATTCGTGAACCCCCTGGAGCTGCTGATCGCGACGATCCTATCCGCCCAGTGCACGGACGCCCGGGTCAACCTGGTCACTGCCGAGGTCTTCAAGAAGTACGCCTCTGCGAAGGATTGGGCCGAGGCGGACCTCCACCAGATCGAGCAGGACATCAGGAGCACCGGCTTCTATCACAACAAGGCCATTCACATCCAGAAGGCCTGCCAGAAGATCCTCAGTGACTTCGCAGGCGAGGTCCCCCGGACGATGGAGGACCTGTTGACCCTGCCGGGAGTCGGCCGCAAGACCGCCAACTGCGTGCTGGGCGACGCCTTCGGCATCCCCGGCATCACGTGCGACACGCACGTGATCCGGCTGTCACGGCGGTTGGGCCTTTCGAGGAACAGCGACCCCGTCAAGCTGGAATTCGACCTCCAGGAGATCGTGCCGCCCAAGGAATGGACGCGATTCAGCCACCTGTTGATCACCCACGGCCGGCAGACCTGTACGGCAAGACAGCCCCGATGTTCGGTCTGCCCGATTGCCCAGTACTGCCCGGCCCTGAAGCACCCCTCACTCATGTAGGAGACTCTCCGTGGACTATCCCATCGCTGACAAACCCGTTCAAGACCTGTGGAGGCTCTTTCGCATCATGGCAGAGTTCACGGAGGGGTTCCAGGAACTCGGCTCCGTGGGACCCGCAGTCACGATCTTCGGCTCAGCCCGGACCGACGGCCGCAACCGCTATTACGCCATGGCCGAAGAGACGGGCTACAAGCTCGGCAAGGCCGGGTTCAGCGTGATCACGGGCGGAGGTGGAGGGATCATGGAGGCCGCCAACAAGGGCGCATCCCGGCAGGCGCCACCAGTGTAGGCCTCAACATCGAGCTGCCCCAGGAGCAGACGCCCAACCCGTACCAGAACCTGTCCTTGCACTTCAGGTATTTCTTCTGCCGCAAGGTCATGTTCCTCAAGTACGCGCACGGCTTCCTCGTGTTCCCGGGCGGCTATGGCACTCTGGACGAGTTCACAGAGTCACTCGTCCTGATCCAGACCCTCAAGCAGGCCTCGTTCCCAGTGGTCCTCATGGGCCGGGAGTTCTGGCAGGGCCTGATCGACTGGGTCCAGACCAAGGTCCTCAATGAGAACGGCTTCATCTCACCGCCGGACATGGATGTGTTCACTGTAGCAGACGACCCGGACACTGCAGTCCGGATCATCGTGGACTTCAAGAAGGCCCAGGGTCAGAGCGGTATCGTCCTGCCCCCTGGAGTCACCCGCCGGGAACTGAGAGTCTCGGAACGGTAGAAACTGTGACCTAAGGAGATGTGAAGGGAAGAAGGTGAGAAGGGGAGAAACAGCCAGTCCGCTCTCTTCCTCGGTTCTCACCTTCTCATCTTCTTACCTTCCTACCTTCTCACCTTCTGACTCCGCCCCGCCCGCTGCTGCGATCGCGGCGGCAAGCGTCAGCGTCCCCTCGTACAGACTACGCCCTGCGATAACCGCCTCTATGTTCCTGGCTGCTGCCAGGAGCCTGATGTGGTCGGCAGTGCCGACCCCACCTGAGGCGACCACTGGGATCTTGACTGCTGCTGCGATGGCAGCGGTCATCTGCACGTTGGGTCCGGTGAGCATGCCGTCACGCGTGATGTCCGTGTAGATGATCGCAGCCAGGGGCAGGGACGCGGCCCTTTCGGCAAAGTCCAGGACCAGCAAATCGCTCTCCTCAAGCCAGCCGTGTGTCGCGACCACGTCGCCCCGGGCATCCAGGCCCAGCACCACCCGGCCCCTGAACTGTTCTGCCATCCTGGCAAACCAAGCAAAATCCCTGACCGCCTTCGTGCCGATGATCACCCGCTCCACGCCAGCGTCCAACAACTGCCTGATCGAGGCCTCGTCCCTCAGCCCGCCCCCCACCTCTACCTTCATCCTGGCCAGGCCTGCGATGGCGGCGATAGTGGCTGTGTTCATAGGCCTGCCCTGTTTTGCGCCGTCCAGATCCACTACGTGCAGCCATCGCGCGCCGTCAGAATGGAACTGCTCTGCCTGGGCCACAGGGTCGTCACCATAGACGATCTGACGATGGTACTGGCCCTGGATGAGCCGCACACACTTGCCGTCCATGAGGTCTATTGCAGGGATCACGTACATAGAATTCTCCGTGAGCTGGCCTGGCGTTGCCACAGGCCAGTGTCATTATGGGCGACGGGCAACTATCCTTCAAGTCCTTGACTTCTTCGGATCGATCATTATGATATGTCCATAGATGTCCAGGTAATGTCTAGATATGCCCATGAGTTGGCACCTTTGGAGCACTTTGGACCAAGATGAGACTTGGCGTAAGAGAGGCAGCAGAGCTGCTGGATGTATCAGAGAAGACGATCTACCGCTGGATCAGCCAGCAGAAGCTCCCCTTCTACAAGATCAATGAGCAGTACCGCTTCAACAGGGCCGAGCTCCTGGAGTGGGCCACTGCCAACCGTATCCCCATCTCTGCCAAGATGCTGGTCGAACCTGACTCCCCAGGCGCAGCCCTCGGCCTTGCAGAGGCCCTGCGTGCAGGTGGGATCTACTACCGCGTGGGCGGCCAGGACAAGCCCTCTGCACTGCGGGCAGTCGTGGAGGTCATCCCCCTGCCTCAGGAGGTGGACCGCAACTTCCTCCTTGAGGTCCTCATGGCCCGCGAGTCCTTGGGCTCCACCGGCGTGGGTGACGGAATTGCCATCCCGCACGCCCGCAATCCCATCGTCATGCACATCCCCAAGCCCATGATCTCGGTCTGTTTCCTCGAGAGCGCCATCGACTTTATGGCCCTGGACGGCAAGCCCGTGCACACCCTCTTCACGATCCTCAGCCCCACGATCAAGGCCCACCTGAACCTCCTGTCCAAGCTGGCCTACGGCCTGCGCGACGGACAGTTCAACACCTCGATCGTGCAGAGGGCGGCCAGGGAGGAGATCCTGACCCATGCTGCACGCGTAGACGCGTCCATCTTGGGTCAGGCCGCTACTGGAGGGCAGACAGCGTAGGTATGGTAACCCTGGTTTGTGCATTGTCAGTATTGGCAGTGGGCGGCGTTGTCTGTGGCGCGACCTCCCGTTACCCAGCGGTGGCGAACCGGATCGGCGGTCTGACGGGCCTGGCCGCAGGCGCCCTGGCCGTGGCTGCGGGCCTGCAGGTCCTTCAGGGGCACCCCACAGACGTGTTGACCCTTCCCTGGCAGATGCCGGGCGGCGTTCTCTCCCTGCAGATGGATGGGCTGTCTGCGTTCTTCGTGGTCGTGATCGGCCTGATCAGCGGCCTGGCCGCCCTGTACGGAATGGCCTATCTGCAGCCCTATCAGGGACAGAGGAACCTCGGCCTGGTCTGGACCTTCTATCACCTTCTGATTGCAGCCATGCTGGTCGTGGTGACCAGCCGCAACGCGGTGCTCTTCCTGGTGTCCTGGGAGATCATGGCCCTGGCCTCCTTCCTCCTGGTCATGTTCGAGCACGAGCATGGCGAGGTCGTCAAGGCAGGCTGGATCTACCTGGTGGCGACCCACGTGGGCACCGCCTTCCTGCTGGCCCTGTTTGTGATGCTCGGCAAGGCCAGCAACTCCATGGATTTCGCGGACTTCCACATGCCCGTCTCGGGCCTGGCCGGCGGGGTCATGTTCCTGCTGGCCGTGATCGGGTTCGGCGCAAAGGCTGGGTTTGTGCCCATGCACGTATGGCTGCCGGAGGCCCATCCCGCGGCCCCGTCCTTTGTGTCCTGCGTGATGAGCGGCGTGATGATCAAGACAGGGATCTATGGATTGCTCAGGTTGATGACCTGGACAGGCAATCCAGGCTCACTGGAGCCCGTCCTGCCGCCCCTCTGGTGGGGCCAGGTCCTAGTGGGGATCGGCGTGACCTCCGGGATCCTGGGCGTGCTGTTTGCCCTGGCCCAGCACGACCTCAAGCGGTTGCTCGCGTATCACAGCGTCGAGAACATCGGGATCATCACCTTGGGGCTGGGCATCGGGCTGCTGGGCCTGTCCACGGGCAAGCCGGTAGTGGCCACGCTGGGACTCGCTGGCGGGCTGCTGCACGTCCTGAACCACGCGGTCTTCAAGGGCCTCCTGTTCCTGGGTGCAGGAAGCGTGCTCCACGCCACAGGCACGCGGCAGATCGAGCAGATGGGAGGCCTCATGAAGCGGATGCCTACCACGGCCACGACCTTCCTGGTTGGGTCTGCCGCGATCTCTGGGCTGCCTCCCTTCAATGGATTCATCAGTGAGCTGCTCATCTACATGGCTGCGTTTTCAGCGCTGGCAACAGGCCTCCTCGCAGCCGGCGCGACCGTGATCTTCAGCCTGGCCCTGATCGGCGGCCTGGCAGCAGCCTGCTTTGCCAAGGCCTTCGGGATCGTGTTTCTGGGCCAGCCCCGAAGCGACGTCGTGGCGCGCAGTCACGAGGCGCCGCTGACCATGCGGGTCCCCCTGATCATCCTGGCTGCACTGTGCGGGGCCCTGGGCCTGTCCGGTCCCTGGGTCATCCGCTGGGTCCTCACTGCGATTGGGCCCTTGATCCCCGAGCCACTGCTTGCGCCCGTGGCAGGGACCCTGAAGACCCTGCAGATGGTCAGTGTCATGGCCCTGGCCCTGGCAGTGCTCGTCCTGGTCCTGGCCGGCCTTCGCTACCGGCTCTTGGCCGGACGGTCGGTCAGGAAGGCAGGGACGTGGGATTGCGGGTATGCGGCGCCGTCGGCCCGCATGCAATACACGGCCTCGTCGTTTGCGCAGCCCCTGGTGGGGATGTTCAAGCCAGTCCTTCGCACGCGTGTCACAGTGGAGCCCGCCAAGGACTTCTGGCCGAGACACAGCCATCTGCACACGCACACGGATGACGTCTTCCTCCAGTCCGGCTTCAGGCCTGCGTTCCTGTCCGCCGGCTGGGTGGCATCCAGGCTCCGCTGGCTCCAGCAGGGCCGCATCCAGATGTACGTCCTGTACATCGCCATCACGGTCCTGGTCCTGCTGCTGTGGAAGCTGGGGGTGCCGTCATGATCCTCTGGCCCTGTCTCCATGTGACACTCGCCCTGGTCCTGTCACCCCTGCTGCTCGGCGTGATCAACCGGACCAAGGCCGTGTTTGCGGGCCGTCGCGGCGCAGCCCCTGCTGCAGCCGTACTACGACCTGGCCAAGCTCCTTCGCAAGGGAGCCGTGTACAGCCGCACGACCACGTGGGTCTTCCGGTTCGGCCCTGTGGTGACTCTGGCGGGCCTGATCGCCGTGGTAGGCCTCGTGCCCCTGGGAGGGATCAAGGCCCTCGCCGCCTTTCCCGGCGACCTGATCCTGTTTGCCTACATCATGGGACTGGGCCGGTTCTTCACGGTCCTGGCTGCACTGGATACGGGCTCCGCGTTTGAAGGCATGGGCGCAAGCCGCGAGGTCCAGTTCTCAGCTCTCTCCGAGCCTGCCCTGCTGCTGGGCCTCGGCACCCTGGCAGCGCAGGCGCACAGCGTGTCCCTGACTGACCTGTACAGCGTGGTCCACATCTCTGCCCTGTCTGGGTCCGTGGGCCCTGCCATGGTCCTTGTGGCCGTGGCCCTGTTCATCGTGGCCCTTGCGGAGAACGCCCGCATCCCGATGGACGACCCCAACACCCACCTGGAGCTGACCATGATCCACGAGGTCATGGTCCTCGACCACGGCGGCGTGGACCTGGCGTTCATCCAATATGGCTCCAGCCTGAAGATGTGGGTGCTGGCCAGCCTGGTCACGGGGCTGATCCTGCCGGTCCGCACAGGCCAACCTGGCTGGGACCTGGCCCTGGGCATGGCAGGCCAGTTCGCTGTCGCGATCGGCGTAGGCATAGTGGAGTCCACCATGGCAAGGCTGCGCCTCGTCCGCGTGCCGCAGTTGCTGGCTGCAGCATCCATCCTGGCGACTGTGGCCCTGATCCTGGTGGTGAGGTAATCGCATGGTATCTTGGATTGATCTGGCTGCGGTATTGCTGATCCTGACCAACCTGTGGTTGTTGGGGACCAGCCGCCTGGCCGTGGGGACACGGGCAGTGGCAGTACAGGCGGTGCTGCTGGGCGCAATCGGCGTGCTGATGAACGCGGACGTCCTCGGCGTCCGGCCTGTCGCCGTGATTGTGATCACCACGCTGGTCAAGGCCGTGCTCCTGCCGTGGCTTCTCCGCAGAGCGGCCCGGGAGGCGGGCGTGCAACGGGAGCTCGAGCCGATCGTCGGCTTCACGGGCTCGATGGCCATCGGCGTGGCCCTGCTGGGCGCGTGTTTCCTGATCGCCCGGCCCCTGCACCTGCCCAGCAACGTCCAGGCCGGCATCCTGATCCCAGTGGCCATGTCCACAATCATCACGGGCCTGTTCATGATCGTCTCCCGCAAGAAGGCGATCACCCAGGTCCTGGGCTATCTGACCATGGAGAACGGGATCTACGCCTTTGGCGCGGCCTTCGCCCTTCGCGAGCCCCTGCTTGTCGAAATGGGCGTCCTGCTGGACGTGTTCGTAGGCGTGTTTGTGATGGGAATCGCCATCTACCACATCAGCCGCGAGTTCGACCACATCGACACGGACCGGCTCTCGGCCTTGAGGGATTGACGTCATGCTGGTCTGGACACTCATCCTGTTCCCCGCCCTGGCAGGCCTGGCCGCCTTGTTCATTCGCCACAACGCCGTTCGCCGCGGTCTGCTCGTGGTGACCGCGACCGTCCACCTGGCCCTGACCGTCACGTGCTGGACCCGCCAAGGCAACCTGGTCCTGAACGACTGGCTGGCCATCGATTCGGCGTCGCTGCTCTTTTTGACGACCACCAGCGTCCTGTTCATGGCGGCAGCACTGTACGCAGTGGGCTTCCTCGGCCGCGAGGCAGGGCATGGCAAGCAGGCCACGGACTTCGAAGAGGGCTTCCTGTTCGACAACCAGCGAGAGGCCACGTTCACGGGCTGCATGCTCCTATTCCTGGCCACCATGACCCTGGTCACGGCCAGCAGCCACCTGGGCCTGGTCTGGGTGGCCATGGAGGCCACCACCCTGACCAGCGCACCCCTGATCTACTATCATCGCCACCATCGCAGCCTGGAGGCGACCTGGAAGTACCTCCTGATCTGCTCAGTAGGCATCGCCCTGGCCCTGATGGGCAACTACTGCCTGGCCGTGGCGGGCTCGTTCGGCGGTGGTGAGCCCGTCCACCTGACGGTCAAGGCCCTGACCGAGCACGCCGCAGAGCTGGACCCCGTGTGGCTCAAGACCGCCTTCATCATGGTCCTGGTGGGCTACGGAACCAAGATGGGCCTCGCGCCGCTGCACACGTGGCTGCCCGACGCCCACAGCGAGGCCCCTTCCATGATCTCGGCCCTCCTGTCCGGGGCGCTGCTCAACTGCGCGTTCCTGGCCATCCTCAGGATGTTCAGCGTCCTGGCCGCAGCCGGGCTGGGCCCCTTTGCCTCCGAACTCATGGTCCTGTTCGGCCTGCTGTCCATGGCGGTGGCGGCCGTATTCCTGATCGCACAGGTCGATTTCAAGCGGCTCCTGGCCTACTCCAGTGTCGAGCACATGGGCATCCTCTCGCTGGGCGTCGGCCTCGGCGGCTTGGCAGGGTTCGGCGCCATGCTCCACGCCGTGAACCATTCGCTGACCAAGGCGGTCCTGTTCCTGACTGCCGGCAACGTGCTGTCTCTGTACAAGACCAAGCGGATCGACCAGGTGACGGGCCTGCTCAAGGTCAGCCCCCTCACCGCAGGCCTGTGGCTGGCCGGCCTTCTGGCCATCACCGGATCGCCGCCGTTCGGGCTGTTCGTCAGCGAGCTGACGATCCTCAGGGGGGCACTCGCCGGTGGTCACTGGACCGTGGCGGTCCTGTACCTGGCACTTCTGGCCGTGGTCTTCATCGCCCTGGCTAGGACTGCACTGACGATGACCTTCGGCGTTGCGCCCTTGGGTCTGGAACGGCCCCAGGCCCGTGAGTCGGTCCTCTCCGTGCTACCGCCCGCGCTCTTGATCCTCGGCACGCTGACCCTCGGCCTGATCGTGCCGGATGGGCTCCAGGGCGTGCTGCGGGGTGCAGCCCTGCAACTGGGGGTGCCCTGATGACTGCATCGCTGCTGCCCTTGTGCAATGGCCAGGGCATCGACGTCTCCCGCGTAGCGGCAACGTCAATGGCCGACTTCCGTCAGACTCTGCTCGAACAGATCGCTGCAGGTGCACACCTGGCAAGCCTGCTCACCCGGCCCCTTGGCCCTGACCGCCATCTCCTGATGGCGATTGTCGTGATCCCGGACGCAGGCCAGCTTGGCCTGGCTGCCACAGAGGTGGGCAAGGCGTATCCCTGCCTGACCAGCGAGATTCCGGAGGCCCACTGGTTCGAGCGGGAGATCGCAGAGCAGACGGGGATCATCCCCAAGGGACACCCGTGGCCCAAGCCCATCCGGTTCCAGGCAGGTCCTGATCCCAAGGCCGGTCATCCGACCATTGGCATGACCGACTTCTTCTCCATGGCAGGAGAAGAGGTCCACGAGGTGGCTGTGGGCCCCGTTCACGCAGGCGTGATCGAGCCGGGCCACTTCAGGTTCCAGTGTCACGGCGAGGTCGTTCATCACCTGGAGATCTCACTGGGCTATCAGCATCGCGGGGTAGAGCGGGCCCTGGTCTGTGGACCCACCCCTGCCTCGATCCACCTGATCGAGACCCTGGCAGGTGACACCACGATCGGCCATACCACCGCCTGGAGCCAGGCCCTGGAGGCCCTGTCACGCACGCAGGTCCCCAGCAGGGCAGAGGCCCTGCGAGGCATCGCCGCAGAGCTGGAGCGGATCGCCAACCACGTGGGCGACCTGGGCGCACTGGCAGGTGACGTGGGCTTCCTCCCAACCCTGAACTACTGCGGCCGCATTCGAGGCGACGTGCTCAACGCCACGGCCGTGCTCTGTGGCAACCGCTTCGGACGCGGCCTGGTGCGGCCCGGCGGCGTGACGTATGACCTGGATGACCGGCTGGTCGCGGATCTGACCCAGCGGCTCAAGGACATCGAGCGGGACGCCAAATCCGCCATAGAGCTGATGTTCAATGCGCCTTCAGTGCTTGCTCGGTTTGACGGCACAGGCAGCCTCTCAGCCGACACCGCCCGCCAGATCGGCCTGGTGGGAGTCGCTGCACGGGCCTGCGGCCTGGAGCGGGACGTCCGGCACGAACTGCCGTACGGGATCTACCGGCTTTCGCACCTGCCTCTGTGCGCATGGGACAGCGGCGACTGCTTTGCCCGGGCGTTTGTCCGATGGCTGGAGATCCAGCAGTCCCTGGAATTCATCAACGAGCAGTTGAACGCCCTGCCCGAGGGACCGATCCTCTCGCCGGCCAAGGACCTTGCAGCAAACCAGCTCGCTGTGTCCCTGACCGAGGGCTGGAGGGGCCAGATCTGCCACGTGGCCCAGACCGACGGCCAGGGTCGGTTGGCCCTGTACAAGGTTGTGGACCCCTCGTTCCACAACTGGTTCGGTCTGGCTTTGGCCCTGCGGGGTCAGCAGATCTCGGACTTCCCGCTGTGCAACAAGAGCTTCAACCTGTCGTATTGTGGACATGATCTGTAGACACAGAATGCAGAACTCAGAACGCAGAACTCAGAATCAGGAGACAGGACGCAGGAGACAGGAGCGAGCATGCTGGATGTGCTGAGAACTCGATGGCAGCAGGGGTACAGGACCATGAAGTATCCGCACGGTCCTGCGCCGGCGTTGCCTGAGCGGTTTGCAGGCAGACCTGTGATCGAACAGGGCCGCTGCCCTGGTGATTGCCAGCGGTGTGTCGCTGCGTGTCCCTTTGGCGCGATCCAGTTCGAAGGAGAAGGAAGCAGCCGGAGCCTCTGCCTGGACATGGGAAAGTGCCTGTTCTGCAGGGCCTGCGAGAAGGCCTGCCCGCAGGCGGCCATCCGCTTCACACAAGAACACCGCCTCGCTGCTGCCAGGCGCCAGGACCTGATCGTCAGGCCCGGTCCTGTCACAGTAGCCTCATGCGAAGATGACACGGCCAGCCGCTACTTCCGGAGGTCACTCAAGTTCAGGGAGGTCTCTGCAGGCGGGTGCAATGCCTGCGAGGCAGACTCGAACGTGCTCGGCACGCCTACCTGGGACATGGGCAGGTTCGGCATCCAGTTCGTCGCCTCGCCCCGTCACGCAGACGGGCTATGGGTGACCGGTCCCGTCCCCGAGAACATGCGAGAGGCCCTGCTCAAGACCTACGATGCAGTGCCCTGCCCCAAGGTCGTGGTCGCGGTGGGCTCGTGTGCGATCTCAGGCGGCCCCTATATCGACCGCAGTGAGGTCCACAATGGCGCAGACGGCCTGATCCCAGTAGACCTGTACATCCCTGGCTGTCCCCCTCACCCCCTGACCACGTTGGCTGCACTATTGGAGTTCGTCGGACGACCTGCGAGATAGTGGCCTTTGCGCGGGGACAACTGGTTCACCGGGAACCCCACAGCCACTTGCGCCCCTGGCTACCCCACTTGGCCTTCCGGCCCAACCCGTTCGTGAACGGCCTGTCTTTGCTCTTTGCAGTGTCAGAATATTGCGTTTGACTTGTGAGCTAAATTCTGCTAGATAAAGTAGTTTTCGCGGTAGCGGTGCGCCGTCTGTTTTGCGGAGCCGGCCTAAGGAAGCCCCGGAGCCCGGCAGCAGACCGCGTGCCCAAGTGCTTCGCGTAAATGACCAAAGCATAAGAGGTTGCACAACAAGGAAATCCTTCGTAGGAACGTGGCGTGTCGTTGGATGAACTGCGACAACGGATAGACCAGATCGATCAGCAGCTTGTGAACCTGCTCAATGAGCGGGCCAAGGTGGTCGTGGAGGTCGGCAAGCTCAAGAGCAAGGCCGATAGGCCCGTGTATTCGCCCGATCGGGAGAAGCAGGTCTTGGCCAAGGTCCTGGCAGCCAACCAGGGTCCCCTGAAGGACGTGACGATCCAGGCGATCTGGCGCGAGCTCATGAGCGGCTCGTTCCTCCTGGAAAAGCCTCCGCGCATCGGTTACCTCGGCCCCCAAGGCAGCTTCAGCCACGCAGCCGCCATACTCAAGTTCGGCCAGAGCGTGGAGTACGAGCCGCTGACCCACATCAATGCGGTGTTCGAGGAGGTCAGCCGCGGCCACTGTGACCTGGGCGTGGTGCCTGTGGAGAACAGTACGGGCGGCGGCGTCATCGAGACCCTGGATGCCCTGATCGAGTCGAGCGTCAAGGTCTGTGCAGAGGTCCTGGTGGCCATCCACCATAGTCTGCTGGCCAACTGCCCTCCGGACAAGATCTCCAAGGTCTACTCCAAGCCCGAGGTCTTTGCCCAGTGCCAGAAGTGGCTCTGTTCGACCTTCAAGGACGCAGAGACCATCCCCGTCGCCTCCACGGCAAAGGCCGCCCAGATGGCAGCCAAGGAACAGGACGCGGCCGCGATCGGCCGCCAGCCTGGCAGGCGAGCTCTACGGCCTCAAGGTGGTGTTTGAGAACATCGAGGACATGACCAACAACGTCACGCGATTCCTGGTCATCTCACGCGAGGATGCACGCATCACGGGCGAGGACAAGACCGCGATCCTGTTTACGACCGCCCACAAGGCAGGTGCACTGGCCGACGTGCTGGACGTCTTCAGGCGGTATGACCTCAACCTGACCACGATCCAGTCCAGGCCCAGCAAGAAGCGGCAGTGGGAGTACTACTTCTTCGTGGACCTCCTGGGTCACAGGACCGAGGCCCACGTAGTCGAGGGCCTGGAAGAGGCCCGCAAGCACTGCCTGCAACTGTCCATGTTGGGCAGCTTCCCGAGAGTGACCGAGGTGCTGTAGGGTGCGCCTCTGTATATTTTTGAGTCTGGAGAATCCGATATGAGACGAAAGTTCGTTGCGGGTAACTGGAAGATGAACACGGACAGCCTGTCCAGCGTGGCCTTGGCCAAGGCCGTGGCTGCAGGGGCCGCAAAGCTGAGCGACAGGACCGTTGCGGTGTGCCCGCCTTTTGTCTATCTGGCTGCAGTGGGGGCTGCCCTCAAGGGGTCTTCCCTCGCCCTGGGCTCGCAAGACCTCTACTTCGAGGCCAACGGCGCATTCACGGGTGAGATCTCTGCGGCCATGCTCAAGGACGTGGGCTGCACCTATGTGCTCTGCGGCCATTCCGAGCGAAGACACGTGATCGGGGAGAAGGACGACCTGATCAACAGGAAGATCAAGGCCTCTCTGGCCGGAGGACTGCTGCCCATCTTCTGCGTCGGCGAGCTGCTGTCCGAGCGGGACGCCAACCAGACTGAGGCCGTGGTGGATCGGCAGCTCAAGCTGGGCCTGAACGGCATCTCTGAGGCCCAGATGGACCAGGTCACGGTCGCCTATGAGCCGGTCTGGGCCATTGGCACCGGAAGGACCGCGACGCCCCAGCAGGCGCAAGAGGTGCACGCCTTTGTCCGCGACTGTCTCAAGACCCTGTACGGCAAGAAGATCGCAGACCAGACGTGCATTCAATACGGCGGCTCCGTTAAGCCGGCCAATGCGGCAGACCTGATGGGTCAGCCGGACGTGGACGGCCTGCTGGTCGGCGGTGCAAGCCTGAAGGCAGAGGACTTCGTTGCCATTGTGAAGGCCTGAAAAATCTAACCACTTGAGGATGAAGGACATGACGACAATGAGTTTACCCTGTCTGGCGAGCGGCTTCCTGATGAGCTTGGTGGCGATCCTGTTTATGATCTGCGGCACTGGGCCTGATCTTCATCATCCTCCTGCAGAAGGGCAAGGGCGGAGGCCTCAGTGCGGCCCTGGGTGGAGGCATGGCCAGCGGCATTCTCGGCGCCAAGACAGGAGACGTGCTGACCTGGGTGACGATCTCCCTGGTGGGTGTATTCCTGTTCCTGGCCGTGCTGATGGCCAAGTACTGGAGGCCCACCACCCAGCAGTTCGGGGCGAGTGCGACTGCGCCGGCCCGGCAGAGCCAGCCCGTAGCACCTGGTCAGACGGCGCCGAGTCAGCCAGTGTCCAACCAGCCGACGACCAGCCTGCCTGCGTCCTCGTCGACGCCGGCCCCTGTGGCGCCGGCAGAGCCGAACAAGTAGGTTGGGGTGTGCAGGCGATCGCTGGTGCGATCTGACAGATAGGAAACAGAACTCATGATCTATAGCATGACCGGCTACGGTGAGGCTGAAGGCCAGATTGGCGGGCTGGACTACAGACTGGAGATCAAGACCGTCAACAACCGATATCTCCGCACCGAGATCCGGCTTCCCGATGCCCTGACGTTCATCGAGGATGAGATCGAGCAGCCTGCTGCGAAAGCACTTTCTCCGCGGCACGGTCAGCTACATCCTGCGGGTCAAGGGCGCGGCCTCAAAGGGTCGAGATCGACGAGGCGGCCTTGAGCGATCTGATTCGCCGTCTGGATCGCGTTCGATCAACCGACCCAGACCGCAGCCAGTCTGTCCATCGATCTGGCCACCCTGTTGACTGTGCCGGACATCGTCAGGCCCGCAGAGCCTTCCGAGGACGAGGTCCAGCAGATTAAGTCAGGCGTGCTGGCCCTCTCTGGGCAGGCCATGGAACGGCTCAAGGAGATGCGGGCAGTGGAAGGCCGGTATCTGGACGCAGACCTGAAGGGCCACTGCGATACGATTGCCGCAGACCTGGAACAGATCCGGACTCGCAGGACCGTAGTCTTGCAGGAGTATGCCCAGCGGCTCCGCAAGCGCGTTGACGAGTTGCTTGCAGAGGTCAAGCTCAAGCTTGACGAGGACACCCTGGCCAGGGAAGTGGCGATCCTGGCCGAGCGATCGGACATCTCCGAGGAGCTCGCCAGGCTGGAGTCGCACCTCGGCCAGTTCGAGCAGGCCCGCCACCTCGAAGGCGAGCAGGTGGGCCGCCGCCTGGACTTCATCAGTCAGGAGATGTTCAGGGAGGCCAATACCATCGCCAGCAAGGCCTCGGACAACGACATTGCCCGCAGGATCGTAGACGTGAAATGTCGCATTGATCGGATCAAAGAGCAGGTCCAGAACGTAGAATGACGGTGGCCCGGGGTTCATCCTGCAAAGAGTGCAGACCTGCGACCGGCCAGGTCGTGGTGATCAGCGGTCCTTCCGGGGTCGGCAAGAGCACGATCAGCAGGGAGCTGGTCCGGCGCCTGGACAAGGCCATGCTGAGCGTGTCTGCCACGACCAGGCCCAGGGCCAGCACAGAGGTTGAAGGCAGGGACTACTGGTTCATCTCGAAAGAGGAGTTCCTGCAGAGGATACAGCAGGGCGCGTTTCTGGAGTATGCCGAGGTGTTCGGCAACTACTACGGCACGCCCAAGGACAAGGTTGAACAGGCCCTGGCCCAGGGTCGCACCGTCATCCTCGAGATCGACGTGCAGGGCGGCAAGCAGGCCAAGCAGGCCTATCCTGGCGCAAGGATGGTCTTCATCGTCGCGCCGGACGGCCAGGCCCTGCGGGGCCGGCTGACAGGCCGAGGCCGTGAGGACGCTGCCACCATGCAGCAAAGGCTGGCCAAGGCAGAGCAGGAGACGCAGGCGGCCAAGGGCTATTATGATTGGTTCGTAGTCAATGATGACCTGGAAAGGGCCATCTCACAGATCGTGGAAATCATCGCCGGCTGCCCCGGTAGTCCGGGATGAAGGGTGGTTGTCGGCCAGACGTGGAGAAGTGCTATGCTCGAAGAACTCAAGAGTGAGAAGATCATCCAAAAGGCAGGGGGACGTTTCAAGCTGGTTGCCCTTGTGCAGCGAAGGCTCCAGGAGCTCCTGCAGGGCTCTCGGCCGCTGATCGACGACACAGAGGGCAAGACCCTGATCGAGATCGTTGCCCAGGAGATCCTGCAAGACAAGATCAACTTCGAGGGCGCGCCGGACCGTAAGGGTCGCGGTCTGGACGCAGAGACGGCCGGCAGCCACTGGGCATAGCCCGGAAAGACCGGAAACCAGATGGCCCTGAATGCGAACATCCTGTTGGGCGTCAGCGGCGGCGTGGCCGCGTACAAGGCGGTGGACCTGGCCAGCAAACTGACCGGCGCAGGCGCCTCCGTCAGGACCGCCATGACCGCCAATGCCTGCCAACTGGTCGCACCCAAGAGCTTCGAGGCAGTCACCTCAGGGCCCGTCTATACAGACCTGTGGTCTGCAAGCCAGGACCACGATGTAGAGCACGTCAGCCTGGCCACGTGGGCAGACCTGGTGGTCGTCGCACCTGCCACCGCCGACATCCTGGCCAAGATGGCGAGCGGCATCTGTGACGATCTGCTCAGCACGATCCTGTGCGTGTGCTGGCAGAGGCCCGTGCTGCTCGCGCCCGCCATGAACACCCGGATGTGGGCCAATCCCGTTGTGCAGAGGAACGTCCAGACCCTGACAGGGTTGGGTTTTCGCACCATAGGCCCGGAATCCGGTCGGCTCGCCTGCGGCGACGTCGGACCTGGCCGCATGGCAGAGCCCAGCCAGATCGTGGAGGCAATCACGGACCTGATCAGGCAGCTCAAGCCGAAGGACTCAGAACGCATGGCCTAGGGGGCGGCGATCATGCGTATCCTCATCACTGCGGGCGGCACACGAGAGTACATCGATCCCGTCCGTTTCATCTCCAATGCCAGCAGTGGCAAGATGGGTATCAGTCTGGCCAGGGCAGCCCTGGCCGCAGGCCACAAGGCCACGCTGATCCTCGCGCCATCCAGCCTGCGGCCCCCTGCCGGCGCCAAGGTCATCGAGGTCACCACAGCAGACCAGATGTTCCAGGCAGTCAGACGACTGCTGCCATCGCACGACTGCCTGATCATGGCAGCCGCCGTATCTGACTACACACCCGCCAGGTGCTCCAAGACAAAGATCAAGAAGACTGGCAGGCCCATGACCCTACGGCTGGTCCCTACGCCTGATATCCTGAAGTGGGCAGCCACCCAGATCCAAAATCCAAAATCCAAAATCCAAAATGTACTACTGGTGGGTTTTGCCCTCGAGGATCGGGCCGTCCGGCGGCGGGCGGAGGCCAAGCTCCAGGACAAGGGCCTCGACATGATCATCGCCAACTCCCCTGCCGCCATCGGCGCATCCAGCTCAGCCCTCCAGATCAAGACCCGCCAAGGTCCCTGGCTGGAACTCGCCCCAGCGGCCAAGTCAGTCAGCGCCAGAAGGATCATCCGGCTGATCGAGCAATTGGCTGCCGAGTAACGTCTCTGATCGAGCTGCCGACACACGGATCCAATATTTCGCCCTGCCACGCGTCTATCTGGATAAGGGCTGGCCCTGTGGTCGGCTGGCCGATACAATGTGAGGCCGTGCGAGGTTGAAAGGGCCAGCCCGCATTTCTCACGAGTCTTTGGACAATCGAGGCAGAAGTGAGGCGATGAACTTGAGCTGGGCCGACAGGAAGGCCGACGCATCTATGAAAGAGCTGTGAGAAATGAGGGCTAGCTATGATGGCACTTCTTGAGCAGTTCGCAGGTCTCGAAAAGTTCTTCTTCGCCTTTGCCGTTGCAGGCACGGTGCTGTTCGTGGTCCGACTGATCCTGCAATTCCTCGGCAGCGGCGCAGTCCACCACGACATTGGGGGGCCCGTGGACGTGGCGCAGACGGACGTGGGGGCTGCGGATGGTGGCGACGCCAGCGGCCACGACGCATACCTGAGCTTCAAGCTGCTCTCCTTCCAGGGCCTGACCGCGTTCTTCATGATGTTCGGCTGGGTGGGCCTCGCCATGACCCGCCAGAGCGGGCAAGGCGCAGTGGTCTCTGTGGCCGCGGCCATCGCCGCGGGCCTGGTCACGGTCTGGATCATCAGTTGGATGTTCCGCAAGGCGGGCTCGCTGCAGTCCAGCGGCAACATCGACCTTCGCAACGCAGTGGGCCACGAGGCCGAGATCTATCTGACCATCCCGGCTGGAGGGATCGGCAAGGCCCAGGTCACGATCCAGGACCGGCTGCGGCTCTACAACGCGGTATCGAAAGACCAGACCGAGATCAAGACCGGCCAGCGGGTCCGCGTCACTGAGGTGACACCCCAGGACGTGCTGGTTGTTGAACGGATTGGATAGCCCTTCATTCTTCTGACTTCTGACCTTACTACTGACTACGGGTTCTGCTTGGAGGCACGCATATGACGACAACCCTGATGAACACCCTGGCCGCTGTCGCGGTAAACGACCTGGGCACGACCTTGTGGGTCGGGACCTTCGTGGTCTTCGTGCTGCTGCTGCTGTCCACCGTGATGTTCCTGGCCTCACGGTACAAACGTTGTCCCTCGGACCGCATCCTGGTCGTGTACGGCAAGGTGGGACGCGACCAATCCTCCCGCTGCATCCACGGTGGAGGCACGTTCGTGTGGCCGCTCATCCAGGACTACGCGTACATGAACCTCACGCCCATGACGATCCCCATCCCCCTGCAGAACGCCCTCTCGCTGCAGAACATCCGCGTCAACGTGCCGAGCAGCTTCACGGTCGGCATCAGCACGGACAAGGTCATCACCAACAACGCCGCAGAGCGACTCCTCCGCCTGGCCCCCCGCGAGACCGAGGAGATGGCCAAGGAGATCATCTTCGGCCAGTTGCGTCTGACCGTGGCGTCCCTGACCATCGAACAGATCAACCAGGACCGCGAGAGCTTCCTGGAGGCCATCCGCAAGAACGTCGAGCCTGAGCTCAACAAGATCGGCCTCTACCTGATCAACGTCAACATCACGGACATCACCGATGAGTCCGACTACATCCTATCCATAGGCAAGAAGGCGGCAGCAGAGGCGGTCAATAAGGCCAAGGTCGACGTGGCAGAGCAGGAGAAGTTCGGCGCCATCGGCCAGGCCGAGGCCAACAAGACCAGGGACGTCAGGGTCGCCGAAAACGTCGCTGCCGCTGAGAAGGGCAAGAAGGCCGCAGAGGCAGACCGGCGCGTGTACGTACAACAGCAGGAGGCAGTGGCCACCATCGGCGAGGCGGAGGCCAACCGGGACAAGACCATCAGGGTCGCGGAAAACGTGGCCCAGTCTGAGAAGGGCAAGAAGAAGGCGGAGGCCGATCAGCGGGTCTTCGTCAAGGGACAGGAGTCCTTTGCAGTAGAGGGCGAGAACAAGTCCATGGCAGAGATCGCGGACTACAACGCCCTGCTCGCGGTCAAACAGGCCGAGGCCCTCCAGAAGGGCGAGGTCGCCAAGCGCGTGGCAGAGGTCGCCATCCAGAAAGCCCAGTACCTGGCTGAGCAGGAACGCCTCAACGCCCTGGAGGTCGTGCGCCAGGAGATCGAGAAGAGAAAGGTTGAGATCGCAGCAGAGGCCCAGGCAGAGAAGTACCGCAGGGAGGCCAGAGGCCAGGCAGACGCCATCCTGGCCAAGTATGAGGCAGAGGCCAAGGGTATCCGCCAGGTCCTGGACGGCAAGGCCGAGGGATATGAGTCCCTGGTCGAAAGCTGCAACGGCGACGCCAAGGCAGCAGCCACCCTGCTGATGATCGAGAAGATCGAGCAGATCGTGGCCCACCAGGTCGAGGCCATCAAGAACATCAAGATCGACAAGATCACGGTCTGGGACTCTGCTGGCGGCGACAAAGGCACGTCCTCTACCGCCAACTTCCTCTCCAGCCTGATCAAGTCGCTGCCGCCGCTCCATGACATCGCAGGGATCGCAGGCGTGGAACTGCCGCAATACCTCGGAAAGACAACGCAGAACACAGAACCCAGAACTCAGAACTCAGAAGAGAGGATTGAGAAGCCAGAAGCCAGAAGCCAGAAGGCGGAAGAGAGGAGTCAGGAGACAGGAGACAGGAGTCAGAACTCAGAACCCAGGAACCAGAACCCGGAATCTAGGAGTCAGAAACCGGAAGAGGGACACGGGAAGGAGCCGGAAGGGCCGATGGGACGGGGGAAGAAGTGACCGCGAAGCGGTCATCCCGAGGCGCAGCCGAGGGATCTATTGGACTGAAGCAAGAGGTGAGATCGTAGGAGGAGGCCAGGAAGCTGGGAGGGTAAGAAGATGAGAGGGTGGGGACAGCGGACGCATGCACGAGGTATGCGACGTGAAAGGCTGAACTCTGGGCCGCCTGTCTCAGGCGGCACTCATTGATTCTGCGAGACAATAGAAGGGCAGGCCTCGGCTGCTGCGAGCAGAGGTTCGCATGCCGGCAGGCCAGAGGATTGCATATCATGCAGATTCTATGCAAGGTGCTGGTTACAGGCATCGTCATCGTCTTTGTGCTATTGCCTGGATTCATGTTCATTCGCTGGACCTGGAAGAGTGAGATCGACCCTAGACAGACGGTATCGAAGGTCTTCAGCTTCTTATTCAACCGTAAGTCTGATTTGATTGCCACACGCGATCCATCGAAGATATACCAAGGTGGATCCGAAGTCGGGAATGTCACGGTCGATGTAAACAACGTGGATGGACCCTTCATAGTCTTTCCAGAAGTATGCGATACGGGAAAACTGGACAAGGACAAGCCGTTCGAGTACCGAAACTACAAACTGAGGATCATCCACATAGAGCAGGAATTTGTGATTTCCGGATCTCCCCTGAAGAAGGATGTGAAAAGAGGCATGTCCTGCCAAGTGCTGCCATGAATGGGTGCCGGTTGGGGTCAGCCCCGGAAATAGTCCATAGTGACTCATGCAGTTGGACTGTGCACACAGGTCCTCTCTCGGCCCCTTCGAAGGGCTTTGAGGGGCCGGGAGAGGGCTGAGATCGCTGGATTCGCGGCGGGGGCAGCGGCGAGCGGAGCGGCTGCACGTCGCGTGACGGCCTGCCGTTGGCCGGCGCGTGAGGTGGCCCGCGGAGCTGCTGCGGTCGCGTGGACGGCAGCCTTCTGTTGGCTCATCACCATGGTTTAGAGGTAGCGTATGAAGTGGGAATACAGGACCGTCAAACTGGCGGCTACCGGGTTCTTGGGCGGCAAGATCGACGAGGTGGCCCTGGACGCCATGATGGATGATCTTGGATCCCAGGGGTGGGAGCTTGCTGCGGCATTCGACACGAATGCGTCGGACGGACAGACGAGAGACGTCGTCGTGATCTTCAAGAGAGGGAGATAGGATGGATCCACATGCCAGTTTTGTGGCTGGATGGGGGACGCTTTCGCTGATCAACGCAGGGCTCGCCCAGGCCAAACGCCGCAGTGGACTGAACTGGTGGCTCTTGTCGCTTCTGCTGGGCCCCGCTGCGACGTTCTTCATCGTGATCCTTGATCCGGCCCCTGCGAGTAGTGGCCAGTGGCTGGTGGGGAGAGTGACTTGTTGAAATAGTAGATGGTGAATAGTAAATGGTGAATCCATGAACCAGATCGTGATCATCGACGAGGAATTGTGCATAGGCTGCGGCGAGTGCGTGAGGCTCTGCCCCAAAAAGATCCTGTACGTTGACGAGACCGACAAGGTGTGCAGGGTCACGGACGAGACCCAGTGCGACAGACGCAGGGGCTGCGAGCGGGTGTGCCCTACACAGGCGATCAAGATTCGGTAGGAAAGCCGGAGCTCAGCGATGCAAGTAGACCACAGCCAATACCAGGGCACTGCCATGATTGCAGATCTCGATAGGATCGTCTTTGTGGGCCTCAATGGCCGCGTTGCTGCACTGGACCGCCGTACTGGGGCCACGGTATGGCAGTGGAGGTCTCCCAAGCACAGGAATGGATATGTATCGCTCCTCCTTCTCGACGAGCGGCAGCTCATCGTCTCAGTGGACGGATACACGTACTGCCTCCATCCTCGCACAGGCCAGCAGGAGTGGGTCAACGAGCTGAAGGGCTTTGGCACAGGCGTGACCTCGATCGTGGCCCTGGGTAGGTACAATCCGCATGATGTACTCGTGGCCGCCGCTGCACAGACTGCCTCACGGTCTTCTGCTGCGTCATCCGGAGCGACCACCGGTACGTGATCGTTCCGGGGTCGCCCTTGCAGTAGTGACGAGTGACGAGCCAATGATCAATAGTCAATCCAAGGAAGGACGCTGAGATGATCCATCCCGCGCTTGGACTCCTTATCCTGGCCCTGGGCCTTGCTGGACCGGCCCAGACCAATCCCTGTGCCTGCCCCAATGCCACCGACGTGAAGATCGGCGGCTACCTCGGCCAGCGACTGGACGCCTGCCTGGAGCACAACGTCAAGACCACAGACGGCCAGTACCTGACTGCGGTCTTCAAGAGCCGCAAGGAAACGAACACCTGGCAGACCGAGTTCTGGGGCAAGTGGATGCACTCCGCTGTCCCCCTCAATAGGTACTCCTGGGATGCCGGCCTCAAGGCGAATATCGACGCCTCGGTCAAGACCCTGCTCTCCACCCAGCGGGAAGACGGCTACATCGGCAACTACACGGATGCAGCCCAGCTCGACGGCCCTTGGGACGTCTGGGGCCGCAAGTACACGCTGCTGGGCCTGCTCCACTACTTCGATCTGACCGGGGACCAGGCCTCACTGGCAGCAGCCCGCCGCCTGGCGGACCACCTGATGACCCAGGTGGGGCCCGGTCGCAGAGACCTCTACAAGGTCGGCGCCTACCACGGCATGGCGAGCTGCTCCGTTCTGGAGCCCATCGTCTGGCTCTACCGCAGGACCGGGGATGCCAGATACCTGGATTTCGCCGGATACGTCGCCTCCCAGATGGAAGATCCACAGGACAGCGCGAGGCTCGTGACCCAGGCCCTCAAGGGCGTGGGCGTGGCGGACCGTTTTCCGCACCCCAAGAGCTGGTGGTCCTGGGAAAACGGCATGAAGGCCTACGAGATGATGTCGTGCTACCAGGGATTGATCGAGCTCTACCAGGTCACCGGTGAGCCCAGGCTCCTCGATGCCGCCGTCGCCGCCGCGAAGGACATCATGGCCACCGAGATCAACGCCGCAGGTTCCGGCGCGGCGTTCGAATGCTGGTACCACGGTTCCACGCGAGAGACCGAGCCCGCCTACCACATGATGGAGACCTGTGTCACCACCACCTGGATGCGTCTCTGCCAGACGCTCCTGCGCGTCACGCGTGACCCGGTCTGGGCCGACCAAATCGAGAAGAGCCTCTACAATGCCCTTCTGGCTGCCCTCTCGCGGGATGGCGCGACCTTCTCCAAGTACTGCCCGCTCGAGGGCCTGCGAGGCCGCGGTGAGGACCAGTGCGGCATGAAGACCAACTGCTGTATCGCCAACGGCCCTCGCGGCTTCGTGGTGCTGCTCGAATCGATCCTCATGGCCGACGTCGACGCCGTGATGGTCAACCTCTACAGCGAATCCAGGGCCGCCGTGGCACTGCCCAACGGCAACAGAATCACGGTTGAGCAGAAGACCGACTACCCGGCGGGCGACACCGTCACCCTTGTCGTGACTCCCTCGCGGGAGGCTGCATTCACCCTCAAGCTGCGGATCCCCGCCTGGAGCAGCAAGACGAGCGTCGCCGTCAACGGTGAGCCCTGCACCGGCGTGATGCGCGGCACGTACCTGCCCGTGGCTCGTCACTGGAAGGCAGGCGACACCGTAGCCCTCAAGCTGGAACTGGTCGGGCGATGCAGGATGAAGGACAACCACTTTGCCCTTGAGCGAGGCCCGATCACCCTCGCCCGCGACGTCCGGTTCGAGGATGGCGAGATCCACGGCGTGGCCGCAGGCCTCGATGTCGACAAGGAAGTCACGCTCACTCCGGTCGCCGCTCCGTCCGGCATGTGGTTGGCCTTCACCACCCCGCTGCGGTTCGGCCTCAACCTCGAGATCGAAGAGGCCCAAAGGGCCCGCTCCATACACCTCTGCGACTTTGCCTCTGCTGGAAACACCTGGACCGAGGAGTCGGCCTATCGCGTGTGGCAGCGGGCTGCGCTCAACGTCATGCGGCAACCCTATGTGCCTTACGATCGTCCTGAGGCGAGAATGGTGCCATAGGAGTGCCCCGGCAGTCGTACCCTCCAGGTAAAGGTAGAGGCCTACCGCCTACTTGCCTGTTGCACAGACCTCCGAAACGGGTATGATAGTGGCCCATGCAGTGCGAGGGTCGCGATCAGGGTCGGCGGGGGATGGGGCATGGCCGACTCGGGTGCAGAGGTCGATGGGTAGACTGCAGAACCGCAACTAGTGTGACAACGTTGGGGTACTTGCCCCGAAACGTATGAGAGTCCGCGATCGTTAAGGAGAGTAAACATGAAGGCAAGGGATTTGGGGTTGGGTCTGGCACTGCTGGCCGGCTGCTGGCTGGTGTCCGGGTGCAACATGGTGGACAAGAAGAAGTACGATGAGGCAGACGCCAGGGCGCTCCAGGCAACCACGCGTCTGAACGACACCACGGCCGCCTTGGACAAGGCCAAGGCCGACAACGCGAAGCTCGAGACCGCAGCCAAGCAGAAGGACAGTCAGATCGCCTCGCTCAAGGCCGAGACCAAGCAGGCACTGGATGCCGTCAAGGCCGAGATGAAGAAGGTGTCGGACGAGCTCAAGGCAGCAAAGGATCGGGTAGACGGCCTTGCCAGGCAGCTCGAGCAGGCCAATGCAAAGGCCAAGGATGCCGACCAGCTCGGCGCGACAGTCCAGAAACTCGAACAGGAGAACAAGAAGCTCCAGGCGACGGTTGAGAAGCTCAAGACTCAGGTTGCAGCCAAGAGCGAACCCAACGCGCCCACCACGGGGGCAGCTCCTCGCTAGGGCTCACAGACAGATCCAGAAGCATGACAGGACGGTTTCCAGGGGTCCGTAGGGGTACACAGAAGAGACAAGACTTCTGCCCCTCCGGGCCCCTGTTCAGTTCGCCCTCCTGCCAAGACAGAGCCAGTAATCCTCGTGACCTCGACCAAGATCATTGACTTCCACACCCACGCCTTTCCCGACAGCCTGGCGCCCCGGGCCATGCGAACCCTGATGGACGAGGCCCCGGGGATTGCGGCATACCTGGACGGCACGCTCGGGGCCCTGGCGCAATCCATGCGAGCCTCCGGCATCAATCACAGCGCGGTGTGCTGCATCGCGACCAGGCCCTCCCAGTTCGATCCCATCCTCCAATGGTGTCTGCAGGTCCGTTCGCAGGCCTTCTCGATGATGCCATCGGTCCACCCGGCGGACCCGGATCGGCTGGACCGCATCCGGCAGATCAAGGCATGTGGTTTCTCGGGCATCAAGCTGCACCCGTTCTACCAGGATTTCTACGCGGACGAGGACCGCATGATGCGGATGTACGATGTGATGGCCGAGGAGGAGCTGCTGGTCGTGATGCACACCGGGTTTGACGTTGCCTTTCCAAGGCAGCTCAGGGCAGATCCGGAGAAGCTGTTGAGGATCCACCGGGCCTTTCCGCAGCTCAAGCTTGTCACCACTCATCTCGGCGGCTGGGAGCAGTGGGACCAGGTGGAGGCCACCCTGGTGGGTCACCCCATTGCCATGGAGATCTCCTTTGCCCTGGACGGCCTGCCTGCCGAGCAGGCCCGCCGCATCCTGCTCAGCCATGGGGCGGAGTACCTGCTATTCGGCTCAGACTCGCCGTGGACAGACCAGGGACATACCCTGCAGCTCCTCCGCAGTCTGGATCTGCCCCAGGACCGCCTGGACAAGATCCTGTGGACCAATGCAGCCCGATTGCTGGAGCTCCAATGATGGTCAAACGGTCAAATGGTTAGAAGGAGGGCTACGCGACGTCCTGGATGTCGAGGATGCCCACGGCCTGCATGCCGTCGTTCACTACAGCCAAGGCGTTGATCCGCGTGCTCCGCATGATCTCCACCGCATCCTCGACCAGGGCGTCCTCCTCGATGTACTTGCAGGGAGAGGTCATGCAGGTCGAGACCGCAGTGGCGGCGATGTCCACATGCGCCTCCAATGATCGCCTGAGATCGCCATCCGTGAACACCCCGAGGAGCCGTCCCTGGCCATCCACCACCAGACACATGCCGCAACGGGCCTGGGTGATCCGATGGATGGCCTCGGAGATCTTGGCGTCTGCATGGGCATATGCAGAACGCTCGCCGGCCCGCATGCACGCAGCCACCTTCTTCAGCCGCCTGCCCAGGGCGCCGGCCGGATGCAACTGGGCGTAGTCCTGCCGTGTGAAGCCCCGGTCCACCTCCAGGGTCACGGCAAGGGCATCACCCAGTGACAGCATGGCCGTGGTGGTTGCCGTAGGCGCAAGGTTGAAGCAATCCGCCTCCTCGTGCCGGCCCAGGGGAAGGACAAGATTGCACATCTGCCCCAGGGGCGTATGGTCGTCCCGCGTCATCGCGATGGTCCTGACCCCGATCCCTTTGAGGGCCTGGGCCACCAGCAGGAGCTCGCCTGTGGAGCCGCTATTGCTGATCAAGATCGCCAGGTCCTCCTTGCCGAGCATCCCCAGGTCTCCGTGCATGGCATCCACGGGGTCCAGCCAGAAGCTCCGGGTGCCTGTGCTGGTCAGGGTGGCGCTGATCTTGCGGCCCACCAGTCCCGCCTTGCCCACGCCGCACACCGCGACGGCCCCTGTGCATCCCCTGATGACCTCCACGACGCGACAGAAGGGCCCCCCGAGCTGTGCCTTGACCGACAGGATGGCCGCAGCCTCCTTGTCCAGCACCGACCTCGCCTGCTCCAACCACTTTGTGTCCCTGGATGGCATGCCACTCCTTAGCCTGACTGCCCGCCCCACTGAATCCGGGCCGTGGAGCCCCTTGGCAGGGGTCCAGCATATCACATCGACGAACCGAATCTACCGCAAAGCTCAGAGTCTATCTCAGAACCTACTCCTCCACGCACTTGGCCCGGTACTGGATGTAGGCGTCTCGGATCGCTGAGTAGGGTTCGACGGCCGCGGACTTGAGTGACTCGTACTGGCCCAGGCTCTGCGAGGTATCGCTGGTGAACTTCACCGCATACGCGCCCACATACAATTCCCAGGGTTCGACGTAGCGGAGGGGGCTGAGGAACTGGTCTCCCAGCATGCCCACCGAGTCGCGCAGCGTGGAAGGCCCCAGGATGGGCCAGACGATGTAGAGCCCGTTGCCCGCCCCGTACTTGGCCAGCGTCTGGCCCAGGTCCTCGTCATCGGGCGGTTGAGTGTGAAGCCGCTCTTTCGCAGGATCTGCCACACCCAGAATCCCCCAGGTGGTGTTGACCACGAAGCGGCCGACCTCATCGGCTGCTCCGGCTCCCTTGCCCTGAGCAACACAGTTGACGAACCGGACGGGCGTCAAGACGTTGTGGAAGAAGTTCCGGACACCCGCGCGGACCGGCTCCGAGGTCACCTGCCGATAGGCCTTGGCAACCGGTGTGAGGACCCAGGCATACAGGGCGTCGTTGAACTGGAAGACCATGCGGTTCCAGCCCTGCAGCGGGTCCGGCACATGGACCGGCTTCTCGCTGAACTCCTTGTCCAGGGCCTCGAAATCACCCATGCCCGCCTCGTTGGCGTCACTCGACGCAGAGGACTGACCAGCCACCAAGACCGGATCATGGGCAGCAGTCCTGCCTCCGCCTGGCGCCGCGCAGCCCGCGAGCAGCGACAGGGCGACCATCCACCATCGCCTCATGGCGAGGCCTCCTCAGGTCCCTTGGCAGGCGCTCCCTCCTTGCCGAAGGCCTTGAGCAGGATCAGCAGTTGCGGCAACAGGGTCAGAGAGGCGAACAGGGCCACGGTAATGGCAAACACGGTCAGCAGCCCGAAGTAGATGCTCGGGATAAACTTGGACAGGGTCAGGATCGAGAAACCGATGACCAGGGTCACGGTCGTGTAGTAGATCGCGTTTCCGATGCTGGCGTGCGATCGGTACAAGGCCCGCAGATAGGACCCGTGGGTCTCGAACTCATGTCCGAAACGGTGGATGTAGTGGATCGTGTCATCGTCCGCCAGACCGACGCCGATGGCGGCGATCGTGATGGTCATCATGTCCAGCGGGAGCCCCAGCCACCCCATCACACCCAGCATGCAGGCGACGGCCAGGGAGTTCGGGAAGCTCGCAATCAGGGCCAGCCGGAGGGACTGGAACAGGATCGCGTAGGTCCCAAAGAGCATCAGCCCAGCCAGGCCCAGGGTCACGACCTGGGAGACGTAGAGGTTCTGCAGCATGTTGTTGTACAGCACCAGCATGCCGGCCAGACGAACGTGGCCTGGCTTCACGCCGACCTTGGCCTTGTCGGTCAGGTCGCGCTTGATCCTGGCCAGCAGCTCGTTCCTCTTGAGGGAGGGCTCGGAGTCCAGGATCCGCACGGATACGCGGGCCTGGTTGTGCTCCACGGACGCGTAGGGCCTGACCAGCATCCGCCGGATCGATTCCGGCACCCGGTCGAAGAGCAGGGCCAGTTCAAGGCCGTCCAGGGGCTTGCCCTCGTTGAGCGGCTCGATCATCCGCACCAGGGTGGCCAGGGACAGCACCTTGCCGGTCTCGGGCAGGCCGTCGAGGTAGTCATGGACGGCCGTGATCTGGTTGATCTTGTCCCGGGTAAACCAGTACTTCTTCTGCTGGGAGGCATCCTCGAACTCACCGAACTGGTCAAACGTGGAGTCCCCCGCAGCCGGCGCATTCGCCTCCACAGCCCGCACGGCAACGCGAGGCGAGTCGAAGTCGATCACCACGTCCAGCGGCGTGGTGCCTCCCAACTGCTGGTCGATGGCCTTCATCCCGCGGTGGATCTCCGTGCTCTCCCTGAAGTAGCTGATGAAGCAGTTCTCCACCTGGAGCTTGGAGATGCCGATGCCACTGAGGACCGCGACAGCGACCGTGGCGACCACGATGACAAGGCCATGTGCGGCCGTGAATCGGCCGAGTACGGCGGTCAAGGCCCACCTGGACTGGTCGTGGACCACCACGCCCCGCTCTCTCGGCATCAAGACCAGGATGGCGGGCAGCAGCAAGAGGGGAACGATCATGGAGATGGCCACTCCGACGACCATGATCCATCCAAAACTGATCACAGGCCGGATGTCACAGAAGATCAGGGAGGCAAATCCACCGATCGTCGTGAGACCCGAATACACACAGGGCCGCAGGATGGCGCGGATGGTCCGCACGACCAGATCCTTCTGGCTTGCCTCAGGATGCTCTGCGGCGATCTCCCGGTATCGCATGATCAGGTGAATCGACATGGCCAGGGTGATGATCAGTTGCAGCGAGATGAAGTTGGAGGAGATGACGGTGACCTCCCACCCTACCCAACCCAGAAATCCGATCATCGACACGACCGATACCAGACAGATCAGGGTCGGCAGAACGACCCAGGCCGTCTTCCTGAAGAGAACGACCAGGGCGCCGATGAGAAGCATGAACACCGAGGTGCCAAACACCCGCAGATCGCTCTTGACGAACGTGATCATGTCGTCTGCGATCATGCTGACCCCTCCCAGGAACAGGGCCCCCTCGCCCTGGTGCCGCGCGATGACCGCTCGGATCGCCAGGATGTCATGGTGCCGGGTCCTCCGGAACTGGTCGTGGCACTGCCGGAACTCCTCTGAAACGCGCCTGAGTTCCTTCCGCTCCTCGGCGGTCACGGAGCCTGCGGCCTTCTTCTCCGTGAGGGCATTGCGTCGATGCAGCAGGTCCTTGTAGACCCGATCATCGGGAAACGTGAGGATCAAGGCCGTGGTCCGCAGGTCGGCGCTGACCAGCAGATCCCGGTACAGGGGGCTATCTCTGAACTCCTTCCTGGCCAGTTCCCTGTCCGTGTCCGGAGACTCCAGGGTTCGGGCGCTGCTGTCCAGTTCCTTGAGAGGGACCGGAGGGCTGGCCAACAGTGGAACATCGAGGATGGTCGTCACCGATTCAACGCTGCCTGCGAGCTTGAGATCCTCGCGCAGGGCGTGGAGGTGCTCCAGGGCCTTGTCCGAGAAGAGATCCTCGTTGGGGGTAAAGGCCACCAGGAGCGAGTCGCCCTCGCCGAAGCGGGACTCGACCTGGCGGGCGTACCGAAGGTCCTCGTCGTTCTCCAGGACCAACGTCTCGGCAGAGGCATCCAGCCTGAAGCGGGTGGCCTGAATCGACAGGAAGGCCATGGCCGACACCGCAAACAGGATGATGAGCACCGGATGGCGAATCACCACCCCGTCAAAGAAGGTCATGGGCAAGCGGCGAAGTCTGATCATGCGGCTGGCGGACGCTTCCGTCACCTCTTCGTCGAGTTGGGATCCTGGGGCGGCTGCTCGAGCTGCCGCAGGACGTCATCGACCGTGCCTTTGGCCAGCACCTCGTCAAACTGCGACCGGTAGGTCCTGATCATGCTGATCCCCTCGATCTCCACGTCATAGATCTTCCACACCTTGTTGGACTGATAGAAGCTGTACACGATCGTGAAGGTCTTCTCCTTGGTGACGACCTCGGTCGGAATCCGAACCTTCCCCTCGTTTGAGACGGCCGGCTTGAGCACCACCTTCTCATCGGTGTACTGGGCCAGTTTGTCACGGTAGGTGTCTTTGAGGCGCTTCACGAAGAGATCGGTGAACCGCTTCTGTTGGGCCGGCGAGAGCTTGGACCACTGTTCCCTGCCGAGTGAGAGACGCGCAGTCAGCGGGAAGTCAAACACGGGCGTGACGATGTCACTGACCTGCTTGTCCCGGACCTGCGGTTCGAGGCCCTTGTTGCGAAGCACCGCGAGCACCCGATCCAGGGTGGTGCGAAGGACCTGGGAGGGGTCCTGGCTGGCGGCCGACTTGGCCGTATTCGGATCAGCCCCGAATCCAGACTGCACCAGGATCACGAGGACTGCAAACGCGTACCACAGCTTCTTCATGTTAGGCTCCTGAGGGAACTGGCGGTCGCATTATAACCCCGCGGCATCGCAGCGTTCAAGCAAGGAATTCCGGGCGCAGTCGAGGATCTTGGCAGACCGAAACGCGGCGAGCGGCCGGATTTCCCCTTGAAAAGACGCACAGGTCGGGTAGAATGAAAAAAGCCGTCGTTAATGACCACCGATAAGGTAGGAATGTCGCAACGCCGAGGGTGGTCGTGAAAGTGAAGGCGCTGACCTCTTGAAGGAGGACCTTGTCATGAAGGCCCCAGGCAATTCGTCCATCCGGGTTGCGGCGTTCACACTCATCGAGCTCCTGGTGGTGATCGCCATCATTGCGATCCTGATGGGCATCCTCATGCCCGCCATACAGGCCGCCAAGGAGAGGGCCCGCAGGCTCAAGTGCATGGCCAACACCCGGCAGATCGGCACAGCCACTCAGATCTACTCCCAAGACAACCGGGGTTTTGTGCCGCAGCACCAGAAGGACGGCGAATGGCTCTGGGACGTTCCGATCCGCACTGCAGACGCCCTGGTGCAGTGTGGGGCGCCCCGCATCACCTTCTATTGTCCAGGCATCAGCATCTCCATCAAGAACAAGGACCCGCTCGGCAACTGGTGGAACTTCAGCACCAATCGCAGGATCATCTCCTATGCCTGGCTGGGTAAACGGATCGGCGGAGCCGAGTCTCTCAATGCCCTCAAGCCTGTGAACAAGAAGCCCTTCTGCAACAAGGTCACGGACAAGTTCGCCTCGGCCGCGGAGCTGATGACCGACGCCATCCCTTCAGTGGGCACCTCCCTGGAAGGCGACACCGATGAGTTCGTGAACGTGCCCAGCAACGTCCTGAACTTGCCCGGCGAATACCACAGGGCAGGCCACATGGCCGGCAAGAAGCCCGGCGGCGGCAACATCCTGTTCCTGGACTGCCACAGCCAGTGGCGCACGTTCCTGCCCGACATGGTGATCAGGCATGACACCAAGGACAACCGCGCGGGCGGAACGATCCGCTTCTGGTTCTGATCAAGACCGAAGGCTGTGAGCCATGGGGCTACACCTGGGGCAGCGTGATGCCCTTCTGTCCCTGGTACTTTCCACTGCGGTCCGCATAGCTGACCTGGCAGGGACTGTCGCTCGCAAAGAACAACACCTGGGCCACGCCTTCGTTGGCATAGACCCTGGCAGGCAGGGGCGTGGTATTCGAGATCTCCAGCACAGCCCGACCCTCCCAACCTGGCTCAAAGGGCGTGACGTTCACGATGATGCCGCAGCGCGCGTACGTGGATTTTCCCACGCACAAGGTCAGGACGTTCCGGGGAATCTTGAAGCTCTCCACGCTCAGGGCCAGGGCGAAACTGTTGGGTGGGATCAAACAGACGTCCCCTTCGATCTCCACCAGACCCCTGACGTCAAAGGCCTTGGGGTCCACCACTGAGCCATACACGTTGGTGAAGATCCGGAAATGGGTCGAGACCCGCACGTCATAGCCATAGGAAGAAAGGCCGTAGGAGATGACCGGTTGGCCCTCCACGGCTCTGATGAGCCGGTCCTCGAAGGGCTGGATCATCCCATGCTTGAGGGCCATCTCTTTGATCCACGTGTCAGGCTGGATACTCATGAAGGGGGTCTCCGGGCTAGCTGGCCAGGCGAAGGCCTGGGTCTGTGGCCAGTTCAGGGACAAAGGGCTGCACTCGGTGGGGGCTTCCCGGAGGCAAGGTGGACCGCAGGGCTGCCAGATCCTCCTCCGTGAGCAGCGACCGCACCCAGGTCGTACGAAACTCGTGCTCAAGGCCGCTGTGGGCAATCAGCCGGATGCTGGCCTCGATCGAAGAGATCTCAACGTCTGCACACGTTACCCGACCATAACGGTCGAATGGGGCCTTGACGTCCATGGCCACAAAGTCGATCCAACGTCCCTCGATCGCAGCCCTGATCACGTCCGGCCGGCTGCCGTTGGTGTCCAGCTTGACGAGCAGCCCGAGGGCCTTGACCCGTCTGCAGAACTCTCCCAGGTCAGGCTGCAGGGTCGGCTCTCCCCCGCTGACGACCACGCCGTCCAGGAACCCGGCCCGGTCCGCCAGCCGCTGCAGGCAGTCGTCCTGGGACATGAGCCGTGTCGCCGCCACGTCCCGGCGGATCAGCCCGCCGTTGTGACAGAAGCCACAGTGGAAGTTGCAGCCCTGAGTGAAGACGACACTCGCCACCCTGCCGGGGTAGTCACACAAGGAGAAGGGTTGAAATCCTGCGATCTTCATGGTGGCTAGCCTATGTGAAAGAGACGCCGCATCTCGAACTCCGCCTGTTTGCCTTCATTCCACTGATGCACGGGTCGCAGGTATCCCACGATCCGGGCGTAGACCTCGGTCTTTCCGCCGCACTGGGGGCAGGTCTCTGACCGGCCCTTGATATAGCCGTGTTCAGGGCAGATGCTGAAGATCGGCGAGATCGTGAAGTACGGCAGCCGATAGTTCGTGCAGACCTTCCGGATGAACGACTTCAGGGCCCGGGGGTCGGGCGCAGCCTCGCCCAGGTGGATGTGCAGGACCGTGCCGCCCGTGTAGCGGGACTGCAGGGGGTCCTGCAGCTCCAGGACCCGCCAGATGTCATCCGTGTACTGCACGGGAAGCTGCGTGGAATTCGAGTAGAACGGCCTGCCGGACTGGGCCTCGCTCGGACAAGCGACGTTCGGATAGAAGTGCCTGTCCAGCCGGGCCAGGCGATAGGTGGTCCCTTCCGCGGGAGTGGCCTCCAGATTGTACAGGCATCCGGTCTGCTCCTGGAAGGTCAGGAGCTTGTCCCGCATAGAGTCCAGGACCTTGCCGGCAAAGGCCACGCCCTCGGGCGTGCCGATGTCCTTGCCCAACAGGTGCGAGCAGGCCTCGTTCATCCCGACCAGCCCGATCGTGGAGAAGTGATTGTGCCAGTACTGGCCGCACCGCTCCTTCACGCCCCGCAGGTAGAATCGGGTGTAGGGATACAGGTTCTGTTCGGTGAACTGCTCCAGGACCTTGCGCTTGGTCTGTAGGCTGGTGCGGGCCAGCTCCATCAACCGGTCCAGCCGGGCCATGAACTCTTCCTCGGAGGAGGACAGGAATCCCAGGCGAGGCATGTTGATCGTGACCACGCCGATGGAGCCGGTGAGCGGGTCCGCCCCGAACAGGCCGCCTCCCCGCAGGGCCAGGCGCCGAAGGTCCAGGCGGAGCCTGCAGCACATGGAGCGGGCATCGTCTACCGACATGTCCGAATTGACGAAGTTGGCAAAATAGGGGATGCCGTACTTGGCGGTCACCTCCCAGAGCCTCTCCAGGGAAGGGCAGTCCCAGTCGAAATCCGGGCCGATGTTGTACGTGGGAATGGGAAACGTGAAGACCCTGCCCCTGGCGTCGCCTTCCGCCATCACGTCCAGGAAGGCCTGATTGAACAGGTGCATCTCGTCCTGGAATTGGCCGTAGGTCTCATCCTGGACCTGGCCGCCGATGATCACAGCCTGGTCTGCAAGACTCTTGGGCGGATGCAGGTCCAGGGTAATATTCGTGAACGGGGTCTGGAATCCGACGCGTGTGGGTATGTTGACGTTGAAGACGAATTCCTGCAGGGCCTGCCTGACCTCGCTGTAGGAAAGGCCGTCCCTGCGGATGAACGGCGCCAGCAGCGTGTCCATGTGGGAGAAGGCCTGGGCGCCGGCCGCCTCCCCCTGCAGGGTGTAGAAGAAGTTCACGATCTGGCCCAGGGCGGACCTGAAGTGCCTGGCCGGTCTGCTCTCGGCCTTTCCGCTGACGCCCTTGAAGCCGCAGCAGAGGAGGTCCTGCAGATCCCACCCCACGCAGTACACGCTCAGCGAGCCCAGGTCATGGATGTGGAAGTCGCCCCTCTGATGGGCCTCCCGGATGTCGGCCGTGTAGATCTTGTTGAGCCAATAGACCTGGCTGATCTGGCTCGAGATGTAGTTGTTGAGGCCCTGGAGCGAATACGACATGTTGCTGTTCTCCTGGACCTTCCAGTCCTGCCGGTCGATGTAGCGATCGATCAGATCCACGTCCTCCTGTTGGGCCATCTGCCGGATGCGGGCGTGCTGGTCACGATAGAGGATGTAGGCCTTGGCCGTCTTCTTGAACGGGCTCGCCAACAGCGTGTCCTCCACCACGTCCTGGATCTGCTCGACTGTGGGTTGCCGGCCCGAGAGGGTCATCTGGGCCAGGCCCACGGCCCTGTGCATCAGTTGACACGCCACCTCCTCGCCAAACTCGCCAGTGGCAGCGCCCGCCTTCGTGATCGCGGCCTGGATCTTGGCGGCGTCGAAAGGCGCCACCCTGCCGTCGCGTTTCTGGATGGCTGTGAAAGGAACCGCAATGGACTCAGTCGCGACCTTCGCGTGCCGCGAGTCGAGCGTCTGCATAGCATGCCCTCTCGATAGGACTACCGCCTTGAAACCAATCACCTTGCTGCAGACATCCCCGTTTGATGTGCAACCTGCCTTTCCTACGAAAGCAAGGTGTCCGTACCCAAATCCCTGGGTTCGTCGGCAGGTCTTCGGACTTGCAGGCAACCGACCCTCTGAGATGGACTCTTAGGGTCAGCCTACTGGCCGTCGCTTCCCACCTTTCGGTAGTGCCTGGAGATAGTCTCCTATGACGGCGGTCGTTCCTGCTCACCGCTGCGGGACAGTCCCGGACTTGAACCGGGTTCCCTCTTTCGATGCCTCCAAGAGGCAAACCGACGATACATACAATATATCGTTAGTTGCCCCCAAGAATCAATACCAAATATGGTAGTGCACGCTAGATCTGGTACTCGTACTCGGCCGGGTGGACGAAGAGGAGGTGCCATCAGGCTCAGATCCCCTCGAAGAGAACGGTCGAAAGGTATCGCTCGCCTGCATCGGGAAGGATGACCACGATGGTCCTGCCTGCGAACAGGTCCTGCTGGGCGAGACGCACGGCCACGGCAGCAGCCGCCCCGCTGGAGATCCCGACCAGGATGCCCTCCTCCCTGGCCAGACGTCGGGCAAAGGCCACGGACTCGCCGCTGTCCACCCCCTCAACGCGGTCCACGATCGACAGATCGAGCGTGTCGGGGATGAACCCCGCGCCGATCCCCTGGATCTTGTGCGGACCGCACTTGAGCTCCTGACCTGCCAGTTTCTGCGCAATCACGGGGCTCTCCTTGGGTTCCACGGCCACGGAGACGATCCGTTTGCCTTGGCTATGCTTGATGAAACGAGATATCCCGGTGATCGTCCCGCCCGTGCCCACGCCCGAGACAAGCACGTCGACCGCGCCATCCGTGTCGTTCCAGATTTCCGGGCCCGTGGTCTTCTCGTGGATCGCTGGATTCGCAGGATTCTTGAACTGATGGGGGAGGAAGTACCTGCCCGGATCAGAGGCCACGATCTCCTCGGCCTTGGCCACCGCCCCTTTCATCCCCTTGGCGCCCTCGGTCAGCACCAGATTCGCTCCGAATGCCGCCAACACCCGCCTTCGCTCGATGCTCATCGTCTCGGGCATGGTCAACGTCAAGCGATAGCCCCGTGACGCGGCTACGTACGCCAGGGCGATCCCCGTGTTGCCGCTGGTGGGCTCGACGATCTCAGTGTCTGGCTTGAGCAGCCCCCTCTGCTCCGCATCCCAGATCATGGCCGCGCCGATCCGGCACTTGACCGAGTACGCGGGATTGCGGCCCTCGATCTTCGCCAGGACCGTGGCCTTGGCCCCCTGGGTGATGCGGTTCAGCCGGACCAGCGGCGTGTTGCCGATGGACTCCGGATTGTCCCTATAGATCTTGCTCATGGGTATCCCCTTTCTCTTCTGCAATGCCCGATCCACCCGCCAAGGCGGATTCCAGGTCTGCGATCAGGTCCGTCACGTCCTCCATCCCGACCGAGAGCCGGAGCAACCGGTCGTTGATGCCCAGCCGCTCACAGGTGGCGGGATCCATATCCGCATGGGTCTGCACCAGCGGGTAGGTGATCAGGGACTCCACGCCGCCGAGGCTCTCGGCAAACAGAAAGACGCGGACCCCCGAGAGGATCGCCGGCACGCGGGCTGCGTCGTCCACCTCAAAGGCGATCATACCTCCGAATCCGGAGCCCGCCCTCGCGAGGATCTCGTGACCGGGATGCCGGGCGAGCCCAGGGTAGTAGACCCGCCGGACGTGGGGGTGCGAGATCAGCCACTCGGCGATCTGCTGGGCATTGGCCTGCTGCTTCACGATCCGAATCGCCAGTGTCTTGAGCCCTCGAATCGTCAACCAGGCATCCTGAGGACCCAGCACGCTGCCTATGGCATTCTGGAAGAAGCCTATCCGCTCGGATAGCTCCGGGGTCCGGGTCACCAGGGCGCCTGCCACCACGTCGTTGTGGCCGGCAAGGTATTTCGTGGCACTGTACGCCACGATAGACGCCCCGATCTCGAGGGGACGCTGGTGAAAAGCGGTCAGAAACGTGTTGTCCACGATCATGAGGACGTCTCGCTTCGACGCCAGCGAGGCCATGGCCCTCAGGTCCGCGATCTTGAGCAGCGGGTTGGTTGGGCTCTCGACGAATAGACCGCGAACCCGGCGGTCAGTCAGCGCACCTTCAACAGCGCGAGTGTCGGAGGTGTCCACGTATCGGGCCTCCAGTCCCAGTTGCCCGAAGACCTTCTCGAAGAGCCGGAAGGTCCCGCCGTACAGGTCTTCCGTGACGACCAGGCGATCGCCGGGCTGGAACAGCCGCAGCACGCAGTCGATGGCCGCCAGCCCGGATGCAAAGGCAAATCCGCGGTCCCCCCCTTCGACCGCGGCTAGTGTCTGCTCCAAGGCCAGGCGAGTCGGATTGGAGGTCCGCGAGTAGTCGAAGCCCGTGGATCGGCCCAGGCCAGGATGACTGAATGATGCCGTCTGATAGATCGGAACAGAGAGCGATCCGGTTCGCTCGTCTCGCCGGGTGCCTGCCTGCGCGAGGATCGTGGGCATCTGCACGTTGGTCTTCATCAGGGTCCTCAGATGCAGTAGTTGGTCACAGATGTGCGGTCCAGGACCTGCTCGCGATCCACCAGGTCCTGGAACGTGGTCCCGTCATATACGGTCTCGATTGCAGTCTTCGCCCGCATCCACAACTCGATAAGGGAGCACCCCTCCCGCAAAGGACAGGCGGTCTTGCCGCCATCGCCCGTACAGGACACTGGATCAAACGGCCCATCCACAAGCCGTATGACCCTGCCTACGGTCAGTTCCTCAGGCTTGCAGGCCAGGAGGAACCCCCCCTGCACCCCCCTCCTGGCCTGTACCAGGCCCGACGTCTTCAGCTCATTGAGTATGACCTCGAGGAACCGAACTGGAACCGCCTGTCGGGCTGCGATATCGCCACTCTTGAGAGGCGAGTTGCCGTGGTGCTTGGACAGCTCGAGCAAGGCCCGTATGGCGTATTGGCATTTCTGGCTGATATTCACTTGGATCATCCTTGTCTGTGCAAGACAGACCTCATCATACATATCATGGACAGCCAACGCAACACATTCTCACTATTTTAATGAACATTACGCTTGCGCACAACTAATTTATTTTGAACATGATACATTCATGAACACGATTAACTAGCAAATATATCATCGGATTACTTGACAACACAATACAACGACGCTATTCATATGTTCATAGGCTTAATGATAATTACATTTGATGTCAAGAAGCGTCCAGCAAAGAAGGAAGAATGTCTGTAAGAAGCAGGTCAATCGACTGCATGACTGAATCTCACTTCAGGAGCATCGTCAAGGCCATCAGTTGGCGCATCGGAGGAACTGCGGTGACCTTCACCTTGGCTTGGCTGTTGAGTGGCGAACTGCGGTTGGCGGCACAGATAGGCCTGGCGGACACATTCATCAAGATAGGGGCCTTCTACGTGCATGAACGTATGTGGGATAGGGTACACCTCGGCAGGAAACGGAGACCGGAGTATGAGATCTAGGTCGGTTCACGAAGATCATGTTGCCCTGGCCGCTCTTGGTCGGCGGGTGGAGTCCCTTGTCGTCGAGACACAAGGCATGTCCGCGGAACAACTTGTGGCCGATGTTCACGGCCGTTTCGGTGACCGGGTGATCCTGGCCTCCAGCTTCAGCCTTGAAGACCAAGTCTTGGTTGACATGATCTCCAAGGTAGCACCGGACACCGTGGTCCTGACCTTGGATACGGGGCGTCTGCCCCAAGAGACCTTCGATGTGATCGAGCAGACCCGCAGGCGGTATGGGGTCAGGATCGAGGTCTGGTTCCCGCAGACCGAGGCCCTCGAACGGATGGTCAGCGAGAATGGGCCCAATCTGTTCTACGAGTTGGTCGAGTTGAGGAGACTATGCTGCCAGGTCCGCAAGATAGAGCCGCTCCGCAGGGCGCTGACAGGTAGGGATGCCTGGATCTGTGGATTGAGGTCAGGGCAGTCCGTGACACGTTCCGCCGTCCGCAGGGTCGATGTAGATGGGCAGTTCGGACTGGTCAAGGTGTGCCCGCTGGCGGACTGGAGCACCGATCAGGTGTGGGGCTACATACGCAGGAACGAGGTGCCTTACAACCGGTTGCACGATGCAGGCTATCCCAGCATCGGCTGTGCCCCGTGCACTCGGGCCATCGGTCCGGGCGAGGACATCCGCTCAGGGCGGTGGTGGTGGGAGACCCCGGGGCACAAGGAGTGCGGGCTGCACCTTCACGCGGATGGGTCCTTGGGACCCGTGGAGTCGTGATATGGACCACCTGGATACCCTTGAATCGCAGAGCGTGTACATCCTGCGGGAGGCCTACAGGCACTTCAAGAGCCTGGTCATGCTGTGGTCTATCGGCAAAGACAGCACGGTCCTACTCTGGTTGGCCCGCAAGGCATTCTTTGGCCACGTGCCGTTTCCCCTGCTCCACATCGATACCAGTTTCAAGATTCCACAGATGATCGAGTATAGGGATCGCTTCGCCAGGCAGTGGCGCCTGAATATGATCGTGGGTAAAAATACGGCGGTCCTGGGGTCCAAGGAGACCTTTCCGGATGGCCGGATCGGCCGGATCGACTGCTGCCGACTCCTCAAGACCGAGGCCCTCAGACATACCCTCAGCGGCCAGTGGCCCAGATGGATCCTGAATCATCGGACCGGTCAGTACGACCGCCAGGAGGGCGGCGAGCCGTTTACGGGAGTGATCGTGGGGGCACGTGCGGACGAAGAGGGCAGTCGCAGCAAAGAGCGATACTTCTCGCCAAGGGACCGGGACAGCGAATGGGACGTCGGCGACCAGCCGCCCGAGCTGTGGAACCAGTTCAAGACAGACTTCGCCCCTGGCACACACGTTCGGATGCACCCCCTGCTGGACTGGACCGAGCTCAATATCTGGGAGTACATCGAGCGAGAGCATATCCCGGTGGTGGACCTCTACTTCGACCAGGGCGGCGGCGTGCGATACAGGTCCCTGGGGTGTTGGCCGTGCACCAAGCCAGTGGAGTCCGCAGCCAGGTGCGTCCAGGAGATCATTGGGGAGCTGAAGAGCGGCAAGTTCGCCAACGTCGCCGAACGATCGGGACGCGAACAGGACAAGGAGGACGGCGGTGGTCTCGAGACGCTGCGCAGGGGGGGTACATGTGACGGCCCGCAGGGCCGTCATCCTGAGCGAAGCGAAGGGTCTATTCAAACAGTGAGAATATGACAATGTCAACCTTACAGATACAAAAGCAAACCGCCGTCGGCCTGGAGCAGATGAGCATCGTGGTCATCGGCCACGTGGACCACGGCAAGAGCACGGTGGTGGGCCGACTGCTGGCAGACACCGGTTCTCTGCCCGAGGGCAAACTGGATCTGGTCAAGGCCCGGTGTGCCCGCACGGCGAGGCCCTTTGAATACGCCTTTCTCCTGGACGCCCTGCAGGACGAGCAGAGCCAGGGGATCACGATCGACTCGGCCCGGTGCTTCTTCAGGTCATCCAAACGTCACTACATCGTGATCGATGCGCCAGGACACGTCGAGTTCCTCAAGAACATGATCTCAGGGGCCGCCCGGGCCGAAGCCGCGATTCTGGTCATCGACGCCAAGGAAGGGGTCCAGGATAATTCTCGCAGGCACGGGTACCTCCTCAGCCTCCTCGGTATCCGACAGGTGGCGGTCCTGGTCAACAAGATGGACCTGGTCTCCTATGGGCAAGAGGTGTTCCAGGCCATTTCCGCGGAGTACCAGGGTTTTCTGGCCCAGGTAGGCATCCAACCCACGTGCTTTATCCCGGTCAGTGCCCGCGAGGGCGATCTCATCGTGTCTCGAACCGATTCCATGCCCTGGTATCGAGGCCCCACCCTCCTGGAGGCCCTGGACGGCTTTGACAAGCGCCCTTCCCCTGTAGACCAGCCCCTTCGCCTGCCGGTACAGGACGTCTACAAGTTCACGGAACACGGCGATGACCGCCGGATCGTGGCTGGACGGATTGAGACAGGAACGGTCCGGGTGGGGGATGAGGTCGTGTTCCTGCCGTCAGGCAAGCGGTCACGGATCGCCGCGCTGGAGGCCTTCAACGTCCAACCCCAGGCTCAGGCCGAGGCGGGCCAGTGCATCGGATTGACCCTCACGGAGCAGATCTACATCCATCCGGGCGACGTGTTGTGTCGGGCCTCGCAGACGCCCCCCCTGACCGGGACGCAATTGAAGGTGAACCTGTTCTGGATGGGGCGCAGACCCATGATCCGGGACAAGCGGTACAAGATGAAACTCGCCACCGCCGATGTCCCGGTGTGGCTCCGCCGCGTGGAGAAGGTCCTGGACGCCTCGGACCTGACGACCGATGCGGGCCGTGTGCAGATCGAGCGCCACGACGTGGCCGAGTGCGTCCTGGAGACCCTCAAGCCTGTGGCCTTTGACAGGGCCGCCGATCTCCCCAAGACCGGACGGTTCGTGATCGTGGACCACTACGAGATCGCAGGCGGAGGGGTGATCTCCGACGCCGTGGCCACCCAGACGCGTCGCATCCAGGAGAAAGTCCAGGCCCGGGAGCGGAGATGGGAGAGGAGTCGCCTCACCCCTGCGACCCGCGCCGCGCGGCTCGACCAGCGGTCCACCCTGGTCCTGTTGTGTGGCCCGGCCCGGACCGGCAAGCAGGAGCTGGCCAAGCGTCTGGAGGAGCGGCTCTTCCATCGAGGCCGATTCGTCTACTACCTAGGCCTGTCCAACACCCTCCTGGGCAGCGAGGCAGGGGTGGACCCGGGCGATGAGCGGGACGAGACCCTCCACCGACTCGGAGAGATCTCACACCTCTTCACGGACGCCGGTCTGATCCTGATCACGACCGTCAGTAGCCTGGACGATGAGGATCTGGACGTGATCCGCGTCCTGAACCAGCCCAACGACTGCCTGGTGGTCCACGTGGGACAGGACGCCCTGGGGGCGGACAAGCCGGACCTCCAGATGGATGACATCGTGGACCCAGGGGCCGCGGTCACCCAGATCGAAGACCTGCTGGCGAGTCGGAAGTACCTGCCGGAGTACAATCTATGATTCCGAGACCGGACAAAGGAAGACACCCCGCACCATGAGGAAACCTATGACAAGGTTGGGCCAGCCCCCATTGCGAGTCCCTCCAAACGTGATTCAGGACACCCTGGCCTATCGCGGCCAAGTGGACCGATTCGTGCGAGGGGACATCTCGTGCGTGGCCTTCCGGGCCTATCGGGTGCCCATGGGGATCTACGAGCAGAGAAGGAGTGGAACCTACATGGCCCGGATTCGAGTGGCTGCCGGATGGATCCTGCCCGCCCAGTTGAGGAGCGTGGCGGAACTGAGTCGCCGCTGCGGCAATGGGATCGTGCATGTCACCACACGGCAAGACCTGCAGATCCACGACCTGCGGATCGAGGACACCCCTGCGGTCCTGGAAGGGCTGCTGGAGGCGGGCCTGTCCACACGGGGGGGCGGAGGCAACACGGTCCGCAACATCAGCGCCTGCCCCAGGTCCGGCCTCTGCGCCAAGGGCGTGTTCCATGTGTCACCGCACGCCGTGGCGCTGGCCGAGTACCTGCTGCAGTTCGGCAGCTCGTACAACCTCCCCCGCAAGTTCAAGGTCGCGTTCTCCGCCTGTCCCGCGGACTGCGCCCTGGCCTCTGTAGCGGACCTGGGGTTCTTTGCCAAGGTCCGGGACGGAGAGCGGGGCTTCCAGGTGTATGCGGGAGGAGGGCTGGGCCCGAACGCGGCCGTGGGTGTGGAGATCGAGCCGTTCATCCGCGAGCACGAGATCTTTGAGGTGGCCGAGGCGGTCAAGCGGGTCTTTGACAGGCACGGCGACCGCGCGACCCGGCACAAGGCCAGGCTTCGCTACGTCCTGGCCCGGGCAGGTGAAGAGGCCTTTGTACGCATGATCCAGGATGAACGGTCGGCCTTGGCCAGAGACGGCCTGACCGGACATGTCCCGGACCTGTCCGAGTGTGTGCATAGACTGGATCATGCCGCCTCCGATGCGGCCCGGTCGGATGGCGAGGACCTGGACGCAAACACCCTGGCGGAGGTCACGCCCGGACTATACACCCTCCGACTGCACCTCTACCTGGGCGACATCTCGGCCGATGGTCTGGTCCGGGTCTCGCAGGTTGCAGAGACCTTCAGCCCGGGCCCAATCCGGACCACCCAGCAGCAGGACCTTCTGATCACCTCAGTGCCCAAGTCCAGCCTCTCCGCGATCCGCGAGGCCCTAATGGACTTGATCGCGTTGCGCGGGCGATCCCCTGAGATCGTGTCCTGCGCAGGGGCCTCCACGTGCAAGCTCGGGCTGTGCCTGTCTCGGGCCCTGGCCCAGGCGGTCGAGGCGCAGTTGGCCGGGGTCTGTGTCTCGGAGCAAGGGGCTTCGCAGCGGGTCTCCATCAGTGGGTGCCCGAACTGTTGCGCCCAACACCTGATCGCGGACATCGGCCTGCAGGGCAGGGCCCTGCGAGTGGAGGATCGCCTGTTGCCGTGCTACGACGTCTTTGTGGGAGGCCGGGTGGGCCAGGGCACGGCGCGACTGGCCGGGAAGGTGGCGACCGTGCCGGCCAGGAAGATACCCGCCATGCTGGCCCAGTACCTCAGCGGACCTCGGTCCGAGGTCAGGTTGAGGGAACTGGTGGCCCTCCACGGCCGGATTACCCCGGAACGGCTGAGGGATGAGGATTTCTGCGACTGGGGCTCCACGGACCCCTTCTCCGTGGCCGGACGCGGTCCTGGGGAGTGCGGCGCGGCGCAATGGACATCCTACGTGTGGAGAAGGTCAAGTAAAGAGGACATCTACGAGATCCTGCTCAAGCATGAGTTTTAGGATTGTATTGGAGAAAATCATGGCTACACAGCGTTTCTTTGAGGACAATTCCAGATCCATCGGGCAGACCCCGCTGGTGAAACTGAACCGCGTCACCGAGGGCGCGAAGGCCACCGTGCTGGCCAAGATCGAGGCTCGCAATCCGTCCTATTCGGTCAAGTGCCGCATCGGGGCGGCGATGATCTGGGACGCGGAGGAAAAGGGGTTGCTCAAGCCCGGCGGGACGATCGTCGAGCCGACCAGCGGCAACACCGGGATCGCGCTGGCCTTTGTGGGCGCAGCCCGCGGGTACAAGGTGATCCTAACCATGCCTGAGACGATGAGCATCGAGCGGCGGCGGGTGCTGGCGGCTTTCGGAGCGGAACTGATTCTGACCGAGGGTGCCAGGGGAATGAAGGGCGCGGTAGCCAAGGCCGAGGAGATCGCGGCTTCAGACCCCGCGAGATACTTCCTGCCCCAGCAATTCAAAAATCCCGCCAATCCGGCGATTCACGAGAAGACCACCGGACCCGAGATCTGGGAGCAGACCGATGGAACCATCGACGTGCTCGTAGCAGGCGTCGGCACGGGCGGGACGATCACTGGCATATCCCGCTACATCAAAGATACGAGGAAGCGAAAGATCCTCTCTGTGGCGGTCGAGCCCAGAGAGAGCCCCGTCATCACCCAGAAGCTGGCGGGTCAGGAGATCAAGCCCGGTCCGCACAAGATCCAGGGGATTGGCGCTGGCTTCATTCCTGATACACTCGATCTGTCTGTTGTGGATCGCGTCGAACTGGTGGACAGCGCCGAGGCCGTGACCTTTGCCCGCCGGTTGATCCGCGAGGAAGGCATCCTGGCCGGTCTTTCGTCCGGTGCTGCGACGGCCGCTGCCGTACGCCTCGCGGGACTGCCCGAGTTCGCTGGCAAGACGATCGTCACCGTCCTGCCCGACGGAGGAGAGCGGTATCTGTCCACCGTGCTGTTCCAGGATTGGGCGTAAGGCTGATCAACAGGCTCTTTCCAAAGACCAAGAACAAAGATAAAGGAGATACGAACATGGCAGACACGACACCCACGCACAAGCTTGGCACCCTCGCGTTGCACGCCGGTCAGGTACCCGACCCAACCACAACCGCCCGAGCAGTACCGATCTATGCGACGACCAGCTACGTGTTCCACAACACCGAGCACGCAGCCAATCTGTTCGGCCTACGTGAGTTCGGCAACATCTACACCCGGTTGATGAACCCCACCACGGACGTCCTTGAGAAACGCCTTGCGGCCCTCGATGGGGGTGCCGCGGCCCTGGCCTTCTCCAGCGGCCAGGCGGCGATCACCGCGTCCCTTGTGACGATCGTGCACGCAGGGCAGAACTTCATCTCCGCCAACAGCCTCTATGGCGGGACGTGGACCCTGTTCACGCATACCCTCTCGAAGCTGGGCATCGAGGTGCGGTTCTTCGACCCCTCCAAGCCGGAGACCCTGAGCCAGCTCGTGGACAAGAACACCCGGGCTGTGTACCTCGAGACCCCTGGCAACCCAAAGAACGACGTGCCAGACTATCGCAGGATCACAGACCTCGCCCACAGCCATGGACTGCCCACGATCATCGACAATACCGTTCTCACGCCGGCCCTGTTCCGGCCCATCGAGCATGGCTTTGACATCGTGGTGTACTCGACGACCAAGTTCATTGCGGGACACGGCGTGCATCTCGGCGGGGCCATCGTGGATAGCGGCCGATTCCTCTGGGCCAAGGACCCCAAGAAGTGGCCGGAGTTCACTGCGCCCGATCCTGCCTACCACGGCATCGTCTTTGAAGAGGCCTTGCGGCCGATTGGCAACATCGCCTACATCCTCTACATCCGCACCCACTGGCTCCGGGACACGGGCGCACCCCAGAGCCCCTTTGGGGCATTCCTGACGCTCCTGGGTATGGAGACCCTGCACCTCCGCCTGGCACGCCACAGCGAAAACGCCCTGAAGGTCGCACAGTGGCTCGAAAAGCACCCGGCCGTGGCGTGGGTCAACTATCCGGGCCTCGCCAGTCACCCGGACCACGCCAACGTGAAGAAATACCTTACCCACGGACAGGGCGGGATCGTCGGCTTTGGCATCAAAGGAGGCAAGGAGGCAGGCGCCAAACTGATCAACAGCGTCAGGCTCTTCAGCCACCTGGCCAACATCGGCGACGCCAAGTCCCTGATCATCCACCCGGCCAGCACAACCCATTCGCAGCTCACGCCCGAGGAACAGGTCCAGACCGGTGTGACGCCCGAGTTCGTCAGGCTCTCCATCGGCATCGAGGACGTGGAAGACATCATCGCGGATCTGGACCAGGCCCTGAAGGCGGCCCAGACCAAGACCAAAGAAGAGGTTCAGGCATGAGTACAGGTGGCACGGATAGGGACGCCCGGAACGTGGGACGCCCGGAGCACGGCAAGATCGCCCAGCAGGGCGGCTCCTGTTGTGGTCCAGCGTGCTGTTGCGGCGGTCCGCCTGCCACCTCAGTGGCGGCGGCCGTGGGATATGATCAGGCCGCGTTGAAGGACTCCCCAGAGGGCGCAAACAGGGGCCTCACTCGCGCGGACCCCATCTACCTGGATCACAATGCCACCACACAGCCTGACCCTGCGGTCGTGGCCGAGATGCTGCCGTGTCTGCAGACCGTGTACGGCAATCCTTCGAGCACGCACGGTTTCGGTCAGGAGGCCAGACGCGTGCTGGACGTGGCCCGGCAGCGAGTGGCCTCTCTAATCAGGGCCATGCCGGAAGAGATCATCTTCACCAGCGGCGGCACGGAAGCGAACAACCACGCCCTGTGGGGCGCAGCCGAGGCCCTGGGCCGACCGGGCAGCCACATCGTCACCACGGCCATTGAACATGAGGCCGTACTCAATCCCTGCCGTCGCCTCGAGAAGGCAGGATATCGCGTAACCTACGTGGCCCCGGATCGCGACGGGAAGATTGTGCCCGCCGAGGTGGCCGCCGCGATGACCGCCGACACGGTCATGGTGTCCGTCATGCTCGCCAACAACGAGGTCGGGACTATCGAACCACTGCGGGAGATCGCGGAGATCGCCCATGCATGTGGGGCCTGGGTCCACACGGATGCAGTGCAGGCCGTCGGCAAGATCCCCGTGGACGTGGACGATCTCCAAGTGGATTCCCTGTCGTTCTCGGCCCACAAGTTCCACGGCCCCAAAGGGGTCGGCGCGCTGTACTGCCGACGGGGGCGGGAACTTGCCGCGTTCATCCTGGGCGGTGCGCATGAGCGGAGGCAACGGGCAGGCACCGAGAACGTCCCGGCTATTGCCGGCTTCGGTAAGGCCTGTTCACTGGCCGCCAGCCGGCTCGCGGAGACGAGTGTCCGTGTTCGAGAGCTGTCGGGCCGTCTCACGCGAGGCATCCTGGAACGGGTGCCCAACGCCCGAATCCACGGCCACCCGACCCGTCGACTGCCGAATACCGTCAGCGTGAGCTTCCCGGGGATCATCGCCGAGCACCTGGCCGTGAGCCTGGATATCCAAGGGATCGCCGTGGCCACGACTGCGGCCTGTTCTTCCAGCAGCAAGACCCCGTCACACGTCCTCCTGGCCATGGGATGTACCCGCGAGGAAGCACTGGGAGCCATCCGACTCTCGCTCGGCGCAGACAACACCGAGGCCCAGATTGACCGCACGGTCGGTGTTCTGGCCGAGACGGTCGGTCGACTCCTGAGGAAGGGGTGAGGCGCAGTGCACGGCCATCGACGGCAGGTGATCGTAGGGATGAGCGGCGGCGTGGATTCCTCCGCGGCTGCAGCCCTGCTGCTGGAACAGGGATATGAGGTTATCGGCGTGACCCTCCAGTTGCAGCCGTGCCAAGAGACTGGGGATCGCAGGTCCTGCTGCTGCGCAGACGGCGAGGTGCAGGCCCGGACCGTGGCCGGTCAACTGGGCATACCGCACTACGTGCTCGACTGTCAGCAGGAGTTTGCGGAGAAGGTGCTGGAGCCGTGCTGGCGTGAATACAGCAGGGGCAGAACGCCGAATCCGTGCGTCCTCTGCAACGAGCGAATCAAGTTCGGCGCACTGCTCGACTTCGCCCGATCCCTGGGAGCCGACTGCATCGCCACCGGCCATTACGCCAGGGTCGATCGCCAGGACGGTGGGCCCAGCCTGAACCGCGGGCGAGACCCACGCAAAGACCAGTCGTACTTCCTGTTCTCTCTGGACGCAGCCCAGCTCGGGTCCGCCCAGATGCCCCTGGGAGCCCTCACGAAGGCGGAGGTCCGCTCACTGGCCAGGCAGCGGGGCCTGGTGACCGCGGACCGCCGGGAGAGTCAGGACATCTGTCTGTCCGCCCCGGATGCGGGATTCGGCGAGTATCTCTGCCGTCGATTCGGCGGAACTCGCCAGCCCGGCGACATCGTGGATTCAAGCGGACGCGTCGTAGGGCGTCATGAGGGCATCCATCACTTCACGATAGGCCAGCGGAGGGGCGCAGGCGTCGCCCTCGGCAGGCCGGCGTGGGTCAAGGACATCGATGCACCGACCGGGCGGATCACCTTGACGACCGATGAACAGGAACTCCTGTCAGCCGGGTTGACGGCTGTGGGCCTGGTGTGGCATGGGGACCCTGGCAGCGAAGGACCCCTGACCTACCACGTCCAGACGCGATATCGCCAGGCGCCGGTGCCCGCTGCCGTCGAGCTCCAGGGCGATGGAAAAGCGAAGGTTCTCTTCGAAAGGCCGGTCCGGGCAGTCACACCGGGCCAGGCAGTGGTCCTCTACTGCGGGGATCGCGTGGCGGGCGGCGGTTGGATCGAGGGGGTCCTGGGACGAAGTGACGCCGCGTCGAGGGTGGGGTAGACTCCATGGGTGGCCAGGTGGACCGTTACGTCAAGCAGCGGCGTCTGCCGGAGATCGGCGAGAAGGGCCAGGACAGTCTGGCCCGGGCGAGGGTCCTGATCCTGGGGTGCGGGGCCCTGGGCAGCGTCCAGGCCGAGCTGATGGCCCGGCTGGGGGTAGGCCGTCTCCGCCTAGTCGATCGTGACGTGCCAGAAATGGACAATCTGCATCGCCAGTTTCTCTTCGACGAGCAGGACGTAACCGATCGCCTTCCCAAGGCCGTGGCTGCAGCGAGAAGACTGAGGCGGATCAACTCGGAGACGGCCGTGGAGGCGATCGTCCAGGACGTCCGGCCGGCCAACGTGGAGAGCCTGGTCAGCGACATCGATCTGGTGCTCGACGGCACCGACAATTTCGAGACCCGCTACCTCTTGAATGACGCCTGCGTGAAGCACGCAAGGCCGTGGGTGTATGGAGGGGTGATCGGCACATGGGGCCAGGCCATGCCCATCCGGCCTGGGGCTGGCCCATGCCTCCGCTGCGTCTTCCCGGAGCCACCGGAACCGGGGGCCCTGCCGACCTGTGACAGGGCTGGCGTCCTGAACGCGGCCTCGACTGCGATCGCGGCCCTGCAGGCCACGTGGGCGATCAAGCTCCTCGTTGCCGGAGACGGCCTCGATGCGGCCTCGACTTCACCGCTCCAGGTCATCGATCCCTGGTATGGCGAGTTCAGGAGGGTCACACGCGCCAGAAACCCAGACTGTCGTTGTTGCGCCAGGCGGCACTTCGATTTCCTCTCAGAGACCCGGATCTCGTGGTCCTCGGTCTTGTGCGGCCGTAATACCGTGCAGGTCACACCCGCTGCACCCTCAGCCTTGGACCTGCACCGCCTGGCCCGGGACCTGTCGCCCCTGGGCCGGGTGACTATCAACGCCTTCCTGGTCGAGTTCGTCCCGTCCGGGTCGGAACAGGACATGACGATCTTTGCAGATGGCCGGGTGCTCGTGGCAGGGACTTGCGATACCGTGACGGCCCGCGACCTGGTCAGTCGCTTCTTGGGGGTATAGACAGATGTGTGAAAAGTGTTGTTGCAGAGGAATGATCCCCAGCATGGAATTCGAGCAGGCCCTGCACTGTGCATCGTCCGGCGAGCCGCCGGACCTGGACTGGCTGGTCCCCCTGTTGGGGTGCTCCGACGAGCAGGCCCCTTCTCTCTACCGGGCAGCAGACCGCTTTCGGGCCGCTTCCGTAGGGGACGCGGTGCACCTCCGCGGGCTGATCGAATTCTCCAACATCTGCCGCAGGGATTGCTGCTATTGCGGTCTTCGCAGCAGCAACGGGGCCCTGGATCGATACCGCCTGTCTGCCGAGCAGGTCGTCGACGCTGCGAAGCAGGCCGCGGACCTGGGCTATGGATCGGTCGTCCTCCAGTCCGGGGAAGACCCGACGTTCACGGCCAGGACGTTGGCCCAGATCGTGGAGAGGATCAAGGCCGCCACGCCGCTGGCAGTGACCCTGGGCGTGGGCGAGCGCCCCGCCAGCGACTACTTCGCATGGCGCCAGGCCGGGGCAGATCGATACCTGCTGCGGATCGAGACCACGGATCCCGGGCTCTTCGCAAGGCTTCATCCGGACGACGACCTGGAGGCCAGGAAGGCGTGCCTGTACACCCTGAAGGAGCTCGACTACCAACTGGGCTCGGGCGTGATGGTGGGACTTCCAGGCCAGACCGCCTTGATGCTCGCCAGGGACGTGATGTGGCTGCGTGAGCTCGGTGCGGAGATGATCGGCGTAGGTCCCTTCATCCCCCATGCGGACACGCCCTTGGCCGCTGAAACGGGCGGCACCGTCGAGCAGACCCTGCGACTGGTCGCAGTCCTGCGTCTGGCCTTTCCCTATGCCCACATCCCGGCCACGACGGCCATGGATGCCCTCGATCCAGAGGGCCGCGAGAAGGCCCTCCGGGCCGGCGCGAACGTGGTCATGCCGAACGTGACACCCGTGGAGGCACGCCGAAAGTACGCACTGTACCCGGGCAAGCGGTGCCTGGAAGAAGACGCCCAACAATGCAGCGGGTGTGTCACGGCCAGAATCCGGGCCATGGGCCGGACCATCGCCTCAGGGCCGGGACACGTATTCAGAGCACCCCGGCCCGGGGACCCCAACACCGAATGACCTACTGGGCCACGGGCTTGTGCTCTGCAAGCCAGAGATCGGCAAAGAGCCGCAGATCCAAATTGTCGACCACACCATCCGCGTTCAGGTCCGCAGGGCTGCTGGCCTGCACAGCGGCCGATTGATAGAGGGCCTCAGCCATCAGGGTGAAGTCATTGGCGCCCAGGGTGCCGTCACCATCCAGGTCGCCGGCCTTCGGGATGCCGCGATAGAGCCGAACCTTGCCGTCACCGTAGCCCACGAGCAGATCCCAGTACCCATCCACAGGGCCGAACTTGCCCACACCGGTCCAGTGACACAGCGAGGGACGAGTCCGCAAGGACCCGGCCAGGGCGATGGCTTGGCCGTTGGCCCTCACCACGGAGTAACCCGAGAAGGAGGGCAGCCCCTTGATCCCGGTATTCTTGTAGAAGAGGATCTGGCCATTCGTGTTTCCGCTCAGGATGTCCTTGAGGCCATCGCCGTCGAGGTCCTCGAAGACGGGGCTCGATCGCAGACCCGGCACCTGCAGGTCGCGGCCGTTGGACTGGGCCAGGGCGCCCAAGACCGTCGAGCCGTAGAAATGGGGCGGCACGCCCCCGCCGCAGCCGCAGTTGGCGTAGACGTGGATGGCGCTGTCCAACCCGCCCACCATCAGGTCCATCAACCCATCCTCGTTCCAATCCACCACACTCGGGGTCGCGCGAGCGCCCACGTCCAGAGGACTCTCCGGGGCCTGCCCCACCATCACGACCTGTCCGCCATCGAATGAAGGGGCGTTGTCATCGGCGATCCCCTGGTAGACCTTGACCGTACCATCCGCCAGGCCGACCACCAAGTCCTTCTTGTTGTCCGCGTCCCAGTGCACCACGCGAGGGAAGCACCCCATGCATCCCTCGGGCGTGAAGGTGAGGCTCTGACCGTTCGACTGCGCGTAGAAGAAGCCCTTGAATCGAGGCTCTGCCTCGGTCCCGACGTTCAGATAGACCCGGATGCTGCCGGGCTGCCCGCCTCCGCCCTCTCCGACCACGAGGTCACCGAGATGATCGTTGTTCCAGTCCACAAGAGATGGAACCGAATAGCCCGGGACCACCAGGTCGTTGCCGTCCGCCTTGATCACCTCCTCGGGCCCAAGATCCACGAGGGGTTGCTGGGCCAGCGCCTGCACGCAGAGCCCGGCAATCATCACGCACACTGCCGAGAGACAACTTGAGCCGCTCATGGTCAATGATCCTCCAATGGAATGACGTTTTGAGAGCCGTACACTGCGAGCCAGAGGTCGGCAAAGAAACGAACGTCGAGATCATCCACGACGCCGTCGGCATTCAGATCAGCCGCACCGTTCCAGTTGCCCCCCAGAGCCTGGACCAGCAGGGTCAGGTCGTTGGCATCGAGGCTGCCGTTTCCGTCGAGGTCCCCCGCCTTAGCCGTGGCAGGAGTACTGCGATAGAGCCTGACCTTGCCATCCCCGTAGCCCACGAGCAGATCCCAGGATCCTGCCTTGGAGCCGGAGAGGCCGTCGCCGCCCCAGTGACACACAAAGGGCCGCGATCGCAGGGCCCCCGCCAGATCGATGGGCTGTCCGTTGGACCGCACCAGGCAATACCCGGAGAACAGGGGCAGCGATCTGAAGCCCACGTTCTTGTAGAACAAGATCTGTCCCTCTGTATTGCCCGTGAGCAGATCAGGAAAACCATCTGCATCCAGGTCCATGACCACCGGGCTCGAACGCAGACTCGGGACGAGAAGGTCGCGGCCATTGTCCTCTGCAGGAGCGCCGGCCTGGGGAGAGCCGTAGAAGTGCGGAGGGATGGGACCCCCGCATCCGCAGTTGTAGTAGACGTGGATCAGGCCGTCCATGCCACCCACCACCAGGTCCATCATGCCGTCGTCGTCCCAGTCGAACACGCAGGGCGCGGCCCTCGCGCCCACGTCGAGGAGGATGGCCTGCTGGTCGGTCGCCGTGAGGTACTGGCCGCCGTCAAATGGCGGGTCACGATCCTCTCCGGTATTCAGGAAGACCATGACCCTGCCGTCCGCCAGTCCCACGATCAGGTCCTTTCGGTTGTCGCCGTCCCAGTCCGCAACGCGAGGGAAACACCCCATGCAGCCTTCAGCCGGGCAGGTCAGGTCCTGGCCGTTGGCCTGCGCGTAGAAGAACCGGCTGAACCGCGGCTGATCTGCAGCACCGACGTTCAGATACACGCGGACCTTGCCAGGAGACGTGCCTCCTCCCTCCCCCACGATCAAGTCATCGAGCCGATCATTGTTCCAGTCCGCCAGGGACGGCACCGAATAGCCGGGCACGACGATGTCACTGCCGCCCGCCTGGATGCACTCCGCAGGTCCAAGATTGAAGACCGTCTCCGCAGCCCGTCCAACCGCGCACAGACCGAGAGCGGCCATCCACACGGCCAGCGCCAGACTGGCGCCACGTCGATTCATAGCTCCTCCCACGACACGACCCCGCAGAGACCTCATTCGGGAGTCACCCAATGGAGTTGAAGGGCCTTCTTCTCCAGCTCATCCTTGAATCCTTAAGTATACCGCCAGCGACAGGATAAGTCAAATCCGAATGCGCAAGACTAAGAGCCTGTCCGAGGACCTGTTTTGTGGCGAGAAGGAGGCTTACGGCCTTCCTGAGGGAAGGCTGGACCTTGAATTTGTCGACCATTCCCTTGAACTGCTGCGTCAGGGTCGACAACTTCTGGGCGCTGCGTCCCACGAAGGTACTCCGGTTAGCGATGTCGGCGGTCCCTGTGTTGACCCCGTTGACCATGGGCAGGGCATAGCGCTGTCCACGGCAGGAAGATCAGCGAGGTCTTCTCCTTGTCGGACATGGTCTGGGCCTGCTTGGGGCTGCTGAATGACTGCAGGATTTCATCATCCTGACTGTCCAGGACAGGTCTCCTTCTGACCGACCAGAATCTTGAAGTGCTTGTCGAGACGCATGGTCCTGAAGAGGGACTGGATGTCCGGAGAAGGGTTGGAGACGGTCAACTGACCGCTCGCCTGGCGCAGCGAATTGTGGGTCGCGATGAGGACTCCCAGTCCTACGGAGTCGACCATCTCGACGCTGGCCAGATCGATCACCAGGTCCTTGATCCCTTGGTCCAGGAGGGCCTTGATCTCGCTCCTGAGCTCGCCCGCCATGGAAGCCACCACCTCCGATCCCGGCCTTACGGTCACGCGACCTTGTTCTCTGAGGATTTCGCTCATGGGACTGCCTCGTCATTCCCCACTGCCTGCTCCACTGGCCCCCGCCACGGACTCTATGCCTCCACTCCCAGCAGCACGGTGTCATCCTCGAGGATCGACTCACCGGGCAGCAGATCCGAGTGAATCCGGCTGACCGCCTCCCCAATGGGAAACGGCGAGTGTCGAAGGGCCGCCTCTGCCAGAAGGGCCGATCCCTCGGCACGGCTCCTGTGCCCATTCTGGAATCGCTCAATCAGACCATCGCTGTAGAGGAAGAATCGATCTCCTGGAGAGAGCGTCTTGTGGACCGGCTCAAAGCACACGTTGCTGAAAACGCCCAACACGTCGCCGGTGGTTTCCATGTACTCGAAAGAGCCCTGTTTGGACACCAGCAGCACAGGCGAATGGCCCGCACTGACGATCTCCAGGACCCCTGTACCGCGATTGAGTTTGGCATACGAGGCGGTGATATGATTGCCGTCGGACATCATCGTACTCAGCACGCCGTTGATGGCCTTGACCGTATCGATCGCGGTGAACACCGGGCTGGCATACTGGGCCAGAAGGACCTTGATCGCGGGTGTAGTAAAAGACGCGCCGAGGTCATGTCCGCTAATATCGGCCACCACATAACTGAAGATCTGATCACTGATCCGCAGGACATCATAGAAGTCTCCGCCGACCTCGTGGAGTGGACTGTAGCTGACGCCAAACCTGGCGTCCGGCATGTCGTTCGGGGAGACCAGGATGGACCGCTGAGCGTCCTGGAGCTGCTTGAGCCGCTCGGTCTGGCTCTGAATCGTGCTGTTTCGGGACAGACGCAGCTTCAGGTGCAACCTGACCCGCGCAAGCACCTCGGCCTTGTGAAACGGCTTGGCCACGTAGTCGACGGCCCCGATGTCGAAGGCCTTGACCTTGCTGTCCACGTCGTCCATCGCGGAAAGGAAGATCACGGGGATGTCCGTGGTGTGCGAGTCCTGCTGCAAGAGCCTGCATGCCTGGAATCCATCGATCTGCGGCATCATCAGGTCCAATAAGATCAGGTCCGGCTGATGGGTCTTGGCGGCTTCGAAGGCCTGCCCCCCATCCCGGGCACTGACGGTCAGATACCCTTCCTTCTTGAGCATGGACTCCAAGACCATGACGTTCGTTGCGTCGTCATCTGCAACAAGGATGGTGGGCTTGTCCTGACGCATGCCAATGGTCCCATACAATGATGCGACGCTGCGCCTCGCGCAAGACTACACTCTCGGGGTATCGGCCAAAGGTCCAGACGGATTAACCAAGTCAACCGGATAGCAGAACCGCTGAGAACCAGAAGCCTGCGGGAAATGCGGGCTAGCCCGGATTTCTCACGAGGCTTTGGACGTTCGAGGCAAAAGTGAAGCTACAAACTTGAGTTGGGCCGGCCGGAAGGCTGATGCATCTATGACAGACTGTTCTGAGCGCGGCAGGTTGGCCGGATGCAAGGCCGCAGGTCCCGGTTGCCCGGAGGCGTACCCAGTGCGGTACGCCGAGGACAAACGGGGCCGAGAACGCAGCAGCAGGACAACCGGACCGCTCAGAACCAAAGACTTGTGAGAAATGCGGGCTAGGCAGGCAGGTCTATGGTGGAAGGCGATCCCGAGGGAGAGCGGGCGCCTGTGGGGGCCGCCGCACAGACCTGATCCAGGTCCTCCTCGCGGGTCTGTACCCGATCCAGGGGAACGTCGTCCACGTGCCTTCGCAGCAGTGCGTAGATGATCGTGTTGACGGTGAAGTAGAAACTCAGGCAGAAAGCAATCAGCAGGAGCACCACAGCCAACACGGCCACGTGGATCAGAAATCGGCTCGCGCCCAGGGTATCCAGGGGCTCGACCCCGGCGTGAAAGCCCTGGCCAAAGAAGTCCACAAAGGTGGGCTCCTTCCACAAGGCATCGAGCTTCTCGTTGTCATGGATGAAACCTGCCTGCAGAAATCGATAGCCGATCCACAGCACGCCAAACCCGAACAAACGAATGAAGTAGTACGTGATCCCGCCGTAGCCCATGGCCAGGAGGGTGTAGAGGCCATAGCGCCAGGGCCTGCCGTAGACGTACCGGAAGGAGTTGTTCACGGCCACGAAGCACTCCGAGTCATCATAGGCCACCGCCGGGAAGATCAGGTTGAACCCGGCGATCGATCCTACGGCCAGGGCCATCATGGCCGCGCCCAGGACCAGGACCACCGGCATACCCAGCGCCACCGCCAACTCGCCGAACCAGGGAACATTCCCGAGCAACCCGAGGAGCACCACGAGCAGCCCTGTCACTCCGATCAGGGCCAGGGGGGCCAGGGGGGCCAGGAAGAAGTGGGAGAATCGCCTCGCACTGAATTCGAGGGATTGAACGAGGCTCGGCCGCTCGCCCTGGGCAAACTGCAAGGCCACGATGCGGCATATCGCGCCTCCACAGACCGCCAGGATCATCAAGGTCATCGCAAAGAACAACACGCTCCAGAGCGGGTAGTTCATGAACGCCCACTCCAGGGCCGAGAGGCAGGCCGTGGTGTGGCCCAGGAATCCCGGGATGTCCATTCTGGACAGGTCGTACAAGGCATCGTGAAAACGGGTCGACCAAAAACCGTAGAGTACGCTGAAGAGCCCCTTGGTCTCGCCCAGGCCTCCGATGCCCGAGACGTCCGATGATCCTCCTGCGGCGCCGTGCCCTGCCACGTACGCCTGCAGGTTGGACCTGCCGAGACCGTCCACGACCACGATCCTGTTGAGATCCATCGCACGGCCCAGTAGCCCCACGCTGGCCACAGCCAAGAAGGCAATGGCCATCTTTCGCGGGTGGATGGCCATTCGGAAGGCGCGGAAGATCTGCGTAAAGAGAAACTGGTCCCACCAGTGTTGCCTTGGACCGCCTTCAGACATCGTGCGTCCTTTCCAATTGCCGTCCATGCTACCGGTGGACCCTCACGGCGTCAACCGAGCGCTCGGCGGTTCACTCCTCGTCGTCTTCCTTGGAGGGCGGCGTGTCCTCCGGCTTGAGCGGCGAGACGATCTTGTAGCGACTTTCCAGCCACGAGCCCAGGTCGATCAGCTTGCAGCGTTTCGAACAGAAGGGGAAATGGGGAGGGGGCGGTTGATGTTTCCCGCTGGAAACCCGAAGGGTCTTGTGACAGATTGGACAGATCTGATTCGTGCTCATGCGGCGTGCCTCCACGTCCTCTTCAGAGGGGCACTGACGCGGGGCCGCGGCCACCTGCGGTCCAGCGTGATTCACGCCTCCGCTCGGCCGTCTTCAATCATCCGCTCGTATTCGATGCAGTACCGGGCCCAGGGCATGGCCTCCAGGCGAGCCCTGGAGATGGGCTTGTCCGTCCCCTCACAGATCCCGTAGGTGCCCTGCTGGATACGGTCCAGGGCCCGATCGATCTCCCGGAGCAGACGCCGCTCGCCGTCCATCAGGCCCACGGCCAAATCCTGCTCGTAGTTGTCGCTGCCCAGATCAGCCATATGAATCGGCATGCTGGAAAGATCGCCGCTGGTCTGCAGGCTCTTGCGTAGGGCTTCCTCTTCCATGTGGCTGACGTTATGCAGCAACTCATGGCGCTTGATCAAGAGCAACTGCTTGAAGTGCTCGATCCGCTCCGGCGGAAGCGAGGTCCGGCTCTGCCGGGCCTGCGACCTCCTGGCTGCCGTCTTCTTCTTGTTGCCTTTGGGTGCCATGTGCCGCCCCTTTCACGGCCAATCCGACTATCCGGGTCTACAACGATGAGTACACCACGGCGACCCACCCGAGGCCTACTCCCTGAATACCTGTATATCGGCAGGAGAGGATGGGAACTATTGAGCTTTGACAGAAAGTCCCGCTTGCCCCGGCACTTATCGCCCGTCGGCCCCACCCGGACAACCGCCGCCCGCCTCGTCTGCGGGCTCGATCTCGCTCAGTCCCGCCCCTCTACCCGCCGTTTTATCGGCACAAAGACCCAGTGGTCGCCGACCCGGCCTTCCAGCACCTCAACGCCGAAGATCCGCCCAATCCGGGAGGCCGTCAGGATCTCTGCCGTGGGGCCGAACAGGAACGGGGCCGAATCGCTGCTTTCCCCGAGGCCCGGCCGTCCCGACAGGAGCAGGATCTGGTCGCAGCATCGCGCCGCCAGAGCCAGATCATGGGTCACCACCAGGACCGTCTTGCCTTGGCGGTCCCGCACGGCCTTGAGCAGATCATACGTCTCCAATTGATGGCGCAGGTCCAAAAAGGCCGTGGGCTCGTCCAGCAGAAGGATGGGGGTCTCCTGGGCCAGCGCCCGGGCGATCAGCACGCGCTGGCGTTCTCCCCCGCTGAGGTTGGCCAGGGGCCGGTCCGCCAGGGCCTGCGTGTCCGTCATGGCCAGGCACTCCCGCACGATCTCCAGGTCCCGCCTCGAGGCGAACACCCGGTGGCCCATGCGGACGACCCTGGCCATGGCCACGGTCTCTTCGACCGAGAAGCCGGACGGGACGTCCGCCTCCTGACCGACCACCGCGACCCTCTCGGCCAGGGCCGAGACCGGGTAGGATCCCACCGGCCTGCCGTCGATCCGTATCTGTCCGCGGCTGGGCCTGAGCAGGCCCGCCAGGAGCCTCAGCACCGTGGTCTTTCCGCTCCCGTTGGGGCCGGCAATCCCCAGGAATGTCCCCTTCTCAACCTGAAAGGTGAGGTCCCTCAGCAGGATGCTGCCCGGCGTGTAGCCAAACCCGACCTCGTCCATCTCGACGGCCCAGGTCATTCGAGAGGCCCCCTTCTGTGGCTCTGTAGTCTCAGCAGAACCAGGAACACGGGGCCTCCGACGAGGGCCGTGACGATCCCGACCGGCAACTGGGCCGGTGACACGATGACGCGACAAAGGGTGTCCGAACTGACCAGAAATGCCGCCCCCACGATCGCAGCGAGCGGCAGCAGTTGACGGCAGTCTGCGCCCCAGATCAGCCGCACCGCGTGCGGAACCACGAGCCCCACGAAGCCGACCAGGCCGGCCAGACTCACGGCCACCGCCGTCATCAGCCCGGACAGGACAAAAGCCACCCCCCGGGTCCGGTTCACGTCGATCCCCATGGCTTGGGCCTGGTCATCTCCGAAGCAGAGCGTATTGAGCCGTGGACTCAGGAAGAACAGGCCCAGCACGCAGGCCCCCACGGATCCCACAGCAAGCCAAACCACCGCAAATCCCTCCTCGTTGACGTTGCCCATCAGCCAGAAGAGCGTGGCGTGCACCTGATCGCCCTTGGCGACGGCCATCAGACACAGGATGGCCGCGGACAAGACGGCGTTGACCATCACGCCGGCCAGCACGAGGCCGGCCGACCCCCAATGGCTGGCCCACCGGCCCATCCGCCAGACCAACCCCAGGGCGGCCAGGGCCCCGACGAAGGCGAAGGCCGCGATGGCCGAGCCGCCGGCCACGGTCCAGGTGACGCCGCAAAGCACGGCGATCGTCGCCCCCAGCCCGGCCCCACTGGACACGCCCAACAGGTAGGGGTCTGCCAGACCATTGCGAAGGAGCACCTGGCAGACCACGCCGGCCGCCGCCAGGGCAGAACCCACCACGGCCGCTACCGCCACGCGGGGCAGTCTCACCCGCACCAGGATCTGGTAGTCCGGATTGGGCCCACCCGGCCCTGACTCTCCCTGCAGGGCGCGGCCGATCGACACGGGCTCGCTGCCGGTCCTGAGTGCACCCAGCATCACGGCCACCAGCACCAGGCTGGCCAGGCCGACCCTGAGGGTCAGTCGCCGGGGTGTCAAGACACCGGTGTTCATGGTCGACGGTCCCCCACCACGGCCAGGGGGCTACCCGCGGGGCCCCGAAGGCAACGGGCAATCTGGTCGACTCCATCCACGATCCTCGGCCCCAGCCTGGACACGAGATCCGCGTCCACCAGGTAGATCCGGCCGGCCGTAACCGCAGGAACGGTGGGCATTCGGCTCCAGAATTCCATCGCGTCCCGCTGGTCGCTCTCCTGCAAGTGCGTCTTGGACACGGGTTCGATGATGACCTGCGGCTGGCAGGCCGCCACCTGTTCTGCACCGATCGGAGGGTAGGGGTAGATCGTGGGCCCCAGGGCGTTTCGTCCTCCGGCCAGTTCGATCAGCTCCTGAATGAAGCTCCGCTGGCCCGCCACACGGAGCGGCCTGCGCTGCACGACCCACAGCACTGAAGGTCGCTCGCTGGCGCCCTCGCCGGCCCGGGCCAATCGCTGGACCAGGGAGGTCCTCAGGGCTGCGGCCGCGTCGCCGCAACCCAGTCCTTCGCCCAGGGCCTCGATAGCGTCCATCAGTTGGCCGACCGTCTCGACCCTGAGAGACAGACACCGGTATCCCATCCGTTCCAGACGCTGGGTGACGATTCTCTGCTGCGCCATGTCCAGGGCCACCACCAGATCGGGCCCGGCCTTGACGATCGACTCCAGATTGGGCTGCCAGAAGGTGCCCACTTTGTGCTGGCCCGTGCAGCCTCCGGCCAGTTGCAGTGGTTGGTCACCGCCACCACGCGATCGCCCTGGCCCAGGGCGAACAGGATCTCCGTGAGATTCGGCGCAAGGGACACGATCCGCTGGGGCACCGCGGCTGCGGCGTCCGGACGCGGGGCCTCTTCCTTGCCGACCAGGACAAGGCCGGCCAGACCCCAGCACGCCGCCCCCGCGATCAGGAGCCACCACTTCGCCATCATGTCCTCAGGAATTGTCTAGCCAGATCCGCCAGGCTCAGCGAGATCGTTGTGGGTCTGCCATGGGGACATCGGGCGGCAGACTCCGCAGCGCGGCCCTCGGCGAGCAACTGCTCGATCTCTCGCTCCGACAGCCTCTGGCCGGCCTTGATCGCTGCCTTGCAGGCCGCCATGCTCAGGATCTCCTCCAGGAGACGCTGCGGCTCCAGATCCGTGTGGCTGGCCAACAGATCCACCAGATCCTGAACAAAGGCCGCAGGCTCGACCTGATCGAGCAGGGTGGGGAAGGCGTGGATCGCATACGTGTGCGGACCCAGGGCCGTGATCTCCAGGCCCAGTTGGCTCACCAGATTCGCGTGCTCCTGGAGCAGACCTGCCTGGCCGTCGGACAGCGCCAGGGTCTGCGGGATCAGGAGGCGCTGTGATTCGAGGCCTCGCTCCTGGAGCCGCCGCACCAGCCTCTCATACAGGATCTTCTCATGGAGGGCGTGCTGATCGATGATGGCCAGGCCTTCTTCGGTCCCAGTGATGATATAGCGGTCATGGATCTGGATAAACGGCTGGGGCGGGGCCACGGACTGTGCCGAGGGTTCCACTGGCACGGGGGCCGGGTGGGCCTCGGGAGCCCGCTCGGGCGAGTAGACGGGGGTAGACTCGCGGATCAGAGGCGGTTGCGAGCCGGGCCTGTGCCTCTTGAAGAAGTCGGCCATGGCCTCCGTCACCGCCTGCCGGGCCGGGCCGAAGGGCCGCGTCTGGGGGAATCCCTGAACCCCGGGATGGGCCAGCTTGACGGGCATGCTCAGGTCCTGGGCCAGGAGCCTTTCCCGCAGGATACCGAGCACCTGGGAGTGAACCTTGTTGGGCTCATAGAACCGCACCTCGATCTTGGTGGGGTGCACGTTCACGTCGAACTCCTCGACAGGCATCTGGATGAATAGGAAGACTGACGGATGGCGGCCCGGCTCCAGAAGCCCCCGATAGGCCTCGGCCACAGCATGAGAGATGAACCGGTCCCGGACATACCGTCCGTTGAGGAACACGTACTGGAGCTTGTTGTTCGCCCGCGAGAGGGTGGACTTGCCGAGCAAGCCCACCATCTGGATCTGCTTCTCCGCCGCCTGAAACTGGATGAATCCATCGCCCGCCTGCCCTGCCAGGGAGGGAAAGAGGGTCAGGACCCTCTGGACCAGGTCCTGTCCGGCAACCAACCTGTAGACCTCCCGCGTGTTGTGGATCAGCAGGAGATCCACGGACGGCCGTTCACCCACGGGACCCAGCCCAAAGACGGCCAAGGCGATGCGAATGAACTGCTCAGTGACGTGGTCCATCTCAGTCTGCAAGGACCGCAGGAACTTGTGGCGGGCAGGCAGCCGATAGAACAGATCCCTCACCGTGATCGTTGTTCCGAAATCGCCACTACAGGGGGCCACCTGGCCCCTGGAGCCGCAATCCACCTCCATGCAGTGGGCCTGGTCCATCGGCCGGGGCCGGCTGACGACGCGGACCTGGGCCACAGCCGCGATACTCGCCAAGGCCTCCCCACGAAACCCAAAGGACCGTATGGAATGCAGGTCGTCGTGGGTCCTGACCTTGCTCGTGGCGTGGGGCTCAAAGACCAGGGCCAGATCCTCCGCGTCCATCCCGGCTCCATCGTCGGTCACGCTGATGAGTCTGCGCCCGCCCTGCTCAACGGCCACCCGGATCGAATGACTGCCCGCATCAAGGCTGTTCTCCATCAACTCCTTGACCACACTGGCCGGCCGCTCGATGACCTCGCCGGCTGCGATCATGTTGATCATGTTCTGATCAAGGATGGCAATGCGGGGCATAGGAAAACCAAGAAGAAGGGTTTTAGGTTTTAGGTGTTAGGTTTTAAGAGGCTGTCGCCCCGTTGAACCCAGAACCTAAAACCCAGGACTTAGAACCTAGAACCTAAAACTTGAATCTCTCTCATTGCTGAAACAGGCTCTTGCCCGTCATCTCTGCAGGTTGTGGCAGGCCCATCATGTCCAGCAGCGTGGGTCCTATGTCGGCCAGGGTGCCGCCCTGTCGCAGACTGTGGCCTTTGCGCCGGTCGTCGACCACGATCAGAGGAACATCCCCAATGGTATGCGCCGTGTGTGGCTTGTCGGGGCTGCCGTCGATCATCTTCTCGAAATTGCCGTGGTCAGCGGTCACGATGGCCGCTCCTCCGAGAGACAGCACCTTGTCCAAGATCTTGCCCACGCACTCGTCCACCACCTCGGCGGCCTTGACTGCAGCCGCCAGCACCCCCGTATGGCCCACCATGTCGGGGTTGGCGAAATTCACGACCATCACGTCGTACTTGCCGGAGTCCAGGCGCTCGAGCACGACCTGCGTCACCTCATGGGCCGACATCTCGGGCTTCAGGTCATAGGTCCTGACCCTTGGAGAAGGCACGATCTGCCGGTCTTCCCCCTTGAAGGGCTTCTCCGTATAGTCGTTGAAGAAGAAGGTCACGTGCGCGTACTTCTCCGTCTCCGCACAGCGGAACTCCTTGATCCCCAGGTCGCCCCAGTAGGATCCCAGAATGTTCTTCATCTTCGCGGGCTTGGGGAAGGCCACGGGCGCAGGGATGGAGGCGTCGTACTCGGTCATGCACACAAAGCAGACCTCAGGCTTGATGGGCCTGGTAAACCCCTGGAAATTCGGCTCTACGAACGCACGGGTGATCTCCCTGGGTCGATCCCCGCGGAAGTTGAAGAAGATCACCCCATCGCCGTCCTCGATCAGGGCCACGGGCTCGCCTTCGGCGCCGACGAGGCTGGTCGGCTCGACGAATTCATCCGTCACCTTGTCGGCGTAGCTGGCCGCAATCGCCTCTTGTGCGGACTTGGCCTTGTGGCCCTTGCCAAACCGAAGGCACTCATAGGCCTTCTGGACCCGGTCCCACCTGCTGTCCCTGTCCATGGCATAGAACCTGCCCATGACCGAGGCCACCCGGCCGATGCCGAGCTCCGCGGCCTTGGCCTCGATCTGGCGGATGAATCCCAGACTGCTGTCCGGTGGCGTGTCGCGGCCGTCCGTGAAGGCGTGGATGAAGACCTGGGGCAGGCCGTTGCGTTTGCCCAGTTCGAGCAGGCCATAGAGGTGCTCCAACAAGGCATGAACGCCCGCATCGCTGCAGAGCCCCATCACGTGCATCTTGCCTTTGCGACCCTTGACGAACTGGATCAGGTTCAGGAACTCCTTGTTTTGGAAGAACGACCCGTCCTCGATGGCCATGGTCAGGCGGACCGTCTCTTGGGGCACTATCCTCCCAGCCCCGATGTTCTGGTGGCCCACCTCGCTGTTGCCCATGGTGCCGTCAGGAAGACCCACCCACCTGCCGTAGGTATGGATCAAAGTGTTGGGATACTCCGCCATGATCCTCCGGTCCACAGGGACGTTGGCCACCTTGACAGTGTTGTACGGGTCTTCAGCAGGATCCGGATTGTAACCCCAACCGTCCCTGATGATTAGCACAAACGGCCGCCTTTCAAGAACCGCCTTCTTCTTGGCCATAGGCTGAAAACCTTTCCCAAAAAAAGACCGGACGAGGCCTGGACCTCGTCTCATTCCCCGTCTCTCATGGACTCTTCATCACTCTCGCCCAGAGACCCCAGGTGAAAGAGACATGGGTTGGCGAGCTCGCACCCAAAACCGATCCGATATGGTATACCGCCGGTCCCTGGATGTCAAATCCAAGAATCCGCCGATCCAGCCGTGCTTGGGCCCTGTCTGGACGCAAGATTTGACTCGACCGCCGGCCTCTGGCTCGGTCTAGGAGGGTCTTGGCATGGACTTGGCTTGTGCCAAGGTGGTGATCTGAACCTCCAAGACCTTGGCTCTTCTCACTTTACGTATCAGGAACCGCATCCCATGCCGCTCCATTTCCTCGCCCCCTTCGATCTCCCGCCCCAGATGTCCAATGATCCAGTCGCTGAGAATCTTGGTGTCCGGCCGCGGCAGGTCACCGGTCAGGTCAATCTGGGTGATCTCGCGAAGCCTGTCCAGGGTGATTCCTCCCCCCGCCACCCAGGCCGTGCCGGAGGCCACTGCGTGGCTGGGCAGGCGGTCGTACTCGTCCTGGATCTCTCCCACCAGCTCCTCGATGACGTCCTCCATGGTGATCATGCCCAGCACACGGTCTGCGGAGTCTCGGATCAGGGCAATGTGGTGGTGATCACGGACCAGACGCTCCAGGCACGCAGCGATCGACATGTCGTCCCTGTAGCTGGCGATGGACCGCGTGATGGCCTCCAAGGACGGCTTCTCAGGCGCCAATCGCATGTGGGCGACCAGATCCTTGAAGTTGACGTATCCCATGATGGCCTGCGGATCACCCACGCGTTCAGTGACCGGGAACCTCGTGTGCATGTCCAGATGCGCGGTCACCATGGACTGCATGAGGGTGTCGCCTAGATTGAGCATGCGGATGTGGTTTGCAGGCAGCATCGCCTCCCGAACCGTTCGGCTCGACAGGCGCGCAGCATTCATGATGATGCTCTCCTGCTGGTGCCCGATCAGCCGCGAGAGCCTTGCCCAGGCGGCGCTCGCCCGGAGTTCCTGCATCTCTGCAGCCTCAGACGAGCCCGATCTGTCCAAGCCGGGCCGTAGCCGCCTTTCGCCCCAACGGGTGATGGCCCGGACTGCACGCTCGAACACCCACACTGCAGGCCAGACCGCGTAGGAGAACCACCGCATGGCGGGCGACAGGTGGAGACAGACCCACCCCTTGTTCCGTAGGGTAAAGACCTTGGGTACGAGCTCACCGAAGAGAATGGTCAGCGAAGTCAGCGGTAGGACCACCACGGCAACCGCCAGCATCTGCGCAGACGTCGCCTTGAGGCCCAACCAGGCCTCGAACGTGGGGGCGATCTGTTGCTGGGCGCCTGCGCCACCCGTGGCTGCGGCAATGGCCCCGACAAGGGTGATCCCCAATTGCACGGTGGCCAGGCTGGCCTCCATGTTCTGCTTCATGAACAGGGCTGCGGCGGCGCCCCGCCGGTTCTCCTGAACCATCAACTGAAGCCGGCCGACTGATACAGAGGCCAGGGCAATCTCATACGCGGCGAAGAGGGCATTGATCCCGATCATCGCCAGTATGACGGCTAATTCGATACTCCACATTCAACGTCTCCACCCATGAATCCAGCATAGGCCAGATTGCAGATCGCGCGTAGGATATCCGATTCTGGGGTGCAGTGCCAGGATGTGATACAATCCCGGCCATGGAAGGTTCTCTGGAGGCCTCTGCGAAAGAAAGGCCGCAGACGTTGGACTGCGGCGTGGCGGACTATGGAGCGATCCTGGGCATGCAGCTTGAGTTGCATGCGAAGAGGCTTGCAGGCCAGATTGCCGACACGGTGCTGATCTGCGAGCATCCGCCCGTGATCACCCTGGGTGCGCACAGATCCGCCAACAGGCTTCTGGCCAGCCCCCTGGCCATCTCCAGCCAGGGGATCGACCTCGTGGAGGTCAGCCGAGGTGGAGGCGCGACCGCCCACAACCCCGGCCAACTGGTCCTCTATCCCATCCTCGACCTGCGTAGGCGCGGAATCAGCGCAGCCCAGTACGTCCGGACCCTGGAGACCCTGGGCATGGAGCTCCTGTCAATCCTCGGTCTGCAGGTCCAGGTCAGAAAGGGGCTGCCGGGTCTCTGGGTGGACCAGCGAAAGATCGCCTCCATCGGCGCGCGAATCTCCAGAGGCGTGTCCTTTCATGGCATGGCCGTCAACATCCAGAACGACCTGCAGATCTTCGATCTGTTCGTGCCCTGCGGACTGGACGGGGTCCACATGACTTCGTTGCTGAAGGAGACAGGCCAGGCCCGCCCCATGGCCATGGTCAAGGAGAAGGCCGCAGAGTTGGTGAATCGATACCTGACGTTGTGAGGTCCCGTGCCCGAACCCGACAGCACCCAACGCCCTGCAAGACTGCCTCCCTGGCTCCGCAGACGCCACCCTGCGAGCCCGGGATTTCGACTCACGGAGCAGGTCCTGGACGAACTGGACCTGCAGACGATCTGTACGCACGCCCACTGCCCCAATCGTGGCCGCTGCTGGGCCAAGGGTACGGCCACGGTCCTGATCCTGGGGCCAGTCTGCACGCGAAACTGCAGATTCTGCTCCGTCAGCCATGGAAGGCCCGCGCCCCCTGATCCCTCTGAGCCTGGCCGGGTGGCAGAGATGGCGGCAAGGCTGGAGATCCAATACCTGGTGATCACCAGTGTCAGCCGCGATGACCTGGCAGACGGCGGCGCCGGCCATTTTGCCGAGTGTGTCCAGGCCGTGCGGCGATCGCGGCCAGCCACTCAGTTCGAGCTGCTGGTGCCGGACTTCAGAGACTGCCAGGCTCTGGCCCTGGCCAGCCTTGCACAAGCACTGCCGTTCGTGTTCGCCCACAACGTCGAGACCGTGCCCGGAATCTACCCTGTGGCCAGACAGGGCAGCGACTACCGGAGGTCCTTGAACCTGCTGGGCCTGGCCAAGCAGTCGCTGCCGGGCGTACAGACCAAGTCCTCGATCATGCTGGGCCTGGGCGAGGCAGAGGAACAGGTTGAGCTGGTGCTGAAGGACCTTCGGGACGTCGGATGCGACCGGCTGACCATCGGCCAGTACCTCAGACCCTCCAAGGACTCGCTGGAGGTCGTGGAGTACGTCACGCCGGCCCGTTTCGACCAGTGGGGGCGGCGGGCCACGGAGATCGGCTTCTCCTGGGTCCTCTCCGCGCCCTATGCCCGCAGTTCCTACCTCGCCGAAAGTTCATCGGGTCCTTGCAGGGACCCCGATGACGAAACGTGATTTCCGTGCACCTGGATTTGGTGTCACCTCGCCTGCGCCGTATACTTTGCTTAGAGCGAGAGCGATGGGAGAGGGGCCGGGTGGGTGGCGAGACCGTCTTCCGGAGGGAACAAAAAAGGGAAGGTCCTTGAGGGGGCCTGTCCTTGACGGCAGCGAGCTGCGAAGGTCATCGTGGGATGGCCATCGTCGCCCGTCTTGCCGTCTTTTCATATCCCCTCTTACTCCTATTCCGTAGATTCCTCGGCTTCGACCGAGAGGACCGCTGCGCGGCCACCTCTTACTTCCCATTCCTCACTTTTTGTGGGTCTTTTTCCTCATTTCCTGCAGACGCCCTCGCTTCTTCGTATACTTTGCGCGGAACGAGATGTAACACCAGGGGAAGGAAGCGAGAAGGCATCAATAGGGGGACACCAAGGTGAAATTCGCTTCAACCCGCGATCGTCGGTCTGGCGTGGTCATGGTGGTCGCCATGATCTTCATTGTCATCCTCTCGGCACTGGCCATGTCTTTGGCGACCGTCTCAGACTCCAATGTCCAGATCGCCTCCAACCAGGTCCGCGCAGACCGGGCTAGGGCCTGTGCGGAGTCCGGTCTTCAGGTCATGCGCTACTGGTTCAACCAACTGGCCGTCTCTGGGACGGTCCCGTCAGACCAGCGGCTCTCGACCTTTGCCACGGCGTTCCAGACCCTCCTGGCGGATGAGGGGGTCACCAATCTGTCGCCCTCCTATGGCGCGGGCTGTCTGACCATCCCCAATGTGACCCTCAATGGGACGGGCGAGGTATTCCGCTCGACTGTCACCCAGGTGGGCACAGATACCCTGCAGTTGGACGTCACCGGCTCCTGTGGCGACGTGAGCAAGACGGTCCGGGTCAACTACCTGTTCCAGACCCGGGCCCACAGCGCCTTTGACTTCGGCATCGCGACCCGTGGTCCGCTCGACGTGCGGGGGAGCGTCGAGATCGACGACGTCAATATCATGGTCACCTCCAACACCTACATTGAGAGCCTCGACGATCCCATCGGCCTGACCGTGGGCAACGCAGCCGTGAACATCGAGGGAGACATCTCCATCGCCAACCCGATCGCCACTCCGGACGTCCACTCCGGGGCCACCATCGGTGGGGTGACGGGCGCGGCCGCGTGGAGCCACATCCACATCGGGGTACCGATCGCGGACTTTCCCGAGCCGGACACGAGTGAATTCGAGAATGCCGTGACCCTCACAACCCTGGTGCCTAGCACCAACCACAAGGACCTGGGTACCCACGACTACAGCGACGCGGTCTCGCTCGAGAACATCCGGATACCCGCCAACTACAATCCGACCTTCAACGCCGGCGCCACCCTGCGGGGCGTGGTCTTCATCGAGACTCCCAATGTGGTCCACTTCGCGGGCGGTGCATCGGTGACGGGCGTGATCGTGGGCGATGGTGACTGGACCGACGATTCCGCCACCAACCAGATCCTCTTCAGGGGCACGACCGACGCCTACTCCGTCAGCGATCTGACGGGGAGCCAGTTCGACACGCTCAAGACACTACCCGGCACCTTCGTCCTGGCCCCGGGGTTCAGCCTCGATTTCGGCGGGACGTTTAGGTCCGCTTCCGGCGCGATCGCCGGCAATGGGATCTCCCTGCAGGGCAACGCAGGCCTGGCGGTCCGAGGGTCCGTCATCAACTACGCGAACAACACCATGCACGTGCAGGGCAATGGCGCCATCCACTTCAATCGCTCTGGCCTGAGCTCTGTCCCTGCGGGTTTTGTGCCACAATTGGTCCTCATCTACCAGCCTGCGAGCTACAACGAACTGGTCCAGTGAGCGTGACCCGCAGAGACGGCCCCGCGCACTGCGTGCAACCGGCCAATGGGCACTGCAGTCTCCCCCAGCCAGAAGGCTATGCCCTCCGCCTCCCCGACCAGCGCCGCTTCCGGCCTGCCCGGCCATGAGGTATTGCAGGCACATCGACTCCCCTGTCACTCTGCCCTCCACAAGCCATTTTGCAGACCACCCGAGGTTTCCTATACTTTCCATGAGCGAGAAGTGCACCACAGGAAACTCGAGGGATTCGGCTTCGCAGGAGGGAGCCATGACAGGCATGTCAAACACACCACACCATCGCCAGGCAGGGGTGGTCATGGTCGTAGCCATGATCTTCATCCTGATTGCCTCGGCGTTGGCGGCCTCCATCGCCGTGATGGCCAACACCAACACGCAGGTGGCCAGCAATCAGCAGAAGATGGACGCAGCCCTGGTCGCAGCCCAGTCAGGCCTGGAGTGCGCCAAATACGCGGTCTCTAACGTGACGCTGCCCAGCACGGGCCTGAACTTCGTCAGCGACACGGAGGCCGATGCCGTGTGGACGACGCTCCACACCTATGTGCAGGGGCAGGCCCTGGACGGCCAGACCGTGCCCGCGTCCAGCCGGCTCGCCACGGGCGATGGCGACCAATACACGATCTCCAATCTCTCGCTCGGCCAGAGCTTCGGCACGTTCTCGCTTCGCTTTAGCCGCACCGACGCAGACCGCCGCACGATCAAGGTGACGTCCACGGGCACCTGCGGCGGGGTGACGCGCAGCATGTCCATGGATATGCGGGTGACCAAGGACAGCCAGGTACTGAGCTATGCCATCGCCTCGCGCGGCCGGATGTGGCTGACGGGCAACACGACCATCCACGGGGACATCTTCAGCGCCTGGAACGTCGCTTCGCTGTCTCCCTTCAACATGACCAGCGACTCGCGGGTCGAAGGCTCGATCAACACGGTCCTGACACGCGCCCAGATGCAGTCCAACGGCTACCAGATGGAGACCCTCAACGCCAATGGTGACCCGGTCGACGCCAATGGAACGGCCCTGGACGCTCACTACGAGGACCGCTACTACGGAGTAGACGACGAGATCCAGGGCTACCACGAGGGCATCAACTACGGCACACCCTTCAACAACATGCCGGGGATGCGGATCTCGGACTACAGCACCACGCTCTACAAGAACGTGATCCCCACCACGACGGTCTCGGCGACAGGCTCCACGGTGGCCAACGGCAAGATTGGAACCACGGGGATCTCCACCGTCACGGAGTACTTTCCCCATGCTGCGGGCAACTACACGCAGCGGCGGGACAGCGGAAGCCTGCAACTGACCCGGTACAAGTACCAGGACAAGACGTTCAGCAATGTCCTGTTGCCGACGGGCAAGAACGCCCTGTTCAAGAACTGCACATTCAACGGGATCCTCTATGTCGACGCGGGTACGACCACCAGCGTCTACAACAACGTGCGATTCGAGAACTGCACCTTCAACGGCGTGATCGTCACGAACGTGCCGCAGAGCTTGAGGTGGCAGCAGAATTGTCTGTATTTCACGGGAACTGCCACGTTCAATAACCAGTCCACCATCCAGGAGGCCACGATCCTCGCGCCCCACTTCAACGTCAACCTGGGCAACACCAATTCGGCGCAGACGGACAACAACATCCTGACCGGTGCGATCGTGGGGGGCATCGTGGATATCCGCGGCAACGCCCAGATCTACGGCACAATCATCTCCATGGCCGACACCTCCGCGTGGACCAGCGGCTACGTCACGAACATCGGCGCCACGCTCAGCGACGGCGGCTCAGAGACCGTGGAGATTGGAGACATCGGCACGATCGAGGTCACCCCTGCGGAGGACCAGATGCTGCCCAGCGGTATCACAACGCCCATCGTCATCAGACCCCAGACGAACACCTATGCAGAAGGTGCGTGATGTGAAGTCCTGCATTGCTCGAAGAGACCCAACGAAGCACGAACAACGAGTGGCTGACGAACAGCCTAGACGAAAGGAGGGCGTCATGAGACGTCTGGTAGTCACCGTGATGGTGATGGGTGTGATGGTTAGTGGACTGTGGGTCGCCAGTGCCTGGTCTGCGCAAGGCACGGCCGTTCTCACTTCTGGTGGATGCGCGGGTGCAAGCAGCATCGCCGCCGGATGGCCGGGGACCGCTCAGCCCGTCTGGCTTTCAGACGATGAGACGGAAGATCCGAATGAACCCACCACCGATCCGAACGAGCCGGTGCTCTCCGGAGACGAGTAAGGCCGCCAGGTCCGCGACCGAACGAACGTGCGGGAATCCGGAATCGCTTGGGTTCCGGATTCCCCTAGCCCGCATTCCTCACGCCCTTTCCCTGCCTCTGTCTAGCCAAAGAACCCATTGCATCACTACGGCTTCTTGTGATATCGTGCTGGCACACAGGAGCAGCCCCGGGCATGCCGTCTCCGAGGCTGGCACCAGAGTTGAGGTATCTACTTGGCACAGAAGGGGTTAGCTTTCATTGTGATGGATGAGACGCGAGACATCGATTCGTTCCTGGTCGAGGACAACACGGAGTCTCGGGAGGCCAACGGCGAACTGGTCATGCCTCAGGTCCTGCCGATCCTGCCGCTGCGCAACGTGGTAGCCTATCCCGGAATCGTTACGTCCCTCGCGATCGGCAGGGACCCCAGCCGGCAGTTGATCGCAGAAACCAAGCCCAACCTGACCCTGATCGGTCTGGTCGCCCAGAAGAACGCCGAGGTGGATCGCCCCGGCTACGGCGATCTCTATTCAGTGGGAACCGCTGCCACGATCCTCAAGGTCATCAAGATGCCCCAAGGCCCGGTCCACGTGGTGGTTCACGCCCTGAGCCGTTTCAGGATCGTCAAGTTCGTGGCAGAGCAGCCGTATCTGAAGGCCAAGGTCTCTGCCCTCGACGTGACGCTCCGGATGAGCAAGAAGATCCAGGCCCTGATGGTCAGCATCCGTCGCACGGCCAATCGCGTCATCGAGCTGAGTCCCAACGTCCCTGAAGAAGCCCCGGTGATCCTGGAGAACATCGAGAATCCTTCAGCCCTGGCCGACTTCCTCGCGGCAAACCTGAATCTCAGCCTCATGGACAAGCAGAGCCTCCTGGAGGAGCTCGATGCAGGCAGACGTCTGGAGATGATCTCCGTGGTCCTCGCCAAGCAACTGGAGCTGTTGGAGATGAGCCACAAGATCCAGGGCAAGGTCAGGGAGTCCATCGACAAGACCCAGCGGGAGTACTACCTCCAGGAGCAGCTCAAGGCGATCCAGACTGAGCTCGGCCACACCGACTCCCAGAACGAGGAGCTTAAGCAGATCAGCGAGGCCATCAAGAAGGCCAGGATGCCCAAGGAGGTCGAGGCTGAGGCCCGGCGGGAGCTGGATCGGCTGGCCAAGATCCCTTCCGCCTCTCCGGAGTACAGTGTCATCCGCACGTACCTGGACTGGGTCTGTGAGCTGCCGTGGGCTGTCCAGACCGATGACGTGCTGGACATCCGGCGGGCCCAGGCCATCCTCAACAGGGACCACTATGACCTGCAGAAGGTCAAACGCCGGATCCTGGAGTTCCTGGCGGTTCGCAAGCTCAATCCCGCGGGCAAGAGCCCGATCCTGTGCTTTGTGGGGCCGCCCGGCGTGGGCAAGACCTCGCTGGGAAAGTCCATCGCCCGTGCTCTGGGCCGAAAGTTCGTGCGGATGTCCCTGGGCGGCATGCACGACGAGGCCGACATCCGGGGCCATCGCCGGACCTACATCGGCGCCCTGCCCGGCCGCGTGCTCCAGGAGATTCGCAAGTGCGGCAGCCGCAATCCCGTCTTCATGCTCGACGAACTGGACAAGATCGGCGCCGATTTCAGGGGAGATCCTGCCAGCGCCCTGCTGGAGGTCCTGGACCCTGAGCAGAACAGCACGTTCACCGATCACTACCTGGACCAGCCCTTTGATCTGTCCCGCGTGATGTTCATTGCCACGGCGAACTACACGGAGCCCATCCCTCCGGCCCTGTTCGACCGCATGGAGATCATCGAGCTGCCCGGCTACACCTCCACCGAGAAGCTGAAGATCGCCAAGCGATACCTGGTCCCCCGCCAACTGGAGCAGCATGGTCTCAGGAAGAACAACCTGGTCATCCCGGACCAGATCATCCTGTCGATCATCCTGGACTACACCCGAGAGGCCGGGGTCCGCAACCTCGAGCGACACATCGCCACGCTCTGCCGCAGCATCGCGACGCGGATCGCCAAGGACGGCCGGCGCAGCGCCAAAATCACGGAGAAAGACCTGGCGAAGATCCTGGGACCCGCCCAGTATGAATCCGAGCTCGCGCTCTGCGCAGGCGTGCCGGGCGTGGCCACGGGTCTGGCCTATACACCGGTGGGAGGCGAGCTGCTGTTCATCGAATCCGCGGCCATGCCGGGCAAAGGCCATCTGCAACTGACCGGCCAGATCGGCGACGTCATGAAGGAGAGTGCGGAGGCCGCCTTCTCGGTCGTCAAGGCCAACGCCAAGAAGCTCGCAATTGACTCCTCCAAGCTCACCAAGTCGGACTTTCACATCCACGTCCCTGCCGGCGCAGTCCCCAAGGACGGCCCCAGCGCGGGCGTCGCCATGATCACGTCCCTGGTCTCCCTGCTGTCCGGCAAACCGGTCAAGCCCGAGGTGGCCATGACCGGCGAGATCACGCTACGGGGGTTGGTCCTTCCGATCGGCGGCCTCAAGGAGAAGATCCTGGCCGCCCAACAGGCGGGGATCAAGACCGTGATCCTCCCGGCCCGCAACAAGAAGGACATGGTCGACGTGCCCAAGGAGGCCAGGAAGGGCATGCGATTCGAGTTCGTCAAGAACGTCGACGGCGTGCTGAAGGCCGCCATGCAGTGATCAGCACACGGTCACAACCAGGCCTGTGGTGTTGATCTGGTAGTCGAAGAACCGGGCCCTGGGATTGGGGGGGGACTGCTCCAGCAGGGCGCAGACCTTGCGGCCGTGGTCCGGCGACTTGCAGACCATCAGGATGAACCCGCCGCCGCCTGCGCCGAGGAGCTTGGCGCCGTGGACGTGCGGGCCGATTCGTGACAGCAGGTCCTCGACGGCGTCGTTCGAGGACCCGGGGTCCAGCTCCTTGTTCAGGTCCCAGGCAGTGGCCACGTGCTCGCCAAAGGCGGCGAGGTCCCTGCGGGACATAGCGTCCGCCACCTGGGGGGCCAGGCCGCGGATCCGCTGCAGGGTGGCCATGGTGGCGCGGTCCCGCTGGAGATAGTGACCGACCACGTGGGCCAGGATGCCCTTGGCCAGCCGCGTGATCCCCGTGTAGTAGAGGAGCGTCTGGCCCTCATTGGCGCGAGGGTCCAGGACGTCGGGCACCAGATAGTGTATTCGTGTGTCCGGGATCAACCCCGCCTCGGCAGAGATGATCTTCGAGCCGCCCACCACGCCGCCGACCTGGTCCTGCCAGCCGCCGCCTGTAGTCAGGGCCTGCTCCAGCCTCAGGACTGCGTGGAAGAGATCCCGAAGCGTGAAGACGCGGCCCATGGCACGGCCGATGACCGCCATCAACACGGCACCCATGATGCTGGAGGTGCCCAGACCACTGCCCTTGGGGACAGCGGCCAGGGTGGTCAGCTCGATGCCGCCCCCGAACGTGCGGAGCATCTGCTCCAGCGAGGTCCCGCTGGGCCAGGGCGCCGCCGCGACCTCTGAGCGGGCGCGAACCCGGACAGCGCCAAGGCCGCCTTGGCGAGGCTGTACTCGCTGTTGGGCCTGCGGTAGTCCAGCAGGTCTTCCAGACTGCGGACCTCGATCCGGGTGCCCAGGTCAATGGAGCCGATGCGAATCACGGGCTCCTCGCTGACCCGCAGGTAGACCTGGATCGGAGGCTGGCCGTTCAGATCCACGGCCGTGTTGACCACGCATCCGCCGTGTTCGAGCGCGTATGGAGGCGTGTCCGTCCATCCGCCCCCCGTGTCCAGCCGTGCAGGGGCACGGCCCCAGACGATCTCATCGCTGCGAAGACGGCTGACCGGAGGGATCGAGTCCCTCTGACCCGTGGCGATGATCGCGCGGCCCAGAGACTCGAATGCCACGCAGCAGGCTCGGTCAAGCCAGGCCTCGCCGTCAGAGAAGGAGGACCACTCCAGGCCCAGGGAGGCAAGCCACTGCCGAATGGGCGCAGAGGGAGCGGCGGCAGGGTCCTTCATGCCTTGAACCAGACGGCTGCGACCTTCTGCATCCAGCAGGGACACCGCGGAGGCCAGGGTATGGATCACCCGGGGGAAGACAAAGCGATCCAGGTCGTTGACGGGCTGGTCTTGATCCCACCGCCCCGCCTCTGCGGCCAGGCTGGACATCAGAGCCGCAGGCTGACTGTGGTGTTCCAGAAGTTGCGTCAGATCCGCCGCGGAGAAGCCGCTCTCGCGGCTGAAGACCTTATGGAGGCGGCCGGCCATGGCACGGCCATGCAGGCCTTGACGCCGCTGATGGAAGGCGGCCAGATCCGCCAGCACGGCCATCTCGGAGAGGCTGTACCGGTCCGCGGATCGCCAGGATCGCCGCTGGTCATCGGTCGCGCCACCGGGTTCGAGCATCCAGAGCCAGTCCTTATAGGCCAGAGGCCCGTGGGCTGCAGGGAATAACCTCGCCTCCCACAGATCCTGCCTCGCCCGAGCTTCCGGAGAGGTCCACAGATCATCGCCTGATCCGCCGACGGACTCCAGCCAGCGTGACAGCGGTCTGCCACAGAAGAGGGAGGTCGCCAGGCCCATGCTGTTGAACCGGTCCTGCACGCCGTAGCAGCGGACAAACCACACCTCGCTGCCACTCCTGGAGCGACCCGGGACCACGTCGACGCAGGCGCTGCGAGGCAGGGACAGGTCCTCAGTGACGTCGACGCCCACCAACAGATTCTCGCCCCCGAGATCCAGGCGAGAGGTGATCGTGCAACCCTCGACCCAGGCCTTGGACCCGCTGATCCTTGCGGTCCCGGAGATCTCGCTGTTGAGGGTCAGCACCGTGTCCGCAGAGGGCCCCCGGTTCTCCTGCTGCAGGACGTAGTGCCCACTGCTGATCAGTTGGCTGCTGGTCCCGAAGTGCAGGAACTCGCATTCAGGCAGCACCCGGACGTGAAAGGCCGTTGGGGACAGGGCATCAAACAACGGACGGGCCTGAGCCGGCTCCCATGTGCTCTTGTTCTTACTGAGGCTCTCCAGGTAGCGCTGCCAGGTCACGTCGCTGCCCATCGCGCAGCAGACCTCCTGGTAGAAGTCGAGACCATAGCGCACCACCGCGTCTGCCAGGTCGCCGGCGATCCCGAATCGGCCGTCCGCGCCCCGGCGAAGACCGAACTGGCCCAGCAGAGTCATGGCCACGTCTGCGGTGAATCCCATCACGCCGATGTCGAGCAGCGTCCTGCCGTGGGCGTCGATCGCCCGGGAGGCCCCCTGCTCTTGAGGCGTGGGCTTCTGCAGGAAGAGCCTGACGGTATCCGCAGGGCCGCTGCAGTATACGCCGTGTTTGCTGGCCGCCTCTGCGTCGGCGTGGCAGGCCAGACCCGTCACGCCGGACTCAACAAACCGGACGTGTTCGGAATCAAAACGCAGCAGGACGTCGCCCGCCGTGATCACCACCTGGCCGATCTCGGATTCGGGTGCAGGAAGCTGGAGGTAGATCGGCAGTTGCCTGTCAAACAGCGTCGGAGGCAGGCTCGAATCCGTCTCGCCGGGCATAGGGACGAAGATCTTTCCGCAGGGGCTATAGGCGGGCAGCCTCTTGGAGTCCCCGCCCGCGTGCATGATCAGTATCCGCAGCCGCCGCAGCGTCTCCTCCCAGGCCTGAGGTCTCTCTGCAGCGGCCCCTGCCCCGGAGAGCTCCTGGGAGAGGACCTCTGCCAGGCAATACACGGTGCTTCCGCCGCTGCCGACCCGCCGCCCACCGGGATCAGCCAGTACCAAGGCGTGGCGAACGCCCTGGAGCAATCCGAGCTTCTTGCGGAGGGCCAGTTGTTCCTGGTAGGCCTGCGCCTGGAGGTCGTTGGAGGCCGTCACGATCAGATAGTCCCACACCATCGATTGCATTTCGATCCTCAGTTCAGAGCACGCAGGGATGCGGCAGAGCAGGCCGTGGCGACCCTGACCACGTCGACCATGGCCGCGACGTCGTGGACCCGCACGACCGAGACGCCGGCTGCCACGCACAGGGCGACGATGGCCGCCGTGCCGAAAACCCGCTGCTGGGGGTCTTCCTTGCCTGTGATCTGGCCGATGAACCGCTTGCGGCTCGGCCCCACCAGGACGCGGCGGCCGGTCGCCACAAGCCGGTCCAGGCGTCCCAGCAGGCTGAGATTGTGACTCATCGCCTTGCCGAACCCGATCCCCGGATCGATGAAGATCCGCTCTGGCGGGATCCCCAGCGACTCGGCCCTGGCCGCACGGTCGGACAGAAACGCCAGGACCTCTTCCACCACGTTCTCATAGGCCGGATGGGCCTGCATGACGGCAGGCGTGCCCTGCATGTGCATCAGGACGACCGGGACCTGCCGGTCGGCAGCCAGCACCGCCATCCGGTCATCGGCCAACGCCGTGATGTCATTCAGGATCGCAGCACCCGCATCCAGGGCAGCGGCCGCCACGTCCGGGTCGTAGGTGTCGATACTGATGGGGACCTGCACTTGTCCGGACAGGGCCTTGATCACGGGCACCGCCCGCCGGATCTGCTCGTCTGCGGATACGTGCTGGGCTCCAGGCCGCGTGGACTCTGCACCCAGGTCGATGATCGCCGCGCCCTCTGCAGCCATGGCCAGGCCGTGCTCGACTGCGTGGCCGGTATCGAAGAATCGACCGCCATCGCTGAAGGAGTCGGGCGTGACATTGAGTATACCCATGACTCGGCAGCCCGCCGAGAAGTCGAGCCTCCCTGAAGGCCAGGACAACACATCCGGGCGCGGTGTTTCTCGATCGTCCACATCAGCCTCACGTAGGGTTCAGGTTTTAGGTGTTGAGTTATGGCTTTTGGGTCCTAGGTTCACCTAAAACCTAAATCTACAACCTAAATCCAAAACCTAAATCTCGTCGCTTACTTCTGAGTTCTGGGTTCTGAGTTCTGAGTTCTCTTGACTTTGAACCCGATCCCCGCTATCGCCTTCGCGACACAACTATCCGTATCCTCCACGGCGACCGTCGTGTTGCCGAACTCCCTGCGGACCGGGTAGTTCTTGCGGAGGTCATCGAAGAACGCGCCCCGCTTCTGGGGCGGCACCATCAGGATCTCACGGGTGTTGAAGTCATCGCGTCCAACGGCGTAGACCTGCTCGACCGTCCTGTGGATCAGCTCCTGCTCGGCCGGGTCAGTGGAGTCCACCTGGATCTGAGGCACGACCGGAGGCGGAAGAAACTCGCCGGGCTTGTGGATCGGCTCTTCGCCCAAGGACCGGCACACCGCCTCATAGACCATGATCAGGCCTGCGATCTTTCCATCCAGGGAATAGCCTGCAATATGGGGTGTGGAAAGGTCCACTTTTCGGAGCAGCTCCGCGTCGATCCGGGGCTCCCCTTCCCATACGTCCAGGACCACCCCTGCCAGCAGCCCCCGGCCCATCGCCGCCTGGAGGGCAGCGGTGTCGTGGACGCCGCCCCGCGAGGTGTTGAGCAAGACCGCGCCTTTCTTGAGCCTGTTGAAGAAGGCCTGGTCTGCCAGGTGAAAGGTCCGGTCGGGTCCATCCTGGGTCAGTGGCGTGTGGAAGGTCACGAAGTCACACTGGACCACCTCGTCCAGGGGACGGTACACCGGATCACCGGTCAGCCTGGCCAGAGGTGGATCATTCAGCACGGTGTGCATCCCCAGGGCCTTGCACCGGGCCGCCACGCGGCTGCCCACGTTGCCCACGCCCACGATCCCGATGGACTTGCCTCGCAGGGTGATCCCCCGCTTGCGGCCCACAAACAGCAAGGCCGCCACCACATACTCGGCCACGCTGGTGGCATTGGAACCCGGCGCAGAGGCAAACCCGATGCCCCGGGCCATCAGGTATTCGATGTCCACGTGCTCAAAGCCTATGGTGGCAGTGGCCACAAACCGGACGCGGCTGCCCTCCAGAAGCCCGGCGTCCACGTGCGTGACACTCCGCACCAGGAGCACGTCGGCGTCCGCCACGATCGCAGGCGTGATCTGCCTGCCCTGGACCACCCGGATCTCGCCCAGGTGACTAAAGCACTGCTGGACGAACGGGATATTGCCGTCTGCCACGATCTTCATGGGCTTGCATCATTTCACGCCGAGCCTGGCGAACTTGCGGCGGCCCACCTGCACGACCATGCCCTCGGCAGGCGTGATCATCTCGTTGGGGTCCGTGATCTTGCGGCCGTCGATGCTGACCCCTCCCTGGCCGATCATCCTCTTGCCCTCACCGCCCGAGGCCACCAGCCTGCACGCGAGCAGCAGCTTGCTCGCCATGACCGGCTCTGGAGTCAGGTCCACGGTCGGCATCTCGTCAGGCAGCTCCTTCTGGGCAAAGACCTTCTCGAACTGGGCGGCCGCCTGTTCCGCCACAGAGGCATCGTGGAACTGGGTGATGATCGTCTTGGCGAGCAGGACCTTGGCCTCCTTGGGATGGGTCCTGGCCGGGTCCGCGAGCTGGGCGATCCTCTCCGCAGGAAGGCCGGTCAGGACGGTGTAGTAGTTGGCCATCATGTCATCGGAGATGCTCATGATCTTTCCGAACATGTCGGTCGGCGCGTCGGTCACGCCCACGTAATTTCCCTTGGACTTGCTCATCTTGTCCTTGCCGTCCAGACCCACGAGGATCGGCATCGTGATCACGATCTGCGGAAGCTGACCGGCGTTCTCCTGGAGCCTGCGGCCCACGAGATTGTTGAACGTCTGGTCCGTGCCGCCCAGTTCCACGTCCGCATGGACCATCACCGAATCATGCCCCTGCATGAGGGGATACAGGAACTCATGGACGCCGATGGGCTCGTCCGCCTCGTACCGCTTCTCGAAGGTGTCCCGTTCGAGCATCCGCGCCACCGTCATCTGGGCCGCCAGCTTGAGAACGTCGGCGAAGCTCAGTTTCTCCAGCCACTCGCTGTTGTGCCGGACCTCCAGCCTCTCTGGAGAGGTATCCAGGACCTTCCCGGCCTGCTCAAGATAGGTGCGGGCGTTCCGCTCGATCTGCTCTGGAGAAAGCATGGGCCGGGTCGTGTTCACGCCGGTCGGATCACCGACGCGGGCCGTGTAGTCGCCGATGATCAGGACGGCCTTGTGCCCCAGGTCCTGGAACTGGCGCATCTTGCGGAGGACCACCGTGTGTCCCAGGTGGATGTCGGGACTGGTCGGATCCAGGCCAAGCTTCACCCGGAGTTGCCTGTTCTCCCGGGCAACCCGGGTCAGGCGATCGGCCAACTCGCCTTCTGTGAAGACCTCTGCCGTACCTCGTTTGAGCAACTGAACCTGTTCTGCGATGCTGACCATAGATCCTCTCTGAATATCAAGGACAAATGAAAACCAGGATTATACGGAATTTCGGCAGGAGAGGCAAGGACGCAGGCCCCAACCCTCAGGGCAATCGCAAAGTCGGCCTGCCTGGGAAGCGTTTCTGTTCTCTGCCGCGAATGACGCTAATGCACGCGAATGCTGGCGCGTGGGCGTGGGTATTGATATGGTCGTGGCATCGCCTGCCCGATCCACGGCGTCGCCGTGCCTTGGCGACCGTGTCGCCAAGGGCGGCCTTCACAGCGGGCTGCTTGTCCGAGCGAGCTCGGACCGCATCCCACTACTCGGCCTTGATCTGGCGGCTTAAGCTGTGGGCGATACATCCCTTCCACTCCACAGAAGAAGCACCTCTTGGGACTTTCGTCAGGGGACTGAGCCGTACGCTTGCGAGCAAGAAGGACTCCATGGAGCGAGCTGGCTCGCAAAATGGAGGCCGGCGAAGATCGCCCGGTACGCCACCGCGTACCGGTAGACGCGAAGCGTCGCGTACGGCGATCCTCCGAATGAGCCCGACCTGTCGAGCCGGCGACAGCCATTCGCGTGCATTAGCGTTATTCGCGGCAAACGAAGTCCTTCAGTTCTCTTCCTGCATGTACAGGAGGGACTTTGCGTTCGCCCTGCCCTAACCCTTGCGGACCGTGCGCCGGTACTGGGCCGGCGACAGCCGGACCGTCTGCCTGAACTGGCGGGTGAATGCACTCTGGTCCGAGTAGCCGCAATCCAGGGCGATCTGGGAGATGGGATCATCGGTCTCCACCAGACGGCGGACCGCCGCGTCCATGCGGACCTTCTGGATGAACTGGCCTGCGGTGATCTGGAAGATCCTCCGCATCCGCTGCTCGAATTGGTAGGGAGAAAGCCCGGCCAGAGCGGCCAGTTCCTGCACCTTCAGCGGTTGGTCGAAATGGTCCTGGATGTGACGGACCGCCTCAGCCACGTGTCCGTAGTCCTCTCCAGTCTCCTTGGGCGCCTGGAGGTCCTTCGAGATCCCCACCAGACCGACGACGCGGCCCTCCCGCCCTGCCAGGGGCAGCTTGTGGGTCAGGCACCATCCCGTGTCGCCCGACGAGTACATCTGCAGCTCGAGCTGATTGAGAATGGGATGTCCTGTTCGCAGGACCCGCTCGTCCTGGGCGCGATAGCTGCGACCCAGAGGGCCGGGATACATCTCATCTGCGGTTCGGCCGATGACCTCTGCCTTCTCCCTGCGGCCGCACCGCTCGACGACGGTCTGGTTGACCACCACATACTCTCCGCGGGCGTTCTTGACAAAGAACACCACATCGGCCAGACAGTCGAAGATTGCCTCTCCGGTGAAGGGCTGGCCGAGCTGATTGAACAACTCGGTCTGTAGTTCAACGGCAGTCATCACACAGGGATTATAGCCCGACCGTGGTCGGCCGCCAAGATCAGTCCGGCGTTTTCGTTGAACCACCGGGAACATTGTGTATAGTGACGGTGCCGATCGCAGCAGAAACAGGTTTTGAGATAGGCTCTCAAAGGCGGTGCAGCCAGGACGAGCCGAGAGACGCAAGGATGATCCAGAGAACAGACCTCTTGGCCACGACCCAACAGGGCGTGTTGGTCATCATGACCGACTATCACCTGGGGGATTTCGCCATCGCCCTGCCCGTGATCGAGGCCCTGGCCAGCCACTTCGATGACGGGATCGACCTGGCCGTGTTTGGCGCCCATGCGCCCCTGATCCAGATGCTGCCCTCTGCGGCAAAGATCCGTATCCTGGCCTATCACACCCAGCGCAAGGCCAGGGACCTCCGCCAGACGGCCAACTTCCTCAGGCTGGCCTTCCGCCTGATGGCCAGGCGATACCCAGTGACGATCGGTCTGAGCGATCGCATCGCCTGCGCGACCTTCGCCCTTGCTGCTTGGTCGCCCCGGAGGATCGGTAGGACCGCAGCCAAGCGATCATGGGTCTACAATGATCGGCTGGCCGCAGACCGGCCTGAGCGGCACCGCCTGGACGCCTTCAGCACGCTGCTGACCCGCATCGGGATCCAAGGCCGGCCCGCCCTGCCGCGACTGCGCCTCTCTCCGTCCAGCCAGGAGAAGGCCTGCAGTCTGGTCGCCCGCCAGTGGGGACCGGGCCGGCCGTATGCCGTCATCCATCCCACTGCCGGCAAGCCTTCCCGCCAGTGGCCGCTGGACCGCTTCGCGGCAGTGGCCGACCGCCTTGTGGCGGACTGGGATCTGGACCTCTGCGTGATTGGCGGTCCATCCGAGGCCCGCAGCCTCCAGGCCCTGGTCGACAAGATGGCCTGTCCCGGCCGCGCCAAGGTCGTCACGGAGGCCCTGGACGTGAGCCTGTCGCTGATCCGCTTTGCCCGCCTGTTCGTGTGCAACTTCAGCGGCCCCACCCACCTCGCCAGCCTCACCGCGGACACGCCCATTGTGTGCATCTCCGGCCCGACCGACAGGGAGTACTGGAGACCGCTCGGCAATCCCCACGTGAAGCTGCTCCATGGCCCGGTCTGCAGCCACAAGTGCAGACGGGAGGCATGCACGGAGGGCTTTCGCTGCGTCCTGGAGGTCACCGTCGATGACGTGATTCACGCGGCAGAGAAGTTCCTCACTTCCCCAGCATGCAGACCCTAGCCGCCGGGCTATGAGTTCTGCGTTCTGTATTCCGACCTTCCCCAATAACGAGGGTGCCCGCACCTTTCGGTGCAGGCACCCGGAAGAATCCCGATGGCCAACCTTCACAGGTTGGATGACGTCATCCGATCAGCGGTCGCCCGCCAGGTAACGGACCTCGGCCGCAGACAAGGACCGGTTGTAGATGCGGAACTCATCGAGCGCACCATTGAGGTACGCATCAGTCGCGTATTGTGACCGGCCCAGCCAGTTCTGCGTGGTCTTGCCCAGAGCGGAAGGCAGGGTGGTCGTAGCGCCGCTGGCCGCCAGTTCGCCATCGATGTAGAGCTGCATGGTCTTGGCTGCACCGTCGATGGTCACTGCCACGTGGTGCCAGCCCGTCAGCGCGGCCGAGGCATTCAACCCGGACTCGCCGCCGCTGCTGGCCGTGGTAATCGCAAATCGGACCAGGCCCGCGACTCCGGCATTGGGCGTCAGGAACATGTTGACCTGCTCACCCGTTCCAAAGTCGAAGATCCGCTGCCAGGCGTCCGTGGACGCTGCCATGTTCACCTTGATGGAGAAAGTGGCACTGGCCAGCGTACTGATCAGATTGCCAATCGGCAGCTCCACGTAATCGGCGACGCCATTCAACTGTATGGCCTTGCCGTAACCCGCAGGGCCATCCGCATAGGAGGGCGAACCCTGCACCGTCCCGTTGTTGCCCTTGCCGGAGCTGTCCTTGACGTCCCCTTCCATGGCGTAGTAGGCAGACAGGCCGTTGGTGCCTGGATCTGTCGGCTGCACTGCCTCGGGAGCAGTCCGATACAGCCGGATGTCGTCGATGATCAGCGACCCCTTGCCTGACGCCGACACGCCCACGGCCAGGGTCTTGACCGACTTCATGCTGGTCCCGACCGTAGACAGGTCGATGTTCCACTGCTTCCACAAGGGCCGGGCCAGGGCGTCTGCACTGCCCTTGTAGTCCACCCGGACGCCGTTGATCTTGACGTACAACTGACCGGTCGTGTTGGCAGAACTGCCGCGGAAGAAGAGCACCAGGGTCTTGAGACCACCCTGGGTCCAGTCCTGGGCCACGGCCAGGGTCCGCTCTGCCTCGGAGAAGGTCTTGCCTGCGGTATTGTCGTAGGAGAATGGCATGGCCTGACTGCCGCCGTGGACATTCGTCCGCTCGGCGAACGGAGGATTGAAGTTTCCGACCGTGGAGCCGCTGCCGTTGCCGTTGGAACCGGCTAGTCCGCAAGCCGGGACCGCGGAGTAGCCAAACCCGTCGACCCATGCAAAGAAGATCCGGTTGCACGTGTTGTCGTACTTCTCGAAGTCGTCCACCACGAAGGAGTCGGGCGTGGAGAAGCTCCATACGGGGCCGTCCCAGGACTTGGGGGTGGCCGCGTCATTGACCTCGCTGACCTTCCAGTAGTAGGTCTGTCCGTACTCGACGGCCAGATCCGTCAAGGGGCAGCGGGCCTCGGTGGCAACCTTGGCCAAGGCGGTATTCGCCGTCACTGCGTCCTTGTCGGCGCCAAAGTAGACCTCATGCCGGGCGGCCAGGCGACCAGGCCTCCAGGTCAGGGCCGTGTCGAGGCCCACGCCGGCGGCTCCATTGGCGGGCTTGGGCTCCCGCGCCACGACCGGCACGTACGAGAACTGGACCTCGCTGAGGCCGGAGGACTTGGACGTGGTCCAGTCGCTCCAGTTGCTCTTGATCGTCAGCTTGACGTACTTGGCCCGCGTACCCTGGAAGTCCACGGTTGTGTTGGCCGTGTACTCCGCCTCGCCGGTGGCCTGGGCAAACTCAGGCACGCCCGCCAGGGCCGTCCAGGTCGTCCCATCCACCGAGGTCTCGATGGTCACGTCCTTGGCGCCGTAACCGATATCGGGCTCCACCACCTGATTGGAGTTCCACACGAGCATCTGGTAGAGCATGTAGGGCCCATCGAACTCATACTGAATCCAGACGGGCGTCACACCCTTCTTGCTCAACCACATCTGGGTCGAGCTGGTCGAATGCATGCCGTTCGTCAGCCCCGAACCATCGATCGTCTTTTCCGGTCCGGTGCTGGAACTCGTCGAGCTGGAGGCGGTCGCCTTGACCGGCTTGACGGGGTAGCCATACGGCTCCGCGGTGAAGTTCCAGATCGCGCCTCTGAAGATCGTGGAATCCGGTGCGGCGTTGACCTCATCGATCCGCCAGTAGTAGCTCTGGCCGTAGGTCAGTAGCCCGGCCGGATCAAAGGTGTTGGCATCCTGGTTCCGGCTGGCCAGCACGCTACCCGGGTTGTCCCTGCTGGCCGCGTTGACGTCGTCATAGCTCGTTCCAAAGTACACGTCCCGCGTGACCGTAGTCTCTGCCGGGCTCCAGCCCAGGACCACGTCTCGCCGTACGTCGGTCGCCTTGTTGCCAGGCGTTGGATTGAAGGCCTGCTGGCCGGCCGGCGCCACCTGGGGCCCTTCCACGCTGAAGAAGTCAAAGGCAGCGTATCCGGCGGTGCTGTTGAAGGTGGCCTGCCAAAGCCCTACCTGCAGCGGCACGTCCGCGAAGTCCGTGCGGGTCAGGGGGGATACCCCCATCTCGGTCCAGGTCACGCCATCTGCGCTCGTCCTGAAGTGGAAGACGTTCCCCTGTCTCTCAAGCTGCAGCCAGGGGTCCAGGTTCCAGGCCCTGCCATTGTTGCCGTTCTCCGTCCGCGCGCCGTTGTTGCGCTCCGCACGAAGTTACCGCAGCTCCAGATCGGGAAGTAGTCGATCGAGACCCAGTCCTCGCCTGCCCCAGCGTCCTCAAGGGCGGCCCTGGCCATCAGCCCTGCGCAGTTGTGAAGCACGCTGGCCGCGGCGGTGCCCGCATAGTCCGTCACCTTGACGGTGGCGATGAAGTCGCCCCTGACCACCTTGTAGAGGAAGGGGCCCAGCGGATTCCACGCCTCCTGCCAACGGCCGTTGGTCGAGGCGATGTAGAGCTGCCCCGGACGCTCGATCGAGGCAGTCAGTGCGTCCACGGTCTGACCGGAGTCCAGGCCTATGAACCCGTCCCATCCGCTCGCTGCAGTGCCCTGATTGACGTAGTTGCGGGCGGCCTCGAAGTTGTCTGTGAATTTGTCCGCCTGTGCGACTGCGGCAGTGGCGAGTGCCACCCACATGGCGAGCGTACGAACCTGCGTGATACGCATGACTGTCCTCCTTAATAGTATCAAACCTGGCTGCGTCCCGGCACTCTTCCGGGCCGATGATCGTCCTGCCCACCCAATCATTGTGCCGCGTCTTGGCCCCGCGCAACGATTGGACACCGCACCGTGGGTCCTGGGAGTGCACAATGATATGAAGATCGGCTGCCTTACCTCCTTCCTGAAGTAGCCCACCTGTGGACCACACGGGACTCGTGCCTTGACGGCACGAGTCCCACGAGTCCTCACCATTCTAGCATCTGCTCACGGATTTGACTAGTAGCGAGTGATGCTGAAGTCGTCAAAACCGATATAACCTGCATCAGCCGTGTAGGTACACTGGAACAACCCCACCTGAAGGGTGGCAGGCAGATCCGGACGGCTCACGACCAGAGGCGTCTGCGTGCCGTCATAGATGCCCTTGTAGCCCTCCTTCGTCAGAGGCAGGAAGTTCACGCCATCCGCACTGATCCGGAAATAGAAGTCGCTGCCCTTGCGCTCCAGTTGCAGGTACGGGTACTGTGCAGCCATCGCGAACGTGTCCACGCCCGTCCAACTGCCTGCGGGCTGGCCCAGTTCCTCACGGGTGCCGTTGGTGGTACTGCGAGCGATGAAGGCCGTCCACGTCGGGAAGTAGTTCATCGAGACCCAGTTCACGGCTGCGCCGTTCGGGTCCCTGGCCAGGAGGCCGCCGTCATTGTGGAACAGCGGGGCGTCCTTGGTGCCGGCAAAATCCGTCACCTTCACGGTCGCGACGAAATTGCCACAGACCTCCCTGTACACGAACGGGCCCAGGGGGCTCCAGGGGGCATCCCAGACCGCGTTGGCGGACTCCAGGTACAGTGCGCCAGGCCGGTTGACCGAGGCGTTGATCGCGTTGGCGGTCTGGCCTGCATCCAGGCCTACCATGCCGTCCCAGATCGTCGCGTCAGTGCCGTCCACCACGTAGTCCTTGGCTGCAGTGAAGGCATCGGCCACAGGGGCAGTCTTCACGCTGAAGTTGTCAAACGCGATGTAGCCTGCATCGGCCGTGTAGGTGCACTGGAACAAGCCTACCTGCAGGGTGGCAGGCAGATCCGGACGGCTCACGACCAGAGGCGTCTGTGTGCCGTCATAGATGCCCTTGTAGGCCTCTTTCGTCAGAGGCAGGAAGTCCTTGCCGTCAGAACTGATGCGGAAGGTGAAGTTGCTTCCCTTGCGCTCCAGTTGCAGATACGGATACTGTGCGGCCAGCGCGAACGTGTCCACTCCCGTCCAACTGCCTGCGGGCTGGCCCAGCTCCTCGCGGGTGCCGTTGGTGGTGCTGCGTGCGATGAAGGCCGTCCACGTCGGGAAGTAGTTCATCGAGACCCAGTTCACGGCTGCGCCGTTCGGGTCCCTGGCCAGGAGGCCGCCGTCATTGTGGAACAGCGGTGATGCCGCAGTGCCAGCAAAGTCCGTAACCTTCACGGTCATCACGAAATCACCGGTCACATTCTTATACAGGAACGGTCCCAGGGGGCTCCACGGAGCGTCCCAGACGGCGTTGGCGGATTCCAGGTACAGCGAGCCGGGCCGATTGATCGAGGTGTTGACCGCGTTGGCCGTCTGGCCAGCATCCAAGCCCAGCATCCCGTCCCAGATCGTCCCTTCGACGCCATCCACCATGTAGTCCTTCATGGTGTCGAAGCCGTCAGCCACCTGTACCGTCTTCAGAGCCACGTCATCGAACGCAATGTAGCCTGCATCGGCCGTGTAGGTGCACTGGAACAAGCCCACCTGCAGCGTGGCAGGCAGATCCGGACGGCTCACGACCAGAGGCGTCTGCGTGCCGTCATAGATGCCCTTGTAGGCCTCTTTCGTCAGAGGCAGAAACTTCACGCCGTCGGAGCTGATCCGGAAGGTGAAGTCGCTGCCCTTGCGCTCCAGTTGCAGATACGGATACTGTGCAGCCATCGCGAACGTGTCCACTCCCGTCCAACTGCCTGCGGGCTGGCCCAATTCCTCGCGGGTGCCGTTCGTGGTGCTGCGTGCGATGAAGGCCGTCCACGTCGGGAAGTAATTCATCGAGACCCAGTTCACGGCTGCGCCATTGGGGTCCCTGGCCAGGATGCCGCCGTCGTTGTGGAACAGCGGTGATGCCGCAGTGCCGGCAAAGTCCGTGACCTTCACGGTCATCACGAAATCGCCGGTCACGTTCTTGTACAGGAAGGGTCCCAGGGGGCTCCAGGGGGCATCCCAGACCGCGTTGGCGGATTCCAGGTACAGTGCGCCAGGCCGGTTGACCGAGGCGTTGATCGCATTGGCGGTCTGGCCCACATCCAGACCCACCATGCCGTCCCACAGGGTCCCCTCAGTGCCATCAACCATGTAGTCCCTGGTCACGTCAAACTGGTCATTCAATTGAAACCCATAGACCGCCGCACCCAGGAACATGGCCAGGATGCAGCACAGTGTGCCACTTCTCTTCAACATGGACGTGCCTCCTCATTCAGGCTTTGTAGAATCAGACCGCTGGTCAGTCACAACCCAGCAACGATTGATTGTCGATGCAACACAGAAACTTGCCATCGTGATTCTACACAATCGGGATCGGGTGATTCAATCGACATGTTGAAATAATGGATACAGACAGATCAAAATACAGCCTCGCCTCAACTGATCCTCGATCACAGGCCGCAGACCCCGCGAGGGATGACGTGACCTCCGTTGTGCGCGGAGCCCACCCTGCGTTGGTCAATGCGCACAGAGCCCGATCCGGGCCAGTCCTCCGGCGCCACTCCCGCGTGACATTGTGCGCCCACGTTCTGCCTGACTGAACTCCGCGCACAGCGGGCCTGGTCGAATCTGGAAGATCCCCCGCCGGATGGAAATGAGCCCCCCGGCCTCCGCCGAGCGTCAGCCTGTGACCTGTGTATAGATTTTTTCAATTGTATCGACCATCGTCTCGGGCCGGAAACGATCCTTGACGGATTCACGGCCCGCCTGGCCGAGCTGCAGGCGCAGCGCGGGATTCGTGATCAGTTCCTCGCACGCAGCGGTGAGGGCCGAGAGGTCCTTGGCCGGCACCAATCGGCCGGTGTACGGATTGACCACCTCGCGGGCGCCGTCCACGTCAAAGGAGACCGCCGGCCTCGAACAGAGCAGGGCCTGGGGCAGGGTTCGGGCCAGACCTTCGCGGAGCGAGCAATGGACCAGGATGTCCGAGGCCTGGATGGCCAGGGGGATCTGGTCGGGCGAGAGCAGACCCGTGAATCGGAACCGGCCTTCGAGGCCCAGACTGCGGATTCGCTGTCTATAGACGTCCGTGAGGTTGCCGTCGCCCACAAAGAGCCACATCGCCCGGGGCGCCCGACCGGCCAGGGTCCGGGCGGATTCGATGATGAAGTCATGACCCTTGAGCATGAAGAGCCGTGCCACGGTCACCAGGACCACGGCATCGGCCGGGATCCCATGGCGATCTCGAAAGGCCAGCCGCTGGGCCAGCGGGATCTCCTGGTAGAAGCCCTTCTCGGCAATCGCCGAGTAGGCGGTCACGTAGGGCTTGTCCAGGCCGATCCCCGCAGCGAGGGACTGCTCGGTCATGGCGTCCGCCACCGTGACAAAGGCGTCGGTCCACCGGGCCGCCCGACGCTCCAGATTAATGTAGATTCTGTTGATCCACTTATTCTGATACGGATGAAATGACAGTCCATGCACGCCGTGCACCACCTTGGGCCTGGGCCTCGTCGCGTACGCAGCTCGCCTTCCCAGGATGCCGGCCTTGGCCGAATGCGTATGCACGATGTCCGGCCGCAGATCCCTCAGCAAGGACCGGATTCCGCGATAGCTGCGAAGGTCCTTGACTGGATCGATGGCCCTGCGCATCTCAGGCACGACCAAGGTGCGGTATCTCTGACCGCGAGTCTGGTCAAAGAGCTGGCCTTCAGGGCCCAGGGCAGGGCCGGTGATGAGCGTCACCTCATGACCCCGATCTGCCAGGAGCTCGCAGGTGATCAAGGTGTTCTCCTGGGCCCCACCCAGGATCAGCCGGGTGATGATGTGGACGATACGCATGAGATCAGAATCCAGAACCCAGAAGCCAGAAGCCAGAAGTGCAAGGATGGAAAGGTCTACAGTCCATTGTGGATATCCTTGCCAATGGCACGCATGTATCCCTCCAACATTCTGCTGACCTGCTGCAGATCCGAAGCCACGGCTTCGGTTTCGCCATAGCTCAGGTCCCTAGCCAGGACTAGGTAGTAACGACACTCCTCGAGTGAGCCCTGGGCGATGTTCAAATAGCGAAGCTTCTCATGTTTGCCCTTCCTTTTGAATCCCTCAGCGATATTGGCAGCCACAGAGACCGCCGCCCTCCGTAACTGCGAGGTCAGCCCGTACACCTCTTCCTTCGGGAAGCTGCGCGTGAGCTGATAGAGAGAGAGGACCAGACCGTGCGCCTTCCTCCATACAACCAGATCGGTGAACTCCTTCGCAGGAGGACGCCCATCGACCCTCCCATTCTGGCTTCTGGCTTCTGGCTTCTGGCTTCTCATCTCAGTAGCGTATCCAAACCAGGCAAAGCCCACTGGGCGGCGCCAACTGTCCGGCTGCAGTCCGGTCCTTGGCCTCCAGGATCGCGGCCATCATGGCTGGCTCCCAGCGGCCGTGGCCGATGTCCACGAGCGTGCCCACGATGTTGCGGACCATATTATAGAGGAAGCCGTCGCCTTCCACCTCGACGTGGATCCAGTCCTGCCGATCCCCCGGCTCACGCGCCACGTCGCAGCGGAAGATCGTTCGGACCGTGCTCTCCCTTCGGTCTGCTGCAGAGGCAAAGGACCGAAAGTCGTGGGTCCCCACCAGCGACTGCGAGGCGGTGTTCATGGCGGTTGCATCCAAGCGGACAGGGAGGTGCCAGCAGTAGCGTGCGTCCAGCACACGCCGGATGGCCCCTGTGTAGAGGGTGTAACGATACAGCTTGCGCTGGACGTCACCGATGAGATCGAAGTTCCACGGGGGCTCCGCGGCGTCCAGCACGGCAATGTCGCGCGGCAATCGATCATTGAGGGCCTTCGGGAAATTCTCCGTGGGGATGGGCGTGACCGTCTCGATCAGACCGACCTGGCCCAGGGCATGGACGCCCGCGTCTGTCCGGCTTGCGCCGTGCATATGGACCTTGCGGCCGATCAGCGCAGTGGCGGCCTGGCACAGCGCCTCCTGCACGGTCTTGACCCCGGGCTGGACCTGCCAGCCGTGGTAGTCTGTACCGTCATAGGCAATCGTGAACCGGATCTTGCGTTGCGACATAGATGGATCTTAGCAGAGCCCCGCCAGCCTCACCAGGCAAAAAGCCCCAGTCCGCACGGCGGGTAGGCAACAGGCCCGTGCATGCAGGGCGAACGCAAAGTCCCTCCTGTACATCGTGAGGATGAGAACAGGTTCCTGGCGACAGATGCCCTTTCTCGTGGCCGCGGCCTGTGGTCGCGTTGGCCAGGAGAACAGAAGGAGGTTTTGGCCGCTAACCCCGCGAACTCCGCGAACGGCTGTCGCCGCTTCGGAAGGTCGGTCTCCGTCCTGGCATCGCCGTACGCGACGCTTCGCGTCTACCGGAAGGCTGCGCCTTCCGGGCGATCTTCGCTGCTCTCCGCTTGGGCAAGCGAGCTTGCCCCGCGTAGAGCAGCTCGCTCGCATGCGTACAGCTCAGTCTGTGTGCGGAGGTCCCGGCGTGCTATCCTTCTTTGAGACTATGGAGAAGGCAGCTCCACTGTAGCTTGAGCCGCAGGATCGAGGCCGAGGAAGGGGACGCGTTCCAGGCTTGCCTGGAAAAGCGGCCCATTCCCGAGGCCGCCCTTGGGACGCAGTCCCAAGGCACGGCGAAGCCGTGGATCAGGCGGCGGAGCTACGAGTGTGGCCAAACACCCACGACCCCGCGCCAGCGTTCGCGGAGTTAGCGGGGTTCGCGGCAAGAAACCAAGAAAACGCGTCCCAGCCAGTCACGCCCGCGACTGCATCGGTCTGTCCGCCTGCGGCGGATCACAAAGAACCTACGTCTCTTTGAGGCCGACTTTGCGATTGCCCTGCCCGTGCATGGCGCCAGCCTTGCATCCCGTCGGGTGTGTGGTACGATCTCGCTCGCAGGGCAACCGACGGTAGGTTCTCGTGGATGGAGCATCGCTATGGACGGATCACGGCAGGTCGCGAATCGTGGGCGTGGGACAATACTCGGGCTGTGGACAGCGTTGGCCTTTGCCATTGCGGCGGCCACGTCTGGGGCGCCGGCTGCCCTGGCGCAGGGCGGACCGGTCTCCATGGAGTCGGCATTCCTGCGTTTCCAGCTCTCACCGGATACCGGCGCCTGTACGCTTCTTGACCGCAAGGCCCAGGTCACCTGGCAATCCAGTCCTGCGCAGGCCGGGTTCGGCTCAATCACCTACAGGGCTGCTGGCCGCAGCCAAAGGGCCTCGCTCTGCGCCTGCCAGGTGAAGCAATCGCCTGGCGTGATAGAGGCCACGTTTCATCCCCTGTCAGACCAGCCTGGCGCATGGGTCAGGGTCGTCGTCCGCCTGCTCAACGACCAGAGGACCCTGGAGCTTGGCTATGAAGCAGACCCGGCCCTGACAATCGAATCAGTCAGGCTGCTCGATGACGTGTTTGCGATGACCGACAAGGACAAGGGCTACGTGGCAGCGCCTGTTCGGGAAGGGCTGCTCATCCCCTCCGACAGCGGAAAGACCTTCACGCATCGTTTCGACACCTATGCCTATGAAGGCTGCCACATGGCCATGTTCGGCCTGGTCAAGGCCGGCGCTGCAGCCCTGTTCACCTGGGATGACCCCTATGTCAGCCTGGACGTGCAGAGCCAATCCAAGGACGCCGCATCCGGTGCGGGCCAGGTCCTGACCTGCACACTGGCGATGAGCAAGTCCGCCAGGTCCTTCCGGCTGCGGGTCTGCGGCCCTGGCGACTACGTGGCGATCGCCAAGGCCTACCGCGAGGTCGCCAAAGCCAAGGGCTGGTGGGTGCCCTGGTCTGAGAAGCTCAAGGCCAGACCCGACCGGGCCAGGCTCTTTGGCGCAATCAACTACAAGCTCTGGAGCACCCTGTCGCGGACCATGAATGAAGAGAGTACTCAACAGAAGTCCGTCAGCGTCAACTGGACCTTTGACGAGGCGGCCCAGGTGGCAGAGCACCTCAAGAACGACCTCCAGCTCGACCGCGTCCTGTTCACCATGGGCGGCTGGATACACCGCGGCTACGACAATCAGCATCCTGACGTCCTGCCTGCTGCGCCAGAGTGCGGCGGCGATCAGGCCCTGGCAGACTGCTGCACGCAGGGTCCTGCAACTGGGCTACCTCCTCTGCCTGCACGACAACTACCAGGACATCTACCGCGACAGCCCCTCTTGGAACGAGCGGTACATCATGAAGAACCCGGATGGCTCTCTGTGGCGTGGCGGCCACTGGGCAGGCGGTCTGGCCTTCGTGACCTGCTCTCCCAAGGCCCTCGATCTGGCCCAGCGCCCCAGAACCTCGCAGCGGTCAAGGCCCTGACTGGGGCCAACTCCTACTTCATCGACACCACGTACGCAGCCGGGTTGATGGAGTGCTTTGATGCCAACCATCCGCTGACCCGGCTGGACGACATGAAATGGAAGCAGGCCCTGTCCGACTACGCCAGGCAGGTCTTCGGCGTCTTCGGCAGCGAGTGCGGCCGTGAGTGGGCCATTCCACACAGCGACTTCTTCGAGGGCCTAACCGGCGTCAGCGGCGGTGACTACCACGACGCCAAGCTGATCGACAAGGTCGGCGGGATCGTGGTGCCCCTGTTCGAGATCGTATATCGCGACTGCATCGCGATGTACGGCAAGTACGGCTATGCGCCCGAGTCCGCAGCAGAGTACGTCCTCCGCCACATCAGCATTGCCAGGCCGCTCAACTACCACTCTGTGCCCACCCATCTCTACTGGAAGGAGCCAACTGGCACGAGCCTCAGCCTTCAGCCCAGCGTGGCCTCGGTCACGCCGCTGGGGCCGCGCAGGTTCCAGATCGCCTACACCTGGAAGGTGGCCCGGCCTGCGACCGGCAACTGGCGTGTCTTTGTCCACTTCACGGATGCAGACGGCAACATCAAGTTCCAGAACGACTACGAGCCCCAGCCGCCTGTATCCCAGTGGCAGGCCGGCCAGGTCAGCCAGGGACCCTTCACTGTGACCATCCCGCAGGACCTGTCAGGCACCTTCAACGTCCGCACGGGACTTTTCCAGCCCGCCAGCGGCCAGCGTGCCAACCTGGAGGGACTCCGCGGGTCTGATCGTAGCTACCAGGTGGGCGTCCTGGCCGTGACTGCGGACAGCGTCGCATTCCAGCCTGCAGCCGGCCAGACCGCAGCCGGGAGCCCTGACGCAGCCCTCTTCACGCGTGCAGACGGCGGCTGGGCCGAGGACTGCCACCCCTTCGACCGCTTCGTGAAGAACACCGCAGAGATCCTCTCCCCACTCAACGAGCTGACCAGCCAACTTCCTATGACCCAGCACGAGTTCCTCAGCCCAGACCACAAGGTCCAGCACACCGTGTTCGGTCAAGGCGACCAGGCAGTGCACGTCATCATCAACGCCGGCACCCAGGACGTCACCTGGCGATCAAAGCTCGGCGGCGAGGTCATACTCCCCAAGCACGGCTTTGTGGCAGAGGCGCCAGCCTTCGTGGCCTTCCGCGCCTCGAAGTGGAACGGCAGCGAGTACAAAGACCCACCTCTGTTTACCCTCCGGAGCCTGGACGCCAAACCCCTGGCCCAGTCACAGAAGATCCGCGTCTTCCACGCCTTCGGCGACAGCCACATCAAACTGGGCTCTGCCGTCGTGCAGGTGAGCAAGGAAATGGTGTACACGGGGGATCGCTGAGCGAGGGCCATCCTGTTGTCCGCCGGGTAGAACTGTATAGGTCGCCAGCAGATTCGCCGTCATCCTGCTGGAAGCAGGGCAATCGCAGAGTCGGCCTGCCTGGGAAGGGTTTTTGTTCTCTGCCGCGAATGACGCTAATGCACGCGAATGCTGGCGCGTGGGCGTGGGTATTGATAGGGTCGTGGCATCGCCTGCCCGATCCACGGCTTCGCCGTGCCTTGGCGACCGTGTCGCCGAGGGCGATACATCCCTTCCACAGAAGAAGCTCCTCTTGGGACTTTCGTCAGGGGACTGAGCCGTACGCATGCGAGCAAGCAGGACTCCATGGAGCGAGCTGGCTCGCAGAATGGAGGCCTGCGCAGCTCGCCCGGTACGCCACGGCGTACCGGTAGACGCGAAGCGTCGCGTACGGCGATCCTCCGACCCACTCAAACCTTTGAACCCGGCGACAGCCATTCGCGTCTATTCGCGTTCATTCGCGGCAAAAAACTCCTTCAGTTCTCTTCCTGCACGTACAGGAGCGACTTCGCGTTCGCCCTGTTGCTGGAAGAGCCGCCCCTTGAACGTCGACCCCGGCCGCGTTAGACTGCGGGTGTGATGAAGAAGGTGCGACGTCAAGGTGAAACAGCCCGCGAGCCCGACGCCTGGCAAGAGGCTGAGCGTTACGGCTTCGACATGTCAGTCGTGGCCGCCAACCTCACGAAGACGCCCCTGGAACGAATCCGCGCCCACGATCGGGCACTATCCCTGGCCATGGCACTGCGGCAGGCCATGACCGAGAAGGAAGGGCAGGGCCATGCCTGACTTCGAGGGCCTGCTGAGGCGATTGGCGGAGCATCATGTCGACTTCGTGATCGTCGGAGGCTTCGCTGCAGTGGCCCACGGCAGTTCTCTGCTCACCCAGGACGTCGACATCTGCTGCCGGTTCACGCCCGACAACCTCATGCGGTTGCAGGAGGCCCTTGCAGACCTTCACCCCGTCCACCGCATGACGCCCAAACGGCTTCCCCTGCACCTCACGGCCGAGACCTGTGAAGGCATGAAGAACCTCTACCTCGACACAGACCTGGGGCAGTTGGACTGCCTGGGCGAAATCGCAGGCGTAGGCGAATTTGAGCACACGATGGCCCAAAGTGTGGAGATACAACTGGGGACTGTGCCCTGCCGCATCTTGTCCTTGGACGCCTTGATCGACGCAAAGGCCGCGATGCGCCGCCCCAAGGACCGCCAGGTGGCCCGGCAACTCAAGGCCATCAAGGCGCGGCGGGAGAAGGGTCCTGTGGAGTAGCTAGAGCCTATCCCTCTGGTTAGTTCACGCTGATCAACTGATAGCCCAGCAGACGCGTGACCACGAGAGAGTAGAGCAACCCCCACGGCAGCATGAAGAGGAAGGGCAGCAGGATCGTGAGCCCGTAGTGCCACCAACGCAATGGCGAGGTCTTCCTCTGGGGCAGCGAGTACGCAGGCAGGTACACCATCAGCCCGTACACGAAGAACCAGAACGCCGCAAGGAACACCCCGGGCCCGAAATGCGACTCCGCGAGGGCCCCAAGCAGTCCAAAACAGAGAAAGACGTGATTGGCCGGAAAGTCATAGCGCGTCAGCAGCACCGCCCAAGCCAGGATCCAGGGCACGAAGATAGGCCAGACGCTGTTCAGAAAGACCGTCTCTGCGTAGTTGGTGGACGCAGTGACCATCGCCTGGCCGGTCTGCGACCCCAGGAGCGGTGCAGCATTGGTCAGTGACACAGTCACCACCTCCTCCAGCATGGCCAGCCCGATCGCACAGACCACGAACTTGACCTGCCAAGGCAGCCGAACCACAGCAAAGACCCTCGCAAACCGCTCCCGTCCATGGTACGACACCAGCCCAAACCCCAGGCACCAGATCACCACCAGCAAGGCCCCCATGATGACCTTCGCCCGGGCATGCGGATCTTTGCACCCAAGGTTCAGCACTGTCACCACAGAGGTAATGACCGCCGCATACACGGCAAGTGCCTTGATGATCCTGGACGATGACAGCCACATACCCCTCATTGTACTGTCAGCCGAGCACCCAGGCACGCGAAGTTGGTCACGTAGGCGGATCTGTATAGGCAGCCAGTAGATTTGCCGTCAATCTGCTGGATCGCACAGCCCCCTGAAGTCGGGGCCAAAGCCCAATGGCCAAAGAAGGCGGTTCAGCGGGGCCGATCGGCCCGCCTCCAGTCGCTGGGTCCTCTCGCTGGAGAACCCTCTGGCCGGCTTGGGGTGGTCGGGCTGATCATGGCCGGAAAGCCAGAGACCGGCCATAAGTGGACGAGGCCAGCTAATCCCCTAAATGAGCAGGCCGCGCAGCGATCCGCCTATGGCCGAATGGCATGGGGATACTGAACAGCCTCCTTTCGTATGGACGTCACCACCCGTTGTAAGGTGGTGTTCTGTTCGGCCGCCTGCTATACTGCGCCCCATGCAAGTGCGGCCGCGGTGTGCGGCAACTCTGGGCCGACACCGCGGCCCATCGCTTGCGGACAGAACACGTGACCAAGAAACTGGACCGCTCGAAAGACCCCGACTTCATAGGATCATTCGCCGCGCTGCGCAGGGCACTGCAGATAGGTCTCGAAACAGGCGCCCCGGTGTACTTCATGAAGAAGGGCCGGATCACGGACCTGACCAAAGAGAAGCGGCGGAAGACCAAGGCCAGATGAGGTTGGGCAACGAGGAGGTGTGGTCGCTGACATCTGACGGTGGTGGATACTGAAATCCGCGGACCGACCCCTTGTCCTCGCGGCAATTGCCAGTAGAGGCCCCCTACTGCACTCACCGCTCCGCCGTTGGCCGTGGAAACAGCCTCAGTTGTCGATGGGCACGTGGTCTGGAGCAACAAGTCCGGGATCTTGCGGTGGCGTAGGCCGCCACATTCTCACGAAACATCTCCTCCACAAGTTGGGCGAAGGCATGCGCGTAGGCCATGTCTACTGCCTCGTGGAGCAATCGTTGGACAGTCAAGCGGGGCCACCTGCCCGCGGATACCTTTCGATGAAGGTATTCAAGAGATTGCCGCATCAGATCCAGATTGTTGTTGTTGACCAACCATTCCAGGTCTTCCTTGACATTGTCAGCGAGGGAGAATTTCAGACCAGTAGTCATCTCCATCTTGACCGCGAGTGCAACACCGCGGATTCCCTGCAGGTGTTTCATCGTGGATGTGGGGGATAGTCGAGAGACCATCCTTCTTTCAACACTATCATGCCACCGTGGGTGAACGGCGACGGTGCACTCAGGCCATGAGAAAGCCACGGCATTGATCGTGAAGTCAACACAATCGAGATATGCGAGCCACCTGTCCATTGCGCCGTGGTTCACATAGTCCAAGTCGACCCTCCAGACGTCGAGCTCCCCCGCGTCTGCCGTGGATACTTTCCATCCGCCGAAAGAGTTGCGCTTGACAGACACCCGCACCTCTTCGATCGTTGACAACTCTGCGTTCGCCTCAAAATCATAGCCTGAGACTGCCACATCAACATCTGGCCAGAGATTGAAGAAGGGTGGTGTATGTGGGTCCTCTGCGAGAAGGCTGTCCCGCACAGCACCCCCAACGATTGCCCACGCACGATTTCGCCCAAGAATCTTGCTTAGTGAAGAGCTGTGGCAGAGATCCGCCAGGATGCGAGCAACGCTCTTCTTCCTGACCTCAAGGCGATACTTACCATTCTTGTCCACGCTATGTTGACTCCTCACGTCAGACTCGGCCCGCAACATCTCCCAGTAAAAGCTGAGCACAATGGCCCAAGAATCCTTCACTTCGGAGCTGCCTGGCCGCTTTGTCGGGGTGCCCCAGAATCCAGTGGCGCTGACAAGCGACGTTTGCCGCCACTGCCTCAGCAATTCCCTGGCCCTCTGCCCGGTTAAGAAGCGATCTCGACGCGACGAGGACTAAAGGCTCGTGCACAGACCAGATGCTCGCCCAGTTGTCCTTAACGCCGCTTCTGCAGAGCATTCCGTAGAAGAAACCAAGGGGGGCTTTTGCCAAGATCCCCTTCTGCGGGTCCCAGCAGCGAAGCAACGGCAATAAGCCCGGGCCAATCAGGTCATCGGTTAATGGATGGCATTCATTGAGGAGATGACCAAGCGCGAAGCGGGCGCTATTGCCGCTGAAGTGACACACGCCGGTCACTTCTTTGAGAGGCAGGTCTCTCAGTCCCATAAGATGCACGGTCGACTTCGCAACTCGCGCCACTTGTGTTGGCTGCCGTTCTTCGGGTATCCGGGCCTTTGATTTGAGGAGGAGTCCGAGGCTTGAGGCTGGGATTATCGCTAGATCCCAGTGGAGATCGCTGGCAACAATCCCTCTACAGAAATCTGCAGCATTGCCAGCCGGGAGTGGTGACAGGCTGAGTGCATCCACAACGCGGTGCCCGAGCAGGAATGTAGAGATATTCCCATTGCTCACGACAAAACGAAGACCTTCCGGCACCTGGACCTTGGTATTGAACTGGTCTTCACTCCAGGGCAGGCTACACTCGTCCACGAGGGCATTCCGCAGATGCTGCAGAATCGCGGCTTCGTCATCGAATATGTTCTCAACTGACTTCCGCTCGTCAACTCTCAGGTCACGCGCGGTCGTCGCCGACGCAGCCCACGTGGGACCGTGCTGCAGCGCACTTGAGAATTCGGACAGAGACGTATACCCTGCACCTACAGTCTGCAACTGCTGCCGCAAGAGGGGAAGGACGGACGGGCCACGAATATCGAGCGCCGAGCACAGTTGCACTGCCGAAGCCCCCGCGGCGACAAGATCCACTACACCACCAACATCGACAACTCCGCCGCTAGCAACCAGGGGAGGCACGCTTGCGCCCGCCTGCCTAGCCAATGCCAAAGCCCGAACAGTACTATAGGTGTCCAAATATAGGTGTTCGCCAACAATTACACCATTTATTAGCTCGGACAGATCACGGTCACTTCCGGCGCGCGACGGAGGAACACGCGTCCGGAGAGAGTTTGCCACGATGACGCCGACATTTGAGGCCGCCAACATCGAGAGGATCGGACCGAAGTCCGCCAGTGACAACAGGGCCGTCAGTTCCCGGGGGACCTTGACAAACTTGGGAAGGGGCGCAAAAGCCTCTATGAAAGTATCGATGTCCATCTTCAGTTCGTCCATCACCTGCTGGAGCCGAGGAAGGGCGATACCTCTGAGGGAATACTTCAGATTGAGTTCGACGTAGTCGTAGTTCTCAGAAAGCAAATCCCCGGCGACAGCTTGGTAGTCCTCTCCTTGGAGGACACTAAGCCCGAGCTTCGTATCCGGAAGCAGACCCTTGGCAATCCGTGTCAAGGAGAATGTCGCCGCGACATCGAGCAACTCCAGTGTCGCGGGGCCATCCGTAAAGGTGGCAAAGTGATTGCCTCGAGAGTCCTGCAGTCTTCTCATACATCGGGCACCGAAGTCCGCGTTCCCGTCCCCTCCTTTGAGGTTTGAAGTGGTCTTCAGGGTCAGGGCTGCCGGGTGTGTAGCGGCCACCTTGGTGAGCGATCTCTCGTTCGCCGTCCAGTGCGAAGGAGAAAGCATGTAGGGATCACGGAGCGTCAAGTTCGGCAACAGATGCGTTGTCAAATCCATACGAGACTCCCCACTCAGCCAAACTCGGTGCTCATTGATGCCCAAGTCCTCAAGATATCCGGCGTCTCCACGGGTCGCCGGGCCGAGATGGCTTCCGGCTCGGCGGCAGAGCCGACCATCAGGCAATCCTCCGACACGCCGAGAACGCAAGCGTCTCCACAGACAGATCCATTATCGCCCGTTCCACATGGAAAGCAAGGGGCGTCTACCCTGTAGTAGTGTGTAAGTTGGTTCACAGGGGTAGAGGTCATCCGTCTGGAGTGAAGGCGAGCGTAGCGAGCCGTAACGGAAGACGGATGGTGGCGGTGACAAAGAAGGGTACGTAATCTTGTTTCCACGCCTGGAAGACAAGGAGAACGTACCCATGAACCCACTGCACTGTTCTCTACCAAGTCAACCACAAGCATGCCAGAGCATTTCTTGGAGTTGGATCGACCAGCAGATTAGAGGTTTGGTCGCCCGCTGGATCCAGCAGGCCCTCCAGTATCTCCAAGAAGAGCAACTCCATGCGGGCTGGAACCAACGTGTCCAGGGCCGACTGGAGGCAGGGGCTCAGACAGGGTTCAATCGCTCCTGCAAGAAAGCAGTGCAAACTTACCGGATAGATGTAGAATCTCAATAGGGCCATCGCTACGACGGCCTGGACGTCCTGCCCGTCGAGGAGTTCCTGCGCCAACTCCACCAGGGCAAGGTGTTCTGAACAGTTCCCCTCGGTTCTCGAGGCGCTACCCCCCTTGCCAGATGCCGCGAAACCAACCAAGCCGGCAAAGCATAGGTGCAAGACAGGCTGGCCGATCAAACTGGCTTGAAGAGGACAGCCTGACGCCGCACCCCAGTCAGGCGGAGCCTGGCTGGCACGCCGGAGGCGTGGCTCTGCCGGCGCACCTGCGAATGTGGGCAAGGCACCCAATCGGGCCAGCGTTCGCGGGGTTCGCGGCAAAGAATCCTCTCCTCAACCGCACAGACCGGCCACTCGCGTGGGATACGAGCCAATAGCCTTCAGGCCTTCTGTGAAAACTCAGCATGACACGCGGAGTCTTCATGCTATGATTCATCTCATGGAAAGACAATGGGTTAGGCGTGCTGGGCCTAGGCAAGATGGCCGATTCAGCGGGGCCTGCGTAGCACCGCTTACCCTGACCACGTCACCGGGCCACGGCCGGTCATCAGGCCGCGTGTGAGGTTAGAGACTATCTCCAAGGGCGGTGGAAAAGACCGAAACGGAGAATGGGCGAGGAGAACAACGGGCTGACAGCGATCGGCTCTCAGCTTTCAGCAGAGGACTTCCGCCAGAGCTGCCTGCCCGCCCTGCCTCCGGCTCCGGCTGATGGCTGATAGCCGGTCCTAGCGGGCCTGCGGCCCGGCTAGGATTTCCCTCAGGTACTGCCCCGTGTAGCTCCCATCGACCTGGGCCACCTCCTCGGGCGTGCCTTGGGCCACGATGCGGCCGCCTTTGTGGCCGCCTTCTGGGCCCAGGTCGATGATCCAGTCTGCGGTCTTGATGACGTCGAGGTTGTGCTCGATCACGATCACGGTGTTGCCTGCGTCGCGGAGCCGGTTGAGCACGGTCAGGAGCATGCGGATGTCCTGGAAGTGCAGGCCTGTGGTGGGCTCATCGAGGATGTACAAGGTCCTGCCTGTATCCCGCTTGGACAGCTCGCGGGCCAGCTTGATCCGCTGGGCCTCGCCTCCGGACAGGGTGACTGCGGACTGGCCGAGCTTGATGTAGCCCAGGCCCACATCCATGAGGGTATCGAGGATCGCACAGATCCTGGGGTGGTTGGCGAACAGCTCGCGTGCCTGGAGCACGGAGAGGTCCAGGACCTGGGCGATGGAATGGCCTCTGTACTCGACCTCCAGCGTGGCGTCGTTGAACCGCATGCCGTGGCACGTCTCGCACTCGACGTACACGTCAGCCAGGAAGTGCATCTCCACCCTGATGGACCCGTCGCCCTGGCATGCCTCGCACCTGCCGCCCCTGACGTTGAAGGAGAACCTGCCCTTGGCGTACCCGCGGGCCCTGGCCTCGGGCAGCAGCGCAAAGAGGTCACGGACGAGGTCAAAGACCTTGGTGTACGTGGCGGGGTTGCTGCGGGGTGTGCGCCCGATCGGGCTCTGGTCTATGTTGATGACCTTGTCGATGTGCTCCAGGCCGTCAATCCCCTCATGGCTGCCGATCTGGACTGCGGCCTGGTGCAGCTTGTGGGCCAGGGCGGGGTACAGGATCTGGTTGACCAGCGTGGACTTGCCTGCCCCCGATACGCCGGTCACTGCCACGAACAGGCCTACGGGCAGCCGGACGTCCTCGCCCGCCAGGTTGTTCGCTGTAGGCCTCCTCACTGTGATCCAGGGCCCGTCTGCAGCAGGTGCGCGCGTCCTCGCAGCAGGAATCGGGATGGCCAGCTCGCCGCTGAGGTACTTGCCGGTCACGGATGCGGGATTGCGGCTCACTGCCTCGGGCGTGCCCTCTGCCACGATCTCACCGCCCAACAGACCCGCGCCCGGCCCGATGTCCACCAGCCAATCTGCAGCCAGCATGGTGTCCCGGTCGTGCTCGATGACGATCAGGGTGTTGCCGATGTCACGCAGGTGGCACAGGGTCTCGAGCAGGCGGCGGTTGTCCCTCTGGTGCAGGCCTATGGAGGGCTCATCCAGGACGTAGAGCACGCCGGTCAGCTCTGACCCCACCTGGGAGGCCAGCCGGATACGCTGGGATTCGCCGCCGCTCAGGGTCGGGCCTTTGCGGGACAGGCTCAGGTAGTCCAGACCCACGTTCATCAGGAAGCCCAGGCGGGAGCCAATCTCCTTGAGCAGTTCGCGACCTATGACCTCCCTATTGCCCCGGAGCGCCAGGCCCGCCAGGAATGCGTAGGCCTCGCCGATGGTCATGTCCGTGAGATCCACGATGGACTTGCCCGCGATCTTGACGCCCAGGACCTCGGGCCGCAGCCGGAGGCCGTGACACGTGTCACAGGGCCTCTCGCTCATGAACTCCTGGTAGTATTCCTTCTGCTGCTCGGACTGGGTCTGGCGGTACCGCCGCATCAGTGTGTGCACCAGGCCCTCCCAGGATAGCCGGATCTTGCCCTGGATCTTCTCAGAGTCCCAGTGCACGATCAGTTCCCTGCCCCTGGACCCACATAAGATCAGGTCCCGTTGGGACGCAGGCAGTTTGTTCCACGGGACATCCAGGTTCAGGCCCCACTGGTCCTTCATCGCCTGCACCTGATGCCCTCCCCAGGACCCGCCGATCTTGCCCCTGCGATCGAAGACATTCCGCCACGGCAGCACCGCCCCCTGGCGGATGCTCAGATCGGGGTTGGCCACGATCTTGTCCGGGTCCATGGTGAGTCTCGATCCGATGCCGTTGCAGTCCGGACACATGCCCAAGGGCGAATTGAACGAGAACAGCGGCGGGTCCAGCTTGGGATACGCGTGGCCGCAGCACGAGCGTGCCTCGCTCATGTGCCGGTCCTGCTGGCCGTCCACGTGGACGATCAATCGGCCCTGTCCAAACCTGAGGCACTGCTCCACAGAGTCCGTGAGGCGCTTCTTGAAGGCCTGGCCCTGCCTGATCACCTGGCGGTCCACCACGATCTCGATCGTGTGTTTCTTCTGCTTGGCCAGGCTCTGCACCTGGTCCAGAGGCTGCACCACGCCGTCGACCCGGACGCGGACAAAGCCCTCTGCCTTCAAGGCCTCCAGCCGCTCCCTGTGCTCGCCCTTTCGGTTCTCGATGATCGGTGCGAGGAGCATGATCGGTGTCTGCTCAGGCAGGCCCGTGATCTCATCCACCATGGCCTGTGCATGGCCGCGGCCTACGGGCTTGCCGCAGGTGATGCAGAACTGCTCTCCTATGCGGGCGTACAAGACCCTGAGATAGTCGTAGATCTCCGTGATCGTGCCGACTGTGGATCGCGGATTGCGGCTCGCAGACTTCTGGTCGATGGAGATCGTGGGCGACAGGCCGCGTATCGTGTCGTAGTGGGGCTTGTCCATCTGACCGATGAATTGGCGGGCATACGCGGACAAGGACTCCACGTAGCGCCGCTGGCCTTCCGCGAAGATTGTGTCGAACGCCAGCGACGACTTGCCTGAGCCTGATACGCCCGTGAAGACGATGAACCGCTTCTTGGGCAGGTCTATGTCCACGCCCTTGAGGTTGTGCTCGCGCGCCCCGCGGACCTGGATCGTGTCCATCTCCATCGCCGCCCTAGTGGGATGGGCGATGGACCTCCTCTGCGTCTTGCTGGTATTCATGTCCAGGATTGTAGCGGACAGTGCGGCTGAACGTAAGAAGGTAGGAAGGTAAGAAGGAATGCCGGGGGCCCTGTGGATGCGAACCGCGTAGGGGCCAAGCAAGGAGGGAGTCTGCCGGCGTCCGGACCCAGACGCCGGCGCCAGCCTGTTCTCTTTGGCTGTGTGGCCGGAGGCCGCGTTAACGAGCCAGGATAGGTGGCCTTTCGTTGGCGAGACTGCTATACTACGGCCGGTGTGATCACTGGCTGCCGCATGTGCGCACGGCGAGTGAGTGAGGCGTTGCTGGAGAGCCATTCTGGAATGAAGGGCACTGGGAAGATCGTAATCATCGCCGGGCCGAATGGAGCTGGCAAGACAACCTTCGCCCGGGAGTTCCTCCCGCGAGAGGCTGACTGCCCAGAGTTCATCAATGTCGACCTGATCGCAGCGGGCCTTTCGCCATTTGACCCGGGCAAGGCTGCCTTGCGTGCGGGTCGCCTGCTACTCCAGGAGATTGACCGACGTGTCCGGGCCCGCGAGAGCTTCGCGTTCGAGACCACACTATCCGGCCGCAACTATGCGAGGCTCATCCCCCGCTGGCAGGCCACGGGGTACCACGTCAAACTGATCTTCCTCAGCCTGTCCTCTGCAGATCTGGCCATTGAGAGGGTAGCCGCACGTGTAGCCCAGGGTGGCCATGACGTGCCCGAGGAGGTCATCCGCAGACGATTCGATGCAGGACTGCGGAACCTCGAAGGCCTGTACCAGGAACTCGTGGATAGCTGGGTCTTGTATGACAACTCAGGGCCGATCCCCCAGCGGATCACTTGGAGAGAGCGCAGATGACGAAGAAGCCAAACCGCCCTACGGACCCTGATATTGTGGGATCGGAAGCTGCGCTCCGCAGGGCAGCCCGTCGCGCGCTTCGGATTGGGATTGAGACGGGGACCCCGGTGTACGTGATCAAGGACGGGCAGATCGTCGACCTGACCAAGGAGAAGCGGCTGAAGACCAAGACGAGGTGACGTTTGAGGGTGAGGCGAGAGACGACCTGGAGACGGCAGTGGGGTCTTGCCCTTGAGTCAGTGGAACGAGCTGCTGACAGAGTCGGTGTGCCGCATCCACACGGGCGTGATAGGGTGCGGAGCGTATCGGGCATGAAGCAGACACAGGCAGGACACGAGCGTTGTGGGATCGGCGGCCTGGGGAGACCTAGACGTCGGACGACACGACAGCAGCCAAGCCGGCAGAGCACAGGTGCAAGGCGGGCTTGGCGATCAAGCATGCTTGAATGAGCCAAGACCACCGCGGCACCCCAGTCAGGCGCAGCCTGACTGGCACGCCGCAGGCGTGGCTCTGCCGGCGGACGTGCGAATGCGGGCAAGACGCAGACCCGAGCGCCAGCATTCGCGGCCATTCGCGTTATTCGCGGCAAAAAGACCTTCTCCTCAACCGCCCAGACCGGCCCAAGTCAAACCCGCAACCTCACTTGCGCCCCGAACGGTCAAAGCCTTGTGAGAAATGCGGGCTAGAACGCATAGCGCACAGCGCATAGCTCAGAGCCCTTCCGGCTGACAGCCGATAGCTGATAGCTGACAGCTTGCCCGCGGCTTGCCTGCCTGCCCCCTTGCACGATCGGCTGGCCGGTGCTAAGGTATCACCTTCCGTACCTTCAACCCTTGACTTGGAGCTTGGCACAATAGGCTATGGCGGCAAAAGAGCACGAATACACGGATGACAAGGTAAAGACCCTCTCGTCGCTGGAGCACATCCGGCTGCGCACAGGGATGTACATAGGCAGGACCGGCACCGGGGCCCACTACGATGACGGCATCTACATCCTGCTCAAAGAGGTCATTGACAATGCCGTAGACGAGTTCATCATGGGCTGCGGCAAGAAGGTGGACATCACCCTCCAGGACGGCCGCGTCACTGTTCGCGACTATGGCCGGGGCATCCCGCTGGGCAAGGTCGTCGAGTGCGTCTCCAAGATCAACACGGGCGCAAAGTACAACGACGACGTCTTCCAGTTCAGCGTGGGCCTCAACGGCGTAGGCACCAAGGCAGTCAATGGCCTGTCTTCCTACTTCAGGGTGTGCAGCGTCCGCGAAGGCAAGTTCGTCCAGGCGGAGTTCAAGTTCGGCGAACTGGCCAAAGAGAAGAAGGGCAAGACCGACGAGCCCAATGGCACGTTGATCGAGTTCGTGCCAGATGCCGGGATCTTTCCCGAGTACAAGTTCGACGACGAGCACGTGGAGCGGCGGCTGCGGTTCTACGCGTACCTCAACGCAGGGCTGTGCCTCAACTACAACGGCAGGCCGTTTGAGTCTTCTGGCGGCATCCTGGATCTGATCGAGGATGAGTCGTCCTTTGAGAAGCTCTACGAGCCCCTCTACTACCGCGACAAGACCCTGGAGTTTGCCTTCACCCATACCAACCGCTTCAGCGAGGACTACTACTCCTTCGTCAATGGCCAGTATACCAATGACGGCGGCACCCACCTCTCCGCGTTCCGCGAGGGTGTGCTGCGAGGGGTCAACGACTTCGCCAAGAAGAAGTTCGACGGCGACGACGTACGCGAGGGCATGCTCGGCGCGATCGCCATCCGGCTGAAGGACCCGGTCTTCGAGAGCCAGACCAAGAACAAGCTGGGCAACACGGACATACGCTCCGACATCGTCAGCCGGGTGCAAGAGGCGGTGCTGAAGCTGCTGCACAGCAACAAGGCCCAGGCGGACAGGGTCGTCGACAAGATCGCGGAGACCCAGAAATTCCGGCAGGAGCTCAATGCCGTCAAGAAGCTGGCTCGCGAGAGGGCCAAGGCCATCTCCATCCGCGTCCCGCAACTGCGGGACTGCAAACGGCACTACAACCAGGCCAAGGGCGCCCACGATGACACCATGATTTTCATCACCGAGGGCCAGTCCGCTGCGGGCTCGCTGGTAAGCTGCCGTGACGTCAACAACCAGGCGATCTACACGCTCAAGGGCAAGCCCCTCAACGTCTGCGAGCTCAAGAAGGACGCCCTCTACAAGAATGAAGAAATCTTCAATCTGATGAAGAGCCTGGATGTGGAAGAGGGCATTGAGCAGCTCCGTTACAACCACGTGATCCTGGCCACAGATGCGGACGTGGACGGGCTCCACATCCGCAACCTGATGATCACCTTCTTCCTTCGCTTCTTCCAGGGCCTGGTCGAGCGAGGGCACTTGAAGATCCTGGAGACCCCGCTCTTTCGCGTCCGCAACAAGAAGGAGACGGTCTACTGCTATTCGGAGCGTGAGCGCGATGCAGCCACGGAGAGGCTGGGCCGCGGCCATGAGGTCACCCGATTCAAAGGCCTGGGAGAGATCTCTCCCTCGGAATTCAAGGCCTTCATCGGCAAGGAGATGAAGCTCACGCCGGTTCGGGTCGCAGGCGAGCACTCCATTGGTGAGACGCTGGGCTTCTACATGGGCAAGAACACCCAGGATCGCCGCACCTACATCATGGACAACCTGGTCATCGACGAAGAAAACCTCTCATGAGCAAAGTCCAACAAGGATTGTTGTTTCCGGAAGAACCCGATCCGACCGAAGGGTCCACACCCCGCCGGACCGGCCGTAGCCGCGTAAAGAAAGAAGAAACCCCCGCACCCCAGGAGACCCCGCCGCAGGACGCGCCTGACGTGCCTAACGATGCGGCCGAAGAGGAAATCCCGGCTACAGCCGAGGAGGATCTTCCGGTCGCTGCCGACACACAGGGTCCGACCACGGCCAGTGGCGGCCAGCCGCCTGCGGGCCACGACCACGTGCCCGTGCACGAGCGCCACGGTCCCCTGACGGACATGATGGACTTCAACTTCCTGCAGTACGCCTCGTACGTGATCTGCGAGCGGGCCATCCCCAACGTGGCGGACGGCCTCAAGCCCGTGCAGCGGAGGATCCTCCACGCCCTGCACGAGAAGGACGACGGCCGCTTCATCAAGGTCGCCAACGTGGTCGGCCACACCATGCAATATCACCCGCACGGCGACGCCTCCATTGGCGACGCCCTGGTGACCCTGACCAACAAGCGATACCTGATCGAAGGCCAGGGCAACTTCGGCAACATCTACACAGGCGACAACGCGGCTGCTGCCCGGTACATCGAGTGCCGGCTCACGGACCTGGCCCGCCACGAGCTGTTCAACAAAGACCTGACCGCGATGATCCCGAGCTACGACGGCCGCAACCAGGAGCCGGTGACCCTGCCGTCGAAGCTGCCGCTGCTGCTCATGCTGGGCGCAGAAGGGATTGCGGTGGGCCTGTCCACCACGATCCTGCCCCACAACTTCATCGAGCTGCTCGAGGCCGAGATCCAGATCATCCAGGAGAAGAAGAGCAGCCCAGTGCAGATCAACGTGCTGCCGGACTTCCAGACCGGCGGCAGCATGGACGTCAGCGAATACGACAAGGGCTTCGGCAAGGTCAAGGTCAGGGCCCGGATCGAGAAGAAGGAGGCCAACAAGCTGGTCATCAAGGCGCTGCCCTACGCCCAGACGACAGAGTCTGTGATCAGCTCCATTGAAGACGCGGTCAAGAAGAAGAAGGTCCCTGTGCGGGCAATCAACGACTTCACCGCAGAGCACGTGGAGGTCGAGCTGATCCTGTCGCAGGGCGCGAGCCAGGAGAAGGCGATCAAGGCCCTGTACGCCTTCACCAAGTGCGAGGCCTCAGTGGCCAGCCGGATCATCGTGATCCACGACAAGCGGCCCGTGGAGATGAACACCGAGCAGGTCCTCCGCGAGAACACGCGGCAGCTCCTGGACGTGCTGCAGCGGGAGCTGGAGCTCAGGCGGCACAACCTCCTCGAGGCCCTGCAGTCCAAGACCCTGATCCAGATCTTCATCGAGAACCGGATCTACAAGAAGATCGAGGAGTGCAAGACCTATGAGGCGGTGATCGCGGCCGTGTTCAAGGGCCTCGAGCCCTTCAGGCCCAAGCTGCGGCGGGACGTCACGCAGGAAGACGTCGAGATGCTGCTGGAGGTCCGGATCAAGCGGATCTCCCGCTTCGACATCGAGAAGAACCGCAAGGATATCGAAGACATCCTCGACGAGCTGGCCCAGGTGGAGAAGCACCTCAAGGCCCTCAAGGCCTATGCGGTCTCGTACCTCAAGGCCCTGATCGCCAAGTACAAGAAGGACTATCCCCGCCTGACCAAGACCGATACCTTCACGGCCCTGGACGTCCGCACGCTCACGGCCAATGAGCTGACCATCAGCCTGGACCGCGAGAAGGGCTTCCTCGGCCATGGCGTCAAGGGCGAGGAGTTGTTCAAGTGCTCGTCCCTGGACAAGCTGCTCATCGTCAAGGGAGACGGCACGTTCACCGTCATGCCGCCCCCTGAGACCACGTACGTCAAGGACGGCCTGATCTGGTGCGGCGTGTACCAGCGAGAGCTGACCTTCACGGCCGTCTACTCGGATCGCAAGGGCGTGTACATCAAGCGATTCGAGATTGGCGGCGCGATCATGAACCGCGACTACCCCTACATCCCTGAAGGCACGAAGCTGGAGTTCTGCACGCCCGGCACACCTGAGCTGCTCTACGTGAAGTACAGGCCGGCCAAGGGACTGCGTATCCTCCAGCAGACCTTCAAGTGCGAGCAGGTCATGGTCAAGGGCCTCAAGGCCAAGGGCAGGCAACTGGCCACCAAGTCCGTGGCCTACGTAGACGCCCATCCCGGCCGCTGGTGGGACAAGAGCATCAAGTCGCCCGTGGGGGAATTGGGGTAGGACGAATCGGAGAATCGGGGAATCGGAGAAACGGAGAAACGGCGAGCCACCCGGCTGCGCCGAGGAGGAGGGAGAGCAGCAGAATGGCGCCTGAGTCACGCACGGGGTGATCTGTCTCGCCCCTTGCACAACAGCGGCCACTCCACTACACTGTAGGCGTCCCCAGGATGGGTTCGAGTTCATCGATGCCACACAGAACCATGACCATCAAGGATCTGGCCCTGATGTTGGGTAGTGATCTCCGCAAGGTGGAGCGCATGGCCCAGCGAGGGGAGATCCCTTGTCACAAGGTCGGGAATCAATACCGCTTCAATCGGGCCGCGATCACGGACTGGCTTCAGCGCAATCTCGCAACCATGAGCAGCGACCACCTGGCCGGGGTCGACGCGGGCATCACCGCGGATCGCCAGACGCAGAAGGGGCAGGCGATCGTCATCCCTCTGCTGCGGCCTGCAGCCGTGGACGCGAATCTGGGCGCACGCACCAAGAACAGTACGCTGCGGGATCTGGTGGCCTTGGCGGAGAAGACCGGACTGGTGTACGACAGCGAAACCCTCCTTGAGTCCCTCGTCCAAAGGGAGGATCTGGGCAGCACCGCCATGCCGGGAGGCATCGCCATACCCCATCCCAGGCAGCCCCTGCCGTATGCCATCGGAGAACCGGTCCTGGTTGTTGCGAGAACGACCCAGGGCATCGGGTTTGGCGGTCCTGACGGTCTGCTGACCCGTCTGTTCTTCCTGATCGCCTCCCCGGACGATCGCCATCACGTCCACATTCTGGCCAGGCTGTGCAGAATCCTCCAGGACGAGGCCCTGGTCAGCCAACTGACCGAAGCCCAGACGTCTGACCGCATGATCGACCTGATACGGCACCAGGAACTGGTGGTCCTCAGCCAGTCGACCTGAGCACGTGCGGGACCGCAGCCCAGGCACTCCCCGCAGAAACCCCGCTTTCCCGCTCCTGCGCATGGATTCTCTCCAGGAGGTGCTTTTTTTCTAAGGCAAGGCGCCACTACGGGGTGTTATATAGCCAAGGAACGATCGTTCGACGGTTTGGAGATGCCATGATACTGGAAGATGAGTTTCTCGTTTGGAGATTCAGAAACGGCAGCCGCGAGGCCCTGTGCACGATCTACGAGCGGCACAGGGACGACCTGCTCCGCCTGGCCGCCAGCCTTCTGAACGATAGAACGGTAGCGGAAGACCTGGTCCATGAGGTGTTCGTGACGTTCGCCGGCGCAGCCAAGGACTTCCGACTGTCCGGCAGCCTCAGAGGGTATCTGGCAACATGCGTGGCCAACCGCGCACGCAACGCCAATCGGGACCGCTACAGGCAACGATCGGTCAATCTGGATGAGGTTGATCCGCCGGCCACGGGCCTGCACAGGCCGGATCAGTGGGTCCAGTACACGGAGCAATTCAGGCGGGTCAGCGATGCCCTGGCAGAGCTGCCCTATGAGCAGCGGGAAGCAGTGACGTTGCACGTGTACGGCAAGATGACCTTCAGGGAGGTGGCCAGGAGCCAGGGCATCTCGATCAAAACGGTGCAGAGTCGGTATCGGTATGGGCTGGATAAGCTACGTACCCTTTTGCAGAAAGAGGTGGAATCATGAGAAGGACCAAGGACATCGAAGGCCTTCTGGACAAGGCCTCCCTACAAACAGACCGCACAGTCAACCGGGCCGTACGCGATGAGCTTCTGGCCGAATACAACCAGGCCATGACGGTACCGCAGCACGCAGAGCGGCCGAGCACAGGGAGAAGGATCATGAGCAGCAGGATAGCCAGGATTGCCATCGCAGCAGCGATTGCGGTGGCGGCCTTTATTGGCTTCAGTCACGTGACCGGCCCTGCCGTCGCGTGGGGTGAGGTCGTGGGACGAGTCGAACAGGCCACGGCCTTCATGTTCAGTCTGAAGACCCTGGTCGCCGGCAACGGTGAACAGGCCTCGGCCCCCAAGGTCCAGGCCCAGTGGACGATCTACCTCTCACAGGAACACGGGTTCCGCATGGACATCGCGGCTCAAGACGGCAACACGCCGGGCGCCGTGGTATCCTGGTACGTGCCCCCCCAGCAGGACAAGATCACGATGGTGATCCCGGGAGAGAAGAAGTGGGTACAGATGCCCTATTCCGAGGAGTACGCCCGACAGGCAAGGGACAAGGACAAGGACCCTGCTGACTACGTCCGGCGGTTCATGGCCAAGGGCTACAAGGAGCTTGGGCGCAAGACCATGGAGGGCGTCGAGGTAGAAGGCATCGAGGTCCAGGACCCGCCGACAGAGGGCGAGGCGTTGGGTAACGCCGTGGGCAGGATGTGGGTGGATGTGAAGACCCAGATGCCGGTATGCATCGAGATCGAGGGCCTTGCAGGCCAGCGGCCAGTGCAGTGGATCATGGACTTCAAATGGTCCGCCGCAGTGGACCCTTCGGTCTTCGAGCCCAACATCCCCTCCGACTACACAACTGCCCAGTGAGAATCGGAGCCCAGACGGAAATCCAGAAGCCAGAGGTCACAAGCAAAAGAAGAGGATAACCGGGGTGAAGCTCGCCTCGTCATCCTCTTCTGTATTCTGGCTTCTGGATTCTGACTTCTGAGGTCTGATCTCAGCCCTTTCGGAACACGGCCACCACGTTCTCGACGTCCACGACGAACAGCCGATTGCCGCCCTCGAAGTCCACGGGGATTGCGCCTTTGGGATTGAACAGGACCTTGTCGTACTTGGCCAGCGGGATCTCCGCGTTGTTCTCGACCTCCAGAGAGATGGCCACGATCCGTCCTGTGATAGTGGGAATCTCGATATTGTCAGGCAGTTGGATGCCGCCCTTGGTCTGCTTCTTGTCCTCATCCTTGCGGATCAGGATTCGCTTGCCAATCGGCTCAACGGTCTCGAACGCATCTGCATCCAGCGGCTCGTTCTTTGCCATGGACAGCCACCTCATGTCACGCACAGGTTGGTCTCATACGCGAGCCATTGTATCACGGCCGCCTCGGCTCGCCCAGGGAGATTCGGTGCGGCAGACCCGGGCGTGACGGCGTGCAGCCCGGGCCCGGTCGGTCACAGCCAAGTGACTACACAGGCCGGACGTCGGGCGTCTCCATCCGCTGCCAGACAGCCGTCAGCAGGGCGGCCGTGACAATGCACACGAACACGAAGATGGCAGCGGGGATGGCGGCCTCTGCGCCGATGTGCTGGACTGCCAGGGCTGCGCCCAGGGCCGCGTTCTGCATACCGACCTCCAGGGCCAGGGTCCTGCGCTGGGGCCGGGTCATGTGGAACAGGACTGCCACTCCATACCCGCCCGCCAGGCCCACCACGTTCAGGAGAAGGTCCACGGTCAGCACCACGCCCGTGACCTTGGACAGGGTCTCCTTGTTGAGGGCGATGACCAAGGCGCAGATGAAGGCAATCAACGTCACGGACAGGGCAGGGAACACGGGCAGGATCGCGTCCAGCCGCGAGCCGAGCCATCCCCTGACCAGGAAGCCCATCCAGAGTGGAACCACCACCATCACGAGCACGTCCAACAGCATGGACCAGAAGTCGATGGGCAGGCTGGAACCTGCCAGGAGTTTGGTCAGTCCAGGCGTCACGATGGGGCAGATCAGGGTGGAGACCGTGGTCAGCGACACCGCATAGGCCGTGTCTGCCTTGGCCACGTAGCTCATGACGCTGGTGGACATGGCCTCCGGCGTGGCGGCAGTCAGGATCAGGCCCACGGCCAGCGCAGAGGGCAGATGGAAGGCCCTGCCCAGCATCCAGGCAGCCAGGGGCATGATCAGGTACTGGGCTGCAGTGCCGACGACGACAAGGCCCGGCCTCTTGGCGATCTCCTTGAAGTCCGCAGGCCGCAGGGCCATGCCGATCCCAAACAGGGTCATGGCAAAGAACAACCGGTTGGCGGTGAGGTAGGCCAGGGTCCGCACCAGAGGACCCTCGTGCACTCCGGAGGGAAGGAGCTTGGCCAAGTGAAAGGCATTGATGGCCTTGAAGCCATCGGGCCAGAAGTAAGCGGCCACCCCCAGCAGCAGAACCCAGAGGACAAACCCACGGGTGTACGACTCGATGACCTTCCTGAGCATCCTTGAGAGTATACACCCGCTGCCTGGCGAGGTCCCACAGTAAAACCGCCGGCAGGCGCGGCTGGACCGCCACGATAGTCCAGGGTTCACAAAGCAGGGCCAGTGGCCACGTGAGCACGGGGAAATGGCGGAACTACCAGCTCCCCTCTTTCAGGCCATATCCTGTGCACCCTGTGGATGTACTCGCGATAATCCCGCCGCGGCAGGACCTCATAGGCACTGCGTCCCCTGAGGATGAGAACCACTACGATCGCGGATGCCAGGACCGCCTGTACCGCGAGCGACAGGGACACCACGACGGCCGCACCAGTCCAGGCAGGGACGGCCGGACCGCCCGCCATCGAGAGCACGAGCATCGAAATCCCGGCCATTACAGTGAGGCCGACCCATGCGACCGCGGCAATCAGAGACCGTGCAGCCGCTACGTCCGCTCGCACCGAGATCGCGGACAGCCCGTGCAGCACGAGTGAGGTGAAGCTCATCTTGGGTAGGCCGGTCAGCCGCCTTGCACGCACGGTCGGCATCTCTCCGAAGGGGATCCGGCCACGCAGAAGCCCTGCCGCGAAGTGGTTCCATATCTCAGGCAGGAGGACGATCTTGGGTAACAAGCCCGCAGGGATGATGCAAAAATTGCCCACCTGGATGCGGCTGCCGGTCAGCAGCCTGTAGAGTCCCCTGTAGAGGCGGTAGCAGAACCGAAACACAGGCCCTTCGGACCGCCTGGTCCGCTGGCCGAAGATCACCGCAGCGTCCACCTGCCTGTCGAGCTCAGCCAGGAGGCCAGGGATGTACCTCGGATCGTCCTCTCCATCCGCGTCCATCACGACCACGGCCTCGCAGTCTTCGTGCTCTGCAACGTAACCAAGCCCCACCGCTATCGCCCGTTGATGACCCATGTTGCGGCCAAGCTCGAGGACGCCGACCTCGGCCACTGCCGTGTACTCCGCCGCAGTACCCAGTCCAGCGTGAAAGGGCTGGGACGAGCCGTCGTCCACAGCCAGGATCGATACATGAAGGCCATTCTCCTCTGCCACATGGTCAATGGCTGCAAACAGCCGCCCTGCTGCCTCCCAGTCGTTGTACACAGGACATAGAATGAGCACCCTGTCCCGAGCCATATCCAAATCCACCATTCTGTTGACGAAGGCAAACCGCCGGCCCTTCAGTCTTCGGGCCGCTCTCGACGAAGGATCATCGCCACATACGCCAGGCCGCTGACGAACAGGATCACGACCGCCCGCATGACCGTCAGGTAGTTCACCTTGCTGCTGTTGATCCCGAAGCATCCGCAACTGATGTCCAGTCCTCTGATCAGAGCTAAGGCCAGCACCGCCGCGAACATCGCGCCCAGCCCCGCGCTGGCCAGCAGCGCACCGCTCACGAAGATCCCACCCACCAGGCATATCCCCACCAGCAGCTCCATCCAACTGAGCGTCATCGCCACCAGCACGCCGAGCTTGGGTCCCACGAGCTCGTAGCCATACACGTCTGACAGGAACTTCAGCGGCAACTGGATCTTGGGCAGGCTGCTCATGATGAACATGCAGCCCAGTGCCAGCCGCGCGACAAGCACGCACGCGGACACCATCTGTCCCTTGCTCGGCAGGTGCAGCCACTTGGTATTCATGAATTGGGGTCCTCCATGAAGGTGAGCGCATCAGTTCCAGAGCAGTCCTCTTGCGGGACTGTGTTAGGACCTGGCACGTTATTTTGCCTAGCCGGGTCCTCGAAGTAGGGCTTGCCCTGCCTGTACAACTCCAGCCGCTTGCGGATCTTGCCCAGAAGCTCGGTCTGCTTGAGCCGGTCAGCGGTCCTGACCGCCTTCTCCGCAGTCTCCACAGCTAAGTCGAAGTCGCTCTTGGCCGCGTACGCTGCGGCCAGGGCATCGAGAGGCTTGCCATCCATCAGGCCAGCCAAGTACACCGCCCGCGACCCCAATGCGACAGCCTCATTGGGGTCGCGGATGTTGGGGTCAATGTTCGTGGCCAGGAGCCAGGCTAGGTCTGTGACTGCAGGCGCCAAACTGGGCGCGAGCCGGATTGCCTCACGAAGATGGTACACGCCTTCCCTACTCTCTCCGGCCAAAGGCTGGGTCTCGCCGAGGCAAAGGTGCGCCCTGAAATCCTCAGGGTTCATGCGCAGGGCGGTCTCCATAAGCTTGAGCACCTGGCCCATCTGCCCCCTGTCCTTCAGCAGCACCGCTAGGCAGAGGTGTGCGCGACTCCCTACGAGATTGTGCCCCAGTACCTGCTGGAAGTGACCGATGGCCTCATCCGCACTCTGCTTCGACTTTGCCAGCTCCACGGCCAGGTTGAAGTGCCCCAGCGCATGATAGGGCTCGGCCTTAAGAGCCTTCCTGTAGCAGTCAATTGCCTGGCTACTTTTACCCTGTCTCGACAGGACGATACCCATGTCTACATACAAAGGCGCAGCGCCAGGTGTGACATTGAGCATATGCTCGTACAAGCTGACCGTGTCCTGCCAGCGGCCAATGTACCTCCTGGTCACCGTAGCCTCTGACACAGCAAAGCAGATCATGACCATAGTCACACCCGACACTGCCACAGTTCGCCATCTGGCGTTTGCGATCTGCGTTGCCCGCGTCGCCACGGCCGCCAATCCGATCAGGATGCCAAGGCTAGGTAGGTAGACGTATCGATTGGCCACCAGAACAGTGGTGACACTGATGATCTGCATAGCCGGAAGCAGCAGTGCGACGAACACAAGTCCGCTGATCAGGAGTGCGGACATCCACCGCCAGACGAGGATCAAGACCAGTATCAACAGAAAGGTGCCGAACAGCCCCGCCTGGACCATTGGCTCCCCAAGGGCAGGAGGATAGGGATGGTAATAGAATGGAGAGAGGTCTGTCGGACAGAGCATCTTAACTAAATAGAAGATCAGGTTGTGGCAAAAGACCAGTGGGACCTTCAACAGCCCGTATTGGCCTGGCATGGTGGTACCCGCTGTGCTGTTCTGCGAGACCACAGTAATTACGGCAAACGCGGTCCCCAGGCCCACCAACCACTTCTTCTCGATGAAAGCCCCCCAGCCGAACCGTTTCAAAGGCCAGTAGTCCAATAGAAGCATCACTACCGGCAACGGCAGAGCAATAGGCTTGGATAGTAGGGCAAGGATATAGGCGATCGCGGAGCCTGCCATGAGCCCTCTCTTTTCGCGATGCGAGTACTCTACATAGAGGATCATGGACCACAAGGCGAAGAAACTCGCCAGAACGGTCTTTCGCTCGCTGAGCCAGCACACGGAATCCACAGTCAGAGGATGGAGGCCAAAGAGCAGGGCCACTCCCGCTGCCACCCATGCATTGCCAAAGAGCCTATACAACAAGACCAGGACCAAGGCCACGTTGGCCACGTGGAAGAGCAGGCTGGTCCTATGAAAGACACGCATACTGCCACTGCCTCCGGAGAGGGCCTTGTCGACCATGAGGGATGTCATGGTCAAAGGCAGATAGTAACCCGTAGGGGTCGAGGTTTTGAAAACCTCTGTGAAGAACCGGCGGGCCGAGATCCAACTGGGATTCTGGACCAAGGGATTGTCCAGCACGTACAACCGGTCATCCTGGAACTCGGCCCTGGCGGATAGGGCCGGCATATGTGCCAGAAGTACAACCAAGCACACCAACATCGCCAAGTACCCCAGGATATGGCCTGGAAAGGAGGCGAGTGTATCCCGCGAGTGTGGTAGGCCGACCTTATCCTCGTGGGTTTCCATCGGCTGCTGCAGCCTCCGTCGCAATAGGGCGTCCGTTCTTGGCCGTCCATTCCTTCCAGCCTCCTTTGAAGACTGAGACATTAGTGAATCCATCGTCGACCAGTCGAGAGGCTACCTTTGGCGCATAGGGGCAGCTCCTGCTCTGAGCATACACAACCACCCGCCCTGTCTTTGCCAGGTTTCTAGTCGCCAAGCAAAAACGGGCGTCATTGGCGTCGACCGGGAGACTGATGGCACCCGTCAGGTGGCCGGCCTCAAAGTCACGCGGGAACCTCGCGTCCACGAGTACTGTATCGGTGCCCATGAGCTTCTTGACCTTACTGACGCCTATGGTCGGCAGAAACGCTCCTGCGTGAGCCCGCCGAATGGATCGGACGCCCTCTGCGTTGCCCAGCAGACCCTCGCCATGGCTGGAGAGATTGGACAACAATCCGCACGTAAAGGCAGCCAATCCTAATAAGATGCCCTGTCCGGCAGACATAAGCATGCGCCAGCGTTTGGACCGAGGATCGACTTCTCCCAGCCAGACCCTTCTGGCAACGTGCATCAGGACGATCCCGGCAGCTACAATCCCTGCGATCATCAACAGTCGCTGTCGGTCAGAGGCAAACAGGCCCTCCACGTCTGGAGGTTTCTGTGCGACGATCAGGCCGATGCCATCCCACTGCGCAGCCAACTCGCCGAAACTGACCAGTCGGGGGCCAAGAGGTGGATTCAGTATCTTTGCCTTGCCCTCCTCTGTGCCGAGGAAGAGTTCGTAGTGATCATACTTTGGGGAATCAGAGTCTCCACGCACGTGCAAGACAACGGGGCACGGTGAGTGACCCAGAAAGGCAGGCGTAAGTCGGGACGCTGGAACCGAGAAGAGCCCGTTGTCCTTCGCTGCCCGAACCAGATCCGGAAGAGAGCTTCCTTCGTATGAGCCAATGTACTCCGGCTTAACCAGATCCACGAAGTCTATCTTCTGGCCAGCCAACCGCAATAGGCTATAGACGCAATACAGTCCGCAGTGCGACCGACGAAACGGGTCGTGATCTGAAGGAACAGCAGGCGGGGCATTGACCTCTGAAGTGCCGATCGCAGACGCCGCGCCGGGTCCATCGCCGGCTTCCGGGACTTGGGTGTTCTCAGAACCCTCAGGAGTCGAGCGCTGCCAGTCCGCGAGCAAGGTATGTACGGTTGAATCACCATCCTGACCAGAGCCACCAGGTCTCGCCATGGCTACTCCATCCAATACTCGGTCTAGGCACGTGACCAACCCCCTTTCATACCGAGGCACAGGCTTCCCATTGTGCCAAGTGTATTGGATCTGGATGGCCGGGAAAATCGCGATGCTCGTGCCTTCGGGTATGAAATCCACTGCGAAATGCCCCAAGACATTTGGCTCAGGATTGGGCAGAAGATCGGTGACCTGGAAAGCCACATCATACCGATCCCGGTCCGCCGGGTAGATAATCTCCAGGGTCGACTCGACCTTGGTGGACATCCACATGTCGCCAAACTGCCGGAAGCCTGAGTACACAAATTCCAGAGACTGTTGGACGTCGGCGGAAAGCGGCCTGTCCAGACATAGGTGCCTACACTTCCCATCCAGGCTCACCGTGACCTTGGCCAGCGTGTACCCATGGCTTGGATCAAGCCAGACCCTGTATCGCCCATAGGTCGTGTCCGCATCGATGGTGAAGCACTCCGTACCGGCCACCACCTCCCGCCCCACATGGGCATCTCCTCGCCGGGTTTGGCCCAGGATTTGGTCGAGCCTCAGAAACGAATTGTTCAGGTACCCGAACAGGAAGCCTGTATTGTTGATACGTTGAACGTATTGAATCTCCCTCGCTCTTTCGTGCGGATTGATGGAGGCCGAGCCAGGCTCTCCTGCCTGGGACCGTGAGTAGTTGACATGCTGCCTCCCGTCCCACAGGAGTATCCCATCTCTGGTAGTCAAGCGGGCTTGCTCCGCCTCTCCGGGCAGGGGTGGCTGCTTCGGCGAGTACGTGGTGTGGCTGCGGAACAGAACCCGCTCGCCATCGAAGTGGACTCGCCCGGACTCCTGTTGTGTCCCTGCCAATCGGTCGTCGCTATAGTGACCTTGGCGAGACTCATACTGCACAATCCACGACTTCGCCTTGTCTTGGTTGGCAGAATATCGATTCAGCAGCACTTCAAGAGAGGGATCAGCCTGGCTGGCAACAGTGGTACTCCCCACAAACAACGCCACTAACCATCTCACTATTTCGGCCATGACGTACTCCTCACGCCTTGCGCACGGTGCTGCGGATCTGATGAACCACGGTAGTTCTTCCGACAGGAGGCTGGGCGCCCCCAACGCCCAACCTCCGATCGCCTGCTGAGTGACGCATCCACAGAAGCGTCGGCGGAGATTCAGTCCCTAGAGTGTCCCTGCGTCGTGGGGGTCGAAGTCCTCGTGACAGAACCCCTGGCATTTCGAGGCACCCGGGTTGATCGGCCGACCAGTCCAGCTAGGCGTACCTACCATGATATAGCCTCCCCAGCAGTAGGTCGAACCCCGCCAGTACCACTCGCAGGGCTGCGATGTGACCTCCGAGAAATCGGGCATGCCCCCTATTGATGTTGTCGTAGCCATGTAGGTGCCATACCAGTAGCTGCCGACCCATCCGCCAAGAGTGTCGCCATTCACATTCGTGGTGGGCGGCGCCACCAGCCAGAATGCACACAGGCCGACTGCCAGGCCGAGGGCTAGCCTCCATTGTGAACCATCCATGAACCTCATACAGCACTCCTTTCTACTGTCCCCATTTTCTTGTCGCCTCTACAATTCGTTTCTCCGCTCGCATCATCCGTCCATAAGGCCTCCCTTCTTGCCATCTCACGGCCCCACCAAATAGTCCGCTCTCGCGGGACTACTTGACGCCACTACTATTCAGACTCACGGGCCATCTGCCCCAGACCGCCGTGAAGAGGCGGACATAATCCGGGCCGTCGGGCTTGGGCACAGGTGGCCTTGGAGCCTCAGATCCATAGAGCCACTGGTCGATAGACCACTGTTGCCACGCGATCGCATCGGGCTGGCTCCATCTCCAGTACTCTTCGTGGCCGTCGGCAAAGGACAGAAACGTGCCCTTGCCGTGATGGATGGGCTGCCACCCGCCGTACAGGATGTTCGTGGCTTGTCCGAGGCCCCACACCCCAAGGTCGTCACACCAGTACCTCCAGCCGATCCCGCAATCCATGAAGACCGCCCTGGATGCTGGGCCAGGGTCCACCATGTCCGAGGTCTTCTTGACGTGCAGGACCGTCCTGCCAACGCTGTATTTGCCCCTGAAGCGACTCTCGCAGACTTGGGCCTGCCTTGAGTTGCGGCAGTTCATCGCTCCCTGGATAGAGTAGGAACTCGCCCATTCTCCATAGCCTGTGGTGTGAGGGTCCTTGGCATTACGATAGCGAGAGGGACACAAGTACGTACGCACGTTGCCGACATAGGGGGCCAGCGCCCCAGTACGCATGACAGCCTCCCCTACAGCCGCACCCGGTGATGAGGCAACGCCAACCTGGGAAAGCCATGGTCGACCGTCATCGTTGCGGTTCACCGCGTCATCCGAAAAAGGTAACGGCTGTCCGTTGACAATCCTGTCGCCGTGATCGACCGCGTAGGCGTGCCACGCGATCTGGATCTGGTGCATATGCCCCATACAAACAGCCCGCCTCCCTGCCTCCCTTGCCCGGTTCAGGATGGGAAACAGAATGGCCATCAGCACCACTACGATGGCGATCACCACAACAAGCTCGATGAGCGTGAAGCCCTGCGTCCGCAGTCTCGCGGCCGGATTCCAGAATCGACCGGCACTCGGGTCTTCCGGCCCTCCACGTCTTGACTCACGGTCTCTATCTCCCATAGCTCTTCCTTTCCACTCCCTGACCTAAACCAGCGTTCCCATATGCGCAGTCCTTCTCCGGCTCTCTTCATGTATGGCGCACGTCAGACCCCAGGTGTGGACAAACCATCTTGGGAATCGCTTGATATTTCTTGCGGTGGCCACGGCCGACACGTCGCATATCCCGTGGGAAGGACTGCCCTGGGCGGCTAGATTCCCGCCCGTCCATGGTCCACAGTGCTGCAATCCCGCTGCCGGAGGCAGTACCGCTCCTGGCCCAGGACCGCAGAATAGCTCCGGGACGGATGCAATCAGCAGCCCTGCTGCGTTCTCTCGCATGACGAACCACTCGTCCATAGCCGTTCCCTCTGGGCCATGTGCGATCTCGATAGTCCAGAAGCCGAAGTTTGCGAGTCAGGACCCATTGAAGGCCGCAGCCCGGCAACTTCTTCGCTTCAGAACGAGTCAACTCCGTCTGGAGACGCAGACCCTCTTCGCTACCCGATCCGCATGATCCAGAGGGTTTCCATCACTCGCCATCCCCTCCCTGCGACGACTCTTCTCTACCTCATTACCCGCTCATGTCCTTGTCCCTTCGCGCTTCAATCTCAGCCAGCATGACGTCCCGCATAGACGCCTCGTCTGACCATCATCCGGTCCTTCCTCCACGCCATCTTCGATGGAGATGGAGATGGAGAACCATCCCGTATGTTACCCTAGTACCTTCCAGTCCAGAAATCAAGAATAATCTTTGCACAGAGGCGAAAATACGTATAAATACGCACATGCACGCAGAGGCGAACCGCAGGTCTACTACAAAGAGGATATGCTATGACTAGATCTCCATTGCTGACAGCGGGTGCGTGTCTACTCGCTGTTCTCGCCGCAGGCGCAACTGACAATTCGGCCACCAAGGCCCCAAGCCTCCCGGCGCCAGGCAGCTTACGGTCAGGACCAATCGATTACCTGGATACTCCAACAGGCCGCTGGATGGTCCACGACGAAGACCGGCCCACGCCGCCCGTGGTGACGCCGGGGGACACATCGGCCGCGCCGCCTTCGGATGCCGTGGTGCTCTTCGACGGCTCTGCAGACTCGCTCAAGAAGAACTGGGTAGACGCAACGGGTAATCCGTGCAGGTGGCGTGTGACGGACGGATCTGTGGAGGTAGTCAAGGGCGCAGGCGACATCCGGACTTCCAGGGAATTCGGCTCGTGCCAGTTGCACATCGAATTCGCCACTCCGACCAAGGTCGAAGGCTCAGGTCAGGGCTGCGGTAACAGCGGTGTGTTCATCCAGGGTGAGTATGAAATCCAGGTCCTGGACTCTTACGACAACATGACGTATGCCGATGGGCAGTGTGCAGCCCTGTATGGCAGAGCCGTTCCGCTGGTCAATGCCAGCCGCAAGCCCGGCCAGTGGCAGACCTACGACATCATCTACCGCCGCCCGATCTTCGATGACAAGGATGGCAAGGTGCTGAGGAAGGCTACCTTCACGATCCTTCACAACGGCGTGCTCGTGCAGGACCACGTCGCCCTCGCCGGCGGGACGGGCTGGCGCGGCCCCCATGCGGTCTCGCCCTACGTACCTCACGCAGACAAGGGCCCGCTTCTGCTCCAGGAGCACGGCAACCCGGTTCGTTACCGCAGTGTCTGGCTGCGCGAGCTCAACGACTGAGGGTGGTTCGCAGGAAGGCAGGACGAAACCCCTGGTGTACGACTCCAGTATCTTCCTGAGCATGATCGAGAGTATAGCCCGGGGGCAGGATCGATCCCACAGCAAAGTTGCACGGACCCCGCGTCCATGCTACCATGGCCCCCGTTAGAGCCTATCCCAGAACCTGTTTCGTGACGAGATCGGGCGAGAAGGCCGGGGGCAAGGCGGAGGCGGAAAAGGCTCGGAGGCGTGCTTGAGGGCACGTCGAGAACCTTTTTCGCCGACAACGCAGCCCCAGGGCTTCGCAGCCGATCGCAGTAGGAGCAGGTTTTGGGATAGGCTCTTGGCAGCCGGCGTCTGGGAACCCGATGAAAGGAGTGCCTCATGGGCAAGATAGAAATCGGCATCAACCTGGAGTTCGTCCGACACTCAGACAAGCCGTTTGAGTGGGCCGTAGAGAAGGCGGTCCAGATAGGCTACTCGTACGTGGAGCCCATGGTCCACTGGGGTCGGGAGCTCCTGAGCGAGGCCGGGTACTTCCACAGCGTCTCCATGCTCGACGATCCCTACAGGGTCAAACGCACCTGTGAGAAGTATGGCGCCCGGCTCTCCGGCCTGTCCACACACACACCCCTCTGCAAACCCGAGATCAGCCTCGAGTACCTCAAGCAGGCGATCCGCTTTGCCGCCGAATGTGGTGCGCCCGTCGTCAACACGGACGAAGGACCCAAGGCCCGATGGACCACGGAGGAGGAGGATCATGTCCTGATGCGGTACGTCCTCCATGAAGCAGCCCAGGTCGCGGAGCCTCGCGGCATCCTGATCGGCCTGGAACCCCACCAACAGTACAGCAGGACCCCCGCGGGCCTGGACAGGATCTGTGGTCTGGTGTCATCGCCAGCCATCGGCATCAACTTCGACACAGGCAACAGCTATCTGGCAGGCCAAGACCCATACGCCTGGCTTGAACAGGTCCGTGACCGGCTGGTCCATCTCCACGCCAAGGACATCACGGTCAGCCAGTCAAAGTCCGAGCGAGGCAAGGTAACAGGGACGCCGGTCGGCTGTGCCTGCGGGGAGGGCGTCATCGACTGGAAACGGGTTGTCACACTGTGCCGGAAAGCCCCGCGGGACATCGTCTTCAGCGTGGAGTGCGGCACGGTCGACCAGGCCGAACGAAGCTACGCACACCTGAAGAAGTTGATGTGATCTGAGATCAGGCGCCGCACCTGTGGGCCGACCAGCCTCGTACCGTACGCCACGCTCAGGCCGGCCGCCATGGCCCCTGCAGCCCAGGCCCAGGTCATGTAGCCGCTTGCGGACTTGATGGCCAGTTGACCCACGGCGTCCGGAAGCTGCATACCCCCGGCCGTAGACCCCACGATCCTCACCGCGATGAAGGCCGCCGAGATCAGGCCCACGACCTCAAGCAACAGAGGCAGGTTCCTTCGCCAGACCGCACGCGCAAGGCCGGCCATGGCCATCTCGAATTCCACCTCCAGATCGCGTCTCCTCGCTGCAATCGCCTCAGCAGAAAGGTCACAGGGCTCCAGATCGACCCGCTCCATGAGTCGGGCCTTGAAGCCCGGGGATGGGGCCTGCACCTGGTTTTCCGTTGCCAAGGCAGCCTCCAGGGCCTTGAGGCGGTGTGCAAACCTGCGACAGGTCTCGCACCCGGCGACATGGGCCTGCACAGCCCGCTGGTCCTCTGCACACAGGCCCCCTTCGACCATCTCCATGATCCGGTCTTCGTACTCACGACAGGCCATAGACGCCCCCTTTGCTTGCGGATCCTGCCCGGCCAGCCTCGCCGAGCAAGCTGAGTTCCATGAGTTCCCTCTTTGCGCGGTAGAGGAAAGTCTTGACCGTGCCCATGGGAACACCCAACATGGCTGCCCTGTACTATGACGAGAGGCAGAGGGAGTGGGCCCTGTATGCCCTGATTCCGGTCGCCGTGGGTGTCGCCTATCTGGCCTACTGGGCAGTGGAGGGCAGGAAGGACCAGGAACAGGCCGCCGCAAACCAGACTCCCCAGACCCCGGGGGCTTTTAGGTCTTGATGAGCTCCACGATCAGGGTGTCGTCTGAGGCAGGCCCCCATCGAAACGCCTGCACCTTGCGGAGCAGGTCCGGCGAGATGGGAGTTGCGGGGTCCAGGCGACACTGGCGGATCAGGTGCTCAAGGCCCTCCATCTCCAGGGCCAGTCCCTTCTGATCCCTGGCCTCAATGACCCCGTCCGTGTGAAGGATCAACCGGTCTCCAGCAGCCCAGGCCGCCTGCTGGAGCTGGCACGCGTAGGCATCCCCATCCAGGACGCCCAGCATGACCGCATGGGATTCGAGCCTCTCGATCCCCCCCTGCCGCCGCACCATCAACGCAGCCGGGTGGCCGGCGTTGGCCCACTCCACGAGTTCCGCACCAGGGCTGACCCGGGCGCAGAAGGCCGTGGCAAAGATCCCCTCCTTGGCCAGCGAGACCGCGAAGTAGTGGTTGACCGCGACGAGGACCTCATGGGGCGCAAGGTACTCATTCTCGCCATAGAGACGCTCGAATTCGCCATACACGCGGTTCACGGTCAGGGCCGCGCCGATCCCGTGGCCGTTGACGTCGATCGCCAGGACGCTGAGACGGCCGTCCGGGTGGCGCCTTCCATACAGGTAGTCACCGCCGATGTCGAGCATCGGCTCATACTGGTACGCCATGCGGATCGGCCCCTCGTCGATCGATGGGGGAAAGAGCATCTCATGGATCGCTCGGGCATGCTCCAGCTCGCTCCTGAGCTCACCGTACCTGCCGGTCAGGTGCCGCAGCGCGATCCGCCTGTGGAAACGGGTGCCCCTGAGCCAGCAGATGGCCAGACCTGGCACACCCGCCAAGGGCAGGAGGAGCAGGGCCAGGTAGCTGGTCAGACTCGCGGATGCGCAGATCACCGTGGTGACCACACCGAGGGCAGACACCACGGCCAGGACCTTGGCGGCCTCCAGGAGGTTCCAGGGCAGGAACAGGCAGGCCAGAAGATGAAACAAGGCCACGGGCACGAAGACCTCGATGGGAGCGCGGAGGTTGGTGGCCGAGATGGAAGGCGAGCCCCGCAGCCAGGGGGCAACCACAAAGGTGACCACGCCTGCGCCAAAGACGAGCCAGAAGGCCAACCGTACGATGTCCGCAGACCGCGTCAACCATCGCCTAGCACAGGCATAGCCTGCTGCAAAGACCGCCACGTTCATCAAGTCAGGCAGAGCCCCGACGAGACTACGGCGAGTGAACATGCCTGCAATCGAGACCACGGCGGAGAACACGCAGAACGCGAGAAACCGTCTCCGCATCCAGGTCAGGCGTTCGGCCTCATAGGCCTCGTTGATCTCTTCTTCGACCTTTCTGTTCATGGCAAGATCGTCTCGCGGTCATGGAATCGGTTTGCCGGACGCCTCGCGGGCCACGAACCAGGGTGTGGCAGCGAGGCCGGCCCAACTCCCGGGGTCGTGGTTGGCCACAAGGACCTTGCGCAGCATGGGGTCGTAAGGGACCAGCGACGTCCAGAGCAGCCCGGGGCTGTCCTTCCATCGGCTGTCGGGCTCGCCCCCGTCGATCCGCCGGAATCGCGGGCCCGCAACCTGCTGGTTCCACATGAAGTCCCTGTTGGTGGCGATCAGGCGATCGATGTCGCCTCGGCCGAAGACTAGGCCGTGCTCAAAGGCAGCGACGATGCCCTCCACGTCGATCTGATAGTAGCCGCCGTTGGGATGAACGCCCACCCAATGCCGAGGCGATCCATCGGATTTGAAGTCCCAGGGCCCGGCAGGATCCCAGTAGTTCCACACCGCGTACTCCCCGCCCTCGCGGGTCCTGATCCTCGACTTCATCAACCGCCACCACTTCTCTGCCCGCTCCCGATACACGGGCTGTTCAGTCGCGTGGTGCATGGCCAAGAGCCAGCGGGCGATGTGGTTCTGCTTGTTGGCCGGATTCGAGAAGCCCTCGGTGTTCCGTCTTTCGTAGCCCTCGGTCCATTGGCCAGTCTGCTGGTCCACGCCGAAGGCCGGGACTACCCACAGGCCCCCTTCCTTGACCTCTCGCCAGCAGCCCCGTGAATCCCACTTCTCGAAGACCTGACCGCCCAGCCTCAGGAAGCCCTCCGCCTGCGGCCCAAATCTGGTCTTGAGGCCAGGATCCCTGAGGATCTCATCCGCCATGAGGACCACGGGACGAAGGGCCATGGCCTCTCCCAGGAGACTGTCCGTGTAGAAGTCCTGCGAGACCGCCCCGCCCGTGCCCCCCTTGGGCCAGCCCACAGAGCCATCCGGCTCCTTGACGCCCCGCCGGATCCACGACTCGGCCCAATCGATCAGACGCTCGATCCAGCGGGCGTCCTGGGTGGCCTGATATCCGTAGTAGAAGCCATTGAGGAAGGGACTGATCAGCCACCCGATCTCCTCACCCATCTCGCGATCGCAGTAGCGATTGCGGCTATCCCCGAGGATACCCCTCTCCCACCGGGCCAGCCAATCCTTTGCCGGATCCGCCTCCATGGCGTCGATTGGCACTGCCCTGGGCTGCGTGGCTGTCCCTGCGGCCACGACGCTCTCCGATAGCCACGAAAGTGTGGCTGTCGCGTCCATCACCGTCTGGAGGAATTGGCGTCGCTTCATGGAGCCTCCCTTGAAGGATGCGTGCACTTCATGCTCCTGAGGACACGTCTCGCAAGGCACTACACAATGCCCTGAAACTCCGGGATGAGTTCCTCTCGGGATCGACGTGCCTAGCGATAGTCCTTGCGGCCTCGATCTTCCGCAGACCTCCCTTGAAGTAACCCGCTTGCTGAAGGACCCTCTCGAAGGCCTCCCATGTGCCCCCTGAGATTGAGTCGGGATCTCGATACTTCGCCTTGCCGGGGATCCCTTCTGGTACGCGTGGATACGCCTGCCGTACTGCAGGCCAATCGCCAAAGTACCAGGCCTCAAGTTCTTCAATCGCTACTCGATTCACGACAGCATATGGCCGCCCCTTGGCCCTGGACCTCGTAGTCAGGCCAGCGCCACGCGCTGCGCACTCAAGAGAGGCCTTCAGATCGTGACATTCGTCATTGTCGCGATCGACCACAACGATGATCCGCCACGTCGATGGGAGCCATCGCGAGTAGCCTCGCAGCCTTTCGGGGAGCCTCGCCAGCAGGTCGGGTTTGCCCTGGTGCGGGTAAACCTCAAAAGACACATCGCCCAGCATCCGCGGTAGCAGGATGCGGAGAAATGCCTCCATCGATAGTTCTTCGACCATGATCTCAAGATGGTCCACGCCCATCCGCATCAGTCCTTCCTCTGAGGAGCGCCACCGTTCACAAGGGGATCGCCAAGCCCAAAGTGGCCTTCAAGCCACAACTGCCCCATGGAAGCGCCAGAGTCAATGAACTCCGGAATCCCCCTGATGTCTGCAGCCCTGACTGTCTGTGTGAAGCCTTGCTCATCCCGATAGAGGACCCGGACTTCCTTGGGCCTGATAGCATTGAGGAAGAAGGGAGAATGAGTAGTGACGAGAAGTTGTGACCGCTCTGTGGCCTTTCTGCACTCCTCCGCCAACTCGGGAAGAAGGCGAGGGTGCAGGAAGTTCTCGGGCTCCTCGATTCCGATGAATTGAGGTGGATCTGGATCATACAGAACTGTCAGGTAAGCAAGTAGCTTGAGGGTGCCATCCGACACGTAACGGGACAGCACGGGGCGGTCGAACGGGGCATCCTTGATCTGGAGCAAGAGCCGGCCATCCGGCATCGGATCTGCTCGGACTTCCTCCAGCCTGGGCACTCGCTGCCCTAGGACATCGAAGATCCGTTTGAGTCGTTGCGGATGCTGCTCCTTGAGATATTGGATGACATTGGGCAGGTTATCGCCTGACTTGCTCAGACGCTCCTGCGGTCCCGCCTCGGGTTGACTCCGCGTATCATCGATAGAGAGATACGAGACGTACCAGTCGGTGATGAACTCCCTCAACGCCGCCACTCGCGGATGCTCGGCAAACTGCCCGAGTGTGTTGACCGCAATCAGGTCGGCAGACCTTAGGGGTGTCTCGACCCGGTGGCCTGTTTCATCGGGCTCTTCGCCACTCACGGCGATGCCCTGTCCGCGTTTGTAGTCCAGAAACCGAAACGGGCGGCCCGCTCGCACGCCCCGAGTCCATGCCAGCCATTCCTCTGCAACCACTGGCTTGCCATCCTCTTCGTCGACCGCAAGACGGTACGCCATAAGCTTCGCCCCAGGGGACTCGCGGTACTTGATCTCTACAATGATGGGGCCCTCCTGGCCACGGGTCTTCAATTCCTTCGCTCGCCCTCGCCTGTCCCAAGCGTGTCGCAGTCCAAACTGGAAACACTCGGACAGGAAATTGAACACATCGAAGACCGTAGACTTGCCGCTTCCATTTGGACCAAGCAGCACCGTTAGCGGAGTGAGATGTTTCAGCTCGAATAACTTGAGCGCCCGGTAGTTCACCACCCGGAGGTTCTCTATGCGCGCCGTTCCGCGATCCGAGGATCGTGTTGGCCCAGGCCCCTTTGACTTCATAGGTGGTCCTTTCTATGCTCGTCTTGCCCGTCATCAGATGCCAGGACGATGTGGGCAGATTCACCATCGCCAGACTGGCAATCCTGCTGTTCGACGGCCTTCGTGGCACATCTTATCATCGCACACCCCGGAATCAATGGATGGGGATTCTCCCTGTCCACGACCATTGGCGCCCTCCCCAACGCCATGCAGCAAAGACAGGGCAGCGATCCCGCACCCAGCGCGGAGTCAACCAAGCCACCTACGTCTGACGCTGAGCAGCGCCCAGATGGGCCCTGGCCCTGGCCAGCCTCTCCAGGAACTGGTCCTTCTGGAAGTTCAGAGACCACCGCCTGAGCATGATCCATCCGCCAAAACGGATCACGTGATTCCGCCATGACCTGTACCAGGCAGCCCAGGCAGCTCTGAGGTTGTGCAGGGAGAAGGCCATGGCTGCAGGGAACGACAGCACACTGGCGCCCACCAGGAAGAGGTAGCGGAAGCGGTAGAACCCCCGCATGATCCCCCTGACTGCCTCCTGCATCTCCTGAGCAGTGGCAGGCTGGTCAGGCTCGAACAGAGGGAAGTTGCCGTCATAGTACTCCCAACCCACGGTGTCCAAGGGATAGATTCTGTGCTGCTGTTCGAGTCGGCTGCGGAGCTCCGTGCCGGGCAAGGGCACAGGCAGCAGGATCTGCACGGTGTCGATTCTGGCCTTGCGGATGAACCACCTGAACCGGCGCACGCGATCCTTCAACGGCATGGAGAACCCGTCAGGCTGCTTTGCCGGATAGCCGAAGATGAACATCCCGTGCACGATGAACCCCAACTGATGGAAGACCCGCACCAGGGACATCATCTCGGCTGCACTGACGTGCTTCTTCATGGCCTTGAGCTCCTCGTCAATGGGGCTCTCAAAGCCGATGGCCACGTACCGGATGCCTGCCCTGCGCATGGCAGCCAAAAGCTCCGGATCACGGGCCTTGTCCAGCCGGATCTGGACGGTCAGTGAGAGGCGCCTGCCGATCCGCCGCTGATACGCGCTGAGCCGGTCGCAGAATTGGATGGTCTGGTCCCGCTCCTGTCCGAAGAGGTCGTCGACCACAAAGAAGTCATCAGCCCCCTGGGTCTCCACGAGTTGTGCGATGTTTTCCAGCAAGCGGTCCACCGGGGCGCTGCGGGGCTTTCCCTTGACGGTACAGAACTCACAGTGCATGCAGCACCCGCGTATCCGCTCCACGGGATAGAGCGTGATCTTCGCGTAGCGAACCAGGGAGAAGTCCGGCAGAGGCAGGGCCTCGAACTCGGTCAGGGGCTCGCGGCTGGCCGTGTAGACCACCTGTCCATGATCCAGATAAGCAATGCCTCTGACGTCCTGGACCTGGCCCGCGCCCTCCAGGGCCCGGAGCAGTTCGCGGATGGTCACCTCCCCTTCGCCCAGGACCACGTAGTCCACGCCGGAGGCCAGGGCCTCTGCCACGTTCTCGCCGGCAAAATGCTGGCCGCCTGCGATCGTGACGACGCCCTGTTCCTTGTAGAACCGGGCCACTTCGTAGAGCCTCGGGATCGTGCTGGTCAACCCGCCATAGAGACCCACCACGTCGGCGGGCCTTTCTTGCTGGAGGACCGCGTGGTCGGCCCCCCGCTCCGGGCCTCGCGGCGCATAGCGGCGGAGGTTGTTCTCGTCTATGACCTCCGCATCCCATCGCTCCATCTCATTGACTGCGCTGGCCACGTAGACAGGCCCCAGGGCCGTGGTCTTGCGGGCGATCCGCGAGTAGATGTTGAACGCCGGAAAGGCCGGCACAACGATCCTGAGCCGATGTCTCTTTCGAGACAGGTCTATCAATGACGCTGCCATGGCAACTCCTTGCTGAAGGCGATTCTGTTCATCCCCAGCCCGCATTTCTCACAGGTCTTTGGTTCTGAGCGGTCCGGTTGTCCGGCTGCTGCGTTCTCGGCCCCGTTTGTCCTCAGCGTACCGCACTGGGTACGCCTCCGGGCCACCGGGACCTGCGGCCTTGCATCCGGCCAACCTGCCGCGCTCAGAACAGTCTGTCATAGATGCATCAGCCTTCCAACCGGCCCAACTCAAGTTCATACCCACATTTCCGCCTCGAACGTCCAAAGCCTCGTGAGAAATGCGGGCTAGGAGCACAGGGTATCTCTATCACCCTGGGAGTGCAAGGCTTGTTTGCAGGACGAGGCTTGAGTCTGAGGGGACATTTGTTGTATAATAAGGTCTATGTGGGGACTGGGAGCGGGGAGAGCAAGCGATCAGGAGGAACACCGTGGTGCAGATATCACTCAAACGGATGGGAGTCCTGGCCGTGGCCGCGCTCGCCTGGGTCCCTCTGGCAATCGCCCAGGACGCAGACCCCAATCCAGGGCCGCAGCCCGCATACAAACACCAGGTCACAATCCCAGGCGATGCGTTTCAGAGCTGGACTGCGCCATCCTTCATCAAGTTCACGATTCTCATCAAGGAGGGATTCGATCCCAACATCGTGTTCTTCCAGGACAGCACCCGATACGAATTCCACTTCGATTTCGCGACTGAGCAGCTCACCCCTTATCTCGGCATGACCCAGGCCGAATACGATCGCGTCACCCTGTATGGCAGCGGCCAACAGGCGGTGTTGGGCGCGGTGATCGTGCCGCCTGCGTGGGGAAAGACCTTCAACGAGTACGGCATTCAATTCACCCGATATGACGTGTACAGCCGGGAGGAGATCAGGCGATGGTTCAGCGTGGTCAAGGCCGCCATCACAGCAGGTCCGGAGATGCGGGCCTATTACTTCGCCACGTACGAGCAGTTCACGGTCGCACAGCAGAACCTCGATTGGTTCTCAGCCCACGGTATGCCCGTAGGGTCCACTGCCCAGTGGGCCACAGGCAATACCGCGTATGCAGACGGCTGGGCCGTAGGAGTGCTGCGGTTTGTCGAGGCGGGCCGGATACAGCCCAGCTTCGCTCAAGGCGATCTGGTCTCTTCGGACATCCTCCTGACCGACGCCACGCCTGCAGACGTGCCACCGCTGGCCGGTATCATCACCCTGGCTGCTGCCTCGCCCAACTCACACGTGGCCATCCTGTCCCAGTCAAAGGGCCTGCCCTTTGTCCACCTGGCAGTTGACGCGGATGTGACCAGGGCCAAGGCCATGACGGGGAGAACGGTCTATCTGGCCGCGTCAGGCCAGGGATCGAGCGGAGGTGCAGACCTCAAGCTGCTGGACGTCAACGACGTGGAGCCCGATCTCACGGAGGCATTGGCAGACCTCAAGCGCGTCCCTGCCGTTGAGATCCGGCCCATCCGGGCCTACGGCTCGCTCTGCGCAGATACAGAAACCTTGACCCCTGAGGATATCCCCTTCTTTGGCGGCAAGGCCTCCAACTACGGTGTGCTCCGCCGGGCCGTGCCCAATGCCTGTCCAAAGGCCCTGGCTTTCTCGTTCGACCTGTGGAAGGCCTTCCTGGATCAGGGGCCATCAGGCAGCGCCCTGTCCCTTGGCCAGCAGATCGCCGCGAGACTGGCGACGTACAGACGATACCCGCCCGCGGACATGCAGAATCTGTCTGCGGAGCTGGCCGCGATCCGGAGTCTATTCACGGACTCGAAGGCCAGCTCCTTCTCCGCCTCCCTGCGAGAGGGTGTCACCGAGTCCCTGCTGGCCTTCGGCCTGGATCCCAACAAGCCCATCCGGTTCCGCAGCTCCACCAACGTCGAGGACAGCGATCGCTTCACGGGCGCAGGCCTGTACGACAGCTTCAGCGGCTGCCTCGCCGATGAACTGGACGCCGATGAGGCGGGCCCCTGCCTCTGCGATCCTGCGGAGGCAAAGGAACGCGGCGTGTTCCGCGCAATCCGCAAGGTCTTTGCCAGTTTCTATAACGACAACGCCTTCCTGGAGCGGCTCAGGACAGGCGTGGACGAGTCCCAGGTGGGGATGGCGATCCTGGTCCATCCGTCCTTTCCAGACGAGATCGAGCTGGCCAACGGAGTGGCCACCCTGAAGAGCAGCCGGAGTGGAGGCTGGTCCGTGGACCTGGTCTGCCAGTTGGGCGCGGTCTCTGTGACCAACCCGCCCATGGGCGCGGTCCCTGAGCAGGTCCGCATGGAAAAGGGCGTCTGGGGCGTGACAACCTGGGTCGAGCAGCGGTCCTCCCTCGTCCCCTTGCGCCAGCCTGCGGTCATGGAATGGGAGGCAGACTACCTGGGCCTCTACGACCTGTTGGAGAAGGCCGCGAGCCAATACATGGCAAGCACCGGCAAGACCGATGTGACTCTGGATCTGGAGTTCAAGAAGATCGCACCCGAGGGGCGGCTGGTCCTCAAGCAGATCCGGCCGATCCCACAATCCTCAGACAAGGGTTACACCTCGCCCCTGCTTCTGGGAGGGCCCAGGACCTGCGCCACCCTCCAAGGCCGCGGCGGAAACGTATTCGCCAACCACAGGGTCAAATCCAGGTGGACTCTCCGGCCCCAGCACCTCTGGCTGACGCCAGAGAACCTCCAGACTTGCCTCTACGGAGTGCTGGACCTTGAGTACGCCAGTGGCGGCAAGATCCACAAGCTCCAGGCGCCCCTGTCATCGCTGCCAAAGGCCGCCCATACATACATGCCTGCGGAAGACGAGTACAGCAACTTCGAGCTGACGGATACCTGGGTACTGGAGGACCCGGCCTACCCGCGGACCTATCGCCTCACAACGCGGCCCATGTTCCAGGCCACGGTCCCCGATCCTGTGGTGACGGTCGACGATCTGGGTCTTCGTCTGCAGGTGCAGTACGCAGATCCCGTGTATGCGGGGCAGGGACAGAAGGACACGCAACTGGATGACACTGCCCTGTACACGCCCTGGGAGCCGACCAGCGAAGAGACCCCAGAGGAGTTCACCTACAGCGATGCCAACGGCCTGTCCATCACCACCCGTTTCTACGTTCGCTGGGCATTCACGGGTCGGACGCCCACCTCCATCCAGTTCGTGGAGACCCGGATCACAGGCCTGTGTGCGACGCCGATCGTGCTCAAGGGCTACTTCGCCCAGAGCGTGGGCGGCGGACCTCACCTGTGTCCCAAGGAGTTCCTGTTCGAGCCGCAGCTCGACCCGGCCGTGCCCCAGGACATCCTGGATGAGCTGAAGGCCAAGGACGTCCGGCTGATCTATCTCACCACAGGCGACAAGCAGTGCCGTCCCACGGAGGTCGGCGACACAGATCCCTTCGTGCGGCTCTACGGCTTCAGCGACCCGGTCTGTCACGGCTGGTGAGCCGGCGACCCCGCGTAGATCCGCTCCATCGCCCGCTGGGCGATGGGGTGCTGCTTCCACAGGTTCCAGACCGTGCCGCGGCGATGGTTGGCCACGCCCAGGTAGAAGCTGCCGAGGTCGATCCCGATCAGATCGGTCCCGATCCACTGCTTCTGGATGCTGAAGGGAGACAATCCATAGGGCCCCAGGACGTAGTCCCACAGGGGGCTGCTCGCCCAGGCCACGAGGTCCTGCTCGATCTCCTGGGGGGCCCACGGCCGCGCCGCCAGTGCGGTGGTGGGCCACACCGTCCCTCCTGCGTCGCTACCCACCAGGCCGGGGGCGATGTAACCATCGGGCGAATCGCCTGCGGAGATCCCCCACCATGAGCCCCACTCCTGCCGGTAGGTCTCGTTGCGGGCACTGCGACAGAAGGCCCGGTTGGCCAGTGCAGCAGCGTGGGCGTTCGCCCAGAGATCTACGCCATCCTGATCCCGCAGTCCTTCGAGCATGTGCCATCCAAGGCCGTAGTAGGAGGTGAAGAGGCCGTGGGTCGGATTCAGGATCGTCAGGCCTTGCACGTTCCCCTTCCGAACCGCCATGTTCCTCCAGATCTTGGGATCCACCCCTTTGGCGGGCGCCCCGATGGCCAGGAAGCACGCCATGGCGAACTCGGACGACCGGATGTCCATGGGACCATACGCGCCGCGACCGGGCTCCCAGGCCATGGCCAGTAGTTCCGGCCTGCCCGCCTCTCTTGCGCGAGCAGTGCGGTCCAGTCCACCCGATTGAGCAGGCGATCCGCTGCCTCGGCCACCTCACCACCAAAGGCCACAGACGCGACCATGCATCCGTTGAACAAGATCGAGGAGTCCAGCACGGAGAACTCGGAATTCCAGACAACCCCGGCCGTCTCCATGTCCAGGAAGTGGTGGAGGAGGCCCGCGTGGTGCTCCGCGTGGGTCTCCAGGAACCGCATGGCGGTCACCGCCCGCTGCCGGGCCTGTACCTCGGTGAGACGCCCGGTCTTGACCGCGTCGGGCAGGATGCTGAGGTAGTACCCCACAGACGCAATCGAGCAGGGAGTCTTCCTGGGGTCAGCCTTTCCGCCAGTGAACCGCCAGTTGGGTCCCCGGTCCGCAACCAGGCCAGTCACGGGACTGCGATAGGCCTCGAACCAGGTGAAGGCCCTGCCTGCGAGATCATCCAGGATCTCCGCTGCAGGCCTGGTCTGGGCCGTGCTCGGCGGCACCAGACGGATGGAGTGTATGGGGAGTTGCCCCGTGCCGGCTGTGCCTGTCACATCCCCGGCCTCCGGGACAACCTTCAGCTCTGTGACGTGCCTGAGCAGGTCCAGGCTCGCGTCCTGGTGCAGAGGGACGAGCACGTCGGCAAAGCCTCTCCGCCCCATCTGATCCTTCGCGTCCGGCCCCAGCTCAAGACGGTAGGTCCATCGGGGCGAATTGGGCTCGGTGCCTCCCAGAAGCTCGACCCTGATCCGGCGAGAAGTCTCAACAGAGGACCGGACCCTGATCGCAAGCTGCCAATCCCCATATCCGGACCAGTCCACCCCGCCGAGGCTCATTCGCCAACCGGCCGACTCCTGTCGGTCGAAGGGGGCGATCCGAACGTCCCGCAGGGGAAGGATCTCGATCTGGTCCGCCAGTGCCAAGCGACTCACGGCCGGCAGCGGCTCGGTGGCCGCCGCCCGCACGGCCAAGGTCATCAGTCCCCCGATCAGGACACCACAAACACACGTTCTCATGACGACGGGCCTCCTTGTTGACGAGCACTGAATCTATCCCCCCTGGTGCAATTGGCAAGGGAAAAGACACCCTGGCTGCTACCCGCCGCTTGATCGAAGGGCGACGCAGGGTATGCTGGGGGCCGCGATGGAACAGAGAATCAGGACATGGTCGCTGATCTTGCTGCTGGGCGTGACTCCAGCGGCCCGGGCTTCCGAGGCGCAGGACGCTGCAGATCTCCATAGCGACACCTGGGTCGCAACCGACGCCCTGGGCCGGTCGCTGCCCGGCTTTGAGCAGTGCGGCCCGCCGCGGTCGGGCAGGACCGTGGGAATCTTCTACTTCCTCTGGCTCGGCCAGCATGGCCAGCAGGGGCCGTTCGACATCACCCGCCTGTTGGCCACCGATCCGAACAATCCCCTTTGGGGCCCTGCGGGCGCATTCCATCATTGGGGCCAACCCGAGTTGGGTTACTATCTGTCCGACAGCGACTACGTGATCCGCAGGCATGCCTCCATGCTCAGCGACGCAGGCGTCGACACCCTGATCTTCGACGTGACCAACGCTTTCACGTATCCACAGGTCTACCTGAAGCTGTGCTCCGCGTACGAGGACCTGCGGCGACAGGGCGTTCGGACTCCACAGATCTGCTTCTTGGCGCACTCCAGCGCCAAGGCCACGATCGAGAGGCTCTACGCCGAATTCTACGCCAAGAGCCTCCACCGCGACCTGTGGTTCCTTTGGAAGGGCAAGCCCCTGATCCTGGGCGACCCTGACGGCCTTCCGCCCGAGGTCCTGGACTTCTTCACCATCCGGCGGTGCTGGGCTTGGACACACGGGAAGGACACCTGGCAGTGGCTCGACCACACGGAGTCCCGGTATGGCTGGCACGACTCGCCGGACAAGCCCGAGGAACTGGCGGTGTCCGTGGCCGAGCACCCGGTCAGCGACATAGGGCGAAGCTACGCCCATGGCCGGCAGCCCGCCCCAGACCAGCACGGCCTGACCGGACAGGAGGACCAGGGTCTGTACTTCGCGGAGCAATGGGAGCGGGCCTTGCGGATCGATCCGGAGTTCGTGTTCGTCACGGGCTGGAACGAGTGGGTGGCCCAGCGTTTCATCAAGCAGGCAGGCCAGGCCCCGGACGCGATGACGGGCCGAGCCCTCAAGAGCGGGGACACCTTCTTCGTGGATACCTTCACCCAGGAGTACAGCCGTGACATCGAACCCATGAAGGGCGGCCACACCGACAACTACTACTACCAGATGGTCTCTTCCATCCGCCGCTACAAGGGCGCCAGACCCCGCGGGGCAGCGACCCGGGACTACCCGATTCGGATCGACGGTGAGTATGACGACTGGGTGGACGTGCGGCCCGAGCTCCGGGACACCCCGGGCGACGTCCTGCACCGCAAAGAGCCGGGCTGGGGCAGCGCAGGGCCCTACGTGGACCAGACCGGGCGCAACGACTTCGTGACCCTGAAGGTCGCGGCCGACGCCAACAGGGTCTGCTTCTACGCCCAGACCCGCGAACCGACAAGCCCCTGCACGGACCCGAACTGGATGCTGCTCTGGATCGACGTGGACCAGGACCCCAAGTCCGGCTGGTTCGGGTACGACCTCCTGGTCAATCAGACCGTGGCCGCAACGACCACCGCCGTCAAGTCATATCAGAACGGCCGGTGGGTCAAAGTCGCCGACGCACCCTACAAGGTCAGCGCCAGTCAACTGGAGCTGGCGATCCCTCGCTCCCTCTTTCGCGGCTCGGAGGCAGTCCTGCGATTCGATTTTCACTGGGCAGACAACATCCAGTCCACGGACGATGTCCTCGAGTTCGCCCTCCACGGAGACAGCGCCCCAAACCGCAGGTTCAACTACCGGTTCGAGAGACGCTAGCTCTTTCACAGTGGAGGCACGACCGAGAAGTCGCACCCTGCGGCGACGAACTCCATGTGATGGTCCATGGCCTCCACGCCAAATCCAACGCCCAGGGAGATGCCGAGCGCAGAGTACACAAGCGGCCTGTTGGGAACTTCCAGACGGACAAAGGGCTGCTCCATCGACAGGTTGACGTTGTCGTGCTGGGCGATCCTGGCTCCCCCGTCGAAGACGTGGACGTGTGCGACAAAGGCATCGGGGGAGAAGGTCCTGAAGGTGAGCATGACCGCGTCGGCTCGCAGGCGCACATCGTTGATGATCACCGGCGTGGGGATGGCGAAGTGAAACCAGTTGTCCGTACCGGGCTGGCCCTCGAGGTCGAAGCTCATTCCCGTGCGCCGCTGATAGGGGACACGATCCGGATACTCGATCTGCATGCTGTGGCCGTGGGTCCAGGATGCATAGGATATCCTGAAGGCCGCGTCCGCGGCCTCAGCCCTGCCGGGAATCAAGGCACCGGCGGTCGCTCCGCCGATGGCACCCAGCCCGGACAACCTCAGTACCTCGCGCCGGTTCGTCTTCCTGTCGAGCGTCCATTCTCTCATACTGCACCTCCATGACCCCCCATGGTCAAGACTCACCTCGGCCAGCCCCCCACACCGGCCGATACCTTAGCATGGCGATGGGGATCTGGAAGTGCAAGCGTTTTTCCTGTGAATCGCACTCTGCTTTGGCCGGCACTGCCGATACAATGCACGAAACTGGACAGGCCCACGGATCCAAGGAGTTTGCCATGAAGCACCGCGCAGTCAATCGCAGGGATTTCGTCCGATGCTCGCTCGGCGCCGCCGCTGCGGTGGCTGCGTCCTCGTGGGTCTCGCCCCGCCTGGGGCTGCTGGCCCGGGTGAAGGCCGGTGAATCGGCCCGTGGCCTCCGCCTGGGCGGGCCCGTCTCCGCAGACACGGAAGACCCGGAGGTCCTGGCCCTGGCCCATCGCAAGATGGGTTATCGCGCAGCCTACTGCCCCACACTTAGCCTCCAGGATACGGGCCGTATCGCCGCCGCAGCCGCAGCCTTTGCCAGGCACGACGTGGTCATTGCAGAGGTGGGGCGATGGGTCAACCTGCTGGACGCGGACCCCGACAAGCGCAGCCAGAATCTCCAGACGGTGATCGACGGCCTGGCCCTGGCCGAGGCCGTGGACGCCCGGTGCTGCGTGGACATCGCAGGCTCGTTCAGCACGACCTCGTGGTTCGGCCCGCACACCGACAACCTCTCGCCCCGGTTCTTCGACGCGGCTGTTGAGAACGCCCGCAAGATCATCGATGCGGTGAAGCCCAAGCGAAGCCGATTCTGCTACGAGATGATGGGGTGGAGCCTGCCCGACAGCGTGGAGAGCTGCCTCAGGCTGATCAAGGCCGTGGACCGGCCTGCCTTCGGCGCCCACCTGGACCCGTGCAACCTGATCAACTCGCCGGACAAGTTCTACAGGAACACCGATCTGCTCAACGACTGTTTTGACAGGTTGGGTCCATGGATCGTCAGTTGCCACGCCAAAGACCTGGCCTGGGAAGTGGAGATGAACGTCCATTTCCTGGAGGTGCAGCCCGGCAAGGGCTCGCTGGACTACGCCACCTATCTGCGGCGGCTCGCAGCCCTGCCGCAGGACGCGCCTCTGATGATCGAACACCTCTCGACGGCCGGGCAGTATGCGGCCGCCAGCCGGCACATCGTGGATACAGGACGCGCAGCGGGATTGACCTTCGGGCCGCAGGAGTGACTGGCTAGGCCCACGGGTGCTTCTTCACCCCATCGATGATCCGCTGGGCGCAGCAGAGTGCCGCGAGTCCCTCTTCGGCCGTGACCTGGGGTCTGAGGGTCCGATCGCGGACCGCGGCCAGAAAGGCCTCCTGCTCCAGCCTCACCGGCTCCTTCTCCTCAACCACGAGCGGCTCGACGCGGACCATGTCCTGCCAGTTGACCTGGGTGGGATCGAGATCCCCCGCCTTGTGGTGCTCCTGAATCCACCGCACCATCTCCTGATTCGATTCGGCCCTGATGATCACGCCGGTCTTCTTGAAGTAGTCGACGCTGAGATAGGCCTTGGCCGTGAAGACGCGCAGACGCCTCTCGGTCTTGAGGGCTAGGCGAGAGGCCGTCAGGTTCGCCACGCACCCATTGGCAAACACCAGGCGGGCATTGCAGATGTCCTCTGCATCGCCAATCACCCCCGCGCCCACCGCCTCCACCCGCCGGAGGGGACTCGCGGCCAAGGACAGGACGATGTCGATATCGTGGATCATCACATCCAGGACCACGCCCACATCCATGGACCGGAACGGGAACGGGCTGACCCGGACCGTCTCGATGAACCTCGGCTCGATGGCCAGGCGACTCAATGCCTGTACCACCGGATTGCACCGCTCCGAATGCCCCACCGCGACCACCGTATCGTACCGCTTCGCCAGGCTGACGATCTGCCGTCCCTCGCCAACCGTTGCAGCCAGGGGCTTCTCCACGAGCACGGGGATCCGCCTGCCAAGCAGGATCTTGGCCAGATCCAGGTGCGTGGCCGTGGGCGTCGCGATCGTCACCGCATCGACGCGATCCAGGATCTCGCTGACGTCGCTGGCGGAGGCGCACCCAAACCGCTCGGCCAGGGCCTTGGCCTTGGCCGCGTCACTGTCCACCACGGCGACCAGATGGCAGTCGGCCAGCCCGTGGTAGACCTTGGCGTGGATGGAGCCCATCTTTCCTGCGCCGACCACGGCCGTCCGGATCACCGCCATCGTGGACATCTCCTTCCTGTTGCAGACTGTCTCCTAGTGCCGGAACGACTCGAGGTACCGGCCGAATCGATGCTGGCTGCTCTTCTCGATCGCATCCAACAGGACTCGCACGTTCTCATCGAGACCATCCTGCTCCGCCAACTTGCGGGCGTTCTCCAGGAGCGTTCCCCCCTGGCGGTAGAGCCGCTTGTAGGCCTCCACGATCCGCTGCTGCTGTGGACCGCTCAGCCCTGCCCGCTTGAGGCCGCGGACGTTGATTCCCCGTACGCGGGTCGGATAGCTGCCGCAGACGATCACGAACGGGGGGACGTCGCGTTGGAGGCTGGACATGCCGGCCGCATAGGACCACTGGCCGATGGTGACAAACTGGTGCAGGGCCACCAGGCCGCTGAGCCACGCGCCGGTCTCCACCTTGCAGTGACCGGCCAGTTGGACCAGATTGGTCATCACGATCCGGTCCTCCAACTGGCAGTCGTGTCCCAGGTGGGTGCCCACCATCAGCAGATTGTGACTGCCCACCCGGGTCATGTGGCCGGGGACCGTGCTGCGATGGATCGTGACCTGCTCTCGCAGGACGTTGTGATCGCCGATCACGACCCCACCGAGCGGCGTGTCCTTGGTCATGTTCAGCATCTGGGGACGGCCACCGATCGTGCAGTGGGGATGCAGGTGGTTGTTCCGGCCGATCGCCACGCCTTCCTCGATGACCACGTGGGAATCCAGGACTGTTCCAGCCTCGATGCGCACCGCCCTGGCGATCACGCAGAAGGGCCCCACGACCACGCTCGGGTCCAGCTTTGCCTCTGGGTCTACCACTGCCGTCGGATGTAAGATTGCCATGTTGTCCGGTCTCGTCTCCAGGCCATCCCGGCCACACTGTCGGTTCCAGGCTTCAGCCCAGTCCCTTCCTATCGTCCAGATCCATGAGGAGAAGGCCGTCTAGGCCTCCAAGGCCTCTCCTTTCTCCTCATAGGCCAACTCATCAATCAGCATGAACTTGATCTCTGCCTCGGCCGCGACCATATCCCCGACCCAGGCCGTGCATTTGCAGTGGGCGGTCCTGCGCCTCAGGCGGACCGTCTCGGAACAGAGGATCAGTTGGTCGCCGGGCACCACGGTCTTGCGGAACTTGACCCCGTCCATGCTCAGCAGCAGGGCCAGTTTTCCCGTGTGTTCCAGGCGCTGGGCGAAGAGCAGGCCTGAAACCTGGGCCAGGGCCTCCAGGATGAGCACTCCCGGCATGATGGGGGTGGTAGGAAAATGGCCCTGAAAAAACATCTCATTGAACGTGACGTTCTTGATGCCCTTGATGCGGGTATCCCCTTCGATCTCCACGATCTTGTCGACCAGCAGAAAGGGATAGCGGTGGGGCAGTATCTTCTGTATCCGCCGGATGTCGAGGATGGCATCGGTGCCCAGCTTCTCGATGCGATCCTGCCGGAGCGCCGCATCGTAGAGCTTGCGGACGAGGTTCTGGTTCAGGGTGTGCCCGCTCTTGTGAGCCACGATGCGGGCGCACACGGGTCTGCCCACGAGCGACAGGTCTCCGATCAGGTCCACAATCTTGTGGCGCACGCACTCGTTCGGGAATCGATACTCATTGCGGATGGGGCCGTCGGAGTCGATGACCAGCACGTCGCGAGGGCTGACGTGGCGTCCAATGCCGCGGGCCTGGAATTGCCTGGCCTCTGCCTCCAGCAGGAACGTCCGGGCCGGGGCCAAGTTCCGCTCAAAACACTCGGGCGTCACCCGGCATCCGTACGTCTGGCGGCCGATCCCCGTGTGTCCGGAGTAGTCCAGGTCGAAAGTGATGCTCAGTCCCGAGTCAGAGGTCTCGGCCGGCAGGACGTAGATGGAGGCGTCGTCATTGGAGACCACCATCGGCTCACGAACGATGAACTCCTTGCGTGCGGTCTGCTGTTCCACCACGCCGGCCCGTTTGAGGACCTGGAAGTATTCCGCCGCGCTGGCGTCTGGCGCAGGCATCTCGGAGCCGTGGACGTCGACAAAAAGGTTGTCGATCTCCAGGCCCGCCACAGCGGCCAGACAATGCTCCACGGTGTCGATCGTGATCGGCCCCTTCTTGAGGGTGGTCCGCCGGGTCCCCTCGCCCAGGTTTGTGGCGATGGCCCGAATCTGCACGGATTCGTCCAGGTCCGTGCGAGCGAAGACCACGCCCGTACCCTCCGGTGCTGGACGAAAGACCACCTTGGCGTCTTCGCCGCCAAAGAGCCCTTTCCCGGAGATCGTGCCTTCAGCCTTGATGGTCTTCTGGAGCTTCAAGACACTCAACCCTCTTGGCCAGTTCCTTCATCTTCTTGACGGTCTTTGGCAGCCGCAAGACCTCGCCGATGACCCGCATGACCTCACCCTGCTCAAGGGCAGGCGTCCACGCTACCCTCTCGTTGGCTGGGACATTGCTCATAACCCCCGCCTGGGCGCCGATCATCACCCGATCACCGATCTTGAGTTTGTCGGCCAGACCTACCTGTCCGGCCATCACCACACCATCTCCGATCTGGCAGCTTCCGGCAATGCCCACCTGAGCAGAGATTAGGCAACATCTTCCAATTGTCACATTGTGGCCTATTTGAACTAGATTATCTATCTTAGTGCCGGCCCCAACAATGGTATTGGTAAACTTGGCCCTGTCAATGCAACAATTGGCCCCGATCTCCACACAGTCCTCAATGATCACGCCACCATTGTGCGGTACCAGGCGAGGAGCCCCGTCAACAAGGGCGTAGCCAAAGCCGACCGAGCCTATGGTCGTATTGGCCTGGATGATGACGTGGCTTCCGATTCGGCAATGGTGGTAGATGACCACGTTGCAGTCCAACCGCGTCGAGTCTCCAACCTCGGTGGCCTGGCCTATCCTGCAACCGGCCGCGACGATCACGTGCTGACCGATCCGCACACCCTCGTCGATGACCACGTAGGGGCCAATCGACGCGTGATCTCCAATCTTCACGCCCTTGGCGATGCGGGCGGTCGGGTCTATGCCCTCTGGCGCCGCAGTCAGTGGCGGCGCAAAGAGCTTCATCGCCTCGATCAGCGCGGCATCCACGTTGCTGACGACCAGTTGCGGCCGTTCCACGCCGGCAATGGGACTCCTGACCAGGATGGCGCCCGCAGGAGACGTCCTGGCCACTGCATGATGCCGGTCCTCCGACGCAAAGGTCAGCCGGTCTGGCCCGGCGGCGTCCAGGGGACCCACTGCCGTCAGCACACCCTGGGCATCAGGAGGGATCAGTCTCGCCCCCAGGCGCCCGGCAAGCTCTTGAACGGTTAGCTCCATCATCCACCTCGGCTCACGACTCTACTTCTTGTCCACGAGTGCCATCACATCTGCGGTGATGTCCACGCAGGCCTTGGCGTAGAGCACCTTGTGGGTCGTCAGGGCCAACATGAATCGCTCCGCCGCAATGGGGAAGTCCGGCTCGCTTCTCTCCAGGACGATGGCCAGTCCCTTCTGCTCGGCAACCTTGTTCGTAGCGTCGAGGACGTCCTTGAAAACCTGCTCGGTCCGCTGCTTCTGTTTCGCTGCCCCGGCCTCTCGGTAGTATTCCTGCAAGGCCTGGATCTTCGCCTGTTTCTCCACGATCGACTTGTAGAGATCGAGAGACTCCGTGGTGCCGGACTTGAAGGTCTTGAGCTTCGCCTGGTCGGTATCCACCTCTTGCGACATCCGGGACAGCTCTCCACGAATCTTGTCCTGATCGGCGGCCGCCTCATTCTCGTAGTCGCTCTGGCGCTGACACTCCCGCAGGATCTTCACCACGCTGACCACGCCGATCCGTGACAGCGGATCGCTCGCTGCCTGCTCAGCATGGCTGCTGTATCCCAACACCAGGACCCCCAGCACCATTCCCGCACACGCCAAGGCCAATACCTTTGCCTTCATAGCTATCCTTTCATGTCTGCTCGTCGTTGTCCAAATCGTTGACATCTGACCCTGAGGTCAGAACAGGGCGCCCATCGTGAAGTTGAATCGCCGGGCTCTGTCCTGATCCTCCTTGATCAGCGGTATGCCGTATTCGAATCGCATCGGGACCTGGCGGAGGAGCTGCGGAATCAGGATCTGGATCCCTCCGCCAGCCGAGAACCGCCAGCTCCCGGTATCCACAGTGCCCGTGTCCGCAAACATCAGCCACGAGAGGTTCTCTCCAATCAGGGGGACCACGAGCTCTGTGTTGCCCACGATGACGTAGTCGCTGCCTACAGGGTCCTTGTACAGCGGTGCTCCCCGGGTGCTGATCCCGCGGTAGTCAAAGCCCCGCACCGAGTACAGGCTCATGCCGCCCGCATAGAACCGCTCAAAGGGTGGGGCATTCCCCACCACGTGGCCGGCCTGAGCCTTGACGGCCAGCACGGTCTTGCGCTCCAGCAGATCCTCATACAGGGTGAAGTACTGGACCGCACTGCCCGTCAGCAGTCCAAAGGCAAAGTCGCCGCCCACCTGCTCATAGGCCACGCGCACCACATGGCCCCTGTGGGGCTGATAGATGTCGTCCAGATCCGTCAGGCCTACGCCCCCCTTGATCCCAAACAATGCATTGTGGCCTGCCACGTCGCGGATCTCCGTGGGCGCATCCGCGTCCAGGTTGACCACGGCCACGTCTTCGGCCCTGAAGCCCAGGATCGTCCGGAAGGGACGCAGCCGCCGGTCCTCGAACTCCAGGAGACCGCCCAGGCGGCGTTCGTCATAGCTCTCGAGGAACCGCTGGTATTGGCGCCCCGTCACTTCAAATCCGATGGGCCTGTCCATAAAGTAAGGGTTGCTGAACTCCACGCTGTAGCGGCTGATCTCCGTGCCGGGCTCCAACGCGATGCGAACGCTCTCTCCCGCACCGTGGAAGGCCTTCATCCCCAGAAACTCCGCCCAGCTCCCGGGCCAGTCGGTGACGTCGAAGTTCCGCTGGGTGTAGATCAGTTGTCCCATGATCCCGTTGTCGCTGCTGACGCCGATGCCCGGCATGATCATCCCGGAGAATCCCTCGGTGACGTCCACGCGGACGTCCTTCTGGTTGGGATCTCCGCTGGACGCCGTTTCAGGCCGGATCAGCACCTGCTCGGCCGACGCGCCCACCTGAACATACCGATCCATGGTGCCGGACCCATGCGTCGGCGCGAGCTTGGCGTTGTACAACTTCCCGGGCGTGAAACCGTATTCGTCCAGGATCCTGCGGACCGCTTTGTCCTGGGTCGTGGCGTTGCCCGTGACCTCGATCCGGCCGATCCGGAACTGCCGACCCTCGGTGATCACCACCTCGACGGTCACCCGGTTGTCGTTGACGTTCGTGCTGAATTTGGGGCTCTGCCGGACGTCTGCGTCGATGAAGCCCTTCTCCCGATACCTTCCCGCGACGGCCTTGACGTCGCCCTCCGCCGTGTCCCTGCGGTAGACCTGGCCCTGGGCCAGCTTCAGGATCTTGCGGAGCTGGGGCTCAGAGAAGAACGTGTTGCCGGAGACGACGATCTTCTCCACCCGGTAGGCCTTCCCTTCCGTGATCTCAAAGATCACGGTCGCCTTCTCCTGATTGGCGGAGAATTCCGTGTGCACCTTGACGTCGTAGCCGAGATAGCCCCTGCGATAGTAGAACGTCCGCAGCTTCTCGGCGTCTTCGCGGACCGCCTGCTCGCTGTAATAGCTGGGCATGACCAGCCATTCGCTCTGCTTGGTCTTGAGGAGTTTCCCGAGTATGTTGCTCCCAAAGACCCGGTTGCCCACAAACCGGATACGCCCGATCTTCACGCGAGGGCCTTCCGTGATCGTGTAGATCAGGCGGCCCTGCCGGGCCTGTGGGAGGTCGATCTCCACCTGCACGAAGGTGTACCCCACCGTGTGATAGACGTCGATGATCGTCCGCCGGCCCCCCTCGGCCAGGAAGGGATCGTAGCGTTCACCGAGATCGATCCCGATGCGCTGCTTCAGGACCTTGTCCGTGAACTTCTTGCTGTTGTTGCCGATGAAGTCGATGGACCGGATGATGACCCCGGGGACGATCGCCGGAGCCGGCTGGCCGGAGGCGGAAGGACCGCCGGGCTGGGCAGGCACAGGCCGGACGTTGGGGTCGGATGCGGTCGCCCGGCCGGCGGCATTGGGCTCAGCCGCGGCCGGTGTGACAGCCGCGTTGGGCTCGGCGACTGAGGGCTGTGGCCAGGCGACACCCTCTATCCAGACAAGCATCGCCACAGCAGCCAGCCATCCCGGCAACCGCTGTCGCCGGCCGCCGGACCGGCCATTGCCTCCAGGGCGTCCCTCGTGTCGTGCCTTGGGCTTCCATTCCATCAGAATGCCTTCCATCACATCGGCCTGGGTCTGAGGGTCCATTCTTGTCAGAAGGACTCCGACTGCTCAGACGGAAAGGCCGCGTTTTCGAACCGCGTACACCGCTCGCGGAAGACCAGCTTGACTGTACCCGTGGGTCCGTTGCGCTGCTTGGCGATGATGAGCTCAGAGACGTTGGTGTCCGTGTAGTCCGGCTCGCCCCGATGGTAATAGTCCTCTCGATGCAGCAGGATGATCAGGTCCGCATCCTGCTCGATGCTGCCGCTCTCACGGAGGTCACTCATCCGGGGCCTGTGGCCCTCGCGTCCCTCGGGTGATCGGTTGAGCTGGCTGAGCACGACCACGGGCACATTCAACTCCCGGGCCAAACCCTTGAGGTACCTCGAGATCGTGGAAATCTCCTGCTGGCGAGACTCCGCTCCACCCAGACCCAGGTGCATCAACTGCAGGTAGTCCACGAACACGGCCTGGATGCCATACAGGTTCTTCAGCCGCCTGGCCTTGGCCCGGAGTTCCAGCGGTGAGAGGGCCGCGCAATCGTCGATGTAGATGGGCGCGTCCGACAGCACGCCACAGGCCTCCACCAGCTTCTCGTAGTCTTCGGTGCCGAGCATCCCTTTGCGGACCCGCTGGGCATCGACGGAGCTGACGCTGCACAGAAACCGCTCGGCCAGCAGATGCTTGCTCATTTCCAGGGAGAAGATGGCCAGCGGAACCTTCTCGACCACGCCCATGTGCTCTGCGATGTTGAGGGCCAGGCTGGTCTTGCCCATGCTGGGCCGGCCCGCGATGATGCTCATCTCGCCCGGCTGCAGACCACAGGTCAGGTCGTCCAGTTCATGGAACCCGGTGGCCAATCCCGTGATATGGGTGCCTTCCCGTTTCTCGATGAGCTCGTAGGCCCGCGTGACCAGGTCCTTGAGGCAGGACGCCGAGGTGGACACCTTCTTCTCGGTGACGGCGAAGACCCGCTGCTCGGCCTGATCCAGGATCTGGGTGACGTCCGCACTCTGGTCGTAGGCCTCGCGAAGGGTCTCCGTGGAGGCGCCGATCAAATCCCGAAGCAGGGCCTTGTCGGAGACGATGTTCGCGTAGTACTGGATGTTGGCCGACGAAGGCACGCTCTCGACGATGCGGGTGAGATACTCCACGCCGCCCAGGGTCTCCATCTGCTTGCGCCGCTCCAACTCATCCCGCAGAAGCACCCCGTCGATCGCCTCGCTCCTGTGGCTCTGGTACAGGTGCACCAGGGCGTCGAAGATCAACTGGTGCTCCACCCGATAGAAGGACTCGCGGCGGAGGATCTCGACGACCTGCCCGATGCAGGCCGGGTCGATGATCATGGAGCCCAGCACGGCCGCCTCCGCGGCCAGGGACTCGGGCATGCTGCGAAATGCCCCCCAGGAGGCCCCTTCCGGGGTCAATCGCTCGGTCTGTCGCGACGTCGGTCGCTGGCCCTGTCCCTGGGTACGGATGCCCGACATCCGGATCGTCTTGTCGCCTGTCGGCATAGGATCGTCTTGATTCCAGTATTGCCCGATGGGGTCCGCTGCAAGGCAGTCCTGTATCTCATCGGGCACAACGTCGGCATTGTACCTCCGCTGTGTCCGACCGTCAAACATGCATCAGACTGCGGTACAAGCAGCAGAGTGGATGGCCTGTCGGGATCAGAAGACAACAGTTGCGACATAATGCCCAAGCCTATGACCGTCAAGGGCTTGTGCACGGTCGTGGCCAGGCGAGATCATCCCGAGATGCAGGACCCGACTATTCGGCGGCCTTCTCAGGCTCAGATGCGGGTTCCGCCGGTGCGGGCTGGCTGGCCTGCTCGGCCTGCTCTGACACAACCACGACCGAGACGTTCACCTTGACGTCGTCCGCGAATCTCAGCTCAACACTGTGGGTGCCGACGTTCTTGATGTGGCTGGGCAACTGGACCACCTCGTCGGCCACCTGGAAGCCCTGCTCCCTGAGATTGGCCGCGATGTCCTTCTCCACGATGGACCCGAACAGGATGCCCTGATCATTGGCCTTGGCCGCCAGCACGGCCTCGGCCCCTTCCACGGCCTTGGCTGCCTCTTCGAGGCGACTGCGTTCCTTGATCCTCGCCTCTGCGCGCACGGCCTTCTCCTTGGCGATGGCGCGAACGTTGTTCTCTGTGGCGGGCTTGCCCAGCCCTTGGGGCAGCAAGTAGTTGCGGGCGTAGCCGTCACTGACGTCGACCACGTCACCGACATAGCCCAGCTTACTGATGTCTTCGCAAAGCAGTACTTTCATAGATCTACCTCATTCCACGGTCAAAAAGCAGAGTACACAGTCATACCCCAGTAGCCCACACTCGGGCCACGGGCCACTGCCTAGGCAGTGTAGGGCAGCAGGGCCATGTAGCGGGCCAGCTTGATGGCCCGTTTGGCCTTGCGCTGGCACGCCGCACAATTGCCGCTGCGCTTGCGGGAATAGATCTTTCCGCGGTTAGTCAGCAGCTTTTGCAGGGTCTCGACGTCCTTGTAATCGATGTACTTGACCTGTCCTCTGCAGAACCGGCACTGAACCTGTTCCCTCGCCCCCGCCGGACCCGACTTCCTCCGACTGTTGGGGCCGGTCCGACCGGTCCGACCGTTCTTGGTGTTCCTGTCATTTCTCTTTTCGTTTCTTCTCATATCCAGCGCAGTCCTTATTACACGGTGTTCGGTCTCCATCGACCGGATCCTATGACTGATTGGGTGTCTCATCCTCAGAATGGGATGTCGTCTTCCGGCCCGTGGTTCGGCTCAGCCGATGGCACGTTGCCCGCGTCTGCGGGTGCAGCCCGGCCTCCTGCGCCTGGGCCCGCTCCCTCAGCACCGCCGGGGCCACCCAGGAACTGAAAGCCTTCCACGGTGACTCTGTGCTTGCTCCGCTTGGCCCCGTCCTGGGCCGTCCACGTATCGTAGGTCAGGCGACCCTCCACAAAGACGGGACGCCCCTTGGTCAGAAACTTGTTGATCGTCTCGGCCTGTTTGCCAAAGGCCCGGCAATCCACAAAACAGGTTTCCTCCCGGCTGGCGCCATCCTGGCCCGTCCACTTGCGGTTCACGGCCAGGCCAAAATCCACGACAGCAGTCTGATTGGGCGTGTACGACAATTGTGGGTCACGCGTCAGGTTTCCGATCAACAACACCTTGTTGTAGTTGGCCATTGCCTGCTCCCTTCCCAAAGGTTCTGTCTATCGACCCAATTCCGGATTCGCCGTTCACTACGCAGCGGATCCACCTTCCCCTGCCTCCCCTGCACGGCCTTCGGCCCCTGCATCCGCCTGCTCCGGCTCAACGGCTGCCTCGACCATGGGCATGGGCATGGGCCTCATACGACTCCGTTCGGGCTCTTCTGTGTCGCCCAGATGGATGTCATCCGGCACCTGGAACTGACCCGAGATGTCGCGCTCTACGTGATCGCTGGGCCGCTCTTCGGCAGTGAGGATCAGCGACCGCATGACCCGCTCGGACAGCCGCAGATCCCGCTCGATGCCGGCGATCTTGCGCCCATCGGCCTTGAAGTAGCACAGGATGTACGTGCCGCGGCCCTTGTGCTCGATATCATAGGCCAGCTTGCGATCCGACCACTTCCGAAGACAGACCACCTCGGCGTCCGCCTTCTTGAGGATGTTCTCGATCAGCCCGACGATCCCATCCCACTCGGAGGCCGCCTGCCCTGAATCCACCAGGAACATCGCCTCATACAATCGTTTTACCGTTTCCAATTCCGATTACCTCCCGCCTGTTGTCAGGCGCTACCAAAGATTCCTAGTTCTGCACCCCGAGCGTCGATCGCTCCCCAGCCTCCAACACTGTCCTTACACGGACGCGCCGGGAATCACTCATTCGGCACATCCTTGTCCGCATCCGCCGGACCCCGATTGAAGTCCGTCATCGCCCTCTCCATGCCGCACTCCAGCCAACACAGAATCGCATCTCGGGATCGCTCCACGGCCGAGCCCAGGAGCGTCTGCTCCTCGGCCGCCGGTCTGGACAGCACGTAGCCTGCCCCATCCCGGCCTCGCGCGGCGCCAATCCCCACGCGGCAGCGAGCTACCTGGTCGGTCCCGAGCTTCAGCAGGATATCTTCCAGACCGTGATGGCCCCCTGCCGAGCCCCGGGCGCGCAACCGGATGCGGCCCGGCTCCAATGCCATGTCGTCCAGGACCACCATCAGGTGATCCAGAGGCAGCTTATAGAAGCCCATGGCCACAGCGACCGAGTCACCGCTGCGATTCATGTAGGTCCACGGCTTCAACAACAGCACCGTCCTTCCTGCGGCGTCCACAACGGCCGCCTTGCCACCGAACTTTCCCTGCCAGGCCTTGATGCCCCACCTGTCGGCCAGGGCGTCGATCACGGCAAACCCTACGTTGTGCCGCGTGCCCGCGTAGCTCGCACCGGGATTGCCCAAGCCCACGATCAACCACATTCAACCATCGCCCCCTAAGCCTGCTTCTCCTTCTCGGGCGACGCCTCGCCTTCCTCAGCCTTCTTGGCCTCGCGGATGACCTCCGGCGCAGCCGGGGTCTCTTCCTCAACCTCCTCGGTGGTCTTGGCCTCGGCGACCACGTGGCAGGTGGCAATCAGCAGGTCCGTCGAACTGGCCAGCTTGACGCCCTCAGGAAGCGTGACGTCGCTGGCGTGCAGCGCCTGCCCGACGCCCAGATCCTTGATGGACACGAGGAGGACCTGTGGGATCGCGGTCACCAGGCACTCCACCTCGATCGCGCCGGCGTGGGCCTCCACAATGCCGCCTTCGATCGAGCCCTTGGCCACGCCCTTGAGCTCCACCGGCACAGCCACCGTGACCATGTCCGTCACGCTGACCCGCAGAAGATCCACGTGAATCACGGCCTTGCCCAGATGATCGTACTGCAGGTCCTTGATCAGGGCCGTCTCCGTCTTGTCTCCGATGCGGATCTCGATCAGCCGGTGGCCGTGCTGAAGCCCCTTGACGAAATCATGGGCATCCAGGGAGATGGCCACGGGATCCTGCTGACGTCCGTACACGATGCCCGGGACCCGGCCCTGGTTGCGCAGGCGGGCCGCGGTCTTCGAGCCGCTGTTGGTTCGTACCTGTGTTTCCAACTGTAGTGTTTTTTCCATAGTCGCCTCGTTGGCAAGTGCCCCAGACCTCCCGGGGCGTTCGCTGACTCGTTCGATCACTTCGCCTTGTTCTTATTCAACAGGTCAAACAAGATACTGATAGATTCGTTTCTGTGAATTCGCTTGATGGCCTCACCCAGCATGGGCGCCGCCGTGAGCACCTTGACCTTGCCGTCCTTTCCGGCCTGCCCGGTCAAGGGGATCGTGTCCGTCACCACGACCTCGTCAATCGGCGCATCCGCCAGCCTCGCGAGGGCATCAGAGGCAAACACGCCGTGCGTGGCCCCCACGTAGATCCTCTTGGCCCCTCGCTTCTTGACCAGGGCGGCCGCACTGCAGACAGTGCCGGCCGTGGAGATCATGTCGTCGCACATCAGGACGTTTCGGCCCGCCACCTCGCCGATGAGCTCCGTCGCCTGTACCTGAGTGCCACTGAACCGTTTCTTGTGGATGATCGCGAGGTCCCCACCCAGGTGTGCCACGTACCGGGCCGCGGTCTTGATGTTGCCCACGTCCGGGGACAGGACCGTCAGGTCCGGGATATTCTTGCCCGCAAAGTACTTGCTCAGGACCAACTCGCCGGTCAGATGATCCACGGGAATGTCGAAGAATCCCTGCAACTGAGGGGCGTGGAGATCAATCGCCAGGACCCGATCCGCTCCGGCTGTGGTCATCAAGTTGGCCACCAGCTTCGCCGTGATGGGGACGCGGCCCTCATCCTTGCGATCCTGCCGGGCGTATCCGAAGTAGGGAACCACCGCCGTGACGCGGCGAGCACTGGCCCTTCGCAGACAGTCCAGGAAGATCAGCAACTCCATCAGGTGCTCATCCACGGGCATGCAGGTCGACTGCACGACAAAGCAGTCCCGGCCCCGCACATCGTCCTCGATGCGAACCATCTTCTCCCCATCGGGGAACCGTTCGATCTCGGCCCTGCCCACCTCGACCGCCAGGTACCGGCACACCGCGGCAGCCAGATCCGGGTTGCTGCTGCCTGAGAAAACCCTCAGTTCATCGTTCAGACTCATGGCGTCAACCAAGTTGGGTCTCGAGTTTTAGGTTTTAGGTGTTATGTTTTAGGTTACTTAAAACCTAAAACTTAAAACCTGAAACCTTCTTTGCGTACTACCCGGCCAGGATTCGAACCTGGACAAGGAGAACCAAAATCTCCTGTGCTACCGTTACACCACCGGGTAACACGGGTCTTAAGAACGGCGATAGCAGCGATTGCTGCGTCTCGTCCGTGTCCAGCGTTTTCACGGAGGCCAACGCGAATCAGCCTGAGTGGACCCTGTCGGAGGCCTGAATCAGCCATGCCGTGATGCGGCTGACCCCTGCTCCGAACTCAGTCGGAGCGTGTCTTCCCCGTGCGACAGGGCAACTTAAGGAGAAAAGTATACTGTACCCCCCTCCCAGGATCAAGTCTAATCCTCCGACTGCCGCAATCTTTTGAGATAGGTTCCTATCCCCGCTGCTGCAGGAGCTGGATGATCTCTGCCTTGGAGGGCATGGATTCGATGCTGCCCATCTTGGTGCAGGCCAGGGCCCCTGCCGCAGAGGCGAACTCGGCCGCCTTGCGGACGTCGTCCTCCACGGCCAGGTAGGCTGCCAGGGCGCCTGCAAAGGCATCTCCGCAGCCGGTCTGATCGACCAGCTCCACCTCAAAAGGCAGGATATGCTCTGCGCCGGTCCGGTCCACCAGCATGCAGCCACGGCGGCCCAGGGTGATGATGGCGCATCGCACACCCCTGGCAACCAGCTCTGACCCGATCAGCTTGGCCGCGTGGGCACTGGCCTGGCCACCCGCAGGGTCAGTGATGGTCGCCGCCTCGAGGAGATTGGGGATCAGCACATCCGCAGAGAAGTACGCGCCGGGTAGATCTTTGTCGGCCTGGCCGTGGGGCTCCAAGGGTCTGGCAGGGTTCAGGATGACCCGTGTCCCATGGACCTGGGCCAGGCTGATCGCCTCGGTGACGGCCTCTTGGGGAAGGCCTCCGTGGATCAGGCACACTGAGGCATCTGAGATGACCTGTTCCGCAGCCTCGACGTCGCGGGCCTGCATGGCGCCGTTGGCTCCGATGTACCTGCACCCGGCATTCTCGCCCTCGGCGTTGACCCAGGTCACTACCGCGCCCGTGCAGAGGGCAGGTGCGGTATGGACATAGTCCGTCCGGATCCCCAGATCAGCCAGGTGCGACTTGACCATGGCTCCAAAGCAATCGCCGCCCACCTTGCTGACCAGGTACACCTCGCTGCCGCACAACACGGCCTCGGCCGCTTGATTGGGGCCAGGACCGGCAGGGCTGTAATACAGGGCAGAACCGACCACGGTCTGGCCCGTGGACGGGAACTCGCTACAGCGGACCGCCATGTCTACGAATGCCCCCCCCACCACGACCACCTTGGACCCTTTCCTGGACATCCTGGACTCCTTTCAGTCGAAGTGTACCGTCATGTCCAGGCCAGATCAACGCATTTCGAAGGTGTTAACTCGCATTTGCCGCAAGGGTTTGGAGCCCTCTCAGGCAGGCGATTCACCTATTGATCGGTGGATGGCTAGCCCGCATTTCTCACAAGGCTTCGACCGCCCGAAGCCTTGTGAGAAATGCGGGCTAGATAGCAGCGGGGTCTGTACCCTTCGGCACAGACCCCGCTGGACTCATCTATGGAGGGCCTCTGTGGCCGACATGCCACAGGGGTCCATTGCACTACCGATCGCCGGCAAGATAATGAACCTCACCAGCAGACAAGGCCCGGTTGTAGATCCGGAACTCATCGATCGATCCGTTGTAGTAGGCATCGGCCGTGTACTGCGACCGGCCCAGCCAGTTCTGGTTGGTGTTGCCGAGGTCCTTGGGAAGGACCAGGGTGGCGCCACTGGCCACCAGGCTGCCATCCTGCCAGAGCTGCATGGTCATGGTGGGGCCATCGAGCACCGCAGCGACGTGGTGCCAGCCGGCGGGCACGACAGCCGAGGAGTTGATGACCGACTCGCCCGTGCTGGTCGTCATGCGGATCGCAAAACGCATCGGGCTGGTGAGGTTGCCGCCACCCGACGGGCACAGGAACAGGTAGTTGGCGTTGCTGCTGCCCAAGTCAAAGATCCTCTGCCAGTTACCGCCGCTTGCAGACCAGTTCACCCACGTGGAGAACGTGGCGCTGCTGAGCGTGCTCATCAGGGAGCCGATGGGCAGGTCGACGTAGTCGTCAATGCCCTCAAACTGAAGGGCCTTGCCGAATCCAGCCGCGGAATCCACATAGATCGGATTCCCGTTGGGCGTGCCGTTGTTGCCCTTGCCCGAGCTGTCCTTGACGTCCCCTTCCATCTTGTAGTAGGCGGACAGACCGTTGGTCCCGGGATCCGTGGGCACCACCACCGCAGGGGCAACCCTGTACAGCAGAAGGTCATCCACGTGCAGCATGCCCTTACCCGAGCCGGACACGCCGACGCTGACCGTCTTGATGGCCTTGAGGCTCGTACTCACGGAGGCCAGGTCGATGTTCCACTGCTTCCACACGCCAAGGGCCAGAGCAGAGGTCGCTCCGGGGTAGTCCAGGCGAGTGCCATTGATCTTCACGTAGAACTGGCCCGGATTGTTGTCCACCGCGCCGCGGAAGTACAGCACCAGGGTCTTGGCGCCGCCCACGGTCCAATCCTGTCCGGGATCAAACGTCCGGGTGGCCTCGGAAGTGGACTTGCCGCCCGTGTTGTCGTAGGCCAGAGGCATGGACTGGAAACCGCCGTGGACAACCGTCTTCTCGGCAAACGGAGGATTGATGTTGCCTACCGTAGAACCGCTGCCGTTCCCGTTGGAGGCAGTCAGGCCGCACTCCGCCACGGCAGAGTAGCCGAAGCCATCCACCCAGGCGAAGAAGACCCGGTTGCACAGGTCATTGTAGGACTCGAAGTCATCCACCGCGCCATAGTCGGGGGTGGTGAAGCTCCACAGATCGCCTTCGTACACCTTGGGATCAGCGGCGTCGTTGACCTCGTTGACCTTCCAGTAATAGGTCTTGCCGTACTGCAGGCCCAGGGCTGTCAGTTCCAGCTTGTGATCCGTAACGGTCTGTACGGGCGCAGTCCCCGCGGTCACGGCAGCGGAGTCGTCACTGACGTACACGCTGTGCTTGGCCGCAAGACGACCGGGACGCCAGTTCAGGACGCCCTGTACGCTGAAGCCCGTAGCAGCATTGGCTGGGGTGGGCTCGAAGGCCTTGACCGGCACATAGAAGAACCGGACCTCAGCGAGGCCCGCCTGCTTGGTGCTGTCTGCCCAGTTGGCGCTGATCGTGATCTTCACGTACTTGGCCTGCACGCCGCCAAAGCTCACGGTCGTGTTGGCCACGTAATTGGGTTCTCCGGTGGCCTGGTTGAACTGCGTCGCATCCGCCACTGCAGTCCACGTGGTCCCATCCAGAGAGGTCTCCACCTTGACGTCCTTGGCGCCGAACCCAACGTCCAGCTCCACGGTCTGGTTGGAGTTCCAGACCCACATCTGGTACAGCTTGCAGGCTGCGGGCAGTTCGTACTGGATCCAGATGGGCGATACGTTCTTCTTGCTCAGCCACATCTGCGACGCAGAGGTCCCATGCTGATTCTGGGCGTCGAGGCCCGATCCGTCGATGGTCTTTTCGGGGCCCATCGTGGCGGACAGGGAGCTGGAGGCCGTGGCCTTGATCGGCGTGACCGGGTAGCCGTAGGGCTCGGCCGTGAAGTTCCAGGTGTCGCCCTTGTAGGTGCCCGGTTTGTCCGGTGCATTGATCTCGTCCACGCGCCAGTAGTACGTCTTGCCGTATTCGAGCAGTCCAGCGGGATCATAGGTGGTCACGCCCAGCCCCTTGCTGACGGCGACGCCCGCCGGGACTGCATCACCGGCATTGTTGACGTCGTCGAAGCCCGTTCCGAAGTACAGGTCATGGGTCTTGGCATAAGAGCCTGGCTGCCAGGAAAGAAAGGCGTCGCGAGACACGTCTGTCGCCCCGCTCGAGGGAATCGGGCTGCCGGCCGGGCCGGCCTTGGTCGCACCAATCATGATTGTCTTGATCTCGTCCGCGTTCAGTGCGCGCCTGAAGAGTGAGACGTCGTCCAGCGCGCCGACCATCCTTCGGTCGTCAAACGAGCCTGATCCGTCGCCACCGAGGTAGACGTCGGCGTTCCAGTTCACCGATGCGTGGGTGGTGGAGTTCGTTGCAGAGGCCACGCCGTTGAGGTAGAAGACGGCCTTGGTGGGCTCGACCGTCACTGCGGCAAAGGACCATTCGTTGTTCGCAATCTTGACGTTTCCGCGGTAGTTCCAACTGGTACCGGCGTCGCCCCAGTGATAGGCGAGCTGGAAGTCTGCCAGGATGTTGAGGCCGGTCGCAGAGCCGCGGGTCATCATGATCGACGCCCACTCAGTCTGCGCCCCATAGGGCTTGATCCATCCCGCCATGGTCGCGCTGGTCAGGGTCTGGTTGATGGCTGGGACCTGGATCAGCGTGGGCTTCCTCAGCTCGACGGCCATGCCGTGCATGCCGGTGACCCACGCCGGAGCACCTTGATAGAAATGTCCGTCATTGTGATTGGGCGAGAGGTCGGCAACCAGGTCGCCGGATCCCTCGTCGCAGGCCCACCAGCCGATGAGGTCGGGGTCAGACACGGCCTCGTAGCCGAGTGCCGCTCCCCCTGAGATCAGGGCTGCCGCAGCCACCAGAATCAGATAGAGTGATGTCTTGTGCATTGATCTTCTCCTTCTTCTGACAACGCTATGCCATACCCATGGCACCTGAACCATTCGCCAAAGCACCCTCGTTCGCGCGGGTGTCTGGCACATCTGCGTCACCAGGGCAGAGTACGATTTCCCCGGTTCCCAATAGGACATAGAATCGGCCGATCCACCTCCTTTCCTGGAATAGATGACACCCCCCGGAAGAAATGAGCGCAGAGCCACTCCCCTGCGACGTTGATCATGCGCTGCGACTCCCCCTCTTGCCATATGCCCGGTCCGAGCACGTTCGCCCTGACCTCCGATTGCAGCCATCACCACACCCTGGGCCTGCAAGGGCCCGGCACACTCCCCCCCCTCCAGGGCCTCCACCGTTGCGAAGGTCCTAGAATATACACACCTTCAGGATAGTCTGTAACAAAAAAGGGCCAGGAAGGCAAGGCCCTTGCTGCCTGTTCTCCCTGCATCCACCGCAGACCGGCAAGGAAGCAGGTCCGGCGGCCCTCCCTGGGCCACCGGACCTGCCTGTACTGCCATTACCTCACATACACGTGCCAGACCGGTGCAGCCGGGCTATGGCGTGGCTGACCCGATCAGGCGGATGTCATCGATATACAGCTTGCCAGAGCCGCCGGCCTTGGGCGTGTTGCGGTCACCCACGCCGATCGTCAGCCGTTGAACGGTGCCCAGATTGACACCTGCGTCGCTGAACTGGCTCAGCGGAATCTGCCACTCCTGCCACGTGCCCGTCGCAATCACGGTCGTGTCAGGATTACTCACTATCTTGCTCTTGCCGGCCTTGTCCTGAACTGCCACGTAGAACGCCTCCGGCGCGTTGCCATTGACCTGACCTGTGCCGACGTCTGCGACCTGCCAGGACCCGGACACGCCGCCCGTAGTCGAGACATTCGAGAACTTGGCACTACAGAGAGAACCCGCAGCATGGCTGGTCACAGCCAGGCCGATCATCACGTCATTGGCCATGTTGATCGTCACGGGCGAGGTGGTCACGATGTCCGTCCAGGCCTTGCCGTCGGAAGAATACTGGGCGGTGAAGACGTTGCCCGCGCGGGTCAGCTTGACCCACTGAGGCAACGGGGTACTGGCGATATCGGTGCTTGCGTTGGTGGCCACATCCGGGTCGACGCGGCGCTGGTACGAAACGCCGTGAGTGGCGGTAGGCGTCGCAGCGCTGAACGCATGGACAGATCCGCCTGCTGCTGTCTCGCGGATCATCACGCCCGCCTTGGCCCACTCGTTGGTGGTGGTGATGCTCTCCACCTTGGCCACGATCGAGCCATTGCCCTTGAGTGCCTTGTACACAAAGCGGAACTGGTCAGAGGCGTCCCACACGTCCGTGCCCATACCATTCATCAGAATGGTCCCCGGCGCAGGCTCGATGAACGCGGGCGCATCGCCTCGCAGGTACACGACCAGGGTATTGACGCCGCCGCCCGTCCAGGCTGTCCCGGCCGGCCACTCTCGCTGAGCCTCTGAATAGAACGGACTCTTGGTGTTGTCGAACCACATGGGCATGGCCTTGGTTCCGCCATGCACGATCGTCTGCTCGGCAAACGGAGGATTGACGTTGCCGACGGTCGAACCCGTGGCGTTGCCGTTGGCAGCGGCAACACCGCAGTCCGGGGTTGCCGAGTAGCCAAAGCCATCCACCCAACTGAAGAAGATCCGCTTGCAGACATCGTCGTAGCCCTCGAAGTCATCCACCACTGCATAGGCAATGGTCGTGAAGGACCAGACGTCACCTTGCTGGACAGCAGGAGTCGCTGCGTCGTTGACCTCGTTGACCTTCCAGGTGTAGGTCCTGCCGTAGTCCAGACCGAGGCTGGTCAGGTCGAACCAGTGATCGGTCAGCGTCTGGGCCGCCACAGTCTCATCGGCCACGCTGCTGGCGTCTGCAGAGAGATACAGTTGGTGCTTGGCAGCCTCACGTCCGGGCCGCCAGTTCAGGGTCGCGCCAACGGCCACGTCACCAGCCCCATTGGCGGGAGTGGGCGAAAAGGCCTTGACCGGCACGTAGAAGAACCGCACCTCAGCCAGGCCCGCCTGCTTGGTGCTGTCTGCCCAGTTGCTGGCCATCGTCAACTTCACGAACTTGGCCTGCACGCTGCCGAAGTTGACGGTCGTGTTATGCACGTAGTTCGGTTCGCCGCTGGCCTGGTTGAACTCGGGGACGTCCGCGAGGGTCGTCCACGTGGTCCCATCCACCGAGGTCTCGATCTTCACGTCCTTGGCGCCGAAGCCAAGATCTGACTCGACTGCCTGGTTCGAGTTCCAGACCCACATCTGCCATAGCTTGTAGGGCTGATCGAACTCGTACTGTATCCAGACGGGCGTGACAGCCCCCTTCTTGCTCAGCCACATCTGGGAGGCAGAGACCCCGTGCTGATCCAGGCTGTCCAGCCCGGATCCATCGATCGTCTTGTCAGGTCCCATGGTGGAGGCCATGGAGCTGGACGCCGTGGCCTTGACCGGCTTGACCGGATATCCATAGGGCTCGACCGTAAAGCTCCAGGTCTTGCCCCTGTGGATCGAGGAATCCGGTGCCGCGTTGACCTCGTCGACCCTCCAGTAGTAGGTCTGGCCATAGGCCATCACGCCGGGAGGATCAAAGGTGACGGCCTCTTGGCCTTGGCTGGCCAGCACGCCCAGGGGGGTGGCCCGGCTGGCGGTGTTGACGTCATCGAACACCGTCCCAAAGTACACGTCGTGGGTCTTGGCGTACTGTCCCGCCTTCCAGTTCAGAGTGGCGTCACGGAACACGTCGTTCACGCCCGTCTTTGGGCTGACGATCCCGGCCAGTGCCCGGTCGCCCAACCCGATGACGCTGGCCACCCAGTTACCGATCAACTCGGCGCAGGCCAGGCCCCTGTCTGCAAGCCAGCCCGGAGGGCCGCTGCCTGCAGCCTGGTTGACGAAGGCCACGTAGCCGCCCGTGTCCCTGTTGTGAATGACGATGGGATCGGCCTGTGCGCCGCTGTCCGCCCCGTTCGTGGAGGCAAATACCGCCGCAATCTCCCAGGGGGCTACAACGGCACTGATCGCGACGGGTCTGTAGCTGATGCAACTGGACCCGATGCTGGGCAGATACTGCTTGCCCGTCGGCGTCACGGTCATCGCAGTGTTGTCTTGGGATATGATGATCCCCGAGGAAAGGTCGAGGATGTTCGCTGCCCCGGTCGCTCCATTGTCGGCCTTTCTGGCCCCTCCTTCATAGGAGCAGTAGCCGAACCAGTCACCCACGTTGATGATCATGTTCCCGCCATCGAGCCACAGCTCGGCGCGTGAGCCGTCCGGGTTGACGTTGGGATATGGGTAGAGGCAGCTCGGCACGCATCCGTTCAACCAGATGATGTCCATCACGCCATCGTTGGTGTGCCTGTCTATCCACGCGGTGAAGTCGGAGAACTGGTTGTCATCGAACTTCTGGACGTCGCCAAACAGACCTCCGACCTTGGTGATGATCGTCTCCACGTCCGCGGTCTGACCTGCCACCGAGTACCAACCGTCGACGTTTGGCGCGCCGACGTAGAACGCAATGTCAGAGGCCATCGCCGCTGCGCTCCAGGCCAAGGCCATGCCCAGCACAAACATGCACTTCTTCATGCTCATTCCTCCCTTCTAAGGTTAGTGGATTTGCCTCCAAAGGAACTGCTTCCCGTCTCACCTCCTTTCCGGCACTACGGACGGGCCACAACCGTGGGCACTGTGAAGGCAGACTCCCTGCCCAGTCCCCACGTCAAGAGGATTCGCTGCGCGCGGTACGGACCACCCCCCCCTTGTTCGCCGCGTGCCCGACAGACCCTGCATCACTGCCTCCGATCAAGGCCTCGCGCACCACCCAGGTTCCCGCCTACCCACTACGTCCCCCACAGACAGGACCAGGGATCTGGACGCCTAGGCGCCCTCATTGTAGCCAGTCATCCCCCTCGCAGGCAAGCGGTATCCTGGCCCCTTTGCCAGTATTGAAAACGAACAGGTCCAGCGACACTGGGTGGGCCGCTGGACCTGTCTTCAATTCTCTGAGGCTGTCCCTGTCTCCCGACGTCTCCCCACTTGGGGGGACTTCCGGATCCAAGGGCCATTGCAGACTCGCTACGGGGTCAGGCGGATGTCATCGATGTACAGCTTGCCAGAGCCGCCGGCCTTGGGCGTGTTGCGATCGCCCACGCCTATCGTCAGCCGTTGAACGGTGCCCAGATTGACGCCTGCGCTGCTGAACTGGCTCAGCGGAATCTGCCACTCCTGCCACGTGCCCGTCGCAATCACGGTCGTGTCAGGATTGCTGACCACCTTGCTCTTTCCGGCCTTGTCCTGGACTGCCACGTAGAAGGTCTCCAGCGGATTGCCAACCACCTGGGCAGTACCCACCTCTGCCACCTGCCAGCTCCCAGACACGCCGCCTGTGGTCGAGACATTCGTGAACTTGGCGCCGCAGACGGAACCCGCCACATGGCTGGTCACGGCCAGGCCGATCATCACGTCATTGGCCATGTTGATCGTCACAGGCGAGGTCGTCGCAATGTCCATCCATGCCTTGCCGTCGGAAGAATATTGGGCGGTAAAGACGTTGCCCGTGCGGGTCAGCTTGACCCACTGAGGCAGCGGGGTGCTGGCGACATCACTGTTCGCATTGGTCGCCACGTTCGTATCGACGCGGCGCTGGTAAGAGATGCCGTGGGTGGCGGTGGGCGTCACCGCGTTGAAGGCATGGGTAGATCCCCCTGCCGCGGTCTCACGGATCATCACGCCCGCCTTGGCCCACTCATGCGTGTTGCCCACTGTTTCTACCTTGGCCACAATCGAGCCATTGCCCTTGAGGGCCTTGTACACAAAGCGGAACTGGTCAGAGGCGTCCCATACGTCCGCGCCCGTACCATTCATGATGATGGTGCCAGGAGTCGTCTCAACGAAGCCCGCCGCGTCACCGCGGAGGTATACCACCAGGGTGTTCACGCCATTGCCTGTCCAGGCTGTGCCTGCTGCCCACTCTCGCTGGGCCTCTGAGTAGAACGGGCTCTTGGCGTTGTCAAACCACATGGGCATCGACTTTCCGCCGGCACGCACGATCGACTGCTCGGCAAACGGAGGATTGACGTTGCCGACGGTCGAGCCGGTGGCGTTGCCGTTGGCGGCAGCGACCCCGCAGTCCGGGGTGGCCGAGTAGCCAAAGCCATCCACCCAACTGAAGAAGATCCTCTTGCAGGTATCGTCATAGCCCTCGAAGTCATCCACCACTGCATAGGCAATGGTCGTGAAGGACCAGACATCGCCCTGCCAGACCTTGTCGGCCGCTGAGTCATTGACCTCATTGACCTTCCAGTAATAGGTCCTGCCATAGTCCAGACCGAGACTGGTCACGTCGAAGCTGTGACCTGTGGGCGTGATAGCAGCCACAGTCTCATTGGCCACGGCATTGGCATCAGCAGAGAGGTACAGTTGGTGCTTGGCTGCCTCGCGGCCGGGCCGCCAATTCAGGGTCGCGCCAACCGCAACGTCACCGCCGGCATCCGCCGGGGTAGGCCCAAACGCCTTGACCGGGACGTAGAAGAACCGCACTTCAGCAAGGCCTGCCTGCCTGTTGCTGTCCGCCCAGTTGACGGCGATGGTGAGCTTGACGTACTTGGCCTGCGCTCCGCCGAAGTTCACGGCGGTATTTTGCACGTAGTTGGGCTCGCCCGTGGCCTGGTTGAACTCCGGTACGTCGGCCAGGGCCGTCCAGGTGGCGCCATCCAGAGAGGTCTCGACCTTCACGTCCTTGGCGCCAAAGCCCACGGAGGGCTCTACTGCCTGGTTGGAGTTCCAGACCCACATCTCGTGCAGCTTGTAGGCCTTGTCGAACTCGTACTGTATCCAGACGGGCGTGACAGCCCCCTTCTTGCTCAGCCACATGTGCGAGGCAGAGACCGAGTGCTGATCCAGGTTGTCCAGACCGGACCCGTCGATCGTCTTGTCAGGTCCCATGGTGGAGGCCATGGAGCTGGACGCCGTAGCCTTGACCGGCTTGACCGGGTAGCCATAGGGCTCGCTGGTGAAGCTCCAGGTGTCGCCCTTGTACGTGGCCGGCTTGTCAGGCGCGTTGACCTCGTCGACCCTCCAATAGTAGGTCTGGCCATAAGCCAGCAGGCCTGCAGGATCAAAGGTGGCCGCGTCCTGGCCCTTGCTGGCCAACTGGCCGGCAGGGCTCGTCAGGCTGGCCGTGTTGACGTCATCAAAGACCGTGCCAAAGTACACGTCATGGGTCTTGGCGTACTCGCCCGGCTTCCAGCTCACCACCGTGTCCCGGGGGACGTCGGAGGCCTCGGCCTTGGGCGTCGGATCAGAGGCCATGCCTGCGTTGTCCAGGCCCGCCATGATGACCGGAAGCTCATCCGCAGTCAGCGCCCGGCTGTACACGCGGACGTCATCCATGATGCCATTGAATAGATTGCCCGTGGGTGTGAAGGGCTCGCAGCCGATCCTGAGGGGACCGGGTGACACGCCCAGCACGCCGGTGGTCGCCATCTCCCTGTCCAGCACACCGTTGACGAAGGTACGGATGTATCCGTCCTTGAGGGAGTAGACGCCCGCAACGTGATACCACACGCCCGCCTGGAAGGTGGTCCCGCCTGCCGTGTCCCTGTTGAGAACGGCCCCATTGGCGGAGGTGCGGATCTCGAACTCCACCTTGTTGTTGCTATAGACGCTCATCTTGTACCCGCCGGCCGAGTTGTTCTGATTCCCGCCGACCTTGTGGTCCAGGGCCAGCCCACCGACCTTGATCCACGCGGCCATCGACACGGCGTCGCCGATAGCCAGACTGCTGCCGGTTCCGCAGTCGACGTAGCCGTTGGCGGTGAACTGCAGGGCGCCGCCCCTCTTTGCGTCCGTAGTCCAGGTCGGCCCGCCCGAGATCGTCCCAAGGTTCCCGTTGCCCGACGCGTCCGCCACAGTCGTGCCAGCTCCCTCATCGAACTTCCATCGCCCCTTTAGATCCGGGTCCGCAGCCAAGACGGTCTGCGCCAGGATCAGGCCCAAGGCCAGGATGGAGAACACCCCAAAGACTCGTCGTCTGTTCAGATGCATGTTGGTCTCCTTCTTCAGCAGGTCTGGATCACTCCGCCTCGGCGTGTCGCCAAGGTCCCACACAGCCACCCCCGCTCCTGGGTCCAGGTCACGAGGGAAAAAATACGCTATTACGGTAGGAATTGATCGGTTCTTCTCACCTCCTTCCTTGAGGCAAACTCTCGCCAGAGCTGGACATGTGGTGGGGTTTTCGGCGTGGCAATACCCTGTGCGTCCCCCCCTCCTGCGCCGCCGTGCGTGACCGACTCTACCCATGCACCCAGCACTCCGAACCCCGACTCAAGGTCGGCCCCTGCCCTCCCTCTCTCGTCGCCATTCGCCCCACGAGAAGGGCAGACCGGGCCACCTAGAGAGCCAAGCGTATATGTAGCAGAACGGTGGATGCCAGGCAACAGGTTTTTCAGTCCTGGGACAGTGGAAACGGCACTAGGCGCCCATCAGGTCCACGAAGTCCCTGAACAGGTAGTCAGAGTCGTGTGGCCCGGGCGAGGCCTCTGGGTGGTACTGGACCGAGAAGGCGCCCAGCCTGGAGCACCGCAAGCCCTCCAGGGTCTGATCGTTGAGATTGACGTGCGTGACCTGGACGCCCTTGCCCTTGAGAGAGTCGATATCAACACAGAAACCGTGGTTTTGGCTGGTGATCTCGACCCGTCCGGTCTTGAGGTTCTTGACCGGATGGTTGGCCCCGCGATGGCCGAACTTGAGCTTGAATGTGGTCCCCCCCAGGGCCAGGCCCAGCAACTGTTGGCCCAGGCATATCCCAAAGATGGGCACCTTGCCCAGGAGCGTTTGGATGGTCTCCACCGCGTACGTCACTGCAGCAGGATCGCCGGGACCGTTGCTCAGAAAGACCCCCTGCGGCCGCAGGGCCAGGATCTGGGCAGCCGTGGTAGCCGCGGGCACCACAGTCACGTGGCAGCCGAACGAACACAGCCGGCGGAGGATGTTGCGCTTCATGCCGAAGTCCATGGCCACTACGCGGAACTGCCGGCTGGTCTTGGCCGCATGATTGCCCGCGAAGACGTCGACCGGACCTTCTTCCCAGGTAAAGGGCTTGCGGACCGTCACGTCCTTGACAATGTCCCGGCCCACCAGACCCGGGTAGCCCTCAAGTTGCTCGGCCAGGGCCTTGACGCGCAGCTCCGCAGACGAGATCACCCCTCGCAGGGCGCCCTGGGTACGGATGTGGCGGACGAGCTGGCGGGTATCCACTCCCTCGATCCCCACGATACGGCTCTTCTTGAGATAGGCATCCAGACAGTTTGTGTCTCGCCAGTTGCTCGGATAGGGACAGTTCTCCTTGACCACAAAGCCCCGCACAAACACCTTGCGTGACTCCCAATCCACGGGGTTGGTGCCCGTGTTGCCGATCAGGGGATAGGTCATGGTGATGATCTGCTCGTGGTAGGACGGATCCGTCAGGATCTCCTGGTAGCCGGTCATGCTCGTGTTGAACACGACCTCGCCGAACCGGCAGCCCTGGGCACCAAAGCCCTTTCCTTCGAACACCGTCCCATCCTCGAGTAGTAGAACAGCCTTCATGGCGACTCCATGACAAGATCAAAGATCAAAATGACAGAGCAAACACCAAAGATGCGCCGTTGTTCGCTCTATTTGCATTTTGATTTGCAGTTCTGATCTTTGCATTCTGATTTTTGATATCTCAACGGTAGTACTGCTGAATCGGTTTCACTGTCACCTTGCCCGTGCGCAGGGCCTCGATGGCCTTGACCACCGCCCAGGCGCCGCGGATCGTCGTCACGTAGGGCACCTGCCGCTCCAGGGCGGTCCGCCGGATCGAAAACGAGTCCAGGATCGCCTGCTTGCCTCCCACCGTGGTGTTGACGATCAAATCGATCTGGCGATTGATGATCAGGTCCACGATGTGGGGCCTGCCTTCACTCATCTTGAGGGCAAACTCCGCAGGGATATTGTGCTTGATCAGCTCGATGCAGGTCTTCTTCGTGGCCAGGATCTTGAATCCCATGGCGTGCATCTGGGCCGCCAGCTCTGCGGCCTTGGGCTTATCCGCGTCCTTGACGCTGAATAGGACCCTGCCTGAGGTAGGCAGGCTGTTGCCTGCGGCGACCTGGCTCTTGGCATAGGCCATGCCGAAGTTGTCGGACAGCCCCATGACCTCGCCGGTCGAGAGCATCTCCGGCCCCAGGATCGTGTCCGTGCCCGGGAACTTCAGGAACGGGAACACCGATTCCTTGACCGAGAAGTAGCCCCTGCGGACTTCCTTGGTGAACCCCAGCTCGTCCAGTGTCTGGCCCACCATGACCTTGGCCGCCAGCTTGGCCAGGGGCACGCCGATGGCCTTGCTCACAAAGGGGATCGTACGGGAGGCCCTGGGATTGACCTCCAGGACGTAGACGTCTGAGCCCTTGAGGGCGAACTGGATGTTGATCAGGCCCTTGACCTTCAGGGCCATGGCGAGCTGGCAGGTCTGCCGCCGCAGCTCGTTGACGATCTTCTCGGGCACGGACATGGGCGGCAGCGAGCAGGCGCTGTCGCCCGAGTGGATGCCGGCCTCTTCGATGTGCTCCATGATCCCGCCGATCACCACCCGATGGCCGTCGCAGATCGCGTCTGCGTCGAACTCCGTGGCGTCGTCGAGGAACTTGTCGATCAGGATCGGATGCTCGCCCGAGGCCTCCAGGGCCGCGGTCACGCAGGCGTCGAACGCGGCCTCGTCGTGGACGACCTCCATGGCCCGGCCTCCCAGCACGAACGACGGCCGGACCAGGACCGGGTATCCGAGTTTGTCCGCGATCCGCTTGGCCTGCTCGCGGGTGAGGGCGGTCCCGCTTTCCGGCTGGCGGAGCTTCAGCTTCTGGACCAGCTTGTTGAACCGCTCCCGGTCTTCCGCGATGTCGATGCTGTCGGGCGTGGTGCCGATGATCGGCACGCCTGCCCTCTCCAGCGGGACTGCCAGCTTGAGGGGCGTCTGGCCGCCGAACTGGACGATCACGCCCATAGGGCCGCTCTTTCTCGACGATGTTCATCACGTCTTCGAAGGTCAGCGGCTCGAAGTAGAGGCGGTCCGAGGTGTCATAGTCCGTGCTCACGGTCTCCGGATTGCAGTTGACCATGATCGACTCCACGCCGATCTCCCGCAGGGCAAAGGCCGCGTGCACGCAGCAGTAGTCGAACTCGATGCCCTGGCCGATGCGGTTGGGTCCGCCGCCCAGGATGATGACCTTCTTGCGGTCCGTGGGCTCAGCCTCGCACTGCTTCTCGTAGGTCGAGTAGAGATAGGGGGTGTTGGCCTCGAACTCCGCACCGCAGGTGTCCACCCGCTTGTACACGGGCGAGACGCCCATGGCCTGGCGCTTGGCCCGGACCTGCCGTCTCGTCCACCTTGAGCTGCTGCGCCAGGTACCGGTCGCTGAATCCGCACTCCTTGACCTGGCTCATCAGCGTGGGTGTGAATCCCTCGAGGCCGGGCAGTGACGCGATCTTCTCCTCCAGCTTCAGGATGTCCTTGATCTGGTTGAGGAACCAGGGATCGATCCGGGTCAGCTCATAGAGCTCCCGTACGCTGACCTTCCTGCGAAGGGCCTCCGCCACCCACCAGATCCGGTCCCAGCCGGTCCTGCGCAGCCGCTCCTTGAGCTCGGGCGTGGTCAGGGTCTCCCGCAGGTGGCGATTGCTCAGCGAATAGCGGTCGATCTCCAGCGAGCGGATGGCCTTCTGGAAGGCCTCCTTGAAGGTCCGGCCAATGGCCATGGCCTCGCCCACGGACTTCATCTGGATGGTCAGCTCCGCCGTGGTCTTGGGGAACTTCTCGAAGGTGAATCGTGGCCACTTGACCACGCAGTAGTCGATGGTGGGCTCGAAGCAGGCCGGCGTCTTCTTGGTGATGTCGTTGGGGATCTCGTCCAGGGTATAGCCCACGGCCAGCAGCGAGGCGATCTTGGCGATGGGAAAGCCCGTGGCCTTGGAGGCCAGGGCGGACGAGCGGGAGACCCGCGGGTTCATCTCGATGACGACCATCCGGCCGCTATCGGGGTTGACGGCGAACTGGATGTTCGATCCGCCCGTCTCCACGCCGATGGCCCGGATGATCCGGATCGCCGCATCCCGCATGATCTGGTATTCCTTGTCGGTCAGGGTCTGGGCGGGCGCGACGGTGATGCTGTCGCCGGTGTGGATGCCCATGGGATCGAGGTTCTCGATCGGAGCAGACGATGACCACGTTGTCCTTGCGATCCCGCATGACCTCCAGCTCGTACTCCTTCCAGCCGATGACGGATTCCTCGACCAGGACCTCGCGTCTGGGGCTCAGGTCCAGGCCCCAGCGGATGAACTTCTGGTACTCCTCCATGTTGTAGGCGATGTTGCCGCCCGTGCCGCCCAGGGTATAGCTGGGACGGATGATGGCCGGAAAGCCCAGATCGCCGACGCACTGCTCGGCCTCTTCCAGGGAATGGACGTAGTAGCTCTTGGGCACATCCAGGCCGATGTCCAGGATGACCTTCTTGAATCGGTCCCGCTCCTCGGCCCTGCGAATGGACGGCAGGTCCGCACCCAGCAGCCTGACCTTGTACTTCTTCAGCGTGCCCCGCTCGGCCAGGGCCACGGCCGTGTTGAGGCCGGTCTGTCCGCCCAGGGTGGGCAGCAGGCTGTCGGGACGCTCCTTGCGGATGATCTCCTCCACGACCTCGGGCGTGACCGGCTCGATATAGGTCCGGTCCGCCATCTCCGGGTCGGTCATGATCGTGGCAGGGTTGCTGTTGACCAGCACCACCTTGTAGCCCTCGGCCCTGAGCGCCTTGCAGGCCTGGGCTCCGGAGTAGTCAAACTCACAGGCCTGTCCGATGACGATGGGTCCTGAGCCGATGATCAGGATCTTGTGAATGTCCTTGCGTTTAGGCATGGCCGTATGAGTTGTTGGTTACGGGTTGTCGGTTGTGGGTTCAGGAACCTCACCTTACACAATGGGCAGGCCTTTCGACCTGCCCGGAATCCTCAGCAGCGGAGCCACCGATCCATGGCGGCTGCCGCCTGGCGGCCACTCGCAATGGCCCGAACCACCAGGGACGCGCCACTGACCGTGTCCCCCGCGGCAAACACCCAGGGGGCGCTGGTTTGGTAATTGTTTACCAGGATATTGCCCCGGTCGTCAAGTCGCAGCCCCAGATTCTCTACAAGGCCGGCGTGCACCACGTGCACGAATCCCAGGGCCAAGAGGACCAGATCCGCCTTGAGCACGAACTCGGTGCCAGGCAATTCCCGGGTCTGCCAACCCCTGGGGCCCTTGATCCACTCGACCTCGATCCCGTGCAACTCGCTGACCCGGACCTCAGTCCCCCCGAGCCTTTGGGTCTGCACGGACCACCTCCGCTCACACCCCTCCTCATGCGAACTGGAGGTCCGCATGATCCGGGGCCAGGTCGGCCACGGCGTATCGGAGGGCCGCATTTCGGGCGGTTTGGGCAGGATCTCCAACTGGTGGATGGTCCTGGCCCCCTGGCGCCGGGCCGTGCCCACGCAGTCGCTGCCCGTGTCTCCGCCGCCAATCACCACGACGTCCCTGTCCTTGGCGGAAATGACCTGGGTCCCGTCGACGTCCTGGCCCGCGTTGATCTTGTTCTGGCTGGTCAGGTAGTCCATGGCAAACAGGACGTTGTCGAAGTCCCTGCCTGGGACGTCCAGGTCCCGCGGCTGCCGCGATCCCATGGCCAGGAGCACGCCGTCGAATCGCCGGCGGAGGTACCGGGCCGAGACGTCCTCGCCGGCAGTCACGCCGGTCTGGAACTCCACGCCCTCCTGTCTCATCTGATCGAGGCGGCGGTCGATGACCCACTTCTCGAGCTTGAAGTCCGGGATGCCGTACCGGAGCATTCCGCCAGGCTGCTCGTCCTGCTCGATCACCAGGACGCTGTGGCCCAGCCGGGCCAACTGCTGGGCCGCGGCAAGGCCTGCGGGGCCCGCCCCGATCACCGCCACCCGCTTGCCGCTCTTGGTCGCCGCGGGCTGGGGCTGGATCCAGCCCTCCTTGAATCCCCGCTCCACAATCTGGAGTTCGATGTGCCGAATCAGGACCGGGTCGTCGTTGACCGCCAGGGTGCAGGCCGCCTCGCAGGGCGCAGGACAGACGCGTCCGGTGAACTCCGGGAAGTTGTGGGTCGAGTGCAAGACCCGGCAGGCCTGCTCCCACCGGTGGTGGTAGACCAGGTCGTTGAAGTCCGGGATCAGGTTGTCCACCGGACAGCCTGCGCCATGGCAGAACGGGATCCCGCAGTTCATGCACCGGGCCGCCTGCTGACGGAGGTCGTCGGGCGTGAGGGGCAGGTCGATCTCGGCGAAGTCCCTGACTCGGTCCACGACGGGCCGGTGCCCCACGTTCTGACGGCTGTATTTCAGAAAGCCTCGCAGCTCACCCATGGAACACCTCCTCGGTCGCAGGCGTGGTATCGGTGTCTCGCTGCTCCTCGGCCCGGATACGCTCCAGGGCCTTGCGGTAGTCGATCGGCATGACCTTCACGAACTTGCCCACCAGGTTGGGCCAGGCCCCCAGAATCTCCCTCGCCCGGGCCGACCCGGTCCAGCGGAGATGCCGCTCGATCAGGTCCCGAAGCCGGTCACGATCCTCCTCGTGCCAGACCGTTTCGAGATCAACCATATCCAGATTACAGAGGGTATCGAACAACTGCCACTCGTCCAGCACGTAGGCGATGCCGCCGCTCATGCCCGCCCCGAAATTGCAGCCGGTCTTGCCCAACACGACCACCAGGCCGCCCGTCATGTACTCGCAGCCGTGGTCGCCGATCCCCTCCACCACCGCAGAGGCGCCGCTGTTGCGGACCCCGAATCGCTCGCCCGCCATCCCGTTGATGAAGACCTCGCCGCCCGTGGCCCCATACAGTACGGTATTGCCCACAATGATGTTCTCGTGGGCGGGATAGGTGGCCCCCTCGGGGGTCCGGACCACGATCCGGCCGCCGGAAAGGCCCTTGCCCACGTAGTCGTTGCTCTCGCCGATCAGGCGGAGCGTCACACCCGGCGCCAGGAACGCGCCGAAGCTCTGGCCCGCGGAGCCCCGCAGCGTGACCTCGAGGGTCCCGTCCGGCAGGCCCTCGGGTCCGTGCCGCAGGACGAGATGGTTGCTGAGGATCGCGCCCACGGTCCGGTGCACGTTGCGAATGGCGAGGTCCAGGACCGTCTTCTTCTTGTTTTCGAGGGCCGCCTTGGCCTGCTTGAGGATCGTCCAGTCCAGGTGATCCGCGAGCCGGTCCGGCTGGCGATCCATCAGGCGGATGGCCCCGCCGTCCGCGGCCTCTGCATGCAGGAGGATCGCGGCCAGGTCGATTCCCTTGGCCTTCCAGTGCTGGAGCGCGGTCCGCATCTGGAGCCGGTCGGACCGGCCGACCATGTCCTCCACCTTCCTGAAGCCCAGGTCCGCCATGATCTGGCGGAGCTCCTCGGCCACGTAGAGCATGTATCGCTGGAGGTACTCCGGCCTGCCACTAAACCGCTTGCGGAGCTCCGGGTCCTGCGTGGCAATGCCGTATACGCAGGCGCCCTCGTGGCACTTGCGGAGCAGCGTGCATCCCTGGGTCACCAGGGCCGCAGTGCCGAATCCGAACTGCTCTGCGCCGAGCAGCGCCGCAATCGCCACGTCGCGCCCGGTCCGCATCTGGCCGTCCGCCTGGACGCGGATGCGGCCCCGCAGGCTGTTCTGCACCAGGACCTGCTGGGTCTCGGCCAGCCCGAGCTCCCAGGGGATCCCCGCGTGCATGATCGAGGAGAGGGGACTTGCGCCCGTGCCGCCATCGTGGCCGCTGATCAGGACCTCGTCGGCATAGCCCTTGGCCACGCCTGCGGCGATCGTGCCCACGCCCACCTCCGCCACGAGCTTGACCGACACCTTGACCCCAGGATTGCTGCACTTGAGATCGTAGATCAGTTGGGCCAGGTCCTCGATAGAATAGATGTCATGGTGCGGAGGCGGGGAAATGAGGGTCACGCCGGCCGTCGCGTAGCGGAGCTTGGCGATCTCCTTGCTCACCTTGTGCCCGGGGAGCTGCCCGCCCTCGCCGGGCTTGGCGCCCTGGGCGATCTTGATCTGCAGCTCCTTGGCATGCGCCAAGTAGTTGATCGTCACGCCGAACCGGCCGCTCGCCACCTGCTTGATCGCACAGTTGCGGTCGTCGCCGTTGGCGTCAAGGACGTAGCGGGCCGGGTCCTCGCCGCCCTCGCCGGTGTTGCTCATGCCGCCGAGGCGGTTCATGGCAATCGCCAGGGTCTCGTGGACCTCCTTGCTGATCGAGCCGTGGCTCATCGCGCCCGTGCAGAACCGCTTGACGATCTCCGTGGCAGGCTCGACCTCTTCAAGGAGGATCGGCTGTCCCTGCTTGAACTCAAACAGGCCGCGAAGGGTGCACAACTGCCTGGACTGCTCGTTGACCGCAGCCGCGAAGTCGGCATAGGCCTTGGCGTCGCTGTTGCGCACCGCGTGTTGAAGCCGCGAGACTGTCGTGGGATTCCAGAGGTGGCGCTCACCGCCCCGCCTGAAGGCATACTCGCCGCCGATGTCGAGGGGCAGGCCTGCATCTGCAGGTCTGAAGGCGGTCCTGTGACGGGCCAGGCTCTCCTGGGCGATCTCGGCCAGACCCACGCCCTGGATCCTGCTGGCAGTGCCCGTGAAGTAGGTGTCCACCACGGGCTTGTTCAGGCCTATGGCCTCGAAGAGTTGGGCGTAGAGGTAGCTGCGAATCGTGGAGATCCCCATCTTGCTCATGACCTTGAGGATGCCCTTCTTGACTGCCGCAATGTAGTGGTCCGCCAGTTGCGTGGGCTCAAGGGCCGCACCCAGCTCGCCCCGACGGTGCAGGTCGTTCAGGACCTCCAGGGCCAGGTAGGGATTGACCGCATTGGCGCCGAACCCGCACAGCAGGCAGAAGTGCATGACCTCGCGAGGCTCCCCGCTTTCCGCGATCAGGCCCGTCTCTGTGCGGAGTCCCTGGTTGATGAGGGCGTGGTGCACTGCGGAGACGGCCAGCAATGAGGGAATGGGCGCCCGGCCTGCGGTGACGCCGCGGTCACTCAGGATCACGAGAGAGGCCCCTTCGCGAACCGCCCGGACTGCAGACTGGATCAGGGTGTCCAGGCCTGCCTTCAGGGCGCAGCCAGGGTCCTTCTCATCCGCATCGAACAGGGCCGCCAGCGACGCGACCTTGAAGTCCTTCCGATGGACGGACCTGAGCCGCTCCATATCCACATTGGTCAGGATCGGGTGCGGCAGCTTGAGCTGCCTGCAGTGCTCGGGTGTCTCCTCCAGGAGGTTCCGCTTCTTGCCCGTAAAGAGCATGAGGCTCATCACCAGGCCCTCGCGCAGCGGATCGATCGCAGGGTTGGTGACCTGGGCAAAGAGCTGTTTGAAGTACTGGAACAGCAGCTTGGGCCTGTCGGACAGTACTGCCAAGGGCGTGTCATTGCCCATGGAGCCCACCGGCTCCTGGCCGTTGACCGCCATGGGCGTCATGATCATGCGGAGGTCCTCGGCCGTGTAGCCGAAGGCCCGCATCCCCTGGATCACCGCCTGCGGGTCGCTCTCTGCCAGGGTCGGCGCGTCGAAGAGACCCCTGAGCTCTATGCGGTTCTCTTCCAGCCACCTTCTGTAGGGCCGCTGTCGGGCGATGTGGCTCTTGATCTCGTTGTCCGAGATGATCCTGCCCTCGACCGTATCGACCAGGAACAGGTGCCCGGGCCGAAGCCGCCCCTTCTCCCTGATCTTCTCTGGCGCAAAGTCGACCACGCCCGCCTCGCTGGAAATGACCACCAGACCGTCGGTCGTGACCAGATACCGGCACGGGCGCAGCCCATTCCGGTCCAGGGTGCCACCAATCACCCGGCCATCCGTAAAGACCATGGCCGCAGGTCCATCCCACGGCTCCATGACCGCTGCGTGGTATTCATAGAATGCCCGCTTATCAGTACTGATATGGTACTTCGGACCAAAGGCCTCCGGAATCAGCATCATCAGGCCGTGCGGCATGCTCCTGCCTGCCATGACCAGCAGCTCCAGGGCATTGTCGAAGGACGCGGAATCACTCGCGCCCGCTGTGATCACCGGGAAGAGGTCGCTCAGGTCGTCACCCAGGCTGGGACATACCATCTTGGGCTCGCGGCCCCGCATGGAATTCCGGTTGCCACTGAGGGTATTGATCTCTCCGTTGTGCGCGATGCATCTGAAGGGATGCGCCAGCCGCCAGTTGGGGAAGGTGTTGGTGCTGTAGCGCTGATGCACCACAGCCAGGGCAGAGGTGGTCCGCTCGTCCTCGAGGTCGGGATAGTAGTCGAAGAGCTGGCGGTCCATGAACATGCCCTTGTAGCAGATCGTCCTGGATGACAGGCTCGCGATGTAGAAATCCTCCGCCTGCCTGCCGAACTGCTCCAGGACCAGCCGCTCGGTCCTCTTTCGGGCCATGAAGAGCTTCCGCTCGAGTGCGAGGTCGGTCAGGCCCTGCCCATCCACAAAGACCTGCCTGACAGAAGGCTCCGCCTCCAAGGCAATGGGACCGAGACATCCGCTGCGGGTCGGCACGTCGCGCCAGCCCAGGACCTTCATGCCGTAGTGGCCGATCGCAGCCTCCAGGATCCCTTCACATCTGGACCGGAGATCCGGCTCGTCCTTTGGGCCAAACATCATTCCTACGCCGTATGCGCCAGGCAGCGGAAGGACCACGCCCTGCCTCTGGCACTCGGCAGTAAAGAGCTCGTGTGGAACCTGAAACAGTATCCCTGCGCCATCGCCAGTAGTGTTATCCGCACCCGCCGCACCCCGATGCCTCAGATTGACCAGGATCTGCTTGCCATACGCAAGGATCGAATGGTCGGGGTGGCCGTCGATGTGGACCACTGCGCCGATGCCGCATGCGTCGTGCTCGTACTGCTGTTCGTACAGACCTCTATCTTCCAACTTCCGTCTCATCTGGACTCCACTGGGCACACCCCGGATGCGCAAAGGACTGTCACCTGAAAGGCGGCAACCAAGTTACACTATTGTACGCTCGTTTTCCAGGCTATTCATGACGGTTCACCTAATAACCGCGATAAGCGGCCCGAATAACCACATCACATTTCCAGATGCGGGCATTTGGGTAAGAACTCAGAACTCAGAACTCAGAAGACAGGAGACAGTAGACAGTAGAACCCGCAACCCGCAACCCGCAACCCGCAACTCACAGCTCACAGCTCTTGCAGCTCCCAGCCCTTGCGGAAGTTGGGCTTGACGTACTCGTTGGCCTTCTCGTTGTTGGTGAAACGCAGGTTCTTGCCATCCCACAGGAGCTTCTCGTTCGGGAAGCGCCAACTGATCGCCCCCAGCAGCATCCATTCGGTGTAGGGCCCGGCGATGCTGAAGTTGGAGCACGCCGGCTCGCCGCCCTTGCAGGCCCGGATCCAGTCCTCGAAGTGGCCGGGCGAACGCTTGAGCACGGCTCGGCGGCTTCTTGAAGCCCTTGCATCTTCGATTCCGGGATCAGCCGGACGCTCTCGCCCCGGCCGCTGGTGCCCAGGAAGCCCTTCGTGCCGACGAAGATCTCGTTGAAGTCCTTGACGTCCTGATCGGTCAGCCCTGCCGGCGGCTTGAAGTTCTTCGCCATGCTGCCTTCATACCAGTAGACGCGTCACCGGCGGCATCTTCCCGGCGGGCACGTACTTGTTCGGGCGCTCCGGGAACTCGATCTTGCAGGCGTAGTGGGGATAGGTGACGGGATTCACCCCCTCGACCGCGGTGCACTCGACGCTCGTGGGACTGCCCAGTTGCAGGCCCCAGTTGGCCGGGCCCAGCATGTGGATGCCCCAGTCGCCGATCATCTGCGTGCCGTAGTCCAGGAATCCGCGCCAGTTCGATCGGATGGATCTTCGAGCTGTAGGTGTGCTCGGGGCCCGGCCGGTCCAGAGGTCCCAGTTCAGCGTTGCCGGGACCTCCTCGGCGGCGGCCATTCCGTGACGCCGCGGGAGAAGCCGCCGCCGCTCATGGAATGCACCTCGGTGATGTCGCCGAGCTCGCCGTTCCAGATGATCTCGCAGGCGATCGCGCGTCGCGACGCGAGGAGTATCCCTGGTTGCCCATCTGCGTGGGCACCTTGTACTTCTGGGCCGCCTTGGTCAGCAGCCGGGCCTCCCAGACGCTCTGCGTCAGCGGCTTCTGGCAGTGGACCGCCATGCCCCGCTCCATCGCCCACAGCGCCACGCTGGCGTGCATGTGGTCGGGGATGGTGATGGTGACGCCGTGGAGGTTCTTGTGCTCCTTGTCCAGCATCTCGCGGAAATCCCGGTACAGCTTGGCCTTGGGGTACTTCGCGGCGGTCTTGTTCAGGTAGGTCTCGTCCACGTCGCACAGGGCGTAGATGTTCTCGCTGCTGACGCTGTCCGACGTCGCCGCCGCCCTGCATGCCGCCAACGCCGACGCAGCCGATGTTCATCTTCTCGCTGGGTGCAGGCTGGCCCGAGCCCGCCAGGACCGAGCGAGGCACAATCGCGAAGGCCGTCACTGCCGCCGCAGCGCCCATGAACTCCCGCCTGGTGATCCCTGTGTCGCTCTTACGTTGCCGCGTCATTGTCGTTGTCCTTTCAGAGATGGCACTCGACGATTGTCGCAGCTTTCCCCGGCCGGATCAACCTTCTTGAACCACTGATGCACACAGATTCACACTGATGCTGACGCGGAGTCGCGGGGGTCGGCGTCTTCGTGGCTCCGCCGTCGGAGTCCAGGGCTTCGCCCTGCCTCGGCGATTGTATCGCCGAGGGTGGCCTTCGCCCGAGCCGGCTCTGCAGGCAAGCTTGCGACGCCGCCTCAGACTCGGCCTCGATCCGACGGCTCCAGACTGCCATCGAGACAGCCTTTACAGCCATTCACTCGTCAGTGGCCAGCATGGAACTCTCCCATGCAGCTTGAGCCGTATGCCTGTGAGCAAGGAGAACTCCGCGGGGCAAGCTCGCTTGCCCAAGCGGAGGTCTGCGCAGATCACCCGGAAGACATTGCCTTCCGGTAGACGCGCAGCGTCGCGTACGGCGATGCCCCAAACTGAGCGAGACATCCTCTACGGCCCTGCCATCAGTGTGCATCGGTGTGCATCCGTGGCTGCGCTGTTGCGGCCATCTTCTCTGCGGCGGTCTCCATCAACAGAAAGAAGGCCTGGCCCTCAGGTGAGATGCCAGGCCTGTCAAAGGTCGGTGCTGCGGCCACACCCTGTACGAAACCATGGCCGTCCACCTTGGCCCGCGCGGCGAGCCGCATACGGTCTGCTGCCTTGAGGTAGTCCTGCGAGAGCCAGCCGCCTCGCACGCCCTCGTAGATGGAGTAGGTCAGCATTTGAGCGAGATTCGTCTCCTCATAGGAGTTCGGGTTGTCGACGACGTCGTGGAACAATCCGCCGGCCGTCTGATGGGCAAGGCAGCCATCGATCAGCGCCCTCACGTAACCGATGAGCCTCTGTCTCTCGGCCTGGCGGTCCACAGGCAGCCCCCGTATTACCCGGGTCAGGCCTGCTGCTGCCCAGCCGTTGCCGCCACCCCAGAAGTTCTTGTCTGTGAACTGCTGCCTTCCCTCATCCCAGATGTGGGAGACCAGCCTTGCCTCAGGGTTCCAGAGCCGCTTCCAGTGGCCGTCGATCTGCCGGACTGCCTCATCATACTGACCTGCCATCGCGAGAAACGGCGGCGAGGTGTGAAAGCTGTCAGACCACATGGCACGGCCCGTGTGAAATATCGTGCCGTCAGAGGCACGCGGCGCGGTCTTCAGCGTCCAGTTCAACATGTCGTCCGCAGCCTTGCGGAGCCCTGAGTCGCCGCTGAGCTGTGCCGCCCTCCAGACCACCTCACCCGCCATCAGCGGGTCCACAGGTGCCCCGTCCAGGGCAGCCACCACCCCGTCCTTTGAGGTGTAGATCCGACTGGCCCTGGCCACCTGGACGATGAGTTCATTGTCCCCTGCCTCCACAAAGGCGGTCCCCAGCGCCCCCTGCTCCCAGGACTTCCGCTGCATGCACAAGGCCGCAGTCCTGACCTTCGCGACCAGGCAATCTACACTCCCCGAGGTCGCCAGGCGGTCTTGCCTGGGTGTCACGGTACACATGCGAGAGTCGCACCCGCTGACAACCAGAATCCCACAACACAAGGCCACCCAGGTCAGCATCCACGGTTTGCCCATCAATCTGTGCATTGGTGTCTCCTTCTGCTGTCGTTCCCTCCCGCAGCCGTCAAGCCGCGGTCGGGCAGAGACTCTGATACCCCCAAGAGGCCCTTTCAGTCAAGTGACCTCCCACGAACCTCCAGGGCAATCGCAAAGTCGGCCTGCCTGGGAAGCGTTCTTGTTCTTTGCCGCGAACCCCGCCAACCCCGCCAACGCTGGCGCGGGGTCGTGGGTGTTGGTCATACTCGTAGCTCCGCCCCCTGATCCACGGCTTCGCCGTGCCTTGGGACTGCGTCCCAAGGGCGGCCTTCGCAGTGGGCTGCTTGTCCAAGCAGGCTTGGACCGCATCCCACTACTCGGCCTTGATCTGGCGGCTTGGACTGGGTAGGTGTCTACCTTCACCGTAGCAGAGGACGAAAGGGCTGCCCGGGAAAGGGACTCTCGCACACAGTCTGAGCCGTACGCCTGCGGGCAAGCAGGACTCCATGGAGCAAGCGGGCCTGCAAAATGGAGGCCGGCGATGCTCGCCCGGAAGGCAAGGCCTTCCGGTAGACGCGAAGCGTCGCGTACGGCGATGACACGACCAACTCAGGATCCACGCCAAAGGCGACAGCCGTTCGCGGGGTTCGCGGCAGAATCTCCTTCAGTTGTTTTCTGTCACTCACCTGCCACAGTGACCTGCACCTTGGCTTTGGCGTACCCTGGGCGTCAGCGTTGGTGTGGTTCGTGCGGTTCGTGGTTCAAGAGCCCCTTCAGGTCTCCTTCTCGGCCACGGCATTCTGTTTGAGACCCTGAAGACACGTTTTGCACTTGAACTTGCCGGGGGAATGACGCCATACTTGTACCTTGGAACGCCGGCGTTGTTGCCGGGTGAAGGTGATATGGGAATCTGGAGATGGAGAATGATGCGGATACCGAGAGGACTCATCGTACCGGCTGTTGCTGTAGGCGTCTCGCTGCTGTCCGTCGGGGGGTGCATTGTCATCGACAGTAACCGGGCCAGATTCGAGAGGACGGTCGAGCTTCAGCACCCAATGCGGTCTGGGACCACTCTGGTCGTCTCGACGGCCAGCGGATCGATCGAGGCCGTCGGCCAGGAGACTGACCAGGCCGCGGTAACCGCGAAGATCTCAGTGCGCGCGGCCACGGAGGAAGAGGCCCAGGAATTGGCCAGACAAGTCGAGATTCGCTTCCAGGAGGCCGGCGAGCGGCTCGAGATCAAGGCGGACCAGCCCAAACTACTCTCGCGCCAGTCCATCAGCATCAGTTACAGTATCCGCATGCCGCAGCAGGCCGGAATCGAGTGCGAGAGCGCCTCTGGGTCGCTCAAGGTGCAGGACCTGACCGGCAACGTGAGGGCCCGTACGGCCAGTGGGTCCGTTGAGGCCGCCCGGATCTGCGGGGCCGTGCACCTGCATTCCGCCAGTGGTTCGGTCCAGGGCAACCACTTCAGTGGCGGCGACGTTGAGCTTGACACCGCCAGCGGCAGCGTCCGGCTCTCAGATGCCTCGCAGGTAGGGACCTGCCGGGCCCATTCCTCTTCCGGCTCTGTGCGGGTCGAGCACGTCCAGGCCGATTCGATCGTTATAGATTCCAGCAGTGGTGGCGTGACGGGCGAGGACATCAACTGCTCCCGTCTGAACGCCACCTCTCAAAGCGGGAGTGTCTCTACAGCCTTCTCGCCTTCGGCGCCGGACAATGTAGTGGCGGAACTGAGCAACAGCTCCGGCAGCGTGCACGTCCTCCTGCCGCGCAACTTCGCCGGCCGAGTGAACCTGTCGGTCGGCAGCGGCTCCGTCCACGTGGATCGGCCCGTGACCGTGCGCGGCAACGTGGACAAGCGCCATATCACGGGCACCATCGGCGAAGGCACTGGAAGCCTCACCGCCCATACCAGCAGCGGCTCGATCGACGTGCAGTAGCCTAGGGATTCAGAGGACACAATACCAATCTCTCGCTCCGGCCTCGCTCGGCAGGTCGTACGAGTCGATGCGGCGCCCACTGGACATGATCCAGAAGCGTCCCCCTGCCAATCTCCGATGCAGGGAATGTCGCTTGCCTCTGGCAAAGTTGATGGACTGGTCTGCCGATATGAACGCAATTCTGAGAACCTGCGCCACTGCGATGACCAAGATTCGAGGTTCTTGGGAAAGCAACACCCGATTGATCGCCGCGGCGTCCTTCATCTGCCTCGCCTTCGGTCTGGCGATCTCACATCTGATTGAATCTGGCGTCCGCGTTCAAAAAGTGAAGCTCGCCGAAGAGACGCCTGCGCTGGAGTTCATTCCTGTCGGCCCGGGACCGCATCCGGTGGCACTGCTCGCCCACGGATACGCTAGCTCGAAAGAGACGCTCTTTCGCTACGGGGAGGCGCTCGCAGCCGCCGGATTTATTTGCTACACCGTTGACCTTCCGGGGCATGGAGCGTCGACGCGGACATATACATATATGGAAGCCGTGCATACGCTGGAGGCGGTCGCACGCGAGGTCGGCCCGCTAGATGTTTTCGCGGGTCACTCTCTGGGCTACATAACCGGAGGCGAGGCAGTGCGGGAAGGGGGGATGAAACCGGGCCTCTTCATTGCCATGGGTTCCATCATGCCGGTTCTGGGTGATCATGCCCCGCCATTGCTTATTCTGGCAGGCAGGTTCGAGGAGTTCCTTCCACCGGCCCTCCTCAAGACCCGAACGGACGCGCGTTTGGTGATTTCTCCCTGGTCTGATCATTTGCTCGAGGTGGTTGATCCTGTGCTGGTGAACGCAGCCGTCGAGGCCGCGTGCGCTACGGTCAACAAGACACCGCCGCCGCCGCCCACTGCCTGGCGATGGCGACTCCTTGGCGCAGCGCTGGCAATGCTGGCAGCGGGCACGCTGGCCAGTTGTTTGACGGATTTGTTTTGGCAATTGGCTCGATTCCGCGGACTGTTTATCGGTGGCTTCATTGCTGCCGCCTTCATGCTCACCCTCGGCGGCAGGTGGCTCGATGCGACACCACACTTACGGTTACAGGGCATCGCCATGCCTCTTATCTTCCTCCTGACAATGATTGCCGGCAGGCTCCGCATCCCCCGATGGAGCTTCGCCGCGATTGGTATCCTTGTGGTGGTAATTGCCGTATGCTGGCTGAAGGTGAGCCCAAGTGTGAACGTGTGGGTATTCGTGGCATGTGCTGTGCTCCTCACGCCCGCCCTGATCGCAGGAGTTGTCATTGGCTGGGTTGCCGCCCGCCGCGGGTCCCGGCTGCAAGGCGACATCGCCATGGCCATCTTCGTGGGTTGCATTCCCTTCCAATGCGTGGAACCCCCACGAACGGCTCCTGAAGTGCCGAAACCGCATCACCTCATCAAGCTGGACGCAAAACTTCTCGATGCCTGTATCGGCGAATATGACATTGCGCCAGATAATGTCTTCTTCACTGGAACGAAGGTGACTATTCGGCGAAATGGAGATCATCTAGTCTGGCAAGCTCTTGGACAAATCCCATTACCTGGTGCTTTGGATCTTTATCCCGAATCGGAAACAACGTCCTTCCTCAGAATCACTGGCGCGCAAGTGACATTCATTAAGAATGATAGGGGCGAAGTGACGGCGATCATCCACCATATGGCGGGGCTGCCGGATAGCGAGGGAAAGAAACTTCAGAACGACTGATTGCGCTTCTGGCCAATTTCATTGATTGGCATGCCCTTCAAGTCGCCGCACTGCTCCCGTCTGGGCGAAACTCCGCTTTCTGGGGACATCTTACCGATTTCGCTTTCTGGGGACATCTTACTGATTTCGGCAGTGTCCTAATCCCTCGGCAGCCACCGCGGCATAATCTGTATGATGTCCCCAGATAAAATTGTCCGGACGTGTTTGCACTTGAACTTGCCGGGGGTATGACGCCATACTTGTACCTTGGAACGCTGGCGTTGTTGCCAGGTGAACGTGATATGTCGGTTTTGGAGATTGAGAATGATGCGGATACCGAGAGGACTCATCGTATCGGCTGTTGCTGTAGGCGTCGCGCTATGGTCCGTCGGGGGGTGCATTGTCATCGATGATAACTGGGCCAGATTCGAGAGGACGGTCGAGCTTCAGCACCCAATGCGGTCTGGGACCACTCTGGTCGTCTCGACGGCCAGCGGATCGATCGAGGCCGTCGGCCAGGAGACTGACCAGGCCGCGGTAACCGCGAAGATCTCAGTGCGCGCGGCCACGGAGGAAGAGGCCCAGGAATTGGCCAGACAAGTCGAGATTCGCTTCCAGGAGGCCGGCGAGCGGCTCGAGATCAAGGCGGACCAGCCCAAACTACTCTCGCGCCAGTCCATCAGCATCAGTTACAGTATCCGCATGCCGCAGCAGGCCGGAATCGAGTGCGAGAGCGCCTCTGGGTCGCTCAAGGTGCAGGACCTGACCGGCAACGTGAGGGCCCGTACGGCCAGTGGGTCCGTTGAGGCCGCCCGGATCTGCGGGGCCGTGCACCTGCATTCCGCCAGTGGTTCGGTCCAGGGCAACCACTTCAGTGGCGGCGACGTTGAGCTTGACACCGCCAGCGGCAGCGTCCGGCTCTCAGATGCCTCGCAGGTAGGGACCTGCCGGGCCCATTCCTCTTCCGGCTCTGTGCGGGTCGAGCACGTCCAGGCCGATTCGATCGTTATAGATTCCAGCAGTGGTGGCGTGACGGGCGAGGACATCAACTGCTCCCGTCTGAACGCCACCTCTCAAAGCGGGAGTGTCTCTACAGCCTTCTCGCCTTCGGCGCCGGACAATGTAGTGGCGGAACTGAGCAACAGCTCCGGCAGCGTGCATGTCATTCTGCCTCGCGGCTTCGCCGGCCGGGTAGACCTGTCGGTCGGCAGCGGCTCGGTCCACGTTGATCGACCGGTGTCGGTCCGTGGCAGTGTGGACAGGCGCCACATCACGGGCACCATCGGCGAAGGCACTGGCAGCCTCACCGCCCACACCAGCAGCGGCTCGATCGACGTACGGTAGCCTAGAGTTCTACGAATGCATCGAGTGTGGGTCGGTCCATGCGCCGCGTCGAGGCGAATATGGCAAAGTACCGAGAGATGTGGGACAGGCTGGACCGCGCACCCGAGGCGAGAAGGAGGCCAACCGCCACTAGTCGCTGATCGAGCCCTGACCCCAGGAGACCCGTCAGGAATCCCCGCCAATCCTCCACATGCTCCGGCATCGCCTGACCCGGGCCAATCCGTGATCGCACCGGGCACCGGGCGCCAGGACCAAACGAGCCCGGTTGTCTGTTGACGCATCATACCCTCTGCTGGACAATGCAGACGAGGTTGAGACGCTTTTCTGTCTATGAGTGCCGGAGGCGTGTCACAACAGTAGTGGGAGACCACAGTGTGAAGGCAGGCCAACATGGGTGAACACTATCTCATTGAGGCAGTATTTGAGAACGTTGAGGCCGTTATTGATGCCGCTACGAAGGATGAGGTGATCAAGAACATTCCCGTGGTCGGTACAGTCACCAACCTATTGAAAGCAGCCGGGAGTCTTCGCGACAAGGTATTCGCGGCAAAGCTGACCCGCTTCCTTCAGCCGCTTGGCGAAACCACCCCTGAAGCGAGAGAGAAGATCAGGCAGAAGGCGGCCGCCAACCCGGACGAGGCCAGAGAGGTGGGTGAGGCGGTGCTGCTTGTGGTCGAGAAGATCACTGCCTTGGATAAGGCGCAGATACTGGCGTACGTCTTCATCGCGTACACACAAGGCCATATCGGGCTGACGGATTTCCTGCGATTGTGCGACGCCATCGACCAGGCGTTCATTTACGACTTGAATGAACTTCTTGGCACACGAAAGGGTGGACACTCCAAGACAGCAGACTGCATGAAGCATTTAACGCGTACGGGCCTGACCTTCGCGAATTCAAGTCTGATACCCTGCGGCCCGGAAGACTACCACTACGCTGTTTCACGTCTGGGCAAGCAGTTGATTGATGCGTACTCAGAGGGAATGAAGTACTGCCGCCACCAGTGAGACAGCACATGTAATCGTCTGCGTAAACTCGGGGGAATTCGGGGGACACGGAATTCGGGGGACACAGTACTGCCTCGGTTTGGGCTTGGGGCCCCACCAGGCAGGTCGTAGGAGTCGATGCGGCGTTCGCTGGACAGGAGCCAGAAACGTCCCTCTGCCAATCCTCCATTGCAGGGAACATCGCTTGCCACCTGTCCGATGTTGCGGCGCGCTGTGCCCAATCCCCGGAACCCCAGCTGGCGGTTACGGCGCCATGTCCCGGGTCCGCGTCCTATTCCTCAGCGTCAGGAATCCCCCGAGTTTAGTAACGTGTCCCCGGACCTCCCCAGCATATGCCCCCGGGTACATCAGAAGCGGTGAGCGGGTCGAGGAGGAGTCTGTGGCCAAGCTGAAGGCGAGGATGCTGAGATCCGAGGACCCCTCGTTCGCACAGACGACAGGCTTGTCCTCCCTGCATCACGGCATGAATCTACGCCTGCGGTCAGGGCAGTCAGTCACGTGCTGCGTCTGACGGAGGTACCGCGACAGACAAGTTCCCTGTGCGGATGCCCGCAAAGGTATTCTCAATCAAGGGCTGGAGCTGAGGCACAGTATACAGGGTCCTCAGAATCCGAACGGTACGCGCAGCAGGTCCATCGAAGGTCAATTGAGGTACGACTAGCTTGCACCCTTCGAATCCACCTCCAACCTCACCTCTGAACACCAGTTCGGTCTTGTTGAACGTGCAGTTCACAAACCGCTTTCCGTCCACGATTACGCGCTGAATACCAAACGTCTCTCCCTCAATGGTCCGCATTCCCTTTGGCCGACGACCGACCGCAGGCCAGAGTGAGATCGCCATCACAGCAAGTGAGAAGAAGATCAAGACAGCATACACAGGGACCTTCCTTGACAGCACGTCGCGCCAGAATGGTCTCCAGTACGACACGACTGTAATGCCTCCGCTGACCAACGTTACGCATGACACAATGGCTACCATCAGAGGATTGTTCTGAAACAGCTCACTTAGGTAATCCATGCTCAAGCTCCTTTCGCCTGACATTGCCCTTCAGGCCCGCTGGCCTGGTTCGCTCATCCCCCGGCTGCTGCATCAAAGGTGCACCAGAATTATGGAGATCCTCGGTGTGAACGTCAAGCCTGCTGTCACCGAGCAGTCGGCGTATTCACGGGGGCCCGCCAGCGGCAGTTCCAGTGGAGGTCTGACCAGGTGGCGATCGCGCCTCGAACAAGGGCGGGCTGGGCTGGAAGAATGGCCAATGGTTTGCCTCCGCCAATTCGCGGGCTACTGACGGGGTTGTCCCTACATGACCTCAGGGTATTCGTCCTCGCCCTCGCACTTCCGTTGCGGGCTGCGCCAGAGGTCGGCGCCATTGCGCAGCTTCTCCGCCATCTCTTGGTCCTCTACCGTCCAGTTGGGATGGGAGAAGTAGACAAGTTCCAGCGGATGTCCGGGCTGCACTTCGCTCATCGCAAGACCTATAGCTGTGTGATACGCCTCATCTGTCTTGCGGGCCTCGGCCACCGCGACCCAACAACGAGCAGTGAGATCCGTCAATCTCGTTTCGGGATCGTCCTCCAACCTCGCCGGCACGAAGACATAGGCGGTCTTTCGGTGGACGGACAAGGTCATTCTTGCACGAACCTTCCTCGCCCGAGCCAGATCAAGAAACTCAAGAAGGGATTTGGCCAGACACCGGCGGGAGAATCGATCCTCCATCGCCATTTCCCGAAGACCCAATTCAGCATCCGAGATTCCTGGGTTGAAGTACGCAGAGCCATCGAGGACACTCTTCGCAAGAGCATCGATACATCTGTCCCAGAGGTAGCTGTCCCGATCTCTCTCCAACTTGGCCAGGAACTCAGGCTTGGAGGCCATCTCATCCCACAAATCACCCTCAAGTACAAGAAGATCTGAGGATTTCGGGAAGCTGCGTCCACTGTTTAGGTACATCGCAAGCAGGTTCTCCTCGCCACCGCTGACTATCACTGCTGCACCTGACAGGAGCTGCTCTTTGGCGTTCAGGTACTGGACGAAATCAGTGATTGTGTCAAGATGCCGCAGGAGGAGACTGAGTGACTGCTCATCGAGCACATGGACGATGCCCTCTGTCTTGTCTGAACGGCTATTAATGGGCACCTCGCGACGACCACCGAAGGCAACCGCTATGCGATGGTATACTCGTCGGGTCAACGGGGGCAACGGCAGTCTGGACGCTCCCTCCTTCGTCACCACGTGTGTCGCTTCATCCAGCCATCGAACGGCTCCTTTGATCTGCTTAAAGGAAGCGTCGATCGCCTTTCGTCGCCATCGTTCCCAGTCAGCCGGCCCCGTGGCTGGGTTTCTTAGGTCTACGTCCTTGACGCTGATGACTATAACGTGTGGGTCACACACCACGAGAATGTCGCAGAGTTCCTTGCCTGGCCCACGGCCCTGAGGGTTGACATAGCTCCAGAGAGACAGGAAGGAATGCCGGCAGACCTCGTACACGAACCGCTCTGAGTTGTTGACACCATTCGCCACGCATCCCGCCTTCCTGAGGACCTCATGGCACAGGCCCTCAAGTCCTTCCTGGGCCCTGTGCCGCCATGTCTCGTATGATATCACCGCCCAAGGCCCATCTCAATGATCCTGGGGCCTGACCCATCCCCAGTTTCAGGGGAGGGTCAGGATGAGTGAAGGAGAAAAGGGTCCATTCCCGATGATGTCTACTGGGAAGAACGGACACCGGTGGGCCGACTAGACCGGTGCCCTTCTGAGATCCTCAGCTTGAAATGGCAGGACGTGCTTCGGGACAAGGGCAAGATGCTCGTGCATAGCCCCAAGACCGAGCACCACGAGGAATTCGGGGGGGACACAGTACTTATCTCGGTTTGGGCTTGGGGCCCCACCAGGCAGGTCGTAGGAGTCGATGCGGCGTTCGCTGGACAGGAGCCAGAAACGTCGCCTCACCAAGAGGCTGTCCCGTGCTGGCCTGACGACACAGCAACTCCCCTTCATCCGCCGCCGTCAAGAATCCCCGCCATTCCGTCCCACGCTCCAACAACGGCCCAACCCGAACCAGGCCGTCATCGTATCTGGAACCAAGATAGGAGCCAAGGGGTCATGTCGTTATCTTTGCGATGGAGCCTTGACCGGTGTCTGAAGCCACACCATAGGCGCAACCATAAAGACCTGACCCGTCATTCCGATCCATATTGGTGCAGAGAAGCCGTTTGACAATTCCATCGGAGGGGCGTATTCTGCCGATCGAAGTCGGGAGCAGCCGGTCCCGTGGATTCGAGCCGGAGAGTCAAGGGCGTGGTAATGACGACCTTCAATATGCTTGGGAGCGATGGGCCGGTGAGGGTCCTATCCTGCCCAGACACGAGGCTGGGAGGGGATCTCAGTTGGAGTCACCAGGCCTCCCAAAGAAGAGGCATAGCCTTGCTTGCAGGTCCTGACGCTGTCAGCCCCTGAGCGGACTAGTAGTACCCGGCACACGTGAATAATCGGGAGGATACTGTGTTCGTGCATGGCCATCGTCTACTGGGATCTTGTGCGGGAGCGGGGGGTTCCCAGCAGTACCATACTACACATGGGTTACGTCCGGTGTTCTTGGTGCATCTAACCAGCACGGTACTCGCCGTCCTCTTGAGTTCTGGATATCCTGTCTTCGCTGGGACAACCTACACGAAGACCACGCAACTACCGCCTCTGCGTGTCTCGCTTGCGGAGCTGCAGGCTGATTTGGACAAAGCGGCATCTCTGCTCGGCGGAGCGAATGGCTCGGTTGCCCTGTGGCGTGAGGCGATCACACTTCGAAAAGGGGAACTCAAGATCACGATCGCGGGGCACCGACTCGATTCAGGTCAGGCTAAGATCCCTGATACTGTGGACTCTTTTGAGTACACTGTATCTACCTGGGACCCGACCCCAATCAGCAGCTTGACGTTAAGGCTAGCTGACTACGAGAGATCCTTATCGATTGAAGGGCAGTCACCAGAACAGGTGGACGCGATCTTCTCTGCACTCAGGGAGGACCTGTCAAAGGCATCTGCTTACACTAGCGGATCCACGATGAAACCCTTCCTTGCCTGTGGGTACCCTACCCCCACCCCCGCCCAGACGAGATACTCAAGGAGCATAGAGTTGCCCCCACTGCATACCTCGTTCTCTGGTCTACAGGCCGTCCTGGATAAGGCGGCGTCGCTAGTTAGGGGGATGAACAACTCGGCTCCGTCATACAGTGAGGAGACCGAACTGCGGCAGGGCCAGGTGCGGGTAAGACTGCTGGGTCACCAGATCGAAGCAGAGAATACCCAGGTCCCCAACACCATCGATTCCTTTGGATACACTTTGCTCTTTCTGGGTGAGCCAACAGCGATAAGTAACTTGAGCTTGAACTTCGGGGATTGGACAAGATCCCTCTCTGTCGAAGGGCAATCGCCAGAGCAGGTCGACGCGGTCTACTCTGCACTAAGAGACGACTTGTTGAAGATGGCCATCCCATTAGGCGGCCCCATGATCAGGTCGCTTCGATTCCCCGTTGCCCTCTTCCTTGGAGTCGGCACATCCCTGCTGGCTGTCATCTGGTTTATGAGGCGTCGCCACCTGCTGCTCATACCACTGACGATCTGCGGCCTACTTCTGCTGGCCCTCCTACTGCTCCCGATCCGTGATCTTCTCGCGGGCTTCTCTGCCATCCGCGGCGATCCGACCTTTGTGGTGCGGTATGGACCCCAGTTTACGTTTTGGGGTTTTGGCGCTGGTGTACTCGGTATCCTGCTTTCTCTCCTCGCAAGCCTCTTCGGAAGCGCTCAGAAGAGCGAACAGGTCGCTTCTAGCAGACCAGCCAAGAGGACACAGAAGAAGCAACAATCCCCCTAGCGAGCCAAGGGGTCATGTCGTTATCTTTGCGCTGGAGCCTTGACCAGTGTCCGAAGCGGAACCATAGGCGCAAACCTAAAGACCTGCCCCGTGTTTTCCTTGAGCGACCACAAGAGACAGTCCCACCATAATACGTAGTTTCCACAATTGACACTTCACGTCAGAGGTTGGATACTGACTATACAGACCCCAGGGAGGGGATCATCGGCCAACACGGCTTGGGAGAGCTGCCTGTTATTTCGGTGAATGAAGGACCACGATGGCAGCAATCAATTCAGAGAGTCTGTGGAAAGAGAGGTAGGGTCAAGATGAAGAGCGCAATCCCAGTGGTGTGCATAACCGTAGCAGTCCTGGCGATAGGAGGTACGGTCCTGGGCGACCTCAATGATGACTTGGAGGCGTACTACCCCTTCACCGGAAACGCTAGCGACGCGACGGGCAACGGACATGACGGGACGGTCATTGGGGCGACCCTCACAACTGACCGCTTCGGAAACCTCAACAGTGCCTATCTGTTTGACGGCACGGATGACTACGTCAGCGCTTCATACTCAGGAGCTTTCCAGCTATCGACATTCACGTTGGCGGCCTGGATTCGGCCAACGAGAGATTTGTCACCTGGATCGAGTGGGGCAGTCATTGCGGCACGAGGCGAGGACTTCTTCAACGACCATCTCTCCACATCGTTGCAGGTCATTGGTGAAGGTTGGGGGGAGAGCGGGACCGTCGTGAGCTATGAGGATAGCTATGACGATGACCATTTGTATGCCACAGGAATATTCCCTCAGCCTCAAGTGTGGACCCATGTGGCCGCTACAAGGTCATCCAGCGGAGAAGTCGCCATATACATCAACGGCAACGTGATGGGCCATTGGCTTAACGCTGCTTCTCCAGCTACAGTCACCCAGGCGCTGACAATAGGGGCTAGGTGGTACAGTCCAAGTGGCTCGGGACCCTACGAGTTGATAAGTTTCTTCCCAGGTGCAATTGACGATGTAGCAGTATATGGACGGGCTCTTTCAGCCAGTGAAGTGGCCGAGCTTTACGCCTATTTGCCTCCCAGCAACCTGGCACCGTTTGCGGATGCGGGCGTAGACCAGATTGTAGAGCAGACCAGTGCTGATGGGGCCGAGGTACAACTGGATGGTTCATACTCCTCAGACCCGGATGGTGATGCACTGACATATGAGTGGACCTGGGACGGCCAGACCGCCTCCGGGCCAACCCCGATCGTGACACTCTCCCCTGGATGGACCACGGTTACCCTGACTGTGTCCGACGGAGAACTCACTGCTACCGATACAGTGGACGTACTCGTGCAGGATACGACACCACCAGAAATCCAGAGCATTGTCGCAAGTCCCGAGGTGTTGTGGCCACCGGACAAGAAGATGGTGCAGGTCAGGGTCAAGGTGAACGCCACGGACTTGTGTGATTCGACACCTTTGTGTCGGATCGTCGATGTCACCAGCAATGAGCCCATAGTCGATCCCGGACCCTGTGTGAGAAACCCTGACTGGCAGTACGCCAATGCCGCTCTGAGCGTTTGGCTGAAAGCGGACAGAGATGGTAAAGGTACCGGCCGCGTCTATACCATATACGTCATGTGCATGGACGACTTAGGCAACATGGCCGAGGGAACCGTGGACGTGACGGTTCCACACGACCAGGCAAATGGGAACCATGGATGTGATGATCACTCCGACCGGGGAAACGGGCACCGATAGGCGCGAGGGAGGCTGGTGGCTACAAGGCCAAGGGGTCATGTCGTTATCTTTGCGATGGAGCCTTGACCGGTGTCTGAAGCCGCACCATAGGCGCAACCACAAAGACCTGACCCGTGTTTTTCCCGGGAAGAACAGCAACAGTAGGTCGAGGCCGCACGTCGGCGGGCGGAGGAGCAACAGCGGCGGGTCGACGAGCAGGCCGGAATTGCCGGGCTGTGATTCCGTTCAGCAAGCGCGATTGCCCAATTCGCGTTCCTTCCGGGCTCTCTGGAGCTCAGCTTTGCGTCTGTGTTCTACACTCTGCGAAACAATGCCTTTTCCCATTAGCAAGAGTACGACTGCATGATAGGACTTGGTTGACAGACTGCGGCGGAACGACGGATTCTGACGGAAGAACACGCTAAGTTGACGACCAGAGCTATTGAAATCGGGTGCAGTACCCGGGTATCATGGAGCATGTAGCGTGCAGAAGCACAGTCTACGACGTCAAACGGGAAATCGTCCTGAAATTCCCGTTCTCAGTTTCCATTTCAAAGGAGTCAGACACATGCATAAAGTACGATCCATTCTGGTCCTGTTCTTTCTTTCACTGATGCACGCAGGCGTTGCTCACGCTCAATGGGTTCAAACAAACGGTCCCTACGGTGGTATGATAAGTAGTTTGGCCGTGAGTGGCACGAATCTCTTTGCAGGGACTGGTGGTGGTGGTGTCTTTCTCTCAACGAATAACGGCACAAGCTGGACTGCGACCGGCTTGACGAGAGCCTGGGTTTGCGCCCTTGCGGTGAGCGGCACGAATCTTTTTGCCGGGACTCTCGAAGGCGGCGTTCTTCGCTCCACCAACAACGGCACTACCTGGACGGCGGTCAACATGGGGCTGACGAACACTGATGTCGGTGCCCTTGCGGTGAGCGGCACGAATCTCTTTGCAGGGACTGAAGGCGGTGTTTTTCTTTCGAACAACAACGGCACAAGCTGGACTGTGGTCAATAACGGATTGACGAACACTTCTGTCTGTGCCCTTGCGGTGAGCGGCATGAATCTCTTTGCAGGGACTCGTGGCGGCGGCGTTTTTCTCTCGAACAACAACGGCACAAGCTGGACTGTGGTCAATAACGGATTGACGAACGCTTTTGTCTTTGCCCTTGCGGTGAGCGGCACGAATCTGTTTGCTGGGACTTGGGGCGGCGGCATTTTTCGCTCCACGAACAACGGCACAAGCTGGACTGCGGTCAATAACGGCTTGACTCATGTTAACCTTAACTCCCTTGCGGTGAGCGGGACAAATCTCTTTGCTGGGACTTGTAGCGGCGGCCTTTTTCGCTCGACCAACAACGGCACAAGCTGGACTGCGGTCAATGCCGGCTTGACGTACCTTCAGGTCCACGCCCTTGCGGTGAGCCTCAACGGGGCAGGCGGCACAAATCTCTTTGCAGGGACTTACGGCGGGGGCGTTTTTCTCTCCACCAACAACGGCACAAGCTGGACTGAGGTCAATAACGGCTTGACCGCCACTTCTGTCCGTGCCCTTGCGGTGAGCGGCACGAATCTCTTTGCAGGGCTTGCTGGCGGAGTGTTTCGCTCGACCAACAATGGCACAAGCTGGACTGCCGTCAAAACAGGATTACCGGACACTTCTGTCCCTCACCTTTCGGCGAACGGAACACACAGTTGGGTTTGGGCTCTTGCGGTGAGCGGCACGAATCTCTTTGCCGGCACTGTCGGCGGCGGCGTTTTTCGCTCCACCAACAACGGCACAAGCTGGACCGCGGTCAATAACGGCTTGACGGACCTTCAAGTCCGCGCCTTTGCGGTGAGCCCCAACGGGGCAGGCGGCACGAATCTCTTTGCAGGGACTTACGGCGGCGGCGTTTTTCTCTCGACCAACAACGGCACAAGCTGGACTGCGACCGGCTTGACGAACAGAAATGTCTCCGCCCTTGCAGTGAGCGGCACGAATCTCTTTGCAGGGACTTACGACAACGGCGTTTTTCTCTCGACCAACAACGGCACAAGCTGGACTGTGGTCAATACCGGCTTGACGAACCTTCATGTCCCCGTCCTTGCGGTGAGCCCCAACGGGGCAGGCGGCAGAAATCTCTTTGCAGGGACTGATGGCGGCGGCCTTTTTCTCTCGACCAACAACGGCACAAGCTGGACTGCGGTCAATACCGGCTTGACGAACACCAATGTTTCCGCCCTTGCGGTCAGCGGCACGAATCTCTTTGCAGGGACTGAAAGCGGCGTTTTTCTCTCGACCAATACCGGCACAAGCTGGACTGCAGTCAATACCGGCTTGACGAACACCACGGTGTACGCCCTTGCGGTGAGCGGCACGAATCTCTTTGCCGGGACTCACGGCGGCGGCGTTTGGAGCCGGCCTGCCGTTGTCAGAGATGATCACTGAAGTCAAAGATGTGAAAGGTGGAATGCCCAGTGACAGCACCTCATCGTTGCCCTGCGACCGCAATACTCGAAGCTCGGCGTTGCTCGTGTCATTGCGGCAGGCATCAAGAATCTGTGAATTTACGATGGCGGGGATGGGGCTGGGGGGCCGCAGACCAACTACCCCGAGGGGACAGCATACTGTTACAGCGTGTCCCGGTAGTTCCAGGGCATCCAGTCGGCAGGGTGAGCGTATAGCTCGTCCGCGTGCTTCTGCAGTGCCGTCAGGTAGTCGAAGGGGTTGACGCCGTTCAGTTCGCAGGTGTGGATCAGGCTCATGAACAGGTCTCCCGCACGCGCACCATTCTCCGTCTTGTAGAAGTAGGCATTCTTGCGGTGCAACATCGCCTTCTTGAGGGCCTGTTCACACACGTTGTTGTCCGGGGGGGGGGGGGGCGCCGGGTTGGTGGAGACAAAGAGTGAGTTGCTCCCAATACTTGAGCATGTAGGTGATCGCTTCGCCCAGCCCGCTGTTGGGCTCGACTTTCCTTTCCTCGAACTGGGCGGTCAGCCACGCTTTCAGGGCGTCCATCTTAAGACGAGGGGTCAGGTCGACATAAGTGACATCCTGAGCATCGCACAGGCTCAGGCCCCTACTTTTGCTGCATTTCCGCGACACAATACTCGTCTCTTGATTGGGCTGCGATCAGGAGGTCGCACGAGTCGATACGCCACCCGCTGGCTACGAACCAGGAACGCCTCCTCCCACCCCTCCCTCTGCAAGCAGCGTCGCCTGCCCCTGTCCCATGCCGCCCCGCCTCGCGCCCAGTCTCCGGTACCCCAACCACGAGGCATAGGCCGAAGAAGGCTGTTCAGTGAAGGCCAAGGGGTCATGTCGTTATCTTTGCGCTGGAGCCTTGACCGGTGTCTGAAGCCGCACCATAGGCGCAATTACAAAGACCTGACCCGTCATTCCGGACAACTGAACTCGTCGCGAGGCGTTCCCTCTATGGCCGGCGTAGAGTCTTTCCGGCCATGAACAGCAAGACGGTTCAGGGTTTGTTGCGGATACGCGGCGAACGGACTTCTGTGTCGGTAACCCACGCCCCGCCAGCCCCACTGAACCGCCGTCTGCCTTCTGTGTGTAAGGAAACCTCCGATTGGCCGGTATTGACGAATGGCTGTGCTGCCAGGAGAATGCAGAAACTCGCTCCTGTAGGAGTGTGAGGTTGGATAGCGAACCAGCGAAGACCGGCAAGGGAGAACCCCATGACAGACAACACAACAACCGCAAAGAAGAGTACGGCGATGAGTCCACAGAAGGCCACGAAGCAGACGAAGAGGGCTCCAAAGACTGACCCGCTGGTCCAGGAGGCGCTGGAGGTCACCTGGGTGCTCAAGGGACACCTCAAGAACGCGCAGATCGCGTACCTGCGCGTGGGACGGATGCTTGCCGATGTCCGCGATCGGCAACTCTACACACACCTCAAACATCCCGACCTTGAAAGCTACGCTGAAGAGCGCCTCCACCTGGCCAGGGCATCGCTCTACAGGTATCTCCAGGTGTACGGCTGGGTCAGCGTCAACCATAAGGAATGGCTGGCGCCAAAGCCGAAGGGGTTCATCCCGGATCTCTCTGATATCGCGGACATGATCTGGATCGAGAACGAACTTGCGGGCGGCGGTATCGATCCCGCGACCCGAAGGACGCTCGAGGAGTTTAGGAAAAGAGCCCTGAACGGAGACCTGAAGCAAGCGGATATGGAGGAATTCCGACGAGGTCGAAAGCAGGGCGATCACGGCCTACGGGCCTTCCTTGCAGCCCTGCGCAAAACTGCGGCAGCGTGGGGCCAGAATTGAGAGCATGCCAGCCGAGGTGATCTCGCATCTGGATGCGGCGATCGGCATTCTTGAGAACGCCAGTGTCCTTCATACCGCGAGACTGGACTTCATAGGCCCCGGAAATGCCCTGGAGTCGCAAGACATGCATCTGGCGTAGCCTCCTGTATCGCGACCACCTGCATCACAGTCTAGTCAACTAGACTTCCGGATAGCACGTATCGCCTTTCCAGCAGCATGGGCTGAAGCCCATCCTACCAGCTTCTTGGCGGCTGGTGGGCACAGCCCACCCTACCTGTTCCTGTAGGGCGTCTGTGTCAGACGCCGTCGTCAATTCGGCGTCTCGCAGAGACGCCCTACAACATCGGTCCGCGAAGCGGTTCAGACCCGGTGGTCTTCGCGGACGATGGTCCGCAGGCCGCCTGCCAGGGCGGCTGACCAGTCCTTGGGCGGCGCGATCTTGCGGATCTTGTCGAGCTGGCCGATGCCTTTGAGCCTCTTGTAGATGAGCTGCCAGGCGCAGGGGACGTCAGGCCGAACCTCGCATCGGTCCTCACGCGAGCCGCCGCATGGGCCGTTGAGCAGGTGCTTGGCGCACCGGGTCACAGGGCAGATACCGCCGTAGTCGGCCAGGACGCACTGGCCGCACGCCGCGCACTTCTCGGTCCAGATGCCCCGCTCTTCGAGGATGCCCAGGAAGGCGGTGTTCAGGCCCGCGTACACGGGTTTCTTCTCGTACCGCTCCGCAATCGCCTGCACGCCCGCGCCGCAGCCGAGGGACACCACCGCGTCGTTGCGATCGACCGCCTCTGCGGCCTGCTCGATGAAGACGTTGTCGCACTGGCGCTCGATGGTGAGCTCCTCAACCGCCAACGGATCGCCAGCCAGGCGCGAGGCCATGCGGAGTGCAGAGGAGATGATCCCCACCTCGCGCTCGCCGCCTGCCAGGCACACGGTCACGCACGTGCCGCATCCGAGCACCAGGACCTTCTTGTGGCCCTTGACGATCTCCAACAACTCGGGAATCTTCTTTCTTTGGGCGACGATCATGCTGCAGGCTCCATTCTTGCTTCTTGCTTCTGGGTTCTGAGTTCTGGGTTCTGAGTTCTGGGTTCTCTCAATCGGCTGGGCCCCAGCTTGCGGACCGTCTCGACCATGTCGGTGATGTGGTCTGCCAGGGGCCGGGCCATGGCGGCGGAGACGTTGACCATGCGGAGGCGTTCCTTCTCCAGCCCGATCTCCTCCAGCATGTCACGGATGTAGTTGACGCGCCGCTTGGCAGCCAGGTTGCCTTCGATGAAGTGGCAGCCACCCTCGAGGCAGCCTGCCACCAGCACGCCGTCCGCCCCGCCTTCCAGGGCCTTCACGAAGTACTCGGTCTCGAGCCTGCCCGTGCAAGGAGTTCGTATGATCCTGACGTTGGGCGGATACTGTATCCGCATGGATCCCGCCAGGTCCGCAGACGAATACGCGCAGTAGTGACAGCAGAAGGTCAGTATCCTGGGCTCGAATGCCGCGGTCGTCATGGGTCAGCCCTTCTTTCCTGGTGTCGCGCAAGCGGACGCCATCGCCGGCAGCCGATCCGCGGCAGCCCCGGCGGGCTGGCCGTTGCCGCCTCCGAACAGCTCCTGAATCATGACGCGGAACTGGTCCGTCTGGAAGTGGTTCAGTTGGATGGCCCTTGCCGGGCACTCGGATGCGCAGATGCCGCAGCCCATGCACTTGGCGCCCTCGATCTCGCCCTTGCCGTCCCGGTTGCAGAAGGGCGCGCTGTACGGGCAGACCGTGACGCACGTCATGCAGGAGATACACTTGTCCTGATCCACGGTGGAGATCTGGGCGGAGACGTCCAGGTGGGTCTTGGACAGGACCGTCGCAGCCCTGGCCGCTGCGGCCCTGGCCTGGCTGATCGTCTCGTCGATGAACTTGGGCGAGTGGGCCAGGCCCGCCAGGAAGATCCCCTCCGTGGCGAAGTCCACGGGACGGAGCTTCATGTGCGCCTCCACGAAGAAGCCGTCGCCGTTGAGCGGGACCTTGAGCATGTCCGCGATCCGCTTGTTGTCGTCGCGGGGCGCGTCGACGCCCGTGCTCAGGACGAGGTGGTCCGTCTCGATGCGGATCGGCTCTGGGAAGTCCGGGCTCTTTAGGCTCACCACCAGGCCGCCCTCGTTGGACACCTGGGGCTCAGCCTCGGGGACGTAGCGGATGAACACAACGCCCGCCTGTCTGGCCTTCTGGTAGTAGATCTCCCGAAAGCCATAGGTCCTGACGTCGCGGTACAGGACAACTACGCTGGCGTCCGGGTCCTGCTCCTTGATGGCCAGGGCGTTCTTGACTGCCTCTGAGCAACAGACCCTGCTGCAATAGGGCTTTTCGCTGTTGCGCGAGCCCACGCATTGGATCATGACGACGGTCTCGCCCTTGGCCGGGAAGGTCTTCTTCGCCAGTCTCTCCTCGAGCTCGGCCTGGGTCATCACGGCCGGGGACCCGCCGTAGAGGTACTGGGACGTGACCGCCCTCTTCGCGCCTGTGGCCACGATGATGGCCCCGCTGATCACCTCCTGGCTGGCGGTTCCATGGGTCAGTGTGGTCTTGAACCGCCCCACGTGACCTGAGACCTTGGCCACCTGGGTGTCCAGATGGACCTGGATCTTGGGATGGTTCTCAACCTTGGCGATCAGGCCCCGGGTGAAAATCTCGACGTCATTGCCTTCCAGGGTATGCGTGATCGAGTGCAACAGTCCGCCCAGTTGTCCGGACGACTCCACCAGGTGCACGCCGAACCCCTGCTCAGCCAGGGCCAGGGCCGCAGTCATCCCGGCCAGACCGCCACCCACCACCAGACCCCTCTGATCGACCTCCAGGGTGCCCCCTTCGAGCGGAGAGAGGTGACGGGCCCGGCCGATCGCCATCTTGACCAGGTCCACCGCCTTTTCCGTGGCGGACTGCGGCGCCTTGGAATGCACCCACGAGCACTGGTCCCGAATGTTGGCCATCTCGAACAGGTATGGATTGAGGCCCGCCTCGCGGAGTGTCTCCCTGAACAGCGGCTCGTGCGTGCGGGGCGTGCACGAGGCCACGACCAGCCGATTGAGCCGGTGCAACTGGATCTGCTCCTTGATGTTGGACAGGCTCGAATCCGAGCAGGTGAACATCGTATGATCGGCCATCACCACGCCCGGCTGGTTCCGGATGGCCTCGACCACCTTCTCGACATCCACCACGGAGCCGATGTTCATGCCGCAGTGGCACACGAACACGCCGATCCGCGGCTCTTCGTCCGCGGGATCGTGTTCTACCGGGTAACTCTTCTTGACCACCTGGGTGTTCCGCACTGACCCGAGCAGCTCCATGGCGAGGCACGCAGCCCCGCTGGCACCGGTCACTGTGGAGGGGATGTCCTGGGGCTCCTGGAACGCGCCTGCCACGAACACGCCTTCCCGCGAGGTGGCTAGCGGCGACAACCGGTCCGACGCACAGAATCCATGGCTCTCCAACTGGATGTCCATGCGCGAGGCCCACTCCGCAACCGCGGCCGGAGCCTGCAGGCCGACCGACAGGACGATCAGGTCGAAGTCCTGCTCGTGCACCTGGCCGTCTTCGCCGAGGAAACGGACCCGCACGTCGTCCGTGCCGGGCACCTGGATGATCCGGGAAGGGATGCTCTTGACGTAGTGGACGTGCTCCATGGCCCTGGCCCGCTCGTAGTAGGCGTCAAAGTCCTTGCCGTAGGCGCGGATGTCCATGTAGAAGATCGTCGCGTCCATCCCCTGCACATGGTCCATGGCCACCATGGCCTGCTTGGTAGAAGCCATGCAGCAGATGGACGAGCAGTACTCATTGCCACACTTCTGGTCCCGCGATCCCACGCACTGTATCCAGGCGATGCGATGCGCCTCCCTGCCGTCGGACAGGCGGATCACATGGCCCTCGAAGGGCCCGGCCGCGGAGAGCATCCGCTCGAATTGGACGCTGGTCACCACGTTGCGGTAACGGCCCCAGCCGAACTCACCCCTGCGTGACGCGTCGAATTCCTCGAAGCCCGTGGTCAGGATGACCGATCCCACGTCCAGCTCAACGAGGCGATCCTTCATTGCGTGGTCCACCGCGTTCTGACCGCAGGCCCGCACACACTCGCTGCACTCCGAGCAGATCGCGCAGTTGAGGCATCGCTCGGCCTCGGCCAGGGCGGCCTCTTCAGTCAGGCCCAACTCCACTTCCTTGAAGTTGCCGCGCCTCTGGGCTGCAGGCAACTCCTCAGGCGCATGACGGGCCGCCTGCGCGACCCCTTCGGTCTCGGGCAGGAGCTCCTCGGGCACAGGCTGGGCCAGGTCCTCGGGGCGATCGGCCCGTGGATCTGCGCCGCTCAGGTAGCGGTCCAGGGACTCTGCAGCCCGTTTTCCGGCAGCCACGGCCTCGATGACCGAGGCGGGACCTGACACGGCGTCGCCACCCGCAAAGACGCCCTCCAGGGACGTCTCGAGGGTCACCGCGTCGGCCTTGATCCGGCCCCTGTCCTTCTCCGCGCCCAACTGCGACAGGAACGCCTCGCTGGCCATCTGGCCGATGGCGATGAGGACCTGATCCGCCTCGATCGTCATCCGCTCGTCTTCCGCGTACGTGGGACGGAAGCGGTGTTCACTGTCGAACACGCTCGTGCACCGCTTGCACTCCAGCCCGGTCACGGATCCATTGCCCAGGACCTGCCTCGGCCCCCAGCCGTTGCGGATCGTGATGCCCTCGCCCAGGGTGGCGGCCACCTCCTCGGGATAGGCGGGCATCTCGTCGCGCTGTTCCAGGCAGACCATCTCCACGCTCTTGGCGCCGAGGCGCAGGGCGGTACGGGCCACGTCCACGGCCACGTTGCCACCGCCCACCACGACGACCCTGGCCTTGACCTTGGGCTTCTCGCCCGCCATGGCGGCCTGCCTCAGGAAATCCACGCCCTGGACCACGCCCTCCCGGTTCTCGCCCGTTATGCCCACAGGACGGCCCTCGGGCACGCCGACGCTGACAAAGACGGCCTCGTGGTCCTGCCGCAGCCCGTCGATCGTGACGTCCTTGCCCACGCGGCAGTTGAAGACAAAGCGGACTCCCTTGCGCCGGATACGCTCCACCTCGTGGTCCAGCACCGCCTTGGGAAGGCGGTACTCGGGGATGCCCCATCGTAGCATGCCGCCGGCTGCAGGCAGGGCCTCATAGACGGTGACCGCATAGCCCCGGTCCGCCAGGTCGTCAGCGGCCGTCAGTCCCGCGGGTCCTGCGCCGATCACAGCCACCTTCTTGGCGCCGGCGGCGGGCGTTCGCTCTTCGGGCAGCGAGATCTTGCCCGATCGCAGCATCTCCATCTCCTGGTCCGAGGCAAATCGCTTGAGCAGACGGATCGCCACGGCGTCGTCGACCTGGCCCCGCGTGCAGTCGGTCTCGCACGGATGCGCACAGACGCGGCCGCAGATCGCGGACAGCGGGTTGCGCTGCCGCATCAGCTCCACGGCCCGCAGGTACTCCTTCTTCTTGATCAGTTGGACGTATCCCTGCACGTTGACGTGCGCGGGACACTTCATCTTGCAGGGCGCGTGGCCGTTCTTGAGGATGCCGAACACGTTCGGCGTGGCCTGGGGATAGTGCTTGGCGATCGCCTTGCGGCGGCCCAGGTCCCGGTTGAAGTGATCCGGGACCTCCACGGGGCAGGCCTGGGTGCAATCGCCGCACCCGGAGCACTTGTCCTCGTCCACGTAGCGGGCGTGGCGGAGCACGGTGGCCTTGAAGTTCCCGGCGCGGCCCTGGAGATGGAGGACCTCGGAGAGCGTCAGGATCTCGATGTTGAGATTGCGGGCGCACTCGACGAGCTTGGGCGAGACGATGCAGGTCGCGCAGTCGCCCGTCGGAAAGGTCTTGTCCAGGTGGGACATCATGCCGCCGATCGCCCCCTCGCGTTCCACCAGATAGACCTTGAACCCGGAGTTGGCCAGATCCAGTGAGGCCTGGACGCCGGCGATGCCTCCCCCCTGTACGAGGACGGCCCCGATCTTCCCATTCCCGTTTGTGCCCGTAACCATCGTCTTCTGTTGCCCCTGCTAAATGCCGCCACCCACGGCGGAGACCACGTCGGCCGGCGAGATCATCAGTTTGTTCAGGCCCAGTTCGCCCGGCGTCAGCCCCAGGCACAATCCGAGCAGTTGCGTGACGTACACCACGGGCATCCGGTAGGACCTGCCCGTCGCCTTCTCGATGTCGAGCTGGCGGAGATCCAGGTTGACCTGGCACATGGGGCAGGCGACCGCGATGCACTGGGCGCCCGCGTCACGAGCCATCCCCAGGATGGAGTCGGCGAGTCCGACCACCACGTCCGTTCTGGACAGCGACAGGCCTCCCCCGCAGCACTCGACCTTGCACGGCCATTCGAGGGCCCGGCCTCCCATGGCCGTGACCAGCCGGTCCAGACTCGTGGGATTCTCCGGATCGTCGAATCCCGTCGCCTCGGGCGGCCTGACCAGCAGGCAGCCGTAGTAGCTCGCCACCGCCAGCCCTCGCAGCGAGTGCTTCAGGGCCTGTTGAAGGCCTTCGATCCCCACGTCCTCCAGAAGGACCTCCAGGAAATGCCGGACCTTCACGGAGCCGTCGTAGTCCCGTCCCACCGCCTCCTGGACCTTGGGCCGCAGGCCCGGCGAAGAGGAGATCTCGTGGTTGGCCACCTTCATGCGGTTGTAGCAGGCTGCGCAACTGACCACCATGTCGAGGCCCGTGTCCTTGGCCTTGACCAGGCTTGCGGCAGGCAGGGCCGCAGCCAGCAGAGGGTCTGTCTGGTGGGCCGCAGTGGCCCCGCAGCAGATCCAGCCCTTGGGCTCGACCAGCTCGATCCCCAGGGCCTGCGCGCAGGCCAGGGTCGAGGCATGCAGGTCCCGCGCAGTAGACTCGGCCGAGCAGCCGGGGAAGTAGGCGTACCTCATGGCCGGCCCTCCTGGGCCCCTCGGGCCTTCTTGAAGATCCGGCGGGCGGTCTTGCGGTCCGCGTCCAGGCTGGGCAGCAGCGCGATCTTCCGCTTCCTGAGCATCGTCGGGAACTTGGCCGTGTCCTCCAACAACTTGAGCGTGCCGATCTTGTAGACGCCGATCATCGCCATGTCGTAGGTCCGGCCGAAGAGCCGGACGGTCTGGAGAAACGCCTGGTTGAACAAGGGGACGTTGCCCTGCGGCTTGGCCGCGCGGAGTTCAAGGGCCAGTCTTCGCAGGCTGTCCATCACGGCCGCCACGTCGATCCCCATCGGGCAGCGGGCCGAGCAGGTCTGACAGGAGACGCACGTCCAGATCAGATCATGGTCGAGCAGCTCGCGGCCGGCGCCCAGGTGCAGCCGGCGGATCACCTCAGACGGCCCCCCGGTGGTCATCTTGCTCACCGGACAGCCGGCCGTGCACCGCTTGCACTGGTAACAGGCACTCAGGTCCGCCCCGCTCATCTCCGCGACCCGTCGCAGGAGGTCCTGGGACTTCCGTCCTTTTTTCAGGGTGATGGTCATGGCTCGTTCATCCGCTCGACGCACCGTCTGCGGCGCTCCAACACTACTATGCAGTCACCTTCTTGGGTTCTTTGTCCGCTCCTGCCTTCTCCAGGGTCTTCACCGAGGGGGCAGGCGCCTTCTTGACCGCGGGACCCACCTTGCGATAGACCTCGGCCGGCGGCCGGCGGTGGTCGTCCACGGTGAGCAGATCATCCACGGAGATACCGAACAGCCGCGCGTTCTCCTGCAGATACGGCAGGATCACGTCCCAGTCCTTGGAGGTCAGCTCGAAGAACTGCCCGCCGTTGAGCTGCTGGTCGACCATGACCCTGTGGGGGTCCCGGACGTAGATCGCGCCGCCAGAGGCCAGGGAGAAGAGATTGCTGCCGGGATACGGCTCCTTCAGGCCGACCACGGCCCCGTCCTCGTCGATCCTCAGGCCGTTGAGCACCACAAAGCCTCCGCCTGTAAGCGGGTCACCGGCCATGAACGACTCGGCCAGGAAGTCCAGGCACGTGCCGTTGATGACCACCTTGGGCCTGCCTACGGAGTTGATCAGGGGCCTGCCTGCGGCGTTACCCAGCACGTAGACCTCCCCGCCTTTGGCGCCGTACATGAAGGTCTGGCCCGTGTCCCCGTGGATCACGAGCTTGCCCCGCTTGATGATCTGGCCAAGCTGGTCCTGGGCGTTGCCGTGGACCGCGATCGACAGCCCGTCGATCCCAGAGCCCAGGTAGTCGCCCGAGCTGCCGTACACGTCGATCGTCACGTCGTCCGTGTCGGGCCCCAGGCCGCATCCGATGAATCGCTGGCCCCTGCAGCCGAAGGTGATGAAGCGTCTCCACCCCATCCGAAAGGCCTTGCAGAGGAGCGACGCGTCGCAATCGTCTCCCTCGGGGGCAAATCCCCCTGCGTCGATGACCAGCACTGCAGAGTCCCGCGGAGGCGGGGTCAGGGCGCTCCGCCGGGCAAAGTCGATCAGGCGGTAGTCGCTGTCGGTCTGCTCGGAGTGCGCCCACAAAGGGTAAGCCGCGGAACAGCCGCTCCAGCTCCCCTCGGAGCAGATGGAGGAGATGGCTCCGCTTCTTGCTGCCGGTCGAGTACCGGCGGTCGTTCAGCAGGGTGAGCGTCTCGATGGCCACCGCCGTGGTGCGGGGCTTCACGGCCGCCTCGGACACGATCCGGCAGGCCAGCCTGAATTCGTCGAACGACCACTCGGCTAGCTCGTCCCGAATCATCTCGAAGACCGCGTGGCTGTTGCCGGGCACGAGCCGCTCATTGATGACGGTCTCCATGGACTCTTCCGTGTCTGCGGACAAGGACGTCCCCTGCGTCCAATCGCAGGGCTCGCTCGCCCGGGGCATGGGGACCTCCGCGCCGAACTTGTCCGTGCAGTGGATGCGGTACCGGCCGTCCGCGCCCGGCACGAGGTTGAAGAGGAACGCGCCTCCGTCGCTGGAGCTGCCGCCCCGGGCGTTCCAGTACCGGTCCGCCACAGGGCAGATCCGGCCGTCCTCCTGGGACAGGCTCAGGAGAGTCGCGTCGATCGCCTGCTTCTCGGAGCCGATCAGCGCGATCTGGACCTCGCCGTCGTGGAAGGCGAAGACCTGGGGTCTGAGCATCGCGGTGTCCGTGATGCCCATGAGCTGGAACTGTCTCTGTTTTGGAAGACTCCGGGCAATGATGAAGAACCACGGACCATCCGGTGACCCGTGCATGTGCGTGGCCTGGATTGCCCGGTAGACACGCTGCTTGGCTGGGGGCAGCCGGTCGAAGTCCAGCTCCGTGGTGGGCGCCAGGGCCTCGATGATGTACTCCAGCGGGTAATGATACGTCCGGTGCAGCAGGTCGAAGAGCAGGGCCGAGACCTCGGTGTCGGTCAGGAACTGGGGATGGATGTCCCGCTGCTTGAGGTACTCGCTGACCGAGTGGTAGTTGGCGAAGTCGCCGTTGTGCACCAGGGCCATGTCGATGCCGGCAAAGGGATGCGCGCCTCCGGGATGCCACACGCGGCCCTTGGTGGGGTAGCGCTGGTGGGCGATCCACACGTGGGCCCGCAGGTCCTCGATGCGGTAGTACTTGACGATGGCCTCCGCATAGCCGACGACCTTGAGGATCATGATGTCCCGGCCATTGGACAGGACAAAGGCCTTCTTATCACCCAAGGAGGCGTAGTACTCCTGATTCAGTCTGAAGCCGTTCTGATTGACGAACTCGTCTTCCGCCTCGCGGCGATCCAGACCCTCCAGTCCGTTCTCCTTGATGAAGGCGTCCAGGACACCGGGCTTGACCCGCACGAAGTATCGCTGCACGTCCGGCGGCTTCACCTCCAGGCCCTCGACGGAGTGCCAGTCCTCCACCGTATCCAGGGTCGCGGAGGCCGACACGTCGAAATGCGGGGTGATGAACTTCGCCTCGACCTGGCCCTGGACCGCAGGGTCCAGGTAGGCCACGTGCAGCATCGTGCACTCGTCCAGCACCTTCCTGCTGACGCCGAGCTGCTCAGGGACGAACCCCACGGCCGCAATGCCGCCGCCCTTGCCGTTACCCCGGTTGTGCATCTGTTTCGAGGGCTCGTAGATGTGGCGGCCGCTGACCGGCTGCGAGCAGCAGAATCCCACCACCCCGCATCCGCCCTCTTCCTCGCCCTTGCGGACCGCGCCGCCGGAGGCCAGGCTCAGGGCCAGTCGGGCCCGCGATCGGGAGAGTCGCTCGATCAGGTCTGGGCTCATGATCTCACCTTCACGTCGTTGGTATAGTCGAGGTGCATCAGCAGGTCCGTGCGGCCGCGAAGCTCGGTGACCTTCCGCATGCCGAGTCGCCGAAGGAGAGCGACCAGCTCCTTGCGCCAGGCGTTGTAGAGGTTGATGACCCGCTGGGTGCCCCAGGCCACGTCCATCTTGGCAGAGAGCTCAGGGTCCGTGGTGGCAATGCCCCGCGGGCAGCCCCTGCCGCTCTCGCAGCGGGTGCACCGAATGCACCCCAGGGCCACCAGCTCTGCAGTGCCGATGACCACGCCGTCCGCGCCCAGGGCGATCGCCTTGGCCACGTCATGCGCGGTACGGACCCCGCCGCTGGCAATCAGGGTCACTCTGTCGCGTGCGCCCTCGGCCTCCAGGAAGCGGTGCACCCTGCCGATCGCATACTCGATGGGCATGGCGATGTTCTTCTTGGCAATGTCGGGTGCAGCGCCCGTGCCGCCGTAGCCGCCGTCGATGTGCACGATGTGCGTGCCCGCCGCGAAGCTGCCCACGGCCACCATGTCCACGTCCGTGGGCGTCGAGACCTTGGTCGAGATCAGGGCCCGGGGATTGATGTGCTTGATCCAGTCGATGTGCTTGCGGTGGTCCTCGATGGAGTACACGCTGTGGAACGGGAAGGGAGAGAACAGCGAGATGCCCAGCACCGCCTCGCGCATCCGGGCCACGTAGATGGTGTTCTTGTCGCCGAGCAGATGCCCGCCGAGACCCGGCTTTGCGCCCTGGGCGTACTTGAACTCCACGATCGGTACGCGCTGGATCGTCTCTTCCCGCACGCCGAACAGCCCCGTGGCCACCTGCGTGATCACGTGGTCGTCATAGGGCCGCATCCGCTCCATGTACCCGCCTTCGCCGGTGCAGGTGAAGGTGTTCCAGGCCACTGCGGCCCGGGCCTTGGCCAGTTGCGTCACGTTGCTGACCGATCCGAAGGACATGCCGCCGCCGTACCAGGGGACGTCGATGCGGATCCGCGGCCGGCCGTCGCCCCGCCGGTTCAGCTCGATCCCGGTGTCGATCTCCTCCTCGTCCACCTCCACGCCAGGCCGCTCTGGAAACCGGAAACGGAGGCGGTCAAAGCCGCCGCCCGAATTGCCGACCTGGTACTCGAATCCGAACTCCGCAGGCGGAAGATCGCCGGTCTCCGCCATCTTCCAGGTGGCCAGGATCATGTCCGAGGTCCATCGGTAGTCGCCCATGACCTTGACCATGGGATTCTCCACCTTCTGCAGGGCGCCGTGCGGACAGCGGGCCACGCAGTAGTGGTCCGTCTTCTCACAAGCGGGGCCCACGCATCGATCCAGCTTGGGCTGGGCAAAGTACTTGTACCCGGGCTTGTCCACGTGCACGCCGTACGGGCACAACTGCACGCACAGGCCGCACCGCACGCAGGCGTCCGTCCGCCGGATCAAGGTCCTGGCGATCTCGTTGCGATAGCGGCTCTGCGCAGGCCGGACCTCTCGCGTCACCTGCTCTTGCTCCACCCGGGTCTTCAGGGTGTTCTCGGGCAGGATCGCCTTAAGAGACTCTTCGCGTACCGAAAAGCTTGCCAAAGGTTTCCTCCTCGAGCTGTTCGAAGAACATCGCACGGCCCACGTCGCCTCGCAGGCGGCGGGCTTCACGCATCCCCATGGCGCCCATGACCTCGATCAACTGATCGTGCCAGGCGGCAATCAGGTTCGTCATCCGGCCGACGGCATAGGCCGGGTCGATCCGCTCCAACTGGGCCGGACAGGGCATCCCCGGCTTGCACGTCTTGCACAGGTGGCACTCCAGCGCGATCAGCAGAGGCAGGTTGATGGTCACCAGGTCTGCGCCACAGATGATCGCCTTGGCCATATGCTCCGGAAGCCCGATCCCGCCGCCGGCCATGACCGTGACCTCATCCCTATTGCCGGCCTCGATCAGGCCGGTGTGGACCTGCCGGATCAGGTCTTTGATGTGACGGGGTTTCTCCAGGCCCACCTCATTGCCGTTGAGGTCCGCCACGAGGTGGATGACCTCCACGGCCTCGTGGCCTGCCAGCTCGATCGCCCGCCGCGGCCCTGCGGCCGTCAGTTCCACGCGCACGGCCGTCACGATCCCCGGGCACGCCTTCTTGATCGAGGTCAGGACTGCGTCAACGTTCGGCGAGTCGGGGACCTCCACGAGGCGCGTCTTCTTCAGGACCTCGGGCGCAATCTGGGGGCCGTCCGGCCGCAGATAGAAGGCCACGTGCGGCAGACACCGCTGTGGATCGACGCCTGCGACGGGCCAGAGGGCGGAGTCGATCAGGACGATCAGGCCCGTCCGTACCGCGGTCTCGATGAGGCTCGGCTCCAGCTTGGCAAGCGTGTGCTGGTCAGAGGCCAGGTCCAGGATCAGCGGCATGGGGATGGAGACGAGCGGCCGGTCCGCGGTTGCCAGGTCACCGCCCTTGAAGCTCAGGTAAGAGGGCTTCCTGCCGATGTCCACGGCCGTGCTGATGTACTCGCGGCCGTGGATCCCGTCCCGCGTGGGACGTACGATCTCGGACATGTCCGTCCACATGGCGTCGAAGCCGGGACCGCTGAAGGGACCCGGATATCCCGCGCCCGAGACGGGGATCTTCGCCGTCTCCGCCTGCAGCCAGGTGGTCCGGATGATCTCCGGCGTCCAGGTGCTGTTGCCCAGGGCCTCGTAGGTGGGATTGATGGCAAGCCTCAGCAGGTTCTTCGTGCAGCTCTGCACGCAGGAGAAACAGCCCATGCAGTCGAAGTACAGGGCATTGACGTCTTCCAGGGTGCGGAGGTACTCGGCCTCGTTGCGATACCGGTCGTACACGCAGGCCTTCTTCACGCAGTTGTGGCAGCGGGCACAATCCTCCCGCCAGTCGACCACGCCACACCGCCCGACGCGCGCCAGACGCGGCGGGACAGGCTGAGTCTTGATGTGATACTTCTCCGGCATAGGTGCTCCTACAGTCCAGCCGCGGAAAGCAATTCGGGAACCACCGCCTCGTGACCGCCGGACAGGACGTGTATCCCGGCCACGCCGTTCATGCCGCGGACCTTGCCGATGATTTCACTGCAGATCGCCAGACCCTCTTTTCGCTGAGCGCTGGCATCTCCCGCCCGCCTGAGCCGGTCGAGGATCGCGTCCGGGATGGAGTAATCCGTGAACCGTTCGCGAAGGGCGACCGCCTCGTCAACGCCGGTCAGGGGCTGCACACCGACGAGGATCGCGGCACGGCCGGTCAGGCCCTGGTCGCGGGCGGCGGCCAGCCACTGGCTGAAGGAGTCTACGTTGAACACGGCCTGGGTCTGGATGAAGGCGGCGCCCGCCTCGATCTTCTTGCCCAGCCGCAGCAGGTTTAATTCCAGCGGCCTCAGATCCGGATTTGCGGCCGCGCCCGCCAGCAGGGCGAAACCCCCCGCCAGTCTCGTCCCGTTCAGGAGCAGGCCCTCCTCGGTCATGCGGCGGACTGCAGCGATGAGCTGGATCGAGTCGATGTCGTAGACGTTCGCGGACTCCGGCACGCCCGCAAGGGTCTGGTGCGTGCCCGACAGACAGAGCACGTTCAAGATGTCCAAGGACGCGGCGCCCAGGAGATCCGATTGCAGCGCCAGCCGGTTTCTGTCCCGCGTGACGACCTGGAGGACCGGCTCGATGCCGCATCGCACCAGCGCGGCGGAGGCCGCCAGGCTCGAGAGGGTCACTCCAAAGTGGTTGTCCGACACGTTCACGGCGATCGGTTTGTCGCCCAGCGCCCGGGCCGCCTTCTCCACGCTGGCCCGATCTGTGCCCACGGGCGGCAGGACCTCGGCGGTGATGATGAACTCCTTGCCTGCGATCTTCTTTGCGAGCCTGCTGTTGAATTTCATCCAGTCCGTCTCCACATTGGTCAGGACGCCGCTTTCGACGCACGAAGGCCTTCAGGCCCCGGCTGTGCAGGAACCTGGGCAGAGGATTTGGCCTGCCGGACCCGGCCGCAGAGGGCCTCCAGTTGAGTGCATATCTCGTCCAGGTTGTCGCCTGCCGCGGCAGTAGCCACCCGGCCCCGGCCCATACCGATCTCCCCCAGCAGTGAATCCACTGCCTCACTCCGCTTTTCGCTCCGCAGATTGCCTTCCAGGTTCTTGCACTCGTCCCGCCGGCAGGTCACGATCAGTACGCCGTCAGCCCCCTTCTCGAAGGCCTTGACCAGATAGGGCAGATTCACCTTGCCTGAGCACGGAAGGCCGATCATCTGAGCGGCGGGGATTCCCACTCTTGCGCAACACTCGGACAGCCGGGATGGGTCACAGCTATTGGCGCAGTAAAAGAGCGAGATCTTGAGATCATGGGTGCTCATATGGGGCGCCCCCCATGACTGCGACGCGCGATACAGCAGGACATAGATACCTCAGCAGGCTAGTGGCGGCCAGCCCCTGGAGTTGATGTTCTGTCTAGTCACGGTCGATACTATCAAATCTGCGCAGCGGCAGGCATTCATTGTCCTAATAGGCAGCATTAGCATTCCTGCGCATGCCACCACGTCAGGGATTGCCTATCTTGACGGCGACCGTGATGCTCATTGCACCCCCGAGCAGATTGACGGTCTGTATGCCGTGCAACCCCAGGGCAGCCATGGCATGGCACAGGCCCTGCTGTGCAGGATAGTCTCTCAAGGAGTCGTAGATGTAGGAATAGGCAGAGGCACTGCCACAGAGGACCAGGCCGAGCAAGGGCACCCCTGTGCGGAGGTAGGCCGTGGTCATTGCCCGCCAGATGGAATTGGCGGGTATGCCGAAGTCCAGCACCACAAGCCTCGCGCCGGGTCTGGCCACGCGGACCATCTCCAGCAGGCCTGCGCGCATGGAGGTGAGGTTCCGCAGCCCATAGCCTGCAGTCACCACGTCAAAGGAGCTGTCGCCAAAGGGCATGCGAAGTGCATCGGCCCTGACGAATTGGGGATTGTGACAATCCGGCATCCTGGCCTTCCTGGCCTCAGCCAGGGCCAGCATGGGCTCACTGAAGTCCAGTCCGGTGGTCCGGGCGCCCGCGCAGGCCAGCCTGAAGGCGATGTCACCCGTGCCACAGCACACATCGAGGGCGCAGTCGCCAGCCTGGACGCGGGCCATCTCAACCACGCGATCCTTCCACCTGCGGTGCAGGCCCAGACTCTGGAGGTCGTTGATCAGGTCATAGCGATTGGCCACGACGCCAAATAGATCGTGCACCTTGTTGGCCCGCTCTCGACCCGGAGTGTAGAATGGGCTCGCCATGGCCGCGATGGTAGTCCAATCAGAAGGATGCTGCAACAGCCAAGGCCTCCAGCAGCACCCGGGACAATCCCATCGCACTGACTACCGACAAACTGGCCGAGGTGCTGGAAAAAGCCATGTAGCTACTCCTCGGGTGGAGTCTCTTGTCTGGCGTAGCTGCCGGACGACGCCGTGGTTGGAGCCAAGCAGGACACCAAGATCAGTTCGTCCATTCTCTGGTTTTCCATAGGTCCAGCACTTATAATGCCTCCTGTCCATGGAAACGGTCTGAATACTCAGGGCGAGCACAAACGGATCGCGATCAAGGTCATAGACCCACGCGGTAATGAGGTGATGCGGGTGCACCGGCTGGACGGGAGATATGATTGAAGCCAGAACACTATTTTGCGATAACGTATTAACTCAAAATAAAGACTCTCGCTAATTCGAAAAGTGAAATAGCAATTCATGAAGCGGAACACGACAGGGGACTATGTGACAATCTCGACAGTAGGAGAGAGCGTCAAGGCCTTCTTGCCAAAGGACTTGCCTCCAATGCCTCCGCTGGAGATTGGGTCTGATCTGCGAAATGCCATGGACCAAGCCCTCTTGGAACTGGGCCGTTTGGATGGGATCACCGCCATCCTGCCGGACACGCACCTGTTTCTCTACATGTACGTCCGCAAGGAGGCCGTGCTTTCTTCTCAGATCGAAGGCACCCAGTCATCGCTCTCTGACCTGCTCCTGTTTGAGATGGAGGGCGCACCGGGCGTTCCCATGGGGGACGTCCAGGAGGTCTCCAACTATGTGGGGGCGATGGAGCATGGTCTTGAGCGGCTCAAGGGAGGCTTCCCCCTGTGCAACCGCCTGCTCTGTGAGGTCCACGGAAAGTTGCTCTCAAAGGGGCGTGGAGCGGACAAGACCCCAGGTGAATTCCGCCGTTCGCAGAACTGGCTCGGTGGTACGCGTCCTGGCAATGCCCGCTTTGTGCCTCCGCCACCGGATCAGGTCCATGTGTGCATGGACGCCTTGGAAAGATCCTTGAACGATCAGCCCGAGCGTATGCCAGCCTTGCTCAAGGCCGCACTGACGCATGTTCAATTCGAGACTATGCACCCCTTCCTGGATGGAAACGGGCGTCTGGGCCGCCTGTTGATCACGCTCCTGATGTGCCATGAGGGGGTTCTGCATGAGCCCATGCTCTATCTGAGCCTTTACTTCAAACAACACCGTGACGATTACTACAATCTCCTGCAGCGGGTACGAACGGAGGGTGACTGGGAGGCCTGGCTGGCCTTCTTTGTTGAGGCCGTGCGGAGTACGGCACAACAGGCCGTGGTGACGGCCAACCGGCTCTCCACGCTGATTCGCGAAGACCGGGAGAAGCTGAACTCCATAGGCCGTCTGGCGGGCTCCGCCTTGCGTGTGCTGGATGTCCTGGCTCAGAAGCCGGTTGTGTCTCCTGCTGCGGTGGGTCTAGCCCGCATTTCTCACAGCCCTGCGGCGTGGGGCCGTTGCTGGACGCCGGGCTCGCCGTGAAGGCGGCTTGTCAGCCGTCATCGGTGAGTCGGTGACCCTTTGGGGCACTGCTGGGCCCCTCTAACGGATGCTGGATCAGCGGTTCGACCCGCTACACCCTGCCGTTGGGGCCCATCCGAGCAGACCTCCAACCTTCCCGTGCTCCGTCGGGTTTCTCGATCGACATATGCCCCTCACACAACACCTGCCTTTCAGCAACGCAGCGGTTGATATCTCTGGCTCCTGGTAAGATTCTCGTGGATCGCCCGGAACAAGGCCTGATACGGATAACTCTGGGACAACAGTACCCACACCTTGCGGACTGTCACCTGGATCTGGGCCCCAATCTTCAACAACTTCAACCGGATCGTCTGGCACGTCGCTTGGGCCATGTCTGTGCCCTTCAGTCCCAGCCGACGTAACGCCTCCATCAGCATATACGCCACCGATGAGAACCAAAGCCGCGTCTGGTTCGCCCGCATCGTCGCACAACTGGTCCGATCCGCAAACAGATACAACTGCTGCTCTTTGATGCGGTTCTCCATCTCTCCACGGCCACAGTAGAGATCTTCATATAGAGGTTGGGCCTGCCTCTGCTCGGATGAAAGAGACGTCACCACGAACCGAGGATTGTCCCCTTGGGGTAGGACCTCCGCCTTGCCCACGACTCTACGGGGGTGGCTCCAACTGTCCAGGGTCTGATACTGGAAGTCCTTGTATACCCGGGCTGCTTGACCGGTGACCCTGGCTAAGTCACGGGCCTCGGCCAGTTCCGCTCCAAGCTCTCGGATCAGCCGTGCGTTTTTGGCCAGACCCAGCACGTAGTCCACCTGGTGGCCCTCACACCAGGCCATGATTCCTTCCCGGCAGAAGCCCGAGTCACCCCGGACGATGATCTGGACCTGCGGCCAGGCCTGGCGGATCTGGGTGACGATCTGATCCAACTCCTTGACCGACCCGGCGGCCCCGTCGATATCCGCTGGCCGTAGCCGGGCGCACAACAAGTGATCACCGCAGAAGATGTACAACGGTAGATAGCAGTAGTGGCCATAGTAGCCGTGGAAGAACTTGCCCAGTTGGTCTCCATGTACCGGATCGTCCGTGGCATCGAGATCCAGGACGATGCACTCAGGGGGACGATCGTATGACTGAATGAAGGCATCGACGAAGAACCGATCCACATCCTGGCGATGCACTACGATCTTCTTGTAGCGACTGTTGTGGTCAGCCCCGACTGGCGTCAGCTCCAGTCGGTTCAAGGTGCTCTTGCCTGCCAGAGGTTCCGTGTGAGGGTCCTTCTTGCCCACCAAGGCTGCCAGCAACAGGTCCTGACGCAGCACATCGTGGTCGTTGAGGTCCTCGTATCCCAGGGCCAAGGCGTAGACCCTTTGGGCAATTAGCTCGTAGAGGGTGTGATCGATCAGGTCGGGGTTACGATGGTCGGTGAAGCAGGCCGCGAACTGCCGAATGATGCCTGTGGCCTGCTCAACCTGTCTGAGCAGGATGGCCCCGCCATCCGAGCAGATCGTTCCCCCGTTGAAGCGGCCCACCAGAGTTCGGTCATTCCCTGCTTGCAGGACGATCGGCTGGCTGGTACACTCTGTAGTCATCAGAAAGCTCCTTCCTTCTGCTGCTAATTCTTTCAAGCCAAAAGACTTATAGCAGAAAGTGGAGCTTTTTTCAATAGTAATGGTGAGAAATGCGGGCTAGCCACTGGAATGGCGGCCAGTACGGTGTCCAAGGTAATGAACGAGCTGGCCAACAAGGGGATGGTGAGGGAGTTGACCGGCCAGAAGCGAAACCGCGTGTTCAGCTATGACCGCTATCTGAAGGTTTTGGCAGAAGGTACGGAACCGTTGACATGAGCCAGCCGTCTCCACGCGAACCCGTTCTCATCCAGCCGGTCTGGAGCACTACCCCTGATTTCTTGCGTCCCGCCAGAGACGCCTGACCACCTGGATCAGCACACCTCCGGCCACGACAAACACTGCGCCGCACACAAGCGTGTAGGCGATCCGGCCATACAGGAGGTTTCCGATGGTAAACAGGGCTGACCAGATGGTCGCACACCCGCAGAACCAGCCCAGCAAGGCCAGAGGGAGGCTCTCACCGGTCTCCTCTGCAGCAGAGAGCTTCTCGCCCTGCCGGAACGTCCTCCAACCCGGGCCAAACGGCCTGACCTTCTTATAGAACGCCAGGAGCTTCTGGTGGTCCGTCTGGGGGCCCACGAAGGCGGTGATGACCCAACAGAGGGTGGTGAACAACACGGTATAGATCAGCTTGAGGTGTGATGAGAACTGCACATCATAGAACTTGGCCATCACGAGAAACGCAGCCGAGATGGCAAACGAGCTGACCATCGCCACCACCTCGCACCAGGCTGTGATCCGCCACCAGAACCATCGCAGGATGTAGAGCAGCCCGGTCCCCGCGCCCACCTGAAGGATCAGGTCGAAGCTGTCCTTGGCAGAGGTCATCAGGTACATCATGCCTGCAGCGCCCAGGAACAACCCGACGGTCGCAAGCCTGCCTGCCCACACGTAGTGGTGCTCGGTCTGGCCCGGCCGCAGGAACCGCTTGTAGAAGTCGTGCACCAGGTAAGAGGCGCCCCAATTGAGGTGGGTCAGAATCGTCGAGGAATTGGCTGCGATCAGGCCCCCGACCATCAGGCCCATCCAGCCCACGGGCAAGACCTTGCAGATCATCGCCGGGTAGGCGATGTCATGACCCAGCCACTTCGGGTCCAGGTTGGGAAAGGCGGCCTTGATGTCATTGAGCGTGGGAAACACGATCAGCGAGCACAGACCCACGAGGATCCAGGGCCATGGCCGCAGCACGTAGTGGGCCACGTTGAAAAACAGCACGCCGCCGAGGGAGTCCCGCTCGCTCCTGGATGCCAGCATCCGCTGGGCGATGTAGCTGCCGCCGCCAGGCTCTGCGCCCGGGTACCACACGGCCCACCACTGCACGGCGATGGGCATGATGAACACGGCCACAGCCAGATCCTTGAGGCCCGCGTCTGCGAAGTTGAACGAAGGAAGTAGGTGGAGGTAATTGAAACCCTCGATGGACTTGTCCACCGGCCCCTGCAGGGCGCTGACTTTGGCCATCGCGACGTGGAGCCCGCCGACGTACTTCACTGCAAAGTAGGCGGCTGCGATCACCGCGGACATCTTGATGAAGAACTGGATCATGTCGATGACCAGCACACCCCACAGCCCCGAGTGCGCAGCGAAGATCACGTTCAGCAGGCCCACGAAGATCAGGGTCTGCCAGTCCTTGAGCCCGAAGAGGACGTTGGCGATCTTCACGGCCGCCATGTTCACGGTGGCCATGATGATGCAGTTGAAGAACAGGCCCAGGTACAGGGCACGGAAGCCGCGGACCACAGTCGCGGCCTTGCCTGAATAGCGGAGCTCGTAGAACTCCAGGTCCGTCATCACGCCGGACCTCCGCCACATGCGGGCAAAGAAGAACACCGTGGCCACGCCGGTCAGGACGAAGGCCCACCAACACCAGTTGCCTGCCACGCCCTGGCGGCGGACGATGTCCGTGACGAGGTTGGGTGTGTCGCTGCTGAACGTGGTGGCCACCATGGAGAGACCCGCCAGCCACCAGGGCACAGACCGGCTGGAGGCAAAGTAGGCGGCCGTGTCCTTGCCCGATCTTCGGCCGAACAGCAGCCCCGGGATAAAACAGACCAGAAGCGAGGCAAGGACAATACCCCAATCCAGCGTCGTCAGGTGCATGAACGGTCTCCTGGTTTACGATCGGGTACCCGTGTGTCTTCCGCATATGCTATCCCGCGTGCACGTGCGGTCAAATGAAAAGGATAAGGCAGCAAACCCGCCGCAGAGAAACCCTTCCGCTCGGATGCCCGATCGTGTAAAATCTGGCATATGGGTGTCACTATCGGGGATGGCAGAACAGGAATGCCAGGACAACGTCACAAGGTTCTCTATCTCACGCGGGGCGGGCCTATTGCGGGCGAACAGAGGCAACTGCTCTACCTTCTTAAAGGTCTCGATAGAGATCGCTACGCGCCCGTGGTCCTGTGCGCCCGGCCGGGCCGGTTTGCCGAGGAACTGGAGGACTCCGGTATTGCCTTCCAGATCCGCCCGTTGGCAGCCTGGAGAAGCCTCGGCGGCCTGTTCTCCCGTTACCGGGACGCACACTACGTGTCCTGCCTGGCACAGGACGAAGGCATCTCATTGATCCATTGTTCGGACTTCTGGATGACTCCCTACGGCCTGAGGGCCGCCCGTCATGCGACCATACCCTGCGTGCTGCACATCCGGGCGCCCATCGATGCCAGGAAACTCCAGAAGTACCACTGCGACCAGGCCACTGTCCTGGTCCCGATCTCCCTTCGGGTCCAACTGCGGTTGCTGGAGACCGCACCGGAGATCAAGGACAAGGTCGTCCTGATCCACGACGCAGTGGACAAGGACGTGTTCGTGCCCAGGGACGCACGCTGCGACCTGTCTGTCTGGCACAGACCCTATGATACGGCCGGAAAGGTGGTGATCGGTCTTGTGGGCCGGGTTGAGCCACCCAAAGAACAGATGGGGTTCGTCCACATCGCTCGCGAGGTGCTGGGCCGGACCCGAAACGCGGTATTTCTCATCATCGGCGACATCAAGGACCGGTCCTACCACGAGGAGCTCGGCCGCTTCATCGAAACCCACGGCCTGACCGGCCACGTCCACTTCACTGGCCGGCGGGAGGACATGCCCGAGGTGCTCGCAGGGCTGGACGTGTTGGTCAGCCTGTCCGGAGGATCGGTCCGATACGAGGCCATGATGTGCGGAGTCCCGGTGGTCTGCGCGTGGTCCAGGACCGCCCAGGAATCCTATCACATCCGGCACCAGGAAACCGGCTTCCTCGTCCCTGAGAGGGACGTGGGTGCAGTGGCTGACCTGCTGGTGAAGATCATCGAGGACACGGATCTGAGGGCCAGGGTCGGCCGCAGCGCCAGGGCCTGGGCAGAGCAACACCTCAGCCACACCACCCTGGTGGAGGAGACCCAGAGGCTGTATGAGCGGGTGCTGCGAGAAGCACAAACCATAAGCACCGCACGGGCGTCGGTACCTACTTGATCGACATCACGTTCTCGGCCTCGATGAGCGGATCGGGCAATACGGGCACTGCCACCACTCTTGACGTGGACGCGGTGATCGAGGGTGACGCCGCCGCGTCCGGCTCCGTGACGGTAACTCCTTCCTGGGGACAGGGCGATGTCCATGCTCAGGGGGAATATTCATGTTCCGGCCAGAGTGAAGTGGTAGTCTACTGATGATGAGGCCACTGGGCGAGAGCCGCCGAGTGGGGTGCTGAGAGGCCGGTAGGCCAGTTTTTGGGAGCTCTTCTATGAGGATTAAAATGGCCCGGAAGATGGTTCTATGCCTTCCAGTCGCTGCAGCCCTGATCCTCCTGTCCCGCGTCTTTGGCGGTGCCGGTCTCGAGCGGGAGCCGCTGAACGCCGCACCCAGGACAGAGGGAAGAGCAGTGGCCTCACTGATCGCAGGTCAGCTCTCTGCGAGCGGCTTCGATCCTTCTCTGGAGGCGAAAGAGGCCGTGGATTTCCTCCTAACCCCAGCTCTTCTGGTCCAGGACGCGCTGTCTGATGACGTGATCCTCACCTATCCCACGGAGTAGATGTATGCGTAGCGCCTTGGCCCGCCAGCCGTTGGAAAGGCCCTGGGCAGCATGGCTTGCCATGTCGCCCTTTGCTTTGCTGCTTGGGTCGGGCGTCCTCTGCGGTAAGCTGGGTCCCACCGGAAGGAACGTCGGCGTGGTCCAGTTTGATGTAGTCCTCGAGCGGATCCAGTTGCATGATCCCGCGTCCTCTCCAAGCGAAATGGCCTTCGCCAGGTACTGGGTCTCGTCAGACTTCTATTGTGTTGCAGCGACATGGTTGGAACCGCATGGCCATGGATACTGGGACTTCAGGACCTTCGTTGCCATGAGCGACAAGGACGGTTTCCGCTTGGCCGATGACCTCTATCCCGATATCAACCAGCGGGCAAAGCCCGTTGTGGACCGAGGTCCGTTCCGCTATGCATTCGGGGCCTACGAAAGTGCCGAGATCCGCTTTGCCGATCATGAAGCCCAGGCCAGGCGGGTGTACGCCCCTGACCTCAAGGCCGTGGAAGGCGTCAATCGAGGCGCAGAAACTGCGATAGACGTGCCTGTTTCCACCTTGGGCGTCAGCACGAAGAGGGAACTCGCTGGCCTGAGAGCCCAAGCCGATGGCCAGCACCTGAAGTCTGTCGAACTCTACGGCGATCAGAGGCGCAGTCTGGCGACGATCCAGTATGAATATGACAGGACCGGCAGTTCAGTGGAACTCCGCAGACTGACGGCCCTTTTACCAGAACAACCTATAGCCGTCGGCCTGCCCGGCAAAGGTATGACAGTGACCTTGAACAACGGCGGCGCACAGTACCAGGTCCAACGCACTGAAGTGATTCATCACAAAGGCGGCCGGGTCTGTACCGTGGAATACCGCCCCACGCCCCTGGCAGGCAGAACCGTCTGCCTGCCACATCTGGTAAAGGTACAGAACGGCCGCAGTGGCCAGGTCCTCAGGTCTGCCAGACTGATGGACTTCAGACTCGTCGATCTGGACGCAGAGAAGGTCTGGCGTACAGCCAGGCAGTTTGCAGGCCTCGCACCGCAATACCGTCAGTACCTGGATCTTTGCTCGCGGTATTTTGAGGACGACCGGGTTCGGGTCAGGCCAGAGGACGTCGATCTTGTCCGCCATTTGCTGGCCTACTTTGGCAAAGGGGCATCCACATCTGGCGTCTCATCGGGCGAGATGCTCAAGTGGCTGAGCGGCCTTATCCGATTGAACCTGCTAATCGGAGATGATGAGGCCGTGGCGCAATACTACCGGCGGTACCTTGCCACTCTGACCGACAGTGGACTGTCCTCCATGGTCCTGGAGGGCGGGGCTGAGCCCATTGAACGGCTGATGCTCCGATGCCGCTATGCAATGGCTTCGCGCCTCCTGAAGCACTGGGTGCAGACGTCTACAGCTATCGGTGGAGACGAGGCGGTGCTAAGCTACGCGGTCTATGGACTGAAGAAACAACGACTGTCGAGCACTGCGGCCCTGATCGATGGTCTGCTCAAGAAGGGCGGTCTGGCAGCAGAGACTCGTTTCCGGGCCCAGGCGCTGCGGTGTGGGGCCCTTCACCACCTGATCAAGCTCATCGATGGTCCCGATGCTGAGGAACAGCCTCAGGCCCAGTGGGCACTCTCACTCACCACAAAGGCCTCGCTGCGGACATTGCTTTCATCTGCGATAGGCGAAGCCCAGCGTTCCTTCCGAGAACTCAATGTCGTAACGCAGCAACAGGCGCAGCAGCCTTCCTATGACAATCCGCTCCTTCGGAGGCGACGGGGTCTGCCCGATCCTTCGCCCGTTCAAGAGGCCTGGGTCTACCTGAACCAGGCCGTCAGGGAGCAGGACCCCGCGATGGACTCAGCGGCCGTGAGCCCACGGGTCGGACAGGATTCGAGCCGGCCACCATCGTCTCCCGGATCCGCGAACCGAGGGAGCGTGGGGCAGCGCCGACGAAGGGGTCCCTCGCGGTAACAGGTCCGGCACCGCTGGTGCGAGGCCTAAGAGGATACTGCTTCAGGATAGATACACATATGGGAAGAGCGAAACAGACGGTGTTTTCCGGCTCTGCCGCCGGACTGATTGGCTGGTGGCTGCTCTCTCTGCAGGTTCACCTCCATGCTGAAGAGATGGAAGGTGATCCCGTACGGCCTGGTACCTATCGAGTCGTCGTGGAGCAGTTGGGCACACTGGACAAGAAACTGGTCGGTTGGTGTCTTGCCGCCTCCGAGGACGGCTGCCACGAGGCCTACAGCCGCACCTCCCGCCGAGAGGGTGGAAGGGATGGGACACGACCTTCCGGCGTCCTTAGCGTTGTGGTCGATGGCCAAGAAGGGCCTGCGTACGACCTGACGAACGGATTCACCCTAATGATGAGTCCCAACGGCAAAGGGGTGGTGTACAAGGTGCCGAAGGGGCAATACTGGCACGTGGTCTTCAACGGCCACGAAGGAAAGGCCTATGACTACGTGGGCGGTCTCGCGTTGACGAGGGACGGCTTTCATACGGCCTACGTGGCAGGAAGAGGCAAAAGCAGATTGGTCGTGGTGGATGAAGGCGAGGGCCCTGGGTACGATCAAGTACGCAGGCCATTCTTCAGTCCAGACGGCAAACGTGTCGCATATGTGGCGCAGCGTGGCAATCGGTGGCAGGTGGTCGTGGGCAGCCAGGCAAGCGCGCTGTATGACCAAATCGAGAGCTGCGAGTTCAGTCCCGACGGTAGTCAGTTCGCCCACATCGCGCGGACGGACAAGGGCCAAGTTGTCGTGACAAATGGCAAGGAGGGACAGCCCTTTGACTCCGTCAACAGGTTGCTCTTCAGTCCCGCTGGCACACGCCTGGCCTATGTCGCGGACAGAGGTGGCAAACGACTGGTGGTGATCGATGGCAAGGAAGGGCCTCCCTTTGACTCCATTGGCACCACGCTGCTGTTCAGCGGCGATGGCAGGCGGGCGGCCTACATTGCCGGCCTGCCTGGCGGTCAATGCGTCTGGATCGACGGTGAACAAGGGCCGCTCTACGATCATGTCCTGGAAGGCGCAGTCGTATTCAGCCCCGACTGCAGGAGAGTGGCGTATGTGGCACAGAAGGCAGGCAGGTGGCTCGCCGTGACCGACGGCCTGGAAGGGGCATCCTACGATGACGTGTGTCTGCCCGCATTCAGCAGTGACGGCACTCGATTGGTCTACGCGGCACGGAGGGCGGATCGATGGATGGTCGTGGATGGCCGGCGGGAGGGACGGGAGTATGATGGCATAACGGGCGGGCTGGCTGCGTTGAGCCCTGATGGCAAACGCATTGCCTATGTGGCCAAGAAGGGGGACAGGCACGTAGCTGTCATAGACGACCAGGAGGGGCCAGCCTATGACTATATCAGTGAGGTACCACAGTTCAGCTCGGACAGCGGACGCGTAGTCTACGTGGCCACCAAAGGAAGTGCTCAGGTGGCGGTCGTTGATGGTCGTGAGAGCCCAGAGTATGACGGAGTGCCTGTGCCGACGATGGTCTTCAGCCCTGACGCCAGACGCCTGGCGTACCTCGTCTGGAAGGACGGGAAATGGGCCGCGGTGATCGACGGCTCGCAGGGCCCCGAACGCGACGGCAGCATTTGGCGTCAGGCCGGTCGGCCCCTGTTCAGTCGCGACAGTCGCCATGTAGCCTACAAGGTGAAGCAGGAGGCGGATGAATTCGTCGTGTTGGACGGCCAGGAAGGCCCACACTACGACCACATCGTCAAGAATGGTCCCAGCTTCAGCGACTCCGGCGAGTTGGAGTACCTCGCCTATCGTGAAGGCAAGCTGTGTCGCGTCCGCCATGTACCCGATTGACAAAGGGGCGGGTTCGGGTGTAGGTTCTGACCACCGTTAGTGGTGACAACCCGATCCGCTTTTTTGGAGATAGAAATGGCACGCTCGTCCAGGCCGAATCCGCCGTCCCGCCGCAAGAAGTCGGCCCCCACCAGGAAGGACACGGCCCCCCTGTACAAAGATCCGGCCCTCGCCATCGAGAAACGGGTCAAAGACCTGCTGTCCAGGATGACCCTGGCGGAGAAGGCCGCGCAGATGATGTGTGTATGGCAGAAAAAGGCCGAGATGTTGGTCGACGCTGCAGGCCACTTCGACCCCCAGAAGGCCAAGGCGAGCTTCAAGAAAGGCCATGGCCTGGGCCAGGTCGGAAGGCCCAGCGACGCAGGCGGCGGCAAGGACGCGAAGGCCATGGCGGAGCTGACTAACGCCATCCAGAAGTTCTTCATCGAGAACAGCCGGCTGGGCATCCCCGTGATCTTCCATGAGGAGTGCCTGCACGGCCACGCTGCGCCGGGAGGGACGAGCTTCTCTCAACCCATCGGGCTGGGCGCCACCTTCGATCCAGACCTGGTCCGCAGGCTGTTCGCCATGACGGCCTATGAGGCCAGGGTCCGGGGGACGCATCAGGCCCTGACCCCGGTCGTGGACGTGGCGAGAGAGCCCCGCTGGGGCAGGGTCGAGGAGACCTATGGCGAGGATCCCTATCTGGTGTCGCGGCTGGGAATCGCGGCTGTGCAGGGATTCCAGGGCAATGCCTCGTTCAAGGACAAACGCCACGTCATTGCCACGCTCAAGCACTTTGCAGCCCACGGCCAGCCTGAGGCGGGGATGAACTGCGGGCCTGTGGACGTCCCGATACGGGTGCTGCGAGAGGTCTTCCTATACACCTTCAAGGAGGCGATCCACAAAGGCGGCGCCCTCAGCGTAATGGCCTCCTACAACGAGATCGATGGAGTCCCCTCCCACGCCAACCGTTGGCTGCTGCGGGACGTCCTCCGCAAGGAGTGGGGCTTCAAGGGCTTTGTGGTCGCGGATTACTACGCGATCTGGGAGTTGAACGAAAAATTCGACACCCACGGCCACTACGTGGCCAAGGACAAGAGGGAGGCGTGTGCCCTGGCCGTCAATGCCGGCGTGAACATCGAGCTGCCGGAGCCGGAGTGCTATCTCCACCTGATCGAGCTGGTCCGCAAGGGCGTGCTCAAGGAATCCCAACTGGACGAGCTCGTCGCCCCCATGCTGCACGCCAAGTTCAGGCTGGGGCTCTTCGATGATCCGTACGTAGACCCCGAGGAGGCGGACCGCGTCGTGGGCTGCCCTGCGCACCGCAGCCTGGCCCTGGAGGCAGGCCACAAGACGATCACCTTGCTCAAGAACGACGGTGCCCTTGCGCCCCTGGATATCGGCAAGATCAAGACCCTCGCGGTGATCGGCCCCAACGCGGACCGCAGCCTGCTGGGCGGCTACAGTGGCGTGCCCAAGCACTGCACCTCCGTGCTGGAAGGCATCAAGGCCAAGGTCGGCAACCGCGCCCGGGTCCTCTACAGCGAAGGCTGCAAGATCACCATCGGCGGATCCTGGAACCAGGACTCCGTGACACCCAGCGATCCTGCGGAGGATCGAAGGCAGATAGAGGAGGCCGTTGCCACTGCTCAACGGGCCGATGTAGTAGTACTCGCCATCGGCGGCAACGAGCAGACCTCCAGGGAGGCCTGGTCCAGGGTCCACCTGGGGGACTGCACGAGCCTCGACCTGGTGGGACGCCAGGACGAGCTGGTCCGGGCGATCGTGGCCACGGGCAAGCCCGTCATCGCACTGCTGTTCAACGGCCGGCCGCTGTCCATCCGGACGCTGGCCGAGAAGGTCCCTGTGATCTTCGAGTGCTGGTACCTGGGCCAGGAGACGGGCCAGGCCGTGGCTGACGTCCTGTTCGGCCAGTTCTGCCCGGGTGGCAAGCTGCCCATCACCATCCCCCGGTCCGCGGGTCACCTGCCTGCGTTCTACAACCACAAACCCTCGGCCCGCCGCGGATACCTGTTTGATGACGCCTCGCCCCTGTATGCCTTTGGCTACGGCCTGAGCTACACGAGCTTCGCGTTCGGCCAGCCCCGCCTCGCCAAGAAGAGGATACGGCCGACCGACCCGACCTCCGTCAGCGTGGACGTCACGAACACAGGCAGCCGCAGGGGGGACGAGGTCGTCCAGATGTACATCCGCGACAAGGTCAGCTCCGTGACCCGGCCGGTCAAGGAGCTCAAGGGATTCCAGAGGATCACCCTGGACCCGGGCGAGACCCGCACGGTCACCCTGGAGATCACACCCGAGTCCCTGTCGTTCTACGACATCCACATGAAGTACGTCGTGGAGCCCGGCGAATTCGAGATCATGGTCGGTTCCTCATCCAGGGACAGCGATCTCCAGAAGGTCGTCCTGACTGTGCTCTAGCCCGTGTGCTTCGGGATCATTGGGACCTCATCCTGAGTTGCAGAGGACTTGACTTGTAGCCACTCTGGCGTTAACATGGTATTGTGGGTTTACTAGGGGGCCAAGGGTAGTTTCCGTTTCGTCGAGTATTTGAAAGGGGCTAACCATGTCAAGGCGCGTTTTCTTTCAGGCGGTATTGGCTGTCGTGGCCTTTGCAGGCATTCTGTTCTTCGGCAACCCCCTGTGGGCCCAGGGGCAGAGCGATCGAGCCTTTGACCGCGTCCGACAGGTTCAGGCACGCCACACAGGGAGACTGATGGCGCAGGAAGGTGTGGTCGGCACTGCCGTGGGCGTGGATGAGGATGATACTCCGGCCGTATTGGTGTTGCTGGAAGACCCAGACGTCGCCGGCGTTCCCGATGAGCTGGAGGGTGTCCGCGTCCGTGCGATCGTGACCGGGAAGGTGTATGCACTGGCAAGGCCTTCATCGCCCAGCAAGGACCGTACACCGCCGGTAAGACCGACCGGGCTGAATGCAACGGCGGTCAGCAGCAGCCAGGTCAACTTGGACTGGGCAGCCAACACGGACAAAGACCTGTCGTATTACAGGGTGTACCGCTCTACCAGCTCCGGCGGCCCATACACCCGGATAGCCTCCAATATCAAGGCAATCCAGTATTCCAGTACCGGCCTCGCAGCCGATACGACCTACTATTACGTCGTGACGGCAGTCGACACATCTGGGAATGAATCGGGCTACTCCAATCAAGCGTCGGCCAAGACATCACCCGGCACAGTGGAACCTTCGCCCTATCCCCGACCCGCTCCCATCGGTGTCTCAACAGGACATCCGAGTATCACGGCCGGCACGATCGGCTGCCGGGTCACCAAAGGTGGATTGGTCTATGCCCTCAGCAACAACCACGTATACGCGAATGAGAACCGGGCCTCCCTGGGTGACAACGTCTTGCAGCCGGGTCCCTATGACGGCGGCCTGAATCCACGAGATGCGATCGGCACTCTGGCAGATTTCCAGTCTATCGTCTTCTCCCGCACCGCCAGCAACACCATCGACGCAGCCATCGCCCGCTGTTCACTGGAGACTCTCGGCAACAGCACGAGCAGCTATGGGAAACCCAGTTCAGACGTGATGCCGGCCACACTTGGCCTGGCGGTCAAGAAGCACGGCCGCACGACGGGTCTGACCTACGGTCAAGTCTACGCCGTCAGTGCGACTGTCAACGTCACCTATGACTCCGGCACGGCAAGGTTCATCAACCAGATCATTATCACCCCTGGAAGCTTCAGCGCGGGCGGCGATTCCGGGTCGCTGATTGTGACGGATGATGCCGGGAATGATCCTGTTGGCCTGCTGTTTGCAGGCAGCAGTTCCTACACCATAGCGAACCCCATTGGTTTGGTGCTCAGTCGCTTTGGCGTGACTGTCGATAGTCAGTAGAACAGGCTATGCCCACTGGGTCCGCGGTCGCGGAGCGGGTAACGCATCCTGCGACGAGCAAGAGGAAAGACGCAAGGTGGAGAGTCGGCTTGTTCCGAGATGCGGGTGGGCTGCCTTCGCTGCCGTTGTAGCCCTGCTCGCAGTGAATGGCTTCGGCTGCAGAAGCGATCGCATGGACTCCGAGCTGTCACGACCCATGGCGGACAAGACAATCCAGCAGGTTCAGCAAGAGCATACCGAGGAGTGGATGGCGATTCCCGGCGTGGTCGGCACGGCTGTCGGGCAGTACAAGGGCAGCCCGTGCATCCTGGTCTTCACGGCATCGAACCCCGACCAGGTGAAGCGGCAGATCCCTTCGACTGTGGATGGCTACCCCATCGTCATTCAGCATATGGGCGAGGTCCGCGCGCTCGACAAACAGTGAATCCTCTCTGCTCTTTGGCTGGGCGAGGACGGAATCCTCGATCGATGTGGAGGACGGCGGCTCAGGATGAAGCGGTTTCAGGAAGACTCGCAGGGGAGTTGGATTCGTGCGACAGCGTGAGTCATCGTCACCGTCGGTGAGGCGGATGCAGGATCACTGGCGAGCGCTTTGTGAACGGATCGGTGAACGTCGCGCCGGCAGCGAGGGGGAAGGGTTGGCTGCGGACCATCTCCAAGGGAGGCTGCGGCGATATGGACTGCAGAACGTCCATGTCGAGCCCTTTTCCTGCACCTCGGTGCGCTCGTCGACAGCCCATGTCGGGGTCAAGGGGATGCGTCCATCGCGGGATCTACAGGCCAGGGTTCTGGCAGGATCACCCTCCACGCCTGCCGGGCGAACTGTCGAGGGCAAGGTGGCCTGGGTGGAGATGCCTGAGCAGGCCGATCGTCTATTCACGCCCGCTCTAAAGGGCAAGGTGGTGGTGCTGGTCGGGCCGATGCCCGACCGGGCAGACCTGCACCGCAGGCTGGTGGCGTGCAGGCCGGCAGCGGTGATCCACGCAGACGACCGCCTGCCCTTCGAATGGGTCAAGGACGACGGCGTGTACCCGTCCTGGGTCAGGCGGTATGGGATGCCGCCTACTGTCGCGGCGCCCTTCAGGCAGGTGTGGGAGCTTCGCAGGCAGGGCGTCACACGGCTGAGCGTCTGCATTCGCGTAGTGCTCCGCGAGGCCCTCTCCCAAAACGTAGTCGCAGAGATCCCCGGGCGCCAGCCGCACCTGCCGGTGGTCCTGGTCGGCGCCCACCACGACACGCAGTGTCACAGCGTCGGCGCGGACGACAACGCCTCCGGCGTGGTGGCCCTGCTCGAGTTGGCGCGTCTGCTGGTTGAGACCCGGCCTGCGCGGACGATCCGGTTTGTGTCCTTTGGGGCCGAAGAACAACTGTCCGTGGGATCCGCCTGGTACGTCACCCAGCATCGCAGCCGGCTCGGCTCGATCGGCCTGGTGCTCAACCTCGACAGCGTGGCCTCTGTGTTGGGACACCATTGGCTCATCCGGAGCGGCCCCGCAGTCTTTGGGGCCTGGCTGGGCAAGGCCTTCAGCCGGTGGGGCCTGGACACGGTGGACAGGCCCGCGCCCATGCCGTTCGCCGATCACTTCCCGTTCTCCGTGTACGGCGTGCCGGCCGCCACGCTCTACAGGCCCAACATGGATGGCGGGATGCGATGGCAGCACCACAGCGAGCACGACAACCTCGGCAACGTGTCGGTCGCTGAGCTCTGCAGGGTGGTCCAGGCCTGCTGTGGCGTGGTCGGCGACCTGGCCCGCCAGACGAGATGGCCATTTGGCCGTGGACTTGAGCCGGCCCATCGCAGCGAGACGCTCCGGCTGGCCCGTGATCTGTTTGACCTGGACATCTAGCGATGCACACCCCGCCCACCCGACGCTACTCTGTGCCGCGCCTCAGATCGCCCCTGGTCATGGATGGAGACTGGGCCAAGCCCCCCTGGCCGCGGGTCCAGCCTGCCGCGCTGGCGCATTTCATGGGCGAGCGGCCCATCCATTTTCCTCGCACCGAGGTCAAGGTGGCGTACGATGACGACCACCTCTACGTGATCTTCAGGGTCGAAGACCGGTACATCAGGGCCATGGCCCAGGGGTACCAATCGCCCGTGTGTCAGGATAGCTGCGTAGAGTTCTTCTTCACGCCCAGTACAGACCTCTCGCAGGGCTACTTCAACCTGGAGGCCCATTGCGGCGGGACCCTGCTCTTCCAGCATCAAACCCGCAGGGGCAAGGATACGATCCGCATCGCGGACGAGGACATGGACAGGATTCAGGTAGCCCATTCCATGCCCGGCCGGATACCCTCGGAAATCCAGGAACCGAGGACCTGGACGCTCGAGTACAGGCTGCCGCTGTCCATCCTGGAGAAGGTGGCGCCAGTCGTCAGGCCCGGTCCGGCTGTCGTCTGGAGGGCCAACTTCTACAAGTGCGCGGACCTGTCCTCGCATCCCCACTGGCTGACCTGGTCCTGGGTTGACGTGCCGCAGCCGGATTTCCACAGACCCGAGTACTTCGGCGAACTGCTCTTTGACTCTGGAGTCACCGCATGAGACAACCCACATGAAGAAAGGCGAAAAGAGGACACTGATTGTGCCACCGGACCAGGCCTACGCCACCAGCGGCTTCTACGCCAAGGAGCGAAAGGGCGAGAGGCGTTTCGCGATCTCGCCCAATACGGTCCTGGTCTATGAGATCGAGTTGATCGACATCCAGTAAGAGACTCTCTGATAGTCTCTGATAGAAAGGATCTGTCCATGACGGAGTTCAAGAACGTAACCGTGGTCAAGAAAGCCAACGTCTACTTTGACGGCAAGGTGACCAGCCGCACGGTCCTGTTTGCAGACGGCTCCAAGAAGACCCTCGGCATCATGCTGCCGGGCGAATACGAGTTCGGCACCGCAGACAAGGAGGTCATGGAGATCCTCGCGGGCAACCTGGACGTCCTGCTGCCGAACGGCAAGCAGTGGAAGACCTTCAAGGCGGGTGACGTCTTCGAAGTGGCCGGCCGTGCCAAGTTCAGCCTCAAGGTCAAGGAAGTGACTGACTACTGCTGCTCGTACGGCGGGTAGCGGCACACCGGCGTGTGGCCACGCCGTGCCCCTGGGCGATTTCTATATCTGGCACTCGCGTCACCCGGGTCGGGTCAGTAGAATGCACGACCGGACTTGCCCGAAGAGAGGGCAGGAAGGAGGTCGTTCATGAAGAAGATCCAGCATCTGGCCTGTGCGATGGGCTTGGTCATCCTGGCCTTGCAGGGGACCGTCGCGGCCAAGGAGCCTCGTCAGACCGAGGACCAGGGTCGGGCCCAACTGGCCGGCTTTGCCAAGACCTTCACTACCCGTTCCCAGTGGGAGGCGAGGGCCAAGGCCATCCGTGGAGGTTTCCTGGACGCAGCCCACCTGTCGCCGCTGCCGGTCCGCTGTGACCTCAAACCCATCGTCCATGGGCTCCAGCGCCGCCAGGGCTACACGGTCGAGAACTTCGCCATCGAGGCCCTGCCGGGCTTCTTCATGACAGGCAACCTCTACAGGCCGGCAGAGGTCAGGCCACCCCTGGCCGCTGTGCTCTGCCCGCATGGCCATGCAGGGGACGACACACCCGGTGTTGCTGAGCCCAAGGCGCGAGGCGGCAGGTTCCTGGCCTATACCCAGACGCGGGCTGCCACCCTGGCCCGCATGGGCGCTGTCGTGGCCACGTACGACATGGTGGGATGGGGTGAGTGCAATCAGATCGTACACGACGATCCCAACGTCCTCTCGCTGCAAGTCTGGGGCAACATGCGGGTGCTCGACTTCCTGCTGACGCTGGACGGGGTCGATCCCCATCGGACCGCGATCACGGGCGAGTCAGGCGGCGGCACGCAGACGTTCTTCCTGACTGCCCTGGATGACCGAATCGCCGTGGCTGTGCCCTGCGTACAGGTCTCTGCCCATTTCTTCGGCGGGTGCAACTGTGAGAGCGGCCTGCCCGTCCACAAAGGCCCGGGCCACGACACGAGCAACGTGGAGCTCGCGGCCATGGCTGCGCCCCGGCCGCAACTGGTCATCTCGGACGGGAGTGACTGGACCCGCAACACGCCGGGCGTCGAGTTCCCGTACCTCTGGAACGTATACCGGCTGTATGGCGCGACCGACCGGGTCGAGAATGCCCACTTCGCAGATGAAGGCCATGACTACGGCCCTTCCAAACGGCTGGCCGCCTATCGCTTCCTCAGCCGTCACCTGGGCCTGAACCTCAAGGCCGTGCAAAGGCCCTGCGGGTGTGTGGATGAGTCGGCAGCCATCGTAGAAGACAAGGAATCGCTGTGCGTCTTTGACGCCCAGCATCCACGGCCCCACTACAGCCTCAAAGGGTCTTCCGCTGTCGTGACGGCCCTCCAGCAAGCAGTCCACCAGGCTGCACACCAACCGTTGACAGGAGCAGAACGATGAGTGATAACATGCCCGAAGACGTACTGTCGCCAGAGTCCCTCAAACAGGCCCTGAAGGCCTTCAAGAAGCGGCTCAAGCTGACGAAGCTGGACGCCGAGTCCACGCTCGGAGGCGGTCCCTTTAGCGGCGGCCGAAGCTCTGGTATCGTGGCCATCCAGCCGCCCAGTCAGTTTCCACGCCAGGTGTGGGATCGGCTCGTGGAACTGGGCAAGCTGAGAAGGGTGGAGGGAGGCCTCTATGAGCTGAACCAGGACCCCGCGGCGGTGGAAAGGGCCTTTGAATAGGGTGGATCAGGATGTTGTATGAGACCCCGCGCAGATTCGAAGAAGCGCTGCGGCATGAACTGGAGACCAACCTCATCCCCTTCTGGCTCGATGGCCGCGTGGTCGATCAGGAACACGGCGGATTCATCGGCCTGATGTCCAACGATGGACGGGTCGACCCCCGGGCGCCCAAGGCCCTGATCCTCAACACGCGACTCTTGTGGACCTACTCCCGACTGTACAGGTATCGGCCTGATCCGGCGTTCAAGGACAGGGCCCAACGGGCCTATGACGCCCTGGAGGCCCAATTCAGAGATCGCCTGTACGGCGGGGCCTTCTGGCAGGTGGATTCCCGCGGCCAGACTCTGGACGACAAGAAGAAGATCTACGGCCAGGCCTTTGTCATCTACTCCCTCTGCGAATACAGCCGCGCCCTGGGAATCCCTGCCGGCCTTGAGTGGGCCCGGCAGGTCTATGAGCGGATCGAGGCCCACAGCCGGGACCTGGCGCAGGGTGGATACATCGAGGTCTGCAATCGGGACTGGTCCTGTGCCGAGGACTCCCGGCTGAGTGACAAGGACATGGATGAGAAGAAGTCCATGAACAATCACCTGCACCTGCTGGAGGCGTACAGCACGCTGTACACCGTGTGGCCCGATCCACAGGTCCGCCTCCGCCTGGCAGAGCTGCTGGACCTGTTCCGCGACCGGATCATCAATCCCCAGACCGGCCACCTCTGTCACTTCTTCGATGAGACCTGGCGGCCACGGTCTGAGGACTACACCTTTGGCCATGATATCGAGGCGAGCTGGCTGCTGTGCGAGGCTGCAGAGGTCCTGGGCGATGAGGAGAGGACCGCGACGATCCGGCCCGCGGCCCTGCGCCTGGCCGCCGTCACCCTCGCCGAAGGATTCGAGGCGGACGGCGGCCTGTGCTACCGGGGCGAGGCCGGCCGGATCACGGACCCGAACCGGGAGTGGTGGCCGCAGGCGGAGGCCGTGGTGGGCTTCCTGAACGCCCACGCCCTGTCCGGCGACCTCTTGTTTCTGGAGGCAGCCCAGAAGGCCTGGGCCTTCCTCGATAAGTACTTTGTAGACAGAGAACACGGAGAATGGTTCTGGCGGATAGACCGGCAGGGCCGTCCCGATCCCCATGAACCCAAGGTCTCGTCGTGGAAGGAACCCTACCACGGCGTGCGGGCCTGCCTGGAGGCCATCCAGAGACTCAGCCCAGGACCTGTAGGTGGATGATCCCAGCCTGCATGTCTCACGAGGCTTCGGGCGATCGAAGCGGAAATGAGCTTGTGGGCCTGACCTGACTCGCCTGAAAGGCTAGAGGAGAGAACGATCCATGAAGGACAAGAAATACCGTGAGCAGGTGGGCCGGTTGCTGGCCGACCATGAGGCCCTGATCCAGAGGCGCAACAAGGCCGGCAAGGCCGGCAACGGGATCATCACCCGATATGAGCACCCTGTGCTGACGGCCGGCCACGTCCCTGTGTTCTGGCGGTACGACCTCGATCCTGCCACGAACCCCCTGCTCTGCGAGCGGATGGGAATCAACAGCGCGTTCAACGTCGGCGCGATCGACCTCGACGGCCGCATCTGTCTGATGGCCCGCGTGGAAGGCGCGGACCGCAAGTCCTTCTTCGCCGTGGCAGAGAGCAAGAACGGCGTGGACCGGTTCCGATTCTGGGACAGGCCCGTGGAAATGCCGCCTGCGGATCCTGCGGAGACCAACGTCTATGACATGCGCCTGACCCGCCACGAGGACGGCTGGATCTACGGGCTGTTCTGTGCGGAGCGCCACGATCCCAGCCACCCGGAAGATCCCTCCGCTGCCCTGGCCCGCTGCGGCATCGCGCGCACCCGCGACCTCAAACGCTGGGAGCGTCTGCAGGACCTCCAGACTCCCTCTGCCCAGCAGCGCAATTGCGTGCTGCACCCGGAGTTCATCAAGGGCAAGTACGCCTTCTACACGCGTCCCATGACCGACTTCAAGTCCACCGGCACCGGCGCAGGCATCGGCTGGGGGCTGGCTGACCGGATCGAGCAGGCCCGGATCACCCAGGAAGTGATCATGGATCGCTGCGCCTATCACACGATCACTGAAGGCAAGAACGGCCAAGGTCCGGTCCCGATCAAGACGGCCAGAGGCTGGCTGCACCTCGCCCATGGCGTCCGTGCCACTGCCGCAGGATACCGCTACGTCCTGTACCTGATGCTCTCCGACCTCCACGAGCCGTGGAAGGTGATCGCCAAGCCCGGCGGCTACTTCATGGCGTCTGAAGGCGAGGAGCGAGTGGGAGACGTCTCGAACGTCGTCTTCTCCAACGGCTGGGTAGCGCGCGACGACGGCCAGGTCTTCATCTACTACGGCGGCTCAGACACGCGGACCTACGTCGCCACCAGCACGCTCGACCGACTCCTCGACTACGTCACAAACACGCCACCGGATGGACTGCAGTCGAGTGTATGCGTGCAGCAGCGATGCGCCCTGATCGACAAGAACCTGGCAGACCCGTGGTGGAAGAAATGGGCATAGCCCGTGGGGAGGACACGCACGACGAGCTCTCCAGAAGAATACGCGTTGCGCTCGGCAACAATGCGCACCGACACTGCAGTTGTGACCTTGGCGATCGGCTGACCAGCATGGCGCATCCTACGTCTGTTGGCCCGGCGATCTCTTCTGGCTATCCGGAGTAGACCGCGGTGCGCATCCGGAACAAGGTCGTAGATCCAAACAGCACCCATCAGTGCGGCTACCACAGCCTCTACCAACAGACGGCAGCGGATAGCCGCGACAATTTCGCCCCTTTGGCCTGCACTACTCCCGTCTGGTCAGACCATTCCTTGGTATGCTGTACTTCGCGAAGAGCTCATCATTCAGGAATGCACTCATCCGATATGCTTTGAGTACCTTATTCATCAGATCATCAAGCCACTGTTCTACTTGCTCTTGGGAGGCTTCCTTTCTGATAATACTGTGCACCAGCTCGTTTCTTGCCCCCCTGACCGCGTGGAGCAAGGTCTGCTCGTCGTCCGTGATCTTCCCGTGAATATGAAGCCATTCAATTGCATGATAGACGCCGCGCCGTGTACTCTTGCTGTTGTTGCAGACAGCGCCTTCAATGAACGATGCATGAAGAAGAGCGTTACGGTATTCTGTCTTCAGATTCCCAAACTGCCGAACTACCCACTCGTCATGGCTTAGCTTCTTTGCCATTGCCTCTCTCCCTTCGCGTTAGAGCCCTTCTCCCCAGCACGTGGATTACCTCGACCCTCGCGCCCCCGCCCTAGCTTGATACTTGGCTTTGAGTCTGCTCCGCAAAGCATCACAGCAGAAACGACTCCAGTAGTCGTCGCGGAGGTTTATGCTCATCTTGGCTGCACGTTCCAGCGTCTGGAGCTCCATTTCGACCTCCACCGACAGGTACTCGTGTTGGCAAAAAGGACACATGTCAATGCCGCGATCAGGGTAGTGGACGAAATCGAGTCTCGACGCCTTACGCCAGAACCACGCGAGACAGGCAATGCCAATGACTACAGCAAGAAAGAAGTATCCCATGCGGTGGCCTCCTACAGCTAGACCCGCCACTCTGACTGGGCTCCACACTCACGGATGAGACTGCTCCTCGACCTTGGCTGCATTGTCCCATGGATGGTCTGTCGCGTCAATCTCGAATTCGCGATGAGAGAGAGAGAGAGAGAGAGAGTGGAGACCGGGGGGTCGGCGAAGAGGACAAGGGGTCACAGGGACAAGGTGTCAGTCCCCGGATTGCAGTATATGCAGGGACTGCCCCGTTGGCACCTGCCTTAGTTCCTGTAGTTACGTACCAAGTACTGGTAGGCGGTTTCAACCACGTAGTCCAGGTGGGCCATGCCGGAGGTCAACGGGCCAGTCCGCGGATTTCAGTATGCAGTTGGGTCTACCTGGTTCCGAGGGCTGACCGCTCCACGCTAGTCATCCTGAGGCGTAGCCGAAGGATCTCCATTGGTGACGAGAGGGCCAGCCTGTGTCGTATCTGGCGTTCCCGGTTTGAAGGGGAGATCCCTCACTTCGTTCGGGATGACAATGCCCATCTGGAGCCTGGCGTTTCCTTAGGAGCAGTGTGGCAGTCAGGTCTATCGGCCACAATCTGAGCCGCCGGATCGAGGCCGAGCAGCGGGATGCGGTCCAAGCTTGCTTGGACAAGCGGCCCGTTGCGGAGGCCGCCCTTGGGCCGGAGGCCCAAGGCACGGCGAAGCCGTGGATCAGGCGGCGGAGATACGAGGACGTCAACACTCACGCCCACGCGTCAGCGTTCGCGGAGTTCGCGGGGTTCGCGGCCAATCCAGAGAATGCTCCGCATAGAGTCGCTACTTCCCCCTGCCAGCCGCCACCATTCGTGTTCATTCGCGTCATTCGCGGCAAATCAGGTCAAAGGGGTCAGTCCGTGCAGCCCGGGCCACCTGGTTCCGAGGACTGATCACTCCAAGCTAGCCATCCTAAGTCCCCACCCGCTTCGCGGGGAAAACGCTCCCCACCGGAAGTCATCCTGAGCCGGAGGCGAAGGATCTCCCCTTGTGACGAGCGGGCCAGCCTGTATCGCGAGTGGCCTGCCCGGTTTTCGAGGAGATCCCTCACTGCGTTCGGGATGACACGGCCCATATGAACTCAGGCGTCTTCTTAGGAGGCGAGGCCGAAGGATCTCCGTCCATGAGGACTACTTGGTCTTCTTGGCCAGCTTTGCCTCTTTCTTCTGCTTGGCCGTCTTCTGGGGTTTCTTCTTTGTGTCCTTGCGTGCGTCTCTTGACTTAGGCATGGAATTCTACCTCGGTAATAGGATGATCACTGGTTGCAGACCTGTTCAGGCGACCAAAGAAGAGGCCCTGCGGTCAGGCAGGGCCTCTTCCTGTTTTCACATAAGATTGTCGAACTAGAGGGGAGTCACACGGGTTGCACAGGGACCCTTCTTGCCTTGCCCAACCTCAAACTGGACCTTCTGCCCTTCGTCGAGTGACGCGTAGCCTTGGGTGTTGATCTCGGTGTGGTGGACAAACAGATCGTCGCCGCCCCCATCCGGAGAGATGAACCCAAATCCCTTGGCCGCGTTGAACCACTTTACTGTTCCATTGCTCACGGGTACTGCTCCTTGGCCCGTCTCGGGCCGCTCGAATAGTGCCTCTCTCTTCTTGAATCCTTGGGAGTACACTCTCGAGAGACGTAAGAATATCCTCTGCCAAGGGGCTATTGTCGACAGGAGGCGTCAAATATGCAACGCAATTTACCGAACCTATCCAGTTTCATTTCGCTCCGTTCCCAAGAAAACGCGAGGTCGTACAGATGCCCGAGAGCGGATGAGATGGCGCGGAGCTCCTTCCTTCTGGCTCTTGACTCCTGGATTGTGGATTTCCAGGGTTGCTGTTCAGCGCCCGCAGCGCGACTCCCCGTCATCCCCGGATCAGCGGGATGATCTTGTCCAGGTCGTTGGCCACCTCGATGGGCGGGTTGCTGAAGCGGCCCTTGGCGTCCTTGTGGTAGGTGACGGTGACGTTCGGATCCTTGAGCACGTGGCCGGTCAGGACGCAGGCCACGGTGGCGCCCTTGTCGATCACCCCCTCGGCCAGCAGGTGCTCCAGGCCGGCGATGGTGGCTGCAGAGGCAGGCTCGCAGCCCAGGCCGTGCCTGCCGATCAGGGCCTTGGCATCGCAGATCTCCTCGTCCGTGACTTGGCCGACCACGCCGTTGCACGCGTCGAGTGCCCTGAGGCACTTCTTGAGATTCACGGGCCGTGAGATCTCGATGGCCGATGCGCAGGTGTGGGGCGAGAAGTGGCGGGCCGTCAGGTCCGCGTAGTACTGATCGATGACGGAGTCCTGGACCCGGCCGTTGTTCCATTTCAGGCCCTTGTTGTTGACGAGGTCCCACAGGGTGTTGGCGCCTGTGGCGTTGATGATCGCCAGACGCGGGACCCGGTCGATCAGGCCGAGCTCCTTCAGCTCGAGGAAGGCCTTGCCGAACGCGCTGGAGTTGCCGAGGTTGCCGCCCGGCACAACGATCCAGTCCGGGATCCGCCAGCCGAGGGCCTCGATGATCCGGTACATGATGGTCTTCTGGCCTTCCAGCCTGAAGGGATTGAGCGAATTGAGCAGGTACAGCCCCAGGTTCTGGCAGACGGCCTGGACCTGGTGCATGCAGTCATCGAAGTCGCCCTGGATCTGGATGGTCTGCGCGCCGTAGTCCATGGCCTGGCTGAGCTTGCCAAAGGCGATCCTGCCCGAGCCGATGAAGACCGCGCATCGCAGACCGCAGCTTTGGGCATAGAGGGCCACGGAGGCCGAGGTGTTGCCCGTGGAGGCACAAGCACAACTGGTCGCGCCCACCATCCGGGCGTGGCTGAAGGCAGCGGCCATGCCGTTGTCCTTGAAGGACCCCGAGGGATTCAGACCTTCGTACTGGAGATACAGACACCCCGGTTTCATGCCCAGGACCTGGGCGATCGCGTCGCTCGGTTGAAGGACCGTCTGGCCCTCGCCGATCGTGACCTTGTGGTCATCCGGACAGAAGTCCAACATCTCGCGGAACCGCCACACGCCTGAGAAATCCAGCCGGTTCGGGCGACTGGCCCAGCGCACACCGAAGTCACTGAGCCCCGAGGGGACCTGGACCCGATCCCACCGATACTGGATGTCCAGCAGATCTCCGCACCGCGGGCACTTGAACAGGCTCTGGCCGCAATCGAACTCAGCCCTGCAATCCGGGTTGATACATCTCTGAAACGCCGCGTCAGCCGGTCTGGAAGCCATAGCTCATCTTTCAAAAAGTCCGTCCTCCCGAGGGCACCCCAGGAGTGGCCAGATTATACCTGTACGGAGGCCAAAGTGGGAACACCGATTTATCGGTCAGCGGCCAACGGCACTTGAGCCTGGCGGCCGGGTGACGGCCGAGTCGAAGGACAGGCGATCGCGCCCGCCGGATCCATCCTGCGCCACTGCCTCTCCCTACTTCGAGCCCGCCTGAATGGCCTCGATCAACGGCGGCAGGTCGGCCAGGTGCTCGATCATCCGGGCGCCCGCGGGGACCCTCCTGCCGTGGTTGGTATAGGCCGGCCTCAGCACGGCGTGCATCCCGAGCCGCAGAGCCGGTTTCATGTCACAATCGATGCGGTCGCCGACGTACAGGATGTGCTCGGCCAGCTCGCCCGTCCGCTCGGCGGCCAGCTTGAAGATCCCGGGGTGGGGCTTGCGGAAAGGGACCTGGTAGGAATAGAGGCGGACGGGGAAGAACTCCAGCAGCCCCAATTGGCCAAGGTGCCGATCCAGGCAGGTGGCGGGGACGAAGGTGTTGGACAGGATGCCCATCTTGAGCCCCTGGCTGCGGATCGCCATCAGGGTCTGACGGGTGTGAGGCTCGATCATCGCCGCCTCGGCCAGGGGCTCATACCACCGCCAGGCCAGGTCCTCCCATTGGGATGACGACAGATGGATCCCCTTGCGCGCCCCGACCCGCCTGAACAGCTCCAGGGAATCAAAATCCCGGCCCGCCCAGCGCGATCGAAAGGTCTGCCACCGCAGCCGGACGGCGTTCTCGACCACGTAGGTCGAGAAGGAGCCCACGGGCTGGTGGAGTTCCTTGAGCCAATCGTAGGACAGGCGCGCACCCCGGCAGAAGGCCCAGATTCGGCTGACCTTGCCATAGAGAATCAAGGTCTCTCCCAGGTCAAACAGAACTGCCTTGATCCGCGTCCGTGACATAGCCTAGACTATTCTCTGGCCGCAGGCATCTGGCCTGCAAAGGCCTCCCTCACCCACAGGGTCATCTCTTGATCAGAGATGCCCGACACCCGGTCCACCGCATACTCGGCGTCGATCCGGTCCTTGATTTTGAGCACCCGAGGATCCTGTTTGGTGATCTCGATCTTGTAGCGGCTCTCGATCCAGTGCTTGATGCCTGCAGCGCCGGTCTTGTCCGTGATGACCACCCCCACGGGTCGATTCAGGAGCTTCTGGGTGTCGAAGCAGTTGTAGATCTCCTCGTCCTTGAGGAGCCCATCGGCGTGGATGCCTGCCCGCGTGACGTTGAAGTCTTGGCCCACCAGCGGGTAGTTGGCCGGGATCTCGTAGCCCAGCTCCTTGCGGGCGTACGCGGCCAGTTCCGTGATGGCCGCGTAGTTGACGCCCGGCGTCTGGCCCTTGATCTGGGCGTGCTCGATGACCATGGCCTCCAGGGGTGTGTTGCCGGTTCGCTCGCCGCTGCCGAAGATCGCCGTATTGACCGACGAGCAGCCGTACAGCCAGGCTGCAGAGGCGTTGACCAGGCCTTTGTGAAAGTCATTGTGGCCGTGCCACTCGAGCTGGGAGGAAGGCACGCCGATCCTGCGCAGACCCTGCACCAGACGGGGTACGCTTCGCGGAAGCGTGGTCTCGGCCCAGGGAAGGCCGAAGCCCAGGGTGTCGCACAGCCGGATCTTGACTGCGCTGCCATGCTGCTCGCCCAGCTTCATCAACTGGTCTGCAAACGGCAGGATGAAGCCTTCGTAGTCGGCCCGCGTGATGTCCTCCAGGTGGCACCGGGGGATCACGCCGTTGTCCAATGCAGCCTTGACGATGTCCAGATAGGAGGCCAAGGCCTGCGAGCGGGTCTTGAGAAGCTTCAGGAAGATGTGGTAGTCGCTGGCGCTGGCAAGGATGCCCGTCTCCTTGAGGCCCATCTGCCGGACCAGCTTGAAGTCCGCAGGCACCGCCCGGATCCAGCCGGTGATCTCAGGATACCGATAGCCACGCGCCTGGCACAGCTCCACGGCCTTGCGGTCTCGCGGGGCATAGAGGAAGAACTCGCATTGCCGGATCAGACCCGTGCCGCCGTCGATCTGGTGCAGCAGATCGTAAATCCGGAGGATCTGATCGGGCGAGAAGGGCGGCCGGGACTGCTGACCGTCGCGGAAGGTGGTATCCGTAATCCAGATCTCCTGGGGAATCTCCAAGGCGACCTTCTTGGTGTCGAATCCGACCTTGGGGAACTCGGTGTACGGAAACACCTCTCTGAAGAGCTGCGGGGTCTTGACTTCCGCCAACCGGATATTCTTCTTGGCCATGAACGATCTCTCCTGTCCTGCACGTCGGGTTGATCTGGCGTCTGTCTCCCCATACTCCATCACCCTTCAGCCCCCGTCGGAGAATGGCCGAGGTGGGATTCGAACCCACATGCCCTTTCGAGCAGGGGATTTTAAGTCCCCAGCGTCTGCCATTCCGCCACTCGGCCCGATTGCCCTCATGCTTCATGCGTAAGGGCAGACCTGTTGCGCCACTGGGACTTCGGGCACATTATATGCGCGACCCTTCACGTAACAAGGGAAATCTGCGGCAAGAAGGAGACTTCGGCACGTTCAGATGGACCGGCGCCACGCCTTGGGCATCAGCCCTTGCACCCGGGTCTGGATTCGGGCCCACGCGGCCTGGAATCGGATGCGGCGGTCGAGGACTCGCAGAGACGCGTCGTCTGGACCGTGGACCCTGGCTTGGCCGATCCGCTGGACGGCATCAGAGAAACGGCCTTCCTGCAGGTGTAGCCAGGCCGATTCCCGCAAGGCGGGGATGTGGTCGGACTTGATCTGGAGGGCCTGGCTGAGGAATCCCTCGGACTCGCGCAACAGCCCTTTGAGGGCGCTGATCACACCCAGGTAGTAGTGGGCATCCGCGTTGCTGGCGTCGACCTCCATGACCCGCATCAGACAATGCGAGGCGTGATCCAGGTCAGAGCTGCCAAAGGCGCTGCGCAGCGGGGGCCTTCTCAGGCCCGCAGGCCAGGGCTGCGTCTCAGCGGGCACGTCGCTCGCCACGGCCAGGAACATGGAGGCCACGGAGACCAGAACCTCGGCGTTGTCGGGGGCATTGCGCAGCTCGGAGATCAGATAGGCCCTGGCCTTTTGCTTCTGGTTCCTCCGGAGGGCCATTTGCGCCAGCCGGTAGTAAGGGCCGGCCAGGGTGCCGTCGCTCCTCAGGGCCTGGTTGTACAGGTCCGTGGCCCCATCGAGGTCTCCCTGGTGAAAGGCCATCTCCGCCAGATGGAACAGGGCCAGCGGATGGTGCGGCGCGAACTCGAGGAGCCGGTGGAATTTCTCCTTGGCCGACTCCAGGTCTCCGGTCTCCAGAAGAAAGACGCCAAAGTCCATAATGACCTCGACGTCGCCGGGGTTGACCCGGATCTCACGCAGGAAGTGCTCGTGGGCTTGGGCCCGTTCGTCCATGGACCAATAGGCCTGGGCGATGCGGTAGTTGATCTGAGGGTGGCTGGGTTCGATCTCGGCCGTGTGGCTCCAGCAGCCGATGGCCTTCTTGTATTCGCCCCGGACGTAGAGGCTGTTGCCGATATTGTAGAAGCAGAGGGCGCAACAGGGATTGATCTGCTGGGCCAGGTAAAACATCTGCTCTGCCAGGTCGTGCAATCCCATCTCCGTATAGGCGATGATTCGATTGCAGTAGGAGGGCTCGAAGCGCGGATCGAGGTGCTGGATCTGCTCGAAGGTCTCGATGGCCCGGTCGTACTGACCGGTTCGAGTGTAGTCCACGGCCAGCGAGTTGAGGATCTCCAGGTCGCCCGCAGAGAGCTGCAGGGCGGCCTCGTATTCCTCGATGGCCTCCTCGTAGCGGTGCACGGCGTCCAGGGCCAGGGCCTTGTCAAAATGCCAGCAACTGTTGGTGGGATTGAGTTCGAGGGCGGTCTCGATCTCCTCCAGGGCCTGGGCCATCTTACCGTCCTCATAGAGCTCGAAGGCCCTGTTTGCCTTGGACTCGGCCTTGTCGAACGGGCCAAACTCCATACCCTCATAGTACATAGCGCACCCCTATCATCCCGATCGTAAGCAGTCCATCACTGCTTCCGACGGCGTTATCGTCCAGGCGCGAGACCCGCGTTAGAGCTTTTGTGGAGATCGGTGACCCTGCGATGGGCCCGCTGCCGCCAAGTCCAGACGACCACCATAACCCGTTTCCTCCGAGGCAGTTGCCCACCAGGGATTGGCCTCCCGCAAATCGCGGGCCTGCGGACCCACTGTTTTTGTGGAAAGGCTGGAACGCGGGTCTTATAATGAGCAGCACCCAGTGGCCCTCGCGCTGTCGGTGGTCTGGACTGGCATGGTGACAATACGTGGAGACGCAATCATGGTCAAAGAGATCAAGGGACAGATCGCGGCAGGGAAGGGCCGGTACGCCATCGTGGTCAGCCGATTCAACGAGTTCATCACCTCCAAGCTCGTGGCTGGAGCCATCGATTGCCTGCAACGCCACGGCGCCTCGGACAGCCAGATCGACGTGGTCTGGGTCCCCGGGGCCTGCGAGATCCCGCCCGTGGCCCGCAAGCTGGCCCGGGGCGGCCAATACGTCGCCGTCCTCTGCCTGGGAGCCGTGATCCGGGGCCAGACCGGCCACTATGACGCGGTGTTCCAACAGGTGGTCCGGGGCATCGGCCAGATCAACTTCGAGGCAGACGTGCCGGCGATCTTCGGCGTCCTCACCTGTGACAGCCTGGAACAGGCTGCCGAGCGGGCAGGCACCAAGAGAGGCAACGCCGGCGCTGATGCCGCACAGACCGCCATGGACATGGTCAGCGTCCTGAGCCAGATCGGATAGGGCCCCGCGGAGCGGCCCCCCACGCCACGACGGCGAGCGGAGCGATATTGAAGAGTGTTTGCCTCCTTAAATTGGAATACTGAAGCCCGGGATAAAAGTGGACCGACGAACTCTAGCTAGAGAACTGGCCATGCAGGCCTTGTACCAATTGGACGTCCAGGGTTCGGATCTCCTGCCCCGCCTGCCCGCGGAGTTCTTCCGGGAGGCCGAGGGCGACGAGTTCGTCCACCGCCTGGCCTTCGAGTGGACCAAAGGGGCCTGGGAAAACCTGGAGGCCTGCGACGAATGGATCACGTCCGCGGTGATCCGGTGGCAGTTCTCCCGCCTCTCGCCGGTGGACAAGGGCATCCTTCGGCTCTCCGTCTACCAGTTGCGATTCTGCAGGGACATCCCGCCCAAGGTCGTCATCAATGAGGCCATCGAGCTGGCCAAGAAGTTCAGCGGCGACAAGTCTTCGGGCTTTGTCAACGGCGTGTTGGACGCCGTCCTGAGAAGATACAAGGATCAAATCGAGACCCAGGAGGAGGTCACGCCGTGAGGACGATTGCCGTGCTCAACCAGAAAGGGGGCGTGGGCAAGACCACAACCGTGGTCAACATCGCGGCCGCCCTGGCCGAGATGGGCTCGCGGGTCGTCGCGATCGACCTCGACCCGCAGGCGCACCTGACCATCCATCTGGGGATCGAACCCCAGGGCGTGTCCGGCGGGTCCTACCACGTCCTGATTCGGTCCGCCCGATTCGAGGAGCAGGTCCTCCTGGTCCGGCCCAACCTGTGGCTGCTGCCCGCGAACATCGACCTGGTCGGAGCAGAGACCGAGCTGATCAACGTCGTGGGCCGCGAGATCGTGCTGCGAGAGGCCCTGCAGCCGGTCCAGGCGTCGTTTGACTACTGCCTCATCGACTGCGCCCCGTCCCTGGGCCTGCTGACCCTCAACGCCCTGGCCGCCGCGCAGGAGGTCTTGATCCCTCTTCAGCCGCACTTCCTGGCCTTGCAGGGTTTCGGAAAGCTGCTCCAGACGGTCGAGCTGGTCAACCGCCGGATCAACCCCCAGCTTAAGGTCACGGGCATCCTGTTCTGCATGTACGACAGCCGCGCGTCTCTTCCCCAGGAGGTCAGGGCCGACATCGAGCAGTTCCTGGCCAACGCCCGCGGCACGGGCCAGGCCTGGTCACAGGCCCAGGTACTCCCCACCCCCATCCGCCGCAACATCAAGCTCGCGGAGGCACCCAGCTACGGAAAGACCATCTTCGAGTATGAGCCGAGCTGCAATGGGGCCGAGGACTATCGTCGGGTGGCGGAGGCCATTCGGGCGATGGACTCGACGGAGAAGCGCATCGCCCCACAGGACGTGGCCATTCCGATCGTAGACGTATCCGGTCCCGGCTCGCCGCAGGCGGCCGTCCCCGAGCCCCTGACCGGGACTCCTGGGCCCGGCAGGCCCTAGCACCGGCCCTCAGCTTTCAGCCGGAAGAATGGTAGACCTGAATCTCCTGCTGATAGCTGACAGCTTTCTTGGGACCGCTCAGAACCGAAGGCTTGTGAGGAATGCGGGCTAGCAAGGCAACTAGGTGGCCGCCTCGGCCATGGCTCGCTCTGCGGCCAGGACCTTGGGCCACGTGAATGAGAACGTGCTCCCCTGCCCTACCGCGGACTCCACCCACACACGGCCACCATAGAACTCCACGGTCTTCTTGACCAGGGTCAATCCGATCCCCGTGCTCTCGGATTGGTCCTTGGCGGTCAGGGTCTGAAAGATCTTGAAGATCCGCTCGTAGTGCTCTTCCTTGATGCCGCAGCCATTGTCCGTGACACTGAACAGCCACGCGTCCTGCTGCTCTGCTGAGTGTATCCGGATGAAGCCCCGCGGTTTGTCCATGAAACGGACCGCATTGGCGATCAGGTGTTCGAAGACCTGCCGGATGCGACCGGGCTCGGTCTCGATCACGGGCAGTGGGTCTTCCACGGTGACCAGGATGGTGTCGGGCACGTCCATGTCCTCGATCAGCTCAGGCACGACCTCATTGAGATTGACCCTTGTCAGCGGTTCACAGATGCGGCCGATTCTGGAGTACTCCAGCACGCCCTCCAACAGCCGATGCATCCGGTCCACCCGGTTGACCAGCAGCGTCATCTGGTCCCTGCCGTCGTCGTCCAGCTTGTCGGCATAGTCGGTCGAGATCCAGTCCACCAGGGTCCTGATGGCCCTGAGCGGGGCCTTCAGATCATGGGAGATGATGTACGCGAACTCCTTCAGTTCGTGGCTGACCCGGTCCATCTCGGCCTGGAGCTTCTCCTGGTCGGCAAGTGCCTTCTGGAGCTCAGAAAGGACTGCAACGACCTCGCCTCCCCCCTGTTCCGGGTTCGTGCCGCCGCCAGAAGCAGGGCCTTCCTTCATCGCATCATCGACCATGACAGTGCCCCCTTGGAGTCTATCTCAGAACCCCTTTCTACTGCGATCGGCTGCGAAGCCCCGGGTCTACGTTGTCGGCGAAAAAGGTTCTCGACGTGCCCTCAAGCACGCCTCCGAGCCTTTCCCGCCTCCGCCTTGCCCCCGGACTTCTCGCTCGATCTCGTCGCGAAACGGGTTCTGAGATAGACTCTTGTTTCGGTCATCGTCGCTACCCAATCCCGGCCCTCCGCAGGACCGATAAGACCATCTCTTGTGGGCGATGCTCCGGACCCGTTGGGACCCGCGGCTCCGCCACAAGTGACTTTTCGCCTCATCGACCGAAATGCGCTGTCACTTTGGGTCGCGTTTCCTGCTGGCGAGGAGGATTTGACAGCCTCGGCCAGGAGCGGTATCGTGGCTGACCTGTGTGTGAGGTCCTAACCCGGATTTCTCACGAGGCTTTGGACGTTCGAGGCAGAAGTGAGGCTACGAACTTGAGTTGGGCCGGCTGGAAGGCTGATGCATCTATGACAGACTGTTCTGAGCGCGGCAGGTTGGCCGGATGCAAGGCCGCAGGTCCCGGTTAGCCGTCGGCGTACCCAGTGCGGTACGCTGAGGACAAACGGGGCCGAGAACGCAGCAGCCGGACAACCGGACCGCTCAGAACCAAAGACTTGTGAGAAATGCGGGTTAAGGAGTCGCGTATGATCGTGGTCACAGGCGGTGCAGGATTCATCGGTTCAGCCTTGGTCCATGCCCTCAACGAGCGGGGCATCAGGGACATCCTTGTGGTCGACGAGCTCGGTACGTCGAGCAAGTGGAAGAACCTGCGGGGCCTGTCTTTTGCAGACTACCTGGAGAAGGACGACTTCCTCGAACGGGTGTTGGACGATCAGGCGCCCGAGTCCGTTGAGGCCATCCTGCACATGGGCGCGTGCTCCAGCACCACCGAGATGGACGCCTCCTACCTGATCCGCAACAACTTCGAATATACCCGGCAGCTCGCCCTGTGGGCGGAGGATGCCGGAATTCGGTTCATCTACGCCAGCAGCGCCGCAACCTACGGGGACGGGGCCCGAGGCTTTGACGATGATGAAGAAGAGATCGATCGACTTCGTCCCCTCAATCCCTATGGGTACTCCAAGCAGCTCTTTGACCTGTGGGCCAGACAGGAAGGCCTGCTCGACAAGATCGTGGGCCTGAAGTACTTCAACGTCTTCGGTCCGAACGAGTACCACAAGGGTGACATGCGGAGCTTCGTGCTCAAGGGGTTCGAGCAGATCAAGGCCTCCGGCAAGGTGAGCCTCTTCAAGTCCCACCATCCCTCGTACGGTGACGGCGAGTACATCCGGGATTTCATCTACATCAAGGACGCCGTGAAGATGACCCTCTTCTTCCTGGATCACCAGGAGATCTGCGGCCTGTTCAACGTGGGAACAGGACAGGGTCGCACCTGGAACGACTACGTCCACGCGATCTTTGCGGCCCTGGGCGTCAAGTGCGTGATCGAGTACATCGAGATGCCACCGTCCATCCGGCCCCAGTACCAGTACTTCTCGCAGGCCCGGATGGACAAGCTCCGCACTGCAGGATACGGGAACGCGACTGTGCCGCTGGAAGAGGCGGTCACGGACTACGTGGTGAATTATCTGGAGAAGGGAGAGTATCTCGGGGGAGTGACGTAGACAGAGAATCCAGAATCCAGAATCCAGAATCCAGAATCAAGAATCAAGAAGCACAGGTGCCAGGCGTTAGATGCTGGGGCGTGGAACATGCGAGCAAGAATGCACTTCTTCGTGGTTCTGACAGTGGGAATGGGTCTAGCCAGTGCGATGAGGGGCGCAGTTCCTGGCGATGCGAACGCGGCAGTGACTGCCAATAACCAGTTTGGCCTGGATCTGTACGCGCGATTGCGTCAGAAGGAAGGCAACCTGTTCTTCTCGCCCTACAGCATCTCCACGGCCATGGCCATGGTCTACACAGGTGCAGCCGGAACCACCGCAGATCAGATGGCCAGGACCCTGCACTGGTTTGGGGCCGAAGGCGTAGACAGACCCTGGGCGGTCAGCCGGCTGAGCCGTTCGATGGCCGCGATGGCCAAGACACTGGACCAGAGGGCCAGCGAAGGCAAGACCGAATGGGTGGTGGCCAACCGCCTCTGGGGCCAGAAGGACTTTGCATTCAAGGCGGATTTTCTGAAAGCGATTGAGACCGGCTTCAGTGGCGGACTCGAGAAGGTGGATTTCGTTGCGGATTCAGAGGCTGCCCGCGGCGCCATCAACACGTGGGTCGAAGACCAGACTCACAAGCGCATCACCGATCTGATTCCGCAGGGCGTGCTGGATCGAATGACCCGCCTGGTGCTCGCCAATGCGGTCTACTTCAAGGCCGACTGGGCCAGCCCCTTCGTGAAGGACAGGACCAAGCCCAGGCCGTTCAGCCTTCCCTCAGGCAGCTCGCCGGAGGTCCAGCTCATGACGCAGACGGGGCCCTTCCCGTATGCAGAGGCCAATGACCTGCAGGTCCTGGAGATGCCCTATGGCGGACAGGGACTCTCCATGGTGATCCTGCTGCCCAGGCGGCTGGCAGACCTGGACAAGGTCGAACGCACCCTGCCCGCGCAGGTGACTGGCTGGCTGCAGGACATGAAGACCCGTCAGGTCCTCGTCTTCGTCCCGCGATTCAAGCTGACCTGTCAGGTCAGCCTGGCAGAGACACTCAGATCCATGGGCATGGCGGAGGCCTTCTCAGCCCAGGCCGACTTCTCGGGCATGGCAGATGGACGAGACCTGAGTCTCTCGGCGGTCCTTCACAAGGCCTTTGTGTCCGTGGATGAACAGGGCACCGAGGCAGCGGCAGCCACAGGCGCAGTGGTACAGCTCACGTCCATGGCGCCCACCAAGCCCGTGGTCTTCTGCGCCAACCGCCCCTTCCTCTTCCTGATCCGGGACAAGGTCTCAGGGGCCATCCTGTTCATGGGACGATTCACCGACCCTGCCGCCGCAAAGGCCTCCTAACCAGGCTGCGGGCCAGGCGATCCCCGCAGAAGGGGTTGAGCTGCGCCCACAGGACGAACGCGAGGAGCACGAGATACGGCAGGCTGACCGCGGCCCCCAGGACAATCAGAGCACGGAGCCTCTCCAGCGAGCTTAGCACCTGGTTGCTCCCGTCGAGCCTCAGCTCGAGGATCCCCGGAACCAGGATCGGGAGGAGCCCCAAAAGGCCACAACACCCCACGTGCCACAGATCCCATCGTGCGGGGCTGGCAAGCCTGTTCAACAGGACCTGGAGACCGCTATGGGAGGCCATGAAGACAAGCAGCAATCCGCCGAAGATGAGGGTCCACGCCCTCGCATGGAAGAAGGGCCACGCCTCGAAGCCAATCCCTATGCCCGCCATGCCCACCAGGATGAAGAAGACCCATAGCCAGTGATAGAACCGGTTTCGGACCGTGAGTCGATCAGAAACCGCCAGGAGAATCCCGATGGCCAGGGTGAGAAGCCTCGCCAGTTCGCTGAGCGACGAACACAGGCATTGATGGCCGTAGAACAGGAAGTATGAATTGAGGGCCCCTTCCACGACGTGGAGGACCAGAAAGACCATCCCGATGGGAACCCAGATCGCCCACGCAGAGGCAGTCCGATTGGCCCGGCGGAGCAGGACAACCAGCAGGGCCAACCCGAGCACCCCGCCACGAAGGGACTCCCCGAGGGCCACGGTAACAACCGCAGGAACGCCGGAGGGCGGACCCCACGAGCCGATGTCCTGGCTCGCCGTGACTGCGATATCGCCCCAGGCGTAGAACGGTACTCGCCACGAGTACGGTTCAGCGGTGCTTCAGCCAAAAGGAAGAGTGCCCGTCGCGATGGTCAGCGGCCCCTTGTGGATCGCCAACAACGGCCTATGCCTCGAGTTGTAGTAGACGTAATGCTCGCCTCCTCGACCGACCAGTCGATACGAGAACGTCCAGAGATTCCTGTCCCGCGTGACCTTGACGGAATGGCTCATGGGGGCGCCGATCCGCAGGATCGCCGTCTGGTCTGCCTGAATGGCCACCTTCTGATCGAGCCCCACGAACCGCGGGATCTCGGTGTCGGCGGAGTCTGCCTCCAAGGCGACATCTTCGACCCCATAGACTTCTGCCGGCAACGGAATCGAGCCTGCAGAGGGATCCACAAGGGCTACGGACCTTTCGCTTCGCAACTGAACAGACCGCGTGCGCCCGGCCTCACAGATGAGCCGCCCTACGGGCTCGTCCAACTCCGTCAGCGTGGCCTCCACAGCAGCCCCAGCCGGATCCGAGGTGAAATGAAACTGCAGTCGCCAGGCGTGGCCCAACCACGACAGCACCTCGGGGACAGCGCAGTGGCTCATCAGGTATCGCCCCGGGGGATCGCTGGCGTGGCGGACGAACAGGGTGTCGTTACCATCAATCTGGCCGTCCAGGTTGTCGACGACGCCCAACTCCCACGTGACCCCCTCGGTCGTAAGGCTGGCGGCCCATGCGGATCGAACCTGGAGCCATCCCGAAGACCCATGTTCGTAGGTCACGAAGTCCACCGCGTAGGGGATGGTCGTAGACCCCTGCACCGTGGAGACGCGGAGTCCCTGATAGAACACGTGCCCCGCAGTCTGGCCCTTGTAGATCGCCGGAGGGGAGGTCACGAAGTCGCGGTCGTGATGGGCGTCTACGTACAACTCATTGTCTGTCACGTTGCGGATGAACGCGGTGGGTGGGACTGTTGGGACCAACCCGCGGGCCAATTCCTTGCCGCCCGCCGCGGGCTCCTTCTCGAAGGCAGGCAAGGCCCTCCCGAAGCGGAAGTCCAGATCGATCCGCAGACCGGGCCCCCGGACCGGCCGGAGCACCAGCACTTGCGTTCCGGTGGCGCCGGCCTGGCCGGCCAGGCTGCAATGCCCCGGTCCAAGGATAAGAACCACCACAGCCAAAGCGACTCGTTCCATAGAGACCTCCCTTTGATCTGCCTCACGCTCTCGACAATATGGTCCCAATGCTGGTTCATGAAGGCCATCCGTCTCGAGCCTCGCCAGGATTGGGTAGATGCTCCCTTCTAGGATGCCCAGGCGTCAACGTTTATCCGGGATATTTGCTACAAATGCTACATCCCTCCACGCACTTTTCACCCGTGATCCCGTAATTGGCTTAACGGGTCTGGTATCGTTTCTACCCATCTGCTAGAATGAATCTAGCCAAGAATTGATGCCAAGGGGGCCATCAATGAGGCTAGCACGAGACGGGGCCCGGAGGAGAACACATGGAAGACGAGAAACTCCAGGAAAAGCTGGACGAACTGGTCAAAGAATTCGGTCCTAACACCAATCCGCAGACACAGAAACTGGCGGAGCTCGCCAAGCAGGCCAGGGAGAGCCAGCAGAAACTCCGTAAGAGCCTCGATGGATTGCAGGAAGCCCTGGACTATCTCAGGGTCTGCATCAAGTACCAGGCCTTTGACCTCGAGGCAACCCGTCGCGAGAACGACTACCTCAAGAAGATTCTTGAAGATCGCAACGCCAAGGAGTAGTACTTGCGCCCCCTTGTCGGGGCGAGAATCCTTGAACAAGGGTAGCACGCAAACAGGGCGCGCTACCCGTTTTTATTGCGCCTGCGTCAGCCCCATAGACCCGTGAGAAACGCGGATTGACCCGCATTTCTCACAAGGCTTCAGCCCGTCAGGCGGTAGAATGGCCGTCATGAATGGCTCAAGGATCATCGTCGATCTCCCTTCCTGGTTGGATTCCTTTCTCACTTCACAGACTCGGTCCTTCGCCACCTGCGAGCAGCGGATGGATCTGGCCATTGAGTTGGCCCGCCTGAACGTCCGGCACAAGACCGGCGGCCCCTTTGGCGCGGCCGTCTTTGAGGAGCCTACTGGAAGACTGCTGGGCGCGGCCGTGAACCTGGTCACCTGGGGCCGTTGTTCGATCCTCCACGCCGAGATCGTCGCCCTCGCCCTTGCGCAGCGGTCTAGGGACAGCTATGACCTGGGCACAGACCAGGCCAGGCCCTGCCAGTTGGTCACCAGTTGCGAACCCTGCGCCATGTGCCTAGGCGCGATCCCTTGGTCTGGCGTCAGGTCCGTCATCTGTGGGGCCAGAGCCCAAGACGCAGAGTCCATCGGATTCGATGAAGGGGCGAAACCCCAGGACTGGACCTCATCACTCGAGGCCCGAGGGATCTCCGTGCAGCGCGATGTGCTTCGCGATCAGGCCCTGGCCGTGCTCCGTGAGTACCAGCAGACGGGAGGCGTCATCTACTGACCGCCCTAAGAGCCTCTAACGGAATGCCTTGCCCCCGGGCTTCTCGCCACGAAACAGGTTTTGAGATAGTCTCTAATGAAGCGGGGCCTGTGTCACGTGGACCCAGGCCCCGGGGATTCATCAACGCAATGAACAAGGTCAGCCGCGAAGCCGCTTGACCAGTTCGGCGACCCTCTGCCCCATCAGGGTCGCATCGCGAAGGGAAGTCGCATCCGGTGCCCCGACGCAGGCAACCCCATAGTGGCCGCTGGCCTCCAAGGGGTCCCCGACCACGATCATGCCGTAGATCAAGAAGACCTGCAAGATCGAGATCAGCGTGGTCTCCTTGCCTCCACTGGGATGGCCGGAGGTCACGAACGCGGCGCCGATCTTGTCCGCCATCTGGCGGCGGACGCCCACAAACCGATCGAACATCGCCTTGAGCTCGGCCGCCATGCCACCAAAAGAGACGGGCGAGCCCGCGATCACCGCGTCGCAGGCCAGGAAATCCTCCTGGGTCACCTCAGCCACGGCCTTGACCTGGCAGCAGACGCCAGCGACCTGCCGCACGCCCTTGGCGATCTCTTCCGCGAGCCTGCGGGTATTGCCGGTCCTGGAGGAGAAGACCACAAGCACCTGCATGGACGCTCGCTCCGATCACTTGGACCGCTGACCCGCCGGCGGTGCGGCCTGGACACCGGCCTTCGGGGCAGGCGTTATCTGGACACCGGCCTTCGGAGCAGACGCCGGGGCGGGCGTTACCGCCGCAGCCGCTGCATCCGGCTTGAGGATCTCGAGCAGCTCGACCTCGAAGATCAGTGCAGAGTTCGGCGGGATTGACGGCCGGCCGTTCTCACCATACGCCAGGTCCGACGGTATGTAGAGCTCCCACTTGGAGCCTTCCTTCATCGACTGCAGGGCCTCTGTCCAGCCCTTGATCACTTGCGTAACCTGAAACTCGGCGGGCGTGCCGCGTTTGTAGGAGCTGTCGAACTCGATGCCACTGACCAGCGAGCCCTTGTAGTTGACCTTCACCCTGTCGGTCGCCGTCGGAACCTTGCCCGTGCCCTCAGTCAGGACCTTGTATTGGAGCCCGCTGGGAAGGACCTTGACGCCCTCCTTTTTGGCATTGGCCTCCAGAAAGGCCTTGGACGAGGCCAGATTCACGGCAGCCTGCTCCTGACGCCTCTTGGTTGCCTTCTCCTGGACCTCCTTCTGGAAGGCCTGGAGGATCGTCATAGCCTCTTCATTCGACACCGCAGGCCTCTGTCCGCCGAAGCCGTCCTTGAGGCCCTGGATGAGCATCGCCACGTCTACCGGGATGTCCTCAGATCGGTACTGGCTGCCCGCCTTGTAGCCGATGGCGTAGCTGGCCTTCTCCTGATCATTCTTGAACGTCACACTCGGGGCCGCGGCCTCCACCTTGGCCGTTGCGACATCGGGCTTGGGCGGGTTTGTCGCGGCCGTCTCAGCGGCCCATACCCCCGCAATGCCAGCAGCCATGCACGCTGCCACAACAAACACTCGACTGACCTTCATCTTGATCTCCTTAGATGAGTCCATGCAACACACAGCCAGCCATCACCCGAGGACTGGCCCAAACCTAATAGGATAGCATGGCCCACCCGCCAATGCAAGTTCAGCCGCACTGTCCACAATCCGCAAGAACGGTCAGGCGAAGGCTCAGGGCCTGGCATTCTCAGGCCGTCACCACGAGATCTACCTCTCCGACCCAAGACGGGTGCGCCCGAGCGTCAGCGCCTGCCCGGTCTCTCGGCCCGGGACGGGAGACGACAGGCCCGGCCCGGTCCTGAATAGCCTCCAACCCTCGGCCTGCAGATGGCTCAATCGAAATCTGCCCCTTAGGATCGCCCCTTCCATCTCCACATCCCAGGCCCCCTCGGTCTGGGCAATGGATCTGTAGGTCCCTTTCTCGGCGATCTGGACACAGCCCAGCCCCTGATTGACGGATCCCTCGTACGTCAGAAACCGGACCGGGTGATCGGAGATCGCGGCAGCAGACACCGCCTCTGTCAGCACGTCGACTGGAGGCCGATCCAGGCGGAAGGTCTTCAGAACGTCACCCTGCTCCAGCATCAGGTCCCAGTGCGTGGGCTGGCCCTGACGGTCATGTCGTTGGACGACGAAACGGGGCATGGCTAAGCCAACCCTCGCAGCTTCAGCATGATGTGCCAGTACGCGCCGCGGTGACCTGCAGCGATGGCGTCGGATAGCTCGGTGTTGTCGTTGTAGTTGTGGTCCTTCGAGTCTCCGTGGCCGGCCTGGCCTGGACGGACCTCCTCCATGGGCTCGAAGAAACGGCCGTCCCCTGCCACCAGGTCCTTGACCAGCCTTGCTGGGTTGGGGCCAAGCGGATGGGAGATGTAGAAGGTTGGCTGGAAGAGGTCCACAGGGCCCTCATACCTCCGCCTGATGCTCGGGTTGGTCTCCAACGGCCCCTCTGACCGGACGATCCGCTCCATCTGTGTGCCTGGATAGATCCTTACACCCAGGCCGCTGCCTATGCCGTCCGGACTGGCCTCTTTCATGAATGCAAGGGTCTCAGAGAGCGTCTCCTGGGTCTCGCCCGGACCACCCAGCAGCAGGTCCGTCATCACGGCCATGCCGTTCTGCCTGCAGAGCTTGATGGCCTGCGCGATGGCCTGCCTTGTGTAGGGCTGCCCATAGGCCTTGAGCATGGCAGGGCTGGCCGCGTCGGTCGTGAAGTTGATGCCCACGCATCCTGCCTCCTGCATCAGACCGGCGAGCTCCTGGTCGAACGGCGACACGGACAGGTACGCATACCATCGCACCCGCCAGCCGAGCCTGCGGCGGATCAGCTCCCTGCACACCTCCAGGGCATGCCAGCCCGGGATATTGAACTCCGCGTCACAGGTGTGGAGCACGTCGATGCCCTGGTCCAGCAGGGCCTCGACCTCGTCTGCCACCTCCTTGCCGGACCGCAACCGCAAGGTCCTGCCCTTGGCCACAGGGTCTGCACAGTAGATGCACGAGCGATTGCACCCCCGCTTGGTCTCAAACCCGATCTGACCGCCCTTCTCGAAGTAGGTCACGTTGTCGAACAGGTCGCGGCCCGTCGGCACAGAGAGCGGTGCAGGCCAGGCAGGCGGATTGGCCACCATCCCGGCTTCGCTGCGATAGACAAGGCCCGGCACCTGATCGAACCGCCGGTCACCCAGCAACTGCGTGTACAGCGACACGATGGCCGCCTCGCCGTCGCCGTGGATCCCAAATTCCGCGCCTGTGTATTCGACGATCTGCCGGCTGAACGCAGAGAAGCCGATCCCGCCGAGCACGATGGGTGCATCGGTCAGCGCCCGGATCGTCTGGATCGTCCGGGCCAGGTCAGGCACGAACCACTGGCCACTGGGCCAGAAGCAGTCGTCGATGTTCCTGAACGACAGGCCCACCAGCCTGGGGCTGCGTCCAGCATAGTACTCCCTCAGGTCCTTGTCCGGGTCCTCCGCAAGGCCCAGGTCCACGATGTCCACGTCCAGGCCAGCGGCCTCTGCAGCAGAGGCCACGTACTCCAGCCCGATCGGTGCGATCGCAGGCTGCATGCGGTTGGTGTTGATCAGAGTAAGCATGGCAAAAAGACTACAAAAATTCGAGGCCAAAGGGAAGGGGCCTTCTGCTGCGCAATGAATCACCCCGTGGCACGTCTATCCACAGCAGCGGTCGCATCTGGAGCCGATGACGGCGTGGCCTCGTGCAGACTTCAGCAGGGCGGACGTTCTGAGTCGCCAGCTTCTGGCTCCTGGATTCTGGATTCTGGGTTCTGAGTTCTCGTCTGTAATGAACCCTCGCCCCATGCGTCTAATAGATGAGAATGTGGTCCGAACACGGGTATACCGGATCGTGAGGCGTACAGATGAAGGTGTTCATCGCAATCATTGGCTGGTGCATCCTTTGGGCGCTGTGCTGGCCTATAGCCCTGCTCGTTCTGCTCCTTTCGCCAGTGCTTGTGGTGATCGGCCTGCTGGTCTGGCTCCTGGCTGCGGTCGGCCGGGGCCTGTTAGCCTTCCTGGAGGCCCTCTTCATGCTGCCCGCCCGGCTCCTGGGCTCAAAGAGGTAGCTGACTCCATTGCCCGCCACACGGGCGAAAGCCGGTCGTTTCGTAGTTCCACCCCGCAGGCCGCCAGCCGATCGCGAGCGCTCAACCGCTCGTCCACGGCTCTGCCTCGCCGTTTCGCCCATTCGCCCATTCCCCGTTTCGTGTCTTCCAACTCCTATCTCCTTGGTTCTTGCTTCTTACTTCTCGTCCCGATCCCGGGTAGAATGATAAGCATGAAGGCGATGGTACTGACTCGGATCTGCGATCTGCGGTCCACGCCGGCACCCCTGGAGCAGATGGATCTGCCTGTGCCCACCCCTGGGCCGGGGGAGGTCTTGATCCACGTGGCAGCCTGTGGGGTCTGCCATACGGAACTGGATGAAATCGAGGGCCGCACGCCTCCGCCGCGCCTGCCTGTGGTGCCCGGCCACCAGGTCGTGGGATGCGTGGAGCGATTGGGTCCCCAGACCACCGGCCTGAAGGTGGGAGACAGGGTCGGTGTGGCGTGGATCAATCAGGCCTGCGGTCACTGCCGCTTCTGCACCACAGCCAGGGAAAACCTGTGCCCGGATTTCAGGGCCACCGGCCGCGACGCCAACGGCGGGTACGCCGAATACATGATCGCCAGCGCTCAGTTCGTGTCGGCTATCCCCGAGGCCATCTCGGATGTCGAGGCCGCCCCCCTCCTCTGTGCGGGCGCTGTCGGGTACAGGTCCTTGAGACTGACCGGACTTCAGAATGGCCGGAGCCTGGGCCTGACCGGCTTTGGCGCATCAGGTCACCTGGTCCTCCAGATGGCGAGGTTCCTGTATCCCGAAACGCAGGTCTATGCCTTTGCCCGCAGCCCCCAGGAACGGCTGTTCGCGCTCCAGCTCGGCGCAGCCTGGGCCGGAGACCCGGCTGATCCTTGTCCTGCAGCACTCGATGCCATCATCGACACCACGCCCGTGTGGACACCCGTGGTCGAGGCGCTCAAGGCCCTTTCTCCAGGAGGCAGACTGGTCATCAATGCCATCCGCAAGGAGGAGGTCGACAAGGCCGCCCTGCTCGGCCTGGACTACGCCAAGGCCCTGTGGATGGAAAGGCAGATCCAGAGCGTGGCTAACGTGACCCGCCAAGACGTACGTGAGATGCTCACCCTGGCTAGCCGCATGCCACTGCGGCCCGAGGTCCAGGAGTATGGCCTTGAGGATGCCAACCACGCCCTGCAGGACCTGAAGAACCGCCGCATCCGAGGAGCGAAGGTGCTGCGAATCCAGGCCGGAAGCCTGGATTCTAGGTTTTAGGGGGCGAGATCCAGTCTTTTCATCTTCCTAAAACCTAAAACTTAAAACCTAAAACCGGAGCTGTTACCCTTCCTTCTGCCCGTACCACTGCCCTATCCCCGCGAGCAACTGTTCGCTGGTCTTCGCAGCGAGCAACGTGGCCAGGACCTTCTTTCGCTGGGGATGGCGTTTGGCGTAGTTGACCAGGAACTTGCGGAAGTACCCCACTGCCCGCCTCTCGCCCCTGCGGACCTTGAGGACCTCCGCAAAATGTCGCTCGATGATCTGTCTTTGTTCCTCGATGGAAGGCGGAGGGGGCGCAGCCCTGCCCTCCAGGGCAGCGCGGAGGTCCCGGATCAGCCAGGGATTGCCCACTGCGCCGCGGGCCAGGACCACGCCGTCCAGGCCTGTGGTCCTCAGCCGCTCCAGACAGGTGGCGACGTCGAACAGGTCGCCGCTGCCCACGATCGACGTCCGGGGAAACCTCCGCTTGACCTCTGCCAGGACCTGCCAGTCGGCCTTTCCGCAGTACTTCTGGACGACCGTGCGTCCGTGGATGACGAGACCGTCGATGCCCTGGCCGATCACCCGCTCCACGATCTCCCAGAAGCAGTCCTGTGAAAGCTCTGAAGAGTCCAGGCCGATCCGCAGTTTCATCAGGAGCGGACAGGTCACTGCATCCCGGACGGCCCTGTGGATCTCCGCGATTTGGGAGGGCTGTTGGAGCATGGCGCCCCCCCGCTTTCTGCGGAGGACCTTGGGAGCAGGACACGCGAAGTTCAGGTCTACCAGGTCATACCCCAATCCGACCAGGTCCTTGGCAGCCTTGACCATGAGCCGCGCGTCCTCGCCGAGGATCTGGGCGCCGACCGGATGCTCATCGTCGTGAGGGTGAAAGGAGAGGTTCTTCAAGACCCGTGGATCGGCCACGCTCTTGGAGAGCATCACCCCCGTCAGGGTCAGCGGCGCGCCAAACTCCTTGCCCAGCCTTCGCATGGCATAGTCGGTATAGCCGCTGATGGCAGCCTGGAAGAAGGGGACATCCAGCGACAGGCTGCCGAAGGTCAGGCCCCTGCGGCCCTGGTGGCCCCCCGCTTCATCCGGCACGGCTTGGCTGGCTGGAGTGCTCATGGTCCTCAGGCAGCCGGGGGGCTGACGTCATCGGAGGCCTTCTTCTTGCGGTTGGACAGTACGCACAGCAGGATGCCCAGCTCATAGAGCAGGTACAGCGGCACAGCCAGCGCGACCTGCGAGAAGGGATCCGCCGAAGGAGTCGCGACTCCCCCGACCACGACGGCGCCAAAGACCGCGTACTTGCGGAACGATCGCAGGGTCTCGATGGAGACCAACCCGATCTTGTTCAGGACGAAGACGATCGCAGGAGTCTGGAACGACAGTCCAAAGACCAGCATCATCATGGTCATGAAGGAGATGTACCGGTCCAGCATCCACATCGGGACCACACCAATGAAGTTGCCGAACTTCACGAAGAACTCGAGCGTCAGGCGTGCAATGACGAACAGGAAGAACAGGGCGCCGAGCACGAAGAGCGTCACACAGAAGGGAATGGCCATGTAGACGTATTTCTTCTCGTGGGGGTACAGCCCTGCACCCACGAACATCCAGAGCTGGTAGAAAACCCAGGGAGACGACAGGATCAGCCCTGCGATGATGCTCACCTTCGTGTAGGCGATGAAGGCGTCCGCAGGCGCGAGATAGGCCAGGGCCGCGAGTTCCTTGTGGTTTGCCCTGACCTGTTCATAGGGCATCTCGATAAAGCGGATGATCCACTGGCCGAAGCCCAGGCAGATGCCCACAGCGATGGCCAGTCCCACCACCGCAAGGAACACCCGTGCCCGCAACTCCTCCAGGTGGTCCCCCAGACTCATCACAACATCTTCGTTGTCGGCGTCGGCGCGAGCCATCGGATGGAGGCTGTAGGTGTGTGTCTTGGCAGTGGCCTAGGACGAGGCCTTCTTGTAGACGCCGGGGTCCTTCAGCGCATCGTCTCCAGCCTTCTGGACCTCTCTGGCAACGTCGTCCTGGACCGTTTCCGCCTCCTTGATGCCCTTCTTGAACTCAGAGACGCTCCTGCCCATGTTTCTGGCCACCTCGGGCAGCCGCCTTCCCCAGATGAGCAGTGCGACGACCAGGATCACGATGAATTCCGTGGGGCCAAGGCCCGCCAACGCGAAGATTCCAGTTGTCCATGCACCCATGGCTGTCCTTCCTTTCTGATGTTGTGCCCCGTCTTTTATAGGGCGTGCCTCGGGACTGCGTCAGGATCATGTCCTGGTCTGACGCCGCCAGCCGGTTACCCAGTATAGTCCTGCAGATCAGGATGGTCAAAGCAATAATGCGATCCCCCCGCCGGGTCACAGTCACACGGATTTCCTGCGCGGGCCTGAAGTCGTAACTCCTTCACGACTCATCTCTTGCAGTCTGTGGCCCGCTTTTTACTTGCTTTGTCGGACCCCAATCCGCTATAATACGACCATCAAAGGAGACAGCAAAGAGATCCAATAGGAGCAGGCGATGAGAAGATTGTATTCAGACTACTGGATTCCTTTTTTCACAGACAGCAAGAGACGAATTCTAATCCTGGCCATTGCAAGTTACGTGGCCATGTGTTAGACGGTTTTGAGAACGCACGCTTCACTGGCTGACCGCCCCGGTTCGGGCGGTCTTTTTTTTGGAGACTATCTCAGCTTGTATGCCTCCTCGCCTCCGTTGGCCAGATAGAGCAGCGGCAACGGTCGGTCGACCCCCTGTATCCACCGGGGTCTTGCCTCCCATGGCGTGACGCTGAGAACACCCGTCAGGTCCATCCAATACTCCAGGCGCGCGACCGGAAGACCCCAGATCATGTGAAAGTGGTTGGCTGGGGCGTACTGCTTGTACTCCACCATGCTCGCGTACTTGGGCACCACAAAAGTGTGTGGCCAGTTCCAGTTGGTCAGGTTGCACATGGCCTGGCCCAGCTTCTGGGGCACCGCGGTCGTGCTGGCCTCGTCCCAGACGAGGGAGAACTTGCCCGACGTGCTGCCAAAGGCCAGCCGGCCGGCGATACCCTTGATGCCAGCCGGGGTCATGAAGGTCACGCTGTTTCCTCCGCCGGGGAAGTAGTAGGGGTCGGCCAGCGGCATGCTCACCTTGGACAGGACCTCCGACGCACCGGCGCCGGGCAGGGCTGCCCAGTCCAGGGAGGCACTTCCTGAATTGTTGCCGTCCACCAGTCCCTTGACCGCCCAATCCGCCTTGGCCGGCAGGCTCTTGAGTCCCAGCTTGGCGGCCAGCTTCTTGATCTCCCAGGCCTCCCAGGCCTTGCGGAAGTCCATGAACAGGGGCGGGTTTCCGCCGGTCAGGTAGGTCATCACCAGCATGGTGAGGAGGCCCTGCACGTCGGCCTCGGTGGCGTACGGCGTGGGGGCCTTCGGACCCTTGTGGTCGAAGGTGCTGTTGAACAGCGACTCCATGCAGTCGGCTACGGGCAGGGGTACGCCGCGAGGGTCGCTGCCCCACTCCAGTTGGCTCATGAATCCGCCGCCTACGGCATTGAGGTCCGCCATCAGATTGCGGTTGATCAGGTACATGGCCAGGGAGGTGTTGAACCGCTCGCTGTCCCTGTCCTCCTTGAGCTCCAACCTCTTGCCGACGTGCCTGTCGATCCAGGCCCTCAGCGCCTTGAGCTCCACCGGGTCATACGCGCGTTTGTCCAGCATGTCCGCGAGCAGCTTCATGTCCAGCCGGGTGATCTCCACGCCGAAGGTCTTGCGCGTGGGAATCACGTGGGCCAGGGCGGTCTCCATGCCCATGGAGTCATGGCCGAAGACCATCACCCGTCTGCCCCGCAGGGCCACGGCCGTCACTGCCGCGTAGCACCAATCGATCAGACTGCCGCGGGTCCCCTCCGTCATCTGCGGGTTCTGGCCCGTGTCAGGCCACACCCCCACGTTCAGGCTGGCGAGCCGTCCGTACTGGCTCAGCGCGCCGTTCAGGGCGTGGGCATAAACGACTCCGGGCCTTGGGCCGCTGTTGCCGCAGGTAATGTTCAGCGGCGTATGGGGCGGGAACTGCTGCACCACGGAGATGGCGGTCAGTTGCGGAAACGCCCAGGTGTCTGGCGCAGACCAGGATGTCGACGTGGGCTCGCTTGAACTGCTCGGCCACGATGTCAGCCTGTGGCTCACAGTCCACCAGCAAAGGACTGTACACGACCGGCACAGGGGTCTTGTCGGGCAGGGTCACCGCACCGCAGATGGTCTGGGCCACCATCTTGACGATGTTCCGCGCCCGGTCCCGGCTGGCCTGGTCGATGCGGGGATCGCAAGGGGCGAAGACGCCGATGACGGGGGCTGGGCTGGAAGGCTTGCCAATCTCCGGCAGGCACAACGGCTTGATCTGTGGACTCATCACTGCACCTCTCATGGCGGACAATTCAAAGGCGACAATGCAACGAGGTGCGGTTATACAGCGACACGCCCTTCAGGTCAACGGCCCTGTTCGCCAGGCGCCGCGGACTGCGGCGCACTCCTGTCCGGGGGCTCCGGGAGCGGCTGCCGGACCGGCCGGCGACTGGGCCCGACACCGGGTTCCAGCATGCCCGGCCGTCCCCTGTAGGGCGCCAGCCACTGAAGCTGCTCTTGCAGCCGTCTGAAACGCCGGTCCCAGATCCGCTTCTGATCGGGCCTCAGGACAGCCACGATCTCCCTGTCCATCTGCCGGAGTTCCTCCGCCACCTTGGGCCGCACGTCCAGGCGGAGCTTCTCGATACTCGCCAGATGCTCCTTGACGAGGGGCGCGAGGATCTGCATCTGCTGGTCGTCCAGCGAGAGGTATTGCCTCAGAGTGGGGAGCAGTCTCGCCCCAGGATCAGGGCGCCCCCCTGCCTGCCAGGGCCGAAGCGGCCCTCCTCCACCGGTCGCCTGGGTCTTCTGACCTATCCAGATCATGGCAGCCCCTGCTCCGATGGCCGCCCCAGCCAGCAGGATCGCAAGCCCGAAGAAGGCCATCCGCCAGCGATGCAGTCGAGAGAGCAGCAACAGGGGATTCGTCGTCGGGTCGATGGGGCTCATTAGATCACCCATGAGATGGTCTCCACAACTTCAACAAGGGGATCACTCCAGAAGCCGTAGAACGGGAGGGCGACCAAGGTCACGAGGGCAGCAGCCGCACAGGACAGCCCTGCAATCCACATCCACAGCCTGTCGGCCCAGACCGCAGGAGGGGTGGGCCGCTCCGTCAGGGTCCGAATGACCCCGTCTGCCGCATCCACGATCGGCGCGTTCTCACTGCGTCCCTTGCGGGCAAGACTGATCAGCCGGTCTTCCAGGGTCATATGGACGCCTCCTTTTCATAGCGGCGAAGTGCCTTCTCGAGCTTTCTCCGGGCCCGCAGGGTCTGGACCTTGACCATCGTCTGCGTCCATCCAGTCCGTTGGGCAGTCTCGGCGACGTCACACTCCTCCAGGTACCTGAGGGTCAGAACGAGCCGATCCCTCGGCGGCAGCAGGCCGAGGACCTTGTGGACCAGTGCTGCCGCATCCTGGGCCTCGACGGGGTCCGCCTCGCTGCTGGCCCACTGATCCAGCTCCTCGGTCGTCAGTCCTTCTGCCTTCTGGCGCCGGGCCTCCTGTTTCCAGTAGTGATAACCCACTCGCGTGGCGATCCGGGACAACCAGTAGCCGAACGGCGCAGAACCCTTGAAGCCCGCAAGGCTCAGGTAAGCCTCGACGAAGACGTCGTGGACCAGTTCCTCGTGGACCCGCGGGTCGCGGCTGAAACGCCACGCAATCCGTGACACCTGCTGCTGATATCGCTCCACCAGGCGTCTGTAGGCCTCCGGGTCGCCGCCCAGGCTCGCGCGAATGTCCGCCTCGTCCAGGGCATGCGATGGAGGACATGCATCGTGATTGCCGTCAATCCTGTCCAAGGCCGCATCCACACCAGCCATCCATCGTTCCACGGCCTGGCCCATCAGGCCTCCAGGCCAACTGACAACCGCTGTTTGTCCAGGGTATGCAACCATGGGGGCCCGATCAACAGAATTCCATGAGCCTGGGCCCTAGCCGTCCGGGAGACTCCCGGATCAGCAGGGCCCGCGATTTCTGCTCATGGCCACGTCCTTCAAAGGTCATTCGATGCAGCCTTGCCCGTCCTGCGAAGGGCCTTGATCTCGTCGAGAGTAATGGCTCCGTCGCCGTTCGCGTCAACCCTGTTGAAGACCTTCTCGTTGGACAGGGCTCTCAAGGGCACCGCCCTTCGGTGCCTGACCGCGGCCATAGGTCGTTCTGCCGCAGGGCCCGCAGCGAAGGCTGCGACCCTCTTGACCCGGGCCTTCATGGCATCGAGTTTCTGGATCTGCTCTGGGGTCAGGACTGCCTTGACTGCAGTTCTCACCTGGACGCGGAGGATCGCCGCATCTGCCATGGCATTGCCCACGGCCGTTGCCGCGGCACGGATACCTGGCTCCTCGCCGGCCTTCACTGCCGCCTGGAAGGCCTCGATGCTGGTCCTTCTGGCCTCCCTGGCCTGGCTTAGACGCTGCCGGTTTGCCTCCATGATGCCCGCAATCTCCGTCTTCTGCTGGTCATTCAAGTCCAGCTTTTGCAGTACCTTGTGGATTCCGCCTTGGGCCGCGCCAGCACCCGGCCGATCCACGTCAGACCTGTGCAACCTTGCCTTGGGTCCAACAGTCGCCAAGGCCGGCGTCATCAACACAGCCGCCAGAGCAGCCGCAATCAGCAGTAGACCTCGCATCGTCTTCATAGGTCACATCCTTTCTCAGTCGGCGTATCGTTGTCCTTCCAAATCACGGGGCCTAGGCCGTTCTAAGAGCTAAGTGGCCACAGACGAGCCGGGGTTACAGACAATCAGGAGCACGGCCCACTCGCAAATTTTGGTCAAAAACTGTGGATGGAAATCGTTGCGCAAGGTACTTATGCTGGAACTTTAAGCACGGAACTAGGTTGTAGCCGTCTCTGAAGACTCGGCGGTTGTGCCATAGGGCTTGGTGGGCGATGCACAACGTCTGGTGGCCCTAAACCACGGGGTCCGAAGAGCCGATCTCCCACAGATGAAGGCCGGTCCTGGCTCGGTGCTTTGTCGACCGCGCCAGGACGACCAGGATTTGGAAGTGTCCGGGTGCACCGATTATGGGTGTCTTATCCGAAGCCCAGGTGGCCAAGTCAGCCAGGATAGGCTCGCTCACTGGCGATAAGAACGGCAGTGGCATGACGCAAGAGACCAGCTACGATACGATGTTCGGCAAGATGGCCGTTGAGCACGGCCTTTGCACCAAGGATGAGCTGCAGCGATCCATCAAGGAGCTGCAGACACGCCACAAGGTCAATCCCGTCATGCTCAAGGACCTCATGGTGGACCTTGGGTATCTGACCAAGACGCAGGCTGAGCGGCTCTTCGCCACGATTAAGAGCGCCAAGACAACCTCTACTGCCTACAGCATCCCTGGCTACAAGATCATCGGCAAGCTGGGTGCGGGCGCCATGGCCGTGGTGTACAAAGGCACGCAGCTCAGCCTCAATCGTACAGTGGCCATCAAGGTACTGCCCAAGCGGTTCAGCGCAGACCCCGAGTACGTCAACCGCTTCTACAAAGAAGGCCAGGCCGCCGGAAAGCTGCACCATAACAACATCGTCCAGGCCATTGACGTCGGTGAGGCGGGTGGATACCACTACTTCGTGATGGAGTACGTGGAAGGCAAGACCATCTCCGACGACCTCACTGCAGGCAAGGTCTTCAACGAGTCCGAGGCCCTCGATATCGTCATCCAGGTCGCGCACGCCCTGGAACACGCCCATGGTAACGGGCTGGTGCACCGCGACGTCAAGCCCAAGAACATCATGATCACCGAGGAAGGCGTGGTCAAGCTGGCGGACATGGGTCTGGCGAGAGAGACGAAGGACATCGAGACCGCTCAGAACGAGGAAGGCAAGGCCTACGGTACGCCCTACTACATCGCGCCCGAGCAGATCCGGGGGATGATCGACATCGACGGCAGGGCCGACATCTACGGTCTCGGCGCGACCTTCTATCACATGGTGACCGGCCGCGTGCCCTTCATCGCCGACGACTCCGCCGAGATCATGCGCAAGCACCTGAGGGAGCCCCTGATCCCGCCGGATCACATCAACACCTCGCTGTCCGCGGGTGTCTCAGAGGTCATCGAGGTCATGATGGCCAAGCGCAAGGAGGACCGCTATACCAACGCCAAGGAGTTGGTGGCAGACCTTGAGGCGCTGCGGGAGGGCAACCCGCCCCTTCGGGCCAAGCGTCGCTTCGACGTGTCGGTCTTCGAGAAGCTCGAAGAAGGCCAGACTGTGGGGGAAGAGGAATCTGCAGACTACGAGCCGGACGTCGTGGGCCGGTACAAGGTGGCGGTCATCATCCTCGGCGGAGCCTGTGCAGCGCTGGTCCTCACCGTACTTCTGATCCTGGCACTCTAGCGCAACAAAACGGGCCTCCCGGCATGTCTCCAAGAGGCCCGAACTCAATCCGTTCTGAAGACTGTGGGTCTATCTGAGCTTGGCAGGTTTGGCTGCCACCCGCGATGGAAGGTCTGCGCACACGGCCTTGATGACCTTTCCGAGTTGAGCCTCTTCATCAGGCGAGAGGGCATTGCCAGCCACTCCGCCCAGGACGCCACCTGCCACTGCGCCGATCGTTCGGTCGGTACGGTCGCCGCCTGCCACCACGCCGCCCACGACCGCGCCTGCCGCAGCGCCCAGGACCGTGCCCAGGGTCTTGTTGGTCTTGCCCGTGCCCTGGCCGATCCAGATGATGCTGGCCTCCTCCACGTCGATCATCTTGACGGTCATACTGATCTTCTCCCCTTCATACTTGGGGATGCTGACCAGGACCACGGCCGGAACATTCAGCATCTTGCCGGCCTGCGCCGCACCTTGGTCGCTCGCCAAGTCAGAGCTCTGGAACTTCTGCTCGTCCACCAACTGCTTGATCTTGGCTCGCTCTACAACCGTGTAGCCCTTGCGGACCAGCTCGAAGGTAAACAGATCGCTGATCTGACCTTTGACGCCCTCACCATATACCGCACCGGAGACATCGACGATCGCGACCTTGTCGTACTTGCCTGCGTCAAAGCTCAGGCTGGTCACGCTCTCGCCCTTCTCCGATCCACATCCAGCCACCATCACCAGCCCCAATACGGCCGCAATACCCAAACGCTTCATAGCTAAAACTCCTTGAACAATAGAACACTCACTCGTGAACAAGGGTCTACAACTACCTCTATCGGCAGTCTCTGTCAACTCGTTTCTACCTGCCAGGTCAGGACGAGCGAGGACCGCCGCGGTCCATCCTAGAAAGGCACTTGATGGCCCCATCGTCACAGAACTTCTCCGCGGCACCCAGGACTCGCCGCACTTAGCCCGCATTTCTCACAAGCCAGGTTAAGCCCACAGCCTCACTTTCGCTTCGACCGCCCGAAGCCTTGTGAGAAATGCGGGCTGGCATACGCACAAACCATGTGCAGAACTAGCTTTGTGGCATTGGACGTCCTTGCCTGCAACTGGCTCCATCGGAAGAAATGCCCTTGATGGCGCGCCGTCCTGGCTACCTGTTTCTTCTCCGCCAGACCAGCACGCCCCAGACCGCTGCACCCAGGTAGCCCAGGGGCGCCAGGCTCAGGACCAGGCCCGTGCTCGTGGCCTCTGCAAGGCGAGCCAGCGGTAGGAAGGCCAGGTTGGCGGCCCCCCACGTGCCGCCCACGATGGTGGCCATTCGCATGGACAGATTCACGCCCGTGGCATTGCGTGCCAGGGTGATCATCAGGATGTAGGCGGCCACGGAGAAGAACCCCACGCCGAACAGCAGGACGATCGCGGCGCGGCTGGACATGAACACCAGGTAGGCTGCCAGCAGAGGCGTCGCAAGGACCAGGGCCGCGATCACGCAGAACAGCTCTCCCTTTCGGCGCGCCAGCCTGGACCACAACACCGCACCCATCGCCCCGCCCAGGCCATAGACGGTCGTCGACAGGCCGCCGAAGGTCAGGCTGAAACCCAGCTCATCGACCAGCCGCGTGGGCAGCAGCGTGGTCGCGAGCGTAGTGGCCATGGCAGAAGGCACGGCCATGGCCATGACCGACCGGAAGGGCAGGCCCTGGCCCCGCCCGTCGACCGCCTCACCCACCTCTTCCGAGTCGACGGCCAGGCGAACGCGAAGGGCCCTGATGGTCACGATCACCGCCAGGGGACAGACCAGCAGCGGGCAGAGGCCCTTGAGGTCCCAACGGTCCACGAGGGCCGTGGACACCCAGCCGGAAAAGGCGAATCCAAGGAATCCAGAGGCCATGAAGATGGCCGTGGTGGCTGCAGGCGCAATCCGATCCAGGGTGTGCACGGCCCGCAGCGAATCCGGATGAACCATGGCGATACCGATGCCCGTGAACAGGGCCATGCCACTCAGGAGCCACAAGACCGGCGATCCGATCGGGACAAACCCCATGAGGCTCACGCAGGAGGCCAGCATCAGACCGCCGTACAGGAAGGTCCGGTCGTTCTTGCCTGACCTCAGGTGCCCTACTGCCAACTGGAACCAGTTGCTGGACAGGAGCAGCACCACCATCAGGATGGATCCCTGGAACAGGCTCAGGTTGAAATGCTGGCGCACAGCAGGGAGGATCGGCGGGAGCATGTTGGAGAACATGTCCGCCACGAAATGGGCCCCTGAAAGGGCCACGAGCTGCGCCCGCTGGAATTGAACCACCCGCTTCGACACTGTGAGAGACGCGGGCTAGGCCGCGAACCGCTTGCCAGTCAGACGCTCGTACGCCTCGATGTACTTGGCGCTGGTCTTCTGTACCACCTCCGGTGGCAGCTCCACGCCAGGCCCGGACTTGTTGAATCGGATCTCTTCCAGGTAGTTCCGAACGAATTGTTTGTCAAAGCTCTCCTGGTCCCTGCCCGGTGCGTACTTGTCTGCAGGCCAAAACCGGGAGGAATCCGGCGTGAGGACCTCATCGACCAGGAGGATCTTGCCCTCTGCGGTGGTCCCCCATTCAAACTTGGTGTCTGCCAGGAGGATCCCCTTGGCTGCAGCATAGGCCGAGGCCGTATTGAAGACCTCGATGCTCTTGTCCCGCACTGCCTCTGCGGCCTTGCGGCCCACGATCTCGGCACATTGGTCGAGGCTGATGTTCTCGTCGTGCGTGCCCCGCTCTGCCTTGGTGGAGGGCGTGAAGATCGGCTGGGGCAGCTTGTCACACTGCCGAAGCCCTGCAGCCAGCTTGATCCCGCACACGGTCTTGCTCTGCTGGTACTCCTTCCAGCCCGAGCCTGCCAGATACCCCCTGATGATACACTCAATGGGCAGGACCCGGACCTTCCTGACCAGCATGCTCCTGCCTGCCAGCTCGGGGTGGTCACAGAAGGGCTTGGGGAAGTCCTCCAGCCGGTCGCTGAGCAGGTGATGCTCCACCTTGCCAGACAGCAAGTCGAACCAGAACTTGGAGATCTGCGTCAGAACGATCCCCTTGTAGGGAATGGCATTGGCCATGACGACGTCGAATGCGCTGATCCGGTCCGTGGCCACGATCATCAGCTTGTCACCCAGGTCATAGACGTCCCGGACCTTGCCCCGCATGGGCTTGGTGCCGGCGATGAGGGTCTGTAGGATCGGCTCCATGGTGTACCCTTTCTGTTTCAAGGAGGGTGGAGTCTAAGGCCGGGCCTTCGTTCCGTCAAGTGCGGCCCGGCCGGAGGCCTTCTTCCGCGAATCCTCGCGGCCAGCCTTTGCCAGACGCTGCCGTACACGCCTCAGTACCGCATCCCTGACGTGGCGGATGTCCTCCGTGGGGGGCAGGAACGCGAGGATCTGGTCGAGGTATTGGCGCTGGACGATCCGCTGAAGGCTGACGGCGAAGTTGATGTCGTGGACCCAGCCCAGTTGCATGATCTTGATGTCGTTGAGCGTGGTCACGTCCTTCCAGTCCACGCCACGGCCTGCGATCGTCGCCGCAACCACCTTGCGGCTGTACGATGGCTCGTCCGGCCTGTCCAGGTGGAACTCGAAATGGGCTGGGTCTGCGGCCAATTGCCTGTAGTTGTCCACCACGATGTGAAAGATCTCCAGCTTGTCTGCATCCCGGATCAGCTCGCAGAAGAACCGGGTCTGGTCGTCCAGACCCGTGGGCAACTCCCTGCGGTTGTGGTACAGGACTGCGGCCTCGATCCACTGCCGCTCCTGGGCCGGCAGGTCCGCCAGCACGTGGGTCCTCTGCAGGACCTCTGCGCCAGGGCGCCATGATCCGTGCTGGCCGTATCGTCATAGGTCCTGTACCGGGAAAACTGCTCAAACCGCCCCACGTCATGCAGGAGGCCGATGGCCTCGGCGATCGCCTGCTGGCCCTCGCTGAGCTCCAGTCCCTTGGCCAGGGCCCTGATCTCCGCCTGGGTGCGGAGGCTGTGGTCGTACTTGAACTTCAGGTGCCTGTCGATGAACGGATCGCCGCTCTGGACACCGGCCACGTATCCATCAAACCACGTTCGCAGGGAGTCTAGTCCATGCAGATCCATATAGAGTCCTCCTGAGAGACTATCTCAGAACCTGTATCTACTGCGATCGGCTGCGAAGCCCTGGGGCTGCGTTGTCGGCGAAAAAGGTACTCGACGTGCCTACAAGCACGCCTCCGAGCCTTTTCCGCCTCCGCCTTGCCCCCGGGCTCCTCGCTCGATCTCGTCACGAACCAGGTTCTGAGAGAGTCTCTGAGAGGCGGTATTCTAACCGAGCGCGGCCGAAAAATCCCTTAGAGTCTATCTCAAAGTCTATCTCAATGCCTTCAAAAACTGTGGCTCCCCAGTATAATCTGACCGCAGGATGGAATCGAATGCCATAGGAAAGAAGGAGTGATGCCGATGCCGACGGTCAAGGACATAGTCGTTCGCAAGCCCAACGAGCAAGAGGCCCAGATGTGCAAGCATTGGCCGATCTGGCGGTGCGAGCCGAGCACCTTCGACTGGGTCTACACCGAGATGGAGACCTGTCTGGTCCTCCAGGGCAAGGTCATGGTGACGGACGGCAAGCACTCGGTCAGCTTTGGGGCCGGCGACTTGGTTGTCTTCCCGAATGGCCTGGAGTGCACCTGGCACGTGCACGAAGGCGTAGTCAAACACTACAACTTCTCCTGACCGCCCCATGGATCGCAAATGGTCTGTCCTGCTCGCCGTGGGCGTGGGTACCTTCATGACCGCGCTGGACAACAGCGTGGCCAATATTGTCCTTCCCGTCATCGGCCGTGGCTTCCAGGCAGACGTCGACACAGTCGAGTGGATTGTCACGATCTACCTGCTGGTGATCAGCGGGCTTCTGCTCACCTTCGGCAGGTTGGGAGACCTCCGCGGCCACCGCTCGGTGTACCTCTGGGGCTTCTGTGTGTTCGTCGCTGCATCCGCCTTGTGTGGCCTTGCGCCCTCAGTCATGGCCCTGGTGGCCTGCAGGGCGATCCAGGCCATAGGCGCGTCTATGCTGATGGCCAACTCGCCGGCCATCCTGGTCAGCCACTTCCCCTCCAACCAGCGGGGCAGGGCCCTCGGGATACAGGCCACCATGACCTACCTGGGGCTCTGTGCGGGGCCTTCGCTGGGCGGATGGCTGACTGCGGTGTTCGGATGGCGGGCCGTATTCTACATCAACGTCCCGGTCGGACTGCTGGCCTTGTTCCTGAGCCGCCGTGCCATCACCCCGGACCCTCCAAGGCAGATTGAGAATCAGGCACGGTTCGATCTCTGGGGCGCAGCACTCTTCACCATGGGGCTGGTGGCCCTGCTCCTGGCCCTCAATCAGGGCCACGCCTGGGGATGGCTGAGTCCAGCAGTGGTGTTGCTGGTGGTCGCCGCCGCTCTGCTGTTGGGTCTGTTTGTCCGGCTGGAGTCACGGGTCAGAGGCCCGATGCTGGACCTGAGCCTGTTTCGGACCAGGGCCTTCTCTGCAGCGACGGTCAGCGCAGTCCTCAACTATCTGTGCACCTATACAGTGACCTTTCTGCTGCCCTTCTACCTGATCCACAGCCGGCACCTGGGCCCAGCCCAGGCCGGCGCAATGCTCACGGCCCAGCCGTTGGTGATGGCCGTTGCCGCCCCATTCAGCGGAACGCTGTCGGATCGCCTGGGCCCTCGCCTCCTGGCCACGCCGGGCATGGTGATCATGTCGATTGGGCTGTGGATCCTCTCCGGACTAGGCGCAGACTCCCCCTTCTGGCACGTGACCGTCGGCTTGGCCGTTATTGGCCTGGGGACAGGGATGTTCATCTCGCCCAACAACAGCGCACTGCTCGGTGCAGCCCCTGCAGACCGCCGCGGCATCGCATCGGGAGTGCTGGCCACTGCCCGCAGCCTGGGCATGGTCATGGGCATAGGCCTGGCAGGTGCGATCCTGACCACCGCCCACGCCAGGTCCGTCGACCAGACCGCAGGTACCATCACAGGCGCACATTGGGGATTCCTGCTCGCAGCGGGTCTGGCCCTGGTTGGCGCACTGACGTCTGCGGTGCGGCGCTAGGCTGGGAGGGGAGGGCGAGAAGTAAGAAGAAGAAGGTACGAAGGAAAGAAGGAAAGAGGACTCCAAGGCAAGAGGCCTACTTCCCACCTTCTCACCTTCCTACCTTCGTCCCTCCCTGGGCCCTACCTTCCTACCTTCTTCGTCCCATCCAGGTATGGCGTAGCCTTGCTCCAGAGGGTACGAAGGACCCCGGGGTTGCTCAGGCCTTGCTTGTGCTGCGAGGCATCGCCTGGCCTGAGGGAGAAGTCGCCGCTGTTGGGGTCCTGGAACAAGGGATCTGCCTCGATCGAGCCGGCAGCGAGCTGACAGTTCTCCGTATTGGCCGTGTTGCTCCAGAAGGTGTTGGGACCCAGGGTGTTGGTGTCCTTTGTCCCACCCTTGGCATACACGGACAGGGCCTTGGCATTCGCCTGGAGGATGTTGTTCCGGAGGGTCAAGCGGCAGGTATCCCACATGCCGATGCCCGAGTAGACCGAGTCCAGGATGACGTTGTTCTCCACCTTGAACTCGGCCTGGTAGAAACCTGCCACCCCTGACCCGTTGTGGATCATCAGGTTGTTGCTGAGCGTGCCCCGCCCGTTCTTGTTGCCCAGGTAGACCCCTGAGATCCTGTTGTCCAGTAGGAGGTTGTCCCGTGCCGTGAGGGTCCCACCCGTGCACCGCAGGCCGTGGAACTGAGAGCCCGCCACGATACATCGCTCCACCGTCAGGGTGCTGCCCTCGTAGTTAATGATCCCCTGGTGGCCGCAGTCCCTGATGACGCAGTCTTCCACCAGTCCGTCGGTGCCTTTTCCGCAGCAGATGACGTAGTCGAAACCCTCGGATTGGCAGTCACTGACCGTGGCCTTGGAGAAGCCTTCGATCTGAACCGCCACAGGCGACCGCTGGCTGTTGCCCAAGGGAACGAACCTGCAGCCCGTCACTGAGGCCTCTGTGTCCTTGACATACAGCGCACAGGGCCTCGCAATCCCCTTGTCGCTGGTGGCAAGCTGCCACTTGAGGGTCAGGCCTGAGATGGCGACCTTTCCTTGGCCCCTGGCGTCCACGGTCAGGGCCGGCCCATCGGCAGTCACCTCCAGGATACACTCGCCCGCCGATTGCCCCTTCAGGGTCAAGGCCTTGCTGATCGTGACAGGCTGGGTATACGTGCCACTGGGGACTGTCACTGTACTTCCGGCCTCGGCCGCCTCTACGAGGGCCTGCAGCCGGTTGTCGCCCTGCTGACCTTCGATCCCCTCTGCCTTCACCGCCCCACTGCTGCCGCGCGTGCCCGCGGCGGCCATGGGCAACACCACAAGGCCCAACGTCAGGACGAGGGCCAGCCCCTTCAAGCCCAACTGTGCCGAGGTTGGAACTGTTCTTGTCACCATAGTCTGGATCCTTTCCCTCAGTGCCGTAGGATGCTCCACCACTCCAATCAAACGCAGACCGAGGCTGGGACGTGCAAGCGCCAGCCTGGCCACGTGCACCAGAGTCTCAGGATAGTCGGATGCCCTGTCGCCCATGGCCACCAGCACCGCCTCGTCGACCGCCTGTTCGCGGATTCGCCGGATCAGCCAATTGGCCAGCCAGACCAGGGGATTGTAGAAGTACGCGATCTGCAGCGCGGCCTGGACCAGATTGACCCACATGTCGCCCCGCTTGACGTGCGCCAGCTCATGCAACAGGACCGCCCTGACCTGCCCTGGCTGCAGCTCACTGATCAGGCCCTCGGGCATCAGGATGGTCGGTCTGGCCAGTCCGCAAACGACGGGGCTGACCGCGTTGGGACTGATCCGGATGCTGGGCCTGCGCGTGATCGCAAGCTGCCTGCAGCAGTTCAGCAGCAGGGCCTCGGTGGAGGCCTCTGGCAGCCGGGACTGTCTGACCAGACCCGCGACAAACACTGCCCTCTGGCCAAGCAGCAGGATGAGCACCAGCGCCACAATCAGCCAGGCCGCAAGGACGACGCCCGGCCACGAGAGCGGGACGCCCGACCTGTGGGTGTCCATGGCTTGGACGCCGGAAGGAGCCGTTCCATGGTCCTTGCCCGGTGAGGGGCGGCCAGTCGAAGCTGCACTATCGGATGATGTCCCCTGCGGGGCTTCGCCATCGGCCAGGACCAGCGGACCAGATGCCTGCTGGAGCGCCGGCCTCGCTGCATCGAAGAGCACCATGACCTTCGACTCCAGGGGCGCGAACATGGCCAGGCCAAATGGCGACGCCACGGAGGGAGGCAACACGAGCTTGACCAGGACCAGCGACCAGATCGCGTAGCGGACCACTGCCCTGACCTTCCTTCGGATCAGGAGGTCGATCGCCAGCAGGATGGCGATCAGCACGCTCGACTGAACCAGCATGGCCAGCGACCACCCCACGAAAGGCCGGCCAACCGCATTGAGGAACTCAACGACGCTTCCCATGATCGAGACTCCGCACAAGAGGGGAGAGCCAAGAGGTAAGAGGTAAGAGGTAAGACACAGGTCTGCCCTCTCGCCGTCACGTCTCTTACCTCTTGCTTCGTGCTTCTTGCTTCTTGGTGCTTGCCTCTTGCTTCTTGTTCCTGATCATCTCCTCGATCTCTGCCAGCTCCTTCTCCGAGAGGCCATGCTCGTCGAGCAGGAACTCCATCATCGGAGTCAGCGCGCCCTTGAAGGCCCTGGTCACGGCCCTCGCCAGCTCGCCCCTCTGGGCCTCCTTGCGGGTGATGGCGGATCTGTACAGGATCAGGTTCCGAATCCGCTCTGTTTTGAGCAGACCCTTGGCCGCCATCCGGTCCATGAAGGTCTTGACCGTGCTGTACGACCAGCCCTTCTGATCCTGCAGCGCCTCCTGGATGGCCGGAGCAGCAGCAGGCTCCTGACCCCAGACCGCCTCCATGATGGACCACTCGGCCTCAGTCAAATGGTATTCTCGTCGCGCCATAGGAGACTCCTTGCTTTAACGATGACGAGATTACTCTACATCTGTAAAGATGTCAACCACAGAACTGAGAAAAGAGTCAGAACGTAGGAAGGTGAGAAGGGAAGACTATTGAATTGAGCTGCTTGCAGTCCGGAGTCCAGCCGTACCCTCCTCCCTTCGCGCATTCCTGGCTTCTCACCTTCTTGCCTTCTTTCCTTCTTGGCCCCTCTTGAAATGGCCCCCGGATGTGATACCTTCTGATCATGGGATTTCCAGAGCACATCACGATACCGAGCCATACGATCCAGGTCGTGCCACGGTACGTCGAGACGGACCAGGCGGGGGTCATTCACCACAGCGTGTACGCGGTATGGCTCGAGATGGGGCGGACTGAGCTGCTCAGGGCCAACGGCCTGGCGTACAAGGACCTCGAGGCAGCGGGATACCTGTTTGTCGTGGCAGAGCTGCACATCAAGTTCCGCAGGCCCGCCCGGTATGACCAGACCCTGTCCCTGAGGACCACCTGTACCAAGGTCACGGCCAGCCGCGTGGAGCACACCTACGAGCTGACCGATCCCGTCACCGGCATGGTCCTGACCGAGGCCTCCACGACCTTGGCCTGTGTGGACCGCCAGGGCAGGCTCCAGCGGATGCCGGAGTTCATGTATCCCAACGACAGTAGTCAGGAGCCAGGAGTCAGGAGTCAGAAGTAACTGCGCAGCGGTCATCGTCTGCGGCTCCTACCTTCCCATCTTCTTACCTTCCCGCCGGCTGTGGGAAAATGGCCCCTTCCGTTTCATCCACGCTGCCCCTATAATCAGGCTCCATGTTTTGGAGCCTGTATGAGTTACTTTCGACCCAATATTGAAGATGCGGCTGGGTATGTGCCCGGCTTCCAGCCCAAAGAGGCGGACGTCGTCAAGCTCAATACCAATGAGAACCCCTATCCGCCGTCGCCTGAGGTGCTCAAGGCCCTGGCTACGATCAAGGCCGACCAACTGCGGCGGTATCCCGACCCTATAGGCGATCAGTTCCGCAAGGCTGCCTCAGAGGTCCACGGCGTACCCAGTGACCACATCCTGTGTGTCAACGGCGGAGACGAACTCCTGGCCATGGCGGTCCGCGCCTTCTGTGACAGCACGCGCCCCGTCGCCTATCCAGTGCCGACCTACTCGCTCTATCCGGTCCTGGCCAAGCTGCAGGACTGCCAGGCCATCGAGATCCCGTTCGATGCAGAGTTCAATCTGCCTGCCAAGCTGGCCTCAACCGGCGCTGCACTGACGATCGTCTGCAACCCCAATGCGCCCAGCGGCAGCCTCATCGCCAGGGAAGAGCTGGCGAGCCTGGCCGACGAGCTGGATGGCGTGCTGCTGATCGATGAGGCCTACGTAGACTTCGCGCCGGGTGACTGCCTGGACCTGGTCAGAGGCTTCGACAACGTGATCCTCCTGAGGACCCTGAGCAAGGGTTACTCCCTGGCGGGGCTGCGATTCGGATATGCGATCGCGCAGCCGGTCCTCATCGATGGTCTGATGAAGGTCAAGGACTCCTACAACGTGGATGCACTGGCCCTGGCCCTCGCCACTGCCGCGATCCGCGACCGGGCCTATCTCAAGGAGAACGTGGCGAAGATCAAGGCATCCCGTAGCGAGCTCGCCTCAGGCCTGCGGCGACTCGGCCTTGAGGTCCGCGACAGCCACTCGAACTTCCTGATGGTCACGTGCCGCCAGACAAGCGCCTCTGATCTCCACAAGAGGCTGGCGGAGCGGCACATCTACGTCCGGTACTTCAACCTTGAGGGCCTGACCGACAGACTGAGGATCTCCGTGGGCACGCCGGAGCAGAATGCCCGATTGCTGACAGCAGTCGAGGAAATAGAAGGAGTTTTAGGATTTAGGTTTTAGGTGACTGCACAGCGGTCATCGCGTCCCCCTAAGATGCCAAAAAACCTAAAACTTAGAACTTAAAACCTAAAACTTAAAACCCAGAACCTGATACCCCGGGGTTTCGACGATGGAACGCAAAGCTACCGTTGACCGCAAGACCAAGGAAACCGACATCCACTGCCATCTCAATCTGGATGGGGCAGGTCACTACGAGATCGATACAGGTATCGGCTTCCTGGACCACATGCTGACCCATCTGAGCAAGCACAGCCGGATCGACATGACCCTCAAGGCCAAGGGCGATCTCAACGTGGACGGCCATCATACGGTGGAAGACGTGGGCATCTGTCTGGGTGAGGCCCTGGCCCGGGCCCTGGCTGACAAGAAGGGCATCGCCCGCTACGGGGCCAGTTCCTTGCCGATGGAGGATGCACTGGCCAACGTGGCGATCGACCTGTCAGGCAGGCCCTTCTGCGTGTACAACGCCGGGTACCGGACCGAGCGGATCGGCGACTTTGACGTCGAGTGCGTGGAGGAGCTGCTGCGGGCCTTCTCCAATACGGGCAGGCTGAACCTGCACGTGAACGTCCCGTACGGGACCAACAGCCACCATATCGCAGAGGCGATCTTCAAGGCACTGGGCCAGTCCCTGGCCCAGGCCATCAGGATCGTGGGCAAGGAGATCCCGAGCACAAAGGGCACCCTGTGATCGAAGAACCCAGACCTGAATTCCGAGTCGGGATCGGCACCGACCTCCACCTGCTGGTGGAGGATCGCAAGCTCATGCTGGGCGGCGTGCAGATCCCCTTTAGCCGCGGCCTGCTGGGTCACAGCGACGGAGACGTGGCCCTGCACGCGATCATCGACGCCCTGCTGGGCGCGGCCGGCATGGGCGACATCGGGACCTTGTTCCCGGACGCAGACCCGCGATTCAAGGACGCGGACAGCAAGGGCCTCATACTGGATGTGAGGGACCGCCTGCAGGCCAGGCAGTGGGAGGTGGTCAACGTGGACCTCACGATCCATCTGGAGCAGCCTCGTCTGGAGCCCCACAAGGGGTACATCCGCAGGTGTATTGCAGACCTGTTGGACATGGATTTCGCGGCCGTCAACGTCAAGGCCAAGACGAACGAGGGCCTGGGTGAGATCGGCCGAGGCGAGGCCATCGCAGCCACGGCCGTGGCGTTGCTGCGGCAGAAGAAGAGAAGAACGTTATAGAAACAGGAGACAGGAGTGAGGAGACAGGAGACAGAATGGGGCCACGACGGGCCTACCGGATTCCGTTTCTCATCTTCTGGCTACTATCTACTGACTCCTGTCTCCTGACTCCTTGCAGAGGATTGACATGTCACTACAATTGCACAACACCCTGACGCGACGGCTGGAGGAGTTCAAACCCTGGGTTGAGGGCCGGGTGGGGGTCTACGTGTGCGGGCCCACGGTCTATGGCCACGCGCACCTCGGCCATGCCAAGAGTTACGTCAGCTTCGACGTACTGGTCAGGTACCTGCGGCATCTGGGCTACAGCGTCACCTACGTCCAGAACATCACGGATGTGGGCCATCTGACGGACAACGCGGATGAAGGCCAGGACAAGCTGGCGGTCGCGGCCCAGAAGGAACGCAAGCACCCCATGGCCATCGCCGAGTTCTATACCCGCAGCTTCTTCGAAGACATGGACCGGCTCAACTGCCTTCGGCCGGACATCAGCCCCCGGGCCTCAGGACACATCGTCGAGCAGATCGAGATGGTCAAGGCCCTCCTGGCCAAGGGCTTTGCCTACGAGGCCAACGGCTCCGTGTATTTCGACGTCTCCACGTTCAAGGACTACGGCAGACTGTCCGGCCGGAGCACCGAAGAGATGATGGCCGGCGCCCGGGTCGACGTGTCTGCAGAGAAGCGAAATCCCGCGGACTTCGCCCTCTGGAAGAAGGCGGAACCCAACCACATCATGCAATGGCCGAGTCCCTGGGGCATGGGTTTTCCCGGCTGGCATCTGGAATGCTCGGTGATGAGCACCAAGTACCTCGGCAAGACCTTCGACATCCACGGCGGCGGCCTGGAGAACCAGTTCCCGCACCATGAATGCGAGATCGCCCAGTCCGAGGCCGCCAACGGCGTGCCGTTCGTGCGGACCTGGCTGCACAACAACATGGTCACGGTCGGCGGCCAGAAGATGGGCAAGAGCCTCAACAACTTCATCAATCTCAAGCAGGCCTTCAGCGGCGAGCATCCGCTGCTGACCCGGGCCTATGACCCTCTGGCCATCCGCCAATTCATCCTGGCCAGCCACTATCGCAGCCCGCTCGACTTCTCGGATGCTGCCTTGTACGCGGCACAGAGCGGCTCCAACAAGATCGCAGAGGCCATGTTGACCCTGGCCAGGGCCATCAAGTCCGCTCCTGAAGGCGACGTGGATGCGTCCGTCATGGCGCAACTGGAGCAGACCAAGACCCGGTTTGAAGAGGCCATGAACGACGACCTCAATACTGCGGTGGCCGTGTCCATGGTGTTCGAACTGGTCAAGATGACCCAGGCCGCACTGGCAGGCGGCAAGATCACCCGCCAGACCCTGCAGGCGATTGAAGAGAAGTTCCGGCGCCTGGCCGGCGACGTCCTCGGCATTGTCGGAGAAGATCCAAAATCCAAAATCCAAAATCCAAAATCGGAGGATATGATCGGCCCGCTTGTGGAGATGGCTATTGAGCAGCGGACTGCGGCACGCAAGGCGAAGGACTTTGCCAGGTCTGACCAGATCCGCGACAGGCTCGACCAGATCGGCATTGCCTTGAAAGACACCCCCCAAGGCACGCAGTGGAGCTTCAAGTGACTCGCCGCGGCAGGCGGCGGCGAGTCATCCCGAGGCGAAGCCGAGGGATCTCTGCTGTGAACGGAGAGGCAAGAGGTAAGAGGTAAGAAGCAAGCTGGCGAATGAGAGTCCTTGGCATAGATCCTGGTCTTCACATCTGCGGATACGGTTGCCTGGACACCGGCAATGGAGGCATCCGCCTCGTGGAGGCGGGCGTCATCCGCACCGAAGTCCGCGCGACCCTGTCCCAAAGGCTCTGCCGGATCGCCACGGACCTGGACCAGCTCCTGGACGGCCTCAATCCGGACGTCGTGTCCATAGAACAGTTGTACTCCCACTATGCCCACCCCAGGACCTCGATCCTGATGGGACACGCCAGGGGCGTGATCCTGCAACGGTGCGCCCAGCGACAGATCGACATCCGCCATTTCTCGGCCACGCGGATCAAGAAGTCCGTGACCGGCAACGGCCACGCCTCCAAGGAACAGGTCCAACGCACGGTTCAGACCCTGCTGGCCCTGGCCAAGCTGCCCGAGCCGCCCGACGTGGCGGACGCCCTGGCCGCTGCCTTTTGTTGTGCGGACTCGGTCAAGGCTGACGCCCTGTTGAAGGGTAGATGACCACGCCAGCCAGACCCCTCCCCACAAACGCGTGTACCTCTGTTACCTCCCACGGTCGCTAGTGCCTTATAGGGACGAGGGCCCCTGCCGGGGTCGCGACCTCTCAGCACCCGGCTGCACGGAGCGCAGCACGCCGAACCGTTGAAGTGCGTGTTCGGATCGGCTATGATGGGGACTGGAAAGTCGCCCGACCCGACTGGACCGGGCTGAACGTGAGACACGATGAATCAGTGCCTATCAGACCAGGACCTTGCGGCCTTGCTGGCCGGATTGGGATCTGCGCAGGATCTGACCACCTGGCGGCGTCACCTGCGGGTCTGTGACACCTGTGCCCTCCGTTTCGCGAGGCTGAGGACCTCTGAACAGCAGGCAGCCGCAGACCCGGCTGCCTCCGGCGAGCATCCATCTGTTGCCGGGTCTCCGGGCTTGGCCAGCGGGCTTGAGCCCAATGTCCAGATCGGCGACTTCAAGGTCGAGAGGCGCCTGGGTTCAGGGGGCATGGGCGTGGTCTACCAGGCCCTGCAGGTCTCGCTGAATCGCCGAGTGGCGCTCAAGGTCCTCCCTGCCAGCCTGGCCATGGATGCGGCTGCGACGGAGCGATTTCACCGCGAGGCGCGGGCTGCAGCCAGGCTCGACCATCCCCATATCGTGGCGGTATACACAGAAGGTCAGGAAGCCGGGCTGTGCTACTATGCCATGGAGCTGGTGGAAGGCCGGGGTCTTGACCAGATCATCAAGGAGATCCACGGTGCAGTCTCAGTATCCTCGCGGGATAGACCGGACGCGGGTCGTCCGACCAGGCCGGACCTGGCCCAAGCGGAGGAGGCCGGGCCGCAGCCCGCTGCGGACTGGACTGCACTGTATCGCAGCCGGGCGGGCACAGACTACTTCAAGACCGTAGCTGGCCTGATGGCCGACGTCGCAGACGCCCTGGACTACGCCCATCGTGAGGGCGTGATCCACCGCGACGTCAAGTGCTCGAATCTGATCCTGGCAGAAGACGGCCGTGTGGTCCTGACCGACTTCGGCATCGCCAGGATCCGCCACGACCAGGCCGTGACCTTGACCGGGTCCTCTCTCGGCACCCCGTCGTACATGAGCCCTGAGCAGATCCGGCATGATCCGGACCGGATCGACGGCCGCACGGACGTCTACTCCCTGGGCGTCACCCTCTATGAGCTGCTCACCCTGGAGCAGCCCTTCTGGGCAGACACCCGCGACCAGATCATGGTCCAGATCCTCAGCCAGGAGCCCCGCAGGCCAAGGCAGGTGGACCGCCGGATCCCCATGGACCTCGACACCCTCTGCTGCAAGGCCATGGAGAAAGACCCGGACCGCAGGTATCAGACGGCCGGTGAGATGGCCGACGACCTGCGAAGGGTCGTCGCGGGCCATGCCATACAGGCCAGGCGAGTGGGATGGGTGGAACAGTCGATCAGGACCGTACGCCGGTATCCACTCTCTGCAGCCCTGATCGCTGGAGTCCTGGTGTGCGCATCCGTGGCAGCCGGGGTGGCCTGGAAGTACAACCGGGTAGCGTGGGCCCAACGGCAGGCCATCCCGCAGATCGTGACATACGTTGAGAAGGACCAGTTCCTGGCAGCCTACGTCCTGGCCCACAAGGTGCAGCGGCTGCTCCCGACCGACCCGATGCTGGCCGCCCTGTGGCCTCGGCTGTCGTGCGTGTGTGCGATCACCAGCGAACCGGCCGGTGCAGAGGTATGGCTTTCCAATGCCGAGGGCCAGCCCGCCGCCGGGTTCTGCCTGGGCCGCACGCCCCTGCCTGAGGTCCGCGTGCCCTTGGGAACATACCTCTGGAAGGTGACGCAGCCAGGCTGCGAAGACGTGCAGGGGGTACGATCACTGGGCATCCCCAGCCAGACGCAGGAGGGCCCCCGCGTCCTGCGGTTTGTCCTTCAGCCCAGAGGCAGCGGTCCTGCGGACATGGTCTGGATTCCACCCTCGGACCTGACCCAGGCCGACCTGTTCCACGGGTCCATGGAGGTCCGGGGCGCACCGGCGTTCTGGATAGACCGCTACGAGGTCACCAACCGCCAGTTCCAGGAGTTCGTCACACTGGGCGGCTACGCTGACCCCAACTACTGGACCGAGCCCTTTGTCAGGGATGGACAGGCCGTGTCCTGGCCTCAGGCCATGGAGCTCTTCAAGGACTCCACTGGCGTCACAGGCCCAGCCGCCTGGAAGCACGGCGCCTACCCGCGGGGCCAGGAGGACTATCCGGTCGCGGGAGTGAGCTGGTATGAGGCCATGGCCTATGCTCAGTTCCGGCACAAGGACCTTCCGACCCTGTTCCACTGGAACAAGGCCGCACGGGGCAGCAATCTTGCATCCAAGATCACCTCGCTCAGCAACTTCAACGGCGCCCCTGCACCCGTCGGCCGACATCCGGGCATGGGTGAGTTCGGGGTCTATGATGCAGCAGGCAACGTGCGGGAATGGTGTGCCAACTCCCTGCAAGGCTGGGAGCACCTCCGCGTCATCGCAGGCGGCTCCTGGGACGATCCCAGCTACTCCTTCATCACGCCTTCAGCCAGGTCCCCTTGGGACCGCGACCTCGGCAATGGCCTCAGGTGCGTCCTCTACGCGGGAGGAAAGGACCGCGTTCCGGAGAGCGCCTTTGCCCCTCTGGAACACAAGACCCGGGACTACGCCCACTTCAAGCCCGTGGCGCACCGAGGTCTTCCAGTCCTATCTGGACGACCTGTATCGGTATGACCCGACCCCCCTCAATGCCGCGGTGGAGAGCGTGGATGAAGACCTCGGATGCTGGAGCCGGGAAAGGATCACCCTGGACGCCGCCTATCCCCGTGAGCGGGTGATCGCCTATCTCCACCTGCCCAAGGCAGCCGCTCCACCCTATCAGCCGGTGGTGTGGTTCCCGGGCGGAGACTCGCGGTTTGTGGATTGGGATGGTCGTCATCCGTACGTCCACGAGCTGACGGCGGTGATCCAGAGCGGCCGGGCCGTGCTCCTGCCGATCTACAAGGGCACTTACCAGAGGAGACTGACGGGTGACAAGCTTCCCTCGGACGGGATCCAGAGCCGCAATCTCTACGTGCAGATGTCGCAGGACCTCCGCAGGTGCGTAGACTACCTGCAGACCCGCGACGACGTGGACCTGTCGAAATTGACCTACGTGGGCCTGAGCTGGGGAGCCCTGTCCGGCCCGATCATGATCGCCACAGAGTCCAGGTTCAAGACCGGGGTGCTCCTTCTGGGCGGGGTCTGCGCGTGCCCGCGCCTTCCCTCTGCGGACCCGGCGGAGTTTGCGACCCACGTCAAGATCCCGATCCTCATGCTCAACGGCCGCCATGACTCGTTCTTCCCCTACGAAACGGCCCAGCGCCCGCTCTTTGAGCTGCTGGGCACAGCCGAACCCGAGAAGAGACACGTGACGCTTCCGGGCGAGCACGCCATCTCCTGGGAGTATCGCAGGCTCTATCACGCCCAGATCCTCGAATGGCTGGACGATCACCTGGGTCCGGTCACCCGAACAGACCAAACGAAGGACCGCCATGACTGAAACCAGCGACACGGACCGATCGCTCATTGCGGCCGTCAGGCAGGGAGATGCCCAGGCGTGGTCAGACCTCGTGTCCGAATACCAGGGCCGGCTGTTGAAGTATGCGGCTGCCCACCTGCCCCAGGCCGCAGACGCCGAGGATGTGGTCCAGGAGGTCTTTCTGGCGTTCCTCAAGTCCGTCGGACAGTTCCGGAGCGAGACCAGCATCGAGACCTATCTCTTCACGATCCTCAGATCCAGAATCGCCTCCGCCTACTGCGGCCGATGGTCGAGATCCGTGTGCCTGCTACAGGATCTGCACGCCAGGGACACAGACGAGCAGAGCCTTGAGGCCCTGGGCAGCCGCGCGCCAGCGAGCCCCAGCGCCAGTGCGCTGCGCCAGTCAGCAGGAGCAGTACAGCCTCGATCGCCAGGTCCTCGCGGACAGCCTCAGGCGGCTGATTGCCGACCTCAGGAAGGAAGGCAGGACCTTCCGCGACCTCAAGATGTTCGAGCTGCTCTTCTACTGCAGGGCCCGCAGCAGCGACACGGCCAGGCTACTGGGCGTGGAGGAGGGACTCGTCAGGGTCTTCAAACACCGCTGCCTCAGGCAGCTCCGGGAAGGAGTGACCCGCCGCGGCGATCGATCTGCTGACGGCCCTCCGGTCTCAGAGGATCTGCTTAGCGACATCTGGGAGTCCAACCGTCCGAGCTGCCCCAAGCGCAACACCCTCGGCGCATTTCTGCTGGAATCCCTGGACCCCCGATGGTTCGACTACGTCGACTTCCACCTCACCACCCTGGGCTGCCACTTCTGCCGCGCCAGCTTCAAGGACCTCAAGGACCAGCAGGACACCGAGCAGAGAACCCTCTTCCGAAACCGTGTGTTGGCATCGACCGTCGGGTTCCTATCCCGGGGCTGACCCCTGTGGGACTGACTGTTTGGAGCCCCTAGTTAGGAAGACGGCGTGCAGAGACCCGACGGAGGAGAACTGAAGGAGATTTCGCCGCTAACCCCGCCAACTCCGCGAACGGCTGTCGCCGCCTGTGGTAGGTGTGACTTAGCCGTGGCATCGCCGTACGCGACGCTCCGCGTCTACCGGTACGCTGCCGCGTACCGGGCGAGCTGCGCAGGTCTCCGCTTGGTCAAGCGAGCTTGCCCCGCGGAGCCCTGCTTGCTCGCATGCGTACGGCTCAATTCCCTGGCTGGGGTCCAAACAGGCCTCTTTCTTGATGGGAGGATGGCCCGCCCACATACCAAGCCGCATGATCAAGGCCGAGGAAGGTGACGCGTTCCAGGCTCGCCTGGATAAGCGTCCTCTTCCGAAGGACGCCCTCGGCGACATAGTCGCCGAGGCACGGCAAAGCCGTGGATCAGGCGGCGAAGCCTCGAGCACGGAACCCGCTCCGACCCCGCGTGAGCGTTCGCGGAGTTAGCGGGGTTCGCGGCAATCCATCCTAATCCTGATACCTCGGTCTTCTCGCCGGCAAAGCCAAGCAGCCGCCGATTCATGTGGCGAGGTTGATGACCTCTGTAACAATTCGAGGTCTCGGCCGTCTAACCAGGATGGATGTGGCCAGAAGGTCGCATCCAGAAGGTAGTGTCCCTATCCAGGCATGAAAGGATCTGTCTATGAACCAGACACATCGGCATTGTGTGGTGAGCGGCGTCTTGGCGTTAATCGCCCTATCCATCTCGGGTTGTGTCATCATCTCCAGCTCAGGTTGCGTCGACGACGGAGGGGACCGGGCGAAATATGAGCGAACGGTGGACCTCTCCAGGCCCGCGTCGGCTGAGACGCAGGTCGAGGTCGTCAACGACGACGGCGCAGTCGTGGTGCAAGGCCAGGAGACCTCCACCTATACCCTGGCTGCCACGATCACGGCCCACGCGACCACCGCAGAGAGGGCCCAGCAATACGCAGAGCAGACCCGCGTCGACCTGGCCTCAGAGTCCGGCACGATCAAGGTGGTCATCGATCGGCCCAAGAACCTCCACAACGAATGGGTCAACGTGGACGTCCGCCTCTCCGTTCCAAAGAAGATCGACGCCAACCTGCGGACCAGTGACGGTCGCATCGAGATCCAGGATCTCATCGGGACCCTCAAGGCCCATACCAGTGATGGGTCCATTACGGTCAGGCAAGCCCAAGGCCCCATCGACGTCCAGACCTCGGACGGCCAGATCGAGCTGGTCTGCCCGCCCCAGGTCTCAGCCACCCTCGACGCCTCGGTCGGCGACGGCCACATCAGCACAGACCTCCCCGTCACCATCCAGGGGAAGATCGGCAAGACCCTCAAAGGCCAGATCGGCAAGGCCGAAGGCCGGATTACCCTGAGAGCCGGGGATGGGTCGATAGGGATCAGATAGGCGGGAGCCGATTGAACGACCAGCTTGGCCCGTGCAGTACTATGCCGACTTCCGATGGGGCCTGATGTTCCTTAGGACCCGTCAGGAAACAAGTGATGCATTTGCCGCTCAGACTTGGGTCAGATTGGGACGCGATCGATTGAGCGAAACCGGAGGCGTAGTCCTGCTACGGTGAGGATTTCGCGATTGAGGAGCGGCCCAAGATGGCTCGAAGATGAGATGGGAAATCGGTCAGTTATTTCCTGACGGGTCCTTAGTGCCTTCATCTCTGTCTGACCCACGCAGCACAGGTCCCACCGCAACTGCAGATTCATCCAGAAGTCAGCAGATACGCCAAAGAACCTGGCCAGGCGCAAGGCCGTGCTTGGGGTTATACCCCTCCGGCGGTTCACGATCTCGTTGATTCGCTGGTACGGGACGCGGATGGCCTGTGCCAACTGGCGCTGCGTGATCCCCATCGGAGCCAGGAACTCCTCCAGTAGCATCTCACCAGGGTGCGTCGGTGCGCGGTGTGTGGGTATACGGATCATGATGGGCACATCAGCACCGGATTGCCCATCACCGTTGAAGGCAAGATCGGCAAGGACCAAGTACGGCCTGCCTCAGAGAGACGTGGCTTCTCTGTCATCCGCCGCAGGCGGACAGACTGAGCCGTACGCATGCGAGCGAGCTGCTCTACGCGGGGCAAGCTCGCTTGCCCAAGCGGAGAGCAGCGAAGATCGCCCGGAAGGCAAGGCCTTCCGGTAGACGCGAAGCGTCGCGTACGGCGATGCCACGGCTGGGTCCAATCTGCCGAAGCGGCGACGGCCGTTCGCGGAGTTCGCGGGGTTAGCGGCCAAAATCTCCTTCAGTTTCCCTGGCCAACGCGACCACAGGCCAGAGCCACGAGAAAGGGGTCTGGGTGGATACACGGGATTCAGCCGATGCATCAACCACAACACGCACGAGACCACCTACAGCTCGACCGGGCTTGTGTTCAGGATCCTGCGGGAACACTATGGAACGATCCCTGTTTCGCTGACCGGGCACGGGCCTGGCAGATGGTCCTTCCAGACTACAACGCCGCGAACGTACCGGGTCAGAAACCGGTCGTGGATATCGTGGAGGTGACGGTCAAGGGCGCCCCGAGCAGCCTGAACGTGCCGCCCATCAGCGTCAGCGTATATGCGTTCGCAGTGAGGTAGTCCGTTGCCTCACGAACCCGATTCCTAAGGAGGCAAGGTTGGCCTGCCTCTCGCCATCCTTGTAGGGCGTCTCTGCGAGACGCCGAATCGAGGACGATGAGCGGGGCTCGCCGGGCCTGTTAAACAGACCCCTCGGCTTCGTTCGGGACGACCCGCCTCTGGCGGGCATTCTGAGTTCTTCCCCCGGCCGTAATGTCATGTGGACAGGGTCTGGACACTGGAAGCGGCCGAGGTAAGATAGGGGGCAATGGGGTGGACTGGTCCTGTCCAAGGCTGAGGCCCTGGACCCGCCCCTCTGAACTTCCTTGGAAAGGAAATGGTCACTATGCACCACACTCGTCCCATGGTCCTGACATTGGTAGGAATGACGGCGTTCATGTCTTGTGCGGCGTTGGCAGGCGAGGCCAGCCGAACCTATGTGTCCGGCAACTTCTTCCTGACGCTCGAGGGGGCCAGTTGTGGGTTCGTCAAGAGCGTCGACGGCGGCGCGATCTCGGCCGAGATCATCAGCGAACCCATCGGACCGGCCGGCTTTGCCAAGAAGCATGTCGGCCAACCCAAGTACGAGGAGTTCACGCTGCAGGTGGGCTTCAGCATGGCCAGCCCCGTGTACGACTGGATCCAGAAATCCTGGACGTTGAAGGTCAATCCCGTCACGGGCAGCGTCGTCGCGCTGGATACTCAGCTCGCAGCCAAATCCGAGCGGCAGTTCAGCCATGCCCTGATCACGGAGACCACGATCCCGGCCATGGACGGTTCGAGCAAGGAGCCGGCCTACATGACCATCAAGTTCGCACCGGAATCGACTCGCACGGTGGAGCCTGCCAACTCCAAGGTACCGGGCGGGTTGGGGAAGAATGAACAGAAGGTATTCCTGCCAGCCAACTTCACGCTCGAGATCGAGGGCCTGGACTGCTCCAAGGTCAACAAGATCGACTCCTTTACCGTCAAACAGACGGTCGTCACAGCCGCGATCGGCGAGGCCCGCGACTCTGCCAAGAGCCCGGCGCGGATCGAGTTCCCCAACCTCAAGATCCATCTTGCAGAGGTCACGGCCAAGACCTGGACCGACTGGCATCGGACCTTCGTGATCGAAGGCCGCAATGATGAGAAGCAGGAGAAGAGCGGGACCCTTACGCTCCTGGGGACTGACGCCGAGAAGACCGTGGTCGCGAAGATCAAGTTCTACAACATGGGGATCTGCAGTTTGAAGCCCGAGAAGGCTGAGGCCAACGCAGACCAAGTCCGCAGGGTCGAGGCCGAGCTGTATGTAGAGAGGATGGAGTTCGTGCCACGTTCACTAGGCATGGCGAACCAGAGCGTTGCTCCGGCGACCGTTCCCGCGGCCACGACAGCCCCGAGGATCAGCGGGTAGTCCGACCCCTGGCTCCCCGTTCTGACAAAGGCCTCCAACAAGACGTGCTGCTCAGACAGATCTGCCCCGCTGGGTCAGGTCTGTCTTCTTTCTTCAGGCTTCCGACTCTCCAATTCTGGTCTCCGACCCCCGGCACCTTCCTGCTGATCCCTGATCCCCGATCCCTATCCCTGCCCCCCCTCTTGTTGACCTCTGCTGCATGCTCTATAATGCCCCCGTCATGATCGCACGCATCAAGGGAAAACTGATTAGCCTTGAAGAAGGCTCCGGCCTGATCGAGGTCGGGCCTATCTGCTATCAGGTGATGCTGCCGGGCTATGGCGTGGCAGCGATGTCCGGCCAGGTCGGAGCTGAAGTCGTGCTGTGCACGCTGCAGTACTATGAAGGCAGCCTGGGCGGCGGCAATCTCATCCCGCGGCTGGTCGGCTTTCTGAACGACTCGGAGCGAGAGTTCTTTGCCGTCTTCACGACCGTCAAGGGCGTGGGTATCAAGAAGGGGCTCAAGGCCCTGAGTATGCCGATCGCTGACGTGGCTGCAGCCATCGAGGATGGCGACGAGAAGCGGTTGATGATGCTCCAGGGGATCGGCAAGCGGATGGCCCAGCAGATCGTGGCTGAGCTCAAGGGCAAGGTGACCGGCTTTGCAGCAGCCGCAGCCACAGCCAGGACTGCGGCGGCAGCCGGCCAGTTTGCGCCGTACCAGGCAGAGGCCCTGGAGATCCTGATCGCCTGGGGCGAGAAGCGGAACGAGGCCATGGAGCTGGTCGATCTGGCCTGCCGCAAGCACCCACAGATCAAGACCGCCGAGGAGCTCGTGCCGTTGGTGTATCGAGTAAAACAGGGAATAGAAGTGTGATTGAAAGTAGACAGGAGACAGCAGACAGTAGACAGGAGCCAAGAGGTGGTCTCCTGAACATATCCTCTACTGACTCCTGTCTCCTGACTCCTGACTCCTAGAAGATGTCTATCGGTCGAATCATCTCAGGTCAGCCCCTCAACGACCAGGAAGAGTCGTTCAATGTCTCCCTGCGCCCCAAACGGCTCGACGAATGCGTAGGCCAGCAGAACCTGAGGGAGAAGCTCACCATCGCCATCTCCGCGGCCAAGAAGCGAAAGGAGCCGCTGGAGCACATCCTCTTCTATGGCCCGCCCGGCCTGGGCAAGACCACCCTGGCGAACGTGGTGGCCAATGAAATGGGCGCGAACCTCCGGGCCTCTTCGGGCCCTGCCCTGGTCAAGGCCGGCGACGTCATGGGCCTGCTGACCAACCTCAACACAGGCGACATCCTGTTCATCGATGAGATCCACAGACTCAGCACCCCGGTCGAGGAGTTCATCTACCCGGCCATGGAGGACTTCAAGGTGGACTTCACGGTGGATAGCGGCATGCACGCCAAGACGATCAACTTCCCGCTCAAGCGGTTCACCCTGGTGGGCGCCACCACCCGTGCAGGCCTGCTGAGCGCACCCTTGCGTAGCCGCTTCGGCATGCTCTACCACGTGGAGTTCTACACGGCTGGCGAGCTGACCGAGATCCTGCTCCGCTCAGCCCGGCTGCTGGACCTGCGGTGCGACAAAGGGACCCTGGAGCTCATCGCCGCCCGGTCGCGCGGCACGCCGCGAATCGCGAACCGCCTGCTCAAGAGGGTCCGCGATTATGCCCAGGTCAAGGGCGCAGGGCACCTGAGCAGCTCGATCGTGGATAGCGCCCTGAAGATGGAGCAGATCGACGAGCTCGGGCTCGATGAGCTCGACCGCGCGTTCCTGCGGGCCCTCGTGAACGTCTATGACGGCGGTCCCGCGGGAATCGAGGCCCTGGCAGCCACGCTCGGCGAAGAGCGGGACACCCTTGAAGACGTGGTCGAGCCTTACCTGCTCCAGATCGGCTTTGTCCGCCGCACCAAGCGCGGCCGCGAGATCACCATCCAGGCCAGAGAGCACCTGGGCCTGGGTCCTGCAAAGGCTCCCAAGGAGCCGCCGCCAGCCAGCCAAGGCGATCTCTTCGACCTCGATCAATCGTGATTTCCGTGGGCCTTCCCGCATTAGAGCAGCTCTCCCAGCCATCTGCGAGACTGTCACCGAAGAACCGAAAGAGTTGTCTTGCCGCGAATGACGCCAATGAACGCGAATGGCTGTCGCCGCCTCGGTAGGTCGGTCTCCGTCCTGGCATCGCCGTACGCGACGCTTCGCGTCTACCGGTACGCCGTGGCGTACCGGGCGAGCTTCGCAGGTCTCCGCTTGAGCAAGCCAGCTTGCTCCGCGAAGCCCCGCTCGCTCACAAGCGTACGGCTTGGGCTGCATGACAGAGTCCCGTGAGGCCCGTTTTCTCGAGAAGCGATGTACCGCCTACAGCCCAAGCAGCCAGATCGAGGCCGAGCAGCGGGATGCGGTCCAAGCTTCTTGGACAAGCGGCCCGTTGCGGAGGCCGCCCTTGGGCCGGAGGCCCAAGGCACGGCGAAGCCGTGGATCAGGCGGCGGAGCTACGAATCCGCGGCAGCATTCGCGTTCATTGGCGTTATTCGCGGCAAGAAAATCCTCTCCTGATCGACGTGCCCCGCGCACTGCTGCTGGAAAACGGCGAGTGGCGCCGAGGGAGCGAGAGCTATGGCTCAGAAGGCTGGGGAGGCGGGCGAAGAGCGAGGACGTAGTCTGCGGTCTTGGGGCGGCGGTGAAGGAGGTTCGTGAAGTGGGTGATGAGCAGCCTCTCCAGGGCATCGAGGTCCTCATGGCCTGCCTCCTGCTGGTGGTCCATCGTCAGCAGTACCCGGCTTGCAGGGCCGGACACGGACACGCGGTCAGCAGCATATGCCCCTTCACAGTCGCGGCAGATCAGGCCGTTGGCCAGGCTGCTGAAGTAGATCTCCGGCCATTTCGGCGTAAAGGGCGTCTGGCAGTTGGCACACTGGTCAACTACCGGCTGTAACCCGATCTCTCTGAGTAGGGCCCACTGGAACCTGATCAGGCTGGCCAGGACCTCCTGGCTCGCAAGGACCTCTTGAAGGAACTGAAGGAACTCCTGGTAGAGCCCCGGATGCGGGTCGCGGTCGCCTGTGAGCTTGTCCAACAGCTCAGTCGCCAACAAGGCACTGTGGTAGGCGGCCAAGCTAGCGGAGATGCCTCGTACGATATCGAATCTCGGCTGGAACTCGGTCAGGGTCGCCAGCTTGGCGTTGGGCTTGTCCACCAAGACAAGGTCGCCGTAGCTGAGTAGCTCGATCCTGCCGCCGAACGGAGACTTGGGTCTCTTGGAGCCCTTGGCCATGGTCCCCACCTTGCCATGCTCTGCAGTCATGAAGGTCACGACCTGCGAGGTCTCCGAATAGTCGACTGCGCGAATGCAGATACCCCGGTCTTTGATGAACATGGCAGGCGCCTAACGGCCAGAACTCAGAACCCAGAACTCAGAACCCAGAATAAGGGACACGCAGGTATCCTCCCTGAGGCAATTCGTTGTTCTTCACTTCTGCCTTCTGTCTCCTGACTCCTGTCTCCTGACTCCTGGCTCGTCGTGATAGACCATCCCGTAGCCGAGCCCCTGCAGGATCTCGTCTTCCATCCGATGCATCCGCCGGGCCTGGACTGGCGTCAGGTCGTCGAATCCCAGTTGGTGCAGCAGGCCGTGGCTGACATACAGCGCAAGCTCCGCCTGGGGTCGATGCCCCCTGGCCGCTGCCTCCCTTATCGCCCTCTCGGCGTTGACCACGATCTCAAAGACGCGCTCTGCACCAGGTCTTTGACCGTCAGAGAGATCAAAACTCAGGCAGTCCGTGGCAGTCCGCCTGCCTGTGAACCTGCGGTTGAGGCCCCTCATCTGCTGATCGCCGACGACCGCAATGCCAACGGATGCCTTGGATACCGCCCGTTGTCTGCAGACCTCGGCAACCAGGAGCTTCAGGCCCCTGCCAGATACCCTTGGATCACGAAACGCCCAATCGATGTGGATAGAGATCATGTTACTCCAGAATACAGAAGGAGGCAGCATGGGCTGAAGCCCATCCTACAACACTCGAGGCTCAATCCCTTGTACGGGGACGGGTGGCCTTGGGCCGCCGGTCCGTGGGTTGCTGCTTCTCATAGGCGTCCACAATGGACTGCACCAGATGATGCCGGACAATGTCAGTGCGGTCCAGTTCGACGACACCGATGCCCGCGATGCCATGGAGGATCTCCATGGCCTCTATCAAGCCGCTCCTCTCAGTGGCCTCGAGGTCGATCTGGGTTATGTCGCCCGTAATGATCATCTTGGAGCCGTGGCCCAGACGGGTCAGCACCATCAGCATCTGAAGCGCAGAGGTGTTCTGCGCCTCATCGCAGATGACGACCGACTCATTGAGCGTGCGGCCCCGCATAAAGGCCAGGGGGATGATCTCGATGACGTCCAGATCCAGGAACTTCCTCATCTGGCTGAAGTCCATCATGTCTTCCAGGGCATCGAACAGCGGTCTCAGATAGGGGTTCACCTTGGCCTGCAGGTCGCCCGGCAAGAAGCCCAGCTTTTCCCCCGCCTCTACCGCAGGTCTGGCCAGGATGAGCCTGCGGATCTGCTTGGCCCGCAGCATGGCCACTGCCACAGCCACGGCCAGGTACGTCTTGCCCGTGCCTGCGGGACCCGTGCAGAACGTCACGTCGTTGTCCAGCAGGGTCTTGATGTATCGCCTTTGGCCCTCCGTGGACGGGCTGATGACCTTGTGTCTGGAGAAGACCATGATGCCGTCGGGCGAGAAGGCAGCGCCTGACGGCCCTGCCTCCAGGTGTCTGGCGATCGTCTCTACGTCGGCAGCCCGGATCACTCCATGGCTGGCCAGGTGCCGCTGCATCTGCTCCACGGCCTCCGCAGCCCACTTCACAGCCTTGTCTTCACCCGATAGGGTCAGGTGGTTCTTGCGTATCACCACCCGGACATTGAACATCTGCTTGATGTATCGCAGGTGGCTGTCCGCAGGTCCGAACAGCTCCACCTGTTTGTCCGGGGCTTGAAGTTCTATGGTTATTTCCATCTAGCCATTCAACCCAACAAAGAACACGTACGCAAAGGGCGCTGCAGCCAGCGGCGAGTCCAGCACGTCCAGAACCCCACCAAATCCAGGCACGCGATCAGAGGCATCCTTGATCTGGGCATCCCGTTTCAGGATGGACTCTGTCAGGTCACCCAACTGGCCAATGACTGCGAAGGCGATCCCAAAGACCAGGGTCCGACCAATCCCCAGTATACCACACGGCCGTCCAAAGGGCATTGCCACGAGGCTGGCCAGGATGATCCCACCGACCAGGCCCTCCCAGGTCTTGCCTGGGCTGACTTTGGGAACCAGCTTGTGCCTGCCGAACAGGCTGCCGGTGGCGAACGCGCCAATATCCGCAGCCTTGACCACGCACACGTACATCAGCAAGGGCCAGATGCCTGTGTGCACCCGTAACAGTACTGCGAACGCCCCCAACATGCCTACGTAGATCACTGCCAAGAGGCCTGCACCCGTATTGGCAATCGCGCCGTCCAGGCCGTGGCTGAGCACCTGGTAGAGAACCAACGCCCCCAAGGTGGCCACAACCACCAGGGCCATGTAGGCGCCCCAATCGAAACGGCCGCAGACCGGCCAGTAGACAGTCGTGGCACAGAGGATCGACCCCGATATCACCACTGGGACAGCCACCCTTAGTCCTCTTGCAGCAGCCATGGCCGCAAGCTCGAGGTGCGAAGGGATCATCAGCAGGCACACCAATATGGCAAAGATCACGCCACCCGGTCCGCCATCGCGAGGCCTTGAAGGGGTCAACGACCCGTCCAGCCAGCCGTCCAGCAGCACCAGTCCCACAAAGACCGCTGCCATTAGTACGCCCAGGATCAGTCTGTGTTTCAGCATCCCTATGCCCCATCAGATCGAGATCGCTGGTCAGTATAAGCCTTTCATTGGCCAAGGCAAGGACTGACCAGAGAACCCAGTGTCAATATGGGCAACTTGACTCCTTGATCCGATGGGAACTGTTAGAAATTGGGTTGCATTTTCCTGACAGCGCCAGTAGTATTCCGGCTGATGCAGACACGGCTGCACAGACGCCAACGGAGTACAGCAGCGAGTGAACATGGCTGGGCGTGGTGAGTTTGAGGACAAGGGACCCAAGGCCGTCCCCGATGGGGTTGTGCAGGCCTTTGTCTCGCAGCTCAGCGACGAACAGCGGATGCTGGTCGTGCTCAAATCGCAGCTTTACGGCGGTCAGTGGGAGCCGATGTTGGACGATCTGAAGAATCGTCTCGCTGGAAAGCCCTATATCTTCAAGCTCGTCAATCGAATCAAGGATGACATCGAGCGGATCGAGACCCTGCGGCAGTTCGAGACATCCCATCAGGTAGACCTGAGCGATTACGTCAGCCTGGAGTGAGAGGCGCAGCCACTGCATCTTGGAACATCGGACAAGGAGGGTACTTCGACGGATCGAGGGACCTGCCACTAACGGAGTGTGAGGATCGTTGAGGAGACTGGATCCATGGACATCAAGATCAAGACCGCGTTGATCAGTGTTTGGGATAAGACGAAGGTGGTGGAGTTCGCCAAGGCCCTCGCCGGGATGGGTGTTCGCATTATCAGTACTGGCGGCACGGCCAAGCAACTGGCGGATGCCAAGATCCAGGTCGTAGGCGTAGAGGCCATCACCGGCTTTCCTGAGATGATGGATGGCCGGGTCAAGACCCTCCACCCCAAGATCCACGGCGCGCTGCTGGGCCTTCGGGACAAGGCTGAGCACCTGGAGGCCATGAAGATCTTCAACATTGATCCGATCGACCTGGTCTGCGTCAACCTCTACCCTTTTGAGCAGACCATCGCCAAGCCGGACTCCACGTTCGCTGAGGCCATCGAGAACATCGACATCGGCGGCCCTGCGATGATCCGCTCTGCAGCCAAGAACCACAGGTACGTCACGGTCGTGACCAGCCCCGATCAGTACGACCGCATCATCGAGCAGATGCAGGCCAGCGGCGGCATGGTCGGAGAGCAGATCCGAGCGGATCTGGCGAGGACTGCCTTTGGCGCGACCAGCGCCTACGATGCGGCTATCGCCCGGTACCTGAATGTCAAGGCAGGCGTGGACTTCCCGGAGCGGGTCACACTGCCGCTCCGCCGTGAGGCGGTCCTCCGCTACGGTGAGAACCCGCATCAGGCGGGCGCGTTCTACAAGCTGCCCCATGCCCGCGAGACATCGGTCAGCAGTGGCGCGCTGACCTCGGCAGACACGGAGATGAGCTTCAACAACCTCATGGACTCCAACGCCGCATTCGAGCTGGCCAAGGAGTTCGACGAGCCCGCCGCCGTGATCGTCAAACACATGAATCCCTGCGGCTGCGCGATCGACGAGGACATCCGGCTGGCCTACCGCAAGGCCTATGAAGGCGACGTGGTCAGCGCCTTTGGCGGGATCATCGCCCTCAACAGGCCTCTGGACGAAGAGCTCGCGCGGACGATCATGGAGTCGTACAGCCGGTTTGGCAAGGCCTTGGGCGCAAGCGGCTTCTTTGCAGAGGTTATCGTGGCGCCCACCATCGACCCACAGGCCATGGAGATCATCAAAACCCTCAAGACCTGGGGAGCGAGGGTCCGCCTGGTCCAGACGGGGCCCATCGACCGGTCCAGGACCGACCACGTCGAATACGACTGTAGGTGTGTGGTGGGCGGGATGCTGCTGCAACGGCGGGACATGGTAGGCTGGGAGCCTGAGCAACTGACCTATCCCACCAAGACGCGGGCCACGGCTGCACAGCTCGAAGACCTCAAGCTCGCCTGGCTGGTGGCCAAGCACACCAAGAGCAACGCCATTGTCCTGGCCAAGAACAGGAAGATCCTGGGCGTTGGCGCAGGTCAGATGAACCGCGTCGAATCAGGCCAGATCGCAGTCAAGCACGCGGGCAACGAGTCCCGCGGCTCAGTCCTGGCCTCGGACGCCTTCTTCCCGTTTGCGGACAACGTGGACAACGCGGCGCAGGCCGGCATCGCGGCGATCGTCCAACCCGGCGGCTCGAAAAAGGATGATGAGGTGATTGCCGCTGCAGACAGGTACGGCATCGCCATGGTCTTCACGGGCAAGCGCCACTTTAAACACTAGCCCGCATTTCTCGCGAGGCTTTGGACGCTAGAGGCGGACGTAAGGCTGTGAACATGAATTAGAACCAAAGACTTCTGAGAAGTGCGGGCTTAGGATTCTGCCCCTGCCGCGGTCGCAGGGGACAACCCCGGAGGAATGACAAGGAGGCTGTTCAAATGAGGGTGATGAAGGTGGTTTTGGCGGTGGTATTGTTGGCAGGGTGCACCAGCTCCACGGGCACCCGAAGGTTGGATCGGGCTGCTGCTGAGAAGGTTGCGGACGCGATCCTCGACATGGAGCGATCTGCCTTGGATCGCTGGATCCAGGGAGACCCGTCCGGTTTCCTGGAGATCACCGCGCCGGAGGTCATGTACTTCGATCCCCAGCAGGGCATGCGGGTGGACGGACTGCCTGCCTTGGCCGAGCTCTTTGAAGGCATGAGGGGCAAGATCCGCGTGGATCGCTATGACCTGGTCAACCCCCAGATCCAGGTCACGGGCACTGCCGCGATACTCACGTACAACTACGTGGCCTACGTGGCTGACCAGCCGCACCGCTGGAACTGCACGGAGGTGTATTGCCGCAGGGGCGAGCGATGGTGGATCACGCAGACCCACTGGTCGATCACCCAGCCGACGCTCATGGCGCGGGCCTTCTAGCCCGCATTTCTCACGAGGCTTTGGACGTCCGAGGCATAGGTGAAATGGCGGGTGTGACTTGGGCTGATTGAAAGCCGGACGCATGAAGGACGGCCTGTTCTGAGCGCGGCATGTTGACCGGATGCAAGGCCGCAGGTCCCGGTTGCCCGGAGGCGTACCCAGGGCGGTACGCTGAGGACAAACGGGACCGGGAACGCAGCAGCCGGGCAACAGGACCGCTCGGAACCAAAGGCTTGTGAGAAATGCCGGCTGGCCCGCATTTCTCACGAGGCTTCGGACGGTCGGGTGACGCGGTCGTAGCCTGCGCGTGCAGGACTCCGGACGCCAGGCTAGTTGGCTGTGGCGATCACCGTGATGGTCGGTGGTCGCATGGGCATGAGCCTCTGCGTGAGGTCCTGGATGAGCTCCCCTGCCTGCCTCAGGGACTTCATGGCCAGGTCACGTTCGATGGCCATGGGTACCGAGGTCTGAGCCTGGTCGATCTGCGCCTCCAGGCGGCCAAGGTGGTCTCGAAGGATCGGCACTATGGCCTCCTTCTCCGCTGCCTGGACCGACAGATCTGACAGGGCGGCCATGAGCTTGGACAACTGCTCACCGCCGGCGGCCTGAGCAGCGGCCTCTCTCTGCCTGGCCAGGTCGATCTTCGCCTTGACCAGCTTCTCTATGGCCTCATCCATCTGCGCCTGCGGCGCCTGCGCCCTGCTCGATGAGGGACTGGACCCGGGCCTGACCCTGGGCCATCGTGTCCACCAGCTTCTGGAGCTCACGGATCAGCGTGTCCTGATCGAGTGCCATGTCGATCCGTTTCTTCAGTTCTGTAGCCTGCTGCTCTATCGCCCTTCTGCGGGCCTGGAGCCGCAGGGAATCCATCTCAGCCTCCTGCAATTGGTTGGTCAGGCCTTGCCTGCGGTTGGCCAGTTCCTCAGCGGATAGTTGCGGCCCAGGTCCCTCGGCCGCGCCTTTGACCAGCGACTTCAGGGTATGCTTGGTGGCGATGATGACCACGCCGCCGTCCATCGCATACTCGACCGCCGATTCTCCGCCCGTGCCCCGGTCTGAGACGAGCTTCAGCAGAAGCCTCAGCCCGGTCTCCAGCTTCATAGGGTTCACCCCGTCCAAACCGATCGGTGTCACCGGATCCGTGAGGCACTTGTCGGAGAGGTCCTGCCAGACAACCGTCACCTTCAAGGCCGGATTCACAGATTCCTTCATGACGTCGATCGCGGCCTCCAGCGACATGTCGCGTTTGAGAGCCGACAGGTCCACCCTCTTGTCGAGCTGTTCCTGGACGGCCTGGTCAGCACGGCTTGTAGCAGGGCCAGGCCGTAGTATGGCCAAGGCCTCCGCCTTCTGTCGCTCCGCACGATCGATCTGCATCTGGATCTCCTCCACCTCCTGCTCGTTGACCTGCCTCATGGCCTTCTGGAGGTTGTCGCCGACGGCCCGCCAAAACGCACTGGCGCCGCTGGCAGACTGTCCCGGCAGCTCAGCGGTCAACTGGACCACGCCCGTGCTCACGACCTGATAGCCCATCACGCAGTCACCAAGTCCGAAGACCTCCTTTGCGGCCTTGCCGGCCACGTCTGCGGTGCCTGCAAGATGGCCCACGACCTCCGTCAGGCTGGCCTGCGACACCCTGACCAGGCATTTGGACTTCACAAGCTGCTGAGGCGCAGTCACCGCCTGCCCCATGCCTGTGACCGCCGACAACACAACCCACACCACACACATCCACCAGGTTCTGCTCATATGCGTTCTCCTTTTGACTTGGCGCCTGCCATCTGTTCAAGCCGTTGTCGGGCCACTGAGGCCCATTCCGAATCTGGAAAGAGCTCGATGACCCGTTGATACCGGGCTGCAGCCGGGGTCCGTTGGCGGCGGTCCAGCCAGAGCTCGTCCGCCTCCTGGACCATCCGCTCTGCTGCCTGGTTGACTTGGCTCTTGACCTGGTCCATGGGCTCCGGGATGCCCGCGAGTTCTTTCTTCAATTCTGCGACCCTTCGGTCCCTGTCCCGCTGTTCCAGGGTCTCCTGCAGCAGTACAAACATGCGGTCGCTGCTGGCTCGAAGGGCCTTCACCTCTGCCTCCAACTGGGCGATCCTCTGGCTGTCGGCCGGGGCCGGGGTACCCGGCCCTGCGCCCCAAGGCCCTCTCCATCCACGGGCAAGGCCCAGCCAGACACAGACTCCCAGGGCAGCCGCGATTCCGGCTGCTGCCAGCCCACCCACGAGCCGGGCAGTCTGTGCAACACCCGCTCTACGGCGGATCGCACCGGCGTCCACGGTCGAGGGCCGGGCCTGACCTGCGAGGCGATCGGCCCGTTGAAGGATCTGTTTGACTACCTCATCGTGATTCATAGGCTGTCCTCTGGCTGCGCCAGCAGGCCCCTGAGCTGGTCCCTGGCCCTGGCCAGTCTCACGTAGAACGCACCCTTGCTGATCCCAAGGACCTGGCAGATCTCCTCTGCGGGCATCTCCTGCAGATACCAGAGCACTGCAGGCTCCTTGTACCGCCCCGGCAGCCTGGCCAGGGCCTGCCGGACCTTGCAGACATATTCGTCATCGCCATGCCGCGGCCCTTCTCCCTGTGGCTGGGCCTGCACTGCCAGTCTGAACAGGGCTATCCTGTGCAGCCGCTGTCTCCGTTGCAGGCTGCGACAGCAGTTCACGGTGATGGCAAAGAGCCAGGTCCTGACCAGGCACTGGCCGCGAAAACTCCTGCGGCCGCGGTACGCGGCAAGGAAGACGTCCTGCACCACGTCGTCCACGTCACCCGGCCAGCCCAGTAGCCGATTGGCCAATTGGGCCACCTCCGCCGAATGCCTCTGGACAATCCCCCCAAAGGTGGAGGCATCGACCTGGCGGATATCCTGCCCCACTCCCTGTTCTTCAAGCGGCCTGGCCATGTCTACCCCATTAGACTCGGATGGCCTGTGCCTGCTTACAGAAAAACAAAAAAGGCCCGACACCTTGGTCGGGCCCTGGATCACGAGACAGAATGGAGGGTACAGATACTACCTGCGAGGAAGCCCCGCTGCCTTACGGAGCTTGGCCACCATGTCGGTCTTCTCCCACGTGAAGACGTCATCGGCCTTGCGGCCAAAATGGCCGCCGTGTGCGGTGTTCGAGAAGATCGGCCTGGCCAGCTTGAGATGCTTGATCATCTGCTTGGGGGTGAGAGGGAACAGGTCTGCGACGATCTTGCCCAGTTTCTTCTCACTGATCTTGGCCGTGCCCTCAGTGCTGATCAGGACGGAGATCGGCTTGGCCACGCCGATCGCGTAGGAGACCTGGACCTCGCAGACGTCCGCCAGCCCTGCGGCCACGATGTTCTTGGCGATGTACCGGGCCATGTAGCTGGCGGTACGATCCACCTTGGTCGGGTCCTTTCCGCTGAACGCGCCGCCGCCGTGTCTGCCCCTGCCCCCGTAGGAATCCACGATGATCTTGCGACCGGTCAGGCCGCTGTCGCCCTTGGGGCCACCGATCACGAACCTGCCTGTGGGATTGATGTGGAAGACCGTGTCCTTGTCGACCATGCCCTTGGGCATGACCGGCATGATCACGTGCTTGATGATCTCGCTTCGCAGCTTCTTGTAGGGGATCTCTGGACTGTGCTGGGTGGAGACCACCACCGTATCGATCCGCCTGGGCTTTCCGTTGTGGTACTCGACCGTGACCTGGCTCTTGCCATCCGGACGCAGCCAGGGGAGCTTGCCATTCTGCCTGAGCTTCTCCAGCCGGATCGTCAGCTCATGGGCCAGTTGGATCGGCATGGGCATCAGATTCGGCGTCTCCTTGCAGGCAAATCCGAACATCAGCCCCTGATCGCCTGCCCCCTGCTCCTTGTGAAGGCCCTGACCCTCTGTCACGCCCTGCGAGATATCCGAGCTCTGCTTGCCCAATGCCACCACGACCGTGCAGTTCTCTGCATCAAAGCCAAGGCATGGATCGGTATAGCCGATCTTGCGTATCGCATCCCGAACCACGGTGGGGATGTCCACGACCGCCCTCGAGGTGATCTCACCTGCCACCACCACGAGGCTGTCCTTGACCAGGGTCTCGCAGGCCACCCGACTGGAGGGATCCTGCGCCAACATGGCATCGAGAACCGCGTCTGAGATGCAGTCACACACCTTGTCCGGATGACCCATGGTGACCGACTCGCTGGTGAACAGGGAGATATCGTTGTCGCAATGGGAATTGTCCCGACTCGTCCTTCTGACCATGTATCCACATCCTCTCAAGGGTCCTGGCCGCTTCCTGACCATCCGAGGCCGATCCTGGGGTCGTCTTGCGGCACGTCCATCCATGATAGGCCTTCGACAGAATCCGTCAAGGCTTAGGACCTCTTTCTACTGCGATCGGCCGCGAAGGGGTATCCAAGGGCCTTAGTCGAGGTATAATGCTCGGTTCTATGGACTCCATGGACAGACGCGCAAGCAAAGCACCCCGCCGCAGGGGCCGGCCCAGTGGTCTGGTGCACCCCCTTCGACGGTACCTGGTGAACATCGACTCCACGACCACGGTCCAGCTCTTCACCGATTGCCTGGTCGTTGGGGCAGGCATTGCAGGGCTCAGGGCCGCCATCGAGGCGGCTGGCCAGCGGAACGTCATCGTCGTGTGCAAGGGCGGCCTCGAAGACAGCAACACCTGGAACGCCCAGGGCGGGATCGCCTCGGTGCTGGATGACGACGACCGATTTGAGGCCCACATTGCCGACACGCTGGCCACGGGCTGTGGATTGAGCGATCCGACGGTCGTGGAGAAGGTCGTGCGGCAGGGACCCGGACTGGTCAGGGAGCTGGCGGACTGGGGCGCTGAATTCGACCGGGTGGACGGCAGGATCCACACCACCCTCGAGGGCGGCCACAGCCATCCGCGCGTGGCCCACGCCTGCGGCGACCGCACGGGTTTTGCCCTGGCCCAGGCCCTGATCGGCCGCGTCCGCAAGTGTTCTACGGTCAAGGTCATGGAGCACTTCTTTGCCATCGACCTGCTCGCCGACGAGCAGGGTCGCTGCGTGGGCGTCGTCGGCCTTGACCACGAGCGGCGTCTGCAGATCATCTGGGCCAGCCACACGGTCCTGGCCACGGGCGGTGCAGGCCAGCTCTATCGTGAGACCACCAATCCCGAGGTCGCCACTGCGGACGGCCTGGCCATGGCCTATCGGGCGGGAGCAGTGCTGCAGGACATGGAGTTCATGCAGTTCCACCCCACCACGCTCTACGTGGCGGGCGCCTCGAGGGCCCTGATCACGGAGGCCCTCCGCGGCGAGGGCGCGATCCTCGTCGACAACAAGGGAAGGCGATTCATGCCCGACTACCACGAGGCCGCAGAGCTGGCGCCCCGCGACGTGGTCAGCCGCGCGATCCTCGCCCAGATGCGGAAGACCGACTCCACGCACGTGTATCTGGATATACGCCATCTGGATAAAGACCACGTGGCCAGGCGATTCCCCCTGATCACCCAACTGTGCGCGAGCTTCGACATCGACGTCAGCCGCGATCTGATTCCCGTCAGGCCCAGTGCCCACTACATGGTGGGCGGCATCAAGACCGATGGTTCGGCCCGCACCACGATGGCCGGCCTCTACGCCTGCGGGGAGGTCGCCTCCACGGGCCTGCACGGCGCCAACCGCCTGGCCAGCAACTCCCTGCTCGAGGGCCTGGTCTTCGGCAAGATCGCAGGAGCCGTCGTTGCGCAGGCCCCTGCCGCGGATCCCTCGTCCCTTCGGCATCCGCTGATCCGCTACCGGATAACCCAGTCGGACCGGAGCCAACTCGACACGGACGACGTCCGCAACGCCCTGCGCTCCCTGATGTGGCGAAACGTCGGCATCACCCGCAGAGGCAAACGCCTGGCAGAGGCAGCCGAGATCATCGGCTTCTGGCAGCGATACGTCATGGACAAGGTCTTTGAGGGCCCGGAGGGTTGGCAGTGCCAGAACATGCTGACCGTCTCCATGCTGATGGCCCAGGCCGCCAGGGTCCGCCGCGAGAGCCGCGGCACCCACTTCCGCACGGACTTCCCCCAGCTCGACGACGCTGACTTCAAGCGGCACATCGAGTGGAAGCAGATCAGCGGCTGAAGATGGGTCGCCTGGGATTCACCTTCACGGATCGACGAGGATCCTATCATCGAAGGCCACCTTCACGGATTGTGGTGTGTCCGTGGCGATGAACAGACCCGCCCTGCCTGCCGTGCACCCATCGGGGAGGGCAGCAGAATGCAGCAATACCCAGACGTCCGACGTCCTCTGCTCGAAGCGCAGCATGTCGTCTGTGCGGCGGATCCGCAGATCCGCCTGTGACGCGTTCCAGGGGACCGTCTTGACGATGGTCTTCGTGGCCGGTGCCGTGATCCGAAGGATCGACAGCGATGTGCCGTCCTCAATCCCAAACGCGTAGCGGACAGGGCCCCCTGGCTCGGCCGCCTCCACGATCAGGCCTGTCACGTAGTCCCCAAAGACCTGCCCCCAAAGTCCCAGCCTTGCCAGAAAGGCCCAATCGGAGAAAGAAGGGAGAGGCCTCCAGATGACCGGGTAGCCCGGAGAGGCCGCGTCCAGTGGAAGCGATCTGTCGTTCCACACCTGCAAGGTGAGGCTCCCCTCCTTCTCCGCCAGCGAATACGACGGTCCTGTTGTGCAGTTGCAGCGAAGGGCCACGTTCTCGCGACTCCAGAACGGCTCCAGGCGGGGGCCATCGAACGAGCTGAGCCCCTGTGAGCCGTAGACTGCCAACTCTCGCTGGATCGCAGCAGACTGCCCATGTGCATCCTGACCCACGACCGTGAAGGTATACAGGCCGGGATGTGAGAAGGTGGCGGTTGCGGTGGGCTTGTCATTGGCATCCAGGGATGCGTCCGAGGGTGTCACGGACCACGCACAACGAAGTGGCGATGCATCCGGATCGCCCTGTGAGACCTCAAGGCTGACCTGGTCGAGCACCGATGCCGTCCACCCGGCAGGCAACACGTTCATGGTCAGCACCGGCGGGGTATCGCCGGTCTTGTCCACCATGACTGTCGCCTGGTGCAGAACCATATCCCATTCATCCACTGCGTTGACCACCAGCTCGTTGAGACCCCTGTGCAGGGCAATGCCCGTCAAGGTCCATGTGGTCTCATCGTCCCACCGGAAGCCGGCCTCCGGATGGCCGGAGACCTCTGCTTTGAAGACCCGCAGTGGCGCGAAGCCGACCAGGGTGAGTGTATCGGCGGCTGTGGTGATCATCGTGCTGCCAGCGACGCTGAATGCCGTGGTCCGGCCCTGCCCCAGTAGCGCATAGGCCGGGGTCCGGCGTTGGGTGAACCAGTCCTTGTAGGGGAAGTCGAACCTGTATTCGCTGCTGGCGTCTTCCTCTGCCTGCAGCCAAGCATAGACCCTCGCCGAATCGAGCGCGTAGTTCTCCAGCATCCGCGTCAGGTAATGCTTGAACAGCCTGAAGTTGTAGGGCTTGGCCAGGTACTCCTTGAATCCAGGCATGCCGCCGTAGAAGGGACTGCTCGGACCGTTGAAGGATCGCTTGCAGTCCCAAGGAAAGAACATGAACCGGCCATCCGTGGGGCGGCGGTAGAAGTAGGCGTTCTTGCCCCGGCTCATGAAGAAGGAATCCGAGGCGCGGATGTAGCCCACTACTGCGCAGGCCTTCATCGTGGCGACAGGATCGATCAGCCGCTCAATCTCCTCCTGCGTATAGGGACCCGCGTAGACCTTCTTGAAGAAGCTGATCAGGCTGCTGTAGTCGTCCTCGTTCTCCCGTGTCCGCTTCATCCACTCGCTGCGGTACTTGCCCGGGTTGTCCGTTCCCTTGTAGCTCCAGTCTGCGTTGCGGCTCACTGCGGACCAGTCGTCCATGAACCACCATTCGTCATCGATCCTGTACAGCTCACCCCTGCTGCCGTCCTCATAGACACGATCGAGGAGGTCGTTGCCGAACGGCTCCACCTCTTCGCGGACCGCACTCCCCAGGTTGTTCACCTGTACCTGGACATACTCGTTCTCGTTGACCGGATTACCCAGCAGGTAGAGCCAGTAGCGGACGAGCCGGTCGTGGCTCAAGGGACTGGTCTCATAGTCCCGATAGAGGAGATCCTCCTTGCCTCTGAACAGATGGTCCTTGGGCAGCTTGAACTTGGCGCGGTTCCTGAGATCCGATCTCACCCGCGTGAACGGACTTCCATTGTGGCGGATCTCGCAGCCATAGACCACGTCTCTCTCGTTGATCACCAGGGTCATGTTGAAGTAGTGGTTGGAAATGAACTCGTACCCGTAGGGCGGCGTCCCGTCGTTCTGCTGTACCATGGTCCTGAGGTCTTTGGCAGACACAATGAACCGCATCCGCCGCAGATCAGCCGCAGGCATAGGAGTGTCGACCACAAACAGGGCAGGACTCGCCTGGCCAGGCTGGGGCAGGGTAGTCGTCTGGCCATTGGGCGGCGACGCGTTCACATAGAACTGCACGACCTGACCGGCCTCGCCGTACTCCGTCAGCGTGGCCGTGTATACGCCATCGCCAGCACTCTCGTCACCGCCTGAAAGGCCGTCATCGGCCATAGGTTGGCTCCGCCAGGCTCCATTGCCGTCGGGACTATCCAGGCGGTGCATCAACACCACCTCCGGATGGTCGGTCCTGGACAGCACCTGCACAGTCACCTTCACGGCCTGGCCTGGGGCAGGCACTGCCGGCGAGTGCATCAGGCCATCCAACTGCGGGCAAGCAAGTGCACTGAGGCAGGAATTCGGCCGTCCAGGCGTACCCAGGCTGCTGGTGACCGGCAGGGAGAAGCTCCCGGCGATGCTGTGGTCCCAAGTCTCCACGATCAGCCGTGACCTGCCCGACACCCACCTGGCATCGAAGCTGACTTCATACGTCCGATCGGGCTGCATCTTCGTCACATCGATCTCCACGCGGTTGGCCCGGTTGTCGCCGTGCCCTTCGGACACGATGTGAAGTGCCCCCCCTTCCACGTAACTCGAACCGTGCGTACCCTGGGCCAGCCAACCATTGGCGATGCGGCCGTCTGTGGACATCCTCTCCCCATTGGCGATCAGGTTGGGACCCGTGCCGTTCTCACGGACCTGGATGTCCTTTAGGACCACGTGGCTGTCGCCCACCAGGTAGAAGTGCAGCTCCCTGTAGTCGGAGGGCTTGCTGGCCATCCACATGGATGGGAGCAGCTCGCGATACACATCCGAGGTGCTGAAGTGCTGGAAGGCCATCTTGTCCGACTCATTGCTGTCTAGCCAGGCAGATGCGAGGCCATTCTCCATCCACGGATCTCGCAGCTCCATGCTGCTGCCGTCTCCGTTGGCCCGGTTCGGCCAGTTGCCGCCAGGCCGGTAGTCCACCTCATCGACCAGGTTCGCCCACTGATCCACGAGCCGGACGAGTTCGCCCTGATTGCTCAACTGGCCGCTCCAGTCGCCCACTACTGGAATGGACCCGTACGTGGCACGCATCCACTCGGCATCCGCGGCCACCACCAGGAAGCCTCCCTGCGGGATGAGCGTCCCTGCCGGCATCGTGAAGGCAACTCCGTCCACAAACCCCCAGCCAGAGACATCCACCGCAGCAGAGCCTCGATTGTAGAGCTCGATGTACTCCCCGCTCGGCTCGTTGGAGGGCGGATCGTACATGATCTCGTTGATGACCACGTCCGTGTTCCGTGCAGGTGTGTTGGCCGCATCGCGGCTGCTTGTCGCAGCCGCGTACCACTGATCCCTCCCCGCAGGAAAGGCCTGGAGGCTGCTGCCCAGCGCAGGCCTCTGGAATGTCCGGCCAGCCAGCACCCTATCTGCCGAGTTGACCAGGAAGGTCGTGACCTCGCCGCCTGAGACGGGGAAGGCAGTATCCACACTGGCATAGCCGCGGGGCGCGATGGATCCTGTCAGTGCGACCTTGCCTGTCAGGTCGGCCTTGGCGCACAGAAACAGGCCTTCCAGGGTCACCGCCTGGTCGTCGCTGTTGTGGAACTCCACCCAATCCACGGCCTTGGAAGAGCCGAAGTGGACCTCGCTCAAGACCAGCCTGTCCGCAGCGTCTCTCGTCTGCGTCTGGGAGTCCTGGATTTCATCCCAGCCAGGCGTGCCGCCCCGGCTGCAACTGAAGGTCCAGTTTCGCCAGTCACCGATCCTGCAATCGGGGTTCCTGAGCACCAAGGAGTGACCTGCCCCATCTGCCGCAGGACACCCACTGCCTGCATACTTGACCGTGCAGACCACCACCCCATTCTTGTCCCTGATAGTGAGGCGTTCTCCCGCGTCTTTGAGGCCGCCGGTCCATGGTCCGTACACCCGTGTGGTCGGCGGTACGTCATGCGCGGCCCGTAGCAGGGCCTCGTCCACTCCTGCCAGGACGATCCGTTCGTACGGCCTCAGGAAAGTGCGATTGGGGTCGCTGGCGGAGAATCGCGGGAATACGTAGTCCACGCCATCGGACATCCGCCATTCGGCGATGTCGAAGGGCGTAGCGGTATTGTTACAGATCTCGATGTACTCAGGCAGCCCGGGTGGTGGATGAAACATGATCTCGCTGAACACGACCTGTTCGCAGCGGGCGACCGATCCGGCCATCGTCATCATGGCCAACGTGACCAAGACTCTGCAAAACCGCCTCATCGCTTCCTCCCTTCTGCCTCACAGATAGAGAGCCTCAGCACGCTGCTTCATTCAATTACAGATGTAGGATACCTCTTGAGGCCCTGCTCGTCAAGGGCCGAAAAGACGAAGACCGGCCATAGTTGACATCAGACCCATCACTGCGTCGGCTTGCGGATGTCCAGGACCTCCGGACTGATCAGGCCTCCGGAGATGATCATCTTGAAGGCCTCTTCTATGCTCAGTCCGGTCTCCGCGACCTCTTCGACAGGGATGATCTCAAAGAAACCCGTGGTCGGGTTGGGGGTGGTGGGGATGAATACCTTGCAGTAGGTCCGGCCCTCAGGGTCCTTGATCCGGCCGGTCAGGAACGCCAGGGCCTTGAACCCGGGTCTCGGGAATTCCACCACCACCACGGACTTGAAGGCCGCCTTGTCCGACAAGGACAAGGCGTGCACGACCTGTCGGATGGAGGAGTACACGGTGCCCACTAACGGGATCTTGAGCATCAGGCCCTCTCCGCTGTGGATCAGCCGTCTGCCCACAACGCGCTGGGCGGTCGCCCCGATCGCGTAGACCAGCAGCACGAGGATGACGATGGACAGGAGGGACGCAGCGACGCCGATGTACACATCCGGAATGGCCTGGAGCAGGGCTTCGTCCAGGAGCTTGGTCAGGATGACCTTGATCAGGGGGCGAAGGAATCCCGCCACCAGCCCAAACAGCCACTTGATCACGAGCAAGGTCAAGAAGAACGGCATCAGCAGCAGCAGACCGGAGATCATCCGCTTGCGGATGTCCTTCTTGGTCTCTGCCCACGAATTGGACTTGAATGAGGACATAGCACCCCTTCTTTAGGTGCGTTCGCAGGAAGCCGCACCCTGCCATGGGCACCCTTGGCCTGCGGACGCTTCGACGTCACTTGGCTGCAGCACTATACCGCCCGGACCTGCCAAACACAAGAAGAAGAGCGGCCAAGGCCAGGGCGAACGCAAAGTCCCTCCTGTACATCGTGAGGATGAGCACAGGTTCCTGGCGACAGATGCCCTTTCTCGTGGCCGCGGCCTGTGGTCGCGTTGGCCAGAAGCACAGAAGGAGGTTTTTGCCGCTAACCCCGCGAACTCCGCGAACGGCTGTCGCCGCTTCGACAGGTTGGACCTAGTCGTGGCATCGCCGTACGCGACGCTTCGCGTCTACCGGAAGGCTGCGCCTTCCGGGCGATCTTCGCTGCTCTCCGCTTGGGCAAGCGAGCTTGCCCCGCGTAGAGCAGCTCGGTCGCATGCGTACGGCTCAATCTGTGTGCGGAGGTCCCGGCTCGCTATCCTTTTTTGAGACTATGGAGAAGGCAGCTCCACTGCACCTTGAGCCGCAGGATCGAGGCCGAGGAAGGGGACGCGTTCCAGGCTTGCCTGGAAAAGCATCCCCTTCCGGAGGCCGCCCTCGGCGACACAGTCACCGAGGCACGGCGCAGCCGTGGATCAGGCGGCGGAGCTACGAGTATGACCAACACCCACGACCCTGCGCCAGCGTTCGCGGAGTTGGCGGGGTTCGCGGCAGGAGACTCCTTCAGTTCTCCTGCGCTACTGGGCCAAGCGTGAGGCCAGCCAGTCTTCGTAGGCGGTGCGGTCCTTCCACGTGGTCGCGCAGCGGATCTGCTTGGAGCCCGGCTCGATCTTGGTCAGGCCGTCGTCCATGACCCGGATGGGCAAGGTCTCCATCGTCGTCCATTGCTGCTGGATGGCCAGGTACACGGCGACCGTGTCGAACAGGGTGGTGCTGCTGGCGTTGAGCTTCTCTGCGACCCTCCGTTCGAGGTCGGGCTCATTGATGTCCTTGTGCTCCTCCCGCAGCCCCTGCCTGTACCACGTGCGGTAGTTGTCGATCACGGCCACTGCCAGCGGGCTCCTGCTCGCCAGCACCTTCTGGTAGTTGCTGCCCTGGAGCTGGACAAGGCCACAGGTGTCAAGCGGCGTGATGGTCATGGGCCAGGCTGCAGTGAAGACTGTCTGTGCTGCCTTGACGTCCGCCTTCACGTTGTACTCCGGCTCTGGCTTGCTCTGGCTCCCGTAGCCGCGGTAGATGCTCCCATACATGCCCACCAGGTCGGCCTTCTCCGCGATGCGGGGCTCCCTCTTCAGGGCCGCTGCGAGGTTCGGCACAGGCCCTACTGCGATGATCGTGACCCGGCTGGGTGAGTTCATGACCATATCGATAAGGGCCTGAACCCCATCCTTGTGGATCTTCCCAGGATAGGAGGCCAGGGCATAGCCTGCGGCCCAGCCTGTCTGCCTATGTTGGCCCTGACCCTGGACCACGCCGATCCCGACGGGGACGTCCGGCCTTCCTGCTGACTGCAGGAACTTCGCCACGACCTTGGCCTTGGCCTCTGTGTTGCCGACCGCAGTGGTGACCAGCTTGAGGTCCAGCTCAGGAGACCGCAGGATCAAGGCCAGGGCCCAGGTGTCGTCGATGTCGTCGCAGATATCCGTGTCGAAGATCACGGGGGTTGGCTTGGCTGCACCGGCCTGCACCTGGGCCGCGGTGGCTGCGGCCGCCATACCTAGGGTGCATACCCAGCCCGCCAACCCTACAAGGGCGATGGCTGGACTCTTCACTGTATCGATCCGGTGGACACATCTATGGCTCATAGCAGGCCTCCTAACAGGTTCCATCAGCACTGCCACAGTGTACCCTGTATGGGACTTGCGGCAAGACGTATGTGCGCTTATCATGCATGTTCATGGGCACGGGCAGTGATTTCCATCGACAGACGCGTTTGAGCCCGCACGGCCTGCAAGGCGCAGAGAGGCCCTCCCCAGTCCAGACCCTGGACGAGGGCCCTAGAATCAAGCTCCCTCCATCCGGGCCTGAGCCCGACGCCCTGGACCAGGTCGTACGCACCCGTAGGTCCATACGGGAGTACTCGGCCACACCCCTCACGCTGAGCCAGGTCTCCACGCTTCTGAGTACCGGATGCGGTGTGACCGCAAGGGCCTACGGCCGCGACCTGCGAGCAGCCCCGTCTGCCGGGGCCTTGTATCCCTTTGAGGTGTATCTGGTAGCCATCCGCGTCGAGGGCCTCGAACCGGGGATCTACCACTTTGCCCCCCAGCCGCACGCCCTAGACCTCAGGGCCCAGGGCGATTTCACCGGTGAGTTGGTGCTGGCTTGTCTGGGACAGGACTTCCTGTTCCAGGCAGGACTCGTGCTGGTCCTGGCCGCTGTGTTCGAGAGGACCTTCCAGAAGTACGGTGACCGGGGATACCGGTACGTATACATGGAGGCAGGCCACATCAGCCAGAACCTCTACCTCAGGGCATCGAGCCTCAGTTTGGGATCCGTGGGCATAGGCGCCTTCTTCGACGATCAAGTCAACGCGCTGATCGGACTTGACGGCACCAAGGAGGCTGCCGTCTACCTTCAGGCAGCAGGAACTACCACATCGCCGCGCAGGTAGATGTGTTCTCCGTAGCCTCGCTGATCTCCCAGGGAACACACGGAGGTAGGAGATGGGGCGTGTTCCGCGCTCCGACTTCTTGATCGCTGGGCCGAGCCCACCCGCGGGCCGCCAATGGCGGCAGCCTAATCCGACAGGCTCTTGAGGACTTCCAGGCACTCGATCATGGCCCTGCCATTGTGATAGCCGGCCTTCCAGGGGCTGGCCTTGGGTCCCTGCGCCTGGCCACTGGCGCTGATGGCGCTGTACCACTCGCCATTTTCCCAGTCCACCAAGTTCTTCTCCACGAAGTCAGAGGTCTTCTCAAAGACCTGGCGATACCTGGGATCATGGGTGCTACGATACATCCGCAGGGAGCTGACCAGGGCCTCTGCCTGGACCCACCAGGACTTGCTGCGGTCAGCGGCAGGCTGGTTGAACGGGCCTGTGTAGAAAAATCCACCATGGGCCTCGTCATAGCCATACTTGAGCGAGTATTCAAACAAGGCCTTGTAGAGGTCCATCAAGGGCGCGTTCGAAAGGCCCGCTGCATCGCAGGCGTCCATGAGCAGCCAGACGTTCTCGATGTCATGGCCGTACGAGACCTGGCTGTAGTTGCCATCAAGTCTGGGCGTCCAGTCTCGCTCATACTTGTCCGTGCATGCGACCAGGCCCTTGCGGACCACGGTGTTGCTCTGGATGACAATCAACTCCACCAGCCGCTCCCTGGCCAGAGGCAGCCTGGCGGCCCTGTAGAAGGTGGTCATGGCCTCCATCAGGTGCAGATGCGTATTCATCAGCTTGAAGCCGCTCCGCTCGCCCATAGGCGACCGCTCCTCAGCAGGAGCGGCAGTCCAGTCGCGTTTGAACGACTCCACATAGCCGCCATGGGTCTTGTCGTGGGCCTTCTCCTCAAGCAGGTTGAACACCCGCACCGCGAGGTCCAGGGCCTCCTTCTTGCCGCTGGCGAGGGCGTACTCGGAGATCGCATACAGCGCGAAGGACTGCCCATAGAGGTGCTTGTCAGACCTGAGCTGGCGATCGCCCGTGGGGTCGACCTCCCAGTAGAATCCGCCGCAGTTCGGGTCCCACATCTTGTCCTTGAGGAAACGAAAGCCCAGCTCTGCTGCATCGAGATACTCGGCCTTCTTGTACCCAGCGTGGGCCAGGCGGGAGAATAGCCAGACCATGCGGGCCTGGGTCACGATCATCTTGGTGCCCGGCCCGAGTGCCTCTCCGTGCAAGCCAAAGTTGAGCGTGTATCCGCCGCTCGTCCGGTCCAGGCTCTTGCTGTACCAGAAGGGCGCGATGTTCTGGTTGAGGATCTTCTCGATCCTGGCGGCATACTGCCTCGCCCATTCCGCGTCGCCAGATGTGGCAGCCAAGGCAGGGCCTGTCAGGGCCATCACGCCTGCCGCGATCCAAAGGCAGCAAAGAACCGGCTTCTCCATAGGGGCATCTCCTTGCACCCGACTCACACCCGGAGTGGGCCAGGCTATGTCCCATCCTATCGCAGGCCGATCCTGCGTCAAGGGAGACCCTTTGGCTGCAGTCCAGTGGATCCAGCCGAGCGGCCTTGGGGGTGGCGTGGAGCGGCACTGCAGGGTATGCTACCCGGCTATGCAGTGGTGCGCCCTCGACGACGAGTCACAAGGACCACTTGTCCGTGCCCAGTGGAGGTACTCCCATGTCCGCAGCCCATGGCGCAATTCACACAAGACCAGCAGCCCAAATCCGTAGTCAGGCCGGGGCGATGGCCAGCAGGCGGCAGTTCCTCAGGACTGCCCTGGCAGGCACTGTAGGCCTGAGCCTGGTGCCCTCGCGGTTCTTTGCGGCCCAGGCCGTTACCGCGACCGTGGGGCACCTCGGCATCGATCTGGGCCAGCCCGCCGTGAAGTTCAACCGCATGCTCTTCGGCCAGTTCCTGGAGCACTTCCACAGGCAGGTCTATGGAGGGGTCTTTGAGCCGGGCTCGCCGCTGGCAGACGGCCGGGGCTTCCGCAAGGACGTGATCGCCGCGCTCCGCGAGCTGCAGGTGCCCATCGTCCGTTGGCCGGGCGGGTGCTTCGTGTCCTCGTACCACTGGAGAGAGGGGGTCGGCAAGGACCGGCAGCCCAGCTTCGACAAGGCCTGGGGAGTGGAGGATCCCAACACCTTCGGTACGGACGAATACGTGCTCTGGTGCAGGGCCATCTGCGCAGAGCCCTACATCTGCACCAATGCCGGCACCGGCACCGCAGAGGAGATGAGCGACTGGGTCGAGTACTGCAACCTCAAGGACCAGGGCCGCTACGCCCACCTTCGCCAGGCCAATGGCTTTGCAGAACCCCATGGCGTCAAATACTGGAGCGTAGGCAACGAGAACTATGGGGCGTGGGAGATCGGCGCGAAGACCGTGGCCGAGTGGGGCGTGCTCGTGCGGGAGTCTGCCAAGATGATGCGGGCGGTCGATCCCAGCATCCAACTGCTTGCAGCAGCCACTGCGGACCGGGACTGGACCCTGCCTCTGCTCAAGACTGCAGGCCACCTGCTCAACTACGTCAGCATCCACGGCTACTTCGACCCCCTGTGGGCCCGCAATGAGCCCGCGGACTACCTGACGTGCATGATCCGCTCCACGCAGCCTGAGCAGGCCATCCTCAACACCATCAAGATCATCGAGGAGGCAGGTCTCAAGGACCGCGTCAAGATCGCATACGATGAATGGAACCTCCGCGGCTGGCACCACCCGCCGGGATCGCCCGGCCCGGGGCCCGTGCAGGAGCTGATCCAGCAGCGGGACAAGAACGACCTGAACGAGACCTATACCATGGCCGACGCCCTGTTCTCTGCGTGCTTCCTCAATGCCTGCCTCCGCCAGGGGCAGCACGTCCACATGGCCTGCATGGCGCCCGTGGTCAATGCACGAGGTCCCTTGTTTGTGCACCCCAAGGGCATCGTCCGGCGCACGACCTTCCACACGCTGAGGTTGTACGCCAGCCTCCTGCAACCCAATGTGATTGCTGCCAAGGTGACCTGCGAGGCCCTGCAGAGCGGCGATGCCTCTGTGCCGGTGGTCGATGCTGTGGCCACGGTCAGCGACGACAAGAAGACCGTCACCCTGGCCCTGGTCAACCGGCACCCAGAAAGGCCTGCGGACCTCAAACTGGATCTGGGCACAACGGCCGCAAAGATCAGGGCCACGGTCCTGGCCGGCGACTCGCCTGACGCATACAACGACGTGGCCCATCCTGACCGGGTGCGGCCTGAGGTGAGAGAGGGAGTGGTCAGGTCCGGCTCGATCGCGCTTGCCCCCCATTCAGTGACCTTCGTGGAGATGACGGTATGAGCCGATTGAGCCTGCATCCGCGTCTGCCCGTCCTGGCGACTTTGTCCCTCCTGATGGCCGTGCCCGTCTGGGCCCGGGGCCCGGTGACACCCAAGATCGCACCTGCAGCAGAGCCGTTCCCCCTTGCCGACGTGCGACTGCTGGACGGACCCTTCAAGGACTCCCAGGACGTGCACGCCAGGTATCTGCTGAGCCTGGAGCCTGACAGGCTGCTCGCGAGATTCAGGTCTGAGGCAGCACTCGAGGCCAAGGCCAGGAACTATCCGGGCTGGGAGGAAAAGGAGCTGCCCGGCGTGGGCGCTGGCTTCTACTTGTCCGGATGCTCCAGGCTGTATGCGGCCACAGGCGACAAGCGATTCCTGCAGCGAGTGGAGTACGTGCTCGATGGGCTTGCAGCCTGCCAGAAGGCCAATGGAAATGGCTTTCTCATGGCCACCAAGAATGGCAAGCGGATCTTCGCGGAAATCGAGGCCGGAGACATCCGGTTCACGGGTGGCTGGATACTCAACGGCGAGGCGGAGCCCTACTATGCCATGGAGAAGCTGTTCTCAGGACTGCGCGACGCGTATCGCGTCCTGGGTCTCGCCCAGGCCCTGGATATCGAGCAGGCCCTGGGGGACTGGCTGGACCGCCACATGTCGAGGCTCAGCGACGACCAGATGCAGCAGATCATGGCCTGCGAGTTTGGAGGGATGAACTGGGTGCTATCCGATCTGTACGCGGACACAGGCGATAGCCGTTACCTGGCCCTTTCGCGGCGATGGCACCACAAGGCCATCCTCGATCCTCTGTCGCGAGGCGAAGACATCCTTCCAGGTAAGCATGCAAACACCCAATTCCCCAAGATCAGCGGCCTGGCCAGCAGGTTCCCCTACACCGCAGACCCTGCAGACCGCATCACTGCCGAGTTCTTCTGGGATCGCGTGGTCCATCACCATTCGTACGTCACGGGCGACAACAGCCTCAGTGAGCACTTCGGTCCACCTGACAGGCTCAATGACCGCCTCGCCGGCAACACCACGGAAGGCTGCAACGCCTGGAACATGGTCCGCCTGACCAGCCTGCTGGCCGGCATTCAGCCCAAGGCCGAGTACGGCGACTTCATCGAGCGTATCCTCTGGAACCACATCCTGCCTGCCCAGCACCCGGCTGACGGAAGGGTCTGTTACTTCGTGCCGCTCTCCGGAGGCCTGGACAAGCCCTACGAGACGCTCTACGACCGGTTCGCCTGCTGCACGTGCAGCGGATTCGATTCCTACAGCCGCCACGCTGAGTGGATCTACAGTCACTCCTCGGATGAGCTGTTCGTCAACCTCTACATCGCCTCTGAGGCGCACTGGAAGGCAAAGGCCGTGACCCTCCGTCAGGACACCCGCCTTCCGGATCAGGACACGGTCCGTCTCACCCTTCGATGCGCGAAGCCCGTCCAGTTCAGGCTTGTGCTCCGCTGTCCATACTGGGCCAGCCAAGGCATGGAGATCCGGATCAACCGCTCCCTGCAGCCTGTCACGACCAGGCCCGGCAACTTCGTGGTGCTCGACCGCAAGTGGCGCGGCGGCGACGTGGTGGACCTGAGGCTGCCGCAGACCATCCGTACAGAGGCCATGCCTGACAACCCCCAGCGGATCGCCTTCTTCAAGGGACCCATCCTGCTGGCGGGCGACCTGGGTCCAGTGGATGATCCTGCGTCCCAGGACCCCGCCTATATGCCTGTCCTGGTGCCAAGGGACCGGCCTGTGCAGCAGTGGCTCATGGCTGCAAAGAAGCCCCTGGAGTTCAGCCTCTCGGGTGCAGGCCAGCCCCGCGACGTGACACTCAGGCCGTTCTTCAGGCTCCATGATCGGCGTTACTGCGTGTACTGGGACGTCCTGACGCCCAGCCAGTGGTCCAGCCTGAAATCCCAGCGCGAGGCGGAGCGGATCCAGAAGGAGGCGATCGAGGCCAATACACTGGACAGGGTAGAGATCGGCGTAGCCGCTTCCGAGACGGCACACCGGTTGAAGTCCGAAGGGAGCAACACGGGCTTCGGGGCCTACAGCCAGCACATGCGGAGCCGCTGGCGCGACGCCGCGAACGGCTGGTTCTCCTATGAGCTGAAGGTCCTGCCAGGACAGGCCACCAGCCTGTCTGTCACGTACTGGGGCAGGGAGAGCGGCGACCGGACCTTCGACGTCCTGGTCGATGGCCAGAAGATCGCCACCACCACGCTCGACAGCAACCACCCTGAGGCGTTCTACGACGTGGTCTACACGATCCCCGCGGATCTGACGACGGCCAAGGACAAGGTGACCCTCCGGTTCCAGGCCTTGCCGGGCAACACCGCAGGCGGCGTCTTCGCCGTCCGCACCCTCCGCACCCCACCGCCCTAGCGGGTTTGACTTCTCAGGGGGCACTTGGGATAATGGGCTCTTGTTCGGTTGTGGGCCTTGGCGTCGAATCCAAAGGAGAGAGCCTGTATGTCGGCAAAATCTAGATCTAGAGCCACCAGAATATCCACCCCTGGCCACAAGGATTCGGCAAGATACGTTCCTTACACCCGGCTGGCCGGCGCCTGCGTGGTCCTGGCCCTGATCCTGGCCATCGCGTTCATTGCAGCGGCGCCTGTCCTGGGGCCGTCGAGATTGAGCTCCAGGACCTACTACCTGGTGATCTCCGCCCTGGGCGTGCTTGCGGCGGCATCACTGTATGGCTTCTTCTGGTCCCATGACCACAGCCACAGGCGGCACTTCGGAATAGGCCTGGAGATCGGCGGTCCGATCGCCGTGTTCGTGATGGTGCTGATCCTCGGGCTTCTGCTTCCTGGTCCGAACCCAGGCTTTCCGCTCGTGGTCGTGGCACACAGAGAGGCGGAGCCCAACGAACTCTTCCCCGAGGGCTCTGGCCAACTGGTCCTGGACCTGGGGTCCCGACAGATTCACAAGTCGTTCGACAGCAAAGGAAAGGCCGTGTTCAGCCGGATTCCCGAGACGTTGCTCGGCCAGGAGGTTGGGCTGTCGCTTGAATCAGACACCTATACACTGACGGACCCCAATCGCAGGTATCGCCTCGATGGCACGAGCATCGACGTGACCGTGCTCAAGAAACCCTAACAGGAGGTTGGTTCCATGGCTGGATGGATCGTGGCGTCGCTCGTAGGCCTGCTGGCCTGTGCAGCTTCCGCTGAGGTGTCCAAGGCGGAGAAGGAGATCCGGCTGATCGTCCGTGCAGACGACATAGGTTCATGCCATGCGGCCAACGAGGCGTGTATCCAGTGCTTTCGCAAGGGGATCGTCAGGAGCGTCGAGGTCATCGTGCCAGGCCCCTGGTACGTAGAGGCCGTCAAGATGCTCAAGGAGAACCCCGGCCTGGACGTAGGTGTGCACCTGACCCTGACCAGCGAGTGGCAGTTCTACAAATGGGGCCCTGTGACCCACGCCCCCAGCCTGGTGGACAGCCACGGCCACTTCTTTCCCTCCACCAGTCAGCGCCCGGACTTTCCGCCCAACACGGGCTTTCTGGAGGCACGGCCCAAGCTCGACGAGGTCGAAAAGGAACTCCGCGCTCAGATCGAGCTGGCCATGGCAGACATCCCCAACGTCTCCCACCTAAGCTCGCACATGAATACGCCTGTTGCCACACCCGAGCTGCGGGCGATCGTGGAGAGGCTCTCCAAGGAATACCGCCTGCCGCTGGAGGCAGACGGCGCCCAGCCCGCTGGATACCTCGGCCGTCCGAACGCCAACCCTGAGCAGAAGGAGCAGGCCATGCTCAGGATGGTCGAGAGACTCTCGCCTGGCGCGTGGCTCCTGGTAGACCATCCAGGTCAGGACACCCCGGAGATGCGGGCCATCGGCCATGTGGGATACGAAGGCGTGGCAGCCGACCGCGCTGGAGTCACAGCGGCCTTCACCAGCGACAAGGTCAAAGAGGCGATCAACCGCCGCTCGATCCGGCTGATCAGCTACGCGGAGTATCATGGGAAGAGGTAGAACTCAGAAGCCAGAAGTCAGGAGTCAGGAGCCGAAGAATCTGTAGGATGGGCTTCAGCCCATGCTGTTCCTCCATCATGTCTGCATGGGCTAAAGCCCATCCTACACGCTGACAGCCGATAGCTGACAGCTTGGAAGGCACCCGGCACCTCCTACTTCTGGCTTCTGGCTTCTGGCTTCTGGCTTCTCTTTCTATAGTCCTTCCTCCAGAACTCCAGGACGTCGCGCATGGTCTGTTCAAAGGTGATCTCGGGCTGCCAGCCTGTGGCCCGCACGAATTTGTCGATACAGGGGATCTGGAGTGTAACGTCGGACGGCCGCAGCCGGCTCGGATCGACCTGGACCTTGATCCGGCCCTTCAGCGGGGTGGCCTCCAGGAGCCGGTCCAGCATCTCGCGGATGCTCATGGTCTCCTTGCCTCCGATGTTGTAGACCTCGCCTGGCTCGCACCGCGTCACGAGCAGCCAGTAGGCCCGTACTGCGTCCCGCACGTCGGAGAAGGTACGGATGCTGTCGAGGTTGCCCACCTTGAGCACAGGCTCCTGAAGCCCGGCCTCCATGGCCGCCACCTGCTTGGCGAAGTTGGAGAGCACGAAGACCTCGCCCCTCCGCGGGCCCGTGTGCGTGAACATGCGGGAGCGGATGGTCTTGACCTGCCAACTGGTCCAGTACTGAAATGCCAGCATGTCCTCGCCGACCTTGCTGACTGCGTAGGGCGAGGCAGGCCGCAGGGGATTAGATTCCGTGATCGGCACCTCGTCCTGCCGCACCTGGCCGTACACCTCTGAGGAGCTGCAGATATGGATCACCGGGTCATAGCCTTTGGATTGCTTGAGCTGTCGCACGGCGTCCAGCAGGTTGGCCGTGCCGATCACGTTGGTGGCCAAGGTGTCGATCGGCGCAACAAAGCTGAAGTCCACGTACGACTGGGCTGCCAGGTGGAAGATGTACTCCGGCTCCATCTCGCGCAGCAGTGCAGTCAGCGACGGCAGGTCATGCAGGTCGCCGTAGCGGAGGGTGATCCTGTCCAAGATCCCTTGGATGTTGTCCTTGGGTGACCGCCAGCGGACCAGACCGATCACCTCCACGCCCCGCTGCTGGTCCAGGATGTACTCCGCCAGGTGGCTTCCGACAAACCCTGTGATCCCTGTGATCAATGCCTTCATGTCTACACTCCCCGTCTGTCTTGTTTCTGTGTTCTTCGCTTTGCGCTTTGCGTCTTTGTATGCACCAGTCTTTCCAGATCAGTCGATAGGCCGACTCCACGGCTGCCATATAGGCCTTGGCGTCGCACAGGCCGCCCTGCGCGGTCATCCGGGCACGCAGTGACTGGCGGATCTTGTCCAGGGCGTCCAGGTTCTGGGCCAAGGCCAGGGTCTTGAGCACGTAATCACGGTCCGTGGTCGCCGCGAGACACTCCAGCCCGACCCGTTGAAGATACGAGCGGCCCATCCTGGCCGGCCAATAGCCGGAGCCGGCTGCCACGCGGGAGACCACAGGAACGCCCATCCACAGGGCCTCCAAGGTCGTGATGCAGCCTGAAAAAGGATGGGTGTCCAGCCCGATGTCCACCTGATTGTACAGGGCCAGATGGTCACTGGAAGGCAGCCATCCCATGATCTCGACGCGTCTGGACTCTATCCCGACAGCCGCCAGCCGGTCGAGGAAGGCCCCAGCCAAGGCCTGGTCCTCACCTGCCTTGAACTTCAGCAGCAGGCGGCAGGTCTTGTTGTTGGCCAGGATCTGGGCCCAGAGTGCCAGGGCTGCAGGCGTGACCTTCAGGCTGTTGTTGAAGCAGGCCAACGTGACAACCCCCTTCTTCCGGCTGGGCAGCGGCCCGACTGCAGGCGCATTTGCGGGAGGCCGATAGCAGTCCACGCCAGGAAGATAGAGGGGACGCTCCGCGTACCATCGCTCCGATTCAGGGCCGTCCCGCAGGCGATCAGTGAACCGGTAGTCGACCTGGGCCATGCCCGTGGTGGCCACAGCGCCGAACTCCACCTGGATCGGTGCAGGCCTGTATGCCAGGATGCGGAGCCTGTTGTCCGGCACGTGGCCGCCGACGGCCACGAGGATGTCGATCCAGTCCTCTGCAATCAGGCTGGCTGCAGCCCAGTCGTCGGTCCCGCGGATGTCGCGATAGTGGTCGAACTTGGCCTTGAGCCGCTCTGTGACTTCGTCGGCAGACCCGACGCTGCCGTAGCCAAAGACCTCTGTCTGATCCCGGTCTCGGGCATCCAGAAGGGGCTCGAAGTTGTAGGCCGTGGCGTGGTCCCTGAACTCCGAGCACAGGTAGCCGATCCGAAGGCGGCGGCTCGGATCACGGTCATTGCCGTGGTCCTGGCGGGCCAACTCGCTGGGCGCATGGCGATGTGCCCAGCGGAGGTGTTCGTCCAGGATCTGCTGCGGATCGAGATCCGGCAGATAGCTCAGCCACATCAGGTAGTGCGAGTGGAACTGCGGACTGTCGGACGCGTGGTCCACTGCAGACCGCATGATTTGCATCGCCTCGCCGGTCCTGCCCTGGCGCATCAGGTCCGTGGCGTGTTCCCGGGCAATGTAGGGGTTGTCCGGGTCCAGCTCAAAGGCCTTGGCGTGGTGCTCTGCCGCCTCGGCCAGCCGGCCCGTCATGGTGCAGACCTCGGCTACCTGGAAGAACACCATCCCCTGGGGATCCTCGTCCAGAACCCTTCGGAACCACTGTTCTGCAGAGGCCCAGTCCTTGAGATGATAGTAGACCTGCCCCAGCAGAAATGCCGTCTGTGGATCGGGGTGGGGACCGGCCTCCAGGACCGCCAATCGCTGGCGGGCCAGTTCCGGTCTGCCCGTCGTCGCCTCACCGTAGGCCTGGGCCAGGTTCGCCGGGAGCTCGCCCGTGGGAGTGAAATGCGACCTCCCATCCGGTCCCCTGACGAACTGCAGCCTTCCCCGCCCTGCACTATGCAATTGCGTTGGCACCCGTCCGTCTCCCCTCTTCTGTCTTCTGGCTTCTGTCTTCTGACTTCTGAGTCTGGCACCACTGCCTCCACCGCCGACGGTACACGGCTTCTACCTCGCGGGCGAATCTCCGGGCGTCGCACAAGGGGCTGGCCGTCATCCGATCACGGAGCGCCCCCCGGATCCTGGAAAGGCCGTCGAGGTTGCCTGCCAGGGCCTCCGTCTTGGCAGCGTACTCATCCGCGCTGTGCGCCACCAAGGGATCGAGTCCCAGGTGGTGCAGGATCGTCCAGCCCGCCCGCGACATGTAGGGAGTCCCTGCCAGTGTCACGACCGGAACCCCCATCCATAGGCCTTCCAGTGTCGTGATGCACCCATTGAAGGGATAGGTGTCCAAGGCGATATCGACCTGATGGTACGGATCCAGGTGTTCCTTGGAGGCCAGCCAACCGACGGTCCTGATCCGGTCCCTGCCGATGCCTTCCTTCTCGAAGAGCTCCAGGAAGTGCTCTGCAAGCGAGGGATCGTCTCCTCCGGAGTACTTCATGAGCAACCTGGACCCCTGGACGCTCCTCAGGACCACCGACCACAGAGAGACGAGCATCGGGGGGATCTTCTGCGGGCAGTTGAACGAGCCGAAGGTCACGAACCCGTTTCGCAGGGCAGGAAGCGGTCCTACAGGAGGAGCCCAATCGGGCGGCCGATAGCTGATGACGCCTCCAGGGATGTACTCAAGGTCTTCCAGGTAGTATTGCTGATCCTCGGCCGGGTCGAGAATCGGGTCCGTCAGACGAACATCCACCTGCTGGATGCCCAGCGTGGCAAGCGAACCCATGTCCATCAGGAGGGGAGCGGGCTTGTAGCCCAACACGGTCAGACGATTCCCGCCCGTGTGGCCTGCCATGGTCACGAGGATGTCGATACGATCGCGATCGATCTGCGCAACGACGGCCCGGTCGTCGAGGCCATGGATGTTATGATACTGATCGAATTTCCCGCACAGCCGGAGTGTGACGTCGTCGGGTCGTGCCACGTTGCCGTACCCATGGATCTCAAACTCACCGTGATCATGGCCATCCAGGAGGGGTTCGAAAGTATAGGTCACGGAATGGTCGTGCAGATCCGGGGAGAGGTATCCGACGCGGAGGCGGCGATCCGGGTCAGCGTCATGGTCGTGGTGCGTCCTGGCCCTCGACACAGGGGTATGGCGGCGGCCCCAGCGGCAATGCTCTTCGAAAAGGGTGCGGCGGTCCATGCCCGGGGCGTAGGGCATCATGGACAGCATGGCTGAGTGGAGCCGGCCGTTCTCCGGACACCGATCCACCGCCTGACGCATCAGTTCCAGTCCTTCCTCACAGCGGCCAGTCAGCATCAGATCCACCCCCAGGTTGACCCACAGGCCAGGATCCTCGGGGGCGAGGAGCATGGCCTCTTGCTGACATTGGCTCGCCTGACTGACCCGCCCCAGGTGCTTGTAGACGACCGCCATCTCATTCAAGACCAGGGCATGGGGTTCGGCGATCTGCTGGTACCATTCCAAGGCCCGCTTAAGCCATCCCATCCGCTGCAAGGTCATGGCCGTCACCAGACGGATCACGTCTGCGCCGTCCGCCCCGCCGTCCGCCAGCGATCGGGCCCTGGCCAGGTTCGCATCGCTCAGCAAGCACTGGGCCCTGGCTAGGTCCGGCACCTGAGCTGCATTGAACGCCTCAATCAGAAACGAGGGCAGCAGGCCGTCTGGAATGTCCAGACGCATCTGTCCGCCCTCGGCGATGAGACACTGTGACAAGGCAACTCGCGTCATCTGTCTATCCCTCTTCGGCTGTGAGCCGTCGACTCCGCGTCCCGTATTCCCCCTCCTGAGTTCTGTGTTCTGAGTTCTGAGTTCCTCCCTTGGCACCACGCCCGCCACATCTGGCGGCATGCCGACTCCATCTCGCGGGTGTAGCGGTCTGCGTCGCAGACAGGGCTTGCCGCCATGCGAGACCGAAGCGAAGAGCGGATCTTGGCAAGGGCCGGCAGGTTGCGGGCCAACCCCGCGGCAGTATCTACGTACTGACCGGTCGTCTCCGAAACGAGGCGCCCCAGGCCCATGCGGCCCAGGATGGTGAGGCCCACCCTCGAGACGAGCGTCTGACCCTTGAGGGTGACCGCAGGCACCCCCATCCACAGTGCCTCCAAAGTCGTGATGCACCCATTGAACGGGAAGGTGTCAAGGGCGACATCCACCTCGTTGTACGGGTCCAGGTGCCTCTGCGGCAACAACCATCCACGGATCTGTACCCGGTCCCGCTGGATCCCCTCATTCTCGAACTGCCGCAGATAGTATTCTATCAGACCCGGATCTTCCCCGCCCGTGCACTTCATCATCAGCCTCGATCCTTCCACGGCCTTCAGGACCGCTGACCAAAGCGAAACCACCTGGGGATGGATCTTCTGACTGCCGTTGAACGAGCCAAAGGTCACGAATCCGTTGCGCACCGCGGGCAAGGGCCCCACTGCCGGCGCAACTCCGGAGGCCTGTAGCAGACGACGCCGCCCGGCAGGTAGACCAGCCGTTCCACGTAGTACCGCTGTGAGCCCGGAGGATCGAGCACCTCGTCAGTCACGCGGTAGTCCACCTGCGCCAGGCCGCTGGTGTCGATGCTCTGATAGTCCACCTGGATGGGTGCCGGTTTGTAGGCCAGGACGGCCACCCTGTGGCCACCCGCGTGGCCCTCCAGCACGGCCAGGATATCGATGCGGTCCTTCAGGATGAGCTCCGCCGAGGTCTTGTCATCAAGGCCGAAGATGCTGCGGTAAACGTCGAACTTGGCGGCCAGCCTCGCCGTGACGTGATCGGGCGTATCGACACTGCCGTATCCGAAGAGCTGCAGGTTCCGGTGATCCACCTTGTCCAGGAGCGCCTCGAAGTTATACGACACCGAGTGCATCCTGAAGTTCGTGCACAGGAACCCAACCCTCAGCGGCCGATCCGGATCGGGTTCGTTGTCGTGCGACCGCCTCGCCAGGGACACAGGGGCATGCCTCTGTCCCCACCGCCGATGCTCCTCGAAGAGGTCGTGCCGGTTCTGGTCGGGCAGGTAGTGGGCCGTGAAAAGAACACTGGAGCCGATCACGGCATTGTCCGGCTGCCTCTCCGCCGCCTGCCTGATCATGGCCACCCCTTCATCAATCCTGCCCAACAGGATGCACAGGCTGCCCGCGTACGACAGGCATTCTGCGCTGTCCGGCTCGATCGCCATCGCCCTGCGGCTGTACTCGACCGCCTGGGAGAGCGCCCCTCGGATCCGGAAGATGTGGCCCAGGCGACCATAGACCCTCGCGCTGGGCGCCGCCTCGGCCAGCCGCTGGTAGTACTGGCAGGCGGGTTCGAACTGCCCGGCGTCGAACAGCGTGTCCGCAATGACGGCAAGGCTCGACGGGTCATTTCCCCTGAGGGCCATGGCCAGAGGATTCAGGGCCTCTGGAGAAAGAGACAGGTCCGCCAGTGCCTTGGCGATCTCCTGCTGCGCCTCCTCAATCTTGCCCTGGCCGAGCAGGGCCCAGGCCCGTTGATCCAGCAGCTCTGCCGAGGGCGGCAGAGACCGCGATGCGCGGTCGAGCCACTGGCTGGCAGCCTCATAGTATCTGGCAGCCAGGTACAACTGGCCCAGGGTCCTGAGGCCGGCGGGTCTGTCCAGACCCCCGGCCACGGCATCCTCGTAGAGCCTGATCGCCTCGTAGATCCTGCCTTCCTTGTAGGCTGCCTCGGCCGCGGCACAAAGCCTCGCGTAGGCCCGGGAATCGAACCTGCCTTCACAGCCTTCAGAAGCCCGGGATTGTCTGTTTTCAATACTGATAGCGTCCTCCTGCCAATGCCGGATACTGATCTGCCGCGCTACCGTCCAGATACTCTCTATCGGTCAGGTGGAAGGTCACGCGCCAGCTTTTCACTCTGTCCCTGATCGGCACCATTTCTGCCACATCTGACGATACGCACCCTCCACGGCCGCCGCGAAGGCACCGGCGTTGCAGAGGGAACTGGCCAGCATCGACGGCCGGAGGGAGGCCCTGAGCTTCTCGAGTCGCCGGAGGTCCTGTGCCAGGGCCGCGGCCCTGGCCACATAGTCCTCGGCCGATCGTGCGGCCAGGGTCTCCAGTCCCAGTTGCGACAGAATGCTCAAACCGACGCGGCTGGCATGGTGTCCACCCACGAGGGACACGACGGGCACGCCCATCCACAGGGCGTCGCACGTGGTGGTGGTCCCGTTGTAGGGGAAGGTATCCAAGGCGACGTCGACCTGATCATAGAGCCGCAGATACTCGATGGCGGGCCTCTGGCCTACCACGGCGACCTGCTCAGGCAGGATCCCTGCCTGACGGAACTGTTCGAGAAAGATCGCGCGGACCTGGGGGTCTTCGCCTGCACGGGACTTGAAGAGCAGCCTTGAGCCGGGTATCGCCGCCAGGATCCTCGCCCAGAGGGCCATCAGGGGCGCGTTGACCTTGCAGGAGTCGTTGAAGGCCCCGAATGTCACGGTCCCGCGGCCTGCGCAAGGAGGCGGCGGTATCTGGGGGGCCCACTCCGGCGGCCTGTAGCACAGAAAGCCCTCGGGCAGGTACACCAACTGCTCAGTATAGAAACGCTGCAACTCGGCAGGCGTGGACAGCTCATCGGTCAGCCTGTAGTCCACCTGCTCCATGCCCGTGGTGTCCGGATAGCCCAGATAGGTCACCTGGACCGGCGCGGGCCTGTAGGCAGAAACCGTCAGTCTGTTGCCACCCGTGTGGCCGGCCAGATCCACGAGCACGTCGATCCGGTCGTTCTCGATCATGGTTGCCACCGCCCTGTCATCCAGGCCGCAGATGTTGCGAGTACAGTCGAACCTGGCCTGCAGCCGCCAGGTGACCGGGTCAGGGCAGGTGACCTGACTGTAGCCGAAGACCTCGACCGCCCTACGATCGTGACGCTCCAGGAGCGGCTCGAAGAAATACGCCACAGGGTGCGTGCGAAAGTCCGGGGAGACGTACCCGATCCGCAGGCGGCGGTCCGGATTGCGGTCATTGGGGTGCTCGGTCCGGGCCAGACCGATGGGCGCGTGGCAATCGGCCCAGCGTCTGTGCTCCTCAAACAGGGTTGGGTTGTCCAGGACTGGCTGATAGTGGAGGTTCATCAGGGCCATGGAGCCGATGACCGGATTGCTGGATGCAGCGACTGCCTTGCGGAACAGCTCCAGTCCCTCGTCCTTGCGGCCCAGGAAGATCAGGGAGGTGGCCAGGTCCGCGCCCAGGTCTGCATCCTCTGGGCGTAGGGCAATGGCCTTGCGCCGCCACTCGATCGCCTCCACCATCCGTCCAGTGAAGTGGCAGATGTGGCCCAGGTTGACGTAGACCTGCAAGTTGGGGCCTGCCTCGAGGGCCCGGAGGTAATAGCGTTCGGCCCGATCCAGGCGCCTGGCCTGATGGAAGACGCCTGCCACGGCCAGGACCGCACCCGTGGTCACAGGTCCGGTGGCGTGGTCCAGGGTCTCCAGAACTGCAGAGTCCAGCAGCTCCAGGGCCCGCTCCATCTGGCCTGCAGCCGCTGCCGTCTGGGCCTGTCCGATGAGCCGGTGAAGGTCCGCCTCGGCCACACTTGCCGTAGGAGGCCGCCTGCTTGGCCTAGCCCTCATGGCGGGCGCCCCCCCAGCGGCGAACGGGGATACAGGTCTCTGGAATAGAACGCATGGAGTGGTACTTCCTTTCAATGGAGAGGGGCCTTGGACTTCGTGAAACTCCAGTATCTGCGTATCACGCACGCTACGCTGTCGCTGTTCTGATGAGGCCAGTCATACAGGCAGTGCCAGGTGTTCATGTCGGCGTCAAAGTGACGGTGCACATCGAAGCCGCCTTCAGTGAAAAGCCTCTCGATAAAGGCGGGCGATGGCCTGGGGCTCATGCCAGACAGGGGCCAATCGTTGACGTCGCCCTTCATGGGGACAAAGATGACCTTGTAGGGATCCGTGGAGTCACAGACCATGGTCTCCAGAAATATCGTGTCCGACATCCTCATGCAACAGGCAAGGAGCTGCTCGAATCGCTCGATCACCTCCACCAACGCGAAGTTGATGATGAGATCGAACCGTCCGAATTTCGAGAAGTCATCCTCCAGATTGAACTGAATCAACTGGTAGTTCTTGAGGCCTCTGAACCTCAACCTGGCCAGATTGTAGTTTGTCGCGCGACCCTCGAGACCCACCACCTCCGCCCCCAGGTCTGCAAAGATGCTCCCGATGTCACCGATGCCTGCGCCAAGCTCCAGGATCCTCTTGCCCTGGAACTCGATCCCGTAGACCTCCATGAGCTTGCGCACCCGCCTGGTCCTCCAACCACTGTAGGTCCGGTCAAAGTGGCCCCCCGAGAAGTAGAGGAAGTGCTCTGCCACGAACCGGTCCACGGGGCTCAAGGGCTGGCCGGACACGGAGAACCTCTTCATCTGATCCATCACCGCCAGTTTCCGGAGTTCCATCAGGGTCGGGTCGGGCGGCCCAGGGAAGAGGGTGCCCGCCACAATCTCCGCATAGAGGGGGTCCCCTCTACTCATCGCCTCGTAGGCCATCCGTGCCGCGCCCTGGGTATCGATCTCATCCATGATTGGGTTCTCCACAATCCAGGATCTGGTGCTGCCGTTGAGCGTCTGGGCCCCGGCCATTGCACCAAGTCCGCCACATCTGACGATAGGCCGCCTCGACCTGCCTGGCATAGCGGCGGCTGTCACACAAGGGACTGGCCAGCATCCTGGCGCGAAGGCCGGACCGGATCCTGGCCAGGACATCCAGGTTGGCGGCCAGGCGCGTGGCGGTGGCCACATAGGCCTCAGGGCTCGCAGTCACCAGGGCATCCATACCCAGGCGGGTCAGGATCGTCGCGCCCCCTCGCGACATGGCCACCTCCAAGGCCAGGGTCACGACAGGCACGCCCATCCACAGGGCCTCCAGGGTGCTGAGCCATCCGTTGAAGGGATAGGGATCTAGCCCGATATCCACCTGACCGTAAAGCCGCAGGTGCTCCTCCGGCGACTTCCAGCCGCACACCTCGATCCGGGCGGGATCGATGCCCAGGCCGCCGAAGCTGCGGTGGAGGTGGCCGATCCAGTCCGCGTCGCCTCCTGCGGCACATTTGAGAAGCAGCCGGGAACCGGGAGTGTGCCGCATGACCTCGGCCCACAGCGAAATCACGCCGGCATTGAGCTTCAGGCTATTGTTGAACGACCCGAAGGTCACTCCTGGCCGGCTGCGAGCAGGCAAGGCGCCGACGGGCGGCGCGAACTTGGGCGGCCGATAGCCTATGTATCCGTCCGGGATGAAGACCAATCGCTCCAGGGCATAGAGCTGGGTCTCCGGTGGATCAACGATGTCATCGGTCAGCCGATAATCGATCTGAGGAAGTCCCGTGGTACACTGAGCACCCCATTCCACCTGAATAGGGGCAGGCTTGAGGGCGAACAGGGTCAGTCGGTGATCTCCTTGATGGCCTGCAACGGCCACGAGGATGTCGATCTGGTCCTGTTCAATCAGGGCAGCCGCAGCACGATCGTCCAGCCTGCGGATGTCTCGATACACGTCCAACTTGGATTCGATCCGCTCTGTCACCTCGTCCGGTCGGGCCACGTTGGCATAGCCGTAGACCTCCACCTGCTCTTTGTCGTGGCCGTCCAGGAGTGGCTCAAAGGTGTAGGCCGTGGAGTGCCTGCGGAAGTCTGCAGACACGTAGCCGACCCTCAGCCTGCGGTCTGGATCACGGTTGCGGTCGCCGTGGCACGGCAGAGGCCGGACCGGCGCATGGATCCAGCCCCATCGCCTGTGCTCCTCGAACAGTTCCTTTCTGCTGATCCCCGGAAGAAAGTGGATGTAGAACAGAAGTTTTGACCAGGCGTCCGCGTTGAGGGGGTCCTCGTTGACCACGGCCCTGAGCAGCGAGAGACCCTCTTCGATCTGGCCCTCCCGCATAAGGTCCAGGGCCAGGCCCAGCCTGAACTCCAGCGTCTGCGGGTCCAGCTCCACGGCCTTTCTCCTGCACGGAGTCGCCAGAGATAGAAACCCTGTCTCTCTGTGCAGCCTGCCCAGCTCGTAGAAGACGAGAGGATGGGGACACCGGCCAAGGATCCGCTCAAAGCTGGCCCGGGCCTCTCCGGGGCGGCCCATCTGGGCATACGAGAGGCCCAGGAGAAACAGGGCCGCAGGCTGCGATGGTTCGGCGTCGAGCAGGGCCAGGGCCTCGTCCATGGCAACAGGCAAGAGCCTGGCTGCCACATCGAGCACGCCCGCCTCCACGGTCAGCCGCACGGCCACGACCGCCTCAGGCAGGCTGGACGGGTCAGTCATGACCTGGAGCCGTCCGTCAGGCCCCGGTCCATACGGAAGAACAGCATTCTGGGTTCTGGGTTCTGAGCTATGAGCCATGGGCTATGAGCCGTGGGTTCTGAGTTCTGAGTTCTGAGTTGCGCACCACGTCCGCCACATGGTACGGTACGCGGCCTCCACGTCCCGGCAGTAGGCGGTCGCGTTGCACAGGGGGCCTGTCGCCATCAGGTGACGCAAAGACCTCCGGATGACGGCCAGGTTGGCCGGCTCTTTGGCAAAGGCCACGGCCTTGGCCACGTACTCAGCCGCCGTCTGGGCGGCGAAGACCTCCAGACCGACCCGGGTCAGCAGGCTCAGCCCCACCCTGGAGGCGTGATGCCTGCCCACCAGGGTGACGCTCGGAACACCCATCCACAGGGCCTCGCAGGTCGTCGTGGTGCCATGATATGGGAAGGTGTCCATCCCGATGTCCACCTGGCGGTACAGATCCCAATGCTCGAGCACGCCCCTGCGCCCAGGATCATGATGCGGCGTGCCTCGATCTTGCGGCTCTCGAACTGATCGAGGTAGCGCTGGCGGACGGGTCCGTCGTCGCCGCCCTCGAACTTGAGCAGCATCCGACTGTCCGGCAGTGCCCTGAGGACCTCGGCCCACAGGTCCAAGATCCCTGGGTTGATCTTGCCATTGGTGTTGAACGATCCGAAGGTCACAAACCCCTTGTCCAGGGCAGGAAGCGATCCCACCTCGGGCGCAAAGCCCGGCGGCCGATAGCAGATGAATCCGGACGCCAGGGGCACCAACTGCTCGGTGTGGAATCCCTGCGCATCGGGCAGGTCCGCCCAGGCATCCGTGAACCGGTAGTCGATCTGGGCCATGCCCGTGGTGTCTGGATAGCCCAGGAAGCTGACCTGCACGGGCGCAGGCCTGCAGGCCATCACGGAGAGGCGATGGTCGCCCGTGTGGCCTGCGAGGTCCACCAGGATATCGACCCGGTCCTGCTCAACGAGGCGGACCACGTCCTGATCAGACAGCGGCCGGATGTTGCGGTAGTGGTGGAACTTGGTTTCCAGCCGCTGTGTCACCACGTCCTGGCAGGCCACGTTGCCGTAGCCGAAGGTCTCCACCTGCTGGGTGTTGTGGCCGTCCAGCAGGGACTCAAAGAAATACGCCACCGAGTGGCCGCAGAAGTCCGGCGAGAGATATCCTATGCGAAGCCGGCGATCCGGGTCAGGCTCGTTCTCGTGCGAGGTCCTGGCCCGATGGAGTGGCGCATGGAGCCTGCCCCACCGTCGATGCTCCTCGAAGATCGAGGCCCGGTCCAGCACCTCAGCATGGTGCAGGTGCCAGAGGTACTTGGAGTGGAGTGCCGGACTCGCCGAGGTCTGTGCCACGCGGCCCAGGAGCTCGATCCCCTGAGGGGTACAGCCGGCCTGGATCAGCAGGCCCGCCAGCGAGGCCTTCAGCTCAGGGCTGTTGGGCGACAGCTCCACGGCCCTTTGCCCCTGATCGAGGGCCTCCGAGATCCGGCCCCTGCTGCGGGCCAGATTCGCCAGCTCGAAGTGGATCAAGGGATGCGGCCTGTGTTGGAGGACCTGCCCATACCAGGACTCGGCCCTGTCAGGCTGCTCAATCCGGGCAAGCAATGTCGCCAACATGAATGCCGCATCGGTCCGGCGAGGATCCTCCTCCGGAATCGCCCGGATCTGATCCTCGGCCTGGCCCGTCAGAAGGGCCGCGGCCCTGGCGACCTCCCCTGCCTCCACTGCAGACGCAGCCTCAAATAGAAAGGCGGGCAGTCCCTTCTTGGAGATCGTAAACTTCAGATCGCTCGTAGGGGAGACAAAGAACTCCATCCGATCCCCGTCAGCCACGCCCTGCGTCTTCTTCGCTCCTGTCTCCTGTCTCCTGTCTCCTGTCTCCTGCTGCCGGCACCACCTTCTCCACATCTGCCGCAAGGCCTGCTCCATGGCCTTGGCGTGTGCCGGGCCGTCGCAGAGCGGACTGGCAGCCATGGCCTGACGCAAGGAACTGCGTATCCTGGCGAGCGCAGGGAGGTTGCGGGCCAGGGTGGCGGCCTTGATCACGTACTCCTGGGCAGTGGTCGCGGCCAAGGCGCCCAGTCCAACGTGGGTGAGGATGTCCAGGCCCACGCGGCTGATGTACCGGTCGCCTGTCAGCGTCACTGTGGGGATGCCCATCCACAGGCCTTCCAGCGTGGTGATGCAGCCGTTGAACGGATGAGTGTCCAGGCCGATGTCCACGCGGCCATGGACCTCCAGGTACCGGCCGGGTGATCGCCAGCCCATGATCTCGATCCGGCCTGGGTCGATTCCGGCCCTGCCGAATCTCCTCAACATCCGTTCCTGGATCCGCGGTTCATCCCCCCCTGCGAACTTCATCAGCAGTCGTGAGTGCGGAACGGCCTTGAGCACCTCGGCCCAGAGCAAGAGGGTCCCAGGGTGGATCTTCATCGCATTGTTGAATGAGCCAAACGTGATGAATCCCTGGTTCGCAGCCGGCAGCGGAGTCACGCTGCCCGCCTGCTCGGGCGGTCGATAGCAGACAAAGCCGTTGGTCAGGCTCACCCGTTCCTCGAGGTAGAGTCCCTCGGACCCAGGCGGATCCAGGACGTCGTCGCTCAGCCTGTAGTCCACCTGGCCCATGCCCAGGGTGCTCAGCCCGCCGTAGTCCGTCTGCACCGGCGCGGGCCTCCTCGCCACCACACCCAGCCTGTCATGGTCCGTGTGGCCGGCCACCACAACCAGCACGTCGATCTGATCGGCATCGATCAGATCCGCCGCTGCCCGATCGTCCAGGTCCCGGATGTCCCGATAGGCCTCGAAGTGGGCCTTGAGCCGCTCCGTCACACGATCCGGGCAGGGGACGTTGCTGTAGGCGTAGGAAAGAACCTGCCGCCGGTCCAGATGCTCGAGGATCGGCTCCAGGCCATAGGCCACGGAATGGCTGCGAAGATCGCCGCTAAGGAATCCCACGCGAAGGGCCCGCTCCGGATCCGGCGACCGGTTGTGGCACGTCCGCGCCAGCGCCCTGGGCATATGTCGCTCGCCCCACTGCCTGTACTGCTCGGACAGCCAGCGAGGGTCTGTCTGCGGCAGGTAGTGCATCTGGAAGAGCCACTGGCCGTGGAGCTCTGAAAGCCCGGCGTTTGCCTCGGCCAGCCCGCGCAAGAGGGAAATCCCCCTGCTGAAACGGCCCTCTCGCATCAGGTCAAAGGCATAGGCCCGCCGGATCTCCACGTCGTCCGGCTCCTGGGCCATGGCCCGCCTGCGGAAGGCCGTCGCCTGACAGAACCGACCCGTCAGCCGGCAGATCTCGGCCATCTGTTGCAGGGCCAGCCGATCGCTGCGGTGTTCCAGGAGTCTCCTCAGCCATCGCTCGGCCTCGTCGAGCCGATGGATCCTGAAGAACATCAGACCCAGCATGGCCATGACATCGAGCCGCGATGGGTCCGCAGAGAGCAATTGCTCGACCTGGCCGATCGTGGCTTCATCCAACAGGCCCCTCGCCTGGTCGGGCAGGCCCCGCTCGATCGCGGCCTTGGCGAGGAGGAGATGGGTGGGCAGGCCGTCTGATCTGACCACGACCTCGGCGCTATGAGCTGTGGGCTGTGAGCTATGAGTTCTGAGTTCTGTCGAAGTCATGTTCACTGACTCGGAGCTCCTGTGTTCTGTTGGCCGCACGACATTTGCCATGTCTGGCGGAGGGCTTGCTCCAGCTCCCGGGTAAACCGTGCAGGATCGCAGAGGCTGCTGGACAGCAGCAGGGGCCGAAGCGACCGCCGAATCCTCGCCAGGGCGTCGACCTGCGAGGCAAACGCAACCGCCTTGGACACGTACTCGTCCAGGGTATTCGCCACAAAGGCCTCCAGGCCCAGACGGGCCATGATGGCCCTGCCCACCTGTGCCACGTACGTGGGGCCCGTGAGGGTAATCGTGGGAACCCCCATCCACAGACCCTCGACCGTAGTCCGCGACCCATTGAAGGGAAAGCAGTCCAACAGCAGGTCCACCTGCCCCAGCAGCGACAGATGATCGAGATACGACGTCGGGCCGCACAACCGAATCCGGCCGCAATCGATCCCCTCCTGCTCAAACCGAAGGCGGAGATCCTCGCGAACCGCCGGGTCGTTCACTTCCGGACACTTCACGGCCATGACGGCGTCAGGTACCTGCGTGAGAACCCGCGCCCAGGCGGAGAGCACCTCGTCATTGATCTTGCGAAGGTTGTTGAACGAGCCAAACGTCACGTGACCCTGGCCAGTTGCAGGCAGCGGTCCGATCAGGGGACTCTTGCCCGGAGGCCGATAGGTGACCAGGCCCCCCGGCAGATACACCAGACGCTCCGTGTAGAGGCCCTGCGTCTCGGGCGGGTCCAGCATCTCATCGGTGATGCGATATCCGACCGCGTCCAGGCCCAGGGTGCTGATCCCCCCCAGGTCTACCTGAACGGGCGCTGGCCGCAGGAGAAGGACGCCCAGGCGGGTCCCCGCGCAGTAGCCGCCGATCTCCATGAGGATGTCGATATCATCTGTCCTGATTTCATCAGCGATCTGATCGTCGGTCCTGTCGTGGATGTCGCGGTACACGTCGAAGAGGCCGGCAATGCGATCGGTGACAGCGTCCGGGTCCTTGACGTTGCCGTACCCGAACAGCTCAAATCCCCTCCGGTCGCACAGCCCAATGAACGGTTCGTACGCGCTGGCCGGCGAGTTGCCCCTGAAGTCACCCGATACAATTCCCACGCGGAGTCTGCGGCCTGCATCGCGGGGCGCCTTGATGGGCCGATGCGGGCGTGCTGCGGCCATCGCCTCGTACTGCCGCCCTACCCGCGTGTATTGGTCAAAGAAGAAGGCCCGGTCAGCGCCCGACAAATAGTGCATGTTCCACAGCCACCTCTGGGCAAGATCCACGTGATCGGGATGGCGATCCAGAATCTCTGCCTGCACCGCAGTCCCCTGGGCCACGCGGCCAGACTGCACCAGATGGTCAGCGTACGCCTCCTTGAAGACCACGTTCTCGGGGTCCAGCAGGTGCGCCTGCTCCCAACAGGACACGACCTCGCCCAGCCGGACCGTAGAGCCCTCGCTGCACACCCTCGCCAGGTCTGCCCAGACCTGTGCGTGAGGCTCTATCGACACGATCCGCCTGTACCAAGGCTCTGCCGCAGCATACTCCCCCACCTCCACCAGGAGCCTCGCCAGGACATACATCAGGTCCGTCAAAGAGCCATCCCCTGCAACCCGCTCTTCGACAAGGCCGATGTTGGCCTCCGTCAACAGCCCCCTCGCCTCCTGACGCCGGCCGGATCGAACCAGGTTGTTCGCCTCCAACAGGAACTCCGGCAACAGCCCCCTCGGCACCGTGATCCCCAGACCCTCCCGGCCTGTCAGCAGCGACTGCAGCCGACCCTGCTTCCCTCCGGGTTCTGGGTCCTGGGTCCTGGGTCCTGAGTCCTGGGTTGTGAGTTCTGTGTTCTGTGTTGTGAGTGGCGTGGTCGAAGTCATGTTCGCTGACTCGGGGTTTCCGCATTCTGCTGGCTGCAGCAACTCCGCCATATCTGGCGAAGGGCCTGTTCCATCTCCCGCGTGAACCTCGCGGGATCACATAGACTACTGGACAGCATCAGGGATCGAAGCGATCGCCGAATCCTCGCCAGGGCGTCGACCTGCGAGGCGAACGCAATCGCCTTGCACACGTACTGCTCGGGGCTGTCAGCCACAAAGGCCTCCAGCCCAAGACGAAGCAGGATGTCCTTGCCCATGTTGGCCACGAACGTAGGACCTGACAGTGTGACCGTCGGAACGCCCATCCACAACCCTTCCACCGTGGTCCGGCATCCATTGAAGGGAAAGCAGTCCAGCAGCAGGTCCACCTGCTCCAACAACGACAGGTGATCGAAATACGACGTCGGACCGCACAACCGAACCCGGCCGCGATCGATCCCCTCCTGCTCAAATCGCTGGTAGAGATCCTCACGGACTGCAGGATCGGCTGCGGTTGGGAACTTCAGGACCATGCGGGCCCCAGGAGTCTCTGTCAGGATTCGGCTCCAGAGAGACAGGACCATCCCGCTCACCTTGCGGTAGTTGTTGAACGAGCCAAAGGTCACGTGGCCGCTACGGGTCGCGGGCAAGGGGCCCACCAGAGGACTCTCACTGGGCGGGCGGTACGGAACCCCCCCTCCAGGTAGGTAGACCAGACGCTCGGCAGAGAAACGCTGGGTGTCCGGCGGGTCCAATACCTCGTCCGTGATCCTGTGTCCGATCCGCGTTAGGCCTCGGGTGCCAATACCACCCAGGTCCACCTGCGCTGGCGCAGGGCTGCGAAGAAAGACTCCAAGACGGTGTCCAGCGGAGTAACCACCGATCTCCACCAGAATATCGATGCCGTCCTCTCGTATCTGGTCCGCCACCTGGTCATCAGGCCGGCCGTGGATGTCACGATACGTATCGAACAGACCCGCAATGCGATCCGTGACGTCATCCGGGTCCTTGACGCTGCCGTATCCAAACAGCTCAAACCCCCGGCGGTCGCACAGCTCCATGAAGGGCTCATACCCGCTCGACGGAGAGTTGCTCCGAAAATCACCCGACAGGATCCCCACTCGCAGCCTGCGGTCCGGATCAAAGGGCCTCGTCCAAGACGAAACCGCTCGCTGGCCCGCCAGATGCTCGAGCTGGCGTCCCAGACGGCTGTACTGCTCGAAGAAGAAGGCCCGATCGGTTCCAGGCAGATAGTGCAGGTTCCACAGCCACCTCAGGATCAGGTCGAGCCTGTCCGGGTTCTCTTGGATGATCTGCTCAAACAGGGCAACGCCCTGGGCTACGCGGCCAAACTGCACCAGATGGTCAGCGTACGCCTCCTTGAAGACCACGTTCTCAGCATCCAGCAGGTGCGCCTGCTCCCAACAGGACATGACCTCGCCCAGCCGGACCGTAGAGCCCTCGCTGCACACCCTCGCCAGGTCTGCCCAGACCTGTGCGTGAGGCTCTATCGACACGATCCGCCTGTACCAAGGCTCTGCCGCAGCATACTCCCCCACCTCCACCAGGAGCCTCGCCAGGACATACATCAGGTCCGTCAAAGAGCCATCCCCTGCAACCCGCTCTTCGACAAGGCCGATGTTGGCCTCCGTCAACAGCCCCCTCGCCTCCTGACGCCGGCCGGATCGAACCAGGTTGTTCGCCTCCAACAGGAACTCCGGCAACAGCCCCCTCGGCACCGTGATCCCCAGACCCTCCCGGCCTGTCAGCAGCGACCGCAGCCGACCCGACTGGGTCCTGAGTTCTGGGTTCTGGATTCTGAGTCCTGAGTTCTGTGTTGTGAGTTCCGGCACCACCTAACTCCCAAGTCCGATCGACCCCTCGTCCCTGATCTCCGGTCTTCCACCCATGACCTGGCTGGCACACCAGGTCTGCCACATCTGACGGTAGGCGGCCTCCATCTCTCGGGCGAACCGCTGGGCGTCGCACAGGGGACTGGCTCTCATCCGGTCGCGCAGGCTCGCCCGGATCCTGGCCAAGGTTGTCAGGTCGCCGGCAAGGGCCGTGGCCTTGGCCACCATCTGATCGGGCGTGGAGGCCACGCAGTTGGCCATGCCCAGGCGGGCCAGAAGGGCGGAGCCCACCCTGGAGACGTAGGTCGGGCCCGCCAGGGTCACGACAGGCACGCCCATCCACAGACTTTCCAGCGTGGTCAGACATCCGTTGAAGGGATAGGTATCGAGGGCCACGTCGACCTGGCCGTAGAGGTCCCAGTGACCAGGCTTGGGGATCCAACCCAGCACAGCCACCCTCCCGGCCTCCACGCCGCACATGTGGAACTGCCGCTGCAGGCTCTCCTGGACCCCGCGATCATGGCCGCCTGCGCACTTGATCAGCAGTCGCGAGCCGCTCACCTGTCTGAGGATCGCGGACCAGAGGGCCACCACGCCCACGTGGACCTTGAGGTGGTGGGCAAACGAGCCAAAGGTCACGCATCCCTGATGCTGGGCCGGAAGTGGGCCGACCTCCGGCATGTCCTCTGGAGGGCGATAGCAGACCAGGCCACCCGGGAGATACACCAGCTCCTCGATGTACTCCTTCCGGACCGAGGGCGGATCCAAGAGACTGTCGGTCAGCCGGTAGCGGACCTGCTCCATTCCCACGGTGGTCACGGAGCCGTGGTCCACCTGGATCGGCGCAGGACTGTAGGCCAGCACGCCCAACCTGTGGCCGCGGGTGTGTCCACCCATGGTTACCAGGATGTCGATCCCGTCCTGCTCCACGGCGGCGGCGACCTGCTGATCGTCCATCCGCCGGATGTCCCGGTACCGGTCAAATTTGGATCGCAGGCGGTCGGTCACCTCATCGGGCGAAGACACGCTGCCATACCCCACCATCTCAATGTCCTGGCGATCCCGTGCATCCAGGAGGGATTCAAACGTGTAGGCCACGGAGTGCCGGCGGAAATCCGAGGACAAATACCCGATCCTGATCCGCCGATCCGGGTCCGGTGAATTGGCATGTCCCCGCCCAAGGGGAAGGACCGGCGCATGGAGCCTGCCCCAGTGAACACATTCTCGGGACAGAGCCTGAGGCGTCACCTCCGGGACATACAGAAGCGACCACAGGTACTCCGAGTGGAGGATCCTTCCCGCGCGGCCGGTCGCCACCAGGTCCTGAAGCATGCCGATCCCCTCCCGAACCTCCCCTATCTGGATCAAGCACGTCGCATAGAGACCTTTGAGGCCTGGATCTTCCGGTGCGAGGGCCAGGGCCTGCTGACTGCAGCTCACGGCATCGGACAGGTGGCCCACGTTCAGGTAGACACCCGCCAGCTCCGCCCACAGGGCCGGCTCAGGACGGGACTGGACCGCCCGCTCATACGCCTCCGCAGCCTCCTTCATCCGTCCGAGGCTCCGCCAGGTCCGGCCCAAGACAATCCAGCACGAGGCCGTCTCTGCGGCCGCTGGATTCATCCTGGCGATCCGCTCCAGGTTCGCCTCAGAGAGGAAGACCAGGGCGCGTTCCAACCGGCCTGCCTCCGCGCTGCGAAAGGCCTCCATGAGGAACTCCGGCACGTGATGCCGGCAGATGGCCACCTGCCCGGCAAGCCTCATGGCCCGACCCTCCCGGGTGCGACTCCGGCCGTCTGCCTCTGCCGGCACCAGTGCTGCCAGGCGGACCTGTAGGCCTGTTCCAGCTCGCGGCCCATGCGCCGTGGATCGCACAAAGGGCTGGCCAGCATCAGACTGCGAAGCGACCTCCGGATCTGCGCGAGTTCGGCAGGCTGCGAGGCAAACGCCGCAGCCTTGGCCACGACCTCGTCCGCTGTTGCGGCCGCAAAGATCTCCAGGCCCAGCCGGGTCAGGATGCTCAGACCCACGCGAGACACGTAGGTCTGGCCCGTGAGGGTCACGATGGGCACGCCCATCCAGAGTCCCTCCAACGTCGTGATGCACCCGTTGTAGGGAGTGGCATCCAGCAGCAGGTCAATCCGGTGATAGAGGCCGAGGTAGTCCTGATAGGGCATTGTCCCCACAACCTCCACCCTCCCCGGCTCCACGCCGTGGGATTCGAACTGCTGCAGGAAGGTTGACCGAACGCCTGCATCTCCGCCGCCATCGAGCTTCAGGATCATCCTGGAGCCCGGCACCTGGCAGAGGACCCTCGCCCATAGGCCAATGCAGCCCGCGTTGATCTTGGGGTTGCTGTTGACCGATCCAAAGGTGGGCGTCCCCCGCTGCAGCGCAGGAAGAGGCCCGACGGCAGGGCTCTCTGCGGGCGGACGAAAACAGGCCAGCCCGCCCGGAAGATAGACCGACTGTTCCACGTAGGACCCAAGGGACTCAGGCGGATCGATGACGCGATCGGTCACACGAAAGTCCACCTGAGGCATCCCCGTCGTACTGATGCCGCCGAAATCTCCCTGCACAGGTGCAGGTTTCAACGCCAGAACATCCATGCGGCTGTCAGTCACGTGGCCCCCCATCCCGATCAGGACGTCCACCTGATCCCGCTGGATCTGGGCTGCCGCGTCCTGCGCGGTCCAGCCGTAGATGCTGCAGTAGCGGTCGAACTTCGGGATGAACCGCCGGGTGACCTCGTCCGGATGGGCCACGTTGCCGTATCCGAAGAGCTCCACCCGACTGCGATCATGACCCTCGAGAAGAAGTCCCGTGACCCCCGCCGTGGCGTGTCCCCGAAAATCGCCGGACAGGTATCCGATCCGAATCCGACGATCCGGGTCCGGATCATTCCCGTGGTCGATGCAGGCCAAGTGGACGGGCGCGAACCGACTCGCCCACCGGCCATATCCGTCCAACATTTTCTGACGGGAATGGTCCAGATAGTGCTGGAACCAGAGCCAGACAACAAAGGCGTCGGCCGACTGAGGCAAGGCCGCTGCAAGATCCTGCAGCACCTGGACCGCCTGCTCGACCCGGCCCGTGCGGGCGAGGCTCAACGCCCGGTGGAGGGTCACCGGCACGTCATGGGGATTGGCCTCCCAGGCCTTGCGGCTGAATTCGGCGCCCTCGGTCCAGCGGGTCTGGCTGCTGAAGCACAGCCGGGCCAACTGATCCCACACCTGGGCATGCGGCTCGACCTGGGCGGTCCGCCTAAACCACATTTCGGCCCGCTCAGGACGGCCGCAGTCCACCAGGAGCTTGGCCAGGATGAACATCACACTGGGCCGCTCAGGCGGTTGGCTCACCAGGACCTCGACCTCCTGGAGATGGGTATCCAAGACCTGTCTGGCCTGCTCGATCTGACCTGCGCGGACCTTCTGGTTCACCTCCAACAGGCACGCCGGCACAGACTCGGCCGTGAGCGTCAATCGGCCCTCACGCAGTCCCAGGTCAGAGAGCCCCGAAGGACCACTGCGCGGGCCCTCAAAGGCGCTGCCCACGGGGGCTTTCCTGGACGGTGGTCGCTCGCTCACCTGGCGGTCGCACCACGTCCGCCACATCCCCCGATACGCCTCCTCGAGTTCGCGTGTGAATCGGCCCGGATCACACAGGGCGCTCGCCAGCATCCGCTCTCGCAGGCCCCTTCGAATCGCGGCCAGCGACTCGGGCTGTGAAGTCATGGCACAGGCCCTGGCCACGAATTGCTCCGCCGTCCTTGCCGCAAAGGCCTGCAGGCCCAACCGGGTCAGGATATCGAGGCCGACCCGGCTGACGTAGGTCTGACCCGCCATGGACATGATGGGCACGCCCATCCAGAGGCCCTCCAGGGTCGTAACGCAGCCGTTGAACGGGAACGTGTCCAGCGCCACGTCCACCTGGCCGAGCGTGAGAAGGTGCTCAAAGTGGGGTCGGTGGCCGATGAAGGAAAGGCGGTCAGCGGCCACGCCCCGGCGCTCCAACGCACTGCGAAAGTGCTGCTGCAGACCCGGGTCGAGGGCTGAGGGGAACTTGAGGACCAGCCGGCTGCCAGACGCCCCGCGCAGGACCTGCGACCACAGATCCAGGGTGACGTCGTTGATCTTGATGTGATTGTTGAACGAGCCCCAGGTGATGAATCCACGGGTCTGTAAGGGCAGCGGCTCCACCGCGGGACTTGCCAGCGGCGGCCTGTAGGAGACGAATCCACCGGCCAGCGGGACCAGCCGCTCCACATACCAGGACTGGGTCTCCGGAGGGTCCAGGACAGCGTCTGTAATACGGTATTCAATGTCTCTAATACCCGTGGTGCTGACGCTGCCTAGATCCACCTGGACCGGCGCCGGCCGCAGGGCCAGGACGTCCAAGCGACTGCCCGTGCAGTGCCCACCCACGGCCACCAGGATGTCCACGCCATCCGCGAGGATCTGGTCCGCCACATCCTGGGCAGTCCGGCCGTGGATGTCCCGATACCGATCCAGTCTGGCCTTGAACTGCTCAGTGACGGCATCCGGCTCGGGGACATTGCCATACCCCAGGATCTCGAAGTGTCCACGGTCGTGGCCATCCAGGAGCGGCTCAAAGGTCCGGGCGATGGAATGCGTGCAGAAGCCGGGTGAGACGTATCCGACCCGCAGTCTGCGGTCCGGGTCCGGGGCATTTGGCCAGAAGGCCCCAGTGGGGCGGACAGGCGCAAACCGCTCGCCCCACGCCTTGTAGGCCTTGAAGGAGGCCTCCCTGTCGAAGGAGCAGAGATAGTGTTTGAATCCCAGGGGATTCAGTTGGAGACATCCGTCGTCGGGTCCGAGGCGGGCCGCCGCCTCCAGACGCGAGAGTCCCTGTTCCATCTGGCCTGCGTAGATCAGATCGCGACCATAGTACGCGCAGAGCCATGGATCTGCGGGGGCGAGCCTGTGGGCCTCGCGGCTGTGGACTACCGCCTCGGAGAGGCACGAGCTGTTCCTGGCACAGGCCTCAGCCAGTTCGTGAAGCCGCCTGACCTCCAGGCCCTGGCCGTCGCGGCCCGTGTCTTGCTGTTCAGAATCTCTGGTGCTGGAAGTCACGCCGGACCCCCCTGCTGACTACACCACCGCCGCCACGCGGAGCGAAAGATCTGTTCCATGTCGCGGGCCACGCGTGCAGGGTCACACAAGGGACTGGCGAGCATCCTGGGTCGAAGGCCCGATCGGATCTGCCCCAGGGCATCCCACTGCCTGGCGTACGCGCAGCCCTTGGCCACGTACTCCCCTGCGCTGGACGACACGAACGCATCCAGACCCACGCGGTGCAGGACGCTCAAGGCCTGCCTGGACACGAACGTCTCGCCGCACAACGTGAGCGTCGGCACCCCCATCCAGAGGCCCTCCATGGTCGTCACGCAGCCGCTGTAGGGGTGTGTGTCCAGCGCGACGTCCACGCGGCCGAACAGCTCCAGGTGGTCCCAGGAAGAGAGCCTCCCGTGGATGTCAATGCGACGCGGCTCCACTCCCAGACGGCCGAACCGGTCCAGGTATCCAGCCCGGATGTGTGGATCGTGACCTGCCATGAATTTCATGATCAGCCGGGATCCGGGCGTCTCCCGCAGGATTTGGGCCCAGAGGGCCAGGATCTCGTCGGTGATCTTGATATTGACGTTGAAGCTTCCAAAGGTCACATACCCATTGGCTCGGGCTGGCAGAGGGCCCACCAACGGACTCAGCTTGGGCGGCCGAAAGCAGCCGAATCCTCCATCCAGGTACGCCAGACGCTCGACGTGGTACGGCTGTGAACCAGGAGGATCGGCCAAGGCGTCGGTGATCCTGTAGTCGACCCGCTCCAGACCCGTGGTGTCGATGCCGATGCCGTCGATCTGAATAGGGGCAGGCCTATGGGCCAGGACTCCCAGGTAGTTGCCCTGTACGTGGCCCGCGTAGGCCACCAGGACATCGATGCCGTCCTGCTCGACGATCGTAGCGATCTGACGGTCGTCCAGACCATGGACGTCCCGAAGCTGGCGGAACGTGAACGCCATCCGCTGCGTGACTTCATCGGCAGCAGTCAGGTCTCCGTATCCGTAGACCTCCAGGCTCTGACGATCGTGGGCGTCCAGGAAAGGCTCCAGGGACGCGGCCGCAGAGCCCTTGTGGAGGTCGGGCGAGAGCAGCCCCACGCGAATCCTCCGATCCGGGTCCGGGATATTCTGGAAATGGTCCCGGGGTGGGATCCCGGCGGTGACCAGCCTGCCCCATACACGGTAGCCCTCGAAGAAGTCCCGTCTGCTGTAACCCGCCACGTAGTGCTTATACCACAGCGCCTCCGAGAGCCACGTGATGTTGGCGGGGTCTGCGGCGACCGCTCGATCGAGAACCTTGATGCCCTGCCGGTGCAGCCCGGTGCTGACCAGCAACCGACCATACACGTCACAGAACCAAGGATTGTCCGGCTCTGCCTCGAAGGCGATCCGGGCGTGTTCGAGGGCCTCGGTCTGGCGGCCGAGGTGACCGCTGAGGCAGCGCGCCAGGTGATGGTGGGCCGCAGGCTCGGACTGCTGTGCCAAGATTCGCTGGCACCAGGCCTCCGCGGGTTCCGGCTGGCCCAGGACCAGCAGCAGGTTGGCGGCCATGTACATCAAGTCGATGCGGACCGGCCCTTCGGCCACCGTCGACTCCAGCGACTCCATGTTTTCAGGGCAGAGGAGACCTTTGGCCCTCCCCACGTCGCCCTGCTGGATCGCCCGGTTGGCCTCCAGGACGAACGCAGGCACAAGCCCTGCCAGCCTGTCGATGCGCAGGGCTCCATCCTTGAACGTTGCCCACGGCCGTTCGATCGTGGGCAGACATGTTGCATCCATGCTCACGTTGCATATTATCGGCCAGAGGCCGGGATTTGCGTCATGTTTTGTGGGATTTGCACCACGACCGCCACATGAGACGGAAGGCGTCCTCCATCTCCCGGGCCCAGCGGACCGGGTCGCAGAGGGGGCTGGCCAGCATGCGGGACCGCAGGCTGGCTCGGATCTGCCCGAGTTCGGCAAGCTGCAGGCTGAAGGACTGGGCCTTCTTCACGTACTCTTGAGGGCTAGAGGCGGCAAAGACCTCCAGCCCCAGGCGGGTCAAGATCGTCAGTCCTACCCGTGACACGTACGTGTCGCCTGTCAGTGTCACTGTGGGAACCCCCATCCACAGGCCTTCCAAGGTAGTGATGCAGCCGTTGAAGGGGTAAGCGTCCAGGGCCAGATCGACCTGGCCGACCAGGTCAAGGTAATCCATGTAGGGTAGGATCCCATGGATCTCGATCCTCGCGGGATCCACCCCCAATGACCTGAACCTATCCAGATAGAAGGTCCCGAGCTGGGGATCACCGCCGCTATTGAACTTCATGACCAGCCGTGAACCGGTGTTGCCCCTGAGGATCTCCGCCCAGAGTCTCAAGGTCAAGTCACTGAGTTTGACGTGGCTGTTGAACGACCCAAAGGTGACAGATCCGTTGGACAGTGCAGGCAGCCGCCGGATCAGAGGACTCCTCTCTGGAGGCCTGAAGCAGGCCAAGCCTCCGGGCAGATATACAGACCGCTCCACGTAGGTGTGCAAGGTGTCCGGCGGATCGAGGATGGCGTCGGCCAGTCGGTAGTCTATCTGGGCAAGTCCCGTGGTGCTCACGCCGCCGTAGTCGACCTGCACGGGTGCGGGCCTATGACAGAGGACCAGCAGTCCATGGTCCCTCACATGGCCGCCGATCGCCACCAGCACGTCGACGCCGTCCTCCTCAATGATCCGCGCCACCTGGTCTGCGGCCAGGCCGTGGACCATCCTGAAGCCGTCGCACTTGGCCTTCAGTCGGGCCGTCACCTCATCGGGATTCGCCACGTTGGCGTAGGCAAGGACCTCCAGGCGGTTCCGGTCGTAGGCATCCAGAAAGGGCTCAAAGGAGAGGACCGCAGAGTTCCTGCGGAGGTCCGGCGAGAGGAAGCCGACCCTGAGCCTACGGTCCGCATCCGGGATGTTTGGATGCCCTTCTCTGGGCCTGATCCCCGCGGTGGCAAGGCCGGCCCACCTCCTGTAGCCCTCCAGAAGACCCTGCCTGTCGTGACCCGGGACGTATTGGGTGTGCCAGAGCAGGCCTTCCAGTATGGACGGGTCGTCGGGGAATCCCCTGGCCGCCTCCCTGAGGACCACCATGCCTTCGCCCGTCCTCCCAAGACCGATGAGGCCCTCCGCGTAGGCCTGACAGAAGACCGGGTTGCCGGGCTCTGCCTCAAATGCCTTCTTGGCATGGAACAGAGCCTGGCCGGCCTTTCCGAGACGACGTGAATAGACGGCCGCCATCTGGTGGTGCGCCAGGCTCGAGGGCTCCTGCTCCACGATCCGCCTGCACCAGCACTCTGCGAGATCCCACTGCTCCAGGGCCAGGAAGAGCCTGGCGACCATGTACATCAGGTCTGTCCGCAAGGGATTCTCGCCAATCAGTCGCTCACACTGGTCCACGGCGTTGTGTTCGGCCAGGATGGCCTTGGCGAGACCCGTCTGGCCTGAGGCCAAAGCTTGGTTGGCCTCAAGCAACGGACCGGGCACAGCTCCGGCCGTGCACCGGATCATGATCCTGCCGTTCTGAAGCCACGCGGCCGGTGCCCGCTGTCCTGCGGATCTGCGATCGTCCGTGATCTTCGCCATGCGACATCAGGGTCTGGAGCGCTGTCCATCTGGCGCCAAAAGCAATCCGGCCGATGGCATGGACTGCCCTCTGCCCAGTCCATACTATCGGCCGGAAGCATCGTCAAACGATAGGCCTACCCCGCCGTGACCCCCTTGTCTGAAATGATCTTCCAACTGCTGTTCAGGGTCTCCAGCAAGGAGATGACCTCTTGGCACTTCTCAGGGTCGACCTTGATGTTTGCCTGATTCAACTGGCGGTTCATGTAGAGATACAAGCTGCGCAGGTTCTTCGTTGTCTCACCGCCAACTTCCATGTTCATGGCTGAGTTGAGCTCCCAGATGATATCTTGGGCCTTGGCGATGTACTTTCCCTTGGCTTCGTGGTTCTTGGCCTCCATCTCCTTGATGGCCAACTTGAGGAACTTGATCGCCCCCTCATAGAGCATGACCATCAAGCGGCCTTTGCTCTGGGTCAGAACGGCCGTGCTCTGATATGCTTCGAGTCCATTCATGGTCGAGACTCCCTACAAACTGGGCTCACGCCCAGATGAGACTATCGAAGGATTAAGGACTGGGGAGATGACCGCAACCCTGCGCTCATCTCCCCCGAGTCCATCAACCAGCCATCGGCTGGTCAGTCAACTGCTTAACCCCTCAGGAGCGTCAAGGCCATCTGCGGAATCGAGTTGGCCTGTGCCAACATCTGCACGCCTGCCTGAGACAGCACTTGCGTGCTGGTCAACCTGGCCATCTCCGTGGCCACGTCCACATCGCTGATTCGCGATTCTGCAGCCTGCAGGTTCTCGGCCTGGATTTCGAGGATCGAAACCGTGCTTTCGAGACGGTTCATCTTGTATCCGAATGCCGCACGGGCCGTGTCCTTGGCATTGATCGCGCTCTCGATACGGGTCAGGGCCGTAATTGCAGCGTCCACGGTCTGAATGTTCAGACCGGCCTGCGTCGAGCCTGCACTGGCCATGCTGAGACAGGTGATCAGAGTGGCACTGGTGGAGAATGTGCCGTCCAAGGTGGCAACAAAGGCGCCGGTCACAGTACCCTTGTTTGCACCCGTCGTGTCGATGCCGGACCAGGCAATCTGGGCCAAGTCGGAGTTGCTGCCCCTGGAGCTCAGCTTCAGGACGTACTTGCTGCTGGTGGAATCATAGACGGCCTCTGCAGCGCTGTAGCGGAGGTCATTACCACTGCCGTCCCAACCCAGGGCCATGCTCGCCGTATTGATCTGGCTGACGATGCTGGACAGGGAGTAGCCTGTGACAGCCGAGGTCGTTGCGGCTAGGCCCACCACGATGGCAGACTCGTTATTGGTGGTCGTGCCCGAATCCACGAACGTGATGGTCATGGTTATGCCCGTGGCACCGCCACCGCTACCATCCTGAACCCTCAGCCAGGTCGTGTCGCTGGTGGTGGAAGTGCCGGTGGCAGTCGCGGTGGACATGGTCCATCCGCCGTCACCGGTGTCGATGTCCAGTCCGGCCTTGGTCATGTTGACCTTCTGGACGTCAATGGTTGTGGTCGTGCCCACGTGAATCTTGACGTCGTTGGCGCCGCTTGCCAGCGAGGTCTCGTTCAGCATGGCGATGTTGTTGAACTTCGTCGCGTTGGAGACACGCTCGATTTCGTCGGCCATCTCAGCGAACTCGGCGTCCATGATCGCCCGCTGTGCTGAGGAGTATGAACCTGTCGCGGCCTGCTCGGCCAACTCCTTCATGCGGACCAGGTTCTCATCCATAACACCCATGGCGGCTTCCATGGTCTGGAGCATACTGATGCCGTCCTGGCCGTTTCGCGAACCCTGGTTCAGCACCGAGATGTCCGCTCTGATCAGCTCTCTAACTGCCATCCCTGCCGCGTCGTCCTTGGCGCTGTTGATCCGCAGGCCGGATGACAGCCTTTCGACAGACTGCGACAAGGCATCGTAGCTTTTGCCCAAATGCCTAGCAGCAGTCGCCGCCATGATGTTATTCTTGATCGCTAGCATACCTGACTCCTTAAATCAAGTTCTTCCTTTTCCGGCCCTGCTTAGCCCCGCCCTTCATTCTTCTCAAGTCTACCCATCCTAGGCAGACTACACAGTCGTTACATACAACCAACGCATTCTGTTGATCGTCACTGCCAATTATCGGTGAAGAAGTGAGGGACTTTAGTGTGTTGTTAAAACGAAAAGGATAGGTAAGAAGCAGGCCCTGTAAAACTCGTCATGGGCGTACTGATATTCTGCCTTGGTAGCGATAAAACAGATCAAAGTTCAAAAAAAGATCCAGCCAAAGATCCCCTTTTCACGACATGTACATAATAGGAAGGACCCCATTTACCCGGCGCACTATGGACACACACAAGGTGATCCGTGAAGAGACCGCACTGAGGAGGCTCTTGGTGTTCGGGTGCCATGAGGCCTGGGTCTATCAGTTATCGGACCTCGATTATGGCCTCGACGTGGTTATGGGTCTGCCTGGCCCCTCCAGCAGGACGTGGGACACGCGGATCAGGCCTGTGCCCCGAAACGCCACACTGATCAGCCTGGACCAGGCCAGGGCCATGGAGTCCAGATACCACTGCATCATTGCCCACAACGCCAAGGACCTGCTGGATATCAAGGAGAGGCCTGAGCCCCGTATCCTTATATTACACCTGCCCGCGGAAGCACGCGTTGTGGAGGAGAGGGCCAGGATGACGGCGGAACAGGCCCGGAGCATCTTGCGCCGCTACGTCCACTTGACCGGCACACACGTGGTGGCCGTGTCCAGCTTCAAGGGCAGGTCCTGGGGCATGTCTGACGACATAGTGCCCTTTGGCGTGGACCCCGACGAGTACCCTCCCTGCACGGCAGAGTTTGCGTGCGGCCTTCGCATATCGGACTTCATCCACCGGAGGCGACAGTTCCTCCTGTGGGACTTCCACCAGAGGGCCTTTGAGGGGATCCCGGTTGCGATCATCGGACACAACCCCGAGATGTCCGAGGCAGCGCCTTCAGAGTCCTGGGACCATCTCAAGAAGATGCTCAGCTCGTATCGCTTCTACATCCACACGGCCCACCCGGCATTGGAGGACGGGCACAACACGGCCACCCTCGAGGCCATGGCTGCGGGCCTTCCGGTGTTGGGCAACTGCCACCCCAGCTCGCCCATCCAGCACGGTGTCACTGGATTCCTCAGTGACGATCCACGGGAGGTGCTCCGCTTTGCCAGACTCTTGTTGGCAGATAGACAACTGGCCTTGGACATGGGACGCAAGGCCCGCAAGTACGTTGCAGAGAGATTCTCAAAGGCCGCCTTCAAGGAGGCCTTCACTCGGTCCATGGAGACTGCCAGGCTGAAACAGAGGCGTGAGGCCGCTGCGCCTGTCACGGAGATCACAACCCACACCCCGCCTGCGATGGCGACAAAGCCAACCATCATCGGTCTGGCGGCGAGGTCGAGGCTAGCCGGCATCCGCGTTCGAAAGGTGGTCCCCAGGTGATTCTGGATAGTTCAACCCAGCCTTTGCCGGATCTATGCCGGACGCACGTCGCCCAGGGACGTATGCTGGAGAAGGCGGGCAGATACACCGACGCCCTGGCCTCCTTTGGCCAGGCACTGCAACTCAGGCCTGCCGAGGCCGAGGCCCTGATCTGCTACCAAAGGGTCCTCGAGCACATGCCGGATGCCGCACAGGGCTTCAACAGCCTGGGCATCGCCTTGTCAGAGTGCGGCCAGAGTCAACAGGCCCTGGCGTCTTTTCAGAGGGCCACCGAGCTTGCACCGGGGTACGCGGAGGCCTACAACAATGCAGGCCTCCTCCTGGCGAGCCTGGGCCGGACTGAGGAGGCGATCGAGCACTATCGCAAGGCCGTCGACCTGTCGCCGGACTATGCCAGCAGTCAGTGGAACCTCGCGCTGGCACTGCTGTCCGTGGGCCAATTGCAGGAAGGCTGGCAGCGGTTCGGGTGGAGGCGAAGGGCGAACCTGGGGGCCATCCCTCAGACCCACCGTGATGACCCTCCAACCTGGCGAGGCCAGGGCCTCGACTCGGGCACCCTGCTCATCCGTCACGAACAAGGCATAGGCGACTGTCTGCAGATGATCCGGTACCTGCCGATGGTCAGATCCAAATTGAGGCAGCCAGCTCATGCCTCCGGCGCGACCGTGTGCCTGGAGGTGCCGGAGTCCCTGGTGGGACTACTATCCAGAGTGGATGGCGCAGACCAGGTCGTAACCGCGCCTCCTGATGGCAGGCCCAGCCTGCCCTCTGACGCGCACGCCTTCATCCTGGATCTGCCAGGGATATTCCAGACCAACCTGGACACGATCCCCGCCGCCATTCCTTATATTGGCGCTGATCCCGCAAAGGTCAGCCGATGGAAGGCGAGGCTGGATGGGCCGGGCCTGAAGGTGGGCCTGGTGTGGGCAGGATCACCCAGGCACACGCGAGACGGTCAGCGATCCTGTCCGCTCCGGTTCTTCCGGAACCTGGTGGATGTCCCCGGGGTCAGGTTCTTCAGCCTGCAACACGGGGTGGCCAGGGGCCAGCTCGCCGTGTACGGCGCCTGGCCCATCGTGGACCTGGCTGATGGTCTGACGGACTGGTCAGAGACTGCGGCCGTGATCGCCAACCTGGACCTGCTCATCAGTGTTGATACTGCAGTCCTCCACCTGGCAGGCGCGATGGCCAAACCCGCGTGGGCCGTTCTGCCCTTCGTGGCGGACTGGCGATGGATGAAGCACAGATCGGACAGCCCGTGGTATCCCTCCGTGCGGCTCTTCAGGCAGCCCGCACCCGGGGATTGGGACCAGGTGCTCGCCAGCGTCAAGGACGAGCTGAGGTCGCTGGCTGCGGCCACGCCCTGCTCCTCGACCTCTCTGGAACGGGCCCTGCGTCTGATCAACGAAGGACACGCCCTGCTCGGCCAAGGCAAGGTCGGCCCAGCGATGACCTCCTTCGACCAGGCCATAGCCCTCCACCCGGAATTGGCCGAGGCCCACTACAACCGTGGCGTGGCACTGACCGGCCTGGGCCGCTGCGAGGAAGCCGTGGCTTCCTACCAGCGGGCGATCCAGGCAAAACCGGGGTTCATGCAGGCCCGGGTCAATCTGGCCAATCTCTACAGGCACAGGGGACAGTTCGATCTGGCCATCTCGCACTTTCAGCAGGTGCTGCAGATCGCCCCTGAACACTGGAGGGCCCTGGACGGCCTGGGCGAGACGCTAAGGCTGGCCGGCCAGACAGAGCAGGCCATCGTTCACCTGCTGCAGGCCGTCCGTGTCAGGCCCGAGATCTACGAGGCCCATCTGCACCTGGGCAGGGCCTGGGCAGACCACCACTGTCCGGACGAAGCCGTGGAGTGCTTCAGCCGGGCGGCCCGGCTGCGGCCCCATCAGTCCGAGCCCCACTGCAATCTCGGCGCAGCCCTCACGCTGGCCGGCCACCATGACCAGGCCCTTGCGGAGTATGACCGCGCCATTGAGATCGACCCCGACGCACCAGGGGCCCATTGGAGCAGGGCCCTGCTGTATCTCCAGACCGGCCGGTTCAGAGAGGGCTGGAAGGAGGCTGCATGGCGACACAAGATGGCTACTTTTTCAGGGCCTGGATCTCCCTGCCGACCGTCCAGGCCGCTCTGGGATGGCTCACGCTTTGAAGGCCGGCGTCTGCTGGTCCGCTGTGAACAGGGCCTGGGTGACACCCTCCAGTTCAGCCGCTACCTCCCTGCAGTCAAGCGCCTCGGAGGTGACGTGTTGTTCGAGGTCCAGCAACCTCTTCTCAGGCTCTTCGAGGGCATCCCCGCGATCGACGGGCTGATTGTCCAGAGAGGGGCCGATCCGGCAGGCGCGGTCTTCGACTTGGAGGTCTGGCTGATGGATCTGCCGGCGATCCTGGACACCACGGTCGACATGATTCCTGCGAAGGTTCCCTACCTCTGGTCGAACCCGATGCAGGCACAGGCCTGGAGAGAGCGGCTGGCCGGTCCCGGCCTGAAGGTCGGTCTCGTGTGGGCGGGCTCTGCAAGGCACGCGACCAACCACATTCGCTCGTGTCCGCTGGTGGCTCTGGAGCCCCTGACCCGTGCGCAGGGAGTGCGGTTCTTCAGCCTTCAGAAGAACGTCACGGACTCCGACAAGGCCTGGCTGCGACGGATGGACATCCGGGCGCTCGACGACGATCTGAAAGACCTGGGCGACACGGCCGCAGCCCTGGAGGCGATGGATCTGGTGATCAGTGTGGACACTGCCGTGCTCCACCTGGCAGGTGCCCTGGGCAGGGCGCGTGGGGACTGCTCGGCTACGCACCCGATTGGCGGTGGATGTTGCACCGCGACGACAGTCCCTGGTATCCGAGCCTCCGGCTCTTCCGACAGGCCAGGGGACAGTCCTGGCGGGCGGTCGTCAGCCGCGTAGCGAGGGAGCTTACGGCCCTGAACAGGCGACCGCGATCCCCTGGATGGACGCCATGACCCAACTGATGCAATCTGCTCTGCTGCACCACAGGGCCGGCCACCTCGACCAGGCCGAGCAGTTGTATCGGCAGGTCCTTGAGGTCAGGCCGAGTGATCCGCACGCGCTGCACTATCTGGGCCTGATCGCGTTCCACAAAGGACTCTATGGTGAAGGCCTGGGATGGGTGAGCCGGTCGATCCAGGCCAATCCGCAGGTAGCCCAGTCTCACCATACGCTGGGCGTGCTCCTGGACTGCATGGGTCGCGAGACAGAGGCCGTAGAGGCCTTCCGACAGGCCATCAGCCTCAAGACGGACTACGCAGAGGCCTACAACAGCATGGCCATCTCTCTGCAGAGGATGGGCCAGGCCGAGGAGGCCATCGAGGTCTGCCGCAGGGTCTTGGTGATACAGCCGGCCTACGCCAGGGCCTATCATACGATGGGCTATTGCCTGCATACCCTCGCCAGACTGGATGAGGCGGTCAGCAGCTATCAGCAGGCCCTGATCCATGACCCGGGCCTTGTGGAGGTCTACAACCAGTTGGGCGTGGTGCTCTCCCAGCAGCAGCGGTTTGACGAGGCCGTGACCTGCCTCCTTCAGGCCATCCAGCGCGTACCTCACTATGCGGAGGCCCACAACAACCTGGGGATCGCGCTGCGGGCCCTGGGCCATCTCGATCAGGCCACCTCCTCCTACCTGACCGCCATTCGCCTGCAGCCTCAGTTTCCCGAGGCCTACTACAACCTCGCCAACGTCCAGGCCGAGCTGGGCTTGGTCGACCAGGCCGTGGAGTTGTGCCACAAGGCCATCGCCCTGAAGCCCGACTACGCCCAGGCCCACAATCAACTGGGTATCGCCCTGGCCCGGCTGGGAAGACGAGACGAGGCCATGGAATCCTACAAGCGAGCGATCCAGTTGGACGGTTCCTGTGGCGAGTTCTACAACAACCTGGCCATCTGCCAGAAGGAGCTGACCCAATACCGGCCTGCGATCCAGAATTACCTCAGGGCCGTGGCCCTGGAGCCCACCTTTGCGGAGGCCCACTGTAACCTGGCCAACGCCCTCAAGGAGCTGGGGGATTGTGATAGGGCCATCGCCTGCTATGACCAGGCCCTCGCCTTGCGCTCGGACTACGGTGACGCCCATTGGAACAGGGCCCTGGCCCTGCTGCTGAAAGGGGACTTCCGCAACGGCTGGCAGGCGTACCAGTGGCGGCACCGGGCCAACCTGGACACCGTTCTCTACCCCCACGCCTTCACCAAATCTCGCTGGCAAGGAGAACCCCTCAAGGGACGGCGGCTGCTCCTCTACTGCGAACAGGGTCTGGGAGACGCCATCCAGTTCATCCGCTTCTTGCCGCAGATCAGGGCGAAGGGCGTGGGGCAACTGATCCTGGAGACCTGGCCTGCCCTCGTCCGGCTGTTCTCCTGCATCGCCGGCGTGGACAGACTGACCGAGGCCTCCACAGCCAAGCTCTCCGAGGACCAATTCGATCTGTGTGTCTCGATCATGGACCTGCCCTATGTCTTTGGTGCCAGCCTGGAGACCCTGCCGGCATCCGTGCCCTACCTCCAGCCCGATCCCATCCAGGTACACCACTGGCGTCGCCGGATCTGTGGCGACGGGCTGAAGGTCGGGCTCGTGTGGGCGGGCAGTCCCACGCATGGCAATGACGCCCATCGATCCTGCCCGTTGCAGCTCTTCTCGCCCCTGATGCGGATCCCCGGGATACGGTGGTATGGTTTGCAGAAAGGTCCCGCCGCAGCCCAGGCCTCAGCCTTGGGTGGACAGGCGACCTTCACCAATCTGGGCGAGGAATTCGGGGATCTCATGGACGCGGCCTCGGCTGTGGCCAGCCTGGACCTGGTGGTCTCGGTGGATACCGCGATGGCTCATCTTGCAGGATCGCTCGGCAGGCCCACGTGGACACTCCTGCCCTTTGCGCCGGACTGGCGATGGATGCTGGGCCGTGACGACAGCCCCTGGTATCCCACCATGCGACTCTTCCGGCAGTCCAGGCCCAAAGACTGGGCAAGTGTGTTGGCCCTGGTGGCCGCGCAACTGAGGGACCAGACTCGGTGTGCGATACAGCAGACCCAGCCGCAGGTCTGCACGAACCAGCAGGATCTGGCAGCGAGGCACGTATGATAGTACCGGTGATCATCCCCCACTACAGGAAGCCTGAGCAATTGACGCAATGCATCGAGCATCTGAGACACCAGGCGACCCCGCTGGACGTCTTTGTCCGCGACAACAACGCGGACAACATCTACTTCACGGCCGCAGTCAACGAGGGGATACGGAGGTACCTCGACAGGGACTGGTCCTATCTGATCATCCTCAACCAGGACATGTACCTTCAACCCGGCGCCGTAGACGCCATGGTCCAATGCATGGAGGCACACCCCATGGCCGGGATTGCTGCACCCCTGGAGCACCTCCGCGGCCAGCCGGAAGGACGTGTCCTCGCAGGAGGGCTGGACGCCTTTCCTTTGGGTGTGCACCAGACCGGACCCCAGTCGCAGTTCTGCACCGATGGGCAAATCGCATGGGCCAACGGCTCATGCATGATGTTCCGGAAGGAGATGATCCGCCAGATCGGACTCTTGGACGAGAACTTCAGGCTCATCTGCAGCGACAGCGACTACTGCTTCACTGCCCGATCCAGGGGCTGGCAGGTCTGGCGGGCCGGCGCCGCCTGCGGTCTGCATGAACACGGGGCCTCCGGCTCCAGCAAGGACGTGGCCTTGGAGCTGATGAAGGTCGAGGACATCCTCCACTTTGCCCGCAAGTGGCTGACGGGCGGACTGTACCAGCAATTGGCCCGTGACGCCACTCCGCTCACGGCCCAGGCCGTTGCCCAGACCGTGGCACAGTACGAGGACATGCGGTGTCGCCTGGTAGAAGGTCTGAGGGCCCAAGCAAGCCGGACCGATGCCGGCCAGGCATCACCCGTGAGCCGCGAGCCGGACCGAGTCACGGCTGAAAGCGTCGCGAGCCTTCGGGCCGCGGCCCGGCACTATCAGGCGGGCGATCTGGATCAGGCAGAGCGGCTCTATCGCAGGGTCCTCAGCCAGCAGCCGGATCAGGCCCTGGCCCTTCACTCGCTAGGACTGATCGCCTTTCAGCAGGGCCGCCTGAAGGAGGCCGAGGAGCTTGTGACCCAGGCGGTACGGTGCGATTCCGCCTCGCCCCATCAGCACCACACCCTCGGCGTGATCTTCGACACCCAGGGCCGGCTGGACGAGGCCGTCCGCTCGTTCCAGGAGGCCATCCGGCTCAAGGCCGACTACGCAGAGGCACACCGCAATCTCGCCGCCACGCTTCAGACCCAAGGCCTGGCCGATCTGGCCCTGGACAGCCTGAGGACGGCCGCCCAGTTGGAGCCCGATCGCAGCCAGACCCACCTCGACCTGGCGGACGCCCTCAAACGGAAGGGCCTCCTGCGGGAGGCGGTGACGCATTACACCCAAGCCCTGGCCTCACAGCCCGATCTGGCCGAGGCCCACAACAATCTGGCCACGACCTTCAAGCAATTGGGCAGCATCGAGGAGGCCACTCGTTGCCAGATCAGGGCGATTTCCTTGAGACCCGAGGACCCCAGCTTCCACGGCAACATGGCCGCCATCTTCCAGGACCAGGGCCGATTCGAGGAAGCGCTCGCTCACTGTCGCAAGGCCCTGGACCTGGCGCCCGAGCGGGCCGAGACGCACGTCAACCTTGCCAGCGTGCTGCGCGACGCGGGCCACCTGGACGAGGCGATCGCCGCCAACGCGGAGGCCCTCCGACGATCGCCCGATTCCGCTGCAGCCCACTGGAATCAGGCCGTCTGCCTTCTCCTGGCCGGCCGGCTTCGCGAAGGTTGGAAGGAGTTCGCCTGGCGCCGTCAGGTCAACTATGCAGCCTGCTATCCCCACGTGCATCCGTGGCCCGTGTGGAACGGCGAAGAGCTCCACGGCAAGCGGCTGTTCGTCCACTGCGAGCAGGGGCTCGGCGACTCCCTCCAGTTCGTCCGGTACCTGCCGGCCGTCAAGCGTTGCGGCGGCACCGTCGTGTTCGGGGCCTGGAAGCCCCTCTGCCGGCTCTTTGCAGACCTGGAAGGAGTGGATGAGCTCGTGGAGTTGTCGTGGCAGCAGCCGCCTGCAATACAGGCGGATCTCCAGGTCTCCTTGCTGGACCTGCCAGGGATCTTCGGCACTCGCCTGGAGGACCTGCCCGGTCGAATGCCCTACCTTGCGGCCGGCCTCCACGAGGCCCAGCAGGGGCCTCTCGCCCTGGAGGGCCCCGACTTCAAGGTGGGTCTGGTCTGGGCAGGGAGTCCCCGCCACAGCCGAGACTCCCAGCGTTCCTGCCCGCTGGCCCTCTTCAGCGCCCTGGCCCAAATCGATGGGTTAAAGATATACAGCCTCCAGAAAGAGATCCCCGACCCCGGGGACCGTCAGCGGCTGCAGCAATGGGGCATCGTCGACCTCGCGGACCCGCTCCAGGACTTTGGGGACACGGCCAGCGCAATCGAACGGCTGGACCTGGTTGTCTCGGTCGACACCGCGGTCCTGCACCTCGCCGCGGCCATGGCCCGGCCCGTCTGGGGTCTGATCCCGTACAGCCCGGATTGGCGGTGGATGCTCCAGCGGGAGGACAGCCCCTGGTATCCGACACTGCGGCTGTTCCGCCAGCCGCAGCCGGGGGATTGGCAGACCGTGCTGGACCGCGTGGTGCTGGAACTGCAGCGTCAGCTTACGGCAAGGCCGGTGGAGGTCGAGCCCTTGATGGATCTCGGAGCCCGGGTACGTCCCGTGCGAAGCCGGAAGGCTCGTCCCGTCGTCCAGTCGTGACGCGGCCGCCCCTGCCAGGGCGTCCGGAGGACCCGACCACACTGTGAGAGGTTTGCCATGGCCAGGTTCATTGCCCAGATGATCGGTCGAAATGAGGCTCCCCGCTACCTGCGGAGCGTTCTGGAACATCTCACGCCGCAGGTGGACGAGATCGTCTTCACGGATGACGCCTCCCAGGACGCAACGCCGGACATCGCCCGGGAGTTCGGGGCCCACGTATACCGTCACGAGGCGCCCCTGTTTACCGTGCACGAAGGCCGATTGCGCCAGGCTGCCTGGGAGAACCTGGCCCACCACGCGCATCTCGGAGACTGGATACTCGCCATCGATTGCGACGAGAGGCTCTTTGCCACAGACCCGGCCAAGCCCCTCTCCAGCCTCCTTCAGACCACCCAGTACCACGCCCTTGAAGTCACGTTCTTCCACATGTGGAACGAGCGCCAGTATCGCCTCGACAAGGGATGGGCGCCGTCTCCCCAGACCCGGATCTTCCGATACGCGGATCAGGCCCCGTTCGCGGACAACGCCCTGGCCTGCGGCTGCGGGCCCGAGTACGTGCGGCTGATGGAGCTCAGAGGCAAGGTCCTGCGCGACACCGGCCTGCTCATGCAACACCTGGGATATGTACGAGAAGAAGACCGCCTGGCCAAACACCGCCTCTACATGGAGATCGACGGCGGTCGATTCCACGTCCGCAGCCACCTTGAATCCATCGTCGATCCCGATCCTACGCTGCTGAACTGGAATCCGTGACGAGTGAAAGGAGAGCCCCATGAGAGGCGGTCTTCTGGTCGTCATGATCACCGGCATCCTGACTGCCCCCGGCGTCTCGGCCGAGGTCGATCCGGTCAGGCCCGCTGCTGCAGCAGAGCCCGCCCTGTACGGCAAGGTCCTCTTCTCAGATGACAGCCCCGCCATCGTGGAAGATGCCAACACCTTCATCTGGCTGTCATCGAGTGCAGGCGATCAGCGTCTGGGCCAGGTCCAGGAGGATGGATGCTTTGAGGTGCATCTCCTGAAGGCCGAGATCGAGCAGATCGCGTCAGGACAGGTGCGACTGGTCGTGGCAGTACCCGGCTGCGCCCGCGAGGACTTCCCCGTGGACCTCCTGGCCAGGGACAAGGCCAAGGCCGGCATCCTGAAGGTCCCCAGGCCTGCCAGCCCCAGCACCGCAGACCCGCAGTCTGGCAATCTGTCGCTGGTCGGCAGACCCTTGCCGAGCTTTGCGGGCATTGAGCCTGCGTTCGATCCCAATCGCGCAAAGGGCCAGCGTCTGCTCGTCTGCCTGTGGGACCTGAACCAAAGGCCATCCCGCAGGATGGTCGAGGAGCTGGCCAAGCGGGCCGAATCGCTGAAGGCCGCAGCCGTGCAGGCAGCCCTGATCCAGACCTCCAACGTGGATTCGAACGAGGTCAGGTCCTGGCTCAAGGATCACAACGTCTCCTTCCCCTGTGGCACAACCCGCGTGGACGAGCAGAAGCTTCAGCGGAACTGGGCCTTTGGGGCCATTCCCTGGATGGTCCTGACGGACCCCAACCACAGAGTGGCCGCCGAGGGCTTCAGCCTGGATCAACTCGACGCCAGCCTCAAGGCACGCGACCTGGCAACGTTGGTCGGCCGACACCACAGATCCAAAAGCTTGGATACGGTCCATCCACGACCCGGAGGAGAAGAGACGGAAGCTGCAGCTCCTCTGGGACAATCTCCGCAAGCAGACGGATCTGCATTTCAAGGTGGAACGCCGGAGCGTTGAGGTCTGGTTCGTAACCGAGGGAAAGCCGTGACACCCAGAGAGCGGATCTACGCGACGATCAAGGGACTGCCCGTGGACAGGCCTGCGGTCACGCCCATCTTCATGGCCTGGGCCAGCCACTACGTGGGCCACTCCTACAGAGACTACTACCTGGACGGCGACGTGCTGGCCAAGGCCCAGCTCGCAGTGACCCGGGACTTCGGCCTGGATCAGGTCTCTGCGATCAGCGATCCCTGGCGAGAGGCCTCTGCCTATGGAGTGGAGTTCGACTATCCGGAAGAAGGCGTGGGCATCCCCAGGGACACCCTGCTGAAGTCCGCCCAGGAGGCCCTGGGACTCGGTCTGCTGGATGTTGCTGGATCGCCCAGGATGCAGCAGCGGGTGGACAGTGTGCGGCGCATGGCGTCGGAGCTCGGCAAGACCCACAGCGTCCTGGGCTGGGTGGAAGGCCCCCTGGCCGAGTACGCGGATCTTCGCGGCGTAGAGAACGCCATGATGGACCTGATGGACACGCCCGAGCTGTTCCTGCAGACAGGCCGGACGCTCGTGGACAACGCCATCGCCTTTGGCGCAGCCCAGGCCAGGGCGGGCGCAGACATGATCGGCGTGGGAGACGCCGCAGCCTCCCTGATCGGACCCCACCTGTACCGCGACTATGTCCTTCCTCTGGAGAAGCGGCTCATCGAAGGCATCCATGCAGCAGGGGCTGCAGTGAAGCTCCACATCTGCGGAAACACCTCCAGCATCGTCGACCTGATGGTCCAGACCTCCGCGGACGTCATCGACCTGGACTGGATGGTGTCGCTCGCTGCCGCGAGACAGCGTATGGGCCCCCAGGTCACCCTGGCGGGCAACTTTGATCCCAGTGGCATAGTCCTGCAATCCACACCGGACCAGGTGGCCAAGGCTGCAGCCGACTGCCTGGCTGAGGGTCGCCCTCGCCATATCCTCCAACCGGGCTGCGAGGTGCCGCCAAGCACGCCCGAGGCCAACATCCGCGCCTTCTGTCCCTGCAAAGGCTGCCTGGTCAAAGGGCTCGGCCAGGCCTCTCAGGCAGGTAGATAGCAGATCGATACGGGGCTTTCCTCGCCCTACTCTGCGCAGAGCGTAGCAAAGAACGAGTTATCAGCATACTCTGCAAAGGACAAGGACCCTGAATCCCATACCCGCGTGTTGCCAGAGGCGCTGCGGCTTGTATTGGGGGGGACCCCTGTGGTATCCTGGTAGGTCTAACAGGGGCAGGTCTATACTCCCTGGAGGTGGCGTGTAAGCCGTCGAAACAGAATGACCATAGAACGCCGAACAAGCGGTTTGATCTTTGACATCAGGAAGTACACGATCCATGATGGGCCGGGTATCCGGACCACCGTGTTCCTGAAGGGCTGCCCGCTGCGGTGCCGTTGGTGCCACAATCCCGAGAGCTGGAAGCAGGCCCAGGAGCTGAGCCTCCGCCAGAGTCGCTGCACCCGGTGCGGCAGGTGCGTAGGCGTCTGTCCCCAGGGCGCGATCAGCCGGGCCGATGGCGTCCCCGTGACGGATCCAGCCAAGTGCGTGCGGTGCGGCGCGTGCGTGGACGCCTGCCTAAGCTGCGCCCGCGAGATCATCGGCCGGGAGATGACCGCCGACCAGGTCATGGCCGAAGTCGCCAAGGACGTGATCTTCTACGACCAGTCCGGCGGCGGCGTGACCTTCTCCGGTGGAGAGCCGCTGATGCAGGCGGGATTCCTGCTGGAGCTGCTGGCCCGGTGCAAGGCCCTGCACATCCACACGGCCGTGGAGACGACCTGCCACGCGAGCTGGGACACCCTGGAGGCAGTGGCCGCGCAGACGGACCTGATCCTGGCAGACCTCAAACTCATGGACAGCCGCGAGCACAAGCAGTTCACGGGCGTGGACAACAAGCAGATCCTGGGCAACATCTCCAGCCTGGTCCGCATGGGAAAGGAAGTCTACCTCCGGATCCCCTTGATCCCGGGTGTCAATGACGACCTGTACAGCATGCAAATGGCCGCGGATTTCGCGGCGTCGTTGGGCTCTGTCCGTAGGATCGATGTCTTGCCCTACCATCCGGGTGGCCTGTCCAAGGCCGTGCGCCTGGTCGATGCGGTCAAGCTCATGACGCCCAAGACGGTGGTGGATGAGAAGGTCCTCTCAGGCATCGAACGGATGCTTCAGAGCCGTGGTTTCGAAGTGAAGATAGGTGGATGACCCATGAACGAACGAGTAGCCAGACTGCGGAAACTGAGTGTGGATGCCAAGTGCTCCCTCTCCTCGGAACGCGCAGAGCTCATCACGCAGTTCTATAAGACCGAGGCCCCTGTGGGTGAATCCATCCCCGTCACCCGGGCCCTGGCCTTCCAGTACCTGACGGAACACAAGACCGTTCTCATTGGCGAGGGCGAGCTGATCGTCGGCGAGAAGGGCCATGCGCCCAAGGCCGCGCCCACGTATCCAGAGCTGTGCTGTCACAGCCTGTCGGATCTGGACATCCTCAACTCCAGAGAGAAGACGCCGTATGTGGTCAGCGACCAGGCCCGCAAGGTCTACGAGGACACGATCATCCCGTTCTGGCAGGGCCGTACCCAGCGGGAGCGGATCTTCAGGGAGATGACCGACGCCTGGAAGGAGACCTATGAGGCCGGCCTGTTCACCGAGTTCATGGAGCAGCGATCTCCCGGCCATACGGTCCTGGACAACAAGATCTATCACAAGGGCATGCTGGACTTCAAGAAGGACATCCAGCGGAGCCTCGACAGCCTGGACTACTTCAACGATCCGGACGTCTACGCCAAGCAGGAAGAGCTCAAGGCCATGCGGATCTGCGTCGAAGGTCTGATCCGCTTTGCCAAGCGATACAGTGACAAGGCCCGCCAGATGGCCAAGGCGGAGAAGGACCCTGTCCGGCGTCAGGAGCTGACGCGGATTGCGGAGGTCTGCTCGCGTGTGCCCAGCCACGCGCCCCGCGACTTCTGGGAGGCCCTCCAGTACTACTGGTTCGTACACCTGGCCGTCACCACTGAGCTCAATCCCTGGGACTCGTTCTGCCCAGGCCGGCTGGACCAGCATCTGTATCCCTTCTACAAGAAGGGCCTGGAAGACGGCACCCTGACGCACGAGCAGGCCGAAGAGCTGCTGCAGTGCTTCTGGATCAAGTTCAACAACCAGCCCGCGCCGCCCAAGGTCGGCGTCACCGCGGCAGAGAGCGGCACGTACACCGATTTCTCGCAGATCAACACCGGAGGCGTCAAGGAGGACGGATCTGACGGCGTCAATGACGTGACCTACCTGATGCTGGACGTCATCGAGGAGATGCGTCTGGTGCAGCCCAGCTCCTCCATCCAGGTCAGCAAGAAGAATCCGGACCGGTTCGTCCGGCGAGCAGCCCGGATCATCCGCACCGGGTTCGGTCAGCCCTCGGTCTTCAACACCGACCTGATCGTGCAGGAGCTGATGCGCATGGGCAAGTCCGTGGCCGATGCCCGCAACGGCGGATCGAGTGGATGTGTGGAGGTGGGCGCGTTCGGCAAGGAGAGCTACATCCTGACCGGCTACTTCAACCTGCCCAAGGTCCTGGAGCTGACGCTCAACAACGGCGTGGACCCAAGGACGGGCAAGCAGATCGGGCTCCAGACCGGCGAGCCGCAGCAGTTCGGATCCTACGAGCAGCTCTTCGAGGCCTTCCGACGCCAGCTCAGCCATCTGATGGACATCAAGATGCGGGGCAACAACGTCATCGAGCGGCTGTACGCCACATGGCTGCCTGCTCCGCTGCTCTCGGTCATGATCGACGACTGCGTGATCAGAGGCAAGGACTACCACGACGGTGGCGCACGCTACAACACCAACTACATCCAGGGAGTGGGCCTGGGTACGATCACGGACTGCCTGGCTGCGATCAAGACCCACGTCTTTGCGCAGAAGGACCTGTCCATGTCGGACCTCCTGTCCGCCCTTCAGGCCGACTTCGAGGGCTTTGCCGAGCTCCACCACACCCTGCTGCACCACAGCCCCAAGTACGGCAACGACGACGATCAGGCAGACAGCGTGATGAGGGACGTGTTCGAGGCCTACTTCCAGGCAGTGGACGGCCGGCCCAACACCAAGGGTGGCAGCTATCGCATCAATCTCCTGCCCACCACGGTGCACGTGTACTTTGGCTCAGTGATGGGTGCGTCCGCGGACGGACGCAAGGCAGGAATCCCGTTGTCTGAAGGGATCTCGCCCGTCCAGGGCGCGGACCGCCAGGGCCCCACCGCAGTGCTCAAGTCCGCAGCCAAGATGGACCACGGACGTACGGGCGGGACCCTGCTCAACGTCAAGTTCAATCCCCAGGTCCTGGCCACGGACGACGACCTGGACAAGCTCGTGCAGCTCATCCGATCGTACTTCCGGCTGGATGGTCACCACATCCAGTTCAACGTGATCAACAAGCAGACCCTGATCAAGGCCCAGCAGCACCCTGAGCAGTATCAGGATCTGATCGTCCGCGTGGCAGGCTACAGCGACTACTTCACGGACCTGGGCTTGTCCCTGCAGAACGAGATCATCGCGCGGACCGAACAGATGACCCTGTAGACCCATTGCTGACGGGGAGGGCTGGGTATGACGACGACCAGATCGGTATGCGGGATTACAGAGGACGTCGGGTCTCAATGCCTGTGGCGATGATGTACATCCGGGAAATGCCCATGGTCATGGATCACTGGGTCATGGCGGTGACGGTGACGGTGCTCGGAGCCTGGTGGTCCAGACTCATCGTGATGGTGTCGATGGTGTGTGTCGTGGGTATGCTCGTGCTCATGCTCCAGGGCCTCGTGCGCGTGTTCGTGGAGGTGCCGTTCGGTCAGGTGCAGCCAGACGCCCATCGCCATGAGCGATCCCGCGATCAGCAAGCGAGGGCTGACCGATTCACCCAGAAGCGGAATCGCCAACACCGCGCCAAAGAATGGCGCAACGGAGAAGTAAGCCCCGGTCCTGGCCGTCCCCAGATGACGCAGGCCCTTCACGAATAGGGCCAGACTGACTCCATAGGCGAGCCAGCCGACCAGCATCGCCCCCACCAGGTTGGGTAGAGGGGGCCACGTCGCACCCAGTAGAAAGGCGAGGGCCAGGTTCACGGCGCCCGCGGTCAGGCCTTTGACCGCGGCAATCCAGGTTGCATCGGCCAGGGACACCCTGCGGGTCAGGTTGTTGTCGATACCCCATGCCAGACACGCCCCCACCACGGCCAAAGAAGGCCAGGCGATGGAGAACCGGGCTTCCCCCGGCCAACTGAGCACAACCGTGCCGGCGACGATAGCCACCATTCCCATCGCGACACGCCGGTCGAAGTTTTCGCGGAAGACGAACCACGCCAGCAGCGCGGTGAACACGCCTTCGGTGTTGAGCAGCAGCGACGCGGCTGACCCCGCCATCCCGGTAAGCCCGAACATCAGCAGCACCGGACCTACCACTCCACCGGCGAAAATCGCACCCGCGAGCCACGGCCATTCACCGCACTGGAGCCTGCCTGCCGGCGATTTGCGCAGGAGGCGGTACAGACAGAGGCCGACTCCGGACCCGAGGTACAGCAGGCCGGCCAACAACCATGGATTGACACTCGACAGCAGCCATTTGGCGAGCGGCGTACCACCGCCGAACAGAACCGCCGCGCCCAAAGCAGCCAGTACACCAGGTTGGCTTAATCCGTGTTTCCAGCTCATTGAAGCCTCACGAAAGGGATCACACTGCCCCATTCTAGTGTCGGGGTTGGCTTGTCAGAGCAGATGTTGATTAGTCTCCGAACACAAGTTTGACTCTAAACGTATCCTGATTCACTAGGTTCTTTGTGATGCCCAAGTATGCCATGACTGGAACACGTATTGTACCCATCATTGTGCTGGCTGCATACCCGGGGGCAGGCGATGCCTCAGTGGGGGGCCATTCTCTGTGCGCGAGCCATCATGGCAAGGCAGGTCTGCATTCTGTGCGCGAGTACTGCGAGGACGACGGCCATCGTCCCGACCACGAGGTTGTGCTCCTGCCTTTTGACCTGCTGCCGAACTGATCGATCGTCCCCGCCCAGATCATCATCTTCAATTTGGGATGCGAGCGGAAGCTAACGCGTACAGTGCAGGTAGTCATCCGGCCCAAAACCCCTGGACTCGCCTCTTTCGCCACAAGTCCCTCAAGGCCTCACGGTCGTTTGCCGATATGATCCGAAGAGATTCTGGCGTTTTGTCGTTGCCAAACATGCTGGTCAGCGGTATACTAATAACGTGTAGGCATTCTATGGCAGGTGGTGTGGGTTGTTTGAGATCTGACGCCGGCAAGGGCCGGACGTGGATCTCACCTCAGGGTGGGGGTCGTGTGCGTCAAGATGGATTCCAGCACAGATGGGTTTTACGCAGCCGGTCCGCGGCCGCAACCCTGTTGACTCTATGGCTCGTGGTCTTTGGGCCCATCGCCTCACAGTTGACCCTCCTGCACAGACACGGCCACATAGCAGACCACGTGCATCGAGTTCCGGTAGAGGAGATGGACGTCTGGAACGCCGTGCACGCCGGCCAGCATGCGCCCTGGACAACGAAGCGGGCCCTGCCGGCGCCCGTCTCGCAGGATGTCACGATCGACGTGATGGACACAGGCGTCCCCGGTGCGGTGATCCTGCTGAGCGTCGTCGACCTGATGGAGCCCTCAAGCGATTCCACGGAGGACTCGATCACCCGTCTTTCACACACCGCCTCGGTGGTCTGTGCCTGTTGCTCCAGCACACTGCAGGACCGTGCCTCCCATACACCCCGCTTGGGTGGGGATCCCCCGTACGGAATCGCCCGGTCCCTGGTGACCGCCATACTGGCCACGAACCACACCTTACTGGTGTGACCCCTTCCCTATTCCCCGGATCGCTTGCCGACGCTTCGTCGGCTTGTGCAGAGGTCGGCCGTTAGGGCCGGCGGCTGTCTATCCCTGTGTGAACATAATGGATGCGAATGACCATGACACATCTGAGACAACTGTGGCTAATTGGAGCCCTGCTGAGCATGGGTCTCGGCGGCGGCTGTGAACGAAAAGCACCACTCCAGAGTGGCGATGGACACGGGCACGGCCAGGCGGCTGCCCCACAGGGACAAGCTGCCGCCCATGGCCCTGCCCCGGCGAGCCTGACGCTCTTCACGCCCAAGGTGGAGCTGTACATGGAGTACCCGCAGCTCGTCCGTGGGACGAAGGCTCGAGTCCTGGCGCACCTGACCGTCCTGAGCAACGGAGAGCCGGTGCGTACAGGGAACCGTAACGCTGGAAGCCACCGCCCCGGACGGCAAGCCGCTGACGCTCAAGGTGGACGCACCCGCACGGGATGGGATCTTCATCCCGGAGCCCACCTTCGAAAGTCGCGGGGCGCTACAGGGCCCGCCTGATCGTTCAGAGTCCGCAGGTCGAAGACACTCTGGATCTCGGGGAACTGGTCGTTCACCCAGACGAGCAGGCGGCACTCCTGGCCGCCCAAGCGTCCGAAGCGAAGCGGACCCGCCTGGAGCCGTCCCGTTCCTGGCGGAGCAGCAATGGAAGATCGGCGTGATCCTGGAGCAGGTGGGCCAGCGCACCCTGGTCCATCGCCTGGCTCTGCCCGGCCAGATCATGGCGCCACAAGGTGCATCGGCCATCGTGGTTCCCCCGGTCGCCGGCCGGCTGCTGCCGCCGCCCGGCGGGAAGCTCCCCCGCATCGGCGACACCGTTGCAGGCCGGCCAGATTCTGGCGTTGGTCGAGCCTCCAATGCCTCTGACCGAGGTGTTCCAATTGAGCGCGAATCGAGCCCAGGTGCAGTCTCTCGAAACGGAACTGTCGCTCCGCGAGCTCGATCTGGACACAAAGGCCCTGGAGGTTGAACGATCCATCATCCAATCCAAGGCCCGCCTGGACTTCGCGCAACGGGTGATGGACCGCGCGAACAAGCTGCGTGAAAAGGGGGTCGGGACCGAGCAACAGTACGAAGAAGCCGAGCAGAACCTGCGCTCTGGCCAAGGCGGAGTACGAGGCCGCCAACGCCATGAAGACATCCTATCAGGGCGCGAAGGAGAAGACTGGCTTCGCTGCGATCCAAGACACTGCCCTCCGACAGCCAAGTCTTCGGCGACCGCATCGTTTCAGCTTCCCCTTCGCTCGCCGATCACCGGACAGATCCTCGCTGCCGAGCATATCGAGGGTGAACACCTGGATGCCCAGGCGGAGGTGTTCCGCATTCTCAATCGGGACCGGGTTTGGATTGAGGCGAAGGTCTCCGAGTTTGATCTGACCAAGTTGTCCGACCAGCCGGGTGCGACCATGACCCTGCCTGCCTACCCGGGAAAGCGTTTCGACATCCTGGGCTCCAACGGGGGGCGGCTGGTGAACATCGGCGGCGCCGTCGATGCGGAGACGCGAACCGTTTCGGTGGTCTATGAGATGCCGAATCCGGAAGGACTTCTGCGGCCGGGCATGGTCGCGGAGGTATACCTGGAGACGCGGACGGCCAGCGAAGCCCTGGCGATCCCTGAGAGTGCGATCGTCATGGATAACGGCAAGCCCATCGCCTTCGTGCTCTTGAGCGGCGAGAAGTTCCAACGGCGAGAGCTTGAGATCGGGGTCAAAGACGGCGGCTACGTCGAGGTCAAGAGCGGCGTCCAGGCCGGCGAGCGTATTGCCGCCAAGGGCGGCTACGCGATCAAACTGTCCTCGCTTTCAGCGGCTTCATTTGGCGCCGGCCACGGCCACTAGAACAGGAGGGACTCCCACATGATTAACGCACTGATTCGATGGTCGCTCTCCAACCGACTGGCCGTCTTGATCATCTCGGTGGCCTTGCTGGTCACGGGTACCTACGTCACGGTGAACATGCCCGTGGACGTGTTTCCCGACCTGACGGCCCCGACCGTGACCCTCCTCGTCGATGGACACGGCATGGCCCCGGAGGAAATGGAGACACTGGTCACGTTCCCCATCGAGACGGCGGTCAACGGCGCGGCGGACGTTCGCCGCGTTCGATCATCGACGGCGGTGGGCTTCTCCACCATCTGGGTCGAGTTTGAGTGGGGCACGGACATCTACCGGGCGAGGCAGACCGTCACGGAGAGACTGGCCACGGTCGCCGACAAACTGCCCGAGCGGGTTGACCCGCCCATCATGGCACCGATGTCCTCGGTCATGGGCGAGATCCTCTTCGCGTCGCTGACCTCCGACCGCCACAGCCAGCTGGAGCTCCGCACGCTGGCCAGCACCACCCTCCGACGCCGGTTGCTCTCTGTCCCGGGCGTGGCGGAGGTGGCCCTGTTCGGCGGAGACGAGAAACGCTACCAGGTCGTTCTGTCGCCCCAGTTGTTGCGGGCGTACCAGATCAGCATCTCGGAAGTGGCCGATGTGCTCCGCAAGTCGAACGAGAACGTGGCGGCAGGGTTCCTGGTCGAAGGCGGACAGGAGTCCATTCTCCAGGGTGTCGGCCGAGTCCAGACCACCGACGACATCGGCCAGACCGTGGTCGTCGTGCGCAATGGACGGCCGATCAAGGTCGCCGACCTGGGCGCCGTCACGATCGCCGCAGACATCCGGCGCGGCACGGCATCGGCGTCTCGGCGCGGGCCCGCCTGGGAGCCGATCATCGAACCGGGCGTCGTCATGGCCATCATGAAGCAGCCCCATGCCAACACGCTGGAGGTCACCGAGAAGCTCGACAAGGCCCTCGACGAGATCCAGGCTTCCGTGCCGGCCGGCATGGTGGTCAACAAGCGGCTGTTCCGCCAGTCGGACTTCATCGAGGCCTCCGTGCACAACACGATCGATGCCCTCCGCGACGGCGGGATCATGGTCATCATCATCGTGGTGCTGTTCCTGGCCAGCATGCGGGCCAGCTTCATTACCCTGCTGGCCATTCCCATGTCTCGCTGGTGACGGCCATCCTGACGTTGCGGGCCTTTGGGGCCAGCATCAACACCATGACGCTCGGCGGCATGGCCATCGCCATCGGCGCCCTGGTCGATGATGCCATCATCGACGTGGAGAACATCATTCGCCGGCTTCGCGAGAATGCCGCCTTGCCGGCCGATCGGCAGCGGTCCGCCATGGAGGTGATCTTCCGGGCCAGCGTCGAGGTGCGTGCGTCCATTGTCTTCGCGACGCTCATCATCATGCTGGTCTTTGTGCCGCTGTTCTTCCTTTCCGGCGTGGAAGGCAGGTTGCTCTTCCCGCTTGGGGTGGCGTTTGTCGTCTCCCTGGTCGCGTCGCTGGTGTCCGCACTGACGCTGACGCCCGCGCTGAGCTACTACCTGCTTCCGGCAAGCAAGACCGTCCGGCAAGGCGGCGAGCCCTGGCTCGTGCGAACCGTCAAGCGGCTCTACGCTCGCCCGCTGGACCTCGCCATGCGACATCCCTGGTGGGTCGTCGTGCCCACGGCGATCCTGCTCGTGGCCTCCGTCGTTGGCGTGAGCACGATGGGACGCAGCTTCTTGCCCGAGTTCAGCGAGGGCGCCCTCGTGGTGGGCCTGGTGAGCGTTCCCGGCATCTCGCTGGAGGAGAGCGACAAGCTCGCCCACGTCGTGGAGAACACGCTCATGCAGCATCCGGAGATCGCGGCCATCGGCCGGCGTACCGGTCGGGGCGAGGCCGACGCGCACGGCATGAACACGGAAGGCAGCGAGATCGACCTGACGCTGGACATGGAGGCCCCGTCCGCATGGGCAAGCCCAAGACGAACCCGGGCGGAGCTGCTGGAGGCCATTCGTCGCGATGTGGCGACGATTCCGGGCGTCAAGGCACAGTTCGGCCAGCCCATCGGCCACCGCATCGACCACATGCTCTCGGGAACGCGGGCCAACATCGCCGTCAAGGTGTTCGGCGAGGATTTGCTCAAGCTCCGGGAACTGGCCAAGGAGGTGGAGAGGGCGATGGGCCAGATCCCTGGCGTGGTCGATCTGTCCACGGAGCAGCAGAACGACATCCCCATCCGCCGTGTCGAGTTCGACCGGCGGACGATGGCCCGCTACGGCCTGAAGATGGCCGACGTGGCCACGGCCCTCCAGACGGCCTTCCGGGGCGATGCCGTCACCCAGGTCCTGGAAGGACGCTATCCCTTTGACCTGATCGTCCGCTGCGGGGACCCGGCGAATCCCCAGAGTTGGGAGAACACCTCATCCGAGAGAGTCGGCGAGGTGCTGGTGGATACGCCCGGGGGTACGAAGATCCCGCTCAAGGCCGTCGCCCGCATCAGCGAGGAACGCGGGCCCAACATGATCAGCCGGGAGAACGCCCAGCGCAAGATCGAGGTGACGTGCAACGTCGCCGGCCGCGCGCTCGACGGCGTCGTCGCGGATATCCGGCGAACCGTGGCGGAGCAGGTCAAGCTGCCACAAGGCTACTATGTCCAGTACGGCGGACAATTCGAGAGCGCGGAGGCAACGCGGCAACGCCTGGGCATCCTCGGCATCATGGTGATCCTGGGGATCGGATTCCTGCTGCACATTGTCTTTCGCTCCGCTGCGCGACACGTTGCTGATCATGATCAACCTGCCGCTGGCCCTGATCGGGGGCGTCGCCGGCGTGTTTGCCTCCGGCGGCGTGTTGTCCGTCGCGTCCGTGATCGGTTTCATCAGCGTGTTCGGCATCGCGGCCCGGAACGGCATCATGATGGTTTCCCACATCCGGCACCTTCAGCGATTCGAAGGGGTAACCGACTTTCGCGAGGCCGTTCGCCGCGGTGCGACGGAACGACTGGCCCCGATCCTGATGACCGCCCTGGCTGCAGGCCTTGCCCTGGTTCCCTTGGTGCTGGGCGGCGAGCAGCCGGGGCGAGAGATCCTGACTCCTATGGCGATCGTCATCGTTTGCGGCCTATTGTCGTCGACCTTCCTCAACATGGTCGTCGTCCCCGCCCTCTTCGTGCGATTCGGGCGCCCGACTGAGTCTGAGCCGGCCGTGGACGTGAGGCCGGAGGTAGTCCGAATGGAACACGAACTGCCGGCGGCGCCAATGTAGTCGGCTTCTTTCCTGTGTACTGATCAGATAGGTGTATTCGTTCTCCGAGAGGCACGATGGACAGACAACAGAGTAGAGGATCATCTTCTCAGGGCGAGAGAGCCGCCCTCTCCCGAACACTCGGTCTCACCCTTGTCGCCGTGCTTTTGGCCGGCTGCGCCCAGGTTCGACCCAAGGCCGACTATGAGCGGGCCAGGCAGTGGGTTACCGAAAGCACGGGGGCTGGCGACGTGTATGATCCCGAAGCACCAGGACTGACCGACCTCCAGATGGACGCATATCTGATGGATGGGCTCACCCTGGAGGAGGCCGTTCGCATTACCCTGCTGAACAATCGCCGACTCCACGCAGAGTTCCTGTCGATCGGCGTAGCCAAGGCCGATTGGGTTCAGGCCGGCCTCTTCGAAAATCCTGCGATCGGACTGTCCGCACAGTATCCGGAGGGCGGAGGGGTGAGTAACCTGCAGGCGTCCATTGCACAGAACATTGTGGATCTCTGGCAGATCCCCAAACGCAAACGGGCCGCCCAAGCCGATCTGGACGCCACTGTGCTCCGGATCGCCTATGCGGCGACAACGCTGGTCACTCAAACCAAGGAGGCCTACTTCCAGGCTGTTGCGGCAGACGAGTCTCTGCGGCTGGCGGAGGCAAATCTCAAGGTCACGGCGCAGTCGCACGACGCGATCAAGATCCGACGGCAGGCCGGCGCGGCCAGCGATCTGGACGAGAATCTTGCGCGAGGACAAGTCCTATCCGCCGAGATCGGGGTGCGCAGTGCCCGCCTTGCGGCAGCCAACGCCAAGCGGCGATTGGCCGGCCAGATGTGTATCGCACGGACCATCGACAAGATCACGCTCACCGACCCGCTATTGTCCGAGATCGGGCCCCTTGACGCCGAGAGGCTGGTAGAGGTCGCCCGTAAGAGACGTCTGGACCTTCGCGCCTTGGAAGCCGTCGCACAAGCTAGACTGGCGGATCTGGGAGTCCAGAAGCGAGGCGTGTTCCCCGATGTGAGTGCTGGCGCGATGTTCCAACGCAACGAGCGGCGGGACGCCGACACGGGTGCCATCAAGACGATCCTCGGCCCGTCACTATCCATGGCCTTACCCCTCTTCGACCAGAACCAGGCACAGATCGCCAAGGCACAGTATCTCTATTGGCAGGAGATTAAGAGGTACGAGGCCGAATATCTTCAAGCCATCCAGGAGATTCGGACCGCCGTGGATCAGGCCCAGACTGCCCTCGCGAACACGGCCTACTACCAACAGGAGGTGGTCCCCCAGGCTGAACGGAGTCTGGAGTTCTCCCGTGACTCCTATCTGGCTGGGCAGACCAGCATTCTTACTTTGCTTGAGGCCCAGAGGTCTCTGCTTGAATCCCGCCGAGGCGACATCGCAGTACGCCTGGAACTGGCTACCGCGATCTTCGAGCTGGAGCAGAGGGTGGGCGAGCAGATCGGCCGTGACCCAGCGGCTGCTGGCGTTACCTCCAAGCCGGCGGACAACGTGCCGCCGGACACGGCGATCGGAGACTGACGGTATGCTCCGGATGAGGTACACGTCTTGGCCCCGCCCACCGGAAGATCCTGGTTACGGCGACGAAGGCCCGTCGTCACCGTCGGAAGCTGCTGTGATCAGGTCCTTTCTCTATGGGGCAAAACCCTGCCCGGGGGTGGACGGTCTGCCGAATTGGCGGTGGTCGAACCGTAATGGGACTTTCTCAACTCACAAAGCTCTGTGGCATTCCCCAGGACAACGCGCAGCCGAGGCCGGAAGAATACCATGGCCTTGACCCTTTCCTGGAAGGGGAGCTTACCAGAATCCCCTCATCACGGATAGACCCGTTTTCGGGGAGCAGGTCACTCTTGCCAACACGGCATACCTTCTGGAAATGATCACTGAGAAGTTGCCACCACCTGTGCGGTCTGGTTATCATACGGCCCATGGGTATGCTCATCTCTCTAACCCTGCTCCGCGATCGAATCTCCACGCTTGGAAAGGACCGACGCATGGACCCTACGCACATCCGCTGGTTGGCTGGCTGCCTCATCTTCCTGGGAGGGTGCTCCCTGGCCCAGCCAGAGGCCAAGCCTTCAAGACCCGAACCCAGTGCCCCACAGCCTGCTGTCGCCCCCGCACCCGCCCCTGCCGCTGCGCCAGCAGCGGGGCTGGCGCCGATCATCGCGAACCAGCAGGTGACACTGCTGTGTAGTCCCCAGTGGACGGGTCCTCGCTCACCGGATGGCAGGCCCAGGGTCTCGGATGAGCTGCTTGGCCGGATGAGGAACGTCCCGGTGACCATGGCCTGGGGCATCGTCACTGCCGCCGGGTACGTCAACTGCTATGAGAACGCGACGGGCTGGCTCATCCTCAGGCCGGATGAGGCCATTGTAGGCAGGGTCCTGACCGCCCAGTACATGCCTTCACATCCGGACTACAACAAGGCCATCATGGCCCAGGGCAAGGCGGAGGGCCGCATAGGCAATTCGAACTCGTGGCCCATCGACATGCTCCAGAAGGGCGACGTGTACGTGGCGGACGGGTTCGGAAAGGTCATCGACGGCACCCTGATCGGCGACAACCTGGCGAACTCCATCTACGCCAAGAGCGGCAATGGCGTCATCTTCAACGCCGGCGTTCGCGACCTCGAGGGCATCGAGGAGATCAAGGGGTTCAACGTCTGGTGCAAGGGCGCGGACCCCAGCTTCATCCGCGAGGAAATGCTGACTGCGATCAACGTCCCCATCCGCATCGGCAGGGCGCTCGCCTGTCCCGGCGACGTGGTCCTGGCCAAGAAGGAGGGCATGGTCTTCATCCCTCCACACCTGGCAGAGAAGGTAGTCAAGGAGTCCGAGGCCATCCTGGTGAAGGACGCCTTCGGCCACCAACGGCTCAGGGAGGGCAAGTACACGCCCGGGCAGATCGACAGCCGCTGGACCCCTGAGATCCAGCAGGACTTCCACGCCTGGCTCAAGGAGAATGGCGACAAGCTTCCCGTATCCAAGGAGGTCATCGAAGAGGTCCTGAGCTCCAAGACGCGAAACTGGTGAGAGTCTGTCTCGGAACCTGTTTCGTGACGAGATAGACTCTAAAGGAGAGAACATGTCCCTGTCGAAACCTTCGAGTCCTACCCTGCACACCCGGCGATCCCTGCTGCAGGGCGCGGGCACGGGTCTGGCAGGCCTGAGCCTGGCGGGTCTTGTGGATGCGACCCTCGAGGATCAGGTGGCGTCCGCCACCCAGGCCGTCAGCCGCAGCTCCAGCCCCACGGACCTCAAGATCACGGACCTGAGGATCGCGGTCCTGGGCCGGGCGCCCATGCGGTGTCCCCTGATCCGAATCGACACCAACCAGGGCATCTCCGGATACGGGGAGGTCCGTGACGGCGCCAGCGAGCGCTACGCCCTCATGCTCAAGAGCCGGATCCTGGGCCAGAACCCCTGCAACGTGGAGATGATCTTCAAGCGGATCAGGCAGTTTGGCGGACACGCCCGACAGGGCGGCGGCGTGTCGGGCGTGGAGATGGCCTTGTGGGACCTGGCAGGCAAGGCCTACGGAGTTCCGGTCTACCAGATGCTGGGTGGCCGATACAGGGACAAGGTGCGTCTGTACGCGGATACGCCGGATGGAGGACCTGAAGGCCTCAAGAAGAGGGTCGAGCAGGGCTTCACGCTCCTGAAGATGGACTGCGGCATCAACGCGATCCGCAATGTACCCGGCGCATTGAGCTACCCCACGCGGGAGACCCCCTGGCAAGGCGAGCACCCCTTCACGGCCATCCAGCTCTCCGACAAGGGCGCGGCCCTGATGGCCGAGCGGTTCGCCAAGGCCCGCGAGCTCGTGGGATGGGAGGTCCCCATTGCGTCCGACCACTTCGGCCACATCGGCGTCAACAGTTGCATCACCCTGGCCAGGGCCCTCAAGCCGTACCAGCTCGCCTGGCTGGAGGACATGGTGCCCTGGCAGTACACGGAGATGCTCAAGGAGATCAAGGCCGCCATCGACATCCCCCTCCTGACCGGCGAGGACATCTACCTGCTCGATGGCTTCAGGCCCCTGATCGATCAGCACGCAGTGGACATGGTGCATCCGGACCTGGCCACTGCGGGCGGCATCCTGGAGACCAAGAGGATCGGCGACTATGCACAACAGCAGGGCATCGCCATGGCCATGCACTTCGCGGGCTCACCCATCTCCTTCCTTGCGAACGTCCACTGCGCAGCAGCCACGGAGAACGTCATCGCCCTGGAGCACCACTCCGTGGACGTAGCCTGGTGGGAGGACCTGGTGACAGGCATCGACAAGCCGGTCAATGACAAGGGATTCGCCAGGGTCCCCCAGGGACCCGGCCTGGGCGTTGAGCTCAATCTGGACGTGGTCAAGGAGCATCTCGAGCGGGGGCAGGAGCTCTTCGGCCCCACGGATGAATGGAACGAGACTCGCTCCAACGATCGGTTGTGGAGCTAAGAGACTCTCTGCAGGGAGGACTTGTGGCATCTGAACGATCCTTTCTCAGGCACTTCGGGCTGGTGTTTGTCGTCTGCCTGGTGGTGATGGTGCCGGCATGGGCCACAGGCAATCGCACGGTGTTCGGCCCTGCGGTGATCACGGCCTTTGCCTCGCTGGCCCTGTCTTTCATGGGCCATCCGGTCCTCAGGTACTACGCCTTCACGGTCTGGGTCTTTGCGTTCGTCTCTGCCTCCATGATCTACCCCCATCTATTCCTGGTCTGGACTGCAGCAGGCCACTCGTTCGACTTGAAGGGGCTGATCACCCCCCTGCTGCAGATCATCACCTTTGGCATGGGCACCACCCTGAGCCTGGCGGACTTCACCCGCATCTTCAAGATGCCGTGGCCCATCTGCATAGGCTTCGTCGCCCAGTTCCTCGTGATGCCGCTGATGGGCTTTGTCCTGGCCAAGGGCTTTGGATTCGAGGCCGGCATTGCCGCAGGAATCGTCCTGATCGGCTCCTGTCCCAGCGGAGTGGCCTCCAACGTCATGACCTACCTGGCAGGCGGCGACGTGGCCCTGTCCGTGACGATCACGTCCTGCACGACGCTGGCCGCCCCCCTGCTCACGCCTGTGCTCATGAAGCAGTTGGCGGGCCAGTTCATCGAGGTCAACCTTGTTCGCATGATGATCGACATCATCAACGTGATCATCGTTCCGATCGTGGCGGGCCTGATTGCGCACCGCATCCTGTATGGCCGGGGCCAACGCCTTGGCCAGGGCCCTGTGCTCGCGGCGATCGGCGCATCCGCTGTCCTGGCAGGCGCAGCCATGATCCTGTTTGTCCCTGACGTGATGGCGACCTTCCACGGCGCAGACCTTCGCAAGGAGGGCCTGGTCGTGGGCCTGCTGCTGGTGGGCCTGGTGACCCTTGCCAAACTCGTGATCGCCGTGTGGCTCAAGGGCCCTGAGAACTGGATGGACCGCGTCCTGCCGACCGTGTCCATGGTGGCGATTTGCTGCATCATCGCGGTCATCACGGCCCGCTCTGCCAAGGACCTCAGGGAGGTGGGCCTGCTCCTGATCGGCGTGACGGTCATCCACAACGGCGTGGGCTACCTGCTGGGCTACTGGATGGCCAGGCTCGCGCGGCTGCAGGAGAGCTGGTGCCGTACAGTGGCCTTTGAGGTCGGCATGCAGAACGGAGGCCTGGCCTCGTCCCTGGCCATGAACACCCTCAATAACACCCAGGCAGCCTTGGCGCCCGCCATCTTCGGCCCCTGGCAAAACGTCTCAGGCTCGATCCTGGCCACATGGTGGAGGAGGAAGGCCAGGACTCAGAAGCCAGAAGGTGGGACGGTGAGAGGGTAAGAAGATAAGAGGATCGGCGGTGACCGTTCCGCGGTCACCTAGAACCTCATACCCTCAATTGCTGCTTCTTACTTCTTGCCTTCCTGCCTTCTCACCTTCTTTCCTTCTTACTTCTCTGTTCTCGTCAGCCTGACGTCGTCGATATAGACCCTGCCTGCGCTGCTGGACTTGGGCGAGTTGCGGTCACCCACGCCGATGATCACCTTCTTGACGCTGCTCAGGTTCACGCCGGCCGAGCTGATCTCAGTTAACGGGATGTCCCACTGCGTCCACACACCCGTGGCGATGGCGGCAGTGTCGGGATTGCTGACCACCTTCATCTTGCCGGAGCTGTCCTGCACTGCCACGTAGAACGTCTCAGGGCTGTTGCCGCCCGTGGGCTGCGCCACGCCCCAATCCTGGGTCTGCCATCCGCCGCTGACGCCGCCCGCGGTCGCCACAGACGTGAACCGGGCCCCACAGGGCACGCCGGCCGCATGGCTGGTGACCGCCAGACCGATGTAGACGTTGTTGGCCATGGGGATCGTCTGGGGATTGAACAGCATGGGCTTCCACACGGGGTTTGCCGCATCGGTCGAATAGTAGCCGTTGAACTGATTGCCCTTGCGCTCCACCTTGACCCAAACGGGCGCCCTCGCGCCAGTCTGATCCGGAGGCAGCGTCAACGTGGAGTCTGTGGTCGCTGCAGCATTCGCAGTCAGCCTGGCCTGGAAATGAACACCATTGGTCCCACCGTACACGATGTAGGCCCAGGCGGATCCCTCGGTCAGAGACTCGCGGATCATCACGCCCGCCTTGGACCAGACGTTGGCATTGCCCAGGTCCTGGACGCGGGCCACGATGGAGCCATCGCCAGAAAGGGACTTGTAGGCGAACCTGCCCTGATCCGCGGCATTGTAGATGTCCGTGCCCATGCCGCTCATCACGATGGTGCCTGGAGCGGTCTCCAGAAACGCGGCCGCTACACCTCGGAAGTACAGGCTCAGCGTGTTGGCGCCGCCGGCCGCCCAGACCTGGGGGCTCGACCACTCGCGCTGGGTCTCGGAATAGAACGGGCCCTTGGAGTTGTCGTAGTTCATGGGCATGGACTGCCTGCCCGAGTTGACGATGGACTGCTCTGCAAAAGGCGGGTTGATGTTGCCCACGGTCGAGCCTGTGCCGTTGCCTCCGGAGGCGGCCACGCTGCAGTCGGGAGATGCGGAATAGCCGAACCCATCAACCCAGGAGAAGAAGATCCGGTTGCAGGTGTCATCATAGGCCTCAAAGTCATCGACCACCGCATGGGGCGTCGTCGTGAAGGTCCACAGGTCGCCCTCCCAGATCTTCGGGGTCGCGGCGTCATTGACCTCGTTCACCTTCCAGGCGTAGGTCCTGCCGTACTCAAGGCCCAGTCCAGCAAGATCGAGGCTGTGTGAGGGGGTGGTCTTGACCGGAGAGCCTGCCTTGGCCAGGCTGTCGGCATCCGCAGCCAGATAGACCTCATGCCTGCCCGAAAACCGGCCGGGCCGCCAGTTCAGCGTGGCATTCAGGGCCACGCCCGCGGCTGCAGAGGCAGGGGTCGGCGAGTAGGCCTTGGCAGGCACGTAGAAGAACCGCACTTCGCTCAGGCTGGCAGACTGGCCGCCCCAAGTGGCCTGGATGGTCAGCTTGACAAAGCGTGCCCTTGCGCCGTTGAGGGACACGGTCGTGTTATGGACGTAGTCCGCGGTGCCGGTTCCCTGGTCGAACTCCGGGACATTGGATACCGCGGTCCAGGTCGTGCCGTCCAGCGAGGTCTCGATAGTCACGTCCTTGGCCCCAAACCCGACCGCCAGCTCGACGGCCTGGTTGGAGTTCCACACCCACATCTTGTCCAAGACGTAAACGCTGTCGAACTCATACTGGATCCAGGTCGGCTGAGCCGCGCCCTTGACGCTCAGCCACATGTCCGCCGTCAGATTGGAGTGTTGGTCGCTGGCGTTCAGTCCGGAGCCGTCGACCGTCTTCTCGGGGCCGAAGCCAGCCATCGCGCTGGAGGCCGTGGCCTTGACCGTGGCCTTGAGGGGATAGCTGTAGGGCTCGCAGGTGAAGTTCCACACAGAACCCTTGAGGATCGTGGAGTCAGCCGCGTTGACCTCATCGATCCGCCAGTAGTAGGTCTGGCTGAAGTTCAGCAGGTCTGCCGGGTCGAAGGCCGTGGCCGTCTGACCCTGGCTGACCAGAACGCCCAGAGCTACGGCCCTGGTGGCTGCATCGACGTCCGCCTCGCTGGTTCCGAAGTAGAGGTCGTGTGAGGCGGCAAACGGCCCGGCCGTCCAGGTCAGGTTCGTGTCCCTGACCACGTCCGAGGTACCGGGTGCCGGGCTTGGATTCTTGGCCTTGCCCGTGGGCTGTAGACCCTGCTCACCATCCCAGTAGATCTCGTCGATGTAGAGCCGGGAGGCCTGGGGTGTCCCAGTGGGGCTCGCGATGATCATGCCGTTGATCGGATCCGGGTTCGCGGCCCCGAACGGAATGGCTGCTGCCACCAGGTTCTCCGCGGCAGGCAGCGTCGGTGCGCCAGCAGGCCCGGCTGCATCGCTCTCATACAGGTCAAAGGTCTCAGCCGAATGATCCACGATCAGCCAGGCGTTGTACCACTTGCCCCTGGCAAAGCCCGTCTTCAGCACAGTCGTGCCGTCGGTCTTCACGAGGTTGTACCCGCCGGCATTGTCACTGATCACGCCGAAGCCCGCGCAGAAGCCTGCCGGGTGGTTGGTGTTCGTGCCGTTGATCGGGTCGCCGGTCGTGTCGGAGATCAGCCCTATGTAGGCCCTGGGAACCAGGCTGTCGGAGCGGACCATGAACCTGAAGAAGACCTTTCCCGCCCCGCCTGCCGCGATGGGCACATTGACGTTATTGAAGCCAAAGGCCCGTCCCCCGCCTGCACTCAGATTGGCCACCCGGCACACCCTGCTGCCGCCGTTGTCCTCCACAACCACGTTTCCAGTACTGGCAGTCTCTGCGTCCCAGGTCCCTCCCATGATGCCCGTGCAGGCCAGGCCATCCGGCGATCCCGTCGGCATCGCGTCCCAGTTCTCGACCAGCTTGAAGTCAGCCCTGAGTGTGGCGCCAGCAGCCAAGATCGCAAGAAGACCCAGTGAACACGTGGCCAGATGCTTTGACAGTCTCGTCATGGCAGAAGCTCCCAATAGCGGCCATTAGGGTATTTGTGCAAACATAAGAATGATGATACTACAATTGCGTCTTGCCTTGAATACCCAAATCTCCTGTTTGGTGACTTTTGTCGCGGCAGCATTGTCCTATCTCAATTTGAAACAGGACGATGTGAATTGGGGCGGTAGCCAAGTTTTATGAGGTCAGGGCTATTGAATGGGCGTATAGCCGAGCCTGCCCCAGCAGGCCATCTGGACCATCTCCAGGTCTTTGTTGCCCGGCTGCGTCGAGTCTGCGCCCTGGCGGCCGCTGGCCTGCCATTGGTCGAAGTCCGCGCGCGTGACCTGGACCGTGCGGTAGTCGCTCCATTTCCAGTAGCCTGCGTGATTGTCGGCAAACACGGCATTGGTTCCATTGCCGTGCCTGCTCGTGGGCTGATCCCACCAGCGGGCCTGGCTGTACCAGACCGTCCAACTGGAGGAGCTCAGCCTGCCCTCATCCAGGAATAAGGCACGGTCTGCCGCCCTCTTGATCTGGGCCCTCTTGGTCACCCTCTGTGGCGACAGAGAGGTGGCTGCCACCTCGCCTGCGGTTGAAAGATCGTGTCCATTGATGGCATCGGGCAGCGCGTAGGTGACGACCTCGCCTCGTACACCCGTAGGGCACTTGTAGAGCTTCACGTCACCCACGTATCTGTACAGCCCGCCGTCCCGGATCCCCTGCAGCCTGGCCTTGGTGTCCGTGCTGGTGACGTAATAGACCCAGCACTTGAACGGCCTGCCCGGCCACGCGTTGCCCTCTGCGGCCGTAGAGGTACACCCAAAGACCAGACGCTCCTGGTGGTCATCGCTATAGAGGCCCCAGGCCAACGCGAGCTGCTTGAGGCTGGCCATGCAGCTCATCCGCTTGCCCTGCTCGCGGACGCGATTGAGGGACTGGCAGGAGGATGCCAAGAAGCACGGCGATGATGGCGATGACCACGAGTAGCTCGATGAGCGTGAAGGCCTGCCTGTTCCGACTCATGTTCTGCCTCCATCAGATACGCATGTCCCCCACGCGCCTTCACTGCACGACCGCCGGCGAATTGCGGCTGCGGCCCTTCTCTGCAGGCTCGACAGTGACGTTCCTGAACCGGATGGAACCTGCGCCAGCGATCATCTCTCCTGCATTGACGCCGCGGAAGGTACTGTCCACAATCTCGATGTCGTCGATCGTGGCGCCGGGAAAGCCTGCCACCCACAGGACCCTGGGGCTCGACGCGCTGGTCACGCCTTCGAGCACGACCCGCCGCACGGACGGCCGGTACGGGCCCTTGACCCCTGTCTCGTAGAGCAGATCGATGGTCAGCACCGCCTCTGCCACCTGGCCGATCTGTACGTTCCTCATGAAGACGTTCTCGATCGTCCCTCCGCGCCGGGCATTGGACTTGAACCTCAGGGCGCGGTCCAGGTTGGGACTGTCCATGCGGCAGTTCTCGACAAAGACGTTGCGACACCCGCCCGAGATCTCGCTGCCCATGACCACCCCGCCGTGGCCGTCCTTCATGGTGCAGCCCCGGATGATCACGTTCTCGGAAGGGACCCCCACCCTGCGGCCGTCGTTGTCCCTGCCGCTCTTGATCGCGATGCAGTCGTCGCCCGTGTCGAACACGCAGTCCTCGATCAGCACGTCTCTGCAGCACTCGGGGTCGCATCCATCGTTGTTGGGGCCATGAGACGCAATGCCCACGCCCCTGACCGTCACGTTGGTGCAGAGCACGGGGTTGATCTCCCACATGGGCGACCGCACGATCCGGACCCCTTCGATCAGGACGTTGCGACAGCGGTAGGGCTGGATGAAGCTGGACCGCAGGCAGTCGCCTTCGCCGAACCGCCGCTGCTGCACGGGCGTGTTCTGATCGACCATGCCGATCAGCCGGTCGCGGGCCGGCTGCTGGTGGGCTGAGCCCTGTGTCCAGCCGAACTCCTTCCTGCCCTTCCAGGGCCACCAGTGCTGATTGTCCGCCTGGCCATCCAAGACGCCGTCGCCTGTGACGGCGAGGTCCTCCTGGTCCAAGGCATAGATCAAGGGCGAGTAATTGTAGCACTCCATGCCCTCGAACCGGGTCAGGACCGCAGGCAGATAGGTAGCCGGATCGGTCCTGAATCGTAGCGTGGCGCCACCATCCAGGTGTAGCTCGACGCGGCTCTTGAGGTGGATGGGGCCCGTGATGAACACGCCCGCAGGCACGACCACCCTGCCGCCTCCTGCGGCTGTGCAGGCCTCGATCGCCTTGTGGATCGCCTCGCTCGAGTCTGCCAGGCCGTCTGTGGCCGCGCCGTACGCGGTGATGGGAAAGTCGCGGCGGTTGAAGGTCGGCGCCTTGATCCGGCCCAGGATCTCCGGGACCTGGGCCCACTCCGGCGCAGCCGCTGTCTTGGCAGGCGCGGTCGCCGCGGGTGCAGACCAACCTGCGGACGGGCTGGCGGTCTGGGTCAGACCGAGCAGGTCCTGCATCTCGATCCCTGCCAGGATGAACGGCCCGATGCCCTTGAGGTCGTTCTCGACAACCGCCTCCTTGAGGTAGTACTCGTACGACCCGTCGCGGCCATAGCCAAGGCCTGCCACCGAGCAGCACTGGGTCAGGCTGATCCTGCCTCCGGGATCCGTCTTGATGAGCCTGTGGATGATCCCTGTGTACCCTTTGACGACTGCAGGCACGATGTCACGGGAGAGAACGCCGCGATTGACGCCCTTGCCCATGCTGTACACGAACATGGCCGACGCAGTGGCCTCCAGGTAGTTGCCCTGGCGAGAGCCCTGGTCCACGACCTGATACCACAGGCCTGTGCTGGGATCCTGATGTTTGACCACCCCCGTGCAGAGCCTCTGCAGGATGCCCGCGACCTCAGGTCTGCCCGGATGATCGGCGGGCAGGAGGTCCAGGGTGTCCACCAGGGCCATGGCGTACCATCCGATCGCGCGGCCCCAGAAATTCGGCGATGTCCCTGTGGTCTTGTTGGCCCAGGACTGCTCCTTGCTCTCGTCCCAGCCGTGATAGAAGAGGCCCGTGGCCGGATCATAGGTATGGGCCGCAACCAGGCGGATCTGCTTGGCCACCTCGTCAAACGCAGCGGGCTCGTGGAATAGCCTTCCATACTCGGCGTAGAACGGGGAGCCCATGTAGAGGCCGTCCAGCCACATCTGGTGGGGATACCGCTGCTTGTGCCAGAAACCGCCCATCGCTGGTCCTGGGATGGTTGTTGAGCTGGCTTCGCAGCAGGGCTGCGGCCTTCTGGTATCTCTCTTCCTGGGTCAGCCTGTACAGGGCCAGGACAGTCCTGCCTGGAGCGAGGTTGTCGAGGTTGTAGTCCTCCAGCTTGTAGCCGCGGATCTGGCCATCGCCGGCGATGAAGGAGCCGATCACGGCCTTCGGAAAGTCCACGTACGCTGCAGATGGAGCCCGCTCGTTGAGCCTGAGCAAGGACAGCGTGAAGAGGCCGACGGTGTAGTCCCACTTGGCCCTTCCGCCCTCCTTCCAGACCAGGCTCTCGCCCCGCCTGGCGATCTCGGAGTCTGCCATCCGGACGGACCACTCCAGAGGACTGGCGCCAGAAAACTGGCTTGGCCCCTGCTGATCTGCGGCATGGACCGCGGATACCAACCAGGCTGATCCCCACAGCAAGACTGCAACAACACAGCACTGCGACACACGGTTCATGTCCGTCTGGCTCCTTTCGATCTGGCTTAGGGTTCAATGGGCACATTCTACCGCTTCGAAGCAGTGCGTTCCAGAGCGTGCCCCGCTGCAGGGGATTCGGGGTTGTGATTGGAGGGCCACAGCATATAATCCAATCCACAGGGGACTCAGACGGACGTGGAGACGCCCCATGAACAGAACGGATGTTGCGCGGTTGAGGCGGAGAACAAAGGATCGGGGCCCCGGCCCCCTCCAGGCACTGGTGTGTCCGCTCCCCCATCTCCCCGACGTCCCGGTTGCTGGTACAGGCACGGTCGGAGCCGAGCCGGATCGTCAAGAGCCCCATCTGCGCAGCGTCCTCGATGGCCTCGACGAGCCCCTCTTCTCCGTGGACACGCGATACCGCTACACGAGCTTCAACAGAAGCCACGCAGCGGTCATGAAGACCCTCTATGGGGCCGACATCCGAATCGGCCAGAGCCTGCTGGAATACCAGGCCGTCGCCGAGGATCGGACAAAGGCCAAGGCACATCTGGACCGTGCCCTCAAAGGCGAGCGTACTGTGGAAGAGGCCCACTCGGGCGAAGGAGCCGCTCGCCGCTACTTCGAGGTCACGCACAGCCCGGTGAGAAGCAGCGACAGTGCGGTCACAGGCGTTGTCGTTCTCGTCCGGGACATCACGGATCGCAAGCGCAAGGAAGACGAACTGCGGGAGAGCGAGGACCGCTTCAAGCACGTCTTTGACTACTCTGTCATCGGAGAATCTATCACCGCTCCCTCGGCAAGGTGGCTGTCAACAGGGCTTTTTGCGAGATGCTGGGCTATTCTCAGGAGGAGCTGCAGAGCCGAACCTGGCAGGAGATTACCCACCCCGAGGACCTCGAATTGACCCAGAGGGAGGTTGACGCGATCTTGTCAGGCGACAAGGCGTCCGCGAGGTTCATCAAAAGATATGTGCACAAGGATGGCTCCACCGTGTGGGCAGACGTATGCACCTCGCTCCGGCGCAGTAAAGACGGCAAGCCGCTGTACTTCATGACTGCGGTCAGCGATATCACCGAACGAAGGAGGGCCGAGGCAACACTTCACATCGAGGAATCTCGCAGAGCTGGCATCTACCGGGCCTCGCCCCTGGGCATGGGCATGCTGATCGACAGGGTGTTGGTGGATGTGAACGAACGGTTCTGCACAATGACGGGCTTTGCCCTCGATGAGTTGCTCGGACAATCCGCACGGATTCTCTATTGCTGCGAGGAGGACTTTGTCTTTGTGGGCCGCGAGAAGTACGGGCAGATCCGCGAAAGCGGACTGGGTGTCGTTGAAACACGGTTCAGGCGCAAAAGCGGAGAGATGATCGACGTCCTCCTCAGGTCATGCGCCTCGATCCCGAGGATCTCAGTCGGGGGGTCTTGTTCACCGCGACGGACATCACCGAACGCAAGCAGACGGAGCAGAGGATCGCCGGCTACCAGAGGCAACTCAAGTCCCTGGCCTCGCGACTGACCTTGACCGAGGAGCATCTCAAGCGGACGATTGCCACGCATATACACGATACTCTCAGTCAGACGCTGGCCATGTTGAAGGTCAAGGTCGGCCTTCTGGGCCAATCGACGGAGGACCCCCGAATCAAGGAAGTCCTGATGGACATATACGAGCATCTCGAAGGCTCGCTTGAGCAGGCCCAGGTCCTGACCTCCAGTCTGAGCTATCCAACCTTGAATGTACTCGGTTTCGAGAAGGCCGTGGCCAAATGGCTCAAAGAGGAGATCCAGACCAAGCATGGGTTGGTGACCATGTTGGACGACGACGGGCAACCGAAACCTCTGCATCAGGACGTAAAGGCGGTCCTCTTCCGAGCCGTGAGAGAGACCCTGGCCAACGTGGTCAAGCACGCACAGGCCCACAGGGTCGATGTCTCCATCAGGCGCGATGAGGGGTCCCTGATCGTCACCTTGCAGGATGACGGCCGGGGCTTCGATCCTGGTCAGGTGCGAGAACTGGGCATTGCCTCCCAAGGGGGGTTTGGCATTCTCAGTATTCACGAAGCCATGGAAGGCCTGGGCGGCGCACTGACCCTCCAGTCGTGTCCAGGCAAGGGCTGCAGAGTGGTCCTGGTAGCGCCCCTGAAGCACGAGGCGAAGGACCCGGGAAGGAGTGCGTTGTGAAGGTCCTGATCGCAGATGACCACGCAATCGTCCGGCAGGGACTGGCGTCTCTCTTGGCAAGGCAAGATGGCATGGAGATCGTGGGAGAGGCGGATGACGGCGAGAAGGCAGTCCGGCTGGCCCTGGAGCTTTCCCCTGATCTGGCGATTCTGGACGTGGGCATGCCTCACCTCAACGGAATTGATGCCGCGCGGCAGATCCTGGCTGCGAGACCCCAAGTGAAGGTGATCATCCTGTCCATGCACGTGGACGACACCATCGTCAGCGAGGCCATGAAGGCGGGTTGCGTGGGCTATATCGTGAAGTCGTGCCTGTTGGAGGAGATAGACGCGGCTATTGAGGCAGTGAAACGGAATGAGCGGTTTCTCAGTCCACGAGCAGCCAGTGTGGTCGTCAAGAACCTCGTGGCAGCGACGTCTCCGGAATCCGTCCAGACCAGGAGCGGACTCACGGCTAGAGAACGCCAGGTTCTACAGTTGGTTGCCGAGGGGCAATCCAGCAAGCAAGTCGCCCAACGCCTTGGCCTCAGCCTCAAGGCCGTGGAGGCAATCCGGCATCGAATCAAGAACAAACTCCACCTGGACAGCGTCGCGGAGCTAACCAAGTGGGCGATCAGCGAAGGCCTCACGTCCGTGCAGTTCTAGCCCGCATTTCTCACAAGTCTTTGGTTCTGAGCGGTCCGGTTGTCCGGCTGCTGCGTTCTCGGCCCCGTTTGTCCTCAGCGTACCGTATTGGGTACGCCTCTGGGCAACCGGGACCTGCGGCCTTGCATCCGGCCAACCCGCCGCGCTCAGAACAGTCTGTCATAGATGCATCAGCCTTCCAGCCGGCCCAACTCAAGTTCATAGCCTCACTTCTGCCTCCAACGTCCAAAGCCTCGTGAGAAATCCGGGCTAGCGATCGCGAGGCATTCCCGGGCACAGGACCCAGTGCGAGCACCGCCCCCCAGAGCCGCCACCTCAGCCTGAATCGGTACTACCCTACACCGAATCCCTGCTGGGACGTAGGGTAATCCCTATTGATCCCCGCTGCACGTCATGCCGAGAGAAGGTAGTGGCCGGGGGGCGTCTGACTCCCGGAACCTGTGGCCTGCCCTCCGGACTGTGACTCCGTCTCTGGCCAGGCCTGGTGGAATGGGTTGTTGAGGCAGAGCTTCTGCGTATGACGCTTCGAAGGAGAGCTCAGTTCGGTTGCCTGGTCTTGGCGGTCCTGATCTGGTTCGGGGGCTTCTGGCTGTCCATCGCCATGGAGCGGACCGTGCGCCAGGGCATCGGCCAACGGTGCGCAGACTGGGCGAATACGATCCTGAGTCAGACCGACCAGCGGTTCCACAGCCGCCTGGACGCAGTGCTGGCCCTTGCCCAGCGGACCTCGATTCAGGATGCACTGACCCAGTCGAACCGGCAGTTCGAGGCGATGGTAGGGATGGACGCGTACATCCACGACCAGGATGGCCAGTGCACGGCGGCAGGACCGCAGCAGACTTCCCCCTTGATGCGGAGCCTAATCGATGCGCCTCTCTCCGAAGAACTCCGGATCGCGACGGGAGAACAGTTCTACCAGTCCACGTATGGCTACAAGGTTTTTGCCGAGACCTTTGTGACCAACCGTTACGGGGCCAACGTGGCCCAGAGCGAGCGGACCTCGGACTACTATCAGGCCGACGAGTCGTGGTGGCAGGAGGCAGCCCGGGTTGGCCTCTACCTGGGACCGGTCGTGTACGAGGCCAGCGCCGGCGTGCATGCGGTGGAGATCGGCAAGCGGATCGACGATCCCGGCGGAGCCCTGCTCGGCGTCATGAAGTGTGTTCTGGACATCCGTGACATCGTGGCCCAGGTCCGCCTTGAGCAGAACAAGGTAGCCTCTGCCGGCGGCCGCATCGCCCTGGTGGACGAAGCGGGAAAAGCCGTCGATCCGTCGTCGGTGTGGTCCGGGCTTGAGGCCCTGACTTCGACCCTTAGGCGAACAGGGCAGCAGAATGGGTACGTGGTGTGTACGGCAGCCACCCAGGACACCTCACGCCTGGTGGCATTTGCCCGGTCCCAGGCCCCGGATCGTGGTGCGGCCATGGGGTGGACCCTGGTGATCGAGTACCCGACCCGATGTATCTTCGCACCCGTGATCCGGCTGGGCTACCTCCTGGTGGCAGTGACCAGCATAGCCGGCGTAGCCATTGCGCTGATGACCTATGCCGTGCTGTCGGCCCTGATTCGACCGATCGACCGCCTGCACCAGGCTGTGGCCCGCACGTGCGGCGGGGAAAGACCTGGCGCGGGAGGCGAGGTAAGATCGGTACTCGGCTCATTCGAGAAGATCTCCGAAGACCTCGGAGAGGCCACCCGGATGGTAGGCGAACTCCAGCGGGAGATCGAGGTGCGGACGCGGGCTGAACGGGTCCTGTCGGCCAGAGAACATGAACTGAACACGGCGCACGACCAGTTGAACCAGATCCTCAGTGCCGTCGCGCCACTTTGCGTGGTCGGCTGGGACTATCGGATCGTGGTGGCCAACGACGCCCTGTGTGCGTGGTTGGGCCTCGCACACGACGCGGTGCAGGGGAGGCGGTGCTATGAAGTCATGCCTCAGCCCCGTTGCCTGCACGCCGACTGCCCGATTCCACGGCTCATGGCGCGGCCGGAGGCATTTCAGTACGAGACCAGCTTCGAGCACCCAGGGGGGCGTTCTACCCACGCGATGGTCCGGGCCACGCCCTACCGAGTGGCCCATCAGGCCGACCTGACGGGAACAGTCCTGACGTTCATGGACATCAGCGACCACAAGCGGGCCGAACAGGCCATTCGGGACACCAACGCACAACTCGAAGACGCCAACAGGGACCTGATGGAGATGCAGAGCCAGATCATCCAGAGCGAGAAGCTGGCCTCCCTCGGCCAACTCGCTGCCGGGGTGGCCCACGAGATGAACACCCCGGTGGGCTTTGTGGCCAGCAACTTCGAGACTCTCCAGAACTACATGGCCAAGTTGCTGGACCTGTTGCACCAGTACGAGACGTTGGCGGAAGCGGTTGAGGACGGCCTGCGAGAAAGGCGATTGGAGATCCTCAACCACATCAAGCATATCCGCAAGGACCTCAAGATCGACTTCCTCTTGGACGACATCGGGAGCCTGTTCGGTGAATCCAGAGAGGGCCTCCAGAGGGTTACGGAGATCGTCCAGAACCTGAGAGACTTCTCGCGGGTCGATCAGGTGAGGGAACTGGACCACCACAACCTCAACGACAGCATTAGGGCAACCCTGATCGTGGCCCGAAACGAAATCAAGCACGATGCCGAGGTCGTGCTTGACCTGGGCGACATCCCGCAGATCCGGTGTCGGGCGGGCCAGATCAACCAAGTCATACTCAATATCCTGGTCAATGCGGTCCAGGCCCTCCGATCGCAGGGCCGCCGGGAGAAAGGCACCATCACCATCCGGACTGCCTTGGAGGGGGATCAGGTGGTCTGTCAGATCACCGACGATGGGCCCGGCATCCCACCAGAGATCATCAACAAGGTCTTTGATCCGTTCTTCACGACCAAGCCGGTGGGCAAGGGGACCGGTCTGGGACTCAGCATCTCACACGACCTCATCGTCAACAAGCACAAAGGTCAGTTGGTTGTGGAGAGTCCTCCCGGTCAGGGGGCATGCTTCACAATCAGATTACCTCAAACCCCCTGCCAGGAAGCAACGCAGGAGTGCCCCTCGGCAGTGCCGACCGCGCCGGGCGATAGGGTCTAGCCTACAGACTCACTTCCGCCGTGTACGTCCAAAGCCTTGTGAGAAATGCAGGCTAGAATCGGTCTTGAACCGCAGCGCGGCCCCCGAATCCTCGAAGAAGGTGGTTGACATGGTAGCACGAAATGTGCATTTGTATGCGCATGCGTTCAACTATGTCTTGGAACCATCCACGGAGGATTGCATCATGAAGAGGCTGGTTTGGTCAGTGGCGATCGGTGGGCTTCTGGCAAGCGGGCTCTGGGCAGCAGAGGCTGTCCCTGTATCGCATGCCCAGTTCCAGGCCGTGAATGCCAAGGGGGAGCAGGTCCATTCCCAGAGCGATAGGGTAGTCCTGGAGGGGACCGTCCTGAACAACTCAGGTGACTTGCTCGACCCGACCGTCAACGACACGATCACCACGCCCTTCAACCTGGGAGGCCAATGGCAGATCTACGTCCAGGGTGAGGCCGGAGATCACGCAGGGACTGCCGTCTTCATGGCCCAGTTGTACAACAACCTGCCCTGGATACAGCCCGACGGCGGGTACACGAATCAGCAGTTTGTCGCGGAGCTGACTCGGCTCAACGCCGCCCAGTTTGCCCCGGGCGACAGGGTCCGCGTCACGGGCTACTTCCTGTCCTATGCAGGGAAGAACAACATCAACGAACAGCACAGCAACAACCCGGACCATGACTTCACCATCGAGCTGCTGGCCAGGGGCCTGGGCCTGCCCAGCCCTGAAATGGTGCGCCTGGATCAGCTCAAGGACGCAGTGGACCGCTTCCTCTTCGATGCCCAGCACGCGTCAGGCTGCGAGTACTACCAGGGCCGACTGGTCAAGATCCCTGCCGTCCATTTCGTGGACCCCAACGCCTGGGGGCCCAACGCCCAACTGCTGGTCACGGACGGTATCCGCACCTTCCCGGTCAGAATGGGACGAGGCAGCGGGATCTACGCCGGCTCCTACAACCTGACCGAGCCCTTTGACGTGATCGGGATCATGGACCAGGAGAGCACGGACCTCAAGGCCGGCTACAGGCTATGGGTGCCGGATTATGACGGCAACGGCCGGGTCCTGGCCAGCCTTGAATACCGGCTGGCAGACCGGGCTCAAGACACAGCCCAGTAGAACTCAATGACATGCACGGTTGGCTCGGGGCCAGCCAGGAGATCCGCAATGGATGGATGTGCCCATCACGCAGGGCGACTGGCCTTCACCCTGATTGAGATCCTGGTGGTGATCGCAGTGGTCACCCTGTTGATGGCCATCCTGTTGCCCGTCATGGGCAAGGCCCGGCTGCAGGCCAAGGTCCTGACCGTGAGCGCAGAGCTGCGGGACATCGGCCTGGCCCTGGAGGCCTATTCCATGGACAACAACGGCCTGTATCCCCCCACGCGCGTGGACTGCATGTTGGGCGGGCACTTCTACCAGTTGCCCCTGGAGCTGGTGCCAGGCAGGTACCTTCCTGCTCCGGACCCAGGCACGTTCCTGGCCGTAGGGATCGAGGACCGGTTCAACCGGGGCTACACCTACAAGTACCGGTCCGTGGGGACCCTGATCTACAACAGAACGACGATCATGAAGGAAGGGGCAAGCCTGTGGGTGCCGGACGGCTTTCCCTACGGCGATGCCAACGATGGCCAGTGGTACGCCAGTCCCAGCCAGTGTCCCGTCAGTTGGGTCCTGTTCAGCATAGGTCCCGGCTTTGACGACAAAGAGGAACTCCGTCTCAAGCAGTCGAATTACCCCGTGCCCAGGGCCACCTGGTTTGACCCCGGGACCAAGAAAGGCGTGATCGTTCGTATTCGCCTGGCCAACGGGACCCAGATAGGATCGTTCTGATGAGAAGTCACCTTTCCCCCCACGATCTGGCCTACTGCGGCGTGTTCGGGGCAGCGGCCCTGCTCATGCCGCCCCTCTTCCATCTGGTACGCCTGGGGCACGTCTTCATGCCCATGTACCTGCCGCTCGTGGCCCTGGCGTTCTTCGTCCGGCCCGTGCCCGCGGCAGTGACCGCGTTCCTCGTGCCGGTCCTCTCCGGCGGAGTGACAGGCATGCCGCCTTTCTACCCACCCGTGGCGGCCTTCATGGCCATCGAGCTGGCAGTCATGGCCGCCCTGATTGCAGCCCTCGTGACGTGGCGGCCCCGGATCAATGCGTGGCTCGTCCTAGTCCCGGTGCTCCTCCTCGGTCGGGTCCTCTACGTGGGGCTGGTCTACGCATTCTCGCTGGTCATCGAACTTCCGGCTGGCTTTCTGGCAGGTCTGTCGTTTCTGGCAGGTTGGCCCGGAATCGTCCTGATGATCGTGACCGTTCCCCCCCTGGCCATGCTTCGTAGGGGCCTGACAAGGACCTCATTTGCACCTGGGCCAGAAGGAGCGACGGATGACCGCTGACGCGAAGGTGGCCTTCTTTGATGGCATCACCGCGTGTCATGAGGACCAGGAGCGATACCTGGTATCCGGGATCTGGGAGCCTTCGAAGTAGAAAGGTGGGACAATGCAGACATCCTGGCACGATACCCTTGGCAGCGGTCACGGGCTTGTCAGCCGGCTCGCCCCACAGGTCCGCCTCATGGCCGGCGTCGGCCTGTTCTCTGCTTGCATGGTGGCACCCACAGCGACGATGCCGGGGGTCGCCATCGTCACGGCAACGACGCTGTCGTGGGTCATCGCTTGTGGCTCGCCACCGCGTAGGGTGCGGTCCTTTGCCCTGTTCGGACTGGCGGTCTTCTTGCCGTACCTTCTGCTCGTGCCGTTGATCCGGTCAGGGAATTGCGGCCAGCCAGGGGCGTGGAGGTCCGCAATCTTTCCACCGTGGGGCATCTTCCTGCACGGAATGGCTGGCATGCTCGTCTCAACGTCGACCGCGACAAGCCTGAGCCCGAGTGACCTCCGCCGTGGGATGCTCGCCCTGCCCGTGCCAGGCATCGTATCCGCGATCCTGCTCCAGATCCTGCACCAGACCTCCGAGCTGGCATACGAGACCCGGCGCGTAGCGGCGGCCATCGCCGTGCGCGGGGCCTCGAACGGCTGGCGAACCTCGATCCGGCTGTTGTCGTCCCTGCCCAGGGTCTGGCTGCCGCGGGTCCTTGTCCGGGCCGACAGGGTGGCAGCCGCCATGGAACTCAGGGGCTACTGCGAGGTCGATCCGAGGGCCTACGGCCGATGCTCCATGACGGGAGCCGATGCCACCGTCCTCGCAGTGACAGTCGGGGTCCTCGCGTTGGCCGTGGTACTCCGCCGTGGGGGAATCGGATGAAGGAAGCGACAATGGCATTCGAAGGTGTGACCGTACGGTACGAGACGGGCGGAGAACCAGCCCTCTCGGGCATCTCATTCTCAGTGGCCGCCGGAGAACGAGCAGCCCTGCTCGGGCTCAACGGCTCCGGCAAGACGACCCTGCTCATGGCTGCAGTTGGCCTGGTCGCGCATGAGGGTACGATCCGGATCTGCGGGACGCCCCTCGCGCGAGGTACGGTGGCCCAGGCGAGGGAGAGAACGGGCTTTCTGTTCAACGTCCCTGAGGATCAACTCCTGCTGCCCAAGGTGGTCGACGACGTGGCCTTCGGGCTGCTCCGCAAAGACATGGAGAGGACTGAGGCCATCGCCAGGGCCAAGCAGAACCTCCACTCGCTCGGTATCTCGCATCTCGCTGAGTCGCCGCTCCATCACCTGTCCCACGGCCAGAAGCAGCGCGTGGCTCTGGCAGGGGCCCTCGTCACTCACCCGCCACTGTTCCTTCTCGACGAGCCGTCTGCAGGCCTCGACCCACCCGGCAAGCGAGTCCTCATCCAGTTGCTCTCTCGTCTAAACGCAGCCGTGCTTGTGGCCACGCACGATCTGGACTTCGCTTCGCGTCTGTGCGACCGTTTCGTCCTGCTGGACAAGGGCCGGATTGTGTCCGATGGCCCTGATCTGGAGCCCGTGCGCCGCGCCTGGGGGCTAGGGCCGAGCCTGACACAGTAGAATGGCCCATGGTCCGTTCGGAGTCTGCGGTACGGCCAGCAGTCGCAGGTCTGGGATGGTTTCAGCCCATCCTATTGTAATCGGGGCTAGTGCCTGGGTATCATTGGGAGCCGTGACGTGCAGGGGCATCACCTATGCGATCAAAGACGAAATCTGGTGTCACCAAGAAGAGAAAGGCGAAGGGGAAACCACGGGCATTGGCCGCTAGAGAAGGCGATGGGCGGTATCGCAGGCTTCTGGATCTGGCCGGGGATGCCATCTTTGTGGCCGATGCCGAGACGGGGGTGTTCGTAGAGGCCAATCCCAAGGCCGAGGAGCTCCTGGGCATCCCCCGCAAACAGATCCTGGGCATGCACTTCACGCAGTTGCATCCCCCCGACGAGGCGGACCACCATAGACAGATGTTTCAATGGGGTCTGGATCACCCAGGGAGCGTGTCGGACAGGGATCTCTGGGTCGTTCATCGCGATGGGCATCGGATTCCTGTGGAGATCTGCGTCGGCGTGATGCAGTGGAACGGTCGAAGGGTCATCCAGGGGATCTTCCGCGACCTCACCGAGCGGCGGAGGGGCGAGGCGGCGTTACAGGAGAGCGAAGAGCGCTTCCGGCGGATCTTCGACCAATCGCCCATCGGGGCCGCCATTGTCTCTCCGGACTACCGTTTCCTGCAGGTCAACGAGGCCCTGTGTCGCATCCTGGGATACTCTCCCGAGGAGCTGACCTCCCTGAGATTCTCAGACGTCACCCACCCGGATCACCTGGCTGCAGATCTCGAACAGATACGCCGTCTGGGCCTCGGGGAGATCGATCAGTACACAACAGACAAGCGGTACGTCCGGAAGGACGGCCGCATCGTCTGGGGGCACCTCTCTGTGCGCGCAATAAGAGACGCAGGGGGCCGTCTGCTCTACTGCCTGCCGATGGTCGAGGACATCACGCTACAGAAGCGGGTGGAGAGGCTGATCCATACCCAGCGAGACCTGGCCCTGGCCCTCAATAGGATCACCTCTCTGGCGTCAGGGCTGCGCCTATGCATCGAGGCCGCCCTTGACCTCTCGGAGATGGCCGGCGGTGGCGTCTATCTTCTCGATGACGACTCCGCGGCGTTGGACCTGGTGGTCCATCAAGGGCTGTCCCCGGAGTTTGTGTCCATGGTCTCTCACTTTGAGGCCGACTCGGCCCATACGCGGCTCGTGACGGCGGGCAAGCCCGTCTATTCCGAGTACTCCAGATTGGGGTTGCCGCTCAATGGGACCGTTCAGAGGGAGGGCCTGCTGGGCAGCGCCATCGTTCCCATACAGCACGAAGGCCGGGTGATAGGTTGCCTCAATGTGGCCTCGCATACCACGGATGAGCTGCCTCAGTTCGCCCGCGATGCGATTGAGACCATCGCGGCCCAGATGGGCGGCTCGATCGCCCGCCTGAAGGCAGAACAGGCCCTGCGAGAGAGCGAGGAGCGGTTCCACCTGGCGGTCCAGGGCGCCGACGACGGCCTGTGGGACTGGCCCGATATGGGGCGGGACCGCCAGTGGTGGTCCAGGCGGTTCTACGAGCTCTTGGGGTACTCGGAAGGCGAGATCCAGCCCAGCAACTCCCGCTTCAACAGTCTCGTCCACACTGAGGACCTCGACACGGTCCTGGCGGTCCTGCGAACCCATCAGGAAAAGGACGGACCGTTCGACATCGAGTTTCGACTCAAGACCCGGTCCGGCGAGTACCGATGGTTCTCCGCACGCGGGGCCGTGGTGCGGACCCAGGAAGGCCGGCCCTGCCGCATGTCCGGTTCGATCCGGGATATCACGGATCGCCGCAAGGCCCAGATCCAGCGAGCGACCTACCAGGCCAGACTCAAGAACCTGACGGCACAACTGGCCCTAGCCGAGGAACGAGAGCGCCGCCGCATCGCGGTGGGTGTGCACGACGACATCGGCCAGAAGCTCGTGCTGGCCAAGCTGGAGCTCCAATCCCTCCGACGGACGATCCGCCAATCCAAGGTCGCCCAGGGCGTGGACCGCGTCTGTGACCTCATCGACCAGACCATGGAGGACGCCCACTCGTTGGCCTTTGAATTGAGTAACCCAGTCCTCTATGAGGTCGGATTATCAGAGGCGGTCGAGGCTTGGCTGACCCAGCGAATCGAGAAGCAGGCCGGCATTGACTGCGACTTCGCCTCCGAGCTGGCCGGGGCCAGGTTGGATGAGAGCGTCGCGGTCGTCCTGTTCCAGGCCGTACGCGAGGTCCTGACCAACGTAGTCAAGCACGCCCGGGCCCGCCACATCAAGGTTCGCGTCCACAAGGTCAAGGATGAGGTCCAGGTGGTCGTGGAAGACGATGGGGTCGGTCTCGATCCGGCCGTCCTGGATCGGTCCGCCGATCCACAGCGAGGTCTGGGTCTTTTCAACGTGAAAGAGCGTCTGGAGTACCTTATGGGTCGAGTGGAGATCCACTCCTCTCCAGGTCAGGGGACAACGGTCACCCTGGCGGCTCCGTTCAAGACCTCGGATCAGGATCGAGTTCGATCCAAGGCCCAGGACCCAGGCCGGTCGTCAGTCTCCCCTTCGCCCTATTTGCTGTAACGCCCCATGCTCATCAGGGCGCTCGCAGCAACCCCTCCGAGCGTACGGTCCACTGGCCGTCGGCCGGAAAGCCCGGTGCAGGCCTCGGCGGCCCGCCGTCCCACCCTGCCGCCATCATCGCGGCCGCGTACAGCAGGCCGCCGTTGCCGGGCAGGTAGATCGTGAGGCCCGGGCGCTGGTGGTTGTGGCCGTTGAGGCGGTAGCGGTTCTTGGGCGTGTCCAGCAGCAGGGCATCCACCGCCTTGGCCGGCTCGCCCAACCGGGCCGCGCACATCGCCACCATCGGATAGTCCCAGCCCCAGGTGTCGGGCCAGTTCCAGTTGTCGAAGATCCAGAAAAGGGTCCGCCGCATGGCCTGCGGGTCGATCCCCGGACCCGGCAGCAGGCCGAGCGCGCCCGTCACGGACGGATGGTCGTCCACCCACTTCTTCTGCGAATAGGTCGCGACCGCGGTCTCCGCAAACAGGTACTTGTCCCCTTCGAGGGCCGGCCTGGCCAGGTCCTTCAAGACCCGGTCCCACTTCTCATCGCGGCCAAGACCCAGCCTGACCCGCCACTGCTGGGCGGCCTCCAGACCCCATCGCCAATAGGTCAGCTCGAAGGTCGGATTCAGGGTCCTGTCCTTGGGAAAGATCTCTTGAGCGCCCTGAAGCGTCGGTCCCAGGACGTATCTCCGGCTGTTGGGGTCCCACGCGGCGTAGGAGGCCATGAACTCGGCGGTCTCCTGGACCACGTCCCTGAACCGCTCCAGGGTGGCCCGGTCCTGGCGTTCACGATAGACGAGCTCCGCATAGAAGATCGGGTGAGGTTGTTGCCAGATCAGAAAAGGTCCCACGGGTGAGGGCGATTCGGCGCCGGTCGGAGAGGTCATCTTGGGCCAGCGGGCGCCGACGTAGCCCTGCCGCTTGGCAGTGCCCTGTGCGCGGGGCAGTATGGCCTGGTAATAGCCCAGGCTCCTTTCCAGAAGACCCAGCCGTCCCCACAAGGCAAAGTGCGCTGCATGCCACCAGTGCATCTCCAGGTGGAACTTGCCTTCCCACGTGTTGTACGTCAGGCCTGACTCCTGGGGAGGCAGGCTGCCCGCGCACTGGATCGCGGTCAGGTACTGCGATAGCACGATCCGCCGTTCGAGCTCCCTCCAACGCCCGTCCTGGCTGGCCGACAGGTCGATCGCCCCACCCGTCTGCCAGAAGTGGTTCCAGTGCGCGGCTGCAGCAGCCCGGGCCTGGTCAAAGCCGGGCAGATCGCCGGCGATGGGCTGCTGCGCAAAGGCACAGACCAGCTCCAGATCCTGGACGTCCTGGCCGGGGGTCAGCACAAATCGGTGCGGACCCGCGGCAGCGAGGCTGGCCCGGCCGGACCACGCCGCAGCCACGTGGTATGCGTCGCTGTCGAGCGTGCGGCTGAACTCCGCCCTGCCTGGACGAGGCTGGCCAAGCGCGGTCTGATGCGCATCGGGTCTTGTCCAGTCCGCCGTCACCGTGGCGCCCGTGCCATAGGGGAAGTGGATCTGTATCCGGATCAGGCCCTGCCTCAGCAGCGGCGACGCAACTCGTACGGCCACCGCGTCCATCGTGGGATGGCAGGTCGTCTGCACCTCCACGGGCTGGCCATCCAGCTTGAACCTGCTGACCAGGGCGCCATTCCACAGATCCAGGACCTGCTCCACGTCGGTCAGGTCATTGGGCTCAGCGGCCCGGCCGTCACGCCGCGTCAGGAGAAAGCCGATCTGGCCGAGATGCAGGCGATGCGGATTGGCCCGCAGCCACCGAATCTCAGGGGTCTGCTGATTGCCCGGGACGTCGGCGTAGCCCACCTTGCGGCCGGCCAGATCCGTGTACTCCTTGAAGTGGAACCGATCGATGCTCCATCGCTCGGGATTCGGGGCCGTGTGCCAGCCCCAGTGCGAGAGCGTGGCCAGGGGGATGGTCTTCTCGAATGAAGACGCGAACGTCTGCAGCCCTGTGGCGTCCACCGTAAACGCAAACTCGCCATTGCCCACAGAGAGGGGATTCTCGGGGTCGAACTGGTGAAGCACCACGTTGTGGCGAGTGACCAGGGGGTGCCTGTCGATCTTGGCCGGCCCAGAAGGGCCTGGGCCATTGGGCTCCGCCCCAGCCGCAGACTGGAGGAGAACCACCAAGGCAATCGCCATGAGCCCCAGGGCCGCGAGTCTGCACCGTACTAGTTGCATTTGACCTCCCTATGGCCTTGATCGCTGAATCGCCGGGTCGTCGAATCCATACTATATCGTGCGCAGGCTGGCCTGTCACGCCTGCCGCATCCAACGAAGGCCTTGCACCTTCGCAGGGATCTGGTTAAGATAGGCCAATGATGGAGGTCCACAGAGAGAGGTCCTTGGGTATTTGGCGTGCCGTCTTCCCCGGCCTGCGGGGGATGGAATTGTGTCGGTGTCAACTCACGCATGGATGTTTGAAAGGAGAATCCGCTATGAAGCGAACGACTGGTCAGGTGAACTGGAAGACGGTTGTAGTGTGGGGCGCCTTGCTGGCCCTGTCCGTGGATATCGCCCAGGTCTTGGCCGCTGCAGAAGAGGTCACCGGCGATTGGGAGATTATCATGGACATGGGCGGCCGCCAGAGCTTTGCCACCCTATGCATCGTCAAGAAGGCGGATGGGACCCTGACGGGCACGTGGGGAAGGACCGACCTGTCCAACGTCAAGTTGGACGGCCAGAAGCTCACCTTCGTGCGGACCGTGAAATTCGGGGACCAGGAGTTCCCCATGAACTACACGGGGACGTTCAAGGACGGCAAGATCGCGGGAAGCTTCTCCACCGACCAGGGCGAATTCACGGCCAATGGCGCCCGCAAGAAGCCCAAGTGCCCGGCACTGGGCCAGTGGGACCTCAGCTACAAGGTCCAAGACCAGGATATTGCCGCCAAGCTGGTCATCACGCAGAAGACCGACGGCTCGCTGGATGCCAAGTGGACCAGCGCGATGGGCGAGAGCACGGTTTCCAACGTCAAGTTCCAGGATAGCAAGCTCAGCCTCTCAAGAACGGTCAAGTTCAACGACAACTCCTTTGACATGACCTTCGAAGGCACGATCAAGGACAACAAGCTGACCGGCACCAACAAGAGCGATATGGGCGAGATCGAGGTCACAGGCCAGCGGTCAGGGGCAGCCCTGATCGGCAAGTGGGATCTGACCATCAACGCCGAGCAGGGGACGTTCACCGGTCTGCTGATCGTGGAGCCCGATCTGAGCGCCCGGTACGACTTCTTCGGCGGCGAGATCCCCGCCAAAGAACTGAAGTTCGACGGCAGCCAGCTCAGCTTCAAGGTCTCGATCGGTTTTGGAGACCAGGACTCGGAGATGGAATTCAAGGCCAAGATCGACGGCAAGACCCTCAAGGGCCAGCAGGTCTCGCAGTTCGGCACCGCGGACGTGACCGGAAAGAAGATCGAGCCGGCCCCCGCGACACCGGCCGCACCGGCCAAGGCTGCCAGCCCGACCAAGTAGAACACACTCACCTCTTCACTGAACTCGGACAGGGGCTTGGACGAAGGTCCAGGCCCTTGTTCTTTGTCCACAAGACCCGCCGAGCATCCCGCCTACCTCATCGATCTCTGCAGGTTGCCGTCCAGCCGGATACTCTCGCCGACACGCGTGTACGTGGCCTCCCGCGCCCTGCCGTAACGGATCCTCAGGGGCAGGCCCGCCTTGGAGCGGATCGTGACCCAGGTGAGCTGGCCTTCGTTCCACCGGATGTCCACCTCAAAGCCGCCCCGCGCACGCAGGCCTGTCACCGAGCCGTTGCGCCAGGCCTTGGGCAGTGCGGGCAGAAGCTCGATCTCGCCCGCGTGGCTCTGGAGCAGCGTCTCGGCGATGGCCACTGTGCCGCCGAAATTGCCGTCGATCTGGAATGGCGGATGTGCATCAAACAGGTTCGGGTAGGTCCGTTCGGGCTGCAGCAAGAGGGTGAGGATCTTGTAGGTGTGTTCCGCGTCCTGCAGCCGGGCCCAGAGGTTGAGGCGCCAGGCAATGGCCCAGCCTGTGGCCATGTCGCCGCGGGTCTCCAGGCTCTTGCGGACCGCAGCAGCCAGGTCAGGCGTGCCCCGAAGGGTGATCTGGGCGCTCGGATAGAACCCGTAGAGGTGGGACACGTGCCTGTGGTGCTGATCAGGGGCCTTGAGGTCCCAGTCCTCGAGCCACTCCTGGATCTGACCCTGGGCGCCGATCTGCGTCGGCGCAAGCCTGGCACGCGTCGCCACCCACCGGCTGCGGCTGTTCGGGTCCCTTCCCAGGATCTCGGAGGCCTGGATGCAGTCTGTGAAGAGGTCTCGGAGGATCTGGTTGTCCATGGTGGGCCCTGCACAGACGCTGGTGCCGAACGGGTGCGGATTCTCAGGTGACAATGAGGGGCAGGTGACCAGCCATTTGTGCTGCGGCTCTTCGACCAGGGTGTCCAGGAAGAACTCCGCAGCGCCCTTCAGGGCTGGATAGACCTTCTCCAGGAAGGCCCTGTCCTGGCTGAACAGGTAGTGCTCCCACAGGAGCGTGCAGAGCCATGCCCCGCCAGTCGGCCACATGCCATATTGCGGACCATCGATCGGCGCAGAGGCCCGCCAGAGATCGGTGTTGTGGTGGCTGACCCAGCCCCCTGCGCCATACTGGACCTCGGCCGTGTGGCCGCCGGTCACCGTGAGGTCCTGGACCAGACCGACCAGGGGCTCCACACACTCGGCCAGGTTCGTCGACTCGGCAGGCCAGTAGTTCATCTCCGTGTTGATGTTGATGGTGTACTTGCTGCCCCAGGGCGGGTCCATGAGGTTGTTCCAGAGGCCCTGGAGATTGGCGGGCTGGCTGCCTCGGCGCGAGCTGGAGATCAGCAGGTATCTGCCGAACTGGAAGTACAGGGCAGCCAACTGCGGGTCACGGCTGGTCGCGAAGGCCTTGATCCGATCGTCCGTCGGCAGGCGGCCGGCGTCCGTGCTGCCGAGCTCCAGGGAGACCCTGCGGAACAGCCGCTGGTGCTCTGCGACGTGATCGCTCCGAAGGCCGTCATAGGGCCTCTGGCCTGCAGCCGCGAGGCTGGCCTTGGCGAGTGCCTCCGGGTCGCCGCTGACGTCCCTGAAGTTCTTGTAGCTGGTCGCCGCAGCGATCAGCAGTGTGGCTGAATCCGCGCCGCTGACCGCAATCGAGTCCTTCTGCACTGAGGTCTTGCCGCCCTGCGCCATCACCTGGACGCGGGCCTGGAACTTCAAGGCCCCGGCGATCCCCTCGGCCTGTCCATTGACGCCTGCCATCACGAGGGTCTGCGGCGGTTCCGTCCGGATCGTGGCCTTCTGCGGCGTCGCCATGCTCGCCGTGAAGGTGATCTGGCCGGGCTTGTCCGCAAACAGCCGGACCACCATGACCTGATCGACCGGGCTGGCGAAGACCTCGCGGGTGAACGTCACGCCACCCGCAACATAGGCCACCTTCGCAATCGCCGTGTCGAGGTCCAGGTCGCGGCGGTAGTTCTCGACCGCGTTGACTTCCGGGAAGGTCAGGAGCAGGTCTCCCACCGGCTCATAGGGCATCTGCTTCAAAGGCTTGGCCAGGACCTTCTGGCCGATCAGTGCATGCGCCTCGCGGTACTTGGCGTCAAAGATCAGGCGGCGGACCTCAGGGAGTGCATCCCGGGCCTCGGGATTGACCGGGTCATGCGGCCCTCCTGCCCAGAGGGTGTCCTCATTGAGGCACAGACGCTCGTGGACGATGCCGCCAAAGATCATCGCGCCGAGCCGGCCATTGCCCACAGCCAGGGCCTCCACCCACTGCTGGGCCGGCCTGCGGTACCACAGGGTCAGGCTGGATTCAGGCGGCTGGGCCTGCCCCAGAAACTGCCCGCTGAAGCCTGCAGCCGAGTCCGCCTCGCCGGATGCAGCCTGGACTCGGCCAGGACACGCCAGAGACCCCGCAAAAATCGCTCCTGCGATCAAGGCCCAAAAACCTGAATGCTTCACGTCCGTCTCCTTTCCAGAGGTCCTCGAATGACCTGCCTGGCAATACTGACGGCATAGGATAGCACATCGGCCTGAAGGAATGAACAGCCCAATGCCGGGTCTCTCACGGGCATGCGGATATCCGCCAATCCACTCAATCGCCCCATCTGAGGATGCCGATATAGCCGCAGAGTCGTTCAGAAGGGAGCAACGATTATGGCGACACGGAAAATCTGCATCTGCGGTGCCCTTTCTCTCCTATGGGCAGTCCTAGTTTGCGCCAGCCTGGGCCTTGCAGCCCCTGCAGCCGAATCCTCCGAGAACACCTCTCCCAGCCTTCTGGAACTTCCCATGGAAGACCTGATGAAGATCGAGATCGCCTCCACTGCCTCGCTCACCAGGACCCAGCCCCGGCTCGTGCCTGCTGCCGTAACCACCATCACCCGGGAGCAGATCCAGGGTTCAGGGGCACGCAGTCTGTACGAACTGCTCGACATCTACGTGCCCAACCTGCAGTGGATGCGCCAGCACTGGGAGGCGGACGCCATGGGACTCCGCGGCATCATCGCGGATCGGGACGACAAGTATCTACTCCTGGTCAACGGCCGCGCCATGAACGAGCGGACCCACTTCGGAGCCCTGACCGAGCAGGACTTGGTCGTGCTCGGTGACATCCACCACGTCGACGTCGTCCGGGGTCCGGGCTCTGCCTTGTACGGTCCGGGCGCCGTGTCCATGGTCGTCAACATCATCACCCTCGATGCCAATACCTTTCAAGGGACGGAGGTCGTCACCAAGGCAGGCGCCGTCGAAGAGTTCGCCGCGACCGAGGTCAGGCACGGCCAGCGCTTTTCCGATGGCGACGGCGGGATCTTCTTCTATGCCGGTGTCGGGGACTACACGGGTGCAAGCAATGACCAGGCGCCTCAGGTGTACGCCTTGGACTTCCCCTCGAAGTCGATGTACACCTGGTGGAATCCAGACTGGGGTGACCACTGGGAGAACATGCCGCCCGTCGGGTCATTGCCGGCCGACGGCCTCCAGGCAGGCGATTCGACGAGCCAGATCGGCTTGGCACGCGACGGCGCCAGCGCCAGGGACCTTGCGCCCTGAAGCTGCACGCCCAGGTCACCCGGGGCAACTGGGATCTCTGGGCCCGGTACACGCGCGGCGGAAAGCAGATGGCCTGGGCCACCGGGTCTCTGGCCCGTGACCCTTGGGGATGGACGGACTGGGGCGTGGGATGGGACCCTGATACCCAGACCATCAAACCCGTGACCCCCTCCTTCTATGCCTATCAGCAGGCAACCGGATACATCGGGTACAAGCGGGACTTGATGGAAAAGCTGAGTGTGGATGCCGCGTTGAGCTATGACCTCGTTGACTTCGACCGGTTCACCGACAACCGCGTCAGCGATACCTACAGGGAAGACGAGTACTACGGCAAGGCCTTGCTCCGGTGGCAGCCCAGTGAACGGCATAAGTTGGCCTTCGGCGCGGAGGTCTCGCACCAAGAGTTGGGACTGAAGGGGCTGGGCTGGCCAGACAGCACCCCCCACACGTACCGGTTCACCAACGCGGGATACACCGTGATGCCCAGATGGGCCACAAACCTCTACTCCCTGTTGGGCGAGTATCAGTGGAACATCAGCGACCAGTGGACGACGTTCGTGGGCGCACGAGTGGACGATCATACCTACACGGACTGGATGTTCTCCCCTCGCGTGTCCGTGGTTCACACGCCCACGGACAAGGACACCGTCAAGCTGATCTGGTCCCGTTCGGTCCGGGCCAACTTCGAAGAGGAGATGAAGGCCCAGTATGAGGCCCAGGGCACGGTAAGCCGGCCCGAGGTACTGGACAGCGTCGAGCTCCGCTATGAGAGACAGCAGACCAAGGCCCTTGAACTGGCCACGTCCGTGTTTGTCCACTACAACCTGGACGTGATCGCGTGGAACCAGCCCACCTTCTCCACCGTCGTGGCCGGAACCCAGAAAGAGTATGGGATCGAGCTCGAAGCGACCTACCACACTGAGAAGACCAGGCTTCAGGTCTCGCATGGTTACACGCAGCTCTACGACTTCGACCTGGCGCCCGGCCAAAGCACGTATCTGACCAGCAAGCCGTACGGGTACGGCAATGATCTGGCCAATTGGTCCAACCACGTCACGAAGCTGGCGGTGCAACGCAGGCTGGACTGCCAGTGGACCTTTGATGGGTCCCTGAGGATCTACTGGGGATTCCCGGGAATGAAGGACTACTATCAATACGTGACCGACACCAGCAGCTATCCGAGGGTTGAGCCTGGGTGGGAGCGTGCCTACCGGGGCAACTACTACCTGGACCTGGGCCTCCAGTACGCAGCGAGGAAGAACCTGACCCTGGGCCTCACCGGCTACAACCTGCTGGGCCTCTTTGATTTGGACCTCAACAAGCGCAACTACATCGCGGGCGACGCCGACTATCGCTGTCACGCGGCCGCCCTGGGCCTGTGGGCGGCGTACAAGTTCCGCTAGTCCAACGCCTGCCGGAACATCGTTCAACGCGAGACTTCGCCTCTCGGCATCGCCCTCGGCGGCCGGGACGTCACACTGGGTCCGAAAACTCACGGCCAAGCGGAAAATCCGTAGCATTCATACGCCAAAGGCTTAATGCGGGCCCTTCCGAGGCCGATATAGCGACAGACTGTTTCCGAAAGGAGAATAAATATGTCGACACAGAATATCTGTTTACCAAGAGTATTCCCTTCCCTGTTGATCGTCCTTGGCTGGTGCACCCTGGGCTTCGCAGCCCCTGCTGTCGAGCCCGCCGACAAGACCTCCCCAGGCCTTCTGGACCTGCCCATGGAGGACCTGATGAAGGTTGAGATCGCATCGACGGCGGCCCTGACGAAGACCCAGGCCCGGCTGGTCCCTGCGGCAGTCACCACGATTTCCCGGGAGCAGATCCAGGGCTCCAGTGCCCGGAGTCTCTTCGAGCTGCTGGATATCTACGTCCCCAACCTCCAGTGGGCACGGAACAACTGGGAGGCCTCCAATCTGGGGCTCAGGGGCATCATCAACGACCGGGATGACAAGTATCTGCTCCTGGTCAACGGCCGCGTCATGAATGAGCATACCCACTACGGCGCAGTGACGGAACGTGACCTGGTCACGCTCAGGGACATCAACCACATCGACGTCATCCGCGGTTCCGGCTCCGCCCTGTATGGGCCGGGCGCGATCTCCATGGTGATCAACATCGTCACCGACAACGCCAACACCTTCGAGGGGACCGAGGTCTTCACCCGCGCAGCGCGATTGAGCAGTTCACCGACGTCGAATTCAAGCATGGCCAGAAATGGCAGGACGGTGACGGCGGCCTCTTCCTCTACGCAGGCATGGGTCACTATACCGGGGCCTCCTGGGACAAGTCGCCCCAAAAGTACAGTATCGACTTCCCCGACGGTCCCCAGGTTGACTACGACACCACGGCGTCCATGCCGTGTGACGGACTGAAGGCGGGCCAGGCCGCGCCGGAATCCGTCGTGTCCCCGGACGGAGCCGCCGCGCCCGGTTCCAGCCCGATCAAGCTTCACGCCCAGATCACCAAGGGAAATTGGGACGTCTGGGCCCGCTACACCCGTGGCGGCCAGCAGTATGGCCATGAGGCTGCGTCCCTCGTCCGTACGCCGTATGGCTGGGGCAACTGGGCACCGCAGCCCCTCGCCGACCACTTCTACGCCTATCAGCAGGCCACGGGCTTTGTCGGCTACAAGAAGCCCTTGTCCGACACGCTCACCCTGGATACCGCGGTCAGCTATACGATGACTGATAATGAGGTGTACATCGTCAACTCCATCGCTGACGCGTACCGCGAGGACGACTACTATGGAAAGGCGATGCTGCAGTGGCAGCCCCGGGAGCAACACAGGATTGCGTTCGGAGCTGAGTGGCTACATGGCGAGTACGGGCTGGACAGTCTCAACTATGGAGACATCCCGGCGCGGTCCTCGCAATTCGCGGAGATGCCGCAGTGGTCGACAGATTTGTTCTCGTTCCTGGGCGAGTGGCAGTGGACGATCAACGATCAGTGGCGGACCTTCGCGGGCGGCAGGCTGGACAAGAACACCTTCACCGACTGGATGATCTCACCTCGCGTGGCAGTCGTGTTCGCACCCACCGGCCGGGACACATTCAAGTGGATCTGGTCGCGCTCCGTACGCTGCGCCCCTGGCCGAGGACATGGAGAAGCAGGACCTGGCCGGCGGTGGCTATAGCAGACCCGAGACCCTCAGCACGGCCGAGTTTCGCTATGAACGACAGCAGAGCCGCAACCTCGACTTCGCCGCGTCCCTGTTCTGGCACTATGATTTCGACCTCATCTCGTGGGGTACGGACGGCGGCGGATCTACGGCCCACGTCGGTACCCAGAAGGACTACGGCATTGAGTTGGAGGCCTCCTACCACACGGACAGGACCCGGTTGACCCTGTCCCATGGATACACCAAGCTCTACGACTTCGACCTGGCTCCGGGCATGTGGACCTTCATCTCGGCCAAGGCGTTCGGCTACGGCAGCGACCTGACCTCGTGGTCCAATCACATCACCAAGTTGACGTTGCAGCACAAGCTCGACGATCAGTGGACTTTCGACAGCTCCTTGAGGGTCTACTGGGGATTCCCGGGACTGGAGGATTACGCAACGTACAGGGCGCCGACGAGCACGAGCGCGGCGTCCGTGGACCCCAACTACGCCCCTCTCTACGCCGGCAACTACTACCTGAACGCAGGTCTGCAGTACAAACCCAGCAAGAACCTGACCGTGGGTCTGATGGGCTACTACCTGCTGGGCATCATCGACGAAGACCTGAACAAGCGCAACGACGGTGCCGGCTGCGGCTACCGTGATCACGCGCCGTCCCTGTCGCTCTGGGCCAGCTACAAGTTCCATTGATCGTAGCGCGTCGCGGCCAGACGCCGAGCGGACGCCCCTCTGTCCTGAGAGAGACCTCCACCATGAGACACAACCACTGCGTAAGGGCGGCCATCTGGTGCCTGGGAATACTCTGCACCGCGGGCTTGGCAGGTGCGGCCACGGACAGCCAGGCGAGGACTCCCTCCGATATCCTCGATATGTCCCTGACCGAGCTGATGAACGTCCGGATCGGCGTCCCAGCCACCCTGACCGAGGACAATCCGCTCAAGACGCCGGCCAGCGTCACGGTCATCACCGCAGAGGACATTGCCCGCACCCCGGCCCGGAACATCCTGGACCTGATCGAAATCTACGTGCCGGGCGCGCTGTACGTGAACCACAGCACGGGGCCCCTGCCGGGCATTCGCGGCGTCCTCGTGGACCGGCCCTACAAGTTCCTGGTCAACCTCAACGGCGTGAACATCAACATCAAGGCCCATTACGGCGCCCGCCTGGAGCTGCTCAACTGGGACATGAGTGACATCGCCCGGATCGAGGTCGTCCGGGGTCCCGGCTCCGTGACCTACGGCCCCGGCGCCATTGGCGGCGTGATCAACATCTACACCAAGAGCGCGGAACAGGCCAGGGGAGTCCAGATGGGCGTGACCGCCTGGGACAAGTACGACAGTCTCGGCAGCCACGTGAGCTACGGCCATACCCAGAAGGACGCGGACGTGTACGCCTCCCTCAGCGTGGTGGACACGCACGGGCTCAGGCCGGACCTCTTCGGCGTGGACAGCAAGGGCGTCAGTGGCTACGTGGGCGCTTCGGGCGGCCCTTCCAGCCCCAACCCGCCCTTCACGTACATGGCCGACTACTACGATGAGCCGCAGATCAAGGCCCACGTGGACGTGCACCTCAAGAACCACTGGCGTCTGTGGGCCCGCTACGTCAATGAGTCATCGGCCCTGATCCAGGGGACCGCAATCCAGTATCCCTTTGGCGACGAATGGGAGGACTTCCGCCAGACGCGATACCGCTACGTCCAGGTGGCAGCCGAAAACCAACTGCCCCTCAGGGACGCCTTCCGGCTGGACACCCTCCTGGGGTTCAGGTCCACGGACGTCCACAACGTGGAGAAGTACGACAAGAAGCTGGACAACAATCCCGAGAGCCTCCGCAACATCGGGTGGATCTGGTCTGAGAATGAGACCCTGGCCCGGGTGATGCTGAACTACAGGCCGGATGATGAGAAGGTCAAGGCCAGCGCGGGGATTGAGCTCACCTATGACACCCTCGGCCCCGGCTGGGGAAAGACCGCGGACAACGGTCTGCGGATGTCCGACGGCATCATCAGCGGTCCCTCCTCAGAGGCCTATGGAACGGGGACCCGCCAGGTCAACGAGTCCAGCGCCACCTACTTTGCCGTGGGCAACGGATGGGAGACCTGGAGCCACGCCCTGCTGGGCGAGGTCAACGTGGAGCTGAGCCCCCAGATGACCGGGCTGGTCTCCGCCCGGCTGGACAAGCACTGCTACACGGAGTACCTGTTCTCTCCCCGGCTGGCCTGGATCTATGAGCTGGCCCACGAGGAATACCTGAAGTTCATCGCCCAGCGGTCCGTTCGGATGAACACCCAGGAGGAGCTCTACATGAGCCACGTCCTGGATAAGCCCAATGAACCCGAGCGGCTCGACACCCTGGAGCTCATCTACACGGGCCGGCTCAATCCGCGGATCTCGTTCCAGGCCTCCACGTTCCTGAATCAGAACGACGTCATTGCCTGGGATTCCGCACAGAGACGCAGCGCCCCCGTCGGCGTGCTTCAGACCGCGGGACTGGAGCTGGAGACCGAATACAGGAAGGACAATGTCCGCTTTGGGATCAACCACTCGTTCGTCAAGCAACTGGACTGGGACCTGGCCGAGGGCCTGTCCGTCTCGGGGATCAGCTACTCCGACTACACCCAGAATGCGGGCAGCGGCGTGGTCATCCTGTCCAACGGCAACGACCTGAACAACTGGGCCAACCAGGCCACCAAACTGTTCGCGAACGTCGATCTGCTCGACGGCGCAGCGACCGTGCACGGGGACCTGAGGACCTACTGGGGGTTCGAGGGATCCAAGGACGGCCTGGATGCCCTGGCCAAGGCAGGAGGCACGCCCTCAGCCGTGGCCGCCATCCGCAACCACGATGCCTATCAGGCCCAGATCACCGCAGGCCTCTCGTTCACGTACCGTCTGAACAAGGCCTCCTCGCTCATGGCCTTCATACAAGGGATCCCCGTCCTGGGGCACAACAAGAGGTACTCCTATTCCTCAGGCTTCAAGAACGTGTATCCCGACAAGGTCAGTTGGATCGAGGAACCGACGGTCGTCGGCATCTCGTATAGCGTCAGGTTCTAGAAGCCCTTGGTAGAATGGCTTAGACAGAGACCTCCAACCGGATAGAGGGTGACTCGTCCACAGCCCAAGCCGCCGGATCAAGGCCGAGCAAGGGGATGCGGTCCAAGCTTGGACAAGCAGCCCATTGCGAAGGCCGCCCTCGGCGACGAAGTCGCTGAGGCACGGCGAAGCCGTGGATCAGGCGGCGGAGCTGTGAGTATGTCAACACCCACGACCCCGCGCCAGCATTCGCGTTTATTCGCGTCATTCGCGGCAAAGAAATCCTCCTCCCCGTCGATGTGCCAGGGGCGCTATAGCCAGAGCACCGGCTGGCGGACCGGGAAGTTGCGGATCACCTCATCGTCCGTGGGATCCGCGTTGAGCCGCTTCCAGAGATCGACATACCGGGGTTCCCTCAGGGCAAGTCCAGCCAGCAGCAGTGCGGGCATCCGGACCGGAAACAGGTCGAATGCCGCCACGTCCTTCCTGTACGGCCACCTGGATTTGTCCTCGATGAAGGGATAGTGGAAGGCCATCGCCGTGTCCAGCCCTTCGCCCTTGGCGTTCCGGACTGTCCAGAGGTCGCGGCCCTGCACAGACAGGACGTGGGCCGCTACACCCATGACGTCCAGGTTGAAGAGGCTATAGCAGTAGGGCTTGGTTCTGGCCAGCTCACGCGGAAACCGGCCGTCCGCCTCCACCTGCTCGACCAGCAGCTTCTTCACGAACAGCTCGCGACACTGGTCCAGGACCACGTCACTGCCCGCGAGCCTGGCAAAGGCGGCTGCCTGCAGGACCCAGGCAGTGGAGTGGTTGTTCTGGGCCTTGCGCTCGTCCTGGCCATAGGGATGGGTGGTGATCCAGGTGAGGTACTCGGAGAACCAGGCCTTGAGCCCCTGCAGGTCCACCTCCGCCAGGGCCTTCAGCCGCCCGAGCACGAAGACCGACTGCGCCACCTCGGCGAGGTGCAGGGTATCGATGATCCCGATCCCCCGCCCCGTGCACCTGCCCTTGATGGCCTGGCCGTACAGCAGGTTGGGATTCATGCGGGTCTGCTCATCCAGGAACCAGACCCGCAGATGCCTGGCCGCCGCATCCGCGTACCGGCCCTCCAGCGTCAGGCAATGCGCAGCCGCCAGGCCTGGGACAATCCGGCTCAGCCTGACCATCGCGCGGCGGTGGTCGCTGAAGTTGTCCGGATTGCTCATGCCGTCTCGCTGGATGTAGGGACCCGCCGGATGGTTGGGGTCTGGCCACCAGTAGTCGCCCTCAGAATAGAAGTCGTGAGGCCCGCCTGCGCTCCGCTCGCAGCGGCTGGCCGTGACGCTGCCTGGCGCTGAATCCAACACCGAGTCTGCGAACCTCAGCACCCGGGCCTTCTCGAACGTCCGCAGGTCCAGCCGGCCGTCGCCCGGCGCCGCCGCCGCCTCCCATGCCACGGCAGAGCCGATCGACACTCCTCCCACGATCTTGAGAAAACCTCGACGGTCCATGGCCAGGGCTGCCTCTCCGCTATTTCTCGGGCTCTCGCTGGGATTCAAGACGGATGAACGTGGGCAGATTGGGATCGGGCGCAGTCAGGATGCCGTCCGTCACTGAGAGCTCCACCACGTTGATGGCCGTCGTACGGCCACGCCGTTGCGGGACGCCGTCTGCGGTCGACGCACCCATCTGTGGGCCGCCGAAGAAGAACCACCAGGCCCGGTCTCCGCTGACCACCACGTCGCCGTGCGAACCATACAACGGCTGTTTCTGGAGCCTCCAGCTCAGACAGTCCTCGGAGCTCCAGACCCGCATGCCCCTGGCCCAACAGTCTGCGATCAGCCAGTATCGGCCCTTCCAGTGGATCACCTTGGGGCCTTCACCGCTGAGATCCGTCACTGCGCTGCCCTTGGCCTCCCAGTGATAGAGGTCCGGGCTGTCCGCGTAGGATAGGGGTCGCTGCCGTCGCTCGTCCTTGTACCACATCCGCCAGGTCCCGTTGGCGAGTTGGGTGACACAGGCGTCGATCACGCGGTCGGACTTCAGGTCCAACGGGCCCACCGTATCCCACCTGACGCCGTCCTTGCTGGTCAGATGGACGATCTCGCGGGGGTGGTCCCAGTCCGTGAAGATCCCGGGCACGAAGCTCAGGTACATGTGGTAGGCGCCTTCAACCCAGATGACGTCCGGCGCCCAGTAGGTACAGTCCTGTGGGTGTGCGTCCTTGCCGTAGCGGATGTCCGCAGTGCCGCGATAGGTCCAGGTCGCGCCGCTGTCTGAGGACTCAGCCATGCCTATACTGGAGCCGTGGACCCACGTCACTCCGGGTGTATCCTGCGCAGTGGCCCTCCGCGCAGTATAGTACATGAACCATCTATTCAGCTCTGCGTTGAAGCACAGGACCGGATCGGTGGGTGCATCGTACGGCGGATCGCGGTAGAGAGGCCGTGGTGCGGCCTTGCCCTGGATGAGGCCCGCCTTTCCCACCTCCTGGCTCTCGCCGGCTGCAGTGGCCACTCCGGCCTCGACCAGCAGCAGAACCACCAGTACAGCCACGACGCACACCGCCAGCCTTCGCACCATAGACCACCCCTTCTATTCCAAGTCCATCCTGCCCTGCTCAACGCGGACCGCCTGTCACAGCCGATGCAGGTTGCGTCTATCTTAGCATGCCCGACGGTCTGCGGGAATGTCAATGCGCGGACCTCGCAGGCCGAACGCAAAGTCGGCCTGCCTCAGAGAGACGTGGGTTCTCTGTCATCCGCCGCAGGCGGACAGACCGATGCAGTCGCGGGCGCGACTGGCTGGGAAGCGCTCTTGGTTTCTTGCCGCGAATACACGCGAATGCTGTCGCGGGGTCGTGGGTCTTGACGTGTTCGTGACTCCGCCGCCTGATCCACGGCTTCGCCGTGCCTCGGCGACTGCGTCGCCAAGGGCGGCCTTCGCGACGGGCTGCTTGTCCAAGCCAGCTTGGACCGCATCCTGTTGCTCGGCCTAGATCTGGCGGCTTGGGCTGTGGACGATACTTCTTTCCCGTAGAGAAGGAGTCTTCTTGGGACTTTCGCATACAGTCCGAGCCGTACGCCTGTGAGCGAGGAAGGCTCCGCGGAGCAAGCGGGCTTGCTCAAGCGGAGACCTGCGCAGATCACCCGGAAGGCAACGCCTTCCGGTAGACGCGAAGCGTCGCGTACGGCGATGCTGCGACCCACTCAAACCTCTCAACCCGGCGACAGCCATTCGCGTCTATTCGCGTTCATTCGCGGCAAAGAACTCCTTCAGTTCTCCCGGCCAACGCGACCACAGGCCGGGGCCACGAGAAAGGGCATCTGTCGCCAGGAACCTGTTCTCATCCTCACGATGTACAGGAGCGACTTTGCGTTCGCCCTTGTCCACCACCTGGAACCAGCGTCCGGTCTTGACGTCCTGAGTGCGTTTGAGCCCTGCAGCCAGGCACCGAAACACCTCTTCTACCTCTGGCCGCCTGGCATAGTCGAAGTACCGCTGGTCACCCGTAGAGCGATACAACATCTCAAAACCATAGAGCACATAGCCGTTCACGTACGTCAAGGCACTGAAGGATAGACTTGACCCGACCCGACGATGGAATAGAATGCCGGATCAGATGAAGTCAGAATCGAGTCCATCTGCAGCGCCCTTGACACCGTCTTTTGAAAGTGGAGTACAGAATGCGAACCATCCTTGCCTTGATGCTTGTCTCCGTCGTCGTCTGCATAGCCGTTCACAGTGAAATCGCAGTGTCCGGGGCGGCATCCGGAGGCTCCTCGCCGGACCTCGCTCCCGGCGCCCAGACCGGCTCTGCAGAGACACCCGGGCGGGAGATTCCGCGTCGACAGTCACGCTCAGCAGCAGTCACGGAGCCGGAGTCCCCGACTGCGTTTGCGGCGTGCAACTACCCCGGCAGGAAGGCAGCGGTGGTGAACAACTGCCCCTACGTGGAACTGAGTGGCTTCTCGTTCGAGAACAGGGTGGAGCGGGGCGAGATACGGCCGACCCAGCACATGAACTGGAAGAACATCGGCGATCAGCCGCTGGTCGCCTTTGAGATCGTGCTCCTCAAGTACGATGCCTTCAACCGCCGCATGGTGGGGGTCCCCTGGACGGTCACTGGGACGGACAGCGACCATTGGACTCCCCTGCCGCAGGGCAGGGCCGACGAAGGCAGTGCGGTCGATCCGGGAAGGGAGTTGGTCCTCACGGCCATCGCCTACGTTCGGCTGGCCCGTCTCCAGGATGGGACCATCTGGGAGGCGGACGAGGCAGGTCTCCCAGAACAACTCCGCAAGGCAGCCCCTGAGATCAAGGATCTCGGCGACCTGAAGCCGGACCAGCCGGTGCCATCCCGACGCCAGGGACTCATCTCGCTCTGACCCTGCTTTGATCTGAAATGAACACCTCCTTCTTACTCAGAGGGCTCGCCATCGGCTTCTCAATTGCCGCGCCGGTTGGACCCATAGGTGTGTTGTGCATACGCCGCACATTGGCTGAGGGGCGAGCGTCCGGCCTCGTCTCAGGACTGGGCGCTGCCTATGCCTCAACGTTCGTTCTGACCCTCACAAACCCGATGACCGTCCTCTCTTATGCGGCGGTCTTCGCGGGTTTGGGCCTGGCAAGCACAGCCGGGAACTATGCGTCTGCAGGAGCCCTGGTATCGGGCGTTTTCGTGGGCTCCACCCTCTGGTGGCTCATCCTGAGCAGTGGTATCGGCGCGTTTCGAGAGAGGTTCGATGCCCACAGGTTGCGCTGGGTCAACGTAGTCTCTGGTGCAATCATCACTGCGTTTGGCTTGTCTGCCATCCTGAGCACACTGGCGTGAGAGGGTCACATCTTCAATTGTCAATTAGGCGGCTGGGAATTGGTAAGTGAAGATGTGACCCCGGAGTTCCAGCATGAATGTCCCACCTCGGCCCGTCACGTGTGAAGGGTTGGCCCCTTTCCCCCCTTCCCTACTTCGCTGGTGCGGGGGTGGGGAGGGACTGGTAGTCAAGCTTCCAGTGGTCCGCGAGGGCGCGGGCCTCGGCCTCAGTGAGGTGAATGACCGCCCCATGTTTTGGCGAAGAGAAGTTCGTCGTCTTCATGACGCCTTCGTTGAAGCGGCCGAGGTTCTTGAATGTCTTGAAGTCCGTCGTTTCGCTGAATCCCATATTGCTGGGCCGGGCGCCGAACACGTCGTACATGAGGACATAGACGTCAGTCCCGAGGCGGCGCCAGACGTTGGGAGCCTCGCGCCCCACGCGCTCGGGGTCGTACGTGACGGGGTCGAAGACATAGTCGCGGTTGACCTTGTCGGACACCGCCTGCTTGATACCCCCGCCGGGCCCCTGGGCGACGTAGAACATGCGGTACTTGTCGCCCACCTGAGTGATGTCGGCGTCGAGGATCTGGTTGTCCGTGGGGTACTTGAAGAGCTCCACTGGGACTGTCTCAAGCCTGGTGAACGCGTCGTCGGCATAGGAGTAGTAGAGCTTCGTGGGGCCGTGGCCGAGGCGCATGGTGAAGTAGACCATGAGCTTGCCCTTCTCCGCATCGTAGAGGGTCTCAGGGGCCCAGAAGCAGCCGACGTCGCGGGTCTCGTCGAACGCCTTGTCGATGCGGAAGATGGAATGAGACCAGTGGATCAGGTCCGTGGACTTCATCATGACGATGGCACGGTTGTTCCCCCAGTCATACTGGTCGGCAGGCCGCTCCCACGGGGTCGTCCGAAAGCCGGCTCGCTGGCCGAAGACGTGGAGGTCTGTCATGGCCAGGCAGAATGCGCCGTCAGAACCCCGCGTGATATGCGGGTCACGGATACCCTTCTGCTCCGCCAGCTTGGCGCCGTCCATGATCGGCCTGCCGCCGTTCACGTCCGCGAAGGTGTACCCATCCCGGCTCAGGGCGAAGTAGAGGCTGTGGGTATCGTCCTTGAAGTAGACCAGGAGATAGGCACTGAGGTCCTTTTCGATTGGCTTGGCGGCCCCCGCAGTCTGTCCGAGACCTGAGACACCGATGAGCAAGATAACAAGAAGCATCGCCACACAGAATTGCCGGGAAGTCAACATGATCAGCTCTCCAGATTCGCCTTTAGCTCCATCAGAGGTAAGAGACTATCTCAGAACCCCTTTCTACTACGATCGGCTGCGAAGCCCTGAGTCTGCATTCTCCTCCAGAACGGACAGGATTTCAAGGGCGTGGCCTTGATCTCAAGAATGAAGGGGCGGTCCCTGTTCCCCTGGCACCCAAGCCCCAGTAGAGGCCAGGACCCGGCTACAGACGCCTGCGAACCCCATAGATCGTCATGGGCCGGGTCTCTTGAGTGAAGGTGACACCAAACTGCTCCTGGAACCACTCCCTGGCGATCTCAGGAGATTCCTCGCCACCCCAATAGGGCTGCTCAGCAGCGACTGCACCTTTGCAGTCCGGCGGCACAGCAGGACCCGAGGGCAGACCTGTCTGGTCGATGATCAGGATTCCAGTGGCCGCAAGAGACTGGGCCTGGTAGAAGACCAGGCCATCGAGGAGCTCTCGCATGGTCGCGGGGCCCATGGATGACGCCATGCCCGGGCGCAGGGCCCTACCGTCGGGATTGGGGACCGGGGACTTCACCTGTCGCCAGGGTTTGAGGGGCCGTCCGTCATGGTGCGCGATCCAGACCTTCCGGGGCTCGATGGTCTCAACCAGTTCGAGCCCAAGCTGGCCAAGGACGAACTCGCTTCGGGATCGCCCAGAGTCCCCGTTCTTGGTGACCAGATCGTGGTTCAGCCGGATGGCCGCGATGTCCGCTGGCACACGCAAGGACCCGATTGGCTTGAACTCCGACTGCAGGAAATCCCCCAGAGCGAGGCGGAGAGGCATGACCCAATGCCCGGTCTTGTCTGTGATTCCGGGCAGTGTTCCAGGTGCGTACACATACGCCCATCCCATCGGACCCTCATTGCTGTCACAGGGCAGAAGCTCCATGCCGGCAGGAACCGGGTGCCCCTGGTAGTAGGCGGCGATCCGTCGCAGCCGCTGATTCCACCTGTCGAAGCGAGGGTCAATGTCTGAACTGTACTGGACGTCCTTTGCGTTGGGCGGGACATAGGCGACAACCTCCGTGGGGACGGCCTGATTGTAGCGAATCTCTCGGTGCATGTCCTGACGCCACTGTCCATCCTTGAGGGTGTACGCATCGTTCTCCAGGACCAGGTGGGTGTCCACGTCAATCCACAGATCGTAGCGTCTGTCGCCGCGCTCGGTTCTCAGGCCCTCGGCCCGACGCCCGCTACGGGTCTGGATGCCCAGGTTCGTCATCCTGATGCCGCGCTCTTTGAGTGACTCGAGGTTCTCGGTCATGGATTGGAACCTGGCGGCGTACGGGTGCCTCCGGGGAGGGGGCGTGGAGACGAACAGCCTGTCCTTGTCTGCATGATGCTCATGGTGACGGTCTCCGTCGTCCCAGACGACAATCGGTCCCTGCCGGTCGTAAAGTCGGTACCCGCCGTCAGACGTGAACCACTCCCAGATCTCGATCGGGTATCGTTGTGACCTATCGTAGGGATCGTCTCCAGCGACCGAGTACCCCGGGGACAGACGGGTCGTCCATCCCAGGACGTGAATGGCGTTCACGTCCTGCAGGGCTTTCACCACGCCGGCATAGGCCGAGCGGTTGCGCAGGACCCCATCGCCGAGACAGATGAGCAAGGCCATCGCCACCACCGCTGCCGCGGTCGCAACGGCCACCCTGACGATCCGATGTGCTGCCGGCATTCCCCCGATCATCTGCCGCGAGGCAAGCCGGCTCAGGCTGCGTTGTCTCAGCGCACCCCGCAACTCGCCAAGGATTCTGTGGTGTGTCTCGGCGTCGGCGGACCGACGCAGACCTCGGATCTGTTCCTCGATACTCCTTGCCTGTTTCATGTCCCCACCTGATCATTCAGCATGGACCGTAGTCTGTTGATCCCGTAGCGGTACCGGCTCTCGACCGTCTTGGCGGAGATCCGTTGCAGAGCCGCAATCTCACGGAACTTGAGCCCCGTCTGCAGGTGCAGCAGGATGGTCTCACGCTGTTCACAGGGCAGTTCCTCCAGGGCAGCCATGAGCCTCTGTTGCTGCTCGCCGACGATGGCGGCCTGCAGGGGGCCCACGTGCCGGGACTCGACAAGGCCGGCCGTTTCGAGGGGCTCAGAGCTTCGGCACCTGCCTCTACGCAGGTAGTCGCGGGCACGGTTGGCGATACACGTTGCCAGGTAACCCTTGAGGCTGCCGGTCAGCTCGAAGTCATCAATCGACTCGATGAATCCGAGGAAGACGTCCTGTAGGACATCCTGGGCTTGATCGGCCCTGCCGAGCAGGCTTGTCGCCAGTGTCAGCAGATCGGTCTCGTACAGGTTGTAGATCCGGCACAGGGCCTGTTCGCTGGATCGCTTGAGCTGCCAAACAAGATATCGGTCTTTGAGCATCATCGTTGGTGAACTGGCATCAGGGCCATCAACATTCAATAGTATAACGCACAGCAGGCCCCCTTTCCTGTACGCGATTGATCTGGATCGACCCGTGGCCGGAGAGTCCGCGTCTGTTCCGTAGGGAAGTCCCTGCCTTGCTGTTTGCAGAGGGATACCCCCCCCACAGATGGGGATCATCCCTCAGCTCATGAGGTGGTGCTGGCCATCTTCTCGACCTGGGCGAAGAACAACTCCGCAGACCAGTGTTCGAGAGAGGGCAGTTCATTGGGCGGGAGGAATCGCCGGACATCCTCCACGGCCTGCCGCCAATCGATGGAGGCAATGACCCTGAATGAGTCGGATACTCATGCTTTCAGATCTTTACATAGCCCTCTTAGGAATCGCCTAACCCTACGGCTCCGGTAGTTCTCAGCCAACTGGGCTGCCTCTTCCGCCCGGACCTGATCGAGCAGTTCTTCCTCGATCCGAAGGCTCTTGACCAGCGGCGAACCCCCGACCCAGTCTTTCTTGTACGTGTACACGTAGTCGGCCAGAGCCTTGACAGGCCCAGCCATGAACACGATCTGTCCATCCTGCTGTGTCTGTCGATCCACGTCCGCGAACAGGATCTGCTGAGGGACACGTGCGTACGTGAAGAGGCCCACAGGCGTGTCAAACTGGGCCGGCCGCTTCAGGCACACGCAGGTAACTGCATGAACTGCCTCTGGAATCCAACCGTGGTGCGCCAGTGCAGTCTCCAGGCTGACATACGAGGGGCCATAGATGTGCTGTGCCAATGCCAGGCTGTCGATCGGCCTCTTCAGCAGCCTGGGCGACAGGCAATACAGACCTCTCCGGATGCGCAGGATCTCCCCACCTGCAAGCGCCCGCTTGACGATCGCATACCGGCTGTCATCGGTCCCCCCAAGCAGGAACACCACATCCCGGGCGGTCATCAATCCGCCGGGCATCAGTTCAATGGCCTTTTCTGTCAGTCTGTTCATACCAGGGCATATCCCCTTGGCTGCCTTCTCAACGAGTCTATAGCTGCTATCGGTTCGGTTTCAAGTCTGTTTTGGCTGGAAACTGTCATTTTGTGACAGTTTCTTGCATACAGATCGACTCCAAGGCCATTCCCGACATAGTCGCGGCGATGTCCGGATGCTTGGACTCACTGCCGGCGTCCCCTGGTCGATGCCCCTCAGTGCTTCTCCGCATGGGGGAGGCTTGACCGTCCGACCGTTGGACTGTCTGACTGTCCGACGGTAAGGGATCCCATTGCAGTCCACAGGGTATGGGAGTAGGAAGGTTTGTTGAACCAATGGCACAGATGCACTACGATGAGCCGCCAAGGGGCGGTCCCGTGGCGAGAAGCGCAGTGGCATACCACTCGCTGATCACGCGCAGAGCTTGGCATTCGCCCGAGGCGCGGCACGTACGGTTGCGCCCGGCCTGACCACTCAGGATTCCTCACTAGACACATTGTTAGTCAGGGAGAGGTTGTGTATGATGTGAACCATAGGTGAACGGGAATTCAATGCAGGCGACGGTCAGCCAAGGCGATGTGGCATCTATGCCTTCCGTGCGGGTTGGGGCTATTCGTACGGGCGGACCTAGCTTCAGCGACGGATTGAGGGAGGCCCTTCGATCCCGGTGTTCCTTTGCGGCCCATCTCCTGGAAGATGGTTGCCATATACACACTGTTCAAGACAACGATGGCCCACACGCATGTGTTGAGCTGGGGTGGCCGCGGCATATGGGGCCGGGCACATTCCCCGGGAGCGGCGATCAGGTAGCTGACAGCTCATGGACAACAGGATTCTATCAGGAAACGTGCAGTGCATAGTCGTGCCCCAAGTCCGAACACAAGACAGGAGCGTCATTAAGATGCCCGTGCCTTCTGACCCTGTTATTGTTGTTCTCAATGACAACATTAAACTCCTCCACGAAGTAGAAGAGTTTGTTAGGCGGCACTCCCAACCTCCAGGACCTGCCGTTGCTTGTTTCGGCTCCAACCGTGAAGCTGAACGCTTCGTGATCGACAACCGCAGCAGGATCATTGGCTACATCCAGGACCTAAATCGCCTTGGCGACGGTGGTTCAGGCGCTGGGATTCGATTCTACAATGCGGTCATCGAGCCAATGACACCAGCGGCAAAGACCATTGTATTCTCAGTGTCCATTGACTTTCATCCTGACTTTAAACACCAGGTTGAACGAAATGCCGGCGACAGAATACGTCTCTGCTCGCTCAATGGGCGAGACCCTTGGATTCGACTAGAGCGTCTGCTGAGCTGGCTGCAGTCCCCGGCGCAATCGCAGGTCAATTCGCCTTTGACAGAGCTCGACAGAGAACTTGTGCGAGTAATCGCTCCTCCCTGGACGGAACTGTGTCGGTATCTCGCTGTGAATCCCGATTATCTGCATAGGCTCGATCCAAGACAGTTTGAACTCCTCGTGGGTGAGATATTCTCATCATCCGGTTGGGAAGTCGACTTCACCGCCAGAACCAGAGACGGTGGCTACGATGTCATCGCAGTCAGGCACCAGGTACCTACAGACCTCAAGATACTCATCGAAGCGAAGAGGTACGCACCAAACCGGGCCGTCGGCGTCAACGTGGTACGCTCGCTCTACGGACTTAAGGCACTCCATCATGTGAGTCAGCTTGTTCTGGCGACAAGCTCATATGTGTCAAAGGACGCCAAGATTGAGTTCAACAGAGTAGTGCCGTGGGAACTGGACTTCATAGAGAGGGACAAGATCATAGACTGGTGCCAGAGGTATGGTGCAGTGCATCATAATCTATGTTCGACATGACATGGCGCTGGGCCGGATCGCTGGCTCGCATTCGGGGCCCTCGCCGCGGCGGGTTCACACGATCATTAGGTGCATTGCAGGAAGATGACCAAAGTACTGGATTTCATCGCTAACCTTGAGGCGAAGGTCGCCGAGCAACTTGGAGCCCAACGTGTCGGCTACATTCTCGGGGCTGGTTCCGCATACCTAGATGGCACCGGATACCCGCTTGGCTGCCAGCTTTGGGATCTCATCAAGAACAGGATTACGGACTCGCAGAAGAGAGCCGACATCCAGGCCAGACTCGACGGCGGAGCGGCCGGAATAGAACATGCCCTCGACCTGCTGGATGATGGCGGGGCAATGGATACGCCGTATCGGCATCTTGTGACGGCGGCCATCGCAGATGACTTCCTCGGCAGAAGCCCAAATCCAGACACTCATGTCGAGTTTGTGCGGCGGTTGTGCCACCGCGGCGATCCGTGTGTGAAGGTATTCACCCTGAACTACGACCCTCTCCTTGAACGTGCGGCTGAGACTGCAAGGGTCCGAGTGGTGGACGGATTCTTGGGTGTGGAGCATGCTTTCTTCGATTCAGCCGTATTCGAGGAACGTATTGGTCGGATTCGAGGCACTTACAAGGGCCGGCAGTTCGAGGAGACAGTAAAGCCAATTCACATGTTCAAGCTGCACGGCTCCCTAGGATGGTACGAATGCCCTCAACGTGGAGTGCGGCGGTGCGCATACGGGACTCCGGTACCTAGCGGCACAAGGCGATTGATGGTTCCCCCGCAGCGCAGAAAGGCGACTGATACGATGCTCCCGCCATACTCCGCACTATGGTCGGCCTTTCGTGGGTGCTTGAGCCACAACGCGAACCCGATCAACCGCCTAGCCTGCTTCGGGTATGGGTTCGCTGATGAACACGTAAATGCCGTCATTGAGCCCGCACTCGCGCGGCCAGATTTCACTTTGCTCATCTTCACGAAGGCACTGTCCGACATTGCCTGGAACCGCTGGAGCGGCAAAGCGAATACAGTTGTGGTTACGGAAGCGAGGTGCTCGGTGTATGGTACGATCGGACCGGGCCATGCTGACCTGTGGCGATTTGAACGACTCTGTAGGGAGGTCTAGCCAATGCCCGATAGCCCCAGCACCGTGATTGGCCACATCGTGGACGTCCAAGGAAACCTCCTCATGGCGACATTGGTGGAGGATGAACAGGGCCGTGTGCCGACTGTCACCATCGGCGATGAGGACGTATTGGTTGGGCAGATTGGCTCCTACGTCGCAGTCAAACAGAATGACGTTCACCTCATTGCCATTGTGACTCGTATGGCTGAGCAAGAAGCGCTTGCTGCACCGACGATTGAGACACCTGGCGACGATAGCGCCAGATTGCCTTTCGCCAAGCGAATCGCACGACTCACACCCGTAGGTTCGACAAAGGGGGATGGCCAGTTTGAGCGTGGTGTTTCGCGGTACCCGACCACAGGAGCCGAAGTCCATGCGATCGGTTCAATCGAGGTCGCCCGGATGTTCGACCGCTTCCAGTCCAAGGGCCTCGCAGTGGGCACCCTTGCATCACATCCTTCCCTCAAGGTTTGTCTGGATCCAACAAACCTCTTTGGACGTCACTCTGCCATCCTGGGCCAAACGGGGTCGGGGAAGTCGTGGACCCTCGCTTCGCTCGTGCAGAAGACGGTTGCCGTGATGCCGAAGGCGCATATCATCATCCTCGACCTACATGGTGAGTACTGCTGGGCGCGAGAAGACAAGAGGCATTTCGCATTTGATGAGACCGTCGTCCGGCATGTCGATGCCCGCGACCTCGAGATTCCGTACTGGCTGATGACATATGCCGAGCTATGCGATCTTCTGATTGATCAAACAGACTATAGTGCGCACAACCAGACGGCCGTGTTTAGAGACGTGCTCGGGACCCTACGGCACTCCGAAGGTAAGAGACTAGGCCTGAAGAGAACAACGCTCGACACACCGGTCCATTTCGATCTCCTGACCCTACGGAAAGCCGTGGAGGATCGCAATGGGTTGGTCCCCAGCGAGAGCTCCGGGAAACTGATAAAGGGTCCTCTCACAGGATCATTTGACAACTTCCTGATGCGGCTAGACAGTAAGCTCAATGACGTGCGCTATGACTTCTTGCTCAGGCCAAAAAATCGCGACAAGTCTACCTCGTTGGAGGACTTGCTCCGAGACTTCGTGGGGCTTGGTGCTCGGAAGGTTGCGGTAACAGTCATTGATCTCAGTTCGGTGCCATTCGATGTGCGGCCGACAGTTGCGGCACAGATTGGCCGATTGGCATTCGAATTCAACTACTGGAACCCGAAGTACCGCGATTTCCCGATCCTTCTCGTCTGCGAAGAAGCGCACGTCTACATACCGCGTGCCGCCGACAGCCAATTCGCTGGGTCCCGGAAGTCCATGGAACGGATCGCCAAGGAGGGACGAAAATATGGTGTCGGACTTGCCGTGGTTAGTCAAAGGCCCCACGAAGTCTCCGAGACGGTGCTTGCTCAGTGTGGCACGATCATCTGTCTGCGGATCACCAATCCCGATGACCAGAGTTACGTACGAAGCCTAGTACCCGAGAGCGAGGGCGACTTGGTCAGCGTTCTGGCGGGTCTGGGCCGAGGTGAGGCGCTAGTTCTTGGTGAAGCGGTCCCGCTACCAACTCGGGTCCAGTTCGATCGGCCGAGCCCGGCCCCCAACAGCGACGATGTGGACTTCTACACTAAGTGGAAGGCGGGACCGGACGACTTGGATGTAGCCGAGATTGTCGAGCGGTGGCGCAGTCAGGAGCGCACCTAGGGGAGCCTTCGGCTCAGAGCGTGACGTTTCGGCGCATGCCGTTGACTTGCCAGGGCAGGATGACTAGGATGACAACCAGATTGAGTCGAGGAGGGGTCCTCGCAAGTTGCTGACACCATAGCCGTGCTAACATGCGAGGACCCTCTGGCCATGATGGGAAGGCCGACTTACTGCACGGCTGGATGGCTTGAGAGTTAGGATGTCACGGTTGACGGTTCCGGATTGGGCCGCATGGAACGAGCTTGCCCGCCGGAGCGTGCCCGAAATGGGTTCCCGGTGGCCCATAGGAGGTGCCAAACGCAGATATGAAGACAGCAGACTACCCGAATCTCCTTGTCCGAAAGAGGTTGACCCAGCCCCTCGATCAATCATGCAAGATGCTCCGGGAGCTCCAGCCTCTTCTGAAGGCCGACCTGGCACCACCACTCCTGCATGGCGCATTCGCAGTTGGAGTTGCTTACCTTGAGGTTGGTTTGGCAGATTCGCTGAGGTACTTCCTTACGCAATTTCCACAGAAGATGGGCAAGGAGGAGTTTCGCTTCTCGAAAGACGAATTCATGGCTAACTACTCGCGGCTGATCAAGGCGGCAAGCGATAGGTACGTGATGGGTCTTTCCTACAAGTCCTTCTCGGAATTCCTTGCGACCTTCGGCGACATCTTGTCTCTCGAATGGGGGGCCGAGAACCATGGACTTGAGGCAGATGTTCAGGAGATCGAGGCGACGCGCAACCTCTTGCTTCACAACAACCTCGTGGTCAACGATCCCTATCTCGAACAAGCAGGAGAGAAGAAGCGAGCTGATGCGAAGGATCGCTCCTTGCCCTGCGACTGTACATACGTCCAAGCGTCAATAGCCAAAATGCTTGCTCTCTGTGAGCGCCTGGTCGAGGCCGCGAACCACAAATACCACAACTATACGGTGATCGCCGCCAATCGGCGGTTGTGGGCCTTTTTGTTCAGCTCGCCTTGTATGCCATACGATGAGTTCTGGAAGGTCGATGAGGATAACGATCGCATAGTCGCCTACAAGATGGGTCATTGTGAGAAGCAGCTAGCATCATCGGAGATCCTCCTGCTCGGCTTGTGGCGTGCTCACTTCAGTGGCAATTCGGACTACCTTTCTCGTTTCAACATGAAAGGGCTCGATCAGAAAAGGAAAGAACACCTGATGTTCTTTCTCACCATTGCCTCGGACTTCTCTTTCTACTGACGTCCGGCCCATCGCATGCTACCTACACAAATGACGGCCCAGGTCGAAATTAGTGATATTTGCGCGGGGCTCTTCCCTGTAGGATGTCTCGACTGATCGCAGGGGTGGTCATTGTGCGGCGCATTAAGAAGGCGGAGTCTGACATGACCTGCCTGGGGCAGTAGATCAGACCTTGTCATAGCAGTTGACCGGCTGGCCGTCCCAAGAGGGACGGCGGGTGACACACCCGCCCTACAGGATACGCACTCCATCTGGCCAAAAGGTCCATCCGCATGGGCTAAAGCCCATCCTACAACCTTCGACCCCGATACCGATACCGACCCCGGCACCTGACTCCTGTCTCCTTACTCCTGAGTTCTCTTCCGCAAGCCCCTGCAGGCTGTCTCAGTGAGACGGCGATGATCCTGCCGGCGTTTGACAGAAACGCCCTACAGAGCAGACTGCTTGCCCGCCAGCCGCGAGCAGTGGGTCGTCCAGGACCGTCTTTGCGTCCACTGTCCGGGGGGAATAGGAGTCATCCTCGGATTTCAGAGGAGCCCTCATCAGCGGATGGAGGCCGCCTGCAATGAGAACGAAGCGATCGAACCGTTCAGGGGGCGAGAAGGCCGTGCGAGCCGGCAGAGCATGGGGGCGAGGCGGGCTGGCTGATCAAGCTGGCTTGAGCAGGCCGGACCGACGTAGCACCCCCACTCAGGCGCAGCCTGAGTGGCACGCCGAAGGCGTGGCTCGGCCGGCGGGCGTACGAATGGCGATGGGACTTTCGATGCAGCGTCAGCGTTCGTGGGGTTCGCGGAGTTGGCGGCAGAACATTCTCCTTTGGGCGGTGCAGAAACACTACCTTTGAATGTGTGATGAGACGCTCGACACTGCATCAGCATCGGTGTGTATCTGTGTGCATCGGTGGTTGATGAACGCGTCTCTCCGAAGGCGGGTTTTCCGCAGGAGGTAGAGCATGGGGCAGCATGGGCTGAAGCCCATCCTACGCCCATCCTATGTGTTATCTCCTGTGTTCTGCGTTCTGTGTTCTGCGTTCTGATTCTTCAGATCAGCACCCCCGCCCTACAGGGCCGGCTCGATCCAAACGGCCTGGCCTCCCGCTGCAAGCAGCGGGACCTCCAGGACCGTCTTGGAGTCGACGGGCTGGGTCTTCACTGCTACGTGCGTACGAGTCTGGGCTGCGGGATCGTCTGAGTACAGGTGGGCGGTGTAGGACTTGCCTGCGGCTAGGAAGGATAGCGGCACCTGCAATTGCCTGGTCTGGCTGTTGTTGATCGTGCCGATGAACCAGGCGTCGCCGCTGCGGCGGGCGATCGTGGCGTACTGGGCGATCTTGCCGTTCACCACCTTGGTCTCGTCCCAGACCGTGGGGACCTTGCGGAAGAACGCGACTTCGGGCTCGCCCTGGTACAGGCTGGGCCTGTCATACCAGAAGATCCACTGCAGGGGGCTGAAGGAGACCACTGCCATGGCCAACTGGTGGGCGTGGGTGGTCTTGAGGCGGCTGTCGTAGTAGCAGACCGTGTAGTCGCCGATGCCTGCCACGTATCGCGTGAAAGGGAGCGTGCAGTTGTGCTCGGGTGTGGGGAAGTGCTCGTTGCCGCGGATGCCTTCCACGGTCATGAGATTGGGATAGGTGCGGTTGTTGCCTGTTGCGCGGTAGCCATCATGGATGTTGAGCATCAGGTGGTGCTCGCCGGCCTTCTGGATGGTCTCTGTGATCCAGGCGGTCTCGGATTGGGGGCCCACGTCCACGAATCCGATCTTCACGCCCTTGACGCCCCACTTCTCGAACAGGGGAAAGAGGATGTCCCGCTGCTTCTTGATCTGGCGGCGGTCCACGTAGAGGATCAGGCCAACGCCCTTTTCCTTGCCGTACCGGATGATCTCGGGGACGTCCAGGCCCGGTGCGCGGACGGTCGTGGCATCGCCGGTCGCTGCGTCCTCAGATCCATACCACTTCCAGTCCAGGTGGGTGTACTGGAAGCCGCCTGTGGCGGCAAAGTCGATGATGGCCTTGGAGTTCTCAGTGGTCAGCGTGGTGTCACGCATGGCCTTGCCGGGCTTGATCCAGGATGTGTCTGCCAGGGCACAGGGCGGATTGAGGTTGAGCATGAGAGAGTTCCGCTCCAGCAGGTCGCCCGGCCGCTCGCCCACGACGAACATCCGCCAGGGCGTGGAGTCGCCGGCCTTGAGCGTGACGTTGGGGTCGTGCCGTTGGTTAGCAGTCGGCGTGTTCGAGGTCCTTCCCCCAAGGGTGGTCACCAGGCCGCCAGGCACATCCGCCAGAGGCGAGAGCAGCATGCGGGGATAGGCTGCATCGGCTGCCTCGCCCAGGCTGGCATAGAGGCCGCTGCTATACTCCAGGGTGAGCGGCCTCTCACAATAGGGCTGCATCTCCGAGATCCTGACCCGCTTGTACTCATCTTCGGTACCATGTGCCTCATAGCCCAAGGTGTCACCCGGCAGCCGGAATTCAGTCCGCTCGGCAGTGAAGTGGAACTCCCGGGTGTCCTGCGGAGGCAGTGAATACCGAAGCGCAGCCCCTTCATTGTAGGCCCGCAGCGTCACACGCAGCAGCCTGCCTGAGGAGTGCCTGAGATCCACGTTCAGCTCTGCGTAGTTGTCGGGCACGGTCCGTCGCTCGCCGAAGTCATTGGTCCACTGGCCCTGATGCGTGGCCGCGGAGGAGCCTGTCGCCTGAAAGCCCTCTGCAAAGTTGGACTCAAACCCCAGCCTGGACTCCAGCACGATGGGGTTTCCCAGGTACTCGACGTGATAGCTGGGCACACCGCCTGCCTGCATCACGAATGTGGCCACTACCTTCGCATCCGGTGATTCGATCCGGCTGTCGCCGCAGGCCACCGCGGCTGTGGCCGCAAGCATGATCATGATGAGACTGGTTCGCATGGGTTCTCCTATTGATCGTTGAATGGTCGAATCGTCAAGTCGCTAAATGGGACTGGCCCTATTCTGCCCTGGCAGCAGTTGCCGCGTCCAAGGGCGATACACTGACGTTGTCGAAGGTGACGGTCGTGGTCACGGTGGTTAGACACGAGCAGGCGGCCAGACCCGCAAGCAGGCTGCCCCGCGTGGCCATGGTGGCTGTGGCCACCCGCGTCCAGACCTGTCCGTCCGGAGAGATCGAGCCTGTGAAGGCCTCGGCCCTGCGCTCCAGGCGGAGCCAGCACGGGCCCGTGAGCCGGCCATACGTGGAGTAGGGCCGGCCCAGCCTTGTGCCGACTCCCTGCAACGTGTCCCCACCCGTGGAGCTGCGGCTGACCATGCGGGCATACCAGCCCGAGGACTCTCCGCCCCCGGCCGGTGCAGGCGTCACAAGCAACGACACGTGCACGGCGTCTGTGCCAGGCCCCGTCCGGATCATCAGACCCAGCTTCGAGAACTGGGAGTTGACCTGGGCCATGATCCTCGCGACGATCGTGCAGTCCGCCGCCATGGGGACATACGCGAAGCGGAATTGATCCGCCCCGCCACCGATGTCGGTGCCTGCTGCATCGAGCGTGAAGGCCCTGGCGTCAAAGCCCGTCGCGCCAGCCACCGCCACGCTGCCCACGTCCTGGGCTGACCAGGGCTGCGGCAGGCCTGCACACATGGCCCTCGCAGCCCCATCAGGACCCTGGCCTGCGGCGTTGGAGGCACAGACCGTGTAGTAGTACATCTTGCCCTGCGTGACGTTCGGATCCGTGTATGTCGCTGACTTGATCCCTCCGGCGATCGTGGCATAGGGTCCATCGCTGACCGTCGCGCGTTTGACGGTGTACGCGGTTGCGCCCGTGCAGGGCACCCATCTGATCGCAATGTGCGAGGCAGAGCCCTGAGCCGTGATGACACCGGGCGCTGCGGGCGGTACCATGGACGCGGAGTCCAGGGAGCTGGACGGTCTTCTCGAGAAGAGCAGGGTCCCAAAGCCGATGTGGTCTGCATTCGAGCCTGTGGCCTCCGGCCTGATCCGCTCTGCTGCACGCTGCGTATAGGGCGAGGCAATACTGACCCGGTTGGCGTAGTGGTTGTAGACCTGCTCATAGATCGGCCGCAGCCGGCCCCTGCCGTTAGCGGAGATCCGGGTGTGGTGGTAATACCCTGTGCGGTCCAGGGTCTCGGCAAAGGGCACGTCCTCGCCCAGGTTGTACCGGGCCGTGTACTCAAATCCTGCCAGCAGGCGGTTGTCTTCAAGGCCGTACAGATCGAGGCCCTGGTTCCAGGCGATCTCGCAGCAGGTGCTCAGCAGGCCTATGCCGAGCTGCGTGTGCTGTTGGTCACGACCGCTCTCCTGACACTGGCCCGCCTCATTGATGAGATAGTGCGTGAGCCGTCCATCGCCCGACCCGGCCGCATAATAACGAAGCCCATTCTCGAAGATCGTGCGATCATTGCAGAAGACGCCTATGGCCATCACGGTCTGGAGTGCAGCCAGGTCCCAATTGCCATTGGCATAGGGCGCAAAATCGCGGATTGCAGGATAGATCGCTCCCAGGAGCATCTGCTCGCACTGCTGGATCTGGGCCTCAGACCATCCGGTGTTCGTGTAGCGGAGGATCTCCGCGGCATTGACCATCTTGAAGGGACCCAGCCCTGCCATCAGAACCGCGTCTCGCCCGGTCACCCGCTTGATGGTGCTGGACCAGGCATTCACGATCTGCTTGGCTTTGTTCGTGTAGGCCGCGTCGCCCGTGATCCACCCCATCAGTGCACACTGGTAGGCCGCACCTGCATCCTGATCGAACTGGCTGAAGTTGACGTTGGGATTGCGGCCGATCTCCTCTGCTGGGCCGCGGAGCGTCCAATCGGATTGGGATTGGCGGCTGGCCTTGAAGACCTCGAATCCACTCTTCCAGGGCTCCTCGCCCAACTGGACCTTCTCCTTGATGCGGTCCAGATCCGCCTGGGTGTGCAGCAGGCCTGGATGCACGAAGGCTGCTCCGGCTGGCTCCAACCACAAGAGCCCATGCACCAGACAGCAGACCAGGATGGCGGTCATTCTCCTCATCTGAACATCGCCCAGTCGTCATGGCCTCGCAGCAATAGAAAACGTCCGTTCCACAGGGTCTGCAGTCTTCAGTTTGGGCTCTGCAGAGCGGCCGTATTGCCAGGCCACGACCGTGACCTTCACCGGGAACTTGGCCCGTGGCGGAATGGCCGTCAGCCTCAGGGTGTCGCCATCCACCTCTGCCGGCCCCGCACGAACCGTGTAGCAGACAGGCACGCCCTTGTCGGACGTGGCGCGGAGTTTGAGGGTCTTGACGGCCGTGTCCTGGTCTGGAATCTCTGGAAACGTGATGTGCTGGTCCGCGCCCTCGGTGTTTCGCAGGGGGATCACCATCTGCGCCTGCTGGACAGCAGGTTTGTACTGGCCGTCGCCTGGATGGGTCGCAGCAAACCAGAGCTCGCACCGCTGCGGGTTTACCAAAATGAAGGTGTCAGGACCCTTTTTCTCGAAAGGCCCGCAGATACGGTCGATGGAGATGGGGCCACCCCCTGGGGCGTGGCCGATCGGTGATCCTGCAGGCAGTCCGGTCCACTGCACAAGGCGGGCGTGCCCGCCGGGGACAGCGTCGTAGAAGGCCCCAGCGAGCTTGAAAGTCATGCCGTCGTTGCCGGGCCGGAATCGGAGATTGACCTGCTGGTGGGTGTCTCTCTGTTCCACCATGTTGCCGTCCTGGACATAGCCCACCAACTGGGCTTTCATGCCACGATAGGTCGCCTGGTAGGCCTCGGTCGCCTTGGCGATCTCTTCATCGAAGAACCAGAAGGCCTGGTTGGGATCGCCCGCGTATCGGCCAACACCCGCGGCCGGGGCAGTAGGCGGTTGGTTGATCCGCCACTTGTCTGCAAGCCAGCCGGTCTTTGTAGGATCGGTGGGGATGAGCCTGGCAGGGCTGCGGCCATCCCAGTCCCTGGGCATTCGGTACTGGACCGCCTTCTTGATGTAGAGGACCAGGTACTCCGCCTTCTTGTCTGTGGCGGCAAAGTGCCCTTCTGCTGGGCAGGCCAGCATACTCAGTGGCATCAACGGGTGTTGCCGCCTTTCCGTAAGGCCCTCGGTCGACCACGTGTTGGCGGACTCATATTCGCCCATGGTCTCCAGGCAGGGAACAGTGTCGATGTTCCGGTCTCCCCAGATATCGGGCGCAAAGGTCCCGCTGTCACGGACGTAGGGCCACTGGCCGCTCACGGACAGGGCAGCCAGCGTACGCTGCGGATTCCAGGCAGCGAAGTAGTACGGCCAGCTTGCCGCGGCAGAGTGCCCCATCGTCACGACCGGCACATAGGCCAGCTCCTGATAGCCGGACTCACTCACCAGGTCAGACATCATGCCGTCGAAGGTCTCACCTGCGCCCTCATTGAAGCGGAACAGGTGGTCAAACGCAGGACAGCACCAGACCTCGGCAAATCCCAGGTCTGCCAGCCCCCTGCGAAACCCGGGATTCTCGAGGATCGAGATCTCCTCCATGTTGTGCTGGGCCACGACGACGCCCCTGACCCGGCTGCAGTCCGGAGGGATCCACAGGAACGCCCGCGAGGGGCCTGCAGGCTCCCTGCCGCCCTTGACGAGGATGGACCACTGCCACTGGGCCGGCTCCGCCGGAGCAACGTGGCCGGCCAGGCATCCAAGGGCCACGATCCAGAGGAGCTTCTGACCAGACTGCCGCGGCTTTGTCACAAGTCTCACCTCTGATAGGTCACTTGCCGGCCTGGATCACGGCCTCACCGGTCTCGATGTCCAGGGTCCATTCCTTGGGCTCTGGAAGCCACAGCTTGCCATCGCCGATCTGCAGCGGCATCCACAGATATCTGGAGTCCCATTGGGTCCGCGGTCTCCACACGTCTGCCATGAAGATCACGGTGGTGGTCTTGGCGCCTGCGACCTTGAGCATCATGGTGGACTGCGAGCCATAGGTATTGGCGTCGGCCGGCGCGATGTCCTTGAACTGCGACCACGGTCCCTCCAGAGAGGATGCAGTGGCGTACTTGTTTGGATTGGGCCTCCAGCCTGTCAGGGCAGATCCAAGGGCATAGTAGAGACCCTTGTAGTGGACCACGGCCCCGCCCTCCAGTGGGGCCCTGATCAGACATACGTCCTTCTCGACAGTCAGGTAGTCCTCCGACAGCCTGGCGATGTGAAAGCCCTTGGCAGGCCGGTCCTCGAAGATCAGGTACGCGGAGCCATCGTCATCGATGAACTGGCCTATGTCGCGGCTCTCGCAGCCCAGCGGCCGAAAGCTCTTGAGGTACTGGTAGTCGCCGTCCACGGTGTCACACACTGCCACGCCCACGCGCACCACTGCATACCGCCTATCATCGATGTGCATGTACATGACGTACTTCTTGGTCTTGGGATTGTAGAAGACCTTGGGGCGCTCCAGGACCCAGCCTCTGCCGAAGTTCTCAGGATCCGCCTGCTTCATGACCTGGTTGCGGAAGGTCCAGTGAGCCAGGTCCTTGGAGGCATAGCACGCCACGTACCTGAGGTTGGGATCATGGCCCCGTCCACGGTCCTCGCCGAACCAGTAATAGGTGTCCGCAATCTTGATGATGCCCCCACCATGGGCCTGGACGTGGTTGCCCTTGTCGTCAGGCCAGATCTCGCCGGGCTTGATCGTCTGCGGTGCGGCCTGCGCGGCCACGGCCGTCAGAACTGCTGCCAGAGACATGCATACGACTGCCCTACGGCTTCCTACGCTCGTGCTGGACATGTCCAATCTCCAATTGATCCTTGAGTCCCTGATGACCAGACCTTAACGAAGCCTAGCATACGCCATGGAGTCCGCGAGGTGAAGGCGGAAGATCCCTCATTTCGCGGTCTCTGCGGATGCTCCAGGCTGCCCCGGACCGGACGCAGGATCTGATGGCACGGGCCGGAATGCGCCAATCATCCTGAAAATGCTACAATTCCTCTATCTCACCCTTTCAGGGCTCTTTGCGGCGTCTTCGGGGGCGCAGCCCAATGGAGAGAGCCTGTGCACCGCACAGGCCCCATCCAGGGTGTGACTGATAGAGGGAGGCTTGTTACCGATCGCCGGCCAGGTAGCGGACCTCGCCCGCAGACAGGGCGCGGGTGTAGATCCTGAAGTCATCCAGGATGCCCGCAAAGTAGGCATCCGCTGACCACTGAGACCGGCCGAGCCAGTTCTGCGTCGTCTTGCCCAGGTCCTTGGGGAGCACGGCCGTCGTACCGCTGGCCACAACCTCGCCATCCAGGCAGAGCTGCAGGGTCTTGGCCGTGCCGTCGATGATGGCCGCCACCTGATGCCAGCCCGCAGGGAGATTCGCCGGCGAGTTAAGGCCCGACTCACCGCTGTTGGTGCCAGTCGTGATGGCAAACCGCATGGCCCCATTGGTGCTCTGACGAGGACTGAGGAACATGTAGCCGGCCGTGGAACTGGTGCCGAAGTCGAAGATCCGCTCCCAGGACCCGGTGTTGCTCGTATTGAGGTTCACCCAGGTCGTCACCGTGCAACTGGTCATCGTGCTGATCAGGTTGCCGATCGGCAGCTCCACATGATCATCGACGCCCTCGAACTGCAGGGCCTTGCCATATCCCGCGGGGCCATCCACGTAGATCGGATTGCCTTGAGCGGTGCCGTTGTTGCCCTTGCCCGAGCTGTCCTTCACGTCGCCCTCCATCCGATACCAGGCCACCAGGCCGTTCGTGGCGGGGTCGGACGGCTGCGTGACCGCAGGGGCGACCCGGTACAGCAGGACATCGTCCACGTAGATCGTCCCTTTGCCCGAGCCCGACACGCCGACGGCCAGCGCCTTGACCGCCTTGAGGTCCGTGCCCACCGAGGCCAGATCGATGTTCCACTGCTTCCAAACCGCGGAGGTCAGGACCGTGTCACCACCCGTGTAGGTGACCTTGGTGCCGTTGATCGTCACGTAGAGCTGGCCCGCTCCGTTGTCCAGGCCGCCGCGGACGAACAGGACCAGGGTCTTGGCCCCGCCCTGGGTCCAGTCCTGCGCCACGTCGAACGTCCGGGTGGCCTCGGAGTAACCCTTGCCCGTTGTGTTGTCGTAGGCCAGGGGCATGGACTGCGCACCTTTGTGCACGATCGTCCGCTCCGCGAACGGCGCGTCCGTGTGACCGACGGTCGAACCCGTGCCGTTGCCGCTGGATGCGGCCAGGCCGCAGTCCGCTGACGCGGAGTACCCGAACCCGTCGACCCAGGCAAAGAAGACCCTGCCGCACCGGTCGTTGTACGACTCGAAGTCATCCACCACCCCGTACTCCGGCGTCGCAAAGCTCCACAGGTCGCCCTCCCAGGACTTCGGGGTCTCTTCGTCGTTGACCTCATTGACCTTCCAGTAGTAGGTCTTGCCATACTCAACACCCGCGCCGGCCAGTGCCAGGCTGTGGGTGGTCACGGTGCTGCTTGGAGCGGTACCCGCGATCACGGCATTGGCATCCGTACTCAGATAGACCTCGTGCCTGGCCGCCTCTCTGCCGGGTCTCCAGTTGAGCCCCGAGGTGATGGCCACTCCGCTCGCCCCAGAGGAAGGCACCGCTGCGAAGGCCTTGACCGGGACGTAGAAGAAGCGCACCTCGGACAACCCTGCCTGCTTGGTCCCGTCCGCCCAGTTCGTCTTGATGGTCAGCCGGACGTACTTGGCCTGCGCGCCGCGGAAATCCACGACCGTGTTGTAGGTGTAGTCCGCTTCGCCCGTGGCCTGGCTGAACTCGGGCACGTCCGCCATCGCGGTCCAGGAGTTCCCGTCCGTGGAGGTCTCGACGACCACGTCCTTTGCGCCCATGCCGATGTCCGGCTCAACCGCCTGGTTGGAGTTCCACACCCACATCTGGTACAGCTTGCAGACCTTGTCGAACTCATACTGGATCCAGATGGGCGTGGTCCCTTTCTTGCTCGTCCACATGTGGGACGCGGACGTCGAGTGCCGGTCCTGGCTTTCCAGGCCCGAGCCGTCGATGGTCTTCTCCGGTCCCATGATGCTGCTGCTGGAGCTCGATGCCGTGGTCTTGACGGGCTTGACCGGATAGCCATACGGCTCGACCGTGAACCTCCAGACGTCGCCCTTGTAGATCGTGGAGTCGGGCGCAGCGTTCACCTCATCGACCCGCCAGTAGTAGGTCTGGCCATAGGCCATCAAACCCGTGGGGTCAAAGCTGTTCGCGTCCTGGCCCTGGCTGGCCAGACTGCCGGCCAAGGGATCGGTCCTGCTGGCGTTGTTGACGTCGTCGAACGCGGTCCCGAAGTAGACGTCATGGGTCTTGGCGTACTGACCGGGCTTCCATGTGAGGACCGCGTCGCGAGGCACGTCCGTGGCCTTCTTGTCCGCTGGGCTCGGATCGACCGCGAGTCCTGCGTTCGGACCGATGCCCATCATCACGGCCTTGACTTGCTTGTCGGTCAGGGCACGGTCATAGACCCGCACGTCGCTGAGGCACCCCTGCCATCGCTCGCCCTGGGGGTCGCCGCCCATGTACAGGGGCAGGGCCTCGCACGTCCTGCTGATGACCTGGGTCCCTGCCACCTCGCCGTCGCGGTAGTAGGTGAACGTCTGCCCCTCCTTCACGACCCCGTTGTGGACCCACAGGTCCGCGGGGAAGTTCGGATAGTCGATGGCGTATCCCGTGGCGTTGCTGCCGAACTCGAAAAAGTTGGGCGTGAACTTGATCCACGTGGTGGCGCCATAGCGGTTGCCCAGGATCACGTCATTGTTGTGGGCCTGGCCGGCAGCCTGCTTGGACCAGAAGGCCCAGGTGAAGCTGTTGGTCGCAGTCATGGGTGCAGTCACACCCGCGGCCACGTAGGCGCCTGCACTATCGTCTCCACTGAAGCCCAAGACCGTGCCCCGGTTGAAGTCCGAAACCCAGACCGAGCCGCCCAGGCCGCCGTTGGGATTGGTGATTGTCCCATTGTATTCGTGGCCCGACGAGTCCACGACCGTCGTGCCCTGGCCGTCGCTCAGCTTCCACCAGCCCAGGAGATTGGGGTCCGAGGCCCCCAGGGCCGTGCCACAGGCCAACAGGACGCAGGCCAACAGTCGAACCAGTTTCACATGCATGATCGTCCTCCTTATTCAATGCAGGGGTTAACGTGAGACACACCATTCACTCGCATACGTACGGGAATCAAGGCCGTCGTTGCCGAAGGTCCAGGCTGGGCTCGGCCCACAGGCCCCAGCAAAACACAACCGTGTTGGGTGACAGGGCCATCAAGGTCAGGAAACGATCCTGCCTTGCCAAGGGGACATCGACCTCGGCCGTCTCGCTGGGCACCGCACTGACGCGGCGGCTGAATCGCTGCTGCCCATCGACCACAACCACGAAATCCACCGCGACCCGCCTGCCATTGCTCGGATCTACGCCATCAGTGTAGGGCGTCGCGGTCTCGGAGATCCCGCATAGGGAATGGAATCGCGAGATCTCCGCCTCTGCAGTGGCTGCCCGGATCTTGGCCAGGTCAAAGGTGATCCCCGCATTGGCGTGCATCCCGATGGAGGGGTGCTGCGGCGTTCCATACACCTGGCCTGCCAGGCGTCCATTGTGGTCGCGTCCGGACTTGTCCGTGGAGTCCCTGAACACCGCGCCATTTAGAATGCCGTCAAAGCCCTGTCCCGACGTGTCGGGACATCCGCTAAAGGTCAGGCCCGAGGAGCTGATGGTCACAGGCCCGCTGCCCCCATCCGGGACAAACACGCCGTCAACGAAGCCCCTTGAGGCAGGCGCTGGCCTGAAGCCCGTGCCCGCCGCGGAGTTGCCGCCTCGCCGGCCCGCGATGACCTCGCCGGTCGCGGGATAGAGGCCCGTGCCCCAGGTCCCTGTGCCCAGGCCGTTGCCACCCCCCACCATGTCCGCCAGGTCCAGGCGCCTGCCCGGGATGCCGAACGACTCTGTGGTAGGCATCTCCCGGACGAACAGACGTGATCGCTCATCCACTGCGCCACGCTCCATGCGGCCGCCGCCATCCACGGCCAGGGACTCGCCCTTGCGGAGGGACTCAGCCACCGCCGACCTGCGGCCAGGCCTCGTCGCCTCCAGGCTGACCCCGCCATCGAACACCTGGACCTCCGCCACGCTGCCTGAACCCACCAGCAGGCCGAACTCGGTTCCAAAGTCCTTCACGGTCGCCGTGGGTGAGTATGCGGTGAAGCCCTTGGCCTGACCTTCTGCCCGGGCCGTGATGCAGCCCGCCTCCACGAACATCCGGTTGGGGCCCTGCACCTTGAAGGTGGTGGGCGCCTGGAGGATCACCTGCGCGCCCTGGGTCAAGGCGATCTGGGCATATCCTTCCTCCAGGGTGACACGTTGCGACCGCAGGCCACCGGTCTTGTCGATCTCCACGTCCCACTTGGCGTCCTGCGAGGCCACCACCCTGGCCACGATCCGGTTGGCCCTGACGTACAGGAAGACCGTCAGGATCACGATGGCTGCCAGCAGGAAGACCCCTGCCACCTTGGCCACGCGGAGCCCTGTGCCGAGCAGCCGCTTCAGAGCCTCGAAGGCTGCAGCCAGGGTCTCCAGGATCGTCGGCTCTGGACGCCGAGGCTCCGACCGCTTCGCCTGGGCCTCGCGGTGCTGAGCAAGGAAGGCATCGAGCTGCCGCTCTGCCTGCTGCCGGATCTCTGCAATCCTGGCCTCATCCTGGGTAGCCGCAGCAGCGGTGACACGATCCGTGAACGACTCTCCAGTGTCCAGATACCCTGCACTCAGCAGGACCCGCTCTGCAAAGGCCTCCGGGGCGCGACGGTCGTGAAGGACCTGCATCAGGCAGTCATCCCGCACGAGGTCCAGGACCCTGCGTCCGGCCGCTGGGTCCGCCTGTAAGGCCGCCAGCAGGTCCCTCTCCTGCTGCGGCGTCAGCTCGCCATCGAGGAGATCAGAGACCCATGCGTCAAGGCTGCGATCGTGTGACTGAGGGTTCATGGCTGTGTCTCGATGCAGTCCCTGAGCTGGTTTCGAATCCTCATCAGCATCATCTTCACACTGGGTACCGAGCGGTGCCATTCCTCTGCGATCGTGGTCAGGGGCACCCCTTCGTACCGCCTTCTGACCAGGGACCTGGCCCGCTCGCCCAGGCGGCCGAGGCAGTGCTCCAGGCGGACGGCACGATCCAATCGCTCGTCCCCCGACGCGGCCAGCGTCTGCTCAAGAAGGTAGTATTGCAGCAGGAGACCCCTGTTCCGAAGGTCACGTCGCCGCTCTTCCAGGAGGGCCTTGACCTTGTAGGTCGCGATCGCCCGTATCCAGGCCCGAAAATTCGTGCCCGGCTCATACTGATCGATGTGTTGGTAGACGTGCAGGAACGTGGCCTGGGCCACGTCATCGACGTCGGCCAAGGCAATGCCGTTGCCTGCGATGAGGGTGCGGACCTCCGCCTGAAAGGCCTCCACGATCGGCCTGAACGCCGCCTTGTCGCCCCCACGAAGTCTGATCACTGCCTGGTCAATCATCAGGTGTAACCTTTCTACGATATAGGGCAACTCCGTAAAAGGTAACGCCCAGCCCGCATTTCTCACGAGACTTTGGACGGCCGAAGCGGGCTCGCTGTTGCGGATTCGGCTTGGCTCAGATGGAGGCCCGAGGAACGACGAAGTACGGCTGCCCCAGGAAGTCTGCACCGAAGCCGGGATAGAGCCACGCCCGGCCGTTGTTCGACCGCAACTCGAAGTAGTACTGCAGGGGGAACACAGACCGGGTGTATTCAGCGTCGATGGCCGCCCGGTACTCGCCCTGCTGCACTGCCATGGCCTTCTGCCTGAAGGTCTCCGCCTGGTTGACCCTGCGATACCAGAGCACGGCGGAGGTCACGCCACTGGAGTGGGAACTCATCCGGATCTCCAGGTCCTGGCCTGGACTGAAGGACTGAGCCGGCGTATGCGTGATACCCACTGCGGGCCTGCGGCACCCGGCGAGCACCGCTGCAATCAGCCGGGCCGTAGCCTCAGGGTCTGGACCCTCGACCTTCACCTGTCCCCTCCGCTGCTCCATGACCACGATGTCCTTGTCGATCGCCTCAAGCCTGTCCGACCAGTGGCCCCGCAGTTGCGGCTCCAGCCCGAAGGTGACATCGCGCACATAGACTCCCTCTGCCTTGCTGGCCAGTGCAGCCCACGCCTGGCGGGCCATGCGGTAGGCCTTCAAGGCCTCTTGAATCGCAGCATCCTGCCCGGTCCCTTCGAAGAGCCTGTACAGCACGCCTGCCCGGAGCTTCCAAGCAAAGAACCGTCCCAGGCCCGCGGCGATTCCCACGTCCACGGCCATGCGGCGGTACGCGGGGTCCCGGCGATCCTGGAGCCGCTGGTCGGCCTTCGCCAGGGAGGCCGCTGCCTCATTCGCCCAGTCCTCCAGTTGCCAGGCCACCTCCAGCGGTGAGGTCCTGGCGCTGGGTCGGCCGGCGACAAGCGAGTCTGCGAATCCATCGATCGCGTCGAACAACTGCGGGTCCAACGGGCTGACCGTGCCGAATCGTCTGGGGCTGGGCGAGTCTCCATACAGACCGGCCCTGGCGTTCTCTGCGATCGGCATGTTCAGGTACATCTCAGGCCAGTATCCGTTGTTTGCAGCAGACGGATCGTGAGCCGTGGTCACCAGGGGAAGGATGCGGCTGGCCTTGGCCAGGCCGGCCTCAACGGGTCCTGCTGCAGGGCCGTAGTCCTGACGGAGTTGGCGGCGCCAGACCTCTGGATCGGTCTTCGGATTGTAGGTCAGCCTGCCCCACAGCCTGTAGGTATACAGATACTTCTGCCAGTCCCCTTCCGCAGGCCGCAGGCTGGGATGAGCATACCCGTCCCTGCCGCCGGCCAGACCTGAGCCCTTGCGGCCCTTGAAGGACAGGGGCTCAAAGAACTCGACGCCCGCACTGCCGCAGAAGCCGAATGCCCTGCTGTAGGCCGCTGCAAAGGCAGGGTCTCCCCAGAGCAGCAGACGCTGGGTCCCAGGCCAGATGCGGTGCAGGACCTGGTACCGCCGGTCCTCTGCCAGGAGGTCACCATAGCCATACCGCAGGAAGCTCCGTGCGCCTGCGCTGAGGGCCATGAGCCCGGTCGCTCGCGAGGTCCTGGGCCTCTCCAGGTCGCGAATGCTGGCCTGGTGATAAGGCAATCCCATGTGTTCTGCCCAGAACTTGGGCGATATCGTCACGGGCATGCCGGTGGCCAGGGCCACGTCGATCATCCCCTGGTCCATGCCCTTGGCGTGCATGTCGATCTCGATCCTGCGGCCTGCACCCACGACGCCGTCGAACACGGTCTTCCAGAACGCGTAGCTGCCCTCTGCCACGCCGCTTTCGCCGTGGATGCGGAACGTCACGCCGCTGATGCTCGGGCAGGTCTTCAGGACCTGGGTCAGGGCATCGCGGCAGTACGGCCCGTGCTGCTCCCGTGGCAGGCCCTCGATCACGTAGTTGACGTCAGGACTGCGGGTCCACTGGTAAGCGTGCGTCCACAGCCCCAGTTGAAACTGCAGGCCGCGGCGGGCCGTCTCGTCGCTGATGAACCGCAGCATCTGGAGATTGAGGTCCCGCTCCGCATCCGGCAGCCCTGAGGCGCGGACGCTGTATCCCGGCGCCTCCAGCAAAAAGGGATATGGGAAGTAGAGATAGGTGTCGCGGAGCTCCGTGGCGAAGTCATAGCCTACGCCCAGGGCCAGGTTGAACCGGTTGAACCTCTGACTGGCCAGCATATCCAGGTAGGCAGGCCAGAACGCCCGGTCCTGGAACCAGCCCTTGTCCTCCACCTCGCTGGCGAAGACCCGCATGATGCTCCGCACGCGATTGGCGGGGCGCTCCACCCGGCACTTGGCACGATCCAGCGCGGCATAGGGATCGCTGCTGAGCCGGACTGCGTCGGCCAGTTCGGTCAGGGCATAGGATAGTCCCCTGCCGTCGCAGCCTGCAGCCAGCAGGAACCTGCGGCCTGTGACGCTCCCCTCCATGAGGACCAGTGCCTCGGCCGTGCTTGGGGTGGTGATCTGGGCAGCCGCCATGGCTTCGCGTGCGATCGCCGAATCGGCGCCTGACGCCACGATACACCGCTGGCCCGGCTGCGCCTGATCGAGACGCGCACAGATCTGCACTGCCACGCCCCGCGACTGCAGGGCCTGGCTGACCTGGCCGATGGCCCACTGCGCAGCCGGGGCACTGGCGACGGCGTCTTCAGGATCCCAGACCAAGGCCACGGCCTGCCTGCCTCCCGTTCCAGGCCGGCCCTGCAAGGATCGGCTGGCTGCTTCGCAGCCTGCCAGCATCCCGCCTGCCACACCCCCTGCCATACAACCTGCCTGCCGCAGAAAGTCCCTGCGATTGAGATGGCTGCCGGAAGAACGCATCATGGTCTGCCCCTTCAGAGAACACGAAGCACCCTGTCCTGCGTTCTACGCCGAACAGGGTGCTTGAGGCATTGCATGCTATGCGATTCTCAGGCCCCGTGCAACCTCCCAGGACCTGTCCTTCGATAGACCTTAGGGTGCCACGACCTTGAGCATCTGGCCGGTAGAGCCACTGGGACCCAGCACGGTTGAGCCAAAGATATAGAGCTCACCCTCCTCGTCTTGTCCGAACCCTCTCAGCCAGAAGCCCGTCGGTCGGTCCGTAGTGCCGATACGGAGCTCCTTGATGGCAAGGTTCGAGTCAAGGTAAAAGAGCCGGGCCGAGGGCGTGGTGAAAGAGCCCCAGTCCCCGAATACATAGTGGCCCTGCAGGGCTGGGATCTGCGAGCCGTGGTAGACGAACCCGCCGATCACCACACTGCCGTCGCCGTGGTCATACTCGGCGATGGGATCGATCAGGTCTGGAGGCACCGGACGTACCGGACCCGTCACGACCTTGCCGCTGTTCGGATCGAACCAGAAGCTGCCTTCCTTGACGTTCCAGCCGTAGTTGCCGCCCTTGACGATTAGATCTACCTCTTCGATGGCGTTCTGTCCCGCGTCGCCGACATACAGCAGTCCGGTGGCCGAATCGAAACTGAACGTGAAGGGATTACGCAGGCCATAGGCGAAGATCTCCTGCACCGCATCCTGACCGACGAAGGGGTTGTCCTTGGGTATGCCGTACCTGCCGTTGGCCGAGTTCTGGCCGTCCACATCGATCCGTATGATCTTTCCCCAGATCCTCTGGAGATCCTGGGCATTGCCACCCGGAACGTGGCCGTTGCCCGTGTCATTGGCACGGCCGCCATCGCCCAATGAGACGTAGAGCAATCCGTCGGGCCCGAATCGGAGCGTGCCGCCGTTGTGGTTGGAGGCGGCCTTGTCTATGCGAAGCACCTCGCGACGACTGGCCGGGTCGATCCGGTTGGGGTCATTGGGATCGATCCGCCATTCCGCAAGGACGGACTGGCAGTTGAGCTTCACGCCAGCAGGAAGACTGAGGACAAAATCCGCCACCGCGGTGTTCGGTTCCGAGGTGAAGGTGTAGACCAGGGGATGGTGGATGAAATCAGGATGCGTGGCCAGACCCAGGAGACCTCGCTCGTCGTAGACGCCGAGGGGGACCAGCCGGGTGCGAACGTCCAGCAAGGGCGCTGCCAACCTTTCGTGGGCGCGGGTCAGGACCCAGGCCAGACCGCCCTGATCATAGACGAACATCCTGCCGGTGCCGTCGTCGGGCACTGCCAGGCCCAGGGGTGCGATCAGGCCGTCGGCGACGGTCTGCAGCTCGATGGCGAGGTCACCCTTGAGAATGCGATTGGGTAGTGGATCCGCAATGGCCGCCCCCACCGTGACGATCACGATCACGGGTTCCGAGGTCGTGGTTGCCCCCGCGTTGTCCGTGGCAGCCGCGGTCAAGACATAGGTCCCCGGGTACAGGGTCACGCTCTGGGCATAGGGGCTTGCAGTCACAGAGCCTACGGAGTTGTCATCCACATAGAACTCCACCGTCGCCACGGTCCCATCCGTGTCGCTTGCAGACGCCTGGACGGCCACGTTGGCAGGCGAGGCGAGTGAAGCTCCGTTGGCTGGGCTGGTGATCGAGACCAGCGGAGCCACGTTGGCGGCCGGCTTGACCGTCACCGTGCCCGTCATGTGGGTGTAGTGCGGGGCGCAGTAGTACGGGAAGGTGCCCGCCTTGGCGAAGACGTGGGAGTAGCTCGCTCCGGAGGACATGTATCCTGAGTCCCACAGGCCGTCTGGATGAGGTCCTCCACTGGTGGTCCCACTGGTGGCGGTATGGCTATACGAGCCGGTGTTGGTCCACGTCACAGTGTCGCCGACCGTAACCGTGACGTCCTGAGGCGAGAAACCGAAGTCGATGATGTCCACGTGAACAGTTGCTGCGCTGAGGGCTGAGGGTCCACACAGGACGATCAGGCAGAGACTCGCTGCCAGGAAACTCATGTGCGTCTTCATGTTCGTCGCTCCTCTTCTTCTTCAGGTGATCTGGCCGGGTGTCCCGTGCCACGGTGGTCGTGACACCTAGATAGACTACGTCACGGCTAGGCATTGTCCCATCAGGGAGAACCTACATCTGCATAGGGTTAGGGCGTAGGCCCTGCTCCAGATGCCCTCGCGAGTTGAGGAAATGACTCGACTGAGCGAGAGGTCGCGACCCAATGTCCCTGGACTGTCAGGCCACGGCCTCGTCCACCATCGCGAGGACGTCCTTTTCCACGCCCTCGGCCACGTCAGCCAGGTCCGGGGCGCCAAAGAGGCCCAGGACCTGGATAGCCATGGTCATTCTCCTTTTGTGACGGCTGGCACAACAGCCCCCTGAGCCTTGAGCTGGCGGACCCGCCACAGGTAGAAGATGGCGGGGTAGACCAGCAGTTCCATGATAAACGAGGTGAACAGGCCGCCCACCATGGGGGCTGCGACCCGCTTCATCACGTCCGCACCAGTGCCCACGGACCACATGATCGGCATCAGGCCCATGGACGCGGCGGCCACGGTCATCAGCTTGGGCCGGATCCGCTTGACTGCGCCGTGGATGATCGCCTCGTGCAGGTCAGCGATGCTCCGCAGGCGGCCGTCCTTGCGGGCCTCCTCATAGGACAGATCCAGGAACAGCAGCATGAACACCCCGGTCTCGGCGTCCAGCCCCATCAGGGCGATCATGCCCACCCAGACGGCAATCGAGACGTTGTAGCCCAGCAGATACATCAACCACACCGCCCCCACCACGGAGAACGGCACCGCCAGCATCACCAGCAAGGCCTTGAACGCGGACTTGGTGTTCATGTATAGCAAGATGAAGATCAGCAGAATGGTGACCGGCAGAACGACCTTCAGGCGCTCGCGGACCCGGAGCATGTTCTCGTACTGCCCGCTCCAGAGGAGCGAGTAGCCGGTCGGCAGCTTCACGTCCCGGGCGACTGCCTGCCTGGCCTCGTCCACGTACCCGCCCACGTCGCTGCCGCTGATATCCACGTAGACGTAGCCGGCGAGCATGCCGTTCTCGTCGCGGATCATGGCTGGGCCGTTCACCAGCGTGATGTCCGCCAGCTCGGACATCGGCACCTGGACTCCCGTGGGGGTCGCCACGAGGATCCGCTGCAGTTGATCCACGTCCGTCCGGAAGTCCCTGGGATAGCGCAGGTTGATGGTGTAGCGCTCACGGCCCTCGATGGTGGTCGAGATGGTCTCGCCACCGATCGCGGTCATGATGACCGTTTGCACGTCGTCGATCGTCAGTCCGTACCGGGCCAGTGTCTCTCGCTTGGGGACAAAGTCCACGAAGAACCCGCCGGACGCACGCTCTGCAAACACACTGCGCGTCCCGGGCACCTGTCGCAAGGTCGCCTCGATCTGCTCTCCAAGACGCTGGATCTCCGTCAGATCCGATCCGAAGATCTTGATGCCGACGGGGGTCCGCACGCCCGTGGAGAGCATGTCGATCCGGCCCTTGATCGGCATGGTCCAGGCATTGACGCTGCCTGGGATCTGTAGGGCCGTGTCCATCTGGCTGGTCAGTTCCTCCCAGGAGATGTGCTCAGGCCAGACGTGCCCCAGCACGGCCTTGAGCGGCCTGGGAGCCCAGCTCGTGAACCAGCGGTCCTTGCCACGCCACTCGGCCTGCGGCTTGAGTACCACCGTGGTCTCCATCATGGAGAACGGCGCAGGGTCCGTGGAGGTATCCGCGCGGCCCGCCTTGCCGAACACGGACACGACCTCAGGAAAGGACTTGAGGATGCGGTCCTGCGTCTCCATGAGTCGCTGGGCCTCAGTGACCGAGATTCCAGGAAGCGTGGTCGGCATGTAGAGGATCACGCCTTCGTTGAGCGGCGGCATGAACTCATGTCCCAGCCTCAGATACACTGGAATCGTGGTCACCACGATCAGGACGGACATCGCCACCACGGTCTTGGGATGGCGGAGCACCCAGCGGCACGGGCCCTCATACAGGGCAAACAGGACGCGGCTGACCGGATGTTTCTCCTCAGGGTAGTACTTGCCGACAAACAGGCTCGTCAGCACGGAGGCCAGCCATCTGGGACGTATCCGGAACGGCTCCATGCGCGTAAACAGCATCCGGACCGCGGGATCCAGGGTCACCGCCAGCAGTGCAGCCAGGGCAATGGCCAGGGTCTTGGTGTAGGCCAGGGGCTTGAACAGCCGGCCTTCCTGCTCCACCAGGGTGAACACCGGCAGGAACGCGACCGCGATCACCAGCAGCGAGAAGAACACGGAAGGCCCCACCTCCATGAGGGCCTCCAGTCGGATCTTGTGGAAGTCGCCCTTTCGCCCGTTCTCCTGCCAGACCTCGAGCTTCTTGTAGGCGTTTTCCACCTCCACGATCGCGCCGTCCACCAGCACGCCGATGGAGATGGCGATCCCAGCCAGGCTCATGATGTTCGACGTGATGCCCATGAAGTACATGGGGATGAAGGCAAGGACCACGGAGATGGGAATCGTGATGATCGGCACGATCGCAGACGGGATGTGCCAGAGGAAGAACAGGATCACCACGCTGACGATGAGCATCTCCATCAGCAGCTCTTCCTTGAGGTTGTCGATGGATCTCGTGATCAGCTCAGACCGGTCATAGGTCGTGACGATCTCTACGCCTGGCGGCAGGGAGGGCTTGAGTTCCTCCAGCTTGGCCTTCACCCGCCGGATCACGTTCAGGGCGTTCTCGCGGTGACGCATGACCACGATGCCGCCCACCGTGTCGCCGTCGCCGTTGAGGTCTGCCACCCCGCGCCGGATCTGCGGGCCCAGGTCGATCGAGGCCACGTCACGCAGCAACACCGGCGTGCCCTGGGTACTGGCCCTGACCACCACCTGGCCAAGATCGTCCGTGGACTTGACGTAGCCTCGTCCGCGGACCATGTACTCCCTGCCGCTCCACTCGATGAGCCGGCCGCCGACCTCGTTGTTGCTCCGCCGGATCGCCTCCATCAGCTCCATCACTGAAAGGCCATAGCTCCGAAGCCGGCTGGGGTCTATGGTGACCTGATACTGCTTCTGGAACCCGCCGATGCCCGCCACTTCCGCAACGCCCGGAACGCTCTGGAGGGCGTAGCGCAGCACCCAGTCCTGGAAGCTCCGCAGCTCGGCCAGGTTGTGCTTGCCGGACCTGTCCACCAGGGCATACTCGAACACCCAGCCCACACCCGTGGCGTCCGGACCCAGCTCCGGCGTGACGCCTGCAGGCAGGGTCCCCTGGATCTTGGACATGTACTCCACCACGCGGCTGCGGGCCCAGTAGATGTCCGTCCCGTCCTGGAAGATCACGTACACGTAGGAGAACCCGAAGTCGCTGAACCCACGGATGGCCTTGACCTTGGGGGCCCCGAGCAGCGCGGTGATGATGGGGTAGGTGACCTGGTCTTCCACGATGTCCGGGCTGCGGTCCCACCGGGTATACACGATGACCTGCGTGTCACTCAGGTCCGGGATCGCGTCCAGCCGGATGTTCTTCATGGTGTACACGGCATACGCGATGGCCGCAGCGACGAGCATGATGACCAGCCAGCGATTGTGAGCGGAGAAGGAGATGAGCCGCGCAACTGCGCCATGCCTGGTTTCCGTGGGAGCCACCGACTGAGGTTCCACCGAATCGGCGAATCGGCGAATCGGCGAATCGGCGAATTGGGAATCCCTGTCAGGCATCGGCCGCACTCCGCGGGCGGATCATCCACTTCTCGGGGTGATCGACCATCTTCACAATCTGTGACATGACCTTGTCGCAGGCATCATCAGTTTCGTCAAGTTCGCTGCGGTCGAGGTAGCGACACCTGAACGCGAACTCGGCCCAGACTTGTGTCTCTGCGGCCTCGGTTTCGGCGTCACTGAGCTTGGAAACGAATGCAGCACGATACCGCCGCTTGCGCCATGCCTCCGCAATATTAGTGCAGACAGATCGCGAGCAGCGCCGTATCTGATCCGTCAGAGAGAACCTCTCTTCAGGAGGGAAACGTCTGCTGAGTTCGAAGAGTCTCATTGCGAGATCCATCGCGTTCTTGTACACGTCCAAGTCTCTAAATGTCCGCACGTCGCGCTTCCGTTGACTGTCTTCATCAACCATTCGCCTTATCCCCGATTCGCCGTTTCGCCCATTCCCTCACTCCCTTCTCCTCGCTCGCCGTTTCGCCGATTCCCCGTTTCGCCGTTTCGCAAGCCTCCCCCGCTATTTCCCCCTGATCGCGCCAAGGGCCGCTCGCATCGAGGATTCCGAGTCCACCAGGAAATTCGCGGAGGTCACCACGCGATCCCCCTCGCCCAGACCGGAGCGGATCTCGAAGTAGCCTTCGCTCCGCACGCCCACGGCTACCTCCACGGGAATGAGCGTTCCGTCACCGCCGTCCCGAAAGGCATAGATCCGCTCACCCGTGCGAAGGATGGCCGTGTCCGGGGCCGCCAGCCTCTCGCCCAGTGGGTAGCTGAGTTTGGCGTCAGCGTACATCTCCAGCTTCAACAGCGCCTCCGGATTAGGGATCTCCAGCCGGATCTTGAGGGTCCGCGTCTGGGGGTCCAACGCAGGAGACACGAAGCTCACCTTGCCGCGAAAGGTCTTCTCAGGCCAGTAGGGCAGGGTCAATTCCATGGGCATTCCGATCTGAACGTAGGGCAGGTCCGACTCATAGACGTCGGCGTCTCCCCACACAACGGACAGGTCCGTCACCACCATCAGCGGATCGCCGGCCATGATCTTCTGTCCCGCCAGGACCTGCTTCTCGGTCACAAAGCCGCTGGCCCGAGCATACAAGGTCAGGGTCTTTTCCACCTGCCCGGTCTTTTCCAGGCGCGCGATTTGTTCGTCGCTGATGTCCCAGAGCTGCAGTCGCTGCCGGGCCAAGGCCAGCAATGCCTTGACGCCGGGCGTACCCTCTCCGAGCGTCTGTGCCACAGTCAGAAACTCCTGCTGGGCAGAGACCAGTTGAGGGCTATAGATCGTCAGCAATGGGTCGCCTTTGTGCACAGCCTGTCCGGTCACGGAGACCATCAGCTCACCCACCCAACCCTCCACCTTGGTGGTCACTCTGAAGAGCCGGGTCTCGTCAGGCACGATTCGAGCAGAGGTGCGGATCGTTCGCGAGATCATCCGCTTCTCGACCGTTCCCATTGTGAGCCCCATGAGCTGCCTGCCTTTGGCGGTAACGGTCACTGCGGCCATGCCCGGCACCGTGGAGTGGCCGGCAGCCGGCACGTCGAACGGCACCCTCTCCATGCCCATCGAATCCTTGCCCGGCTTCTCGCTGACCTCGTTGGGATTCATGGTGGAGCGATACAGGGTCTTCCTCTCCACCATGGCGGCTGCGGGCGCGTTGGGTCCCTCGGTCTGCGATTCCTCGGGCTTCTCGCCCACCTGCCTGGGCACAAGGCGCATGCCGCAGATCGGGCAGTCACCCGGCTTGTCGGACACCACCGTAGGATGCATAGGGCAGTAGTGCTCGGCGCCGGCCTGTGCCGGGTGCGCAAAGACAAAGTGCCGCCCGATGAACCAGATCCCCGCTGCCACAAGGGCCGCCACCACGAGTAGGCCGATCAATCTCCTGCTGGACCGCGCCCCACGTTGCCCCATGGGTCGCCGGCCAGTGCTTTCACTTGTCATGTTGAGCTCCTTGCGTACCAGCCGAAGGCCCGGGGGACACTACGGTCTTCAGGTCCCATCCCACGGCCCGCTCCAGCCGCGCCGACTGCATCCCCAGGTTCCCCGCAGCCATGGCCGCCATGATCCGTGTGCTGAGCAGGAATCGCTGGCTCTCCAGCAGATCCGTGAAGTCCGTCTGGCCCGTTCGATACGCCGCCTCACTGGCGTTGAACCGCGCCTTGGCCTGTGGGATGAGCTCAGTCCTGTACAGCTCCAACGTACGCTGGGCGGTCAGCAGCTTGAAGGACGCATCCTGCACATCCAGGGCAATCTTCCGCTCCGTTGCCTGGCGTGCGGCAAGGCTGGCGGTGCGCATCTTCCCGGCCTCCCGTACGGCCGCCCCATACTTGGATCGCCACACCGGCAGCTCGATGCCCACCTGGATCATGACCATGTCGCCGGCGTGACGAAAGTCCCGGTATTCGACGCCAAGCGTGTAGTCCGGCGAGGACTCCTTGGCCATCAGCTTCTTCTCCAGCTCGTACCGGTCGACCTGCGCCTGTGCAGAGCGGACCTCAGGCCGGTTCACCACTGCGAGGGCGAACAGCGTCTGGGGGTCTCCGTTGAAGGCCGCCTCGGGGGGCGTCACCGCAGTCCCCAGCGGCTCGTCCGCGCCGGTTCAGAAGGCTGTTCAGTTTGGCCTTCAGTGTAGTCTCCTGGGCCAGCAGCTCCAGGAGCCTTTGCTTGAGCATCGTGATCTCTGTTTGGGCCTTGATCACATCGACCTGTCCGCGGGTGCCGGTAGTATACATCGTCTCTGCGACCTTCACGATCCCCTGGACAACCCCTTCCTCCTCGTGCGTGACCGCGATGGCACACTGCACCGCATACAGGTCGAAGTAGCTTTCCTTGACCTGCATCACGATGTCACGGGTGAGGGTCTCAAGCTCCCACTGCCCGGCCTCGGCCTCCTTTTTCGCCACCCCCTCCCGAAGGCTGCGCTTGCCGAACCAGGGCAGCATCTGCTCGACCATGAAGCGTTTCTCCTCCGTATTGGGCCAGTTGCCGCCATCGGTCATATCCATGCCGCTGTATGCGAACATCGGATTCGGCAGCGATACGGCCTGGGCCGGCCGCTCCTGCATCGCCTCCCACCTGGCCTGCTGCGCCTTCAGCTCCGGATTGTCTCGCAGCGCCCAATCCACCGCGTCCTTGATTGACAAGCTGGTCGCTATCCCGGATGCCGCCGCTTCCTGGCTTGCAGGCGCCTGGGCCATCGCCACGCCGCCATTCAAGAGGCCTGCCAGGAGCAGTGCGGCGCAGGGGCCCAACGCACTTCGCCGAGGTCTCTCGCCTGCCCTGCCGTGGAATCGCTTGCTCACGGAGTGTTCCTTTCCCCTGAAACGACTGGAAGGACTTCGCAGGCCATACAACTTCGCTCGGCCACGCGACTTGCAGCGATTATAGCCTTGGTCCAACGCCGGTCAATTGCCCCGTGGAGGAAACAAACCACGTCCCTATGGCTGCCTGTTGCATAGCATCCAGCGGGCGAAGTTGACTGCCATCCCGGTCAGTGCCCCATCTGCATGTTCTCCATTGACTGTCCTGAGGCCGCCTGCACGGCCTTCGCGGGTTGTACGGAGGCCTGGCTGAGTTTGGCGTCGCGCTGGGCATCCGTGAGCTTGTCCCACGCAGGAGGGCACATGGCGCAGCAAAAGGCGATCTTCTGTCCCTTGTAGACTCGCGTGAGGCTCTCGGTCACCTTGGCAGGATCAATGGGAGTTCCCATGATCGGGCACGCTGTATTGGCGAACTTGGGCCCTGTGCACTGGGCAAGGCTGGTCTGAATGACCTTCAAGGCCTGCTCAGCCTTCTGCAGCTCGGCCAGGGCGTTTGCGCTTTGGCCTGCCCGGATGGCCTCTCTTGCCGCCGCAATGGCCTTGAGGGCATTGGGCACCGTCTCTGTTTGCACCCGTTGCAGGATTGCCTGCTTGTCCGGTGCTGGCGCCGGCGTCGAGCCGCCGGGACTCTGCTGACCTGCAGCCCAGGTCAGATTCAGAAAAACCACGGAAAGGACCGTGGCGCCCACGATGGCGGTCGTCTTCCACCGTCTCTTGTCCTTGTTCATGCTGTTCTCCTTTCATCACGGATGGATCGTCAACCCGACATTCTGAGGCGAATATGTGCCTCTAACCTATTAAACGTCCGGTCAACAACAAAGGTTCCCCAGAAAGCGGACAGATCTCACAGGGAGATGGGCTTTCTGGGGACACGACAATAGGACGGTAGCACCGCCCTCCCTTCGAAGGAGGGCGGTGCTACCCGCCAAATGCCGTGTTTCGCGGTCGCCGCCAGGCCTACTGGGTCTTCAGCGTGCCGCTGCCTGGTTGGCATCCTGAACGGCCTTCTGGGCCGTCTGTTGGGCCTGCTTGGCCGCGTCTGCGGCAGCTTGCTTGGCCGCGTCTGCGGCGGCCTGCTTGGCCGCGTCTGTGGCAGCCGGGGCGGTTGCCTCCTGCTGGGGCTTGGCCGCAGTGGTGGTCGTCGTGGGCGCAGCCGGTGCGGGCGTCTCCTTCTTGGCGCAGCCAACTGACACCAGCACGAGCACTGTCAACAGACACATCACTCCAATCACCTTCTTCATGTTCGTCTCCTTTCAAGCACTCAATACACTGATCGATCTTAGGTGAGATACGATTCTCTCCTGGTTCGATGAGGCCGATCATAGAGGGGGATCAGAAGCTAACGTGCATCGCGCCCCGTGTCAATAGGGCATCGTGCCCATCCCAGGGCAAACGCAAAGTCCCTCCTGTACATCGTGAGGATGAAAACAGGTTCCTGGCGACAGATGCCCTTTCTCGTGGTCGCGGCCTGTGGTCGCGTTGGCCAGGAGGACAGAAGGAGGTTTTGGCCGCTAACCCCGCGAACTCCGCGAACGGCTGTCGCCGCTTCGACAGGTTGGACCTAGTCGTGGCATCGCCGTACGCGACGCTTCGCGTCTACCGGAAGGCTGCGCCTTCCGGGCGATCTTCGCTGCTCTCCGCTTGGGCAAGCGAGCTTGCCCCGCGTAGAGCAACTCGCTCGCATGCGTACGGCTCAGTCTGTGTGCGGAGGTCCCGGCGTGCTATCCTTCTTCTTGAGACTATGGAGAAGGCAACTCCACTGCAGCTTGAGCCGCAGGATCGAGGCCGAGGAAGGGGACGCGTTCCAGGCTTGCCTGGAAAAGAGGCCCATTCCGGAGGCCGCCCTTGGGACGCAGTCCCAAGGCACGGCGAAGCCGTGGATCAGGCGGCGGAGCTACGAGTGTGGCCAACACCCAGGACCCCGCGCAGCGTTCGCGGAGTTAGCGGGGTTCGCGGCAAAAACCAAGAACGCTTCCCAGCCAGTCGCTCCCACGACTGCATCGGTCTGTCCGCCTGCGCCATCGTCTCATCTGGTGGATGGTCTTACTGATCCAGAAAATGGGTGGCTATTGTGCCAACCGACGGACACGGAAACAAGCAGTAGAAGGCCTACCTCGACTGTTGGGCAGTCTCGATCGTGATCGAAGAACCGGTCAGGCCCGCTGCCTCGGCAGTCAGGGTGATCCTGCCCTCATAGCCGGTGGCCTTAAGGACCGCGACACAGCGTCCTTGAAAGGCATGCCGCTGCCCAGGCTGGAAGGACTCGTGACTCGTCAGAGAGCCGCTGTCCACTGCCGCGAGAACGCCCTGGCCGGTCACCTTGAAGGTGATCAGGTCATTGGCTGAGGGTACACGCACGCCGTGGGCATCCACCACCGTGGCCTCGACGACCAGGGCGTCGTCCCATACCGGCGCAATCGTGGTTCGGTCTGCAGTCAGCAGGATCTTGGAGGTCTCATCCGCGGTCTGAAGCTCGTAGGTGGCCAGGACCCGATCTCCATTTTTCGCCACGGCCTTGAGCGTGCCGGGCTCAAAGGCCACCTGCCAGTTGCGGGCGGAGTCGTCGGCGTTGCGGTCCTTGGAGCCGAGCGACCGGCCGTTGAGCAGGAGCTCCACCTGCGGACAGTTGCTGTAGACCTCCACCTCTTCGTCGTGGGGCCCTTTGTTGGAGGGCGTCCAGTCATCGAACAGCACCTGGCGAGCAGCCAGCGGCTCAAACCCCGGATCGGTCGGCGTAGCGGCCGTGCGCGCAATGCGGCGGACCGCATGCACCACAGGCTCGGTGAGCCACCAGCTCTGGCGTTCATAGGCCATGGGCTTCGGCATTCCGGTGCGGTCCAGCAGCCCGGACCCTGCAGCCACAAGAGGCCAGTTGCGGGCCTCGCCCAGATAGTCCACACCGCTCCACAGGAACTGGCCTGCGTGCTGCGGATTGTCCCTGCACGCCAGCCAGGTGTCCCGATCGTGACGCTGCTCCGTGCCGACGATCTTGCGGCCCGGCTTGGCCTGCCAGGCGGCGAGCAGCTCGCGGTCCCTGTAGTTGGTGCCAATGACGTCCAAGAGGTCTGCGAGGCCGTTGTCGTAGTCGTGGCTGACGTTGGGCCTGAAAAGCCCCTGGGTCACGGGCCGCGTAGGATCGTTCTCATGGCAGGCTGCCACCAGCCCCTCGAGGATCCCCTTGGCCAACTCTGCCTTGGGCGTGTCATGGATCTCATTGCCCACGCTGTAGAGAATGACGCAGGGATGGTTGCGGTCACGGCGGATCGTGTCTGCCAGATCCCTCTTGGACCACTCGTTGAAGAACAGGTGGTAGTCATAGGGGTTCTTGGCCACAGTCCAACAATCGAAGAACTCATCCATCACCAGCACGCCCATGCGGTCGCACAGGTCCAGGAACTCCGGAGCCACAGGATTGTGCGGCGGTCCGCACGGCGTTAGTCCCGAGCCTCTTGAGGGCGGTCAGCCTCCGCTCCCAGACCGCCAGGGGCACGGCGGCCCCGACCCCGCCGCCGTCGTGGTGCAGACACACGCCCTTGAGCTTGAAGTTCTTGCCGTTGAGCCAGAAGCCTGTGTCGCGTCTGAACTCGAACTGGCGGATGCCAAACCCAACCTCCTCGCCGTCGAGGTTGGCCCCATTGGAGCGGACCTGGACCATGGCGCGGTAGAGCGCAGGATGGTCGAGGTCCCACAAGACCGGCGCAGTAACAGGCAGGTCCTGCTGGAAGTCGGCCGATTGACCTGCGGCAACCGTCTGGGGTCTTGTCTCGGCCTCGCCTGCAGTGCGGCCATCCGGCCCCTGCAGCGTGATGGCGAGGGTCACCTCTTTCGCCAGATCCGACTGATTCACCACCGAGGTCCGGACGTGGACCAGGGCACGATCCTCTGCCACCTGGGGAGTCGTGACAAAGGTCGCCCACTCAGCCAGGTGGACTGGATCGACCGCGATCAGGCGGACGTGGCGATAGATCCCTGCGCCGGTGTACCAGCGAGAGGCCGGCTGTCGGAGGTTGTCTGCGCGGACCGCCAGTACGTTGAGCTGGTTCTCGCCAAAACCGAGCCTGCCGGTCAGCTCATAGCGGAAGCCCACGTAGCCGTACGGCCTCTGGCCGAGGGGCGTGCCGTTGATCCACACCTGGCTGTTGGCCATCACCCCGTCGAACTCCACGAAGACCCGCAGTCGGCGATACTCCGCCGCGAGGGTGAAGTGCTTGCGATACCACCCGACGCCGCCGGGCAGAAAGCCGCCCGCGCCGCCGGTCTTGTTGTTCGCGTCAAAGGGTCCCTCGATGCTCCAGTCGTGCGGCACGTCCAGGGTCCGCCACCCTGTGTCATCGAATTCAGGCCTCTGGGCATCGCAAGGATCGGCCTTGAGGAACCGCCAGTCCCTGTCAAAGGCCAGGGTGATGCGGGAGACCGCCTCCGGCTGGACAGCCCTGCGCAGCGGCCCGGCCGGGCCGCTGCAGCCCAGGCCCGACAGGACCAGCGCAGCCAGCATCGACAGTGCCATCGTACGGATCATCGGCGTCACCCCTTGGCTTCTCATGGGTCTGTTCTCCTGCACTGGGTGCGGACAGATCACTGTGGCCGGCCTGACTCACGAAGCCGGGCCACCAGGCTGCTGGGCACGGCGACCGCCGTGCCGTGGCGCATGCCCGGGACGAACGACATCTTTGAGGTCACGTCCTCCCAGGTCTTCAGGTCCCGGGATCTCGCGGCCGCATAGTGCTTGTCGCGGTAGGCGTCGTAGTAGACCAGGAACTCCTGGCCGATCCGGATCGCAGTCGGACCCTCTGACCATCGGCCTTCAGGCGTGAAGGGTGACGTCAGGTCCGTCCAAGGCCCGTCCGCGGAGTCGCTGAAGGCCATGCGGAGGTGCTTCTTGGGAGGCTTGACCGTCTCGTCCTTGACGATCAGAATGAAGCGGCCGTTGTCTGGAATGACCGTGGCGTCGATCACGCTGAACCCCGGATCATAGAAGAGCCGGGTGTCCGTGAACGTCGAGAAGTCCTTGGTCGTCGTGCAGTACATGCGATGGTTGTAATCGCTCTCCGAAGTACCCGCCGTAGTGGGGAACTTGCCCTTGACCGTGCTGGCCCAGAAGATCAGAAACTCCTGCTTCTTGTCGTTGTACACGACCTCCGGCGCCCAGCAGTTGCGGACGTCCGCCTCGTGCTCCATGACTGGAATCGCCTTCTGGGGCGACCACGTCACCAGGTCCTTGGACGAGGCATACCCGATCGTCTTGCCCTCCCACGCCGTGGTCCAGACCATGTGGAAAATGCCGTCAGGACCGCGAAGGAGACACGGGTCGCGCATCAGCTTGGACTCGCCGACCTCAGGCTTGAGGTAGCTCTTGCCGCCATTGAGGCCCTCCCACTTGTAGCCGTCCGCGCTCCAGGCCAGGTGAAGGCCGTCCTCGCCATTGCCGGTAAAGTAGGCAAAGACGTGGTGGATCTTCCCCGCCTGCCCCAAGGCCGGCGCGATCACGGTGCCCAGGATCAGGGCGGATACCGCCATATGCTGCATCGTCTTCATGGGCACGGTGCTTCCTTTCTTCGGTCCTATTTGTGCTGGACACAATCTATCGCAATCGCCGCTCCGAGGCAAGGTCGGAGCGGGATGAGAGCAGGGCGAACGCAAAGTCCCTCCTGTAGATCGTGAGGAAGAGAACAGGTTCCTGGCCACAGATGCCCTTTGTTGTGGCCCCGGCCTGTGGTCGCGTTGGCCAGGAGAACAGAAGGAGGTTTTGGCCGCTAACCCCGCGAACGGCTGTCGCCGCTTCGGCAGGTTGGACCCAGTCGTGGCATCGCCGTACGCGACGCTTCGCGTCTACCGGAAGGCTGCGCCTTCCGGGCGATCTTCGCTGCTCTCCGCTTGGGCGAGCGGGCTTGCCCCGCGTTGAGCAGCTCGCTCGCAGGCGTACGGCTCAGTCTGTGTGCGGAAGTCCCGGTGTACCATCCCTCTTTCCCCAAGACCAGGGGAAAGGCAGCTCCACTACAGCCTAAGCCGCAGGATCGAGGCCGAGGAAGGGGTTGCGTTCCAGGCTTGCCTGGAGAAGCGGCCCATTCCGGAGGCCGCCCTTGGGACACAGTCCCAAGGCACGGCGAAGCCGTGGATCAGGCGGCGGAGCTAGAGTATGCCAACACCCACGGCCCCGCGCCAGCGTTCGCGGAGTTAGCGGGGTTCGCGGCAAGAAACCAAAGACGTTTCCCAGCCAGCCACGCCCGCAACTGCATCGGTCCGTCCGCCTGCGGCGGATGACACAGAACCTACGTCTCTTTGAGGCAGGCCGACTTTGCGTTCGCCCTGGGAACGAGAGGCAAGTGTGGCCTTCTTCGGACAGCAGGCAAAGAAGCACGGAACCCAGTATCAGAAGATGATCCGACGATTGCTGGACCTCTACGTGAACCATCATCAGCGTCGGACTGCCGTCTGATTCGCTCGCGACACACGGCCCGACACAGACACCCCCTGGAGGCTGTCGCCATTTGCGCCCTACCGGCCCTCCTCATTTGCAGTCCGACCCGCTCATGCAATGGCGGGCGAACATGGACATCAATTCGCGAGGACTGACCCCTCCGGTCCCCTTTGTCAACGTCACTCGATCCTGGCCCCATCGCTTCGATGAAGGTGGATCTGCCGGACGAGCAGCACGAGGATCAAAACCTGCAGCACGGCTGCGACGAGGGCCTGGCCTGGATTGTGGCTGAGGACCGCGACGATGAGCGCGGCCTGGAGGGCGTTGTGCGCGTACCAGCCCACGGCGAAGAACAGGAAGCTGGGCATGTCCAGCCAGCGACGCCGCTCGAGGATCTTGCCGTAGAGCATGAGGGTGCCTGCCAGTACAGCATAGAAGATCAGTTGAGGCACCTTCCAGGAGGCGAGTAGGGCCAGGGCCCAGAAAGGCAGCATGACGCTCAGGCCGAGCAGGAACGGCCCTGTGGCCGCGGCGGAGGGGTCGTAGTGCATCTTGCCCCTGAACATCCTGGCCAGCACGAACCCTGCGAACATCAACAAGAGCAGAACCGAAAGCTGTCCTGGGGTCCCTTTGACCCCTTTCTGCGAGGTTCCCAGGAAGGCGGTGCAGGCCAGGAGCAGCAACAGCGTAGCCAGCACCAGGGCGACCTTGGTGCTCAGCCAGGGTCTGTCTCTTGTCTGCGGGAAGAAATGGTAGGTCAGGCAGATGGGGAATATCACGGACGCGAAGGCATGCCACGTGCCCATGCCTGCAATCCAGGGAAGGCTGACGCCCAGGACGTACCCATAGTGGTCATACTGCGGCACAGGCAGCCCAGCCGTCAGGATGGACGTCTTTGCCAACAGCCCCTCATTAAGGATCGAATAGGTCAGTCCCAGGAAGAACAGGCCGAGGATACCGCAGTGCCACCTGACCGCCAGCTCCCGAACCAGGAGCACGGCGACGCCATACCCCAGAAAGAGGATCAGGAGGAGTCCGGGATTCAGGAAGCCGGCCGGTGGCGTGCTGCCGGTGAACAACTCGGGAATGATGGTGGTCAAGGCCAGAAGGGTCGCGATCGCCCGGAGATTGCCTTGCTTTGAGTGCACGTCCGTAGCAGGGAGCATAGCGGAGCTGAGGAGTCTTGGGTCAGAGGTTCCAGGTTTCGAGGTTTTAAGTCTTAGGTTTTAGGTTTTACGTTCTTAGGTCTTGGGATTTGGGTGGCTGTGCGACGTTCTTTCGCTTTTCTTAAAACCTAGAACCTAAGACCACTCTTCTCACTTCTTGCCTCTTGTCTCTTACTTCTCTTCCTATTTCCATCACCAGTACCAGCCCGGATAGGCCCGCCATCCCCCCCAGCGCCATCCCCAAGGGCCTGGATAGGGTTCGTACGCGGGCACACGGCGCCAGACGTGGATCTCACGGATCGTCAATACCACGTAGGTGTACTGAAGCTTGTCGATGGGTTCTGCCTGCACGCCCGTGATCTCGCCAGCGAGTGTGACCAGCCGGTCGGCCTTGTAGACCTCTGGATCGAGGAAGCTGGCGCTGCGGATGATGAACCTGCCTCCGGAGGCGGCATTCTCCCTGGGCCTCTCTTCGCTGTCCAGCGGCAGCTCCAGGACGTAGATCCTGCTGCCGTTGGGGTCGTTCGCGGTCCTCAGGATGCGTCCTCCCCAGATCACCAGCATCCCCTTGGCTGCATTGGGATTCTGAAGGGCCTGCCCGATCGGCAAAGGCGAGGCCTGGGTCCTGAAGGGCTCTGAGATCGGGTAGTTGGCGCAGCCCTGGACCGCCACAAGGACGGCCCCCATGAGGAGCAACGGGTTCCTTTTCAAGTTCCTCATGGTGTCCTCCACTATCGAGCCGGTTCGAAGCTCGCAACCGCGCCGCCCGCAGCAGCCAGGTGCAGCGTCAGGGCCTCTGCTGCGGTCACGATCCGCTGCTCGGTGACCAGGTGCTCACCGACCTTGTCGCTGTCAGGAGCATCCTTCCACAGCCTGAGCGTCCATGGGCCTGGGCCGAGGAAGTCGAGCTTCACAGGGATGTCACGGGCCTTGCGGTCGGTGAGAGCCCCAAGGAACCAGCGGTTGCCGCTGCGGCGGACCATGACGATGTGCTCGCCGACGGCCGCATCGAGCACCCGCGTCTCGTCCCAGACGGTGGGAACGATCTTCAGGAAATCGAGACCCGGCTGGTCCCTGTAGTGGCTCGGATGATCGGCCGCGTTGATCACCGGGCTTTCCAGACAGACGAACAGGGCCAGCTCCGCGCAGCGGGTGCCCTGCACCTGGGTGGGCCGGACGTTGAACTTGAACTGATCGAGCTGCTTGTTCAGGAAGCCGCCCGGCGTGAAGTCGCCAGGACCCGCCAGCATCCGCGTGAACGGCAGGGTCACCTTGTGCTCCGGCGTCACCCGGCTGCTCCAGCGGTTGTACTCGTTGCCGAGAATGCCCTCGCGCGTGATCTGGTTGGGGTAGGTGCGGATCATGCCCGTCGGCTTGAAGGCGCCGTGGAAGTTGACCATGAGGTGGTGCTCGGCGGCGGCCCTGGTGATCTTCTCATACCAGTTGACCATGTCCTGGTCGTCGCGGTTCATGAAGTCGATCTTCACGCCCGCGATCCCCCACTTCTCGTAGAGCGGCAAAGGCCTCCTTGTAGGCGTCGTTGCGGTCCACGCTGGTCCAGTGCAGCCAGAGCCAGAGACGCACGTTCCTCTCCCTGGCGAATGCGAGCAACTCTTCCATGTTCACGGACGGGCCGCGCCTGCAGGATGCTGTTGCGGCTGCTCCATCCCGCGTCCAGCAGGACAGTATGGCCAGCCCATGTCGGCGGAGAACTGGATGAATTCCTTGAACGTGGCAGTGCTGGGCCGGCTGACCTGGGACCACCAGTCCCATGAGGCGATACCCGGCCTGATCCAGGACGTATCGGCAAGGGCACACGGCGAGGCCAGATTGAGCACCAGGTCGCTCTCGACGAGCCTGCCTGGCTGCCGTGCGATCAGGAGCGTCCGCCAGGGCGAACTGACGCGGGCAGCGTAGACTTGACCAGGCCCTGGCCGTCGGGCCGAGGCGAAAGCCGGGCTGCCAGGGTGACGCCAGCTCCCTTGCCGCCCGCCGCTGCACGGTTGACCCACAGGCCCGCCCAGTCATACAGGTCGCTCTCGGTGATCGCCACCCAGGCCGCAGGGGTCTTGACCAGCAGCGGCAGCATCCGGACCTGGTCGGTCGGAAGATCCGCCAGGTGCATCGGCGCGTATTCCGATTCCTGCGAGCCGACGTACCCGATGGGGTTCTGGCCAGTGCCTGTGTTCTCGTTCGTGCCCGCATAGCAGGGGTAGTTGCCCGAGAAAGGCGAACTGGGTCAGCTCCTCTTCCAGCACGAAGTCCTGGCTAGCCTGCGATGGGTCGCTGGCCAGCACGTAGCGAAACCCGATCCCGTCATCGAAGGCGCGCACCACGATCTCGAACCGCCGGCCCGATTGCTCCACGTAGGAGACGCCGCAGCTCATTGCTGCGGTCCCTGACCACCCTCCGCTTGCCCAGCCGGTTCTCCCAGGTCGCGTCTCCACGGCTCCGCTCCACTTTGACCAGCCGGGTCTTGGCCCCCAGGGTCGCGCCATCCCTGAACCGCAGGCCCAGCCTGGACTCGGCAATGACCGCCTGCCATCCACGGACACGGAGTAGGTCAGCGCCGCCATTGGCGCGAATCGTCATCTCGATCGTGCCGTCCGGCGATCTGACGGCCACCTGTCCGCTGGAGATAGATTCCCGAGGCCTCTCCACGCCAATGCACCCGCCTAGCGCAAACATGCCCACAAGCAAAGCCCCGCACGTCCGTCGGTTCATGTCGATCTCCTTGTAGGGCGTCTCTGTGAGACGCCATCTTCACCCGGCCCACGGCAGAGGACGGAATCCTACTGGACCGCCTTGCCGTCTGCATCGATGAAGTGGATCTCACCCCAGCCCAGCTCCTGGATCGGGCCTTCGATCTTGGCCCTGGCGCCCACGATGACCCAGACGAGACTGTCCGGGTGCACGGCCTGCTCGGCGGCCTTGGCCAGATCCTGCTGTCCCAGGGCGCGGACGCGGCCGGGATAGCGGCTGAAGTAGTCATCCCCCAGATCGTAGGCGACGATCTCGTTGATCGAGCCACCCACCGCGCCCGCGGTCTCCCAGCGACCTGCCAGTTCGAGCGTTCGCTGATTCTTGACCTTGGCCACCTCGTCTTCGGTGATGGGGCGCTGACCCAGGATGCCGCGAATCTCCTTATCGAGCTCGACCATCGTCTCCTTGGTCTTGTCGGTCTGCACCGGCGCGTAGACGATCAAGGGCCGCTGGCCTCGTGCGCCGGCCATGAGAGAGCGTGCGCCATAGGACCAATGCTTGTCCTCGCGGATGTTCATGTTGATCCGCGAGGTGAATGCGCCGCCCAGGATCGTGTTCATGGCCTCAATCGCCGGCTCATCGGGGTTCGCCTTGGCCAGGGTGGCGTGGCCGGCAATGACCACCGACTGGATGGAGTCCGGCCGGTCAATCACGTAGATCGCAGGCCTGGACGGCCGGGCCACCTCGGCAATACTCTTGGCCGGCGCCTCGCCGCCCCGCCATCCGGCAAACCGCTCTTCCAGCAGCGGCTTCACCTCAGCGAGCGTCGTGTCGCCGACCACGACGAGCGTCGCGTGGTTGGGTTTGAACCAGGTCTGGTGGAACCGGACCACGTCCGGCCGCGTCAGCCGGCCCGTGGATTCGGCAGTCCCTGAGCCGGTCAAGGGGTTGGCGTAGGCGTGTCCGGCTCCATAGATCAGCGTGGGCAGGACCCGGAGCGCCATGCCCATGGGCTGGACCTTCTCCCGCTCGATCGCATCGAGCTGGAGCTTCTGCAGGCGCCCGAAATCTGCCGCAGGGAACGAGGGATTGAGGACGACATCTGCGAGGATCGTCAGCGAAGGACCCAGATTCATCTTCAGGGCCGACAGTGAGACGAATGACGAGTCCAGACTGCATCCTGTACCGAACTCCGCACCCAGCAGCGCCAGCTCCTCACTGATCTGCAGCGCGGTGCGGGTTCGGGTGCCCTCATCGAGCATGTCCATGGCGAGTCGAGCGGTTCCAGGCACAGAGGACTGGTCTGAGGCGAAGCCCGCGTCTATGAGCAGGTCGAAGTTCACGACAGGGACCGCGTGTCGTTCAGCCAGGACAATCTTCAGGCCGTTGGACAGTGTAGCCCGCTGGAGCGTCGGGAACCTGGCCTCTGGCGAGGGGCCCGGCTCCGGCAGCTTGGAGCGGTCCACGCTGGAGGCAATGGTCTGGTAGTCCGCTACAGGATGGACCTCCAGGACGTAGACGCCATCCGACAGCCACTGCCGGCCGGCCTCCCGCACGTCCTGGGCCGTGGCCGTCTGCTGGCGCCGCAGGGACGTCTTGTAGTAGGCCGGATCGTTCATGAAGACCTGGTTCATGGCCAGCGCGTCCGACTTGCCACCAAATCCGCCGATCCGCTCGATGCCCCGGATGAATCCGGCGAGCTGCTCGGCCTTCACGCGCTGCAGCTCCTTGGACGTGGGACCTTTGGCCAGGAATCGGGCCAGTTCCTCGTCCACGACCTTCTCTGCCTGCGCCAGATCCTGGCCGGGCCGCGCAGTCACGTCGATGAAGAATTGGCCGGCGATCTCCCTGGCGTCGACAAAGACGGAGACGCTGCTGGCGATCTGGTCCCGATAGACCAGCCGCTCATAGAGCCGCGAGTTCTTGCCTGAGCCCAGTATGGCTGCGGCGAGTGAGAGACGCTCGGTGTCGAGGTCGCCGTAGGCCGGGACGTTCCAGACCTTGAAGAGACGCGCCTGGGGGACCCGATCCTGGAGCACCTGCCGCTGGGTGCCTGTCCGCTTGGCGGTCCAGGCCTGGTACCGGGCCACGGGCGGGCCTGACGGAATGGGGCCGAAGTACCGCTCGACCTTCTGCCTGGCGGTCTCAGGGTCGATATCGCCCGCCAGGACGATCACCGCGTTGGCTGCACCGTAATACGCCTTGAACCACTCCTGGACGTCTGCCAGCGATGCCGCGGCAAGGTCCTCCATGGAGCCGATCACCGGCCATGAGTAGGGATGCCCTGCGGGGTACGTCCCCCTGACGATCAGATCGTAGGCCTTGCCATACGGCTGATTCTCACTCTGCCGTTTCTCGTTCTGCACGACCCCCCGCTGCTCGTCGAGCCGCGCCTGATCGATCGCACCCAGGAGATGGCCCATGCGATCCGACTCCATCCAGAGCGCGACGTCCAGGGCAGAGGTCGGGACATTCTCAAAGTAGTTCGTCCGGTCCTCGCTGGTGGTTCCATTGAGGTCGGTCGCGCCGACCCGCTCCATGACCTGGAAGTAGTCGTTGTTGTAGTGCTCGCTGCCGTTGAACATCAGGTGCTCGAACAGGTGCGCAAACCCGGTGCGGCCGGGCTTCTCGTTCTTGGAGGCCACGTGGTACCAGATATTCACAGCCACGATCGGGGCCTTGTGGTCTTCGTGCACGAGCAGGGTCAGGCCGTTGGCCAGGACCACCCGGGTGTAGGGGATGTCGACCGCCTTCTCCCCATCCGCTGCAGGGCGCGGCGATCCCGCGATCGCCGCAGGAACGGTGAGCACCGCCAGTACGAACAGGCTGGAAGGACAACGAAGGGATCTCGTGGCCCGTGGCCCGACAGGCGATTGCCTCATGTCCATAGCTCACTCCCAAAGATGGATCGGATCGGTGGAATGCAAGCGCAGGATCATACCCCGAACGATCAGGCAGGGCAAGGGCCTCAAATCAACAAGGGAGGCAGGCCACCAGACCTGCCTCGCTTAGAGCCCTTGGGAGTCACTCGTGTGATCGACACTCATTGCAGCGGCGGCGGACCCAGTACCGCAAGCTGCTGGAACAGGACGAACGACATGTCCTCACTGGCCCCGGTCTGGTCCTTGAGCGGCTGCCAGTCCGCACTCGCCGGCGCCCCTCCCAGGAAGGTGGCCGCCACGGCATCGTCGTTGAAGCTGTGGGTGTGGTTGGTCCAGCCCCAGGGATAGAGCGGCGCAGAGGTCGCGTCGTAGAGGGCCACAACGCTGAACCAGTAAACGTGGGTCCCTTCCTTCTGGAAGAACCACTTCTCACTCGGGATCTTGACCGAGTACCTGAAGACCGGCTCGTGCGTCTGGTTGGCGGCCCCGGCCTGCTCCGGGTGTTTGTCGAAGCCCACGAGGACCTCGTCGAAGTCTGTGGTTCTGTACTCCCAGAGCAGTTGGCCCGGTCTGCTGAAGTCCGCAGTGGCCGATTTCGGCACATCCGACCAGATTGAGAGCTGGAAGGCCTCGGGCCTGACAGGCGGCTTCAGCGTGTTGCAGGCGCAGCCCTCATAGGTGTAGCCGAGATACGATCCCCACCACACTGCCGCCACCACGGGCGCAGCCTGGGTGCAGGCCCAGTCATCAGCGACCTGACGGGTGACCATGGAGGAGCTTTGGCTCGACGTGGTGATCTGAAAGGCCAGGGCAGTCTTGCGGTCGTGCAGGGCATGCGCGGCGGGATAGGAAAGTTGACGCCACGTACCGGTGTAGGGCTCCTCGCCCTGCGCCCAGACCGCGACGTCGTTCCAGGTCTGTTGGGAGGTCTTCCAACCGAATCGGGTCGCCCTGGTGTTAGGCGCGTGAATCAGCTCGGCCTGGACGCTGAGCCAGTACACCACAGGCTTGTCTCTGGTCCCTTCCTGGCGGAAGGCCTGGTTGGGCTCGACGGGGAAGCTGTATTTGTACACGGCCTGATGGTTGTTCGGCGAGTACGAGGGGCCGCATGCGCTGGCAAAGGCCTGGACCTCGGAGTTGACCTTGGTGACCGCGAACCGGCCCTTCGGGAAGACCTTGCTCCAAAGGATCTTCCCGGGCATGCTGTACCCCGGCGCGCGGCGGTGGCAGGGACGTCCTTGCGGATGCTCAGGGTGAAGGTGGCGTTGTTCTCGTCGTTGCCAGGCAGGATGTCCTGGTACCAGGACCCCCAGATCTCGATCTGCGTCACAGGCCCCAGGCTCGTGCACTCGAAGTCGTCGGCCAGTATCTCCGGACAGCCCGTAGCAGGAATGTCGGTGGTGGCATCCATGTCAACGCCCGTCTTGGACAGGTCCGGCTGCTGGACCCACTTGATCGCGATCGAGGACGCCTGGGCGCTGCGCTCATGGACTGCTCGTCTTCATAGTGAGGCCAGTCCCTCAGTCCCGTGAAAGGCTGCTCCCACTTGACGTACGTGGGGTCTGTATCCAGGGTGAAGGCCATGTCATAGGGTGACTTCTGGTCGCAGGCATCCGGCCGCGTCACAGGCACCAAGGTGATGAAGCTGATGGGCCCCGACGGGGTCGTGCTCAATCCGCTGACCGTCTCGACCGCCCCGCCCATCCAGGGCCAGGGCCGCGTCTTCCATCCCCACGCGGGGTCTGCCCTGTGGGTCCTGTACACTGCCGTAATGCTGATCCAGAAGATGTCTCCCCCATACTGACTCTGCCAGAAGACCTCTGCAGGCCGCAGCGACAGCGAGTACTTAAAGCAACTCTCAGAGGGCTGATTGTCGATGAATCGGTCGATCCCCGCCCACTCTGCCCGGACCCGGTCAGGCGGGACCTCGAACTGCCATAGCTGGGTCCCTGGCCGGCTGAAGGGATTGTTGGGGTCCGCGGGTATGTCTGCCGAGAAGGTGATCCGCCAGGCATCTGGTCCGACGGCCGGCAGGTTCGTCGACGTCCAGTTCTGGTATGATCCCCACCAATGGACGCTCGTGACAGGCATGGCGCCGAGGCAGCGGAAGTCGTCCGCAGGCTGGACCGCCGAGCTCTCGGTCGCGCCGGGGATCTCCTCAGAATACGACAGCTCGTCCCATCCGCAGAAGGTGGGCGTCTTTGAGAGCGGGTCCCATTCGATCGGAGGCTGCTCCCACTTGAGCGACTCTGGTGTGGGTGTGGGCTGGCTGCTGGTGCAGGAGTGATTGATCGTGGCATTCGTGATCACGAAATTGGTGCCACGCACGTCGATCGACACCCACTCCGGACAGAAGTCCTCGATCGGCACGGTCCCGCCCACCGCTATCTCCGAGGTGATCCGCTGATTGAAGACGGTCTGCCGGACGATGAACTGCTCGTCCGACGCCGCAATGGGCGGTGACTGGGTGCCTGAGGGCCACTGCTTGCTGGACCAGTTTATGGCTACCTCCGGGGTAGCGCCCGCACTGGCCGTCAGCGGCCGGATGTGGAAGGAGTACTCCACGGTCTTCTTGCCGTTGAGGTCGAGCGGGCCATCGTAGAACCACTGGTTCCACCAACGGGTCTTGCTGTAGTAGTACCACTTCCCCCCCTCATAGCCGCTTCCACCTCCTTGAACGACCGCCCCGTTAGCGTTCACCGTGACCGAGAAGGTATCCTCTGTGGCCGAAACAAGGCTCGCCACCGACACAAACCCGATCAGCACCACGACCCAACCTAGCCTTTGCGTCCATCGTTGCCGTTCCATAGCACTAACCTCCATAAGAGAGCGAATGTGATCTGCCTATTCGCCGTCCAACAAACGGCCGAGAGCGCTCCCAGCCACCCTTGCCTGGATTCATCATGGCAGACACGCTATGTCATGAGCCAGCTCCTTCCTATGGGGCATAACCCTACCTGATATCGCGGGCCTGAGTTGGCTTCAGGTAGACACGCCCACCAGGTGCACTCAGTGAAACAGGCCAGCCCGGGGTGGGGGCCTGCGGGGAAGGCTGGGGGTCGCGGGCCACCCCACCACGGCGGGTCACTTCTGGGCTGTATCGGTCATTGCGGGTTTCAATCCCGGGTCGTCCAGGTCTAGACGGTACAGCACCTGGTTGTAGTCGTATCGAGGGGTGGGCTGTTTGTTGTCACTGAACGTCGCCGTGTACGTACCTTCGAAGATCAGGATCGGAGAGTCTGCAGGGGTGAACTCCGGATGGATCCGCGGGTTGTAGAACGTGTAGTTCTGGATGACTGAGGACCTTGACCGCCTTTCCCCAGGGCCCCGTGGGCTCTTCCGCCTCTGCATACCAGAGCTCTCCGAAGGCAGAGGGCTGGCCAAAGGCCTGCATGAAGACCGTGACCCATCGTCTGCGCCAGGGATTCCAGGCGATCGATCCGCTGTGGGGTTTGACGGCCTTGGCGTCAGCAGCAGACTCCAGGGTTTCCTGGGGCCTGAGCACCTCCCAGGTGGATTCGTCCTGCCATGCCTCGAAGGTCGCCGGACAGCGGAGCACTGGCAAGGGGTTGCCGAACAGGACCCACTGCCTTGCCTTGCTGATCCTTCCAGAACGCCGGCTGGCCCTCTGGATAGGGAGGAGACTTCTGTGCTTTGTCCGACTTGGTCCAGACCTTGCGGAGCGGCTCGAAAACCGCCCTGCTATCGTTCCACACGCACAGGCCCGCCTCATAGGCATCCATGGGAGGCTTGATCTTCACGTAGGAGCCAACCAGTCGCTCGCTGCCCGTCTTGTCTGGTAGGCTCACGTACCCGCTCACCCACGTGGGACCGGAACCCGGCATCTCAGCCACTGCCCGCGGAAGGCCCTTGCCGTTGGTGAAGTACTCGAGATGCAGCCGGAGCGGCGGCTCGAACGACGTCAGGGGCTGCACAGCGGTCGTCGCACCGGTCATGTGGAAGATGCCGAGCGGATACCGCGGCACCGTGGTGTCGCCCCACGCCCAGAAGAGCCTGCCGCGGTGCACCGCGTTCTGCACGCTGTCGCAGCCGAGTATGCCCGACTCCCGCCAATCCAGCTCTCGCCCGAGCTTCTGGCTCTCTGCGAAGATCCCGCCGCCTGTGATACGGCCCAGCCGCCTGGCAAGGATCGTCCGCTTCACCTCGACCTTCAGGGTCTTGCCTGGCTCCGGCGTGAGGCGCACGCCTGCCATGCCGAATCCATCTTTGGGAACCTCGTAGCCCGGGCTGATCACGTCGAACCAGGTCTCTCGTCCCATCAACTCCGGCAGGTCACAGGCGATCACGCCTGCGTTGTCCGTGACCAGCCGCACCTGGTGCGTGGTCCGCAGCTCCACCAGTGGCACAGGCCAACCCGTGCCTGCCTCCACCACCTGGATGCAGCAGGGCTGTAATGCAGCGGCGGCTGCGCTGGCGTAACACACGATAGCCAAGAAAAAGGGTCCTGGTACCTTATTCATCGGGCGAAGACCTCGTTTGCGGGCACGATCGTAACTGCCTCCGGCTTGATGGCCAGGTGCAGGGCGCCGATGACCTTGTCCTCATCGAGGATGTCCTTCGGCTTGGGCGCGTCGTACTCGATGGCAGAGAAGCCGTCCTCCACCAGGGCCTTCTTGAGGCCCTCCGCGTCCTGGGTGATCATGACCACGGCCAGGTCCTTGGCGGATAGATGCTTCTTGATCGCGAGGTTGACGTCATCGCGCGTGAGCGAGGCAAGCCGGTCCCTCATGAACTGGCAGTACTCGCCGATCCCGTACCACGAGGAATCGAGTGCATAGCTGAGCTGGCTGTCCTGCGTGCTGGTCAACAGATACACGTTCTTCATCAGGTAGTCCCGCGTGGCCCGGAACTGCTCTTCCGTGAGGCCGTTCTCGATGAGCTTGTTCAGCTCATAGATCGCGATGCGAAGGGCCATGTGGCTGTTCTTCGGCAGCACGGGCCTGATCCAGATCTCGAAGAGCTGGGCCTTCCTGCCCACGTTCGCCCAGGGAAGAATCGGTACATCCCGCCTGGAAAGGCCTCGATATAGGCGTAGTCGCCATAGTTCATGCCACGGGTCTCGCGGATCCGCTGGAAGAGGTGCGACATGGACGATCGGTGCTCGCCCAGCCACGCGCGGGCAATGGACAGTGCGGCAAAGTCCGGATGCGACCGCGTGACCTCTATGGGATGGCCGAACGAAATGGAGGTCGCCCGGGTCTCCTTTTGGATGATCTGCACCTCTATGCCCGAGGGCCTTCTGGCAGCGACGGCGCCAGGGGTGACCCTCGCTGGTCCTGCAGGCAGTGTGGACAGGTCCCGCCGCAGCCTGGCCTCCACCTCGGGCTGCACGTCGCCCGACAGGCCTATGGTGAGGGCCGGCCGGGTATACGCAGCAGCCACAAAGGCCTTCACGTCGTCGAGCGTGATCGCCGAGAGTCCGGCCACTGTGCCCAGGTCCGGGTGGCCATAGGGTGTGCCTGCAAAGAGCCAGGTCTGCAGGGCCTCCTTTCCAAGCTCTTCTTCGTTCTCTGACCTGAGGTCCTGCCTGAGCGCGTTGAGCTGCCGGTCCTGGAGCCGCTTGAAGTCCTCTTCCCTGAAACCGGGCTCCAGCAGCATCGGCAGGACCAGGCCCGCGAACCGGTCCCAGTTGTCCCTGTGCACGCGGGCCGTGAAGACGGTCATCTCCCTGTCGACGCTGGCAGAGAAGCTGCCTGCCATGGGGAACAGGGCCTTGTTGATCTGATCGATCGTCCGCTCCCTGGACCCCGCCTCTGCGATCATGGATGCAGCAAGGCAGGCCAGGCCTTCCTTCCCCTTGGGGTCATGGGCTGAGCCCACGCCAAAGAGGAGCTTGACGTCCACTTGCGGCAGCATGGACTGCACCTTGATGAACTTGAGATCGCTGACGCCGGTCGCCGCAGGTCCAGCCAGGTCAGCCATCCGCGGCATCTGGTTCATGTCTGCAGGCAGAGGCTGCGAGGACAGGGTCGTGAGCACGAGCCGCTGGTCGGTCAGGTAGGTCTTGGCTGCCTGGAGCAGGTCGGCAGGCGTCAGGGACGCGTACACCCCGAACAACCGGTTGAGGGTGTCATAGGAGCGGCTGTAGCGCACGAACCGCGCGAGCGCAGCGGCAATGGCCTCTGTGCTGTCGAGGCCGCGGACCAGGCCGTAGCGGGCGTTGGATTGGGCATCTGCGAGCCTCTGGCCGTCCACAGGGCTGACCCGCGCCTGGCTGCAGGCCTTGAGGATCTGGTCTCTCACGTACACGGCGTCTGCATCGGACTTGACCCTCGCTGCAATGGTCATCAGGTACGGGTCTGCATGGCCGGATACAGAGGGCCAGAGCTGGTCCACCTTCTGCTCCTGCTCCACCAGCCTGTGATACAGGTCGGACGTGGGGCCGAAAGTCAGGTCCATCAAGATATCCATGGCCGCGAAGTCCTTCTGTGTGTCTGAGAAGGCAGGACCATGGAATGCCACAGTCACCCAGGTCAGGGTCTGCACGGACCAAGGGACGTGCGCAACGACAGGGCCGGTCTGAGCAGGCTCTGCCGGGATCTCCACCTTGTAGGTCCCCCGCTTCCAGACGCCCCAGTGCTTCTCCACCAGGCGCAGGACCTCAGCCGGCTTCACGTCGCCCGCCACGATGACCGTCGCGTACTCCGGCCTGTACCATCGGTCGAAGAAGGCCTTGGAATACGCATATTGGTTGGGCATGTCCTCGATGTCCCGCAGGAAGCCCATGGTCGTGTGCTTGTAGGTGTGGACCTTGTAGGCGTGGTCGTGCTGGACCTCAAAGAGCTTCTGCATGGGCTCTGCGCTGCTCTTGTTGTACTCGCCCAGCACTGCCCGGGACTCGGTCTTGAATGCAGCCTCCGGATACGACAGATGCTGGAACCGGTCCGCCTCGATCTTCAGGATCGTCTCCAGGTCCTGCTTGGCGAAGGTCGTATGGTAGTTGGTGTAGTCGTCGGTCGTATAGGCGTTCTGTCGCGCACCTGCCTGGGTCAGGATCTGCTGATATCTCTCCGGAGGATAGGCCCCGGTCCCTCTGAACATCATGTGCTCGAAGAAGTGGGCAAAGCCCGACTTGCCTGGCTCCACCTCGTTCCGCGATCCGGTCTGCACCGCAATCTGGAGGGAGACCAGGTTCGGAAAGCCTGTGGGCACCACGATCACCTTCAGGCCGTTGGGCAAGGTCTTCTCGACCACGCCCTTGAAGGGCAGGATATCGCCGCTGGTCGCCTTTGCGCCCTGTTCTGCTCCTCTCACAGCGCCACCTCCCAGGCCGGCCGCAGCCAGCCCCATGACAAGGAATGATCCAAACCCACAACAAATGCCCCTGTTCCACATACCCACTGACTCCTAACCCGGCACAGCCGGAACCCACAGGACAAGATGAATACACTGTCCGATTCCATGTTTGTTCGGGGGCACATTGTACAACCGCATGGCGAAGACCGCCACGACCTGCCAAAGCATGTCTGGCTATGGCTGAATTCCACCGTCGCGGGCAGTGCGTGAGGATGAGCACAGGTTCCTGGCCACAGATGCCCTTTCTCGTGGCCCCGGCCTGTGGTCGCGTTGGCCAGGAGAACTGAAGGAGTTTCTCAACCACGAACCACACGAACCACACGAACGGCTGTCACTGCTTCTGTAGGTCTGGCTCTGTCGTGGCACCGCCGTACGCGACGCTTCGCGTCTACCGGAAGGCGTTGCCTTCCAGGCGATCTTCGCTGCTCTCCGCTTGGGCAAGCGAGCTTGCCCCGCGTAGAACAGCTCGCTCGCATGCGTACGGCTCAGTCTGTGTGCGGAGGTCGCGGCTCGCTATCCTTTTTTGAGACTATGGATCCGTCCAGAAATAAGTGATCGATTTGCCGCTCAGACTTGGGTCAGATTGGGACGCGAGGATTGAGCGAAACCGCAGGCGTAGTCCTGCTACGTTGAGGATTTCGCGATTGAGGAGCGGCCCAAGATGGCCCGAAGGTGAGATGGGAAATCGGTCAGTTATTTCTGGACGGGTCCTATCGAGAAGGCAGCTCCACTGCAGCTTGAGCCGCAGGATCGAGGCCGAGGAAGGGGACGCGTTCCAGGCTTGCCTGGAAAAGCGGCCCATTCCGGAGGCCGCCCTTGGGACGCAGTCCCAAGGCACGGCGTAGCCGTGGATCAGGCGGCGGAGCTATGAGTATGCCATCACCCACGACCCTGCGCCAGCGTTCGCGGAGTTAGCGGGGTTCGCGGCAAAAAAACAAGAACGCTTCCCAGACCGTCCGAAGCCTCGTGAGAAATGCAGGCTAGCTGTGGATGTGGGTTTCGCTGATGAGCTCGTGGGCGAAGAACTGCATGCAGTTGAGACACCTCATGACGAGGTATTCCTTCTCAACTCCGCGAGGGTCCTGGGTCCGCTCCGTGCGGATGGTCTCAAAGGCGGGGAAATCGCAGTTCGGGCACGTGAATTCGCCATGCTCGCTGTAGAGGTATCTTTCATTCATACAATGTCCTCACGACCTGTGTCGAACCCAGTCTCGTACGTCCGAGTTCATTATCGGCGGCTACCCTGGATGAGTTTAGGGGGTCGCGAGAGAAAGGTGGCTGGATTCTTACAATGGCGGGTCACGAGACGGGGCCTGTGGGAGCTACAACGGCCCCTGCGCTCGCCGCGGAGCCGGCCTGTTTGTCGTGGGCCTTTCTGAGGATCTCAGCGTTCTGTTTGGCCTGGTCGCTGGGAAGGATCTGCTGGAACAGGGCCAGGGACTCCGCATGCCGGCCCATCAGGCCGAGGCTGGTGGCCATGTTCGCACGGTACTTCTTGCTCTCAGGAACGCGTCCCGCGGCCTCCGTAAAGCAATCCAGGGCCTTGGCGTATTCCTCACGAAGCAGATGGCACATGCCCAGGTTGTTCGACAGCACGGGATCGCGGGGTCGAACGGCCAGTGCAGACGACAACATGTCGATCGCCTCGTGGACCCTGCCCTGGCGCATCTGGAGCTCGGCCAGCCGGTTGTAGGCAGGCGTAAAACGCGGATACTCGGTGATGCACCTCCGCAGCACGAACTCACACTCCGAGTCCTTGCCTTGGGTGGCAAGGATGCCGGCCATGGAATAGAGAGTCTTGGCGCTCGGCGGCAGATCGGGGCGGCTGGCGGAATCCGCCTGTACGTCGCCCGGCTTCGCCTTGCCCTGGCCCAGACTGGGCTGCCTCGATGGGGAACAACCCGATACCAGCAGGCACAGAAGCCCTGCAAGGCAGCAGACCTGCGAGAGCCTGGACGTGCCGGATCGTTTCATCGGCTGGATGTCCCGGTAGAGGTACTCGAAGTGGTGGGCGCGGTCAGGGTACTCTCCGCCTCCTTCTGGAGGATGGTCACCATCCGCTCTGAAGGCATCCCGGGACCGCCTGGCATACCTTCCGAGACGCTCATGCGACCCGTCTCCACTCCCGCGTCTTTCAGCCGGCCCACGACATAGGCGACCCTTGCCTCGTACAGGGACTTGTCCACGCCCTCGCCCTGGACCCGCAGCGTCCCCGGGTGCTCCCTGAAGTGCCGGGCCAGCACTGCAAGATCGCGTTGTCCCAGATCGTTGAGGGTCGCCCCATCGCTCACGAAGTGATAGGGATACAGGGTCCGCTGGGTGATGATGGCGTTCTCTATGCCGACGTTGTTGAGAGTCTTTACCAGCTCTCTGTCCAGGTCCGGGCTATCCTGGCTCTGGGCCTGCTTCTCGTTGCATCCGGCCAACAGACCCACCATCAAGCAAGCCACCATTGTGGTCAACAGTCTCATACATAGTCTCCTTGTGCAGGTATGCCGTTCGCCCGTCGTCTAATTCGATCCCAAGGTTCGCATCAGATGGATCAACGCAGGTCCCACGGCCACGATCATGATAGCCGGAAAGATGAAAAGGGCCATAGGAAACAGCAGCTTCATGGGCAGCTTCTCGGCCTCCTCCTCGGCCCGAAGATGTCGCTCATCCCGCATCCAGCTCGCAAACTCCTGCAGGGCCACCGCCACGCTGCTTCCAAACCTCTCGCTCTGCACCAGGATGGCCGCCAGGGAAGAAAGCTGGTCTGCGCCCGTGCGTGCCGCCATGCTCCTCATGGCCTCTGTCCTGCTGGCGCCCAGGTGCATCTCGAAGTTGCACAGATCCATGGCGCTGCCCAGCACGGGACTAACCCGATCGATCTCCTCGGCCACCATGTTCCAGGCCATGTCCAGCCCGATACCGGAGGACACGCAGATCTCGAGCAGGTCTATAGCGTCCGGCAAGGACCTACGGATCTCGTCCTGCCTCTTCCGTTCCTGTGCGCGGACCACCATGTTCGGAATGAAGAAGGTAATCGCTCCACCCAGGGAGATCAGCAGGGTCTTCTGGGCGGTGTCAATCTTCAGCGGAAGAATGAGAAACGCGGCCGCGGTAATACCCGCGCCCAGCAGGAAGATCTTGATCCCCGTGTAGGCGGCAGGCGCGCTCGGGCTCATGTATCCCGCACGGATCAGTTGTTCCCACAGGGTGGTGCTGGCGCGACCGTGCGAGGCGTAGTTGCCCACGTGCTCGATGAATCGCAGGAATCGCGAAGGTTTGGCAGAAGACGGGGAAACCTCCGACGCCTCGGACTTCTGCAACCGAGCGGCCTCAGCCTTGTGACGGAGGTACAACACCGCCAGGAGGACCACGCCGGCAAACATGATCAGGAAGAACACGACCACGCCGACCAGGATCTCCGGCCTGACAGTGGTGACATTCCGCATCCATTCGTGCAGCATAAATCACACCGGCCCTAGTACTTCAGCTCCGAGAGCTTTGACATAATCCACGCACCGAACAACATGCCGACGGCCGTGGCTGCCAGCATGACCCTGCCCGCGAAGGTCGTGTACATGACCTCGACGTAATCCGGCGAGGCGATGTTCATGAAGACGAAGAACAGGATGGGCACGGCCAACAGGGTGTTCCGGTTCATCCTCGTAGACGCGGTGAGCACACGTATCCTGCGGCTCAGCCGCGTTCGCGTCCGCACGACCAAGGCGAGGCTGTCCATCACATCTGCAAGATTGCCGCCCGTGGTCATTTGAATGCTGACGGCGGTGGCAAACAGCTTGAGGTCCGAGCTGCGGCTCTTGTCCGCCACCTGCCGCAGCGAATCCCGCAGGTCAAGGCCCAAGGCCTGTCCCTGACAGATCTCGGCAAAGATCACGCCTACGGGCTCCGGGATCTCGGTCGCGATGGACTGGAACGCGCCGATGAGCGGATGGCCCGCACGCAGGGCGCGGGCGGCAATCCCGAGCGATTCCACGAATTGCCTCTCGAACTTGCCGATCCGCGAGTTGACCCGGCTCTTCGTGGTCATCCAGAAGGCGACCAGTATCCCGCCGAAGATCAGGATACCCAGCCACCACCCGAATCCAAAGGCCACGGCAATCAGCGCGGGCAGCAGCGCAATCCCCACAGCCGCCAGGAGGATCATGGAGACGGACCCCTTCCAGCCTGCGTCGCTGAACAGACGCTCCAGATACTCCCGCGGGGTCTGACGGCCCCGTGCAGCGGCAGGTCGCCTGGTGCGGTATTCGTCGCGCCACAACTGAAGGGTATCGCTCCTGCGGGTCTCCTCATCCAGTCCCAATCCCAGCCGCTGCTGGAGCCGTTTCCGCCGGCGGTTGTACTGGACCATCCACAACAGGACGCAGATGGTCCAGGTCGAGAAGACCAGGACGAAGATCGAGGCAATCAGGATCGTATCGAGCAGTTTTTGCGGGCCCATCTCATCCTCACCGTAACACTGCACCCCGGCATTCCATCGCCGAGGGCTCCCGGTCACCTATAGCCATGACCTCTTCTTCTTGGGCGGCTCCTCTGCCGGCTGCGACTCGCCGGCCTTGCGGGCATCAGGCGGCTGCGGAGCGGGCAGCACGCGATGCTGGAACATCTCAGGCGGCATCTCCACGCCAAAGGCCTTGAACCGGGTCAGGAGGTTGGGCCTGACGCCGCACACCTCGAAGTCGCCGAATGCATTGCCCCTCTCGTCCACGCCCTTCTGGTTGAAACGGAACAGCTCGTGCAGGCAGATCACGTCGCCCTCCATGCCCGTGATCTCGCAGATCTGGACGATCTTACGGGGCCCGCCTGCCAGGCGCCCCAGGTGGATCAGCACGTTCAGGGCCGAGGCAGTCTGGTCGCGGATCGTGCGCACCGGGAAGTTGAGGCCCGCCATGCTGACCATGTTCTCGATCCGCCGCAGCGCATCGCGAGGGCTGTTCGCGTGCACGGTGGTCATGGAACCCTCGTGACCGGTGTTCATGGCCTGAAGCATGTCCAGCGACTCGGCTCCACGGACCTCGCCGATGATGATCCGATCGGGACGCATACGCAGGCTGTTGCGGAGCAGGTCCCGCTGCGTGACCTCGCCCTTGCCCTCGAGGTTGGGCGGCCGCGTCTCGAGCCGGACGACGTGCGGCTGCTGAAGCTGCAGCTCTGCGGCGTCCTCGATCGTCACGATCCGCTCGCCCGCAGGGATCCACCGGGACAGGGCATTGAGGAACGTGGTCTTGCCGGTGCCCGTGCCGCCCGAGATCAGGATGTTCAGCTTGCACTGCACGCAGGCCTCGACGAACGTCGCCATCTCGGGCCTGAGGGCCTCGATCTCGATGAGCCGTTCCATGTCGAGGGGATTCGCTCCAAATCGCCGGATGCTGACTGCGGGGCCGTCAAGGGCCAGAGGCGGAACGATGGCGTTGACACGCGACCCATCAGGCAGACGGGCGTCGAGCATGGGTGTACTCTCGTCGATCCTGCGGCCCACGCTATCCGCGATCCTGCGGATCACACGCATGAGATGGTCATTGTCCAGGAAGGTCGCGTCCGTCTCCTCGATCCGGCCGTGGCGCTCGATATAGATCTTGCGCGGGCCGTTCACGAGGATGTCGCTGATATAAGGATCCCTGAGGAACTCATCCAGGGGACCGTAGCCGAAGACCTCGTCCATCACGTCGCGGATCAGTTGCTGCTTCTCGGGCCCGGACATGGGGATCCCCTCTTCGCGAAGCAGGGCATCGATCCGTTCGACGCACTGGCCGTGCAGCTTCTGGAGCGGGACGCGACTGGCCTCTGTGAGGTTCATGGCCTGGATGAGCTTGCGGTGGAGCCTCGCCTTGAGCTGAAGAGAGGCCTCGCTCTCGGGTCTGGAAGGGAGACGATCGGTCGGTTTGTCGGGCACGTCTAGCTGTCTCCTTTCTCATGATGTCCACTGGGCGTCCACTGCAGGACCTGGTTGGCGACCCTGCGGAGGTCCCGCCTCATGCCGGCCCAGCGGGCGAAGTGGGCCAGCGGCTGGCCTCGGTTGATACTCCGGACGGCCTTTCGTGGGTTGCTGCGGACGGTGAACAGCCGCTCCACCCCCAGGGCCTTGTGGACCTCGGCGGGACTCAGCAAGCCGCCCTTCCTGGCGACCTGATTCGCCAGGACCAGGATGCGGTCCGAGGTGAGGCCCGAGTCCGCCAGAAAGGCGATCATCGACTTGGCAAACGCCGTATCACGGACGGTCGGTCGGAGCACCACGATCACCCCGCGGCTGGCTGCGGCCAGGCCCATGACCACCTCCCTGGGCAGCCTGGGCGAATCCACGATCACGTGGCCGTACGACTCACGGCAGGCGTCCAGGACCTTGGCCAGGTAGTCGTAGCGCATCGGCTGGTCCCGGTCTGCCTCCGCGGCCGCAGGACTGAGCAGCACGTCGAACCCTTCGGCAAACCGCACGACACTGGATTCGATCAAGTGCCGATCAATGGGGCCTTCCCGGTTCAGGACGTGGGCGATCCCATAACTGCCCTGGACGCCAAGGTGCTGTCCGACGGAACCATAGTAGGAATCCAGGTCCACCACCAGCACGGGTCTCTCGCTGGCCAGTCTGAGCTCTACAGCCAGGTTCACGGCCACGGTTGTCGCGCCGCAACCTCCGCTGCACGAGAACACGGTGATGACTTCGCCCAGCCCAGCCGCGACCTGTGACTCGGTCAACAGCAACCTGCTGAGGACCGCATCCAGATCCGTGGGGATGGCGCTCTTGCGAAGGAAGTGCCTGGCCCCTGCCTGCATGGCCTGAAGGACGAGCGTCTCGTTGAACTCCCGCGAGATCACCACGAAGAGCATGCCCTGGTGGGTCGCGACCGTCTTGCCCAGCTCGTAGAGCACCTGCTGCCGGCTGTCGTCGATATCGATGATCGCGATCAACCGCTTCTTGCCAGTTCCGGCTTTGGAGAGGTGGGATCGGATTTCCAGGACGGTCCTACAGACCGTGGTGGCCATCCGCAATGAGCCGGACTTGACGGCATCGGCCACAGCGGTCGCCGTCTCGTCGTCCTGGGTCAGCAGCAGTACGTCTGCAGATTTCATGCGTGCGTGGCCTACTTCTGCTCTGCGCAGGAGCCCGACCCCTCATCCGCTGACCTGGATGGCCTGCTGTCCTGACTGCCGGCCCTGGCGGCACCGACCGCCTCTGCATAGCTCTGGCCCTCGTAGGTGTCCCAGGCGCCCGGGCCCACCAGTCCGGCAAGGCCCATGTCCCTGAGCCACTGCTGGCTGGCTGGGTCGATCTTCGCAGGCTCCTTGCCCTCGAGCCGGCCCTCTGAATACAGCTCCCAATCCTCCGGGGAGCGGTGGGCAACGCCCGGCAGCGGCGGCGTCTGGGCCGTGGACATGGGCTCGACGAGGGATGCGGTGACCAGGATCACCAGCTCCGTCTCCTCGTGCCTGTATCGTACAGAGCGGAACAGCGGGCCGATCACAGGCAGGTCGCCAAGGCCCGGGATCCGCGAGTTGACTGCAGCGTCCGAGCTACGGAGCAGGCCCGCCATGGCAAAGGACTGGCCGCTCTTGAGCTCCATAGTCGCCTCTGCGCGGCGGGTCGTCAGGCCCGGCACAGAGTAGCCCTGGATCACCAGGGCGCCCGTCTCGGTCAGCTCGCTGACCTCCTGGATGGCTCGCAGCCGGATGCCGCCATCGCCCAGGACGACGGGCCTGAAGGACAGGAGCACGCCAAACTGCTTGTACTGGATCGTGATCGTCTGTCCTCCGGTTCCACTGTTCTGAGGCACAGGGATCGGGAACTCGCCGCCTGCCAGAAAGCTGGCCTCTTCGCCGCTGAGGGCCACGAGGGTCGGGTTGGCGAGGAGCCGCATGTATTGGTTCTCTGCCAGGGCCTGGAGGTATACCTCCAAATCACTCTTGGGAAAACCTGCGAGCAGGGTGACACTCGAGCCCGCCGTGATTCCCCCCTCTGGCATGGCCCAACTCAGGTTCTCGAAGTCCGATGGAGGAAACGTCTGCGCGGCAGGGCCGATGTCGATGGATGGCGTCACGCCTCCCACCTTCTGCCCGAAGAAGAAACTCTTGTCTGTGCCGACCCCATTGATCCCCAACTGGCGAATCGCAGCCCGGCTGACCTCTGCAACGCGGACCTGCAACTGGACCTGTTGGACACCCGCCACGCTGGTCATGTTGACGTAGGGTACCTTGGTCTTCTCCAGGAAGTCCTTGAGCTGGACGGCCTGGTCGCTGCTCCGCAGGAGTCCCCGCACCAGCAGCATCTCACCTGAGGCACCGGCCTCGATCTGAGCACTGGGAAAGACCCGTCGCAGACTCGTCTGAATGTCCGCCACGTCGAGCTGTACGATCACCCTCCGCTGCCAGGTCTTCTGTTGGTCGTCTGCCGCCCACAGGATCAGGTCCGTAGTGCCGACCTTGAGCCCCTGGATAAGGACCTGCTCGGACGTGAGAACCTGCACGTCAGCGACCTTGGGGTCCGTGACTGCCACGCGGACCGTGGACCACGGCGCGCGCACGACAACAGACCTGCCGGCAATCAGGACTATGGGCTCTGAATCCACATCCGCCTGGGCCCTGAGGGCCCCTGCCAGCCCCACTGCACAGAGGAGGGCAATCAAGCCCTGAGAGAAGTGATGTCGCATCGTCGTTGCCTTTGCCAAATCAACCATGATTGTCTTCCCTGGACCGGGTAGTGCTTCTGGGGCCAGACCTTGCCGGCCGAACCGCAATCTGCGGCCTCAATCACCTGTCTTCTGTGTGGCCTCCTGCCCTGGTTGATTGTGCTCGCCTCCCCTGAGCTCGGTCTGGCCGACCTCCTGGCCCCGGATCACGGTCACTGTCCACGTGCGAGGCTTGACCTGCATCACGGGCATCTGGGGCTGCTTGACCTGCATGGCCGGCATCGCAGCCAGCTTGGCGAAGGCGTTCGGGTCGAACGGCTTGGCTGCGACATTCGGATCGGGTGCCTTGGCCCTGGCCGCGGCCACGGCATTGGGCTCCGATGGCTTGACACCGGCTGAGGCGTTGGGGTCCGGCCGAGGATCTGCAAGGCGGATATCCAAGGCCCTGACTGCACTGAGATCAGGCCCCGTGGGTCCCCAATGGGTCATCATCTGTTGGATCTGACCCAGCAGCGAGAGCGTCTGAGGGTCCAGGCCTTCTGCGGGCGAGCTGAGCTGACCGTCCTTGACCACCATCGGCTCCATGGGATTGACGCCCTGGTCGGTCGGGTTGCGCATGGCCAGACCCAGCGTACCCCGATCCATGGAGAGCTGCAGTGCCGCAGCCTGCCTGGAGTTGACCTCCAGCGTGACGATGGCCTCAGAGGCAGCCGGCTTCTTGGCCTGGCCGTCTGCGGGCTGGGGCTGGCTGGCCGAGACCAAGGTCTCATTGGCCACGCCCAGCACGCGGATACTCTGCAGCAGCGGGATCACCACGGCCTCTCCCTTCTGCTGATCACGAAGCGGGAAGGTCGCAAAGACGTCCACCACACAGCCCGGATAAAAGAGGTTCTCGGCAGTGACCCGCTTGGACAGATGGATGGGAAAGGCGAGCATGCCGGTCCGCAGCAGGTCGTCGACGCTGCCCTGGGCGATGAAGGACGAGGTAGCTAGGGGCTGGCCTTTGACGACGTTGACCTTGAGGATCTTGCCCGCTGCCTGGCTCCAATTGGATAGGCAGTCGGCTGGAAGGCCCGTCTTCGGCATGTGCCTGACCTCGACGAGCGATTCCTTTAGTGGGGTCCTGGCCTCCAGGTCTGCGGCCGCAACCAAGACCGGGACGTCCTCCACGGGCTTGGGCTTCAGGAGCTGCAGACTCTGTACCAACATGGCAGCAGCACCTGCAGCCACCAGGCCGAACACCACCAGAATAACGACTACAAGGCCGGTCTTCATATCAGCACTCCCTTTCTATCGACCGAACGGCTCATCCTTCTCCTTCTTTGGCCATAATGACTGTTGCCTTGCAGTCCGGAACAGGCCACAGCGAGAGCGGCAGCAGGCGGACCTTCGGGCGCAACAACGGGTTGGTGGGAGAGGAGGAGACCAACACGGAGACCGACACCCTCTTCTGCATAGTGTCTGCGTCCAGGAAGGAGACAGTGATCTGCGCTGCACCGCTAGACCCGAAGACCGCGTTGAGGGCATTCGTGACGGCCGTTTGCCCGGCACCGTCCGGAGCATCGAGTGTTGCCTGGACTCGCGCTCCCTGCCGGGCCGCGTTGGTCACCGCATGGAGGCAATAGAAGAACCACCCGTACTGAATGGCGCCGAGCGTCACCAGGCACAGCAGCAACATGACCAGGGCAGCCTCAGCCAAGGCCACCCCGCGTTGCCGCCTGTGTCTTCTGTCGACCTTCATCTCCATGTGTGCACCACAAACGCCCCGAGACACACGCCCAGGAAGATGGCGGGGGCATAGGGGATCGTCACGCCCGTACGCCTGACCTGCTCAGGCTCGGCGAATTGGGATTTCATCAAGGACCACCCGGATCGACCCATGAACAGGGCGGCGACCAGGATGTAAAGCGAGGTGAGCAGATTGCCGAGCAGGGTCCAGCGGTTGCGGTGGCTGACCATGCGGAGGAGTCCGAGGACCCCGCCGATCCCCGCCACGCAGACGAGCACCGGCACGCCCGCCTCTAAGCCAAGCCAGGCGCCCAGGGCCCCCATCATCTTGGCGTCTCCCGCCCCGCCGCCTCCAACCACGAACAGGATCACATAGGGCAGGGCCAGCAGACCACAGGCGGCGATCGCAGATCCCAGGCCGGCAAGGCCTCCAAGGATCACGCTCGCCACAAGGCCACTGGCCAGCAGTGGCAGGGTCAACCAGTTGGGGACTCTCCTTGTCCTCATATCAAGCAGCGCAGCAACCAGTGAGGCGCCGATGACGACGCCCCACTGGGCCACCCGAAGCTCATGATCAAACTGCAGTGTCAAGGCCCTGCCGCCTCTCCTTGGCATCGGTGAATCCGAGCCGGCCTTCTATGCGTCCTACGACGTCTGGTTGACCGCGTTGGCCGTGGCGTTAAACCGGTTGGCAATCGCGTTCCTGAGCAGAACGATGGCTGCAAACACGGCCGCAAGGATCAAGGCCGCCATCACAGCGTACTCGGACAGCTCCAGACCCTGTTCGTCCTTCCAGAACCTCTTCATCAAGTTCTTCATTACAGATGTCCTACCTTTCCTGTTCTGGGTGCAAATGCACACAACCTCACATGAACCTCTCCGGGGTCACTCGCCCACGGCATTTTCGACGCAATGGCTCTCGTGGCGGTCCATGGCCAACTCGTTGGAACATCCCTGTTCTGTCCCTGCCGGAGAACATCCCCCACCTCGATCCCGAAGCTTCGCTCCGGCGGCCGTCCTTGGTTAGCGAACAACCTATTCTATTTTAGCAAAAAGCCCTTGAATGTCAAGAGGATCGGCTGCCTCCAGCCGCGACATCACCGGAGGAGTCTCCGGGATGGAAGCCCAGGCGACTTCGTTGACCTGAAAACCCCTCTTTTCTAGGACCCAATTTGGCCCGAGAGCGTGGCCCCACGGAGCCTGTTCCCATAATCGGGACCCTGAAGCACGGAAAACCGGATTGACTGGCCCGGCCCAAACAGATATAGTTCATACAGGGATTTCGTCTCCTTATTTTGGCGAATCGAATTGGGCCAGAGGCCCCTTCGAACCCCGCATTGACTGTGAGAATAGATGTGCTGCAGAAGGACACCAGAGACTAGGGCAAGGGCCGGGCGGTGGAAAGAGACCTGGGGGGCTATTCGCATGCCTAGACACAGGAGTCAACGCGGAATCGCGCTGGCCTGGACGGCCATCGTCCTGATCGTGATGGTCGGGATGGTCGGCCTCTGCATTGACTGGGGCAAGGTCACCTGGAACGTGCACCAGATCCAGAACGCCGCAGACGCAGCCGCCCTGGCAGGCGCTCAGATCGTCAAGCTGGACAGGCCTGGAGCCATCACTCGCACGCACGACTTCGCCCTGATGAACTACGCAGACGGCCGGCTGGTGACCCTGCGGACCACGGGCCAGCCGGAGCCCTTTAGTGGAAGCGAAGATCCCTACGACATCATCGTGGGCAGGTGGGCCACCTTCAATCGCACCTTCATCCCGACCCTGGATGCCCCCAATGCAGTCAAGGCCTTCGCCCGCCGCAAGTCCGGGCTGGGCACAGACGCGCCGCCCTTCGCTATGATATTTGGGCCGATCTTCGGGACCAGCACAGTACCCGGGACCCGCGCTGCGATCGCCTGTTGCTTCGACTCCAGCGGGTCCGGCCTGATCTGTCTTTCCAGCTCCGCAACGCCGGGCCTCTGGCTATCAGGTACGGCCGATCTCGATGTGGATGGAGGCGGGATACACGTAAACTCAACTGCCTGGGGCGACAACCAAAGCGCGGGAGCCTGGGTCCAGGGATCAGCTCAACTCGACTGCGGATTCCTGAACGTGGTGGGGGCCGCGTCGCCGGATGCAGGCTCCACGGATTGGGAGGATGTGTCAAGTGTAGGCGGATTCTCTGTAGGCGACGTTACGACCGTTCCGGCCCCCTCGTATGTCCCTGACCCGGTGGCAGCCGCCCTTGCGGGCAACCCCTATGTGGTGGCACCGGACAATAACAGCCTCGATCTGCCCACCTTGATCACCAATGGAACCATCCCCACCAGGAGCCTCGGCACCATCACGGACAGCAATACGCTGCTCCCAGGGTACTATCCGGGCGGCATCAGACTGACCACGACCAGTGCGAATGTCGTACTCCAGCCTACCTCGAGCTCAGGTCTCGGCACCCTCTTCGTGTTCGGAGGCGGTACCTCGGGCTCCACTTCCGGCATGGTCTTGCACGGCGGCCGGTTGGAGGGCCACGGGGTCACCTGCTATGTGACAAAGAACTTTGGCCCAGGTGGCAGAAATGGGGTCATCGATGCCACTACTTCAGCGGTGGACCTGTGGTCTCCAGGAGACTGGCAAAACCATCTGGCAGGAACGAACGATCTGTCGCTCGTGCAGGGCCTCAACGGAATTGCAGTCTGGCAGGACCCGACCATGACCCCGCTCCCGGACGTGGGACTCAACGGGAGCGCCGATTTTGGGATCCATGGCACCCTGTACTTTCCTAACCCCATCTACGCGGTTCTGAACGGCAACCTGGGAGACGTGGGCAACCAGATCGTATGCGGCAGTGCCAAGGTCTTGGGCAGGGCGGTGATCACCGTGAACTACGACGGCCGCAACAGCCCCATGCCCACGCGCTCGTCGCTTCTGGTGAGGTAGACATGGGGATCGGGCGATCCCACGTGATCGGCAAGGACTTGCCCATAGGGACATCGCAGGACGGCCCAGTGGAGGACGACAAGGATGTTAGAAAAGAACTATACACTACTGCGTTCTCAAAAGACTCGGGTGTACGAAATCCTCAAGGAGGTCGGCCTGGAGCCCGCGGAGTTTTCGTGGTCCGTTGAGTCGATCGCCGGCAGCCTCTCGGTCTCGAGGCTCAAGCATCGCGACGGTCAGTACTACTTCCAGTTCTCCTCCTATGAGCTGAATGCCTGGTGCGTGACGCGGCCAGGCCTGTACAGATCCATGGATTACCAGCATCCCAAGAACTGGGGAGAACAGGAAGATTTCTTCCGTCAGTGGGCCGAGTGTCTCAGGAGAGAGCTGGAGGTCCCTGACGTCTGGGCTGAGGTCGCCAGGCACCGGTTGTCCCTCGATGGCGAGCTGTCCGGAGAGGCGGTCAACGAACCCATCCCTGCCGTGGAGGCGGACCGGATCGGCGAGGCGTTGTCCCGGTTCGGAGACGCGCTTAACCGAGAGTTCTCCCTGGATGAAAAGCGGGCCCTGCTGGTGATGACGAAGCTGAACTATCTGGCCGACGCAGCCAGGCGGGAGCGAAGCACGGATTGGATGTACATGGCCCTGGGCGTATGGACCTCCCTGGCCGCTGCACTGGCCCTCCCCGAGCCGCAGGCCGCCCGATTTCAGGCGATGGCCAAGGCCGAATGGGGCGCCTTCATGAAGCTGCTGCGACCCAGCAAGGAGATCCCTGAGCACGCCGACAAACCCGAGCGACGGATCCTGGGCATCTGGCCCATAGGCGGCCGCAGATCGAACAAACAGGATCCCGCCAAGTCATCCCCTGCCTGAGCCCAACCGGCCGATCCGCCAGCCCGCGAGGGCGTACCCAGCGAGCCTTCCGCCAGCCAGGCTGGTCATAGCCGGCCTGGGCTCGCGGACTGCCAGACCCACCATACGCCAGATCACGAAGGTCCCTGCTGCCGCCACGTAGCCGTCCACTGCGTAGTGCCAGCCCAGGTAGACGCAGGCCACCTGGGTGGCTGCCGCGTAGGCCGTGAAGGCCCATGCCATGCAACGCCGCCGGCTGTTCCAGGCCCAGAGGGCGAACAGGACTGCCGTGGCCACGTGCATGGAGGGCATTGCGCTGACACCGCCCAGACAGATCTGTTGACCTGCGGATTGACGCACGCCTTCCTGCAGGCACACTGTCCACAGCCCGGCGCAGCGTAGTCGTTCCATCAAAGGGGCATAGACATCAGGGCCCTCTGCCGCCAGCCGGTAGTAGCACGGCCCTGCCGAAGACAGCCAGATCGCAGCCACTGTTCCCAGCAGAATCCAGGTGGTGACAAAGGACAGCAGGAGTCTCCATTGCTGGCGGAAAACGCCATGGAGAAGGACCCCGAACAGTACCAGGAACCAACTGCTGTAGGTCACATCGAGAAGGACCAGGCCGGCACGATGACGGAACAGGCAATCCAGACATCGCCACGGTGCCACGCCGCCGTGCAGCAGCGTATCGAGGGCCGCCAATTGTCGGTCCCACGAAAACTGGTGGATGGCGTGGAAGCACGACTTGAAGGCCAGGTACGACGCCACGAACAAAGAGACGGTGACCAGGACGGAGAGTCTCTCCTCCAGGTCGCGCCGCAGGGGGTAGTGGCGGAGGTGATCAAACGGCGAATCAGGTCGGTCGCGCACCAGCAGCCAGGTATATCGCGTGACCACGGCCAGGGCCGTGCAGAGAACCGCCATCCTGGCCATCTCCCCGAAGTAAGCCGCACGGGCCTCTCCAGAATAGGCCCAGACCGCCACCATCGCCGCACCGATATAGGCCCACGACAGCGTCAGGAACCAATCCCTCGCGGGACGCCCCCTCCCCTTCGACGAAACATCCGAATCCATGCCCTTGCCTCTCACGGGGCCACCAGGGGGCGCGACGCATCTCGCAAGGAAACGCCTCGCCATTGAACCGGCACTCTAAGTCACCGCGAGAGCGGCCCTCTGGTCTCATCTCCAATACAGAGTATAGCTCAACCCGTCGTGCAAGTCAACGAAGGTCATCGCCATTGGAGCGGAACAGAAGAACCCCTGTCGGCAATGGCCCTGATTCCGGACGAACCTCGAACAGGCGGAACCCGGCCAGGCCCTGCGGCAGATCCACGGGCTGGCACCACTCGGGCAGTGCACTGCCGCACAGGCGCTGATACAGAGTCGAGACCGCAGCCGGCCTGGAGAAGAAGATGGCGTCCTCCGCATGCGGGCTCAACAGGATGAGGTCGATGCCCCGATCGCGGATCTGCCGATACGCCTGCTCGTCGGTCTCAGCCGTCAACGTGTCGTACGTGGCCAGCAGGCCCTGCCAATTCCGATGGTAGAGGGTCGCGATCACCTGATGTGGCGTGCGGTAGAGGATCTCCGCACCGAAGTTGGGGTGCGTGAGGATCCGCAGGGTGCGGCCCTGCCACCTCGCATCGGTGCGTAGATAGTTGCACAGCATCCTGACCGATGCACCCGGGCAGGAGTCGGACTTCGCGACGGGCCTCGCGAACGACTGGACCGCCAATCCCGAAAGGGCCAGCGTGAGAAACACACTCGTGATCCCACAGTGGGCCAATAGGCGGGCCAGGCCGCGGCCCTGCACGGCTGCACGCATTCGCAGGATCATCGCAGCCGCAGGTGGCAGAAGCAGAACTTGGGTGTAGGTCGTCCATCTGGCCTGCAGGAACGAAAGCATCACAAACACCAGCGTCGCAGCCAACAGGAAGATCCAACGTGGATCCCTTCGCCACGTGCGGTTGAGAACAAACATCAGCGGGTAGGTCAGGCTGTAACCCAGCATCGGCAGTCCCCAGGCCCACCGGACGTCGCTGCGCAGCAGGGGCTGCATCTCCTGTATGCCGGCAAGGCACCGTGCCCTGAGCTGGGGATCCACGTCGCCGAGTGGGCCGCCGAGCAGACTCGGAAAGAGGGCCACGGTGCAGATGATCGAGAGGCCGACGGCCGCGAACACGGCCAGGAGGCGGGCCTTGGCTCGGCCCAAGAGGGGCGACCGGCGGGCCAGCAGCATGAGGCAAAGCCACAGGATGCTGACGATGCCCAGGACGCCGGCGTGCGCCACGGACAGGCGGTCGACCTCCACTGCGGCCAGGGCCTTCCATGGCCGCTCGAGAACCAGGGCCAGGCACGTGCATCCCAGCACCACCGCACTGTAGCGGAGCGAGACACCCTGGTAGGGCGCCCCCTGGTGATCCACAGCGAGGCCAGGATGGCCAGCACGATCCCCACGGCCACCGCAGATTCCACGCTCACCCAGAGGGCCAGGCCGCTGATCGCTCCGGCCACGGTGCAGAGTCCGGCTGAGGAGGGGCGATCGAGAAGACGCAGAACGGAACCCAGGATCACCAGCATCAAGAGCACCAGAAGGCCGTGGTGATCCGGCCTGCCGGCCTGAAAGACGGACAACACAGCGGTCTGCATCCCGAAGAGAAGACCGACAATTGCCGAGCCGTCGTCGCCTAACAGGGGAGATAGAGCCCAACGGAGTGCCATGAATGAGACGACCAACAGCAGAGGACTGAGAATCACGCCCCACCAGAAGAGGGCTGGCTCGAAGCCGACCAGTACTGACCCGGGTATCGCGCCTGCCAGCAACAGGAGGTCAAAGGGCCGGGTCCAGTGGAGCCGGTCACCATAGGGCGGGTTGCTCCTCTCCAGGACCGGATCATACCACGAGCCCTTCAGCCAGAGATCCGATGCGCGGACCAGGTGCATATAGCCGTCGGAGTCGCACAGTTCTCCCGCCTGGATAGGCCCAAACCCGGCCAGGTAGACGGCGACCAGGGCCACCGCGATCCAGGCGGCAAAGAGGAGATAGAGGATGGAATCGGTTCCTGAACGCACAGCCCTTGTCACTCGTGTCACTTCAGGCGGACCTCGAAGAGCCGGAAGGAGTCCAGGCCGGCAGGCAAGTCCACCGGCCTGCACCAGTCCGGCGCCGGGCCGTCGCAGAGCCGCTGATAGAAGGAGGACCCGGCCTCCTTGCCACAGTAGAACCGACGGACCCGGTCCGAGGCCGGGGCCACCAGGATCAGGTCGATCCCCCTCTGGCGGATCACATCGAGGGCCTCGCCGTCGGTGGCCGCAGAGAAGGCCCGGTGCGTGTCACGGATCCCCTGGGTGTTGCGGTGATAGGGCGTCCCGATGACCTCGTGGGGCGTCCTGTACAGGATCTCCCCTCCCCAGAATACGTCCGTGAGGATCCGCAGGCAGCGGTGGCCATAAGGCTCGGCCTCGGCCAGGACCTTGCATACAGGGGCCAAGACGATCTGGTCCTTGAGGTCGGCCTCTGTCTTTGCGCCGACGATCGCGTCAACGAGCAGTCCGAAGAAGAGCAGGAAGTAGCAGCACGCAGCCAGCACGCCCGTCTTGGCCAGGGTCCTCTTGAAGGTGTACGGCCGCCGATCCAGCCGTGCCCAGACCACGCGGATGAGCTCCGTGAAGGGGATCACGAGGAGGGCCTGCACGTACGATACCCACCGGATCTGCTGGAAGGCCAGTGGGACGAAGACCGCCAATGCCCCCGTGAGGGTGAGCCAACCCGCAATGGCTGGGCCCACCGTGATCCTCCGTACCAGCAGCGGACCGCATAGGACGATAGAGCCCAGGACCGTGACCGCCAGGCCCCGGCCGGGCACGCTGGCAAACAGCGGTTTCATCTCCGCCACGTTCTGCACGTAGATGCGCGTCACCTCCGGGTCTACACCGGCCAGAGGCCCCTTGTACCACAGCGGCACGAACTGGGTCATGAACAGCCCGCAGATCCCTGCGCCACAGACCAAGGCCAGCAGGCGGCGGGTCAGCGGCCAGGGTTGTCTGGACCGATCGTGCCACGCGACAATGACCGCCCAGACCGCCACGGCCACTGCCAGCGCCGCGCAGTGGACAATCGACAGGCGGTCGAATTCCACAGCGCCCAGGTCCGCAGGCGGCCGTTCAGCCACCAGGGCGGCTCCCAGGGCCACCACCAGGGCCAGGCCGTAGTACAACCCCTTGCGGTGGAAGTCGCCTCCACGGACGATCCACAGGACAGCGAGCAACACGAGGCTCAGGCCGATCATGAGGATGGACTCGATGCTGGTCCAGAGGGCCAGCGCCGCGGCGATCCCAGCGCCATAGCAGACGGACGCACTCAAGGGGGCCATGACCATGCGCAGGGTGAAGCCGAGCATGAGCACGAACAAGAGCATCAGCAGACCGTGGTGATCCGGCCTGCCGGCCTGAAAGACCAGCCACGTTCCCATCTGGCACATCAGGATCAGACCGGCGATGAGCGAGCCGTCCCGACCCACCAGCGGCCGCACGGCCCAGGGCAGTACCCCCAGGGTGACACCCAGCAGCACAGGACTCAGGATCACCCCCCACCAGAACAGGCTGGACGCCAGAGCGACAAACGGCGAGCCCGCAGCGCCGCCGAGCAGGAGCAGGACATCGAAAGGCCGGGTCCAATGCAGAACCTCGCCATAGGGGGCATTGCTCCTCTCCAGGACGGGATCGTACCAGCGGCCGGTGCACCAGAGCGTCTCAGCCCGCACGAGGTGCACGTAGCAGTCTGAATCCGAGAGACTCCCGCACTTGGGCCCGACCCATCCTGCCAGATACATCAGCACCCAAATCGCGGGGATCAGGACACACAGGCCCAGATTCACCCACCCCAGCTCCCTGCCTGGGCCCAACGGATCGGGATGGTGTGAAGTCATGTGCATCCGTCGCTCACTCCATGCAGGATCACGTGGAACGTTCAGATCTGAGGACACCATACTCACGTATGCGGTGCAGCAGGAACTTCACCTGGCCGGGCCGCATACGACAAGCCAGCCTGAGGAGGCGTGAGGGGCACTTGAGGTAAAACTCGCGAAAGGCCTGAGACTGTGCCTGGAGCAGCGATTCCCGCGTCAATCCTTCCGGTATCCACTCAGGCTCTTTGTAGCTCTTCTTGTCCCAGTTCGGTGAGAACCGGCCCTGGAGTTCGTACCAGAGCTCTGACCCGGGCAGGATGTCCAGGATGAGGAATTGGGCCCGCGCCAGGCCTGACTTCCTGGCGAAGGCGATGGTCTCCTGGATCGTGGAGGGTGTCTCTCCCGGCAATCCGAAGATGAAGAAGCCCTGGGAGGAGATCCCGACCTTGTTGGCGATCCGGATGGACTCCTCGATGGTCTCTATGCTCTCCTGTTTGGTCACCTTGTCGAGTATGCCCTGGTTGGCCGATTCGATCCCGTAGGCGACGTAGTAGCAGCCGCTCTTCTTCATCAGACGCATCAGGGATTCGTCAACTCTGTCGGCCCGGATGCCGTTCGGACACGCCCAACTGATCTGGATGCCGCTTTCGAGAATGCCGTTGCAGATACTCTCGATGTGGTCCCGCCTCAAGGTCAGGTTGTCGTCCTCGAAGTGGATCTCCCTGACGCCGAATTGGGCAACGAGGTATCGGATCTCCGCGATCACGTTCTGAGGAGTCCTGAACCGGATCTTCCGGCCGCACAGACGCGGACTGGCGCAGAAGGTGCACGTGTAGGGACAGCCCCGGGTAGTCGTGACCACACCGATGGGATAGTGCCTGGCGATGGTGCCGTGCGGCGCCTGGGGGTAGGTCCGCGGGTCCAGTTGCTCCCAATCTGGGAATGGAAGTGCATCAAGATCCTGGATGGACTCGGCCTTCTCCCAGGGGGATGAGGGGTCCGGCAGGTCCGCGGCGGCATAGACGCCCGGAATTCCCGAATGGCGGAAGTTGGCCCTCACCAGGGCCAGCAGGGCCAACTCGCCCTCACCTACGACGACGTAGTCGCAGCCCGAGTCCTTGAGGGTCTGATGGGGCAGAAACGTGGGATGGACCCCGCCGATGATGACTCGCTGGCCGCTCTGCTTCAGCCGCAGCGACAGATCGACCACAGGATGGTAGAAGGCGGTCAGGCAGGTGATGCCCACGGCATCCGCCCTTTCGGCCAGGATCCGCCCGACCAGGACCTCGGGACGCAGGCTGTCCTTCAGCGCATCGATCAGGACGACCTCGATCCCGTTCTGCCGGAGAAAGGAGGCCAAGTACCCCAGTCCGATGGGCGGAGTGACAATGTGGGCGTCGTAGCTCGGTCGAACCAGAACCACCTTCATGCTCGTCCTCCAGGCTTCAGCATCGGCCATGCACTCCGGTAGGCCCCGATCAGATTCTCCACTGCCGTTGTCCTCTGCTCGTGGTACTCTCCGTCCGTGTTGATGGCCCAGATATCCGCCTTCGAGAGGCCGCCTTCGGCGATCAGGTCCACGCTGGCCATCGCGGTCAGCATGGAGTGATCCGCGTTGTTGTACTTGTGCATCCCGTTTCGGCCGACCAGAAAGAGGTTGTCGATCTCATCGGTGAACTGGCGGATACTGTCGAACCGGTCATAGGTTCCAAAGTACGCAGGATAGGTCTTGGGCGTCCTCACCACAACCCCGTCGAGCACGTCGTCCTGCTGGATGAAGCCCATCCCGCTCATCTCCTGGACGGCCAGGTCCCGGAGTCCTGCGTCTGACATCCGCCACAGGTCATCGCCTTCAGTGCAAAAGTACTCCAGCCCGATCCAGACGGTATTCGGGTCAGCCACGAGATAGGGGCTCCAGTTGTTGAAGATCTGGACACGGCCGACCCTGGCGTAGGGCTCCTGGATGTAGATCCAGCAGTCGGGGATCGAGTCGCGCCCCTCGGCGCGGCAATGCCGCCGGGATTACGCAGCCTCTTGAGCAACAGCCCCACGGTGATGAAGTCCCGGTAGATCAGGCCCGCCGCGACCTGCCGGACCTCCACAGGGACCGCAGTGCCCAGCGCTGGGATGAGATCCCTGACCGGCATGCTGGAGAAGACGTAGTCGGCGGACATCTCAACGCAGGAACCGTTGGTCTCATCCCGTGCCACGACTGCCGTGATCCTGCGGCCGTCGGATCTGAGGCCGATCACCTTGCGGGAGAGCAGGATCTGACCGCCCTTCTCCTGGATGAGGCGGGCCACCTCGCTCCACATCTGGCCCGGACCGAGCTTGGGATAGAGGAACCTGCGGATGAGGCTCGTCTCAGCGGCCCTCTGGCCAACGGAATTGTCCCGCCTCACGAGGGCCTTGGCCGCATCCGCAAGGGCCCGCTTGATGGACAGGCCCTTGACCCGCTGCTCACCCCACTCGGCTGAGATCTCGCTGCAGGGCACGCCCCACACCTTCTGGGTGTAGTCCCTGAAGAAGGTCGCATAGAGCTGCCTGCCGAACCGGTTGATGAAGAAGTCCTCCAGCGACCGCTCCGGTCTGATGGGGGCGGCCCAACCGTGGAGGTAGCTCGTGGTGATCCGGGCGGTACGGAACAGCCCCAGCCCTGCCAGTGTGTTGAACCCGAGGGTCAGGGGGTAGTCGAAAAACTTGTTCAAGAAGAAGATCCGGGAGATACGTTCCCGGGTGAGCATCACGTTATCGGTCGTTTCCGGATCCGGCGCACCCGGTTCACGAGACAGGGGTACGTCCCGGCCAAAGGCGAGGTCATCCCGGGAGGGCCGGCCCTGGAGGGGGAGGATGTGGGTCCACCACTGCATGACCCGATCGGACTTGGAGAAGAACCGGTGGCCCCCAATGTCGATCCGATTGCCCTTGTGGTTGATGGTCTTCGAGATCCCGCCGAGATCAGCTGTGGCCTCCAGAATCACAGGCCTGATGTCGGTCCTGGCCAGCAGCTCGTACGCCGCGGTCAGGCCTGCAGGGCCGGCCCCGATGATGATTGCGGTCTTCACTCTCGATGACATCCAGCCCTATCCCACACAGGTGCGGACCCCGGGGCCCACGCAGCACGATTCCATGGCCGCAGCGCACCGACCAACAAGCCAGGCCCTGCCTATACGCTGTAGGGATAACATCGGCCAACACGCCCTGGCGTCTTAGTTCTATCCTCCTCGCCGGGCAGCGCCAAGGACGAGCTCGGAGGCGGCCTCCCGCGGAATCCCGCCGACCGCTCCGTCGATAGCCAAAAGGTCAAGTGTGCCCATCAAGGAACTGCCGTGGGCGCGGCTCAGATTCCTGTTGATTGTGACCGCCGGCGAGGATAGTCTCGTCAGCACGTGCAAGAGGACAGACATGACACTACCCGGAGATTGGTCCCAACATGAGGCACGGGCTATCCTCGCACTCATTGTCGCTGCCGTCCTGCTGCTGCCGCTCGTCCCCATTCGGCCTCCCCCGGTGACCGGCGAAGGCAGCGACGCGGTGTGGCTCTGGCACCCGGCCCTGGAGGATATGCGGCACGGCACGGGCTACTACGACGCGGTGGAAAGGCACATGCGCGACCATTCGTATGCCCTGCGTCCCTTCTACGTCTGGTATCTGCCCGGGCTGATGGTGTTCCTGCACACCCTGTCCGACCGGGCCGGCCAGAACGTCCTCCTGGCCCTCTATGGGGTCACAGCCTTTGTCTGGGCCATGCGGATCCGCCATGTTGCGGCACTGATGGTCCTGCTCGCCCTGATTCCCCTCTGCTCGCTCTCCACTCGAGACTCGTTGTGGCCCCTCTATGATTTCTGGGTGGGCCCCTTGATCGCCCTGTCCTTGGGACTACGCCCCTACAACAGACCCGTCAGCATCGCCGTCGGCCTCCTGCCCCTGTTCATCCGCATGCACGCAGGGCTATTTGCCATCGTGATGCTGGCGTTCGCACTGCACGAGAACCGCAAGAAGGAGGCGTTCGTATGGCTGGCTGGATTGGTGCTGTTTGGTGTCCAGATCGCCCTGCACGCCTGGGCCGTCACGGCCCGTGTGACAGAAGCCGATACTCTCAGGAGGGCGGTTCAGCCGGGCCTGGGGTTCGTGATCACGACCATGCGGTGCGCCCCGTACTTCCTCTGGACTGCAAAGGATACCTTGAATGGCCCGACCTTCGCATTGGTCATCGTCGGCCTGTGGGCCAGCAGGGACGCCAGGCTGCTGGCTATCGTGATCAGCTACTTTGCCGCCTTCTTCTTCATCGGACACCCCATCAACTGGTATTGGGGCTTCATGTATGCCCCCCTTCTGGCAGTTGCACTGGCCTATGCCCTTCCTGCACTCAGCCGGCTCGTGCGGCTTTCGCTGCCCACGACAGAATTGATGCCGGTCTACCAGCGGCTCCGCAGAGCGTGGAGGCCGAGAAGGGGAAACCCAAACGCAGGGCAGTGAAGATCAACGATCGGGCCGGTTGGATTGCCTCCCATGGCGCCTGGACCGCCCTACCTTGGGCGTACTCAGGTCCCCTCGATTCGGTCGTGGCAGTTTTTCCCGCAAGTTTTTCGAGATACGTTGCCGATGATAGGCGCATCGATTCCGTGGGATCTCAGAAAGGGGTACATCGCATGGGAAACACTGTTGTCCTTGGGATTGGCGCCGTGATTTTGGCCCTCGTCGTGGTATGGGAAGTGATCCAGTCCAAGCGGATCGACGAGCTCCAGAATCGCATCAGCCTCCTCGAGAAGAAGTGACGCCCGCAGCGCGTAGAACGCGATGCGAAGCGTGTTGCGTCAAGCGGTGGGCCAGCAGAACTGCGCGACTGCGGCGACCCTGCCGACACTCCGAGGCACTGGCTGCTCCCCACGGCTCTACACCGTACGTCCCACGCTTGCCGGCTCTGTTCAGCGAAGCACCAGCTTCAAGCCCCAGTCGTCTGGGGTGGGCGGCTTGGGGACTGCGATCCTGCCCCAGCGGTCGGAGTCCAGCGTTCCCTTCTCGCCGACCGGGCTCCACTTGCCCTGGCGCGGATCGAACCACTCGGCCCTGTAGGTCTTGGAGGGCTGGGCTGCCCGCACGGTAGCGGTGGGGCAATCCCGCTCGTAGAAGATGAGGAAGTAGTCCTTCTTGGGCGTGCGGGCGGCATAGGCCCAGCCTGTGTACGCATTGAGGTCGTGGGTCTGGTGCGGCACGACCAGCTCTGCATCGGGCACCAGGGCCTGGTAGCGATTGCCCTCTGACAGGGCAAACGTGGCCATGTGGCGGACCATGTTGGCCGAGTTCCACTGGAAGGCCTCCCACATCGCGGGGTCAGAGCCCTTCTCGACATCTGCACCCCAGATTCCCTCTGCACCGTACACGTACCCTCCCAGGCCGCCTGAGAGGAGGCTGCCGTACAGGGTGGAACGGATGTACAGGTCGTCCAAGGGTGTGCCGCCCTGGGCGCCGATACGCGTAGGTGTAGTCCCGCCGGTCCTGGTATCCGGAGTAGTAAGACTCGCCATTGATTGCGGGCCGGCTGGGCCGCGTGTGGTAGATCTCCGTGAGGTACCAGTAGTGCACGTGCTCGCGCCAGTTGCCGATCTGCTGCAGGGTCAGCCAACGGTTGTCCTCGAACTGGCCGAAGTTGACCTGGCTGGACAGGGACGAGTTGCACGTGGCCAGCGTGCCGAAGGGTGGAGGGCCATACTGCTCGATGACCTGGTTAGCGGCCGTGTTGAGCTCTCGCTCGGTCATGGCCATGCCCACCCAATCGTAGTGGATGGGGCTGTAGACACAGACGTTGGCCTGGTAGCGGCTCCAGATGTATTGGATGTACCGGCTATAGGAGTCCGGCCACTTGTGGTACCGGCCCCACGCCGCAGTGGCGTCCCTGCGCATGACCTCGATCAGCGGAATGAATCCCTGCTGGTTCAGGTAGTCGATCTTGCGGTCCAGGTAGCGGAAGTAGTCCGGGTTGATCCGGTCGTAGTCGGGGATGACGTTCTCGTATCCAGGGCACCTTGCCGGGAAGCAGAAAGGCCCGTCCGCCTTCGTTGTCCATGTCCTTGGCCCGCCACTTCTCGCGGGGCAGCCCGCCGCGGATGTCTGCCTGGTTCACCCAGGCGGACCGCAGGCCCATGTTCTTGTCCTTGTCGAGCCAGATCTCCCAGGGCTTGCCGTCATCGGCCCAGTGCGGAAACGCCGCGATGATGAGGACGCAATTGTAGCCCTGGTCCTTGCGATACCGGACAGGTAGTCCTTGAAACCGGCCTGCGGCCCCATGGGGCGTGGCGTGTCGTCGTCGTTCCACGCAAACCGGTTCGTGGCGGCGGCATACCAGGTGTCTCCCAGGAGGATGCAGGGCGTGCCGTCCGCGTAGTTCAAGGCGTGACCGTTCTCAGACGCCACGACCATGCCCCGCCGGACAGGATTCTGCTGCTTCTCCGCGTCAGTCCACTCGATCGCCCGGAATGACCCCTTCATCCCATTGAGACCACGGTCCTTCCCGCGGTTGGAATGGCTCGTCCAGGACCACTGGCCAGGGGCTGGTGGCTGTCACCCTCACCTTGAAGGTCTTCCCGCCATCCCAGAATCCGTAGCATCGCTTGCTGAATCCAGGACCCTTGAGGTCGACCCAGACCGTGACGTCCGTGTAGGGATTGGCGTACGAGTCTGCGGCAGTCAACGTGATCTCCGTCTTCTCCCACACGTGCAGAGCAGCCTGACCCGCCCGGACGTCGGCCATCCAGCAGCACACAAGAGCGACAGAAAGAAAGGGTCTCATTCTCGACATGACAGGTTCTCCTTGATGAAATCTGGGCCCTCATTCAACAGGATCACTGGCCCAGGGTCACGATACTCACAGGGTACGCGATGTGACCTGCCAGGTCAATCATCGCCGGCAAAGACCGGACCATTGAAACATCCGCCGCAGGCGGACACACGCAGGCCTGTGAGGAGAAGGATCTTCTCTTGCCGCGAATGACGCCAATGACGCGAATGCTGGCGCTGGGGCGGGGCTGTTGACGTGTCCGGAGCTCCGCCGCCTGATCCACGGCTACGCCGTGCCTTGGCGACTGTGTCGCCAAGGGCGGCCTCTGGAATGGGCCGCTTTTCCAGGCAAGCCTGGAACGCGTCCCCTTCCTTGGCCTCGATCCGGCGGCTTGGGCTACCTGGGGCGCTCCCTATCCCATACCACAGGAAGAGACAGAGAGATACGCTGGGGACTACCGCACACAGCCTGAGCCGTACGCATGCGAGCGAGCAGGACTCCGTGGAGCAGGCTTGCCTGCAGAACGGAGGCCGGCGCGGCTCGCCCTGGCAGGCGCATGCCTGACAGGTGGACGCGCAGCGTCGCGTACGGCGATGCCTTGACCAGAACAACACACTGCCCACGGCGACAGCCATTCGCGGCATTAGCGTTATTCGCGGCTGGAATCTCCTTCGGTTACGCCGGAGGTTGCAGCGGGAGTCTGTCAGTACACCATCTCTGATGGATCAATCTTGTGACTGAACATCCTGTACGCCCAGAACTGATAGGCGAGGATGATTGGGACGAAGACAACAACCACGCCAAGCATGATGCTGAGGGTCAGGGGACTGGACGCGGCCTGGAGACAGGTTATGCTGTGGGTCTCGGGGGCTATCGTGGACCGCACCATGTTGGGATACATGCCGATGAGACCGAAGAAGGTGACGGCCACGATCGTCACGCACGAGGCCACCCATGCCCATCCGGCCCTGCCCAGGCCCAGGGAAAGCCTGACAGCCGCCAACGCACCCAGTGCCACGGCGGGCACCACCCAGAGTGCGGGCCAGCGAAGGGTGTTGTCGTATAGATGGGTCGCAACCGCGCTGTAGGCCAGGAATCCCGAGGTCACGATCAGCAGCACGGGCCACAGACCCACGGCTGTCTGGATCGCCCTGGCGTGGAGGGCCCCTTGAGTCCTCACGGCAAGCCATAATGCACCGTGGAGCAGGAAGAGGCCGAGGAACAAGACGCCGCCTGCGATCCCATAGGGATTGAGCAGGGAACAGAAGCTCCCTTGGCGGACGCCGTCCACGATGGCCAGACCTCGGAAGAGATTGGCGAACGCAACGCCGAGGAGGACCGCGATCGTTCCGCTTCCCAGGAACTGGCACGCGTCGCAGACCTGCCTCGCCCTCCTGGAGCTGACCTTGCTTCTGAATTCAAAGGATACACCCCGGATGATCAGGGCTACGACCAGCAGGGTCAGGGCCTCATGGAAGGCGCTGAACAGCACGCCATAGGCCCTGGGAAAGGCCGCAAACGTGACCCCGCCTGCGGCGAGCAGCCAGACCTCGTTGCCGTCCCAGAGAGGGCCCGCGGCATTGTACAGGAAGCGTCTATCTCGCTCATCCTTGGCCAGCACAGGCAGCAGGACCCCTATCCCGAGGTCAAACCCATCGGTCATGAAGTACAGGGCCCAGAGCAGTGCCCAGATGAAGAACCAGACTTCAGCCAAGGTCATGATCCACTCCTCTCTCCTGAAGGCAGGTCACTGCCTGCTGCAGGCTGCAAGGGTTGGGGCGCCCGCCGGACGTGCTGCGCGATGAGGAAGAACGCGACCACGCCGACGATCGATGCGGTCAGGGCCAGGGCTACCAGAGAGAAGCCCACCTGGTGGATCTGAAGTCCAGGGGTCAGGCCTTCTGACGTCCGCATGACGCCGTACACGGCCCAGGGCTGGCGGCCCACCTCAGTCAGTATCCAGCCTGCATTGCAGGCGAGGAAGGGAAGCGGGATGAACCACACCAGCACCGTCAGGAGCAGGGTCGACGTCTCCAGGCGCCGCAGTCGCAGCCAGGTCAGGGCAAGCAGGCCGAGCATGGCCGTGCCCACGCCCACCATAAGCCTGAAGGTGAAGAACGGGATCGCAACCGGCGGACGCAGGTCTTTCGGGATGTCTGCCAGGCCGGTCACTGGATGACGGGCATCCTTGAAGGCCAGAAGGCTGAGAAGGTCGGGGATGCGTCCCCACTCAAAGGCGTTGGTCTCGCCGGCCTCATCAGGCCAGGCCAAGAGCGTCAGGGGCGCGTGGTCAGTGGTCTTCCAGTGCGACTCCATGGCAGCCAGCTTGGCAGGCTGGTTCCTCGCGACGTCTGAGCCGGCCTGATCACCGGATGCAGCCAGGACCAGGCTGGCGACCGTGGCCAGGGCCAGAGCGATCGTGAAGGAGGTCCTGAACAGGGCCGTCTCCCGCCTCAGCCTGAGGTGGTATGCAGAGACGCCCATGACAAAGAAACCCGCCACCGCAATGGATGCACTGATCGTGTGCACGATGGACGTGATCGCTGTGGGGTTCAGGACCACAGCCCAGAAGTCGACCAGCTCCGCCCTGCCGTTGCGGATCTCGTAGCCCACGGGGTGCTGCATCCACGCATTGGCAGTCAGTATCCAGAACGCAGAGCCGCACGAGGCCAGGGCGATCAATCCCATCACGATGGCATGGCCGGCCGCAGAGAGCCTCTTGGAGCCAAAGACCCACACGCCGACCAGCGTGGACTCCAGAAAGAAGAAACCGATGGCCTCTATGGCCAGCAGCGAGCCGAACACGTCGCCCACGTACTCACTGTAGCGGGCCCAGTTCGTTCCGAACTGGAACTCCAGTACAATGCCCGTCACGACGCCGGCCGCGAAGCTGATCAGAAAGGGCTTGCCCCAGAATCGGGCCATACGGAGGTAGTCAGGCCGGCCCGTGCGGACGTAGAAGGCCTCGAAGAGGGCGATCAGAAGGGCCAGCCCGATCGTCAGCGGCACAAACAGAAAATGGATGAAGGGCATGATCGCAAACTGCAGCCGTGCCAGAGTCAGTGCATCCATATCTATCACCTCAGCAGTCCGCGGTCGATCTGTCCGGCACAGACCAAGAGCACTGGGGGGCGGTAGGGACAGAGGCCATCGCGAGATTGAACCGCCTGCATAGTGTTCCGATACCCGACCAACAACTCCAGATCCAGCAGCCTCGGACTACTCTGCGAATCGAACTCGAAGTTCTCGCAACATCATGAACGTGTCCACGTAGCGTACGTGGAATGGCACACAGACGTTCGGGATAGGGACCTTCCGTCGTGCGTCCATCGCCAGAACCTCATGAGTCACGACAGCGCGTCCTCGCGCAGCAGCGTAGGCAACCAACCACCCGTCTGCTCCGCTGGCGAAGTCCGCCTTGGCTGCATCGGTGAACTGAGACTGCGAGTGCACCCAGGTCATGACCTTCCCGTAGGATTCGATGACATCCCCCTCATCTGTGGAACGGAATGCGTCGCTGAATCTACCATTTGCCCATCCAGCAAGCTCATCTACATCCTTCTCCAACTCGCTCTTCACCCGGTCTATGCTCTCGACCAGCCCGTTGTCAGCATGCTGCTTGAGGATATCCCAGAATCGCGTATGCAGGTCAAACGCATAGTACCGGCGAGCCGCTTCGATGAATACGTTGGCATCAAGGACATATACCGAACGTTCCATCACTATGATTCTCCGATTCCCAAAGAAGCCGCGTACCGATCGAAAGTCCTTCCATATAGCCCCGTCAGCCGATAAGCTTCGGAGTACAGAAGTTTGCCCTCCTTGGCTGCCCGAACTACCGCACTGGCGAAGTTCCTCCCCAAACGTAGATCCTGGTTAAACTGGAAGTTGCCACCTGGCTGACGACGGGTAGCCCTACGTCGTTCATCGTTCAGATAGTCATCGTAGAATGCGAGGAATCCAGCTCTGCTGATCAGGCCCAGATCCACGGCCCGGCGTGCCGCGACCAGTTCACTGACCTTGAACTTCCGAGCAATGACCTGAAAACGCTGCTGATCCTCCTTCACGGAACCCCACATCACACGAATCTCTTGTTCCGGGACGAGGAACTCTGCTGCAACCCTGTTGCAGGCCTGCTCCGACAGATCCTTCGCTGGAGACATCTCTCGCAGATCAAACGCGGCACTGCTGCCGAAATACACGTGCGCTAGTTCATGCGCGAGGGTGAACATCTGTGCAGCTTTGCCATCGGCGCCATTGACAAACACCAGCGGGGCAAACTCGTCCATTAGGACAAAACCCCGAAACTCGTCTGGGTCAAGCTTCCGGTGGGTGTTGTTCCCCACAACGCCGTTGACCACCACCATAATGCCCGCGTTCTCCATGGCTTCGCGAAGGGCACGTAGCGATTCGGTCCAGGACGGCTCTTGGGCAGCCCATCCCACACTCAGGTGCAGCGACTCTCTCATTCGCCGCCCAACTGACGAGGGCGTTTCATCTGGCCTCGCGGACCGCACAAATGGCAGGACCCCCTGCCCTTGATCGATCAGGAACTCCCTCAGCCAAGCCTGCCGCCTCTGCATTGTGTGAATGGTCTCAAGAAGCTCAGGGCTGTTGCCGTACGCCGCGTCATCCCCGAGGGTTCGGAAGTATGGCACAGGCAACCGTTCTTCCGGCGGTTCCTTCAAAAAAAAGAAGCCAAACGGAGTCAGGGTATACTTCGCGAGGGATTCCAGTTGGCGTAGCGTCGGTTGGATCTCACCGGACAACCACTGGCCGATACTGGGAAACCTGGATTCCAGGTTGGCCACTGTCAACCCGGAGCGATCCAACGCCCAGTCCAAAACCTCCTTGCTCACAGCAACTCTGCTCATAATGCTGGTTCCCGGATGTCCATCTTGCCCCTACATTGCTCAGCATACCCTCATCTGCGCGAGGGTTCAATATGCTCTCGCTAGGCACAACATCGGATTTAGTGCCTTCCCGAACATAACATAGCGGCGGGCACATGCCTTACTCTGACTCCGACGCCAGCCGATCACGACGCTCCTAGCTTCCCTGCGGCCGCTGGCCCGGCGCACCCAGGCTGGCGGCCATCTGGAACTGGTCTACTGGATCAGGCTTAGCCGGGTCAAATCCCTTGAAGTCCTCCACGATGTGCTGGGCCAGGCCAGGTTGACTGTCCCTGATCCCCTGGATCACGACCTGGGCGAACTCGTAGGAGCCGTAGTTGTTGTGGTGCGTGCCGTCCTGAAAGGCCTTGTCGAGGTTTTCGCCCAGGGCCTTGTACAGGACCTTGCTCTTGGCGTGCAGGTCGATCAGGGCCACGTGCTCTTCCTTCGCCACCTGCCGGACCGCGTCAGGGTAGCCTGCGAGCGTATCCTTCGAGAGGCCTGCCTTGCGCTCCATGCTCGTCAACAGGACAGGCGTTGCGCCGCGCTTGCGGACCTCTGCCACGATCTTCCTGAGGTTGGCGGTGTACACGGCCAGGGCATTGGGATCGCGGTCCTTCATGTCATTGTGGCCGAATTGGACCAGGAGAGAGTCGCCTTTCTTGAGCAGGCCGTAGACCTTGTCGAAGCGGCCTGCGCCGAGCGAGCTGCGGATCGACTCTCCGGACTCCGCATGGTTGGCCACTGCGATGTCGGGCCTGAAGAACCGCGGCAACATCTGGCCCCAACTGGCCCAGGGCTCTGAGGGCTGGTCACAGACCGTGGAGTCTCCCAGGACGAACACTGTAGGCAGGTCATCGGCCCTGGTGATGTCCATGCTACACACGCAGGGTCGCGGACCATTGAACTCCACGGTCAGCTTCTCGTCCCAGGCCAGGCTCTCCAGGCTCTTCTCCCTGTCCTTGAGCCTGACCAGGCCACCGCCGGCGATCGCGGGCGTGCGAACGTTGACCACAAAGGTGCAGGTCTTGAACCTGCCCGGCTCCGTGGTCACTTTCTCCAGCATCAATCGCCGAAGCTCTGCCTTGATCGTGGTCTCAGAACGGTCTGAGGCGTCGCCCAGCGTGGCGGTCACCCGGTAGTTGCCCTCAGGCACCTTGACCGAGAAGAGAAACGGCTTGTCGCTGGTCACGAAGTCAGCCCGAAGCGGATCATCGCCTCCCCGGTCGATCCCGCTGACCTGGGTCCCCGGCTCAAACCCGTATCCCGTCTCTTGCGAATACACCGCACTGGGTAGGACCTGCACGGCGCCGGAAGCGACCTTGCCCGGCCCGAAGTCGAACCTGAAGGCGCCGATGTCCACCTGTGAAGCGGCCGGCTGCTTGGCCGATCTCCGCTCCACCTGCCAGGCCTTGATACGGCCGAACGTCACCCTATCGACCCCCTCCATGGTACGAAACCCGATCCTGCCTGCGCCAGGGGCTTATTCGGGTCATCCCACTGCACGACCCTATGGCCGTCCACCTCCACCTCGATGTGGGCGCCGACCTTGAGTATCCTGACGTGGCGGGTGGCGTCCGCCGCGCCCGTGGTCAGGCTGGGGCCTTCGGCCACCCGCTTGAACCCTGGATTCCTCCGCAGTCGGTTGGTTGAAGCCTCTTCGTCGGTGTTGCGGCTCCAGAAGGCATCCGTGTAGTTGGCGATGTCACCACTGTGATAGCGGCTGTACTCTGCCCGCCTGACAGCCAGGCCAGGATCGAAGAGGTCACGGCCATCGCTGGCCGTGGCCGCGAACAGGACCATCGCCAGGCCTTTGGCAGAGCCGCACGGGTTGAACTCGAACTCCAACAGAACGTCCGCGGGAAACACCCTGCGGCACCACACGACCATGTGGGACCGCTGGTCAGCGGCGACCTGCCTGGGCCTGCCATTGGGATCGAAAGGCGAGGGTGCGACCCACAGCCTGCCGCCCCGGATCTGGGCCCCGCCTCGACCTTCGAGGATCCAGTGGGCGTTCGGGTCCGGCCTTCCGGTGCGGCGCCAGGTGCCGTCCTCTGACCGTTTGATGAAGTCCTCCTCACGGACCATGGGCTGATCCCCGCCAAAGTCATTGGCATAGGTCAGGCGGAGATCATAGCCCGACAGGTCCATCGGCCCCTCGCCCTGCGCGGCAGTGCAGCCCATGACGATGAACCAGATCACTGTGTAAGAGGCTCTGTTCCCCATGAGAAATCAAACATCAAAGGTCAAAACGCAAAATGACAGATCAAAATGCAAAGATGGGCTGACGCCACTTCCGGCCCTGGCCTCTTTGGTCTTTGCATTGTCATTTTGATCTCTGCATTTTGATTCTTGCATTGGCACAGGCTTGTCACCTGGCTGATGCAGACCGGATCGTGACCTCAGCACCCTTGAGCCCCTCTGTCTGGGCGGTGAGTCTGATCGCGCCGGGCTGGCCCGGCTGTGCCCTGACGATCACCAGACAAAGGCCGTTGAAGGCATTACGCTCCTTGGACTGGAAGGGTTCATGGCTTGTGGCGTCGCCGTTGTCCGTGGCCACGATCTCGCCAGGCCCAGACACCGCGAAGTGGATGAGGTCTTTGGATCGCGGGACCACGAGTCCTGCCCTGTCCCTGATGCTCACCGTGACGAAGCACAGGTCCCGGCCATCCGCCTGAATCGGGGATCGGTCCGCCTGCAACACGATCTTCGCGGCAGGCCCTGCGGTCTTGACCACGTCCGTCGCCCACCTCTTGCCTGCCTTGTACGCCACGACCTTCAGCTCTCCAGGCTGGTACTTCACGTCGTCCCAGCGGAGCCGGTATTCGTACTGGCCCTTGGTCTTCTTGCCGAGGGACTTGCCGTTGAGGAACAGCTCCGCGTGAGTCGCCGGAGGTGTACACGTGCACGGGCGTGATCTGGCCGACGCGGTCAGGCCAGTTCCAGTGGGGCAGGATATGGGCCATGGCGCAGGTCCGGCCGCCACCGGGCCTGGTAGATGTAGAATCGATCCTTCTTGAAGCCTGCCAGGTCCAGGATGCCGAAATACGAGCTGCGCGACGGCACCTTGATCTTGCCGAGCTGCTCCAGCTCCTTGGCCATCTTCTCCTTCTCAGCGGGGTCCGTGAAATTCAGCAGGTTGCTGGTGTCATTGTTGTAGGGCGTGGGCTCGCCCAGGTAGTCGAAGCCGGTCCAGACGAACTCGCCTGCCACGAACGGGAACTGATCCTGGCCCTTAAACTCGGCATCAGGCGTGGTGGCCCAGCGAGGGGCATAGAGGTCATAGGAGCTCATCTGGAAATCCCCCTTGCCCTCTGCCTTGTTTTCGCTGACAGGGAAGAAGTACTCGCCGCGAGAGCTGATGCATGAGGCGGTCTCGCTGCCGAAGATCGCGATACTGGGGTTGCGCTCGTGGAACTTGCCGTACTCGGCCGGCTTGTAGTTGTAGCCAAAAACGTCGACCGTCGCCTGGAACCCATTGTATCCCGCCTGGAGGTTGTTGCAGCCTGCGCTTGCAGGCCGGGTCGGGTCCTCCTCGTGCGCGATCTGGGTCAGGGCCGCGGAGATCTTGTGTCCCTCAGGAGAGCCCTGTTCTCCGATCTCGTTGCCCGTGCTCCAGAGGATGACGCAGGGATGGTTGCGGTCCCGCCGGATCTGGCTCCGCCAAGTCCTTCTCGTGCCAGTCGTCGAAGAGCAGATGGTAGTCGTTCCGCTTCTTCTGCCGCTTCCAGGCGTCAAAGGCCTCATCCATCACGACCATGCCCATGCGGTCGCACAGGCTCAGCAGCTCCGGCGCAGGCGGGTTGTGGCTGGTGCGGATGGCATTGCAGCCCATCTCCTGAAGCAGCTCGATCTGGCGCTCCAGGGCCCGGGTGTTGAGGGCGGAGCCCAGGGCGCCCAGGTCGTGGTGGTCACACACGCCGTTGAGCCGGACGTGCTCACCGTTGAGGAGGAAGCCCTTGTCCGCCTCAAACCGGATGGTGCGTATCCCGAATAAGGTCTCGTAGCGGTCCACGACCTTGCCGCCCTGCTCGACCGTCACGACTGCAGCGTAGAGGTTGGGCCTCTTCAGGTCCCAGAGCCTGGGGCTGCGGACATCGACGCTCACGGAGCCGGAGTTGCTGCCGCCTGCCGCGACCTTCAGGCCCAGCGGCGATGTGGAGGCGGCTGGCTTGGCGGCCTTGCCGCCTGCAGCATCGACTGCATAGATCGCAGCGACCACGGTCACAGCCGCCTCGCTGTTCGAGCGGTTGTCTACATGGACCTTGACGTCCACCTTGGCGCTGGACTTGCTGACCTCAGGCGTGGTGACGTATACCCCCCACTGGCCGACGTGCACGGGCCCTGCCTTGACCAGCCAGACGTTGCGGTAGATCCCGCCGCCTGGATACCACCGCGAGGACTCCGGTGGGTTGTTTAGCCTGATGGCCAGGACGTTCTGGCCGCCAACCTTCACGTAGGGCGTCAGATCCACACGCCAGGAGGCGTAGCCATAGGGCCAGCCGCCCACGAACTGGCCATTGAGCCAGACCATGGCGTAGGCCATCGCGCCATCCACGTCCAGGTAGAGACAGCGACCTTGGTCCGCGGCAGGAATCGTGAAGTGCTTGCGATACCAGGCCTGACCGAACCACGGCAGCTTGCCGGTCTCGCCCGGATAGGACTGGTTGAACGGCCCCTCGACACCCCAGTCGTGCGGCAGGCTCAACGTCCTCCAGGCGCTATCGTCAAATCCCGGCTGCGTGTACGCCACGTCCTCTGCCAGGTTGCCCTGCGGCCTGGTTGGAGGCTGCCCATCCTTGACGAACTCAGACCCCGTGGCAGTGACCCAGTCCTTGACCTTTGCGTAGGCCAACTGCTCAGTCGCACCGTTGGGATCGCCCTTCTGGAACCGCCAGTCCGCATTGAAGGACGTCCGCTCGCGGCCCACGTCGCCGGCCTGCGACACAACTGCCCACAACCCGATGATCAGTGCGCATGCCAACAGCACGGTGGTTCTGTGTCCAGATGAAAGGCTAGTCCACATAAGGCGTCTCCTTGAGAGAAATCAGTCCAAACGTCCCATGCTGCTGCTATACCTGATCGGGCGATGGCTGTCAATCCGGGCGACCCAGGGCGAACGCAAAGTCCCTCCTGTACATCGTGAGGATGAGAACAGGTTCCTGGCGACCGATTCCCTTTCTCGTGGCCCCGGTCTGTAGTCGCGTTGGCCGCGAGAACTGAAGGAGTTCTTGGCCGCGAATAAACGCCAATACGCGCGAATGGCTGCCGCCGGTCTTGACAGGTTGGACTTGTTCGTGGCATCGCCGTACGCGACGCTTCGCGTCTACCGGAAGCCTGCGCCTTCCGGGCGATCTTCGCTGCTCTCCGCTTGGGCAAGCGAGCTTGCCCCGCGTAGAGCAGCTCGCTCGCATGCGTACGGCTCAGTCTGTCTGCGGAGGTCCCGGCGTGCTATCCTTACTTTGAGACTATGGAGAAGGCAGCTCCACTGCAGCTTGAGCCGCAGGATCGAGGCCGAGGAAGGGGACGCGTTCCAGGCTTGCCTGGAAAAGCGGCCCATTCCGGAGGCCGCCCTTGGGACGCAGTCCCAAGGCACGGCGTAGCCGTGGATCAGGCGGTGGAGCCATGAGTATGCCAGCACCCACGACCCCGCGCCAGCGTTCGCGGGGTTCGCGGCAAGAACCAAGAACGCTTCCCAGCCAGTCGCTCCCGCGACTGCATCGGTCTGTCCGCCTGCGGCGGAGGACAAGGAATCAGCATGGGCTGAAGCCCATCCTACAACTCACTGCCTGGGCAGGAAGGTCAACCGGATCGGACCCAGCAGGCCTGATGTCACGGGCTGAATCTGGTCCATGTCCTGGGGCTGGAACCGCTCTCCGTACTTCGCGTTCAGGGCCTTGTAGTCAGGCAGCGGCCTTCCTGCCATGAAGTTCACTGCCAGGTTTGCCACCTCTACACGGATCTCGTTCTCGCCCCTCTTGAGCAGGCCGGTCACGTCTACCGTGTAGGGTGCGCACCAGACTGCGCCCGCCCGCTTGCCGTTGACGTAGACCACTGCCGCCTCGCGAACCGGGGCCTCGATCCTGGCCTGCATCCTGCTGCCGCCGCCGCGGACCGCGCCTGTTCCGCCCGTGTCGCCGCCTGAGGGCCTGGCCTCACCGAGGCTGAACTCCACGCGGTTGCCCTTCCTGAGCATGGCTGCATCGACCGTGACCTTCCGTTTGTAGGTGGCCACCCCTGAGAAGAACCGCGTGGCCTCGTCCTCGGTCCACGAGTGGAGTTTCTCCATGGCCACAGGCCTGGTGTCCTTGCCGAAGGTCACGCTCCAGGATTCGCTCAGGTCCTGCGGCCAGCGGCAGACGTTCACGTAGCCAGGCGGCCTCTTGCGCGGGGTCCTGTGGGTGAATACGACGATCTGGGAGCCATGAGGCTCAAGGCTGATGCTCACAGTCGTGGTGCCCTCTGGAGACGACGAGACCACGGGATCGCTGGCCTTTCCCGTCAGGGGATCCCAGGTCTCCGCATGCAGGCCGGCAACACGGAAGGTAGCCGTAGAGAGCTTTGGCGTATTGCCTGTGTTGGCCAGGAAGTAGATCTCGCCTGAATCGGTCGTGCGATGCACGAACCCGATGTCAGCGGCGGCGGGCTCGATCCGTACGTCAGGGGCAAGACGTTTGGCCAGGGCCTCGCCGAAACCCGCTTCGGATTCCAGAAAGATCCCCAGGTCGCCTGCACCCCCGAAGAGACGCTGGCTGATGTCGCGAACCAGCTTCTGATCCTGTTCCGTGGCCATCAGTCCCGGTGCCCGCGAGGGGATGGACCGCGTGGCGATCACGATGCCGCCTGCCTTGGCAAAGGCCTCGAGTTTCTGCATCGTGGAGGGCGGTATCCGCTCCACGCCCGCCAGCACGACCACGCGGTACTTCAGGTCGCCGAAGGCCAGGGTGTTAGCCTCGACCCTGCCCCGCATCTCCAGGAGCCCGTCGTCGAAGAAGTCCAGGTTGTAGCCCGCCTCCAGGACGTTGCGGATGATGTCACGGCCCAGGCACTGCGAGACTGCTGCGTTCATGGACACCCGTCCTGGCACAAAGCCCGCCCAGGCGTCGCTGTTGGCGAGATAGAGGAGCACATCATTCGCGGGCCTGCCCTGGCGGAGCATGAAGCTGACCCGCTGAAGGTAACGGGCCACGTCCGGCATCGCGATCCACCAGGGGTTCTTCTCGTTGAAGGCGCCGGCTGCGTAGAATCTCCAGCCCGGGTCATCGATGCCCTCTGCAGTGTACGGCCAGCCGTGTCCGATGAGCTGGTTGATGCCCTGCAGGAAGTGCAGGTCCGCCTCTGCCTTCATATCGAGGGGGGTCGCCCTGAACACGGGCGAGTGCAGCCAGGTCCAGGTCTCTGAGCTGGTGACTGGCCTTCCGAGCAGGTGACTGGCAGAGGCGGCCCATCGGGACTCGCGAAAACCCTTCCAGGTGTAGCCCTCTGCCTCGCACAGGTCCGCGGAGGCATAGCTGTAGAGCGCGGCAGGAGGCGTGCCATAGCCCTGCACACGGAACCGGCTCTTGTGGTCCTTGGCCCACCTCTGGAACACAACGCTGAACCGCTCCGTGTACAGCTCGGTCAGGGTCTTTCCCCAGTCGTGCCGGATGTCCAGGGTCTTGTCGCCAACGTCCGCACCCAGGGCAGGCAGGAGAGGCCGCAGGTCATAGCCCCGCCGCTTCTTGAACTCATCGAGGAATCCATACGTCCAGTCCTCACCCGCCACCTCCAGGCTGTCGCAGAAGACCGCATAGGGTGGATTAGGGCCGCAGGCCTGGATCTCCGGATCGGCCACGGTCTTAATGAACTTGTCGATCACGTTGGGGTCGTAGTGGTCGATGACGTAGCCCTCTGCCCCGAATGCAGCCCGCTTGACCTTCATACCCGTGTGGCTGGCAATGAAGAACACCGCCTGCCTCTCGCCGGTGGCGTTGGCAGGAAGCTGGACCGCGTTGCCGCTGATCTGCACCTCTCCATGGCCTGCGGCACCCGCAGGATCGCTGACGAACACAGCCACGAACCGCTCGCCGTCGCGGAGTGCCGGGGCTGCAACACTACTGGAATCTGTAGCCGCCCTGACGGTCTGGATCCGCAGCCTGCCTGCAGCCTCTGTCACGGGGAACTGCGGCCCGCCATACGGCCAGCCCGAACCCAGGGTCAGGTCGAACCGAAGGCCGAGCTCCTTGGCCTTGGCTGCAGTGAACCGCAGCATATCGAGGAATTCCAGAGACATGAACTTGAGGTTTACCAGGCCCGGCACCTCATTGTCGAGTGCCAAAGGATAGGTGGGCTGCACCTCAAACCCGCCTATGCCGCCCTCCTTCATCAGCCGCATCTCCCGCTCCAGTTGCGGCCGCGTCACCGCAGGGCCAAACCACCACCACCGCATCATGATCCTGCAGTCATCAGGCGGTTTCACGAAGTCCTTCTGAAGTCGATCTATGGCTGCTCCCTCTGTAGAGGCAGCCAGGCCCAGCCAGGCCAGCAGAAGGAGGGATGTCGTCAAGGATGCGTGTGCCTTCATAGCCGATTCTCCGAAGGGATAGGGGTCAGACCTTGAATTAAGCATTTTAGGTTTCCCGAAGCCGCGACTCTATCTTCGCAATCTGGTCGGCAAGCTTGCGGTCGCTGGCCACCTTTGCAGTGAGTCGCCTCATCTGAACGCTCACTGCTGAACCACTGCGAAGACCCAGCACCCCCGCTGCCTGACGTTGCGTCAACCCTCCCACGCGGCACAGCAGCGTTGCCAGAATCGGTCGAACTACACTTTCCCGATGACGGCGCAGAATGTCCTCGTCGCCGATATTCAACTCCTCCCTCACAATTGACGTAATCCGTTCTCCTGATACCGTCTGCACACCACGCCTGAATGCGACATCCTCAGAGTCGGAACGCCTCTGCAATGCCTGCTGGTATAAGGCTGCCACCTGGTCTCGGAAATCCTCCGAACCGATGCACAATCGAGAGGCTCGCCTGGTGTCAACGAAGGCCGCATCGATGTCCTCGATTCCAGCCTCGACAAATCGGCGGTACACCTCCATCTGCCTTGCAGGCCTCGGTTCCACCATCACCCAAATCGAGCTGTAGTCCACTGAGGACTCCTGCCTGACTTGGCCGATGTAGCCGCGGTAGCTACTCCATGGGTAGGACCGCAAGATTCTGACCCGCTCCTGGAACGGGAGCTTTCTTGCCGCCTCGGTGAACACCGGATTGAGATGAACGTATCGGCTCAACTTGAGCAAGTACTCATCCTCCTGGACCAGCGCTGACCCAAAGCGACCTTGAAACAGATGCCCGCAGCGACGGTGGCGGCGATTGAAGTACACGGTGTAGGCGGTCTCCAGACGCTGCATGAAGCGACTCAGATTCGCCCTCGGTGTGCCCAGGACCAAGTGGACATGGTTGGTCATGAGGCAGTAGAGGTACAGACGTATCTGAAAGAGATCCACACTCTCGGATAGCTTCACCAAGAAGCGGTCGCGGTCCAGATCATTCACAAAGACCGCCCTGCGGTCGTTACCCCGCATCGTCACGTGATAGACCGCTCCCTCGTACTCGATCCGGATGGGTCTTGCCATGACGGACACTCTAAACGCCGACACGCAGAAGTCAAGCTTATATGTTATTTCTAGGTCTGACCCCCGGTTGTTCCTTGTGCTGCCTGTGTTGAGATCGCCGTTGAACCGCTCGAGTCGGTCGGAGGCCAGGTCCGTGCCCTTGCGGAGGCGATAGCGGTAGCTCGCGGCTCCACTGGTGGGCTGGCTATCGTAATCCGTCAGGTCCCGAGATAGAATGGTCCCATGGATAGACCCAGACCGCCCCTCAGCACAAGGAGTTGCCATGATCAGAGTCGCAGTCGTGAGCGCAGCAGTCCTGTTGGGCCTTGCACGGATGTCCCCTGGCCAGGCTACGAGCACAGACGCACAAAGGCCCGCCTCGCAGGTCAATCCCGACAGCCTCCGCCACTGGCAGGACATGCGATTCGGCATGTTCATCCACTGGGGGCCGGTCAGCCTCAAAGGCACCGAGATCGGCTGGTCGCGGGGCGATGAGGTCCCCGTCGAGGAGTACGACAACCTCTATCAGCAATTCAATCCGGTCAAGTTCAATGCCGAGGAGTGGATGAAGGTGGCCCACGCGGCCGGGATGAAGTACGTCGTGTTCACCACCAAGCACCACGACGGGTTCTGCATGTGGGACACGAAGCAGACCGACTACAACATCATGCACTCGCCCTTCGGCCGTGACGTGGTCAAGGAGCTGGCCGCTGCCTGCCAAGGCCGAGGGTCTGGCCTTCGGGACCTACCACTCGGTCTGCGACTGGCACCACCCGGACTTCCCGCTCACCAGTCCCGGCGGCAGGACCCGCAGGCCATCGCCGGATCTGGACCGCTACGAGCAGTATCTGCGCAGCCAGGTCACTGAGCTGATCACGGACTATGGTCCCTTGCTGGTGATGTGGTTTGACGTGCCGCAGGAGTTCAGCCGGGAGCGCGGACAGGGGCTCATCGACCTGGCCAGGGGCCTCCAGCCGGACATCCTCGTCAACAACCGCAGCGGTGCACCAGGCGACTACGACACGCCTGAGCAGCGGGTCGGCAAGTTCCAGAACGATCGGCCCTGGGAGACCTGCATGACGATCTGTCAGCAGTGGGCCTGGAAGCCGAATGACAAAATGAAGTCGCTCAAGGAGTGTCTGCGAACCCTGATCATCTGCGCGGGTGGCGATGGCAACCTCCTCTTCAACGTCGGCCCCATGCCGGACGGCCGCATCGAGCCCCGGCAGGTGGAGCGTCTGAAGGAGATGGGCCGGTGGTTGGATCGCTACGGTCAGACGGTCTATGGCACGCGAGGCGGGCCCTTCAAGCCCGGCCCCTGGGGCGCGAGCACCTTCAGAGGCAACTCGATCTTTGTCCACGTGTTTGACCGTAACGGCCCGGTGGTGAAGCTCCCGCCGATCCCGAGGAACGTCATCGCCGGCACGGTCCTGACCGTCGGCGACGTCACGGTCAGGCAGACGGACCAGGGCATCGAGCTCGATCTGGCCAAGGCCCGCAGCCAGGACATCTCCACGATCATCGAGCTGAAGCTGGATGGCCCAGCCGCGGAGATTCCGCCTGTGGGCATGCCGTCGGACTGCCTGACCGCAGGCCGGCCCGCGAAGGCCTCCAATGTCTTCCAGAGCATGGCCGACTACAACGCAGCGAAGGCCGTGGATGACGACGAAGGCACGCGCTGGGCCACGGATTCGGGCGTGCACCAGGCCTGGCTGGAGGTGGATCTGGGCAGCCCCGTGACCTTCGATCGCGTGGCGATCAGGGAAGAGTATGGCCGGATCCGCAAGTTCGAGCTGCAGGCCCAGGACGGCGACGTCTGGAAGACCTTCCTGACCGGCACCCAGGCAGGCGAGCACTATGACGCGAGGTTCCCGCCCGTAACGGGTCGCACCGTCCGCCTCAACATCCTGGAGGCCACGGATGGCCCCACGATCTGGGAGTTCCGGCTCTTCAACTCGCGTGCTGGCAGGAGATGAGGCCAGCCTGCAACCACACCGGTGAAAGGAGACCCGTGAGCAAGTGGATGAACACTGTCATGGCTATCGTGCTGGCCTCGGCGATGCCGATCCGCGCGACCAGTATGGTGCGCCTTGAGGATCTCGTGAAGGGTGCAGCAGGCCACCAGTTCATCCTGACCTCCGGCAAGCCTGCGCCGCCAGGTCTGATCCTGACTCGAAAATCCCAGGGCGAGGCGTGTCGTTTCTCTGTGGTCAATGGAACCTCTGAGCCCGTCTCGCTGCAAGAGATCGTCCTCGCCGACGTGGCGAATCTCCTCCCCGCCGATGCAGGGTTCTATGGAGAGGGCTTCACGATGTTCTGCTCGACCGGCGGAACCGTGGGCGGGATGATCGATCTGGACGGCATGACGGACACCGGCCACTACAAGCTACCGGTCCCACAGGGATTCAGGACCGTCTACAACTACCTGAGGGTCGACCCTGTTGGTGGCGAGGCCATGCTCATCGCCTTCACTTCGTGCCGCCGCTTCAACGGCAAGTTCAACATCAACGCAGAGCGGCTACAGATCGTCCTGGTCACCGAGGGCCTGACCCTGGGCCCAGGTCAGTCGTGGGACCTGGAGGAGCTGATGATCAGCCGCGGACCCGATGCCGCGGCCCTGATGGAAGGCCTTGCCAGACGGATCGCGGTTCATCATCCCAGGCTCGCCTGGCCGAAGATCCCGAACGGCTGGTGTTCGTGGTACTGCTATGGCGCGAACATCAGCTCTGAGAAGATCCGGCAGAACCTGGCTGCCTTCAAGGAGAATCTGCCGCAGGTCCGCTACATCCAGATCGATGACGGGTATCAGCCGAGGATGGGTGACTGGCTGGAATCTACGGACAAGTTCAGCGGCGGTGTCCAGCAGGTGGTCAGCGAGATCAAGGCTGCGGGCTTCGAGCCCGCGATCTGGGTCGCGCCCTTCATCGCCAGCCCGGACTCCAGGCTCTTCAAGGAGCACCCGGATTGGTTCGTACGTGGAGAGGACGGTCAGCCTCTGAACAGTGGGACGAAGACCTTCGGCGGCTGGCGACAGGGCCCTTGGTACATGCTGGATGGCACCCACCCAGAGGCCCAGGCGTACCTGGAGAAGGTGTTTCGCACGATGCGGTCCTGGGGCTGCACCTACTTCAAGCTCGACGCGAACGTCTGGGGCTCCATGCCCTTCGGCAGTCGCCATGACCCGAATGCCTCGAGCGTGGAGGCGTATCGCCGCGGCATGGCCGCGGTGCGACGGGGTGCAGGCCCTGACGCCTATCTGCTGGGCTGCAACCACGCCTATTGGCCTTCGCTCGGCGAGATCCACGGCTCACGCACCTCGATGGACATCGGCCGGGACTGGAAGGCCTACGTCCGTGTGGCACGCGAGAACCTCCTGCGGAACTGGATGAACGATCGACTCTGGTGGAATGACCCGGATTGCCTGCTCGTCCCGGCTCTGGCAGAGACGCCCGAGGGGTTGACCCTGACTGCGACAGGTCAGAAGGCGACCCTGGATCAGTTCCTCTTCCATGCTGCTGCTACCTATGCAAGCGGCGGCATGGTCCTCTCCGGCGATAGCGTCGTGGACTACACGCCGGCCCAGTGGAACCTGCTCCGCAAGGCCATCGCAAGACCCGCCATCGCGGCGCGTTTCCAGAACGACTGTCTGGAGGCAGGTTTCATCGATGAGCCGGGCAGGCGGACAGCGGTCCTGCTCAACTGGACGAACAACCCCTCGGACCGGACCGTACGGCTCGGCGGCCTGGCAGGCGGGCCCTGCCGCGTGACGGACTACTGGACCGGTAAGGAGCTGGGCGAATGCTCGACCGACCTCTACGTGACGCTGCCTCCCACATCAGGCCGCGTCCTCGTGCTCGAACGCAAAGGGACAACTGCCGGCGCACGTCAGGACGCCCCGTCATCCAGGCCTGGCAATGACGACTTGGTTTGGCCGTCACCGGGTAGGTCCAGCGCAGACTCCATGCCGCTGGGCAATGGCCAGCTCGGCATCAACCTGTGGGTCGAGGAGAATGGCGACCTGCTCTTCTACCTGGCGCGCAATGATTCCCTCAGCGAGGTCTCGCAGCTCTGCAAGGTGGGCGAGGTCAGGGTCTCGCTCTCGCCGAATCCCTTTGCGACCGGCTCGCCGTTCCGCCAGGAGCTGGTGCTCGCAGATGGCGTCTGCGAGATCACGGCTGGCACAGCCCGGCTCAAGGTGTTTGTCGAGGCCGCTCTCCCCGCAGTGCACGTGCTGGGCCGGTTCGAAAGGCCTACAGCAGTCACCGCCAAGATAGAAACCTGGCGGTCCGCGCCCCAGCCTGTGCCGAACGACTCTGCCTGGACCCTGGCGGGTGGTCCCCACAAGCTCATGCAGGCAGCGGATGTCTTTCCGAAGGCAGGAGCAGACTCTGTCTGCTGGTATCACCGCAACGAGAACTCCCCGGCCTTTGAAGAGACGGTGCGAGTGCAATCCCTGGAGCCCATCCGGCAGACCCTGAAGGACCCCCTGATCCACCGCACCTTTGGCGGATGGGTCACGGGCGCTGGACTGCAGTCCGTGGACGACCGGACCCTGGCCACGCCCCGGCCGGTGGAAGACCTTCACCTGGTCGTTGCCAGCCCGTGCGAGCAGACCGCCACGCCACAGGATTGGCTGAGGTCTGCGGCCGCCATCGCGGCAAAGGCTGCAGATGCCGATGCTGCGCTGGCGCGCACCGCCGCATCCTGGCACGCCTTCTGGGATCGGTCCTGGGTGAGGTGTGACGTACCTCCGGCTCTTGATGGCGTCGATCCCAACAAGGTTTCAGCAGAGGCCCACAGCATGACGCTCGGCAAGGCCCACACGCTTCAGCGCTACATGCTGGCCTGCGCAGGCCGCTCGATCTTCCCGATCAAGTTCAACGGCAGCCTCTTCACGGTCGAGCCCAGGCCGCTGGGTGTGGCCGGCAATCCCGACTGGCGGCGATGGGGAGACTGCCACTGGTGGCAGAACGTCCGCATGCCCTACCACGCCATGCAGGCTGCAGGCGACTTCGACCTGATGATGCCGCTTTTCGACACCTTCGAGCGTATCAGGCCCTTCGCCGAGGCGAGGGCCACGCTCTACCACAGCGTGGAGGGCTGCTACTTTGCGGAGACCATGACGGCCTGGGGGACCTACGCCAACCGGGACTATGGATGGGACCGTACCGGCAAGCAACCCAAGGACGTGGACTGCATGTACTGGCGGTTCGCCTGGAACCAGGGCCTCGAACTGGTCGGTCTGATGCTCGACTACTATGACTACACGGAGGATCGGACCTTCCTGCAGACCCGGCTTCTGCCCATGGCCACGTCCGTCCTGAAGTACTTCGACACCCGCTTCAGGAAGGACAGCGACGGCCGCGTCGTCCTCGATCCAACGCAGTCCGTGGAGACCTACTGGACCGGCGTGATCAACGACACGCCGGCAGTGGCGGGACTGAATGATGTGACCAGCAGACTCTGGGGGTTGCCGCAGGAGAGGCTCTCCCCTGAGCAGCGGCAGTTCTTTGCACACATGAAGTCCGCAGCACCGCTGGTCCCGATCGAGACCACCCGCCAAGGGGACAAGGAGGTCCGGCGGATTGCGGTTGCGCAGAGATACGATGCGAAGCGCTCCAATGTGGAGAACCCGGAGCTCTTCCCCATCTGGCCGTTCCGGCTCTTCGGTCTCGACCGGCCCATGCTGGAGGAGGCGCGGAACGCCTATGTCCTTCGCGGCAGCCACAATGACGTGGGCTGGGGCTATGACGGCAATGCCGCGGCCCTGCTGGGCCTGACCGACGAGGCCGGCCGCATCATCAGAATCAAGCTGGCCAACTCCAACCCCGCCTATCGCTGGCCTGCGACCTGGGGACCGAACTTCGATTGGCTGCCCGATCAGTGCCACGGCGGCAATCTGCTGGCCATGATCCACGCCATGCTCCTCCAGTACGCTGGCGACAAGATCCTGCTCCTTCCCGCCTGGCCAAAGGACTGGGACGTCTCGTTCAAACTCCACGCCCCTCGCCAGACCACCGTTGAGGCGACCGTGGCCGGTGGCAGGATCACCGACCTCAAAGTCGCGCCTGCCTCCAGGCTGAAAGATGTTGTCGTAGCCCCGGAACTGCGATGATGCGTTCACGAGGATTCCCCATGAACGGAGCCCCCGCCTTGTGGTGTTCTGCCCTCGCAGTGATGGCCGGCAGCTCAGCCTTTGCAGCCGGCGCGCCGGTCCAGGTCTCAGGCATCTATCCGCACCTCGCGACGTTCAGTGACGAAGGCGAGTGCGGCACTGGGGCGGTGGTGCCGTGGGCGGATCGGCTGTGGGTGGTGACCTACGGTCCGCACAGTCCCCAAGGTTCGACAGACAAGCTCTACGAGATCACGCCCGATCTGCAGCAGATCATCCGACCCGAGAGCATCGGTGGCACGCCGGCGAACCGGATGATCCATCGCGAGTCGCAGCAGTTGTTCATCGGACCCTATGCCATCGGTCGCGATCGTCACGTCCGCGTGATCCCCTACTCACGGATGTTTGGACGTCCCACCGGCACGGCGCGCCATCTGACCGACCCGGAGAACAGCGTGGTCTATGCCACCATGGAGGAAGGCCTCTACGAGGTGGACGCAAGGACGCTGGCGGTCACGGAACTTTGGGCCGACGAGCAGAGGAAAGAGGGCCGTCACGCAGATCTGCCGGGCTACCACGGCAAGGGCTTCTACTCCGGCCAGGGTCGCTATGTGTATGCGAACAACGGCGAGCACGGTGCCGAGGCGCTACGGCGGCCGGACGTGCCTCGGGCGTGCTCGCCGAGTGGGACGGCCAGGCTGAGGCCTGGACGATCGTCCGCCGCAACCAGTTCACGGAGGTCACCGGCCCCGGCGGCATCGATGGAAGCCCGAATCCCGCGACGATCCCGTCTGGACCATCGGCTGGGACCATCGCTCGCTCATCCTGATGGTGCTCGATGCTGGCCGGTGGCACGCCTACCGGCTGCCGAAGGCCTCGCACTCCTACGACGGCGCGCATGGCTGGAACACCGAGTGGCCGCGCATCCGCGACATCGGCGAGGACTCGCTGCTGATGACGATGCACGGCAGCTTCTGGCGTATTCCCCAGGACGTTCTCCGCAACCCACTCCGCCGGCCTGACGCCGCGATCGACGTATCTGAAGGTCATCGGCTGACTTCTGCCGCTGGGGCGACCGGGTCGTGTTCGGCTGCGATGACACGGCCAAGAGCGAGTTCCTCAACAGGCACCCCCTCAAGGGCAATCTGGCCGCCGCCGGGCAAGTCGCAGTCGAATCTGTGGTTCGTCGACCCGTCGCGGCTCGACAGCCTCGGTCCTGCACTGGGCCGCGGCGCGGTCTGGCTGCAGGACGACGTGAAGGCAGGCGCGGCCAGCGAGCCGTTCCTGTTCGCCGGCTTCGCCGAAGCGATCGCTGCATCTGGCGCACGACAGCGATGCGGCAGTCACCTTCACGCTTGAGGTGGATGCGCGCGGCGACGGCACGTGGAAGAAGGCTGCGCGACGTCACCGTCCCGCCGCGGCGAGCACATGGACCGAATTCCCAGCGGACGAAGCCGGTGCGTGGCTGCGCCTGACAGCACACCCGGATGCACCCAAGGCCACGGCCTTTTTCCACTACCGCGGCAACGACGGCCGCAGCCCCGAGGCAGCCCCCCTGTTCGCGGGCATCGCCGGGCCCGGCGATCGACAGGTCAACGGCGGCCTGCTGCACGCCCGCGGCGAAGACTTCAGGACGCTCCGTTTCATCGCTTGCGACACGAGCGGGCCGAACTCGGCTGCTACGACCTCGACGCCGAACTGCAGCTGCGCCCGGTAGACGACCCTGCAGTCGCTGCCTGGACCGCCAAGGCCGTCGCCATCCCCCCGTCGCTCATGACCGTCGACGCCGCCTCCGTGCTCTACGTGGATGCCCAAGGCCGGCGCTGGCGGCTGCCCAAGGCTGACCCGGCGTTTGACCGGCCTGGACCACTGGGCGGTGAGCGGGTCTGTCGCGAGGTCTGCACCGAGCGCAACCTGCTCAACGTCCACGGCACCTTCTACGAGATGCCTGCAGAGAACGCCGGCGGGTTCGCCAAGCTCCGGCCCATCGCCACGCACAACCGTCGCATCCACGACTTCGCCAGCTACCGCGGCCTGCTCGTGCTGACCGGCATCCGTGAGGGTGCTGAGGCGGGTGGGCACATCATCCGCAGCGACGACGGCCGCTGCGCGCTCTGGGTGGGCGTCGTTGATGACCTCTGGCAGTTCGGCAAGCCGCGCGGGATCGGCGGCCCGTGGAAGAATACGGCGGTCAAGGCAGGCGAGCCGAGCGACGCCTACTTGATGACCGGATACGACAAGAAGCGACTCCAACTGAGCCACCGCTCCGCAGAGCCGGTGAAGATCCGGCTGGAGGCGGACATCTCGGGCACGGGCCTCTGGGTCACGCACCGCGAATTCACGGTCGACCCCGGCCGACCGCTGGAATGCACCCTTCCGGATGCCTTTGGCGCCTACTGGGTTCGACTCACTGCAGACAGGGCGACCACGGCGACGGCGATCTTCTTCTATGATTGATCAGACGAGGATAGGATATGGCGATGGCTGTGCAGTACCCCGACACACGACCCCGGCAGAGGCTTGTAGTCTTGATGGGCCTGCTGACCACCCTGAGTGCGGCGGCCACCCTTGCGCAGAACGTCCTGCTCGAGGCAGAGCAGTTCACGGACATCGGCGGCTGGGTCTCGATCAGCAGTCCATGGACCAGATGGGCTCACCCTATCTGCTCGCGCATGGCCTGGGTGTGCCGGTAAGCGACGCGGTGACCACGGTCGCCTTCCCCAAGCCCGGCACGTATCGCGTCTGGGTCAGGACGCGGGACTGGGTCTCGCCCTGGAAGGCGCCCGGAGCGCCGGGGAGATTCCAGGTGCTCGTGAATGGCGAGCCTTCCACGACACCTTCGGCACAGAGGGGCGCAGTGGCACTGGCAGGATGGCGGCCTCGTCACGGTCACCCGCGAGACGACGGTGCGTCTGCACGATCTCACGGGCTTCGAGGGCCGCTGCGACGCGGTGCTGTTCTGCAAGGACACCCGGCTCCAGCCGCCCATGAGCCTGCTGCACTCGCCCGATTCCGCCGCGCTGCGCTCGGTCTGGCAGAGCGACCGGAGGAGGGCGGCGATTCGATCTGGTCGTGGTGGGCGGCGGTATCGCTGGCACGAGTGCCGCGCTCTCTGCCGCGCGCAACGGCCTGACCGTCGCGCTGGTGCAGGACCGGCCGGTGCTGGGCGGCAACGGCAGTTCGGAGGTGCGCGTCTGGCCCGAGGGTGCGATCAGCAACGCCGTATCCCCACATCGGCGACATCGTGGAGGAACTGGTTCCGGAAAAGACCGCAAGGACGGCAATGCCAAGGCTGCGGGCAGGTACGCGGACGATCGCAAGCTGGCCGTCGTGCGCGCCGAGCCGCGCATCACGCTGCTGACGGAGCAGCGCGTCAACCAGGTGGAGACCGCGGGAAAGGCGATCCGCTCGGTGGTCGGCCAGCACATCCGCACGGCCCGGCGCGTGCGGCTGACTGCACGGCTCTTTGCCGACTGCACGGGCGATGGCACGGTAGGTTTCCTCGCAGGCGCAGACTACGAGTCTCCAAGGAAGGCGTGATGGGCGCGAGCAATCTCTGGAACCTCATGGTCACAGCGGCCAACGAGCCTGCACCGTTCCCGCGCTGCCCGTGGGCCGTGGACCTGACCGACAAACCGTTTCCCGGCCGCAAGAACTTCAAGGGCCAGTGGCAGGAAAGAGCCGCTTGAGAATCTCGGCGGCTGGTTCTGGGAAAGCGGCTTCGACAAGGACATGATCAACGACATCGAGCGCATCCGCGACCTGAACTTCCGCGCGATGTACGGGGCCTGGGACGTGCCTCAAGAACGTGGACGAACTCTATCCGAATCACCGCCTCGGCTGGGCCGCATTCATTGCCGGCAAGCGCGAGTCCCGCCGGCTGCTCGGCGACGTGATTCTCACCGGCGACGATTTCCGCAGGGGCACCGAGTTTCCGGACGGCTGCTTCCCGTGCTCGTGGCACATCGACCTCCACACGCCGCACCCGGACTTCGCAGAAGGCCACAAGGGCGACGAGTTCATCTCCCAGGCCACGACCGGCAAGGGCTACAACTATCAAGCCCTATTGGGCGCCGTATCGCTGCGCTCTACAGCCGCAACATCACGAACCTCTTCATGGCCGGCCGTGACATCAGCGTCGACCCACGAGGGGCTCGGCCCGGTGCGCGTCATGCGGACCTGCGGCATGATGGGCGAGATCGTGGGCAAGGCCGCGTGGATTTGCGTGCGCCACGAAACCACGCCCGCGCGGCGTGTACGAGAAATATCTGCCGCTGCTCAAGGAACTCATGTCCCAACCGGGCGGACTCCGGCGTGGCACACTCCGTAGCGAGCTGTCCGCGCCCGCCTCCAGTTCAGTACCTGGTACCCCTAATCCTTGACCTCCGCGCAGCTCCGGCCCTTCGGCAGCCGGTCCACAGGCTGGATCTTGCCCGCGTGGATCTGATAGAGACGCCGATGCGTGCGGATGACCGCGCCCATCATGTCCTGGTAGGGTCGGTCCGTGACGTCCACCAGGCCGATGTTGTAGTTCTCGCCGTCGTTGCGGCCGGTGGCGGGCTGGTCAATCCACTGGAACCAGTGTGTGCCGATCATGCTGGGGTGGCTGGCTGCGTGCTCCACGTAGTACTGAAAGGCCACGCCCCGTTCGCTCTGACTGGCGACCTGGCGAAGACCTCCGCCGAGGCCCCGCTCCGGTGCGCCGAAGTGGAATTCGCCGCCCAGCAGCGGCCTGCCCGTGAGTCTGGCGTAGCGATCGAGGGTCTCTTCGGGGATGGCAAAGTCGTATACGTTGATGGAACACACGTCAAAGACCCGGCAGGCCTTGATGACCTCGTCCGGGACATCGCCGCCCAGGCGGATGCCCAGATTGAGGTGATGGGGGTCGTATTTCCGGATGGCTGCATTGACGATGCCCAGGAGGTGATCGAAGGCCTCGTACGCAAACTGCCTTCGCCGCTCGGGCGTGTCGCCGGCCTTCAGAAACTCGATCAGCCTGGACTTGATCTCGCTGTCGGGCCCTGCCAACAAGCCGTCGCACAGCATCGACTCGCGCGTGGGCCAAGGCGGCTCGTTGCCCACAAAGTAGCCGAGCAGGTAGGGGTCGTCCTTGTACGCCTCGCATCGCTGCGCCATCTGGTCCACGCGCCGCTCGAACTCGGGTGAGTACACATCCGGCATTCCCATGATGCTGGATCCGGTCTGGCCGCGGAGCATGATCGTGTAGCACTTCGCGCTCGCCAGAGCGAGTGATGGACGTGGGCGGCGTGCTGCCGAATCCAGCCACCGTGTTGAAGCCCCAGGCCTCCATGCGCAGCCAGGTGAGCCCGCCCCACCCCGCCTCGAAGTCCTGACCATGGCGAAGCTGCAGGTTTCGCGTGTAGAACGATGCAAGACCGGCTCCGCCCGGACCCCGCCCCGGTTGGACCGGCGGCAGCGAGGCGAAGATCTGCTGCCTGCCAGCCGCCGGCGTACCGGAACTGGTGCCGATGCCGTTTGCGCCCGTAGAATAGAACAGATGGCCGTCAGGGTCCACGAACCACCATCGGCCGTCGATCTGCTCGACCCTGAAGAAGCCTGTGGCTGCAGCCTGGGTGGCGAGGTACCCACCGTACTTGTCATAGCCGAATCCGACCGGCTTGATCGCGGCTTCCTCCCGGTTCCAGGCCTTCTTGAGATCCTCCAGGCCCGTGGCCTTGCCGGGCCATCGCGCAGGGATCCACTGGCCGAACTCATCGACCACCACCTTGGGGTCGAGGACCGCGTCACCCGGATCCTCCTTGGCAAGAGTGACGGAGCGGATCTCAAGCACAGGCCGGCCTATGGGCCCCTCCATCTGTACGCCGATGGCCGTCACCTTGCCGATGGGCGCCCATCGGCCGAAGTTGATGTTGATCCAATAGGAGTCCCTGTGCTTGTTGTAGGTTGCAGCCAGGTCAAACCCCTCGCGCGCAGGCCTTCGGAAGAACTCGAGCGGGACAGCGGCCCGTACCCAGGTGTTCTGGAACGGCTGGATACGCTTGGCCACCTTGGCCTCTGGCGTGATGATCTCGAGCTGGAATCGCTCAGAGGAAGACGCCCTCATCTCGAGCACCAGGAAGTTGTACTCAGTCCAGTCCGCAGGCAGGCCGGGCGCAAGGTCTGAAAGCTGCCACTGGTACTCGGTATGCCTGGCGTCGAACACGACACGTTTGACCGGGACACCGGCTGCGGCAGCCCCGGTGGACGGCCGCACAAACAGCGGGCCTGCGATGAAGACCAGCACAGTGCCGAGGCCACCCATGAGCTGCCTGCTGCCCTGCCTGCGGGGTCTGCAGTGTGCGGTGATCCCCTTGGGTGCGTCATCTAGCATCATGATTCTGTCCTTTCGATAGTGGACGCAGAGTACCATACCTGCCGTGACCGAGAGCCATCCCGCCGGGCGATCTCAGGTTGTCCCATGCTGCCCGGACAGCCAGACTGCAATGCGATTCGTACGCTCGACCAGGCTTCTCAGGGGGGCGTCCTGCGCCCGGAACTTCCGCAGGGTGTGCCCATGCCTGCACAGGATGTCGATGACGCGGCGAGGATAGCAGCCGTAGATCCTCGCGGAATCCGCGGGGACTGAATACAGGGTGGCGAGGACAGCCCTGGGCAGGAAGATCCGCTGCCAGACAATCCGGATCCTGTCGCGCAACCGTCTGCTCTCAAGAAGCTTCGCAAGGGATATGTGGACCGGGACGGAGAAGCCGTTGTAGGCGAGGATCTGGGCGTGGGCAGTTTCTAGAATGCCCTCCGTCACGTCTGCGGGTCGCAGCCTTTCCAGGATGTCGGGCGGGACATCCGCGCCTGCCAGCTCCCGTGCCAGCCGAAGGGCCAGGTACGCGCCCCGCTGCCAGCCCCTCAAGGCGGCCCGCTCTACTATGGCCTGCCAGTTGAGGACCGGCAGGAAGTGAGAGATCGTCTCTGCGATGTCGCAGGATGGCCGCAGGCCAAAGGCGAACTGGTGCTGGTAGGAGGTGTGCACACAAAGGTGCAGCAACAGGTCTTCCGGTGAAAGAGTCAGGGCATCACACCCTGCAATGCGGACCGGCATGGCCTGTTCCCACAGACCCTGTGGATCTATGCTGTAGGATGTCCCCGGGGCAGTCACGTCCCAATGAACCTCAAAGGAGGCGTACCCCTTCCTGACCATGGGCGGCAGATGGTACTCCTCACGCGCGGTCATCTGCGTATAGCCCATGCCCGTCAGGATCTCGGCGATCCGAGAAAGATTGGCGGGGTGGGCCAGCACGTCGATGTCGCTCATCTCCCGAAGCCCTATGTTGTCGTAGACCGCATCTGCCAGGAATGCACCCTTGAGCAGGATCAGGGGTATGCCCTCAGATCCCAGCACGGACAGAAGGCGACTCAATTCGCCGTAGAGGCGCAGATTGTGCAGGGTGTTCCTGCGCAAGGCACCGCGGAGCCTATCGGCCACGTCCACGGGGACAGCCTCATCCAGACCCTTCTGCCTGAGCCTGTGCCAGAGCAAGGACCGCACGCGCTGCGCGGCCGCCAGCGACAGCAGGACCTCCCACTGCTCCGGCGAAAGGCCGGAAAGACGAGAGGGCTCAACGACGGATCCGTCCTGTCTCAGGCAATCCGTCAGGAGCTGATACGACTCCGGCAGGACCGTCTCCATAGACAACCCTCTTGAGTCACTGTCAGTCGCATTTCTCCCCCATCTGCCGGCTCCAGGACGATTCGTAGTATCCCTTGGCTGCCAGCAACTCCTCGTGGGTACCGGATTCCACGATGCGTCCCTGGTCCATGACGTGAATCCTATCCGCCTGCAGGGCGGTTGTGAAGCGGTGGGTGATGATCAAGGCAGTCCGTCGGGCAGGAGTGTCTCATCATGAGAACACGGACACCACGGTGAATCTCCTGTGCCCCTGTCGTCCGGTCAGGATCACGTCGCCGCAACGGAGCCAGGCATGGGCGGCAAGCCTCTCCGGCTTCGTTTCGTCCTTCGCCACGCCAAGGTATAGCGTGCCGCAGATATGACGACGCTTCAGCATCCATTGGGCCGCCACGGCCTGGGGCAGACAGAGACTCTTCCAGGGGGTGTAGCTTGCGGCGGACTGCACCGCCTGACCGACCCTATGGGCACGGCAAAGATCGGAGGGATTGCCTTGCACATCGGCTTCCTTCATGTGCCTGCCCAATGTCACGGCCAGCCACCTGAACGGCAGGACAAGAACAGCCAGGCGCGCGATGCCCAGCAGCACAAAGGCCTCCAGGAGAAACATGCGTTCAGGCCAGGATCGCCGGCGCCACTTGGCGGGGGCGCCACGCAAGGACTCAAGCCATACCATCCTGCCGGTATTACTCACCATCAGCAGACAATCCCCCCGTCTTCATCCAGGTATCCGAAACGGACCATGACGTCCCCGTGGTCTCGCACGATCCGCCGTACCTGCTCATCGCTCAGCTCCTCTCGCCAGGACCCGACCTTGCCCTTGCGGAAGAACCGGCTGGAGGATGGGCTTCTTTCGCGGAAGCCCTCCGCCTCTTCCTGCCGTTGGACGACCTCGAAGGAGCTGAACCTCAGGGCCTTTTCGATCTGTTCGCCGGTGCAGGAAAGACCGGCGAAGCGGACGGCCCGGGTGAAGGTCTCCAGGGGCGATGACTTCATGTCCTCGTACCGAAGGACACAGACGGGGAACGGGGCCATATCGATCCAGCTCTTGACGTGGCCACCCCAGCACAGGAGCTTCTGACGCAACTGATTGTGCAGACGGTCCGTCCTGGGACACAGGGCATAGGTCTTGTCGGCCATGCGGGCGATGGAGGTGTCGCAGTCCCATCCATTGTGGTGGGCAAAGGATACCGCCACGTCCAGGGGATTGCGGATGAAGTAGATCGCTCCGTCCGTGGCCTCTGCCGGGATCAGCGGAGTCCCCTCTCCCACCTGGGTGTAGGCGTCATGGGCCTTGATGAAGGGCCGCTCCACGGCGTTCTCCGCAATGTGACAGTACAGCTCGGGGCGAAGCCGGTCGATCTCGTCAGCCGTCAGGTCCGAGGCCTCAAGTCCCACGTTCTCGTCAAAGACACCCCTCGCGCTGGAGATGAGACCATCCTCCAGCGAGTTGATGCTGACCGGCGAATCCCCGTCGCGAAGCAGGTTGGTCAGAAAGATGCGAAACCAGGTATTGCCGGACTTCGGGTAGGAGGCCAGCCAGAGGATACCCTTCATGGCACAAACCTCGCCTCCACCAAGTCCATCAGCTCATCGAGCAGAAATCCGCCCCTCGGGCGGACGGTCCTGTACACATCGGCCCTGGTGGCGACTGCGGCACACTGGGTGAAATGCTCCTTCTTTCCGCCCAGGCCAGCCAGAAACCTGAAGCGGTAGGTGTTGTTGATGATGGGCTGGATCTTCTCGCCGCCCCTCAAGGCGGTGATCTCTATCTGGTCTTTGTTGGAGGTGTTCAGCACAAAGATGGACTGCAATGCCACGGGCGTCTTGTAGAGGGGCTCCACGGGAAGGAGGTATTTGTCCAGCCCCTGGGTCCAGCGGACGCCCTTGAGTTGATCCTTGTCCTTGTCCAGTTTCTTCAGGGCATCGGCCCACAGCTTCAGACGCGGAACCCCCGGGACCACCGAAGGGCCCCCATCCCCGATTGCGATCGCACAGACGTCGTCTGCCAGGAAGGGGTAACCTCGTTCGTGAAATCCTGCGGCCAGGGTGGATTTGCCGACACCGGATTGACCGCAGAAGAGGACGGACTTCCCGTGGACTGCAATGGCTCCGGCATGGAGGACCAGGGTGTTTCGCTGGTGCAGCAGTGCGCCTATGGCCGAGCCCATCAGAAAGATCAGTATCCGTTCCTCTTCAACCCCAGGCTCGGGCTGAATCGTGACTGTACGGCCGTCGCGAACGTAGTAGCGGGCCACTGAGTCCACCCGCAGGAGAAACTCCCCCGGTGCGGCCTGATAGCGGATCCCCTTGCTCCGGGGCTGGGTCAACTGCTCCGGGGTGTCGCCATAGGCAATGACCACATCCGAGGCCGGGCCGGCCTGAGTAACGTCGAGGGGCGAGGCGGGCAGGGGGATAGTGGAGTCGATTGTCAGGCCGAAGAGGCGGTATCGGGTCATAAGGGGAGGCGCCCTGTGGGTTATTCCTCCACGGAGATCAGGTTGCGGCTTTCCATATCGGTTAAAAACCGCAGGACCTCTGTGGAACACCGTTCTGCCGAGACCTCGTATCGGTCGCAGAGCCTCCTGCACAGATCGTCAACGGCGATCGGGTGTTCGAGGTCCTGCCAGATGGCCGCCGCCACGCCGTTGAGGCCATAGTACCTTCCCGCGTCGATGTCCGCCATGACCAACTCATCGTCCACCACCTCCGCCATGAGGTCGCGGTTGCGGATAACCCTGCTCTTTGTTGAAATTGCCATAATCAGAATGCAGGATGGAAAGGTCGCTAGCTAGCATCTGTGGATATATACCTTCTGAAGATCGCGGGCAAGACAAATCTTCCACACCATGGCACAGTCTCGGGATCCTTCCCGCGTCTTCGTCGATCGGTGGCTCGGAGAGATAAATTGGGTCGACTGGGCGACGGAGCGAAGGTAGGTTGTCAGTCTGTTCCCGGCCCGGAGAACCTCTGCAAACCCTTCCGTGCGGTCATTGGGGGAGAAGCTCCAGTAGGGCCTAACCGGCCAGAGAATCTATCAAGACCTGGCAGATGGACATGGCTTTGCTGGCAGCTACTCCAGCATTCGCCGGTTCGTTCCTCACCTGAATCAGAGCCACCCGATTCCATTCCGCCGGCGTGAAGTGCTGCCGGGCGAGCAAGCCCAGGTGGACTTTGGCACTTTTCGTCCCTGACAGAAGTGGCCTATGATCGGGACAACCGCATGAGTGCATCATGATGTGGGATGCGTCTCATCAGACAGTCTTCTTCATAGAGTTGATCCAGGCTTGTTCATTTTCCAATCATTGCTTATCATATGGAAGAACAATAGACTATCATAGGGCAGAACTTGAGATGGGTATATGGGAGTATCGGTATGATAGATGCAATGAGACATCCCCAAAGAAATCCCGACAAAGGAAAGATGCCCTGGATCAAACCGGAGCTGAAGGAACTGAACTGTGGAAATACCCAGTCAGGTGATATTCATCCTACAGAGATAGGTTCTTCTGCCGGCCCGTCATAGTCCTGGAGGAAAGAAGCCCTTCAGCCTATTCCACTGCTACTCCCGCAGCGGCAAGCCCGTTTCTTCTGTCTGGAGCGACTTGGCGGAATTTCCCGCTTCTGCCAGAATTCGCTGTATGTGGTAACAGCGCAATACTCTCCTCTTCATCAATAGGATATTCTTCTTGTCGTCCGGGGAAAGGCCATCCAACTGGTCGGGCAATCTCTCAAAATCAATGTACCTTGAGAACAGGCCTCGATCCAACTTGTCCACGACTCGCCTGATATCTGTCACAGTATCCCTCAGCCTGTCAGCAAAATAGGTCGATTTCGCGACATCATCCTTGGAGGTAAACCGATATATCTCCTCCGGCAATATCTGCCTGAAGGCTTCCCTGTAGATGTAACGGCTGATCCCGTTCTTGAAATACAGATGCCTCGGAATCGACATCGCAAAATCCACTACCCGGTAATCCAGCAACGGGTAGAGATGCTGCACCGAATAGACCGCGTCCATCCATGCCGCCTGTTCTGTTCTGGCTTGTATGTACCCGGATTCGAGGTGTCTAACAGGTGATATCGACAGGTCCAGGGTTTCCCTCTTGCCATATCGCTCGGCTCTTTGTGCAGAGTCCCTACAGATGAAGTTGACGACATTCCTGTCAGGACGTCCGAAGTAGCCGTAGGGTTTGACCCATGGATAGACAGAGTTGGCCATCAGCAGTTTGATGAAGCGCAGGGGAGACCCCTTCGCCAAATGCCCTATTTCCTTAATGAAGTGACCCCAATAGCCGGCTAGCAGCAGTCCGAACAGGTCGGTCCGGTGGCTGATTCCCTGGTCCCCGCCCCAGCCGCTCAGTACCATCGTGACGCCGCGTGAGGCCATGACGGCTCGTTCCTGCCCGATGATCACGGCGTCTCCCGCGTCCGGAGGCAACATCTCATCGGGGTCTGAAGGAGTCTGCGGATCAAAGAAGATCGGCTCCAGCCCTTCCTGCCGGCACACCTTCTCCAGCAACACCCGTTCATCCTTGGGCAACGTATCCACGTACTCGAAAGGCGGCGACCAGGAGAAGAGGGTTTCCAGTCTTCTACCTTCGTTCTTCAGTTCCCGGTTGGCCAGAATGGTGATCACCGATGAATCAAGACCGCCGCTGAGTTCCCCTCCGATCTTGCCTGCCGCACTGTGAACCCTGAGCCTTACCGCGTCGTCCACAATGTCGTAGAGGGCCTGCGCATACTCGCGATGCGTCTCGAAGACGATCTTCCTCCCTACGCCGGGCGTCCAGTACTTCCGCCGTCTGATCCCCTGCCCATCGATCTTCAACACATGCGCCTGCGGCAGGGCCTTGATCTCCGCAAAGCAGGTCGCCTCGGGATCAAAGCTGCAGGCTTTGCCGAGAGCGTCATACATGTTTCTATCATCTATTCCCTGGCCCACAAACGGCAGCGTCAGCAATGCTCGATAGTCCGTGGCGAAAGCAAAGACGGAACCGTCATAGAAGTAGTAGAGAGGCCGCACGCCCAGATGGTCGCGAGCCACGAACAACCGCCTTCTACGCCTTTCCCACACGGCGAAGACGAAGTCGCCGTTCATCTGTTGGGGACAGTCTTCGCCCCACTTTTGATAGGCAGCCAACAGCAGGGCCTGGGTCGAACCAACGTCACTACCGGCAAGGCCTCGCTGATCGATCAACTCAGACCTGTTGTAGATCAACGCGTCGCAAACGAGCGTGACTTCCCTCGACTCATCATAGATGACAGGAACATCCCCCTGAGAATGTGCGCCGCAGTTATGCAGGCAGCAGCCGAGACCGATGGTATTATCGATCCGCAGATCCTGTGCGTCACGGCCGTAGTGGCGGACCTTGTCCTCCATCTTGCGAAGGTGTCGTTCCTCCACCGGCCCATCGTTCATATTCCAAATGCCGAAGATGGCGCTCATCTTGCCACGCACCTATAGTATTCCGCCGGACAAAAGAGGCTCATCCCGTCCCTGTTGTTCTGTGTCAAATCACATCCAGTCGACGACATGATAGCCCGGTTCTTGCGCCACGGCAAAGCATCGATCATCTGTGTGTTGGTTCACCGTGAATTGGACAACTGACTCTCTCCGCCATCCGGTATTGCCTGAACTGGAGCCATATGCAAGAGCAGAGTACACTCACAACGAAGAACATCAAGACAAATCGCCCGGATCGATGAGACGGTTTCTTTCCAGCATTTCGAGAATCAGATCAACAATCTCTTCCTCGCTTTGTTCATCCGTTGCCACCGATACTTCGGGACTAACCGGTTCTTCGTACGGCGAGCTGATCCCGGTGAACTGGGCAATCTCTCCAGCCAGGGCCTTCCTGTAGAGGCCATGCGGATCACGCTGGATGCAGGTCTCCAGGCTGCACTTGACGTGAACTTCGAAGAAACCCCTGTCGGGGAAGAGCGAACGGACCGACTGCCTGTCCCTGGCGAAGGGTGAGATGAAGGCACAGAGCACGATATGGCCCGCTTCAAAGAAGAGCCGGGCCACCTCCCCTGCCCGGCGGATATTCTCCTGCCGGTCCCTCTCAGAGAACCCCAGATCTCCGCACAGGCCGTGTCTCAGGTGATCCCCGTCCAGCAACATGGTCTGGCAGCCGGCTGCGAAGAGCCTATCCTCCAGGAGGCGGGCAAGGGTCGATTTCCCTGCGCCGGATAGGCCCGTGAACCATAGGACCGCGGCCCGGTGACCGTTTCGCTTCTCTTTGGCCGCACGCGGGATGTTCCAGCCGGTCCACACGATATTGGGCGATCGGGATGTCGCACCTGCCGTTCGGTCGTCCTCTCCAGGGACATCCTGGACCTCCCTGGGGACGACACCCCGGATCATCCCCGCGGCAACGGTGTGGTTGCTCAGGGGATCGAGGAGGATGAAACTGCCCGTGGCATGGTTGATCTTGTAGGGATCGAAGAAGATCGGGGCAACGGTGCGGATCTCCACCCTGCCGATGTCGTTGAGGCAAAGGGCCTCGCCCGGGGCACGGTGCAGGGTGTCGACGTCGATCTTGTGGACGATCCTCCCGAGGTGGGCCCGGACCTGCCGGGTCGTGTGTTTCAAGATATAGGCAGTCGTCATAGACGAGGCCGTCTCATCCATCCAGCAGAGGTTCGCGTCCAGCCGGGTGTCCGCCTGCGGCAGGTTCTTTCTTCTGACGATCATGTCTCCCCTGCTGACGTCGATCTCGTCGTGCAGCGTCAGAACCACGGACTGCGGAGCAAAGGCCTCGGCCAGGTCGCCGTCATAGGTCGTGATGGACTTGACTGTCGATACCCTTTCCGAAGGCAGGGCCACGACTTCTTCTCCCGGGGCAATCGTTCCAGACACGATCTTCCCCGCAAAACCCCGGAAATCCTGGTTCGGCCGGATGACCACCTGAACCGGAAAGCGGAAGTCCACGAGGTTCCGGTCCGCTGCGACGTGGACGTTTTCGAGGCCGTGGAGCAGGGGCGATCCGTCATACCACGGCATGTTCCGGCTCTTCTCAACGACATTGTCCCCCTTCAGGGCCGATACGGGGATGAAGGTGAGGTCATGGATGTCCAGCTTCTGCGAGTAGTCCTGATAGGCCTCGACAATCCGGGCATACACGTCCTCCGCATAGCCCACCAGGTCCATCTTGTTGACCACCACGATCACGTGGGGGATCTGCAACAGAGAGACTATGAAGCCGTGCCTCCTGGACTGGGTCAGGACCCCGTTTCGAGCGTCGATGAGCAGGAGGGCACAATCCGCATGGGACGCGCCGGTGACCATGTTCCGGGTGTACTGCACATGTCCCGGGGTGTCCATGATGATGAACTTTCTTCTGGGCGTTTCGAAGTATCGATGGGCCACGTCGATGGTGATGCCCTGTTCCCGCTCCGCAGCCAGGCCGTCAAGAAGATAGGCGAGATCGACGTCCTTGAACCCCTTGCGCAGAGAGGTCCGCTCGATCGCCGCATACTGATCCTCGTAGATGGACTTCGTCTCATAGAGAAGCCTGCCGATCAGCGTGGACTTCCCGTCGTCGACGCTGCCCGTGGTCGTGAAGCGCAGCAGGGCCTTCTCGCCGTATCGCATCAGAAGTACCCTTCCCTTTTCTTCTGCTCCATCGAGCTGTCACCGGTCAGATCGATCACGCGGTTCTCGCGTTCCGACCGCCTGGCGGCCCGGACTTCTGCGATGATCTCGTCGATCGTGGTCGCCGTTGAGGCAATGGCCCCGGTGCAGGGGATGCAGCCCAGCGAGCGGAACCGGCACATGACCCTCTCCACCCGGTCGACAGCCACGTTCATTCCAGCCTGGGGATCGCCAGCAGAACACCCGGAAAGGGGAATCAGGATGCCATTGCGAGTGACCACGTCGCGCTCCCGGGCGTAGTAGATGGACACGATGGGGATCTCTTCCAGCCTGATGTACTCCCAGATGTCCTGCTCCGTCCAGTTGCTCAAAGGGAAGACCCGCACCGTTTCTCCTTCATTGATGCGGGTGTTGTAGAGATCCCAGAGTTCCGGCCGCTGGCACTTGGGGTCCCACTGGCCGAAGGCGTCCCGCAGGGAGAACACCCGCTCCTTGGCCCTGGACTTCTCCTCTTCCCGCCTTGCCCCGCCGAATGCCGCATCGAATCCGTGCTTGCGGATCGCATCGAGCAGGGCGGCGGTCTTCAGGTAGCTGCAGCACTTGTCGACGCCGGTCTTGAGCGGGTGACAACCCCGGGCAATCCAGGGTTCGTTTCTCTCGACGATCAGCGTCGCCCCAATCCGTCGGCAGAATTCCTCCCGAAAGGCGTACATCTCGGGGAACTTATATCCCGTGTCAATGTGCATCAGCGGAAAGGGGAACTTGCCCGGATAGAAGGCCTTCTGGGCCAGTCGCACCATCACGCTCGAATCCTTGCCCACGGAATAGAGCATCACAGGGTTCTTGAACTCAGCCACCACCTCGCGCAGGATATGGATGGATTCCGCTTCGAGGGTTCTTAGGTAGGATAGCCCGTAGGAACTCATATCCTCTTTCGAAGACCCTTACTTGACCCAGACCTTGCAGAGGACCCACACGCCCTCCACCAGCACCAGACCCCCCAGCATCCTCTTCAGCCTGTTCCTGGATTCCATTCTACTCAGCCACAGGGGGCCGAAGAAACCGCCGACCGCCGAGCCCGCGCAGAGAGGCAGAACCAAGGCGGAAGGAGGAAGCCCCCTGAAACAGACCCACAGCACGAAACTGAAGAGGCAGATCGGCGCCTCGGCAAAGTCGGTGGAGCCGATCGCCCCCTTTTCAGACCTGTCACGGAAGACCAACTGGCCCCCAGCGACCAGAGGACCGAATCCCCCTCCGGACAAGGCCTTGTTGAAGGCGCTGACGAATCCGAGCAGGTAGATCCTCCCATCGGTCAGAATCATGGACCTGCCGCACAGGATCAGCACGCCGATGAGGGTGACGAGCAGGCCGATATAGGTGTTCAGGACCCTGGCGGAAATGACCCCGGACAGAGACACGCCGAGGAGAGAGGCAAAGACCCCGAACCAGATGACCGTGACGGCAATACGTCGATCCAGGGTGCCTGCGTTGAAGTCGGCGTTTCCGTAGCGATGGTGCCGGTAGGAGGCGATGAACCCACCCACCGCCTGTGAGATCAGGATGGAAGGGACCACGTCCTTGGCCTGATAGTCCACAATGATCAGAAGCGGACTGAGCACGGTTCCATACATCATTCCCAGAGCGCTATCGATGAACTCCATGATCACGGCAACTGCTATGAGACAGGTGACCTCCAAATATCAGCCCTTCTTCCCCATTTTGCCAGGCCGCGTACTTCCGACTCATGCCGTCCCAGGCAGATCTCGGAAACCCTCGGGGACCACCATATTGCTCGGATGCCGGGTAGTCAATCCGATTCCTGGCGGGTCCATCCCCCGAAGAGGGTCCTGACACCCGGAATGGCCCGGGATTGACAGGATGGGGCGAGGCATTAGGATTGCTGGCATGAACTCTCCTCGCTCTCTACGAAGGATGGCCGTGGTCATGGGGGTGATCGTCGTGCCTTGGATCGCACGACTGGCGGGTGCCGAGGCCTTGGAGGTCCGGGTCATGACCTTCAATATCCGCTACGGTACTGCGGACGATGGTCCTGACCGCTGGGACAATCGCAAGGACCTGCTCTTCGAGACCATCAGGCAGTACAATCCCGACGTGCTCGGCACCCAGGAGGCCCTGCGATTCCAGCTTGATCAGATTGCGCAGGCGCTTCCCCAATACGCGGAAGCCGGCACCGGCCGCGAAGGAGGCACGAAGGGTGAATACTCAGCCATCCTCTACGCCAAGGACCGATTCCGGGTGGAGGCATCCGGAACCTTCTGGCTCTCCAGCACACCGGAGGTCATGTCCAATGACTGGGGCAACGCCTGCATCCGGATCTGTACCTGGGCACGGCTCGTCGACCTCAAGTCCGGCCTCGCCTTCTACCACTTCAACACCCACCTGGACCACAAGTCCCAACCCGGTCGCGAGAAGGGCGTGCGCCTCATCGCGAGCCGCGTTCAGGCCCGCGCACACCCGGACCCGTTTGTCCTGACCGGCGACTTCAATGCAGGAGAGGACAACCCTGCGGTTCGCTACCTCAAGGGTCAGGCCAAGGACGACCAAGGCGCTGTAGCGCCCCTCTCCATGGTGGACACCTACCGTGTCCTGCATCCGGACGATCCGAACGTGGGGACCTTCCACGGCTTCAAGGGAGCCTCAGCAGGCGAGAAGATCGATTTCATCCTCGCACCCGCGAACGTGCGGGTCTTGGACGCGGCCATCCTTCGCACCAACCGTGACGGCCGCTATCCCTCGGATCATTTCCCCGTGACAGGGCGGCTTCGGCTGGCGGAGGAGGCGACCGGGAGGCTTGACCTCAGGCTGCCAGCCTCCAGATGCGAGGTCTTCGAGCGGGTGGAACTCGCGGTTGAAGGGATGCCGACCGCGGCCAATCCCTTCGATCCCGAATCGATCAGCCTCGACCTGGAGGCCTTGCCGCCGAGTGGCAAGGCAGTCCGCGTACCCGGCTTCTGGCATCGCCAGTTCGATAGGAAACTGGACAACGACCGCGAGGTCCTGACTCCGCGGAACGAAGGAGACTGGCGGATTCGATGGCTTCCCCTCGAAGCAGGCAGGCACACGCTGGTCGTGACTGCCATGGTCGGCGGCAAGCCAGTCAGCAGCGGCCAGGCCGTCATCGAGGTCGCTGCAGGCAAGCGGCACGGCCTAGTCCGGGTCGAGCCCACAGCCAAGCGGTACTTCCGCCTGGACGACGGCACGCCGCTCTTCTTGAATGGCCTCTGCGCGTGCTGGCACGGCAGCAGGGGCACGTACGACTATGACGACTGGCTTACGGCCTACCGGAAGGCAGGGATCAACTACATCCGGCTCTGGATGTGGCACCAGGCCTTTGGGATCGAATGGGACCAGGGCGACAGGGTCCGCTACCGTCTCGACAACGCCTGGAGGCTCGATCGCGTCCTGGCAGAGGCGGAGCAGCGCGGCATCTTCGTGATGCTCTGCTTCGACTATCACGGCATCTTCGAGGTGAAGCCCGACTTCTGGGGCACCAACAACTTCTGGACCCGTCACCCCTACAACGCCGCCAACGGCGGGCCCTGCCAGACCCAGAACGACTTCTTCACGAGCGAGGAGGCAAAGACCCTGTACGCCAAGCGGCTCCGCTACATCGTGGCCCGGTGGGCTGCCTTCCCCAACGTCCTCGCTTGGGAGTTCTTCAACGAGATCGACAACGAGTACGCCTACCTCAAGCACGACGACGTGGTCGCCTGGCACCGCGACGTGGGCCGCAGCCTGCGATCGATCGATCCATACCAGCACCTGATCACGTCGAGCTTCACGGGCGGCAGCGAGCGGCCGGACCTCTTCGGCCTGCAGGAGATGGACTTCAGCCAGTACCACTCCTACAACGAGAACCACCCTGCCCGGATGACGGCAGAGAAGACCGGACGGTTCTTCGAGAAGTACGGCAAGCCCTTCTTCGTCAGCGAGTACGGAACGGACTGGAAGGGATGGAAGCCCGACACAGACCCGCACTTCCGCGCCCTGCACCAGGCGATCTGGAGCGGCGCATTCACCGGCGCAGCAGGCACGGACATGACGTGGTGGTGGGAGAACGTCCACACAGCCAATCTCTACCCCCACTGGTCTGCACTGTCCGCCTTCCTGCAAGGCACCGGCATCGGCAGGCCTGACATGCAGCCTGCGCGGTTCGAGAGCGCCGATGGCCCTGTGATCGCCTTCGGGGTGGCTGCACACGATGAGGCACTGGTCTGGCTGCTCGACCGTAGCTGCGACTGGCCGCAAGGCGCGATGGTGGCAGATCCCCCGCCTGTGACTGGCGCCCACGTCACACTCACGGGTCTGGATAGCGGCCCCTGGTCCGTCGAGTGGTGGGACACCCTCAAAGGCCGCCGCCTCGCCGCCAGCGAGGCAACCGCGTCCGGAGGCCGCCTCCAGCTCACCGCGCCCGGCTTCCAGGTCGACATTGCAGCTCGCCTCAAGAAGCGATCGCAGAGCGGTTCGCAGTGATCCCCCGTTTCCCTCCGAGTTGACAACCTGCACGGGTCCGCAAACAGGGGCACAGGCCGTTGCAGAGACCTTTGCTTCACATAGGCCTCAGCGTTCTCATGGCCGCTTCTGGGTCAGCCACATCAACAACCAGTCTGCTATAGGGTCCATTGTTCAGATCAATCCGGATGCATTTCCCCCCACGCGCTCTGTCCCAGAACTCCTTGCGGCCCTTTCCATAGTACGTCCCCGCACAGATGAGCCCAGGCACTGAGGTACCGGGGCTCCGAAGCCAAGGTGGTCTGAGACCGGGGTCTGCTGTCTCTGCCGAGATGACCTGGTCCTTTCTGAAGCGAATTACACTCTTCAATGCCCACAACTTGTGACTTCCGAGCACTCGGATGGTCACCTCATCTCCGGTTGCCTCGATGGCCACCATACCTCGCCTCCACTTGTGAACAGGATTCGCGTCTATTTGCTGGACCGCCGCTGGTACATCGTTGATTTGGGTGACCATCGGGTATCCATACGCCACAGAGTGTACTGACAGCGGCGGTGATATGACAAGGGCATTGAGAAGGGAGAAGCCAGAGGACAGGCGGCCTTTCGAAGCAGGGCAATCGCAAAGTCAGCCTTCCTGGGAAGCGGTCTTGTTCTTTGCCGCGAACCCCGCGAACCCCGTTAACGCTGGCGCGGGGTCGTGGGTGTTGGTCATACTCGTAGCTCCGCCGCCTGATCCACGGCTTCGCCGTGCCTTGGGCCTGCGTCCCAAGAGCGGCCTTCGCAGTGGGCTGCTTGTCCAAGCAAGCTTGGACCGCATCCCACTGCTCGGCCTTGATCTGGCGGCTTGGACTGGGTAGGTGGCTACCTTCACCGTGCCAGAGGACGAAAGGGCTGCCCGGCAAAGGGACTCTCGCACACAGTCTGAGCCGTTCGCGGGGTTCGCGGCAAGACAGTCCTTCGGTTCTCATCCTGCACGAATAGGAGGGACTTTGCGTTTGCCCTGCTTTTCAAAGGCAGGGCAGGAGTAACGGGGTGGGATCTCTGATATAATGGCACGACACAGCCCGGCTGCGTAGACGGGCAGACTCATGTGGGAAACGTCGGATGAGAGTGGCAATACGGGTGTGTCTCCTGTTGATCTGTGGATTAGCCCCGTTGGCGACTGCAGTGCCTGCGATGGTCTTGGACTTCGAGCCGGGTGCGGATGCGCCCACGGTCTGGGTCGTCAATATCCCCAACTCCAACGCGTCGGTCACGCTGTCGAGGGAAGAGCCGCACGACGGAGGGCAGTGCCTGAGACTGCACTACCACTTCGTCGACACCGGGCAGTTCCAGTACCTGGGCATCCCCAACAAGGTCAGCGTCCAGGGGCAGATCCGAATGCTCCGCTACTGGCTCAAGGGGGACGGTTCGAGGTGTTCTTACGGCGTCCAGATCAGCGACTCATCGGGCGAGACGCATCAATACAGCAAGAACACGGGACAATGCGGAATTATCGCTTTTACGGGCTGGAAGCAAGTCGCCGTCGACCTCGCCTCCGGCCATGAGACCTGGGGAGGAGACAAGAACGGCAGGCTCGACTACCCGCTCACCGGGATCGCGCTCACGGTCGGTCAGCCGACGGATAGCGGCAAACCACTGCCCGTCGAGAGTGACCTCTGCTTCGATTCCCTCAGTGTCGACTCAGAGGAGACCTTCAGGCCCCAGGTATCGGTGATCTCGCCAGAGTATGGTGCCAATGTCAAGAGCGACACCGCCATCACCCTTGCGGCCCCCGGCTTCACGATCCTGACCATCAAGTGCTGGCAACAGGGCGAGGGCCTCGGCCGCGATTCCACCGTCGCCGCGGTCCCCCTGGATGCACAAGGCAACGGCTCGTTCACCTTCCCTGCGGACCAGTATCCGCACGGTCCTGTCACAGTGCGAATCAGCGGCATCAGCGGTTTCTCGCAGGACACCTGCTACCTGCAGCTCTACAACCAGGGTGGTGTCTCCTGGAACGAGGGGTTGCCCATTAACCCACCGCCTGCAACACAGGGCATGGCGATGGTCTTCGCCGACGATTTCAACGAGCCGCTCTCCATCTCCAGCACTGACCCGCAGGCCCGGTACTACGACCACAAGCCGCCCAACGGCTGGCAGGACTTCAGCGTGCACACGTTCACCAGCCACAGCTCCCGCACGAGCCCGTTCACCCAGATCGACTCATATCTCCGCATCCGGGCCAGCGACAAGACCCACAGTTCCGGCCTGATCTCCTCCATAAAGAACGATGGCAACGGAATCACCGCCTCTGCCCCATGCTACTTCGAATGCCGCTTCCTCGCCCCTAATGCCACAGGCACCTGGCCGGCGTTCTGGCTCATGACCAACTACATGATCAACTACCAGGTCCTCCGCGACAAGACGCCATGCGATGAGCTCGACATCATCGAGGCCTACGGCGGCGAAGGACCTGGATCGCCCAACGCAGGCGACAGCTACAGGGTCACCCCGCACTGCTGGAACCAGGGCGACCAAGGCAAGGCCCTCGAAAAGACCGCGTACGACGGGCTTCACAATCCAATACACATGCGCAGGTTCGGCATCCCCTCCACCTGGTTCGAGACCTTCCACGTCTACGGCTGCAAGATCACGGAGACCGACACGATCTACTACTGTGACAACATCGAGGTGGGCCGCCACACCACGACCCCACTCTCCAAGGAGCAGCCGCTCTTCTTCATGGTCAACCTCGCCACAGGCGGCGGCTGGCCCGTAGACCTGTCCCGCTACGGCGGCCTGGCCGACATGTACGTCGACTACATCCGCGTCTATCAGCAGAGGAACTGAGTCGCCAGCAAACAGCCTTGCGCTGAAATAGTGTCAGCATGAGGCGGCCTCTTCGACGCGTCTGCCGGCGGGCATGATACAGTATAGCTGTTCAGGGGGCCTATCGACGTGCTGCCACTAGCCACGGGCTTTCGCAGGCGAGTCCTCAGACCCGGCTGGGACTTGGGCTGTTCATGGCCGGAAAGACAAAGACCGGCCATAGATGGACGAGGGCAACTGTGTTGATGTCACTGATATCAGCTTGACCCCTGGTCCTCGCCTCGCAAGTCACTCGTTAGTTGGCTCCAATCTCTTCGGCACCTGCCACCACGAGCCTCGCTTGGTCTGCACCAATCGCTGCATTGTCATCATGTCCGGGTGCTGCGGATCAAGATCCACTTCAGTTGGCGGTAGTGCGGGTGCCCTCTTCAGTCTCTCGAATAGCTCCTCTCGTTCCCCCTTCCCTGCCGGATCTAGGCCGGGTGTCTCTGTTCTGACCTGTCGCCAATGTGGTGCGTGGCGGTCCCAAAGGCGGCTGACCAGAAAGTCGCCGTCCTTGGGTGGAGAAGATGCAAATGATATGATGCCTTGCTCCCTTATACTCTCGGGTAGCTGAAGGTAATGCTGGTTCAACTTCGCCAGGCCATCCTTTAGATCAGGGCCCCATACGAATTCCTGATTCCCACGCATGAAGACAGGCGTACACCGTCGATGCAACCGGTCGGAGGAGACAAAGAGCATACAGAATGGCAGGTAGAACAGGTAGACAATATCTACTCGGTTGGATGCTCGGTCCGCCGATATCAAACTCGCTGCCAGGGCAATCTGGAGGAAGATCTCCACGGTGAGTACATAGGCTGCATACGGCGGAACTGCGCCAGGGACGGGAAAGCCGCACGTCTCCAGCGAGCAAATAACTCCTCATTACGGTCCCAGGGGATTCCTAGGAACAGGTGGAGGAGTTTCATCAATGTGCGGGGGGTATACTCTCTTGAGATGGTGGCCTCGGCCAGCATCTTGGCCTCCCCCAGTGATTTGCATGATTTACCCGAGATCCCCATCGAGCTGAGTAGCTTGGCAACTTCTTCCAGGTCAATCGTCGAAACTGCCTGCCGCCAGGCTTTCGCATGAAGGCGTTCAATCTCCAGAAACTCCCTCTTTTGCCACCGCATGAATGCCTCAGCTTCAGCCGATTGTTTGAATACGACGGCCTTCTTGCCCTCGAACTTCACAGGGTGTCCCCCTGATACAAGTATCTGTCCAGTCATGGGAATCGATACTCCCTTGAGATTCGCCACGCAAGCGGCTACATGATACGTGCAGGGCATCCCAGACACCTGGGGGAACTTGTCGGCTATGATGCGGACTTCATCTTCTCGCCCGCGTTCATTCAGACCTTGTTTCTCAAGGTCCGCGAGAGTCTCGATGTAGAAGAGAGGACACACATTTGCATAGAAGAAGCGGTCGAACCAGACAGATTCGTCGAGGCTGAGAGACTGTAAGAACGATTTGTCGAAAAGCGCATTCGGCCCCACGGCCTAAGTCTCCTTTGGCGACGATGCGCCACCTGGCACCGGGAGTATCCGCTATCAACTGCCGAGCAGGTCTTTCCCAGAGCTCTGCAAACATCACTCTCCAATTCCCAAGGGGACGTGTCAAGCTAAACCCGCGCCTTGCTGCCCCAAGAGAAGAGTACCCCTGCGGCAGCGTGTCGGTTTGGCCGGGTTATGTCTCCTCTGGCCGTCTCGTTGTTGGGACAGCACGCTCCCAGCAGGCGACGGGGTCAGGTCGAAATTAGTGGTATTCTCGGGTTGACATGGCCGCGAAGAGCGAAGGGCCTGAAAGGGGTGGACATCGCCTCAACAGGGTACGGCGCTGACGTTGGTCTGGTGCCGAGGTTTGGGATGGGGCCTGGCCTCATTGCCTCAGATGGGGCAGACCATGGTCTGGCCCCGGATGGATGACTGCACCAAGGAGACACCTGCCTGCAGGCGGAGAGATCTGCTCGCAGCCGGTGCACTCCGAAGGCGAAAGTGTAGACCTCCGCAGATGCGAAGAAGATGAGGCCTCCTGGCTATTCCGATGCGTTGGTGTCACACTGCAAGAGCCCGTAGGGCGGAGCCGCAATGCTCCCGGCTCCTGGAGGAGAGGAAACACTGCGGTCTTGGGAACTGTTTGTCGTTTGACAGGAACCCTATATGGATGGCCCCTCGTTCTGACAGAGACCCCCATGGGTTTATGAGTTGCGGCGGCGGGAAGTGCCATCAGGAGTCGAACGCCGCGATCTTGCCGACGTCCGCCTCGCCAGAGGTGGCGCCGGCGTGGTTTTGCGGCATCGGGCGGAACGTTGGCTGTCTACTTCAGAAACTCATACTGTGACGTATCGACCTGGAAGAACTTCACTGTTTCGGTACGCAGCCCAATGCTGTACTCAGCAAACAGGTCCAGAATCTCCTCATGTTCGATGAAGTGAATCGGATCCTTGCCAGCTTCCTTCGCCTTCGCCTTTGCAGTGTCGTTTAGCTGCCCCGTAGTCACGAGAATCCCCTGTTGGCACTGATATGTTGAGAGGTTGTCGCGTAGGGTGCTGACATCTTTGGGTCCGATCTTGTTGCCCAGTGTCTTGCATTTGCATTGAATCGCAACGCGGACCCGCGTCACTCCATCCCTCTTCTCGCAGAGAATGTCCACTCCTTGATCGTCTTTGCCGCCAATGACCTCAACGTTCTGATACCCCATGGCGACGAGCAGATCAGCGACCATAGTCTCGAAGTTGCCGCCTTGATTGCTCCCCGTCAGCCGCTTGTAGAGGTCTTGGCATGCTTCACGTCGTGAATCTCGAACTTGGTCCAAGGCGCTGCGTGTCTTTTTGTCTGGCGCACCGCCAACCAAGTCTACCAAAGTGAACTGTCCGTTTCCAAGAAACAAGAACCTCTGGGGTTCACCACGCTCTTGTCGTCGCTTGATCTCCGTCCTCAACGACACGTACATCGAGATGTGGGGCGTCTCTGTTTCGGTGTGAATGAGGGCGCTCTTCAGTGCGCGCTCCGCGAGTTGGTGGTGAGACAGTTGCCCTTTCTCTTCCTTCAGAATGTGCTCTGCCGCATCGGTGTAGGACATCACCTCTTGCGGAGTGGCAGCGGTGCCAGGAGGCGCCGGCGTCCGTTTCGCTCTCATTGTTCAGTCATCCTTCTGTGAGTCTGCCTGGAGGTCACCTACCGAAATCTGGGGGTGCCGTACTCATTCCCGCTTCTCGACAGGACACCGGCCGCCGTCGTGGTATGAACAGTTGGGAACAAACCGCTTCGGCAGCCTCGCTCGACTTCCTGACCAAGTCGGACCAGTCAGCACTGCCAATCTGACGCCGCTGATCCTCGTATCTGCATTCGCCGCTGCCATCGCCATATCCCAATCCAAGAGCAGGTCATCGGGAGACTCTCGCCCGCCTGCCTTCAAGAGTCACAGTACACCTCTCCCAGCAAAGCGTCAACCGGATTCTCCCATTCCTCCGGGGTAGATCGTGCCTTCGTCATCCAGCATCGCTGCTGCCTTTGACCAATCTGGGGAAGTGACCAGTGATTGTGGTCCTGCTTCGGACCCCTGAGGGGGTCGCCAGATCTAGTCGGTGGCCAAGAGATGGGTGCTAGATCAAGCGCGGGCCCGGACTCTGCCGGGCCAACTCTGCCACGTGAGCGGCGATTTCGGCTCTCAATTCTGAAGTTACGCCGAATGAAGATTGGATATTCGTACTCCATGCGACAATGCGGACGCGGCCAAGAAGCGTCCCCGTAAACAATCGAGTATCCTGAAATCCAAAGCCGACAATTGGGTCAACTTCATCCAGGGCGGCAGGAACAGACTGCTGAAGGTGACGTACGACGCCCATGCCATTGACGAGAAGCAGGCGGATGTTCTCGTTGGAGAGTTGCTCGACCAAGAATGGGCCATCTTCCTCAAGCAAGCGTGCCCGAAGTGCGGGCGGGCCTAACTTGCCCCAGGTTGGGTCTGTAGCCCATTGAACCAGATCAAGATGGCAGGCCGACCCTTTGTAGTAAGAGACGCCACAAGCATTCAGAATCGGTTCAAGCTGATTGAACCAGCGGCAGTAAGGGTTGCGATCAAAATACGCCCTGCAATCGTCCAATACCTGTGCAATGACTTCTGGCGGCGCGTTCGCAATGTCGGAAGTGCCGAGTGACCGATGCGTAGCAAGGCGACGAGATGAACCAGTAAGCTCTCGCCCCGAGGAATCGAGGAATTCAATGCGACTCGGATTCAGGCCGAGGGTCGCGGTGGTCGCAGTATGGGCGTCACCAAACGACACGACAGGCGTCGATCCGGTCACAACATGCGAATCGGTGGGGATCGGACGGCGGATTCGACGCTCGGCGTAGCCAGGGATTTGTGTCATGTCTTCGAGTAACGCCCCGTGGTTGTGTGACGATGCATGCGCCCTCCTAAATCTGGGGACGCCATACTCATTTCTGCTTCTCGGCAGGGCGCCGACCCCCGTCGTGGTATGAACACTTGGGAACAAACCGCTTCGGCAGCCCCGCTCGACTTCCTGAGCAAGTCAGATGAGTCCGCACTGCCAACCCGATGCCGCTTATCCTCGTATCTGCACTCGCCGCTGCCATCGCCATATCCCAATCCAAGAGCAGGTCATCGAGAGACTTGCGCCCGCCTGCCTTCAGGAGTCACGGTACACCTCTTCCCGCAAACCGTCAACCGGATTCCGGAGAACGACCGGTGCACTGTTCGACTGTCCGACAGTGGCGGGAGCCCTCGCTACCCAGACAAGCCGGTCGCGATCAGTTACCTGTTCTTCCAGTACCCGGGCTCGCGGTGTAGGTGCATGACCGCTACGATAACCGCCTTGTTGGGCAGTTCCCTGAAAAGGACCCCAAACGGGAACGTCTTGGTCAGGCAGCATCGCACGTCTTCATCCAAGCGACGCGCGAGCCCTCTCGAACACAGCCTCGGCTCCACGAAGGCGGACTGCTCCACGGTCCACCTCCGCACAGCGACGGCGGATTTCCTTCCTCCACTTGGCTGACAGGGCAGCCCCTCCTGCCGCGTCCAGGCTTTCGATCAGCTTCTCGGCCACAAAGGCCCGCAGCGTCGGCGGAAGGCCCATGGCCTCAGACACGACCTTCTCTGCTGTAGTTCGCATGGTGTCATTATACCGACACGCCCCATAATGTGATCCACTCATGGCCAGACAAGCTGATGTCTGCCTGGTTAGGGAATTCATGAGAGACTCGATCGGCTTTCCGGCCGATAGACGCCATTGAGGATTCTGTGAGTTGGGGAACCAAAACTGGAGAGGTGAGTTGGCATAGGGCCAGGGTTGGTTCAGACTTTATATGCAGTAGGCCGGATATGGATGAGAAGCGAACGATCCTGTTTGTCGACGATGAGGAGAGGATACTCGACTGCATCCAGTGGGGTCTGAAAGACGAGCCGTATGACTGCCTGTTTGCCACGAACGGAAGGCAGGCCCTCAACCTGTTCGAGAACCATGAGATCCACGTCATCTGTACAGATATGCAGATGCCCGAGATGGACGGCCTCACGCTGCTGAAGAGGGTCAAGGAGAGATACCCCCATACGGTGCGACTGGTGCTGTCGAGCAACACCCAGGTCGGGACGCTCCTGACAGCCATCAACCAGGGCGAGATCTTCAAGTTCATCACCAAGCCGTGGAGGATGCAGGAGGAGGGATTCAAGTCCATCATCCACCAGGCCATTGAGCACTACAACCTGAACGCAGAGCACGATCGGCCGGCCGCCGAGACCTCCGCATCGGCTAAAGCCCATCCTACGGATTGACCGCCTTCTTCGGATACTGGGTCAGCGGCCCGCCGTGCCCTTGTGCATGGGCGTCAGGCCGAAGGCCAAGAAAAGCCCCGTGAGAACACCCGCTATGGCCAAGGCGGCAACATCCACGGTGGTTGAATCCAGCTCGTTCTGTTCCTCCCGTAAGATCGATGCACACCCATCACCATACCAGGGCAATCGCTAAGCGCAATGCGGTAAGCGGAAAGCGAAGGAGGAAGGACGGGATTCACGCACACAGTCTGAGCCGTACGCCTGTGAGCGAGGAGGGCTCCGCGGAGCAAGCGGGCTTGCTCAAGCGGAGACCTGCGTAGCTCGCCTGGAAGGCATGGCCTTCCAGTAGACGCGAAGCGTCGCGTACGGCGATGCTGCGACCCACTCAAACCTGTCAACCCGGCGACAGCCATTCGCGTCTATTCGCGTTCATTCGCGGCAAGAGACTCCTTCTGTTCTCTTCCTGCACGTACAGGAGCGACTTTGCGTTCGCCCTGATCACCATGCCCCTCCGACTACAAACAGTCAACCGAGTGTCTGTAAGCAGTCGCTTCACGACCTGCCCAGAACGGGAAGGATGATCCCCTTGTCGCCCCCGATCATCTCGCCCTGACCCAGGAGGAACCATCCGCCTGTCAGGGCTGCGGCGGCTGCATCGAGCTCGACACCCCTTCCAGGTTCATGGTTTGCGGAGCGTCTTCATGGCCCCTGCCCATGCGATGAGCTGGTCGAGCATGGTGTTGACCGACTTCTCGTGCATCGCTGCGGGCTTGAACGTCGTGAAGTTCTCGAAATCCGTGAACAGGGAGAGCATGACCTGGGCCCGGACGTCTGCGACCTGGATCTCGCCCATGACCAGGCGCAACTGTTCCACCGCGCGAGCCCCACCTGCGCTGCCGTAACTCACGAATCCTGCGGCCTTGTTGTTCCACTCTGCGTACAGGTAGTCGATGGCGTTCTTCAGGGCGCCCGACGTGCTGTGGTTGTACTCTGGAGTTACAAACACGAAGCCGTCAAAGGAGGCGATCTTCGCCGCCCACGTCTTGGTGTGGGGCTTGCTGTACTGGGCCATGGCGGGCGGCACGGGCTCGTCCAAGAGGGGCAGGTTGTAGTCCTGGATATCCACGACCTCAGACTGCGCGTCCTTGCGCTTCTGTGCAATCTGATGGACCCAGGTGGCGACGGCCTCCGCCTTGCGGCCGGGCCGCGTGCTTCCAACGATGATGGCTAGCTTGACCATGGTTTGACCTCCTGACAAACTCCAGTTCACAGGACCGACACGGCCACCGTATACCCGTCCTATGAACTCGTCAACTCATTTCTGGCCGTGGTGCGAAGCTTCATCCCAAACAGGAACCTCACCGAATTGTTCCTGCGGATGACGTACTCGTAGGCGGCCACGACCAGCACGAATGAACTGGCCGCAGTGAAACACGAAGACCGTCAGGATGGCGAGGATCGGCAGCCAGTCGAGGTCGTGCCGCCGTACTCTGCTCTCTGAATGGCTCAGGCCCATGTGGCGAAGAAATCAAAGATCAAAGACCAAGATGCAAAAACGGCTGACGCCACATACGGGTTGTGCCCTTTTTGATCTTTGCATTGTCATTTTGCATTTTGCACTTTGATTTTTGCATTACCCTATCACCGGATCGCGATGGCAGGGTCACGATCCGGATGCGCGGCCTCGCCTGAGAACCCCGTCAGGTCCAGCCCGGTGACAGACTCTGCCTCCAGGGCATGGGTGAAGGTGTCCGGCCGGTTCCTGCCCCACCGGACGCGGCAGTTCTTCAGGTGGACCTGGTCTGCGGAGCGGATGCTGAAGCCCGGCGTGCCGTGCCGCTCGATCGGCTCATAGACCGTGGTCGGCCGGTTGTCGAAGACGGCCCCTGGATACCGCGTCCAGCGGTCGAAGGTCAGGTCCACGTTCTCGAGCGTAACGCCCTTGATCCGGCTCTCCCGAGTGCCGTGGATCCGGGCGCTGTTCTCTGCACGGCCGGTCACGTTCTTCACGTGGATATCGTGGATCGTGCCAAGCCGGGTCTGGGGGGTACGGGGGATGGCCGTAAAGGAGAGGGCCTCCCCCCTGCCCCACCACGGGTCCGAGTAGTAGCGGGCCACGAACTCGATGTCGCGGAAGTCCACGTTGAAGACGTTGGCCTCATCGCGGAGCTGGATGGTTAGGCCCCTGCTGCAGGACCGGATCTTGCATCTCTCGAACCGGATGTCGTGGATGTCCTGGGTGGTCTCAGTGCCGATCTTGACGCCCGAGTCCTGGGTCTCGATCACGCAGTCCTTGACCGTGATGTTCGCGCAGGGACCGAAGTCCTCGGTCTGGCGCGTGGCCTTGACGACGATCGCGTCGTCGCCGCACACGAGGTGGCACTTGCGGATCTCCACGTCCCTGCAGTGGTCCGGATCGATGCCGTCGCAATTGGGCACGTCCAGGTAGTTGCGGACCCGCAGGCCCTCCACCAGGACGTGCTCGCAGCCCAGCATGTGCAGGCCCCATTCAGGGGCGTGGCTGAAGGAGACGTCGCGGATATCGAGACCTTTGCAGCCGGTCAGCACGAACATCTTGGGCCGCCAGTCCACGGGCAGGTACCACTCATCCTTCTGGTCGTACTGGGTCAGGAACTCCAGTGCCCGGCCCTCGATGTTGCCGGTCCCTGAGATGCGGAGGTCGTGGGCGTCCTTTGCCGCAAGGACCGCGCGGCCGACGTAATCCTCCTCCCGCGTGCTGACCACCAGCTCTGCGTCGTCCGCCAGATGGAAGTCGATCCCCCCCCTGAGCTGCAGGGTGCCGACCAGGTAGCGCTTACCTCCGCGGACGAGCACCTGCGCGCCGCCGCCCCGGGCTGCAGCCTCGTCGATGGCCCTCTGGATGGCGGTCGTGTCCAGGGTCTTGCCGTCTCCGACCGCGCCGTACTTGCGGACGTCAAAGACCTGCACCTGGCGACGGCTGCTCTGCGCCGTCACAGGGGCCGACAGAAACGTGGACCCCAGCACTGTTGCTGCCGTCGCCCTCGCGCCTAGGCTCAGGGCGTCACGACGGCTCAAAGATCTCTCTGTCATGCGTGACTCCGCAAATCGCTTGAAGGCCTCCATGTGGCGGCGGTGTGCCGTCTGGATCGCCCCTTGGGCCAGCAGGCCCATGACCTTGCCGAAGGGCCCCTTGAAGTGAAACACCTCGTCGGAGGTGAGGGTCCTGCCGCCCGATGGGACCTCCGTCAGGATCTGGACCTTCTCCCTGGCCGCCAGAGGCCTGGATGCCTTCTCCTTCTTCCTGAATCTTCCACGCGGGCACGGTCTACGCCTCGGCCAGGGCCCGGTTGATCCGCTCTATGGCCTCGTCGATCTGTTGGGTGCTGGTGAATCCGATGACCACGGCATCGATGTCCTTGCAGGCCATGGCGAAGCGGATCGACTTCTCGCGATCCTCAGGGCTCTTGAACTCGCCGTTGCCGATGATCTTCATGCCGATCACGCCCCTGCCCTTGTCGTGGATCGCCTTGATCTCGGCCATCACGGGGGTAATGTCATGGGGGGCCGTGTAGTCCCAACTGATGTCCGCACTATCTGTGGCGATACCCTGGGGATTGACCCGCACCAGATGGACCTCGGGCCAGTCCGAGGCAGTGGCGTCGCGGAGGGCGAGCAGGCTGTGGCACGAGACGCCCTTGGCCCTGATCCACTTCTTGTCCTTGGCCTGGTTGAAACCGTCCATGACCCGCTTCATCTCGTCGGTCCACTTGTCCTTGACCATGCAATGGACCAGGAGGCTGTCCACGTAGTCAGTGTTAAAGGTCTTGCGGTGATCGTCGATGGCCGCCATGACGTCGTCCGGCTGGCCCGCCACCTTGGACTGGATGAACAGCTTCTCGCGGGGCAGGCCCTTGATGGCGTCGCCGATCCAGCCAAAGGTCCTGTACATCTTGGCTGCGTCGATATAGGTGATGCCGTGGTCATAGCCGTAGTGGATCAGCCGGATGAACTCCTCCTTGCCCAGGGCGAGCTGCTCACGGCCGCTGTTGCTGCCCGTGCCGAACCCCAGCCTGCTGATCTTCAGGCCGGTCTTGCCCAGAGAGACCTGGTCTGCGGCCGTCCGTTTGACGGCCTCTCCTGCAGCAGCCCGGCCCAGGGCCCAGGGCGACAGCACTGCGGCCCCTGCCAGTGCAGCGGTGGTCTGGAGGAATTGGCGACGACCCAGCTCGCGACGTTTCATGGTTGACTCCTTTTCATGGTATCCCATGTCATGACCTCCGGTGGCCTCACTGGGCCTTGGTCGATTGCCCTTGCACCGCCGCGGACCCGGCGGCAGGGCCATCGGTTGTCGGTGCCGCGACCCATTATACCCAAAAGACACCCAAGATGAAGGGCGTTTCTACCAACCCAGCATCTCGGCTGCGACCGTGTTCAGGGGGTTCTTTCCGTGGTCACACTGCGGAGCGTCAAGAAGAGCTGGCGCCGATGTCCCTGGCCATCCTCTCGGCCACGTTCATCCCCTTGGAGCCGAGGTCGCCGGGCTCTGTGCAGAAGGGGGCCACGTACTTGCCCACGACCGAGCAGCCGGTGCACGCGTGGAACCTGTCGAAGACCTTCTGAATCAGGTCCGCGTCGTCCTGCTCTGACCCGCCGCACGTGACCAGCAGCGCGGTCCGCTTGCCCTTGAGGAGGGACAGCGGGGTGGCTGTGGCGATCCCCTTGATCATACAGATATGGCGGTCGATCAGGGCCTTCAACTGCGAGGGGAATCCCCAGGTATAGAGGGGGGTTGCATAGATGATCACATCGCAGTCGCACATGCGGCTGAAGAGGGCCACTGCATCGTCGCCCTGGGGACAGAAGAGTACTTCCAGGACAGACTGGCACTGGGAGCAGTGCTGACAGCCGTTCACCCGATACTCGGCGAGCTCGACGTGCTCTACCTCGTGGCCCTTGGCGATCAGCGTCTCGAACCATCCCAACACCGTGGCGGTGTTGCCCCGTCTCCTGGGACTGCCTTGTATCGTCAGAATCTTCATCGTGCAGTCCCCAGTTGAATCTCCAGTGATGCGGGCTCCAGACCCTGCGCCTTGGCGGTCACGTAGACCGTGGCCGGCTCGCGGCCTGCCTGCAGGATCGCAAGGCCCCTGCCGCGATAGGCCTTGTGAGTCAGGTCCTTGGTGCTGTCCGGACTGTTCAGGTCCGCGTTGCCGATAGCCAGGATCGTGGCAGGGCCGCTGGCCTCAAAGGTCACCTCCTGGCTCGCGTCAGGGACCAGGACCCCCTTCTCATCCGTGATGCGGAACTCGACGTGGCAGATGTCCTTGCCGTCTGCCGCAAGCTGCGTCACGTCAGGGACCAGCGCAATCCTGCTTGCAGCACCGGCCGCGGCCAGAGAGAACTCGGCCACGGTCTTGCCCTCCTTGAGGCCCTCGGCCTTGAGCAGCCCCGGTTCGAACGGGACCTGCCAGGCCAGGTTCCCATTGACGGCCTCGGTCAGGGGCTTGAGGCCGATCTGCCTGGCGTTGAGGGTCAGCCTGACCTGGGGGCAGTTGGTGTAGCAGGTCACGGTCACGTTCGCGTCGCTGGGCCAATTCCAGTGTTCTTCAGCCCGCATGCCGCGGGGCCTCATCCCCCTGCCTCCAGACGGGGCTGAGGTGCAGAGGTAGACCATGGGCCTGTCGCTCCAGAGGCTCTGACGGAACCAGGCATTGGGCTTCTTGAATCCGCACAGGTCCAGCAGGCCTGCGCCGCTGCCGCGGTTGGGCCAACGGTTGGCCTCGCCCAGGTAGTCGATGCCGGTCCACAGGAACTGGCCTGCCACGTAGTCACTTTCCCGCACAGCGGTCCAATTGCCGTAGGAGTGACTGTTCTCGCTTCCGAAGATGACCCGCTTGGGATACTTTTGGTGGTCTGCGGAATAACGGGGCTCCTGGTAGTTGTAGCCCACGACGTCCAGCCTCTCACCCAACCCGACCGCATCCGACATCGCCACATTCGCCAGCGCGGCAGTCACGGGTCGTGTGGGGTCTATCTGCTTCACTGCCGCGATCAGCGGCGCAGCCAAGGCGGGCAGGTTCTCGGCCGGCGGATTGCCGGGCCTGTAGTCATTGCCGAGCACAGGATGGGTGAAGGGGTCATTGGCAAAGTCGATCTCGTTGCCTATGCTCCAGAGGATGACGCAGGGATGGTTGCGATCGCGGCGGACCATGTCCTGGATGTCCGTGACAGACCACTGGCTGAAGAGCTCCGCATAGCCAAAGCGGCTCGGCTGGCCTGCGTTGCGGCCCGCGACCCACTTGTTCTTGGCGGGTGCGAACTCGTCGAAAGCCTCATCCTTAACCAGCAGGCCCAGCCGGTCGCACAGGTCCAGCAGCTCCGGCGCAGGCGGATTGTGGCTGGTCCGGATGGCGTTTACGCCCAGATCCCTGAGAATGAGGAGCCGCCGCTCCAGGACCTTGTCCGGCACTGCTGCGCCCAGGGGCCCTGCGTCGTGGTGGATGCAGACGCCCTTGAGCTTCATGGACCTGCCGTTGAGGAAGAAACCCTTGTCCGGATCGAACCGGATCGTGCGGATTCCAAAGGGGGTGGTGGTCTGATCGATGACCGCGCCCTCGGACTTGAGCGTGCTGATCAAGGTGTACAGCACAGGCGACTCGACTGACCACCGTTTGGGGTTGGGGACACTGACCTGCAGGACCACGCTCTGATCCGCCCCTGCCTCTGCGTTGCAGGGCAGGACCGCAGTTGCAGCCACGCGGCGGCCGTCAGGGCCGCGGACCTCCAATTCGAGGGAACCCGGCCTGGCCTGACCGGAGCCGTTGTGGAGCGTCGTTTCCACCTGCACCACTGCAGAAGCCTCCTGCACCTGGGGCGTGGTGATGGCCGTGCCCCAGTGACCGATGCAGAACCGGTCCGTGATCCGCAGCCTGACGTGGCGATAGATCCCCGAGCCCGTGTACCAGCGGGAGTCCGCGAACCGGGAGTGGTCCACGCGGACAGCCACCACGTTCTCAGCATCTCCGAATCTCAGCAGAGGCGTCAGCTCGCATTGAAAGCTCGAGTAGCCATAGGGCCTGCCGCCCACGAAGTGGCCGTTGACCCAGACCTCGGCATGGTCGTACGCACCGTCGAATTCGATCGCCACGGCCTTGTCCTTGCAGCCTGCATCGAGCCGCAGATGCCTTCGATACCAGGCGATCCCGCCTGGCGCAAAGCCATTGCCACTGCCGTATTCGGGGCCCAACGGACCTGCAATGCTCCAGTCGTGGGGCAGGTCGACCCGGGTCCATCCTGAGTCGTCGAAGCCCGGCACTGCCGCGTCAGCCACGTCCGCCTTGTTGAACCGCCAGTCCGCATCCAGGTCCAAGATCGTCCTGGCCTGCCCGTCCACCGGCTGGCCCGCCAAGCAGATCCAGCTCCATACCAGGCCCATGACCCAGATGCACGATGCACGACGCCGTGTGACCATCAATGGCTCCTTCGAGTCCCCCATGTCTTGTCGATCCATAGCCAGAACCTACCTGAGCAGGCGGCATCATGCAACAGGTTTTCGACTCTCCCTGGTGGTTGACAGGTCCACCATCGCACACTACCCTGGCTGCCACAGGAGGATGGGCGGTCTATCCATCGGATCGTGGATCGGGACGGACTACTATGCGGGACATGCTCGGTGCCCTCACGGAGATATCCATCAGAGAATGGATCGTTGGCCTCTGCCTCCTTATACTGACCGGCTGTTCGCCCGGCCCTGCCCAATTGACCCCTCAGCAGCGGCGAGGTGACGTCGAGTTCCTTTGCCAGTGGGCGAGGAACTACAGCCCGTTTGTGGAGCTTAACGAGAGGCTCAGGGGACTACCCAACTACGAGGCCGTGGCCCCCGGTGTCATGCGGCTGGCGGAAGAGGCGCAGACGGACGAGGAGTTCTTCCACGTCGTGTGCGGCTACTTCAGCCTGCTCGGCGTGTCCGGCCACGGTCATCTCCTCTCCGAGCCGTCTCTCCGCACCTATGGGTACGAGTCGCGACGCAGGCCCGGCCAGCTTCCTTCCCATCAACTGAAGGCAGGCTACCGCTGGCCCAGGCTTCAGGAACGGTCGTGTTTCGTACATCCCCCGTTCCGCGTGATCCGCGACGGCGAGATCTACCGGATCAGGGATGCCTGGCAATCTCGGGATCGCAGGATTGCCGCAGGATCCCAGATCGTGGCCGTCAACGGGATGGACTGTACCTCCTTTCTCGAACGGCTCCGCAAAGCGACCTGGGTCCGCCACATCCTCCGTGACACAGACTGGGTCGCCGAGGACCTGTTGGCGGTCCATGAGGGGCCTGGGGTTCGCGGATGGCAGGTGACCTTCCGGCTGGCCGATGGGACGACCTGCGAGGCCTTCGTGCCCTGCCATCGGGGCCATCCCGACCTGACCCCCTTCTGTGACTACGCATCCTCGGAGGGAAACTGCATCTGCCTGCGGCTCACGGACGAGGTGGGCTACATCCGGGTCAAGTGCATGGGCGGCATGTTCATTGAGAAGGATCGCAGGACCATCGGGAGGTTCCTGGAGGAATCCAAGGGTCGCTATCAGAAGCTCATCATCGATGTCCGCCAGAATGGCGGGGGCATCCACTACTATGCATTCGACAATCTGATCGCCCCGTTTCTGGACAGGAGCGCAAGCTACTCTGAGGTGGCAGGGATCAAGAGACGGTTCCTGCAAGACCACGCGGCTTCGTTCCTGGAATCCCTGCGAGGCGGGGTCTCGATCTTCGCACACGAGAGACAGATTGAGGAGATCAGACCGCCTGAGCCCTGGAACCCTGCAGACTGGGTCTTCTACAGGATCGACCGAAGAGTCGACCCCAAGGATCGCTATCCCTTCTCGGGCAGGCTGTTCATCCTCATGGACGGAGGCACCGGGTCTGCTGCAGACGAGTATGCGAACGCCTCGCAGCGGATGCACCTGGCCACGCTGGTCGGACATCGCACACCGGGGAGTTGTGCTCCGTACTTCAACCCGGTCATGGTACGCCTGCCTGCCAGTGGCATGATCTTCGTGCTGGAGGCGGACCTCATGCTCAACGCCGACGGCGGCGTCAACGAGGTCGAGGGCACGCAGCCCGATGTCGAGCTGCCGCCCTGCCAGTTGCCTGACAGGACCACGAAGGAGGCCCTGCTCCAGGACGAGTGGGTCAAGCGGATCCTCAGCATGCAGACCGAAGCTCGAAGCAGTTGAGGCGGGGCTTGAGCTTCTTCACCAGGCAGCTCTGCCAGGCGAGCCTTCCCGCGCCCGAAAAGTCCATGGCCAGGGTCTGCGCAAAGATCGATCGTGAGGGTGAGCATGCCCGCCATGCCTCCAATCGATCCTGATCCAGGGTCAACCGGCCCCTGAGGTTCAGGGTCTCGCCCACATAGAGGTTCCGCTGGCTGGCCGGGTCCTCACTGAGGACGTACAACCCGGGCCCTTCAGGCAGGTCGGGCACACCCGGCTTGTCGATGGCCACAGCCTTGCCCAACCGATCGGGGGCCGCCAATACCGCAGCTCGGCTCCTCGCCGCTTTGGCCTGCTTGCGAAGCTGCAGGGCAGTCCACCGGTAGTCCACGGACCTGTAGCCCGGCGCAAACCGGCTGGCGATGCCATCGAATCGGGCCGCCAGCAGCGGGTCACAGAGGATCTCGTCCAGGCTCGTGGCAGAGGCATCGTCCAGCATGCTCTGCCATGCGATCTCGCTGGCAAACAGGTAGGGATCGCACTGCTCCCAGGGGATGTGGGTCCGATGGAGGGTCTCGACCTGCGAGAGCCTTCCTGCCTTGCGGAGCCGCAGCAACAACAGGTTCCACGTGCGGCTGTCGCCGGCAAGGCCCAGGCCCGCACAGGCAGCGACGAACTCCTTGTCGAGATCCGGATCAGCGACTACCCGGTCGATCGAGAACCCCTGGTGCGTCTGCTCAAAGGCCTTGGCCACCCCGGCCAGGGTGATCTCGAGCTGGGCCTCGTCGTACTGCCTCTCTTTGGCAGCAGGCACACGGCCTCGCGCAGCCTGGGGCCTGCTGCGTCGGCCCCCCTTGGAGGACTTGCCTTCGGATGTGCGAGGTGCGCTCTTCATGGGCTCGGGTGAGCCGTCCAGGCGGTCGCCAACGCGTATGGCATCGAGCCTCTCGATGCCGTAGCGGACATAGTCCTTGGAGATGTCGAATCCGACGTACTGGCGTCCCAGCTTCTTGGCGACCGCCAAGGTCGTGGCGCTGCCAGAGAACGGGTCGAGGACGACCTCGCCAGGGTTGGAGCAGGTGCGGATGATGCGGCCCAGCAGTTGCTCGGGCATCTGACAACCGTGGAATCCTGCCCGTTCTTTGAACGTCCCTGCCACACGTGGGAAGTACCAGGTGTTCTCATCAGGCCTGAAGCAGTGGCCCAGGTCCTGCGGCCGCAGGGTGAACGTCCGATCCGAATCCACAGGCGGCTCAACGGGTCCGGCCGGCCCGCAATCCTCGTCACAGGTCAGCTCTCCGACGGCGTCTGCAGGCCGGATGATCCAGGTGTCATCAGGCAGCCGGCCCTTGGGATTGGCCCGCCTGTCATCGTAGACGAGCTCGCGGGCAGACGGTATGCGGTTGTCGAGGTCCTCGTCACGGAACGTGAAGTCCTGCGGGTCTTTCACGAAATGGAGCAGATGCGTGTGTGACCGCGTGAACTTCCGCGTGCAGTTGACACCGAACGTGTAGTACCAAATCACCCAGCTTCGACAGTGGAACCCGACCTTCTGGCATTCCAGTTTGAGCTCCGCAGCATAGTCGTCGCCGATGGCCAGCCAGAATGCCCCATTGCCCTTCAGCACCCGGTGGACTGCCGCGATCCACCGGCTGGACCAGTCGATGTACTGCTGGCGCTCGACGGAGTCCTCGTACACGTCATAGCTGTAGCCGATATTGAAGGGCGGATCCGCGAAGACCAAGTCGACGCACCCGGCAGGGAGCCGGTTCATCGCCTCGATGCAGTCAGCACACTGGATCGTATTGAGGACCTCATCCATGGTGAGCGATTGTAGAGGGCGCCCAGTTGAAAGACAAGGGCAACATCTGAAGAGGGACTGTTCAAGGACAGATCGGGGCCCTCTCTACAGCTTCTTCTCCTCCACCTTCTCCAGACGGGTGTCAGGAAGCGAGCCACACTGATGGGTGCTGAAGTCCTCGACCTCGGTCATGACGAAGGTGGGCACGTCGGTGGCATGCTGGGCCTTGAGGTTTCGCAGCTCGATGCCCTTGACGTCCGCAAGCACGAAGGCCGGACGTAGGTCCTCCTTCAGGAAGCTGACCTGCACATTCTCCAGGATGAGCCCCCGGGCGTGGCGGATGAAGAAGCCATACGCAGGCATCTTTCCGAACATGCTGGGCTCAGGATAGGCGTTCTCCTTCTCCGGCGGCACGAGAGCTGCGTCCTCCGATGTGCCACCCCCCTGGGCCAGGATGCGGATGTGGCTCAGCGTCACGTCCTCGACAGGGTGGCCCGGGATCCCACTGATGATCGAGCAGTATCGGGGGTCTGCGTTGTAGACGGCGACATTGCTGATCGTGACCCTGCGGAGCCTGCCCACGGGCGTGCCTTCGGGTCCCCGCATCCGGCTGCCCAGGCGGAGGAAGATCGGCGAATTGACGATATCGCGCATCGTGATGTTGGTGATGGTCACGTCCTCGAGCAGGCCGCCATCCACGGTCTCGAGGGCCAGGCCGCGGCAATAGTCGAACACGCAGTTGGAAATCGTGATGTTCTTGAAGCCTGCGTTGGACTCGGTCCCGAACTTGATCCTGCCCGTGGGACCGTCCCGGTCCGGCGCCCGCTGGCCGGTCCGCCTGAAGGTCCCATCCAGGAGAGAGCCCATCTCGTATCCGCTGACCTGGCAGTTCGTGATGGTCACGTTCTCGGTGGCGCGGAACAGTCCCAGTCCGAAGCTGCTCTTGAGCACAATGCCATCGTCCGCCGGCGAGTTGATCGTGCAATCCGAGATGCGAACGTTTCGGCAACAGTCGATATTGATGCCGTCGCGGTTGGTGTCGATCTTGAGGTTGTGGATCGTGAGGTTGTCCACTCCCGTAGGCAGGATGCCGAACCAGCCACCTTGCAGGATCGAAAGGTCCTTGATGATCACGTTGCGGCAGTTCTTCAGGGCGATCGACTTGTTTCCCACCCGGGCGGGTCGGGCCGCAAGCGTCCCCTCCTCGCCGCCTCCAGCAGATCCGGCCGCAGCCCTAGGCCGGCCCTGGCTCCGGGCCAGGCCCTTGCCATAGATGCGACCTGGACCCATGATCGTCACGTCTTCCAGCCCCTCACCCCAGATCAGGCTGTTGTGCCAGTGGCTGTGGCCAAAGTCCTGATACTGCAGCCTGTCGCCGGACTCGTTAGGCTCCGCCTGATCATAGGCGTTCGGATCACTGGTGGCCTCGACCGTGGCCCCGGAATCCAGGTGCAGGGTGATGTGGCTCTTGAGCTGGATCGACCCGGACAGGTAGGTGCCTGCCGGGAAATGGACCGTGCCGCCCCCTGCTGCTGCAGCGGCATGGATCGTCTTGTTGATGGCCGCTGTGTCGAGGGTCTTGCCGTCGCCCATTGCGCCCTGGGCCTTCACGTCGAACGCAGCCGCATGCGCAGCCACACCCGGCCAGCAGGTGATCAGGATGAAGGCCAGGCGAACAGGCAGGGATCGTCGAGTCATGGCGGGTGTTCCTTTCTACTTGAGTTGCACGTCCCAGACCTTGGAGCGACGGGCCTTGCCGTCCGGACCTTGCACGTCGAGGATCACCACGTAGTTGCCAGGCCTGGCGTAGCGGTGGATGGGATTCTGCTCGGTCGACGTGACGCCATCCCCGAAATCCCAGGTCCAGGACGTGATCCTGCCCTGGGACAGGTCCTTGAAGGCCACCAGTCGGCGGTCCAGATCCACCACCCTGAACGACCACTGCGCCGAAAGGGGCCTGCGGAGCCGCGGCTCCAGGGGCATGAGCCTGAAGGCGCAGAGCTGCGTGGCGTTGCCGTACATCGTGTGCCTGCGCGAGAGGTTCCAGAATCCGTTGTTGGCCGCGTTGTTGACGTCGTCGTAGTCGATCACCGCCCAGGACAGGCCGATGACCTTGTTCTCGAACAACACGGACTCCACGGCCCGCTGGGGACCCTCCGGACCTGCATAGTCGAATGGAGTGATCCAGAACTCAAGTGCCAGCCTTCCGGATTGGCCGGGCTTGAAGGCGAAACGCGTGGTTGCATTGGCGTAGGGCAGCTCCTTGATCCAGGTGGCGGAGCCCCAGGCCATGCACCAGTCCTTGTCCTGGCTGGGCGTGAAGATATGGTAGTTCTGGGCGTGCACACCGTGAAAGGCCCAGTGCTCCTCGTTCGGGTCCAGACGCCGGTCCAGGGTGGACCTCTCGAGACCCACCATTTCGGGCGTCCAGACCTTCGCATGCTCGTGGTCGATCAGAGGCCCGCCCGAGGCATCTGCGTCCACCACGATCTCGAAGGTGTCATTATGCAGGCCCGGTTGGCTGAAGTCCCAGTAGTTGTCATAGGCCTCGTAGAGGAAGTAGAGCCGGTTGAGACCCGCAACCCAGCCCACGCGGACGCCGACGTCCAGATTGTTGGCGTCTGCCTTGGCGTGCTTGCCAGAGTCCTCCCACAGTTGATCCGTGGCGATCGCGTAGTCCCGGGGAACCACAGCCCAGTCGTCTGCACTGCCGTCGATCCTGGGGATCTGGTCTGCAGGGAACTGAAAGACCTTGAAGGTCACCTCCGGCCGGTCGAAGGCCAGGACCGGACCCCAGGCGATCATGGCCAGCGCAGCGACCTGCCAGATGCGAGTCATCGATTGCTCCCTTCTATTGGGCCAGGAACGCCCTGTAGGAATGCGGCTTGATCTGCGTCCGCACGGTCACCTTGTCGCTGCCGCCCATGCCGCGACCCCGCGGGGTCCCTGGCTCTGCGGTGCTGCCTGTGGCCAGGACCTCACCGGTCACCAAGTCACGCAGTTGCGTGAACCGTCGGTCTACGGCCAGGCCCACCTCCACCGGCTCCGAGAGGAAAGACTCCACAATGAAGGTGTTGTTGTCGTACACCAACAGGCAGACCTGGCTGGCTGCATCGAGCCGCACAAACAGGTCCTTCGCCACCACGTTCTTGATCTGCGTCAGCACCTCTGCAGGCAGCCGGTACAGGTCCCCGAAGTCGTCCGGCACAGCCAGCACGTAGAGCAAGCCCTTGGAATAGCCGGCCTGGACCAGCAAGGGATAGCCGGTGTTGTTCGTGATGCAGCCGATCAGCTCCCAGGCGTCGTTGGTGAGGTAGCGAATCTGGGGGATCACGATGGGGCTCTCTAGGGGTGCGACCGCAGGGCCGAAGAAGCCCCGGCGAAACTCCCGAGTGGAGATCCTGGCGCCCGTGCATTCCAGCTCTGCGATGTCCGAGAGGCCCTTGTCCTGCAGGGCCTTGAGCAGGCCCGAGGTGATGACCACATTCTTGCCTTCGGTCAGGTGCCTCTTGATCTTGGAGACGATCGCGGGATCGAACCTGGCCGACTCTGTCAGCAAGACCATCTTGGCGTCAGTGGGAAACTCAGGCACCATCTCCAGGGGGATGCCCACCATGCCCAGGTAGTTTTGCAGGAAGTCCTCGCCCAGAGATTGATAGGGCTTGTAGCTCTTGACGCCTGTAGGCCTGCCGAGCTGGCCCAGGAGGCCGTCCACCTGCTCAAAGACCAGACCTGCCACCCGGGCGAGGGTGGTCGGCGTCACAGAAGTCCCATCTGCCTGCGGGACGGGCTTCATCACCGCGTCGAAGTCCAGGCTGGGCTTCTGGTCCTGCCAGGGCGAACGGTCCGAGGGACGCAGTGGCCTCTGCACCTGCCGCCAATCGAACAACGTGATCTCCGGCGCCCTGGCCAAGAGGGTCAGCCAGAGCTGCTCTGCGTAGCGATCCAGGGTCCGCATGCCGCCCGTGTCGACCCATCCTCCTGCGTTGCAGCCGGGCTTGATGTTCTCGAAGTAGCGGACGATCTCGTAGCTCTCATAGGGCTGGAGGTGCTGATCGGAGTTGACTGCGTCCCGGGTCTCTGTGCCCGTGTAGATCTTGTCGAACAGCCTGGGTCCTGCATCCAGGTCAAAGCCCAGGCCCTGGAAGTGCTCGTACCAGTTCGGGTACTTGATGATCACCTGGACCTTGGGATTGACGGCCTTGGCGGGCTGGATCACCAGCTCCTTCGCCACCTCGTCCATCAGGTCCAGCCTGAACCGCGTCCAGCTCCGGTCTCCCTTGGCCTTGATGCAGTTGTCGCACTTGCAGTTCGTGAAGAAGAAGTCGTCGAGGATGAACTCGTCGAACAGACGGGCCGTGAACTCGGCGATCTCCTTGGCCTTCTGACGCTGCTCAGGCGTAGTGTAGCAGAAGGTCTGGAAGCGATTCCTCTCGTTGATGGTGAAGGTGATGCCGCCTGCAGTCTTGATGCCCCTATCCTGGAAGAACTGGCGGACCTTCACGATCGTGGCCTCATCCGGCATGATCGTATCGCGGTGGGTCTCCAGGTAGACCTTGTCCACCTTCAACTGCTGTTCCAGCACCGCCCAACGGGACCGGAGCTGTTCCAGGTCTGCAGCCTCCCGCACCTCATAGGCCCGAAAGTACACGGCCACGCCGAAGTTCTTGTAGGCCCCTGCCTGGCAGGGCGCGAACCCGGCAAGGACCGTCGCAGCAGCCAGGCTGTAGATGATTCGGCTCATGGGTGACTCCTTTGGCTATAGCCCCTGGTAGACCTTGAGGGCCTGCTCCGCTGAATTCTGGGCGTCTTTCCATTCCTGCTCTGTAGTGAACTTCGGATGGGTGGACAGCCAGTGCAGCGTGCCCTGGACGTACTTGATCAGATAGGCAATCGAGGCGGGGTCGCGGACCTTGCGGCCGTCCTTCAGGAAGTAGACCGGCGCGGTGTGGGCAAAGACCGATGCACCCCTGGGCATGATGTTGTTCCGCAGGTCCGGATTGTCCACCACCCTGCCTGCCAGCCACGTGCTCTGATCCAGATCCACGGTGGCCGTGACCTCCATGGAGGTGAGCCCGTCCTTGGGAGGGTTGTTCTGGGTGGCGATCGACTTGTGGCCGATCGTCCTTCCGTTGGCCACGATCTCCAGCGTGTTGAACGGCAGGATGGACCTGGCAGCCACGCGGACCTTGACCCGCCGGGTCCCCTGGAACTCCACGACGTCACCCGCCTGCTGGCCGTCCGCGTCGAACTCCAGGATCGGGCCGTTGGTCACGAAGCTCCGGCCTGCCTTGATGGCCGCAAGCCAGCCGCCGTAGTCGGCCTGGTCCTTGACCTGGCCGTACGCACGGTTGCTGCCCAGGGAAATCTCCTCGCCGAACTTGTCCGTGCCCGCCGCGATCGGCATGCGGAACCCCGCGTTAAGCACCTGATAGTAGAGATCCAGGGATCGCATGATCGGGAATTCCGCCTGCGAGAAGCCCGAGTTCTCCCAGGGCTCGTAGTGGTTGGGCAGTTGCGTGGGATCGGACCACGTGATCAACTCCATGACGTCCACCAGGCCCAGGGCGATCTCGACGGGCAACTCGTGGCCGGGGACCGAGCAGACGTGTGCCCAGGCAATCGTGCCCTTCTGCTCCCGTGCCCCCTGCGCCGCCCGCGTCAGGTCAAAATGTGGCTCGCTCCTCCAGTACTCCAGCCCGCCGCCCATGTCCGGATACCCCGGGACCAGGTGGTTGATACCTATGAACCCCAGATGGCCCATCTGGAACTCGCGGATCTCCTGGCCTACGTAGACCTCACAACCCGGGCTCGAGTGGGTGTCGACCTTGCCTGTGAAACACGTGTTGGTCTCCAGCTTGTACTGCGAATCCAGCATGTGGTACAGGGTCAGGGTGTTGAGGTCCTCTGCCCTCATCTGGCCGATCGCTTCCTTGGGCACGGGCAGATGGGCGTGGATGTCACCATTGAGCCACCCCTTCTGGCGCATGTCGATCCAGCGATGCAGGCGGAAGGTCTTCTCCAGGGGCTTCGCGGCCGCCCCGGCCTTCAGGGTCTCCAACAAGGGCAGCGTCTCCAGGCCCCTGCGGATTTCGACCGAGGCCCCGGAGTCCGGGAGGGTGACCGTGAAGGAGCCGTCTACATAGCACCAGCGCTTACCCAGGACCTCGACGTGCGGATGCTCACCCGCAATCTCCACGAACTTGCCGTCTGCGTTCGTGACTGCCACGCGGGCGGCCAGGGCCTGTCCGGTAGCCTCATCGACGATCCTTGCCTTCATCCGCGCCGCTGCTGCCGTGCTGACGAAAAGCCCCGGCACGAGGCAAAGGCCTGCCAGGATCCACGCAGTCTTCTTCTTCATGACCATTGGATTCCCTTCAATAGACACGCGCCTGTCCGGAACTACTGGGGTCCGTGCCACCCTTCCAGCGAGGTGTTCGCCTCCAGGATGAAGGGCTGGCCCTTGCGGACCTCCACCTGGGTCCCCCTCACCTGGATGGACTTCGCGTTGCGGATCCTCAGGCCTTCGGGCGCAGAGATGCGCACATTCTCCAGGATGACGCCGGAAATGGTGCTCTCAGGCAGGCCGACGATCCAACCCGCGCTCTGCGGGCTCGTGGCCGTCACGTTGGAGATGCGGATGTTGCGATAAACCGGAGTACGGGGAGTCACCGGCCGGGCGGCGTCTTCCTTGGGGACCTTGGGGTAATAGGTCGTGATGTTGATCGGCGTCTTGACGTCCTTCATCGTGATATCGCGGTAGATCAGGTCCTGAACACATCCGCCCCGGGAGCGGTCGGACTTGATCCGGATGCCGCTTTCCGTGCCATCAAAGGTGCAACGCTCGACCGTCAGGCCGCGGACGCCGCCGGCCGTCTCGCTGCCGATGGACATGCCGTGGCCGTGCAGGAAGGTGCAGTCGCTGACCGTGATGTCTTCGCAGGCGAATTCGCGGCCTTCGACCTTCTTGCCGGACTTGATGGCGATGTTGTCATCTCCTACGTCCAGGGTGCATCGGGTGATCCGCACGCGGCAGCAGAGGCTGGGGTCGATTCCATCGGTGTTGGGCGAGGAATCGGGCGCCCGGATCGTGACGCCGTCGATGACGACGTCCTGGCAGTCGGTGGGGACCAGATGGAAGCTCGGTGAATTGGCGAGTGTCACTCCCGTGATCCGGACGTTCTTGCAGCCGGTCAGGACGATCATCCGCGGCCGGGGCAGCGTGAAGCCCGAGGTCTTCCTGCGGGCCTCCTCTGCAGGACCCCACCAGGCCTGTCCTGCCCCGTCGATCGTGCCCTTGCCCGTGATCGCGACGTCGGTCAGGGCCTTCCCGCTGATCAAGGGGACGAAGTCCCCGCTCTTGGCGGTCGTCCAATCCCCCGGGGTCTTCATGAAGTCGGCGTTCTGGCTGCTCGCCTGCAGCGTCGCGCCCTCGTCAAGCTGCAGAGTGGTCTTGCTGGCCAGGGAGATCGGCTGGCACAGATACGTCCCTGCGGTCAATCGCACGACGCCGCCACCCGCCTTGCCGCACTCGTCAAGGGCCTTCTGGATGGCCGCCGTGTCCACTGCATGGCCATCGCCCCTCGCGCCGTACTCCCGCACGTCAAGAACCCGCGTCCCCGGCCCAGGAACGCCCATCGCCAGCCCGGATGCCCAGGATATCACAGCCAGCCAAGCCCACAGACTACCCTGGGTCTTCATGACGTCCCCTTTCATGGAGATTCCGTATCCTCACGCCAGCCCTACTGGCCCCGGTTCAGAGAACCGTCCAGTAGACAGGCTCCCGCGCTGGGCAGGACCAGGTCCACCCCCTTGTCTCCGTACCGAACCCTGCACCTTTGACCGCCGGGGCCCCGGACCGCCGCAGAGGCCAGTCTCCCATCCTTCCAGCGGATGTCAACCCCGAATCCGCCGCGGGCCCGCAGGCCCTCGACGGAGCCCGATGACCAGGCAGCAGGCAGGCTGGGCAGAAGCTCGATCTGGCCGGCCTGGCTCTGCACGAACAGCTCGCACATCGCGGCGGTGATGCCGAAGTTGCCGTCCATCTGCATGGGCGGATGATTGGCCAGGAGATTGGGAAGGAGATTGTACTGGAACAAGCCCCGGATCATCCGGTATGCGTCCTCGGGTCTGTCGAGCCTGGCCCACAGGGCACACCGCCACGGCCAAGTCCAGCTCCTCCGGCTGTCGCCGACCTCGCCCCGGCTGGCCAACGACACGGCTGCGGCCTTGGCCAGATCCGGCGTCAGGGCCGTGCTGATCTGCCGGCCCGGATACACGCCGAACAGGTGCGAGGTGTGCCGGTGCTGGTCATTGGGATCATCCAGGTCTTCCATCCATTCCTGAAGCTGTCCCCATCGCCCGATCCTGGGACCGACGAGCTTGCCGGCCAGGCTGCTCAGCCGGCCGCGGTACTCCGCATCCGCACCTAGGATCCCGGCTGCCTCTGCCGTATTTGTGAACAGGCCCCAGACCATCATCTGGTCATAGGTCACGCCGTCGAATCTGGCCTGGCCATCCACGCCGGCCGGGTTGTGCTCGGGTGACCAGCCATGGGGAACCGCCAGCCGACCGTCCGCCAGGACCTTGAGGTGGTCCTCCCAGAACTCGCAGGCCTCCTTCATCATGGGATAGGCCATGGACCTGAGGAAGTCCTTGTCCTGGGTGAAGGCATAGTGCTCCCAGAAGTGTAGGGCGTACCAGGCATTGCCTCCCATGTTCCAGACGTAGCCCATGGCGCCGAAGGGATTGGACTCCGTGCGGACCGTCCAGCCCCGCGTGGGCCTGCCCGGAGGGGCCGGAAACGCGGCAGCAGAGGCCTTCTGGTAGGCGGGCCGCAGGGCCTGGATCATGTCGAACAATCGGAGGTGACACTCGCTCAGGTTGGCCGGCTCTGCGAGCCAGTAGTTCATCTGGACGTTGATGTTCGTGTGATAGTCGCTGTTCCACGGTGGGTTGTTGCGATCGTTCCACAGGCCCTGCAGGTTGGCGGGCAGGGTGTCACGCGAACACGACATCAGCAGGTATCGGCCGTACTGGAACAGCAGGGCCTCGAGCCCGGGGTCGTTGCCTTGCCTGTTGTAGCGATCGATCCGCCTGTCCGTCGTCAGGCCCCTCGGCTCTGGCGGCGTCTGGCCCAGGTCCAGCCTGACCCTCGCGAATAGGGAGCGGTAGTCCTTCAGGTGCTCGTCCTGCAACTGGCTGAAGGACTTGTCGGAGGCGGCCTGCATCTGGCGGGTGAGCCGGTTGTGGGGATGCTCTCCCCTGAACTTCTTTTCATAGTCCAGGACATAGCTGGTGCCGCACCCCAGCAGGATCGTCAGGCTGTCACATCCAGCAAAGGAGATCTTGCCGGACTCCGCGCTCACCGAGCCCCCCTGGTGCTGCACGGTCACCTGGCTCTCATAGTCCATCGTCTTAACGGGAGGGGTATTGGCGTCAGAGGCAGAGGCCTGGGACTGGCCGCGTGGCCCGCCTCTGGCTGGCCTAGGCAGGGTCAGGACGCCTGCGCAAGTCATGCGAAGACCTTCTGCAGTGACCTGACCGCCGTGCATGTCGGTCAGCTCCACCTGGCCGGTGCAGGCCCCCGGCTTATCTGCGGTCAGGTGGACGACGATGACCTGGCTGGGGTGGCTGGCCAGGTACTGGCGATGGTAGGTGACGCCCCTGTGGGTGTACTGGACGCGGCCTTGGCCGCGGCCCAGGTCGAGCTCACGGACGTAGCCTGTAGTATCCGTGTCGTGGCCCGCCAGGGCGATCCTGAGGCTGCCAAAGGCCTGATACGCGCCCATCACGTCCTCGTTGCCGGTCCACAGACTGATCTCATTGAATTGAAGCCGGTCCAGGGCCAGGCCGCCGAAGAGCATGGCGCCCATCCGGCCGTTGCCGATCGGAAGTGCCTCCCGCTCCCAGCCCTGGGCAGGCCTGTCGTAGCGGATGGTCAGGTCATCGACGGGTGCAGTCCCATCAGGACCGGCCACGGCGACCACACCGACGGCCGATACCAATACTGAAAGGAGGGCAGCCTGGCACACAAGGATCGAGGGGCTCTGCATGATCATCTCCCTGGGGTTGCACCGCCGGACTTCTCAAACCACTGCCTGACCTGCTGATCCAGGGTCGTCAGGTCCGGCCTGTTCTGGGCGATGGCCACGGACTCCGCGTATTCCCTCTCCAGGTCTCCGACGTCCACGTTGGACCCCACCCTGACAAAGAGCGGCACCTGGTGAAGCTCGGCCTCCACGGTCACGGTCTGGCCACCCTCATAGACCTTGCCCTTGTGCCACGCATCCTGCCACCTCTGTCCTTGCGGCAGATAGACCTCCTGCGTCCGCTGACCCTTCTGCCAGAGGGGTGAGACCAGCAGATCTGGACCATAGAGATAGGTCCACCAGTTCTTCCAGGCCTCGCCGCAGCTTGGATCGACCAGCAAGAGCGGTCGAACGATAGGCATACCCGTGCGGCTGGCCTGGCGCGCCTGCGTGGTGCTGTAGTCAGCCAGGCGGTGGTGCAGCCGTGCGTAAAGCCTCCAGATCGCGATGAGCCGGCTATCGTAGCTGGGTTCTCGTGGGAGATTCCAGAATCCGAGATTGCGGGTGGGCCCCACCTCCATGATGGGCGTGAAACAACTGAAGCCCAGCCATCTCGCGCACATGTCCGCGTCCAGGCTCTGCTGATTGTATCCGCAGGTATCTGATCCCCAGTTGGGATAGCCCATGACTGCAGACCGCTGAACTGCGATGATCGAGGCCCGCAGGCCTTCCTGGGTCCCGCCGATGTCGCCACCCCAGAACACGCCGTAGGCCGAGCTGCCGGTGTACGCGGCGCGGGGCATGAGTACGAAGTCCCTGTCCCTGTAGGCCCTGCTCACGTCATAGGCGGCCTTGAGATACATGGGTGGATATGCATTGCGATTCTCACGGATCGTCCGGCCGTCATAGACCTTGTACGGGCCGCTCTCAGGGATGCCCTCCTCTGAGCGGTCGAGCTTGAAGCCCGCCACACCCTGCTTGAGCAGCTTGGCCACGCCCTCCTGCCAATAGGCCCTGGCCTGGGGGTTGGTGAAGTCCACCAGCGGATAGTTGTTTCGCTGGGGCTGCTGGCCCGCCAGGGTATAGCCCTTGGCCAGGCCCTCCTGCTCCATCTTGCCCTGGAAGAAGGGTCCAATCCACAGCACCAGGCGGATCTCCTGATCGCCCAGCCACCTGACCATCTGGCCGAAGTTCGGCAGCCGGTTGGGATCTATCTCAAAGTCATCGTACCCCAGCCGACCCGGCCCCCAGGGCCGATCGATCCAGTAGACCGTGCAAGGGATGCCGTACGCCTTCATCATCAGCACGTCTTCCATGACCTCGGAGTTGAACGGTCCGGCCACGGGAGTGCCGTCGTAGTACTGGGACCGGTGTCTGTGCTCGTCCCGCCAGCGCCAGGGCGAGAACATCCAGGCAGGCGGCATGAAGGGCGGCCCTGCCTCAATGGCGTGCGCCTGGACCGCAGCGGCCGGATCTGCGGAGGTGTACACCTTCATCTCAAACCGCGGCCCCTCGAACTCGATCCTGACCCGGTTGGGGTCTGCCGCGCAGAAGTCGTAGTGGCCCGGCCAGTCGCCCTTGACGAAGGTCGCGTACCCGCCCGACGACAGGTAGAACGGGGCGTACACCGAGGTCGTGGGCTTGAGGATCATGTCCACCTTCTGTCCGCGGAGGTCCATGGCCTCCTTGCGGCCCGGTGCCCACGAGGCCTGCTGCGGACCATCGACCACACGCTCCATCAGGCCCGTGAAGTGCTCGCTCGCAGCGGCCTGCGCTGCCAGGCCCCACTTGACGATGCCCGTCTCAGGCTGGCTGCTGAACCGGACCACAAAGTCACGTCCTTGGCGTTCCACGGCCAGCGTCACTGTCCGGCCGTCAGCGACCGCCGCAGTGGCCTGCAGCCGCCCGCCCTTGCGGCTCACGACCAGGTCGGCAGGCAGCGGACTTCTGCCTTGGTCGGTCTCCACAAACAGGCCGTCGAGCCGAAGTGTCCGGGCTGGCCCACCCTGCAGGGGCAGGACCAGGACCGCCTGATCACCCGTTCTTTCGATCAAGGGCCTGGCGGGTTCCAGAGACGCACAGCCCGCCATCCAGATCCCAGTGCACAGAACAGCCCAACGCAACCATCGCTTCGGCATGATGTCCCCTACTCAAGACAGTGTTCGGTCGTATGAAGGCCACTACCCATTGGATAGCAGGATAGCCTCAGGGCGCGGCGTTTTCCAGAGCAAACAAACGTCCGCAGCTCACTCCTGAGGCAGTCGACCGCCCCCTGGCTGACGCTGACCGTGGACCTCATCTGGAGGGAGGTGTATCGCCTGCACGGGTAGAGATAGGCAAATCCCTGCCCACAAGAAACCTGGGACCTGCACCGTTTTGGGACAGGTCCCAGGCCGTGGTCTTCCGTTAAAGGGGTAAAGGAAGGCAGGGACAGGCGAGACGCCGCTCGGTCTAGGGTAAGGCCCTATGCCGGGCTGGCGTGTGGCGCGGACAGGCCCGGCACATCAGCCACACATGGCGAGGTCGCGCAGGTCCAGTTGCATCAGGTGCTCCAGGTAGTCGTGGAGCTGATCCTCCGTGAACCTAACGAGGAAGTCGGGCTTTGCGGTCCTGTTGATCTCGCGGATGCACTCAATCAGCTCGTCCTTGTTCATCTTGGGTCATCCTCAATGGTTTGCTGAACCTTCCTGACCACCGAGATATCGACACAGTCTGGCGAAATTCTTTAGGGGTCTGGCCTGCTGCAAGTCACTGTCCCATAAGCCCATATGCCATCTGTTGAGGCGTGTATTGGGCCCCTCCACAACATGTTGTTGGTTTCCCTTCTGTCGCGATACGGCTGCAGACACTGTCCAATAAAAGCCGCGACTTGGGCGGGAAGACAGATGTCACGAATACTCCACTTTTTTGGCCCGTGCTGAGGGATTGTGGCCCATCTCCATCCAACATGGACAAGGACCACGTCGCGATAATATGCGTCGCTCGTGGCTAGGACAGCCAAATACCCGATTTTGACCTTGACGGAAACAGTATTCGGAATAGAATATTAGTGGTATTTGAGGACGTAGATATGGAGTAGGGTACGATGGGCCTTTATCGCATCCTCTTGCATTCACCACCAGTGTGCCGTGCTGCATCCCAGTCCGGGCAGCCAACCGGTCCAAGTGTCTGAAGTTGAAAGGAGATCAATATGGGCATTCGAACGACTCTCGTTACCCTTGGCCTCTGGCTGGCCATAGCGTCGGCAACTGGGTCTGCCAAGACCATCTATGTGGATGGCGACGCGCCCGGACCGAACAACGGCACGTCCTGGACCAATGCCTTTAAGAACCTCCAGGATGCACTCGCCCAGGCCACCCAAGGCGATGAGGTCTGGGTGGCGCAAGGCACTTACAGGCCAGACAAGGGCGCTGGCCAGACTGCAGGCGCTCGCGCGGCCACGTTCCAGTTGGCCGACGGCGTCAAGATCTACGGCGGATACCCTGGATATGGTCAGCCCAAGCCCAATGCCCGGAACATCCAGGCTAATCCCAGCATCCTCAGCGGCGATCTGCTCGCCAATGACGCGCCCATGGACACCAGTCCATCCGCAGTGATCCGGGACCTCCTGGCAGATGCTACCCGGCAGGACAACTCCTACGTGGTGGTCACCGGCAGCAGCGCGGATGCCACAGCCCTGCTCAGTGGTTTCACCATCACGGGGGGCGTCGCCAACTCCGGGACTTGGCCCAACATGTATTCCGGCCAGGGCGCAGGCCTGTTCGTCTACAAGGGTGCGCCGGCCGTCCAGGACTGCACGTTCAAGGAGAACCTCTCGGCCGCCGGAGGAGCAGCGGTTGCGGGCCGGGAGTCCCAGGCCAGCTTCACCAACTGCACCTTCACGAACAACATGAGCATCAACAATGGCGGCGCGATCACGAGCTGGAGCTCGGCGATGACGATCGGCCAGTGCACCTTCACCGCAAACCGGTCCGACGACAACCGGCAGGACGAGGTGGGCATCCACTGGTCCGGTCTGGGCGGGGCCATCTACAATTGGTCGAGTCGTCTGGTGGTCACTGGATCGACCTTCGAGCGGAACGGCGGTTGCTTCGATGGAGGCGCCCTGTTCACCAGCCACGGCAGTGACGCGAACCTGGTGGATTGCCGGTTCGTGGCCAATACCGCGACGAGCGGCGGAGGTGCCATTGAGAACATCGACAGTGCATCGCTGACCCTCACGCGGTGCGTCTTCCTGCAGAATACGGCCTGGTCGAGGGGCGGGGCCATCCGGTGTATGGATGCCAAGGCAACCCTGAACCAGTGCCGCTTCCTGGCCAACTCGACCAACAATACGGGCGGCGCATTGTACAACCTGCGATCCGATATCGCCCTGGTGGGTTGCGTCTTCTCGGGGAACACCGCCTTCAACATCGGCGCTGCCACGGCCCATGAGGCCTGCACCACAGCGGTCATCAACTGCACCTTCGCCTCCAACGTCAGTGCCGGGGGTGGGGCCGCCATAGGTTGCCTGCCCTCCTCAACGACCTCGGACGTCCAGAGTTGGCTTCATGTCATCAATTCGGTCCTCTGGGACCAGGCGAACGAGATCCTCAGCCAGGATCGCACGGTGCCCATCGTGCTATACAGTGACATCTTCGATGAGCTGGGGCTGGGTCAGTGGACCGTGTGGGCCAATGAACACAACCTGAGCAACGACCCCCTGTTTGTCAATGCCCTGGGTACGGACGGGGTCGCCGGGACCGAGGACGACAACCTGCGGCTGGGCCTCGGCTCGCCCTGCATCGACTCCGGTGACAACGGCTGGGTCCCCTCCGGAACGACGCTCGACGCAGACGGGAACAAGCGGTTTGTGGATGATCCAGACTCCGCGGACACCGGTGCGGGACAAGCGCCCATCGTGGATCGGGGCGCCTATGAATACGTCAAGCGCGTGCCGGGTGCCGCCAAGCCCGTGGCCAACGCCGGTCCGGACCGGACGGCCTTCGCCTGGCTGGACAATCTGGCCCGCGTGACCCTGGATGGAGCCGCCTCCAGCGACGCGGATGGAGATCCGCTGACTTATGCGTGGACCTGGAAGGTTGGCACGACCAACTACCAGGCCACGGGAGCGACAGCCGAGATCACCCTGCCGGTCGGCGCCACAACGATCACGCTGGTGGTCAACGACGGCCGTCAGAACTCCAATCCCGACACGGTGGTGATCACGGTGCTGGGCCCCTTCACCGCCAAGACCTCCATTCAACCCGAAGAGATCGATCGGAGCGATCCGAGGATCGAGTACGTCACGGTCCTGATGCAGTTGTCTGAAATCGCCGCCAATGACGTCGATGCCAGCCAGCCCGTAGTCATGACGCCCGGTCAGATCCTGGCAGGGGGCCAGTCGGTCTTTGACTACCGGCAGGGCCAGACCTTCATGACCACGATCATGGCCGTCTTTGACAAGGCCGCCCTCATGCAGGCCATCCCGAGCAATGGAGGAACGACGCTGACAATCACGGGCAAGTTGACCAGCGGCCGAAGCTTCAGCGGTTCCGCACCCGTCACCATCGTGGGAGCCGTCACGATCGACGCGACCGCACCCACGCCCAATCCGATGGCGTGGGCCAAGGCAGATCCGACCGTGAAGGATCCCAATGACCCCAACCTGTACGCCGGAGAGCCACGTGCCGTGCTGCTCGACCCAAGGGCGGACAACGGTACAGGCGAGACGGGCTGGGCGATCACGATGAGGGCCACCAAGGCCACGGACGCCAAGGGCGGGATCGAGTACCAGTTCGATTGCTTCGAAGACGATGCCTTGGACCGGACTTGGTCCGCCACGCCGGTCTACACCACGGCCAAGATGAAGCGGACAGACGTCGTGAAGTACACCTTCCGCTGCAGGGCCAGGAACAAGACCGGTGGCGCCACCGCGTGGTCCAAGTGGGCCTGGGTGACTGAGACGCCCAAGCCGTAGTACGAGGCAGGTTCAATTCCGACAGATCGAGGGCTGGAGAGTCCATCTCCGGCCCTCTTCATTTGGACCCGAGAGACCGGGGCACACCAAAAAGAAAAGGGCCGACCTTCGGGTCGGCCCCTGCATAGCTCGGTTGGGCGATGCGGGCTAGCCCGCATTTCTCACAAGGCTTCGGACGTCCGAAGCGTAAGTGAGGTTGCGGGTATGATTTGGGCTGGTTAGAAGGCGGACATATCAAGAACAGATTGTTCTGAGCGAGGCCTGGTGGCCGGATGCAAGGCCGCAGGTCCCAGTTGCCCGGAGGCGTACCCGTTGCGGTACGCTGAGGACAAGCGGGACCGAGAACGCAGCAGCCGGGCAACAGGACCGCTCAGAACCGAACACTTGTGAGAAATGCGGGCTAGAACACGAGCTTCGCGCTCACGGTAAACCACACCTCGTCTTTGTCACCATCATCATCGCGGACTGTCTCTTCCATGACCCTCTCGTAGTACACGGCAGGAGTCACTGCGATCCCGTAGCCCAGATCGAACTCGGTAGACGCGCCGATGATCGCGTCAGACCAGTCGCTGTCCACCGTCGTGCCGAAGGGGCTGAACCCGTCGTTGAACTCGATCTCGCCGTGCAGCTTGATGACCTGTTCAGGCATGGTTGCCACGAGTCCCGGGACTGAGAAGACGTAGTCCAGCATGCCGAGGTAGAGCCAGCCCGAGGCATTGCCGCCGGCCATCGAGTCTTCTCCAGACGGCCACAACTTGACGACCTGAACGCTCGGCACCAGACCCTTGACCATCGTGATGTTCGGCAAGGAGACGGTGGCCTGGCCTTCCTGGAGATCCCAGGCCCTCCACGTCCACTTCGGATAGTTGTAGTAGACATAGCCGAGCTGGTACTGGGTCTCGATGGGCTCGCCCTTGTAGAGGCTGTTCTGGTAGTAGAGCTTATAGTCCCATCGCTGCCCCAACTCGTTGCCACCGCCTACGGCCCTGTGGGCGGTGACGCTGGCGCCGAAGCCCGTGTTCGATAACTTCACGTCTGCGAGGCCCTGCAGAGCCCCCTTGTCGCGATAGATGTCAAACCCTCTCCAGATGAACTGGCTCTGGTAGGCCGCTTCAAAGGTGCCATGTACATCCAGGCCGTAGCCCAGGATCTCCAGATCCCTGGCTGGCTTCGAACTGCTTGCCTGGGGTATGCTCGTCTGTGCCCCTGCCGCCACGGACAGAAGGGCAATGATCGTCAGGCCTGTGAGTTTTTTCATCATGTCCACGTCTCCTTACAAATACACCCTTAGATTCCCTTCTTCGGTCCCCCACAGGCCTGATGGCCGGGGGGTTTACCACCGACCACTCTTTCGCGATTGGGCCTTCGGAAGCTGCTCCAGCTCCTTGGTCGACGCCTCCAGATCGCTCTGAGGCAACTCGTAGTCCGCCACTCTGCCCGACATGAAGGCGTCGTACCCACCCAGATCCAGGAGCCCATGTCCGCTGTAGCAGAACAGAATGACCTTCTCCTTCCCTTCTTCCTTGGCCTTCTTGGCCTCTTCCACGGCGCAGGCCAGCGCATGGCTGGTTTCCGGCGCAGCGATGGTGCCTTCGGTCCTCGCCCACAAGAGGGCCGCGTTCCAGCAGGCAGACTGCGGATACGCCCGCGGCGTGAACAGCCCTTCGACGATGCCCTGCGAGACCAGCGGGGCCATCCCATGATAGCGGAGGCCGCCCGCATGGATGGGCGGAGGCACAAAGGAGTGGCCCAGCGTGTGCATGGCCAGCAGCGGCGTCATGCCCGCCGTGTCCCCAAAATCATAGTGGAAGGGCGCCCGCGTCATGCTCGGGCAGGCAGCCGGCTCCACCGGGATGATCTCGATCTTCGCGCCATGGATCTTGTCGGCGGCAAACGGGAAGGCCACGCCGCCGAAGTTGCTCCCGCCGCCTGCGCAGGCGATCACCACATCCGGCAGCCGCTCGTTTGCACTCTGCAACTGCTTCTTGGCCTCCAGACCGATGATCGTCTGGTGCAGCAGGACGTGGTTCAACACACTGCCCAGCGAGTAACGCGTCTTGCCCTCGCGGTCACTGACCGCCTCTTCGATGGCCTCGCTGATGGCGATGCCCAGGCTCCCCGGTGAATCCGGGTGGTCCTTCAGGATATTGCGACCGGCCTGGGTGTCACGGCTGGGACTGGCCACGCACTTGGCGCCCCAGACGTTCATCATCAGCCGGCGGCCGGGCTTCTGGTCATAACTGATCCGCACCATGAAGACCTTGCACTCCATGCCCATGAGCCCCGTGGCATAGGCCAGGGCGCTGCCCCATTGACCTGCACCCGTCTCCGTGACCAGCCGCTTGATCCCCGCCTGCTTGTTGTACCAGGCCTGGGGGACCGAGGTATTGGGCTTGTGACTGCCGGCCGGACTGAGACTCTCATCCTTATAGTAGATCCTGGCTGGAGTCTGAAGGGCACGCTCCAGGGCAACGGCCCTGCGGAGGGGCGACGGTCTCCACTGATAGAGGATGTCCAACACCTCTTCCGGAATGTCGATCCAGCGCTGGGTGCTCACCTCCTGCTCAATCAGACTCATCGGAAAGACGGGCGTCAACATCTCGGGCTTGACGGGCTTTCCATCGGGGCCAAGGGGAGGCAGCGGCGCAGTCGGCAGATCAGCCGCCAGATTGTACCATTGCTTTGGGATGTCAGCTTCCCGTAACAGGATCTTGCGTTCCATAGTCCATATTCTCCAGCTGGTTCACAATGTGTCTCGGAAAAGCACAGTGATGTATAGAATACCCCCAGGCCGCTGTCAAAGCAAATCCATTCGCCATTTTCAGTGCTGAAAGGAGGGCTAGAACACCATCGCCGCGTAGCCAACGCTATCCAGACTGGACGTGGCCATTCTGTCGGCCATCACACGGTGACTGTTGGTGTAGCCCAACAGATGCCCCGTGGTCCTGCCCAAGACCTTGGCGGCCGCCACTGCGGCCGCGGCCGCTCCGGGGCCGCAGGCATTGACGTTCTCTGCGGCCTCGCTGAGCATCCGCTGGGACTCCAGGGCCAGGGCCAACTCGATGAAGCGGCGGTCATTGACCTGGGCCGCCCACTCAATTCCCTGTCGGCCTCTCCCCTTCGGGACGAACCCATATCCGGGGCCGTAGTGCGTCAGATCGGTCGACCCCAGGCAAAGGACCTCCCCCGTCTGCTGCTGCATCCACTGCCCAAGCCATTGTCCGAGAGGCAGGGCCGACGGAGTGGGGGGCACGACCACCGGACAGAGCCGGGCCTTGGGAAAGCAGTACTGGACAAACGGTACTTGGACCTCGATGCTGTGCTCAGTTCGGTGCGCCGCGTTCGACAGGCCCGCCACCTCCGCCTTGACCAGTCGATCCACCAGCTCACGGCACACCTCGATGGAGCCCAGGGGGGTCTCCCACGCCGCATCGTCCGAGACGGCCGGCTTGGCCCCGAAGTAGCTATGAGACGCGCCGAGGATGACGCACACGTCCACAGACTCATGTTGCCGCTTCACCGCCGCGAAGACCGAGGCTGCCAGAGCGCCGCTGAAAACCCATCCCGCGTGGGGCACGATCCCCGCAATGATCGCGTCCGGCAGCGAGGCCGGAAGAGGCGCCTCTTGCAGGCACTGCTCGATCAGAGCCCTGCAATCCGCCGGCCGGCCGGGGTAGAACTGATGCGCCGCAATGGGTCTTCGGGTCGACATCGTGCTCACCAAGGATAGGGTCTTGCGTTCCTATCCGTGCAACGCTACACTTTCCTGGCAACCACACAACAATGGAATATTGTAAATGCAGTTCAGCAGGAAGGCAATGGACTCAGAAAACGTCCCCCCCGTCGCAGTGGTCATGGGCTCTGACAGCGACCTTGCGGTCATGCAGGGCGCCATCGACCAGTTGAAGGGGTTTGGCATAGACCCCGTGGTCAGGATACTCTCCGCCCACAGGACCCCCCAGGTCGCTGCGGACTTCGCCGAGTCTGCGGCCGGTCAGGGGATCAAGGTCATCATTGCCGCCGCGGGCATGGCGGCCCACCTCGCCGGCGCGCTGGCGAGCCGGACCTGGTTACCCGTCATCGGAGTCCCTCTGGCCTCTGAGCCCGGATTGGGGGGCCTCGACGCCCTGCTGAGCACGGTCCAGATGCCGGGCGGAATCCCCGTGGCCACCATGGCGATCGGCAAGGCCGGCGCCAAGAACGCCGCGCTCTTCGCCGTCCAGATCCTGGCCACCTCCGACCGGAAGCTCCAGGAGAGGCTGCTCCGCTTCCGCCAGGAACAGGCCGACAAGGTGATCAGCCGGGACGCCTCGCTCCACTAGCCCGCATGTCACCAGGTCGGAAAATGTTCCCCCTCCGCCCCGCCGCCGCGGGCTTATTTCGGGACGGTACAATGTCACTTCGCCGGGGCGAGAACCCCTTTCCGCCGGAGGCCACGTCTACAGCCGCACGCGGTCCGGACCTCCGCCGGAAAGTGCTGGCCTCGGGCCAGAATATGGATGAAAAAAGACCAGAAAATGCGGGCCAAATTCTATAGGAATGTCTTTGCACATGCCGATGCACGGATATATAGTCACAAAGCACATTGGGCGGTGTGCTTACGCAAGTCGGTCAGTTGCCCAGGAGTGGCTGTGGTCATATGGCGGTAAAGCTCGCGAGCAAGGATGGGACAAAAGCGGCTCAACTGCGGGTCTGGAAGGCCCTGCTGATGCTCCTGGTTTCCATGACCGCCGGGGCGATCCTCCTGATGAGTCTCGGCAACAATCCCCCCTCCGGCGGCGCCTTCTGCCTGTCCAGCTACTACAAGCTGGCCTCGCCCGATCAGGCCGTCGCCTCCCGCACCGAGCAGATGGCGGATCGCTGGCAGCGGATTGAGATCTGCTACAGCGGCACGCGAGGCGGCAACATCGAATGGCTCGCCTATCTTCAGGGACTGTCACGGCTTCAGGATCTCGAGTGCCACTTTGTCCTGTGCAACGGACTGGGCGGTGATGATGGACAGATCCTGACCACGGCTCGATGGGACAGTCAGCAGTTCGTCCGGTTCAGTCTGAACGGCGAAGGCGGCCAGGGAACGGTCCGGATCTGCCTGGTGTCCGATGGGCGGCAGACGTATCCCACGGACTGCCAGATCAAGCGGGTCGAGGCCCTCGTCAACACGTTGTGCCGGCGGTTCGGGATCAGTCCGGAGTCGGTCTACTATCCCGCCGACATGATTGCACCCCAGGGCCGCTGACCCAGCTCACAGCGCGGCAGGTCTTTGGCTCACCTCTCCACCCGCGGGTCCCTCATCTACCAGGAAGGTCTCCCTCCGGTGTCCTTAGGACCCGCATTTCTCACGAGGCTTTGGACGTTCGAGGCAGAGGCGAGGCTATGAACTTGAGTTGGGCCGGATGCAAGGCCGATGCATCTATGACAGACTGTTGTGAGCGAGGCTACGCGTACAGCAACGGCTGCGGATGATGAAGAACGCAGTGCCATCGCGACGGGTACTGAAGAGGGGAGCATTCGCGGAAAGCAACATCGCTGAACGCGTGGGGGACCGGTGCGGAGAGGCCTGCAGTACAGCGGCCTGAAGATCGCTTTCCCTGACTGTGGTCAGATCCCGAAGTCCACGAGATCCTGGGCCGCAGCCCGGATCGCTTCGACCCTGTCCAGTTGTCCAGAGGCCAGCAGTGCCTGGGCCCTCTGTACGGCTTGGCAGTCTGATTCGGAGCCCTGGATCGCCTGGGCGACGAGCGGGGCATACTGGATTTGCAGCGTAGCATCCACGGGCACTTGCGAAGGGGCGGCAGCTCCCTGGCCGTTGCGTTGGGCCGGCTTGGGCATGATCTCTTGAGCCGCACGTCCATTGATATTCTGAATCATGAGGTTGTACCCCTAGTCTAAGGTCTCTGCACTACCTACATCCATTCTCGCATGTACCCCGGGAAAACTTAGCGCCAAGGAGCGACTTTTCCTATTTTTTTTCAAGTCTGCCACCCCGAGAACGCTTCCTATAATGTCGCGGCCACCTCATAGGCCACAAACTTCAAGAACTCCAGGCTGCTGACCACCACGAGGGTGTCCGACATCGTGTTCCGTGCAGATCGGATCTCCGCCTTGAGGTACTTCTTGATGCGGGCCTCCGTATTGCGGTCAGTGCTGTCCCAGACCTGCTCCACGGCCCAGACCAACTGGCCGTCGGTCAGATCGATCAGCTTCAGCCGGAGCCCGATCATGAGGTGTGGATACGGGTGGTACTCGGTCACCACGCCGATCAGCAGGGCATCGCATCCCAGGGCCTGCCGAATCTTCATGCACTGCTCCGCGCTGGGGATGGCCCCCGAGTCCATCTGCAGGGACCGCCAGGATGGATTGGCCTGGCTGATCGGGGTGAGCCCGAACCGCTGCCTCTTCTGAACCGCCACGTACAGCGCGTCGCCCACGTCCTTGGAGACCGACGGGAAGCCGGATCGATTGTCGAACTCTACCAGGGCCACGCGTCCCAGATGCGCAGGGTCCTTTCTCGGATTGAGATAGGTAGCCCCTTGCATGGGAGGGTAGGACGGCCGGGAGCTGCAGCCAGCCGCCAGAAGACTGGTCGCTACGATCAGGACTCCACAGAACCGCTCCCAGCGGACTCTCTTCCGAAGGCCCCAGTCCCCGGCCTTGGGGCCAAGGCGTGACAGGATCATCCAGCAGCCGCTCACGGTGTCGATCCTTTGGAGGACTCAGCGGTCCCCTGGCTATTCGGGTTCGCCTGATTCGGATCAGCCGCCCCAGGCACGGATGCCGATGCGGGCGGCTCAGCGCCCAGCACCTCGAGGACCTTGAGCAAGGCCTCCAGTTGCGCCTTGGCCGCCCCTCTCATCTCGCTGCGGAATCCCAGGATGTCGCTCTTCCAGTTGTTAAGTTCTCCCAGCATCTCGATCAGCAAGTTGTTGGCCTCGGTCAGTTCGGCCTGAGTCTGCTTGAGCTGGGCCTCCAGGCCTGCCGACTGCTTTGCCAGCCGGCTATTCTCCTCCGTGAGCTGCTGGTTCTGCTGCTGCAGGGTGGCGGCCTTTTCGGCTAGTTGCGTAACCCTTTCCGCCAGGTCCACCGCAGCACCGGACCCACCGCGGCCCGCCTGAGCCCCCTCAAACCGCTTGGCCACTGGATCCTGCGGTCCGGACGGCTGGGACGCGCAACCTCCCCCGACCAGGGCGACCGAGATCGCTGCCCAGGCGGCCAGCCTGCATATCCCACGAGACCGGGTCCGCTGTCGGCCGGACCTGTCCGCCACCCGTGATCTGCAGCCGCCGTCAGTGCGGCCGTAGCAGCACAGCCGAGACACACGGGCGAGCATCATCCATTTGCCCCGCATAGGCACATCCCTGTTTCCTCTAATCCTAGCCATGCTCACACCGGACGTACATTTTGGCTCCACACGAGCACAGGATTTCCAGGACCGTGTACGAATCCCGCTGTTCGGCAATCCGTACCTGCTCGGCGGACGAGGCCGGCGCCTCACTGGCGCCATCCGACCCTGCGCCTATCCTACCAAGCTCGCAACGACCTTCAAGCTTCACTTGACTGCTTCGCAGTATGTGTCCCACGCCTGGCTCTCCAAAAAACATGGTCCTGGATCCCCTGGTCCCCAGTCCTCTTAGGCCCGGTAGTCGACCGTGTGGGGGTCTTCCTCGTCCGCGGCCGTTTCCGCAGCCCCTGTCGAGGCGGGCGACGACGGATCGACCTCCTCGGGCGCCGCCCGCTTGGACCGCCGTTCTCCATTCTTCTCCTCACGTTTCCGTTCCTTGCCGGGCTGCGTGGGCTCCAGGCCAAAGAGGCCGCCCGACGTCTCGACGCGGATGGAGGTGTAATCAGAATTGTTCATCTTTCCAGGCCCTCAGGGTGGCCGATAGGCTGAACAAGGCACTGGCGTGAAGCTGACTGACGCGGGATTCCGTGATCTTCAGGACCTCGGCAATCTGCTTCATGGTCAGATGCTGCTGATAGTAGAGGACGATCGTCTGCCTCCGTCGCGTGTCCAATTGCCTGATGGCCTCGGTCAGCTCCTCGACCAGCTCGGCCCGCTCCAACTGGTGGTCCGGCCCCACCGTCTCTCTCGCCGGAAGAGACTCATCCAGCGATGGACCGTCCTGCTCAGACGCGCTGAGAGAGACGAACCGCTGCGTCCGGGCGGTGTCCAGGAGCTGGAGGATCTCGTGGGGACTGACCCCCTGCGCAACGGCCAGCTCTTCATCGGTAGGCGCGGTCCCGGTCTGCTCCGTGATCTGGCGGCTGAGTTCCATGACCTCCTTGACCTGCCGGCTCAGACCGGCCGGCAGCATGGACGCGCTCCGCAGTTCGTCCAGGATGGCCCCCTTGATCCGGATGTACGCGTACGTCTTGAAGCCCGCGCCATGGGACGCGTCGTAGTCCCGCACCGCCTTCACCAGACCCACGGTCCCCGCGGAGACCAGGTCCTCGAACGACAGGGGCGGTCTCAGGTAGCTGGTCACTTTGTGGGCAATGCGATTCACAAGAGGGAGATACTCGGCAATCTGGGCCTCGGAGAGGGCCTGCGTCTTCTGGTCCCCGTAGGTCCGCAAGGCCACCGTCTTCATGTGCAGAGGCGGCGCCTGGGCCGCGAGCGTCGCGGTCTCTCCACCCTGGGCTGGGTTTGTCCTGTCATCGTCAAGATGGGTTGTCACTGGCGTGGCCCTCTGGTGTCTCGGTCAAGTGGTCGATCAGGGCACGAGTCAGCACGGCGTTGATCGCCTTGGCGGCCAGAGTGCCCCCGATATATCCCATCAACGCCCCCACCACCGCTCGTTTGCAGCACGCGTAGGGGGCCAGGCCGGCCACAGCTCCGACCAGCCCGACGGTAAAGAAGCACAGGACCGCGACGGTTCCTGCGGTCAATCGCTCGTGCAACATCTGAATGCACTTCCTTTCATCCTCTGCGACGCCCCTTACGAAACGCCCGCGCCGGCCAACTGACCCCTGGGTTCCAGGCTGCCCTCCTCTGCAGCCACATCGATCGTGGCGATCGGCTCCACGGGCGTGCCCAGGATCACCTCGTCATACGCCAGCACCGGCAGCAGCCGAACCGTACGAGAGAGCATCTCGGCCAAGGAATGCCGAAGCCTCGAGTCGCACAGGAGCACCACGCGGTCCAGCCCCCTGTCCATCGCCACCTTCCAGGCCGCCGCCACCTGCCGGCTGACCGCCATGGCCAGCTCCGAAGGCAGCGCCACGCGCAGCTCGCCCCCTTCCTGGCGAACCAGCGAAGTCATCTGATGCTCGAGGCCAGGCTCAAAGGTCAAGGCCAGGATCCGCCCATCCTTGCTGCGGAACTGCTGGGTAATCGTGCGGGCCAGTGCCTTGCGAACCATCTCCGTGAGAATGACGGGGCTCTTGGCCTTGGGCGCATTCTCGGCCAGGGCCTCGAGAATCGTGGTCATCTCGCGGACGGGAATCCCCTCTCGCAGAAGGTTCCTCAGGACACGCTGCAGGAGCCCCACCGACATCTCCCCGTTGACGCCCAGGGATTCGCCCACCAGGGACGGCTGGGTCTTCCGCAGCCGCTCGACGAGCTGTTGCACGTCCTCCCGCGTCAGCAGCTCATCGGCGTGCTGGCGCAGGCTCTCGGACAGGTGCGTCATGAAGACGGACTCCGGATCGATCACGGTGTACCCGTTCAGCTCTGCCTGTTCCTTGTCTTCGGGGGAGATCCACAGGGCCGGCAATCCGTACACTGGTTCGGTGGTCGCGACGCCGCGGACCTTGGCCTGTGCCATCCCGGAGTCCATGGCCAGAAAAAGGCTGGGCTCCAGATGGCCCTTGGCAATGGGGACTTCGCTGAGCCGGATTTCGTAGGCGTTGGGCTCCAACAGGATGTCGTCCCGCAGCCGCACCAGCGGGATCACGATGCCCAGGTCCTGGACAAACTTCCGCCGCAGGGCTCCGATCCGCTCGAAGATGGTCTGGCTCCTGCGGGGATCGACCATGCCGACCAACCGCACGCCCACGTGCACCGAGACCCGGTCGATCTCGAGCAGTTCCTCCACAGGCTCCTTGTCCTTCTTCTTCTGGGGAGCCGCGGCCGGCTGGGTCTTGGCCGCCTTCTCGGTACGGGCAGCCATCTGGCCCATGACGGCCATCCCGGCCGCCAGCATGAGGAACTGCACCTTGGGCAGTCCCGGCACCAGCGCCATGGCCGCCACGATCGCCGCGGCGGTCATCAGAGGCCGGCTGGTCTGGAAGAACTGCTTGGAGAGATCCTGGCCCACGTTGTAGCTGGAGGAGATCTTGGTGACCAGAAAGCCCGAGCTGACGGAGATGATCACCGAAGGGATCTGGTTGACCAGGCCATCGCCGATCGACAGCACTGAGTAGGTTCGGACCGCCTCGCTGAGGGACATATTGTGGGCGTAGCCGCGGGTAATGCCTCCCACCAGATTGATGCCCACGATCACCAGCCCCGCCTTGGCGTCTCCCCGGATGAACTTGCTGGCACCGTCCATCGCGCCGTAGAACTCACTTTCCTTGATGACCTTGGACCTCCGCTCGTTGGCCTGGGCCTCGGTGATCAGGCCCGCGTTCAGATCCGCGTCGATGGCCATCTGCTTGCCGGGCATGGCGTCCAGGGTGAATCGCGCCGCCACCTCGCTGATCCGCTCCGCGCCTTTGGTGATGACGACGAACTGGATGATCACGAGGATCAGGAAGATCACCAGACCCACGACCAGGTCGCCTCCCGCCACGAACTCGCCAAAGGTCTTGATCACGTGGCCGGCGTCGGCGTTGAGCAGGATCAACCGCGTGGAGGCCACGTTGAGGGAAAGCCGGAAGAGGGTGACGAACAGGAGCAGGGACGGAAACGTCGAAAGCTCCAGGGCCTCCCTGGCCGAGAGGGTCACGATCAAGACGGCGATGGCCAGGGCGATGCTGCACGTCAGGAATAGGTCCAGGATAGGCGTCGGCAGCGGCACGATCAACGTGGCCAGCACCACGACCAGCCCAAAGGCCAGAATCGTGTTGCTGTGCGCCATCAGAGGCGACAGGGGCGCAGCGACCTGGGGCTCCGCCGTGGTCGGGGCGGCTGGCTCCGAGGGGGCCCTGGATCTGGATGGGCCTGCCTTAGCCATGGATCAGAGGACCTCCTTCAGGGCTCTCAGGAGCGATCGTCCGGATCTCACGTCTGACCTCCAGCACCAGGCCGTCGACCGACGTGATCTGCCGGATGCGGACTCCGAAGCGGTTGTCGACCACGACCACGTCTCCCTCGGCGAACTTGGCGCCCTGGAGATACAACTCCACCGGCGCCTCGATCGGCTTGCCCAGCTCGACGATCGCGCCAGGGCCCAGTTGGAGCAGACGCCGGAGCGGGATCTGGGTCTGCCCCAGCATCACGGCCACGGTCACGTCCATGTCCAGCAGCAGGTCCAATTGGCCCGTGGAGGGATGAGCCGCGCCTTCAGCCAGGTGAGGGAACTGCACCGCCTGCGCAGCCGTGGGGCTCCCGGTGGGCGCCTCCGCGACCGCGGTGGACGTTGCAGCAGTGGACTCGCGTTCTTTGATTGCCTTGGCCATAGTGAGTATCCGTTGGGTGAGAAGACTCAACTCGCTGGTGAAACGGCTTCTGTGATCAGGACCGCCAGGCCGCCGTCGTGCTGGCCCGGAACGCCTCTGAAGGCCAACCGGCCTCGGACGAGGACATCGACCGGGTCCTCAAAGGACTGGTCCAAGACCACCACATCGTCGACCGCCAGTCCCAGGACGTCGTGGAAAGACAGATCCACGGTTCCGAACCGCGCAGCCACGGTCACGTCCAGATCCTGGAGGCATTGCATGATCCGCTCGGATGCCCCTGCGCCGGAGGCGGGCCCGGCCACCTGGCCGGTCCTTCCAGCCAGGTTGGCCAGAAGCGAGCACGGCAACACAAAGGAGGCCTCCGAGAGGTCGGGCAGATCGGCCCGCTTCACGCTGAAGTCGATCTTGAACAGCTCCTCCATGGAGTCCCACGCGACCGGCCATCGCCCCGCGAACAGCTCTGCCGCAGGTGCGATCGAAAGACCCGAACCGTCCGCCTTCAGGACCTCGACCACGGCCTTGGCCACGTCGCCGAGCAGAGACCGCTCCAGGGCGGACAGCTCCGCGGGCTCCTGCCCGGAATCCGCGCCCCCCAGCAGCCACTGGGTCCACTGTCGGGCCGTCTGGACAGGCAGGGTCAAGGCGCCGACCAGATGGTCTGCGCTGGGACCGAACGCAAGGGCAAAGTCCGCAGCCGCAGCCGCATCCGTCTCGCCCATGACTTGGGAGGCGAAGTGCTGGCTCGTGGAAACGAGCTTGACCTCCGCGGCCCGGCGGGTGAAGCGGACGAACACCTTCCCGATGGCCGCAGTCACCTGTTCCGCGAACGTCCCAAGGCGCTGCATCTGGTCGTCGGAGAAACTGCGGCACTGTCGCCAATCATGGGGTCGCCAGGCCGGCTCTGCCGAAGGCTCAACCGGCCTTGCACCGGCGCCGGCCAGAAGCTGTCGCAGACCTTCACGAGTCAGAGATGGGCTAGGCGCGCTCATTGAATGGCGTTCTCGTGGTAGTACACGTTCACGATCAGGGGTTTTCCCCCGAAGAGCGTGTTGTTCAGACCATCGCGGACGTCACCCAGAATCCGATTGAGGTTCTTCTCGCCCTGGACGTCCGCCAGACTCAGGCTGGACAGGTAGATGGTCAACCAGTTGGTGATGACCGTCTGCTTCTCCGTGATGTAATTGCTGGCGGCCCCACCGCCCCCATGGCCTCCACCCCCGCCGCTACCGCTGGAAAGCTTGCCGCTGACCTCCACCGTGAAACCCATGCGGACGTATCGGGTGGCGCCGGGCTCGTTGAGGTTGGCGACCACGGGCTCGCACTTTTGGAGCCAGGTCTTCTCCGCCTCGCCCTTCTCGTTGAGCTGGTGCTCGTACTCAGGCTTGGGCGCCTCGTTGGCTTCCGCGGGTGGTGGGGTCTTTGGACGGGCCAACACCCGGCCCAGACCGAATCCTGCACCTGCGAACAGTGGCACCACTGCGGCCATGATGATCCAGGGCAGGTAGCTGGACAGCCCTCCACCCTTGGCCTGACCTGCCTGCTTCGGCGGTGCTGCAGTCTCTTGTTTGTCAGTCGTCTCGTCTGCCATGGTCCAACCTTTGTGTCAGGCAAGCCGTCGCGAGGGCCCGGACAGGATCCCCTACGCGGGCTGCAAAACGGTCTCTTGGTTGTACTTACGGATGCGTTCCCGCAAGGTCCGGTCACTGATGCCCAGGGCCTCAGCCGCCTTCTTGCGATTGCCGCTCGTCTTCTCCAACGTCTCCAGAATGGCCCTACGCTCGATCACCTCCAGGGGAACTCCACCTAGGCTGACACTCCCCTCCATCCTTCTGGGCGTTTCGGCGGCACCCAAGGGCGCCAGCCGGCCGCACACCCCTGCGTCATCCATCAGCCAGGACACGTCCGCCAGGCTCAGCACAGGGCCTCGGCCCAGGACCAGGCACGTCCGGACCACATTTCGAAGCTGCCGCACATTGCCCGGCCAGTCATAGTGATGGAAGATCTCCATCATCGTGGGGTCCAGGTCGGAGATGGTTCGCTGGCTCTCCCTGGCGTATTGGTTGACGAAGTGCCAGACCAGTTCGTCCAGGTCTGTCCTGCGGTCCCGTAGCGGAGGGATCTTCAGACGCACGGCGCTGAGGCGATAGTAGAGATCCTGGCGGAATCGTCCGCCGCGGACCTCCTCCAGAAGATCCTTGTTGGTCGTGCTGATGAGACGGACATTGACCCGGATGGCCTCCTGGCCTCCGACCCGCTCGAATTCCTGGTGTTCGAGAATCCTCAGGAGCTTGGCCTGGAACGCCGGCGGCGTCTCGGTGATCTCATCCAGCAGCAGGGTCCCGCCGTGAGCCCGCTCGAACCGGCCTTTGTGCTGGCTGTAGGCGCCCGTGAAGGCCCCTTTCTCGTGGCCGAACAGCTCGCTTTCCAGCAGGGAGTCGCTGAGTGCTGCGCAGTTGACCTTGACGTAGGGTCCCAGTGAGCGCCGGCTCCTGTGGTGAACCAGGAAGGAAAGCAACTCCTTGCCTGTGCCGCTCTCTCCACTGATCAGGACCGGCACGGACGTGGGCGCGATCCGAATGGCCAGGTCCATCACCTGGGCCATCTGAGGGCTCTTGCCCACGATCTGGTAGAGGGGATGGGAGGCCTCCTCGGCGCTGGCCAGGTGGGAGACGCGGCGGCTCGGGAGCAGGCGATCCAGGATCTGGGCCACCTGGTCGCGGTCCATGGGTTTGAGCAGGAAGCCGTTGGCGCCCGCCTCGGCCACCTCGTGAACGACCCGGGCGGTCAGCCTGAGCAGGCCCTCTGCCAGATTCCCCTGACGGGCCGTCGCCTGCAGGCATGCCCCTAGATCATCGACCCCTGCGGTCACGATGATCGGCAGTTCCGGCTGATTCGTGCGGAGCTGCCGGATCACGTGCGCGTCGATCAGTCCGCCAGCCGGCCCCTCGGGTCCAGAAACGGTCTGCAGGGAGACAAACACCAAATCACACTCACACCGATCCACGAATTCCAGGGCAGCCCGCCGATCTTCGACGATATGGGCACGAATACCCCGGCGGGCCAGGATCTGGAGCATCAGCCTGGCCACGGCCGGGTCTGCATCGACGATCAGGACGCTCGCCGCGCTTCCCTTGCCCAACGTCTGCACACTGTCCATGGGGATCAACTCCACGAGTGGGCCGCTCCTATCATGGCTGAACCGCCGATTCCGACCCGCGCGACGGCTGAGGGGCCGAAGACGCCGATCCCTGGATGAACTGTCGGGGCTGTTCCGTGAGATACCAGTCGGTCAGTCCCTGCCAGGTCCTGGCCACGTTCAGCCATGGACTGTCCGGATACTCACTGATCAGTTGTGAGAACATCTGACGGGCCTGGGCCGGTTGGTCTTCGCGCCAGCATCGGCCCAGTTGCAGCAGGATCCACTGACGCTCTGGCGCCTTCCTCTTGTCCTGCGGATCCAGTTGTGCCAGGGCCCTCTGGTAATAGGGCGCGGCCTTGCTGCGCAGGCCCGCCGCGTACAGGATCTCGGCAATCTTGAAGGGGTCGGTCGCGGTGTTGGGATCCAGGCCCTCGGGCAGGGTGAGGGTGGCAACAGCGGCTGGATTCGCGTCCGCACCGCTGGATCTTGCAGGAGTCACGGACGTGGGAGCAGGTGCAGGACTCGCGGCGGCCGCCGCATTCGGATCTGCGGACCGGGGCGTCCGGCCGCCCTCAGGAGCCGTGTGACCCCTCGGCTTGACCTTCGTCTCAGCCGCCTTGAGCCGGTCCACCAGCAGATCCAGGTCGTCCTTCTCCTGGCGGCCTGCCGTAGATTCGGCGGGAAGGGTGCTGATGCGGCTCTTCCAGAGCTGCTTGCTGACGTAGTCCTTCACTCGGCCGGTCAAATTGGGATCCGCAGTGGCATCTCCCTTCTGCACAGTCCGGTCCTTGGACAAGGGTCCCTTCTCTGAAGAGGCCTGCAGCCCATCGTTGGCCGCGGCGCCTGCGGCCGTGCACAGCAGGACGGCCAGCACGGACCTCAGACAGAGCCTAGTCTTGCCCACGGGTCACCTCCTTGGAGGGGCCTTGCGGACCGCTGGACAGAGGAGCGGATTTGCGACCGCCGGAAGACGACATCAGGCTCTCCACGGCCTTGCTGTACTCGTGCTGGCCTTCGTAGGCGGTGGCCAACAGGGCCGCAGCCTTCTGCTGCATCGGGGCGTCGGGTCCGGCATCCAGGACCTGGCGGCACAGCGCGACGGCCTTATCAGGTTGGCCCAGCTTCAGGGACACCCGGGCCAGGTCCAGTTGGGCCTGCTGGGCCACAGGTCCCGGCTCAGCGACCATGAGCACCTGCGCAAGGGCGTTGCGGGCCGGCTCCCATTGGCCCATCGCCTGATGACACGCCGCCAGCTCGGCATAGACCTGGACCCTTTGGCTGGGATCATGGGCAGATCCGAGGCCTTCCTCTAGAAGGCCGACCGCCCTCTCGGCCAGGCCCATGGTCCGAAGGACCTGGGCCTTGAGGATCGAGATGTCCAGCCGGTCTTTCCGGGTCAGCGAGCAGGAGGGCTCCCGATCCAGGGCATTGAGCGCCCTGACGCAGTCGTCCTGTCCAACATGGGCCTTTACCAGGCCGGACAAGGCCTCCATGTACTCGGTCCGGTCTGAGGGCTCGTCGATGGCCCGATTGAGGGCCTCGGCGGCGTCGCCGTACCGGCCAAGGGCCAGGCAGGTCCTGCCCAGAAGCAGCGTCGCGCCCGCAGGTCCCCTGTGGCCGGTCCGCGCTGCAGAGTCGAAGCAGCGGGTCAGCCAGCGCAGGCCCTGTTCATATTGCTGCTGCTGGTAGAGACACTGACCGGCCCTGAATGCCGCCATACTCCGTGCCTCCGCAGCCGGAGCCGTATGAAACGCCTTGGCATACACGCGGACCGCGTCATCCAGAAGGCCAGCCTTCATTGTGGCATCGCCCAGCGCAGACAGAGCCTGGGTCGAAGCGGCCTCTTGTGGATACTGGCCAACCAACTGGCTGAGCAGTTGACGGGCGCCGCTGTAGTCTCGCAGGTCCATGCATACGCGGCTGGACCGCATAAGGGCCTGAGGAGCGAGGTCAGACTGGGGGAAGCGGCTCACCAACAGGCCGAACTCCGACAGCGCCTGCGTGGTCTGGCCATTCTGCTCGTACAGGAGGCCCAGGGCGAAATGGCTCGTCGGGAGTGTATCCTGACGGGTCGAGGCCAGGCGGAACTGGTGCCAGAGGGACACGGCCTGCTGTCTGAGGCCGGCAATATGTTCTCCCAGGGTGCGGTAGTTGAATGGGTCAATCAGGGTCGCCACGCCAGTCGTGTCCGAACCCACCCACAGCCGGGCAGCGCCGGCCACCTGGGCCAGGACCTCCTGCTGGCTGGCGCCATCGATGTAGACGAACAACGGCCGCTTCCGCACGGCCGGATCCACCGTAATCGTGCCCGAGACGGAGGCCACAGACCACTTCAGATCCACCTTGGCCTGGCTGCAGAATCTGATCAGGACCTCTTCAAGGGGCGAACCATTGGCGATGACCCTCCATAGCCTTGCCGTCCCCTGACTGTCCGCGACCGCATCGATCCGCGTGGCGACGGAGGCCTCACCAAAGGCCCGGCTGCCCGACTGCAGAACCTGCCGCCAGTGATCGTCGTCGAGCGGGGTCCAAAGGTCGGGGCTGGAGGGTCCGGGCCACATGGACGCGGGCCAATCCTCGGGGGTCTCACGAAGGTTCATGGCCTCCAAGGTCACCGCCTTGGCAACCAGGAAACGACAGTCCTGTTTGAAGGTCTCGGTCCATGCGCTCTCGCCTTGCAGGGCGTCGATCAAGGACAAGCCCTGATGGATCTCGCTCGCTGCCTCCAGGTACTGCTGATGCTGCATCTCAACCAAGCCCAGATGGTACCGCGCCAGGGCCCGGATCACTGGAAGCCGGCTGTTGACCGGCCGCCTAAACAGGGCCACGGCCTGCTCCAGATCGCCTTGCCCTCTGGCGCACATCGCCATGCGGAGGGCCAGATAGTCACGGACACCGTCGCTCTCGCTGTCGCTGGCCGAGGCCAGCCGCTGGTTCAGCCGCTGGTACAAGACCATGGCCTTGCCGAATTCCGCCTTGCCGAAACACGCCTCAGCCATCTGACGCGAGGCAGGTTCGCCGGCCTCCGGAGCGACCGCGGGCTCGGCGGGCTGCGGATCGGGCCGGACAGAGGCAATGGTCTCTGCGGGCAAGGTCTGCTCAACTGGCGAGGGTGGACCATTATGATCGGCGACGGGGGTATCCGCGACCGTCGCAGCAGGTGGAGGCGCGAGAAAGAGGGCATAAAGCAGGAGAAAGGAGACGGCCATGATCGCTGCCACCAACACAGATTGAAGGCTGAGCCACCTTTTCCTCGGCTCGCCCCAGTCCGCAGGGAGGGGCAAGGGCTCGACGGCCGAATCTGCGAGCGGCTCGGCCGGAGCTCCCGCCGATCCCCGTGCAGGAGGCTCATAGGGCACGGTGAACAGATCGTGAGAGTTGAGGTCGGACGGCCCCTCCCCCTTGAACAGGTCCGCGTCGACAGGACCCCTGGAAGCCCACATGCTGTCGTCTAGGTGGTCAGTCATATTCCCGTATCGTCCTATGTGCCGAATCACGTGGTAAGGAGCAAGCCTCGTGCCAGTCCATGTCTCCGCATCCGGACGAGGGTGGAGCCGGACGAGACCCCCGAATCAGCCCTGAAATCAGTGGGCACCAACAGCCCGTACCCCGAGGCAGCGGGCCACTGTCATGATTCTGAACGGGGCGGGCGATTTCCTAACAGGCGGCAGGGCCTGGGCGCGGCGTGCTCAGACTTCCACGCATTCAGGCTCGCGGAGGGATTCACTCGGCGCTGGAGCAATGGACTTGAGGGACCCGGCCTCTCGCTCGATGTTGTACTGCTTGACCTTGGCGTAAAGAGTCGCGCGGGTGATTCCCAGCAGCGACGCAGCCTGGGTCTTTTGCCAGCCGGTTTCCTTGAGGGCCTTGGCGATCAACTCCCGCTCGGCCCTGGCCAAGGAGAAGTCCTTCAGCCCCTGGGCGACGACGTTCTCCTGTCTGGGCTCAAAGGACTCGGGGTCGAGGACAATACTGCTGAGCCCGATCTTGTCGGTGTCTTCCAGCAGGATGGCGCGGTCTATCACGTTGCGGAGCTCACGGACGTTGCCGGGCCAGTCGTGCTTCTCGAGGATCTCTGCGGCCAGCTTGGTCAATGTGGCGATCTTGCCCCGCTTGGCCGGGCAGATCGAGGACGTCCGCACGAAGTACTCCGCCAGCAGGACGATGTCCTCTCTCCGCTTGGGCGATCGCAGCGGTGACAGCGTGATCGGGCATATGCTCAGCCGATAGTACAGATCCCTACGGAAGCGGTTGGCCTGGACCTCGCTCTTCAGATGGCGGTTGCTGGAAGCGATAACCGTGGCGCGACAGGGCATCTCCTGCACGCCTCCCACCTTGCGGAAGGTCTTCTCTTGAAGCACCCGAAGGAGCTTGGCCTGGAGATCCTGGGGCATCTCACTGATCTCGTCGAGGAAGATCGTCCCTGATCCGGCCAGCTCGAAGAGGCCGGTCTTCTCGCGGTCTGCACCGGTGAATGCGCCCTTGGCGTGTCCAAAGAGCTCACTCTCCAGAAGATTGGCCGTCAGTGCCGCGCAGTTGACCGCCACAAACGGTCCTGCCGCGCCCTGCGCCTGGTGTACGGCCCGCGCAGCCATCTCCTTGCCTGTACCCGTCTCACCCACGATCAGGACTGGATCGCATTGGCTCTGCGCGACCAGCCGGATCAGACGAAGCTCATCCTGCACGGCCTTGCTGCGTCCCACGATAAAAGTCGCCGCGGCGCCGGCGTCGACGAAGTAGGACTCCAGGTCTGGGTCCACCGGGCAGGCCATGTCTTCGCGGACGAGCCTCAGGACCGCCTGGCGGAGACGCTCCACGTCCACGTCACCGTCCAGACACGCGTGCACGCCCACCTGGCTGAAGGCCTCCGGGCTGTGGGACGGTCCTGGTATCACCACAATGGGGATGGGGCACCGCGAGTTATCGGTCGCGGCCGTGAACTGACGCACGTGTTCGGGCGTGGCCTGGTCGTCGAAGATGACCACCTCCGGCCGGATACGCCCCGCCAGTTCGCGGGCCTCAGCCACATCGTCGGCCACGAAGATCTGCTGGCTGACCTGCTGGGCCAAGGCCTGCGTCCGGTCCTTCTTACTGACCACCAGTATGCGTTGGAGACAGTTCATGCATCCTCGATCGTGCTCATAGCTTGCCTGCCTTGTGCAGGCTACCTATTCGGTGACACGGGTGACATCGACAACCCATCCAAGAAAGCTTTAATCTTTTATGGGACAGATTGTCACCTTGTCCCCTGGATGTCACGAGGTCCGAAAATGGCCGGTGGACGGGGCTGAGGCGGTTATCGGCCCAGGCTCGTCGGCAAGGCCGCGCCTGGATTCGAGGCGGCAGAAATTTCTGGGCGCTGCGGATCTTTCCGCCGACTGATGCAGACCCCCGCCCCCTGCAGCGCGCCTCCGTCTGATAATATGTCTGGACTGCGTTTGTCCTTATTCTAAGAGGTGGACCGGCACCCGCCGGTCGGCCCATGGCATACCCGTTGCTTCAGAGTCTGGTTGGCCTGGACTGTTGGACCAGTCGGCCGATCTGTGTCCCATAAATGGACAGGACGATTATGGCAACGACATCGGGAGTGAGCTCAGCAAGTGACATCCAGATGGACTACATGAAGCTCCTGGTCACCCAACTGCAGAACCAGGACCCCATGAGCCCCATGGACAACAACCAGATGGCCAGCCAACTGACGAGCATGTCCGAGCTGCAGCAACTGGAGAACATGAACACCAGCTTCAGCAAGGTGTTAACGGCGACGCAGTGGTCCTACGGCAATTCCCTGCTGGGCAAGGAGGTCTCCTTCACGGACTCGACCAACGCCAGCACGGGCGTTTCCAGCGGCACCGTCAGTCAGGTGGCCGAGGGCACAGATGGCGAACTGATGCTGACGGTAGGCAGCCAGACCATCGGCCTGGACACTCTGCTCTCTGTCCAGAACGCATCCACGTCGACCAAGACCTATTGATTCCAGCCCATATAAGGAGAATGGAAGATGAGCGTTGCACTATCCGCAGGCGTGACCGGGCTTCAGGCCCACCAGAAGATGCTCGATGTGGCAGGTAACAACCTGGCCAACGTCAATACCACCGCCTACAAGGCCAGCCGAATGAACTTCTCGGAGCTGCTGAGCCAGACGATCGTCAATGCCTCGGCCCCGACGAGCACGGTCGGCGGCACCAATGCCCAACAGATGGGCAGCGGCGTGGGCGTGGGCAGCATCACCCGTGACACGACCCAGGGCAATATCGTCAATACAGGAAATCCCCTCGACGTGGCGATCGAAGGCGAGGGGTACTTCGTGCTGTACGACGGAGAGAAGAACGTGTTCACCCGCGGAGGGACCTTCGGCGTGGATCAGAACTCCACCTTGGTGGACACGACCACGGGTTACAGGGTCCAGCGCGTGGGCTCTGCCGGCGAGCCGGACTTCCAGACGCCGGGAGACAGCAACATCAACATTCCCTATGATACTACGATGCAGGCCAATGCGACCGCGACGGTCAAGATGGCCGGCAACCTGTCCGCAGATCAGTCCCTTGAGACGACCCAGACCCAGGTCATCACCAGCGACATTTCCTATACTGCTGCCGCGGACGACAGCGATGCAGTGGCGACCACGAAACTGGTCGATTTGACCCAGTTCAGCGGAACACCCACCGCCAGCGCCAAGATCACGGTCACCGGGTATACGCATGATGGCACCGCGATCGCAGACACATCAGGCCTGGCGGTCACCTCGAGCACGGACATAGACGACCTGATGGACCACATTCAAACCCAGTTGGGCGGCTCCACGGCGGTGACCGTCACCCTGTCCAATGGTCAGATCCAGGTGACCGATGCCCAGGATGGCTACAGCCTGATGGACATCAAGCTGTCCTTCACCGACACGGGAACGGGAGCGGATGCAGCCATGACCGTGCCGGGCTATTTCGAGATCACCACCGTGGGCGGCGACGAGGTCAAGGATATCAACATCCCGGTCTATGATGCCCAGGGCCGCAAGCACGTCCTGACCGGCGCCCTGGTCCGTACGGACACCGACAACACGTGGGACTTCGTGCTGACCTCCATCACGGGCAACGTCAACGACATGGGAATCGATGACCGAAGGGTCAAGGGCCTGACCTTCAGCGCAGATGACGGCGCCTACGCGGGCATCGCCGCGGTCGGCGGCACCACCGACACGACACAGTTGAAGGTGAGCTTCTCCCACAATCCCACGGGGACCCAGACGATCAGCCTGGACTTCGGCACAGTGGGCAAGTTCACCGGACTGGCCCAGGTCGCAGGCGCATCCACCGCCGTGGCCACGGAGCAGGATGGCTATGAGGCAGGCAAGCTGTCGACCGTGTCCATCAACAGTGAAGGCATGGTGGTGGGCACCTTCTCGAACGGCATCCGACGCGACATCGCCAGCCTGCAGATGGCCTTGTTCAAGAACGCGGCAGGCATGGAGGCCGTGGGCAAAGGCTACTACGTGCCGACCGTCAACTCGGGCGATGCCACTGCGACCAAGGCCCGGACCGGCGGTGCAGGGACCATCCACGGCGGAGCCCTGGAGAAGTCCAACGCAGACGTGGCCACCGAATTCGTGAGCCTCATCGAGGCACAGAATGGCTACCAGGCCAACGCCCGGACAATCACCGTGGCCAATCAGATCCTTCAGACCCTGACGAGCCTGATTCGCTAGGACAGCAGGAATAACAGTACTATGACAGTGGGCTTTGGATCCATCTTGGAAGGGCTCGGCCCAGGGCTGAACCCGCAGGTCCTCAACGCCATGGACCGGCTGAACGCCATGACCCGGCTGGGCAGCAACCGCTTTCCGAATGATCAGCGTTGGATGCCCATGCTGCTGATCCTGCTCCTGGTGATCCTGATCGTTGCCCTGGTCGGGATGGCCTACAACCGCATTCAGCGGGAACGGCGCCTGGCCGGCCAGGCCTTCATGGAGAACATCCGCAGGCGTAACCTCAGCCACCGCGAGTACCGGCTTCTCCTGGAGATTGTCCGGCGGAGCGGCCTGAGCCCTTACCAGAGAGGGCTGATCCTCTCCTCCACCAGTCATTTCGAGCGGGGCGCCAATCGGGTGGTCCAGGAGATCCTGGACAAGCAGGGTGCAGAGGCCCACGATCGCCTGCTCGGCGAGCTGGCATTCCTCCGCGAGAAGCTGGGATTCCATGACCGCTCCACCAAAGAGTGGCTGGCCAAGTCCAAGGGCGAGGCCAAGCTCACGACCCGCGACATCCCCACGGGCAAGATGCTCGAAATCACGCGGAGGCTCGGGCGCCAGTCGGATGAGCTCCAGGCGCGAATCATCGGCAACGACGCCAGGCAATTGACCGTCACGCTGGAACGGCCCATCCGCATCACCTTCGGCGAGCTGTGGCGGGCGCACTACTACCGCGGCGCCTCGGTTTGGGAATTCGACACAGTGGTGGTGAGCTTCGAGGGCACCAAGCTGATCCTGCGGCACAGCGATGACGTCCGCTTCATCAACCGGCGGAGGTTCGTTCGCGTACCCGCCCGAAACCTGGCCTTCGTGGCCCCATTCCCCTTTGCCCGGTCCCTGGCCGACGGCACCGCGGTCCTGCCTGATCGAGATCAAGGCTGGAAGCCCGTGGAGTTCGTCCACGCCGTGGTCACCGAGCTGGCGGGCCCTGGGCTGAAGATCGAGGCCCCCCTTCCGGTCCAGGTAGGCCAGAGGATACTGATCGTGTTCCGGCTCGACGGCCCCGCTGAGGGCGAATCACAGGCCCAAGCCGACGCACGACTGATCGAGGATATTGCGGTGGTTCGCAGGATCGAGGCGATCGGCGACAGCTACTCGATTGCCCTGGAGCTCGTGGGGCTGCAGGACGGCGACATCGATGAGCTGGTCCGCGCCACCAACAGGGCTGCCCGCGCCAGTGGCGGCCAGGAAATGGCTGAATCCTCCGGCAGCGATGAGGCTGCCGAGACGGATGGCTTGGTCGAGGCCACAGTGGCCAAGGAACGATGACATGGCCGAGATCAGTGGCGCCGTCAAGTCCAACGTCGATGTGCTGACTCGTCAGTTCGAGCAGATCGCCAACAACCTGGCCAACGTCAGCACGACCGGATACAAACGACAGCGGAGCGACTTCCTCTCTGCACTGCGGTCCCAGATGACGGGGTCCGACACGGTGCTGCAGGCCCAGGTGGCCATGAAGCAGACCGTGGACTTCTCACAGGGCAACCTCATCCAGACTGGCAGGTCGCTAGACCTGGCCCTGTCGGGCTCGGGCTTCTTTGTCATCGAGACGCCGGACGGTCCACGCTACACGCGGAGCGGCGCCTTCCTGGTCAGCGCCACCGGCCAACTGGTCGATTCCCAGGGCCGGATGGTGTCCGGCGAGAGCGGCCCGATCGTCGTGCCGGCTGGGACCGATCTGTCCCGGCTGGCAGTCGGCGGCGACGGCCAGGTCTCTGCTGCCGGGGTCCTGATTGGCAGGCTTCGGATCGTGGACTTTGGTGACCAGCAAGGCAAACTGCAGCCGGTAGGCGCCAGTTGTTTTCAGGCGTCTGCCGATGCGAATCCTGCGCCTGCGCAGAAGGCAACCGTCAGACAAGGCTTCCAGGAGTCCTCGAATGTCCAGATGGTCGAGGAGCTGGTGGCCATGATCACGGTATCCAGGATGTATGAGGCCAACGTGAGGGTCTTGACTGCCAATCGCGAGGCATCCAAGAGCCTGATGGACGTCGCGATGGGATAGGTGAAGGAAGTCTTAGGTTTTAGGTTTTAAGATCTAAGTACACCTAAAACCTAGAACTTAAAACCTAAAACACAAGACATGAAACTTGAAGCTGAACACTTGAATGTGAGGTTTCTATGCTAAGAGCCTTCTCGACCGCTGCCACAGGCATGGCTGCCCAACAGACGCAGGTGGACGTCATCGCCAACAACCTGGCGAATGTCAACACGACGGGCTTCAAGCGGAGTCAGGTTGACTTCAAGGACCTGCTCTACACGAAGATGATCCAGTCTGGAATGGAGGTCTCCGCAGGCTTTACCTCGCCCGGAGGGCTCGAGGTAGGCAATGGCGTCCGCGTGGCTGCCACGCCCAGGGTTCAGTCTGCGGGCGAACTTGAGAATACCGGCCGCAAGCTGGACGTGGCCATCCAGGGCGACGGGTTCTTCCAGGTCACGATGCCGAACGGGGATATCCGCTACACCCGGGACGGCTCCCTTCACTCCAATGCCAGCGGGCAGTTGGTCACTGCAGCCGGATATCCGCTGCAGCCGGCCATCACCTTGCCCACAGACGCCCGCGATGTGGAGATCGGCGCAGATGGATCGGTCAACTCCGTGGCCGCAGATGGAACCATGTCCGTGGTGGGCACCCTCCAGTTGGTCAAGTTCCCCAACCCAGAGGGCCTCTCCGGCGAGGGCAACAACCTCATGGCCGAGACGCAGGCCAGCGGCGCGCCCTGACGGGAACTGCGGGTGAGTCTGGATTTGGAAGTCTCCAGTCGGGCTTCCTGGAGAAATCGAACGTGCAGATGGTCACTGAGCTGGTCAGCCTGATCACTGCGCAGCGGGCCTATGAGATCAACTCCCGAGCGATCAAGGCGGGAGACGACATGCTTCGGACCGCCAATGAGATCGCCAGATAAGGAATGACTCCATGAGACACCCTCGTCTCTGCAAGATCATCTCGGTCGGTTGGCTAGCGGGCTCTGCGCTCGCCCAGGCACAGGTCCAGATCTACCTGCCGAGGGAGATCGCGGTCAGCGACAGCTCCCTCAAGCTGGGCACTGTGGCCGTAGTCCGCGGCGAGCCCGCCACAGTAGAGGCAGCCAAACGGGTCGGCCTCGGCCAGTTGGTCCTGCCGGGCCAGAAGGTGGCCATCGATCGGCCCACAGTCCTCAGCCGGCTGGCCTGCAGCGGCATCCCCGCCTCGCAGGTCACCTTTACGGGTGCAGATCGGGTCACAGTGGCCAGGGCCGGCCACACCATTTCCGGGATAGACCTGGCCCAGACAGCCCGTCAGTTCGTTGAGCAGTCGCAGAAAGTGAACGGCATAGCACGGGCTGATGTCGTCTCCACGCCCAAGGATCTGGTGCTGGATGGCAACCAGCCCTCTCTCCAGTTGGTTCCTCGCCTTGCCCAGACGGTCCTGTCTTCAGGCAGTGTGAAGGTCCACGTGGCCGTTTGTTCGGCAGGCGCCGAGGTTGCCGGCCAGGACGTCGTGGTCCGCATCCACTACAAGGGCCACAAAGTCATTGCCACAACGGACCTTGCCAAGGGAACGCCGATCTCTCCAGAGAACATCCGCGTCGAAGAGGCCCTGGTTGACCAGCCCCCTTCAGCCGGCTGGCAACCGCCCTATGGCCGGGTGCTCAGACGGGCTGCAGCCAGTGCCACAGAGATCCGCGAAGACAGCCTCGGCGACCCGCCCCCGACTATGGCGGTCAAGCGCAACGACCTGGTGGTCATCCGCGTGGAAAGGCCGGGCATCCAGATCACCACGTCAGGCAAGACCCTGTCCGACGGCCGCGTCGGCGAGATCGTCAAGGTTCGAAACATCGACTCCAATCGCATCATCCTGTGCAAGGTCAGATTGGATGGGAGCGTGGAGCCGGCGATGTAGGCAAAGAACACAGAACTCAGAAGGGGATTCTTATGGACAGGAAATGGATCGTCTCGATGCTCGTCTTCACGGTGGCTGGCGCGGCTGCGGAGACCGCCTGGGGCGGCTCGATCTGGGCCAAGCGGAACAAGGACAGTCGTTCTCCCTATACGGACGACGTGGCCCGGCAGATCGGCGACGTGCTGACGATCAAGATCTCGGAGGGCAGCACCATCAACAACAAGGCCAAGCGGGACCTGCAGAAACAGACCGCCCAGAGCTCGGACTTCGACGGCAACCTCGGCCTCACGCTGCCGGGCTCGGCCAAAGGGATCAAAGGCATCCCCGGCTTTACCATGGATGCCACATCGGCCAACAGCCTCCAGAGCAAGGCGGACTTCAAGGACGAGCGGAAGTTCTTGGACAGCGTCACGGTCGTGGTCGTCGACATCCTGCCCAACCGGAACCTCGTTGTGCTGGGTTCCCGGGACCGCGACATCGCAGGCGACATCCAGAGCATCGAGGCCAGCGGAATAGTGCGGCCCAGCGATATCCAGTTCGACAACACCGTCAAGAGCGAACAGGTGGCCAACTTCAAGCTCGCCACGCGGACCAAGGGCATCTCAGCCTCCTATCAGAAGCCGGGCTGGTTTGGCCAGATCCTCAACGCGGTGTGGCCCTTCTAGGATAAGAGAAGTAAAAGGCAAGAGGTAAGAAGTAAGAGATGGACCTATGACATACAGAGCGAATAGGCTAGCCCGCCGCCTGCTGCACGCGGGCATCGTCCTGATGCTGGCTGGCGCCACCTATGGCGAGCGGATCAAGGACGTCGTCGACATCCAGGGTGTGCGAGGCAACCCCATCAGTGGCACCGGCCTGGTTGTCGGATTGGCGGGCACGGGCGACTCCTCGGCCCTGAGCAAGCAGATCCTCACCAATATCCTCCGCGAGTCGGGCCTGGTCCTCAATCCCAGTCAGCTCAATGGGAGCAATACCGCCGTGGTCATGGTGACCACGGAGTTGGGCCCCTTCGCCCGCGAAGGCAGCAAGCTCGACGTCAACGTCTCGGCCATCGGTGATGCCAAGAGCCTGCAGGGCGGCATCCTGATGCTGACGCCGCTCAGGGGTGCAGACGGACAGGTCTACGCAGTGGCCCAGGGTGGCCTGGCACTGGGCGGCTGGTCCGTCTCGGGCAATCAGGCCAATGCCTCCAGCAACCACGCCACTGTCGGGCGCATCCCTGGCGGGGCGACGGTCGAACGGGAGGAGATCGCGGACCTGTTCCAGGTCGTGGGCGGCCTGCGGTTTGTCTCGCTGAACCTGCGAAACAACGATTTCAGCACTGCGGCGAGGATCGGCACGCTGGTCAACGGCCTGTACAGCGACGCCGCGACGGTCCTGGACTCCGCGACGATTCGCATCCGCGTGCCGGACGCGATTCCCGATACCCAGGTCGTCCAGTTCGTCGACGCGATCACGGCCCTGGACGTCAAGGTCGACACGCCGGCCATAGTCGTGATCAACGAGCGGACCGGCACGATCGTGGTCGGTGAGAACGTCAGCATCTCCAGGGTGGCTGTTGCCCATGGAAACCTGGTGGTCAAGGTCACGGAGACCGCCTCGGTCTCCCAGCCGCTCGCGCCCTTCTCCGATGCGGGCACCACCCAGGTCATCCCCGAAAGCCTTCTGGAGGTCAACGAGCCGCCGGCCCGGATCATGGTGCTGCCCAAGGAAGTCACGGTCTCCGAGATCGCCAAGTACATCAACGCCACAGGTGCCACCCCTCGGGACCTGATCGCCATCTTCAACGCCCTCAAGGAAGCCGGCGCGCTTCAGGCCAAGCTGACTATTATGTAAGGACCTCGGACATGGATGCCGTCAGCCCGCTCACCGACCCCTTTTCCGCTCCGCTGCAGCCGACTGCGTCGTCGCAAGCTGCGGCTCGGTCCCAGGGTGTGCAGACGACCGGCCCGGCGGCCGCCGAACAGACGCGGCGAGTCCAACTGGCCAAGGACTTCGAGTCCATCCTGACAACCCGGATGGTGGAAGAGATGAAGAATACGATAGGTCAGTGGGACGATGAGGAAGAGGATGCAGCCTCAGGACAGGTCCAGGGAATCTTCTGGATGCACCTGTCCCAGCACATCGGCAGCAGCGGCGGCATGGGTCTGTGGAAACAGATCGTCGAAGTCATGAACCAGAACGACCCCATTGCGGGGATAGGCCCTTCTACGGATGACTCGCTATGAGCAGGACAGAACTCAGGATTCAGAACTCGGAACTCAGAAGCAAGGAGATTCTGCGGAAGACGGAAGAGTTGGTGGCCGTTCTGGAGGCGGACGCCAGGCACATCCAGGAGAGTCTGCTCCTGCTCGACCGGCTGCGCAGTCTGGTGATCAAGCATGATGAAGCCGGTCTTCAGCGCTTGCTGCAGCAGCTTCGCGAACAGGCCGACGCGTACGCCCAGGTGGAGTCCCGGCGTCAGCGGCTCAGGCGGCAACTGGCGGCCCTGCTGGATTGGCCGGTAGCAGAGCTGACGCTGTCGAGGCTCGCCGCAGCCCTTCCCCCGGGTCTGAGCCAGACCGTGTCGCATCAAAGGACCGCGCTGCGGGATCTCGCAGACCGGCTGGACCGTGAGTATCGCAATACCAGTTGCCTGCTGGGGGACTGCGTCCGTTTCAATCGCGCCCTGTTCCGGGCGGTCTTCCAGCCAGCCGAGACCGAGTCTGTCGTGTACGGGGCCACGGGATCGGCCAGGCCGTCCGTGACCAGCCACCTGATGAATGTACAGTTCTGACTCCACGATCCCTATGCAGGAATCCCGCCATGCAAAGCTTTGAGATCGGCCTGAGCGGCATCAATGCCGCACGGAAGGCCCTGGATACCATTGGCAACAACATCGCCAATGCGGCCACCGCGGGCTATCACCGCCAGCGCGTGGAGTTGGCGCCAGCCACCCCTACCTTTGACGGCCGACTCTCCTGGGGAGGAGGCGTGGACGTCATGGGCATCAGCCGGTCCATCGATGCCTTCGTGGAGAGGGAGATCATCAATCAGAACGGCACGTCGGGACAGATCACCGAAGAGCTGACCACCCTGACCACGATCCAAAGCACCTTCGGCGAGCTGTCCGGGAACGGCAGCCTCAGTCAGGCCATCAACGCGTTCTTCAATGCCTGCCAGGACCTGGCCGCCCATCCGTCGGAATCCACGTACCAGCGTCAGCTCATCACCTCCGCGCAATCCATGGCCAGTCAGTTCCAGACCATCGGGACCTCGCTTGAGGACATGGCCGATCGGATCATCACTCTGGTGGATGAGACGGTCACGCGGATCAACGAACTGGCAACTGCGATCGCCACGCTCAACGACAAGATCCAGAAAAGCGAGATCGGCGGGTCCACCTCCAACAACCTCCGCGACCAACGGGACCAGCAGATCACGGAGCTCTCCAAGCTCGTCGCCATCCAGACCCGCCAGCAGGACCACGGCATGGTGGATGTGACCGCCTGCGGCATCCCCCTGGTCATGGGCACGGAAGTCACTGGGCTGGAAACCGGCTCCATCGGTGAGGACGCCGTGGGCGTCGGCGCCGTGGCGCATCCCTCTACCGAACCGCCGAAGGGGGAACCCTGGGTGGGCTGCTGTCTGTACGAAACGACCTCCTGCCCTACATCCAGGACCAATTCGACACCCTGGCCGCATCCATCATACGGCAGTTCAACAGCTACCACATCCAGGGTATAGGATCCGAAGGATCATTCTCAGACCTGACGGGCTGGACCGTGGACAGCGACGCGCACCTGGAAGACCTGGGCCTGGGCATCACCGATGGCAACCTCTATATCCGCGTGACCAACACGGCCACTGGCGCGGTCAGCCGGGTCACGGTGGCCGTCGATGCCTCGACCGACACCCTCCAGACGATCGCGGCCACGATCAACAGCGCCACAGGCCTCACCGCCAGTGTGCTGTCGAACAGACTTCACATCGGGGCCGAGGCAGGCTACGAGTTCGATTTCCTGCCCGCCTCGCTTCCAGAGCCGGATTCGACGACCTTCGCCACGCCTGCGGAGGCCCCTTCGATCACGGTCTCGGGCATTTACACCGGCAGTGCCAATGACACCCTGACCTTCACGGTGCAGGCCACGTCGGGTAGCGGTTCAGTGGGCAACGGCGTCTGGAGCATCGTCGTGACCAATCAGGACGGCGACCCCGTTACCGAGCTCGAGGTGGGCAGCGGGTACGTGTCAGGCACGACGCTGGACGCAGGCAATGGACTGACGATCTCCCTCAGCCCGGGGTCTCTGACCGACGGCGACACCTTCACAGTCAAGGCGTTTGCCGACACGGACACTAGCGACTTCTTGGCTGCCGTGGGCGTGAATGCCTTCTTCAGCGGTACCAGCGCGCAGAGCATGGCCGTGCTGTCAGTGTTCGACGATGAGCCGGGGCGGTTGGCCACGTCGCTCGGTGCGGACCATGCAGACAATGTCAACGCCAAGCGCCTGTCCGGCCTCCGGGACGAGGCCCTCGAGGACCTGTCCGGCCGCACCATCGGTGACTACTACAATCGCCTGGTCACCACGCTGGGGCAGGACATCTCCACCAAGAAGATGCGCCAGGACAACACCGAGGCGATGTTGCAGGACCTCCAGTCGCGGCAGAGCGCAGCGAGCGGAGTGGACGTCAACGACGAGGCGGCCTCGATCCTGATGTACGAGCAGATGTACCAGGCCATGGCCAAGTTCATCAATTCAGTCCAGACGACAACCGATACCTTGATGAGCCTGCTGGACTAGTCCGAACCCCGGGAAGGAAGACCCCTGGGTACGGCTCCGGCAGTGAGGAACGACAGTATGGGCGGATCTCTGAGCAGTGTCTATGATCAGATCAGTTACTCGCTGGCCCTTCATAGCGAGGCCATGTCCAGGCTCCAGGAACAGGCCTCAACCGGCTCGCGCATCAACCGCGTCTCGGACGAGCCGTCCAGCGCCTACCGCCTTCTTGGGCTTCGCAGCCAGGACCAGTCCCTGCAGACCTACATCGACAACGTCTCCGAGATCGGGGACAGTTGTGAGGTCACCACCACGGCCCTCGAATCCATGAGCACCGAGTTGCAGGAGTGTGAGAAACTGATGACGCAGATCTCGGGCGGCATCTATGGCGAATCCAACCGCAAGATGATCGCGGACAGCATCAACGACCACCTGGAGCAGTTGGTCCTGCTGGCCAACACGAAACACATCAACCAGTATCTGTTTGGAGGGGCCAAGACGAGCACCCCGCCCTACGCGGTGGAACGCGACAGCAACGGCCGGATCACCTCCGTGACCTACCAGGGAAGCGAACAGCAACGCCAGATTGAGACGGGCCCAGGCGTCGAGACGTCGGTCTTCCTCGTGGGGTCCGACGTCCTGGCCTCGAATGACCGCCAGGCGCCCGAGTTCATCCTGGAAGACACGGGCGCAGCCGTGGGTTCCGGGACCGCCAGCGTCACGGGGGCCACGTGGCTGACGGTGACCCAGGACGGCGACGGCCATTACGTGCTCTCGATCGACGGAGGCGCCACCGAGGTGGACCTCGGCGGTGTCTCAGACCTGTCCAACGTGGCGGTGACCAACAGCCAGGGCCAGGTCCTCTACGTCGATGCCACCGGCATCACCTCCACGGGCACGGACCTGGTCACTGTGAAGGGCACCTTTGATATCTTCCAGACCCTGATCACGATCCGAGACCTGCTCAAGAACACCCACTCCCTGTCCGAGACCCAGCTCACGGACGTGCTGCCCAAGACGATCGCCTGGGTCACAGAGACCAATGAGCTGGTGGTCCAGAGCGAGATCTCGGTAGGCTCCCGGACCGCCTTCCTGGAAAGCCTGAGGGAGAGCCTTCAGAGCATCCAGGCCAACACCCAGGACGAATCCACCCTGCTGGAGCAGGCGGACATCGCCCAGGTCGCCGTGGATCTGTCGCGCCGCGAGACCCTCTACGAGATGTCCCTGAATGTCGCCGCCAAGCTGCTGTCGGTCTCGCTTCTGGACTATTTGAAGTAAGTGCGCGGGTGAAACAGGACGATAGCGCGGCTGGGGACGCCGGACACGGTGTCTGAAATCTGTCCAGTCCCGATCGTGGCCGGCTCAGACGGGACCCCAAAAGGGACTCCCCGGGCGTCGGCATGTGATTTGCAGAAGGACGCAGAGGCCGTGGTGGCCGAACTTGGTAAAGGAGATGCAGCAATGCCCATAGTCCTACCCGCAGGCCGACATGGTAAGGCGGTCGAGCTGGCAGAGGCCGGCAAGTATCAGGACGCCCTGGACGTGATCGAGCAGCATCTGGATGAGTCGCCCGAAGATGCGGAGGCCCTGAACGATGCGGCCGTGCTGCTGCACTGCCTCGACCGGTCGGACATGGCGGTGGAGTACCTCGAACGGGCCAGGCAACTGTCGCCCGGGCATCCCGAGATGACCTGGAACCTGGTCGAGGCCCTTCTGGCCGAGGCCCAGGTGGACAAGGCCAGGCCCCTCTTCAGTCTGATGGAGAAGGCCGGGATCCTCAGCATGGACGTGCTCAACCGGGCAGCCAACATCTTCCTGAGCCAGGGCAACCTGGCCGCTGCCGCCGAGATGCTGGAGTGGTCGTTCCGGCTCGACTCCAGGCAAGAGATCCTCAAGCCCATGATCGAGGTCCTCCACAGCAAGATGGCCGCGGGGCAGGGCCAGTCACGCCGTTGAGTTCAGACACAGACCCTTCCAGGGAAGGACAGTGTGGTATGCACCGTGAAGGTCACGACACGACGGAACAGGGCGCCTCGCTCAGCCAGTTCCACCAGGTTCAGCAACTGGGGGATTGTCACGCCACGATCGGCAACTACGCCCAGGCCCAGCGGCACTACGAGAGGGCGGCCAGCCTGGCGCCCGACGAGCCGCGTCCCTACGTGGGGCTGGGTGTCGTGGCCCTGCTCAACAGCCGGATGGACGACGCCGAGATCGCCTTTCGCGTGGCCTGCCGGCTGGACCCTCGCTGCTCCAAGGCCTACGCAGGACTGGCCCTGGTGGAACAGCAGCGCGGTCACTTCAAGACGGCCTTCGATCTCTACCTGAGAAGCCTTGAATTGGACACCGACGACCTCACGGCCTTGTTGGGCCTCTTTCAGACGTCGTGCCAGATGGGGTCCTTCGGAAAGGTCATCCATTACCTGCAGGTGTACCTGAACAGCCACCCCTCGGACGCCTCGGTCATGTTCTGCCTGGCCGCCCTGTACATGAAGGATGGACACCTGGAAGAGTCACGCCAGGTGCTGCTCGACCTGGTGGCCGTGGACCCTGAGAATAGAGACGCCGCCAATCTGCTGGAGGAGATCGAGCACAGTCTGGTCCAGCAATCCCTGGCCGACGCCAGGACGGCCCTTGCACCCAGTGACGTCGCTGCGCCCGCCGCAGCCCCTTGCGTATGAACAGCGAAACCCCGATCGATCTTTGGGACGAACTCGAGCAGGCCCTGGCGGTCCAAGGTCAATGCCTGCGAAAAGACAAGTGGAAGGATCTCGAGTCTGCGGTAGAGAGAAGCAGCGCCCTCGTGAAGCAGATCACCGCTGGCGGCCCTCGCGTCCCGCCGGTATCCGCCGAACAGCGGCAGCGTCTGCTGCAGAGCTACGAACGTCTGATCCTCACCGCAGAGGCCCAGAAGCAGGACGTCTCGCAGCAGCTCCGGCGGCTCCGCACCAGCGAGCGTACGCTCGACGCCTACCGCGCCCAGGCGGGCGTCGGATAAGGAAGTCACTGCCAGGACTGTCACACGGGGGTGACCTCCCCCTGCGGTTCCAAGGGCCTGTCACAGACTCCGGGCAGGTTCCCCATCCCGTGCGATCTCTCATCCTGCAGGTCAGGGCCGCCGATAAGTAAAGGTGGAACTCTCAGACAGACGGATATTGTGGTGCAGTCATAGGACGAAGACATGGGTACACTGAATTTTCCGGGCCTGGCCACAGGCATCGACACCAGCAAGATCATCGAGCAGTTGATGGCCATCAACAGCCGGCGCATGGCCAATTGGCAGCTCAAAGAGCAGAACCTCGAGAGCAAGAGCACTCTCTACGACGAGCTCAAGACCAAGGTCTCGACGTTCGAGAAGGCCGCCGCGGCCCTGGCCGATTCTGAGGATCTGGAGACCTTCCGGTGCAGCACCAGCGACTCGAACCGCCTCGGCATTGCCGCCACGAATGAGGCCAATCCGGGGTCGCACTCGGTCGTGGTCAACCAGTTGGCCACCTCGGAGACGTGGACCCAGGACATCTCTACCTTCGACCATGACACCGACTATGTCGGCGCAGGCACCTTCATCTACTCCTACAACTACCAGGAGCGGGCCATCACCACGACGGCCACCACCACCCTGAAGGATCTGGTGGGCCTGATCAACAACGATGAGAAGAACCCGGGTGTCACGGCCAGCCTGTTGAACCAGGGCGGCAAGTACCACCTGATGCTCAGTGGCAGGGAGACGGGAGAGGACTACCAGATCTCCATCAACACGACCTCCACAGAGGTCTGGAAGCCGGACGCGGGCCAGGCCAATGCCACCTTCACGGAAGACACCGACAATGCGACCGACGACACGAAGATCACGGAGCTCGACCAGTGGAGCGGCCCCCACACGGGCACGGAGACCATCACCATCAGCGGCAAGGATCACTCAGGAAACACGATCCTGCCCGGCCGCACCCTGACGATCGCCGATGACACGACCCTGGATCAGCTCATCGAGGAGATCAACTATTTTTATGACGGCGCGGCGAGCGCGACCCTGGTCAATGGCCAAATCGTCGTCACGGACCACACCTCGGGCGCCAGCGGCCTGGAGATCGGCCTGACCTACAACGCCAACGGGAGTCCGGCGACCCTCGGGCTACCCACCATGGCCATGTCCGCAGAAGGCGGCGCCACCGCGGCCTCGGTCGCCTCATTGGCGCCTTCCTCGTTCATCCAGACGCAGGACGCCCAGAACGCCCAGATCAGAATCGACGGCTACATACCCACCAAGGTGGCCGAGGTCCAGACCCTGGCCGTGGATGCGGCGGCCACGGCCGGGACCTTCACGCTGAGCTTCGGCGGCCAGACCACGGGCGCTGGCCTACAATGCCTCAGTCAGCGACATCCAGACGGCCCTCAACACCCTGTCAGCCGTCACTGCAGCGGGTGGCGTCACGGTGGCGGGCGCCACGGTCAACGCAGGAGGCCCCATGACCTTCACGTTCGCCAGCTCTGCGGGTGACGTGGGCATGATCTCCGTCAATGCGACCGGCCTGACCGGACCGACCTCGGCGACCCTCAGCGAGACCACCCGGGGCAACAATGAGGAATGGATCAACCGCAACTCCAACATCATCACCGATGCGGTCACAGGGATCACCCTGATCCTCCAGGACGTCAACGACACGGATGACAGCGGCGATGCGATCCCCATCAACGTGACGGTCAGCCGGGACGCCCAGGCGGTCAAGGGCAAGGTCGACAACCTGGTCAACGCCTACAATACCCTGCTGACTTACCTCAAGGAGAAGACCGAGTACAACACGAGCACAAAGAAGATGGGCGACCTGAGCAATGACCTAGCTGTATCCCTGATCAAGAGCCAGATGAAGGAGCCCTTCATCGGCGTCATACCCGGCTTCTCTTCAGACGACCCCTATACGCAGGCCAAGGACATCGGCCTGACCTTCGACGGGTCCGGCAACCTCCAACTGGACGCAACCACCTTCAATGACGCCATCAAGGACAACTACGTGGACGTGATCAACCTGCTGGGCGCTGCAGGCAGAGGCAACACCAACAGCACCACGATTGAGTTCTACACCGCCAGCAGCAAGTACACGACGGCCGGCGAATACGAGGTCCAGGTGACCGTGGCCGAACAGGACGGCGCAAACGTCATCACCTCCGCACAGATCCGCAACTCCGGCGACTCGGCCTGGCGGGACATGGAGATTGATGGCGAGTTCGTCGTGGGAAACGATGACTTCGGCTCCAACCTCAGTCCGGTCTATCCGGAGAACGGCCTCTACCTCAAGGTGGATCTCACCGGTACAGGGACCTTCACGGCCGACGTGCGGGTCAAGAAGGGCATGGCCGGTACCCTGGATGCGACGCTCGAGGACGTCATCAAGAGCGGTGGCCGTCTGGACGTCGCCAAAAACAACATCGAGAGCCAGATCACGAACCTCACCCGCAGGATCACCGACGAGAAGAACCGGCTGGTCAAGGTCCAGACCGCCCTGCAGCAGAAGTTCGCACGCCTGGAGAAGACCTTGAACGAGTGGCAACAGCAGTTGAGCTCGCTCAACGCCATCACCGGCACTTCCTAGCCCGCCATGGGGTTCTGAAGCGGACTACTGAGGTTGGCCGGCCGCGAAGTAGTAGATCACGGGGTCCTTGCCTTCGCTGACCGTGTAGTACCCCTTGCCGGCCGCGTCAAACGCAATGGCCTCGCCCTGCGGCTCTGCAGCCAGGGGCAGTGTCCAGGCCTTGCCCTTGAAGGCCCTCCACAGTGGCTGACCCGGATCGCGGTTCCACAGGGAGGCCCAGCCCATGGACCGGACGACGACGCGCGTCCCATCCGCCGACACGTCACCTCCGGTAGCGAAGCCCCAGGGCAGCAGGCACACCAGTTCCAGCCTGGTCGTCTGCGAGGTCGACTGCGGGTAGGCTGCCCGATACACGCGAGAGAACAGCTCCCGCTTGGAGATCACGTACAGATCCCGGGTAGCCGGATCCACCAGCAGCGTCTCCGCATCACGGGCGCCGTCTGGATAGATCAGGGAGATGGCCTCGCTAGGCTCGGTCCTGACCTCCTGCTGCCGGCCATTGGGATCGACCTGGGGCTCCTTGACGCGGCAGATCGTGATCGAGGGGTATTGGCCCCCATTGTCCCCGATGTCTCCGACATAGAGATAGGAAATGCCCGGTTGGGGCCCCGGTCCTGCGGCGATGTCCTCCCAATCCCTGGCCTGGGCGCCTGTGACCGTCGCAGTGGCCAGCAGTTCTCCCCGGGTGTTGACCGCATACAGGCGCGGCCCGTCGCCGGAGTCGTTATGCACCCAGAGCACGCCGGGATTCCTGCGGCCCGCCACCAGACCCGAGACCTCACTCAACTGGCTGGACCGGATCTGGCCGGTCTTGCTCGCCTCCTGGAAGGGCGCCTGATCGGCCAGCAGGGCGCACGAGGAACCCACCACCATCAGGATCGCTGCGATGATCTGTACCATAGGATTCTCTCTTTGAGGGTTTTGCAGGTCGCTACCGGGTCGCGAGAGTCTACGACCGCAGAACCGAAGGCAAGGGTCCGGGCGCCGCAGGCCAGGACCTGATCCATGTTGTCTCGATGGAGGCCACCGATCGCCACGTGACCGATGCCGGTGGCAGACAGTTGCGAAAGGGCCGGCCGGATATACTCCAAGCCTGCAGGAGCCAGATCGCACTTGGTGGTCGTGGCAAAGGCGGGTCCCACGGCCACGTAGGTCGGATGCTCCTGGCAGGCCGCGGTGAGCTCCGCCGGATTGTGCGTGGTAGCGCCGATGATCAGCGGCTTGTGCTGGAGTCTGCAGGCGAGCGCCACAGGCAGATCGTCCAGGCCCAGATGGACCCCGTCTGCGTCACAGGCCGTGGCCAGATCCACGCGGTCATTGATGATACTGACCACGCCGGCATCCTTGCACATCCGGACAAACTCCTGGCCCAGGACCCAGCGGGATCGATCCGCCATCTGCTTGCACCGCAACTGGAGGCAGTCTGCGCCGCCGGCGATGCAGCGGGAAGTCAGGGTCAGGGCCTCTGCAGGCAGGTCCGTGCTGATGATGACGTAGAGGGCGACCTGCCGAAACAGCCGCCCCGGACCCGCAGCCTGGGCCATCTCCTTCTCAAGGGAATACGCCTCGTAGCGGAGGTTCTCGAAAACCTGGCTGAGGGCAGCATCATGGCCCTGCACGACCTCAGTCAGGACGCGAAGGGCCTCGGGCAGACGCTTGCAGGCTGCAGTCAGGCAGTCTTGCAGGTCCGTCCGCCGCAACTGGCCTTCCACGGTCATGCCCGCGCCCACGTCGGAGGCGCTGTCCCTGCTCGCCAGGAGCTGGGCTCCATCCAGCCCGCCGATCGCCGCAGAGAGCCGGTGGCGCATGGCCTTGGCCCTGGCAGCGAGTCCCGCGTGATCCAGCACGAAACGGGCGTACTCTTCGATCACGCGCAAGGCCTCACGGCTGCGGTTGAAGTTCGCGTCGATGATACGGCAGGCGGCCCGCTCGATCATGGGGCGGCCTTCCTGAGCCGCTCTGCGCCGAGCTGGCCGCACGCGGCCTTGATGCTCCGCCCTCGTTTGAACCGGATCGAGGTCTCCAGGCCTCCGTCCCTGAGGATCTGGGCGAACCGCTGGAGGCGGGGCTTGGCGCTGGCACCAAAGGGGCTGCCTGGAAAGGGATTGAACTCAATCAGGTTGACGTTGGTGTCAATGCCCTTGAGGATCCTCAGCAGGTCCCTGGCCTGTTCGGACCCATCATTGATGCCCTGAAGCATACAGTACTCGATGGTCACCCTGCGGCGGGTCAGCCTCTGGTAGTTCTCCACCGCCTGAAGGATCTCGGCAATCGAGTACCTGCCGGCGATCGGCATCAGGTCCCTGCGGACCTCATCCGTGGGCGAGTGCAGAGAGATCGCCAGCCGGACCTGGAGCCCCTCAGTGGCCAGCTTCTCGATGGCGGGAGGCAAACCGCACGTGGAGATCGTGATCCGCCGCTGACCGATGTTGCGGCCTTCCGGATCATTGAGCAGGCGTGCGGAGCGGAGGACCTGGTCGTAGTTGTCGAACGGCTCTCCCATGCCCATGTACACCACGTTGTCGATCTCCACGCCCGTCGCAATCACCTGATAGACCTGATCGACGATCTGGGCGGCAGTGAGGTCTGCCTGGAATCCCAATTGTCCGGTGGCACAGAAGCGGCATCCCATCTTGCAGCCCGACTGTGACGAGATGCAAAGGGTGTATCGCCCGCGGTCCTCCAGCAGCACGGACTCCAGGCAGGCTCCGCCTGGAACCGAGAACACGAATTTCGCCGTGCCGTCAGGATCCCTGAGGGTCTCGGCCACGGGGACCGAGGAGATGAAGAAACCCGCCTCTGTCAACTGCTGCCGAAAGGCCTTGGGCAGGGTCGTCACGGCCTCGATCGAGGCCGCGCCCTTGGTATGGATGAACGAAAACAGGTATTGGGCCCAGTAAGGCCTTCCACCGAGGCCCTTGAAGAGCTCTTCGATCTGCGGTCGCAGGAGATTCTTGAGGTCTTTATCCATCTGAGGCATTATAGAGTGCGATGCGGCCCAGGACAATGGGGCCTGGCCTGCACCTTGACTGTGCAGGGCTCACACCATATGCTTTGGCCCATGGCAGGACATGGCAGGACCAGACCTTATCGGCGCCCGGCGATCGGACGCAGCACTGCCTGTTGGAAGAGGTGACATCGATGCGGAAACACGAAGATGTCTTTGCGCTGTTCCTTCGCCTCGTCGGCACAGTGGCCCTTGGTGCAGTCGTGGCGATAGTCATGCCCTTTTCGTGGATGAATGCCGTGCATCAGTGGCTGGGTATGGGGCCCCTGCCCAATCAGCCTATCGTGGGTTACCTCGCCCGATCCACTTCTGCGTTGTATGCCGTCCTGGGGGGTCTGCTCTGGGTGGTCTCTTTTGACCTTCGCCGCCACAGGGTCGTCCTCCAATACCTGGGGCTTGTGATGGTTGCCCTGGGCATCACGCTCGGCATGATCGACTTCGCCGAGGGGATGCCCAAGTTCTGGAAGTGGGCAGAAGGCCCCCTCAACGTGGTCATCGGACTGGTCATCCTGCTCTTTACACTCTAGCCCGCATTTCTCACTTCTGCCTCCAACGTCCAAAGCCTCGTGAGAAATCCGGGCTGGCCTACCAGGCCAACCTATAGAGGTGGGTATCGCGCCTCTGGAAGCCCAGGCGCTGATACAGGCGGTTGGCCGCCTCTCGCGTCGGATGGGAGGTAAGATCCAGGGTCGCTGCGCCCTGGATCCGGGCCCGCTCCACGGCGGCCCTGCACAGGGCCTCGCCTATGCCGTGGCCCCTGGCCCGGCTGTCCACGACCAGGTCCTCAATCCGACCACGGACCCCTGTCGGGGTCTGGAAGACCACCAAGGTCAGGACACCGACAATCGGTGGCGTGCAGTCAGGGTCGCGCGCCGCAAGAAGAAGGATGGCTGGAGAGTAGACGACCTGCCTCAACTGTTCAGGCGTAGGCGCCTGACACGAGGGATTCAATTGAGGGATCAGACGTGCGAAGGCAGTCACCAATTCGGGCGTGATCTCGGTCACCTGGATGATCTCTGTCATATACTGCACCGCCTGTCATTGGAGTGGGTGGCCTGGTCATCCTGGCCGCTGGCCTCACTGGTTCTCCCAACCCCCTGTTGGAGGGATGTCGATAGGCCAGGCGAGCCGGAGGTTGCCTCCTGGACCCAGACGGCTCTCGCCCATGCCAGGGACGTGTCTGGACCTTCGAAGCTGATCGGACAGCGTGATCTTCCGCGTGTGGCCGTCGAGCATGACCATGAAGGAATCGCCGGTATTCAAGTCCTTCCTCTTGGGGCGATGGCAGGTGGCAAAGCAATCGCCCAGCCCCTCTGTGTTCTGCACCAACCAGTCGCCCTCCAGCACGTAGGTCATCTTGATGGTCAGGTCGCCCAACCTGAGGGTCCCCCGCCAGCCCCGCAGGGGTGGCGGCCGCTCCCTGTAGTACTTGCCGCTGAGCTCATAGGGTGCCGGCCAGTGGGGCGTCAGGTGGAGGGGCTGTCTGCCTTCCCTGTTGATGGCCCAGGAGTTTTGCTCTGCAAACAGAAAGACCTCGGATGCGCTCCGCGTCACCTGCGATTCCCTGTAGACCTCCACGTCTCTCTTGCTGTTGGGATCTACTCGCACACCGGGTAGCGCCGATCCGAGGGTCCCCACACGCCTGGCGAGGAAGGCGTTCATCGTGTACGTGTATTGAGGGACTACGTCGATCCGGCTGTCATGCTCGCAGAGATCGCAATGGTTGTTGCAGCTCCTCTCCACGTTGGCCCGTGCGCCGACCTTGCAGCGGAGGATATCGAAGTTTCCCAGGTACGACCACAGTGACCCGCGGTACTCCGGATGCTCCTGGGTCAGCAAGGTGCTTCGAAGCCCGATGCGACTGTCGTGCCAACGGCAGCATGTGGGGTACTGCGGCCACACGTCCTTGGAGAGGGATTTCGATGAGTGATAGATGGAGCGGGGTTCTGGAAACAGGTCCCTGAAGTCACTCGTGTAGGTCTTCATCACCATGGCGAGCTGCCGCAGGTTCGATTGGCACACGGTCTCTGCCCCCTGCTGCCTGACCAGTCCCAAGGCGGGCAGGCCCAGGGCCACGAGGATCGCGAGGATCGCGATCACCACCAGCAATTCCATGAGCGTGAAGGCCCGTGCCATCATGAAGGTCTCTCCCTTTACCGCGGGACTTGGTAGATCGGCGTCTGGCCCCGCTCGTTGGGACGGGTCAGGGCCTGCAGGATCTCGCTGCCGTCAGGGCTCGTCGCAGAGACCCACTGCTTGTCGCCGGTCCGTTTGATCAGCCTGCCGCGGCCCCATTGCTCAGCCTCAGCCGCGTTCGGGCCCTGCCGGCCCGCCCCTGCACTGGAGTCCGGCCTCTCCAGAAATCCAACGAAGAGCTCGGATTCCTTGGGATTCAGTACGTAGCTGTAGACGTGGGCCCTGACGCCCGCAGGCCCGCCATCAGGCAAGGCACCTGAAGGCGCGACCAGAGGACCCTCGCTGTGACCTGCAACCACGAAGAGCGAGCCTGAGTTCAGGTCATAGAACCAGGCCTTTGGGATTTCCTTGAACGGCCTGGCGGGCGAGGGCGTGAAGATCCACACGGCCAGCCGGATCAGCACGAGTGCTGCCAGACAGGCTGCGCAGACGACGGCCCATGTAGGCGCGTTGATCCGCTCGCCTATCCCGATCCATTCAAGGCCGTGGCCCAGCCGCTCGAACTGGTAGCGGATCTCATATCTCAGCGGATCAGGGATACGAAAGGCCATACTAGCCCGCATTTCTCACAAGTCTTTGGTTCTGAGCGGTCCGTCATAGAGGCATCGGCCTTCCAGCCGGCCCAACTCAAGTTCACAGCCTCACTTCTGCCTCCAACATCCAAAGCCTCGTGAGAAATCCGGGCTAGGTGGAACCCTCAGGCGGAAATGGCCGGGTCAGTATTGTAACGAGGATGTCCAGGTCCGTGTTGTCGGACGAGGCCTCTCCGGAGTCTGTCATCAGCCCCTTGATCAGTCTCAAGGTGCGGGGGTCCTTCCAACGCCTGTAGGCCGTATGTCCATCCGCGAAGCTCATGTTGCAGCCATCGAGATGTCTGGCGGTCATCCCCTGTAAGCTCGAAGACGGCGGCCAGGACCACGGCCGCAAAAGCCAGCGATCCTTCTCCAGGACCACGGGCCAGAAGCACGGATTCGCCTGTTCCTCTATGTCTGCAAAGACCAACCGCTCGCTCGGGAAGGTGACCCGATGCAGCTTGCCACACGCGACCACTCCGTCCCGGGTCTCGCCGCCCAGGGCATTGGACAGGCCATACCCCTTCCCGACCTCGAAGTCCGACGGTGAAGGGCTCCCGCCGCAGACCTCGCACGAGTAGGCCTGCTTGCTCCCCGGCGCATAGGGCTTCAGGCTGGATCTGAACCCTTCGGGTTTGCACAGCCGATCCTCCCGATCGTTGGCGAACTGTGTCCACGCCATGGTCAACTGGCGTTGATTGGCCAGGCAGCGGACCTGATCCGCCTGCTTTCTCGCCCTGGCCATGCTAGGCGCCAACAGTGACATGAGGACGGCTATGATGGAGACGACCACCAGCAACTCGATCAACGTGAACGCACGTTCCCGCTGCACTGCGTCAGACTCTCTCGTCATCGCTGCCATCCCAGGATCTCGGACCCGGCTTCTGGGCTCTGTCTGTCTGTCTATCTTGTTCCCCGGCAGGCCCAAACGCAACGGAAATTCCGAGGACCGCGGTGCCTGGCCATTCGGCCTTGACCGGCCGGTGGCAGCGGCCTATGATCTGTGCCATCTCGTACCGCGGAGACCCGCGGATGCCCAACGCCCAGCAATGGAGGATTGACAGATGGGAGTGCTTTGGGAGATCGTTCAGAGCGGCCTGATGTATGGCCAGCATCGCAAGTCCAACTCAATCGAGGACCGCGTGGAATCGCTCGAGGCTCAGGTCCGGGCCACTCAGGAGACCCTGCGGACCCTCGTCAAGAAGCTCGAAGAGATCCACCAGATGGACATCAACCGGGACGGCAAGATAGGGTAGCCTTTGAAGTCCACACCATGGGTTACCCGGAGAGGCAATCGCTTCCGGCGTGTTCACCATGGAAGGTCAACCCAAAGACGATAGAGCTCAGATACTGCAGGGAGGCTTGAATCCCATGCCGGAGAGCCGTGCGATGCCCCCTGGGACTGGTACAGTGAGACCATGGGGTTGATCCAATGGCCATTCTCTTCTTCGACACCGAGACCACGGGCCTTCCAGACAATGACTCGCCTCCCGGCCGGGGTCAGCCACATATCGTTCAGTTGGCTGCGGTGCTGGTGGACGGTCGGGCCGAGCGCACTGTCGCGACCCTGATCCAGCCTGAAGGCTGGACAATCCACCCTGATGCGCGGCGCGTACACGGCATCTCCGTGGAGCGGGCGAGGGCGGAGGGCATACCGATTGCCCAAGCCATCGCCTCGTTTGATGAATTGCTCGCTGAGGCCGACCTTGCTGTTGCGCACAACGTCAAGTTCGACCGGTTGCTGCTTGACTCGGAATACGCACGGCTCGCCCGCCGGCCGCGATGGCCTCGCACCTTCTGCACCATGCTTGCCTGCACGGACGTCCTCTGCCTGCCCGGATACCGGGGCGGGTACAAGTGGCCGAAGCTTGAGGAGGCGTACTACCACTTCTTCCGGCGCCCGCTGGCCTGCGCCCACGACGCCCTGGCGGATGTGCGGGCGTGCATCGCGATCTACCAGGAGTTGTCACGCCGCGGTCTCACGGCGCATTGATAGTGCCCTATCCAATTGTCGGGGTCGGCCAGGCTGAAGACTTCGCCCACTCTATTCACATTCCGGAGTGAGGACGATCTGGACCTTCGGGCCCTGACTGATGACCGCTGGGCGGTCACTTCTTGCTTCTTACCTCTTGCTTCTCCCTAGAAGAAGTACCTCCCCAGATACCCGACGATGACCTTCTTGACCTCCAGCGGGTCTATGGCGCCGGCGTGGCGATACAGGACCTCGCCTCCGGGCTTGACGATGAGGGTGTAGGGGATGCCGCCTTCCCAGGCCTTGTCTACTGCGTCCACGAGCAGGGCCTTGTCGTCGGAGGTAAACAGGAAGTTCGCGCACGAGACCTGCCTCTCCTTGAGGAAGGCCAGGACGTCGTCCTTCTTGGAGGGGGCATCTCCGCTGATCGTCACCATCTCAAAGGCCCGGTTCCGGTATATGCGGTTGATCGCCACCAGCTCCGGGACCTCTGTCACGCAGGGGCCGCACCACGTGGCCCACACGTTGATCAGCCGCAGCTTCTGGGTGGGGTTCTTGACCAGGTCGCGGACGGCGTTGACGTCCGCCGGCGTGATGCGGACAGGCTCCCTGGCCCAGTCCTGAAGGGACTTCTCCACCGCCTTGCGCTTGTCCGCCCACTTGACGGAGCAGCCGAAGGTCTTGACCTTCTGGACCGCCACGACCTTACCGGCCAGGAGACTCTCCACGGCCTCCCGCACGTAGTGACTCGTGGCCTTGCTGGGATCCTCGCCGTTGTCGATCGCGCCGGTGTACTGCAGCCGCCTCTGCGAATCGAAGACAAAGGCGTGCGGCGTGCTGACCGGGCCGTAGGCCCTGGACATGGACTGGGTCTTTCCGTCGTAGAGGTAAGGGAAGTTGAAGTGCCGGTCCTGCGCACGGATCTTCATGTCCTCGAAGGAGTCGCCCACGTCCGTATACCCCATCTCGTCGAGACGGACCGCGCACGGGTCATTGCAGGAGATCGCAACCACTGCCACGCCTTTGTCCTTCGTGTCAGCAGCCAGTTTCACGATGCGGCCCTCGTAGGCCTGGGCCGTGGGACAGTGGTTGGCCGTGAACACCACCACCAGGACCTTTGCGCCGGAGAACTCGGAGAGGCGGTGGTCCCTGCCGTCTATGCCGGGCAGGCTGAAATCCGGGGCACTGGCCCCAATCGCCAGGGTCGCTGGAGTCTGCGGTTCGGCTGAGAAGGCGGATGTGCTCGCGGCCAACAGGGCCGTCACACAAAGCGGTCTGATGGTATTCATCATCGGGCAACCTCTTGCTTCTTACTTCTGGCTAAGTGCCCTGGCTGGCCAGCTCGACCGCGTGGTTCAGCAGGGAGAGCTTGCGGGTCAGGTGGAGGTGCTCCGGCTGTCCCGGCGCAGTGGCCTGGAGATCCTTGTTCAAGGCGGCGCGCAGGTGATCAAGGGCCTCGGGTTTGAGGTCAGCGGGCGATACGACCTGGTAGGATACGACCTTGAGCAGGTTCTCAACGACCATGGCAAAGCCGCCGTCGATCAGGAAGAATGACGATCCGGCCGCCTGCGCGTCAGTGGACGGCCTCTTGACCTCCATGATCCCCAGTCCCAGCTTGCAGAACATGGGCATGTGGTCTGCCATCACGCCCACCTGGCCGTCATGGGCAGGGAACACTGCAGACGGCGTGCGGCAATCCAGAAGCTTGCCCGAAGGGGCGATCAACACACACTGAAATGTCCGGTCATCGGCCATGAGTCTGGCTATGTCGTTAAATGGTCAAGTGGTTAAATGGTTAGATAGTAGACTAGTTGAATCGTTAAAGGGTATGGCATACGTGTCCTCTTACTCTTGCCCATTTAACCATTCAACCAGTCAACCATTAGACAAATCTCTCTCACCGCGCCATCAGCTTGGCGGCCTTCTGGGCCGCATCGTCCATCGTCCCTACGTACATGAAGGCCTCTTCAGGCAGGTTGTCGCCCTTGCCCTCGCAGATCTGCTGGCAACTGGCGATCGTGTCCGCCACAGCGACGTACTTGCCTTCCAGGCCCGTGAACTGGCGGGTGACCAGGAACGGCTGCGAGAAGAACCGCTCAAGCCGCCTTGCACGGGCAACCACGACCTGGTCCTCGCGGCTCAGCTCGTCCAGACCCAGGATCGCGATGATGTCCTGGAGGTCGTGATACCGCTGCAGGTACTGGAGCACGGATTGCGCCACGTCATAGTGTTTCTGGCCCACGATGTTGGGGTCCAATATCCTCGACGTGCTTTCGAGGGGGTCCACCGCAGGATAGATGCCCTTCTGCGTGATGCCACGGCTCAGCACCACGAAGGCGTCCAGGTGGGCAAACGTGGTGGCAGGCGCTGGGTCGGTCAGGTCGTCTGCAGGCACGTAGACGGCCTGCACAGACGTGATGGATCCCGTCCGGGTGGACGCGATCCGCTCCTGCAGCTCACCCATCTCGGTCCCCAGCGTAGGCTGATATCCCACGGCAGACGGGATACGGCCCAACAAGGCGGAGACCTCGGAGCCTGCCTGCGAGAACCTGAAGATGTTGTCGATGAACAACAGGGTGTCGCCGACCCCGCTCTCGACAAAGAACTCGGCCTGGGTCATGGCCGCGAGGCCCACGCGAAGACGCGCTCCCGGCGGTTCGTTCATCTGTCCAAAGACCAGACACGTGTGGTTGAGCACCGTGTCTTCGCTGGCGCCGATCCGGGTCCGCTTCATCTCCAGCCACAGGTCGTTGCCTTCCCGGGTCCGCTCGCCCACGCCAGCGAACACGGAATAGCCGCCGTGCTTGGTGGCGATGCGGGCGATGAGCTCCTGGATCACGACGGTCTTGCCCACGCCTGCGCCACCGAACAACCCCATCTTGCCGCCCCGGACAAATGGACAGAGCATGTCGATGACCTTGATGCCGGTCTCGAACATCTCACTCTTGGCCGATAGGTCCATCAGCTTCGGCGGATGGCGGTGGATGGGCCATCGTTGCTCCGCAACCACGGGACCTGCATCGTCCACGGGCTCACCCAGGAGGTTGAACACCCGGCCCAGGGTCGCCTTGCCCACGGGGACCATCACGGACGATCCGGTGTCGACCACCTCCATGCCCCGACGCAGTCCCATCGTGCTCTGCAGGGCAACCACGCGGACCTTGCCGTCGCCGATGTGCTGCTGCACCTCGCCCCACAGGCTGGTCTTGCCGTTGCCGAACTGGCCCCTCACCTCCACGGCATTGTAGATCGCGGGGACCTGGTTCTGTGGAAACTGGGCGTCAAACACGCTGCCCATCACTTGAATGAGCTTGCCGATGTTCATCTCAGAGCTCCCATGCCACTGATGATATCGAGTAGTTCCCCCGTGATCTGGGTCTGCCGCTCCCGGTTGTACTGGGCGGTCAGGTCCCGGATCATGTCCTCGCCGTTCTTGGTCGCCGTGCGCATGGCCACCATGCGGGCCACGTGCTCACTCAGGATCGCATCGAGGAAGCACCAGCGGATCGCACCGTACAGGATCATGGCGCCCAGGCTTTCGATGATCTCCTTGGCTGAGGGGGACATGGCGAAGTCTTCAAAGGTCTGCTTCCAGGGCCAGATCGCCTTGGCCCGCGTGATCTGGTGGTCGATCAGGTCGGTCAGCGGCATGACGGTCATGGTCTGCGCCTGCTGGTGCGCAGGCGAATAGAAGCCCATGTACACCAGACTGAAGCCGTCGAGCTGACCCTGGATGTACTGATCGATAAAGGGATCCGCGAGCTGCCGGATCTGGAGGTCGGTCGGCATATCGTCCAGATCGCTGAAGACCTTGACCGGCGTGACGCCGCGGGAGTTCAGGATCTGGACCAGCCGGCTGGCAGAGGCGTAGACCTCGAGTTTCTTGCCCGCAGCCTGTGCCATCTGCAGGTGCGTCTCCAGCAGGTGCCAGACGTTGGCGTTGTAGGCCCCGCACAGCCCGGCCTTGGAGCCGATGGCGAGGACCGCGGTCCTGCCGCTGTTGTTCTCCTTCAGCAAGGGATGGCCCAGGGTCGTCTGGCCGGTCACCAGCAGGTACCCGGCCTGCATCACAGCGTCATAGTAGTCGGCATCGAGCTGCCACTTGCGGTAGTACGACTTGAACATGGCCGTGGACACAATCTGCATGGTCCGCGTCAGGCGGCTGATGTTCGTGACCGCGCGTCTTCGCTGAAGGATCTGTCGGATTCCGACCATGGTCTACTTCGCGCCCTTGAGGGTCTGCCCCTTGTATTGTTTCAAGGCCGTGGCGACCTTCTGCGCCTGGTCCTCGGGGAACTTCTTGGTCTGGTGGATCTGCTCGATGATGTCCGCGTGCTCTTTGCGGAGCCACGCGAGGAAGCCCGCGGCAAAGGCCGTGACCTGCTCGACCGGGACGTCGTCCAGCAGGCCCGCAGACCCGATGTAGATGGTGATCACCTGTTCGCCGACCGGCTGGGGCGAGAACTGCGGCTGCTTGAGCAGCTCCACCATGCGGGTCCCCTTGTCGAGCTGGGCCTGCGACGCAGGATCGAGGTCTGTGCCCATCCGGGCGAAATTCTGCAGCTCGCGGAAGGAGGCCAGGTCCAGCCGGAGCTTGCCTGCGACCTTCTTCATGGCCTCCACCTGGGCATCGCCGCCCACGCGGCTGACACTGATCCCGACGTCGATGGCAGGCCGGATGCCGGCGTGGAAGAGATCCCGCTGCAGGTAGATCTGGCCGTCCGTGATGGAGATCACGTTCGTCGGGATATAGGCGGAGATCTGGCCCTCCAGGGTCTCGACGATCGGCAGGGCCGTCTGCGAGCCGCCCCCCAGCTTCTCGGAGAGCTTGGCGCTCCGCTCCAAGAGCCGGCTGTGGAGATAGAAGATGTCGCCTGGATAGGCCTCCCGGCCCGGCGGCCTGCGGAGCAGAAGGCTCAACTGGCGGTACGCCGTGGCGTGCTTGCTCAGGTCGTCATAGACGCACAGGGTGTCCCGGTGCCTCTCATACATGAAGTACTCGGCCACTGCGCAGCCGGCGTAGGGCGCGATGTACTGCATCGGCGCGCTCTCGGCTGCAGCCGCGGCGATGACGATGGTGTTTTCCATGGCGCCGTGGCGTCGCAGCGTCTCCACCACCTCGGCGATGGCCGAGTCCCGCTGGCCGATGGCCACGTAGACGCAGACGACGTCCTTGTCCTTCTGATTGATGATCGTGTCCAGGGCGATCGCGGTCTTGCCGGTCTTGCGGTCGCCGATGATAAGCTCCCGCTGGCCGCGGCCGATCGGGATCATCGAATCGATGCTCTTGAGGCCCGTCTGCAGGGGCTGTTTGACGGGCTGCCGCTGCGCGATGCTGGGGGCGTCGGACTCGATGAACCGCTGCTGGGTGGAGGTGATGGCAGGACCGCCGTCAATCGGCTCGCACAGGGGATTCACGATCCTGCCGAGGACCTGATCTCCAACGGGCACGGACATGAGCCGGCCTGTGGCCGCCACGTCCGAGCCCTCCTTGACCTTGGTGTAGTCGCCGTAGATCACGGCGCCCACGCAGTCCTCTTCCAGGTTGAAGACCTCTCCGAGGACCTGATTCTCGAACTCGAGGACCTCGCCAACCATCGCGTCATCCAGGCCGTAGATGCGGGCGATGCCGTCTGCCAGCTCCACCACGCGACCGATCCGGGTCACGTCCAGCTTGCCCTTGTACTGGCTGATCTCCTGCTTGAGGATGCCGGTAATCTCGGTAAAGTCAAATTTCATAGCTTCTGCTCTTGGCTCGAGTGAGGGTCTGTTTGACGGCCCGTTCCAGGCGTCCCTTAAGGGTGTTGTCCACGCGATTGCCGTCGTAGCGGATGATCGCACCGCCCAGAATGGTCGGGTCTACGTCGACCTTGAGGCGGACCGGCCCGCCGACGGCCGTGGCCACGTCCTGGGCGAGCCTGGCAACCTCGCCGTCGTCGGCGGGCTCGACCAGCGTAATCCCCACGTCGGTCAGGCCGTGGTGCCGATCCCACAATCGGCCGTACCGCCGCACGATGGAGCGGAGCAGCCGCGTCCGGCCCCGCTTGACCACGACACCCAGAAACTCCATAGTCAGATCCGTGACGCGGTCGGACAGGACCTTGCGGATCAGGGCCAGCTTTTCGGGAGCAGAGCAATACGGAGAGACCAGAACACGGTCGAAGTCGGGCTCCCGGTCCAGCATGACCAATACGGGCAGCAGATCATCCTGGACCGCGTCGATCAGGCCGTCCTGGCTGGCCAGGTCGAAGAGGGCCTGGCTATAGGTCTCGGTCAGGCGGAGCGTGACCTTGGTCATCTGGCCTTACCCCCGCCCGAATGCTGCCGGACCTTGTCTACGGCCTCTCGAACCAGCCGCTGCTGGTCGTCGGCCTGGACGCTCCTTCCAAGGACCTCGCCGGTCACCTGGCCGACCAGCTCTCCTGCCTGCTGCCAGAGGCTCTCCAAGGCGGCCTGCCGGGCGTGCTCGATGTCGCCCTCTGCCTCCCGCTTGAGCACCACCAGCTCCTGCTGGGTCCGCTCCACCATCTCGTCCTGGCGCCTCTGGGCCTCGTCGTACGCCTTCTGCACGATCTCCATGCCCTGGACCTTGTACTGCTCCAACAGCCGCTCGGCCTGCTGCCGGGCTGTGTTGGCCGCGTCGATCTGGTGCTGGATGTGCTCTTCACGGGCCTTGAGCTGCGAGAGCAAGGGCTTCCAGGCAAACCGGCCCAAGACCACGAGCAGCACAAGAAAGGCGGCGACCGTCCAAACGGCCTCGCCGAACGAGCCGCTGAACAGGCCTCTGTCCGCTGCTGCTCCCTCGGCCTCCGAGGCCATCGCACAGGCTGCCTGGCCCAATACAATGGCAATGCTTGTGAGGATCTTCATGGTGTGATCCACCCTGGCTACTTCGTCCAGTACAGCGTCAGGAATCCGATCAAGAGCGCGAAGAACGTCACGCCTTCGATCAGGGCCGCGGCGATGATCATGCTCATGAAGATTCGGGGCGAGGCCTCGGGCTGACGGGCGATGGAGTCCACCGCGCTCTTACCGATCAGGCCGATTCCGATGCCCGCGCCAATGATCACGAGCCCGCATCCAATGACGATTCCCGCAACGCCCAGGCCTGATAGCCTGGAAGCTGCTTGAGCCACTTCAGCCAACAGCGTGCCTGCCAACAAGTCCATCGTTCGATGACCTCCCAAGACTAGTGTTCTGGTGCAACAGACAATCCAATGTACAGCGCAGAGAGAAACGCAAAGATAAAGGCCTGGACAAAGGCCACCAACAGTTCGAGCATAGACAGGGCCACTGTGGCAGCCACTGTGGCGACCCCAATGGTGACGCTCCCAAAGACCAGGATCAGGCCAAAGAACGTCGCGAGCAGGATGTGCCCTGCGATGATGTTGGCAAAGAGCCGTACGGCCAGGGTCAAGGGTCGGATGAGTAAGGCGATCACCTCGATCGGATAGAGCAGTGGCATGATCCACCACGGTGCGGGCGGCGCCAGGTGCGCGAAATAGTGAATCGCCCCCTGCTTCCGTATGCCCGCAGCGTGGCCCACGATGAAGCTGACCATGGCCATGCCGCCTGTGACAAAGATGTTGGCGGTCGCAGGGCCGCCCCAGTGGTTGGGCCTGCCCGTGATGAGCGTGACGATCCGCTCGCTGGGGATCATACCGAACAGGTTCAAGGTCAGTATGAAGAAGAAGACTGTCCACACGAAGCCGACGTAGTGGTCCGTATGCTGATGCAGGACAGGTCTGGCGACCTCTTCCCGCAGGAACTCACAGACCGCCTCCACCACGTTCTGGAGTCCCGTAGGCGCCATACGCCTGTGTCGCATGGCCAGGGGGACCACAATGGCCAGGAACAGCGCGGCCACACCCACCGTGAACATGTGGTTGGTGATCGTCAGCGTCCAGGTGCCGATGGGTATGAGGAATAGCGGCTCCGACTGCGTAGGCAGCAGCGGATTGAATTCCGCCAGAAACCCGAGTTGTCCTGATACTGGTCCCAAGATTCACAGACCCCTTCTTGGCACATTATCGGCAAACAGGGGCGCCAATCGTCAGGTAAAACTCTAATCGAAGCAGACTTCCGCCTGCATCAGCACCATATCCAACCGAGTGACGGAGGTCATATGATAGTGACGCGACGGATGAGAAGCAACCGCAGTCTGGGGAAAGTTGCGGTCGCTGGACAGTGGGTCTCTGGCCATCTGGCCGGCCTTGCACAATGGGGGCTCGGTGGTATACTGATGCTCTCTGCGAGGCAGGTCAACCTGCCGAACTGACAGGTGCATATCGCTGTAGAATGACTGTACGAGGGTTTCTTACGAGGCATGGGAGTTGCAGAGTAGCGTGCAGATGCGTAGCTAGGCAATAGGCATTGTCACGGCGATGGTAAGATAGTGAGGTTCTTGCTATGTATGTCCTATGGAATAACTTCAAGACAACCGCGTTGATGGTAGGCCTCATGGGCCTGTGCATGCTAGTTGCCTATGCGCTGGGCGGACAGCAGGCCCTGATCATTGGTCTGGTGCTGGGCGGAGCTATGAACCTGATCGCCTTCTTCTTCAGCGACAAGATCGCGCTGATGACCATGCGGGCGACGGAGATCCAGAGAGACGACGACCCGACGCTCTGGCACATGGTCGAGCGCCTGGCTGAGAAGGCCAATCTGCCCATGCCCAGGGTCTACATCTCGCCTGCAGTGGCGCCCAATGCCTTCGCAACGGGCCGCAATCCGCATCACAGCGCAGTCTGCGTGACTGCCGGGCTTCGCCAGATGCTCAGCGAGCACGAGCTGCAGGGCGTGATCGCCCATGAGCTCGCGCACGTCAAGCACCGCGACATCCTTATCAGTACTGTAGCCGCCATCGTGGCAGGCGCGATCACCTGGATTGCCCAGATGGCCTTCTTCTTTGGGGGCGCAGGCGACGACCGTGACCGCAAGGGCAACCCGCTGGTCATGTTGCTGATGCTCATCCTGGCGCCGATTGCCGCCATGCTCATCCAGATGGCCATCAGCAGGTCTCGTGAGTACGAGGCAGACCGGTTGGGCGCAGAACTCGTAGGGACCGGTCGGGGACTGGGCCAGGCCCTTGCCAAGCTGGACGCAGCCAGCAGGCGTATCCCGCTGCCTGTGCCCGACTCCCAGGCCAACATGTTCATCGTCGCGCCCCTGACGGGCAGCGGCGTGACCAAGCTCTTCATGACGCATCCGCCCATCGCTGAGCGGATCGCCAGGCTCGAGGCCATGGAAGGCAAGCTCTAGAGGAAGTAGTTCTAGGATTTAGGTTTTAAGCGACTGCAGACTCTCCCTCCTTGAACCTAAAACCTAAAACTTAAAACCTAAAACCCATGTGTCCCCTGTGCTAGAGAACATCGCACTCTCGTTCATTCCACTCTTTGTGGCAGTCGATGCCATCGGTTTGCTGCCCCTGTTCGTGTCTCTGACTGCAGGCCTCGGCCCCAAGGACAAGGATCGCGTCATCCTTCAGTCCATCGTGACTGCCTCCGGGCTTGCCGTGGCATTCATCCTTGTCGGCAAGGCCGTGTTCCACCTCCTGGGCATCACAATCGGCGACTTCATGGTCGCTGGCGGCGTGATCCTCTTCACCATCGCCCTCACTGACCTGATCAACCCTGCCCAGAGACGCAGGGCCGCCTCCCTCAGCGAGGTGGGTGTGGTGCCCCTCGGTACGCCGATGATCGTGGGACCCGCGGTCCTCACCACCTGCCTGGTGATCATCCCTCAGTATGGCATGGTCCCCACCATGATCTCCATGCTCCTGAATCTCCTGCTCACAGGCATACTGCTCAAGACCTCTTCGAAGCTCGTGGCGATCCTGGGAGAGGCAGGCACCAAGGCCCTGTCCAAGGTCGTCAGCCTGCTCCTGGCTGCAATCGCAGTCATGCTCGTGCGCAGGGGTATTGAGGAGCTGCTCCACGCAGCCAAGTAGTGCCGTTTCCACTACCCTAGTTTCGCGTATAGCCCTATCGAGCTGACAAGGGGAATCCCTCGCCCCCCGCCAAGGAGCCGCTCCGCGGACTTGTTGAAACAGATCCCTCCATGTCTGCCTGAACGCAGTAGGATGGGTTTGGGAACCCTTCAGCCTCTGCGGCTCAGTGTCCTATCGCGATGCCGCCTCCAACCGCTTATCCAGGTCCTCCAGACTGAGGCCCTCTGCCTGCACCACGTGGTCGCGGTCCGTGAGGATCATCCAGGGCAGCGACTGGACGTTCCAGGTCGTGCGGACCTGTTCTGCATCGCCCGGTATCGCGCAGACTGGCACCGAGGTCCCGGAGGCCTTGATCTGCTGCTGCAGTGCGTTGGGATCGGTCCGCTCGGCCTGAACGAGGAAGACAGCGATCCCCTTATCCGCCAACGCCCTCTTGGAGATCTGCTGGACCATGTTCCGTGAAGGCCGCTGACCCACGTCGATGAAGCACACCAGCACTGCCTTGTCCCTAAACTCATTGGGGTCACACATCACTCCCACCTCCGCCAAATTCGCCAGCGTCTTGCCTGACAGCGACTTCTGCCCTGTGTGGACGAGTTGCCTGCCCAACACGACCTTGAGGTCCTGGGCGACGCCAACTGCATCCAGGTGGCCTGCGGAAACCGATAGGCGTAGCGGTCCTTTGCACACACCCTCTAGGCGGAATCGGCCCTGACTGTCCGCCGCGATCTGGCGATAGGGCTGGCCCAGGTCCTCTGCACCTTCAGATCCAAGCACGGTGAGTATGGAGCCAGGCACAGGCCTGTCGTTGGAGTCCACGACCACGCCTGAGACAGACTCCGTGGCTGGTTCAAGGACGATGGGATCCATTTGGACGATCCTGTCGGCGTCTGCAAACGCAGGACAGGAGACCTCCCTTGTGCCGTAGCCTTTGACCCTCGCCACCAGGGTCAGGGGATTACTCTTGCTCAACGATGCGGGTATGGCAGGGATTTGATAGACGCCCTTGGCATCTGTGACCACCTGCGTGATCCGTCGCATATTGTACTTACACATGAGTATCACGTAGGCGGCAGGGAGGCCTCTTCCATTGGGATCGACCACGCGGCCCGTCAGTAGGCTGGCCGGAATCAGCGTGACCTCCCCGTGCACATGGCCGTCCTTGTTCGGATCGTGAAGGAATGCCTTGGCAGCCCTCTGGGTCGGCCCATGCCTGACCAGGAACTCCAATCCGTCTGGAGGGCCGCCGCTGAAGTATGTGGTGGGGAATCCAAATCGCCCCTGGTTGTCGCTGATCGTGTAGATCCAGTCGCGTCTCACCCATGCCCCCTCCACAGGCTGGCCATTGGGATCAAGGACCCGTCCTGAGGCGGTGCAGGCATTATGGGGCAGGTCTACGGTGCATCTCCGTGTCTGCCCTTTACCGATCATGACCTCTTCTTCATCGGAGAAGTTCCACCCCAGCCCCTCCTTTCCCATGTCTCGGAGGATCTTGGCCTGGCCGGCAGACAATCGAAAGCGTGACAGGCCATTCGCATCGGTCAGGCATTCATGCTCGTGACCCTGACTGACACGAACTCGTGCGCCTGGGACCACCGTCCCATCCTCTCCATCGCGGACCAGGACCTCCAGGATTCCGCCCTTGTTGACCGGGACCTTGACATCCTCCAAGGCCTGACCTGCCTGGAGGGTCACTTCCATATCCTTGCCCACCCACTCCAGCATGACAGACCTTGCGTAAGCGAGTTGCAGTATGTATCTCCCTACTGCCAATCCCCTGAACTGGAACCGGCCCTCTGTGTCCGACACAACCGGCTCGTAGTGGCAACACCTGGCATGGAGGCCGATGGCCCTGATGGACAGACGGATCCCTGGTATTGGTCTGTGTGAGTCCTCATCCACCACCTGTCCTTGGATGACGGCCTCTGGGGCCAGTGTGATGCGGACATCGGCCCGTCCTGATGCAAATTGACACCCTCTCCTGAATCCATCGCGGGACGTGCATGCCAAGGCCCGACCCGGGGCTTGGACCTGGAGGTCCGCAGTCCCGTCTACAGGGATGTCGTCCAACGCGAATCGGCCTTCTCGGTTGGTTCTCGCGGTGAACCAGTCCTCAGGCACACGCGGCCCCAGGGTGTCCCAGCGCTCGCCATCGCTTGCATCCCCTCGCCATCCTGAGAAGACGCGGTTGTAGAGTGTGGCGTGTACCTTCGCGCCCGCAACAGGCAGGCCTGACTCGTCCACAACCACGCCTGCCAGGCGGCCCGCCTTGCCAAGAACGAGATTGAGGTCCCTGGATTCTACGACCGTCATCCAACCAAGGGCCAGGCCCTGCTTGTACGCAACAAGCTGCCTATTGCCAGCCTGACCCACCTCCAGCCGGAAGCGACCGTCTGGGCCGCTGACCCTCTGGCCCAGCAGTGCATACTCGTTCACATCGGCCGCTTTGTCATGGCTGTAACACGCCACCATGGCCCCCTCCACTGGCCTGGCCTGGTCGTCCATGACCCTGCCCGTGATGACCCAGGTAGATGGATCAGCAGCCAGGCTGGGGCCTGGCGCGCAAAGGAGGCATGTGAGCACACATATCCACCGGGTGTCCACCTGCATTCGTCCCCATGTGCCGCACGTGTGCATCGCTGTCTGTGCCATCAGCTACACTCTCCCCTGACTATCTCTTGATCAACGCGTCGAGGTCATCCAGACCAAGGCCCTCCGCTCTGACCACGTGGTTGCGATCGGTCAGGAGAAGCCAGGGAAGCGACTGGACGTTCCAGGCATTCCGCACTGCGCCTGCGTCGCCAGGCACGCAGTAGATCGGGATCGAAACCCCGCTGCCTTGGCCCCAGTGGGTCAGCGCATCGGGACCTGCGGGCTCTGCCTGGACGAGGAAGACCCTCATGCCCCTCTCCCTGAGGTCAGCCTCCCTCTTGGCAAGTTGGTGCGCAAGGTTCCTGGAGGGACGTTGGCCCACGTCGATGAAGCACACGAGCAGCGACTTGTCCTTGAACTCATTGGGGTCACACATCACTCCAACCTCCCTCAGACTCGCCATGGCCCTGCCCACCAACGGCCTCTGCCCCGTGTAGACGAGCTGTCTTCCCAGCACGACCTTCACGTCCTGTGCACCGCCCCACGCGTCCAGGTAGCCCCCCGCCACAGATAGCCGCAGAGTCCCATTGCACACGCCCTGGATCTGGAATCTGCCCTGCCCATCTGCGATGGCATGAGAAAGGGGCTGCTGCAGATCCTCGCATCCGTCAGGACCCAGGACCCGCAATGCCGCATCAGGCACGGGCCTGCCATTTCCGTCCACGACCACTCCGGAGATGGACTGCGTTGCTGGCTCAAGGACGATGGGATCCACGGGCACGACCCTGTCTGTCTCCGCAAATTGGGGGCAAGGGACCTCCTTCGTGCCATATCCCTGTGCCCTCACAATCAGGGCGAGGCGGCCGACCTTGCAGAGGGATGCAGGCATGGCTACGAATCGGTAGGTGCCATTGGCGTCTGTGACGGTCTCTGCGATCCTCCCGTTGTAGTCGCGGCGAAGCAGTACGTAGGCGGCACGAACAGGTCTTCCCTGCGGGTCTACCAGGTGGCCCAATATCGCGCTGGCAGGCTGGAGTGTGATGTCTCCTCGTGGATGGCCGGCGTTGTTTGGGTCACGCAGGATGGCCTCAGCACCGAGACCCAGCGGCTCGTATCTGGCCAATCCCTCCCACGCCGAGCTCGGCGGATCGCAGTACTTGCTGGCGAATTCGAAACGCCCCTCGTTGTCCGTGATGCGATCAGATCCATAGCTGACCCGGGCCCCTTGCAGGGGACGTCCATTGGGATCGAGAACCCTTCCTGACACGGGACAGCAATTGCGGGGCAGGTCCACCGTGCATCGACGGGTCTTCCCTCTCTCGATCGTGATCGGCTGATCAAAGGACATCAGCATGCCCAGTCCCTCCTTCCACGTGCCGTTGCTGATGCTGGCCGGGCCAATGCAGAGGCGGAATCGAGCCACCCCGTTCGTATCTGTGGGGCCTTCATACTCGTGCCTGCCAAACTCGGAGCCTTGTCTGACGCAGACCGTTGCCCCTGGTACCGGATCGCCCGTGTCTGTGTCACGTACCAGGGCCTCCAGGATGCCGCCCTGGTTGACCAGGATATGGACGTCATCCTTGATCTGGCCTACCTTGACGTTGAGCTCCATGTCCCTCCCGACCCAGTTTGGCATGGGGGCCTTCTCGCTGTTCAGCTCAAGCACGTAGGGCCCCTCGGCAAGGCCCGTGAAACAGAACATGCCCATCCCGTCCGAGGTTACAGGGCCTTGCTTGCTGCATTGTGCATGGGGTCCCTTTGGAGCGACCGAGACCGACACGCCTGCCAGGGGCCTGCCCGAGCCTTCATCGACTACCTGCCCCCGGATCATCGCCTCAGGACTGAGCGCCAGTCTGATGTCCGATCGCCCTACAGTAAACTGACATCCCATCCGGATGTCATCGCGATGCGTGCACAGCTTGGCCTTACCGGGCGCACAGACCTGGAAGTCTGCGGAGCTACCAGCAGGGATGAGGTCAAAGCTGAATCGACCATCCTTGTCCGTCTTGGTCGTGAGCCATTCATCCGGCTTCTGGAGGGTGAGGGTGCGAGAGGGTCCATCCTCACCCATGTCGCCGCGCCATCGCGAGAAGTTACGGTGATAGAGAATGACCTTCACCGCGGCCTCAGCCACAGGCCTACCTGTCCCGTCCACAACCGTTCCGCCCAATCGCTCTGGTCTGCCGAGGACTAGGGTCACTCCTCGCGCATCCGAGGTGACGGTCCAGCCCAGGGCCAATCCGGCCCTGCGAGAGACTACCGGCATGTCGATGAAGCTATAGGGGCTGTTGAACTCGAAATGAAACCGGCCATCGGCGTCGGTGTACGTCAGGCCTGCCTGGCTGCTGAATCCCCACCCAAATGCCGCCACCTCTGCGCCCTCAACGGGCCGGGCCTGATCGTCGATGACCCTGCCGGTCATGGTGAACACCTGCGACCCTGAGGCCCGGGTGGCACTTGCGATGGCCACCAGACCTAGAGAGAGCCACAGGACGCTGCATGGGTTGAAACTCGCCTTCGCCCTCTCGTACCACATCACAGCCGATGCTCCCAAGTAGCGCCGATAAGGGCATCCGTGCCGCGTGATTGGATTTGGCCCGCCGCGTCTCCCAGCCAGGTCGTCTCACCCTCTATGACGGGAATATCGGCGATTGCGCAACCGGACTTCCGGGGCAGGGACGTGAAAAAGGGGCAAGCAAGGGCAATCGGCAGCAGAGGGCCGTCGCAGGCATGATTCTCTTCTCCGGCTAATAGCTGACGGCTGATAGCTGATGGCCGGCGGTGTTCCGCCGTTCAATCCAGCGCCTCGCGCACTGCTGCGCCTGCGGCGTTGGCCAGGGCCACGTACTGCTCCGGGCTGACCCGCTCGGGCCGCCAGGTGGGATCGATGTCACACGAGCGGAAGAGCACCGCCCAGTCTGCCACGTGGCCAAGTCTGCCCTGGCTGGAGCGGGCGATGGCCTTGAGCATCTTTCGGCGATGGCCCATGAAGAGGTCGATGACCTGGACCAGCAGATGGATGTCCCCGATCCTGGCGGCCTTGGCCGGGTCCCGGACGAAGCGGATCATGGCGGAGTCCACCTGGGGCTGCGGCCAGAACACGCTGGCCCTGAGCAAGCGGACGAACTCCACGGTGCCGAAGACCTGCAGCAGGATCGTCAGGATGCCGTATTCCTTGGTCCCCGGCCCTGCCAGGATGCGGTCTGCAACCTCCTTCTGCACGGTGACGACCATGGCGTCCGCCACCACGGGCCCTGTCACCAGGTTAATCATCACGGGCGAGGCCGCGCCATAGGGCAGATTGGCGGCCAGGACCAGCCTGCCCCGGTAGATCCGCCTGGCCTGATCGATGGCCTCGAGGACCCGGCTGTGGAGGCTGTGCTTGCCTTCGAGAGCGTCACCCGTGATCAGGTGCACGTTGGCCTTGTGCGCAACCTGGCTCGCTGCAATCGGCGCCAATTGGTAATCCAGCTCCACGCCCACCACAAAGCCTGCGGACTCGGCCAGGCCGGCAGTCAGCGATCCTGTTCCACAACCCACCTCCAGGACCACGTCGTTGGGGGTGATCTCCGCTGCCTCGATCAGCAGCCGCATCAGGTTCAGGTCGATCAGGAAGTGCTGGCCGAACCGCTTCTTGGGCTCTGTGCCCGCTGCGGTCAGGAGCTGCTCGATGTCACTCTTGGTCTGCATGGTCAGGGCCGTGGTTCCCGTTGAAGCCCAGGGGCTGGTACTCTCTGGGTCTACAGGTTTAGGGTCGCTCCGGGAATCCAGAAGACAGAAGCCAGAAGTGGATAAGGAGGCGGTGAGGCCGAAGCTCCTCAGGTGATGCTATTCTGGATTCTGGATTCTGGATTCTGACTTCCATTAGCCCACCTTCAGTTTCTGATTGCGCCGGCACTGGACCATGTCCACGGCGGTCCGGATGGCGGCCTTCATGCTGGCCTCGTCCGCCATGTTCTGGCCCGCGATGTCAAAGGCCGTGCCATGCGCAGGAGAGGTGCGGATGATCGGGATGCCGAGGGTGATGTTGACCGCGCCATTGCGGTCCAGGAGCTTCACGGGGATCATGCCCTGGTCGTGGTACATGGCGACTACCGCATCGAACTCGCCCCTGACCGCCCTCAGGAAGAGCGTATCTGCGCTGAAGGGCCCTGAGCAGTTGATCCCCTGGGCCTGGGCCAGACCGATCGCAGGGGTGATGATCCGCTGCTCCTCGTCACCGAACTGGCCGCCCTCGCCCGCGTGGGGATTCAGGGCTGCAACCCCGATCTTCGGCGCCTCGAAGCCGAAGAACTCCTTGAGCGCGCCATCCAGCAGGTCGATCGGCTCGAATACGCAGCCGATGGTGAACTTGTGGCGGACTTCGAACAGCGCCACGTGGATCGTAGCGAGCGCGACCTTCAGCGGCCCGCTGATGAACATCATGACCTTGCGCCTGGACTTGGTCCTTGCAGCGAGCATCTCCGTGTGACCCGGCCATTGGCTGCCCGCCAGGTTCCAACTGGTCTTGCTGATCGGCGCAGTGACCACCGCATCCACCAGGCCGCCCTGCGCAGCGTCGACGGCGTCCTGGCAGAACCGGAGGGAACACTCGCCCGCAGCCCGGCTCGGCCCGCCGACCCAACCTGGCACGGAGTACTCGTCGTAATCCGCCACCACGACCCTGAAGGGATTGTTGCGCCCCACCTTCTCATGCTGGATGCGGCCCCAGAAGACCTCGATCTCCGCCGCGTCCGCCACGTAGCACAGTTGCTCATGGAGGCCGAAGATGACGTACCGCGCTGTGCTGCGGAGCACGGGATCGTTGAGGGCCTTGACGATGACCTCAGGGCCGATGCCGCAAGGATCGCCCATGGTGATGCCGATCACCGGTGGTTCCTGAGTATCCTTGTTGTGCGGATCTGCAGTCATGGGGTACGGTCCACTAGAAGCCCATTGCCCTGAGTTTGTCCACGGTCATGTCCGAGGTCTGACCCACCATCTGCTGCAGAATCCGCCGAACGGCCTTCACCACCAGATCGGTCTCGATGTTGACCCGGTCGCCTGGCCGGGCCGCGCCGAGCGTGGTGGTAGACGCCGTCTGGGGGATAATCGCCACAGAAAACCCGGTATCCGTCAGGCTGGCGACAGTCAGGCTGACCCCCTCGACAGCCACGGACCCCCTTGCGACCAGCGATTGAAGCACCTCTGCTTCCGCGCCAAAGGTCATCTCCAGGAACTTGCCCTGCCGGGCTGCGCTCCTGATCACCGCGGTCCCATCCACGTGGCCCTGGACCATGTGGCCACCGAATCGGTCGCCCACCTGCAAGGCCCGCTCCACGTTGACCCGGACAGACGGCCGCAGCGAGCCCAGGGTGCTCCTGTGGAGGGTCTCGGGGCTGACGTCGAAGTGCGCCACGGTCGCGGCCAGACTGACCACGGTCAGACACGCACCGTTGATCGCGATGCTGTCGCCTATGGCCGCACCCTGGGCCAGGGGCCCCAGGTCCACACCCAGGCCCATGCCCCCTGTGCCGGAGGCAGTGGCCACCCTGACCGCGCACACAGACTCTGTCAATCCCGTGAACATACCTTTGCTGCGCCGTCCAAACAGTCCGGTTGTTGTTGAATTCCCATGCTACGAATGCCTGCAGGGAATGTCAAATCTCTTGTTCTGGACGGCTCAGCCCTTGATCCGCAGGATCGTCAGCGAATTGCCGGGGAAGCTGTACGTGAAGGAAGGTCCGGACAGGTTCACGGTCTTGACCGCAGGCGCGACCTTGGTGGGATTCTCCAGGGTGTTCTCATCCGTGGCGTTCTCGGAGGTCAGGACGATGGCCGTGACAGGGCCATTGACCTTGCGCAGGCCGCTGAACTTGACCTGGCAGGCCTGCTCCCTATCCGAGGTGTTGACCACCTTGACGATGACCTCGCCTGCCTTGGTCTGGCGCGTGGCAGAGGCGTAGAGGGTCTTGATGGACTGGATCGAAGAGAGGTCGTGGATGACCTTGCCGTCGAGCAGGCAGCGCACGCGGCTGCCCTTGACCTCCACGGTGATGTCGTACCACCTGCCGGTCTCGATGCTGCCCTTAACCTCGTTGCTGACAAAGCCGCCCATCTCGACGGCATGGTGGTCATTGTTCCAGCCGCCGATGTTCCACCAGCTCTTGTCCGTGTCGTTCTGTACATTGAAGAGGATCAGGAATCCCTCTGCCCCACCGAGCTTGCGGGCCTTGAGGCTGTAGGTGTAGTCGGTCCAGGACTTGTCTCCAGCGATCCCGCGGACGTCCGTGGCCTGGCTGTTCTGCCGCAATGCGCCGCCCTCCGCCTTCCAGTCGCCGCTGCCCAGGAACCGCCAGCCCGTCGTGTCGTTGGCAAAGTCGCAGGCCAGCAGGGTCTTTCCGCCAGAGGTGACCTTGATGTCCTTGAACTCCGCCTGCGTGGCCCAGGTGCCCACGCCGATCGCCCCGCCCTTGGGACCCGTGGAGGCGTCGGGTGACTGCACCTCGATGGGAAGCACCACGTCGCCGCGGTTCTCGCTGAACATCTTCTGGACGTAGTAGCTGGGCAGGCCGAAGACGCGGGAGCTGTCGAAATTGATCAGGTTGATCGGCCAGCGCTTGTGGTTGACGTTCACGAACAGGGGGGCGTAACAGCCCATGATGACCACGTCGGAGTTCCGCTCCATGCCGGTCATGAAGGCGGCCTCTCCGATCGCACCACGGAGATTGCCGAGCCCTGCGCCCGAGGTCACCGCGTACTCGCCGATGAAGATCTTGGGTCCCTTGCGGTCGTAGGAATCGTACTTGGCCGCCTGCTGCATGAAGAATTCGGGGTTGTTGTAGTAGTGCTCGTCGACCACGTCGGGCATGAGCTGGGTCGGGTAGCCGCCCCAGACGTTGGCCACGAGCTGGATCTTCGGGTACTTGGCCTTGATGGCCTTGTAGAACAGCTCCCATCGCTCGTGGTAGGCAGGCCCGCCGTTCTCATTGCCGATCTCGAGATACTTCAGGTTGAATGACGCAGGGTGTCCGTTCTTGGCCCGCAGGCTGCCCCATACCGAATCCACCGGGCCATTGGCGTACTCGATGGCGTCCAGGGCGTCTTGCACCCACTGGCCCATCTGGTCCAGGGGGATGACCTCGCGGTGCGACATGCCGCAGTTGATGCAGAACAGGGGCTCTGCGCCCAGGTCCTCGGACAGTTGCAGGTACTCATGGTAGCCCAGGCCGTGCGTGGCCCAGTACTGCCAGATGTTCCAGAGGGGCTTTCGATTGGAGAGTTCTCCGATCGTGTTCTTCCAGTGGTTCATGTGGGCCATGTCATCGCCCTCGACCCAGCACCCACCCGGGAACCGCAGGAACGACGGCTTGAGCCCCGCGAGCATCTCGGAGAGGTCCATGCGCAGGCCATGGCCCTTCCAGGTCCTCTTGGGCAGGACCGACACCATGTCCAGCCAGAGCGTGCCCTTGCCGGAGATCGTAATGCAGAGCCTGGCCTTGGGGTCCGTGTCGGATGCGGTCAGGCTGAGATCGAACCCCTTCCACGCCGCGGCGAGGCCCGTGACCTCGCCTTTGGCCAGTTCGCCGCCCGCCTGGGACTGGAGCGTCACGGTCAGGGGGCCTGTCAGGCCGTCTGCAGCCCGGCCGGCCAGCCGGACCTGGTAACCCTCTCCCTTGGCCACGGCCATGCCCCAGTACCCCTCGTTGACGAGCGACACGGTTCCGTCCGACCGGACTCGCAGGCTGCGGCGGTTCATGGGCGTCAGCGGCTGCTGATCATCGATCGCCATCTCCCCCTGGCCCTCCAGCTTCCAGAATTCGGGCTTGTCCGAATCCTCGAATGACCGGTTCCTCACGAGCTCGGGGTAGATCCCGCCGTCCGCGGAGAGATTGATGTCCTCAAAGAAGATGCCCCAGAGCAGCGGGCTGACCTTGTGTCCGGGTTTGCCCGCCTGAACGGTGATGGAGGCGCTGCCGGCCTCAGCGCCCAGACGGCACTGAGCGACAGGGTCGTCAACAACGCGGCAAACACAAATCGGCATGTGTTCCTGAGCCTCATGATGTCCCTTTCCAAATCTGCCCCATGTGAGGAACGACTTCACCAAAGACGCGACCCATTCTCCGGTATCCGGACCATCGCGTCAAGCCCAGAACCCCGACAAACGACGGCCCGGCTCCCCTTTGAGGCTTGAATCGTAACGTCCGTTCGGGTATAAAGGTAGGTATTCCGGAAGGGATTCCGCGCAGCAAGAAAGTCCGACGTTCATGAGGTCCTCCATGGCTTGTACCCGAAGGGTCGTCTTGTGTGTTGTCCGAAGTCTCTTCGTCGTGTCCTGGCTCCTCCTCGCAGGCCCGATGCGGGGCGACGATCTGACGGACAGCCAGACCGGCGTCACGGGCACGGCCGATGCGGACGTGCTGACCGTCACGACCGTCAAGGACGTCAACTCTGTCCGGTCGACGACCGACACCCGGAACGTCACGACCCAGGCGACCGGGGTCGACGCCCTGGCCGGCGCAGACCAGGTCACCGTCTCGGCCGGCCTGACCAGCCGTTCGTCCTCCACGCTCGACGCACCCTTCGTGGTTCTCAGGATCGGCGGCACCTCCACCAACGCAACGAGCACGGGCGTCCGCGGCGGGGATGGCGTCGACGCACTCTCGAACTTCGCCTCGGTTTTCTCCACGGCCTCCGCATACACCAAGATCATGGAGGCGACCCTGTACTTCGAGATGGGCGTCACCCATTCGCCCACGACATCCAAGGCCACGGCCGTGGGATTCGAGGGCGGCAACCAGGCCGACGCCCTGACCAACAGCGGCACGCTCGATGTCACGGCCACGGCCAAGACCTCGGTCGGCAAGGCCAGGGCCACCATCGCGGAGGTCCCCCTGGAGAGCACCTCGGTCGGCAACGGCGCAGCCACGGCCACGGCCACAGCCATCGGCATCCTGGGCGACCTGCTCGCCCCGGGGGCCGCACCTGCCCTGGGGACCACGGAGGCCATCACCAATACCCAGCAGCTCCTGGTCCACGCGGATGCCACGACGACCACAGGTCAGGGCGCGGCCGAGGTGATTGGCTCGGTCCGGCTCGATGACTCCACGCGTGCCAAGGCGGTGGCCACGGGCATCCAGGCAGGGACGGCCGCCACTCTGATCACGAATCAGCAGACCGTGGACGTCAACGCGGTCTCGGATGCACGTCTGAGCTCGTTTGAGGGCAAGATCAAGGGCCTGTTCATCAAGTCCGTCCTCGACATCCTCGGCTATGACGTGGGCCAGTACGTGACGGAGGCGAATTCCGTCGCCGTCGGCCTGGCCGGCAAACGGGGCCATGACACGATCCTCAGCCAGGGCACGCCCGGCATGACCGAGATGAAGGTGCATGCCAAGGCCACCGCAGACAGCACGATCCACACCTTCTCCCTTTCCCCGCCCCTGCCCGGGAGTTCCTCCGCTCCCGCGGCTGCCCGCGAGGTCATGACCCGCCTCGGTGAAGGAACGCTGGACCAGGGCGCCTCCGCCCTGCAGGATGCAGGCACCCGCGCCATCACCTCTGCCTGGGGTATCCTGGGCGCAGATGGAAACGACACGGTCACGAACTCCACCTACCTGACCTCCAAGGGCGAGTCCTACGCCACAGGCAAGAGCATCGGCATCGACCTGACCATCTCAGGAGAAAGCTACCTCCCGTTGCCCTCGTCGGCGGTGGCCAACACCTCGGCCACCGCGGTCTCAACCGCAGGCGGCGTGGACGGCGGTGCAGGCGACGACACCCTCAACAATACCTCCAGGGTCACCACGACTGCCATCGCCGACGCCCGCTCCCTCGGCGTCAGCGCCACGGCCAACCTCGGCACCAAGGGCTGGTCCGTCGCCGCCGCGGTCCTGGATGCCGCGTCGACCGCGATCGCCAACAGCGCGGGGATGGTCGGCGGTGCAGGCCGTGATACGATCACCAATCAGGGTCGTGTCACGTCCACGGCCGCGGCCGTGGACAACTCCACCTCCGTGGTCGCCAGCCTGCCCATCCAGGGGCAGGGAATCGCGGTGGGCGTGAGCCTGGCCAGTACCGAGACCAACGCCGTGGCCAACAGCTTCGGCATCGTGGCCGGTGACGGCTCAGGCACGGAGACCGAGTCCGACACGGTCAACAACAAGGGGATCCTCAACACCGCGGCCACTGCCACCAGCCATGCCCTGTCCGTGAATGTCTCGGTGGCCGCGGCCCTGGAGGGCGCGGCAGTGGCCGTGGCAGTGGCCGACTCCCAGGTCGAGGCGCACAGCCATGCCACAGGCATCCTGACCGGGGGCGGCGCGGACGTCATCGACAACAACACCCCCGCCTCCATGGCCACCGCCGCTACGGCCACCAGCACCAACGACAGCGTCACCGTCTCGGCCAGCGGGAGCCTGAAAGGCGTGGCTGCCGGCGCCTCGTATGCGGACGCCAACACCGTGGCCACGGCGAACGCCACGGGCATCCGCACAGGGGACTCCAACGACACGGCCACCAGCCGCGGTCAGATGACCACCACCTCAGCGGCCACTGCCGCATCCACGTCGGTCACGGTCAACGTCTCCGTGGCAGCCCTTGCCGGCGGCGCGGCCATCAGCCACGCGGGAATCCACTCCGAGGCCGCGAGTCTGGCCATGGCCGGCGGCAGCGGGGACGACTCGCTCACCAACACCGGGCTATCCGAGACCTCGGCCTCTGCCACGAGCCGCAGCCACGCCATCACCGTCAACTATGCGATGGCCGGCGCAGCCCTGGCCGACGTGACCTCCAACGCCGACGCCTGGGCCACGGGCCTGGCGGGCGGCGAGGGCGCAGATGCCCTGAACAACACAGGGACCCTCCAGGTCAGCGCCACGTCCAAGACCGAGAACACCGCTGGAACCGCCACTTTCTTCGGCGAGGCCAGCGGCGACATCAGCACCCGGTCTACGGCGATCGCCATCGGCCTGGATGGCGGCCCCGTCGCCGCGGGCCAGACGGTCGGCGAGACCCTGACCAACGGCGCAGGCGGTTACATCGGCGCGACCTCGACGGCCAACGCGGACGCGAACAGCTATGTCGTGAACGTAGGGGCGCAGGGTTTGCCAAGCTGGGCCCCACCACAGATTCCCGAGCCCTCTCCATGGTCAGCGGCGACATGAACGACACCCTGACCAACCAGGGCACGCTCGTCGCCATCGCCAACTCGCAGGTCGCTGCGAACAACGCCAGCTATGGCCTGCTCGACGTGCTGGTGGGCAGCGTAGGCGTCAACGGGACCGCCAGGGCCTCAGGCATGGACGCGGGTTCCGGCGAGAACACCCTGACCAACGCGGCGGGCGCGTATGTCAACACCTACGCGGACCTGAGCACCAAGTCCCTGAACCTGCAGGCCTCCATAGGCGGACAGGTCACGGTCGCGGGCGTGACCGCGGATGCCTTCTCCACGGGGCTGCGGACCGGCGACGATCACGACGAGGTGTACAACTACGGATCCATCAACACCCTGGGCTGCTCCCTCGGCCAGGCGGGCGGGGCCTCGATCGGCCTGATCGCCATGAGCCTGGTCGATGCCCTGGCCACTGCGGACCTGCGGGGGATCGACTCCGGCGCAGGCAACGACTACGTCGAGAATCAGGGCACGATCACGGCGGGCTCGATCTTCCAGGGCGACAGCTACCTGGTGAAGGCAGACACCACGGCCGTGGCATTCAACATGGTTTCGTTTGTCTCGTCGTCGCTGGGCGCAGCGGGGGCCGCCACGGCTATCGAGGCCGGCGACGGCAACGACACGGTGCGTAACAGCGGCACGATCCGGATCGGAGACACGGGCTCTGCGGACTCCTGCACCAGCTCAAAGGCCCAGGTCATCGGCAGGTCCTACGGGTTCGGCGGGCAGTTCGCGGGCATGACCATCGCCTTTGCAGGGTCGTCCGCAAGGATGACCTCCGTGGGGATCGACGGCGGCAGCGGAGACGACGGGATCGAGAACTCGGGCAGCCTCGACATCAGGGCCCGTTCCTACAGCGACGTGGATTGCGAGACCCACATCTGGTTCGGGCTCGCGATAGCCGGCGCAGAGGCGGACTCCATCGGCATCGCCAGCGCCACGGGCCTCTCTGCAGGCAGCGGCAGGGACACGGTCAGCAACAGCGGGACGGTCTCCGCGGACGCCTGGACCATCGCCGATGCGGCGACCAATGCCCAGGTGGACGCCTTCGCGGATCCCCACGCGGAAAGCTACGCCGATGCAACCGCCGCCGCCATCGGCGTGAATGCAGGGTCAGGGGCCTCCAAGACGATCCTCAATGACGATGGCGGCTCCATCAGCAGCACCTCCAACGCGGCCAGCCGGCCCTATGCCTTCTCCGACGCCGGCACCACGCGGACGTACGGAGTGGCCCACGCCACCGCCCTCTCTACGGCACAGGGCATTCTCTCGCTGGGCGCGGGCGACACGGTCACCAACAACGGCAGCCTCTCCGCCCTGGCCAAGGCCAGCGCCTATGGTTCCAGCAGCGACGTCACCATAGACAGCGACGAGGAGGCGACCGTGAGCACCAGCATCACGGCCAGGGCCTCCGGCATCAGCCTGGCCGACGGCAACGACACGGTCACCAACGCGGGCTCCATCAACGCCTCCACCCAGGCGACCGGCACGGTTTACGCCACAACCTATAGCCGCACGCGGTACCCCGTCTCGACCGCATCATCCACGGTCGCGGGCCAAGCCACGGGAATCATGGCGGGCAGGGGTTCCAACGACGTGAACAACGTGGGCAGCGTGACGGTGGAGGCCCTGGCGGACGCCTCGCCCAAGGTGTACTCGTGGTCGCGGGACTGCACTGCGCAGGCCTCGACCACGGGCGCGTCCAATGCCACGGCGTACGGGATCCAGGCGGACGGCAAGATCACCAATTCCAGCGCGGGCGATATAGATGTCACTGCTCGGGCCACGACCTTCGCCAATGCGCCGACCGAGACCGAGGATGCCAGGGCCACGGGCAAGCCCAGTGCGGTGGCGACGGGCCTGACGCCCTATTCGCTGACCGGCCTGAACAGCCTGCAGCAGATCACCCAGGCCGGCGCCCTGACCGTCAGGGCCCTGTCGGGCGAGGACGCCAGCGGCAATTCCAGCCAGATCGCCTGGGTCAGCACGGGCCTGGAGGTCCGGAGCTGCACGGCCACGACCACCGGCGAGTCCAGCGCAGACGCAGCGGGCATCCGCGGCGGGGACGGGCCCAAGGAGATCTCCAACACGGGCGATCTCACGGTTCTGGCCAGGGCCAGGGCGGACATGGGCAACGCCCAGGGGGCCCACACCTATGCCGCCTCCACTGATGTGACGGCCACTGCCAATGGCTCTGTCACGGCTACGGCCACCGCGGCAGGCATCCTGGCGACCGGCGGCGACAACAAGGTGGTCAACACGGGCGCCCTGGCGGTGACCGCAGAGAACAAGGACGTCTTCACCTGGGTCGAATCCCGTTCCAGTTGGCGTGCCTGCTCCGCCACGGCTGACGCGGTGGGCCGCACCACCGCCACGGGCATCCTGCTGGCTGGCGGCGATGACGAGGTCCACCAACTCGGGACGCTCACCGTGAATTCCTACGCCGGTTCCCGCACCCATGCCTACGCCAAGACCCGGGATGACAACATCGCCCACGAATACGAGACCTCGCGGGCCGCTGCAGAGGCGAACGCCGTCGGTATCCAGTCTGGCGGCGGACACGACGTCCTGGACAATCAGGGTACGGTGACCATCCGCAGCCAGGCCCTCTCCAACGCCACCGTTGGCGGAGCCGATGACGGCATCACGGCCTGGACCAAGTCGACCGCCTCTGCCGTAGGCGTTCGATTGGGTGACGCAGGCAGCACGGTCGTCAACTCCGGAACGATCGACGTGTCAGCCCAGGCGACATTCTTGGGCGCAGGTGCCACCGTGCTGCAGGCCTGCGCGGTGGGCATTGCGGGCGGCACCGGAGACGATACGATCCGCAATGACGGGACGATCACGACGACCACGCTCACGGGCTGGGACATCCTTGTCGACGATATGTTCAGCCCTCTGGAGCCTGAGGCAGGGACCGCGATCGACGCCGGCGCAGGAAACGACACTGTGATCCTCTCTGATGGATCCACGGTCAAGGGATCGGTCGTGCTCGGCCCGGGCGATGACACCCTGGTCCTGAGGGGAGCGCCCGTGATCAACGAGGGGTGGATCATGGCCTACGATGGCAGCGACACCCTGGTCATGGATGGCAATGGCGTCTTCAGCCAGCACCTGTCCGGATTCACCACGGTCGTCAAGCAAGGCGAGGGCACATACCAGCTTTCCGGCCTGGCCGGAGGGCCGGCCCTGGAGGTCTCCCGCGGGACCCTCCAGCTCGGCCACACGTATGGGTTTTCCGCAGACAGGCCGGCAGCGATCACGGCGTATCCGGACGGAAGCCACGGCCAGCTCCTGGTCTCGGGAACCGCCAACCTGGCAGGTACCCTGGTTGTACAGCGGGCCGCTGGACTCTACAGGCAGGCCGCGACCTACGACCTCATCAAGGCCGACCAGTTCAGGGGCGAGTTTGACGAGGTAGTCCTACCCAATGCACCGCTGCTCGGCTTCTCCATGCAGCAGACCTCCACGGAGATCGATGTCTCCGTGGCGCCAAAGCCCTTTGCCTCAGCGGCCACCAACCCCATAGAGCTGCGGATCGGCGAGTACATGGACAGCAGCGCTGCCATGGCCACGGGCGGCCTGGAGAACGTCCTCGCCACGTTCCAGGGACTGTCCCAGGCCGAGTTCAGCACCGCCTTCGCGGGGCTGAACCCGGGCCAATACAACGGCTCGACGACGGCCACCTACGGCACCTCGCAGCAGCACACCCAGACCCTGGTCAAGAGGATCCACAGCCTGCGGAAGTGGTACGACGTCCAGATGGACGACCCGTGTGCGTGCGGGGCCTGGGTGGACGGCTTCGGCCAGGTCGGCGACCATCGTACGGCGGACGGCTTCACGGGCTATGGGTACCGGGTGTATGGGACGACCGTGGGCATGGATCACACGCTGGACGGCCGCTTCCTCGTAGGCGCAGGCCTGGGGCTGGCCCACACCAGCGTCGATTTCGACCAGAACCGCGGCGACGCAGGCATCCAGACGGTGGCAGGCTCCCTGTATGCCAGCAGCTTCACGGAGCGGGGATACGTGGACGTGGCACTGGGCTATGGTTACCAGGACTACGCCAACAACCGCCGTATCACCCTCGGCTCCAGCCACAGCTCGGCCCACAGTGACCATCCGGGCCACCTGCTCTCTGCCTATCTGGAGACGGGCACCAATCTCGACATCAGGTCCTGGGTGCTCCAGCCGTTCGGCTCTCTGACGTATGCCACCCTTGCAGAGCAGGGGTTCGCGGAGTCGGGCGCAGGAGACCTGGACCAGATCATCCGCAAACGGACCACTGCATCGCTGGTCTCCGAGCTCGGTCTTCGGGTCATGCGGATCGTGCCCCTGAAGAAGACCATCCTGGTCCCAGAGGCGAGTCTGGGCTGGAACTACGACTTCGACATCGACGACCGCGCGATCACCGCGTCCCTCGAAGGGTCGCCAGACACAGCCTTCTCCATCGAGGGCCAGCACGCAGGACGCAGCGGCGCTGCAGTCGGCACTGCGGTGAGCTTCTTCGCCAACCGCGGATTCAGCGGATCGCTGCGCTACTCAGGCGAGTTCCGCCAGCTCGAAGAGGCCCACAGCCTGCTCGCAGAGCTACGGATCGAGTTCTGATGCAGAGGCCATCGCTGCGGCTATCCGCCTTGCCCGGCGAGCATGCGGCCCACCTCGTGCCCCACGGTCTGCGGGTACCTGGCCAGGTGCGTGCCCAGGGCCTGACGGTCAAGCCGCTCCTGGTTACGGAAGGTGGCTACGTCCGATGCTGCAATCCCGCGTCTGCGGCACAGATACACGAAGTCACACAAGGCCTGTTCGGCAGAGACGAGGGTAGCCTCCTGGGGAGGCGCATACAGAGGGGGCGCCACGCACACGAACACCAGACGTCCTACAGGCGTCCGCCGAATCCTGGACCTGTTGTGGCGACGGAGAGTAAAACAGGTGATCTCCGTGGGGATCTGCGTGACCATCGTGTGCCTGTAGAGGGCATACATGCCGGTGATGTACGCCGAAGTGTCCAGTAGAGGCACCAGGTCTTCAGGGCCGGCTGCACCGGGCAGACCATACCTGCCGGCGGCGTAACGCTCGATGACTCCTCGCTTGACCAGACGCTGCAATGTGACACCGAGGGACCGCGAGTCACTCCCTGCCACGTTGGCCAACTCAGTGGTCGTGAACACCACCTTCTGGTGCTCATCACGCTGCCTCTGGAGGAACTGGTGCCAGTCAATCGCTCTCATCGGAGTCCTTCGGTTCGGGCACAACATGCCTGTCCAGAACACCAAGAACCGCCTCAAGGACGGTCTTGCCGCCTCCTGCCTCATTGAGCCGTCCAGCGGCTATTGGATCGAGTTGTGTGTCAATGACCTCTTGGATGGCCCTCACATGATAGGCTGCATGCAGGCGCAGACTCGATATTCTCGACTTGACCGCGGACCCAGGGATACAAAGGGTGCGCAACTTGGCAGCCAGGCGCAGCCGACAGTCACGGACCAGCCGATCCTGGAAGAGGAACACGTCCACGAGGTCACGGTGTCTGAGTTCCCTCCGGTTCAGCACGGCGATGACCTTGCTCTCGATCATGTCGGCCTCCGACACCGTGGGGTAGATCGTGCCTCCCACGGTACGGACCGCGACGGGATCAGCACAGGCAATCCGCGTCAGCTCTACCGGGATCTCGACACGACTGTAGGACACGGTAGGCTGCCAGAAGGCCAGGTCCACGATACGAACGGCCGGCGAGTCCGCATCAGGCCCAGTGTGGGGACCAGCGGCTCCCTCGTACCCAAACCTCCTGCGGACCTCTGGGAGCAGGATCCGCAAGAAGAGCGTCACCAATTCCTGCTGCTTCTGGCCGAGATCACCACTCCAGTGGTAGTCGATGTCGTCAGACGTACGGACGCTCTCATCCAGGAACCGGTACCGAAATCCCCCTATGAGGAGTAGATTGCGGCCTGCCGGATGGAGGGCCACGCACCGGGCAACCATCGTCTGGATGGCCTGCACTTGCGTTCTTCGATCTGAGTCCATATCGATCAGCCTTTTCAAGAGCCACAGAACACCCAGGAGAGTATACTATTCCTAGTAACAACCTACAACATTATTGTTGTCAATTGTTACTCAAAGTGATTGTCAAATGCCATGGGTGGGCCTTTCGATCGCCGACGGTGCTACTCAGGATACCTCAGCTCCACCAGCCTGACCGGGCCCAGGAGGCCTGAGGGTAGCAGCGGATCGCTCGCCTTGCAGGGACGGTACGTGGTCTGGGTGTAGGCCTTGTCGGACGATGCCGCGTCGCCGATCATGCGGTTGGGCCAGAGGTTGGCGATCTCGATCTCGATGTGGTTGTCCCTGTCACGTACTGCATTCGAGATGTCCACGCGCCACGGCGCGGTCCAGGCCACGCCGCAGTCCTTGCCATTGACCCTGACCCTGGCCATGGCCTGGACTTCTCCGAGATCGAGCCAGACCGGGTGACGGCCTTGACGCCGCAGGGCCTCCGGAAGGTCAAAGGTCCTGCGATAGGTCGCGATGCCGGAGTAGTAACGGATGCCGGGCTCAGGCCGCTGGGTCCAATCCTCCAGCGTCTCGAACCTGACCTGCCGCGGCCCGCCCAGATTCGGATCGAAGGCGACCTCCCATGCACCCTCCAAGTGGGACACCGCCTCGGCGGAGGGGAAGTTGGCCCTGGCCTTCGCGGCCTTGGTAACCTCGGCACCGGGTCTGGGGAACACTACGAAGAAGCTCTCAAACGCCTCGAACCGCAGGGGTATGGTGGTCAACCCCTGACCACTCCTGAGGTCCGGCAGGAGCCGCACCGCACCGGTCTGCGGGTCCCAGAGCTCGGGCTGCCGGCCGGACACACGGAAGGTGGCGGCAGCCTGGACCGGCTGATCAGAGCGGTTGGCCACGAAGTAGATCTCGCGGTCTTCTGTCGTCCTGTGGGTATAGCGGACAGGGCCCGAACAGACGAAGTCCTCCGGCAGCCCCATCTGCGTGAGGATCTGACCCGTCGTCTCATAGGCCGGATGGGCCATCGCCTGACCGCTCAGTAAGGGTGAGATGTCGCCGCCCCAGATCACCCGGCCCTTGCCACAGGATCGGGTGGTCCTGCCCTCCGGCACAGTCAGCGCACCCCAGAGCACCTCAGCCCTCCGCCTCACGTCCATGTCGCAGCCCGGATAGCCGACCAGGCTGGGTGACTTCTTGGGAGGGCATCCCACGACGGTCGCGCCTGCACCGACCAGCTCCTCCAGTTTGGCGATCAGCCCTGGCGTCATGGCTACGGAATTGGGGAGGACCAGGATGTGGTACGAACCGCCGCCGGGGAATACGACCTGGCCATCCCGCACGGTGGCCAGTTGGACAAGCGCCTTGGCAGAACAGCCGTCGAAGTTGTAGCTCCGCCTGTCCGGGAGCACTGCGCTGCCCTCGAAAGCAGAGCCAGGCGGCTGAAAGACATTGGGCGCACCTTCAGGCATCAGATACAGGATATCCGCGACAGTACGGCCCTGACGCAGCATGGTCTGGCACCGGCTGATGTAGCGGTGGTAAGTGCCGACCATGGGCCACCAGGTCTGGCCCCTGTCCCAGTGCACGCCGTAGGGTCCCATGACCATGCCAGGCCGCCCCTCGTCGGGCTTGTGGGCAAAGGTATGGAACATGAAGCGGTTGATGCCTGTGCAGAAGGCCCAGTCCCCTTGGTTCTTGAGACTGGCCGGGTACATCCTCCAATCCTCGCCCGGCGCACCCGTGAAGGCCTCTGCGGCGACGACGGGCCTACCCATGACATGGGCAATGGAGCTTGCCTCGTGGCAACTAAAGGTCGTGTTGAAGCCCACGCTCCAGAACTCGGCCATGGGCACGTCCGCGACTGCTCCCAGGTCGAAGTCGCAGGTGGGATTCATGTCATAGGGCTCTATGGAGAGCGCGAGGCCATGCCTGCGGCCGAAGGCCTTGAGGTGCTCTGCGTGGTTCTGGATGACCAGCTCGCCGGCCGTCTCCCGGAGGTCCCACAGGAACCGCTCCGTGATCTCCTGGCCAACGACCACGTCTCCGAGGTACGTGGGGTAGTAGGGCAGCGGATCGTAGCCGCGGCGATTCATGAACTCCTCGCGGAGCCTTGGCGTCCAGTTCTGGCTGCCCATCTCCCAGCTATCCATGTGGAGGGTGGTCCACCCGTTGTCTTTCTTCACGGGCCCGACCTTGGCCAGCAGCCTTCCAACGTACTGCTCGAGGTGGCTGTCCAGGCACGCTGCGTCGAGCTTGTCACACTCGAACCCGATCCCAGGCTCCGGCGCAGGCCGGGTCGTTGCGCCGTTGTTGCGGCTGACAAACCTCATCACGGTCCACCGGCCTTCAGGGATCTTCCAGTCCAGTGTGCCATCCGGTCTCAGCCGGCTGGTGAGGTCCAGAATCTGGTCCACTGCGATCGCACTGCCTGCAGGTGTAGGCGGATACTCCGCGGGCGCGTCCAGAATGGGCTTCACGCCCGGCTGTGATGAGAAGGGCGCGCGGTAGTACAGGGCCTTTTCGTCGATGTCCGGTATCCTCGCTGCAGCAGCCGGCGTGGGAAAGGCCAGCACTGCCACGTCCTTGTAGAAGCCTTCCCAGTCCTTGCGGAGCCGGTCCGGTACATCGCCGAAGAAGGGCCTGCGAGGCGGTGGCACAGACAACTTGTCGTTGAAGGGACCTGGCCCCTGGACCTCCAGTCGGCTGGCCACCAGGTGCTGCATGGACTGCTCGGGCCTGACCCATGGCCCGCCGCTGCCTGTCCAGCCAGGGCCTGCGCCCAAGGTGATCGAGATGCCCAGCCGCTCTGCCTCGCGGACCGCGTGGACAAAGAGGTCCTGCCACCTTTCGCTGAGGAAGTCGACAGGCCCCCGCGCAACTCCCACGTTGACCTCGAGAAAGACCAGGCAGCCAAGGCCCGCCTCCTTCATGGCCTCCAGGTCCCTGGTCATGCCCTCCCTGGAGAGATTGCCATCCATGAAGTACCAGTACACGCCCGGCCTGCAGGACTCCGGCGGTGAGGCAAACTCCTGCTCCAGCGTGCCGGCTGCGGAGACAGCCGCCATGGCGGTCAGGAAACTGATGATCGCTGGGAAGGTTCTGGATTGCGCGTGCATTACCGTGCTCCCCGGGAAGACTCGGTGTTACAGGAACGACAACCAGAACATGATTGTCCATGCCACAGGTGTACTCGTCAAGCCTGCCGCCGCGAAGCCCGAGGGCCATGGGAATGAAGTCGAACGACAGAGCAGTCGACTTGCCCTTGCGCCGGATCGGAGCTATGATAATCCTCATCGGGGAACCCTGATGGAAAGGAACAGAGCGAAGTGCAGTTGTCCGCACTTTGTGTACAACTGAAGTTAGCCTCTTCTGAAGGACTTCGCCATCCTGACCGCGGGGATCTCCAAGGCCACGTTCGGCCTGACGCCCACCCAGTACAAGGACCTCAAGGGTCCCAGTGGATTGGCAGGATAGATACGTAAGGCGAGATCCATTCATGAGGTGAGAACATGGAGACCTGGTGGCAGGACCTGCGATACGGATGCCGGATGCTGAGGAAGTCGCCCGGATTCACGGCGATCGCCTTGGTGATGTTGGCGATCGGCATCGGGGCTAATACAATCATGTTCACCCTGGCCGATCTGCTGCTCTTTCGCCCAGTGATGCTCAGGGATCCCGGGCAACTGGTGCGCTGCCGCGCCCGCGACCTCATGGTTGCGCTGAGATACGAATAGCGGTCAACCTCTGCGTAGACCCAGCCTCAGCACGGTCATCGAATACGGGCCGAAGGTGTACTTGAACTTCGGACCTATGCCCTTGACCGAGGAAGTGACGGGCGAGACCTTCTTGGGATCGTCAAGGGAGTTCTCGTCCTTGGGATCACCGCTCAGGGTGATCGCCGTACCCGTGGTCTTGAGCTTGGCCTTGCCTGCGATCTGGACGGCTGCCTTGACCGCATCGCCCTGGGGGTTGACCACCTTGAAGATGATCTCACCTGCCTTCTCGTCACGGGTTGCAGAGGCGAAGAGGCCGGGAACTCGGCGGACAGGCACGTCTCCGCTCTGGATCAGCTTGCCATCCAGGAAGCACTCGACGTGGCGGCCCTTGACCACGAGCCGGATGTCGTACCAGCGGCCGGTCTGGAGGGAGCCGGGTACGCGGCCCAGGAACTGGTCCTGTTCCGCGTAGTGCGATTGGAGGGCATGGAACTGGTTGCCCCAGCCGCCCAGGCTCCAGGTCGCGTAGCACCCAGCGGCGTCGTTGAGCACAGTGATGAGCAGTCCTTCTGCGCCAGCCAGCTTGCGGGCCTTGAGGTTGAGCGTGTAGTCTCTCCAGGAGGGCTTGCCTGCGAAGACACTGCTGGTCGCCTCCGGATCTGACTGCCTGTAGGCCCCCTCCTTGACGGACCAGCCTGCCTCGCTGCTCCAGCCTGCCGTGCCTGCAGAGAAGTCGGACGAGAGGAGCTTCTTCCTGCCGGAAGTCACGACCACATCCTTGAACTCGGCTGCTGCCTTGAGCGTGCCCAGGCCGATGCCACCCGAGAACGCGATCTCGCTGACGGGCGCATCGTTCGAGACCTCCAGCACCACGTCACCGCGGTTGCGGCTGAAGAGCTGCTGGACGTAGTAGTTCGGCGTTCCGCAACTGCGGAGGTTGTCGGTCCAGATCAGGTCAGGCGTCCATTGCCAGCCGTCGACGTGGGCGAAGAGCGGGGCATAGGAGGCCATGCGCACGACGTCTGCGTTGCGCTCCAGGCCGGTCATGTAGGCAGCCTCTGCCAGCGCACATTCCAGGTTGTTGCGGTTCTTGGTGCTGCAGATGGCGACACTCTGTGCTGCGTACTCGCCGAAGAAGATCTTGGGCCCGTTGCGGTCGTACGCATCGTAGCGGTCTGCGTGGTTGAGGAACCAGATGGGGTTGGCGTAGCAGTGCTCATCCACCAGGTCCATCTTCAGCTCACGGAGCTTGGGCCACAGAGAGTGGAACCGCTCATCCTGGGGTGACGGCCCTGCGTCGCAGATGAGCTGGATCTCGGGGTACCTGGCCTTGATCGCCTTCGTGAAGATCGCCAGCCGCTCGATGTACTGCGGCCCCCACTGCTCGTTGCCGATGCCCAGCATCTTCATCTTGAAGGGTGCTGGATGTCCCATCGCTGCCCGCTTCGCGCCCCAGGCGCTGGTGACAGGGCCGTTGGCAAACTCGACGAGGTCGAGCGCGTCCTGGACGTAGGGACCCAGTTGGTCGAGCGGCACCAGCTCGCCCGAGTTGAACTGGCAGGCCATGCCGCAGTTGAGGATGGGCAGGGGTTCTGCGCCGAGGTCCTCGCACAACTGGAAGAACTCGAAGAAGCCCAGGCCGAAAGACTGGAAGTAGTCGGGCGTGGGCCTGTGCTTGAACTCGTAGTTCCAGCGGTTGATGACCAGCTTTCGCTCGGCGACCGGGCCGATGGTGTTCTTCCACTGGTAACGCTTGGCCAGGTCGCTGCCCTCGACAATGCACCCTCCGGGAAACCGCAGAAAGCCGGGCCTCAGGTCTGCGAGCATCTGGACCATGTCGGCCCTGAGGCCGCCGGGCCGCTGCTTCCAGGTGCAGGAGGGAAAGAGCGAGACGTCATCGATGTCCACCGCCCCCCTGCCCTCCAGAAGGACATTCAGCCGCGCCTTGGCGTCTGTGTCCTTGGGATGCAGCGTGGCCTTGACCTGCTTCCAGGAAGAGGCCATCCCCTCGAGACGCGCTGCATCCAGCGTAGTTCCGTCACTGGCGACCAGCTCAACGACCACCCGCGGCGAGCCCTCGACGCAGCGGATCTGGATCGAGAAGTCATACGCCTCGCCCTGCCTCACGCCCATGCCGCGAAAGCCCTCGTTGCTGACGCCGAACGGTGCAACCGCCTGTGAGCGTATCCTGAGATAGTGCGGATTGGCGGCGTGCACAGGGCTGTCCGTGCGGATCGACAGCTCGCCCTTGGCCAGGCTAGGGCAGATCTTGAACCAGCCCATAGGCGGCTCCGGGAACTCGAACGAGCGGTTCTTGACCAACTCCGCGTACAGACCGCCGTCTGCACCGAGGTTGATGTCCTCGAAGAAGATCCCCCACATGGCGGGATTGATCTTCGCGCCCGGCTTATCAGCTTGAACTTTGATGGTCGTCATAGGGTCCTCGCAGCGGAATCAGACGGCGGCCGCCTACTTGGCGCCGTTGGCGACGTCGTGGGTGACCAGTTCACGGATGTTCTCGTTGTAGTACTTGTCGGTGATGAAATACTTGAACATCAACAGCGCCACGATCAGGTGGAAGACGCCCGGAATGATCGTGAGCAGCATGGCGATGCCATTCAGCGTCGTGTGGGCTCTGCACCACGTCCGGCTTGTAGTTGTAGTAGGTCAGCATCCAGCCCACCATGCCTGCGGCCAGGCTCATGCCCATCTTCTGGCAGAACGAGATGCCGCCGAAGGCCATGCCGGCCACGCGCTTGCCGCTCTTGACCTGACCGTAGTCCACCGCCTCAGAGATGATGGACCAGAACACCGGCCCCTGCAGGTCCACGATGAAGTTGATGAGGAAGAACAGGACAAAGGCAGCAGCCACGTCGCCGGGCTTGACCGCGAGGTACATGATCACGCTCAGCACAAAGGTGATCAGTCTGCGACCAGCGGAAGAGCTGGATCTTGCAGAAGTTCTTCGTGATCCAGGTGGAGGCGACCATGGAGAGGATGTTGCCGACGATGCCCGTGGTGATGAAGGCGGCCTGCATCTTGGCGTCCCCACCGAGGAAGTACTTCGCGTAGTACAGGCCCACGGACCCGCGGATCACGTAACCGATCGTGCCGATCAGGCAGACCCCGGCCAGGATCATCCACTGATCGTTGCGGAGGAGCAGGGCGATCTGCTCGCCCATGGGCTTGCGATCGGTCTTGTGCACCACCCGTTCAGTGGTCGTGAAGAAACAGAAGATGAACAGCAGCGTGGCCATGACCCGCCATGATCGCCATCGGAGACCTGATAGCCCTTGGCGAGGTGCTCCTGTCCCCAGCGGGCCGCGAAGATCGGGACAAAGGTGTTGACCACCAGCGAGGCGCCCTTGGCGAAGAACAGCCGATACCCGTTGGCCGAGAGCCGCTCCTTCGGATCGGCCGTCAGCACGCCGGGCAGGGAGATGTAGGGAATGACGATGGCCGTGAACACGAGCATCATCAGGATGTACGTCGCGTAGGCCCAGATCAGCTTGCCGCTCTCGGACAGGTCCGGCGTCGTGAAGACCAGCATGATCGAGATCCCGAACGGGACCGCGAAGATCGAGGAAATACGGCCGGTAGCGGCCCCAGCGGCGTGGTGTGGCTGTCCGTGTACATGCCCATGAAGACATCGGCAAACGCATCGATCAGACGGGGGATCAGCCCCAGCATGCGCGATGTGGGCGACATTCAGCTTGTACACGTCGGTGTAGAAGAACGTGATGATGATCGCCAGCGCCGACCAGACGACGTTCACCGCCGCATCGCCCGCACCGAAGCCGATCTTCTCGATGACGCCCAGCTTAGCAGTTCTCATTTCCTGTTCCCCTAGTGATTGGACCTGTGGATGGAGACCCGCGGGTCTGTCTTGGAGTCGATCCACTCCACCTCGACGCCGATGTAGTCGTCGAGGACCTTCTCGTCGATCACCGGCCACTGGGCTGCATCCCACTGGATCTCAGCGATCTTGAGCCTGTGGAAGTTGTTGTCCGCGTTTTCGTACGCGTGGAAGACGAGTAATCCTTGCCGTCGAAGGTGTGGACGCTGTTGCCTCCCCAGCCCGGCCCAACCCTTGTTGCCGACCAGGAACAGCGAGCCGCCGCCCTTGGCCATGTCCTTGCCCTCCTTGTCCAGGTAGGGCCCCCTCACGTCCTTGGACCTTCCTACCATCATCCGGTAGGTGCTGTCCTTGCCGCGGCAGCACAGGCCCCAGGAGACGAAGAGGTAGTGTAGTCGCCCTTCTTGAAGAGGAACGGCCCTTCGACCTCTGCAGGTCCCGCCGCTTCGGTCATCGGCCAACACGGAACGCTCGCGCTTGGCGATGGAGTACCACTGCTGCGGCTCAGCCGGCTTCTTCCAGCTCGCGTCCAGCCTGAAGAGCTTGAGGCCCCCCCAGAACGAGCCGAGGCCCATCCAGGCCGTGCCATTGGGGTCCACGACGATCGTGGAATCGATGGCATTCCAGAGGTCGCGGCTGGGGACGGACTGGACCACGACGCCCTGGTCCTCCCACCGATAGTCCGGGGAATCGCGGTGGAGTGTCTTGTTGATGGTCAGGCCGATGGCAGAGCTGTTCTGGCCCCAGGAGGACACGCTGTAGTACAGGTAGAACTTGCCGTCGTGGGTCACGATGTCGGGGGCCCACACGTGACCGTTGAACCGGCTGGCCACGGACCTGGCCCAGGAGGGGTCGCCCGGAAACACGCGGCCTTCCAGCCTCCAGGTCTTCATGTCCTTGGAGTTGTAGGTGGTGATCCCCGGCCCGCTGCTGAAGAGATAGTAGGTGTCCCCGTCCTTGGCCATGACCGGGTCGTGGATATCCACCTGCTTGACCTGTGGAGCAGACGGGCCTGCAGCGCCGGCTGGCGTGGCTGCTGCACGCAGACTGCCCGCGACGCCCAGCAGCATACAGAGGATTCCAAGGAGGGTTCGAGGTTTGCCGTTCATTGCCATGATCGAGTCCTCTCTACAACAGCGAGGCAGTGCATAGGGACGAAACAGACCACAGCCCTGTATCATACTGGCCGGACACCCCAGGTGAATACCATTTTGCGTACAGCATCAACCATTTTGCGAACCGCTGTGAGTCTACCTCAAGACCTGTTTCGTGGCGAGATCGAGCGAGAAGCCCGGGATGATCGGATTGAAGTTGCCCGGTGCGTCGAATGTGGCCTCTGCCCATGTGGTCGCGCCACTGGGCAATGGGCTGGATGTCCTCAAACCTATGACTCCACACGGCTGAGCCCTGGGGATCACGGCCTGCGAAGAACTCGTACTGGGAGGCGTCGTTCATGGACTCGATGCCGGGCGTGACGCGGACCAGGTGGACCTGGTCTGCAGTGATCCAACTGTTGAAGGCAAACCTCCGACCGCTGGCGTCAGACGCCCCCTGGGCCACCAGATAGGCCTTGGCATCGCGTGAATGCTCCAGGTTCTTGCTGAAGTCGACGAAGTGGGGCGCTTTGAAGAGGCCCTCCGTAACCTGCCCTGCTGGCTGACCAATCTCCTACTGCCCGGGCGACAGCCTGTATAGACCCGCACCATGGAATGGGAGATCTGCAGTGAACTCGCCCTGCGACACGCCCAGGTCCTTGTGGGTCCAGAGGTCGCGGACCCGGGCAGGGCCGGTGAGGCCGAGATCTGCCAGGGAGGCAGGGACCTTCGCGGTCTGCGCCACTGGCACCATGGCCTTCTCCGAGGTCACGATGAACTGGACAGACCCCCTGCCGCGGCCGCCGCGGTCCACGATGCCTGTGGCCTTGAAGGTGGTGTATCCTGCAGGCAGCTCGTACTCGATGAGCGACGGCGCGTGCGTGCCTATGCCGTACGCCACAGGCTGGCCGTCACGCTGAAGGGCCTGACCGGAGACACTCTTGTTCACCTGGGTCTCGCCCCAGCCTGCGCTGGCCTTGCCCCACTTGAGGTCGGTCAGCTTCATCTCGCCCTTGGGGCCGATCAGTCTGGGCTCGATCCAGTCTGCATGGTCGTTGTCAAAGCCGTCGCCTGCGGTCGTGACCTGGAGGAAGAGCCGCTTTGCGCCCTCAATGCCGGCCGTGACCTCCGCGGCCTCGCTGCCTCTGCCCCGGATCACGTCACTGCTGAACAGGGCCTTTGCGTGGTCGAAGCCGTCGCAGGGGTCCTGGGCATTGAAGAGCGCAAGAACCTTGTCCTTGGAGCCCGGCACGTCTGCGGTCCAGGCGATCAGGCGGTTCCGCTCAAAGAGCGGCCTGTTGTTGGCGCTGTGCTGGTTGACTGCCAGGACCTCGTCGTTGGTCAGCAGGCCCAGGGTGAAGTCGTCCATCTTCGTCATGTCGCCGCCGTGCATGAGGGGGGACCGGGCGATGGACCAGAGGGTCATGACCGTGACCTGCTCATCCGGCGTGAAGCGGGTCTTGCGACGTCCCAGGTCGAGCACGCCGAAGGGCAGCATGTCCGCGTCAGGCCAGAAACCAGGGCCGCGGTGGGGATTCCAGTTCTTCAATCGCGCGAACTGCTCGTAGAGCGCAGGCCAGGAATCCCAGAAGTCGTCGCTGATCCGCCAGAGGTTTGCGTTCCGCGCCACGTGGTCTGCGGCGTCCAGGGCGGTCTCACCCGGCGAGAGGCTCAGGACCATGGGCCTTCCCGCATGGTCGATGGCCTTGCGGACTGCCTCGATCTCCTTCTCGTGCTCGTGGTAGGGCCTGCTGATGTCGTCCACCTTCACGTAGTCCACGCCCCACGACGCAATCAGCTCAAAGACCGAGTTGTAGTAGTCCTGGCTGCCGGGCTTGGACATATCCACGCCATACATGTCCGGATTCCAGGGGCAGGTGCTCGCCTTGTTGGCGATGTCCTGGGCATGCAGGGAAGTGCCCTTGACGGCCAGGTTCCGATCCACGGCCTGGCGCGGAATGCCCCGCATCAGGTGGATCCCGAACTTGAGGCCCTTGCCGTGCACGTAGTCTGCGAGCGGCCTGAAGCCTGCGCCGGCGGCAGAGGGGAAGCGGTTGACTGCGGGCAACAGGCGGCCCCATTCATCCATGACCAGCCTGGCGTTCCGCCGGTAGTTGAAGCTGTTGGCATTCGGCTCATACCACTGGATGTCCACAACGATGTACTGCCAGCCGTGCGATCTGAGGTGCTCTGCCATGTAGTCCACATGGGCCTTGGTCTGGGCCTCGGTCACCGTGGTGGCGAAGCAGTCCCAGCTATTCCAGCCCATGGGCGGCGTGGCGGCCCAGTTGTGGAAAGGAAGTGGGTCTACGTTGGATCCCTGGCCGGCCCCCAGGGCCGCTGCCACACACGTCATAAACACCGCGATCTGCATAGTCTGATCCTCCCGATGATCCAGGCGCCCAGGCCACACGCCCGGCCCCTGGCCTGCGGCGATCTTACCAGCCGGCCTCCGGTCCGTCCAGAGGCCGGGGCCGACAGGCCAGGGCGAACGCAAAGTCCCTCCTGTACATCGTGAGGATGAGAACAGGTTCCTGGCCCCAGATGCCCTTTCTCATGTCCCCGGCCTGTGGTCGCATTGTCCGGGAGAACCGAAGGAGCTCTCTGCCGCGAATAACGCTAATGCACGCGAATGGCTGTCGCCGGGTTGAGAGGTTTGAGTGGGTCGGAGGATCGCCCACAGCCTAAGCCACCAGATCAAGGCCGAGTAGTGGGATGCGGTCCGAGCTTGCTCGGACAAGCAGCCCGCTGCGAAGGCCGCCCTTGGCGACACGGTCGCCAAGGCACGGCGTAGCCGTGGATCAGGCGGCGATGCCACGACCATATCCATACCCACGCCCACGCGCCAGCATTCGCGTGCATTCGCGTTATTCGCGGCAAAAAACCAAAGACACTCCCCAGCCAGCCACGTCCGCCTGCGGCGGATGACAGCAAACCCACGTCTCCTTGAGGCAGGCCGACTTCGCGATCGCCCTGGCCGACAGGCCCGAACGCTCACGCGATCCTTGACTACCCTGGATTCCACGGGTAGATTGTGGTTGACATCTGGATAAGTGGCTACAGAAACCTGTCAACAGGGTCCGGCACGACCGAAAGGCGAAGAGATGGCGGATCGACCATGGGAGACAGCACTGGAGGCCATCTTCGAGGCCTCTGCGGAGGCGATCACGGTGGCTGACGCTGAGGGCCGGATCACCCACTGCAACCGGGCAGCCCTGCGCCTTTACGACTTTGCCTCCAGCGATGAAGTCCTGGGCCGTCCCCTCACGATGCTCGTGGCCTCACAACACCGCGATGCGCTCAGCCAAACCCTTCAAGGCAAAGATCCCAAAGTGCACGACACCTACGCTCGTTGGATCTTGCTGACAAAGGACTGCCGGGAGTTGCCAGCAGAGGTCCTGCCAGCGGTCGTGCGGGACAGTGCCGGTGAGCCGGTGGCTGCAGTCCTCGTGGCCCGCGACATCACGGCACGGGAGCAGGCGGAACAGGCGCTCCGCGACAGCGAGGAACGGTACAGGGCGGTGATCGAGACCACGGACACGGGATTCGTGGCCCTGGATGAGCGGGGCCGGGTGCTCATCGCCAACCCCAACTACGCCCGCCTGGCAGGCCATTCCACAGTGAACGCCATCCTGGGCCGGCAGGTCCTGGAGTGGACCGCTCCCCACGACGTGGATCGCAATCGCCTGGAGATCCTGCGATGTCTTGAGCAGGGTGCCGTCCAGAACCTGGAGATAGAGTACCAGCATGTAGACGGGACCCTGGTCCCCGTGGAGATCAATGCCAGCGTGGTCCAGACCCGGACCGGGCGGATGGTGGTCATGCTGTGCCGGGACATCAGCGAGCGGAAACGCATGGAGCGGCACGTACAGCGGGTCAGCCGCATGTACGCCCTCTTGAGCGACGTCAACCAGGCCATCGTGCGGATTCGGCAGCCCCAGACCCTCTGGGAGACGGTCTGCCGCATCGCCGTGGACCAGGGCGGTTTCCGCATGGCCTGGGTCGGGCTGGTCAATGACGCGACGCACAAGGTCGAAGTCGTGGCCCACGCAGGGATGAGCGGCGAGTACCTCAGCCGGCTGGAAGTCGCAGTCGATGAGACCCCTCGCGGCCAAGGTCCCACGGGCAGGGCCTTGAGGGAGGGCTGCCACATCATCTGTAATGACCTCCTGCATGACCCCCGCATGGGGCCCTGGCGCCAGGACGCCTTGAATCTGGGCTACCGGTCCTCCGCCTCCTTCCCTCTCACCTGGGATGGCAAGGTACGCGGGGCAATCAGTCTCTACGGCAGCGAGCCTGACCTCTTTGACGCCGACGAGGTCAGGCTGATCGACGAGATGGCCATGGACATCTCCTTTGCAATGGAGTTTGCCGAGAACGAGAGCCGCCGCAGGGAGGCCGATGCGCAACTCAGGCAGTTGGCGGCCCGGCATGAGGCCATCCTGAACGAGATCCCTGATATCATCATGGAAGTGAACGCCGAACGGGTGTACACCTGGGCCAACCCCGCCGGGCACGCCTTCTTTGGCGATGACGTGGTCGGCAAGGAGGCAGCTTTCTATTTCGAGGGCGAGCAGGACACCTACCAACAGGTCCAGCCGCTGTTCAACGGCGATGCCGGCCTGTTCTATGTCGAGAGCTGGCAGCGGCGCAAGGATGGCCAAAAGCGGATCCTGGCCTGGCGATGCCAGGCCCTCAAGGACGCAGAAGGCCGCGTGACCGGGGCGCTATCGACCGCGCGGGACGTGACCGAGCAGCGGGAGATGGAGGAGGCCCTTCGCGTGTCGGAGTCCTTCCTCGCGAGCGTCATCGCACAGAGTCCCCACGCCATATGGATCTCAGACAGCCAGGGCACCCTCCTGCAGCTCAACCAGGCCTGCCGCGACCTGCTGCACATATCGGATGAGGAGGTTGTGGGCAAATACAACGTGCTCCAGGACGACATCGTCGAGAGGCAGGGGTTCATGCCCCTGGTCCGGCGGGTCTTCGAGGCGGGCGAGACGGCGAGATTCGAGCTGGAGTACGACAGCTCCCAGCTCCAGCACCTCTGCCTGGAGCATTTCACATCCGTGATCCTCGACGTCATGGTCTTCCCCATCAAAGACGCCCAGGGGAAGGTCTGCAACGCGGTCATCCAGCATACCGACATCACGGCTCGCAAACGGGCCGAGCTGGCCCTGCTGGAAAGGGAGTCCCGCTACCGCAGGCTCCTGGAGCTGGCCGGCGACGCCATCCTGGTAGCGGATGCCGAAAGCGGCAAGTTCGTGGAGGCCAACAGGATGGCAGAGCGGCTCCTGGGCCGAAGCCGTGACGAGCTGCTGGGCATGCACTTTGCTCAACTGCATCCGCCTGAGGATGAGGGGCGATATAGCCGGCTGTTCAAGTGGTGCATGGAGCATCCTGGAGGCGTGTTGAGCAGCGATCTGTGCGTGATACACAGGGATGGCCATCGTGTGCCCGTGGAGATCTGCTCAGGCGTGATGGAGTGGGCGGGCAGGAAGGTCGTGCAGGGGATCTTCCGTGACCTCAGCGAGCGCAGGCAGGTCGAACAGGCCCTGCGCGAGAGCGAGGAGCGGTTCCACCTGGCCGTACAGGGCTCCAATGACGGCCTGTGGGACTGGCCTGACATGAGCCGGGACCACCAGTGGTGGTCGCCCCGGTTCTATGAGCTGCTGGGTTACACGGCCGACGAGATCGAGTCGAACAACACGGTCTTCAACGGCCTGGTTCATCCCGAGGATCTGGACCGCGTGGTGGCCGTCGCCCGCGGTCCGAGCGACCCGGACAGGCCCTTTGACGTCGAGTTTCGCCTCAAGGTCCATTCTGGTGAGTACCGCTGGTTCTCTTCGCGCGGCGCGGTCGTACGGAGCGAGGAAGGCCAGCCCATCCGCATGTGCGGCTCGATCCGGGACATCACGGACCGCCGAAAGGCCCAGGCCGAGCGGACGACGTACCAGGCCCGGCTCAAGTCCCTGACCTCACAACTGGCCCTGGCCGAAGAGCGGGAGCGCCGCAGGATTGCAGTGGGTGTGCACGACGACATCGGCCAGAAACTCGTGCTGGCCAAGCTGGAGCTCCAGTCGCTGCGGCACACGATCCCCGCATCCGGTGCCGCCAAGGGTCTCGACCGCGTCTGCGACCTCATTGACCAGAGCATGCAGGATGCCCGCTCCCTGGCCTTTGAGCTGAGCAACCCCGTGCTCTACGAGGTCGGACTCGATGCCGCGATAGAGTCCTGGCTGGGCCGCCAGATCGCTGAGCGGGCCGGCATCCAGTACGAGTTCGAGTCCGAGCTGGACGGCGCCAAGCTGGATGAGACGACCTCGGTGGTGCTGTTCCAGGCCGTCCGCGAGGTCCTGACCAACATCGTCAAGCACGCCCGCGCCACCCTCGTCAAGACCCGCATCTACAGGAATGGGCCTGAGGTCTGCGTCACCATTGAGGACAACGGGATCGGCTTTGACCCGGCGGTGCTGGCGTGGTCCGCAGATCGCCAGCGTGGAGTAGGGTTATTCAACGTCCAGGAGCGCCTGGAGTACTTCAAAGGCAGGCTGGCGATCCTCTCATCGCCCGGGCAAGGAACCACGGTAACGTTGACCATGCCCTTCAAGGCCGCCCCACCGGTGAGAAGAAAGGTTTAGGGATCAGGTCTTAAGTTCCAGGGGTTAGGTTCTTAGAACCTAAAACACAAAACCTGCCACCTTCTGTCTTCATTCCAGCCACGTCCTTCCGTGATGGAGATCCACCTTGAGGGGCACGGCCAGGTCCATGGCCGTGGTCATCTCGTGCGCGATCCAGCGGCCGTGCTCTGCGACCTCCGCCTCGGGCAGCTCAAAGACCAGCTCGTCGTGGACCTGGAGGATCATGCGAATCGTTGGCGCCTGGGTCTGGATGCGGCGATGGATATGGAGCATCGCCAGCTTGATCAGGTCTGCCGCAGAGCCCTGGATGACGGTGTTGACGGCAAACCGGGCGGCCTGCGACCGTTTGGAGGCGTCGCGGCTGTCCAGGTCCGCAATCTGGCGGCGGCGATGCAGGAGAGTCTCGACGTATCCCGCCTTTCTCGCACCTGCCAGGACCTGGTCCATGAAGGTCCGGATGGATCGATACCGGGCAAAGTACTCCTCGATGAACCGCTTGGCCTCTGAAATGCTGAGGCCCGTGGTCTGGGACAGCCCATACGGCCCCTGGCCGTAGATGATCCCGAAGTTGACGGCCTTGCAGCGGGACCGCATCTCGGCGGTCACCTCGCCGATGGGGACCCCGTAGATCTGGGAGGCCACGAACCTGTGGATGTCCTGATCTGCGGCGAAGGCCGCCAGCAGGGTTTGGTCCTGTGAGAAGTGGGCCAGCAGCCGGAGCTCGATCTGGGAGTAGTCTGCGCTGAGCAGGCAGTCTCCTGCGGCCTGGGCCACAAAGGCAGACCGGATCTTCTTGCCCAGGTCGGTCCGCACAGGGATGTTCTGGAGATTCGGGTCGCTGGAGCTAAGCCTGCCTGTGGCAGTCACGGTCTGATTGAAGGAGGTGTGGACCCTCCCGGTCCTGGGATGCACCAGGCGGCTGAGCTTGTCCACATAGGTGTTCTTGAGCTTGCTGAGCTGGCGGTACTCCAGGATGGGCGCAATGATCGGGTGTTTGTCCACCAAACCCTCCAAGACCGCCGCGTCCGTGCTGCGGCCGGTCTTGCCCGTACGGCTGGGAGGCAGACCCAGCCTGTCGAACAGGACCTCAGCCAACTGCTTGGGCGAATTGGCGTTCAAGGGCGAACCCGCCATCCGGTTGATCTGGTCCGCGACGTGGTTGATTGCCTGATCGATCTGGCCGCCCAGGTTCCTCAGGTAGGGGACGTTGACGGCCACTCCGTGCAGTTCCATGGCCGCCAGCACGGTCACCAGCGGCATCTCCACCTCGTCGAAGAGCTTCTTGAGCTGCGGCTCCAGGTCGAGCCGTGCGCCGAGGGCCAGGTACAACTGCAGGGTGACGTCTGCGTCCTCGGCTGCGTAGTCGCACGCAACAGACGTGTCCACCAGGTCGAAGGTCCGCTGGTTCCGGCCTGTGCCGATGAGATCCGTGATGGGAATGCAGCGGTAGTTCAGCCAGTCCAGTGCCAGATTGTCCATTGAATGGCTGAGCCGAAGCGGGTCCAGGCAATAGGATGCCACCATCGTATCGAAGGCCACGCCTGCCAGGGGTAGGCCCGCATTGTGGAGCACCAGGAGGTCATACTTGATGTTCTGGCCGATCTTCCGTACGGTTGGATCCGCAAGCACAGGACCCAGCAGCCGCCTGAGCTGGGCCAAAGGCAGGCACTTGGCGCCCAGGGGACCTTTGAGGGGCAGGTAGAAGGCCTCATGAGGCTCCCAACAGAAGCTCATGGCCACGAGCTCTGCGGTCATGGAATCGATCGACGTGGTCTCCGTATCCACAGCGAACTGCGGCACAGCCTTGATTCGATCCGCGAATTTCGCCAGCTCTTGCTCTGTGTCGATAAGGTGATAGCGGTGGTCCACGGTCGCCAGGGAGGTAGGCTCGCACGGCCTGCTGCCTGCAGGCTGCAGGGTCTGGCTGGTCGCCGGCCAGGTCTGATCCTGGCTGGGACCGCCGGTCTGGCCCTGGCCGGGGCGCGGGTCGGCCGACTTTCCTGGCCCGGGCAGGCACAGCCGATCCAACAATCGGTCAAAGCCCAGCTCACCGAAGAGCCGGGCGAGCCGTTCTGCATCAAACGGCCGGACCTCGAGGTCTGCCCAGTCGATCTCCAGCGGCACGTTGCAGTCGATGGTGACCAGCCTCCGGCTCAGGTCTGCGATTGCCCGTGAGGCCCTGAGGCTCTCGCCGCGCTTGCCCGTGATCTCGTCCGCGTGTTGATAGAGGTTCTCGATCGAGCCGTACCGCCGGATCCAGTCCAGGGCGGTCTTCGGGCCCACGTCCGGAATTCCAGGCACGTTGTCCGAGGCATCGCCCTGCAGGGCCAGACAATCGATGAACTGCTGGGGCGTGATGCCCATCTCCTGGGCCAGGGTCTCTGCGGTCGTGACGGCCCCGGTCTTCACGTCATAGATACGGGTGTGGTCGCCCAACAACTGGAGAATGTCCTTGTCGCCCGAGCAGAGGGAGCAGTCCAGACCCCGCTCTGCCGCGCGGCAGGCCACGGTGCCAATGACGTCATCCGCCTCGAATCCGTCGACCCGGAGCACTGGGATCCGCAGGGCCTTGAGGATCTGCTCGATCCGGGCGATCTGGCCGGGCAGGTCCTCGGGCATGGGAGGCCGGTGCGCCTTGTATTCAGGGTAGAGCTGCCTGCGGAAGGTGGGGGCCTTGCTGTCCATGGCCACGGCCAGCAGGTCGGGCTGCTGACGCTCCATCAGGCCCAACAGAGCGTTCGTGAAGATGTACGTGGCCTTGGTGTGCTCGCCCGAGGGACTCGTAAGCAACTGGCGCATGGGGGCGAAGAAGGCCGCATAGATCAGACCGTGGCCGTCGAGGATATAGAGGGTCTTGGCCATGGCCTACTCCTCGAAGAGCCTGAGCTGATCCGCAGGTTCCGCCTGCTGCAGCGTCCGGCCGATCTCATCCAGCAGATCGGCCGCGGTCTTGAACTCCCGGCACACGCTGGCAAAACGGACATAGGCGATCTTGTCCACTGCACGGAGGTGTTTCATGAGCAGCTCGCCGATCACCGTGGAGGGGACCTCCTTGTCATAGTGCCGCAACAAGGCCTCTTCTGTCTTGTCGGCAATCTGCTGGATCTGCTCTGCGGAGACGGGCCGCTTCGTGCAGGCCTTTTCGAGGCCGGCCAGGATCTTCTCGCGGTCATACGGGACGCGGGTCTTGTCCTTCTTGATCACCAGGAGCTTATGGCCCTCTACCGTCCGCTCGTAGGTGGTGAATCTGCGCTTGCAGACCAGACACAGGCGACGTCGCCGGATGGTGCGTCCAGCGTCGCTCGATCGCGAATCCACCACCCGGTCCTTGTCTTTCCTGCAAAAGGGACACCTCAAACCTGCCTCCTTTGCTCCTATTTTGCCGCAGGCCAGGACCCTGTCCCCGGTATCCTTGGGCACCGCCGCGCACTCGACCCTATTGTAGACAACGCTGCGGGAGTGTCAAAGGGAAACAGGAAAGAGGAAGGTAGCAGGTTTTAGGTTTTAAGTTTTAGGGATCTCAAGACCCTAAAGCCCAGAACCTAAAACCTAAAACTTAAAACTTGAAACTCACACCTCTTAGTAGTTGCTCAGCTTGACGGCGTCCGTGCCCGAGAAGGTCTGGCCCGACTTGAGCTGTCCGGTCACGGTCAGCGTGATCACACCATTCTGCGGGATTGCGGCAGTCAGCTCGCTCTTCCAGAACAAGGCCACGATGGTCGTGCTGACGCCACTGCCATCGACGTTCTGCGTCGCGTCCTGCTGGAACGCCTGCACGTCTCCGGGCGTGATGGTCAGCAGCCAGTTCAGGTCCACCTCGTTGGCGTGGACGTCGAAGAGCCTGGCGACTGCGTAGACGTACTGGCCGGTCCCAAAGCGGCTGATCTGGTAGGGATAGAGCTGTACCTCTGCGTCCGTGGCGACGGGCTGATCCGTGACTGTGATCACGACCTGGTCCGTGGTGGAGTAGACGGTCCCGTCATAGACCCGCAGGCTGATGGTGTGCTGACCGACAGGCAGTTGCAGGACCGGATCGACGCCCGTGGCTACGTAGGAACTCCCGTCCACAGTCCAGGTCCAGCGGTAGGTCAGGAAATCCCCGTCCACGTCGTAGGAAGCGTATCCATCCAGGGTCACGACCGCAAACCCGCTGTCATCTGCCACCACGGTCTGGTTGAGCCCGGCGCTAGCCACCGGTGCGTGATTGCCGGGGCCGGGGATCCCACCCTGATACTCGTAGGCACCCATGTCCACGACAGGCGGAGTCCCGTTGCCGGTGTCGGCCGTGCTCAGGTCGTCGATGAACCGATCGTTCCCCGCGAGGTCGTCCGTGACGTCGATCGGCACTGCGAAGTTGGCGCCTGCGTCGATGCAGGGCGAATGGGCCTGGATCTGGTACAGCTCATCGAGCTTCGGATCTGCAGAGAGGTTCCCGGCGCCGGTCCAGCCACCCTTGACGTCGGAGTACGTCACGTCAATCTGTGACTCATCGCCGAGGTTCTGGAAGATCTCTTGTCCACCGTCCCAGAGGATGCAGTTGGTGATCGTCACGTGGCTCTTGGTCGAGGAGTCGGCGGTGTCGTCGCAGGCCACGGCCTTTCCGCCGTCGACTGCGGTGTTGGCCGCAAAGGTGCAGTTGATCAGGCGGACGTCCGTGTCGTAGTTGCTCACTGCGCCGCCGTTCTCATAGGCCGAGTTCTGGGTGAAGAGGCAGTTGACCAAGGTGGGCTCGCTGTAACGGTTGTACACGGCCCCGCCTGCGCCGCCCGTCGAGCTGTTCTGCGAGAAGACGCAGTCCGTCAACGTGGGCGTGGCTGAGTAGTTGGTCATGGCGCCGCCCCAATCGCCCGTGGTGTTTCCGATGAAGACGCAGCGGGTGAACTTGGGATAGGATCCCGTGGAGTTGCCCACTGCACCGCCGTAGGAAGAGGTGAAGTTCCTCGTGAAGTTGCAGTCCTCGACTACTGGATCGCTGTACACGATGTAGAGGCCGCCGCCTTCCTGACCTCCGTAGTTCTCGGTGAACGTGCACCCCTCAACGCGGGGGTTGCTGTCATAGCAGTAGAGCGCTCCTCCCTCAGCGCTGCCATAGGCGCCATTCCGGATGAACTTGCAGTTCTTGTACGTCGAATCGGAGGCCCAGTTGGTCGCCCCTGCGCCGTACTCCTTGCCGAAATTGCCCCTGATGGTGCAGTTCTCGAAGAAGGCCTTGTTCTGGTAGTTGCATATGGCGCCGCCGCCATAGCTGGCCGAGTTGGCGGTGAAGGTGCAGTTCCGGATGGTGGGGCTGCCGTCTGTGTAGTGGGGAGGATTCCCGTAGGAGAACAACCCACCGCCCCGGGCATAGGTGAACGGCCATTCCTGCGGCCCGTTGGAATTGCCGCCCGTGATGATGAAGCCATCCAGAACGGCAGTGGGCTCCACGCCATTGCCGGTGACCACGGTATAGGCATTGTCCTGGCGGGTCGCGGCGGTGAGCAGTCCATAGACCTGGTTGACGTCATTGATGTCTGTGCTCACGTCATTGCCGTCAAGGTCACCGCTGAGGATAGTCTTGTACAAGGCCACGTCCCGCTTGTTGGCATTGGGGGTCCCGTACCCGGCATACCCTCCGTAGATGGCCACGCCGGTCTTGAGCTGGAACGTAGCAGTCCGGCCTACAGGCGTGGGCCCTGTCCCCTGGTTGGGCCTGTAGGTGCCTTGGGCCACGCGCAGGGTGTCGCCTGCAGTGGACACAGCCAGGGCATCCTGGAGGTAGATGAAGGCATTCGCCCAGGACGTCCCATCCTCTGCGCCCGGTGCGTCCTTGTCCACGTAGACCGTCTTGGGGGCTGCCCCCACGACACCAGATGCGGCCAGTACCAGACAACAGCCCCAGAATACTCTTGCCATCCTCATATCCGATGTCCTTTCAAAAGGTTACCGCCTTCTAAGGCCCGTGAATGTGGGTTCGTTTTCAGAGCACGGACGGCCGTTCGGATCCCCAGAACGCAGTCCTCCTCACTAGTAGTCCGAGAATAGGGTTATTGTTCTTTAGTTTACCCATTTTCGCACGACTGTCAAGGCCTCCATGCCAATTGCCCACGAACAGACCTGGGGTCATCCTTCCTTATTCGGCAGAAAGTGGCTCCTCCTCCTGAAATCCCTGCACGCGGTTGCCCAGACAGGCCAAGTGCCTGGCTCGGGGTAGGCCTCCTCCTTGGGCCTTCTAGTAGGTAGACCGGTCTGGCTGGTCGCGCGCAACAGTCAAAAAGCCAAGATTGGCACTACCACTGGGCCTCTATGTAGGGGCCTATGGGACCTTCCACCTTGGCGGACGGCCTGGATTTCAGGATCGCCTCCGCCAAAGGAATGTCGGAGGGGTAGGTGACTTTGATGTTGGACGGATCTGATTCGACGATGGCGACCTTGTGTCCCAAGGCCTCCACGAGCTGGGCGTCGTCGCTGATCTGTGATGCATCGAGGTTCTTGAGGTTCTGGTAGGCCTTCCTGAGCAGTCCGGTCTCGAAGATCTGGGGGGTCTGGGCCTCGTAGAGGCCGGTACGGTCCACGGTCCTGACGATCTGACCACCGCTGGCGAGTTTGAGAGTGCCCACAACGGGGTTGGCGGGGATGGCAGCCCCGTGTTTGGCTGCTGCAGCGATGGTCTTGTCAATCAGCTCCGGCGTGACGCAGCACCTCGCCGCGTCATGCACGGCCACCAGGTCAATGCCTGGACGGATCACCTCCAGGGCCTTTTGAACCGTCTCATCGCGCTGCTCACCGCCAAAACAGAGCTGCACGTTGAAGAACTTCAGGTTCGCCCCCCACTTGATCTGGACCCACTCCTCGTCCTGAGGCAGGATGGCGAGCAGGAGCTGCTTGACGTCACTGCGGCCTGACAGGATCTCCATGCTCCGCAAGAACATGGCCCTGCCGCCCACGTCGGCAAACGGCTTCCTCTTGCTGCCTCCGAAACGCGTCGCCTGGCCTGCCGCACAGATGATCCCTGCCACGCTCTTCTCCATGACTTCCCCTATTCTGGGTTCTGAGTTCTGGATTCTGTTCTCAGTACTCTATTCCCCGTCTGGCACTGAGGCCCTTTTCGAATGGATGCTTGACCGGCCGCATCTCAGTGACCAGGTCCGCCAGGGCCACCAGCTCGGCGGTCGCTCCTCTGCCGGTCATCACCACCTCCACGTGGCTGGCCCTGCGGCTAACCAGCCGCCGGATATCCGCGATCCCGATCAGGTCCTTGGCCAGGCAGAACACGATCTCGTCCAGGATCAGGACGTCGCAGAGGCCCTTCTCGGCAATCTGGCCTGCCTGTTCCAGGGCGAGGCCGACTGCAGCAGCCATCCCGGCGCAGGCCTGGTGATCTGTGGTGGAGGTGGCCATGTCCCAGGGTGCATCGACCACCTCCAGTTGGATGCGGTCTGCCAGGGCTAACAGGGCCTTGCGTTCACCGGTCTCCAGGTCCGGCGGTTTGAGGAACTGGTAGAGCGTAACCTTGAGACCCTGGCCCGCCGCCCGCAAGGCCAGACCCAGCGCGGCCGTGGTCTTGCCTTTGCCGTCGCCCGTGAACACCTGGATGATGCCTCTTTCCAGCATGCAGGTATGATACGGCCGAATCGCATCATTTGTCCACAACGCGGGAGGCAAGCCGGAGCACCTTGGAGCTGATCTCCATGCCCGAGGCCTTGATGGCGGCGTGGTTCACCTCGAAGACCAGCTTCTCGTGATTGGGAAGGATGCCGATCATGCCTCCCTTGTCCAGAAAGCCGTCACACTCCCCCAGGACCAGGACGCAGCCGGGCACCAGTGCCGCGAGCAGGGGCCGGATGTCCTGACTGGGGGTCTCCGTGAAGAAGGCCACGTGACAGAGCCTGAGCCTGGAGACCAGGGTGTTCCACGCGGCCTGTTGATCGGGGTCATTCGTAGAAGGCGGCTGCAGGATGTTGAACTCCTTGATCTCCAGGGTCTTGCCCTTCATGGGCCTGGTCTTCGCCAGGTCCCAGGCCTTTCCGAAGCGGTTGGGCCCCACCAGTCCGATCGTGAGGACTCCATCCGCCGTGACGGGTTTGGAGCTCGGCCAGTCCACGAATTTGATCAGTTGGCAGACGAAGGCCGCCTTGACGTAGTGCTCCTCGTCCTGGGAGGCCGGCCCCTGCGAACAGACCACGGGCCTGGGCGCCAGGACCACGAGGATCAGCAGGCGCAGCCAGCGTCCTGTTCGAAGATAGTCTTTGTTGGGGCACGTCACGGCATCTGCTCCGAGGACTCCATCGCCAGCCTTACTTGAACCGGTAGACCACCCGGCCGGTGATGAACCGGCCATCCTGGCTCAGGATGTCCTGAGTATGCTCTTCCGACCCGGGATACGCATAGGCCGTGTCAAACAGGTTCTTGACTCCCACGCCGATCTCCAGGCCCGGGGCCAGGTCCCGGCAGGTCAGCCAGAGGTCCGCAATCAAGAAGTCGTGGGCCCACTGGCCGTCCAGGGTCTTGGCCTGACTCGTGTAGCGGAGGCCCAGGCCGGCAAAGACGTGCTTGGGAGCCAGGGGCGCGATGACGTTGAGCTTCACCAGATGATGGGGGGAGTCCACCACCGTCTGATCACTCTCTTGATCCGTGGCGTCCACAAAGGAGTACCCGGTTCTGACCCGTAGCCCGCCCGGCCATACCCCGGCCAGGCCTGCCTCGAATCCCCGGGCCTCTATCCCGCCCGCATTCCTGAAGACCAACAGGTCGTCGCTGGGGTCCAGGTACTGCTCGATCAGGTCCTCGATCCTGTACGAGAAGAGGCTGAAGGTCGCGGACAGGTTCTTGCGGAGGGACTGTTCCAGGGCTAGTTCGTACGTCTTGATCCGCTCGGGCTGAAGCTCCTGGCACCCTTCATGGAGTTGCCGCCGTCGTCGTAGTAGAGCTCGTAAGGATTGGGGGCGCGAAACGCGCGACCGTACAGAAATTTGAGTGTTGTTCGATCCAGAACACGGCCGATCAGCGCGAAGCGGGGATTGGTCGTGCCTCCAAACGCCTCGTACTGGTCATGGCGCAGGCCTGCCACCAAGGTCCATCGACTCGACAGGGCGAACTCATCCTGGATGTAGGAGCCCCAGTTGGTGCTGTGCCTGTGGTCGTCCAGGTAGACGACCTCGTCCCAGTTGGTCTGGTCCTGGTTGAAGTTGTACTGGCCCTCCAGGCCGGCCGCGACCGTCTGGCGGGGCAGGGCGGACGTGACGACCTGGACCTCGGCCTCGGACCAACGGCCTCGCCATCGGTCCCTGTTGACGACCAGGGAGGGTGGATCGCCCTCGTCTGCGTAGTCCGAGGCATACCATCCTTCATAGTCGAACTGACTGTACGCCAGATGGCCCTTCACCAGCGTGGTCTGCGACAAGGACCGCGAATACGACACGCCCACGAGGGTGCGGGCATCCTGGGTGCGGGTGCGGTCGTCGCCGAAGACCGTGTCCCAGGCAGCCGTGGGGACTCCCTTGTCGTAGGTGGTGTGGGCAGCCGTGAGAGACAACGCACCGATCGAGACCTGGCCGAAGGCATTGCGCACGTGGGTCCCGTCGTTCTCGACCCAGCCATCGGTGGGAGGCGTATCGAACTCCGGGTAGTAGAGCCTGGCACCCTCGGTCGTGTATCCGCTGGCCGAGACCAGGACCGACCGATCGCCGTTGAAGGTCTGGCCCCAGGTGACGCGGCCGCGTCCCCCTTTGTTGTCCGAAACCTCGCCCAGGACCTCCAGCCCTTTCAGGCCCGCCCCAGACTTCGTGGTCACGTTGATCGTAGCGAGCAGGGCATTACTGCCATACAGGCTTGAGCCAGGGCCTTGGATCACCTCCACCCGCTCGATCAGGTCCACGTCGATGGGGCACTCCCACCCCAGCGACGCCACGTCAGAGATGTTCTCGGTGATCCTGAACCCGTTGATGAGGAGCAGAATCCGCGTGTCATAGTCACCCGGCCTGCGGAATCCCCGCACACCCAGGTAGTAGTAGTTCCGGTCATAGGTCACGAAGAGCCCGGTCACGCTGTTGAGGATCTCGGGCAGGTTCCTATAACCATAGAGCCGGATCTCGTCCGCCGTGATGACCGTCACCGTAGCGGGCGCCCGGCCCACCTCCTGCTTGTACTTGGAGGGGCCCTCGACCAGGCCATAGGGAGTGTCCACCAGCTCCTCCAGGGACATCTGGAAGTAGGAGGACGGGTCCTTCGCCGGTTCATCCGCCCTCATCAGCGTAGCGGCCGTCAGAACCCACAGCAGGACCATCCAGGACCACGCGCAGACTATGTCTTGTCGTCTTCTTGTATCCATACCCCTCACCTCTGGCCAGCCCAGACCCTTGCGGGCGTGGCTCAGGGGAATCTATCGGCAGAGAGGGAGGGGGCCGGACAGGCCAAGGGCGAGGATTCCCACCCTTCGCGAAGGCTGGGTCTCAGAATGAACGGACCGATGAGAGTGACAGCCGCTGCCAAAAGGAAAAACCCTCGGCCACTACACCTTCGGCGCGGCGGCCGAGGGTTTACCCGCCCAGGACGTGACATTCCTTACGGGGTTGGCGCCGTGTTCGGGTCGGGCCTGCAGGCGCCGAACTCATAGGCGCCCAGATCGAAGCCTGCCCCGCAGGGACGCAAGTTGCCCTCGATGTCGACGGCTGGGGCATGGTCGGCCGTGCCCCCGTCAATGAGGGGAGAGAGGGCCCGGAGGCGGTAGTCGGCCTTCGTGACATCCACAAAGAGGGGATCACTGCTCAGGTTCCCCTGGCCCCAGGTGACGGTGGACCGCGATCCAGACACCGAGATCCCGGCCCTGCCGCCGTTCACGTCGCAGTTGGCCAGGGTGATGTGCGAGCCCCGATCCGGGATCGTGGTGTTCGAGCTGTCTGCCAGGGTAATGGACTGGGCACAGTTCCAGATGATGCAGTTGATCACCGTGGCGGTACCGCCTCCTGGATGAAGGCGGTAGGGTGCATCCCACCGGCCCAGATCGAAGAGTCGAAGGCCCCGGCCGCAACCCACGATCGTATTGTTGACCAGCAGGGCGTTGCACGAGTTCTCCACTGCGATGCCGCCACTGGCGCAGTTCATGATCAGGTTGTTCATCACGACCGGAGAGCCCTTATCCCGAAGCACAAGGCCGTGATCGTCTCCACCCTTGATGACGTTGCCGAGGATCACGGCAGAGCACTGGGTCGGATTGATCCGGTCATCGTGCTCGGGCAGGTCGAACAGGTTGTACCGGATCATGGGCGGCGGCGTGCTCTCGCCATACAGGTCGATGTCGTCGTTGTCGCCGCGTTTGTCCTGGAAATAGCAGTGCTCCACCAGGACGTAGGAGTACCGTGAATGGACCCCCTGACCGACTCCCAGGAACCGGCTGGCCCAGATGTGGGCGGTCGCGGGGCCCGGCTCGTTGGGATCGTCGGAAATCACAGCCAGGGCATCGCCCTCTGCCTCCTTGGCCTCGTTGGGGAGCTTCTGGAAGGTGCACCCCTCGATGTCCAGGGAGCTGGCCAGGACCACGACCGCCTCGTGGTAGGATCGCTTCACCGAAGGCTCGTAGTAGTCCGTGTGGCTGCCTGCGCTTCCGCCGTATTCGATCGTGCAGTGGGCCAGCCGGCTCGGCGAGGCCTTGATGAACATCAGGTGCTTCCAGGTCTCGGCCCCTTGATGGGTCAACCGGATGGGCTTGTCCTCCGTGCCGTTGGCCAGGAGCTGTCCTTCAATCAGGATCTCCGCGCCTTGACCCATCAGCAGCCAGGTGCCGGGCTCCAGGGTCAGGACCCTGCCTGGCGGGCAGGTGAGGGGGCCATCCACGACCCAGGCACCGGACAGGCTCTCGTTGGCGTCCAGGACGCCGGTCAGGTGGTTGGCAGGGGGCACGTACACGACGTCCAGGGTGTTGACGTCCACGGCGTTTCCATCTGCAGCCAGGGCCCTGGCCGTGACTGTGTTGAGGCCGCTGGCCAGGTCCAAATGGCCTATCCATGCGCCATCCCCCGGATTCCACACGGCATCCACCCCCTGGAGGGTCACTGCAACGGCTGCAGGAGACGGGGTCACGGCCTTCACGGTCACGACGGTGCTGTCCACGATCCAGGTGGCGCCATTGCGCTGGGTGTCTCCGAGGGTCTTCAGGGTCGCTGTCAGCGTGAGGTCACTGCTGGTGCTGGAGTTGTTGTGAACCTCGATCGCCAGGACATTCCGGCCGGCCACCAGCAGATCCCGGGCGCGGCCCAGAGTGATCCGCTCCACAGTACCCGCCTCATGGCCAGCCGACGCCACCGTCTTGTACGTGGCGGCCCCTGTGGGCATCTGGCGTCGTGCGACCTCCTTGCCGTTGAGATAGGCGATGAATCCGTCGTCGTAGTCGATCGCCAGCTCCAGAACCTGGTCTGCTATCGGCGAGACCGCGGAAAAGGCCCTCCGGATGTACAGGGACACATAGCTCCCCTTCATGTCGTTCAGGACCGTGGCCAGGCCCGTGTCGCCGTACCCGAATCCACCCGGCCCCTGCAGCCAGCCCGAATCGTCGAAGAGTGGCTCCTTCCAGGCCTCTGCTGACATGCTCGGCGTCTGCGTGCCCTTGAAATACCTCCAGGGTTCGCCGGGGTTGACCCAGGTGACCTGACCGGAGTCGAGCTCCAGGGTCATGGCCCTGACATTGCCGTTTCCGGCCGTGATGGCCGCCAGGCAGAGCAATACAGAATGGACACAGACGAGCTTCATGACACCGACCCTCCAATGTGCGGTCGACTTCCAGGATTTCCTGTTGATCGACTTGATTCTCCAACCATTTAACCATATTGCCAAGTCCCTGTGCAAGTCCCCTGGACGCACGTGAAGTGGGACGCTAAGATCGGGTGACTGTATAAGGATCGCCCATGGCCACACGTACCGACACCATCGCTACCCCGAATCCCCCAGCCCCCTACAACCTGCAGTACATCTGGGCCGTTTCCCTGCGACGCCTCGCTCCGCGAGGACTGGCACTCTGCCTTCTGGCCCTCGTCTCGCTCGCGCGAGCCGGCGATTCCCTTGAGAATGAGTCCGTGACGGCCCGGTTCGGCCTCACGGGCCCGACCGAATTGAAAGACAGATCTGCGGCCCATGACACGGTCGAGCCCGAATACACCCAGAAGCTCCTGACGCAGGAGCGCCCGCTCGTCATCCGCAGGCTCATGGACACGCCGCTGCGTGACACCTCGATCTGCCGCGGCCCGGACGGCACCTGGTATCTGACCGGCACGGTCGAGCCGTTCTGGGCGTACAACGAGGGCATCAAGCTCTGGAGGTCCAAGGACCTGGACGAACTGGGAGCCGCTGGGCTTTGTCTGGAAATACGGCGCCAGCCCCTGGCACAAGCCGTACCTCGAAAAGAAGAAGCCGCTCTGGGCGCCGGAGATCCACTTTCTCAAAGGCACGTTCTGGCTGACCTACAGCATCCCGGGCTGGGATGGCACCGCCAAGACCTCCGGCTGCGGGCTGCTCAAGAGCACGACCGGCAAGGCCGAAGGCCCCTACGCAGGACGTGCAGCCGGACGAGCGCCTCGGCGACGAGATCGACGCCTCGCTGTTCCAGGACGACGACGGGACGGTCTATTTCCTCTGGCACAGCGGCAAGATCGCGCGGATGAAGCCGGACATGAGCGGCCTGGCCGAGCCGTATCACTGGCTGAGGATCACGACGCCGGATCCGAATCCCAAGCACCATTCCGGCCTCTGTGCGCGGGATCTTCGGCAAGGACTCCTTCGACCACGTCGGCTACGAAGGGATGTTCCTGTTCAAGGCCCACGGCCGGTACATCCTGACCTGTGCGGAGCACTTCGACGGCCGCTACAGTTGCTACGTCACCACCTCGACCAACCTGTACGGCCCCTACGGCCCGCGCTACGAGGCCATCCCGCATGGCGGCCACAACATGTTCTTCCAGGACGCCCAGGGCCAGTGGTGGTCGACCTACTTCGGCAGCGACGACAACGCGCCCTGGCAGGAGCGACCCGGCATCCTGGCCGTCCATATCGATGCAGAGGGCCGGATTCAGCCTCAATCATGGGTGGAGGCCGCCGGTCATTAGGCGATGGGAGGATCCGATGGTCAGTCCCTTCAGGCTCTCGGTTCTGGCAGTGTGGCTCACGGTTGCAGCCGAGGCGCCTGCGGCAGTCCAGGCGACGCAGGTGCTGTTCGATTTCGGCGCGGGCTCCGATCTATCCCGAATCACGGCGACGGACGCCCGGATCGCCCTGATCCCTTCCGATGCGGGCGCGGTCTTGCGGGTGATAACAGGGCATCAGCAGCCCTGGCCCGGCGTGACACTCCGCGCCCCCGCGGGCCGCTGGGACCTCTCGGCCTTCAGCCGCGTCGAGGTCTCGCTCACCAACAGGGGCGGCCAGTCCGTGACCGTGTACTGCCGCGTAGACAACGTGGGAGCAGACGGCACGGACCACTGCGTGACCGACTCGCTGTCCCTGGCGCCAGGCCAGTCCGGCTGGCTCGTCGTCGCGCTCCTGCGGGCAGCGGGCAGCACCCTGGACGGCAGGCTCTTCGGGATGAGGGGCTACCCTGTAGCGAGCGGCGGGCCTGGCACGGTGGATGCCTCGGTGATCACGCAGGTGCTGCTCTTCGTCAACAGGCCCTCCCAGGACTACAGTTTCGAGGTTGCCACGGTCAGGGCCACGGGCTCCTGCACGCCGCCCACGGCCTGGGTGACGGACGCCGCGCCCTTCTTCCCCTTCATCGACGCCTTCGGCCAATACAGGCACAAGGATTGGCCGGGCAAGGCCCATTCCACGGACGAGCTTCAGCTGCGGCGGACCCAGGAGGCCGCGGCCTTGGCCACTGCGCCGGGACCTGCGAACTGGGACCGGTACGGCGGCTGGAAGACCGGCCCGCAGCTCGCGGCCACGGGCTTCTTCCGTACAGAGAAGGTCGACGGCTGGTGGTGGCTGGTGGATCCGGACGGCCACCTGTTCTTCTCCCACGGCGTGGACTGCGTGGGCATGATCGACACCACACCCGTGGACGAGCGGGAGTCCTGGTTCGAGGACTTCCCGGGCTCCAGCCCTGAAGGCGCGGCCTTCCTGTCCACGGGCTACTGCCTCAAGGGCCACTACGCGGGCCGCTCTCCCCGGTGCTTCGCCTTCGCGGCCCTCAACGCCCAGCGCAAGTATGGAAAGCCCTGGAGGCAGGCCTACGCGGAGACGATCCATCAGCGTCTGCGGAGTTGGGGACTCAACACCATCGCCAACTGGTCCGACTCCAGCGTGTTCCTCCTGCGCAGGACGCCCTACACCGATACCCTCAGCTCCTCCGGTGCGGTGAGGATCCAGGGCAGCGAAGGATACTGGGGCCAGTTTGTGGATGTCTTTGACCCGAGCTTCAGCGCCTCGGTCCGCGCAGCCCTGGAGGCCAAGAGAACGACCTCCGCCAACGACACCTGGTGCATCGGCTACTTCTCCGACAACGAGATGTCCTGGGGCGACGACACCTCGTTGGCGATCGCCGCGCTGCAGTCTCCCGCCGAGCAGGCCGCCAAGAAGGAACTGGTGGCAGATCTCAGGGCCAAGTACGGCGACGTTGCGAGCCTCAACGCGGCGTGGGGCACGTCCTACGGTTCCTGGAGAGACCTGATGGACGGCCGCACCGCGCCGGACAAGGTCAAGGCCCGGACCGACCTCGTGTCCTTCTACGCCAGGACGGCCCAGACCTACTTTCGCACGATCCGCGAGGCGATCAGGACGGTTGCGCCCAACCAGCTCTACCTCGGCTGCAGGTTCGCGTGGGTCAACGACACGGCGGCCCAGGCTGCGGCCCCGTACTGTGACGTGGTCAGCTACAACCTCTACCGCCGCAGCGTGGCGGACTTCCGGTATCCCGGCCCGGACAAGCCGCTGATCATCGGGGAGTTCCACTTCGGCGCCCTGGACCGCGGGATGTTCCATACCGGCCTGGTCCCCGTGGAGAACCAGGCCGCAAGGGCGCAGGCCTACAAGGAGTACGTCCTCGGTGCCCTGCGTCACCCGCAATGGGTAGGCACGCACTGGTTCCAGTGGCAGGATGAGCCGACGACCGGCCGCGCGTACGACGAGGAGAACTACCAGATCGGCCTGGTCGATGTGGCAGACACGCCCTACGCGGAGACTGTCGAGGCGGTCGCTGAGGTGGGGAGGACGATGTACGACGTGCGGGCCAGACCGTGACCTCTACTGCGATTGTTCTTCGACGCCCGTGATCGTGGCGTCCAGGCCCAGGAGTACGGTCTTGACTGCAGGATCATCGAGGATCTTGCGGCCCTGGCCCCTGGGCTGGCCAGGGCTGGCTGGCTTCGGCTGGGCTGCAGGCGCCTGCTGAGGCTCACCTGTCAGCTCGAAGACGACCTGGGTCTGCTCACCGAGTATCTCGGTCAGGGCCTTGGCGAGTTGCTCGGGCCTGCCATTGGCCTGGGCCATCTGACACTGCATCTTTGCGCCCGCGTCGAAGCGCAGGGCCACCACTCCAGGCGCCCGTTGTACAGGCACAGCGCGGACGAGCAGAGTCACCATACCCTTGCCCAGCCGATCCTCCAGGGCCTTGAGGACCTCGCTCCAGTGCTGCAGGTCCAGTGGTGTTCCGGCTCCGCTAACCGGGACCGCGGGCTGTGGCACATCGGCCGTGGGGCTGGGCTGCACTGTGGGTTTTGTTAGGAGTGGGGCCGGTCCTCTGGCCTCAGGGACGTGTTTATTTTTGAGCTCAGAGCCAGACGCGAGGCGATTGATCAGCGTCTGGGCGTCCAGGAAGTGCTCGCTGAGGGCCAGACGAAGGATCGTGGCCTCCAGCAGCGGCCTGGGCGTGTCTGTATTCTTGATCGGCCACCTGAGCTTCTCCACGGCCGTGATCCCGTAGACCAGGGCCGGCGCATCGAAGCGGGCTGCAGAGGCCTGGGCAGCCTTGAGCTGGTCTGCAGTCAGGATGACCAGGGACGTGTCCGGACCTGCGGTCTTGAGGACCATCAGGTCCCTCATGGCGTCCACGAGACAGTCCGCGATCTGCAGCTCGCTCAGGCCTGCAGTCAGGAGGTCATCGATCGCAGAAAGGGCCTGGTCTGCCCGACCCTGACCAATGGCGTCCACGAGACGGTAGATCCGTTCGGAGCTGGGTTGGCCAAGGTACCGCTCCAGCAGGTCCACGGCCAGGGGCTCACCCACGCTGATCAGCCGATCCAACAGGCTCAGGGCGTCCCGCATCGAGCCATTGGCCATCTTGGCCACGGCAAGGACCAGATCATCCTCGAACGGGAGCCCCTCATCCTTGAGTATGGCCTTGAGCCGGCTCACGATGTCGGCCACTGAGATATTGCGAAGGTCGAACCGCTGGCATCGGGACTGGATCGTGGCCAGGACCTTGTTCGGCTCGGTGGTGGCGAAGATGAACTTGACGTGAGAGGGCGGCTCTTCCAGGATCTTTAGCAGGGCATTGAAGGCCGCTGAGCTGAGCATGTGCACTTCGTCGATGATATAGATCTTGTATCTGCCTCGGGCGGGTCGATAGATGGCGTTGTCCCTGAGCTCGCGGACGTTGTCCACGCCGTTGTTGCTGGCCCCGTCGATCTCGAGGACGTCGATGTCCTCGCCCGCACTGACGGCCACGCAGCTATCGCACCTGCAGCAGGGTTCTGCCGTGGGCTCAGGGAAGGACAGGCAGTTCAGGGCCTTGGCCAGGATGCGGGCCATGGTGGTCTTGCCCACCCCGCGGGTCCCGCAGAATAGATAGGCGTGTGCCACGCGTCCGGACTTGATGGCGTTCTTCAGCGTCTTAGCGACTGCGTCCTGACCGACCACGTCATCAAAGGTCTGCGAGCGGTACTTCCTGGCTAATACAGTGTAACTCATGTGAATTGAAAAGGGTCGGCCGGGTTGGCCACGGCACCGCCCAGCACACGCTTATGGCTGCTCGGTTCCCCGCCTGACCAGGTTCACGGGCTCGGCTTGCATGGGACCCGGCCGATCAAAGATTCTGATGTCAACGCGACAAGTATACCGTACCGGCCCCGTCGTTTCCAGAACAAAGCGTTTTCCGATGGTCTTGGCCCGGCCCATTTGGTATCCTGCCTGGTCCCGGGTCTGCTGGAGACCTGCAAGGGGATGATGATCGGGCAATCAACGTGAGGTAACCACGGATGGCACGCCAAGCACTCAAGGCGAGACTGCAGAATAGGGCGGCCGGATTTCCTGTCCTGGCTGAACTGGTAGGGGGGCCCGGGTTCAACGTGGGTCCCATCCGCCGGTTTCTCCGCGATGCCCGCGAGCAGGGCCAGGCGGCTCTGCCCCACGGCTTTGCGCTGGCCGGCATAGCCCTGCCTCAGAATCCGGGTGGCGTGGCCAACCTCGAGCCGGCAGACGTTGTCCGCCAACTCACGGCCGAAGGCCTGATCGATGACCTGGACGTGGTCGCACACCTCACCTGCAAGGACCACAATGCCACAGGCCTGGTCAGCACGCTGGCCAGTTGCCGCAACGCCGGCATTGAGAGCCTCCTCGTCCTGACAGGCGACAAGCCGGTCTCCGCCAGGGGCGTGTTCGAGCTTGAGTCCGTCACTGCCCTGCAGTTGATCAGACGGATCAACAACGAGAACCTGCTCAAGGCGGATCCCGGCAAGCTCGTCAGCGTTCACCAGTTCTTTCCAGGTGCAGCCGTCTCGCCCTTCAAGTACTCCGAACCCTCGCTGGTCCAGCAGTACTACAAGATGGAGAAGAAGATCGCCAGTGGGGCCCGCTTCTTGATCACGCAGGTGGGCTGGGACTGGCGGAAATCAAAGGAGCTGTTCCAGGTCCTGTCGGAAAGAAAGCTCAACATCCCGGTCCTGGGCAACGTTTACCTGCTCAGCACTCTTACTGCAGCCCCGCGCCTCATGCACGACGGCAAGCTGACCGGTTGCTTTGTCAGCGATGAGCTGTTGGCCAAGGTCTACTCCGAGGCCGTGGACGAGCACGTGGAACGGGCCGGCCAGCAGGTGGCCATGTACAAGGCCCTCGGTGCAGCGGGCGTGGACGTGGCAGGGGTGCCGGACTTTGAGACCTTTGCCCGCATCCTCCAGCGGGCCAGCCAGATCGGCGATGATTGGCAGCGATACCAGGGCAACCTGTCCTGGCCCGCCAAGGACGGCTTCTATCTCTACGACGAGAACGGAAGGTCCACGAGCCAGTGCGATCCGGAGAAGACCTTGGGTCACCGGTTCTTCAACTTCTCCCACAGGGCCTTTCTGGACCCCAGATACAGAGGCTTCCGCGCATTCAAGAAGACCCTGTCCTTCTTCGGTGCAGACACGCCCGAGGGCGGCCTGTACAAGACCTTCAATGCGGGTGAGAAGGGATTCAAGTACCTGCTCTTCGAGTGCCAGGAGTGCGGCGACTGTTTCCTTCCCGAGAACTTCGGCCTATGCACCCTCGGCGGATGCGAGAAGGGCCTGGCCAATGTACCGTGCGGAGATGCAACCGTCGACGGCCGGTGCGGCAACAACACCGACCGGCTGTGCATCGGCCACAGGATCTATCTGGCCGCTGCTGCAGAGAAGGACGGCAGGCAGCGACTGCGAGCCCGGATCAACAGGCCTCGCAATCCCACCCTGGAGCACTCCTCCTCCATCGTGAACTACCTGTTTGGGAAGGACCACACCATGAAGACGGCCCTTATCGGCATCGGCGAGTCGATCCATGCATCTATCCCCAGGGTGGGCGCGGTGATGAAGGAGCTGGAGGACCGGGGTGAGGCGGCCTATTCAGAGCCCAACGCTGCGCTAAGCTACATACAGGCCCTGGTCGAATCCCAGGCAGATGACAGCGCGGACTACATCGCGGTTAACGTGGACGCCTTTGGCGAGGATGACCCTGCCAAGGCGGTCCGTATGATGCGCCGATACGTCCGGCTGGTCCGTCAATGGGGCAAGGGCGTGCCCGTGTGCGTGGACAGCGGGCGCGACGACACCTTGATCGCCGGACTCCAAGAGTGGTACAGCACCCCTGACCCGGTCAGGCCTCCCCTGATCAACTCGGTCAAGACCTATACCATGGACAGCATCCTGCCGCTCAAGAAGGAGCACGACTTCAGCGTGATCGCGCTGCTGGTCAGTGAGCAGACGCCCACGGGTCCCGGTGGCTCATACTCCGTCGACCAACTCATGGGACTCAGCCATGCCTTGTTCGACACAGCCACCGCCAAATACGGCCTGCGGCCGGACCAGATCTTCTTCGATTCCACGGTCTTTCCCCTGGCGATCGACATGCCCATGGAGCCGGGTGTTCCGGGCTACACGTACCGGGCCTTCGAGACCATCCGCCGGATCAGGGCCACGCCCAAGTTCAAGGGCGTGCATTGCTCGCTGGGCATCAGCAACAGCGTCCGCGACCTGCCCGGCCGCAAGATCGGCGTGTGCCGCGCCTACGTGGCCAAGGCCATGGAGTACGGCCTGGACGCCGGTATTGTCAACGTGGGTCATCACTATGGCACTGTAGAGCCGTCAGCCGAGCTGGTGGACCTGGTGGACGCCTACGCCAAGATGGACGGCTCTCCTGAGAAGACGTCTGTGGCCATGGAGCGGATGGCCCAGTTCTGTCAGCAGACCCGCAAGGCCAGTTGACCTGCATCTTGCTGTGACCCATCTGGAAGAGGACGTGGCAGCCGCAGGGCTGCGACTGACCGAAGAGCAGTTCTGGATACTGGCCCAGGCCGGCAGACAGACCGCGTAGGTCTGACTAGGCCACCGGAGAAGTGACTATGGGAAAACCATGGGCGGCAGGCCCTTCGTGTGTACGAAGACACGGCATGCCGCCCACGGTCGACAATAAGGGATGAAGTCCCTTCTGTTCGGGATGTGACTAGAACCTGCGACGTCCGCCGCCGTCGCCGCCGCCTCGCCGATCGCCGCGTCCACCGCCGCCACCGCCACCGCCACCGCCAAACCCTCCGCCGTATCCACCACCGCGGTGTCCACCACCACCACCGCCGCCGCCACGAGAGAAGCCACCTGACCCACCCGTGCGCTCCTTGGCCTGGTCAACCTTGAGGGTCCTTCCGCCGAGGCTCGACCCTTCCATCTTCTTGATGGCCTCAAGGGCTGCGTGTGTGTCCGGCATCTCGACAAAACCGAATCCCCGGGACTGACCCGTGGCTCGGTCTTTCACAAGATTAACCGAGAGGACCTGGCCGAACGGCTCAAACGCCGCCTTCAGTTCCTCTTCCGTGGTCTGGAAGGCCAAACCACCGACATAGATCTTCATGCTCCGTTCCTTTCAATAGCAGGTGGCAAACGAGAAATGACGGACATGGAAGGCTCAGAGACGAACGGAGCCCACGGCGGGCCCTGCTGCTCGCGGGCACTCTACCGACCCATCATTCCCATTTTACGGGCCAGAGCCTACCACACGCCGCCCATTATGGCAAATAGAGAATCGGCTTTTTTGGTGGCAATCACCACTCCTTGCAGGCAGAGGAAAGTGCCGTAGAATGGAGGCTCCAGAAACCGCTGTCCCAAGGAGACTGCCATGATCATCAAGCAACCTCAGGAAGTCGCTGCCGTTCCGGTCCAAGTCGACGGAGCGAAGGACGTCAAGGTCCGCGTCGTGTTCGGGCCGCAGGACAAGGCCCCCACCTTTGCCATGCGGATCTTCGAGCTGGCGCCCGGCGGCCATACCCCCCTGCATGAGCATCCCTTCGAGCACGAGATCCTGATCCTGGAGGGCAAGATCGGCGCAGTCGGCCCCCAGGGCGTCAGGTGCGTGGACGTAGGCGACATGCTCCTGGTCACACCTGGAGAGACCCATCAGTTCAAGAATCTCTCCACTACACAGCCTGCCAGGATGATGTGCCTCGTACCCGTCGCGTACCAGAAATAGAAGGGAAGAAGGTGAGAGGGCAAGAAGGAGGGCACGATGCCACCGTCGCTCCTTCTTGCCTTCTGATCTTCCTATCTTCTCCCCTTCTCAGCCCTGCGCAGCAGGGCACCACATCACTCCACCTTCCACTCCAGGATGCCGCCTGAGAACCCGGGTTGCAGCCGCACTTGGAGGCGAAGGGCAGTGGTCTCCACAGGATCGAAGGTGACCTTGTTGTACTGGTTCAACGCCGGTCCTGCAGGACCGGCATTTGGAACCTGCTTCCACTGGTCAGCCTCGCGGTAGAGGACCTTCCACGAGGCAGGAACCCGGCAACTGCCCACGCTCGTGTCATCAAACCAGTAGACTGACACGGCCGAGACCTTCTTGGGGCCGGCGAAGTCGTACTGGACCCATTCCTCTGTTCCCCGGTGGTCCCACCAGGTGAAACGCGGGATGTCCTGGTCGTCGGACCTGCTGGGCTCGAGGCCATCAGCCAGCGCCTCGACGGTGTCATTGGGCCAGCAGTGCGATGCGTCGGCCCTATAGGCCGAGGGCCTCGGCCTTGGCCTTGGCGGCGCCACCCACTCGTGGCTGTCAGGCCCATCGCCAATAGTCGGGAACATGGAGATCCGCAGCCGGGCCGCGCCCATCGGGATCAGGACGACCTCCTCGATCGGGTCGCTGGACCGGACAGGGCTCTGCTGGAGCAGGCCTACCATGGCCTGCCGGTCCTGCTGCCAAGGGCTGATCTTGCGGGCCTTGGCCTTGAGCCGGATCGGCGCGGCCTCTGGCGTAAACGGCTGCTGCGGCACGGGGCCAGTCGTGCGCACCACCTCGAAAGACCTGGCTGGCGCCTGGCCGTCCAGCACCAGGCCGTAGTTCCAGGCTGACTCAGGAAAGACCTCCCATTCGGGCCATCCGGGATTGCGGTCGCCGTGCCGGGCCCATCGCTCCTGGATTGCCAGCGAAAAGCTCAAGGGACCGTGGTCCACGGACACCGCGTCTCTGTTGGCGGCCCATCGCCGCACAGTGACCCGCATCGGCAGTTGCAGGGTGACTGTGTCGCCCTCCTTCCACGTACGACGGACAGCGATGAAGCTCAGGGGCCGGGCCTGGACGTCGACGGCCTCGCCATTCACCTTCAGGGCCGCCTTCTCAGCCCAGCGGGGTAACCGCAGATAGAGGGGGAACGCGACGGCCTTGGAGGGACTGACCGTGAGCTGGACGGTCTCGCCAAATGGATAGTCGGTCTGTTCCGTCACCTTGACCTGTGTTCCGTCGCCGACCTTGGCAGACACGTCACAGGCCGCGTACAGCGATGCGCACAGCCCGCGATCGCCGGTCGCCAGCCAGAGCTCCTCTGCGTAGTAGGGCCAGCCATGCGAGACGTTGTGCTGGCAGCAGCGGTAGACCTCGAACGGGCTGTACGAGAACATGGTGCCGCCGTTCTGGACGCGCGGGCGACTTGTTCTGGCGATCCAACTGGACCTGGTTCGCGCAGGTCAGGTAGTGCAGCCCCTTCTGATCGGCCGTCATCGCGGCAGGCAGGCTGTTGAAGGCGAGCTCCTCGCAGCGGTCGGCCCAGAGCGGATTGCCGGTGATCCGGGTGAGCATCTCGAAACTGTGCATGAACTCCACGATACCGCAGGTCTCAAAGCCGCCCCGCGGGTCTGTGTAGCCGGGCCGGCGTTCTCATCCGCCACAAAGTCGCCTCCAGGGAACTGGCCGTAGAGATCGGTGACCTTCTGGTAGTTCCGCTCTGCAGACTCCAGATGGCCGGGGTCCTTGGACTGCATCCAGAAGACCGTGCCCGCCCGAAAGCCCTGGGCCACGTTGACGTTGTGCCAGTTGATCACGTCCGTGTCCCAACGGGCCATGCCTTGGTGGATCTTCGCGGCCAGGTCGAGCAGCCAGGATTCGCCCGTGCGATTGTAGAGCCAGAATGCGGTCTCGATGTTGTCGCCCGCCCGGATCTTGGGCCAGTAGCCCTCGCCAAAGGCGGAGGCGGGAAGCTGATTCTCCCACTTCATGTACCGGGTCATGACCTCGATCGACCCGTGGGTCGGCCGAGTACTCGTAGTACGACTGCAGGACGTTGAGCATGACCATGTGGGGCCACAGGTCAGGCTTGCCGTCGAGACTGGTCAGCAGGTCCCGCGGGCCGAACCAGCCATCCTCCCGCTGGGAGGCCATGGCTGCATCGATCCACTTCTTGGCCTCAGCGATGACGGCCTCGTCCTGGAGCACGTAGCCCAAGTCAGCCGTAGCCCTTGAGCCAGTAGGGCATCTCCTCCCAGCCCCGCTCGCCCTTGCCGTCCTTGCTGGCCCACGCGGAGGTCTGGAAGTTCAGCCAGGGCGAGATTTCCTTGAGATGGCCGATCATGCCCTCCTTTTCCAGCAGCAGTTGCTGACCCAGCCAGCCCCTGACCATGACGCTGCCCGGAGGCAGCTTCATGAAGGGTGTGGCCACGAGCGGCGCCCGGTTGCCTACGTAGAGGGCCTTGGCCTCACCTGGACCAGGCCGATCCACGACCGAGACCTGGCCCCAGGATGCTGAGGTCTGCATGACGGCAGCTACGATCAGGAACGCAGTGGTTGCACGGTGGTACACCATGGGAGATCCCCTTCTAGAGCTATGGGCTATGGGCTATGAGCTATGAGTTTCTGGGCTGATCAGGGCTGCTGCACGCTCACCAGTCCACAATCCACGTACTGGCCGCCGCCGGTCTGGTGGCAGTGCACTGCAACCAGATTCTTGCCAGGCCGCAGGGCCTGGATTGCCGCGGCAGCCATGGGTACTGCCTCATACTCCGAGAGGTAGCCGGAGGCCTTGAAGGCAGGCACACCATTGACGTAGACCTCCACGTCCTCATCATGGTGGAGCCAGAGTTGTAGGCCACTGCTGGGGCTGCCGGGAAGGTCGATATCCCGGACAAGCCAGATATCCGGCGTGTTCCACGCCGTGCCGACCTTGCGCCGGGGTGTTCGGGGTGCCGAACCCGGACTGGCCCTGGGTCCAGCTTGAGGCATTGAAGCCGGGCTTGAACCAGTCGCCAGCCGGCGCGGCCGTGGTGTACCGCCAGGTCGCGACCTGCCGATCCGCTGCAGGCACGACGGTCGTGACCTTGGGCGCGCTTGGGCATGGCCGCCCAGCCTGCGGCCTTGGTCTTGTCACGTCCCGCATACTTGGCCCACACGGCCTTGTCGTAGAGCATCTGGGCAAACACGCCCCCGATCACGGGCCTGGCTGTGAACCCAACCTTCCTGGCAGTCTGGGTCTGGTACCAGTCGGTCAGCGGCGAACGGTCCGGCGTCTCGTTCATGAACAGGTAGACCGGATCGATCAGGGCCTCGAAGTCAGACCGATTCTGCGTAAGCGTCGCGGTCCAGGTGATCCAGTCGAGCTTGGTGTAGGTCTTGCGGTTGTCCAGCGGCGATCCCGTACTTGTTCTGGGTCTTCTTGTAGAAATCCATCTCCCTGCGCAGGACCTCTGCCGGAAAGAGATTCAGGCCGAGGATGCGGTCCCAGATCAGGTTGTACTTCTGGCTCCAGGTCCCCGGCCTGTCAAAGGCCAGACGGAAGTGGTCGCCATCGTCTGCTTCCTTGACCCATCGCGCGGCGAACTCCCGGGCCAGCTTGGAGTACTCTGCGGCCGCAGCCTTGTCGCCCCGCATGTCACAGAGCTTGGCGAAGCTGCCGAGTCCGCAGATGGCCTTGGCGGAGAGGTTCACGTTATGGGCCAGGTGGCCCGCAAAGTCGTCCGTGCAGAGCTGATTCTCGGGGTCGAAGCCCTTATCCTTGAGGTACTCGGCCCACTTCTTGAGCTGCGCCCAGTACAGGCCTGCAAAGTCGGCATTGCCCTCCATCTGGGCCACTGCGCCGAACAGCAGCAGCAGGTTGCCGCTCTCCTCCACGGGCATCTGGTTGTTCACGCCCCGCTCGCCGTCGCCGTAGACCTGGCCATTGGCCATGGGATAGGTGCCCAGGTCATGCGGCGCGAACGGAAACCTCCACCGTTCGGAGGCCGCGTAGTCCATGAAAGGCACGAGGAAGGACTTGGCCAGCGAGGGACCCAGGAGCAGGAACTGCGGGCGCCATGGGATAGAAGACGTCCGAGGTGCTGATGCAGCCGTTGGAGTGGTTCTCCTTGCAGAACTGCAGGGGCTGGCCCTTGTCGTCCGCCGCGAACTTGCCCGCTGCAAAGCACTGCCTGTAGGCCAGGCTGCAAAGCTTGGCGTACTTCTCGCCGCCGGCGGCAGTCAGGTCCGCCACGAGCTCGTCGTCAAATGCTGCGCATCGCTTGACCAGGGAGGAGTAGTCCTTCGCGGCGACCCTCAGCAGGTCTTCGGCCTCCCAGCCGTTCCTCCGCCAGTAGGGCCGAAGGTTCTTCTTCATGTACTGGATCGAGTAGAGGTCATCATAGGCCAGCAGGAGCCAGCAGGACGCGGTCTGGCTACCCACCTGGAGATTGGAGAGGGTCACGCTCGCAAGGGCCGAGCCGCCTGCCACCGGACTGTCGATCCCTGTCTTGACGTCTGCACCGCCACCCACGACAAATGCATCGCGGAGGCCGACTCCGCTGCAGATCCTGGCAGTGGCTGCGGTCGAGGGTGCGGCCAGATAGAGATATCCCCAGTCTATTCTGATGTCGTCGCCCTTCTTGGCGAGGACCGCCTGTTCCTTGGAGCCGATCCGCACCACAGCAAGGCCGTCTGCCTGGCTCACTGCACCCACGACCTCCTGGCTCGGCACGTTCACGCTGATCTCTCCGCTGGCGTCCGCGTAGATGGACACGCTGTGCGTCTTGGCGTCCGTGGCCTTGAGGTCGTACGTCAGGTAGGTGACAGGCCGCGATAGCAGGTCGATGTCCTCGGGGAGGCTGGCGGTCATGAAGGTCAGGGTCAGCCCTACGCCAGGGCCTTCAAAGGTGTAGATCGTCCGCGTGGGCAGGACCTTCAGGTCCGTCTGGGTAAGGGCAGGCACTGCTGCGGGCTCGCCGCCCAAGGCGCGAAAGACCTTTCCATCGATGCGAATCAGGCTGGTCAGGCGGTGCGGCTTGCCAGTCCAGTGCACCGTGTTGGCGTCCGTCAGCCGGTCGGCAGGCGACCAGATGCTGAAGTACGGGTCGCAGGCCACCAGCGGCACCGCAGGCGGCCGCAGGGTATCCGCATGGAGGCCGAGTGGGGACGCCAGAAGCAGCGAGAGACAGGCGATCCTGATGTTGACTCCAGTTGTGCTCATATGCCCCTTTCTATAGTGTGGGACTGGGTTGTCCTGCTCTTGCCCGTGTTTCTCATCCGTCCGGGCTCCGCGATCCGAAGCCCCACGAAGAACCCGGGCCATGCAGGTGTCATGGCCGCCAAGATAGAGACCCCTGATCCGCGGGTCAATACCCCGTGGCCATCGGCCACTGTGGTCTATACTGTCTTTCCTTCTCAGGTCCCCGTTTCTTACATCTTTTTCTCGCCTCTGGGGAGGAGAGTGGAGGTCCGGACACGGAAGCGATGGAGGGCGGCGGATTACCGAGGTGACGGCGGACAGCCCTGGCAGTCGAAACCCGGGCCCGAAACCTCCAGGTCTTGTGTCTTCCCTCTTGCCTCCGGCTTCCAGCGACCTGCATAATGCAAGACATGACGGATCGAACAGTTGACGCCATGCGTGAGCAACAGACGTCAGGCAACCCAAGAGAGACCTACAGCGGCGAGGTCGTCTACATCTACGCCTTTGACCTGGCGTACGACATGAACCGCAAGCCCCTCTCGGAGCTGCTGGGCCAGCCCGTGCAGGAGTACTCCATAACCCGGAGCAAGCGCAGCCCCAGACAGTTGTTTTTCCACAAGCCCCAGATGGTGGTCCTGCCAGACCAGGCCCGGTCGTCGCCGTACGGCACCCTCGCAATGCACACCCTCATCAAGGTCTTCGCCATAGGCGCGGTCAGCATCCAGATCAGGGTGCCCTTCGCGGACAAGACCCTGGAGGGACTCGTGGGTTACCACGGCCTGTCCGTCGACTCGGGGACGATCGAGGATGAGATGAGACACCTGGCGGAAAGGGTGCTCGAGGAGCTCAAGCCCTATTGCATCCGGCCCGTAAGCCAGCTCGGTACGCCGGAGGAATACACGGTCTTCCGGCTCAACTGCCTGACTGACCAGCCCCGCACTGGAGGCCAGACCGAGCAGTGGCTCAGGGAACACCGCCGCCAGGTGGCGGGCCTCTTGACCGAGGAAGAAGATCCCAAGCTCCTGTCCAGGCAGGAGACCGTGGACTCCACCCGGCCCTACCTCAGCTACTACGACAACGACCTGGTCGTGGCGGACTGGGACTCTGCCCTGGTGATCGGCGAGGGCAAGGCCATCGAAGACGCCCTGCACATCATGGAGGTGGCCAACGTCCAGTTGCTGGAGCTTGCGGCCTATGACCGGCTCCTGGATGCCGCCCTGGAACGGGCCTATCGGGACGTCTATCATACGCGGGCAGGGATCGGACGCGACGTGTACAGCAGCCTGCGGGAGATCCGCATAGACATGGCCCGTCTGACGGACGAGCTGGAGAACATCACCAAGTTCTTCGGCGACTGGCACCTGGCCAGGATCTATCAACAGGTCTGCCAGCGCTTCCACCTGGACGACTGGAGCCGCATCATCAACGAGAAGCTCCAGACCCTCGCAGACCTCTACCACCTGCTGCAGCAGGACAGGAACAACTTCTGGATGGTAATCCTGGAGACCACGATCGTGCTGCTGTTCATCATTGACCTGGTGTTACTCGTCTGGATCCGATGAATATGGAACGGCCTCCTTCAGGAGATCCTGAAGGAGGCCGTATTCTCTTACCAGGTGCGGGATACGAATTAGGTCTTCTTGGCCACGCTCGTGCCCCAGGACGCGACCGCGAACCTGTAGATGTCTTCATTGGCGGCCTCAGAGTGACCGTCATTCGCGCTGGCCCGCTGCTCGGCACAGGCCTTGCCGTAGCTGATCGTGCGGCTGTCCTTGTACTTCCAGTACTCTACGTGGCTGTCCCCAAAGACCAAGGTCGTGCCGTTCCCGTGCCGCAGTGGCGGCGGATCCCACCACCTGGGCGCACTGGCGTATCCGGTGTACCCGCCCATGTGGGCCCAGTTTTCAGCGCCGTCATCCATGAAGACCGCCCGCTCGAAGGCCCGCTTGATCGAGGCCCGCTTCTTGATCTGCACAGTACCCTCCATACCGGTGCCTGTCCAACTCTTGCAGTTCATGGCATCGAAGCAACTGTAGGTACGGATCTCGTTCCTGACCCTGGTACCAGTGGCACAGTGATAGACCTTCAAGGTCTTGGTGTAGGGCCACAGGCCGCCCATCTTGATGGCATTCTCCTTCTGCATACGGGTCAGCGCCTGCTCGTAGTCCTTCATGACCCAATACTTCTCGCCTGCGCCCTGGGGGTACTCGCCTGCATCGCCGCACACGATCTTGTCGCCGTTGTCATCGGCATACTGGAACCATCCCAGGTGCAACTGCTTGAGGTTGCTCATGCAGACTGCCCGCTTGCCCCCTTCCCTGGCCCTGCCCAGGGCAGGTAGGAGCACGCCCATCAGGATAGCGATGATGGCGATCACCACCAACAGCTCGATCAGGGTAAAACCTCGTCGTCGCCTCATATACGACCTCCTACTCCTCGGTTCCTTCTTGCAGATCCCGGGCGGGGATCTCGGTGGATACGTCCAGCAACCCCATTATACCGAGTGTCTCCATTCTCTGTAAATCCCTTGTAGACAATTAGCACTTCAAGTCCTGTTTAATATACATTATGATGCCGCTCGGCCCTGAACTGTTCGGTCCGAATTCAGGGTGTTGCCGGTGCCGTTGCGGCCCAACGGACACGGATGCCGGTCTGGCAGACTGGGGTGAAGTCACGCTCTTATGGAACGATACGTCTGTATACATGGACATTTCTACCAGCCACCCAGGGAAAACCCATGGCTTGAGGAGGTCGAGCTCCAGGACACCGCCTACCCATACCATGACTGGAACGAACGGATCACCGAGGAATGCTATTGGCCCAATGCAGCCTCCAGGATCCTGGGCAAGGGCAAGAAGATCATCGACGTGGCCAACAACTACACTCGCATCAGCTTCGACTTCGGGCCCACACTGCTGACCTGGCTCCAGCGCCATGAGCCCAGGCTGTACACCACGCTGCTCGACGCCGACAAGCGGAGCCAGGACCTGTTTGGCGGCCATGGCGCGGCCATGGCACAGGCCTACAACCACATGATCATGCCCCTGGCCAACTCCCACGACAAGAAGACCCAGATCCGCTGGGGCATCGAGGACTTCGTGCAGCGGTTCGGCCGCAGGCCGGAGGGCATGTGGCTGCCTGAGACGGCCGTGGACCTGGAAACCTTGGGGATCATGGCAGAGCAGGGCATCCGCTTCGCCGTGCTTGCGCCCTGCAGGCGGCGCAGGCCAAGCCCCTTTCGGCCGGCAACTGGACGAACGTGGACGGCGAGAGGATCGATACGACCATCCCATACCAGTGCTGGCTGCCCTCGGGCAAGTCCATCGCCCTGTTCTTCTACCACGGCCCCACGTCCCAGGCCGTGGCGTCGGGCCACCTGCTCCAGAGCGGCGAGATGCTGGCTGACGCGCTGCTGGCCATCCTGAAGGACGGCCCTCACCGCGCGGGCCTGGCCCACATCGCCACAGACGGCGAGACCTTTGGTCACCACCACCGTCACACGGACATGGCCATAGCGTATGCCACGCACCTCATCGAGTCCAAGAGCCTCGCGAAGATCACGGTATACGGCCAGTTCCTGGAGCTCTTTCCTCCCACCTGGGAGGTGCGGATCCGCGAGAACACCTCGTGGAGCTGCGCGCACGGCGTGGAGCGGTGGCGGGACAACTGCGGCTGCGCATCCGAGAAGACCGCTGTGGGCAAGCAGCAGTGGCGCAAGCCCCTCAGGCAGGCCCTAGATGACCTGCGAGCCTGGCTGACAGGCATCTACGAGTCCTCGATGGCGCCCTACTGCCAGGACCCCTGGGCGGTCCGGGACGCCTACATCAAGGTCGTCAACGACCGATCACCGGCGACCATCGAGCGATTCTTGACCGAGCAGACCGGACGCAGCCCGTCCGAGGAAGACAAGGTCAAGCTGCTGAGACTGCTGGAGATGCAGAGAAACGCGATGTTGATGTACACCAGTTGCGCCTGGTTCTTCGACGACATCGCGGGCATCGAGGCGGTCCAGATCCTGCACTACGCCTGCAGGGCCCTGCAGCTCGCCAAGGAGCTGACGGGCCAGGACCTGGAGCCCGGCTTCGAGGCGATCCTGGAGCGGGCGCCCGCCTCCGCCAAGGGGCTCGCCAACGGGAGGGAAGTCTACAACACTATGGTCAAGCCCGACCGTGCGGACCTCGAGCGGATCGCCGGACATCTGGCGGTCAGCTCCATCTTCGAACAGAGCCCTCGCGAGATCGACGTGTACTGCTATGAGGCCCAATTGGCGGCCTGCGAGAGGCATCAGACCGGGCTTCAGACCCTCTGCACGGGTCGTGCCACGATCATCTCGGGAATCGTGCTGGATCGCAGGACCGTGGACTTCGCCGCATACCGATTCAGCGAACAGGACATTATTGCCGCTGTGACCAGTCCGCTTCCTGACGCGGACTTCAAAGCCATGCAGTCGGGCTTCCACGAGGCCTTTGACAAGGGTGACACCACCGAGATCATCCGTCTGATGAACGTGACCTTCGGCGGCCGGCATTACTCGCTGAGACACCTGCTCAAGGACCATCAGCGGCGGATTCTCTACCGTCTGCTGGACACCACCTGGCAGGAGATCGAGGTCGGGTATCGCCAGATCTACCAGCGGAACTTCACGGTCATGCACCTGATGCGGGGCATGGATATCCCGCTGCCCAAGGCCCTGGCTGCAGCCGCGGAGTTCGTGATCAACCAGGATCTGCTCAAGGCCATGCTCAACGACCCCGCGGACCCGGACCGCCTCAAGGACCTGGTCGACGAGTCGACCCGGCTGGCGGTCCTCCTGGACCACGAGACCCTGGAGTTCGAGGCAGGCCGCAGGATCAATGACCTGCTCGACGAGGTGGAGGCCGCGCCCGACGACCTGGACGTGCTCGAGACCACGGAGACCACGCTCCGCATCCTCTCGACCGTGGTCTCTGCGCCGAACGTACAGGCAGGCCAGAACATCCTGTCGCGACTGACCCAGAAACTCTACCAGGAGAAGCAGACGCGGGCCGCAGAGGGTGACGCCCAGGCCCAGGTCTGGGTCGGCCGCTTCCAGAAGATTGCCTACTACCTAGGGGTCATTGTCTGATGGGCACACGAGCCAGCGGCGTCCTCCTCCACGTCACCTCCCTGGCCTCTCCTTACGGCATCGGCGACCTAGGTCCTGCAGCCTACCGATTTGTGGACTTCCTGGCAAAGGCCTCGCAGCGGTACTGGCAGGTCCTGCCTGTCACGCCTGCGGTCCAGGACCGATGGCTGCTGTGCCCCTACAACAGCAGCTCCGCCATGGCGGGCGATCCCTTGCTGATCAGCCCTGACCTGCTGGTCAGAGACGGGCTGCTTCGACGCCAGGACCTGCAGGGCCTGCCGAACTTGGCCAGCGGCCGCGTCCAGGTCCGGCTCGCGGAGGCCATCAAGACCAAGCTGCTGCTCAAGGCCCGTCAGAGGCTCGACCAGCCGGGCCTGAGACGGCAGTACGAACGGTTCTGTCACGAGCAGGGGGATTGGCTGGACGACTATAGCCTCTACGTCGCACTCCACCGCCATCTCCGCGCAAAACCGTGGCACACCTGGCCTGCTCGCCTTCGGGATCGAGAATCCAAGACCCTCGCAGAGGCCAGGGAGGCGCTGGCGGATCTCATGGACCAGGCAGCCTTCGAGCAGTATCTCTTCTTCAGACAGTGGTCCAGCCTGAAGGACTATGCCCACAGCCGGGCAGTGGACCTGATCGGTGACGTGCCCATCTACGTGGCGCACGAGAGCGCAGACGTCTGGGCCCATGCGGAGCTCTTCGAGCTGAACCGCGACAAGAGGCCCCGCAGGGTCTCGGGCGCACCCCCCGACGCCTTCAGCAAGACCGGCCAGCTCTGGCGCAACCCTGTGTATGACTGGGCCGCCTGCCGCAGAGAGGGGTATCGCTGGTGGATCAGGCGGATCAGGCAGACCCTGACCCTGTTCGACAAGGTTCGGCTGGATCACTTCAGGGGCTTCGCCGGATTCTGGGCTGTGCCGGCCAGCCACCGCACTGCTGCCCACGGCCGCTGGGTGGAGGGGCCGGGCAGGGATCTCGTCGGCCGGTTCATGAAGGAATTCGGAGCAGGGCGTTTCATCGCCGAGGACCTGGGCCACATCACAGAGGACGTCAAGGACCTGATCGCCCACTATGACCTGCCCTCCATGCGGGTGCTGCACTTCGCCTTCGACGCCAAGCCTGTGGTCAACCCCCACTATCCACACAACCACGCCAGTCGCTGCGTCGTCTACACAGGGACACACGACAACAACACGACCGCAGGCTGGTTCAGAGACGAGCTCAGCCCTGGAAGGCGGCGGGAGCTCTCTGCATACGTAGGCCATCCTGTCACTGCCAGGACCGTCAGCCAGGACCTGATCCGCGTGGCCCTGGCCTCCTGCGCAGAGCTCGCCATCATCCCCATGCAGGACCTCCTGGCACTGGGCGCCGAGGCCCGCATGAACCGGCCCGCCACTGTCCAGGGCAATTGGCTCTGGCAGCTCCGCGAAGGCCTGCTCCGCTCAGGAGTGGCCGCGGACCTGGCCCGCTGGACCCGCGTCTACGGCAGGGCCTGATCGCTCACAGGGTCGTGCGAGGCGTAACCACGCCCGTGATCGCACCACTATTCACCCCGCGGGGAACCTCAAGACAGATCACTGGCGAGGCAAGAGCCATGGGCCGCAGCGCCGGCTTCTCGCCGCTGTTAGGCGACGGCCGTGCTGGCTGGGCCTGGGTGACATGACTCTGGGTCAGCGGCGGCGGCAGGATCCAGCTCGGGGTGAACGTCCTGCGAGGCATGGGGGACGGAGGCGTCGCACTCCCCACCAGGCCTGGTGCTGCCAGCGGAAACCCGAAGACCGGCGAGGCCGGGGTTGAAGGGGATAGCGGAACCGGTGCAGGCACAGAGGCGGCCGAAGGAGCCCGCGTCGCCCCAGGAGCCGATTGCCGAGCGGTTAGGGCCTGGTCTTTAATTAATGAGTTATTGACAGGCAGACCGCCATCCGACATGCTGTTCATCCATGGCGCGACCCTTACGCATAGACCAAGCCGGGACTTTCTACCATGTCCTCAACCGGGGCAATGAACGTCACACCCTCTTCCGAGACGACAAGGACTACCAGGGATTCATCTCCCGACTCGGCCGGTGCTGCCGACGCTTCGAGTTGGAGACCCACGCCTACGTCTTGATGGGTAACCACTATCACCTGGTGGTCAGAACCAGCCACCCCAATCTCTCCGCCGCCATGCACTGGCTTCAGGGATCCTACGCCGTCTGGCACAATAGCCGCCATCAACGGAATGGACATCTGTTTCAGGGCCGATTCAAGGCCTTCATGATCAAAGAGCTGGACTACCTCCAGCGGCTACTGCTCTATGTCCATCGCAATCCCCTTCGTGCGGGTCTGGCCGACCGCCTGAGAGAATACCCATGGAGCAGCTACAGGGCCTTGGCCTACAACCGCAGAGAACCTGACTGGTTCGACCCTGCGCTGGTTTATGCACTGCTGCAGATGGATGCACCCAGTCTGCGAAGGGCCATCGCCGGGTACGACGAGCAGGAAGACCGTCTCTGGGAGGACCTGCACCACGGACTGGTCTTGGGAAGTCAGGCCGTGGTGGATGCCCTGCGTGAGCACCTGGGCCAGGCCACCGATCCAGAGCAGCCCCAGCGGCGCCAGCTGCAATCAAGCCAGAACCTTGAGGAAGGCCTCAGAGACTACGCTTGCCGCCTGGGACTCTATCAGCAGCAATGGGAACTCCTCCTTCGGCCAACCCGGCGCACGACAAGGCCAGAACGAGACGTCTTGATCTACCTGCTCTGGAGTGAGGGCCGGTTTCATCTGGCGGAGATTGCGAAGGTCTTTCTGATTGGCTACGCGGCCGTCTCCCTGGCCAAGACTAGGGGCGAGAACCACCTGAGGACCCATCCCGCACAGGCCCGAAAGCTCGGCGTGAAGATAACTAGTTAATTAAAGACGCGGCCCTAACGGCTCCCGACAAGGGGAAGGTGCGCAAGCCTATGTGCGGGCTTGACAAGCGATGGGGTTTCTCTGACTATCTAGGGTCTGTCCGCAGACTGTGGGTCGATCGTTCCAAGTATTGGGCTGCTCGGCCGTCTGTAGATGTGGCTGGCGTCAGCCGGACTGCCTATGAACGTCGGGATCAAAGACTATATCCGAGCGGCATTCAATGCCCGGCCTGTGGGCATGTGGATCCCCCCTAACTGGATCAGCCTGGGTCTTTTCTCCCTGCTCGGCATAGTCAATCCGGGCTTCTGGGTCCTGGGCGCGGGTCTGGAGCTGGCCTATCTCTACCTGCTGGGTACGCATCCACGATTCCGGCGACTGGTCGCTGCTACGGCCCAGGGCCGACAGGAGCGGCAGTGGGAGCAGAAGCTCACCAAGCAGATCAGCCAGCTCGATCCAGAGGACCAGCGGAGATACAGGGCCCTGGAGGCCCGCTGCAGGTCCATCCTGAGCCAGCAGCCCGCACCCGAGGCGCCCATGGCGGTCGCTGCACAGGCAGACGGCCTGCGGCGCCTGCTCTGGATCTACCTGCGCCTGCTGCTGACCCGACAGTCCATTGTCCGAGCCCTCCGCGACTCCACGGCAGGCGGTCAGGGACAGGACAGCCTGGACCGGAGGATCAAGGACCTCGAGTCCCGGTGCAATGACCCCAGCTTGGCCGAGGACCTCCGCAAGAGCCTGACCGGCCAGATCGAGATCCTCAAGCTCCGCCAGGCCAGACAACAGCAGGCCAGGGACAAGTTGGCTTTCCTGGAGGCAGAGCTGACCCGGATCCAGGAGCAGGCGGAGCTGATCCGGGAACAGGCCGTGCTGACGACTGACCCTGAGACGGTCTCCGCGAGGATCGACCAGATCTCGCAGACCCTGGGCGGCACTACGGAGTGGATCCAGCAACAGCAACAGATCTATGGCAGCCTCGAAGACCTGCTCGACGAGCCCCCGCCCCTGTCTGCGGACGCCGCAGAGAGGATCGCCCAGAAGGAGACCTCATGACCGCATCGCTGCCCGCCTGGGCCAACGAGATGTGCGACCTGTTCAAGTCCGGCTCGGTCAGCCAGTTCGTCCTGCACGGCAACGTCTTCGACGTTATTCCAGCGGAGAATGGTCCGAAACCAAGAGAATACTCCTTGAATGAGTACCTCAGCGAGGTCCTGTTCGCAGGCTATGACGTCATCCTCCACTATGACCGCGGCAAGGGCATCCGGGCCAGCAAGGGCGGTGAGGACTGGGCCAACTGGTTTGAGACAGCCAGCGGCCTGGACAGCCGCAGCCTGATGTCCATCCGTGAGCCGGGCAAGGCCATGGAACTGATCGACCGCTACCTCCTGCGGACCCTGAACCTCCAGGCCATCGATGCGGCAGCCAAGGTGCCGCGCAAGATCGCGGTGGTCATCGACTTCGCGGAGTTCGTCGTGCCCCAGGGCAATCCCCTGCAACTAGGCGGAGAATTCAGCGCCAACGTGGTCAAGGTCCTGGGCTGGGCCAATGACCCCGCCATCCTGCGGTCCAACATCGTGACCGTCCTGGTGACTGAGGGCCTGCATGACCTGAACGAGCTGGTCGTCGAGAATCCCCACTCCGCCAAACTCAAGATCCCGCTGCCTGCAGAGGCGGAGATGGCCACCTACCTGAAGACCCTCACTGCAGGCCCCGTCCAGACGCTGGCCAGCCGCTGCGAGGTCTCCCAGGACGTGCTGACCCGCCGGCTGACGGGCCTGAGCCGCGTGGGGGCCAGGACGCTGCTGTCCCTGGCCCTCAAGCAAGAGGGGACCATCACTGCGGCGTGGCTGTCCCGCGCGAAGAAGGACATGATCGAGCGGGAGTGCCAGGGCCTCCTGGAGTTCGTCGAGTCCGCGTACACGCTCAACGATATCGCCGGGAGCGAGGCGGTCACGAAGTGGCTGCGAGAGGACGGCCAACTTCTGCGGCAAGGGGTCTTCCATGCCCTGCCCATGGGCTATCTCATCGCAGGCCGGATCGGCACAGGCAAGACCTTCCTGGTCACGTGCTGGGCAGGGGAGCTGGGCATTCCCTGCCTGGTGTTCAAGAACTTCCGCGACCGCTGGGTGGGTGCGACCGAATCGAACCTAGAGAAGATCTTCTCGATCCTCCGGGCCCTCGGCCAGGTGGTGGTCTTCGTCGATGAGGCCGACCAGGCCGCGGGCCGCAGGGACAGCAGCGACGGAGACAGCGGCCTGTCGGGCCGGGTCTATGGCATGCTCGCCAAGGAGATGTCCGACACCCGCAACCGCGGCAAGATCGTGTGGGTCTTCGCCACCTCCAGACCGGACCTGCTCGAGGTCGACCTCAAGCGCCAAGGCCGGCTCGACGTGCATATCCCGCTCTTCGGTCCGCAGACCGGCAAGGAGATGTGTGAACTGCTGAAGTCCGTGGCCAGGAAGCTGAAGTTCCCGCTGGCCGAGACCGACCTGCCGGATATCCCGGAGGCCTGCGTCCTGGGCGGCAATGAGGTGGAGGGCGTGCTGGTCCGTGCGCTGCGGACCCATGAGCTGTCTCCAGAGCCCAAGCCTGGCCTCAAGCAGATCCTCTCAGAGACCCTGCAGGAGGTCCGGCCCTCGGCCCACACCCGCAAGCTGGAGTACATGGACCTGGTGGCAGTCAAGGAGTGCACGGACGGACGGTTCCTGCCCGCGAAATTTCGCGACCTGAGCCCCGAAGAGCTGGAACAGCGGATCGACCAACTCAGGAGGTTCGTGTAGTGTTGCTGGACTGGCTCAAGAACCTTGGCTGCAGATTGGGGCTGATCCGGACCGGATCTGCGGCCTCCCGGCTACCCCGCAAGATCACACCGCGCGTGACAAGTCTGAAGGACCTCATGGCCGAGCTGCCCAGCCGGGGCCTGGAGCCCTTGTGTGATGGGCCTGGCTGGTCCCTGGAAGGTGTCTTCGAGGCAGCAGGCGTCAATCAGCGGCCGTGGACCGTGGAGAGGCTCATGGATCTGCTCCGTACAGAGCGATTCCAGTCCATGGACCGGGCCGCGGCCAGGCAGGCCATCCTCCAGGTGCTGGCTGCAGAGAATACGAGCGTGGACGACCTGGTTCAGGATGCCCGCTCGCGAGACAAGGCCCTGGCAGAGGCAGAGGCCAGGACCCTGGCCCTGGTCCGGCAGCGGCAGGACCTTCGCAGGGGCCAGCGAGAGGCGATGGAAAGGCAGATCAGTCAGCTCAACGAGGCCTGCAAGGCGCTCGATTCAGCGAATCAGGAGGACCAGCAGGCCCTACGCCAGTGGCAGGGCCGCAAGGCGACTTATGCCAAGGACATGGCGTGGGCCCTGGGATTCCTGGCAGACAATCCTGGCGGAATTCAGGCAGACCCAAGGAAATCTTAGTCCGGGTGGCACGTCTACTTGGAATGAAAGGAGCTAGATATGGCAGTTCTGGCAAGACTCGGTAGGTTGGTTCGTGGGTTCCTGGGCCTGTTCATCAGCGGCATAGAGCAGCGCAACCCTGAGGCCCTGATGGAGGCCGCGAGGCAGGAATTCCGCGACCGCATGGCCCAGTACAACCTGGCCCTGGCCAGGATGGCGGGCATCGCCGAGAGGCTCAAGAGCCAGATCAAGACCAAGACCATCAAGGCCCAGGACCTGGAGCGCCGGATCATGGCCAATCACCAGGCCGGCAATCTCGAACTGGCCGGAAGCCTGGCCCGCGAGCTGCAGGAGCTCAAGCGCCGACCTGACCACCGACACCCAGGAGCTGAGCGAGACCGAGGAGGCCTACCAGGACAATCTCCGCCAGGCCAGGGTCGCGCAGAAGGAGTTCGAGGAGAAGATCCACAGGCTGGAGAAGCAGCTTTCGCAGGTCAAGATCAAGGAGGCGCAGGCCGAGGCTGCCGCAGCCCTGGGCAACGTGGCCTTCAAGGTCGGCGACCTGGGCGACACCATGAAGACCGTCGAGGAGGTCCTGGCCAAGCGCTACGAGGTCTCCGCCGGCAAGGCCCGCGTGGCCAAGGACATGGTGAACATGGACGTGGTACGTGAGAAGGAGGCAGAGCGCAAGGCCCTCGAACAGACGGCACTTGCGGAGTTCCTGGCAGGCCAGGGGATTCAGACCGCTCCGCGGCAGGATGAGAAGCCCCTTGCAGACAAGGAGATAGGCCCTTCCGCACCCACGGGCCCGTCCAATACATAGCGCACAACACCCTCCTCAGAGAAAGCGAGGCACTCTATGGCCAATACAAATACTGATGGACCCCAGGTCACACCCCTGGGCCGCATCGTCTCGATCCTGCTGATCCTGGTCGTCGTGGGCCTCGGCGGATACCTGGTCTTCCGCAACTGGGGCAAGGCTCCAGCCAAGACGCCGCCCCAGCCGGGCCAGGCCGCAGCCGAAGGCCAGGGGCCAGCGCAGCCTGCTGGCCAGACGGAGTCCGCGGGCGTGGAAGCCCCAGACACCAAGGCAGTCACTACAGTCAAGGAATACAAGTACGTGCCTGCCGAGCGGCTCGCACCGGTCAAGGGCGTCAGCCAGTACAAGTGGGATGACCAGGAGAAGATCCTCCGCTTCTCGTACAACGTCTGGGCAGGCTGGCTGCCCGTGATCGCAGCCAACCACGGGACCAAGCCCAATGAAGAGAGCGTCTTCTTCAAGAAGTACGGCTTCCGCGTCGAGATGGTGCTGATGGACGACCCGGTGGTGGCCCGGGACGCCTTCGCCGCCGGCGAGGTCCACACCCTCTGGGGCACTGCGGACATGATGGTGCTCTTTGCGCCGGAGCTCAGCCGCGACTCGCGCACCTCGCCCCGCATCGTCCAGCAGATCGACTGGTCCAGCGGCGGCGACGGCATCGTGGTCCGGGGCAGGATCAAGTCCATCGGCGACCTGAGGGGCAAGACCGTGACCCTGGCCCAGAACTCGCCCAGCGAGTACTACCTGACCAGCCTTCTGCTCAGCGCAGGGCTGCGGCCTGCGGACATCAAGGCCAAGTATACGGCCACGGCCTTTGAGGCTGCAGCCGCCTTTGTGGCAGACAAGTCGGTCGATGGCTGCGTCTCGTGGGCGCCGGACATCTACAACATCCCGGAGCGCGTGGCAGGCACGCGTATCCTCTCGAGCACGGCGGACTCCAACAAGCTGATCGCCGACGTGTATGCGGTCCGCGCGGACTTCATGCGCGACCACCCCGAGATCGTCGACGGCCTGGTGGCCGGGATCTTCGAGGGCATGGACATGGTCAAGGAGAAGCCCGAGGAGCCTGCCAAGTGGATGGCGGACGCCTTCGGCATGAAGCAGGAAGAGGTCATGGGGATGCGCAACGACTCCCACCTGACCAACTTTCGCGGAGAACGTCCAGTTCTTCCTGAATGCCTCCAATCCCACCAACTTCGAGCGGACCTGGAAGAACGCCAGCTACGTCTACCGCGAGCTGGGCCGGATCAATAGCCCGTGGCATTCGATCAGGTGATGGACTTCACGATTCTGCAGCAGCCTGGAGAAGGCAGGGACCTTCAGCCACCAGAAGGACGAGAGCGTCCCCACGTTCACGCCCGCCAGCTACAAGAAGATCCAGGCCGAGTCGCCGATCCTGACCCAGACCATCCGCATCAACTTCTATCCCAACTCCTCAAACCCCTATGAGCCTGCGCGCGACAACTTCGGCAACGTCGTCCAAGGCAAGCTCTACGACCCCGGCGTGGATGCCACACTGGAGGAGGTCGCTCGGCTGGTAGGCCAGTTCTCGAGGGCCGTCATCCTGATCGAGGGCCACACGGACTCGAGTATGCAGGGCCGCGTGCCGGTCCAGGCCGTGCGGGACCTGAGCCTGGCCCGGGCGGAGGCCATCAAGCAGGCCCTGATCGACAAGTTCAAGTTCGATCCCAACAAGTTCACGGTCAAGGGCGCAGGCTGGGACAGCCCTGCAGACGCCAAGGACCCGGAGAACCAGGCACTCAATCGCAGGGTCGAGATCAATGTCTACCCACCGGAACAACAGCAATAGGCTCATCGTCAACCTGATAGTGGGCATAGGTGTGGTGCTGGCCCTGACACACCTGCTCAAGAGTTTCCGCTCGCGGCCTCCGCGGATGGCTTCAGGGGTGCGGCAGGCAGCGCAGGCCCCTGCGCCCGTGCGGAATCCCATTGCACCCATGCTCGAAAACCACTCGGGTCTGCCGCGCGAGGCCGGAACTGCGGTCGCAGTGCTGGTGGACGTCTCGGGCAGCATGCGCCAGCCGGTCTCGAGTGGCGGAGGCCAAACCCAGCCCAAGATCGAGATCGCGAAGGCCAGCGTCCTCCGGTTGGTCAGCCAGATAGACCATTTCGTCCGCGAGCATCCCGACAAGCCTGTGGTGCTCGGCGTCTATGAATTCAGTGCACGTAGCCACCAGCCCGCGTGCAGGCCCATGGTCGTCATGGGACCGCCGGATCTGGCCCGCACGCAGACGGGCCTGGCCCAGATGCGGCCAGACGGTGACACGCCCATCGGTGACGCCCTGATCTATGCCAAGAGGCAGCTCAATGCGACCAACAGGGCCAGCCAGCACATCCTGGTGGTCACGGACGGAGAGAACAACCGTGGCTTCGACCCTGAAGAGGTGGTGGACGTCCTCTCGCGTATGCCTGAGAACGACCGTGCGAGCGTCTATTGCATCGCCTTCGACGTCGCCGCAGACCGGTTCCAGCGGGTGCGGGACGCAGGCGGCCTGGTGCTCGCGGCCATGAATGAAGGCGAGCTGCAGCAGACGATGGACTACGTGCTCACAGGCAAGATCCTGGCAGAGCAGCCCGAGGCGCCCAAGGCGCAATAGCGATGAAGTTGCCGCAGTGGATTCTGGGGATTCGGGGCAGGGTACCGAGGACTGCAGGCCTCGCCCTGGGCGCAGTGCCTGTGGTGATCCTATTGGTCATCTGGTGGTGCTGCACGCACGGCCCTGTCGAGGAGCGGGCCATCAGTCCCACCCTTCTTCCCAGCCCCGGCGAGGTCTGGAACAGCATCCCAGACCTGATCCATCGAGACCTGGGCCATCATACCCTGGCCAGCCTCCGCAGGATCGGCCTGGGCTTCCTCCTGGCCCTGGCCATCGTCCTGCCTGTGGGTATCGGCATGGGCAGCTTCGATACCCTGCGCGCGAGCCTGACGCCCCTGACCACAGCCAGCGGCTACATCCCCATCGCCACCCTCGTGCCCCTGACCCTGTCGTGGTTTGGCACGGGTGAGCTGCAAAGGGTGGTATTCCTCGCCATGGCCTTTGGCATCTACCTGCTGCCCCTGGTTGTGACCGCCATCCAATCCGTGCCTGACGTCTACGTCAAGACCGCCTATACCCTCGGCGCGTCACGCCTCCAGGTGGTCGGCCGCGTGCTGATCCCGATCGCGCTTCCGGACATCTGGCACGGGATGCGGTTGGCCTTTGGCGTGGGATGGACCTACCTGGTCCTGACCGAGGTGATCGTGATGGAGAGCGGCCTGGGCTATCTGATCCAGATCTCGTTCCGCCGCGGCCCCAGGGAGCACATCTACCTGGTGATCGCGCTGGTCACCCTGATCGCCTGGGTGGCGGACCTGTTGTGGGACCGGGCCGGCAGGCTCCTGTTCAGGTATCGGAGGCCGGCCTGATGACCCAGGATCCCACAATCCAGCCGCCCCCCAGCCAGGCGCCCATCGTGGAGTTCCGCAACGTGACCATGCGGTATGGCGCAGTCACGGTCCTCAGTGACATCTCCTTCAGCGTGCACGACCTGCCGCAGGCCGGCGAATTCATCAGCATCGTCGGGCCCTCGGGCTGTGGAAAGAGCACGGTCCTGAACCTCATCGCAGGCCTGCTGGCGCCCACGGAAGGCGAGGTCCTGATCCGCGGGGTCCCCATCCACGGCCCCGGACGCGATCGAGGCATGATCTTCCAGCAGTACAGCTCCTTCCCGCACCTGACCGTCCTCCAGAACGTCCTGTTCGGACTGAAGATCAACAGGCAAGAGATGCACCTGACCGGGGGCCAGCAGCGAGAGCGGGCCATGGACCTGATCCGCAGCGTGGGCCTGCTCGGCCATGAGCACAAGTACCCGCACCAGCTCTCAGGCGGACAGTGCCAGCGCGTGGCCATTGCCCGTTCCCTGGCCCTGGAGCCCAGAATATTGCTTATGGACGAACCCTTCTCGGCCTTGGATGAGCCGACCCGGCTGGAGATGCAGGCCCTGCTCGTGGAGCTCTGGTACAGGGTCCAGCCCACCATCTTCTGCGTGACGCACAGCATCACGGAGGCCGTGTACCTCGGCCAGCGGGTCTGGATCTTCAGTCAGGCGCCCGGCCAGATCGCCTTCGACATCGTCGACTGCATCCCGCCCTCGCGGGGCGTCCTACCCCTCGATGCCCAGGCCCGCCCCGACTTCAAGGAGGCCAGCCGCGTGGTGACCGAGGCCTTTCGCAGGGTGTCCGGGGCGAACAGGGAGACTCCCTCGAAGGCGTAGTCGTGCCTGTCGATCGATGGCTATGGCCTTGTCTTGATGCCGCGCCGTTCGAGTTGTTGCGGGCTTTCGTACTTGACCTCGCCGCTGGCGTAAAGAACCCCTGTTCCCTTTCCCCTGGCAGCCGTCGCCTTGTCGTAGGCGATCACTGTATCACCTTGCACGGATGTCGTCTTTCCTCTGCCACAGTACTCGACGTTCTCCGCCAACCATTCGAGATCTCCAGCATTGAGAATGTCTTTGCCACCGGAACGCTGGATATCTTGTGGGGTACCCGGGAGTTTGTCCTCGTAGTCATTGGCATACATCATCAATGCCTGATACAACCGCTTCATCCTTCCTTCCAGCTCCGGATGCTCAGCCAACCACTGCTGTCTGGCCTTGTACTCGGTCAGGGAATTCAATTCCTTCGAGGATTCAAGCCTGGCCCCCGCAAAGGGCACCCTCGCCAACCATCTGCTGTTCTGGCCCAATTGGGGCTGATTCTCTCCCCTAAGAGAATGCATCTCTACGCGTCCCGACTCCAGGATATTCGCTTGTATCACGCCGAACCTATCGGCTGCCCAGACACCGCGTGCCGAGGCCGCTGGGACAACGGAATAACCGGAGGCATAACGGGCGGAATGCAGCTTCTGGCCTCTCGTTGAAAAGTGCAGGGTCGTCCCCAGGCAGCCGACCCAAACCCCCTCATTGTCCGAGTCCGCGGCGACACAGAATGGGATGAGGTCGCCCAGGTCGATTCGCTTGCGGATCTGCATGTTCGGGTCCACCTGCCACAACTCCGGTGGGCTCTCCGGTAGATCAGTATGCTCGCGGACCACGATCCAGGCGGCGCCGGTCTTCTGATCGACGGAGACCGAGACGGCCGTCCAGGGTATCTGCCCTTTGATCTGGCCGAGGACCTTCCCGTCCCTGTTGAGCCGGTATACATCGGTGCCTACGACCCAGAAGCACCCATCAGAGCGGCTGTAGTCGATGTCAAACCCTGGGACAGGGTGCTGAATCAGTGGCTGGCCCGATGAAGAGACGACCTGGATGTGTCCCTTTCCGATCAGCCCCTCGGAGATCATGACCCAGGCGTTCCCTGTCCCCTGGTCGACGGCACAGGCGCTGGCCGGCAGGCCTGGGGTCTGTCCCAGGAGCTTTCCGGTGGCCAGGTCGAAATGCCACAATCGAGCGCCAGAGCCTTCCACGACCCAAGCCGTCTTTCTCTCGGGATCAACGGCCATCCTGTGCGAACCGCCAATGGACTCGCCGAAATTGAGCCCAGAGACTGCCCCTTCTATGTTCCCACTGCTATCCAGGAGGTAGAGGCAATCGTCAAAGTGGTCCTTGCCTGTATACTCAGGATCGCGGTCGTCGAGCAGTAGGATTCCATATCCGCCGCTGGCTTCATTGCGGTCATTCGTGTCCTGGGCCTTTGCCATGGGCAGCAATACCGCTGCCGTTGTCAGGATGGCCAGGAAACCCCTTAGTCCGATGCTTGCACTCTTGGGTACGGGTCGCGTCAACATGTGTCTGATCCTCCCTTGCAGGGCCCTTTTGGATTCTGCCACGCCGACCAGACGCAGGCCGAGGTCGGCCTTCCAGAACGCCATCTCACCGATGTCGATGAGGGTGTTGCTGTAGTTCTTCGCCTCTCCGCCCAAGGTCACGAGGACCGTCTCATCCACCGCCTCCTCGCACGTCCTGCGAATGATCGCATTGGCGAGCCATACAAAGGGATTGTAGAAGTAGACGACTTGCAGGAACGTCTGCACTGAATTGACCCACAAGTCGGCCCTCTTGATGTGGGCGAGCTCATGAATCAGGGCCGCTCTTAGCCCTTCAGGCGAGAGCCTCTCAACCAGTGGAGCCGGCATCAAGATGGTGGGCCGCAGCAGGCCGCAGACTGCCGGACTGGCAGCGGTGTTCAGCGTCCTTAGGCCAACCGGCCGGCGAACGCCCATCTGCCGGCGGCACTGCTCCAGCAAGCCCAGCAGATCGCCCCCGGCCGGAGTGCTCGCTGCTACGAGCCCTTTGACGAACCGCAGACGCTGAGCCAGCAGCAATCCGAAGGCAAGCACGCCCACGAGCCATACGAGGAAGACTACTGCCTGCCAAGCGATGGGAGTCAGGCTCGGGGCCACGGACGTAGCTAGGGCATCCGTCTGGGCCCCACTTGAGGGAGGCGGGACCTGAGGGCTCTCTCCCGACGGTTCTGCAACCGCGGATCGATGCAGCCTCGCGGATTCATACCCGGTTGTCTTTGAAACGCGCTGCGGGATGGGAGAGGCGACGGGCATGCGGCTGCCGACCCAGTATCCAATCCCGCTCGGCAGGGAGAGAGTGGGCGGCAGAACGAGTTTGACCAGCACGAGCAGCCATATGCAGTATCGAAAGACGGCCCGCACCCGTCTGCGGAGCAGCAGGTCAATAGCCAAGAGCAGAATGACCAAGATTCCGGTTTGGACGAATACGCCGGCGGCATGACCGAGAAATGCCTTGCCGATACCGTTCAAGCTGGCCACACCGTCGTTGATCGCCTGGTTCATGGGTGGACCTCCCGCTCCTGTGAATCCGCTGCGTCAATCCTTTCCTTCTTCCATCTTCTTCACAAGCGTCCGAAGCTCTGCGGCTTCGTCTTGCGACAGACCTTCATGCTGTATCAGGAACTTGAGCATCGGGGTCAGGGCGCCGCCAAAGGCTCGTTTGAGCATCTTGCGAAGCTCTCCCCGCCGGGCCTCGACCTCGCTGACGCAGGACCGGAAAAGCTGCAGGTTGCGAATCTTATTGATCTCCAGAAACCCCTTTGCGACCATGCGGTCCATGGTGAGCTTGACCGTGGCGTAGCACCAGTCCTTGGTCGCTGCCAACTCCTCTTGGACGGTGCCGGCCGCGCACGGCTCCTTCTTCCAGACGATCCCCATGATCTCCCATTCGGCCTCGGTGAGCTCTACGACGATTCTCTTTCGCCGGCCGGCTCTATGCGTCTTTGACGTGTTCATGTCCTTGTCTCCATATTTGATTTGTCAATATTATATTTGCCATTAATCAAACATGCAAGAACAATATCAAATATTTGAGGATCTGCCAGAAGTCTACGGCTTCACTGCCTTGTTGTAGATCCGGGTCTTGGGGCCTGGTCTTTAATTAATGAGTTATCTTGACGGACAGACCGCCATCCGGCACGCTGGACATCTATGGCGCGACCCCTGCGCATAGACTAGTCCGGGACTTTCTACAATGTCCTCAACCGGGGCAATGAGCGCTACGTCCTCTTCCGCGGCGACAAAGACTACCAGGGATTCATCTCCCTACCCGGCCGGTGCTGCCGACGCTTCGAGTTGGAGATCCGCGCCTAGAAAGCTCGGCGTTAGGATAACTAGTTAATTAAAGACGCGGCCCTAATCAGGATCAAGTGATGAGGTGTTCGGTGGCCTGCCCGAGGGGGTCTCCGTCATTGTGCCCACTTGATCAGTTCGGGATGCAGGTCCTGGACGATCGCGTCTGCTGGCCGAATCCGCGCGTTGAAGCTCTGCTTGCCGTAGCCCTTGATCTGGAACGCGGCCTGATACCGGGCGGTCTGGTGGATCCGCTCCTTCAGTTGCATGGGGATGAGCGTGAACTGCTCGTCATCCGAGGCATAGAATAGCTCGACGCTGAACAGTTCCGAGGGTTCCTGGCCCAGGTCCACGCTGCACGTGACGTTGAGGACGTCGGTCTCCACGAGCTGCGTCATCCGCTCGGCGTTGGTGGCGAACTCCGTGAAACGAATCCTGTCCCAGCAGTCCAGGACCCTTCGCTGCTGGTCCACCGCCTTGTGCAGGGTCGCGTGGTTGTTTTCCGCCAGCTTGTCCGTGCCCCGCACAGAGGGCAGGTAGAACTTGTCCTGGTACTCCACCAACACGCGGTTCATGTTCACGAACTGATAGATCGAACAAATGGAGGCCTTCATCTTGGCGACCCACTTCTCGGGGATGCCCAGTTCGTTGCGGCTGTAGTACAGGTCCGCGATCTCCTGCTCCAGCAGGTCGTAGATCTGGTTGGCCTCCGCCCGCTCCTTGAGCTCCGAGTGCTTGTAGAATTCGCCCGCCGTGATGGACCAGCCATTGGCTCCGTTGTAGGCCTCGGGCCACCAGCCGTCCAGCACGCTAAGGTTCAGCACCCCATTGATGCCCGCCTTCATGCCCGAGGTGCCGCTGGCCTCGTACTCGCGGATGGGGTTGTTGAGCCAGACGTCCGCTCCCCAGGCCAGGTGGCGGGCCATGTTGATGTCGTAGTTCTCCAGGAAGATCATCCGGTCTTCGAGGTCATAGGCCTTGGTGAAGTCGATGACCTCCTTGATCATGTTCTTGCCGTACGTGTCTGCAGGGTGGGCCTTGCCTGCGAAGATGATCTGGATGGGCCGCTCGCGGTCGGTCAGGAGCCGCTTGAGCCGCTCCTTGTCCTTGAGCAGCAGGGTGGGCCGCTTGTAGGGTGCAAACCTGCGGGCCCACACGATCGTCAGGGTGTCGGGATGGAACAGGCGGCCCAGCTTGAAGCTCTTGGACGGGATGTACCCGCGATCCGCCAAGTCGTCCATCAGCTTCTCCCGGATGAAAGCCACCAGGCTCTGCTTGTTCTTGCGGTGGGCCTCCCAGATCTGCTCGTCGGAGATCTCGTTGATCCGGTTCCACAGGTCCTTGCCGCCGACCTGGTGGACGAAGCCGGGCCCGATGTGGCGGTTCAGCAGCTCCGTGAAGGTCGCGCTGAGCCACGAGGAATGCACGCCATTGGTGACGTGGTCGATCGGCACCTCGGCCGTGGGCCGGTCTGGGAACAGGCTCACCCACATCTTGCGGGACACGTCCCGGTGCAGCTTGGACACGGCGTTGACGTACCGCGAGAAGCGGATCGCCAGGGAGGGCAGCCAGAAGATGTCCTTGTTGGCGCCAACGAATCCATGGTTGATCAGCTCATCGAAGGAGACCCGCAGACCGCTTACCTCCGGCTCGATGTACCGCCGGACCATCGCGGTCTCGAAATTCTCGTTGCCGGCGATCACGGGCGTATGCGTGGTGAAGACCGTGCTGGCCCGGATCAGGGCCTTGGCCTCGGAGAACCCCAGACCGCCGGCCGCCATGAGCTGCTGCAGCCGGGCAATGACCAGGAACGCCGAGTGTCCCTCGTTGATGTGGTAGATCCGGGGGGCGATGCCCAGGGCCTGCAGGGCCCGCACGCCGCCGATGCCCAGCACCAACTCCTGCTGGAGCCGTTTCTCCCGATCCGCCACGTAGAGCTCGTTGGTGATGTTGCGAACCGACGGCGGATTGTCCTCGATGTCTGTATCCAGAAGCACCAGCTCGGTCTGGCCTACGCTGATGTGCCAGAGCTTGATCCGCACAGGCTCGCCGCCGACCTTCATGTCGACGTAGACGTGCTGGCCGTCCGCCCCGCGCATCTCTTGCATGGGAATCAGGTGGTTGTCGAACTCCTGGAACAACTCCTCCTGCAGCCCGTTGAGGTTGATCCTCTGGGTGAAGTAGCCGTACTTGTACACCAGTCCCACGCCCACCATGGGCATGCCGAGGTCGGAGGCCGACTTGAGGAAGTCGCCCGCCAGGATGCCCAGACCCCCACCGTAGATGGGGATGGCCTCGTGCAGGCCGAACTCCATGGAGAAATACGCCACGACCTCGTCCTTGGCCAGGACCACGCCGCCCGGTTCTCCGGGCGCCTTGCGGTAGTTGACGTATTCCTCGAACTTCTGCCAGACCTTGTCGAGCTCGAACAGGAATCCCTTGTCCCTGGACAGCTCCTCGATCCGCTGGGCAGGCAGGCTCAGCAACAGTTGAACGGGGTTGTGGCGTACGGCCCGGAAACGCTTGGCATCGATACGGTAGAAGAGGTTGACCGCCTCGTAGTTCCACGAGCACCACAGGTTGTACGCCAACTCATGGAGGCGCCCGAGGTTCTCGGGATACTTGGGGTAGACAAAGAGGTTCTTGAAGGCCATCCTTAGCACTCCTACTCGTCCCGTATTGCGTCCGTATACTCATGGGCCACGCCCACAGGCAATCCCCAGTCAAGCCACACCTTACCGCAGATTCCAGTCTGCGACAAGGAAAACTTGTCCGCCGTGCGCCAGCGACGCCATCCGAGGCCCGCGGTGTGAATCCGCGGCCTGCAACCGCCACCCTCCGGTCGCCTGCCGGGGGCATGGCCCCCTTGTAGCGGGGGGTCACTTGGGGCTATAATAGGTTCTCCATGAAGATCAGTCACAGGACGAGTCTGAAGTTCCATAGGCTTACGGACTTGCTGAAAGGCAGGTCTCGTCTCCTGATCGTCATGCAGGACAACCCGGACCCGGATGCCATTGCCGCAGCGGTCGCCCTAAGGAGGCTGGTCAACGTCCTGGCAGACCTGAAGTGCTCGATCGCGCACGGCGGCACGATCGGCCGCGGCGAGAACCGGGCACTGGTCAAGTACCTGGACCTCAACCTCCACAATCTGGACACCGTCAGCTTCGACCAGTTCGACCTCGTGGCCCTGGTGGACGCGCAGCCCGGCACGGGCAACAGCTCCCTGCCGGCCGAGATCATCCCCGACATCGTCTTTGACCATCATCCCTTCCGCAGGGTGACGCGTCAGGCCCGGTTCAGTGACGTCCGCAAGGACTATGGCGCGACCTGCACCATCCTCTGGGAATACCTGCTCAAGGCGGAACTGACCATCGACATCACCCTGGCCACGGCCATGCTCTGCGGCATCGGCTCAGACACCCAGGACCTGGGCCGCGAGGCCATGACCGCGGATATCGAGGCCTTTGAGGCCCTGTACCCGCTGGCCAACAAGCGGATGCTCAGCCAGATCCAGAGGGGCACAGTGCCCAGGGAGTACTTCCAGATGCTGTCCCAGGCCCTGCAGAACGCCCGTCTGTACGAAGACCGGGTGATCGTGGCACACCTGGGGCCCGTAGACAACCCGGACATGGTCGCCGAGATGGCGGACCTGCTGCTCCGCGAAGACGACACGATCTGGACCCTGGTCACGGGGTTCTACGCAGGCAAGCTGTGGATCTCGGTGCGGACCGACGACCAGGCCAACCGCGCGGACCTGATCGTCAAACACGTGGTCGCCCGTCACGGCACGGGCGGAGGTCACATGACCTACGCCGGCGGACAGATCCCGCTGCTCAATCAGACCAAGAGCCAGATGTCCCACCTGGAGAATCTCGTCCGTCGCCGGTTCCTCAAGACCTTGAACGTCGATGACCGCCGCTGCGAGCGCCTGGTCAAACTGGATTAGGGAAGGACTCCATTCATGGCAGAGAAGACCTCCGCCCCCAAGGCCGGCGCCTCCAACCGGATGCCACCCGGCGTCCCCTACATCGTCAGCAACGAGGCCGCAGAGCGGTTCTGCTACTACGGCATCAACGGCATTCTGGTCGTGTTCATGACCCAGTACCTCTTGAACGGAAGCGGCCAGCGTGCAGTCATGAGCGAACCGGACGCAGAGGCGTGGTACCATGTCTTCGTCTCCGCCGCCTACTACCTGCCGATCCTGGGGGCCATCCTGGCCGATGCCCTCCTGGGCAAGTACCGAACGATCATGTACCTGTCCCTGGTCTACTGCGTGGGGTGCGTGGTCCTGGCTGCAGACAGCACCCGTTGGGGCCTCGCCCTGGGGCTCGGCCTGATCGCCCTGGGCACGGGAGGTATCAAGCCCTGTGTGTCCGCCATCGTGGGCGACCAGTTTCGCGCCTCCAACCAGCACCTGCTGCCCCAGGTCTACACCTGGTTCTACTTCTCCATCAACCTGGGGTCGGCACTCTCCACCCTCGTCACGCCTTGGCTGCTCGAGCCCGCCCCCGCAAATCCCACCGGCCTGGCGGCCCTGTTCAAGGGCATACCGCACGGCCCTGCCATGGCCTTTGGTCTGCCCGGCGCGTTCATGCTCCTGGCCACCTGCGTGTTCTGGTTCGGCCGCAAGAAATTCGCGCACCGCCCGCCCGCAGGCCTGAGCAACTACGGCCGGGAGATCCTTAACAAGGACAACCTCAGGGCCCTGGGGAGCCTATTGACGCTCGTGCCCTTTGCGGCCATGTTCTGGGCCGTGTGGTATCAGAACTTCTCTTCCTGGGTCGTGCAGGCCTTCAAGATGGACCGGCATCTGTTCGGCGTCGAGTGGCTGCCTGCCCAGATCCAGACGGCCAATCCGGTGTTCGTCCTCGCCTTGCTGCCCCTGTCCTCCTACGTGTTCTATCCCGCCATCGAGCGGTTCTGGAAGCTGAATCCCCTCCGCAAGATGGGCATGGGGTTCTTCTGCCTCGTCGTCTCGTTCATTATCATCGCCCTGATCCAGGCGCAAATCGACGCAGGCGGCAGACCCCACATCCTGTGGCAGATCCTCGCCTTCGTCCCCCTGACCCTGGGCGAGGTGCTGGTCTCCGTGCCGCACCTGGAGTTCTCCTATACGCAGGCGCCCCAGAAGATGAAGTCCCTGGTCATGTGCCTGTACCTGGGTTCGATTGCGCTGGGCAACACCTTCACGGCAGCAGTCAACTTCTTCATCCAGAACAAGGACGGCACGAGCAAGCTGCAGGGCGCCAGCTACTTCTGGTTCTTTGCGGCTCTGATGCTCGTGGCGGCCATCGCGTTCATCCCGGTGGCGAGGCGCTACCCGGATAAGGCTAAAGATTAGACAGGATCGTCAGGCCGTTGAAGATCGCGTGGATGAAGATCGGCCGCCAGAGGGACCCGCTCTTCTCGTAGGAATAGCCCATGCCCACGGCAAGGACAAAGAGGGCAGGCCAATGCTCCACGTTGGCGTGAACCATCGTAAAGGTCATGGAGCTCAGGAACACGGCCGGCCAGGGTCGGTCCGTGAGGGATCGAAAGGCGGACTGGATCAGCCCACGAAAGAGCAGTTCCTCCACGGCCGGCGCGATCGCTACGGCCAGGACCACGACCGAGATCTGGAGGGCCAGGTGAGGACTCGTGGTGAGCAGCTCGAGTTCCTTGTGCTGCTCCATGCGGTAGGTGGGGCCGTAGCGGATCTCGCCGATCCGCATGACCAGGGCGACCATGGCGAGCAGCACCGGCCAGATGGCCAGCAGATTGACCACCGCGGCCCCCGCATCCCTGGGGATCGTGGCCCAGCGGAGCCCAAGTCCCTTCAGGCCGCGGCTGAAGGCCTTGCCTGCAACGACCAGCACCAGGGCGACCGTGGCCAGGTTCGTGCAGGTCATCACCACGTTGGCCAGCAGATCGCTTCGCCAATCCGTCCAATGGGCCAGGGGCCTGAGAACAGAGAGGATGAGAGGCGGGGGCACCATCCAGGCCACGAGGCAGATCAGGGTCCCGCCGGCAAGCAGGGTCACGTGACTTCGCCGGACGGGCGCGCCCTTGAGCGCGGTGCGGCCCAGCGAGTTCCTCAGGAGCCACAGGGCCAGGACTGCAACGCCCGGCACACAGGCGAGCGTGCCTGCATCCACGTTCTTGGCCCACGCTTTGATTGCCTCGACCATCCGCCCTCTGTGGGTCCAGATGCCTGGATTCCCTGGCTGGTATGCCGCTGCTGGACTGGGTATGCCATGGCGGGCTTGCAACGCCCCTTCACTTGCATTACCATAGCCCAGTCAGAAGCCAAGGAGTATGGCAGGCACAAAACGCCTTTTCAAGGAAAATAGACATGGACGTATTTCAAATCCGCGGACCGGTTCGACTTGAGGGCGAACTGACCGTCAACGGCTCCAAGAACGCAGCGCTGCCCATCATGGCCGCAGCGATGTTGGCAGAAGGCAAATCCGAACTCTTCGATGTCCCGGACTTGGCAGACATCGCGGTCTTCGAGCAACTGCTCGAGCAACTCGGCTGTCCCATAGGCAAGGGCGACGACCACCAACTGACGATCGACGCCACCCACATCGACAAGCCGTTCGGCGACTACGAGATCGTGCGGAAGATGCGGGCGAGCATCTGTATCCTCGGACCGCTGCTGGCCCGGTGCGGCAGGGTCGAGGTCTCGATGCCCGGCGGCTGCTCGATCGGAGACCGGCCCGTGGACATCCACCTCCGCGGCCTCCGCGCCCTGGGCGCGAATATCCATCTGAAGGCCGGCTACATCGTGGCCGAGGCGCCCAAGGGACTCATTGGCGGAGAGATCTTCCTGGGCGGCCCGTTCGGGTCCACCGTGCTGGGGACCGCCAACGTCATGATGGCCGCGACCCTGGCCAAGGGACGCACGGTCATCGAGTCCGCGGCCTGCGAGCCTGAGGTCTCGGACCTGGCCCGCTGCCTCAACAGCATGGGCGCCAAGATCAGCGGCATCGGCTCTCCACACCTGGTCATTGAAGGCGTGGACCATCTGCGGCCCATGCGTCACGCCATGATCCCCGACCGCATCGAGGCAGGGACCTTCATGTGTGCTGCCGCGGTCACCGGCGGCCGGCTGACGATCCACAACTGCCAGATGGAACACCTGATGGCGGTTGTGGACAAGCTCCGCGAGATCGGCGCCACAGTCGAGGCCCACGGCGATGGGTGCACGGTGGCCATGGAAGGAGCCATCCAGCCCGCGGACATCACCACGTTGCCCTATCCCGGATTCCCCACGGATCTGCAGGCCCAGTTCATGGTCCTGCTGGCCCTCGCAGAGGGCAACAGCCTGGTCGTCGAGAAGATCTTCCCGGATCGCTTCATGCACGTGGCAGAGCTGAACCGAATGGCCGCCAACCTCCGCAAGGAAGGCCCCGCAGTCCTGGTGGGTGGCGTGCACAGGCTCATCGCAGCGCCCGTCATGGCCTCCGACCTTCGTGCCTCCGCGGCACTGGTCCTGGCCGGCATGGCGGCCGCAGGAACCACCACCGTCAACCGCGTCTACCACATTGACCGCGGCTATGAAAAGATCGAAGATAAACTGAACTCCGTCGGCGCACAGATCGTGCGAGAGAACCCTACGGCAAAGACGGTATCCAAAGAAGGAGAACTGACATGACTAACGGATTCAGGGCCTTGGCCGTGGCCTGCCTCTGCATGACGGCTGCCGCGTATGCGGACCAGGTGGTGTTCCAGAATGGGGATCGGCTGACGGGCAAGATCGAGGGCGCTGCCGACGGCAAGCTCACGATCCAGTCGCAGGTGGCCGGCAAGGTCACGATCAGCCTTGCCGACGTCCAGACCTTCTCCACGGACGAGGCCATCGACATGCACTTCAAGGACGGAACGGTCGTCCAGCGCAAGGTCCAGCAGGCAGATCCGAACCGGATTGCCATCGAGGGCGGCCTCACGGTCCAGCCCCAGGCCCTGCGGATCGCGGACATCGCAACCATCAACCCGCCGGCCAAGCCCATTCCCAAGTGGACTGGCCAGGTCAGCGCAGGCCTGAATATCACCAGCGGCAACACCCACGTGCAGAACCGCAGCCTCAGCGTCAACGCGGTGCGCAGGTCTGAGAACGATCGTATCACCCTGAACATGGACTATGCCAACAGCAAGCAGACGATCGCAGGCACCAAGACCACCACTGAGGACTGGTGGCGGTCCAGGGCCCAGTATGACTACTACATGTCCAAGAAGCTGTACGTCTACGGCGACGGACGATACGAGAAGGACGCGATCGCCAAATTGGACCGCCGCGTCCTGATCGGTGCCGGCTTGGGCTATCAGTGGATCGAGAACGACCGGACGCAGTTCAGGACTGCGCTCGGCGGCGCCTCGCGATACGAGGCCTACACCGTGCCGGGTACTGAAAGCACCAGTGCCACCACGGTCCAGGTGGGCTACAACCTGCGTCACAAGCTGACCTCGACCATGGATTTCCTCAACGACACGACCTACTATCCGGACATCACGCAATTCTCCGACTACTACCTGACCTCCACGGCAGAGGTGCGGGCCCACTTCACCAAGCAGATGTTCGGCAACTTCAAGGTCATCTTCAACTATGACAAGACCCCAGCCCCGGGCCAGGGTGACACGGACATCAAGTACCTGCTGGGCATTGGGCTGACGTTCTAACTGAGAGCCAAGAGCAAAGAGGTAAGAGGTAAGCAGGAAAGATGCCAGATCGCAGCCCCCTTCCAGCATGTGGATGGGGGCTGCTCCATTAGAACAAGGGATGGCGAGACCGATGAAGAAACCCATGAAGATCCTGTCCATCGTCCTTTCCGCCATTGCAGCTCTGCTGGTCGTCCTCCTGGTGGCAGTCGGCGTCTTTGGCGGCAGCCTGGTCAAGAAGGCCGTGCAGGTGGCAGGGACCAGCGCCCTGAAGGTGCCAGTGGCCGTGTCAGGGGCGGACCTGTCGGTCCTGGGAGGGACCGTAGGGCTGCAGGGACTCCAGATCGACAACCCCCCGGGCTATCAGCACGAGAAGCTCCTGACGCTGGGCAGTGCCCGGATATCCGTCAGTGTCCGGTCCCTCCTATCGGACACAGTCCACATCCGGCAGATCGTCCTCGACGGCGTGGATCTGACCTTGGAGCAGAAGGGCCTGGGCAGCAATCTGCAGGACATCATCCACAACCTTCCCAAGTCCGAGCAGCAGAAGGGCGCGGAATCCACTGGAAAGAAACTGCAGATCGACCTCCTGGAGATCCGCAACATCAAGGTCGAGGCCAAGCTCCTGCCTCTCCCAGGCAAGGCCGACACCGTGCCGCTGAAGCTCTCGACCATCCGCATGACGGACCTGGGCAAGAATGATACTCTCGACGCGGCCGGCCTTACAGCCAAGGTCCTCTTGGCCATAGCAGGCGGGATCGCAGAACAGGGCACTGGACTGCTGCCCAAGGACCTGGTGGGAGGCATGAGCTCCGCGCTGAACAAGACCGCCGATGCAGGCAGGGGAATCCTCAAGGGCGCGACAGACCTGGGAAAGGGCGTCACAAACCTATTGGCGCCGAAGCGGAAGAAGTGACACCCGGTGCACCGCTCGCCCACGGCCGCGGGCGCATCATCTACCTCACAGAAAGACCCCAGTGGGCCGGGGTGGATTCGAACCACCGAAGACTTGCGCCTACGGGTTTACAGCCCGTCCCCTTTGTCCACTCGGGCACCGACCCGAAACGAGTTTACGAAAAACGGCCTCCCCTGTCAACCATGCAGGCCAAAATCACACCAGCCCGGATTTCTCACGAGGCTTTGGACGTTCGAGGCAGAAGTGAGGCTACGAACTTGAGTTGGGCCGGCTGGAAGGCTGATGCATCTATGACAGACTGTTCTGAGCGCGGCAGGTTGGCCGGATGCAAGGCCGCAGGTCCCGGTGGCCCGGAGGCGTACCCAGTGCGGTACGCTGAGGACAAACGGGGCCGAGAACGCAGCAGCCGGACAACCGGACCGCTCAGAACCAAAGACTTGTGAGAAATGCGGGCTAGATCGAGGTTCTGGGATGGCTTCCAGAAACCCTGACATGCGAATCACGGCTCAGCCAAGCCCTTCTTGACTTGTGGGGGCCCGTCATGCTATAAGGATGGCAAGTTCTGGTACCTGACAGACATTATGGAGAGGTGTCGGAGCGGCTGATCGAGCAGCCTTGGAAAGGCTGTGTGGGGCTTGCCCCACCGTGGGTTCGAATCCCACCCTCTCCGGTAAAGACACGGTCCAAGAGAGTGATCGTGCGATATCGACTAGACGTGATCGGGTGCCAAACGCCTGGGTGGGATGAGAACCCACGTGCGGCACGAAGTGCCGCTGGTGGGTTCGACGCCCTTGGCGCCACGAGCGGCCTGCAAGGCCGCGAAGTGAATCCCACCTGCCGCGAAGTAGACTGGACGTACAGCCACACGATCGCAGACGGATGCCTAGCACGCTGGGTCGGACGGGAATCCGCCGAAGCACGAGGAGCGCACCGGGGCTGAATACCGAACGGTCAGTGTGGGATCCCTGTAGTTGCGCCCTCTTCTAAGATCAACATGGCCAAAAACGGAATCGTCTATCTGGTGGGCGCAGGACCGGGGCGGCCTGATCTCATCACCGTCCGCGGGTTGGAGCTCCTCAGGTCTGCAGACTGCATCGTCTGTGACAAGCTGAGCAGTCCTGCCTTGCTGGGCTATGCCAGGCAGGACGCGGAGATCATCCCTGTCCCCAAGCGCGCAGGGCCGGGATCCGCGACTCAGGATCAGATCAACCGTCTGATCGTCCAGGCAGCCCAGTCCGGCAAGACCGTGGTGAGGCTCAAGGGCGGGGACCCCACGATCTTTGGCAGGCTGGCCGAGGAGTTGGCCGTGTTGATCGAGGCAGGCATCGACTTCGAGATCGTGCCTGGCGTCACTGCGGCCTTGGGTGCAAGCGCCTACAGTGGGATCCTCCTGACTGACAGGGCCTCCAGCTCGCAGGTCGTCCTGGTCACCGGCCATGAGGCTGAAGGCAAGACGGCCAGCAGCATCCCGTGGCCGGATCTGGCCAGGTTCCAGGGTACGATCGTGTTCTACATGGGCGTGACCCGTATCGGCCTGATTGCCGACAACCTGATCAACTGCGGCATGGACGGCCGGATGCCTTGTGCAGTGGTTGCAGACGCCACGCTACCCACGCAGAGGACCCTGCGAGCCCGCTTGGACTGCCTTGCCGAGCGCTGCAGGCAAGAGGCGGTTGAGCCTCCGGCAGTGGTCATCGTCGGACCCGTGGCAGCGGAAGGGGACCGGCTGGACTGGTTTGACCGGCTGCCGCTCTTTGGCAGGACCGTGGTGGTCACCCGCGACCGCCCGGGCAACGTGGAGTTTGCAGGCCGGCTTGCAGCCTATGGAGCCAATGCCCTCGCCTATGCGACCATCCGCCTGAAGGCCCTCACGGAGAGCGATGCCTTTCTGGAGGCCGTCGCGCGGCTGCAAGAGTACCAGTGGGTGGTCTTCAGCAGCGCCCGGGGCGTGGACTACTTCTTTGAGGCCCTGGACCGGCTGGCCAAGGACTCCAGGTCATTGGCTGGGGCCCGCGTGGCTGCGATCGGTCCTGCGACCGGCCAACGGCTGCGGTCCTTTGGGATCAAGGCAGATCTGGTCCCTGCGGAGTTCACGAGCTGCCAATTGGGGAGGCAACTGATGGGACAGACCAGCCTGGCTGGCAAGGCAGTCCTGCTCCTTCGGTCGGAGCTGGCGGATGATGACCTCAGGGGCCAACTGGCCTCTGCAGGCGCGCAGGTCGATCAGGTTGCCGTGTACACGGCTGAGCCCACGGGCGACAGCGCCAAGGCCTTGATCGAGCAGATGCAGCAGGGCAGGGTCCATTGGCTGGCCTTTGCCAGCGGATCAGAGGCCCGGGCATTCTTTGATCAGGTCCCTGCCAGCCTACTGGATGCAGGGCCCACAAGGGTCGCGTCCATAGGACCGGTCACATCCGCACAACTGCGGCGGCTGGGCGTAAAGGTCGATGTGGAGGCCCAGGTCCATACGCTTGAAGGAGTCATCCAGGCCATGATTGGAGTCAGACCGTGATCAATATCTCCAAGCTGTACTGTGGTCTGGCAGGCCCTTCGGATCACCTTCGCTACTCGCGGCCCTCCCAGATAGGACCGGTGGTCGCCTACAACTGCACGCGCCGCTGCAATCTGCAGTGCGAGCACTGCTACAGTCGGTCAGGCTGTGAGGGTGCGCCGGACGAGCTGACGACCGAGCAGGCCAAGGCCATGCTGGCCGAGTTGAAGAAGACGGCCTGCCCTGTGGTCCTGTTCAGCGGCGGAGAGCCGCTGCTGCGGGGTGATCTATTGGAGCTGCTGGCCGAATGCCAGGGCCTGGGGCTGCGCACGGTCTTGTCCAGCAACGGGACCTTGATCGACAGGACTGTGGCCAGACGCCTGGCTGACCTGGCCGTGGCCTACGTGGGCATCTCCATTGATGGCCCGCCTGACTTCCACGATACCTTCCGCCAATCCAGGGGGTGCTTTGAACAGGCCATGGCAGGCATCGGTCACTGCAAGGACGCAGGGCTGCGCACGGGCCTGCGTTTTACCATTACGCCCCAGAATGCCCCATATGTCTCTTTGATCTTCGACCTTGCCCGCGACCATGACGTGAGGCGGATCTGTTTCTACCACCTGATCCGGTCTGGAAGGGCGGCCAGTGGAGCTGCGCCCTCCAGCAGTCAGACGCGGCGGGCCGTGGACACGATCATCGACAAGACCGCCCAATCGGCGGACTGGATCGAAGAGGTCCTGACCGTGGACAACCATGCAGACGGTCCCTACCTGCTGGTCAGGATGCAGGGGGAAGGGCACCCAGGGCTCGACCAGGCGGTCAGCCTCCTCGAGAAGGCAGGGGGCAGCAGGATTGGCCAGGGCATTGCCTGCATCGGTTGGGATGGACACGTCTATGCCGACCAGTTCTGGCGACATCACTCCCTGGGCAACGTCAAGGACACGCCCTTTGGCCAGATCTGGCAGGACCCCTCGGACCCCGTGCTGTGGCGGCTGCGTCACAAGGACCGGTATGCTGAGGCCCGATGCAAGGCATGCACCTGGTTTTCCCTGTGCAAGGGGAACTATCGATCCCTGGGACCCGATGGGGCCGACCTGGACTGGCGCAATGAGCCGGCCTGTTATCTGACTGAAGCCGAGACCCAGGCCCGTCGCGCTGCCGCGCGTTCGCTGCCCTGATCCGCTAAAGTGCTCCTCCGTTTCTGACGATCTCGCGTCTATGGGGTTTGATATTGACGGCCTTGGAAGGAGGGCCACCGAATGAGAGCCAGACTCGTGAGCGCATTGTGGGGCGTGAGTATCGTGGGCATCCTGGGTCTGGGGCTGTTCCTGTTTGGGGACAGGGCCCATGCACGTCGGCTGACGTGCAATGACTTGCTCAACCTGCCGATCGAGGACCTGATGGAGGTCAATATCCTCTCCAGGGTCGAGAATCACGGGTGCGACCGAAAGGGTGGCATCCGGTCTCCATCCCCGCTGCCTCGGACGTCCTTCCACCCGTCTGCGCAGTCCGGGATCGTCTAGCCCGCATCTCTCACAAGCCTTCAGTTCTTGATACGTCCACCTTGTGGCAAGTCCCCACATATGGCATGATACCGGCCTTTGAATCTGGCCCCATCACTCATAGAAGACCATGCGGCCTGAACAACCTGCTGTGAAATGACCAGACTGGAAAGAAACTTCGGTCCATGGGTGATCCGACATCGCTGGCCGATCCTGGCGATCGCCGTGGTCGTCGTGGTGTTGTGTGGCCTGGGGCTGCCTCGCCTCCAGATCGACAACAACACCCGCGCGTTCTTCGGCCCCCGCAATCCCCAGTACCAGGCGCTGGCGGCATTCGAGAAGACCTACAGCAACGAGCAGAACGTGGTGTTCGTGATCGCACCCAAGGACGGCAACGTCTTCACCCCTGAAACCCTGGCCGCCGTGGCGGGACTGACGGAAGGGGCGTGGAGGATGCCGTATGCACACCGCGTGTACTCGATCACCAATACCCTCCACGTGGAGGCCCAAGGAGACGATCTGAGGTCCTCAGAGCTGGTCGGCGACGTCAACTCCCTGACCCCAGCCGACATCCGCCGCATCCGCCGCATCGCATTGGAGGATGCCGGGACGGTGAGTTTTCTGGTGTCATCCTCCGGCCACTGCACGGCCGTGCACGTCCACTTCCAGTTGCCCAGCCGGTCGAGACGGGAAATCACCGACGTGGCCCGCTGCGCACAGGCCATGGCAAGCCAGGCCCGCAAGGCCCACCCGGGGATCGCCTTGCATCTGACCGGGCAGACCATCCTGGACGAGGCCTTTGCGGATGCCGCGCGCCTGGACCTGGCGACCCTGGCCCCTCTGATGCTGGGCGTCCTGACGATCCTGGTGGGCCTGACCCTCCGTTCGGTGTGGCCCACGCTGGTGATCTGGATCGTGATTGTGGCCTCCCTGATCACGGGCCTGGGTCTTGCCGGCTGGCTGGGGATCCCCATCAACGCCGCCAGCGTGGGGGCTCCAACCCTGATCCTGACCCTCTCCGTGGCTGACAGCGTACACCTACTGGTCACCATGATTGCCTGCATGCGATCCGGCCTGGACCGCCATCAGTCCATTGCCCAGGCCCTGCAATCGAACCTCAAACCCGTGTTCCTGACGAACGTCACGACCATGGTCGGGTTTTCGGGTGTGAACTTCTCGGAGTCACCGCCGTTCGCTCACTTGAGCAACATCGTCAACCTGGGCGTCGGCGCCGCGTTCATCTATGCCGTCGTCCTACTGCCCGCGCTGGCAGCCGTGCTACCCATCCGAGTCACCGTAGGCCCGGAGCCCCGCCCCATCCTGATCAACCGCCGCCTGACGGATTGGGTCCTCCAACACCATAGGCCCATCATGGTCGTCCTGCTCGTCGCCGCCGCGGCCGCTGCGGCCGGCACCGCGTGGATTGAGCTGGACGACAACTACCTGACCTATCTGGACCGTTCCTACGAGGCCAGAAGGGCTGCGGACTTCATGCTGGCAAACCTGTCCGGCTGGGACGTCATTGAGTACTCCCTCAAGGCCGACCGGCCCGGCGGCATCACCGATCCCAACTACCTGGCGGCAGTCGACCGCTTTGCCCAGTGGTATCGTCAGCAGCCCAAGGTCCGCCACGTGATGTGTTTTAGCGACGTCATGAAGCAGATCAATCAGACGATGCAGGGCGGGGACAGCCGCTTCTATCAGGTCCCTGGCCAGGCCGATTTGGCGGCCCAATACCTGCTGCTCTACGAGATGTCGCTGCCCTATGGCCGCGATCTCAACTCACAGGTCGACATCGACCGCTCCGCCACGCGGATGACCGTCCTGTTTGACAGCCTGCGGTCCACGGAGATCCGCCGTGCGGAACAGGAAAGCAGGGCCTGGCTGGCTGCGCACGCCCCGGCCTCCATGCAGACCGGCGGAACGGGCCTGTCCATCATCTGGGCCCATATCACCGAGCGAAACGTCCGGAGCATGCTGTGGGGGACCGCCCTGTCACTGGTCCTGGTATCGGCCTGCATGGTCGTCGGCCTGCGGAGTGTCAAGCTGGCCCTGGTCAGCCTCATACCGAACCTCATACCGCCTTTGATGGCCTTCGGGATCTGGGGGCTGGTCAAGCATGAGGTCGGGCTGGCCTTGTCCGTCGTCGTAGCCATCACCGTCGGCATCGTGGTAGACGACACGGTCCACTACCTCAGCAAGTATCAGGACGCCCGCCGGCAGGGCCTGGACCAGACCTCGTCGATCCGTCACGCCTTCAACGAGGTGGGCCCGGCGATGTGGGTGGTGACCATCGCCCTGGTGGCGGGATTCCTTGTGCTGGCCCTTTCCCACTACCGCATCAGCCGGGAGATGGGCCTCATCTGTGCCATGACCTTCAGCATCGGCGCATGGATGGACTGCCTGCTGCTGCCCGGCCTGCTGCTGTTGCTCGACCGCAAACCCCCGGCTCCGCAGCCCTCTTCAGGAAGGATCGACCCATGACACTCGAATGCCTCAAGATCATCCCCCTTGTCTGGATACTGACGGGATCGGTCGCCCAGGCCGGCGACCCAGACCCGGTGCAGCGCGGCCTGGCCATCGCGAAGGAGGCAGATCGCCGATACTCCGGGTACGTCGATTCCAGTGCAGTCCTGTCCATGATCCTTCGCAACAGCGGCGGCCAGGAAAGCCGTCGGAGCCTGCGGATCGAAAGCCTCGAGGTTCCGGGCGATGGTGACAAATCGTTGTGTCTGTTCGACAGTCCTGCGGACATCAAAGGGACCGCCTTGCTGACCTATGCCCACAAGTCCCAGGACGACGATCAGTGGCTCTACCTGCCGGCCCTGAAACGGGTCAAGCGGATCGCCTCCTCCAACAAGTCCGGCTCCTTTGTGGGCAGCGAATTCGCCTATGAGGACCTGGCCGGCCAGCAGATCGAGAAGTACACGTATCGCCATCTCCGAGACGAGGCCCTCGACGCCAACGCCTGCTTCGTGATCGAGCGTATCCCGGTCGACCTGAAGACCTCGGGCTACAGCCGTCAGCAGGTCTGGATCGATCAGGCCGAATACCGAACACTCAAGGTCGAGTACTTCGGCCGCAATGGAGCGCCGCTCAAGACCCTCACGCTCGGCGGCTATCGCAGGCTGGAGGACCGATTCTGGAGGCCGACCCGCATGACCATGATCAACCTTCAGACCGGCAAGAGCACGGACTTGATCTGGACGGAACTCCGCTTGAACGCCCATCTGCCGCCTTCTGACTTCCTCAGGGAGAACCTGGAAAGGGCCCGTTGATCTTCCCGTCGCGGGTCCTTAGGATGTTGCCTGTTCGGTCCTTGGATACGGTATGTCTAGACGATTCATTCTCTGGTTGACACTGATCCTGATCTGGCTGCTGATCGGCCTGTCGATCGCCGGCGCCTTCCTGGGTGTGGAACGGGCCCAGGCCCTGTTCAACTCAGTGCCCGCTGCGGTGCTCTGGCTGACCCTGGCTGCAGCCTTGGTCGCTGCGATTGCCCTGTTGTCTGCGCTGCGAAGCCGGTTCGGCCTGCTCATGAGCCATCTCGGCTGCATCCTGATCCTGGCCGGCGCGATCTGGGGCTCGCCAGCCGGCCATGACCTCCAGGCCAGGCTGGGGGGTAACCCGCGGGTCCGCAGGGCAGAGATGGAGATCCCGGAGGGCACGCGCGAGGATCGCGTCCGCGTGGACAATGGGCAGATGGCCTCACTGCCGTTCAGCCTGGGCCTGGATGAGTTTCGCATCGACTACTACCTGCCTGGAAGCCTGCAAGTCCAGACAGCCGACGGCAGGAGTCTCAAGGTCCCCGCAGAGCCGGGGCTGGTCCGCGACCTCGGCGAAGGTGCGGGCCGTATCCAGATCGTCAGGGCCTTCGAGCACTTCAGGATCACCCGTGATCCCAACGGCATGACGGCCTACGATGACCCCAATGCAGACTCCAATCCAGCACTGGAAGTCCAGGTCACGCGGCCCGATGGCACGACCCAGAGACAGTTCGTGTTCGAGCGATTCCCCCAGCCCCATCCTGCGGGAGGCGGACTGGGTCTCTCGTACCGAAGGATGATCAAGGACTACATCAGCAGGGTAGAGGTCATCGTGCACGGCGAGGCCGTGGCGACCAAGGCCATCGAGGTGAACGGGCCTCTGCACTATGGCGGCTACCACTTCTATCAGAGCTCATACGGCACCGACTCCGAGACCGGCAAGCCCGTGACCGTCCTGACCGTGGTCTGCGACTGCGGACTCTCTTGGGTCTACACGGGCTATGCGGCACTCCTGTTCGGCATGGCCTGGCAGTTGTGGCCGCAAACGTGGCACGCAACCGAGAGGCAGAATCTGAGAAGTAAGAAGTAAGAAGCAAGATGGCCATCAAGCTGACATTCCAAGGTATCCTGATCTATGCGGCCATGGCAGCCTACGTGGCAGGCTTTGTCTCCAGCCTGGGTGGGCTCCGGAGATTGGGCCGCCCACTCTTCCTTGTAGGCGCAGGTATCGCAGGATTGGCCTACCTCTACCGCTGGATCGATACAGGCCACGCGCCACTGCAGAACCTCTTTGAGGTCTTCCTATGCATGGGAGCGTTGGCCTTGCCCGCGTCCTGGTTCTGTGCTCGCTTCCTGCAGGTGGCTGGCCGGACGTGGGACATGCTGATAGGCGCGATCCTGCTGTTTCCGGCTGGCTTTGTATTCGATGCACAACCTCAGCAACTGCCGCCTGCGCTGCAGAGCCCGCTGTTTGTCCCCCACGTGGCAGTCTACATGCTGTCGTATGTGCTGATGGCCAAAGCCGCATTCTGGGCAGTCGTGCAACTGCGAGGTCTGGCCGTCGATGACCAAGAGAGTCCCGTCAGTGCCGAACAGGCAACCTACAGGATGGTCTGCGCAGGGCTGCCCCTCCTGACCGCTGGCCTTCTGCTGGGCAGCATCTGGGGCCAACAAGCCTGGGGTGACTACTGGGGTTGGGACCCCAAGGAATTGTGGTCTCTGGTCTCATGGCTGCTGTATGTGGGGTATCTGCACTTCCGCACCCTGTTCGGCGTGCGCTATGCACGCCTCAACAGCCTCTGGGTGATCATGGGCCTTGTCGCGATACTGATCACCCTGCTCTGGGTGAATCTCTCCAAGCTGTTTCCCGGCCTGCACAACTACGCCACGTAGCTCATCAAAAATAATCGCCGTTCTGTAACAAAAGGGGGAGCCCCGCGTCTTATAATGTGGTAATCACCTGCGCGTTGCGCGGAAGCAACCTCTACAGGAAAGGGTAGTCCATGATGAAGGTGCGGATACTGGGCGTGGCATTGCTGTCTCTTGTCGCAGTCGTCAACGCCACGGTCTTGCGGGTCCCTGAGGAGTACGACAACATCCAGGCTGCCATCGACGAGTCCAACTCCGGGGACACGGTGTTGGTCTCGCCTGGCATCTACTACGAGCAACTCAACTTCCAGGGCAAGGCCATCACGGTCACCAGCACGGACCCCTGCGATGCTGCGACAGTCGCTACGACGATCATCGACGGATCTGAGTCAGGGCAGGGCAGTGTGGTTACCTTCGACCAGGGAGAATACCAGGACACCGTGCTGACCGGCTTCACCATCACTGGAGGCTCAGGGACGCTCTATGACTTTGCTGACGCAGGTCAGTCGTTGTACTGGGGAGCAGGCATCGCCTGCCTCGGCTCCTCGCCCACGGTCACGCACTGCCGGATTATCAATAACCACACCATCGTCTACCCAAGCCAGGGGGAGGTCCCGGGCTATGCGGGTGGTATTGCGTGCATCGAGTCCGAGGCCATCATCGCCTACAACGTCATCGCCGAGAACTCAGCGTACGCGGTAGGCGCGGTATTCGTGGTTTCGGGCAACTCTCTGATCTACAACAACCTGATCTATGACAACTCTGCCTATGTCGTCGGTGGTGTGGCCCTCTTTGGCGGACAGCTCATCTCGAACACCTTGGTGGACAATACGGCCCTGGGTACGGCCGACGGATTACCCAGCGAGGGTGACTACGGCAACCTCTATCTGGTCTACAACGCAGGCATTGAAGTCAGGAACAACATCCTCACTGGCGCCAAGAAGGGCGGCGGAGTGGTCGTGCAAGGCCTGCTCGGAGAGTGGTTTGCCTTCAATGACGTGTGGAACAACCGTCCTACGGACTATGTGGTCCTGGACTCCCAAACCGGAAGGACGGTACCTGGCGCGAGCATGACGGGCCGCTACGGCAACCTCGGCGAAGACCCGCTCTTCGCTGCGGCTGGATCCCACAACTTCCATCTGGACCGGCTCTCTCCCTGTATCCAGGCGGGCGATCCGGCCTTTTCCGCCCTGGTAGGCGAGGTGGACATCGATGGGGACGCCCGGATCTGGAACGCAGTGGTCGATATGGGCGCTGATGAGTATCCCGGCTGCGCAAGGCCTGTGGCCAATGCAGGTCCGGACCAGCGTCTCTACGCGCAGGAGACTACCCTGACCCTGGACGGCTCCGGAAGCGTCACGTGCGATGCGACCGCGACCCTGCACTTCACGTGGACCCAGATGGAGGGTCCTGCTGTCGTGCTGAGCGACTCAGCGGCGGTGAGACCGACGTTCGCGCCTCCGAGTGACGGCCGGTACAGGTTCAGACTGGTGGTCAGCGATGGAACCTACGATAGCAAGCCCGATGAGGTGGTCGTCTGCATCGGCAACAGCGCTCCGGTCGCCAACGCCGGGACAGACAGGCTCTGTCAGACGCCGTCGCAGGTGCGCCTGGATGGCTCAGGCTCAAAGGATCCCGAGGACGATCGACTGACCTATCGTTGGCGTCAGACCGACGGGCCCGCAGTCCAGTTGGACGACGCCAACTCCGCGACCCCGGTGTTCACCCTCGTGGAGCCCGGCGCGTACACCTTTGAGCTGACTGTGGGAGACGGTCGTCTCGACAGCTCCCCCGACGCGGTCCGGATCACCACGATGGCCATGTCCCTGACCCAGAGAGCCGTGGCCAGCGGCCTGTCGGGCTCAGGCTACTTCCACTACCCGAGTCTGGACGCCGGCAGGCTCGTCTACTGCCTGGGACCTGACACCAACTACACGTGGGACATCGTGTACAGGGACCTGGCCTCCGGCAGCCAGTCGCAGACCTACCGCAGCGCAGGGACCGGCCAGGATCTGGATACGCAGCCCCGCATCCAGGGTGACACGATCGTCTGGTGTGGCGGCCCGGTATATGGCAATCCGTGGGGCAACGGGCCCTCCAACGAGGGGATCTACATGGCCAAGGTGGGCGCTACCCGCGTGTATACCCTCAGGCCCTACACGATGACCCGGTCGTATAGCCATCCCACGGTCTGGGGCACCAAGGTGGTGTGGCTCGAGCACGCAGACGTAGACCTCGCCGACGGCAAGGTCACCCGCTGGTGGAATACCCCGTTCAGCATCTGTGGGGCGGACATCACCAACCCGGACAAGCCCGTGTACTTCACGGTGGCCCAAGATGTGGGTTCGCGCGACCCCTACGCGTGCTATGGGTACGACTCCGACTTTGACCACGTCATCGACCTATGGGGTAACACCGTCGTGTGGGAGGCCAATGGTGACATCTACGGCGCGGACCTCTCGGATCTCGGTCACATCCAGGTCTTCCCCATCTGCACCCATGCGGCCAGACAATACGATCCTGCGATCTCAGGAAACACCGTGGTCTGGACAGACCTGCGGAGTGATACGGGCGACGTCTATGGGGCGGACATCCGCAACCCTGCCAGCATTGTGGAGATGCCGCTGGTCACCGCCGCCGGCACCCAGAGCCAGCCTGCCCTCGACGGCCAACTCATCGCCTATGTGGACGGCAGCGCCGTCAAGGCCTGCCGCCTGGTGCCCGGATATGGGTTGACGGATCTTCCCCTGTCGGGCTCAACCTCTGGGACCGCGCCCGCGGTCTCGAAGGGGTCCATCGTCTGGCAGACGAGCAGCTATGGTCCCCTGCAAGGCGTGTCCCTCAGCGTCGCGATCTCCATGGCTGCCGGTCCCGTAGAAAACGCCACCACGGGCCAGCGATACCCCTGCATCCAGGATGCGATTGCCCTGTCGACTGCTGGAGACTGGGTGGTTGTCCATCCAGGCACCTACTGCGAGGACGTGGATCTCCAGGGCAAGGCCATCACGCTCACCTCTGAGGACCCCACCAATGGGGATGTCGTGCGGGCCACGGTGATCCACGGCGCAGGCACGGCCGTGACTTGTGCGACCAACGAGGGCGGCCAGACCATCATCCAGGGCCTGACCTTGACTGGGGCCAAAAATGGTCTGCTCTGCTCCGGATCTGCGCCCTGGGTCACGCAGTGCGCGATCACGGGCAACAGTGAAAGCGGAGTCGTGCTCCGCAGCCGATGCGCGCCGCTGCTGGATCGATGCCTCATCACGTCCAACGGCGCTGCAGGTATTGAGTCGATCAGCCAGACCATGCCCGGCCGCGGAGTGTCCGTGGGCAACACCCCTGTGATCACGCACTGTCTGATCGCAGGCAACCGTACCCAAGGGATCAAGGGCGACAAGCCTTCAGTAAGGAACTGCACGATCGTGGAGAACGGGCTGGAGGGGATCTCCAGTGCCACGTTCAACGTCACCAACTCGATCATCTACTTCAATGGCGTCTCCCGCGTCTGGCCCTCGGGCGTGGGTCTCGGTCTGACCTACACGGATGTGACGGGTGGGGCTGCAGGCCAGGGCAATATCGATGCAGATCCCGCCTTTGTACAGCAGGGTCGCTGGGTCCAGCACGACCCCAGCAAGCCGGCTACGGCCTCGGACGCAGGTTCTGTATGGGTAGAAGGAGACTACCGGCTGACCGCCGGGTCCCCGGCTGTGGACAAGGGGAATCCAGCCACGGTCATCGGGCCTGATGAAACAGACCTGTCCGGACAACCCAGGGTGATGGGCGCAGCAGTGGACATGGGCGCATACGAGAGGGAAGGATAGCATTTCGGATTGCGGATTTCGGATAGGGATGGCAGACGCGGAAAGGAATCCGCAATCCGCAATCGCAAATCCACAGTGGACTACTTGCCTGCTGTGGTCTTCAAGGCAAGCTCTTTGGGCCAGGCCTGCGGCTTGCCGTCAGCGCCGGTGCCATAGTCAAATTGCCACTTGGCCACTAACTGGCCCTGCGCCGCGCTGCTGCCCAGCAGACGGTCGTGCTCTGCCTGGAGGCCGGCGAGGTCGCCCTTCTCGATCGCCTTTCGCAGAGGCGTCTGGTATCCCTCCAAGACCGGCGCCACACACTTGTCCTCCACTTCCACCACGACGGAGGCCCACTGCTCTCGCTCAGCCTGGCTGAACGTCGTGCCTGCCTTGGCGAGGCGTTGGATGACGTAGGAGTACAACTGCGCAAATCGACCGGCCAGGGATGCCTTCTTGGAGGCATTGGCGGGATCACTCATCTGGCCGTACAGGAGCTTCAAAATCACGGTGTCGACGTGACCATCGTGGACCTGTCCCCGAGCCTGTTGGCTGATCCGGGCATCGGTCACCTCCGCCAGGAGGGCCTGCCCCTCGGCAGTGCCAATCTTGGCGGCGAACTCCGCGATCGGTGCCAAGACCACCTCGCGACAGTCTCCCTGCTTCGAGGAAGACGGTCGAACCAACTGGAGCAGTCCATTGACGATCTGTCCGCCGACCGGCCAGTTACCCTGCTTGAGCTTCTCCGCGGCTGCGCTGTTGGTCACCAGGCGGACCGCCCAGTATTGCAGCACGGCGTCGGCATGGCCAAGGTGCTTCAGCCCAATATCGGCCATGACTGGATCCTGCAGCGCGTCTGCGGTGATCAACAGGTTGACCATGACCTTGAACTTGCGATCGTTGGGAAGATTGGTGGCGGCCTGCTCAAGGCCGGCCGCGATCTGCTTCCTGCAAGACTCCGAGAACTGCTGGGCAAACTGGGGTTGCGTGCCTCTCTTGCCGATCAGAACCGCACGGGCCTTGGAGACCTGCGAAAAGTCCTTGGTCCGCATGATGTCCTTGACGGCAGCAGACACGAAGTCGTCGATCACCTGGAGATCGGCTGGCTCCAGCACGGTCTTGTTGCGGACCGCATCGATCGGGCGGGGATCCACCTCCGCAAGACCTGCAGGAGTGATGGAAAGAACATAGAGGGTCACCAAACTGACTAGAACAGCCGTTTTTTGATTCATCATGTATAGGCCTATAAGCTAAACCCGCGACTGAATTTACCTAGATTAACCTTAAACCACGCATTTGTCAAGGCGTTTTGGGGCTCTACGGCCTCGTGGGTGGGCTGGGCCCGGCCAAAAGGGCTCGACTGCACCCAACAGCCATGACATAATAGGGAGGAAATGTCCTTGGAGCTGTGGATGGACCAGAAGGATGACGTCGAGATCACGTTGGAAGGCCCGGCGGCCGTAGTCAGTTTCGCTACCGCCTCGATCACCGATGCCCAGACGATCGCCGCTGCCTCCAGGAAGATCAAGGAGACCCTCGACGCCTGTCAGCCGTCCAAGGTCGTGTTTGACTTTCATGGCGTCAGCTTCTTCTCTTCCCAGGTGTTGGGGCTCCTGTTGGAGACCCGAGTCCGGTTGAGGGCGACGGGCGGCAAGGTGGTCATCAGTGCCGTCAGCAGCTCCCTGTACCGCGTATTCAAGACGACCAATCTGGACAAGATCTTCGAATTCTATCCAGATCGGGGCTCTGCCCTGCAGGCCCTTGGCGCTGCCCAGTGACGGAGAACAAGAGCATGTGGATTACCACGCAATTCTCGATCTTCATGGTCAACAAACCGGGCGCGCTGGCCCAGGCGCTCGGGGAGTTTGCCAGGGCCAAGGTCAACATTCTGGCCATGACCGTGATGGATTCGGCGGAACACGGCGTGATGCGAGTCGTGTTCGACCAGACCGAGAAGGCCAGACAGGTCCTCGCTCACCTGAACATGCCCTTCAGCGAGACGGATACCCTGTGCATCAGTCTGGAGAACAAGAGCGGCGCGCTGGCCAGCGTCATGGAGAAGCTGGCCAGGGATCACATCAACGTCTCCTATGCCTACTGTACGGCAGGGGCCAAGGGCGGCCGGGCCACCGGTATCCTCAAAGTGGCCGACCTCAAGAAGGCCATGCGGGTCCTTGACCAGGGCCAGAAGAAACCGCAGCGGTCCGGCCCTGGGGACCGGATGCCCAGGTCTGGAACCCACTAGCCGGACAACAGGACCGCTCAGAACCGAAGCCCCGTGAGAAATGCGGGCTGGCCCGCAACTTTCGGGGGGAGTTGTGGCCTTTTCCTCTTGCAAACAGGTGACCCCATGATAAAAGGGGGCTATCCATGGCAGGGTTCTCTGCCCGACGTTCCGGCACGAGAGGGCTTCTCGGGAGGTGTCTGATGGCAGGCAAAGACAGTAGTGCCACATGGGCTAGCAGGCTAGGGATGGCTGCATTGCTCACCGGCGCTTGGTTTGGGCTGGGAGGATGCGATGCAGGGCCTGCGCCATCGCCGTCACAACCCTCGCAGCCCATGGCCAGCCAGGAGCGATTCCTCCAATCCTTGGTGGACAGGAACTTCCTGGATCCAGAGGCCCACTACCAGTTGGGCGAGTTCTACCACAGAGAGGGGTTGTGGGACAAGGCGCAGTACCACCTCGATCTGGCGATCAACTTCGCTCCCGGCTTCAGGAAGGCCCAGGTGGCCATGGTTCAACTGCTGCTCGACAGGGGCGACCGCCAGGGCGCGGACGCCACCGTCGACCGGTTCCTGCGCCAATTGGAGAACGCGCCGACGGATATGGTCGATCTGGGCAGGGCATTCGCGAATGCCGGCCTTGACCAGTATGCCCTGGCCTGCTACACCGAGGCCGGCCGCGTCGCGCCAACCTCCGCCTTGGCCTTCAAGGAGTTGGGCTTCTATTGGAGGGCCCACAAGGACACCGCCAAGGCCAAGCAGTACCTGATGCACAGCTTCGACCTGGAGCCCAACCAGCCTGACGTGGCTGAGGCGCTGGGCCGGATGGGCGTGGTCGTCGAGGTGCCGCGACCCCAGGTGCCCAATCCTGCGACCCCTCAGTCCCCGAGCAAGTGACATACCTGCTTTCAATGGCCCCGTGGCAAATGGATTTGCTGCGGGGTTTTTCGTTCCCCGCGGTTCCCCCGGCCAAGTCCCCCGACGTCCGGATTTGTACAGAAAAGCCCGAATCAGTGCCGATATACGGGGAGTCTGTCGCAGTCCGCACAGCGGTGCTGCCGTGCATGACTCCTTCTTATCGGACTTATCGAGGGACAAGGTGGCAAGGAAGCTCAGAACTCGCAAGAAGAACGTCGAACAGGCGGAATCCTCATCATCTGGCCTGAAGGTCGCAATCCAGTGGTCCGGGGTCCTGTCTGCTATTGTGCTGTTCTTCAGTTGTCTCAGCTTTGACCTGGCCGACTGGCCAAGTCCCTATGCATTTCCCCACAACCAACCACCAGCCAACTGGTGCGGTCACGTAGGGGCGTTCTGTGCATACTACTTGATGTACTACATCGGACCCGGCGCGTTCCTGGCCCTGGCCTGCATCATCGGCTACGGGGTGCTCGTTCTGCTGGACAAGTCCATCGAACAGCCTGTGCTTCGATCGCTGGGTCTCTTCCTGCTGACCGTGGCGATCTCCTGCAGTTTCTACTGCCTGTGGCCGCACCGGCTCTTTCGCTTTCCCTTTGGCTCAGGCGGAGTCTTGGGCGTGGCCACTGCCACCTTCCTGAAAGACAACTTCGCCCTCCTCGGTACTACGATCCTGATGACGGCCATGTGGATCGTGGGCCTGCTGCTCCTCGCCGACAACTGGGTCATGGCGGCCCCCCGGCGCTCGCCCGGTCCTTTGTCACGGTCGCCGCCCTGTTCAGCCCTGCCTGGGCGTCCGCCCGGGACTCCCGGACACTCACCGCCATCTGGCAGCGCCTTAGCACCAAGCAGAAGTCACCGACCAAGTCCCGGCGCACGGCCGTGGCCGCAGCCGAAGAGACGGCGGCAGAGGCAGAGGAGACAACCGCCGAGACGGCAGCGGAAGCCACAGAGCCCGTTGCCGAGACAGAGCCGGCACAGGCGGCCCCCGCGCAGGCCAATCCCTCCGCCTTGGAACAGATCAAGGCCTTGGCCATCAATCGCGTGGCTGCCCAGCGGACGCAGGAGCAGGCCTACGTGCAGCCGTCCTACGACGACTACGCCCTGCCTCCCTTGAACCTCCTGGCGGATCCAGAGTACGGCTACGCCGCTGTGCAGGAGAAGGTCGTCCAGTCCAAGGCCAAGAGCCTCGAGCAGCTCCTGGGTGAGTTCAACGTCTCTGCACGAGTGGTCGCCGCAGAGACCGGGCCGGTGATCACCATGTTCGAACTGGAACTGGCTGCGGGCGTCAAGGTCAGCCAGGTCTCCGCCCTCTCCAATGACATGGCGAGGGCCCTGGGCGTGGGCGCGGTCCGCGTGGTTGCCCCGCTGGCAGGCAAGCACACCATCGGTGTTGAGGTGCCCAACAGCGAGAAGGAGAAGGTCAGGCTTCGGAACATGATCGAGCTGGCAGGGGACAGGCCTTCGAAGATGGCCATCCCGCTGTTCCTGGGCAAGGACTCCTCAGGCGAGGCCCTGGTCTCAGACCTGGCCAAGATGCCTCACCTGCTGATCGCGGGCACGACCGGGTCGGGCAAGAGCGTGTGCATCAACAGCATCGTGGCCAGCATCCTGCTGACCAAGCGACCCGACGAGATCAAGGTCATCCTGGTCGATCCCAAGATGGTCGAGATGACCGCCTTCACCACCATTCCCCACCTGATGTGCCCCATCGTGACCGAGACCCAGATGGCGGTTCAAATCCTCGAGTGGGCCACCGTCAAGATGGACGAGCGGTATGCGGTGCTGGCGGAGGCCAGGGTCAAGAACATCGCGGAGTACAACCAGCTCGGCACCGAGGAGATCATCAAGCGATTCAACCCCAGCAGTCCGGAGGAAGAGGCCCAGATTGCCAAACGCCTGCCCCACATCGTGATCATCATCGACGAGCTGGCAGACCTGATGATGACCGCCTCCAAGGAGATCGAGTCCTTCATCGTTCGACTTGCACAAAAGAGCAGGGCTGTGGGCATCCACCTGGTCCTGGCCACGCAGCGGCCGCAGGCCACTGTGGTGACCGGACTGATCAAGTCCAACATGCCCACGCGCGTCGCCTTCCGCGTGGCAGCCCGCATGGACAGCCGGATCATCCTGGACCAGAACGGCGCAGAGACGCTCCTGGGAGAAGGGGACATGCTGTTCCTCAAGCCCGGGTCCAGCGACCTGGTTCGCGCCCAGGGGACCCTGGTGGACGACGGGGAGATCCGCCGCATTGTCAAGCATCTGAAGGAGATCGCGGAGCCGCAGTTCCATCCGGAACTGACGCAGCTCAAGAAGGTCGATCCCGAAGAGATGCAGAAGGACGACATGTTCGACCAGGCCGTGCGGATCGTGCTCGAGACCAAGCGGGGCAGCGTGTCACTGCTGCAGCGTAGGCTGGCTATTGGCTATGCCCGCGCGTCTCGGATCATCGAGATGATGGCCGCAGCAGGCGTGCTGGGCGAGTACAAGGGCAGCCAGGCACGGGAAGTCCTGATCACCCTGGAAGAATACGAGCGGCTCTGTGCCCAGATGCAGGCGGACGCCGAGGCCAGTCCCAAGCCGCCGGTCGAGGAGCCTAGTGCCGAACAGGGCCAGGACGAGGCTGAAGACCAGCCTGAAGAAGCCCCCTCCGAACCCTCTTACGCCCACCACGGCGAGGAGCTGTCCGCCAGCGGCAAGGGGAACTGACCTCCGCCTGGCCTGCGGCAGGTCACGACCCGGCATCTGCTGGGCAGACTTTCGCCAGGGAGACATCGCCATGAAACGCACGTCGCCTCTCCTCGCCGCCTTGGCCCTAGGCCTGACCGCCCAGGCCTGGGCCAGCCAGAAACCCCTCGTCCTGCTCAATGAGGCGGATTTCCGAGACCGGGTGTTCGCCTGTTGGCTGGGTAAGAACATCGGCGGTACGCTCGGCATGCCCTTCGAAGGCAAGAGAGATCCCCTTGATCTCCAATTCTACACGAACCTCAAGGCCGGGGAGCCTGCGGCCAATGACGATCTCGACCTTCAGATTCTCTGGCTCAAGGCCATGCAGGACCACCAGGGCCGGGTGGATGCCCGCATCCTCGGCGAGTACTGGCTCAAGTACGTGCCGGTGGACTGGAATGAATACGGGGTGGGCAAGAAGAACATGCGCAGAGGGCTGTTGCCGCCGGTCTCGGGCGAGTTCGACAACAGCCAATGGAAGCACAGCAACGGCGCCTGGATCCGATCTGAGATCTGGGCGTGTCTGGCGCCCGGCTGTCCTGCCTTGGCCGCTCGGATGGCCCGCGAGGACGCCTGTGTGGATCACGGCCAGGCAGAGGGCACACTGGCCGAGATCTTCACTGCCAGTATTGAGAGTGCCGCCTTCATCGAGAAGGACCGGGACAAGCTGCTCGCGATCGGACTGGCGATGATCCCCAAGGACTGCCAGGTTGCACGGGCAGTCAGGGCGGCCATGGCCGCCCGGCAGGCAGGCAAGGACTGGAAGTCCGCCCGGCAGGACGTCATCGCCGCCAGCGAGACGACCGGGTGGTTCCAGGCCCCGCGCAACGTGGCCTACACAATCCTGGGCTGGCTCTACGGAGAAGGGGACTTCGGCAGCTCGATCTGCCTCGCGGTCGACGGCGGCGACGACACGGACTGCACCGGCGCCACCCTGGGCTCTATTCTGGGCATCCTTCGCGGCACGGCCGGCATTCCAGCGAAATGGAGCGAACCGATCGGACTGGGCATCAAAACCGTTGCCATCTCCGGCTTCCAACACGCCGACGATCTCAACACCCTGACCGACCAGACCGTGGCCATGGCCAGGCAGGTCCTGACCATGAACCAGGCCCAGGTGGGACTCACGTCCGGGCCTGCGGATCTCCGCCGCGCCAAAGAGGTCCGATTGAGCGATCCCAAGGCAGCCGCTGCCCTGTGGCGACTCTCGCCCTGGCAGGTGGTCTGGAACGACCCGGATCTCCGCGTGACCGTGGACTACCGGTCGCAGCCCGTCATTCAACCCAACACCCCCCGGCCGATGACCGTGACGCTGGAGTTCCTCTCGCCCAAGGCCCTTTCCATCCGAGTGGCGATCCAGGATCTGCCGCAGGGCTGGCGGGTCAGAAACCTCCCTGACCGGCCGATCCAAGGGAGGCGAATCAGCCGGACTCTGGACCTGGCGGTGCTCGCGCCGGAGGTCGGGAAGGATGGCCATCCGATGACCCTGACCCTCACGGCCAAGGACAAGGAGATCCGCATCCCCCTGGCGCTATTTCCCACCGCCGATTAGCCCGTCGATCTGAACCGCGCCTTCGGAGGCCCCCTCGCCGGCGATGACCGGGACCTTGGCCTTCGCCAGATCGCTGTGGGTCACTCGAATCCCCTGGGTCTTACTGCCGAGGACCTTGAAGGCCGCCTCCGTGGATTCCAGCAGACGAAGCCCGTCGAAGGCCACTGCCCGGCCATCCAGGATCTGGACCGCGGGCCCATGGTCAGGTGCCACGGCGACGTCCTTGAACTCGATCCCCTGGACATCGGCGCAGTCGATACCCTTGGCGCCACGGGCCGAGAAACCCTCGATCGTGATCCCTTCGATCGGCATCTCAGGCAGGCCGTACAACTGGATGACGGATCCCTGGGTCTGTTGACACGCGATGTCCTTGAAGTGCATGTTGCGAAACCGCGGGGTCCTCGCAGTCACCGCCTCTTCCGGCAGCCTCCGCGTGGTATACAAGAGGTTCAGCAGGATGGCCTCATTGCGGATCGTGCCCATGGTCAGATTGCGGGCCCAGACGTTCTCCACGACGCCCCCACGGCCCCGGCCGCTCTTGATCCGGATGCCCCGGTCCGTGCCGTTGAACACGCAGTCCTGGATGCTCACGTTGCGGATCCCGCCTGAGGTCTCACTGCCGCACACCACGCCCCCGTGTCCCTGGCGCGTCTGGCAGTTCCGAACCACGATGTTCTCGCAGGGCCTGGCCACCCTCAGGCCGTCCGCATCCTTGCCCGCCTTGATGACGACGCAGTCGTCCCCGGTGTCCAGGTCACAGTACTCGATCAGGACGTTCCGGCAGGAATCCGGGTCCACCCCATCGCCGTTGGGCGTGTGGCCGTACGGACCCGCCGTCTGGATCGTCACCTTGCGGACGATCACGTTCTCGCAGTAAACAGGATTTATGGTCCAGAATGCGCCGTATCGGATCGTCACGCCCTCGATCAAAACGTCCCGACACTCGACCGTCTGGATGAACGCCGGCCGAAGGACGCCCGAGGGACCGCCCTCGAAGACCCGCTGATCCACCGCCACGCCCTCTTCGGCCATCCGCCTGAGCGAAGCACCGGCCTTGTCCTGGCCCGGCAGCGTCCACCACGGCCGGCCCTGTCCGTTGAGCGTCCCGCTGCCGGTGATCGCGATCGCCTGCTTGCCGCGGGCGTAGATGAAGGGCGAGAGCTTATAGCACTCGATCCCTTCGTGCCGGCTGAACACCGCGGGCCGATAGTCATTGACGTCCTGGCTGAAGAGGACCTCTGCACCCTCGTCAATCCTGAGGTTGATATGACTGTCCAGGTGGATGGGGCCCGTCAGCCACCGCCCCGCAGGGATCAGCACGGTTCCTCCGCCGGCCTCGCTGGCCGCCTCGATGGCCTTGCGGATCGCCTCGGTATTCTTGACGGTCCCGCCCTCCACGGCGCCGAACGAGCGGACGTCGAACGTCCTGTCGGGGATGGCGGGGCGGTCCAGCGGCGGCATTGCAAAAGGGGCCTCGATTTTGGCAATCGCCTCTGGCGCCCGGGCCGTCACGGAGGACTCTTCCATCCCCGCGACTGCCAGGTTGGCCAGCCCTGCACACAGGACTGCGATCCCAACGAGTCTTGGACCCAGCGATCGATCCACGTTCCACCTCCTGACCTTCTCGACCCACTCAGTTTCCATAGTACGAGCAGCAGACCCGATCGGATTCCCAGATGGTGACCCCCTGCAGATCCGCCGGACCCAGCCGGCCCACGAGGCCCTGCCAGGCGAACTGGGCGATGTGCTCCATGGTGGGGTTGACCTTGCCGAAGAAGGGCACATCGGCATTGAGGTTCCTGTGGTCCACCTGTTCGATGAACTGCTCATCCACGACGCGCTCCAGGGCCACCCAGTCCAGGGCCTGCCCCGAGTGCACCCGCACGGTCACCTCCACCACGTAGTTGTGCCCATGGCCCGCGGGATTGGCACACTTGCCAAACAGGGCCTGGTTCTCCGCCTCTGACAGCCCTGCGTTCCAGAGTTTGTGCATGGCGGCAAACTCGAACTTCTCACTGTAATAGACCATGTCCAGGTCCTCTCTGCGGATCTCCACGCATCGAAAGGGATTCAGCTTGAGGCGCAGGGCCTCCAGCGTTGCACCGCCCAGCTTGTCCCGGAGGGCCTCGGCAGCCGTCCCCAGCAAACCCACCACCTCTCCCATTCCGACGGTCCTGTGTCTACAATAACGATCGCGGATGCCGTCCGTGAAGAGGGGCACGGCGTAGCGGCGCACGGCACGGTCGATGTCGCCCACGTTCACGACGAATCCGCTGGTAGCCTCCACCGGCCCCCGGACCTGCACCCCCAGCTCCAGAAACAAGGCCAATCCCAGAGCCGTGGGCCGCGAGGCGTAGGCATTCGAACCCGGCCGCGTCTCGGAGTCGAAGGGGTCCACGGAGAAGCGGACCTGTCGGACCAAGCGGTGCATCGCGGCTACCGCCTGTCCTGATGCAGCAGGCTCAGGATCTCAAGCCGGCTGCGCGGATCCTTGCGGAAGATGCCCCGCAAGGCCGAGGTCACCATGGTCGAGCCCGGCTTCCTGATGCCGCGGATCGTCATACAGGAGTGGGACGCCTCCAGGACCACCGCCACCCCCAGGGGCTCCAGCCGCGTCATGATCAGATCCGCGATCTGTCCGGTCAGCCGCTCCTGGCACTGGAGCCGCTTGGCAAAGCAGTCCACGATGCGGGCCAGTTTGCTCACGCCCAGGACCCGGCCCGTGGGTAGATACGCCACATGGGCCGATCCGATGAAGGGAAGCATGTGGTGTTCGCACACACTGTAGAAAGGAATGTCACGCAGGAGCACGATCTCGTCGTAGTTCTCCGTGAAGACGCTCTTCAAGTGGACTTCCGGGTCTTCCCTCATCCCGGACAGCAGCTCGGCATACATCTTGGCTACCCGGGCCGGAGTGTCCCGCAGCCCCTCCCGCTCCGGATCCTCTCCGATCGCCAGGAGGATCTCCGCCACTGCCTTCTCGATCCGCCGTTGATCCACCGCTTTGGTCTTGCCTGCCATAGGATGATCCCCGCCCATCAGGATTTCTGCTTCGCCTGTGCACTCTTCATCAGGAACGTGGTCAGCAGGCGCACCCCGAAGCCGCTGGCCCCCTGCGCTCCACCCTCTCCTCCACTGGGGCACACGTCCACCCCTGCAATATCCAGGTGCACCCACGGCCGGCCGCCGACAAACTGCCGGAGGAACGCCGCAGCCGTACAGGCCCCGCCCCATTTGCCGCCGGTGTTCTTCAGATCCGCGATCTTGCTCTTCATCTCCTCCGCATACTCCTCCCCACAGGGCAGCGGCCAGATCTTCTCTCCGCTCTCCTGCGCCGCCCGCCGCATCTCCTCGATCATCGCGTCGTCGCTGCCCATCACTCCCGCCATCACCTTCCCCAGCGCCACCACGCACGCCCCGGTCAGCGTCGCGATGTCGACGATCCTCTCACACTCCTGCTCCACGGCATATGCCAGGGCGTCGCACAGGACGATCCGGCCCTCCGCATCCGTATTCAGGACTTCCACCGTCTTGCCGCTGTACGTCGTGACGATGTCGCCCGGCCGGTAACTGCTGCCGCTCGGCATGTTTTCCGCGGCAGGGATCAGACCCAGGACCTCCAGGTCGAGGCCGAGTTCGTCGATCGCCTTCAGGGTCCCCAGCACCGCCAGACCTCCGCTCTTGTCGAACTTCATCTGATCCATGTCTGCCGCAGGCTTGATGCTGATTCCTCCCGAGTCAAAGGTGATCGCTTTCCCCACCAGCCCCACGGCGGGCCGCCTTCCTCGCCCCTTCACCCCATAGCGCATCGCGATCAGGCATGGCTCATGCGCCGAACCGGCCCCGACGGCCAGAATCCCGCCCATCCCCCGCGCCTCCAGCTCCCTCTTGCCCCACACCGTGCATGATAGGTGCTTCGACTCTCTCGCCACGCGCCTCGCCATGGAGGCCAGCTCAGCCGGATGGATCACGTTTCCAGGCCGGTTAGCGGCCGTCCGGGCGAACCGGCTCGCTCGCCCGATCACCACGCCCTCCGCCACGCCCCTCGCCATTGCCCGGGCCTGGTTCAACTCCCGCTCCACGACCTCCACTTTTAGCACCGCCGGACGGTCCTGAGCCCCCCCCGTCACATATTCATCGTACCGATATCCCCCGAAACACACGCCCTCCGCCAGGGCACGCCCCACGGCCGCCCCATCAAATCTCCGCCCCGCCCCCGCGTGCAGCGCGACCGCCAGACTCCGCACCCTCAAGCCCATCGCCTTTCCCGCCGCGGCCGCGGCCGCCCTGCGCACCGTGTCCAATTCAACACGTTCACGGTCTCCAAGCCCCACAATAAGGATGCGCTGAGCCCCCACCCGCCCGTCCCCATAGACCATCGCCGTACTGCCCGCGTCACCCTTGAAGTCCCCCAGCTCCACCCCGCGTGACAGCGCCCCGCCCAGCCTGCGGTCCAGCGCCCGCACTTCCGCATCCCACGGGCCCCGACCGGAGCAGACCCCGACCGCCAACAGCTCGCTCCTGCACGCGGCCAACTCCTGCCGCCGCACCCCGACCGTGATCTCCACTAGCGCTTTCATGGCGTCATCCTCACCCTACGCCTTGGGCCGCCCGCCGCCTTCCTCCTTCGCTCGCAGTCGCAGGGCCGCCTCGACGAATTCTTCAATCTCTCCATCCAGAACAGCGTTAACCTGGCCGGTCTGGAAATCGGTGCGATGGTCTTTCACCATCTGATAGGGCTGCAGAACGTAGCTTCGGATCTGATTGCCCCACGCGATCTGCCCCTTCTCACCGACGACGCTGGCCAGCTCGGCATCCCGCTTCTGCTGCTCCAAGACATAGAGCTTGGCCTGCAGCACCTTCATGGCCAGTGCGCGGTTCTTGTGCTGACTCCGCTCATTCTGACACTGCACGACTATCCCGGTCGGCAGATGCGTGATCCGTACCGCCGAGCTCACCTTGTTGACATGCTGCCCACCCGCCCCGCTGGAACGGTAGAAGTCCACGCGCAGATCGTCGTCATCGATGGCGACCTGCACGTCCTCATTGAACTCGGGTATGCAATCGACTGCGGCAAAGGTCGTGTGCCTCCGGTTCTGTGAGTCGAAGGGACTGATCCGCACTAATCGATGGACACCTGCCTCGCACGACAGCTTCCCAAAGGCAAAGGGGCCCACAACCCGGATCGTCACGGAACGGATGCCCGCCTCTTCGCCTGGGACTAGGTCCAACTCCTCCACCTTGTACCTGCTTCGCTCGAAGTACCGCGTGTACATCCTCAGCAGCATGCTCGCCCAATCGCAGCTCTCCGTCCCACCCGCGCCCGCGTGAATTCCGAAGAAGCAGTTCATGCTGTCGTACCGTCGCGACAACAAGCCCTGCATCTCGATCTTCCGACACTTCGTCGTCAGGCCGGCCAAGTCGCCCTCCAACTCCGCGAGGTCAGCCGGGTCGCCCTGTGCCAGCTCAATCAGTTCGCGCAGGTCGGCGACGTCGCGCCGCAGCTCCTCGATGGGCTCAACAACAGCCTTGAGCGCACTCAACTGCGAGACGATGCCCTGGGCCTTCTCCTGGTTGTCCCAGAACCCAGGACTGGCCATGTTTGCTTGCAGTTGCTCCAACTGCCCTTTCTTGCCAGGCAAGTCAAAGCCAGTCCCAGATGTCATCCACCCGGGCCACGAGATCCTTCAATCCAGATCTAATTTCTGAGGCTTCCATAGATCCATCCTATTCCGTTAATCGATCAGCCCTTATACCAGAAAGCGCAACCACATGCAACCCTGTGCCCGCTGCGTCAAGGCCCCCCCATACCTTGGCACTGCAGATAACGTCCCATAATCCGCTTTCTTGATTGCCAATAGGACGCGGCAATTCCCCCAGACCAACCTGCCCTGGCGATCCAGACGGCCAAGCCGAGTCGCCATTTCAGGCCAGACGGCGATGTATAAGTGATTTGACACCATTGTATTACAGCACCAACCTCGCGAGTTCCACGTGAAAACGCACCCATCTACGTGCCACGCCCAAACCAAGCTGCAAGTCGCGTTCCAAGACCTCAAACTATGATCCACCCGATCCTGACCCGACAACTCCGCGGACTCCTCAGTCCGCCACCCAGCCAACGGCTCTGCCTCAGCAACAACCTTGACGCAAGAGCCACCTCAACAGTACACTTGACACGCATCGAGTGCCGGTCTCAGGTCAGATCCGAAAGACCGTCTTCGCACACTACTCCGCAGGAGTGACCTATGATAGGCAAGCAGCAGGCGCAGAGACCAAGGCACCTAGGCAGGGGCCTCGAATCGCTCCTAGGCCCCCAAGGCCAGCAAACGCCATTCACTGAATCACAGACCCCAGAGCCGCTCCAGCCATTGCAGGGACCCCCAGAGCAACAAGCATCGCTCATCGAGATAAAGCTCGATGCTATATCACCAAACCCATACCAGGCGAGACGGCACTGGGACCAGGACAAGCTCGCAGAGCTGGCCGATTCAATACAGGCCAACGGCCTGGTCCAGCCGGTATCGGTCCGCAAGGTCGGCTCTGGCTATCAGCTCATAGCAGGTGAGAGGAGATTTCGGGCGTTCCAACTCCTCGGCAGAGAGACCATCCCCGCCATCGTCCGCCAGACCAGCGACGCCCAACAGCTCGAGTGGTCGTTGGTGGAGAACATCCACAGAGATGACCTCAATCCAATAGACCGCGCTAAGGCATATCAGGCCTATCTCAATGCGTTTGGCACCACCCAGGCCGAAGCCGCGGCACGCCTTGGAGAGGACGGGTCCGTCATTTCAAACCATCTCAGGCTCCTCGACCTCGCACAGGAGCTTCAGCAGATGCTGATCAATGGTGACCTTGCGATGGGCCACGCCAGGGCCATCCTCGCCCTTCCAACCGACGAATTGCGAAGAAAACTTGCAAACAGGGCCATGGCAAGACGCCTCAGCGTAAGAGAGGTGGAGCGCCTCGTACGGAGATACCTCACTGATAGCAGGCCTCTGCCAGATGCCCAGACCCACAAGTTACCTCACATCTCAGAAATGGAGTCCAGAATTGGCACAGCGCTCGGTTTAAGGGTGAAGATAGACCTGAAACGCAACGGCCGCCAGGGCAAGCTCACCATTGAGTTCAGGTCCCTAGATGACTTCGACAGGCTAACCGAGAGACTAGGAGTATCCTCACAGGATCAAACGTAGACGAATCCACACCAAACACGTCATATTCGATTTGAAAGGAGAACAGGTGCGTAAGAATCATCCCACAGCAATCTTGAACTGTGCTGCTATTGCGATCGCCTTAGCCACCGTAGCATGGTCACAGCCTCAGTCCCAAAATAACCTGCCCAGCGCTGCTGAAAATGGCAATCTAGACCAGGTCAAGTCCATCCTGGCCGAAACAAAGGATGTGAACGCCAGGGACGAGCATGGAGGGACGGCCCTCATTAGAGCTGCCTCCAAGGGCCAGTACGCCGTGATGCAGTACCTCATAGAGAACAAGGCAGACCTCAATGCTCAGGACGCATCCGGAGAAACGGCCCTCCACAAGGCCGCACTTGGCTATGTGCCTGCCGCCAGACTTCTTCTTGCCAGCGGCGCGGACGCAACATTGCGCAATCGTGCTGGATTTACAGCACAGCAGATTGCGCAGATGTCACAGACCGCCGAGCTTATCAGTGAGTTCCAGTCACACCTCGGCCCCGGCCAGCCGCAGGGTCAGACCGCCGACTATCAAGGCTCGACTGAATTGGAGCAGACCTGGAGATCGGCCGTAACTGCCGCCATCTCAGATCCCTGCCAGGTAAACGCGAGAATCGCCGCAAACGGCCTCAAGCCGGCGGTGGATTCCCTTGTCAGATTGGGCCAGAACGAGCGCAGGGCGTGGGAGATGAGGACGACTGGCCAGCGGACCCGCCTCTGTAACGTTGTCCAGCAGCAAATCCGAGGAGAGCTCCACTTCGTTGAAGACATCGCCCGCCAAGACGGCGCTCTGAAGGTGGCCACGGATGCCAACTCGCTCCAACTGCTCTGGGAGCAGCGTATCCGCCTGATCAGTGAACGCCTCCGCGAGGTCAGGCGACAAGAGATGGCACAGGCGGCGGGAAGGACGCTTCCTGCCGCAAGGCCAACAAACGCCAGGCAGACCCAGCCCGCCTCCCCGATGACAGCAGACTCAAATTCGACCACGAACTACTTTGCACCATCGAGGAGCACGGCACAACAGGAGCGGCTCGCTGCCGCATGGGCCACCGGCAGCACAGATAACGGCGTCGACCAGCTCCTGACCGACTTCAATGATCTCGTCACCACAGACCTCGGCTATCTCAGAACCTCTGCCGTGGCAGCCAAGGCTCCGGCGAAGACCCTCACGGCAGTCGACGCAGTCATCCTCTGCAGGTCAGACCGGTACAACAGAGTGCGATCTGAGATCCAGGCCCAGTCCATGGCTAACGCCACGGGTCCAGGCGCAATGGGCCAAGGTCAGGGACAGCTTCAGCAGACTGGGAGGCGCGGGGCGGTCATTCAGCCTGGGCAAAACCAGGGCACTGGATATAATCGGGGAAACAGGCGAGGCAGACAGTAGAGCGTGTCTGAGAATCCTAGGCAGACCCGCCTGCGGCTGCTGAGGGTATTTGAGGCCTCAATCTGGGTTGTCTTGTGGCTGAGCCTCAGCACAGATACTCAGCGGATGAAAGGGTGGGCAGTATGCCTAGTCCTGGCAGTAGTCTATGAGCCTCGCCAGCTCACTTCTTTGCTCGTCTCTGCTGACGATCATGTCTATGAACCCATGTTCGAGCATGAACTCGGCTGTCTGGAAACCATCGGGCAATTCTACCTTGATCGTCTCAGCAATGGTCCGAGGGCCTGCAAACCCGATGAACGACCCAGGCTCTGCGATGATTACGTCCCCAAGCATGGCGAAGCTCGCGGTAACACCGCCTGCAGTCGGGTCCGTCAGAACCGTGATGAACAGGCCGTGTGCCTCGTCAAGCCTGGACAGGGCGGTCGACGTCTTGGCCATCTGAGCCAGCGACACGACACCCTCGTGCATCCGCGCTCCACCTGACGAGCAGATCACGATCAATGGAAGTCTATGCTCGATGGCGGCGTCTACTCCCGCGCAGAACTTCTCGCCTACAACCGAACCCATTGAACCCATGAGGACCTCAGGCTCCATCACTCCCAGGATGACGCCGCGGCCCTTGATGAACGCCTTGCCGACGATCATGGCCTCGGGTTGACCCGACTTCTCCTGATCCAGTTTGAGCCGCTGCTTATAGGTGGTGCCACGGAACTGAAAGTCTAGGGGGTCACTTGTGGTCAGGTTCGTCAGAATCTGCTCGAATGAGCCTTCATCAGCGAGGTACGCGATGCGCCTGGCTGCGCCAATCCGGAAGTGATACCTGCAGTCCGGGCAGACGTGCAGATTCTTCTCCACCGAGCTGCGATACAGCATGTGGCCGCATCGGTCGCATCGCATCCATAGCCCACCGGGCATCTCCCGCTTGGGCCTGAGCGAGAACCCATTCCACTTTGGCTTGCTGGCTGCCGCCATACCACCTCCCGATTACTTCCCCCTGCCGCGTGCCTTCGTCCTCAAATCGGCGATTGGAGCCCGCAGGGCCTGCGCCCTGGCGAGCCTCAGTCATAGACCTCGCTGGATCGCAGCCCTGATTGCCTCCACAGCGGCGACCCGATCTTCACAGCCAAAGATCGCCCGTCCTGCGACCAAGGTATCTGCCCCATACGACACCACGACGGGAGCAGTCACTGGGTCAATGCCACCATCCACCTCCACCCGGACGTCTGGACCCACAAGCCTTCTGACCTCCTTGACCTTCTCCGCAGCATCGGCCATGAAGGGCTGGCCCCCGAAACCTGGATGCACGGTCATCACAAGGACCATATCACAGTGGGGAGCCACCTTTTCAATACTGCTAACGGGGGTCTCCGGATTCAGGCACACCCCCACACTCAGACCTGCATCGCGGATACGACCCAAGACCTCCAGAGGACGGTCCGTGGACTCGATGTGAAATGTCAGGTGATCCGACCCTGCCTGCGCGAACGCATCGATGTACCTTGCAGGATCGCTGATCATCAGGTGGGTGTCGAACAGAAGCTTCGTGTGCCCCCGCAGCATGGCGACCACAGGCGGACCGATAGTCAGGTTGGGCACAAAATGCCCATCCATGATATCGAGGTGAACCATGGACAGGTCCGCCGCTTCGACCTGGGCAATCTCATCGGCGAGCCTGGCAAAGTCCGCACTCAGGATAGACGGGACGACCTGGATCGTCCCACCCTTGGGCAGCCTGCGGCCGCCCAGCTCCGGTTTACTGCGGCTTCTCATCCAAGATCTCGATACACTTGAAGGCCTTGCCCTCAAGGAATTCCAGGGAAGCCCCACCCCCAGTGGAGATGTGGCTGATCTTGTCTTCCAGACCCAGTTTCTGCACCGCGCTGGCGCTGTCGCCGCCCCCGATGATGCTGCGGGCCCCGCGGCCTGTGGCGTCTGCCACGGCGGTCGCGACGGCCTTGGTGCCGGCATCAAAAGGTTCGACCTCAAAGACACCCATGGGCCCGTTCCAGACCACCGTCTTGGCGTCTTTGATCTTGCTATTGAAGAGCTTGCGCGTCGCGGGCCCGATATCCACGCCCAGCCAATCATCCGGGACGTTCTCGCCAACGGTCTTGTGTTCTGCCCCTTCTTTGATCTCCTTCACGATGATCGAATCCACGGGGAGAACCACCTCGCGGCCCTTTTCCTTGGCCAGAGCCAGCAGTTGGTTTGCTTTGTCGAGGAAGTCGTTTTCGCAGCGACTCTTGCCGATGGTCTTGCCCTGAGCCTTGAGGAAGGTATAGGCCATGGCGCCGCCGATCAGGATCCGATCGACCTTGTCCAGGAGGTTCTCAATGACCCCGAGCTTGTCCGAAACCTTGGCGCCGCCCAAGATGGCGATGAAGGGCCGGTCCGGGTTCTTCAGCGCATCGCCCAGATACTTGAGTTCCTTCTCCACCAGGAACCCTATGACCCGGGGTTTGCCCTTCATCAACTGCGGAACCGTGTACATGGACGCATTGTCCCGGTGCGCGGTGCCAAAGGCATCATTGACGTACACGTCCGCCATATCCGCAATCTGCTTGGCAAACGCATCCTTGGACTGACGAAGCTGCGCGTCTTCCTTCGCAACCTTGTCCTTGATGACCTCTTCCTTGTGGAATCGCACGTTCTCCAGGAGCAACACCTGGCCGGCCTTCAGGGACGCGGCCTTCGCCTTCGGGTCAGGGCCAACACAGTCAGCCGCGAAGACGACCTCCTTGCCGAGCAGTTCGGACAGGCGCCGTGCCACAGGCTTCAGCGTGTAAGCCGGGTCCGGAGCCCCCTCCGGCCGGCCAAGATGGCTGGCCAGGATGAGGGCGCCGCCGCGTTCAAGGATGGACTTGATCGTGGGCATGGCCTTGACGATCCGGTCGTCACTGGTGATATTGCCATTGTCGTCGAGCGGCACGTTGAAATCGCACCGCATGAAGACCTTCTTGCCTTTAACCTCGATGTCTGCAACCGTCTTCTTTGCCATAGCCACTACCCGCCTTAACAAGGTTGGACCTTGGGTCTATCTGGGACGAGGCATTAGAGCCTGGCCAACCTTTCGACGAGATCGGCACTGCGGTTGGAATAGCCCCACTCGTTGTCGTACCACATGGTCACCTTGACCATGTCGCCGTCCAAGACGATCGTGTTGGTGGAGTCAAAGATCGAACTGGCGGGATCGCCGACGATATCAGACGAGACGATGGGGTCGGTCACGTATTCAATGATCCCTTTCATCGGGCCTTCGGCCGCCTCTTTGATGGCGCCGTTGATCTCTTCGACGCTGGTCTTCCTGGCAGCCATGAAGGTCAGGTCTGTAATCGAGCCTGTGGGTACGGGGACCCGCAAGGCGTAGCCATGCAGCTTGCCTTTGAGGGCCGGGATGACCTCCCCGAGGGCCTTGGCTGCGCCCGTGGTGGAGGGCACGGTGTTGACGGCCGCTGCGCGGCCGCGCCGCTTGTCCTTGTACGGCATGTCCAGGATCGCCTGGTCATTGGTGTACGCATGCACGGTCGTCATCAGGCCCTTGACGATGCCGATCTTCTCATGCAGGACCTTGCAGGCGGGGGCCAAGGAATTGGTCGTGCACGATGCATTGGACACGCACTTCATGGACGGCTTCAGGGTGTCATCGTTGACGCCGAGAACGATCGTGGCATCTGGCTTGTCCTTGGCCGGGGCGGAAAGCAGGACCCGCTTGGCGCCTGCAGTCAGGTGCGTGTCGTATCCAGCCTTGCCCTCGGCCGCGCGCGCCGTGAACTTGCCTGTGGATTCGAGGACCACGTCCACTTCCATCTTGCCCCAAGGCAGCTTGGCCGGATCCTTCTCATTGAGAATGGGGATCTCCTTGCCGTCCACCACGAGGGCGCTGCCCTTGACCTCCACCTTGCCAGGATAGCGGCCCTGGCTGGAATCATACTTGAACATGTAGGCCAGCATGTCTGCATCGAACAAGTCATTGATGCCCATGACCTGAAACCGCTTCGGCTGCTGGGCCATGACCCGCACCACGAGACGGCCGATCCGGCCAAAGCCGTTGATCCCCACCTTTGTTGCCATGTGTGTGTCTCCTTCTTGTCAAAGCGTTCCAACTGACGGATCTTCTGTCTATACCGGTTCCCACCCCCGCGAGCGACTCAGCGAAAAGCAGGAGTGTTAATGTACGCATCGCGCAGCCGCCTGTCAAGGGCTTCTAGGGGCCGCTGCGGTCCCGGGTTCGTCGCGGGCCCAGAGGTTCTGGATGGCTAGGCGGGCTTGGGCTCAGTCAGTACCGAGGAAGCCGCCTTGACGATGCCTGCGACATTGGCCAGGTCCGTCGGGATGATCATGGAGTTGTTGGTTTTGGCCAGGCTGGCGAATGCCGTCAGGTACTGCTCGGCAATCCGGAGATTGACGGCCTGGAGACCTCCCTTCTCGCCAAAGGCCAGGGCCACCTTGCGGATGCCCTCGGAGGTGGCCTGGGCAACCCGCTCGATCTCAAAGGCCCGGCCTTCTGCCTCGTTGATCCGCTTTTGCTTCTCGCCTTCGGAGCGGAAGATCGCCTCCTGGCGGTCTCCATCAGCCCGGTTGATCTTGGCCTGGCGGTCTCCCTCGGATTCGGCGATCAGCGCCCGTTTCTCCCGCTCGGCCCGCATCTGTTTCTCCATGGCGTCCTTGATGGACTGCGGAGGCAGGATGTTCTTCACCTCGTACCGAGTGACTTTTATCCCCCAGGGATCGGAGGCCTTGTCCACGGCGCTGATCACCATGCTGTTGATGAAGTCACGCTCCTCAAAGGTCTTGTCCAGCTCGATCTTTCCCACGGCGCTGCGGAGCGTCGTCTGCGCCAACTGGGTGGTGGCGAACTTGTAGTTCGTGATGCCATACGAAGCTTTGCGGGGATCCACCACCTGCATGTACAGGACGCCGTCCACCTCCACGGCGATGTTGTCCCGGGTGATGCACTGCTGGGGCGGGACGTCAATGGCCTGCTCCTTGAGGGTGTGGCGGTAGGCAATCCTGTCGACAAAGGGCGCCAGGATGTGAAACCCGGCCTCCAACGTACTGGCGTACTTGCCGAGGCGCTCCACGATGTACGCCTCCTTCTGGGGCACGATTCGCACGGTCTTGAGGAAGATGATCAAACCCAGGACAATGGCGACGATCAGGATGATGGTTCCGATGTCCGACATGGTCTTCTCCTTTCTGGCACACAGGGCTGCATTCTACACGGACTTCAGCGATCAGAGAGGCCTGACTTTCAGGATGATGCTGTTCTGGCCGATCACTTCGACCGGCGTCCCCACGGCGATCTCCTGATCGGCCTGGGCCGTCCAATCGGACCCGTGGAGCTCGACCCGGCCCGCAAGCTTGGGCGCGATCCGCTCCTTCACGATCGCATGCTTGCCGATCAGGTCCTCCAACTGCTGTGTGGCGTCCTGTCTGGACTTTACGTATCCGGAGAAGATGCCCTTCAGCCAGCGCCGCAGCAGAATGAGTGAGACGAGCGAGGCGGTCATGAACAACACCAACTGTGTATTCAGCGAAATGGGCGTGATCAGGACCACGGCGGCGGCCAACCAGGCCCCAATCCCAAAGAACAGCAGCACCAGGGCCGGGGTCGCGAGTTCCAGCAGGAAGAACGCCACGCCCACCAGAAACCAGATCAGCGAGGGCGTCTCCAGACACTGCAGGGTTGTACCGATCATAGACGTTCCTTTCAAAGGCTGGACTACTCCACCACCACCGCGCTGCCGTAGACCAGGAACTCGGCGGCTCGAGCCATGATTTCACAGGATGAGAAATGGACTCCAATTATCGCATTAGCGCCGAGCTGGCGGGCCTCCTCGACCATCCGGTCCAGGGCCTGCTCGCGGGCCTCGGCCATCAGCTTGGTGTAGACCGTGACCTCCCCGCCCACCATGCGCTGCAGGACAGCGAGAAACCCGTCGCCCTCATGCCGCGTCCGGACGGTGTTCCCTTTGACCAGACCCAGATGCTTGACAACGGTCTTGCCACAGACGCTGTCGGTCGTGGATAAGAGCATAGGTTATCTCCTGACGTTCCTATAGCGTTCTCTCTTCCAGAAGAAGAGTCTCTCACGGAGAACCGACACGAACAGGAGTGCGATCCCCGTCACCAACGCAAGCAGCACCGCCTTCAGAAAGAAGCCTACGGCCGCGTTCTGGATGATTCTCTCAATCGCCAGCCATCCGGCGTAGACCAGGAGCAACAGTGCGGCAATCGACGAGACCACCCATCCCAGGCCGCGCTCGATGCGGTTGTAGACGCTGCTCCAATACTGGTCCCAGATCCGGTCCTCGCATTCGGCCAACGCCGCGCTGTCCGTGAGGGTCTTGAGCCGCTGGAACTGCGCCAACTCCTCGGCACATCCCTGGCAGGTGGCCACGTGCTCTTCAAAGGCCTTCCTCTGGGAATCGTCCAGCTCATCATCCAGATAGGCCATCATCAGGTCCTTGTATTCTCGGCAGGTCATAGGCGCTGACCTCCTTTCTCCTCGTCGAGGATCTCCTTGAGTCGCTGACGCGCGTAGTACAGCCGGCTCGTGATGGTCCCCTTGTTGCAGAAAAGTAGCTGTGCCATTTCGTCATAGGACAGATTCTGAAAGTGCCGCAAGATGATCACCTCCCGATGTTTCTCATCCAACCGGCCGATGGCCCTCCACAGACGGGACGTCGTCTCATTCCGTTCGGCGAGAGACTCCGGATCGAAGCCGTCGTGGGCCTCAACCTCCATGGGACTCTCGGGGTCTGCGTCCAGGGACTCGGTCTGCCGGTACTGCCTTTTGCGGAGATGGCTGAAACACAGGTTCCTGAGAATCTGATAGAACCACGGGAAGAACTTTCCCTGGCTGTTGAGTGTCGCCCTGTGCTGATAGGCCCGCGCGAAGGCCTCCTGAGACAGCTCCAGGGCGTCCTCATGGTTGCCGACCAGACCCAGGGCCACGTAGTATGCCTGTTTCATGTGCCCCTTGACGAAGGCCTCAAAGGCCTCCTTTGAGTCGACGGCGCGCGTCCACTCAGGCGTAGTCTGGTTCTCATAGACCCCGTTCACCGGCTTACGGCTCCGTAACCATCCTGCAGGTCGTCTTTTGGAGGCCCGTGACCTCTGTAATTCAAGACGCGGGAGCCAGCCGTTTCTTCAGCGTGTGGCCACCCTGCCATAAGTCAAATACTGTCCGTAGTTTACACCCTGGCATTCAAGGTCTCCGGCGAAGAAATGCGCACTAACCGCCTTGCAGGGCCGCGGCGATGGCCTGGCCGAAGAGGCCTGCGGCTGAAGGCCCACTGGCGGTGATCAGGAGCCCATCTCGCTCCACTGTATTCTCCCCCACGAAGACGGCTCCGGCCTTGACCAACGCCTCACGTTCGGTCTCGGCGGCGGTGACACGCCGGCCATTGACGACGCCGGCACTGGCCAGGACCGCAGGGGCCGTGGATATTGCAGCCAGGGTCTTCTGCCTGGAAACCGCGTCACGCGCGAGCGCCATTGCCGCAGGGCTCGCCGCGTAGGAACTCGCCCCTGGGCCGCCGATGAAGACCACGGCATCCACGTCGTCAATCTTCAGCGCATCAAGGGCGACAGCAGCCTGGGCCGTTCCCCCCTGCACGCCCGTGACAGGGCCTGCGGCCTGGCTGACCAGGATGGTCTGTATCCCTGCGGTATTGAGCACCCGGTTAGTCTCGAACAGCTCCTCGTCCATGAATCCGCTCTGACCGACAACAAGGGCTGCCTTCTTGGCTGCCTGGGGCTGTGCAGGTCCAGTCACGGGACTCTGCAGATTGCTGGTCATCTGGCCGGACCGATAGCCGACGAACAGGGCGAAGAGGACCTCCGTGTTGCGGGGCAAGTTCAACCCCCTGATCAGACCAGCTCCATCGAACTGCTGGGGAATCGACATGGACAGGCCCAGGGCCGAGGCCTCAAGGCGAAGATTCTGGATCCGCTGACCCGTCTCAAGCAGCATCACCCGCCGGCCCGGCGTGTCTGAACGTCCGGGCCGTGTGGCGTAGGATAGGGTCATCAGGATGCCACAACCCGCTGTGGCTTGCTGGGGCAGGACGGATATCTGCATGGCCCCAAGCAGCGCTTGCGGCGATACTTGCTCCAGGTAGTGACCATTGGGGACGTACTTGTACACGCCATCCGTGCTGACCACGTACAGGACCAAGGTGGCCTCTCCCGTGGATACGGCCAGGGGACTGCCCGTCGCCGTGGCCCAGAGCAACTGGCCTATCTCCGTCACCCCCAACGGCTGGGGCCCCATCGCGCCGGGCAGGTTCTGCCTGAGCAAGGCCTGCTCCAGGGCCATGGCGCCGGTCGTGCTGGGTGGGGGCAACTGAATGAGCCGACTGGGTGGGTTTCGCCTCCTGCCGGGCGCCGGCCTGGTCTGGGACTGCTCGCCGAGACACAGACCTGTGGCCACGGTCAGGACCATCAGGATGACCAAGTGTGAGATGCGACGGTCTTTGCCATCGTGCGTCAAGGAAGCTTCAGCACTCATCGTCTGTCCTCCCAGGGGCCCTGACTGTTCGAGATCACTGTCGACAGATACTATACCACGGCTGATCGCAAGGTTCAAATCCTTGCGGGCATCCGCTGGGAGTAGACAGGCGAGCAGGAGGATGGGTGTCGGGGGCTCGATCTACATGGACCCGTACCCGCAGGCATCGACGTAATCGCTATACCATTGACCTGTGACAGCGCACAGACTGAAGTTCAACGGGTTGTTGATGCAAGGGGACGCCGTTACATACTCGAGGCTTTGCTGCGTGCACTCCTGGCCGGGCGCCTCCTCACAGTCGTACAGCTCCCAGTAGTAGTAGAACCATCCCAGACAAAAAGAGCCTACCCGGCTGCAGTAAACCCAGTGGTTGTCCTGCACAAGATAGGTGCAACTGTAGCCCATCTCGCCCCCCACCAGAGCCCGCTGCGCAGACTCCGGCATATCCAAACGGCCTGAGCCCTCGCCGATGGGCCTGTCGGACACCACTACCGCCACACCTGAGGTCCACTCCTTCTTCGCAAAGGCCTCTGCCGGAACGTGGTAAATGAAGCGGCTACGTGTCAGGTCGACCAGCCAGATGCTTCGACCTTCGATGCCGGCAAGCACCACAAAGTGGTTCTTCTGGGGCAGGTACAGGAGGCTCTGGCAGGGATGCAGGCCCTGCAGGCCTGCCAGATCTGTCTTGACTGCACGGCTGTACAGGCCTCTCTCCCTGGCCAGTTCCTGGAGGTCATGAACGCTGGTGCGTCCGTGCGCGTCTACTGATCGAGCCAACTCTTTGGCCGCAATGGGCTTGCCCAACTGCCGAGCCACGTAGCCCAGAGACACGGTTGCGCAGTTCTGGGGCAGCGTCCCCTGTGTCCAGGCCACAGACATTCTCTCGGCCAGCGCGGCCTCTGTGTCGACAAGGCCTGAGCGTTCAGGAAGGAAGACCTTCGGCCCCTGCCCCGGGTTGGTGTATTGGATCACTGCCCCTGGCTGATACTGAGGCACAAACGCGGCACTCGACAGCGTGGTGGTATCGATGTCGTCCAGGGTCCACTGATCGTATTCCAGCAGCCGGCCGTCCTTTCCGTCGTGTCGCTCTTCGTAGATGCCCATGGGAATCCAGCGCCCGCCTATCTGCTTGTGGTTGTGGAACTTGGTGCTGATCATCTGGCCGGGTCCAAGGGTGGTGGCTGAGACAGGGACCAGCTCCTTGTCGCTGTCGAGCACGCATTCGAACTGCGTGCCAGCGGGCCACTGGAGAGTGAGGCAGACCTGGGTCTGACCGTCCATCTGTCGGGTGACAGCCGAAGACTTGGCGGAACGAACGTTCTCGGCCGTGAGCAGACCCTGTCCCCACGAGATGATCCCTGCAGTGAGCGGCCCGTTAACGGCACGGGGAATCCGGCCTGCAGTGTCGACGACCGCCCGATTGACGGGCAGGTTGTACTTCACGTACCTGCTTCCGTCCCAAGCGAAGATCCGGGTTCCATTCCACTCCGGACGGAACCGCCGAACCATATTGTTCTCCGCCAGACTCTCGTCGGGCTGCACCGAATCCGATCGTGACTGAACCACAATCTCCCAGTAGAACCGATCCCCGTCGTATCGGACGACCTCGGCGGAGGTCATCGTATATTCGTTCAGCCACGTACTGCGGACATTGAAGGGTATGGCGTCAGCCATCATCTTCTGCAGCTTGGACGCAACCTGGGGTTTGCAGCCGTTGCTTTTGTACGCATCCAGTTCCTGCTTGACCTGCGCCTCGACCAGCTCCTTGTCCGTGGTCTTCGGCACCCTGTATTCGGTATGGGTCGCCCTGATCGTGCCGGTGCTGATCCAGGTTGCCTGTGGACGGCCCGTCAGTTCTGTGAGCAGGGCCTGAGTCTCGCTTGCCGAAAGTGCCCTCTCGGCCCCCACAGCCAAGGCCACCGGCGTCACCGCCATCATCACCATCATCCCATACATCTTCATAGAACCTCCCTTGGTCAGAATGTCCTCGAGTACGCTCCTACACCCTATGGCGCACGCCGACGGCCGGGTGTGGACACCCTTTCAGTCTCTTTTTCGGGATAAATCGGGAGGGAGATCTGTGAACCTACCTCGTGGGCGACAAAAGTATGGACGCGGAGCCGCAGGAAGGATCAATACGGACGGCTGTTGATAGCCTTGTCCTGGCGACCGGCGGCAGCGAACTAGCTGGAACCCGTTGATCCAGAACTGCTCTCTGCCACGCCAAACGCCCCGAATCCGCCACCGAAGCAACTGCCTGGATACAGGCCCTGAAGGTCGGTGGAGGCAGGCTCCCTGAGCCTGTCCTGACCTGATCTCGACCGCCTCCGCAGCCTCGCAACTCGGCGAATCGCCACAGCCAGACCGGCCGCAGCCAGCAGTGCCATCCCAAGGCCTCGCCACCCCACGCTGGATCTGCCTGCGCCGGCTGCACCGCCACCCCGTGTTCCCACGGGGAGGGTCTCCGACGCACCTGAAAGATGCACCTTGTAGTGAGCGGCTAGCCTCTGTGCAATCCGCTCAGCCGAGCGACGGACACCCTCGCTGACGCGTCCCGCCGTCAAGGCGGGCTGCAGCACCTCCTCCGCGACCTGGTTCAGGTAGTCGGCGGAAAGGATCTCCCTCATGGCTGGCCCCATCTCGAAGCAGTAGCCCTTGTCTTCCGGGACGATCACAAACAGCAGGCCCTTGTCCTTCTGCGCCTGCCGAAGCTTCCACTGTACGGCCACCCTCTTGGCATATCGGGACAGGGACTCACCCTTTGTGTCCTTGGTCGTCAGGATGAGGTACTGCACGCCCGTGGTCATCTCCAGCCTCTGGAGGATACCGTTGAGCTCGCTCTGATCGAGGTCCGCCACAACGCCGGCATAGTCAGCCACGTATCGAGACGGAGGGGGCAGCGTCGCCTTGACTGAGTCCTGGCCCATGGAGAACACCACCGTCAGCAACACGGCACAGAGGCCTCCAAGGTGCATCATCAGACCTCCAGATCGTCCACGAAGTAGGCCAACTGATCGACCGTAGCGTAGACCGCGTCAAATGCGCTTTGGACGTCTTGCTCTGAGACTTTGGCGTCCTGGCGGCGCCAGCCTCCCACGGCGGCCAGCACCTGGGTGTCAATCCCGAAGGCCTCCCAGGCATCGTGACACGTAGGTCCCTTGCCAGGCTTGCGGTCCAGATCCACCAGCCACAACATCGCCCTGAGGGTCGGCATGAGGGACTTGGCGGCCGTTGCCAGGATATCCCTTATCGCGGCCTTCTCGCCTGCGACCGCCACATAGCCTTGGCGCAGCCGCACCAGGGTGGCCTTCAGCTCCCGCTCGCATTGAAGCCGGACGTCCGGCTTCAGGAAGGTCAGTCCTGTCAGCGGGTCCGGGCCCACGATCGTCTGGTGCAGCCACTGGAACTCCAGCCACTCAATGCCGAACACCCTTCGCGATCTGTCCACGTAATCGCTCGTCATGACCCAGGGAGGCGAGAACCGCTCCTTGCGCAACGCCTTGACCAGACCCGCCATTCCCATCAGCACCCCTTGATGCTGTTCCTGTACCAGGAGCAGGGTGTTGATGTCACTGACCCCGGACACGAAATCGCCCGTCAGACAACTACCCACCACGGTGATCCCTTGGAGGTTGTCCTTGAGGCAGGCCTGGACCCGTCCGGCGTATTCCTCAAGCCCCGCATGGATCTGTGGCGGGATCTTCTGGAGATCAAGTTGGAGCCCGTTTTGTGCCATGGATATCCCTTGCGCAATCTGCCCGACACCAAGGGTGCGCAGTCTACATCATTTCACCCTGCAACACAATTGCCATGGGCCGATTCTGGTAGCGTGTCGACAGTCCTGTGCGGCCGCGGCCCGCAAGCCAGGAGCACTGGCACCGCTAGAGGCTGTGGTCCGATATCCCCCCGCGCGGGATCCCACTGCCAGTACTGATAGGACCGGCCAGAGTGACTTCTCTGTGTTGCCGCGCGATTTTTATACGCGCGTCCCATAAAGGCATAAAGTTTCTTCCCTTTGCCTGCCGAAATGTTATTATGATCCATCCGTTTGGTAGCATTGAAAAAGGGACTTTTCGCAATGCTCTACACAGGTCATCACCTGCAGGCTGAGCCGAGCGAAACAAAGCCATTGGCTGGAGATCAAGGGAATGAGAACCATAGCAGTGGTCAATCAGAAAGGCGGCTGCGGCAAGACAACCGTGTCTATCAACCTCGCCAGCGCCCTGGCTCAGCTCGGCAAGAAGGTCTTGCTGGTGGATATGGATCCCCAAGCCCACTGTGCAGTGGGCCTGGCCGTTCCGGAAGAGCAGATTGAGCAGAGCATCTATGACGTCCTGATCAGTCACAGCCGCAATGAGCCCATCCGTCTTTCTGAGATCCTCTGGCAGATCAGCGATCGCCTTGAGCTGGCGCCTGCCAGCCTCGACCTTTCGGCCTTTGAACAACAGATGTCCGGCGTGGCTGAACGTGAGATGTGCCTGAAGAACGTCATCGACGAGGTCACGGACACGTACGACTTCGCGGTCATCGATTGCCCACCTGCCGTGGGCCTTCTGACGTTCAACGCCCTCAGGGCGGCGACCGACGTGCTGGTCCCGGTCGAGACCGGGTACTTTGCACTCCACGGTCTCAGCAAGCAGTTGGAGACCCTGGGCATCCTGTGCAAGAGGTGCAAGCAACAAGTCAACGTCAGGGTCTTGGCCAGCATGTATGACATCCGGACGAAGATGGCCCGTGAGATCCTGGCTGAGCTCCGCACGCATTTCGCGGATCGCATGCTCAAGACCGTGGTGAATTTCAACACCAAGATCAAAGAGGCGGCCAGCTTCGGTCAACCCATCAACGAGTATGATCCGGCCAGCAAGGGACAACAGGATTTCCATCGCCTGGCCCAGGAGATCATCGGGATCGAGTCCATTCAGGACAACCGGCAGATCATCAATTCGCTCGCAGATCAACTGGACGCCATCAGCACCACGGCCAATGAACTGCTGGCGACGAGCAAGGCCAGCCAGCCGCAGGATCGTCAGCGGACCGCCACAGCGGAGGTCAAGGCCGTGGCCCAGCGTCAGCCTGTCGCTCCCGCTTCGGTTGAGCAGCCCGGCCAACCCGTACCCGAACGTCAGACCGCAGTTGCCCCTGTCGAGTCCGCTCCCGTGGAGCTGGCGTCTGTCGCAGTTGCGGCGCCCGCCAGCCAGGGGACGACGTCGGTCAGTGCGGCCCAGGGTCCTTCTGGGACCGCGAAAGAGACCCTGGCGCCCATCGTCACCGCAGAAACCAAGAGCCAGACTCAACGCCAGGCAGCCCAATCGCGCGTGGAACCCGCTCGGCCTGCGGTCAGTGAGCTGTCGACGGCAGGCAAGGAGGTCCACAGTCCTGCCTCCGCTGACGTCAAGCCAGCAGTCAAAATGGAGATACGGGCGATAGGTCAGGAGTCCAGGCCCCAAGACACGGAGGCCAAGTTGGCCTCCTACTACGGGACCCAACAGACACCGGACGCAGTCACGTTCGTGACCTTGTACCCAAGGGCCACGACCGTGGAGATCGCAGGCGATTTCAACAACTGGCAGCCTCAGCTCAATCCCATGCAGCGCGTGGGCGACAGTGGAGTCTGGCAGACTCAGATCTCCCTTTCAGAGGGCCACTACCGCTATCGCTACGTAGTGGACGGCCACTGGCAACAGGACCCCTATAACGAGAACACGGAGATGAACCCCTACGGAGAGTACAACTCCGTGCTCGAAGTCAAATAGAGCGGCGCCCCTCCATCATGAAGATCCAGGCGGGTTTGATCCTTCAGCCCGCCTTTCCTTTTGGTAAGATGGGATAGATGAAGAGCCGTGGGTTTGCCCTGATAGAGCTGTTGGTCGTCATCGCCATCATAGCCCTCTTGATGGCACTGTCGGTCTCAGTGCTCCAGACCGCACGCGAACAGGTCAAGTCCACGATCTGCCAGACCCACCAAAGGCAATTGCTGCTGAACATCTCCATGTATGAGATGGTCTGGGGCAGCGTTCCTCGTGGCTTTGGCCCCGGCGGGTCCGGGCCGCCGGCCGGAGGGTATGCGGGAGACATGTCGTTGGACGGCGTGGGCTGGTGGTGGTTCAACGCCCTGGGCATACCCACGCCCAGCCCGCTGGTCCGCAAGTCTACGATCCTCGACTGCCCCTCGCGGGTCGTTACCGATTTCGACCTCCGGACGAATTGCCTGTACGGAAACTACGGGCTCAACTGGTCCGTCTGCAAAGGGTCTGTTCCAGCAGCTCAATTCAGAGAGTTCCAGGGCTCGCCCCTGGCGACCTTCAGGCTGCCCAAGGCCTCCAGGACCCTCCTGATCGCGGATAGTGGCTATGCGGTGATCGGCTGGCACCACGTCACCGCCGATCCGCCCTTCCCTCTGGCCAGCAGCAGTGGGTTCGAGTTGTCCTACGTACCAGGACTCGCCGTCAACCAGGGAAGGAAGCTGCTCTCAGGTCTGAGGCAGGATGCCGTGGAAGGTCGACACCGCAACAAGGCAGTAAACGTCGGTCTGGCAGACGGTCACGTGGAACGACAGCCTGCGGAAGCCCTTCGGGTCACCAAGACCGACGAGAGCTACACCAATCTGTCCCCTCTCTGGAAACCCATGGGCCCCTAGCCCGGATCTCTCACGAGGCTGCGGGCTAGCCCCTTGCAGCGCCGGATGCGGCGCGCAGCAGGTCCCGTTTCTGGTAGCACTGCTCCCTGAAGACCGCGATCTCTGATTCGAGATTGGGGTTGGGAGAATCGCCGAAGAAGGCATGGATGATCGGCAGCACCAGATCAGGCGTCTGCTTTCGGAATTCCTTGACCATGGCGTCGATCTTGGCCGTGGCCACGCTCTCCTGCATACACGTGAAGGGTCCCACGTGGAAGATCCCGGCGATCGCACACTCCGGGCCGCGCTCCACCAGGTCATGCATGACATGGTAGGCAATGCCTGTGCTCAGCGGCGACTCGCCTTCAATGCTCCGATGGCACTCATGCCGGTCCTCCAGGGTTCGGATCATGTCCATGGGCTTGGGCAGTCCATGCCGGCCCTTGAGCACGGCATGGAAGGGCTCCGCAATCTTCTCCTCGGTGTGGGACATGTACCATCCCTTGAGCATGGACTTGCCCCACTGACCCGCCCTGTCCGCGACTCGGCTCCAATCCCTCTGCCTCCACCCCAGGCGGAGATCTCGCTGGGCGTTGTGGGTGACCATCTTGTTAACGTAGTCCAGCCAGTCCGTGACGGGGTCCCGGACCAACTCAAGGCCGGCCTCCTCCAGCCGTTCGAGCACGTTCCCGGTGTAGGGATCATGCTGGCGCATGTAGATCTCGCCGATGTACAGGACCAAGGGGAACCGCTCCACGTCACGAGTCGGCTGTTCCTGGAAGGCCTGAACAGTGGCGTATCCCCACTGCCTCAGCTCCGCCAGGGGAGCCCCTCCTTCGACGACCCTCACCAGTTCCTCAAGGCGCTGCTGCTTGAGCTCCGTGATCGCCTCGCGGTCCCGGGCATAGGGTCTGAACCGCAAGAAGGCGTCTTCCAGCAGGTCCGCTGCGTGGATCCCCCTGAAGAGCACCTTCTGAAACCGCACCTGCTCGGAGCGACCGACCCGAGGCGGGAACGGGACGTCGGCATAGTCGCTCTCTGAAGAAGGCCCGACCACCGGTACGTCCTTCAGGCCCTCCTGATCCAGAAACTGCCGCACGATCTCCGTGTACTTGCCGAAGCGGCAAGGACCGCTCGTGGTGGGCAGCATGACGAGGTACCGCCGGCTCACCGCGTCCAGCCCCTCTCGATCGATCTGGTCCCACAGGAACGCCAAGGCGTCTCCCACCACGCCCTTGAGGGGGTGGCAGACCTCCGTCCAGATGTGCTTGCGGGCCAGCTCATAGCCCCTGGCCGTATTCGTCGGAAGGACCTGGCTCTCCACGCCAAAATGGCGAAGCCCCGCAGCCCCGATGTGGCTGGCGTTGCCCATAAAGGGGATCAACCAGACACGATTGCCCCGGGGATCAGGGCCAGTCGCCTGAAGGCTCCGTATCTCCAGCGGCCTGGAGCCAACCTGATTGACCACGCGCTCGTGCGCCTCGGTCCGCGTGACGAAGGGAGCGTTGTTGGTTTGTGCGTCCGTGAGCAGGATCAGCAGCGGCTTGCTCGCCGCGTCCTGGATGCGTCGCTCCTGGTAGATCTTCAGACTGTCCGGACCGCAGGCGAAGTTCATCATGCGTATCCCGAACAGCCGCGGATGGCCGGCGACAAAGAGATTGGCCTTGAGGATCTTGACACTCTCAACCCAGAATTCATTCTCGACGATCCCCTGGAGTGAGACGTCCAGGAACCGGTGCTCCAGGAAGATCTGGGGGATGTAGTCCAGGCCGCGGACCTGCGAAAACATGGCGCCCGAATTGGAGCTCGCCTCAGGGTCCAGGACCACGTAGTCACGTCCCAGACCGACGTAGGCCTTGGATTGCTCCTTCTCGATGCGTTCCAGGAATCGGTCGCCCTCCGCGTAGATCTCCTGTTGGAAGGCCCGCTCGGCCTCTTCGGCCCGGCGGATCGCCTCCTTGATCCGGCCCAGGCTCGCGTCCCAGCCCAGCCTGACCAGCTCCACTCGGAGATTCTCCACCAGGAGCGGCAAGTCTCCGAAATGCAGAATGGGATTCATCTGCTTGGCCTTGTCCAGGGACAGGACATCGTTGAGCACGTACCCCTCCGACTCGGTATAGATGCAGTACTTGAGGTCCGGACGTTTCTCCTTGCGGTGCTCGATGAAGCTGGGATTGAAGAGGTACTCGATCCCGGGGTGGCCCTTCAGGATCGCCGCGTGTCCTGTGGCCAGCTTGCGGGCAATGCAGAACTCGGTGCGCGAATTGTCCACCCCGATCTTGGCGATCTCGCCGTCGCTCCGGGGCGACGCCACAGGGAAGAAGCCCAGATGGCGGAGCAGCGCGGCTGCCCAGATCCCCTTTTCACTGAGGGTGGCTGTGCTTCGCTTGATCCCGATCGTCCGAAAGCCTGGGTGTTGACGGGCGTATTCGTCCGTCAGCTCGCCAAGCAGCGCCCCCTGAAGCTTGAAGTGCTTCTCGTAGAGGGCATGGAACCGGTCGACGTAGTTGATCTTCGGTCTCTTGACCGCCTCGGAATTGCCCCGCGGACAGAAGCCGCCCGTGATGACCTGGTCGTCCTCGATGGAGAACACCTCCAACTGGCAATCGCGGACGCCGCACGTCTTGTCGGAAAAGAGGTGGCGGCAGGCCACCTTCTCCTTTTGGAAGGACTTGTCCACGAGATCCCAGCCGCGAAACGCGGTATCCTGAGGCTTGCCTTCCTGCTCCAGCTTTCGGATGACCGAAATGACATCCAGGGCCTGTCCCCAGGCCCCGAACATCTCGCGATGGGGGTAGGCCTCGATCGGCCTCTCCGTCACCTGCGCCAACGCCGCCAGGAATGCCTTTCCCAGAGGGGGGCCACCCTGGGCAGAACAGACCTGTCCCACGTGTTGGGCCCCGCCCACAAACTTGAAGTAGTAGCTGGCTGCCGTGCCTCGGAGGATGGCCGCCGCGATCTCGTCCCTGCTGAAGCCTTCGGCAATCAAGCGGTTCTCGTCCATCTCCATAAAGACACCGCAGGTGGAGTCGATGATGGGCACGCGGCTGGCGGCCAGGGCCGCCTCCTGGAGGCTGGTCTCCACCTTCAAGTTGATAATCTCTGCCATGTTCTCGAGGGTCTGACCTGACCCAGCCTGGCAGCTATAGTTCATCTTGGCCTCTTTGACCGTGCCGTCCTCGGCAAACCGGGTGAACTTCATGTCCTGGCCGCCGATCTCAAAGATGGTGTCTGTGGCCGGGTTCATGTGCTTGACGCCCAGGGCGTGACAGGTGATCTCATCGGTGATGCGGTCCACCTTCTCTATGCCCTGACGGGCCAGCTCCTCGGACCGCCGCCGGCTCACGAGGATCCTCTCATACAGCTTCCGCGCAGAGCCCGTGGCGCCCACGCCGCGGACGACGACCTTGTCTTTGTGCCGAGACAAATAACCGATCACCCGCTTGAGGGAGCCTTCGGGGTCTCCATGGGTCTTGATGTAGAGCTTGTCGAGCAGTCTGCCGGTCTTGATCTCGACGAGCGGCTCCTTTGGTCGTGGTACTGCCCCCATCGATGCCGATGACCACCTCGGTGCCGGCCGGGACGTCTTCGTCCAGGGGTTGGCTCTGGTTGTGGACTGCCTTCAATGCGGTGGACAGGGCCGGCGCAAACGGCCGTGTCCCTCTGATCCGCTCTGCGGCCTCCTCAAGCCGGGCCATGTCAAAGACAAAGTGATTGTCCTCCTCGATGGCCTTGACCGCCACTCCAAGAGCCGCGATCTCACTGAAGTGCTCTGGCCTTCGAATCGGGATTCCCAGGAGTTCGGCCAGGTGATCCTTGATCAAGTCGTTGGCCATGACCCCGCCGGTCGCCAGGGCAGGAATCTCGGATTCTTGCGATGAGAATGTTCTGGAACCCAGCACATCGATCTTGTAGTTCCCCGCGACCGTGCGAAACAGGCCCGCCAGGTTGTCCGCCCTACTGGCCCCTTCGTTCTGCTTGTGAATCAGGTCCGACTGGATGACCACCCCGCAGCGAGCCAGAAACTCGCTGGGCTCCTCGGCCTTCGCGGCCTCGGCCTGAGCCCGTCTGAACATCTCTGTCATTCGGTCCTGCAGACGAACCCGATTCCGGACGCGCGTGGGTTCCCTGTCCGCTTCGCCAGCCTCGCCCGGGTCTTCCATCGTTGGGGAGGGGATCTCCGCGTTCAAAAGCCTGCGGCACTGTTTCTCGATCAAGGTACCTGATCCACCACCGCACTTGCTGCCCGTCCGCCACTCTTGGATGATCTGCTTCTGATGAATGCGGGTCAATTCGAAGAAGTACGGATCCTTGGCGCCGATGTGAAAAACAAACCTCGCCTTGGGATCGAGCAGGGCCGCGCCTTTGGGTATGGCCACGCTGTCGTAGAGATAGATCATATCTCCCATGACTAGAGGAAGTGCCCTGGCCCCGCTGCCGGTAAAAGCGGTGCTGACGACCCTACTCGCATCGAAGTGGCGGGTGATGTCTTGCCAGGCCTCTCTCAGTGCCCCCAGTGGATTGGCGAAGTGCATGATGGCGGATGGGCTGTACAGGATGCGAGCATCCCGGCCCAGAACCACATAGTGGACGAAGCTGCTTCCTACATCGAGTCCAACGTAGAAGGGTCCAGCGATCGTATCACTGGTGGGAATCCCAGTCGGGGAGTTGACCATGTCTCTCTCCAGATTCACCTTCCTGTTGCTGTTAGTTTGTATAGCTATGCGACATCAGAGGCCGTATGTCAAGGGAAGTTGAGATTGAGAACCAACACTCCTTGACAGGCAATTAACAACTTATCCACATCGCTTTTTTTGAGAGTACCTAACCTAAGCTTCAATTCAACAAAGACTTAAATACGCATAATCAAAGAACACCACAATTCTACACTCCCTTAATACTCCTACTACTGAGTTGAATTACCTGACTATTAACCTAGTCAAAACCCCAGTAGCTGGAAGCTGCCGTAATTTGGGCTAGAAATGTATATCCAAGTGATGTAAAGTACCAGTCTATTTTGTGGTTATCCCTCACTCGCGTGGCAGAAGAATAGGGGTCTGGCTATGAAGGTTCAATTCAATAGGGGTGCCTTGTCCGAGGCATTGGGCCTGATCACTGCGGTCATCCCCAGTCGTACACCAAAACCGATACTTCGGTGTGTAAGGATCTCTACCTCCGACAAAGACGTCCGTCTCTTTGCCACTGACCTTGAGGTGGGACTGAACATCCTAGTCTCTGAGGTCGAAGTGGCCCGGCCAGGCGAGGCGGTCCTGGATGCTGACCGTCTTGCCTCCATTGTGAGGGAAAGCAGCGATACGGTTCTGACTTTTGACCTATCGGGTGACACTTGTGAGATCAGCGGGCTGGATAGCCGGTTCACCGTCTACAGCCAGGATCCTCAGCAATATCCCAATGGAGTCAGCCTCGATGGTCCTGGAGACCTCGAGATGTACCTCCAGGACCTCCAAATAGCCACCAAGCAGGTGCTCTTTGCGGCGGCCAAAGAAAGCAGCCGCTATGCCATCAACGGGGTCTTGTGGGAGATCAAGGGCAAGAAGCTGTCCCTGGTGGCGACGGATGGCCGGCGCCTGGCCAAGAGCCGCGTCAATCTCTCTGTGGCTCCCAGCCCGGAGGTTGCCGGCCAGAGGATCATCGTGCCAGCCAAGACGATGGGCCTCCTGGAGAGGATAGGCCTGGATGACAAGGAGGTCGTATCGACCAAGGTGGTGGGCAATCAGTTCATCCTCCGCGGCTCGCACGTGATGATCAGTTCGAACCTGGTGGAAGGCAGTTTCCCCAAGTACGAAGAGATCATCCCTGGAGACTATGACAAGAAGCTCAAGCTGCCAACGGAGATGGTCATCAGCGCAGTGCGTCGGGCCTCCCTGCTCGCCAGCGAGGAATCCAAGGGGATCAAGCTGATCATCACCAAGGACAGTATCCTGTTTTCCGGAAGGGGGCCCGAAACGGGCGCTGCTGAGATCACCATGCCGGTCCAATATGGTGGAGAGCCCATCACGGTAGGCTTCAATCCGCAGTTTATGACAGACGCCCTCAAGGTCATCCAATCGCAGGAGTTCGACCTTGAACTGGGGCAACCCGACAGGCCTGGATTGATCAAGGGGACGCCGGATTTCCTGTACGTCATCATGCCCATCAACTTGGCCTAAGGGAATGGAAGCTGGGCAGGAGCAGAAGACCGTGGACGGATTTTCCGGGTTCTTGGCTGCCGTGGAGACCGGTCGGCGATCGGCGCCGAAGCAGCGGAGTCAGCCACCCAGCCGCTTGGGCGACATCCTCGCAAGGGTGATGGAGCCCATGAAGGTGGTTCAAGACGAGACCGGCCAGGTCGAGCAGGCATGGGCCGAACTAATCCCCCCACATGTGGCCGGACATTGCCGAGTGCGTAAACTGGAGCGGGGTCAGTTGCACGTAACCGTTGATTCCCCCGTATATGCCTATGAGGTTCGGACGTGCAGCCAGGATCTGGTCAAACAGATCCGGCAGCGTTGCCCCAGGCTTGGTTTGAGGACGATCAAGGTGACGTTGGCCTGAGGCCGCGTCCAAAGGAATGAAGTATGGTTGAGGGACCTATGGCGGATCAACAACGATATGACGCCAGTAGCATCAAGATCCTGGGAGGGCTGGAAGCCGTTCGTAAGCGCCCGGAGATGTACATCGGCGACCGAGGAATCAACGGACTGCACCACCTGGTCTATGAAGTCCTCGACAACTCCATTGACGAAGCCATGGCCGGCGCCTGTGATGCCATTCTGGTGCGTATCCAGGCAGACGCAACCTGTTCAGTGGAAGACAACGGCCGCGGAATCCCCGTGGATGTCCACAAGGAGGCCAAGGTATCGGCCCTGGAAGTCGTGCTCTGCACCCTCCACGCAGGAGGCAAGTTCGATCAAGACAGCTACAAGGTCTCCGGTGGACTGCACGGCGTGGGCGTCAGCGTGGTGAACGCCCTGAGCGAGTGGCTGGAGGTGGAGGTTCACCGCGACGGAAAGCATCACCACTTCGAATGCAACCGGGGAAAACCCACCGGCGCTGTCAAGGAGATCGGGACCACCCCCAAGCGGGGGACCAAGGTGACCTTCAAGCCCGACGAGGAGATCTTCGGGGATATTGAGTTCCAATACGATACCCTGGCCAAACGCATCCGGGAGCTCGCCTACCTGAACCCCGGCCTCCAGATCACCTTTCAGGACGACCGGGTTAAGAAGAAGGACGTCTTCAAGTTCGATGACGGCCTGAAGGCCTTCATCCGCCACCTGAATGAGGGCAAGACCCTCCTGCACAGTGACGTGATCACCCTGGCCAAGAGTGATCCGGAGTCCAAGATCAGTTGCGAGGTGGCCATGCAGTACAATGATGGCTATACCGAGAACGTCCTGGTCTTCGCCAACAACATCCTGAACATCGACGGCGGTACGCACCTCTCCGGTTTTCGCACGGCGCTGACCCGCACCATGAATTTCTATGCCAAGAGCAACAACCTGCTCAAGGAAGGGCAAGGGACCACAGGCGAGGACCTGCGCGAGGGCCTGACTGCAGTGGTCGCAGTCCGGCTGCCGGACCCTCACTTCGAGGCGCAGACCAAGGTCCGGCTGACCAATCCGGAGGTGGGTAGCTTCGTGGAGACCGTGGTCAACGAGCAGTTGGGCCATTACCTGGAAGAGCACCCCGCCGAATCCAAGCGGATACTCAACAAGGCGATCCAGGCCGCAGCGGCCCGGGAGGCGGCCCGCAAGGCCCGGGAGCTGACCCGGCGCAAGGGGGCCCTGAGCAGCGCGAATCTGCCTGGCAAGCTCTGGGATTGTGCCAGCCGCGAGAAGGCCTCGACCGAGGTCTTCATCGTGGAGGGCGATTCGGCCGGTGGTTCGGCCAAGGCAGGCCGCGACAGGGAGATCCAGGCGATCCTGCCGCTCAAGGGCAAGATCCTGAACGTCGAGAAGGCACGCCTGGAGAAGATGCTGGCGCACGACGAGATCCGAACCATGATCAGTGCTTTGGGGACTGGCATCGGCGTCGACGAGTTCGACATAGACAAGTGCCGATACGGGAAGATCATCCTCATGACCGATGCGGACGTCGACGGGGCCCACATACGGACCCTGCTGCTGACGTTCTTCTTCAGGCAGATGCCGCAGATGTTTGAGCGCCAGAAGATCTACGTCGCCCAGCCCCCTCTGTATGAAGTGCGGGCCAAGGGTCAGAGGTCGTCCGAGTATGTTCTGACCGAGGCGGAGATGAAGAAGCGGATGACGGCCTGGGGTCTGAAGGGCGACTTCTCTGGTGGTCCGGCCGTCTGCTGTCCGGCCGTCTGCTGTCCGACCGGCCGCAGAGGGTGCGAGGCCTGCGGACGCGGCGGCGAAGGCAGAGGGCCGTGCGATTGCAGGCAAAGACCTGGAGGCCTTGAGTCAAGCACCTTTCGGACATAGAACGGATCGTCGGCGTCTTGACCAGGCGAGGCATCCACTTCCTGGAGTTCGTAGAGAAGTACTACGACGGCAAGGCCCTGCCTCCGTACATCGTTCGGGTGGAAGGCCGGGAGGAAGTCTACCATGATTCGCCCACCTATGAGAGGCGTCTGGACGAGCTGGGCGAGCAGAGGGGCGGCGAGGCCAAGCCTGCTGCGGAGGAGGTGGGGCAGGCCGTGATGGCCGAGGAGCTCCATGAGGTGGGCCGCATCAACCAGATCAACGAGGTCCTGCGTCGTGACTTCCAGCTCGACCTGTCCGACTTCCTGCTCAAAGAACAGCGGACCGTCAGCGGTGAGGTCTTGCCCACCCGGTTTCAGTTGGTCAGCGGCGAGGAGAAGCATGACCTGGCTTCACTGGGCGACATCTCTCCTGCGGTCCGCCAGATGGGCGGCAGGGGCGTGGAAATCAAACGGTTCAAAGGTCTCGGCGAGATGAACGCGGAGCAACTCTGGGAGACCACCATGAATCCTGCCACGCGGACCCTGCTGAGGGTTCGGCTGGACGATGCGGGTGAGGCGGACCGCCTGTTCACGATCCTCATGGGTGATGACGTGGAGCAACGACGCGACTTCATCCGCGAACATGCCCTGGAGGTCCAGTACCTCGACATCTAGCCCGCTGAATCGAATCGCACAGCAGGTGTCCGCGGCCGGCCCTCGCGTGACTCGGGGGCGGCCTCCTTCTTGACTTCATTTCTCAGGGCTAATCCATTCCTAACCTCCTCCTAATCGAATACTAACAAATCAACGCTATCACTATCCAGGTACTTCCGGTAAGCTATAAGGTCACACAGGGAATCGACGTTGAAGGCGATGCGGCCCATGGCTATGAATCGCGGTCACAGCCGAGCCAGGCGCGGACTCGGGGCGGTGGTCTTTGGCGCCCTGCTTCTCAGCGGCTGCAGCAGGGACATCGACCCCAACGAACCCCAGGGCTTTGTCCAGGTCAAGGGTTCAGACACCCTGGTCAACGCGGTCCAGGAGGTCACCGAGGAGTTTATGAAGCGCTATCCCTACGTGTTTGTGGCGGTCACGGGCGGGGGAAGCGGCGTAGGGATCGCCTCGCTGATCAACGAGACCTGCGATGTCGCCACAGCGTCACGGGAGATGAAACCCAAGGAGATCGAGATCGCCCAGAAGCACGGGGTATTCCCCAAGGAGTTCACGGTCGCTTACGATGGGGTGGCTGTGATCGTCAACCAGGCCAACCCTGTGGAGCAGTTGACGATCGAGGATCTGCACCGGATCTTCACTGGAAAGGCCACGCAGCTGGACGGAGTTCGGGGGCAAGGACATGGCCATTGTGACCCTCTCCAGGGAGGTCAGCTCTGGGACCCACCTCTACTTCAAGGAAGAGGTCGTGAACCTCGGCAGGAAGGACCTGCATGAGGAGTTCTCGGCCGGCACCCTTCTGCTGTCGAGTTCCCAGTCCATCGTGGAAGAGGTGGTGACGAACGAGGCGGCCATCGGATACCTGGGTATGGGATACGCGGGCGACCGGACGCGGTCCATCCGGGTCGCCAAGGAGCCCGGCCATTTCTTCTCCCCCACCGTCGACAAGGTCCTGTCCAAGGACTATCCGCTGTCCAGGGGCCTCTATTTCTATACCAACGGCGAGCCGCAAGGGACAGCCAAGCTCTTCATTGATTTCACCATGAGCCCCAGCGGGCAGCAGCGTTTTCGTACACACCGGATTCGTTCCAGCAGGAGTCACAGGTGCGCAGACGGGCCAATGAACTGTTGATCGAGTCGGGCATCAGGCTGAGCGGCTTCGTTGTCATCGTCTTCGTATTCCTGGTCTTCCTCTTCCTGCTGAAGGACGCCCTGTCGTTGTTCCGCGACTACCCGCTGGGCAAGTTCCTGTTCGGGAGCAACTGGCTGCCCATTTCCGACCCGCCCAGATTCGGAATAGTGCCGCTCATGCTGGGTTCTCTCTACGTCACGGTCGGAGCGATCGTTCTCTGCGTGCCGGTGGGGGTGGCTACGGCGATGTTCATCGCAGAAGTCGCCCCGCCGTCCATCAAGAACATCCTCAAGTCCCTGGTGGAGGTCCTGGCCTCGATCCCCAGCGTGGTCCTGGGATTCATCGGGATTGTGTGGCTGGGGCCATTCCTGCGGAACGACCCTGCATCTGGACTACGGGGATGTGCGGCTTGACAGGCAGTCTGCTGCTGGCCTTCATGGCCCTGCCAACGATCATCAGCATCTCAGAGGACGCCTTGGTCAGCGTGCCGAGGACCTACAGGGAGGCGGCCTTGGCTTGGGGGCAACCCGGTGGCAGACCCTCTGGAGGATCGTCCTGCCGTGCGGCCTCGTCCGGAATCATCGCAGCGGTCATGCTCGGGATCGGCAGGGTCATAGGCGAGACCATGGTGGCCATGATGGTCACGGGCAATGCGCCCGTCGTGCCGCACTCGATACTCCAGCCCCTCCGCACCCTGACGGCCACGATCGCAGGCGAGATGGGAGAGACCGTGGGCGGCTCAGAACACTACTTTGCCCTCTTTGCAGTGGGCCTGGTTCTCTTCGTCATTACTTTCATCATCAACCTGGTCGCTGATACCTGTCTGCGGAGGGCCCGGAGATGAACCGTGCCAAGCTACGGCAGACGGTGGCCTTCGGGGTGCTGGGCGGGGTGACACTCCGGTGGTGGTACCCATCTCTTGACCTTGGGTTACGTCGTGGTCAATGGAATCCAGGCGGTTACCTGGCAGTTCGTGACCCAGGCCCCGCGTAGCGGCATGCGAGAAGGTGGGATCTTCCCCGCCATAGTGGGGACGGTCCTGCTCGTCGTGGGAACCATGGTGCTGTCCTTGCCCGTGGGCGTGCTGTCCGCGATCTATCTGGTCGAGTACGCGAAGGACAACCTCTTTACCCGGCTGATCAAGCTGTCTGTCGTGAATCTATCGGGCATCCCATCCATCGTTTACGGCCTGTTTGGATTCACCCTCTTCGTGGTCTTCCTCCGTCTGGGCACCTCGATTCTGGCAGGGTCGATGACCCTGGCGATCATGAGTCTCCCCGTTATCATCACCGCCACCAAGGAGGCCCTGGAGGCGGTGCCTGCCACCTACCGGGAGATCAGCCTGTCGTTGGGCGCCACCCGCTGGCAGACCGTGCGCCACTGCGTGCTGCCCTATGCCATACCGGGGATATTGACCGGCACCGTCCTGAGCCTCAGCCGTGCGGCAGGAGAGACCGCGCCCATCCTGTTCACCGTGGCGGCCTTCTACCTGCCTCGCTTGCCCCATTCGGTCTTCGACCAGGTCATGGCCCTGCCGTATCACCTCTATGTGATCTCCACCCAGGTGCCGAACATGCCCATATCCATCAGCTTCGCCACGGGATTTGTGTTAATTGCGTTGGTGTTCCTCATGAATCTGATCAGCGTCGTGCTTCGTGCGCACTTCAGGAAGAGAAAGCAATGGTAGGCGCCGCGGCCGTACAGACTACAAAGCTGAGCTGCTGGTATGGGTCCAACCAGGTCCTCAAGGATGCGGAGCTGGAGATAAGGCCCCACGAGATCTTTGGGATCATCGGCCCTGCCAACAGCGGCAAGACGACCTTTCTGCGTGCGCTCAACCGGCTCAACTGCCTGAACATCTCCTATCGTCAGACCGGCTTGATCCAGCTTTCCGGCGAGGACATCAGCCGCACGGAAGACAACGTGCTGCGTCGCAAGGTGGGGATCATCTTCGCCCTGCCGCAGGTCCTGCCGATCAGCATATTCGACAACATCGCCTACGGCCCCAAGGTCCATGGTACCCGGGACAGGGCTGTCTTGGAGCAGGCGGTGGAGACCTCGCTCAAGAAGGCCCACCTGTGGGAAGAGGTCAAGGACCGTCTGCATTCGCCCGCCATGCGGTTGTCCGGCGGCCAGCAGCAGCGGCTCTGCCTGGCGAGGACCCTTGCGGTGGAGCCGGAGGTGATCCTCTATGACGAGCCGTGCTCCGGGCTGGATCCCATCTCCACCGCGAAGGTCGAGGACACCATGGGGCAGCTCAAGAAGCGCTATACCCAGATCCTGGTGACCAACAACACCAAGCAGGCGGCCCGGGTCAGCGACCGGTGCGCGTTCTTCCTGATGGGCGAGGTGGTGGAGGTCAACGAAACGGCGGCGCTGTTCACCAACCCGAGGGACCAGCGCACCAACGACTACATCACGGGCCGGTTTGGATAAGATGAGCAGTGCATCGCCCAAGATCGAGACAGAAGGCCTGAATCTCTTCTACGGGGACTTCCAGGCCCTGAACGACGTGCGCATGACCGTACCCGATCGCGCCATCACGGCCATGATCGGCCCCTCCGGATGTGGCAAGAGCACCCTACTGCGATGCTTCAACCGGATGAACGACCTGGTCGAGAACTGTCGCGTCGAGGGCCAGATACGGATCGATGGCCGGGATATCCTGTCCAGCCAGACCGACCTGATCAGCCTCCGCAAGAAGGTCGGCATGGTGTTCCAGCGCCCCAATGTCTTCGACCTGTCGATCTACCACAACCTCCGATTCGGTCTGCGGATTCACCGGCTCTTGAGTCGGAAGGCCGAGATCCTCCAGACCATCCAATGGGGCCTTGAGCAGGTGGGTCTGTGGGACGACCTCAAGGACCGCCTCCGCAGCAACGCCCGATCCCTGAGCCTTGAACAGCAGCAGCGGCTCTGCATTGCCCGAGTCCTGATCCTCAGGCCCGACGTCGTGCTCCTGGATGAGCCCTGCTCGGCCCTGGATCCCATCGCCACCCTGAGGATCGAGGACCTCTTGCGTGTACTGAAGCGGGACTACACGCTCGTGATCGTCACGCACAACATGCAGCAGGCAGCCCGCGTCTCGGACTATACCGGCTTCATGTATCTGGGTAGACTCGTGGAGTTCGGCCAGACTTCCGCAGTCTTTACCCATCCCCAGGAAGAACTGACCGAGAACTACATCAGTGGCCACTTTGGCTGAGTTGGAGTAACACTATGATTCGGAAGAGTTTCAGCGAGCACATCCGGGAGTTGGAGCACGAAGTGATTGGCATGGGCCAGAGCGTCATTGCCGCGATCAACCGGTCCATGGCCGCCCTGACGAGCCAGGACCTGGACGAGGCGCAACGGGTCATCGACGGCGACAGGGAGATCAACAGCAAGCGATGGGAGATCGAGGAGCACTGCATCACCCTCATGGCCACGCAGCAGCCTGTGGCCACGGACCTGCGGGAGATCATTGCCATACTGAACATCATCACTGAGCTGGAGCGTATCGGCGACTACGCCGAAGGCATCGCCCGGATCGTCCTGCTCAATGGCAGGGAGCCGCTGATCGCACCCTTGGTCGACATCCCCCAGATGGCCCGCAAAGCCACGGACATGCTCAAGAGAAGCCTGGAGGCGTTTGTGGCCAGGGACGCCAAGGCGGCAGAGGCGATCTGCCTCGAGGATGACGAGGTAGATGCCCTCCACAACCAGGTCTACCGGGTGCTCTTGAGCTACATGCTGGAGAACCCCAAGACCATCACCCGGGCCACCTACCTGACGTGGGCCTCCCACAACATCGAGCGGAGCGCGGACCGGGTCACCAACATCTGCGAGCGGATCGTGTTCCTGGTCACCGGCAAGATGCCGCAGGCGACCGTCTCCAAGTACTAGCCTGCATTTCTCACAAGGCTAAGCCCAAAACAGCGGGGCCCGCGCCACATGGCACGGGCCCCGTTCAAATCCACACAACCTCGCGTTGCAGAAGAACTACTTGGCCAGCACGGTCAGACCAACGTTGTCCATGCCCATCCAGGCGGACGCATCAGCCCGTCCGGTCGAGTTCGCGAACGCGATGCCAACCTTGTTGCCGATGCCGTCCGGTCCCGCGACGGTGAACGTCATCGTGAACGTCGTCATGGCATCGGTCAGGGCGAAGTCCTGGGACGCCAGCGGGATCTGCATGCCCGTCTCGTCGTAGAACAGGATCGCCGTCATCTTGGTGGCCTGCCAGGTGCTCCTGGCATCGACCTTCAGGGCGAAGGTGTCGCCTGCCTTGATGGCATAGTCGGTGACCTGGAAGACCATGGGATCCTTGTCCTTCACGAAGGCGGTCCACTTGCCGTCAGTGGCGCTGTAACCGGTCTCAATACCGGAATCGGCCACGACACCCTCGCTGGCCCAGCCGGGGACGTCAACGGCAGGAGTGCCGCCAACGCCTTCACCGTTCCAACCCTTGATCTTGACGGTGTTGGGTTCCTCGAAGCTGGCATTCACGAGAGGCACGGCAACCGGTGCAGCCGGAGGAGTCAGCATATAGGCCACTGCATTGAGGAACAGCTTGGTGCCGTCCGCGGCCAGGTCATACTGGCCTGCAGTCTCGGAGTTGACGCCGTTGGCCTCACGAGAGCCGCTGGTGAACAGCATGCGGCGACCCGCCAGGACGTCCGTCACGGTGCCGTGGACCAGCTTCGCGCCCTTCTTCCACTCTCCGATCACCATGGCAGCCGCAGGACCCGTGGCTGCAGAGGCAGCCGAGACCGTGGCCAGGACCGTGCCCTCAGCGGTGATCGGATCGGTGTTGATCGAGATACCGCGGGCGATGGTCTTGCCGTCAGGATAGGTCACGATGCCGGCAAACACGTTATTCATGTCGCCGTTGGTCATCGGGATTCCTCCAAAGAGGGGGTGATTCGGGTCAGTCGCCGTCAGCTTGATGTCACCCGTGGTGTCCGGGATCGTCTCGCCGGTGGTGAATCCGAGGCGGCTCTTTCGAGCTGCATAGCCGCTCATCATGATCACGGGAGAAGTGACGGTGGTGTTCCAGGTGGTGGCCGCAGCGTTCTGGAAGCTGCCACTCGCGCAGGAACGGCTGACGATCACGAGGTCGGCGGCATTCACGATGTTCGGGTCCGGCGTTCCGCTCTGGACATAGCGGGACACCCTGTAGCCGGCCTTGGTGAGCAGATCGGTGTAGGCCTTGTCCGGGGCAACCGTGAAGCCTGCGCCAGCAGCGCCCGCTGAGGGAGTCGCGTCAGAGCCCGAGAAGGCAACCCACACGACCTTGGCGCCATCGATGCCGACCAACTGGAAGTTGTCGAAGTAGAAGTTGCCGTTGCCCGTGGCAGGATTCTGCTGCAGGGCGATGTTGATCTGGAACCAGGTGGCTCCCGTAGCATCGTAATCAGAGATGTCCACCGAGAAGGTCTTGGTGACATCGGGATTCCACGGACCCCAGTCGCCGGCGGCATCCGCGCCCGTCGCCTTGTCCACGGCCTTCGGGAAGTATTCCTTCCAGCCGCTCTTGCCGTTGCTGTTGAGGGCGATCTTGTCTGCGACCTTGGTCCAGTTGTTGCCCGTCCACTCGGACTGGATCATGGTCAGGTCGAACTGCAGCTTCGTGCCGGCCACCAGCTTCGGGGTCGTCAGGGCGTTCCACTGCAGGGCCCAGTAGCCCCCCGTGTTCAGCTTCACGGCCAGGCTCTGGGTGCCGCTGGTGGCTGCCGTGGGGCTGACCGCCAACGTGATGTTGTTCTCCCACGTCTGGCCCCACAGGCTCAGATCGGTCTCAAAATCGCCAATCACGATGTTGGCTTGGCTCGACCAGGCAAGGCCGAGCATCAGGGCTACACTGGCCCACAAAACACGCTGCTTCAACATACTAGTCCTCCTTCTCAACAGATGACGTTTTTGTACCTTGTGGCCACGCGCCACACCAGAACACTGATTGAACAAAGACTCTCCTGTTTCCATGATCCCTGCTATGGCTGCCCACCTCCTTCCTTCAGAACAATGGCGACATGCCTTCGAGATGGATTGGGTCTACAGGATTTGTCCGATGTGAGCTATCCAATCCCCTTCCCCTTCGCCGTAGACCAGGTTGCCCTTGTCACACCACCTCCTACGTTGGCTCAAGCCCGACCAAGCTGCACCAGCAGGTGTTGCGATGTCCTGCCCTTCAAATTGAGTCGCGCAGCTAGGTCCGAGAATCTACCCTGCCAACCATCCCTACTTGTACCAAATTGACGTAATGCGTGCAAGCGCAACTTGACCATATCACTGACAATCATCATCTTGTCTTATGGCAGCATTAGCAGTTGCCTGCATAGCTCAAGGCCGTGGGCGGATTAGGCGTGAGGGCAACGGTCGCTGGGGGGCGCGATCCCTCCCAGAGTACCGGGGATGATACCTCAAGGAACAGCGGAATCTGTACGAAGATTCCCAGTGAGAGACAGCCCAAGAGTGCCGACTAGATTGATTGCACCCTGTGGCACCCGAGGATATCATGGCCTGCGGGCTACAGGGGAGCACGGTCACCGGCGGCGTCTGCAGCGGATACTCGGTCATGGCGACAAAGATGTGGTCAACGAGGTTGATACTGGGCACCCTCAAGAGGCTCCTGGTCTTGGCCCACAGGCTCGTGGGCCCGCCCCACGTCCTTACCTACAGCAGGGACATCAACAGGGCCATGCTGCGGGCATTTGGGGCTCGAGTGGGGCAGAACGTGAATATCTATCCCCCCGTGACTCTGCACAATGTCGAGGCGGGCTACGGGAACCTGACGATTGGGGACAACTGCGTCGTCCACGGCAACACCTACCTGGACCTCGCCGCGCGGATCACGCTTGAAGACGGTGTCAGTATCGGACCCGGGACGGTCGTCATGACCCACAACCGGTACAATCACAATCCCTTCCTCGAGCAGCACCTCGCGCATACGTGTGGACGGAGGGATGTCCTGATCGGAAAGGGCTCCGGGATCAAGGCCGGCGCGGTGATTGTCATGGGCGTCACGATCGGAAAGGACTCGGTGGTGGCGGGCGGAGCGGTCGTGAACCGCGATGTCGGCGACCGGATGCTGGTCGGGGGCGTCCCGGCTCGACCCATCCAGGTTATTGGGGTCTCCGAACAGGAAGCCCGACGGGAGCCCTGATCCGTTCATCCAGAGGAGTCTTTGAGCATGGACGAGGCATACCAAGTAAAACCGAATCCTGGAGTAGGGGCCGTCGGACTCCCTCAGGGGCAGGCCACGGAAGAGGCCACGGCCACGACGGTGGGACTGGACGATTTCGTCCTGTCGGTGAATCGCACGCAGCGCGAGTATCCGCTCGACCTCCTGGTCCACGAGCTCTTTGAGCAGCAGGCCGAACGGACGCCCGACGCCTTGGCCGTCCTCTTCGAGCACCAGGGCCTGACCTTCCGCCAACTGAATGAACGGGCCAATCAGCTCGCCCACTTCCTGCGTCGCCAAGGCGTGGGGCCTGATGCGATCGTCGGCGTTTGCATGCTCCGGTCCCTGGAGATGGAGATTGCGCTGCTGGCGATTCTGAAGGCGGGGGGCGCCTATGTTCCCCTGGATCCGGACTTTCCCCAGGATCGATTGTCCCTGATCCTCCAGAAGGCGGCCTCTCGCGTGGTCTTGACCCAGGAGTCCCTGGTCCCCAAGTTGGCCGGGTGCTCCGCGGAGGTGTTTTGCGTCGACCGGGAGCAGGCCTTGCTGGCAACCTTCCCGTCGGCGAACGTGGGCAAGGTGGCCCAGTTGGGCCACCTCGCGTACGTCATCTTCACGTCCGGCTCCACCGGTGTCCCCAAAGGGGTGATGATCGAGCATGGCGCCCTGCTGAACCGCCTGTGGTGGATGCAAGAGACCTTCCCGCTGGGCCCGGACGATCGCGTTCTGCAGAAGACGCCCTACACGTTTGACGTGTCCGTCTGGGAGTTCTTCTGGCCGATGATGGTGGGCGTCCCGCTGGTCTTTGCGAAGCCCGGCGGCCACAAGGACCCCGGCTACCTGATTGACCTGATCGGCCGCGCGCAGATCACGACCCTTCACTTCGTTCCCTCCATGCTGGAGGTGTTCCTGCAGCACCCCGAGGCCTCGTCCTGCCGGGGCCTGAGGCGGGTCCTGTGCTCCGGAGAGGCCCTGGGACATCCCCTGCGCAAGGAGTTCTTCGACCTTCTACCTTCTGTTGAACTCCACAATCTGTATGGCCCCACAGAGGCCGCGATCGACGTCAGTTGGTGGGATTGCCGTCAGTCCCTGGAAAGGCCCGTCGTGCCGATCGGCCGGCCCATTGCGAACACCCAACTGTACATCCTGGACGGCCAGAGCAGTCCCGTCCCGGTCGGTGTGCCCGGTGAGCTCCACATCGGCGGCGTCCAGTTGGCCCGCGGCTATCTGCGCAGCCCCGAGCTGACGGCGGAGCGGTTTGTGGTCAATCCGTTCGACCCGACGGGCAAGACGCGGCTGTACAAGACGGGGGACCTGTGCCGGTACCTGTCGGAGGGGAGCATCGAGTTCCTGGGCCGTGAGGATGACCAGGTCAAGATCCGGGGCGTCCGGATCGAGCTGGGAGAGATCGAGGCCGTCCTGTCGGGCCACGGGTCCGTGGGTCAGGCGGTGGTGATCGCCCGTCAGGACCGTCCTGGCGAGAAGCGGTTGGTGGGGTACGTGGTGATGCGTCCTGGTCAGGGGGCCAGTGGCAGCGAGCTTCGGGAGTACCTCAGCCAGTGTCTTCCGGAGTACATGGTTCCGTCGGCGATCGTGGTGATGGACTCGCTGCCGCTGACGGTGAGCGGGAAGGTGGATCGCCGAGCGTTGCCTGCGCCGTCGTGGGATCAGGGAGAGGGCAGGGCGCCGTATGCCTCGCCGGAGACGCCGGTTCAGGAGGCGTTGTGTGGGATCTTCGGGGAGGTGCTGGGTGTAGAGAAGGTGGGGATCCACGACAACTTCTTCGAGCTCGGCGGTCACTCGCTGTTGGCGACCAAGGCGGTCTACCGGCTCCAGGCTCAGCTCGGGGTGGACCTCTCCGTTCAGAGCCTCTTTGAGAATCCCACGGCTGTGAAGCTGTCAGAGGTCGTCGAGCGGAAGTCGCGCGAGGAAGAGGTCTGCCACGGCGGAGAGGTGATCGCGAGGATTCCGGGTGACGGACCGCAGTCCACGTCTTTTGCCCAGCAGCGGATGTGGTTCCTCTACGAGATCGAGTCAGTCAAGCCGCTCTACAACCTTCCATTTGCGCTGACCCTGCGGGGGCCGCTGCGCCTGCAGGCCCTGGAAGAGAGCGTCAATGACCTGCTGAGCAGGCATGACGCGCTCCGCACGACCTTTGACGTGCGTGAAGGAGAGCCGGTCCAGATCGTCCACCCTCACGTGGCAAGGCGGCTTGAGGTGGAGTCGCTGGAAGGGCCTTTGGGCGAGGGTCCGGGCTGGGTGGGCGAGCATCCTGCGATCAAGCGTGAGGCGTGTATTCCGTTTGACCTTCGCCAGGGTCCGCTGATCCGGATGAAGCTGTTCCGCGTGTCGGAGCAGGAGCACGTTCTGGTGTTGACGATGCACCATATCGTGTCCGATGGCTGGTCAATGGACGTGCTGTTTGGGGAGCTGTCGAGGGCGTATTCTGCGAGGGTCGAGGGCCGGCAGCCGGAGCTGGAGCCGCTGGCGGTGCGGTACGTGGACTATGCGGTGTGGCAGCGAGAGTGGCTTGAGGGCCCTGTGCTGAAGGATCTGCAGGAGTACTGGCGAGGGCAGTTGAAGGGAGAGCTTCCCGTGCTGGAGCTTCCTGCGGACCGCGTGCGGTCGAGCACGCCTTCGTTCAACGGCCGTTGCGAGAGCCGCAGGCTGGGCAAGGTGTTGAGCGAGTCGATCAAGCGACTGAGCCGCAATGAAGGCAAGACGCTGTTCATGACGCTGTTGGGGGGATTTGAGGTTCTGCTGCACCGGATGACGGGTCAGGAGGACATCATTGTGGGCTCCCCGATAGCGAACCGTACGCGTCAGGAGCTGGAGCCGCTGATCGGGTTCTTCGTGAACACGCTGGCATTGCGGTGCGACCTGTCTGGCAATCCGACGTTCGAGGAGGTATTGACGCGAATCGAGCAGGTGTGTCTGGAGGCCTACGCGCACCAAGACCTGCCGTTCGAGCAGTTGGTGGATCAGCTTCATCCGATGCGAGAGCCTGGGCGCAATCCGCTGTTCGAGGTGGTTTTCGTGTTGGCGAAGGCGCATGGTCCGAAGATGCACCTTCCGGAACTGGAGGTGGAGTGCGAGACGGTGCCGACGGACACGGCGAAGTTTGACCTGACGCTGTTCATGGAAGAGCGGGCGGAGGAGCTGGTGGCGATTGCGGAGTACCGCAGCGACCTGTTCTCCGCGGAGAGCGTGAGCCGGCTGTTGGAGCGGTATGAGCGAGTTCTGGAGTGGATGGTTCGAGAGCCGCGGACGGCGATCAGTGACGTGGTGCTGTTGAGTGACGCTGAGCGACAGGAGATCGTGGAGCAGTGGAACGGGAGGGAGGGGTCGTATCCGTCGGATCGGTGCGTTCACGAGCTGTTCGATGAGCAGGCGAGCCGGACTCCTGAGGCGGAGGCGATCGTCTATCAGGAAGACGTCCTGACGTATCGTCAGTTGCAGCAGCGGGCGAATCAGTTGGCGCACTATCTGCGGAAGGAGGGCCTGGCCCCAGACGGTCTGGTGGGGGTGTATCTGGAGCGAAGCCCAGATCTGATCGTGACGCTGCTGGCAATCCTGAAGGCAGGGGGATCGTACGTACCGCTGGATTGCGGAGATCCCGGCCATCGTCTTTCGTGGATGCTGGAGGATACGGGTCTTCAGGTGGTGGTGACGCGACAGGCGCTGTCGAGTGCGGTGGCGGGGAAGGTGCGTCGGGTGATCAGCCTGGATGGAGAGCGGGAGCGGATCGGGCAGGAGCCTATGGACAGTGGCCCTGGTGCCGTTGGCGCAGAGGACCGAGCGTATGTGATGTACACGTCGGGCTCGACGGGCCGTCCGAAGGGGGTGGAGATCCCGCATCGAGGGATCGTGCGGCTGGTGAGCGGGGTGGACTACGTGGATCTTGGAGGCAAGCAGAGCTTCCTGCAGTTGGCGCCGGTGAGCTTTGACGCGTCGACGTTCGAAATCTGGGGGTCGCTGCTGCATGGGCATCGGTGCGTCCTGTACCCGGACGAGGTCCTGGAGCTGGAGAAGCTTGGAGAGGTGTTGGCGACGTACCGGATAGACTGCCTGTGGCTGACGGCGTCGCTGTTCAACATGGTGATCGAAGAGCGACCGCAGATCCTGAAGGGGGTTCGGCAGTTGTTGACGGGCGGTGAGGCGTTGTCGGTACCGCACGTGCGTCGAGCATTGGAGCAGTTGCCACAGACGCAGTTGATCAATGGGTATGGTCCGACGGAGAGCACGACGTTCGCGTGCAGCTATCGGGTCCCGCGTCACGTGGATGAGCGAGCGAGGTCGATCCCGATCGGCCGTCCGATGGGTCATACGCAGGTGTACATCCTGGACGATCGGATGCGTGTGGTCCCCGTGGGCGTGGCGGGCGAGTTGTACATAGGAGGAGCGGGACTGGCGAGGGGTTACTGGAGGCGTCCAGAGCTGACGTCGGAGCGGTTTGTGATCAATCCATTCGACCCGACGGGCAAGACGCGGCTGTACAAGACAGGGGATCTGTGCCGGTATCTGCCGGAGGGGAATATTGAGTTTCTGGGCCGGATGGACCACCAGGTGAAGATCCGTGGTTTTCGGATAGAGATGGGAGAGATCGAGACGGTGCTGTCGGGCCATGAGTCGGTGGGGCAGTGTGTGGTGGTGGCACGAGAGGACCGTCCGGGCGAGAAGCGCTTGGTGGGTTACGTAGTGGCGCGGTCTGGCACGGGGTGTAGCACCGGCGAGCTGCGAGAGTATCTGGGACAACGGCTACCGGAGTACATGGTACCGTCAGCGGTGGTGGTGATGGAATCGCTGCCCCTGACGGTGAGTGGGAAGGTGGACCGTCGTGCGTTGCCCGCCCCGTGCTGGGAGGCAGGCGAGGGGAGGCCCGGGTATGAAGCGCCGCAGACGCCTGTACAGGAGGCCCTGTGCGGGGTCTTCTGTGAGGTGCTGGGAGTAGAGAAGGTCGGGATTCACGACGACTTCTTCGAGCTGGGCGGTCACTCCCTCCTGGCGACCAAGGCGGTGTACCGGATTCATGATCGACTGAGGACGGATCTCCAGATTCAGAGCCTGTTTGAGCATCCCACGGCAGCGAGACTGGCCCAGGTCATCGAACGCCTGCCACAGGGCCAGACGTCCGGTGCGCCGGATCTGGTTGCGACAACCGGCGGCCCGGGCCCTTGGCCGCTCTCCTACGCGCAGCAGCGGATGTGGTTCCTCTATGAACTGGAGCCGCAGAGTGCCCTCTACAACATCAGCTATGTCCTTCGGCTGCGAGGGCGGCTTGAGGTTGGGCGTCTGGAGGAAGCGCTCGATGACCTGATCGGTCGTCACAGCTCACTGCGTACAACCTTCGAGACACAGGCGTCAGGTCCTGTGCAGCTTGTGCAGGCCCACGTGCACAGGCCTCTGAGTGTTGAGGTGCTCGATGGGGCGGCGCTGGACAGGCCTGAGGGCCTGGCCGACCACCCTGCAATCAAGCAGGAGGCGAGCATTCCCTTTGACCTTCGCAGGGGTCCTGTCTTGCGTGCGAAGTTGTTCCGCATGGGGGCACAGGAGCACGCCTTGGTGCTGACGATGCACCACATCGTCTCGGACGGCTGGTCGATGGAGGTGTTGTTTGACGAGCTGTCCAGGGCGTACGGGGCGAGGGTTCGCGGGGAAGAGGCGTGTCTGGAGCCTCTGACCATCCGGTACAGCGACTATGCGGTCTGGCAGCGGCAGTGGTTCACAGGCCAGACCCGGCAGACGCAGCTTTCATATTGGCAGGGGCAACTCAAGCCTCCGCGTGCGCTGCTGGACATGCCGACGGACTACCCGCATCCGGCGGTTGCGACCTATCAAGGCCAGCGAGAGTCGTTGGCCCTCAATGCGGCATTGACTCGGAAGATCAATGAGTTCAGCCGGGATGAAGGCAAGACGCTGTTCATGACGCTGCTGGCGGGGTTTGAGGTTCTGTTACACCGGGTGACAGGTCAGGAGGACATTGTCGTCGGCTCACCGATCGCCAACCGGACGCGCAAGGAGCTGGAGCCGCTGGTGGGATTGTTCGTGAACACGCTGGCCTTGCGATGTGACGTATCGGGCAATCCGACGTTCCGTCAGGTGCTGGACCGCGTGGAACGGGTATGCCTTGGGGCGTATGCGCATCAGGATCTGCCGTTTGAGCAGTTGGTGGATCAGATGCATCCGACGCGGGAGCCGGGTCGGAACCCGCTGTTCCAGGTGATGTTTGTGCTGGCCAAGGCGTATGGACCGAAGATACACCTGGCGGACCTGGAGGTGGAGTGCCTGGAGGTCCCTACGGACACCGCGAAGTTCGACCTGATGCTGTTCATGGAGGAGCGAGGCGATGAATTGGTGGCGAGCGCGGAGTACCGCAGCGACCTGTTCACAGCGGAGAGCATAGGACGGCTCCTGGAGCAGTATGAGCGAGTATTGGAGAGCATGGTCCGCGAGCCTCAGAGGTCGATAGGGGAGGTGTCGCTGCTGAGCGAAGCGGAGTGGAGCCAGATCGTAGAGACGTGGAATCAGACGGAAGGTCAGTCCCCAGTCAACCGGTGTGTCCACGAGGTGTTCGACGAGCAGGCAGCGCGGACAGGTGAGTCCGAGGCCCTTGTCTACAGGGATGAGGTTCTGACGTATCGTCAGGTGCAGGTGCGCGCCAATCAGTTGTCGCATTACCTTCAAAGGCAGGGATTGGGGCCAGACCGGATCGTGGGAGTGTATCTGGAGCGTGGTCCTGACCTGATCATCGCGCTGCTGGCGATCCTGAAGGCAGGCGGGTGCTACGTACCGCTGGACTGCGGGGATCCGCAAGAGCGTCTTTCATGGATGGTGGAGGATACGGGTCTGGAGGTGGTGATCACGCAACAGTCACTGGCCGGAGCCCTGGCCGGCAAGGTGTCGCGAGTGATCTGTTTGGATCGTGAACGAGTCCAGATCGAGCAGGAGTCGATAGAGAGCCCGGTCTGTAGTACGGGCGCCGAGGATCGTGCCTACGTGATGTATACCTCGGGGTCTGCGGGCCGCCCCAAAGGAGTGGAGATCAGTCATCGAGGGATAGTCCGGCTGGTCTGTGGGGTGGACTACGTGGATCTTGGAGGCAAGCAGAGCTTCCTGCAGTTGGCGCCCGTGAGCTTCGACGCGTCGACGTTTGAGATCTGGGGAGCCCTGCTTCATGGGCATCGCTGCATTGTCTATCCGGAGTCTGCGCTCCAGCTAGGTAGGCTGGGAGAGGTGCTCAAGCAGTACCGGGTTGACTGCTTGTGGCTGACGGCGTCGCTGTTCAACATGATCGTGGAGGAGCGGCCTGAGATCTTGCGGGGAGTGAGGCAGTTGCTGACGGGCGGGGAGGCGTTGTCCGTGCAGCATGTACGCAGGGCGTTGGAGCAGTTGCCCCACACGCAGTTGATCAATGGGTATGGACCGACGGAGAGTACGACGTTCACCTGCACGTACCGGATAGGCAGGAACATAGAAGAGCGGGCCCGATCAATCCCGATCGGCCGGCCGATCAGCCATACGCAGGTCTATATCCTGGATGACCGGATGCAGGTAGTTCCCGTGGGTGTTGCGGGCCAGTTGTACATAGGAGGAGCGGGTCTTGCGAGGGGGTACTGGAGGCGTCCGGAACTGACAGCGGAGCGGTTTGTGGTCAATCCGTTCGATGGGACGGGCAAGACGCGGCTGTACAAGAGCGGGGACGTGTGCCGGTATCTGTCGGATGGGAACATCGAGTTCCTGGGCCGGGTGGACGATCAGGTGAAGATCCGAGGCTTTCGGATCGAGCCGGGCGAGATCGAGTCGGCGCTGGCAGGTCACGACACTGTAGGCCAGTGCGTGGTGGCTGTGCGGCAGGACCGCCCAGGCGAGAAGCGGTTGGTGGGGTACGTGGTGGCCCGTCCCGGCCAGAAGTGCGATGGGGATGAGCTTGCGGAGCACCTGGCCCGGAGACTTCCAGAGTACATGGTTCCGTCAGCGATCGTGGTGATGGACTCCCTGCCGTTGACGGTGAACGGGAAGGTGGACCGCAGGTCGCTGCCCGCGCCGTCGCGGGGCCCATCAGAAGGCAAGTCGAGATACGTCTCTGCGCAGACGCCGGTGCAGGAGTCGTTGTGCCGGATCTTTGCAGAGGTGCTTGGAGTAGAGAGGGTCGGGATCCACGACGACTTCTTTGAGCTGGGTGGACACTCCCTGTTGGCAGTCCGGCTGTTGCAGAGGATCGAACAGGAGTTCCACAAGTCCCTTCCCCTGGCCACCCTGTTCAGGGGAAAGACCGTCGCCGAACTCTGTGACTTGGTGGTCACCCCGCAGAAGGACATCGCGTATTCTCCCATCGCATGTCTGAGGTCCGGAGGCACAGGCGCTCCTTTGTTCATACTCCCCGGCGCGGGCGGCCACGCCATGGCCTTCTCCGCCCTGGCCGTCCGGATGGACCTCGACTCGCCGGTCTACGCGTTGGAGCTGCAAGGACTGGACGGAAAGAGACAGCCGCACAGGACCATCGAGGACATGGCCTCCCACTTCATCGATCTGGTTCAGGCCGTGCAAAGGCAGGGTCCATACTACCTGGCCGGATATTCCTTTGGTGGCAGGGTGGCATTCGAGATGGCCCTCCAGTTGGCCCAGCGTGGAGAATCCGTTGGGATGCTGGCCATGATTGCGGCCACTGCGCCGGGTTGCCCGCGGACCTCTCGGTACCGGGGGATAGACGGCCTGCTTCGGACCCTGGATTTCCTCCAGCTTCCCCACGCGGAGAAGCTTGAGTACCTGCGTTTCAAGGTATGGAAGACCCGGGACAAGAGCCGGCACCGCCGGGCCGAGCAGGCCTCCGCATCCCGGGCCCCGGCTTCGCGAGGTAGTCTGGATGCCAACATCAAGGCGGTCACGCGGTCCGCGTTCAGGGCCTGGGCCAGGTACAGACCCAAGACCCGGTACTCCGGCGACCTCCTGGTGGTCCGGGACACGAACATCGACAGTCCACTCTACCGCAGCATCATCGGCCTGCAGGCGGGGTGGGATCGCTACGTGACAGGCACTGTCCACATCCACGAAGTCCCTTCTGGCCACCTTGAGATCCTGAAAGAGCCCTACGTGGGCATCCTGGCCAGGGGCATCAGCGACTATGTTCGCAGGCAGCGGGGCGATCCGGCCCCGTCTTCCCCGTTCGAGCCCGCGCACGCGGGCCCGGTCGACGAGTCTTCCACCGTCGACGTGGACCGGTCGGCCTGTACAGGCTGGCCGGCTGCGCCCGCCCTGCCCAGCCCGCCCGAGGGCGAGCTGCACGTCTTCGTCGCAGACCTGGACATGCGGCCGAACCTCCTGGCCTACTACAGCGCCTTCCTGTCCCCTGGAGAGAGAGACCGCGCCACGCGATTTGTGCAGGTTCGGGACAGGGACCGCTACATCGCCAGGCACGGCCTGCTGCGGGAACTGCTCTCCAGATACACGTCCCTCCGTCCGGAGCGGGTCGAGCTCCATTACTCGGAGTCCGGAAAGCCTTCTCTGCGCAGCCGACAGAACCCGTGCCACCTGAGGTTCAGCGTCACCAGCAGGGAAGGCCTGGCCCTCTACGCCTTCACGTGCAAAGACGATATCGGGATCGATCTGGAGCGGACGCGTCCCATTGAGAATCTGCTTGATATGGCCGCGCTTCAGCTCCCGGCTGCGGAGGTCGAGTGCATCCGGAGCCAGGCAGAGCCGCTCCGCCTGGAGATGTTCTATACGATCTGGACGTGCAAGGAGGCGTACATCAAGGCCAGGGGCATCGTTCCGCTGAAGCAGTTCACTCTATCCCTGGGGCCCGGCGGCGCGCCGGAGGTATCGGCCGACGAAATCGATCCCCGCCAGATCGGTCAGTGGTCATTCTCGACACTCGCCGTTGGACCTGGCTGGCATGCGGCCCTCGCCGTGCGCAAGGGGGATCGCTCGCTCAAGTGCTGGAGGCTCGAACGTTGATGTTCAAGGCGTCTGCCTGACCGAGGCTGGACCCAGGCTCCGCGCGATCCGGAAGCCAATGACGTCGATCTGGGGCAGCCACCAGATGCTCTTGGGTAGTTGCGGATCATTCCATCGCCACGACTCCTGCTCAAAGCCTCTGGCCGCACACCGCAACTCGGAGACAGGACTCTTGTAGCTGCCGCCCCTGGCCACGTGGAGTGTGCCAGTGGCTGGTCCGGTCGGATTCAGCAGGGGTCCCTGGCCGGTCATCTCGGCGTACGCAGTGGGCGTGTAGAAATCCTGCACCCACTCCCAGACGTTGCCCTGCATATCATAGAGTCCCCAGGCGCTGGCCTTCTTCTTGCCGACCTCTGCTGGCCCCATCTCCGCATTCGCCTCGTACCAGGCGAAGTCGCCGAACTTGGCCGCGTCGTCTACGGGGCCGAAGAGGCCGGTCGTGCCCGCCCTGGCCGCGTATTCCCATTCCGCCTCCGTCGGCAGCCGGTAGGGCTTGCCTGTCTTCCGGCTGAGCCACCTGCAGAAGGTCTCGGCATTGCGCCAACTGATCCCGATGGCCGGCGCCGTCTGAGGATGTCCCATGGTCATGTCCCCGTAGACCGGCGTGGGGCCCGTGATCGCGTCTACGTCGACCTTGATCGGCTCTGCCTTCTTCTCCTGCTGCTGGGTGTCGAGGACCTGTCTCTTCTCAGTGTGCGTCTCCTGATAGTAGATCATGAAGAGCTCGAGGGTGGTCTCGGTGGTGCAGAGATAGAAGGGATCGAGCTGGACCTTGCGCTGGGGACCCTCGGTGTCCAGCCGGTCCGGCTGGTCTGCGGGGCTGCCCATCACAAAGGTGCCGCCTGGGATGAGCACCATGTCGAAGGAGACCTTGGCCCCTTCCTTGGCGGTCAGGGTCTCCGTGTATTTCTGGACTGCCTGGTCTTCAGCAGCGATTCCTGCGCTTGCCACGAGCAGAAGGAGGCCTACCACGGCCACAGGACGGACACTCATCGTTCATCTTCTCGTCTGAATTCTGGGTTCTGAATTCTGGGTTCTGGCTTCCGTTCTACTCCACGGCCCGCGTCACGCGTACTCACGGTCCTTGTTCTTGCCCGGCTGTGGGACAGGGTACCTGCCGTCAGGTCCTGCCTGCAGCGGCGCAGGCGAGTCAAAGGTCAGCTTGTCCACGTCGGGCGCCATCTCATGGCTGCAGTTGAGCATGGCCTCGAAGGTGACCTCGCGGCCTGTATGCGCGGCCATGCGGCCCATGCTCGTCACGACGCTGGCCTCGACGCCCCGCTTGACCTCATTGTAGGGCTTGTCACTTCGGATGGCGTCGACCAGGTCGTTCCACTCGTTCCGGTATGGGCTCTGCTGGTCAGGCGCGACCTTGGACTCCCAGATCTGGTTGGCCTTGGTCGGGGTCTGGCCCTTGTACGTGGCCGAGGGCAGGCCGCAGTCGCCGTTGGCTGAGACGATCGCCATGCCCTTGGTGCCGTGCAGATGGCTCAAATAGATTTCCTGGCAGCCCACCATGCAACGGCCGTCGAAGAAGAACTTGGTGCCGTCGGCGTACGTGTACTCGACCGAATAGGTATCGAAGTTCTGATCCACGTAGGTGATCCCTTCTGGGCTCTGGCGGTAGTGGCGGCCGCCGAGGCCCTGGGCCTTGACCGGCCAGGCGTTCTTCATCCAGCTCAGATGGTCGATGACGTGGATGTAGAAGTCGCTGTAATTGCCGCCGCTGGCCCAGATGAAGCTGTGGAATCGCTGCACCTGGTAGAGCAGCTCGTTGGCGTCTGCAGGCTTGGGCAGGGACAGGAAGAAGCCACCGGGTCCGTGCATCCGATAGCCGCGCTCCAGGATGATGTCGCCGATCTCTCCATCCCGGACCCGCTGGGCCAGCTCTTGAAGGGCCCGGCTGTGGCGGGACATCAGTCCGACTCCCACCTTGAGGTTCTTGGCGACCGAGTCTTCGGCGAGCTTGAGCATACGCTTGCTCGTGGGGCCATCCACAGTGACGGGCTTTTCCATGAAGACGTTCAGCCCCTTCTCGATGGCATAGGTGAAATGGACCCAGCGGAAGGCCGGGGGTGTCGCCAGGATCACGATGTCGCCGGGCTTGAGACAATCCATCGCCTTCTTGTAGCCGTCGAAGCCCAGGAACCTGCGGTCTTCCGGCACGTCCACCTTGTCGCCGAACGCATCGCTCAGGGCCTTGTGGCTTTCAGCCATGCGATTGGGGAAAACGTCCGACATGGCCACGAGCTTGAGGGGTCCATTCTTGACCGACAGGGCGTCGCCTGCTGCGCCTGATCCACGTCCGCCGCAGCCTACCAGGGCCACCTGGATCGTGTTGTTCTCTGCCGCGTAGATCCTGGGGACGATCCCAGCAGCCACCGCGGACATGGCGGCAAAGCGGCCCGTACCCTTCAGGAATTCACGACGTGAGGTGCCCTGACCGATGTTCTCGTTCATAGTGATCTCCTGCCGACTGGGTTTGTCTTGACCGTTCTGTTGCTCATTCATGACCCTGCCCCTGGATACCGAACGAATGCCCCTGTGGCAGACACGGATCTGTCACCAGTCAGGCATTATCTCGTATCTTGGGGGTTTCAACAAGCGTCTTTCGCCGACGGGCCACCCTACAGGCCGCGGACCATGAGCACGTAGTCGAGGCTCTGGCCCGCCAGGAGCACCTTCTCGCCGGGCGCCACGTTCCGCGTCCAGAGCTCTGCACAGGCCCGATTCAACTGATGGTCGCGCCAGACGGCATCGGCTGCGGTCATCTTGAATCCTGCGGCAGCCAGCGACCCTCGCATCGCATCGGCCGCGGCGGCGATGGCCGGGTCGGGCTGCTTGAGCGTGACGGTCGGATAGGTGCCGGTCGAGAAGAGGACAAAGACCGCTGCGCCCCTGCTGGACGGATTGACCCGGAACTCCAGGTCTGTCTTCATCGCAGGGTCGCTCAGCCTGCGCGTGGCGATCCAGCCTGCGCCTTCGACCTGCCGGGGCAGCACGTCGAAGGTGTTGTCCGACAGACCGTTGACGTCCGTGTAGACCGGTCCCTGGGCCTCCACAGGACGGTCGATGAAGGTGGCGGGATTGGCAGGATTGGAGCTCGTCAGGTCCTGGACCAGCGAGGCGTGATCCGAGGCTCTGTCGGACTTCTGGTAGAGGATCATGCGATCGCTGTGGCCGTGGCCGTCGCTGACCACGACGAGGTTTCGGCCGGCCTGGAGCGGCGTCTTCCAGAAGAAGACGTTCGCAACCGGGATGCCCGTGATCTGTGTGGCGGTACCGTCCCGGTTCTGGACCTGGCTGTCGGGCAGCCGATAGCTGCCGTTCTTGAGCCTTTCCTGGCTGACTCCGTTGAGCGTCAGTTGCAGCTCGTCTGCGTTGGAGTAGGCCTTGATTCCATTGTCAGGGCTGAAGCTGCGGAGAAAGTGCTGGCGTCCACAGAGATGGACGACCGGCACATGTGGATTGAAGAACGCCTTGAACAGGAAGAGGCCGTCCTTGGGACTGCCCGCCAGGGTCACCAGCCCCTTGGTGTTGCGGTTGAGCTTGAACTTCAGGTTGTAGAACTCCCTGAAGTTCCACCACAGGAGCATCGGGTGCTCTGCGACCTGGTTGCGGCAGACGGTCTGCAGCCTGTACTCCGTGAACATCTCTGCGTACTCCTCCGGCTCGAACCGGTCGACCGTGAACTGGATCGTGCCGTAGGGGACATGGTGGGTGATCCAGTCTCCTGATCCGGTCTCTGCGACCATGTCATTGTGTCTGGACCTGGTGAAGTCGGTATAGGGACCGCTGGTATACCAGCCATCGTAGGTGTTGTACGCGACGAAGTCGCAGTTCGGCAGTTGTTGATCGCCCGTGGCCGCGTACGTGACCAATCGCGTCGGGTCGCATTCCTGTCGGATCAGGTCCGCGTAGTGGCCCGCCACGTCCAGCATCGTTTCGTTGCCTGCGCTCCAGAAGAGGATGCTCGGATGGTTCCAGTTCTGGCGGACCATCTCCCGCGTCAACCGCTCGCCGTCAGGCGTGATGGTCTTTTCCTCGTTGCCCGGGTCTTTCCAGAGCTGCCCTGCATAGCCGTTCTCGGCCCAGACCACGATCCCCCGCTCGTCGGCGAGGTCGTACTCCAGGCTGGAGTGCGGGTAGTGTGCAAGCCGCACCATGTTCACGCCCAGATCTGCCATCCATTGCCACTCGCGGTGGAGCTCGCCGTCGTCCACCGCGTTCCAGACGTACTCGTTCTGGGCGTGCTTGTTGACCCCGCGGAACTGCACCTCGCGCCCATTCAGGATGAAACGGCCAGCCTGGATGGCGATGGTGCGAAACCCGATGCGCTGGGTCACCTCGTCGCTCATCTTCCGGCCCACCTTGATCGCCGTGTTGACCACATAGAGGTTGGGGTTGCCGATATCCCAGAGCTTGGGACGGTCGATCCTGCCCGTCGCCTTGACCATCACCGTGCTTCCAGCGGGGATGGTCTGCTGGGCCTCAAACTCCGCGCAGAGGGCATCCCCTGGATCTCTGACGAAGTGACGGACCACCACCTCCACGGGCCTGGCCAATGGATTGCGGACTGCCGTTACTGCGCTGAGATCCGCGGCCCCGCCTTCCACCTTGCCAGGTGTCAGGTAGACGCCGCTGGACCCCATGTCTGGAAAGATATGCACCGGACCGGTCTTGACCAGCCAGGCCTTGCGGAACATGCCGCCGTTGACGTAATAGAGCGTGGACCGCGAGAAACAGTCCTTCACCTCGCTGTCGCGGTTGCTCACGCGGACCTCCAGCGTGCTGGTCCGTCCGACCTTCAGCGAGGCTGTCAGGTCAAAGGCACACCCCGAGAATGGACCCCTGTGCTGGCCGATGTGCTGGCCATCGACGTACACGTCCTTCACAGTGGCGGCCCCTTCCAGCACCAGGTAGATCTGCCGGCCCTGGTCCGCAGGGGTCAAAGTCAGAGTGCGGCGATACCAACCCGCGGCGCTATCCGGCAGAGCGGACTGGCGAAAGACGTGCGGGACCGTAACCTCTTTCCACGGGCTCATCTGGGGAGCCGGCGCAGGTGACGTCCCCGCGTCCTCGGCAAATCCCCACGTCTCCAGGAGGAGGGTCTGCCGCGGCTGCTGCAGCACGGACCGGCTGACGCAACCCTGCACCAGCGACAGGCCGAGGAGACAGGCAAGGGACATGAAGACGCTGCGGCGAAGATCCATCGTTGGTACCTCTAGTCTGATTCCGACGTCATTGCACATTCATCGATTCGCGATCCAGGATAGGGACGCAGACGGCTACAGTCAAGCGCCTGTGTGGTCGGCGTCAGAGCTCTTCACAGGTGAACGCCACGAGCGTTCGAGGAGAAAGGCCCTCGAGCCGGACGGCATCTCCTGCGGACGTGAGTCTGCAGCCGGCATCCGCGGGGATGATCAGTCGGGTCTGGCCCTTGATGGCCTTGCTGAACTGGCATCTCACGTCTACGGCCTCGTCATTGAAGTTCTCGACCACAAAGAGGTCATCGCCGAAGAGATAGAGCCCCACCTTGTTGGGTGCGTCAAAGGTCAGGCCAAGGGGTCTCAGCAGCGGCTCCCGGACCTGGCTGAGCTGCAGCCGGTCCAATCCAAGCAGCGTCTTGGGCGAGCCCTTCACGGCCAGTACTGCCGGTCGTCTGCCACCGACCTCGACGGATCCGATCTTGGCAGCCAGGCCGTCGGTGATCAGCACGGGCCGCCCTGCTGCGAGCATGGCCTTGAGTCTCTCGCCGAACTCCGCATCCTTCAGGACGTGGACGGGGTAGAAGGCAGCGGCCGCCTGGCCGTCGATCCTTGCAGTCGGCACCAGCGGGATCCCCATCATCCCCACGAAGTCATACACGTAGGCCTCCGCCCCGGGATCGCTCGCTACGGGCTTGGGCGCATGGACGCCCCGGATGGGCCTGCCCTGGACGAGCCTGGCCAGATCGAATAGGCCGGCCATCTCCTTCCTCAGAAACCGCACGTCTGCAGGCCCCGTGGAGCCCTGAAGACCTCCATAGCAGAACAGCAACATCTCGCTCGCACCCGCCAGGACTGTCTGGTTGGCCTGTTCGAGAAAGGTCCTCTCCGTCGTTCCCAGCCAGTCGAACCAGCCGCCGCCGCACTTGGCGCCGCCGATCTCACCCAGCCACCGCATGAGGTAGTAGCCCTTGTACTGGACGTCCCCGCCCCATTGGGCGTCGCCGTAGTCGCGGGTCTCTGTGCCCACCCAGATCCGGTCGAAGTCCGCAGTCTGGCGGACCACGTCGTAGCCGCGATGGTGGAAGTCCTCGTACCACTGTGGGTACTTGATGATGACCTGGACCTTGGGATTCACCTTTCGGGCTGCCGCGAGGATCCGGTCTCGGCTCACCCGGACCATGAGATCGCACCTGTACTGCGTCCACCCCTGATCCCCACAGGCCTTCTTGCACTGCTCGCACTGGCAGTCCGTGAACAAAAAGTCGTCGATCATGATCTCATCGAACAGCGCCGCCGTGTATTCGAAGATCCGCCCGAGGGTCTCCTGGCCTGGGCCCTCCGTGTAGCAGGAAATCCCCTGCCACCCTGTGGACTTCTTGCCGACCTGCGTGGTTGTAACACAACCGCTCACCCGGAGTCCAGCCGCGCGAAGGCCGTCGCGGGCCTCCTCAAGGGCCTTGCGGTCGGCTGTATAGCCGTCGCGGTACGACTCCACGAACACCCGCGTGACGCCGGTCTGGCGGCACCACTGGACGGCCTGGGCCAGTCCCCCCTCACGGGACAGGCGGTCCCGGACATCCTGGGCGGAAAAAAGGGTTGAGACGGTCAGGACGTCCTTGTTCTTCTGGGCGGACTCCCACAGGGTATCCTGGCCAAGACCTGGGACAGAGAGGATCACCAACAACAAACCCAGCCACTGTGCGGTTCGCCTAGACATGATCGATACCTCCTGGAGCCATTCCATGCGGTGCCGGGAGACCCGGCCATTCCACAGCAGGATAGCACGGTCGCGTGGGGCAGGTCAAGACGCCCTGGGTGGTTGACGGCAAGCAGAGGGTCACTGCCCGGACATCTGGATCTTCTCCCAGTCCTGGGACTCGACCTTGAAGACGTAGGCCTGCGGGCACGGGCGCCTGGCGGGATCCTGGAGGTCTGGCGGCAGGTCAATGACCAGGCCGGCATCGTCCTGCCGCCACTTCAGGTCCTGGTCCAGACCGAGCATTCGGACTGGCGATCCCTCGCGTGCCTTGACGAGCCTCATCGTCAGGGTCTGGCCCGGCCACTTGAGGCTGATCACGTAGACGAACCGCTTGTCCTTGGTGCGCGTGAAACGGAGGTCCGTGCCCTCGTGGTACCGCAGGTAGGGACGGGTTGCATAGATGCACTCGCCGTTGACTCTCAGCCAATCTCCTATGTATGCGACGCGGTCGATCATCTCCTGCGGCCATTTGCCGCGCGGATCCGGACCAAAGCCGACCTGGAAGTTGCCACCCTTGGCCACGATGTCGATAAGGCTTTCCAGGATCCACTCACGGGGCTTGTAGGTGTCGTTCCTCCTGAAGGAGAAATTCGTGCCTCCTGGATAGATCACCTGCCAGGGCCGCCTGATATCATTGGGATTCTCTGGAATCTCACGTTCGGGTGTCTCGTAGTCACCGTAGTCGCCGATGCCGCGATTTCGCATCAGGATCTGGGGTTGAAGGCTGCGGACCAGCTTGGCCACGCCGAAGGCGTCCTTCTGCGCCTGCCGGGGCCAGCCGATGTCCAGGCACAGGGTGTCGATGGGCCCGTACCAGGTCAGCAGCTCGGTGATCTGGTCCCGCTCCTTCTGGATGAAGGCGGCCCATCGCTGGGGATCGGACTGTGGGGTGAAACTGGGGTCGTACCAGAGGTTCCGCTCGTCCCAGCCGAAGTCCCAATCGTGCCAGTCGATGTGCGAGTAGTACAGGCTGACGCCGAGCCCGTGCCTGCGGCTCGCCTTGACCAACTCGCCCACGATGTCCTTTTGACATGGGGTCTCTGCGATGCTGTAGTGGTCGACCACGTCCTCATAGTGCCCGTCTGCAGTCTTGCGGAAGCCCTTCTGCAGGGTCTTGGTCGGCCACAGGCAGAAGCCCTCGTGATGCTTGCTGGTAAACGAGAAGTACTTCATGCCTGCCCGCTGCATGATCCGCATCCACTCGTCCGCATCGAATCCGGTCGGGTTGAACTGCCGGTAGGAGGCGTAGTAGTTGCGCTGCCAATTCTTGTCCTGGCGATGATCCGGGATGATCCAGGACTCGCGGCCGTCGAACATGCAGTACAGGCCCCAGTGGATCCGCAGCCCCCACTTCCAGTCCATCCAACGATCGAGCGCGTCTGCACCTGCATGGACGTAGTCGCTGTCCACCCCGCGATAGGCGGGGTACTGTGCCTGCAGGCGCTGTTCCTGCTCGGGGCTGACTGCTGCGGAGGCCAGCCAGCCTGGCACCATGGCCCAGACGACAAGGATCAGACTCTTCATCCTTCTTCTACCTCACTGCCCCCTATCCTATGGGAGGACGCCTGCTCAATCAAGACGCTTGAGGACATTCTCAGGCCACGGCCTCCTGGAGAAGGCTTGACTGGGCCGGGGGGAGGTGGAGTACCATACCGGTCGATGGCCGCACAGGCGTCCAGGAAGGACATGAACCTGCATTCAGCAAAGTGGAGCGGTTCTATGACCATGAGACTGTCCCATCACCCCTGTGTCTGTTCTCTTGTCCTGGGTCTCTGTGTGACCTCCTGGGCCGGGATGGCCCCTGCCCCGTCCCTGCCGGGCCGGCAGGTCAAGGTGGCTGCCCTCTGCATCGGCTATGGCGGCGACCATGACCAGAAGCTGAAACTCGCCTTGGAGCATCTGGAAACGGCGGGCCAGCAGCACGTGGATATTGCGTGCCTACCCGAGGAGTTCAGCGGCACCCAGGTGGCAGAGCCCATCCCTGGCCCCACGGTCAATGCCGTGGCGAGCCTGGCCAAGAAGTACGGCATGTACGTGATCTGTCCGATCCGGGAGCAGGCGGGACAGGAGCAGTACAATACCGCAGTGCTGTTGGATCGCCAGGGCCAGGTGGCGGGCCAGTACCGCAAGGTCTTTGTGTTCTGGGGCGAAGGGGTCCTTCCCAGCCGTGACGGGGTCAAGGTGTTCGAAACCGATTTCGGCCGCATCAGCATCCTCACCTGCTTTGACCTCAACTTCCCCGAGCTCTGGCAGCAGGCGGACCTGCTGGACGCGGACATCGTCTTCTGGCCCAGCGCGTACACGGGCGGCAGCCCGCTCAATGCCATGGCCACGCTGTATCACTACTACGTGGTGCCTGTAGGCGCCGGTAACCTCATCGACGTCACGGGCCGTACTCTCGAACGGCTGGAGGAGCCGAAGCCCGGCCAGTTCATCGCGACCCTGGACCTGGACCGCACCTTCGTCCACGTCGACACCCCTAAGGAAAAGGTGGAGCGGCTCCTTGCCGAACACAAGGGAGAAGTCGAGTTGGAGTCTTTTCCGGATTCCAGGGTCTGGTATCTGCTCCGGTCCATCAAGCCCGGCATCCGCGTGCGGGAGCTGTGCAGCCAGTACAAGATCGAGACCCTGCGTCAATACCAGCACCGCAGCCGGGAGCAGATCAACGAGGCCCGCAAGGCCGGCAAGAACATATGACTGCCGCGGGGCACTGGCGCAACAATCTATGCGTCGCCTGTGTCCGGTGACGTGTTCATCCTCCGCGCCAGCCCGAAGTTCGAGCTGCTGGCCCCATACCCTCTGGAACCCGATCCTGCGTGGATGTATGATGGGGCCTATGAGAAGCCACAGAGTCCCAGCGATGATCCGTTGTGTTGCGTCCTTGATCGCGTGTGCGGCCGTGCAGACGTGGGCCCAGTCACTGCCTACGGTGTTCATCGTAGGCGACTCCACGGCCAGCAACGGCCAGGACCTGGGCTGGGGCAGCCACCTCGGAAAGTACTTCGATCCCAACAAGGTCCACGTCGTCAATCGGGCCATGGCGGGCAGGAGCAGCAGGACCTTTCAGGCAGAGGGGCGATGGGATCGGGTGCTTGCCGAGCTGAAGAGCGGCGACTTCGTGCTGATCCAGTTCGGCCATAATGACGGCGGCCCTGTGGACCGGCCGCCAGGCCGGGGATCGCTGCCCGGCCTGGGCGAAGAGACGCAGCAGGTCACCCCGGACTCCGGAGCTGCCCAGACCATCCACACCTATGGCTGGTACATGCGGAAGTACATCGCGGACACCAAGGCCAAGGGTGCGACGCCGATCGTCCTGTCGCTCACCGTGAGGAACGAGTGGCCCAACGGGCGCGTGGAGAGGGGCTCCGGTCGATTCAGCCCATGGGCCGCAGAGATCGCCCAATCACAGAACGTGGCGTTCGTGGACCTGACTCGCATCGCCGCAGACCAGTACGAGCTGATGGGGCCGATCCGGGTGGCCGCATTTATCCCCCGCGACCACACCCACACGTCCGCCGAAGGAGCGAACCTGAATGCAGCCCTCGTGATCTCAGGACTGAAATCGCTCAAGGATTGTCCCTTGGCAGCCATGCTCTCTGCCGAGGGCCAGTCCGTTACGCCTGCAGGCGAGAACGTCATGGTCAAGCAGACCCAGGACCTGTTGACCAAACCCTGGATGCCGGAGGCCCTGCCCGTGTCCGATCCCAACCTGCCCACCCTGTTCCTCATCGGCGATTCTACGGTCCGCACAGGCAGGCTGGGCAACGGAGAGCTCGGCCAATGGGGCTGGGGCGCCCCCCTCGGTGAGCTCTTTGACCGGACGAAGATCAACGTGGAGAATCGGGCCATGGGCGGGACCAGCAGCAGGACGTTCCAGACCCAGGGCCTCTGGGACGGCGTCCTGGCCAGGATGAAGAAGGGCGACTTCCTGATCCTGCAGTTTGGCCACAACGACAGCAGCCCTGTCAACGACAAGCAGCGGGCCCGCGGCACGATCAAGGGGCTGGGCGAGGAGACAGAGGAGATCGACAACCTCCTGACCGGCAGGCATGAGACCGTGCACACCTACGGCTGGTACCTCCGCAAGTTCATCAACGACGCCAAGGCCAAGGGGGTCACAGCCATCGTCTGCTCACCGATCCCCCGCAACAACTGGCAGCAGGACAAGGTAGCCCGCGCCAGCCAGGACTATGCCCTGTGGGCTGCAGAGGTGGGCAAGGCAGAGGCCGTCTCCTTCATCGACCTCAACGAGCTCATCGCCAGGCGCTACGAGGCCATGGGGCAGGCCAAGGTCACGGCCCTGTGCTTTCCGCTGAACGAGCGGACCCACACCGGCCCGGTGGGCGCACAGCTCAACGCCACCTGCGTCGTCGAGGGTCTCCGAGCTCTCGAAGGCTGTCCCCTGGTCCCCTACCTCAAGCCAGCCAAGCGCTACTGAACCGGGATTCCCCAATGCCGCCCCCCTCTGCCACAGGGTCTGACGGACCCGGGGCTATGCGGGTTCGGAGGCTTCTCGAGAATGGCCGGCGCGGTCCCGGCTGGCCTGGTCGAGCTGCTTCAGGCCGGTGTAGAGGGCCTGCATCTCAGGCAGTTGGCGTCCATGCTGTTGGCCGCGGCGGAGCGGTTCGCCGAGGATGGCCTCGATCTCCATGGGATTGCCCCGCTGGCGATCGAGGTGCATGGAGGTGTGGTAGGGTTTCATCTTCACCGTCAGTTCCATCATGTGTTCCAGGAATCCGTCGTCGATGTTCAACTGGTTGGCGCGAGCTGCAGCCTGGACCTCCTTCATCAACCGCCACGCCCGTGGGTGCAACTGAGCATCCTGCATGATCCTGTCGACCGTGAGATCCAGCAGTGCGGACAGGCCGTTGAAGGGGACATTCCAGATGAGCTTCTTCCATCGCACCAGTGCGAGGTCATCCACCAAGGTGCATTCCACGCCTGCATCCAGCATCATCTGGTTGAAGCTGCGCAGAGTCTCATCTGGCGGACGCCCGAAGTTTCCGATCTGGAAGAAGCCATAGTCGAGGTGGTGGATGACGCCGGGCGACTCGCGATTGGAGCACAGGAAGGCCAGGCCGCCTGCGACACGTTGTGCGCCAAACAGCTCGGCCAGGCGATCCTCGTTACCCAGACCGTTCTGCGCGGAAAGGACCCTGGTGTCCGGCCCCACCAGGGGCGAGATGAGCGGGTGGTAGTACGGATTGGCGGTCGTCTTCAGCCCTATGAAGACGAGGTCCACCCTGCCGATCTCTTCTGGACTGCGATAGCAGTTGACGTGGTCCAGGTGGAAGTCGCCCTTGTAGCTCTTGACGGTCAGCCCGGAGGCCTTCACGACCTCATAGTCCCGCCGCATCAGGAAGTGGACATCATAGCCCCTACGGGCGAGCATCGCCCCATAGAGGCCTCCCATTGCGCCTGCACCCACAATGGCAATTCGCATGGCCCCATTACACCCTAAACCAAACAGGCTGGCAACCTCCATAAGAGGAAGGCCGGCAAAGGATCACTACCGCTCAATGCGAACGACGAAGGACCTCGCAAACGCCGGCAGCAGCAGTTTCCCGCCTTCGACCTTGCCCTCGGACCACACGTCCGCCCAAGGGTCGTAGCAACGGACGACCGCAGAGGGCGTGAGAACCCACTCGGGCGGCAACGTGATGGACAGGTCCTTCACCAGCTCAGGGGATTTGCCCTGAGCCAGCTCGGTCTCCCTTGGCGAGACTCCGAATGAGCGTCCATTTTCGTGGAGATGACATGGCGCGATGTTAGCAGGGATCCTCGGGTGTGTCGAGTACATTGGGCCGTTCTGACGAGGGCTTTGGGCGGTCTTGTTGACAGTCACAAAGCCACGATGTAGGATCCTTGCCAGACCAGAAGACGCTCGCTCTCGGGCTGGCGACTCGTTTTCAGACAGAGCCTGGTTCGGTGCAATACCAACGGGTACCGTATGGACGAAGGTCACATGAAGAAGTGCGAGGAATCAAGGCGACTCAGCCGGAGAGATTTCCTGGTGCGGACAACCGTGGCGGCGGGCGCGATGGGCGTGCCGTGGTTCAGTACTGCCCGGGCCCTGGGCCGGGATGGGGCTGTAGCGCCCAGTGAGAGGATCATCCTGGGGGGTATTGGCCTCGGTCCGCGCGGCCAGTATGACCTGAGCGTGATGCTGCCCGAGAAGGATGTTCAATTCGTGGCCATCTGCGATGTGCAACGGAGCCGACGTGAGGAGGCCAAGCGGCAGGTGGACGCCTATTACGGCAACCCGGATTGCCGGATGTATGTGGACATGTTTGATCTACTCGCCCGGCCTGACATTGATGCCGTGCTCATTGCCACCGGCGACCATTGGCATGCACTGGCCTCACTGCTCGCCGTGAACGCGGGCAAGGATGTCTATAGCGAAAAACCATGCGGGATGACCCTCCGTGAGATCCAGTTGCTCGCGGAGGGAGTCCATCGTTATGGACGCGTGTTTCAGGCCGGCACGCAGCGGCGCAGCGTGGACAACTTTCAGTACGCGGTTCACTTGGCCCAGAGTGGCAAACTGGGGCGGCTGCACACCCTTCATGCCTCGGTCTATGTCCCGTTCAAGGGCTGTGAGAAGTGGCTCCCCGCTGAACCGGAACCATCCAGAGACCAATGCGACTGGGACCGTTGGCTGGGGCCGGCTCCCTGGCGGCCCTATAACAGTCGATATGTCAGCGGCGGCTGGCGAGGCCACCAGGACTTCGAGGCAGGCGGCAATTTCCTTGATTGGGGCGCCCATACGGTGGACTTGTGCCAGTGGGCCAACCAGGCCGATCATACCGTGCCTATCGAGTATGAGCCGACGCAGAACTCGGTCGTCGCAAGGTATGCCAACGGCGTCAACCTGGTCTGCGACTTCCTGCCAGCCCCGTTCGGGAACCGTGACCCCCACTATCATACCTCCACGGGCACCTGTCCGGTGCGCTTTGAAGGGGACGAAGGCTGGGTCGAGACCGGGGACAGCGGCCAAATCCTATTCTCCGAGAACCTGGCCAAGACACTGACCAAGCAGTTTGCCGCGACGGGACTTAGCTCGGCGGGGCACGGGCGCAATTTCTTCGATTGCGTCAAGTCCAGGGCCTTCCCGGCCTGCAATCAGGACATCATGTGTCGCTCACACACTGCCTGCTTCGCGGCCCAGCTTTCCTGGCAGTTGGGCCGGAAGCTCCTTTTCGACCCCGCGAAGCAGGAGTTTGTTGGCGACAAGGAAGCCAACCGTATGAGGAGCCGGGCAGTGCGTGAACCTTGGAACCTCAACATCTGAACCGTTACGGAGCAGTCCTCTCTCTGAGAGGTTGTGACTATGCTCGCACGATGGATGCTCTCTGCCATTGCGGTTGTATGCTCGCTGGACTCCACCGCCTCCGCTGCCGCTGATCCAGACCGGACGAGATCGCTCATTGCGGTCCTCCAATCCGCTGCTGGGGTGTTTGACAAGGCCTGCGCCTGTCAGCAGCTCGGAGAGATCGGCGACAAGGACGCAGTCCCGGCCCTCGCTGCGCTGCTGGCGGATAGCCATCTGAGCGCCTACGCGAGGAGCGGTCTGGAGCGCATCCCCGACCCAAGCGCTGCTGAAGCCCTTCGGGCCGCTGCCGCCACCCTCAAGGGAGACCGGCTGGCTGGCGTCGTCAATTCGCTGGGCGTCTTGCGGGATACCCAGGCGGTTGCCCTGCTCCATTCGCTGGCCGCCAAGCCTGAGTCAGGTGTGGTCGAGGAGGCCTTGCTGGCTTTGGGCCGCATCGCCAGTGACGAGGCGATCCAGGTCCTGAGGAGGGCCCTTGCCGATGGGGCCGAGGCTTCCCGCCCGGTTGCCGCTGCAGCCTGCCTGGTCGCGGCCGAGAAAGAGCTTGCTGAGGGTCGAATGAGGGCAGCCGCGCTGCTCTATGATGCGGTGCGAACAGCGAAGGTGCCCGCACCCTGCCGCGCAGCAGCAGTGCGTGGCGCAATCCTTGCGAGGAAGTCGGACGGCCCAGCCCTCCTGATCGAGCAGTTGAGGTCGGACGATCGCCTTGTCCGCGATGTGGCGGTGATGACCATCCGGGAGATTCCCAGCGATCCATTGGCTGGCGCCTTGAATGCGGAATTGGAGAGAGAAGCCGTGCCCGAGCTTCAGATTCAACTCCTCTGGGCGCTCGTGGACTGCCACAACCCCCGATCCCTCTCCGTGGTCAAGACGAAGACGGGTCACGACGACCCACGTGTTCGAAAGACTGCCCTTGAGGTCCTGGGTCAAATCGGCAGTACTGCCGAGGCCGGAGTCTTCCTCAAGGCCATAGTGGATGGCCGGAGCCCCGATGAGACGGCCGTCGCACTGAACAGCCTGGAACGCATGGAGGGCGCCGCGATTGACGCGCAGATTGTGAAGGCCCTGGCCTCCGCCACTGCTGGCCCGCGCATCCAGTTGATCCGCTTGTTGGACCATCGCGCGGCGACGATCGCGACCCGTGAACTCTTCAAGCAGGCCGCTGATCCAGATGTGAAGGTCAGCGTCGCCGCACTCCGTGCCTTGAGGTCTCTCGCCGACTTTGGGGACCTGTCTGCGCTCATTGCGCTCGCCCTGTCCTGCAAGGACGATGCCGTGCGGGAGGCGGTAGAGAATGCCGTGGTCCACGTTTGTACCAGGGCGGGCCGTGCCGCACAGGGCAGTGAGATTGTGCTCACCGAATTGAGGCAGACCGCCGCTCCTGTCATGAAGATCTCCTGGATGAGGATTCTTGCTGGACTTGGCGACGCCAAGGCCATGCCCGCCATTCTGGCCGCGACGGGCGATGCCGATGAATCAGTCGCTGCCCAGGCCATCGAGCAACTGGGCCGCTGGCCGGACCCTTCGCCCGTCGAGGGCCTATTGGCGCTGGTGGAGTCCGATGCGGCCCCCGTTCGGCGTGACCGAGCCCTCGGTGCCGCTATCCGGCTGGCAACGGCCGCTGCCGACGAACACCAGCGGCCCGACGAGGTCATCCTGGAGTGGCTACGGCGAGCCCACCAGGCCGTTCAGACCATCGCGCATCGGCGGCTGATTCTGTCGGGCCTGGGCCGATTGAAGCACATCGGGAGTCTCCGTCTGCTGGCGCCGTATCTCGACGATCCGGAGTTGCAGAACGAGGCGGCTGTCGCCATCGTCCAGATTGCTCCGGATCTACGTCGCGAGGCGCCGCCTTTGCTTACGGAGGCATTAGAGAAGATCATGGCGACGACAAAGGACCCAGACCTTCGCAAACTTCTCAGCCTCTCGCTCCTGCTCGCCGCAACGGCGGGCTTCGCGCAGGACTCTGCGCAGTCCGAACTCAAGCTCGATCTGCTTCCCAACGAAGCGTGGTGGGGCGGTGCCGTCACGCTCGGCACGAAGATGCCGTACGGCGTCGCGCCCATCGACATCAACCTCGACGGCGACAACCGCGGGAATCAGTACGCACCGTTGCTTGTCTCGTCGAAGGGTCGGTATGTCTGGTGCGAGAAGGCGTTCCGCTTTGCGTTCAAAGACAAGACCCTGCGCGTCACATCGGCGGGCAACACGTTTCGGTACGGTCAGGCGGGACAGAATCTGCGCGACGCCTACCGCCACGCGGCGAAGTGCTTCTTCCCCACCGACGGCAAGCTGCCGGACCGCGCGCTTTTCGCCACGCCACAGTACAACACCTGGATCGAGTTGATGTATGACCAGAACCAGCGGGACGTGCTCAAATACGCGCACGCCATCGTGGACAACGGCCTGCCGCCCGGCGTGCTGATGATTGACGACAACTGGCAGGAAGACTACGGCAAGTGGACCTTCCACCCCGGCCGTTTTCCCGATCCCAAGGCGATGATGAACGAACTGCACGCCCTCGGCTTCAAGGTCATGGTCTGGGTCTGCCCGTTTGTCAGCCCGGACTGCGACGTTTACCGCGCGCTGGCCAAGAAAAAGGCCTTCTTCATGGATCAACCCGGCGATCCCGCGATGGTCAAATGGTGGAACGGCAAGAGCGCCATGCTCGACCTCTCGAACCCGGCCGCCAAGACGTGGTTCACCGGCGAACTCACGCGCCTGCAAACCGACCTACGGCGTGGACGGTTTCAAGCTCGATGCCGGCGACACCCCGTTCTACAAAGCGCAGTATCTCGCCCACGAGAAACTCGACGCCAACGAGCACGCCCGGCTGTTCGGCGAGATCGGTCTCGCCTTTCCGCTGAACGAGTATCGCGCCACGTGGAAGCTCGCGGGCCGGCCACTCGTGCAACGCCTCCGCGACAAGAGCCACAGTTGGGCCGACCTCGAACAACTCATCCCCGACATGATCGCCGCCGGGCTCATGGGATACACGTTTGTCTGTCCCGATCTGATCGGCGGCGGCGAATTCACCTCCTTCCTCGATCAGGCGACCATTGACCAGGACCTGATCGTGCGTTCCGCGCAAGTCCACGCCCTCGCGCCGATGATGCAATTCTCCGTCGCGCCATGGCGCGTGCTGGACGCCGCCCATCTGGCCGCCGTCAAACAGGCCGTGGCGTTGCGGATGCGGTTCACGCCGCGCATCCTCGAACTCGCCCAAGCCAGCGCCGCCACCGGCGAACCGATCCTGCGCCCGCTGGCCTACGTATTCCCTGACGGCGGCTACGAGAACGTCAAAGACCAGTTCTTGATGGGCGACGACCTGCTGGTGGCTCCGATGATAACCAAGGGCACCGCCCGCACCGTGCAGATTCCGCCCGGCAAATGGAACGCCGACGACGGCACCCTGATCACCGGCCCCATCCAAGCAACCTTCGCTGTCCCCCTCGGTCGTCTGCTTTACTTCGAGCGACAGGAGCACCCATGAACAGACTCACAACCATCACGCTCGCCGTCCTGTTGCTGCGGAAGGGGTCATTATCTTTGCGATGACCCCTTGACTCTGATACGCCCCCAGCCTGACACAGGGCAGTTATGGCAGATAGCAGATAAACAGAGTCTGCTGATCGACAAAAGTACACCCGGGTGAACTTTGACGTAGGTTATTGTACGACAAGGAGTTAAGACAAAATTATTTGGCGCGACTCCAGGGTCTTGCCGGGGTCTATGAAGTCAAGTCTCGCCGTATGAAGGACATTGGCGTTCTCGAGAACCCCGATCGCCGCGTCGAGATGCGCGATCACTTCAGGCGGCATGTTCACAAGTCTGGCTCCGCGCTTTCGCAACTTGCGCAGGGCCGCAAGGAAGGATCTCAGGCTCTGATCGCCTTCTCCTGCGTGTCGTCGGAATGCCTGCATGTCCGCTTTCTTCAGCTCTCCGTTCAGGGCTCTGGTCCTCAAGTCTTCGAGCGTGTCCCTTGTCGCGGGATCGAGACTCTTCTGCGCAAGCTCGTTCTCGATCCAGATCATGTCTGCGATATCGGACAGATCCGGGATGAACCCCTTCGGCTTCGGCGCCAGCCATTCCTTGTGGTGGATGCTGACCCAGTCGTATACCTTGAGGTACTTGTAGAGGGACGTCCTGGCCAAGTGAAGCCGCTGTTCGGCGTAGGCCTCAAGGTCAGGATGTTTGAGGTGTGTGTAGAGTCTCCGGTCGCGGACGTCGGCAAGCATCCGTCCGACCCGCAGGTACGCGATCTGCGCGTTCTTGAGGTGCCCCTTGAGCACCCAGGTGATCTGCAGCGCCTCCTGGACCAGCGGGTTGGTCTTCGGAGCGTTCTTTGTCTGCTTCGTGGTCTTCTGCCGGCTCATTGCCGTACTCTTCTGTGCGGTTCTCGTAGTGCGTGCCATGGGCTTCTCCCTTGCTGCTGTTCGCAGGTTCGACATCCGACCTCACGCTGTGACACCCGCTCTGTACCATCTGCTCGCCATAGTGTCCTTGTGACCAATCTTCAGCTTCTACCGCTTGGGGACTGCCTCGTCAACACCTGCCTTCCAGCGCAACCCAGGGCAGCCCGCGGATTGGAGGGTGATGATCGCCTACCACGTCAAGAGGCACACGGGAGTGCCCAACGGCTGGCTGAGCAGTCACCTGCGTATGGGAAGCTGTGCAGGCGTAGGCCGGTACACAACGGTAAGGTCTACAGACGCATGAGCGCAAAGATAAAGACCTGACCCCTTGACTGACCCCTTGACTTGACCTGTCGGAAGGGCTCGCATTGGCTCAGGGGACCAGGGGGCTCACCGTCACAGGGTGGCGGGACAGTCCCGGACCCGGTGGGCGCGTCAGTGGCTGGTTTTGAACCCGATCCCCGGGTCTGAACGTATCGGGCCACCGTCTCCCGGTCGACACCCAACTCCCGGGCGATCCGCCGCTGCGACCAGCCCGCCTGAGCCAAAGACACTATCGCATCCACTATCGCCATCTTGAGTTGGTTCGCCATCACCGGCCTCCCGAAATCTACACATCATCGATTTCGGGTGGCCCTCCTGGCAAACCGTCCTTTCCTCAAAGTGGCTGGTCTTGAACGCGCCCACGGTGGCTGGTTTTAAGCGCCCCCTGACACCTAGAATCCATTTGGCTGTTCAACCCGGCCCTTGGTGCCCCCCTCCCCATAGGGCCTGCCGTTTGACCCGCGAAACATCGCTAGACTGTATCCTGGTAGCTGGGGCTCATACCGTTCCTGGTCGGGAGGAGCCCGGCCTGGAAGATGTAGCCCGTACCCTGGACGTTCGCGGCGTGGTTCAGCCCGTCGGAAGGCCTACCGTGATACACTCGCCTGGTTCGTTCCTCCATAGGCACCCATGTTGATCCTGTTTCCATTGGGCATCGGTTCTGCGCCAACCGGCAAGGCCGGGTCTCCAGCGTCGATGCACGGACTGGTCACTGCATCTGTCACCCATTTCTCACCAAGCTGGTCCCAGCGACCTGCCTGGCTCCTGAGATGGTAGTCACCGGGAACCCAGATCGCAGTCGGATCTGATGCGGACACAGGCTTGGCCAGGTCATTCGGATTGGCCCAGTATCCAGCCCCTGCGAACAACGGATCTACATTGAGCATGCCTGTCCCCGGCCAGGCTGCTGCAATGTCGGTGTGGCCAATGACGGGTTGGATCGCACCCGATGCCAGCATCTCTGCCGGGCCATTGCCCCAGATGATCGAGTCGGTCACAACCGCATGACTGCCCTTGAACCATAGGCCTGCACCGGTGCCGCCGCCGTGGTTGCCTGCGATCGTGCAATTGGTGAATAGAGCGTTGCTGTCCTGACAGTAGATGCCGCCGCCCCCTTCCACATTCGGATCTTTCGTCCGATTGCCCACGATCAGGCAATTCATGATGTTGGGATCACTATCAACACACAGGATACCACCGGCCAGACGTCCCCGGCCCCCAGTAATGACGAATCCAGTCAGGATACAGTTGGGGTCATCTCTCTTCCGTGTACAGTTGGGGACCTCTCCCCGAACACACCTGACCACCGTATCCTTACCCTGACCGTTGATGATGGGAAGGGCGACGATGCTGGGATCGTATGAGTTCAGGCCATTGACCTCGATGCTCTTACCCAGCAAGTCGATCGTCTCGAAGTAGGTGCCGGGCCGGACGATTACCTTGGCTCCTGGCTTGGCTACGTCGATGGCCTCCTGGATCATGTCGAACGGGTGTTCAGGCGTCCCGCTCTCCAGAGGATCGCTGATGTTCGCATCGGCAGGGCCTGGATCGCCGGGGGCGTTGTCGTCTACGTACAGATCATTCAGGTCGCTCTCGAACCAGGCCTTGACCGTGTAGTCCGCATTCATGGTGAGTAGGTATGGATTTGAGCAGGCAGAGATGCCTCCACGCCAACCTACGAAGATGAACAGCGGATCGGCCTTCGCCTCAAGCATCACTTGGTCACCCTCGTTGTACTGGAAGGTGCCCTTGCCTGGAGAGATAGCGCCACCTGCGGTCGATGAGATCGTCAGGTAGAAGGTGCGGCGGTCACGGTTATCAATGGTGAATATGTTTGATTCGCCATTGCCTTTCCCACTAACGACCGATCCTTGACACACCCGAAAGCCTGTGTTGTGGTCCGTGAAGTCCGCGTTGGTGAAGCTCCTGACCGCAACCGCACAGATGTCGCTGCTCGCCCAACTTCCGCCGCGTATAACCACGCTGCCTGAGACACTTGCTGTCAAATCCCAGACATTGCCCGCCATATCATGCATCCCATAGCCATAGGCAGGGTAATAGTCTACAGGGGTAGTATAGGGTTCAGATGTCAGGTGTAGGGGGTTGGCATACAAATTAGGCGGAGGCGGAACCTTGTAGTTTGCCTTGCTCTGATCAATGCTGGTCCCGCAACCATAGGTATAGGTGCCGTCAAAGTCGGCCACCGCTTGCCATTCCCACTCCCTGGGCAGGCGATAGCCATAGTAATCACAGAACGCCGTGGCCCCGTACCAACTCACCTCCACCACCGGGTGATCCGCCATGCTGTAACCATCGCGAGTGCGTACTCTGAATGTGCCGCCGGTGTAGGTGATCTGGCTGTAGGAAGATGCCTCATAGGTCTCGAAGTAAACCTGGGAGGGGCCAGACACCACCCCGCCGGATACCGTGATCGATCCATCGGCCAAGGCCTCATTGAGGTAGTGGCAATACTGGGCGTTGGTCGTCTCGTACCTGCTCATCGCGCCGTTAAAGCCCTCATGGTCCGAAACATCCGGATCACTGATGTACACAAGATCCATGCCAGGCTGGAACGTATGGGGCACCCCATCGTCTGCTGTGATCTGAACGCGGTAATTCGTACCATACACGCCCGGTAGGTCGGTCTTGCTGGCCCAAACGATATGTCGGCTGCCCTGGCTGATGGAACTGCCCACATCCCCAGACAAGGCCCCCGCAGACGGCGTGATCGTCCATGTGCTTCCGCCGCCGTTGCTGACCTTCACGCTGATCGTGCATCGATTCCAGTCCGCATCATCCAGGGTATAGTAGATATCCACAATCCCGCTGCCATCCGTCCGCTGAGTCGCGGACACACCCGTCACCGTGGGCGCGGAATTCGCCCAGCAAACCGACGACATAACCACCATACCCAACAACGGAAACCAGGGTCTTCTCATAGTGATTGTCCTCATTGAAGTCCAAGCTGCCCAAAGATGAACGATGGATGACGGAACGGTGAAGGCGCTGACAGGCGAGAAGATGGACACTTGGTACAGGCTGCTGCCGCACCGAAGGCCATCCCCGTAGCTCCCCCACCCTGTTGGTGCTTCACAGCCAAAGCCTTCCTCGTCTTCGTGAACCGAGGCTACAGGCCTGGGGTCAAGGCAGTGCTGTCACTAGCACAGCAGGCGAGGGCAGCGATCCCCCGGTTCAGGATAAGAAGATCGACTCTCACCTCGCCATGACAACCTCTTCCGAGCAGGACCCCTGCCATAGCCTACAGTCTGATAATACCACCTGTCGGGCCGTGAGATCAAGGATTTCCGTCCCGCTTTGTGGATATCCTGCTCTGATCAGCAGGTTCCTCAGATGTCTCTACTGACCTGTGGGTCGCCTGGTATCTGACAACCAACGTTGGGACCAGGTGCGGGGTGACGGAGGGGTAGCTCACGAGGTAGTGCCGGTAGATAGGGGTGGCTGTATGTAAACGGAGCGTCAATCCGGTTCCGCTGCCATTGGGTCCCTTCAAGGCACGGCTGACCTCTTGCTCCGTCGCCAATCCCAAGGGGCAATCGGATGCGCATCCGACCACAGCCCACGGCGCTGCGATCGAGCTTCTGATTCAAGGTTCTCCAGGGTCTTGTCGTTGGAGTAGCGGTAGTTGTCAATCACTTTGAGACAGTACCTCTTGGGAATTAAGGAGCAACCGAGGGGGTTGCTCGACGATACTGAGGCCCTTGTCCATGGGCGGGTTGATCCAGACCGCTGAGGGCGGACACGAGGCCTGCGGCTGCCGGCGAACGAACCGCTCCGGATGCCGCTGGTAGGCAGCATTCAGGGTCGGCTGACGTCTGGACTGCAGCAGCACGACACGCCCGTAGTGGACATCGGCCGGTGTGTAGAACCCGATCCCACAGTGATGGTGCTCGGTGTTGTACCACCCGAAGAAGGGCTTGAGGAAGGCCCGTGTATCCTGGACACAGCCGAACCGATCCGGCGAGGGGTCAGGTCATTATCTTTGCGCTTGCCTCTTGACGATAGCCGCAGGAGTGGGTAGAAGGGAGGTCCTATGCCACGCAGTGTCCGGATTGAGTATCCAGGGGCGGTGTACCACGTTCTCAACCGTGGGAACTACCGCCAGCCGATCTTTGCCACGGATGTCAGCAAGGAGACCTTCCTTGCGACCCTGTGGGCTGCCTGCCAACGGTACCGTTGGACCATCCATGCCTACTGTCTGATGGACAATCACTACCACCTGGCGATCGAGACAGAGCAGGCCAATCTATCCGTGGGGATGCAATGGCTTCAGGCGACATTCGCGAATCGATTCAATCGGAAAGCCAGGGAGAGAGGGCACGTGTTCCAAGGCCGATTCAAAGCCCTGGTCGTGGAACAGGACGAGTATCTGGGACCACTGATTCATTACATTCACCTCAACCCTGTGCGGGCAAGGTTGGTTTCGCTGGCGGACTTGGGGAATTGGCGATGGTCGAGTCTGTGGCAGCTCCTGCACAAGGGACAACGGGCCAGCGCACTGAATGCGTACACTGGGCTGTACTATGCGGGCCATCTGGCAGACACACGGGCAGGACACAAGGCCTACTTGGGTTACCTGGAGTGGATGGTGGAGTCAAATCAGGCACGCAAGGAGGTGAAGTTCAGAAATCTCTGTCGAGGCTGGGCATTGGGGACGCGGGAGTTCAGGAAGGCCCTGGTTGAGAAGGACATAGTCAAAGGGCTAGACCGCGCGGGCCGTGAATCTGCTGAGGCGAGGCAGTTGCACTGGGAGGGTCTGCTGGAGAAGATGCTATCGTTCCATGGCAAGAGTGGGGCGGATGTTGCGGCAGAGAAGAAGTCCGCGGATTGGAAGGTGATGATCGCCTACCACCTCAAGAGGCACACGGGAGTGCCCAACGGCTGGCTGAGCAGTCACCTGCGTATGGGAAGCTGTGCAGGCGTAAGCCGGTACGTCACCGAGTTTGAGCGGACTGGAGGGCCCAAGGGCAAGGTCTACAGACGGATGAGCGCAAAAATAAAGACCTGACCCCTTGACTGATGAGTGGTGGGAATGTGGGCTCAACTTTTTTGCCTAGAGACTATCATGGGTAGATCGGAATCGCATCAGGTCGCCAAGACATTCATCGGCATGTTACTGCTATTCGGATGGGCGTCTCCCTCGCCGGGGCTCGATGTCCCGGACGGTTGGACGCCCGCAACCGCCAAGCTCGTAGTGACCGACCGCTTGGCGACCAATGACAAAGAGCTCATCGTCGAAACCGACGAGTGGAAGGTGGTTTTCAGCCTGTTCTACAATGGCGGCATCTACCGGCTGTTCGACAAGGTGCACGATCCCAACCAACAAGACAACCTGGTCACCGGTCCGGTTTATTGTCAAGGGGGTCTGTTCGACTATGACGTGTATCTGGAGGGCGATCAGGAGTTCAGCACCGCGATCGGGAAGAACACCGATCCCGGTCGTGCCTCGCTTCGGGTCATCGAGAACACTCCCTCGCGAGTGCGCCTCCTTCAGAAGTGCCATCCTCGGCTGAACAATGGCCAAGGTCCGGCCGGTGATCCCTTCATTGAGCTCGGCATGGTGGAGACCACGACGGAATGGACCTTCTATCCGACTGGCCGAGGCCACATCACGTTCGACGCCGTGGTGGCCCGGGACTGGAACGGCGTCTGCTCGCACGGACCGGGCGGTGCGGGAAAAGGAGTCAACGCCGACGCCAACACCGTCACCGCGTCCAATGGAACGGACTTCCTGATCCCATGGGTGACCCAAGGTGACACCATCGAGAGCGCTTCCGGCGGATGGGGGCCGGTGCGGATCACCGGACGGCCCGATTCCGGAACCCTGCGCCTGGCGGCCCCGGTTCCGAGCGGGAGGAACCTGGATTTCACGATCCGCCGCCCCACGATCCTGGACGAGACCTTCTCCATTCATGCCGACGGCGATCCTGGCCCTGCGCCGCGCACGAGTCGCTGGCAGGGCGGCAGTGACGGCGACCCGCTTTACGATAGCGTTGTGACCAATACGCCCGGCGTCTACAACGGAGATCTATTCCGCAACCGCACGCCGCCGGTGGAGAACGACACGGTCTTTGTCCTTTGGACGAGGTTTCCGCGAGGATTTGGCAGCCTGCTGGCCTTCTACGAACCCTTCCGGAAAGCCACCTACGCGGTCTTCAACGATCTGAGCTGGACCGACATCTCATATACGCAGGTCGCCCGGAGAGGGCGTCGGCCGTTCGAGGAACACCACCGGTTCCTCCTGGTGCAGATGGGGACCGAGAAAGCGCACGTCCTGCCGCGCATCAAGGGCGTTCCCGACGCTCTACCCTACGCGGACGACTATCGTCATCCTTATGCGCGGGCGCGTGTCGGGACCTTGCTGACGGGGGACGGAGTTTCCACCGGCGGTTATCACACGGCGAGCGGCGCCTACTGCATCGTGGCGGACGCCAACAACACGGCGGCGATCGTGTTCGACGCGGCACGCGGCGGCCTACGGGCCATGCCGTACTGGCAGCCGGCGGTCGTTATCTCCCGTTTCGACGTCGCCGACGAGCGACTCCGCGTGGAGCTGTCCCAGGACGACGGCGTGACGTTCGAGGATCTGCCGAGGGCGTGGTACAACGTGACCACTCGCAAGGAGTCAGTGGAACTCGGCGGAGGCGACCGTCGTCTGCTGCAACTTCTCTGTCCGGTTCCCGCGTCCGCGACCGGTCCTCGCGCGTGGGTTCTCCGTGTCCGTGAGAGTGCACGCTGAAGCCGGGCGGAAGGTCGTGGTGGTACGTTCCACGTCCTGCGGCGGACTGCTATCTGCAATTGGCTCTACGAAGGGCTCGGTGAACTCGAAGTGATGAGGGTTCGTCGGGGTCACATCTTCAATCCATCGCTTTCGGTTACCGCGCCAGGTTGTTCTCCAGATCCCTGACGGCAAAGCGGTGGATTGAAGACGTGACCCCAGCTCGCCCTGGTATCGGTCCGCACAGGAAGCCGAAGATGGCCGCGGTCGGCGCGATGTTCTGGTGGATCGTGAATTCGCTGTTCATGGGCGAGCAGCGGTTGTCGAACCATCGTTCGTTGCCGGGCCACTCGTCGATGGCGGGATAGAGGGTCTTGTGCGGCCAGGCCACGTCCCAGGGCCCTTGTCCCAGGTCTCGCTCCTTGCGCCACGGGCCGTAGGGGATGATGCCCGGGTGGAACTGCCCTTGCCGTTGTACCAGGCGTCCATGTGGAAGACGTGGTTCGGGTGACGCGGCCCCAGGCCCGTGACCCAGGTCATGTTGAGTGAGTTGCAGCCCAGGAAGTAGTCGCAGGTCGTGTAGAGGACGCCAAGGTAGCCCTTGGCCTTGGCGGGCTCGTCGTGCCGGACGAGGGTGTAGGCCACGGCCACGTCGAGCCCCAACGGCGTGGTCTGCTGACCCACCAGCATCGGCATGCACCAGTTGCCGCCCCAGCGGAGGGCCCTCTTGGATGCAGTCTCTGTGCCGACCTGGTCGGCAGTGAAGAGCAGGGCCGCCCGGATTCGATTCGAGAGGTCCGCATCCGCGCCCGCCCGGCCTTGGCCCAGGGCATAGACCATCGGCCCGTAGCGCCGGTCGTCCGAGAGTTGTGTGCTCGGTGTGACGTCCCGCACGTCTGCGGCGAACTGCTTCTCGTAGGCCTTGTCTCCGGTGAGGCGCAAGAGCACTGCAGCCGCGTAGGACCTGGGCTCGCGGAGTCTAGGCTCCTTCTCCTCGTCCCCAGCACGGGTGTTCTGTTGTGCCCAGGCATAGGCCTCTGCAGCCTCCTTGGCCCAGTCGACTCCTTCCGGGTCTGGTGCACGGGCCACCCGGAGGCAGTAGGCCAGGTGCGCAGCAAGCCCCGGCGTAGCGGTAGGTGGACCAGGGATCCTCGCCAGAGGCGACCCACGTGCGATCGACGTCCTCCCACGAGCCTTGGCCGACCTGTCTGCCATCTGGCAGTCGCTTCTCGTCCCCACCAAAGGCGTCGCCTGCAATCCGCAGGCCGACGCCGCCGGTGCCGTAGCCCCTGGCTATCAGCTCATGACGCAGTCGGTAGCAGAACCGCGGCAGCCAGGCCGCTTCGTCGAGGATGTCGGGCACGCCGTTGCCGCTCTCGGGGATGTTCAGTTCGCCATCGGTGAAGTTCCGCGGCGCCATCTCGTAGACCATCAGCAGCTCCTGGGCCACGCGCAGGTGCGAGTAGTAGCTGTCCCAGTCGCCGGCATCCTGGTACCAGCCGCATGATTCGACCGGGCCCTTGGAGGCGGCCAGCAGTTCCTTGGCATCGCCGCCTTCAGAGCCCCATTCGGTGAACCGCACCGTGGTGTAGATGAGCTTGCCGGCGAAGCCGGGCGTGAGCTTGGGGTTGTGCGGGGCCGGGCGAGTGAACTCTGTGTAGGGCTGCTTGAGTTCGATGCCGCTGCGGTTGTGATAGAGGCCGCGGGCAACCGTGCGAAAGGCCTCGCGGTAGACGTCCTGGCCGATCTCGAACGGGAAGGACCTGCCGATTCCCTCGACTGCCAGGACGTAGTGGCCGGGTCTGTCTAAAGACGAGAAGTCGCACTCATAGACATCGGCCTTGAGGAAGTTGCCGTTCGGCGGCGAGTCGGTCTTGTGGCCTGTTTCCGTTTGTGTCGCGGGCGTGCGAAGCGCCAGCTTGCCCGTAAACACGGGCTGGCGGCTCTCGCTGTCGACAGAGGCTAAACGGCCGGCCTTCGTAGGGCTTGAGATCGAGAGCCCCTTGTCGCCCATCCAGTGGAACACGTAGCCGAATTTCTGGGGCGAGGCAGGCACATAGCCCAGCAGGTTCACGTGCACGGCCTCGGATCGGGCCGTTCGTCTCATCGAAGATCAGGGGCCACATGCGGCCGTTGGTGACCAGGTCGCCGGTGTCCAGGGTGTAGGTCTTGCCGTGTTGCATGGGCTGAGGCAGAAACAGGTAGAGCCAGTGCTCCTTCGCATGATCGGGCCGGGTGTTCACAGCGCGCCCATTCACCCAGTTGTCGACGAACCAGGCGAAGTCGGTTCCCTTGCTCTTGCGGCCTACTTCGATGGGGTGCCTTTGCTGGCTGTAGGCGTCGTCGTCATTACTCGTGATGCTGTAGGCATCCGGCCTTGAGGCGGCGGCCGTGTCCAGCGGATTGACGATCACCTTCTCGTCGGACCGTGGCGCACCGCATGATGGTGGACGACGTAGCCTTCATCGAAATGAACCATCAGGATCCGGTCGGTCAGGGGCAGGACTTCCATGATCTGGGCCGCAGAGAGGGGGCCCTGGCTCAACACCGTTAGTCCAGTCACGAGAGTGGCTACTAGCCCGCATTTCTCACAGCCCTGCGGCGTGGGGCCGTTGCTGGACGCCGGGCTCGCCGTGAAGGCGGCTTGTCAGCCGTCATCGGTGAGTCGGTGACCCTTTGGGGCACTGCTGGGCCCCTCTAACGGATGCTGGATCAGCGGTTCGACCCGCTACACCCTGCCGTTGGGGCCCATCCGAGCAGACCTCCAACCTTCCCGTGCTCCGTCGGGTTTCTCGATCGACATATGCCCCTCACACAACACCTGCCTTTCAGCAACGCAGCGGTTGATATCTCTGGCTCCTGGTAAGATTCTCGTGGATCGCCCGGAACAAGGCCTGATACGGATAACTCTGGGACAACAGTACCCACACCTTGCGGACTGTCACCTGGATCTGGGCCCCAATCTTCAACAACTTCAACCGGATCGTCTGGCACGTCGCTTGGGCCATGTCTGTGCCCTTCAGTCCCAGCCGACGTAACGCCTCCATCAGCATATACGCCACCGATGAGAACCAAAGCCGCGTCTGGTTCGCCCGCATCGTCGCACAACTGGTCCGATCCGCAAACAGATACAACTGCTGCTCTTTGATGCGGTTCTCCATCTCTCCACGGCCACAGTAGAGATCTTCATATAGAGGTTGGGCCTGCCTCTGCTCGGATGAAAGAGACGTCACCACGAACCGAGGATTGTCCCCTTGGGGTAGGACCTCCGCCTTGCCCACGACTCTACGGGGGTGGCTCCAACTGTCCAGGGTCTGATACTGGAAGTCCTTGTATACCCGGGCTGCTTGACCGGTGACCCTGGCTAAGTCACGGGCCTCGGCCAGTTCCGCTCCAAGCTCTCGGATCAGCCGTGCGTTTTTGGCCAGACCCAGCACGTAGTCCACCTGGTGGCCCTCACACCAGGCCATGATTCCTTCCCGGCAGAAGCCCGAGTCACCCCGGACGATGATCTGGACCTGCGGCCAGGCCTGGCGGATCTGGGTGACGATCTGATCCAACTCCTTGACCGACCCGGCGGCCCCGTCGATATCCGCTGGCCGTAGCCGGGCGCACAACAAGTGATCACCGCAGAAGATGTACAACGGTAGATAGCAGTAGTGGCCATAGTAGCCGTGGAAGAACTTGCCCAGTTGGTCTCCATGTACCGGATCGTCCGTGGCATCGAGATCCAGGACGATGCACTCAGGGGGACGATCGTATGACTGAATGAAGGCATCGACGAAGAACCGATCCACATCCTGGCGATGCACTACGATCTTCTTGTAGCGACTGTTGTGGTCAGCCCCGACTGGCGTCAGCTCCAGTCGGTTCAAGGTGCTCTTGCCTGCCAGAGGTTCCGTGTGAGGGTCCTTCTTGCCCACCAAGGCTGCCAGCAACAGGTCCTGACGCAGCACATCGTGGTCGTTGAGGTCCTCGTATCCCAGGGCCAAGGCGTAGACCCTTTGGGCAATTAGCTCGTAGAGGGTGTGATCGATCAGGTCGGGGTTACGATGGTCGGTGAAGCAGGCCGCGAACTGCCGAATGATGCCTGTGGCCTGCTCAACCTGTCTGAGCAGGATGGCCCCGCCATCCGAGCAGATCGTTCCCCCGTTGAAGCGGCCCACCAGAGTTCGGTCATTCCCTGCTTGCAGGACGATCGGCTGGCTGGTACACTCTGTAGTCATCAGAAAGCTCCTTCCTTCTGCTGCTAATTCTTTCAAGCCAAAAGACTTATAGCAGAAAGTGGAGCTTTTTTCAATAGTAATGGTGAGAAATGCGGGCTAGGGACCTTCTATTCATCATGATACGAGTATAACCACGACGTGGGCATCTTCATCTACTTCAGTCCCCGCTATCTGACGAAATCGCTTGCCCGCCGTCCATCGGTCCGCTGGCTTTGCAGTCTGTGAGGCGGAGTCTCTGGCTTGTGCTGAGGCGAGGCAGTTGCACTGGGAGGGTCTGGTGGAGAAGAGGCTATCGTTCCATGGTAAGAGCGAGGTGGGTGTTGCAGCAGAGAAGAAGTCCGCGGATTGGAAGGTGATGATCGCCTACCACCTCAAGAGGCACACGGGAGTGCCGAATGGCTGGCTGAGCAGTCGCCTGCGTATGGGAAGCTGTGCAGGCGTGAGCCGGTACGTCACTGAGTTTGAGCGGACTGGAGGGTCCAAGGGCAAGGTCTACAGACGGATGAGCGCAAAGATAAAGACCCTTATTGTTCTTGCCTGCTCTGGTTGAGATTCATGTTCTTGGTGGATGCGCCATACGGGGGTCAGCCGGCGGTGGGTCGAGGCGGGTTTGGTAGGGCTCGCCGGCGCGGATGGACTCCTGCATGGCGTCGTAGATCTCCAGGATGACACGCTCGGTACGGTAGTCTCCGCTGTACTTCTCTTCGTCCTTGCGGCGGACGATGGGGAAGGTGTCCATGATGTAGGCCACGGCGTCGCGGGGAGTCGGGAAGTGTTTCTTGAGTTCCGCAAATTCGTCGGGAGTCTCGTCACGCACGGCACCTTCGGCTTTGCGGGCGGGCTTCCACTGTCCGTCGGTGGTGGTCGGCAGGTAGAGGTGGAAGAACGCGGCATCCAATTCGCAACGGAGCAGGAAGCGACGGTCCTCGTCCCAGCGGAATGGTGGGCCGGACCAGCCGCAATCCTTGGCAAACGCCCCCAAGTCCGTTGCGGTGTAAGTCAGTTCCAGTGCCCTTGTCAATACCCATTCATCTACTGCGTGTCTCCCCGGCGACCACACGCACTCCCGTCCATATGTAGATAAGGGTAATAGGGGCTGCTGCTGCATGTCTGCATTGCCAATCGAGAAGCAATCCCGCTGACGCAAGCAATAGTCGAGACAGAAAGAGGCTAGATTGGCGCACATGGAGGCCCAGTGCTTGGGGTGCAACAATTGGGAAGTGATGAAGACGCCGTTCTCATTGATGCACCTCGTTGGGATGATGGCACAGATCATCGTGCGTTCGTCCGTTGAGCGGGCCACCCGGCGGTACGCCAGCACCCAACCATCTTTCTCGGATCGTAGCCTCGAACTTAGCTCCACTCTGGGAACCCAATACCTCGTTGTAATGAGCCATGATGGATCCCGATGCTGATCGAGTGACGTTGGCTCGAATTGGCCTGCAGAACTCCACGTGCTGTAGCGATGGTCAAATAGATGGAATAATCGAGGCTCAAGCAGAGGAACGGTACCATCCGAAACCGAGCATTCTGGCTCTACAGAGAATAGGCGACTATCATTGCTGCTATGAAAGGTTCCTTGGGTCAATTGGTAGCTGGGAAGAGTGCCTTGATTTGTGTCTCGCTCACCCGAGGTCGAGTGAGAACAGGAGCGATACAGCTTGAGCGTCGCGGCCTTGTCCTTAGCCGACCTGAACCCGACCATGGTCATGCTAGCTGGGCTGAGTAGCGTCAGTTCTTCGAGCGACAGCCTAAAGCGACGCTTCGGATCGTGCAGGTCTTCGACTGAGTGCGCAAAGAAGACGAACTCGGTAGCCTCGGTGGTTGGTCGAACACCTCGCCCGCCGGTAAAGAGGCAGAACTTGTAGCTGCTGTGGACTCCTGGGAAGAAGATGCCTTTGTTCTCGAAGTCGAACAGGCTCACGAGCGACTTCCGTTCCACAACATCTTGGTAGAAGAGTTTTGTGGTGTCGTCTGTGGCGATGCCTGTGGGCACTACGCAGCCTGTACAGCCTCGCTCATTCAGCAGGTTGCGCATCCCCTCTGCGAAGACAGTGTATACGTTGATATCGCCGCGCCCGCAGAGCGGGTAACGGCCGCTGTTACGCATGAAGTGGCTTTCACCCTCTGCCTTCCGTGAGTCGTTGAGGAAGGACCGGTAGAGGTCGGGATCGCTGGTCTTGAGAACCTCAATCAGCCGCTTGCGGGCCGCGGTGTTTGGTGCGTTGGCGATCTCAGGGCTACGCTCGGCGAACCATTCCTTTTCCTGGATCTTCACACGCTCCCATGGCGGATTGCCGAGCACACAGTCGAAGCCACCTTGTGCAAACACCTCCGGGAAGGCCAGATGCCAGTGAAAGAACTGATACTCCCGCAATAACCGCTGAACCTCAGTCCTCTGGCTCGGCGACAAGGCATTGAGATCCTTCTCCAGGCGGCGGATTGTCTCGGTCGTGATTGGATCAAGCCTATTATTCGCTTGCTTCTGCCAAACAAACGCTGCACACCAGGCATCCGCCAAATCCGTACCATGCCGGTACTCCGGAGATACGATGAGCTTGTGGAACTGGTCGGCCTTGCGCTGTACTGTATCGATGGTATCGTCGGGGACCTCCTCAATACCATGGATACGAACTGCAATTGAGTTGTACTCAGGTTCTGGCTCAGCCGCCAGGAGGTGCAGCATGTCCATCTGGCCTGCACGTTCCAGCTTGTTCCGTTTCTTTAGGGCAGAGCAGATCTTCTTGTCGTCGCCCTCGATGGCAGTGAAGGCCTCGTCGGGCAGGCCGGCAGCGATCAACTCCGGCGTAGTGCCGAGGAGGCTGTTGCCCACGCGGATGTGGTGGTCGAGGAAAGAGAGGGGCTTGCCGGGTTCGAGGGCTTCGAGCCAAAAGCTCACGCGGCAGAGCTCCGCGGCCATGGGGCTTAGATCCACGCCGTAAAGGCAGCGACCGATCACATCGCGCAGGGCGTGCTGATAGAGGAGCGGCGAGGGTTCGCTCTCACCCTGTGCAAGGGCACGCACACGGGCCAGATGCCGGGCCAACCGGTGCGCAGCCCCAACGAGGAAGTGACCAGAGCCGACAGCCGGGTCGCAGACCTTCAGAGCGAGAATGGCCTTTTCGGCCTCTGCTCCGGTCTTGCCCTTGATGGCCTCCTCCACGACCGGATCAAGGGCTGAATTCAGTAGGCATTGCACTAAACAGTCAGGCGTATAGTATGAGCCCGAGGTTTTGCGCTCGTTACCAGCAAACTCGGCGAATGTGAAGCGGGCTCCATCAGTACTAAGCTGCGGTGTGAGGGCGAGCAGGCTCTCGTAGACCCCGCCCAGTTCCTCGGCCCCGAGGTTCTTGAAGTCCACGGGGCGCAATACCCTGCCTTGGCGTGTGTAGGCAAGATTACGCAGGACCTCCAGAAGGTCGTGGTTTGTCAGTTCCGCATCGTTAAGCGATGCGGTGAAGATCGGATTCCAAAGGAAGCTGCCGAGGGCAGGCAGGGCCAGGTGTTTTCTCACGGCAGCATATCGATCATCACCTGAAAGGGCACCGACCAGGAGCTGGAACTGCCGCCACAAATCGCCGTGGCGGCTGCCCTTGATCTTACCGGCCAGTTCGCGAAGCCGGGCAGTGCTGTAGTGAGAGGTATAACGCTCCCGTGCTGTACCCGCAGCATCGGAGCTATCCCATGGGTGTAGCAGCGGCCGGCCCTCCAGTGTACGGTCCTCGGCCACGAACAGGAAGATCAGGCGATAGATCACTCGAAGGAGCTGGCCGTGGAAATCAACCGGGGAGATCTGTCCTGTTCGCAGTGCGTCTCGGAGACCTGTATTCCTGGGGTGACTGGTGAACCCTTCACCCAAAAGCTGTAAGGCCTTCTCTACACCATTACGCAGGTCACCCAGTGCACGCGCACCTTGCTCATTGGCGAATCTTGTCCACTGTTCCAGCCAGCAGGTCTCGGGCCGCTGTGCCTCACGAGGGGCAAATCGCGTGGCATGGCCCATGAGCCAGAGTAGGACAAAGTCGGAGTAGACCTCGCCTGCGAACATGGTCTCGATGTCGAATTCCAGGAAGGATTGGCGAGAAAGGGCCTGACTGTCGCGTAGGATCCTTAGTCGTAGGCCGTTCGAGACGATACCCCAGAGATGACCGGGGCTGCGATTCAAGAACTCCTGGACCAGGCCGTGGGGATTGACGCTGGCAGCCCCTCGCACTCCGGCGGCCCGTCGGTCAAGGCTCAGGCCACATCCAATCAGGTGAACAGGCACAGGGCCGAAGAAGCGGTTGATGGCGTAGGTACGCCCACCTATCTCAGGACCAGGGGTTGTGGGTAGCATGCCGAAGCCGAGTTCTCGCAACAATGGCAGGCTCCACTTCTCGTTCGTCAGACCAGTGCCGGCCTCTCCTTCGGGTAGGCCAGCGGCGGCGGTGCGAAACTCGCTCCAATGCCTGCGCAGGCGATTCCACGACTGGGTGATGATCTCATTGAGGCGTTCGCCCTGGCTAAGACCATAATCCTCAGGTCGCATGCCCTCAAGGTTCGCCTTGGGATTAAGTACCCGGCGAAGCAGGTCTGTGGGAAGGAGGCCCCCTTCGGAGCGGATGGCCTGGAAGTCATTGTTACGGCGGGCCATGGTTAGGTTAACCTCGGCAGAAGAACATAGGCCCCAAGGAGGTCTATGGGAAGCACTGGCTCGATAGTAACACGACCTTTGGTGCGTGTGGCCATTCGTACACGCTGATGGGCAACGAGCTGGGCAGCGGCTCGTTCTTTGGCAACAGGTTCTAGCGACCGCTGGAATTTGGGTAACGCAGGCAGGAGCAGGCCAAGCTGCTGATCGATAGCGGTTTGTATCAGATTACGATCAGGACGGGCTTCAAGCAGACGCTCGCTATCATTGACGGAGATCCATTGTGGTGCATCTGCTGAGCCAGTACATGCCAGTGGGACGATCTCCTCGCACAAAATGGTCTCTGCTTCAGACGCGGCGGTCTGCAAGTGGTAGCGAAAGCGAGCCACGAGCAGCGTTGTCCGCGTGGTGACCGCAGAGGTGGAGATGATGCCACAGCGCGCGGCCACTGGCCGAGCCTCACGGGCCACTGGATCGAGTGCCTGATCAATTGTCCAACCGGCAAGGCCTTCGATGATCGGGCTGGTACGGCCGAGGTAGACCTCCCCCTCCTCCAGTGGCAGGTCGAAGCGACCTACAAAAGGTTCGTCACGGCCTATGGCTTGACGCAGGGCTCGGGGCACCTCACTACTGAGTTGCACGGTGAGTGCCTTGCCCTTGATCTTCACTGGGATATTCGCCGTCTGAAGGACGGCATGGAGGAAGTGGGCCACTTCTTCACTACGACCGATGGCAGCGCGAACGCTCCGTAGTTCAGCCGCGACAATGTCTGGGCTTAAGGTATGCTGGGCGAATCGGGAACGGCTGGCCTTTTCACGGTCGCGGGCGTTCTCCCATTCGGCGTGGAGGGTTTCGACCTGATGCTTCTCTGGTTCACCGAAGTCGAACATGAGTTGGTGAGTGTCGCCCTGTCTTGCACGCTCACGGAATAGGGCTGCCTGGAACAAGGCCTCAGCGATCCGCTCGCTGGAGCCTGGCACTGCAACGGCCACGCCGATGTCACTCTTGATGCGCTTGTGTTTGCGGATGAGGACGTCAAGGATCACACCATCAATAGGATTGTCGGTCCCGTAGTAGGTGATGACACGAACTTCGGGCTTGTCCTGGCCGAAGCGATCCACACGGCCTTCTCGCTGCTCGTGGCGTGTCGGGTTCCAGGCCAGGTCGTAGTGCAATACCGCATTGAAGTGCTGCTGCAAGTTAATACCTTCTGCCAGGCAGTCGGTGCATACGAGTACGTATTGGCTGGACTCGGCAACGAGGTCCGCGATTCGCGCCTCCCGTTCAGTGGGTGGAAGCATTCCAGTGACCGACTGCACGCGGACCGCAGTAGGTAGGGCCTCACGGAGTTGACCGGCCACGTATTCGGCCGTATCGACGAAGCGGCAGAACACGACGGGGTGGAAGCCGTCCTTGAGTAAGGCCCTTATCTCGCAGATCGCACCCTGGAGCTTCAGGTCAGCTTCTGTACCTAGAGATTCGGCCCTCCGGGCGAACTCCAGGAGTCTGCGTCGGGTATTCTCGGAACTGCTTTCGGCGTCAGATCCTGGGCTGAAGTCGAGGGGGACCACGTCGTCGGTGTCGTCCTGGTCGAGCACGGTGCGTCGCCCCACCTCGTCCACTTCGTCTTCAGCCGCCTGATCCACGACCGCGCGGCTTCGCAACGTCGCGGCGGCAGCGGCCGGACTGGAGGACACGCAGCGGAGCAGGGCCAGGGCCGACCAGTAGCGGACCCGGCGTTTCCGCTCGCCATCGCCTGCAGAAACAAATTCCCTCGCAAAGTCCAGGATCTCATCGAATAGCCTGCGATAATCCTTGCTGAAGGTGTAGGTGGCCTCTTTGTCCTTACGGTCAGGGAATGCCGTATCGGTTTCCAGATAGTGACGGATGTCGGCCCGGCGTCGCTGTACCAGGTGGCGGGCGAGCTTGCGGCGGACGCCTTCAAGCTCGGCCCGGTCGAGGTCCAAGGGTAGGTTGGCGAACTCCCCATCGAGCAGGCTGAGTAGGGAGCGGAACGCCTCTTCGTTACCACTGTGGGGGGTGGCGGTGACGAGCACAACGTGCCTGGTCGGGTCTCCAGCCACACGGCGTAGTAGATCGAAACGCTGCTGTCGACTGCGCCCGACACCTCCTGCTAGGGTACAACCGTGTGCTTCATCCACGATGACGAACTCAGGGCACTTGAGGATGAAGTCTTCGGCGCGGCGAGTGCTCTTGATGAAGTCGGTTGATACCACCGTAAAGCGATGCCGGTCGAAGACCGAGACGCCAATGGGGAGATCGCGTTCAAGGCTCTGGATTGTACTGCTCAAGACCAACTCGGCCTCAATGTGGAACTTCTGGGCCAACTCACGCTGCCACTGCTCGGCAAGCGACGGCGGGCACAGCACGGCTAGTCGCCGGATTTCATTGCGGTCCAGAAGCTCTCGCGCGATGATCGCCGCTTCGATGGTCTTTCCGATCCCAACGTCGTCCGCGATCAAGAGACGGATTGGGTCTAGCTTGAGCGCCATCATCAGAGGCACGAGCTGATAGGGCCTGGGCTCTGTGGCAATGCGGCCGAAACTCCTGAATGGACCGGCCGCGGCACGTGTAGACAGACGGGCTGCGTCGCGAAGGAGCTGCCCAGAGGTGAAGTCGCCCAGGTCTGCCTCGCTTGGAAGCCGGAACGTCGCCGATGAGACGGGCTCCACCGCCGGCAAGATTCCGGTGATCTCCTCATCCAGCCCCCCAAGCGGGCGGAGCATCAGGAGTTGGTCTGTTGACTCTGGGAGCACGACCCATTCACGGCCGCGGGCATGGACGAGAGTCCCAGGCTTGGAGAGGGTGGCCGTGCTCATTGGTTCCTCACCGCGGCAACAGTCTTCTGGCAGTCATTGAGGAATCCGCAGTCGCGACACCGTTTGAATCGTCGATCTAGCTGGTCTTTCTGCCCAAAGCACCTCGGTCTCTGGGCTTCCAAATCATCGGGGTTCTTGGGGCTTAACCTCCAGGCCACGGATTTCAGCCATGAACCGCTGACTTTCATCATGCCCGCAAGTCCCGTGGCTAGGCTGGCTCCGGCCTCGAAGGCTTCACCCATCTGGTGAAGAGCATAGGGCATTCCTGCGACAAAACCAATCCCAACAATGAGGACCTCGTACCAGTAGCTGGAAGAACCGTCGCCACAAATGTGGATTGTCACTCGCGAACCATGCGGCAAGTCCAACTTGGCGAGTATGGACATCAGTGCGGCATTGCCCTCACCCCGACACGTTTCACGATCTCGTTCAGAGAAGGTGGTACCATCAGGTTTCGAGAAGGCTAACGTAACCACTGCAAGTTCTTGCTCGTCTTGTCGGCTCTGTGATGAAGTGCCGAAGATGTCCGGATGGCGACCGAATACCTCGTGCCAGTCCGCCTTGTGGTGGAATCGTATAACGATATAGCCCATTTCCATCAGGCGCCGGGTGATATCCTCGTCCTGGCGGATCTGATCAGGTCCGTCGTGGGGTGGCCCATCGATGTAGATGGCAGCGTTGTGCTGGCCATAGTAGAAATCAGGCTGGGTTGAACAGGACTCAATCAGGTACTGGGCATCGCTCGGTGGGCGAAGCATGAGGTTGTCCACGAGATCGAGCCATGTCTGCTCCAGTTTGCTGTCGCACCGTCTGCGCATTGAGGCTATACGTTCCGCTCGCGAGCCGGCACCGCCGGCGGGTCGGCACTGGGACTGCGCAACTCAGCCAGTAGGTCACGGATGAGGTAGCGGTCGAGGTCCTTGTGGTCTGGCTGGTTGCCGTAATCGAGGAGACACTCGTAGCACGCCTTTCCGCAGGTCTGTATGCCCTTGTCTTCCATTGTGTCTGGGTCAAAGTGGCAGATCTCCAACGCACATCGGGCCAAGAGGGGTAGTACTGTGGGTTCCTCGACGATCTGCCGCAATACGCCGGCTCCTCCTTCAGACGCCTCGTAGAAGAGGATCTCCTGGCGGTCCTGTGCACTGGGCATTGGCTCGCAGGAGAGTTCGCGGGGTTCAATCTGGAAGTGTTTCTGGATGGCCTCCTTGAACGCTGCCTGCAGGCTTGCCATCTCGGGACCTGACCGGGGTGGATCAAAATGCATGACCATGGCGTTCTTGGTGTCCTTGACATAGGGCACGACCCGCTGGAGCCGCCCTTGGGCAGGGGCATCGTCGTGGTCCTCATCGTCGGCCTTGTTGCGAGACCAGTAGCCACGCTCCAAGTCGAGGTTGAAGCCGGGGGGTTGGTTGCCTTGTTGGTTGGCCCAACCGAGATTGATGCGGTAAAGGTCCGTAGCATCGCCGTAGCTGATCCGCATGATGAGCGTCTCAGCACGGAGGACCTCTGCGTCTTTTCGGTCGAGCTTGCCACCGATGTCAGGGAAGCGGTAGGAGGTGACAACTTTGTAGCCGAATCGCTGCCGTTCTTCCTCGTCACAGGTGATGCGCTTGGCGAGCTTGAGACTCACATTCTGCAAGTGGACGAGACTCTCGATACGGGCTTGTCCATCAAGAGCTGCGCCGCATCGGTCGCATCGCTCAGCTAGGTTAAGCCCGTGCTCTAGGTGGGCGTAGCCACACGTTGGGCACCGTTTCATGGTGGCTGTCACCAGTTCGTGGGTCGCCTCGATGTCGTCGGAGCCAAAGTCGAGATTTACCTTGAAAACCTGATACCGCGATCCTTCGTGGTAAATCACTGCGCGGGGGCCGAACTCGGAGATAGCCAGGAAACGTGGACGCGAGACGAACTCATCTCGTCCCTTACGCCTGCGCCGGCCTGGGATGTAGGCCGATAGGGGAAGTCTCGGGAAATTGTATCCAGGTAGGAACCCCTCGGATGCGAAATAGCGGTAGGAGTAGAAGTCACCTTCATAGATGCCTTCGGCCTCGGTAAGCAGGCGGATCTGGCTCTCAGCCTGGGCTCGCAGGCGTCGAGAGTGATCTCGCTCAATCTCCGGCCGCGAGTGATCCCCAATGATCCTATGATGCAACTCCCGCTGTCGTACAGCCGCTCGATACAGACTCCGCCACCGTTCGCATGATTCATCGAAGGCACGCTCGATCTGGTCGAGGGTTTCCTTGGTCCAATCATCGTGGAACCAAGCGGTGGAGATTAATTGGTCTCGGATGCTGGCGATGAGTTGGTTGGCCTTGGCCAATGCAGTGGCGCGGTGCACAGGACTCCTGAGTTCTTGTATGATCCCGTCCTTGACTGGGAGCGGCAGCTTGCCATCTGTGACGGTGAGGTCGAGAACTGTGGCGAGCGTCTTGCCAAGGTCCGGCTTGACAACCTCCATCCAGATGGCATGAACGTGGGATCGCACAAGATCGCGGTTACGAATGTCGATGCGAGGTGGGGCAACTGAACCAGCAACCATCTGGGTTGGTTGGCGGAAGTAATACTGGTCATGAGGACTGCGGCCTGCGCAGTAGGTGTAGACCAGGGCCGGCTGGCCACCACGTCCGGCCCGACCACTGCGTTGTGCATAGTTGGCCGGCGTGGGAGGGACGTTCCGCATGTTGACAAGGTTCAACTGGGCGATGTCTACACCCAACTCCATCGTCGGAGAGCAGAAAAGGAGGGGAAGATCGCCGGTACGGAACCGCTCTTCTCGCTCTTCCCGGTCTTCTGACGTTACCTGAGCGGTATGTTCACGAGCCTCAAGAACGCACTTCAGATCCACAAAGCTACGGTAGCAGGCTAGGAAGTACTTGTTGACATCAGGTGGGATCTCACCCGCATCGAGGAGTCGCGTCCGGTCCAGGGGCCGGATCTCACCGTCTCCAGGCAGCCATCGCAGAGAATCGGCGTTGATCTGATAGCCAGGTACCTCGCCGCTACGAACCTGCTCGACGATACCGTATCGTCTTAAGGCCAGAAAGAGGAAGTTGATTGTCCGATCGATTTCATCGCGGCCAAAACCTTGCCCCTGCGACACATAGGGTGCTAGGGAACGTTTCAGATAGCGGCCGTAACCGCCGTATGAGGAGACGAAGGACCCTGTGCGGTCTTCCCGCCTCTTGGGGCGAGGATAGGCAACAACGGATTTGACGAGATCCCGCGCATCGTCAAGATACCAGACGGTGTCCTCCAACAAGCGAGGTTTGGTCTGTTCTACGAGGTCGAGCTGCTTCTGGGGATCCAGTACATCGACCTTCACAGCTAGCGATCGGCGTAGGACGTCTAGGAGGGTACGAAGCAGTTCCTCTCTCAGCACTTGAGGACATTCACGCAAGACTGTCGGGGTCTCGATGAACTCCGCGCTGTCACGGTCAATCCGAATGGAGAAGCCAGATGCCCAGAGCTCGTTCTCGCCTAGAAGGCTGTCCTCACCAGTCAGCCCTTGATAGTCAAAGGCCAACAGACCGCAGTCCTCAAGATTCGGGGCAGTCACTCGCCAGCCGCGCTGTAAGTCTCGATAGAGATAGTAGTCGATGACGCGTCGCAAGGCATCGTCAGTATCGTTCTTTGCAGGGCCACGCACCTCGGGGTCAGCAGCGTACTCGTCAAACCGAAGCTGCATGGCATCGAACACACTACGAGATAGATCGCCATGCCTTAGTCCGTTAGCCCCCCTATCCTGAGTTGCCTTGTGGAGCGCCGACCTTAACAGTGCCACCTGGGCAAAATCGTTGAAGTGTCCGGCCTGCAGTGAGGCGTCCTGCCGATTGTCAGTGAAGCTCAGGAGCTTACGGGCTTCCGGCTTGAGGTCGCGATCGCTCTGCAATTCGATGAGAGACCGAACCGCCAGGATCGTGGTCGCCGTGCTTCGGTTGTCAATCCCCAGGGTTGCCAGCTTAGCACGCTCGGATCGCTGACTCTTGGTATAGGCTACGCCGCAGCAGGGATCAAGACAAAACAGGAAGTTCTCACGGATTAAGGCAGCAGGAATGCCTTGCCCTTCGGATACGATTCTGCCGCCTGCGTCAACGAAGACAGGTTCTGGGAGATTTCGACGTTCGTCGGAACGAATACGTTCTATCCCCTGTGGGGAAGTGTCTTTCATGAAGGCTGGTAGGCGATCCAGGAGCTCTGTGTCCTCTGTGCGAGGCCAAGACGCAGACGCAGATACATAGAGGTAGGCATCGCTGCTGCCATCGTCATTCTCCTGCCTATGATCTTCACGAGGAAGCAGGTGCTTGCCGTGTTCATCGAGAATCACTTTCACACGGTAGTAGGCAGTGCCGCATTGCCTGCAAAAGACTAGAGGGAAAAGCGGCTTCTTGGGGTCTCCAGGCTGGGAGCCTTTCTTTGACATCTCCAAGTGGCGATCAGTCTCTGGCTCGATGGTTGCCCAGACTGTATCCCCGCGTGTGAAGAACTGATGCAGTCGAAACGCGAAGATGGGAAATCGGCTCGATGTGCTGCGTCGCATCCGTTCGTCAGCACCCTTCAGCAGGAATCTGCGCAAAACTGCTGCGCATCGCTCACGATCGGTTGAGGTCAGCCGAGCGAGTTCTTCTGCCGCGCTGTCCTGGCCCTGCAATTGCCTCGGTACTTGCCTCACGAGCCGGTCTGTTCCGTCTTCGGCTTGGACTCCGAAGGTAGATTCAATCCACGAAGCCAGAGGATGCCGCCGGAACTCATCGTAGTCATCAGGCGGTGGCGCATCCGTGGTTACCGCTGCACGAAGCAATTGGACCACCGATTGAGATCGGAGATCGGCCTCCTGAGTCGCACGCTCCAGGGTCTCTCCAATGACCTGTGATATATCAAAGGGAATGCCAAAGAGCGTCCTAGCGACCTCGGCCACCGCGTGATTCTGTTGCTCGGTGGAACCGCCGCTGGCCATCGTGGCCGAAGTGCCGATGTGTATAAAGTCGTGACCGCCAAAGGCCTGCCGGCACCGCCGAATCAGCAAGGCCACATCGGCACCTTGTCGTCCACGGTAGGTGTGAAGTTCGTCGAATACAATGAACCGTAACCCTTGCGCGGCACGAACGAGTTCCCGATCCTCACTTCGAGTAAGCAACAACTCGAGCATCATGTAGTTGGTGAGCAGGATGTCCGGTGGGTTGGCCCGAATTGCCTCCCGCTCGGCACCCTTTTCCTGCCCTGTGTATCGGGCAAAGCGAACAGGTGACTTCCCTTCCGGATAGCCCTTTTCGAGGAACTTCTTCAATTCTTCGGCCTGGCTGTTGGCTAGAGCGTTCATCGGATAGACCACGATCGCCTGGATGCCACATCCTGATCCGTGCCGGAGAACGTGGTCAACGATCGGTACGATATAGGCAAGGCTCTTGCCCGATCCCGTTCCGGTGGTCAGCACATAGGACTTGCCCTCCGTGGCTTTGAGTATTGCCTGGCGCTGATGTGTGTGGAGCAGGATCTGCTTGCCTGTATGGTCGGTGTCGGACTTGTCGATTCGAAAAACTCTCTCGCACTCCGGATGGAGCGTACCGTCAGTTACCAGATCATCAATCGTGCCACCGGGCAAGAAGGTTGGATTCAGTTGAAGCAGCGGTTCGGGCCAGAACGCCCCTGCGTCCAGTTCTGAATTCACCTTGGCGAGGATGCGTGGGTCCGCGATCTTGATGAAGCTACGGGCATACCTGCCGTAGTCGGCGACAAGGCGATCACGCAGATTGAAGACGTTCATGCGGACACTCTCCCGGTGTGGTTACCCTTACAGGATCGAGCAGTGATCCGTCCGTGGGAAGCCAAGATCGCCTTTGTCCCGACCACGATACGGAAAGTAGATCGTGCGAGGCAATCATAGGAGGAAGCGGCCACTTTGGCAATTCCCCCACGGGGATGAATAACAAGTCGGTCCATTGGATTCCGCCTCAATGATCATCGCGAATCCGCTCGCCAATCGAGAGTACCTAGACAAGTCCACCCGCCACAGAACTGCGGCAAGCCGCGATGGAGATGTCCAGGTGGCTGTCCACCAGTCTTCCACGGCACTTAACCGCCCAGGGTCTCTCATGCACCTACTACAACACATTAGCAGAAAAAGCCTTAGAATCAAGAAGGAGACAGCTCTCTAGAAGTTGTTTTTCGGCCCAGAGGAGGTGTTGCTGAATCGGGAGAAAGTCCACTTCATGTTTCTGGCCTGGTTGAATGACTGGGCCAATTGCGCGGATGATGGTGTATGGTCTTTTCGGCTGGGGATCGAGGAGTCAGGGCGAAACAAGTGACACTTTGGACTCGGTGAGTCAGAGGACAAGGCTTCTCTGAAGAAAGGGCTGCGACGTTTGGGGGCGGATGTAATGCTGCTGGTGTTCTGGGCCGGTGTACGGACCCGCAGATCAGCGGCACGCCGGCAGGGCGGCACACGTTACGGTCTTCGTGGAGGAAGGTAGGGGGGGTCTCTGTTGCGGCCGGGCAGGGTGAGATCTTTGGGGTCTTCCTCTGACAGACCGAGGATGGCCGGGCGTGAGGGGAAGACGGTTCCACGATGGGAGCGTCTGGCTGAGCCACGTCGTGATGGCCGTGCCTTACGAGAGGGACGTTCGGACCACGTTCATCCCGTGCCCGGGCGAGAGCGGGGGATCGTCTTCGAGTGGCCGTCTTGGCGGGATGCGAAAGCGGCAGAGAGAACAACGCCGAAGGCCAAAGAAAAGTGGCCGACAACCACAAGGGATTGCCGGCCGGATACTTACGTCACTGGGCAGGGCCGGAGTTGAACCGGCGACACACGAATTCTCAGTGTGACTGACGGTTTTCGTAAGTCCTTGTGGCAAAATGATTAACAGTTGTCAGATAAAGACTTATGAAGATCAGTGCAAGGTCAGTCGAAGGTGAAAACAAGGCCAAAAGTACATGTCTGGCGCGCACTTTGGCGCACGCCTGATCGCCAAGGCTGGTGAGACCGGTCCAAGCTGTTGTCACCTTGGCGCTGACCACGCACACAGAACACAGAGGAGCTTCACAATGGGTATTCAATCATCTATCGAATGGACAGGCTCCACCTGGAATCCCGTGACCGGCTGCACCAAGTTGAGCACCGGGTGCCAGAACTGCTACGCCGAGCGTATGGCCAAACGTCTCCAGGCCATGGGACAGAGCAACTACGCCAAAGGCTTCACCGTGGCGTGCCACGAGCACGTTCTCGACCTACCCCTGCGATGGAAGAGACCTCGACTCATCTTCGTCAACTCCATGAGCGACCTCTTTCACAATGCCGTCCCGCTGGACTTCATCCAGGAGGTCTTCAAGATCATGAGGCGAGCGAATCATCACGTCTTCCAGGTTCTGACGAAGCGGGCAGAGCGTTTGGCCCAGCTATCGTCGATTCTGAACTGGCCGGAGAACGTCTGGACGGGGGTGACCGTTGAGCGGTCCGACTGCAAACATCGAATCGACTATCTCCGCATGACCGGGGCGGCGGTGAAGTTCCTGTCTTTGGAGCCGCTCCTTGACGATCTGGGAGAACTCGATCTCGCCGGTATTGACTGGGTGATTGTCGGCGGCGAGTCCGGCCCAGGTGCCCGACCCATGCAGGGTGAGTGGGTCCGGGCCATCCGCGACCAGTGCCTTCACCGCGACGTGCCCTTCTTCTTCAAGCAGTGGGGTGGTTTCCATAAGAAGAAGGCCGGGCGAACCCTCGACGGCCGCACATGGGATCAGATGCCTCTGTCCATTCCCGTTGGATAACGCTGCCGGGCGTGTTGTTTGGCACGTGGATGCCCAAGGTGACGGACTTGGGTGAACGGCCTCTGGCAGGGGCGAATTTGAATCGCCGCCAGACGAGCTTTCAGTTCGTCCGGCTTACTGTCCGCCCTTGTGGCAAACGGTTAGTGGTTATCAGACAAAGACTTATGTCATCGGAGGAAGATCAACCGAAGGTCAGAAAAAGGCCATACATACGTATCTGGCACGCCCCTGATCGCCGAAGCCGGTAAGACCGGTCTGTCTGTAGGCACGCTATACTCGCGGTCATGCTGTTCACTGCCGCGACCCCACTCCACTCCCCTATCTTGCGAGTCTCAGGTCAGGGCTCAAAAGCGCTATTGGCACAGCCACCCGTCACGGGATGCGAACGGGCGGCAGAAAAGCGAGCAGAACTTCCTTGCTAGCCCAGATAAACCAAGTTATTCTCACTACTTATGCTATGTGAGGGGGCGGTCTTTTTATGTGCCGAGGGACGCCCGTCCGATCATGAACGGAATCCCTCATTAAGGCCGCCCGATGCTATGTCACCATGCGTCAGGAGACTTGGAGATGAGCAAGGCAGCTAAGATAGTCTTCACCGTCCTGTTGGCCGTGGGCATCACGGTTACTTGCATCGTAGGGTGCCGTGGCAAGCAGGATAAGGGAGTGATTAGGATAGGGGCGATCCTGAGCCTTACGGGCCGTGGGAGCCAATATGGCAAGGCATCGCTTCAAGGGATTCAAATCGCCGTGGATGAGGTGAACAAGGCCGGTGGCATCCACGGTCGTAGCATCGACCTTGTTGTTGAAGACTCGTTGTCCGAAGCGAAGAGTGCAGTCACGGCCTACCAGAAGCTCCTGGACATCGACAAAGTCTGCGCTATCATCGGCCCTATACTCAGCGATGAAGTGCTTGCGGTAGCACCTGAAGCGAACCGTAGGCAAGTTCTCATCCTCGCGCCAGCGGCAGGTACAGACAAGATAGCGACAGCAGGCCCGTGGGTGTTCCGCAACCGTGAGAGCGCTAACCTTCAGTCTGTCGAGATTGCCAAGTTCCTTCTGAAGCAACCCCAACCTCTCAGGGTGGGAGTCCTTTTTTCCATGACCGCCAATGCCATTTCTTACAAGGACGCCTTGTTGGAGGCGCTTGGCGCGAAGAAGGATCTCGTGGTGGTCCAGGAATCATTTGCCGAGGGACAGACTGACTTCAAGACCATCCTGGCCAAGGTGAAAGAGACCGCTCCAACCCATGTGTTCGTCACTGGCCTCGCCCCCGAGATCGCGCGAGTTTTGTTGCAGGCTAAGGAAGTCGGCCTCGAAACCAAATGGCTTGCAACAGCCGGAGCGCAGTGACAAGAAACTCCTGGAGATCGCGGGCACCGCCGCCGAAGGATTGATCTTCGGTTTCCCTGAGCTTGATACGACAACCCCAAGCGCTCCCGGCACTAAGCTGGACGCGAAGCTAAAGCAACGGTTCGGAACATCTCTCGACGTGTTCTCGGCTAATTCATATGACGCTGTCCATCTTATTGCGGCCGCCGCAAATGCCACCGGCACAGATCCTGACAATATCCGCGTCGGCTTGCTCGCAACCAAAGACTTTGCTGGGGCTGGCGGGTTAACGACATTTGTGACTCCGGGAACAGTTCTAAAGCCAATTGCCCTGATGCAGGTACGGGCTGGCTCTTTTGAACTCCACAAGAGCCCTGAAGTCCAATAGGCGATTCTTCTACGCAGGGGAGTACCGAGGTGCAAATACAAGACAACGAGATTGAGCGCTATAGACAGTGTTGTTGGGATGCGGCAGAGTCGTTGCGGAAACAATGCCCCGTGACAGGGCACATCAAGAAGGCGTCCAAAGGTGACATCGTCACCTGCATATCTGAACTGCAGGCATGGTTAGGTAGTTGTGCCGCGAATCTGATCTTTTCCGGAGACTCATCCATTTGCAGTTTGATGCGAAAGGTGCTTCCTGGATTTGATGTTACCATTGGGTTGGTATCGACGATGCAACTCGCAGGAACATACCTGCGCGACAGAGGAACTCCGATTTATCGCTTCATGCTCGGCTCGGATGATGCGTGGAAAGGATACTTGGCTACTATTGAATGTGCCACATCTCCTGACAACATCAGGGCGGAACTAAAGAGGCTCGACGGCGTTGCTTTGCCGTCGCGAGTCTTCGGTGAAAAGAACGCGTCCGGTGCATTGCTTTTCAGTGTCCCGCCTGCGGGGATAGACCCGAACATTCGAGTCCTTGTAGGATGGGATCATTCAAAGGAAGGGATCGGCGAGGACAAGGACGCAACGAAATGGAGAAATGACTATCCATGGGCGCTATGGGAACAGGGCTCATTTCCTATGGTCTATGCTCTTGTTTCGAGGGATTCCCATCCTTTAGGATTTTGTCAATTATGCGTCCGTGGTTGCGCTGGAGATACCGACAAATACAGTGGCGAAGATGATACTTGGCTTCGCATCTATGCCCCCGACAGAGAGTGGGTTGACTCGCTCTGCAAACTCACGGCGGCTTTTGCCAATGTCTGTCTAGCGCCGTTAATTGACCGCGTTCTGCTGTTGCACGAGCATAGGAAACACGCATCAGAGATCGACATCTGTTTTCCGGAGGAGTTACGTAAAGCTCTTGGTATCAACAATAGTACTCCTTGGACTGGTTACGAAAAATCGAGATGGAAGAAAGAGATAGGTCAGATACACGCTTTGCTTCAGCAGCCAGCTTATTCCACAACTGAGTTGGCCAAGAATATGATTGATCTTCTCTGGAGACAGTGTTCTCTCACGAAACACATGAGTATGGAGGCAAGGAGCATCGCCGAGAAGGCTCTATTCTTGGACGACTCCTACCGAGATCACATGGTCCACATACTCAAAGTGTTTCTGATTGGCGAGAGAATCCTGCTTGAGCTTTACGACAGTAATCTGAATAAGTCGGCTGATGTGATCAACCAAACGCCGCTCATCGGTGACGAGCAAAGTTCACTTGCGGCCTTCGAGATGCAGTGGATGCTGGCAGCGACTATACACGATTTTTCAATACCGTGCCAACTTCTTCCTGATCTGCAAGAGTCTTGTTGGCAAAAGTTCTTCTCTGAAGCTACCTACGCCACCGAAAGAGGAAACAGAGATATTGAGCACGTACAGTTTGCTCTCAGCCTCACAAATCGAGTGTTTCGCCAGCACCTGATCGTGAACTTATGGCAGGTGCTTCATGCAAATTTGCTGCCTCAAGGATCTGAGCCAGTTTTGGCCTATACAGATCTGTTAGTCTCAAAGGCTGCTATGCTTGGTAAGGAGATGCTGTATCCCAGGTATCTTGGATACTTCCTGGAAACAGGCGACCATGGCATTGCGAGTGCGTTATGGTTTCTGCATGCGACGTACCAAACACTCAAGGAACTGAAGGCCTCGCCGAATGAACAGAAGAATGAAATGAAGAGATGCACAGACGTAGCTCGCGCATGTTACTTCCATAACCTGGCGCCAAAAGTGAAGAAAAGCGAGGATTCCACAAAGTCCTATTTCGAGGAACCTGTTTTCGGCGTGTTTCAGAAAGATGCGCTGTGCTATCTGTTGTTGTTGAGTGATTTCCTGCAAGACGAGGGGCGCGTCGATCATTTGGACTCACGATCCGATGACGACAGTTGGAGTAAGCGACCACTGGGCCACATCACAGACATTCAGGCCAAGGCCAGTGTACTCAAGATCCAGATTGAGTATTGTTGGGTTAATCGCAGATCCCGGGAGAAGGTCAGAGTGGGGCATAACGAATGCGGAAAGATGAACATTCCATGCGCTTGCCAAAAGAAGAACTCCGGCGCCAAGCCGTGTCCTTCGGAAAGCGGAGAGTGTATAGATAGAAAGAACATATTGGGCGCTTTGGGACGCCTTCAATCCAAACTGCTCGGGTTGCCGGTGGAACTGGAAGTCAGTTTCCCTGAAGATACCGTTACGTTGAAAATGAAATGAGCATTGTGAAGAAGAGAGTTGTGCTGCTTGAGACATCCAGCGGCTTGGCTGCCTATTACACCTGTGCGGGGCATAATGAATTTGAGCCCATAGGATTGGAATACATTGCCGGAATGCTGACAAAAGACGGCTACGAGGTGGTTCTGTTGCGGCAGGGGGCAGCTAGTGCCGAGGAAATCACAAGTCAGGTGCTGAAGTATCGTCCAGCCATACTCTGCATATCCATCATGACGCACGCCGCTAACTCTGCTGCCACGGTTGCTTCACTGGTCAAGATCGCCAATCCCGACATCGTTGTTGTTGCTGGGGGCTATCACCCCTCAGGAGATCCTGAGTATACACGGACCCACGGGATTGACTATATTGTGGTAGGCGAGGGAGAGGAGACATTTAGGAACCTACTCGATTCGCTTGATTCTGGTCGCGACCCGGCAACCGTCCCCGGCCTAAGATTCTCGCGTAACGGCGCGATTGTAGACACAGGACCCGCAAACCGCATTGCGTCGCTCGACGCTATTCCGTTTCCGTTGCGTTCGAAGGGAATTCTCTCGAATGCGCGGATACACGGCCTCATGTACCCGCCGCCAAGTCATCAACGCTCGGTCGCCGTGGTCCTTGGCAGTCGTGGGTGTCCACATGCCTGTACGTTCTGTTGCAGTCCATCCTTGTGGGGGCGGAGAGTTACTTTCCGCTCTCCGGAGAACGTGGTAACCGAGATCGGCGATCTCGTCCAGAAGTTCAAGACTAATGCAATCTTCTTTTCTGATCTTACGTTCAATGTGAGTAATCAGCGAGTGCAGGAACTGTGCAGTCACCTTGCCAACTACGAGAGGATGCCAAGGTGGTATTCGATGTGCACCACGACTGGGCTGGACACCGAGACGCTTGAAGTGATGCGAGCTGCAGGTTGCAGCAAGATAGGATTTGGTGTTGAGTCGCTCTCAGAGGACACGTTGCGCAGCATTGGAAAACGCAATTCGTCTTACGAGGGGGATCTGAACGCAACGCTTGCCACTTGTGATTCCCTTGGTATTTTGACGAAGGGATACTTGATCATCGGTTATCCATGGGAAACGGCGTTGTCCCTGGAGCAGTTCAAGGAAGCCGTTCAGCGTCTGCCGATTGATGAGATTCGCGTCTCCTTTTTTACCCCATTCCCTGGCAGTGCAGCTTTCAAGGAGCATGAATCGAAGTTGGTTACTCGAGACTGGTCCGAGTTCAACGCTATTCGGGACATTGTCATGCGCAACGACAATGGGTTGACGGACGAAGTATTAAAGGCATTCCGGCAGGAGGTGTTCCGAATCTTCTATCGTTCGCCGGGGTATCAACGCCGTGTACAGGCGAAGATTGAACGCCATCCTGAATTGGATGCGGCCTTCGAGGAGCTCTTCACCTTTCTGAAGTCAGGGGGCGTATTACCCTAGTTGCCAAGAGTGTTTCAGGAGGCGATGTGTTACAGGTTGTGGCCAATGGTATTGCAGCCGGAGCCAGAGTGCTTCTTGTGGCGGTCGGGTTCTACCTGATACTCCGTGTCGCTCGTTTTCTCCATTTGGCCCACGCGCTCTTCATTACGGCGGGCGCCTACTTTGCGTACGCCCTTCATAGCTGGGCCGGTGTGCCCTTCCTGCCCGCACTCTGCCTTGCCGTGGTCGCCTGTGGTGTCGTAGGGGGGGCGGTCGAGGCCACCATTTACAAACCCGCCAGAAGAACGGCGTCGTCTTTGGTCCTACTACTGCTCTCCTTGGGCCTGTACATGGCGGGGCAGAACATCATCTCGCTTGTCTTTGGGGATGCTCCGCTCGTCATCAGGCGATGGGAGCAGCCCACAACGTTCACGTTGGGTTCTGTCACTGTCACAATGTACCAGGTTGGCACTGTTCTGGTGGCCTTGACCCTTGCGTGCAGTCTGGCCGTCTTCCTGCAATCAAGTCGCATGGGCCGCATGCTTAAGGCAGTCGGTTCAAACATGTCATTGTCGCGGATTTCCGGGATACGCGTGGACGCACTGGTCTTGCTTGCTTTCGCTCTCGGCTCTACTTTTGCTGCCATCGCCGGCATTCTCGCCTGCCTTGAAGTGGATGCGACACCCTCCATGGGGCTAGGCATGTTGATGCTCAGTCTCGTCGCCGTGATTGCTGGTTGGCCATGGGGTCTCATGGGCATATCAGTTATCTCGCTGATTCTGGGGATACTCCAGAACTTGACCGCCTACTTCTGCGGCGGACAGTGGCAAGATGTCATCGCCTTTGCTTTCTTAATTGTGGTCTTCGTTGTCCGCGGTAGGCGCGGAATGGCAACTCTCGACGGTGCAGTGGCAAACGGGCAAGGATAGATGGATTACATCCTTCACATCACAGTCTTCGTCTTCCTCTACTGGGCGCTTGCCGCGTCTCTCAATCTGGTAGTGGGCTATACTGGCATCCTCTCGATAGGGCACGCCGCATTTTACGGCGTTGGCGCGTACACGGCCGCCCTTATGTCTTTGCACTTCCAGACGCCATTCCTGGTCAACATCTTTTGTGCTGCATTGACTTGCGTCGCTCTGGGGGTCTTGGTCGGCGGCCCCACACTCCGATTGCGCAACGACGATTTCGTTATCGCCTCATTCGCCTTTCAGGTCATCACTTTCAATGTCCTCAACAACTGGTTGGCCGTGACCGGTGGCCCCATGGGACTGCCTGGGATTCCGAAGCCGGTCATATTCGGATGGCAGGTATCCTCGCACTGGGGTTTCTTGGTGCTGACCGGCCTGCTGTGCATGGGGACATTTTGGGTTTGTAGCCGGATCATCTCATCACCGTTTGGCCGGGTGCTCAAGGCTGTTCGCGAAGATGAGGTCTTCGCCCGGGCTGCGGGCAAGAACGTCGCTGCATACAAAGTCTTGGTCTTTGCGATTGGGGCTGCAATGGCTGGGGTGGCGGGTGTGCTTTATGCCCATTACATCAGCTTCATCGACCCGACGAGCTTCACGGTGATGGAATCCATTTTCATAATCTCCATTGTCATCATCGGTGGCGCAGGCAGCTTCTGGGGACCGGTTGTTGGTGCGGTGGTCTTAGTGACCCTGCCGGAAATCTTGCGGTTTATCGGCTTACCCAGTTCTGTGGCGGCCAACATCCGCCAGATTCTCTATGGTGGGCTGCTGGTGGTCTTCATGATGCTCCGGCCCCAGGGCCTGATGGGCAAGTACGCCTTCGGCAAGGGAGGGACCGCCAAATGACAGCCTTCCTTGACATGAGGAATTTGAACAAGCATTTTGATGGCGTCACGGCGCTGGACGATTTTTCCTGTACACTCGGCCAAGGCGAGATTCTGGGCGTCATCGGCCCCAACGGAGCAGGCAAGACGACCCTTTTCAACGTGCTCACCGGATTCATCGCCCCGGACAAAGGACAGGTTCTCTTCCAAGACAGGAATCTGACCCGATTGTCTCCGCATAAGCGAGCCCGGCTGGGGATCGCCCGCACGTTCCAGAACTTGCGGCTGATTCGCCGAATCAGCGTCTTGGAGAACGTGCTGCTCTGCTTCAAGGACCAGCCGGGAGAACGACTTTCAAACGTATTCTTTCGCTGGGGCAAGTGCAGGGTCCAGGAGGCCCGTAATCGTGACAAGGCACTGTCTTTGTTGCAGCAGGTTGGTCTTGGGCAGAAGGCAAATGATCCGGCTGAAGCTTTGTCCTACGGTCAGCAGAAGTTGCTGAGCATTGTTTGCTGCTTGGCCGCCGATGCACAAGTCATTCTGTTGGATGAGCCCGTGGCTGGGATAGCCCCAGAGATGATTGAGAAGATTCTTGGCGTGATTCAGGACCTGCCCAAGCAAGGCAAGTCCGTGATGCTGATTGAGCACAACCTTGACGCTGTTATGCAGGTTTGCGGCCGGGTCGTATTCATGGACGCTGGCGCTAAGATCAGTGAAGGCACGCCCCAGCATGTTCGCGACGACCCAAGAGTCATCGAGGCATACATCGACTGAACCAAAGCTATGTTGCAGATTGAGCAATTAGAGACGGGATATGGCAAGAAACAGGTTCTGTTCGGCCTGTCGCTTGAAGTGCGCCAGGGTGAAACCGTCGCCATCATCGGCCCCAACGGAGCAGGCAAGTCCACCGTGCTCAAGGCTGTCTGCGGCTTGATTCAGCCCTGGAAGGGGCAGATCCGCTTTGATGATGAGTTGCTCAATGGCTCCACACCCGCCAAGAATGTCCATCGCGGCATCACCTTTGCTCCCCAGGGCAACCGGGTATTTCCCGACATGACCGTGATGGAGAACCTGGAAATCGGCGGCTGCCAGCTACCCAAGCAGGAATTGCGCACCCGTATCGGACATGTCCTTGACATGTTCCCCATCTTGCGAGAGCGACCCAAGCAGATTGCGGGCAAGCTCTCCGGCGGAGAGCAACAGATGGTCGCTCTGGCCCGCGCCCTGATCCCCAAACCCAAGCTCCTCATGTTGGACGAGCCGTCTTTGGGCCTGTCCCCCGGCATCGTCAAAGACGTGTTCGAGAGAATTCAGACCATCAGTCACGAAACCGGCATAGCCATCCTGATTGTCGAACAGAAAGTGAACGAGGTGCTCGCTATCTGCGACAGGGTCTACTCCTTCAAGCTCGGCAAGGTGTTCTTCACTGGTACGCCCGAGACGCTGAAACATGACAAGGCCAAGCTAAAGGAGTTGTTCCTGTGAGTTTGCGTGTACTCGCGGGCAAGGGTCCTCATTTCACCCACGCCTATCTTGACGAAGTTCCTCTCGCCAGATCTTCTGAAAAGCCTTCCCCATTCTCTGTCTTTCAGTCTCAGTGGTCAACTGAAGGCTCTGATCCTCTCTAGGTACTCTCAAGACCTCCAGGAACCTGATGAGCTCGGGCCTGCGCCGCATCGAAGCCCTGCTGAAGGGAATGACCCTGCGGAGCGGAGGTGCCGAACCGAATCTCTGGGATATCCCATGGTAGACTCTTATTCCACCGAGATCGTCCGTTGGCCAGGTGATGTCCAGCAGCATAATGGTACACCCCCCACTCTTCTCCAACTTCGCAACAGCCCTGTCGACCGCGCCCTGAATTTCCTTGTCGATTGCTGCATCGATTGTCCAACCATCAAGAGGAACCATCCGGAGATAGATTTCATGCGTTGGCATATCGTCAACCAGTAGGACGGAGGGTTCAGGCATGTTCTCAACTCCTTTCCTGTAGGGAAAACTCTGCTGGCGCAGGCGAGCTTAACCCATGACCTTGATCTGGAAGATGTTCCTCTGGCCTGCGTATTCATATGAGATCGTGCCGTTCCCCGTCTCAGATGGTCCTGGATGAGCGCGGACGAACAGCCTGGCAAGAGGCAGTCCGACCTTGTGGACTTGGCCGTGATCGAGGCGGGGCCTGAAGTCAAACAAGGATGACCGCTGTCCGTCAGGGATAGGCAGGTTGCGATCCGATACGGTGATGATGTTCATCTTCCCTTGCCGTAAAGCGGAAACGATGATGCTTGCCCTTGTGCCACTGCGGGAGTATTGGCGAGCGTTCTTCAATAGGTTGTAGAGTACCAGCATCAAGAGGTGGTAGTCCGCCTTGATCCTGTATTTGTCTGGACAGCGGACAACACATCGTGGTGAGGGCGTGAAGCACTGATCCACGACTCTCACGCAGTCGGCCATCAACTCCCTGAGGTTGAACCCATCTGCCTGTTCACTTACTCGTCTTCTCAGCGACTCCTCCAGCCCCACGAATCGCTCGTCGCTCGATACGGCAGGAACGAACTGGTACGCCGACAGTCCGTGAAGAACGAACTCCGCCAGAAGCACCATATCCTGGGGGCGGGCGTCGAGCTTGCCGCGCAAGTAAAGGTCGACGTGTTCCATTGGAGTCCCTAGATCGTGCCTCAATCCAGTCAGAAGTTGTGACACCGCAAGGAATTTCTCGTATTCCGCTGTTCTGTCTCGATCTTGAATCCGTTCAACAGCCTGACCAGCACATAGACACAGTTGGCTGAGAAGTGTCCTATCCTTCTCCGCAAAGGCATATCGCTGCCCCGCCACGATGCCTAGCACCGCAAAGACCCTTTTTCCGAGCGCAATGGGTGATGCCATGGCAGAGTGGCCATCTTCTATTGCCGGGAGGTACCGACCGGTGTCGAGAGCGCCGTCCAGATCGTGGATCAGGATCGCTTCGCGTTTTCCAAGGACGTAACCTGTGGTGGTACCCTTTAGGCTGTAGCGCCTGTGCCAGAGGTCCTTTTGGGACAGTTGCCCCTCCATCCACTCTGTGCTGAACGAGGTCATGTCCGCGTTGATGACGTTGAGGAAATAGGCCTTCTGCTGGGGCCCCCAGAATCGGACGGCAGCGCTGACTGTACTCTTCCACACGTCGGCCGTCGAACTGCATCCCTGGAGCGTAAGAGCGGTGAGAAAAGCCTTGTGAGCATCAGCCGCGCCTTCCCGGTTGCGGCACCTCTCTATGAGCGAGTACAGATACTCCCCGAGCGTTGTGAGGGCGATCTCATCATCCAGCGAGAACCCCTTTGCCTTGGTTGGAGTTCTGATTACGCCCACGACTTTTCTCTCATGATCGAAGACCGGCACGCAGAGAAACTCGTGGATGCTCTGACTATCCTTCAAGTGGCCACTTGGCCTGGGCGGGTCATCCGAATCGATCGCTGCCAGTTCTGCCGCATTGGATCCATCCCTCAGACGGAGCGACCTGGCGTGCGTCCACACCCAACCTGTAAGTCCTTGACCTCGGGTGTAAAAGGCCGTGCTCTCCATGGGCCTCAGCTTGGCATATGAGGTTCTGCGCAGAATGAGGCGATCCCCATGTTCCACGTCTTCACCAACTAAGAAGATGGAGCAATGCCTGCTGCCTATTATCTTGGGTAACATCCTCACCGACAGCGCGAGGAGGGCATCAATTGTCTCGGCACGGACCGCCTCTCGGAGGTACTCGCCGAGCACTTCTTTGTCAGGTTCCCACTGCGTTGTCTTCGTAATAACCCAGGACAGGAGATTGGCCAGATGTCGCGCTGCATCCTCGATCTGCATCAGCTCCCGTGACGTGCGAATGCGTATGTTCTCGTAGGTGTCTGACAACCTGCTTCGGGTTCTCCTGCGTTCGCTCTTGGGTACGCGGCAAGCCTCAGCAAGGCGGCCGATGCTGGTCACGTCACCGGTTGTCCTCAGGTCAGCAATCGCCCCTCGCAATTGACCGGCCAGAAGGAAGGCGATCGCATTGCCTTCTGCCATAATGGGAACTGCAAAGTCCAACAGACCATTCTCGCACAGATGCCACACAACATCCTTGACCTGCGTGCACTCCTCGATGAGTTTCTGATCGCTCCGTCTGCAACGGTGTATCCCCTCCGGCGTTCTTCTGATAGTTCTACAGTACTCATGGTGGCTTGTTTCAAACGTAAGGGGGCCGGCATGTTCGTCGAAGATGCCCGTCCCAATCTGGTATGTATCCGAGAACCAGTCTTGAAGGGCCTGGAGTACCGGCTTTCTCAAAGCCAACATGAGACGATGGTCATTTGCCATTCCCGGCTCTCCTTCGACTTGGCTCGCACCAGCCAACTGGCCCACCTTCGTACGAACGACATATCGCATAGGTCAGGCCGCTGGGACCAACTCGGCAGCCTGTGTGCCATTCCCATCTCGTCTTGACTTGATAGTGGCAGGCACGGCCATCGGCAGTCTGTGACACCCGAATGTCCGCAGAGCCACATGTCCGCATCGCGGACTTGACGCACCCTCTATGCGCAGTTAGACGGCTCTTTGAGCACCCGTGTGTTCTCTTGGGGCTGCCACGCACAAGTAGCCTCTAGGCCAGAGAGACCCGGGAGATGCCCACGCACTTTCTAGGTTGAAGCATACCTCCGGGGAGGCCGGCCAGCAACATATTTGTCACTTATTTCAACCCTCTGGTTGGATTGTCGTGGCGGCGTACGCGCGCCATCCCCCCCTATGACCCCGTTTGCGGGGCCCGGGCGGTGTGCCAGTCCGCTATGTTGGCTGGTCATGCACCTTGCTCGACCCGTCAAGGTGTTGGCTCAGCATTGAGACAGGACTCAACCACGAATCAGACGCTATTCTGGCGCACTTCTGACAGGTTCATGGCCCGCTCTGCGGGTCCCCATGACTACGAAGGCATTGCCCGGGGCATGGACTTGAACGGGGACGTGTTCTCGTTCGAGTGTGGGGGCAAGACCCACGTCTTCGATGCTCACCTCTGACCAGAGAACTGGCCGGCCGCCCCGCCCAGGGGCGGCACCTTCCGCGAACACCCCCCAGCCTACGCCGCTCTGAGAAGACCCGCCATTAGCAGCCACTCGAGCGCCCTCCACCAAAAAAGACGCAAAAAAAGTGCACAAGAACCACAGATTCATTCCTGCAAGGTCACTGCATCATCAGAGAAAGGTCAACCGAAGTGCACGCGCAGATGCCTCGCATACTGCCTGACAAAGCCCGTTTCCCCTGGGAAGTTTTGTGTTTGAGATCTGTATTCTCGCCCATTGAGTTCGAGATTGCGTGAGGCTCGCACATCATTGGCGACCGATGCGGGCCTGCGACGTGATCGCCGTGGCACGCACTGGAGACATGGGGTTCTTTTGAAAGGGTCCGGCTATGGTACGACAAGCGAGGCAATCCCGGCCACAGGCAGTTTTCATTCTGGCGGACAACAGCCTTTCTATGCAGGCGAGAAGGCGAAAGCCGCCACCGATGGCATCCGCGAGATGGTAACGGAGGCCCAAACCAAGGGCCCCCCTGGACTCGAACGTTCCTATTTCTGGTTCTCATTGATCCGGTTCAGTGACACCGCCGAGAACTACCCGGGTTGTGACATGACGCCCGTTCGTCACATCGATCCTCTGACCCTCAACATTCCCGGCGACAGCGGACAAACGAACATCACCGCCGCCCTTCAGTTGACTCTGGATCGGCTCAAGCCGTACATGGGTGCTCGAGGGATCAGGTCGAACTAAATGACATTTCGGACTCGGTGAGTTAGAGGACAAGGCCTCTCTGAAGAAAGGGCTGCGACGTTCGGGGGCGGATGTAATACTGCTCGTGTTCTGGGCCGGTGTACAGACTGGCAGATCTGTGGTGCGCCGGCAGAGCTGCACACTCTACAGTCTTCGCGGAGGAAGGTAGGGGGGGTTCTCTGTTGCGGCCGGGCAGGGTGAGATCTTTCGGGTCTTCCTCTGACAGACCGAAGATGGCCGGGCCTAGCCTGCATTTCTCACAAGCCTTTGGTTCTGCGCGGTCCTGTTGGCCGGCTGCTGCGTTCTCGGTCCCGCTTGTCCTCAACGTACCGCACTGGGTACGCCTCCGGTCAACCGGGAGCTGCGGCCTTGCATCCGGCCAACATGCCGCGCTCAGAACTGTCACAGATGCGTCCACCTTCCAGCCGACCCATTTCACGTCCACCGACTCACTTCCGCTTCGAGTGTCCGAAGCCTCGTGAGCAATGCGGGCTGGGGATCGCGGTTCAAGAACGGGTAGCGTTTGGCTGGGCCAGGACCTGAAGGAAGAGCCTTGGCGGTAGGGACGTTCGGACCACGTTCATCGCGTGCCCGGGCGAGAGCGGGGGATCGTCTTCGAGTGGCCGTCTTGGCGGGATGCGAAAGCGGCGGCGAGAACAATGCCGAAGGCCAAAGAAAAGAGGCCGACAACCGTAGGCGGCTGCCGGCCAGATACTTACGTCAATGGGCAGGGGCGGAGTTGAACCGCCGACACACGAATTTTCAGGCCGGCCCAGGCGTTTGTAAGTATTTGTATTAGAATGGTTTACATTATGTCAATCAAGGACTTACGACGGTGACCGAATCGCGGCCCAGGCGTTTCCGAGGCGAAACCGAAGGCCGCTGTTGCGCGTTTTGTTGTGCGCCCCGGTTTGGGTTGATCCATCTATCGCAATCGTTCTGGCCGGTTGTGAGACCTACGTTCGGAGCTGACTGATCGACATGATCCCCCTGGATATCGAGGCGTCCTGAGCTTGGCAGGGCAACAGGTGTCGTCTATAATCAAGCCATGATTAGTGAAGCTGATAGAACACTGATCCGCAGCATCTGTCAGAAGTACAGCGCCAGGCGAGTCCTTCTGTTTGGGTCGAGCCTGGACGAGGACAGGGCCAGCCGAGACATCGATATTGCCGTTGAGGGTGTCGCCCCGCGGGACTGGTTTCGGTTCTGGGGTGAGCTGCTATGCACCCTCTCGAAGCCGGTAGATGTCGTTGACCTCTCTGGGGATTCGCAGTTTGTTGACTTGGTCCGGCGCGATGGAGTTGTCCTCTATGGCTGATGCCAGGGAGCGGGTTGCGGCCGAGTACCAGGCCATCGAACGGGCCCTCCTGTCCATGCCGGCAGCCGAGGACGTGAGAGATCTCTCAGTCTTGGAGTTGGCGGGAGCGGCCGCCCTCCTTCACAATGTCTACAACGGGATCGAGAACATCCTCAAGCAGGTCCTCGCCAGCCAACGGATAGAGATCCCTGCTGGGCCTGCCTGGCACAGTGACTTGTTGCTCGTGGCAATCCGCTCAGGCATCATCAGTGGCCCTACCGGCGAGGCCCTCAAGAGATACCTGGCCTTTCGGCACTTCTTCAGCCATGCCTATGCCTTGGACCTGGATCCTGAGCGAATAGAACCTCTCGTGGCCGACATTCGCGCCGTGGTATCGGGCCTTCGGGCGGAGATTGACCGTTTCCTAGGATGATGATCCCTCACGAGGTGCCGAGGGGGATTGGGACTGGACATCCCGCAATCAGCGCAGTCTACGTCCGGCCGGTCCTTGCCACCTGATGAAGAGTAGGGTGATCAGTAGGTCTTGCGATGGCCCGAACAATCACCGATGCCAAACTGCGGGAGTACCTTGAGACTGTCAGCAAGCCTGAGCTACTTGCGTGGTTGCTGGAGCGCATCCAGGAAGATGAGAAGCTGCGTGCCTCCCTGCTGGACTTGGTCACACCCAAAGAGAACGTCGTCGCCTTGGCTGGGGAGATCCAGGATCGGATCCATCAGGCATGGCAACTGGCCAAACATCGCGACGGCTGGAAGATGGCCCTGCCCATCTCCCGTGAACTGGACACGGTGCTGGACTCCATCCGATCCCTGATGGACAAGGGCAGCCTGACTGAAACAGAGAAGCTGCTCGTTTTGTTCATTCGGCGAGGGGTCAGCGGCGAGGGGTCAGGTCATTATCTTTGCGCTTGCCTCTTGACGATAGCCGCAGGAGTGGGTAGAAGGGAGGTCCTATGCCACGCAGTGTCCGGATTGAGTATCCAGGGGCGGTGTACCACGTTCTCAACCGTGGGAACTACCGCCAGCCGATCTTTGCCACGGATGTCAGCAAGGAGACCTTCCTTGCGACCCTGTGGGCTGCCTGCCAACGGTACCGTTGGACCATCCATGCCTACTGTCTGATGGACAATCACTACCACCTGGCGATCGAGACAGAGCAGGCCAATCTATCCGTGGGGATGCAATGGCTTCAGGCGACATTCGCGAATCGATTCAATCGGAACGCCAGGGAGAGAGGGCATCTGTTCCAAGGCCGATTCAAAGCCCTGGTAGTGGAACAGGACGAGTATCTGGGACCGCTGATTCACTATATTCACCTCAACCCTGTGCGGGCAAGGTTGGTTTCGCTGGCGGACTTGGGGAATTGGCGATGGTCGAGTCTGTGGCAGCTCCTGCGCAAGGGACAACGGGCCAGCGCCCTGAATGCGTACACTGGGCTGTACTATGCGGGCCATCTGGCAGACACACAGGCAGGACACAAGGCCTACTTGGGTTACCTGGAGTGGTTGGTGGAGTCAAATCAGGCACGCAAGGAGGCGAAGTTCAGGAATCTCTGTCGAGGCTGGGCATTGGGGACGCGGGAGTTCAGGAAGGCCCTGATTGAGAGGGACATAGTCAAAGGGCTGGACCGTGCGGGCCGTGAATCTGCTGAGGCGAGGCAGTTGCACTGGGAGGGTCTGCTGGAGAAGATGCTATCGTTCCATGGCAAGAGTGGGGCGGATGTTGCGGCAGAGAAGAAGTCAGCGGATTGGAAGGTGATGATCGCCTACCACCTCAAGAGGCACAAGGGAGTGCCCAACGGCTGGCTGAGCAGTCACCTGCGTATGGGAAGCTGTGCAGGCGTAAGCCGGTACGTCACCGAGTTTGAGCGGGCTGGAGGGCCCAAGGGCAAGGTCTACAGGCGGATGAGCGCAAAGATAAAGACCTGACCCCTTGATCTGGCGCACACTTTGGCACGCGCCTGGTGATCGCCGAGGCTGGTAAGGTCGGTCCAACTGTGAGCATCCCCGGCGTTGACCTCGTGACAAGACCCTAAGGAGGGTACATCTCCAACCAGCGCAAAGATACCGAAACAGCAGGCAGAGGGCTTCAGCGATCCTCACGTTGCCACGTGACCGTGGGGCCATGCCTTTCGCGAGGGGGTATGCAGCCTCAGAACCGTCGCCCAAACTGGTGCCCAAAGCCCTGTTCCTGGGCCATCTTCACCCATAGCTCCCGTCGTGGACAGTCCGCCTGGACCCATGCCCTTATCTCCTCCTGCCGCCAGAGCCGCTTCCTTCCGAATCTCAGCCCCATTGGCCCAAGCGGTCCGCTTCTGTCCATCTGGTAGAGCAGGGATAGGCCGATAGACAGCAATGCCGCCACTGCTCTGCCGTTGAGCAGCAGAGGGGTGACAACGGCCTGGTCTTGTTTGTTGGACTTGTCTTCAGTGGTTTCCATAGCGGAGTTCTAAGCGAGAACTGCCTGGACATCAAGCCACCGCCTGTTCACACGTTCATGCCGAACGCAGCGTTCTGTCGACCTCTCCAGCAAGACCGTCAAGGCGCTGGTAGTCCTGGCCATCGAGACATCCCAGCCTCTGGGCAAACTCCAGGAGGTAGCGCAGTTGCCGAATGGAGCCGAAGGCAATCTTCAGGGACAACCTCCTTTCCGGGGTAGCCCGGTGCTCGTGGACGGCTGCAATGTGAGGTGGAATGGTTAGGGCAATCTCCCGCAGACGCGACATGACGGCTGGGATCTTCCCGGGTGGAAAGCGATCAGCCACTGCGTAGACCTGCACGGCCAGTTCATCTGTCCTCTGCCAGACTGGGAGTTCCTTGTAGTACACCACCTTCGGCTTTCCTTGGCTCTTGTTGGCGCAGGTCTGTTGACATACAGTTGTGACGAAGAGTTGATCTTCCACGCCAGCCGCTCGTACATTGAGGACTTCCTGTCGAACATCCTCCAGTTCCAGGCCTAAACTCGTTACTACCTGGTTGACGATTGCACTGTCCTCCCGGAGTAAGTTCAGCAGGCTGTGCCCAGTATCGACGTGTTCGGCGTTGCAGGCATCTGCTTCCTCGATGGCTCGCCTAAAGAGGGCTTCAGCCTCCGGCGTCTGGGGCAGCTTGCCTCTGCAGCCTTTGTCCGGGCTCATCTTCAGCAACCGCTCGACCTGGCTACATAGCCCTGGGGGGGTCAACCCGAAGTTTCGCAGGGTGGTCAGGGCGACGCCGCTGCGTTGCTTCATCAAGCCCCACATGATGTGTTCAGGTCCGACCGCCTCATGGTGGAAGCGGAGAGCCACCTCATTGGCCAAAGGTCTGGTTATCCATGCGGAGTATGTTAGTCGCTCAAACATAAAAGGTCGCCTCCTGCGATCTCGGCTTCTGGCCCGGACCCTCTCAGAGACACCCGGCTTCGCATTGTGAATGACCTGACGTAGTGCCTGCTTCAGAGGATCGAGACGTCTGGCCGTTGGGCCGTAAGCAGCCGCCGAATACTGTCAAGTTGGCCCCGAATGGCATCCATGTCTGCCTGCAGCTTCGTCAGATGAGGAACAATCATCTCGCGGACTACTCGGCGCGTATTGAGCCGGTTCGCGATGACGCTCTGAAGTCGTATCCTTGTTTCAAGAGGCAGATCAGAGAACTCTCTGGCTCCTTCCATCCACTCGCGATATATCCCGTCTTCGTCGATTCTGAGTCCCTCTGCTCTCAACGTCTTGGGAGTGGGTTTGCGATCCGGACGCGCCGAGACAACCGTTCCGTCATGAAGGACGAACGTCACATAGTGCACCGGTCGCCGTTTGGGTCGTCGCATTCTGCTATCCCTTTCCAACGATTCAATTGAAGTTGAGCCGCGATACACCTCGACCCTCAATCATAACAGGGAGGTGTGGGAACGCGACGCAACTCAGTGACTACAGGGGAAAGACGGTGATCCAATGTCGCTCGGCAGAGCGCGGATTGGAGCTTCCCGCAGAAGGTTGACAGGTTAGACTGCTTTGTGTAGAAGTGTACACAGATACTGATAAGTGTGAACGTTCTTACACAGAGGTTGTACAGATGGTAGACATGCGGGACAAGGTCCTGGCCCTCGCGAAACGAAAGGGCATCCTCCGGGTGAAAGACCTGCACGAGGCCAAGATCCACCCGGAGTATCTACGTCGGCTCTGCACTAAGGGCACGCTCGTACGGATTGGGCGGGGCCTCTACATGGCTGCGGATGCACCGCCTTCCGCCAACATCAGCCTGGCCCAAGCTGCCCGGCGGGTTCCACGCGGCATCGTGTGCCTGCTGTCGGCCCTCCGGTTCCATGAGATCGGGACGGCGAACCCGTTTGAAGTCTGGATCGCCCTGGCACGGGACGTGCGCCGACCACGGGTCGAGTACCCACCGCTGCGCATCATGCGATTCTCCGGGAAAGCTCTTGAAGAGGGGGTGGAACATCACCGGATCGACTCCATTCAGGTCAGGGTCTACGGCCCGGCCAAGACCGTGGCGGACTGTTTCAAGTACCGCAACAAGATCGGTCTCGATGTCGCCATTGAGGCTCTTCGAGAATGTCTGAGGGCACGAAAATCCACGCGCGACCAACTCTGGCAATACGCCAAGGTATGCCGAGTGACTGAGGTGATGAGGCCATACCTGGAGGCTGTCTCGTAATGCCAGAGCCTCGCCATAATCTTGCACAATCGGTCCACCGTCGGCTATTGAACAAGGCCAAGGAACACAGCGAAGACTTCAACCTCGTCCTCATCCGCTATACTCTAGAGCGGTTCCTCTTCCGGCTGGGTTGCTCCCGGCACAAAGACCGTTTCATTCTGAAAGGGGCCATGCTCTTTGCTGCCTGGCTGGATCAGCCGCACCGACCCACCCGTGACCTGGATCTCCTTGGAGTCGGTGATTCTTCGGACAAAGCCGTGAGGCAGGCTTTCGAAGAGATCGTCCGCACACAGGTCGAGCCGGATGGCTTGGAGTTCGACGACCGCAGCATAAGTATCTCTGAGATCCGGGAGGCGCAGGACTATCCAGGCAAGCGGATCAAACTGACCGCACATCTCGGCAACGCCCGCCTGAATCTCCAGATCGATGTGGGATTCGGCGATGCTGTGACGCCATCGCCCTTGGAGATCGACTATCCGGCCCTGCTAGACCTGCCAGCGCCCCATATCAGGGCGTATCCCTGCGAGACGGTTGTCGCCGAGAAACTCCAAGCACTCGTCGCGTTCGGCATGGCGATCAGCCGCATGAAGGATCTCTACGACATGTGGATACTGGCGAAGCAGATTTCATTCGATGGAAGGTCGCTGTCGGCAGCGATCGCAGCCACATTCGGTCGCCGGGGCACGCCGATTCCGGAAGACGTCCCGACCGCTCTGACAGACGAATTCGCCAACGATCGTCTCAAGCAGACTCAATGGAACGCCTTCGTGAAAGGTAGTGGCTTGGTCGATACGCCAGCCGATCTTTGGAGTATCGTTAGGGAGCTTCGAGCCTTCCTCCTTGAGCCTCTGCAAGCTGCCGCTCAGAGGCGGGCTCTGCCAGAAACCTGGAAACCCGACGGGCCTTGGGTGTGAGGTCCATCCGCCGCCAAAGTGGATGACTCGATCGGGGTAAGCATGGTCTGCTGGATGTGGCTCGGCATGCAGTTTCAATCGCGTACCAGCACGCCAGCGAGGTCAGGGTGCTGCAGCCCACACTCTTCTCCCCAATACCTGACGGGGTTCCAGGGAATTCCGGTCCTGGGCCATCTCCACCCATGGCTCTCGTAGTGGACAGCCAGCCCGGACCCGGGGCCGCCGCTTCACCATGCCATTGTCGAGGATGGCCCACTGGGGCCACGACGAGAGTAGACCAGCGATTGGCACGCCACGACGGCAACCGCACTTGTGCGTCGGGTTTTGGCACGCGCCCCTATTTCGCCCACTCAACGAAAAGGGCCGACAACCACAAGGGATTGCCGGCCGGATACTTACGTCAATGGGCAGGGGCGGAGTTGAACCGCCGACACACGAATTTTCAGTCCGTTGCTCTACCAACTGAGCTACCTGCCCGTAGCCAAACTTCAATTTACTGACCGGGGGGAGGGAATGCAAGGCAAAAAGTGCCCTTGGGGGTAGCCAGGAAGTATCGGCCTACGGCCTGGTAGAATCGGGCTTCGCCCTGGTAGTACCGGCCTGTGTTGGAGGGCCATCAGCCGGACGATGGGCGAGTACAAAGCCTGAGTTTCTATCCTGCTGATAGCTGAGAGCGGACCGCTCTTCTCCTCCTAATCGCCGTTTCGCCCGTTCGCCGTTTCGTCTCTCCCTGCGGGTCTACCCTCGTGCTCGGCCAGGGCGAACGCAAAGGCCCTCCTGTACGTGCAGGAAGATAACTGAAGGAGTTTCTTGCCGCGAATGAACGCGAATCGACGCGAATGGCTGTCGCCGGGTTGCCAGGTTTGAGTGGGTCGGAGCATCGCCGTACGCGACGCTTCGCGTCTACTGGAAGGCCATGCCTTCCAGGCGAGCTTCGCAGGTCTCCGCTTGAGCAAGCCCGCTTGCTCCGCGGAGCCCTCCTCGCTCACAGGCGCACGGCTCAGACTGTGTGCGTGAGTCCCGTCCTTGCTCCTTCGCTTTCCGCTTACCGCATTACGCTTGGCGATTGCCTGAGCCGACAGATCAAGGCCGAGTAGTGGGATGCGGTCCAAGCTCGCTTGGACAAACAGCCCACTGCGAAGGCCGCCCTTGGGACGCAGTCCCAAGGCACGGCGAAGCCGTGGATCAGGCGGCGGATTCACGAGTATGGCAGCACCCACCCTCCGCGCCAGCATTCGCGCGTATTGGCGTCTATTCGCGGCGGAGAACAAAAACGCTTCCCAGGCAGGCCGACTTTGCGATTGCCCTGCGTGCTCGGCAAGCCGGCCTTGTGCTCGGCGCACGCGGCGGGTATCATCGAGCGGCTGTTGGCCGGGTGGCCTCTAGCCCGGATTTCTCACGAGGCTTTGGACGTTCGAGGCAGAAGTGAGGCTACGAACTTGAGTTGGGCCAGTTGGAGGGCCCAGGCATCCATGACAGACTGTTCTGAGCGCGGCAGGTTGGCCGGATGCAAGGCCGCAGGTCCCGGTGGCCCGGAGGCGTACCCAGTGCGGTACGCTGAGGACAAACGGGGCCGAGAACGCAGCAGCCGGCCAACCTGCCGCGCTCAGAACCAAAGACTTGTGAGAAATGCGGGCTAGGGCTCGATGGGAGGTTTCTATGAACACATTGTGGCTCAAGATCGCGGCGGTGGCAGTGGGCGTGCTCGTCCTTGTGATCGTTGTGGGGAACTTCGCAGGCAAAGACAAGCCCGCTCCCGCGCCTGCAGGGGCTCCTCAGTCCTCGTCCGGGGACAAGAGTGTGTATGACCAGTTCAAGGAAGACGACAAGCGGCTCAACGCCGCAGGCCAGGCGTCCACTCAGCCTCAGGCCGCCAGCCAGGCGCAGACCGCGCAGGCAGGCCCCAATCAAACGGTGGCCCAGGCGCCTGTGCAGCCCGTCCCCATCCCGAAGTTCAAGTCTCTCCAGGAGGAGCAGCAGGTCAGGGCAGAGGAACTCTGGAACATGGTCCTGACCAGCAGGAAGATGGGACGGCTTCCCGGCATGACGTACGGCCAGATGGTCCAGTATTGCAGGCAGATCCTCAAGGAATTCCCGGGCAGCAAGTTCGCCTTCCAGGCCAAGAACGCACTCGCGGACATCTCTGAATCCGCGCAGAGGAGCTGCAACGTCACCCAGCAGGAGCTGGACACATCCGAGTTCTACAAGTAGTCCCGGAGGGAACCATGGGATTCATCGTCAACGGCCGGCCCATCAGCGACCAGCAGATCGAGCAGGAGATGAACCGGCTTCGGCCGCAGTATGAGCAGGCCTTTGAGGACATGGACGCCGGGGCCAGGGAGCTGCAGCTTCGCGACTGGGCCACGGAGAACCTGATCGAGCGGACGGTTGTCGAGCAGGAAGGGGCCAAGTCCGGCATCCAGATCTCTCCAGAGGACGTCGAGCAGGTCCTGGCGGAGCTGAAGAAGTCCTATGAAGACCCTCAGAAGATGTTCGAGGACCTCGGGTGCCAGGATGAGGACCAGGTCCGCCAGCGGATCGCGGACGACGAGCGGGCGAGGAGGCTTGTGGCTCAGGCGGGCAAGACCGCAGACAAGCCGACGAGCCAGGAGATCGAGCAGTACTACCAGGAGCACAGAGAGCAGTTCGTCCAGTCCGAGCAGGTCCGGTCAGCCCACATCGTCAAGTACGTCAACATAGGCTGCAGCGAGCAGGAGGCAGAGGCGGTGATGCAGCAGGCCTATGCATCGCTGCAGCGGGGCGTGCCGTTCGAGCTGGTCGCATCGCAAGTCTCGGATGACCGGACGCCGGGCGGCAGCCTAGGGCCGGTCGGCAGGGGCGAGCTGGTCGGCGAGCTCGAGGACATCCTGTTCAATCTGGGGCCCGGCCAGATCAGCGGCGTGTTTCGCACCCGGTACGGGTTCCACATCGTCAAGGTCCATGATCGAATCCCGCCCAAGCCTCTGACCCTGAGCCAGGTCCGCGGCCACATCGAGGCCGTGTTGAGCCGAGAGCTTGCATCCGAGGCAGCCTACGCCTTCATAGACTCCCTGCGAGCCAAGGCGCAGATCGAAGAGAAGTAGTCCTTATGCCAGGACGAGAGGATTACCAGAAGACGATATTCGCAGGCCACGTCGAGAGGCAGGGCGTGTTCAAGGGCGATCAGACTGCCGGCATCGTAGTCCGGATCGTCAGGCCGTACGTGGCCGGCGACGTCCTGGATATCGGGGCAGGGTCGGGCGCCCTGATCCGGGTCCTGGCTGGCCACGGCTTCCAGGCCCGTGGCGTGGATCTGTACTCCACTTCCAGTGACATCGTCCAGGGGTCGATCACCCAACTGCCCTTCGCTGACAACAGCTTCAACACGGCGTTCTGCTGCGACGTGATCGAGCACCTTTCAGACAGTCAGATCGAGCAGGGGCTCAAAGAGGTCGTCCGCGTGCTCAGACCGAACGGCCACTTCATCGTCACGACTCCATTCGACGAGGCCCTCAAGGACAATACGGTGACCTGCCCTCAGTGCGGCCATTCATTCCACCGCTATGGTCATCTCCAATCCTTCAACTTCCAGACCCTGGGCAGGCGGTTTTCCGCGGCCGGACTGTCTGTCCGGTTCATGAAGGTCTACCCGCTCGGTGCCATGGCCAAGCTGCCCTTGGGGAAGCACTTCGCGTTCCTGCTGCGGCGACTCCGCTATGAGTTCGTAGGCAAGTCGATCGTGGCGGTGGCGCAGAAGGGGTAAGAGACTACCTCACAACCCCGTAACACAACGGTCGGGGTCTCCTGAAGGAAGAAGGAGATCTTTAACCACGAACCACACGAACGGCTGTCGCCTACTGTACGGCCAAAGCCAAGGTGCAAGTCACCGTGATGGGTGAGAGGCAGAGAAGATCAGGGAGAGTCTGTTGCCGCGAATGACGCGAATGGCCGCGAATGCTGACGCGTGGGCGTGGGTATTGATATGGTCGTGGCATCGCCGCCTGATCCACGGCTACGCCGTGCCTTGGCGACCGTGTCGCCAAGGACGGCCTTCGCAGCGGGCTGCTTGTCCGAGCAAGCTCGGACCGCATCCCACTGCTCGGCCTTGATCTGGCGGCTTAGGCTGTGGGCGCTACATCCCTTCCACAGAAGAAGCTCCTCTTGGGACTTTCGTCAGGGGCTGAGCCGTACGCATGCGAGCAAGCAGGACTCCATGGAGCGAGCTGGCTCGCAGAATGGAGGCCTGCGCAGCTCGCCCGGTACGCCACGGCGTACCGGTTGACGCGAAGCGTCGCGTACGGCGATCCTCCGACCCACTCAAACCTGTCAACCCGGCGACAGCCATTCGCGTCTATTCGCGTCTATTCGCGTTCATTCGCGGCAAAGAACTCCTTCGGTCCTTCAATAGACCCTCGGCCGGCAGACCCGCACCCTGGCCCCGCAGGGGGGACCGAGGTCATGGGCGCTTCTGGCGCGTGAAGCTCCACTTGAGCTGGAAGGCTGCGCCGAGGGAGGCGAGGAGCAGGCGGTTGGTGAAGATGACCATGGACATGACCAGGGCTGCAGAGGGGTCGACCCCATAGGGCGCCATGGAGCCGACGAGGGTGGCCTCGCGGACGCCGAACTCGGCGACCGAGATGGGCAGCTTGCCCAGGACGAAGATCGCGGTGCACTGCCAGAAGTGGAGGGCGAGCGAGAGGTGGATGCCGGCAGCCAGGGCCGCCAGTTTGTAGATGGCCGTGCCGATGAGGGTGTTGGCCACCAGGCTCAGGGCCAGGGCGCTGAAGTGAAAGCCCCAGCCTGCGGTCTGGAAATCCGCCATCTGGTCGAGGACCTTCAAGCCGGGCCTGCGGATCAGGCCGGGCATGGGACCCAGCAGCCGGCCTGCCCAGCGGGTGAGCGCAGGACCCACGGTCCGGTGCAGCAGGAGCAGGCCCACGACCATCAGCAGCACGATCAGTCCCAGGCACGTGACGCGGGCAGTCACCCGCTGCGGCGGGGTCACGACCATGACCGCTCCCAGGCCCACGACCAGGACCACCAGCGTGGTCGTGAATTGGTTGTAGACCATGCTGCTGAGGGCATGTGTGCCCTTGCCGGTCTGCTGCTTGAGCAGGTACCACTTGGCGGAAAGGTCCAGCATGCCGGGCAGGACCATGCCGTACAGGGTGGTGACTGCGCTGATGGCGAAGAGGCTGGCAGTGCTGGTCTCGCAGCCCTGCCTTCGGAGGATCAGGGCCAGCTTGAACGAGAGGATCGTGTACGAGGCGATGGCCAGGACCCAGATCGGCCAGAGATAGGACCAGCGGGCCTGGACCATGGCCTGCCAGAGCTGGCCGAGGTCGATCTTCTGGAAGACCCAGGCCAGCAGGCCTGCAGTCACGGCCAGCTTCAAGAGAAACACCAGGATCTTCCGGGTTCGGTCCTTCATGGCCTCTTACACCATCCACCGCTTATGCCAGAGGTTGAACATGATGACGGTCCAGAACAGCCGCGAGTAGTCCGCCCTGGCCTGCTGGTGCCTGCGCCACGCACGGGCCAGGAGGTCCCTGTCGTAGATCTCGACCGGCTGCTGGCCGAACAGCTCCTTCTCGGCGAAGTCCTTGAGCTCGGCCCTGAGGTAGTCGGCCAAGGGCACGCCAAAGCCCTGCTTGCGGCGATACAGGATCTGGTCTGGCAGGATCCCCGCAAAGGCCTTCTTGAGGATGTACTTCTTCTCCCTGCCCTTGATCTTCAGCCGATTGGGCAGTGTCGCCGTAAAGTCCACGAACGTGTGATCCAGGAATGGCACCCTCGCCTCCAGGCTGACGGCCATGGACGCGCGGTCCTCCTTGGTGAGCAGGCACTCTGCGAGATAGTGCTGGGTGTCGAAGTTCAGGCAACTGGTGACTGTGTCGCTGTACGTGAAGCACCCGGCCAGATCCGAGAACCGGGCCAGGTCAGGGAGCCTCTCGCCCTGCTGGCGGTACATGTAGCTGAAGAGCTTCAGGTACAACTGCCACAGGGGCTCCTGCGGCCCGAGGAAGGAGCGGAGCTTGTTGAGCTTGTCTGCGCCCGCTAAGGCATTGACACTCCGGATCCCCAGGTCCAGCAGCCGCTTGGCAGGACCCGGCAGGCAGTTGAGACGCCGGAGCGCCTGGACCTCGAGGTAGCGCGGGTATCCCGCGAACAGCTCGTCTCCGCCCGTGCCGGACAGCGACACAGTGACGTGCTGACGGGCCACGCGGCTGACCAGGCAGGTGGGGATCATGGAGGGGTCTGCGAACGGCTCGTCGTAGTAGGTCGGCAGCTCGTCGATCAGCTCGCGGACCGTGGAGGCAGTGAAGCGGATCTCGTGGTGGATCGTCTTGAACAGGTCGGACACGACCTGGGCATACGCCGACTCGTTGAACCCGGGCCTGTCGAACTGGATCGAGAAGGTGTTGAGCTCCTTGACGTGCGGCCGCATCAGGGCCACGATCGCGGAGCTGTCCACGCCGCCCGAGAGGAACGCGCCCAGCGGGACGTCACTGACCAATTGGCTCTGCACGGCCTGGTCCAGCCGGAGCCGGGTCTGCTCTGCGGCCGCCTGCTCTGAGATCGAGTCGTCCGGCGAGTACCGCAGGGTCCAGAACCGGCCCTCATCGGTGATCTTCCGCGAGGCCAGGTCAAAGACCAGATACGAGCCGGGCGCCACCTTGCGCACGGACTCCAGGATCGACTGGCCTGACGGCGTGTTGCCAAAGAGCACGTAGTAGTCCAGGGCCCGGCGGCTGATCCGTCTATCCACGCCTGCCTTGAGAAAGACCTTCAGCTCGGAGCCGAACAGGAACCGCCTGCCGTCGTCGTGGTAGTACAGGGGCTTGATGCCCAGGGGATCCCTGGCCAGCAGGAGCGTCTTGCGGGTCCTGTCGAAGAGGCAGAAGGCGAACTGGCCGATCAGCCGCGCCAGCAGACCGGTCCCCCACTGCTCATACCCATGGACCAGGACCTCGGTGTCGGTCTTGGAGCTGAACCGATGGCCCGCGTGCTCCAGCTCGCTGCGAAGGGCCTGGAAGTTGAAGATCTCGCCGTTGTAGACCACGCAGACCGTGCCGTCCTCGTTGTACAGCGGCTGGCTGGCCTTGTCCGAGAGGTCGATGATCCGCAGCCTGCGGTGGCCGAGGGACACGCCGTCCGCTACCAGGAATCCATCCTGCTCAGGGCCGCGGTGGGCGAGCAGGCCGGCAAGCGAGCGGATCTGGCCGCTGTCCTCCCAGTTGAACCCCACGATCCCGCACATCTACACGACCTTCTCAAACACAAACTCGTTGCACCCCGTGCACCCGGCAGTCGGGATGGCCTTGATCAACCGGAATCCGCGGGCCAGGAAGAAGTCGGTGACCTCCTGGATGGAGGCGTATTCATATGGGTAGCCGCCCACCCAGTCCACGATGTCCGTCTTGTACCGCATGCCGCGGTCTCGACTGAAGGGGTTCTGCCTGAGGATCAGGATCGCAGCCAGGAACTTGACGGCCAGCACGGGCCAGACGATCAGCGGCCGCAGGAAGACCGGGCTCTTGACGTACGTGAACTTGATGGCCTTCCACACGGGGCTGGTCCAGTGGCGGTTGTAGATGGCGATGACCAGGGCGCCATGGGCGGCCACCCGGTTCCGGACCGCCTCAAAGGCGGTCGTCATGTCGCCGGTGTGATGGAGCACGCCCCAACTGTAGACCACGTCGTACTGGGGACCGCCGAGCTTGGTATTCAGGATCGATTCCACCTCGAATCGAACCGCGTCCTTCCGGATGGCGGCGTCCCACTGGCTCACCTTGTCGGCCAGGTGGGTGGCAGCCTCCACGGAGGCGGGATCCACGTCAAAGCCCACGACCTGGCGTGCGCCGAGGGCGGAGGCAGCCAGGGAGAACAGACCGCTGCCGCAGCCGACGTCAAGGAAGGTCTTTCCTCGCAGATCACCGACGAGCCTCTGCACGGAGGCCTTGGCCTTCTCGTAGTCCTGCGGCTGCACCCGCTGTGAGAAGTCCTTCCAGTTTTCTCCGAACGCGAAACGATCCATGGGCCGCATTATATCAGAGAGCGAAGGACCTGCTTATAGGTTTCCACGATCCTGGCGATGTCATGGGTCTGTTCCACGTAGCGCCGCGCACGGAGCCCGGCCTCGATGCACCGATCGCCTTCGAGCAGGAATCGCAGCCCTTCCGCGAGCCTGTCGAATGAGCCGGCCGCGAAGACGCCGCACTGGTGCTGCACCAGGAAGTGGTCGGGGTCGGAGTTGAGCGAGACAATCGGGACCCCTGCCTGCGCTGCCTGGATGAAGGTGTTGGGAAAGCCCTCGGAGTCGCTGGTGTTGACAAACGCCTTGGCCCTCCTGAACCAGGCGTGGACCTCGCTGAACGGCACGCGCTCGACGAACCGCAGGTTCCGGATCGCGGCCGCGCACTCGACCAGGCCCGGGTAGTCCTCGTCAGCCGTGGCCTGCTGGCAGATCATCACGAACTGCTGGTCAGGGAACTGGGCTGCCAGGCCCATGAACAGCTCTGGCCTCTTCATCCGGTCGCTGCGTCCCACCCACAGGATGGTGTCCCTGGGGCAGGCCTGGAGCGGCGCGAGCCTGTGGCCGTTGGCGATCACCCGGACCTTCCTGAGGCCCACGTCCTGCTCCAGGGCCGCTGCTGCCTCTGTGCTCTGGGCAAAGACCACTGCGGCCCTGCGCAAGGCCCAGTCAAAGGCCCTGCCCAGCAGACGGTGGGACCTTCGAAAGGCCCTGTCGTATTGGGGCGAGCTGGACGTGCGGTACACGAAGGCCTTGTGACGCCTCTTGCAGAACAAGGCCAGCAAGGGCACGCCCGGCGAGGGCGTCTTGATGAAGTACACCTGGCCGTCTGCACGGCCGAAGGCCTTCCAGAGGCTGATCGCTGCGCAGACCGAAGACTGCTTGTACGACAGGCCCGTGAGGACCCTGACCCCTTCCAGGATCTGCTCGGGCCCCTGGCCGTAGTCCGCCACGATCATCGTCACCTCGAGGCCGGGGTCCTTGGCCAGCTCAGTGGCCAGGAAGTACACGTCGACCTCTGCCCCGCCGAAGACCTCCTCGACCTGGGGATCGAAGAGCGGATAGGCCTTGGGTGCAACGAAGCAGATCCGCATTGGTTCAGAGCCTATCTTAGGGCCGTCCATGGGTCGTCCACCAATGGTTGAACACGAAGACCAGCCACAGGGGCCGCGCCCAGTCCTGCCGGGCTGCCAGGTGATCCTCCAGCATCTGCCTTACAAGGCTCGCGTTGACCAGACCGTGGCCGTAGCCGGCCTCCTCGGTGAGGGCGCCTCTGATCCACTCGCTGGACTTGATCCACTGTGAGATCGGCGAGGTGAAGCCCCGCTTCGGCCTTCGCACGATCGTCGCGGGCACGTACGCGGCTGCGATCCGCTTGAGCAGCCACTTGGTCGTCAGGCCGCGGATCTTGTAGGAGGCCGGCAAAGACAGGACCATGGGCACGAGCCGATAGTCCAGGAACGGCACGCGGACCTCCAGGGAGTGGAGCATGCTGGCCAGGTCCACCTTCTTGAGGATGTCCTCTGCCAGGTAGTTGTGGATATCGCTGAGCTGTATGCTGAGGAGGTCGCGGCCTTCGCTTGCACCGAGCAGGTCTGCAGAGGGGATGAATCCATCGCCGAGCAAGGGCCGCCTGGCCGCATCGTTGAAGGTCGCCATCCAATCCAGGTGGCGCTGCACGGGCGGCGCTCCGAAGTCCCGGACGAACCGCTTGGCCTTGAAGCCCAGGGTCACCTTGCGGTCAGAGACCGGCCACCGCTCGATCAGGGGCCTGACTGCACGGACCGCTGCCTCGGGCATGCGCTGGGCCAGTTGAAAGGCCTTGTACGTGTCGTAGCCGGCGAAGACCTCGTCGCCCGCGTCGCCCGACAGGCACACCGTGACCTTGCGCCGGGCAATCTCGGAGAGCAGGACCGTCGGGAAGACCGAGGCGTCGCCGAACGGCTCGTCCATGGCCTCCAGGACCCTGCGGAGGACGGCCTCGTCCACGTCCATTACGTCGGTCGTGTGATCGGTGCCCAGGTGGTCGGCCACGAGCCGGGCATACCGCCGCTCGTCGTAGGAGGCCTCCTTGAAGCCTATCGAGAAGGTCTTGAAATCCTTGTGCCTGCGGCTGATGATCCCGGAGATGAGCGACGAGTCCACCCCGCCGGACAGGAACGCGCCCACCGGCACGTCCGCGACCAGCCGGCTCTCCACCGCGTCGACCAGCACGGACTCGACTGCATCGAGCCGCTCTTTCAGGGGCAGGGCCTGCTGCCGCACGACCTCTGCCTCCAGGTTGTAGTACCGCTCCACGGTCAACCTGGGGCCTGCCAGGTCCACGATGAGGTTGTGGCCGGGCAGGAGCTTGAAGGCGTTCTCGAAGATCGTCAGATCTCTGCCGATGTACTTCTGATAGAAGTAGAAGTTCACGGCCGCCGTGTTGAGGGTCCAGCTCAGATCCGCGGCCCTGATCGCCTTGAGCTCTGAGGCGAAGAGGAACCTCTTGCCGTCAAAGGTGTAATAGAGGGGCTTGACGCCAAACCGGTCCCTGGACAGCACCAACTGCCTCAGCCTGGGGTCGTAGATGCAGAAGGCCCACATGCCGTTGAACCGGTTCACGCACTCCGGTCCCCACCGGTCATACGCGGCCAGCACGACCTCGGTGTCCGTGTCCGAGCTGAACGCATAGCCCGCGGCCTGGAGCTCCAGCCGGATGTCTTTGAAGTTGTAGATCTCGCCGTTGTACACGATGATCCGGTTGCGGTAGACAAACGGCTGGTGTCCCTTGGCGGAGAGGTCCAGGATCGACAGTCTCGTGTGGCCCAGGGACATCGAGGCATCGCTGAACGTGCCGCAGTCATCCGGCCCCCGATGCCGCAGGGCGCCTGCCATTCGGTTGGCCAGGTCAGGGTCTTGCCAGTTGAATCCTGCAATGCCGCACATACGTCGCTATGAGCTATGAGCCATGGGCTGTGAGTTATGAGTTATGAGTTATGCGCTATCCGTTGTGCGCTATCCGTTGTAGGTTGCTCACTCAGGACCTGGCGGTAGGTCTCGAGGTATCGATCCGCCACTGCCGACCAGGTGAACCGCTCTGCGCGCCTCCGTGAGGCAGCCGCCATCTGGTCCAGCCGGGTCCTGTCCCGGGCCAGGCGAGCAATCGCCTCAGTCAGGTCCGCTGCCTCGTCCACGATCGCGCCGTTGTCTGCGATCAGCTCATCCACGCCTTCGCATCGCGTGCTGACCAGGGGCAGCCCCGAGGCCATGGCCTCGAGCATGGCGTTGCTCATGCCCTCCTGCATGCTGGCGGAGACGTACAGGTCGTGCTGACGATACAGCTCAGGGATACGGTCCGCATCCAGCCGGCCCGCGACGTCGATGGTCGAGTCCAGGTGGCGATTTGCCACAAGCCTTCGTAGACCGGCCTCCAGGCCCCCCCCGCCTGCGATGGTCAGGTGGATGGCCACCCCGGCCCTGTGCAGGGTGTCTACTGCATCCACGAGCATCTCCACCCGTTTGGTGGCGGAGAGCCTGCCCACGGTCACGAGCCGGAGCACCTGCCTGTCTCCAGGCCGTCCACCTGTTGCAGGATGAAACCGGTCCAGGTCCACGCCGTTGGGGATCACCCTGATCTGGCTCGAGGGAGAGAACTGCTGGGCCCGATTCCTCAGGCCTTCGCTGCACGCCACCAGGCCGGAGGCCTTGTCCCAGATGGCCCTGATCACGGGCGCCAGGATCTTGTAGTCCGTTTTCAGCCTGGCGTTCTGGCCGGGTACGTCTGAGCCCCGCAGGGACAGGATGTAGGGCAGACGGCTGGCCTTGCGATAGCACAGCCAGCCTGTGGGGAACCCGAAGAAGGCGTGGGCCAGGTCATAGCGATTGTGCCGGAGCAACCGCCGGAGCTCGCCAGAGGCCTTGAACAGCCAGGCCAGGACCTCCGTCCGCCGCCAGAGGTGCAGGTCTTTTTTGCGTATGCCCACCTTGTAGATCGTGACATTCGCGGCGAACGTCTCTATGACCAGGCCGGGCTGGCTCGTGCAGGTCAGTACATCGGCCTTGAGGTCACTGCGGCCTGCGTACTGGCGGAGCAGGTTCAGGTGGGCCTGGCCGCCTCCGCCGCCGATGGGCGGGAACTCGTAGTTGAGCATCAGGACGTTCATCGGCCACAACTAGTGAGTCTCCTTCACGGGCGAGCCGGCCTTGAGCTCGAAGACGATCTCATTTCCCGCGACGAACACGGCCTGGTAATGGGCCATGACGAAGTCCCGCAGCGGCTTCATGGCCGCGAACCGGCCGGCCTCACCGGGCCACTTGGGCTGGTCGAGCGCCTTGGCGTAGTTGATCTCAAACGTCTCCACGGACTTGGCGTCCGTGGGGAGCAGCCCTTTCTGCGTGGTCGGCCAGAGCTCCAGGGGATACCTGGGCGGGTCGTAGGGGAAGTGGCGGTTGTGGGTGTCTACAATGAACTTGGGCGGCCGTAGCTCGAAGGCGGTCACCAGGTCCTTGACGACCTTGGCCAGCGTGGCAGGCGGATACACGTGCATCTCGCTGGTGCATGCCACGGGCGCAGGGCTGAACCGCTGTGCCCGGACGTAGATCCCCGGTATCCAGCCCCAGACGTAGATGCCGTCTGTCTTCTGCGAGTGCGTCCGGATGTAGTCTGCTGCCTGCTCCCAGTCCGGCGTGTATTGTTGTGCCCTCTGAGGGTCTGACTGCCGGATCTGCTCAAGGTAATTCTTGGAGCTGATCTCACCGAGCTTCTGGGCGTAACCCCTTTGACGAGTCGGCGTCCCTTGCTGGTCCTTGTACGCCATACCCGTGGCAGGGCTGACCAGGATGCCTGCAAAGATGGGATAGGCCAGGATGAGCATGAGCACCACGCCAGCTACGCCAGCGCCCACCCAGACCGCCTTGCGGTAGACCGCTGCCTTGACCTTATCGAGGTACACGGCGACGCCGTACGCACCCAGCATGGCGGCAGAGGCGTTGAGGGGCAGGTAGTACTGCTCATAGGGCCTGGGGCTGACCCAGACAAAGGCCATGTCCAGCAGCCACCACACCGCCAACAGCAGGACGAATCGATCGTACGACGCAGCAGGGGCAGTGGACTGGGTCAGCCGGCGACCCAGCAGCTTGGCCAGCCGTGTCACGATGGCGGCCGAGGCCAGCAGCACCGGGAGAATGAGGAGGCCGTAGTATCGAAGGACCATTGCCGACTGTTGGCTCCAGGTGACCAGACCACGTGCAGTGGTCACGTAGTCGCCTGACGCGGCATTGGGGTCAGCGGCTGCTGCCGCGGGGGCAGGCAGGAGCTTCGCGAAGACAAACCCAAGCCAGTTGTACGGCAGAGGCATCTGCACGCCCCACCCCAAGATCCAGATGTACAAAGGCGCCAAGGCCAGGCCAGCACCTGCCAGGAGCAGCCCGATGTCGATCCCGGTCTGCTTCAGGGTCCTGTGTCGAAGGATGGGCTGTGCCACCACAAACAGGCCCACTGCACCGATCGCCGACATCCCGGTCTGTTTGAAGAGCGGCGCCCAGCTCAGCAGCCCGCCCGCCAACAGTGCCAGCCACCACCGTCTCTTCTGGGGCTCATCCAGTTGGTACAGGATGAAGCAACTGATGCCCATGACCATGAGGCCGATCATGTGCTGCTCTTTGACGTTGCCGAACTTGGCGATCACAGGGGCAGACAGGTAGACACTCGCCACGATTACAGCCACTGCCGCAGCCCGGTGCGCCGAACAGCCGCCTCAGGGCCACGAACATCAGGACCAACGCGCCGAGCTGCAGCAGACCCTGGATCAGCTTGGGCCCGATCTCGTTGAACCCCGTGAGCGCGACGCCTGCCATGTTCACCACCAGGGTGCCGATCTGGGCAGACGGGATCTCCTCTACGCCGATCTTGGCGCCGTCCAGGATGTGCTGTGCAGAGTAGGCATAGATTGCGCTATCATAGGGATCCGGGAAATTCAGCTCGAAGTACTTGCCCAGGACAAAGGGAATGCCTGCCGCAAGTGCGACAGCAGCCAGGCCCACGGCCTTCATCGCCCATCCTTGCGAAGCGGCCGGGGACGTCGATCTATGCACGGATCTGGACATGGCTTCCTGGTTCTGGATCCTGCGATTCCAGGATCTCTCTAATCACATACGTTGGCCGGTTCTGGGATTCATGGTAGGTCCTGACCTGCAGCTCAGCCAACAGGCCCATCAGGATGAACTGGACCGTGGTGATCATCAATACGGCACTGAGCAGCAACAGGGGGTTGCCGCTCATGTCCTCGCCGCGGTTAACCTTCTCAGAGATCACCATCATGGCAAAGAGCAGGGAGAACGCGGCCGTCAGTCCGCCGAGTCCCCCGAAGATGTAGATGGGCTTGGTGGAATACGAACCCAGGAACTTGAGGGTGATCAGGTCCAGGATGACCTTGAAGGTCCGGCCCAGGCCGTACTTGGCAACCCCTGCTGTGCGGGGCCTGTGGTTGACCACCACCTCCGCGATCCGGGCGCCTGCCCAACTGGCGATGGCAGGGATGAACCTGTGCATCTCGCCGTAGAGCCGCGTCTCCTGCAGGATCTCTCGCCTGTAGGCCTTGAGTGTGCACCCGTAGTCGTGCAGCCGCACGCCCGTGATCCAGGCGATCAGGCCATTGGCAATCTTGGAGGGCAGCCGCCGGGTCAGGGCCTTGTCTTTGCGGTTCTTGCGCCAGCCGCTGACCACGTCATAGCCCTCATGGAGCTTGTCCATGAGCATCGGGATGTCCGCAGGGTCGTTCTGCAGGTCCGCATCGAGGGCCACGATCACCTCGCCCCTGGAATGGCCAAAACCTGCGGACATGGCTGCAGTCTGGCCGAAGTTCCTGCGGAACCGGATCACCCGCACGAGCGGGTCGCGCTGGCTCAGGCCCTTGAGGATCTCGAAGGAGCGGTCCGCGCTGCCGTCATCGACGAAGATGACCTCGTAGCTGTACCTGCCTGCCAGCGCCTTGACGATCTGCTCGTAGAGCGGCTCCAGGTTGTCCTCTTCGTTGAGTAGTGGCACGACCACCGAGATCTGCGGCAAGGCCGTCTTGGCCATGGACTTATCCATTCAGTTCTCCATCAATCACCGGACATCGTAACCCAGTCAATGCGGGTTTTCAATGCAATACCCCTGCCAGAGAACATAGAACACAGAACGCAGGAGTGAGGAGACAGGAATCAGGAGACAGTAGGTAGTAGACAGGCGGGAAGGCAAGATGCGGGGGATGATGGATCGTTGGCCTCCCAAAGGGATCCGCCCCGGTGAGCCTTCGACAGACCCCGCAGATCCACAGTTGTGCGGTTTCTTCCGCGTCTGGCCCCAAGCCGGACGCGGCTTTCCTTGCCAGCTCGCCCTTGTTAAGATGGGCGGCATGTTCGGTATGTCACTGTCGCCCGGGGCCTTTGCGGTCCTGCACAAAGGTGGGGCCATGGCCCTGCTGGTGGCGGCGGGGCTGCACGTGGTCCTCAATTGGGGCTGGGTCAAGGCCAACTACCTCAAGGCTCTATTCCCAGGATGGCAAGGGTGGCAAGGCCGTGGCCCATGTGAAGTTCTTCACACCAGATAGCAACTGGACCTGGTATGCCACCGAATTCGACGGCCAGGACACCTTTTTTGGCCTTGTGGATGGCCTGGACAAGGAGCTGGGGTACTTCAGCCTGGCGGAGCTGGAACAGGTCAAAGGCCGCATGGGACTGCCCATCGAGCGGGACCTGCATTGGCACCCCAAGACCTTGGAGGAGATAGCACCGGAGCTCTTCGACCAGGCCGCCGGTGAAGGTGAGTCTTGATGTTCACCATCGCCGTGTTCGTGGCTACCCAAGAGAAGATCACACCTAGCTGCGAATTCCCGGATCTTTCCCGTGCCTGAGTGTTCACGACCGGTTTTCCCAACCAACGGTTGCTGATATGCCGCTCTGCTATCCCCTCAGGCCCAAAGCTCGTCTCCGAATGGCTACTTGTAGGGCAGTCCATTCATTATTCTCGCTGCTGCAAACAGCACCCCGTCAGGACTCGGCATATGTTGGCCGAACGCCTGCTTGTTTGACCAGATCAGTTCACCTTTTGACTTGTCAAAGAGATATGCAGATAGGTGAAATGAACGTAGCACCGTCATCCGCAACATCACGCCAGCGCCTGCGAAGTACGGGTATCCCCCTTCTCTTCATGAAAGACGAAGAACAGCAGCCATCTGGCTTCACGGGGACCGACGTTCGCCAATACTGCGGTGTTGGGCTCACTGAAGTCGCCACGCCTTATGTTGTGAACCAAGGACTCTTCTTGCAGCCGGATGCATCTGTAACCCTTAATCCCAAAATGCGATCTGGCGCCCTTCCAGATGCAACCGTCCAAGTCTGGTGCAGCCTCGGCTGCGTACTCTACGGCCGGCATCAGGTATATTGTATCAATTTCAGATCCATTAAATGATGGGCTTATGAAACTTGGCTCTGTAACAGGTCCTATGCAACCACCCAATGCCACGGCAGCCAAGACAACCACTGGCAGATGAATCCTAGATTGCCGCATCCCCATGAGTCGGCCTCCGTTCATCCAATCGTCTACCTCTTAATGTTCGGACACAATCTGATGAGTGCCTTCGTCAGAGGTTCAAGATCCTCACCCTCATCAGGATAGAGCCAGAAACTGGAGCCGCTTCCAGCCCTGACGTCGCAATACAACCTTAGTCCTGCTTTGCCGCTACTATCGGTGTGCGTCCGCAACTCTATGACGTCAGCGTATCGATAGGTAGTGACTGTTGTTTCAGGCGGAACCGGTTGGCGCTTCTTCCAGATCCGCACGCTCATGCCTGCTGCGGGTTCTCGCTTTTCGACCCATCGAGAATAGTCCTCATGGTGCGTGCGATACTCGATGCCTATTCCAGTCACTCGCCACTCATACCAGTGTCTTCTGGGCTCATCCAGATTCGCCGAAGTGAGCTGTCTCTCAAGCCAGGGGCTTGAGTTCATTGCAGCCTTCATCTCCTCCCACTCTTGAGAGGTTATGACCGATTCGTACTTCTCGGTGTTCTTCTGGAAACACAGCTTCAGTGTTTCGACTGCCTGATCATGTGACATGTTCTCTATCTCTTGGAGGATTTCCGCTGAAGGCTGTAGACGCTTTCCTTGGTAGGATGGCGAGCATCCCACAAGTAGAAGTAGGAGCGCGTAGATGAAAGGAGCGAGCCCAAGAGCCGTGCACCGCGGGATGTCATGTAGCGTCCACTTCATAAGCCTCTGACGCCTCGGTGTTCTGGACCGACCATTGCCTTGTCCCTGCATTCCCACCCTCAGTCCTCAGACCCCCGCGGCCTCTGAATGCCTCTTCTGCAACCGAACGGTCACATCTAGCGGCAATGTCCTTGTGCCCCTTCCAGACAGCGTATACGACTACTTCTTCGAAGCAGCCTTGAGCATTTCTTCTATTTCGGTGTAGCCGTATTGCTTCGCGACAGATAGGGGTGTCCGGCCATCCCTTGTTCTTGCATGAACATCAGCGCCGTTCTCGAGGAGAACAGCAACAACGCCTTTGTAGCCCTTCCAGACTCCATAAATAAGTGCGGTTCCGCCTCCTTGATCTGCTTGATCTACCTTGGCTCCATGTGAGATAAGGAACTTGACCATCTCCAGGTGATTCCTGGCGGCCGCCAACATCAGCGCGGTTCCCCCAGCAGGCACAGCCCCAGCTGAAGGGGCACGAGAGTTGACATCTGCGCCTTGCTTGAGAAGGTTTTGGACGCGTCCCATCTGCCCCATTCCAGCCGCAACCCGAAATTCCGAATTGAGTTCTTCATCCACCGCAGGACGCGACTTGCCCGCAAGTGTCTTTATGAGTTCGGCTACATCTCGATGGCCACCCGACAACGCATTGTCTAGAGGGGTGTCGCCTTCTTTGTCTTTCGCGTGGACATCCGCCCCCGCGAGCAACAAGATCTGAACCACTGTTCTATGGCCCTTGTAGGCCGCCAGATGAAGTGGAGTGGCTCCATACTTGTCGTCCTTGGCGTTGACTGCCGCCCCCCTTTTTACTAGAAGCTCCACCAAATCACTCTGGCCCTTTAGAGCGGCGCCATGCAGCACTGTTCCTCTGCCCTTAGAGGTGGCGTTGACATTCGCTCCTTCGTCCAGCAAGGCTTTCGCCTTCTCTGTATTGCCATTGCTTAGTGCTTCAAACAGCTCTTCGTTTCTCTTCTCCACGGATGCCACCTGTCCCCCTGGGGTGGAATCGGGTTTCACATGACGTTGAATTTCACCTACCAGTTCGGCACCAAGACCAGTAAGTCCCAGGTCTCGTGCTATTTCAGCGTGCCTTCTTGCCTGCGTCCATTGCTCTTCTTTTGAGTAGAGCAAGGCTAGCATCAAGTGGACCCATCCTGTTGCGGTATGCGCCTGCACTTCCTTACTGGCAGTCTCCAATATGGCAATCGCCTCTTTGTTCTTTCCCATGTGGTGATACAGCATGCCGAGATCAAGATACGCAACGGCGAGTGCCTTATCCATCTTCAGGGCTTTGTGATACATTCCTATGGCTTCGTTACAGTCCTGATTATGCTCCATGGAGCTGCGCATGCGGATTCTGCCAAGAAGTAGCTGCGCCGGTAGATAATTTGGATTCGAGTCTGCAACATCCTTGGCCAGGGCAGCCGCTTTGTCCGATTGGAGCGAAGCCGCGTTCTGTGCAGCGGTGAACAGCTTCTTGCCGTACTGGGGGTCCAGTTTCTTTGAAATGCAATCAGAAGCTGTTTGGGAGAGCATTGAGTAGAATCCGATTGCCGCACAGTTTCGCCCCACAACCGTGATGTCAGTCGATGTGGCCTGCGCCCGTAGTTCATCGGATAGTCTCTGGAGCTCTGATCGAGCCTGTTCAAACCTACCCGCTTGTCCGTCGAGGAGGACCTGCTGCAAGCCTGCATGTGCTGGCGTAATAGCCAGGAGGATGGAGATAGCGGCAAGCAAGGGCATTGGGATGCCCCCTCTTCCTCTTGTGCCTCCCTGGGTCAAGGGATACCCCGTTTGGCAAGTCCTGCGCAGAATCGTGATGACCAGACTGTTCTTCATGGCGTGTCCTCCTTCTCCAACTCGGTCGTGTCCGCCCTGTGCTGGACATAGGGAAACCAGATGAGCCGCTTCATGGAGTGGCCATACGTTTCGTCCGTTCAGTGACTGCAGTGCCTGGACCACACCGCCTCCGGCCTTCGGTCGACCTGCTCGCTTCTTAGGAATACTGCCCCAAAGGGCATACACCGATCCCGTCGCCACAATCCTATGCCTAACGTCCAGGCTCACAGGTTGACAGCGTGCCGGTGCCGGCAAGCCCTATCCCTCATCTGCCAGTCGCGGCATCACGATCGCCTGACAATTATGAAGATCCTCTGCATGCAAGTCAAGGATGGGCTCACTTTCACGGCTGCATGAGCCGACATTTCACGCATGAGCTTCGCCCGGCAACAGCGATGGACTCCTAAGGCGTCGGTAATAAATAAAGGTAGCAAGTAAAACCGGGAGTTAGTATGATTCCTGGACATGAGAACCGTCACCCAGCTCCAGCAGAAATTCGCTTCCGTCTGGTCGCTCTTGGATGAGCGGACTCGGCGTCTCATGGCCGCCAGCGAAGCCCGCACCCTGGGTTATGGCGGCATCTCGCAAGTTCGTCGCGCCTGCGGCCTGTCGCGCAAAGCCATCGCCAAAGGCATGCGGGAAATCGAGGAGGGGACGGCGGTGCCGCCGGGACGCATCCGGCGGCCGGGGGCGGGACGAAAGAAAATCATCACCCACGATCCCCGTTTGCCGGCCGCACTGGACCGCCTGATCGATCCGGAAACGCGTGGCGATCCGGAATCCCCGCTGCGCTGGATTTGCAAAAGCACGCGGACCTTGGCCGCGCAGTTGACCCGGCAAAAGCACCCGATCAGTCACGTGAAAGTCGCGCAACTGCTTAAGGAGCAGGGCTACAGCCTGCAAAGCAACCGCAAGACGGAAGAGGGCGAGGACCATCCCGACCGCGACGCGCAATTCCGCCATATCAACACGCAAGTCAAGCGGGCTCTGGCCAAGGGGACGCCCGTCATCTCCGTGGACACCAAGAAGAAGGAACTGCTGGGAAACTACGACAACAGCGGCCAGCAATGGCGGCCCGCGAAGCAGCCCCTCCAAGGTGAACGGTCATGATTTTCCCAGTCCCGACGTCCCCCGCGCATACCCCTACGGGATCTATGACGTGGACCGCAACACGGGATTCGTGAACGTGGGGACGAACCACGACACCGGTGCTTTCGCCGTCGCGTCCATTCGCGGCTGGTGGCGAGCCGAAGGCCGCACGCTGTATCCCCAGACGCGGGACTTGCTGATCACGGCCGATGGCGGCGGCAGCAATGGCTCGCGGTTGCGGCTGTGGAAACTGGAATTGCAGAAGCTGGCGGATGAGACGGGTCTGGCCATTGCCGTTTGCCATTTCCCGCCGGGAACGAGCAAGTGGAACAAGATCGAACACCGCTTGTTCTCGTTCATCTCGTCGAATTGGCGCGGCGAACCGTTGCGCGACTACGAGACGATCGTGCAACTCATTGCGCGAACGACCACGGCGAAGGGGTTGAAAGTGACTTGCCGCCTGGACCGGCGAAAGTACCCGACCGGCCGCAAGGTGACGGATGAAGAAATGAAGCGTGTGAATTTGGAGCGCAGCAAGTTTCATGGGGACTGGAATTATACCATCCGGCCTCAATCGACATAGCCTACTTGCTACCTTTATTTATTGACAGCTCCTAAGCCGACATTTCCCATATGGCCTTCTCCCGGCGATGACGCGGGTCTCCTAACCCATAGGTATACCGCCATCCCCCAGGCAAATTCAAGTGCTAGATGGTTCCTCCCACGTCGACCGACGCCGGATTGCGGTGAAATCGGCATTGAGAGTACCCAGACAGGCGGATTCTCCTGCGGATTGGCGATAGTCTCACCGCCGCGCCTTCCACTTTCATTGCGTTGTCTCCTCCTGCACCCGGTCATATCGGCGCGGCCCTCGGGGGAATGTTCGCGAATCGCCGTGTCCGATCCAGGATCGCCCGGTACAGGCCACGGGGCACCGCGACCTCGGCCAGTTGGAACGTCACATATCGAGCGTGGTACACGATCTTGCTGCCGATCTTGACCAGCTTGTCTCGTAGCGTAGTGAGAGTCCAGTGCTTCACGCTCGGTGGCAGTGCCAACCGCCTCAGGAAGTTGCTCAGGTTGTACGCCAGCACGTGTAGTTGCAGGCGAACTTGGTTGGCCTCGAAACTATGGCAGGACAGACGCGTCCAACGCACGGCGTATTTGCCTTCCTTGATCCACTGCTCGGCGGTCCCACGCGGGTTGTAGAAGTTGACCACGGATTCGGGGCTGCCCGCGAGGTTCGTCACAATGAACCCAACACGGGGGAATAACTCGCCCGGATGCCATTCGATCTTGGCCACAACACGCCGTGCGCGATCCCAAGACTCGGCCTGATACTCGAAGCTGTGGTAGAATCGCCGGGGCTGTTTCGGCGGCCGACCCACTGGACGCGTCAACAGATGGCAGATATGGCGTTCCAGGACGGCATTCTCCTTCAACCGAATGGCGTACTGGTAGCCTTCGGCTTCCAGCCGTTCGTACAGTTCGGGCATGGCGAACGCCGCATCCCCTCTGAAGAACCTGGGGATGTTCACGCGGCGGTAGCGTTCGATCACGGGTTCCAGCACAGCCTGCCAGTCGTCGGCACTGGCGACATTCCCGCAGCGCAGCAGCGATCGCTCAATATCCCCGTCTTGGTTGAAGAGGAACAGGGGGTGGTAGCACTCACATTCGAAGTGGCCGTTGTAGGCCGTGCCTTCCTGCTGGCCGTAGGTCGGGCTGACCGAGCTGTCCATGTCGAGGATTAGCTTGCCCGTTGGACGCCGTTGGCGAACTCGGTCCACCCATTCGCCGGGCATAGCCATGAGCGCGTCGAGGTTGTCCGGGTGGCACAGTACGTCTGCCTCAAACCGGGCCACCTGGCTAGTGGAGGCAGTGTCGCGATCCACGGCCCGCCCTCCGACGACGTGACACATGACCGGATCGACCCTCAGGCGTTCGGCATCGTTGACATCTTCATATCCGGCCAAGCGGCTGTAAATGGACTGACGTAGCAGGGCCGTCATTGCATGGCGGATATTGCTGCCGGTACGAAAGTCGAAGAGTTCAGCGGCACTGGATTCGGTCAGTTGGGCCGCCTCATCGAGATCCTGAAAGGGGAAAAGACCGGCGTCCGAACTGACCTTTGCCCCATGGAACTCCAACTTGATAGTGCTGTCAAAACCGACTCGCAGGGCCTGCTGACATGTTTCACCCATAGGGAGATCCCCTTATTCATGGATCGAGCGTAAGAATTGCCCGGATTCTACAGGCTGAACGCGGAGGGCGCTATATAGAAATGACCACATCATCTGGGAAATCCGGGTCAAGAGGCCGTGAGACAGGGCGACACAGGCCTTTTTTGTCCTTGCATGTCCCACGGAGCGGCCTGATACTTACGGACGACGGGGCTGGGGCCGTCGCACGAGGCCTAGTTGAGCGAAAGGAACGGCTATGGCAAAGAAGACCGACCTGATCTCCTATTGTGGGATGTACTGCGGCGCCTGTCCTGCGTATACCCAGAGCCTAGCCACCATGGCCAAGGACCTGCAGAAGGAGCTGCATCGCAGCAAGTGCGACAAGGCAGCGCAGAGCCTCGCCAAGATACCGGCCTTCAGTGCGTTCAAGCACTATGACCGGTTCTCCGACCTCCTGGAGGTCCTGGCTGCGATGGTCTGCAAGAGACCCTGCAGGATGGGCGGCGGCTCACCCGAGTGCAAGATCAGGGTGTGTGTGAAGGCGGACGGCCTTTCAGGCTGCTGGGAGTGCAGCACCTTCTCCACGTGCAAGGACCTCAAGGCGCTCGCTGACTATGGCGACGTGGACAAGACCTACCTGAAGAACCTCCGCAAGATCAAGAGGCAGGGCCCTGCGGCATTTGCCAAGGCCCAACGTAGTTGACCGGTGTGAGGGTGGACCATGGCACGAGACCTCTTGCGATCGATGGCGTGCGCAGTGCTGCTTGCAGCAGGCCTGGGTTGCCGCCCCGGCGTGCATGAGCCCAGTACCCAGGAGTCCGGGTTCGTCCGACTGTTTCCCAAGGAGGGCGTCCCAGAAGGGTGGCTGGTGCGTGCCTGGAACGACGTGAACCAGCCCGCAGACCCCAACGTGAAGTGGATCGTCAAGGGTGGGATCCTCAACGGCAGCAGTGAGCGGGGTACGTGGCTGCTCAGCGATCGACAGTACAGCGACTTTGTCCTGAGATTCGACTTCAAGCTCGGCGAACTCGGCAACAGCGGCTGTGCGCTGCGGGCCCCGCTCCACGGCGACCCCGCGTTCGACGGCATGGAGCTGCAGATGGCGGACTACCGCTACAACCCGACCGCCAAGGACTCTGAGCTGACCGGAGGGATCTACCGCGCGATCACGCCGAAGGCGCAGGTCTACAGGCCCACGGAGTGGAACACCTACGACATCCTGCTCCAGGGCTCGCACCTGCGGGTCGTGCTCAATGGCGAGGTCATTCATGATCTGAGCCTGGATGAGCAGACCCAGCCTGTGGCCCGCCACGATGGCTCCTCAGCCCCATTCATCAAGGACCGGCCGCGAAAGGGGCACATCGGCTTCCAGGAGCTCAGTCGCGGCGACACCCACGTCCAGATTCGCGATGCTCGGATCAAGGTCCTGCCGCAGTAGCGGCCCCAGTCGGATCGGCTGCGTGCGTCGAGGGGCCGGATTGCCCACAAATCTTTGCAGAAAAAGCGGTTATGGGACGCCCAGGGCGAGTAGTTCCGCAAACCCGGGGAGAAAGTGGCCAAGTTTCGCTTGCATCTGATCGATTCATAGTGTATAAATTCCTCTCTTGTAGGTTTCGTCTTTCAGTGAGCACCTACCGCTTGCTTCTACTCCACAGCAAGAATGGAGGGTCACCAGTAACAAGATATGAGGTGCCGGTGTCCTGGACTGTCCAGGCGCGGTAGCCAGAACAGTGGTTGTCCCAATTGTGGGGATAGTGATTCAGAGCACCATGGAAAAGATCAGGAAGATTCGGAACATCGGTATCTCAGCCCACATCGACTCGGGTAAGACGACCCTGAGCGAGCGGATTCTCTATTACTCCGGCCGCATCCACCGTATGCAGGAGGTGCATGCCGACGAGGGCGGGGCGACGATGGACTACATGGAGCTCGAGCGCGAGCGGGGGATCACCATTACCTCCGCAGCGACCCAGGTGACCTGGGAGGACCACGCCATCAACCTGATCGACACGCCCGGCCACGTGGACTTCACGGTGGAGGTCGAGCGGTCGCTCCGCGTGCTGGATGGGGCGATCATGGTCCTGTGTGCGGTCGGCGGCGTGCAGAGCCAGTCGATCACCGTGGACAAGCAGATGAAGCGGTACCGCGTGCCCCGCATCGCCTTTGTCAACAAGATGGACCGCGTCGGCGCAGATCCAGACCGGGTCCGCCAGGACATGGGCAAGAAGCTCGGCCTGAACGTGGTGCCCCTGCAGATCCCCATTGGCGCAGGCGACGACTTCGTCGGCGTCATCGATCTGATCGCCATGGAGGCCGTCACCTTTGAGGGCGAGGACGGCGAGCAGGTGGTCCGCAGTGCCATTGGCCAGGCCTATGCAGAGGCCGCAGAGCGGGCCCGCCAGGAGATGCTCGAGGCCCTCAGCATGTTCAATGATGAGATCCTCAGGCGGCTGCTGGATGACCAGCCCGTGGATGCCGCACTGATCTGCAGCACGATCCGCGAGACCACGATCAACCGCGAGATCGTTCCCCTGATGATGGGCTCTGCCTTCAAGAACAAGGGCGTGCAACTGCTGCTGGATGCCGTCTGTGCGTACCTGCCCAGCCCCATGGATCGATCCACGTTTGCCCGTGACCACGACAACCAGGGCACAGAGGTGCCGCTGGCCAGCGACCCCGAGGCGCCGCTGGTGGCCATGGTCTTCAAGATCACGGACGATTCCTTCGGCCAGTTGAATCACGTCAGGGTGTACCAGGGCAGGCTCATCAAGGGCCAGTCCTACTGCAACGCCCGCACCACTCGCACCATCCGCATCGGCCGCCTGGTCCGGATGCACGCAGAGAACCGCGAGGACATCACGGACGCAGGTCCTGGTGACATCGTCGCCCTGGTTGGCGCGGACTGTGCCAACGGCGACACCCTCTGCGGCGACGACGTCAACTACTCACTGGAGAGCATCTTCGTTGCAGAGCCTGTGATCAGCCTGTCCATCGAGCCTGCCAGCTCCGCTGACCAGGATCGTATGGCCAAGGCCCTGAGCCGGTTCATGAAAGAGGACCCGACCTTCAGGGTCTCGACCGATCCGGAGACCGGCCAGACGATCATCGCAGGCATGGGCGAGCTTCACCTGGATATCTACGTCGAGCGGATGCGCCGCGAGTACAGGGCAGAGGTCACTGTGGGCGCACCCAACGTGAGCTACAGGGAGTCTCCCACGCATGAGGCCGCGTTCAACTATCGTCACAAGAAGCAGACCGGCGGCTCGGGGCAGTACGCCCACGTGGTCGGCCGGCTTATCCCGCTTCCTGCGGACGCGGAGGCTGCGTACGAATTCGAGGACAACATCACGGGCGGCCGCATCCCGACCCAGTACATCCCTGCAGTGAACAAGGGATTCCAGGCTGCCATGAAGAAGGGGCCTGTGGCCGGATACGAGATCGTCGGCTGCAAGATGTGCCTGGATGACGGCTCGTTCCACGCCGTGGACTCCAGCGAGATGGCCTTCCGCATCGCGGCCAGGGACGCGTTCCACGAGGCCTTCAAGAAGGCCAAGCCCTGCCTGATGGAGCCGATCATGATGGTCGAGGTCGAGACGCCCGGTGAATACCAGGGCTCGATCGTGGGTGACCTCAACAGCCGCCGCGGGATCATCCTCGAGGCAGAGGCCAGAGAGCACCAGACCGTGATCCGGGCGGAGGTCCCGCTGGCCAGCATGTTCGGGTACGCGACGGTCGTTCGCGGACTGAGCAAGGGGATGGCCACCTTCTCCATGGAGATGTCACGGTATGCCCGCGTCCCAGCCAAACTCGCCGAGGAGATCATCATCCAGCGCAGGGAAAAGGCTCAGCAGACCGTAAAGAAGTGAGCCGATTATCCTCAGTGTGTGTGGCGGCCTGATTTGGAGCGTGCCCTGGCGCGGGCGAGGATGGCTGTGCCCAGGCCGAGCAGCGTGAGCGTGGCAGGCTCGGGCACTACAGGAGGCTGGACCTTCACGACGATCGTCTGTGTCCTCGCAGTGCTGCCGCCCATGGCGCTGATGCCTCCTCCAGCCCAGAGGTCGGCACTCGTGGCGATCATCCCGCCCCCGCCCCCTCCTCCGCCAGAACCAGCCGCAGAGCCCACGATCAGGTCTTCTTGTTGTTCAGTGGCGGCGTCCACCTGCTCCTGCTCGAATACGGCGATCACGGACTTGGAGCCTCCCATGCGAACCCGCGTGGTGCTGGACGTGGGGTCCTCCACGTCGCCGAGCCAGTAGGCGAACTTGTATCCATCCTGGGCAGCGGCCGTGATCGTGACATCCGACTGGAGGGTAAACGTGTGCACGCCCGTCTCCGGTGTGACTGCCCCGCCCTCTGCGGGACTGCGATCGACAGTCAGGTCCACGCTGCTCGACTGGCCTGCCGCCCGGCAGACCGTCAGCGCAAGGGGCAGCAAGACTGCTGCCGCGAGACGATGCACCTGGGTCCATACTGATGGATTGTCGCTCACCTAGAGAATCCCCCCGTCCAAACAACCAGGATATCCAGTCGCACCGGCCAAGTCAAGGAATGCGGAGGACCGGCAGCCGCTTTCGAATGGGCCTTGCGGCGGAACGCCGCACCGGGCCGATGGCTGGGGGTATTCTGGGAACCTCGGCGCTGACAACGCCGAAAGGACCGAAGATTTTTCCGGCAGGCCCGGCGTAGGTCCGTGCAGGTCACTTTCCGGAAGATCTTACAGAATGTGTCGCCTTTGATTTGGAGGAATCCGCCTTCCAGCGTATGGTTTAATTGAGGTCAGTCATCCGACCATCCAGCGATTGAGAAGACCGACACAGGCTTCGCCGAGGGGGGATGGAAAGATAGAACTTCAGTACGGATTCTGACCCTATGGGGGGGCTGTAAGAGTCTCTTTCCGAGTAGGCCTCTGCGTGAGGGCGCAGAGGCCCTTTTTGTTTTCTCCCGACGCCTTCCGCTACGCGCCTTCGTACCTGCCCATCTTCTCACCTTCCCACGTTCTCCAGAAGCCCCTTAGAGGGACAGCCGGCAAAAAGACCTTGCCAAGGTCCCGTCGGTGTGACAGACTCTTGCCGGTGATCCATGCGTACCGTTGTCGACCACATCAAGGGCAGTCTCGCAGAGATCCCGCGGGGATGGCAGGTGGGGCTGTCGGTCTCCCTGGGTGCGATCCTGGGCATGGCCGTGGTCGTGGCGAGGATCTCCAGAGCCACGTCCTACCTGTCCGATTCTCCTGACACTTGCATGAACTGTCACGTGATGACCGACGCATACGCCACGTGGGGCCGCGGCAGCCACGGCAAGGTCACGGTGTGCAACGATTGCCACGTGCCCCACGAAAACCTCGTGTCCAAGATGGCCTTCAAGGCCATGGACGGCGCCAAGCACTCGGCCGTGTTCACGCTTCGCAGGGAGCCCCAGGTCCTGCGCCTGTCGGAGCTGGCCCGGCCTGTGGTGCAGGCGAATTGCATCCGGTGTCACAGGGATCGGCTCGCCATGGTTCGCGTGGCAGGGGTGTCCGAGCGAACCTGCTGGGACTGCCATCGCGGCATGCACGGCGAGGTTCACGGGCTGTCCGCCTCTCCGGAGGTCCTTCGTCCGCAACTGCCTGCGGCGGGCTTGGGCTGGACCCAGAAAGGAACTCGACCATGACCCTGAATCCGGAAAGTCGCGTCCAGGGAAGGAGACTGGCCCTGTGGATGGCGGGTCTGATCCTCCTGCTGACGGCCATAGGCGTGGTATTGCTCGGGCTGCTGGCGGTGAGCATCATGGAGAGGCGGTGGGAGGCGCGGCGTCCCAGCCTGGTGCTGCAGCCGATCGCGGACTGGGAGCCCAATAGCGCGATCTGGGGACGCAACTACCCCCGCGAGTATGAGACGTACCTCATGACACGGGTCAGCACCACGCGGACCCGCTATGGAGGCGCGGTGCAGCGGGACTACCTGGACGAGGACCCCAGACTGGTGATCCTGTTTGCCGGCTATGGGTTCAGCAAGGACTACCGCCAGGCTCGCGGCCACACCTACGCCGTGGAGGACGTGCTGGCCAGCGGAAGGATCAAGACGCCCTACAACCCGGGGACTTGCATGACGTGCAAGAGCACAGACGTGCCCCGACTCATGGACCGCATGGGCGCTGCGGCCTTCTACGCCACCAACTTCCATGACCTCAAGAAGGAGGTCTCCCACCCGATCGGCTGCCAGGACTGCCATGACCCCAGGACCCTGGGCCTGACGATCACGCGGCCGGCCTTGAAGGAGGGCCTCTCCGCGATGGGCAGGGACGTCCGCCAGTCCACCCACCAGGAGATGCGGTCGCTGGTCTGTGCCCAGTGTCACGTGGAGTACTACCTGCGGGCTGACCCCAAGGACTACCTGACCTTCCCGTGGTCGGGTGGATCATCCGTGGAAGAGGTGATCGCCACCTATGATCAGGCGCAGTTCTCGGATTGGGTCCATCCCCTGTCCAAGACACCGATGATCAAGGCCCAGCACCCCGACTACGAGCTGTTCACGACCGGGATCCACGCCTACGTGGGTCTCTCGTGCGCGGACTGCCACATGCCCTACAAGAGCGAAGGCGGGGTCAAGTTTACGGATCACCACGTGCAGAGCCCGCTGCTCAATATCGCCAATAGCTGCGCCGTGTGCCATCGCTGGAGCGAGGACCAGATCCGCAGCCGGGTCGAGTCCATCCAGGACAAGGTCAGGGCCGCCGAGGTCCAGGCCGAAGAGGCCCTGGTCAAGGCCCACCTGGACATCGCAGCGGCCATGCGGGCAGGGGCCTCGGATCAGGATCTGAATGAGGCCAGGACCCAGGTCCGCCATGCCCAGTTCTGCTGGGACTTCGTGGCGGCCGGCAACGGCATGGGCTTTCATTCCCCGCAGGAGGCCATGCGGATCCTCGGCAAGGCCGCCTTCCTCGCCGAGGAAGCCAGGCTATCCGTGATGAGGATCCTGGTGGCCAAGGGCGTGACGCGGGCGCCGGAATACCCCGAGTGGGCCACCCGGCAGAAGGCCCTTCAGGTGATCGAGAGTCTCACGCAGGGGGGCCCGGCGAAGAGCCCCAGCGCCCCGGTGACGCTGGAGACGGCCGTGCCATGAGACCCAGGAGCAGGCATTCAGGATACGGGTTCACCCTGATCGAGCTGCTGGTCGTGATCGGCTGCATGGCCGTGCTGCTATCGATCCTGATGCCGTCCCTTTCGAAGGCCAGGGTCACGGCCAAGCGGGTCCGCTGTGGGTACAACCTCAGGCAGATCTACACAGGCCTGTGCCTGTATACGCAGGCGTACGACGAGGTCTATCCGTGTGCCCAGGATCCTGTGGGGACCAATCCGACGATCTGGCTGTGGATGGGCCGGGGCTGGCGGAGGCTCGTCGATCCCTACCTGGGTGGCCACATTGACGCCAACAATCCCTCGGTCCTCTTCTGTCCCGAAGACAGGATCGCCAGGGACAAGTACGAGTCCACCAGCTACGCCTACTCCATGTGCTTCTACCACAGCCCCGAGCAGATCGATGCCATGGCCACGACCGCAGACTCCTACAGGGATCCCAGGCCGTCCGTCCCCTGCCGCACGGTGCAGGTGGCCAGACCCTCCAACAAGATCCTGATCGGCGAGTGGCAGAGCAACCACACCCGATTGGAGGGCGACGATCCAGGCTGGTGGCAATGGAAGGGCTCGCACAACTTCGTCTTCGCGGATGGCCAGGTCCTGTTCCTGGATGCCAACGCCATCCGGCCCGCACGGGACGGCAATCCCAATCCCTGCCTCACGGTCCACGGGTTCCAGGGGATTGACTATAGCCGCTGAGCCTGTAGGCTGGTCCTTATGATTTCAACAGATCTGGATACCAAATACGATCTGCTCAACCGGAAGCTCAGATCGCTGGGCAAGGTCGTCGTGGCCTACTCTGGCGGCGTCGACAGCGCCTTCCTCTTGAAGGCAGCGGTCGATGCCCTGGGTGCAGAGGCCGTGCTGGCGATCATCGGGGTCAGCGCATCGTTGGCCCGGTCGCAGTACAGTCAGGCCATGGACCTGGCGAGGGGAATCGGCGCCCGGGTGATCGAGTCGCCGATGGAGGAGCTGTCGGATGAGCGATACACGGCCAATCGGGCAGACCGATGCTTCCACTGCAAGAGCCACCTGTACCAGCGACTGCTGCAGGTTGGACGTGAACACGGCTACGAGGTCGTGCTCTGCGGCACCAACTTCGACGATCAGGAGGACTACCGGCCCGGCAATCAGGCGGCAGAGGCGGCAGGAGTACTAAGCCCATTGATGGAGGCCGGATTGACCAAGGCCGACATCCGACAGCTCAGCAGCCGGCTGGGACTGCCCGATTCCGACAGGCCGGCCTCGCCCTGCCTGGCCTCCAGGATCGCATACGGCCTTCAGGTCACTGAGCAGCGGCTCGGCCAGGTCGAGCAGGCAGAGGAGTTCCTGCGATCCCTGGGCCTGAAGGAGTTCCGCGTCCGCCACCACGACGTGGTGGCCCGCATCGAGGTCAGGCCCGACGACCTGGCCAGGGTCATCGCGCCGGAGGTCAGGCCGAGGATCGTCGAGCACCTCAAGGGCCTGGGATTCAGGTACGTCGCCGTGGACCTGCAGGGCTTCCGCTCCGGCTCGCTCAACGAGACCCTGCCCAACCCGCAGGGCCGCTGAGTCTCATTCCGGACGCCGCGCCGACTTGCGGGGACTGTGGGCTATCGCGTCCCTCCCTTGCGTACCTGCTCCTTGAGCCGCTGGATGTGTCCACGTCCCAGGCCCTTGACCTCACAGCCCAGCTCGAAGAGCCGCTTGATCTTCTCGTCTGCCAGGATGCCATAGCAGTCGATCACCGCCAAGGGACCTCCTGCCCACTGGACCAAGTCGTCCGGGTCGAGCTTCAGGTAAGGCTCGTGCGGCACTGCCAGGATCACGGCCTCTGCGCCATACAGGCTCTTGGCCAGGTCCTTGCTTACAGTTACCTTCTGCAACTCGTCCTGGTTCCTGAAGAACCGTGACCACGAGTGGCCGGGCGCAGGATACACATCCTGATTCTCCAGCTCGTACCAGTGATCCACGTAGGGGTCATGGACCCTGATGTCTGCACCCATCTCGGTGAGCTTACGGGCCACGATCTCAGAGCCGCTGTACCGGGTGTCTCCCACGTCCTGACGGTAGCTGGCGCCACAGATCACCACCTCAGAGCCTGCGATGTACCGACCCATGTTCCGCAGGGCGTCACGCGTCAGCTCCGCCACGTGCAGGCCCCGCGTGTCGTTGGTGTCAATGGCCTCAGGCGTGATCTTGAAGACCTCGTCGCCGTCTTCAAAGCCCAGGATGTGCTTGTACGCCCAGTAGCCCAGCCCGCCATCCTTGGGCAGGCAGTAGCCGCCGATGCCAGGGCCTGGGAAGATCATGTTGCTGTGCGTGGGCCGCATCTTGATGGCCTTGATGACCTTGATCAGGTCCACGCCGTTGCGCTCGGCGAACAGGCTCCACTCATTGAGAAAGGCCAGGATCGTGGCCCTGTAGGAGTTCTCCACGATCTTGGTGGTCTCTGACTCGATGGGTCGGTCCATGACCGTCAGCGGGAAGTCCTTGGTATTGAGCACCTCGTGCAGGAACTTCTCCACCCGCTTTCTGGCCTCTTCATTGCAGCCTGCGCAGACCCGCCAGAAGTCGCGGATCGAGGAGACGTACTCGCGGCCGGGCATGACCCGCTCGAAGCTGTGCGCCAGCACGGGATCAGTGGCGATCCCCCGGCCGGCAAAGGCCTTCTTCATGATGGGGTAGGCCACGAACTCCGTCGTGCCTGGCGCCACCGTGGTCTCGATGAGGACCAGGCAGTGAGGCTGGATCTTCTCGCCAATGGTCCGCATGGTGGCCTCCAGGGCCGCCATGTCCGCCTCGCCGCTCCGCATGTTGCCCAGCTCGCACTTGGTGTAGTCGCACTGCACGTCCACGACCACGCAGTCGGCCAAGGCCAGGCAGTCGCTGTTGTAGGTGGCGACCAGGGTCTTCTTGTCCTTGACGCACCTGGCGATCAGCAGGTCCACCTCAGGGTCCTCGGCCTTGACCGGCGAGGTCCCGGCGTTGAGCAGGGGGATTTTCCAATAGCTGCGGGGGCTGGGCCGCTGGCAGCCGATCACGAACTTGCTCGGCTTGCCGGTCTTCTTGTCCGTCGTATCCGCGATGATTGAGGCCATCACTGCGCCGACAAACCCCACCCCCATGACCACGACCACTTCCTTGCCTTCCTGGCGGGCCAGGTTGGACAGACCCTTGAGCCGCTCCAGCTCCGGACCGTATTCCTCTTTCTTGGGAAGTGCGAACTGCTCTCCTGATGGACTAATAGACAGGTCAGCCATAGTCTCTCCTATTCCTGGAAGTCCGTATGCTGCACAACAGCCGTTGGCCAATATCGCCCTCATTGATAGCAGCAGGCAAGCGCCGCGTCAAATTGAAGCTCTGAACTTGGGACCAGCTCCGCAAAAAGGATTGATCTGGCAACGTATGGGTATGTACACTGGGGTTGATGGACCACAGAGATTCAGACTCGCTGATGGCCAAGCCGAGGTGTACGAAGACCTCACGCCGTGCGATCTATCAGACCAAGCCCCTTGACTGCCGCAGGTATTCGAGGCCGGAGCCAGAGTTCCTCACCGCCAGCACCTACGGCCGGCATTTCGACTCCAACGTCACATAAGTAAAGCCCTTTCAGGTCCTTAGCTTGGGCCTGTCAACTTAAAAAAGATTTGCAAATGAGCCTATGTTAAGATACAATAGCACAGGCTCGATCTTGCTTGGGGCTGTGTCGGAAAGGGTGTGTTTGGGCCGATTGGTCTGCATAGCGGAGACTGAAGAATGGCAGGAATGTTCTACTCTCTAAAGGAAACGGCTGCTAAGCTGGGCAAGACCGAACAAGAGGTGAGGCAGTTGGCCAAAGAGGGTGGGCTGCGGGAGTTCCGAGACGGAACCAACCTCATGTTCAAGATCGATGAGGTCGAGGCCCTCTCGAAGGCTGCTCTTGCGTCTGAGGCTCTGGAGCCAGAGGTACAGCCAGAAGCCGAGCTTGCAGAGGCCGATGGGTTGGACCTTGGGCCAGAGCCGACATCCGAGGCGGTTGGATCTGAGGAGCTCGAATCCCTGTTCGCGCTGGATGAAGAAGAGCCGGGCAAGGAAGGGGTGGACGCGAAGGATGCTGGCCTTGAGCCTGCTGACGATCTTCAGCTCGAAGAGGCCCTCGCGCCAGAGATTTCTGAGGAGTTGACCCCTGCGGGAGAAGGATCTGAGCCGGCACTAGACCTGTCTGATACGCAGCATCTCGCTGGCGCAGAGGCGGAGGAGTCGGCTGCAAGCGGCAGTGGCTCGCCTGAGGATGACATCTTCCTGGCCGCTGAGACCGGCACAGGTTCTGGGGAGGCCCAGGCCAGCGGGCAAGACACCGCCTTGACTGGAGAGGGTATCAGTGTGCTGGGCGAGGGGGACAAGGAATACAAGCTGACCGATGATACCCTGGCAGAGACCATGGCCGGCCTCGGTGCCAGCGGAGAGGCCTCTCTGGAGGAGATCGAAAAGGACGTGAATCTGGACAGCTTTGGAAGTGGGTCAGGTCTGTTGGACCTCTCGCTCCAGGCTGACGACACGTCGTTGGGCGGCATACTCGACGAGATCTACACGCCTGAAGACCAAAAGACAGGGGCGGCAGAGGGCGAAGATGCCATGTCGCCGGACCTGGCTGCTGAAACCGAGCAGATGCCGCCCGGAGACGAGCTCACCGATGTTCCGCTTGAGCCCATCCAGGCCATGCCTGCAATGATGTCCATAGCCGCAGAGCCTGAGCCGGATGCATCCAGTAACATGATCGGTGGTCTCTTGATACTGTCCCTGGCGGTCTTGGTCTACACGATCATCGCGGCTGCCAGTGCCGGGATCTTTGGCGTTGTGGCGGCCCCTGTGAGGCTCATCGAAGGCTTCATCTGGCTGGTCGTGGGCGTCCTTGCCTTGGTCGTGATCGGAGTTGCTGCAGTGGCCTTCCTGAAGGGCCGTCCTGCTGGGCCGCCGAAGCCAAAGAAGGTGAAGGAAGAGAAGAAGAAAAAGGAGAAGAAGTCAAAGAAGGATAAGGGGAATAAACAGGAAGAGGAGGAGGCGAAGGAGTAGCTTCGCAGTTGGTATCATCCCATCTTGACAATCGCAGCCCCGTATGCAGACGATGCATGCGGGGCTGTTCGTTTTCTTGGACTGCGGCTCTGGAGGCCTTGACACGCGGGAACTGGGCATGTTATTCCTTGACGGGCCCATACCTTGATCGCAGGATTGACCTATCAAAGACAAGGCAAGGAACTACCATGGGATTTCCGCAGACTAGGCTCAGACGACTTCGAACCACTCCGGGTATCAGGAAGCTCGTGAGGCAGACAGGACTATCAGTGGACCATCTGGTCTACCCTCTGTTTGTCCGGCCTGGCCGTGGGGTCAAGGCGGAGATTCCGTCCATGAGGGGATGTTTCCATCTGTCGCCTGACAAGGCAGCCGAGGAGGCGGCCGAGGCCGCGGCCCTAGGCATACCCGCTGTGCTCTTGTTCGGTCTGCCAGAACAGAAGGATGCCATGGGCTCCCAGGCCTGGATGGAACAGGGACCCGTTCAGCAGGCAGTCCGCCTGATGAAGAGGGCTGTCCCTGACCTGGTGGTCATTACGGACGTGTGTCTGTGTGAGTATACGGACCACGGCCACTGTGGCCCGGTCCGTGACGGCAAGGTGGACAACGATGCCACGTGTGAGTTGCTGGCCAAGGTGGCCCTGTCCCACGCCCAGGCGGGGGCCGACATGGTCGCGCCCTCTGACATGATGGATGGACGCGTCCTGTCCATCAGGCAGGCCCTGGACCATAACGGCTTCCAGGACGTCTGCCTGATGTCCTATGCAGCCAAGTTCGCATCTGCCTTCTATGGACCTTTCAGGGACGCGGCGGATTCGGCGCCTGCGTGTGGAGACCGGAAGGCCTATCAGATGGATCCTGCCAACTCGGATCAGGCCATGGCGGAGATCGCCCTGGACATCGAAGAGGGGGCGGACATCGTCATGGTCAAGCCCAGCCTGTGCTTTCTGGACGTCATCTGGAGGGCCAAACAGCGGTTCGACTGTCCGATCGCAGCGTACAACGTCAGCGGCGAGTACATGATGGTCCACGCAGCAGCCGAGGCAGGCCTGCTCGACCGTCAGGCGGCCATGCTGGAGATGCTCACCAGCATCACCCGGGCGGGGGCGGACATCCTGATCACCTACTTTGCCAAGGACGTGGCGAAGATCATTTGAGAAAGACAGCCAGCCACAGGCCCAGCGCCAGGCTGAGACTGCCGAGGCCGTGCAGGAGGATGGTCAGTTGATTGGCCCGCCAGCGTCCCGGGACCTGGAGATCTGCAGGATTGGCGGCCCGCCAGGCGAAGAGGGCCACAGGCAAGGTCAGCAGATAAAGCAGCCCCGCCCAGAATGTCACTGCCTTCAGCAGCATGCCCGCAGCGCAGGCGAAGCTCGTTGCGAGCACGGCCTTGTAGATCCAGGCGCTGGCCGGGATGCCCAGGGCCACCACCAGGGTCTTCTTGCCGACCTGTGCATCCGCCTGAAAGTCAGGGAACTCGTTGATCAGAATGACCTCGAAGATCAGGGCCCCGACGATCAAGGCAGGCAACATCGGGACGCTATCGACTTGGCCTGCCTGCAGGTAGTAGCTGCCGTACACGGGCAGCAGGCCGAAGAGGACTGCGATGACCGGCTCACCGACGCCGCGATAGCCCAACTGGATGGGCCTGGCCGTGTAGAAGAAGCCGCCCAGCACGCCAGCGAGGCCGAGGCCGAGGATGAAGAGGCTTCCGGTCCACGCTACGATGACCAGGCCCATCCCTGCGCCGAGACCCAGACACGCCAGGCCCGTCAAGAGCGTGGCCCTGGGTGACAAGACACCCTGCTGGATGAACCGGCTGCCGCCTGAGAACGGCGTGGGGTTGGCGTTGACCCAGTCGTTGCCTGAGAGGTGATCGTAGTAATCGTTGATGACGTTGGCGCCCGCGTGCAGGGCCATGATGGCGAGCAGTGACAGCAGGAACAAGGGCCAGTGCAGGCCGCCTGCCACAGACAGGCCTGCCATGAAGCCGACCAGCACGGGTGCTGCACTGGCCGTGAGATACTGGGGCCTCGTGGCTGCCCAATAGCGAGTCCACCGCGTATTTGACTGCATCTGACTTCCCTGTCACGTGGCTTCTGGTATCTGCCCGCACGATAGTGTAACATGGTTGAGAGACTATCTCAAAACTTGTTTCGCAACGAGATCGAAAGAGGTCCTGAGATAGTCTCTGAGGCCCTTTGGGTAGAGAACAGATCCATGGCAATTGTTACCTTACGTGGCGTTCACAAGTCGTTCGGGTCCGACGTGGTGTTGGATGCGCTGCATCTACAGCTCCACGCAGGAGAGAAGGTCGGCATGATCGGCGCCAACGGCTCAGGCAAGACCACGATCCTCAAGTTGATCCTGGGCCAGATCGGCCCTGACGTGGGTGAGGTGATCAAGAACAAAGGCCTGCGGATCGGCTACCTGCCCCAGGAGTCGACCTTCGATGGAAACCTGACAGTCTGGCAGGAGATCCACTCAGGCCTGGAAGGCCTGCTTCGGATGCAGCAGAGGATCGAACAGGTCTCGCATGGCCTGGCCGCCCTCGAGGGCCGTGTGCTCGAGACGGGGATGAAGGAGTACGACCGGCTGGTCCACGAGTTCGAGCTGGCGGGCGGCTACCAGATCGAGAGCCGTGTGGCCAGCACCCTGGCAGCCCTGGGGTTTGACCCGGCCCTCTATCACGTCAAGACCTCTGCGCTCAGCGGCGGCCAGTTGTCGCGCCTGGGCCTGGCCAAGGTCTTGATGCTCGAGACAGACCTGCTCCTGCTCGATGAGCCGACCAACCACCTGGACTTGCAGGCGACGGAGTGGCTCGAGCACTACCTGGCCGCCTACGCCGGCGCAGCAGTGATCATCAGCCATGACCGTTACCTTCTTGACCAGATCGCCTACCGGATTATCGAGATCGAGAACCACCAGGCCTACGTGTGGAGCGGCAATTACAGCACCTACGTGCAGACCAAGGAGACGGTCCGGCTACAGCAGCGGCGACAGCATGAGAAGCGGGCGGAGATGGTCGAACGGACCCTGGACTTCATCGCCCGCAACAAGGACCAGGAAGGCATGCGCGGCACGGCCAAGGGCAGGAAGACCCGGCTCAAACGCCTGCTCAAGACCAACCCCGATTTCCTGGACAAGCCCACGGACGAGAAGACCATCCGATTCTCGTTCAGCCAGGCCCAGCGCAAGGGCGACATCGTGCTCCGCTGCCAGGACCTCCGCATGGCGTTCGGCGACCTGGTCCTGTTCGACGGCCTGAGCTTCGACCTGCTGGCCGGCGACCGGCTGGCCATCACGGGTCCCAACGGAACGGGCAAGAGCACCCTGCTGAAACTCGCCCTGGGCCAGTTGCGCCCTCCGGAGGTGCGATCCGGCTTGGCCCCAACTACAGCGTAGGGTTCCTCGATCAGCACGGCGACGTCCTGAATCCCGACCGCACGGTGTTGGAGGAGGCCCTGGCAGCCAACACGGCCTTGTCCCCCGAGCAGGCCCGCTCCAAGCTCGGGGCCTTCCTGCTGACAGGCGATGACGTCTTCAAGTGCACTCGCGACCTCAGCGGCGGCCAGCGCAACCGTCTGATGCTCTGCAGGCTTGTGCTGAGCTCGCCGGACGTCCTGATCCTGGACGAGCCCACGAATCACCTGGACATCGCCAGCCGAGAGATGCTCGAGCAGGCCCTGGACGAGTTCGAGGGCGCGATGGTCGTGGTCAGCCACGACCGCTACTTCCTGGACCGCGTCGCGGATCAGTTGCTCGTGGTCGGGACCGATGAGGTCGGCCAGCGCCAACTGGGCAGGATCGAGTTCGTCTCAGGCGATCCCGTGTACTCGGCCTATGCGGCGCTCGTGCAGAGAAGGAGGCAGCAGCGTCAGGAGGCGGAGCCTGCGCAGCCCTCTGTGCCCAAGAAGCGGAGGCCCTCCTCCAGCCAGGAGAAGCCCCGCAAGAAGGCGCCCGAGGAGCTCAAGCGGTTCAACAAGTACACCGTGGACCAGATCGAGCAGCTCATCATGGACCTCGAACAGGAGATCGCAGAGCTCAAGGAGCGATTCGGCGACGCCTCCGTGTACAAGAATCCGCCGATCCTCATCCAGCTCCAGCAGGACCTGGCGGCCAAGACCGCAGAGCTGGACCTCCTCTACCGTGCCTACGAATTCAGGACAGAGTGACGCCGAGGTTCATTCTGACGGCTGGCCGGGGCCCTGGCCGGCGATGCGGCCGTCCGCTGTGTCCACTGCAGACTGGCCCAGGGCTGCCAGGATCTCACTGGAAACAGGCGGACATCCGGGCACAAACAGGCCGCGTCCCCTGTGTGCTGCCACGCAGTTGCCGATGCACAGCGTGCCTGCAGGGACCTCCGTGAGGTTCTTGCCGATGGCGATATGGATGGGGAACTCCGCAGGGAAGTAGTCGAAGAGGCGGTCCTTATAGCTCTTGAGGAACAGCAGGAGCGTGGATTGGCACGCACTGCAGGCGCCGCCGTCCAGGACCGTGATGTTGGGGAACTCGATCTGGAGATTCCGGGGCGGCGGTACAAAGGCCGAGATCCAGTCCTTCCAGTGGCCTGGCGTGACGCTGATGCGGTCCAGGTCGATGACCCCATAGCCGCGCTCCGCGCCCATCCGGAGGTGGGCGACCGCCTCTGCCTGTGTCCCCATCAATCGACAGGCCACTGCGTCTGCGGCAAAGACGTCCCCGCTGACCACTGCCGCATCCAGGGCCTTGGGCTCACCCGCGCTGGGGCCGAGCCCTTCCATACCGATGGAGCCGTCGATCACAGCCAGGTGCGGTCGCAGCACAGAGGACAGGTCCGCGATGGCCAGGTCGATGGGCTTGCGGCCGCCTCCCTCGACCGGAGGCAGGGTATGCAACTGCACCTTGCTCCGCCGCCACAGGCAGCCTTTCATGTTCTTGACTGCGAGTGTCACGCCCGTGTGCATGTGCATCTTCATGACCGGCATGGACACGACCAGGTCGTAGTCGAGGACGTCGGCACAGACCTGCAGCCGATGGATCACCCGGCCCTCGGGGATGGAGACCTCCACAAACGGCCGGACGTCCAGGTCAATGAGGGGACAGTGGCGCTGGCGGCTGACCGCTGCGATGCCCGTGACCTCAAAGGCCTCCTGCACGTCCACGCCTGCAATGGGGCTTTCACCCACAGCCACGTCCGCCCCTGCCTCCCTGAAGGCGTCAATGGCCGCTGCCACTGCCTCGGGGTGGGTGGTGACCCCCGCTCCCGGAGGCGCCACGCGCCCCGCGTTGGGCTTGAGCAGGACCCGCCTCCCCCTGGCTGGCGAGAGATCCACGCCAGCCAGGGCCTTGCGGGTGTTGGCATACGGCCCCTCGCCGTGCGCGACCACCGCACGCACTGCCGAGGGATCCAGAAATGGATTGTCGCGGATCATTCCTTCAACATATGCGAGGTGCGGTCCCTCTGTCAAGCACACTGGACGGGTCTTGACACATCTGTTGCACAGGGGACAATGCGCTCCATGGTCCAACCGGAGAGAATACGATGTCTCAATGAGCGGCCGAGGCTGAGCAGCGGCCGGTACGTCTTGTACTGGATGCAGGCTGCACAGCGGACCCACTGGAACCAGGCCCTGGAGTTCGCGATTGCAGAGGCCAACGCGCTCGGCAAGCCTGTACTCGTCCTGTTCTGCCTGGTCGACGACTTTCCCTGCGCGAACCTTCGCCACTATACGTTCATGCTCCAGGGCCTGCAGGAGACCCGCCGGGCCCTCGAGCAGCGAGGCCTGCAGATGGTCATCGTGCCGGGCCCACCCGGCGAGCAGGTGGTGGATGTGGCGCGCGACGCGGCCCTGGTCGTGGTCGACGCAGGCCTGCTCCACGTCCAGAGGGCCTGGAGGACCGAGGTCAGCCAACGGCTGTCCTGTCCCGTGTTCGAGGTGGAGGCCAACCTCATCGTCCCTGTCTGGGCGGCGAGCGACAAGGCGGAGTTCTCTGCCGCGACCTTCCGGCCCCGGATACACAGAGCACTCGGCTCCTATCTGCAGCCCATCAAGCAGGCTCGATGCAGGAGGGACTCGCTGGGCCTTCGTCCACCCGGCCTGGTCTTCGACAGCGTGGACACCGTATTGGCGGCACTTGGGATAGACCGTTCTGTCGGGCCCGTGCCCGGACCCGTGGGTGGGACATCGCCTGCCAAGGCGCGACTGAAGCGCTTCCTCGCCCACAAGCTCGAACGGTTCGCAGAACTCCGCAATGATCCCACCGCGGACTGCACGAGCGACCTGAGTCCCTACCTCCACTTTGGACAGATCTCACCCCTGTATGTCGCCCTGCAGGTGGCCGCAACGGACAGCCCAGGTCGGGAGGCCTTCTTGGAGGAGCTGATCGTACGGAGGGAGCTGGCCTCCAACTTCGTATACTACAATGACCGCTACGATCAGTACGAGGGCCTGGCGCCCTGGGCCAGACGGACGCTGGACGACAACGCACGAGAGCGCCGGCCATACGTCTACAACCTGCAGCAGTTCGAGCAGGCTGCCACCCACGATCCATACTGGAATGCCGCGCAGCTCGAGATGGTCCTCACGGGCAAGATGCACGGGTACATGCGGATGTACTGGGGCAAGAAGATACTCGAATGGAGCCGGACCCCGCAGCGGGCGTTCCAGACGGCCCTGTGTCTCAACGACAAGTACGAACTCGACGGCCGCGACCCCAATGGGTATGCGGGTGTGGCATGGTGCTTTGGCCAGCACGATCGGCCTTGGCCCCGGCATCCCGTGTTCGGCCAGGTGCGGTGCATGAACGCCACGGGCCTCCACCGCAAGTTCGATCCGGATGCCTATGTGGAGAAGATCCGGCAGCTATCGGGTGGCGGCCAACAGCTCGTGCAATAGGGGCTGAAGCCTGCGTATGGCATTGCCGCGGTGGGAGAGGGCGTTCTTCTCGTCAGAGGCCATCTGGGCCACGGTCTTGCCCAGGGACGGCACCCAGAAGACCGGATCATAGCCGAACCCATTGCTGCCCTTGGGTGTGTCGATGATCAGGCCCTCCAGGGTTCCAGAGGTCTCCATGAGGACCTTCTCCGGGCTTGCCAGGCAGAGGTGGCAGACGAACCGGGCAGTCCGCTGATCAGCAGGGATGTCGCGGAGCAGGTAGCGGATCTTGTCGATGTTGCCGCGGTCGATGGTCTTCCGGTCCGGCCCTGTCACGCCCGCGAACCGCGCAGAGTGCACGCCCGGCTGTCCGTCCAGGGCATCGACGACCAGCCCCGAGTCATCGCTGAGGGTCCAGAGCCCTGTGGCCCGGCTGTAGGTCACGGCCTTCTTGCGGGCATTGTCGCTGAAGGTCTCACCGTCCTCTTCAACCTTGGGTGCGCTGGGGAATGCCGAGAGCCCCACCCAGTCGACGTCTCCGCCGAGAAGGGCATGCAGCTCTGCGACCTTTCCAGGATTCGTGGTGGCCACCAGGATCGTGCGTCTGTCACTGGCCATGCAAGCATCACTCCTATTCGCTGTGGCTGTCACTAGTCGATATGGAAGACCTCCAAGAGAGGCTTGGAGACAGGCGAGTGATCGGGGTGGGTCTCCATGAGGTCCGCCATATAGGCCCACCATTTCTGCACGACGGGATTGGAGCCCAGCTCCTGGGAAGAGGATCCGCCGGACTGCCTCTGGAAGGCGAAGAGCGCGCCGGTCTCAGGGTCCAGGAAGATCGAGTAATCGGAGATGCCGGCCTCCTTCAGCAGGCCTTTGAGCTCGGGCCAGATCTGGTCGTGCCGTCTCCTGTATTCCTGCTCGCAGCCGGCCTTGAGCTGCATCGTGAAGGCAAGGCGTTTCATAGCGATTCTCCAGGTCACGATCACACAATCCAGAACTCAGAACTGAGGAGCAGCGTGCCTTCGGAACAACTCATCGCTACTCCGCTCTGTCTCCTAACTCCTAACTCCTGGGTTCTGAGTTCTGAGTTCTGTATTCTGCGTTCTGTGTTCTATCCGTCACAGATTCATCGGCAGGCCGCGGCCGCTGAGGTACTCCTTCATCTGGCGGATGGTGTAGTCGCCGAAGTGGGTGATCGAGGCCATCAGGACCGCGTCCGCGTGGCCGTCCACGACCGCGTCGTAGAGGTGCTCGAGCTGGCCTGCGCCCCCTGAGGCGATCACCGGGATCGTGACTGCATCGTGCACGGCCCTGTTGAGTTCGTTGTCGTAGCCAGCACACGTGCCGTCTGCATCCATGCTGGTCAGCAGGATCTCGCCTGCGCCCAGGTCCTGTCCCCGCCTGGCCCATTCCACCACGTCCACGTCCGTGGGCTCTGTGCCGGCCTTGACGCAGACCTGCCAGTGGCCGCCCCTGGTCTTTGACCGCCTCGCGTCGATGGCGAGGACCACGCACTGGCTGCCGAACCGGCTGGCAGACTCCGACAGGATGGCTGGGTTCTTCACTGCCGCAGTGTTGATGGAGACCTTCTCTGCGCCGCTCCGCAGCAGCTCATCGATCTGGCCGGGCTGGGATATCCCCCCGCCCACGGTAAACGGGATGAAGACCTGTTCAGCGACCCGCTTGACGAGGTCCACGATGGTCTTGCGGGACCGGATGGTGGCCGTGATGTCCAGGAACACCAGCTCATCCGCGCCCATCTCGCTGTAGCGGCTACCCAGCTCCACGGGATCGCCGGCATCGCGGAGGTTGAGGAAGTTGACGCCCTTGACCACTCGGTTGTCCTTGACGTCCAGACACGGGATGATTCGTTTGGCCAGCATAGTCCAAAGCCCTATGAGAAACGCGTGCTAGTGCTCCTGCCTGCAGATCTCCTGGAAGTTGCGGAGCACGGCCAGACCTTGAAGGCTGCTCTTTTCCGGGTGAAACTGGGTGCCGTAGATCGTCCCCTTCTGGACCGACGCAGGCAGCGAGAATCCATAGTCCGTGTAGGCCACTGTCGCCTGTGGGTCCAGGACCTGGGCATAGAAGGAGTGGGCAAAGTAGAAGTACTTGGCATCGCCCAGGCCCTGGAACAGCCCCATCTGGCCAGGCAGTTCCACGCGGTTCCACCCCATGTGCGGGATGACCCGGCCTGGTGGAATGGCCACGACCTTGCCCTGGATCAGGCCCAGCCCCTTGTGCTCACCATACTCCTCGCTCTGGTCAAAGAGCAGTTGATAGCCCACACAGATGCCCAGGAGCGGCTTTCCAGCGAGGGCCGCCTGCTTGACGGGTCCGGCGGCCTCTCCCAGGGCTTCGACCGCGTATCCAAAGGCAGCCACGCCAGGCAGCACCAGGCCTTCTGCCTCTGCAATGTCGGAGGGGCTGCGGCTCAAGATCGCCTTGCAGCCGATGTGCTTGAAGGCCTTGCACACGCTCTCTACATTGCCTACCCCGTAGTCGATCACCACGATCATACCCATGATTGAACCCGAACGAGGCGGGTCCGTCAAATCAGAATCGGTGAACTCCCGGTTCAGCCGAATTGAATGGGGAAATCGCTTAGACAAATCGTGCTGCGGTGCTAGAATGAGGGCCGCCCAAGTTCAGGACGGGCCGAGGGTCAAGGCGGACCTCTCTCCTTGCCCAGGTCTCCCGGTCATCTGGAGGAACATCGATGTGTGGAATTGTGGCGTATTTCGGCAAGAAGGCCGCTCAGCCTGTGCTGGTGGAGGGACTCAAGCGCCTGGAGTACAGGGGATATGACTCCTCGGGCGTGGCCCTGATGGCCGAGGGCTGCTTTGAGGTCAAGAAGGCCGCTGGCAGGATCTCTGTCCTGGAGGCCCTGCTGGGCACTCCCAACCGCCGCCAGACCATCGGCATTGCGCACACCCGCTGGGCCACGCATGGCGCACCCAATACGATCAACGCCCACCCGCACCTGGATTGGACAGGCAAGATCGCCCTGGTCCACAATGGCATCATCGAGAACTACGTGACGCTCAAGAAATGGCTCCAGGCAGAGGGAGTGGAGTTTGCCTCAGAGACCGATACAGAGGTCATCGCCAATCTCATCGGATACTTCTACAGCAGGGCCTGCGTTCAAGACCCCGCGTCCTCCAATGGCCAGAATGTCTTTGAACGATGCGTTCAGCAGGCCCTCCAGCGACTCCATGGCACCTTTGGCCTGGCGATCCTGTGCAGCGACTTTCCAGGCATGGTGATCGGGGCCCGGCGGGGCAGCCCGCTGATCCTGGGTGTGGGCAATGGCGAGTATGTCCTGGCCTCAGATGCAGCAGCGATCGTGGAGCACACCACGCAGGCGATCTACCTGTCGGACAATGAGATGGTGACGATCGATTCAGAGGGCTTCCACACCAAGACCCTGGACAACGTCGCAGTCTGCAAGGACGTCCAGCACATCGAGTTCTCCCTCGAGCAGATCGAGCTGGGCGGGTTCCCGCACCACATGCTCAAGGAGATCTTCGAGCAGCCCCAGTCCCTGGCGACCTGCATGCAGGGCAGGCTGGACCTCAATGCCCGGAAGATTGTGCTGGGCGGCCTGTCTTCACGGATACGGGAGATGACCCGCAGCCATAGGGTGATCTTCACGGCCTGCGGCACTGCCTTTCACGCAGGCCTGGTTGGAGAGTTCCTCTTTGAGCACCTGGCCAGGATCCCTGCAGAGACCGAGTACGCCAGCGAGTTCCGGTACCGCAATCCCATCCTGGAGGATGGCACCACGGTCGTGGCGATCAGCCAATCCGGAGAGACCCTGGACACCATGGCAGCGATCGAAGAGGCCAAGGAGCGGGGAGCGACCGTCCTGGGCATTGTCAACGTGGTGGGCTCCTCCATTGCCCGCGCCACAGATGCAGGGATCTACCTGCACGTGGGCCCTGAGATCGGCGTGGCGAGCACCAAGGCCTTCACGGGCCAGGTGGCGGTGCTGACCATGCTGGCCATCGAGCTGGGCCGTCGCAGGCACCTGAGCAGCTCGGAGGCAGAGCACTGGATCGAGGAGCTGGGCAAGGTGCCTGCCAAGATCGAGTCGATCCTGGAGCAGTCTCAGGAGATCCATCAGATCGCAGAGGCGAACATCGATCGCAACAACTGGCTGTTCCTGGGCAGGGGGTTCAACTACCCCGTGGCCCTGGAAGGGGCACTGAAGCTCAAGGAGATCAGCTACATCCACGCAGAAGGCCTGCCTGCGGCAGAGATGAAGCATGGCCCGATCGCCCTGATCAACGACGGGATGCCTGCGGTCTTCATTGCCACGCGGGGTCCGCAGTACGAGAAGATCATGGGCAACATCAACGAAGTACGTGCCCGGGGCGGCAAGACGATCGTGGTGGCCACTGAAGGCGACGACAGGATCAGGCCGTATGCAGACTACCTCATCTCGATCCCGGATGCCCCTGAGATCCTGCAGCCGATGCTGACGGTGGTGCCGCTTCAACTGCTGGCCTACCACGCCGCAGTCCTGCGTGGCCACGACGTGGACAAGCCCCGCAATTTGGCAAAGAGCGTCACTGTAGAATAGGAGCCGGAGGCTCCTAGGCCGGCAGGGCCGGCGAATGGGAGAATGGGCGAATCGGCGACGCGTCGTAAGGATGGGCTGTCATCCTGATCAGTCCCGCGAACACACATCCAACACAGGATATCCACAGGTTGGACACTGGCATACGCCGCAATGGGCTCTGCCTCGCCGTTTCTCCGTTTCGCCCATTCACCCATTCGCTGATGCAGGGTGCAGCCCTGCATCAGTCCAACGCCAGCACGTCGCGCATGGAGTACAGGCCTGACTTCTGCGACACGAGCCAGCGGGCGGCCCGAAGTGCACCTCGTGCAAGGGTGTCACGGCTGTGGGCAGTGTGATTGAGGGTCACGGTCTCGCCCAACGTGCCGAACACGACTGTGTGGATCCCCGTGATGTCGCCTGCCCGGACAGAGTGCATGCCGATGGTCCCTGGGGTGCGCAGGGCCTCCTTTCCCTCACGTCCGTGTACGAGGCAATCCGGAAACCTCCGTCCCGTCTCTTTGCAGATCTGCTCGGCGAGCGTCAGGGCGCTGCCGCTGGGTGCATCCTTCTTGAACCGGTGGTGCTCTTCGATGATCTCGATGTCATAGTCAGGGCCCAGCAGCGCAGCCACCTTGCCGACCAGGTCAAACAGGACGTTCATGCCCACGCTCATGTTGGTCGCCTGCACGATCGGGATCTTCTGGGCCGCTGCGTGGATCTGGGCCCTGTGCTCAGGCCCCAGGCCGGTCGTCCCCAGCACCAGGGCTGAGCCGCTGGCCGTGCAATAGGAGAGGGTCTTCTCTGTGGCCTGCGCAATGGAGAAGTCGATCACCACGTCCGCCTTCTGTCCGTGGTACTGGTCCTGGATCGTCACACCCAGGGGCCGTACGCCGGCCATGGCGCCTGCGTCCTTGCCCAGACCCGGGTGGCCCGCTGCCTCCACTGCGCCAACCAGCTCCAGGTCGGTGGACTCTGCCGCCAATGCGATAATCCGGCCGCCCATTCGGCCGCCTGCACCCACGACGATCAGCTTTGTCTTCATATCCGGCTCCTTCATGCAACCTGACTATACCGCGTCGCCCACCAGACGACAAGGGTGAAGGCGTCCTGCCGCATATCCCAGAGGGCCTCAGCCGGGTCTGCCCGGGACCTGGCAATGCCGCCCATTGACGTTTTTTTGACGGGCCTGCCCCGACAATTGACGACGGCCGGCTGATCTACCGGGGGTACAGTATAGGGCATGAACGGTCGTGATTTCATTCAGGTGGGTGTGTACTTTGCCTTGATCGTTGGCTGTGCGCCGCTGCTGGGCGGCTTCATGGCCAGGGTGTTCGTGGGCGAGCGCACGATCCTGTCTCGATGGCTGTCGCCCCTGGAGCGGTGGATCTATCGGCTCGGAGGCGTCAAGGCTGAGGAGGAGATGTCCTGGAGGCGGTACTTCTGGGCGGCGCTGATCTTCAACGTCGCCGGTTTGATGTCTCTGTGGCTGCTCCAGAGGGTACAGGGCCTGCTGCCCCTGAATCCGCAACACTTCGGCAGCGTCGGCTGGACACTGTCACTCAACACCGCGATCAGCTTTGTCACCAACACCAACTGGCAGGCCTACGCAGGCGAATCGACCATGGCCTACCTGACGCAGATGGCCGGCCTGGCCGTGCACAACTTCTTGAGCGCGGCCACGGGCATTGCCGTGTTGCTCGCCCTGGCCCGCGGACTGAGGCGATCCTCGGCCAATACGCTCGGCAACTTCTGGGTGGACCTGACCCGTGCGACGTTGTACGTGTTGCTGCCTCTGTCCACGATCGTGGCCCTGGTGCTGGTCAGCCAGGGCGTGGTCCAGACCTTCAGGCCCTACGCGAGGGTCCAGTTGGTTGAGCCGTACACCGTTCAGGTACAGAAGGCCGACGACCAGGGCCGGCCCGTCACCACCGCTGCCGGCGAGCCGATGAGGGTGGACCAGAGGGTGGTCACCCAGACCATTCCCTTGGGACCTGCCGCGTCCCAGATCGCGATCAAGCTGCTCGGCACCAATGGTGGCGGATTCTTCGGTCAGAACAGCTCGCATCCATTCGAGAATCCCACGCCCCTGACCAACCTCATCGAGATGTTCGGGCTGATCGCAATCGCAGCGTCGCTGGTGTATGCCTTTGGCGTGATGATGGGGGACCGGCGTCACGCCCAGTGCCTATTCGGGGTGATGCTGGTCCTGCTGGCTGGCAGCTTCGCACTGGCGTGGTGGGCCGAGACCCAGCCCAATCCTGCGGTGGGCAGCGTGCAGCCTCTGCTTGAAGGCAAGGAGACGCGGTTGGGTGTGATGAACAGCATGCTGTTCGCCACGGCCACCACGGGGACCTCCTGCGGTGCGGTCAATTCGATGCACGACAGCTTCTCGCCGCTGGCCGGACTTGCGCCCCTGTGGAATGTCATGCTCGGTTGCATCCTGTTCGGCGGCGTGGGGGCCGGGCTGTACGGCATGCTGATGCACGTGCTGATCGCCGTGTTCATCTCGGGGCTGATGGTCGGGCGCACGCCGGAGTATCTGGGCAAGAAGATCCAGGCCTGGGAGGCCACGTGGGCGGTGGTGGCCATCCTCATCCCGAACATCCTGATCCTGCTCGGCTCTGCGATCGCCTGCAGCCTGCCGACCGGGTTGTCCAGCTTGAACAACCAGGGCCCGCACGGGCTCAGCGAAATCTTCTATGCCTATGCCTCCGCTGCAAACAACAACGGCAGCGCCTTCGCGGGCCTCAACGCAAACACGACCTTCTACAACCTGACCCTGGGCGCGGCCATGTTCATGGGGCGGTTTGGCGTGATCTTCGCCGTGTTGGCGATCGCCGGAGGCCTGGCCGCCAAGAAGACGGCGCCTATGTCGCCGGGGACGTTCCCGGTCAATGGCCTGACGTTTGCCCTCGTGCTGGTGGGGGTCATTGTGATCATCGGCGCACTGACCTTCTTTCCTGCGTTGTGCCTGGGGCCGATCGTCGAGCACGGTCTGATGCAGGCTGGACGGGTGTTCTGAGATGAGCACGCGAATCGAAATCGGCTATGGGTCCCTAGTCCGTCAGGCGGTCCTGGACGCCTTCCGCAAACTGCACCCATGCGAGGAGATCAAGAACGGGGTCATGTTCGTCGTGTGGGTCGGAGCGATCCTGTCCACCGCCTTTCTGGTCTTCGGTCAGTTCTCCGGGTTCAACCTGCAGATCTGTCTATGGCTCTGGTTCACGTGCCTCTTTGCCAACTTCGCGGAGGCCATGGCCGAGGGCCGGGGCAAGGCCCATGCAGATGCCCTGCGCAGGATGCGTACGCTGACCACGGCCCGCAGGCTCACCCAAGACGGTCAAGAGGTCGTTGCCGGCACAGACCTGAGGAACGGCGACTTGTTTGTGTGCGAGGCGGGAGACGTGATTGCCGCGGATGGCGAGATCGTGGAGGGCGTTGCCACGGTGGATGAGTCCGCGATCACCGGCGAGTCTGCTCCCGTCATCCGCGAGAGCGGGGGCGACCGCAGCGCAGTGACCGGCGGCACGCGGGTCATCAGCGACCGCATCGTGGTCCGGGTGACAGCCGAATCCGGCCATTCGTTTCTGGACCGGATGATCGCGATGATCGAGACCGCGCAGCGCCAGAAGACGCCGAATGAAATCGCGCTGAATATCGTGCTGGTCAGTCTGACTGCGCTGTTCATCCTGGTGGTCGTGACCCTGCCTGCCTATGCCCGGTACAACGAAAGGGCCTCCGGCCAGAGGGGTGCGGTGCTGACGTCGCTGCCCGTGCTGCTGGCGCTGATCGTGTGCCTGATTCCCACCACGATCGGCGGGCTGTTGAGTGCCATCGGCATTGCCGGCATCGACCGCCTGATGCGGCGGAACGTCCTGGCCACCAGCGGCCATGCGGTGGAGGCGGCAGGCGACGTGGACATCCTGCTGCTGGACAAGACCGGCACGATCACGCTCGGCAATCGCATGGCCACGGAGTTCATCCCTACGCCCCAGGTCGCGGTGGAAGAGCTGGCCGACGCAGCGCAGCTTGCCTCCCTGGCCGATGAGACCCCCGAGGGCCGGTCCATTGCGGTGCTGGCCAAGGAGAGGTACGGCCTGCGCGGCCGCCAGGTGGCAGAGCCCCAGGTGCGCTTCGTCCCGTTCACGGCCGCGACCCGCATGAGCGGGGTGGATGTGGCGGCCTCGGACGGCCTGCCCCAGCGGTCGATCCGCAAAGGTGCGGCGGATGCCATGCGGGCCTACGTGGACGAGCTGGGCGGGACCTTCCCAAAGGCCGTGGAACAGTCTGTGGACGAAGTGGCTCGCCAGGGCGGCACACCGCTGGTCGTCGCAGAGGGCGCCCGGGTCCTGGGCGTCATCCGGCTCAAGGACGTGGTCAAGGGCGGCATCAAGGAGCGGTTTGCCCAACTCCGCAAGATGGGGGTCCGCACCGTGATGATCACGGGTGACAATCCCCTCACTGCCGCGGCCATTGCTGCCGAGGCGGGGGTGGACGACTTCATCGCGGAGGCCAGGCCAGAGGACAAGCTGGCCCGGATACGCATGGAACAGGCGGGTGGGCGCCTCATCGCCATGATCGGTGACGGCACCAACGACGCCCCTGCCCTGGCGCAGGCGGACGTGGGCGTGGCCATGAACACCGGCACCCAGGCTGCACGAGAGGCAGGCAACATGGTGGACCTCGACAGCAACCCCACCAAGCTGATCGAGGTGGTCGAGATCGGCAAGCAACTGCTGATGACCCGCGGTGCGCTGACTACGTTCAGCATCGCCAATGACGTCTCGAAGTACTTCGCGATCCTGCCGGCCATGTTCGGCGGACTTTACGCTGTCAGCGCAGACGGCCATGGGCCGATCGAGCAGCTCAACGTCATGCACCTGCACTCACCGCAGAGCGCCATTCTGGCTGCCGTCATTTTCAATGCCCTGATCATCGTGGCCCTGATCCCGCTGGCCTTGACCGGCGTGACGTACCGGCCCCTCGGCGCAGCCAACCTGCTGCGCAGGAACCTCGTGATCTACGGACTGGGAGGCCTGGTCGTGCCCTTTGCAGGAATCAAGGCCCTGGACCTGCTGGTTGTGGCCCTCGGCCTGGCGCCGTGATGTGGTATCGTGCAAAGGAAGATGGAATCCATAACTCATAGCCCATAGCTCATAGCTCATAGCTCATAGCTCATAACGCACAACCCAGAACGAAGATGAGAAGACTAGCAATCCAATCCATCCGGCTCCTGATCGTGATGACGGTCCTCACGGGCCTGGTCTATCCGCTGGTTGTCACGGCCGTGGCCCAGTGGCTGATGCCCGGGCAGGCCAACGGCAGCCTGGTCTTCCGCCATGGAGAGGCTGCGGGCTCCGCGCTGCTGGCGCAGCCCTTCAGTGGGGATCAGTACTTCTGGCCGCGTCCCTCCGCAGCAGGGTATGCAACCATCCCTTCAGGCGCGAGCAATTGGGGCCCGACCAGTGCAGCCCTGGCTGCAGCGGTGAAGGAGCGGGCCGCGGCGATCCGTTCAGCCCACGGCCTCGCGCCCGATGCGCCTGTGCCTGCAGACCTGGTCTTCGCCTCAGCCAGCGGCCTGGACCCGCACATCAGCCCCGAGGCCGCGGGCCTGCAGGTCAGCCGCGTAGCAAAGGCACGCGGCCTGGCTGCGGACAGGGTCCGGTCCCTCGTGGCCCGATTCACCGAGCCGGCGCAGTGGGGCTTCCTGGGTGAGCCGAGGGTCAACGTGCTTCGGCTGAATCTCGCGATGGACCAGGTGTCCGAGGGCCCGATGTGAAACATTGGCGATGAATGAATTCGGTCAGGATGAGGAGACTCCTATGCGGCTGCGACTGAGGCTGAAGAGCGAGACACGCTGGATCATAGCCGGGGCGGTGGTGCTGATCGCGATCGTCCTGGTGGCCCTGCTCTTCCGGAGAGACCGGGACGTGGCAGGCCTGCTTGCCTTGAAGGCCCGCCGCCTCGACCTGGTGAATCAGGTCCGGGTGAGTCTGGCGTCGGCCGCTGAGGCAGAGAAGAGCGCGGTCATGGCCGTCACGGACGAGGATTCGCAGAGGTACGCAGATCAGGCGTGGCAGGCCTTGGCTGCCGCAGAGCAGGCCTCTGGTGAGCTGCAAGGCCTGCTGGAGCCGGCTGACCGGCACCTGCTGGCCCAATTCATGGACTCCTTCGCCGAGTTCAAACGCGTCGAAGAGGAAGTCATCAACCTCGCCGTCAAGAATACGAACCTCAAGGCCTACAGCCTGGCTTTTGGCGAGGCCGCCTCGCGGGTCAGGGAGATGGACGCCGCGCTGGCGCATCTGCGGACCGATGACGTGAGGATCGTCCGGCTCGCAGACGACGCGAGGATCTCCGCGTGGCGGATCCTGAGCCTGTTGCCCCCGCACATCGCAGAGGAAACCCATGAGAGGATGGGCGCCCTGGAGGCAGAGATGGCGGCGCAGGACCGGGAGATACGGTCCAATCTGGACGCATTGGCTGGCCAGCCCTCGTTGAGCGGTAGCGCAGACCTGAACCCCGCTGTCGCGAGCCATGACCGATTCAACGAAGTCCGGACGCAGATCCTCAGGCTCTCTCGTGAGAACACCAATGTGCGTTCGCTCTCCGTCTCCCTGAACCAGGGGCGCAAGGCGATGCTCGTCTGTCAGAGTGAGCTGGCTGCGCTGCAGCAGGCCATCACAGAGGAACCCGTTGCCGGCGTGACGCTCCAGAAGCCGGTCAGCCCTCGTGGGCTGTGAGACGCCGGCGCCCTCCGGCCAAGGGACTGAGTCGGCTGTTGCCCAAAGGTCTTGAGAAAGTCTCTTGGGAAGGTAGACTAGGAGCATGACTGAACCCCATCGCCCTGATCCCGATGCACTGCTGGCCAGCCTTCAGAAGGAGCAGGCGCAGCAAAAGCGTGGCAGGCTCAAGATATTCCTCGGCATGGCGGCCGGCGTGGGCAAGACCTACGCGATGCTGGAGGCTGCGCGGGTGCAGCGGGAGAGCGGCCGTGACGTGGTCATCGGCTACATGGAGACACACGGCCGCAGGGAGACCGATGCCCTGGCCGAGGGGCTCGAGGTCGTTCCCAGGCAGCCCATCGTACACAGGGGCGTGACCCTGGCAGAGATGGATCTCGATGGTCTTCTCGCCCGGCGGCCACAACTGGCCATCGTGGATGAACTGGCGCACACCAACGCCCCTGGTTCGAGACATCCCAAACGGTACCAGGACATCCAGGAGCTTCTGGAGGCGGGCATCGACGTGTACACCACGCTGAACGTCCAGCACCTGGAGAGCCGCAGGGACACCGTACGGGAGATCACGGGCGCCATGATCCGGGAGACCGTGCCGGACAGCGTACTGGAAGGCGCGGAGATCGAGCTGGTGGACCTGTCACCTGCGGATCTGCTCAAGCGATTCGACGAGGGCAAGGTCTACGTGGCGGAGAGGGCCGAGGTGGCACGCCAGCACTTCTTCCAGCCTGGCAACCTGGCGGCCCTGCGAGAGATCGTCCTTCGTCTGGCTGCAGAGCGGGTGGGCCAGGACGTGCGCGATTACATGCAGGCCCGGCAGATCGCAGGGCCCTGGAAGACAGGACACCGGCTGCTCGTGGCCGTCAGTCCCAGTCCGCTTGCAGAGCAGACGATCCGCTGGACGCGGCGCCTGGCTGACGGCCTGGACTGTTCGTGGATCGCCGCCTACGTCGAGACCTCCCACGTCCTGTCTGAAGAGGAGCAGAATCGCCTCACCCGCCACCTGTCGCTTGCCAAGGAGCTTGGTGCGGAGGTCCGCACGACAGCAGACGACGACGTGGTCCGTGGACTGCTGCACATCGCCCGGACCCAGAACGTCACGCAGATCGTGGTGGGCAAACCCGTGGGTTCCTCGTGGCTGAGCTTCCTGCGGGCGGGACTGCTGCTGCCCCGGCTCATCAGGAGTAGCGGCAACATCGACGTGCACGTGGTGCGCGGAGAGCCCATCCAGGGGCAGAGGCGCCCGCCCTTGTGGCGGGGTCCTGCGGAGTCCGAGTGGTCGCAGTACTTCACGGCTGCGGCTGTGATCGCCGGCGTCACGGTACTGAATCTCATCCTGACTCGCTACGACGTCCATTCCCGAACCATCGGACTGATCTACCTCATGGCCGTTGTGGTCCTGGCGGTCCGGCTTGGCCGCGGGCCGGTCTATCTGGCGGCCACGCTGAGTGCCCTGCTATGGAACTTCCTGTTCCTGCCCCCTTTGTACACCTTCTACATCAACAGCCTCGAGAATGCGATGATGTTCGGGACGTACTTTGCCGTGGCCCTGGTCATGGGGCATCTGATCGCCCGGGTCCGGGCCAGGGAGAGGATGGACCGACGGCGGGAGGAGCGGGCGACCGCCATGTATCTGCTGACCCTCAAGCTCGCGGACGCCACCACGTGGGAGGAGATCGAGCAGACCTCGGTGGCGAACGTGGAGCAGGTCTTCAAGTCAGAGGCCGCCCTGCTGCGGTCGGATGCCAGCGGCCAGTTGAAGGCGGGCCTTTCGGACAAGGAGCTCAGTATCGCCCAGTGGGCCTTCCTGCACGGCCAGCCTACGGGCCGGTTCACGGACACCTTGCCCATGGCTGACGCGATGTACCTGCCGCTGCGGACCGATGGCAGCGTCCTGGGCGTCCTCCGCATGAAGTGGCGCCAGTCCTCGCCGCCCACGGTCGATCAGCAGACCTTGTTGGAGGGATTCCAGCGCCACATCGCCCTGGTTCTGGACCGCCAGCGGCTGCGGGACACAGAGACCCAGGCCCGGCTGTTGGCGGAGTCGGAGCGGTTCACCAATGCCCTGCTCAGCTCCATCTCCCATGAGCTCCGGACCCCTCTGGCGGCCATCGCCAGCGCAGTCAGCGGCCTGGCCGGCCAGACGCCGGAGGTGCAGCAGGTCCTGATCTCGGAGGTGCGCCAGGCCAGCGACCGTCTGAACCGGCTGGTGGACAATCTTCTCGACATGACACGTCTTGAATCAGGCCACATGAAGCCGAACCTGGACTGGTGTGACGTGGCGGATCTGGTCCACCTCTCGGTCCGGCACGCGGCCCGCGATCTGGCCGGCCATCCGGTGACCCTCTCCGTGGCTCCCGGCCTTCCCCTGGCCCGCATGGATATGGTCCTGATGGAACAGGCGCTGGCGAATCTGCTCTTGAACGCCGCAGTCCACACGCCAGCCGGCACTGCGATCCAGGTCAGCGCTGCGATCCAGGACGGAGAGATGGCCATCACCGTGGCAGACCGGGGGCCCGGATTGCCTCCGGACGTCCTGCCCCGCGTGTTCGACAAGTTCTATCGTGCCCCAGGCTCTCCTGCAGGCGGCACAGGCCTGGGACTGCCCATCGTCAAGGGATTCATGGAGGCCCAGGGAGGCAGGGTCCGGGTGGCCAATCGCCCGGGCGGCGGCGCGGCCTTCACCCTGACCCTGCCCCTGGCTGAGGCGCCGACCGTATGAGCGAATCCAGTGCAGCCAAACCCGTGGTGCTGGTGATCGACGACGAGGTGCAGATCCGGCGTCTGCTGCGGATACTGTTGGAGGCCAACGGGTACCACGTCGTGGAGGCGGCCTCTGGACAGTCGGGCCTGACCGAGGCGGCCATGCACAGGCCCGACGTGGTGATCCTCGATCTGGGGCTTCCCGATCTGGACGGCCTGGCCGTGCTCAACCGGCTGCGGGAGTGGAGCCACGTGCCTGTGGTCGTCCTGTCCGTGCGGGACCGCGACGACGACAAGATCACGGCCCTGGACCAGGGCGCGGACGACTACGTGACAAAGCCCTTCAGCACGGTCGAGCTCCTGGCCCGGCTCCGCGTCGCCCTGCGTCACGCCCAACCCCTGTCCGACACCGTGGTCTTCAGGGCGGGCGACGTGGAGGTCGATCTGTCGTCGCGCCGCGTGACGCGGGGCGGGCAGGAGGTGAAGCTGACGGCCACGGAATACAACCTCCTGCGGCTGCTGGTCCGCCACGCAGGAAAGGTCCTGACGCACCAGCATCTCCTCCGCGAGGTCTGGGGCCCCGATTACCTGGGCCAGACCCACTATCTTCGCGTGTACATGGCCCGACTGAGAGAGAAGCTGGAGGCCGTGCCTGCAGAGCCGGTCTTGCTGATCACGGAGCCGGGCGTCGGGTATCGCCTGGCTGATGCTTGACCGCGGGGGCGTTTCCTGCGAACATAGGGACGCCCGATGTCCCCCGAGGGGCGGGGGTCGGTCGGGCTGTGCTCAAGAACGGTCTCTAAGAAGGAGAACAGCGATGGCAAGGATCGGACGTGGCGGTTGTTTCACGAAGGGATTGGCCGGGGTCGTGCTGGTGGTTGTGGCGGCTGCGCTGGTTGGCTGCGGAGGCAGCTCCAGCTCTGGACCTCAGAAGGCGGCAGGCGTCGGCGGAAGCCTGCTCAAGGACAAGGCCGACATGGTGAAACTCAAGGACCTGGTCGCAGCCACGACTCTGAGCCTCAATGACCTGATCACGGACCCTCAGCGCGACCTCAAGCCCCAGTACAAGGCCTTTACCTCCGGCCTGGCGAAGCTGGATGGCGTGGCCAAGAAGACCCGCGAGCGGGGCGTCGCGATCCAGGCCAGTCTGGACAAGTACCTGGACTCCTGGCGGGAAGAGGTGGCCACGATTCAGGATGAGACGCTCAGACAGCAGGCCCTGGACCGCGTCAACCAGGCCAAGGAGAGCTTCAAGAGCCTCTACGCTGAGCTGACGGCCTTCAAGGAGGCCCTGGCTCCCTACGTGGGCAACCTCAAGGACGTCGAGCGATACCTCAATACCGATCTCACCCCAGCAGGTCTCAAGACGATCGCAGCCAATGCCAACAAGGCCATTGCCGCAGACAAGGACATCCAGGGCCGCGCAGATCGCGCAGCAGCAGAGCTGGGCCGCGTGTCTGCAGAGCTGACCGCCGGCCAGCAGAAGACGGTCACCAAGTAGGCCCTGTGGACTTACGGGGGTAGCTGTGGGGTGTCGGCCTGTTGCTTGGGAGAGCCTGAGATCAGATAGGGAAGGCTCTCCTCGATCTGGAGCGGCTCGGTCAGGTCCTGTGACAGCTCGGTCAGGAACCGGCTGGGCTTCATCATGATCAGGGACCTGGTCGTGCGGTTGCCGAAGATCTGTGGCACGATCAGGTAGACCTCGTCCTTGGCCCGCGTGACCGCCACGTGGAAGACCCGCCGCTCCTCCTCCAGGTCCTCGCCCGTGTTGATGGCCAGGTCCGTGGGGAATCGCCCATCCGCCATCCAGGGAACGAAGACCACGGGCCACTCCAGGCCCTTGGCCTGGTGCACGGTGCTGAGTGTCACGAACTCCTGCTCCTCAGGGCCGGTCACCACGGTCTCGCCCGAGAACTCGCCTGCCAGCGCGACGTCCGTCAGGAAGGCCTCCACGGTCTTGTACTGGCTCGCGAAGTTGGCCAGGCCCTTGATGTCCTCCCGCCTGAGGTTCGCGCCGTCGTAGTGCGACACCAGGTAGTCATCGTAGAAGCCGGCCATGACTGCGTCGATGGCCTCCGCGGGAGAGCCCAGGCCGCGGGCCTTGGTGATCAGGGCCACAAACTGCTCGAAGAAGGGCTGCACGGCCTTGGGCACGATCCCCGTGCCGGCGACCTGGCCGATCTGGTCCAGGGGATTGTCCGTAACCGCGATCTGGTGCCAGATGCGGGTGCTGATGGCGCCGCCGATCCTGGGCAGCATCTTGAGCACCCGGATCCAGGCCAGCTCGTCGTGGCCATTGTGCAGCAGCCGCAGGTAGCACAGCACGTCCTTGATGTGGGCCTGCTCGAAGAAGCGGATGCCGCCCCGCACGTGGAACGGGATGTTGCGGCGCTGGAGCTCCAACTGGATCTCCAGGGAGTGCCAGTGGCTCCGATACAACACTGCCACGTCATTGAGCTTGCGGCCCTGGTCGAGCAGGTGCAGGATGTACTCTGCGATGAAGCACGCCTGCACGAAGTGGTCGCGGACCGGCACGATCGCAGGCTTGAGCCCAGAGGACCGCAGTGCACGCAGCTCCTTGGGCAGGCGCCGGCTGTTCCGGGCCACGCTCGCGTTGGCCAGGTGCAGGATCTCGGGCGTGGACCGATAGTTGGTTTCGAGGCGGTACTCCACGCTCTCCGGGTAGCGCTGCTTGAACGACAGGATGTTCTCGCTGGTCGCGCCGCGAAAGCTGTAGATCGACTGCGAATCGTCGCCCACCACCGTGAGGTTGCGGTGCTTGCCGGCCAGCAGGTCGATGATCGCGCCCTGGATGGCGTTGGTGTCCTGGTACTCATCCACCAGGATGTGCTGGAATTGGTCCGCCAATCGCTGCCTGATGTCCGGATGCTCGGTCAGCAGCCGAAGCCACGCTGCGAGCAGGTCGTCGTAATCGAGGAGCTGCCTTTCTGCCTTCTTCGACAGGAAAAGGGCCAAGACCCGCTCGATCTGGCGGGTCTCCTGGATGAACATCGGGTAGCGCCGGGTGATCACGCCGTCCAGGCCCTCCAGGGTGTTCTGGATGAAGCTCGAGATGGAGGCCAGCACAGACTTCTGCGGAAAGCGGCGGGTGCGGATGTCTACGCCTGCCTCGGCTACGCACGAGGCCAGCAGGTCCCTGGCGTCCTCGCGATCCAGGATCGTGAAGTCTGGCTGGATGCCCAAGGCAGTGCCGTACTGCCGCAGGAGCCGGTTGGCGATGTGGTGGAAGGTCCCGCCCCAGAGGTCCCGGGTCTGCTGTTTGACCAGCAGCTCCACCCGGTTGAGCATCTCGCGGGCAGCCCGGTTGGTGAAGGTCACCAGCAGGATATGGGCGGGATTCACGCCGTGCTCTACCAGCCACGCCAGCCTGTAGGTCAGTGCCCGGGTCTTGCCGGTCCCTGCGCCCGCCACCACGAGCATGGGCCCTCCTGGAGCGGTAACCACCGCGAGCTGCTCCTTATTGAGATCACCGGACCAGTCTATTGAGCTGGTCGCGGTCCTGGACTTCATTTTGAATGTACGAGCCATAGCGTCAGGTTCTGCAAGAATCGTATCCGACCGAGTATACCCCATGGCCCCACCGGAAACACAGAGGTAAGAAGCAAGAAGTAAGAGACAGAGAGGACAAGAACGCAGAACTTAGAAGACAGGAGATAGGAGACAGGAGAAAGAAGGGCCTTCAGCTATCTGGCACTCACATAGTGATGTATTGATCACGCCTGCGTCTTCAGCAGCCCGTTGGCCTCCAGGAGCGAGCCATCCTGGACCATCGTGGTGATCTGGCCGTCGACCAGCTCGCGGAGCGGGCCCGTGGTGCTCTTGAAGCCCAGCAGCCTGGCCACCGCAGTGGGGATCTCTTCACGGGCTGCGCCGTGGCAGGCAGAGACCAGGGCGGTGATCGCAGCGCGGACCTCTGCTGGCGGCAGGGACTCGGGCCTCCGGGTACTCGGCGGGGCCTGCTCGCGGTTGCGGATCTGGACAGCAGTGCCGCTGGTCATGACAAAGCCCTCATCGCGGACCAGGAAGCGGGTGATGACCAGCAGCTCCAGGGCCGATGTCACTGCCTGCTGCAGCTTGGGCGTGGTGCGTGCGAGGCCCCACAGGGTGCGGATGCGGGCCACGACCTCATCTGGATGGAGGGGTCCTTCCTGGTCCACGACCTGGCGGACGATCTGAGCCATGTCTTCCTGGGACACGTTGCCGGGGTCCTGTCGCTTGGGCACCTTGACCTTGGCCTCCTTGTACGGCACCGCGAGGTTGGACAGGCTGTGGTCATCCACGCTCGGCCGCGATTGGCGTGGGATCGTCTGTTCTGCGGAAGGTGCGGGCTTGGCCGGCACTACAGGCACAGGTGCGGCCGGGGCTGCTGCCTTCGGTGCAGCAGCCAGGGCCTTGTCGATCGCCTGCTTGACCTTCTGCAACTGCTCTGCAGGCCTCTGGAACCAGTCCTCGCTCCAGATCCTGTACAGGACCCAGCCCTGGCCCTCGAGGACCGCCTGGCTCAGCCGGTCGCGGTCCCTGGCGGAGCGGCTGGCCCTGTATTCAGGACCATCGCACTCCACGCCCAACACGTATCTGCTGCGATCCTGGGGATGGACCACGGCCAGGTCCAGGAACAGGCCCGCAAGCCCGACTTGGCTATCGACCTGGAAGCCCAGGGACTCGATGGATCGCTTGACCACCTGCTCGAAGGCAGACGGCTCTCTGGAGCTCTGTGACCGGGTCATGTCCAGTTGCCCGGTCTGCGCATAGTGCAGGAAGGTCTTGAGTGCAGCCACGCCGCGGCCTGAGGCCCGCTCCAGGTCGATGTCGTCCGCAGTGATGGAGGTGAAGACCTCGCATCGCTGCTTGGCCCGCGAGATCAGGACGTTGAGACGCCGCTCTCCGCCATCCTGGCTCAGCGGCCCGAATCGCATGGCCATCACGCCCTTGGAGTCGCGGCCATAGCCCACCGAGATGAAGATCACGTCCCGCTCGTCGCCCTGCACGTTCTCCAGGTTCTTGACGAAGAAGGGCTCGCCCTCGTGGCTCGTGAAGAAGGCCTCTGTGTCGGGATTGTCGCGCCGCAGGCTCTCGAGCTGGTCCAGGATTTCCTGCTGCTGCTGGATCGAGAAGGTGGCCACGCCCAGGCTCAGACCCGGGTGGCGGCGGGTGTGCTCCATGATCGCCTGGCAGACCTGCTCTGCCTCGACGCGATTGGCGCGCGAGCCTCCGCTGTCATAGGTGCTGTCGGCCACTGGATGGAACTTCACGCCCAGAACGCCGCTGGTCCAATAGGGGCTGGGGATGATGAAGAGCCGATCCTCATAGAACTCGTGGTTGGACACTGCGATCAGGGAGTGGTGGCGGCTGCGGTAGTGCCAGCGGAGCATGGACTGGCTCAGGCCCCGTGCACAGCACAGCCCCAGGATGCTCTCGATGTCCTGGGCTGTTGCAGCCTGCGGCTCGTCCTCGACGGGCTCGCCCTCCTCGACGTTCGAGGTCAGCTTGGCGAAGAACCGGGTGGGCGGCAACTGCCTGCTGTCGCCCACGACCACGATCTGCTTGCAGCGGACGACTGCGCCCAGTGCGTCCACAGGCTGGACCTGGCTGGCCTCGTCCATGACCATCAGGTCGAACTCCACTGCGCCGGGCTCCAGGAACTGGGCCACAGAAAGGGGGCTCATCATGAAGACGGGCTTGATCGCCTGTACGACCGAGCCCGCGTCCTTGAGCAGCCTGCGGATGGGCCTGTGACCCCGCTTCCTCTGGATCTCGCCTGCGATGATCCCTGCTGCACCGATGCCGGAGTCTGCAGGTGGCATCCGTTTGACGTGGCTGTCCAGCACGCGGACCTTGGCCAGGGTCAGACGCTGCCTGTCCAATTGCCTGAACTCCGCGATCTGACGATCGTGCAGCAGGCCGTCGAACTGGCCGAGGGTGGGCCTCTGCTTGATGGCCTCGCGGAGCCACTGACTGAGCACTACCCGGTCCATGCACTCGAGTAGCGAGGAGGCGGGTATCGCGCCTGTACCCAGTCGATCCACGAAGTCCGCCATGCCCCATTGCCTCGCCTGGCGGGCCGCCTGGTAGTAGCGGCTCCACCTGGACAGGGCCTCAGGCTGCTGCAGCCATTCTGTGCTCCTCTGTACCAGGCCGTCTATGGACACGGCCTGCAGGTCCTTTGCGCCAAAGCCTGCCATCGGGTCGATCTGGAAGGCCTCGAAGACCTTCGTGGTCCGATCGAGGGCGGTGGCCAGGCGTCCGGACAGGGCCTCCACCTGTTGCGCAAGGTTGCCGGGGTCCTGCACGTGCATGAGTCCGTCCGGCAGGGGTCCGCCCGCGCCGACCTGGCGGAGCCGCGTGACCCAGTTGAAGATGGCCTCTATGCTGGAGGCCGGGGTCCTATCCTGGCGCCAGACCGTGCCGAACGCCACCTTGCCGAGGCTATCGCCTTTCTGGATCTCGGCCTGGGCCTTTTGTCCCGCCATGATCTTGTCGATCAAGGCCAGTTGCTCAGTGGCGGTCTTGGGCAGGGGTCCTGAGACCAGGCTTCGCAGCAGGCTGATCGAGCGGCGGTATGGTCCATTGAGGATCCGCAGCAGCGAGGAGCCATACTCGGCGATCCATCGCCGGGTCTCTGTCAGGTCCGTGGTCCAGGCAGCAGGGCTCACCTGGCTGGCCAGGCCTTCAGAGGCGTCTGTCCACGTACAGACCGCAGCCACCAGGTCCTTGATTGCAGCAGGGTCCTTGTCCCAGACAGCATCTGCCATGGCCTGCCTATCCAGGCTGGGGGCGGTCAGCAGGTGGCGGCCAAGCTGTTCGAGGCGAGCGGCCTCCTGCAGGCTCTTGGGCACTGGCATGGCCAGTGTACGGGACACGACCAGTGCGCTATCCATCAGGTCTGCCAGGCCGGAGGTCATGGACCGGATCGCCAGCTCCAGGCCATCCCAGTCGACCTTCATGACCGTCTCCTGCTGCACGCCCCGCCAGGGATGCTGTGAGGCCAGACCGATCTCTGTCACCAGGGCTGCAAGGTCGCCTGCGAGCTTGCGGCGGTCTGCCCAGTCCCTGGCAGTCCAGGCCAGTGCGCCAGTGCAGGTCACATCCACGGCCTGCTTGCCGCGGTCTTCCAGGCCCAGCAACCGGCCGATGATCGTGAACGGACTCATGCCGCAGGGCATCAGGGGCTCATGCAGGGTCGTCACGTGGCCGTTGAGGATGGCCCGCTTGTGCTCGAGGTCCTGGACCAGCGATCCCAGGCCGGTGTCCTTGGGCCTGCCCAGGGTCCAGGTCCTGCCGATCTCCTCCAGCACTGCCCGCTTGTTCGCCTTGTTGCTGTGGAGCTCCAGGCACAGGGCGCCCAGCCCTTCTCGCTCCAGCCTCCGCTTGACCACCTCGAGGGCAGCGAGCTTCTCTGCGACGAACAAGACCCGTTTGCCGTCGAGCACTGCGGTAGCGATGATGTTCGTGATGGACTGGCTCTTGCCCGTGCCGGGCGGGCCCTGGATGACCAGGTTAAGTCCGCTGCGGACCTCCTCGATGGCCAGGGTCTGTGAGCTGTCCGAGTCCACGACGTAGTCCAGCCGGTCTACTGGAATCAGCTTGTCCAGATCCGAGTCTTCTGGGAAGGGCGGATGCGAGGGCGGCAGGCCTTCCATCAGAAGGCCCTTGATCAGGGGATGATCCAGGAGCTTGTCGGGCTGCGGCCAGTTGGCTGGATCCAGGTCCCTGTACATCAGGAACTTGGCGAACGAGAAGAATCCCAGCGTGATCGCATCCGGGTCGACCTCCCAGCCCTTGAGCCCCTGGACTGCAGTGCTGACCTGGCCGAAGTACGCGGCCACGTCCAGGTCCTCGTCCTCAGGAAACCCAGGCAGATCCACCGAGAAATCCGCAGCCAATTTTGCGCGGAGCGAGAGGTTCTCCTGGATGTCCTCCTCGCGCCACTGCAGGTGGAATCGCTCCGACGCAGTCCTACGCTGCAGCTCCACGGGCACGAGGATCAGCGGTGCGTGGTACACCACGTCAGGCTGGTGGGCCTCCATCCACTTGAGATGTCCCAGGGCCAGGTACAGGATATTGACGCCCTGCTCCTCGATCATGGTCTGGGCGTCGCGGTACAGGGTCAGGAGCCTCCGCTGCAGGCCCTCTGGCGTCAGGCGGGTCTGGAGCCGCAGGTCCGTGTGTCGCTCGCTGCCGGCTGCCTCCTCCTCAGGCTGGGGCAGGCCCTGCTCGGGCTGCTCAGTGGCCTGTGCCTCGCTGGCTTTCTTGGAGGCCAGGAAGCTCATGGTCTTCTTGTCTCCCACCAGCAGCCTGTAGACCTCTTCGCTCCGCTCGTCCACCAAATGCACCAACCTCGCGGACTTGGACTGTACGGGGATCGACAAAAGCCTATTGCGGGCAGATAGATCGATGAGCTCTCTGCGACTGGTGTCCAACAACTGTTCTATGCGGGTAGCCATAGTCATCCATCCTTGCGCTGACGCCGCATAGTATACAGAAGCGTGCAGGAATGGACCATAGGGCCTGATGGCGCAGGTCACGGTGACAGGTGAGAGACAGGAAAGAGCTGAAGGAGTTTCTTGCCGCGAATGCTGACGCGGAGTCGTGGGTGTTGGCGTGTTTGTAGCTCCGCCGCCTGATCCACGGCTTCGCCGTGCCCTGGCGACTTCGTCGCCAAGGGCGGCCTCCGGAAGAGCACGCTTATCCAGGCAAGCCTGGAACGCATCCCCTTCCTCGGCCTTGATCATGCGGCTTCATCTGTGGGCGAGAAATCCTGCCCATCAAGGAAGAGGTCCGTTGGGATCTCAGCCAGGGAATCAAGCCGTACGCCTGCGAGCAAGCGGGTCTACGCGGGGCAAGCTTGCTTGACAAAGCGGAGACCTGCGCAGCTCGCCCGGTACGCCCTCGGCGTACCGGTAGACGCAGAGCGTCGCGTACGGCGGTGCTACGAACAAGCCAACCTGTCGAGGCGGCGACAGCCATTCGCGTGCATTGGCGTTATTCGCGGCAAGAAACGCCTTCGGTTCTCCTTCTTTCTTCAAAAGATCCCCGGCAAAGACATTCTGTTAGAGGCTCTTAAAACCAAGGGACCTGAAACCCAGTTACTTCTCAGGCGTAGGCCGTTCGAAGGTGAAGCCCTTCTTGACGACCTGTTCGCGAAGGACCTGGATCACTGCGGAGCCCAGGGTGTGTCCCTCCTGAGATGGCGCGGGCTCGCCTGCCATCAAGGCCAGCCTGCGCTGCCTGCCGAGGTCGAGGATCTGCTCCTGGATGTGCTTGCGCGCGGCGGCCTGGGCCTGGATCTGCTCCAACTCCCTGCTGGTGGCGTCGGTTTGGGCTATCTCGGCCGGCGAGCCCTGCTGCTGGACCGCGATAGGGTCCTGGGCGAGTCCCAGGACTGCCTTGGTCACGATCCTCTGGAAGACCGCCTCCCTGGAGAGCAGCCACACGTCCCGGTCCTGGTCCTGCTGGCGCCTGAGCAGATCCCGGGATGGATCGGACAACAGGCGGTAGGTCTCGTTGAGCCTGCGGTTGAGATCGAGAAGGCCGTTGTCACTGGGCGTCGGATGGTATCGGGGGGGCTTGTTGATACTGATACTGATGTACTGGCCACCTGTCGCCTGGCTGGCGCCGGTCCAGCCGTAGTGGACGCCGGAGTTGTAGGGACCGCAGTAGACCGTGTTGACCACGATCCTCTTGGTTGTGGCTGCCTGGCAGCTCGAGGGGTAGTCCACAGGCCCCTGGGTGAAGGACTCGTTGCCCGCAATGAAGATCACCCGCATGTCCTCTGGGTAGGGGCTCCAGTTGAGCCTCTGGACCGCCTCCTGGATCGCCCAGCCACAGTACTCCTTGCCGCCAGCAGTCCGTGCCTGGCCCAGGGCCATGGACACGGAGTCGATGTCCGTGGAAAACGGGATTGCTGCACGGCCGTACCCCCGGCCGACAGGCACGTCCCCATTGCCGTATGCCACTACCCCGATCTCCACGATCGGCCAGCGCCCTCCCTTATCCAGCAGGAGCAGCTCATTGGCGATAGACCAGACCTCGATCCTGGCCTGCTCCACCAGCCCACCCATCCGGTCGCCCGTGTCCAGCACCAGGGCCACCTGGATCATGGGTCTGCGAGCAGAAGGCGGAGGGATCGGCTCGGCTGCATCCTGTGAAGGGTTCTGGCCAGGGACGTCCTGCTCCTGTTGCTGTGCCCAACCAGCGGCGAGGCCCAGCGTCATGCCCACCATCCAGCAGATCCATGCCTTGCTTGCCATAGGCGTACTCCTGATGCCAGTATACATCGAGTCAGGGACGTCTTCTACCCTCAGTAGGCAGTCTACCGTATGCAGGTAACAGATGAGCTGCACCCCTAACGGCACACCACCCCAGTCCGCGTCAGAGATGTGCTGCTTGTCCATCAGGAGCAGGGCAAGGGGCAGGCAGGCGACCTCTGCCTCATCTTCGTCCTGTTCTCCGGGGAGAATGGACTCTGCTGGGGATATAGTGTAGCATGCCTGGCCGTATGCCAGACAAATCCAGTCAAGTCGTGATCGTGACAGGCGGGGCCCAGGGGATCGGCCGGGGGATCTGTGAGCACCTGCTGGCGCTGGGCCACCGCGTGGTGGCTGCGGACGTGGATGAGCAGGCGGGCAGGGAGTGCGTGGACCGGTCGAAGGCCGGCAGGGATCGGGTCCTGTTTGTGGCCACGGACGTGTCCGATGAGTTCTCTGCCATGGGCTGCGTTGCAGAGGCGGTCCGCGTGTTTGGCAGGATTGATGCCCTGATCAACAACGCAGGGATCGCGAATCCCGGTACTGTGGCTGTGGAGGATCTGAGCCTGGAACAGTGGAACCGGTTCATCGCCACGAACCTGACCGGGTGCTTCCTGATGGCCAAGCACGCGATCCCGCACCTTCGCAAGGCTGCAGGCTCGATCGTCAACATCGCCTCTACCCGGGCGCTCCAATCCGAGCCCCACACAGAGGCCTACTCTGCATCCAAGGGCGGCATCGTGGCCCTGACCCACGCCTTGGCAGTCAGCCTGGGGCCCCAGATCCGCGTCAACTGCATCAGCCCTGGGTGGATTGACGTCAGCTCATACAAGAAGTCCGGTGTCCAGGCGGGTCCGCAGCTACGGCCGGTCGACCATCAGCAGCACCCTTCAGGAAGGGTGGGGCTGCCCGGTGACATCGCTGCCATGGTTGTGTTCTTGATCTGCGATGGGTCCGGATTCATCACGGGCCAGAACTTTGTGGTCGACGGCGGCATGACCCGCAAGATGATCTACGTGGAATGATGGTTAAGATCCTGTTTGAAGACACTGACGTCCTGGCCGTGGACAAGCCCGAAGGCCTGGCTGTAGTACCTGAGCGAGACCTCGCCAAGCCCTGCCTGGTGAGCCTGCTGGCCCAGCAGGTGGACTACAAGCCCTTTGTGGTGCACAGGCTCGACAAGGAGGTCAGCGGCGTGATGATCCTGGCCAAGAACGCGGACAGCCACAGGATCCTCAGCGGGCAATTCGAGGACCGCGAGGTCCACAAGGCCTACCTGGCACTGGCGCACGGGCAGTTGGAGCCTGACTACGGAACGATAGACAAGCCCATCCGCGAGTTCGGCTCAGGCCGCATGGGTGTGGACGCCCAGCGCGGCAAGCCCAGTGTCACCAAGTACAAGGTCCTGGATCGCGTGGAGGGCTACACCCTCCTGGAGGCCCACCCCATTACAGGCAGACGTCACCAGATCAGGGTCCACCTCTATTCGGTCGGGCATCCGATCGTGGGCGACGTGCACTACGGCGAGAAGGCCCTTCAAGGCCTGTTCGGCAGGATCATGCTGCACGCGCTTCGGATCACCTTCACCACGCCCGCAGGTCAGAAGACCACGGTCGAGTCGCCCATCCCTGAGGGCTTTCAACAGATCCTGGAGAGCCTCGGGCTGCGTCCAGGCAGGAGGTGAACGGGAATGCCCAAGGCCAAACCCCTGCCGAGACTGGTGATCTCCTGCCACGCAGACACAGGCTTCAGGGCCCACAGGCTCAGTCTGAACAAGGCAGGCCTGTTCTATGGCCACCTGGACAACTTCGTGGGCGTGCATGCAGTCATGAAGGCCTTCTTCAGCGGCAGGCTCGACAGGCCCAGGGTGAGGATCGAGCTGACCTACGGCGAAGAGACGGACATGGCCGGCGCATTCGAGGTCCTCAGGACCCTGCAGCCCAGCGACGTGGTGGTCGTGGTGGATGTGACCGCCACGGCGACGTCCAAGGACATCGTGATCGAGAAGTGCAAAGACCCTGCGCTGCGGCGGTTCGTGAAGAAGGCCCTGCAAGGCCTAAGCTTCGATCTCTACTCAGGCTGTCCAGATCCCGTCTCGGACTTGGATGAGACCGACGTGTACCGCCACCGGTGCAGGCAGGTCCTGTTCCTGGGCATCCCCTGCTGGGGCGGCGACTACAACCGCGGCCGCGTCTATTGCAGGCCCGGCAGCCTCGACGCTGCAGCAGAGGCCCTTTGCAGGATCGCAGGGCAGCTTGATGGCCTCACAGGCGGTCAAATAGCCTTGCCTTGAAAGGACGCGGCCAGCTACTCTTTGAGAAGAACCCGTCGTGAAGCCATTCAGAATCGGATCGCCAACTGCACGGCTGCGCCCCTGCCTGTGGCGGAGAAGGCGACGTCGATGGCACGGTCTTCGTCCAGGTTCATGAAGGCGTCATAGATGAAGGCCGTAAGGAAATGGCCCAGGGCTGCGCCCGCCAGGACGTCTGAGGGATAGTGGGCCTTGCCTTCGACCCTTGCCCAGGCCACTGTGCCTGCCACGCCGAGGTTGCCGATCTGCAGGGCCTGGCGGACCAGTCCGGGCATGTCGATAGAGTCGAGGTTCCGGTTGGACAGAGTGGCGTGCGCAAAGGACGAGGAGCTGTGGCCCGAGGGGAAGCTCTTGTGGTCCTTCCCACTGGGCCGCTCGCGTCCCACCTCATCCTTGAGCCATTCGGTGGCATAGCCATTGGCCCGGATTGCGCCGTACTCCACGACAAGGCCCTTGGCCTTGGCGATCACCCACTCCTGGGGATTGTCTCCGCTGGGCGTCATCAAGGCGGTGACAGGCATCTCTGCCTTTAGGAAAGCCCACAGACTGTCGCTGGCATCAGATGCGGCCTGCTGCGAGCCGAAGACGGGCGTGTGCTCAGTGGCCCAGGCCGAGACCTTGTGATCCCAGTCGTCGACCGCAAAGACCAGGGCGCCCGCAGCCGGCACCCAGGTCTGGGGGGCCAGCAGGGCGTCAGTGGCTGCCTTGACGATCCTCTGGCCGTCCGGCGGCCATATCGCGTCGTCGCCCCAGCCGGGCCTGCCCGATTGCGACATGCAGCCCGACCCCAGCAGCATGGCTGCGGCCAGTCCGGCCAAGACAATGATCATGCGATAGCCGCACATACCTGCTCCATCGACCATTGCTGCAATCTTGATGAGGCAATGTCGTGTGCTAAGGGAACAGGTAGGCTATCGGCTCTCAGCGGTCAGCAGAAATGCAGGGCAAGACCTCCGGCTGATGGCTGAAAGCTGACGGCTGACAGCCAAAGAGGTAGAATGGCGGGCTGACGTTCGGGAACCGACGGTTGGATGGAGAGGATCTCCAGACATGAGATATTCGAGGCGCCATTTCTGGGCCCTGGTGTTGTCGCTGCTGTTGTGGGGGCTTTCCTTCCCTGCCTTGAAGGTGGCCCTGGTGCACAACAGCCCGATCACCATCCTGGTGTACCGCTATGGCTTTGCCTTCCTTGTCCTGTTGCCCTTCTTCATCCGCCGCCGCAAGGAGGCCTCTGTACTTGGCAGCAACAGGATGCTCTTCATCCTGGGTGTCAGCAACTGGGCAGGCTCCATCCTGCAGTTCGCCGGCCTGCAATTGACCTCTGCGAGCAAGAGCGCGGCGCTCAGCCAGATGACCATGGTGGTGGTGCCGATCCTGGCCTTCTTCCTGCTGGCCGAGCGGCTGGACTGGACCAAGGGCGCTGCCATCATCCTGTCCATGCTGGGTGGATTCGCCCTGTCGACCAATCTGAACCTGGCAGGCCTGGACACAGGGCTGTCGCTCAAGGGCGACGGACTGACGGTCGCAGCGGTCCTCTTTTGGGGGGTGTTCGTCGTGTACACCCGGAAGTTCGCGCAGCGGATCGATCTGTTCTGGATGCTTTGGGCCAATACCTCCGCCACGTTCGCGCTCTCTATAGCTACTGCCGTAGCGGCCCGCCAACTGGCCATCGACTGGACCGGGCTCTGGATCTCGTTCTTGCTCGCCGTCTTCTGTACGGTCCTGCCCACGATCCTGTACAACTACTCGCTGAAGGCCGTAGACGCGACCGCCTCCGCCATCCTCGGCCCCCTGGAGGCCGTCTCCGCAGTCTTTGTGTCCATGCTGTTTCTGCACGAGGTCTTCAGGCCCGGAGAGATCGCGGGTGCACTGTTGATCGTGGCCTCTGCATACCTGGTCGATCTGCCGCGCGGGGGCGGCGAAGGAGGGAAGACGAGAGGGTAAGAAAGTAAGAAGGGGAGAAGGTGGGAAGGGGAGAGGCTCGCCGGGGCCGGCTGATGGCTTACTTGTGGAATGGCCTGTACAGCGGATCACCGATCAGGACCATCTGCCAGGAGTTGAATGGATTGGTGCGGTAATAGGCCTCTGCAAGGCAGCGGCCCTCAAAGAGCTCCCTGAAGAAATCCAGGGGCAGTGGAAAGGCCGTCAGGTAGGGCTCATTTACTGCCCCGACCGTGGCAGCCACCCCGCGTCTGAGCATGGCCGAACACCATTCTTTGCTGTTGGGGTCGCGGAGGCTCGCTGCCTCGAAGCTGGCGATGTGGATCGCGACTGCGCCTTCGACAAAGGTGAACGCGTCCACATAGTTGCGGAGGCTGTACCAGCCGCAGTAGAGTGCGGCGTTGGGACACGTGCCAGGTGCAAAGAGGGCCTGCGCATCATCGAGCTTCACAGGGAGCGAGGTGTGGCTGGTCGCCCAGCCAGCCAGATCCCTGAGCGACTGATCATAGCGGGCATACTCGCTGGGTCCAGTAAGGCCGCGCGCATCGATGTAGAACGTCCCCTGCAGCCCCTTCTTCTCCGCTGCCAGGGCCTTGTCCACCAGGCCCCTGGCGATCTCCGGGGTGGGGCCATCCAATCGGCTGACCATCAGGACGCGATAGGGCGCGTCAGGCTGGTTGTCCTTGAAGGTGTTGGGGATCCAGCGAACCAGCTCGTAGTCGCCGAACAAGAGCACGGCCAGCTCGCTATCCAGTGAGGCCTGGGTCTGGCCGCCCGTGAGCCTGTCCAGCTCTGCCTCCCATTGCCGCAGTGCTGCCTGGTCCTTGGTCTCAGCCTTCTTGGCGTCTTCGAGTTCTGCCCTGAGCCGTTGGATCCGCTGCTCCGTACCCGGCAGGGCAGGCCGATCACCCACGCGAAACGGCACGCCCCAGGTCGTGACGATGCACTTGACGGACGCAGGCTCATCGCATGAGGCGATCACCTCTCGGATCGTGCTGGCCACAAGGCGATCATAGTCTTCACGGCTCATCGTATCGACAGGCCGTGCACCCATGGCGATGGATACGATGTTGTCCTGCGGCACCTTGCGCTGCTGACAGTAGTATCGGCCGAGCTCCATGGACTCCGGTATCTGGCCGTTGACCAGGACCAGGATCTCATTCGGCTCCAGCGCCGCAGCAGAGCCGGCAAAGGCCAGCACGATCGCACTGAGTTGTCGAATCCACTTCCGCATTCTTGTACCTTAAGAAGGAACCTACCTTGATCCACTGTGACCTTGATGGGACTGTGGCTGCTATTGCTCCATGGACTGCGCCAGTTCTTGCACGACACCAACCCGTTTCTCGAACAGCGTATCCCAGGCATCAAGGCAGCTACTGATGGCCGCCTTGTCGTCACGCTCCCGAGCCTGTTCGTAGAGCCGCAACAGAAGCGGAGGTAGCCTGTAAGCATCTCCGGCGATTCCCGTGGACATATCTCGTGAGGGATCCCGCAACGGCCCTGCAAATTCCCTGCAAATACCCAAGATGAGCTCGCCGTAAGGGAGCAATGGTCCTGAGTACTCCTCCATCGCGATGAATAGCGATGCCGGGTGATCGTGGTATGCCCTGGACTGTATGTACTTGCCAGTGATTTCCTGGCCGTTCGGAATCGAGAAGATAGCCTTGCTCCTGAAGGCATGGCCGGTTTCTGACCGTACTGTAGGATCGGGATCATCCATGAGCATTTCTAGAATGTGGCGGCATCTGTCTGTGCATTCAGGCTCCAGTACGAAATGGGCTGCAACCTGGGCGATTCCCTTACGATGAGGAATTGTGCCTGCCATACAGGTGTCGAGCTCATCTTGGAAGTCGCCGTGCAATAGCCACCGAGCCATCACTTCTTCTGCGCCCTCCTGTGCAACATCAGGCAGAGGGGAGACGACCATGGCCTTAATAAGCGGTGCCAAGAGGTCGCGGTGACTCTCCATACAGCAATTGAAGAAGTAGACCCCTGCGCGACACGCAGTGACCCGCGGATCGCTCTGACATGCCTGGACAAACCAACGAACCGCCTTGTCGCGGTCGATATTCAGGATCGGCAGGCATGCCTCCACCGCTGCGATGCGAACTGCCGGGTGTCTGTCGACTACCAGTGATTTGATGGCCGGCTCCAGACGGCCCACCCAGTCTGGGTGTGCCCAGAGTAACGCCCCTACGGCGAAGGCTGCCTTGCCTCGCACGACATTCAAGGCATTGTTGAGCAAGTCGTGGGCGGAGGCCTTGTTTGTATCGAAGTCTCCGCCTGCAACACCCATCACGAGCTTCCCATCCGCGGGGTCTGGGTGCTCCTTGGCATACCTGATCAACCGCTGCAGGACAGGTTCGGACCAGTCTTCTTCGGAACGCACCCTCAGTAACGAGCAGAACTCTCCTGCTACTGCGAGATCGTCACCCAGAAGCAGACGAGCGATAGCGGCCTCGGTTAGTTCGACACTCGCTGGAGACCACTCTGCCTTCTCTTCCTCGGAACCATCGGGCGGTTTCGTCTGCTGAAGTCCTTCCAGGATAGCCGCGACATAACGGGGATGTACACCCTCCGGGAGCCGCAGAGCGAGCTTTGCGAAACGGGTAGGAAACCGTTTTGCCGCCGTGGCTAGATCACGGGCAAAATGCCAGACCGATGACTTTCGCCAGCGTTTATTCTCCGCCTCATATCGGCTTGGAGCATCCTCTTCAGGAATGCTCGCATTGCCGACGATGTCCTCGAGCCAAGCCCGATCGCTGATCTGCGATAGCTTTTCCTGCCGGAGAGTCGATCCCACGAACCCGGCCCTACTAGGGGACCTGTGAAGGAACCACCATGACGGACACCCAGCATACCTTCGCCGCAAGACTCCGATCAGTCCGGCAACCTCTGCACTGCGGCGTCTCTCATCAAGTGCTGGCAACAGGAAGTGCTGGGCCCGACCCCAGAAATCCCCGAAGTAGCCTTCCCTCCAACTCTTGACGTAGTGTTCCGCCAGGCGTTTCTCGTTGGACGAATGGTAATGGATGAGGTGGTACTCAAGACGCCTGAAGATAGGCTCCGAGCAGTGCGGGGAGAGGGACTTGATGAGTCGAGCCGCAGGCATCCATTCTGACTCGGCCTCTCCTGGGCCAAGGCCTAGGCGTTCTGGCACATCCATCAGCCATTCGATGGACTCGTTGGTCAGTTGGGCTGGCATGGCGGAGTAGCACTCCACCAGGAGAAACTGGATTACCGGCGAAGGATCACCTCGCAGGAGTTCCGTCCGCCGGAAGAAGTCTGGACCGTCCTGCCGGGCGAGTACCTTGCCAGCCTCGATGGCCATGTCGAGAACGCCCTTGGCGACTCCGACGCGGTCAATATTGCCCATCCAATCATGCCGCATATCCAAGGAGTCATCGTTCTCTTCGTCCGACATGGTCAGTCGTTGGATCTGAGGAACAAGCGTATCCCACGCAAGATCGGGGCGGGTATTGGCTGATGCCAGCAGTGCTTTTAGGTCGTCGGACGTCCATTGCTCGAATCGAGATGAAGCGCCAGATGCATGTTGGCGTTTGCGGCGTTGTTCCGGTCGTAAGTCGTCTTTGTCCCATGTTGAAATGACGGCACCGAGAAGGAGGATGGCCCTGTCTGGATGGTCTTTGGCCAGCTTGCCCCAGGTCACCCACTCCTTAAAGGCTCCTGCTCGTGCTAGACGAAGCCGAAGCCCGAACATTCGAGTGGAATCGGCCTCTTCGCTCCAAGCCAAGCTCCCTACGACACGCTCCTTCCATTCCTCGTCTCGTTCGGCGAATGGTTCGAGGGTCTCAGCGACCTCGTCAGGGATGGTGTCAGCAACAGATCGCAGCAGCCACAAGGCCGTATTCCTGTCTTTCTCAGTGTCTGCCTCGAGCCATTGGACCAGAACTCCTTGGCGCAGCAGCCAGAGCACATATGGAGCGTGCCGTACGCACACGGTTTCGATCAAGTGATTGCGCCATTCATCCCTGGTAATCAACTCCCCAAGGTAGTCCAGCAAGGCCTTCGATGGATCTTCTAGCTGCGACAACAACTCAAGAACCAAATGCTTGAGGTGGAAACGTACGTTCGCATCCTCCAACAACTCCCGAACACTGGCAACGAACTGCCGGGGAGACTCCTCCTCCAGCAGTACCAGTACCTGTCGGAGCTGTTCTCGCCGGAACAAGGACTGTTCGGCCTTGTCTCCCAGCCAAGTGCGTACACTGCCATGCCCCGAGTTGATTTGGGCCAGTAAGCGGCTGGCGATCTGATAATCAAGATAGCTTTGATGGGCGAAGCTGACCGAGCGTGCCGTCATGGTAAGGAGGCCATGGGACTGCAGCGAGTCCAGGGCACGTGCCCTCGATTCAACAGTACTGAGCGGGGCCGAGATGCAGGCATTGCGTTCCATGTATCCGACCAACTCGCCCAATATGAACTCAATGTCTACGCTGGCTATTCCTGCCCTTTCCACCTCCTGTCGCCGGTTGTTCCAGAACTGTTGGAGCAATTGAGGTCCCGTCTTGAAACTAGGAACCTCACCAGAAGCCACCAACTGTACCCACATCGCCAAGTGGGCCGGGAGCCTCAGAAGGTCCTGCTGTCGCTTGCGTAGGGCTCCGTACTTCTGTCCGCATACCTGCTTTACGTCCTCCTCTTTCAGAGCCTTGACTTCCACCTTCTTCAACTTCAGCTGAGCACTATCGTGGAGCCAGGCCTTGATCTTCGGGTCGTGCTCAAGGTCGAACGACCTGCAGGCAAGCACAACGCCTGCGGGCCTACCAAGATCTCGAAGGGAGTTGATCTCGTTGACGAGGCTCTTGCAGACCTCCAACCCATCGAAAGAATGTCCGGCAGTCCATCTGATGGCATCCAGTTGGTCGAGGATCAGAACCGACAAGTTGGTGCCCGCAATCGCCTCCAGGCACTGTGCTGGTGACTCCGGGAGTCCCAAGTCTTGTCCGAACTGTATTGGGTTCTTCGCTGGGACCTGTCGGTCCAGACGAATCGGCAGATATGGATGATTGTCGCGCTTCAGTATCGTCACAAGCTCGTACAGGACACCGCTCTTGCCTATACCTGCCCTCCCGTGGAGGACAACCAGGCCGCCTTCCTCAAGACCCTTGAGGACCTCCTGTGTTTCTGTCCGTGGAAGCAGTCTATCAGCGATAAGCCCAGGCTTGATGGATGCCTCAAACTGGTCCTGGAGTCTCTGGATCGCAGGCAAGATCCTATCGTCATCCGTCAAATGCCGTGGGTGAAGCCCGCGAGACACGAGGAATGAATGAACATCCGCGGCCTTGATCGTCTTGCGTAGGTTACCTTGTGCGAAGTCAGCGAGCATCGTGACCACCAGGCCCGGATCGCCCGCCACCAGCATTCTGGCCAACTCTTTCAGGTGCTCCTGGCTCTCCAGATCATCCTCCCAGTGGATAATGTGCAACCGCCGAAGGTATTCAAAAGCGATCGCTAGGTCGGCCTTCTGTTGCGTGTCAAGGCCGAGGCATCTACAGAACTGGCGAAATGCCCGTCTCCTATCTTCGCCGATTGCCTCTATCTGGTACGCAAAGAAGGATTCGCAGTTCCCCTCTGAATCGCGGGCGCTTTGGCAGATGTCCTGGACGAGTTTGCCTTCGATGGGGCTGACAATGGCGAACTCATGGCTTGCCCCTGCGTCGAGATGCCTTCGCATGGCATTGAGGATGCCACGGGCATCTAATGCAGCGAATGTCCACTTCTCCCGGTCGGCGTTACGAACCTTGCACTGCTGAGCCTGTTGGATTCCACTGCTAGTCTGCACAATCACGTCGATACCATCCGTATGCTCGCTCGCCGGCTCCCAACATACTGACAGCAGCCGTTCATCCAGCAGCCGCAGCAGTTGCAGGACGACCCATTGCCTCTCATAGCGGTTCCCGAGTTTGTCTGGGATTCCACCAAGTTCAAGTGCCATACGTGCCTCGTTAGCCGACTATCGTGTCCTTGGCGGTATCTGGTCTCGAAGCCGAGCAGAAACCGGCCCGAGGACATAGAATCCCTGCAAGAGGTGCTCTACGATCCCAAGCACATCTTCAATCTGTTGCTCGTTTGGAGTGAATCCGCGATGGGCTGCGGCGCTTCCAGCCTCAATCGCTGCCTCAAGGGTCTTCCTTTCCTGCGACGTCAGGTGTCCTGCTTGAACAGCGGCGGCAAGGTTGTCTGGGAAACTGCCTTTATCGCCGACTACCTGCGTCAAGGCCATGTCGATGAGTGCTCGCATGCCCATTGTTGCACAGCAGGGAGCCTTGGCCCTCAGGGCATCATAGACCTCGCAGTGCATACTACGGACCTCTGGTGGCAGGTTGCTCTGCCAGGAAGGCGTGCACCGAGTCTGACGCGAGGGAAACTCGGATACTTCTGGTTTGATCCACTCAGGGCTTGATAGGGTGTACCGGATGTGGACGGCGTTGCAGCCGAGGCAGACCAGCAAGTCCCATGCCTCGCATAGGGGTCTCGGATGCGCCTCATCTCCTTCGGTGTAGTTGCGAGTGTGGATCGGCGTGTACCGGTGATTTGTCTCCCTACGACAACCGTTGCAGAATGCCCTGGCCGTCATTTCGCCTTCTGTCATTTCACATCGCCTTTCCTTCGGCGGTGGGGCGGCTTGGACGCCAGAGGCGGCACTTTCTCCAGTTCCTTACCTCTCTCCAGAAGGCGGTCGAAATCACTGGAGGGTCGTGTGGCTTCAAGCCGCCGACGTTCTGCTTCGTATCTCTCGAACTCCGCGTGCGCGTGCTCTTCGGCCAGTTGGTGCGAGATCTGGCCTGAGTGCGTCAGGATGTTGCGCTCATTGAACTGCAGGAAGGCGTCGAGCTTGGCGATCCAATCGGCCATGTGCATGGGTTTGTGTCGACGTGCCTGGTCTTCAGCATAGTCGAGATACATGGTCACTGCGCGGTTGAGTTCGCGGATCTCCTCTTCGTTGAGGTAGTTCTTGGCCACTGTCACATCAGCCCTTCGGATGGGGCCATGCGGCGCATTCTTCCAGGTCGTCAGGCCCATATGGGCCTTGGAGGAGTCTGCCCTGGCTGCGATGATCTCAGCGGCGGTCTTGCCGTGGATCGCCCAATGGAGCTTGTTCTGGACTGTGGCGAAGAAGGTCTGGCTGACCGGGTAGTCGGGGTCGTAGTCGATGCTTGTGGCGTAGATGTCGGTGATCTTCTGATAGAAGAGTCGCTCAGACGCGCGGATGTCCCGAATCCGCTCAAGCAGCTCATCGAAGTAGCCTGCGCCGAGGGTCCTACCTTCCTTGATGCGGTCGTCGTCCAGGGTGTAACCCTTGACCAGCAGTTCGGATAGACGCGATGTGGCCCACTGGCGAAAGACCGTGCCACGCACTGAGCGGACGCGGTAGCCAACCGCCAGAATGGCGTCGAGGTTGTAGTGATCCACGCTGCGCGAGACCTCTCGCCTCCCCTCGGTTTGAACTATTAAGTAACGCTTAACAGTTGCTTCGGGGTGAAGCTCACCTTCCTCATAGATGCTCTTCAGATGCTGACTAACATTGGGGACCGTAACTTGGTACAGCTCGGCCATACCGCGTTGGGTTAGCCAGACGGTCTGGCCGTCCATACGAACCTGGATTCTCAGTTTGCCGTCCTGATAGATCAGGAGCTGTCCTTCGGGCGGTAGAGGAGCGAGTTCATTCGGCATGGGTAATGTCCTCTGGGTTGGCCCAGGTGCTCTTGTCGAGCTTGGTGCGCTGCATCTGCTTGGTGCCGATATTCACCGTGCCTCGCTTTCAGGCCTAGTCAGTCGTGTTCTGGAATCCCGACAACTGCCGATGATATCACCTGTTCCTCCGTCAGACAACGCCATTATCAACGGGGCTCGGTACTGCCGCAGTGTCTGTGTGGAGCCCTCCGCGGCTAGAGTAGCAGTCGGCCCTTGTCTTTCCGGCCATGAACAGCCAACACCAACATACAGCACGGGCAGGGTAGACCGAGGGCATTGTGATGGGAACAGGGGGGAATAAGACGGCTGGGAAATGCGTGGTCCAGCCGAGGACATGCTCAGCGATTTGGCTTACACGCGGGAGTGAGCAGGGGCCTCGCCTCGGGTGGTCTCGGCCCGGGAGTACTGCCGCTCATAGATGCCGCGGCTGTGCAAGACGAGGGAGGCGGTGGCGGCCAGGATCTTGAGGTCCAGCCAACGGCTGGCAGATTCTACATACCTGACGTCCAGTTCAAGCTTCTGTTCGATCGTCAGGTTGCCTCTGCCTGCGATCTGGGCGAGGCCGGTCAGGCCGGGCCTGACCTCCAGGCGCCGCCTCTGGCGGTCGTTCCATTCCGCTATCTGGGCCACGTACAGGGGCCGGGGCCCCACCAGGCTCATGTGGCCCATCAAGACGTTCCACAACTGGGGCAGCTCATCGAGGGAGTGCTCGCGGAGGAAGCGGCCGACGGGGGTCAGGCGTGGATCGTCGCCTGACCTGGGGCTGGGTCCAAAGGGATCTGTGGCCAGTTGCATGGTGCGGAACTTGAGGAGCGTGAAGGGCCTGCCGTGGCGGCCTGCTCGCTCTTGCCTGAAGAGGACCGGCCCTGCGCTGCCGAGCCTGATGGCCAGGGCCAGGCACAGGAAGGCCGGTGCCAGGAGGATCATGGCCACCGCCGAGACCACCAGATCGATCAGGCGATTGGATAGTCTCTTGAGCATGGTCAGCCTGCGCTCCTCACGAGATCGGGACACCCGGGCTGGGCCGCTGCCTCGATGGCATCCACCCAGGCAGGCGCCCAGATCGACGCGTCAAAGAGGGCCGCGTGGGTGCGGGCCCTGGCGGCGAGCTCCCTGCGCCAGGCCTCGTCTGCGAGCAGGTTGGAGATGGCGGAGCAGAACCCATCGATGTCGCCGGCTGCTACCAGGATACCGTTGTTCCGATCATCGATCAGATCCTGGGGTCCTGGGACGTCCGAGGCTACGACTGCTGTGCCTGCTGCCATGGCCTCTTGCAGGATCACCGGCGCACCTTCGTAGTAGGTGGGAAGACAAAGGACGTCGCTGGCTGCAAGCAAGGCCGGCACATCGTTGTGCCAGCCCAGCAGACGTACGTTGGCGGCCAGGTCGCGGCTTGCCACGAACTCCCGGACGAATCCATCCAGCGGGCCTGAGCCCGCGATCATGAACTGTGCCTGGGTCCCTCGCGCGGACAGGCGTCGCGCGATATCGAGAAAGGTCTGCACGCCCTTGGGTCTGATGAAACGGCCTGCGTAGGTGACCACTGGGAGGTCGGAGGCCAGACCCAGGCGGTCCCTGTAGGACTGGCGATCCAGGGCCTCCGCCGTATGTACGATCCTGGAGTAGGGGATACCTACGGTGTGCAGGAAATGGACCTGGGCCTTGGCGCAGGTCAGCCCGTGCTGCGTGGCCACGCGGTAGTCGAAGCCGTTGAGCACGATCATGGCGTCTGTCCAGGGTCTCATCGATTGCTCGAGTTTCAGGGTAAGCCATCTCGTTATGGGATTGCGGGTCGGATAGCAGGCCAGGCCATGGGAGGCATAGAGAAGCCGGCCCGGTCTGCCTGCCAGGCCAAAGGCCAGGCGCGTGGCAAGGCCCGCGAGGACCATGTGGCTGACGACCACGTCGAAGCGGCCTTCCTGGAGGATGGCCTTGAGGGCCTCCACGGTGTGGGCCAGGCGGTCAGGCCGGAGGGATCGATCGATGGGATAGGCGTGGACAGGGACACCGAAGTCCGCGGGCCCTTCGGTCGAGCGGCCGAAAGCCAGCTCCACGCAGTGCCCCCTGGACCGGTGCTCTGCCAGTATCGGCCTGAGGAAGGCCTCCACGGTCGAGGCCGTGCGCGTGACATGCAGGACCCGCAGCGAAGTCCAGCCTGGGATCGTGGAACTAGCCATCTGTCACGGCCCTCCAGAAGGCCTGTCTGGCTGCCTCGAGATTCTGGGGACGCAAGGCCATCACAGCCGCAACGTTCCCGCGGGAGAGGCTGGCCAGCTCATCAGGCCGATCCATCAGGCCCAGGACCTTGTCTGCAATGGCGTCAGGGTCAGCGGGCCTGAACAGGGCCTCCGCAGGCAGGTGCTCGGGTATGCCGCCGACGTTGGAGGCCAGACAGGGAATGCCCCTGGCCATGGCCTCGATGAGCCCCCTTCCCATGCCCTCGGTCAGAGACGGCAACACGTAGAGATGGGCCTGGTCCAGCATCTCGAAGAGCCTGGGCCCATGATGGATGAACCCATGGAAGGTGACCTTGTCGCTGATCTGCAGGTCTCTGCACAACCGCTCCAGGACCGGCCTCTGCGGACCGTCTCCCACGATGTGAAGCTCGGTGGCCTTCTTTGTGCGGCTGCAGATCCGGGCAAAGGCCTGCACCAGGGTGACGTGTCCCTTCTCTGCCGAGAGCCTGCCTGCGGAGACGAGGCGGAAGGGCTGCACCCGAAAGGACTCTGCAGGCCTGGCCATACCCATGACGTCGTCGGTCAGCTCTGCAGAGCAGATCACCCACTGCCGATCCTGTCTCGGATGAGGATACCTGGCCTGGAGGTACCTGCTCACGTAGGCCACGGCCACGGCCCTCTTGACCAGGAAGCCCGTCAGGCGGTCCAGGATCCACGCAGCCAGCCTGACCTGGATGGACCCGCCCTTGGCGTACAGGAGGCCTTTGCTGCAGTCAGCCACGACCTCTGCGCCGAACCGCCTGCCTGTAGTCCAGAGATACAGACCCACCAGGGTGGCAGTCGCATCAGGAAGTTTCAGGTGGTAGTGGTCGCAGGTCCGGGCCGCCCTGCGGATCTCACGGATCAGGGCGGCTAGCGAGAGGATCGCTGCGCCCAGACCCGCAGGGTCAGGAAGACCCGCCACAGTGACCCGGTCGCCATCGACCTGCAGCCATCGCGGGTCCGGCTGCCTCGCTCTGGAGGATCGCGCCAGGACCGTGACGCCGTCCGCGTGGCGGAGGATCCGCCGCAGCGTGGCATAGCTGACCAGGCCGTCACTACGGTTGTAGTAGTGGCCCTCGCACTCCGCCATGTGGATCTGGTTGGTCGTCAATAACAACATAGGTCAGAAGTAAGAAGCAAGAGGTAAGAAGTAAGATAGGAGAAGTAAGAGCGGGCCTTGCCTCTTACCTCTTACTTCCGACTTCTTACTTCTTCTTTCTGGATGACTGCCCTGGCGTAGTCTTGAAGGGCCTTGGCCACCTTGGGGCTGTCCGGGCCCGTGCTGTACAGGAACAGGCCCTGCCTGGAAGACCAGACCTGGGAGCGGTCGAACAGCTCCTCGACCAGGAAGCACGAGCGGCCTGAGGGTGCGAAGCTCCACTTCCGCGTGCTGACGTGGGCGCCGAAGATCTCGAAGGAATAGGGGACCGGTCTGACCACCCCGCCGTCCTGGTAATAGGTGCCCTCGGAGATCCGTCGCATGCCCAGACGGCTGAGAAGGTTGTACGGATGGTCCTTCTGGAGGCTGCCTGCAGGAAGCACGAAGTCCACTTGGCCGGCCTGCTGGAGGACCAGATCGATCGCTTGCTCCATGGCCTTGAGGCCCCGGTAGTCGAGCCTTGCACCTGCCTTGAAGATCGGCTTGAGAGGTGAAAGCCCATAGGGCTCGACGTCCAGGGCAATCGCATCCGCCTTCATGGCCTCTGCTTCGGCTCGAAGACTGAGGACCTCCTGGACGTAGTAGTTCGGATCGATGAGAGTGGCCTCGCGGATGCCCTGATTCTTGTAGTAGGGCCACAGACCCCTGCACCAGATCAGCCGCACGCCTGACCGCTGGACGAGTTGGATGGCCTCCACGGCCTCCCGGCTCTTCTGCCAGTCCGCGTCCCGTCTGTGCATGTACGAGATCATCACGTGGTTGGGCATGTGGCTGGAGAGGGCGGCAGTCAAGGATGAAAGCGAGTTGGACTTGACCGAATGGAACCAGATGATGATCGGCGGCCCAGAGGGCCCCGGATCAGGTTCTGCCTGGCTGGCTGCCGGCCAACCGAGGCTCATGGGCTGCACGGTCGCGGCCCAGGCTGGCTCCAGACGCAGGGTCAGCATACAAAACAGGACTGCCGACGTCCCCATGCTGCTGAGTCGTTTCATATCACACCTCCTATCTGTTCCAGCGCGCGGCGCAGGGCCTCTCGCTGTCCGTCATACGGAAACTCGCTGCGGATGTGGTCTGCTGCAGCACGCACGATCCGCTGGCGCAGGGCCGCGTCCTGCCACAACCGCAAGATGGCCTCGGCCAGGGCCTGTCCCTCGCCGGGCGCCACCAGCAGGCCGGTCTTGCCGTCTTCCACCAGGTCGGGTACGCCCCCAACGGGCGTGGCAATGACCGGGCGCTCCAGGACCTGGGCCTCCCACACCGCCCTGGGCAGGCCCTCGGTCAAGGTCGGCAGGATGACCATGTCTGCAGATCGCATCAAGGCTGCGACGTCCGCGCGGTGCCCCAGGAGAAACACCCGGTCTTCCAGGTGCAGGCGCATGATCTGCTCGGCCAAGTCACGTCGATATCCAGTGTCGCCGCCCACCTTCACGTCGCCGGCCAGCCACAGGACGAAATCCAGTCCGCGCTGCTTGAGGAGGCCGGCTGCACAGAGGGCCGTGTCCTGTCCCTTGGCACGAACCAACTGGCCGGGCAGGAGGATGCGGCAGGGCCCATCCAGCCGGGGAGGTCTGGTCGCCAGGGGCTCCCGGCTGAGCCGGTCCAGTTCCTCAGGCTCGATCAGCGTATGGACGACGTGGATCCTGTGGGGCGCGACGCCCCAGGCCCGCAGGCTGGCTGCCGTGGCCTTGGACACGGCCAGCACGCCGTGGGCCTTGCGAATCAGATGGCGTCCGACTGCGGAGACCTGGCCGCGCTGGTACCAGCCCCGCGCGTAGAACACGATCCGGTAGCGTGTGAACGCGCCTGCCAGCCAGAGCAGGGCCAGGGCCTTGGGGCTGTTGGTCAGGACCCAATCCGGCTGGAGCCGTTCGAGGGACTCGGCCAGGCGCAAAGACAACCGTCGGTGCTGCGGGATCTGGGCCAGCAGGCCCAGGGCGCGTCTGAACGGCCGTCCCTCGTGGCCTATGCAGCAGGACCTGGACTGCGGCATCAGGACCTCGACCGAGCTTGCGGCCTCCTGGATCGCCTGCACCCACGGCTCGCACGCGCCATAGGGGTCCACCACGTGGACCGCGCAATCGGCCAGCAAGGCCCTGCAGGTGGCCACGGTCGACCGCTGGGCCCCGCCGAAGTGCGTGACGAAGTCAAAGAAGACCAGGGTTCGTCTGGAAGGTTCCGGAGATCTACAGATCATCCCGTTGTCCCGCAGCAGGACCGCGCGGCCTGCAGTTTCTCCACCAGGGTCTGTACACGGAGATTACAGAGTTTGTTTCTACAGAAGAGACCCTCTTCAAACTGCCAGTCGTCCACGGCCGGATCATAGACCAGCCGGCCCGGCCTGCCGCCTTCCATGGGGAGGCCGTCGCTGACGTGCAGGCCGAAGGTGGTCTGCATCTCGTTGACCAGGCACCCGCCGTCGCTCGTGACAAAGCAGTCCAGGGCCATGCTCAGGAACGCCGCCTGCCTCGGTCACGGACCGGGTCAGTCGAAGGAGGCTCGTGGGTGGACGGCCATAGCGGAATACGTGGGAACCGCTGTGGAAGTCGCCTTTCCTGACCTTCTGATATCCGAAATAGGACTCGCCGACGCGGATCATCCGCCACTCCGTCAGATCCGCCAGATACTCCTGGAGCAGGACGGTTCCCCACTGTCGGTCCCGCGGATCCGCCGCCGGTCTTGCAGAAAGCCCCGTCCTGAAGGCCTTCGTGATCAACCGCCGCAGGCCGGACCGGGTCCGGATGATCCGTACGCCCATGGACCCTGAGCCCAAGTCCGCCTTGAACACGATCGGCAGGTCCGTCGCGGTCTGCAAAGTCCAGGGCCTGGGTGCGGTCATAGAAGACCCAGGTCCTTGGATGCGGCATCCCATGGGCCGCCAGCCAGTAGTGCATGCGGCGCTTGCTCTCGTAGAACCAGATCTCGTCGGTGCTCGGGAACAGGATCTTGCCGAGGTCGTGCGGAAAGGATCGCGAAGCCGCTCGTCGAACATCTGCTTCCAGACCGTGATCTGGCCCGAGGGCCGGACCAGGAAGGCGTCGCAGCCGGATCGCTCGACCGGTCGAGCCAGTCCGGGCCCGAGAGGTCCACCAGGCGGTACGGCACGCCCAACTCCCGGCAGGCCCCGATGTAGATAGCTGTGGATCTGCGTGAACTCCTTGATGATCCCCAGCCGGAGGTCGACACGCGACCGGGTAGGTGGAGCTCCTCCTCAGCCCCGGCATAGGGGTCCTCTGCCCTCCACTTGATCGGATCGTATGCCTCCAGGGGCAAGAGCCGTCTGGCCCAGCGTTTCAGTCCCGACGGGGAGGAGGCGTCTTGAGGCCCCTGGCCTTGGCCAGGGCCCACAGAGGCCCAGTGTGTTTGGGATCTCTTTCGCCATGGAAGATCAAATATCGAAAATCAAGATCAAAAGTGAGGACGTCGAGGCCAGAGGCCCCTCCACATCTTTACTATTTGCATTTTGATCTTTGACTTAGCCTTCGTATCCCCTGCCGCAGCCCTCTGGCCAGCGGGGTTTGATGACGCGGGCTGGCACGCCCGCGGCGATCTGGTTGTCGGGGATGTCGTGGGTCACCACGGCATTGGCGCCGATCACGCAGTTGCAGCCGATCCGGACAGGACCCACGATGACCGCGCCTGCGCCGACCGACACGTTGTCCCCGACGACCGGGCTCTGCCGGCCGTCTGCTGCGGTCTTGTGATAGTTGGCGCCGAAGGTCGTGTTCTGCCGCACGTCACAGTGGCGACCCCAGGACGGTCCTTGCCGCCAATCACCAATCCCGTGCAGTGGGCGATCTTGAGGCCTGGTCCGATCTGGACGTGGGTCCCGATCCAGCACAGGCAGAGGTGGCGCATCAGCCGCTCGCAGAGGCCTGCAGCCAGATGCACACGGTGCAGTCTGCACCAGCGGCCCATCCGGTACAGGACCATGGCCCGAAAGCCCGCGTCCTGGGCGGCCTTGAAGGGAAACAGCCAGAGAGCGTCCGGCCCCCTACTGTACCTGCGGTAGTCCGCCCTGAGGTTGTCGAACACGGGACCTGCTCCAATGAAGTTGCTTGAGAATGCCGCGCCAGTCCTGGCGGGTCAGCCAGAGGCACCGACCCAGGTGGACGCCGAAGCGGCTCCTGAGTGTGGCCAACAGACAACCCAGCAAGACCAGGTTGCCCAAGGTTGCGGCGATGGCTGCGCCGTGGATGCCCAGGCCTGGGATCAAGAGCCAGCTCAGAAGGGCGTTCACGGCTGCCCCCACGATGAGCATGGCGATCGAGAGCTCGGGCAGGCCGCGGCTGCCCAGGAATTGGGTCGCCACCTTGGCCAACAGGAAGAACAGGGTGCCGGGCAGCAGGATCATCATGGGGACCACCGCAGGCGCGAAGGCGATTCCATACAAGGTCACGACCAGCGTCCTTGCGCCGATCATGAGCACACTGATGATCACCACGCTGAAGGTCGCCAGGAATCGCAGCACCAGCTCCACGTGCCGGGTCAGCTCGGCCTCAGGCAGGGCCGCCCAACGGCTGAAGAGCAGCGGCAGCACGGCCTGGCTCGCGGTCACGACCGCCATGGCCAACTGCTGGCCGCGGCTGAACTGACCGAGGTGATCGAAGTTCGCATCCAGGGCCTTGAGGATCATGAGGCTGGAGGCGGAATTGAACAGGATCAGCACGTCCACGGAGCTCAGCCGGACGCCCATCAGGCCGAGCCTCCGAACGACGTCTACCGCGGGTCTGATCCGCCAGTCCAGGTCCGCTCGCATCCACCAGGCGCCAAGGACCAACCGGACCAGAGGGGTCGCGATGAAGCAGAGCAGGGCGGTCGTGACATTCAGATGGCCGAACGCGGCCAGGCCGCAGACCAAAGGCAGCGGCGACGACCATGGAGCCCACCGCCATGACGCTCAGCTTGCGGGCCTTCATGTCGCACATCAGGGCATTGCGCGCGATCCCGCTCAAGGGCGTCAACAACACGTACAGCGAGGCGATCCCGCAGGCCAGCCAGGAGAGGGGGCCAAAGTAGTGGCCGTGGAGACGGGTGACCAAGGCCAGAACGATCGTCCCAAGACCTCCGAGCACGGCGGTGGCCCAGATGCCATTCATCGTGTAGGTCTTGCGGCCCGCTGCGTCGTGCTGACAGTGATACAGCAGGGAGATCGGAAAGCCCAACGTGCACAACTGGCGCAGCAGCATCAGGGTCGAGGTGACCAGCGAGTACTGACCGATGCCGCCAGGGCCCAGGGCCCGCGTCACGATGATCGTCTGGACCATCTGAATCGCGACACTCGCCAGCGTCGACGCATTGACCAGGATGGCTTTTCTGAAGAAGGCCATGGTGCAGTGCAGGTCAGGCCTCTAAGGTGACAGCCGGTGCTCCCTCGCACGGCGCCGATCTGCTCTTCGATGACCTCGTCCCAGGCGTCCAGGGGGCCGGCTTCTCTGGCGATCGCGCTGGCCCTGTCGACGAGGACCACGAGCAGCAGCAGCAGGTACCGTGGATACTGCGAGCTCAGGGCGTCCGAGGTCGCCGCATAGACCGCCCAGGCCACCCACGCCCACAGGCAGCCGCTCTGGACGATCGCCGTGATCGCCCCCTCAGACCTGCACCCGGCGCAGGCCTTCCTCCAAAAACCGACCGCCGAGGCGATCGCCCAGACCACCCCGGCCAGGCCATACACGGTCAATGCAGACACATAGGCGCTGTGGGTCTCTGAGCCGTTGCGGAGGATCCCGGCCCGTTGGCCTTGACCCAGCAGGTAGACCTTGGGCGTGGCGGTCTGGAAGTAGCGCAGCCAGGTCTCAGTCCGTCCACCCACATTGGCGGTCCAGGCCTGCGCGGTGGGATCGTAGACCGTGGCCAGACGCTGTCGAAAGGCCTCGCGTACGCCGCCGAAGCTGAGACCCACGACTACAGCGATGGCGATCACCATCCACGCCACCCTCTTGTTGCGCCCGACCAGGGCCATCAGGCCGAAGGTCACAGCCAAGGCAAGGAGCCCCGATCGAGACCGGGTAACCAGCACCCCTAGGAGCAGAAGGCCACAGGACAGGCCCAACAGGGCCTTGGAGATCCAGGACTCCTGGAGCCGCAGGGCAGTCACGACCAGCACCAGTGAGCAGGCCAGGACGCAGGCTGCGCCATTAGGATTGAGGAACGCACCGCTGGCCCGGCCAGTGACTTCCTCGATCTCAACCAGTGAAGGATTGGACCAGTCCTGCATCCTGCCTGGCAGGAAGTGCTGCAGGAGGACCAGGGCGCCGCCGACAAGGGCGGCCAGAGCGATCATCCCCACCATCCGCCGCAGGTCCTGGCCGTCGTCGATGCAGTGCAGGATCGCGTAGAACAGGCCCCAATACACGTAGATCTTGAGGATATCCTTGAGATACAGCAGCCGGTCAAAGGGCGCATCCAGGGCCCCTGAGAGGGTGGCGACAGTGGCCACCAGGGCAAAGGTCGTGATGACCCAGAAGCCATATCCCCACCGCACAGGCACGCCGCCAAAGAGATTGCGGCGGACCACGACCGACAGAAACAAGACGATGCAGAACAGGTCGTCCGCGCCGATGTTCAGGGGTAGAAATGGATGATTGAACCACCAGTTGTGCGGATAGGTAAACAGCACCAGCCAGGTCAGTCCAGCCCCCCATTTGGGCCGCACGACGGCAAGTGCCATGGCCACCACTGTCAGGATGAGGATGGGAATCACCAGCATGGGCTCTCCCTGTGCTCGCGCAGCCTGATCCGCCAGACCAGGCCCTCCTTGGCAAGGTCATAACCATCCAGGACGAACTTGGGACAGTAGCCGGGCTTCGCAGACACGACGTACGCGGGACGGGCCCTCAGGATCCTGGCCAGTGTCTCTGCGTTGAAGGCCGGCGCACCTGGACTGTGCACTGAGGCGCTGACGATCGCCACGTCCGGCCGCAACGCCTCAGTCTGCTGCCTGATGAGGAGGGGCCCCACAGTCGTCAGGTCTGCGTAGATGACCGCATCCTGGCCCACTGCACTCAGGACCTCCGTGGCGAATCGCTCGGGACCATAGCACCAGGTCTTCCAGGGCGTGATGAAGAACTCAAGGTCCTCTCTGTACGGGACATCGCCCCTGGTCCTGAGGTCCAAGTGCCCTGCCCTGGCCATTGCAGGCGCCAGGGCATAGAGCCCGACCGGCAGGATCGCAGCCGCAACCATGGCCCCTGCGAGCCACCGCCTCGGGAACCTCGTCAAGACGGCATCAGCACCAAGGCCCATCATCACGGATACCAGGATGTAGAAGGGGATGAAGAACGCATAGCGGTCCACCACTGTGTATCGGAAGGCAAACGCCAGGAAGAGAAGGCTCAGTATCAGTATGGGTAGGGCCATTGCCTCAGTCTGCCTCAACCGCACCAGATAGACAAGTCCCACACCCGCGAGGACCACATTCGGGGTCGGGAAGTTCAGGGCCCAGAGCATGAGGTTCTCTGCAACCAGCCGTCCGGTGATGGATGCATTGAGTACCTGGCCTCTCCATTGGTCGCCAAAGAGCGCAGAGGACGCCGTACCGAGGAGGTCTCCCCTCTGGAGGTAGTCCTGCACACAAAGCACCTCGTACGGCAGGCAGCCTATGATCCACAACGCGGCAATCAAAGCCACCTGACGCCCTGAGACGCAACGTCTCCTCCAGAGCAATGCGATCCATCCCAGGTAGACGACCAAGGCGATCGCTGCCAGCATGTGGACTGCCATGGCAAGGCCATTGAAGAGCCCCAGGTAGTACAGATAGCTGACCTTCTTGGTCTGCGTATACCGAGCCAAGGTGACCAGCTCGGCAGTGAACAGGGCTGACCAGAGGGTGTAGGTCTCTGCCATACTGGAGTGCTGCCAGAAGGTATGCGATACTGCCAAGGTCACGGCCGCAACCAGTGCGGGGGTCGACCTCGTCGTCAGCATCCGGACCAGTAGCCAAAGATTGGCGACCGTGACTGCCCCTAGCAGTGCTGATATCAAGTTCACCTTGAAGGCGATCTGGCCTACAGGGACGCACTTGGAGGCGATACCCAGCAGATAGTACAGGGGGTGCGATAGTGCCAGGCCAAGGAAACCACTGATATCAGTATTGAGAACGCGGTATTGAATGAGTCCGCTATCTTGCCAGAGCAGCCCAGGCGCGCAGCTTAACCCATATAGTGCAAGGGTCCAGCCAAGAATCAGCCCGTATCTCCGCAACTGCGTAGTCCACAAGCATGCAGACTAGCACCGCTTGTGATAGTCTATGATCCTGCCGAGTGTATCTGCCAACGAGGTACGAGGTTGCCAACCTATGGCGGCCTTTATGCGGTCAGTACAAGGCACTCTCCGCATCATGTCCTCTATGGGCCTGCTGTAGGCAACCTCATAGGGGACATGGGTCTTCACGCTCTCACTTGAAGTGCGCTTCAGGATCGTGTCAGCAAGGGCCTCTACGGAGATCTCCTCGCTGGAGCCTATGTTGAAGACCTTCCCTGCAGCGCCAGGGCATTCAACGAGACCGAGCACCGCCTGTACTACGTCGCCGACGTAGCAGAAACAGCGAGTCTGGTTGCCGGTGCCATAGATCTGGATAGGCTCGTTTCGCAGGGCCCATCGGACGAAGCGTGGCACGACCATGCCGTATTGCCCTGTCTGGCGAGGTCCGATCGTGTTGAAGAACCTGCCGACCACGACGGGAAGGCCGTACTGCTGGTGGTAGGCCTGGCCCAGAAATTCGTCGATCGCCTTGCTGCACGCGTAGGACCATCTAGAGAATCCAGTGCTGCCCAGCACCAGGTCGTCGTCCTCGCGAAAGGGCACTGTCTCGCTCTTGCCATAGACCTCACTGCTGGACGCCAGGAACACCTTCCTGCCAAACCTGTTGGCCTGCCTGAGGATGCTCTCTGTGCCTCCTATGTTGGTCTCAATAGTCCGTACGGGATCTTCGGCTATCAGCTCTACACCCACGGCTGCTGCCAGATGAAAGACCACGCCACAGTCCTTGACCAACAACTGGACAAGGCCTTCGTCTCGTATGTCGCCGCGCACGAAGGTGAGGTTCCGGTCATCTATGCATGCAGCTAGATTGGCCAGACTGCCAGTGCTCAGATTATCTAAAACAGTCACCTTGCCCTTGTTTGCAAGTATGGCCTGGACCAGGTGAGAACCAATGAAACCTGCGCCACCCGTCACTAGGGCATTTGCTGGCATCGCGAACACCTCGCAGTTCTATCCTTGGGCTGGCAAGACTCCGTCCCTGTCAGTTGCGCTGACTAGACAACGCTCGAGCGCACAGCTCCAATCCCGCGCCAGAGTTGCGCAAATGGAGCCTCGTGCTCGAGGATCTGTTCTGGTCTACCAAGCTAAACATCGGAACACCAAAGGGATAGCTTTACCACGCCACTAGTATAGGGAGCATGGCTCAGGTGAGGGCGTGGATTACCGGTCTCTTCTTCAGTTCTTCGAGTGTTTCCAGGAGAACGATGCTACTGACCTGACTGGACCTGCAGAAGTCGTCTGCCAGCTCGTGGAGTTCTCCCGCGGAGCGGCCATGGAGCATGGCATACAGGGTATAAGGCCAACCGGCGAAGGAGTCCCGCTGGTAGCAGTGACTTACCTGGGCCAGTCTGGACAGGGCCAGACCTGCTGGCTCAATCATCTCGGGCGCGACCTGAGCGGCCAGCATGATATTGGCCGTGAATCCAAGGCTGCGATGATTCAGCACGCCTGCGATTCTGCGAACTACATTCTTCTTGATCAGGGAGTCGATGGTCTGTATGACCTGGCCGATAGACCCGACGTGGCGGGCCAGGCCGTCAAAGGGTCGGGGCTGGATGTCGAGTCCCTTCTGCAGATCCGCGAGTATTGCCCGTTCGGACCTGCTGAGACGAGCAGGTCTGGCTTGCGGGGGCTCACTGTTCAGCAGGCCTGGAGGCTCCTGGCCGGTCGCGTCGAAGTAGACCTCCAGTTTGAAGGTCCGGCGGCTGGGGAGACTGTGGAGCTCAATTCCCCACGCTTGACCCAGCTTGTCGAGAATCCCATTGATCTCGGCAAGGCAGGTCGCCTGGAGTGTGAACCAGAGATTGTAGTGGTGTCTTCGAAGGTAGTTGTGGGAGACCCCCGCTAAAGTGTTCACTGCCTCAATGACCTGGCGGAGGGACGGATCGGGGACGTGCGATGCCACGAGGGTCGCGACCTTGCCCAGGGCCCTTGGGTCAATGATGGGGCCGATCCGTCGCAGGATGCCCTGGTCACGGAGTTGGGAGGCGGCATCGAGCACCTCAGACTCTGTCGCGGTCAGGCGTTCGGCCATCTGCTGAAATGGCTGTTCAGAGATGGCCAGGCCGCGCTGCAAGAGATTGCAGAGCCGCTGCTGAAGGGACGTCATGATGCGTGCTCCGCCAGAGATCCCCTGCTGCAGACAGGATCGCTGGCCAGCACGTCGCCGGAGAGGGCATAGGCCCTGGCCCTGCATCCTCCACAGGTCTCGAGATGGGGGCAGAGGCGACATTCTCCCTTGATGTTCGTGCGATCACGAAGCGTGTTGAAAAGACTCGACCCTTCCCAGATGCCCCGGAAGTCGTAGCCGTTCTCCAGGAGATTGCCTGCCACCATGTTGAGGAAGCCGCAGGTCTGGACGTCGCCCCGCCTGCTGATGAATCCAAAATGGCGGCCTCCCATGCAGCCGTGGATAGCGCCCACCCGACGCTCGGCATTGCTCTGTTGCGCGACACGGGCGAACTGAGGTCCGCACGTCACCCGCATATCGATCTTGAGCTGATGCTTCATCCGCCAGAGCTCGTTGAGCAGGGTCTCGTAGTGCACAGGATCCAGCAGTTGGTCGGCGAGAGCCGTGCCCCGGCCCATCGGTACGAGGATGAAGGGGTTGAAGCAGGATGCGCCAAGACGCTCGGCCAGGCCTGCGATGGCAATGACCTCGCCGACGTTGACCCTGCTGATGGTGGTGTTGATTTGGAACCGAAGTCCCACGTTGCGAGCCGCCTGGGCTGCGCGGAGGACCGCATCAAAGGCGCCAGGCGCCTGGCGGAAGAGATCGTGGGTGTCTGCCGACGCACCGTCGAGCGAAAAAGACAGGGCCTCTATCCCGGCTTCCTGAAGTTCTGCGATGGCCTGGTCATCGATGAGATACCCGCAGGTCGCCATGACCATGCGGAGGCCCGCAGCCTTGCCGTGCCGGATCAGATCAAGGATGTCCGACCGCTCCATGGGCTCCCCGCCCGTCAGGATCAGTGTGCAGGGGGCGTAGCCGCCCACTGCGGACAGGATCCGCTTGCACGGGTCTGTCGTGAGCTCGGTATCACCGGCTGCACTGGCGTAGGCGCGGCAGTGCCTGCACTGGTATCGGCATCGCCCCGTCACTTCAAAGGCGATCAGGCTGGGTTTGGCTATGGGGTGCTCAGTTGTCATCACTGGACACTGTAGCCGCGAACGCCTGCCCAGTCAACCTCTCCCGGCGGTTAGCAGCATGGACGGAGCCTCTGCTCCAGAAACTGAGCGATCTGTTGGGGACTGTCCGCCTCGAGCAGCGATTGTCTGAAGGACTCCTGCACGAGGGAGCGGGCCAATCGAGCCAGGACCTGCAGGTGGCCCTTGTCGCTGGCCTTGCGCATGGCCAGGAGGATCACCACGGACACGGGCCGGCCGTCCAGGGATTCCCAGGCGATGGGCTCAGCCAGCTTCAGGATCGCGATGGTATCTGCGTGCAGGGCAGGGCTCTGGCAATGGGGGACTGCAAACCCGTAGCCCAGGCCCGTCGAGTAGGAAGACTCCCGCTGCCAGAGGGCGTTCTCCAGGGCCGCGGGATCATCCGTGCGGCCCTCCACGTAGAGCAGATCTGCCAGGGCCTTGAGCGCTGCAGCCTTCGTGGAGGCCTTCACGGCCATCCGGATCATCCTCGAGTCCACCAAGGCGTGCCGGGTTCGCTGTCTGAAGCCCAGCAGCCGCTCGCCGACCTCGGCGGACGTGGGGCATTCCATCAGGCCTGAGACGAGCACCCGCGATTCCTCCGCGGATAGCCCTCCCACCTCGGTTTTGAGGACGCCGATCTCCGCAGCGGCCACGCTGATCTCCTCCAGGCCCAGGCCCAGCCACAGGGGAAGGTTGACGGGATCGGAGGCCATCTCGCCGCAGACGCCCACCCACTTGCCCCGGCGATGGGCCTCATCCACGATGTGCCGGAGGGCCCGGAGGACGGCAGGGTGATGACCGCTGTAGAGGCCGCGGGAACCGCCGCTGGTGCGATCCGTAGCCAGGAGATACTGGGTCAGGTCGTTGGTGCCGATGCTGAGGAAGTCCAATTCAAGACAAATGTGATCCACGATAAGCACCGCGGCGGGGGTCTCCACCATGGCGCCAAGGCGGAGGGAAGGGGGACACGGCCGCCGTGCCTGGGTCCGTTCAGCACGGACCTGGTTCAGCACGGACTTGACCCAGTGGACCTCTTCCAGGTTCGAGACCATTGGGATCATGATCCATGGGGACTCGCCTTGGGTCGCAGCCGCCTCGAAGAGGGCATGGACCTGGGTTCTAAACAGGGCTTCGTGGGTCTTGTAGAGCCTGATCCCTCGACAGCCGAGCAGGGGATTGTCCTCCGGCTGGCCCAGGGCCAGGTACGGCACGCCCTTGTCTCCACCGAGGTCGACGGTCCTGAAGATCACCGGCCTGCCGTTCGCCGCGGCCAGGACCTCCCGATAGGCCGCGGCCTGTTCCTGTTCATCCGGCGGGGCGTCGCGGTCCAGGAACAGCATCTCCGTGCGGAACAGTCCGATGCCATCTGCGCCCTGTCCAAAGGCCCGGGCGGCCTCTTCGCTGCAGGAGATGTTGGCTCCGATGTCGATCCCTCGGTCGTCGCGGGTCACGCCCTTGGAGCCCGCCGCAGTCCGCACCCTGGCCCGCCTCTCCGCATACCGGGCCTGTTCCAGCCGGTAGTAGGCCTTGACGGGCTCCTGGGGCTGCAGGACGCAGATCCCCAGGCCGGCATCCAGGATGACCTCCTGCCCGTGCTGCATCTTGAGTGTGCCGACGTCCGCGCCGGTCAGCGTGGGCAGCCCCCGTCCCCTCGCCAGGATGACCGTGTGCGACGTAGCCCCCGTGTCGCCGAGGATGAGCCCCATGAGGCTCTCCCGGTCGAGCGACAGGAAGGCCGACGGCGTGAGGCTGTCGATGGCCAGAATCGAGGGGCCCTCCAGGGCCACCGTCTCCAGAGGCAGGACCTTGGGTCCGTAGGCCGCTCTGAGCAACTGTCGACACAGGTCCTCCAGATCAAGGACCCGCTCCCTGACCACGGCGACCTCGGAGCTTCTCAGCAACTGACCATAGTGACGGCCTGCCTCCAGGATCGCCTGACCGGCCGAGCCTCGCTCCGCCAGCGACCGATGGATCCGTCCGATGAATTCCTCATCGCTGAGCATCGCCAGATGGGCGGACAGGATCTGGTCTTCCACGGACCGTCGGCTGAGCTGAATCTGGCGACGGATCTGCTCCGCCAGGCTGTCGCGGGCGTGGTCGAAACGGGCCTGCTCTGCGGAGGGCTCCAGGACGGGACCCGCATCCACGTGCTCGGGCAGGGGTCCACCCAAAGCCACGTGAAGGCGGCCCCACGCCAGGCCCTTGACGGCCGGAACTCCGGACACGGTGACCGGGTCCGCGATCCTCAGGGAATGCGGAAGGACCCCTTCTTGGCCGGTCCGGGCCTCCGCGGGCTCGGCCGGCTCACCCGCGGCGAGCCCGTGTTCCAAGAGACTCTGCAGGGCCCGCAGGGCCTGGTCCTCGTCAGGGCCCTGGACCTGCAATCGGCAGGGGTCCTGGTGCTGGATCTCCGCGCCGACCAGCGAGAACACGCTGCGAACGTTGGCCACCTTCTGATTGCGGAGGTTTTCGATCGTGATGGTGGAGCGGTGGCGCTGTGCAGCGGCCTGCATCAGGCTGGCCGGCCGCGCATGCAGGCCGTGGATCAGGGGACAGGGGAAATCAAACTCCAGCATCGCCGAGGATCCTCTCAGGGCGCCACCTTGGCAAAGATCGCCCGTGGATCCCTGAGGACCGCCTGGACCGGGATCTCGATCTTGCGGGTCCCCGTGAACCGATCGGACTTCTCGATCGCAATGTCCGTGGCCAGGATGACCACGTCCGCCTTGGCGATGTCCGCGGGACTCAGCTCGTTCTCGATGCCCATGGCCCCCTGGGTTTCCACCTTGATGGTATGGCCCATCTCCAGGGCCACCTTTTCGAGCTTCTCGGCGGCCATGTAGGTGTGGGCGATGCCCGTGGGACACGCGGTAACGGCAACGATGTGCATGGGTTTCAGGCCTCCGCGGCAGGCAGCCGCTGGGTCAGACGTTTGAGGGTATTGGCAACCACGGCAGTGAGGGTTGTGCCGATGACAATGGCCAGCACGTACATCAGCCGATGGTCGACGACAGGGAGCACAATGGGCCCGCCGTGGGGCGCGTGATCACCCACGCCCGCCAGCATGGCCACCATGGCGGCCGTCATGGAGCCCAGCATGATCGTCGGGATCACGCGGATGGGGTCTGCGGCGGCAAAGGGGATGGCTCCCTCCGTGATTCCGATCAGGCCCATGCCCAGGGCGGCGAGCCCCGATTCACGCTCCTCCTGCGTCCAGTACCTCCGGCCAATGACCGTGGCCAGGCCCATGCCCAGGGGAGGCGTGCAGATCGCCGCGGCGCAGGCGCCCATCACCGTGGTGTTGCCCTGCTGGATCATCGCGGCCCCGAAGAAGAAGGCGGCCTTGTTGACGGGTCCGCCCATGTCGAAGGCGATCATGGCGCCCAGGACCAGACCCAGCACGACCTGGGAGCCGCTCTGCATCCCTTCGAGCGCATGCTGCAGCCCCAGCATGATCCGGGCCAGGGGCAGGTTCAAGGTCAGCATCAGAAGCCCCACAGGCAGGCCCGAGAGGATGGGGATGATGATGATCGGCCTGACCGGCTGCACCCAGGACGGGACGGGCAGCCGCTTGAGGGCATTGACCAGGTGGCCTGCGATCAGACCGATGATGAGGGCGCCGAAGAACCCCGCACTGGTGGATTTGCCGTCGACCGTCTGGGGAATCGCAGCGATGAAACCGCCCACAAGGCCGGGCACCAGCCCTGGACGGCCCGCCATGCCATAGGCGATGAAGCCGGCCAGAACAGCAGGGAAGAGTCTGAATGCCGCCTCGCCGATCGTGAGCATCTGGCCGACGATCTGAGGCGCCTGGGTGAAGTCTGGCCCCGTGCTCGTCATGGGCGCGAAGACCGTGGACAGGGCGATCGAGACCGCGATGAGGATGCCGCCGCAGGCGATGAGCGGCACCACGTACGACACACCCGTGAGAAGGTACTGCCTGTGGGCGGACAGTTGCGCCCTGAATTGGCCCATCGCGAGTCTCCTGAGACTTCAACCCATGGATCTCTACAGTAGCATCCCGGGCTGGGTCGGACAATGCAATAGGGTATCATTCATCGTGGAATTGTAGCAGTTGCAGGGAGATCGTGATGCGCTGTGGATTCGAAGAGCCCAGCTACTTCTGCCAGGTCTTCAGGCGCCGCGTCAAGCTCACGCCCATCGAGTATCGCCTCAAGTACCAGCGACGACCCCGCGCATAAGAAACCCCCGGGTCCGGTCAGGGATCCCGTGCCGGCCGCTACTCCTCTTCCTGCACCTTGTTCTTGGCGTATTGGGCCACGATCTGGGTCTGGACGTTGCCCGGCACCGGCTCATAGTGGCTGAGGGTCATGGCATAGCTGCCCCTGCCGCCCGTCACGCTCTTGAGCTGGCTGCTGTACTGGGTCACCTCGGACAGCGGCACCTGGGCCTTGATCACGATGTAGCCGCCCGCCAGCATGTCCTGGCCGAGCACGCGGCCGCGCTTGCCGGACAGATCGCCCGTGATATCGCCCATGTTCTCCGCAGGGACCGTGACCTCGATGTTCACGATCGGCTCCAATAGCACGGGCCTGGCCTTCTGGATGCCGTCGATGAACGCGCCCTTGCCCGCGGCCCTGAAGGCCACTTCCTTGGAGTCGACCGGGTGATGTTTGCCGTCATACACCGAGACCTTGATGTCCTGAAGCGGGAAACCTGCCACCACGCCGCGATCCATGACGTCATTGATCCCCTTGAGGATGGCCGGCTCAAACTGCACGGGGACGGACCCTCCGAAAATGTCCCAGCTAAACTGCAGGGCTGGCTGGCTGTTCCGTTCCGCAGGCTCCACGCGGAGGTACACCTCGCCGAACTGGCCTGCGCCCCCGGTCTGCTTCTTGTGGCGGTAGTGGCCTTCGGCCTTCACCGTGATCGTCTCGCGATAGGGGATCTTCGGCTCCTTGGTCTTGACGGCCAGCTTGAACCGCTTCTCCATCTTTTCGAGCGTGACCCGCAGGTGCATCTCGCCCAGGCCGAGGATGACCAGCTCCCGGGTCTGATGGTCGCGTATGGTCTTGAAGCAGGGATCCTCGTCGCAGAGCCGCTCCAGGGCGCCGCCGATCTTCTGTTCGTCGCCGCGGGCAGCGGGCTCCACGGCCAGGGAGAACATGGGCTCGGGCATGGGTGGCTCGACGGGCCGGCCGATCGGCTTGCCGTCGTGGAGCACGTCGCCGAGCTTGAGCTCCTCGATCTTGGCCAGGGTGACGATGTCCCCTGCAAGGCCGGCCTCAGTTTCCTGATTCTCGCCGCCCTGCGAGCGAAGGATGTGGCCTGGCCGGAAACCCTTGCGTTCGTCATTGCGCAGCACGTTGGAATCCGACTTCATCGTGCCGCTGAAGATCCGCATGGTCGAGTACTTCATGTTGGACTTGGGATCGTAGCCGATCCGGAACACATAGGCCAGCAGGGGACCCTTGGGATCGGCCTTGACCTCGACGGTCTTGTCGCCCTCCTTGAACACCGCCGGCTTGGCGGATACAGGCGAAGGAGTCACCTTGACAATCAGGTCCAGGATCTCGGCCACGCCCACGAGCTTGCGGGCATTGGCGAACACGATCGGCACTACGGTGCCGGCCCTGAGGGCCTGGACAAACACAGCCGCCAGTTTCTCCGCGGAGATCTCCTCTCCACCCAGGTATCTCTCCATGACCGCGTCGTCCGCCTCCACGATCCGCTCGATCAGCTCCGTGTGGGCCTGTGCCACGTCCATGACGGGTGAATCGCCCTGCGAGGCAGCCAGGCAGTCGATGATCGAGGCCTTGTCTTGGGAGGGAAGATTGGCACACCGGCACTGGGGCCCAAAGGTCTCCTGGAGGTTCTTGACCAGCTCAGGCAGGTCCGCATTGTCGGCGTCAATCTTGTTGATGACGATCACCCGGGCGAGGCCCGCCTGCTCGGCCAAGGCATACAGCTTCCGCGTGTTGGTCTCGATCCCTGCCGAGGCACTGACGACGATGACGGCCGTCTCGGCCGCAGGGATCGCCTTGACGGCCGGTCCCATGAAGTCGGGATACCCAGGGGTGTCGATGAGGTTGATGAGCTTGCCTGCGTAGTTGACGTGTACAGCCGACGAGGCGATCGAATGGAGATGCTCCTTCTCCTCGTCGTAGTAGTCGCAAACGCTGGACTTCTCGTCAACACTCCCCAGCCGGCTCACGGCGCCTGTCTTGAACAGTATGGCCTCGGCCAAGGACGTCTTACCGCTGCTGCCGTGGCCCAACAAGATGATGTTGCGAATGCTGTCGGTCTCAACCACTGTCTATGCCTCCAAAAGCCCAACGCCCAGCTCTCTTGTCTGTCCGTGTAAGGCGGAAAACGCCCAATCTTACATAAAACTGCGCGACAGGACAAGGGGTTTTTGAGGCCAAGAGACTATCTCAGGACATGTTTCGTAACGAGATCGTTCGCAGCCGGTCGCAGTAGAAACAGGTCCTGAGGTAGTCTCTGATTCCAGGTCTACAGCACGGCGGTCTGGTGGCGGTGACTGTGGCATTCCACATTCACCGCCACAGGCAGGGACGCGATGTGGCAGGGTGCCGTCTCGATCAGGACCGCCAGTGCAGTGGATTCGCCGCCCAGGCCCTGGGGGCCGAGGCCGCAGGCGTTGATCGCGGACAATAGATCCTGCTCCAGTCGGGCGTAGAACGGGTCCGGATGGGGACTGTTGAGACCTCGGAGCAGGGCCTTCTTGGCCAACAGACAACAGGTCTCGAAGTCGCCGCCGATCCCCACGCCCACGACCAAGGGCGGGCACGCGTCTGCCCCGGCCGTCTCCACCACCCGGGCGATCCAGTCCGAGACCTGGCGGCTGTCTGCTGTGGGATTGAACATCCGGAACTGGCTCTTGTTCTCGCAGCCGCCGCCCTTGACCATCACCGTGATCCTGAACCGGTCGCCCGGCACAATGCTGTAATGGATGATGGCCGGGGTGTTGGTGCCCGTGTTCCGCCGGCCCTGGAGTGGATCGGCGACCACGCTCTTCCGAAGGAAGCCTCTGGCGTAGCCCGCCTGCACGCCTGCCTGGATGGCATCGATTACCGTGAGCTTGGGGTCCGTCTGCGGAGGCCGAATGGCCACCTGGGCGCCGTGCTCCACAAACACCACGGTCAGCCCCGTGTCCTGGCAGAGTGGGATCTGCTGTGAGGCGGCGATCGAGGCATTCTCGATCAACCGCTCGATCGCCTCCCGGGCCACGGGCCTGGATTCGCGGCCGGCGGCCCGCTGCAGGCCGGACAGGACGTCCGGAGGCAGCACGTGGCAGGCGTCTATGCAGAGACGCTCAACGACCTGGACGACCTCCTGGTGTTCCACCCACCGCATGGCAGCCGGCTCCATCGCCTAGGGACGGCCAGCAATGCTGACGTCCACCGTCTTGTAGGTCGTGTTGTCCAGGTCGTCGCTCACCTTGAGGGCCAGCACGTGCTCTCCGGGGGCCAGGTCAACGAGCGGGATGACGAAACCCTCGTCCGTCGTGTCGTAGACGCCGTCTTCGGGCACGGTCCCCTTCCACTCGGTGTTGCTGTCCACGGTATACTCCAATTGGCTGATCGCGCTGAAGGCATCGGTCACAGACAGGGTCACGGTCGCGGTCCGGCCCTTCCGTTCCACCTGGCCTACGCGGATGGCAGGACCCGTGTTGTCGACCACGACAGGATCGCTGATGCGGGAGCCCGTCAGCTTTCCGGAGGGCGTGTTGGACCGCTCATCGCTGGCCACGACCCGGACCTCGTACCGTCCATCTTCCACGGTCCGTCCATCCCACTCGAAGTTCTCGTCCTCCAGGTCTTCCTTCAATTGGATCCAGTTGCCGTGTCCGACCTGCCTGAAGTAGAGGGTATAGACCAGCTTGTCGTCGTTGGCGTCACGGGTCTTGAAGTTGACCTTGTAGAGGCCCTGTTTGGAGGGCGGATTCTCCACGCGGGCCACGTCCACGGCCTCGACGGTGGGCGCAAGGTTCGGGATGGTGCTGGCGACCGTGACCTCGCGGACCACGGGGGTCGTATCGTTCCGCTCGGTCTGCAGGGTCAGCCGGTACTGGCAGAACCGGCCGAGCGGGCAGGTCAGGGCTACGGGCCCGGTCGCTTCCACGGGCTGGCCCCAGGCCGAGAAGGTGGCATCGTTGACGTCCTCCACGTTGCCGCTGCGGCTGGAGACCAGGACCTTGCTTCCAGCAGGTACGTCCGCCTCGATCTGCAGCTTGCCCCAGCGCGCGGGCTGCTCCGCGTCGATCAGGTCCGAGGTGTAGATGCCCTTGGTCGCATAGGCGGCCGCAAGGCCGATGATCTTGGCCGGATTGGCGGTGCCCAGCACGAGCTCGCCATTCGGCATGGCAGCCAGGGCAGTGACCTGGGCGGCCTGCTTGTCCTGGTACGCCACAGACTGTTGTTCCAGGACAGGATCCACGCGCAGCACCCGGGCATCGTTGCCCGCGCCAATCAGCAGATCCTTGCCGCTGTGGCCGAGGCAGAAGAACACGGCGCTCTCATTGGCTGCCTCTGTAACGTAACCCTCACGGGTGATGTGGTACAGTCGGCTGACGTTGTCGGCCCGTTCGCTCCTGCGGCTGGGCAGGGGCCGGGCCGGCGGGCTCTCGGCCGGCGTCTCCTTCTTCGTGTTGGCCACCTTCAGGACCCGGCCGTCGTCCCCGCCACTGTCGGTCGAAGGGCCGTCGCCTCCGCGCCGGGCGGGTTCAGGCCTGCCCGGAAGGACCTGCGTGACCCGTATCTCTCGTTCCGAGGGCACGACCTTGGCGGAGGTGCCGATGGCATACAGTTCCTGGCCGTTGCCGGTCGGGCTGTCTGCAAACGTCAGGCCTGCGACCTCGGGCTGGGCGCAGTCGTAGACCACGGTCGCAGTCCTGTCCTTGGGATGGATCCTGTAGACCAGGCCGCGTCCATCGGTCCCTGCATACACGGAGCCGTCCTTGGCGATGGCCAGAGACAGGATGTTCTTGTCAGGACTGTCGTACACCAGGGTGGGCGTCTTGGCCGTGCCGGTCCATTGGTAAACCTTCCCCTCGGGTCCTGTGGCGACAAAGAGCGTGCCTGCCTCATCCATGGCCAGGGCAAAGACGTACTTGGCGTCACTGAACTCGCAGAGGGTCTCCGCGCCATGGCTGGTCAGACGGATCAGCCGGCAAGGCGAGCCGCTGATGCCGGCCAACAGCCGGCCTGCCAGGTCTGTGGTCATCGCGAAGACGTGCTCGTTGGTCACCCGGTTGGCATCCGGCGGGGTATTGCCGTCCACGGCTTCGGGCTTGCGTTCTTCCTCGGCCGGGTAGACCTTCTTCAACTGTCCGCGGGAGTATTCGTAGATAGCCCCATTGGGGCTGGTGCCTGCATAGACCGTGTTGCCCACGACCACGAGGCTGCTGACGGACCACGCGCCTTCGAGATGGTCGGCCATGATCCGGCTGGCCTGCGCCAATTGAAGGATGCCGCGAGAGCCCACGACCACCTCGTTGGGTTCGCCTTTGGAGAACTCCGACGCGTTGGCCTGACGATGCACCTTGCTGGTCACGGCCAGGCCCTTGGGACAGAACGCGACCGTGGCGGCGAGCCAGGCGGCGAGACCCAGGACCCAGAGCTTCCGGATTCCGGATTCGGGATTCTGACTTCTGTTGTGCGGCATATCGACTCCTAATGAACACTCATGGCACATCGGCATGGGAGGGGGCGGACTCGCGTCGCGCCCTACCGTTTCTCGACCGTGATCTTGAGGGTCTCCTTGTCACCAATCAAGGTGTCTGTCTCGATGCTTTTCTCGATCCAGGACTGGAAGGGCTGGACAGGGACCGTCTCATTGGCGGACTCCAGGATCAGCGCCTTCGTGGCCGGCAGATCGGGCATCTCGCTCTTGTCGACGGTGACCCCGCTAGCGGGCAGCTCCAACAGACAGTACAGCCGGTTCCTCCTGAGGCTGAGCAGATACTGCAGGGCGTCGACCAACGTGCGGGCGTCCTTGGCCAGGAAACGATGGGGGGTCAGGCGCTTCAACATCTGAAGGTAATCGTACGAACCGCACACAGTCAGGTTGTACTCTCCGGGTTCGAGGCGGCCGGGCACGCGGAGCTTGAACTCGAATCGCCGCCTGACCGAGGGGTACGAGTGGACGACCGCACCCACGGTGATCTCCTGGCCGGGTTTGACCTTTCGATCGGACACGTCCACGATCTCCAGACCCGAGGCTCGGTTCTCAGCCGCGATACTGACCTTGAATTCTGCCCTCTGGATGGAGATCTCCCGGAAAGGATTGTTCATCAGCAGGGTGGCTGGACCCATGCCCTCGGACACCAGCTCGCCCAGGCCTGCGCCCGAGGAGACGTTCGAGAACTGGATGGTCCGCCCACGGTCCAGGTCAAACCTGCCGGAGTAGGTGATCGTGTGATCTGGAGGCAGGCTGCCGAAGAACTGCGTGGCGCCGGCCAGCACGGCCCGGATCAGATCAGGGGTCAGCGACTTGTTGCAGGCCAGCCGACAGTCGAAACGACGGGTCTGTGCACCGCCGGCGTTGGTGACCTCGACGCCGAAGGGGATGGTCTTGGCCTCCTGGCCCACGCGCCCGACGACGCCCGTCGGCTCATCCACGGTCAATGCGCCGACCACGTCCACTACGCTGCCCACCTTGATGGACCGCTCCACGCTGGAGACCACGGTGTGGATCCGGGCCGTGGCCAAGGGAAGATCCACGGGTCCGCAGCCCAGCAGGTTGTGGCCGAAGCCGTAGACCTTATTGCCCTGCACTTCCGTGACCGTGCCGAGGACGGCCATCCGGATATCTCCGTCGACCAGCGGGACCATCATGGCTCCGCCGGGTGCCAGGGAGAGGCCGTTCGATCCGGCGGCAGGGTCCTCGCGTCCGCCCACCGTGGATACGGCCTGCAATCCGACACCGGCCAGAGAGCAGACCATCTGGTCCGCCACGGCGGACGGCAGACCCGAGACCATCAAGGTGCAGGGGATGGGGGAGACTTCGTGGCCGGAGCCGGCGGCGAGAGTCGATGAGGAGCCTGGCTGCCTGACCCACTGCCCCAGATCGATCGGCTCGGAGAAGTTCACTGCGGCGCGGCCCGACGGCCCGCCGGATCCGGCGCCCGGCCCTTTTGCCGGGGCTGCCGGCGACGGGCCTCCGATCTGGAGCATCTGACGAATGGGCGTGACCCCGTAGAGGGGATCCTTGCTGAACGTCCATCCAAAGGCGAGGGCGCCCGCCATGCGTCCATCCAGGTAGACCGGCGATCCGCTGCATCCTGCCACGGGGCCCGTGTGCAGGAATCGCTCGTCCGTGCCCATGACCAGGATGGCGTCGCGGCCCGGCTCGATGTCACGGACCACGCTCACCACCTTCAGGCCAAACCGTTCGGGCTGGGTCCCCGCGTAGCAGGTCAGGCAATAGCCCTCCATGCCGGGGCGGACTTCGTTCAGATCGATGTAACGATTGGAATCCCAGGCCGGCCCGGAGGTAGCAGCAGGTGTGGCGGGCGCCGTCGTCGATACGGCAGCCCCGGCAAGTCCGGCCAATTCGACCACGACGGCAAGAAACCCGATCGCCCCCCTGAGGGTTGAGCACCTTGGAATACTCCTGGGCTCGCAAGAGTCCTGGCGGGTTGCCTGCCTCGAGTGCAGGTGGATCATGATTATCCTTTCAAGGGCTAAAGCCGGTGCGATCTTAATCCGCTGTGCAGACCATTGCAAGCCAAAACGACTTCTGCTACAATCCCCACTTACCCCGCGCCGGCGTTTTGGTTCTTGTTGGGGCCAAGCGGCCAAGGCGGTCCTGGGAAACAACGGAGACGCACATGAAGTCAGATCATCGCCATGATTTGAAGAGCAACGAACTGGCCAATTGGGTAGCGGAATTCCCTGAATGGGCCAAGGCCAACAGCCGAACGATCATCGCCGGGTGTGCGATTGTGGCGGCCGTGGCTCTGGTTTACGGGTGGATTCTGTACGACAGGAACGTGTTATCGGTCAATCGCCGAGTCAAGCTCTCTGAGCTGTCCAGCCAGCTCTACGTGGACAAGCGTCAGGCGGCCCGAAGCGCCGCCCAGGGCAAGGATGATTCGTTGCGGCTCCTGGAGGCAGCCAATCGGCTGGGGGAGTTCGCCGACCGCGCAGGAGACCCGACCATGGCCGCGCTGGCCTATCTCAAGCACGCCGAGGCCCTTCGATCGGAGCTCCACTACCGCGCCGCTGCCGTGCTTCCCGAGGAGATCGCCAAGCAGATCGAGAAGGCGAAGGCGAGCTACCAGAAGGCCCTGGACAAGGCCGGATCACAGGTCTCGATCAAGGCGGCGGCCCAGTACGGCCTGGGTCTGTGCAGCGAGGAGCTGTCCGACCAGGCCCACGCCCGCGAGATCTATCAGCAGATCGTGGCCGACGCCAGCCTCAAGGGGACCGTAGGCCAGACCGCCGCGACGCGCAGGCTCGAGACGATGGCCGACTATGCTCGGCCCGTGGTCTTCAAGCCGGGGCCTGAGCCTGTCCCCGCGCCCGCACTGCCCGCTGCAGAGGCCAATGCTCCGAGCGTCGCGCCTGCAGGGCCCATGGGTCCTGTCCCGGCCCCTGCTGCAGGGCCGAATACGCCGGGCCCCAATGCGGCCGCCCACTAGGTCGTGCCCCTGATGGAGCCGTTGGACGAAGGCCCCGAGAGGCCAGTGACGATCCGCGTAGGGGACAATCTCCAGGACCGCCGGATCGACAAGTATCTGCACGGCCGTTTCAGCAACTTCAGCCGCTGCTGGGTCCAGGAGGCCATCAAGGCCGGGCGCGTGAAGGTCAACGGCAAGGCCGTCAAGTGCAGCTATCAGCTCAGCGCCGACGAAACCATCGAGCTGGTGTTGCCCGAGCCTCCGGCCAGGGAGATCACCCCCGAGGACATCCCCGTGAACGTCCTGTATGAGGACCAGGACCTGATGGTGATCAACAAGCAGGCGAACCTGGTGGTGCATCCGGCGCGGGGCAATCGCCACGGCACGCTGGTGAATGCCCTGGCCAACTACACAGACCACTTGTCGAGCGGTCTGGGCGAGTTCAGACCCGGCATTGTCCATCGTCTGGATCGGGATACCACCGGCGTGATGGTGGTGGCCAAGAGCGAGACGGCCCAGTGGAAGATCGCCAAGCAGTTCGAGAATCGCCAGGTGAAGAAGAGCTATCTGGCCATCGTCCATGGAGTCCCCCAGCTCGACGCGGATCGGATCAACGCGCCCCTCGGGCGCCCATCCCACGATCCGGGAGAAGCACGCGATCCGGCATGAGGTCGGGAAATCTGCGGTCACGGACTACGAGGTCCTCGAGGCGTTCCGCGGATTCTCCCTGCTCGGGCTCAGCCCGAAGACCGGCCGGACCCACCAGATCCGCGTGCACCTGTCGTACATCAAGCATCCCATCGTGGCAGACGCCCTTTACGGGGGAAAACTCATCTACCCCTGGCAGCTCAAGGACGCGGAGCAGGCGATCGAAGAGCCGGTGATTGCGCGGTGCGCCCTCCATGCCTGGACGCTCGTCTTTACCCATCCGATTACCGGCAAGTCCGTGCAGTTCGAGGCGCCCTTGGCCCCGGACATGGAGACCCTGCTGGAGATGCTCAGGCAGTACCGCCCAGCGAAGAGCGGTTGAGGGGTTGACCCGCTTCTGGGCGGGTCAATGGGGCACGGCCTGCTTGGGAAGGAAGAACAGTCCCGGCGTATCCTGGCCGCCGTTGATGTCATAGGGGACCAGCGCGTCTGGGAACTTGATGACCCACATGGGCACGACCTCGGAGGAGTCGTACTGCTCAACGTGTCCATCCACAAACGCGGCCTTCAGCTTGATCTTGGGGGCATCCAGTGCGTCCGGCGGGACCTTGCCCGAACCGGGCGTCTTGCTCACCCATCGGGACACGTCCGACTTGTCTCCCATGACCGCGCCTTCGAAGGGTTCACAACTGGCATACGCGTAGCTCGGAGGGATATCCAGGCCGTTGCCGTATCCGAAGTAGTCGGACACCAGCAACTGGCTGTAGCTGCGGCCTCCGGCAGGCCCCCAAGGACCGCGGAAGACCCGCTTGGTCTTCGCGTCGAGAAGACCTTGGTAGTTCCAGTAGAAGCACAAGGACCCGGTCATGGGATCGTTGGATCCTGGTATGGCGGGATTGTCCCAGTCATCCCCCGCATTCCAGACCTCACGCATGTACTTGCATTCAAAGGGGACACCAGGGCATGAGATGGCCTCTGCCTGCTCGATGTACTCGCGGAGGTAGGCACTCATCGATCTGTGGAGCAGGCCCGTCGGCGCGTTGACGGCCACCAATCTTCGGGGATCGTACCAGGTCCAATACTCGCTCGATCCGACCGTGGCTACGGAGGGAGGGTACCGGTCTTCATGGTCGTTGGCGAAGACGCCCAACTGCGCAGCGATGGTCTTGAGATTGGCCCGTCCCTTCAGTTGGAGGGCCTTCTGGCGGACGAGGTTCATGGCAGGTAGACCGATCGCCATGAGCACAGAGATGATCCCTACGACCACCAACAGCTCCACAAGCGTGAAGGCTGTTCTGTGCCCCACCCCCCGAACAGGCTGTGGTTTCGGCAGTACGATCTGTTCTTCCTCCGGACCATCCGTAGGAAAGCGCACACATCCTGTCAGAAAACGTCCGTATTATAGTTGTTTTGGGGCCTTTGATGCAAGCTGTTGTGACAACTATTTTTTGGAGGACCCGGATAGGCCTGCCGCCGATAGGCTAGACCCCGGATTCGAGCCAGTGGTTGGCCAGGATGGCCATGTCGCGGAAATCGACGATCCCGTCGCGGTTCAGATCGCTCTCGAGGGCGGGCGGGCTCTTGCTGGCATAGCCTGTCCCCCCGTAGGCGCCCAGGTTGATTCGACCGCCATTCTCGGCGGGCTCCTCGACCGGGTAGTCATTGGGGTCGCCTGCGTCGATGCAGGGGCTGGTCTGGTCATCCACGATCCATACCCCGGCCTTGGACCAGCAGTGACCGTAGCGGGAGCTCAGGTGGAAATCGCCTGCCGCAGGGTCCACGAAGAGAGGGGTACGTCGGATATTGCCCGTACCCGCGGCCTGGTCCGCGTGCTGGATGCAGCTATACCGGGCCTGGCAGCCTGACAGATCGGCCTGGGCATTGTCCCAGAGGATGCAGTTGGAGACCGAGACCAGGGTGCTCTCGAGCGCCTTGACGCCGACGCCGCAATTCACGATCGTCAGGTTGCTCAGGGTCGGCGAGCCTGTGTGGCACAGCACGCCCGCCTCAGAGCAGCCGCGGATCACCAGGTTGCGCAGTACACTGGAGGACCCTTCCTGGTGATTGAAGGAGAAGGCACAGCCGCCGTGAGCAGCCACCACTGTCGCGGCGTCCGCCGCGCTCTGGAGGGTGATTGCCTTGCCGGTGAAATCCACGCCTTCGCGATACGTGCCCGGCCAGACCAGGATGGAGTCACCATCCTGGGCTAGGTCCACGGCCTGTTGGATGGTGGCCAGAGGACTGGAAGCGGACAACCCGTCGTTCTGATTGTTTCCCCCTGTCTGGGCCACGTGGAACACCAGCGGCCCCGCTCCCTTGCTCGCCTCCACGGTACCGCCGTAACAGCCCAGGTTGACCCGATTTCCGTTCGGGGTTGGCTCTGCCCCTGCGCCAGCGCCAGGATCGCCGGCATCCACGCACGGACTGGTCAACGAGTCATGGACCCATCCGCCGGCAATGATAGGATCCCATCTGCCGGCCAAGGACAGGAGGTGATAGTCCTTGCTGGAAGGTGAGGCAAAGCAGGGGTCGCCCTCGATGTTGCCTGGCCCCGGCCAACCGCCCCTCACGTCACAATAGCGGGCGACCAGGACTCCCTGGGCCCCGTCCTCTGCGATCTCTGTAGGCGTATTGCCCCAAATGATCGAGTTCTCCAGGCTGAGCGTCCCCGACCCTTGCCGCGTGAGGACAACGGACAGGGCTGCTCCTGCCAGACCGGAGGTGTTGTTTGCGATTGTGCACAGATGGATGGAGGGCCGCGCATCGACGCAGGCGATGGCCCCTCCAGAGTTGCCTGCCATGTTGCCATAGAAGAGGCAGTTTCGGATGGTGGGCACCTTGGCCACAGACGCAGCGGCGGTCTCCACATACAAGCCGCCACCCTTGCCTCCGGACTCGGAGTCCGCGGCATTGGCGCCCAGCACGCAATGTTCGATCACGGCTCCACAGTCTCCAGTCAGGAAGATCCCTCCTCCGTACCCGGTCAGGCCGGACTTGGCATTGCTGGATTTGGCCTCGTTCTGTAGGACCTCACAGTACTGGATGAGGGGCGAACCCCCTTTGCAGTAGATTCCTCCGCCCTGACCTGCGTTGGACGTACCCAGGGCCAGGCAATAGCGGATCAGACAGTTGGCGATCGTGGGGCTGGCATCCTGGCAGTAGATGGCACTCCCGCTGGGCGCCTGCCCATTGACGATCGTGAAGCCGTCCACGATCGCGCTGCGAGATTCTCCGCCATCGAAGATGAAGCCCCTACCCTGCAACTGGCAGTTGATCACGCATTGGCTGGGTCCGTTCGCGCTGGCCAGGGAGACGGCCTTGCCTTTGAAGCGGATGTCCCGATTGCCGGGCCCCGAATATTCGCCGTCCCTGACGATGATCCGGTCTCCGTCCTTGGCGATATCCACGGCCTGTTGGATCGTGGGGGCGTCCTGGGGCACGTAGAGGCTGGCCTTGGGCCTATAGATCTCGATCGCCAGATTGTCGATCGCTGCACAGGTCCCTACAAACACCAGGCTGCGGTTGTCCTTGAGATTGCCCAGGTGCAATTGACAATGCCCGCCGGTAAGGGCCTTGGGGATCGACCAGGTGTTCCCATCGGCCGAGACCATGTATAACAGGTATCCCATCGTGGGCTTGGCCGGGTCATTGCCGCTGAGCAGTTGCACGTCCAGGCTCACCTCGACGGTCGCAGGTTCAGTCCTGATGAGTTCCTCGGGCCTGACCGGGATGGGGTATCCGAGACGGGCGGGCTGTCCCCTGTAGTCGCGGAACAGGATCACCCGGTCCTCGGCCTGGATCGTCCAGTAGACCAGGTGCGGCTGGCTTGCCGGCATCGCACCCTTGACCCAGAAGACGGAATGGAGGGTGCTGTCGTCGACCGCGCTGTCCTGGCTGAAGTCGTCAGTGTAGCGGTAGATCAACTCCTGACCGGACGCGGCAGGGAGTGCACCCGCTAGAAGGCCCATCAATGCAATAATCGCCAGGGGACGCATAGGTCGGCGTCTCTCATCAAATCTCATAGCCAGGGGACATCATCTAGGTTTATCGACCATATGGGTACATCCCTGGAGTCCGGCGTACCATCTGGGAGTGCCCCTTGGACACGCGCGATGTCACGGCCCTGGATGGCCGGCACCCTATTGTCCGAGCGAGCCGCTGGCCAAATCAGCCAGCCACAGCAGCCCTATGTCGCGGGTCTGGTCGACCTGAGTCGGGCGATTGGCGGGCGGAATGAACTGACTTGCAAGACCACTGGTATCCTGGAGATACGTAAATGCCAGCCTGCCAACCGAGCTTCCCTCTCTGAGAAACTCGATCTGGTCCACTACGTCGGTCTCAAGATCAATGGTATGGACCGCTCTCAGAGACGGAGCCAGGTCCAATTCTACATGGACCGTTCCCCGCTGAGATCCTGGCGTCGTCCTGAACCAGACCTCCTTCTCCGCTGCATCCCTTCGTACCACGTCGACGGCATGCAGCCCAGCCCAGGGCCGTCCGAGACCTTTGAAGAAGGTGCCACCAGAATAGGTGGCTGACCTTGCTCCAGATGGCAGACTAACAGAGGCCTCGCCATCGAAGCGGTCCTGGATCGTCAGGTCCCCAACCCTCATCCGAAGCCAGGGCCTTGATTTCTGGAAGCTGTCATAGATGAAGGGGATACGAGCCTGACCGGAGACAGGTCTCCCCTGGATCTCGCCGCTGATCTGCACGAACGTCCAGCCTCGTCTGTGCATCAGATCACGGTTATCCTGCTGCCGGATGTCCAGCGGCCAATCGGACTGGAAGTAGTCCTCGTCGGACACATTTGGATTGCGAAGCACCTCCAGCCGAGGCGTTCCTGCGGTCAGATCGCAGGAGACCTGGACCAGCAGGCCCCTACCTGAGGCACGCGTCAGCGGCATGGTCCTTGGCAGGCCCTCCACGCGGTCGAGGAATTCCGCCACCGTGGGAGAATCTGTGGGCAGGCGCATCACACTGAGATCACTGGCCCAGCAGCGATGACTGTTGATCTGAAGCGTCCGTCCATCGGAGGCGTAGTTGGCCACCTTGTTCTGGAGGATGATCCAGTTGCCCCGGTCAGCCTGAGCCCGGAGCATCAGCGGCCCTCTGGGGCCTTCAGGCAGGAAGTACCAGTGTCTTTCAGACCGGTCTGTGTGGGTACCCAGAACGTTGGCCATATGGCTCTGACTGATGCCCCGGTCTGGCACCATCGGTCGCTGGCCGATCAACTCAGGCCCAACCACAGCTCCAGCAGTCACAATTCCGGCTGCCGTAATAGTTACGGCTGCGGCCTTGCTGGTCGCCAGACCGGCCAGGCCGGCGGTCAGCCCCACATCCATGGTGGCCGCGGTCACGGCGATCTGGGCAGCGGCTACCTTGGTAGGTGCCGTCATCTTGCCGAAGACCACCAATGCCATCAGCAAGGATCCCCTCTTGAGCCCATTGCGAGCCAGTTGCTTCTCAAGGGCCTTCTTGGCCCTCAGGAACAGCATACGTGTTCCAAACTCCGTGCAGCCCATGGATTGCGCAATATCAGCGTACGACATGCCGTCGTAGCACCGCATGATAAGCACTGCCCGATGGCTCGTCTTGAGACTCTTGACGGCAGCACTGACGATCTGCTTGACCTCTTGGGTGACCAGGGTCTCGATGCCTTCATCGCGGTCAACCAGGGTCTCGCTCTCATCACCCTGCAGGGCGGTGACCTTCCGGTGCACCTGCTCTGACCGGTAATGGTGGCGCAGCTTATTGGTGGCTATGCCATAGAGCCACGGCCAAAACCGGTCTGCCTTCTTGAGCTTCCCTAAGATCTTAACCATCTCCAATAGGGTCTCCTGCACAATCTCCTCGGCGAGGTCCTGTTGAAGGGTAAGCCGAAAAACGTATGGGCGCAAACGGCTGACCGCGAGTTCCGCCAGACGCTCCAAAGCCTCCCTGTCGCCTTGCTGAGCCCGCTTGGTCAGCTCTGTCAACTCTAGTTGCTCGCTCATACGGGGCCACTGTCACCCTCGGGGTTGGCGAGCTTGAACCAACCTTTTACTAGTATAGTGCCTTCTGCTGGCATGCATGTAACGGCCATTTTGAGGGATTTCGGTTCTTGGGCCGAGCACGGGCGCCTTCGCGCAGCCAAGAGCACGCCTTAGAGCCGGCACACCGTGTTCGCTCAAGGGCATGATAGCCAATGCGTTAGTGGGTGATCAAGGCAAATTCGTTTCTAGCCGAAAGCAAGCCGCCTGAGAGGCCGCGGTGCACAGGCCCTCCATCATGCGGCTTCGTCCTAAGCAGTGATAGAAGATTGGTTTACACTTGGGCTGCGGGCGAGGTGATGAAACATGTCGGTTAAGTGGATGAATACCCAAGTCGATACTCTTGGCTTAGGAGCAGGTGCGAAAGTGGACTGTACAGGAGTCGCTCTCGCCCCTGGCCTGACAGGAGCGCAAGGCACCCTGTCGAGGTTAATGGGGTACGGCTTGAAGGGTGTATCATGGATATTATCGGGCATCCGGCGATGATCATCACGATCCAACAAGAACAGACCGTCCAGGAGGCGGCCCAGACCATGCGTGCCCACAAGGTCGGATGTCTGATCGTGGTTGACCGTCACGGTGAATTCGTGGGGCTGGTCACAGAGCGTGACATGGCCTACTGGATTGGCAAGGCCTCCAAGGACGCCTGTCAGACCCAGATCGGGGAGATCATGACGTCCCATGTCGTCTCATGCCCACCCGGCACGTCGACGAGCAAGGCCAGAGAGATCATGACGACGCACCGAATCCGCCACCTGCCTATCGTGGACAAAGGGGTGGTGGTGGGCATCCTGTCTGCCAGGGATCTGATGGGCCAACAACTTCAGGAGGATCGGGCCGCCGCTCAGGAAGTGGCGATGCTCTCCAACTGTCTCAAGAGCATTGAGCTCAAGGAGGCTGCAGACACCGTGGCCACTGAGGCGCCCAAGCTTTTCCAGGCCCGGCAGTGCGTCCTCTGTCTGTATCGAGACGGAGACACCAGCAATGCCCCGGAGTTGGAGAGCCACAATCAGTGCCTTCGACCACAGGAATCCCTGCGAGAGACCCTGGAGGGAAACCAACTGGAAGGCAGGGAGGCACTCTACGTGGAGTGCGTCCCCTGCGAATGCGAGGAACTGGGCGCGGCCGGCCCTCGTCTGATCATCCCCATCCAGGTCGGCCAGGACCGGGGCGAGAAGGGCTCTTCGGGCGGCGTGCTCAACGGGTATCTCTGCATGTGTGGCCTGGAGGCCGGCACAGCCAACGGAGAACTGGTCTCCTACAAGGCCAAGCTGGCCCGGGAGATCCTGACGTCGCACCTGACCAATGCCAGTCTCTATCAGCACGCCCGGTTGACCTCGCTGACGGATGCCCTTACGGGCGTGGGCTCCAGGAAGATGCTCGAGGACAACCTTCAGATCGAGTACGAACGGGCCCAGCGCTACCAGGCCCCGTTCTCCCTGGCGATCCTGGACCTGGACAACTTCAAGACCATCAATGACGTGCTCGGACACAGCAGCGGCGACGAGGCCCTGAGGCGCCTGGCCGACTGCATGAGGAAACAAAAACGGATCTCCGACGTGCTGGTCCGCTACGGCGGCGATGAATTCGTCATCGTCATGCCGCAAACGGCGGCTGAGGAGGCCCTGATCCTCGTGGAACGGCTGCGTACGGAGGTCCATACCATCAAGCTGGCGCAGGGGATGCCCCTGACCGTCAGTTGCGGGATTGCCGAATGTCTCCTGGACCGGGACGCCTCACCCGGAGACCTGATGCGGCGCGCGGACCTGGCCCTGTACGAGGCCAAGAGCGCGGGGCGAGACTGCGCCCGGCTCTGGGAGAAGACGATGACCAAGCTGCTGAATCCCAACGACATTGAGATCGGCAAGGTCAAGCAGCTCCAGCGGCGGGTGGCAGGGCTGTCGGAGAAGGCCGAGGAGATGTTCATGCAGAGCATCTGGAGCCTGGTTCAGACCCTGGAAGCCAAGAATCCATACGCCCAGCGCCACTCGGTCAACGTGACCCTGTTCGCCTCGGGCATCGCCAGACTGATGGCCGTCGGTCCCAAACACGTGGACCTCATCCGGCGCGCGGCCATGCTCCACGACATCGGCAAGATCGGCATCCCAGACGAGATCCTCTTCAAGGCCGGCAAGCTGACCCCCCGGGAGCGGCAGACCATCGAGCAACACCCGCTGATCGCCGTCCGCGTGCTGGAGGTGATGAGCTTCCTGGAGCGCGAGATTGCCATCATCCGCCATCATCATGAGCGATGGAACGGGCACGGCTATCCGGACGGTCTGTCCAGAACGGCCATTCCTGTGGGTGCGAGAATCCTCTCTGTGGCCGATACCCTGGATGCCCTGACCTCGCCGCGGTCCTACCGAGAGCTCCTTCCGCTGTCGGAGGCCCTGAAGATCCTTGTGGATTCGTCGGGCTATGAGTCAGATCCGGACGTCATCAAGGCCCTGGTGGCCTGGGTCGAGTCCGTGGCCGCTGACCTGGGGATGTCTGTGGATCAGGTGACCGTGGAGGATCTCCTGGACCATCAGCGAAAGAACGATCCCGACGCCCCTTGTTCGGCGGAGGTCGAGCCTGTGGCCAGCGGCGTCTAGTGTTTGGCGGGGTCCCCGAACCCTCGCAAGACCGCCCGTCCGTGACGGTCTTGCGGGATTCAAGGTTCGTTAGAGGGGGATAGTTCGGGTTCGAGGATCACTTCGATCACAGGTCGAGAAGGCACCAAGGCCAACAGATCGTTGGACTGGATCGTGACCTCTTTTTGCTGGGACTGAAAGCCCTTCTGCGACACGTGCAGCGTGTACTTGCCTGCAGGGGCGATCAGTATGGTTTCACAGTCGGTCTTGATCAGGGGCTCGATGCGTCCAGTTGGACCCTCCAACCAGACGGTCGCGCTGTTTTGCGGCTGGCCCAGGGAGGTGGCGACCTCGACGGACAGTAACCCCTGGTTCGCACCGGACCATGTCCAGGTGCTGATGTCGAGGATCTTGTTCTCGCCCTCAGCCAGATGGAAGCGAGCCAGGGCGCCTTGTCCAGGAGGTAGAAGCTGCCCACGAAGTAGTCCCCTGCCGGCAGATCCGTGATGTGGTAGTACCCGTGGCTTCCGTCGATCTTTGCCGACAGGGTCTGATCCTGACTGAACAGGAGCAGAGAGGGGCCGATTTCGTTCAAGATCGCGCCGCTCACGCTGGCCGTACCTGCGGGGATCTCCAGCTTGACGTCCTTGCGGGTCTGGCCCGGGTCCAGAACCAAGGCCTGGCTGACCTGGCGATGGCCATCCGGGCTGCGGGCGACCAACACGTAGGACCCGGCCAGCACGCGCGTGATCAGGCGAGGCTCATTATTGAGGTCTTCCGTCGCCGGCTCTTCGCCGATCTTCTGACCCCAGAATACACCGCCCTCCTGCAGTTGGACAGTCCAGTCTGCGGCAGACGAGGCTCCGGGCCCGGTGAAGGTTACCGCCACTGCGCCCAGGGTCTTGGGAAGCATGCCGAGGTCCACGTCGTTGGTTGCGACGTCGATGGTCGTGGCCTTGATCCACTGGGTCCATTCCACCGAGCTTCGATAGTAGATGGCATACCGGCCGACCGGGACGCCGCTGAAGGCGAAGGCGCCATCGGATCCCGTCGTGGCCCGGCACTGGAACAGCCCGGAGTTGGCGCGGGCCCGGGTCTGCCAGCAGGACCTGGCAGGAGGGGGTGGGCTGCCCGTCAACGGCCAGGATGCCCATGACGTTCGGCCTTCCGCCCAGGTCCAACTGAATCGTCTTGCCCTCGATGGGCCAGACTGCCCGCTGAACCACGCCCAGGTGGGCCTCTGGGTTCCGCCGCCGCACGAAGCAGAGGGTCTGGGGCAGGCGCTCGACGTGGTAGCGACCCTGCTCGTCAGTCACGGCCGTCGCCAGCAGGTCGGCATCTTCCTGGCTGGGACTGTACGGCGTGCCCCCTTCGTGGAAGGTCAGAGTGACGTTGGCCTGGGGATGACCCTGGGCGTCGAACACGGTCCCTTCCACGGCTCCGCCCTTGTGCAGGGTGACGACGACGTCATGGGTGATCTTGCCTTCCAGAACCGTGATTCCTTCCAGGGTGGCGGCGCTGAACTCGGGGTGCGTGATCCGCAGATCATGCAGGCCGGCCGGCATGTGCTCGAGCGTGAACTCGCCATCGCGACTCTGGACGCTGGTCTGCTCGCGGACGAGCAGGCCATTGGCCAGGGGCCGGCCGCCGGAATCTCCGGCCAGCGGAACAATCAGCGCCTCCTGTGACCGGCTCTCCCTTGGCATCGACGACGCGTCCCTTGATCCGGCCGCCGCTCGACAACTCGACCACGAGCTGCCTGAGCTGTTGTGTGTTCACGCGATCGAAAAGGGCGGGCACAAATCCCTCTGCGCTGACCTGGATCTGATACAGGCCCGGGCCCTCGGTCGGCAGCTCAAAGACGCCATTGGCATCATTGACCGGATGCCACTGGACCTCAGGCAAATAGATGAAGCCGGGCCAGGAGCGGGTCTTCATCATGGCGACTCTGAAGTGGTCGACAGGTTCCCCAGACTCGGCTTTCAGGACGATCCCCCGCAGTCTGGGCATGGGGACGTACTCAAGATCGACCTGGACGTCGGAGCCGGGCGCAGCCACTGTCCCGACCACCTTCTCCCGGACATTGGCGCCCTCAAAGACCAGCGTATACATGCCGGACTTGAGCCCCGTCAAGGTGAAGGTCTCCACGCTCGGCTGCAACCGGGCGCGAGTGATCGTCCCCGTCGGGCAATAGGCGGTCACGTCCACGTAGGCGGGCCGCTGACTATCCGACCAATGGATCTTCCCGCTGACGGATGCCAGGCTCTGGGGTGGATCTCTGGGAATGGTCACCGCCAAAGGCTGATTTTCGGCCGGCGGCAGTTGTGCCTGCGAGACCGCAAAGGAGTAGGCCAGGCCATTGTCCTGCGGGATGCTGGCACGGAGACTGAAGCTCCCTTGTTCGATGTGCTCCAACGCAAACGTCCCGGTGCTATCCACCGTGGACGCCAGGGGCATGTGCAGACTGTGCCACCAGTCCGGCATGGCGGAGATCTGAAGGCCTTGGGCGGGTGTGCCATCGCTGTACTGGGCGTGCCCCACGACGGTCGTGCCCTTGCGGAGCGTCATCTGCAGGTGGTCAATGAAGTTGGGGTCGGAACAGGTTGCTACAATACGTTGTGGTGCATACTCTCGGGAGATCGCCGTTATCTGGTAGGCGACGTCCGATGGGTTCAGGGCTCCCAACACGGCCGTTCCATCCTGGCTCGTCAGTGCGGGCTGGCCCACGTCGTTACTCTGATCCGACCCCAACCAACTGGCTGCCAGCCGCACGTCCTTGATTGGCCGGCCTTCTTCATCCACCGCCTCCAAACTGATCTGACAACCTCGCTTCAGTTGCAGGTTCCTGACGATAGGCGAATCCGGGCGCAGGGCCAGAAGACCGCAGGGGTCTTGCGGATTGAGGGCCACGTAGCGGTTGGACTCCACCCGCAGCCGGTAGTCGCCTGCCTCCTCGAGGGCCTCCAGCCGGTATGTCCCGTCCGATCCGGTCAGGACCTCAAGGCGTTGAGGCCCGGAGATCTGAAGCAGGATGCCCTCGACCGGATGGCCCGTCTCAGCGTCTGTGACCAGGCCGCTCAACACGGGCAGGACCGCGACCTGCGATGCGGTCTGGCCCGTCGTGGACCCGGCAGGGCTGGTCTGGCCGGATCCCTGGGTTGTGGTCGATGCTACGGCCAACGTCTTCTGAAGCCTGTCGAGGCTCTCTGTGAACGGGTTGGCAGCCGGATCACCGGTCCACAGTTTGGCCAGCCTGGCCAGGGTCTCGACCGGACGGGGGTCTCCCATCTTGGCCAGGACCTGGGCAGCAGCGACCTTGACCTCAAGGGGGCTCTGGTCGAGGACCCCCATCAGACCCGCGATGTCGCGGTTGGCGGCCAGGAACTCAACCTGCTTGAATTGGGCATCGAGGTCCGGAGCGATGGGCTGCAGATGAGGGGCGGTAGGATTGGCGGTATGGGTGATGGCCACGCGAGACGAGCCGTTGGCCCGGCCCCGATACAGGACGACGGTGGCCGTCATGGCCACCAGCAGGCACGCGGCAAGGGCCAGCTTGACCACCGGCCTGGACATCAGCCGGATGATCACGGGCTGAGCCGCCTCTTTCGCCGACCCGGTGAGGAGCTGCGCACGGACCCGCTCCATAGCCCTCTGGGTCGATTCCGCAGAGGGCTTGACCCTGGCGATCATCTCCAGGTGCCGCAGCAGGTCCCTGTCCTCACTGTTCGACATCATCATCCCCCACGGCCGTGGATTTCAACACGGCCTTGGCACATATCCCTCGTACCTTGGTCAAGGCCCTGGAACACAAGGCCCTGACGTGGTGGGGCGTCTTGCCCGTCTCCTCGGCGATCTGCTCAAACGAGTACTGCTGTAAATAGCGCAGTACAAATACCTTGCGTTGAACCTTATTAAGCCGTTCCATCGCATTGAAGATCTTGCGAACCTCCTCGTTCTCTACGAGGCGAGTCAGCGGACTCTTCTCTTCAATGGCGGGTTCGGGGGTGTCTTCTGCATCGAGGGATACGCTTGGGCCCTTCTTTCGTCGCCAGTCAAACGCCAGGTTGATGGCCACTGTCTTGGCATAGGCTTCAAGGTTGTCCACCTTGTCCAAGTTCGAGCCAGACAGTTTGATAAACAGGTCCTGCATAAGGTCCTCAGCGACGTCCGCCCTCAGAGTCAGTTTCGTGAGCAGGGCATGCAGACTAGGTCCAGACCTAGTCAGCAACTCCAACAGCTTGTCTGAGTTCGGCATCAAGGCAGTCAATGGTCCTTGATAATCACTAGGTAGACGTCCCGGCATCTGCAGGCGCAACGCCCGATTTCCCTGTACAGGAAAATAATTGTGGTATCTTAACTTCGTTGTCGCCAACGGCCTAGAAAATAGTGCCGCACCCTGCAACAGACGGGCCAAGAGCCCGTTAACCCGGATTTCTCACGAGGCTTTGGACGTTCGAGGCAGAAGTGAGGCTATGATGTGAGAAATGCGGGTTAATAGGTGTCGAGATATGCCAGCCCAGGGTTGACCCTTCCCTATACGGAGGCTAAGATAGCCTGGTTTTTGCTTGTGCACTGGGGCCGAGAGTGAAGGTCGGACATCGTTGACAACTAGGCTTTTCGAGGTTTTCGCGCATGAAGTGCGGTGTCGTGGGACTGCAATGGGGCGATGAAGGCAAGGGCAAGGTGGTGGACGTCCTCGCCCAGGACTGCGAGATCGTCGTTCGTTACGGAGGGGGGGCCAATGCCGGCCACACGGTGGTCATCGATAACGCGAGGTTTGCCCTGCACCTGCTGCCGAGTGGCGCGGTCCGGCAGGGTGTGGACTGCGTGATCGCCAATGCCGTGGTGGTTGACCCCGAGGTCCTCATCCAGGAGATCGATGGCTTGGCCGCCAGGGGGATAGACCTGACTGGCAGGCTCTGGATCAGCGAGAACGCCCACGTGGTCCTGGACTACCACAAGCGGGAAGACCAGCTTCGCGAGGCCGCACTGGGCGAGAACAAGATTGGAACGACCAGCCGAGGCATCGGTCCGTGCTACGCGGACAAGGCGCAACGCAGCCATGCCATACGCATGGGCGACCTCCGGGATCTCGACCGGCTCGCGGCCCGGCTGAAGACCATCATGGACTACAAGAACAAGCTCTTCACCGCCGTGTACGGTTCAGAGCCGATCAGCGCAGACGTCCTGATCGAGAAGTGCCGCGCCTACGCCGCGAGGCTCCTGCCCTTTGTGGTGGATACCACCGAGTTTCTGCACCGATCGATCAGAAAGGGCAGGTCCATGCTCTTCGAGGGTGCCCAGGGGTCATTGCTGGATATCGACCACGGGACCTTTCCCTTTGTCACCAGCTCCAACTCGAGCCTGTTGGGCATGCCCGCGGGCTGCGGGGTGTCCGGCAAGCTCCTGGATCGAAGCGTGGGCGTCTGCAAGGCCTACACCACGCGCGTGGGGTCCGGTCCATTCCCGACCGAGCTCAACAATGAAACCGGTCAGTACATCCGCGAAAAGGGTCACGAATACGGCACGACTACAGGCCGGCCCAGGCGTTGCGGCTGGTTCGATGCGGTGGTTGCACTCTACTCGGTCACCATCAATGCCGTGGATGAGATCGCCATGATGCATCTGGACACGCTGACCGGGATCAAGGAGCTGAAGGTCTGCAAGGCCTACCGGCTCGACGGCAAGGTCACGACCTTCTTTCCAGCCAACCTGGATCGGCTGAGCCGGGCGGAGCCGGTCTACGAGACCCTGGCCGGTTGGGAGCAGGACGTCCAGGCTGCGACGCGATTCGACCAGTTGCCGCGGGCCGCCCAGCAGTACGTCCGCTGCATCGAGGAGATCGCGGGGGCGCCCGTGAAGATCATCGGCGTGGGCGCAGGCAGGACGCAGACGATCTTTCGATGAGGCTTGTTCCGGGAGTGAGTTGATTTGTCTTTGAGCGACTTTGATCCCAAGCGACACGCCACGGCGAAGCGGCTGGGCCTGGAGCCGCGGCAGATGCCGCGTCACGTCGCCATCATCATGGACGGTAACGGCCGCTGGGCCAACGGCAGGGGGCTGCCCCGGCCTGATGGGCACGCCGAAGGAGCCAAGACCGCAGAGCGAATCGCCAACCACTGCGTCCACCTGGGCATCGAATGCCTAACGCTCTACTCTTTCAGCGTGGAGAACTGGCGGCGACCCATGACCGAGGTCGTCGCCCTGATGCACCTGTATGAGGAGTACCTGGTCAGCATGCGTCCGATGCTGATGCGGGAGAACGTCCGGATGGTCCACCTGGGGCGCAAGGCGGATCTCCCTGAGCCCGTGCAACGGGAACTGGACCACACCCTCTCGCTGACGGCCAGCAACACCGGCATGACCCTGGCCCTGGCCCTCAACTATGGCGCACGCGCAGAGATCGTCGATGCGATCCGGGCCTTGGCCCGTGACGTCCAGCAAGGAAGGCTCCGGCCTGAGGATATCGATGAGGCCCGCATCAGCCAGAGCCTGTACACCGCCGGGCTGCCCGACCCCGACCTGCTGATCCGGACCGCCAGCGAGTTGCGGGTCAGCAATTTCCTGCTCTGGCAGATCTGCTATTGCGAGTTCTACGTCACCCCTCTGTTGTGGCCGGATTTCGAGGAGCAGGCCCTGGAGCAGGCCCTGGTGGCCTATGCCGGTCGGGACCGCCGGTTTGGCGGTCTGTGTACATCCGGCTAGCCCGCATCTCTCACAAGCCAGCGATAGTGACCCGGACCCACCGAACGGCCATGCTGGCCATTGCGTGAAGTCATCCCCGTGGTGTGCCGATAGGAGGACATGATGTGGCCTGTCCAGGGGCTGTCCCGAGGACTGAACGTCGCGTCGCGGAACGCAGTTTGAGGACCACTATGGGACCTTTCAGCACCGATGGATGTGAGGGTGAGCGGTCAAGCTCTTCTCAGATCGCCACAACCTGCCCAGACGATACCCTGCGCGCCAGGGACGTGATGCAATGCGGCGTGGTGACTGTAGATGCCCAGGACTCGGTCTACAAGGCGATCGGCATCCTCACAGACAAGCGGATCAGCGGTCTTCCCGTGGTTCGTGACGGTTGGCTGGTCGGCATCCTTTCCGAAAAGGACGTGCTGCGATCGCTCTATGAGAGGGAGTCTCTGACCGGCACGGTCGAGCAGTACATGACCCCCAACGTGGTCAGCTTCGACATCGAATCTCCACTTGCCGACATCGGCCGGACCCTGGTCAGCAAGGGTTTCCGGAGGGTGGCCATCCTGCACGAGGGACGCCTCGCGGGAATCATCACCCGGGCGGACCTGATCCGGCACACCAAGTACAGGCTCCTCTCTCTGGCCGAGAGCACCGACTCCAGCTCGTACGGCCCGCTGGTCAAGGACTTCATGCAGTGCGGACTCCTGACCGTCAAGAGGCAGACCGCCCTGTACGAGGCTGCGGACATCCTGGCCGCCCGTCGCGTCACGGGGCTGCCGGTGGTGGATGACTCCATGAATCTCGATGGCATCATTACGGAGAAGGACATCCTGAGGATGCTCTTCGATCAGGCCGTGACGGGCCGGATTGTCGAGGACCTGATGACCCAGGACGTCGTGAGCTTCATGCCCTCGGACGGCCTGTTGAGCGTGTGCCGCTGCCTGATCCAGAATGACTTCCACCGCGTCCCTGTGTTGGATGGCCGCAGGCTCGTGGGGATCATCAGCAGTGCGGACATCATCATGTACATCCTGAAGAACAAGTCGACCGCCCACAAGCATCTGCACGCCGGTGTATCGGCGGCCATGCGGAAGTGACTGCGCTATCGCGGGCCGCTGTAGAGGCTCAAGGCCTCGGGGTCGACCAGCCACAGGACACGGTCCAGGGCCGGCCACAGGACGTGGATCGGGTACTGCAGGGGATCGGGTTCGGCTGTGAGGACCTTCTTCAGGGTCTCCCCCTTGTCCGAACCACTGATCAGAACCACAGTCCGCCGCGCTGCGCCCAGGACCCGCGGCAGGAGCGTCACCCTGGAAGGTCCCTGGGGCCTGGACACGGTCCCGGCCAGGTGTTCGGTGTCTGTCACGGCAAAGCAATAGGGAAAGAGCGAGGCGGTGTGTCCATCCGGCCCCATGCCCAGGAAGATCACATCGAACGAGGGGATCTGGCCCTCCTGGAGGGCGAAGGTCCGGCGAAGGGTCTGCTCATAGTCCCGTGCGGCATCGCAGGGAGTCCCCAGCTCCGTGATCACACGATGGACATTCGCCTCAGGAAGGGACACGGCCTTGAGGAACGTCCGCGCCGCAAGCCCATAGTTGCTGTCCGGATGGTCGGGCCGGACACACCGCTCATCGGACCAGAAGACGTGGATCTTGTCCCAGGCCAGGGACCGGCTGGCGCCCGACCGGCCCAAGAGCTCGAAGAACCGCTCGGGCGTGTGTCCACCCGAGATCGCCACGTGGAACTTCCCCCTGGCGCGGCAGGCTGAGCGGGCCTCGGACACAAAGAGCTCCAGGGCCCTGGCCGCAAGAGCTTCCGCGTTCTCAACGGCCTCGATCCTTGGAGTGCAGTCCATACACAGGTCCTCACCCCCAGCGATCTGGCAGGGATCGTCAGGAGGTCACCGTGGAGGCCTCGGCCGACTCCACGTCCACGCCCTTGAATCCCAGGCGGGTGGTGATTCGATACATCATCACGTACAACGAAGGCACGACCACCAGGGTCAGCATCGTGCCGAACGCCAGGCCAAAGATCATGACTATGGCCATGTTGTTCCACCACTGGCTGGACTCGCTCTTGGTGGCCCAGGTGAACGTATGGAAGTCAAACGACACGCCTATGGCCATGGGGGTCAGGCCGATGAAGTTGGTCACTGCGCTGAGCAGCACCGGCCGCAGCCGGGTCACGCCCGCCTCAACGCTGGCGCTGACGACATCCATGCCCCGTCTTTGCAGCCGGCGGGTGTAGTCCAGCAGCACGATTCCGTTGTTGACGACGATGCCCGCCAGGCTGATCACGCCGATGCCACTCATGATGATTCCGAACGGCAGGTCCCAGACCAACAGGCCTACGAGGGCGCCGATCAGGGAGAGCACGACCGTGGTCATGATGATCGCGGTCACGCCCAGGCTGTTGAACTCAGTCACCAGGACCAGGGTCACCAGGAGCAGGACCACGGCAAAGGCCTTGCCCAGGAACTGTTGCGACTCTTCCTGCTCTTCCTGCTCTCCGGCATACTGGATCTCATATCCATCCGGCAGAGCCAGGGCCTGGAGCTCCTTCTGCACGTCGGCCAGGACCTCGGTGCTCAGGCGGCCCTCGGTGTCGGCCGTGAGGGTGACGACCCGCTTCTGGTTGATCCGGTTGATGGTCCCGAATCCGCCGCGGTACTCGAACTGGCCCAGGGAGCTGAGGGCCACGGACTGGCCCGCTGCGTTGGGCATCTGCATGCGGAGCAGGTCGTCCGCCTGGGCCCGGTTCGCCAGGGGCAGACGGACCGTGATGTCATATTCGTCATTGAACTGCCGGTACGTCCCCACCTTCCAGCCCAGCACCGCCATCTTCAGGAAGTTGCCGACCGTGGCGGTGTTCGCGCCCAGGAGCATGGCATTGCGGCGGTTCACCACAAAGGCCAGCTCGGGCCGCGTGGCCTCCAGGTCCGAGCGGAGGTTCACGAGGTTCGGGACCCCGGCGATCATCCGGTGGGCCTCCTCGCTGAGACGTTCTAGCTCCTTGAAGTCCTCGCCGATGACCCGTACGGTGACCGGTGCGCCAGTGGGCGGGCCGTCCTTCTCCCGCTCGACCTTGATCTCTGCGCCGGGGAGGTCCACGATGGCCTTGCGGACCTCCGCGATGACCTCCATGGAGGGCCGCTTTCGCACCTCGTAGTCCTCGAAGACCAGGGTGATGTTGGCCAGGTGGGGCCCGCCCGCGCTGCCGCCGATCTCCAGGCCGTTGCCTGCGGAGCCCACGTTGGTGATGACGTGCTTGATCCAGGGCATGGACGGTTGGATACGCTGCTCGATTTGGCGGCAGATCCGGTCCGTCTCCCGGATGTTGGTGCCCTGGGGACACCGGACCCCGATCATGGCCCGCTCAGGGTCGCCTGAGGGGAAGAACTCCGTGCCCTTGCCGATCTTGGTGTACAGGATCGTCAGGCCGATCAGGAGGCAGAAGGCCAGGAACAGGGTGATGCCCGGGTGGTCCAGGCCGGCCTGTTGGAGGCGGCGGTAGCCCAGGACGAATCCGTGCTCCCGGTCCTTGTGGACCACTGCGGCGGAGGCGGCAGAGGCGCAGAAGGTGGGGTTGAAGATCAGGGCCACGAAGAGGGAGCTGCCCAGCACGATCGTCACGGTGATGGGCAGATACTTCATGAAGTCGCCCATGATCCCGGGCCAGAACATCAGGGGGATGAAGGAGGCGATGTTCGTGGCCGTGGAGGCCGTGACCGGCCAGGCCACCTCGCGGGTTCCGACGATGGCGGCTTCGAGTCTGGACTTGCCCAACTCCATGTGGCGGTAGATGTTCTCCACGATCACGATCGCGCTATCCACGATCATGCCCACGCCCAGGATCAGGCTGAACAGGACGATCATGTTCAGGGTGTAGCCCAGCATGGTCAGGACAAAGAAGCTGGCCAACATGCTCAAAGGGATGATCAGGGACACGATCATGCTGGCCCGCCAGCCCAGGAACAGGACCAGGACCCCCACGACCAGGACCAGGCCCGAGGCCATGTTGTTCTCCAGGTCCACCACCATGGACCGGGTGTACTTGGACATGTCGAAGGTGATATCGAGTTTGACGGCCCCGGGGAGCTGCTCTCGGGCCTTGTCCAGGATGACCTTGATGGTGTCCGCCACCTGAACGACATTGGCCCCGGCCCGCTTGGTGATGCTCAGGGTGACATTCTGCTCGCCGTTGAGGCGGGACAGGGTGGTTCGGTCCTTGAAGGAGTCGCTGACTCGGGCCACGTCCGCCAGGTAGATGGGGCGCCGTCTCGCACGGTCAGCAGGAGGTGGTCCACCTCGTCGGGGGACACGAACTCGGCGGGTACCCGGACGTTGAACTTGGTGCCCTCGGTCTCCAGGCCGCCCGCGGAGATGTTGACGTTCTCGGAGGGGATCAGGGCCAGGATCTCCGGGATCATGAGGTTGTACGCGGCGACCCGGTCCGGGTCGAACTCCAGGCGGATCTCCCGCTCCAGGACGCCCAGGACGTCGACCCTGAGGATGCCTGGGACGGCCTCGATGGCGTCCTCCAGGCGGTCGGCGATCACCTTGAGCTGGACCGGCGAGATGTCTCCGGAGATGCTCACGTACAGGATGGGGAACTCGGCGAAGCTGACCTCCGAGATCACCGGCTCGTCCGCGGCCTCGGGCATTTCGCCCTTGGCCTTGTCCACCTTGTCCCGGACCCGCTGCAGGGCCACCTCCGTGGGGACGTCCGGGGTGAACTCCACGTCGATCATGGACTCGCCCTCGGAGCTGCTGGAGCGGATGGTCTTGACCCCCCGTATGCCGTTGAGCTCCTTCTCGATTTTCAGGGTGACCGAGGTCTCCATGTCCTGGGGCGAGACCCCCTCGTAGTGCGTGGAGACCAGGACGTGCGGGATGGGGATGTCCGGGAAGGACTCCCTGGGCAGGGTCCTATAACAGTACACGCCCAGGATCACCACCAGCAGGCCTGCCACGGCCACGGTGGTCCGGTTGCGTATGGCGTAATCGGTGATCAGCATGGCCTTACTTCGTCTCCTCTGTCACGACGTTGACCTTCTGTCCCGGGGCCACGAAGCGGTGGCCCGCCACGATCAACCGGTCGCCGGCCTTAAGACCATTGGTCACCCGGATGCGGTCGCCCTTGAGCAGGCCCAGGCCGACCTTCACCCTTCGGGCCGCTTCGTTGGGGTCCACCACGTATACGGCCTTGTGGTCCTCCATGGGGATCACGGCCAGGAGCGGGATCAGGATCGCGTCCTTGAGGACCTGGCGGGTCAGGTGGGCCTTCACGATCTGGCCGCTCCGCAGGAGTCCCTCGGTATTGGCCAGCCGGATCTCCACGCGGGTCCCCCGGGTTCGGCTGTCTGCCAGCTCGCTGATGAACGAGATCCGGCCCTCCAGGGACTGCTCCCGACCCTTGACGTCCACCAGGACCTGGACCGTGTGGCCCTTGGCAAAGAAGGCGATGTCCCGCTCAGGGACATCCACGACCACCTTGACGGTCTCCGTGTCTACGATCTCCGCCACGGCCGTACCGGGCTGCACGTATTCCCCTTCCTCCACGAGCAGATCGTTCAAGACGCCCGAGGTGGGGGCCACGATCCTCGCGCGATCCAGCCTGGCCCGGATCTCATCGAGGCTGGCCTTGCTGACGGCCAGACGGGTCGTGGCGTCATCCAGGTCCTTCTTGGAGGTGGCGTCCTTGCTGACCAGATCGGCCATCCGCTCATACTCGATCTGGTCCCGCTTGGCCTGAGCCTGGGCGGTCACGTACTGAGGCTTGACCAGGTCGTCATCCAGCCGGATCAGGAGTCCGCCGGCCTTGACGCTGCTGCCTTCGCCTGGCCCGATCTGTACGATCCGGCCGGCGACCTCCGCGGAGACCCTCACAACGCGGTTGGGCTCCACCACGGCAGGCAGGTCGAACGCGTCCGCCAGGTTCGGTTCTGCGGTCACCACCTGCACCACTACGTTCACGGGCGGGGCCTCTTGAGGCTGGGCGTCCCGCTTCTTGGCTGGCATGGCGCCGACCGCGGCGATCCCGGCAACGGCCGCCAGGCCAATCGCGATCTTGATCGCGTAACGCCCGATCCATCCCTTGCGCTGCTTGTTCTGAGTTCTTGGCTCACCCATTGGATTGGCTACCCTTCTTATTCTTGTCCTCTGAAGTCCTAATTTTGGCTTCTGGCTTCTCTTCCTCTGATTCCCCAGTCCCCTCCTAGCGCCAGGTGCAGCTCAATCCGTGCCTGCCACAATTGCCCCTGGGCCACGGCCAGGTCGTTCTCCGTCATGCGAAGGACACGCTGGGTCTCCAGCACCACGAGGATGGGCTCTGCCCCGCGCTTGTACCGTTCCTGGGCCATTCGCTCCGACTCCTGCGCCAATTGGAGGCGGCGCTCAATCTGCTCGATCTCGGCGGTCAGCATCTGGTGCTTCACCAGCGCGTCTTCGACCTCGCGAAAGGCCTTCAGGACCACCCCTGCATAGACCTGGGCCGCCTCTTCTGCAGTCGCCTTGGCCGCCCTCACGCCTGCCCTGAGCTGGCCGCCCTTGAAGATCGGGGCAGCCAGGCCCATGGCCAGCGAGTAGGTACCGAAGTCGCTGTTGGTCATGTCCTTGAACTTGTCAGACATGATACCGGCCGATCCGGTCAGGGTCAGATCCGGGTACATCTGGGCGATACTGACCCCTACGCGCTCGGTCGCGGCAGCCAGGCGAAGCTCCGCAGCCTGCACGTCCGGCCTGCGATCCAGGAGCGTCGCGGGCAGGGCGGTGGGAATCGGGGCCAGGGCCGGGGTGGCAGGCAGGTTCTCGGCAAGGGCCTGGGAGCGTCCGGGCCTGCGGCCGCACAAGACGGACAGGGCATTGTTCGTAAGGGCCAGGGTCTGCTCTATCGCGATCCTCTGGGCCTTGGCTCCCTCGAGATTCTGCCTGATCAGCTTCACGTCCAACGGACTGACCAGACCTCCCTGGTATCGTTGCTCGGTGACCTCCAGAGATCGCTGCCAACTGGCGATGGTGGCGTCCGCAATGTGCAGCAACTGTTGCTGCGTCGCGATCTGCACGCGGGTCTGCACGACCTGGGCGACAATCGCGTGGACCAGGGCCTCGGCGTCTGCCTGCGTGGCCAGCAGATCCCTCGCCGCCGCCCGTTCGGCACGTCTGAAGCGCCCGAACAGGTCCACAATGTAGCTGATCGAGAGCTGCTGGGAGTAGGTGGTCGAGCGCGACGTGAGCCTGCCCCCAAAGCTGCCCATGGGCGTCGAGATGTTGGGCAGCACAAAGGACATCTGGCTCTGTTCACGGCCGGCAGCGTAGCCTACGTCCGGCAGCCGTATGCCATGGGCCTGCTCGAGCAGGGCCTGAGACCGTTGGACCCCGGCTGCTGCGGCCTTGAGGTCCGTGTTGTGGGTCAAGGCCCGGGACACCAGGTCATTGGTGACAGGATCATTGAACAGCTCCCACCATCGGCAGGGGCCGTTGGGCTCACTGGCCTCATTGGCCTCGGACCAGCCTGACGGCAGCCATTGATAGTGCTCATTCGGATCAGCCGCGGTTTTGGGGCGCTTGTACTTGGGACCTACCATGCAGCCGGTACAGACCAAGATACAGGAGGCCAGGACTGCCAGCCCGGCACGTCGCTTGTCACTCATGTTGCCAACTCGGCGTCCATCATTCAGCATTCAGGGTTTCCTTTGGCCATCGCACGGATGGCCGAGGCCGTGAACCGGACAGTATGGTCGATCAGTGCATCCAGGTCGAGGCCCTCGACCCAGGCCACATAGTAGGGCATGAACAGCAGGGGGTGCATGGTCATTGCGTCCAGAGAGAACACCGCCAGTTCGGAATGAGCTTGGCCCAGACCGGGCACCAGGCGACGCAGGGCCTCTGACATACGAGGCAGATAGAGCTCGCGGAGGTCCTTGGTCATGGCCTCTGCGTCCACATGCCGGTTCAGGACCTCCCGAACCATCAGTTGGATCGTGGCGGCCGGGGCCTCGCCCCTGAATGCCGCCTCCAGAGGGGGCGAGATGACCCTCCGCAGCAGGTCCTCCAGGCAGGGTGACGGCCGTGCCATGACCTCTTCAAGGGCCTGGAAGTCCTTGGCAACCAGGCTCTGCACCTGCCTGCGGAACATCTCGGCATAGAGCCGCTTCTTGTCGCCGAAGTAGTAGTTGACGGCAGCGACGTTGCATCCAGCCAGGGTCGTCAAGTCTCGTACGTTGGTTGCCTCAAAGCCCTTCTGGCAGAACAGCTTCTCCGCAGCGTCCAGCAGCCGCTCTCGCGTATCGTCCCTTGGCCCATGACCTGCAGTCATCGATCGTCCTTCAGACAGATCCATTGCGAGATGAAACAACAGTTTCAAACTATCGTTTGGAACGTAAGTATAGAGCAGAGACCTCGGGGGTTCAACCGAATTGTCGTGACAGGGTGGCCCTATTGGAGACGGGTTGACAGCCTGTCGAATGTCGCGTACCCTGCGGAGCGATGCATCGTTCTGCACTGACACGATTTGCGTACCTCTCCATGGGAGCGGCGGTCGCCACCATAGGCCTCAAGGCCCTGGCCTACTGGCTGACCGGCTCTGTAGGCCTTCTGTCCGATGCGGTGGAATCGCTGGTCAACCTGGCGGGCGCAGCCATCGCGCTGGCCATGCTGACCGTGGCGGCCCGGCCTGCGGATCAGGAACACAGGTACGGACACAGCAAGGCCGAGTACTTTGCCAGCGGCGCAGAGGCGATCCTGATCATCCTGGCGGCTGTGGCGATCTCTGCCACTGCGGTCGGCCGCCTGGTCAGCCCCAAGCCCCTTGAACAGACGGGCTCGGGCCTGGTCGTCACGGTGGTGGCCTCGGTGATCAACTTCGTGGTCGCCCGGGTCCTCTTGTCTGCAGGCCGGAGATACAACTCCATCACCCTGGAGGCGGACGGCCGGCACCTGATGACCGACGTATGGACCTCTGTCGCCGTCATCGTAGGCGTGGCCGGCGTGGCTGTCACTGGCTGGCTTCGCCTCGATCCACTCATCGCCATCGCGGTCTCGATCAATATCCTCTGGACTGCCTTCCGGTTGATCCAGAGGTCCGTCTCCGGCCTGATGGACGCGGCCTTGCCCGCCAACGAGCAGCAGGCCCTGGAGCGGATACTGGACACCTATCGCAAGCAGGGGGTGCAGTTCCACGAGGTCCGGACCCGCACCGCTGCAGCCCTTCGCTTCGTGGAGCTGCACGTCCTGGTACCCGGCGCGTGGACTGTACACGACAGTCATCACCTGGTCGAGCAGATCGAGGCCGATATCCGCCAGGCGATCTCAGAGGTCACAGTCTCCACGCACCTGGAGCCTATCGAGGACCCGATCTCGTTCCACGATCACCCCGCGTGAGCCGGACCACCAGCCACATGGCTGCGATCGTCAGGGGCACAGCCGCGATCAGTATGAGATGATGGGTGGTGCAGCCCTGAGGCACCAGCTCATCACATGCATCGTGCAGCCCGAGCAGTCCGAAGCCCGCAAAGCAGCAGGCGGCGACCCACTTGACCAGCCTCTCAGGGATGTGCTTGTGGAGGACGATGCCCACGACGATGCCGATCGAGTCGGCGATGAGCATGCCGCAGGTTGTCCCCATCCAGACCGGAATAGTCTCCTGGCACCAGGCGATCCAGCCTGTGCCGCCCACCTTGACCGCCTGTTCTGCTGCAAGGGCGATCGTCATCAACTGGGTCTTGTCGCCCATCTCAGCCAGGAAGAACGCCACGGCCACGGTCCAGAAGGGGCTTCGCCCCTGTCTGCGTTCCTCGCCCTCAAGGTGATCGCCCCGGATGGTCCAGAGCGCGAAGGCCACAAAGGACGCGCCCGCAGCCAGCTTGATCCACGCAATCGGGATGAATTGGGTGACGACATTGCCGACTGCGACCGCCATCAAGTGGTTGGCCAGTGTGGCGACGAGAACCGCCCAGAGCACGGTCTGCCAACGGAACCGGCTGGCAAAGGCCATGGCCAGCAGTTGGGTCTTATCTCCCATCTCGGCCAGGACCACGGCCAGCACGGCCACCAGGAATGCCGTCATCATGGATGGTCAGCCCCAGCCGTGTGATCACTCAACGCGTTGTCCAGACCCATGCCTGCTTCCATCTAACGATACGCCAAGAGCCTGATCTGACCTGCATCATCGACCGGTCTGTCTCCAGGACCCCGATATCATAGCGAAGGATGAGGTCCGTCACAAGCCAGGGTCACGGTTGCACGACCCCCAAGAGACAGGGGGCGTTCGACACCCAGACGAACGCCCCCTGGACTGCTCCCATTTGTGCCGCGATGCCTTATTTCGGCATCCGTTCCAGTTCCACGTCCTCCACGTGCAGGTCGCCGTAGATTACGCGGTAGGTCTTGGCCTCGCCCCTGCGGTACCAGAAGACCGCTGTCTTTGCCTCGCCGAGGGTCACGCCCTTGCCGCCATAGTGCCACTCGCCCTGGTGGTCGAGCACCATGAGGAAGCCCGACAACTTGCCGTAGCCCATGCCGAGCTTCGTTCCCTCGTCCTCCGGCAGGTTCAATCGCCCCATCTTCTCCACCAGTTTGGGCATTTGCTCCATGCACGCGGCGGCGCTGACCGTGTCCGGGAAGATGCCGTCGTTGACGATCTGGGCCCAAACGCGGAGGCCGACGATGAGGTCTTCTTCCGTGAAATCGCCCATCTTCATGTTGCTCTCTTTGACGGTGTACCCGGCCGGGACATCCATACTGACCATGGACTCCTCCACTGGGACGTCGAATTCGACGTTCTTGAGGGTCAAGACGGACTGACTGCCGTACAGCTCTATGCGGACCGGCGTGGCGGTCTTCAGATCAGCCCAGATCTGAAGCCTCTCCGTTGGATTCTGGATCTGAAAACCGACCGTGTTGCGCCCGTCGATCCTTCGCTCGCCCAGGTCCTGCACCTCCTGAGGGTGATCGGCGATCCGCTGCACGATGTCCCGGACCAGTTTCAGGATGTTCTCGGTGCCCTGTGTGGTCTGTCCCGCAATGTCCACGATGAGGGCGGTCTTGCCCTCGGGTTCCAGCGTCATCATCTTGCCGCTGTCCAGGTCGAGGATCATGACCAGGGGCAGGTTGGACATCGTGCGGCGGACGCGGTTCCCGACGACGATGTCGTGGATCACGGGACTATCGGCGTTGTTGCCGAGGATGAAGTCGTAGGCTATCGTGCGGGCGAGAAGAAGGGGTTTGATGACGTCGGCAATTGCGACTTTGCTGCCCAGCATCTGCGGGACAACGACCATGGCGGCGATCACAGCCACGGCGGCGATGGCGAGTTTGGCAATGGGACTCTTCATAAAGATTCTCCTTGGATTCGGTTCCATAGGAACCTTGAGTGTGTGTCGCGATCCGGCCAGGGCCTTGTCTATCCCGCTGTGAACGCGGTCGTCGAGCTGGGCACTGGCGTTGACTCTTACGGATTTCATGGCGTTGACGATGTTCTTATCAGGTCTCATGGTTCACCTCCCGGCGATCTAAGCGGAAACCTCGGGGTACAGCCTCACGGTCCGGGTTCGCGTCTGGGCCATCAGGGACCGCATCTTGTCCAGGGCGTACCGGTAGCGGCCCTGCGCGGTGTAGATCGATACATTCTGCTGGGCTGCGATGGCGGCGAAGGTCATGCCTCCATGGGTCCGCAGGACCAGGACCTCCCTCTGTTCGTACGGCAGTTGATCCAGGGCCCTTGAAAGGCGTCTGAAGTCCTCATCCAGCACGACCTGCGATGCTGGATTGTGGGTCCCGCTACAGGCTGGATCCAGGTCATCCAGGGTCCCATGCCTGCGACGCCGCTCGGCCTTGTTGCAGTTGCGGGCTGCATTGGCCACACAGGTTGCCAGATAGCCCTTGAGGCTGCCGGTGAGCTGGAACTTGCCCGAAGACCGGATGAACCCGATGAACACATCGTGTACCACGTCTTCCGCAAGGGCCAGATCGGTCAGCAAGCGAGGCTGCCAGGGTCACCAGATCGTGTTTGTACTTCTCATAGATCCTGTGCAGGGCCTCTGTGCGGCCCCGGTTAAACTGCCATATCAAGAGTTTGTCATCCAGCATGGGTCAGCTCCTTGTTCTTGTTCCAAGACAACCGATTGTCGCCTATACAACAACCGGGCGGCCCTGTTTGGTATGTCTTTCCTGTGGATTCTGAAGAAGAAGAGAGGGGGGCTATGCAGCTTGCACCAGCCTGCCGACCTGGCAGACCACCAGCGTCAGGACGTACGCCAGCGCGGTCAGGCCTACGCACTGAAAGGCCGCCCATCGCCAGCCTCCGGCCTCCAGGCGGGTGACCGCCACGGTCCCGATACAGGGCGTGGCCACGAGGCAGAAGAGCAGGATGCAGAATCCGGTCAGGGGTGTATAGTCGTGCTGGAGGTGTTGTCTGAGGGAGACCGAAGGGTCGCTCGTCCCAACCGTATGGACCACGGCCAACTGCGTGACAAAGACCTCCTTGGCCGCGGTCGCGCCAATCAGGGCGGTGCCGATCCTCCAGTCGAAGCCCAAGGGCCGGATTGCCGGCTCTATCCAACGGCCGAGGCGCCCGATCGTGGAGTACTCCAATTGATGCTGCCGGACCTGGGCCTCGCTGAGGCCGACCAGCGACTGGGCCGACGGCCTGGGAAAGCTGGCCAGGGCCCAGAGCAGGATCGAGATCCCCAGGATGACCGTGCCCGCCTTCTTGAGGTACTGCCCGCCCCGCTGTTGCGTGTGGATCAGGATCGACTTCAGAGTGGGGGCACGATACGGGGGTAGCTCCATGACGAAGGGGGTGGTCTCTCCCTTGAAGACCGTCAACCTCAGGAACTTGGCACAGACCACGGCCAGGATGATCCCGATCAGGTAGATCAGCCAGAGCATCGGTCCCTGCCACGTCTGGGGAAAGAATGCAGGGATGATGAGCATGTAGATGGTTAACCGGGCCCCGCAGCTCATCAGGGGGATGACCATGAGGGTGGTCAGGCGATTGCGGCGGTCCTCCAGGATTCGGGTGGCCATGATCGCAGGCACGGAACATCCAAAACCCAGAAGCATGGGGATGAAGCTCTTGCCGTGCAGGCCGATCTTGTGCATCAGGTGGTCCATGACGAAGGCCGCACGGGCCATGTACCCGGAGTCCTCCAGGACGGCGATTGCCAGAAACAGCAGGAGGATGGTCGGCAGGAACACCACCACCCCGCCCACCCCGCTGATCACCCCGTCGACCAATAGGGACTCGGCCCAGGCCGCACTGCCTGACGGCCACGACGCTGCGATCATGCGGCCGGTCCACCGGAAGAGCCCCTCCAGCCAGGCCATGGGATACCGGCCCAGGCCGAAGGTCAGCCAGAAGACCCCATACATGAGGCCTAGGAAGATCGGCAGGCCCAGGAGCCGGTGCGTCGCGATCGAGTCGATCAGGTCGCTGACGTCGTGGCGGAGTTCGGCGGTGTTCTGGATCGTCTCCTGGCACGCCCCTGAGATGAACCCATATCTGCGGTCCGCCAACACGAGGCTCGGCTCCTCATGGAAGAAGGCGCGGAGCCTGGCCAGACTCGCCTCCAGCACCGGCCCCAGTCCTGCGTCCAGGACCTGTGACATCACCTGGGGGTCCTGTTCCAGGAGCTTCACGGCGATCCAACGGGTTCCGTCGGGCCTATCCTCCAAACGTCCCTTCTCGGAAAGGGCCTTCTCCAGGATCGCCAGTTCCTGTTCGATCTCCTGACCGTAGTGAACCTGGGGACGCACCGCAGGCAAGCGGCCGGATCCGGCCGTTTGGACGATCGTGTCGAGCAGTTCCCCCTTGCCCTCTCCGGTGCTACCCACGGTCCGCACGATCGGCGAGCCCAGGAGGACCGACAGGGACTCGAGATCGAACACCAAACCCTTGGCCTCTGCCACGTCGGCCATGTTGAAGGCCAGGACCAGGGGGACCCCCATCTCCATCAGGTGGGTGGTCAGGTACAGGTGTCGCTCCACGTTCGAGGCATCGATCACGTCCACCACCACGTCGGGATGCTCGTGCAGGATGAAGTCTCGCGTCACCGCCTCCTCCTGCGAGTAGGCGGTCAGGCTGTAGGTCCCGGGCAGGTCCACAAAGGTGATCCGGCTGTCTCCATGGTCGCAGAGGCCCTCCTTCTTCTCGACCGTGACCCCGGGATAGTTGGCCACGTGCTGGCGGGACCCTGTTAGGAGATTGAAGAGCGTGGTCTTGCCGGAGTTGGGATTCCCGACAAGGGCCACTGTCATTGGACGGGCGTGACGTTCCATGTCCGGCTCAGGAGACCTCGATCTTGTCGGCCATGCCCCTCCCCAGGGCCACCCTGGAGTCCCGCACGCTGACCACACATGGACCGGGGTGGCTGTTGCGGACCACGGTGATCTCCACGCGGGGCAGCATCCCCATCGCCGCCAGTCTGGCCACCAGTCCTTGACCTGCGTGGATTCGGACCAATCGTACGGTCTGGCCGGGTTTGACCGTGGCCAGGGTCCGGCCTTTCGGCGTATTCTGTGCGATCATATCTCCGCTTTCTGAAGCTGGATCCGGCCTTTGGCAGGGGTGCCGCAGAACCGCCGGAATTCACCGACCACATCCACCCCACGCTGGCGGCTGTGCCCGACAAACTCCACGAACCTCGTCAACTGGACAATGATCTTCGGATGGACCACGTGCTCCACCTTGCAGGCCGTCTGCTGGGCGTGCTGCGAGTCCACTCCGAGGACCGTCTCGAAGAACGAGGTCAGGACGCGGTGCCTCTCCACAACCTCTTTGCCCAGGCGTCGCCCCAGCCGGGTAAGGGTCACGGCCCCATAGGGCTCATACAAGGCCAGGCCCTTCTTCTTCAGGACGCGCAGGGCGCCGGTGACGGAGGCCTTGGATACCCCCAGGAGGGAAGCGATGTCCGTACTCCGAACCGTACCCGCCCCGTCGTCGGACAGGTTGACGATGGCCTCGAGATAGTCCTCGATAGAAGCGCTCAGCAGGATGTCCCCGGTCGTACCCACAGACACGACTCCTCATACGCCCCCGCCAGAGTTAGGGGGGGCTAACTTTTCAGATAGTCTACAGAGGATGTCCGCCGTTGTCACGGGAATTCCGGAGGTCTCTAGGCCACCCGTTGCCGCATCCTCCACTGAAGGTGGGATGCCACCCGCATGCTGCCAGGACCCGGCGTGCCGTCATCTCGTCCTGGGTCAGTGTGCCGGTCCTGTCCGAGCAGATCACCGAGGTGCTTCCCAGGGTCTCCACGCCATGGCCGAGGACCCCGTCGTTGCCCTGAGGCACGATTGAGGGGGATATTGCATTGGGAGGCCGCTCTGTCTATCCTTATCCTGTCTTCTGACTTCTGACTCCTGAATTCTGATTTGTGCCGTATGACGACGATTGATCTAAGAAGCGATACCGTGACACTGCCGACCCCGGCCATGCGCAAGGCCATGGCAGAGGCAGAGCTGGGTGACGACGTATTCGGCGAGGACCCGACCACGATCCGGCTGGAGCGGAAGGCTGCCGATCGCGTGGGGCATGAGGCAGCGATGCTGGTCCCCAGCGGCACCATGGCCAACCTGGTCAGTGTGCTGACGCATTGCGGCCGGGGCGATGAGGCGATCCTGGGCGACCAATGCCACACGTTCATCTATGAAGCAGGCGGCATCGCGGCCCTGGGCGGAGTCCATCCGCACCCCGTCGCAAACCAGCCCGATGGGACGCTCAGGCTGGAAGACATCGAATCCGCCATCCGGTCCGACAATGTCCACTTCCCCAGGTCGCGGCTGGTCTGCCTCGAGAACACGCACAACCAGTGCGGCGGCCGCGTCCTGAGCCCCGGATACGTGGCGGAGGTGGTCGATCTCGCCCACAGGCGGGGTCTCAAGGTCCACATGGACGGGGCACGGGTGTTCAATGCTGCAATGGCCCTCGGCGTGAACGTGGAGGAATTGACCCGGCCGCTCGACTCCGTGAGCTTCTGTCTGTCCAAGGGGCTCTGTGCTCCGGTAGGATCGCTGGTCTGCGGGCCCACGGACTTCATCAGCCAGGCACGCAGGATTCGCAAGGTCGTGGGCGGCGGCATGCGACAGTGCGGCGTCATCGCTGCAGCCGGCATCGTGGCCCTCGAGCAGATGGTCGATCGCCTCCTGGAAGACCACGTCCATGCCCGCAGACTGGCGGAGGGCATCGCCAAGACAGCGGGCCTGTCCATAGATCCTGCGACCGTGGACACCAACATCGTCTTCTTCGAGGTGACCGATCCCTCCGTGACTCCCCAGGCGCTGGTCGCAGGCCTGGGTCGCAGGGCCGTGAAGATCCTCGCCCTGGGCAGCCGCAGGTGCCGGCTGGTCACGCATCACGGTATCGAGCCCGCAGAGGTCGAGCGGGCCCTTGACGCGATCCGGGCCACGATGGCCGACCTTCAGCCATAGCCGATCCCCGGACTCACCAGGGTCTGCCCATGCAGACAGCCTCTGCGGCCGGATTCTTCATGTTGTCTTAAGGTTCACCCTGCTTCAATGTATAATGTCTGTAATGCTGTAGTCTGTACTGGGAAGGAACGGGCTTCGCCGGGAGGTGCATGGTGAGGAGTGCCAGGATCATCGCAGGGTGGATTCTCGTGACGTCGTGCGGACGATTCTGCCCAGGCCAGGAGTTGTACGACGAGGGGGTGCTGCGGACCTTCAAGCTGACCTTCTCACAGGCCAACTACTGGACCTTGCTGACCAACAACTACGCCTCCAAGACGAACCTCCCAGCCACCCTAACGGTCGATGGCTCGGTGTACCCAGGCGTGGGTGTTCGGTTTCGGGGCAACACCTCCTATCAGATGACGGGGTCTTCTCAGAAGAAGTCCTTCAACATCGACGTGGACCACACGGTCGCGGGGCAGGACCTGATGGGCTATGACTCGCTCAACCTGCTCAACTGCAGCTCAGACGCCACCTTCATGCGGGAGGTGTTCTACACGAACACCTGCCGCCAGCACGTCCCCAGCGCAAAGGCCAATTTCGTTCGTCTGGAGATCAACGGTCAGAACTGGGGCATCTACGCCAACGTCCAGCAGCTCAACAGTCAGTTCATCAGGGATTGGTTCCCGAGCAATGCAGGGACTCGCTGGCGAGGCGACGGCATGGGCACCATGGGAGGGGGGACGACCCCGGGGGGTGGGGGTACCACGCCTGGCGGGGGCGGTACCCCGCCTGTGACACGGGGGGTGGAGGCCCTGACCGCCGTGGGGGTCAACGAGATGGCAGGCGGAGGCGTGACCGCGGGCAAGGCGGCCCTGACCTGGCTGGGCACGGCCAGTTCTTCCTATTCCGCGGTCTACGAGCTCAAGCACAGCGACCAGGCCGATCCCTGGGTCAGCCTGATCAACACCTGCAACGTCCTCAACAACACCTCCCCGTCGCAACTACCCAACGTCATCGACAGCGTGCTGAACGTGGATGACGCCCTGTGGTTGTGCGCATTCGAGATCCTGTTTGATGATGATGACGGCTACGTCAACAAGCGGGGCAGCGATTACTGCCTCTACTACGAGCCTGAGACGGGCCAGATCCACTTGATCCAGTACGACGGCAACGAGTCCATGAATACCACTACCTGGTCCCTGTTCTACAGGGCCGACGACGCAGCGGCGCCCGTCATGTACCGGCTCGTGGGCAACGTCCCTCAATACAGGCAGCGATTCCTCGCCCACGTCCGGACGATCCTGGATCTCTACCTGACCGAGGACTACTTTGCCAGGAAGCTCGATGCCTATCAGGCCCTGATCGACCAGGAGGTCAAGAACGACCCGAAGAAGATGACCACCTACGCGGCCTTCACGAGCGGCGTCACGACCCTCAAGGCCTTCGCCAAGGGTCGCCGGTCCTATCTGCTGACCCAGACGCCGGTCGTCACGCGAGGCGCCTTTGTCGCGGCCCTGACCGTGCAGCAGGAACTCCAGCAATCGATCGACTCCGCGCCCGAGATCCTGGCCGTCGCGGCAGAGGCACAGACCTCTGACGACGGACAGACCCTTACCGTGACTGCCACAGTGAGCACAAAGGCGGCCCTCTCCGGCGTCCAGGTCTACGTGGCCGCGGGGCCCTTTGCCCCGTTTGTGCCCGTGGCGATGACCGACGTGAACCTGCCCGACGTCGCCGGCGACACCCGGCTGTTTGCGGCCATGCTGCCGACCCATCCGCCAGGGGCGGTCCTGCGGTACTACCTCCAGGCCACTGCCGCCAACGCCGCCAAGACCGTGACCTTCAGCCCGCCAGGCGCAGAGCACCAGGTGTATACCCACGTGGTCCGTTGCCCAACCGCGGCCTCCTCGGCGATCGTCTTCAACGAGGTGATGGCCGCCAATTCCACCTGCCTCGCAGATCCGCAGGGCCAGTACGACGACTGGATCGAGCTGGCCAATACCAGCGACCAGCCGGTTGACCTTTCGGGAATGTTCCTGAGCGACAGCCCCGACAATCCGCTCAAGTGGGGATTCCCGCAAGGGTCGGTGATCGAAGCAGGAGGGTACCTGCTGGTCTGGGCTGACGAGGACGGCGGCGACAGCCCCGGCCTGCACGCCAACTTCAAGCTTTCGTCGTCCAAAGGCGAGACCCTTTGGCTGTACGATACGGCGGCGCACAAGCATGCCCTGCTGGATTCCGTTTCCTTGGGTTCGCTGGAGGCGGACCAGGCCTTCGGTCGCTGCCCCGATGGCCGGGGCCCCATGCAGGTCCTGGTCACGCCGACGCCGCTGGCTGCGAATACCGATCCTCGGTAGGCGGTCGTCTGCTTTTCGCTTGACCAGCGCGAGCCGCCTGGCCATCATGGCGGGTCCATGCAGATCACTCAACACGTCCATGCACTGAGAATACCGTTTGAGATCCGGCCTATGCCAGGCGTGGTGATGAAGCGGTTCGTGTACGCGTACCTGATCGTCACGGACAGGTCCATAGCCCTCATCGATACAGGCGTGGCAGGATCAGACCAGGTGATCTCGCAGTATCTGGCAGGTCTAGGCCGCGGTCTGGGAGACGTGACCACGATCCTCGTGACCCACTCGCATCCAGACCACATCGGCTCTCTCAAGACCCTGCGCCAGGCCTGCCCCTGCAGGGTGGCAGCCCACATCGCCGAACAAGCCTGGATCGAGGACGTGGTCCTGCAGGCCAAGCAGAGGCCAGTGCCTGGCTTCGAGAGCCTCGTGGCAGGATCGGTCCGCTTGGACCAGGTCCTGGCCGATGGCGACTGCCTGGCCGTGGGAGGAGGGTTGGACGTGAAGGTCATCCACACGCCCGGACACTCTCCTGGCTCGATCTCTCTGTGGCTGGCTGCAGACCACGTCCTGTTCACTGGAGATGCAGTGGCCATCGCCTCGGGATTCCCGGTGTACGACGATGTGATGGCCTCGGTCAGGTCGATCCAGCGGCTCAAGCAGGTGGCCGACTTGGACATCCTTCTGGGTTCCTGGGATGAGCCGCGCAGCGGCGCGGTCATCGCCGAAGTGCTCGACGAGGGCCTGGCGTATCTGCAGAGGATCCACGGTCTGGTCAGGCAGGTTGCCGGTCCTGATCCATCGATCGATCCCATGGCCCTGACCAGGCAGGTGATCAGCCGTCTGGGTCTTCCAGCCATGGCCGCCAATCCCCTGGCCAGCCGGTCACTGCAGGCCCATCTCAAGGTCCTGGCCGTGGAGGACCTGCTCAAAGACTAGGTCGCCGACCGGTTGGATCCCTGACCAAGGAGTACCCCACCTATGACACAGACACACGCCCGAGGCGCGATTTTCGATATGGATGGTGTGATCGCAGACACAGGCTGGGCCCACATGCAGGCGTGGGCTGAGTTTGCCCGCGCGCACGGAGCAGCATTCACTGAGGAGTTCTTCCTCCGCACCTTTGGCATGCAGAACCACCAGATCATCCCCATCATGCTCGGCCGCGAGGTCTCGCCCGAAGAGCTGCAGACCCTGGGCGATTGGAAGGAACAGCGATATCGCCAGATCGTCAGCCAGGGGCTGACTGCGCCCGTGGGGTTGATCTCGCTGCTGAATGACCTCAAGGCCCACCACTTCAGGATTGCCGTGGGATCGTCCGGTCCCAAGGAGAACGTCGACCTGGTGCTGGATAGGCTCGGGATCCGGGGCTTCTTCGATGCGGTCGTCTACGGCGGCATGGTCAGCCGTGGCAAGCCCGCGCCGGATACCTTCCTGGCTGCAGGCCGTATGCTGGCTGTCCCTCCTGCCAGGTGCGTGGTGGTGGAAGACGCGGTCCCCGGTGTGCAGGCGGGCAAGGCGGCAGGGATGTCCGTCGTGGCCATCACGACCACGCGGGCCCGCGAGGATCTCTCTCAGGCGGACCTGATCATCGACCGTTTCACTGAGGTCACTGCAGCGGACCTCATCCGCCTCTCTTAGACGAGGGTGTCAGGTACCTGACACCTTCATTTCTCCAGTCCCATAAGACGCCTTCTGTCACGCCTGGGCGGTAGTCACGCCCCTCTCGCGGACGTGTCGGACCTCGCGGGGACCTGCCCATTTCCCTTTGACCGGGAGGTGATTTCTCGATCTTTTCCCTATCAGCATCGTGCCACGTTGGCCGATAACAGTGCGGGACGGTGTTGCCGACTGCCGACGCCAACACTCCTTAGAGTACTCTTTTGAAAGGAGTGCAAACATGGTTTCGGGAATCAGTGGCTCCGGAATGGACGCGTCTGCCATGTGGCAGAGCCTTCTGCAGAGGGCCGACGCCGATGGGGACGGGAAGATCAGCAAGACGGAGTTTGAGTCCGCCAAGCCCAAGGATGGCAAGGGCCCCAGCGTCGATGACATATTCAGCAAGATCGACACCAACGGCGACGGGACCATCACGGAGGATGAGAACGCAGTATTCATCAGTTCCATGCAGGCCCCCCCACCTCCTCCCTCTGCTGAAGAGATGTTCGCAAGGGCGGACACGGATGGAGACGGCAAGGTCTCGAAGGCCGAGTTCTCTGCCATGGCGCCCACGGGCGGCAGCAGCCCCAGCCAGGACACGGACACGGACACGGTTTTCGACGAGATGGACACGAATCAGGATGGGTTCGTCAGCCAGGTCGAATTTGCGGCCGCCATGGAGAAGATGATGCAGCAGATGCAGGCTCAGGCAGGACAGGATCAGTCAGCCAACCTCGCCTAGCGTCGGCTGCGAGACCGCCCTCTTGCGGTCCCAGAGGAGTTGCTTGAAACCCGCCCACGGCACAACGCCGTGGGCGGTTCTTTTTGTCACACAGGTGGGTCTTGAGATAGTCTCTTAACGTTGTCTTAAGGTTCCGCTGTCCATGATGGAGGGACAAGGGTGGCGGAAGACCTGATCGTTTCGGCAGCAGGTCCGGCAGGTTGTTCACCCCAGCCGCCGCCACCCTTGCCCTTGTCTACTACTCTACAGGATTCTCCGCGCAGTTTCCATTTCCTGGGTTCCCACCTTCCCACTTTCCTACCTTCGTCCGTTCTCCGCCTGGACGGTGTCGCTCATCGCGATGGGCAGGAGAAAGCCCTCTGCATCATAGCGCACGCGGTCGATGCAGATCTTGCGAGAACCCCTATACGGGCCGTCGCCTGTCACCTTGTCCCAGCGATGGTAGACGATCAGCCAATCGCCGGTCGCCGGATCCTGGATGAAGGAGTGATGGCCCGGGCCTTTGTGTGTGGCGTCACTGGTGAGGATTGCACCCCGATGCTGCCAGGGCCCTACAGCGGAGGTCGCCGTGGCGTAGTGTACCGAGTAAGAGGAGTGCTGCCATGACCCATGGCTGTACGTGAAATGGTATTTCCCGCCGTGGTAATGCATGAAGGACCCCTCTGTGAACTGGGGCGGCGTCTCGACCTGGATCTCACGGCTGAAGGAGACCAAGTCATCCTTGAGCTCAAAGACCCGCAGCTTCGCACCTGCGCTGCCGCCTGCGTAGAGGTAGGTGCGGCCGGAGTTCGGATCCGCGAAGACCATCGGGTCGATCGCCTCGAAGCCGTTGCCGCCCGTGAGCAGGGGACGGCCCGAGTCACGGAAGGGGCCCTCAGGCCGGTCTCCCACGGCCACGCCGATGCGTGAAGGCGTCGGATTCTGCGGGCCCACCGAGTAGTAGAAATAGAACTTGCCGCGCGCCTCGATCATGCCCGGCGCCCAGGCCCAGTGATTCTGCTGGCCGTCGTCCTTGATCCAGGCGACGTCCTCGAAGCCCAGCACAGGGCCGTGCTGCTCCCAATGCTGCAGGTCCGTCGACGAGAAGGCGTAGAAGTGCCTTCCACCGCCGCCGCGCACGTCCCACGTCGGATAGATCCACACCGTCTTACCTACCACCATCGCATGCGGATCCGCGCCCGCCATGGTGGGATTGGTCCACTGCGCTGCGACGGACCCGTGCAAGGCCAGGGTCACGACTGCGATGAGCAAGAGGACTGGCAATGGGGCCTCCATTTCTACCTTCCGAGTACAGGTCACTCCGGATCACGCCCATGATAACGTGCACTGTCATGCAAGGGCAAGACCTTGGCCGCCAGCCTGGTTCAGGCTAGGCTCTGTCTGAGAACTGAAGGAGTTTCTTAGCCGCGAACCCCGCCAACCCCGCGAACGGCTGCCGCCGCTTCGACAGGGTGGACTCGGTCGAGGCTCCGCCGTACGCGACGCTGACGCGTCTACCTGGCAGGCAGTCGCCTGCCAGGGCGAGCTGCGCGGGCCTCCATTCTGCAAGCAGGCTTGCTCCATGGAGTCCTGCTTGCTCGCAGGCGTACGGCTCAGACTATGTGCGGGAGTCCCTTTGCTTCTCCGCCTAGAAGGTGGGATAGGACGGTGCTGCTGGGCGCTGTGGATGCGTCGGTGCGGCAGGTCCTTCAAGATCACGCGACAGATATTGCCGCCATGGCTGCACAAGAGCCCTCTTCCGCCGAGCGGTCGCCCATGCCCATGAAGGCGTTCGGCACGGCACTTGGACAGCTTTACCGGTGCGAGTGCATGTGGCTTGTGCCCAGCATGGACCCCGATTCGGTGGACCTCGTCTTTGCCGATCCCCCCTTTAACCTGGACAAGATGTACCCCTCCAAGATGGACGATGATCTCAAGGCCAGCGAGTATGTCAAATGGTCTGAGGGATGGCTGCGGGAGTGCGCGAGGGTCCTCAAGCCGGGAGGTAGTCTCTTTGTCTGGAACCTGCCAAAGTGGAATGTGCAATTGGCGGCCTTCCTGAATCACCATCTGACGTTCAGGCATTGGATTGCCGTGGACATCAAGTACTCCCTCCCCATAGGCGGCCGTTTGTATCCGTCGCACTACTCACTGCTGTACTACTGCAAAGGTCCGAAGCCGCGGTCATTCCACCCCGATCGCCTCCCCATGCCCGTCTGTCCTCATTGCAGGGGGGACCTCCGAGACTATGGCGGGTACAAGAACAAGATGAATCCCAGCGGAGTGAACTTGGCCGATGTCTGGACGGATGTCCCCCCGGTACGCCACGCAAAGTATAAGCGACGGAAGGATGCGAACGAGCTTTCGGTCAGACTCCTTGACCGCATTATCGAAATGGCGTCCGACGAGGGTGACTTGGTCTTCGATCCCTTTGGGGGTTCAGGGACAACCTACGCCGTCTCGGAAATGAAGAACAGGCGGTGGGTCGGTTGTGAGATAGGCCCCATCGACGGGATCGTGGCAAGGTTTGCCTCGCTGGCGGAGGAACGAGAGTACCTGCAGAGGATTCGATCCGACCTGAACTGTCTCTTTACGGCCAGAACGCTGGCTCTACGCCAACAGAACGGCCTATGGACCGTGGAGTCCGTGCGAGGTAGTCGACAAGAGGAGCAGACAGACCTCTTCTCCTTTGCTCGATAGGGAGATGTTGGCAAGGAGATCTCAGGGAGCCTTACATATCATCCGCTTGGTCGGCACGCGGTGGGTAGAGGAAATGGCGGGAAAGGGGGGCTGTCGGACAGTGAGATGGTACGACGGCGGGAAGGAGGAGAGCGAGAGCGGCGAAGTCGCTACGGTCCTACAGTCCGATGGTCCAACGGTAGACACGGACCTACAGCAAGGGGGATTGATGCGCAAGACTCATCTTCGACGGCTGAGCCCAGGCTGGACCAGGGCCTGCTAGCCGCCGGTCGGGGCGAACCCATTGGACCAGTCCAGGGTCGAGGCCAGATCAACATCAACTGACTGGTATGCAGCAAATCGATTCGGCTGAAGAAGTACTATTTCTGGCCTCCTTACCCTCATTCTTGGCCCCGAAAACGCGGCTGACTTGACCACCTTGAGGGGTTCTTCAGCCGAATCGCAAATCACGGCCTGACCCCTCGCCTTGCTTCGGGCTCGTCGCCGAACTGACCAGTCATGTGGTCAGACGGCGAAATGCAGCCTGGGCCGTAAGGCTGGGTTTAGTCAGTATGCCCGCATCACGAAATAGACCGCTCTTCCGGAAGCGGTCTGGAATCCGTATCTGGTAGCGCATGAACAAGGCGTAGAAGAGGTTCTGCTTCATGGGCCGAGTCATTTGCGGGTGCCCCAGCAAGGCCTCGATTCTCGTCACGTTTGGTCTCTTCGGCAGCCACCGGATGAGAGCGAGAGCACAGTTGATACCCAGAAAAGTGCCGTCTTCGTGTAACTCTGGCTCCTTGAGCCCCTCGATGACGGCTAGCAAGTGGTCAGCGACTCTGCCTTCTATCGTCCCCAGGGCCCGGGGCGTTCTCTTGTCAATGTAAACGATGGGTGGTGATGAGGTCACTTCCTGTTTTGGTCTGTGGAATCCCCTGATCACGTGCGCATGGAGGTATCGGCGACCGTGGGGAGGCCGATGTTCATGATTCCACCACCATCGAAAGCTCTGAATGTGTTTAATGTATGGCCGGGGCGCTGACCAATGGATGCGTTCGAGGCAACGCACAATATTGTATCTTGTCTTGTAAGTCACGTAACTATCCTTGTGCCCAGCCGGTTTCAGGTAGGGTAGCGCGGCCTCAGCGATTCTCTTCGCGAGGCTATTATTGCTGGGGGTAAGTTCGCCTAGCATCTCGAATAAGTTCCGGATCAGGTTATTCCGTTCGCTTTCCTCGAGCCTTGGGGTACGCAAGAGGTGAGCAAGCGGGTTGATCACGTCGTCCTCGATGTCCAGCAACTCCCGAACACGGTCATAGAATTCGTGGCCCTCATAGTCGAAGGACCCGCTGGATTTCAGCAACTGGAAGGAGCGTGTCTTGACCTCCTGGGCAACACACCAAGCCAGAACAAACTCCCGTAGCGATTGATGAGAGAAGGCATATTTGTCCTTGAGTTCCTCAACGAAGAGTGCAAACGGGTGACCCGACAGGCCCCTGAGAAGTGACCGGAACTCGTCGCCAACGCGGGCTGCATCCAAGAGATCGCTGCGGTCGTGCAGCATCTTTCCTGCTATGGTGCCTAGCTTTCCTAGAATGGCTGGCGAATGACCATTCTTGGCTAGGATGATCTTGAACCACACTTCTTCGAGGCGAGTTCTATTGTCACCTGCCTTCATCAGTTCCGACCAATGGTCCTGGGCGCGGCGAATCATCTCATAGAAGAGAGGGACCGTCGCCATGTCGACCAAGTTCTTGGGTGGGCTGGCCCAGTAGCGCCTGAGTGCAGTTCGTATGGTCTTGGTTGGAAAGGGCTCAAGGCGGAGCGACAGCCGATTCTTGGCACTGCCCAAGGCACCCATTCCATGAAGGTGACCGTAGATGTGGTCACGGCAGGTGAGCATCACCCGGGCTTTCGGACTGCCGCCGAAGAGACCATCAAGCTCGCGGGCGACCTTCTCGACCGCCTCCTCACTCTGGACACGCGCCAACTCATCCAAGCCGTCCAAGGCGAGTATGACGTCGCCTTCGGAGATCATGTGCCGGGCTACATACTGTTCCTGCCGAGATGGCTTGTGCGTGAACATGATGTCGTAGAGGTGCCTGACAAGCTCCCCCTCCCCATCACCGCGATCCACAGCCGATGCCCTTGTGCCATACAGTTTGAATGAGAAGAAGACGGATGGCTTCTCCCGGAAGCCATTGCGGCAGAGTAGGGTGTGGAGAGTGAAGTTGGTCTTACCCACCCCGGCCTCACCGGTGATGAACAGGAGGGGTGGACCATCCCTCAGCCAGGTCCGCAGGCGAGCCGCTTCCGTCTTGCGGTTGAGGTAGGCCTTGTCGAGATTGCAGAAGGCCACACCTTTGCTGTAGGGCTCCTTGTCTTCGTCCCGGTGCGTCAAGACATACAGGTCATGCTGTGTTCGATCTTGCAGGTGGTATCGGATGCGGCTCGCGATGTTCTCGTCATAGGGAACGGGTTCCAGGTGGGCCTCGGACCTTACAAACTGCGCGACGCCTTCGTGGTCAGGAAGCACCCTAGGCCCGCGGATTCCCATCCGACGAAGTTCGGCTCGCAGTTCTGAGTGTGATCGCCTGTCCAGGTTTATTCTGGCCACACACTCCGGAGCCTGACGCTCGAGTGGCTCGGGGTCTCTGCCTTGCACAGTGAACCGGCCGTCCTGCTGCCTAAGGCGATCGTTGGTGGCCCGTGGAGTAATTGCCAATGGATAGTTGGATGACAGGACAGGAGTGCCGAAGAAGTGCTCTTCAAAATCGAACTGGGGATCTTCTGGGACACGGACCAAACCGTCCAACCGGCTCTTGTGGTTGAGTCGCCGCGGATTCAAGATGTAGATGCACGGCTGAATCGGTGTGGCCGTGAGTGCGAAGAACACCGCTATCCAGAGGTTCGCTGTCCAATCCAGAAGTCGTGTCGGGATGTTATAGTGCTGCATGTGAATGACTCGCTCCCAAGAGACGGGCTTGCCTCCGAACTCCTCCAGAGCGCTCTGTTCGTGCAATCCGAGTAGTGATCGCTCCTTCTCAATCGGGTCACGATAACGGTACAAAGAGGGAGTCAGTGTGTAGGAGCCATTGTCCACGCCCCGGTACCAGAAGGGATCTAGGTCTATCACCGGCCGCTCTCCAGTCTCAAGACGCCGCTCCAATCTCGCAACGGACTCGTTGAATCCCGCCAGGGAATAGGCGATTTCCTCGGGCATCATTCCGGTGGTTTCCACAAGTGCACCTCATCTCTGAGTGGGCGATCATCCCACGGTAAGACTCCTGTGAAGACCCTACCATCAACGGTTCTGTAATTGAGCAGATCCGCGATTTCGGGGCATGTCATCGGATACGGAGGAGTTTGGCGGAAAGGATTCCTTCGCTCTCGCTTGCTCCGCACAGGCCCCTCAGTGCCAAATGGATCTTGCTTGAAAGCTGCGAGCGTCTGAGCTTCGCCCTTCAGCGAGCCATCCAGGTCACTCGGGTTATTGACGGCATGGTATTCGTAGTGTTGATGGTCACCAGGCCACCTGACGGTTTGGCGATGCAAGTCGAAACGCTCGCGCTTGAACGCCCAGCTGATGATTTCAATGGAGCCGGGATAATGGCCCGCGCATTCACGGAAGCGAGCGATACCGAAAAGGACATTCTCAAATGAGTCGCGAGCGAATTCCTCGGTCGTGGCTCTGTTCTTGACGTCAGTCCTTTGCCACCAGCCGAACTGGTCTGCCAGAAGCCAATAGCTCTTTGCCTCGCTCTTTCGCCCGGCTTCGGCACGGGTTTGACCCCCGGAAAAGACAAGCAGGGAATCCAGCTGTGATGCTGCCAACTCAACGCCACTTCGAATGTGTTCGACGTAGCAGGGCGGTTCCCCTCTCTGGAAATCCAGAAGAACCCATGCTTCATCACTCGCAGCGGCCCGCTGATCCTTTCCCACATAGACAGCGTGTCCAGCGACTAGGATCAGCTTACTGAGGTCTTCCCAATGTTGAGTAAGCTGGTTCATTGTGCTACGTGATGTTGGGCCGAGACTGCGCATGCTTCCATATCTGACATATCCTGGGATACTATATTCAGTTCAGCACCAACAGCGGTAACGTGTCCACCGATAGCCGCACACCTCACAACTTGGCCGGGGCAATCGGGCCAGTCCAATGAGCTTGATAGATGCTCTGACGGTACTGGAAAGCCTCACGCCCTCCTTCCATGATCTCAGTGAGGTGGGCTACCGTATCAGGCGAGTCCAGATTGCCGGTCGAGACCACTTGCGACTGCTTTTCCTCCACTGCTCGGAGGACTACCGCCTGTTCCACGTCGCCCAGCACCGGCAGATTGGGGTTGTGGGTCGCGACGATTACCTGTCGACTAAGCTTGATGCTGGCCAGGATGTTGACGATCACCTGCCGTATCAGGCGATTGTCCAAGTTGTCCTCCGGTTGATCGATGATCAGAGGACTACGACCGTTGAGCAGCAGAATGGGCAAGATGGCACTACATCTCTGTCCAGGAGATAGCTCGACGATGGGCCGCAGCGAGCTCCCCTTCTCCTGGGGACGGTCGTTCAGCAGGATTTCCGGGCGATCGTCAAACACCACCTCATCAAGTGCCAGTACGGCTTCGACGACCAGGGTGTCGGACCCACCACTCGTCTTGGGAAACGTCCAGAGGCCCTCCCGCACTTCGTTGGGCAGACTCCCGATGAACTCCTGGGGCGGCTCGTCCTTCATCGTCGTGTGCTCGGGCTCAAGGCGGACTCTGCCAGAGCATCGGCGAATGATCTCGGTTGCCAGTTCCAGTTCGACCCGACCCTCACTGGCCTTGCCTTTATCGACAGCGAACACGGTGGCAGCGTCCGCTGATTCTCCAAGGAGACTATCGCGCACCTGCTTCGGCATAATACCCTTGTCGAGAATACCTGCAATCCTAGCTTCTTTCGACTTGGGAATGCACGGCCCGATGTTGTCGGCTAGCCACTCCCTAAATGCAGATCGATCCTCCGTGGGATGGACCTTGACGTCGATCACGAGGACAGAAGGGTCCAGGTCCTGGCCCAACTGAGAACAGAGCCGGGCTGCGGTTGCTGTGCGAAGATTGGTCCGCTCCCTGCACTTCTCGACCAAGTTGTCGAAGAGTTGGTTGCGAATCTCAAGACCATCCTGCCACTGCCGCAGGAACTCGCGATACTCCGAAAGATCCTCCTGGGCTTTCTCAAAGTCCTGCTTCTTCACCTCCCGGTCCTTTGCACCCGCTGGTAATCCCTGCCTCGCCAACGCCTCCCTGGCGGTCTTATGCTCAGTTGTGACCTCCGCCACAGCAGTTGACAGCAGCCTTTCAACTGCATTGAGTTGGTCCTCTAGATACCCGAGAACATACTCAAGGCGGTCCCTCGGTGACTTGCCATCTTCGGCCTTTTCAAAGAGCTTGGCCATTCCATCGCAGTATGGCTTGGTGTTACCCGCCTCGTCCCGAATCTTCTTTGCCAGAGAATCAAGAACGGCAAGGACTCTGGATTGAGATCGGTCAATGGCAGCATCAGCTACCGACTGATCCCATCGTTTCTTCGCGTCCTGGGCAATTGTCTCCGCAGCGCTGGCTTCATCCAAATGCTTGTAGAATGGCTGAACCTCAGGGCGATTCGCAGCTTCGTAGGCCGCCCTCCTCCTCGCGTATTCGCGCAGAGGCGAGTCGTCTAGCGTCAGCTCCAGGATATGCCTGGCTATGTCTGCCAGTTGCTGTCGTTGCCGAGCCAGTTGGTCCTTTACGGTAGCTATGTCGTTCTCAAGCACTGGGATCTGCTCGCCCACCAGGGTGTCGAAGAGCTCCCTAAGACGGCTAGGCTCGGCTGCATTTTCAATGTCACGCGATCTGAACAACTGAGGGCGTTCAAAAGGGACTGCGCTTCCCAGCACCTCCTTGTCATTGAGGTCCGTGTGACTTACGGGCCCATGTTCGCCAGATGGGTTGAAGTACCGAGAAGAGAACAGCATCCCTTTTGGCAGATCAGCGGTGGTTCCTGCGGTCTGAAAGACCAGACAGATCTGGCAACCCGCGAGGGTCGCTCTGGCCCGTTTGTACCAGTCTTCAAGATCCTCATCGCGTCTTCGATGCCTTCCCTGGAAGGTGGTTGGGTTGACGACGAAAGCGATGGCTTCTATGGCCGCGCTCTTGCCTGAGCCCCGACCACCGACAAGGCAGTTGAGATTCCTCGACAACGGCAACACAAAGGACCTCGCCCGAGTACCATCCGATTGGAACGGCCAGAACTGAGAGGCCTCCTGAGCGTCAGGTGTGATCTCGAGGCCTGAAAGCCATCGTGTCACCTGGCCCGGGGTAGAGTAGCTGAACCGGGTTTCACCATGGCGGAGTGCGTGCCTTATCTGTGTGAGACTCTGTGCCGGATCCATGTCCGCTGATTGGGCCGGGAGCTTGAGGTAGGGAATGCTGCTATCGCAAGCGAACACATCTCCTACTCTGTGGGCGTCAGATGCGACAATGGGTACGGCGCGTCCGAAGGATGGCTGGAATCTGTGGAGGCGGCGGTAGTGAGCCTCATCCCGCTTACATGACACCTGTAGCCCGTCAAAGCCACATGCGCCTATGAGCTTCAAGACATCCACAGATATCTGCTCAGCTTGTCGTTGACGGTCCTTCTGAAGCTGGTCAAGCCGGGATTGCAGGGCTTCCTTGTCTGCTTCTGGGTTCTGTTCGAGCTCCGCTGAGGTCCGGGCTATTGCGGCATCCAGTGCAGTGAAGGTCTCCTCTTCCTGTCTTCTTCTTGCCACCTCACGTACGCCTTTGCCAGAGGACACGTGGGCCGCAATAGCTATGGCAGGGTACTGGGCATGGTTCCTAACGCCATTGATGAAGCTAGGTAGAGACGGCACTTTGGCGGTCTGGCCAAAGGTCCAGTCGTCCGTTGTGTTATCCCGGATGGCGACTCGCATGTCGGAAGATAGGCTTCCTGGCTTGTAGATCAGGATGATATGTGCTTCCGTACTACCATTGTCTCCCACAGGGAACATGACATCGAGTTCGAGCCCGGGCAGTACGACAAGTCGGCAGCCATGGCGCTGTTCCCAGGCATGGGTAGAAAGCTCTATCGCGTATCTGCACAGATTGTGGTCAGTGATCGCGACGAATGCCCAGTCCTCCCCTTGGGGAATAGACTCCTGTCTTGCCACATTATCTCGCTGCGCCACGAGTAGCTCATGGTAGCGTGAGACAGGAAATGCCGCCAGGACCTTCTCTTCATAGAGCATCGGTTGGCTAGCGAGGTTCGCGGGGACCTGCTCAAGGAGTCTCCTCTCTTCCTCTGAAAGCAGACCGAGCCGATCCCCACACCTCACATCTGAGGAAGCCGGACTGTGCACGTGCAAATCACACAGGTAGAATCGAGCTCGGGGAGTTGACCTCAGTGTCTTAAGTAGTTCCGAGTTATTCGCCATACCGAGTTCTCCGGCGATACCTCAGGTGGCCGGTACTTTCCGCAAGCTAGTCGAGTTATCCGCTGACAACTGCCATAGTCTCGTTGCAGCCGCACTCCGTCCCTGTCGGTTGCACGGACGCATCCCTATTGCACAGTACCCGAAGGGTGCCGAAAACGGTGTAGGGCAGAAGGAGGACGTTGGTCAACGGGTCAGGTGACAAGAGTGGAGAAGAAGACCAGATCCCGGTACTGACGGGTCCCGCATTCCGCGCCTGGCGCCAGTCTCTCGGCCATGTCGAAAGTCCCTCGGCGGTCGGTTCTGTTCGCTACAGAAGTGACAGCATTATGGCTCCGGCGGCCACACGAGTCAATGGGAATCCGTCCAATTCCGTCCAATTCTCGGGTTGTGGAAGGATCTTAACCCTGGCCAGGACCATGGACTCGCCTCTCCAAAAGTACGCTTGATTCATCGCCCCCTACTTGCTGGCAGGCAGGCCGCTGTACTGTCCGACAGTCCAACAGTCTGACGGTCCAACGGTCTCACGTTCTTATGTTCTTGCCCTCTCACCTTCTGCTGTTGCCTCCCCCGGGTGCAGTGCATAAGATGGTGCCCCATGGCAGCAATCTCAGACTACTATGTCCATAGGGAGGACTTTGACATGATCGGTCGAATCTCAGGTGCTGTGGGTCTTTCGTTGGCATTGCTGGCCTTGGCTGAAGGCCAGGTGGGGGCCCAGACCCGTGATCGGGGGCAGGTGGAGGCCAGGGACACCTGGAAGCTGGAGGATGTCTATCCCTCGGATCAGGCATGGGACCAGGCTCGTAAGGAGCTGGCCGGACAGTTCGATGGGATACTTGCCTTCAAGGGACAACTGGCCGGTTCGTCAGCGAGGCTGCTCGAGTGCCTGGAGATGAACAGCCGCATCTCCAAGGAGCTGTCCAGGCTCGGGTGCTATGCCTCCATGAAGTCGGACCAGGACGCACGCAATGCCACGTACCAGGGCCTCAAGCAACAGATCGAGCAGATCAGCACAGACTACAGCTCCAAGGCGTCCTTCATCGAGCCGGAGATCGCGGCCATGGATAAGGCCGTGGTCGATGGCTTCATGGCCAAGGAGAAGGGCCTGGCGATCTACCGGATGACGATCGACGATATCCTGCGGACCAAGGCCCACAGGCTCAGTGACAAGGAGGAGAAGATCCTGGCGGAGACGGGCCTGCTGGCAGGCACCCCCACGCGATCTTCTCTGTGTTCAGTGATGCGGAGCTGCCCTATCCTGAAATCACCCTCTCCGATGGCACCAAGGCCCTGCTGACCAAGGCGGGTTTCTCCAGGTATCGAACCCTGGCCAACCGCGCTGATCGAGAGGCGGTATTCAACGCCTTCTGGGCTGCCTTCGACCGCTTCAAGGCAACCTTTGCTGCTGAGCTCAACGCCCAGGTCAGGAAGGACATGTTCTACGCCCGGGCGCGGGGCTATGGCTCGTGCCTGCAGAGCTCACTGGACCGCAACGCCATCCCCGTGGAGGTGTACCAGGGCCTGATCGCCAACGTGAACAAGAACCTGGGCTGCTTCCACAGGTATCTGGGGATCAAGAAGCGGATGTTGGGAGTGGATCAGCTCAGGTACTCAGACGTCTATGCCCCAGTGGTCAAGGACCTGCAACTGCACTATACCTACGACCGGGCCCAACAACTGGTCCTGGACGCAGTCAGGCCGCTGGGCGAGGACTATGTGGCTACTGTCAGGCAGTCGTTCGACCGCCGGTGGATCGACGTGTATCCCACCACGGGCAAGCGATCAGGCGCCTACTCCAATGGCAGTTGCTATGACGTGCACCCCTACATCCTGCTGAACTTCAACGGCCAGTACGACGACGTCAGCACCCTGGCCCATGAGCTGGGCCATACGATGCACAGCTTCTACTCCAACAAGGTCCAGCCCTATCCCACTGCGGACTACTCGATCTTCGTGGCAGAGGTGGCCTCGACCCTCAATGAGGCCCTGCTGATCGACCGGATGCTCAAGACGATCCAGGACGACAATACCCGCCTCACGCTCCTGATGAATCGCCTCGACGGCATCAAGGGCACGGTCTTCAGGCAGACGCAGTTCGCTGAGTTCGAGCTGGCCATCCACCAGAAGGCAGAGGCGGGCGAGCCGTTGACGGCTGAGTCCCTGACGCGGCTCTATGGTGACATCGCCCGGAAGTACTATGGCCATGACCAGGGCGTGTGCAAGGTCGATGACCTGTACTGTCTGGAGTGGGCCTTCATCCCGCACTTCTACATGAACTTCTACGTGTACCAGTACGCCACGTCGTTCACTGCCTCTACGACCTTGTCCCAGCAGGTCCTGTCTGGTGCGCCCGGTGCAGCCAAGCGATATCTGGACTTCCTCTCCTCCGGTGGTTCGGAGTACCCGATCCCCACGCTCAAGAAGGCAGGAGTGGACATGCTCACCTCAGAGCCCTTCGACAAGACCATGGCCGAGATGAACCGGATCATGGACCAGATCGAAGCTATCCTGGCGAGCAAGTAGGGCCGCGTGGGGAGAGGAAACGGAGAATGGGAGAAACGGCGAAAAAGCCAATCGCAGTGTACCTCATTTCATCTCCGGCTAATGGCTAACAGCCAATAGCTAACAGCAATCTACGACCGTAAGTTGCTATTAAAGAAATACTTGCGGGCGAGAAGTTAATTCATGGCGCTTTTTCTATTGCCACCCTGCATGATTTCAGTATGATATCACATAGATAGCATGTGTCCTTTTGAAAGGGTAAGCCATGACCGTGCAAGTGCCAGTCCTCAGCCGTGAGCGTGAGACGCAGGTGTCCAGTGGTTGGGCGATGCTGCCGATTGTCTTGCTCCTGATCCTCGGGGGTGCGGCGATGTTCATCTACTCCATCGTCGCTGGAGTCCAGACAGTCGACCATCCTGTCTGGAGCCTGTTCATCCTGGGGATCCTTTCGCCTTTGCTGGGCATCGTCCTGGCTGCGGGATTGTTCACGCTCCAGCCCAATGAGGCGAGGGTGCTGCTCCTGTTCGGGGCCTACAAGGGCACGGTCCGCAAGGCCGGATTCCACTGGGGCAATCCCTTCTACTCCAACGGCCCGCGCCAGTTCGGTGTCATGGCCATGGCACAGGCGGCCCAGATGGCTGAGCAAGGCAAGCCGGGTGCGGCCAAGGCTGCGGCGTCCATGTCCCAGGCGACCAAGGCTACGAGGCGACACAAGGTGTCCCTGCGTGCCCGCACCCTCAACGGTGACAAGCTGAAGGTCAACGACAAGCGGGGCAATCCCATTGAGATCGCGGCCATCGTGATCTGGCGGGTCCAGGACACTGCACAGGCCAGCTTCGACGTGGATGACTACGTCAAGTACGTGGAGACGCAGGCCGAGTCCGCCCTGCGGCACCTGGCCAGTTGCTATGCTTACGACCACGGCGAGGAGAATGAGACGACCTTGCGAAGCGGGGTGGATGAGGTCTCGCAGGCCCTTCGCAGCGAGCTCCAGGACCGCCTGGCCAAGGCGGGCATCGTCGTGGAGGAGGCCCGCCTGACGCACCTGGCCTATGCACCGGAGATCGCCCAGGCGATGCTCCGTCGCCAGCAGGCAGAGGCGGTGATCGCGGCTCGTCAGAAGATCGTGCACGGCGCAGTGAGCATGGTGGATATGGCCCTCAAGGAGCTGGCCGAGAAGCAGGTCGTGCAGTTGGACGACGAGCGCAAGGCCGCCATGGTCAGCAACCTGATGGTGGTGCTGTGCGGCGAGTCCGAGGTGCACCCCGTGGTCAATACCGGCACACTCTATAGTTGATCCATCGCATGGCTGAACGAAAGACGTTTCTGTTGCGAATCGATCCGGCGTTGTGGGCGGAGCTGGAGGCCTGGGCGCAGGATGAGTTGAGGAGTGTCAACGGGCAGGTGGAGTACCTCCTCAGGCAGGCGGCGCTCGAGCGCAGAGGCGCTTCTGCTCGATCCGTGCCCGGCGATGGAGAATCGGCCCCGCCCGGCGACTCCTCGGCGCGTGACCCGTGGCACCCGGTCTCTACTGCGCCGGGGCTGCTGCCGCGTTGGGCTCAGCAGCAGGCTGGTTGGCATCGGAGGGCGCCTGTGTGGGCTCCCTGCGCATCACGAAGGGGATGACCTCCGGCGCCTGATCCGCGGCGACCGGCGCCGGGACATTGACGATGTTGTTGAGCTTGAACTCCGCCAGGACAGGAATCCATCCACTGGGCACCAAGAATCCGAGGTCAATCGTCCTGACGCTCTCGCTGCCGAAGTCGCGGCTATCGAGAGCAATCTGCTGGTCGAGACTCTTGACTGCCATCTGGCGGGCCTGCTGCATGGTGCCGATGGGATAGATGGCCTTTCCTTTGCCGGCTACGGGCTCCTTGGCCAGATCCCTGGGCTTGCAGACCAGGCGAAGCTGTGAGAGCGGGAAGGGGTAGGGGTTGGACTCCCGCGTGGCGACATTCCTGAATCCGATCCGGACCAGCATGAGCGTATGGCCGGGTTTGGAAGGCAGCGGTCTGCCCTCTGTGTCCGTGATCCCTTCCGGGGCCTCCCAGACGGCAGGCGGCCGGACCTCGATGGCCTGGGTGCCTGCCTCCAGTCGCACGGTCACGTCGCTGCCGCCGAGCCGATTCAGGTACAACTGGTCCAGAAACCCGGCCCTGACCGCTGAGAAGCTCTGGGATTCGCCGAACGGTTGCAGGCTCCCCCGGCTGACCAGGCCGAACCACCCGCAGACGAACTCGTCAGGGTAGAGCAGGGCCCCACTGGGCCGGTCCGGATCGGGCCTGCGATCGTCGAAGCGGGCGTAAGGGTAGCCTAGCGGCAAGGGCGCCAGGGCTGCAGCCGTCAACAGGGCGCCCGCGAGCACCCAGCCGAGCAGGGCGCCGCACGCGGGCCTGCCGATCTGCTCGGGCCAGTGGCCCAGGTCGATGGGCTCGTGAACCAATTGCGTGATGGCGGTCTGGAGGACCGCGAAGACCAGGATGAAGAGGACGACGAAGCCGATGAGGTCACACCAGGCGGCCATGCCGCCCATGTAGCGCCCCAGGATGCCGGCCAGGAACTCGTAGTACCCCAGGGCCGCAAAGGCGGCGGAGACTGCGGCGATCGCGGTGGCTGCAGCAGACACCAGCGTCCCCTTAAGATACTGGCCTGCTGCACAGCCGAGGATGATGATGAGTACGAGTATGCTTGCCATCAATCGATTCTCCTGCGTCCAGCCGCGGGCGGCAGGACGGTGATTCTGCTACGACGCGGCGGGCGGCGTTGCAGGCTTGGGCTTGTCCGTCTTCTCAGCCGCGGGCGTCAAGACCCGGACCAGTTCATTGATCGCCGTGGTTCCCTGCAGGACCTTGCGGAGGCCCTGTTCCTGGAGATAGAGCATCTTGGCTGCCCGGAAGCGGGTTCCGATGTCCGCCAGCGACTTCGACTGCCGCACGGCCTCTTTCAGGGAGTCGCTCAACATGACCAGTTCGAACACCGCGGTCCGGCCGACAAAGCCGGTCCCCTGGCACTGGGGACACGTGCTCTCTCTGCCCTTCTTGTCCGCAATGACCTTGCCGGGCCGGTAGAGCACCTTGGCTTTGTCCGCCGGCAGGTTGAACTTCTTGAGGATCTCCGGGTTGGGCGTGTAGGCCTGCTTGCATTGGTCGCACAGCTTGCGGACGAGGCGCTGGCACAGGATCCCCTTGAGGTCCTCGCTGGCCACTTTGCGGTCGCCCACGAGCTTGAGCCAACGACCGAGCGCCTGCAGCACGCTGTCGCCGTGCATGACCACGTACAGCATCTTGCCCTCGCCCGCCGCGTGGCAGATGACCTTCGCAGTCTCCGCATCGTGACATTCGGCCACGCCCACCACGTCCGCGCCCAGCCGCACGATCTCCTCGAGCTTCTTGGCGTAGCCCACGGTGGTGTCCGAGGGGCTCTGGACCACCTGGGTGACGCTGGGCAGCTTGTTCGAGATCTCCTTCTCCAGCGTGTGGATGCTGTTGATGTAGGCGTCATGCTCACTCAGCAGGGCGTAGAACGTGGACGTCCGACCACTGATCGACGGACCTGCCACGATGAAGATCCCCTGCTTGCAGTGCCCTATGTTCTTGAGGGCCTCCGTCTGATCGGGCGCAAGACCCAATTCAGTCAGGCGCGGTATGCTGTCCTTGGCCACGCGGCGAAGAATCAACTGCTCACCTGCCGTGGACCCGGCGGTCCGGACCTCCCACTCGATCACCGTCTTGCCCTGCCAGAGCTTGAACAGGCCCTTCTGAGGCTTGCGCCGCTCTTTGAGATCCACGTCCGCCAGTTGCCTGATGAACCGCAGCAGGATGTCCAGTTGTTCCTTGGGCAGAGGCGGCTGCTTGGCGGCCATTCCGTCGATCTCATAGGTGACGCTCTGTCCCTGGGCGGTCAGCGTGAACGTCAGGCACGTCACCCGCCGCTTGAGGACATCTGAGATCGTATCATAGGCGATCTTGTAGCCGTAGAATTCCGCGGTCTTGGCGGCCGGCAGGGGCACCTGGTTGTTGTTCTTGGTGACAAAGACGAACTCGCTCATCGCCGCGGCGCCGTCTTCCTTGCGGCTGAGCAGCCGCTTGGCGTGATCGGCCGTCAGCAGGCGGTCGAATTCCAGGACGCGGGTGTTGCGGTCCTTGACGTAGAGGAGGGCGATGGCGCCGGTCGCCACGACGTACAGCCCCATCCCGGCGGCGAAGAAGGGGATGGCCCACCACAGCAGAGAGCCAAGGCCCAGGGCCCCCAACAGGGACCCGGTCCAGAGGTCTGCCTGGGCGCCGACCGCCTTGGCGTCGCGATGCACCCACGCCAACAGGGGCAGGGTGCCCACGAAGCACGCCCAGAACAGCACGAGTTTCGTGATGGAGATGTAGCTGCCGTATTCGAGGACGGCCAATATCGAGTGATGCATTCTTAGACTCCCAAGTCCATCGACCCAGCCCATTGCCACGTGCCCATTACAGGATTCCCTCGGCCACTGTACGTATCCCCTTGAGGGCCATCTTCAATTCATCCTGGTTGGGCGCGAACTTGTAGGCCTCCTTGGGATCGATCGTCCCGGCCTTGATCAGTTCGCACAGATTATCAGTCAGATCCTGCATTCCGTCCCGCTGGCTGGCCCGGATCACGCTCGGCAGGTCGGCCTCCCGTCCTTCCGCGATGAGCTTGCGGACGGTCGAGTTGGCCAGCATGAGCTCCACGGCAGGCACGCGGTCGCCGCCCTCCTGGATCGAGGGCACCAGGACTTGGCTGACGACCGCCTTGATACTCAAGGCCAGGGCCTGTCTGACCAGCTCCCGCTCGCTGGGCGGAAACAGATCCAGGATGCGGTGAATGGCCTGGGACGCATTGGCCGAATGCAGCGTGCCGAAGACAAGGTGTCCCGTCTCAGCAGCCCGCATGCCTGCAGTGACCGTCTGGGCGTCACGCATCTCACCGACCAGGACCACGTCCGGGTCCTGGCGCATCAGATAGGTCAGTGCCTCTTCATAGTTGGGGACATCCAGGCCGATCTCCCGCTGGGAGACGATCGCCTTGCTGTCCTTGTAGAGGTACTCGATCGGGTCCTCGATCGTCACGATATGGCAGGCCCGCGTTCGGGCGATGTAGTCCAGCATCGCGGCAATGGTCGTGGTCTTGCCGCACCCGGTCGGCCCCACGACCAGGACCAGCCCCTCCGAGCTCTCCGCGACCTTGGCCAAGCTCATGGGCAGGTGCAGGGCCTCGAACGTGGGCACTGCGCTGTTGACCCTTCGGGCCGCCAGACTGACGAGCCCGCGCTGGCGGAAGATGTTCATGCGGAACCGACTCTCGGAGTCATAGTCGTACGCAAAATCCAGCGTGCCGTGCTTGAGGAACCGTTCCTTTTGCTCGGGGTTGAGGATCTCAAAGGCCATGTCTTCCATCTGCTGCGCAGTCAGAGGCTCGGCCGTGGTGCTCTTGAGGCTTCCCATCAGCCTCAGACGCGGGGGTTGACCCACCTTCAGGTGAAGGTCATTGGCCTTGGTCTTGACGGCGGCACGCAGATACCGGTTGACCAGGGGCTCGTGCCCGGTCTGGTCGTGTGCGTCACCCGGTTGTCCTGTGGCCATACCTGATCTCCAGCGCGGCCCTCATACCCAGCAGATCACTCATGAGGCAGTCCGCCAGCTACCTGGCGGTATTATCAGACACCCAAACGCCCATTATAACTCCTGGCCCCAGATTGTCAACTCATGGATGGCAGGTGTAAATATGGGCGGTTGGGCTCCGTCTGAAGACTGGATCTAGCTTCGAGTGGCTTCTTTCTCGTCTGGACTGCGTCCGGCTGCATCGACGATGTACTCGGCATCGCCTGCTTCGCCGTCCTTGCCAGACGAGAAATCGCTCACTCTCGGGCTCACGATCAAGTCTTCAGACAGAGCCTAGGCTCCTACTGCACTGGTCGGCTTGGCCTTGTTGGCCAACAGGGCATCGGCCTCTTCACGTGTCGCCGGCGGCCACTGGCCTGCGGCCTGGAGGCCCTTGAGGTACTCCACGTGCTTGAAGCTGACGATGGTCCGGCACTTGGGGAACCTCGCACAGCCGAGGAAGGGGCCTTTCTTGCCTTGCCGGATCACCAGCTCCCCTTCCTTGCACTTGTAGCACTTGATCCCTGTGGATTGTGGCGGTGGCTTGGGCGGCATGACGTTGCCTTGCTTGTCCAGCCTGAGGGTGGTCTTGCATTGAGGATAGTCCGAGCAGCCCAGGAATTGGCCGAACCTGCCGCGCTTGAGGACCATGGGCTTGTGACACACGGGGCAGGTCTGATCGCTGACTACCACGTTGTCCTGCACCATCGTGCCCTCTTTGTCGCATGGACTGGCGAACTTGCAGTCCGGATATCCGGAGCAGCTCAGGAACCGGCCATTCCTGCCCAATCGGTAGACCAACGGCCTGGAGCACTGCGGGCAGGTGTAGGGGCTGGGAGTCACCTCGGCCTTGGCGTGCTTCATCTGCTGTTGGGCCTTTTCGAGGCTCTCCTTGAAGGGACCATAGAACTCCGTCAGCACGCCGACCCAGTCCAGGTGCTGCTCGGAGATCTTGTCGAGCTGCTCTTCCATGAACCGGGTGAAGGCCACGTCCATGATCGTGGGGAAGTACTCGTTGAGCTTGTCCGTGACGACCTCGCCGAGGTCCGTGGCGTGGAACTTCTTGTCGATCTGCTCCACGTACCGGCGTTCCTGGACCGTGCTGATGATCGCGGCGTACGTGCTGGGTCTTCCGATGCCCTCCTTTTCGAGGGCCTTGATGAGAGAGGCCTCCGTGTACCGGGCCGGAGGCTTGGTGAAGTGCTGTTCAGGATGCGCGTCCACCGTGGCCAGGTTCTGGCCGATCTGGAGCGGCGGCAGCGGCTGCTCATTGGAGACCACCGTCCAGACGCGGGTATACCCGTCGAAGGCCTGGACGCGGCCTGTCGCCTTGTACAGGCAGGTGCCCAGCGACGTGGGGGTCTCGATGTCCGCGGTGGTGACATTCCCTCGTCCCGGCGGCATCTGGGACGCGACGAAGCGCCGCCAGATCAGATCGTAGAGCTTGTACTCATCGTCGCTCAAGAAGGCCTTGAGATCCGCAGGCGTCATGTCCACGTCCGTGGGCCGGATCGCCTCGTGGGCCTCCTGCGCATTTTTGTTGGAGGAGGCATAGACGCGGGGCTGGCTGGGAAGGTACTCCTCGCCAAGGTTTATCCGGATATAGCGACGGACGTCCTGGAGGGCCTCGGGCGAGATCTGCGTGCTGTCGGTTCTCATGTAGGTGATCAGGCCGAGAGAGCCCATGGAGCCGACGTCCTTTCCTTCATAGAGCTTCTGGGCCACCGTCATCGTTCGCTTGGCGCCGAACCCCAGCCGGTTGGCCGCGGCCTGTTGCAGCGTGGAGGTGATGAAGGGCGGGGAGGGGTTGGACACGGATTCCCGCGTCTCCACGCCGGCCACCTTGAAGGAAGCGCCCTGCAGCTCGGCGAACACCTTCTGGACGTCCTGTTCATTGGAGGCCTTGAACTTCACGTCGCCGACCTTGACCAGCTCGGCCTTGAAGGCCTGGTGCTCGGCCAGCCATCGGTCAATCTGGCTGGAGGACGGGCCTTCCCCTTGTGCAGGATGGATCAAGCTCTGCCACGCAGGTCGCAAATCGGTCCCAAGGTCCGCGGTGAACACCGCAGGGACCAACCAGTACTCTTCAGGCTTGAACTGGCGGACCTCCCGCTCGCGGGTGACGATCATCTTGACGGCCACAGACTGGACACGGCCTGCCGACAATCCCCGCGTGACTTTCTTCCACAACAGCGGGCTGATCTGATAGCCCACGATTCGATCGAGCACCCGCCTGGCCTGTTGGGCCAGGACCTTGTCTGCGTCGATGCGACCCGGATGGGCAAAGGCCTGCTGAATCGCAGGCTTGGTGATGGCATTGAAGATCACCCGGAAGACCTTCTCTTCAGGCACGCCCAGGACCTGCTTCAGATGCCAGGCGATGGCCTCTCCTTCGCGATCCAAGTCGGTCGCCAGGTACAAGGCGCTGCAGTGACTTGCGGCTGCCTTCAGGGACGCCACGGTCTTCTTTTTGCCGGGCAGGACTTCGTAGGTGGGCTCGAATCCGTGTTCGATGTCAACGGACAACCCCTTGGAAGGCAGATCGCGGACATGACCCATGGACGCCTTGACGTCGAATCCAGGTCCAAGATATTTGTTGATCGTTTTGGCCTTGGCTGGCGACTCGACGATCACCAGGGCTATGTCCGAACTGACTCGTGTCATTGCGATTTCCCGTCTATTCTGGGTCTCCGCCATGGGCGGCAGGCTACACTCATTGGCTCTTTCGGCGTTCCGCTGGACGCGATTTAGGACCGGTTTCAGAACGGGACAAATACCGCTGCCCCAAAATGATGTCAAGGAAAAAGGATTTCCACGCAGCGCAAGGCTGCTGAGTGCACCCCATAGAAACGGGGCCCGCGCGAATCACGCACGGGCCCCGGACATCCGCAGCGCACCTGCAAAATCTTCCTGGCCGACTTCGACCGGCGGACTACCGGTCACCGGCCAGGAAGCGTACCTCGCCGGCCGACAATGCCCGGCTGTAGATCCGCACCTCATCGAGGCTGCCGTTGTAGTACGCGTCGGCCGTAAACTGCGACCTGCCCAGCCAGTTCTGCGTGGTCTTGCCCAGGTCCTTGGCCAGCGCGGTCGTGGAGTCATCAGCGACGACCGAGCCATCCACGTAGACCTTGACGTTCATGGCTGCCCCATCGATCGCGACGGCCACGTAGTGCCAGCCTGTTCCCAGGGTGTTGGCCGCTGTGAACCTCTTCTCCGCGACCGTGGATGTCATGATCGCAAACGTCAGCGGCCCACCTACGCCCTGCCGAGGCGCCAGGAACATGTAGTTGGTGGTGCCTGAGCCGAAGTCGAAGATCCGCTCCCAACCGCCCGTGGAGGGATTGGCGAAGTTCACCCACGCACCCACCGTGCAACTGGTCAGCGTGCTGACCAGAGTCCCGATCGGCAGATCCACGTAGTCATCCACTCCTTCGAACTGAATCGCCTGACCATAGCCTGCCAGGGAGTTGACGTAGATCGGGTTGCCCATGGCTGTGCCCTGATTGCCCTTGCCTGAACTATCCTTGACGTCTGCCTCCATCCGGTAAAGGGCGGCAAGGCCGTTCGTCCCTGGATCTGAAGGCTGGATCACAGCCGGTGCGACCCTGTACAACTGGATATCATCAATATACAGGGTCCCCTTGGCTGAGCCCGCTACGCCGATCGCCAGGGTCTTGACTGCCTTGAGGCTGGCCCCGACAGAGGCCAGGTCGATGCTCCACTGCTTCCACAGACCGATGGACACAGAAGACGCTGGCCCGGGGTAGTCCACCTGGGTGCCGTTGATCTTCACGTAGAGCTGGCCGCTGCCGTTCTCTGAGATACCGCGGAAGTACAGCACCAGGGTCTTGGCCCCACCCGAGGTCCAATCCTGGCCGGGCTCAAAGGTGCGTGTGGCCTCGGAGAAGCTCCTGCCTGTCGTGTTGTCATAGGCCAGCGGCATGGACTGCCTGCCGCCGTGGACGATCGTCCGCTCTGCAAAGGGAGGATTGGCGTTGCCCACGATCGAGCCACTGCCGTTGCCCAAAGAGGGAGCGACCCCACAATCCGTCGAGCCATTGTGGCCAAATCCATCTACCCAGCCAAAGAAGACCCGATTGCAGGTGTCGTTGTAGGACTCGAAGTCATCCACCACACCATAGTCCGGGGTCGTAAAGGTCCACAGATCGCCTTCCCAGGCCCGAGGAGTCGCTGCATCGTTGACCTCATTGACCTTCCAGGTGTAGGTCTTGCTGTACTCCAGGGCCAGGGTGCCAAGGGCCAGGCTGTGCTCTGTGACGACCTTGGCTGGCACAGTGCCTCCTGCGATTGCACTGGCGTCCGCACTGAGGTAGACCTCGTGCTTGACCGCCTCTCTGCCGGGCCTCCAATTCAGGACCGAGTTAATCGCCACATTGGCTGCCGCATGGGCAGGCGTGGGTCCAAAGGCCTTGACCGGCACGTAGAAGAACCGCACTTCCGCCAGCCCCGCCTGCTTGGCGCCGTCCGCCCAGTTGGTGGTGATGGTGATCTTGACGAACTTGGCCTGGATGCCGGCGAAGTCCACGATGGTGTTGGCCACGTAGTTGGGTTCACCCGTGGCCTGATTGAACTCGGTCACGCCAGCCAGGGTCGTCCAGGTGCTGCCGTCGAGCGAGGTCTGGACCGCGACCTCCTTGGCTCCGAAGCCCACCGACGGTTCTACGGCCTGGTTCGAGTTCCAGACCCACATCTGATGCAGCTTGTAGACCTTGTCGAACTCGTACTGGATCCAGATCGGTGACACGCCCTTCTTGCTCAGCCACATGGTGGATGCAGAGGTCGAGTGCTGATCCAGGCTATCGAGTCCAGAGCCATCGATGGTCTTCTCAGGGCCCATGCTCGCGCTGAGCATGCTGGAGGCAGTCGCCTTGGCGGGTTTGACGGCGTAGCCGAAGGTCTCTGCGGTGAAGCTCCACACCTCACCTTTGAAGATCGTGGAGTCTGTGGGCGGGGCATTGACCTCGTCCACCCTCCAGTAGTAGGTCTGTCCAAAGGCCAGCAGGCCCGCGGGATCAAAGGTGTTGGCGGCCTGGCCCTGACTGGCCAGGCTACCCAACGGGCTGGTCCGGCTGGCGCTGTTGACGTCGCTGAACGCGGTGCCGAAGTACACGTCGTGGGTCGTGGCTGATTGTCCCGACATCCAGGCGACGGCCGCGTCACGAGGGACGTCCTGGGCCTTGTCAGCAGGACTGGGATTGGAGGCGACGTCTGCGTTGTCGCCCTTCATGATGACCCTGATCTTGCTGTCCGTCAGGGCCTGGTTGTACAGCCTCACGTCATCCAGGCGGCCGAAGTACACCTGGGACCTGTCGCCGCCGTTGTTGCCGAAATCCGCAAAGGTCTGCAGGGCGGTGAGGCCGCTGTAGCTGCCGTTCCGCAGCACCTGGCCGTCCACGCACGCGGTGTAGCTCCCGTTGTCCCAGGTCAGGGCGACGTGGTACCACCTCTCCGTGTCCAGCTTCACGACGTTGGTGGCCAGGGCATGGACGCCGCCGATCCCGAAATCCAGGTCAGTGGTTCCGCCATCCATGTAGATCTGTATTCTGTTGCTCCACAGCGGCAGCGTGCTGTGGCCGAACGCGTACCGGGTATCCGCGGATTGGCTGGTCGAGAGATACATCCAAAGGGCAACCGTGCCGGTCGTTGCAGACATGCCGGTAGTGGAGAACTGCACGTAGGAACCTGCAGTAGTAGACTCCAGGCAGCCGCCCAGTTGGCCGGCCGCAGGCAGCCAGTTCAGCCCCGTTCCATTGAGCGTGCCGTTGTTGTCACCCCCTGCGGAGTCGACGGCGGTGGTACCGGAGACCTCGTCGAGCTTCCAAAGGCCTACGAGACCGGGGTCCAGCGCCAGGCTTGAACCGGCCCAGGTCAGAACGAGCAGCCCCACTAATGAGACTCGATGCGAGAACTTCTCAGGCATGACTTTCCTCCTTCCGTAGGAACCTACCTCACATGACGGCGACAGGTCCGAGAATAGACCGACTATCTTACCGATATACCGAATAGGGGCCTCTGGGGCAAGCTCCTTCCTCCAAGAGGCCGCGTGTCAGGACCGCTGGCCGGATCGGACCGATTGCCCCTATCGTCTTGCAGAATCATTCACAAGCCCTTACCATAGGGGGCGTCCGACGGGTGTACGTCGGGGACGAATAGGATCCAGATCGCGGCAACCACCCGATGAGACCAGCAGAGACTGCCAGGCGTATCCTCTTTATAGGCCATGTGCAGGGTGTAGGCTTCAGATATACGGCTCGGGAGATCGCCGGCCGCGAGGGCCTGACCGGTTTTGTGCGGAACCTGGCGGATGGAACAGTGGAGATGCTGGTCCAGGGCAGGGCCGATCAGATCGGCCTGTGTCTGGAGCAGATCGCCTTGGAGTTTGGAGACCACATTCGTGGGCGACGGATCGAGCAGGTTCCGCCCGACCCGCAGTACACGGACTTTTGCATTGCCTTCTAGCTCTCGCTCTTCCCAGGCTGTGCAATTTGCCAAAGGCTGGCGCTTGCCGGCATTTGGATTTGACAATTTGGGCCCTGACCGATACCCTATGGGTTTATTTCGCCAGGGCGAAAGGATGATGACTCATGACGAATACGTGGATCGTTGCACAAGCAGAGAGTAACCAGGGCGCCTCTCGGATCACCTCCGAGCCGGTAGGAGCCGGCGGCGCGGAGACCACCACCAAGGCGCAGGACAAGAGCAGCCCCACTGCGGCCCAGCCTGAGCCCAAATCGGCGTGGGGCTTCCAGTTGGTCGTGCTGTTGGTGATGTTCGCCCTGATGTACTTCGTGCTCTTCCGCGGGCCGAAGAAGAAGCAAGAGGAGCACAAGAAGATGCTCGAGTCCCTGGAGAAGAACGACCGGGTGTGCACGATCGGCGGGATCCTGGGCACGGTGGTGGAAGTCAAAGGGGATGAGGTGGTGCTCAAGGTCGACGATTCGAGTAACACGAGGCTCCGAGTCAGGACCTCGGCAATCGCCACCAATTTGGCCAAAGAGAATCCGAAGACATAGAAGTTGGGCGCAGTGTTGACCCTGGTACAGGCCGGACGAAGTAAGTTAAGGAACTGATATGAACAAGACCTTGTGGTGGAAGATCATCCTCGCCATCGTACTGCCCATCGCCCTTGCCACGTGGCTGGTGTATCCTCCCGGAAAGACCCTGAAGCAGGGTATCGATCTGGCGGGCGGCACCAGTATGATCTACGAGATCGACACAACGGGCATGAGCGCCACCGAGCAGAGGGACCTGTCCTTGAGGATGATCCAGGTGCTCCGCAGGCGAATTGACCCGGACAACTTCCAGAACCTGCTCTGGCGTCCACAGGGCAACACCCGTTTTGAGATCCAGATGCCGTTGACCAGCAAGGAGACGCGCGACAAGCGGACGGAGTATCAGGAGAGTCTCGAACAACTGATGTCCAAGAACATCCCGCCTGCCCTGATCCTGCGGTCCCTCAAGAAGCCGGCTGCGGATCGCCTGGCGGACTTCCAACGGTTGGCCCAGGGCGATCCCAACAGGCTGGCCATCCTTGAGAACGTGGCCAAGGTCTCTGACGAGTACAGGGACCAGGAGGCCAAGGCCGCGCAGTTGGAGACCGCGATGGTCCAGTTGGATGGCCGGATCGGCGAGGCTGGACTCTCCGTGGAGGCCGTCAAGGCACAGAGAGAGGAGTGGTCCCAGCTCGAACCCAACAAGCTCACGGAGGCCATCAAGACCTTCACGGGCGACAAGGGCGATCCCAATGGCGTGGTGGCCGGCTACGTGCAGACCTACCGTCAGTGGGCCGCAGTGGTCAATCCGCTCATTGACCCGACCTCGGGCAAGAAGGTCCAGTACAACCAGGCAGTCCGGCAGTTGGATCGCTTCACGCTGACCAAGGAACAGCTCGAGGCCGTCCTCGAGATGCCCAAGGACTCCAGGGAGCGGACCACGCAAGTGGCCCGGATCGAGGCGGAGTTCCCAGACCGCGCGGACCTGATCAAGAAGACCGTGGCGACCTTCGATACGTATCGGCCGGACCGAGGCAGGTTGGATGATCCCACGGACCTGCAGCGGATGCTCAAGGGCGCAGGCGTCCTGGAGTTCCGGATCCTGCCGACCCAGGGCGGCACCCAGCTCTCCGATCAGGAGATCGGCGTCTACATCGAGGCCCTGGCCACCAAGGGTCCCAAGTACGCCTCTGACATCAAGTACGTCTGGTGCGAGATCGAGAACACGGCGGAGTGGAAGACGAACAGCGCCATCTTGGGCCAGTTCGCCAAGAAGACCTACGTCCTGGCCAGCAATCTGCCCAACGAGTGCATGGTCCACGCAGGACAGAGGCAGTGGAAGCTGGAGCGGGCGCATCCCACGCAGGATGAGATGGGCCGCAGGGCCATCGGGTTCTCCCTGGATGAGAAGGGGGCGGTCCTGTTCTCAAACGTGACGGGCCGCAACACCGAGCGTCCGCTGTGCATCCTACTCGATGAGATGGCGATCTCCGCACCCAACATCCAGTCCCGGATCTACCGGTCGGGCATCATCATGGGCACCTTCACTGAGACTGAGGTGGCCGACATGGTCAACAAGCTCAGTGCCGGCTCCCTGCCCGCCAGGCTCGTGGAGCAGCCGGTGTCCATCAAGACCATCGGTCCTTCGGTGGGTGCAGACAATCTCAACCGCAGCATGAAGGCCGGATACATCGGGACCATGGTGGTCATCGCCGGCATGGTCCTCTACTACTTCAAAGCCGGTCTGATCGCCGACGTGGCGATGATGATGAACCTGCTGCTGACCCTGGCGATCATGGCCATGCTCCAGGCCACGTTCACCTTGTCCGGTATCGCAGGCGTGATCCTGACCATCGGCATGAGCGTGGACGCCAACGTGCTGATCTATGAGCGAATTCGCGAGGAGCAGGCCAGGGGCTCAGGCCTGGGGATTGCCATCAAGAACGGATACACGCGGGCCCTCTCCACGATCTTCGACAGTAACCTGACCACCATGATTCCAGCCGCCATCCTGTACCTGATCGCCTCCGAGGAGATCAAGGGCTTTGCCATCGTGATGATGCTGGGCCTGGCGAGCAACCTGTTCACCGGCGTCTACGTCACGCGGGTGATCTTCGACTGGCTGGTGGCCAAGGGCCTGATCAGGGAGCGGCTTACGATGATGAGCCTGGTGCCGGTTCCCAGGATCGACTGGATGAGGCTGCGGCCCCTGTTCTTCACCCTTTCGGGCATCGCGATTGTGGGTGGGATGGTCGTCTTCTTCACTCGCGACCCGGTCACCAACAACAAGTACGACATCGAGTTTACGGGCGGCATGTCCGTGCAGCTCAACTTCAAGGAGGGCGTGAACCTGACCCGGCAAGAGGTCCAGGATCGCCTTCGCAATGCGGCCCAGGGCAAGAGCGCGTCCTTGGCAGCAGCCAACGTCTACAGCGTGGGCACGACCGGCAGGCAGTACGAGATCACCACGACGGAGACCAACAAGACCCAGATCATCGTCACCCTGCCTCAAGACGAGGCCGGCCAGACTGCCCAGGCCGTGCAGCGGCGGATCGAGGTCGCCGAGGCCAACGAGGCGGGCCGTCTCCGCAACCTGGCGGTTACGCCCGGTGACAGCGCAGGTCGGTTCAACGTGATGACCACCCAGATGAACACCGGCCTGATCCAGGCCGTCCTGACCAAGGCCTTTCCCAAGGCCACGATCTCGGCGCCCGTGGTCGATGAGGTGGTCAAGCGGATCGTGGAGAGTGCATTCGCCAACGAACTGGCCGTCCAACGGAATCTGGATCCGCAGGTGGTCTCGACACAGGCCATCGACGACAAGGCCTTGGAGGCCCATCCGGCCCTGTCGGACTTCATGGGAGGCCTGATCATCGAGTGCAAGCTCGGCCGGCCCGTCTCTCTCCAGGAGATCGACCAGCGGATCGGGGACCTGCTGTTCAAGCCTGACATGGCCCGCCTGGGCTGGTGCACCTACAGGCTCTATGGCCCAGGCCTGACCGACGTGGACGCCAACCAGCCGGTCAACGCCTTTGCCTACGTCACGACCCCTCCTGAGGCCGGACTTCGGCAGTTCAGCCCCGAGGAGTGGAGCCAGTATGAGAACAACGAGAAGACCCGCGTACTGACGGCCGGCAGCCTGGAGACCTCGCTGCCGCGCGTCACGCAGATCGACCCGTCGGTCGGCAGCCAGCAGAAGGAGCGGGCCCTCATCGCGATCATTCTGTCGGTGGTGGCCATGATGGCCTATATCTGGGTGCGGTTCGGCAGCCTCCGGTACGGCATCGGCGCGGTTGTTACGCTGATGCATGACGTGTGCGTGATGCTCGGTGCCGTGACGGTCTGCACCTACGTGGCGGCCACGGCGGTCGGAGCGGCCCTACTGATCGGCGACTTCAAGATCGACCTGACCATGGTGGCTGCGTTCCTGACGCTGGTGGGCTATTCGCTCAACGACACCATCGTGGTGTATGACCGGATCCGCGAGAACCGCCAGAAGGCACAGATGACGGCTGCGACCATCAACGCCAGCATCAACCAGACGATGTCGCGGACCCTGATCACGTCAGTGGCAACGCTCGTGGTCGTCTGGGCGATGTACATCTTTGGCGGTGAAGGCCTCAGGGGCTTCAATTTCTGTATCGGCCTGGGTATCATCGTCGGCACGTATTCGTCGATCGCAATCTCGGCCCCGGTGCTGTTGCTCAGCGGAAGGGCCAGCGCAGACAAGAAATCTTAGCCCGCATCCATCGTATTCGTCATACGGGCAGGCAGTTGATAGGGATGGTGGTCTATGAAACAGGATTTCAAGGTCGGAATGTTGGTGGGTTTGGGGGTGTTGTTCGCGGTGGCTGTTGGCTGGGTCCTCTTGAGGGGCCGCCCTGCGCCAGAGACCGCCTCCGGCCGGGTTTCGGCACCGGCCTCAAGCTCGAGCCTGCGCCCTCAGGAGCCCAATCGGCCTCTGGCGGGCTTTGCCCCTGTGGGCCAGCCGTCCGCCGCCCCTGGCAGCTTTCAGACAGCGACCCCTGTAGCCAGACCTGATGCCAATGCGGCGTCCGTGCAGCCTGTGGCTGCAGCCACGACTCCGGGTCCTGGCCCTTCGGCTCAGCAGACCCAGCCCGCACCCGTCCCTGCGGTTGCCGCCGAGACGGTCAAGCCGGCCCGTACCCACACGGTCCGTGAGGGTGAGAGCCTGTCGGACATTGCCGACAAGTACTATGGTTCCTCCGACAAGTGGCCGAAGATCTACAGGGCCAACCGTTCCGCGATCAAGGACCCGGACCGCATCCAACCGGGTATGAAGCTGACCATACCTGAGTGATCTGGTTGAATGGTTAGATCGCTAAATGGTTGAATGGCTGGACGGGCTCGATCGCAGTTGAACGGGGAGACCCGATCTAACCGTTTGACAAATCAACTATTCAACTGGTCCACCTAGCCACCCACGGTGGCTAGGTTGACTCTTCCCAGCAGCACGCCTTTGAGGCTGACCATCTGGTCTCCCACGCGATGGATCTGGCAGACCGGACCACGCAGGACGATCACCTCCAGGCAATGGTGATGATCCAGGTGCACGTGCAGCGAGGAGACTGTCTCCAAGAGATGGGAATGTTGCAGGCCAAGGAGTCTGTCTGATAGCTTGGTGACGTGGTGATCGTAGACCAGCAGGACCGCCGCCACGGCCAGGGCCTTGGGATCATCCAGACGGGCCTCACTGAGGTCCTGGCGGATGAGGTCCCGTAGGGCCTCGGACCTGCTTCCATATCCCTTCCTCGCGATCAGGGCGTCGAACTTGGCCAGCAGGTCTGCCTCCAAGGATACGCCGATTCGCTCCAGTCTGTCCATGTGTTCCAGTCTCCACCAAGGCGTGCGATCGTTGCGACCTCTATTCTATCCGGCCCGGGGATCCAGGCAATCCTCTCATTGACTCGGTAGCACCATTGGTGTATTGTTATGCGCTCGTCCGGGTCCAGGTGTTCTGCGTCCAGGGGATTCACGACCCATGCACATGGCCAATGAGTTGTTGTCGGTTCCTGCGGCAGTCGGCACGTGCGCAGTGGCGGGTACGGGTCTGGCCTTGATCTGCCGGCGTCTGCGGAGCGTCCTGACCTGCGAGAAACGCTCGTTGATGGGGATCCTCGGTGCATTTGTCTTTGCCGCCCAGATGGTCAACGTCCAGTTGCCCGGCATGCCCGGCACCAGCGGACACCTGATCGGCTCGGTCCTGCTGGCCATCGTGCTGGGGCCTGCGGCCGGGGCCCTCGTGATCTCGTCGGTCGTGATCATCCAGTGTCTGTTCTTGCAGGATGGGGGGCTGCTGGCCCTGGGCTGCAACATCCTCAACATGGGCATCGTCCCGTGCTTCCTGGGCTTTGGCGCGTACAAGACGGTGACCCTGGGCAGCCCTGCGAGAGGCAGGGTCCTCTTGGGATCGTTCATCGCGTCACTGGTGGCGGTCGAGGCCGGCGCAGCCTTGGTGGCATTCGAATGCAGCCTTTCAGGCGTCCTCCTGGTTCCCCTGAAGACCTTCCTGGCGACCCTGCTGGGCGTTCACCTGCTGGTAGGGCTGCTGGAGGGGGTGTTGACAGCGACCGTGCTCGCCTATCTAGGCCGCGTCAGGCCCGATCTCCTTCGTCTGCCTGGCCCGGCCGTGTTCAGCAGACGCGCGGTGCTGGCCTCCTTCCTGGCCGCTGCGATCTTCTGTGCAGGCGTGCTTTCGCTCGTGGCGTCAGACCTTCCGGATGGACTGGAGTGGGCCTCCAGCCCAGCGCCAGTGCCGGTTCCGCTGCCCACTGCCGGACAGGCCGGCGACGGGTCTCCAAGTGAGTCCCGTGCAGTGGCGGGGTGGACAAGCCTGGCTGGCGTGGCAGGGGCCCTGTTGACCATGGCCCTGGTATGGCTGTGCGCCAGGATTCTCAGGACCAGGGCCAAAGGGGATGGACCGGAGCCATGTCATGCGGCTGGGCCTGAGACGGCCGTCCAGGTCCAAGGCAGGTGAGATGCACCACGCCCACATAGACAGATTCGCCTTCCAGGACTCGTGGTTTCATCGCCTGGACAGCCGCATCAAACTGGGGGTGACGGTCGTCTACATGGCTGCGGTCCTGTCGCTTCCAGCCACGTCGGTGAGTCTCTTGTTCTGTTACGCAGTCCCACCCTTCGCGGTCCTGGTGGCGGCCGGTATTCCATTGGGTTTCGTGCTGCGGCACATCCTCCTGACCAGTCCCTTTGTCTTGATCCTGGCCCTGAGCGGTCCCCTCTACGACAGGCAGCCCGTGCAGGTCCTCTTCGGCCCCCTGGCCTGGACAATGACCTCAGGTTGGCTCCGCTGCCTGGTGATCCTGGGCAAGTTCACGGTGTCCATGATGGCGATCCTTGCCCTGGTCTCTACGACCCGATTCTCGAGGCTGCTCGCCGGACTTCAACGATTGCACGTGCCCGAGATCCTGGTAGTCCAGCTCGGTTTCCTGTATCGCTATCTCTTCGTGCTCATCGATACGGTCCACCACATGGCCAGGGCCGCGTCCAGCCGTCGATTCCACGGACTGGGTCTTCGACGTGAGGTGCGGACTGCCGGCGCCCTGGTCGGATGCCTCCTGGTCCGCAGTCTCGATCAGGCAGACCGGATCCACAGGGCCATGCTGGGACGCGGATTCCAGGGACGTTGGCACAGCCTCTCTCAGGATCGCATGTGCGGCCAGGATTGGCTGTTCGTGGCGTCCTCCATCGTCGTGGTCGTGGGCCTGCACGCCTGGGTCAGACCTGCCCTCAGCCAGCCATGAACCACGCCGCCATTGAGATCATCGACTTCTCCTACGCGTATCCGGACGGGACATCCGCCCTGGACCACGTGACCTTGACCATCGGCCAGGGCGAGAAGGTGGCCCTGATCGGTCCCAATGGGGCTGGAAAGTCCACGCTCCTGCTGGCCATAGGCGGGTTCGTGACCGGTCCAGGTCGAATCCGAATCTGGGGCGTGGAGCGTACGGCCAAGACGCTCAAGCCGCTCAGGTCCGTGGTGGGCTGCTGCATGGAGAACCCGGATGACCAGCTCTTCATGCCCACCTTGCGGGAGGACGTGGCCTTCGGCCCCCTGAACATGGGCCTGGGCCTTCATGAGGTCGAGACGCGGGTCCGTGCCGCCCTGGAGACCGTGGGGTTGCTGGACATGGCTGACCGGCCTGGCCATCACCTCTCCGCGGGCCAGAAACGCGCGGCCAGCATAGCGACGGTCCTTTCCATGTCACCCAGGATCATCACACTCGACGAACCTGACGGAAGTCTCGATCCCAGACACCGCCGCGCCCTGTCCGGTCTGCTGGCCGGCCTTCCTCAGACTGTGGTCCTGGCGACCTGCAACATGTCCTTTGCCGCAGCCGTGGCCCAGCGGGCGATCCTGGTCGATGACGGGCGGGTCGTGGCGGACGGCCGCGTAGCCACGATCCTGTCAGACCGCGCACTGATGGAAGCCCACGGCCTCGAACTCTTCCCTCCTCCCTCCTGACTTCTGTCTCCTGTCTCCTATTTGCTGGTGACATAGATGGCCTGCTCGGCCAGGAGGTTGGGGGCGAAGCGGACGGGAGAGAGGCGGTTTTTGACCAGAGGGATCCTCTTTTCGATGGTGACCCCCGTCTTCCGGCAGAACCGATCGAAATCCCGCAGCGAGAAGAAGTGGATGTTGGGCGAGTTGTACCAGGCAAAAGGCAATTCTCGGGTCACCGGCGCGATACCCTGCAGGCCCAACTGGAGTCTGCACCGCCAATACGCGAAGTTCGGGAAGCTGACGATCACCTTCTTGCCCACGCGAAGCAGCTCCAGGAGCACCTTGCGGGGATCGCCGAGGGTCTGCACCGTCTGGGAGAGGATCACGACGTCCACGCTGTGGTCCTCTTTCGCGGGCAACCCGTGGTCAATGTTGTACTGCAGGACCGGAAGACCCTTGCAGACGCACTGCAGGACCTGGTCAGGCTCCCGCTCGATGCCCTCTCCGACCACGCCCTTGCGGTCCCGCAGTTGGGCCAGGAGCTCACCATCTCCGCAGCCCACGTCCAAGACCGTGGACCCCGGCTCGATTAGGGACTCGATCAACTCGTAGTCCACTCGGGATCGCCGCGCCTGTTCGAAGTGCGTCAACGGAGGGCCGTTCTTGGCGCAGTGGGGACAATGGCCAGGCCACTGGCCTGGAGAGGCGGTCGCCTGCAGGAAGCAACAGATCAACGCACCCAGGGCCTGGGTCTCGAGGAGGAACGCGTCGTGGCCGTAGGAGGACTCGATCTCCGCGTAGCTGACGTCCTTTCCACCGACCAGCAGGGCGTCCACCATGGCGTGCGACTGGGCAGGCGTAAAGAGCCAGTCGCTGTCGAAGCTGACGACCAGGGTCCTCGCCTGAACGCCCGCAAAGGCCTGTCTGAGCGACCCGTAGTCTTTCTGGAGATCAAAGTAATCCGAGGCCTTCGTGATGTAGAGATAGCTGTTGGCGTCGAACCGCTCCACGAAGGTCTGGCCCTGGTGATCCAGATAGGTCTCGACGGAGAACTCGGAGTCGAAGTCATAGCGGTAGTCCTGCGCATGGCGGAGGGTTCTCCCGAACTTCTCCCGCATCCCCTCTTCGGAAAGGTAGGTGATGTGGCCGATCATCCGGGCGATGGCCAGGCCTCGGTCAGGTCCATCGCCGTCATGGTACTGGCCATCGCGGAAGTGCCCGTCTCCGAGTATGGCATTGCGACCCACCGCGTCGAAGGCAATGGACTGAGCGCTCAAGTGGGTGGTCGTGGCGATGGGGATTGCTGCGCGCATGAAGCCCGGGTAATCGATCATCCATTGGAGGACCTGCATGCCGCCCAGAGATCCGCCGATCGCGGCCAGGAGCTGGTGCACGCCCAATCGCTCCAGGAGCAGTTTCTGGACGGTGACCATATCGTGGATGGTCACAATCGGAAAATCCAGGCCATAGGGCGTGCCTGTCTGGGGATTGATCGACGAGGGTCCCGTCGTGCCGCTGCATCCGCCCAGGACATTGGAGCAGATCACGAAGTACCGATCCGTATCGATCCCCTTGCCGGGGCCTACCATGGAGTCCCACCAGCCGCCCTTGCGGTCATCGCCCGAGTGTACACCCGCTACGTGGGCGTCGCCGCTCAGGGCATGGCAGATCAAGATCGCGTTGTCCCCTGCAGGGCTGAGTGTGCCGTAGGTTTCATAGGCCACATCGACGGGCGCCAGGGTCCGGCCGCAGACCAGTTCCAGGGGATGGTCCGGCTCGACCACACGGATGATCCGTGTCTCGACCAGACCCACCGAGTTGTCCTTCCGTTGTTGTGCCATGGTTGCCATCCCCATGATGGGGGGTCGACCCACGACTATAATGGCTGTCCTACCTTCCTGTAAAGTGCCTGGCGGCCCTGAACGCACAGGGGGCTCGTCAAAAGTGCCTGGAGCGTCGATTGGGGATTTGGTATAAAGAAGGCGGTCGACAAGCAGGTCCAAGGAGCCAGGTGGTGTCAAGGTCCCTGATTTCCAGTATAGCAGGGTTGGCGACGGCGCTGTCGTTGGGGATCTGCGCGAGCTCCGTGGCTGCAGGCGAGCCCCCGGCGCAGGCCAAGGCGGAGGTGTTGACCGCGCCCCGGCTGCAGGCCACGGATCCCACCCCCGCCGATGGCGCGACCGGCGTGACGACCGGCCTGCTCTCGTGGGTCGCCGGCCAAACGGCGGTGCAGCACGTCGTGTATCTCGGATGGGCAGCCGACCGCCTCGACGAGGTGGCCCGACTTCCTGCCTCGGCATGCTTCTTCTACCCATGGATGCATCTGGTTGCAGGCACGACCACCTACTGGCGGGTCGATGAAGTGGACTCCGGCGGCAACACGATCGTTGGCCCTGTCTGGTCATTCACGCTGCTCGGCCTGACCGCCCACTCCCCGTTGCCTCGGGAGGGCGGCTCGTACCAGCCTCTGGATCTGACCCTTGCGTGGGGCGCGGGGGTCACGGCTGCAGGCCATCGCCTGTACCTGGGGACGGAGCCCGCCGTCGTGGGCGTGGCAGGGATCACGTGGCCGGAGTTCAGGGCCATCCTGCAGGCCGGCCAGACTCAGTATACCGTGAAGGGTCTGGTTGCAGGCACGACCTACTACTGGCGGGTCGACGAGGTGGAACTCACGGGCAGGGTCCACAAGGGATCCGTGTGGAGTTTCACGACGATCCCTCAGATCGAGCCCAGGACCGATGGACTCGTGGCGTGGTGGACCTTCGATGAAGGGGCCGGCCAAGTGGCAGTGGACTGGTCTGGACACCAGCACCACGGCACTGTCCACGGCGGTCTGTGGGTGCAGGGTCACGTGGCGAGTGCCTTGGAGCTCAATGGCCTCTCGGATTTCATCGAGGCCCTGGGCCAGGGTCTTCCGCGTGGCCAAGAGGTCTTCACGATGGTCGCCTGGATTCGGCCGACCCGCTTCGCAGAGGTTCAGACGATCCTCGGTTGGGGACCGGAGAAGCCCAACCGGGCCAACTGGTTGGAGCTGCATGGGTCCTCTCTGGTCCACCGCTTCGTGGACAATGACTGTCATGTCGAGATCGGAGACGCCGTCGATGAGTGGATCCACGTGGGGGTGGTGCACACGGGTCATGGAAACAGGCTGTTCTATCTCAATGGAACGGCCCGGGAGGCCCTGTACGCCGGCGCTACCGCGGAGCCGAACGTGACGACAGCCGCCGCAGGCCTGGGTGCGACCATGGAACCCGTGCCGGACAGATTCTTTGGAGGGTCGATGGACGAGGTCCGCGTCTATGACCGCGTGCTGGACTCCACTGAGCTGATCTCCCTGGTCCGCGGCGATCCTGGCGCCGCCTGGAATCCCAGGCCCGGCGACCGGGCCCTGGTGGACACCGCCAACGCGGAGACCTTCACCTGGGCCGCAGGCGAAGGGGCCGCCAGCCACGACGTGTACTTCGGCACAGACGCGGCGGCCGTGGAACGGGCCACGCCTTCGACGGCGGGGATCTACCAGGGACGGGTCAGCCCAACCTTCTTCAGACCCACCGAGACCTGGGCAGCGGATCAAACCTACTTCTGGAGGGTCGATGAGTGCCTTGCAGAGGGAACGATCTGCCGGGGATCATTGTGGCGTCTGACCGTTGCCGGCTATCAAGTCATCGATGATTTCGAATCGTACACCCAGCAGTCGCCCCGCCGCGTCTTTGAGACCTGGTGGGATGGCACCGGCTATACAGAGCCCAGACCCGGCGTGGCCGGGAATGGCAGTGGGTCCACGGTCGGTCACGCAGAGCCGCCCTATGTGGAACAGGGGATCATTCACGGCGGTCGTCAGTCCATGCCCCTCTACTTCGACAATAGCCATGCGCCTTGCACCTCCGTGGTGGAGCGGCGGTTCTCTCCAGTCCAGGACTGGGGGGCCGGCAACCCGGCGACGCTCAGGATCCACCTGTGGGGAGATCCGGCCAACAGGATTCTGAAATCGGACCTTCCGTATGCAGAACTCGAGGATGCCTCCGGCCATGCGGCTTCTTGCAGCGGCAGCCTGGGCCCGCAGGGATTGTCTCAGCCTGCGTGGACGGCCTGGGACACGCCCCTGTCTGCGTTCGCGGAAGCCGGAGTGGACCTCCACAATGTCCGGGCCCTACGAATCGGCATCGGCCAAAGGTCCGGTCCCAGCGGCGGCCGGGGAGTCGTGTACATTGACGACGTCCGTCTGCAGCCTGCCACCCCGCTCCCATAATACCCCTCACCCCTGTGCAAGCAGTCCAAAACACGGAGTTCGGCGTGGTCCTGCTAATCAGCCCCCCGTACCCTCGCCGATATCTCTGCAAGCCGAGGCCTCGCATGGCCGGTCTGTCTGCAACTCGAACTGGAGAAGGTGAACGTCAATGAGCCCCCATGACCAGAGACTCATACCCTGCGTCGGGCGGGAGGGTGACCATGGCCACGTTTGATGTGACGATCAAGGAATACCTCAAGGAGATCGATGAGGCAGCCCTGCTGACTTGGGAGCAGGAGTGTGAGCTGAGTCGGATGGTGATCCAATACAACGACCCCTGGGCCCGCGAGCGGATGGTCCGCAGCAATCTCCGCCTGGTGGTCAACATCGCCAAGAAGTTTGCGGGCCGCGGCATGAGCCTGGGCGACCTGATTGAGGAAGGCAACCTGGGCCTGATCAAGGCCGTCGACTATTTCGACCCGAACCGCGGCACACGGTTCAGCACCTATGCCGCGTGGTGGATCAAACAGAGCATCAAGCGGGCCATCCTCGAGAATGGCCAGCCCCTCCACATCCCCACCTACATGGTGTCCCTGATCAACCAGTGGCGCAGGACTGCCGCTGAGATGGAGACCAAGCTGGGCCGCAAGCCGACACTCGAAGAGATGTCGGACGCCATGCTCCTGCCGGTCAAGAAGGCCAAACAGATCCACAAGATCGTGGACGCCCTGACAGTCTCCGCGGATTCCTGGTCCGGCGAAGAGGGGGATGAGGGTCAGTCCCTCGAATCGACCATCGCGGATCGGCAGGCAGGACGTCCAGAGGACGGCCTGGCTGCAGACGAAGAACAGGCCAAGGCCCTGCGGCTCCTGGATCGGATTGAGCCTCGTGAGGCCGAGGTCCTCCGGCTCCACTACGGTCTCAACGACCGCCAGGCGTTGTCTCTGCAGGAGATTGGAGACAAGCTAGGTCTGACCCGCGAACGGATTCGCCAGATCCGCCGTGATGCCTTGACCAAGCTCTATGAGTACATGAATCAGTAGGGGCTCCGCCCCTCTGGCGTCGCTCGCGATGCTCGCTCCTGTCACCCCCGAGGAGGAGAAGTGGGGCAGTGCCTTCCCCACACCCCTTGAGGTCCGAGTCCTGCCTCGCCATGGAATGCAAAAGGCGGCCCAGCGGCCGCCTTTTGCGTCATCGCGCCCGGCAGGACTCGGACCTGCAACCTTTGGGTTCGAAGCCCAACACTCTATCCAATTGAGCTACGGGCGCGAGAAGTCTGCTGATGCCATACCGGAATCCCAGGGCCTTGTCAAGCCGGCAGTCCACCCTGGCCTGCGTTTCAAGCAGCGTCTGCACTGCTCGCCTGGGCATGCCGGCCGGGTTGGCGACTTGTGTGAAATGCGGGCTAGCCCGCATTTCTCACCATTACTATTGAAAAAAGCTCCACTTTCTGCTATAAGTCTTTTGGCTTGAAAGAATTAGCAGCAGAAGGAAGGAGCTTTCTGATGACTACAGAGTGTACCAGCCAGCCGATCGTCCTGCAAGCAGGGAATGACCGAACTCTGGTGGGCCGCTTCAACGGGGGAACGATCTGCTCGGATGGCGGGGCCATCCTGCTCAGACAGGTTGAGCAGGCCACAGGCATCATTCGGCAGTTCGCGGCCTGCTTCACCGACCATCGTAACCCCGACCTGATCGATCACACCCTCTACGAGCTAATTGCCCAAAGGGTCTACGCCTTGGCCCTGGGATACGAGGACCTCAACGACCACGATGTGCTGCGTCAGGACCTGTTGCTGGCAGCCTTGGTGGGCAAGAAGGACCCTCACACGGAACCTCTGGCAGGCAAGAGCACCTTGAACCGACTGGAGCTGACGCCAGTCGGGGCTGACCACAACAGTCGCTACAAGAAGATCGTAGTGCATCGCCAGGATGTGGATCGGTTCTTCGTCGATGCCTTCATTCAGTCATACGATCGTCCCCCTGAGTGCATCGTCCTGGATCTCGATGCCACGGACGATCCGGTACATGGAGACCAACTGGGCAAGTTCTTCCACGGCTACTATGGCCACTACTGCTATCTACCGTTGTACATCTTCTGCGGTGATCACTTGTTGTGCGCCCGGCTACGGCCAGCGGATATCGACGGGGCCGCCGGGTCGGTCAAGGAGTTGGATCAGATCGTCACCCAGATCCGCCAGGCCTGGCCGCAGGTCCAGATCATCGTCCGGGGTGACTCGGGCTTCTGCCGGGAAGGAATCATGGCCTGGTGTGAGGGCCACCAGGTGGACTACGTGCTGGGTCTGGCCAAAAACGCACGGCTGATCCGAGAGCTTGGAGCGGAACTGGCCGAGGCCCGTGACTTAGCCAGGGTCACCGGTCAAGCAGCCCGGGTATACAAGGACTTCCAGTATCAGACCCTGGACAGTTGGAGCCACCCCCGTAGAGTCGTGGGCAAGGCGGAGGTCCTACCCCAAGGGGACAATCCTCGGTTCGTGGTGACGTCTCTTTCATCCGAGCAGAGGCAGGCCCAACCTCTATATGAAGATCTCTACTGTGGCCGTGGAGAGATGGAGAACCGCATCAAAGAGCAGCAGTTGTATCTGTTTGCGGATCGGACCAGTTGTGCGACGATGCGGGCGAACCAGACGCGGCTTTGGTTCTCATCGGTGGCGTATATGCTGATGGAGGCGTTACGTCGGCTGGGACTGAAGGGCACAGACATGGCCCAAGCGACGTGCCAGACGATCCGGTTGAAGTTGTTGAAGATTGGGGCCCAGATCCAGGTGACAGTCCGCAAGGTGTGGGTACTGTTGTCCCAGAGTTATCCGTATCAGGCCTTGTTCCGGGCGATCCACGAGAATCTTACCAGGAGCCAGAGATATCAACCGCTGCGTTGCTGAAAGGCAGGTGTTGTGTGAGGGGCATATGTCGATCGAGAAACCCGACGGAGCACGGGAAGGTTGGAGGTCTGCTCGGATGGGCCCCAACGGCAGGGTGTAGCGGGTCGAACCGCTGATCCAGCATCCGTTAGAGGGGCCCAGCAGTGCCCCAAAGGGTCACCGACTCACCGATGACGGCTGACAAGCCGCCTTCACGGCGAGCCCGGCGTCCAGCAACGGCCCCACGCCGCAGGGCTGTGAGAAATGCGGGCTAGATGATCTCGAGGCGTCTAAGGATGGTCTTGGCCCAGCGGACGCTCCGAAGATGCGCCAGGATCAGCAGGATCAGCACAGCGAGGGGATAGCCCGAGAACCGGAGGTAGTAGAGGGTCCTCGCGGCGAGCCCAGCGGAGCGGTCCGCCAATCCACGCGTGAACTCCTGGACGCTGAACGTGGCGCCCAGCAGGAAGGACTGACCGAGATGCTGCCAGGGAATTACGAGCACCAGGACCACCAGTGAAAAGAAGAAGGCTCGTGAGATGTGGTTCATGCCTCCCAGTCTGCCGACAAGGGAGATCAAAAGGGTGAATACCTGGGTCAGCCAATAGAGCAAGGCCGATAGGAGGAGCACGCCATTGGCCACCTGAATGAAGCGGACTACGTGGATGAAGGTGATCCCAAGGAATGCCCTCCCTGCCTGTCCCGGGGGTACCTGCGTCACTGGATTGCCAGTCTCGGATTGACCGGAACCATCGCCGACTGCCTGACCCTGGTCAGAACCTGCACTGCCAGCGGGTCTGACCCATCCGATGTCCGTGACCCAGAAGGCGCCCTGAAGCAGAACCAGAGCGGCGAGGACTGCCACAAAGAAGAGATTCCGCCATACACGGAAGACAGTGACCGCCTCGAAGCAGTCCGTTACGTCCACGATGTCGGTCGTTCTCGCCGGCTCATCACTCATAACCAGGTCTCCTGTGGGCTGAAAGCCACCCCGGCATGCGGCCGGCGAGGCAGAATCTCATTGGGATCGGGCGGTATTATCCTGTGCGGAGGGATGGGGGGCAAGCAAAAACAGTGCAGGCTAGGACTGGATCTCGTCACTCGTGGCGGGATCACACACGTCGACCGCTGCAGCCAGTCCTGGCGCGACAACCGCTGCACGTTGGATCTCGGCCAAGGTCAGTGGCTGGTCACTGCTGCGGCAGAGCATGATGAATCCCAGGGACCTGCCCCCTTCGCAGAGAGGGACCGTGGTGGCCGAGAGCCGGCTCACGATCGCAGGACTCGCCTGCAGACCCAAGGCCAGCAGGTCTTCCAGACCGCAGGTCTTGTTTGACCTGCATATGCTCTCTGCCAGATCCGGGGTAAGGCAGTCGAGGAGACGAGCCTCGTCCGAGCCGGCCTCCGCTTCGGTCTCGAAGGCATACCGCCTGAACAGGCCGTGCTGACGCAGATGAAAGACTACGTGTGCTTCAGGGATCTGCCGACCCAAAAGGTTGGCTGCGGTATCGAGGAGCTGACCCGTGTCACGGACCCCCAGCAGTGACTTGTAGAAGGCGGCGGTGAAGGCGATCGTGTCCAGATGACGAAGGAACCGCCTCTGGGCGCCGATCAGATCGCGACAGAGGATGTCAATCTGCCGGGCCTGCTGCTTGCGACGGCGGTTGACATTCCGTACCAGAGACCGAAGCCTCTTGTGTCTGGTTTCATGATCCATGGACACCCATCCTTCGAAGTTTCTTGGTTCCCACATTCCAAGGTCGGCGTATGGCGGCAAGGGCTTTAGCCCGCGATTTGCCGGCCGCCGTCACTTCTTGGAGGGTCTTTCAGCAGGCGCAGACTTGCGACAGGCGATCTGCAGGCGTGATCACGGACTGACCGATAAGAGTCTGTCTCAGAACCTGTTTCGTGACGAGATCGAGCCGATCGCAGTAGAAAGGGGTTTTGAGATAGACTCTAAAGGGCTGGAGTGCGCGGGCTAGAGCGGTCGAAGCGGCAGGGTGAGGGTCACGGTGGCGCCGGCTCCGGGTACACTGGTGATCTGGAGGCGTCCGTCGTTGAGCCGCATCAAACGATCGGCAAAGGCCAACCCCAGCCCTCGCTTTCGGCCTGCGGGCTTGGCGGAGAAGAATGGCAAGGTCGCCTTGCGAAGAGTCTCCGCGTCCATGCCGCATCCGTGATCACGGACGCGGATCAGGGCGTGCTCGCTTGCCGAGTCTCGTTCGACACTGACCTCCACGTGGCCCTGGCCGTTGGCATACGACTCAAAGGCGTTGACCAGGATATTGGACAGCGAGCTGGCGGCTTGCGCCGAGTCCGCAAAGACCGTGCTGACGTCTTGGGCGATCTCGACGTGGATGTCCAGCTCCGCGCCTGCCAGCCTCAGGGAGGCCAGCCCCCTGGCCTCGTCAAGGATCTGGCCGATGGATGTGAGCTCCTTGTGGGCCGGCGCAGGCGCAGCGTAGTCCATCAGTCCCTCTACCAGGGCCGAGACCTGGTGGACCTGCTCCTGGATCTGATTGAGCGATCGCCGGGCGGATTCGTCGACCTGTGTCTCGGCAAGCAACTGAGCCCTGCCTGAGATGACGGCTAGGGGATTGTTGAGCTCGTGGGCGAAGCCTGCCACGACCTCGACTAAGGCCTCCAGCAGATCCTCGGCGCCGGTCTGTGGCTCGGGTACTCCTGTCTCAGGTACGAGCCCGACCAGATCCTCTCCGATCCGCTGATGACGCTGCCGGGCCATCATCAGGTACAGTCCTGTGGCGGCCACCTGGGCGCTGAATCGGAAGTGCTCCACGAAGCGGTCCGTGTCGGCCGGGTAGTTCAGTTCAAAGAGGATCATGCCAAAAGGTTGGCGCCCAAAGCTCAGCGGTACCCACCGCACCCGCGACGGGTCCCACGGCGTCGCGGTCTGCTCGGTCAACTCGTCCAGAAAGGGACCGCCTGGCAAGACGCCGAAGTCCTTGCCCCTGAGCTCCGCCTGCCATGCCCAGGGGCCGGACCCCTCCAACAGGAACCTGCGGCTGGCCCCCAGTCCTTCCACGATGGCTGCCTCGGGCGCCTCACCATCCTCCGGCCATGCCAGGACAACACAGACCTTGCCGGTCTGGTAGACCCTTTGCCACCGCTTGGCCAGATCCTCCGCCAGGTCCACCACCGTAGTGTGACCGGCGACGGCGGTCAGGAAGTCCCGCACAAAGGTCATCTGGCCGGAGGCTGCCTGGAGTTTGCCCTGGTCCTCCGCCAGTTGCGTGCACCTGCGGCCTAGCCGCAGGGCAGCCGATCTCGCTGCATCTGAGAGACGGCGCCAGGGTTCAGGATCATCCCACCCCAACTGGGCCTTGGTTATCTGAATCGACTCGGCCACGCGAGCACTGATGGCCCTGAGCACGCCAGGGTCCAGTTCGAGAGACTCGGCTATCTGGCCGGTGACCACTGGGTGATCGAAGCTGCCGGATGGCGCCAGGCCTGTGGCCCTCGCCAGGGCATCTGCCAGGTTGATCAACTGCGCCAGCGACCCGCCGTCCGCCAACGAGGCCGCTGCGCCAGGGCTGTGGTGCAGCCAGATCGCCGTCGCAAGGGGGGACGGAAAGTGCCACCTCTCTGCCAGGAGCCTGCCCAAGGCCGCGTGATCCGTTCCCAGCAGCTCTCGCTCCTGGACGTAGCCGGCCTGGCCGGATGCCTTGGCCTGCTCGACAATCGAGTCAAAGCCCTTGGGCATGACCTGCTGGAAGGCCAGCTTGCCGACATCATGAAGCAGACCGGCCAGGTAGGCCATGTCCGGGTCAATTCCGGCCGGAGAGGCCTCTGCAATCCGTCTTGCCGCAAATGCGACAGCCACGCTATGGAGCACGAGGTCACGGCGAGAAAGGGCTGGCCCGCCGTCTTCAGTGGTGTTGTGGCTAGTCCCGGGGTCCGCCTCCAGCGACAGGACAGCATCGCGCAAGGAGTCGACCCGTATCTTCTCCAGGATCCTCTGGGTCGAGAATCTCCGGTCTGCAGGATCGATTCCTTGTTGCCAGGCGAGCCACAGGATGCGGGATGCCAGGGCCGGGGACCTCTCTGCAGCAGATGCCAGCGATGCCGCAGAAAAAGGTGTCTGACATACCACGCCTACAGCCTCCGCGACGAGAGCAGACAGCTCCGCCAGGGAGTCGATACCGGCGACTGCGTGCCTGACGCGCTGAGCCGCCATGGATTCGCGGGTATTGTCAACCATGCCTATCCAGCCCGTATCTCTCGCAGGCCGCTCGGCTAGGCCATCTGGAGGACGGCCGCAATCTTGCCGGTCAACTCGTCGATGGTAAACGGCTTCTTCACAAAGCCCTGGGCTCCGGACTTGAGCAGTTGATCGATCTCATCCTGACGGATGACCCCACTGACTATGATGACTTTGATGGCCTCGAATTCTGGATTCCTTCTGATGGTCTGACAGACCACGTTGCCATTGACGTCTGGCAGCATGTAGTCCAGCAGGATCAGATCTGGGCGGAATTGCTGAGTTGCGATCCCGGCCTCGTAACCGCTGGAGGCGGTCCTCACCTCAAACCGCCCATCGCGTGTGAGTACCTCCGAGATCAATTCTACGATCTCGGCGTCGTCATCTACAATCAACACCTTCCTCTTCCCTGAATCCAGGTTGTCCAGCGGGATGTTGTTTTCCTTCATGAACTTCAGAAGGCTTGCACGCGGGATCCTACGGAACTTGGACCCGGGTACGCGAAATCCCTCCAAACGACCAGTATCAAAGCAGCGGATGATGGTTTGCTGGCTGACGCGACAGATCTCAGCAGCCTCGCCGGTAGTGAAAAGATCCTTCATCTTTCATCCCTTCCTTCTTTCCTAGCCAAGTCCATTTGACACAAGGCAGTCCATTTTGCCTTGGCACGCCAATTTAACGAAGCGTTAGCTCAATTGTCAAGGACAAAGGCCAGCAAAAAGTGTGCTCGCAATGATGTGGGTTGCCATCTTATCAGTCCTTCTGTTCCTGCCCATATACTGTAAAGGTGGTGGATTGACAGGGGGCCGTTCTGAAGATGCTGCGGTATGTTCTTTGTGTGGTCAGGTATACAATTGAATGATACAGGGGAACCACTAAACTATGTGCATATCGGAACGCCGATCTGGTGGATAGCGCATAGACCACAGGTGGGATCGCCCATGTACAAGATCTTCATGATCATCACACTGCCCGTGCTGGCCTTGGCCTGGCTTGCATATTACCTCTGGCAACGTCACCTGGATGAGTTGGAGAAGAATCAGCCCAAGAAGTCCTCACGGCTGGAGAAGAGTCGTGGTGAGGTGGCTGACTGGGCCGCGAAGATGGCGAGCTACAAGCCACCCAAGCGGCCTCCTGGTGGATCAGAGGGCGGGGGGCAGTCTGCCTCGTGACATGCCACTAAGGGCCCTAACAGAGGCGGGACAGGCAACCTGGCCATCCACTCTACTGAGGATGGCCACCAGGATACCCGTCCCACCTTGAGACGTCGTGCGCTGGTCTTTGTTGAGTTCAGCGAGTTAGTCGAGGAAGCCCATCAGCGTCATGATGGCCTGCTGACGTGCGTCCAAGACCTTGCGAAGATCGGCCTGGCTGGCGGCCAAGTCCTTCTGGGCCTTCTGCCTGGCAGCGCGGAGGGCTTCCACCTTTGCCTGGATCTGCTTTGGATCAGAATCCTTCTTCTCGATCTGGTCGAGCAGGGCCTCTGCCGCCTTGTCTGCCTCGGTGAGCTCCTGTTGGGTCATCTGGGTTCGCTCAGACGGCCTCATCCAGCGAGGCGCGTTGGACTCAGCGGCCCCGCTGTCCTCGCCGCCCCTTCTTCCTGCACCTCTCAGCGAGACACTGGCGCACGACTCTGTAGTGAGTGTTCTGACCTTGTCCAACTTCGGCTTGATCTGTTCCCACTGCTGGTCGTTCACGCCGAGCACCTGCTTGACAGAGGCCTCGTTGTAGCCTCCTCCAAACCCCATGCCCCGCATCCCGCCGCCACCACCGCCCGCTCCGCCCGCGCCACCCCCACGCCTGGCGCCTTGCCCTGCGCCACCACCTGCCCCTGGTTGGGCCATTGCCATACCTACAAGGATCGCCAGCGACAGACAGATGGCCACCGCGACAAATGCTCGTCTTCTCATAGCAACCTTCCCTTTCTGTGAAAAAAAGCACAAAATTAACGTCACCCAACTCTTGTGTTTGCTGGCACGCCCCGCCAACACTGAGTCGGCATCTCTCTGTGTAGGACCTTCCGGCTTCACAGGTCCCTTGCCGTCCGACCCCCTAAGGTCAGACCGGAACCGCATGGGCTAGAATTATAGACCCCACGACCTGCCCAGCCCATACACCAGAACGTCGATTTTGCTGCACATATCAGGTTTTGGGTTTTTGGGTAGTGCGCAGAACCAAGATTCACGGTCATTAACTTACGTCAAGAGCCCCGTGGTCCTTGCCGATGCGCAGTGTGTGTCTGTCTGTGCCATGAACACACGTGGGATCATGACGCTGGGAGGATGGTCCGAGAATATTGGTCTTGGGCTGAATCGACGCTGGTATAATACCCTCGTGTGCAGGACGAGGGCAGACACGATGGACCGTAGCAGACCTCAGATGCAGTGATCGCCTACTACCGGCCATTGAGGCCGCCAGACGTGAAAACATGAGAAGATCGTTCATTCTTTGGAAGGTGGACCTATGAAAACCATGAAGGATTGCATCATCGGTGTGGCTATCGTGCTGGCGTTGGGAGGGTGGAGCGGGTCTGCGAGTGCGGATACGAACACCTATTGCCAAGTGGCAGGTCCGTCCTGCCTGTCGTTCGATGGCGTGGATGACTACGTCAACCTCGGCAACAAGTCCTCCCTGCAGGTGACCTCGGCTGTGACGGTCGCTGCCTGGGTCAAGCTTGGCGAAGACAACAGCGGCCAGTACGTGGGTATCGCAGGCAAGCTCTCCAACTCGAATGGAGCCAGCTACAGAGGCTACGCGCTGGTCAGGTACAGCACGGACCGCTTCAGGCTTCTCGTCGCCAATGGGGTGGTCAACGGGATAGACAGCACGTCCTCCTACACGGACACGGATTGGCATCACGTCGTGGGCACCCTGGAAGGCGGGGTGATGAAGATCTACGTGGATAGCGCGCTCAACGCGCAGGGTGGAGCTGGCCTGACCATACTGGACAGCGGCCAGTATGCCTTCATTGGATGCCAGTACAGCGACGGCACGACGCGGCGTTTCTTCAATGGGGACATTGATGACGTGCGGATCTACAGCCGTGCATTGACGGCGACCCAGGTCGGCTCAGCGATGACGACGGTGCCCGTAGGCCCGCAGACGGGGCTGGTGGGCTACTGGAACCTGGATGAGGGGGCAGGCCAGACGGTGAACGACCTGTCGGGCAACAACAACCAGGGCTTCCTGGGCAGTGTCAACACGTCTGACAGCGCAGATCCGACGTGGCTGGACACGAGCGCCTTTTGTGTGACAGAACGGACGTACTACGTAGATACGGTGCACGGCAGTGATAGCTACAACGGATTGACGACGGCCAAGGCGTTCAAGACGATCCAGAGAGGGATCAACGTGGCGGCGAATGGCGATACCGTGGTGGTTGTGGCTGGGGTGTACCGTGGCACGGGCAACAAGGAGCTGGACTTTGGGGGCAAGGCGATCGTGCTGCAGTCTCAGGATGGCCCGGATTCGACGGTGATCGATTGCCAGGGCAGCGGGCGTGCCTTCTACTTCCACGCGGCCGAGACGGCCGCCTCAGTGGTACAGGGCTTCACGCTAACGGGAGGCAACTCGACCAAGGGAGCGGCGATCTACTGTGTATCGAGCAGTCCGACGATCCGGGGCTGCGTGATCAGCGGCAATACGACCAGCAGCACCAGCAGTGGGATTGTGTACTGCACGACGAGCAGCAACGTGGTTCTCTCGGGTTGCACGATCAAGGAGAGCACGGGCAGCAGTTCGGCGGTGCGGTTTGACAACAGTGCGGGCCAGGTGATCAACTGCCTGGTGTACGGCAACAGCATGACGGCGTCAGGCGGGGCGATTCGGTGCGAGAACGGCAACAAGACGACGGTGGTGCGTAACAGCACGGTGGCCAACAACAGCGCAGTGGGTAGTGGCGGGGGCCTGTGGGCGAAGTCTGCGACCGTCCAGGTGATCGGCAGCATCTTCTGGGACAACACGGCGACTGCGGGTGGTGCGCAGATGAGCACGACGTCGCCAGCGACACTGACGGTGAACTACAGTGACGTGGCAGGGGGCCGGACAGCGGTGACGGGCAGCGGGACGGTGTCGTGGGGGACCGGGAATCTGGATGCAGACCCGCTGTTTGCGGATACGAACACGGGAGACTACCGTCTCAAGAGCAGCCGGGGTCGGTACTGGGCAGAGCACCAGGTGTGGGTGTTGGATACGGTGAGCAGTCCGTGCGTGGACGCAGGAGACCCAGAGGCAGCCTTTGACGTGGAGCCGCAGCCGAACGGCGGGCGGATCAACATGGGCTGGGATGGGGACACGGCGTACGCGAGCCTGAGTCCTTCAGGAGAGGGCACGGGTTTGATTGGGGACGTCAACGGCGATGGAACGGTGGACTTCTCAGACCTCTTCGCCATCATCGATCAATGGCTCGCCCTCTACGGCGACGAGATCAGCCCCAGCATCTGAGGTGATTCTCGATCGCCGTTTGTTGGTTCGTGGTGGTGCTCGAAGGAAGTGACGGTGGTGATAGAGCTGGGGTGAATCTGTAGGACCCCAGGAAGGCAAGGCTATGAAGACCATGAAGACTTCTTGTATCGGTGTGGCTATCGTGCTGGCATTGGGGTGGAGTGCGGCTGCAAGCGCGGCGGACGCGAGCGCCTACTGCCAGGTGGCAGGTCCGTCCTGCCTGTCGTTCGATGGCGTGGATGACTACGTCAACCTCGGCAACAGGTCGTCTCTCCAGTTGACCGGCAACATGACCATCTCCGCCTGGGTCAGGATGGCAGAGGACAACACGGGTCAGTATCTGGGTATTGCGGGCAAGCTCTCGGGCGGCAGCGGCTATGCGCTGGTGCGGCGCGATGACAACGGCTTCAGGTTCTGGGTGGGCGGTGGGGCGTCGTTGAGCGGACCCTCCAGCGCAGAGCCCTATACGGACACCGACTGGCACCACGTGGTGGGCATTCTCGAGGGTGGAGTGGCCAAGATCTACGTGGATGGCGCCTTCAACAACCAGGTCGGCTCAGGCCTGACTGTGGCGGACAGCGGTCAATACGCCTTCATCGGCAGGCAGTACAGCAACTACACGCAGGGCCGTTTCTTCAATGGGGACATTGATGACGTGCGGATCTACAGCCGTGCATTGACGGCGACCCAGGTCGGCTCAGCGATGACGACGGTGCCCGTAGGCCCGCAGACGGGGCTGGTGGGCTACTGGAACCTGGATGAGGGGGCAGGCCAGACGGTGAACGACCTGTCGGGCAACAACAACCAGGGCTTCCTGGGCAGTGTCAACACGTCTGACAGCGCAGATCCGACGTGGCTGGACACGAGCGCCTTTTGTGTGACAGAACGGACGTACTACGTAGATACGGTGCACGGCAGTGATAGCTACAACGGATTGACGACGGCCAAGGCGTTCAAGACGATCCAGAGAGGGATCAACGTGGCGGCGAATGGCGATACCGTGGTGGTTGTGGCTGGGGTGTACCGTGGCACGGGCAACAAGGAGCTGGACTTTGGGGGCAAGGCGATCGTGCTGCAGTCTCAGGATGGCCCGGATTCGACGGTGATCGATTGCCAGGGCAGCGGGCGTGCCTTCTACTTCCACGCGGCCGAGACGGCCGCCTCAGTGGTACAGGGCTTCACGCTAACGGGAGGCAACTCGACCAAGGGAGCGGCGATCTACTGTGTATCGAGCAGTCCGACGATCCGGGGCTGCGTGATCAGCGGCAATACGACCAGCAGCACCAGCAGTGGGATTGTGTACTGCACGACGAGCAGCAACGTGGTTCTCTCGGGTTGCACGATCAAGGAGAGCACGGGCAGCAGTTCGGCGGTGCGGTTTGACAACAGTGCGGGCCAGGTGATCAACTGCCTGGTGTACGGCAACAGCATGACGGCGTCAGGCGGGGCGATTCGGTGCGAGAACGGCAACAAGACGACGGTGGTGCGTAACAGCACGGTGGCCAACAACAGCGCAGTGGGTAGTGGCGGGGGCCTGTGGGCGAAGTCTGCGACCGTCCAGGTGATCGGCAGCATCTTCTGGGACAACACGGCGACTGCGGGTGGTGCGCAGATGAGCACGACGTCGCCAGCGACACTGACGGTGAACTACAGTGACGTGGCAGGGGGCCGGACAGCGGTGACGGGCAGCGGGACGGTGTCGTGGGGGACCGGGAATCTGGATGCAGACCCGCTGTTTGCGGATACGAACACGGGAGACTACCGTCTCAAGAGCAGCCGGGGTCGGTACTGGGCAGAGCACCAGGTGTGGGTGTTGGATACGGTGAGCAGTCCGTGCGTGGACGCAGGAGACCCAGAGGCAGCCTTTGACGTGGAGCCGCAGCCGAACGGCGGGCGGATCAACATGGGCTGGGATGGGGACACGGCGTACGCGAGCCTGAGTCCTTCAGGAGAGGGCACGGGTTTGATTGGGGACGTCAACGGCGATGGAACGGTGGACTTCTCAGACCTCTTCGCCATCATCGATCAATGGCTCGCCCTCTTCAGCGATCAGGCCAGCCCGAGCGCCATCATCGAATAGCGAATAGCCAGACCCTGTGGCGGCACTCATGCCCTGCCCAAGGCATTGCCTTGGCAGGGCTTTTTCATTGCAGCGGGTACTGCCTGCACAGGTGTGAGATCCTCTGGCGCATCTCCATCTGGAAGGTCGGATCCAGATGGAAGGACCGTTCGCCGGTGGGATGGACACCGTCGAGGACCCCATGGAGCATCTCGGCGATCGGCCGCATCTGCTGAGGTCCCATGCCGTTGCGGGTCACGATCGGCGTGCCCAACCGCATGCCGCTGGTCACGGCCTGGCCTCTGGCGTCATAGGGCAGGCGGTTCATGTTGACGGCGATGCCGCAGTCCTCCAGGGCCTTCTGCGCCACTGCACCGGTCATCCCCGGCCGGAATCGGGCGATGTGCACCAGGACCATATGGTTGTCTGTGCCGCCGGTGAGCACGTCAAAGCCGAGCTCCACCAAGGCCCGGGCCAGGACCTGGGCGTTCTCGACGATTCGGGCCTGCCTGACGCGGTACTCGTCCGACGAGCATCTCGTTGAAGAAGACGGCCTTGGCCGCGATGTTGTTCAGGTGGGGCGTCCCCTGGAACCCGGGGAAAGTGGCCTTGTCGAGGTGCTCCCAGAGCGGCCGCGTCCGCGAACCCACGGTGGCGGGCCGATCGTAGTCACGACCCATCAGGATCAGGCCGCCCCGAGGGCCGCCCGGCTTGTAGGTGCTGGTCGTGGTGAAGTGGGCGTGGTCGATCGGCGAGGGATGGACCCCCGCGGCGATCAGGCCGGCAGATGTGAGAGACATCCGCCATGAGGTAGGCGCCGACCTCGTCGGCGATGGCCCTGAAGCGGGCAAAGTCGATGGTCCTGGAGTAGGCACTGGCCCCGCATACGATCAGCCTGGGCCGGGTCTGGAGGGCCTGCTGCCGGATCGCGTCGTAGTCCAACAGGTACGTGTTTCGATCCACGGCGTACGATTCGGTGTGAAAGAACCGACCCGTGAAGGAGACCGACGCACCGTGTGACACGTGTCCGCCCTGGTCCAGGGCCAGATGCAGGATCACGTCGTCAGGGTTCAGAATGCTCGTGAAGACGATGTGATTGGCGGCCGTGCCGGAGTGGGGCTGGACGTTGGCGTACCGGGCGCCAAAGGCCTGCTTGGCCCGTTCTATGGCCAGACGCTCGATCTGGTCCACCACTTCGCAGCCGCCGTGGAACCGGGACCCGGCAAAGCCCTCGGTGGTCTTGTTCTGCACCACCGAACCCAGCGCGGCCAAGACGGCCCTGGAGCAGCGGTTCTCCGCAGCGATCAACTGCAGGGTATTGGAGAGACGGTCAAATTCAGCCGCGATCCAGCGGTAGACCTCTGGATCACAGGCCTTCAACTCCTGGGACAGGCCCCGATGATAGGACTCGCTTGCCGGCCGACTGGCCAGGAAGGGTTCGATTCGCTCGGCAGGCCGGGTCGCCGTGCCGATGCCGCGCACAACATCCTTGTCCACGAACATCCTGCATCCTCGTCTAACCACTAATCAAACGTGTGATGTCGTTGTAGGTCAGGTACAGGAACAGCGACGCGATCAGCACCAGACCCACGTAAGTAATAACCTCCTGCATCCGCAGACTCAAGGGCGATCCCTTGATTCTTTCCACGATCAACAACACGAAGACCCCGCCGTCCACGACCGGCAGGGGCAGGAAGTTCATGACCGCCAGGTTGGCGCTGATGAAGGCCAGCAGGTAGAGGAAGGTGACAAAGGACTGTTCCACAGCCCGGTACGTGATGGTGGCGATCCCCACGGGTCCGCTCATGGCGTCCAGGTTCACGCCGCCGGAGAGCAGTTGCTTGAGCGTCACGTACGTCTGAACCACGAAGCGGACGCTCCGTCTCGTGCCCATGATCACGGCCCGGCCTACTGAATCGGCCTTGTGCATCTCCTTGAGCACGTCAAAGGGAATGAACTGCGCCAGTTCTGAGCGGACCGTGATCGCGGCCCTGGGATCCTGGATCGTGACCCATCCGGTGCCAGTCGTCTGATCGGCGGCTCGCCACTGGATCTCGACCTTCTGACCGGTACTGGCCGTGAGGTCACGTATGACGTCATAGAAGTTGGCCACCGGCCGGCCGGCGACCGAGGTGACCGTGGCTCCCCGGGGGATGGGCAGGGCCTCTGATGCCGGCCCGCTCGCGATCTGCGCGACCACGGGGTGGAGGGCGTCCAGAGCCAGGGAGATCCCGATCAGTGCACGATCGCTGCCGGGGAGCTTCTTCGGCCGGACCGTGACGGACAGGGCCTGCTCTCCCTGCACCACCGCGTTGGGCTCCGTGCGCAAGACGCGTATCACAAGGTCTCGGTTGTTGTGCCCGGCCACCACGTCCCTGAGTTCACCGAAGGTGGGGTTGTTCACGTCACCCACTGCGAGGAGGATGTCGCCCCTGTGGAGCGGGCTCTTGGGATCCAAGGTTCCGGTGATGCGGAGGCGCGGGATCAGAGAGCCGATGTGGCTGAGGTCCGTCTGCGACGCTGCGCCCGGAGCGAGATAGGTCAGCTCCGTGGGTACCTGGACCTCGACCTGGCCCGCCTGACCCGGCCGATCCACGGTCAGCGTCACCTTGGGGGTCGTGGAGGCCTCAACGGCCTTCTGGAACTGCCAATGCTGGCTGATCGGCTGGCCGTTCACGGCCAGGACGCGGTCCCCAGCCTTGAGGCCCGTGGTCTGGGCCAGGAGCTCCGGCTGATCGACCTGTGCCACCGTGAGGCTTTGGGGCTGATCGAACTCGATCCCGAAGAGCCGCAGGGGCGCGCCAGCCGTTTTTTGGGCCACGATGGACAGATGGACCAGGGTGCCATCCGGACGCCGCAGGGTGAGGGGCACAGGCTGACCCGGGTCAGAGAGCACGGAGGCGGCCAGGATGTCATCCGGCTGGAGGTCGTCGCGTTCACCGTCGATCTCCAGGATGCGATCTCCAGGCTGGACGCCGGCCTTCTCTGCGGCCGAACCGGGTACGACGTTCCCGACGATCGGGGCGGCGAAGCGGATCCCCACGAGGTAGACCAACGAGGTGATGAAGACCGCGGCGATCACATTGAAAGTGACGCCTGCGGCAATCACGGCCATGCGGGCCAGGACCGGCTTGTTGCCGAACGAACGGGGATCATCGACCTGCTTGTCCGGACCCATGTCGTCCTGGCCGAGCATCTTGACGTATCCTGCCACCGGCACCAGGCCGATGCGGTATTCGGTCTCGCCTGCCTTGCCGGGCCCTCCAAAGGTGAAGCTGAGCAGGCCGTCGCCCTCGGGGTCATTCTCTTTGGGGAAGAACTTGGGCAGGATGCGAACGCGATAGCCGGCCTCGGTCCGCCGGATACCGAATAACACCGGAGGGATGAAGATGGAGAACACTTCCACCTTGACGTTGACGGCCTTGGCGAGCAGAAAGTGCCCGCATTCATGGATGAAGACGACCGCGCTGAAACCCATCACGGCCAGCAGGACGTTCCACGATACGGACAGGTGGCGGCCGACGATCAGGGCCAGGGCTAAGATGGCGGCCACCAGGAGCAGCAGCCTGCCATAGATCAGTGTCTGCATGGGTTTTGGCATCGATGTTCCTATCGTCAAAACCTATTCAAAGACAAGAGTCAAAAACCGACTGAGACGCCCGCCTCTGTCTGCGCTTCGAACTACGCCTGCGCGCGTATCTTCGACTTCTGAATAGGAAGAGGGGACTTTCCCTCTTGGCCATTGATTTCTGTTTGCACGGTCTGCCTGGCCCAGGCATCGGCCTCCAACAGGTCCTCGAGCGTGGCGTTGGCCCGAAGGACGTGCCGGTCCAGGCACCGTTCGACAAGTTCCAGGATGCTGAGAAAGGAGATCCGGCCGTCCAGGAACGCGGCGACAGCAGCCTCATTGGCGGCATTGAACACGGCTGGCGCCGTACCGCCCGTGTTCGCCACCTGGTAAGCCAGGCCGAGTGCACGGGAAGTCTCAGGGTTGGGTCTCTCAAAGGTGAGGCGGCCGAGTTCCTCCAGACGCAGCGGTTTGAAGGGCCCCTTGACCCTCTGCGGGTAGGTCAGGGCGTACTGGATGGGCAGGCCCATGTCGGGCTGTCCCATCTGGGCCACGATGGAGCCGTCCACGAACTCGACCAGCGAGTGGACGATCGACTCCGGATGGATGAGCACGTCGATCTTGTCGACCGCTGCGTTGAAGAGCCAGTGGGCCTCGATGATCTCCAGGGCCTTGTTCATCAAGGTGGCCGAATCGATGGTGATCTTGGGTCCCATGGCCCAGGTCGGATGGGCCAAGGCCTGTTCCCGCGTAACCTTCTTCAGGTCTGCGGCCTTGGCCTTTCTGAAGGGCCCGCCCGAGCCGGTGAGGATAATCCTCTGCACCTCGTCGGAGTGGCCCGCCTGCAGGGCCTGGAAGACGGCGGAATGTTCGCTGTCCACCGGAAGGATCCTGCTGCCGTGGGCCTTGGCGGTCTCGGTCAACAGCCGGCCGGCCATGACCAGGGGCTCTTTGTTGGCGATGGCCAGATGTCGGCCGCAGGCGGCTGCAGCCAACACGGCGGGCAGGCCCGCTGCCCCCACCACCGCGCTGAGCACGATGTCCACATCCTCCCGCTGGACCATTCGAACCAGGCCCGCCGGACCGGTACAGACCTCCACGTCCAGACCTTCGAGCAACGACCGAAGCCGCCCCTCCTGGCCTTCGCCTGTGACCGTGACCACCTTGGGCCTGTACCGGCGGACCTGCTCAGCCAGCAGTTGGACCTGTGAATGCGCACTGAGCGCCGTAACCTGGTACTCAGGTCCCAGGGCTTCAATGACGTGAAGAGCCCTCTTCCCGATGGATCCCGTTGAACCCAGAATGGCAATACGCTTTGTCATGACTGCCCCATTCGTCGCGCCCCCATCCGTCTGCTCGCTTCGATCAACGGCATTCGTCGGACGGGCCAGCCTGGACCCGATCAGAACCCTGGGCCAGCACGAGTGTACGCCACGTGCAACTCGACTGTCAAGTGAAAGGCAGGACTTGACGGCCGCGTCCCGATGGTGGATAATGACTAGGAAGAAGGCAAGACCTCGTGACAAAAGGAGCCAGCTATGAAGGGAAATGCCAAGATCATCAAGCAGCTCAATGTGCGTCTGGCGGACGAGTTGACTGCGGTCAACCAGTACATGGTCCACGCCGAAATGAACGACAACTGGGGCTATGAGCGGCTCCACAAGGCCATCCAGAAGCGGGCCATCGATGAGATGAAGCATGCGGAAAAGCTCATCTCCCGGATACTCTTCCTGGAAGGCCAGCCGATCGTCAGCACCCTCAACAAGATCCACATCGGCCAGGACGTAACCAGCCAGCTCAAGAACGACTGGCAGGCAGAGGAGGGGGCCGTCCGGGACTACAACGCAGACATCCGGCTGGCCGTCGAGCTGGGCGACAACGGCACGCGGGAGTTGCTGGAATCGATCCTCAAGGATGAGGAGACCCACATCGACTGGATCGAGGCCCAGATCGGCCAGATCGAGCAGATGGGTATCCAGAACTATCTGGTGGAACAGACTACTTCTTAGTATCGCCGGAGGCCCTGGAAGTTGTAGAAGTGATCGCCGTGGCGGTAGATCGTTGCGCCCGCCTTGGACCACAGGGGAGCCAATGCGCGGTCCGGAAGGACTGACAGGGGCGACATTCCGAAGTTGAACCATTGGCAGCCCTCATCCCACCCCCACAGCAGCAGCTCTGCAAAGAGATAGTCCATGCAGTGCCGCTTCTATTATCGGACTTGGCCTTTCACCCGAACGTCATCACGTGATGATATGGCGCAGGGGTCACAAGGCAAGTCCACACCAGGCTGCCAGCAGAAGCAGAAGTCACCCTGAAACTGCTAAGGCCGGTCCGGCGAGGTGCCGATCAAGGGAAAAGCAACGTGGTCAGGGATGCAAAGCAACAGGACATAGGGAAGGTTGATCTACGTGAAGGACAATCGCGGGAAGGAGATAGGCCAGGCCCAGCGAGTTCCCAGCCAGTCAGGACTGGGAAAGGGCAGGGGTCTAAGCGGGGGCTTCGTGGTGGGCATCCTCCTGTCGGCGGCAGTGCTCAGGCCGACGCAGGTGTGGGCTGCACCCCAGGTCAGCGAAGAGTACCAGATCAAGGCGGCCTTCATCTACAACTTCATCAAGTTCGTGGAGTGGCCCCAGGGCCGGCTTCCCAGCGAGTCTGAGCCCATTGTCGTCGGTCTGGTCGGCAAGGACCCCTTTGGTGAGGTCCTGGACCAGGTCGCCCAGAAGCCGGTCAAGGATCGCCGTATCGTGATCAAGCGTTTTCCTTCTGTCTCCTCGGAGGACGCGGATCCCATCCACCCCCAGCTCGACGCCATCCGGCAGTGTCACGTCTTGTTCATCTGCTCGTCGGAGAAGAAGGCGGCGAGCCGCCTCCTGAGTGCGATGGCCAACTCGGCGATTCTGACCATTGGGGACGCCCCGGGCTTCCTGGAAGACGGCGGGATGATCAACTTCCTGGTCGAGGACCGGAAGGTTCGTTTTGAGATCGGGTTGGCCAAGGCCCGGACGGCGAAGCTGGACATCAGTTCCCAGCTCCTCCGATTGGCCAAGCGGGTGATTGAAGATAAGTAGTGGCGAGAACACCATGACCTCCCACAGAGTGACAACCTCCAGAGAATCCTGGACTCGGCGGCTGGTGACGCGTCTGGTTCGAAACATGGCGATCCGGCACAAGCTGGTCGCCGTGATCATGCTGACGAGCATGGTGGCGTTGGCCCTGGCCGGCGGCGTCTTCATCGGGTACCAGTACATCAGCACGCGCCGGGCCATGGTCAAGACCCTGCAGACCCAGGCGGAGATGATTGCCGACAACTGCAAGGCCGCAGTGCAGTTCGAGGTGGTCAAGGACGCCGAGGACGTGCTGCGGGCCTTCCGCGCGCAGCCATCCGTCATGTATGCCGTCATCTGCAACCGTCAGGGCAATCTCTTTGCACGATACGTGCGGCCCGGCGTGGAGGGCACCGACCGTTTTGTCGAGGGAGTGCTGGACGGCAAGGACGGCTACCGATTCGGGGAGGGCTATCTGCTGGTCGGCACGTCCATTGTCCTGGAGGGGGAGAAGGTCGGCTGTGTGGCGGTGTGGTCCGACCTGGAGCCGGTGCGGACGATGTTTCAGCGGAACCTCCTGATGGTCTGCAGCGTCCTGCTGCTGTCCTTCATGGCGGCCTACTTGGTGTCCTATCGGGTCCAGGGCGTGATCTCCTCGCCCATCCTGGGCCTGGCAGAGGTGGCCAAGACCGTCTCGGAGAGAAAGGAGTACTCCACCCGAGCGGTCAAACAGGGCAACGACGAAGTGGGCTTCCTGATCGACTCCTTCAACGAGATGCTCGGGCAGATCCAGGAGCGGGATGCGGCCCTCGTGGGCGCCAATGAGCAGTTGGAGGCCCGCGTTCAGGACCGCACCGCGGAGTTGAGCCAGACCAACGAGCAGCTCAAGGCCGAGATCATCAACCGCCAAAAGGCGGAACAGACGCTGCGCGAACGGACCGAGCGGATCATCCGGCACCAGGCGGTGCTGCTCAAGCTCAACAAGATGACGGAGACGGACGAGACCTCCACCTTCAGCGCCACCACCGAAGAAGTGGCCAAGACCCTGGACGTGGCCCGGGTGGGGATATGGCTTCTGGACGGCCAGTGCCACCGGCTGATCTGCCAGGACCTCTACAGGCTTGAGGATCGCTGCCACGAGAAAGGGATCGAGCTCCAGACCGAAGGGCACCCGCGGTACATGCAGGCCCTGGAGGCCAGCCGCATCGTGGCCGCCGATGATGTCGCGAAGGACCCGCGGACGGTCGAGTTCAGCGAGTCATACGCGAAGGAACTGGGCGTGGCATCCAGGATGGATGTGCCGATCCGCTCGCACGGCAAGCTGGTGGGTGTGATTTGCCACGAGCACGTCGGAGCGCCACGTCAGTGGACCCTGGAGGAGCAGGACTTCGTGGCCTCAGTGGCGGACATGATCGTCTTCAAACTCGAAGGCGCGGCTCGTCGCAAGGCCCAGCAGGCGCTTCGGGACAGCGATCGCCGGTACCGGACCCTGCTGAAGAACATCCCGCAGAGGATCTTCTACAAGGATCTCCACAGCACGTACATGCTGTGCAACGAGAGCTATGCCCAGACCCTGAAGCTCAACACGCCCGATGATATCGCCGGCAAGACCGATCACGACTTCCACCCCAAGGAACTGGCGGACAAGTACCGGGCAGATGACCAGCGGATCATGACCAACGGCGTGGCCGAGGAGCTTGAAGAGCCGTATATCCAGGATGGCCAGCAGTTGACTGTCCAGACCCTGAAGTCGCCGGTTCGCAACGAGCAAGGCCAGACCATCGGTATCTTCGGCATCTTCTGGGATATCACGGCCCGCAAACAGGCGGAGAAGGCCCTGGAGGAGATCAACCGGGACCTTCAGTCCACCGTCCAGGAACTCCAGCGGTCTAATCGCGAGCTGCAGGATTTCGCCTACGTCACCGCGCACGACCTGAAGGCGCCCCTGCGGGCCATTGGCACCCTGAGCGACTGGCTCTACGGCGACTACCAGGATCGGCTGGACGAACAGGGCCGTGATCACCTGCAGTTGATCAAGGGCCGTGTCTCGCGGATGAACGAGTTGATCGACAGCATCCTGCGCTACTCCGAGATCGGCCGGGGCAACCGGAACATGCAGCGGGTCAACCTCAACACCGTCGTCTCCGAGATCCTGGCGTCGCTGAATCCGCCTGAGCATTTCCAGATCATGCTGGCGGATGAATTGCCCACGGTCGTGGGCGAGAAGACCCGTCTGGCCCAGGTGTTCCAGCACCTGATCGGCAATGCCATCCGGTACAGCGACAAGCCCGAGGGCCGAATCGAGATTGGCAGCACCGACGACGGTGAGCGGTGGACGTTCTCCGTGTCGGACAACGGTCCGGGCATTCCGGAGAAGTACCACGAGAAGATCTTCAAGATGTTCCAGACCCTGGCCCCTCGCGATGAGCTGGAAAGCATCGGCATCGGGCTGGCGGTCGTCAAGAAGATCGTGGAGTTGTATGGGGGACGAGTATGGGTTGAGTCGACCGTAGGACAGGGGAGCACGTTCTTCTTCACCCTGCCCAAGGCCATTCAATCGGAAGGCGGTAGACTCCATAGCGCTTCGGCGTGAAAGGGAAGAGTAAGGCTATGTCTGAGGCAGACCATCACGACCTCGATTTGCACGGAACGACGGTAGACGCCACGACCGAGCGCGTGGCCGCACAGGTCGATCAGCAGGGTCAGGTCTTGGGAGACCAGATCGAAGAGGCCATGCAGCAGATGGCCCAACTGACCCAGGCCTTGGTCGGCCATCGGCAGTCTTACGACGGGCCTGCAGAGTCCGGGGCCGCGACCGCCGCACGGGGCCGTCGCGACGCCGGATGGCTGGGGGCGGTCCTGGATTCCATCCTCTCGGGAGTCATCGTCATTGACCCCCAGACCCACGCCATCGTGGATGTCAACGACGCGGCAGAACGGCTCGTCGGTCTGCCGAAAGATCAGATCATCGGACAGATGTGCCATCGTTTTATCTGTCCAGCGGAACAGGGACAGTGCCCCATCACCAACCTGAATCAGAAGGTGGACCTGTCAGAGCGGGTGTTGCTGACGGGCCAGGGCGTGAAAGTGCCGGTGATCAAGACGGTCATGGAAGCGCAATGGAACGGCCATCCCTACCTGGTCGAGAGCCTGATCGACATCTCCGGATGGAAGCAGGCCCAGCAGCGACAGGAGGACCTGGTCCGGCAGATGGAGTATGCCAACAAGGAATTGACCGAATTCGCCTACGTGGTCTCGCATGACCTCCGGGCGCCCCTGCGGGGGATCAAGACACTGGCCAGTTGGATCTCCGCGGACTCCGCCGACAAGCTCGACGCGGAGGGCCAAGAGCAGTTGTCGTTGCTGCTCAGCCGGGTCGGCCGGATGGAAGACCTGATCAACGGCATCCTCCAGTACTCCCGGGCCGGCCGGCCCAGCGACGGGGAGCAGGGCGTGGTGGACCTGGGAGAGGTGGTGCCCTCGATCATTGACATGCTGGCCCCTCCCGCTCACATCGCCATCACCATCGAGTCGAAACTGCCTCAGGTCCATGTGGACCGCACGCGGATCAGCCAGCTCTTCCAGAACCTGATCAGCAATGCCGTGAAGTTCATGGACAAGCCGCAGGGTCAGATTCGAATCAGTTGCGCGGAGGACGAGGAATCCTGGAAGTTCTCCGTTGCGGACAATGGACCGGGCATCGAGGCAAAGTACTTCGAGAAGATCTTCAAGCTCTTCCAGACCCTGTCGCCGCGGGACGAATGTGAAAGCTCGGGCGTGGGGCTGGCAGTCGTCAAGAAGATCGCGACGTTCTACGGGGGCCAGGTGTGGTTGGAGTCCAAAGTGGGCGAGGGAAGCACGTTCTTCTTCACCTTGTCCAAGGCCCAGGTATCGGCACACGCGGATCAGCCCTCCGCGACGACCACTCCGGCCTGATCGCCGGACCGTGGCGAAGGCCGCGTCATTGAAAGGACCAGCGTAGGCATGGAGAAGTGGCCCAGAGAAACGGCAGAGACGGTCTCCGACGAGTTGCGGGCGAGCAACCGGGAACTGAATGGATTTGTGGTCCTGGTCAGCCATGACCTGAAGGCCATCCGCCGTGGCATGAGCCTCCTGGACAGCTCGACCTCGCAGGACCGGCCTGACGATGTCTCAGACGACGAGATCCGGGCCCAGACGTCGCTGCTGGCTGAACGCGTCAATCGGCTGGACGACCTGGTGACCCTGATGGCCAAGTACATCAAGATCGGGCAGGCCCATGAGGCGGAGACGGCGGTTGCCCTGGACGAGGCGGTGGAGGACGTGATCACCGAGATGGCAGTGCCCTCCCACGTGTCGATCTTGACTGAGGGGCTGCTGCCCGTGGTCCGCTGCCCACGGACTGCGGTGATCGAGGTCTTCTCCTGTCTCCTGAAGAGCGCCCTGCGTCAGATCGATCAGGTGCAGGGGGTCATCCGCATCCGGTGCGAGGAGGAAGGTCAGTTCTGGAAGGTCACGGTCAGTGACAGCGGCCCAGGCATTGTCCCTCACGGCGGCCAGGAGGTGTTTCGGCTGTTCCATGCCACGCCCAACAGCCACTGGGAGGATTTTGGGACCACCCTGGCCATCGCCAAGCGTTCAGTGGAGGCCTGCGGAGGTCGAATCTGGGTAGAGGCGGGGGTCGGTCGCGGCACCCACGTGCATTTTACCCTGCCCAAGGTCGGAAGTGGGGAGCCTGTCTTGACGAAGTACGAATAGACGACGTTCTTGGATAGAGAGGATTTGTGCCTGGCCTTGGGAAGAAGCGAAGGCCGTTGGTAAGCGGGTAGCGGTATGAGGCGACGAAGGACGATTCTGCTGGTTGAAGACGATTCCGTGGACGCCATGACGGTCAAGCGGGCCCTGGATGACGCGGGCGGTGTGTCTTCGTTGGTCCACGTGACCAGCGCGGAATCCGCCCTGTCCTACCTCCATAGCGACGTGAACGAGAGACCCTATCTGATCCTTTTGGACCTGAACATGCCCAGGGTCGGCGGCCTGGAGTTTCTTGGGGCGATCAAGGCGGATTCCGCGACTCGCAGCATCCCCGTGGTGGTGGTGACGACTTCCGCCAGCCACGACGACATCAGCGAGAGCTTCAAGGCCTCGGTGGCTGGCTACATCACCAAGCCTGTGGACTATAAGGAGTTTGTGGCCAAGATCCGGGCGACTGAACAGTACTGGCAGATCAACCGGCTGCCGGGAGACGAATGGGAGGCTTATGATGCAGGACTCCGAACCCATCCTGTTGGTTGAAGACGACACCGTGGACGCCATGACGGTCAAGCGGGCGCTTCGCGACCTGAAGGTGGCCAACCCGGTCACTCACGTCACCGACGGGGAAGAGGCCCTCGGGCGTCTCAAGGACCCCTCCAAGGCAAGGCCCTGTCTGATCCTCCTGGACATCAACATGCCTCGGATGAACGGTATCGAGTTCCTCAAGGCCGTCAAGGCCGACACGGCGTTGCAGCACATTCCTGTGGTGATGCTGACCACCTCGACGAATGATCGTGACATCATTCAGAGCTTCCATCTGAGTGCCGCAGGGTACATGATCAAGCCCGTGGATTACAAGCAGTTCGTCGAGACCATACGGACGATTGACACCTACTGGAGACTGAGTCGAATGCCCACGAGGAACTGACCCGGAGGTGTATCCTTCGAGCTGGGGGCCTGGTTCCTGGGAGGCCATAGTGCTCCCTCCGCACCTCTTGGCGCATGAGCCGGGTGGGGTGTGGACAAAAATAACTTGCATTTTCTTGGGTAACTCCATAAAATTCCATCATGCACGGTTATCGGATGCATTTCTCAGCAGTTGGCATCTCGCAGGCCCTCATCGGGCTGGGGCTCCTGCTGCGCCGCTAAGGCGCAGAACATGAGTCCCTCTATCCTCTGGTTTTCCCTGTTTTCGCTCAAAACCGTGGCATTTTGGCCGGTGCGACGCCATAATGTGCTGTTTGGATCATTGGAGAATGACTATGTCTACCGAGCGGATTTGGATATTCGATACGACCTTGCGCGACGGCGAGCAGTCGCCGGGCGCAGCCATGACTATTGCCGAGAAGTTGGAGATCGCCCACCAGTTGGCCTGCCTGGGCGTGGACATCATCGAGGCGGGGTTCCCGGTCTCGTCCCCTGTCCAGTTTGAGGCCACGCGTCTCGTGGCCGAACGGGTCCAGGGCCCCGTCATCGCGGCACTCGCCAGGGCGGTTGAGCAGGACATCGCCTCTGCAGCCAAGGCCTTGGAGCCGGCCAAGAGGCGACGGATACACACTTTCATCGCCACCAGCCCCATCCACATGAAGCATAAGCTCAAGAAGGGGCCGCAGGAGGTTCTCAAGATGGCCGTGGAGGCCGTGACCTATGCCAGGACGTTCACCGACGACGTGGAGTTCTCGCCAGAGGACGCCTGTCGCAGTGAGATGCCGTTTCTGATTGAGGTCCTCAGTGCGGTGGTTGCGGCGGGTGCAACCACCTTAAACATCCCTGACACCGTGGGTTACATAATGCCTGACGAGTACGGCCGGATCATTGCCACCCTGAAGGCCAAGGTACCCGGTATTGACCGATGTGTCCTCAGCACGCACTGTCACAATGACCTGGGCCTGGCTGTGGCCAACTCCTTGGCCGGCGTGCGGAACGGCGCCCGTCAGGTGGAATGCGCAGTCAACGGCCTGGGTGAACGGGCAGGCAACGCCGCCTTGGAAGAGGTGGTCATGGGTATTGTCACCCGGTCCGACCACTTTGCCGAGGCTGCAGGCAGACCCGTCTCCCTGGGGATCAGCACCAAGGAGATCATCCGGACCAGCCAGTTGGTCTCGCGATTGACCGGGTTTGCGGTCCAGCCGAACAAGGCCATCGTCGGCGCCAACGCCTTTGCCCATGAGTCGGGCGTGCACGTGGATGGCGTGCTTAAGGAGAAGTCGACCTACGAGATCATGACGCCTGAGGCCATTGGACTGACGGGCTCCCGTGTGGTCCTCGGCCGGCACACGGGGCGCAATGGCTTCGCCGCCCGGTCCAAGCAGTTGGGGTTTGCCCTGTCCAAGCCCGAGCTGGAGCGGGCCTACCAGCGATTCCTGGAGATCGCGGACAAGAAGAAGGAGGTCTTCGACGAGGACATCGCCGCAATCATCAACGACGAGGTCCACGTGGTCGTAGAGTCCGTCTATGAGCTGGAGTACCTGCACGTGGCCTGCGGCACCGGGACCTTGCCGACCGCAAGCGTGCGGATCAAGACGCCCGACGGGATCAAGCAGGCGGCTGCGTGTGGCGACGGCCCCGTGGACGCCGCCTATCAGGCGGTCAGGGAGGCGACAGGCCTTTCGCCGACCGTGGAGAACTACTCGATCCGGGCCGTCACGGCCGGCAAGGAGGCCCTGGGCGAGGCCACGGTCAAGATCAGCGACCAGGGCCGGGTCTGCCTGGGCCGTGGCGTGTCTACGGACATCATCGAGGCCAGCGCCAGGGCGTACGTGGATGCCCTGAACCGAATGGCAGCAAACAAATGAAGAGCAGAAGTCAGAAATCAAACATCCAGACTGAGGTAGTCGGGGCCGAAGGCCTCTCCATCTCTTTGATATTTGCCTTTTGACATTTGATCTAACTGCGGGGTTTCTATGGGAATGACGATTACTGAGAAGATCCTGGCCAAGGCGTCGGGCCACCAGCGGCTCGCAGCCGGCCAGTTGATTGATGCTGCGATCGACGTGGTCATGTGTCACGACGTGACCACGCCGCCGGCCATCTCCATGCTGCAGCAGCGGGGGTTGGATCGGGTCTTCGACCGTGACAAGATCGTGGTCACGCCCGACCACTTCCAGCCTGCCAAGGACATTGCCAGCGCAGAGCTGCACAAGCGCCTGGACGAATGGGCCAAGCGCCAGAAGATCACCTACTACTACCCCATCGGCCGCGCGGGCGTCTGTCACGCCCTCCTGCCTGAGCAGGGCCACATCCGGCCCGGCGAGGTGATCGTGGGCGGGGACTCCCACACCTGCACCTATGGGGCCTTCGGCGCGTTCTCGACCGGCATCGGGTCCACGGATCTGGCTGCAGCCATTGCCACGGGCAAGCTGTGGTTCAAGGTCCCTGCCTCTATGCGTTTCACCCTGAACGGCACGCTCGGCGCGGGCGTCTACAGCAAGGACGTGATCCTCGAAGTGCTCAGGCGGATCGGTACGGACGGGGCCCTGTACAGGGCCATGGAGTTCACGGGCCCGGCCCTGCTGCAGATGAGCATGGAGGCCCGCATGACCATGACGAACATGGCCATCGAGGCAGGGGCCAAGAACGGCATCATCGGCTTCGATGACGTGACTCGCCGCTACCTGGACGGCCGGCTCAAGGGCAAGACCGAGTACACGGTGTTCGAGTCTGATCCGGATGCGAGCTACCTCTCAGAGGAGTCGATCGACTGCTCCAGGCTGGAGCCCATGGTGGCCTTTCCGCACCTGCCCAGCAACGGTCAGGCGATCGACCAGTGCAAGGGTCTGGCCATGGACCAGGCCTATATCGGCAGTTGCACCAATGGCCGCATCGAAGACCTGCGGATCGCTGCCCGGATCCTCAAGGGCAGGAAGGTGGCCATTCGCACCCTCGTGGTGCCTGCCACGCCCACGATCTGGAAGCAGGCCATCGATGAGCGCCTGGCAGACGTGTTCTACGATGCCGGCTGCGTGATCCCTGCGCCGACCTGTGGGGCGTGCCTGGGCGGATTCATGGGCATCCTGGCCGCAGGGGAGCGGTGCGTCAGCACGACCAACCGCAACTTCGTGGGCCGGATGGGTCATCCCAAGAGCGAGGTCTACCTGGCCAGCCCCGCCACTGCGGCGGCCAGCGCCATCGAAGGGAAATTGGCAGACCCGAGGGAGTATCTCTGAGATATCAAAGATCAAATATCAAAATGCAGAATGACAGATCAAAACTCAAAGATGCCTTCAAGAAGAGGCTCTATGCCTTCACCCTGAGGCTCATTGACTTCCTGGACAGATTGCCCAAGGATACGGTTGCGGTCCGGCTCGGCGACCAGCTGCTGCGGAGCGGCACCAGCATCCTTGCCAACTATGTGGAGGGACAGTCTGCCAGCAGTTGAAAGGACTTCACAAACTACTTCCAGACGGCCCTGAAGTCGGCCAATGAGAGCAAGCTGTGGTTGGCTCTTCTGCGTGATACCAGTCGAGCCAAGGGTCAGGATGTCGCCTGGTTCTTGGGAGAACTGGACGAGATCGCCAAGATCCTGGCGTCCAGCGTCCTGACCTTGAAGGGAAGACGGTAGTTTTGCATTTTGATATGTAGTTTTGATCTTTGATCTTTGACTTTTGCTTTGTGATGGAGTGTTACCTATGCCAAAGGCACATGTATACAAACGGGATCACGTCAACACCGATGAGATCATCCCCGCGCGGTATCTGACCACGGATGCCGAGTCGGAGCTGGCCAAGCACTGCCTGGAGGACCTGGACGTGCAGTTCGTCAAGAAGGTCCGGCCCGGCGACGTCATCGTGGCAGGAGACGACTTCGGGTGCGGCTCCTCGCGTGAGCACGCGGTCTGGTCTATCCGTGGGGCAAAGGTGGGCACGGTGATCGCGCAGTCGTTTGCCCGGATCTTCTACCGCAACTGCATCAACTGCGGATTCTACCCGATCGAGCTGGCCGGGGCAGTGGACAAGATCGCGGACGGCGATGAGCTGGAGATCGACTACAAGAAGGGCGTGATCCATAACAAGACCCAGGCTACCCAGATCGAGTTCATGCCGCTGCCGGACTTCGCCCTGGAGATCGTCGGAGACGGCGGCCTGCTGGAGCATATCCAGAAGAGAGAACCCAGTACCCAGAACGCAGAACACAGAAGCAAGAAATCAAGACCGAGGAAATAGAACTGAAGACTTGATACTATTCCTGGAGTGAAGATGAAGACGTACAAGATCGCAGTGATCGGCGGCGACGGCACAGGACCGGAAGTGACGGCAGAGGCCGTGAAGGTGATGGACGCGGCCGCAGCCAAGTTCAAGTTCAAGGTGGACAAGACCCCTTTCGATTTCGGCGGCGAACGCTACAAACGCACAGGCGAGACGCTGCCGGAGGGCGCTATCGCTGATCTGAAGAAGTTCGATGCCATCCTTCTGGGTGCGATCGGCCATCCGGACGTCAAGCCCGGCATCCTGGAGAAGGGCATCCTCCTGCGGATGCGATTCGAGATGGACCAGTACATCAACCTGCGGCCTGTGCGGCTGTTCCCGGGTGTGGACTGTCCCATCAAGGGCAAGGGGCCGGATGAGATCGACTACGTCGTGGTCCGTGAGAACACGGGCGACGCCTATACCGGCACCGGCGGCTTCACCATGAAGGGCACGCCCCATGAGGTGGCGGTCCAGACTGCGGTCTACAGCCGGCACCAGGTGGATCGCTGCCTCAACTATGCCTTCGAATACGCCCGCAAGAAGGGCAAGAAGGCACGCGGCAAGGGCAATGAGAACACGCTGGCCCTGGTCGGCAAGACCAACGTCCTGACCTTCATCTATGACCTGTGGGAACGGGCCTTCCATGAGATGGGCCAGAAGGACTATCCCGATATCAAGCGGGACTACTACCACGTGGATGCCACGTGCATGTGGATGGTCAAGAATCCCGAGTGGTTTGACGTCCTCGTGACAGGCAACCTGTTCGGCGACATCATCACGGACCTGGGCGCCATCACGCAGGGCGGGATGGGCATCGCCGCAGGCGGCAACATCAACCCTGAAGGCGTTTCGATGTTCGAGCCGATCGGCGGCTCTGCGCCCAAGTACACGGGCCAGGGCGTCATCAATCCCCTGGCTGCCATCTGCGCCATGGAGATGATGCTCGAGACCCTGGGCGAGGAAAAGGCCGCCGCCAAGGTGGAACAGGCAGTCCAGTATGTGACCGCCAAGAAGCTCAAGAGCCTGGCCGCAGGCAAGATGGGTTACTCCACCAGCCAGGTCGGTGACCTGGTGGCCGAGATCGTGGCCGGTTAGGCAGCCTGTCACGGGCTGTACCTGGAGTCGATCTCGCATAGGACTGCTTCATGGCTGAAGACAAGAAGACCCAGGCTCCCAGGATATTGGTTGCAGACGATCAAGCGGACGTGCTGACCGCGCTCCGCCTGTTGTTCAAGCCTGAGGGCTACCAGGTCGAGATGGTCTCTTCTGCAGGGGCAGCGCTTGAGAGTCTCAGGCGCTGTGACTTCGATGCGGTCCTGATGGACATGAACTACGTCCGCGGCAGCACCTCTGGACAGGAGGGGCTGGATCTCCTCTCCGTGATCCAACAGATGGATGCCACGCTGCCCGTGATCGTGATGACCGGCTGGGGCAGTGTGGAGCTGGCTGTGGAGGCCATGCGCAGGGGCGCTCGCGACTTCGTGGCCAAACCCTGGAAGAACGAGCGGTTGTTGGCCGTCGTCCGCAACCAGGTCGAACTGGGCCGGACCCTGAGGAAGGAACGCAGGCTGGAGCAGGAGAACGTCTTGCTCAAAGCCGAGGCCAGCCAGGACATGATCGCCCAGTCCAGGGCTATGGAACCGGTCCTGGAGGCGATCGCCAAGGTGGGGCCCTCTCAGGCCAACGTCCTGATCGTGGGCGAGAACGGGGCGGGCAAGGGTGTGGTGGCCCAAGCTCTGCAGGCCGCTTCGGATCGCAGGGACAAGTCTATGATCACGGTCAACACGGCCAGCATTCCACCCAGTGTGTTCGAGAGCGAGCTGTTCGGCCACGTGGCAGGGGCCTTCACGGACGCCAAGGCCGATCGGATCGGCCGCTTCAGCCTGGCGGATGGCGGGACGTTGTTCCTGGACGAGATTGCCAGCATCCCCGTGACCCTGCAGGCCAAGCTGTTGCGGGTCCTGGAGACCGGCGACTTTGAGCCCGTGGGATCGTCCAAGACCCGCCGGGTCGACGTCAGGGTGCTTTCCGCAACCAACGCGGACGTGGATCGCGAGGTGGTAGAAGGCCGATTCCGTCAGGACCTTCTGTACCGCCTCAACACGGTGACCGTCCGTGTCCCGCCGCTGAGGGATCGCAAGGAGGACATCCCCCTCCTCGCCGGCCATTTCCTGAAGCGTCACGCAAGCCGGTACCGCAGGTCTGTCTCCGGTTTTGACTCCGCGGCCATCGAGGTCCTGGTTCAATACCCCTGGCCTGGGAACGTCAGGGAGCTGGACCACGCCATCGAGCGGGCCGTGCTGATGGGGCATACCGGCACGGTCCGCGCCAGCGACCTGGGCCTGGAGACCCGTTCAGCAGGCAGCCAGGACCGCACGGATATGACGCTCGAAGAGCTCGAGCGGTGGGCCATTCGAAATGCCCTGGACCGCTCCGGAGGCGACATCACCAAGGCGTCCGAGGCCCTCGGGCTCAGCCGCGGCGCCCTGTACCGGCGGTTGGAGAAGTATGGAATTGGCTGACGCCAAATCAAAGATCAGGAATCAAAAAGCAAAAACACAGATCAAAGGTCAAAGATGGGTCCGTGGCGTCACCGTGGGTCTTGTGCCCTCTTGGCATTTTGATATGCAGACTTGATATTTGATCTTTGCTGTTTGATCTTCGCGGGCCAACCAGCAACCCCCATGCGACACGAACGTCACATCCTGCTGTGGGCCTTGATGACCGGCCTGGTCGGGTCTATCCTGTCCCTGGTCCTGGTGTGGCAGGCGGACTACACGCTGAGCACCCGCGTGACATTGAGCGGGCTGGTGCTTGTGATGTGGGTGGGCTGCGCGTTCGGCCTGCGGGCCAGGGTGGCCTACCCGCTCCGCACCTTGTCAAACCTGTTGGGCGCCATGCGGGAGGGCGACTACTCGCTGCGGGCCCGCGGCGCGTGCCGCGATGACGCCATGGGCGAGGTGATGTGGGAGGTCAATGCCCTGGGCCGGGCCCTGCGGGAGCAGCGTCTCGGTGAGATGGAGGCCACGGCCTTGCTTCGCAACGTCATGGCCCAGATCGAGGTCGCCATGTTCGGCTTTGACGCAGATCAACGGCTCCGCCTGGCCAGCGAGAACGGCAGACGGCTGCTGGGCCAGGGCGAAGAGCAGATGCTCGGCAGGGCCGCCAAGGAGTTGGGGCTGGCCCAGTGTCTGGAGGGGCCCACGCCCCGCGTGGTGGATCTGATGCTTCCAGGAGGCGTGGGGCGCTGGGAGCTTCGGCGCGGCCGCTACCGTGACAAGGGCGTATCGCATGAACTGCTCTTTCTGTCTGACCTGACCCGGACCCTGCACGAGGAGGAGCGGCTTGCCTGGAGGCGTCTCATCCAGATCCTGCGGCACGAGATCAACAACTCCCTGACGCCCATCCAGTCCGTGGCCCAGAGTCTGCGGAGCCTGGTCGACCAGGAACCGCAGTCGAAGGACTGGCAGGATGACCTTCGAGGCGGACTGGAGGTAATTGCCGAGCGGTCAGAAGAGCTGGGCCGCTTCATCGCCTCGTACTCGGTGCTCACCCGGCTGCCTGAACCCAACCTTCAGGAGATGGACGTCGCGTCGTGGGTCCAGCACGCGGTGGCCCTGGAGACCCGATTGAAGGTTGCGGTCAAGGCTGGGCCTGCCGTGGCCCTGATGGCGGACCGGGGCCAACTGGACCAGTTGCTCATCAATATCCTGTCCAATGCAGTCGAGGCGAGCCTGCTGGCCCGGCCTGACGGCGACGGCCTGGTGGAGGTAGGCTGGGGCAAGGAGGACCGAGGGTACCATCTCTGGGTCGATGACGACGGACCGGGGTTTGACCCCACAAAGGACCCCTTTGTGCCCTTCTACACCACCAAGCCCAAGGGCTCAGGCATAGGCTTGGCACTCAGCCGTCAGATCGCAGAGGCCCATGGCGGCACCCTGACCCTGGAACACCACGCCGATCGTCCGGGGTGCAGGGCGTCCTTGCGGTTGCCGCTGGCAAAGCATAGAGTTGCGGGTACCTAGTGGTTGTTGGTTGCCGGTTGTCGCAAGAAGCCTCTACTCACGGCTCATAGCCCATAACTCATAGCCAGAAGCTAACGACTCCCCTCCCACCGCTTCAGTTGCTCCTGGATGAACTGGACGATCTGCTGGTGCTCCTCCTGGCCCCTTCCCTGGATCTCCATCGGCCTGCCGAAGGCGAAGTGGACGGCCCGTGAGACGTCGATGCGGCCGAAGTCCTTGAGCAGTCTGCCGTTCTGCCATGCATCGCTTCGCAGGGCCACGGGCACCACCGGGACCTTGGCCTTCTGGGCCAGTTTGATGCCGATCGTGTTGAACCGGCTTGGGTCGAAGACCGTCATGCGGCTTGTCTGGGGGAATACGATAATCGAGATGCCGCGAGAGAGACGATCCGCTCCCCCTTCAAGCACCGCCCTGAGGTCCTCCCGCGGATTGACCCGTGTGACTGCCACGGGGTCCCGGGACCGCATCACGTGGCCGAAGACGGGGTACGTCAACAGCCCCTGCTTGACCACGAATGTGACGTTCTGGATCGGCTGGATGATGATGGGCAGGACCATGGTCTCCAACATGCTCATGTGGTTGGCCACAATGACACAGGGCCTTCTGAGGTCCTCCAGGTTCTTGATGCCTTCCACCGTGACCTTGACGCCTACGGCCTCCATGGCCCTCAGGATGCCCAGGCTGCTGCCGCACCAGGATGGGTAGTCATACAGGCCCTTCTTGGATCTGGCGCTGGCCTGCCAGATAATTCGGATGAACCTCGCATAGAAGGCCAGCGAGGGAAAGACCCTGGCCTGGGCGGAGATCCGCCTGGGCTCGGTGTGGTACATGCCATCCACGTATGCCAACTGCTCCATACTGTCATCCTGTAAGGGAGAAAGACGGCGTCCAAGTATACCGTGCAGGGGCACAAGGTGTTAGAACCTGTCCCAAGAAGAGGTTGAACGTTCGTCGAGGCCTGGATACGATGTGTCGTGGGGCAGGAACATCGGCAAGAAAGGAGCGTTCCATGGGCAGGCAACCCGGGACCGGGACATCGTCAGCCTCGCGTAGGGGATTTCTCAGACAGACCTCGATGGCTCTGGCCGGCGCGGCCTTGGCCGGCGATCTGAGCGTCCGGGCGTACGCGGCCGAGCAGAACACGATCAAGATCGCGCTGGTCGGTTGTGGCGGCCGAGGGACCGGTGCTGCGGCCAACGCCTTGTCGACCAGGGGGCCCACGCGCCTGGTGGCTGTGGCCGATGTGTTTGCCCAGCGATTGCAGCCGAGCCTTGAGAGCCTGTCCACGCAGTTCGGCAGCCAGGTGGACGTCCCCGGCGACCGGCAGTTCCTCGGGATGGATGCGTACAGAAAGGCCGTCGATCTCGTTTCGCCGGGCGGGCTCGTGCTCCTGGCCACGCCCCCTGCGTTCCGTCCCATCCACGTGGAATACGCAGTGGCCAAGGGCTGCCATGTGTTCATGGAGAAGTCGTTCGCAGTCGACGCGCCCGGCGTCCGCCGCATCTTGAAGGCCGGCCAGGAGGCCAAGCAGAAGAACCTCAAGATCGCAGGCGGGCTGATGAGCCGCCACTACAAGCCCCTTGAGCAGGCGGTCGAGCAAGTGCACCAGGGTCTGATCGGCGAGGTCATCACCTGCTGGGCCTACCGCGAGCACGCCCCGGTCGGCCTGATTCCGAGGTCCCCTGGGATCAATGAGATGGCCCACCAGATCCATAACTACTCCAACTTCACGTGGCTCAACGGGAGTTTCCTGCTCGACTGGCTGATCCACAACATCGACGTGTGCTGCTGGTGCAAGGAAGCCTGGCCGATGTCAGCCCAGGGACAAGGAGGGCGACAGGTCCGCACTGAGAAGGATCAGTTGTTCGACCACTATTCAGTAGAGTACAGCTTCCCGGACGGCACGCGCCTGCTCGCACAAGGCCGGCACATGGACAACTGCTGGGGTTTCTTCGGCGACGTGATACACGGGACCAAGGGCTCGGGCGTGCTGGGCGAAGGGATTACCCAGCCCCGCCTCTTCAAGGGCCACCAGCCGACCCAGGAAAACATGATCTGGAAGTACAACGGGCCTCCCTGTGACGCGTACCAGAATGAGCACGATCTGCTGTTCCAGGCCATCCGGGAGGATCGACCGTACAACGAGGCAGAGCGGTGTGCCTATGCGGCCATGGCGGGCATCCTCGGGCGCATGGCTGCGGAGTCCGGCCAGACGGTCACGTGGGAACAGGCCATGGCCTCGAATCTCGAGCTTGCGCCAGGCCTTGAAGGCTACACGATGGACTCTGACCCACCGGTCAAGCCCGATGCAGAAGGCCGCTACCCTGTGGCCATGCCGGGGCAAAACAAGGTGCTGTAGCGGTTTGGGGCGTTTGGCTTGAGATGGACGCAGAACTCAGAATAGGAGTAGTGCCATGAAGACCCTGCTGCTCAGCCTGTGTGCCGTGTTCACCTGTCTTCTCAGCGGGCCAAAGGAGGCCTTCGCGGCAGAGGGGCGATGGATCACCTTTGACGGCCAGCCAGGCCCCGGAAACGGCAGGCACATCGTATTCGTCACGGGTGACGAGGAGTACCGCTCCGAGGAATCCATGCCGATGCTGGCGAAGATCCTGGGGGTGCGCCATGGTTTCAGGTGCACCGTCCTATTCGCGGTCGACGAGCAGACGGGTGAGATCAACCCGGAGATCCTCGACAACATCCCAGGCCTCAAGGCCCTGGACACAGCGGATCTGATGGTGCTGTTCGTACGGTTTCGGGAGCTGCCGGACGGCCAGATGAGACACATCGTCGACTACCTCAACTCGGGCAGACCCGTCATCGGACTGCGCACGGCTACGCATTCCTTTGCATGCAGGAAGCGGAAGGATAGCCCGTACGCCAAGTACGACTACCAGAACCAGCAGTTCAAGGGCGGGTTCGGAAGGCAAGTGCTGGGCGAGACCTGGATTGACCACTATGGGCAGCACGCGAAGGAGAGCACTCGTGGCATCGTGGCAGCGGGCCTGGAGGACCATCCCATCGTTCGCGGCGTGGGCGAGATTTGGGGCCCGTCAGACGTGTATGCCCTGACGACCCTTCCCGTGGATTGCAGACCCTTGATCATGGGGCATGTGTTGACAGGCATGGATCCCAACGACAAGCCCAACCCCAGCAAGCCGCCGGTGCCCGTTGCATGGACCAAGTCGTACACCGGCGACTCCGGAAAAACGGCCCGCGTCTTCGCCACCACGATGGGACACGCCGGTGACTTCCACGATGAGGACTTCCGCCGGCTGTTGGTCAACGCGTGCTACTGGTGCCTGGACATGGCAGACAAGATCCCACCCCACAGCAGCGTGGACCTTGTGGGGACCTACACGCCCAATCCCATAGGCTGCTGGGGACACAAGAAGGGGATACGGCCTGCGGACCACGCGATCCCCGTGCAGCCGTGAGGGCTGCGGGTTGATGGCAGAAGCCAACAACCAGCAACCCTCCTGTCCACTTCCGGGCGCAATCCTTCGATTCCGGACGCACGCCCCGCCCTGGCCGGGTCCTGACGGCCCGAGGCCGCGTATAGACCCCTCTGATGGCCCTGGTATGCGGCTTGCTATGGGAACCGCCATGGATATCCCAAGACAGAATGCCAGACGTAAGAGGATCATCCGGAGGACCCTGACCATCGGGATCGCACTCATCGTGGTGGCAGCAGTCACCATCGCTGTCTCCCGCCTGAAGCCCGCTGCCCCCAGCGTGGACCGACGGACCCTGTGGCTCGATACGGTCAAGCGGGGCCCGATGCTCCGCCAGGTTCGTGGGGTGGGCAACCTGGTCTCAGAGGACGTTATGGTGGTTCCTGCCGCGGTCAGTGGCAGGGTCAGCAGGATCGTGGTAGAGCCGGGCACGGCCGTGGATGCCAACACGATCCTCCTTGAGCTGGCCAATCCGGAGCTGGAATTGGAGTGGCTGGATGCCCAATCCCAGTTGAATTCCGCCAAGGCCACCCTGGACTCCAAGAAGGCCACGCTCCAGGACCAGTTGCTGGGCATGGAAGCGACCCTTGCCCAGATGCAGGCCAACTACCGGGAGGCCAAGCTCAGGGCAGAAGTGGACGAGACCCAGTTCAAGGAGGATCTGATCTCCGAGCTGCAACTGACCCTCTCGAGAGGCAGGGTGGAGGAGTCCGCGAAGCTGCTCGAGATCAACCAGAAACGCCTGGACATGTTCAGAGACCAGACCATACCTGCCCAGGTCGTGGAGTTGGAGGCAGCCCTCAGTCAGGCCCAATCCCGGTACAATCTCAAGAAGGGCCAGGCGGACTCCCTCCATGTGCGTGCCGGTACATCGGGGGTGCTGGCCCAGGTCAGAACCAAGATCGAGCAGGGCGAGCACGTCTCTCCAGGCACGATCCTCGGCCGGATCACCAATCCCGGCCGTCTGAAGGCCCAGCTCAAGGTCCCTGAGACCCAGGCCCGCGACATACGGATCGGCCTGCCCGGTGAGGTGGATACCTATCATGGCACCATTCAGGGCAAGGTCTCGCGGATCGATCCCACGGCCATGGAGGGCAACGTGACTGTGGACATCTGCTTCAACGGACCTCTGCCCAAGGGCAGCAGGCCGGATCTGTCCGTGGTTGGCACCATCGAGATCGAGCGGCTGGATGACGTCCTCTACGTGGGCAGGCCGGTCTCGGTCTCCAGTGAGGGCAACGTGCAGTTGTTCAAGGTCGTGGAGGCAGGGCGGTTCGCAACGAGGATCAGGCGCAGCTGGGACGCAGCTCGGTCAGCACGATCGAGGTCATCGACGGCCTGGCGGCAGGCGATGAGGTGATCCTGTCGGATGTGTCGCAATGGGACAATTGCGATCGCATCCGGCTGAAATAGGCAATGGACGGCATGGGTCGCCTGAAACAAAACCCGGCGACCTGCGACTAACATAGGGCACGGCCCTGCAGATTGCCGCAGATGGAACAGGAGACTGAATCATGGATAGCACGAAAGACGTACTCATCCGCGTGGAGAACCTTCACAAGGTCTTCGTGACTGAAGAGGTAGAGACCCATGCCCTCTCGGGTGTGCACCTGCAGATCGAAAAAGGCCAGTACGTCTCGATCGGAGGGCCGTCCGGGTGCGGCAAGTCCACGCTCCTGTCCATCCTCGGCCTGCTGGACTCGCCCACAGAGGGCGAGTACTCGCTCAACGGCAGCCCCGTGGCGGGCCTCTCTGCATCCCAGCGTGCCCGGATACGCAACCGAGAGGTCGGTTTCATCTTCCAGAGCTTCAACCTGATCGGAGACCTGACCGTGTTCGAAAACGTGGAGCTGCCCCTGACCTATCGCGGCATGCCCAAGGGAGAGCGCCAACAGAGGGTCCAGGAGGCCCTGGAGAAGGTCGGCATGGCCCACCGCACCAAGCACTACCCCTCGCAGCTCTCCGGCGGTCAGCAGCAGCGCGTGGCCGTGGCCCGCGCCTTGGCCGGCAAGCCCTCCATCCTCCTGGCGGATGAGCCCACGGGCAACCTGGACTCCAAGAACGGCGAGGCCGTGATGGACCTGCTCGGGGGGCTGCACAAGGAAGGGGCCACGATCTGCATGGTCACGCACGATCCACGGTTTTCCCGGCACGCCCAGAGGACCATCCACCTGTTCGATGGCCGGATCGTGGAGGACGAGATCAGTGAGTAGAGGGCGCTGTGAGCTATGGGCTGTGCGCTGTGAGTTTAGAACGCAAAACGCAAAACGCATGACGCACAGCGCAGAACGCACAACGGAGTTGAACAATGAGCACACTCTGGCAAGACATCAAGTACGGCCTGCGGCTGCTGGCCAAGAACCCTGGCTTCACGGCCGTGGCCGTAATCGTTCTGGCCCTGGGCATTGGCGCCAATAGCGCCATGTTCAGCCTCGTCAATGCCCTGCTCTTCCGCCCCCTTGCCGCGCATCGGCCGGACGACCTCGTCCGCGTGTACAGCAAGGACTGTAAGCCCCAAGGCGGGTACCGCGCCTTCTCGCTGCCCAATTACCTGGATCTGAGGGATCGGAATTCTGAGTTTTCGAGCCTGCTGGCCTTCAACTGCGCCATGGTGGGCGTCACCGAAGGGGATGTCACCCGGCGCGTGTTTGCCTCAGAGGTCTCGGCGAACTACTTCTCAACCTTCGGAGTCAGGCCCGCACTCGGTCGTGCCTTCCTCCCAGAGGAAGAGAGGCCGGGCATGCCGTCCCCGTGGCCATCGTCAGTCATGTCTGGTGGAGGAACCATGGTTCCGACCCGGGTGTACTGGGATCCCGCCTGGTCATCAACGGCCAGACCTTCACCATCGTTGGGGTTGCACCGAGGTGGTTCACGGGTACCTCGGCCGTGCTCTCGCCCGACGTTTGGGTGCCGCTGGGGGACCATGAGCTTGTTGTCAACGACTTCATGTCGTCGGCGAATGGCAGACTGAGCGACCGCAACAACCATTGCCTGCTTCTGGTGGGCCGTCTCAAACCAGGTCTGACCCAGGCTGCAGCAGAGGCGAGGCTGGCCCCTCTGGCCAGGCAGTTGGAGGAGGCGTATCCGGCTGAAAATCGCGATCAGACCCTCGTGCTCAGCTCGCTTCCGCGGATGGCGATCTCCACGAGTCCGCAGGGCGACGGCGACTTGAAGACCATGGCTGTGATGCTGCTGCCCATGTCGGGCGTGGTTCTGCTGATCGCGTGTCTGAATCTGGCGAACATGCTGCTGGCCCGTGGGGCTGCACGGAGCAGGGAGATCGCGGTGCGTGTGGCTCTGGGCGGAGGCAAGGGCCGCATCATCCGTCAACTCCTCACTGAGGCCATGCTGGTGTCGCTGGCTGGCGCAGCAGCCGGACTGGTCGTGGCCTGGTGGGCGACCAAGGTCCTCGCCACCTCCCTTGGGGCCAAGCTTCCCTTCATGACTATCGTCTTTGATGCGGCTCCTGACGGCCGGGTGTTGGGCGCAACGCTCGGCTTCTCGGTGCTTGCGACGCTGCTCTCTGCCCTGGGCCCTGCATGGCGCATGGCCCGCATCGAGGTGTTCGCGGACCTCAAGGAGCAGACCGGTCTTCGACGGGGGACGAGCCGGGGCAGCGGGCTCTTCGCCCCTCGCAATCTGCTGGTCACTGGTCAGATGGCCCTCTCGCTGGTGCTGCTCACGATCGCCGGCCTCTTCGTTCGCGGTGCATGCCAGGCCGCGCAGGCCGATCCGGGCTTCAGGCTCGAACAGGGCCTGCTGGTGGAAATGGACGCCAGCCTGGCAGGCTATGATGAGGCCAAAGGCCGCGTGCTCTACCCGTCAGTAGTCGATCGCGTGCGGGCGCTGCCCGGCGTGGAGGCGGTCAGCCTTGCCTCCATGGTTCCTTTTGGCATCTTCTCTGATGGGCGCGACGTGCAGGAGGCGGGCGCCAAGACCGGCGACGGCGACTCGGCCGGGCGCACCCAGTCCCATTGGGCCAACTACGTCATCATCGGCAACGACTACTTCCGGTCATTGGGTCTGCCGCTCCTGCGGGGCCGTGAGTTCGACCCGATCGAGCTTGAGGGCCGCTCGACGAAGGTGGCGATCATAGACGAGACGCTGGCAAAGGCCTTGTGGGCCACGGGCGATCCCTTGGGCCGACAGATCCAGTTCGCCGAACACGATCCCAAGAAGGAGCCGGTGGTGATGCAGGTCGTCGGCGTGGTGCCGGGCATCCGCCACGAGATGAGCGACACGACGCCTGTCGCGCACGTGTACGTGCCCTTCGGCCAGAACTACCAGGCCATGATGAACCTGCACGTACGCCTCGCGAGCCGTGACGTGGCTGCCGCGTCGGCGATGCTGAAGACCGTGCGTGAGACCATTCGTGGAGTCGACGACCATCTGCCCGTCCTGTCGGTCAACACGTTGCGGGACTTCCACAGTGAAGGATTGATGATGTGGTTCACGCGGGCTGCCGCCCGCCTGTTCTCCGTGTTTGCAGGGGTCGCCCTGTTTCTTGCCGTGGTAGGGGTGTACGGCGTCAAGGCGTTCGTCGTGGCCCGCCGCACCCGGGAGATCGGCATCCGGGTTGCCCTGGGCGCAACAACACGCCAGGTGCTGTGGATGATCCTGAGGGAGGGCCTGAATTTGACCGTGGTCGGCCTGGGTGTGGGCCTGATCCTCTCGCTGGCCGTAGGCCGGCTCCTGAGCAGCAAGCTCTACGGCGTGAGTGGCTCGGACCCGCTTACGTTCATCACGGCCTCGGCGGTGCTCGCGGCGGCGGCGATGGCGGCATGCACCCTGCCAGCGCGCAAGGCCGCGACAGTCAATCCCACGGAGGCCCTGCGCTGCGAGTAAGACTCGCAGCGAGCTGTGAGCTACGCGCTGTGCGCTGTGAGTTTGAAACGCATAGCTCACAACGAATAACGGAGTCATGCAATGACGACAGTATGGCAAGACATCAAATGCAGCCTTCGGATGCTGATGAGGAGTCCGGGCTTTGCCGTCATGGTGGTGTTGGTGTTGGCGATGGGCATAGGCGTCAATAGTGCCCTGTTCAGCGTCATACACAGGGTACTCCTCAAGCCCCTGCCTTACCCTGGTCCGCAGCGACTGGTTCAGGTACAATCCACCATGACGGCCCCGGGCAGGCCGACCGAGGTCCTGACGGTATGGTCCTACCCGCGGTTTGAGATGCTGCGCGAGCACAGCCGGGTCTTCTCGCAGATCGCTGCATGTGCTGAGGCCTCGCTGACCCTGACGCAGGCGGGTGATCCCGAGCAGTTGGGGGCGGAATTGGTGTCCGCGGACTACTTCCCCCTGCTGGGTCTCAAGGCTCAGCTTGGACGCGTCTTTGAGGCGCAGGAAGACCGAACGCCCGGTGCACATCCGGTGGCGGTCATCAGTGACGGGCTTTGGCGACGTCGGTTCGGAGCGCAGGCCGACATGATCGGCAAGACCGTGTGCCTGAACAAGACCCTCTTGACCGTGGCGGGTGTGTTGCCGGCGGGGTTCAAGGGACAGTTGGGGTCTGCGGACGTCTGGGCGCCCATCACCATGGCGCCGGTCCTTCAAGGCAACCCACAGCGCCTGACCAGGCCTGCGACCCTGTGGCACCAGGTCCTGGCGCGTCTGAATCCACAAGTCAGTCTGGCAGCAGCCCAGGTGGCGCTTGCACCCCTTGAGAAGGAGATCGAGACCGTCTATCCCATGTCGGACCAGACGAGCAGATGGGGCATGCGATTGACCTGCCTGCAGAAGGCAAACACGGACCCGGTCATACGCCGCTCGCTGCTCGTGCTGTTTGCGGCTGTGGCATTTGTGCTGCTGATCACCTGTGTCAACGCGGCGGCCTGCTGCTGGCGAGGGGCATCGGGCGCCAGGAGGAGGTCGCGACTCGCATGGCATTGGGTGCAACGCGGGCACAGATCGTCCGTCAGTTGCTCATCGAGAGCCTGGTCGTTGTCCGCCGGGGCGGGCGTGTGGCGCTGTTGCTCGCCCGTGGGAGCATCGACCTGATGGCGGCCTTCAGGCCCGTCGACAGTCAGGGACACCACGTCCAATACGCCCGGCTGCCGGACTTCGGCGAGATTCGACTCAGTACGCCTGTGCTGCTCTTCAATTTCGTCCTCGCACTGGTCTGCGGAGCCGTCTTCGGTCTGGTCCCTGCGCTGCGTGCCACCCGGCCGGTCGCTGGCGCCTTCATCGCGCGGGACGACGGACTCGGCATCGGTGGGCACGGGGTCGGCCCTGGGCCTGTGCCAGGCCCGCAGTCTCCTGGTGGTGGGACAGACGGCCCTGGCGATCGTGCTCTTGGTCGGGGCGGGCCTGATGCTGCGCAGCTTCGTTCGCTTGATGACGACCAGGATCGGCTTTGAGCCGGCGGGTCTTCTGACCCTGCAGGTGACGTGCGCCGCAGGGGTTGTCCGGCGAGGCCTGGGGCTCTGCCGTACAGCAGATGGAGCAGCGGATGGCGTCGATCCCCGGCGTCCAATCGGTCTGTGTCGCCGATGCGACGCCTCTGTCGGGTTCCTACGATCACAGCTTCGTGCAGCTCCGACAGCCGGGATCGGAGAACGGGCCGGCGGACGTCCTCATCGGAGTCCACAGGGCAAGCCCCGGATACCTGCGCACGCTGCAGGTGCCCTTGCTGGCCGGCCGCTGGTTCACCGAGCAGGACGTGCACGGCGCCAAGCGGATCGTCGTGATCAACGAGACGATGGCCCGCCGGTACTGGCCCGGAGCCGATCCGGTCGGTCAGAGTCTCGATCTGAGCATGGCGATCGAACCGGGGTACGCCCCGGTCGAGATCGTCGGGGTGGTGGGCGATGTCAAGTATGACGATATGGCGGCGACGTTCGGCAATGACGTCTATGTGCCCTATCTCCAATCCGGCTATCCGGTCTACTACCTGACGGTGCGGACCGCGGGCGATCCCTTGTCCCTGGTTACGGCGGTGCGACAGACCGTGACGGCGGTGAACCGCGAGGTGCCCATCTCCGATGTGATGACCATGGCCCAACGCATGGCCAATTCGACCTCGCGTACGAGGTTCATCGCCGTGCTGCTGGCGTTGTTCGCGGCGTCTGGCATTGGTGCTCGCCGTCACGGGTCTGTACGGATTGATCGCCTACTCGGTCGCGCAGCGGACTCGCGAGATCGGGATTCGGATGGCCCTTGGGGCCCGGTCGTCTCAGGTGCTTTGCCTGACGTTGTTTCAGGGCATGCGGCTGGTCGTCCTGGGTGGCGTGATCGGAGTGGCGGCTGCCCTCATTCTGACCCGGCTCATGCGAGGCCTCCTGTATGACGTCAGCGCCGCCGACCCCCGGACTTTTGCCGCGGTCGCCCTGCTGCTGGCCTTCGCTGCCCTGCTGGCCTGCTACGTGCCCGCCCGGAGGGCGGCGAGGATCGATCCGATGGAGGCCCTTCGCTGCGAGTGAGACTCGCAACTCGCTATGAGCCACGCGCCGTGCGCTGTGAGTTGGAACGAAGAACGCACAGCACATAGCGCATAGCTCAGAACGGAGTTGAATGGTGACGACACTATGGCAAGACGTTAGGTACAGCCTTCGCATGCTGGCTCGGCATCCGGTGATCACCATGCTTGCCGTGATCACCCTGGCCCTGGGCATGGCGGGCAATACCCTGATCTTCAGCTTCCTCAACGCCTTCTTCCTGCGGCCCATGCCGTTCCACGAGCCGGATCGGCTGGTGGACCTGGATGAGACCGCGCCCCGGTGGAACCTGCAGTATACGGGCCTTGCCTATCCAGATTTCAATGCCTGGCGCAGCCAGAACCGCTCGTTCGAGGGCATGGCGGCCTGGAACATGGGCAGCTTCAGTCTTTCCACTGAAGGCGGCAGCGCAGAACGGATCAGGGGGGCCTTGGTGACACACGATCTGATGGCCGTGCTCGGAATCCGGCCGAGTGTGGGAAGGCCGTTCACGGCCGAGGAAGACCGGCCCGGCAGCGAGAAGGTCGTCCTGATCAGCCGGAATCTGTGGAAGGGTCTCTTTGGCGGACAGACCGTGCTGGGCAAGGTCCTGCGCCTGGACCGGGAGCCGTACACGATCATCGGCGTCCTGCCCGAGGACAAGACCCTGGTGGAGGGGGCCGAGGTCTGGGTGCCGCTGGCCGAGAACCCGGAGGTTCGCAAGGGCTGGTACCTCCGTGGCGTGGGCCGCCTCAAGCATGGTGTGACGCCGGCCATGGCCGGCGACGACCTGCTCCGTGTCCACAAGGCCTTGATCGCGGCCAAGAAGGCGGACGAGAACACCTCGCCGAGGGTGACCTCCATCACGGACCGCATGTTCGGTGACGCCAAGCGCGTGCTCGCCATCCTGATGGGCGCAGTGGGCGTGGTGCTGTTGATTGCCTGCGGCAATGTGGCAGCCCTCATGCTCGCCCGGGGCCTCGCCCGTTGGCAGGAGATGGGCATACGGATGTCCATGGGCGCGACGTCCTGGAGACTGGGGCGTCTCATCGGGGCTGAGTGCCTGCTGACCTCCGCGGCCGCTGGCGTCCTGGGCCTGGTGATCGGCTATTGGGGTCAGCATCGACTGCTCGACTCCATCGCGGAGCGGCCTCCGGAATGGATCAGCTTTGCCTTTGACGTCAGGATCTGGCTCTACAGCCTCGCCATGGTGCTGGTCACCGCCGCATTCGGGGCGATGCCGACCTGGCGCACCGTGATCCAGGGCGATCCGAGGGGCACGCTCGCGGCATCGGGCCGGCAATCCACTACCGCCCCCGCCAAGCGCCGCAGCCTGCATAGCCTGGTCGTCTGTGAAGTGGCCCTCACGTTGATCCTCCTGATCCAGGCGGGCCTCCTGGTCCAGGCCTTTCGGGCAGTCCAGAAGGCAGACCCGGGATACAGGCCGGATCGTGTCCTGATCTATTGGATCGGCCTGCCCGAGCAGCAGTACAAGGAGATGGACCAGTGTCAGGCCTTCTACGCCAGCCACCTGGAGCAGGTCCGGGCCCTGCCTGGCGTCGTCTCCGCCAGCATCGTCACGGCCCCGCCGCTCAGCGGTCACTGGGGGAACTTCTTCAACATCGAGAATGCCCCGGCCCGCCGGCCTGATGAGCCGGACCCCGTGGTCCTGCAGCGCGTGGCCTGGCCCGGCTACCTGGGGACCATGGGAATCCCCGTGCTGGCAGGCAGGGACCTCACGGAACAGGACGGCCAAAACGAGGGCTCTCGGGCCGCGATCGTCAATGAGACCTTTGCCAAGCGATTCTGGCCCAGCCAGGACCCCATCGGCAAACGCATCAGTCACAGGGGTCGGAACAATCCCTGGATGACGGTGGTGGGCGTGGCCAAGGACATCAAGCACTACGGCATGGACCGGCCCATGATCCCTGGCGTGTACATCCCGTATGTGCAGGACAAGCAGCGGGGCATGAACGTCGTGGTCCGCACTGCAGGAGAGCCTCTGGATCTGGTCTCCACAGTCCGCGACCTCGTGCGCCAGGCAGATCCCGACCTGCCCGTCTCAGACGTCAGGAGCATGGCAGGCCAGCTCGAAAGGTCCCTGTGGCTCAGGCGCCTCTACTCCTCGCTCATCGGCATCTTCGCGGCAGTCGCGCTCGTCATGGCCGTGGGCGGGCTGTACGGGGTCTTCTCGTACGTGGTGGGCGGCCGTACCCGCGAGATCGGCGTACGAATCGCCCTCGGCGCGGAGCAGAGGCGGGTGTTGTGGATGGTCCTCCGCCAGGGTCTGATCCTGACAACGATCGGCGTGGGGATCGGCCTTCTGGGCGCGGTGCTCGTGGTCAATCTGATGCACAGCATGCTGGTCGGCGTACGACCGGCGGACCTGTGGACCTGCGCGGTGATCCCGGTCGCCCTGGTGGCGGTTGCCCTGTTGGCCTGCTACGTGCCCGCCAGGCGTGCCGCGAAGGTGGATCCGATGGAGGCCCTGCGCTGCGAGTGAGACTCGCAGCGGGCTGTGAGCCATGCGCTGTGCGCTATGCGTCAAGATGAGGAACGCACGGCGCATAGCGCAGAACGGTGTTGTACAATGACGATATGGAACGACATCAAATATAGCCTTCGGATGCTGTTGAAAACCCCCGGCTTCACGGCCGTGGCGGTGATCTCCCTGGCCCTGGGTATCGGTGCCAACACCGCGGTCTTCAGCATGTACAATGCCGCGATGCTCAAGGGCCTGCCCGTCCGTGATCCGCAGCAGCTCCGCGTACTGAACTGGCAGGGTGACATCAACGCCAACTTCAACTACTGTCGTGTCTACAGTACTCCCGCCGGAGAGACATCGGGCAATGTGGTTTCGTATCCACTCTACTGTGCGCTCCGCGATCAAGCCTCGCATGAGGCCGAGGTCTTTGGGTTCTCGGAATTCGCTGCGGGTGATCCCCTGACCGTGATCATAGGCCAGGAGACGTTTTCCGCCCAGGGATTGATCGTATCTGGCAACTTCTTTGAGGGCCTGGGCGTGGAGGCCAGGGTCGGCCAGACCCTGGGCCTGGAACACGACCGGGCTGGGGCCCAGCCTGTGGTCGTGATCTCTCACGCTGCGTGGCAGCGGTACTTCAACGGCGATGCCCGTGTACTCGGCCAGACCATCACACTCAATCGACACAGCTTCACTCTTGTGGGCGTGCTGGCTGAAGGGTTCCTCGGGCCGATCGCGGCAAGTCGCTGCGACTTCTACGTACCGATGTCCTGCCAGGGGCTGCTGCGGCCGATCTGTCCCCTGGTTGCGGGTGACGTCTGGTGGGTGCAGGTGATGGCCCGGCTCTCTCCGCAGGTAGACGATTCGCGATTCCAGGCGTCGCTGCAGGGACCCTTTGCCCAGACCGTGAAGGCTGCGGGCCTTGGAGGCCCCAAGTCCGTCCGCCTGGTCATTGAGGACGGCAGCGGCGGACCTGCAGGCCCGCGTCGCGATCTGGTCCAGTCCCTGCCGATCCTGATGGGGATTGCGTCGATCGTCCTGCTGGCTGCATGCGCGAACCTGGCCTCCTTGTTGCTGGCCCGCGCAGCATCCAGGCAGCACGAGGCTGCCGTGCGTGCGGCCCTGGGCGCTGGGACGTGGCGTCTGGTTCGCCAGCATCTGACGGAGAGCCTGCTGATCGCGCTGGCCGGCGCGGCAGCAGGGCTGGTGCTGGCGGCCTGGGCCAAGGGGGTGCTCCCGCACCTGTTCTGGCCGTCCCAGGTCGTAGTGGATCTGGGCCAGGACTCCACGGTCCTGGGCTTCGCGCTGCTGATCTGCCTGGGAGCAGCCGTGCTGTTCGGCCTTGTGCCTGCATGGCGGTCCAGCCGCGTCCATCCCATGACCTGTCTCAAGGGACGGTCCGTGCATGGCCTGTCGCACCTCCGCTGGGCCAGGTGGATGGTCTCCGTGCAGACGGCCCTGGCCCTGCTGCTCTTGGCGGGGGCAGGGCTCTTCGTCCATACCCTGGTGAACCTCAGTCGCGTGCAGACCGGATTTCGGACTGAGAATATCCTGGTCTTCCAACTGGATGCGGGCAAGGCCGGCCTCAAGGACCGGCAGGTTGTGGACTTCCATGAACGGGTCCGCGCGTCGATCGCATCGCTGCCTGGCGTGCAAGGGGCGGCCCTCTCCGATATCCTCCTGCTCAGCCGGTGGATGAACAACAGCATGGCCTGCATCCAGGGCCGACCGGCCCAGGAGGGCTTCCCGATACTGGGCCTGTCCGTGAGCGACTCCTTTCTCACGACGATGGGCATTCCGCTTCGTCTGGGGCGGGACTTTGGGCCATCGGATGGGGAGACAGGGCCACCCGTCATCCTGGTCAACGAGACCCTGGCCCGCCGGGCGTTCCCGTCACAGAGCCCCGTCGACCAGACCCTCACGATCAACAACAGGGATTACCGTATTGTCGGCGTGTTTGGTGACATCACCTACGCGGACCTGAAGAGGGCGCCTGAGCCGACCGTGTTCTACGCCTCCAGCCAGCAACCGGGCTTCACGTCCAGGGCATTCCACGAGGTCCGTACGGCCTCCGACCCCCTGGCCCTGGTCCCTGCGATCCGCAGGATCGTGACAGGGATCGACAGGAACATCCCCATGACGGACGTCAAAACCCAGGCCCTCCAGCGCCATGAATCGATGGCGAGGGAGCGAGGCCTTGCGGTCCTGGCCCTGTCACTGGCCTTGCTGGCCGTGGTGCTGTCCTGCATCGGGTTGTTCGGACTCGTGGCCTACCAGACGGCCCGGCGGACAGGCGAGATCGGCGTGCGCATGGCCTTGGGCGCAAGGCCCTGGGACATCGCCCGGTCGGTCCTCGCAGATAGCCTTCGCCTGGTCCTCTGTGGATTGGCCCTCGGTGTGCCCTTGGCGCTGGTCGCCACGCGGCTGGTCCGTAGTTACTTGTTTGGCCTTTCGCCTCACGATCCTGCGACCCTGGTAGGGTCCGCGGTCCTGTTGATCCTTGTGTCCCTCACGGCCGTTTGGCTCCCGGCCCGCAGGGCAGCGAAGACCGAGCCGATGGAGGCCCTGCGCTGCGAGTGAGACTCGCAGCAGGCTATGTGTTGATCGCTGTGCGCCATGAGTGAGAACCCATAGCTCAGAGCGCACAGCGCAGAGCGGTGTTGCACGATGACGACCCTGTGGAACGACATACGATACGGCCTGCGGATGCTGGCCAGGAATCCGGGATTCGCGGCTGCGGCCATCCTGATCCTCGCCATCGGGATTGGGGCCAACACCGCGATCTTCAGTGTGGTCAACGCCTTCATGATCAGGCCGCTTCCGTACGACAAGGCCGAGGAACTGGTCTCGGTCTACGAGAACGATCCTAACCAGGGGATCGATCGATTTGCCGTGGCAGGTCCCAAATACCTGGACTGGCGCAGGGAGAACACGGTCTTCCAGGAGATGGGGGCCTTGGCCGCGTGCACCCAGAACCTGGCCGGCTCAGGCGAGCCCATGCCCGTGACGACGTGCCAGGTCACCCCGAGCTACCTCCGCACGTGGCGGCTCCGGCCGTTTCTGGGCCGGCTCTTCGAGGAGGACCAGGATCAGCCAGGCAAGAACCAGCTTGTGATCCTGACCCACAGTCTGTGGACGAAACGACTCGGCGGGCGCCAGGATGTCATCGGCCAGACCGTCCGGCTCGACGGCAGGCCCTACACCGTGCTCGGGGTCCTTCCCGCAGGGGGTATGGCCTGTCTGGATGGAAGCGACGTGGCCTTCGTCCCGCTGGCAGCCCAGAAGATTCAGGATGGTGCGGGCGTCCATTACTACCAGGTGGTCGGCCGACGTAAGCCCGGCGTGTCCATTGAACAGTGTCAGGCGGCCATGACGGTCCTGGCCGATGCCCTGCGCAAGAAGAATCCTGAGTATGGCGGCTGGGGCGTCACGCTCCTGTCACTCCGCAGAGACCTGTTGGGAGAGTGGCCAGACTGGCGTACGATCATCCTGTTGCAGGGGGCGGTCCTGGCAGTCCTGCTGATCGCGTGTGCCAACACGGCCAACCTCCTGCTCTCTCGCGCAGCATCGCGAGGCAAGGAGATCGCAATCCGGATGGCAGTGGGCGGCAGCCGCTTGGGGGTAATGCGCCAATTGCTCTGCGAGAGTGTGCTTCTGGCCTTGCTGGGCGGGGCAGTGGGCATCGTGCTTGCCGCCTCTGGGGTCGGGGCCGCCACCCATTGGCTCCAGGCACAGAACATCCAGCTCTGGACCGAAGTCAGGCTGGATAGCTCGGTGCTCGCGTTCTCCGTCGCGCTGGCGGCACTGACGGGTGTCTTCTTTGGAGTCGTGCCGGCCTGGCAGACCACGAAGGCAGACGTGCAGACCACGCTGAAAGGCGCGAGCCACAACGCCACCCGTGGCATCGCCCACCGCAGGATGCTGGATGCCCTCACAGTGGCGGAGATCGGGCTGGCCCTGGTCCTCCTGGTCTGTGCGGGCCTCTTCGTGCGAAACCTCCTGGGGCTCCGCAACACCCATCCCGGCTTCGATCCCGCGCACGTGCTGACGATGAAGGTCTCCCTGACTGAAACCAGGTATCCCGACGATCCTCAGAGGGACCGATTTGTGGAGTCTGCGATTGAACGGGTGCAGGCGATCCCCTCGGTCCGGGCGGCCGCGATCACGGACGTCCTGCCTATGGCTGGAGGCTCGAGTTGGGACTTCTGGGTCGAGGGCCGCCCTCGCGGTGCCCCCAACAGTTGGGGCGGGGCGCAACTGCGGCGGATCAGCCCGGACTACTTCCGTGCAATGGGCGTCCCGCTCCTTCGCGGACGGGCCTTCACGCCCTCGGACAGGCAGGGGGCGATGTCCGTTGCCGTCGTCAACGAGACCCTGGTGAGACAGTTCTTTCCAGGAGCGGACCCCATCGGCGCGCGGGTAGGTACCGGAGACTCGATTGCCAGTCCCCACGCCATCGTGGGAGTGGTCAAGGACGAGCGGATCTTCGGCCTGACCAGCAAGCCGGAGCCGGTCGTCTACGTCCCAACGGCCCAAGGCTGGTTCAAGGGGGCTAACACGAGCTATGCGTTGAGTATCGCTGTCAGGACGGACGCAGATCCGCTTTCGCTTGCCAAGACGGTCCAGCGAGAGATCCGGACGCTCGATCCGGAGATGGCTTTTGCCGATGTGCGGCCCATGGAGCGGCTCGTGGACGGCTCGCTCCTGTCGGAGCGGCTCGGGAGCTTCATGCTGGGTGGGTTTTCGATGATCGCCCTGATCCTGGCCTCCCTGGGCATCTATGCAGTGTGCGCCAACGCGGTCAGCCAGCGGACCCACGAGATCGGCATCCGCATGGCCCTTGGCGCCCAGATGGGCGACGTGCTCAGGCTCGTCTTGGGTCGCGGCATCGTACTGACCGCGGTCGGCCTTGGGATCGGGTTGGTCGGGGCCTTGGTGTTCACCCGGGTCCTTGGATCGTTCCTGCATGGCATCAGCCCGACCGACCCGTGGACCTTTGTGGTGGTCGCGGTGTTCCTGGCGGCCGTGGCCCTGCTGGCCTGCATCATACCAGCCAGAAAGGCTGCGCACGTGGATCCCATGAAGGCCCTGCGCTGCGAGTAGAACTCGCAGCGCGTTGTGAGTTGATCGTTGTGCGCTGTGAGTTGAAACGCAGAACGCATAGCGCAGAACGCAGAACGCATAGCGGAGTTACACAATGATGACGATTTGGAGTGACCTCAGATACGGCATCCGCCAGCTCCTGCGGAGCCCGGGCTTCGCCTGCGCCACGATTCTGATCCTGGCCCTGGGCATCGGCGGTGTCACCGCGATGTTCAGCACCCTGTACACGGTGATGATCAGGCCTCTGCCCTATCCTCAGCCGGACCGTCTGGTGCTGGGCCGGGCCACCTACAACGGCGGCGTCAATCCCTGGCTCTCGGGCCCCGACTACGTGGACTACCGCAGCCAGTGCCGATCCTTCTCCAGCCTGGAGGCGTTCTTCTGCAATCCCTTTGACGTCACCACGACCACCGCCGAGCACGCGGACCGCGCCCAGGGCCTGATCGCCAGCACAGGGCTGTTCCCTGCCCTGGGCGTGAAGATGGCCGCAGGAAGGCCGTTCGCGACCGAAGAGGGCCAGGCCGATGCTCCCGCGGTTGTCATCGTCAGCCACGGCTACTGGCAGAGACACCTGGCTGGCCGGCCGGACGCCGTGGGCAGCACGCTCCTGGTGGACGGCGTGCCGCGGACCCTCGTGGGCGTGACGCCCTCCAGCTTCCACTTCATCTACGACGTGGACGTGTGGTTTCCCCTTCAGCCGCAGAACCTGGGGCCCCGGCGGTTCAACAACTGGTACATCCTGGCCTGTCTGGCGGATGGCGTGACCGTGGACCAGGCGCAGAGCGAGGTGGACGTGATCGCCCGCCAGTTGGAGAAGGCGTACCCCGACACCAACACCCACAAGGGCCTGCTCCTGACCCCCCTACAGGGGGCCTTCACGGAGCAGTATCGCGCCGGCTTCGGCGTGCTGTGCTGCGGGGCGGGCGCGATCCTGTTGATTGCCTGCGCGAACGCCGCGGGCCTGCTCCTGGCGCGGGGCGCAGGCCGTCACGGTGAGCTGGCGGTCCGCGCGGCCATGGGCGCGTCGTGCTGGCGGCTGATGCGGCTCCTGTGGGTCGAGGCCCTGGCCATCGCCTGCTGCGCGGGCCTGTTGGGCACGGCCCTGGCCGTATGGATGCAGGCCGGCCTACTGGGTTTGATGCAGGTCGAGACCCTGCTGTTGGGTGGAGCCGGGCTTGAACGTCCCGTGCTCCTGTTCGTCCTGGCCACCACCCTCATGACCGGCCTGGTCTTTGGCGTCCTGCCCGCGTGGCGGGCCCGGCAGGTCGACCTAGCCCAGGACCTACGGTCCGCGGGACGCGGCATGCTGCAGCACGGCACGCGGCTCCGCGCGGGCCTGGTGGCAGGGCAGGTGGCAGTCTCCTTTCTCCTACTGATTGTGGCGGGCCTGCTGCTTCGGAGCCTCGAATGCCTCAGGCTGGCGGACCCGGGCTTTGACTCCAGGGACCTGCTGACCGCGGAGGTGCCGCTGCCCCAGACGGGATACCCGGAGCCGCAGCGTCTGGCCATCTTCACCTCGCTCTTGGAGGACATCCGGTCACTACCTGGCGTGACGTCTGCAGCCGTCGTCAGCCAGTTGCCGATCAGGAACCCCTACAACAACATCGACATCGCGGCCGTGGGCGCCGCACCGAAGGACCCGATGGACACTCCCAGCGGCAACCAGCGGACCGTACTGCCGGGCTACTTCGAGGCGATGCGGATCCCGCTGCTGGCTGGAAGGGACGTCCAGCCAGCGGATACCGCCGCTTCAGGCCGCGTTGTGGTGATCAGCCAATGCCTGGCGAAGACCCTCTTTCCGGACCGCGATCCATTGGGACAGTACGTGATCATCGACCGAGAGGACAAGACCCCCTGGCAGGTCGTGGGGATCGTGGGCGACGTCAAGGACAGCGGCCTCCGCGAAGACCCTGCATCGCGCGGCACGTTCTATCGCCCGTACACCCAGCAGTCGCTGCTGACGATGCGTCTGGCCGTCCGGACTGCAGGCCAGCCGCTGGTGGCGGTCGGGCCCATCCAGTCCCTGCTCCGCAAGAAGGATCCGCAGATCCCCCTGGCAGGTCCCAGGACCATGGAGGAGGTCCTGTCGAACGCGGCAATCTCGGAGAAGGCCCAGACTGTGTACCTGACCACCTTCTCGCTGTTGGCCCTGGTCCTGGCTGCAGTGGGCATCTATGGCCTGCTCGCCTACGTGGTGACCCAACGACAGCGGGACATCGGCGTTCGCATGGCCCTGGGCGCCCGGCCTGGCGCGGTCCTGGCCATGGTCCTGCGGTCCGGCCTGAGGCTCGTGGGGATCGGTCTGGTAATCGGCCTAGTCCTGGCCCTGATCCTGGCGAGGCTCCTCCGCAGTCAGCTCTTTGGCGTGACTGCGACCGACGGCCTGACCTATGCCGGCGTCGTGGTGCTCTTGGGCCTGGTGGCAGTGGTCGCCTGTGCGATCCCGGCGATGCGGGCGGCCAGGATCGATCCGATGGAGGCCCTGCGCTGCGAGTGAGGAAGGTAGGATGGGCTTTAGCCCATGCTGAGAAGAAGTTGATGGGCTGAAGCCCATCCTACATAGGACCAATGCCATGACGACGATATGGAACGACATCAAATACGGGCTTCGAATGCTCTGCAAGTCGCCGGGTTTCACGGCCGTGGCCGTGATCTCCCTGGGCCTGGGCATCGGGGCAGGGACTGCGATCTTCTCCCTCCTCAATGCGGTCATCCTCCGCTCGCTGCCGGTCCGGCACCCGCATGAGCTGCGGGTGGTCAACTGGATGGGATACAATACCTCGCTGTGGAACTACACGGGCAGCGGCATGGGGAAGGGTCACGGGGGAGCCAGGGTGGCCGGCTCATTCCCGTATGCCACGTACCGCGATTTTCGCGACCGGGGCGGGGGGTTTACGGAGGTGTTTGCTTTCTCCCAGCTCTTCGGCTGCACGGCCCTCACGCCGGCAGGGGCCACCCCATCGGACGGCCTGATGGTCTCGGGCAACTTCTTTGCCGGGTACGGGGCCGAGGCCCTGATCGGGCGGACGCTGCTGCCCGACGACGATCGTCCCGGCGCAGTGCCTGCTGCGGTGATCACCTACCGATGGTGGCAGCGGCAGTTCGGGCGTGACCCCAATGCCCTGGGACAGACGGTCTCCGTCAACCAGACCGGCTTTCAGATTGTAGGCGTATTGCCTCGCCATTATGTCGGCCCACTGGCAGGGGACTCCACGGAGTTCTACGTGCCGATGTCGGCCCAGCCGCAGTTGCGGAGCGGCTATCCCCTGGACTCCTACAACCACTGGTGGGTGGAGATCATGGCCCGCCTCGCGCCCGGCGCGGATCAGCGCCAGGCCCAGGCCTCACTGGAAGGGATCTTCAAGCAGACCCTCAGTGCGCCGGGCTCACAGACGAAGATGGACCGTCCGGCCATCCTGCTGGAAGACGGCAGCCGTGGGCCGTTGATGAGCAGACAGCGGTTCGCAGAGCCGATCTACGTGCTCCTGGCGGCCGTGGGCCTGGTGCTCCTGATCGCGTGTGCGAACCTGGCCGGCCTGCTGCTGGCACGGGGCGCCATGCGCCAACACGAATACGCAATCCGGTCCGCAGTCGGCGGCAGCGGCTGGCGGTTGATCCGGCAGTCACTCACGGAGAGCCTGATCTTAGCGATAGGGGGGGCCCTCCTCGGTCTGGCCTTCGCTGCATGGATCAAGGCCTTCCTGATGGCCACGCTCTCCACCTACCTGGGCTCCTTCCATATCGACGCGCGGACGGACTCCCGCGTCCTGGCCTTCACACTGGCAGTATCGGTGGCCACTGCCCTGGTGTTTGGATTCCTTCCTGCGATCCGGGCAGGGAAGGTGGATCCCCTGGCCGGCCTCAAGGATCGTGCCACCCAGGCTGCGTCACGCCTTCGGTGGGGCAGGGCGCTGGTCTCGCTGCAGGTGGGCCTGTCCCTGGTGCTGGTGGTGGGGGCGGGGCTCTTTGTCAGGACCTTTGCGAACCTGGGCCGCGTCGATCCCGGTTTCGACACAGAGAATCTCCTGACCTTCAGGCTCAGCCCGGGCCAGACCGGCTACGAGGGACAGCGCCTTCGGGACTTCTACGGCGGCCTGAGCCAGTCGCTGGCCACCCTCCCGGGCGTGCGGGCTGCGTCCTTCTCCAGCCTGGCTTTGCTCGGCGGCGGAAAGACATGCTGCGCGATCTCCATCCCCGGCCGTCCCGCCAAACCCGACGAGCATCTCCAGGCCGACCAACTGGTCATCAGCGACTCATTCTTCTCCACAGTGGGCATCTCGCTGCTCCAAGGACGGGCCCTGGGACCTTCCGACGCGGCGGACTCTGCCCACGTGGCGGTCGTGAATGATCGCTTCGTCCGAACCTTCTTCCCCCATGAGGAGCCTGTCGGGAGGATCTTCAAGCACGGCTCGCAGGAGGTTGAGATTGTGGGCGTGTGTGCTGACGCAAGATACTGGAATTTGCGGGAGGAGGTCCCACCGATCATGTATATGCCATACTCCCAATGGACGGAGGGCAGCATGTGGTTCCAGGTGCGGAGCATCCTGCCTCCTTTGTCCCTGGCATCTGCCATACGTAAGGCCGTGGCGGCCGTGGACCGCACCATCCCCCTGACCGACATCCGTACGCAGGACGAACAGATCAGCCGGATGCTGACCCTGGAGCGGCTATTCGCTGTGTTGTGCAGCTTCGTGGCCTCGCTCGCGCTGCTGCTCTCGTGCATCGGTCTGTATGGCCTGATGGCCTATCACGTGGCCCGGCGGACCAACGAGATCGGCCTCCGCATGGCCCTGGGTGCACGGCCTCGAGACGTGGCCTGGCCTGTGGTTCGCAGCGCACTGCTGATGGCCGGCATCGGCGTAGGACTGGGCGGCGTAGCGGCCATGGCCTTTGTCCGGCTGATCAAGAGCCAGCTCTATGGAGTGGCTCCGCACGACCCCGTAACGCTGTTCTGCGCAGCGGCGATCCTGTTGGCTGTCGCTGTGCTGTCTGCCTGGCTGCCCGCGCGCCGTGCGGCAAAGGTGGATCCAATGGAGGCCCTACGCTGCGAGTGAGACTCGCAGCGCGCTATGGGCTATGCGCTGTGAGCTGTGAGTCAAGAACGCAGAGTTCATAGCTCATAGCGAATAACGGAGTCACGCAATGACGACATTTTGGAATGACATCAAATACGGCCTTCGCACGCTGGCCAGGAATCCGGGATTCACGGTTGTGGCGGTCCTGACGCTGGCCATCGGGATCGGTGCGAACATCGCCATGTTCAGCGTAGTCAACGCGGTCCTGCTCAGGCCGCTGCCCTTTGGGAATCCGGATCGTCTGATTGTCATTCAACAGCGCGATCGGCAGCATGGATGGACGACCGGCCTATCGTATCCTGATTTCCTGGACTGGAAGGAGCAGAACAAGGTCTTTGAGGGCTTTGCGGCCTACACACCCGCTCAATTCGAGGTGATCGATACAGAAGGCGCCGCCAAGATCGATGGAGCGATGGTCAGCCCTGAGTTCTTCTCCATGCTCGGGACCTCCGCCTGCCTGGGCAGGACCTTCGCGCCGGCAGATGGCCGGGAAGGCGGCGAGCCGGCCGCCCTCATCAGCCATGATTTCTGGCGAAGTCGGTTCGGCCAGGAGAAGGGGGTGTTGGGTCGCGCCTTCACAGTGCAGGACAAGACTTACACCATCATTGGGGTCTTGCCTGCCGGCTTCCACTATCCTGATTCCCTGGGCAACGCCAAGATATGGACCCTCCTGGATCCAGTGGGGATGGGAGAGGTGCGAACCAACAGAAGTTATTGTTGGTTGTGCGCGGCAGGGCGCCTCAGGCCCGGACTGACGCTTGAGCAGGCGGGGTCCCAGTTGAACCAGTTGCATCAGCGGCTGACGCACAGGGCTGGAACCGCCCAGAGCGAGATCCTGACGTACGGTTTGCACGACAGGGTCGTGCGAGAGATCCGCGCCACCCTCTGGATCCTTGCAGCCATCGTGGGATTCGTCCTACTGATCGTCTGTGCGAACCTGGCCAACCTGTGTCTGACCCGGGCGTCATCGAGGGACAAGGAGATGGCCATTCGCGGCGCACTCGGCGCGGACCGGTGGCGGTTGCTTCGCCAGTGCACCACCGAGAGTCTCCTGCTGTCGCTGGCAGGCGGCGTTGCGGGCCTGTTGGCTGCGGTCTGGACGACCGCGGTCTTCAAGGTCCGGGTCCATGGTCTTGTCCCTATGTCGGATTCGATTCGTCTCGATCCCTGGGTGCTTCTATTCGGTCTGGCGATATGCCTGGGTGTAGGGGTCTTCCTGGGTGTCACTCCCTTCTGGCTCGTCCAGCGATCCCTCAGAGCGAACGTCTTGATGGAGCGGCGAGGTCCGTCGAGGCGCCATGCCCTGTTCTCCAGCGTCATCACCGGTGCGCAAATTGCCATGGCGCTGGTCCTGTCCATGGGCAGCATGTTGATGATTCGGAGCATCGTACGGCTCTCATCGGTGAATGCGGGGTTCAATGCGGAGAACCTGATCACCTTCAATGTCGGCCTACGAAAGATGGCTGAGACGCAGCGTCTTCCATTCAGCCAGGACCTCATCGAGAGACTCAAGACCCTGCCGCAGGTCAAGGCCGCCTCCCTGGACTCCTCCATGCCCGACTCCCAGCGGGCCAGCAGTGCCCCTGTCACGGTCGAGGGCTACGCGTCGCCTGACGGAAAACCCGTCCGCGCGGTCTTCCACAATGTTGGCGCGGACTACTTCAAGACACTGCAGATACCCCTCCAGAAAGGTCGCGACATCTCGGCAGCAGAGCACCAGAGAAAAGACCAGGTGGTGGTGATCAGCGAGAATCTGGCCTGGCGGTTTTGGCCGGAGACAGACCCCGTAGGCCGCGAGATCAAGTTCTGCGGAACGTCCTATCGGGTCATCGGCGTGGCCGCAGATATGGTCCAAGGCAGTCTCAAGACCGAGAAACCCAACCATCTGTTCCTTCCCTTCGATGCGATGTTCCCGGATTCCGAATTGCGGGTGGTCGTACGGGCGCAGTCCGACCCCGCCTCGGTCATCGGTCAGGCCAGGGCCATACTGAGAGGCAGCGATCCCACGTTGGGCCTCTATGACATCAGCACGTCCAAGGCCAGGATGAGTGAGTCCATCAGCCAGGAACGCTTCACCACCGTGTTCCTGACCGCCTTCGCTTCCATCGCAGTACTGCTGATCGTCATCGGCATCTACGGGGTCGTTTCCTATGCGGTGGCCCAACGGACCCATGAGATCGGCATCCGGATGGCACTGGGTGCGCGCAGGGCGGGCATTCTGGCGATGGTTCTCAGGCAGGGGCTGGTGCTGTCCCTCGTCGGCTCGGCCGTCGGGGTGGCAGGTTCGATCGGCCTGACGCGGTTCCTTTCCAGCTATCTGTACGGAGTCACTGCGACCGACCCCGTGACCTTCATAGGGGTCCCGCTGTTGATCACCGGCGTGTCGATGCTGGCCTGCTGGCTGCCCGCCCGCAGGGCAGCCGAGGTCGAACCGATGGAGGCCTTACGCTGCGAGTAAGACTCGCAGCGAGCTATGAGTTGTGCGCTGTGCGCTATGAGTTGAAACGCATAGCTCATAGCCCATAACGAATAACGGAGTCATGCAATGACGACCCTGTGGAACGACATCAAATACGGCCTGCGGATGCTGGCCAAGTCGCCGGGCTTCACGGCCGTGGCGGTGCTGTCTCTGGCCCTGGGGATCGGGATGGCGGCCACGCTGTTCAGCGTGTTTGATGCGATCGTGCTCCACCCCTTCCCCTATCCGTATCCAGAACAGATCGCGTACGTGCGCTCCAATTCGGGGCAGCCGCTCTCGGTGCCGGATTTCAGGGATATCCGGGAGCAGAACAAGAGCTTTGTCGATCTGGGTGTGTATCACCCCGTGCGCCTCAATCTCGGATCGGAGCAGCCCGAATCCCTTCCCGCCATTCGGTGTACGGCCGGCGTGCTGCCTGCCCTGGACGTCAAGCCGGCCTTGGGACGGTGGATTGAAGAAACCGACGAAAGGCCCGGCGCTGCTCCGGTGGTCGTGATCAGCCATTCGCTGTGGATACGGGCGTTTCGCGGCGATCCGGGGATCGTCGGCCAAATGATCCGTCTGGACGGCCGGGGGACAGAGGTGATTGGTGTGATGCCGGCTGCGTTCGAGTTCACCTCGCCGTGGTATCAGGGTCACGACTATGCCCTGTGGACGCCGTTGGTGTTCGATGAGCGGCAGGCCTCGGCCAGGGGAAACCACTGGCTGTTGGGAATCGGCCGGCTCAGGCCCGGGGTGGACGTGGCGGCTGCGGATGCCGAGATCAAGGCCATCGGTGCACAACTGGCCAAGGCGTATCCTGCGACCAACACCAGAAAACCGATGCTCGTCCGTTCGATCCGCGAGGAGATCACACGCCGGATGGAGGCGGGGATGCGGCCCCTGGCGGCCGCTGTGGCGATGCTGATGGCGGTGGCCTGCGCCAACGTGGCGGGGCTGCTTCTGGCCCGCGGGGTTCAGCGACAGGGTGAATTTGGAGTGCGCCTGGCCATGGGTGCATCGCGGGCCAACCTGCTTCGCCAGCTCTTGAGCGAGACAATCCTTCTGGGGTTGATCGGATCCGCCTTGGGCATCCTGCTCGCTGCCTGGGCGGTGGCCGCGGTTCGTCATCTGATCCCTTCGGCACTCATCATCGAGGCCCGCAGGGCGGCGATCCAGGTCAACGGCAAGATCCTGTTCTTCGCCATGGCACTGGGTTTGATCGCGGCGATCCTGGCCAGCCTGTTTCCTGCGCTGCGGGCCGCGGGGACTCCGGTGGTGAAGACCCTGAGCGGCGGCGGACGCACGCAGACCGGTTCTCGCCTTCGCCACCGGTTCCTGCGGAATCTGGCGGTCGCTCAGATCGCCGTTGCCATGGTACTCGCCTGTGCCGGCGTCCTGTTCGCCTCCAGCTATGTGAACGTCTTCAGAGACAACCGGGCGATGAACACCGATCAGGTGCTCTCCGCTGAGATCGTCATGGAGGGACAGCGGTACCGCGACGTCGCTGGCCGGGTTCGATTCTGGAACGCCTTGATCGAGCGGATCGGGGCGCTGCCCGGGGTGCAGCAGGTCGGCATGACCACCAAGCTTCCCCTGGAAGGAGGAAATAACTTCGACGTCCTGACCGATGACCAGGCCTTTGATCCGGCGGCGAGAAGGCCTCTGGTGGAGAATTCCGGTGTATCTCCGGACTACTTTGCGGCCATGGGGCTGGGCTGGCTCGCGGTCGGCCCGCGGACTTTACCTCGACCAGGGGATCGAATATCCCCATCGTCATCAATCAGGCGATGGCCCGCACGTGCTGGCCGGATGCGGATCCCATCGGCAGGCAGGCTCGAATGAACTCCGAGCAACGGCCCTTTGTCTTCGAGGTCGTGGGGGTGGTGGAAGACGTCCGCCAGTGGGGGGCCGAGGCATCGCCGCGACCTGAGATGTACTACGCCTGTACCCAGGACGGTGCGCCAGAGGAGGCCCTGCCGAATTCCGCCTACCTGGTTGTGCGGACAGGCGGAGACACCCGGACCTTGGTGCCGGCGATCCGCAGTTCGCTGGCCGCCGTCGACTCCGACCTGCCCCTGGCGAACCTCCGAACCATGGCCGACGTGCTCCAGGGCATTACCAGCGGACGCCGGCTGTCGACCGGATTGATCAACCTGTTCATGGCCGTGACCCTGTTGCTCACGGCGGTGGGCCTGTACGGCACGCTCTCCTTCATCCTCCAGCAACGGAACCGCGAGATGGGCGTGCGGATCGCCGTGGGCGCGCAGCGCAGCAGGATCTTCCTGCTGGTGATGTCCAAGGCAGGTCTGTGGCTGCTCAACGGGTTGGCGCTCGGACTCGGGCTGTCCCTCCTCTGCTGCTGGCTGGTGCGATCCCAGGTCTACGCCGTGAGTCCATGGAGCCCCGTCGCGCTGCTGGCAGGCGCTGGATTGGTCGCCGTGGTCCTGGGTGTCGCGTGCCTGACGCCCGCACTGCGTGCAGCCAGGCTGGATGCGATGGAGGCCCTACGCTGCGAATAGGAAAGTGACAAGTTGTTAGGTTTTAGGTTTTAGGCAGACCACCCGACGTGGCCGCTCTTAAAACCTAAATCCTAAAACCTAGAACTGGAGTTGTACAATGACGACGATATGGAACGACATCAAATACGGGCTGCGGATGCTGCGGAAGAGGCTTGGTTTTACCGCTGCAGCCATGCTCACGCTGGCCCTTGGCCTTACCGTCAATGCGGCTGTCTTCTTCTTCGTCAACGACTTCTTTCTCCGCCCGTTGCCGGCGACGAATCCGGAACAACTGGTGGTGATCGCGCAGAAGAGCGCCAAGTTCGAACTGCCATTTCCATTTTCGTATCTCGATTTCGTGGACTTTCGCCGCTCGGTCGAGGGAGCTGACCGCGAACACCCGGAAATGGCGAAGACGTTCTCCGGCCTGATGGCGTACATGGAGACGCCCGTGCACTTGAGCCGGGCGGGCGAAGTCACCGCGCGGACGTGGGTCCACGTGGTCAGCGGCAACTACTTCGCGGTCCTGGGGGTGCAGCCGCTGCAGGGGCGGCTGTTTCTGCCCACCGAAGGCCAACAGATGGGGGCTGATCCCATCATCGTGCTGACCTACGAGACATGGCGCACCCGGTTTTCCGCCGATCCAGGCATCGTCGGTCAGGCGGTCAAACTCAATGGCGTGTTGTTCACGGTTGTGGGCGTCACTGGGCCCGGGTTTCTCGGCGCATCGTGGGGCACTGCGCTGAGCGGTTTCGTGCCGGCCACCATGCTGGGGGAAATGACGCCGGCCCGGAGGGGCGTATTGACCGGACGCGGCGACACGGGATTTTTCCTGATGGGGCGCCTGCAACCGAACGCGAGCCTCGCGCAGGCCCGCGCGGCGGCCAGCGTCGTGATGGCGCGTCTGCTGCAGGTCTACCCCGATTATCACGCGCCGCAGATCAAGGCCGTGGTCATGCCCGAGAATCGGAGCCGGCCCACGCCCTTCGTGGCCAATTACACGCCGTTGATCGTCGGGGCGCTGGCGGCCATGAGCTTGTTGGTACTCGCGGTCGCGGTGGCCAACGTGACCAATCTGCTCTTTGCGCGGGCCGCCGATCGCGAGCGGGAACTGTCGATTCGCGGCGCCTTGGGCGCCTCACGCGGGCAACTGCTCCGGCAACTGTCGATCGAAAGTCTGCTCCTGGCCCTCGGTGCCGGCGTCGTCGGCACGATCGCCGCGCTCGGGTCAGTCCGTACCTGGCCCGGATCGGGCCGGGAGAGGGATTTGCGCCGCCCGCCGACACCGGCACGGACTGGCGCCTGTTCGTCTTCACCTTTGGCGCGTCGCTGGCCACCGGCCTGCTTACCGGCCTGCTCCCCGCGCTGAAGGCCACGCGCCTCGATCTGCTGCCACGATTGAACGAAGGCACTCGCACCATGGCCGGCACGCGGCATCCGCTGCGAAGCCTGCTGGTGATCGGTCAGGTCACCGTTCTCCTGCGTCGTGTTGATCTGTGCCGGGCTGGCCCTCCGCAGCCTGCAGAAACTGTCCCAGGTCAATCTGGGATTTCAGCCGGACCATCTGTTTCTCGCCTCGTTCGATGTCGGCCTCCAGCGTTACACCACAGGAGCAAGGCCGGCAGTTTCAGGCGCAGTTACTGGAGCGGGTCCGCGCCCTGCCGGGCGTGCGCGAAGCCAGTCTGGCCGAGCATGTGCCGTTCGATGTCGGTGGCGGTATGCACGGCGGCATCACCGCCGAGGGCCGCCCCCAAGTAGACGAAGCGGATTTTCAGATGATTCCCTGCCTGCCCGTTGAACATGCGTTTCTGCAGGCCGCCGGCATCCGGATTGAGGAAGGAAGGGACTTCTCTGCCCGGGACGATGAAGCGACCCCGCGCGTGGCGATCATCAATCGCGTCCTCGCGCAGCATTTCTGGCCCGGGGAGAGTTCGCTGGGAAGGCGACTGATCATGAATGGCAACCCCTTCGAAGTGGTCGGTGTGGTTGGCGAGGGCCGTTACTGGTCCATCACGGATCGGGCCCGCCCGTTGCTCTTCCTGCCGCTCGCGCAGAACTACCGAGGCAGAGTCACGCTGGTCGCGCGGACGGAGGCGGATCCCGCACCGATGACCTCCGCGGTTCAGCAGATCGTCCGGCAGTTGGATCCCGACCTTCCGCTCTACAACGTGCGCACGATGGAGCAGCAGGTGGCGAGCAGTCCACTGGGGCTCATGCCGTCTGCGGATGGGCGCCACTGATCGCCGGCGTCCAGGGTTTGATCGCCCTGCTCCTCGCTGCTTTGGGCATCTTTGGATTGGTTTCATTTGCGGTGACCCGGCGCACCCGCGAGATCGGCATCCGGCTGGCCATGGGTGCGAGGACGGTTGACATCATTCGGCTGGTCACCCTCCAGAGCCTCAGGCTCACGTTGATCGGGCTTGCGTGCGGATTGCTGCTGGCGTTCGGACTTACGAGGGTGCTGCCAGGGCTGCTTTACGGCGTCAACCCGGTGGACCCGGTGGTCTTTGGTGGCGTGACTTTCATCATTATCGTGGTCACGTTGCTCGGCGCCGGGATGCCGGTTCGCCGTGCGACCAAGGTCAATCCCGTCGAGACGATGAGGTGTGAATAGGACAAGAACGCAGAACACAGAACTCAGTACTCAGAAGAGAGGGCAGTGCATTGAAGAGACGCTCTTCATCAAACCACTCTGTGTTCTATGTTCTGACATAGGAGTCATGCAGTGACAGTCCAGAGACCGACGAAGAGACGACACGATCAGGCGCCGGATGTGCAGCAGGTGGCAGAGGCGATCGTCCGGGGTCTGCGTCAACGGCGTGACCCGGTTCGGGCCGCTGGGGCACAGAAGTACTTCAAGCATGCGGTCGTGGCCTTGGGCGTGGATACCCCCACGCTGCGTGCATTCGTCAAGGGACAGGTCCGTCCACTCGTGAAGACATGGGCCCTGGGCCAGGCAGTGGAGTGCTGCGATCTGCTCCTCAACGAGCAGGAGCTGGAGATCCAGGGGGCAGGCTTCCTCCTCTTGGGGGCCTTCAGGAAGGGATTCACCCTGGATCTCCTGACTCCTGCCAGGCGGTGGCTGGGGACCCGCTTGAACAACTGGGCCCTGGTGGATGGATTCTGCAGTGAGGTGCTGAGCCCCTTGTTGGAGCGGCATCCCCAGGTGGAGAAGCAGCTCCGCGTCTGGTCCAAAGACGAGTCCCTGTGGGTCAGGCGCGCGGCACTCGTCACCCTCGTGCCCTTTGCTCGGAAAGGGCGGATGTTGGACATCGTGTACAGCCTTGCCATAGAGCACTTCTCAGATCCCGAGGACCTCATGCACAAGGCCACGGGCTGGCTGCTCCGTGAGGCTGGCAAGACCGATGCGGACCGACTCCGTACCTTCCTGCTGCAGCACGGCCCAGCGATCCCGCGCACGAGCCTGCGGTATGCGATTGAGCGGTTCGCGCCCGCGGAGCGGAAGAGACTGTTGGATGAGACAAGGTAGGGTGGGCTGTGCCCACCATCCTCAGAAGGTGTGCAGAGCACACCCTACAGGAGTCATGTGATGACGGCATTCTGGAACGACGTCAAGTACGGCCTGCGTACGCTGTGGAAGAACCCGGGCTTCACCGCGGTTGCCGCGCTCACGCTCGCGCTCGGGATCGGGACCTGTACGACTATCTTTGCTCTGCTCAATGCGGTGGTCCTGAGTGAGCTACCGTATCGAGAACCCGACCGCCTGGTCCGGGTCTGGGATTCAAATCAGAAGCGCAACCTCACGAGCTTCCCGGCGTCCGTCCCCAATTTCCTCTCGTGGCAGGAACGCTCCCGGATGCTTTCCGGATTCGCCGCGTGGCGATACGGTACGGCGACGGTCGCCGCAGACGCCCAGGCGGAGCGGCTCAATGTCGTTCGCATCACCGCCAACTTGCTGCCGCTGCTCGGACGGCAGCCGGTCGCCGGACGTGGATTCCTCCCGGAAGAGGATCAGCCGGGTCGCGATCGGGAGGTGTTGTTGAGCCGGCATTACTGGCAGGAGCGATTCGCCGGCGATTCGTCGGCACTGGGCCGCGAGCTGCTGCTGGATGGCGTGCCCCACACGGTGGTCGGAATTGCCCCTTGCGAACTCGAATCACTGGTCGGTGCCGACCTCTGGAGGCCGCTGGCCCCCGACCCGGCCAAAGATCCACGCGGGATGCATCATCTACGCGTGGTTGGGCGGTTGCAGCCAGGCGTCTCCATGGCCGCGGCCCAAGCGGAGATGACAGGTATTGCGGGACAACTGGCGAAGGAGTTCCCCGATTCGAACGCGAACTGGGGAATCCGGCTGGAGTCCTTCTCGAACTGGATCGTTCCTTCCGGCGTGCGCACCGCGCTGTCCGCGCTTCTTGCCGCGGCAGGGTGCGTGCTGTTGATTGCCTGTGCCAATGTGGCCAATCTGCTTCTGGTGCGCACCCATCGCCGTCATCAGGAACTCGCCTTGAGGACCGCGCTGGGCGCGAGCCCATGGCGGCTGTTTCGTCAGATGCTGGTGGAGAATGTCACTCTGACAGCCCTCGGCGCCAGCGTCGGCGGTCTGTTCGCGTACTGGAGCCTTCACCTATTGCACACCTTTCCGCCCAAGAATCTGCCGCGACTGGATGAGGTCCGGTTCGACGGGCCCGTGTTGCTGATCGCCGGAGGGCTGTCGTTGCTGGCCGCCCTGGGGGTGAGTGCGGTTTCGGTCCTGGCATCGGCAGGGGTTGACTTGCAGCAATTTGTGAAGCAGGGCGCACGTGGCGGGGGCGCCGGTGTGCGACACCGTTTCGTTCAACGGGGCCTGGTCGCGGGACAACTCGCGATGTCATTGATGCTGTTGATCGGCGCTGCGCTGCTGGCCCAGAGCTTCGCACGCCTGTTGGACAATGATCTCGGATTCCAGCCGGACCACCTGCTCACCTTCCAGGTTTCGCCGCCAGCTCCACAGTATTCCGGGGCGGCGTCTCTGCAGTATTACCAGCGGTTGATCGAGTCGCTGGACTCGCTGCCGGGTGTGGTGAGCGCCGATCTGACCAGCGGCCCGCCGTTCTTCGGCGAGATGTTTCGCTTCACCTCGCGGATGTCCACGGAGCAGTCGCCGGTCTTTCCCTCCAGCGAACTCCTCTCCATGGAATTTTCGCATGTCGGACCGCGCTGTTTTGAAACGCTCGGCGTGACGATGGTCGAAGGGCGAGCGTTTACCGCTGCCGACAACAGGCAGTCACAGGGCGTTGCGATTCTCAATGAAGCGGCTGCAAGGGCTTTCTGGCCCGAAGGTGGCGCGGTGGGCAAGACGGTGTTTTGGGGCGAGCCGCTCCAGGTGGTCGGCGTGGTGCGTGACCTGCGTAACACGCGGCGGGATCTTCCGGCACGGCCGGCCCTCTACCTTTCCGCAAACCAGCAACTGTGGTCTACCATGGTGATGGTCGTCCGCTACACGGGTCATCTCGATGCACTCATACCGGCGATCCGGCGTGAGGCCCAGGCGATTGATCCCGAGGTGCCGATCTTCGATGTGCGGACGATGCCCGAGAGGGTATCGGATGCCTCAGCCCAGGCGCGTTTCAGCACAGGGGTGCTGGGGGCGTTTGCCGCTGGAGCATTGGCGCTGGCCTTGGTCGGCCTCTATGGTGTCACATCCTGCGTGGTCGTTGAGCGGACCCATGAGTTTGGCGTGCGCATGGCCCTGGGTGCACTGCCCGGGGACGTGCGGCGCCTGGTCCTTGGCCAACACGCCGCGGTTCTCGTCGGCGGCCTGCTGGCGGGGGTCGCCACTTCACTGGTCGGCGCCAGGCTGCTGAGTGGACTGCTCTATGAAATCCGTCCAATGGATCTCCCGACGTTCGCCGGCGCAGCAATCGTGCTGGCTGTGGTCTCGACGCTCGCCGTCCTGATCGCAGCCCAGCGTGCAACCAGGGTCAATCCGATGGAGGCCCTACGCTGCGAGTAGGACTCGCAGCACGCTACGGGCTGTGCGCCGTGAGCTGTGAGTTTGAAACGCATAGCCCATAGCTCATAGCGAATGACGGAGTCATGCAATGACAACGACATGGAACGACATCAAATGTGGCGTTCGCCAGCTCTGCAAGGCCCCCGGCTCTACGGCCGTGATCGTGCTGACGCTGGCTCTGGGCATCGGAGTCAACACGGCCATCGTAGGGTTCATCGACCGCGTATTCTGGAGGCCCCTGGCCGTGGACAGGCCGCACGACCTGGTCATGGTGAGGTACCGGCGTGACAACGGTTCCATGGACGAGAGCTTCATCCATCCGGTGTACACGGGCCTGCGAGACCAGTCCCAGGTGTTCACGGGGTTGACCGCGTACTCGCCGATCATGGCCGACGTAAGCACGGGCGGCGGCTTGCCCAGACAGGTCCTGGGGCTGGCCGTGTCGGGCAACTACTTCTCCCTGCTGGCGGTCAGGCCCGTTCTGGGTCGCGGCTTCCTGGCTGAGGAGGATGCGGTCCCGGGCGGCCAACCCGTGGCGCTCATCAGCCATGCATTCTGGAGGCAGCAGTTCAACAGTGACCCTGCAGTCCTGGGTCGGACCCTCCAGGTCAAGAACGCCTCCCTCACGATCGTGGGCGTGGCTCCTGCGGAGTTCACCGGGACCTATGCAGGCATGGGGCCCTCTGTGTACGTGCCCTTGACCCAGTGGGCGACGATGAGCGGCATCTCGCTCGACAAATACGAGTACGACTGGCTGAACCTGCTCGGCCGGCTCAGGCCCGGCATCGGTCCAGACCAGGCCCAGGCCTCACTGAGCGTACTGGCCCGGCAGATCCACGCGGCTGAGCCCATGAACACCCCGACCGAGATCGTCCTGGCGGACGGCAGCCGCGGCACCAACCTCTGGGGCGAGGAGGACCTCTGGTGGCCCTTTGCCCTGCTCCAGGCCATGGCCGCCTTGATCCTGCTGATCGCGTGCGCCAATGTCACGAGCCTGCTGCTTGCGCGGGGCACCACGCGACAAAAGGAGATGGCCATCCGTTCTGCAGTCGGGGCCACGCGCTGGGACGTGACCCGCCAACTGCTGGTGGAGAGCATGCTGGTGGCGATCGCCAGCGGCGCGTGCGGCGTGCTCCTGGCACAATGGGCCAGCCACCTGCTCCGCAGTTCGCTGAGGATCGCCAGCGTGGCCAACATCCCCGTGGAACTGGACGGGCGGATACTCGTGCTTGCCCTGGGGGTGTCTCTGGCCACGGCCATGGCCTGCGGCCTGGCCCCAACCCTGCGGGCATCGCGGCCCAACCTGCTGTCCGCGCTGAACGATGGGGCAGGGAGGGTCCTGATGCTGACGCGGCCATGGGGATTGCGCAACCTGCTGGTGGTCGCCCAGGTGGCAGTGACCATGGTCGTGATCGCAGTCGGAGGCCTGTGCATGCGCAGCCTGGCCAAGCTCCGCGTGGTCAATCCGGGTTTCGAGGTGGAAGGGTTGGTGGCCGTCTCGGTGGATGCAGACCGGGGTCCGGCCGATAACGCGGAGGTCCACCGCCTACTGACGGATCTGCAGGGACGGATCGCCGCCTTCCCTGGCGTGGCGGCCGTCAGCCTGGCGTCTCGCGTGCCCCTGTCAGAGGGGGGGCGAGACAAGACCACGGCCCAGCGCATCGAGAACTTCACGATGCCTGCGGGCCAGGCGTGGATCAGTTGGGAGCATGCCACGGTCGGCCCTGGGTGCTTCCAGACCCTGGGCATCCCCATCGTGCGTGGACGCGACTTCTCTGCACAGGACCGGCCTGGTGCTGCGCGGGTGATGATCGTCAACGAGGTTGCTGCCAGGCAGTACTGGCCAGACCGCGATCCGATCGGCCAGCACGTCACGTTCGACGCGGACGAGGTGCGGGAGGTGGTGGGGGTTGTCAAGGCGGTCAGACTCCGCTCGATCCGCGAGGAGCCGGTCGCCCTGTCCTTCTTCCCGCTGGACCAGCCGCTGGAGTTCAAGGCCGTGCGTCCCGAGCTGCGCAGGAACTGGGGGCCCCGGCCGGTCCTTCTGGCCCGCGTGACGGGTGACTCCAGGGCCATGATCTCCTTTGTCCAAGGGGAGATGCAGTCCGCAGGACTCAAGCTCGGCTCTTATGACGCGCGGGCCCTGTCTGATCGGGTCTCCGACCTCCTGACTCCGCAACGGATGATCGGCAGCGTCCTGAACGTCTTTGGCCTGGTGGGGCTGCTGTTTGCCTCGACCGGGGTCTTCGCGGTGGTGGCCTATGAGGTGGGTCAGAGGACCCGGGAGATCGGGATACGGATGGCCCTGGGGGCACAATGGTGTGACATGCTGAAGGCCGTGCTTCGCAGGGGGGCGATCCTGACGATGGTCGGGCTGGCACTCGGCCTGGCCGTGAGCGTCGTACCCATGGGCCTGCTGGAGGCCTTCATCCCAGAGCTTCGCCGGACGGACCAGTACTTCCTCTATGGCGTCCATACGTGGGACCCCCTGACCTATCTGGGTACGGCCGGCTTGGTGATGGCAGCGGCCCTGGCCGCGTGCTGGATCCCTGCCCGCAGGGCAGCGAGGATCGATCCGATGGAGGCCCTTCGCTGCGAGTGAGGAAGGTAGGATGGGCTTTAGCCCATGCTGAGAAGAGGTTGATGGGCTGAAGCCCATCCTATATAGGACCAATGCCATGACGACGATATGGAACGACATCAAATATGGGCTTCGAATGCTCTGCAAGTCGCCGGGCTTCACGGCCGTGGCGGTGATCTCCCTGGCCCTGGGGATCGGCGCCAACACCGCGGTGTTCTCCGCCCTGAATGCCGTGCTGCTTCGCTCCCTGCCCGTGCGAGATGCCCAGGACCTCCGTCTGATCAACTGGACCGGCCGCAACCCCCACTCATTCGACGGCGGCTACACGGGGCCCGGCACGACGAAGACGCCGGGAGGATTCACGGTCGGCACGTCTTTCTCCTACCCCGCTTACTGCATCCTGCGCGACGGCAAGACGGGCTTCTCCGATGTTTTTGCCTTCGCCACCAGGGGTATCACGATGGTCGGTCACGGCGAACCCCGTTTCACCGAGGCGCTGATCGTGTCTGGCAATTACTTCTCCGGCTATGGCGCCCGCCCGTTCATCGGCCGCCCTATGGTTCCCGAGGACGATCAACCGGGCGCCCCGCTGGTGGCGGTGGTCACCTATGAATGGTGGGAGCGGCAGTGCGGATCGGACCCGAACGTCGTCGGCCGGCCGGTCACGATCAATCAGCAGACGGCCACCGTGATCGGCGTCCTGCCGCGGAACTACGCCGGACCGTTGCCCGGGGACGAGGCGGCCGTTTACCTGCCCCTGAACGCGCATCCGCAGCTCTGGCCGGACACCACCACCGCCTGGATGCCGAGCCGCTGGTGGCTTCAAATCATGGGACGCCTCGCTCCCGGCGAGAGCGAAACGCAGGCGCAGGCCAGCCTCAGCGTTCTGTTCCAGCAGGCGCTCAACCAGTCGAAAACCAGAATGGAACAGGGCGGGATCGTCCTGGAAGACGGGAGCCGCGGGCAACTGATTCTCCGCCGGCAGATGGCAAAACCGTTCCAGACGCTCGCAGCCGCTGCGGGCATCGTGCTCCTGATCGCGTGTGCGAATCTGGCCGGGCTGCTGCTGGCCCGCGGCGTATCCCGTCGGCACGAAATGGCCGTCCGGACCGCCATGGGCGCGGGCCGGTGGCGGCTCATCCGACAGTCGCTGGTCGAAAGTCTGGTGCTGTCGCTGCTGGGCGCGGGGCTGGGATTGCTGGTGGCCGCCTGGAGCCGTCCGGCGCTGCTCGGTTTTCTGGCGCAGTATTCGCCGGACGATCCACACTTCAACCTGCAAACGGATGCCCGGGTGCTGGCGTTCACCATCCTCGTGTCCGTACTGATCGCGCTGATCTTCGGGATCCTGCCGGCGATCCGCGCAGCACAGGCGATCCCGGCCGAGGCATTAAGGCATCGTTCCGCGATGGGGGCGCCGCGGCTGACTTTGGGCAAGGGCCTGGTCGCGGTGCAGGTGGGGCTGTCGGTGTTGCTGATCGTGGGGGCGGGCCTGATGATCCGCACGTTCGCCAACCTCGCGCGGGTGGCGCCGGGCTTTGACGCGGAGAACGTGCTCGTGTTCCGCGTCCGGCCGTCCGACGCGGGTTATCGCAGCGAACAATACGTCGAGGTTTACGACCGCATCCGGTCGGCCGTGGCCGCCATCCCGGGCATCAGGCTCGTGTCCTACTCCGCCTTCTCTCTCGTCAGCGGATCGAGCTCCTCCGACGAGATGGAGTTCCCCGGCCGTCCAAACGAGGGCAGCCGAAAACGGAACATCGAGTATCTCAAGGTGGGCGAGGATTTCTTCCGCACGATGAATGTGCCGCTCCTGGCGGGCCGCGATTTCAACGCGGCGGACACAGCCGCGGGCCCCTCCGTCGTTGTTGTGAACCAGACCTTCGCCCGACGGTATCTTCCGGATGAAGACCCGGTCGGGAAGACGTTCACGTTCCACGATCAGTCGGCCCACAGCGTCGAGATCGTCGGCGTGGTGCGCGATACGAAGTACAACCGAGTCCGCAACGAAGCCGCGCCGTTGATCTACGTGCCCCAACGCCAGAGTGCCACCAAGACCGTCAGCTTCGCGGTGCGTTCCGTTCTCCCGTCGGGCAGCCTCCTTCCGGCCATACGCCGGGCGGTGGCTGGCATCGACCCGCATCTGCCCCTGTTCTCGATCAGCACCCAGCAGGCGTTGCTCGACCGGTCCATCGCCCCGGACCGGCTTTTTGCATTGCTGGGCGGCGCGCTGGCCTTTCTGGCCCTGCTGCTCTCGTGCGTCGGGCTCTATGGCTTGATGGCCTACAACGTGGAGCGGCGGACCCAGGAGATCGGCCTTCGCATGGCCCTGGGCGCGACCCGGCGAAACGTGGCGGGACCGATCCTGCGGGAGGCCGCAGTGCTGGCTGCGATCGGCCTGGCTGTGGGCGTGCCTGTCGCCCTTGTAGTGGTGAGGCTCATCAAGAGCCAGCTCTACGGCGTGGCCCCAGCGGACGCGGTCACCCTCGTGGCAGGTGGTGTCCTGTTGATCGGGGTGGCCCTGGTGTCCGCCTGGCTCCCCGCCCGCAGGGCGGCGAGGATCGATCCGATGCAGGCCCTGCGCTGCGAGTAAGCCTCGCAGCGTGCTATGGGCTATGAGCTGTGCGTTGTGAGTTCAAACACACAGCTCACAGCAGACAGAGGAGTATGCAATGACGACGTTATGGAATGACCTCAGGTATGGCCTGCGGATGCTGGCCAAGTCGCCCGGATTCACGGCCGTGGCCGTGCTCTCGCTCGCCCTCGGCATCGGCGCGAACACGACCGTGCTCTGCTGGATGAGGACCCTCCTATGGCGGCCGCTGCCGGGTGTGGCAGACCAGGGCCGCATCGTCGTCATCGTCTCCAACCAGGGCGGGGGGAACGTCTCGCTCTTCGATCTTCGGGACTTTGCAGCGATGGACAAGGTGTTCGCCGGCGCAACGGCCTCTCAGACCTCTCCCGCGTCCTTGAGCATCGATCACCAACTGGAGTGGGTCCACGGCCAGATCACAACGGCCAACTACTTCGATCTGCTGGGCGTCAAGCCGACCCTCGGGCGGACCTTTCTGCCCGACGAAGACCGGAAGCCCGGAGGCAATCCCGTTTTGGTACTGAGCGAGAGGTGTTGGCGGCGGCGTTTCGGGGCAGATCCGTCCGTGGTGGGGCGTACGGTCGACCTGAACCGCCATCGCTTCACCGTCATCGGCGTGGCGCCTGCGGAGTTCCGGGGAACGATGACGGGCAATGCCTTTGATTTCTGGGCACCCCTTTCGATGATCCAGGAAGTCATGGCCCAGCATGACGAGTCATTGACCTACCGCGGGTCGCGACCGTTCCACAATCTGGCCCGCCTTCGGCCGGGTGTGAGCGTATCCCAGGCCCAAGCAGCTGTCGATGCCCTGGGCCGAAACCTGGCTGTGGCCTATCCGGAAAGCAACCGATACGTCAGCCATCGGGTCCTTCCTTATTCCCAGTGCCCGTATGGCGCCCAGTCTGTTGCGCAGGACGTGCTGCCTATCCTCATGACAGCGAGCCTGGGCGTGCTGTTGATTGTCGTTGCCAATGTGGCGAACCTCGTCCTGGCCCGGTCCGTGAGCCGCGGGAAGGAGATCGCCATACGGCTGGCCGCGGGAGCAGGAAGGATCCGCCTCATCCGCCAACTGCTGACCGAGACCCTCCTGCTGACCCTGCTGGGCGGCATCGGTGGCATTCTGCTGGCCTCCCGGGCGATCAACGTGGTGGGGTGGTTTCTACCCCCGGCACGGGCGCCTTCAGCCCGGGACTTCAACCTGGATGGGACGACACTGGGCTTGACTGTGCTCCTGGCAATGGCCACGGGTCTGATCATCGGCCTGGTGCCTGCGATCCACACCACGAGGCCGCGTCTATCTGAGGTGTTGAAAGAGGGTGGCCGGTCCTCCATGGCCGGCGTAGCGCACGGCCACCTCCGCCACGTCCTGGTCGTGGTCGAGATCGCACTGGCCCTGGTGCTGCTGGTCGGAGCCGGCCTGTGCCTCCAGGGGCTCCAGAAGGCGCGGCAGATCAAACTGGGCTTCGAACCGTCGCACGTGCTGGTGGCAGGGCTGCGGATCGGCATGAACGGTTACACCGAAGAGACGGGCAAGGTCTTCTATCGCCAGGTCCAGCAACGTCTGGCCGCCTTGCCGGGTGTCGAGGAAGCGGCGCTGGCCAGTTGGCTGCCTCTCGGGTTCGGCGGATGCAAGGGACTCGATGCGCACGTCGAAGGCTACGTCCCTGCTTTGGGTGAAGACCTCACCTATCAGTACGTCCTCATATCGCCTCGCTACTTCGCGGCGATGAAGACCCCCGTAGTCGCGGGGCGTGACTTCACCGAGGCGGACGACGGCAGGGCCCCCCTGGTCGCCATTGTCAACGAGCCCTTTGCCGAACGGTTCTGGCCGGGCCAGGAGGCCGTCGGTCGCAGGTTCAGGTCCCATGGCCAGTGGAGGACCGTGGTCGGCGTAGCCAAGGCCTGCAAGTACAACGCCCTGAACGAGGATCCCCAGTGCTTCTTCTTCCTGCCCTACCAGCAGCGGGTGCCGGATCTGGATCTGAATGTATGCCTTCGTACGCAGGGCGATCCCATGGCCTTTGCCGAGATCGTGCGCACGACCGTCCGTGGCCTTGATCCGGAGGTGGAACTCTGTGGGACGCTGGCCCTGTCAGAGGAATGCAGGACGGCGTTTCTGGCTCAGAGCATCACCGCCAGCCTGGTGGCCGTCCTTGGGGCAACCGCCCTTTTGCTCGCGGTCCTGGGCGTCTATGCGGTCATGGCCTATGCCGTGGGCCAGCGGACCCAGGAGATCGGCGTACGGATCGCCCTGGGCGCCACTACCAGCGACGTGCTGTGCATGGTGCTGCGACAGGGTCTCGTCCTGGCCGTGGCCGGGGTGGCAGCCGGTCTGACGCTGTCGCTGGCGGTGACGAGGTTGCTGGCGAACTTCCTCTACGGCGTGAGTGCCCTGGATCCATTGACGTTCATCGGCGTGCCCCTGTTGCTTGTATTGATTACATTGCTCGCCTGTTATGTCCCCGCACGCCGTGCGGCACGGATCGATCCGATGGAGGCGTTACGCTGTGAATAAAACAGGTAGGATGGGCTTTAGCCCATCATCATAGATTCAGCATGGGCTAAAGCCCATCCTACATAGGAGTCATGCAATGACGACGATATGGAACGATCTCAAATACGGCCTGCGGATGCTGGGCAAGGCGCCTGGTTTCACGGCGGTGGCCGTGCTCACGCTGGCCATCGGGATAGGCGCCAACACGGCCATCTTCAGTGTGATCCACTCGGTCCTGATGGAACCGCTGCCCTATCCCCATGCGGATCAGCTTGTGCAGATCTTTGAGACGTTCCCGAACACCGACCGAAACGCCGTCTCCGGCGGCGCATTCAAGGATTGGCGTGAGCACAGTTCCAGATTCGCGCACCTGGCCGTCTATGAGGAGACACAACGAAACCTCACCGGCGATGGGACGCCGCAGCGTGTCTCAGGCCTGATGGTCTCCTCGCAGTTCCTTCCCGTGCTGGGTGTTGAGCCCGTGATGGGACGGGGCTTTGCACCGGCTGAGGACACGCCGGGCGGAGACAGTCACGTGATGGTACTTGCCCACGCATTCTGGCAGGATCGATATGGTTCGAACCCGGCGGTCCTGGACACCCATGTGTCACTCGATCAGGTTCCCTACAGGATCATCGGCGTGCTCGGTCCTGACGCCCTCCTGCAGGACGATGCCCGGTTTCTGGTACCTGACGTCATTGACGCCCCTGGGGTGAACTGGGAACGTGCCGGCCACTGGAGACAGGTGATCGGCCGCATGTTGCCCGGAGTGACCGCCGCTGAGGTTCAAGCAGAGCTTCGAGGCATCAAACAACGACTCAACGCAGAGTACCCGGAATTCAAGAGGGAGTGCAGCGTCGCCGTCTTTCCCTTGCAGGAGGTCTACGCGGGCCAGGCCCGGCCGACCCTGGTTGTCTTGCTGGGGGCCGTGACCCTGGTCTTGCTCATCGCTTGTGCGAACGTCTCCAACCTGCTGCTGGCTCGCGGCAATGCCCGGTCCAGAGAGATGGCCATTCGTGCCTCGCTGGGCGCTCCATCCTGGCGGATCCTCCGTCAGATGCTCACCGAGAGCGTCCTGCTCGCAGGTGCAGGCTGCGGGGTCGGCCTGCTTTTGGCGGTGCTCGGCGTCAGGCTGCTCACCGGCATGGTCGCAGGCATGGTGCCCCAGGTCCTGTATCCGCAGCTCGACGTCAAGGTGCTTCTGTTCTCGATCTGTGTCGCATGCGCCTGTGGCGTCCTCTCCGGCATCCTGCCCGCGTGGCGTGCGAGCAGACCGGATCTGAACGGCGATCTCAAGGAGACCGAGCGGGGGGCAGTGTCTGCTGCAAAGAGGAGGTCGCAGTCAGTCCTGGTGGTCTCGGAGTTCGCACTCACACTCGTGCTGCTGGTCGGGGCAGGATTATTCCTTCGCAGCTTCATGCGTCTGCTGGACACAGACCCGGGTTTCAACCCGAGGCACACGCTGGCCTTCGATCTTTCCTTTCCTGAGGCCAAGTACCCCCAGGACGCGGACCGGCTTCGCTTCATCCAGGCGCTGAGTGAACGGATTGCCGCGCTGCCCGGCGTTGAATCGGTTGGCGCTTCCTCCTCCTTGCCGTTCAGTCTGCGGGGCAGGTCTGAGCAGGTCAGCCGGATGGACAGACCCGTCCGGACGGACTATGTGGTTGCCTGTGATTTCGTCAGTGGGTGCTATTTCTCGGCGACCGGCATCCCGCTCGTGCGTGGACGTGTGATCACGGATGCGGACAATCAGGCTGGGGCGCCTCGCGTGGCTGTCATCGACACCCGGATCGCTGCCGAACTCTATCCCGATGAGGACCCCATCGGCCGGCAACTGCGTTTTCTGGGCGAGTCCTGGGAGATCGTGGGTATCGCATCGCCGGTACGTCAATACTTCCTGGACTACGCACCGCGACAGCAGGTCTATGTGCCCCAGTCCTATTCTGCTGCCGCTGCAAGCATTATCATACGGACTGGGCTGCAGCCATTGGCGATGTCCCAGGCGGTCCGAAAGACGATCCTCGAGACAGACCCTGATCAGCCGATGGGCAATGTCCGAACGCTCGAGGGCGACGTCCATCGATCTTTGGCGTCGAAGCGTGCCACCCTGGTCCTGCTAGATCTCTTTGCAGTCGTGGCCGTCGGCCTCTCGTGCATGGGGATCTATGGCGTGATGTCGTACGCCACGGGCCAGCGGGCCCACGAGTTCTGCATCCGCTCCGCGTTGGGGGCCCAGGGGCGAGACATCGTTCGCCTGGTCCTGCACGCGGGCATGAGGGTGTCCCTCATCGGTATCGCCTTGGGTGTGGCCGCCGCCCTGATCCTGGTGCGGCTCCTCGAGAGCCAGTTGTTCGAGGTCAAGGCATACGATCCCTGGGTGTTCATGGGTTCCGTAGGCCTGCTCGCCCTGGTCGCCGGCGTCTCGATCTATCTACCCGGCGCAGGGCGGCAAGGACCGACCCGATGGAGGCCCTTCGCTGCGAGTAGGACTCGCAGCGAGCTGTGAGCCACGCGCTGTGCGCTGTGAGTTTGAAACACACAACTCATGGCTCATAGCGCATAGCGAACAATGGAGTTGTACAATGATGATGCTCTCGAACGACCTCAAATACGGCCTGCGGATGCTGGGCAAGGCCCCCGGCTTTGCGGCCGTGGCCGTGCTCACGCTGGCGATTGGCATTGGGGCCACGACCGCGGTCTTCAGCGTGGCCAAGGCCCTCGTGATCGATCCCTTGCCCTATCCTGAGAGTCAACAGCTCGTGGATCTGTGGACGAACCCCGGCCAGCCGCTCTCCACGCCGGACTTCCTGGACATCGCCAGCCAGAGCTCGGCGTTCTCCTCGATCGGCGGATTCTCCTTTCAACGACTCAACCTGGGCGGCGACACGCCTGAGTCTGTGGACGCGGTTGCGTGCACGCCTGCAGTGCTTGCGACCCTGGGCATTCCGCCTGCCAGAGGTCGCTGGTTTGAAGAGTCGGATGCCCAGTCAGATACTCCCCAGGCCGTGATCATCAGCCACGGGCTTTGGAGCCGCGTATTCGCCGGCGATACGGCGGCCTTGGGCCGGACGCTCCGCCTCAACGGCTACGAGGTCCGTATCGTGGGGATCATGCCTGCTGGATTCACCTGGCAGACCCAGCGATCCAGCGACCGGGCCATCGACCTTTGGATACCGCTCAGGCTCGTGCTGAACGAGAACGAACGAGGCAGCCACTGGCTGCTCGGGATCGCGCGGCTCAAGCCTGGCGTCACCCAGCAGCAGGCGGACGCAGAGGTCAAGGCCATCGGCGCACGCCTTACCCAGGACCATCCGATGACCAACCAGGGCAAGCCCTTCTTGGCTCGGTCACTGGTCTCCACGGTCACCGAGGGAGCTGTTTCTCGTCTGCCGCTCCTGCTGGGCGCGGTGGCACTCGTGCTGCTCATGGCCTGCGCCAATGTGGCCAGCATGCTGCTGGCCCGCGGGTCCCATCGTCAGATGGAGTTCGGTGTGCGGTTTTCGCTCGGCGCGACCCGCTGGGCCGTGGTCCGCCTGCTGCTGATGGAAAGCCTCATACTGGCGGCACTCGGCACGGTCGCTGGCGGTATGATAGCGGCCCTGGGCATCGACCTTCTGCGGAGCATGCTCTCGCTGCCGGCCTCGGGCGCTGCGGCCTTGCGTCTCGACGCAACGCCCTTGTTGATCGGGGTCGCCCTGGCCTTGATTACGGCACTGCTGGCCGGCCTTCCTTCGGCGATGACGGCTGCCAGCGCAGGGATCGCCGAGGCCGCGAAAGAGGGGGGTAGGTCCCTTGCTGGATCGCGGACCCGCCATCGCTTCCTTCGTCAGCTCGTGGTCAGCCAGATCATGGTGGCCCTGGTGCTGGTCAATGGGGCGGTCCTGCTGTCAGCCAGCTATCTCAATGTCTGGAAGGCCAATGCCGCTCTGCGGACGGATCGAACGTTGTCTGCGGCGATCATGCTGACCGGGGATCGGTATCAGGCGGGCCCCAGCCGCTTACAGTTCTGGGACCGCTATCTCGAGCGCGTGCGAACGATGCCCGGCGTCAAAGAGGCGGCCATGACCACCAAGCTGCCTCTGGAAGGAGGCAACAACTCGAGCGTGCTGGTGGATGGCGAGACCTTCGACCTGAGGGCGCGGCGGCCTTGGGTGGAGAATTCCTACATTTCGCCCGGCTACTTTGCGGCCATGGGCATACCCTTCCTCCAGGGTCGCGCGATCGGGCCCACTGTAGCCGACCCCAATAGCGTGGAAGTCGTCGTGAACCGGGCATTCGTAGATCACTACTGGCCAGGCCAGGATGCGTTGGGCAGGCACATCCGCCAGAACAGTCCTGAGCCATCCTGGACCTTGACCATCGTGGGCGTAGTGGAGAACGTGCGGCAGTGGGGCGCAGAGGCGAGTCCCATCCCGGAGATGTATACCCACTACGCCTGGCGGCCGCGAACGGGGACCATGCTGGTCGTACGCTCGCAGATCGATCCGCACCATCTCGTTCCGGCCCTGCGGCGAGAGCTCGCCGCGATGGATGCGGATCTTGCCCTTGCACGGGTCCGCACGATGGATCAGGTGATCGGAGACAGCACCCGCGGCCGCCGTCTGCTCACCCAGGTGATCAACGCCTTCATGGCGATTGCGGTGCTTCTGGCCCTGGTCGGTGTATATGGTACACTTTCCTACAACGTGGCTCGCAGGACTGGGGAGATCGGCATCCGGATGGCACTCGGGGCCCAGCGTCGCAGCATCGTGGGCCTCGTGTTCAGCCAGATCCTGCCCTGGATCGGCATCGGTCTGGTCCTGGGTGTGGGCGGTTCGCTGGCCTCGGCCCGATTCGTCCGATCGTTCCTCTTCGGCGTCGACGCCCTGGATACAGGTCATCTGGCCGTGGTCACGGCAGGGGTCGGCGCCGTCCTGGTCCTGGCGTGTCTCGTCCCCGCCAGTCGGGCGGCAAAGGTGGATCCGATGGAGGCCTTACGCTGCGAGTAGGACTCGCAGCGAGCTATGAGCTATACGCTGTGCGCTATGAATTGAAACGCATAGCTGATAGCTCATAGCGACGAACGCAGAACGGAGTTACACAATGACGACACTGTGGAACGACATCAAATACGGCCTGCGGATGCTGGCCAAGTCGCCAGGCTTCACGGCAGTGGCAGTACTCACGCTGGCCATCGGCATCGGCGCGGGCACGGCGATCTTCAGCGTGGTCGAGGCATTTCTTCTCCGACCCTTGCCCTATCGCGATCCGGGGCAGCTCGTCAGCGTGCAGTGTGAGATGCCGGGCGTGGGTCGGATGAACGTCGGCACGTCTGTGCCGGAGTTCGAGGACCTCCGGGATCGGGCCGGCGTTTTCGAGGCCTTGTCCATGGTCTTCCCGATGCACGGCAATGTGACGGGTGTCGATCGACCGCAGCGAGTGGAGGCGATGGCCGTGAGCCCGAGCTACTTTCGTCTGTTGGGCGCATCCGCTCAAATGGGGCGGACCTTTGGCGAGGAGGAGGAGAGGGTTCCCGGCTGGGCGGAGGGCTGTGTCATCAGTTACGGCGCGTGGCAGAGGTGCTTCGGCGGAGATCCTGGCGTGCTCGAGCGTAAGTTCGGGATGGACTACGATCCCTACCGCGTGATTGGCGTGATGCCGCCCGGCTTTCAGCATCCGGGCCGGACGCTGACCTCCAGCGTGGACGTGTGGTTCACGGGTGGGATGCGGACCCCACCCTTCAGCCCCGCACCGCAACGCGGCTACCGGGTCATCCCGGGCATGATCGGCCGGTTGAAGGCCGGGATGTCCTTTTCCGAGGCCCAGGCACGGATCGAGGGATTCGCCGCGGACGAGCGGCGGCAGTTCCCGAATGAGTACTCCGGGGACGGACGATGGACACCCAGTATGCGGCCGCTGCACCAAGACCTGGTGGTGGGCATCCGTCCGGCCCTGTGGCTGCTGTTTGGTGCGGTTGTCCTGATCCTGCTGATCTGCTGCGCGACCCTGGCCAACCTGCTCCTTGTGCGCGCCGAGCGCAGGCGCCAGGAACTGGCCATGCGCTGCGCACTCGGTGCATCACGCGGCACCGTCATCCGCCAATTGGTCACGGAGAGTCTGTTGCTGTCCCTGGCCGGCGGGATCACGGGCATGGCCCTGGCCTGGGGACTACCCCCGGTCATCGTAGCCATGGCGCCGGTGGACCTCCCTCGGATCAATGAGGTGGCCGTCAACGGTCACGTCCTGGCCTTTGCCCTGGCTGTGTCCTGTGTGACGGGCGTCCTGTTCGGCCTGATTCCTGCCCTGCGGGCGTCGCGATTCGACCTGGTGACGAACCTCAAGGACGGCGGACGCGGCACGGGCACGGGGGCGGGATCCCAGCATCTGCGGGCGTGGTTTGCCGGCAGCCAGGTGGCCCTGTCTCTTGCGTTGCTGGTGGCCGGGGGACTTCTCCTGAAGAGTTTCTGGAACGCCCTCCAGGTCGATCCGGGCTTCGACGCCCGCCGCGTGGTCACGGCCGGGATCTGGCTGCCGCCGCCCACCGATCCGAACGCCCGGCAGACCTACCTCAATCAGGCCAACCGGACCACCTTCATCCGGGAGGTCGTGCGACGGATGCTGACCCTGCCAGGCGTGGAGGCCGCTGCCGTCGGGACCGGACCCTGCCTGCCGCTCACCGGCGAATGGACCGCCGGCACGTTCACGGTCGAGGGCAGGACGGATGCCGCGGGCAGCCGGCCCACGGCAATGATCTCCTCGATCACCCCTGACTACCTCCGGACGCTGGGCGTCCCCCTGTTGAGAGGGCGTTCCTTCACGGAGGCGGATGACGGGGAGAATCGTGTCGTTCTGGTGAACCAGGCCGCCGCGGCTCGCTTCTGGGCCGGTGAGGACCCCGTGGGTCTGCGGCTCGCGCTGGGCACAGGGGCTACGCCACAATGGCGGAACATCGTGGGCGTCGTCGGCAACGTGAAGACCGAGGGGCTCGATGCCCCGGACGTGCCACACGTCTACCTGCCGGCGTACCAGGGATCCGGCCTGCGTTTGGCCGTGTTTCTCCGGACCGTGGGCGGCGTAGGGGGGTGGGAAGAGTCGATCCGCTGCGAGATCCAGGCGATCGATTCGGATCTGCCGGTGTTCGGGGTGCGGACCCTGGAGGAGATGGTGACGCGGTCGCTGTCCCAGCGGCGGTTTGCCGTCACCCTGATCGGGGCGTTTGCCGCTGTGGCCCTTGTCCTGGCCGCACTCGGGATCTACGGCGTGGTCAGCCTGACCGTCTCGCACCGCACCCAGGAGATGGGCCTGCGCATGGCCTTGGGGGCCCAACGCGGACATATCATCGCCCTGGTGCTGCGGCAGGGGCTGGGATTGACCGCCTGTGGGATCGGTGCGGGTCTCGTGGGCGCGGTCGCCTTGACGCGGATGATCCGGGGCATGCTGTTCGAGACAGGTCCGTTGGACCCGCTCACGTTCTGCGGTATCGTGGTCCTGCTGATCGCGGTGGCGTTGCTGGCCTGCTGGATCCCCGCGAGCAGGGCGGCGAAGGTCGATCCGATGGAGGCGTTGAGAGGTGAATGAGAAAGAAGTGTCAAGTGTTAGGTTTTAGGTCTTAGGCAAGACAAGGGAGCCCCAAGATGCCGAGGACCTAAATCCTAAAACATAAAACCCAAAACCTGGAGTTGAACATGCAACCGATCATCCAACTGAAGAATCTGGAGAAGTGCGTCAAGACCAAGGCTGGGCCTCTCTACCTGCTCCGGCAGATCAATCTGGAGGTGGAGGACGGCGAGTTCATGACCATCATGGGGCCTTCAGGGGCGGGCAAGTCCACGCTGCTCCACATCCTCGGGATGTACGACAGCGCCTGGGAAGGGGAATACACCCTGGAGGATCGCCAGGTCCATCGCCTCTCGCCCAAGGAGCGTGCGGCCCTCAACAAGAGTCACGTGGGCTTTGTCTTCCAGCAGTTCCACCTGCTCGATGACCTGACCGTGGCCGAGAACCTGGATATTCCGCTGTCCTATCGCAACGTCAAGGGCTCGCAGCGCCAGGCCGCGGTCGCAGACACCCTGGACCGGTTTGGCATCGTGGGCAAGAAGGACCTGTTCCCCAGCCAGCTCTCGGGCGGCCAGCAGCAGCTCGTGGCCATTGCCCGGGCCATCATCGCCAGGCCCAAGCTCCTGCTGGCGGACGAGCCCACGGGCAACCTGCACTCCGAGCAAGGCAAGGAGATCATGGAGCTCTTCAAGAGGCTCAATGCAGAGGGCACCACGATCATCCAGGTCACCCACTCAGAGGCCAACGCGGCCTACAGCAGGCGGGTCATCCGGCTGCGGGACGGGTGGATGGAGAAGACGCTGTGAGCTATGGGTTGTGCGCTGTGAGTTTGGAGCGCATGGCTCATAGCTCATAGCGAACAACGCAGAAAGGAGTTGTACGATGACGACGCTTTGGAACGACATCAAGTACGGTCTCCGAATGCTCGCCAAGTCGCCTGGCTTCGCGGCCGCAGCGGTGCTGACGCTGGCGCTCTGCATAGGCGTAAATACCGCGATGCTAGGCGTGTTGCACCGAGTCGTATTGAAGCCTCTGCCCTTTCCGGATTCCGAGCGGCTCGTTCGTGTTCAGGCGCATCATCGAGCCTCGGATCGGACCGAGCCAGAGCTGTCGGTATCTGAGTTTCAGGCCTTGAGCACGGACTGTGATGTCTTCGAGAGCGTGGCTGCTTTTTCGGAGGAGATTCGCAATCTCTCTGGGGTGGGGATGCCGCGGCGAGCCTGGGGGACACGGGTATCGCCGGAGCTTTTTGGCATATTGGGTGTCACCCCTGTGATCGGTCGGGTGTTTTCGCCGGAGGAGTATGCCTCAGGTGGAGAGCACCTCGTGCTCCTGAGTGATGGGCTGTGGCGGGAGCGTTTTGGAGGCCGTCCGGATGTTCTCGGGAAGGGCTTGCTTCTCGATGGGAAGGCGGTCACCATCTGCGGGGTGATGCCGTCGAGTTTCCGTTTTCCACAGCGCTACACGAGCTATTGGAAGCCTCTGGCGCCGACATCCGACGAGATCAGTGAGACGGACAATCGCTTCCTCAGTGTCGTCGGCCGCTTGAAGCCCGGTGTCTCAATTGAGCGGCTGGGCCAACGGCTGCAGCAGTTTACGCAGGGGTACACCGAAGTGCAGGGCACCGCACCGGCGGGCGAGGTCGCATTCGTCGGAACATCGCTGCTCAAGGAATGCCTGGGTGGAGCAGGTCGCATTTTGTGGATCCTGTTTGGCGCCGTGAGTTGCGTGACCTTGATCGGGTCGGCAAATCTGGTGAACCTCTACCTGACGCGTCTCGGCAAGCGTCGTAGGGAATTTGTCGTTCGCATGGCGCTCGGCGCCGAGGCTCGACACATTCTCCGTCAGTGGTCGACGGAGTCATGCATACTCTCTTTGATCGCGGGCTTGATGGGTGTTACATTCTCGATCTGGCTCATTCATCTGTTGAGGATCTTCGCGCCCTACGGGCTGCCGCGGGCGGATGAGATTGCGGTCGATCCCCTGATTGTGGGATACGGTTTCGTCGTATCACTGCTCGTGGGCGTGGGGATGTCGCTCATTCCCCTGCTTCACTTTCTCAGGCAGGGTCGACAGGCTAGCGCGGTCCTCAGGATTCGGGAAGGCGACGGCCATCCGGCGCGGCGACAGAGGCGATTCGGGTTGGTCGCGACGCAGGCGACCATCGCCACGCTCTTGCTGATCGACGCGGGATTGCTCTGGAACAGTTTCCGTGGGGTCTTGCGTATTGATCCCGGGTTCTCCCCTGATCGCATTCTGACCGCTCGGATTGTCTTGTCGAACAGGACCTATGATGACGACGATGCCCTGAGAAACTTCTATCGCCAGTTGACGAATCGCGTGGAAGCCCTGCCTGAAGTGACTGGCGTGGCGATGGTCAATGCACTGCCCTTGGGTGAAATCGACTTCAATCGGCCCTTCAGCATTGAGAATCGGGACTCCGCCAACGGGCTCCTCGAGGGTGGGCCTCAACAGGCCAACTACACCTCCGTCAGCACGAACTACCTTCAACTCATGGGCATTCCCATCCTGGCAGGCCGCATGTTTGAGCCCGTTGACGAGGAAGGGGCGCCTGTTGTCCTTGTCAACCAATCCCTGGCCAAACGCTTCTTTCCCGAAGGAGGGGCGGTCGGTCAACGCATCAAGCTTGGCCCGGGACGTTGGCAGCCCTGGATGACGATCGTGGGTGTCAGTAAGGACGTCAGAAGCGCCGGACTCGACGCGCCCTCCCAGCCGACCTTCTACGTTCCCTACCAACAGAAAGGACTTGCCACCTACACCCTGCGGGGCATGTTTCTGGTTGTGAAGACCCATGGCCGGCCAGAATCCGTCGTGAACCGTCTGCGGAGCGAGCTCAATGTGCTGGACCCCACGCTGGCCCTGGCCAATATCGAAACGATGAACGGGCGACTGCACGACGCGGTCTCCAGTCGACGATACCATTCGATGTTGATGGGATTGTTTGCGGTGCTCGCCCTGACGCTCGCCCTGATCGGTATCTTTGGGGTCCTCTCATGCATTGTCTCCGATCGTCGGCGTGAGATTGGCGTGCGTATGGCACTGGGATCGAATCATGTCGACATCTTTCAGCTCATGCTGAGGCAGGGACTGAAGCCCGTGATCGCTGGCGTGTCTTGCGGGTGGATGCTCGCCTGGGCATCCCAAAGCCTCCTGGCGGGATTGCTCTTCGGCATCTCACCGCATGATCCCCTGACATACGTCTCGGTGGGTTTGCTCTTCCTGACGACCGCCACCGTGGCCTGCCTGCTCCCGGCCTGGCGCGCGGCGAGGATCGATCCGATGGAGGCCCTTCGCTGCGAGTGAGACTCGCAGCGGGCTGTGAGCCATGAGCTGTCCGATGTGAGTTTGAAACGCATAGCTCGTAGCCCATAGCTCATAGCGAATAACGCATAACGGAGTCGTGCAATGACGACGCTCTGGAACGACATCAAATATGGCCTTCGGATGCTGGCGAAGTCGCCCGGTTTCACCATTGCGGTCATCCTGATCACCGCTGTCGCCGTCGGCGCGAACACAGCGGTCTTCAGTGCCCTGAATCAGCTCTGTCTGCGTCCTCTTCCTGTGAACAAGGCCCGTGATCTGGTAGGCGTCTACTACCTCTGGCGTGCCCCGGATGGGCAGTCTGGGACAGAGGGAATCTTCAACTACCCGGTCTATGAGGCCTTTCGCGATCAACCCGACGTCTTCGCGGGCTTGGCTGCATTCTCCTACGAGGTCATGCCTCTCTACACCCGCCAAGACATCAAGCAGGTCCAAGGCCTGGCAGTATCGGGCAACTGCTTCTCTGTGCTGGGTCTTGCCCCCTCGCGTGGACGTCTGTTTGACGCCCAGCAAGAGCCGGATGCCGCTGCTCCTCCGGTCGTTGTCATCAGCGACCGCTTTCGTCGTCGGCAGTTTGGAGAGGATGAGGAGGTCATCGGCAGGCAGGTGGTCCTCCATGACCACTCCCTGACCATTGTCGGAGTCACGCCTCCAGGGTTCACCGGTTCCGTAGCGGGCTGGGTCGCGGATGTCTATGTCCCGCTTGGGACCTATGCTGCAATGACCCACAACAACTTCCACCGGGGTACCTGGACATGGCTGCATTTTCTGGGTAGGCTGAAGCCGGGAATCGGTCGAGAACAGGCGGAGCTACGGCTGAGTGCGGTGAGCACGCACCTGAAGGAATCCGGCCTTGAAAACGTCGGTAACCACGTGACGGTGGCGGACGGCAGCCGGGGGTATGCAGAGGTGGCAAGAGGCCTTCCTCGGCCACTCGCGATTCTCATGGTAGCCGCCGCCTTCGTACTGACGATCGCCTCTTTGAACATCGCCAACATGCAGCTCTCCAGGGCCATGGTGCGGCAGCGGGAGATCGCCATACGCCGGGCATTGGGCGCGGGCGCTGGCGGATCGTCCGGCAGTTGTCGGTCGAGGGCCTGTTGCTGGCACTGGCAGGTGGTATGTGCGGGGTCGTCGTGGCGATCTGGCTGGATCGCGTCGTCTGTGGTCTGGTGTCCAGGATGGGATCGGTCAGCATGGCGGGGGGTATCGATTCCAGGGTCTTGCTCTTTGCCCTGGCTGCTTCGCTGCTGGCGGGTCTGGTGTTTGGCCTGGCTCCCGCGCTGCAAGCGGTTCGCCGCGACGTGACGGGCAGCCTCAAGGAATCCTCCGCGTTCATCGGCGTGTTTTCGAGTCGATGGAATCCCCATCACGTGCTGGTCGTGGCCCAGGTCGCCATCGCAGTGGCGATCTCGGCCTGTGCGGGTCTGTTCCTCCGCAGCGTGGCTCAACTGCATCGTATCGATCCGGGCTATGATACGAGGCGACTCCTGGCTGTATCTCTCGAAGGCCACACCCTAAGCCGGCCGGACCTTCGCGGTTCAGTTGAGGGGCTGTATGAGCGGATCAAGGGACTGCCAGGTGTCGAAGTCTCGTGTCTGTCCGGCTCAGTGCCCCTGAGCGAACGCGGGTCCATGAGGGGTGTCATCGCCGTGGACGGGATCGGAATTGCGGAGGGGGAGCGACGCAGTCTGTCCTATGACGTGGTCAGTCCGGAGTACTTCAAGACCCTGAATATGCCGTTGCTGGCGGGCCGCCTGTTCTCGGCCCAGGACAGCCCGCAAGCCCCGCCCGTGATCGTCATCAATGACGTCATGGCACGGCAGTATTGGCCCCATCAGAATCCCGTGGGAAGGTCCTTGACCTTTCGCGGCGGAGAGGGCAAGACCATGACAGTGGTTGGTGTGGTTCGGGCCTCCACGATGCGATCGATCCTCGAGGGAACAGAGCCCATGGCCTACTGGCCGCTGTCTCAGGATACGCGATTCACGCCGGCCGTTCTCATCCGCACGACAGGCGATCCGCGATCGCTCATCCCTATCCTTCGAAAGGAAGCGGCTGCCTTGCGACTGCCCGAGGGCTTCTGGATTGGCACGGTGGCAGACCGCGTCGCCGAGCTCCTCTTCCCCCAGCACGCCTTGACGGCGATCTTGAACGCCTTCAGTCTTGCCGGCCTGCTGCTCTGCGCGACAGGCCTCTACGGTGTCATCACCTGCGCAGTCAACCGGCGCACGCGTGAGATCGGAATTCGTATGGCCCTGGGTGCTCGAACACGAGACGTGGTTCTGCCGATCCTGGGACAGGGCCTCTGGCTGACCGTGGTTGGATTGGGATTCGGCCTGGGCACGAGCTTCCTCGCCATGCGGGTGCTGAAGAGCCAACTGCCCGGCCTACAGCATTGGGATAAGTTCATCCTGTATGGCGTGAATGTCTGGGATCTGGCGACGGTGATCGCAGTCCCATTGCTTCTGCTGTCGGTTGCGGCGATTGCGTGCACCCTTCCCGCCCGCAGGGCGGCAAAGATCGATCCGATGGAGGCCTTGCGCTGCGAGTAGGACTCGCAGCGGGCTATGGGCTATGAGCCGTGCGCTATGGGTTGAAACGCAGAACGCATGGCTCGTAGCTCACGGCACATGACCGATGACGTTAGACGAAAGGAGAATGTGACAATGAACAAGAGACCCAACAATCGACGGGCTTTCCTCAAGCAAGGGGCGCTGCTCGGCAGCGGCATCCTATTGACGCGGCCCAGGCCGGATGCGGCTGCTGCAGAGCAGGCCCAGCCCGGCAATGAGACGCTCAAGACTATTGCCGCTCTGCGGACGATCCACGGCAACTTCCTGGACAAGGAGATCCCCGAGGCCACGATCCAGCAGATCCTCCAGGCCAGCATCCGCGCGGCCAACGCCTCGAATGCACAGAGCTACTCCATTGTGGTGGTCAAGGACCGGGGCCTGATGAAACAGGTCTGCACGTACCAGGGCGGCTGCATGCTCCTCTACTGCGTGGACGACAACCGCATGAAGGCCAGCGCCGAGCTCCATGGGTATCCCTTCTTCGCCGACAACATCACGAACTTCGTCACCGCCAGCGTCAATGTGGGCCTGGCAGCCCAAACCGCCGTGATCGCGGCCCGCTCCATGGGCGTGGACTCCCTCGTCACCAACGGCATCCACCGCGGCGACGTGGAACGGCACTGGAAGCTCCTCGACCTGCCGCAGACCTACTGCTTCCCCCTGATCGCCGTGGTGCTGGGCTACCCTGCCCAGGAACCGGCCCACAGGATGGGACGTCTGGATGGGCCCGGCGTCATCCACGAGGGCAAGTACCATCGGCTCACGAAGGAGCAGACAGAGGCCATCACCCTCAAGTACGACGACCCGGACCAGCACCTGGGCCTCAATGACACGTGGAAGGCCAAAGGCTACAAGCACTATCTGGATTGGTACTTCAAGGAGTGGGCAGGCGGAGCCAAGCCTACGGACAAAGAGACCCAGATGCTCAAGCTCCTCAAGAGAAGTGGATTCGTGGAGCTGCAGAAGGCGTAGAGGGGCTATGAGTTGGTCGCTGTGCGCTGTGCGTCAAAACGAAGAACGCATAGCGCACAGCGCAGAACGCAGAGCGGAGTTGCACGATGACGTCACTATGGCAAGACATCAGGTACGGCCTCCGAAGGCTGGCCAAGTCACCGGGCTTCACGGCAGTGGCGGTGATCACCCTGGCCTTGGGCATCGGCGCGAATACCGCGGTCTTCTCCGTGGTGTATGGGGTGCTGCTGAGGCCGCTGCCGTATCCACAGCAGGATCGCTTGGTCACCTTGAGCGAATGGTCCAAGCAGGTGCCGGGCATGTCCATCAGCTATCCCAACTTTCTGGATTGGCGCGTCAAACAAACGTGCTTCACGGCGATGGGCGTCTCCAAGAGGCAGTCGTTCAACTACGTCGGACCGGATGGAACTGAGCGGGTGGCCGTTGCGATGGCGAGCCATGACCTATTCACCGCCCTGGGGATGCCTGCACTCCGAGGTCGGCTGTTTGGGCCGGAGGATGACCAGGCAGGCGCAGAGCGGACGGCCGTGCTCGCTGAAGGGTTCTGGAGGCGGAGCTTTGGCGAGCGGGACTCGATCATCGGCGAGAAGATCCAGTTGAGCGGCGACGTCTACACCATCATAGGGATACTCCCAGATGCGGCCCAGGCCATGTCTGGGTCTGCGGATCTGGCTGTACCGCTCGGGCTCTGGGCCAATGCCTATGGGGATCGGTGGAACCATCCGGGTCTCTACGGGGTCGCGAGGCTCAGGCCGGGCGTGACGTTCGAGGCGGCCCAGGGCCAGATGCGAACCATCGCAGACCAGCTCGCCAAGACCCATCCAGACGTCAACACCGGGATCTCCATCGAGATGCAGCGACTCAACGACACTGTATTCGGTTCAGTCCGGCCTGCGCTGCTGGTGCTGCTCGGTGCTGCAGGCTTCGTCCTGTTGATCGCGTGCGCGAACGTCGCGAATCTCCAGCTTGCCCGTGCTCAGGCCCATGGCCGCGAGTTCGCCATCCGCGCGGTGCGGCGCAGGGCGTCTGCGGGTGATGCGTCAGCTTCTGGTCGAGAGCCTCCTGCTCGGCCTGCTCGGGATTGTGGCAGGGCTGGTCCTGGGCTCTTGGGCCGTTGCAGGCCTGCGTGCCCTGGCGCCACACAGCATCCCGCGTATCGAAGAGGTCATGCTCAACGGCTGGGTCCTGGCTTTTTCCGTGTGTGCGGGCCTGCTGACCAGCGTCCTCTTCGGCCTTGCACCTGCCGGTCATGCAGCCGGTCAGGACCTCACAACCTCGCTTGGCCAGGGTTCACGCACAAGCGGTGCTGCCAGTGGTCGCCGTTGGCGTGCCATGCTCATGGTCAGCGAGTTTGGCCTTACCTGTCTGCTGGTCTGCGGTGCAGCCCTCATGCTGCGTACACTGGCCAAACTGCACAGTGCAGACCTTGGCTATTCCACGCGGCAGATCCTGACGTTCGATCTTGAGCTGACGGGTCCAGACTACAGGCAGCCGGCCCCACGGTCATCCCTGCTCGGCCGGGCCCTGGAACGCCTCGCCGCAGTGCCAGGCGTGGAACAACCCGCACTCGTGAATCCACTTCCGATGCGGGGCGGCAACCAGAGCGGCTACTACGTCGAAGGCGCGCCTGTGGCTGCTGCCGGCCAGACGCCGTCTGCAGAACGGATCCAGGTCAATGGCGATTACTTCGCGACCCTGGGCATCCCTCTGCTGGCAGGCCGACCCTTTGGCCCGCAGGACGTGGAATCGTCACAGCGCGTGGCGATCGTGGATACGATGTTCGTCGAGAGGAACTTCCAGGGCCAGGACCCCATGGGCCGCCGCTTTGCGTATGGCAACAAACCTCCGGAGAAGGAATCAGACTGGATGCAGATCATCGGCGTGGTCGGCCACATCCGGAACTTCGGTATGCGAGGGCCAACGCGAGAGCAAACCTACGTGGCTTTCACGCAGAGCGTTCCGACCAGCGTCACGTTTGCTCTGCACACCAGGCGAGGCGACCCTGCTGCGCTCATCCCTGCGCTGCGTCAGGCCATGCGCGAGGTGGCAGGGGATCTGCCGATCTTCAACTTCCGCACCATGGAGGACCGCAGGGTCTCCAGCATGTCCACGGAGCGTCTGACCTTGCTTCTCCTGGGCGTATTCGCGGGTCTTGCGCTGGTGCTTGCCGGGATCGGGCTGTACGGCGTCCTCAACTATACGGTCAGTCAGCAGACCCGCGAGATGGGTATCCGTTTGGCCCTGGGCGCAACATCGTGCTCCATTGTGGTCTTGGTCGTCGGCCAGGGTCTGAGACTCGCCGGGCTTGGACTGTTGCTTGGCTTGGGCGGATCACTGATCCTGTCGCGATCGCTTCGCAGCCTTCTCTATGAGGTCTCTCCCTTTGATGCAGTGAGCTTCATGGGCGTTGCCCTCGTGCTTGTGATCATCGGCACAATGGCCTGCTGGTTGCCCGCCCGCCGTGCAGCCAGGGTTGGTCCGATGGAGGCTTTGCGCTGCGAGTGAGATGGGTTGCGGGTTGTTGGTTGTGAGTTGTTGGCGGACCCAAGAACCAGCAACCGTCCGTTTCCGGGCGCGGGCTGTTCGGAGACGGACACCTCCGCATCGCTCCGCCGGGGCTGGCTTGGGGATCCTGGTTTTCTGTGCCAGAACGCAGGCGCCAGGCTAGGATGGCACAGCGGTTGCATTGATTGAATGCCATGACGTCATTCATCGGTGACATCAGATACGCCTTCCGGGCCGTGCTGCGAGTAGGCCTCGCAGCGGGCTATGAGTTGATCGCTGTGCGCTATGAGTTGGAACGCACAGCGCAGAACCAGTAACGGAGTTGTGGAATGACAACGCTGTCGAGCATACTCAAGTGGGCGCCCTGCATGCTGGCCCTTGTCTCATTGGCTGGTTGTACCGACAGCCAGAGTGGATCGGATGCAGCGAGTCAGGCCCTCAAGGCCAAGCTCTCCCAGATCGACATGGTCAGGCTGGAGGACCGTTCCCTGACCAAACCCGTGACACCTGACCAGGCCACGACTGCCCTCAGCCAGGAGGCCAACGAGCCCAACCAGGCTGCGCCAAGCGTGGCAGTGACCCTCGAGGAGGTCAGGGCTGCAGCGCTCGCCAACAACCTGGACCTGAAGGTCGAGCTGATGGATCCCGCCATTGCGCAACGGACCCTGGATATCGAGAAGGCCAAGTTCGAGGCGGTTTTTGAAGGCAGCACCCGCTACTACCAGGTCCGCGATGGCGACGATCGAGCCACCACGACCTCCTATCAGGTGGGCGTCTCTCAGCCCCTGCCTACAGGCGGGGAGATCGAGCTGGCTGTCCCCTTCAGCGAATGGGACTCCAACAGCAGTGGGGGGGTCGCCGATGCCGCAGTGAGCGTCTCCGTCATCCACTCCCTGCTCCGAAACGCCGGGTTCTCGGCCAATCTGCAGTCCATCCGTGTGGCCACGCATGAGAAGAGCATCGTGGATGCACAGACGAAGCAGAGGGCCATCCAGATTCTGGCAGATGCAGACACCGCGTATTGGTACATGTATGCGGCCCGCAAGGAGCTCGATGTCCGCCGCGAGCAGTACAAGCTGGCCCAGGACCAGCTCGCCCACGCCCGGCGCAAGGTGGCCTCGCGATCCGCGCCCAAGATCGAGATCGTCAGGGCAGATGCAGGATTGGCCAGCCGCCTCGAGGCAGTGATCAATGCCGAGACCTCCGTGCAGAGTGCGGAGCGGGAGCTCCGCAGGATCATGAACCGGCCGGACCTGCCGCTCGAATCCAGGACGGCCATCATCCCAGCCACGGACCCCAGCCCCCTCGGTCTCCAACTCGACCAGCGGCGTCTGGCAGACGAGGCCGTCGCCAACCGGATGGAGACGATCCGGATGGAGATGACCCTCGCCATCGACAAGCTGAACGTGGACCTGGCCCGCAACCGGACCCTGCCCGACCTGAGGCTTGACTATACCTATAAGCGAGGCGACGAGGACGACGCCCTGGACCGTGCATTCGCCCACATCGGCAACGGCTTATCCGAGGACCACTCCGTGGGCCTGGTAGCCACGATCCCTCTGGGCAATGCCGTTGCCAAGGCCAGGCTGGCCCGCGCCAGGCTCCAGGAGCTCCGTGACAGGGCAGACCGCGACCGGCTGGACAGGTCCATCCGGCAGGAGGTGTATGAGTCGGTGGCAGAGCTGGAGAAGGACTGGCGGCGGATTCTCGCAGCAGATCAGGGCGTCAATGCGGCCATGAGGGACTACAGGGTCGAGCAATCCCAGTTCCGGCTTGGCGTGCGAACCAGCACGGACGTCCTGTATGCAGCCACGGGCCTTGCAGACGCCCAATTGCGGAGGATCTACGCCTTCGCCGGCTACCAGATCGCCCAGGTCAACCTCGCGCACGCCACCGGCACCCTCCTCGGCTACGGCCAGATCCAACTCGCGGACGCCGCACGAAGCGGAGAAGGTGGGTCGTATTTAGCCACAGATTCACGCTGATGCACGCAGATCCGAGGCGGAGGAGAACGGGGGTCCTAGTCGTCCTATCTTCTAGTGGCTGGCCCGGTGTCCTCTTGCCTCGCCGTCCACTGGATGACTTGTGGTCCTCTGCGATCCACAATCCGCATGCCGGGACGGATCGGGAGCGTGAAGACGCCCTCAGGCAGGGCCGAAGGCTTGTTGAAAGACGATTTCTTGAGGTCAATGCTCATCGCCGCGCTCATGACGACCACACATTTGGCGTTGTAGATCTCGTACTTGCTCTCCACCGGGAACCACAGGCCTGGAGCCACCTCCTGGACCCGACACCACGTGCGGCTCTTCAGCCGCGGCTGGCTGTCTGTTGCGAAGTCGTCAGTCCGGACTAGCTGAAAGCCGCGAGAAGGTGCCAAGTAGTTGACGCTATACACGACGGACGGATTGTTGGCGTCCCTGCACGTAGCGGCGATGAGACGCTCTCCTGACTCCTCTATCCCACTGAAGTCCTCAATCCTGTCCGGGCTCGATACCCCGTGTTTGAGGCCAACCTCTGCTTCCCAGCCACACCCGTTGAGCCAGGAATTCGGCCCTATTTGCGGTTTGCTGCGAAGGACAACCGATTTCGGATTCCCTTCCAGGGTAGTCCAGTGGTACTCGTTTCCGTCGTACGCCTCCTTCCTCCTCTCCACACCCAGGCAGTACGTGCCATCAGGCTTGTTGCGAACGCACTCGACCTCGGACCATACTGCCATGCGTACCCCGTCCATCCATTGCTGATGCCGGTCTGTCAGCGTCTTGCCCTTGACAAGGCCAGCCTCCTCCCGGGTGAAGATGATCGGCTCCACGTAGGTGATAGATCGCCGCCACTGCAGGGCCACGCACTTGAGTTTCGCCCTGTTCTCCGCCCGACCCGCGAGTATGGCCTGGTAGAGCGTCTCCCCCTCACCCTGTTTGGCGGTGGCGGTCCCGACACTGCAAAGGATGATGCAGGCGACCATGCGGGGCCAGCTTACCGCATGGCGTCGGTCTGTACCGCGTCCATCCCTTCCCACGAGGCGGGTTCCCTTCTGTCCTGTCCTGCCAGGAAGAACTACTACCATGACGTACCATCTCCAGGGCGCAACCTTGGCCCGGCCGACGTTCCTTGGGCCAAACCCGATCCCTCTGCTATCAGACGGGGACAGGTGGGTCCGCGCAACAAGAAACCCGCTCGATCAGCGTGGAGTAGGTGATTGTTGCCGTAATGTACCCATCTCCAGTGCGTCTATCCAGGATAGGACGAAGTCGGAAATGCGGTTTAGATGGCAGGAGAGACCATGAATCCAAAGGGCTGAAGACCTTCCTGGAAGACCATGGTTTCCCGGTGATCAGGCAGGTCCTGCTGAGGAACATCATGCCCGTATCGTTCGTGGTGGCAAGGAGGCGCCCGTAGAAATGGGGGCAGAGACCGAGGACCTGATGGCGGTGCCATACGGATGCGTCCTAGGACAGAAGGGGTCTGGCTTTGGACTAGGGCATTGATTCCGTTACGCATGAACGGAAAAGCGAGGAATCAATCGGGGGACATCTCACCCCAGGGCGAACGCAAAGTCGCTGTTGTACGTGCAGGAAGAGAACTGAAGGAGTCTCTTGCCGCGAATAACGCTAATGAACGCGAATGGCTGTCGCCGCCTGGACAGGTTGGGCTTGTTCGTGGCATCGCCTACGCGACGCTTCGCGTCTACCGGTACGCCGTGGCGTACCGAGCGAGCTGCGCCGGCCTCCATTCTGCGAGCCAGCTCGCTCCATGGAGTCCTGCTTGCTCGCATGCGTACGGCTCAGTCCCCTGACGAAAAACCCAAGAGGAGCTTCTCCTGTGGAAGGGAAGTATCGCCCACAGGCTAAGCCGCCAGATCGAGGCCGAGTAGCGGGATGCGGTCCGAGCTTGCTCGGACAAGCAGCCCGCTGCGAAGGCCGCCCTTGGCGACACGGTCGCGAAGGCACGGCGTAGCCGTGGATCGGGCGGCGACGCCACGACCATATCAGTACCCACGCCCACGCGACAGCATTCGCGTGCATTAGCGTTATTCGCGGCAGAGAACAAAAACGCTTCCCAGGCAGGCCGACTTTGCGATTGCCCTGCATCTCATTCGTTTCGGGATGGAACTCTGGGGAATTGCAGGGTATTATACCCTATTCAGAATGGGAACAGGTACAGAGTCCCGCGAATTCCCCGACGATCGCACGACGTGAATGCCGTCCGCGCATCGCGCTTGGGCCGGACGGATACGAAAGGACAGAGTATGATCGAACCCAACGGTTCCCCGCCGCAGAATGAGACCCTGAAGTCCATTGCGGACCGCCACAGCGTACGGGCGTTTCTGGACACGCCGGTACCCGAGGACCACATCCGGGCCGTGCTTTGGGCTGCGAACCAGGCCCCCTCCGCGCACAATCAGCAGTCCTGGCGATTCGTCGTGGCCAGCGGCGAACGGAAGAACGAACTGGCCGATCTCGTGGCATCGAGGTCGTCTGGCTTTCCTCGTCCGGCCTCCACCCTGCTGAGGATGGCCGCGCGCAGTATCGCAGGGGCGCCTGTGGTCATCGCGGTGGCCAACACGGGCGACCTCATCGAGCACGGGACCGACCTGTTCAAGGTCGACAAGGCCTCGGCCCAGGACTTCTTTCGGACCATGGAGATCCAGAGCTCTGCCGCGGCCGTGGAGAATCTCCTGGTGGCTGCCACGTCGCTGGGCCTATCCACCGTGTGGCTGGGAATCCTGTTCCTGATCAAGGACGACGTCCTGGCGTTCCTGGGTGAGCGTCAAGGGGAGTTCATGGCCGTGGTCCCGATCGGCTACGCCGCCCGTCCATCCGGGGGCCCGAACAAGATCTCGGCCGATCAGGTCGTCAGGCGTTTGTCGTAGAGAGGCCTTCCTCACGCCCAGTGAATGGCGCACATCACAGCATGACCGCTGGTCCGACCTTGTATGCCCCTGGATCCACTTTCAACCGGTAGTTAGGTCTAGAATGTCACGTATTTCGACCAGACCCCTTCTTGGCCATCAACTGCAAAGACGGGCTCGTCCAAGGCACGAGAGGCAGGCGGCACGGAGGCGGCAGACGGGGCGGGTGGCCTCAAGGGATTGGAAGTGAGGGGCCCTGCACCCGCCCATTCTCTTCGATCCAGCCAGCCGACCGGGAGACCTTCCACCTGGCCCAGCCGCCAAACATTGACCAGCGATCGCCGGGGCCACCTACCCGCTAGCCTTGCCCACAGTCATGTCGGGCAGTCGGATTGTGGTCTGCAAGATCTGTTGGTAAAATCAGATTGAGCTTTGGACCCGATGACCGAGGCCCCGATAGGTGGACAGCACAACCCACAGGAGGGACAATGCGCGGACAATGACCGGGCCAACCACCGGCGATTGGCCTAACAAGTACGTGGAGGCGTAGGCGTGGACACGGGAGACATCGCTCAACTGTCGCAGGTTGAGGACGTTGACTCTTCAGACATGGGAAGGGTTCTGCCGTCGTGAGCTAGATCGGAAGGGACCAATATGGCCGACGAGATTGTGGAATTGCTGAAGGACCCAAAACTGCGGGCGAAGATCGTGCAGTCGCTCAAGGACATCTACAGCCGTGCGAAGACACTGTATGACAACCCGGATGACGAACTTCGCGGCACTGATGGCGCCGATCGTTGGATCGAGGCACGGGTGAGAGTACAGGGCAACGACGCCAGTCGCATCATCGATGCTTTTGTCCATGTCATCGACACCATGTCACGGCCTGCGAGAGTCACCTACGACGATTTGGCGCCTGGTTTCATAGCACTGGCCTGGCCTCTGGAGTATCCTAAGTCGGGTCTGGATTGTGAAAGCGTCTACGAAGCATTTCTGGGTTTTGTGGACAACTACCTCTTGCGTGTACGGCGATCGCCGGACTTTGAGATCTGTCGATGCAAGCGTTTCGATCAGGCTTCAGGCGGGGTCGCATTGGGGCAATGCGAGGACCGCCAAGAGCGGGAGCCGACAGGCGCGTGGATGCTCAAAGACACGCTCGGCTGGTCGTCCGGGAACGGCATAAGTGTGCGGTACTCCGGGGAGAGGATCGTCGACGATTTCTGCCATGTCGCCGCCGTAGTCGAAGGTCGTATGAGTAGTGACGCCTCAGAGGAATTACAGGGAGAAATGCCCCGTCTCGTGAAGTCCATTGTTCGTTCGGTATCAATGCTACAAGGCTGCGAACTGAATTATCCATATCTCGGCCGTACGTACACCCCCGATTCGCTACCTTACTTGGAGATGAGGGGGTTGTCCGGCCAGAGGCTTTTTTCTCACAGTTGTCTGGATGCGTTCTATGGAAAGCCGAGGAAGAAGTCAATGGACAAGCGCATCCGAAACGCAGTCCACCTGTTGATGGAGTCTGATGCCCAGTCCAACAGCGCCCTGGGACTAGCACTGTCGGTTACGGCCATCGAGGCGATGCTGGGGGGAAGCAATGTGGAGATCGCCGAGAAGCTGTCAGGAGATGTCGCCGCGTTGCTGGAGCCAGAGCCCAGGAGGCGCCATCAGGCCACAAAACTCGTGAAGAAGATCTACGGGCTGCGATCTGAAGCACTCCATGGGACAGACATAGAAAGCGAGCCAGATGTGCGAGGAAAAGCCCGGCTGCTGGCCTCAGCGATTCTCAGGGCGATGATCACACGGCGTGAGTACATGAGGAGACTGGGGGGGCCTGGTTCTAAGCCCGAGACTCCTGACGAGCTGCTGGAGGAACTACGGGAGGGGCGTTTCCGGCCTGGTCAGACTGTCGGGGTCGACGAGCCTACCGTCCGCAAGCTCTGGGATGGCGTCTAGACTCGCGGGGATATCCTCTGCCGCAAGACCGGTGACGTTGTGGCCGTGATCGGGGCTAAGGGGTCAAGTCTGTATGTTTGCGCTCAGTCGGCTGCGTGCTCTGTCGTTGCCTCGCCCAGTGAGCTCAAACTCCAGTGGCGAATCCAATAGCGCAAGAGTAACGACATGACCCCTTTGCTGCCCGCTGCTGCTTGCACAAAGAGGAGAACTGAGGGAGGTTGTCTTGCCACGAATGACACGAGCCGCACGAATGGCTCACGCCTGTGGCAAGTCCAGAACTGCAGGGGGGCTTTGTTCAGGTGTGTGGTAGAGGAGAACTGAAGGAGGTTCTTTGCCGCGAACCCCGCGAACGCTGGCGCGGGGTCGTGGCGGCAGGCTCATGCGAAGCTACGCCGGCTGAGCCACGCCTCCGGCGTGCCAGTCCCGCCTGTGGCGGGCCTGGAGGTGCTTCGGCAGTCCGAACTCATCGAGCAAGCTCGATCGCTCGGCCCGCCTTGCCCCCAAGCTCAGCCGGCTTGACTGGGTTCGTGACATCCCTACGCGTGCCGTACTCAAGACGACCTGTCCATGCTGGTGCAATCCAGCCTCCCACGACTCTGTCATCCCGGCCGTAGCGGAGGAGTGACAAGGGATCAAGTCTCTATGTTTGCGCTCAGTCGGCTGCATGCTCTGCCGTTGCCTCGCCCAGTGAGCTCAAACTCCATCGGTCAAGTGCAATAGCGCAAACATAACGACGTGACCCCTTTGCTGTGCAAGGATAAGATCTGGGAAAGAAAAGGGGTCCGGCTTGGGATGTAGGCATTGACTCGATAGCATGTGAAGTGGAAAGCGAGGCGGACACCCGTGACGCCTAAATCAAGAAGTGTGACCACTTCGGCTTCTTGCTGCAACCAGCAGGGCGTCGCCGCGATCATCTAGCTCATCCGATCCACCATCCAGCCCAGACATCTGTGGACGTCATCAAGGCCTGCCTCCTGGAGAAGTAGGTACTCCTCAAGTTGCTGCTTGTCAGCACTGTCGCCGCTACAGAGAGCAGCCAGATCTGGTTTGCAGGCAAGACAGCCCCTGCGGTGGAGCATCAGACATACGATGTCATAGAGTACTGCATCTGCCACATCCCTCTGGGTGATGTGACTGTTGTAGTAGGTGTCATCCAATTCAACCCTATCCCCATGGACAATCCGATTGCGCAGTTGGTAGAAGTCATATGCCCACCAAGCAGCCTTGCTGAGCGTGTGGTCTTCCTTCTCACCATCGTGACTCTTAAGTGACCGAGTCTCGTGCACACAATCGCTGTTGCCGAGCCATTCCTCGATCTTCTGGGCGAAGTAGTGACTCTTCCGTCCCTTGGGGAACTCGAGTAGAACCTCAAACGCCGTGGCCATCATGACGATCTTGGAGAGTTCCGAGGATTGGTCTGGTTCTGCATGGGCCAACCGAAACCACTCAAGACACCGCGTGAGCCGCCCAGCTAGATCTCCACAGGATGGACCTGTGCCCGAGAGGGCTTTGTCGAACCCGGCAAGCAGTAGTTCCTTCGGTTGTGCCAGTTCTTCGCGAGCGACGCACAGAGGCCGGGATACCGTGAAGTCGCCCATGGTTGTATTGTAGCCTGATTGGACATATATGGCGCGCCTATCAGGATCCAAGCCCTGCCCCATCACCTGGAATCTCTCAGCAGAACATAGCCCGATCGAGCATCCTCGTATGGAGGTGATGACTTGAGGACAGATGACTGAGAAGACGAGGATGTCTCGGGCAGACCTCATTTGGACCAGGCCATCCTCCTCTGGCAACAGAAATCCCTTGCCCTCATAGGAACAGACGGCAACGGTGCTGACCGCCTTGCCGTGCTCGTCTACGAAGTGCCGTACGTACTCTTGAACCACTTCGCCAATGCTGGCATCAGCTACCTTGCCTTTGTCCCAAGGCCAGAACGTCGTCTTCCCGATCTTGACCTCCTGCTTCAGATTGGCCCACGGCATCACACACACGACTATCTGTTTGTTCTCAGTCATATTGGCCCGGCCCCCGGTATCCCCGACTTGAAGTCACAATGAAAGCGCTCGGGCTCAACTCTTGACATGTGACAGACCAGCCGGCATCGGGAGAGGTGTACCTCTAGCGTTTGCGTCAGGTGTCAAGCGTCGACTCCAACGGCCCTGAGATCACAGACCCACGGCTGCCAATTTAGGCTTGATGTCGCTCTCGTAGAACTCGAGCGCCGTGCGGCCTTTCACGCTGAAGGAACGGATTCTCTCCAGGGGGGCGTCAGACCCGCCGATTCCCACCGGCACATACTTCAGTTGTAGGCCATCAGGTGTTTTGACCAGGTAGGCAGAGAAGTCGGGAGCAAAGGACTCCACGAACTTGGGTAACATGTGAGCAAGGGCCTGCTTAGAGGTTAGTCCGACTGAAGCTGTCCACCGAATGGCCCCCGGGCAGAGGATATCGTCTGGTTGCCCTTCCGTCACGGTGGGGTACCTTTCAAAGACTGCCTCGGGTAGCAGGCGTTGGAAGGGCTGAGGATAGTCCTGGAGTCGGATAGTAACATCTACGATGCAAAGGGGCGGCGCGTATACCCACTTGTGGCCGTATTCGCGGCCCGTCCCATCGTTTTCGTCTATCGGCCAAAAACAGAAGCGTTCGTAGCCGGACCGTGGGGGAAAGTCAATGCAGAGGGCACCCCGAACGACGTAGTTCCAGATGCCATGGAGGTCGAGGATACGAGCAAGCGTCATCGATGCATCGATGCATCCACCCAGACGACCCTCAAGTATAAGGCCACGATGCAGTTCACCGGCAGCTATGCGGATACCTCTCTCTGCGCGCTCGAGGTAAGTGTCGTCGTACCTTCGCCAATGCACAAAACGTGCATACTCATCCAAGAAGTTCGGGTCGATCTCCTCTTTGGCAAGGAACCTAGGGTGGTCAAAGAACCCTGGCCCATCTGTCGGTATCCCTGCTTCGCTGAATTGCTTCTCTAGCTTATGATATTTGGCGTCTTGACTCGTCATTGACTACCTGGAACAGGCAGAGGATCGTGGTATGATTGACAAGGATAACGGTCGGCCTTCAATCTAGATGTTGACGCACTTGTGCCCAGATGGAAGAGGATGAAGGACACCATTGACTGCCAGATCGCAAGCCTCCTGACTCCTCCTCTCTATCTCGGCGGTCTGTACCTGCTGCGGTAGGGTTCCCCGTCTCGAAAAAGGGACCACGAAACGTACCTCTCGGCTAAGTCTTCAAGCTGCCTCGATTCCTCCTTGATCTCACCCCCGACAGGCACCTGCGTCGCTATGTCCCGATCGCCACGATGGAGTATCCCGTTTCTGATGCGATTGAACCGCTTGAATGCAACTACATCTGATTCCCACCCTATGATCTTTGCCTCCCTCGCCAGGTACTCGAACCTCGCTGTGAGGGGGGGGTGCACTAGCTGCCGCAGTTTGTCATACTCTGCGATCATTTCTCCTGACCGTGTGCCCCCATGGTCGAGTAGTACAGATCTAATCTCGTTATCGATGGCTCTTTGGTCGGCCATCTCGGTACTGTCGAATCTCACTTGGGAGAGGATCACTTCAATCGGTATGAATAGGCTCATGAACTTCGAGAATGGATCGGTTTCACTCCAAGCTCGTAGCAACCAAACCAGTACAGAAGCTCCGAACTCCTGAGTCTCCGGCCGAGCGGTGCCAATGAGCCGCAGGGTTCCTCCAAGTGAATCGATCCCAGCCTTGTTCAGCGTAATGTCCTCGAGGACCTCGACTATTGGACCGTGATACCTCTGGGTAGGTGTGTTGTCTTCCCTGAAGACTACGGGGCTTTCAGTGAGGAGTTCCTGCACGAACTGCCGATGAAACCGCAATCCAACGACCCCAGCGATCAAGTCCAGGCCGGGTCTGAATGAGCCGACCTTGCTCTGGGTAACGTCAAGAAGCTGTTGGGTCGCCGCAGGATCATTGGCGTGGAAAGCGACCCCCAACTCCTCTGGAACTTCTATCATCTTGCAGCACACTATTTCCGTTAGGAGCCCTATATCTTTCAGTCTGGAGGCGTCGGTCCTGCCAAAGGCCAATTGCTGGAATGGGGTCTTCATTCCAGGCACAACATACTGCGTGCCCGACGTGGCACAGATACCGAGCTTCGGATCACGGCCTATGTGTACCATGGCATCCATATTGGCCATTTGAAAGGAATATTCCAGGTCATTCGCACTTTCAATGCTGCACCCTGGTGAGTTGTACAATCGCTTGCAGCCTGTTCTTATGAGTGTCATAGCCATATTCTGGCCCTGTGTTGAGACCCTACGTAGATTCCTCTTGACAGCGTCAACCAGGCACAAAGAAGGTGTCAGGCCTTAGATTTGGGTGTCCCTGGGGCCATCGGATTGTCCTCGCTGTTGGCCCCGTACGGCCGCTATGCCACACTCCGGTGACAGAGCGGCTCGCAGAGGCTCCCTACAACGCGGAACAGGGGAGATTGCCGCAGTCGGCTTCGCCTCCTTCGCAATGACCTTCCCTCAACTGATTTCCCACTTCACTCTTCACTCTTCAGACTTCCCTCCTTCGGCCGCGCACACTCCGTCCCCGTCGGCGGTAACGGCAGTGGCTGCTGACTGGTGTCCAGCGAAGCCAGCCGGCCAGTCCAGAGCGATACCCACCATGTCTCGCCGAGGGCGGCGGATGTGGCACGAAAGGCTACAGAGATGACGGGGTCAAAAGGTCAGGAGATAAGGGTAGGGTGAATGACCTGATCCGGGCGTTACCGGGTCCCGCGTTCCGCACCTGGTGCCAGTCTCAGCCATGCTGCTTCCCTCGGCTGTCGGTCTTTCGCGACAAAACCAGGGACATTGTAGCTCTGGGCGACGTCAGGGTCAATGTGATTGTACCCGAGTCCCCCTTCTTCGCTTTCCGCTTTGCGCACTACGCCTAGCGCTAGGTCGAGCCGCCGGATCGAAGCCGAGGAAGGGAACGCGGTCCAGGCTTGCCTGGACACGCGGCCCATTCCGGAGGCCTCCCTTGGGACGCAGTCCCAAGGCACGGCGCAGCCGTGGATCAGGCGGCGGAGCTACGAGCATATCAGCAGCGACGCCCCTGCGTCAGCATTCGCGTTCATTCGCGTCATTGGCGGCAAGAGGGTTTCTTCTTTCCGAGTCCGCATGGGCTGAAGCCCATCCTACCTGCTGTGGCTGAGGCTGCTTCTCCTTCGCCTACCCCTTTGCGCAAGACGCTTGGCGCCTTGGCAGGGGCGGGCTATAGTGATGACGAAGGCGCCTCACTGGAGGCGTAGCTGTTCAGGGGCCATTGACGAGGAGCCCTATGCCGGCCAATCTGACGCCTGACTACAAGAAAGCCGACGAGTGGTTCCGCAGTGCCACCACCGATGAGGAGCGACTCGCTGCCCTGGAGGAGATGTACCGCACGATCCCCAAGCACAAGGGGACCGAGGGACTGCAGGCGGACATCAAGCGGAAGATCAGCAAGTTCAAGGAGATCATCGAATCCGGTGGGAGGCAGAAGGGCGGGGCCGGGGCGAGGCACGTGGACATCTTCCACGTCCCGCACATGGGCGCGGGCCAGGTGGCACTCCTGGGCACGCCCAACTGCGGCAAGAGCTCCATTGTGCAGGCCCTGACCAACGCGCACGTGACCGTCGCGGACTATCCCTTTGCCACGGACAAACCCATCCCCGGCATGATGAAGTACGAGGACGTGCAGATCCAGATCGTGGACACGCCTCCGATCACTGCCGAGTTCGCGCCTGTGGGGCTCGTCAACACCATGCGGGCGCGGACGTGATCGCCATCGTGATCGATCTCTCGGACGACGTGCTGGGCCAGTTGGAGACCTGCGTGAAGTACCTGGATGAGCACCACCTCATCCGCAAGGGGACAGAGCCGCCTGACGACCCGATCCATCACCTGGCCAAGGACTGCTTCGTCCTGTGCACCAAGGCGGACCTCGCGCCCGAAGGGACACTGGCCACCCTCAAGGAGCTGAGCCCGAGGCCGCTCGACTTCGTGGAGATCTCGGTCAAGACCGCGGAAGGCCTGAACGTCATGACCCAGCACGTCTTCGAGATGCTCAAGGTCATCCGCATCTACGCCAAGCCGCCCGGCAAGCCCGCGGACATGCAGTCCCCGTTCACGCTGCCCACCGGATCGACCGTGCTGAACCTGGCCGAGTGTATCCATAGGGACCTGGCCGACAAGATCAAGAACGCTCGCGTCTGGGGGACAGACGTGTACGACGGCCAGCACGTGCAACTGCACCACGAGCTTCACGACAAGGACGTCGTGGAACTGCACTTCGCCTGAGGATCGACGCAGGCAATCATCCTCGATCTGCTCAAGGGTGATTGAGGAGAACTGAAGGAGGTTTTTTGCCGCGAACCCCGCGAACTCCGCGAACGCTGACGCAGGATCGTGGGTGCCGGTGTGTTTGGAGCTCCGCCGCCTGATCCACGGCTTCGCCGTGCCTTGGGACTGCGTCCCAAGGGCGGCCTCCGGAATGGCCGGCTTTTCCAGGCAAGCCTGGAACGCGTCCCCTTCCTCGGCCTCGATCCTGCGGCTTGGGCTGTAGTGGAGCTACCTTTCCCCTAGTCCTGAGGAAGATAGTACGCCGGGACCTCCGCACACAGCCCGAGCCGTACGCCTGCGAGCAAGGTGCTCTACGCGGGGCAAGCTTGCTTGACCAAGCGGAGAGAAGCGCAGCTCGCCCGGAAGGCAGGGCCTTCCGGTAGACGCGGCAGCGTCGCGTACGGCGATGCCACGACCAAGTCAAACCTGCCGCCAGCGGCGACAGCCGTTCGCGGAGTTGGCGGGGTTCGCGGCAAAGAGATCTCTTCTCTGCCAGATGGAGGGCAGACCGGAGGCACTCCGACTTCGGCATCAGAAGGGCGGAGGAACGCTCCTCTTCCAGAATCGGGCTACTTGCTCAGCAGGGCGGCCGCCAGGGCCTGGACTGCGGCCTTGCGGTCAGGCTCCTTGACCCCGAACATGATGCTGATCTCGGACGATCCCTGGTTGATCATCTCGAGGTTGATCCCTACGTCAGCCAGGGCCGTGCAGGCCTTGCCTGCCAGGCCGACGGAGTACCGCATGCCTTCGCCCACGATCATGATCAGGGCCAGGCCGTGCTCGACAGTGACGTCGTCAGCACCAAGCTCCTCGCGGATCCGGCCCAGGACTCGCTCTTCGTTCTCCGGCGTCAGCGAGGCGCTGCGGAGGATCACGGACATGTTGTCGATTCCTGAAGGCACGTGCTCGAAGGAGATCTGCTCCTGTTCCAGGATCTGGAGCAGCCGGCGGCCGAACCCGACCTCCCGGTTCATCATGTACTTGCTCAGGAAGATCGTGCTGAATCCGTCTGCGCTGGCGATGCCCGTCACCTCACCGTGCGTGTACTTGCGCTGGGGCACAACCAGGGTGCCGGGCATCTGTGGCCGATTGGTGTTCTTGATGCAAATGGGTACCTTGGCCTGGACTGCAGGCACGACCGCCTCGTCATGGAACACGCCGAAGCCAGCATAGGACAGCTCGCGCATTTCGCGGTAGGTGAGCATGCTGATGGCCGGTGCGTTGGGCACGATGCGCGGGTCGATGGCGAACACGGAGTCCACGTCCGTGAAGTTTTCGTACATCTCCGCCTTGACGGCTGCGGCCAGGATCGAGCCTGTGATGTCCGAACCGCCGCGTGGGAACGTGGCCACCTCGCCCTTCAGCGTGTATCCGAAGAATCCCGGGAAGATCACGATGTCCGTGGCCTTCTTAAGAGAGGCCAGCCGCTCATAGGACTCGGGCAGGACCTGGGCATTGCCGAAGTCCTCGCTGAGGAGCATTCCTGCCTGGCGAGGGTCGGCGTAATGGGCCGGCACTCCCTGCTTGACGAAGACCTGGGCCACGAGCTTTGCGCAGTTGTCTTCTCCGGCCGCCTTCATCGTATCCATGAACTGGGCGTTGTTGGGGGAACGCGACTTGATCCGGCCCCGCAGATCGGCCTCGATCTCGGCCACGATCCGGCTGTCCAGCCCCAGCTCCTTTTGAATCTCGGCAAACCGCCCGACTACAGTGGCCAGGTCGCTCTCAAAGGACTTGCCTGCGAGGACAGCGCTCGCCAGGGTGATCAAGAGGTCCGTGACCTTGATGTCCTTGGGAGACCGCTTGCCCGGCGCAGAGACCACAACGATCCGCCGGCTGCTGTCCGACTTGACGATATCGACGATCTTTACGATCTGCTGGGCGTCCGCCACGGACGTTCCGCCGAACTTCACGACCTTCATCTCTTCTCCTTCTCTGTACGCGTTTCTGAGCCGTGCGGCGATCGGACGCCGCTTCTGTCGAGCACTCTAGTGTACCATGCAAGTCCCTTGAAGGCCAGCCCTTTGCGACCTCTGCAGACCCGAGTCCAGAGAAGAAGCAGGCACGCCCAGGGGGATTCCCTGTTGACATCTACTATTCAAAGTAGTACTTTCTCCTATCGTAGGACCGTGGATGGACATGTTAGGCTCTGCCTAGGGAGACGCACGGAATGAAAAGGCATTCGCTCGACCATCTGGGCGAGCTTCAGCGGGCGGTCATCGAGATCGTCTGGGAGCTCGGAGAGGCCAGCGTTCACGACGTGCGCAATCGCCTGGAGCCCAAGAGGACCCTGGCGTATACGACGGTGCTCAGCGTGCTCCAGAAGCTGGAGAAGGCAGGCTGGCTGGCGCATCGTAGCCAAGGCAAGAGCTACGTCTACGTGCCCGTGCGCAGCCGTGACGAGGCGGACGCCGGCTCCGTGAAGCGTTTCCTCACGCGGGTCTTCGACGACGATGCGGTGGCGATGTTCGGCCACCTGATCCGCGAGAGCGATCTGACCGAGAACGATCTCCACGAACTCCGCAAGATGATCGACGAGAAGAGACGGAAGATCCGAGCATGAAAGGAGCGAACCATGAAGGCAAGGATTCACAGGATTGTGGCAGACCAGTGCGGAAACCCGAAGGTCGGGACGCGTTGGGCCCTGGCCGTCAGTGTGCTGGCGGCGCTGATCATTGTGGCAGTGGCCGTCGCCCAGCCGGCGCCGACCGAGGCCATGGGGCCTGAGCCCGCGGCGGGTCCAGCAGGGCTTGAGGCTGGCCCGCGGCCCGAGCCTCGCGGCCGTCCGGACGCGTTGGATCCGGCAGTGGCGGGCCGGAGGAACGTTTTGTCTCGGCTCAGGGATCAGTTGCAGTTGCAGATCGCTGAAACGGAGGCCAACCTGCGTGACGACCCCGATCGCGAATCCGTCCGTTCGCAGGTCCTGCGATCGGAGCTGGCGACCCTCCGGGGGCAGATGCAGGGGGTCGAGCGGCAATTGAGCCAGCCTGGACAGGGGCAGGGCAGGAATCGGCCAGAGGGCATGAGGCGGGAGGGACCGATGCCCCAGGCGCAGGAGAGGCGCGTTGCCGAACTCAGGCAGAGGCGACAGGAGCTGACCCAGAAGATCGAGCGGACCAAGGGCCGGCTGATGGATCTCGATGACGACCAGGGACAGGAGGCCCGCGAGCTCCGCAAGCAGATCGACCAGATCAACGCCCAGCTCCGTGACGTCGACCAGCAGATGGCGAACATCGGCCGCAGCCGAGCAGGCCTGCAGCGGGACAATGAGCCCATCGAAGGCCGTATCCAGGGCCAGCGTCCAGAGGGTGAGGGCCGCAGGCAGCCGGCAGGGGGCGAGATGGTCACTACCGTCTACAAACTGCAGTACGCCGATTCCGGCCAGATGCAGAAGATCATCGCGTCCTTGCTCAGCCCGGCAGGGAAGGTGAACTCGGACGAGAGGACCGGCTCACTGATCATCACGGACCTGCCGGAGTTGCACAAGCGGATCCAAGGCGTCATCAAGGAACTGGACGTCCAGGGCTCTGCTGGACGGCGCGGGGCGGGCACAGAGGTTGACGAGTTGCGGTCCCAGGTCAAGGCCTTGAAGGCGCAGATTCAGAGGATGCAGGCTGCCCTCGACCAGATGGCCGGCCAGAAGGGCAAGGAGAAGCCCCAGCCGCAGGAGATGAAGCAATACTAGCCCGGATCTCTCCCAAGGCTTTGCACGCCCAGGACACAAACGATGCCCATCACCCGACTTGGGCTGGGCAGAAGTACCGACCAACGATGATAGGCTGTTTTGAGCGCGGCCTGTCGGCCGGATGCAAGGCCGCAGGTCCCGTTTGCCCGGAGGCGTACTGAAGTACGTCGAGGACAAACGGGACCGAGAACGCAGCAGCCGGACAACAGGACCGCTCAAAACCAAAGGCTTGGGAGAGATGCGGGCTAACAGCCCCTTGATGGCAGTCCTCTGCACGACTATGATGCTCCACGAGGGGTACGGAAGAATGGAGCTTCGTGGCAGCGATCAAGGAGCCACGGGAGGATGCCTATGGTGTTGAGGGGTGCGGCGAGTTGGCTAGTCGCCTTGGCGACGGTCGCGACGGCAGCAGACTACCTTCCGCTCAAGGAAGGCAATGAGTGGACCTATACCCTGTCGAGTGGGGCCCAGATGACCTCCAGGTGCGTCGGATTCGCCGACGTCGGCGGTTTCCGGTGCGGTATTCTCTCGACCACAACGGCCGGCCAAACCACCCGAGAATACCTGGCCGCCGACAGTCAGGGGCTCAAGACCTACATGTCGCAGGCGATGGGCCAGGAGTCCCGCTATGATCCGCCGCTCCTGCGGGTCAAGCTGCCGTATCAGGAGGGTGACACCTGGACGGCCACCGTGAATCAGTTCGGGATGTCCCTCGCAACGCAGTTTCAGTCTGCGGGCAGGGATCAGGTCCAGGCAGCGGGGACGTCCTTCGAGTGTGTCAAGGTGCGATCCTCCATGACCATGCCCGGCCAGGGTGAGGTGACCTCGGTCATCTACTATGCCGAGGGGGTCGGGCCTGTGCTCCAGGTGATGCAGGCGGCTGGCCAGCAGATGGTCGCCACGCTCCTTTCGACCAACGTCCGGCCTGTGCAGGAGCCGAAGGCTGCGCCGGCGTCTGCCGAGGTGGGGAAGATCCGCTGTCCCAAGTGTGGGGCTATGGCCGATGCAGGGGCGAAGTTCTGCCCGCAGTGCGGGGCTCCCCTGACCCCTCCGGCTGCGCCGACGAATTGCCCGAAGTGCAGCGCAAAGCTGCCCGCAGGGGCCAGGTTCTGTCCTGTCTGCGGTGAGAAGATCGCGCCACCCGCCGCCTCGGAGCCTGCTCAGCAGGCAGCCCCGCGCGGGGACCGGGCCTGCGCTCGAGAAGTACCAATCCCCTGACGGCAAGGTCGTGCTCTACAAGCCCAAGGACTGGAAGGTGACCGAGGGCGATATGTTCGGCCCAGGCACGTACGGGGTGTCCCTCATTGAGCCGCAGGAGGACGCCATGGCCCTGTTCATCACCTTCCCCGCGGCAGGCGAGATCAAGGACTCTGTCTCGCTGGCGGCCAAGTGCACCGCGGCCCTGCGCCAGGAGTTTCCGGATCTTCAGGCAGCCCAGGTGAATTCCACAGCCGACCGGGCCCGCACGATGGCGAACGTCACGCTGACCGTGGATGGAAAGAAGGGCACCGGGCACGCCTACTTCTTCTACACGCAGAGCGTCGGGACGATCTATCTGTTGCTGGCCAAGCTGGAGAAGTGGAACGAGCTTCGCCCCACGCTGACGACGATCGCCGCGAACCTGGCGTATGCACCCCGGGGAGCGGCCAGTGTGGTCCAGCAGAGCCGTCAGCTCGCAGACCAGACGCCCGTGGCCGAGGGAGCGACCTTGTCGCCTGCGGCGATGATCAAGCAGGCCAGCCAGCGGCCAGGCAAACAGGTTCCGCTCCAGCCCGCCGCGCTGCAGGACCAGTCCCTGTCGCTGCAGATCCCGCAGGGATGGAGCCTTGAAGGCCAGACCGCGCAGTTCATCTGTGTCAACGACGCCCAGACCCGGACCCATGGGATGGGTTACGTCATGCATACGGTCATCCCCACGCAGTTCGCGGTTCCAGGCGTCATCAATGCGCCCTATCAGCCGCCGAGCCGGGCCTTGAGCCTCGTGCTTGAACTGGGTCAGACCAGCAGAGATGTCCAGGTCCTGGCCGAGTGTCCGGCTGAGCAGGTCTCACCGGAGGTCAGCCAGGCGGCCCAGCAGATGCGGGCACAGGGCTACCAGGTGGATGCCCGGCTGATCCACGTCCGGTTCAGGAACGTCCCCACCGGCATGGCGCTGCGAGGCCTGTTTGGAGTCCAGTGTACGAGCACATCCATGAGCCCTGTCTGGTCGGTCTCGGTGGCCGGCAGTTGGGCGCCCGAGAACGAATATGACGAGTGGCTGCCGCTGTACGTGCGGCTCGAAAAGACCGCACAGATCAACCAGCAATGGATGGGCCGGGAGATGCAGAACCGGGCAGTCCGCCAACAGCAGGCCAACCGCAACCTCCAACGCTCCATATCAGAGTCGAACCAGGCCTTTGACGACTACATGGGCAGCCTGCAGAATGCCAGCCGCAGCCGCGACTACATCAGCCACATGTGGAGCGAGACCACGCTCGGTCAGGGTACCTGGGTGGCGGAGAACGAAGGGGCGAAGGTCTATCAGACGGATTCCTGGGGCATCGAAGGGCCCGAGGGCCGGATCGACAGCCCTGCGTACAACACGACGAGCTTCACCGGAGAGAGTCCGTGGGGCGGCGGCGATCTCGAGAGGGTGGACACGCGCGCCGAGTACGAACGCTACATCGCCAACCGATAGAGGCTCGGCCGACCGTCAATCAGGCATGCAGACAGGAGGTATTGGGAAATGGGGCGCTACACAGGGGTACTGACCTGGCTCATCATGGTGTCGGTCGTTGCAGGCCTGCTGGCGACGAGGCTGGAGGCAGGCTCGCCAAAGATCACGTGGGATCCCAACACCCTGACCTGCCTGGCCGAGGGAGGCAGCTATGGCCGGATGATCCGCCTGAGGTCCGGCGTTCTGCTGTGCTGCTATGAGAAGAGGCCCGGTCTGTGGCTCAGACAGAGCGAAGACCAGGGTCGATCCTGGCAGGACCCCGTCTGCGTCGTGGCAGGCCTGGACTACGGCAACCTGGCCAATCCGGAACTCCTGGAGCTCCAGGACGGACAGTTGCTCTTCCTGTACAACGAGCGGCCCACGGATGGCCTCCATCCCTTCTCGATCATGATGACCCGGTACGATCCCGGGACCCGGAGCTGGGGGCCGGGGCAGCGGCTGTATGCAGCGGACGTCCTGTGGGACAACGGTTGCTGGGAGCCTGTCGCCATCCAGTTGGCCTCTGCTGAGATCCAGGTCTACTTCTCCAATGAGAGTCCCTACCGTCTGACCAGCGAGCAGGAGATCACCTTGCTGAGGTCGCTGGATCAGGGCCGCACGTGGTCCTCGCCCGAGACCGTGTGTATGCGATCGGGCAATCGCGACGGGATGGCCGTCCCCTTGATCCTCCAGGATGGACGGGGCATCGCCATGGCGATCGAGGACAACGGGCTCTCCGGGTTCTGGAGGCCTGCCATCATCTACACGACCCTGGCCGCCAACTGGAGCCGCGCCCCTGTAGGCGCCTATAGCGTTCAGCGATGGGACGCCTTTAAGACGCCATTGACCGGCACGCTCTATGCCTCGGCCCCCTATCTCCGCCAGATGCCCTCAGGCCATACCATTCTGTCGTTCCAGACCAACGCAGGCGGCAGCACGCAGCCCCAGATGGCCGTGGCTGTCGGCGATGAGTGGGCGAGGGACTTTGCGGAGATGACCTTCCCCTTTGACCTGAAGCCGGATCAGTCGGGCTATTGGAACAGCCTGTTCGTCAAGGGCAGCGACACGGTGACTGCCTTGTCAGGCACCACGGTCCGCGGGATCCGGGGGCTTTGGGCCATAGACGGCCACTTTGACCCAGGCAGCTCGTCGCAGGCCGGGTCCACGGAGCCCCAGCCCAGGGTGCTGTCGATCTGGTCTCACTCTGTCAACAATGCCTCGCCGGTCCTGCACCGGTATTATTCGAATGGCTTCATCGACTCTGCCGCAGGCCCTGCCAAGTGGCGTCTGGAGGGGCGGAACCTGAGTCTGACCTGGCAGAACCAGAACCCCGAGTCCAGGGTCAAGGAGTGGACGGAGCAGGTGGTGCTGTCTGAGGACCTGTACTCCTACACTGGGCAGGATCGGGGAGGGGCGTCGGTCCGTGGCACCCTGTCTCAGAGCCTTGGACCCCATCCCTTCCTCTCCGCTGATCCCGTCTCTCAGTAGAAACACCAAGGGCGTGCAATTCCACCCGTTGGGGTGAGACTGCACGCCCTGGCGAAGCGGGGCCGAAGACTCAGCCCTTACCTACTCCTGGGACTACCGGTCTCCTGCCAGATAGCGGAGCTCCGCCTCAGACAAGGCCCGGTTGTAGATCCTGAACTCATCCAGTGCGCCGTTGAGGTACGCGTCTGCCGTGAACTGAGAACGGCCCAGCCAGTTCTGGGTGGTCTTGCCGAGATCCTTGGGCAACACGGTCATCGTGCTGCTTCCCACGGTGGTTCCATCCAGGACCAGCCTGACGCCCATGGTCGCGCTGTCGAAGACCACGGCCACGTGATGCCAGCCCGTCATCAGGGTCTGTGGCGCCACGCACCGCTGCTCCGGACGCGTCAGCGCAGGGGTCGTGATCGTGATCCCGAACGTCATCGGACCGGCGAGCGTCTGGTGCGGCGCCAGCATCATGTAGTCGGTACTGCCGGTGCCGAAGTCGAAGATCCGCTGCCAGTCTCCGCCTGCGCCGGCGTAGTTCACCCACGTCGCGACCGTCGCGCTGCTCAGGGTGCTCACCAGGTTGCCCAGGGTCGGGATGTCTACGTAGCCGCTCGTCCCCGCAAACTGGATCGCCTGGCCGTGGCCTGCGGGAGCGTCCACGTAAGTGAAGTTGCCCTGGGCCGTGCCTGTGTAGCCGTGGCCCGAGGCGTCATTGGCGTTGCCGTCCAGGGGCAGGTACATCTGCAGGCCGTTGGTTCCCGGGTCTGCGGGGACGACCACGCTGGGGGCGGAACGATACAGCAGGATGTTGTCGATGAGCAGCGTTCCCTTGCCGCTACCAGCCACGCCGACGGTGAGCGTCTTGACCGCCTGCAGGCCGGGCACGGAGGCGAGGTCTGCGTTCCACTGCTTCCACACTGCCGTGCCGAGCGAAGCGGCATTGCCCGTGTAGTCCACCTTCGTGCCGTTGATCTTGATATACAACTGGCCCTGCCCGTTACCTGCAGTGCCGTGGAAGTACAGGACCAGCGTCTTGACGCCACCAGCCGTCCAATCCTGGGCCGGGCTGAAGGTCCGAACCGCCTCTGAGGTGCCCTTGCCCGAGGTGTTGTCGTACGACAGGGGCATCGACTGCTTGCCTCCCAGCACGATGGTCCGCTCTGCGAACGGCGGGTTCACGTTGCCTACCGTGGAGCCCGTCCCATTGCCGCCCGATCCCGCGATGCCGCAAGCGGGAGACTCGGAGTAGCCGAAGCCGTCCACCCAGGCGAAGAAGACCCGGTTGCAGGTGTCGTTGTACGTCTCGAAGTCATCCACCACAAAGGAGTCTGGAGTCGTGAAGCTCCATACGTCACCTTCCCACGTCGATGGGGTCGCCGCGTCGTTGGCCTCATTGACCTTCCAGTAATAGGTCTTTCCGTACAGCAGGCCCAGCGAACCCAGGCCCACGCTGTGGTTAGTCACGGTCTTGGCCAGGGCCAGGCTGTTGGGATCGCTCCCCAGGTACACCTGGTGCTGGACCGCCTCACGACCGGGCCGCCAGTTCAGGGTGGCATCGATGGCCACGCCGGTGGCGCCGGGCGCAGGGTCTGCCCCGAAGGCCTTGACCGGTACGTAGAAAAACCGGACCTCGGACAGCCCCGCCTGCTTGGTGCCGTCTGCCCAGTTGTCCGCAATGGTCAGCCTCACGTACTGGGCCTGTACCCCCTGGAGATCCACGGTGGTGTTGTGTGTGTAGTTGGGCTCGCCCGTGGCCTGGTTGAACTCCACAGGGTCGCCCAGGGCCGCCCAGGTGGTGCCGTCCAGAGAGGTCTCTATGGTCGCGTCGTGGGCCCCGAAGCCGGCGTCCAGCTCAGTGGCCTGGTTGGAGTTCCAGACCCACATCTCGTGGAACTTGTAGACCTTGTCGAAGTCGTACTTGATCCAGATGGGCGTCGTGTTCTTCTTGCTCAGCCACATGTGCGAGGCGGAGGTGCCGTGCTGATCGAGGGCGTCCAGCCCCGAGCCGTCGATGGTCTTCTCGGGTCCCATCAGGCTGTTGCTGGAGCTGGAGGCAGTGGCCTTGACCGGCTTGACGGGAAAGCCGTACGTCTCTGTCATGAAGCTCCAGAGGTTGCCCTTGTAGACCGAGAAGTCAGGCGCGCCGTTGACCTCGTCGACCCGCCAGTAGTAGGTCTGGCCAAACTCCAGAAGCCCGGCCGGGTCAAAGGTGTTGGCGTCGTTGTCCTTGACTGCAAGCACGGCCTTGGGATTCGTCCGGTCAGCGGCATCGACGTCCTCGAGCACGGTCCCCAGGTACACGTCGTGGGTCTTGGCCGACTGTCCCGGCTTCCAGCTCAGGACCACGTCGCGGACCACGTCGGTCGCGCCCTTGACAGGGCTCGGATAGACCGCGGGCAGACTGGTGGGCCTGGACTTGAAGTTGTTTGCCACGTCCGACGGGCTCAGGACGCCACTGTGGATCCTGACCTCGGCGATTGAGCCGGTGAAGGCGGACGAGGCATTGACGCCCTGGCCCGTGGCACTGGCATCGCTCTGCGCGGCGATCCGGATGGGGCAGCTCGCGTAGGTGCTGAGCGCAAGGTCCCTCTGGGTGTCCAGCTCCCCGTTGACGTAGATGCGGACGGTCGTCCCATCATAGGTATAGGTCAGGTGCCACCATGTGCCGGCCATAGGTGCGGGGGAGTGGAGGCCCCAGCCCATGTCACCGGCGCCCCAGTGGGCTGTAGCACCCCAGGTGAGGTGCTGGCCATAGTTGAAGGCCATGTTCGAGCGGTCAGGCCCGCCCCGGTGGGACCAGTGGACCAACGTCTCCTCATCGGTGAATGACGGATTGTATGCCCAGACCTCGATCGAGCGGGTCCCTGCCCCTTCTATGGCGGCTATCGATTTCGGCCCGACAAAGTAGTTCGAGCCGCTGAAGGTCACGGCCTTGCGACCGCCGACGTCCTCGACGATCGGGCCGCCCACCGGCGTGAATCCGGCCAGGCTCCCGTGGTTCTCCCAGTCGGTGGCAGGCCCGTAGACAAGGTCCTCGGCCCGTAGATCCACCAAGAGATCTCCTGCCACGACCATGCCTGCCGCGGCCAGTTGCGGCGCTCCGATCATCAACCCCAGCAGCACCAGACTCGCTAGTCTCTTGCACATGACAACCTCCTTCAAATTGAACCGACGTCAGGCCACCCGGCAGACACACCACGATGAGAGCCCATGACCCATCTCTAGTATAGTATCCCTCGGCAACAGCGGGATTCTTACACCAAAAATGGCGATGGAAGCGGATTCCCCATCTTCGTCCACAGCGGGTCAGAGCCGCTCGACCTGCGCCGAGATCGCCTTTTCAACCTGGGCCCATGGCCTCTTTTCGGCCCAGCCCCAGGCGCGGGCCGTGGCCGCCTTGATCGCCTTGGCCATCGCTGCGGCGGGGTCCGGCGTCTCGACCAGGCCGGCCAGGAGCCCCGCCATCAGGGTGTCCCCGCAACCGACCGTCGACAAGACCCGCCCCTCGGTCCTGCAGCATCCCGTCCACACGCCATCCCGGGAGACCAGCACCGCGCCCTGGCGGCCGCGGCTGATCAGGACGCTCTCGACCCTGTCCAGCAACCCTCTGCCTGCATCCGCCAGCCCCTCTGACGCGTCCTCGACGGGCTTGCCGAGCAGGTCCTCCAGCTCCTCCACGTTGGGGGAGATCAGCCAGGCGACGCCGGCTGCCACGATGGCCTTCAAGGCAGGTCCGTGGCTGTCGACCACGACGCGGGCTCCTCGCTGATGGCAGGTCCGCACCAGGTCCAGGGTCTGTTCCAGCATCCGGCCAGCGGGCATGGCCCCGCTGAAAACGCACACGTCGGCCTGGCTAACCAGGCCGGCGAGGTCCTCATTGAGGGCCCGTAGGCCGTGCTCTGACGCCAGGGTGCTCTGCTGGCGGAGGTGCATCTCCCTGCCCTTGGAGGTATCCACAACCGTGATGTTCTGCCGCGTCCTGCCCTCGACCACTGTCATCCGGCTGTCGACGAGTCCGGACGGACGGTCCAGTATCCTCCGCATCTGGTCATGGTCGTCGCGACCCCAGAGCCCCGCGGCAATACTGGAAAGGCCCATCCAGGCCAGGGCATGGGAGACGTTCAGGGCCTTTCCCGCGGGTCGGATGGCCTGCTCGTCGATCTCCGCGTGCCGGCCCCATTCCAGATCGCGGCCGCGGCACGTGATGTCCCAGGCCGGCGCCAGTCCGACGGTAATCAGCCTTCCTTTCGGCCTCTGGCCCGCGTCCGCACAGGCTCCCCGCCGCGGGGCCTGTCGGGTCCCGCGTTCCGGCGGTCGAGGGGCTGGCTCCTTCTGTCTTCGAGGCGTGCCCAGAGGTCCGACCTCCTTGGCGGCTAGCTAGGGAGCAGCGATCCGCGTCAGACGGATATCATCGATGTACAGCTTGCCTGCGCCGCCGGCCTGCGGGATGGCGCGATCACCCACGCCGATCACCATCTTCTTGATCGCGCCGAGGTTGACCCCGGCCGAAGTGAACTGACTCAATGGGATGTCCCACTGTTGCCAGGTGCCCGTGGCGATCACGGTCTTGTCCGGGTTGCTGACCCCCTTGCTCTTGCCCGCACTGTCCTCCATCGTGACGTAGAAGGTCTCGGGAGTATTGCCGCTGACCTGGACCGCCCCGATCTCGGCGGTCTGCCAGGCGCCTGACACGTTGCCCGTGGTGGTCACGTTGGAGAACTTGGCGCCACAGGCCACGCCCGCGGCGTGGCTGCTCACGGCCAGACCGATGAACACGTCGCTGGCCATCGGGACGGTGACAGCGGCGGAGTCGCTGATGTCCGACCACGTGATGCCGTCGGCAGAGTGCTGTGCGGTGAACGTGCTTCCGCTACGGGTCAGCTTGACCCAGTAGGGGGCTGCCGGTCCGGTCAGGGCCGTATTGGTGCAGACGTCTCCGTTCAAGACGCGATTCTGGAAGGAGACTCCGCTGGATGGCGTGAGTGCCACCAGGGCATGGGTGGCCCCGGCGTCAAGGCCTTCGCGGATCATCACGCCGGCCTTGGCCCAGCTATTGGTGTTGGCCACGCTCTCGACCTTGGCGATGATCGTGCCGTTGCCTTTGAGCTGCTTGTAGGCGAGGCGGAACTGGTCGCTGCTACCCCAGATGTCCGTTCCCGTGCCGTTCATGAGAATAGTCCCCGGCGAGATCTCGGCAAACGCGGTCGCGTCACCCCGCAGCCACACGGTCAGGGTGTCGGCCCCGCCCAGAGTCCAGGCCTGGCTGGTCTGCCATTCCCTGCGGCATTCGGAGTAGTAAGGAGCCCTGGTGTTGTCAAACCCCACGGGCATGGATTGCCTGCCCGAATGGACGATGGTCCCCTCGGCAAAGGGGGGCGCGATATACCCGACCGTCGAGCCGGTGCCGTTGCCTGAAGAGGGTGCCACGCCGCAGTCCGTGGAGCCCGAGTGGCCGAACCCGTCCACCCAGTTGAAGAAGATCCGGTTGCAGGTGTCGTCATAGGCCTCGAAGTCGTCGACCGCCGAATACGCCATGGTCGTGAAGGTCCACAGAGGTCCTTCCCAGGAGGCGGGGACCGCCGCGTCGTTGACCTCGTTGACCTTCCAGGTATAGGTCTTGTTGTAGTCCAGGCCTAGGGGAGCGAGGTCCAGGCTGTGCGTGGAGGCCGTGCTGGCAGGGGCTGTACCCTTGGCCACTGCGCTGGCATCGGAGCTGACAAAGACCTGATGCCGGACCGCCTCACGGCCGGGCCGCCAGTTGAGCGTCCCGTTCAGAGCCACGTCCGTGGCCCCTGAAACAGGCTGGGGTCCCCTGGCGCGGACCGGGAGGTGGAAGAACCGAACCTCGCTGAGGGAGGCCTGCTTGGTGCTGTCCGCCCAGTTGGTCGCGATGGTCAGCTTGACGTACTTGGCGAGCACGCCGTCCAGAGCGACCGTGGTGTTGTGGGTGTAGTTCGCCTCGCCGGTCCCCTGGCTGAACTGGGGCACCCCGGCCACCTCCGTCCAGGTGGTCCCGTCCGTCGAGGTCTCGATCTTCACGTCCTTGGCCCCGAATCCGATGATCTGCTCGGTGGCCTGGTTGGCGTTCCAGACCCACATCTGATAGAGCTTGTAGGTGTCATCGAACTCGTACTGGATCCAGATGGGCGTCACGCCCTTCTTGCTGGTCCACATGGTGCTGGCCGAGACCCCGTGCTGATCCTGTGCATCGAGCCCGGACCTGTCGATGGTCTTCTCGGGTCCCATGGTGGCCGCCATCATGCTGGACGCGGTGGCCTTGGTGGGCGTGATCGGGTAGGCATAGGGCTCGACGGTGAAGCTCCAGATGTCGCCCTTGTGCAGGCCCGGGGTCTCTGGCGCATTGACCTCGTCGATCCGCCAGGCGTAGGTCTGGCCCCACCCCAGCAGACCGGGGTCATAGGTCAGGCCCGTCTGCCCCTGGGAGACCAGCACGCCAAGGGGGGTGTTCGCGTCCGCTGCCCGGACGTCCGCCGCGGAGGTCCCGAAGTACACGTCATGGATCTTGGCGTAGATCCCCGGCTTCCAACTGAGCACCGTGTCACGTGGCACATCCGTCTGGCCCGAGCCCGGCGCCGGATTGGTGGCCGTGGAGGGAAGGAGCTCACGGACCATCCGCACGTTGTCGATGTAGAACGTGCCGCCCGGCGAGTATCCGCCCCAGTTCGAGCAGACGAAGATCTGGAGCCACCACACCGAGTTCCACTGGATCTTGGACAGGCCGCTGGTGTAGTCGATCACGAAGGTCTTGGGCTGGTCCCCGTCCGCAGGAGACCAGTTGCACGTCTCTGCGCACATGTCCCAGAGGCTCCACCCGTCGCCGCCTGCGTTGACGACCCAGAAGAGCTGGCTATAGCCGCCCGCCGTGCTGGACCACTCGGACCCCAGGCGGGTCACGTCGACCAGGAGGAGCTTGTTGTTTCTGAAGTCCTCGCCCTGGTTGCGGGACAGCAGGTCATAGGAGATGGCATTGACCCAGCCCGTGGCAGCGGTGACCTTCAGGCTGTTCTGGCCGAGCGTGGCGCCCGTTGTGCTGAAGGCCGTGGTGGCGCTCTCAGCTCGCCATCCGTCCAGGTTGTTCTCGAAGTCGCCAAGCCCCAGACTCCAGGCACTGCACGCCAGCCCCAGGATGATCGTTCCGGACAGCCACGAGATACCTCGTTTCGACATGATACCACTCCTCAACAAGAACCCAATACACCACAGCCCCAGACACGGGTCCACGGAGGGTGGCCACATCCAACCACTGCGTCCGAGGCCAGCACGACCCAACCCCTTTCTTATACCATACACGTGTCAAAATAGGAAGGATTTGCCGACTCGGCGTTACTCACCTATGGCCTTCCTGCCCGCGGCCAGTATTGCCGCCAGCGTGTCGACGTCGTAGACGCAGCCTCCCCACGTACCACCGCAGGCCTCCTGGAGCAGGGCCCACAACCGCGTATCGTCGGGAAGGCCGGGGAGCGCAGCCAAGTCCGGACGGAGTGGACGGCTGGCGAGCAGTTGATTTCCCCGCTCCATGCTCCAGATCTCGGGCGGATCCCCTGCCTGGCCGATCAGATTGACCTGGCCCGTCAGTTGGCCGCGATCGATGACGATCTCGATGAGGTCGCCATCCAGGACCTTGCCGATGGGCCCGCCTGCCAGGGCCTCAGGCCCGACGTGGCCGATGCAGGCGCCTGTGCTGACCCCGCTGAACCGGGCGTCCGTGATCAGGGCCACGTGTTTTCCCCAGGCCAGGTGCTTCAGCGATGCGGTCACCTCGTAGACCTCCTCCATGCCGCTTCCCAGGGGGCCATCGCAGATCAAGAGGATCACGTCTGACGGCTGGATCGTGCCGGACTTGATGGCCTCCAGGACGTCAGTCTCCCGCACAAAGACCTTGGCAGGTCCCCGCTTTCTGTACACGCCGTCCGCATCCACCACGCTGGGGTCAATGGCCGTACTCTTGATGACCGAGCCCTGGGGAGCGATGTTGCCCCTGGGGAAGGTCACGGTCCCGGTCAGGCCCGCCTTGCGGGCGCGGCTGGCGCTCAGGATCACGTCCTCAGGATCGACCCCGTCCTGTTGCTGGAGAAGGTCGCGGAGCTGGGTCCTCCGCTGCGACTGCTGCCACTGTTCAAGAAGGCTGCCGAGGCGGTCGCCCGTCACGGTGAGCACGTCCAGGTCCAGCACATCGAGTTCCCGGAGACGGAGCATCACCTCGGGGACGCCGCCTGCCAGGTAGACCTGGACCGTGGGGTGATTCCTAGGTCCATTGGGCAGCACGTCCACCAGCCTGGGCACCTTGCGGTTGACGGCCGTCCAGTCATCGACCGTGGGCCGCCTCAGGCCCGCCGCATGCGCGATGGCCGGCAGATGGAGCAGGAGATTCATCGATCCGCCGAACGCCGCATGGACGGCCATCGCGTTGCGGATCGCGCCCTCGGTCAGCACATCCTGGATCGTGATCCCTCGCTGCTCCAGGGCCAGGAGTGCCCGGACCGACGAACGCGCCAGCGTGAGCCAGAGCGCCTGGCCCGAAGGGGCCAGGGCGGAATGCAGCACACTGAGCCCGAGCGCCTCAGCCACCACCTGCGAGGTGGAGGCGGTCCCGAGGAATTGACACGACCCTCCGGCCGACGCGCAGGCCGTGCACGCCACCTCCTGGGCATATTCCAGGGTGACCTCGCCCCTGGCGAATCGCGCAGGCAGGCTCTGGACCTTTCCGGCGTCCTCGCCCGAGACGGGAGGCAAGGTCACGCCGCCGGGGACGATCACGGAGGCCAGGTCCTTCATCGCGGCAAAGGCCATCATCATGGCCGGAAGTCCCTTGTCGCAATTGGCGACTCCCAGCACGCCTTGCCTGCCGGGCAGACAGCGGATGAGCCGTCGCAGGACGATGGCCGCGTCGTTGCGATAGGCGAGGCTGTCCATCATCCCGGGCGTGCTCTGCATGCGTCCGTCGCAGTGTTCTGTGACAAACGAGGCAAACGGGATGGCGCCGAGCCGCCTGACCTCCAGGGCCGCCTCCTCTGCCAGCAGGACGGGCTCGTACTGGCCCGTGCTGTACGCCAGGGCGATGGGCGTGCCGTCCTTGGCGCGGATCCCACCGTTCATGCTCAGGATCAGATACTGCTTCTTTCCAAAGTCGGCAGGATCCCACCCCTGGCCCACGTTCTCCATCCAGCCGAAGACGTCGCCGCAGGGCGAGTCTCGCAGGAACTCCGCGGTCATCGGCAGTCTCCCGCCCGCGCCGGCGCCCGGGTCTGGATGGGTACGAGATCTTCTTGCGGGGGTTGAAGGATGTCGAGTGCAACCTGGGAGAGCTTCTTCATAACCGGTCCTTGTACATCTGGGCCAGCATGGCGGCGCCGAGCAGAGAGGACTCGTCCTGGTAACGATACTCCGATGCGGCCATCCAGCGTTTCCTTAGCAGATCCATCCCCCGGATCCTGGCCCCTCCGCCGGTCGTGATGATCGGCTGCCTCAACTCCATGAACTGCGAGACCTCCTTCAGGTGGCTGGTCACGTAGCGGAGATTGCCGCGGAGCAGACCGAGCAGCATCCGCTGGCGGTCCGTCTCCAGGGTCAGGTTCGTGAAGGCCGCCTTCAGGTTCTCCAGGCTGTAGCGGGAGCCCTGCAGATAGGGCACATACTCCGGGATCGCCTCTTCCTGGGGATCCTCCTGCGCGAGATAATCTTGGATCGTCTGAGGGATGAACTCCTGGTAGAACTCGTCCCTGGACAGGTCACGGCAGAACACGGAATGGAACCACTCCAGCGCCTTGCCGCCTGTGTTCAGGACAAAGAACGTCAACCATCGGTGGGGTAGGACGTGACAACGGATGTTGTACTGGGCCGATCCGACCGGCCGGTCCAGACAGACCGCCACGATCTCGCAGGTGCCGATGATGTCGATGACCTGGCCCGGCTGGGTGAGCCCGGCCGAGAGCGCGGCCAGCACGGCATCGTTGCCGCCGCACAGGACCGTGGTCTTGGGCGGCAGACCCAGCTCGCGAGCGATCTCCGGCAGGAGAGTGCCTGCAGCCGCGTGGCTGGGCATCAGGGTCGGCAGCCTCTCTGCGTCGATCCCCGACTGGGCCAGGACCTCGTCGATCCACGAGAGCCTGTTGCCGCACGTGTCGTAGAGGCCCGTGATGGACGTGGTCGAGGGATCGATCACCCACTGGCCCGTGAGCCTCTTGACCATGTAGGTGTTGGTGTGGCCGAACTTGGCGGCCTGACGCCAGACCTCCGGCTGATGGTCGCGGAGCCACAGGATCGAGCACAGCGACGATCCGCCTGAGACCGGCAGGTTGCACGCCCTGGCGAGGAACGTCTCCTGGCCCACCCGGCTGCGGATCTCCTGGGCCTGCGCCTGTGACCTTCGGTCAAAGAACAGGATCGCGGGCCCCAGGCTGGTCCCGTCTGCAGCCATCGGCGTCAGTCCCGGCGTGGTCACGGAGAGCGAGAGGATACCGACCTCCGCCAGGTGCGGCCTCAGCTCCTGGCAGCACGACCGCAGGGCGTCCCACCACTTCTGCGGATCGATGTCCGCCTTGCCCTGGTCATAGAGGTGGACCTCATAGTCCCGGGTGGTGAGGGCCTTGAGCTCGAGCCCCGGGCTGAAGACGCCCATCTTGAACGTGGTGGTGCCGACGTCGATGGATAGGATGTCCGTCACGAGTCCAAGGCCCCCACGTCCCTCAAGGCGGTCCTGACCGAATGGACCTGTTCCGGCTGGACGGCGACCAGCGGCCTTCTCGGAATCCCGCCCCTGAATCCCAGCAGGTCCATCGCGGCCTTGACGCCTGCCACGCCGAACTGGCCTGCGATGCGTTTGTTCGCTTCAGTGACCCGGAGGTTCAGGGCCTCTGCGCCCGCGCCACCGGCCATGAGGGCCCTGTGAAGCTCCACTGCCAGGTGGGGGCAGTAGTCGGCCAGGGAGACGGTCCCGCCGATGCATCCCTTGGCCACAAAGTCACGGAGCTTGCCGATCGAGCCGACCGTCACGGAGAAGTCGTCACCGTCTAGCTCCATGAGTTTGAGATCGCAGCCCGACGTGCTGTCCTTGATCCCGACGATATTCGGATGTCGTGACAACCGCTGGATCAGCTCAAACGAGAGGGTCATCCCATTGAAGCCCGGACACTGGTAGAGCAGCAGGGGGATGGCTGAGCGGTCTGCCAAGGTCGAGAAGTAGTGGTAGAGGCATTCATCGGTCAGCATCTTCTTGAAATACGAGGGACTCTGCACCAGGCCGAAGTCGACGCCGCTGCGGGCGATCCGGCCCAGGAACTGCTCTGCCAGGTGCTGGGATTCATACATGACGCCAACCATCACGACCTGGCCCGGCCCGCGGCCTGCCAGGACTGCATCGACGACCGCGACCCTCTCTTCCTCGCTGAGGCTCTTGTTCTCTCCGTTGGAGCCGAGGGCCAGGACTCCCTGGAGGGGCGTCTTGCGGTAGAGGGCCAGGTTGTGGCCCAGGGCTGAGAGGTCCAGGCCCTCATCGGCTGCAAACGGCGTGGCCAGGGGAGCGAAGAGACCCTTGAGTTTCTCTCTGTGGCTTGTCTTCATGGGGTTGCCCTCAGGGGGCCATCTCAGCGAAAGTACTCCATCAGATCGGACAGCCGGACGACCCCCGCGTTGATCCGCCACGACCTGGTGCTGGCGATCAGCTCTGCGAGCTCGCCGTCTGCATCGCCCAGACAGGATATGACGACGTCGGCAAGGCCCAGATCCTCCTGTCGGGTGTAGTCGTTCACGGTGGCCACGACGTTCATCCCTGCAGCCTTGGCAGCCCTGACCCCATTGCTCGAATCCTCAATGACGATGCATTGCTCCGGCTGCAGACCGGTCTTGGCCAGGGCCAGCAGGTAGATCTCGGGATCAGGCTTCTTGCGCCCGACCACGTCACCCGCCAACACCAGATCGAAAGGGATGTCCCGCAGCAGGGATCCTGCGATCGCCTGGGCCGCCCGGGTGTCGGAGGTCGTGCACACCCCCAGCACCAGCCTGCGTTCCAGGGCCTCGTGCATGAGCCGGTGCACGCCTGGCCGGAGCGGCAACTGCCTCTGCCGGATCATCTCGATGAAGAGGTCGGTCTTGCGCTGGTGGAGCCTGCTGATCAGGCTGTCTTCCTCCCCCGGCGGGACTGCCTTGCCGAAGCCCTCGGTCCGCAGGTGGTGGCGGAGACGCTCCTTGCCGCCGCCGATCTGCAGCAGTCGGTGGTATTGGTCGGCGTTCCAGCAGACGTCGAGGCCGAGGCTCTCGAAGGCGCGGTTGAAGGCCACCCGATGGCCGTCCCGCTCCGTGTCGACGATCACGCCGTCCTGGTCAAAGAAGAGGGCCTTGATCTCGGGCATACTCACCCTGCCTTTCCGGCGCAGCCCAGCACGTCGATCCATCGGCTGACCGCCTGGAACGTCGCCTGGCACACGGCAGCGTCAATCCGGCCTGGATTGTACTCGTCGCGATGGCCGCTCACGTACTCATAGGTGGCGTTGATCAGGGTGTGCTTCAGCTCAGTCGAGACGTTGAATTTGCAGCCGCCGAATGCCACCAGCTTCCTGACCACGTCGTCCTGCAGGCCTGTGCCGCCATGGATGACCAATGGAACGGTCGGCCGGTCGGCGTTCAGGATCTCGAAGACCTTCTGCAGCAGATCGAAGTGGAGCTTGGGGTTCTTCGTCCGGTACACCCCGTGTGCAGTGCCAATGGCAGGGGCAAACAGATCGATGCCCGTCCTGCGGACGAACTCCTCCGCTTTGTCGGGATCGCACAGGGCTGCCTCGTCCTCGGTGACCTTGATCTGATCCTCCACGCCGCAGACCGTACCCAGCTCGCCCTCGACCGTGACGTCACCGAGGCGGTGGCAATAGTCGGCCACGTCCTTCGTGATGCGGATGTTGGTCTCGAAGTCCTCCTTGGAGGCATCGATCATGATGTTGGTGTATCCGGCGTCTGCAGCCGCCTTGCACAGGGCCGCGTCGGTGCAGTGGTCCAGGTGCAGGCAGATGGGAATGGAGGCAGCCTCTGCGAGGACCCGGCAGGTGGCGGCCCACACCTTGACTCCCAGGAACCGGACCGGTGCGACCGAGGTCTGGAGGATCAGGGGCGCCTTGCGGGCCTCTGCAGCCTCGATGACCGCCTTCATCTGGACCACGCTGGTGACATTGAACGCGCCCACGGCGTACCGGCCTTGCGTGGCTCTGACCAACATCTGTTTGGCTGACACGATACCCATGCGGGACGCCCCAATCCAAAAACCTATAGCCCGCTGCCGTCCTGCCCTCTGCCGCCTCAGTATAGCGGCTGGACTGAGGCAATCAAGGACCTCGATCCCACTTCTCACCGGCCTGCCAGCGCCGCGTACGGCGATGCCACGACTCGAACAAGACTCTGATTGTGGGATTGACCCGCTATCCGGCTGAGGGTAGACTCCGTCGCGGTGTCTGGCGTCAGTCGCTCGTCTGCGGCTGGCTGCACAGAAGTTTCCGGCGGATGGACCGTCATGACCTATTGGCCTCTGGTTGTCCTGCTGCTCAGCGTCGGACTTGTCGTCTTCCTGATCACTGCCGTGCGCCTGCACCCCTTCCTGGCGCTGATCCTGGCCGCCATGGTCACGGGGCTGCTGGCCGGGCCCTTGCCTGGAGAGCCGGACAAGAGCCACGCGGTTCAGGCCGTGGAGCTGACCGCAGCCGAGTTCGGCTCGACTGCTGGGAAGATTGGCGTGGTGATCGCCCTGGCCTCGGTCATCGGCGTGTGCCTGATGGAGAGCGGCGCGGCCGACAAGGTGGTCCGCAGGTTCCTCGCGGTCTTTGGGGAGAGGCACGTGGGTCTGGCCCTCTTCCTGAGCAGCTACATCCTTTCCATTCCCATCTTCTTCGACACCTTCTTCATGCTCCTGCTGCCTATCGCACAGGCCTTGTCCATCCGCCTGCGAAAGGACTATCTGCTGTTCCTCATGGCCATCTGCTGTTCGGGCGCAGCGACGCACGTCCTGGTCGCCCCACACCCAGGCCCCCTGACCATGGCGCAGACCCTCAGGCTCGATCTCGGACTGACCATCGGCGTGGGCCTTGCAGCCGGCGCGATCCCTGCCCTGGCCGCCTGGATGGTCTCTCACTGGATCAACCGGCGGATGCCCGTGGCCGTGACTGAGATGGCCGGCGTTGCACCCGCGGAGATCGAGCAGGTCCTGAACCGCGATGAGAAGGCCCTGCCGCGGTTTCTCGAGTCGATCCTACCTGTGCTGCTGCCCATCGGGTTGATCGCGGCTGCCTCGTTCATGGGTGCGTTCGGAGGCAAGGACCGGTTCCCTGTCCTGTATCCGTGTGTGGAGTTCATGGGCAACCGCAATGTGGCCTTGATCGTCGGCGCAGCCGTGGCCATGGTCGTGTTGGCCCGGCACAAGGGATACTCGGTTTCCCGGATCTGCTCCCTGATCGGGCCATCCCTGGAGACCGCAGGCATGATCATCCTGATCACCAGTGCAGGGGGGGCCTTTGGACTGATGCTCAAGAACGCCGGGGTCGGTGACGCAGTCAAGGCCGCCGCAGCAGGCCATGAGGTCAACTTCGTGCTGCTCGCGTGGCTCGTGTCTGCCGTGATCCGCGTGGCCCAGGGCTCTGCCACGGTCGCGATGCTGACGACCTCGGCCATGATGGTCCCGATCCTCTATCCCCAGGGGACCGAGGGGAGCTCGGTCCTGGCGTGTCACCCGATCTACGTCTTCCTGGCCATCGGCTTCGGGTCCATTACCTTCTCCTGGATGAACGACAGCGGTTTCTGGGTGGTGAGCAAGCTGGCAGGCTTGACCGAGAGAGAGACGCTCAGGTCATGGTCCGTGGTCACCACGGTGATCTCTTTGGTCGGCCTGGCCGTGACCCTGTTGGGGGCCATGGTCCTTCCATTTGCCACGCGATAGCTAGTACAGCCGGAACAAGCTAGGGATGACGTGGTGCTCGTGCAGGGCCCCCACCATCTCCAGAAGCCCGACGATCCAGATGAAAAGCATGGAATCGCCGGCGCTTCGCCGGAGGGCGCCAAGCCTTATGGTGTACTCCTCGGGCTCGCTAAATCGGGCCAGCGACGGGAAGAACCTCGGGGTGTTTCTTGCGTAGGCGTCGAAGTCGCTGCCGTGACTGGCTCGCAGGTCTTCCTCTTCGGCCCGGATCACGGAGGGATAGTACGCCATGAAGGAGGCCGCCAGGATTGCGGGAATGGTCAGGGTCTTGGTGGACAGGCCGAGGCCGATCGCGCCCATCAGACTGAAGAAGTACAGGGGATTACGGCAGAGGGAATAGGGGCCCACCGTGATCAGGCAACTGTTCTTGTAGCCGGAGATATACAATGCACACCATACGCGGCCCATCGTGGCCACGGCCACCAGGGCCAGGCCCGCCAGGAACAGCAGGTGGCCCACCACGTAGTATTCCTCCCAGCGGCTGCTGGAGAACACAATCAACGCACCCAAGACTATGGCGAAGAGCCCCGTGGCGACTCGTCGTTTCTTTAGGAGAAGATTCCAGCTTGCCATAGTCGCTCGCTATTCACTGTTGTTCTTCCTGTGCAGCACGAACAAGGGATAGATGCCGAGAGAACCCCTTCTTTCCACACGGAAGAACTCCTGGGCGATGCTCAGGAACTCCTTCGTCGTGTAGTCGATTCTGTCAGGGTGGCGCTCAGCGAGTTCCCTGACCCCTGCGGGCAACTGATTGAGCTCCAGACGCGCAGACAGGATGCAGCGGTCGGTGCAGAGACGCGCCACGCGTCGCAGGATCTCCCTGTGACTATGACAGCCCGTCGCGCAGAACTCGCTGCCCCAGAAGAGGTAGTGATAGGTGCCGACCAGAAGGACCGTCTGGAAGGGCCCGCCGTAGGCCTCCGGATGCTCCGCGACGTCCTGCAGTGCGGCAAGGTGAAAGGCAGCGTTCTGGACGCGGAGATGCTGCCTGACGTCCTCTGCGGTAGAGACGAAGGGCGGATGGACGTCGATGCCCGCGGACATCCTGCACGTCGGTCGCTGAGACGCCTCCAGCACGTAGAAGCCCCGGCAGCAGCCGATGTCGAGGAAGCTCTCCAGCGGCTGTGGATAGGCCTTGCGTATGGCCCTCAGCCTCTGATAGAGCCTCCAAGAGGGGATCAGACGCGCCTCGCTGACCCTGTAGCTGTGGTTTCTCGGATACCCGCCCAACAGGCCGTTGATCTCCTCCCGCCGTTGGCGAATGCAGGGGTCCTCCGGAGGGTACGGAGCGCCACGGGGCGGTCGCAGCAGCCCGCTTACACGGAGGCTGAGGTCCTTGACGCCAGCCATCGCAGGATTGAGAACATCCAGTCTTGTCATCCCATTACCTGGTGTTATCTTCTGATAGCAAGAACAGGCGGAAGCCAGCGCCCTTGCGACCCACAAGGATCAACGCGGCGCCGTCGATCTTGAGCGGTGCGTCTTGACCGGAGTACAATGCACGCCGAGCATTGTACTCGCGAACCCTTCAGGAGAACAAGATGAAGAAGCAGAGAATTACCCAACACCGGCCTCCTGCAATGGGCCGGCAGGTCGTGCCGGCGTGGATCGCCGTCCTTGCCGCCCCCCTGTTTCTTTCGCTGGCTGCGCAGGCCACAGAGTTCCACGTGGCCGTCCACGGTGACGACGCCAACCCCGGCACGCGGAGGGCGCCGCTGCGCACGATCCAGCGCGCCGCGGATCTCAGCCAGCCGGGCGACGTCATCACGGTGCACGAGGGCACCTACCGCGAGCGGGTCAATCCGCCGCGCGGCGGCGATTCGGACTCGCGGCGGATCGTCTACCAGGCTGCGCCGCGTGAGAAGGTGGAGATCACGGGCTCGGAGGTCGTCAAGGGATGGGTCCAGGTGCAGGAGGGCGTCTGGAAGGTCACGCTGCCGAACTCGTTCTTTGGTGGATTCAATCCCTTTGCAGACCTGATCCACGGCGACTGGTTTGATCCCCGGGGCCGCCAACACCACACGGCCGCGGTCTACCTCGACGGCGACTGGCTGACCGAGGCAACCCGCCTCGACGAGGTCCTCGCACCTTTCAAGGACCACAGGCCCGATCCGGCAAAGGGGCGAGGTCTGAACCCGCTGCTCTGGTTTGCAGTGGTGGACAAGGATGGCACGACGGTGTGGGCCCAGTTCAGCCGGCTGGACCCCAACAAGCGGAGGGTCGAGGTCAACGTCCGGCGCACCGTGTTCTATCCAGACCAGCCGGGCAGGAACTTCATCACAGTCCGGGGCTTCACGATGCGGTGCGCAGCCACGCCCTGGGCGCCGCCCACCGCAGAGCAGGTGGGACTGATCGGCACCCACTGGAGCAAGGGATGGATCATCGAGGACAACGTCATCTCCTACTCAACGTGCTGTGGGATCAGCCTCGGCAAACACGGCGATGCCTTTGACAACACCTCTGCCAACACCGCGGAGGGCTACGTCAAGACGGTCGAGCGGGCCCACGCCTTCGGCATCCCCTGGACGAGGGAGAACATCGGCCACCACGTCGTCCGCAACAACACGATCACGCACTGCGAGCAGGCCGGCATCGTCGGCAGCCTGGGCGCTGCCTTCAGCACCGTGACCTGTAACACGATCCACGACATCCACATCCGCCGCCTCTTCGGCGGCGCGGAGATGGCAGGGATCAAGTTCCACGCGGCCATCGACAGCACGATCCGCCACAACCACATCTACCATTGCTGCCAGGGGCTCTGGCTGGACTGGATGGCCCAGGGCACGAGGGTCACGGGCAACCTCTTCCATGACAACGAAGACCGCGACCTCTTCCTGGAGGTCAACCACGGCCCCTTCCTGGTGGACAACAACCTCTTCCTCTCCGGCAACAGCCTGCTCGATGTCTCGGAGGGCGGCGCGTTCTGTCACAATCTCTTCTGCGGCAGGATCATCAGCCAGCCTGAGCCCAACCGCCAGACGCCCTATCACCCCAGCCACAGCACCGAGATCGCAGGATTGGCCAGCGTTCAGGGCGGCGACCACAGGTTCACCCTCAACTGCTTCGTGGGCTCGGGTCTCTCGGTCTACGACGGACGTCCGCTGCCCCTCCAGACTGCGGGGAACGTCTACTGCCTCGGCGCCCGGCCGTACCGCGGCGAGGAACGGCCGCTCATGTTGACCGACCGCGACCCTGCGATCCAACTGATCCAGAAGGCGGACCACGAGGACCTGCGGATCACCCTCCCTCTGCCCGCTGACCGACCCTCCGTCCCCGTCGTGACCACGGAGCAGCTCGGCAAGGCCACGATCTCGGGACTGTCTTACGTCAACCCGGATGACTCGCCCCTCCGGCTGGATACCGACTACCTGGGCAAACGCCGAAGCGACTCCCATCCCACGCCCGGCCCCTTCGAGCATCTCGGCAAAGGCCCCCAGACCTTCCGTGTCTGGTGACCGCCGGTCAGTCCAGGGCCAGGACTTGAGAAGAGAAGGAGCCTCTTTTGCCGCGAATGACGCGAATGGCCGCGAATGCTGACGCGGGGCCGTGGGTGTCAGTGTGGGGTCGTAGGTCCGCCGCCTGATCCACGGCTTCGCCGTGCCTCGGCGACTGTGTCGCCGAGGGCGGCCTCGGAAGGAGCTGCTTATCCAGGCAAGCCTGGAACGCATCCCTTTCCTCGGCCTTGATCATGCGGCTTGCTCTGTGGGCGGGACATCCTTACTCATCAAGAAAGAGGCCCATTGGGACCTCAGCCATTCGCGTGCATTCGCGCCATTCGCGGCAAGAAACTCCTTCAGTTCTCTCCCAAAGCGCGGAATGGCTACGGTTGGCGGTAGATGACGGCGCCGTCGATTCCCACGGTGTGGCCGGTGGAGCGGGAGTCTGCGGTCCCGAGCGTCACGATCTTGAGCGTGTGGTCTCCAGGCTTGAGTCCATAGGTGTGCCAGAGGGTGTCGTCGTGCGTGTTCCGGACGATGTAGGCGTCGAGCAAGGGGTTCACCTTCTTGCCGTCGAGGGTCACGGTGGCGTGGCCGCCTTCCTGGTTGAGACGGCCCATCACGGCCACGGCCACGCCGTTGAACCGCAGGGTGGCCTCGCTCCCTGCCGCCTTGGAGACCCTGGTCTCCTTGTCCAGGGTCCAGCCTTGGCCCCAGGTCCAGGCTGAATCGCCTGCACTGACCCGCCTTGCGGGGATGCCCGGGTTCCATTGTTCGAGCTTCGGCGGTTTCGGCGTCTGGCAGGGGATGACGACCTCGGTGTCCGTGACCTTGCCGCCATTCTTGCGGATGACCGCAAGGGCGCGCTTCAGGGTCGAGTCGCAGATCGAGTTGAACGAGTAGTCGGTGTATTCGAACTTCACGTCCGCCAGGCGGCCGATGCCGGACTTGAATTCGTCAGGGATGCGGCTGTACCCGAGCATGACGCCGAGCACACCCGCAGCGCTGGAGGGATTGCAGTCGGAGTCCTGGCCGCACCGGGTGGCGATCTCCATCGTCTTCTGGAAGTCGCCCCCGCCGAAGAGCAGGCCCAGGGCGATGTAGGCGCCGTTGAGCTTGGCGTCGATGTTGAAAGGGGCGAGCGCGCCATCCGGGCAGGGGTCGTCCTTGTCCCATCTGTCCTCGATCGCCTGCCAGACCTTGCGCCAGTCGTCGGGATTGCGGCCGGCTGCATCGAGGAGGTCCGCGATGAGCAGGCCGTACTGGCTCTTGGCCGGGATGCAGGCCAGGCCCGCCTCGACGATCCGCCGGCAGTCGGTCTCCAAGTAGGCCGCTGCATACATGCCGCAGACGAACATGCCGCCATACAGGCCATCCCCGTAGTTCATCACCCGGCCCACGCGATCGCAGATCTCGTTGGAGACGCGGGGCATGGCCGGGCACATCAGTCCGATGAAGTCCGCCTCGATCTGGAAGTCGATGTCATCGGCGTGGACGTTGTATCTCGGATGGCCGGAGAGGGCGCCTGGATGCCTTGATTGAGGACCCGCCGTGCCCCTGCATTGGCATGCCAGAGCCCGTATTTCGAGTCCCTGAACATCTCGCCGTACTGGGCGCTGGTGGCGTTGAGGCCTGCCGTGTCCATGACCTTGGCGAACGTCATCTCGACGTAGAGGTCATCCTGGTGGATGGCGTTCTCCACGCGATTCGGCGACCAGGCCAGGGGCTCCTCGTTGATCTTTCCCATCACGTGGAACTCGGTGGGTGCACCGTAGGACACGCCGATCATCTGGCCGGCCCAGCCGCCCTTGATCTTGTCCTGGAGCGTCTGGAGGGACATCGTCTGGGTCTTGGCCTGGCCGGCCGCGGCCCAAACAGGACTGAGGACCAGAACTGCCGCCACACTGAGGGTGTACTGCCTTGCGCACATCGTCCGTTCTCCAGCTCTGCTGCCCGGAGTCCTTGATTCCACCTGGACCGGTCCGCCGCCGGGCTGCACTCAGCGGATTCCGCGGCCCCACTCACTGGCTGACAGGGCCCGAATCGTGTTATCATACCGTCCCTGTACGTGACGCAACAGGACCTTACAAGACAGAAAGGGCAATCCATGAATCGCAGAGACTTCCTGCGGGCTGGCGGCGCGGGGTTGGCCGCGTTCGCACTGACGAGGCTGCCGAGTTTCGGGGCTGAGGTGGCGGATCAGAAGAAACGGGTCGGGCTGATCGGAACCGGGTGGTACGGCAAGGTGGACCTGCTGCGCCTGATCCAGGTCGCGCCGGTCGAGGTGGTCTCGCTGTGCGACGTGGACACGCCAGTTGCTGGCCGAGGCGGCCGAGATCGTGGCCGCGCCGCAGCTCTCGAAGAAGACGCCGCGGACCTACAGCGACTACCGCGAGATGCTCAAGGAGAAGGACCTGGACATCGTGCTGATCGCCACGCCGGACCATTGGCACGCCCTGCCGATGATCGCGGCGGTGCAGGCCGGGGCCGACGTCTACGTGCAGAAACCGATCGGCGTGGACGTGGTCGAATGCCAGGCGATGGTGGCGGCGGCCCGCAAGTCACCAGCGGGTGGTGCAGGTGGGCACGCAGCGGCGCAGCACGCCGCACCTGATCGAGGCCCGCGAGCTGATCCAGGAAGGCCGCTTGGGCCGGATCGGGCTGGTGGAGACCTACTGCTACGGGCGGCGCGGCATCAGCAACCCGCCCGACGAGCCGCCGCCGGAGACCCTCGACTACGAGATGTGGACCGGGCCCGGCGCCGATGCGGCCGTTCAACAAGGGCATCCACCCCCGCGGCTGGCGGAACTACATGGAATACGGCAACGGCACGATCGGCGACATGGGCATCCACATGATCGACATGGCCCGCTGGATGCTGGACCTGGGCTGGCCCAAGCGGATCAGTTCGACCGGCGGCAACTACTTCCACAAGGAAGGCAAGCCGAACATCTCCGACATGCAGACGGCCACGTTCGACTACGGCGACCTGCAGATGACCTGGCAGCATCGCCACTGGGGCGACAAGCCCGACCCGAAGTACTGGTGGGGCGCGACATTCTACGGCGAGAAGGCCACGCTCAAGGCCAGCGTGTACGGCTTCGACTTCACCCCGCTGGACGGCGGCCAGCCGATCCACCGCGAGTGGAACGACGCCGACGCCAAGTACCCGGTGGACAGCGACAAGTTCCCGGAGGACAAGACCGAGAAAGGGATCGAGTACCACGTCGCGCCGGCGATCCGCGAGCACATGAAGGACCTGCTGGAGTGCAGCGAGGCGCCGCGGCCGCCCGGGCCGACATCAGCGAGGGCTGCATCTCCACGGCCATGTGCGTCCTGGCCAACCTCTCGCTGCAATTGGGGCGGAGCCTGACGTGGGACGCGGACGAAGGCCGGGTGGCCGGCGACGAGGAGGCCAACCGGCTGCTGGCCCGTCCCTACCGTGCGCCCTGGGTCCACCCCACGGCCTAGCCCACAGCCTCACCTTCGCTTCGATCGCCCGAAGCCTTGTGAGGAATGCGGGCTAGCCCTGTGCGCAAAGTGCTTTGCGCGTTCCTGGCTTGTCGCACCGCTGGAATTCTGCTATCCTGCCCGTCATGCAGGACATGTGTTCAAGGACTGAATCGCCCGGCGGAGCCCGGGACTGCTGGCCTCGCGTGTTGCGGGTCTTGATGTCACGGGCCTTCAGCGTCCTGATGGCCGGGGCCCTGGCGGTCACCCTGGCCGCGAAGTTCTACCATTCCTGGCGATACGGCGTGACCGGCCAATACCTCAGTTGGATCATGGCTGACATGGCCGCGCTCGCGGGCCTCGAGGCGATCCTGGCCGTCGCCTGCTTCCTGTGGCCTCGCCGTGGTGTGGTCCGCCTGGCTACGGTCGCCGCCGCGGTGGCCTGCGCGTGGTCCGTGATCAATGCGGCATGGCTGATTCGCACTGGCACGCAGGTCTTTCCACAGGCCATCCTGCCCCTGATCAACGACCCGTTGAACGTCGGCGTCCTCGTGGGGGTCAACATGATCGAGAACCCCGTGGACGGCGCAGCCATCGTGCTGCCCAGCATCCTGATCATCGGTTTCGTGGGCCTGGCCCTGGCGCGGCCGTCCCTGCCCAAGTATCGCACACTGCCCTTCCTGGTCAGGATCGCGGCCACGGCTCTCCTGGTGGTCATCGGGGTGCCGGCCCGCGGGGCGATGATCCGGCGGACCCCGTCACAGCCGGGGACCTCGGAGCTGCACTATAACAGCCAGCTCAAGGCGATCACCAGCCTGGTGGTTCCCAGCGAGACCCTGAGCAGGGAGGACTTCCTCAGGGCCGATCGTGAGCTGCCGGCCGCAGATCAGGTGCAGTTGACGCGCGTGACGCCTGCCCGGCCGCTCAACGTGGTGGTCGTGATCTTCGAAGGGATCACCTATCAGCATACCTCGCTGGCAGACCCTCAGCAGGACACCACGCCGTTCCTCAGGACGCTGGCCAGGCAGGGCGTGGAGTTCACGGAGACGCGATCTACAGTCACCCATTCGAGCAAGGCCCTCTTCGCCCTCATGACGGGGCGGTGCCCCTCCGCGTCCCAGGACATCGCGGAGGTCATTCCGTCCCGCAAGGGGTACGCGAGCCTGGCGTCGATTCTGTCGAAGCAGGCGGGCTACAGGACCGCGCTGTTCCAGTCCGCACAGGGGTGTTTCGAGTCCGGCCCCAGCCTCGTCCGCAACCTGGGCTTCGACACCTTCTGGGCCAGGGAGAACCTGAACGATCCCAACGCCAATCTCGGTTACCTGGCAGCAGATGAGTTCGCCCTGCTCAAGCCGCTGCGGAAATGGTTGCAGTCGGATCGCAGGCCCTTCCTCCTGACCCTCGTGTGCTCGGTGAGCCATGATCCCTACTACGTCCCCTCGTGGTATGGGAGCGTGGCCAGGGAGCCCATGGATCGCTACCGCCAGACCGTGACGTATACGGATACCTTCCTGGCTGCCCTGGACAACGAGCTGGCGAGCCTGGGGTTGACCGATGATACGATCCTGTGTGCGATCAGCGACCACGGCGAGGCCTTCGGCGAGCACGGCCGGCGCGGGCACGACATGATCGGCTTCGAAGAGGCCTTGCACGTGCCATGGGTGATCAGGGGGCCTGCGCCGATTGTGCCGGGGACCCGGATCTCGTGGCCCACCTCGTCCATCGACGTGACGCCCACCCTGCTGGCACTCCTGGGATTCCAGGTGGAGGGCGGCGTGTTCGAGGGGCGTAGTGCATTCGATGCCGCCTCTGCGAACCGAAAGGTGTACTTCTCCTGCTGGGCGAACGAAGGACCTGCGGGATTCGTCAAGGGCTCTCTCAAGTACATCTACTGGGCCTCGCTGGGCGAGGCGACCGTCTACGACCTCGCGGCAGACCCGGGTGAGATGGCGGGCGTTAACCTGTCCTCTCCGCAGGTGAAGGCGATCGCGGACGATGTCCTGACCTGGCGGAGGAGCACCCTGTTCAGGCCCGACCAGCAGCTCAGCGGCAAGGGGGTGGTCTTCGACACCTGGCTGTGCAAATGGGCGGGCCGCGACTCCACGGCGCGTTACCAGGGGCCCGTGAACTGACCGTCTCCAAGAGCTTTTCAACCGATCGCAGCAGAAAGAGGCTTTCGGATAGGCTCTTAACCGACGAGTTCGTCAACCGTGAGATTGCCAGGACCGCGGCCGGCCTGATACAATGAGACACTCCCTCTGGACCTGTTGCGTGACACGGACTCAGGGGCTGCCGGCATGAACTACGTAAACGTATGATATCGAGGAAAGGGGACTCTGGATGCGTGCAGAGAAAGCCCACCTGATCCACCCAGCCGTCCTGGCGGTGGCCGCCCTCATTCTGACGTCGATGGTGACTGCACAAGCGGCCGAGGCCCTGCGCTCCGGTGCCGCTGAGGCGATTCCCGCTCCGGGCACGAAGCGGCCTCCGGTCACCGGGAACCGCGTGATCACGGCGGACGATGTCACGGCAGAGAAGGTGGGGAGCTCCGTTCCCGTCTCCGCCATCGGCGAACCCGTGGCTGGCGTGACCCTGTCTCCGCCTCGCTGGTTCGAGGCTACGGCCAATTCCGTGGCCTACGCCCTGGTCGACGGCGCGATCGCGCCCAAGTATCCGAAGGGAAGGCCGATCAACTTCCGCGTCCTGCTCCCCGCCCAGTGGAGTCGGCGGGCGATCCAGGCAGGTGGAGGCGGCATGAATGGAGTCGTCCCGATGCTTCGCGGCGAACAGCCCGGCTCGGCGACCGCGACCTTCGCGCGGTACGGCAGCGACTCCGGCCATCAGATGGGCCGAGGGGCGCAGGACGACTGGGCGCTCAATGAGGAAGCCATCCGCAATCTCGGCTACCTGCAGATGAAGAAGACGCATGACGCCGCGATGGTCATCATGGAACGGGTCTACGGTGAGCGGCCACGCTTCAACTACTACATCGGCGGCTCGCAGGGCGGTCGCGAGGCGCTGACGGTCGCGCAGCGATATCCGGCGGACTACGACGGCGTTGTCGCGGACGTTCCGATCGTGAACTTCTCGACCCTGATGCTCGCGCCTGAGCTGATCCGGATCCAGGAGAAGCCCCTCGCCAACTGGGTCACGACGGCCAAAGTCAACGCCATCCGTGCCGAGTTCATGCGCCAGGCGGACAAGCTCGACGGGCTGGCGGACGGCGTCATCAACAACTACATGGCTGCGCGTGCGCTGTTCGACATGTCCCAGGGCGATCGCCAACGGAATCCCTGGGCCGCCCTTGCGCGGCCCGGACGGCAAGGACCCGAACTCCGGCGGACACCTCCGCGAATGCGCGTCTGACCGACGGCCAGATCGAGACGCTGAAACTCGTCTACAGCCGCTACTCATTCGCAACGCCTCTGGCCAACGGAGTCCGCTCGTTCGGCATGTGGGTGCCGAACACCGATCCCGCGGGCAGCGGGCTGATTGCAGACCGGCGTTTTCGCGGGCAGGAGGGGGCGGGCGACAATGCGCCGATGCACTCCCACCTGGGGGTTCTCGGCGTGACCGGGTTTCTCATGCAGAACCTCTCGGCCAATCCGCTCGACTACGTCGAAGGCGGCCCGCTCAACCCGCGCCGCCAGCAGATCTCCGAATGGCTCGACTCGACCAATCCAGATCTCTCTGCATTCCATCGCCGCGGCGGCAAGATGATCGTGACCATCGGGACCGACGACACGCTCGCGTCGCCGGGTGCGCAGCTCGACTACTTCCAGTCCGTGCTCGACAAGATGGGCCGGGAAACCGTGGACGCGTTCGCCCGGTTCTACGTCATCCCCCAGGCGGGCCATGGTCTGAGCGGTCAGAGCTGCGGGACCAATGGAGACGGCCAGTCCGCTGCCAGGTTCCAGATCCCCAACCGGTTCGACCGCACAGCCCTGATCACGGCCTGGGTGGAGCGCAACGAAGCCCCGGCCAGGACGCTGGTCGTCACCGCGGCGGGTCGCAGCCTGCCGCTCTGTTCGTATCCGAACTACCCCCGCTACAGGGGCGGACCGGTCGAGTCCGCTGAGTCGTACGTGAGCGCAGACGCCGCCGGCACGCCAGAGGGAAAGTGACGGATCCCCTTCGCCCTCTGACCTGAGAACTGAATCGAAGATAGGAGCCCTTATGTCCGCCTGCCGTATACAAGCACGTGCTCTCGTCATGGTCATCGCCCTGGCTGCCCTTGTCGCCGTCGACGCAATCCGCGCTGCGATGCCACGCTTCGAGTACCATCGGATCGCCGAGGTGGGCAATGAGATGGGACAAACCTCGCTCGTCGATATCGACAACGACGGCGACCTGGACTGGGTCGTGGGCGAACGGACGAGGACCTGGTGGTTCGAGTACCGCGGCGCGGACGAGTGGATTCAACACGATCTCGGCGATGGCGCCCGGACCGATGTCGGCGGCACCGCGTTCGACATTGACGGTGACGGCTGGATCGACCAGACTGCCGGCACCGCATGGTACCGTAATGCCGGAAAGCCACGTACTGAGCCGTTTGTGCGATACGACGTCGGCTCGATCGGTTGCCACGACGCGGTGGTGGCAGATATCAACGGCGACGGCAGACTCGACGTGATCGCCATCAGCGATCAGAAGGACCAAGTCCTCACCGTCTGGCAGGAGATCCCCGCCAACCCACGCGACAAGTGGACGGTGCACAAGATCGGCGGGGGCATCCACGGTGGCGTCGGTCCGAAAGGAATCGGCGACCTCGATGGTGACGGCGACAACGACGTCGTCCGGGGCGACGTGTGGTTTGAGAATACCGACGCCAAGGGCCTCCAATGGGCTGAGCACGCCGACCTGGCCCCGCCCGGCGGGAACCGACCCGATCGTTACGGCCTGGCGATCAAGGTCTGGGTGTGCGACATCGACAAAGACGGGGACCTCGATATCGTCGAGGCGGAGGCGGACACCGTGGACGCCCGCATCCTCTGGCTTGAGAACAAGGACAAGGCCAAGTCCTGGCAATGCCACCTGATCTCCGCAGACCACACGAACCAGGACTTCCACTCGCTGGCGGTAGCGGACTTCGACAATGACGGCGATTCGGACGTCTACTCAGGCGGCGGTCCTCTTTCGCGGGCGGTCCACAGGCTGTTCATCTGGGAAAACGCCGATGGTAAGGCGGCCCAATGGAAGGAGCACCAGATCCTCGAAGGTAAGCAGTGTCACGAGGCCAAGGCCGCGGACGTTGACCACGACGGCGACATCGACATCGTCACCAAGCCCTGGAGCGGCAGCCTCCACATCTACCTGCGGAACATGCTGATGGAAGACACTGACCCCCAAGTTTCCCTTTAGTCCCCATACGCCATGAAGTAGATCATCGGGACCACGACCAGGGTGAAGGCCGTGGAGACGAGCAGGCCAAAGATCAGGGCCCAGGCCAGACCCGAGAAGATCGGATCCAGGGTGATGGGCCAGGCGCCCGAGCATGGCGGCCAGGCTGGTCAGCAGGATGGCCCGGGTCCGCAGGGCGCCGGCCTCGATGAGCGAGTGTCTCAGAGGATTGCCCTCCTTCTTACGCTCTTCCACGAACTCTACCAGGAGGATGGCGTTGCGCGTGGCGATCCCGGCCAGGGCGATGATGCCGATCATGGCAGTGGCCGTGAAGTACACGGGGTTGCTGTACCCTCCGACCTTCTCGCCGACGAGCAGGTTCAGGATCCAGAAGCCCGGCATGATGCCGATGACCGAGAGGGGCAGGGACACCAACTGGATGGCGGGCAGCAGGAAGCTCTGGGTCTGGTACAGCAGCAGGATGTAGATGCCCATGACCGCCACGGCAAAGGCAGCACCCAGGTCACGGAAGACCCGCAGCGTCACCTCCCATTCGCCCTCGCCCGCCCAGTTCACGCGGAAGCCCGCAAGGCTGGGCTCGTGTTTGACCTTGTCTTCCAGGGTCAGGACGGCCTCGGGCGGCGGCAGGCCCGCGGTGTCGCCAAAGACGTAGACCACGGGCCTGAGGTTCTTGTGATAGATGGGCTGGTCGATGCGGGTCTCGGTGAAACGCCCCAGCTCCGCCAGCAGCACGGCCTCGCCGGTCGTGCCCCGGATCGTGAACTGCTCCAACTGGCTGGTCTGGGTCCGCCGCTCGCGCGGTAGTTGCAGCACGATCCGCAGGGGATTGACCTCCTCGTCCCTGCGGAGACTGCTGGCGGGCGCACCTGCCCCGCAGCCGCGAGCACGGCCGTGATCTGGGCTGCCGAGATCCCATGCAGGCTGGCCTTGGCCCGGTCCACCTCGAAGACGACCTGCGTCTGGGGCGCCACGCTGATGTCGTCGATGTCCACCACGCCTTCGGTCTCGTCCATCAGCCGCCGCACGTGGCCCGCGGCCTCGCACCATCTGGTCATAGGACTGTCCCTGCTCGCCGTAGATCTCCGCGGTCAGGGTGGCGATCACCGGGGGTCCGGGCGGCATCTCCAGGATCTGGATCTTGGCCCCGTATTGCCGGGCGAGGGCCTGCAGGTCCGGCCGCAGCCGCAGGGACATGGCGTGACTCTGCTGGCCCCGGAGCTTCTTGTCGGCCAGGTTGAATCGCACGTCCGCCACGTGGCCGCCCTGGCGGAGGTAGTAGTGTCGGATCAGGCCGCTGAAATCCACGGGGCTGCTCAGGCCGACATAGGTCGTGACATCCGTGACCTCAGGGACGCGGACCAGGTACTCGGCGAATCCCCGGGCCACGCCGTCCGTGGTCTCCAACGGGGTGCCTTCAGGCATGTTGATGACGACCTGGAGCTCGTTCTTGTTGTCGAAGGGCAGCATCTTGAGCGGGACCCGCTTGGTGAGGACCAGGCCCGCGGCAAAGACCATGAGCAGGCCGATCGCAGCCAGGATCAGCCACCGTCTGCGACGGCTCTCGAAGAGCGGGTCCATGATCGCCTTGTAGGCCCTGTACAAGCCCGTCTGTTCCAGCACGAAGTGCGAATGGGTCGCGTGCTGGGCGGACTTGCGGAGCAGGTGATAGCTCAGCCAGGGCGTGATGGTGAAGGCCACCAGGAGGCTCATGAGCATGGCCACCGGCACGTTCAGGGCCATGGGCGCCATGTACGGGCCCCATCATGCCCGTGATGAAGAACATGGGCAGGAAGCTGATGATCACCGCCAAGGTCGCCAGGATGACGGGCGGCCGGACCTCGTTGACCGCCTTGAGCACCGCCTTGTAGGGATCGAGCAGCCGCATCGCGAAATGGCGATGGATGTTCTCCACGTCCACAATGGGGTCGTCCACCACCAGACCCAGGGAGAGGATCAGGGCAAAGAGCGTCACCCGGTTGATGCTGTATCCCAGCAGCAGGTTGACCAGCAGGGTGATGCTGAAGGTGATGGGCACAGCCAGGGCGATGATCAGGCCCTCGCGCCAGCCCAGGCTGTAGGCGAGCAGGGCCACGACGATCGCGATCGCCACGATCAGGGCCTCGGCCAGCTCATTGACCTTCTCGTCCGCGGTGTGGCCGAAGTTGCGGGTGGTCCGCAGATGGACCCCGTCAGGCAGGACCTGCTGGGCGTACCGCTGCGCCTCTTCCAGGACCTGTTCCGCGACGGTCACGGCGTTGGTGCCCTTGCGTTTGGCCACTGCGACCGTCACGGCAGGGTAGTCCGTGGACCGCTCCAGGCCCGCGGGCAGGACCTCGCCGTGGGCCGCCGGATCCGCATGGCCGAAGGACTGCGGTCCGAACGCGATGCGGGTATAGCTGGCAGGCTCGGCAGGGCCGTCCGCGACCTGGGCCACCTCCTTGAGATACACGGGCTTCTGGTCGCGGACGCTGACGATGAGGTCGCCGACCTCCGAGGCCTGCCTGAGGAACTGACCTGCCTTTACGACCACGGTACGGTCCATGGCCGTCAGCTCGCCCGCAGGGACTGCGACGTTCGCGCCGGTCAGGGCCCGCTGGATGTCCTCAAGCACCACGCCGCGTCCCGCCATCAGGACGGGCGACAGGGCCACCGTGATCTGCCGGGGCCTGCCTCCTACCACGTACGTGCGGCCTGCATTTCTGACCGATTGGAGCCGGATCTCAAGCTCCTCGGCCATCCGACGCAGCTCATAGTCACTGTACCGGTCGCTGTAGAGCGTGAGGTTCACGATGGGCACGTCGTCGATCTCGACCGGCTTGACCACCCAGCCCGTGACGCCGGGCGGGACCTGGTCGATGTTCGCGGAGATCTTATTGTAGAGCTTGACCCAACTGGCCTCGCGGTTCTGGCCCACGGTGAACCGCACGGTGACCATGGCCTGGCCCTCGAAGCTGGTGCTGTACACGTACTCCACGCCGTCGATCTGGTAGAGCAGCTTCTCCAGCCGGGTGGCGACCTGACGCTCCACCTCCCGTGCACTGGCCCCGGGCATGTTGACGAAGACGTCCGCTACAGGCACCACGATCTGCGGGTCCTCCTCGCGGGGCGTGAGGAATCAGAGCCGCTGCGCCCATCACGAGGCTCACCAGGATCAGGAGGATGGAGAAGTTCCCCTTCAGGAAGGTCTCCACCAAACGCGTCATCCAGTCATGTCTTGCTTCACCTTCACCGTGTTTGTCCATCTTGGGACTCCAGGCCCGTGCAGGGGCAGAAATCGAAGATCAAAATGCAAAACTACAGATCAAAGTTCAAAGATGGGCTGCCGCTTGGGCCGGTTCCTTTTCCGGTTCTTGATCTTTGCATTGTCATTTTTGATCTTTGATCCTTGATCTTTGATATTTGATTTCAGTTTGTGATGACCTCATCGCCCTCCTTGACCCCGCTGAGCACCTCGACCCACTCGCCGTGCTCAGGCCCGATCTGGACGAACCTGCGGATGGCCACGCCGGGCCTCTCCACGACCTGGACGAGGTGCAGTTGCCCGCTCTGTCGGATCGCGGTCTTGGCCACGACCAGGGCTGGGTAGTCACCGATCGGCACTGCGAGACGGCCGAACAGACCGCTGACCAGGCCCGGGTCCTTGGGCAGATCCACCTTGACCAGGACCGTGCGGGTCAGGGGATCCGCCTGAGGCAGGATGTCCCGCACCACGCCGTCGAACTGTCGCTGAAGGGCATCGATCTGGACCTGGAGGGTCTCGCCGGCCTTGAGGTGCACGGCCACGGTCTCACTGACTACCGCCTGCAGTTGGCACTCGGAGGGACTCTCCACCACGAACAGGGGCTGGCCCGGGCCGACCATGTCCCCTGGGTTGACCATCTTGCGGGAGACCTTGCCATCGAATGGGGCCTCGATCACGGCAAAGCTCAGCATGACCTCCGCCTCGCGGACTGCTGCCTCAGCCCCGGCCTGTTGTGCCTGGATCTGCTGCACCTGGCCCCTGCTGGCCAGGACCTGCGCCTGGGCGGTGTCCCTCTGGGTGCGGGCATGGTCCAGTTGTTGGCCCGTCGCGGCCTTGGCCTCCAGGAGCTTCTCCGTGCGGGCCAAGTCCGCGGCGGCCTGCTCGAGCGAGGATTGGGCCGACTGCTGCTGCGCCTGGGCCGCGCCCAGGCCCTGCTGCAGGGCCGCCACCTGCGCCTTGGCCTGCTGGAGCTTGGCCACGATGTCACGATCGTCGAGCCTGGCCAAGATCGTGGCCTGGCCGTCTGGACCGGCCCCTCGAACCGTGTCACCCTCGCGGACCATGATCTCGCTGACCTGGGCCATCAGACGGCTGCTGACCTGGGCCTCGGTCCGAGTCCGCACGGTCCCGGGCTGCTCCACGATCATGGGGTACCTCCGCTGCTCCACCTTTGCCGTCTGGCCGATGTGGGTGGCCACGGGCTCTTGTGCGGGACCGGGCTCGATTCTGTGCCGAAACGTCCCAGCCAATCCCATCATCATGACCAGGAGTACCGCAATCAGGCCGATGATCTTCAGGTACCCCTTGGTCTTCAGGTACCCCTCTTTCAAGATAGATCCGATTTTCTTCATGGTCTAGATCCTGTTGTAGGCCGTCGCTGAGACGGCGCTGTAAAGGATGGCGTCTCACAGAGACGCCCTACAAGAGACGCCTTACAGGTCCGGCGACGGAGGTTCACCTGCGAACTCGCCCAGGGCCCTGCGGAGCACCGCCTGCGCCACCTTGGCCTCATAGGCGGCTGCCGCGTAACCGGCCTCTGCCCTCTGCCAGGCTACCTCCGACTGCAATAGGCCTTCGATTGTGGCCGTCTGGTTCTGGAATTGGGTCCGCACGTCCAGGTGGCTTTGCCTGGCGAAGTCCAACTGTTGTCTGGCGATCCCGACCCGCTGCTGGGCCTCTCTTGCGGCCACGGCCGCCTGGTGCACATCCAGAGCGATATCCAGGGCCACCTGTTCGCCCCGTGCCCGCATCTCGGCAAGGTTGGCCCTGGCCTGGCGGAGCCTGGCCTGGGTGGCCCCACCTTCGAACAGGGGCCACGGGACGGATACACCTGCCAGCCAACTGTTCTTTGCGCCGCTGAGGTCCTCTCGATCCCACTCGATGTTCCCGTGGACGATCACGCTGGGTAGGGTGCCTGCCCGGGCTGCCTTGACCTGGTCTGCTGAAGCCTCGATCATGGCTGCAGCGGCCTCGATCTCGGGGCGTTGGGCCAGGGCCGTGGCCACCAGGACGTTGGCATCTGTGGTGGAGACGCTGGGCTCGCCTGGGTTGAGATCCAGGGCCGGCGCCTCTTCCGCCACGATGTGCCTGACCAGCAATCGCTCCAAGGCCGCCTGGAGTCTGCTGGCCGAGCCTTGGCTGGACAGCAGTTGGCCCTCGGCCTCTGCCCTGGCAGCCTTGAGGCGGAGCAGATCGCTCTCCAGCGAGACCTGGGCAGCAACCCTAGCCTCTGCCAACTGCTCGTTGGTCCGGGCCGAGTGGAGGGCCTGCTCCGCAACCATGATGAAGGTCGTGGCCTGCAGCCACTGATAGTACACCTGGGCCACGGTAGACACCAATTGGTTCCGCTCTGCGGCGAGAGACGCCTCCGCGCCCTTGGCCTGTTGGGCCGCGGCCTGTCTGCCGTAGTAGGTCTGCCCTCCATCGAACACGGACCACTGGGCCTGCAACTGGGTGCTGAAGTTGGATTGTGCCCCAGGGTCGTTGAAGTTGATCCCCGGCGTCAGGCCACGCTGGTTGATGATGGCCATCATGGCGTACACGGGGTTGTCGGTCCGGGTGTAGTCGTTGGACAGGACCAGCCTCGGATAGAAGCCCGCCTCTGCCAGTTTGACCTGCTCTACGGCTGCTGCCAACCGGCTCTCCATCTGGGCCAGTTGAGGACTGGCAGCCAGGGCCTCGGCAATCGCCCGGTCCACCGTGAGAGGGCCGATGGGCCGGGGAGCAGGGGCCTCCACACGCCGTGTCACAGAGGCCCGCAGTTGTCCAGCGGTCCTGGCCGTGTCCGCCTGCGGGTCCTGACAGCCTGATGCAGCCACCATGATCCCCGCCGCCAGCAGCCCAGCTACTGCCGCCTCCTTCATGGGATAGCCATGAGACCACCCTGTGAGCTTCTCATCACCCAGTTGGCCTGCGCCCTTGCGTCTCATGGTCCGCTCCTTTCTGGAGGGTTCCTTCGCCACCGTCGAGAAGATGGGGTAGAAACCCTCGACAGGTGATCGCGTCGCCTATCCGTGACGTCCATTGTCTTCAGTCCCGACCCGTTCGATAGCAGAGAGCAGCGTCAATCGCCAGACCCTTCTGGGTCTCACTGCCGGAATTGGCATCGTCCACTTCTACAGTCAACGTGCTCATTGTCAACCTTCTTAAAGACTGCTTTTGCCGTTATTCGGATACACATAGCTTCTCCTGTCGCAAAGCCCATGCCAGCAGGAGTGCCAGAATGTGAAGAGACCAGCCAAGTAGCAGCCAGGAACAAGAATTGCGTGACGTGCAGGGAGTCCAGAATCACGCCGGGGTCGTACCGAAGGGGGACCCCCATATGTTCCATGCAGCAGACGTGCAGCGCTGCATGCAACGCCCCCTCCATCAGGCACAAGGCGGCAGACACTCCTGGCCTGATGCGTCAGGACAACCGGGCTAGAGGCCAGAGGGTCCTCGACACATGCCGACCAGACGGCGGATCTGCTCGGAGGTGAGATGTGGCCGCAGCAGAAGCACATGTCGGGCCGCCCGCTGCTCCATCGCGTCGTGCGCAGCCACGAGGCCCTCTACCGCAGAGGCGAACTGGGCTGGGCGGACCTGAGAGTCCTGGAAGACGCTGAGCAGGGCCGCGCGGGCCGCAGCAATCTGTTCTCTGAGCCTTGCTGCCTCCGTCTCGAACTGCGGGTCTAGTTGCTGCTGAATCGCGATCTGGTCGTCGGTCAGTCTGAGCTCCTGCTGCAGAGCCCCCCCCCGGCGGCCCCAGCGGTATCTCTGGCCCCGGCCCATGCCACGGGGACGATCCTCTGCAGCACTCTGGCTGGCTCCACCCCGCCACCGGACTCGCCTCTGCATCTGCTGTTGCAGGACCTGCCCGCACGAGTGCATGAGCTGGGCCTGTTGAGCGGGAGTCATGGCCCCACCTAGCTGCATCACGTGATTGGCCACGGCCTTGATCAGGTCTTCGCGGCAGCGGCCCACGACCGACACCTGGCCGGTGACTTGGGCATCTGTGGCGGCCGGGTCCTCGAGCAGACCCAGGAGGGCATCCTGCTGAAGGCGCAGCTCACGGTCGAGCTGGTCGACCTGAGGGATGAACTGTCGCTCCAGGCCTACGGCCTTGTCCGAGGCCCCCTCCAGCCAGGCTGGCCGCCCCCGGCCGCTCGCGGCAGGTTGTGCGGACCCTGCGCTGCGACCCACTACAAACGACGCGGCTCCAGTGCAAGCCAGGATGATCAGCAGGGTTGTGACACTGCGAGTCCGCATTTCACATCCCTTCTCCTGCAGCCGACTCATCCAATAGGATCAGGCGAGAGAGACTGTCCGTCATATCGCTCGCCAGGATCGACAGATACCGTGGTGCGTCGGTCGAGGCCTGAGAGCGCGTTGGCCTGGCGGTCCATCGGCCCATGCCATACCCCGCTCCAGCAACGACCGCGACCGCGGCAGCGATCCTCAGGGCGACCGAGATCTGACGTGGCCCCAGTCTCCAGATCGCGGGCGCGCGGTCCGGCGCTGCGGCGGGCATCGCACGGTCCGGTCCAGGCTGTGCGGTGGCGACCTCCCAGGCACCCAGCAGGTTCCACGTCCGGCCCAACTCGCGGAGCTTCAAGGCACACTCAGGGCAGTGTTCACCATGGGCCCGCACCGCTGCAGCCCGGTCGCTGTCTAGGTGTCCGGCCACAAACTCGATCAGTTCGATGTCTCTGATATGCTCCATAGCCGTATCCTGTGCTCTCTGTTGAACGTCCGTCCGGGCGTTCTCCTGCGGATCAGGTCAGGGAATCTTTCGCACTTTTCAACTGTTCTCTGAGATTGGCATAGGCCCGCACCAACAGGGATTCCACGGCGGACTGGCTCCAGCCCGTCACCCGGGCAATATCGGTGTGGCTCAACTCCTCGTACCGATGCAGGAGGATCACCTGACGTTGGCGCTCCGGCAGATGTGCGATGGCCTTCCGGACAAGGGCAGCCACCTCCTGTTGCTCGGCCGGCAGGGCCTGAGACACCCCCGGCACCTGGGACTCCATCGCGTCCAGGGAGACCGGCGCCGTGGCCCGTTTGCGCTGTTGGTCTATGGTGAGATTGTAGACGATGCGATACAACCACGTGGTGAACTTCGCCTCCGGCCTATACGTGCAGGCCGCCTGATGCAGCCGGATGAAGGTCTCTTGGGCGATGTCTTCCGCCAAGTGCCAGTCTCCGAGCATGCGATAGGCTAGGGCCAGTACGCGATGGCGATGGCGTCGCGACAAATCGCCGAGCGCAGCCGGATCCCCCTCGCACACCCTGGCTATCAATGCTTCATCCTGGAGGCTGCCGTCTGCCATCGAACCCCATCATATCCTGCAATTGCGATTCACGCACGCATACGGTCAGACCTGTGGAGAGGTTCAGCGACAGAATTTTCTGTCGGAAAACCGCAGGGTGACGGACCTGGCCACGTTCAACAGGCAACAAGGATGATTCCGGAATCACACGTGCTACCGAACGGAAGACATTGAATTGGACAAGGAGACAGACATGAGACCCAAGACACTGTGGACCACACTTATCGCATTGGCCATGACCGGGATGGTGATGGCGGGCAACGGCGCCCAGCAGGGCAGCCCAGCGGCCGGCAGTGCGGTGACCTCGCTGACGGACGCACAAAAGAGCACGATCCTGTTCATGCGTGAAGAGGAGAAGCTCGCCCGTGATGTCTATCTGACCATGGACGATCTGTGGGATGGCGATATCTTTGCGAACATCGCCGACTCAGAGCAGCGCCACATGGATGCCATCGGCCAGCTCATCACCCGCTATGGACTCGAGGATCCGGTAGGCAACAACGCTATCGGCGTCTTCAAGAACACCGAGCTGGCCGCCCTCTACCAGGACCTGATCGCCCAGGGCTCGGCCTCTCTCCAGGAGGCGCTGAAGGTCGGCGTCCTGGTTGAGAAGACCGACATCGAAGATCTCGAAAAAGCCCTGTCGATCCAGGGGCTCCCCACCAGTGTACGGCGTGTGTTCACGAACCTGCTGGCCGCCTCGCAGCGGCATCTCGAGGCCTTCGAGACATGCTCCGCCACGGGCCAAACGTCCTGCACGCCTCTGGCCTGCAACGGTGCCGGTGCGCAGGTGCGAGGCCAGCAGGCGCCAGGGTCTGCAGGCATGGCAATGGCAACGGCGGGTGCCCTTTGAAGTGAATCATAGAGGGTCAGCATGGCAGGGGTGCCTGCGGTTGCCAAAGCCGCAGGCACCCCTGCTTGTTCTGGGAGGCGGCCGCCTGTTCAAGGAGGGCGGCCTGCCGGAGATCCAGCAGGACGGCGCATGTGCCGGCCACAACGGCGAGCATGGCTGCCCTGCGCCAGCCTGGCGGGCTATCGGAGGATATCGGGTGCGGCGGGCGTGCCCAAGGGCAGGGTCACTTGCCTGCGGCCCCGCGATGGGTTCACTGCACGTGGGCCTGCGGCCGTCCACTCAAGCGGGTCCAGGCACATCTGTCGCCTGGTCTTCTCGTCGTTCCAGGAGTGGTAGACGATGAAATGCGTCCGATCGTCCGGGCCGAGGATCACGCTGTTGTGGCCCGGGCCGATCAGCTTGCCTGGAATGCTCTTCAGCACGGTCGCGCCTTCGAGATCGGCCTCGTCTCTGTAGGGACCCGTCACCTGATCCGACGACCGCGAAGCCGACGCCGTAGCCGGGCGTCTGCCAGTTGCCGCCGGAGTAGAAGCAGGTAGTAGCGGCCGTCGCGCAGGACCACGAAGGGGGCTTCGACGGTGTGCCAGGCATCGAAGACCCGGCCGTACATCGTGCGGTTCCGCTCGTAGATCTGCCAGTCGCCGACGGCCCGCAGGACGGTCTTCACCGGTCCGGCGATCGAGGTCATGTCGTCGGAGAGCTCCGCAACCGCCAGGGCCGTGCCCACGCGCTGGTCGAGGAAGTCCTTCGCGAAGAACAGGTACCACTTGCCGCTCTGCGGATCGCGGTAGGGGTGGCCGTCGATCGAGAAGGGCTCGTCCGGAAACAGGATTCGGCCGGTGTCCTTGAACGGACCGGCCGGATGATCCGCGACGGCCACGCGCATCTTGTACTCGCCGGCGTAGTACAGGTAGAACTTGCCGTCCTTCTCCGCGACTTCCGGCGCCCAGTAGGCCTTCACCTTCGGGTCCGCGAGCGTCTCCAGGGCGTTGCCCAGGAACTTCCAGTTCACGAAGTCCTTCGAGTGCAGCACCGGGAACTGGCGGCCCTGGTGCGCCGGGCCGGTGCCGTAGGCATAGTACTCGCCGCCGGTCTTGAGCACCTGCGGGTCGGCCAGGTAGCCATCCCAGACGGGGTTCTCAGTACTCCAGCGTCATGCCGGCCGGGGCAGGGGCCGCCGCCTGTCTTGCCGGTTCGACGGCTCCGCTCAGCACGGTATCGAGCGACAGCGGCTTGCCGAAGTCGGGCGTGCCGTCGGCGTTCCAGGTGAACTTCTGGACCCGGGTCGTGCGTCCGGCGTAGGTGTAATCGGAAGAGGTCTTGCCGTGATACACGATCCAGTCCTCCGTGCCGTCCGGAGACTGAAAGAAGCCATGGTGCCCCGGCCCAAACACGCCCGCCGCGTCGTTGCGCTCGAACACGGGCTTGGGATGCTGGACCCAGGACGACGGGTCCATGACGTCGGCGCGTTCATCGGCGATGAGCATGCCGAGCTTGTAGTCGGGCTTGCCGGTGTCACAGGCCGAGTAGGTCAGGAAGAGCCTGCCGTTGCGGCGCAGAACGACGGGGCCTTCGCGGACTTCTTCGCAGCCGAAGCCCGAGGCCTCCAGTTGCACGCTGCGGCCCTCGAGGGTCCAGGGATTGGCCATCCGCGCGATGCGAATGCGGTGACCGGGATGCGCCGCCCACAGGAAGTACCACGCTCCGTCGCCGGGGTGCTGAAAGACCGAGCCGTCGATGGCGTAGAAGTCGTTGGCCGGATCGAAGAGCCGCCCCTTGTAGTGGTAGGGGCCGAGGGGATCGGTGTCCTCGCTTTCCAGCACGTGCATGCGATGGGTGGTGTCCACCCGCGTGGCCGCCATCGCCGTGTAGTACAGGTACCAGCGATCGTTGATGAAGTGGAACTCGGGCGCCCAGATGCCATGCGAGCGGCTGGGATCGTCGTCGCGCCAGACGACTGGTGCCGCGGGCCGTCTTCAGCTCCGCCAGCGTCGGCGCCTTCCACATCCGGATGCAGTCGCCCTGCGTGGTGGTGAGATAGTAGTTGCCTCCGTAGTACTGCATCCAGGGATCCGGGCCGGGATTGATGGGATTGGTGAAGGTCCCCTGCGCCTGGCCTGGGGCCTCCCCTGCCAGGCTGCGGCCGGCCGGCTCCAGCAGCAACAAGACCCAGGCGACCAGGCAGACCAGGGCCAGAGACGGCCGCGTCCGACGTGGTTGCGATCCTGGGTAGGGGGTTGAAGCGAGATCTGGAAGGCCCCCATCCTCGGTACTGGCGAGATTCATCATCATGGCTGTTGCTCCAGTCGTGTCGCGGCCACCCCTGCCGACGGGCCTGTCTTCCATCCTGCCCACCCAGAGACATGCTACCACCTACGGCCGGACCGGTCAACTTCGCAGATCTCCTAGGCTCTGTCTGGAAACTGGGGCGTCGGCCCGAGAGCGAGCGTCTTCTGATCTGGCAAGGACGGCGAAGCAGGCGATGTTGTCTACATCGTCGATGCAGCCGGACGCAGTCCAGATCGGAAGAAAGCCGCTCGAAGCCAGATCCAGTTTTCAGACAGAGCCTAGTGCTTGATGCGGCCGAGGGACTCCGGTACCCTATGCAGGATGAGAACGTCGCCTGTCACCAGACCGCTGAAGAGACCTCTATTGTTGCACGTCTGTCTGTCATTCGTGGCATCCTGCGGCATCGCCTGGGCCGGCGGTGACGTGAAGGTCCAGGTGGATCCCCAGGCCGTGTGCCAGACGATCGACGGCTTCGGTGCCTCGGATGCCTGGCAGTGTCAGTTCGTGGGGAAGAACTGGCCGCTGGATAAGCGCGAGCGGATCGCAGACCTGCTCTTCAGCAGGGAGCTGGACCCACAAGGCAACCCCAGGGGCATCGGCCTGTCGGTCTGGAGGTTCAACGTCGGTGCAGGGACTGCAGAGCAGGGGGGGGGCTCTGGGATCAGGAATCCCTGGCGCGCGCAGAGTGCTTCCTGAATGCGGATGGCAGCTACGACTGGGCCAGGCAGCCAGGTGAGCAGTGGTTCCTGAAGGCCGCGCGTCAGCGCGGCGTGGAGAGACTGCTCGCCTTTCTCAACTCGCCTCCGGTCCACCTGACCCGCAATGGGAAGGGCTATGCCTCCAAGGGATCGCCGAACCTGAACCTCAAGCCGGAGAGACTGGATGACTGCGCCGTTTTCATGGCAGAGGTCATCTCGCATTTCGAGAAAGAAGGGCTCCACTTCGACTACCTGAGTCCCGTCAATGAGCCGCAGTGGGCCTGGGACGGGGCCGGCCAGGAAGGCACGCCTGCGCTCAACACCGAGCTGTCTGCCCTCGTTCGGTCTTGTTCCAGGGAGCTTGCCAAGCGTGGGCTCTCCACCCAGTTGGTCATTGGCGAGGCCGGCACCATCGGCCACATCCTGAAGAAGGTGGAGGACGACGGCAGGGACGATCAGGCCCGGTGTTTCTTCAGCCCTGCCTCTCCGCTCTACATTGGAGATCTGGCCAACGTGGCGCCCCTCATCTCGGGCCACAGCTATCAATCGGTCTGGCCTCTGGACAAGCAGGTCGAATACAGGCGGCAGCTCCGTGACAGCCTGAGTGCCGCCAATCCAAAGCTCGGCTATTGGATGAGCGAGTACTGCGTCATGGAGAGAAATGACGAAGTGGCGGGCGGAAACCGGCGAGACTTGGGCATGAACACCGCCCTGTTCGTCAGCCGGATCATCCACCACGACCTCACGATCGCGGATGCCAGGTCTTGGCAATGGTGGACTGCGGTCTCCCAGGTCGACTACAAGGACGGTCTGGTCTACCTGGACGATGGCTCACGGGGAGACTCCGGCAGGATGGGGCCAGAGACGGCCAGCCTGATACAGGACGGCGTCATTCGCGAGAGCAAGCTCCTCTGGGCCCTGGGCAACTACAGCCGCTTTGTCAGGCCCGGCATGGTCCGAATCGGATGCAAGGTCTCGCCCGAGCAGTCCTTCGTCGACGGGCTGCTGGCCTCCGCGTACCAGGCCACAGGAGGCGATACCGTCGCTGTATTGGTCAACCTGTCCCGGGAGGAGGCCCACTGTGACCTGGGTCTAGACAGGATCGTGGACGTCTACACGACCTCCAGTGCCACGAACCTCGCCAAGACCCGGCAGAACGCCTCGAAGATCACAGTCCCAGCCCGCGGCCTGAGTACGTGCCTGTGGAGGTAGGAGCAGCGGAAAGTCATTTCTTAAGGGTAGCGTGTTGGAGATGTCTATGAAGAGCTCGTTGATCGTTCCTTTGGCCATCCTCAGTCTGACGTGCCTGGTCGCCGCCGAACCCTTGGCCCTGACCGTGCACACGGATCAAACCACGAAGACCATCAGCACCGGCATCTACGGTCAGTTCCTCGAACACATCTTCAACTCCGTCCACGGCGGCCTCTGGGGCGACCAGATCCTCAACGGCACCCTGGAACTGCGGCCTGCGTTCGGAAGGCGCGGCGTGCGCAGGGGGCCCGCTCCTGCCGATGCGTCGGCGGCTGCCATGACCGCAGCGTCTGCCACTACGCCGGCTGCGACTCCACCCGCTGCTGCTCCTGCCGCCGCACCGACCACCACGCCTCCTCGCAACTGGGAGTTCGTCGGCGACGTCAATGAAGTCACCATGGACAGGGACAATCCCTTCAACGCGGAGGTCTCGGCGCGCCTCGCGGCCAAGGCCGGCAGTACGTCGGCAACCGGACCTGGCATCCGCCAGCGGAATATCGCCCTCAAGCAGGGCGAGAAGTACACGTTCTCGCTCTACGCACGCGGCAGCGGCAGCGTGGTCGTGACCTTCTACGATGGCAACACGCCGGCATTCAGCAAGACCTTCACGGGTCTTACGGCCCAGTGGCAGAAGTTCACGCGTCGAGTTCACGGCTCTCGAAGACGGTTGACGCCTCCTCGTTGTTGATCAGTTGCTCCGGCGTCGGGGTCGGTCAATGTCGACCAGGTTTCCCTCTTCTCTGCCTCGGCCCTGGCCACCGGCGGGTTATCGCCCCGACCTGCTCAAGGCCGTCGCCGACCTCCAGCCGGCCTCCATCCGCTGGCCCGGTGGGGCTTTCGCCAGCAGCTACATCTGGAAGAACATGATTGGTCCACGCGAGAAACGCCTCCCCCATCCCATGGACCAATGGAATGACCGCGACACCTATCAGTTCGGCATCGACGAATTCATCCAGTTCTGCGAGAAGGTCCAGGCCGAGCCCATCATCGTGATCAACACCCGGCGTGGCGTTGAGGACGCGCTCCAATTGCTCGAATACTGCATGGGCGACGCAACGACCGAGTACGGCAAGCAACGGGCTGTCAACGGCCACCCTGGCCCCTATGAGCTCAAGACTCTCGAGATCGACAACGAGACCTGGAACATGCGGATCGCCGGGTACCTCGACGTCATCAAGGAGTTCTGCCCGGCCATCCGCGCCAGATACCCCAATCTCAAGCTCTCCGTCGTCGGCAGCTACGGCTACGAGACCCCGCGCGGCCAGGCCAACCAGGTCGACTGGGATCGCCAACATGATCGAACAGGCCGGCAAGCTCTTCGACATCATCTCGCCGCACTACTACAACGGCATCTACGTCCCCGCCGACTACGTCGAGGACCCCTACAAGTACGAGCAGTTCCTCAAGACCCGCGGCGAGATCATCAGGAAATCCGAAAACCCCAACATCAAGGTCTACGTCTCCGAATGGAACCTCACCGAGAACCGCCGGGGCAATGACTGGCGCATGGGGCTTTACGCCGGCGGCATTCTCAACGCCTTCGAGCGGCAGGCCGACATCGTCACCATGTCCTGTCCCGCCTTGTTCCTGCGGAAGCAGGGCGTGACGAGGGATTGGGACAATGCCCTGATCAACTTCGACCAGAAGTCCTGGTTCCCTGCCGCCAACTACGTCGTGATGAAGCTCTGGCGCGATTCCTTCGCCCCTCATCTCCTCGCGGTGGACGGGCCGGACCATCCGCTCAACTTCGTCGCCACGCGCTCGGCCGACAAGCAGACCGTGTTTCTGAAGGCGGTCAACCCGACCAGCTCCGCGGTTGAGGCCGCGGTCCGCCTCGACGGTGATCTGATGCCCAAGACCGCGACGATGCAGACTGGTTGCCCCCGGCGGCGATACGGTGAAGAACACCATCGAGCAGCCCGACAACATCAAGGTCGTCGCAGCCACGGCCACGGTCGAGAACCGCACCGTCAGATTCACGATGCCTCCGCTTTCCGCAGGCGTGGTGCGCGTGACACCCTGACTGGGCCTGTGTTACTGTCTTCCGCAGAACCGTGGCGGAGGAGCTAACGATTGAAGAAAGGAGATACGCCTAGGATGAAGAGAACATTTCTGGTCGCAGGGGTTGTGCTGCTTGCCGCCGCACCCGGCCTCGGCCAGCAGCCTTCGTCAATTGCGGTCGAGGGTGGACAGGTGCAGGGGACTTCAGAAGACGGGTTGACGGTCTACAAGGGCATCCCGTTCGCTGCCCCGCCCGTCGGCGACCTCCGATGGCGTGCACCTCGGCCCGCTGCGACGTGGGAAGGCGTGCTGCAGGCCACAAAGTTCGGTCCAGGGCCCATGCAGGGTGGGAATCCGCCCTCTGGAAAGAGCGAGGACTGTCTGTACTTGAACGTCTGGACGCCCGCGAAATCGGCTAACGATCGCATCCCTGTTCTCGTCTGGATCTATGGCGGCGGGTTTGGCGCGGGGGCGACCTCTGAGCGGAACTACAGCGGAGAGACCTTGGCCAAGAAGGGCGTGGTGCTGGTCAGCATCGCGTACCGTGTCGGCCAACTCGGATTCCTGGCGCACCCGGAGCTGAGTAGTGAGAGCCCGAACCGCGTCTCGGGCAACTATGGCCTGCTGGACATGGTCGCGGGTCTCCACTGGGTGCAGAAGAACATCGCTGCTTTCGGCGGCGACCCCCAGAAGGTGACGATCTTCGGCGAATCGGCCGGTGGAATCGCGGTCAGCATGCTGTGTGCGTCGCCGCTCGCCAAGGGACTGTTCCATGGCGCGATCTCGCAGAGCGGTGGCTCGTTCGGGCCTCCGCGGCCCACGACCTTCCCTGGTGAGAACCTCAAGCGTCTGGCCGACGCGGAGCGCGCCGGCGAGGCGTACGCCAAGACCGCCGGAGTCTCATCCATCGCGGAGCTGCGAAAGATCGCCGCAGACAGACTTCCGACGGGCCGGGGTCTGGGCATGTCATGGCCAATCATCGATGGATGGGTGATTCCCGACGATCAGCACAAGCTCTACGAGGCGGGCCGGTTCAACGACACGCCTATCCTGGTCGGCTACAACTCGGACGAGGGCGCGAGCTTCTCGCCCCCGAAGACCTCCGAGGACTACATCTCCGGCGTCAAGAACCGCTACGGCTCCTTCGCGGAGAGTCTCCTGAAGGCCTATCCCACCGGCTCCGGGACGCCTCCCAAGACCGCTCGCGACCTGGCCCGCGATGCGGCGTTCGGCTGGCACACGTGGGTCTGGGCGCGGCTCCAGGCGAAGAACGGCAAGTCCAAGGCCTTCTACTACTACTTCGATCAGCACCCTGACTATCCCGAGGGCTCGCCCCAGGCCGGGCGCGGCTCACCACACGGCCAGGACGTGGCCTACGTCTTCCAGCACCTCAATACTTCGAATCCGCAGACCACGAAGGCAGACCTGGAGATCTCGGAGGCCATGGCCACCTATTGGACAAATTTCGCCAAGCGCGGCGATCCGAGCGGTGAAGGGGTCCCTGCGTGGCCGGCCTTCAGTGACGCCAACCCCGTGGTGATGGTCTTCGGCCAGACCCCGCACATGGGGCCTGTGCCCAGCGCCGAGTCACTCAAGACTCTGGACGCCTATTTCGCGTGGCGGCGGACAGCGGACGGGGAGGCGTGGGCGAAATAGACCTAGTCTCGGAGAGGATGGCGGCCTTCTCTGAAGCAATGCAAATATGCAGACAATCCGCATTGTGCCGCAACGATCCGTTTGGCTCGGACTGATGGCGATTGTCGCGATGGGGTCGTTCCTCCACGTCGCTGTCGCCGGGCCGCAGCCGGTGATCGTCAGCATCGCCCCTATGGAGTGCCTGTCCCCGCAGTCTGCCGGTCGATGAATCGAGGGCATGGGGGTGGCTCTACGTCCGTCAGGGCTGCTCCACTCCACCCCCGGTGAGCCCTTTGATCGGCTGATCTTGCCCGTCGAGAAACCGCGCACAGAAGTCGGTCGCTCCGCCTGCGTTGACGACCGCACATCGCACGATGTTGGGTCCCTTCTTGAGCGTGAGGCGTTTCGAGACGCCGTCGTCGATGACGGTCTGACGGTCTCCGTAGATGCCGATGACTTCCTTGCCGTTGACCCACCAGACCGAGGCCGCGTTGGAGCCGATGGCGAGACGCACCCCGGCCATCTCCTGCGGCGCAGTCGACGATCGTGACGGCCCAGAACAGGACGTTCGACGTGGGCTTGCCGAGGCGATTGGCGAAGGTATACAGATTGACGTTGTATTCGTCGTGTCGACGGCAGTGCCAGGTGAGTTCCGTGCCGCCGACCGTCACCTTGTCGCGATCGTGCGGGACCGACGGTGAGCTGGTCGGGAAAGTACTCCTTGTTGACGACTGCCTGCACGGCACCGTCGGTGAGCTGTCCGCTGACGGGAATCGGCTCGAGGATGAGCCATCGCTGCATGAAGCCTGCGGCGGCGGGCGTCCGGCGGGGGTGGGATACGTGAGCGGGGCGGCGGGGCCGCGAGGGTCGCAGCCGGCCGCCATGGCCACGGCCAAGACCGCGGAGCCGGTCAGGATGGTCAGTGCCGGCGTGCTGCTGCTGCGGAACATGTCCTGAGGCAGGCTCTTCGTCATGGGAAGCCTTTCTTGCTGAATCCTCGATTCCAGGTCTTGGGTCTCCAAGGTTCGATGTCCCGTCACGGCATCTTGAAGAGCCAGCGTTGCTTGTCGCTGTCGGGATCGAACTTCGCGAGCGTCGCGAAACTGCTGCCGATGGCGGAAATGGCCAGCGACTGCCTGGCTTGTCGAGGCGAACTTGGGCATGATCCGCCAGGTCCCGTCGCTGAGCTGGTCGATCCGCCAGAGCTGCTCGTACCCACCGGTAAAGGCAGGGAGGGCGACCAGTTCGCCGTCCTCGCCTACGGCCAGCGTGCGGTCGGTGCCGGCGATAGTGATCCTGAAATACGGCGAGCCAGGATAGCCGCCGGCGTCAGCGACAGGCGTGACGGTCCACTTCTGCTGGGCCTGGCACAGGTAGTTGGACATGCGGACGTCGATGTTGCCGGCCGGCCAGTTCTGTCGAGACCTGTGCGACATCCTGCGGCGGAATCACGCCGCCCTGTGCCACCGAACATCCCTCCTCCAGCCGCGCCACCTCCCCCAGGTCCTCCTCCGCGGGCTCCCCTGCGTGCGTCTGCCGCCCACCGGTACACCCTCCACGGCCAGCTCGAGTGCCGTACCGGTGCGGACGGATTCGATTTCGTACGTGCCTTCCTTGAAGTTGTCGCCGGCGACGGGCCAGCCGTCCGTCCACAGCAGCGGCCGGATGTCCAGCACGCTGGCGCCGCCCCGGTCGAGGTCGGCCTCGTAATGGCAGGAGAACTTCTGTACGCCGTCGCCGAGGTCGAGCAGACCGAAGTGGCCCGGGCCGATGACGCGGCCGCTGGAGCCGACGAAGAAGCTTGCCGCCGCCCTGGAGCATATCCATGCCCATGTGGTCGATGAAGGGACCGGTCACCTTTCTGGAGCGGCCCGACGCGGATGTTGTAACCGGAGTCTGCTCCCCGACAGCAACTGCCGTGCGTGGCGAGCAGGTAGTACCAGCCCTCGTGATAGATCAGGTCCGATGCTTCGCAGTTGATCGCGATGTTCACGGGCTTGTCGCTCGGGTCGAGACGCGTGCCGGTCTTGGGATCGAGTTGGACCAGCCGGATGTAGCCAAAATAGGAGCCATAGACCAGCCAGAGCTTGCCGTCGGTGGGGTCCAGAAAGACCCCGGGATCGATGGCATTGCAGAACTCGACGCCATCGGACGCGGCGACGACCCCGGCCTCCTCCCACTTGTAGTCGGGCGAATTGGGGTCGAGGGTCTTGCTCCATATCATGTTGACGGCGGCCTTGGGCTGGGCCCCGATGTTCGCGGCAACATACAGGCAGTAGCGGTCGCCGAGATGGATGACGTCGGGAGCCATTCCACGACGGCCGGGCGTGACTCCGCGACGCCAGGTCCAGCCATCGTCGGAGACCAGGCATGCACCGCCGGTGCCATAGGTGTAGAACCTCCCGTCGCACCGGATGAGGGTGGAGGGATCGTGGATCTGGACCTGGCCATCGAGGGCCAGCGCGGACGAGGCCCACAGGGCCACAGACCCCATGAGAAGCGTGACAGGTCTGGAGAAGGCCAGTGACTGCGCATGTGGGACTGGGTTCATGGTCTGCCCTTCCAACGGTCGTGCGTCTCGGTCGTTGCCTTGGCCCAAGCCGAGGCCATCATGGTGGCGGGATTGTACCCCTTGCATCGCGGATCATCCAGTGACAAATGAGACTCTGGCGCGGCAGTCGAGCGGCCCTGGGATTGCGATTGTGGGCTCCGCGGCTGGGATGTCAAAATTGTCTTGATATTTCGCCTTTTTCATCTCTCTTTTCGCGGTCTCGGGCAGTAATTAGATGGAAAGTACTGATCGTGGCAGGTTTTGGCAATGGGGGGGTGCCAGAAGAAGGTTCTGAGAAGATTGGCCGGGGAGCCATGCTGGGTGGTTGCCCGATCCATGGACAACTTCTTGAAGGAGGACCGCCATGCATAAGAGACTCATCCCCTCATTCTTGTTGCTTTGTTTGTCTGTCATCACGTCCGTTCATGCCAAGACCATCGTCTGGGTTGCGGAATCCGGCAGGGACGACGACGGCGATGGCATCAATGATTCCCAAGTATGGGCCGACAAGCTCACTTCCGCAGGCTATACCGTCGATTTCAGGCCGGGAAACTGGGAGTCACTCACCGCGGCCCAGGCTGCTGAACTCAGTGCCGCGGACCTGGTCATCGTCAGTTGCACGACCCAGAGCAGCAACTATGCTACCGACAGCACAGAGGTCGGCCTGTGGAACTCCGTCACAGCGCCCATGATGCTTTGTAGTCCGTACATTGCCAGGAGCACCCGCTGGCAGTGGGTCAACAATGCAGATGGAACACTCCCCAACAACAATGGTGACCAGGGTTCGCCCCTGCTGCAGGCCGTGGTGCCGCAGCATCCCATCTTCTACGGAATCACGCTGGACGCGAGCAACCAGTTGAAGGCTGTAGACCCCACTCTCGGCTCAGGCCACGCCTCGTTCCTCGCGACCAACAATCCCGGCAACGGCACGCTGCTGGCCAAGACAGTACCTACCGACCTGGTCCAAGATTGGTGCTGGATCGTCGAGTGGAAGAAGGGCGTTACGTTCTTCAACGGCACCACCTATACCACTCCGAACCTGAGAATGTTCGTTATGGGCATAGGCGCACACGAGGTCGCAGGTTCTTTCCCCATGAGAGGGTATAACCTGACCGATGAAGGCTGGAAGCTCTATCTTAATACGGTCAAGTACATGCTCGGCGAACGACTTCTTCCTCCGACGATGGCTGCCGATCCGTATCCGTTGGATGGAGAGACCGGAGTGTTACCTTCCATCGCTCTGCACTGGACGCCCGGAGTATCTGCACGGACGCACGACGTGTATCTTGGAACCTCTCTTGCAGATGTCAACATCGCTGACAGAACCAGTCCGCACGGCGTGCTCCTCAAACAAGACCAAGACGTCAATAGTGTCGACCCCCCTGGGAACTTCGCTTTCGGCACGACCCACTACTGGCGCGTGGACGAGGTCAATGCCGCACCCGACTCTTCCGTGCACAAAGGGGTCGTCTGGAGCTTCACGACCGAGCCCTACGGTTTTCGCGTCAAACCCGTCAAGGCTGCAGTTTCCAGCTCGATGGCCGCCACCATGGGACCCGACAAGACCATCGACGGCTCTGGCCTCGATGCCGAGGATCAGCACGGGACATCCTCAACCACGATGTGGGTCAGCAAGAAGGGCCAAACGCCGATCTGGATCCAATACGAGTTTGATAAGGCGTACAAGCTCTACCAGATGTGGGTCTGGAACTCCAACCAGGCGGTTGAGCCGACAGTTGGCTTCGGCGCCAAGGACGTGAAGGTCGAGACTTCCACGGATGGGGCTGCCTGGACGGCACTAGCCAATGTGCCCGAGTTCAACCAGGCTACAGGCGAGCCCAACTACGTGTACAACACCACCGTCGATTTTGCCGGTGTGCAGGCCAAATTCGTCAAGCTGACCATCAACAGCAACTGGGCGGACAGCAACAAGCAGGCCAGCCTGTCCGAGGTCAGGTTCTTCTATGTGCCGGTGAAGGCCTACTCGCCCGCCCCTGCGACGGGCGCCAGCGTGGCCATCAATGCGGTCCTGAGCTGGAGACCGGGCCGTGAGGCGGCCAGGCATGAGGTCTACGTAAGCACAGACTCAGCCGCCGTGGCCAATGGTACAGCACCGGTCAAGACTGTCACGGACCACGAGCTTCCGCTGGCGTCCCTGGGCGTTGAGTATGCCAAGACCTATGCCTGGAAGGTCAATGAGGTCAATGAGGCCGCCGACCCGAAGTCCTGGGAGGGCGATCTGTGGGGTTTCTCCACGCAAGAGTACGGCATCGTGGATGACTTTGAGCCCTATGATGACAACTGCAACCGCATCTTCTTCGCCTGGGTGGATGGCTACGGTCACAGCGGCTCGACCGATTGTGGCGTGGCGCCTTCCACCGGCAACGGCAGCGGCTCGATGGTGGGCAATTCCAGCCCGCCGTTCGCAGAGTGGACCGTCGTCCATGGCGGCAGGCAGGCCATGCCCCTGGTCTATGACAACACCGCAGGCAAGAGCTTCTCTGAGGCCACCCGGACCTTCCAGCCCACCCAGGATTGGACTGTGGGCGGAGCCAAGACCCTGGTGCTCTTCTTCTGTGGCGACTCTGGCAATACCACCGGCCAGCTCTACCTGAAGATCAATGACAAGCAGATGAACTACAGCGGCGGCTCGGCTGCCCTGACGACCGGGCTCTGGAAGCAGTGGAACGTCGATCTGGCCTCGGCCGGAACCAACCTCAAAGCAGTCAAGAGCCTGACCATCGGTGCATCCGGCTCTGGCAAGGGGATCCTGCGGATCGACGACATCCGGCTGTATCGGGAAGCTCCCGCAGTGGTGGCGCCGACGGATCCGGGGACTGGCGCCCTGTCGCTGCTCTACAAGATGGAAGCTGACCTGACGGATGGCTCGGGCACGGGCAACAACGGCACTGCCGAGGGCGGACCGATCTATGTGGAAGGCCCTGTAGGGTATGGCAAGGCCTTGCAGTTCGACGGGATCGACGACGACGTGGTGTTGCCTATCGGCAACCTGATCGGCACGACGACCAGTTGTACGGTGGCGACCTGGGTGAACCTCAACACCGGCAACAGTGGCTCCTGGGAGCGGGTCTTCGACTTCGGTACCAGTTCCACCGCTGGCTACATGTTCCTCAGCCCTCGTCAGAGCACCAATGGGACGATGCGGTTTGCCATCACGACTGGCACCAATACGGGTGAGTCGGGCGTGAACTCGCCCACGAATCTGCCTGCAGGCTGGCATCATGTAGCCATCATCATCGATGGCACGGCCAAGACCATACAGCTCTGCCGGGATGGTGAGGTCGTCGCCAGTGGGCCGACGGCGGTCATACCCAAGGACCTGGGTAAGACGACTCAGAACTGGCTCGGCAGGTCGCAGTGGTCTTCAGACGCCTACTTTGCGGGCATCCTGGACGACTTCCGAATATATACCCGTGCTTTGTCTACCGGTGAGGTTCGCTACCTGGCAGGTGATCGCTGACAAGCCTCCTTCATCAGTCGATGTTTCAATGGATAGGGGCCTGTGACAAGACCGCACAGGCCCCATCCACTTGGCTACTTGAAGACCGTCTGAGCGAAATCGTGGAGGGACTTCCGCCAGACCTGCCATTCGTGTCCGCCCGGGAACGACGCAAACTCCACCTTCAGTCCGTGCTCTTTGAAACCCGCGACTGCCTTCTTCGTGGGATCGAGCCGAGGGTCTTGCTCGCCCACGGAGATGTAGAACACCTTGAGACTGTCGTTGAAGGACTTGGCGTTCGTCAGGAGCCCGGGGATTTGTGCCTCTGCGTCGAATCCAGCGGCGCCTCCGCCGGGCGAGGCGATGCCGCCGAAGAGGCCGGTGCTGAAGGTCGCCGATGGAGCCGAACTTGTCCTTGTTGCCCAGTCCGACGAAGAAGGCCTGGCCGCCGCCCATGGAGAGGCCGGCAAGGGCCCTGTTCTCGGCGTTGGCCAGCACGCGATAGTGGCTCTCGATGAAGGGGATGATGTTGTTCAAGCAGCTCGTCGGCGAAGCCGGCCATTCCGGCGCGGCTGTACCCGCCGCCGCAGCTCCACCGGAGGTGGGGACGTTGCCGTTGGCGATGACCACCAGCATCGGCTTGGCCTTGCCTGCGGCGATGAGGTTGTCGAGGATGATGTCGGTCTTGCCCTGCACGGCCCAGCCGGTCTCGTCCTCGCCGCCGCCGTGCTGGATGTAGAGCACGGGGTACTTCTTGTCCGTGTCCTTGTCATAGCCTGGAGGCGTGTAGACATTGAGCCTCCTCCAGGAGTTCGTGACCTTGGAGAAGTACCGCTTCGACCGGATGTCGCCGTGCGGCACGTCCTTGACCGTGTAGAAGTCGACGCCTGCTTCGGGGATCTCGATGGCGCTCGACATCCGGCCTGTGCCGTAGTAGGACTCGCTGGCGGGGTCGGCCACGCTGACCCCGTCGATGACCAGTGAGTAGTAGTGGAAGCCGGGATCCTGTGGGGCCGTGGTCACCGTCCAGGAGCCGGATTCATCCTTCTGCAGGTCGTAGGGATGTCCCAGGTTGATCTGTACCTGGCCGGCCTTGGGCGCCCGGACCTGAAATACGACCCGGTTGTCCGCGAGGATGCGGGGGTATGCAGCCTGACCGATATTGCTCGGGGCCGGGACCCCCTCGGCCGACTGCGCCGGCACCTGGCGGCCTGTCGAGGCCAGCAGACAACAGACCAAGGCTGACATCCAAACGAACTTCGATGCACTGGGGATCTTTCTCATAGCGTCCTCTCGGAGAGAGCATACGGCCCGTTCAAACTGCAGGCCCAGGCTATGGCCAAACCGGGGCCGTTGCAACAAGAATCCACGTCGCCGACAACTCAGATCCACGGGCTTCTCGCTCGATCTCGCTGCGAAACAGGTTTTGAGATAGACGCTCAGTACGTGCCGACCTAGAATCTCGTCATGGCCATCGAGACTCACAACCGGCTCGTCTCAGATCCCGTCGGCGACACGAGAGGCCCTATCTCACCGAGACGCTGCAGTTGTACTTCAGATGACGGCCGCATAGGGGTGACCATGAGAAGAAGGCTTGTGATGACTGCCTTGGGGACCTGCTGTGTCGCCCTGGCAGGCCCGCTCTACGCGGATTCCTATTACTCTCTTCGACTGGAGGACCCGCGGGCGGTCTGTCTGACAAAGGACCAGTTTGGGGTGCACGCCGATGGAGTTGGCGACGATGCCGATTCCCTGCAACGGGCCATCGACCGCGTGCAGGAGACGACCCGCGTCGGCGTTGTCTTCATTCCCGAAGGGCGCTACCGGCTTGGCAGGACGGTCTACGTCTGGGAAGGGATTCGGCTGATCGGGTACGGCCCGAAGCGGCCCGTGTTTGTGCTGGGCAAGGACACGCCGGGGTTCCAGGAGGGGATGGGCAAGTACTTGGTCCACTTTGCGGGCTACCGTCCTGCGGGCGGAAGGCCCTTCAGCGACGCGAGCGAAGTGACGTTCTATGGCGGCATGAGCAATATCGACTTCGAGATGCAGGACGGCAATCCCGCCGCTGTCGGTATCCGCTTCCATGTGGCCCAGCACAGTTCTCTCCAGCACATGGACTTCCACGTGGGCTCGTGCCGGGCGGCGATGGAGGACATCGGCAACCAGGCCAGCGACATCCGCGTCTACGGGGGCAGGTACGGAATCATCACGAAACGAACCTCGCCGGTCTGGCAGTTCCTGCTGATGGACTCCAGCTTCGAAGGCCAGACCGAGGCGGCCATCCATGCGATGGAAGCGGGTTTTACACTCATCCGGGTTCGCTTTGCGCACCTGCGGACGGCGATCCAGATCGCAGATGGCGAGGTGGAGCAGCTCTACGGCCGAGATCTGCGGATGGAGGACATTCGAAGCGGTCGCCCTGAAGGCCGGCAGGACCCGAAACTCACACTCGGAAGTGACGCTGACCCACGTGGCGTGCAGTGATGTTCCGAGGTTCTATCAAGGCGACGAGGAGGTCGCTGCGCCTGTCGCGGCACTACGTGGTGGATCGGTTCACGCTCGGTTTGGAAATCGGCGAAGATGGAAGGGAGCGGGGAATCTCGATGCGACACCAGGAGCACGGATTGTCCCAGCCCGCTCCGACGGTGGCCAGCGACATCCCGGCGCTGCCGCCGATGAGCCAGTGGGTGAATGTGCGGACCCTGGACGTGAAAGGCGATGGGAGAACCGACGATACCGCGGCCTTGCGGCTGGCGATCGAGAAGCACCAGGCCCTGTATCTTCCCCAGCGGAACCTATCGCGTGTCCGGCTCGATTGAACTCAGGCCGGATACGGTGCTGATCGGGTTGAACCCTGGAAATACGGTCATTTCACTCGTGAATGGGGCCACGGGATTCGAGGGGGAAGGAGACCCCATCGGCGTGCTGGTTGCGCCAAAGGGCGGCAGGAACATCGTGGTCTCGATCGGCGTGACGCTGGGGGTGAACAGTCGCGCCGCGGGCGTGGTCTGGATGGCGGGAAGCCACTCGATGCTCGACGACGTGTCATTTTTTCCAAGCGGCGGCTTTGGCCGCGCGATCCGGCCCCAGCCCGCAGGGTCCGGACCTGCTGATCAAGGATGGCGCCGGTGGGATCTTCCGAGGAAACTGGCCTCACGCGACCGGTTCGAGGACTGCCGGACTTCGCATAGAGAACACCTCTCTCCCGGGCAGGGTGTACCAGATGTCGGTCGAGCACCACAGGGCCGTGGAATCCCAGTTCCACAACGTGCAGAACTGGGAGTTCTACGCCCTGCAGACGGAGGAAGAGAACCCGGCCGGCCACGAGGCGAGTGCGGCCGGAGATCAAGGAATGCCGGGACCTCCTGTTCGCCAATACGTACATGTATCGTGTTTCTCGCACGGTGAAGCCCAAGACGCATGCCGTGACAGTCCGCAATTCCGCGAACATCCGTTTCGAGAACGTAAAGGTCTTCAGCCAGACGCGGTTGGCCTTCGACAACGCCGTGCTGGACGAGGACAGCGGCGTGGCAGTCCGGTCACAGTTCTTTACCCAGTTTACCGTTAACCAGGACATGAAGCCTCCGGCCGCGGCTCCTTTGCCGCCGGTGTTCGAAAGAGACGCCAAACTCGAGAAGCTGGCGGACGGATTCGGCAACGCGTCGGGCCTGACCACGGACGGTGCCGGTCATCTGTTCTTCACGGATGCCGAGGTGCGCAGGATCTATCGGTGGAATGAGGTCGACAGGAGGGCTGAGCAGATTGCCGCCACCCAGGGCCAGCCCATGGTGATGGGGTTTGCGAGGCCTTCGACGCTGCTGATCGTCGCGAATGAAAGGGCGGTCTACAGTCTGAGCGTAGCAGACAGCAACGGGGCGACCCGGCTGGTGGCGGAGACCGAGGAGAGGTTGCCTGGCACGGTGCTCCTGCTTCCCGTGGGGCTTCACAACGAGCTGTCCATCCTGAAGGATCTGATGGAGCATCGGGACTACGTGTACCGGCAGGGGAGCAACACGGCTGTGATCCGCATCGTAGAGAATGGGCACCGCGGCTATTTCTACGCCCCGGACTCGACCACCGCGATCTTCGGCGGCGGGACGTGGCGTCCCCTCCTGCAGAGCTCCACCCTGGCAGCGTTCTCGCGGGGCGACGAGCACCTTGTGACCAGTGAGGACGACGGCCGGACGTATCGGGTGACGCTGGACCGCGACGAGAAGCTGACTACCCGCGTCTTCGTGGAACGAGGCGGCACGTCGGTCCTCAATGACGCGGCGGGCAACGTGTATATCGCCGGTGATCAGGTCTACGTGTACGACCGGGAGGGCAGACCGATCGGCATCCTGGAGCTGCCTACGCGGCCCGGAAGCCTTGCCTTGGGTGGTCCGGACGGACGCACGTTGTTCATCGGGGCCCGCGATTCGCTCTATTCGGTCCGCACAGGGGTTGCGGGGCGATAGTCTCTCTCGCGGTATTCGAAGAAGTCAAAGTCCGCGGGGCGCAGCGTGCCGGCGGTATCCTGACAGGCCATGCCGACGAATGCGCCGGTGAAGTTCGGCAGGCCGGGAGCACGTGGCTTCGTCGGAGAGAATGCTCGCGTCGAACTGCTGCGGCAGCCAGTGCCAGTCCTTGTCCACGCCTTCGACGCGATAGGCGAAGTGGAGTCGCTCGTAATCCACCTCGACGCGCAGATGCACGGGCCTGCCGGCGGGAATCGCGATGGGCGGCGTGAAGGCGTCGGTCTGCGGCGAGTCGGGCAGGCAGGACATCACGCGCAGATGTTTGCCGAGCGTTTCGTCGTGCGAGAGATAGAGGTAATGGAACTTGGCGCTGTTGTAGTAACAGACCAGGCCCGCGCTCTGCTGAAAATGTTCCGGCTCGAACTCGACGACCGTGGCCGCGCTGAAACAATGCGCCTGCTGCCGCCGGGCGACGAGCGATTGCCGAAACAGGCTGCCGATCGTTTCACGGCCGAAGAGCCGCAAGAAACCCGGGACGCGCGGTGAGGCTGAAGATCTCCTCCGGCCAGGGCGTGCGCAGCCATTGGAAATCAATCGGCAGTTGCGGCGCGTCGAAATCCTCGCGCACCGGCGTGCGCGGGAAACGGGTGGCCGGGCAATGACGGCGCAGGCGTTTCGAGCGTTGGAATTCCCTGTCCGTCCAGCGTGCGCAGCCAGCCGTCCTTTCCCCAGACCATCTTCTGAATCGCCGTTTCCCGACCCAGCGTGCAGCGGCCGCGGTTGCGCAGCGGCCTGCCGCAGAGATAGACCATGTAGGTCTCGCCATTTTGCGTTTCGACGAAATCGGCGTGGCCGGCGCGCTGCAATTCGACGTCCGGGCGATGGCGCGCGCTGAGGATGTACGTGTCGGGATGCAGTTCGTACGGCCCGGTGAGCTTTCGCGAGCGGGCCATCGTCACCGCGTGCCCCCAGCCCGTGCCGCCTTCCGCGGTGAGCAGATAATACCAGCCATTGCGTTTGTAGAGATGCGGCGCTTCGGTGAAGCCGAGCGGCGTGCCTTTGAAGATGTTGATCCGTTCGCCGATCAGCTTGCGTTCCTTGACCGAGTATTCCTGCAGGACGATGCCGGCGAAACGATTGTTTCCGGGCCGATGGTCCCACAGCATGTTGAGGAGGTACTTGCGGCCATCGTCGTCGTGGAACAGCGAAGGATCGAAGCCGCTGCTGTTGAGATAGACGGGATCGGACCAATCGCCGTCGATGCGCGGGCTGGTGACCAGGTAGTTGTGAAAGTCGCGCAGCGAAGCGCCGCTGGCGCCGCCGACGGTCGTGCGGCCAAAACGCTTCACGTCCGTGTAGATCAGCCAGAACAGGCCGTCCGCGTAGCTCAGGCACGGCGCCCAGACGCCGCAGGAATCGGGGTCGCCCAGCATGTTGAGCTGGCTGGCGCGACGGAGCGGGCGCGTGAGCAATCGCCAGTGGACGAGGTCGCGCGAATGATGAATCTGCACGCCGGGAAACCACTCGAAGGTCGAGGTGGCGATGTAGTAATCGTCGCCCGACGCGGACGATGGACGGGTCGGGATTGAAGCCGGGGAGGATGGGATTGCGGATGGTCATGCGGGCTTCCGTTCCAGGAGACGCGGCGGCGCGGCGGGCGGCCAGTTCCCGTTCGATTTCGTCCACGCGCTTCTGGTTGAGCGGATAGATCACAAGGGCGCCGGCTTTCAGCAGCGCGAGAATCCCGGGCACGAGCGAGAAGGCGAGCGTGATGCCGAGCAACGCCGTGGGTGTCTGCTCGACGTCTTTCACATAGCCGAAGCGAGCCAGGAACAACGGCAGCAGGAAGCCGCCGACGACGATGCCGGTCTTGATCGCGAACAGCGAGGCCGAATAGACCAGCCCCGTGGATCGGCGTCCGAACTTCCATTCGCCGTAGTCGGCCACGTCGCCGTAGAGCGCCCAGGTGAGCGCGGAGGTCGGGCCCGCGCAGAACTGAGCCAGCGCGTTGACGGACGAGCATGATGCCGAAGCTGTCCTTGGGCAGGAAGTAGAAGGCGCCAGAAACAGAGCCCCGTGACGGCGCTCAGCACGGCGGCGCAGTATTTCTTGTCGATCCTGCGGGCGATCGAGCCCAGGCACACGGTGCCGAGCACCAGGCCGAGCGCGCCGATGGTAAGAAAGACCGTGGTGCGGTCGAGTCCAAGGAAGACCGGGGTCTTGTCGTCGCCCACGACATACTTGAAGTAGAAGATCGTGCTGCCCGCCTGCAGTGCAATGAACGTCGTGGAGAAGATCGACGCGATCAGCAGCATGACCCAGGGCCAGTTGCGAAGCAGTTCGCCCAGTTCCTCGCGGACATTGGTCTTCTGTTGTGGGCGGCGGCGTGACACGCTCTCTGGTCGTCGCAAACGTGATCCAGAACATGATCACCGATACGACGGCGAAGATCGCCATGGTCCACTGGAAGCCGAGCATCTCGCTGACGCCGCCGCCCGGCTGAGTGCCGAGGTCCTTGACCAGCGGCCGGACGAACAGCGAGATGAGCAGGGCGCCCGCTGAACGCACCCACGAACCGGAAGCTCGACGCCACGGCACGCGTGCGCGACGACGGGCTGATCACGCCCAGCAGCGACGAGTAGGGCACGTTGATGACCGAGTAGCTCGTCAGCATCAACGCGTAGGTGATGAAGGCGTAGACGATCTTGCCGTGTCGGGCCCAAGTCCGGGCCGACGAACATCAGATAGCCGCAGATGCCGTAGGGGATCGCGCCCCAGAGGAGATAGGGACGAAACTTGCCCCAGCGGGTCTTCGTGCGGTCGGCAATCAGGCCCATGATCGGATCGTCAAAGGCGCCGATGAGGCTGACCATGGGCATCATCCACAACAAGCGCCTTGTCCGGAATGCCCCACACGTCCACGTAGTAGTAGGTGAGAAAGATGTTGAAGGTCTGGAAGAAGAAATTCGAGGCCGTGTCGCCCAGGGCGTAGCCGATGTATTCGCGCGTCTTGAGTCGATCGCCGACAGTCGGCGCTGGTGACCTAGAAGGGTTCATGGGGGCTGATTGTAATCCATCCCGCGTTGCCGGCAAAAGGATTCTTTCCAGCACAGGGCTGCTTTTCACGAAGGGAGTTCAGGCATCCAAGGGACAAACGGAGGACTGGACACCGGGGCCTCTCCGTGGCCTAATAGTAAGGCGCAGGACCATGAAGTGACCTGTGCTGGAGTGGGTATGGGAAACGTCAAAGACATCGTCATCGGCCTAGACAGCAGCACCACCGCCACGAAGGCCATCGGCTGGCTGAAGGACGGCTCGGTCGCCGGGTTGGGACGCTGCCCCATCCCACTGGCCAACCCCGGCCCCAACCGCTATGAGCAGGATCCGGAGGACTGGTGGTCGTCAACGACCATGGCGATGCGGCAGCTGCTCCAGCAGGTACCCGCCGAACGGATCGCTGCGCTGGCGATCTCCAATCAGCGAGAGACCTTCGTGCCGCTGGACGCAAAGGGCCAGCCCGTCCGGCAGGCCATCGTCTGGCTGGACCAGAGGTGCCAGGATGAAGTGGCATGGTTGAGCGGGAAGGTGGGTGCGGCCAACCTGCATCGCATCTCCGGAAAGCCTCCCGATGTGGCGCCCGTCGCATACCGGATCGCCTGGATGCTGCGGTCCGAGCCGGAGCTGTTCCGGTCCACGGAGGTCTTCGCGGACGTGCAGTCCTACCTGGTGTGGCGTCTCACGGGTGCATTCCAGACAAGCTGGGCGAGCGCAGACCCGTTGGGCCTCTTCGACATGGAGAAGAAGGCGTGGTCCGCAGAGGTGCTGCAGGCGCTGGAACTGTCCGCCGACCGGCTGCCGGCACTCGCGGCGCCCTGCAGTGTCATCGGAGAGGTCAGCGACGAGGCTGCAGCGGAGACCCACCTCGCTCCGGGGACCCCGGTCGTGGCGGGAGGCGGGGATGGTCAGGCTGCCGGGCTCGGCGTCAATGCACTGGATCCTTCGGTCGCCTATCTGAACCTCGGCACCGCGGTGGTCTCCGGGACGTACTCGAGGCAATACCGGACGGGCGCTGCCTGGCGGACCATGGGCAGTTGCTCTGGCGAGGGGTACTACTATGAGACAAGCCTGCGAGCGGGAACGTTTCTGACTGAGTGGTTCGTGCGCCAGGTGTGCCGCGCCAGCGAAGAGGACAAGGCCGTCTACCAACGTCTCGAGGCCGAGGCGGCCGGCGTCCCCATCGGCAGCAGCGGCCTGCTGGCGCTGCCCTACTGGGGCGCAGTGATGACGCCCTACTGGGATCCCCGGGCCCGTGGCTGCTGGCTGGGACTCACGGGATCTCATCGAATCGGCCACCTCTATCGGTCGCTGCTGGAGGGAATCGCACTCGAACAGGCCCTCGTCAGCGGGATGATTGAAGAGCAGACAGGGGACCCGATCAGGGCGTTTGTTGCGATAGGGGGCGGGGCGTCGAGCGATCTGTGGCGTCAAATCATCGCGGACGTCTGCGGCAAGACGGTCCTCCGCTGCGAGACCGTTGAGGCCTCAAGCCTGGGGGCCGCCATCTGCGCAGCGACCGGTGTAGGCTGGTACGCGAGCGCGGCGGCGGCGGCCGAGGCCATGGCTGGAAAGAGAACGAGGGCGAATGAGCCCGTGCCGCGGAACGTCGCACGCTACGCCGAACTGGGGGCCATCTATCGAGAGATCTACCCACGGCTGCGAGAGGCCTTCGCCCGCTTGTCGGACTTTGCCGCCGCCGACGGGGTTTGACCGACATGGGCCGCATGTCACGATCTGTTTCACGCTTGAAGAATCGGCAGGGCGCGGACGGCTATGACTTCGCCCCGGCCGACGCCTTCGTGAATTTCGGCGTGAGCAACAACCTGTATCTCGTGGGGCACACGCTCGTCTGGCACGGCCAGACGCCCAACTGGGTCTCCAGGGGACTGGCCCGGAACCGACGCCCGCCCCGGCGGCGGCCGGACCCAGCACGCCGGGCGCTGGCAGGCGTGGCCGCGGTGGTATTACCGGCCCGCTCGGTGATCGAGTGGGTGTCTCCCAGATCCGTGCCCTCCATCTCGACGGAGAACAAGTTCTGAGATAGTCTCTTGGGACTCTTGACGCCGGCGGAGGCGAGGTCAAAATAGCCTGGGTTGTGAACCTGGAGGCCCATATGACGATGCGCGCTTGTCTCACTCTCTCGTGTCTCTTGCGCCGGCCCTGACCTGGGCGCAGCAGGCCAATGTGAACCTGGACTACAACCCGCAGAAGAACACTGAGAATCTCATCCCCTTCAGTGCTCCGCTCAATTCGCCCGACGTCCGGGATGACGGGACCGTCACGTTCCGGCTGAAGGCGCCCGCCGCGAAGGAGGTCCGGCTCGCGGGCGTCGCTGTTCTCACGGCGATGGGTAAGTCCGGCCAGCCCGTGCCCTTCACGAAGGGCGATGACGGCACGTGGACCCTGTCCGTCGGTCCACTCATGCCGGACATGTACATCTACTACTTCAACGTGGACGGGGTGCAGATGGCCGATCCCAGCAACACCATCGCGGGATTCACCGCCATGCCGCCGTACAGCCAGTTGGTCGTGCAGGGCAGCGGTCCCGCGTACTACGACGCGCGCAACGTCTCCCACGGCACAGTGACGCGTCACGTCTATCATTCGGATGTCACTAACGGCGAGCGGGAGCTCTACGTCTATACGCCGCCCGGCTATGACCGCAGCCAAACGCTATCCCGACGCTGTACCTCGTGGGCGGAAGCGGCGACCTGCCTTCGAACTGGGTGTACGACGGCCGCGTGAACTTCATGATGGACAACCTGCTGGCGGAGGGCAAGGCCGTCCCGATGGTCATCGCCATCCCCAACAATCAGGTCGTCCACCGGAGCCATCCCCGGCACGTGGAGCTGACGTTCAAGCTGTTCGAGGCCGAACTGCGGAAGCACGTCATTCCCGCTGGTCGAGCGGGAGTACAGCGTCCGCGGCGATCCGAAGGGCCGCGCCCTCTCGGGCCTGTCCATGGGCGGGCGCCACACGATGTTCGTCGGCTTCAATTCCCTGGACCTGTTCGCCTCGTTCGGGGTGCTCAGCGCCGGAGACGTCGACAGCGAGAAGTCGATCGCGAGGTTCCTCAACGATCCGAACGTCAACCAGAAGATCGATTACCTGTTCGTGGGGCAGGGCACGGTGGAAGACGCGGGCCAGCTGGGCGCCCGCTGCGTGGCACTGCATCAGGCCCTCGTGAACCACAAGATCACCCACGAGTACTATGTGGGCGGATACGGTGGCCACGACTGGTCCACCTGGCGTCACTTGCTCTACTACCCGTTTTCTGCCGAACCTCTGGCGGAAGAACTAGCGCGGAGGCCTGCCTCTCCTTATCGCGGCCTCACCCGGCACCAGGACTTCGAGACGCCGGCGATGCTGCAGAGCGGCAAGCCCGATGAGCGTGAGGCCGCCGCTGCCGCCTTGGATGTCGGTCCGAGACGTCTATCCTACGGACGTCACCTTGGCCGGCTTCTTCCACTCGAGCTGTTCTTCTATCGAAGAGGCAAGCTGGTACTTCTTGGCCAGCTTCGCGATCGGCTCACCGAGGATCTCCATCCTGCTCACGTCGGACTCGCCGGCCTTCGCGGCAGCCAGATAGCTCAGGTACCCGATGTCTTTCGGATTGATGCCCATGAGGCTGGCGCCGACCGTGTCGGCGGCGAGGTAGTCGGTGCTGACGACGCAGACGCGATGGTCGACCGGGGTGCCGTCGATGGGGCCGTCTCCTTCCATGCCCTCAAAACCGTCGATGACAGAGAGTGAGGGATGGAGCAGCGGGGCCAGCATGGCGAGGTTGATGGAGATGCCGTGGGCGCCGCCGCCGTGAAGGAAGGGCTTGTCTCCGCCCCAGTCCGTAATGGAATCCGGAAGTTTCAGGGGTGCGCCAAGCACAATGTTCTTGATGGACAGGGTGGCGACGGCTCGGTCGTGCGTCTTGAGCATGCACGCCGAGATGATGAAGTGGTCCGTCTGATTGGCCAGGATGCTCGACACCCGCACCGGATGAGGCTTCGCGTCGGTCTCGTCGAACGCCATGATCGTCTGGTACCTCTCCTGGTCCAGATCCACCAGCCTGACCTTGTACTTGCTCGCGAGCTTCACATAGCCGAGGCTCTCGAAGCCCTCGATGGTGGAGCCCAAGGCAGATTCGGCGATGATGGCGTTGTCGAGCTTGCCGATGGACTTGAGAAACTCCAGAGTGCCGGTCAGGGCATCGGCGTGCGTGGAGGCGAGCGGGTTGTTCGCTGAGACGTTATTCGGCTTGATCACCACCCGGCGATTGCCGATGGACCGGGCGATGTCTTTCTCCAGCGACTTCAGGGCCTGGAAGATATTGTCCGTCCGATTGTTGCCATGGGTCAGCGCGACCCTGCTTCTCGCCGCGGCAGGAACGGCAGGTGGCTGCGGCGCCGCAGGCGACCCCGGCGTGGCACCGGACTGGGCCGCACGGGCAAGCCTCGCCGCAAACAACACGGCGGCACTCGAGGCCAGTCCGGTCTTTAGAAACCCGCGACGACTGCTACCGAAGGGGGATGAGGTCATGAAGTGCTCCTCTCTTCTGAATATCGGGTCACGATTGAAGGCGTCCGGAGCTGTCTCCAGGGGCTGCTTTCTTGCAGTCGCCAAGTCTGCATGCTAATCACTCGCGAGGAGTCACGCAAGCGGTTTTGCCGATCTTGCGGGGTCCCTTCTTTCTCCTTGTGCCGGCTTCTTCTGGTGCTATCTTTGTGTCTGGGACGAATGGAAGAATAGGGAGCCCTTGTCATGACCAGAACCGTACCGATTGTCACGCTCCTGTGTCTTTGGATCACGTCTGTGGTGTCGTCACAGCAGGACCGGACGGCGACCGGCGATGGCGACCGTGTCGTCCTGGGGCGGCTCGCAAACGGCGCCACAGTCATGTTTGTCCGCAGCGGCTCCGGGGATTGGGGGCTCTCGATCTCCGGCGATGACGCTCCACGTCTGACGCAACAGAAGCCTGCGCAGATCGAGGTCTTTCTGGGCGGGGAGAACGTACGTCAGCTTGCCGCCGGCTACCAGACCGTGAAGAAGGAGAACGACACGGTTGTGGCTGCGGCCCGGGTGACGGGAGAAGGCCAGGCGGCCTTTGCCGTCGAGGACCGGTGGAAGGTCTCGGGCCCTGTGCTGTCCCTCGCCCGAAAGGTGAGCGTGACCGCTGCGGAGCCCAACGCCGGCTTCTACTCGGCGATCCGGCTCTCGACCGCGTCCACGGTCAAGTGGGAGGACGCGAATTGCCTCGTTCCGGGCCTGCTCTACAGCGAGCCGCACGGCGGTCGTCTGAATTACCGCGCCAAACGCCTTACGATACGCGAGGACCATCTGTCCGCGCCGCTGCTGGCGATCTGGCTGCGGGACGGGAGCTGGGCGGCGGTGCTGGATCCGGCGCCTCGCGGCGACACCACCCAGGCAGAGACCACTGCGCCGGCGGCCACGCCGATCATTGACGATCGCATTCAGTTCGGCGCCCTGGGCTCGCGTGAAGTTCCCGAAGGGGGAGTGGAGTTCGGCTTCTGGCTGCCGGGCACAACGAACGAGCCCGCGGGCGGGTTTGGATTTGGAGGCGGCCGGGGGGCTTCAAACGCGGCCCCGGTGGTGCGACGCCGCTATCATCCGGTGAAGGCAGGGTTCGCGCAGAGCTATCAGGTGGGGTTCCGCTTTGGCAAGAGCGAGTCTTTCCGCGCTATGGAGCGCGACGTGTGGCGATGGGCGTGGGATACCCTGAAGCCGAAGGTGACGCCCGTGGATGTCGAGGTGATGCGCCGCTCGCTGGCCGATCACCTGGCGGACCGCGTCCTCGTCGTGGAAGACCGGGCCGGCATTCCCTTTGTCATCGATGCGGTCTCCGGCAAGCCCGGCTCGTTCCGGCCTGCCGTACGTCGGGCTGGCCCGGGTGTACCCGGCGGAATGGGCGGCCGCGGCGGGAACTCGCCCCAGCAGAACCAGGATCTGGCGGCTTGGGCCAAGACCGTCGGCGTCGATATGGACCCCAATGCCGCCGAGCTGGAGCTGTGGCCGAAGATCATGATGGGTTTCTGCGGCAAGAACGTCGAGGTGGCGGACCAGTTGCTTCAGGAGAGCGACCGCGATCCGGGTCCTCGTGGTCAGAGGATGAGGAAACTCGGCCTGATGATCATCGAGAGCCTCATTCGCATCGTGCCGATGTCGCCCGCTCCCGCCGCGGAGGGCTTCGACATACGGACCGGCCGGGCCGGCGCGGTCCGCGGTGCACCCGCGTTCGCTCTGCGTGCGATGTCGGAAGATATGCGCACCCTGGTGGACGTGGTCCGGCGCGAACGGGCTCTGGGACGTCCGCACCCGGAATGGTTCAGCTGGGTCAAGGCCTACTGCGACTGGCTGGTGACGCAGCAGCGGGAGGACGGGTCCTTCCCCGTGACCTACGAAGGAGGGACGGGAAGGGCGACAGGGACCCTGGGTGTCACCACCTATGCGCCAGTGCCCGTGCTGGTCAGGATGACCGAGGAGACGGGCGACAAGAAGTACCTGGACTCGGCGATCAAGGCCGCGGACTACATCTGGACGAACTACGGCAGCAAGGGCGTATTCTGCGGCGCCACCGGCGGCGACACGGCCGACAAAGAGTCCGGGATGTTGTCCCTGGAGGCCTTCCTGGCCCTATACGACAACACCAAGGACGCCAAGTGGCTGGATCGCGCCAAGGCGGCCGCCGATTACACCGAAAGCTGGATCTGGATCTGGAACGTGCCCATGCCGATGGACGCCAACTACGAGCTGCGCTGGAAGAAAGGCGTGCCGACCATCGGCGTCAACGGGATCGGTTCGAACGATCCCGGTGGCGTAGACCAGTACCTGGATTGGGCCGTGCCTTCCTATGTCAAGTTGTACAAGTACACCAGGGACGAGCACTACCTCGATGTGGCTCGCGTGCTCCTGCACGGCACCAAGGCCATGCTGGCGCTGCCCGGACGCACGTACGACCTGCAGGGCCCCGGCTGGCAGCAGGAACACTGGCACATGGGTCCGATCAGAGGCATTGGGGCCCACCGTACCTGGTTACCGTGGATTTCCGTCAACCACCTGCACGGCATCATCGGCCTGGAACAGCTCGATCCGGCCCTGTATCAACGGCTGGCCAAAGGAGACTGAGGAATCCGATCCTACGGCTGTGCGAGAGACTGTGCGGCAGCAGGCTGCGGGTCAGCTTGTTTGATCTTGTGGCCCAGCAGTTCGAGCATCTTCTCGCCGTATCGCCTTCCCAGCTCTCTGTAGCCTGCAGCATTGAAATGGAGACGGTCCGGCTGGCTCGTGCAGCCCTTCGAAGAAATGACATGGGCGTGGGGCATCGCCTGAGGCAGCCGCGCAACGACGCCCGGGCCAGCCACGAGTTCCCCGGCGAGCAGGGGCACTGAGTTGGGTTCGAGAGCCAGGTCCTTCAGCAGGTCGTCGTATACTCCCTTCACCTTAGAGGGCCATTGGCTGTCACCGGAGTTCGACTCTCCCTGGTGCAACAGGATTCCTTTGATGACCCCGTCTGCCTGAGCCTGCTTTGCCAGTTCGACCAGCCGTGCAGAGGGATTGTCACCGTACGCCTTGACTATGTTCTTCATCCATGCCGGCTGGGTCGAAAGATACGACTCATAGCCGGCTTTCTGGAACAGCTCGATCCTGCAACCGGCCACCGAGACATTGATGACGCCGACTCTGATCTTCTCCGGAAGGTTGGCTACCAGGGTCCTGCCAAAATAGTCGGCCGGGCAAAGACCGCAGGAGGGTCGGCACAAAGGAGGCACGGCCTCGTACCACTTCCCCTTCTCCCTCTGCATGCCTGGAAAATCGACAGCAGCCAGGACCTGGAAGCGTTTGTCCACGGTTCTGTCCTGGTCTTCAATCGTTCTCGGAAAGCCCTCCATATTGGACTGTCCAAAGCACAGGAAGATATAGAAATTCGGATCTGGGGCAGCAGAGGTGGTGGTGGTCGATAGGAGCAGTGCTGCCAGGGGGAACAATGCCAACCTCGTTTTCATAGCCATCAAACCTCACACTCACAGGGACGATTTTACGATTTCCTTGCCGCTGAACTGCTGGAAGTACGCCAGGATCTGGTCCCGCCACTGGGCCGCATGGGCCGCCTGGATCGCGAGCCTTTGCCGCCACGGCCTTGTGGCGCCGGGGATCCACCTTGCCGGACACGGCCTCCCACGTCTTGCCGAGTTCCGCGGCCTGGCTCGCGCCCTGGGCGTATTTTCCGCACAGCTCCTCCCAGAGCGTCTTACCCGACTTCATCCGATAGTCCCAGGGCAGGCGATGGAACCACAGCAGATAGATGTCGGGACACGTCGCGAGATCATCGAACATGTCCCGCACCGGCGGGAAGTACTGACCCACCGCCTTGTCTCCCTTCAGGGTGCGGTCGAATCCGATCCCGTCGGCCGCGGCTTGGTGGTAATACACGGCCGTCCAATCGGGCCGTGCCACGGTCGTTCTGGGGCATGGGCGCGTAGTGGTCGCCGCCGATCAGATGGTGCAGACCCAACGGCATGGTGTAGTTCACGAACGTCTCGCGCGACCCCATCATCATCGTCGGTGAGGGTCTTCACCGCCGCCGCGTCGTTGGTCCACGTCTGGCGGACCCATTCCTCGGCGATCGCCTCGGCGGTGAGTTCGTGATCCCACGCCAGCCGGCCGTAGGCGTACCAGTTGGACTGCGAGAAATCATGGCCGCACCAGTTGGCGTCCGAGCCCGTGTTCAGCACGCCGGCCATGCCGGTGATCGGGTAAGGATGCACCTTTCCTTCGATGACCTTGCCGACGGTCGAGCCCTTGCCTTTCGCGAACGTGTCCGCATCGAGGACCTCTTTCCACATCGTTCCCAGATAGACCAGGTGCCTGGCCTGGCCGAGGTACTCCTGCGTCGGTTGCAGTTCCATCATGGCCGGGGTCTTCACCAGCGCCCCGAAGAGCGGGTGGAACGGCTCACGCGGCTGGAAATCGATCGGCCCGTTCTTGATCTGTACCAGTACGTTGGGCTTGAACTGACCCTCCAGGGCCATGAACTCGATGTACGCCCGCTTGGCCCTGTCCGGATCCACGTTGTCGTCGTACACGAAGGCCCGCCAGATGACGTTGCCTTTGTGCGGCGCCAGGGCGTCGGCCATCACGTTGGCGCCCTGGGCGTGAGTCCTCTTGTAGTCCTTGGGCCCGGGCTGGCCTTCCGAATTCGCCTTCACCAGGAATCCGCCGAAATCCGGGATCCGCTCATAGATCTCGTCCGCCTTGGCCTTCCACCAGGCCGCCACGTCCGCGTCGAGGGGATCGGCCGTCGGGAGCTTGCCCAGGCGCACCGGTGACGCGAAGTTTACGGACAGGTAGACCCGTATGCCGTACGGCCGCCACACGTCCGCCATCGCCGCAACCTTCTTCAGGTACTCCGGCGTCAACAGGCGTGTGTCCGCATTCACGTTGTTCAGCACTGCGCCGTTGATTCCCACGGAGGCGCTCGCCCGCGCATACATCGCGTACCGCGGACTCAATCTGTCCGGCAGGTCCATCCAGTTCCAGTTCGACCGGCCGCCATAGCCTCGCTCGATGCTCCCATTGGGATTGTCCCAGTGGTTCACCACTCGCAGCATGACCTTCGGCCTCTGCGAGACAGCGAGGTTCTCCACCGCCGACCGTGTCTGGATCAGCCGCAGCCAGTGGAAGGCGCCGTACAGCGTCCCGATCTCGCCTTCCGACGCAATCACCGTGATCGTCTTTCCCTTCCACGTCAGGGTCCTGAGGATGAACCCTTCCGGCCCCAGCGGGGCCAGTTCCGCCGCGAGATGCATGTCGCGAAGGACCGCCGAGTTCTTCGGCGTGCCGATGATCACCTCGCCGTCGTCCAGGTCGGGGCCGGCGCTGAGGTTCGCCTGGCCCAGCATGCCTTTGAGTGCGAGCTCCACTTCCTCGCGAAGGACACGCGAGGTCTGCGAACCGCCCTCGACCCGCACTGCCCGGGCCGCCTTGGCGTAACGCGGCAGGTCAGTGGCCTCGATTCTGGGGTAGCGCAGCCACAACTGGGAGCCGTCCTCTCCTGCAGGCACGACGCCGGTCTCCATCTGTCCCCAGCAGGGGTGGCCCTGGTGGCCGACGTATGCCGCCGCTGCCGCCAGACCCGTTGCCACAAATGTTCGCCGAGAGATGTTCATGCTGACCTCATTATTCAAAGCTGAGCCAGTCCAATTCGACCCCGCTCTTCTCGTCAGGCCCGTTGAGAGTGACGACGAGATCGTGCACGCCGGAGGGTGCTGTGGCCAGTTTCGCCTTCGTGACCTTCCATTCGGAGTCCTTTCCGATCTCAGCCCTCGCCAGCACGGGGCTCTCCGCCGTGTCGAGGCGGATCTCCACCTGGCCTCCGGTCGGCGAGACGGCCCTGAGATTCACAGACTTCAAGTCGCCCTTTCCGAAATCGACCCGGTTGAATTGCACCCACGCAGTCTTGCCGCCCAGGGAGATCTTCCATCCTTCGAACTTGTTTGCATCGTTCAGGAATGAGACGGTCACTCCTTCCTTGCTGATGGCACTGTACCGGTCGATTTGTATATTGCCCTTGGCATCGACGATCCCGACCCCGCGCAGCGTGGGAGTGACCTTCTGGATGGTTCCGTCCTCGTTGAAAGACAGGGTGTCCGCGTGGATCGACCGGTTCTTGTCGAATCCAGGGGACAGATCCTTGTCGTGGTAGAACAAGTACCACTGCCCCTTGTACTCGACCATGGACGGATGATTGGTCCAGCAGCCGCTGGCCGATTCATCCATGATCACTCCCTTCCACTCATAGGGCCCCAGGGGGCTCTTGGCGACGGAGTATTCGAGCCTCTCCGTCTTGTTCTGCACGTGGGGATAGGTCAGGTAGTAGATTCCGTTGCGCTCGAATGGAAAGGGGCCTTCGATGAGCCCGGGTGTAGGGAGGTTCTGAACCCGCTGCGGCTGAGAATCCAGCTCAAGCATGTTGTCCTTCAACTTGGCCATCGATATCCCTCCCCAGAACAGGTAGGCGCTCCCGTCCTTGTCGATGAGCACGCCGGGGTCTATCCCTCGCACGCCGGGGATCGCATTGGGCTCGGCGACGAACGGACCATAGGGTTTGTCCGCGATGGCCACGCCGATCCTGCCTCCTGCGGGGAAGTAGAAGTAGTACTTTCCGTTCTTGAAGACGCAGTCCGGGGCCCACATATCAAAGGACTGACGCCTCAGCCAGGGAACCTGGGTCTGGTTCAGGACAACGCCATGGTCCTTCCAGTCCACCAGGTTCTCGGAGGAGAAGACGTGGTAGTCTTCCATGACGAACCAGTTGGCGCGACCCCGGCCCGGACTGGCGGGGATATCGTGGGAGGGATAGATGTAGATCCTGCCCTCGAACACCCTCGCCGTGGGATCTGCCGTGAACTGATCCGTGATGAGGGGGTTCTGGGCCAATCCTGGATTCGCCCCGGTCAGTGCGAGACCGCCGAGGGCCAGTACGCAGCCAAGCCATCGATTCATCGTGAGGTACCTCCCTTAGAGCCTATCCGAGAACCTGTTCCTACTGCGATCGGCTGCGAAGCCCGGGGGCTGCGTTGTCGGCGAAAAAGGTCCTCGACGTGCCCGCAAGCACGCCTCCGGGCCTTTTCCGCCTGCCGCCTTGCCCCCGGGCTTCTCGCTCGATCTCGTCGCGAAACAGGTTCTCGGATAGGCTCTTAGTCCAGTTTGATGTCCACCTTCCAGTGTTCTGCGACGGCCTTCAATTCCTCCAGCGTCAGGTAGGTCACCGCGCCGTGCTTGGGGCGGTCGAAGTTCGTGGTCTTCATCACGCCTTCATTGAAATGTCCCAGGTTCTTGTAGGTCACGAAGTCGGTGGTTTCGCTGAACCCCATGTTGTTGGGCCGGGCGCCGTAGACGTCGTACATGAGCACGTAGGTGTCGGTCCCGAGGCGTTTGAAGACGTTGGGCGCCTCCGTGGCCACGGTCTCCGGGATCGATGCGGTTGGGTTCGGACTTGTATCCCTGGTTGATCTTGTCGGAGACGGCGTGCAGGATCTTGGCGTTCGACACGTAGTACAGATGGAACTTGTCACCCACCTTGGTGATGTCGCCGTCGATGCCGCCGATGTCGGGGATCCTCTCCGGCTTGGTTTCCAGCTTGGTGAAGGCGTCATCCGTGTAGGACCAGTAGAGATTGGCGTCCTTGTTGTTGTAGCGGATGGTGAAGTACACCATCATCTTTCCCTTGGCCTCGTCGTAGATCGTCTCGGGCGCCCAGGAGCAGTCGATGTCGCCGAGCTCCGGGAAGGCCGTGTCCACGCGGAAGTCCGAGACCGTCCAGTGGATCAGGTCGAAGGACTTCATGAGCACGAGGGCTCGGTTGTTCCCCCAGCCGTACTTCTCCTGTGGCCGTTGCCAGGGCGTCGTGCGGAAACCCGCACGCTGGCCGAAGATGTGCAGGTCGGTCATGGCCAGGTAGAACCCTCCGTCGGGCCCCCGCGTCGATGTGCGGGTCGCGCACGCCCTTCTGCTCGGCCAGCTGCGTGCCATCGAAGATCGGCTGGCCGTCGTTGAGGTCGGTGAACGTGTACCCGTCGCGGCTGATGGCCATGTAGGCCGACTGGGTCTGGTCTTTGAAGTAGACCATAACATAGGCCGCCGAAGTCCTTCTCCTCCAGCCTGCGCGCGTTCCCGGCCTTTCGAGTGTGGGCACGATGACGATGCCGCCGGTGGGGGCTGCGGGCGAGGGAGTCTTTACGGCCGCGCCAGGCGAGGTCTGCGGCGACTCAGCCCCTGACGCCTTGGCGAGGTCTGCGGGTCCTTTGGCTGCAACCACCAGCACCAGACAAGCGAACAGCCGAGCACGAACTGAGGTCTTCATGGTGCGGTCCCTTCACTGCGCATAGGGTTCGAGCGAGGCAATGTCCTTCTCAAGGAGCGTCCTGACAGCCTGGCGATCCTCGTGGCCGCGGCGCAGGATCTGGACCTGTCGCGTGGGCAGTTCATGCAGAGGCACGAGCTGCGCGGACTCAAGAAGGTTGGCGGCCGCCTCCGCGATGTCCAGGCCGGTATCCCAGCGGGCGTTCGGGTCGGCCAGCCAACGGCGGGCCCCCGCGATCTCGCGGGTGACCCGGCCTTCGCGGTCGGGCTGTTCGAGTACGACCTCCGGGCCGCGGTTGCGGAAGATGCCCATGACCGCCATGGGAATGGAGGGGTCGCGAACGGTGCCATCGGGATAGAAGATGCCGTGGATACTGCCCCATCCGCGCTCGCCATCCCACACGATCATGAGCTCCCACAGGTAATAGCCGACATGGGCGTTCATGTGTTCCTGAATGGTCATGTCGTAGGGGTTGGCCCGAGCCACGCAGCCGATCTCGTCATCGATGACCTGCTTGCGGGCTGCAGCCGCGGCTTTCTTGGCACGGTCGATATCCGCCCGCACCGCACCCCGGGTCTGCAAGTAGTTGTGGAAGACCAACACGTCCACATCGTCGACGTACTTCTCCATCGTGGACTCAAAGGCAAACCCGATGGTGACGGGCGTCTGGCCATCGAGCCTGCGGAAGATGCCTGCCATGTGCCGCGCCATCGCGATCCGGCCGGCAACTCGCTCGGGCGGTGTGGGCGGGTAGTCCGGCTCGTTATAGACATCCCAGAACGCAAGGCCTGGCTCTTTTCCGAGGCAATCCACAAGGAACCTGGCCCATTCTTCCGCCCCGGGGTGACCCTCTTGCTGCATTTGCATGCCGTACCCCACGACCGGCATCACACCGATGCCGCGTTGGTCGGCGGCACGTACGAGGTGCACCAGATTCCGAAAAAACTGGTTGGGATCGTTCTGGTAGGCCTGATAGGCGAGAAAGCAGCGAATCTGGTTGATGCCCAGGCGCTGGGCGTAGCCCAGGTCCCGCTCGGTGATGGCGGGGGAGTAGTGGTTCCACATGCCCAGGTGGCCGCCGTGTTCCGCGTAGCAGTAGTTGGCGCCGCGAATGGTCGAGGTGTCGGCAGGGGTGCGGGAATTGGCCCGCCGGACGATGGGGAAAGGCTGGGCCGCAGGGGTGTCGCCCGTCGCCCAGGTCCCGGCCGGTGCGGTCATCGCGGCAGGCAGGACACACAGGAAGGCCATCGCCGCGAGGTGTCTGGTGAGCCTGCGGAACCGAACATGGAACAAGGGTCGCTCGCGATCCATACGTGCACCTGGGCCTCGCTACTGGGGTTTCTGATAGGGCCGGAGAAGATCGACGTACCTGGAGATCAGCTCCCGCAATGCGGCGATATTCGGCGGACCCTGCCGCAGCAGGTCGATCGTGCGGGTCGGAGGTTCCCTCATCGCGACCCCCTGCGAGGCTTCCAGGAGATGGGCGAGGGTCTCCGCCGAGTCGAGGCCTTCTTCCCAACCCCCGTCCCGGCTACTCAGCCAGGCCAGGGCGTTGGTGACGGTCTTTGTGACCCCGCCTTCGCGGTCCGGGAACTCCGGCAGGGCAGAGTCGGATCGGTTGCGAAACAGACCGAACATGGCCGCGGGGATCGCCGGGTCGCGGACGGTCCCATCGGGGTAGAACACGCCATGAACGTTGCCCCATCGCTTGGTGATCATCAGCTCCCAGACGTACCAGCCCACGTGCGCCTTCATATGCTCCTCGATCGTCACGTCATAGGGGTTGGCGCGGGCGATGCATCCGATCTCGGTGTTCATGACCTGTTTGCCGGTCCTCGCGGCAAACGCCTTGGCGCGGCCGATGTCCTCGGCTATAGCCTCGCGGGTCGAGAGATAGTCATGGAAGGAAAGGACGTCGACGGCGTCGGCAAGCGCCTCCATGTTCTGCTCGTAGGCCACGCCGACGGTCACTGGGGTCCTCTTGTCGAACTGGTGCAGGTCGGCAGCGATCAGACGGGCAATCTTCATCCGTTTCTCCTGCTGACCGGCAGGGGCGCCGACGGCATTGTAGTCGGGCTCATTGGAGGCATCCCAAAAGGCGAGCCCTGGCTCGCGGCCGACCGTGGTCACCAGGTCCTTCACGAATCTGGTGATGCGAGCCCGGTTGATCGTGCCGTCTTTATCGATGAAGGTCTGCGTCTCGCCGATCGTGACCATCAGGCCGATACGGTGCCGATAGCACGCGCGAGCAAGGTCGATGAGGTTCCTTCGGAAGGCCTGCGGGTCCGCCTCCCACGAGGCGTAGTTCACGAATACACGGAGCTGATTGAGCTGCAGGCGATCTGCGCACGTGAGGTCCCGCTCCGTCTCGGCGGCATTGTAGTGACGCCAGTAGTCCAGGGTGTCCGCGGCGGCCGATCCACGGTAGTTGGCGCCCCGGATGGCGGACAGATCCGTCGGGGTGAGTCTGGCCTCGTTGGCGGATGCGCCAGGGGCCGCTGTCCCTGCGCAGCCGGCAAGGATCAAGGCCACCAGGGATACCGCGACTCGCAGCAAAAGCATCCTCATAAGCCGCCTCTTGTCGACTGGGCTACTCCTATTCATGGGTAACGAGGATTGTACCAAAGGCAGGAGGCGGGGTCCAGTAAGAGACTACCTCAAAACTTGTTTCCTTGTTAGATCTCCGCGTGACAGCGGACGCGGAGGGCGGTACCCTACTATGCGGATGTTGAGGCATTGATTCTGTGCTACTTCCCGCTTGTAGTGGCGGTCTCATCGGTCCGGAACGGGACGGCGGGCAGGCCTGCGCCATTGAAAAGCGTGGCCTTGGGATTGGATTGCCAGGCATAGCGCGCGGCGGCTGGATTGGGCACTTCAGAGGAAGATACCACCACGCTGTCTCCTACAACCGTGGCATAGGCCCAATGCCATTTCCGGTCTTCGCCGCAGATGGAGAACTCCTCCAGCTTGCCGCCTCTGACCACCAGGCCGCCCTCCGTGTGAGTGAAGGTCAGTCTCAGGGCGCCAGGAAGCCTCTCTAGTGCAGCGAACTGCGGGCCCGAATAGGGGATCGCCTTGCCGTAGTGCCTGGCGATCGCCACGAGCGCCAGGCGCTCACCCACCTCTTTCTTGTCCTTGGGATGGATGTTGTTCGCGTCGCCGACGTCGATGGCCACCGCCAAGCCCGAGTTCGTGACGGCATTCGCGACGAAGTCCTGTGCACCACGCAACTGGGCCCAAGAATCGTCAGTGGGAGTGTCCTTGTGCTGCATGAAGGCGGCGAGGCTCACGATGTAGAACGGGAAGTCGCCCTGGCCGAAGCTCTTCCGCCAGTCGGCAATCATCGCCGGCAGGAGCCTGCGGTACTGCTCACTGCGGTCGGAGTTGGCTTCGCCCTGGTACCAGATCGCGCCCGTGATCGCCAGCGGCACGATCGGCGCAATCATACCGTTGTAGAGAACGCCGGGCATGATCGGCCAGTTCTCGAATGCGGCAGGCAGCAGGTGGGGCGGACGCGCGTCCACGCTGAGCCTGCCTTTCCACTGGCCCGCAAGGGGAATTTGGGATTGATCGCCCAGGACCAGCTTGAGGTCTTCTGGCCTCGATCGGAAGCCGCCGTCGGGTTTCGTCTTGAACACCCGGATCGTGATGACGTTCGTGCCCGGCTTGAGAAGGCCGGCGGGGATCCTGTACGCGCGGGGATTCTCGACCCACGCACTGGCGCCGACCTGACGGCCGTTGACGTACGTGGTTTCCATCCGCTCGACGATACCCAGAAGAATCCTCGCCGCCCCCGCTGGAATGGGATCTGGAAGCGCCACGCTCTTGCGGAAGTAGCAGAGTGCGGGGGCCTCGGGGACACCCAGCTCGGTGAAGCCGCCGGGGAGGGTGACTGTCGTCCAGTCATGGTCATCCAGGCCGGACCGGGACCAGGCGTTGTCCTTCTGGCCTGGATCATACTCATCGTACCAGTGCGAGATGAAGTTGCCGTACTGCGGGCTGCCCTTGGCCTGGAGTCTGGCCACCTCATCCAGTGCGGCGTCAAAATCCTTGAGCGGCCGGAGTGCCCCCTCGCTCGTCCAGCATTCGGCGGGCGTACCCCCGATGCAGCCTTCCACCAGCCCGATCGGCACATCCATCTCCTGCTGCAGCCGCCGCGCAAAGAAGTAGGCGACCGCCGATAGACCGTCGAACCCCTCGGCGACGGTCCTCGGCGAGCAGATCTTCCATGACCCTTCCGGAACAGCCGCCGCCGAGTAGGCTACCTTCTGTCTCACGATGAAGAACCGGATACTGGGGTGGTCCGCGGCCTTGACTTCCTCGCTCCCGTTTCGGGCCTCGGCCAAGGTCACCCCCATGTTGGATTGTCCGCCGCACAACCACACGTCTCCCACCAGCACATCGCGGAACTCCACGTGCTGCGGACCGTCGATGACAAGGGTGTACGGACCGCCCGGTGAGGGAGGCTGAATCGCTACCGACCAGCGACCGTCGTCCTCTGCCACGGCCGCCGCGGTGTTGCCGCCGACTGTGACGCGGACCTCCTGACCTGGCTTGGCCCATCCCCAGAGGGTGTTGGGCTTGCCTCGCTGCAGAACCATGTGGTCACCGAAGATTGGGCTCACCAACGGCCGTGGACCGCTGTCTGTCGCGGAGGAGGCAGCAGATGAGGAGAGGAGACTGGCAACGCTGGTGAGGACAAGCAGACGGAAAAGGCTAGCGAGTCTGTCGGCTTTCATCGTGCATAGGGCCTTTCGATCGTTCATACAGGGGACACCGTTACTCGGGCTTGGCGCACAGCCTCTTGAACAGGGCAGGGTCGTACTCCTCCAGCCCCGTTATTCCGTAGAGGTGGTTCGCGGAAATCCACGGCAGCCAGAACCGGTGGCCGCCGACGCCGCGACCGGACCCGCCCGGGCCCATGCGCCAGCCCTCCTGCTGCCAGCCGATGCCTTTCATGTCGTACTGCCGTCCCGGAAGAGCGACCATGGACTTCGTGTCGTGCAGCAGAACGCGCGCCACGTCGAGGTAGTGCGGGTCCTTCGTGAGGTTGTACAGCTTCGCGTAGGAGGGCACGGCCCAATCCAGGTACTCGTCCACGCTGCCGGCGACCGCGGCCGTTATGCCCTGGAAACCCGATGGCCGGCACGCCTTTCTTCCAGTGGAGCTGCGCGTCGTCCGCGTCCAGCGGCATCGGCACGTTCCAGATCCAGATCCAGCTTTCGGTGAAGTCCGCCGCCGCCTTGGCGCGGTCCAGCCATTTGGGTTCCTTGGTCGAGTCATAGAGACTCAGGAAGGCTTCCATGCTGAGCATCCCGGCCTCTTTGTCGGTGATGTTCGGATTGTCGCTTGCGCCTCCGATGAAGAGCCCGCGGCTCCCCCAGTTCGTCCAGACGTACTCGGCCGCGCGGATCGCCGCCTGCTTGTACTTCGGATCGCCCGTCTCTTCGGTCATCATGACCAGCAGCGGCACGGGACAGTAGCTCGTCGTTCCCGAGGGCTCCGCGACCTCGCTGCTTCCGGGTTTCCACCGCCGCGGAAACGATCCATCCTGTCTCTGCTGCAGGATCAGCCAGTCCACGTAGGTCTTCACCCAGTTGAACCACTCCGGATGCTGGCGGCCCAGCGCCCGCTCGCGCCGGTAGGCCCGCATCAGCACGCGCATGTCTTCGGTGGCGTTGCGCAGCCAGGGGGCGAGCCAGTCATGTGGTCCCAGTCGGTTTTCCGGTCGCAAGGTCGTAGCCGGTCGCCTGAAGCGGCACTGTCGGAAGGGCCTGGATCAGGGACGAGATGATGGCCAGGCCGGTCTGGCGCATCTTCTGCCCGCGCTCGGTGCTTGTCGCGATCGCCTTCGCGCAGCAACTGGTCCGCGCACTCGATGTTCTTGCCCACGAAGCCCATCGCCACCATCGTCCAGTTCCATTGACAGCTGGTCCGACACGGTGTTGAGGACGAAGGGGATGGCGGTCCGCCCGTCGATGGTGGCGGCCTGGGCGACCAGGTGGTCCATCAGAACGCGGCGCATCTGCTCGACGTCGATGTAGGTGACGGGGGGATTCAGGGTGTTCCACGCCCACCGCCACGCGTTTCGCGTCACGTCTCGGAACGACTCGTTTTGCCCGAAGCGAAAGCTCACCTGGTAGCTGTGGGCCACTCCCTGGGTGATCGGGTGATAGCGCCGAATCCACCTCGGTCCCGCCGGCCCGCCACGGCCGCCACCGTAGCTGCTCGTCGTGCCGGGAAACCAGAAACCGAACTCGATGGGGCCGCCGTCCGCCTGCCAGGCCCCGAGCGCGCCAAACTGCAAGCGGCGCATCGGTCATCACGGCCTTGGCGAGCCTCGTCTCCTCCACGGTCGTGTCGCCGCGCGGCGAGGGATCCAGCACGCCGACCGAGGCGCCGTTGTTGAAGGACAGCGCGAACAAGGGCGCGGGGAGGATATCCTCGCGCATGAGGAAACGCCGGGCCGCGTAGTTCAGCGTGCCGCCGGGCGACCGTTCGCCATCATAGGTCGGGTCTCCGTACAACGCACCCGGGGCCAGGTAGTTCACGTCGGACCAGCCCACGGAAGGATCGACGCGTGAGCACGACGGACGAGTAGAAACCGCCCGGCGCGTTCCCCGCCACTTCCACCTTCCTGGCTACCGAAACCACCGCTCCGCTCAGGCTCCAGCGGTCCTGCACGCGAAAGACGACACTTCGCCGTCATGGCGATCTCGGCACGGGCATCGATGTCCGGGGGCCGACTTCTGGACCGTCTTGTACCCGGCGGCAAGCTGGCGAATGTCCTGCTCCGTGCGAAAGACTTCAAGCCTCGCAGGTCTCGAGCTGCGAGATGCGCGGGGCCGTGGCCCCGCCGATTTCGATGCCCCACTCGCCTCCTCGCATCGCGGACGAACGAGACCATTGCCCCGGTCTGCAGCCGTCCAAGGTCCACCCGGTCGCTTTGCTGCGCGAACGCGGTGGATGCGGCCAGGCACAGCGACAGGAGCACGCACTTGCCGGACATCGTGTAGCCCTCCTCGTCACCCAGCCCTACTGATTGGGATCAGATGCGAACGGCACGTTGGTCAGGGCCGAGCCCGTGATCTTCAGGGCCGCGGTGTACTGCGACACCTTCTGCTCGGGCAGCGTGACCGTCAGACCTTCGGCGGTCTGCCGCCAATCGAGCTTTCCGTCGTATCCCAGTAGAGAGATCTTCTCGATACGGTTGACGTCCGAGCCTGCGGGTTTGGCCAGTGAGCGGATCGTGATCTTGCGGTCTTCGGGCCAGCCGAGGGTGAAGGCGTACAACGCATCGCCCTTGGTCGTGAACCGGATCTCCTTGGCATTGTACTTGAAATCCTCCTTGAAGGCCCCACCCTTGACCTTGACCGTGCTTTCGCCGTAGACCAGCCAGGGACGCGTGCCGAAGATGGCCTCGCCGTGGACTGCGTTCCACTGGGCGAGTTCCTCGAGCATCTGCTCGACCTCGGGATCGAGCGAGCCGTCCGGACGCTGCACCACGTTGAGCAGGAGGTTTCCGTTCTTGCTGACGTTGTCCACCAGCATGTAGATGACCCAGCTCACGGGCCGGAACTTCCAGTTGCGGTTGTAGTACCAGTCGCCGATGGAGGTGTCGGTCTGCCAGGGATAGGGGTCGATCTGGGGCATGATGCCGCGTTCGAGGTCCTCCACCCATCGGCCGCCGGACTTCTGCTTGCAGTTGTACACGACCTGGACCTGGCCGTTGTTGCGGGCTGCGCTGTCGTTATACAGATGGGCGATCATGCTGTAACCGACCTGGTTGCCGAAGGGGACTCCGCCGTCCGTGTAAAGCAGGTCGGGATGGTAGTTGTCGACCAGCTCCCTGATCTCGTCATACCACTGCTGATGCCATCGGGGATTCTTGGAGTACCAGGCCTTGTCGTTCGGCTCTGCGGGGAAGTGGTAGAGGTCCTGGTATGCTGGGTTGGCGCCATCATAGGGCACGCCGGCCTTGGGGCCTTCCTTGTCGCTGCGGTGGCTGGATTGAAACCAGGTGAAGCTGGCGCCCAGGTGCTCGGACACGCCGAACTTGAGACCGTACTTCCGAGCCGCCTTCTGCCAGTCGCCGACTACGTCACGCTTCGGCCCCATGTTGACGGCGTTCCAGCGGTGCAGTTGCGAGTTCCACAAGAAGAAGTTGTCATGGTGCGAGCCCATGCTGACGAAGTACTTGGCCCCGGCCCTCTTGTAGAGGCTCATCAGCCGGTCGGGGTCCCACTTCTCGGCCTTCCACAGGGGGATGATGTCCTTGTAGCCGGACTCGGACGGGTGGCCGTAGTTGACCAGGTGGTACTTGTAGTGCTTGTTGCCCGGCTCGTACATGCCCCGGGCATACCAGTCGCCGTCCATCGGCACCGCCTGAGGGCCCCAATGGGCCCAGATCCCGAATTTCGCATCGCGGAACCAGTCGGGATACTGATACTGCTTGAGCGATTCGGCGTTGGGCTCGAAGGGCCCTTTGGTGATGGGAAGGTCCAGATCGGCAGGGGAGGTGACCTTGCTCCAGCGAGTAGCCCTCTGTGCCTGTGATCCGGTCGAGCATCCTGCGGCCACGACCAGGAATCCCGCGCAACACACGCCGGCCATCACGGCCAGTCGCTTGCAGACATTCGTCGTACCATTCATACCAGGCTCACTTTCCTTCAACACAGGTTCAATAGAACAGTTCAACTTCCGTCACCTCTTGCCTGAAGCCACGTCAAGAATCGCCTGAAACGCCGGCTTGGGCTGCAACTGGGCATCAAACACCAGCGGCTTCTGGCCTGAACGCCAGGACCGCCGGTCGCTGAGGCCCCAGAACGTCACACGCGAGATCGCATTCGAATGCCGTTTGAAGACGTCAAACAGCTTGGCGTAGACCTGTGCCTGCTGCTGGAACGCCTCGGCGGACACGGTCCCGCCGCTGCGCAGTGGGAAAGGCGCCGCTGTTGGTCCCGGTGGCCGTCACATCCAGCTCGCTGATGCTGACCTTCAGCCCCAGCGACTCATAGTCGGCGATCGCCTTCTCGACGTCGGCGATGTTGGTGTCCAGGTGCCAGTGCCCCTGGATGCCCACGCCGTTGATCGGTGCGCCTCCTTGATGAGACGCTTGAGCAGCAGCATCGAGCTGGCGTGCTTGCCCTTGTTCTGGACGGCGCCCTGGTCGATGTTGTAGTCGTTGTAGTAGAGTTGGGCATCCGGATCGGCCTCATGCGCCCACTTGAACGCCAGCGTCAGGACGTCCGGCCCGATCACCTTGTACCAACTGGAATCCCGCAGATTCTCCGTCTCGCCGGTGCCGCCGTCGTTGATGGCTTCATTGACCACATCCCAGCCGATGACGCTGTCCTTTGTAGCGTCCGACCACCGTCATGATGTGTTTCTTCAGCCGCTCCATCGCCAGTTCGCGCGTCACCGGCTGGCCATCGGCCCCGGCTGGAAGAACCAGTCGGCCCGTCTGCGCATGCCAGACAAGGGTATGGCCCCAGACCTTGATGTTGTTCTCCTGGCACCACTTGACCAGGGCATCGGGGGTCGTCCAGTTGTACCTGTCCTCCGAGGGATGGGTCGGCTGGGGCTTCATGCAGTTTTCCGGGGTGATGACGTTGTAGTTGGCCTTGATGTTCGCCAACTCGCCGTCCGAGTAGGCCCCTGAGATCGGCCGCCGCGCCGATGAGGAACTTCCCGGCATACGCGTCCTTGAGCCCCATGGACGCCGCGGCTGCCGTCGCCGGCTTTGCGTCGCCGCTGCTCTGTCCATACACCATGGCCGCCACCATCGCACACGCGATGAGGCCTGATACCGCGAGTCTGTTCATCATGTTCGTGGCTCCCTTTCTATTGGGCGTTCAGGGTTCCCGTTGCTTCCAGCTCCGCCAGGGACCAGAAGATGCCGCACTTCAGTCTGCTCATGGCCTCTCCAGTGTATCAATGGTGCGCGAACATGCCCAGGGTCACTCCCTGGAAACCACCGGCGGTGTCGGTGCTGAGGAAAGAGGATTGGAGGTCCTGGCCAAGCTGGGAGAACTGACCGCCAGCGGCCTTGTAGGAGCAGCGGGTGGTCGGGCCAGCGCCTTCGATCTTGAGGCCGATGGAGGTGACGTTGTCAGGCAGTTTCTCGGTGGCCAGGATCTTGGGCTGCGGCTGCTGGCCGCGACCGCGGTCGTCCCGCTGTAGGAGAAGGACGAGAACTGGACCCAAGTGGAGGTGTCCGGGGCGCCCTCGACCTGCAGAACACACGTGCCGGCGAGGGTGATCAGGATGCTGGCCAAGGGCGAAGTCGGCTTGGGGGTTCTCATGGCAACTCCTTGATGAAGAGACGTTCCATTTTCAATTCGTCTTGAAGCGAATGACGGTGATGGAATTGCCGGGGAAGGTGTGCTTCCACGTGGAGCTCGCGTCCTTGATCACGAAGTCCTTCGGCGCCGTGTGCAGCGGTTCCTGGAGGGTGTTGGTGTCGTTGGGCTCGCCCACCATGATCTGGCCAGTGGCGTTCTTCTGGATCTTGGCTCCGGTCAGCTCCACGGTCACGGTCTGATCGACGCCGAAGACATTGACGACCTTGAGGAGGATGTCCCCTGAGGCATTCTCCTTGCTGGCGCACGCGAAGAGGGGCTCATTGGGGTCAGGACGACCGCCTCTACGATTGCGTCCAGCCGGTGCATCGACCGGGGCGCAGGCTCCGCGGGGAACGTGGGAATCGTCTGGGGAGCGATCGCGGCAATGGGGATCACCTGATCGCCCCGGGAGTTGTAGAACATCTTCTGGGTGTAATAGGCCGGAGAGCCGTAGCTGGTCAGGGAATTGTAGCCGATCAGGTTGGTCCGCCATTGGCTACCACCCTGATCCACGCGCGTGAGCAGCGGGGCGTAGCAGGACATGATCACGATGTCTGCGTTCCGCTCCAGGCCCGTCAGGAAGGCGGCATCGGACAGTGCGGCCTGGAAGGTGGGCGTAAGCGGCCGCTGCCCGCCGTCAGGCCCACGGACTTCCTGGGAGGCCCATTCGCCTTCGAAGACCTTCGGACCACTGCGATCCCTCTTGTCATAGAGATGGGCATTGCGGATGGCGACGGTGGGGGGCATGTAGTGGTGATTGTCGATCACGTCGTGCTGCACGCCCTCGCCGGGCTTGACCGTCGCAACCACCTGGATGTGGGGGTACTTGGCCTTGATGGCCTTGTAGAACATGGCAAAACGGCCGTCCGGTCCCGCGTAGGTCTTCGCGCCGTTGTTCAAGAAGTCTTCGTTGCCGATCTCGACGTAGGTCAGCTTGAAGGGAGCAGGGTGGCCGTCCTTGGCCCGCTGGGCGCCCCACCGGGTGTTCACGTCACCGGTGATGTACTCGATCTCGTCCAGGGCTTCCTGTACGAACGGCTTGAGCGCCTCGCCGGTCTTCACGTCTCGGGCGTTGTCGAGGTGCAGCCCCGCGTAAACCCCCACGACCGGCTCCATCCTCAGCTCTTCACACCATTCGAGGAATTCCAGCAGGCCCAGGCCGTCCGACGAGCGATAGCCCCAGGGGCTCATGTGGCCGGGACGCTCTTCCCACGGTCCAATCTGAGCCTTCCAGTCAAAACGATTGGCGAAATTGGACCCCTCGAGGTAGTTGCCGCCGGGGAAGCGGAGGAACGCCGGATGCAGATCCTCCAGGAGCTTCATGAGATCGGGTCTGAAGCCGGTGACGGGCCGACCACCGAGGGCCTGACCGGTGCGTTCCCTGAACACCGGCGGGAAGAGGGACACGAGGTTGAAGTTGAGTGTGCCCTTGGAGGCGGCGGAGAGGATGAACCGTGCTGCCGCGGTGGGCTCGATCTGGCCCGTCTTGAGGGTGACGCTATATCTCTGCCACCTATCCGCGACGGCAGGCACGGCAGCGGACGCGAAGAGGGTCTTGCCGTCATTGGATTCGATGCCGACCGTGAGCGGCCCGCTGAAGCCCTCCGAGGCCTTGGCATAGAAGGAGCACCGATACGTGCAGTTGGGCTTGGCGGCGATGCCCCAATAGCCGGTGTTGGCCACGCCCACACGGCCACCCGCGGGCACGCCGGAGATGGCGAGCTTGAGGCTGGTCGTCAGCGCGGTCGTGTTAACAGGATCGTTGGTGTCCGGGGCTGCCGTGGCCGCTGCGCCGGAGGAGGTCACGAGGTACCAGTGGGGGGCACCCGTGATCGCATTGGCATCCGCGAATCCAGGGGTCGGGCCTCGACTGGCTCGGGTGTTCCTGAAGATGCGGTTCTGAATCAACTCGCCATACAGACCGCCGTCGTAGGAGAAGTTGATCTCTTCGGTCATGAGGCCGTAGAGCATGGGATCGATCCTGGCCCCGGGCTTGTCAACCTGCACGACGATCCTTCCCGTCGGCGTTTGGCCCGTGGGCCTGTTCGTCGTACTGCAGCCGGTCGTCAGAACCATTCCCAAGGCCACAACAACGAGCAGTCCTGTCAACTTGTGTACCATTTCATCTCCTTCTTGAACGATGACTGTCACGGGATATTGCACGGCCTTACTTTCCAGAACGGTCCAGCTTCAGCAGGCCGAGCTGATAGGGCAGCAGCTCGTATCGCCCACCACTGGCGGGATCACGGCCCTGGTAAAGCAGTTGGAGGTCGTTGGGGTCGACGGTCATGGTCTCATCATACCCGTCGCGGATCAGCTCGCCATGGCTGATGTCCTTGGTCCAGGGGGCCGCCCCCTCTTCGAACGTGACGTTGTTGATCCCCGCAAAGGGCTTCTGCCAGGAGTCGGCATCCGCAACGGGCGTCCACTCGCCATCGAGGCGGTCGGAGGTCCAGGCGCGGTAGTAGCGGGCAGGGCCGATGGCTTCCACGAGCGTCAGATAGGTGTGCGTGCCCTTGATCTTCACGGTCATGTTTCCCTCGAACACGTCGTTTCGCGGACCCTGGATGACGACCTCCGGGTCGCTCATGCCCTTAGGGAAGTCCTCCAGTGTGGTCCTGCTGCGATACATGCGGCCGTTGTCGCCCGTGAAGAACAGGTATGCGTGCGTGTCGTCGCAGATCATCCAGTAATCGATCCAGAGCCCCGGCGCACCGGCAGGTTTGGTCTGGAAGAAATCCTGGGGCCTGGGCCAGCTTTCCGGCTTCGAGATATCGTCGGTGGTCGTATACTGCGGCTGCTGCGACTGGAAGATCAGATACCACTTCTTCTGCGGCCTGAAGTAGAACAGATTCGGTGCACAGTGGTAACCCCTGAGATTTGGATTCTGATCCATGTAGTACAGCTTGGCGTTGGGCGCATCGGACCAGTCCTTGAAGTTCAGGTACACCATGTTCCAGGTCTTGGCCGACGTCGAATAGGCGGTCGCGTAGATGTGCCACAGACCGTTCCAGCGAACCACAGTCGGGTCCTTGACGGACACGATGACATGGTTCGCATCGGAGACCGGCTTGACCAGCACCCCAGTGGACTTCCACCGGAGCGGCGTGGCAAAAGGGTGCTTTGCCGTCGTGGCTGGCGCAGCGGGCTGGGTCTGTTCGGCCGCGGAGGCGATCAGGGCGCCGCCGGACAGCAGCACTGCAGCAGTGGACCACGAGAGAATGGATCTGTTCATCCTAGGGCTCCTCATTTGACGGGGAATTCGTAGATACTGACGCTGAACGGAGCGAACGTCGGGTTCGTGGGAATCTGATCGATGGGTTGTTCCTCGATCCCGACGGTCGGTTCTCCATGGCAACTCCTTAGCTAGTGTGCCGCGGGAATCGGCTGCGCAGCGGGCAAAGACTCCGCTGGCTTGCCGAAGACGGTGAACTCGATGATCCCCAGGGGCGTGGCCCGGGGCCAGTTCGTCATGGTCAGGCGAACGAAGCGGCACTTCACCGGGGGGATTTCCTCGAAGATCGTGTTTCGGGAGATGGCGTTCTTTGTCTGGTCGAGGGCCGTGGTGTACGTCTGCCCATCCAGGGACACTTCGATCTTGTATTGATATGCGTTGGTCTGATTCGGTTCCGGGACTGCGGCGGTTGCAGGTGCGCCGTCGTTGCCGTCGGCCCTGCGGCCGACCGCGCCTTGTCCGGCCGCGGCCTCGCCGCCGCCAAACCTCGGCCGCCGCGTTGAACATCAGGCGGACGGAGTCGATCGTGAACAACTGCACCGCGTCAAAGCGAGTCGCGGGGGAGAGCTCGATGGTCAGGGTCGGCTGTGTATCGGTCGCGGCGGGCTCCCACCAGGTGCCGCTGGAGTTGTCCACGGCATAGGCGGCGTCGCGCCCCGGCTGCTCCGAGGAGGACCGCGAAAGGGCGTTCATCGCGCGGACCTTGTTGATGGTCACTGGGATCGACCCGCTGTCGCCTTGGGCGGGGTCACTGACCGCGCCAGGAGCCCACTGCGGCGTGTCGGTGACCTTCACGGCCATGTTGCCGTCCTTGTCGAAGGTGATGCGATCCATTCCGATGCGGCGTCCGCCGGGCGGGTTCGAGAGGACGATGGTGTAGAACTGCCAGAGATTCCCGTCGGGTCCTTCCACGATGCTGCCGTGCGCGGGACCGGTGACGAGGCCGTCGGTCTTGCGGAGCAGCGGGTTGTTGGAGGCGTAGGTGAACGGGCCCAGCGGCGACTTCGCGGTGTAGTATCCCTTGGCATAGGTCTTCCACTGGGTGCCGGAGGCGGAGTATTGCAGATAGTAGGTGCCGTTGTATCTTCTGGAGCCAGGGGCCTTCGATCCACGCCACGTCCGTGTACTCGTTCATCTCGCCGTAGCGTTCCCAGACGTGGTCCCTGTTGAATGCGAAGAGATGCCTGGGCGGGCCGGCGAACCTCGTGAGGTCGTTGGGGTCGAGCGGCACGACGAAGATGCCGCTGATTCCGCGGCCGGGGTAGTAGAGATAGGGCTTGTTGTCGTCGTCGATGTAGATGTCCATGTCGAAGGGGCCGTTCCATCCACCGGCCACGTCGGGCGTGTTCTTCCATGGCCCGAGACTGGTGAAGGGCCCGAGGGGGTTGTCCGCCTTGAAGAGCGGGCCATCGTTGCCGCACATGTAGAAGCTGCCGTTGTATTTGACGACGTGCGGTGCAACCGGGACATTGGCGACACGCTGGAAGGACCAGTGGAGCAAGTCTTCCGAGATCCATGCGCCGCCGCCGGTGCAGTACATGTAGTACTTGCCTTGTTCGCGGATGACCGTGACATCGCCGGACGCACTGCCGCCCGGCGCAGTGACCATCGGCAGGGGGTTGCAGTAGCGGGGTGTCTTTGCCGATCTCGGGTCCTGCCGCACGGGCGGACGAGGCGCCTAGGGTAGCGAGGATAGACAGAGCGAGGAGAGAGGTGTGGTTCATGGGTTCGATCCTTGGACCTGTCTGACGGCGAAGGCCACGTACGAGTGCGGCAGCACGGTGAACGTGAAGGAGGTCCGCTGGGCGACCGCAGGCCCGCGACCCCGGAACCCACCGAAGCCTCCTCCGGCCGCGGGTACGGGGGCAATCTCTTCAGCGGTGAGCAGGTTGCGGATCTGTGCCGCTGTGCCGCTGACCGAGACCGTGACCTCGGCCGCCGTGGCCAGATAGTTCTGCACGATGGAGGTGTGGTTGTCGTAGCGGAACAGGGCGACCTGAGCCGGAGCGCTGTCGATGCGGATGGGCTCGGCCGAGCCTACGGCAGCGCGGATGACCGAGAGGACCGTAGCCGGCAGGGCGTAGAGGTCTGCAGGATCGTTGGGGATGGTCAGGACGTAGAGCTTGGCCTTGGAGTAGTCGCAGGACAGGACGACGGGGTAGGTCGTGCCGCCCGGCGAGATACCCAGGGCGTCGCCCCAGGCATCGTGCGTCAGGACGTTCAGGTACTTGATCTCGGGGATGAGGAGGTCACGTGAGGCCTCGAAGGGGTCGGGCTCACCCTCACGCCGGGCAGCGTCGCGGCCTCGCCGGAAGGGCGCGCCGGGGCCGCCCGCAAAGGTGAACCGTCTCACTGCCACGGTCGCACCCGTGGCCTCGATCTCGCAGAGATCCTCGATACCCTTGCCCTTCATGGCCCGGACAAAGCCGGAGGTCACGGCCACGGACTTGCCGGCCTCGAGCTGGGCCTGGATTTTGTGGATGATGTCGGGATCCCACTTCGCCTGCTCGGTCAGAAGGACCATAGCGGCATCCGTGGGGAATTGAGCGAAGATGTCCATGGGGAGGCCGATCATGCCCAGGTAGTCGTGCAGGAACTCCTCGCCCGTGGCGTGATAAGGGGTATAGCATTTGATGCCTACGGGCTTGCCCACCTGGACCAGGACCTTGTCGACTTGGCCGAGGATATAGGCCGCCACATCGGCGAACAGGAGACTGCCGCCCTCGGGGACGGTCTTCTGGACCTCAGCGAGATGGAGACTGGTCGGCTGGTCTGCCCAGGTGCGGTTGACGCTGCCCCGGATGGCGCCGAGCATGCCGGCCCAGTGGAAGCAGCACATCTCCGGGCACCGTGCAAAGACTGTGTCCAGGACCTGCTCTGCGTATCGGTCGATCGGATTCGAGCCGCCCTGGTCGACCCATCCGCCCTTGTTCACGCCGGGCTTGAGGTTGTCCATGAACCGCATGATGTCGTAGCTGAGGTAGGGCTGGAGGTGCTGTTCCTGCCCGAACCAGAGGCGGGATTCCGTGCCGGAGAACATGCCGTCTGCCATGAGCGGGACCTTCTCGGTGTCATTGCCCATGCCTGCGTATTGGTCATACCAGTTGGCCATCTTGATGATGACCCTGCACTTGGGGTTCACGGCCTTGGCGGGTTTAATGATGAGGTTCTCGGTGACGTCGCGCATGGCCTCCAGGCGGTACTGCGTCCAGGACTTGTTGCCCTTGGCCTTGATGTCGTAGTCGGTCTTGCGGTTGAAGAAGTAGTAGTCGTCCAGCAGGATCTCGTCGAAATGACGGGCAGCCATTTCCACGGCCTTGCGGGCGAATTCGCGGTTCTCGGGATCCGCGTAGTCGAAGCCCAGGAAGCCATAGGACTCGCTGATGCTGTAGGCGAGTCCCCCGCAGACCTCCACACCTTGGTCCTGGAAGAACTTCTTGAGTCTGTCCAGGCCGGCTTCGTCGACCAGCGTGTGGTTGCGCATGACCTCGATGTAGATCTTGTCGATCTTGAGGTTGCGCGTGAGGGTCGCCCACGACTGCGCAAGATCAGGATTGCCGTTCATGAGGCCCTGTACGGTTCCCTGGATCACGTATGTGGAGACGGTGAAGCTCTTGTGGTGACCCTGGGCTGCGGCTAGGGACCCTGCTGCGACGGCCAGGAGAATGGCCAGCGTCTGGACGTGCTTCTTCATATGGACCTTTCAGGCAGTACCGATCATCCCTTGGGCGTCATCTTGAAGACCAGGGCGATCAGTTGTGAATACGGTACACGGTCAGAGAGTTGGCCGGGGCCTCGTAATCGAAGGCCGGCTTGATCGTCACTTCGGCCGCGACCGGCTTGACCGCGGGTGGCTGGCCATCCTCGTTGAAGGCGTCGGCATCCGCACCGGTGAGCACGGTCCGGGTCGCCTTCAGTTCTCCGGCGGCCAGACCGGCGAGCTCGACGACGAGCGGCGCAGGATCGCTCCCTCCGTTGACGATCTTGACGATGATGTGCCCGGACTTGGAGTCCCGGACGGCGGAGGCGGTCAGGGTCACCGGCGTGCCGGTCGCGTCGAGGCTCGTCGCCAGAAGCGTGTCCCCGCTGTTCTGGCCGAAGAGCTGCTGCACATAGTAGTTGGCAGTTCGGAAGACCTCGGTCCCGGTGAAGTAGATCAGGTCCGGGTGCCACTGCGTGTGGTTCCTGCGGCCGAGCAAGGGCGCATAGGAGGCAAAACTGACGATGTCGCCGTTGCGCTCGAAGGCGGTCATTCCCGCGGCCTCGGCGATGGCCGATCGCAGGGTGCTGCGGCGCTTGTCGCGGTCGTGCGCTGCGTACTCGCCGACGTAGACCTTTGCGCTGTTGCGATCGTAGCCGTCGTATCGCTGGAGGTTGTCCCAGAACCACCGAGGCGCGACGTAATAGTGCTCATCCACCATGGCCAGCTTGAGCTCCTTCGCAAAGGCCCAGCCGTTGTCATAGTCCTCGCCGCTCGCGAAGGGACCGGAGGTCCCGACCACAACGATCTCGGGGTGTTTCTCCTTGAGTGCCTCGTAAACCCTCTTGAACCGCTCTTTGAAGATGGGCGTGATGGCGTCCTCGTTGCCGACGCCGATGGTCTTCAGACCGAAGGGCTCGGGATGACCGGCGGCTGCTCGCTTTGCGCCCCACGTCGAGGTGGCGGGGCCGTTGGCCCATTCAATCAGGTCCAGGACATCCCGGATGTAGCCGGGCATCTCCTCCATGGGCAGGCCTTCCTGACCACGGCCCGGTGAGCTGCCCGCGTGCTGGCAGCACACGCCGGCGGTCACGACGGGCAGCGGCCTGGCGCCGATGTCCTCGCAGAACTGGAAGAACTCGAAATAGCCGAGGCCCAGGGTCTGGTGATAGCCCCAGGAGTAGTTCGTCTGAGCGCATCGCTCTTCGACCGGTCCGATGGATTTCTTCCAGTCGTAGTAGCGACGGATGCCGCTGCCGTGGACCAGGCAACCGCCAGGAAAACGCATGAACTTCGGCTTGAGATCGGCGACTGCCTGGGCGAGATCGGGGCGGAGCCCGTTCGGCCGGTTGCGGAAGGTCTTCTGGGGGAATAGCGAGATCATGTCGAGGCAGAGGCCGCCGGTATCGTGGGCGAGCAGGACCAGGCGACCGTCGTCGACCGTGCGGGTGGGCTTCAACGTCGCGCTGACCTTCCTCCACTCACGGCCCAGGACCTGCATGGAGGCCTCGGCCAGCACTTCTCCGTCCCGGTTCTCCAGGCGCAGGGTCACGGGCATGGGCTTGCTGTTGTCGCCCCGGCCCCACATCTGTCCCATGAAGGCCTGATAGGCCCAGAAGGACGCCTTGTAGGAATCGCCGGCCTTGAGCGGGATGCCGTCGAAGCCGTTGTTGGCGATGCCCACGCCTTTGCCGGGAGTGCGGACCGTCAGTAGCACGTAGTGCGGATTGTTCTCATGGATGGGCCGCATCGCCGCCACGCCGATGGAGCCGTCGCCGCCGCGATTCTGGAGTTCCCAGAACTTGAGAGGGTGCCATTCAGGCTGCTCGGTGGGGCTGTATTCGAAGGAACGGTTCTGGATCAGCTCTGCGTAGAGCCCGCCGTCTGCCGCGTAGTTCAGGTCTTCAAAGAAAACGCCGAACAGATCCGGACTGATGGGCTTGCCAGGCTGGGCTGCGTGGATCGAAAGGGTCGTCTTTTGGCCGTACACGATGGAAGAGACGCAGGCCAGCGCAAGGGCGAGACCGATGACAACGCGGGTTGTATGAGCCGTGCGATTCATAGGACTCCTGGAGAACGAGGGGTCAGTCGGCGACCTTCCATTTGAACTCCGCGCCGCTCTTGCGGGCCGCGCCGGCGCCGAGGGCGCTGGCTGTGACCGGACCGGGGCTGTTGGGCTTGGTGGCCAGGTACTGATGGTTGGTCAGGGACATCAGCAGGGTGTCGCCCCGCATGAGGTTCACCCATTGGAACGATTCGGCGTTGCCGCACTTGGCACCGGCGAGGTCCTTGAGAACCACGCCTTTGGCGCCGACGGAAACCACTTTGCCGTTGGCGGCCTTCATCGCCACGCGGCCGAGGCCCAGGTCGATGACCTGGAACTTCGCGTCTTGAGGGGCGGCCGGCTTGTTCGGATCTGCCGCGACGTTGGCCAGCGTGTTGTTCTGCGTGTCTGCGACCAAGAAGCTGGCGTCAGCGCCGCTGGTCAGCACGATGGTCTTGCCCATGGGGATCTCACGCTCGATACCCCGGGCCCGCGGCTCGCCCACGGTGTAGTTGTCGAAGTCGACATAGCCACCCGGCTGGCCGGAGGTGTTGTAGTGGAACAGGGCAGGCCGTACGCCCTGGAAGGTCGTCAACTGGAAGGTCATGGTAAAGGGATTGCCCAGGGGCGAGAAAGCCCTGCCATCGCTGCTCCAACTGAAGCTGGCCTGGTCGGTGTCGAAGTTGCAGTGCACGCGGAGCCACAGGTGAGTGGGAGGATTGGCCGGCCCCAGGATGGGCGTATTGGCCGTGGCCGCATCGCCGCCGCCTCGGCGTCCGCGTCCGGGGGCCGCGCCGTGGAACCACTGCAGATTCGTGCCTTCGGCGGTCTTCACCACCGCAATTCCGGCGTAGGGCGTGCTCACCAGCCCCAGGCCCGCCGTGTCGCCGGCGACCATGCCCGAGGTGTCCAGCTCGACAGTCATGATGGATTCCGGGGCTGGCGGCCGCTGGCAAAGGCTGTTGCGGGCGTTATAGAAGTGGGCGGCGGGCAGCGAGTGCAGGCGAAGCACGCCGGGCTTCTCGGTGAGGGACCACTTGTTGGGATCCGGAACGTGGTTCCACTGCCAGTCGGTGATGAGCTTGCCGCCGTCGAAGTTGTCGTCATGGGTGAAGGCCGGCCTGGGATCCTGCCTGAAACCCGTATCGGGCTTGATCCAGGTGTTGGGGGCCTTGCGCAGATTGCCCGGCAGGCCGATGAGCGGCCAGGCGCTGTCCCATGTGATGGGAACCAGGGCGACCATGCGGCCGGCGCTGCCGTGGTCGGACATGATGATGCACCACCACTGGCCCGAGGGGGTATCGCACATGCCGCCCTGGTGCAGCCACAGGCCGCGATCATTGGGGGCGGCGGTCGCGGGCGTCGCACCCGTCACGCCCAGCGTCTCGCCCTCGACCATGGTCGTGACGGTCCAAGGGCCGCCGATGGAGTCTGCCCTGGCGACCACTTGGTTGACCGGGCCACCGGGGATGGCGGAGACATCGTAGTACTTGCCCTTGATCTTGTAGAGGTGGTGGCCTTCACCCATCCTCTGGCCCTGGGGGACGACCAGTGAGTACTTGACGTCCGGGACAAAGGCCGTGAGGTCAGGCGTGAGTTCTTCGATCGGATAGGTCGTAGTTCCATCGGGGCCGCGGTTGCCTGCGCTGGAGATGATGAAGACCTTGCCGAGGTCGTCATCGAAGAGGACCGACAGGTCGTGCCTTCCAGGCAGCGTATGGCGTTCCCATGGACCGTACGCGGACTTGGAGTGGAAGACCTGCAGGGCCGCGCCATTGACGTTGGAGAGGACGTAGAACATGCCGTTGTGGTAGCGGATGCAGGGCGCCCAGATGCCCCGGCCATAGATGTTCCCGCCCTCGAGGCGGTAGGCGGGGCCCAGGTCGAGTCGATCCATGCAATAGCTGGCCAGCTCCCAATTCACCAGGTCCTTGGAGTGCATGACCATGAGCGCAGGATTCATGTGCATGGTCGTGCCGGCCAGGTAGTAGTCATCGCCCACGCGGATGACGTCGGGATCTTCGAATTCCTCGTAGAACAAAGGGTTGGAGTAGGTACCATTGCCGTTGTCGGCGGTCCAGTGTCTTGCCACGTCACTGGATGTCCCGGAGGCGGCGGGCATCGGGGTTGCAGTCATGCATACGGCCAGAGAGACCAGACTCACCCATCCCAGAAGGTCTTGAAGACGTTGCATCGCGGTACTCCTTAAGTTGGGGGGTTACCTCAATCTGGCCCGATGAAGCGAGGACGGACCGGACCGGACTGCGAAGAAGACGGATCGATGTGACTTGGACACGCTAAGCCTCACAGAAAACCGCACTGAACATCAGATCTGAAATGACGGCACACCCATGGAGTTCATTCTACAGGCCGTCGACGGATACACAACCCTGCCCTGTCAGTGGGCGGCCTCCGTCTGGATCGTGGCGGCCGGTCCCAGGAGAGGATCCCCGAAGAAGATCCAGGAGTAGTCAGCCCGGCCGGAGCAGGTACTGACGAGCGTCAGGAATCGCGTCTTGGCAGGGATGGGCACATCCACCTGCTCGATGACGTGCCGCTCCGGAGCATAGTGCAGACGAAGACGCACTGCGCCATCCAAAAGGATCCACACGTCGGCAGAGCTGAACTGGGTCTGTGGCAGGTCTTTGGGGATGCCGCAGATGGCGGTGAACCGCTCGATCTGGACGTCCGGGTGGTCCTGGCGAATCTGGTTCAGGTCGAAGGTGACGCCCGCGTTGGGATGGAGGCTCAGCGCAGCATGGCTGGATGTGCCGTAGGTGATGCCGTTGAGCCGGGGCCAGAAGATCTGTTTACTGGGAAGGTCGTAGAACTTGCCCCCGTTGACCGGGCCACCATAGTAGCTTCCCATCGTCCGGGGACACTCGGAGAAGACCAGGCCTGTAGAGCTGATCACCAGGGGGGCAAGGGTCCTGCTGGGGATGAACACACCGTTGATGCCGCGAAACTGCGGCGTCGCCTGGAACGCGTTCTGTCGGGTCTCCCGGATCTCGGCCACAGGGCCGCTGAAGGCCTGGCCGGTTCCCAAGTTGATGCCCTGATCCACTGTACCACTGCCACGACCGTTGCCTCCCCCTATGAGGTCTGCCAGATTCACGCCTCGATCCGGACCTGAGGAGGGCAACGGGAGAAGGGGATTGAAGAGATCCGGCCGGGCGACCAGCCCGCTCTGGACGGATCGTCCGTTGGCGCCCACGGCTGCGGCCGATCCCTCGTTCACGATCGTGGGGCGTGCGGCCGCCTTGGTGTCGAGGGCCACGCTGATGTGACCCTTCAGAACATGGGCCTCGGTACTGCCGTCCGGCCGTGCGATCACCCCAAACTCCGTGCCCAAGTCCGTGATCAGGGCCGTCGGCGTCCGTACCTGGAATCCTCTTGCCTCGCCGGAGACCCTGGTCGTGAGCGTCCCCCTCTTCAGCATCACCTCGCTGATGGCCCTGAGTTCGATCTGGCAGGGGGCTTCGAGCAGGAGGCTCGTCTCCTTGTCCAGCTCCATCCTGGCCAGACCGTCGCGCAGATCGTACGCGCCGGGCTGGAGCGGTCCTCCAGGACGTGGACGAGTCCCTTCCCATTTGGCCTCGTACACCTCGGCCAAAGTGCCAATCACCGGGCCTTGGGCCTTGTGGTGGAACAGGGTCAGAGACGCGAGGATCAGAACGCCCAGGATCAGTATCGCAGCGATCGAGTAGAAGTGACGTCCCAGCTTCCTGGAGCCGCCCGACGTCGTGCCCTCCGAGAGGGCGTGGATCAGATCGGACTCCGACAGCTCGCCGGTCACCTGGCTGGAGCGGCGGATCACCCCACAGGTGAACAGGCTATCCACGTAGTACTCCCGCACCCGGGGATCCTCGCGCATCGCCTCTTGAAGGCGATCCATCTCTTCTGGCTCAATCTGATCGTCCAGCAGACGTTGCAGGATCTCATCCATGTCTGGGAAGGGGGGCGTGCTCATATCGAATGGCTTCCTTGGGCTAGGGTCCTGCGCATACACCGCAGCAGCACATTGTTGATCTGGCCAAGCACGTGGTAGACGTGACGGCGGGAGACCTTCAGATACGAGGCCATCTCCTCGACCGACGTGTTGCGCTCATACCGCATCTTGATGATCCGCTTGGCACGCTCGTCCAGGAGGGCCTGGCATTTCCGCAGGGCTTCTATGCGGGCAGCCGCCTCGTCCTGAATCGCGGGGATGTGGTCCATCACCTGCTCGAACAGCGAATCCTCCATCAAGACCTTTCTTCCGCGAGCTGCGTTCCTGCGGTACTCCAGGATCTGATATCGCATGATCTGGACGGCCCAGGCAGCGAAGTTCGTGCCAGGCTTGAACTGACCGAACTTCCGCCACATCACGGTCATCCCATCCTGGAACAGATCGTCCGCGTCGTGCACGTGAGGCACCAGGGTCAGGACATACGCGTAGACCTCCTGCTGATGCCGCATCAGGAGCCTCACGAAGTCCAGGGTGCGTTTGTCCTGATCCATATCGAATCCATGCCTGCCGCTTGCAGGCCTCCAACTATAACTATCACCGCTGGAAATCCCGCGATGAGAAATGAAAAATACCCAAAAGAGAAAAAAACTACCTGCTGCCCGGTTTTTGATCTCACTCTTGACGTTTCCGCGCAGTTTCTCGTAAGGTAGTTACCGAGCTGTCTGAATCCGTTTGCTCAGGCGGTCCCAGGAGAGACTGGATTCGAGAGCGCGTCAAGCTGCGACAATCGGATGGCTGGCGTGACCGGGGTTGCTTCCGCGTGTGGTGGAAGCGCGGCTGCGTCTGCCCCGTGTAACGGTCTTCTGAAGGAGGACGGTCATGTGGCGACAAGTAACCTATTTGGCGTGCATTGCTGTGGGATGGGTACTGACTCAAGGAAACCTGGCCTTTGCCTTCAATCCTGACCTGGACTCGAGCCTGGTGGGTTGCTGGAAGCTGGACGAGACCGAGGGTACCACCGCGTTTGACTCGTCGGGCAACGAGAACAACGGCACGGTCCTGGGCAATCCTAAGTGGGCGACAGGCAAGTTCAAGGGCGCCCTGGACCTCGATGGCGCCGGGGACTACGTGGACTGCGGCAACTCTCCGATCTTCACCTTCCAGGATGCCATCACGGTCTCCGTCTGGGTGAATCTCCGCACTGCCCCCACTGCCTGGATGGCCGCAGTGGCCAAGGGCGAGAACGCCTGGAGAATCTCCTGCAACAATACGAGTCAGTCCTTTCACTTTGGTGTCACGTACTATACGAATGCCAACTACTCAGCCAACGGAGCGATTACGGTCGGTCTCAATGAGTGGCACCACGTCGCTGGGACGTACGAGAACTCGACGATCAAGCTGTACGTAGACGGAGTACTGGACACCACGACCGCGAGCGCCGCGGCAATGGGCAAGAGCACGACGAATCTGTTCATCGGCGAGAATTCGGAGTCCACGGGACGTACCTGGAACGGTCTGCTCGATGACGTTCGCATCTACCGCAGGGCCTTGTCAGCCTCGGAGATCGGCGTGATGATGGCCGGCGTCTGGGATCCGGTTGCCGAGAACCCAAGACCCGCCAACACGCAGACGGACGTGCCTCGTGACGCCGGGCTCAGTTGGACGCCGGGCCCGTATGCCAAGAACCATGACGTGTACTTCGGGACCGTCTTCGACGACGTCAACACGGCCAGCCGCGACAACCCCAAGGGCGTACAACTCGCCCAGGGCCAGGATGCCAACTCGCTGGATCCTGCAGGGCTGTTTGCCTACGGCCAGACCTACTCCTGGCGGGTGGATGAGGTCAACGCTGCGCCCGACTCCACGATCTACAAGGGCGGCGTCTGGAGCTTCACGACAGAGCCCTACGGCTACCCTGTCAAACCGGTGAAGGCCACGGCCTCGAGTTCGCTGGCCGCGACGATGGGACCCGACAAGACCATCGATGGGTCCGGACTGGACAGCAGCGACGGCCATGGAACCTCCTCGACCCAGATGTGGCTGAGCAAGAAGGGTGCTGGCGTGATCTGGATCCAGTACGAGTTCGACAAGGAGTACAAGCTATACCAGATGTGGGTCTGGAACTCAAACCAGGCGGTCGAGCCCGTGGTGGGCTTTGGTGCCAAGGACGTGAAGGTTGAATACTCCAGTGACGGAGTGACCTGGACGACCCTGGCTGACGTCCCCGAGTTCAACCAGGCAACGGGTGAAGAGGGTGCGCAGCACGACACAACCATCGACTTTGGCAGCGTGTCGGCCAAGTACGTCAGGCTGACCATCAACAGCAACTGGGCGGACAGCACCAAACAGGCAGGCCTCGCGGAGGTCCGGTTTCTGTATGTACCGGTCGCGGCCTTTGGCCCCACGCCGGCCACAGGCAGCACAGGCGTAGCGATCAATGCGACCCTGAACTGGCGTCCGGGCCGCCAGGCAGTCAAGCACCAGGTCTACATCGGTAGCGACGTGGAGGCAGTGGCCAAGGGTACGGTTGCGGCCAAGACCGTGACCGACCACAGCCTGTCGCTCGCCTCCATGGGCCTTGAGTACGGCAGGACCTACTACTGGAAGGTCAACGAGGTCAACGACGCAGCCACGCCCAGCACCTGGGAAGGCGATGTCTGGAGCTTCACGGTGATCGACTATGCAGTGGTCGATGACTTCGAGGCGTACAACGACACCTGCAGCCGGGTGTTCTTCAACTGGGTGGATGGTTTCGGCCATAGTGGTTCTGCCGACTGCCAGGTTGCACCCTCTGCGGGCAACGGCACAGGCTCGACCGTCGGCAATATCAGCGCTCCGTTTGCCGAGCAGACCATCGTCCATAGCGGCAAGCAGTCCATGCCGATGGCGTACGACAACTCCAAGAGCCCCTTCTACTCAGAGGCCCAGCGGGAGTGGCCGACCAGCCAGTCCTGGACCGGCGGCGGGGTGAACACCCTGGTGGTCTATCTCCGCGGCGACGCGGCCGGCTTCATTGAGACTTCACCGGGCAACATCCTGATGAATGGAATGGGCACCGACGTCTGGGACGCTGCGGATCAGTGCCGCTTTGCGTACAAGGCACTCAAGGGCAACGGCACGATCGTGGCCAAGGTTGAGAACGTGGGCAACAGCAACGAGTGGGCCAAGGCGGGCGTCATGATCCGCGAGACGGTATCGGCCGGCTCGAAGCACGCCTTTGTGGCGGCGACCCCCACGGCCAGCCACGGCATCTCCTTCCAGCGCCGCGTGGACACGGACGTGGCCACCAACCTGAACACGGACGTGGCAAGTACTCCACTTCCTCAGTGGGTCAAGCTGACCCGCAGCGGCGACACGTTTACGGCCCAGTACTCCAGCAATGGGACTACCTGGACCGACATCGCTGTCAGTCCCGCGGTCTCGATCAGCATGTCCAATGAGGTGCTCATCGGCCTGGCCGTGAGCAGCCATGCAGCCAACGCGATCTGTGGGGCGAGGTTCTCCAATGTCTCGACCACGGGCGGTGTCTCCGGACAGTGGCAGGTTGCAGAGGTGGGCGTACCCCAGCTCGCAGGCAATACGCCGGAGACGTTCTACATCGCAGTCCAGGATAGCGCAGGCAAGACGGCGGTCGTCAGCAATCCAGACGCGACTGTCATTGCGACCGGCGCCTGGCAGCAGTGGAGCATCCCGCTGAGCCAGTTGACCTCCAGTGGGGTCAACGTGTCCAGCATCCAGAAGATGATCGTTGGCGTAGGCAACCGTAACGCGCCCAAGGCCGGCGGAATTGGCAAGCTCTACATCGATGACATCCGGTTGACGCGGGTGGCCACGCAGTAGGTGATGTTACGTGAAGCAGGACCGTGAGTGGAGGCAAACCAGGGGCCTATGCCGCATTGGCACGGGCCCCTGATGTCTCCATTTCCAGTGGTCTTGCTTGAAGGTGTCCCCTGGTGATGTGGGTCTGCAGCTTCAAGGACTGAAGGAGAACGATCATGAAACGGCATTGGTTTGGGTTAGTGTTGCTACTCACGTTTTCAGGTTCACTGTGCCTGGCGCAGGCGAGTCAGCCTGCGGAAGCGAACGACTGGAAGCCCTCGACCCTGAACCAGCCCGGCCAGCAGTACCCGCAGGTCAACTCGCAACGCTTTGCGCGATTCCGCATCGTGGCGCCCCAGGCCCAGAGCGTCAGCGTGAGTCTGGGCCTGGGCGGACGCGGGGGCACCGCCCTCACGAAGGAGGCGAGGACGGCGTCTGGACGGGCACCACGGCAGGACCGCTGGATGAAGGCTTCCACTACTACCATCTCACGGTTGATGGGGGGACATTCAACGATCCCGGCACCGTGAACTTCTACGGTTCCACGCGTTGGGAAAGCGGCATCGAGATCCCCGCCCATGACCAGGACTTCTACGCCCTCAAGGACGTTCCCCACGGCAAGGTGCAGCAGATCCTCTTCCCCTCGAAGAGCACCAAGACGTCACGGCGTGCCTTCGTCTACACGCCGCCGGACTACGACAAGGACCCGACCAAGCGCTATCCGGTGCTGTACCTGCAGCACGGCTGGGGCGAGGATGAAACGGCCTGGAGCAACCAGGGCCGCGCCAATCTGATCATGGACAACCTGATCGCCGAAGGCAAGATCAAGCCCTTCATCATCGTCATGACCTACGGCATGACCAACGATATCCCGTTCGGCGGTGGACGGGGCAGGGGGACTGCGGCACCCGGCGGACGCGGGTCCGCCGCAGGCGAGCCGAATCAGGCGCGTGGAGCAGGGGCGGGCGAGCGGGCGGCACGCAGGGGTGGCGGCCCTCGCGAATTTCAGCATCGGTCCATTCCAGACGGTCCTCGTCGACGAGCTGATTCCCTACGTCGATGCCAACTTCCGTACGCTCGCCGATCAGCCCCATCGCGCCATGGCCGGCCTCTCCATGGGCGGAATGGAGACCAAGTCGATCACCCTGAAGAATCTCGACACGTTCTCACACATCGGTCTCTTCAGCGGCGGCACCATCACCCCTGCGGATGTCAACAACACGCCCGGTTTCAAGGAGAAGGTCAAGGTCGTGTTCTGCAGTTGCGGCAGCCGTGAGAACGCCTCGGCGGCATCCGCGCCAACCACGAGGCCCTCGATCAGATCGGCATCAAGAACACCGCGTACGTATCGCCGGATACGGCTCACGAGTTCCAGACCTGGCGGCGCAGCCTGCGCGAGTTCGCTCCTTGCTGTTCAACGACTAAACACGAGTCAGTCTTACTTCTTTCAGGGATTACAGGAGAAAGATCATGAATCGGCATCTGGCAGGGTTGGCGTTGTCCCTTGTTCTCTCAGGTTCGCTGTGTCTGGGCCAGGCGAGTCAGCCTGCGGACGCGAACGATTGGAAGCCCTCGTCCATCAACCAGCCGGGAAAGCAGTATCCCCAGGTCAACTCCGACGGCCAGGTCCGCACCAGCATCTCGGCGCCCCAGGCCCAGAAGGTCGAGCTCGACATCGGAGCGGCACGAGATACCCCCTGACCAAGGGTGAGAATGGCGTCTGGACCGGCGGCGACATCGCAGCCCCAGGACGAAGGCTTCCACTACTACCAGATCTCGGTCGACGGGGCCGCGGTTCCGGATCCCGGCAGCCTGTACTTCTACGGCGCCAGCCGCTGGGGCAGCGGCGTCGAGATCCCGCCAAGGATCAGGACTTCTACGCCCTCAAGGACGTCCCCCACGGCCAGATCCGCCAGAATCCTCTACTTCTCCAAGAGTCACCAATGCCACGCGCCGCTGCTTCGTCTACACGCCGCCGGACTACGACAAGGATCGACCACGAGCCGCTATCCCGTGCTGTACCTCCAGCACGGCGGCGGCGAGGACGAGACCGGCTGGCCCAGTCAGGGCACGACCAATCTGATCATGGACAACCTGATCGCCGAGGGCAAGGCCAAGCCCTTCATCATCGTCATGGACAACGGCGGCGTCGGCGGTCGGCCGCGTCGTGGCGGCGGACGAGGCCGGCGCTGGCGCGGACCGGGCTGGACCGCGCCGCGCGGCGAGCCGAATCAGGCACGCGGAGCAGCAGGCAGGCGGTGGCCGTGGCGGCGGTGGCGGCTTCGGCGACTTCGCCACCACCTTCGGGCGCGATTATGACCGAGGAATTGATCCCCTACATCGACGCCAACTTCCGCACGCTGGCCGATCAGCCGCATCGCGCCATGGCGGGCCTGTCCATGGGCGGCATGCAGACCCGGCAGATCACCCTGGCCAACCTCGACAAGTTCTCGCACATCGGCATCTTCAGCGGCGGCAGCATCTCCCCAGAGGATGTCAACAACGCGCCCGGCTTCAAGGACAAGGTCAAGCTGGTGTTCGTCAGCTACGGCAGCCGCGAACTCCAGAACCGCAGGACCGGTCGGCGGCGGCGGCTTTCGGCGGCGACCCCAAGGCGAACGCCGAGGCGTTGAAGCAGGCCGGCATCAACAGCGTCTTCTACGTCTCCCCGAACACCGCTCACGAATGGCAGTCCTGGCGGCGCAGCCTGCACGAGTTCGCCCCTCTGCTGTTCAGAGACTAACCCGATTCAGACAAAGGAGTCCTCAGGATGGCAAGAGAATCGTTGCACAGCATGTGTCGTTGGACGTTCGATAACAAGATGTACGTTTAGGCTCTACCCATGCAAAGGAGCAGGCAGTGACAACAAGACGAACAATCGCGATGGTGAGTCTGGGGATGTTGTGGGTGGGCGTGGTTCCATGCCGGGCGGCGCAGGACGTACCCGCGCTGAAGGCCGTATTCAAAGACGCCTTCCTAATCGGCGGGGCCCTGAACCGAAACGTGGTGACAGGGCGGGACCCCAACGCGGCCGCGATCGCCGAGAAGCACTTCAGCACAGCAACGCCGGAGAACGATCTGAAGTGGGAGAGGATTCATCCGAAGGCCGACCAGTACGACTGGGCACCTGCGGACAGCTTCGTGGTTTTCTGTGAGAAGAACAAGATGGTCGTCATCGGCCACACGCTCGTCTGGCACGCTCAGACTCCAAACTGGGTCTTTGCAGGAACTGCTCCAACAACGTCGCCCACCGCCCCCGCGAACGTGACTGGGCCGAATGTGCCCGGCGCGGGCAGACGGGGCCGCGGTTTTGCCGGCCCCTTCGCGACCCGCGAGGAGCTGCTCCAGCGGATGCGCGATCACATTCACACCGTGGTCGGCCACTACAAAGGCCGCATCAAGGGCTGGGACGTGGTGAATGAGGCCCTCAACGACAACGGCACGATGCGTGACACCCTGTGGCTCCAGATCATCGGCCAAGGCGACCCGAACAAGAAATACGACCACATCGAGAATGCCTTTCGGTTCGCGCACGAGGCCGATCCCGATGCCGAGCTCTACTACAACGACTACAATCTCGATACGTCAAAGGCCAAGGCCGATGGGGCGGTCGAGATTGTGAAGGTCCTCAAGTCCAAGGGCCTGCGGATCGACGGCGTAGGCATCCAACTGCACGGCGGCCTGACGTACCCCAAACCCGAGAGTCTGGACTATGCCATCACGGCACTGGCCGCCACCGGCGTGAAGGTCATGGTGACGGAGCTGGACATCAAGACGCAGACGCGTGGCCCTCGCGGCGCGGACGTCAGCCAGGTGAACCGGGAGAGCACGGCCGACGCGAACGCGGCCGCGGCAGAGACCCAGAAGAGGCTCGCGGACAAGTACGCCGAGATCTTCTCCATCCTGCTCAAGCACAAGAAGGACGTCAGCCGCGTCACGTTCTGGGGCGTCTATGATGCGACCTCCTGGATCGGCGGCTCTCCTCTGCTTTTCGATCGGAACTACCAGCCCAAGGAGGCCTTCTTCGCCGTCGTGAAGACCGCCCAATCGCTGTCCCAGGAAGACTCCTCCAGCCCCGCCACTCCGCCTTCGGCGGCCGGTCAGGGCACCCGTAGAGGCGGCGGCCGGGGCGGCTTCGGCGGTCCCATCGAGCTGGGGCCGGACGACAAGCCCGCCTTCGACGAGCCGCCCGCCGGTTTCAGTTCCAAGCGTGACACCATCGCCCACGGCGAGCTGAAGGCCGTTCAGTACGACTCCAAGTCACTCGGCACGCGTCGCCAGGTCCGCATCTACACGCCGCCGGGATACTCGACCGACCGCAAGTACCCGGTCCTCTTCCTGCTGCATGGCATCGGAGGCAATGACCGCGAATGGGTGCAGGCCTGCCACGCGGATAACGTCATCGACAACCTGATCGCCGACGGCAAGATCCAGCCGATGATCGTCGTCTTCCCCAATGGCAATGCCACGGTCACGGCCAGCGCCGACGGTGCCTTCGCCGGGGAAGGTGCGGGCGACGCGGCGCAGCCGCTGGCGGGCGCAGCGGACGCGGTGGGTTCGAGGGATGGGGAAAGGCCTTCGAGGACGACTTGATCAAGGATATCATCCCCTACGTCGAGTCCCACTACTCCGTACATGCCGACCGCGAGCATCGCGCTCTGGCGGGTCTCTCGATGGGTGGCGGCCAGTCCTTGAACATCGGCATGTATCACATCGAGACCTTCGCCTGGGTCGGTGGATTCTCGTCGGCCCCGAATACGAACAAGTTCGGTGGGATGTACAACGACGTCGAATTCCTGCCCGATCCGACGGCTGCGAAGGAGAAACTGAAGCTGCTGTGGATCGCCTGCGGCAACAAGGACGGCCTGATCCGTGTCAGCCAGGGTGTCCACAAGTACCTCAAGGAGCAGGGTGTGCCCCACGTCTGGCACGTCGATTCGCACGCCCACGACGGCACCGAATGGGCCAACAATCTGTGTCTCTTCAGTCAGCGGATCTTCAGGTAGTCGCAAAAAATGTTCCCTGTGCTCCATTTTTGATCTCACTCCAGGCGTGTCTGCGCAGTCTATATGAGCGGGGAAGTCGTACCTGCCGGATCCCGGTCACGAGGGGGTCTGCCAGGAGACTGAGCCCCAGGAGGCTGGAAATCTGCTATGGCCGAACAGGTCCCACAGCCGCGGGTGCTTTCGTACGTGGCTGGAGCGTGGTTGTGCGGGGCCTGAGTCGGAGTCGAAGAAGGAGGACCACTGATGAGTAGAAGAGTGCAGTGCCTGTTGTGTGCTGGGCTGGCAATAGGCCTGGCCGGATTGGCCCGTGCGCAGACTCCCACTGTCCCCGAATCGCCGGTGACCTTGGAAGCCTATGATCTGCCAGGGTATTTCATGACCGCCACGACCTCCACCGGGGCCGTTCAGATGATTCAGGGGGACGGTCAGTCGGCTGCAGCACAGTGGAACGTGCTGCCGGGTCTCGCCAACGCGGAAGGGATCTCGTTCGAATCTATCTTGCTGCCGAATAATATCATGAGGCACAGGAGCTACGTGTTCTACACAGACCCTCGTGCGACCGACAGCCTTTTCCAGAACGATGCCACTTTCCTTGTGCGGCCGGGTCTGGCGGACGCGACGGCCGTGTCCTTTGAATCGAATAACTACCGCGGCTACTACCTCATGCGCAACGCCTCCTTTGGGCTCGCTATCATAAGCGCCCCCACGGACCTGGGGGCAGCGACATTCAAGTTCCCCGTGATGCACAAGGAAAAGGCCAAGAATCCGACTCCAGCGGACAAGGTGACCGATGTGCCTCGTGACACCGCTTTCAGTTGGATGGCGGGACAGTATGCCGCGACGCATGATGTCTATCTGGGCACCTCGTTCGACGACGTCAATAATGCCAGCCAGGCCTCGCCGGCCGGTGTGCTGGTCAGCCAGGGCCAGACTGCCGCCAGCTATGACCCCGCAGGCCTGTTCGCCTTCGGCCAGACCTACTACTGGAGGATCGACGAGGTCAACGCGTCGCCGGATTCCTCCGTGTTCAAAGGGGACGTCTGGAGCTTCACGGCCGAGACTTACGGCTACGCAGTCAAGCCCGTGAAGGCCACCGCGTCCAGCCAGCTCAATTCCCTCATGGGACCCGAGAAGACGATCGACGGGTCAGGTCTGGACAGCCTGGATCAGCATGGGACTTCCTCCGGCCAGATGTGGCAGAGCAAGAAGGGCGCAAAGCCGTGGATTCAGTACGAATTGGACGCCGTGTACAAGCTGTACGAGATGTGGGTGTGGAACTCCAACCAGGCGGTCGAGACGGCCGTGGGTTTTGGCGCCAAGGACGTCACGATCGAGACCTCCGTGGACGGGGCGACCTGGACGGCCCTGGCCAACGTCCCAGAGTTTGCCCAGGCCACCGGTGAGCCCAACTACGTGCACAACACGACCGTGAGCCTCGGCGGCGTGCTTGCCAAGTTCGTCAAGCTGACGATCAACACCAACTGGGCCGATGAATCCAACCAGGCCGGACTCGGTGAGGTCCGGTTCTTCTATGTGCCCGTGAAGGCCTATAGCCCGACTCCCGCCGCTGCCGCCACGGGCGTCGCCATCGACAGCGTTCTGAGCTGGAGGCCTGGTCGCGAGGCGGTCAAGCACGCGGTCTACGTGGGCGCAGACATGAACGCCGTGACCCTGGGTGCATCGCCGGTCACGACCGTGCCCGAGCACAGCCTGGGCCTGGGTTCCGTGGGGGTCGAGTACGGCAGGACCTATTACTGGAGGGTGGACGAGGTCAACGACGCGGCCACACCGAAGTCGTGGAGCGGCGACACGTGGAGTTTCTCTACGTCCGACTTTGGTGTGATTGATGACTTCGAGTCCTACAACGATACCTGCAACCGTATCTTCTTCGCCTGGGTGGATGGATTCGGCCACAGTGGCTCGGCCTCGTGCAACGTGGCGCCCAACGCGGGCAACGGTAGCGGCTCCACCGTAGGCAACGCCGGCGCTCCGTTCGCCGAGAAGACGGTGATCCACGGCGGCAGGCAGTCCATGCCCTTCGCGTATGACCATACGACCGGCCAGAGCACCTCAGAGGCCGTTCGTACGTTCGATTCCAGCCAGGACTGGACTGCTGGCGGAGCCAAGACCCTGGTCCTGTTCTTCCGTGGCTTGGCCGACAATGGTAGCGGCCAGTTATACGCGACGATCAACGGCGTCAAGGTGGTCTACAACGGCGGCGCGAGTGCCTTGTCGCTGCCTCTGTGGAAGCAATGGAACATCGACCTTGCGTCTGTGGCCACGAACCTGAAGGCGGTCAAGACGCTGGGCATCGGCGTGTCTGGCTCGGGCAAGGGCGTCCTGTACGTGGATGACATCCAGTTGTGTCGGGTGGCGCCTGTGGTGCCCATTCCTGCAGACCCGGGCATCGCCGGCCTGGCCGCTCAGTACAAGATGGAAGGCGATGTGAAGGATAGTTCAGGCAAGGGGAACAATGGCTCGGCCCTGGGTAACCCCATCTACGTGAACGGCACGGCCGGGAACGGCATGGCCATCCAGTTCGAGGGCGTCGATGACTACGTGGACCTGCCTGTGGGGAACCTGGTCAGCACGCTGACCAGTTGCAGCTTTGCCGTGTGGACGAACTCCACGGGCGGCGCATGGTCGCGCGTCTTCGACTTTGGCAACAGCTCCACCGCAGGCTACATGTTCCTGACCGCCAATGACAACCTCTCGGGTGCACGGTTTTCCATCACGCAGACGACCAACACGGGTGAGTCCTCAGTGATCTCGCCCAGCGCGTTGTCTTCTGGCTGGCACCACCTGGCCGTCACGATTGATGGAACGAGCAGGACGATGCAGCTCTTCATCGACGGTGAGAGGGTGGCCAGCGGTACGACGAACACGCTCCCGTCGGCTCTGGGCAAGACCACCCAGAATTGCCTTGGCAAGTCCCAGTACACGGCAGATCCCCTGTACACGGGACAGATCGATGAGTTCAGGGTCTACGGTCGGACCTTGACGCCGGGGGAGGTCAGGTACCTGGCCGGTGATCGGTGAGAATATCCTCCTTCTTCAAGTGGGCATTTCTAGCATGGACAGGGGCCTGTGGCAATGCGACGCAGGCCCTGTCCATTGCGCGACGCCTGCTGCCTCCCATCAGGTCGTGCTGAGGGCCGGGCGCGTGCGATGGCGCAATTGCCGTGTGTGGCACGAAGACTGTATATAGTGGAAAGGAGTAGACATGAAGCTCAGGAGTCTGGTTATCGGGGGATGTATGGTCGCGGGCCTGCTGTTGGCAGGGTGCAATCAGTCTGAGTCATCCATGGAGCCGAAGGCGGCCACGCCGGCTGCGGCTCCGCAGTCCCAGGCGGCGAAGCCCGTTGAGACGCCCAAGCCAGCGGTTCCTGTCGCCGCGGCCCCGGCTCCCGCTCCGAAGTTCGCGCTGCGGGTCGACTGTGGCGCCTCTACTGCATACAAGGACAAGCTCGGCAACACCTGGGTGGCCGACGAGGAACTGGGTGCGGGCAAGACCTGGGGCTCGGATGACGGCTCGACCATGGACCGCGAGGGAGCGGGCATCACGGGTACAGATATGCCGCGCATCTATGAGACCGAACGGTACAGCATGGGCTCGTACAAGTTCACTGTTCCCAACGGCAAGTACACGGTACGCCTGCACTTTGCAGAGACCTATGAGGGTATCACTGGACCGGGGGAGAGGGTCTTCTCCGTGAGTCTGGGCGGTCAGGAAGTGCTGAAGGACCTCGACCCGTTCAAAACCGCCGGGGGGGCACTCAAGCCCATGGTCAAGGAGTTCAAGGGCGTGTCCGTGGAGAACGGCCAGTTGGTGATCGGCTTTACTCCCAATGTCGAGAACCCACAGATCTGCGGCATTGAGATCCTGGCAGAGTGAGGTCAGTGCTATGAGAAGAATCAATCCCGTGCTCTTGGTAATCATCCTGACCATCTGCTGCGGTATCGCAGTTGCCCAGCCGCAGGCCGAGCCATTGAGTCTCTGGTACCGCCAGCCGGCCAAGCAGTGGGTCGAGGCCTTGGCGGTAGGCAATGGTCGGCTTGGGGCGATGGTCTTTGGCGGTATCGCCCAGGAACGCATCCAACTGAACGAGGATACGCTCTGGGCCGCCGGACCGTACGACCCGGCCAACCCTGATTCGCTGGAGGCGTTACCCAGAGTACGGGAATTGATCTTCGCCGGCCGATACAGGGAGGCCCAGAATCTGATCAGTCAGAAGATGATGGCCAAGCCCTTGACCCAGATGCCCTATCAGTGCGTGGGCGACCTGCTGCTGAAGTTCGGCGATGCCAACGGCGTGACGGACTATCGGCGAGACCTGAACCTGGATACGGCCGTGGCCACCGTCACGTACGCGATCGAGGGGGTGCGGTACACACGGGAAGTCTTCTCCAGCCCCGTGGATCAGCTCATCGTGATTCGCTTGAGGGCCGACAAGCCCGGCAAGGTCACGTTTACGGCGAACATGCGGACGCAGCAGAAGGCGTCGGTGACCGTGGAATCGCCGAATACCCTGGTGATGCAGGGTGTCAATACGGGATCTCGCGGCATCGCCGGCGCTCTCAAGTACCAGGCCCGGGTGGCCATTGCAGCCACGGGCGGCCAGGTCACGCCGGGTGACGGCGAGATTACCGTCGCCGGCGCGGACTCCGCGCTCTTGCTGATCGCCGCGGCCACGAGCTATAGGAGCTTCAAGGACGTGACCGGCGATCCCGAGACGCTGACCAAGGAGGCCATCGCCAGGGCGGCTGGAAGGTCATTCGACGCGATGCTCAAGGACCACGTCGCCAGTCACCAGAGGCTGTTCCGCCGGGTCGTGCTGGACCTCGGCACAACGGCTGCCGCCAGCCGGCCGACCGACGAACGGATCCGCGATCCCAACAAGGTGAACGATCCACAACTGGCGGCCCTCTACTTCCAGTTCGGCCGGTATCTGCTGATCAGCAGCTCGCGTCCGGGCGGTCAGCCGGCGAACCTCCAGGGGTTGTGGAACGACAGCATGAATCCGCCCTGGCAGAGCAAGTACACGATCAACATCAACACCGAGATGAACTACTGGCCGGCGGAGCCGACCAACCTGGGCGAGTGCGTCGAGCCCCTCGTGGCGATGGTCATGGATCTGACCGAGACCGGCGCCCGCACGGCCAAGGTCTGCTATGGCGCCAACGGCTGGGTGGCCCATCACAATACCGATGTGTGGCGGGCCACCGCCCCGATCGACGGCCCCCAGTTCGGCATGTGGCCGACGGGTGGGGCGTGGCTGTGCCTGCACCTGTGGGATCACTATGATTACTCCCGCGACAAGCAGTACCTGGCCAGGGTATACCCGGCCATGAAGGGGGCCGCCCAGTTCTTCTTCGACACCCTGGTCGAAGATCCCAACCACAAGTGGCTTGTGACGTGCCCGTCCCTGTCGCCCGAGAACAGCCATCCGTTCGGCACCAGCATCTGCGCCGGCCCCACGATGGACATGCAGATCCTCCGCGATCTGTTCACCCGTTGCATCCAGGCGGCGGAGATTCTGGGCGTGGACGAGGACTTCCGCAAGCAGGCGGCCACGACACGCCAGCGCCTGGCCCCGAACCAGATCGGCAGCGCAGGTCAGCTACAGGAGTGGCTGGAGGACTGGGACATGCGGGCGCCGGAGATCCATCACCGGCACGTCTCACACCTCTATGGCCTGTATCCCAGTGACCAGATCCACGTGCGGAGCACGCCCGACCTGGCCGCGGCCACACGCAAGAGCCTGGAGATCCGCGGCGACGAGGCCACCGGCTGGGGTATCGGCTGGCGGTTGAACCTCTGGGCGCGTCTGCACGACGCTGAACACACCTACACGATCCTGACCATGCTCCTGAGGCCTGAGCGGACCTATCCCAATATGTTCGATGCCCATCCGCCGTTTCAGATCGATGGCAACTTCGGCGGCACTGCCGGGATCGCCGAGATGCTCCTCCAGAGCTGTAACGGCGAGATCGAGCTCCTGCCTGCTCTGCCCAAGGCCTGGCCCAACGGGTCCGTCAAGGGACTCTGCGGCCGCGGTGGGTTCGAGTTGGATCTGGAATGGAAGGACCACAAGCTGGCCAGCGCGACGGTCCGATCGCGGGTGGGCGGTTCCTGCCGGCTCCGCTGCGGCACCCTTACGCGTGATCTGAATCTGGGCCCGGGCCAGGTCGGCCAGTGGGACGGGCGATAGACCTGCTTGGCATCCGACGGTTCCCCACGGCATACCGCCATCTCCGGATGACGGTATGCCGTTGCTTCATCCGCTTCCTTTGATGTGACAAGGCAGGACACGGCAAATCCGTGGACGAAAGCCCCCTGGCAAGGTACCTTCTTGCCTGCTGTCCTCGATGTTCCGCCGTCGGCGGGGCAGCCGGAACCCGTGATGGGAAGGGAGCAAGCAAGGCTATGAAGGGCACGATCGGACTCCTCGTGGGATGGGCTTTGGCCCAAACGGTCTCTGCCCAGGCCTCCAACGTCGGGCTCTATCGCCTGTTCGAGAATCAGGTCGATAACAGAAGGCCCTACGCAAACAGGTTTGCAGACGTGGACTTGACGGTGACGTACACTGCGCCCTCAGGGAAGACCTGGGAGTCCTGGGGTTTTTTTGACGGCGACGGCAGTGGCGGCGGCCATGCAGGCGAGGGGACAGTCTGGAAGGTGCGGTTCATGCCGGATGAGCCAGGAACGTGGACCTACAGCTATCGGTGGAGCGACGGCACGCCCGGAGGCAAAGGGACATTCGTGTGCGTGAAAGAAGGGGCAGGCAAAGGCGTGCTTCGGGCCTATGAGAAGAATCCGCACTGGTTTGCCTACAACGGCACGGAGCCCGTGTGGCTCAAATCATACTATGAGACCGGGCACGGGGCCATTGGCCAGGACTTCAAGTGGGTGGCCGAGCACGTGTACGGCCCGCTGCTGGAGCACGGCTACAACCATCTGCAGGTGAACTGGCTCCTGTCGCTGTGCTGCTTCAAACAATACTACCTGGATGGACCGCCGCCAGAGACCCTCGACCTGATGCTCTACGAGGAAGGCAAGGCATCGAGCACCATGAAGCTGGGCGTCTGGCACCGGATGGAGAGACACCTGGGCTTTCTGAATGATCACAACGTCGGTGTGCACATGTTCCTGGGCTTTGATGGAGGCAGGAACGATGGACCTGCGTGGAAGAAGCTGAGCGAGAAGGAGAAGGACTTTTACGTCCGCTACGTGGTGTCCCGTATCGCACCCTACGCCAATCTCGCGGGCTGGAACTTCCTCTGGGAGGTGGAGGGCGACCGAGAGGATCACGAGCTGGGATGGGCCCGTCTGATCAAGCGATACGACCTCTTTGACCACCTCCGCACCTATGAGGACGAGTTCCCCAGGGACAGCGCGTATGACCGTCCTGAGTACACCTTCGCGGCGATTGAGAACCATCGGATTGCAGCCCCATCGAGGGAGCTTGACCGGAACTACTGGAAGGAGCCTTGGACGCACCACATGGCCGTCATTGCAGGGTACAAGGGCAAGCCGGTCTACATGTCGGAGGGCAACGCCCTGTGGCGGCGGTATTGGCACGAGAAGTCTGGGGCCAACCAGGAAGACCTCAGGCGCGCGGCCTGGGCCTGCGCAGTGGGCGGGGCGTCCTTCAACTGGAACGGACACCTCAAGGAGTACGAGCTCCGCGCATCCGGCCCGACCGGGCTGCCCTTCATCGCGGACAATCCCTACTCGACATCCGAACAATACGTGGATATCGTCGCCCGGGTAATGAACCAGGAGGTGGCGTTCTATCGAATGACTCCCCAGGATGGGTTGCTCAGACAACACGACGCCATGCGGGTCTGGGCCCTGGCAGAGGAGTCTAGGCAGTACCTGGTCTTCGCCAGTCACGGCGAGCCGTTCGCCCTCTGCCTGCCAGAGGGAAACTACGCAAACAACGTCTGGATCGACGCCAAGACCGGCATCGCCACCCGGCTGGAACCGGTGTCGGTGCGGGGTCAGGCCGGTGAGCCGGTGCCCTTCACCCCGCCGTCGCGAACCACGGACTGGGCGCTGATCCTCAGGGCCGAATGAAAGGACGCCTGACGGATGAAGACGGCCAGGCTGTGCGCTATGCGATGTGCGTTCTGAGTTCTCTGTTCTTGCTTCCTACTTCTCATCCGTACGTTCGCCCCACCACTCGCCTGGAGAGGGGCCGACCTTGAAGAAGAGGACCATGGGTCCCGCCGAACCAAGCTGCCACGAGCGTGTGGTCTCTGGCCTCTGCCAGGGTCGATTCATGGCACTCGGTGTAGGCTTGTTGTCCAAGGCAAAGATCAGTTCACCCTTGATGTATCCCGGGTGCTCTTCAATTGTACAAGGGCTCGCAGCCAGCCCTGATGCAGGGCAAGGGCCTTCTGTCGAGCGGAGCCTGTCCCGGGAGCATAGGATGTCCTGCCCGTAGGGAGGCCCGCAATCTGGTCCAGGCTGCTATAGAGGCCCTGTTGCAGTCCTGCCATGGTGGCCGCACCCAGTGCAGAGACATCCTGTATCCCGATGTTGACCACCTCGGTTGCCAGCAGGTCGGCCAGGAACTGCATGACGAATCGGTTCGACGTGATGCCGCCGTCGACCCTGAGCTGTTGCAGCGGGATGCCGCTGTCTCGTTCCATGGCGGTGATCACGTCCTTGATCTGGAAGGCGATCGACTCCAGGGCTGCCCGCACGATGTGATTTTTGTCGCAGCCCAAGGTCAGGCCCAGGATGGCCGCCTTGAGGTCCATCTGCCAGTGTGGGGCGCCCAGCCCGCTGAACGCAGGGACCAGAACTACGCCGCCAGAGTCCGGCACACTGAGGGCCATCGCCTCTGTATCCTTGCTCTGGGCAAACAGGCCCAGATGATCGCGGAGCCATTGGATGGTCGCTCCGCAGGTCACGATAATGCCTTCCAGGGCATACTCCACCCGATCGCTGGTGCTCCAGCAGATCGTCGTGACCATGCCTTGTGCGGAGGAGACCCGTTTGGGGCCAGTGCTCAGCAGGATCGAGCACCCGGTCCCCAGCGTGGCCTTGGCCATGCCAGCAGAGAAGCACCCTTCGCCAAAGGCTGCGGCATGGGAGTCGCCGATCATCGCGCCGATGGGTATCGGCTTGGGCAGCAGGCCCTCGAAATCCGACAGACCATAGGGATACGAAGAAGGCCTGGGTTGCGGGAGCCTGATCTTGGATAGATCGAATTTCCGTAGCAGTTCCTGATCCCACTGGAGTTGATCGATGTCGAAGAACAGGGTCCGCGAGGCATTGGTGTAGTCGGTCAGGTAGGCGCGTCCGCCGGTCAGTTTGTACAAGAGCCAGGTGTCGACCGTGCCGAACAGGGCCCGGCCTGCGTCGATGGCCTCTCGAACACGAGTGTCGTTCTCGTGGAGCCAGATGAGCTTGGTGCCCGAGAAGTAGGGGTCGATGATGAGGCCGGTCCGCCTGGCCACCTCGCCTCCCAGGCCGCTGGCCTTGAGGCGGGTGCAGATCTCGACGGACCGCTTGCACTGCCACACCACCGCGGGGCACAGGGGGGTTCCAGACTCGTCCCAGAGGCAGAAGGTTTCTCGCTGGTTCGAGAGGCCGCAGGTCGACGATCTTCGTCAGATCGCTGGATACGTTTGCCGCGAACTGGCTGAGGCACGCCCGAACCGCGGCGAGCACGTTCCTGTACAGGCCGACCGGGTCCTGCTCCACGAATCCCGGTGAAGGGAAGGAAGAGGCAAGGGGCTCAGTGGCCTTGGCGACGATCTTGCCCTCGCGATCGAACACCACCGCCTTGGTGCCGCTGGTGCCCTGATCGATGGCCAGGATGAAGGAATCGCTCATGACCTCCCTTTCAGCAGATCCCGGGCGGTCCGGGCCAGGTGCTGGCCGGAGATGCCGTAGTGGGAGAAGATCTCCAGTTGACTGCCCGTCACGGTGTCCTCATCCGGGAACGCGACGATCTTGAATGGCACGCACAGGCCCGCCTGCATCAGGACCGCGGCGCAGGCCTCGCCCAATCCGCCTGCACTGCTGTGTTCCTCAACGGTCACCAGGGCCCGGCACTCACGTGCTGCGGAGACCACGGCCTCGGCATCCAACGGCTTGATCGTGTGCATACTGATCACGCGGGCCGTGATCCCTTCCCGCTCCAGCTCCGCGGCCGCCTGGACCGCGTGGATCACGGTCTCGCCCGTGGCCACGAACGCCACGTCCGTGCCCGGACGCACCTGCAAGGACTTGCCTATCTCGAAGACTGCGGCAGGGCCGTGCACGGGTGGCATGGGCCGCTTTCCAAAGCGGATGTAGATGGGGTGCGACATCCTTGCAGAGGCCTTGATGGTCTCCGCGGTCTCGAAGTTGTCTGCAGGCACGATGATCGTCAGGTTCGGGATGGCCCGCAGCGACGGCCAGGTCGTGGATCGAGTGATGGGTGGAGCCGAGGGCGCCGTAGCTGACACCTGCGCTGATGCCGATCAGCTTGACGGGCTGGTCCGAGTAGCAGACGTCGTTCTTGATCTGCTCCAGGGACCGGGCCGTGAGGAAGCTCGCAGGGGACACGGCGTACACGATCTTGCCCGTCGAGGCCAGTCCAGCAGCCACGCCGACGAGGTTCTGCTCTGCGATGCCGATCTCCACGAGCTGATCGGGAAGAGCGGCCGCAAAGCCGGACAGCCTGCCCGATCCCCTCGAGTCGCTGGTCACGGCCAGGACGTTCCGGTTGTTACGGGCCAGGGCCAGCAGCGTCTCGGCAAAGACGTCCAGGTTGGCCTTGCCCTTTTCAGGGCCTGTCTCAGCGTTCACGCTCCACCTCCTGCAACCGCTCAGCCAGCTCCTGCTGGGCCTGCTCGTACTGGGAGTCACTGGGCACGCCGTGGTGCCACTTGGGATCGTTCTCCATGAAGCGGACGCCGTGACCCTTGACGGTCCTCGCGATCACCATGCTGGGCTTGCCTCGCTCAAAGGGGACACCGGCCAGGACCTCCGCCAGGGCCGTGACATCGTGGCCGTCCACGCTCCGAACTGCCCAGCCGAAGGCCTCGAACTTCGCGGCCAGAGGCTCCAGCCCGCAGACCTCCTCGGTGCGGCCGGAGATCTGGAGTTGGTTGCGGTCCACGATTGCCGATCAGGTTGTCGAGGCGATAGTGGCTGGCCGTGAGCATGGACTCCCAGTTCGAGCCCTTCGGCGAGCTCGCCGTCGCCCATCAGGACAAACACCCTGTAGCCCAGCCCATCCTTCTTGGCGGCCAGGGCCACGCCTGTGCCGAAGGCCAGTCCGTGCCCCAAGGCCCCGGTGTTGTGTTCGATGCCGCGGACCTTCCGTGTCGGGTGGCCGACGTAGGCCGACCGGTATTGGCACAGGGTCTCGAGATCGGACTCGGGGAAGAAGCCCTTGTCCGCCAGCACCACGTACAGGGCCTCCACGGAGTGTCCCTTGCTCTGGATGTAGCGGTCACGGCCCGGGTCCGGAGGGCTAGTGGCTGAGACGTTGAGGACTCGGTTGTAGAGGACGTTCAGGATGTCCATGCAGGATAGATCACCGCCTGTATGACCAGCCTTGGCCTTCTTGACGACCCTGAGCAGGCGGATCCTGTATTGGATTGACTTGATTCGCAGTTCCTTGTCGGTCATGTCAGATATGCCTATAGAGGTCCCATCGGAGGTACTTGGACACGGCCTCCTCCAGCACTGTGGCACAGTGTGTGCGGGTCATGGCCACGTGGTGCTCGAAGCCGTTTCTGCAGATGTGGGCGAGCAACTGGCGGAGGTGTGTCACCCTGCAGACCGCGATGCCGCCATCCATGCCGAAGGGGTCGTCCGTGAACTCGCCCTCGCCGACGTAGGCCTTGATCTTGCCCGCAGGATCGTCCGTGGAGATCCGGAAGAACGTCATATCGCCCGGCGCGACGTGCCCCTTGATCGCGCCGAAGCAATGCTCCCTGCCCAGCGTTTCACCCAGGAGGTCCAGCGGGGAGATCTCGATCGTCCCGGCCCATGAAGCTCCTTGGGAAGTTGCTGCAATGGGTGCAGACGCACTTGTCCGACTCGTGGCCGTAGTTGTTGTTCCAGTCCAGGAAGCCCGGGACCTGGCCAGAGGCGAGCAGCAGGGCATACATGGACACGGCTCCCGCCACGTCGACCTCGCAGGCGCTGGGCATGCCGCTGTTCGCCCATAAGGCTCATGGACAGACACGCCGCACATCCGTAGTTCTGCTGCACGCTCGTCCAGCACTGGACCGCGCTGGCGTCGCACTCGTTCTCGGCCATCCAGTCGTCGATCGCCACGGAGAGCTTGGCCTGTCTCAGGACGTGCTCCTGGGGAATGTCGGATGGGATGGTCCCATACGCGCGAATCTCGGAGAGCTTCCGTTTGACGGCGGCTGCCTTGTCGCCGAGCGCATGGGCACGGCTGAAGATGTCGGACAGGTCCACGGGCACCACGGTGATCCCCGATTGCTGCAGGAGCTTCTCGCTGTACCGCACGGTCTGGAAGGCCGCGGGCCGTGCGCCGATCGCGCCGATGCGGCGCCGTGCGCAGGCCCCGGACGACCCTGCAGACCCGCGCGAAGAAGTCCAGGTCCCGGGTAAAAACCTCGCCGTCGATGTCGCACGTGTGCTCGCTCGTGTCGGTGAACGGGATGCCATACTGATACAGGTTGTTGCACACCGAGATCTTGCCGCAGAAGGCGTCCCGCCTGCCTGACACGTCGACCACGTCGAGCCTGTCGTTGCAGGCCTGCACAAGGACCGGGACGTTCAGCCTGGCCAGGTCGAGGGTCTGCACGACACCCAGCTCATCCCCGAAGTTCGGCAGGACCACGATGACGCCGTCGATGTCCTCCCTGCGACTCTGAAACAGCTTCGCGCACTTCTGCGCATCCGCAAGGGTCTCGATGGCGCCATGCTCCGTGGCCTCTGCCGGCAGGATGACTTGGCCATAGCCCAGCCTCTTGAGTTGTGCCTCTATTTGAGCACGGCCTTCTTGCGCCAGCCTGGGGTTGAAGAAGCCCCTCGTACCCACGATCAGACCGAATGTCACCTTCCTGTCCAATAGTCTCACGGCAATTCCCCTGTTCAGATCATTCCTTGGTATTGAGCCTGTCGATGATGACGGCCAGAAGAATAACGAATCCCTTGATCACCTGCTGCCAGAAGGGATCGACACCCATGATCACCAGTCCACTGTTGAGGACACCGATGATCAAGGCCCCGAGGACCGTCCCCTGCACGGAGCCCCGGCCGCCCGAGAGGGACGTACCGCCGATCACGACGGCGGCCACGGAGTCGAGTTCCATCCCCTCCCCGGCGATCGGCGTGGCCGAGTTCAGGCGGGAGGTCACGATCAATCCGCCGACGGCCGCCAGCGAGCCGGAGATGAGGTACACAGACCGCTTCACGCGGGCGACGTTGAGGCCGGAGAGCTTGGCGGCCTCTTCGTTGCCGCCCACGGCGTACACGTACCGACCGAACCGCGTCTTTCTGAGCAGTACCATGGCGACCAGGACGATGCCCGCGGCGATCCAGAACTGGTTGGGAATCCCCAGCAGCCTTCCCGAGCCTATGCTGACGAAGACCTGGCCAAGACCGGTGATCGCTTCGCCGCCCGTGTACAGCTTCGTGAGTCCCCGGGCGATGGTCAGCATGGCCAGTGTCGCGATGAAGGGGGGGACCCGAAAGCGGGTGACCATCACGCCGTTGAACCACCCCATCGCGGCGCCGACGAACAGGCCGACGGCGATGGCGGCCGTGGCCCCGTAGCCGATGTAGAGATTCAGGGCCTCGACCTCTGTGCCGCGTTTGAGAAGACCGGCCATGATCGCACCGCTCAGCGCCAGGATCGAACTGACGGACAGATCGATCCCCCCCGTCAGGATCACCAGGGTCATCCCCACCGAGAGGCAGAGGTTAACCGAGATCTGCCGCATCACGGTCCAGAAGTTGTCCACAGAGAGGAAGCCGTCCGCCAGCAGGCTGAAGGCCAGTACCATCAACAGCAGGGCGATCAGCGAGTGCGATTTTGCCAGAAGCGTCCGGTAGTCTTTTCGGTCCAACATGCGCAGATCCTCAGGGTGTCGCGTCGTCGGATGACTGGGGCAGTCTGTTGTTCGAAAGGCTTCTGGGCAGGGCCGCCTTCAGGATCGATTCCTCCGTGGCCTCGCGCGGGAGAACTCCGCCGTCTGCAGCCCCTCGGACAGGACGATGATCCGGTGCGAGAGGGCTATGATCTCAGGCAGTTCGGACGAGACCACGACGATGGCCAGGCCCGCTCCAGCCAGCTCGTGGATGAGCCGATAGATCTGGTTCTTTGCATTGACGTCGATGCCTCGCGTCGGCTCGTCGAGCAATAGGACCCGGGGCCGAGTCGCCAGCCACTTGGCCAGGACGACCTTCTGCTGGTTGCCGCCGCTCAGGTGCTTCACCGGCTGGCGGTGCGAGGATGCCCGGATACTCAGGCGCTGCCCGAAGTCACTGGCCAGAGATCGCTCCAGCCGGTCGCTGAGAAACCCGAACCGTTCGACCTGGCCGAGACTGGCCAGAGAGATGCTGGCCGCCACGGACATGTCCATGACCAAGCCCTGGCGTTTGCGATCTTCCGGCACCAAAGCCAGGCCCACCGCGATGGCCTCGGCGCAAGACGAGATGCGAACCTCCCGTCCCTCCAGGAATACCCTGCCGGAAGCCCTGCTCGCGTGCAGGCCGAAGATCGTCTCCAACAACTCGCTGCGGCCTGCCCCCATCAATCCAAACACGCCGAGCACCTCGCCCCGGGCCACCGAGAAGCTGACGTCCTTCACGAGGAAGTCCCCGGACCGGTCCGGGTGGGGCAGGCATATCTTCTCCACGCGCAGGACCTCGGCACCCTGCGAGGCTTGGGCTTGGACGAAGAAGTCCTTGAGGTCCCGGCCGACCATCATGCGCACGACGTCATCGTGGCTCAATCGGGTCCGGGGCGAAGAACCGATGGTGCGGCCATCCCGCATAACGGTGATCTGATCGGCAATCCGGAACACCTCGTCCATCTTGTGGCTGATGTAGACAATGGCCACTCCCTCGTGTTTCAGGTTGTCGATCAACCCGAACAGCACGTCCACCTCTCGCTCGCTGATTGCGGAGGTCGGCTCATCCATGATGATCACGCGGGCGTTCAGGGCCAGCGCCCGGGCGATCTCCAGGATCTGTTGCTGGCCGACTCGGAGCGTGCTGACGCGCGTGCGCGGGTCCACGTCCAAGTCCAGCCGATGCAGAACAGCCATCGATTCCCGGCGCATCCGGCGAAAGTCGATCAAGCCCAGTCGATCCAGAAACTCCCGGCCCAGGAAGATGTTCTCGCTCACAGTCAGGTTGGGGATCAGGTTCAGTTCCTGGTGGATGAGCGCCACCCCCTGCTCCTGAGCCTGCCGTGGACTGGCGAAGACCACCTCGCGTCCATCCCGCAGGATCTTCCCCTCGTAGTCCTGGTAGACGCCCGCCAGGACCTTCATGAGCGTGGACTTGCCCGCGCCGTTCTCACCCACGACGGCGGTCACCTGTCCCGCGTGCACCTCCAAATGGGCCTCATCCAAGGCCTTGACGCCGCCAAATCGCTTGGTGATCCCCCGTGCCGCCAGAACGATCTCGTCGGTCATAGTTGGGGCTCTATCGGGTGGATCATTCCATCTCCAGCCGAATGGGGACGACCCCCAGGAGATGCCGGGGACCCTCTGTCTGCTCAGGCCGTTCCAGGCCGCCGAACGGCGTCTTCTCCGTGGCGTCCTCGGCCACTTCGGCCGCACCGATGAAACGCACAGACGCCCCAACCTGAGGCGTTCTCGCGAGAAACGGCGTGATCACCTCCTGCACGATGATGCGGTTGATCTCGGCGCTGATCCGGTTGAACTTCATCGTATCGGAGAAGGCGCTGACATCGATCAACCCCGAGGCGTCGCGCACGGCATTGCCCGCAACGTACGCGCCGGTACACAGCAGGATCTCGGGATTCGGATCGTCCGTCAGAGCAGTGACCCGCAGCCCTTCCTTCTGCACTGCCACGATCCGGCCACGGCCCGCCAGCAAGTAGGCGTGGACCCGGCTCTGGCCCAGGGTCCTGCCCTTGGCGACGGCGGCCTTCATATCCGTATTGAGCAACCGGATCAACTCGTCGGCGGCCTGGGGATGGCCCAAGGCGGCAGGAAGCCGGTTGTCCCAGAAGTCCCGCGCGTACTCGGCCGGATTGAACCGGGCGGTCCGCTCTTCGGCCCGCTTGTCGTCCAGACGGCGAAACTCCATGAAGCGGCCCACCACCAGGGCCAAGGATCCGATGCCGATGATATAGACCACGTGCTTTCGTTTCATCAGGCCGTCACTCGCTGCGGCCGTAGGCGGCGTACTTCTCGATGTTCTCCGCGTTCACGAGCTCGACTGCCACAGGCACTTTCTGGGAGAAGTCTCTCTTGCCCTTGAGGTACTGGTCGGCGGACTCCGCCGCCATCTTCGCCATCGTCTTCGGGAACTGCATCCCGGTCGCGACGATCCGGCCCGCCCGGATCTCATCGATGACATCCTTGGCCCCGTCGAAGCCGAAGACCATCACCTGTTTGTCCTTGCCGGCCGCGAGGATCGCCCGGTGCGCCCCCATGGCCATGGCATCGTTGCCGCAGAACACGGCATTGATGTCAGGATGAGCCTGCAGGAGCGACTCCATGACCTCCATCGCCTTGGTGCGGTCGAAATCCGCCGGCTGCTGGCCGACCATCTTCAAGCCTGGGTAGTTGTCCACCACGCTGTGAAAACCGTCCGAGCGGTTCTTCGTGTTGTTGTCCCCCAATAGGCCCAGCAACTCGACGTAGGTCCCCTTCTCCCCAAGCCGGCGCACGAAGTACTGGCCCAGGGCCACGCAGCCCGAGAAGTTGTCGGAGAGGATCTGACTGACGGCCACGTCGCTGGCCGAGATCTCCCGGTCCATGCAGAAGGTCGGAATACCCGCGTCCTTGGCCCGCTTGACGCTGGCGATGGAGCCTTCCGCGTCGGTCGGATTGAAGAGAATGGCCGCGTACCTTCCGTCAATGATGGCGTCGAAGTGGGCGGCCTCGGTGGCCGGCGAGTTCTGCGAATCGAAGACATCGACCTTGTAGCCCAGTTCCTCCGCCCTGGCCTTGGCTGCATCCTTGAGAACGACGAACCAGGGGTTGTTCAGCGTGGAAATGACCACCGCGATCTTCCCGCCTGCCTGCTGCCCGGGCTGCTTCGCACAGCCTCCCGCCAGCAGCACTGCGCCTGCAACCACCCACATCAGAATGAACACCTTCTTCACCATAGTCGATTCCTTGTCCTGTTCAATCGAAAGCGGTCATCTTAGAGCCAGAAGTCCCAGGACACAAGCCAAGAACATTGCGTCTTGTGGGTGCACTGTTCATCGATGGCAAGCAGGTTTCACTCCTTCTGGGCCGGCCCAGCCGTCGGCTCAAAGACGATCCTGCGATAGCTGGTCAGGTTGGGTGTCCCGTCATCCATGACTTCACAGATCACATGGAAGCTCTTCCCTGCCGAATCCGCCGGGACCTCCATCGTGGCTCGGTTCGCGTTGCAGTCGGCAATCCTGATTTCCTGTTTGTAGGTGCCCGCGTCGGGTTGAATCCACCAAGTGAACTTAAGATGGTTGCCATCCGGGTCGGTCGTCTTCGATGCGTCGAGGGTGAGCGAGGTGCCTTGCTGGGGAGTCTTCGTCAGGACGCGGATGCCATCGTCACCATCAAGGACAATGACCGGATTCCGGTTTCCGGCGCCATCCTTTGCCCAGTCCATCCTGGCTGCGAAGTTGTTGAAGGCTGCCGGGTAGAAACGGTCGAACAACGATCTGCAGGAACCGGCTGCCCGCCACAGGTTGTTTGCATCCGCCTGATAGGTTCCGCTCCAACTGCACTGGCTTGGGTCTTCCGGGTCGTGAAGCCCGGTGGGCATGAGATAGAGAAAAGAGGGTGTGTCGCCTTCCACGCCATACTTGTACTTGGGATACTGCTTGCCCAGGGTGCCATGGCCCTGAATGTGAGCCTCGTACTGGCTCCAGTTCTTGACTCCGGTCCCATTGTGGGCCTTCCAGGCGCACTCGTCCCAAATGAACATGAGATCCCTTCCGGCTTCACTGCGCATCCACCCATGAGAGCTGTAGCTGAGGGGCTCCTTTCCGGTGTAGACCCTGTCCTGGTCCGTTATGGCATAGATCCGGATTCTGTGGAGGAAGGTCTTGAATTGATCCGCGGTTCGATCGAGCTTTGCGCGGTAGATGGATTGGGCGACTGTATTTCCCCCTCCCCAGACGGTGACCCAGATGGGACGGTCGTCCGTTTCATCGGCCAGCGTGATGATCAGGTCACTTCCGGGGGAGTCATTGGCAGCGCCGATGAACTTGACCCCTCGGTTCCTGCTGCCGAACAGGGTACGGTCCCTCAAGTACTTCGGACTCGGCCAGTACCCGATCTCCTGTCTGGCATCATCGAACGAATGCCCAACCTGGCTGGAGCGTTTCATCAGGTTGGGCAGATCTTTCTCGTAGGCGTTGATGACGCCATGAATGATGTTGATGAAGTCCTTCTCCGGAGATTTGTTGAGGGATTCAATGCTGTAGCCGGTGGACATGACCAGCCCCTCGATTTCGAACAGGTCGGCATGGGCGAGGAGCCGGGTCATTGACTCGTGGTCATCGGTTTCCCAGGTGGAAATGTCCGTCAGCACCACGATGCGCAGGCTTCAGGGGAGCAGCCAAGGATGCGGCAGAGACGGCCAGTGAAAGCCAGAGTGCAAGAGAAGACGACGTTCTCATCTGTGTCATGCTCCGAGGTTGATAGGATTCTACATCGCTCATGGCTGGACCGACACTCCTCCTGGCAGGTTCGTGCTCACGGGTTCATCCAGTCCGCACGCCGGGCGAAATCCGCCTGGTACTGGGGTCGCCACTTCGAGATACTCGACCCGCCAGGCCCATCCACGTAATGATGGGTCGTGCCATCGCGATTGAACTGTCCGCCCCAACTCGGCTGGGTGGGATCGTCGGGGTTGTTCAATCCGCGCACCGCACTCACCAGATTCAAGAACGAAGGCGAATCGCCCTCACACACACCCGAGCATCCCATTCCCGCCGGCGGGTACACAGCGCCCAAGCGGGCCGTGGTTTTGACGAATGTTCGCGTTGACCCACGCGAGGTCCGACATCGGATCAGAGCCGCCGAACATGCCCTGGTACGTTGTCTTCGAGTAGATGATGAACAAGTCCGGGAAATTCTCGAGCAGCCAATCGATCGTGTCATCCTGATGCGCGATTTGATGGATACGCATCTTGCTGAGGAAGGTCTGCAGCTCGGCAGCGCTGCGCGTATTCTGTACCTTCCAGATGGCCTGCGCTATGTTGCTGCAATCGCCCCAGACACAGAACCACACCGGCCGGGGATCGGGCTTGTCCACGATCTTGATGATCGCATCCGAAGCCTCGCTGTCTTTGCCGGCGCCGATATTATTGCTGACCGACTTGCCCCAGGTGCCTGTGAGGCCCTGGAAGGTGACCGAACGCAAGTAGTCCGCGGTGGGATACCGGGAGTCATGCTTCCTCAGGTTCTCATCCACCTGGTCGTAGAGGTCTATCACATCCAGGATGTTCTGCTTCCTGGCTATATTGGCAAAGGTGCCTGACGAAGCAATCAATCCCTCGACATCAAACTCATTGGTGTACAGCAGGAAGCGGACCATCGACTGCATATCGTCCGGGTCGCTGCGATTGATCGGCGGGGCCGTCGCTCATGACGACGTCTGTCGGTGGAAAGTCCGACGAGACGACGACGCGCAATCTGGGGGCCGGCAGCCCTTCGGGCACAGAGGCAGTGATCTTCGCCTCTGGCCGCAGCGTCTCGCCGGGTTGGTAGGGCGTGAACCGATACGACCATCGCGGGTTTGGGCGAGGCAAAGGCGTATTCGCCGGGGGATGCCGTGCCCACAGGGGCCACGGTCATCTCCCATGGATCGATGAGATCCAGCTTGTACGGGCGTGAACCTGCGAGCCGGACCTTCTGCGGCCGCTGGTCCAGGCAATACACCAGGTAGTACTCGCCCTCCTTGGCAAGCACGAACGTTCCCTTGCCATCGCCCAGCGGTTTGAGTTCGTGGAATGCAGGGGCCTGGGCCATGAAGTCCTTGAGCCACTGAATGCGCTGGGGGCTTTGGCCGTGAAGCACGCCGCCCTTGGCCCACCAGAGGATGTCCTGCGGGTGCTTGTAGGTTTCGCCGTGGCCGACGTAGCAGCCGCTCAGCGTGCCCAGCCAGAATCGCTGGGTCATGTCCCGCGCGGTCAGGTTGCCCCAACCCTGCGGGATGTTGCCCTCGTATTTGCACTCGTCATAGATGACCGGCTTGTGGTATTGCGTGCGGAAGCGCACGCCGCCGTCCATGTCGGATGTCTGGAGGCTGGCGTGCGTGACCCAGGCCTTGGTGTGGTCATACCACTTCCTGCCATTGTGGATGCCGCGCAGCCGCTGGTGCGGGTCTTCCTTCTGCAGGATCGAGAAGAACCGGTCCCAATCCTCCCACTGTTTGTTGCCCCGATGGCCTTGCGGCACGTTGGTCATGAAATCATACTCGTTGGCCAGCGACCACCAGACGTTGCGGTAGGCGGAGAGCCGCGCGATGCAGTAGCGCAGATAGCGGTCGTCCTGCTCGTCGCTCATGTCCGCGAAACCCCAGCGGTCGTAAGGGTGCCAGAGAATGAGGTCCGCCTCGATGCCGAGCCGCTGCAGGTCGAGGATGCGCTGCTCGAAGTGACGCCAGAACGCCGGGTCGGGTTGGTTGAAGTCGAATCTTGCCATCCGCGCCCTTCTTGAAGGCAAAGAACTCCGGCTCATTCTGATTGTACGCATACGACTTGGGAAAGACGCAGAACCGGATCTTGTTGAATGGCGAACGCGGCGAGCGTTTGGAGCGTCTGCTCCTGCAGCTCGCGCGTCTGATGCACCCAGGCATAGCAGGTGGTGCCGAACTGGTGATACGGCGTGCCGTCGGCGTAGCGCAGGTAGAACGTGTCAAAGACACTGCACCGGACCGTGGTTGCCGCCGGTGGGCGCCGTGGCGGTGAACTCGCCGGTCTTGCCGTTCAGCTCCGGCCGGTTGCTCTGCGTTTCGTACCGCCACCGGCCTTGCGTCGGCGGCGAGAAGCGGACCTTGTAGACACCCTCGCCATCGTAGAAGCCCGGCACCGTGATGTTGTCGACACCACCCTCCTGGCGAAGGGTGCAGGTGAGTCTCACGTCGAGGTATGGATTGCCCTCGCGAGGCCCCTCCAACGATGCCTCCCACACGCCCCACTGCTCGACATCGGCAGCCAGCCCGCTGCCGGCAAGGAAAACGATCGCGACCCAACACCATCGGGCCGATAGGCGGGCAATCCGAGAATCCCTGAGGTTCATCAAAATCATGTCAACTCCACCGCTGTTCTGTGACGCACTCTGCCAACGTTTGCCCTTCCTCCAACATCACTTCCATCTGCCCAGGATGATCTCTATTCATGGTGATGATAGCGATCCTGCCTCAGAAGGGCAGAGGATGCCCATCAATACCGCAATGATCGCGATAACGACCAGCAGTTCAATGAGTGTGAATCCACTATTGCGTCGCATAGTCCTTGCCCTCGTGCGCTTCGACCCATGCCACCCGTGGCGGCCTTTTCACGACATGAGTCTCTCATAATGATCCCTCAATCACTACCGCAAGAAAGAGAATCTATTGCGGGATCCTAAGGTTCACGTGGCAGCGTGTTTACGTTGTTCTCAGGCTTGGTGTAATCCACGAAGACCAGCGGATCGGTCCCGTTGAGGCATTCCTCGACATTCGTGTAGCCATCGCTGTCTTTGTCCTGCGGACCGTCGGAGGCATCCTTGGGATTGAAGCCGCCGCGAAGTTCCCATTCGTCGGGCATACCGTCACCGTCGCTGTCCAGGGCGCGGGCAGACTCTGAAGCTCCGGCCATCCGCCGACCTCTTTCTGCGAATCGATGATGCCGGATTCTGCCACCCCATCGGATGAAGTTGCACCCTGGTATGTTGCCCCGCCATAGGTCGCCGGCCCCGGTTTGCAGTAGTTGGCGACCATGTTGATTGTACAGGAGTTGAAGTCTGCACTCCCCGTCTCGTCTCCCAATCGCACCCGGATGTACCTGATGATGACCTCGCCCGCCTCGATCGAGAGAGGATAGTTCCGGATGCAGATGCCGTCCCCCGGGCTTCTCGCTCGATCTCGTTACGACACAAGTTTTGAGATAGTCTCTTACGGCATCTTCGGGTACAGACGAATGTCGTCGATGGACAGGCTGCCCTTCGCACCGGCGCCGTCGATCCCGATCGTCAGGGAGGTCACATGCCGCAGGTCAGCACCGAGAGTCGACAAGTCGATGCTCCAGGACTGCCATTGCGGGCCCGCAATGTCCGCTGCGCTGCCGTTGCAGAGGACCTTGATATCGTTGATCTTGACGTACAACTGCCCCGTGTTGTCCGCAGCCCCGCAGAACCAGAGCGACAGACTCTTGATGCCGCTGGCGGTCCAGTCCTGGGCCGCAGCGAATGTCCTGATCGCCTCCGAGGGCTTGCCGCCGCTGTTGTCGTAGGCCAACGGCATCGACTGCCTGCCGCTATGAACCACGGTCGTCCCGGCGAAAGGAGGATTCGTGTTGCCCACCGTGGATCCGGTCCCGTTGCCCGAGGAGGCCGCTATCTTGCAGTCCGGCGAGGCCGAATACCCGAAGCCATCCACCCACGCAAAAAAGACGCGGTTGCACCCGTCGTTGTAGGACTCGAAGTCATCGACGGGCAGGAACGGGCTGGTGGAGAAGCTCCAGACGTCACCCGGATAGGTCGTGGTCGCGCCGATCTCATCCACCCTCCAGTAGTAGGGGGTGTCCAGCATCAGCGGCCTCGGCGTATAGGAGGACTCCGTCACGACGGCGGACCCGGCGGTGCCGTCGCCCACCGTGGCCTTGTCGGTTCCCAGGAACACCTTGTGCGAGACCGCCTCGCGTCCGACCCACCAGGTCAGGGTCGCAGCGGGGTCCACGCCCGTGGCGGCGCTGGCCGGCTGCGGGTGTCGGGCCACCACGGGGATACTCAGGAACCGCACCTCGCTGAGGCCGGTGCAACTGCCGCCATAGTTGCTGGCGGCCTTGAGTTGCACTGACCTGGCGACCGCGCCGCTGAAGCTGACGGTCGTGTCATGGGCATACCCTGCCGCACCGGGCCCCTGCGCGAATGCGGTGTTGCCCAACTTCGTCCAGGTCGTTCCATCGGCGGAGTACTCGATCGTGACCTCGTTCATGCCAAAGCCCACCCCGGGCTCGACCGCGCTGTTGTAGTTCCAGACCCACATCTCGTGCAGCTTGTAGAGTCTGTCGAACTCATACTTGATCCAGGCCGGGTCCGTCGCCGTGTTGGCGGTGAGCCACATCGCGGTGTCGTCGGTCGAGTGCAGATCACCCGTGAGACCCGATCCGTTGATCGTGTTGGCGGGGCTCGCGCCTGCCATGGAGCTGGACGCCGCTGCCGTGATGCCCGTGCCGGCGATGGCCCTGGCCAGGGGCTCGACGGTGAAACTCCAGACCTGGCCCTTGTAGAGGGTTGAATCCGGGGCCGCGTTGACTTCGTCGACGCGCCAATAGTAGGTTCGGCCGAAATCGAGCCGGTCCGGCGTGTACCTGTTCTCGGGCTGCCCCTGGGAAACCAGAACACCGAGCGGACTGGTCCGGCCGGCGTTGTTCACGTCGTTCATATCGGTCCCGAGGTAGACATCATGCGCCACGGCGAACTTGCCCGCGGTCCAGCTCAGAATGGACTTGCAGTACACCTCGGGATCCCCATCGACCGGAGAAGGTCTGCGGGCCTGGGCTCCTGAACCTACCGTCACGTCGAGGAAGGGCCGGTAGGCCTCCGTCGCATGATCGTGTGTGGCGAAATCCAGAAGACCATTGGAGTTGTGGAGAACGAACTGCGCGATCCCATCCGTATCGGTCTGCAGCGCGTCCAGGACGTCAATGGTGAAGGACTGTCCCGCGACACCGTCCGTGAACTTCACGGTCCCCACCAGGGTGGTTCTGTTCAGATCAAGACGGGCCTGATCGGCCGTATTGTTGCCGGGCGCGTTGTTCCAGGTCAGAGTCCGTTCGGTCCAGCCGATGTTGTCGAGGCAGTTGTCGTTGACGTACGACACATCGAAGTTCCGGGCTCCCGTTTTGGGGTTGTGCAGCGTCACGGTGAGAGTCGCGCTCTTGAGGCTGCTGGCCTCGATGTCGCCCAGTTCGAACTTGATCCATGACTTGTTGCTGGAGGCGTCGCTCCGGACGGAGAGCTTGGAGCTGTCGTGGGTGTTGGTATCCGGGCCTGTTATCGTGCTCCTGGAACTCTGAACGGCCTTGATGATCGTGTCACCCAGCGTCATCCGGGGAGCGACCATTCCCGCTACGGCAGCGACGCACACCAACAGAACTAACCTCTTAGCCATGACATCCTCCTTCTTCCTCTAGGGTCCCTGGTTATGCCCACTCCTGCTTCAACACGTCCACATCGCCCTGTCTGCGTCATCTCCCCAAACCCGGTCACCTCTGCAAGATCTTCTTCGCCTGTCGGCCATCCAATCTCGGCTGCTGCCGGCGTCCCACAGCAACCCTTACACATCGTAAGTCTGCCACAATGATCCCTCAAGAACTACCGCAGAAGGAAGATTTTCTTACGGGATCCTAAGGTTCAACGGGTGCCTCGGTTCGTTACTTCAGCTTGTGCGCCCTGCGGTATTCCCGCGGCGTGCAGCCGAAGGACTGCTGGAATGCCTCGTTGAAACGGCTCAGCGAGCCGAAGCCCGAACTGAATGCGATGTCAACGATCAGGTCCGTGGTGGTGACGAGCAGCCGCTGCGCGTGCGAAAGCCGATAGTGAATCACATACTGCATCAACGTGATGCCAAAGGTCCGTTGGAACAGCGTCATCGCATAGTTGGGATGCAGCCCCACGTGTCGACCGATGATCTCGGCGGTCAAGGATTGCGTGCAGTTCTGAGCAACGAAACAGGCCATCTGTTCCGCTTTGCTCAAGTCCCACTGGTCCAAGGCGGCCGGCGATTCCCGTCGGGAGTGCGCCGGCATGTCCGCCGGTACACTTAGCGCCAGCCGCCGCAGGCGGGCTTCGATCTCCAGGAGACTCACTTGACGGTGTTCCTCCGAGCCCACCTGCAGGTCCTCGATCCATGATTCAAACTGCCTCCTGTCCGATGCCAAATGGCCCTTGTCCGGTTCGACCATAACCCCTCCGTGCAAGATCGATTGCGTAAAACCGTCTTGTAGTCGCCACTGGAGGAACCACACCAAGGGGATCGTCAGCACGAAGTACTCAGTCAAGCCTTCGAAGCCGATGACTTGATGCGGGACACAAGCCCAGAACACAGACAGTCGTCCCGCAGGGACGGAGGCCTTCCTCCCACCCATGAGGTAGACCAGCCTGCCTCTCTCCAACAGGTTGAGTTCGATCTCATTGTGGCGGTCGCAACGCGGCATCGTCGTCGCCGTCCAGCGAGTACAACTGAACCCGTATGGCGAGAACTCAGGCCTGGTTGGATCGAAGCGGGCCATGGCCTTAGTATCCCGCAAGAACTTGCTGATTTCAAGGGGACACCCCGGGGGTTCCGCCTCCACCACGGCTCGGTCGCAGACGCGAACGCCGTATCCTCTCCTGGGGGGACGCAATGGTGCTTGCCCGTTTCCCAGCCTCCTACGGCGACTGTTCACAAGCTATCGCTTCCCTTTGGCTGCGGCCTTTCCGCCGACCGCGGCGACAGCGCCCTATTCGCCTTGTCGAAGACCCGGATGTCCTCCGTTACCGCAAAAAACGGAATCTCTTGCGGGATCCTAAGGTCGACAGGCTGTCTCAGAACCTGTTTCTACTGCGATCGGCTGCGAAGCCCTGGGGCAGCGTGGTCGGCGAAGAAGGTCACTTTGACTCGCTTCACGAGCCCGCAGGCCCGCCCATTGACAAGGATCGTTCCATCCCCGATAAGACTCGGGTCAACGCATGCCCTCAGAGACCAAGGAGACCCGGCCTATGGCCATAGGACAGAGACCGACCCTTGTTGAGCGGCTCGACGCCCTCTACGAATACGAGCGCGAGCCGATCAAGGAGAAGGATCTGCACGGCTGGAAGATCTTCTGGGCCACGTTCGCCGGCGAGCACATCGCTGGAACCGAGTTCGTCATCGGCCCGCTCTTCGTGATGCACGGTTGCACCGCAACGGCCGTGCTGCTCGGGCTAGCCATCGGCAACTTCCTGGCCGTGCTGAGCTGGGCATTCATCTGCGCCCCCATTGCGGTCAAGACCCGTCTGACCCAGTACTGGCAGCTCCGCACGCTCGGCGGCCCGTGGCTGACGGTCGCCTACAGCGCAGTCTACGGCGTGATCCTGTGCATTCTGGCAGGCGCGATGTTGCGGGTCTCGATGACGTCCATCGCGCTGCCCTTCGAGAAGATGAGTTGCTTCGCGCAGACGGTGGCAGACACGGGCACGCTGCCACAATGGACGTGGATCGTACTGGCGGTGGTGGTCGGATCGGTGATCGCGATCCTGGCAGTGCTCGGATTCGAAGGCATGGCGATCTTCTCGAAGATGTCCGCCCCCTGGATGGTGGTGGTGTTCATCATCGCCGCGGTCGGGACGCTGCCGCTGCTGGGGGTGCAGTCCCTGGGTGATTTCTGGCAGGTTGCCAACGAGAAGATATGGACGGGCAACGTCGCGAAGGGCTACTCGAAATACACGATCTGGCACGTGATTGCCTTCGCCTGGCTCTGCAACATGCCGCAGCACTTCGGCATGGGGGACCTGACCATCCTGCGATATGCCCGCAAGTGGCAGATGGGATTCTGTTCCTCGGCCGGCATGTACCTGGGCCACTACGTCGCGTGGGTGGCCTCCGGCATCCTGTGCGCGGCTGCGATCAGCAGGGGGATCCAGACCGATCCGGGGCCGATCGCGTACCTGGGCGCAGGCCTGACCGGTGCGCTCTGCGTGGTCGTGGCCGGCTGGAACGTGGCCAGCCCGACGCTGTACCGAGCGGGCTTGGCCCTCCAGGTGGCCACGCCGAATTGGAGCCGATGGCGGGTGACACTGGTCGTCGGCGTGGGCATGATCATCTGTGCCTGCATCCCTGCCATCATCCAGAACCTGGATCTGCTCATCACGACCAACGCGTTGCTGTTGCTGCCGCTCGGCGCGTTCATCTTCATTGACCTCCGACTCTTCCCGAAGATCGGGCTGCAGCCCAACTTTGCAGCCAAGACGGGGGTGGCGATCAGTTGGGCTGCTGCTGCGGCGTGGATTGTCCCGATGATCCTGTCGCTCATCGCCTTCAGCAGGGGCGCAAACCCGATCTTCCTGGTCCTGCCCGAGTGGATCGTGGCGGTCGTGTCGTACATCGTCTTGAGCGCCATCCAGCAGAGAACGACCCGCGGCACTTACCTGCCCGTGTCGATCGAAGGGAGAAGGTGACATGAAGGCCCTCCTGAAGGTGATCTCGTTCGGTTCACTGGCCCTGATGTTGGCCGCCGCCACCCTGGTCTTCACGGGTGGCATAGAGCGGAATCACTCCTTCGCCCTGTCCCTGCTCGGGACGGTCGGATGGTTTGGATCAGTGCCGTTCTGGATGAAGCGGGGCCTGCACAAGGCCGAATGAGGGTGTCCCATGAAGGGTCCTGATCTTCGCGTAGCGAATCTGCGATGTGAGTACCTCGTCGATCCCCTGGGCATAGACGAGACCAGGCCGCGTCTGAGCTGGACTCTAGAGTCCGGTCGCCGTGGGGCCAGGCAGGTCGCCAGGCAGGTGCGTGTGGCCTCGTCCGCAGATCGCCTTGCACAGGGCAAGGCAGACCTGTGGGACAGCGGACGGGTGGAGGACGACCGCACTGCGCACATCGAGTACAGCGGGACCCCGCAGGTCTCCCGCATGGCCTGCCATTGGCAGGTCCAGGTGTGGGATGAGCAGGGGGGGACTGCCGTATCGGAGCGGGCGTGCTGGACCATGGGGCTGCTGGAGGCAAGAGACTGGCAGGCCCGCTGGATCGCCGCGGATCCCGACACCCTCGACCGTGCAGACCACGCGATCCGGCCGACCGCGACGGAGCCTGGAACGCCGCCCTGGCTCCGCAAGGCCTTTGGGGTGCAGGGCCCGGTGCGGCGAGCGACGCTCTGTGCCAGCGCACGCGGCCTGTTCGACCTTCACCTCAACGGCCATCCCGTGAGCCCCGACGTCTTCGCCCCTGAATGGACCGACTACCGCAAACGAATCCACTATCGCACGTATGACGTGACCGGCCTGGTCCGACAGGGCGCGAATGCCCTGGGCGCGGTCCTGGGAGACGGTTGGTACAGCGGCTACGTCGGGTGGCAGGAGACACGCGGGCGCTATGGACTGGAGACGAGCCTCCTGGTGCAACTGGAGATCGAGCTTGTGGATGGGTCCAGACAGGTCGTGGTCACGGACGACACATGGCGCTGCTCGGCAGGGCCGATCCTGTGCTCAGACTTCATGATGGGCGAGACCTATGACGCCCGCAAAGAGCTGACCGGCTGGGACCAGCCTGACTATGACGACAAGGGCTGGAGCCGCGTCCATGAGGTGGATTCGCCAGCAGCAGTCCTGATCGCGCAGCGTTCAGAGCCGGTCCGTTGCGTGGAGACGCTATCGCCGGTCTCTGTAAACGAGATCTCGCCGGGCGTCTTCATCTATGACCTCGGGCAGAACATCAGCGGCTGGGTCCGCCTGCGGATCAAGGGCCCGGCAGGCACGCGGGTGATGCTCCGCCACGGCGAGAGACTCAATCCTGACGGTACGCTCTACACGGAGAACCTCCGCAGGGCCAAGGCCACAGACGTCTACATCCTGCGCGGCGAGGGCGAGGAGGTCTGGGAGCCGCGGTTTACGTTCCATGGGTTCCAGTACGTGGAGCTGACCGGATTCAAGCGGAGCCCAGGCGAGAAGGCGGTCACGGGCCGCGTGGTCCGCTCCGGCACGCCCAGCGCAGGCCGCTTCGAGTGCTCACACCCGGGGATCAACCGATTGTGGCTCAACGGCCTGTGGAGCCAGAAGGACAACTTCCTCAGCATCCCCACCGACTGCCCCCAGCGGGACGAGCGCCTCGGCTGGATGGGCGACGCACAGGTCTTCTCACGCACTGCCACGTACAACATGGACGTGGCCGCCTTCTTCACCAAGTGGATGACGGACGTGGAGGACGCGCAGACTCCGGACGGCATATTCCCCGACACAGCCCCGCGCCTGGCCGAGGACGGGAACTTCGTCGGCCTGGATGGGCTCTGCGGGGCGGCAGGCTGGGCAGATGCTGGGGTCATCATCCCGTGGACAATCTGGCGGATGTACGGCGACCGCAGGATCATCGAGCGCCATTGGAAGGCCATGGCGGCCTGGCTGGACTGGATCGACCGCAACAATCCCACGGGCCTGCGCACCAACGAGCTCGGCAACAACTACGGGGACTGGCTGTGCATCCCGAGCGACACGACCTTCCGCACCCATTCACCGATGAAGAACCTGCTGGCCACTGCCTACTGGGCTGATGACGCCGCGAAGATGGCTCGCATGGCCCAAGAGACTGGGCACAGGGACGATGCGGATCGCTTTGCGCGAATGTTCAATCGCGTGCGAAAGGCCTTCCAAGAGGAATTTGTCCTCGACAACGGCCGCCTGAAGGTCGAGACCCAGACCGCCTACCTCCTGGCCCTGGCCTTTGACCTCCTGCCTGCCAAGGTCAGGAGCACCGCCGCGAAACACCTGGTGGAGAACATCGAGGCGCTCGATTGGCACCTGAGCACAGGCTTCATAGGCATCAGCCACCTGAATCCCACGCTGACGGCCATAGGCCGGCCTGACGTGGCCTGGCGTCTGTTGCTCAATGAGGACTATCCCTCCTGGCTCTATCCGGTGCTGCATGGCGCCACGACCATCTGGGAGCGGTGGAACGGATGGACCGCAGAGGACGGCTTCTTCAATCCGCAGATGAATTCCTTCAACCACTACTCGCTGGGCTCGGTGGGCGAGTGGCTCTACCGCTGTGCCGCCGGTATCGAACTCGATCCGGACGTGAACGGGTTCAAGCGGTTCCTGATCAGGCCCTATCCCGGCGGCGGACTGGACCATGCAGGGGCGAGCTACCAGTCGATACACGGGACCCTGGAGAGCCGCTGGCAGAGGCAGGGGGACAGGCTCACCCTGGAGGTCACGATCCCGGCCAACACCCAGGCCAGGGTCTATGTGCCGAGTGACAAGGGGACAGCCATCCTCGAAGGCGGCCTGGCCGTGGAACAGGTCCAAGGCATTGTGAGTCTCGGCCGCGAAGGGCCGTCTTCCATGTATGATGTCCCCTCAGGGCGGTATCGGTTCACGAGCACGTACTCGGGTTGAGGGACAGAGGCAGCAGGGGCTGGGATGGGGACGTATGCTCCCTGACAGCCAAATCTGGGTAGCCTTCGCGACGGTGTGAGTTTAGAATGGCCCCAATGTTTGGTTATGAAATGGCATCACACATGAAGGGGCCTGCTTATGCGCAATCGATTCCTCACAACCTGTGTAGCGGCGATCGCCGCCGCAAGCGTGCTCTGTACTCAGACGCTTGCCGCTTCCGCCATTCCGCTGCCTGAACATCCGCGGCCCGACTTCGAGCGAGCCGACTGGGTCAACCTGAACGGTCCCTGGCAATTCCGCTTCGAGAAGGAGAACGCGGGCGAAGGCCAGGGCTGGGCTGCGGGCAAGACCGAATTCCCAGAGACCATCAACGTGCCCTTTCCCTGGGGCTCGAAGCTCTCCGGCCTGGAAAACAAGGCGGACATCGGGTGGTATCGGCGTGACGTGAAGGTGCCCGCGTTGTGGAAGGGCAAACGCGTGTTCCTCGTGGTGGGTGCGTGTGACTGGCTGACGAAAGGCTGGTTCGACGGCCGTCCGCTGGGCGAGCATCGCGGGGGCTACACGCCGTTCGAATTCGAACTGACGGCCAACGTCAAATGGGGCCAGGACCAGCAGATCGTCCTGCGCGTGGATGACACGCCGCATCCCTTCAAGCTGGAGGGCAAACAGGGCTACGGCGCGGCCAAGGGCATCTGGCAGACGATCTACCTCGAAGCCCGGCCCGCGCTGCACATCACTTCACTGCACTACTCGCCGGACATCGATGCGAGCAAGGTGACGGTGAAGGTGCAGTTCAACGACGCGGCGCCTGCAGGCTCGAAGCTGGTGCTCCACTTCAAGACGGCTGGAGTGCCGGAGGCCACACAGGCCATCGCCAGCGGCGCGAAGGAGGTTCAGTTCGACGTAGCCGTCGCCTCGCGGCATCTGTGGTCTCTGGACGACCCGTTCCTCTACGAAGTGGACGCCTCGCTGGTATCGGCTGGCGCCGAGGACCATGTCGGCACCTATTTCGGCATGCGCAAGATCAGCGTCGAAAGGCTCCCCGGCACGGAGTTTGTCTATGTCGCACTGAACAACAAACCCGTCTATCTGCAACTCTCGCTCGACCAGTCCTATCACCCCGACGGCTTCTACACCTTCCCGAGCGACGCCTTCATGCGTGACGAAATCCTCCGCTCGAAACGCATCGGGCTGAACGCGAACCGCATTCACATCAAGGTTGAGGTGCCGCGCAAGCTCTATTGGGCCGACCGCCTGGGCCTCTTGATCATGGCCGATGTGCCGAATTTCTGGGGCGAGCCGGACACAGAGGCTCGCCAGGAGAGCGAGTTCGCCTTGCGCGGGATGATCAGACGCGGACTTCAACCACCCGGCCATCTTCAGTTGGGTCACGTTCAACGAGACCTGGGGCCTGTTCACCCGACAAGGCGACAAGAGGACTTACCTCCCGGAGACGCAGGAGTGGGTCATCCAGATGTACCGCTTGGCCAAGCAACTGGACTCCACCCGGCTCGTGGAGGACAACTCGGCGTGCAATTACGATCACACCGAGACGGACCTCAATACCTGGCACGATTATCTGCCTGGCTATGCATGGCAGGCACGGCTCGATCAGATCGTCAAGGACACCTATGCCGGGTCGACGTGGAACTTCATTGGCGGCCGGAAGCAGGGCAATCAGCCTCTGTTTAACAGCGAGTGCGGCAACGTCTGGGGCTACGAAGGCAGCACCGGCGACGTGGACTGGAGCTGGGACTACCATATTATGATGAATGAGCTTCGCCGCCACCCGAAGATCGGCGGCTGGCTCTACACCGAGCACCACGACGTCATCAACGAGTGGAACGGCTACTATCGCTTTGACCGGACCGAGAAGTTCCCCGGGTTGGACGCCTTGGTGCCGGGGATGACCCTCGCCGATCTGCACAGCCCGTTCTACCTCTCGACCGGCAGCGAGCTGTGTCGTGACGTCAAACCGGGCGAAGCCGTCGAGGTGCCGCTCTTTGCCTCGTTCCTCACCGACCGTGCCCCCGGGAAGACGATCATGATCCGCACCGAGCTCTACGGCTGGAACACGCTCGGCCAGCGCGAGACGTACCAACAGGCAGTCCGCGCGATGGTGTTTGAGCCGTGGATGGCCAGGGAGCTGGCGCCCCTCAAGGTGGTCATGCCCTCACAGCCTGCGCTGGCCGTGCTCGCGATGACTGTCGAGAGCGAAGCGGGTGTGGTGCTCCAGCGGAACTTCACGACTTTCCTTGTTGCCAATGGCCCTGCGCCTCGCGAGGAGAGCATCAAGTCCGCGGGTAGTGACGTCCGCGTGGTGCGGTTCGCCCCGAACACCTTCAAGGACGCGAAGTGGTCGCAGAAGCAATGGAACGTGCTCGACGGTCTCAAGGTCAACGGCGCGGGCCATGGCTACTTCGAGTATCGCCTCGCCTGGCCGGAAGGGCTTGACGCCAGCCAGCTCGCTGGAGCCTCATTCGTGATGGAAGCCTCGGCCAAGCAACTCTTCGGCAAGGACCGCGAAGGTGCACGGCAGGAGGACGGCGACTTCATGCGAGGCAGAGGCACGCACGATCCCAGCTCGAATCCGAATTCCTATCCGATGACCGACACCGTCACCTTCCCCAGCGAGGTACGGGTGCGTGTGAATGGCGTCGTCGCGGGCACTTTCAACCTGGCCGACGATCCGGCGGATCATCGCGGCATCCTCTCGTGGCACTCACAACCCCACGACAAGAAACTGCGTGAAGCCGGCTCCTACGGCGTCCTCGTACAGGCCACGCTTCCTGAGGCCTCGCTGAAGGCTGCCGCGGAGGCGAAGGAGATCGTGATCCGGCTGGAAGTGGATTCCGTTCTTGCCGGCGGGTTGGCGATCTACGGCGAACGCTTCGGCCGGTACCCGCTCGACCCCACGCTGGTCTTCACCTTGAAGTAGCGACCGTTCCAGACCAGGCGGAAAGGCCGGAGCCTTCTATAGAAATCAACTGCTCGGGACTTCTTCCGGCTCCGCTGTACGGAGCCGGCTCGCTGTGCTGCCGCGGCCCAATAGAGTCTCTGTGGCAACGAGCCTCGCTCCCTTTACCTGCATCTTCTGGAGGGCTCTCCGCGCGAAGGACGTGCTGAGGGAGCCTATGGCGTCCACGACCACCAGCACGTTCTTGCCTCTGGCCAACAGGCCGATGGCTGTCATTCCCACCGCCCCTTCCGTCGGGGTACCCACCACCACAAAGGCGTCAGCCTCCAGTTCGGTGAGGAGCCTGTCGGCCCGTGGCTCGGCAAACGGATCGCAGCATCGCTTGTAGACGATGACCTGATCGCATTGCTCCATCAGTGGCCAGGGCAGGTCGGTGCAATCCATCGCGTCCAGATGGAGGCTGTGACTGCAAAGTGTGCCACCAGGCTTCTGCTCGCTGAACGCCCGGGCCAGAAAGGAGGCGTACCAAACGGCCTTCCTTCCGGCGGCATGGATCGTGGAGATCGTATGGATGTGGTTGGCCCAGGCCCAAGCCAGTATCCTCTCAATGTTGCCCAGGACATGCCGATGATTCCTGACATGGATAGGGCTGTCATCCCGAAAGAAGTGGTTCTGCGTATCCACGTCGACGACGACCAGCCCTTCCCGCTCACCCGTTCGTGTCCAGATCATGTCGTCTCCTTTCGACGTGACCCCATCGGATTCGCCGTCGCGAATATCCCTTTTCCGGCCGTGCGGGAGTGACCGTCAGGCCACGTGAATCCCACGGGGGTCGATCTCCTCGCAGCGGCCTTGCCTCATTCTCCACCCGGCAGGGTCGTCCAGGACCAACGGAGCAGCAGGCCCTCGTCAAACGACCCGTGCTCGGGCACCCCATTGTGCACGTCTAGTTTCTATACGATGTCTCTGGCGTGCCTGTTCTCTTTGTGCGTCTCGTTGACGTGGAGGTGACAAAGCGGGATGTCCCGGTGGACTCCTCCAGGGATGTCGGTGCGTGACAGGGTCACCACTGGATCTTGACGTGCTGTCTTGAAACGCCTGTCAATGACTCAAGAAGAACCGTGTGGCTCTCTGCGTGCCATGGGTAGCCGCTCAGTTCGCGATCTCCACTCTGGATGCGGGTGGGACGCTTCGGCAGGCGTATGCGGGAGACAGTCCTCACGCCCTCCGGGGCGGAGAGCACGAACTCGACACCGTGGTCCGTTTGCGTCCAGGTCTCAAACCGTCCGGCCGAGGCCACGGGCTCTGCTTTGTCCTGGTCCAGCCGGTTCAGGTCGAGCAGCCAGGCCTGCTGCCCCGGTTGCAGGGTCACACCGTCACGCACCGGCAGGTTGGCGTCATAGAGATCCAAAAACAGGCCCTTCAGTTCAAGCGGCGTCTCGTTGACGGACTCCCGCAGACAGGCGGCGATCACGTAGGGGCCGCGACGCAGCCGGAGATAGTTGTGCTCCCTGTAGGTCAGGCCCGCGGCCTCCACGGCCCGCCGGATCACGGCACGATAGGTGTCCGCCGCCTCCGGGGACCGTGAGTAATAGGCCGGGTGCTTTCTCTGGACGAGTACGCGGCCCTTGCCGAAGGGGTGAGATCCTTCCGCCGCCTTTCGATCCAATCCGAGGACGTCGAACAGGTGCTGGCTCGGCGTCTCGTATCGGTTCTTGCCTGTATTCCACCAGCCGATGATGGCCGAGAAGGGATCGGTGTCGGCCCCCACGTAGACGAGCACGCCGCCCTGGGCCACCCACTCCGCCAGGGCCTGATTGATCGCGGGCGTCTCCGGCTTGATGAATTCGTAGCTCAGCACGAGCACCTTGTAGTCGCCGAGGTAGTGAGGAAAGCGGGCCACGTTGTCCAGTTGGACCGGCTGGACAGGCACGCCGTTCTTGAGCAGCGGGAGTGTCAGCCCGTAGAACGCGGAGAAGTGCTGGATGTCCTTCCGTTCGGCCCGGGTCGGATCGTTGCCGTCCCTGGCCGCCAGTCGATACGCCGGCTCGGCCCGCTGGAACATGCCGGAATCGGCCATGAACACGCCCACGCCGTGGGTTGCGTCCTGCCATTCAATGTCCGGCTGGTTCATGTCACGCAACTGATTGAACACCGTGCACAGGGTCGTGGCGTAGGCCCCCGGAATGGGCCTGGCCTGGGGAGAGTTCGCGGGGTACTTTCCCAGGAACACCCGCGAGGGCCACGGACAGATCTCGTAGTGCCAGACGTGAGGCTGGAGCAGCGATGCGATCAGGGTTGCCTTGTAGTTGACGCGGTAGTCGTCCCAGTCGTATCGGGGATTGTCCTCGATCGGGTCGGCCAGGAACCACATGCGACGAGCCGTCCCCCGCACCAGCTCCTGCATCACGCCGTACTCCAGAAAAGCGGTCTCGAAGGTGCGTTCCGAGGTCTTGCCCTGGTAGACGTTCGCGGTCCGGGATGTGCCGGTCCATACCTGCGCGATGTAGCCGTCCACCACGCTGGAATCGATCAACGACGACTGCGGAGACACGATCGACCACTGCGTGTAGTTGATCAGGCTGTGGGTGGGCACATAGAAGCGGAGCTCGCGATGGTACTTTTGGAGGGCGTACTCCTTGCAGGCCTCGGCCACTCGCCGCAGGGCCCGGCCATACAGGTAGTACTTCAGTCGGCTGGCCTTGTACTGGGCGTCCGGCGAGCTGTCCGCCCGCACGTAGGGCTCGTGATAATAGAGCTGCCACTCCTTGGCAAACGCCGGAGAGAATCCGGTGTAGGCCCAGAACTCTGGCTCTTCAAGGTGGATCGCGAGGACGCCGGCATCGATCATGGGCTTGAGTTTGGCGACCATGTAGTCGCTGAACTCGACCGACGGCACCACATAGGGGATGCGGGTGCCGTGGAGCTTCTCCTTGCCGTTGGCGTCCATCTGCGAGAGAGACATGATGTCCTGGCCGTTGATGTCCTTGAAATCCTGATAGTCGCCCCAGGCAATCCCGGTCATCAGGTGGGGCACGTAGCCCTTCTCGACCCAGGACTGGATCGCTGCCACGCGGTTCTCCTGGATCCCATACACCATCACGAAGTCGTTGCGCAGATCATAGGCCGGGGTGTAGGGCCTGGGGTCCTGAAAACCGGTCAACTCCAGCCCCCGGTCCGTGACCAGACGGGTTTTCCCCCGTGCATGGGCCGACAGAGTCAATAGGGCTGTCACTACTCCAATCAGAACGATTCTCTTCTTCATGATGCCCACCTTCGTTGACAGACACGGTCTGCGTTGAGTCCAGTGATACGGGACGAGCGGTCAGAATACAATGCAAATCCCTCGTGTCGTCCAGGGGAGCGTGGCCTTGTCCCGCAGGCCCCCGCCCGCACCTACGCCAAAGGTGGTGTAGTGCCTCTCGCAAGGTGCTCTCTCAGAGGGCCGTATGCTCCACGTTCAGGGGAAATCCCTATGGACCGCGGAAGTTACTGACGGCCCTGGTCGCCTGAGCCGATCCCCAGTAGTGTGGGTCGAGATCGGGGGCCGAGGGCGTGTAAGATCCGACTCACGGATGGCGGTCGACTGGGCGAGCCGGCGCCATGGGGAGGAGCGGCTTGACGAGAATGAACGGGCGTGGTGACAGATGATGAAGGGGCTCTCCAAAGACCGACTGAAGATCCTGATCGTTGAAGACGACGAGATCGACCGGGTTCTGCTTGCGCGGATGCTGGGGCAATGCGGCATCGCGGAAGCGGACATGCAGACGGCCACAGATCTGACGATCGCCCTGCAGGACCTGGCGGCGGAGACGTTCGACGTGGTGCTGCTGGACATGGGTCTACAGGATCATGCCGATCGGCCCATCCTGGATCTTATCAGGGATTGCTGGCCGCATGCTTCGATCGTTGCGATACTGGACACCGACGATGAACAACAGGGGGCTGACGCCGTGGCCCGCGGAGTGGACGACTACTTCATCAAGGACAAGTCGAACGCCCATCACCTGAAGCGATCCATCCACTATGCCGTGGAGCGAAAGGGCTTTCTGCGGGCCCTTTGGGAGTCCATGAGGAAATACCAGGTGATCTTCGACAACGCCAGTGAAGGGATTCTCGTAACCAATACCCAGACCCTCCAGATTTTGTACGCCAATCCGGCCATCTGTCAGATGCTGGGCTATCGCCGCGAGGAACTTCTGACCCTGCGCGTGCCCCAACTGCATCCTGAAGCATCGATGCAGGACATTCTGTCGGCCTTCCGCGAGATGGGCGAGTCGATCCGCATCCAGGGTCGGGACATTCCCTTCCGGACCAAGACCGGGGACGTGATCTACACGGACATCAACTCAGCCGAAGCCGCCATCGACGGAGAGGCGATGTGCGTGGCCTTTGTGGTGGACGTTACCGACCGCAAGCGGTCGGAGAAGACCCTGCGTGAGAGCGAAAGAGGGTACCGGATGTTGTTCGAGCAGATGCTGGACGGATGTGCGGTCCATGAGACCATCCTGGATGGCGAGGGGAGACCCGTGGACTATCGATTCCTGAGCGTCAATCCGGCTTTTGAGTCGATGACCGGGCTGCGGGCCGCCGACCTCGTTGGCAGGACCGCGAGGGAGGTGCTTCCGGCGCTGGAACCCTCGTGGATCCAGAGGTACGGCCAGGTGGCCCTGACCGGCGAACCGGCCCTCTTCGACGACTACGCCTGCGAACTGCAGAAGCATTTCCATGTGACGGCATTCCGGCCCGCGCCCAACCAGTTTGCGTGCATCTTCGCCGACGTCACTGATCGAGTGCGGACCGAGGCCGCGTTGAGGCAGACCGCGGATGACATCGAAAGGGTCAACGCCCTGACCGCGGACCTGGAACTCCGGATGACGGCGTTGAGACAGGAAGTCAATGAGCTGCTTGCACAAGCCGGCCAACCAGCGAGATACCACTGCGTGCGCCAGGACAGTGGCCCCGTCCAGCCCGGCCGACCATTGGACTCGTAAGCTGGGGATAGTCACCCACGGTTGACTCCTACTTGCCCGTGCAGCGACGGTGATCGAGTCGCTGGCGACCGGTGGCAGACTGGATGTGATCGGGCCGGTGGGGCTACAGAACTGACGCCGACACCTCGGACCGGCGTGTTTCGTAGTTGACCTCAACGCCGCCCATCAGGTAGACTACAAGGCAGCAATCCTGGTGAGAGAGTCAGGGGATTTCTGCCGTCGTGTAAACGCCGCTTGTTCAGTCTGGTTATGGGGGGGCGGAGGATAGATAATGTGGACAAAGAGGGCCTTCCGAGTCCTTTGGACAATCCCCATTCTCACTGTGGTGGGCCTGGTGGGCTTGCCTGCCCAAGCCAAGTATGGTGGTGGCAGCGGAACGGCAGATGATCCCTACCAGATCGCCACGGCAGCCGATCTGATCGCTCTGGGCGAGACTCCCGAAGACTACGACAAGCACTTCATCCTGGCCGCAGACATCGACCTGGACCCGAACCTGCCTGGTCGTCAGGTCTTCAAAAAGGCGGTTATCGCGCCGGATGTCAACGAAGCCGAGACGGGTTTCCAGGGGAGTTCGTTTGGGGGGAGCCTCGACGGGAATCGCCACGCCATCCGACACCTCAAAGTGATCGGGGCGAGTTACCTGGGTTTATTCGGCCAGATTGAGTCCGGGGCCGAGATCAGAAACCTCGGCGTGGCGGATGTGAACGTCACGGGCTCGGGCGACTACATCGGCGCAGTGGCCGGGTACAGCCGCGGTGACATCGTGGCGAGTTATGCGACCGGTATAGCCAGCGGCGTGAAGCGGGTCGGAGGCTTCGCAGGCCGGACCTGGGGCCGCATTAGCGCCAGCTACAGCACGGCAATGGTCACCGCCGGTGAATACGCCGGTGGGCTTGCGGGTGGCAACTACGGCAGTATCGTGACGTCCTACAGTACTGGCTCCGTCACGGCGGATCGGGATGCCGGGGGCCTCGTCGGCGAGAACTATGGAAGCATTTCAGCTTGTTACAGTGCCGGCACGGTCTTTGGGATCGCCGGTCTAGGCGGACTTGTCGCCTGCAACGGGGCGGACGCGAACGTCACATCGAGCTTCTGGGACGCGCTCACCTCCAGCCAACGTACGGGCGCGGGCGGCACCGCCAAGAGCACCGCCGAGATGCAGACTGCCGGTACGTTCCTAGACGCCGACTGGGACTTCGTGGTTGAGACGGCCAATGGGATGGAGGACATCTGGTGGATCAACGAAGGCAAAGGCTATCCGAGGCTCTGGTGGGAAGGGCCTGCGGGCATGGTCTTCGTTAACGTCCCGGCGGGTACCTTCGAGATGGGAGACCACGACGGCGTTGGGTATGTGTATGAAAGGCCTGTACACAGAGTTACCCTGCGCGGTTTCCAGATGAGCAAGTGCGAGACGACGAACGCGCAGTACACCGCCTATCTCAATACGGCCATGGCCGACGCGCTGATCGAGGTTGTCAACGGCGCAGTGTATGCATCCTCAGACACCGCGCGGACGCAGCCGTACTGCGACACGTACAGCTCCAATGCCGGCAGCCAGATCGAGTACGATCAGGGCCGGTTCACGGTCCGCACCGGGGAAAGCAACGACATCTCTGACCATCCGATGGTCATGGTGAGCTGGTACGGGGCCAAGGCGTTCTGCGACTACTACGGATGCCGTCTGCCCACGGAGGCACAGTGGGAATATGCCGCCCAGGGCGGATATCATGATCCTTACTACCAGTATCCCTGGGGCAGTAGCACCATTGATTGCAGCAAGGCGAACTACAACAACTGCAATCCCTCGACTTTGAAAGCTCGTCCTTTCACGTCTCCGGTGGGGTATTACGGTCCGCAGGGGGCGTATGGTCTGTGTGACATAAGCGGCAATGTCTGGGAGTGGTGTCAGGACTGGTTCACTTCGACTTACTACAGTGTCAGCCCGGCAAGCGAGCCGACGGGCCTCTCCACCGGCACCCATCGCGTTCTGCGCGGCGGCTCCTGGAACAACGATGCCAAGGGCTGCCGTGTGCCTCGCCGCTACTGGTATTACCCGGACAGCCGAAACAACAGCTTCGGCTTTCGGGTGTGCCGTTAGTAAGCGGGCCCTGCGACCGCAGACAGCCGAGCCGGGTGAGAATTGGCAGGTGAACGGCTCTGCGGTTGTCTTGGCGAGACACCGGGGTAGGAGTCTCCAGGCTGTGCGGGCATGAACCGACACAAGCCGGTACCCTCTGGTCAGAAAGCAGTCGGGCGCATAGTCCTTGTTGAACAGCGCGCCTCGTGGCCGAGCCATCAGCCAACTGCCGGTGGCGGAGTGGGTATGATCCTCCGCCGTCCCTCCTACCAACAAATCGTGATCACGCCCAGCAGCAGATCGATGATGATGAGCACCACCAGAAGCTGGCGTGGTGTGAAGGCTTTGCCATGTCTGTGTTTGGTCACCGTACGTGCGCCCTTCACTTGGGTTCGAGGAGCACAGCCTGGACCTTCGTTCCTCTGTCGGAGACGACTATACCCAGGATGCAGCCCGTGTTGTTTAGGTCCATCGCCAAGAACTTTCCTCTAAGATGACGGGGCAGTTGCCCATCCAGTGAGATCAGGCCGCCCTGAGGGTCCCACAGATACGGTCGGGTCTGTCTATCCTGGAGCGGCCGACCGAACGCCATGAGTGGGCGCTCGCCGACCGAGAAGACGACCTGCCTGGCGTCGTTCACAGCGATGTCGCAGATACTGTCCGCCATGAGCGAACACCTCTGCAGCCCCTCATGCCTATGCCAGAGGAATACGGCCACGCTCCCTTGCACCTGCATGACTCCGGCCACGTCCCCGTGGTTGTTGATGTCAGAGAAGGGACTCCATTCAATTGGCAACTCGTCACAGGTGGTGAACTGTCCTTGCTGATCTACCTGGATGACACACGATCTGCTCTTCCCGTGAATACGTGCGAGCATCAGGCCGGAATCGTTGAGGGCGGGAACGTACTCCACCCCCTCAAGCTCGTGCGTACCATTCTTCGCGTCCCATGTGAATCCAAGTGCGTTGACTGCACCGCTGCCTGTAGTGAGGTAGCTGCTGCCAGCGACTTGGCCTCGGTTGTTTATGCACAGCGTTGATTCCTTGCCCACTGGGCTTAGGTACGTTCCTCCCCGTTGGGATCCAATAAGGTCGCTTGGCATCCCCCATTCGCATCACGGACAGCCGCCAGGATCTGGCCAGCGTTGTTGACCGCAGGGCACTTGCCGAGGGTCACATAGCTACCCCCACTCGCAGGGCCGAGGTCCCGCATACCCTGTTCATGGTCCCAGAGGAAGAGGTGGTATTGGGCTCCTGGTGTCTGGGCAATCCCAACAACCTGGCCTCGATCGTTGATCGAACACGCCCATGTCCACGCACCACCCAGGGAGGGAAGGACCGTGACACTGTACAGCTTGGACGGGCGGCGCAGAAGGGCGAAGACAGCCAGTGTGCCCAGGACAGCGATCACCGCGATCACGACCAGCAGCTCGATGAGGGTGGAGGCGGCAGACCAGCGGGACCACGGGATGGAGACATGCTTGGACCCCAAGCGGTGTGGCCGCCACACGTTTGTAGGTTCAGGCCTCTCTACATTCACGCCTGCCATGCGGAACTCCTTCCCTCGCGGAAGAGCCTGTCTGACCCACCGTACTTGGTCCTTCACCGGCGTCCTGGACGCAGCTCGCTAGATTACATGGTAGACCGGGCCAGTGAGAAATGCAAGCCTCTTGCGACCATGCGGATGTGGAGGGCGACCCAATGCAGACTGCCGAGGCCCTGTTGTAGAGGCAAACGCCGCTGTGAGAGGCCGTGACTTCCTGTCTGTGTGCCGCAGCAAGCGGCGTTAGAGATGGGAGTAGGCCTCCCGCAACCGGCTTGCAGGAGCAGGTTGCAAACCACCGTAAGCGGCTTTGGTCAAGAGCCATGGTCGTGAGCGTTACGGAAAAGGTGCTGGAGAAGCATCAGGTGTGGATCAAGAAGACGAACACAAGTGAACCACCATTCAAGTGTCGAAAGTCATCAGATGGCGTCGAAACTGGGGGTAGACATGACCCCAGGACAAGTCTGGCGGAGACCTGCCAACTGGCCAGGCGGCGTCCGGCATAGAGGTGGCGTGAGCTTGATCTGGGCTCTAACGTTGAACTGCGGCAAGGGACGAGAGGCGATGGAGGTCTTTCGGTCTCTGATGACCCGATTGGGCCTGACGGTCAACGAACGAAAGAGCCGTTTGGTGCAATTGCCGCAAGAGTCTTTCGACTTTCTGGGCTACACCATAGGCCGCCTCTACGCCAAGTACGGTCATCCCTACATCGGCATGAAGCCTTCCAAGAAGGCCGTGCACAAACTGCGTTTGAGGATTCACGAAGAGACGTCCCGTCGGTGGAACTGTCAGTTGCCGGCCGAACGAGTAGCCGAGATCAACTCGATTCTCCGAGGTTGGTGCGGATACTTCAACCATGGCCAGGTGCTGCCTCTCTATCGGCGGGTCCGGCGGTACACGGAACAACGTCTGCGTAGATGGCTGATGCGGCGAGAAGAGCGAGCGGGTACGGGGTGCAAGCGCTACCCCGTCGCCTATCTCTACCAAGCGCTTGGGTTGTACAAGATACCCACTCGTCGAGCAGCCGTGCTGAACGCGAAGGCCTGATACTCTGAAGGAGAGCCGGATGCGGTAGTTCCGCACGTCCGGTTCGAGGAGCGGGAGGTGGAAACGGGGCAGGGCCGAGATCATGTGACACTCGCAGACGAAAGGGCGAGCCAACGGGGAACACAAACTTCGGCCTACACCACCGCGCCACCTCTCGACTCTACACTATGCGCCTTCACGACCTGGCCTCCAGCGGTGACCAAGAATGGAGACCCTCGTAGAGTGCAAGGATTGATTCGGGGCTGATCCAAGGCATTCCCAGCGGAGAATCACGGCCAGACTGTTGGCCAGAGCCATTGACATCCGAGGCAGTGCTTGGGCATCATAGGGTGTGTACCATAGTCAGGGGCGAATCGAACCTATGAAGAGGAACGTTTCACTACATTCGGTTCTTGTTGGAATTGCCTTGTCGGGCCTTGTCTTTGCTGAGACACCCGCTTCTGTGACCCCATTGCTCCTGCCGTTTGTCGAGAAGCACGAGCTTGCCGGCGCGGTCGCACTCGTAGCTGACAAAGACAAGGTGCTGTCCATGGAAGCTGTTGGATTCGCTGACATTGCCAAGAAGAAGGCGATGAAGACGGATGCGATGTTCTGGATAGCCTCACAATCAAAGGCCATGACCGCGACTGCCGTGATGATGCTCGTGGACGAGGGCAAGATCGGACTCGATGATCCGGTAGAGAAGCATCTGCCTGAGTTCCGTGATCAGAAGGTTGTGGCAGAGAAGGACCCCGATCACCTGCTGCTCCGCAAGCCCACGCATCCCATCACCGTTCGTGAAGTGCTCAGTCACATGAGCGGTCTACCGTTCAGATCCGCCATGGAAGAGCCGACCCTTGACGCCTTGCCGCTTGCTGCTGCGGTACGCAGCTATGCAAGGACACCGCTGCAGACCGAACCGGGCACGCACTACGCCTATTCCAATGCCGGCATCAATACGGCGGCTCGCATCCTTGAGCTGGTGAGTGGGACGAAATACGAGGATTTCATGCAGCATCGCCTGTTTGAACCGCTGGGCATGACCGACACGACCTTCTGGCCGAGTCAGGAGCAACTGGAACGCATGGTGAAGTCATATCGCCCGGATGACACAAGATCGAATCTCGCGGAGATTCCAATCGACCAGCTCATCTATCCACTCACCGACAGGATCCGCCGTTTCCCGATGCCTGCGGGTGGCCTCTTTTCCACGGCACAGGATACCGCACGTTTCTGTCAGATGCTCCTCAACGGCGGTACGCTGAAAGGTCGACGCTATCTGAGTGAAGCGGCGTTCAAGGAACTCACCCGGCGGCAGACGCCGGCGTCGGTGAAAGAAAGCTATGGCTTCGGACTGGCCGTTGGCAGCGATGGGTTCGGGCACGGCGGAGCCTTCTCCACGAACATGGAAATCTGCCCAGCACAGGGCCTTGTTATCATCTGGATGGTGCAGCACGCTGGTTTCCCAGGCGAGGGCGGGAGGGCTCAGAGTGCGTTCAGGAGCTGGACATTGGAGCATTTTGGAAAGTAAGGCACGCGTGGTTTCCGTGGCGAACAAGATCTCTGTTTCTCAGCGGGTTTGAAGCGGCCGCGGTGGCGGCTTCTCGCGACAACATCCGATAGACAGAAGGACTCAGAATGACCAGCAAGACACTCGGCTTGATCGTCGTGAGGGTGGTGTTCATCTCGGGCATCCAGGTCTTTGCCCAGGCGAGCGTCGGCCAGCCCCCGGCACCGGGCCCGCTGCCTCCCGCAGCGGGTGCGAGGTCCGGTGCTCCGGCCGTTATTTCGCCGGAGATCCTCGCGGATGGACGCGTGACGTTCCGGCTGTCAGCGCCCGAGGCCACCGCCGTGGCGGTGAACGGCGATTGGCCCGAAGGCAGGGACATCGCGATGACCAAGGGTGGCGATGGCGTCTGGTCCGTGACCGTCGGCCCGCTGAAGCCGGAGCTCTGGGGCTACACGTTCAGCGTGAACGGCGTGAGGATACTCGACCCCCGGAACGTCAACACGAAGCGCGACGGCCAGCGGATCGACAACGTCCTGCTCGTCTCCGGGCCTGAGTCGGCGAACTACGAAGTGAAGGCCGTTCCGCATGGGACGGTGGCAAAGGTGTGGTATGAATCCCCGACCCTGAACATGACGCGCCGGATGTACGTCTACACGCCGCCCGCCTATGCGACGAGCACTGCCAAGGTCCCCGTGCTCTATCTTCTTCACGGCGGCGGCGGCGACGAAGACGCCTGGACCACCCTCGGCCGGACCCCGCAGATCATGGACAACCTCATCGCGGCCGGCAAGGTCAAGCCGATGATCGTCGTGATGACCAACGGCAATGCCAACCAGGCCGCGGCGCCCGGCGAGGCCCCGGCGGGCCCGCAAAGTGCGGCGGCCAACACCGGCGCCAGGGGATCGAACCTCTTCCCGACGAGCCTGGTCAAGGACGTGATTCCATTCATCGAGAAGAACTACCGGGTGTTGACCGACAAGGACAACCGCGCGATCGCCGGCTTGTCGATGGGTGGCGGCCATACCCTGACGGCGACCCACGCCAATCCGGGCATGTTCGGCTACATCGGCGTGTTCAGTGCCGGCCCGAGGGCCGGCTCGGGGCAGGCTCTCAGCGATGAGTTCAAGGAGCAACTGGCCGCCCTGAAGCCCAGCGTGACGCTGTACTACGTCGGCTGTGGCGTGGAGGACACCCTGGCGAAAAGCGGGGCGGCCAACCTGGTCGGCGCCCTGAAGGAATGGGGCTTCAACTACAGGTTCAACGAGACCCCCGGCGGCCATACCTGGGCCAACTGGCGCATCTATCTGTCCGAATTCTCGCAGAGGCTTTTCCAGCCGGCCAAGCCAGCGTCGCCATCGGCCCTGAGCACAGAGGAAATTGCACCGGGCGTTACGCGCATCTACACCCGCACTGTGACCGGCAAGACCTCCGTCAACATGCACGTGGTGGCAGGCACGAACCAGGCCCTGCTGATCGATACCGGGTACCCGGATGACATCGCGCCGGAGGATGTGCGCACCCTCACGCCGCTCCCTCTGCTCGTGGTCAATACCCACGCGCATCCCGACCATTCCGGCTGCAATGAGAAGTTCGGCAAGGTCTACGTACACTCGGCGGACCTGGAAGCGGCCAAACGCTACAGCGGCAAGTGCGAACTCATCGGGATTGAGGATAGGCACGTATTTGACCTGGGGGGCAAGAGACTGGAAGTGATCCTCACCGTCGGACACACCCCTGGCAGCATCTGCCTGCTGGATGCCCAGGACAAGCTGCTGTTCACGGGCGATTCCGCCAATTCGCAGGTCTGGATGCATATCTCTCGCGTGCCGCTGGAAACCTATCTGAAGAGCATGAAGCACCTGGCGGATCGAGAGAACGAATACACCAAGCTTCTGATCGGACATGGTCCAGTCGCACCGGTTTCCTGTCTGTCAGACCTGATCACCTGTGCCGAGGAGATACTCGACGGCAAGGCTCAGCCGCCTGCGCAGCCCGGCGGCGTAGAGGCGCTGCCGGCATCGGTGGAGGAGCATCCCACACGGTGGGCCGCATCATGATCAGGTACAATCCCAACAACCTTCGCGCCCTGTGAGGATTTTCTCGAAAAAAGCTGTAACGAAAAGTCAGTAGCAGTAGGCTTACCTGTAAGAGACCCTCGTTTCTCTTCCGGCCTGATACGTCCGCGCACCGACGCCGCGGCGCCCAGGCACGAACGGAACGAAGCAGGCCCAAAGTGGCGGTCAGGCTACGGGAGTGTATGAGCAGCGAGCGACACCGTGGAGAGGCAACGTATGCATCGATCTGAAGAGGCAATCCCCGCGTTCAGAAACGGCGATTTGGATGAAGAAGCCGCGTTGAATCAACTCATGCAGGGATATGCGGCGCTGACACGAGAGATACACAAGGTCGTTGTCGGGCAGGAGGAGGTGATCAAGAGCGTATTGTGTTGCATGCTGGCGGGAGGGCACTGTTTGGTGCAGGGTGTGCCGGGATTGGCCAAGACCCTGCTGGTCACATCGCTCAGCCGAGTGCTACGCATGAGCTTCAACCGCATCCAGTTCACGCCCGATCTGATGCCGTCGGATATCACGGGAACGGACATTGTGCAGCAGGACCCGAAGACGACGCAACTCTGCTACAACTTCGTCAGGGGCCCCATTTTCGCCAATGTGGTCCTGGCGGACGAGATCAACCGCACCCCGCCGAAGACCCAGGCCGCGCTCCTGCAAGCCATGCAGGAGAGACAGGTCACGACGTCTGGAACGACCTATGACTTGCCTGAGCCTTTCTTCGTTCTGGCCACGCAGAATCCCATTGAACAGGAGGGTACGTACAATCTACCCGAGGCGGCCCTGGATCGGTTCATGCTCATGACGCACATCGACTATCCACCTCTGGACGACGAGTGTGACATCGTCAAGCGTACGACCACCGGGCGCCAGGGCAGCGTCGAGCCCGTGCTGGACGCCAGGCAAATGCTGCAGTTCCAGAGAATTGTCCGCATGTCGCCTGTGGCCGACGCGGTCATCAAGTACGCGGTCTATCTGGCCCGGGCCACGCGTCCGCAGGATCCGATGGCCACGGACAGGGTGAAGCACTATTTCAAGTGGGGCGCCGGTCCCAGAGCCGGCCAGTTCATGACGCTGGCAGCCAAGGCCTGGGCCTTGATTCACGGTCGTGTGACCGCCGGGTACGATGATATCCGGGCCGTGTGCAAGCCCGTACTGCGGCATCGGGTGACGGTGAATTTCAATGCCGAGGCGGACGGCATTGCCGTGGATGCGGTCCTGGAGGACCTGATCGCCAAAGTGCACCCGCCCAAGTGAGAGCGTGTTCTTCCGACAGGGGGTCGTGCGTGCCCGACCAGAGACAAAACCCGTACGTTGATCCGGTCTTGTTGAGCAAGCTCAAGAACATGAGCCTGGTGGCTCGTTGCGCAGTGGAGGGATTCTTCACGGGGTTGCACCGCAGTCCCTACCACGGCTTCAGTGTGGAATACAGCGATCACCGGGCCTACCAGGCCGGCGACGACCCAAAGTACCTGGACTGGAAGATGTACGGTCGAAGCAGGAAGTTGTACGCCAAGCAATTCCAGCAAGAGACGAATCTGACCGCGTACCTTATGCTGGATAGCAGCCGGAGTATGTCGTTTGCCTCCGGTGGCGGCATCACGAAGCTCGAATACGGCAGCTTCCTGGCAGCGGCTCTGGCCTACCTGATGCTCATGCAAAGCGATGGTGTTGCCCTGGGCCTCTTTGCCGAGGACATACAGGCCTGGATTCCCGCCAGATCGCGACGCACGCACCTGAGCGTGCTGCTCAAGACGCTGCAGCACAACCGGCCCCTCGGGCGGACGCATCTGGCGGAAGTCCTGCATAAGTTAGCGGAGAGGACACAACGCCGGGGGATCGTGATTCTCATCTCCGACTTGCTGGACGACGTCGACGACGTGAAGCGTGGACTCGCCCATCTGAAGTACCTTGGGCACGATGTGATTCTGTTCCATCTCATGGATCGACAGGAACTGGAGTTGGACTATGAAGGACTCGTACAATTCGAAGACCTTGAGAGCGACCGCGTCGTCAGGGCCTTCCCCGAGTCCATTCAGGCTACGTTCAAACGAAACGTGGAGCAGTTCATGGAACAGGTCAGGACCCATGCGCACGACAACGCGATTGACTACTGCCTGATGAACACATCGGAACCGCTGGATAGAGCCTTCCTGGCCTATCTGGCGAAGCGCAAGGTCATGGGATAGATCATGGGGTTTGGACAGATACTCTTTCTAGCCGGACTGGCGGCCGTGGTCGGTCCCATCCTGATCCATCTGCTCATTCGACCTCGGTTCAGGCGCGTCGCGCATACCATGCTCGACTTCCTCGAAGTCAGTCAGAAGCAGAGCCGCAGGACCCGACGACTGCGAGAATGGCTGATCCTGCTGATGCGCTGTGCCATTGTGGCCTTGCTGGCATGCATGTTTGCTCTGCCCTTCATGAAGCTCCGGGCGCAAACCCCCTCGCGCCCGGATCGGTATTTCATCGTGCTGGACAACTCGCTCTCCATGACTTATCAAGATCAGGGACGCCCTCTTCTCGATCGGGCGATTGAAAGGGCCGTCCAATACGTCGTGCAGCGCCAAACGGGAAGCGATTTGTTCGATGTATGGACCGCCTGCGGAGGTCACCTGGGCAGCAAACTCGGAGCCACGGAGGCCGTCGCCACATTGAAGAGCATCGTGCCCACGGCTCGCCCGGCGGACATGACGGACGTCCTCGCCGCTGTTGGTGTCGCGATCGGGGAGCACGAGAACACAGCCGTGCACTGGGTCAGTGATTTCACTCCTGCCGCCATGAAGGGTCTGGCACAGTGCCCACCCATGAAAGGGCTCCGAAAGTTCAGCTATGAACCCATCACGGCGCGTGAGCCGGCCAATGCGCTCGTCAAGAAGGTCCGTGTGTTGCGGGTTCAGAACGGCGTTGTTGAACTTCTCGCTACGGTCGAGAACTCCGGCACTGTCGCCCAGAAGAGGGGGTTGAGGGCGTCGATCAGAGGCGGCAGCGATGAAGCGACCACGGATGAGGTCGCCGTCGAGCTGGCCCCGGCAAGGTCGGCTGAGTTTGTACTGAAGCTCAATCCCGGCGAGCTGACCGCGGGGCAGGATTCCCTGCCCGTGGAGATTTCGCTCAGTCCTCCGGACGCGCTGGTTGCCGACGATACGTATCTTCTGGGCGTACAGATCGAATCGACTCCGCAACCGCGTGTTCTGATTGCCGGCCGGAGCCCGGAGCAGGGCTTCTTGATCCAAGAGGCCCTGAAGGCCATCTCGCGAGCAGATTTCGACAACAACTTGATCGTTCGGCTCAATCAGGGTCCTGCACTGGACGAGGCCTCGCTCGACAGGTGTGATATCCTCATGTGCGGACACATTACCCCCGAGGTTTGCCAGGACATCGAGGCACTGGATCGTTTTCTTGTCAGGGGAGGCACAGCGGTCTTCTTTGTAGGTCGCGATATGTCGCTTCCGATCGCGCAGCGCCTGTATCGCGCGGGCATCATCGGCGCAGAGCCCTTTGAGCTGATTGACGCACGCCAGTGCCTGTCCGAGAGGGGGCCCTCCGATAGTGTCTTCAGCCGTGCGGGTCTTGATGTCGACACGGCCAGGGCGATCAGGTCCTACACGCTAGATCACATGCCGCTGTGGAGCCATTTTGCCTGTCGGCAGCACCCGGAGAGTACGAGCCTGTGGCCCATTGAAACGGGGCATTACCTGGTCTACACCTTGGCCAGAGGCGCCGGCAAGAGCCTGCTCATCAATACCAGCATGGACGACGCGATGAGCTCCCTGACCAAGCAGCCCGTGGTCATACCCTTGTGTCGGCTGATACTGGGCGGCGGCCATACTGCCTATGGGTACGGGTTCGGCGCGGAAGAACAGGTCATGCTGCCGGCCTTCGAGTTTGAGCAGGGTCCGGCCCAGGCCGATCAGGGCATCTGGGTATTGGACCCGTCCGGTGAGCGACGTCACATGGCTGTCACGGGTTCGAGTCTGACAGGGCATTTCCCCGAGCACACGGGCTGGCTGCGGACCCTGTCCGATCCGGTGCGCTATGCCGGCATCAATGTCGCGGCGGGTGAGACCGACCTGCACGCACGGGAATCGGCCGAGATCGAGCGGTGCCTGGCCGGTCTTTCCAAGAACGACAGAGAGCCAGGTCCGGCGGACTTGGCCGCTACGACCGTTGATTCACGCCGGCCTTTGTGGAGGGTACTGGCATGGGTCACCCTAGGGCTGGTAATGGCAGAAGGACTCGTCGTCAATCGGGTTAAGAGATGAAACCAGACCCCAAGACGTCCAACCTCACCGAACTGGTGACACGCGTCGCCCACGTCAGGAGGCGGCTCGTGGTCCTGGCGATCCTGCGCTCGCTGGCACTCCTCTTCATTGCCCTGGCGTTGTACCTCACGCTCTTCGCCTGGCTGGACCATCGTGTCCATTTCAGTGTGGCTGTGCGGTGCACTGCCCTTCTGATGCTGGTCACGATCGTGCTCGGGTTGGGGGTTGCCTCGCTGCGAAGAATCTGGATCAGTCTTGGACTGAAACAGGCAGCAAGCCACGTCGAGTCGGCCCGACACTACCACCAGCAGCTCCTGGCCACTGTCGAGTACTATCAGCGCCCTGCAGACTATCCGTATTCCCCGTCATTGGTTCATGCCATGATGCGCCAACTCTGGGCCGAGGCCAAGGACGACGATTTCTCCAGCACCGTGCCGAGCGGAAGACTGTGGTTATTCGTGACGGGCCTTCTCCTGGGATGGGTCGCGGCTGGCTGGTTCGGATGGCATCACTCTGCATATTGGTCCCGGTATGCGGCCCGATTGGGCCGACCGACGGCGTCGCTGGAGCCGCTGCCTGCCACGCGTTTGAGATCGCTCAATGGAGATATCGCTGTTGAACCCAATGAAATCGTCATCCTGCAGGCAGCCATTGAAGGCCGATTGCCTCGCACGGGCAGACTGGTGATCGAGGCCCGGAAGGAGTCTCAGGGCGAGGCCGCCTCCGGCGAGCCTGCGTACGGTCCGGCCAGGGTGCTGACCCTGCAGCCCATCGAGGGGGCTGCGGGTGCAGTCGCCTTGTTCCAGGGCACCACCCATTTCTCAGAAGAGGGTCTCTATCGCTACCAGTTCGCCGCCGCTGGCGGGGAAACGCCCTGGCACGTGATCCACGTCTGCACCTTCCCGGGAATCCAGAAGATCACCGCCAGGATATCGTTCAATGCCGGTTCGCAGCGTTCGACCATCGACGAGACCGTCACCGACTACGTGCTCAGTGCGCTGGCGGGCTCACAGGCCGAGATCACGGTACAGGCGAACCGCCTGCTGCACGCCGCCCGGGTCAAGCTCCTTGACGATCGCACGGAATTGTATGACGTCAACGGCAGCGATCGATTCACGTTCGTGACACTGCTGGACCATGACGGAAGGTTCGAGTTCCATCTGCAGGACATGGAAGGGCTGTCGAGCAAGGAACTGCCTGCTCTGACCATCAAGATCAAAGAGGACAAGCCCCCGCAATTCGCCTTGCGCCATCCTCAGGGCGACGGCCTGGCCACGCATGTGGCCAGCGTGCCGATCCAGTTCGAGATCACCGACGATTTGGGCATCGCGGCTGCGACCCTGAATCTCGAATTCGGCAACGGACGGAGCGAACGCATACCGGTCGCAGTCGACGGTGCCGCGCGGTCGGCGAAGATCGATCACGTGCTCGAGTTGGAGGATTACGATCTGGACGTGGGCGACACCGTGCTCTTCTACGCCGATGCCACGGATGTGGCCACCGGGCCGGCAGCGAGGTCTCGTCCGGCCAAGAGCGACGTGGTCTTCCTCGAGATCAAACCCTATCGAAAGAAGTGGATACAGTGTCCGGACGGCTCTCTCCGCCCGGGAGGGTCGGCACCGTTGGACCCCTCTCTGGTTCACGGTCGTTTGCTGGATATTCTTGAATACACCCGGGCCTTTCTCAAGAAGACCTGGCGTTTGGCCAATCAGGACCGTTTGGGAGAGGGGGATTCCGTCAAGCTCGCGGCGCTTGCACGTGACATCGACTACGCCGGCGAGAACCTGAGGCTCATTCGAGACGATCCCAGATACCGGTTCGCTTCATCCGACATCGAGACCATCGATGGCGTACTGAGCGAGTTTGCGTCGGCGCGGCACGAGCTGATGGGTAGCCGCGTGCAAAACGCGATCCCGCCGGAGACTCGCGCGTATCGAGCCATGCGACGGCTCGTCGATGACAGGATCCAAGGAGACCTCAAGGCAGGCGGTCCCGTGGTCAAAGAGCACCCGGACAAGATCGAACTCAATGAGGTGCAACACCTCACTCGGCTGGAGCGCGCCCAGGTCGCCTGGCAACTGAATGCGATGTCTCAGCAATTGGCCGAAGTGGCCAGGCAGCAGGAGACGCTCGATCGGACATTCATGCACTTTTTGGATGCCCCGCCGGCCTCGAATGAGCGAGCCAGGGTCAATGACGAGAAGAGCTGGGTGACGGATGCCCCGCCGCCGGGTCCGCCGAATCAGACGCCGTCGGGCTCAGCAGGGCAAGGCCCCGCACAAGACAGGACCGTGGAGGGGGCTTTGAGCCCGGGGTCCTGCGCCGCGACGCCTGAGAATTTCTCAGACGTCATGAGGCTTCTCAGGGCCCACCAGAGACAGTTGCGTGCCGAGTTGGCAAGCCTGGAAGAGCAATTGGCACGCATGCCTGTCGGCCAGGACCCGAACGCGGATCACCCCGATCCGATCGAGACCCGAAAGACCGCGCGGGCCCACATGAACCAGGCCCAGACGGAGATGAACCAGTTTGAGACGTTGCTGGCCGAGCAATACTACGACCCGCCTGATGTCGCCAAGCTGGTCCGGGACGCTCCCCCTATGCTCAACGCCATCCGCAACGAACTCGTGATGGCCAGGCAGGCCCTGCACCAGGAAGCCGGTTCCTACCGGCAAGACGATGCCGAACAGCTCAGGCAGATGGCATTGAACCTGGAGGCCCTGGCCAACGCCTACGAGAAAGCCGTGACGCCGGAGAGTCGCAGGCAATTATTGAATGAACTGTCCGCGGTCGCTGCCCAATTCAATGCGATGTCGGGAGGCCCGGCCAACATCAGTGGTGGCACCCGCTCCGTTGGGGCCGGGCCGGTGGTTAGCGTCAAAGGCTATGGCGACCGGGACATCGTGAACGCCGCCCGGTTTGCCGCTCAGCGTTTCCTCCCAGAGAACGTCGATGCGAACCAGCGATCGGACAATGCTCTGCCGGAAGCCAGCAGCGGGAGCCTGCGGTTCTACGATCAGGAGAACGACTTCTTTGAGAGCACGGCCCAGAACCGACCCCAACGATGAATGACATTGTCTTCACAGACTATCCGGGCCACGGAGTAACGCTCTTGCTCGCGGGCGTTGCGACGGCACTCGTAGTGTGCTCGTTCCGAGCCAGCGAGCTGCGCCGGTTGCCGATGTTGCGCTGGGTGCTCGGTGCGCTCAGTCTGGTAACGGTTCTCGTGTTGATCGTTCTGACATGGAATCCCTCTCGAGTCACTCAGACGCAGCGACGCCGGCAGAACACGCTGTGGGTGTGCTTCGACACCAGCGAGAGCATGAGTGTTACGGATGGCTCGCAGAGTCGCCTGGCCCAGGCCCGGGCGGCATTCGATCGATGCTTCGTCAAGGGTCGGGCAGACAGGCCTCGCTGCCGATGGTACGGTTTTGATAGCGAGTTTCGGGCCCTGTCGCCGATGGACATCGGCCGGCAGTGGGGCGGTCGAAGCAACCTCGAGGTCGCCTGGGCCGGGCTGGCTGACGTCGTCCCGGCCAGCGATCAGGCCAAGGGGCAGGACGAGTTGAGCCCGTGTGGGATCGTTGTCTTCACCGATGGCCAAGTGGACAACAAGCAGGTGCAGTCCTATGCAAAGCTGCCCCAGAAAGACTGCCCGGTGGTCATGGTGGCGTGCGGCAACGATGGGCCGTGCACAGATGTGAGCGTCCGGTCGGTCAAGGCTCCGATATCCGTACGTGCCGACCAGCCTTACGACATCGTGGCCCAGGTCGCGGCCCGCCATCTCGGCAATCAGCCGGTTGACGTGGAATTGTGGATCAACGACGTTCTGACCGATCACACATCTATGGTGATTGCGCAGCAAGAGGAACCGCAGGACGTTCGCTTCTCAACCTATGCCCTGGCGCCCGGCGTGGATGAGGTTAGGGTGGTGGCACGTGCCGCGGAGGGGGAGTTGAATGTGTCCAACAACGCGCGGTCGTGTCTCGTCGAAGTCCAGGCAGACGCCCCGCTGCGTGTGCTGCTCTATTCCCAGGTTGCGAGCTTTGACATGGCTGGGGTCAGGCAGTGTCTGACGCGAGATCTCAGAGTGCAGCTCGATTTCGTGTACGATGTCCTCATTGACGCCAATCTGCCCAAAGAGCAGGCCGACCGCCCCGGTCGTTTCCCGCAATCCCTCGGTCAGTTGAATCGATACGACCTGATCGTGCTGGGCCCTTGCCGGTTCGACCGGTTCTCCGGCGGGCAGATCGCGGGGCTCTATGACTTCGTCACCAAGGGCGGCGGTTCGGTGGTCTTCCTGCCGGGTCGGGAGCCCTTCGGGCCGGAACCCTGTGACGTTGAAGCCATTCGCACGCTCGTGCCCGTCGATTTCAGCGTCGCCGTGAGTGCGCCGCCCCTGAAGGGCTTGAGTCTCACCCAAGAAGGTCGGGATCAACACTACTCGGAGTCCCTCTGCGAGGAAAGCCGAGGCAATGATGTGGATGTCGCCTATGCGTCGCTCAGCAAGAAGCCAGCCGCGTCCACGGTCCTGCGCTGTGGACAGCAACCCCTCGTCTGCACCCAGCGTCTGGGACGGGGCAAGACAGCGATGGTCAACAGCCGCAACCTGTATCAGCTCTATCGAGAGGATCAGGAGGGCGGCCCTCTGTTCAGGCTGCTCAGCGATATCATCACGGATGTGGGAGAGCGACCCCGTCGGCAGAGCCATATTGAAGTCTTCGTTCGGCGATCGAGCGATGCCGCAGACCTCGTCTTTGAAGCCTGTGTCACGGATCGAGCCTTTGCGGCCGCGCAGCACGCCACGGTTCTACTTGAATTCGACGGCCGGATCACTCGCATGAATGAGGCTTGGCCGGGCACGTATACCGCCACGATACCGGGTTTCGAGGGCTCTTCGGTTTTCGCCCGGGTGCGGGTGGAACATCAGGACGTCTACCTGGGCGACAAGGCGGTCGCCGTCGAGTTGGACGAAGCCAGAGGCGAAATGGACGACACGCGATGCGACAAGGCCTTTCTGCAAGCACTCTGCGAACACGTGGGTGCGGCATACGTCGATGCCAACCAGATCGGCCCGGAGACGTTCGATCGGTTCGAACCGTACCACCTGGCTTTGCAGGATACGCAGCTTGAGCGCATCTGGCCACGATGGCCGGTGTTCGCACTGCTGTGTTCGGTACTCTTCTTGCAGTGGTTCTTGAGACGCGCCAAGGGACTCGTGTAGACGCGGAATCGCAGAAATGGCAAAGAACACCACACACCGCCGATGCCTGGGGATGGCCCTGATGATGGTTGCCGCGAGCGTGCGTCCGTGCACCGCGCAGGCCGACGCTGAAACGTGGCACGTTGTCCTCTGTAGCGGTATTCTGCGAGAGACCGAGACCCGCCAAGCTGAGGCGCGCACGATGGCCGGCCTTTCCAGCTTCTTCACCGATCGGCTCGGGATCAGCCGAGAGGCTGTGGACATTCTATACGATCGGGAATCACCGGCCTTCGATGCCCACGCGACCGCGTGTACGCGCGAGAGCCTGCAGAAGGCGCTGGGCCATCTGGCCTCAAACGGTCGGCCCTTTGACCGATTCGTCTTCTACTACACGGGCCAGGCCAACCGTGCGGCCGACACGCTCCGCCTCAACGTGCGAGGCCCGGACGTGGTCCACGGAGAACTCGTGCAGTGGCTTGGCGCGATCAAGGCAAGGCAGAAGCTGATCATCTTGGATTGTCCGTGCGCGGGCCTGGTCATCAAGGATTTGGCCGATCCCAATACCATCGTCATCTGTTCGGCACGGGCGGACCAGTACGACAGTCCGAGGTTCAGCGAGTACTTCGTGCCAGCACTTCTGCACTGGGAGGCGGATGGGGACCCGGACGGCAGGCTCTCGCTGCTGGATGCGTTCCAAAGCACATCACGGGCGCTGGATGCCTATTACGCCCAGGAGAATTGCTACAAGTCTGAAAACGCCCTGCTCGAAGACGACGGCGACGGTGTCCCAAGCCAGCAACCCTGGCACTTCCAGCAGAGCGGCAAAGACGGGGCCCGTGCCGCCCGATTCACCTTTGAGCCAATCCAGACGGCCCCGTCGCCGCGAGGTCAGTGACATGGACATGAGACAAAGCAGGCGAACATTTTTGCGTAACGTGGCGGGGGTGGTTCTCGGTGCGGGGGCCCTGACGGCATGGCCCACAAACCGCTCCGGCGGGTCAGGCCGCTTCATTCCGTCCGACCTCCAGGATTATGATTTCTTCATCGGCCGCGTCAGGTTCGATTCCGACCTTTCTGTGGGCGATCCCTGGAACATCCAACCCGTGGGCGAGACCTACTTGCTGGATGAATTCAGTCAGGTCGTTCGATGCCAGGTGAAGATCTTCCCGGAACTGCGAAGAAACCAGCCGGGACGCGGCGACCTGACACAGTTCAACGCCGTGGTGGACTTCGACAGCCCTGACGATCTGCACAAGTTCCCGTTTCTTTTCATGACGGCGGCGGGGCACTATTCGTTCAACGCCGAACAGAAGAGGAACTTCAAGAACTACGTCGAGCAGGGTGGATTCGTCCTGATGGACGATTGTGTCGCTGATGGCCCGGGCGACTTCTTCTTTCAAAGCTCGTGTGAACTCCTGGAGGACCTCTTTGGGAAGACCGCCCTCAAGACGGTCAGCACGGAGCACGAGATCTTCCACAACATGTACGATCTCCGCCAGGTGGGATTACCCTACGTTCAAGGGACGCAGTGGCCGGCGCGTGGCATATTCGTCGAGGACCGACTCGCGGTGTTGCTCTCAGCGACAGATATCCATTGCGGTTGGGCCGACCGGACGCAAACCTGGTTTGGTCCCAATTTGGCTCGACGGTTTGGAGGCCGGGGCCTGCACGGCTACAGAGAGTCCATTCGCATGGGCATCAACCTCATCATGTACGTCCTGTCTCGCTGATCTTTCCGGGTCACAGCCGTGATAGTCAAGGCGCGATTCACCCAGGGCGGCACGCGAGGTCGAAGCGGTCAAGGTTCATGACCTTGTTCCATACCGCCACAAAGTCGTGCACGAACTTCTCCTGGGAGTCCCCACACGCGTAGACTTCCGCCAAGGCCCGGAGTTGGGAGTTCGAACCGAAGGTGAGGTCGACGCGAGTGCCGGTCCACCTGAGTTCGCCCGTCGCGCGGTCGCGACCCTCGAACAGGTCTCTGTCTTGCGAGGTTGGCTTCCAGGTCGTGCTCATGTCGAGCAGATTCACGAAGAAGTCCGTGGTGAGCGTCTCCGGCCGCTTTGTGAAGACGCCGTGCTGGGACTGTCCGAAGTTGGCATTCAAGACGCGCATGCCGCCAACAAGAACCGTCATCTCAGGAGCGGTCAGCGTCAGCAGTTGCGCCCGATCAATCAGCAGTTCCTCTGCCGATACGGCGTATTGGGCCTTGAGGTAGTTACGGAACCCGTCTGCGGCCGGTTCAAGTACGGCGAATGACTTCACGTCTGTTTGCTCCTGCGACGCGTCCATGCGTCCCGGCGTGAAGGGAACCCTCACGTCGTGGCCAGCCCTCTTCGCAGCTTGCTCGACCCCTGCACATCCGCCCAGGACAATCAAGTCGGCGAGCGAAACCCTCTTCCCGCCTGACTGCGTGCGGTTGAACTCCCCTTGGATTCCCTCCAGGGTCGCAAGCACAGTCTTCAGTTGGGCCGGCTGGTTGACTTCCCAGTCCTTCTGCGGCGCCAGGCGAATTCGCGCGCCGTTCGCGCCGCCGCGCTTGTCGGAGCCACGGAACGTGGATGCCGACGCCCAGGCGGTCGACACCCATTGGGATACGGACAGCCTCGAAGCCAGGATCTTGCCTTTGAGGGAGGCAATGTCGCGATCATCAATCAACTTGTGATCGACGGCCGGGATGGGGTCTTGCCAGATGAGCTCTTCGGCAGGCACCTCCGGGCCGAGATAGCGTGCGCGCGGCCCCATGTCTCGGTGCGTCAGCTTGAACCACGCGCGGGCGAATGCGTCTGCGAACTGGTCCGGGTTCTCCATGAAGCGACGCGAGATCTTCTCGTAGGCGGGGTCGAACCTCAAGGAAAGGTCAGTGGTCAGCATGGCCGGCGCGTGACGCTTCGACTTGTCGTGGGCATCCGGAACCGTGCCCCCGCCTGCACCATGCTTCGGTATCCACTGATGCGCGCCGGACGGACTCTTGGTCAGCTCCCATTCAAAGCCGAACAGGTTCCAGAAGAAGTTACTGCTCCACTTCGTCGGCGTGGTGGTCCAGGTGACCTCCAGGCCACTGGTGATCGTGTCGCCGCCTTTGCCGGCGCCGAAGCTGCTCTTCCAGCCGAGGCCTTGCTCCTCGATGCCTGCCGCTTCGGGCTCAGGCCCCACATGGGACGCAGGGCCTGCGCCGTGGGTCTTGCCGAAGGTGTGACCCCCGGCGATGAGCGCAACCGTCTCTTCGTCGTTCATGGCCATGCGAGCGAAGGTCTCTCGGATATCCTGGGCCGCTGCGATCGGATCCGGGTTGCCATTCGGGCCTTCCGGATTGACGTAGATCAGCCCCATCTGCACGGCAGCGAGCGGGTTCTCGAGGTTCCGGTCGCCGGAGTAGCGTTTGTCATCCAGCCACTTGTTCTCAGAACCCCAGTAAGCGTCTTCCTCCGGCTCCCAGACGTCCTCACGACCACCGGCGAAGCCGAAGGTCTTGAATCCCATCGACTCGAGGGCAACGTTGCCCGCAAGAATCATGAGGTCGGCCCATGAGATCTTCTTGCCATACTTCTGCTTGATCGGCCAAAGCAACCGGCGTGCCTTGTCGAGGTTCGCGTTGTCGGGCCAACTGTTGAGGGGCGCAAATCGCTGCTGGCCGGCACCGGCGCCGCCACGACCGTCACCCGTGCGGTAGGTGCCGGCACTGTGCCACGCCATGCGAATGAACAAGGGCCCGTAGTGGCCGAAGTCCGCCGGCCACCAATCCTGCGAGTCGGTCATCAGCGCCTTCAGGTCCTTCTTCACGGCCGCCAGGTCGAGACTCTTGAACTCCTTGGCATAGTTGAAGCCCTCACCCATGGGGTCGGACAGCGGCGAGTGCTGGTGCAGGACCTTGAGGTTCAGTTGATTGGGCCACCAGTCTTGGTTCGACGTGCCTCCACCGGCCATCTGTTTGTGGGTCCTGCCCGTTACCGGGCACTTGCTATCCCCATTCATGATGTTCACTCCTTCTGTTGTGTGAATCCGTCTTCTTCAAGGCGTTCTGAAGTTCCATCGCCCCTTGTCGCTCTTCGCGTCGAACTCGGTCAGCGTCGGCGTGCTGCCGCCCACGGCAGATAGGACCAGCGGTTCCCTGGTGTCTGCAGCGATCTTCGGCATGATCCGCCAGGTGCCGTCCGTGAGTTGATCGATCCGCCAGAGCTGCTGCGGTCCGCCGGTGAAGGCGGGAACGCGCAACCACTTCAGCGTCGTGGGTCACGGCCAAGGGTCGGTCCGTGCCGGCCACGGTGATCTTGAAATAGGGCGAGCCGGGATAGCCGCCGGCGTTGGCGACGGGTGTGATCGTCCACTTCTGATGGGCCAGGAGCATGTAGTCGCCGAGGCGAACGTCGATGTTGCCGGCCGGCCAGTTCTTCGACACATCATTGACTTCCTGGGCCGGAATCGGGGTCATGGGGCCACTATTGCGGCCGCCGAACATTCCACCGCCGCGTCCGCCGCCAAGCCACACGGGTTCCACGCCCAGTTCCAGGGCATAGCCGCTGCGCTCGGACTCGATCTCAAACGTGCCTCCCTTGAAGTCCTCCCCGGCAACGGGCCAGCCGTCCTTCCAGAGCAGTGCACGAACGTCCAGGATGCTGCGGCCGCCACGGTCCAGGTCGGCCTCGTAATGGCAGGAGAACTTCTGAACGCCGTCGCCCAGGTCCAGCAGGCCGAAGTGGCCGGGCCCGATGCAGCGGCCATTGGCGGCCACCACGAGCTTGCCGCCGCCCCTGAGCATGTCCATGCCCATGTTGTCCAGGTAGGGGCCGGTCACCTTCCTGGAGCGGCCCACGCGGATGTTGTAGGTGGAGTGGCGCCGTTGCAGCACGTGCCGTGAGTGCCCAGAAGGTAGTACCAGCCGTCGCGGTAGATCAGGGCAGTGGCTTCGCAGTCGATGGCGATGTTGACGGGCTCGTTGCCTTCCACGCGTCTTCCCGTCTTGGGATCGAGCTCGACGAGCCGGATGAAGCCGAAGTAGGTCCCGTAGGTGAGCCACAGCCGGCCATCGGTGGGATCCAGCAGGAACGACGGATCGATGGCATCGCAGTCCTCGATGCCGTCACTCGAGGCGACGACGACGGCCTCCGAGTACTTGAAGTCGGGGGAGCAGGGGTCGAGCGTCTTGTTCCACATCGTCAGGATTCTGCCGTTGTGTCCGCCTCCCAGACCGCCGCCGGTCGCGCCATAGGCCACGAGGTAGCGATCGCCGATCTTCATGGCGTCAGGGGCCGCCCCGCCGCCGGGCCGCACGGCCCCACTGCGCCAGGTCCAGCCGTCGTCGGAGATCAGGCCTCCGCCGCCCGTGCCGAAGGTGTAGTACTTGCCGTCGCACTGCATGATCGTCGAGGGATCGTGGATGAAGGGCTCGCCGTCCAGGGCCCATCGCCGGACAGGACAGCGAGAGAGAGATCAAGCCGGGAACTGCTGCTGCCAGAATACGGGATTTCATAGAACCTCCAGGTAAAGACGAGATCCATTCCAGGTTGTCAAGGCTCAGGGTGAGATCCCTGATCGGATCACCCTTCTCATCGATGAAGCGGACGCAGAAATCGCTCATGCCGGGGCCGTTGATGACCGCGCCGCGAATGACGTTCCTGCCCTTGTTGAGCGTGAGGCGTTTGGAGACGCAGTCATCCATCACCATGCGCCGATCGCCGAAGAGGCTGACGGCCTCCTTGCCGTTGAGCCACCACATGGAGGCCGAATTGGAGCCGACGGCCATGCGGACGTTCTTCATCTCCCGCGGGCTGTCGACGACGGTGACGGCCCAGAACAGGACGCCGTACGTCGGCTTGTTCAGGCCGTAGGCGAAGCGGAAGAGCTTGACGTTCCAGTGGGCGGAGTCCAGGGCATGCCACACCAGTTGCTCGCCTGCCACCGTCACCTTGTCGCCGTCGCGCGGAACGACCGTGAACTGGTCTGGGAAGTACTCGGTATTGAAGGCGTTCCGGATGTAGCTTTCGGTAAAGCCCGTGTTGGTGCGGTTCGGCTTGTTGATCGGCTCGAGAAGCAGCCATCGCTGGAGGAAGCCGTCGGGATCCGCAGCCTTAGGCCCTGGTGTGGCCGGCGTGAAGTAAGGCGAGATGCTGCGAACCGCAGGATCACCGGTCGTGAGGCCGCCAGCGGTCCCGCCACTGCCAGCCACCGCCGCCGGAGCAGCACTGCCAGACGGGGTGGCCGGAGCATCGCCGCGGGGCGCGGCGGAGCAGCCTTGAAACACCAATACAGCCAGGACAGCGAATACCGGCGTCACGATGTTGCGGGATATGTTCATAGGTGGCTCTTTGTAGGATCTCCGGTTCTTGTGTGCAAGACGAGAACGAGCTTCCTTCATGGGGACAATGTACGCAGTTCATGCCGCACTGTCAATTGTGCTCCCGCATTCGGACATCTCTAGGTGGGCTCTGCCTCTTCCTGCTGAGGCGGTGTTTGGGTTCCACGTCTCTTGCTCGCTGGAAGCGGCTGGCGCAGTCGTTTGAACGCAATAGGGGACAGGCCATACACCTTCTTGAAGGTTCGGCAGAAATGAAAAGGGTCCTCAAAGCCGAGGTCGTGCCCCACTTCCTTGACCAGGCTCGCGCCTCCTTGAAGACGCCGCGCGGCTTCGGCCATTTTCAGTTGCAGCAGATACTGGTAGGGACTCTGGTTGTCGAAACGATGGAAGAGCCGGCACAGGTAGGCCTTGTCTACGCGACAAGCCTCAACAATCTCGTCCAAAGTACGAACTCTCAGACCATTCTGGCGAATGAACTCCCGGCAGGTCTGGTAGGTGGCGAAGGCCCGTGTATGAGGCGATGTCTCCAGGGTTCCCGTCTCGCCGATTCGGAGCACCATCAGCTCGACCAGGATCGCACAGATCCGGGACCGATATCGGCCGGACCCGACTCCCACTGCGATCAGATCGTCGAAGACGCGGAGGATGGACTCGAAGGAAGCGATCTGTGCGACCGTCCCCAGGGTCAAACCATGATCACGGAGAAGGCCACGGGCTTGGCGGCCCGTGAAGTCCACGAAGTACTTGACAGGTGGATCGTTGGGGTCCGCGACGATGCGATGCGCGACCCCAGGACCATAGGTGAAGACCGTGCCGGTGTAGAGGAGAGTTGTCCGTTCATGGATGGTCAGGGTGCCTTTGCCACGGGCTACAAACTCCACCGAATAGAACGGGAAATCCGCGCGATCGATCTCGTAGTTGGGCCTGCAGTGCTCACAGCCACCGCAGACGACGACAAGAGGCTGGGTACCGCGGCCATAGGTGTCCAGGTAGAAGCGGTTGGCCTCACGCACCTGGCTCGAGAAGAAGTCCGGAACACCCCCAGCCAGTCTGACTTTGCGCCTCATAGGAATAGTCAATAATCGTCATGCTCTCGACAATATTTGGCATTCTGGCCCATCCACATATGACATTATGATCAATCCCAGTGGTTCTGTAAAGTCAATATGGTGCATGTAGTGTGGTATTTCCCAACTGAACGGGCTGTCTGAGAGGACCAACTATGGCCAGATTTCACCCTTTGTATGTCATCCCAAGGATCGGCGTTCTTGCCATCGCGCCAGCAGTGATCTGTGTGGTGTCGCTCGCGAGTCTGGGGCTCCGGGCGCCTGCTGCATGGGCAGCCGAAGAAGGCTGCCCTTCCTGCAAGTACCAGGTGAGCATCAAGGGGGACTTTACGCATCGCAAGGACAATGCGGCGGTCGCCCTCGAAGGGGCAGGCAACGATGCCGCGGCGTTCCGTGAGGAGATCACGGGAAAGGCTTTCACGGTCAGCATCGCGCACCTGCCCGCGGGCAAGTATACGGTCACGATCGGTGAAGCCGAGACGCTGGTGAAGGAGCCGAATGAAAGAGTGTTCGACGTGACCTTCGAGTCGGCCACGGTGGTCGCCAACTTCGATATCGTTGCCGCGGCGGGCGGGACGCGAAAGGTCTGCACCCTCACCCAGGTCGTCGAGCACCAGGATGACTCGCTCCGCGGCCCCCTGACCGTGTCTTTCGAGGCACGCAAGAACGCCGCCAAGTTCAACACCTTCGAGGTGAAGAACGCCGCGGGCGAATCCGTCGTCGCCTTCACCGCCTCGGAACTGGCCGACGCCTTCTCGGCCGCTGCCACTCGCGTGCCGGAGGTCACGGAGCCGCCGATCTGGCGCGACCCGTCACAGCCGCTACGGACCCGGGCGGAGCGATCTGATCCGTCGCATGTCGCTGGCCGAGAAGGTCGCCCAGTTGCGGAACGAGGCGCCCGGAATCCCGCGGCTCGGCCTTGCCGGCCTACAACTACTGGAACGAGGCGTTGCATGGCGTGGCCAACAACGGGATCGCCACGGTCTTTCCGGAGCCCGTCGGCATGGCCTCCACCTGGAATCCGCAATTGATCCATCAGGAAGGAACCGTCATCGGCATCGAAGGCCGCGCGAAGTCATAACGACTACGCCAACCAGCACAATGGCGATTCCAAGTGGTGGACCGGTCTGACCTTCTGGACGCCGAACATCAATATCTTCCGCGATCCCCGCTGGGGCCGCGGCCAGGAGACCTATGGTGAAGACCCGTATCTCACCGGCGAGATCGGCATCGAGTTCGTCAAGGGCATGCAGGGCGACGATCCCAACGTACATGCTGGCGATGGCTTGCGCGAAACACTACGCGGTGCACAGCGGCCCGGAGGCGGACCGACATCGCTTCAATGCCCAGCCCTCGGAACGCGACCTGTATGAGATGTATCTGCCGCAATTCGAGCGCGTGGTGCGCGAGGGCAAGGTCGCCGGCGTCATGAGCGCCTACAATGCGGTCAATGGGGTTCCTTGCTGCGCCAGCCCGTTCCTGCTCAACGATCTGTTGCGCAAGCAATGGGGATTCGACGGCTACGTCGTGTCGGACTGCGACGCGATCCGCGACATCTGGGGCCAGCGGCAGCATCACTACGTGAAGACGCCCGAAGAGGCGGCGGCCGCGGCGGTGAAGGCCGGCTGCAATCTCTGCTGCGGCGGCGACTACAACGCTCTGGTACGGGCGGTTCAGCAAGGACTGGTCACGCGAAAAGGAAATCGACCAGGCCCTGTATTACACCCTGTGGACCCGTTTCCGCCTCGGCCTGTTCGATCCGGCCGAGAAGGTGCCCTATACGAAATACACCATCAAGGACAACGACACGCCCGAACACGGCCAGGTCGCCTCTGGAGGTTGCGCGCCAATCTCTGGTGCTGCTGAAGAACGACGGCATCCTTCCGCTGGACCGCTCCAAGTACAAACGAATCGCCGTGATCGGGCCGAACGGCAAGTCCAAGTCCATGTTGGAGGGCAATTACCACGGGTCCGCCTCGCATCCGATCTCCATTCTGGACGGCATCAAGCAGGTGGCCGGGCCGAACATCGAAGTCACGTTCGCGCAGGGCAGTCCCAACACCACCAGGCCCGGAACTGCGGCGTGGAGCCGCCAGGACAACGACCACCAAGCGTCCTGTGCAGGAGCTCAACGCCGAGGCCCTCGGCCTTGCGCAAACGCGGACTTGATCATCTACGTCGGCGGCATCACGCCGGCGCAGGAAGGCGAAGGATTCGATCGCGATTCGATCGAGCTGCCCGAAGTGCCAGGAGAAGCTCATCCAGGCGCTCCATGCCACCGGCAAGCCGATGGTCATGGTCAATTGCAGCGGTTCGGCGGTGGCCCTGCTCTGGGAAGTCGAGAACCTGCCGGCGATTCTGCAGGCCTGGTATCCCGGCCAGGAAGGCGGACGTGCCGTGGCCGAAGTGCTGTTCGGCGAAGTCAACCCATCCGGCCATCTGCCGGTGACCTTCTACCGAGCCACGGCGGACCTGCCGGCTTTCACGGATTACTCGATGAGCAATCGCACCTACCGCTACTTCAGCGGCAAGCCGTTGTTTGCGTTCGGCCACGGCCTGAGCTACACCAAGTTCGATTACAGGAGCGGCAAGCTGGCATCGAAGAAGATCGCCGCCAATGGCACGGCCAAGGTGACGTTCACCGCTGAAGAACTCCGGCAAACGCGACGGCGACGATGTGGCGCAGGTCTACTTACCGCCACGTCAATTCCAAGTGTCCCCCAGCCGAAGCTCGCGTTGTGCGGCTTCATCGCGGGTGCATCTGAAGCGAGGCGAATCCAAGAAGGTCACGATTGAGGTTCCGGCCGAGCGCCTGCGCTACTGGGACACCGAGAAGAAGCAGTATGTGGTCGAACCGGGAGACTATGAGATCCTCATCGGCGCGGCGTCGGACGACATCCGACTGAAGTTGCCGATGACGATCACCGCGAAGTGAGGCCCAAGAGCAAGGAGCCTGAAGCATGAAGCGACGGGGAAGGTGGCGAGCCGTGGACATCAACGAGGACTGCGAGTGCGGTAACCATGAAGACATCCAGAATTCGGTTGTTCGTCGCTACATGCGGCCTATTTGCGATGTGCTCTCTCGGGGCGGGCTGTGTCTCGCACGACGCCAGTTCACCTCGCAGGATATTCTCACTGGACCAGGGCTGGCGATTCCATCTCGGCGACGATAATCGACGCCCATCGCTCCGGGCTATGACGACCGCGACTGGCGACGTGTGGATGTGCCGCACGACTATGTTGTTGAGGGTGCCTTTGATCCGAAGAATCCTTTCGTCTATCCAGGTATGGACACCAGTTGGTACTCTCTCCACGGTTTCCTGCCGGTGCAGCCCGCAATGTATCGCAAAACGATCTTCATCCCGGCGAGCGCAAAGGGCAAGCGACTGTGGGTGGAGTTCGACGGCGTCTTCAGCAACAGCCGCTACTGGCTCAACGGTCGGGACATCGGCAGCCAATACAGCGGTTATACCCGTTCGCGTTTCGACATCACGGATGCCGCGGTCTGCGGCGGCAGCAACACCCTGGCGGTGAAGGTTGATCCACGTTACGACGGCTGGTGGTACGAGGGCGGTGGCATCTATCGTCATGTAAGACTGGTGATGGTTGATCCGGTCCACATCTCACCGGATGGGGTCTTCGTGGCGCCGGCGGTGGCCGATCCGGGTGAGGGCATTCAAGAGGATGCGATGGTCTCCGTGAACACGGACGTCACCAACGCCGGCCGCACTGCTGTCACGGCGACCGTTCGCAGCGAAATCCTTGATATCCACGGCCGGGTGGTCGCCGCCGAATCAACGGCCCAGGCGCTTCCTGTCGGGGCCGAGTTCGAGAAGTCGACGCAGCAGATTCCATTGGCCAAGGCGAGCCTGTGGTCGCTGAAGAGCCCTTACCTCTATCAACTGCGCAGCACGATCAGCGTGTCCGGTGAGGTCGTCGATCGGTTGACGACGAACTTCGGCGTGCGTCACATTCGTTTCGACGCCGACCACGGCTTCTTTCTGAACGGCAAACACGTCAAGCTTCAGGGCGTCAACATGCACCAGGACCACGCCGGCGTCGGGGTTGCGGTGCCAGACCGGCTCTTTGAATGGCGGCTCGAACGGTTGAAGGAGATGGGCTGCAATGCCATCCGCCTTTCCCACAATCCGGTCGCGCCCGTCCTGCTCGATGCCTGTGACCGCATGGGCTTTCTGGTGATTGCCGAGAACCGTCATCTCGGCGACACCTACGCGGATCAGACGCCGAAGAACACGCCCGCCGTAGAACATCGCGATTTGACCGCCCTGGTGATGCGCGACCGCAATCATCCGAGCATCATTCTCTGGTCGCTGTGCAATGAGCAATGGATCCAGGGTTCGCCGGAGGCTGCGGCCATGGCGAGGGCCATGAAGCAGCGCGTCCGCGAACTCGACCCGACGCGCCTGGTCACCGCGGCGATGAACGGTGGCTTCACCAACCCGGAGGGCTTCCTCGGTGTGCTGGACGTGATCGGCGTCAATTACCACCCCGATGTGTATGGAACGCGTTCATGCCCAGTGCCCCGCGTCCCGATCCTCGCCAGCGAGATCGCCAGCGAGATCGGCACGCGCGGCTTCTACGGGACCGAGCATTGGGACAACTACTGGGGCGACCGGAACCGCGGCTATGTCTCCGCCTACAGCATCAACGCCGGGCCGGGAGGACAGACCGTGGAGAACGCCTGGCCGCCTGTCGCGACCAAGGAGTTCATGGCAGGGGGCTTCGTGTGGAGCGGTTTTGACTACAAGGGCGAGCCGCGGCCCTTCGAGTGGCCGGTCATCAATTGCACTATGGCTTCATGGACATCTGCGGGTTTCCCAAGGACAGCTACTACTACTACAAGGCCTGGTGGACGGACGAGCCGGTACTGCATCTCTTCCCGCACTGGAACTGGCCGGGCAAGGAAGGGCCAGGAGATCCCTGTGTGGGTGCACAGCAACTGCCAGGAAGTGGAGCTTTTCCTCAACGGCGTCTCGCAAGGCAGGCAGACCGTGACGCCAGTACCATCATCTCGAATGGAAGGTCAAATACGCCCCCGGCAGACTGTGGCCAAAGGCGTGCACAAGGGGCGACCCGTCGAGGCCGTGGTGGAAACCACGGCTGGTCCCGCGGCCCTGCGTCTGACTCCCGACCGCTCCACGCTGACCGCAGACAACGCGGATCTCGCTGTGGTGAATGTCGCGGTGGTCGATGCGCAAGGCCGCGTCGTTCCGGTCGCGGACAACAAGAGTCACCTTCACGGTGACCGGTCCGGCCAAGATCCTCGGCGTCGGCAACGGCGATCCCAGCAGCCATGAACCCGACAAGGCCAGCAGTCGTTCCGTGTTCAACGGCCTGGCACAAGTCCTTGTTCAGTCTGCCTCCGAGCCCGGCCCTATTGCCCTGACCGCAACGTCACCGGGCCTGGAATCGGCGAGTGTGCCGCTCACCGCCAGTGACCAGCTTGCGACCGCCATGAGCCCGCGTGGCGGCGCCGTGGTCCGGATCACGAAGGGCGCCTCCCGATAGAGCGGTCTCTCGGACTGAGTGGATGCGGCCTGAATTCAGACGATAGAGAAAGGACACAATGACGAAATTCTATGGTCCAGTGGTGATCCTGACGGCATCGCTCTGGCTTACGCAGCACTGTCCGGCCCAGAACCCGATCGTTCAGACCATGCATACCGCCGACCGCGCTCCGCTGGCGCCGATCCCCGCGGTTCCGACGCCGCAGGCACAGGACAGCGTGCCGATGGGCGACGTGAAATCGTTCCCCGAAATGAAGCTGGATATCCCGGTGGCGCCCGGGCCGTTCGAGCCGACGTGGGAATCCATCGAGAAGAATTATCCCGGCGAACCGGCGTGGCTGCGCGAGGCGAAGTTCGGCATCTGGGTTCACTTCGGCCCGCAGTCCGCCGGCGAGAGCGGCGACTGGTATGCGCGCAGGCTCTATACGCCCGGCACGAGCGCCTATCAGGAATCATCTCAAGAAATACGGTCATCCGTCCGAGGTCGGCTACAAGGAAGTCCTGCGCGATTGGAATCCGACCAAGCTCGATCCCGCCGCGCTCACGAAGATCTATCAGGATGCCGGCGCGCGCTTCCTGATGATCCAGGGCGTGCATCACGACAACTTCGATTTGTGGAACTCGCACTATCAGCCGTGGAATTCCGTCAACCTCGGACCGAAGCGCGATCTGCTCGGCGAATGGGCCAAGGCGTGTCGCGCGGACGGCATGCGTTTTGGCATCACGTTCCATCACGAATACACCTGGTGGTGGTGGCAGACGGCGTTTGGCAGTGACAATGAAGGCGACAAGAAAGGTGTTCCTTACGACGGCAATCTCACGCTTGCCGACGGCAAGGGCAAATGGTGGGAAGGACTCGATCCGCGCCTGCTCTACGGCATCAACCTGCGCGAATACAAGGGCGTGACCAAGGCCGCCTACTACGGATTGGTCGCCGCCGCCGGCGGGCATCTTCACGAATCACCTGCCTTACGCCAAGTGGTATGCCACGCAGTGGGCGCTGCGGATGATGGATGTGGTGGACCAATACGATCCCGACTTCATCTACACCGACGGCACGGTCCAGCAGCCGTTCACCGGCAACGGCACCGGCACGGGCATCAAGGCCGACGCCATGCCAGCGCGTCATCGCCGATTTCTACAACCGCGCGCTCCAGCGGCGCGGCAAGGTGGACACCTTCAGCATCGTGAAGTTCCGCAAGAAGACCAACGGCACGGTGACCACCGAGGAATTCGGCATTCCGGCCAACATCAAGACCGACCAGCCGTGGATCGGGGAAGCGCCGGTGGGCGATTGGTTTTACGCGCCGGGCTTCACCTACGATTCGGGCATGATGATCCGTTACGTCATCGAAGCCATCGCACGCGACGGCAACGCGGCGGTGTGCATTGCGATTCTGCCGGACGGCTCGCTGGATGAAGGCAGCCAGAAGATGTTGAAGGAAGTCGGCGTCTGGATGCGTCGAAACGGTGAAGCGGTTTACGGCAGCCGCGCGTGGACGATTCCCGGCGAGGGGGAACATGGTGAACGGCAAATTGAAGATGCTTCCTGGCGGAAAACTGGAACGTCGCCACGCGAACTTCAAATTCGGCCCGCAGGACTTTCGTTTCACGATCGGCAAGAACGGCGCGCTCTACGCATTTTGCATGACCGTGCCCGCGCCCGGAACGCAGTTGAAAATCAAGTCGCTCGGCACGGATGCGAAATACCTTGGCCGGCCGGTCAAATCGGTGAAGCTGCTCGGCCACGACGGCGAGCTGCAATGGAAGCAGGAAGCCGACGGTCTCGCGATCACCTGTCCGGCGGAAATGCCGTTCGCGACGTCCATTGTATTCAAGATCGAATGAGGGCTTGACGCATTGTCGCGGCAAGGAAAGGAGATACTCTGATGCGCAACCTGATTCGCTGGCGGCGCGTTCCGGCTTTCTGGGCATGGTGTTTCATTGCGACTTGCCTTACGCATGTCGCCGAGTGCTCGCCGACATCGCAAAGCATGGTGCTGTGGTACCGCCAGCCGGCCACCGCACTGGCTCCAGGCAATGCCCCTGGGCAACGGCATGATCGGGGCCATGGTCTTCGGCGGCGTCCCGCAGGAGCGGATCGCGCTCAACGAGTCGTCCTTCTGGTCCGGGCGTCCGCACAACTACGACGATCCCGACGCCTTCAAGTACTTCGCCCAGATTCGCGATCTGGTCTTCGCGGACAAGTTCCAGGAAGCCGAGAAGCTGGCCAACGAGCACTTCTATGGCATCCCCAAGTCGCAGGAGGCCTACCAGCCGATCGGCGACCTGCTTCTGTCCTTCGCGGACGCCAACGTCACCGACTATCGCCGCGAGCTGGACATGGAGACCGGCGTCGCCAAGGTCAGCTACCGCCAGGGCGACGCGGTCATCACGCGCCAGGCCTTCGTCTCCTGGCCCGACCGCGTTCTGGTCGTGCGCATCAGCGCCGATAAGCCCGGCCGCGTTTCCGTCGGGGCCCAGTTCCGCGGTCCGTATCTGGAGACGAGCGTCGCCGATCCCGGCCGGCTGGTGATGGACGGAACCTGGAAAGGTCCGTTCTCAGCCCCGGCTACGGGTATGGACGGCCTGATTGCGCGGACCGAAGGCAAGGGCCTGCGCTACGAGGCGGCGCTGGCCGCCCGTCTCGAAGGCGGCCGGTCCGAAGCCGCCGGCTCCACGCTCAACATCCGCAACGCCGACGCCGTCACCCTGGTCCTGGCGGTGGCCACCAGCTTCGTGAACTACCACGACATCAGCGGCGATCCCGCGGCCCGGTGCAAGAAGGTCCTGGATGCCGTCGCCGGCAAGGACTACGCCACCCTCTACCGCCGGCATGTGGACGATTTCCGCGGCCTGATGGGCCGGGTGCACCTGAACCTCGGCGACGCCGCCGCAGAGCGACAAGCCCACCGACGAGCGACTCCAGGCCGTGCGCGAGGGCGGAATCGATCTCGAATCTCGAAGCGCTCTGCTTCCAGTTCGGCCGGTATATCCTGGCCTCCAGCAGCCGCGCCGGCGGCCAGGCGGCCAATCTCCAGGGCATCTGGAATGAGGCCGTCCTGCCGCCCTGGGGCAGCAAGTACACCATCAACATCAACGTCGAGATGAACTACTGGCCCGCGGAGGTCTGCAATCTGGCCGAATGCCACCAGCCCCTGTTCGACCTGATCAAGGACCTCTCCGAGACCGGCGCCAGGACCGCCAAGACCTACTACAACTGCGGCGGCTGGGTGCTCCACCACAACACCGATCTCTGGCGCGGCACGGCGCCGGTTGACGCCGCCAAGTACGGCATGTGGCCGGTCGGCGGCGCGTGGCTGTGCCAGCACCTGTGGGAACACTACGCCTTCAGCGGCGACGAGAAGTTCCTTCGGGAGTACTACCCCCTCATGCGCGGGTCCGCCCAGTTCCTGCTGGAACTGCTGGTGGAGGATCCGAAACACCACTGGCTGGTCACGCCGTTCTCCATGTCCCCCGAGCACGGCTATCGCGACAAGGACGGGCAACACCGCGTCCTTGTCGCCGGGGCCGACCATGGACATCGCCCTCATCCGCGAGTTGTTCTCGCACTGCATCGAGGCCGGGAAGATTCTGAGCGTGGATGAGGATTTCCGGGCCAAGCTTGCCGCCGCTCTCAAGAGGCTGCCGCCTTACCGGATCAACAGCCGCGGCCACCTGCAGGAGTGGATCGAGGACTGGACGGGCGGCAACGAGGGCCACAACGTCTCGCCCAACTTCCCGTTCTTCCCCGGCAGTACCATCACCCTGCGCGGCAATCCGGAACTGGCCGGCGCCATCAACAAATGGATGGAGACGCGCCAGGCCCGCGGCGGCTGGATCACGGCGTGGGACACCAGCGTGTGGGCCCGCCTGGAACGCGGCGAGAAGGTGGAGCAATGGATGCGGGCTCTGCGTGCGCAATTCCCTCGCCGACAACCTGCACAACCGCGGCTCCAACCAGTCCGACGCCAACTTCGGCCTGACCGCCGCCGTTGCCGAAGCCCTGCTGCAGAGCCACGCCGGCGAAATCAGCCTGCTGCCGGCCCTGCCTCCGAGTTGGGGCGACGGCTCCGTCAGCGGCCTCCGCGCTCGCGGCGGTTCCGAGGTGACGATGCAGTGGAAGGACGGCAAGCTGCGAGTCCGCCACGATCCACAACGCCGCACCGGCCACCGTCAAGGTGCGCTACGGCGCCAAGACGGCGGAAGTCTCGATCAAGGCCGGCCAGACGCTGCGTCTGAACGCCAACCTGGATGCGGCGGAATGAATGGCAGTGAACGAAGACATAGCTGCGTCAGTCTTGCCAACGAAGGACAGTCGCTCTTGACGAACCCTTACTTGGAGATACGATTCATGATGAAGCGAGTAGTAGCGACGATTCTCACGGTGGCGGTGGTGATGGCAGTCGGCGGGACGGCAGCGCGTGGCGATGCACTGGCGGATGGGTATTCCAAGGACAAGGTGAAACCGGCGGTGACCTTCCAGGTGCGGGCATTTGACCTGCGGGACGTGCGGATACTGGAAGGGGCGTTCAAGCATGCGCAGGAACTGGACGGCAAGTACCTTCTGTCGCTGGATCCGGACCGGCTGCTGCATACGTTTCGGCTCAATGCGGGGATCCCTTCGGAGGCCAGACCGCTGGCCGGATGGGAGGCGCCCAGTGGAGAACTGCGCGGGCATTTCATCGGCCACTATATGTCGGCCTGCGCGATGATGTATGCCAGCACCGGGGATGCGCGTTACAAGGACAATGCCCTGAAGGTGGTCAAGGGGCTGGCGGAGGTGCAGGCGAAGCTGGGGACCAGCGGGTTCCTGGCCGCCTGGCCCGAGACGTTCATCGACCGCGTGGAGGCGCGGCAGCGCGTGTGGGCGCCGTACTACACGCTGCACAAGATCTATGCCGGACTGCTGGACGTGTACGACTATTGCGACGAGCCGCAGGCGCTGGAAGTGTGCAAGAAGATGGGGGACTGGGCCATCGCGCGGAACAGCAAGCTGACCGATGCGCAGATGCAGAACATGCTGGGGGAGGAGCATGGCGGAATGAACGAGGCACTGGCGAATCTCTATGCGTTTACCGGGGAGGAGAAGTACCTGGCGATCTCGGTGCGGTTCAACCATCTGCGGTTCATCGATTCGCTGGCCAAGGGCGTGGACAACCTGGACGGCAATCATGCGAACACGCAGTTCCCGAAGTTCATCGGGGCGGCGCGGCAGTACGAGTTGACGGGCAAGGAGGACATGAAGAAGGCCGCCGACGAATTTCTGGAACTTCGTTGTGCATGAGCGGTCCTACGTGATCGGCGGCAACTCGGACGGCGAGCAGTTCTCGCCCAAGGCGCGGCTGTCGACGGCCCTGGGACAGAACACGACCGAGACGTGCAACACGTACAACATGTTGAGGCTGACGCGGCATCTGCACGCGTGGGAGCCCAAGGCGGAGTACGCCGACTTCTATGAGCGGGGCCTGTTCAACCAGATCCTCGGATCGCAGCATCCGGAAGACGGCGGGCGCATGACGTATTACTATCGCCTGCGGTCGGGGTCGACGAAGGACTATCGAGGGGCCAATTCGTTTGTGTGCTGCGCGGGATCGGGAATCGAGAACCACGCCAAGTACGGGGATAGCATCTATTTTCATGATGGGGCCAAGACGCTGTATGGTCGACCAGTTCATGGCGTCGGAGCTGAACTGGCGGGAAGCCGGGGTGAAGCTGCGGCAGGAGACGAACTACCCGGACGAGTCGTCCACGAGGCTCACCGTGACGGCAGCGCCGGCCGGAGAGTGGACGATGCAGTTGCGTCACCCGGCGTGGGCGGAAAAGGGATTCGTGGTGAAGGTGAATGGCCAGGCCGTGCCGGAGACGAAGGCCGGGAGCTATGCGGTCATCCAGCGGACGTGGAAGGCGGGGGACGTGGTGGAGGTGCAGATGCCGTTCCAACTGCATACGGAGGGATTCCAGGACAATCCGAACCGGCGGGCCGTGATGAACGGGCCGGTCGTGCTGGCTGCGATTGTGCCGACGACGGTGGTTCCACAGGTCCCCGCCGCGGCGCGGGGGACGTGGGGCACCGGACACGACTCAGGCGCAGTTCCCCAAGATCAAGGGTGAGTTCGGGGCCTTCTTGAACGGGATGAAACCGGTCGCGGGACAGGCCAATGCGTTCACCGCGTCGGCAGAGGCCTTTCAGTGGCCCGAGAACGCCACGGCCGGCGAGCTGACGTTCGAGCCCTTGTACAAGATCTATGACAAACGGTACATGGTCGTACTTTGATCGGGCGGAATGACCCACTGAAGTCAAATAAAGGAGACAGCATGGCCAGACCTTTCTTGTGCGGAATCATCCTTTCTGTCTGTGGTCTAGTGGGCTTGGGCTCGGCGCAGACAGAAGCACCGGCCCCTTGTGGTCCTGTTCCGTCGGAGAATCAGATGCGATGGCAGGAGATGGAGTACTACGCCTTCGTTCATTTCTCGCTTGAATACCTATACGGATCAGTCGTGGGGCAATGGAAACGAAGATGTCAACCTGTTCAATCCTACCGAATTGGATTGCCGACAGTGGGCCCGTGTCTGCAAAGAAGCCGGCATGAAGGGCATCATTGTGACGGCCAAGCACCACTGTGGTTTCTGCCTCTGGCCCTCCCAGTACACGGAGTATTCGGTTAAGAATGCTCCCTGGCGGAACGGCAAGGGAGACGTGGTTCGTGAGCTGGCCGATGCCTGCAAGGAGTACGGCCTGAAATTGGGGATCTACTTGTCCCCCTGGGACCGGAACCACGCCGGAATACGGCAGGCCCGAATACATCACTTACTTCCGCAATCAACTGACCGAATTGCTCACCCACTACGGACCCATCTTCGAGGTATGGTTTGACGGGGCCAATGGCGGGACCGGCTACTATGGCGGCGCCAATGAGAACCGCAAGATCGACCGTACCACCTATTACGACTGGAGCAATACCTACAAGCTGATCCGCAAGCTGCAACCCGACATCGTGATATGGAACGATGGGGGCGACAGGGGCGATCTCCGCTGGGTTGGGACCGAAGCGGGCTTCATTGGCGAAACCAACTGGAGTCTGCTCAATGCCACAGGCGCCGTACCCTACAACATGTTGCACTACGGCGTGGAGAACGGGGATTCATGGGTGCCGGGCGAAGTCAATACGTCCATCCGACCGGAGTGGTTCTACCACCCGGGTGAAGATGCCAAGGTTAAGACGCTGCCTCATTTGATGGATACCTACTACAACTCCATCGGGCGCAACGCCACCTTGCTTCTCAACTTCCCCATCATGCCCAACGGCTTGATCCACAAGAACGACGAGAAGGCCGCGCTGGATCTGGCCCGCGCCGTGAAGGAAGCCTTCGCCGTGGATCTTGCCAGGAACGCCAAAGCCCAGGCGACGAACGTTCGCGGCCATGCAGACACATTCGGGGCCGCCAAGGCCATAGACGGCGACAAGGATACCTATTGGGCTACGGATGACGCGTCACAACCGCGTCATTGACCCTGGATTTCGGCAAACTCACCACGTTCAATCGTTTCCTGGCACAGGAATACGTTCGTCTGGGACAACGCGTGAAAGCTTTCACGGTGGAAGCCCTGGTGGACGGACAATGGAAAGAACTCGCCAAGGCAACCACCGTCGGATACAGGCGTATTCTTCGCTTCCCCACGGTCGAGGCCACACAGGTTCGTTTCAACATCACCGATTCGAAAAGCTGTCCTGTGATCTCCACTATTGGAGTGTACCATGCCCCACAGATTCTGATGCCTCCGGCCATCATCAGAAACCAAGCCGGTGACATCATCATCACGCCGGCGGATAGGGAATCGGCGGTTTACTACACCCTGGACGGCAGCGTCCCCACGCGGGGATTCGCAAAGATACACCGGTCCTCTTCATACCGAAGGAAGAGTCCAGGTCAGTGCCATTGCCTGCGAACCCGCTTCGGGTAAGAGCAGCCCCGTCTGTCGCGAGCAATTCGACCTGCCCAGGACGGACTGGAAGATCGTAGGGATTACTGATCAAGAGGCATATGCCATCCTGGACGGGAACCCATCCACGGCATGGCATCAACCCAGAAGCAGCAGACTGCCTGTCGATTTGGTCATTGATCTGGGCAAGGAACAAGACCTATGCGGCTTCAGGTACTTCCCGGATCAGGGTTTGTGGGGACCCGGCATCATTACGGATTATCACTTCTACGTTTCGATGGACAATGTGGAATGGAAACTGGTCAATCAAGGCGAGTTCTCCAACATCAGGAATAATCCGCTCTGGCAAACCAAGACGTTTGCTCCGGAGAAGGCCCGGTACATCAAGCTGCGCGCTTCGAGGAACACCGAGAACAACAGCAACGTCGGTTATGCGGAAGTGGATATCATAACCAGATGATCAGCCGTGGGGCCATATGGGCGGCCAGTGTCGCCGCAGTCTTTCTGCATGCGGGAGCCTCTGCGGCTGTGGATGGCGAACGCATTTCCAGCAAGGCGGCCATCGAGTTCTACGTCTCGCCCAACGGCAGCGACTCCAATCCGGGCGATCGGGACCACCCCTTTGCCTCCCTGGACCGCGCGAGGCGGGCCGTCGCACAGCGGCCCGACCGCTCGCGGCCTACTGCGGTCTTCCTGGCCGGCGGGACATACTATCTGCCGGACACGCTGGTCTTCCAGGCCTCTGACTCCGGCACCAAGGACGCCCCTGTCACCTACGCTGCTCTGCCCGGCCAAAGCCCCGTTGTCTGCGGCGGCCAGAGGCTTCAGGTCACCTGGTCTCCCTACAAGGACGGCCTCCTGCAGGCGACCGTTACGGCGGGCACGACGGCGGATCAGCTCTTTGTCAATGGCCGGCGCCAGATCATGGCCCGCTATCCCAACTTCGACCCCAATGCGGCGCAGTTCAACGGGACCGCGGCCGACGCCTTCAGCGCCTCCCGTGCCGTGCGCTGGGCGGACCCCAACGGCGGCTTCATGCATGCCATGCACGCCGCCCTCTGGGGCGACATGCACTACCTCATCACCGGCAAAGACAGCCAGGGCAATCTGACCTATGTCGGTGGGTGGCAGAACAACCGCCAGAGTCAACCCCACCGCCGATTCCGCTTTGTCGAGAACCTCTTCGAGGAACTGGACGCCCCGGGCGAGTGGTTCCTTGACACCAAGACCTCGATACTCCATTTCTATCCCCCGGGTGGCGTGAGGCTCGATACCGCCTTGATCGAGACCGTGCGCCTCCGCCACCTGATCGAGTTCCGCGGCACACAGAAGGAACCCGTGCGATTCATCATTCTGCAAGGAATCACATTCCGGCAGGCCGCTCGCACCTTCATGGACAACAAGGAGCCCCTCCTGCGCAGTGACTGGACCACCTACCGTGGCGGGGCCCTCTTCTTCAACGGCGCGGAGGACTGCACGATCCAGGACGCGACCATCGACCAGGTAGGCGGCAACGCCGTGTTTGTGAACAAGTACAACCGCCGCATCACAGTGAAGGACTCCCTCATCTCGGACGCCGGAGCAAGCGGCGTCGCCTTTGTCGGCAGCCCCGATGCCGTTCGCAGTCCCTTGTTCGAGTACGGCCAGACCCAGCCCGTGGAGAAGATCGACCGCATACCAGGCCCGAAGACCGACGACTACCCCGCCGACTGCCTGGTGGAGGACTGCCTGATCTACAGGACCGGCCGGTTTGAAAAGCAAACGGCTCCAATCCAGATCTCCATGGCCATGTCCATCACCGTGCGTCACTGCTCCATCTATGACGTCCCGCGCGCAGGCATCAATATCTGCGACGGTTGCTGGGGCGGCCACACCATCGAGTACTGCGACGTCTTCGATACGGTCAAGGAGACCGGCGACCATGGGAGCTTCAATTCCTGGGGCCGTGACCGCTTCTGGCTGCCGTCCACCACCGCCACCAGCCATCGCGTTGCCGCCAACCCGGACCTGGCGCTGCTGGACGTCATCATGCCCATCACGATCGCCCATTCCCGCTGGCGATGCGACCACGGTTGGGATATCGACCTGGACGACGGCTCCTCCAACTACCGCATCCTCAACAATCTCCTCCTCCAGGGCGGCCTCAAGAACCGTGAAGGCTACCACCGGGTGGTGGAGAACAATGTCCTCCTGGGTGAGCGAGAGGGTTCCTTTCACCCCCACGTCTGGTACAACAACAGCCATGACCTCTTTCGCAACAACATCGTCTCGACCGTCTACAAGCCGATCAACATGCCGCATGAGCCCTGGGGCGAGTTCTTCGACAACAACATCCTCCAGACGCCCGGCCAGACTGCTCCTGCACCCGCCACCAGCCTTCAACGAGACAGCGGCCGTGATGAGCACTCGATCCTCGCGGATGTCCTCTTTGTCGATCCGGCCAGGGGCGACTACCGCGTGAAGGACGGTTCACCCGCCCTGGCCCTGGGCTTCAAGAACTTCCGCATGGATCAGTTCGGCGTCACGGACCCAAGACTTAGGGCCCTGGCCCGTACCCCCTTTGCGTCCACCGCCAGGCCTTCGCCATCAGCGAACCCTATCTCTCGCGACCCCGCTGTACGCGACTTCCTGGGCGCCAGGGTCAAGAACGTCGTCGGCCAGGGTGAGGTCTCGGCCCATGGTCTGGCTGGCGAGATCGGAGTCGTCCTGGTACAGGTTCCGGCTGGCAGCGCCGCTGACAAGGCCGGGCTCCAGGAAGGGGACGTGATCCTGAGATGCCTGGATCGGGAGATCCGCGGCGTAGACGAGCTCTTCAAGACCTTCGGCGATGCCCCCAAAGGGACCAGGATTACGCTGGGTCTATGGCGCCTTCAGCAGCATGCATCCGTGGAGGTCGGCGTCGAGTGAGTATGCTGTTCTCAGGAGTCTTCCCACTATGGTCAGTTTGGTTGCCTTCTTGATCGGTTTTGGCTCCTCGGTTGCCTTTGACCAATCCGCGGACGTCAGTCTCCCACAGACTTCCCGGGAGGTCCTCTCCCTGGACCAGGGCTGGCGTTTCCACCTCGGGGATCTTCCGCTCACTGCGTTTCCCGGCGGCCAGGGCATACGGCTATACGGTGCGGATATCACGCACAGCGGCGCAAAGGCGGGGCATGCCTGGGGCGCGGCGGCCCGTGGGTTTGATGACACGGGCTGGCAGCAGGTCGATCTGCCGCATGACTGGGTGGTCGAGCAGCCGTTCGATAAGAAGGCGATCAAGGCCGCAAGGCTATCGCCCGCGCGGCATCGCGTGGTATCGGCGGATGTTCAAGCTCGATCCGTCCGATCGCGGCAGGAATATCGAATTGCAGTTCGACGGGGTGGCGACACACTGCACCGTGTATTTCAACGGGACGCCGGTGCATCACAACTTCTGTGGCTACACGTCGATCTATCATTGATGTCACGGCGATGGCGCGATACGGCAACGACCTGAACACGATCGCAGTGCGGGTGGACGCCGAGGCCATGGAGGGCTGGTGGTATGAAGGCGGCGGCATCTACCGCCATACCTGGCTCGTCAAGCGGAACCCGGTGCACGTCGTCACCGATGGCGTCTATGCCAATCCCGTCAAGGCAGCGGATGGGAAATGGACGATCCCCGTCGAGGTGACGCTGGCCAACACCGGGGTTCGACACGGCCTCGGCCTCGGTGGATATCGGCGTTTTCGATTCCGCCGGAAGGCGGGTCGCAGGTGGCCGATCCGCGACGGTGCACATCGTCCCTCAGGGTGAAGCCGTGGCGAAGATCTCGATTCCAGTGGCCTCGCCGCAGCTCTGGTCGGTGGATCACCCGAATCTCTATACGGTGCGGACGACGGTGTTGAGCGACAACGAACCGGTGGACTCCGTCGATACGACCTGTGGTTTCCGCACGATTCGATTCGATCGCGAAGGAGGGATTCTTCCTCAACGACCAGCCGCTCAAGACTGCAGGGCACGTGCAATCACCAGGATCATGCGGGCGTCGGCGTCGCCGTGCCGGATTCGATCTGGGAGTTCCGCATCCGCAAGTTGAAGGAGATGGGCTCGAACGCCTACCGCACCGCGCACAATCCTCCGTCCAGGGAGCTGCTCGACGTCTGCGATCGCCTGGGCATGCTCGTGATGGACGAGACCCGCCACTTCAACACCTCGCCGGAATACCTGAAGCAGCTGGAGTGGCTGGTGCGCCGCGACCGGAACCACCCCAGCGTGATCCTGTGGTCTCTGTTCAACGAGGAGGCGCTCGAAGTCAACGAGGAAGGCATGGAGATGACGCGCACCATGAACGCCGTGGGTCAAGCGTCTCGATACGACCCGGCCCACCACCGGCGGCGCAGAACAAGGGTCAGTTGGGCCGGGACGGCAAGGCGAATCCGAAGAACGCCGCGATGGCGCATGGACGTGGTCGGCATCAATTATCAGGCCTACGATTACGACAAGATCCGCGCGGCGTATCCGGACAAGCCGATGGTCAGCACGGAAGACACCTCCCAGGTCATGACACGCGGAGAGTACGTCACCGACCCTTCCAGGAACATCGTGGCCTCCTATGATGACGTGTTCCGGGGCTGGGATCGATTCAGCAGCGCCCGCAATGCGTGGGCGGCGATCGCCAGGCAGCCGTCCTTCGCCGGCGGCTTCTCCTGGACGGGCTTCGATTACCGCGGCGAGCCCACCCCCTACGGATGGCCGTCAGCGAGTTCCTTCTTCGGCGCGATGGATCTCTGCGGTTTCCCCAAGACCGAGTTCTACATCCGGCAGGCCCTCTGGGTGACACGACAGGCCGGTGCTGACGCTGGTGCCGCACTGGAACTGGGCGGGCAAGGAGGGCCAGCCCATCAAGGTGATGGCACTGACCAATGCCGATACCGTGTCGCTTTCACTCAACGGGAAGCTCATCGAGGAGAAACCGGTGGATCCCGTTCGAGATGGTGTCGTGGGAGGTGCCCTATGCGCCGGGCAGGCTCGAAGCGATCGCGAAGAAGAACGGCCAAGGGGTCTCGCGATGCGCCGTGGAAACCACGGGCGAACCTGTGGCGCTGCGTCTCACGCCCGACCGCAAGACGCTGGCCGGCGATGGCGCCGACGCCTCACCGGTGACCGTTGAAGTCCTCGATAGGAATGGACGTCCCGTACCCACGGCGAACCTGACGGTCGAATTCGAGATCAGCGGGCCGGGTGCGATCATCGGCCTGGGCAACGGCGATCCGACCAGCCATGAACCGGAGAAGGGCAGCACGCGCAGCCTGTTCAACGGTCTCGCCCAGGTCATCCTGCAAAGCCGGCGCGGCGGCTCGGGCAACCTGGTCCTGCGGGCGAAGGCCGAAGGCCTGGAGACCGCTGAAACCACCATTAGGATTGAGGAAACCCCGCCTCCCTTGCACTGATGGTCCTGAGACGGAAGGAAAGGAAACCCGGTATGAGAAGTACGATGAACATCAGCAAGCGACTGGCCTTGGTGGCCCGGGCGTGCTGCGCCGGCTCACTGGTCCTGGCCACAGGGTGCTCCATCGGATCACGGACGCAGCGGGAGGCTGGTCCCCATGAAGTCACGGTCTCCAGCCCCAGCGGGACGGTCAGGGTCGAGATCCGCAGCGACGCCCTGGGCCGACTGACCTGGTCCGTCCTGCGCCAGGATCAGATCGTCCTCGCTGCCGCTCCACTGGGCTTGAGGGTCGACGACTGCAACCTGGGCGAGGCCGTCAGGCTCGGCAAGCCGCGGAACCGCACCATCGATGAGCAGTACCCCACCTGGGGCAATCACTCGGTGGCCGTCAATCGCTGCAACGAGGTGGTGATCCCCGTGGAATCCGCCGGTGGCATGAAGTACGAGCTGGAGGTGCGGGCCTTTGACGACGGCGCGGCCGTCCGCACCCGCATTGCCCTCGACGACACTTCGTCGCACACCATCGCAGGCGAGGCGACGTCGTTTGCCCTGGCCCCCAATGCACAAGCCTGGTGGGCCCGGTACGACGGCAGCTACGAGAAGCCCTGTCAATCCGGAACACTCGAAACCATCCCCGACGCACGCGCCTCTGGCGCCGCCGATGACCTTCAAGGTCGGCGAGAATCTCTACGTCGCCCTCACCGAGGCCAACAACGATTCGTTCCCGGACATGGGCCTGGAGCGCGATGGCACCTTCCTCAAGGCCGTCTTCCCCGCTTCCTCCAGAGGCTGGACCCAGCAGGGCCCGATCGTCACCCCCTGGCGCGTCGCCATCATCGCCGAGGGACTCAACGCCCTGGTCAACAGCGACATCGTGACCAACCTCTGTCCTCCGCCGCCTCCCGATCTGACCAAGCCGCCGACTGGATCAAGCCCGGCCGCTCTCTCTGGCAGTGGTGGGCCATCGGCGCCCCCAGGCTGGACGACCAGAAAGACTGGGTCGATGCGGCGAAGAAGCTCGGTTTCGAGTACTACCTGATCGACGACGGCTGGCGGACTTGGCGGGCCGACGGCAAGGACCAGTGGGAGTGCCTCAAGGACGTGATCGCCTACGCCAAGACCCAGGGCGTCGCCTGCCTGGTGTGGGTCGAACTCCACGGAAATGCGCAGCGACACCGCGCGCCGCGCCTATCTTGAGAAGGTCGCCGCCCTCGGGGCCGCCGGCATCAAGATCGACTTCATTCCCGCCTGCACTGCCGCGATCACGCGCTGGTACGAGGGTGCGCTCAAGGACACCGCCGAATTGCACCTGCTCTGCAACTTCCATGGCGCGGTCAAGCCGACCGGCCGCTACCGCACCTGGCCGCACGGGATGACCGCGAGAGGCCGTTCGCGGCCACGAGTACCACATGACGCGCTATCGTCGCGTGCAGACAGCCGATCACGACGAGACGGTCCTCTTCACCCGCTTCCTGGCCGGCCCCGCCGATTACACCCCGACCGCCTTCGATCCACGAGAACTGATCGGCTACACCTGGGCGCATCTGCTGGCCCAAGCCGTCGACATGACCTCGCCGCTGCTGCACTTCGCCGGAAACTACAGGGACTTCATCGGAAACCCCGCCGAGGACCTGCTGCGCCATCTCCCCGCGACGTGGGATGAGACGATCGTGCTGCCGGGCAGCGAGATCGGCAAGACGGTCGGCTTCGCACGCCGGCGCGGCCAGGAGTGGTACGTCGGAGTCCTCAATGGCGGCGAGGCCGCCACGATGCAGATCGATCTGTCGTTCCTGGGCCGGGGCGCATGGCAGGCCGAGGTCTTCGGTGACGATCCCGCCAATCCCGCCGCGTTCAAACGCGAGAGCAGGACCGTCACGCCCAGCGACAAGATCACCGCCGCCATGAGCCCGCGCGGCGGCGCAGTCGTCTGGATCACCAGGCCCGTCCGGTAGGGCAGTTCACATCCGGTAGCATGAGGCGAAAGCCGATGACCATAGGGTTTCTTCTTGAACTTCAGAACTGAGGTGGATATGAAGCCGATTTCCAGGGTATTGATCATGGTGGCCGGTCTGGCCGTCAACGCATCGTGGGCTCAGGGTAGCGCTCCCGCTCAATCCGAGGTGCGGAAGCGGGTCATCAGCCTTGATGTCAGCCAAACCACAGGTCCCTTCAATACCCTGTTCAAGGCCTGTATCGGCGCAGGTCGGGCCAATGAGGGACTCCGCGCGGATTGGCAGCAGCAACTGGCCCTCGTGAAGAGAGAATGCGACTTTAAGTACATCCGGATGCACGGACTCTTGACCGATGATATGGGCGTCTACTCGGAGGATCGCAAAGGGAATCCTCAGTACAACTTCCAATACGTGGACGTCCTGTATGATTACATCCTCAGTATCGGCATGAAGCCCTTTGTGGAATTGGGATTCATGCCGTCGGCCCTGGCCAGCGGACAGAAGACCATTTTCTGGTGGAGGGGCAATGTCACGCCGCCCAAGGATTACCAGAAATGGGAGGACTTGATCCGCCACTTGGTGCAGCATTTCACCGAACGCTATGGTGCCGAGGAAGTCAGGACCTGGTATTTCGAGGTCTGGAACGAGCCCAATCTGGATGGATTCTGGGCAGGAACGCAAGAGGAGTACTTCAAGCTCTATCGATATAGCGCGAGCGCCATCAAGAGCGTAGACCCCAAGTACCGGGTCGGTGGTCCCGGAACGGCCGGGGCGGCATGGGAAGTCGAGATGATTGACTTCTGCAAGAAGAACAACCTCCCGCTGGAGTTCGTCAGCACGCACTCGTATGGCGTCAAGCAGGGGTTTCTCGATGAGTTCGGAAACTCCGGGACGGTTCTCGACGAGAATCCGACGAGCGTCAGCGGCGACGTCTTGAACTCGCGGAAGGAGATTGCGAACTCGTCGATGCCCAATCTGGAACTGCACTACACGGAATGGAGTTCATCCTACACGCCCGCGGATCCCATTCACGACAGCTACCACGAGGCGGCCTATATCCTGCAGAAGATCAAGCAGGTGGGTGGTGCCGCCGATTCCATGTCCTACTGGGTCTTCACGGATATCTTCGAGGAGTCTGCGCCGAGGTTCACCCCATTTCATGGGGGATTCGGCTTGTTGAACACCCAAGGCATCAAGAAGCCCGCCTTCTACGCCTATGCCCTCCTGAACAGGCTGGGTGAAACCGAGCTGGCCAATGCGGACAAGGCCTCCTGGGCGTGCAAGGACGGCCAGGGCGGGGTTCAGGTTCTGTTCTGGGATTTCACCTACACCCACGAGCAGGGCGTCAACAATCAGCAGTACTACATCCGCGATCTGCCGGCGAAACCGAAAGGCACGGTCGAGATCACAGTCAAAGGCATGCCTGAAGGCGACTATCTGCTCGAAGTCTATCAGGTGGGCTATCGTGTGAACGATCCTTATTCCACGTATCTGGACCTGAAGCGACCCGAGCAACTGACCAGACAACAGGTCCATGCAATCCAGAAGCTCAACGATGGCGCACCGGTTTCACGGAAGATGACTACCGTGAGTCCTCGCCAGGCGTTTTCCCAAGTCTTTGATCTCCGGGAAAATGATGTCTTTTTGGTACGAACGACGGCCCTCCAATGAATAGCGATGGGTCAAGAGCAGGGCATCCGCTTCCCGCTGCCGGGCGTGTCGCGAGTCGTGACGACGATGGGCTGGCTGACACTCTGCAGTCATCAGAAAGCTCCTTCCTTCTGCGGCAGGCTCTTTCTGGCCCAAAGACCTGCAGCAGGAAGTGGAGCTTGCTTCAACGGGATTCGTGAGAAACTCGGGCTAGGAGACGCCAATGATCATTGACAGGCTGGCCAACTTCATCCAGCACATCCGGACTAACCTGGTCGGATCCCTGTTTCTATTCTCCGCTTTCACTTCGGCCATCGCTGCTGCAGATCGCACAGTCGAGGCGGAAGCGGCCGAAGCCATCGGCGGGGCGTCCAAGCTGGGCGATAGTGCGGCCTCGGGAGGCACTCTGGTCGGTCTAACCAAGCCCGGCCAAGGCGTCAAGTTCGTGGGTTTGCCGGCCGCCGGCAAACTGGCGATTCGCTATGCATCGATGGAAGTGGGCAGCCTCAGTGTCGCGGTCAACGACCAGCCGCTACGCAAGGTGAATGTTCATTCCTCGGGGGCCCTCACCGGTTCCTTTCTCCACGCAATCATCGACGTTGCGATTCCTGCCAATGCCGCACTGATGATCAGTCTGGCTGCCGATGACGTCGCGGTCAACGTCGATCGGATCCTCGTCGGCGACGGGGATTTGGGGCTGCCGCCCGACATCTGGAACCTGCCGCCATTGAAGGTGGCTGACGGTCCCTATGCGGCCGACTGGAAGGCGTTGAGCCGGATCTATACCGCGCCCCAGTGGTGGCGTGACGCCAAGTTCGGCGCGTGGGCCCACTGGGATCCGCAGACCATGCCTGAGAGGGGCGACTGGTATGCCCGCAAGATGTACATGGAGAATGATCCTGTTTACGCCTCTCACGTCAGGACCTTCGCCCATCCGTCGGAATATGGCTACAAGGACATCTGCCACAACTGGGTGATTGACCGATGGGATCCCAACGCGTTGATGGATCTGTACGTCGAAATGGGTGCTCGCTACTTCATGGCCATGGGCGTTCACCACGACAACTTCGATTGCTGGGACTCGGCCTACCAGCCATGGAACTCGGTCCGCGTCGGCCCCAAGGTGGATGTGGTCGGCACGTGGGAGAAGGTCGCGCGGCAGCGTGGTCTGCGGTTCGGCATCGGGTTTCACCACTCTCCCGGCCGCACCTGGGGCCAGTTCATGACGGTGCGTTACACCAGCGACAAGAAAGGGCCGAAGCAAGGGGTGCCCTATGATGCGCTGCTGACGATCCTGGACGGCAAGGGAAAGTGGTGGGAAGGCATGGACCCGGCGGACCTTTATGGACCGGTTCACAACAACAAGAACCCGTTGCTCTCGCCCTTTGCCAACCAGTTCATGTGGCGGGTGGATGACGCCATCACCAAGTATCACCCCGACGTGATCTACTTCGACGAGCACGCGGGCGACTCACAGATGGATCTGGACGTGCGCATGGGACTCGGTTTTCTCGCTCCGCCTCTGATCGCGAACTACTACAACAAGTCCCTCAAGTGGAATAACGGGAAGACGGACGTCGTAATCAATCTCAAGGGCGTGGGCGGGCGCTACAACAGCTTCCAAAACAGTCCCGGACTGCTCCCCTTGGTCGACCGTTCCCTGGTCAAGAGCACCGAGGCCATCATCGAATCACAGATCATGGCGTATCCCTTCCAAACCGAAACCACCGTCGCCGACTGGCACTACCGCAAGGGGCAGAGATACATGGATGCCCGGAGCGTCATCCGGTCGTTGATGCAGAACGTCTCCCGCAACGGAACCATGCTGCTGAACATTACCCAGCACGGTCGGGGCGATCTCGATCCTGAGGTCGTCCAGATCTGCGAAGACGTCGGCGCCTGGCTGAAGATCAACGGCGAAGCAGTGTACGCATCTCGTCCCTTTGAAGTCTTCGGCGATAATACGGTTGGCTATACGCGCAACCAGGGCAAGGTCTATGCCACGCTCCTGGATTGGCAAGGTGGCCCGATCACTCTCAATGCCCTCCGCACTGGTGGGCCGACCGTCGGCAAAGTGTCCAAAGTCGAGATGCTCGGTTCCGATGCTGCGCTGACGTTTGTTCAGGAGGATCAGGGCCTGACGGTGACGCCCGGCGGAGCGCCGAAGCCGCAGGCTGGGATCGCCAATGAGCGGCTGGCCTCAGGCTGTCGGGTGCTGCGTATCACTCATGACAAGGGCTGGTTCAACGACGACGACCCGGGTGTGACGGCTATCGGATGGGTGCGCCGCTGCAACCTGGGTACCGGCGAATTCAACAACGACCTGACCACGAGCGACACGCCCGGTGATGTGTGGAGTTGCTCGTTTGCCGGCACAAGCGTCTCAATCATCGCTCCGAAAGAAGCAGGGGCTGGAAAGATCGAGGTTCAGATCGACGGCGAAACTCGCGTGACAGCGGATCTATCCACGGCGGGGGAGCGCCAAGCCCAGAAGGGGGTGTGTGAGGTGACCAGTCTGACTCTTGGCAAACATGCCATCAACATTATCAATCGTGGCCCTGGACCGGTGGCTCTCGATGCTCTGATTGTCCGATAGGCGGTGCATCTGCCGCACCGGGCACTTTCAGGCCGATCGCCCATTGCCAGAAGTTCTTCTCCCACCGTGACTTGGCCGGACCGCCCACGGCGGCGTCCATGTAGAAGCACTCTGTCTTGCCGTACATGAATTTCCCCGCCACCATCCCATCCTTGCCTCGTAGATGTTGGAGGGCGCCAGGGCGAAATACACCCTACGGACTCCTATTCTCATTGCGTCTATTCTACCGGCGAAACAACGATATCCCCGCTGTAGGTCTCACCGTTCTTGATGGCCGTTTCTTTTCCGTTGATCTTCATGACTACCTTGGCGCCATGGGCTACTTCGACAGTGCCGTTGTCGACAACGAGCTTGCTGATCAGGCTCCTCCCGGTGACGGTCCATCGGCCGCCGTCTTTCAGGACAACGGTGATTTTGGCGGTTTTGTTCCGGTAGTTTCTGTTTGCCATGTGCCCGAGATAGTAGTACTCGTTGATGGTGAAATGGGTGTTCTGCCTGCCGTTTTCATCGATATGCCGGGTCTCGGTCAAGGAGATAGCGCCGTCAAGTGTCGCGCCCTTGCCTATGAAAACCTCCAGCGCATTGCCGCTCTGGTCATAATAGCCGCTGCCGTTTAGCATGTCGCCCTTATAGTTGCCATTTGTCAGGATCAGTTTCACAGGACCACCTCCTGGGGTGTCTGAGCCGCCGCCCGGCCCGCCTGGTCCGCCAGGACCCCCAGGACCACCGCCTGGCCCCATTGATCCGCCACCTGGGCCGCTTTGGCCATCGGGGCCACCACCAGGCCCGCCTGGTCCTCCGGGCATTCCACCCATGCGTGCACCCATACCGCTGGCGCCCGCATCGCCGGGTTCGGTCACGCTGCCGTTTTCAGAAGGCCAGCCGGCCTTTTCATTGAATTCGGTTTTGAAGGCATTCATGGAGCCACCCACCGTACGGTCGTCGTTGTCGATCATCTGAAGCAGGATGCCGGACTTGGCATTGAGCGTCGCATGGTCGGCGACAAAGCTGACGCCGCCCGACTTGTGCAGGACCACCGCCTCCTCGGCATTGACCACCGTGCCATCCAGGACGTTGATGGTTCCGGAGCCGTGGGTCATGAAGCCCCAAACCGCGTCGATGGTGGTGGGCTTGCCTTGACCGGTCACGGTTTCAATGAGGTTGCCCTCGGCGTCCTTGAGTTCGATGCTGCCCTGGGAGGACCTGTAGGTGCCTTCTCCGCCGGTATAGATGCTGGCATAGGTGAGGCCCTTGAAGGTCACGCCGTAGAAGTTCTGCACGGCGTTGCCGATGAAATAGGTGCCGTATCCGGTGCCGTACTTACTGCTATAGGGGAATTTGCCCGAGGACATGCCGCCCTTGGATTCCGGCAAGATCTCCAGGGTGGTGTCCACCACGTTCATCATGGGGTTAGTGCAGTCATCCGTGGACAGGACCGCCCATGCGCCGGTGGTAATGCTGGAGTCGATCACCGACAGGGTGGCCTTGTTACCCAGCATGTTACCGCCCCGAATACCACCCTGGATTCCAAGCACCCAGGGAGGCGAGAGCATGAGGTTCTGGTTCGCGCTGTTGACGTACCCCTCAAAGGCCTCGGTGAGGGGATTGGCGCCCAGGGCCTTGACTGTGGTGTTCTTGACGAGGATCTGACCGTTTTGACTGGCGATGAAGGCCGCGCGAAGGAAACCCCTGGTGTCGATCTTCATGGCGTTGACCTTCACCTTGGCATAGTCGTGGGCGATGATCAAGGCCCCGAGTCCCGAGAAATCGGAGGCCAGCTTGCCGTTGCCGTTGTCCGTGGCGGTGATGGCGCCGGTCAGGGTGATATCCGTGCCTTTGCCGTGGGCGACTACCGCGCTGAACGCCTCGCCCTGCGCAACGAGATTGAGATCGAAGTGGGACGCCTGGGCCTCCTGATCCGCCAGCAAGGAGTTCCTGACGACCATCTGGCCATCTTTCACGTAATAACCGATGCAGAACGGATCATTGCTGCGGCGGGTGAAACTGGTGGCGGTGCCTTCGTAGGTGGTCACCATGTCCACCGTCTTGTTGCCGTCAACGGTCACCTGATTCGCGGCCCGTGCATTGGCGCCCAGTCCGCCCATGGAAAGCATCTGCGCACATACGATGCAAAGGATGAAGGAGACTCGACGAATCGATAATTGGAGCTTCATATGATCACCTGTCTGCTTATTCGAATCTAAGTGTACCCAAGCACCGGTGAACGTCTACCAGGGTGTCAGCACCATGTACTATCTCCCTATTGCGCCAATCCGACGCCGAGCCGCTACCAGACTGCTTCGTAGGCGTGTGCGTACTTCCTGCGGGCACCCGCCGTGGCATGGGGCGGAGTCTTGGCCTGCGTCCTTATTCTCGACCTCCCGGTTTGTTGTCGTTCGTACCGCCGACGTCATCGGTGCGAAAGGGGATGGCGGGCAAACCGGCGTCGTTGAAGAGCGTGGCTTTGGGGTTGGCTTGCCAGGCGTAGCGTGCGGCAATAGGATTGGGCACCTCGGATGACGATACCACCACGGTCTCGCCTTCGATCTTCGCGTCGGCCCAATGCCATTTGCGGTCTTCGCCGCAAACGGAGAATTCTTCCAGCTTGTCGCCTTTGACCACCAGCCCGCCGTCCGTGTGAGTGAACGAGAGTTTCAGGGCGCCCGGAAGCTTCTGCAGGGAAGCCAAGCACGGGCCGGAATATGGGATGCTTCTACCGTAGTGCTTGGCGAGGGCCACCAGCGCGAGGCGTTCACCGACTTCCCTCTTGTCTTTTGGATGGACGTCCCTTGCGTCCCCGACATCGATGGCCACCGCCAATCCCGAGTTGGTGACGGTGTTCGCGACGAAATCCTGCGATGCTCGCAACTGGGCCCACGAATCGTCGCTTGGAGTATCCCTATGCAGCATGTACGCGGGGAGGCTCACGATATAGAACGAAAAATCACCTTGGTCGAAGGCTCTCCGCCAGTCAGCAATCATCGCCGGCAAGAGCTTGCGATATTGAGCGGCACGATCAGCATTGGATTCGCCCTGATACCAAATCGCGCCGCTGATGGCTAAAGGTGCGACGGGAGCAATCATGCCGTTGTAGAGAACGGCGGGCGTGTTTGGCCCGCTTCCAGTATCACTCAGCCCCAGCGAACGGAGTGTTTCGGCGCTCGTCCAGGCTTCAGCAGGCGTGCCGCCGACGCAATCTTCCACCAGCCCGATAGGTACATCAAGGTCCTGCTGCAACCGGCGTCCAAAGAAGTAGCCCACCGCCGAGAATCCGCCCCAACTCCCCTCGGCGATGTTTTCCGGTGAACAGATCTTCCATGACCCTTGCGGAACGGCTGCCGGCGTGTTAGCACCCTGTTGCTTCACAATGAACAACCGGATTTTGGGGTGGTCCGCCGTCTTGACTTCCTCGCTCCCATTTCGGGCACGCCTCAGTCCCATCTCCATATTGGACTGCCCGCCGCACAGCCACACATCTCCGACCAGCAGGTCGTGGATTTCGACGTGTTGGGGCCCGTCGATGACGAGAGTGTATGGACCGCCCGGCGAGGGAGGCTGGACCACTACTGACCAACGACCATCGTCCTTGGCCACCGTCTTTGCCGTGCAATCCGCGATGGTGACGCGGACTTCCTGGCCTGGCCTGGTCCACCCCCAAATGGTGTTGGGTTTCCCGCGTTGGAGGACCATGCTGTCGCCGAAGACCGGGCTTACAAACGACAACTCAAAGCCGGCGTTGTTGGAAGGCGGCCGGCCGCCGACCGGTGCTCCGCCCGGTCCGCCCGGTCCGCCTGGGAAGCCAGGCTCGCCTGGAAAGCCGGGGCGGTTGTTGTCGGGAGGTGGGCCCCCGAACGGGTCATCGGGCGGTGGGCCCGGGGGCGAGTCCTGCGCGTGGAGCGAGAAGTTGGACATGGCACCAGCCAGCAGTAGGACACAAACAAGACACACGTGATGGGATATCATGCTCTTCTTCATGCCTTCACCTGACCCGATGGAACAAAGCTGTAATTCGACCGTTCTCAGCGACTCGCAAGTTTCCCGCCGCCGGACAGGGGATAGGTCTTGCCGCCCAGCCACTGGTTGGCATCCGCTTTCGCATCGTAGGTGATGGTGTGGCCGTTGTCGTGAATGTTGCCAAGGGTGGCATCCTGATCCGTCAGACTCGTTAGATGGGATAGTCCGGTGACCTCCCAGACACTGGTGGCATCGAGCGTCAGCGTCATTGCCCTGGCACTGCCTTGAGTATTGATGGCCCCTTTGAGGGTTGTCTTGTTCTGAAGCGATGCGCTGACTGTACTGATGTCGTCGCAGGTGATATCCCCCACGAGGGTTTCGCCATCCGCCTTGAGGGTCAGCCGGCCACCGTTGGAACCGGTATTGCCCCAGCGGTTCGCAGCCGCCTCCACAAGCACCCCTGAGGCGGCACTCAGCTTGGCATTGCCCTTGAGTTCAATAACGGCGGCAGTATTGGTAACACGGAACATCGGGCCCTCAGCCGCGGTCAGCGAGCCGCCGGTCATGGTCAGGATGCTGGTCCCGATCCCGGCGTCGCCTGAGAAGCTCTGGTACAACATAGCGCCGCACTGTCTCAGGCACGACAGGGTCGTGTTGTTCAGCGTAACGGAGTTCTTGCCTTCAATCACGATGGCCTCTGAGGCGGTCACCGTGATCTTGGCATCGGTGACCGTGATGGAACCGGTCGAGTAAATGCCGGGAGAACGCGTGCCGGACGTGGCGGCGCTGCCGCGAGTGAAGGCGATCGTTCCGCTACCCCGGTCGGTCGAGATGGCTGCCGCGGCCCCGTTGCCAGCGGTGGTGATATCCACGTCCGTGCAGATGATGGTGCCCGCGATCGTGGCATCCACGCCATGCGCTCCCGAAGCCACGCAGTCAATCTTGACCTTCGACAACTCGACGACCGAACCGGCGCCGCACGGCGAACGCCCCATTCGCGCCGGTCCCTCGCGTGGCAATGCTGCCGTTGGTCATGGTGATCCTGCTGCCGCCCATCGCCAGTACACCCGCGTCAAGGCCGTAGAAACTGGAGTCCTCCATCCCGGTCGTATTGCCGGAGGTGGTCACCTGGGAATCCGACAGAGTCAAGGTTCCTCCGTCAGTCACCTTGACGCCGGAAGTGGCCTTGTCCGAGGTAGTGATCGTCTGATTCAATTTGGCTGCAGTCCCGCCACTTTGTGAATAGACAGCCGGTCCTTCGGTGGTCTTTACTGTCAGCGACAGTGCCGGACCGGCCACACCGGAGAGACTCGCCGTGACGGACACCGTTACTGCGGCGGGTAACCCTCCGCTGCCCGGACCACCCATGGGGCCACCGGCGCCACCCGGGCCTCCAGGACCACGACCGCCATCGGGGGGCGTACCCGGCCCCATCATGCCGGGACCGCCCGATCCAGGAGCACCGCCAGGCCCCATCGCTCCACCGGATCGGCCCGGCATAGCCGGTAAGCCGAATCCGCCACCGGATTCGACAACACTGACCAGCCCAGAGGGGGAAATCTTGGCCGCCTTGTTGTTAGAAATCGACCAGGCGACCTGCGAGGTGATATCGGCCGTGGTGCCGTCGGAGTAGGTTCCTGTCGCGGCAAGCTGCAACTCCTGGCCGGCCAATAGGGTCATCGAGGGTGTGGCTTTGATCTGGATGGACGACAACGGTGCGGCGGGCGTCGCCTGGGCCAAGACGGGCATGACAACCACTGCCATCAATGTGACCGTGTTCACCATGATAGTAGACTTCCTTTCTTCTTGAAGAACACCGGTTGAGTATTCCACGGAGCCAATGCCATCATAGCGAAGAATAGAATAGAAAGCGGCACCTTAAGACAATGTGAAGACCGGACCTCGGTAGAAGAGTAAAACACACACAGGTGTCTTCATGTTGTCACCCTGAATTCCAGCTCCACTTGGACAGTGACCGTGACCTCCTACCTGACCCAACTGAGCCTCGACTCCACTTCCAGCGTCATGGCTGCCTCTGGCCAGAGCCTCAGCCTGGCCGTCAACGTCGCGAGCATGAACATCACGCCGGGCCAGAGCTACACCGGTGCACTCGTGCTGACTGTGAAATGAGGCGATCTTCATCTTATATTAATGTAGGCCCTGTCAAGATGACATATAGTTGTTGTGAAACCAAAACTCTTATGAAACCGGGTTGATGGAAAGGAGCAGACTATGTTGAAGACGAGACTCTTGCGGCTGGCGGTGGGTGGCATGATGGTCCTTGGAGCCTGTGGACTGACGCAGGGCACGGCCCTGGACGATCGTGTCGAGGGCCTCTTGGCGCAGATGACGCTGGAGGAGAAGCTGAACTACATCGGCGGCAGCGGCTTCATGAATATCCGCGCCATTCCGCGTCTGGGTGTGCCGGCGCTCCTGATGTCCGATGGCCCCGTCGGGACACGCACGGGCAGCGCGACGGCTTATCCCGGCGGCATCGCCCTGGCTGCGACGTGGAACGTGGACCTGGCGGCCCGCTTCGGCGCGAGCCTGGCTCGGGACGACCGTGCTCGCGGTGTGCATATCCACCTGATGCCGGGCCTGAACATCTACAGGTCGCCCCTTTGTGGAAGGAACTTCGAATACTTCGGCGAAGATCCCTATCTGGCCTCGGGGCTTGTTGTGCCCTTGGTTCGAGATCTCCAGGCTGGAGGGGTACTCGGGACGGCCAAGCACTATGCCGCAAACAACCAGGAGTACGAGCGAAACAGGATCAGTTCGAACATGGATGAGCGGACCCTCCGGGAGATCTACCTTCCGGCCTTTCGCGTTGCGGTCATGGAGGGAGGGGTTGGGTGCGTGATGAACGCCTACAACCCATTCAACGGCGTCTACTGCACGGAGAACATCTTCCTCAACAACGTCATCCTCAAGGGAGACTGGGGCTTTGACGGTATCCTCATGTCGGACTGGGGAGCGACCCACAGTACTGTAGGTGCAGCCAATGGGGGACTGGACCTGGAAATGCCGTCGGGATCCTTCTTCAGCCCTTCGGCGCTTGGGGCTGCGCTGAATGCCGGAACCGTGTCCATGGCCACGATCGACGACAAGGTGCGGCGGATCCTGCGGTCGATCGTGCGGATGGGCTTCCTCGACCATGCCCAGCTCGATCCCTCGATCCCATTGGACGACCCAGCCAGCTCAGCAGTGGCCCTGGACATGGCAAGAGAGGCGATGGTTTTGCTGAAGAACACGGGGCACCTCCTGCCCCTGGACCGCAGCCACGTCCGGTCTGTGGTCGTTCTGGGCCCCAACGCCGGCCCGGGTGTCCCGGCTGGCGGCGGCAGTGCCAACATCACGCCATTCCATACCGTGAGCCAGTTTGACGGCATCTTCGCGGCTGCAGGCAATGACGTCGAGGTGATGCAGGTCCCGGGGGTCTCGTACGCCAACTCTGAATTCGAATACGTGGATGCCAACGGGCTGGTCCATCCGGGATTGCAGGCGGAGTACTTCGCAAACAAGACACTCTCGGGTACGCCGCAACTCAAGCGGGTGGACAGCCACATCAACTTCAACTGGGGCTCCGGATCGCCGGCCGAGGGAATGCCCAGCGATGGCTTCTCCGTACGATGGACGGGTCGCATCCGTGCGACAGCTACGGGCGTGGGCCTCATCCAGGCCCGCTCGGATGACGGCATCCGGATCACCTGGAATGGGAGTTCACTGCTGGCAGACTGGACTGATCACACGGCCAAGGTCCTGCAGGCCAAGAAGTCCCTTAAGGCCGGCCAGACCTATACCCTGAAGGTAGAGTACTACGACAGCACAGGTCCAGCCATTGCACAGGTTGGCTGGGGCCCGTACACCTCCGATGCCGCCAGTCAGGCCAAGCTGGCAGACGTGGCCGTGGTGTGTGTGGGCTTTGACTCATCATCTGAAAAGGAGGGTACGGACCGGCCCTTCGGCCTCCCGGACGCCCAGGTTGACCTGATCAAGACGGTCGCGGCAGCCAACCCCAATACGATTGTGGTCATCAACTCCGGTGGCGGCGTGGACATGAGGCTTTGGTTGGATGCAGTACCGGCGGTGATCCAGGCCTGGTATCCCGGACAGGAAGGCGGAACCGCGCTGGGCGAGATCCTGTTTGGGGACGTGAATCCCTCCGGCAGGCTCCCCGCCACGTTCGAGAAACGCTGGGAGGACAACCCGTCCTATCCGTACTACCGCTCGACGGATGGCGTCGCCACTTACTACACTGAAGGAGTCTTCGTGGGCTACCGTGGCTATGACCAGAACCAGATCGAGCCGCAGTTCTGCTTTGGCCACGGCCTGTCGTATACGACCTTCGAATACTCCGATCTGGTGGTGCCAGCCGCGCTGGTACCCGGACAGACCGTTGAAATCTCGTTTACTGTACGGAACATGGGAGACCGTAGCGGAGCGGAGGTCTGCCAGCTCTACGTCGGTGACGTCACGGCCAGTGTTCCGCGGCCGCCCAAGGAGCTGAAGGGGTTTGCCAAAGTCGTTCTGGCTCCAGGCGAGTCCCGGATCGTGACAATGCCTATTGACCACGACAGGCTCTCGTTTTTCGACGTGAAGAGTGGCCACTTCATCGCTGAGCCAGGAACGTTCCGTGTGCTGGTGGGTGCCTCGTCAAGGGATCTACGGCTGACCGGTCAGTTCGAACTGTTGCCAACAGCGCCCTAGTCTGGCCCCTTCGCAGCACGGAGTAACATGGGCTCAGATGCCGGATCTTCGGGCTCTGAGGCGGTGAGGCACACTTTGGTGGAAAGAAAGCAGGGACTGACGTGGAGGTCAGTCCCTGCTCGATACGGCTTGTGGAGTTGTCGCGCAATGGACGGGGCCTGTGCGTTGGCACAGGCCCAGGTCCGTGGACAGAATACCCACTGTTGAGGAGGAGCTTGTCAGTATCACCTCACGAGGCAGCGAGTGCGTTCCGCCCCCTGCTACTTTCTAACCAGACGGATGTCATCGATGTAGATCTTGCCAGAGTTCCCGGCCTTTGGCGCAGTGGGATCACCCACACCAAGGGTCAGCTTCTGGACGGTGCCCATGTTGACCCCCGCAAACTGGCTCAGTGGAATCTGAACCTCCTGCCACGAGCCAGTGCAGATCACGGTCGTGTCAGGATGGAGGAAGGTGGCGCTCTTGCCAGCCTTGTCCGTCACTGACACGTAGAACGTCTCGGGCACGTTGCCCGTCGCCTGGGTCGCCCCGATCTCGGCCATCGTCCAGGAACCGGACACCGTTCCTGTCGTGGAGACGCTGGAGAACTTCGCGCTGGCGATAGCGCCCGCCGTGTGGCTGCTCACGGCCAGGCCGATCAGCACGTCGCTGGCCATGTCGATGGTGCAGGCCGTGGTCGGCGTGATATCGACCCACGTCTTGCCGTCCGCCGACCGCTGGGCCGTGAAGCTGCTGCCGTTTCTGGTCAGCTTGACCCACTGCGGCAGGGGCGTGTCCGCCACGTCCGCGTTCAGGTTGGTCGCCGTGTCCGGTGTATTACGCCACTGCAGCGAGACCCCATGGGTGGCCGTGGGGGTGGCCGCAACGGTCGCATGCATGGATCCACTGGAAACGCTCTCACGGATCATCACGCCCGCCTTGGCCCACTCGTGCGGGTTGCTGACGGACTCGACCTTGGCCACGATCGACCCATTGCCCTTGAGGGTCTTGTAGACGAACCTGAACTGATCGGAGGCATCCCAGATGTCCGTACCCATACCATTCATGACGAGGGTACCGGGCGTGGTCTCGAAGAAGGCCGGTGCATCGCCGCGGACGTACGCCACAAGGGTGTTCACGCCGCCACCGGTCCAGTTGGTCCCCGCGGACCAGGTGCGGGTCGCCTCTGAATAGAATGGGCTCTTGGTGTTGTCATACCAGAATGGCATCGACGAGCCGCTGCGGGTGATTGTCTTCTCAGCAAACGGCGTGGTGGCATTGCCGACGGTCGAGCCGGTACCGTTGCCGCTGGCAGCAGCCATGCCGCAATCCGCCGCGGCGGAGTAGCCGAAGCCATCGACCCAGGCGAAGAAGATCCGGTTGCAGGCGTTGTCATAACCGTCGAAGTTGTCCACGACCGCGTAGGCAATGGTCGTGAAGGACCAGACCTCACCCTGCCAGAGCTCCGTGGCAGCGGCGTCGTTGACCTCATCCACTCTCCAGTAGTAAGTCTTGCCGTAGTCGAGATTCAGGCCTGTCACGTCGTAGCGGTGACCCGTCATCGTCTTCGGAGCCACCGTCCCGTTGGCCGCGGCATCGGCATCCGCGGAGATGTACAGCGTGTGACTGGCAGCCTCACGTCCGGGCCGCCAATTCAGGGTCGTTCCAACGGCCACGTCTACAGCCCCGTTGGCAGGGCCGGGCGAGAAGGCCTTGACCGGCACATAGAAGAACCTGACCTCGGAGAGGCTGGCCTGCTTATTGCTGTCCGCCCAATTGCTGGTGATGGTCAGCTTGACGAACTTGGCCTGCGCCCCGGCGAAGTCCACGGTGGTGTTGTGCACGTAATTCGGCTCGCCCGTGGCCTGGTTGAACTTGGGCACATCGGCCAGGGCAGTCCAGGCAGTCCCATCCAGAGAGGTCTCGACCGTCACGTCCTGGTGCGCCAAAGCCCACGGACTGCTCGACCGCCTGGTTGGAGTTCCAGACCCACATCTGGTAGAGCTTGTAGGCCTTGTCGAACTCATACTGAATCCAGATGGGCGTCTGGCCCTTCTTGCTGGTCCACATGGAGGTCGCGGAGATTCCGTGCTGATCCAGGCTATCGAGGCCGGACCCATCGATCGTCTTCTCGGGTCCCATGGTGGCGGCCATGGAGGTGGAGGCCGTGGCCTTCATGGGCTTCACCAGATAGCCGTAGGGCTCAGCGGTGAAACTCCAGACACTCCCTTTGTAGATGCTCGAATCCGGGGCAGCGTTCACCTCGTCTACTCGCCAGTAGTAGGTTTGACCAAAGGTCAGGAATCCGGCCGGTGCAAAGGTCGTTGCGGCCTGTCCCTGGCTCGCCAACACGCCCTGAGGGGCGGTCCGGCTGGCGTTGTTGACATCATCAAATGCGGTGCCAAGGTATACGTCGTGGCTGGCAGCATACTGGCCGGCCGTCCAACTCAGAGCCGTATCGCCCGGCACATCGATGGACATGTCGGCGGGACCGGGGTACCGAGCAGCCCCAGGTGAGCCTCCGTCGCCCTCTGACATGACCGCTGCGATTTCATCCTGAGTGAGTGCGTTGTTGTAGATCCGAACGTCATCGATGGAGCCGGTCCACGTGTTCGGGAAGATGGTGCTGCTCAAACCCTTGGCAATGGTGATCTGATGCGAGGCCGGATCAGCTTGGGGCACCATGGCCGTATTGGTGCCCTCGGACTGACCATCTACATACAACGTCCACATTGCAGTGGCGCCCGCAGCGGCCTGTGTCTGCGTCCAGGCGACATGATGCCATACGCCGTCATTGACCAGGGTCGTCCCGTGGAAAGAACCGACCCAGCCATTGTCCATGCCCACGTGTCCGGCAGTGTAGCCCACGCCGAACGTGCGGTCTTGCGCTTCGTGAGTTCCACCATTCGCAGGATTCGTCTTCATCAAGATCGTCATGGCCTGCGTTGAGGTCGTATTGATCCACGCCGCTATCGTGCAGTCGTGGCCGCCGATCTGAATGTCCGTGCCGGCATCAGGGGCCAAGGTGACGTAACCCGTGCCGTCGTCAACCATGGCCAATCCAAACTTTCCCGGCCCGAATGTGAGGTTGGTGGGGGTCCCGTCGTGACCTTTCCCAGTTACATCTTCGGTGCTTCCATTGAAGTTGACATGTGCCACCATCTCTGCCCAAGCCACGCCGGTCAAGGCCAGGATGAGCATGGACACCCAGAGAGACAACGGTTTCTTCTTCACGAACTTCCTCCTTTCATGACCCCCAACTGCTGAATTGCGGACAATCCGCACAGGACCATCCATCTCGGCTCACCAGGACACCTTCTCCTAGCGTCTGCAAACACTCATTCATCTACATATACCTGATTGCCTGGCGTGGTGAAATGACTGGAATTGACTTGAGCCTGGACTTTGTTGACCTACTATCGTCACATGTGGATGAGCTGGCGCCATCTCCCATGGAGTGCAGATCCTCGCCCCGGACCCGACCGAGCTTTTCGTCAGCCTTCTTGCGTACACACCGGAAGCCGTTCGAATCCCCGGTCAGGCATACGTCGGTCACACCCATTTCATCGCAGTTCCGCACCCAGGAAGTGCAATTGGCGGGGCTGGCCGACCAGGCTCCCCCTCTCAACACGCGCTTCTCACCTCGTTTCGGCCCGCGGGGGTTGTCCGCGGGGCTTTCGCGATAGTACTTGGCGCCGTAGTAGTCGTTGCACCATTCCCACACGTTTCCGGCCATGTCGAAGAGACTCCACGCATTGGGTTTGCGCTGGGCCACCGGATGAGGATGCTCTTCGGAGTTGCCTTCGAACCATGCGAAGGATTTCAGCTCGTCCGGATTGTCGCCGTAAGAGTACTGAGTGGTACTGCCCGCGCGGCAGGCATACTCCCACTCGGCCTCGGTGGGCAGTCTGTATCCTGTGGCGGAGAAATCGCACTCCCACGTGTTAACGTCATAGCAGGGCGTCAGTCCCTCCTGCAGCGACCGGGCGTTGCAGAACAGCGCCGCAGCGGACCAGGCGACTTGCTCAACCGGGTTCTTGGGATTCTTGCGCCGCGAAGGATTCCTCCCAGTCACCGCTTCGTAGACCTCCTGCGTGATCTCCTGCTGATCCATGAGGAATCCATCCACTTGGACCACGTGCTCGGGCTTGGCGTCGACCGGCCCGTCTTTCGACCCCATGGTGAATTGGCCTGCGGGAATCGCGATCATGTCACTGCCGCATGAGGTTCTCACGACGGCCATGCTCGCGGTGGGTGAAGGCCCTTTCGAAGGGCAGCCTCCGGCTAGAACCGCCGCAATCAGGGCGGAACAGCAGAAGGCGGATGTCCGACAATACGGACGTTGGAACGTGCAGTACCGCGCATCATGGTGAGGCAACGACATAGAGGCTCCGATTCTCATTTCAGATGAAGAAGTTGGCTTGTGTACCAGGTTCAAGGTTCAGAGAAATACAGGGTCCGTCGCGATTCCCAACGCGTCGGCTGCCGCAGCACCGCGCGTGACTCATCCCAAATATGCTTGGCGATCAGGGCCTTCTGAGGGGAATCGCCGCACTTCAGAGCGGCCGTTTGCACCAACCGCACGACCAATCGATTGCAGTGGCGACACATATCATCTTGCGAACCCGCGGTGTTCCTGCAATCCAAGTCCCCAAACTGAAACCCATCTCCTGTTTCTTCCAGCAGACGCTTCTTGATGGCGTCGGTCTTCGTTTGGACGGAGGGCAGGATAGTCGCGTAGATCGTTTTGGATCTTGCCTGGGCGTCGGTCACCATCGCTTCCATCTCCTCTATGTAATCCTTCAGTTCCGGGTGGGCGCTTCTTCTCGCTTGCCAGATAGTCCTGGATCCGGCCGAAGAAGGTGCCGTACTGGTCGATGCGGCGTCTGATCTCCCGGATGAATTCATAGAGATGAGTCGCGAGATTCAAACCCACCGTGGCTTTCTCCTCCTGCTTGACCCGGGTCAGACGCGTGGTGGTGGCACACACTGGCCGGTCATACACGAAGTCATCGGGCGTGGAGTAACTCAGCCTGCGCAGGCGGTTGCCGTCGAAATCAAACAGCGACATCGCCTTCTGGCGACCCAAAGCCTGCTCGACGATTTGGCACGGCGAATGGAGGTCGGCGGCGGCAGGCTCCAGGAAGTAGATCAGGGCGTCACCTTTGGGAACGAAGGTCTTATCGAAGTGGAATATCGTCCGCGGCCCGTCGAAGTAGAAGGGATAGTTGTTCCAATCCTCAAACCAGACACCCCAGAATCGAGTCTTGGCACAGGCGATGGGGAAGGAGTAGTCCATATGAGGCTGTCGAAACGTGGGCTTTGTTGCAGGAGTGACGAAGAATTGGCACATCCACCGGGCCGGGAACGAACGTTCCCACGCGATCGGCACGTAGTCGCCAAGCCACTCCTCCTTCAGGGCCTCGCGGTGCCAGATATGGGTATGTTCGACCAACGATACGGAAAAGCCTGCCTTCGCGGTGTCGATCGTGAGCGAGTCAATCAGGCGATTGTCTCCCTCACTCACGAGTCCCATCGACACCGCTTGCGTGTCGGATTCCCAGACCGCGACAAGCATGCTGTCGTTCCCATCGACGAGTCCAACCAGCCATTGCGTCGAGGGGAGGTGGAACTGGTTGCCACCCTGCATCTCCCCAGGCGCGTAACAGATGTCCGTGCCTACGAACGAAGGCAACAGGCCATAGCGCAGATGGCAATCCTTGACCTGGAATTGCGGGATGTGATCGGCGGCTATGCGGACCAGACCTTCAGGAGTGAACCATGCCGTATAGGAGCAGTCTCCCTTCTCGGAACTGACGCGAAGGCCCTTGCGATTCTCGGCTGTGACGAGGCTGCACCTAGCGTTCACAATGGGGACCGAGGGGGCCAAGGTGCAACGCGGCTTGAGCTGGGTATCCTGTATCGACGAGATTTCCAAGGTGCCATCGGTCTTGCGCACAGCACCGACCAGGGGCGGGCTTTGGATGACATAGGTTCCCATGACGGAGTCGATCGAGGCTTCGACCTGCGACCAGTGACCCCGTTGGGACCAATCCGCGGATCCCTGTTTGACCTCCCACACGGTTACGGGGCCGGTGCTAGGCTCGTATAGGAGAAGCTCGACGTCATCCACTGCGATGGAGCTTCCCATGACGCCGCTGACGCCATGGTAGAGGCGAAAATCCCTCGAGACTCCGCCCAGCGTCACCGTCAGGCTGCCGTCTCTATCCAAGCAGCAGAACGTCTCGATCTGCACCCACTGGTTGCTGGGCACCTTGATCTCCGAGCAGGTGTACCCAACCCAGGGCTGGTTGCTGTCCTGAACCACCAAGGCGATAGGTTGCTGGGCCTCGGACTTGACCCATGCCCTGGCTACGTAGGCGCCGGCTTTGGCCGATTCCACCTTCTGCTCTACCGCCGTGTACGCGGGAATGACCAAATCCTGTTGGCCGCCATGAGAGGCTTGGTTGGTGACCTGTAGTCCGCCGGAGCTTCCGACCGCTGTGCTCCAGTGTGGCACAGTTCCAGTATTACCCGCCGGTTCTTCGAACCCGGGGTTCTGGAGCAAGTTGGGCGCAGCGCTTGCGCTAATCGCATTGAGGACTGTGACAGTCGTAAACAGGGTGGCGAGGATGCAGGCGAAGGTCGCTCGGTGGTGTGGTCGTCCAGCGGATCGTGCTTCAGTTCGTGTCATAAACAAGGCCCTTTTCCTAACGACGCGTTTTTCTAACATGGACCATCATCTGATCCAACTCTGAAACTGCGGGTCGGCATAGACGCGATTCGCCAGCATGCGGTAACCTTCCGTGAGCGGATGGCCGGCATCGGCGTACAGTCCGCTGGGTAACGCTTCCGGGAGGGCGCTCGGGATCTGGTTCTGTTTGAGCCATTCCCCGACGTCGCCCCGTAGTTGACTGTGGGTAGCCCGGCTGTCTTCGGCCAGCAGATGCTCGTTGAAGGGGCCAACCAGGACGAAGACGGAATTGCCCCGACTGCGTAGCTCGTTGACCAGCCGCTGGAAGGCACGCCACTGCAGGGAGGCATTGAGGTTCACCCATTCGAATCGCGTCGAACCTTGGCCTTCCGCTGACCATGCCTTGTGCCGGGGGCTCCTTGGCCCGCGCTCCGGATCATCCGCCGGAGCAGGCGGCACGGCAAGCGAGATCCGGGCCAACGGATTCCGGTAGGCGTTCGGATAGCGTGGCGGACTACCACCGTCCTCCTCCAACGTCCAACTCAGGATGTTCTTCTGGTCGAAATAGGCGTTCTGGATATGTCCAACCCATTGCAGGAAAGGAACGGCCCGTTGAACGATGGTGCTCAGCCGTTCGTTGGCATTCGTGCGGTAGCAGGAAATGCGAGGGATGAACTGGGGCACGAGGGGGGAATGATTGAACGACTCTTCCTTTTCGGAGCTGAGGTCGGCCTTGGGGCTGGTAAGCCAGAGGGGGTTGAACTGAACGAGGATTCTCTCGTGTCGCAGCGACCGGCCATAGTAGTGAATCAGGCCTTCCTGTGCCAACGGAAACAGACCATTGAGCCCCAGGTTGATAAACCGATCGGGTACGCCGGCCTGGTCATTCAGAAAGTGAGACAACGTCCCATCTGGCGAGACGTATTCGCCCCAGATGACCGAGTCACCCAGCAGCAGCACCTTGTCCTTGTCGACGACCTGGTCTACTCGACGACCGTAAAGCCAGTAGTCCTTGCTCAGCGGATAGGGCAACCGGTAGTCCGGACCCGTCTCCCATCGTTCCCACCGCCTCCACACCCAAGGCGTCAGCAGGAGTACCATCGCCACGATGAAGAAGGCGGCGGCCCATTGGCGGGCGCCGAGCCGGACCTCGTTGACGCCCAAGGGGACCTCTTGGACGGCGGAACCCGGCCCACCCATCTGCTTGGCTGACGTTGAGTTCAGAGTGCCCATATCAGAATTGGAAGTAGATGAAAGCGCCGCCGCCCGAGGAGCAGACGCAGAGATAGACCAGCATGGTGACTGCCAGACTCACACGGACAAATGAGGTGGCCAACCACTCCCTGAACCTCGATTCGTACAAGAGCTGGTAGACCCAGATCACGGCGATCAAGACCAGCATGAGGAGGGGCATCTGAGGATCCTGCCAGGTCGAGCTGAAGATTCGCCGGACGATCAGACAAGCATCATTGAGCGACCCCGCCCGGAAGAAGATCCAAGTGAATGACACAAACAGAAAGACCCCGGACTGCTTCACCCACCTCGGCACGCGCTGGCGATAGAGTGTCGACCGCTCCAACTCACGGGTGATCATCACTCCCAGGCCATGGAGCGCGGCCCAGATCATGAACGTCCAATTGGCGCCATGCCACAGGCCCGAGACAAGGAAGGTAAGGAACAGGTTCCGGTACGTCCATAGCGTACCGCTTCGGTTCCCGCCGAGGGGGATGTACACGTAGTCTCGGAACCAGCTTGACAGACTGATATGCCAGCGCGACCAGAAGTCGCCCAGCCCCGTCGCCAGATAGGGGTTGTTGAAGTTGAGGATCAGGTCGAAACCCATGACTTTGGCTACGCCTCGGGCCATGTCCGTGTAGCCGCTGAAATCGAAGAAGATCTGCCAGCCAAAGGCGATCGTCGCCAGGATCAAGGCTGGGGCGTCGAAGGCCCGGGGGTTGTCATAGATCCGCTCTACGTAGAAGGAAAGATAGTTGGCCATCGCCAGCTTCTTGAACAAACCCACCAGGAACAAGGAAGCGCCATCCGTGAAGTTGTGAATTCGAATGGGCGGGAACTGGTTGAACTGAGGCAGCAGGTGACGCGCCCGCTCGATGGGCCCTGCCATCAACTGTGGGAAGAAGCAAACGAATGTGGCAAATCGCAGCAGGCTCCGCTCGCGATGGACTTTGCCAAAGTAGAAGTCGATCGTGTAACTCAGTGACTGGAAGGTGAAGAACGAAATGCCAACGGGCAACAGATACTCAGAACCCAGGGGCATGAGCGTCGAAGGATCGGCCAGTTTCAGCGGAAGGTGGGCCCAGGAGAATACTGCGTTCAGGTTCTGAATCAAGAACCGGGCGTATTTGAAGAAGAGCAGCAGGGCCAAGTTATTGATGATACTAATGAGCAGCCAGATCTTGCGACTGCTATAGAGCGAGCCCAAGCCCATCAGGAGGACGAGCACGCCCAGGCCCGCCATCATGGGACGCAGCGTCTTGGGCCCCACTCCTGCCAGGATGAGGACTGCCAGGGTGGCCAAGAGGGAGCCCAGAAAAGCGGACTTCAGCACCCGGTCGCCAAACTCCAATCGCATCAAGCGTGCTTTCACGTCCACGGCCCCTCCTTCGAGTGGGCAATGGTCCATGAGCGCGACCAAACCGAAATCCAGGAGGGTGGAATACACGACCAAGAGCAGGTAATACGGATTCCACCAGCCGTAGAAGAAATAGGAGGCGAGCGTCAGCCAGGGCAGCCACAACCTGGTTCTACGCAGAGCAAAGAAGCCCGGTAGTACGATCATCAGGAAGACTAAGAAGGGCCAGGTGTGGAATAGCATTGGGCGGGTTCCGACGGCAGGTGATGCTGGACTGATCTCGACATCATCTTGGCGGGTCCTGAGAATCCGTGCCGTCGCCGAGCGAGGCATTGCGATAGTTCACGCCAAGCTGATCCAGGCGATGCTCGTTGGTCTTCAGGCGGCGCAAGAAACTCTCGTAGTCGCGCGACGCCTTCGGCGACCAGACCACTTCCGCCAGCGCCAACAGCCGCGGGAAGGTCATGTATTCGGCGATTTCCCGGTTCGGGATGTACTCGGTCCAGAGATTGCCCTGCGCACCGATGATGTGTCGTTGAGATTCCGGCGTGAGATTCGCCGGCACCGGCTCAAACGCATAGACCTTGCGCAGCGGCACAAATGCGCCACTGGACCTCGGCTCGGTCTTGCGGTCACGCGACTGGTATTCATTGAAGTAGCAGTACGCGGTCGGCGACATCACCACGTCATGGCCCGCGCTGGCGGCTTCGCGACCGCCACCGATCCAGTCCATCAGCACCGCGTCTTCCGCCAGGCCGCCCTGCCGGATCTCGCTCCACCCGACGAGCGTCTTGCCTCGCGAGTTGATGAATTGCCCCATGCGCCGTGTGAACCAGCTCTGCAATTCCTCCTTGGTCTTCAGGCCTTCGCGTTCCATCAGCGCCCGGCATGCGGCGTCGTCCAGCCACGATCCCTTCGGCACCTCGTCCCCGCCGATGTGGATGTATTCTTCGGGAAAAAGCGTAAATACTTCCGTCAGTACGTTCCGCAAGAACTCGAATGCCTCCGGTTTGGCCGGGGAGAAGATCCCGCGTTTGACACCGGCGGACAACGGAATCTGGAACGGTCCCGGCCCGCTGCCCAGTTCGGGATAGGCGGACAGCGCGGCGAGCGAATGGCCCGGCATTTCGATTTCGGGCACGACGCTGATGTGCAGTTTCCGCGCGTAGGCTACCAACTCGCGGACGTCTTTCTGCGTGTAGAATCCGCCGTAAAGGCCGTCTTTGCGGTAGGCGGTAGTCGAGTCGGGCGGGAAGCCGAATCCCACGCCCGGACGCCAGGCGCCGATGCTGGTGAGCTTGGGATACTTCTTGATTTCGATACGCCAGCCGTGGTCGTCCACCAAATGCCAATGGAATGTGTTCAGTTTGTACAGCGCCATCATGTCGAATATCTTCTTCACCTCCTGTTTGGTGAAGAAGTGGCGGCTCACGTCCACCATCAGCCCACGCCAGCGAAAGCGCGGCACGTCGGTGATCTTCACGCAGGGGATTTCCCAGTTGAAGTCCTTGACAGCCTTGGCGGAGAAGATCTCCGGCGGCAGCAATTGCAGCAGCGTTTGCGCGCCGTAGAACAAGCCGGCCTGCGTCGGCGCGGCGATGGTGACGACGCCGGGCGTGACCTCCATTTCGTAGCCTTCCGCGCCGCAATCGGCCTTGGCGTTCTCGGTGGTCAGGAGAACCACGCTACCGCGGAATGTCTGGTTTGGCCCCTTGCACAACGTGGTCTTGATAGAATAGCCCGTGGCCGGGCGCAGCCGTTCCGCCAGGGACTTGCCGGTGTCTTTGGAGGCCGCATCCGTCGCGAGGACTAGATCAGGTGTCACCTTGAATACGCCTTCCGTGCGCTCCATGTTCTGCGGCTGCGGAATGACTGCGGGTTCAGTGGCCGCCGGGGCCCTTGCCGCCAACCAGCACGCGGTCACCGCGATGGTGATGGTCAATCTCATAGGTTGGTATCCTTGGTCCCTCTTCAAGCCGCGGTTCTGCGGAGTCTACTCCCGTGCCTTCAGACACGGAGGTCCAGAGTCATCCGTACATGCTATAACCACTGTCGCAGAATGCTAAAGTTGTTATAACATCTGTAGCTCCGGTGTCAATGGCGAAGAAGCTTGATTTCTCCTTGGGAATCTGTGATTCTGTCCATCCATGAGCCTTGAAGGGACAAGCTACAGCAGGGTAGCGTCTGAGATTCGCCAAATGATTCAGAGCGGCAGGTTGCAGCCGGGCGAGAAGCTGCCTCCAGAACACAGCCTCTGTGAGCAATTCAGACTCTCCAGGATCACCATCCGCCGGGCACTCCAACTTCTTGAAGGAGAACGTCTGGTTGAGAGCAGGCATGGAAGTGGAACCTACGTCTGTCCGCACCCCACCTACCGAATTCCCCTCATGATCGACTACACGGGAAGCGTTCGTCTCCACGCCCCCAAACTGGGTCGCCGCGTTCTTGATGAGGGCCTCGGGGCCGCAGGCCATGAGATCTCGGTGGCGCTGTCGGTCCCTGCCGGCGAGGTCTGTCTCTACAGCACCCGAGTTGACTCATTGGCGGACGGCACGCCTGTAGCGTGGGATCTGCTCCATATCGCACCACCTTTCTACAGGGGGCTGAAACACGAGCACCTAGTCCGGATTGACTTCATTCAGACCTGGGCGAAGGTTTGCCGCTTCAAGATAGAGTACTGCCACCAAAGCGTTGAGGCAATCAAGTCTTCCAGCCAGGACCGAACACTGCTTGGAATCCCAGTAGGGAGACCCATTCTTAAGACCACCGAAGTGTTTCATGCCATGGGAGGCAGACCCGCGGGGATCTACGTCACTCATTACCATTCCGAACACTTCTACATTTCCTCGACATTTGACTGGCGCACCTGCAGTTCCATTTCGCAAGGAAGCCCCCTGCGATCATGACTTGAATTGCCCCAACAGCAGTCAAGGATGGGGCACCAAGGCAGTGCTTACCTCAATGACGGTAGCCCTTAAGACGCCCTGCTCGCAGTTGCGGACTCACCGTCGGTTGGTCAGTCTCTCCCGCACTTCTCACAAGGCTCACGGCATAGAAAGGACCCGATTTACGTGAATGCAGTGGTCTGCTGAGGTGGGGGCATCAGGAATCATGGCATCTCTTCAAGTGACTCCGCCAGAAGACGATGCGGTCAACAGCACATTCAATGGCATTCTTCCAGAGTGTCACGGACACGATCCATGCTGGGCAAGGAGGCGGCCAAGGTTCTGCTGGGCCACACAGAGACGACCACGACGGACATCTATCTTCTTGAGGAGGTGCAGGAGGCCGCCAAGGCGGCCAAACGGCTTGCCATGGATGTGGCGTCTTTTGGAGCCTGATCATCGGGTCGTCAGCCCTTTGGTTCCATCGGCTGGTCTGTGAAGCCGGCACAGCGGGCAATGCTCTGCCTTCACTCCTCGGGTGTGAGGACAGCCGCCACACCTCGATCCCCGAGAGGTTGGCATCACCCGGTGAGCATTGAAGGAGGATCGTTCCATTCGTGACGTCGACCTTCCAGGGACCGAGTCTTTCCCAATGCCCTGCAGCTCCGCTGATGTAGGCCTGCCGGACCCCGCTGCCGTTGATGGAGATGTCGAAGGTCTGCGAGACGTTGTCTTCCCAGACATACAGATAGACCTTGTACCTTCCGGCAGGAAGGTCCTTCAGCGTGACATTGCTGCCACGGCTATTCCAGACGGAGCTATGAACCATGGCCGCCCGGCTGGCATCGGTGGGCGGGTGGAGGGCCACGGACGGGTCATCAAACGAGCTGCCCGCAAACGACACCCCCTGTGCGCCACCCGCGTCCCAACGATTGCCGTCGATTGTGACTGCGCCCCCGCCCAAATTCACCGCTCGGTAGAAGGACCAGCCATCGCATTGGAAGTCCATCCCATTGTCCGCGGCGATCGTGTTCGCCGGTGAGGCGCGATCGGTGATGTTCCGCACGGCCAGCCGGTAAGGATAGTCGTTTGCGCCATCAAAGCCGGTTTCGTCATAGCCACTCGCAGTATTGCGCCGGTAGTTTTTGCGGATGAAGCTACAATCCCGGTCATAGTGAGCGTTCAGGATCGACAGATGCGGAGTCCCATGACCGTTGTTGGCGATCAGATGCCTGTTCGGCAGCGAAGACTCGGTGTCATGAACGAGCCTCGCCATACTATGGCCCCTGTCCACTCGCCCACGGGGATCCCCTGGCTGCTTCGGGATTCCTCGGCCACATCATTCCCTCGTCGCTTGCACCACGAATACAGCATGAGTATAAAAGCACCTGGTAGCTGTCTGTGTCGCCTGCCGAAAGACCGAGTGGAATGACTCTGCTCAAACGCTCGACATGCTCGAAAAGGCCGACTCGGCGAAACGAGGTTGGGATGAGAACAGTGCTGTTGTGCATTTACACTGCTTCGACGTACGGGGCCTATCGAACCACGTCGGACGTGACCTGCGCGTTTATCGAGGGGCAGAGTGACAATGCCTTCCTCACTCCCGATCCGTTTGAGTAGTTGGAGCCCTGACCATGCTTACCCTTCGCGGCGAAACGAATTCACTCCGGCTCCTGATGTTCATCGCGGCATTGGATGTCATTGCAGCCGGCCCGGTGTCTGCCGTGCCGGAGACGCCAGTGGTCACCGTTCCGCGCTGGGAGATGCATGAGTTCGAGGTGCACGGCCGCAGTCACGTGGACAACCCATTTCGCGATGCGGCATTGGTGGGCGAATTCACCTCGCCCTCGGGCAAGGCCATCACGGCCGAGGGATTCTTCGACGGGGGCGACATCTGGCGGCTGCGTTTCGCGCCGGATGAGGAAGGCGAGTGGCGATACTTGCTGCGCGGTGAGGGGGTTGAGCTGCATCAGCAAGGGCGGCTGCGCTGCGTTGCACCGGTCGGGCACGGTTTCATCCGCATTCACCCGGATAACCCCTATGCGTTTGCCTATGCCGATGGCGTGCCGTTCTTTCCTATGGGCGATACGTGCTACGGCCTGCACGACGACAGTTCCATCACGCCGGGACTGCGCAGCGAGTACCTCGAAACGCGCAGCCGCCAGCGGTTCAACTTCGTGCGGATGAGCGTGGGGCACAGCCACTATCGTGCCCAGGCCGACCCCACCTTCTGGGCCTGGGGTGGCACACCACAGCAGCCCGATCTGGATCGCCTCAATCCCGCATTCTTCAAAAGCCTCGATGGTCTCCTCAGCCAGATGCGGCAATGCGGCATGAACGCCGAGCTTCTTCTGCTGAATTTCTACCGGCTTCCATTCACCGATACGAAACTGTGGACGCCGGCACGAGAGCGGCTTTGGCTTCGCTACGTGATCGCCCGGTACGCCGCCTTCGGCAACATCTTTCTCTGGACCCTGGCGAATGAATACGAGACCCATCCTGATGGGAGCTATCGTCTTGATCAGCCGGGCGACGTTCAGTGGGCCAAGGCAACGGCTCGTCGGGTCAAGCAGCTCGATCCCTACCATCATCCGGTGACTGTGCATCCGGTGATTTCGTCGAGCACCCGAGGGACGAGCCCGCGTGATCCCTACGAGCCGCCATGGCGGATCGGCGATTCCTTCGGCGAAGGCGATGAGCTCGACGTCCTCTCGCAGCAGACCGCGCAGGCGGGAGCCGGGGTCGTCTGGGACGAGCACAGTCAGTGCTGGACGGGCGACGACCCCGAGCTGGTCGCCAGTCTCCACGTCGACCGCCGATATCGCAAGCCGGTCCTCAACACCGAGAATGGCTATGAGTACCTCCGGGGACAACCCACGGAGAAGAAGCAGGTGCACCACACCGATAAGGTGCGACGTTCTGCCTGGAGGATCGTCTGCGCAGGCGGCTACTTCGCCGCTGGTTTCAACGGCACGATCGGCCACAACGACATCTGGAATCGGATCGACGCCCCAAACCACTACACGTTCATAGTGAAGGATGAAGGTGCGGCAGCACAGTTGGGCCTACTGTATGATTTCTTCGCGTCGCTGCCCTTCTGGCGGATGCAGCCCCTTGCTGGAGTGACGCCGGATACGGCTGTGGGTTTGGCCGAACCCGGACGGACCTACGTAGTCTATCTGCCCCAAGGTGGCGAAGTGACGGTGGACCTCTCGGAGGTGTCTGGGACGCTGGCCGTCGAGTGGTTCAATCCCCGCACAGGCGCCACACTGAATGGCGGTGCGGTGTCGGGTGCCGCCAGATGCACGTTCCGGGCTCCCTTCGAAGGTGACGCGGTGCTCCGCTGCGTCCGCGCGGCTCCGACACACGAGGCCATCCCCCATGTCAGGGATCCCGGGGTAGATGCCATGCTGAGGCGCCTGACGGCGGACCGCAGGCTGAGAGTGCTCATCGAAACCGACGCAGGCGGAGACCCTGACGATGAGCAGTCCCTTGTGCGGTTCCTGCTCTACGCCAACGAGTGGGACATCGAAGGGATCATAGCGAACCGGCCCGCGACACGCAGGCCGGAGAACAAGAACCCAGAAGAGACCGGCCTGGGTATCGTGCGCAGCCTGCTCAATGCCTACGGCGAATGCCGGTCGAGTCTCACGCAGCACGATGCCCGCTACCCCACGAAAGAGTCCCTCTGGCGACGCACGGTGGCCGGCTACAGCGATACGAACGACGCAGTGAAACTCATTTGCGCCGCCGTCGACAAAGACGACCCCCGTCCGCTCTGGTATTCGGACTGGGGCACAGATAGCGGGGCGGCTGTAAACAACCTTCAGCGGGCCCTCGACCTCGTGCAACGCGAGCGCGGGCAGCAGGGGTATGCCCGGTTCAAGTCGAGGCTGCGGCTGTCGTCTGCGGACAACTTCGGCGATCATACGACCACGAGCGCTCCGCCCTTTGCGATCTGGGTGAACACATTCGAGCCGCCGGTCGAGGGCAAACGGTGGTACCACCGCTTCTCGGCCCTCACCTCAAAGGCGGGCGGGTTCGACTTGACACGGGACGTCCTTACGAACCACGGCCCACTTGCGCGCTGTACCCCACGAACACGACGCATTGGGCAAAAGAGGGTGACACCATGACCTTCCTCTACCTGGTGCCCACAGGGATGAACGACCCAAACGAGCCGCTCTGGGGCTCTTGGGCCGGCCGCTATGGACGCAACGACGGCTTTGCAGGCAAACGGTACTATTGGGCCAACTCAGCCGACACGTGGAACGGTACCACCCACCGCGACAACACGCTCGCTCGATGGGCCTCAGACCTGCAGAACGACTTCCGTGCAAGATTGGACTGGTGTGTGAAGCCGCCGGACAAGGCCAATCACGCCCCGCATGCAGTGGTGAATGGCATCGACGGAAGGGAGATCTTGCACGTCCGGGCGCGGCCCGGCCAGGCTGTGTCCCTCGATGCGGGCCTCTCTCGTGACCCTGACGGTGACAAGCTCGCCTTCGAGTGGTTCATTTATCACGAGGCGGGCACGTACGAGGGCGAGGTGACTCTGACGAGTGCATTGTCCCCGCTCGCTCTCCTGCGCGTTCCAGAGGCTGCTGCTGACAGAATCCTCCACGTGGTTCTCGCGGTGCGCGACAGTGGTACTCCGCCTCTTGCAGCGTATCGCCGCGTGGTTGTAGAGGTCTTGGGTGAACCAGCGAGTGCGTCTGCGCCCATGGAGGGGGCTGGATCGCCCTCGTACTTCCCCCCGCCGGAGTCGCAGGGCGGCTGGCGGAAGTTCGACGATCCGGCAAGTCACTTGCCAGCCAGTGGTCCTGGCGGCACTGAATGGGATTCCTGCTACCGTTCGTTCATCCAGTCCGAGCAGAATGCTCTCTACAAAGGACTTCCGTCCTACGCAGAGGCCGCTCGCAAGATCATGGCTGACGCCGCTCGGGACCCGGCAAACCTGGCCAAGCCGGAGAGTCCGGATCCCATCGAGCGGCTGTCCAGCCGGCTGAGCTGCTTCGTCTGGTCACCGGCCCGGTGCCCAGCGGGATCCTGGGATTAGGATCCCCATGTGGTCATGTCCAGAGGCGTCGATGGTGGCTGTTCCCTGGGCTTCATCGAAATGCCACATCGCGACCGTGTTTGCGTCGGCTGCAAAGGGTGCGGGCTGAGGGGTGAACTTACCTGTATACCGTGCCCTGTCGGACAATCGCAGCTCGTCGACCACAGCCCCCGATGCCAGCAGGCGCAGGCTGGCGCCAACGGGTGCAGGACTGTAGATCAGGCCGTTCCTGCCGCACTCGATTCCGTCCACGTAGATCACACCGTCATCGGTCCCGGCTTGGCCGAGTTGGCAGCAGGCCACGAGGTACCAGCGGCCTTTCCGCAACTCCGTGGCAAGCGCCACCACTCGCCGGTCGCCCTTGCGATCTCCACGTGTGCGGAAATAGACGTGGTTGCTTGCATCGATCCCAACGCGGTAGCCGCCCGCATCCCAGGCAAACTTGTCGAGTAGCACCGTGTCGACGTTCTCCTCGGTTCGGCAGAGCCACATCTCGATCGTCAGCCCGTTCGACCCATTCAGATCAAGGCCGACTCCGTTGCCGAAATCGACTTCACCGGTCACGGCGTAGCTCGTGCCGTTGGGGACGGCGAACGCTACAGCGTCCGAATACGGCCCTTCATCGTCCGACACGTCCCATGCCTTGACCCTGTAATAGTAGGTCGGCCCATGGCGGAGGGGCACGGCGGAGAGAATTGCAGAACTCTCAACAGACGCGGTCTTCCCCGTGTCCCAGACATTTCCCACGTTCGAGTCGATTGTCGCCAGGTTGTCGGCGATGATCAGCCTGTACGCTGACTGCGTGTCGCCCAGGTCGGGATCGTTGAACGTCCATGCCAGTTGGGACCATCCCCTGGGCGGGCTGATGGGATCGGTCTCGCCGATGCAACGTAGGTCCGTCGGCGGTCGTGGAGGCTTGTTCGCGAACAGCGTGATGGTCGCCGTGCCTTCCTTGAGACCTGCGGACGTGGCCGTTATCGTGGCGGTTCCGGACGACAGCCCTGCCGCGTAGGCCACCGTCGTTCGTCCATTCACGGTCGTCTGCACCGCAGGCCCAATGAGGTTGCCTGGCCCGCTCAACGTGAACGCGATCTGGCAATCTGGCGCCGTTACGAAGAGTCGGCTATACTCATCGAAGAGCCTGGCGGTCACCTCTGAGGTAGCGGTCGCGGCGACACCCAGCAAGGGCGTCGCAACGGTCAGGTCGATCCGCGTGGGCTCGACCTGCCAGCCCGCAATGCGCGCGAGCAGCCACCAGACTGCAGAGGCGAGTCTCATCTGCCCGATGTCGGTCGGATGTTGACCGTCTGCAGCGTATCCGGCGTACATCGCCTCTGCGCCTAGGTCATCGTGGCAGGGGTTGCCCTGAAGGTCGTGGCTCTCGATATCGGCAAGGTCGAAGAGGACTTTGCCGCGCGCGGCGCAGTATTCGCGGACGAGGTTGTTGAATCGTTCCCTCACATCGCCCCCATCGCCGGCCGCCGTGATTGCCGAGGTCCACCAGACGAATGTGATCGCCGGGTAGTCAGCCTCCAGTGTCTCCATCGTGGTCCTGTACTCGGTCCATTTCTGTTCGACTTCCGTCCCCGGCAGCCAGTCAATGTAGCAGTACTTCATGAACGCAACGTTCGTCCGCGAGGGCAGGCCATAGCCCATCTCACGAATGAGGTGGTCGAATCCGCGTGCCTTGCTCCCGTTCAGGGGCCAGTCCGTCCGGCTGATGTTGATGAGTCCGCTGTGGCCGTCGAACCAGGTTGCGTCGGCGTTGGCCTGCTGGCCTATCGAGTATCGGCCTGGGTCGGCTTTCGCCAGCCCCCTGTTCCCCACCATGCCGTTCACGACGGTCCCACCCACCGACGCATGACAGAACAGGACCTTCAGTTGCCGCGCTCCGTCGAGATAGACCTGGGGAATGACCCTTGCGAACGAACCATCCGGCCTGACCTCAAGGCATGTGTGATCCGCGACGATCGAGCCGTACGTGGGACTGACCGCGGCAAGGAGAACCAGCAGTCTCAACCACCACCCTGTAGCCCTCTTCATGGGTCAACCTCCGACACACAATAGCAGACTGCGCCAGGGCCACTCTGTGACCTCCGACGGAACTTGACTGTGTCGACGTTTCCCCTAGGACCTGTCTGGCTACGCCGACCGCATTCTGCCATCATACCATAGGGCCAGCCTGTTGCGCCTGCGCCGTTTTCGAGGCTCCACTTCTAGGTTGATACCTGAATGCCACCAAAGAACCGCGGCTTCAACCACTTTGTCGGAGCGATGTGGAACGGTAGAATCGAGGAGTCGGCACAGTCCGGCCATGTTCCTGTAACCGCGCAGGCGCCGCGGCACACTTCATGACGGACAGACCTCGTGTTTGGAGACCCGTGTGGATGAAGGCCAACATTCTAGGAAGCGGTATATGAAGCCTTGCTGCGTATGGAAGGTCTTGTTGGTCGTAGCGGGCATGGCCATCCCCTGTTGGATCATGCCTAGGAACGGCTTGGCCGAGCCGGTCAACCCGATGGACCCTGCGCTGACCTCCCTGGGCTATATCCCACTGCCGGACCTAGGGTCGGGTACATACACACGGAACGGCTATATGGAGATCGGGGGCTTGTACCCTGGCGGCCGGCCAGGCCGGCCACCGGACTTGGACCGCCTTGCCAGGCAGATCGCATCCGAGCAGATCCAACCCCTGGACGACCAGGGCCGACCGGACCCCGTGAACGGCCGGATCGTCATGATGTCCGCGGGAATGTCCAACACCAATATTTTTTTTGAAGGCAGGCCAGACCTGCCCTACACTGCGTTTCACGCTAGGACGACCCAGGACGCAGCTCGCAATGCCAGCCTCGTTGTCGTCAATGGCGCACAAGGCACACGCGCGGCCATGGACTGGGAATCCGTGGATTCCACGACATACTCCACCATGGAGGACTGTCTAGCCAAGGCCAGGCTTACCCGCCTTCAGGTCCAGGTAGTCTGGGTCCTCCACGCCCTGCGAGAGACAGGGCCATTCCCTGACTATGCCAAGGAGCTGCAAAGGTACCTTGAGGCCACGGCCCGCAACCTCAAGACCCATTTCCCCAACACCCGGCTGGTCTACTTCTCCAGCCGGGAGCGTGCCTACCTCATGTATCGCAAGGGGGAACCGGACTGTTATGAGGCCGGCTTCTCCATCCGCTGGATGATCGAGAAACAGATGGAGGGCGATCCTGGCCTCAACTGGGATGCAGCCCGGGGCGACGTCAAGGCCCCCTTGATCCTGTGGGGGCCCTACCTCTGGTGCGACGGTCTCGTGCCACGGTCCGACGGCCTTGTCTGGACCTGCTGTGAGCCTACAAGCGACGTATACAACAACCCGCATCCGGAGTCGTCCGGCGCCCAAAAGGGTGCGGACCAGGTCTATGCCTTCTTCAAGACCGATCCTACCGCCGTGCCCTGGTACCTCCGCGGGCCGGTGCGGGGCCTTGCACCCGAGGTCACGGCCTGGGCGGACGTCAACACAGGTGACGCACCACTGACCGTACACTTCGTCTCCCAGGCCCGGGACCCAGACGGCCAAATCGTGGAGGCGTTGTGGACCTTCGGAGACGGGACCTTCTCCTACAATCCGGAGGGTCGCCCCAATGGGCAGGCCTTCTTCGCCAACCCGAATCCGACCAAGACCTTCCGTAACCCGGGTGAATACACTGCCTACCTGACCGTCACGGACAACGACGGCAACGCAGTCCCCCGCGAGGTCCACATCCGAGTTACCGGTACGGCGCCGGCCACGGCCACCAGCGGCGACCCCCCTGACCAGGGACCCATCCGGACGCGTTCCAGTCGGCAAGCCCGCAGGTGAACTGTGAAGATGGATGTGGGAGCAGGACCTCCCAATCACCGAGAGGCACGAGGCTCGTCCTCGCTACGGCTATCTGGCTGACGGCCTCGCGCGAGAGCGGCGTGGAATGCAGTTGGCCCGCTCCTAAAGCGGGCCGTTACGCTGAGCTGCGTCACATTTCTTCGTGGCCTGCTTGGGCCGACTGGCGAGGGCCACTTGGGGGACGAAGGCCGATAGGGCGTCCATTCAGCGGTGACACGTCCTTTCCTTTGAGGATGTCTGGCCGGCATCGGTTGGACTGGGTGCCTCTTGTGGGGAGTACGCCTAAGGGTGTGTCCCTTTCCTGACCTGGGCGGCTCCTGACGCAGGGTGTTCCTCCGGATCCCGAGGGACCAGAGAGATTCGGGTGCCAGCGATCCGGCTGACGGCCGCGCGTGAGAGCGGCGCGGGATGCAGTTGGCCCTTCTCCCAGAGCGGGCGGTTGCACAGATGATAGGGGCTGTCCGGGTGCTCTGACTGGCCTACCGGTAGCAGCGACATCGATAGATCGGCGTCGTCAAGCCGGACGTACTGTGTGTATGACTGAGCTCGCTGCGAGAGGATCGTTCCGCCGTCAATACACCGCAGCGCAGGAGAGGTGACGTCCTTGTCCTCATCGAGGGAGCCGAAACCGTCTAGCGTGGACATGTACGGCAGTCTTGTTTCGAGTAGTTCCTTCCTGGCCCGCTCGTTCCATTGGCTCGGGTCGTCGCCGTAGCTCGCCTTGCCGTATCGCCACGCCGCTCGCAGCATGAGATTCACGTAATCCGCCTCCTCCTGTGTCAACGGGGCGTTTGGGTCGGCGGCGATGCGTGCGTCCAGTGTCTGGAGCATGTTGCACAGGCCGGACAGGCCTCCTCCGTAGACGGTCGCTGCGACGAAATTCCGGCGGAAGGCCATCGGCATCAGGTTCATGATCTCCGTGCCCGGGATCTGCATCTCCGACCTGCATCCGGCGGCTCGCCAGGGTTCGAGATACTCCAGTGCTCTGAGCGTCTCGTCCTCCAGGGGATACTTCTGAACATCGCGAAGGTGATAGCCGAGCTTGACCATGTCTCGCTTGATCGGCGCGATGGGGTCGAAATGGATGTCGAGCACATCCTGCGGTGTGAACGACTCCTTGGTTTTCACGCACTCCTTCAACCGCCAGGAGCGATCCGTGTCACCGAGGCTGCCGGTAGAGATGCCCAGAGAAACAGGATAGAAGGACGCGATAGGTCGGTGATTCGCGCTGACCAGCCAGCCTTCCTTGGGGTCGATGACCTGGGGCAGCAATTCGTGGGGCAGGATGCCTTGCCAGTCGTTGGCGCTGTCCCATCCCTCGTGTGCGGCCCGGTCGTCCAGCAGCGAGTGTGCCGAGCGGATGGGCAGCGAGAGGATCGTCTTGAAACCGATATGGCCCTGCCTGTCCCCGAAGATGCAGTTGCCACTGGGGAAGCTCCAGGCGCCGAGCGCCTTCTGGAACTCGTGCACGTCCTTGGCCCGTATCATATCCACCATGCCCCGGAATGTGTCTCGCTGGGGCTCGCAGATCGGGATGCGTTTCAGGGCGACCTCACCGCCCCTGCGGCCGCCCACAGTGATCGATGTGACTACGGGCCCGAAGCACGTCTGCCTGGCCGTCAACGTCTGGGGCCTCCCATCCCTGACCTGGATCGTCTCCTCGCGGACCTCCATGTCTCGCCACTGCCCGTCGAGGAAATACTGGTTGGGATGGTTGGGGTCGGTCTTGAGGACAAACAGGTCTGCCTGATCCGCACCGAGAGCGGTCAGACCCCAGGCGACTCTTGGAGTAAAGCCGATCAGGATGTTTGGACTGCCTGCAACACCGATGCCGCGGGCGTTGAAGGTCCGGCCGCTGACGTGGAACTCATACCACAGCGAGGGATTGCGCACGGGCGTCTGCGGATCGCTGACCAGCACGGCCGAGCCGGTTGATGTCCTTTTGCCTCCCACCACCCAGGCATGGCTGAATCTCGGTCCCGGCTGCTGCATTTCCGGCGTCGCATCTACCTTGCGCGTCAGTCCGTGTGCGGCCGCATACTTCAGAACCTCCTGTAGCCAACTGTCGCTGACGTCGCCCCGCTGGATCACCGACGCGTCATCCCGAATCGGCATCCCCTGCATGGCCCCGGCGCTCTCCGTCGGTCCGAACTGCCGCACCTGTCGGGAGCCGTCCCTGACCTCATAGTAGGCCGTCAGCTCATTGAGGCCGTCGCCGGAGAAGAACAGGCCCAGCCTCCACCACGAGGCAATGCAGTCCGCTGGCGTCCAGGGCTCCGGTTTCACGCCATACCGGTCAAACAGGTACAGGAGATCGTTCGGATGGCGCGTCATGTAATCGTTGACGCCCCGGCAGTAGGCTTCCAGGAGACTACGCATCTCGGGATCGAGTTGCCGGGCGGTCTCTTGGGCAGCCCGATAGTACCCGATGGTCCGCATCTCGATGTCCCTGCGCAGGGCGGAGTTCCTGCCCTGAGGCAGTTGCGCGTGACGCCGGTCTTTACGTCCCCGATGGTCTCCGCGAGTCTGCCCTGGATGATTCGCAGATTGTAGTACATTTGAAAGGCACGGTCCTCCGCTGTCGCAAAGCCCAGCCCGTACATCGCCCCGGCGTCGCTCCGTGCGAAGACATGGGGCACTCCCCATCGATCGCGCATCAACTCCACCCGTCCATACTTGCCCACCTGCCGAAGCGTAATCGAAGAGCTGTTCTCATTGTGGATCGTCCCCGCGCACCCGGCAAGGAGCAGAGTGGACAGCAGAAGGCTCAATGAAGACTCGAGTCGTTTTCTCATGGCAACTCCTGTTGAGGTGCGACCTGGCTACGGCAGGATCACAGTACTTTGATGTGTGTCCCTTGTCAACACGCGGCGGCGGAAGAGGTGGATTCGAGCTGACCTGCAGGCGCAGGCAGGCAACTGCCTCCGTCAGATTGTGGCGCAAGTCGCGGAGATTAAGATACTTGCGATTGGATGGTGTTTGCACCATACGGGGGAAGCTCGGCAAAGGGATTCCTAATGCCGCGTATTGCTGATTGGCTCGCAAGAAACTCGGCAAATCCGCTCATGCCAATTGACTTCTCCGACAACGTGTCGTACATTAACGACAGCCTGTCGGAGGCTGACGTGAATACTGGGGACTGCAGACGTGAAATCACAACCACTGGCAAATGCGGAACTGGCTGTCATGGAGTTGCTGTGGCAGAACGACTGCCTGACGGCTCGCGACATACGCGAGCGACTCTACCGTGATGCGGCCAAGGCCCAGCACGGAACCGTTCAGAGACTATTGCAGCGTCTGGAAGACAAGGGCTACGTCAAGCGCGACCGCAGCCTGTTCGTCCATCTGTTCTCGGCCGCGATCTCCCGCCAAGCCTATGCGGGGCGACAACTGGAGTCCCTCGCGGACACGCTGACCGCGGGGTCCTTCGCGCCGTTAATCACGCATCTCATCGAGCACAAGAAGATTTCCCGCGACGAGATCAACCGGATCAGAGCCCTCTTGGATGGACAGAAAGGCGAGGCAGATCCTGGATGATGGACCTTCTTCTCCAGATGGGATTGAGCAATGCGTGTTTCGCACTGGTCTTGGCGCTCGTCGCCGTGGCCGTGGGATCCCAGGCTCGGCGTCGCCATCTGGCTCACCTGCTCTGGCTGCTGGTCTTTGTAAAGCTGGTGACGCCGCCCCTCGTGACGATTCCCGTGGGCATATTCCCACAGCAGCCGGACCATGCAGGCGCGAATGCGGGTGCATTCAGTGCCGGCCAGCAGTCTGCGGTTGCGGAAACGGCTCCGGAGTCCGCTCTGCTGTCCAGCATCGCACCTATGTGGGATCGTGCCAAGTCATGCCTGGCTACCCTCTGGTTGCTGGGAAGCGCAGTTGTCTTTGTCTGGTCGATGGCCAGAGTATGTCGCTTCGGGCGCCTGTTGGCCGCAGAATCTGACGTCGCGCCACAGGAATTGCAGGAGGAGGCAGACAGAATGGCCCAGCGGCTGGGGCTGGCCACCGCCCCAACGATCCGGACGATCGCAGCGTGTCTGTCACCCATGGTCTGGTGGACGGGGGGACAGGTACGGATTGTCATTCCCAGGGCGATGCTCGACGAAATGAGAGTTCAGGATTGGCAGTGGATTCTGGCCCACGAGCTGGCACATGTCCACCGGCGCGACTATCTCGTCCGCTGGGTCGAGTGGCTGGCGTGCGTCTGTTTCTGGTGGAACCCCGTGGTATGGTGGGCCCAGCGTAATCTGCGGGCCCTGGAGGAGATCTGTTGTGACGACTTGGTGATCTCCACCTTGCACCCGAAACCGAAGTCCTATGCGGACTCCCTTTTATCAGCAGTAGAGTTTCTTGCCCGACCGGCTGTGCGTGCCCCGGCGATGGCTAGTGAGATCAACAGCGGTGGAAGCCTTGAAAGAAGATTCAGAATCATCGTATCAGGGAAGTCCAACCAAGTGAGTTCGCGTTGGTTGCGGATGTGTGTGCTGGCGTACGCAGTGGCCGTGCTGCCCCTGGGCATGGCCTCGGCTCAGAACTATGAGTCCGTCGGCAAGCGGCTTCAGAAGTCCGTAAAGAGAGGCGAGATCACGCAACAGCAGGCTGACGCGATGGTGGCCGTCCCGAAGAAGGAGACCGGCAGGAAGGACCAGGAAACGGACAAGGCGACGGCTCGTCTGATGAACCTGAAGAGGGATCTCGGAGCCGCGGTCGAGGCCGGCAAGATCAGCCAGGAAGACGCCGGCAAGAAGTACCAGGCCGCCGCGAAGGCCCTTAAGGAGAAGACGGCTGCCAAGAGCGAGGGCGGTACCGACCTGGAGGCCGCCTGGAAGAGGCTGCAAGCCAGGGTTCGGGCGGGCGAACTGACCAAAGAACAGGCCCTTGCCAAGATGTCGGCGCTCAAAGAAGATGCCGCCACGAAGTACGAGACCGCCAAGAAAGACCTTCAGAAGAAGCCGGCCGCCAAGGGTCAGGGCCATATTGACCTGGAGGCCGCCTGGAAGAAGCTGCAGGCCAAGGTTCAGGCGGGCGAGTTGACTAAGGAGCAGGCCCAAGCTCGGATGGCCGCCCTCAAGAAGGAGACTGCCCAGAAGGACCAAGATGCGGACAAAACGATGGCCCCTCCGGCGAAGGTGAAGAAGGACCCGGAGGCAGCAGTCGAGGCCGGCAAGATGGGCAAGGAAAACGCCCCCAGGAAGGACATCAAGAAGAAGCCGGCGGCCCAGCCTGATTACGACGCCATCGGCAGAGATCTCAAGGCGGCGGTGCGGGCAGGCAAGCTGACGAAGGAAGAAGCCAAGGCGAAGTGGGAGGCGCTTAAGAGAGAGGCCGCCCCAGACAAAGGTGAGAATTAGGGCGGGGAAATGTCGGACGAGATGAGTTGTGGCAATCAGAAACGGAAAGGAGCAAGAGATGAAGATGGGAAAGACGTCATTGATGGTCGTCGGCGTGGTTCTCCTGGTTCTAGGCAGCCTGGCGACGGCTGACGAGGGAAAGAGTGCCCCGGACAAGAGCGCCGGCTCTGACAAGACCGTAGTGAAGCCAGAGTCGAAGGAGTCGGGCGAGCCCGGCGCGTGGCTCCTGTCGCTGGCCTGGTGGCTGGATCTCACCAAGGAGCAGGGGGCGCTGATCCGGGCGATTGTGGAGGAGGCGCAACCGCAAGCCAAAGAAGCGGCCGCGGTGGTGGATGCGGCGCAGGCTGCCTTGCACGAGGCGGTCATGAACGGCGCCAGTGAGGAGGACATTCGCGTGGCCGCCGAGGCGCTGGGTCTTGTGATCGGCGACCAAGCGGTCCTCGGCGTGCAGACGCTGGCGGCGATCAAAGCAGTGCTGACGGAGGAGCAACTCGAGCGTTTCGATCAGATCAAGGCGAAGCTGCCGCAACTGGTGCAACAGATGCACAATGCGAAATCCCGCGACGCGGACGTGAAGTCTTCCAAGTCGTCGGACAAGACGGCCAAGGGGGACACCGGGGACAAGACTGCCACGGGTGAGAAGTCTTCCACCGGTAGCAAGACCGGTGCGGGTGATAAGACTGCAACGGGTGGCAAGACGTCCACGGGCGACAAGACTGCCACGGGGGGCAAGACTTCCGCGGAGGATATGGCCCTAGCGCTGGTGACGATCTTCAAAGCCGCCGACACGAATAAGGACGGCGTGCTGACCATGGATGAACTGAATGTCTATCTGAAAAGCACGAAAGGCGATCAGTCGGCTCCGAAGAAATGAAAGGGGCAGAGGAGCGAACCATTTGGGAGAGTTGCCGCCTCCGAAAGGCGAATTCCACGCCGCCTGCAACGGAGAGTCAACACTTGACACAGGACAGGTGCGTCCTGATTCGTAGGGGAACAAGGTGACGAGATGAAAACGACGCGGGTAACGATGTTAAGCCTGTCTCTCCTGGCTCTCATTGCTTCCGGTGGCTCGGTGGTGCGAGCGCAGGCGATGGCTTCTCCCGGCTGGGTTACGGCGGGGGCCAACCCGCAGCGGACCTCGTGGGTGCCTGACGCCGCCCCGGGGCTGCTGAAGCCGATCTGGGTCAAACCCGTTGAGCCGTATATCTCACAGAAGGTGCAGATCATCACGACGTCGGGAAAGTTGTTCCTTTCAACTGCGCGGGGACTGTACGCCTTCGATGCGGATACGGGCGCGGATCTGTGGGTGTATCCGACCGCGCTTCCCCTGGGGCATTCCCCGACCTACGCGGGCGGTCGCATCTATGTGGGCGGATTGGATCGCAAGATCCATGCCCTCGACGCCGATACCGGCCGCGGACTCTGGACGTTTAGCGCCGCCGGAGGATTCCACACGTGCCCGCTGGTGGTCGAGGGACTTGTCTATGCCGGCAGCCGCGACGGGTTCATGTACGCCGTGGACGCGAACAGCGGAGAGCTTGCATGGAAGCATCAAACCGGGGGACAGATCCTGCAGTCCGCCGCGTACCAGGACGGCGTCATCTTCTTTGGCTCGCAAGACGCGCGAGTGTATGCTCTGGATGCCCGGACGGGAGCGCAGGTGTGGCGCTCGGACAAGCTGCCCGGTATGGGCTGGCACTCCTGGTGGCCGGTGATCTACAAAGACGTTGTCCTGTTCACCCGGACCGAGGTCGAAAAAGGCCTGGTAGGATTCCAGAACGACTGGGCCTTTTCGAAGAACAAGACCGCGAAGAACCTGCCGGGGGTCCGAGGAGCCGAGCCGGGTGACTGGGCGGCCGGCGAGCCTACCGTCGATATTCGCACCAACCCCAACGGCGGCACGATCCCGGATTGGTTCGAGCAGTATCGCTGGCGCCGGAGCCTGATCGTTCTGGATCGTAAGACCGGCGCCGAAGTCGCCTTCGACCTGGACAACGATGGGGTCACGGACGCCGCACCGATGCTATGGGGGTGGACCCATGGCGGGACGTGCTATCCCCCGCTGGTGAGCGGCCGCAACGGCGTGATCTACTTTCGCAGCATGAGTCACGCCACGGGCGGCGGGATTCCGGGCGCGGTGATGGTCGGTTGGAAGTACGGCACGCCCTTCCTGAGCCTGCCGGTTTCGAACATGTCGGGCCAGAGCGGCTTCTGGCCCGGGGATGAGCCGGTGGGAATCTCGGCCGGCGGAAGCCATGTCTATTGGAATCTGTGCAACGACCGCTTCATAGGCAGTGCGAACTTGGACATCGCCAACGCCGCATGGCCTGATACCGATGGCAGACGACAATGGCGGCATATGAGCGGCAATGGGCTCGACACAAGCACCCTGCCCGCCGGCTACAACAGCCAGGTCTTCCAATACCTTTGGAGCGTAGGTCCGGCGAACATCAAACCCATGTATTGGGCCCACGGCGACAACGTCGGGCCCACGATCCACGCCGGAAAAATGTATGTGCACCGTGGTAACGCGATCGTCGCTTTCAGTCCCACCGGCCTGGGCAGCAGCGCCCCCGTGTTGCCGGTGGCGCGTATCCGTCCCGGAGGGATCGGGCCCGAACCCCTGTCCGAAATGGTCCTCCGAGAGCGCCTGGCGACGGAGGTCGGGAAGATTCTGGATCAGGGACATCTGATGGCGGGCTTTGCCAAGATCGGGCTCATCGACTTCCTGACGGTGACCGGGTTGGGCGACTACCTGCTCCACTACTGGCACGATCCCGCGGATACGCAGATCACGCTGTTCGCGCGCCCTGCCTCACCTGCCCGCGGAAATGGAGGACCGGGTGCGTCAATACCTCCGCAGCGAATACGCCGCCTTTCCGCCCTACAAGTACGTGCACATCGGATTCCTGGATGGAGCGTCGCGAGAGCCCTTCGACTATCCGCCCTCCACGGCCAGGAGTTTCGAGCACAATTTCGGGCCTCTGACGGGCAGTTCGTTCCGCGGCTGGGGCAAACCGCCTCACAGCGTCTATGCCATGTGGAAATACGCGCAGGCGGGTCTGGCCGATCCGGGCACGGTGTTCGAGCAAGCCTCCGGCGTGATCGGTTCCACCCCGTCCGACCATTATCTCCAGGCCTTTCCGCATGTTCACAATGCCTACATTGCGGGCTACGTCGGCTACGTGGAGTTGGCCAAGACGGCCGGCCGGCCTTACGCCACAAAACAGCAGGAGTTGGATCGATTGCTTCAACTGCGGGCCCAGACATTTCGCTGGGACGTGCAGGCTGACGCTGGCACCGGGCAGAGCGATCAATATTTCTACACCCTCATTACCGCCTGGAACTTCATGTATCTGGTCCCGGAACTGGCGGACTATCTGCGACAGAACGCTCCTGCGAAGGTCCAGGACGCCATGGATCGCTACACCCGCATGGCGCCTTATTGGATGGTCGGACACAACGAAGAGGTACAGCACGAGAACGGCCTCACGCCGCTCCACCAAACCCATGCCCTGTTCCAAGCCAAGGCTCAGATTCTCCAAGCATCCCGCGATGAATTAGCCCAGCTCCTGGATACGCCCGTGGTCCCGACCGGTGATCTCTTCTACATCCAGAATGTCATTGCCACTCTCGAAGCCTCTCCGACAGGCTCTGGCGGCTAAAGGCCCAAAGGGGGCGATTCTCTTGATGCGACTGGACGTACATCGCCATTGAGATCGGCCCGAGCCGAGGCCTATTCTCATCACCTGGCTGGCCTATCGCGTCGACAAGGGACTCCGGAAGGCCACGGCTTGATGGGCCGACGGACCCTCAGATTGCCGATCCGTTGGTCAGTCCTTGGAGGCGGGCGCGTGGAGATGCCCACTATGGGGGTAGTGACATCCCCGTAAGGTCTCAGGCTGGGACAGTACACCTTGACAACAGGCAGTTGTAAGCGATTCATTTACAGCGACTTAAAATGGGCGATATAGGATTCGGACCTATGACCTCACGGGTGTGATCCGTGCGCTCTAACCAACTGAGCTAATCGCCCAAGTCCAGACATTAAACCCGGTGCAGCCCAGGGCTGTCAAGTGAATCCTTGGAAGAGCTTTGGCACACAGTGCAGTAGGGCGGCCCGGAGTGCATTGTGGCAGGGTCAGCGGCCCCGGGTTTGACAGGCTGGGGGCGACCTCTGCATAATACGACCACGCCAGCACGGCCACACGGCCACGCGGCCGCCATATATTGGGATAGAAAGGACGTCTGATGGGATCAAAGTTGGGATCACCTGCCGGCCCCGGACTGCCGAACAGCGCCCCATGGGTAGCCTGCATTTTCGGGTGTATCGCGGTCCTGTCCACTGGCCTGCATGGAGCTACTATGGCAAGCCGTCTCCGCTGTGAGGACCTGGTCGATCCCCTCGGCGTTGATACCCTCCACCCCCGGCTCAGTTGGCAGCTCGAGTCGGACCAGCGGGGCCAGGAGCAGACTGCGTACCAGATCCTTGTGGCCAGCTCGCAGGACCGGCTGTCTGCAGACGTGGGCGATCTGTGGGATACGGGCAAGCAGGTCTCTGACGAGACGATCGGCATCCAGTACGCGGGCAGGCCGCTGACTTCTCGCCAGGTGTGCTTCTGGAAGGTGCGGGTCTGGGACAAGGCCGGCAAGGTAGGCCAGAGCAAGATCAGCCGCTGGGAGATGGGCCTGCTCCGGCCAGCAGACTGGCAGGCGTCCTGGATCGCACCCACCAAGGACATCAACGCTGCAGGCTCACCCCTGCTCCGCAAGGACTTCACGATCAATGGCAGAATCAAGAGGGCCCGCGCCTACGTCTGCGGACTGGGCTACTTCGAGCTGCTCCTCAACGGCCGCAAGGTCGGCGACCACCTCCTCGACCCTGGCTACACCCGCTATGACAAACGGGCCCTGTACGTCACGTATGACGTGACGGACCTGCTCAAGGCCGGCCGCAACACAGTCGGGGCGATGCTCGGCAATGGCTGGTACAACGTGCAGAACAAGGCGGCCTGGGACTTCGACAAGGCGCCGTGGCGGGCCTCGCCGCAGCTCTTGTGCCAGATCGAGGTCGAGCTGACCAACGGCCGTACGATCACGGTCGCCAGCGACTCATCGTGGAAATCCAGCGATGGTCCCATCGTGTTCAATAGCATCTACGGCGGCGAGACCTATGATCGCCGGCTGGAGAAGACCGGCTGGGATAGGCCCGGCTTCGATGACTCGGGATGGAGGCTCGTGCCCGCGGTAGAGCCGCCTGCAGGCGGCGCTCTCCAGCCAGATGATGCCGCCATCCAGGTGGACAGGGTCCTCAATCCGGTCTCGATCACTGAGCCCAAACCCGGGGTCTTCGTGTTCGACTTCGGCCAGAACCTGTCAGGCCATGCCGAGCTCCGCGTCCGTGGACCTGCAGGCACCACGGTGAAGATGAAGTATGGAGAGCGGCTCGCTGCAGACGGCATGCTCGACCGAGCGGACATCGCGCAGCACGTCCTTCGGTTTGACACGAACCAGCAGTTCCAGACCGATACCTACATCCTCAAGGGCAAGGGCAAGGAGACCTGGCACTCGCGATTCACGTACCACGGGTTCCAGTACGTGGAGGTCACCGGCTTTCCGGGCAGACCCAGCGCTAGACAGCCTCCGCGCGGTGTTCTTCCATTCGGCGGTGCCGGTGACAGGCGAGTTTGCATGCTCGAATCCACTGCTGAACCGGATCTGGGAGGCCTCCCGCTGGTCCTACCTGAGCAACCTGCAAGGCATTCCCGACGGATTGCCCGCACGCGAGAAGAACGGCTGGACGGGCGACGCCCACCTGGCCGCCGAGCAGGCCATGTTCAACTTCGTTCCCTGCAGCCGTGTACACCAAGTGGATCAACGACCTGGCGGACGAGCAGAGGCCCGACGGGCGAACTGCCCGGCATCGTGCCCACGAGCGGCTGGGGCTACAACTGGGGCAACGGGCCGGCGTGGGACAGCGCGTTCCTGCTCATTCCCTACTACCTGTACGAGTACTGCGGCGACACGAGGCCCTGCGGCGCAACTACGACGGCATGAAGCGCTACGTGGATTACCTGACCAGCAAGGCCAAGGACGGCATCGTGAACATCGGCCTGAACGACTGGGCGCCCTATGACACCAAGACCGAGGCCGCGATCACCGACACGGCCTACTATTATCGTGGACACCCAGATCGTGGCACTGGCCGCGGACCTGCTCGGCAAGAGGACGACGCCCAGCAGTACACGGAGCTGGCGCGCCAGCATCAAGGCGGCCTTCAACGCGCAAGTTCTACCACCCCGAGACCGGACCTTACGACAACGGCAGCCAGACCTGCGCTGAGCTGCGCGCTCTACCAGGGCCTGGTCGAACCGGAGAACAAGGCGCGCGTGCTCGACAACCTCGTGGCCGCGGTGGAGAAGACGAACGGCCACATCGACACCGGCATCCTCGGCGCGAAGTACCTGCTGAACGCGCTGCTCGAAAACGGGCGGGCCGACGTGGCCTACCGCATCGTCAGCCAGAAGGACCTGCCGAGCTGGGGCTGGTGGATCGAGCAGGGCGCCACCACCCTGTGGGAGCAATGGAACGGCAGCGAATCCCGCAACCACATCATGTTCGGCGACATCAGCGCCTGGTTCTACAAGGCGCTGGCCGGCATCCGGCCTGTGGCCGAGGCGCCGGCGTTCAAGCACGTCCTCATAGAGCCGCATCCCGTCGCTGACCTGACCTCTGCGAGGGCCGAATATGACTCCGTGCGGGGCCGTATCGTCTCTGGCTGGAAGATCCAGGACGGCCGGTTCATCCTGGATGTCACCATCCCCGCCAACGCCACCGCCACAGTGAGTCTGCCGATCAGCGATCAGGGCCAGGTGCGGGAGGGCCGCAGACCTGCGTCGTCGTCGCCCGGAGTGCGGTTTATCCGCAGCGAGGCAGGGAGGTCCTTGTTCAACGTGGGCTCGGGCACGTATCGGTTCGCAGGACCGCTCAACAAGGAAGCCAACTAGTGACACTTCTAACTCAGAACACAGAACGCAGAACGCAGAACTCAGGAGTCAGGAGTCAGCAGACAGGAGACAGGACGTACTACAGCGGCATCGCCGCGTGGCACGGCAGGGCGGCCTGGGTGCTGCTTGTTGTCTGCGGCGTGGCTTGCCAGGCCGGAGAGTCGGCGCAGCCCGGAACGGGGGCATCGCAGTTTGCGGTGAAGTTCGACGCAGGCGCGATCGTGAGCCTTGCGAGGACTGGCGACGCATCCTCTCTGGACTACGTGGGTACGGGCAGGCGATTGGGCGACGTGGCGATCCGGTACCGCCAAGGCAGCGGCGAGTGGCAGACTGTGCAGACTGCAAGCCTGGCCAGGGAGGGATCCGGCGCCTTTACGGCCGCCGGTGATGGCAACGAGGTCAAGGCCACGTATCCGGTGGCAGGTGACTCGGGACCTGTCATGACCATCGAGAACCGCTTCAGCGTCCGGGCGTCGGCCATTGAGTGGACCTGCGCGATCCAGAACATGACCGACCAGGCCCTGGAGATCGGCGATCTGGCGGTGCCGCTGGCTGTCGGCAGGATGGCCAGGCAGGGTCCGCCCATGCTCAAGCACAGCTTCGTCTCGGGCCATGGGTCGTTCCTGTTCTGGATGAGGGGCGACAGCGTCGGGCCGCATCTGACGCTCACGCCTTCTGCGGGGACCTCCTTTGAATACTGGGACGCAGACCGCCAGGCAGGCTACCGCGTGTACATCCATTCCGCTGCAGCAGCTACAGCAGCCCAGGAGCGGGGCACGAAGTGGCGCCAGCCCAGTACCAGCCTGACCCTCTCGCCCAAGGGCCGGGCCGGCGACTCGCGGTCCTATGGATGGACCCTGCACTGGGCGGATGGCTACGAGGCCGTCCGCCAGCTCCTTGTGGACCAAGGCGGGGTCGACGTGTCTGTGGTGCCCGGCATGACCGTGCCGACAGAACTGTCTAGCCGGGTGGCCCTGCGCACGCGCCAATCCATCGAGGCAGTAGAGGCGGAGTTCCCTGCCAACACGCAGATCGAGTCCCTGGGGACAAAGGGCGATGTCCACCTCTACGCGATCCGGTTCGCCAGGCTCGGCGAGAACCGCATCACGGTCCGCTACGCCAAGGACCGGCATCTCTTTCTGGAGTTCTTCTGCACAGAGCCCATAGAGACCCTGATCGCCAAGCGGGCTGCCTTCATCAGCCGTTGCCAGCACCGGGACCCCAGCAAGTGGTACAACGGCCTGATCTCTGAGTGGAACATGGAGACCGGCACGCTGCTAGGCCCGGACAACTATGACCGCATCAAGGGCTGGCGGATCTACGAGGTCACGTGCGATGACCCAGGCCTGTGCAAGCCCGCGTTCCTGGCTGCCAAGAATGCGGAATACCCCGTCCAGTCCGAGGTTGCGGTCATGGACTACTACCTCCAGCACTTCGTGTGGGGAGGCCTGCAGCGGACGACAGAGGAGACCTACCCCTACGGCATCTATGGCATCCCCGACTGGAAGCAGAACCGGGACAGCAACGACGTGGGGCCCAAGGGCAGGCTGCACCTCTGGCGGATCTATGACTACCCGCACGTGGTGGTCATGTACCTCAGCATGTACAGGGTGGCCAGGAACCACCCCCAGATCAAGACCGCACTGCCTGCAGGACAGTACCTCCAGCGGGCCTATGGCACGGCCTTGGCCATGTTCACTGTGCCCAGCCAGATCGACAAGGGTTGGTCTCCCTACGAGACCGGCTTCTACAACGAGCTGGTGATCGTGGACCTGATCGATGAGATCGAGGCAGCAGGCATGAAGGCGGAGGCACAGGCCTTGCGCGACCACTGGGAGCGCAAGGTCAGGTCCTTCGTGAACGAGAAACAGGACCTCTTCAGGTCTGAATACGCCTTTGACTCCACGGGCTTTGAGTCCACCCACGCCCTGGCCCGCTATGCCGTGCAGCACGCCGCCGCAGGCGGCAAGACCGGCGTCTCTCCTGAGTCCGCCAGGCGGTTCATGGAGACCCAGATGGCCGCCAACCTCTTTTGCAGAGGGACCATCGAGCCTGCCTACTACCTGCTCGGCAGCGACTACCGCGGAAGCGGCGGCAACTCCTACACCCTGACCTATATGTCCCAGATGGGAGGCTGGGCAGTGCTCGACTACGGCCTCCACTTCGCGGCAGGTGCCAGCCCTTACCTGCGTCTCGGTTACGCCTCGTACCTCTCCGCATGGGCCCTCATGAACACCGGCACACCCGAATCCAGCTATGGATACTGGTATCCAGGCAAGGCCAACGACGGCGGCGCGGGCGGCGGCTTCGAGCCTGCCGCCTACGGCCAGACCTGGCTGGGCCAGCCCCACCACCGCGGCTCGTGGTACTACGCCTGCGAGATCGACCTGGGTTATTGCGGCGCACTGCGGACCGCTGCCACGATCCTGACCGACGACCCGATCTTCGGTAGAATCTGCCTTGGTGGTGATTGGAGAAAGGGCCCCGACGGGATCGAAGTGACCTCCAGGGACGGCCTCCGTAGGCGGTTTCACGCCATGCTGGGTAGCCGCAGGCTCCACCTGATCTCAGACGTGGACCGCTTCCCAGCAGCCAGACCCATCGTCCTCAAGGAGGACCTGTCTGAGGTGAGCTTCTCTCTGGAGAGTGACAATCCCTCCGACCACTGCGCGAAGGTCCACATCGGCGGCCTGGTGCCCGGGCGGTACGCGATCCGTAGCGACAAGACCCTGGTTACGACCGTGGACCTCAAGGCAGGCCAGGAGACCCTCGTCGAGCTGCCCATGAAGGCGGAGACGAGGCCTGGCTCCTTCGTGATCTTGCTGCAGAGTGAGGCCCAGCAGTAGACCTGGCTGTACACACGAGGGCAGAAATGGAAGATCGCCACGACCCGCCAAGGCGGATCTCGCGATGACAGAGTAGAGTCATTGCGAGGAGCCCCCCTGGGGGCGACGCGGAAATCCTCCCTATCCCCAAACCCTGGTCAATCTGAAAGAATAGCCTCGAAAAACCTCAGTCAGGCACACATTCAATGAATACACCCGCTCTGGGGTGTGTTCATTGAATCGGTGTGCCGGGCCTCACAGGCGAAGGGCACGATCCTATGGACCCGACGCTGCTGGCCTAAGAACAAGCGTGTGTCTGACTGAGGTTTCTCGTATCCGCTGCGCTCCTGCGTCATGACGTCGCGGCGCCACGCCCGAACCAAAGGCTGTCGCCCGGTCGGGCGCAGCGGCTCCGTGGGGCACATCGCGTGCCGCCGAACGACACGGCGTCGCACGCCGTGCGACCGCTCCACTCGCCGCTGGTCCCTTCCGCAGCCCGGGCGTCTGACTTCTCCTGCCTGCCCTTCAGGACCTTCGAAAGGGCAGGCAGGAGAAGTGAATGAAGCGGTGTCAGGATCTACGGCGCCACGTTGGTTGTCAGAGCTTCCGACTCCACAATCCTCCGTGATCGCGGTTGACGCTTTGCCCGTGGCTGGGTACTTTGGGGCCCCGGTGTGCGTCGGCGCAGGGAGTGATGACGGTTGCTCTCTGTAACATTCACATGGAACTTGCGCATGATGCGGTGAAGCGTCTGTTCACTTTCGGCGTCATTTGTGAGAGAATGAGCATGCAGTATGAAGTGACTATAAGACTCCTCGTCAAGACGCCCAATGATGAGGACCGCGTGGCGCGTCAAGTCGAGGCGTTGTTTGAGTGCGGGATGGTCTCAGAGTCGTTCGCGGAAGGCTTGAAGCTCTGCAAGAATCCGCACTTCTTGGGTGTGGCCGTTTCGGCAACTTCCCCCGCAAGACGCAGCGTCAGGTGACCGGCTGCATTTCAAGCGGGCGAACCGGGGTGCCTTCTGAGGAGGTGGTCTATGGATTCAAAGCGAAACACCTTCTGCTTGGCTGTAATCCCGGGGATGGCGTTAAACCGGTTCACGTCCAGCCGGCGAGGGCTGGGCACGTACCGTCCCGGGTTCTCCAGGATGACCACTTCAATCTCGCGACCACCGACTTCATATCGTCTCCCGAAGCGGACCCACACTACGTCTTCAGACTGTAGTCTACTCCTGATGCTGTCGCCGACGACTCCTGAATCCCAAGCACCTGAAGAAGCCTTGTTCAAGGGTCTTCTGGGGTCAGAGCCTGATCAGTGATTAGCCTCGGGAATGCTCAGTCAGGAGGGATTAGTCACCTTGAAATTTCGGTTGCAGAGGCCGAGATTTCAAGGTAGACCTTCAGCCATGATTGCATGGTATCGAAGCTGCAGAAGTCTATCGCAGCGCATGATGTGATGTGCCGCCTCTCGTTGAGTTTCAATCGAGGCTGAGACGCGAAACGGAACGGCCAATCGATGAAGATCACCAAGACACTCCACGTAAGAACGCGTGACCAGTGGCGAGCATGGCTGCAGAAGAACCACAAGAGCCAGACCGAGGTCTGGCTGGTCTTTGACAGGAAATGTACGGGCCGGGCCTGCATCGGATACGACGAGGCCGTGGAAGAGGCGCTGTGCTTTGGCTGGATCGATGGCATCCTCCAAAAGATGGATGACGACCGGTATGGCCGCAGGTTCACCCCCCGGAGGGCATCCAGCAAGTGGTCCGCGTTGAACAAGAGACGGGCCGCGAAGATGGTCGAGGAAGGCAGGATGACCGAGGCGGGACGCGCCAGGCTCAGCTACGCGGGCACTGAGGACGACTATGGCAGGACCCCTGCCAGCGGGCAGGAGGAACTCATCGTCCCAGCATGTCTGAGGCAGGCCCTGCAAGCCAGCCCAGCGGCTGCTGCAAACTTCAACAGCCTCGCGCCCTCATACCGCAGGAACTACATCCGCTGGATCACTGCGGCCAAGACAGACCATACCCGAAACAAGCGGCTGGCAGAGGCCATCGGGCTCCTGGCAGAGAACAAGAGACTCGGCATGAAGTAGATCCGAGTTGATGCGGAGGTACCTATGTTGCCAAGGATCGGACCAGTCGCCACCTACGGCCTCCTGTACCTCATCGGCATCACACTGCATTTCGTGCTCAGTTGGCGGATCGCCAAACGTCACAAGCTTCCGCGGCGGGTGTGGCTGACAGTCAGCGTCTGCTATCTGTTCGGCATGCTGGTCGGCGCCAAGCTGCTCTACGACGCCCGGCACAACCAACCGGATCTATTCGCCCTGTTCCAGGCGAGGCACTGGCTGGAGGGCGGCCTGTGGGGCGGCCTGCTGGCCTATCTCGCCCTGGCGGTCTCCGCCGTGATGCTGCTGACTAGAAGCCATCCCAGAACCTGGCTCTACTGCGATCGGCTGCGAAGCCCGGGGGCTGCGTTGTCGGCGAAAAAGGTTCTCGACGTGCCCTCAAGCACGCCTCCGAGCCTTTTCCGCCTCCGCCTTGCCCCCGGGCTCCTCGCTCGATCTCGTCACGAACCAGGTTCCGGGATGGCTTCTGGCCGCTGGCGAGCAGGGCTCGACCTTGTTGCCCTGACGATACCGATCCCCTGGGTCTTCGCCAAGCTGGGCTGTTTCGTCAATGGCTGCTGCTACGGCCGGCCGTGCTCACTCCCCTGGGCAGTCACCTTCCCCGCAGGCGCCCGCTCGGCCCCAGCGGGTGTCCCCCTCCATCCGACCCAGCTCTATGAGGTCGGCCTCATGCTCCTCATCCTGCTGGCCTTCTCCCAGCTCAGGTCCGAACGGTGGGAGGGGACCAAGCTGTTCTGGTTCCTCCTGATCTATGGGGTGGGCAGGGCAGCCACTGATTTCCTGAGGGGCGACACGGAAGGCACCCTGTTCTTCGGCCTGTTGAGTCTGACGCAACTCTTGAGCCTGTTAGGTGCCACGGCCTCGCTGATTCTGCTGATCGCGCATGTCCGCAGGGCCGAGCTCCCTGGGCTTGGCCAGCCTCGTGGCGGGGGAGAGAACTGAAGGAGTTTCTTGCCGCGAATGACGCGAATACGCGCGAATGGCTGTCGCCGCTTCTGCCAGGTTGGCCTTGTTCGTGACGCCGCCGTACGCGACGCGTCGCGTCTACCGGTACGCTGCCGCGTACCGGGCGAGCTGCGCCGGCCTCCCTTCTGCGAGCAAGCTCGCTCCATGGAGTCCCGCTTGCTCGCAGGCGTACGGCTTGATTCGCTGGCTCAGGTCCCACTGGGCCTCTTTCTTGATGGGAAGGATGGCCCGCCCCACGGAGTAAGCCGCGTGATCAAGGCCGAGCTACGAGCACGTCAACACCCACGACCCCGCGACAGCATTCGCGTGTATTCGCGTTATTGGCGGCAAGAAACAAGGATCATTCAGGTCGGGCAGTTGCACAGATGGAGCAGTGGCTACCCTCGGCCTCGCCTGTGCTACCGCGAAACGTGATGGAAAAAGCGAAACATCCGGGCTGTCTCTGGGTTATCATGGTGGGGGAGGACTGTCCACTGAGGTGGGCTTGGCGTGTTGTCGACTGGAAGAAGGAGAGGCCTATGGCTGGTCAAAGGGTTGCAGCGATCGTGGGGATGGCACTCTGTCTGGTCGTACAGGGGTGGGCGCTGGACAGCAACAGGCCTCCAGCTTATATGGGCCAGGAACCTCCTGGACTGACGCCCAAGGTCTTTGCGCCCGGGCTTGTCAGTCTTCCGAACCGTTGCGAGCACGGGCTCTGCTTCAGCAAGGACGGACAGGAATGCTATCTTGCAGTGCGGGCCGCGGACTGGTCCTCTGCCCGGATCATGGTCATGCGATATGAGAACGGTCAATGGACCTCGCCGGTCCAGGCTGCGTTCTCGGACATGCAATCCCTGTGCCCATCCCTGGCAGATGGCGATCAAACCCTGTACTTCAACCGGAGCATGGATGTCTGGAGGGTCCGCCGAACAGTGCAAGGGTGGTCCCAACCGGAGATCGTGGCGGCCCCGGCCAGTTCCACGCAGGCCGAGTGGAGTTGTCATATCTCCAGTCTCGGGAACCTGTGGATCTGTTCCCACCGTCCCGGAGGGGCCGGGGGATGCGATGTGTGGCGGGTCTCCTCTGTAGGTGGGCAGTTCACGGAGGCGACCAATCTTCGCATCCTCAATGCCTCATCCAGCGACTGTCAGCCCGTGCCAGGACCCAATGAGGACTACGTGGTCTTCCATTCCGATCGTCCTGGCGGTCTTGGGGGCGTCGATCTCTACGTCGGTTTCGCAGATGGCCTTGGCGGCTGGACCGCGCCGAGGAACCTCGGACCGATGATCAATTCATCGAAGAATGACGCGGTCCCCTCCCTCTCGCCGGATCACAAGGTCCTGTTCTTCTCTCGCGACGATACCCCCACAGACACGAACATCTACTGGGTCCGAGTCGAGGCCTTTCTGCCCGATCCCAACGGCCCGATCTACAATCTCTCCACGGGCCAGCGTTTCGCCAGTATCCAGACGGCGATCAACTACGCTGAGTCCGGCCAAGTGATCCTGGTCTCTCCAGGCACATACAAGGAGAACCTGATCGTCCCCAATATGGCGCTGACGATCCGATCGGCCAATGGCCAGGACTCTGCAGTGGTGTCCCTGACCAGTGCGGTGGGCGATGCAGGCTCTGCAGTCGTGACCCTTTCACCGGGCACTGCCCTGCGGTCCATCCAGGGCCTGACGATCACCGGCGGCGCAGACGGCATCCTCTGTCCAGGGGCCAAGCTGCAGTTGAGTTCTTGCGTCATCACAGGCCATCAGGGCTGCGGCGTGAAGGTCAGCGATGAGAGCACCCTGGCCATGGACCACTGCATCCTGGCAGGCAACGGCGGTGCCGGCCTTCGTTCTCTGCCCAAGGCATCATCGAGGAGTGGACCGCGATACAGCAAGGTGGACATCACCCAGTGCACCGTGGTTCAGAACCGTGGATACGGCCTGGAGGGCGACGGGATCACTGTGGCCAACTCGATCCTCTATGGCGACGGGACCTCTACAGGGGATGTCCAGATCAAGGGCGCCAACGTCAAGGTCTCATACTCGGATGTGCAAGGCGGCTTCGCAGGCGAGGGCAATCTGGATGCAGATCCGTTGTTTGTGACCTTGGGCATGTGGTCTGATCCAAACACCTACGTCCCCGGCGACTGTCATCTCAAATCCCAGGCCGGTCACTGGAATCCAAGGACCTGCACCTGGGTCCTGGATGGCGTGACCAGCCCCTGCATCGATGCCGGCGACCCAGGTTCGGATTTCGGCCTCGAACCTGCACCCAACGGCGGCCGGCCAAACCTGGGTGCCTACGGCAACACACTGGAGGCCAGCCGCACCCAGTGACCTTCAGAAGCACAAATCCCCTTGACCTCATCCATGGGACCCGACTAGCATGGAGGGTATATTGGACTAGCTCACATAGCTGAAAGGGTCTCATGGCATTGGACTTTAGTGCATGTGCGTGTACGGGCAGGTCGTTGGCCAGGCTGGTCAGGCCTGCTGCCCTGGCTGTGCTGGCCCAAGGGCCGACCCACGGGTATATCATCAGTGAGCGTCTCAAGGCCATGATGCCCGTTGCAGATCAGGGGCCTGATCACTCGGGCGTGTATCGAACGCTCAAACTCATGGAAAAGGAGGGCCTGTTGACTTCGCACGTGGAGGCGCGGGAGATAGGGCCCATGCGGAGGAGGTACACGTTGACGGCCAAGGGCAAGGCTTGCCTGGCCCGCTGGGTGGAGACCCTGAAGGTCCATCGCCGCTCCATCGATGCAGTGATCGCGTTGGCCCATGCAAAGGGCCGGAGGTCGGCCCCATGACTACGATTCTGCAACACGCATGGTCTGAGCTGCTGCGGCGCAGGGCCAGGACCCTGACCACGGTCCTCGGCTATAGCCTGGCCGTGTCGAGCATGGTGATCCTGGTGGGGATCCTGCAGGCCTCTGGGCGGGGCAGCGCTGGTATTCTAGACCATACGGGGACGCATTTCGTTGCATTCGCCCCTGCAGACAGGGGGCTCTGCGGGCCGTGCCAGGCACTGGCCAACAGCCAGGACCAGGCAGAGGGCTTCGTGGCCTTTGGTGTGCGGGTCAACCTGATGCCCCATACGTTTGCGGACAAGATCAGGGCGCTGCCTTCTGTGGCCGATGTCTCGCCGTATCTGCAGTACCGGTTCCGCGACCCCAATGACGGACGCCTGTACACGATCGGCGGATTCGACCCCAACAACTCCCTGGTCGTGGGGACCACCTCGTGCGCAGCGACCGACGTCGTCAGCGGCCGGTTTCTCGCTCCGCAGGACCAGGGCAAGGTCCTGCTGGAGCAGGCCTATGCCCAGTTGATGCATCTGGTCGCAGGGGACACGATCCGCGTGGGTGACAGCACGTTCTCTGTGGCAGGCATCGTCAATCCAGGCATTCGACCTGCCAGGGCGGACGTCTACATGCCGTATCAGGACGCAGAACGGCTGCTGATCTCCCGGATCCCCGGCCTGCCGCTGGCAGGCCAGGCCAACCTGATGCTCGTGGAGGTCAAGGACAGCTCCAAGCAGGAAGAGGCCATCCGGGACGTCAAGAGCCTGTACCCGGACCTGGTGGTCTCGAGCTATGCCTGCTACAGGCCTGCCAGCAAGGCCCGGCAGATCAATGCCACGGCCATGGCCGTGCTGGTTGCCGCGATCGGCGCATTCACGGTCTTGCTCGCCATGATCTCGCAATTGGCCGTGATGGTGGAGCGTAGGCGAGAGCTGGGCATATTGAAGACCCTGGGTTTCTCCAACGACCGGATCATGGGACAGATCGTGTTGGAGTCCATGCTCCAGGCTGCAGCGGGGGCCGTGGTCGCAGGCCTGCTCGTCCTGCTTGTGGTGCCCTGGATCACCTCCACGTGGTTTGCGCATTTCCAGATCCCTGTGTCCGGTATCCGCTGGCTGCCCCTCTGCGCTGCGGCGATCTACCTGTCGATCGTGGGTGGACTCGTGGCAGGCCTGCTGCCCGCCTTGTGGGCGTCCCGGCAGCCTCCCTCCCGCCTGCTGAGGGCCTTCTAGCAATGAGTGATACGATTCTGTCCTGTCTGCATGTCACCAAACGGTTTGGCTCCCGACACAGGCCAGTGGAGGTCCTTCGCGACGTCAGCCTTGCAGTCCAGGCCGGCCAGATCGCAGTGATCCGGGGAAGAAGCGGGACGGGCAAGTCCACGCTTTTGCAGATCCTGGCGGGTCTGGACCGGCCCAGCACAGGCTCTGTGGAGATCGCGGGCCGATCCCTTGCGAAGCTCAGCGCAGGCGATCTGGCGGGTCTGAGGCGAAAGACCCTGGGTTTCGTTTTCCAGAACTTCAATCTTATCCCTTCCTGGACTGCGAGCCAGAACGTGGCTGCCGCACTGGTGTACGCGGGCCTGTCCGCTGCAGAGCGGGACCGCCGTGTCCGTGACATGCTGGAGACCCTGGAGTTGGGCCATCGGCTGGACTTCCTTCCCTCGGAGCTCAGCATCGGCCAGCAGCAGCGCGTGGCCATCGCCAGGGCGCTGATTCACAGTCCGGCCCTGGTGTTCGCGGATGAGCCCACGGGCGACGTGGACCCCCTGACCGGCAAGGCGATCCTGGACTGCCTCGCAGGCCTGGTCCGCCAGCACGGCACCACCCTGGTCGTCTGCACGCACGGCGACGTCCTGCCCGGCACCGCTGATCAGACGTTTGTTCTTCAGGATGGAGAGATCCAGCGGGCCTCTGACCTGTGATCGACGGGGGAAGGGCAGAGAGTCGTTGGTTGGTGATTGTGGGCAGAGAGTCAGTTACCTCATGCCCGAGGTCCTTGGCTAACACCATTATACTCACATGCCAGCGGGATAGAAGTCTCTTGTGCCCATCTGTCATCTCACAAGGCGGTCTTGTCCATCCTATTGGCGCACTCACCCTTCGCCAGGGCTTCCAACAGCTCAGCCGCCCGCAACGGGGCGTCGTACTTCGCGAAGTCAGCCTGGATACGTCTTGCGTTCTCACGATAGGCCGGATTCTGCAGTACCTCCTTGACGGCTTCTCGGATCGCTGTGGGGGAAGGACGCTTCTTCCTCTGAGACAGGCCTTGAGCTTACACTCGGTAGCCTCATTCTGTCTCCTATCTTCTGTCTTCTGGCTTCCACGCCGTCTCCTGTGTATCATAGACGAAAAATGAAAGGAGAATGTCTATGATGCGAAAGTCCTTGTATGTGTGGGCCGTGTTGGCCCTGGTGACGGCCAGTGGTGCCCTGGCTGCAGAGAGTGCTGCGAAGCCGGCCTTGGTCAAGGCCCTGCTGATCACGGGGGATGACGTAGACGCCCATCCCTGGCGGGAGATCTCGGAGACCACCCGCGAGATCCTGGTCAATTCCGGGAAGTTCGACGTCAAGGTCTGCGAGGATCCCCTGATCCTGGAATCCCAGTCCGCCCTGAAGGCCTATGATGTGATCGTCTTTACGATCTTCAGCAGGCGGGTCGCCAACCTGTCGGATCAGGCCCAGCAGAACCTCCTGAGCTTCGTCAAGGACGGCAAGGGCTTCTTCGTCCAGCACCTGGCCAGCGCCTCCTTCCCCCAATGGGAGGAATTCGGCAAGCTCTGTGGCAGAAAGTGGGTCATGGGCACCTCCGGCCATGGGCCGAGGGGCGACATCCAGGCCAAGGTCGTGGTCAAGGACCATCCGATCACTGCAGGCCTGACCGACTTTGTGGCCAATGACGAGCTGTACGCCAAACTCCAGGGCACAGGGCCGATCAAGGTCCTGGTCCAGGCTGATTCGGACTGGAGCAAGGGGACTGAGCCTCTCATCTTCACCTTGGACTACGGCAAGGGCCGCGTGGTGCACAACTGCTTCGGCCATGACCGCAAGGCCTTGATGACCCCTGCGGTCCAGACGCTCATCACCAGGGGCGTGGAGTGGGCCGCGACCGGAAAGGTCGCCAGCAAATAGGTTGTGGGTTGCTGGTTGTTGGTTGTGAGCAGGGCGGGCTGCCGATACCGGCGGCCCGCTTCCATTTCCGGGGTCCGTCGTAGCACCGGACTTCGGGCATGTGGGTTGACTCCGCGACTGGCAACCGGGTATAGTAGAATCGTTGCCGTTTCGTGGTGATTCGACCCAGATTCGTCATGTGGGCACATCGAAGAACGAGGAGGAAGGTCATGGTTGCGAAGGTCTGTTGTCTTATCGTTGTTGTGGCATTTCTTTCCGCAGGCGTACACGCGGAGAACATCACAGTCGGTCCTGCAGCGGACACGTGGGTCAGGAGCAATGACACCACGGTCCATGGCAGCGACGTCTACGTGTATCTGTCCGATACGACCAACGGGACCGGCTACCTGCGATTCGACCTGTCCAGCTACCACATCCTCACGGTCCAGAGTGCCACGCTACGGCTGAGGAGCTCAGGTGGCGCACCCCGCAACGACAACGTGGTGGCAGCGAGGTTCATTTTGAACGGCCTGAACGACATCGCGGGCAACACGCCCCAGGGCTGGGACGAGGCGCAATTGACCTCAGCCAACGTGGGCGCGGAATGGACCACCGGTGCAGGCGTCGCGCTGACCAACGTCACTGTACTGGACGACGTGACTGCAGGGATCACTGAGACCATCACACGGGTGGGAGCGGCCTATGGTGATCCAGGGGCCATGTCGATCGTGGTCACAGGAGATCCGCTGGTCCAGTTCATTCAGAACCGCGTGAGGGACAACGGTCTGGTCACGTTCGTCCTGAAGTTCCCCGGAACGACCGGCAGAGGCTATGGGATTGCCAGCCGGGAGAACACGACCGCGGAGTGGCGTCCCGTGCTTGAGCTCGCGGTGGTGACGGGGTCCAAGGCGACTGCCTACAAGCCCAGCCCTGCGGACAAGGCCACGGACGTGGACCGCACGGCCGTCCTCGGTTGGACAGCCGGGTACTCCTCCAGCAGCCACGACGTGTATCTGGGGACCGTGCTGAATGACGTCAACACGGCCAGCACGACCGATCCCCATGGGGTCTTCGCCGGCCACCAGGCCGCGGATGTCAACACCTTTGCCCCTGCAGGCCTGGCGTTCGGCGAGGCCTACTACTGGCGCGTGGATGAGGTCAACGGCTCCGACAGCACGGTCCAGAAGGGCCAGATCTGGAGCTTCACGGTAGAGCCCTACGCGTACCCGGTCAAGCCTATCGCCGCGACGGCCTCGAGCTCGCTGAACTCTACGATGGGCCCCGACAAGACGATCGACGGCTCAGGCCTCAACGCCAGCGATCAGCACTCCACCATGGACAGCCAGATGTGGCTCACAAGTGCGGCCTCGCCGCTGCCTGCCTGGATCCAGTACAAGCTTGACAAGGCCTACAAGCTCCATGAGATGTGGGTCTGGAATTCCAACCAGGGCATCGAGGTGGCCATCGGCTTCGGCGCCAAGGACGTCGTGGTCGAGACCTCTTTGGACGGAGTGACGTGGTCCGCGGTGGCAGGCGTGCCGGAGTTCGAGCAGGCCACGGGTTCGGCCGACTACCCCCACAACACGACCGTGTCCCTGGGCGGGGCAGTGGCCCAGTACGTCAAGCTGACGATCAAGGAGACCTGGGGATCGACCAAGCAGACGGGCCTCAGCGAGGTCCGCTTCTTCCAGGTCCCGGTCTGGGCACGCGAGCCCCAGCCCGCCAGCGGCGCGACGGGGATCGTCCCCGGCACAGGCCTGAAGTGGCGGCCCGGCCGTGAGGCAGCCAACCACAAGGTCTACCTCGGCGCTGACCCCAACAGCCTCGCTTTGGCCGCGACCACCCAGACCAGCAGCTACGTCCCCGCTGACGTGATCCTCGGGACCCAGTACACCTGGAGGATCGATGAGGTCAACGCCGCAGAGGCCGTCAGCACCTGGCCCGGCGATGTCTGGACCTTCTCGACTCCGGACTCCCTGGTCGTCGATGACTTCGAGTCCTACAACGACACCTGCAACAGGGTCTTCTTCAACTGGATCGATGGATTCGGCCACAATGGGTCCAAGGACTGCGGCGTGGCCGCCTCGCAGGGCAACGCCTCAGGGTCCACGGTCGGCAACCTCAATCCTCCGTTTGCCGAGCAGACGATCGTCCATGCAGGCAGGCAGTCCATGCCGTTCGGCTATGACAACACGACCGCCAAGACCTCCGAGGCCACCCGGACCTTCGACGTGGCCCAGAACTGGACCGCATCGGGCATCAAGACCCTGGTCCTGTTCTTCCGCGGCGACCCAGCCAACACGACGGGCCAGCTCTTTGTGAAGATCAATGGTAATCGGGTGAACTATCCAGGCGGCGCAGAGGTCCAGAAGTCTCTGCTGTGGAAGCAGTGGAACATCGACCTGGCAGGCATCGCCGGACTCAACGCGGTCAAGACCCTGACCGTCGGCGTCGCAGATTCCGGCAAGGGCACGCTCTACATCGACGACATCCGGCTGTACAGGTCCGCCCCTGCGGTGGTGCAGCCCGCGGATCCGGGCACCAGCGGACTGGTTGCGCAGTACTCGATGGAAGGCGACGCCAGGGACAGCCGCGGCGGCCACAACGGCGTGGCCACTGAGGTGACCTACCCCAATTCGCTCGCAGGCTACGGTACAGCAGCCCAGTTCGGGGGCGTGACCAGCTTCATCGATCTGGGCGAGTCCTTCGGGAATGTGGTCGCTTCGCTGGGTAGCTCGACCTTCAGCGTGTGGATGTACAACAACGGTGCGACCACCACGGCCTGGCAGCGGTTGTTCGACTTCGGCATGGGTGGCACGACGCCCACGGTGTACGTGTTCATGACCGGCCGCAGCACCACCAACAATGCCCCACGATTCGCCTATCGCATTGCCAGCAGCACTGCAGAGACCATGGCCACGGGCTCGCGGGCCCTGACTGTGGGCTGGCATCACCTGGCTGCAGTGGTGGACGCGTCCACGATGACGGTCAGCCTCTACGTCGATGGTGTCCTGGCCCAGGGCAACGTCAGCACAACGATCCTGCCCAAGGACCTGGGCAAGACCACTCAGAACTGGCTGGGCAGGTCTCAGTTCACGGCAGATCCGTTCCTCAACGGCGCGATCGACGAGTTCCGCATCTACAATCGAGCCCTCTCAGCAGGTGAGGTCCGCTACCTGGGTGGAGACAGGTAGGGGTTGATCATTGACTATTGATTATTGACTACTGACCATTTGACCGGCGGCCAGCCTCCCTAGGCGGGCCGCCGGTCACCTCAGTTCTTGCCTCTTGCTTCTTACCTCTGCCACGGTTTCAAGGTAGACTCTTGGCCAAGATCGACACGAAACGGTGTGCACAGCACACCCTACCTTGGGACGAGTGCCATGAGATACACAGTCCGAATGACCAGTTGGATCGTCTTCATGAGTGCCGTCGTTTCTGCGGCGCCACTGACCATCACGATTCGCCAGGCGCAGCCGGCGCAGGCCGCGGGATTCAAGATGGGTGAGTCCCGTAGCCCGGACGGCAGGACCATCACGGTCGACAGCCGGAGCCTTCGCCTGGACGGCAAGCCGTGGACGCCCGTGATGGGCGAGTTCCACTATGCCCGCTATCCAGAGACCGAGTGGCGGGAGGAGCTGCTCAAGATGAAGGTGGGCGGTCTGGACATCGTGGCCACCTATGTCTTCTGGATCCACCATGAGGAGGTGGAAGGCCAGTTCGATTGGTCAGGCAGTCGGAGCCTTCGCAGGTTCGTGGAGAGCTGCCGTGACGTGGGGCTCAAGGCGATCGTGCGGTGCGGGCCCTGGGACCACGGCGAGGTCCGCAATGGCGGCTTCCCCGACTGGCTCGTGGCCAAGGGCTGGCAGCTCCGCAGCGATGATCCCAACTACCTGGCAAAGGCCAGGATCCTCTATGGCCAGATCGAAGGCCAGCTCAGGGGCCAGCTCTGGAAGGACGGTGGCCCTGTCATCGGGATTCAGTTCGAGAACGAATACGGTGGCCCCGCGACCCATCTGCTCACCCTCAAGCGGTTCGCGAAGGAACTGGGCCTGGACGTGCCGATCTATACGCGCACGGGCTGGCCTGCCTTGCGCACGGCCATGCCCTTCGGTGAGATCGTTCCCCTGTACGGGGCGTACGCAGAGGGGTTCTGGGACCGCGAGCTGACGGCCATGCCTGGCCAGTACTGGACTGGATTCCACTTCTCTCTGCTTCGCTCAGACAGCAACATCGCCAATGAGCTGCTCGGCAGGAGGGCCGCCAGGGACGCCAATGACGTGTCCCAATACCCCTACCTCACCTGCGAGATCGGCGGCGGCATGATGACCAGCTATCACCGCAGGATACTGATCACCCCTCGGGACATCGAGTCTACGACCCTGGTCAAGCTCGGTTCAGGCAGCAACTCGCCCGGCTACTACATGTACCACGGCGGCACCAACCCGGACGGTCGGCTCACGACCCTCATGGAGTGCCAGGCCACTCCCATGACCAACTGGAACGACCTGCCCGTCAAGACCTACGACTTCCAGGCCCCCCTGGGCGAGTACGGACAGATCAGACCGCAGTACCACCTGCTCCGCAGGCTGCATCTGTTTCTTGCGGACTTCGGTCCGAGCCTGGCCGGGATGGCCCCGGTGCTGCCTGACGTCAGGCCTGCAGGCAAGGACGACCTGGCCACCCTGCGGTGGGGCGTGCGGTCCGACGGACGCAGCGGCCTGGTCTTCGTGAACAACTACCAGCGGCACCAGCCCATGCCCGCCAAGAGGGACGTCCAGTTCACCCTGAACCTCGCCTCCGCGCCAGTGACGTTCCCTGATGGGCCGGTCACGATCCCGGGCGATACGTGTTTCTTCTGGCCCTTCAACCTCGACCTCGGCCAGGGTGTGCGGCTCGCCTGGGCGACCTGCCAGCCGATCTGCTCGGTCGACGAGGGCAAGGTCCGCACGGTCTTCTTCGCAGAGACAACCGGTGTGCCTGCACGGTTCGCGTTCAGCAGTCCCAGGGACCCCAAGGTCCTGTCGGGCGAGGTCACAAGGCGGGCAGACCTGACTGTGGTCGGGAACGTGCAGCCCGGTACCGGTGTGGCGGTTCAGCTCTCCGGTCAGGAAGCCGGCACCGTCCGGATCGTCCTGCTCGATGAGGCCCATTCTTTGGCCCTGTGGAAGGGCCGCCTGGTGGGCACTGAGCGGGTCTTCCTGACCGAGGCGGGTCTGGTCCTCGATGGCAGTGACCTCCGCCTGACCTCATCGGATGCATCCAAGCTCAACGTGGCAGTGACGCCTACGCCGGCCAAGCTCATCTGCGGTGGCGCCACCGCTGAGGCCACTGAGGATGGCGTATTCAGGCGGTTTGTGCCATCCGCCCCTAGGCCCGTCTCACTGCAGGCAGAGGTTGAGGCGATCCAGCCTGCCGGTCCTCCAAGGAAGATCAGCATGGGCAAGATCAGCCAGCCCGTGGCAGCAGAGCCCAACGATGCGGACTTCGAAAAGGCCGCGGTCTGGCGGATCAAGCTGCCCGCAGACCTGGACCTGGGCCTGGACCCTGTACTACGGATACGCTACGTCGGAGACGTGGCCCGGCTGACCCTCAATGGCAGGCTCATCACGGACAACTTCTACAACGGAACTGCCTTCGACCTGGGCCTGAGACGCCACAGCCCGGAAATCCTCAAAGGGGACCTGCGGGTCGCTGTGCTGCCGCTTGCCAAGGATGCACCGATCTACATCGCTGACGAGGCTCGCCCGGACTTCGGCAAGGCAGAGAGCGTAGTTCGGCTCGATCGGGTAGAGATTGTCCCCAGGTATCAGACGCAACTCGCGGCCCAGGCGGGCGCGTCTCAAGATCTGAAGAGTGTCAGATGATGAAGGATCAGACAGATGCATGGATTGAGCGTGGCAGTTGCCACAACACTGGGCGACTTCGTGAAGTGGCTGGTGCGTCTGGTATGGGTGCTCGCCCCCGCCACGGGGGCCGGCGGCGAGATCTCCCTCTTGCCGCCTGATCGCGGCTTTGTCAGCGTGCAGCCCGGCCAGACCTGGGAGCAGGCCCTGATCAGCGGCAATGGCAGATATGGCGCGATGGTCCTGGGCCAGCCCAAGGACGAGGTGATCGTGCTGAACCACGCAAGGCTGTTCATGCCGCTCCATCCGCCACTGCCGCCCGTGGACACGGCCAGCCACCTTCAGGAGATCCGTGGCATGCTGGCGGCAGGCGAGTACCAGAAGGCTGCAGACTGCGTGGTAGGGTTGTCCCACAAGGAAGGCTGGGGTGGCAAACGCTGGACAGATCCCTTCATCCCCGCCTTTGACCTCCAGGTGAAGATGCCCACGCAGGGGGCAGTGAGGGACTATGCCCGCTCCGCCGACTTCTCCACAGGTGTGGCCGCAGTAGCCTGGCGGGATGATCGGGGCAGTTTTCAGAGGCGGCTGTTCGTCTCACGTCCGGACGACGTGGTGGTCCTGTCCATCACAGGTCCAACGGCCTCCGGGGTGGATTGCAGGCTCCGACTGGCCCAGCGTCCCACCGAGGGCCAGGGTGGGTGGGGACCTGAGCAGGCCTTCAACGCCGGCATCAAGGACGTCGCCGTCCATGCAGAGGGCCAATGGCTGACCTATCACAGCACGTTTCGCAGGACCTGGCCTGGCAGCCTGCACGGGTACGAGGGTGTGGCGCGAGTGCTCGCCAAGGGCGGCAGCACCTATGCTGAGTCAGATCAGATCGTGGTCCAGGGCGCGACCGAGGTGCTGGTTCTGCTGCGAATCGGGTTGCTGACAGATGCGAACCAGCCCTGCATCCCGGGTATCAAGAGGGCGATTTCCGCGATCAGGGCCGACTTTGACGGCCTGCTGAAGCGCCATGCCAAGGTGCATGGCGAGGTCTTCAATCGCATGCAACTCGACCTCGATGGTGGGCCAGACCGGCTGCTGACGTCAGAGGAGCTGATCGCCAAGTCGGCCGCAGGCTCGCCATCCCGGGCCCTGGTCGAAAAGGAGTTCGATGCCTGCAGGTATGCGATCCTGTCGGCGAGTGGCGATCTCTTTCCCAACCTGCAGGGCCTCTGGAACGGGGCGTGGGGTCCGCCCTGGTCCAGCGACTTCACGCAGAACGGCAACGTCCAGACCGCCATTGCCTCAGACCTGTCCGCCAACATGGCCGAGTGCCTACAGCCCTATTTCAGGTACCTGGAGTCTCAAATGGTGGAGTATCGCGGGAACGCCCGACTGCTCTACGGCTGCCGCGGCATCCACGTGCCTTCGCGGACCAGCACTCATGGCCTGAACAACCACTTCGACGAGACCTGGCCTATGACCTTCTGGACTGCAGGGGCAGGCTGGGCCGCGCATTTCTACTACGACACCTATCTCTACACAGGAGATCGAAACTTTCTCAAGAAGCGGGCCTTGCCCTTCATGAAGGAGGCTGCCGCGTTCTACGAGGACTTCCTGAAAGAAGGTCCTGACGGGAGACTCCTGTTCAGCCCGTCGTACTCGCCTGAGAACAATCCCGGCAACAGCGAATCCCAGGCCTGTGTCAATGCCACCATGGACATCGCAGTGGCCAGGGAGCTGCTCGCCAACTGCATCGCCGCCTGTCAGCAGTTGAAGACCGATGCGGAGCTGGTCAAGCGGTGGAAGGCCATGCTCGCCAAGATGCCGGACTATCAGGTCAACGCAGACGGTGCGGTCAAGGAGTGGGCCACGCCGCTGCTCGAAGACCACTACGAGCATCGCCATGCCTCGCACCTCTACCCCTTGTTCTATGGCCTGCCTGACGACATCGCTGCAGATCCCCCGCTCTGCCAGGCCTTCAGCCGGGCGATCGAGAAGCGGATGGAGTTCCGTCGCAAAGAGCCCAGCGGCGAGATGGCCTTTGGCGTGGTCCAACTCTGCCAGGCAGCAGCCAGCCTGCGGCAGGCCCAGACGTGTTACGAGTTGGTGACATGGCTGGCCACCCTGTATTGGCGTCCCAGCCTGACGACCACGCACAACAGGCAGAGCCTCTTCAACGTGGATATCTGCGGCGGCATGCCTGACGTGATCTGCCGGATGCTGATGGACTCCAGGCCCGGCCGGATCGACCTGCTGCCTGCCCTCCCTGCTGCCTGGCCCACAGGCAGCATCAAGGGCCTGCGTGCTCGCGGCGGCTTTGAGGTGGACATCGCCTGGAAAGACGGTAGGCTGGAGACCGCCAGGATCAGGTCCCTGTTGGGAGGTCCCTGCAGGGTCCACTGTGACGATCGGATTGTGGATCTCAAGATGTCACGCGGCGGCTGCACTGCATTGGAGTCGCCAGACCTGAAGGTGCAAAGGAGTACACCATGATGAAGACAACGCTGACTCACGTGATCAAACAGAACCTGGCCCTCGCCCTTGCTGCCTTGGGGCTCTGCTCCGGCTGCTCGAAGCTTGGGCCTAGCGAGCACAAGACCCTGACGACCCTGGGACCGGCCCTGCCTTCCCCCGCCTCGCAGGATGAGAAGATGAAGTGGTTCCGCGAGGCCAAGTTCGGGTTGTTCATCCACTGGGGGCTCTATGCAGTGCCTGCGGGGACCTGGAAGGGTCAGCAGATCCCCGGTATCGGCGAGTGGATCATGAACAGGGCCAAGATCCCGGTGACGGAATACGAGCAGCTTGCGGGCCAGTTCAATCCCGTCAAGTTCGATGCAGAGCAGTGGGTCCAGATGGCCGAGGACGCGGGCATGAAGTACATGGTGATCACCAGCAAGCACCACGATGGGTTTGCCATGTACGGCTCCAAGGCCAGCACGTACAACATCGTGGACGCCACGCCCTTCAAGCGGGACCCGCTCAAGGAGCTGGCACTCGCCTGTGCAAGGCACAACATCCGGTTCGGGTTCTACTATTCCCAGGCCCAGGATTGGCACGAACCGGGCGGGGCGGGCAACACCTGGGACTTCGGGCCAGATCCGGACAAGGACACGAGCGGCGCATTCGACCGGTACCTGCAGACCAAGGCAGAGCCCCAGGTCAAGGAGCTGCTCACAGGGTACGGTCCCGTGTGCCTGATCTGGTTTGACACGCCGCGTCTGATGAATGCAGAGCGAGGCCAGAGGTTCACTGATATCGTGCACAACCTCCAGCCCGCCTGCCTGATCGATGGCCGCCTGGGCTCCGCAGGGGACTACAAGTCCATGGGCGACAACCGGATCCCCAACGAGGTGGTGAAAGAGGACTGGGAGGTGCCTGCCACGCTCAACGACACCTGGGGCTACAAGAGCTATGACCGCAAATGGAAGACCCCTGAGGACCTGACCTTCAAGCTGGTGGACATCGTCAGCAAGGGCGGCAACTACCTCCTGAACGTCGGGCCTACTGCAGAGGGCCTGATCCCGCAGCCCAGCCAGGACAACCTTAGGGCGGTCGGCCGCTGGCTCAAGGTCAATGGCGAGTCGATCTATGGGGCAGGCCCCACGCCCTTTGGGGACGAGCTCGGCAGCCGTGAGCCCGGGAGGAGGGACAGCCGAGGCAATCCCGCCTTCAACGCCAAGACCGACTGGCGGTGCACGACCAAGCCGGGCAAGCTTTACATCCACCTCTTCAAGTGGCCGACTGGCTCATTCGAGCTGTCCAAGGTTGCAGGCAAGGTTACGGGCGCCTATCTGCTGGCTGATCGCAGCCACAAACCGCTGAAGGTCCAGCAGGCCGGTGACAAGGTGACTGTGTCGTTGCCTGGGAAGGCACCGGACAAGGTGGACTCGGTGATTGTGCTCAGTGTGGCCAAGTGACCCGCCACGGCGGGTCATCCTGAGCCGCAGGCGAAGGATCTCCATCGCTGGTGGGACGGCCTGTCTGTGTCTGACTGGCCTCACCCGTTTGAGTGAGAGATCCTTCACTTCGTTCAGGATGACGCAGCGTATGCGGCCCAGGACCCTAACCAGGAACTCAGGACCCAGGACTCAGAATGACTCGACGAACGCTCGCTTTGGAGGTGTTCCTGGCGACTTTGGCTGCTGCGGCAGCCGCAGGGCTGAACGATCCCATCAAGCAGGTGGTGCTGAATGACCGGGTGCTGATCCTGGAGCACGGGCCTTGGCTGGAGACCATGACTGTGGTGGATGCGGGTCCCAGCCTCGTGGTGGTGGACACCTGGTCCTCGCCTGTCGCTGCAGCCAAGGCCAAGGCCCTCATTGACCAGAGGTTCCACAAGCCTGTCAGCCACATCATCAACACCCACTACCACTGGGACCACACCTGGGGCAACCAGGTCTTTACGGGTGCAGTGATCGTGGGCCACGCCTCCTGTGTGGAGCCCATGAATGCGGAGTACCGTACTGCCCAGATGCGACTGAAGGTCTTGGACCAGGTCATGCAGGGCTCATCCCAGCCCCTGGTTGAGTTCTTCAAGACCCTCAAGGGCGAGGCCAGCGAGGGATTCCGTCTGGCTGTGCCGACCCACCTGGTGGCTGATCGTGAGACCCTCCATGTGGGCGACCTGTCCATTGGGTTGTATCACGTGCCCGGCCTGCATACTGCCACCAACCTGACCATCTATGTCCGTGAACTGGGTCTGGTCTTCACACGCCGCGAGTTCAACAAGGACGCACTGCCCGTACTTGAGTCAGGGCTCGACATGGCCAAGCTGATCGGGAGCCTTGACGCGATCCAGACTGCAACCGGGCCTCTCCAGTATCTCTGCGGTTCAGTCACTGTGGAGACGCTCCGCGATCCAAATGGCGGACCCGACAAGGTCAGATCGACCCAGAGTGAGCACTTGGCCGAGATGCCGGCTGTGCCCATCCGATATCTGGTCTGCGGCCACGGTGACCCCGTGGAGAACCCCGACCTGTCCGCGCCCCTTGCCTATCTGCGGCTCCTGGCCAAGACCGTCAAGGCCGCCAAGCAGCAGGGCGGGACATTGGATCAGGTCAGGGCAGACGCGGATCTCAATGCGATCCCAGAGGTCATCAAATACCCCAAGGTACACCAGGCCAACATCGAGTTGGTCTGGCGCGAAGGGTGAACGAGGCTCGCGGCCTGCTGCCGTCTGAGCGAGGAAGGAGAACTGAAGGAATCCTCCTCCTGGGAGACGTGCCGCGCGGCTGCCGTATGGATCTTGGTGGCAGGCCTTTGGATCAGGCGATCCCCGAATGCCCCAACAGATTGGGCTGACCTTTCGTATATACAGACAGTGGCTCGGCGGTATTGACAGCCGGCAGAGACGAAAGGAGCACTGATATGACCAGCTATGCTGAAGCTAACTTCGTTCGGCAGCAAGGATTTGCGTGTGCAGCGGGTGAGCAGACTGGACCCCAGTTCGCAGCCTTGATGTTCCAGCCCAAGGTCGTGGCGGTCTTTGTGGTTATTGGGCTCATCCTTCAGGCCTGGCCGCTCTTTCTCGCCCTCGCGATCGTCTCCTGGTGGAACGTCTTTGTCCCCAGCCTCAATCCATTAGACCTTCTGTATAATGGGCTTGTGGCAAGGCCCAAGGGGCTTCCAGTCCTGACCCCGGCCCCACTGGCCAGGCGATTTGCGCAAGGCATGGCTGGCACCTTCATGCTCGCGGTGGCAGCGTCACTCTTGATGCATTGGACTGTGGCAGCCATTGTGTTTGAGGTGATGGTCGTGGTAGCCCTGTCTGCCCTGCTTTTCGGCAAGTTCTGCCTGGGGTCCTACATCTACCACCTCATCAAAGGCCAGGCCAGGTTTGCCAACGACACCCTCCCCTGGGTGCATACCTAGGTCCTTGCGTTGTCTGGAGAAGGAAGATCGCCGCGCTGCGCTCGCGATGACGACTAGCCCATCGCCTGAGGCGTGTCGACGCCAGTCATAGGGTACGAGGGCCTACGAATGCTCGCAAGCCTGGGATAGCAGGTCATTGCGAGCCGACCAACGGGAGGCGCGGCAATCTTCCTCATGCTTGCGCCGTCTACAGAGACCCCGCCGCCCCAGATCAGCCCTTTACACCAGGCCCCAAGTGCAGTATCTCAATACAGAGTCTATCTCAGAATCTGTTTCGTGACGAGATAGACTCTTAGATTCGGCCATCCCGTGCTGATGGCCGTTCCTTGCATGAAGGAGACCCGGCGCCATGAAGCTGCAAACCTCTTTCCTAGTGTTGCTTGCGACTACGCAGAGTCTGTGCCTGGCTGCCGGCGGGCCACTGACTATCAAGGCCACCAACAGGCTGCAGATCAGCCGGCCCAGCCAGACGATCGAGCTGTCCGGCAAGGACCTTGCCCCGCTGGGCGCTGCCAACCTCAACACGGTCCACATCAAGGACGCAGAAGGAAGAGAAGTCCTTTGCCAGGCGGTGGATACGGACTTCGATTCCCTGCACAAGCTGGACATCGTCATCTTCCAGGCAGACTTCGCACCAGGCCAGGCCAAGACCTTCACCGCATCTACAGGCCCGAAGCAGGTGTACACCAAGGACCTGTTCAGGGCACACGGTCGATTTGTGCGGGAGCGGTTCGATGACTTTGCCTGGGAGAACGACAAGATCGCACACCGCATGTACGGCAAGGCCCTCGAGACCTGGGAAGGCGAGCCCCTGACCAGCAGCACTGTGGACATCTGGTCCAAGCGCGTGCCCCAAATGGTCCAAGACGAGTGGTACATGGTGGACAACTATCACGTGGACTTGGGCCAAGGTGCGGACTTCTACTCAGCAGGGCCGAGCAGGGGTTGCGGCGGCAATGGCCTCTGGCTAGCAGGCAAGCTCTGGGTCTCCAAGAACTTCGTGGGTTCAAGGGTCCTGGCCAATGGCCCGATCCGCGTGATGTTTGAGCTGGTCTACGAGCCCTTTGACGTGAGTGGCGTCCAGGTCTCCGAGGTCAAACGGATCACGCTCGATGCAGGCAGCCACCTGGACCACTTCCAGAGCTTCTACAAGCCGCAGGCGCCTGGAGCCCTGGTCACGGGGATCGGGCTCAAGAAGACGAGCGGCCAGGTCCAGGAGTTCAGCGCAGAACACGGCTGGCTCGCGGTGTGGGATCGTATGGAGAAGAACGCGGGCAACCAGGGCCTTGCAGTGATCGTGGATCCCAGGTGCCTGGAGAATCGTGCAGAGGACCAGCGGAATCTCCTGGTCCTGGCCAAGGTTGCCAGCGACAATGCGGCCTCGTACTGGGCGGGCTTCTGCTGGGACAAGGCGGGCCAGTTCGCGGGCCACGAGGCGTGGAAGGCGTATGTGGACCAGTTCGCACAAGGCCTCGCGGCACCGATTGAGGTGAGCGTGGGGCAGTAGCCCGATTTTGGATTCTGGAATTCGGATTTTGGATGTAGAGGAGATGCGGGCATGAAGGAAACCTACCTGACGGCGAGCCTTGCGGTGATGCTGTGCGCAAGCGTGGTCTGTGGGCAGCGCAAGATTGAGGATTTCAATCGGGACTGGAAATTCGCCAAGGGAGAGCAGCCTGAGCAGGTCACGCAGGTGGGCTTTGCCGACTCTAGTTGGCAGGCCGTACGGCTTCCGCACGACTGGGCCATCTCAGGGCCATTCAATCCAGATGAGAACGGCTACGCGGGCAAGCTGCCCTGGAAGGGCGTGGGCTGGTACAGAAAGGTCTTCTCGCTGGAGAAGGCGGATGCAGGCCGCAGGGTGTACCTGGATTTCGACGGCGTGATGGCATTTCCGAAGGTCTACGTGAACGGCCAGCTCGCAGGCGAGTGGGACTATGGCTATATGTCGTTCCGCGTGGATGCCACGGCATTCGTGAAGTTCGGCGAGAAGAACGTCGTGGCGGTCCAGGCAGATACCCGCCAGCATGGCACCCGCTGGTACCCCGGCGCAGGGATCTACCGCAAGGTCCAGCTCGTGATCTGCGATCCCGTGCACGTGGCCCAATGGGGCACGTACGTCACTACGCCCCAGGTCAGCGACGCAGCAGCCACGGTCCGCGTTCGATCTGTGATAGACAACGGCCTTGAGTCAGAGGCGAAGGTGAACGTCGAGATCACGGTCCTGGATGCCAGGGGCCGCACCGTGGCTGCGGCCAGGAAGGAGGGCACGATCCCTGCCAAGGCCTCGGCTGAGGTCGACCAGTCGGCTACGATCAACGCGCCTCAGCGATGGGACGTGAGCAACGCGAACCTGTACACGCTCAAGACCACGGTGCGGAAGGCTGGCAAGGTCGTGGACGCAGAGACCGTGACCTTTGGAATCCGTACCTTCGAGTTCACGGCCAACGATGGATTCCACCTCAATGGCCGCAGGGTCCAGCTCTACGGCGTGTGCCTGCACCACGACCAGGGACCGCTGGGCGCGGCTTTCTATCCCAGGGCCATGCAGCGCCAACTCGAGATCATGAAGGACATGGGCATCAATGCAGTCCGCACCAGCCACAATCCGCCTTCGCCCGAGGTGCTGAGCCTGTGCGATCGCATGGGCCTGGTGGTGTGGGATGAGGCCTTCGACAAGTGGGATGGTACCGCGGACCGCGTCAACGGCCAGCCGCCCCTGCAGGAGTACGGCGAGAAGCAGATCCGTAGCCTGACGCTCCGCGACCGCAACCACCCCAGCGTGGTGGTCTGGTCCATCGGCAACGAGATCGGCGAGGGCGGCAGGGACGGCGTGACGCCCGAGCGGGTCAAGTTCATGAGCGACTTCTTCCGGAAATACGACCCCACGCGTCCAGTGGCCATGGCCTGCTGCGTCCCCGAGCAGGCGGACAGGCCCAACTTCGACGCCCTGGACCTGACTGGCTGGAACTACGCCAGGCGGTATGCCAACTACCGCGAGCACTATCCGAACAAGCCCATCCTCTATGCGGAGTCTGCCTCTGCACTGAGCACACGCGGGTTCTATGAGCTGCCGCTTCCCAACCGCAAGACCGAGTACTCCAAGCAGCTCCAGGTAGACTCTTATGATCTCAATGCAGCGGAGTGGTCTGACATCGCCGATGCCGAGTTCCGGCTGATGGAGATGGACCGGTTCGTGGGAGGCGAGTTCGTGTGGACCGGCTTCGACTACCTGGGCGAGCCCACGCCGTTCTCGCAGGAGGCCAAGAGCTCGTACTTCGGGATCGTGGACCTGGCCGGTATTCGGAAGGACAGGTTCTATCTCTACCGCAGCGCCTGGCGTCCGGAGACCACGACGATCCACATCCTTCCACACTGGAACTGGCCCGACCGGATCGGCCAGAACGTGCCGGTGTTCGTGTATACCAACGGTGATTCTGCGGAGCTGTTCCTCAACGGCAAGTCCCTGGGCCGCAGGACCAAGGGGCTGCCGCCCGTGCAGACGCCCAGCTTTGCCAAGGCCAAGACCGCCACGGCAAGCTCTGCTGGCGCAGAGTACGCCGCTGCTGCAGCCGTAGATGGCTACAAGGACACACGCTGGCGCGCGGCCAGTGGAGATCCCAATCAGTGGTGGCAGGTGGACCTGGGTGAGGTCCAGCAGCTCCGTTATCTCGCCATCGACTTCGAGCGAGAGGAAAAGAACTACGGCTATCAGGTGAAGGCCTCGACCGATGGGTTTACGTGGCAGGCCGTGGTGACCAAGCCCACCAGCAGGGTGCCCCAGTGGGGCGGCCCCACCCAGGTCTTCCACGACGTCGATCTCAAGGTCAGGTACTTGCGGATCGAGTTCGACCACCTTCAGGATAGGGCCTGGGCCAGCATCCGCCAGTTCGGCGCGTATCCGGCGAAGGTCGAGTCAGACTACTATGCACCGACCTATGCCTACAGGCTCAGGTGGAACGACGTGAAGTACGATCCGGGCGAGCTCAGGGCCGTGGCCTACAAGGAAGGCAGGCAGATCGGAGAGGCGATCGTGCGAACCAGCGATGCGCCTGCAGCCCTCCGCCTGACGCCCGACCGCGGAGAGATACAGGCCTCAGGTGAAGACCTGTCCTACATCCTGGTGGAGGCCCTGGACGCCAAGCACAACCCGTGTCCGCTTGCAGACCACCTCATCCACTTTGAAGTGACAGGCCGTGCAGTGATTGCAGGTGTGGGCAACGGCAATCCCCTCTCGATCGAGCCCTTCCAGGCCGACTATCGAAAGCTCTTCAACGGCAAGGCCATGCTGATCCTGCGGTCCAAGGAAGGAAAGGGAGGCAAGGTGGAGGTCACTGCGACGGCCGATGGGCTGGCCCCGGCCAGCGCGACCGTGTTCTGCCTGCCCACGAAGTAAAAATCAAAGATCAGAAAGCAAAGATCAAAACTACAATGCAAACATCAAAAGGAAAAGGGGGCAGGTCCCAGGGCGGCAGCCCATCTTTGGACTTTGATCTGCCATTTTGCCTTCTGATATTTGATCTTTGATATCTTCAAAGGGGTGACTATGATGCTTCGATGGCCGATCAGCGGCGTCGTCTTCTTGATCCTGGCCGCCTGCTCCAACGCTGCGGAGTATCCTGCACCACAGGAGGGCGACACTGTCATCAAGGACTTCTCGTTCCGCAATGGCCAGTCGCTCTCAGAACTCCGCATGCACTACCGCATCCTGGGTTCGCCACAGCGGGACAAGCAGGGCCGTGTATCCAACGCAGTCCTGATCCTGCACGGCACGACAGGCAGCGGCGCACAATTCCTGCGGCCCGAGTTTGCGGACGAGCTCTATGGCCCGGGCAAGCCTCTGGATGCAACGAAGTGCTTCCTGATCCTGCCCGACAACCTCGGCCACGGCAAGTCCTCCAAGCCCAGCGACGGCCTCCGCGCAAAGTTCCCGAAGTATGGCTATATGGATATGATAGAGGCACAATATCGGCTACTGACCGAGGGCCTGGAGGTGGACCACCTCCGCCTGGTGATCGGCACCTCGATGGGCGGCATGCACACCTGGCTGTGGGGTCAGCTCCATCCGGACTTCATGGACAGCCTCATGCCCCTGGCGAGCCTGCCTACCCAGATCTCGGGCAGGAACCGCGTGTGGCGGAGGATGATCATCGACGCCATAGAGAACAGCCCGGACTGGCAGGGCGGGGACTACACGGTCCAGCCCAGCGGCCTGAAGGTCGCGATCGAGGTGCTCTACTTCATGAGCAGCAATCCCCTGCAGCGACTCAAGGAGCGCCTACCCTGGTCCAGGCGGACAAGGTCCTGGACGCCTACGTGACAAACGGCCTGGCGACCATGGATGCCAGCGACGTGCTCTATGCAGTCAGGGCCTCTGAGGACTATGATCCTGCGCCTGGTCTGGCCAGGATCCAGGCGCCGCTGCTGGCCGTCAACTTTGCTGACGACCTGATCAACCCGCCGGACCTGGACGTGCTCGAACGCGAGATCAAGCAGGTCAGGCATGGAAGGGCGATCCTCATGCCCGAGACCGAGCAGACCCGCGGACATGGTACGCACACCATGGCCGCAGTCTGGAAGAAGCACCTCGTGTCGCTCCAGAGGCAATCGCGGCGATAGGACTCTGGCCGGTACGATATCGAGGCTGATCTTTCGCAGGAAGACAACCACATGACAGACAAGCAATGGAAAGAGCTGCTGGCGGTGCTGAAGGGCAAGGTCCTTGATCCGCTGCCTGTGGGGTTCATCATCGATTGTCCCTGGCTGCCGGGCTGGTACGGCCAGCCCATCGCGCAATACCTGTCCAGCGAGACCCTGTGGTTCGAGGCCAATCGCACGGCGATCGAGACCTTTCCAGAGGCCTGGTTCCTGCCCGGATTCTGGTCCGAGTTCGGGATGTGTACGGAGCCGTCCGCCTTTGGATCGCGATGCCTGTTTCCACGGGATGAGTTCCCGTATGCAGAGAAGGTCCTCAGCAGCGTGGATCAGATCGCGGATCTCAAGACCCCTGACCCCTCCACAGACGGGCTTCTGCCTCTGGTGCTCAACCGGCTCAGGTGGGCACAGCCCAGGATCGAGGACCTGGGCCACCAGATCCGGTTCTCGGTGTCACGCGGTCCCCTGAACGTGGCGACCTTCCTGATGGGCACCACGGAGTTCCTGATGGCCATCAAGACCGATCCAGAGCCCATGCACCAACTGCTCAGGATCATCACCGACTTCCTCAAGCAGTGGCACAGCCTCCAGAGAGAGACGTTCCCCAGCATAGACGGCATCCTCATGCTGGATGATGTGGTCGGGTTCCTGGGCGAAGAGGACTTCATCGCGTTCGGCCTTCCCTATCTGGCCGAGCTGTACGACAGCAACGTATCCGTCAAGTTCTTCCACAACGATGCGCCCTGTGCCCAGTCTGTCCGCCATTACCCCGAAATCGGCATCAACCTGTTCAATCCAGGCATCCAGAGCAGCATCGCCGAGATCCGGCAGCTTGCAGGCAATCGCATGACGATCCTGGGCAATCTTCCGCCGCGTGACGTGCTCGCAGAGGGCACGCCTGAGCAGGTCCGGCAGGCCGCCAAGGACCTCTTGAGCCGGAATACAGACCGCTCCCTGTGGATCCTCTCGTGCGGCGGCGGCGTTCCGCCCGGAGTGAGCACAGAGAACCTTCGGGCGTTCATCGATGTCGTGAGGGCGCGATAGGGACAATTGCTATTTGCAGAAAGGGCTGACGATGCATAGACACGGAAGGTCACTGGTTTGGCTGCTGGCAGCAGGGATGATGGTCTGCGGATGTGCATCACAGGGGGGGTGGCAACCTCAGGTCTTCAGGGACTGGCCTGCGGGGGCCTCGCCTGCGGAGGTGGGCAGGCGTGTGGCGGAGAACTTCGTTGCCCGAGAACTGGACTATGCGACAAATCCCGGGCGACAGTACGTCATCTATCCGGAGGTCTGCACCTGGTATGGGTCTCTGACCCTCGCTCAGTTGCGCATGAGCAGGACCTGACTGCCCGGCTGATCCGCAAGTTTGACCCGCTGCTCACCCCTGAGGGCTCCAAGAGGATCTCGCCCAATGCCCACGTGGACTACAGGGTCTTTGGGGCAGTGCCCCTGGAGATCTACATCCAGACCAAAGACAAGAGGTGCCTGGAGGTCGGCCAGGGTCTGGCAGACAAGCAGTGGGAGAACCCGGCACTGACTGGGATCACCCGCGAGGCCCGTTTCTGGATCGACGACATGTACATGATCCCCGCGGTGCAGGTCCAGGCCTATCGCGCAACCGGCGACGCCAAGTACATCGACCACGCTGCCCTGGCCATGGTGGCCTACCTGGATAAGCTCCAGCAGCCCAACGGCCTGTTCCATCATGGAACGGACTCTCCCTTCCTCTGGGGCCGAGGCAATGGCTGGGTGGCTGCAGGCATGACCGAACTCCTGCGGTCCATGCTTGTGAGCCATCCCAGGCGGGCCAGGATCATGGAGGGCTACAAGCGTATGATGGCATCGCTCCTGGAATACCAGGACCCCAACGGCATGTGGCACCAGCTCATCGACAGGCCCGAGGCCTGGCCTGAGACGTCGGGCACCGGCATGTTTGCCTTTGCCATGGTCACGGGTGTCAAGAACGGGTGGCTGGATGCCAAGACCTATGGCCCTGCTGGCGCAAGGCCTGGCTTGCCCTGGTGGACTATATCGACAAGGACGCCAAGATCGGCAACGTGTGCGAAGGGACCAACAAGGGCAGCACCCTCCAGTACTATCTGGCTCGCCGCCGCAACCGAGGCGACCTGCACGGCCAGGCCCCGATCCTCTGGACCGCGTCTGCGCTGCTGCGGTGATATCGCATCCACCACGTGAGCCCGATCCCGTTTCCGTGGCCTTTGGGCTGGCGCCACCATCATGTCCCTGACGCCGGCGGTTTCCGCCTGTCCCAGGCTTCGTCATCGACCTCCCAGGACTTGCGAGGAGGTCGATGACTCGATCCACACAACGAGGCAGGGCCCTCTTCTCCCGGGGCCTGCAAGGCGGCCACCAAACCCGCCTGGCCTTACTCGTCTGCTGTCCCTCTGTCTGTTCATTGGCCACTCCCGGCCATGGCGGGTATGGCATCCGCCTTGCCTGGCCCCTGCCCAGTCTCCATCCGCCCCTGTCTTTCGCTTCGACTCGCCCATGACAACGGACCGTCGGATGAGCCAGGGGTAGGCACGAGCAACGCGGATGCCATGTCGTCGTCGCATGGCTGCCGCGTTGCCAGGCCGATACGTGAGAGATCTTCTCGCTACAGCCGCGGCCCTCCCTCGAAGGCACTGGGGGGGCCACGGCGGACCTCCGACTGACCCCAAGGTTCTGCGGCGAACGTGCGCAGATGCCAGTCATTCACCCGAATGTCCGGCGTGGTTGACAGAAATGGCGTAGTATGGTATTCTGATTACCTGGTTGAGAGGTCGGGGCAGTCGTGAAGCGACCTGGCGTCCGCGACAGTTCGAGTGTTGCATTCAGTGAGGTCAACGAGGTCGCCCCGCGGCGGTGGAATGACCATCGGGGCCCGCCCAGGATTCAGACTATGCGATGCCCAAAGTGGATTGCGGCTCAGGACTTGGACCGATGGGCAGCGACCCCACAGGCGAAGGCAGCTCTTCCTGATCTCCTCCGTCGATTAGTCTTCGCGACGGTTCCCCGCGAGCATCTTCAGAAGGTGGATTTCAGGTCCGGTACGGAGATTCAGCGTCCTGGGTATGATGGGACGACCGTCACCAGCCAGGGCACAGCATTTGTCCCTTCCGGCATCTGCTTTTGGGAGCTTAGTTGCCAGACCAACCCCGAAAGGAAGGCACGCGGCGACTACGTGAAGCGCGTTAGAGAGCATCGCACCCGTGCTAGGGAGGGCGAACAGGAGAACTTGCGAGAGGCAAGCTATGTTGCGGTTACTGCGAGGGACTGGCAACGTGCAGAAAAGTGGGCGAAGCAGCGGGAGCGGAGGAAGGTCTTCAAAGGCGTTCAGGGCTATGACTCAAATACTCTGGAGCACTGGATTCAGGACGCTCCGGCCGTAGGTCTATGGCTCGCTCAACAACTCCACGAGCGAGACAGGTGCAAAGGGCTCACGGACCTTGCGAGCCATTGGGCCAATGTGCAGGCGACCTTGCGATACCCACTACCGCCAAAGGTGCTCTTGGTCAATCGAGACGCCATCGGGTCTGCGTTTGCCAAATGGCTGGCCAACCCGTGTGGGGAGCTGGCTGTGAAGGCACACTCGCCAGCCGAGTTGGTTGCGGTTTTCTGCGCATGGGCCCTGACCCTGGCACCAAGCGAACAGGACGCTATTGCCAGCCGGGCGATAGTTGTTGAGGCAAGGGAGGCGTGGAAGGAACTCGCGACGTCCCAACAGCGGCTGATTCTGATCGCCTCACCACGACTGGAGACTGACTCGGAGCTGATCGCTGAGGCGGTCCGTCAAGGGCACCACGCACTTCGATTCGTGGACTTCCGAACGCCGCGCAACGTGGCAGGTACCGAGTTGGCGATGATGCGACGGTCTGACCTGCAAGAGGCACTTGTCAAAGAGGCCGGTCTACCTGAACCAGAGGCGCGTCAATTGGCTGAGGTTGCTGGGGGAAGTTTCACGATTCTGCGTCGGCGCCTTGCACAGAGTGCCGACCAGCATCCGGGATGGGCGCAGGATGGGGCTCTCGCGTCCCTCCTGCTGGCGGCAGCGTGGGAAGACGCGAAACCAGATGACCAGCGTATCGTCTCGCAACTCGCGGACAAGAAGTATGTGGACGTGCAGACCCTGATGACCAAGTGGCGCCAAGTGCCGGATGCTCCCGTCCGGTTCGTGCTCGGTACTTGGGAGTTTCTCTCGCCACTCGATGCCTGGGAAGCCCTGCATCCATTTCTCAACCCGACGCAAATGGACTGTTTCGAACGGCTGGCCATTGAGGTGCTAAGCGAAGATAACCCGGCGCTCGAACTACCCCCAGAGGAGCGGTTCATGGCCGCCGTGAAGGGGAAGGCATGGAGGTTTTCGTCGGCTTTGCGCCGTGGCATCGCTGAAATCCTCGCTCTCGGTGCAACAAGGGAAGAGGAAAGCTGCCGCGGTACCGAACTCCGCTTTGCCGCCAGAGCTGCCTCAATCGTTCAACGGGTCCTACCGGCGAACTGTGGATGGAAACGATGGGCTTCCCTCGACCCCTTGCTGTCACTGATTGTGGAGGCTGCTCCCGATGTAGTCTTAGAGAGGATTGAACAAGACATTAGCTGTCCAAGTCCGCAACTTGTGGAGTTGCTGCGGCAGGAGGTCCCTGGCGGACTGTTCGGTGCGGCATATCACTGTGGGGTCATGGGGGCGATGGAAACGGCTGCATGGCCAAAAGACCGTCTTCAACGCGTAGCCCTATGCCTTACCAGGCTGGCAAAGTCGGATCCTGGTGGACAGTGGGGCAATAGGCCGCTTCACAGCGTCGCTGGATTTTTTTGTTCGTGGAGGCCGCAGACCATGGCCGCCGTCGGCGAGCGAATAGAGGGTCTCCGTTACCTTTGTCACCGCGAACAGGAAGGTGCCTGGAAGCTCCTTCTGGACCTTCTCCCAAGGGGACACGAGAGTATCTCTGATAGTGCAAAACCCACCTATCGTGATTGGGCTTCAGGCTGGACAGGCAGTGTGAGTGGAATCGACCATAACCTGTTTCAGTCGGAACTCGTAAGCATGACTGTGAAGATGGCCGAGGCCGACCCTGCACGATGGCCTGAACTGATTGGCCATGTCGCGGACCTGTCTAGTGTTGCCTTCCGCAAGGTGATCGATGCGATGGAGGGATCTGTCGAGCAAGCCTTGGATGCTGAACTTCGTACGATCATCTGGGAGAAGCTGCGTGATCTTGTGCAGCGACATACCTACTTCAGCGACGCAGACTCGGCGCTACCTGCTGCCGACGTAGAGCAACTGGGGGTGCTAAGGGACAAGTTCGCACCGGCTGATTTGGTCACCGCCTTGGTACACTTGTTTGATGATGACGGCTACTTGGAGGGAGACAAGTCGCTAACCTACGAACAGAAAAGAGAGTCGCGAGACGAGCAGCGCCGTGCCGTCATCCGCGGGATCTGGCTGGACGGCGGTGAGTCCGTGGTACTGCAACTGGCTAAGAAGGTCCGTGAACCTTGGGTCGTCGGTTGGTCATTGGCCGAGGAACTCGGGGAAGAAGCGCAGTCTGCCTTCATACCCTCTCATCTCACAGCCGCAGACGAGACATGTCGGAGGTGCGCTATGGCGTTTGCCAGACAACGAATTCTGGCTGAGGGAGCTGAATGGGCGGAGGCGCAGACTGCTGAGGGTTGGCAACCGGAGCACATTGGCGCTTGGTCAGTGCAGATGCCCTTCGAGCCACGTACTTGGGATTGGGTGGCGTCGAAAGGAGATTTGATCAGCAACGGCTACTGGAGTGAAACGGACATACGAGGTGTCGAGAAGCTTGATGCCGAAGCCTGCGAGAGAGCTGCTAAGCGTCTCCAGGCGGTTGGTCGGGCATGGTCTTCACTGTGGCTTTTCGTCTGGGCGCTCCACAAGAAGTGCGTATTCAAACCAGCCGTTCTCTGTGATGCACTGGAGGCAGTGAAAGCCAATCCAGAGGAACGGAATGCGCACGCGATGGATGCGTACCATATCCAGGAGGTATTGGGTTTCTTACAGAACTGCGCTGATGCAGATGAGGCAAGAGTAGCTCATCTAGAGTTCGCCTTCCTTCAGCTTCTCGACCGCCATCCGCATCTTCCGGTCACTCTGCACCGCCAGCTTGCGCAGAGTCCTGAGTTGTTTGTCGAGTGTCTGGTGTTTCTCTACGCTCCCCGTCACGTGTCATCGGAGGGTAAAGAGGACGGCCAGGAGCAAGTCGCGGATCCTGAGAAGGCAGAACAGGCGAAGCGGGTTTGGCAGCTTCTTCGTAACTGGCAGACTATTCCGGGGACTGGGGCAGACGGACTTGTCTCAGCCGACGGTCTCCGGTCTTGGGTGCGTGCTGCCCGCGAGAAGGCCCGGGCCCTCGATCGGCTAGAAGTCTGTGATATGACCTTGGGTGAGTTGTTCGCCCACTCGGGTGAAGACGTGGACGGAGGAAGACCGGGGATAGCGATTCGCGATGTTATTGAGGAATGCGCATCGCCCGATCTGGAGCGAGGTTTCTCAATGGGGATTGAGAACTCGAGGGGCTGCCATTGGAAGGGCTTCTATGAGGGTGGCAAACAGGAACGGGACCTGGCGGCGCAGTACGCCCGGTATGCTGAAATCTGCGCACGCTGGCCTCGAACTGCGGCGGCACTCCGAAACGTACAGAAGCACTATCTCCAACTGGCTGAGTATGAGGATCAACGGGCCCAAGCGAGGGACTGATTAGCACGCTAGACTTGGTTGGCGTCGAGTTCGCGGCGGCCTGAAAGCGTCTATGGCCTGTCCCGGGCAATTCCGGTATCATCCTGCATGCCAGACTATCCATGGACGAAAGGACAACCATGAAGAAGACAATGTGTGGATCGATCTTGTTGGTGTCGGCCTGCGTAATGCTGGCGGGATGCGCATCGCAGAAGGCCTCCCAGCCCAAGGCCTTTACGGATTGGCCTGCTGGCGCATCGCCTGCAGAGGTCGGGAAGAAGGTTGCCACCAACATGCTGCCGCGATGGACTGTCACCCGGCCATCGGTCCACTATGCAGCAGACTCTGCCTGGATGATGGGCCTGAAGTTCGCTGCATTGACCGGGGACCAAGACTTGAAGGCCGCCCTGGTTGCGCGGTTTGATCCCTTCCTTGCACCCGACGGCAGCAAGCTGATCTCCATGAACCGCCACGTGGACCACAACATCTTCGGCATCGTGCCCCTGGAGATCTACATCCAGACCGGTGACAAGAGGTACCTGGAGATGGGCAAGATGCTGGCTGACAGGCAGTGGGAGAAGCCGGACCCCAATGGCCTGACGGACCAGACCCGATTCTGGATCGATGACATGTACATGATCACCATCCTCCAGGTGGAGGCCTATCGCGCGACAGGCGACAAGGTCTACCTGGATCGCGCAGCCCTGGAGATGGTCGCGTACCTCGACAAGCTCCAGCGGCCCAATGGTCTGTTCTATCATGGCCCCAAGTTCCCCTTCTTCTGGGGCCGCGGCAATGGCTGGGTGGCTGGCGGCATGGCCGAGCTGCTCACGGATCTCCCTGCAGGTCATCCGAAGCGGGCCAGGATCATGCAGGGCTACCAGACGATGATGGCGAGCCTCCTGAAGTACCAGGACACGGACGGCATGTGGCACCAGCTCATCGACCACCCCGAGTCGTACAAGGAGACCTCCTGCACCGCGATGTTCACGTACGCCTTCATCACGGGCGCCAAGAAGGGCTGGCTGAAGGACGCTGCCTACAGCGAGGCTGCACGCAAGGGCTGGCTCGTGCTCCAGACCTACATCGATGCAGACGGCAACGTGGACAAGGTCTGCGTAGGCACAGGCCAGACCAACAGCCTGGAGTTCTACCTGAACCGGCCGACCAGCAAGGGCGACGCCCACGGCCAGGCGCCCGTGCTCTGGTGCGCGGTGGCGCTGCTGCGGTAGATAGACTGCGGAGCCGGTCCCAACGTGGCCTTCGCCAGATTCGCCCTGTGGGACGACGAGGGACATTCGTGCGCACCACGGAGAGAGTCAGTGACGACAAGCTGACGATTGTGGAGCGGTATACCATGCCGGACGGCGCCACCATGGAGGACCGAATCCAGATGATTCGGAAGCGATAGCGCAGAACGCACAGCGCATAGCTCACAGCCCATTCCGAGTCCTTGCCTCTTGCTTCTTGCTTCTCTTTCCATAGACAACTGCCCCATTGACCGCCTGGGGTGGCCCTGGTATAGCTTGTCGCCATGCGCACTCTCCTGACCATCAACAGCGGCTCATCCAGTCTGCGGTTCGCGGCCTTCCGCGACACAGCGGAAAGGGTCTGCGCAGGCAAGTTCGACCGCCTGGGCCTGGCGGATGCAAGGTTGGTTTCCATGGACCCGCGGTCCGGCCAGAAGACCGAGGTCCCACTGGGCCGGATGGATCACGTGGCCTGCGTGCCCAGGCTGGTCGAGTTCCTGGAGCAGCAGGCCGGCCCCATGGTCCTGGATGCAGTGGGGCACAGGATCGTCCATGGAGGGCCCCGCTACCAGCAGCCCCAGGCCGTGGATGGGGAGATGCTGGCAGAGCTGCGGCGCCTCAGTCCGTTCGACCCCGAGCACCTGCCCGCTGAGATCTCCGTGATCGAGGCCTTTGGCCGCAGGTTCCCAGATGTTCCACAGATCGCCTGTTTCGATACGGCCTTTCACAGCACCCTGCCGCGGGTCGCCACGATCCTCCCGATTCCCCGCCGCTACGAGGCCCAGGGAGTCAGACGCTATGGGTTCCACGGCCTGTCGTACACGTACCTGATGCTCGAGCTCGAGCGGCTTGCGGGCAGGCCCACAGCGGAGGGCCGGGTGATCCTGGCCCACCTGGGCAATGGCGCCAGTATGGCTGCGGTCCACGGCGGCCGCTGCGTGGACACGACTATGGCCTTCACGCCCAGCGCAGGCCTGGTGATGAGCACTCGAAGCGGTGACATCGATCCGGGCCTGGTGGCGTATCTGGCGCGTATAGAGGGCATGACTGCGGAGCAGTTCCACGAGATGGCCAGCATGCGGTCAGGCCTGCTGGGTGTGTCTGAGACCAGCTCCGACGTGCGTGACCTGCAGGCTGCGGAGAAGGACGACGTCCGCGCAGCAGAGGCCCTGGATCTGTTTTGTTACCAGGCCAGGAAGTGGATCGGCGCACTGGCCGCCAGCCTGGCCGGGTTGGACACCCTGGTCTTCAGCGGCGGCATCGGCGAGAACTGCCCAGACCTGCGATCGCGGATCTGTGAGGGCCTGGGATTCCTGGGCCTGGAGATCGATCGCCAGCGGAATAGCGCCAATGCGCCAGTCATCAGTACGGAGGCCAGCCGTGTCACGGTGCGGGTGATCCGCACAGACGAGGAGCTGATGATCGCCCGGTCTGTGGCGGGTCTCCTGGCCGCACGTCCTCATGAAACCGAAACCACACCCCAGCGGGGCTCCAGCCCCAGTCATCACAGGAGAAGGCAATGAAGATCGTCATCGCCGGCGACCACGCCGGCTATCCGTTGAAGGAGAAGGTCAAGGCCTTTCTCTTGGAGATCGGCCACGAGGTCCTGGATCTGGGCACATCCAGCACCGCGCCCGTCGATTACCCTGATTTCGCCGAGGCCATGGGCCTGGCGCTCGCCGAGGGCAGGGCAGAGCGGGGCGTCCTGATCTGCGGAAGCGGGGTGGGTGCGGTGGTGGCAGTCAACAAGATGCCCGGTGTGCGGGCAGGTCTGTGTCACGACCACTATTCTGCCCATCAAGGCGTGGAGCACGACGACATGAACGTCCTGGTCCTGGGCGGCCGGGTGATCGGTGAGGCGGTTGCCCCGGAGCTCGTGCGGGCCTTCCTCGATGCCCGGTTCTCCGGCGACGATCGCCACGTGCGGAGGTTGAACAAGGTCAAGGCCCTGGAAGGGCGATATGCGGCCAAGCCCGCGTCCAGCCGCAAGCCCGCAGGACGATGACGGCCCTTAGGACTCGTAAAGGAATAGAGTGAACGTTTTCCATCTCATCTTCAGGCCATCTTGGGCCGCTCCTCAATCGCGAAATCCTGATCCCTCGCAAAGCTCGGGACAGGCTCCGAAGGGGACTACGCCTGCGGTTTCGCTCAATCCTCGCGTCCCAACCTAACCCGAATCTGAGCGGCAAACCTTCACCCTATTCCTTTACGGGTCCTTACAAGGCATGAAAGGAGCCAAGGCCATGAAGAGGATGATCCAGCAGAGGCAGAGGAATGTCGCGAGGGCCCAAAGGCAGGGCGCTCCGGCGAAGGGGCCCCTCAGCAGCGAGCTGGTCCGCAAGATGGACGCCTATTGGCGTGCGGCCAACTACCTGTCTGTCGGCCAGATCTACCTGTACGATAATCCGCTGCTCACAGAGCCCCTCAAGCGGGAGCACATCAAGCCCAGGCTGCTGGGCCACTGGGGCACGACGCCGGGTCTCAACTTCATCTACGTGCACCTCAACCGGCTCATCAAGGAGCAGGACCTGAACATGATCTACATCACGGGCCCCGGTCACGGTGGGCCCGGCCTGGTGGCCAATGCCTATCTGGAAGGCACCTACAGCGACGTCTACCCGCACGTCTCGCAGGACAATGAAGGCCTGCACCGGCTCTTCAAGCAGTTCTCATTCCCAGGCGGCATCCCCAGCCACGTGGCACCCGAGACGCCGGGCTCGATCCATGAAGGCGGCGAGCTGGGCTATGCGCTGGTGCATGCGTTCGGCGCGGCCTTTGACAACCCGGATCTCATCGCAGCCTGCGTGGTCGGAGACGGCGAGGCAGAGACCGGGCCCCTGGCCACGAGCTGGCATTCGAACAAGTTCCTCAATCCGGTTCGCGATGGCGCAGTACTACCCATCCTGCATCTCAACGGATACAAGATCGCCAATCCCACGGTGCTGGCGCGGATTCCGGAAGATGAACTCGTGTCGCTCTTCCGGGGCTATGGGTACAAGCCCACCATCGTGCAGGGCGATGATCCCATGGTCCTGCACCAGCAGATGGCCGGGGTCCTTGACGCCGTGATCGCGGACATACAGGCCATCCAGCGAAAGGCCCGGACCAGGGGCTTCCAGCAGCGGCCTGTGTGGCCCATGATCATCCTCCGCACGCCCAAGGGTTGGACCGGTCCAAAGGTCGTGGATGGCCAACCTGTGGAGGGCACGTTCCGCTCGCACCAGGTGCCCATGGGTGACATGGACAGGCCTGAGCACGTCCGCATCCTCGAAAGGTGGATGAAGAGCTACAGACCGCGTGAGCTCTTCGACGCCGCGGGCAGGCTCAAGCCCGAGCTGGCGGACCTCGCGCCGAAGGGTCGGCGCCGCATGAGCGACAACCCGCATGCCAACGGCGGTATCCTCCTGCGGGACCTCCGCATGCCCGATTTCATCGACTACGCGGTCAAGGTAGCCAGGCCCGGAGCCGCAGTGGCAGAGGCCACCCGGGTCCAGGGCCAGTTCCTCCGCGACGTGATGAAGCTGAATCCGGAGAATTTCCGCGTCGTCGGCCCTGATGAAACCACGTCGAACCGCTGGAGTGCAGTGCTCGAACAGACCAACCGCTGTTTCACCGGCCAGGTCCTCAAGACCGACGACCACGTATCGGCCGACGGCCGCGTCATGGAGGTCTTGAGCGAGCACATGTGCCAGGGCTGGCTCGAAGGCTACCTGCTCACGGGCAGGCACGGCTTCTTCAACTGTTACGAGGCCTTCATCCACATCATCGACTCCATGTTCAACCAGCACGCCAAGTGGCTCAAGGTCACGCGTGGCATTCCCTGGCGAAGGCCCATCGCGTCGCTCAACTACCTGCTCACCTCGCACGTGTGGCGCCAGGACCACAACGGCTTCAGCCATCAGGACCCGGGCTTCATCGACCACGTGGCGAACAAGAAGGCGGAGATCATCCGCATCTATCTGCCGCCGGACGCCAATACCCTGCTCTCCGTCACGGACCACTGCCTGCGGAGCCGCAACTACGTCAATGTGATCGTGGCAGGCAAGCAGCCTGCGCCGCAGTGGCTCAACATGGACGAGGCGGTCAAGCACTGCACCACGGGCATCGGCATCTGGGAATGGGCCAGCAACGACCAGGGCGGAGAGCCCGACGTGGTCTTGGGCTGCTGCGGGGACGTGCCGACCCTCGAGACGCTCGCTGCCGCGCAGATGCTGCGAGAGCAGCTCCCGGAGTTGAAGGTCCGGGTCATCAATGTGGTGGACCTCATGAAGCTCCAGCCCCAGTCCGAGCACCCGCACGGCCTGTCGGGACAAGGACTTCGACATCCTGTTCACCAAGGACAAGCCCATCGTCTTCGCCTTCCACGGCTACCCGTCCCTGATCCACCAGCTCACCTATCGAAGGACCAATCACATGAACCTGCACGTCCGTGGCTACAAGGAGGAAGGCACGACCACGACGCCCTTCGATATGGCTGTGATGAACGATATCGACCGGTTCCACCTGGTCAGCGACGTGATCGACCGCGTGCCGCAATTGGGGTCGCGGGCCGCCTACTTCAAGCAGGCCATCGCCAAGAAGCTCATCGAGCACAAGCAGTTCATCGCCCGGCACGGCGAGGACATGCCGGAGATCCGCAACTGGAGCTGGAAGGGTCGACCATGACACGGCCCAAGGCAAGGACCCCACGACCTCGCCGGGTCTCGGAGGTCTCGCGAGCAAAGACAGCCGCAGGAGGCCGGCCGCGACGGTAGGTTCGTGAGAGGCACGCACGGATCTGTGGACAACGATTTTGGCCTTGCCGTAGCTGAGCCGAGCCTTCAAAATGCACGATATGGTTACCATGAGATGCCTTTCCCTATCTGTGCTGGCCGCGATCCTCTCTGTTGCCCAGGCCCAGACGTCGGCAGTATCGACGGAGAACCCCTCTGCCGCCAAGACGGTCTGGTCTGACCTGATCGCCAAGGTCGAGCCTGGCGTGGTGGCCATCGTCAGGCAGGACAGCGGTGGCAAGACATTGACTGCCAGCGGATCGCTCATCCATGAGGCGGGATTCATCCTCACCAGCGAGCGGGCGATCCAGGGCCAGCCTGGATACGTGCAGATCAAGGGCCTCTCGCCCGTGCCCTATCGCGTGGTGGGGAGGCTCCCTGAGAAGGACATCGCCCTGATCCAGGCTGCAGTGGACCGCAGCCTGCCTGTGATCCCTTTGGGCCGCAGCAATGACCTGGCTGCAGGCGGGTCTGTCCTGGTGGCAGGCAACCCCGGGGCACGCGGGATCGCATTCTCCGCAGGCATGATCGGCGCTGCCGCCATCCTGGCAAGCGTCCCTGACCCCTGGGCGACAGCCACGTACTCCCAGACGAAATGCGATCGGTACATCCAGCTCGACACGCCCGGCAATCCAGGCAATGCGGGCGGCCCTCTCTTCGACAGCGGGGGCCTTCAGATCGGCGTGGTGACGGGCAAGAAGCTGACAGAGGACAACGTCAACCTGGCCATACCCATCGACCGCGTCCGCAGGTGTTTCAAGAGCCTGGTGGCGCCTGAGGAGCGGGATGGCGCCTGGGCTGGCGTGGACGTGGACATCATGGCCTCCACTGCAGTGATCACGGCCGTAGAGCCCAACGGCCCTGCCAGCAGGGCGGGGCTCAAGGTGGGCGACCAGATCGCGTCCTTGTATGGCAGACCTGCGAGAGACGGTCTGTCGTGGATTCTGGCACTGGTTGGGCGTAAGCCTGGCGAGGCGATTGTTGTCACGTACAGCCGCAAAGGCAAACAGCAGCAGGTGAACCTGACCCTGGATGAATATCCCCTCTCCGAGCCCTACGGTGACGAGGGCCTCTCTGAGGGCCTTCGGTATGGGGCCTTTCAGGGCAACTTCACGGCCATGCCGGACTTCAGCAAGCTGGACCCAGCGGCCATGGGCTCTGCGGCAGGCCCGCAAGCGACCGGTCTGCAAGGGGCACGCGACAGTCACTTTGCCCTGGTCTTTCTCGGCTACGTGGATATCCCGCAGTCAGGGGTGTACCGACTGGTGCTCGGCTCTGACGGTGGCAGCCGGCTCTTGCTGGACGGCGACCTCATCGTAGACAACGACGGTCCCCATCCCTACCAGGAGACCAGTGCCATCGCCAGGCTGGCTGAAGGCCTGCACAGCCTGCGGATCGACTACTACGAGACGATCGGCGACCCCGATCTCGGCCTCCGCATCGAGCCCGACAACCCCTCCACCCCGCAGCCCGCGATCCCACTACAGTTCTACTGCGAGTGAGCGGTAAGGAGTGCGACCGACTGAGAGTCAGAAAGCCAAGTGGGAGATTACGATGACAAGGGGTCGGAAAGAGAGCTTGGAGTTCAAAACGGGCTGTGTCATCCTGAACGTAGTGAAGGATCTCCCTTTCAAACCGCTGGGACCAGCTACGACGCAGACTGGCCCTCGCATCAGTGATCGAGATCCTTCGGCTACGCCTCAGGATGACTAGCGTCGGAGTATGGGGCACGATGCCGTGAGGTCCTCGGCTAGCGAGGTTTCTTCCGCATACTGCCCGCGCAGCGGGTGGTCGCTGAGGATGAACCTGCGGAACGGCCGCATAGCTTGCGGCCAAGATGCACGCTGGATAGAATCGCCGGCATGACGACTCGACCGACTCGACTGGCGTGCGTGTGGTTTGCGGTACTCGTGTGTCTGGCCTTTGTGTATGTTGCGGAGGCGGCTGCACAAGCCAGGCCCAACATCGTCCTGATCCTGGCGGACGACCTGGGATACGGTGACGTGGGCTGCTATGGCCAAAAGCGGATACAGACGCCGTGCATCGATCGGCTCGCTGCAGAGGGGATCAGGTTCACCCAGGCGTACGCAGGCTGCACCGTATGCGCGCCCTCACGATGCGTGCTGATGACCGGTCTGCACACGGGCCACTGCCGCGTGCGGGGTAACGGCGGGGCGACTCCGGTCTCCCAGGCCCTGCGGCCGCAGGACGTGACCGTCGCGCGGCTGCTCAAACAGGCAGGATACACGACTGCCCTGGTCGGAAAGTGGGGCCTGGGCGACGTGGGTAGAGCAGAGGTGGGCCTGCCCAACCGCCAGGGCTTCGACTACTTCTATGGATACCTCAACCAGACCCATGCACACAACTACTACCCGACCTTCCTCTGGCGGAACGAAGAGAAGGTCAAGCTCCGCAACGTCGTCCCTGACGAGCGGCCCAATGGCGCTGGCGTGGCGACCGAACGGCTCGACTACAGCCCTGACCTGATGCTGGACGAGGCCCTGGCCTTCATCCGCCGCTCCAAGGACAGGCCTTTCTTCCTGTACTTCTCGCCCACCTTGCCGCACGCCAACAATGAGGCGAAGAACCGTGGCATGGAGGCGCCCGACTATGGACCGTATGCCGCCACGGACTGGCCTGAGCCGCAGAAGGGCCAGGCTGCCATGGTGACACGCCTGGATGGCTACGTGGGCAGGATCACGGACCTGCTCAAGGAGCTGGGCCTGGATGACAAGACGCTCGTGATCTTCACCTCTGACAACGGCCCACACAAGGAGGGCGGAAACGACCCCAACTTCAACGACTCCAATGGTCCCCTCCGCGGCATCAAACGGGATCTGTACGAGGGCGGCATCCGCGTGCCCTTTGTCGCGGCCTGGCCGAAGACCATCAAGGCAGGCCAGACCAGCGACCGGGCGATCTGGTTCGCGGATTTCCTGCCAACCGCAACCGCGATCGCGGGCGTCAAGCCACCCAAGGACCTCGACGGAATCAGCGTGCTGCCTAGCCTGAAGGGCAGGGCGCAGACGCATCTTCGCCAGAGGACCTTGTACTGGGAGTTCCATGAGGGTGGTTTGAAGAACGCACTCCGCCAGGGCGACTGGAAACTCATCAATCAGGGGATAGGCAAGCCCCTGGAGCTGTACAACCTCAAGAAGGACCCCGGCGAGACCACGAATCTCGCCCAAGAGAAGATGGACGTGGTCATGCGCCTGGCCCGTCTTCTGGCAGAGTCGCGGACCGAGACGCCTGACTGGCCAACAAGGAGTGAATTGAAATGAGGATCGCTCATGGGTGTATTATCCTGGCTGCAGTGATGCTGTGTGAAACGTCCACATATGGTCAGGACACCCAGAGGCAGTACCTCTCTGGCCACGGCAAAGACGACCCTGTGCAGTGGGAGTTCTTCTGTACTGCGGGCGCAAGGTCAGGCTCATGGACGACGATCCCGGTGCCGTCGAACTGGGACGTGCTGGGATTCGGCACGCTGAACTACTCCAGGGACGACATCAAAAGCCCTGTGGAGCAGGGCCGCTACAAGCACACCTTCAAGGTGCCTGCTGAGTGGACCGGCCTGCGGGTCTTCCTCGTCTTCGAGGGCGTGATGACCGACACGCAGGTGACGGTCAACGGCCAGTCTGCAGGCCCCATGCACCAGGGCGGTTTCTACAGGTTCAGGTACGAGGTCGGCCGCCTCATCAAGTTCGGCCAGGAGAACCTCCTGGAGGTGATTGTAGACAAGCTCTCCGCAAATCCATCGGTCAACAGGGCGGAGCGCCAGGCAGACTACTGGGTCTTTGGCGGGATCTACAGGCCTGTGGTCCTGGAGGCAGTGCCGTACCAGTTCATCGATCGCGTGGCGATCGATGGCCGGCAGGATGGCACGTTCACCATGGACGTCTTTGTCGCCGGCCAGGGCAGGGCGGATTCGGTGGAGGGCCAGATCCAGACGCTGGACGGCAGGGCCGTGGGTGCTGCGTTCTCCCAGCCGCTCTCCGGAGATAAGGTCTCGCTGAAGACCGCCGTCTCTTCGCCGCGCCTATGGACCGCTGAGACGCCCAACCGCTATTGTGTCGAGGTTAGGCTCAAGCAAGGCCAGACGATCCTCCATCGCATCCAGCAGCGGTTCGGCTTCCGCACCTTCGAGGTGCGTGAAGGCGACGGCCTGTACCTCAACGGCCGCCGCATCCTGCTCAAGGGCGCAAACCGCCACTCCTTCTGGCCCGACTCCGGTAGGTGCCTGAGCGAGGCCGTGCATCGGATGGACATCGGTCTCATGAAGGACATGAACATGAACGCAGTGCGGATGTCACACTATCCGCCCGATAGCCAGTTCCTGGACCTGTGTGATGAGATGGGCCTGTACGTGCTGGATGAGCTGGGAGGCTGGCAGAAGTCCTATGACACGGAGGTGGGCCGCAAGCTGGTGGAGGAGATGGTGACCCGCGACCTGAACCACCCCGCAATCCTGTTCTGGGACAACGGCAACGAGGGCGGCTGGAACACGCAGCTCGACGGCGATTTCGGTCAGTGGGACCTGCAGCATCGCCGCGTGCTCCATCCCTGGCAGAACTTCGGCGGGGTCAACACGGACCATTACGAGACCTATGAGTCGACGCAGAAGCTCTATTCAGGCAATACGATCTTCATGTCCACGGAGTCCCTGCACGGCCTGTACGACGGCGGCGCAGGCGCAGGCCTGGAGGACTACTGGGACCTGGCCCTCGCCAGCAAAGTGGCAGGCGGCCAGTTCATCTGGGCCCTGGTGGACGAGGGAGTCAAGCGGCCCGACACAGCTAGGATAGACTCCAGGATTGACGTGGCAGGCAACGCTGCGCCAGACGGCATCCTGGGTCCGTACCGAGAGAGGGAGGGGAGCTTCTACGCGATCAAGCAGCTCTGGTCGCCGGTCGTGGTGGAGGAACGGACGCTGCCCGAGGACTTCAGCGGGGTGCTGACGATCCAGAACTGCTACAGTTTCACGGACGTCAACCAGTGCAGGCTCACCTGGCAGTTGTGGAAGTTCCGCAGGCCCGGCAGCAGCGGCGATCCGCATAAGGTCCTGGCTACGGCCACAGTGCAGGGGCCTTCCATCCCGCCAGGCGGAAAGAAGCCCTTCAGGCTGGGCCTGCCCGTGGATTGGATTCAGGCTGAGGCCCTGGCCCTGCGGATCGACGACCCTGCAGGCCATGAGCTCTGGACCTGGGTATGGCCCTTGCCCGCCGCTGCTGGGCTGCTCGGCGATGTGTACGGACCCGGCGATCAGGCAGTCACAGCACACAAGACCAATGAGGCCATCGTGGTCAATGCAGGCGACCTGACCGTACAGATCGACAGCCACACAGGGATGCTCAAGGCTGCACAGCGGGGGACACAGTCCTTCTCCCTGACCAACGGGCCCAGGCCTGCGTCGGGCACCGCTGCGATCGCGAGGCTTGACCAGAAACAGGATGGCCGCGACCAGGTGGTGACAGCCACCTTCGACGGTGATCCGAGGTCTGTGACTTGGCGGGTCCAGGCCAATGGCTGGGTCCGCTGTGACTACACCTATGCGGCTGAAGGCCCCAGGGACTTCCTGGGCGTGGTCTTCGACTATCCGGAAGACCACGTCAAGGCCAAGACCTGGCTCGGCGAAGGGCCGTACCGGGTCTGGAGGAACCGGATGGCTGGCACGCAGTTCGGCGTGTGGCACAACGAGTACAACGACACGATCACGGGTTGGTCAGGATGGAAATACCCGGAGTTCAAGGGGTGCTTCGCCAACGTCCGTTGGATCCAATTGGAGACGACCGAAGGCCCCATCACTGCGGTCCTGGGCGCAGACGACCTGTTCGTCCAGGTCCTGACCCCATCCCTGCCACCCAAGAACCTCCAGGCCAAGACCGCCTTGTCCCTGCCCCAGGTGGGCCTGGCCTTCCTGCACGCCATTCCACCCGTGGGCAACAAGTTCCACACAGCAGCCCAGACAGGCCCCCAAGGCCAGCCCACCCAGGCCCACGGCGAATACGCAGGCTCGGTCAGCTTCTACTTTGGGCCCCAGCCACAATGACTGAGAGAGGCAAGAAGTAAGAAGTAGGAAGCCAGGAGCCAGGAGACAGGGGCTATCGGCCAAGGGCCTGACAGGGCTCTGCCTCGCCGTTTCGCCCATTCGCCGATTCCCCGTTTCTCCGTTTCCCGGTATCGCCCATTTCGGTTGAAGGGAAGGGGACTTGTCGCAGAGGTGCCCGTGCAGTAGACTCATGCCCTATCGTTGAATCCCAGTCCGAGCACAATCAGGGTCCTATTTGAAAGGGGAGTCGATGAGGTGGTTGGTGTTCAGTCTCGTGGGTGTGGGGGTGCTGGTGGGGGCGAGCGTCTTGGCTACAGAGGGCCAGACTGCGCCGGCTGGGGGGCAGGCTGCCGCCTCGGAGGTCGATCTGAAGCCCATGGTCCTGCCGCAGGCGCAGACCGAGGGCGGCAGGCCGCTCATGCAGGTGCTCAAGGATCGCAAGACCACGCGGGAATTTGACACTCAGAAGCTGTCACCCCAGGTCCTGTCCAATCTGTTGTGGGCGGCGTGCGGGATCAATCGGGCCGACGGCCGCCGCACCGCGCCCTCTGCAAGAAACAAGCAGGAGATCGACGTGTACGTGGTCATGGCGGATGGCGCCTATCTCTTCAATGCCAAGGACAACCGCCTCGATCCTGTGGCCAAGGAGGACCTCCGTGCTGCAACGGGCACGCAGCCATTCGTGGCACAGGCCCCGGTCAACCTCGTGTACGTGGCGGACAGGACCAAGTCCGGTTCGGCAGAGGACACGTGGTCTTTCGCCAACACGGGGTTCATCGCGCAGAACGTGTACCTGTACTGCGCGTCAGAGGGCCTGGCGACCGTGGTCAGGGGCTCGGTTCAGCAGGAGTCGCTGGCCAAGGCCCTCAAGCTCAGGGCCGATCAGAAGATCACCCTGGCGCAGACCGTGGGTTATCCCGTGAAGGTGCAGTAGCCGTGAGGTGTGGTGCACTAGCCTGCGTTTACCACGAGGCTTGTGAGAAGTGCGGGCTAAATACACAACCATCTTGATCGAGGAATTCCATGAAGAAACAGGTCCTGAGTAGGGCGGGTCTGGCAGTCTTGCTCCTGGGGTCCGGGGCTTTGACGGTCCGCGGGGTGGAGGTCAAGGAGTGGCATCAATGGCGGGGGCCCAATAGGGACGCGGTCTCTGGGGACACGGGGCTCCTCAGGGAGTGGCCCGCTGGTGGGCCCAAACTGGCGTGGAAGGCCATGGGCCTGGGCGGGGGGTTCTCCGGTGTGTCATTCTGGGGCGACCGGATCTTCACCATGGGCGACAGGGAGGACGGTAGCTACGTCCTGGCCCTGGGCCGCGGTGACGGCAAGGTGCTCTGGCTGACCAAGGTCGGCAGGGCAGGCGGCAACGACCCTCAACGTCCGGGCACGCGATGCACGCCTGCCACGGACGGCTCCCTGGTCGTTGCCCTGGGCCAGTATGGAGAGCTGGTCTGCATGGACGCGGCCACGGGCAAGGAGATCTGTGCCAAGAGCTACGTGGATGACCTTGGAGGCACGGTACCCAGATGGAACTTCTCGGAATCGCCGCTGCTGGATGGCGACCGGGTGATCTGCCTGCCCAGCGGCCCCAGGGGATTCATGGCCGTGCTCAAGAAGGCCACGGGCGACCTGATCTGGCAGAGCAAGGAGGTAGACGACAAGGCCGATTACTCTTCAGCGATCGTGGCTGAGATCGGAGGTGTTCGTCAGGTCATCGCGGTCTCGGACCTGCAGGTCATGGGAGTGGCTGCGTCGGATGGCAAGGTTCTGTGGCGTGCAGCCCGGCCTGCCCGGAACGTCATACCCACACCCATCTACAGAGACAGCATCGTGTTCATCTCATCCGGCTACAACGCCGGCTGTCACGGTTTCAGGATCGCCGCCGAGAACGGGGTGTTCAAGGCAGAGCCGATCTATGCAGATCCCAAGATCGCCAACCAACACGGGGGCTCCATTCTGGTCGGTGACCATGTCTATACCTCGATTGACGCAGGGGGCCTCCTGACCTGCCTTGAATTCAAGACTGGAAAGGTCGTTTGGCAGGACAAGTGCGTGGGCAAGGCCTCTCTGGGGTATGCGGACGGCCTTCTGGTCGCGCGGAGCGAGAATGGCCCTGTGGCCCTTGTGGAGGCCACACCGGCTGGATACAAGGAGAAGGGCCGATTCGACCAGCCCGACCGCAGTAAATACAACAGTTGGCCGCACCCGGTCATTGCCGGTGGGCGACTGTATCTGCGTGATCAGGATGTATTGCTGTGCTATGAACTGAAGACATCCGGCCAATAGGCCGTGAGCAGGCCGCCCGAGCGGCACCTCCCGTGATCGGCCTTCTGCTGTGGAGAAACGTATGATGAGCACAAAGACCTGTATCCGCCGTTGTCTTGTATCCATGGTTCTGCTTGCGGCCGCTGTCTGCCCGACGGCCCACGCGGCATCCGCAACCCAGGCCCTGCAGTCCGGCGACCTGGTCGCGGTCTGCGGAGACTCCATCACCGAGCAGAAGCTCTACTCGGTCTTCATGGAAGACTACCTGCTGATGTGCCAGCCTGCCAGCCAGGTCCAGGCCATGCAGTTCGGCTGGAGCGGCGAGACTTCGTGGGGATTCCTGGCCAGGATGGCCAACGACGTGCTGGTCTTCAAGCCCAGCGTGGCCACGACCTGCTATGGCATGAACGACGGCGGGTACGCGGCCCTCACGCAGGACAGGTCCAAACAGTATCGGGATGCCATGGAAGGGATCGTCAAGGCCTTCAAGGGGGCCGGAGTCCGGTTCATCGTGGTGGGGTCACCGGGAGTGGTGGACTCGACCACGTTCCGCAGGGTCGGCGCAGCGGTCTACAATGAGACCCTGGGCCAATTGCGGGACATTGCCCGCGAGGTGGCGACCCAGCAGGGCGTGGCCTTTGCCGACGTGCACAGCCCCATGCTGGCCGCCATGGAGAAGGCCAAGGCCAAGTACGGCACGGCCTACGCGGTGGCAGGCAACGACGGTGTACACCCGGGCGCGAATGGCCATCTCATCATGGCCTATGCCTTCCTTAAGGCCCTGGGCTGCAGCGGAGATATCGGGACGATCACGCTGAATGTCAAGACGGGCAAGGCCACTGCCACGCAGGGCCACAAGATCCTCAAGGCCTCTGCGACGTCCGTGGAGATAGAGTCCTCCCGCTACCCATTCTGTTTCTCGGGTGAGCCCAACAGCCCGAGCGCCACGACCGGGATCATCGAGTTCTTCCCCTTCAATGAGGACCTGAACCGCCTTCGCCTGGTGGTCCAGGATGGGCCTTCCAGTCAGGTCAAGGTCACGTGGGGAAGCCACTCCAAGGTCTTCTCCTCAGCAGACCTGCAGAAGGGCATCAACCTCGCGGCAGAGTTCCTGGACAATCCATTCAGTGAACCCAACGGACCCTTTGCCAAGGTGGAGGCCTTGATCAAGGCCCAACAGGCCTACGAGACCCCTGCGATCAAGGTCCTGCTTCACAGCCTTCCGCAGTGGGAAAAGACCCTTCCCGAGTCCAAGACCGCACTGGAGCGACTCCGCAGGGATCTGGCCAACAAGGACGTGAGCCTTCGCAAGGCAGCCCGCGCAGCGGTCATTCCCGTGAGGCACACGATCCGAATCGAGGTGTCGCCTGGACGGTAGGAGCCTCCCTAGTTTGGCCACCTACTATCGATTATCGTCTATTTGTCTGTTCATGTGTGAAGGATGAGCCTATGAGAATGAGCCGACGATCGAGATCCGCTATCCTGATGGTCCTGCTTTGCTGTCCCCTGGCTGCGGATGCAGCAGAGCCCAGCGTCGATCAGCGGGTCAAGGACCTGCTGGGACGGATGACCCTGGCCGAGAAGGTGGGGCAGATGACACAGATCAACTCTTTCAATGGACAGATCCCGCAGGAGCTGAGAGACCGCCTCCAGCAGGGCCGCCTGGGATCCATGCTTAACGAGATGGACCCCAACACGGCCTTCGAGATCCAGCGGATCGCGATGCAGAGCCGGCTGGGCATCCCCCTGATCATGGGTCGTGACGTGATCCATGGATTCCGTACGATCTGTCCGATCCCGCTGGGCCAGGCCGCGGCCTGGGACCCGGAGCTGGTGCGGGCCAGCGCGGCTGTAGCCGCGGAGGAGGCCGCCGCCGCGGGGTTCCACTGGACCTTTGCGCCCATGATGGACATCTGCCGGGACCCCCGCTGGGGCAGGATCGCGGAGGGGTTCGGTGAAGACCCGTACCTGGCGAGTTGCCTGGCTGCTGCCATGGTCAGGGGATTCCAGGGCGATGACCTATCCTCTCCCAAGACGATCGCCGCGTGCGCCAAGCACTTCGCCGGCTACGGCTTCGCAGAGGGCGGCCGCGACTACGACACGGCCAGCATCCCCGAGGGCCTGCTTCGGGACGTGGTCCTGCCTCCCTTCAAGGCGGCAGTGGACGCCGGCGCAGTGACGTTCATGACCTCGTTCAATGAGATCAACGGCGTCCCGTCCTCGGGCAACAGCCTGCTGCTCCGCCAGATCCTCAGGAAGGAGTGGGGCTTCAAGGGCTTTGTCGTCAGCGACTGGGAGTCCATGCTCGAGATGATCGATCACGGCTTCTGCAAGGACCTCAACGACGTGGCCGTCAAGTCCGTGGCCGCGGGCGTGGACATGGAGATGGCGAGCACCGCGTACCTGGACCACCTCGAGGCCCTGGTCAAGTCGGGTGTGGTCAAGCGGGCCCTGGTCGACGAGGCAGTGAGCAATGTCCTGCGGGTCAAGTTCAGACTGGGGCTGTTCGACAAGCGTAGGCCCACCCTGGCCAAGCCCCTGGCCAAGCCCTCGCCAGCGGCCCTGGAGACGGCCCGCAAGATCGCCACTGAGAGCGTTGTATTGCTGAAGAACCATGACAACTGCCTGCCCCTGTCCAGGGACATCAAGTCCGTGGCCGTGATCGGTCCCATGGCCGCAGACCCCTACGAGGTCCTGGGCACCTGGAACCGCGATGGCCAGCCTGCGGACACACTGACGCCCCTCGTGGCCATCCAGACCCTGCTCGGCAACTCGGCTACGGTGCACTATGCACCCGGCCTGGCCTATTCCCGGAGCAAGGACAAGGCAGGATTCGCAGACGCAGTAGAGCAGGCCCGGCAGTCGGATGCCGTTCTCCTGTTTGTGGGCGAAGAGGCCATCCTGTCCGGGGAGGCGCACAGCCGCGCACACCTGGACCTGCCCGGCGCACAGAACGACCTGGTCCATGAGATCGCGGCGACCGGCAAGCCCCTGATCCTGGTGGTCATGGCAGGCAGGCCCCTGACGATCGGCAGTGTCAGCCAGAAGGCCCAGGCAGTGCTGTACGCGTGGCACGCCGGCACCATGGCTGGGCCTGCCCTGGCGGACCTGATCTTCGGAGTGGTCTCGCCTTCCGGAAGGCTGCCCGTCACCTTCCCCCAGACCGAGGGCCAGATCCCCGTGTACTACAACCACAAGAACACGGGCCGGCCGCCGACCCGTACAAAACTGCTCATGATCGACGACATTCCCCTCAGGCCCTGGCAGAGTGCGCCCGGCGACGCGGCCCGGTATCTGGATATCGGGTATCTGCCTTTGTATCCCTTCGGGTACGGCCTGACCTATACGCAGTTCAAGTACGACAACCTCCGCGTCTCGTCAGCCAAGGTCAGGCTGTCAGATAGCCTGCAGGTCTCCGTGGATCTGACGAACACCGGCTCCAGAGAGGCGGTGGAGACGCCCCAGCTCTACGTGCGGGACCTGGTCGCAAGCCTGACCCGGCCGATCATGGAGCTCAAGGGATTCCAGAAGGTCAGGCTCTCGCCCGGCCAGACGCGGACCGTGGCCTTCAACGTCCCTGTCAGTAGTCTGGGATTCCACAATCGCGAGATGCGGTACGTGGTGGAGCCCGGCGAGTTCCTCGTGGGGATCGGCCCAGATGCCCAGTCCGGACCCGAGACCGGCTTCGAGGTCGTGCGCTGAGGGGACTATGGCCAGATCTTGCAGACTTCTGATGCTGGTGTTGGCGGTCGTCGCGCCGCAGGTCATTCTGGGTCAGGCTGCGGTCCAAAGCCCGCCCGATGCGAAGGTCCCATCTGCCTCTGGGCAGCTTCATCAGTTGTTCGAGGACTACTACGAGCAGCGTCTGGTCCTCTTTCCGCTTGAAGCCACCATGAACGGGGATCATCGCTATGACGGTCGCCTGGCCAATGACATCAGCCAGGCGCACCGCAGCCAGCAGCAGGCCCTTGCGGAGGCGACCTCCACCAGGCTGGCCGCGATCGACCGCGGCACATTGAGCGGGTCCGACCGGCTCAGCTACGACGTCCTCAAGAGTGACCTGGCGCGGATGCTCGAGGGTCTGCAGTTCCCTGAGCACGCCCTTCCCGTCGGAAGGATGGGCGACCTGCCTACCACCTTCGCTCGGCTGGCCTCCGGCACAGACATCCAGCCCTTCAAGACGGTCACCGACTACCAGAGCTTCCTGGGCCGTATGCAGGGCTTCGCGGTCTGGGTGGACACGGCGATCGTGAACATGCGCAAGGTGGGGGCCGGCCTTGTGCAGCCGCGGGTCATCATGGAGAAGAGCCTCAGCCAGATGGAGGGGCTGGCGGTGGCCGACGTCCGCCAGAGCGTCTTCTATCAGCCGATCCTGCATATGCCCAGTGAGTTCAACGAGGCAGACAGACGCCGCCTGACCCAGGCGTATGAGCAGGCCATCGGCGACGCGGTCTTGCCTGCGTACCAGAAGCTCGTCCGATTCATCCGCCTGGAGTATCTGCCGAGGTGCAGGGTCACTGTGGGCCTGTATGCAGTGCCCGACGGCCGCAGGTGGTATGCACACCTTGTACGCTACTACACCACTACGAACCTGAATCCAGACCAGATCTTCGATCTGGGCTTCTCGGAGGTCAGCCGCATCACGCAGGAGATGGAGGCCCTCAAGGCCACGGACGGCTTCACTGGAATCCTGGCCGGCTTCGCCAGGCATCTGGAGCAGACCACGCCGACGTACCGAACCAAGGGCGACCTGATCGCCGCGTACAACGAGGTCCGCACCCGGGTCGAGCCCAACCAGGGCCGGCTGTTCGGTCACCTGCCTGCGGCCTCCTTCGAGATCCGTCCTGTCCCTGAGTTCTGCGAGGCCACCTCATCCACCCAGATGTCGCCTGCCTCGCCCGACGGCTCTCGTCCCGCGGTCTTTTACGTGAACGCCGCAGGGATCGAGAAGACGCCGATGTCGATCTCAGAGGCCATCTTCATCCACGAGACCGTGCCCGGCCATCACCTCCAGTTGGCCATCGCCTCAGAGCAGAAGGACCTGCCCAAGTTCAGGCGGTTCGCCTCGTATGACGGCTATTCAGAGGGCTGGGCCCTGTATGCAGAGAGCCTGGGCCGTGAGCTGGGCTGCTATCGTGACGCAGGCCAACACCTCAAGTCTCTCGCGGAGGAGATGCTCCGTGCCCGCAGGCTGGTGGTTGACACGGGCCTGCACGCCAAGGGTTGGACCCGTGACCGGGCCCTGAAGTACCTGCTGGAGACGCCGGGCTTCTCGCAGACCGAGGCGGAGCTGGAGGTGGATCGCTACATCGGGATGCCGGGACAGGCCCTCAGCTACAAGTGCGGCCAGCTCAGGATCAACGCCCTTCGAGCCAAGGCACAGAAGGCCCTGGGGGCAGGTTTCGACCTCCGGTCCTTTCACGATGAGATCCTCAAAGATGGCGCCCTGCCCCTGGACATCCTCGATACCAAGATGGACCGCTGGATCCAGTCCCAATCCCAATAGTCTCGCCGAGCAAAGGTGGAACGGAGCGCCGGAGGATTCTTCTAGCCGCGAATGACGCGAATGACCGCGAATGCTGGCGCGGGATCGTGGATTCTGACGTGTTCGTAGCTCCGCCGCTTGATCCACGGCTTCGCCGTGCCTTGGGACTGTGTCCCAAGGGCGGCCTCCGGACGGGGCCGCCTATCCAGGCAAGCCTGGAACGCGTCCCCTTCCTCGGCCTCGATCCGGCGGCTCACTTCGTGGGCGATGGGTTCTTTTCATAGAGAGGACGAACTCCTGGGCGCTCGCCAGGGAATCGAGCCGTACGCCTGTGAGCGAGGAGGGCTCCGCGGAGCAAGCTCACTTGCTCAAGCGGAGACCTACGAAGCTCGCCCGTAAGGCGCAGCCTTACGGTAGACGCGAAGCGTCGCGTATGGCGACCCACGAACAAGCCTGAGCGGCCGAAGCGGCGGCAGCCATTCGCGGCCATTCGCGTCATTCGTGGCAAACACAATCCCTTCTCCTGATAGACGTGCCAGCTTGAGGGCCGCTCGGGAGAAGTGGCGGTGGCAGGGAAGGGGGCCCTTGACGAGACTCTCGGCGTTCCGCGATAATCAGGCGATGACTGACCTGGCCCTGTCTCCGATCGGGTTGTTGTTGGCTGCGGCGCTCTCCGTGACCAACGTGATCACGGATGTCGCCCGCAAGAAGGTCGTGGACCGCCACGAGCTGGTGGCCTCGACGTTCTGGATCAGGGTGTTTGCGGCAGTGGTGTTCACGGTCGCCCTGCTGGTGCGGAGCCTCGGTGGTTCACCTCCTGTGATCCATGCGCCAGCCGCGTTTTCTGCTGCGGACGTCAAGGACCCTGCAGGTCTGGCCCGGAGGCTCGGCCAACCTGCAGACTCGGTCTCGCAGTTCGTGTCCAGCAGGCTGTCGGACAAGGGCCGGCAGTCCTTGCAGGACCCCTCTGTATCCATCACCAACCTGGTGGGGGACCTCAATGCCCTGATACGAGGCGGCTCGATCTACGACGCCCAGAGGTTTGAAGGCGTGAGTCTCTCCAGCGAGAGCCGGAGGCTACTGACCCAGAACGTCCGGAGCGAGGCCCTGGCCTACCTGAACCGCCTCCTCCTGGAAGACGCCTTTCCCAAGGAGCTGGCGCAGAACCGCAAGGCTGCCTTGTTCGGCATGGCCTCTCTGGCCGTCTCTCCCCTGATGGCCTATCTCGCATACCTGGCTGTCGTGGTGGCACTGATCGCTGCTGCGCAGCTCCTGCTCATGGCTGCATTGAAGTCCTCTGCCATGTCTATGTGCATCCCCTTCATGGCCTTCACGCCCGTCTTTCTGATCGGCACCGGATACGTCGTGTTGGGAGAGCTGCCGTCCAGCGTCAAGCTGATGGGCGTGGGGCTGATCGTGGTGGGCTCCCTGGTCATGCACCGAAAGCTCTTTGCAGCGGGCTGGACTGCGCCTCTCAAGGCCGTGATCGGCGAGAAAGGCAGCCGGTACGTCCTCCTGGTGGCCTTGATCCTCTCGGTCACCAACCCTATTGAGAAGCAGTTGATCCTGATGAGTGACACCCTAACGCCTGCATTCGCCTATGGCCTGGGCCTGTGCCTCTTCTTTGGTGTCCTGGCCTGGGTGAAGAGGGCAGAGGTGACAGGGGTGATGCGCAAGACCGCCAAATGGGCCATCCTGGCAGGGGTGTTGGACGCCTCGGCCTTGCTGATCCAGTACGTGACCGTGACCTATCTGGCGGTCGTCATCACGATCAGCATCAAGCGGGCGGGCATCGTTCTGGCGATCCTCGCGGGCTGGCTGATCTTCAAGGAGCGTGACATCCGCGACCGTCTGATCGCGGCCATGGTCATGGTGGGCGGCGTCCTGATCTTCTACCTGCCCCTGACCTTCCGCGAGGCCGTGGTCCTGGCCTGCGCGGTGCTGGCCGGCATGGTGGTCGCCCTGGCTGTCACGCACAAGGCGGCCGCAGCGGAAGTCGCAGCAACATCAAATATCCAAGCGCAAATATCAAAATGACAGTGCAAATATCAAAACGGGAAAGGGACAGGCTCCCAGGCGATAGCCCATCTTTGCGTTTTGATCTGTCATTTTGCATTTTGATTTCTGATCTCTGACTTCTTGAGGGTGTGTATGGGATTCTACTTCGAGGATCATCTGAGTATGGCCGCGTGGGCGGGGCAGGATGTCAAACGGGCCTTGGCGGCCGTCGCCACGCGGTACGTGGGCGCCAATCCGCCGCATCCGGTCACGTATCGGGCATACAGCAGAAGGGGCATCCTGAGGGTCGCTGACTACCGATACCGCGCTGACTTCAACGAGTTCTTTCCAGATGCAAAGAATGAGCAGGTCGTGTATGCCTGGTCCCGGATGTGGCAGGATGCAGCCTCCTCGCTGATGTTCGACGTCACGTGCCTGGGCCCTGTGGTCATCACCTGCAACGGCCAGACCGTGTGGAAGTCGAACCACTTCACGGAGCGGTACAGTGACAGCCGCAACCGCGTGACGATCGCCTTGCAGCAGGGCTGGAACCACTTCGTCATCGCCGCAAAGAAGACCCGTGCAGGCTTTGGTTGGGTCTTCGGCTCCTGGCTGGGCAAACACCCCTATGGTCTGATGATGCCTACAGCCGAGCGTGAGGGCCAGGAGGGCTGGGTGTTTACGGAGCCGATGTCACAGGAGATGTCGCTGCTGCCAGGGGCCGGCACCCGTGAGAAGGACACAGGCATACGCTGGCTGCCGGAGGTGTCCTGGGGCAGGGGGCAGGCCAGGCAGGGACAATTGCAGCGGATCTATGGGCTGGCGACAGGCCGCTGTGCGATAGGCTGGACCAGGGCCTTCTTTGGTCAACCGGGTAAGGGCCAATACACCCTCAAGGGCGATCACGAAGGGCCCATCAGCGTGTTCATACACGGCAAGAAGGTCTACAGCGCAGAGGCCTCTGGCAAGGTCGACGGCCAGGTGCAGGCAGCGTTTGGACTGCACGACGTGATGGTCCGGTCCACCTGCAGCGGCAAGGGCTGGGGCTTTGACCTGGCCATCCTGGATGGCGGGCAGGCCCTGGCATTTGTGAGCCCCTGCAATCTGCAGGGATCTTCCCAGGCCTGGATCTACGCAGGGCCGTTTGCAGCGTCTGCACGCCTGGACCTCGCGGCCCTGGCAGACCTGCACCAGGTCGTCTCCGCCGCAGAGGGCCCGACCTATTGGCGGCTGGACGTGCCCGACGCCTGGGTGCGGACGTACAACGAGAATCCCCTCTATGGCCGCTGGAACTACCCGCTGGGTGTCACCCTGTACGGCCTGCTCCATACGGCAGGGGCGATCGACGCCGCCGAGATCCGGCAGTACGTGATCGACCACGTCCAGCTTTGCTGCGACACCTTCCACTATGCCCTCTGGGACAGGCAGCAGTTCGGCGGCGCCACGAACGTCCATCACCTGCTGGCCAGCATCGACAGCCTGGATGACTGCGGCTCCTTTGGCTCGTGCATGCTGGAGGTGGCAAAGGCCGCGGAGCTGCGGGGCGTTCGCGAGATCGCAGACTACGTCGGCGACTACATCCTGCACAGGCAGGCCCGGCTTGCAGACGGCACCTTCTACCGCAAGATGCTCATGCACGCCTTCCACGAGAACACGATGTGGGCGGACGACCTGTACATGAGCGTGCCGTTCCTGTGCAGGTACTATCAGCTCACCGGTGATCGCAGGGTCATCGACGACGCTGCACGCCAGTTCCTGGGCTTCAAGGAGCGGCTCTTCATCCCGGAGCTCAAGGTCATGTCCCACGTCTACGACTTCCGCAGGCAGATGGCGACTGGCGTACCCTGGGGCAGGGGCAATGGATGGACGGTCTTCTCGCTCTCAGAGCTTCTGGCGGTGCTGCCAGAGGACCACAGCCTGCGCCCGGACCTGCTGGCGTTCTTCCGTCAGTTGTGCGAGGGCTTTCTGGCACTCCAGGACAGCCAGGGCCTGTGGCATCAGGTCCTGACCCATCCGGACGCCTACCCCGAGACCTCCTGCACCTCGATGTTCACCTGCGCCTTCAGCCGTGGCATCCGCTATGGCTGGCTGGAGCAGCCTGCACCGTACATCGACGCCGTCTTCAAGGCCTGGAACGCCCTGACCAGGACGTCCATCGACAAGGGCGGCAACATACACGGCGTGTGCCGAGGCTCTGAGTTCTCGTTTACGCCCGAGTACTACAAGAAGGAGCTGCTCTGGAACCTCAACGACACCCACGGCGTGGGCATCGTGCTGCTGGCAGGCGTGGAGGTGCTCAGGCTGCAGGAGCACCTGCAATCAGATGGGACGGCCCGCCCGTGATGCGGATCGGAGTCCGAGCGCATGACTTCGGCCGGATGCCTGCCGAGGAACTCGCCGCGAGGATTGCGGCCAAGGGCCTGACCTGCGTGCAACTGGCACTGAACAAGGCCATTGCAGGCCTGGACCTTGCGGCTGGGGACATGAACCCAGGCCTGGCCTTCCACGTGGGCCAGGCATTCTCTCGCCACGGCATCCAGATCGCGGTCCTGGGCTGCTACATCAATCCTATCCATCCCGACCTTGCGCAGCGGGGTGAGCTGCTGGCTCTCTTCAAGGACCACCTTCGCTATGGCCGCGATTTCGGCTGCGGCCTGGTGGGCCTGGAGACAGGATCCCTCAATGCAGACTACTCACCTCATCCAGACAACCACACTGAGCCCGCCTTCCAGCAGATGCTCGCCAGCATCGCAGAGCTGGTTGCCGAGGCAGAGCGGTTCGGCGTGATCGTGGGGATCGAGGCAGTGACCAGTCACGTGGTCTCCACGCCGGCCAGGATGCGGCGGGTCCTGGACACGATCCGCTCCACCAACCTTCAGGTGATCTTCGATCCCGTGAACCTGATCTCGATCGAGAACTACCACGACCAGGATCGGATCCTCCAGGAGTCCTTTGACCTCTTCGGCGACCGCATTGCAGTGATCCACGCCAAGGACTTCACCGTCGAAGGCGGCACCTGCAAGCAGGTCCGCTCAGGCCAGGGCGAGCTCAACACCAGGCTTCTGCTGGACCTGATCCAGCGGCGCAAGCCGTACATCAGCGTCCTCCTGGAGGAGGTGGACCAGGCCAATGTTGACGCGTGCGTTCAGTACCTTCGGGAAGTGGCATCCCAGACGTAGGGTGGGCTTTGCCCACCGGTCGGAGGTGGGGGACATGGTGTGCTGGTTGCGGTTGCAGGGCTGCGGTGAAGGCTGTATACTGACAGCCAGCATGTCTCCAGAAGTGATGGCAACCAAGAAGTGGCCTATTGAACCTCTGTGAGGATCATCCGATGCGACACCGAATGCGAATTCTGGCTGTGGGCGTTCCGTTACTGCTCCTGGGGACCTGGGTGCGGCCTGCAGCCGCAGGCGGGTTCCTGAAGACCCAGGGCCAGGACATGGTGGACGAGACAGGCAAGAAGATCCTGCTACGGGGAGTGGGGCTGGGCAACTGGCTCCTGCCTGAAGGGTACATGTGGCAGTTCGGCGAGCAGGGCGACCGGCCCCGCAAGATCGAGAAGATCGTCGGCGACCTGATCGGCCAGGAGGCAGGCGATCGATTCTGGATTGAGTTCAGGAAGAACTATGTCACCGAGGCGGATATCCGGAGGATCGCGGAGCTGGGCTTCAACTCCGTACGGCCTGCCCTCAACAGCCGCAGGTTCCTGACCGAGGGAGAGAATCCTGCGACCGTGGAAGAGGGCTTCACCCTGCTGGATAACCTGATCCAGTGGTGCAAGAAGTACGGGATCTACGTCATCCTCGACATGCACGGCGCGCCGGAGGCCAGACCGGCCAGAACATCGACGACAGCCCCAGGGATCAACCAGAGCTCTTCTCAGATAAGGCCAACCAGGACAGGCTCGTGGGCCTGTGGGTGAGGCTCGCCACCCGGTACAGGGACGAGCCCACTGTGGCAGGCTATGACCTGCTCAATGAGCCCCTTCCGCAGCGGACCGGAGCAGCAGCCCAGTACAAGGACCAGCTCGAGCCGCTCTACAAGAGGATCACCCAGGCCATCCGTGAGGTGGATAAGCGTCACATGATCACGCTCGAGGGCGCGGATTGGGCGAACGACTGGTCGGTCTTCACGAAACCCTTTGACGGAAACCTCTTCTACCAGTTCCATTACTACTGCTGGGACCGGCCCACGAACCTCAGGGGGATCGACCAGTTCCTCAAGTACCGCGACCAGTTCAACGCCCCGGTCTGGGTGGGTGAGACGGGCGAGAAGGACAATACCATCTACTGGGGCACGATGCAGTACTTCGAGGCCCACAACATCGGCTGGTCGTTCTGGCCCTGGAAGAAGATGGAGACGCGGAACACGCCCTATTCCATCAAGGCGCCGGAGGGATGGCAGGCCGTCACTGCGTACTCCAGGGGAAGGGACAAGCCTTCGAAAGAGGGCAGCCAGAAGGCCTTCGATCAGCTCCTCCAGAACATCCGGATCGAGAACTGCGTCTTCTTCCCTGACGTGGTGAATGCGATGTTCCGCCGTGTGCCCGGCAGGGTGGAGGCGGAGAACTATGGACACGAGGGCCCCGACAAGTCATACGGCGTCGCTGACCCGGCCAAGAAGGCCGAGCTCTACCGCACCTCTGAGCCCGTGCCCGTGGTCGCGGTGGGTGAAGGGAGCCGGCAGCGCGGACAGGCGGTCCAACTCGGTCCCAAGGAGTGGACGGCCTATACGGTCAACAGCCTGGCAGCTCGGGACTACGAGGGTTGCATCAGGGTCAAGGCCGTGACATCGCCGGCTACCTGCAGGCTGTCGGTCAATGGCCGGACGACCGAGCTGGCAGTGTCCTCCACGGACTGGGCAGAGATCAAGGCCGCCGGCCTACGGTTCAACGAGGGCGAGAACGCCGTGCGGCTGGAGGTCCAAACCGGCACGGTCTGCGTGGACTGGCTGGACTTCCAGTAGAGGCCATCTGATAAGCAGACGCCGGGGTTCATGCGGACCGTTTCATCCCAGACAAAGTGAGGGATCTCTCTTTCAGACTGGAAGGCCAGATGCGATGTAGGCTGGCCCGCTCATCACAAATGGAGATCCTTCGCCTGCGCCTCAGGATGACCAGCAATGGGAGTGCCTTCTTCTCCATGCTGCACGTGAAGCGGGCGGCTGCTCAAGGCGGCAACCTCACAGCCGTTTCACGGCTGTGCCCAGCCATCCCTCGAGCCTGGAGTAGAACAGCTCCTTCTGCTGCGGAGAGAATCGGCTGATCTGGGCCCCGTGGTGGCTGTTCTCGACCACGATCTTGATGGCGTCGGTGCGGCCGATGAGTTGCATCTGCGTGGCAGACCAGGCGTCCATCTCCCCGTAGATGTAGACCACCCGGTGGGCCTCGTACTGGAGGAAGTGATAGACAAAGGCCATGGTCGCGGGGTTGTACGTGATCTTGACGCCGTCCGGGCAGATCGCGAGGTTGGACGGATTCTTGAGGGTCTTGATGTAGGGCTTGAAGTCGGTGATGTCGTAGTTGTAGTAACCCATCTCCGTGAAGGCCTGGTACAGGAACGGCTCGAACTGCTTCTTGCCCTGGTCTGCGTAGTAGCGGAGCGTGCCCACGCGGCCGTAGTGGGCAGCCAGGGTCTCGGCCGGGGCGTCTGGCGCAGGGACGCTGTTCGGATCCGTGCCGTACTGCCAGTAGGCATAGGGATACTCCAGCACCCCGTACTCATAGGCCTCGGACAGGCCCATGCCAAAGGTCCAGTGGTTTCGCTCCGCCTGGGCTTTGACCAGGGGCAGGACCTCGTCCACCCGCCGGAACATCGCGATCTGGAAGTCCTTGATCTTCTTTCGGGTCGCTGCGTCCCCGGCCGTCTGGAGGAACTGGTAGATGCGGGGGTCCTCCTGGGCCACGTTGATCGGGGCGACGTACGCCACGGTCACCTCGACGTCCTCTGGATAGTAGCACTTGTAGAACAGGGCGGTCTGTCCACCCTTGCTCACGCCGGTACTGACCCACTTGCCCGGATAGATCGTCTTCAGCAGAGTGACAATGGCGTGCAGGTCGTCTGCCGACTGCCTGACGGTCAGGTGCTCCCACCGGACCGGCGAGGGAACGGACCTGCCGAAGAAGCGGTGTTCGACCGTGACCTGATTGCCTCCCAGGATGCGCTGCAGCTCCCCGCCCGAGGTCCCAAAGGCCGCGTAACCCTCGGTCTCGAGTAGGACGGGTCTCTCGTATCCCGAGTGGGCCACAAAGACCCTCTGCCTGAATTTCTCCCCTCCGGGATTCTGATGGTCGAGTGGCTGCTCCACCGTGACCTCATACCCTTCGGCAAAGAGTTTCTTGTCGAACCGGGTCTCCTTGACCTCGACCACACCGGCCAAGGACTCCAATCGCTTGCGGAACTCGGACCCCTGTCCTGAGCCCTCCGCGGCGGATCGCAGATCCGCGGCAGGACACAGCAGGGCAATCCAGATCACGGTGAGGCAGCGCGTTCGGTTCATTCTGGTCTCCTTTCGCGAACAGGTACGGGTCATCCAGTGACTTCGGATTGTACCTTCCCAAGGCTCTTTTCGTCAGTAGCCACTCGCTGCTCAGTGTTTCTCCCATTCTCCCATTCTCCCATTCTCCCATTCGCCGATTCTCCGTTTCATCCTTGGTTCAAGGGGGGTTGCTGGGGCGACTCTGATGCGATATAAAGGCCAGTGGTCAGAGTCCATTTTGCCCAGGAGACCCCAATGCCTCGACAGACGATCGCCCTCCATACCAAGGCCCTTCCTGTGCACACAGCCCTCGGTCTGGCCCTGCTCTCCTTGACTTCACTGGCGCATGCCGCGTCACCCCGTGACGCCGGGCCCCAGGTCTCCAAGGTCTGGGTCGCTGACCAGGGCGATGGGACCTACAAGAACCCGATCCTGCACGCCGACTACTCGGATCCGGACGTGATCCGCGTGGGCGACGACTTCTACATGACGGCCTCGAGCTTCCAGTGCTCGCCGGGCCTGCCCATCCTCCATTCCAAGGACCTGGTCAATTGGACGCTCATCGGCCACGGCTTTGGCCTGCAGCCTCCCCTGGAGGTCTTCAGCACGCCCCAGCCTGGAAACGGCGCCTGGGCGCCGGCCATCCGCTATCACGACGGCGAGTTCTGCATCTACTACCCTGATCCGGACTACGGCATCTACAGGGTCAAGGCCAGGAACCCTGCAGGCCCCTGGTCAGAGCCGCTGCTGGTCAAGAAGGTCAAGGGCTGGATCGATCCCTGTCCATTCTGGGATGACGACGGCAAGGCCTACCTCGTCAGTGCCCTGGCGGCGAGCCGCTCCGGGATCAAGAGCATCCTCGTGCTCAGCCGCATGAGCGCAGACGGCGCGCGGCTGCTGGATGCCGGCACCCTGATCTTCGACGGCCACGACAGGCATCCCACGCTCGAAGGCCCCAAGCTGTACAAGCGCAAGGGATACTACTACGTCTTTGCCCCTGCAGGCGGCGTGACTGCGGGCTGGCAGTTGGTGCTCCGCTCCAGGAGCATCTATGGTCCCTATGAAGAGAAGGTCGTGCTCAGCCAGGGCAGCACACCGACCAACGGGCCTCACCAGGGCGCATGGGTCGACACCGCATCGGGCGAATCCTGGTTCGTCCACTTCCAGGACAAGGACGTCTATGGCCGCGTGGTCCACCTGCAGCCCATGAGATGGGCCGATGGCTGGCCCGTGATCGGCGTCCATCAGGACCAGAAGGGGACTGGCGAGCCGGTCCTCACCTACAAGAAGCCCAACGTGGGAAAGACCTGGCCCATCGCAACGCCTGTGGAATCCGACGAGTTCAGCGGCAACAGCCTGGGCCTGCAGTGGCAGTGGCACGCCAACCCCCAGGACAACTGGGCCTTTCCTGCAGGCCCCCTGGGCTTCCTGAGGCTGTTCAATGTCCTTGTCCCGGAAGACAGCCGAAACCTCTGGGACGTGCCCAACCTCCTGCTGCAGAAGTTCCCGGCCCCCTCCTTCACGGCCACGGCCAAGGTCACCTTCACGGTGCGCAGCGACGGCGAGAGGATCGGCCTGCTCGTCATGGGCCTCGACTATGCCACCCTTGCCGTCACCAAGACGGCAGAGGGCCTGAGGGTATCGCAGGCCGTGTGCAAGGATGCAGACCGTCACGGCCAGGAGACCGAGAGTACTGCAGTCTCGGTCAAGCCCAACACCTTCTTCCTGCAGGTCAAGGTCAGCGAGGGCGGGATCTGCAGGTTCGCGATCAGCACGGATGGCGCCACCTTCACGACTCTCTCGGAGCCCTTCACGGCCCGCAAGGGCAAGTGGATCGGCGCAAAGGTCGGCCTCTTCGCCACCCGGACCGCCAAGGTCAACGAGTCCGGCTACGCGGATATCGACTGGTTCAGGATCGAATAGACGCTTCCACGGGGTCAGACCCTGAATTAGGCGTTTACTGGTACTATTTCCTATTTCGAGGTCTGACCCCACAGGTCGACAAGGGTTGGATCAACCTGAACAGGAACGGCCAGAAGGATCCTTACGAAGACCCCAACGTCGACGTGGAGAAGCGGATCGATGACCTGATCGGTCGCATGGCGATCGAAGAGAAGACCTGCCAGATGGCCACGCTCTACGGCTACAACCGGGTGCTGAAAGACCCGCCGCCTACTGGGGGCTGGAGCAGCCAGATCTGGAAAGACGGCATCGCCAATATCGACGAGCACCTCAACGGCGTCCGGGGCTCCGCCAAGGAGTTCAATACCAGCCCCGGCAAGCACGGGGAGTCGATCAACACCACCCAGAAGTGGTTCATCGAGAACACCCGGCTGACCGGCTCGTTTGAGGTGCAGGAGAAACCGTAGATGAGATGCAGAATCGAGATCGAATGCTATGAGTCATCGCACTAGGACCGACTGCAGGCGTTGACAACCAAGCCTGGCCGGTGTATCCATACTTTCATGCATATTCAACACGTCGAGATCCACGCACACCGGTTCCCCTGTGTGGACCAATACCCTTTTGCACTGAAGGCCCTCCGGCAGACGCCCCGTCTGGTCCTGGCCTCTCCCATCACCCTGTTCGTAGGTGAGAACGGCTCAGGCAAGTCGACCCTGCTGCGGGCCCTGGCCCGGCGGTGCGGCGTCTACATCTGGCAGGATCCGGATGTGACCCGCGCAGAGGTGAATCCCTATGAGGAGCACCTGTTTCAGTACCTGGACGTGGGCTGGACCGATGGCCTCGTGCCTGGGTCCTTCTTCTCGTCCCAGCACTTCCAGTACTTCTCAGAGCGCGTGGAGGGCTGGGCCGCCTCGGACCCGGGTCTCTTCGAGTACTTCGGAGGCAAGTCCTTGCTCACCCAGTCCCATGGCCAGTCCTTGTTGTCCTTCTTCTCATCCAGGTACAAGATCAGGGGGCTCTATTTCCTGGATGAGCCTGAGACCGCGCTCTCGCCACGGCGCCAGCTCGACCTGCTGCGGCTGCTGACCGACATGGCAGGGGCAGGCCACGCCCAGTTCGTGATTGCCACGCACTCGCCCATCCTGCTGAGCTGCCCGGGCGCAGTGATCCTCACCTTCGACCGGACCCCGATCCAGCAGATCAGCTACAAGGACACAGACCACTACCGCATATACCGTGACTTCATGGCAGACCCTGAGGGATCTCGATGGGCCGGAGACGAAAGGATGGATTGAACATGCTGAGAGGCCTCCTGTTGTGCTGTGCACTGACCTCTTGCTGCGCAGCCGCGTCTGAGGTGACCCTGAACTGGCTGGATCACAACTCGCCAGGCGTGAGCCAGGGCGTCAGCTTCGGCGTGCCATGGCCCAAAGGGGCGGTTCAGAAGGACCAGACCTTTGTCCTGTCCACAGCAGACGCCCATTCCCTGCCTCTGCAGACCTGGCCTCTGGCCTTCTGGGCTGATGGGTCGCTCAAGTGGAGCGGCTTTGCTGCAGTGACGCGGGAGGCGGACGCAGGCCCATTCACGCTGCGGCCGGCCAGGCCTGCGGGCCTGCCCGCCGAGCGAGTGCAGGTCAAGGAGTCGGGCCAGATGCTAGAGATCGACACAGGCAGGCTCCGCTGTCGCATCCCACGCACTGGGGACGACCTGGTGGACTCGATGGTGGTGGGCGGCCGCCAGGTGGCCTGCAAGGGCCGCCTGATCTGCATGCTGGAGGACCGCTCGCGACTGGAGACAGACCGCACGACCACGCTGGTGGACTTTGTGGGCACGGTGACAGAGGCCAGCCTGGAGCAGTCAGGCCCGGTCCGTGCCGTGGTGAGGCTTAAAGGCATGCACAAGGCAGTCAAGGGAGACAGGCAGTGGCTTCCCTTCTGCGTACGCCTGTACTTCTATGCGGGCCAGGAGCAGGTCCGGCTCGTACACACCATCGTCTTTGACGGCGATGAGCAGAAGGACTTCATCAAGGGCCTGGCCGTGATATTCACGGTGCCGCTGGCAGAGCAGGTGCAGAATCGTCACGTCCGGTTCTCCGGCGAGCATGGCGGCCTGTGGGCAGAGCCGATCCAACCGCTCAGGGGCAGGGACGGCCGCTCAGTGGCAGACCCCAACACGCGAGGCGACGCGTACTCGACTCAGGTGGCAGGCGGACGCGTACCCAACAGAGAGCAGGTCAGTAGCCGCTCCCAGAATCTCCTGTCTAAGTGGGCAGTATGGAGTGACTTCCGCCTGATCCAGCCCAATCCAGATGGATTCACGATCGAGAAGAGGACCAATCCACAGAGCGGATGGCTGGCCGCAGGTGCGGGCAGGCGGGCCTCTGGCCTGGCCTTCGTCGGCGACGTCTCCGGCGGCCTGGGTGTGGCGATCAAGGACTTCTGGCAGTCCTATCCGAAGGAGCTGGAGGTCCGCCACGCAGCAGACCAGGCAGCAGAGCTCGTGGCCTGGCTGTGGTCGCCTGAGGCGCCCGCCATGGACCTCCGCCACTACGACACGGTGGCCCATGGTCTCGATGAGGTGTACGAGGACGTGCAGCCCGGCCTGAGCACGCCCAACGGCATTGCCCGCACGAGCGAGCTGACCCTGTATGCATGCGCGGCTGTGCCGACCAGGGAAGAGACCGCGTTGCAGGCCCAGGCAAACAGCCAGCCTCCGCGCCTGGTCTGCGAGCCCAGGTATCTGCAATCCGTGCAGGCCTTCGGGATCTGGGGACTGGAGGACCGGTCGACTGCGGTCAAGCGGGGCATCGAAGAGCGACTGGATGCCACGGTCAACTACTACCTCGGCCAGGTGGACCAGCGGGGCTGGTATGGGTTCTGGGACTTCGGCGATGTGATGCACTCTTATGACGTGGTCCGCCACGTCTGGCGCTATGACCTGGGCGGCATGGCCTGGGACAACTCGGAGTTGGCCACGGACATGTGGCTCTGGTACACCTTCCTCCGCACGGGAAGGCCGGACGTGTTCCGGATGGCAGAGGCCATGACCCGCCACACTGCAGAGGTGGACTGCTACCACCAGGGCCGGCTTGCGGGCCTGGGCTCGCGTCACAACGTCAGGCACTGGGGCTGCGGGGCGAAAGAGGCGAGGATCAGCCAGGCCGCGTACCGCCGCTTCTACCACTACCTGACCACTGACGAGCGGACCGGCGACGCGATGCGAGAGATGCTGAATGCGGACCTCACGACCCTGGAGTTCGACCCCATGCGCCTCGCCCAGCCGATCACGGAGGCAGAGAAGCGGATCGCGCCCACCCGCGTCCGCCTGGGACCTGACTGGCTGGCCTTTGTCAGCAATTGGATGACCGAGTGGGAGCGGACCGGCGACACACGGTGGAGGGACAAGATCCTTGCAGGCGTCGAGAGCCTCTCGAAGATGCCCTTCGGCATGCGGACCGGCCGCAACCTGGTCATGGGCTATGACCCCCAGACCGCCAGGCTCTTTGCCCTCAATGACGAGGCAGGCCAGTACAACCTGGCCACGATCATGGGTGGCGCAGAGGTGGCTTTTGAGCTGGGCCTGATGCTCGACGATGCCCGGTGGCACAGACTCTGGGACCAGTACTGCAGACTCTACAACGCTCCCAAGGAGGTCCTGGTCCTGGACGTGGCCACAGGGACAGAGGGCATGGACGCTGTGTACGCCCGGGACGGCCGGCTGGCCGCGTATCTCTGGCTCAAGACCCAGAACCCGGCCTTCAGGCAGGCGGCGGTCGCCAGCCTCCTGCGGCCCCGCATGGGAGGTCGCCTGTCGCCTTCTGCCAGGCGAGTGGAGGGTGCTGCGGCCCTCAATCCGGTCGACGAGATGCCCATGGCCGGCACCAACGGCGCGGCCCAGAACGGTCTCGAGACGATCTGCATGCTCGGCGCAGTGGGCCAGTTCCTGCCTGCGGAGATGCCCGCGGACGGCGACCTGCCGAGCTTTCCGCGAACGAGGCCAGGCAGGCCCGCGGGCCTGCCGCCCACCGACGTGCGAACGCCGACGCCGTGACACTCAAGGAGGGCAGGCACCTCCTCGTCTACAATCACAGCGAGGTCGGCCGCTCACCGCTGAACGTGGCGATCTCACCGGACGGCAAGGCATGGACGACCGCGCTGACCCTGGAGGAAGAGCCCAAGGCCGAGTTCAGCCATCCTGCGTGTATCCAGACGAGCGACGGGCTGGTGCACGTCACCTATACGTGGAAGCGTCAGCGGATCAGGCACGTCGTGCTGAGGATCGAGGCGACCAGGTAGCCGGGAGGCGAGAATCCCATGCAGACCGAGGGGAGATGGGCCTTGAACCTGGGCCGGGGTAGGCTACAATTCCTTCATTGAACCACTGATATCGATAACGAGCAGGAGTAACCCGCATGAGTAGGATGCCCGCAATTGCACTCGTCGTCATCACAGGCCTGACCCTCATGCTGGCTGCAGGCTGTGAATCAGAGAGTACCACCTCCTTTGGCCTCAAGGAGGTCCGCCTGCTGGATGGTCCCTTCAAAGAGGCGCAGGACCGGGCCAGCCTGACGCTGCTCAAGACCTACGAGCCGGATCGATTCCTGAGCCGGCCCAGGACAGCGGCTGGACTCGAGGCCAAGGCCCTGCCGTATGAAGGATGGGAGGTGGGGCTGACAGGCCACAGCCTCGGCCACTACCTGAGCGGCTGCTCCCTGGCATGGCAGGCCACCGGTGACCCTGAGTTCAAGCGCAGGGTTGACACCATGGTCTCTGATCTGGCCCTCATCCAGAAGGCCTACGGCAACGGCTTTGTGGCAGGTCCGCCCAATACCAAGGAGCAGTTCGAAAAGCACATCTCCAAGGGGGACATCAGCGTAAAGCCGTTTGAGCTCAATGGCGTGTGGGTGCCGATCTATGCCATACACAAGGTCTTTGCAGGCCTCAGGGATGCCTACCACCTGACCGGCAACCGCAAGGCCCTGACTGTGGAGCGGGGCTTCGGTCTCTGGCTCTATAGGCAGTTGATGTGCCTCAGCGAGGCGGACTTCGTCAAGATCCGCTCGTGCGAGCACGGCGGCATCCAGGAGACCTTGGCAGAGCTCTACGCAGATACCGGTGATCTGCGATTCATGGACCTGGCCAGGCGATTCTACGATCCCTCACTGATGGACCCCCTGGTCCAGGAGAAGGACAACCTGTGCGGCCTTCACGCCAATTGCCAGTTGCCCAAGTACCCGGGTCTGGCCCGCATCTACGAGCTGACCGGCAGTACCCGCGAGCGCAAGGCCGCCGAGTTCTTCTGGGATCGGGTCAGCCATCACCACTCCTACGTCACGGGCGGAAACAGCGACCACGAGCACTTCGGACCTGCGGACCGTCTGAACGACCGGCTGACCGACAGCACTACAGAGACCTGCAACACCTACAACATCCTGAGGCTGAGCTCGCACGTATTTGGCTGGGAGCCCTCCTCGAAGATCGCGGACTTCCAGGAGAGGGCCATGCTCAATCACTCCCTGGCCTCCCAGAATCCAGCCAATGGCCAGTTGACGTACTTCCTGTCCCTACAGATGGGAGGCAGCCGCGTCTACCAGGACCCCCTGAGCCTGACCTGCTGCGTGGGCTCCGGCATGGAGCACCACTTCCTGTATCCGGGCTTCATCTACTTCCATGCACCCAGCCAGGTGTACGTCAACCAGTTCATCGCCTCGGAGCTCAACTGGAAGGCGACGGGCCTGACCCTGACTCAGACGACCGACTTCCCGCGTGAGCAGGGCAGCACCCTCTCGGTCTCCTGTGCCAAGCCGGTCACATTCGAGATGCTGATCCGGAGGCCCTACTGGCTCCAGGGCGGCAGCATAAAGGTCAACGACCAGGTCCTCGAAAGGCCTGCAGTCACTGTCTCGGGCTACTTCTCCATAAAACGGACCTGGCGGAGCGGGGACCGTGTGGTGGTGGATCTACCCTTTGGCCTCAGCCAGCAGCCCATGCCCGACAATCCCAACCGCGTCGCGATCTTCCATGGCCCATTGGCACTGGCCGGCGACCTGGGTCCAGTGGACGACCCTGCTGCCGGTGATGCCAACTACGTCCCGGTCCTCCTGACCCGGGATAGACCCATGTCTGAGTGGCTCCAGCCCACGGGTGACGGACCCAGCAGCTTCAAGCTGGTCAATGCCGGAGACCCGAGGGACGTGGTCCTACGGCCCTTCTACACGCTGTACGACCGTCGATCCACGGTCTACTGGGATGTGTTTTCGCCCACTTCGTGGCAGGCCCAGGGGGCCTTCTACAGGGAGCGGATCGGCGGATTCAAAGACCTCGAATCACGGACCCTCGACTTCGTGCAGCTCGGCGACGCGAGGTCTGAGGCAGACCACCACTTCCAGGGAGCGAACACCTCCGTGTCAGAGGACGGGCAGCGAGCGGTCCGCAAGGCCAGGTCAGGCTGGTTCTCAGTGGATCTGAAGGTCCTCGCCAGGGAGCCTGTCGTCCTGATCATGAGCACCTGGGGAGACGTCAGCGGCAATGACAAGGCCACGTTCGACGTCCTGGTCGACGGCCTCGTCGTGGCCACGCGGAACATCCACTGGCACGGCAAACGCTTCAACGACGAGACCATCGCGCTGGCGCCCGAGCTGACCCGAGGCAAGGACAAGGTTACAGTGACCTTCCGCAGCGCCACCGATTTCCAGGCCGGCCCCATCGCTGCTGTACGGATCATCAGAGAAGAGAAGTAAGTGGTCTTGGGTCTTAAGTTTCAGGTTTTAAGTTTTAGGTTTTAGGTGGAAGAGATGACACAAGCCGAGCGTGAACTGCTCTCAGTCACTTAAAACCTAAGACCTAAAACCTAAAACTGCTCTGTGCTGTCACGCCAAGGCCTGCTTGCAGAACTGGACGCACTGGGTCGTCTCTGCCACTGCGTTTGAGCCTTGCGGGATATCGTACTCCAGCTCGATGTCTGCAGGGAAGGTCCACTTTTCCTTCCTCATCAGCCGAAGGACCTCAGCCACTGGCGTGTCTCCCTTGCCGAACGGCATGTTGGCCCCGTTGTTGAGTTTGCGGTCTTTGAGGTGCAGGCTCAGTATCCGGTCGTGGTGTTTTTCGAGGATGGGGATCGGAGACTGGTTGGTGCCTGCCAGGTAGTGGCCTATGTCGAAGTTGATGCCAAGGCACTTTCCATAGGAGAGGATAGCGCCATCGTAGGTATCCGGCTTCATCTGCGTGTGGTTGTGGAAACCGATGATGATCTGGTGCTTGTCCGCGATGGGCCCGAGCCGCTTGGCGGCATCCTCTGACAGCTCTCGCGTGATGCCCTTTGCGCCCAGGGCCTTGGCAACCTTGAAGTAGTAGTCGATCTCTCCATCGCTCATGCCTGCATCGCCGATGTTGCCGAACTTCACGATGTGGATGCCGACGCCTGCGTCGTTGTACATCTTGCGAAGGGCCTGGAACTTGTCCATGGACGCAGACAGCCGGCCACCGGCCTGGATTCCCGCGAACTGCTCGACTGGCTCGCCCATCAGCTCTATCGAGCTGATCCCGCATTGGACCACGTACTTGAGGATGTCTTCAGCCTTGCTGGGCATGCTCCGGAAGCTGTACGTGATCGCACCGATCTGCACGCTGTTGAACCTGGAGTTGGGCTTGCCTGCGGCCTGGCCCTCAGCGCCTCTCAGGAGGCTGCCAGACACAAGGCCGAGTGCTGCAGTGGCAGCAGTGCTGGCCAACAACTCCCTGCGGGAGATCATTCCCTGCTTCGTCTGTCTGTGGTCTTTCACGGTCGTGCTCCTCAATGCTCCAAACGGACTGGCCTGCTACACCCAACGGCGTCTCTGACCAGCCCATGATGATATCCGAGCCCTTGCCCGGACGCCAGCAGCAACCATTACCGCTGTGCACAGCAGGAGGACGGCTACCCTTGCTTTCGACCCCGCACAGCGGATATAATGGACTGCAAGGTAGGCTTGGATCCGTGGGCCGAAGGGCTCTGTGCGAGCTTGCCGGTTTGCGAGTGCGCATGGGGGGCGTCTCGCACTAGACTGGCTGCGACATTGTGTGGTGTGGCAGGTCCGGGCACGCAAGGGCTGGGGTCCGCACGCGCGGGAGTCCCTTGGTTGTGTCCTGGTGCCTGCAAGAAGAGGGAAGGTGGGTGATGAGGTGGGCAGGTCATGGAATCGGGGGAGTGCTGAGTGCGGTGGTGGCCTGCCTACTCGTCCAGGGTGGGCCCGTCCGGGCGGACTATGCCTTCGGCGAACCTGCCTCCATCCCGAACGTGGGTTGGTTTGGTGCAGGCGGGCTGCAGATCTCGCGTGATGGCCTGCAACTGTCCTTCGTGTACGGGGATTGGGGTCTCTGCTCGAGCCTATGGGTGGCAGAGCGGCCCACGACGCACGACGGGTGGAGCATCCCGGTCAGGCTGGATCTGCCTGGCAGATCAGCCGGACCGGTGGGCGCTGCATGCATCTCTCCGGACGGCCTGGAGCTGTATTTCTCGGATGGCTGGCCGGCGCTCGGAGGAGCCAACTGTCCACCGGATCCGCGCGGATACGGCCAGGGTGACCTGTGGGTCTCTCGGCGGGCCCAAGAGGGAGATCCCTGGGGCAACCCCGAGAACCTCGGCTCCAACGTCAACACAGCCCGCTGGGAAGACCACCCATCCCTGTCCGCAGATGGCCTTTCGCTGTACTTCGCCTCCGGACCCGGATACGTGAGCTACGACCACAGCGAGATCTACGTGACAACCCGTCGAGGCAGGCAAGATCCGTGGGGTCCCCGTGTGGCCCTCAGCCCGCTCATCAACACATTGGCCTGGGAAGTGACGCCCTTCATCTCGCCCGACGACTTGTCCCTCTACTTCACCAGGGGCGCGGTGGGGTCGATGGAGCTGTACGTGAGTCCACGTGCAAGCAAGGAAGGGCCCTGGGGCAACCCAGTCCGCCTGGGTGCACCGCTCAACTCAGATGGAATCATGGAGTGGTGCCCATCCTTTTCCGCCGCAGACCCAACCTTCTACTTCGTGAGGTCTGACACGGTCATGGGTCCCTTCGCCCTATGGCAGTCACGCATCCTCCCCATCGTGGACTTCAACGGTGACGGGATCGTAGACGTTAAAGACCTGACGTATCTGACCCTCTTCCTACATACGCAGGAGACGCTCGGCGACATCGGGCCGACGGCCTGGGGCGATGGTCAGGTCGACGAGAAAGACCTCGATGTCATGATGGACTGCCTGGAGACGAGGCCGCAAGACCCCACCTTGCTTGTGCACTGGGCCTTCGACGAGAACAACGGAGAACTGGCGATCGACACTCTGGGCCCCAAGACGGCGACCCTGTACGGCGATCCGGTCTGGCGTCCCGCAGGTGGCAAGGTGGATGGGGCACTGGACTTCGACGGAGCCGACGACTATGTCAAGACGCCCTTTGTGCTCAATCCCTCGCTGGGGGCCTTCAGCGTCCTCGCGTGGGTCAAGGGCGGCGAGCCCGGCCAGGTCATCTTCTCTCAGATGGACAAGGCGGACTGGCTCTCGACGGACCCCAACACAGGCGGGCTCATGACCACGCTGAAGGCGCAGTCGGGCACCGCCCTGCGGTCGCAGACCGTGGTCACGGACGGCCACTGGCACCGCGTGGGGATTGTCTGGGACGGGGCCAACCGGCACCTGTACGTGGACGAGGAGGTAGCCGCCCAAGACCGGCAGCCCGGCCTCGTCAGCGCAACCACGGCCTTGTGCATAGGGGCCGGCAGCAGGCTCAGCAAGGGCAGCTTCTGGTCCGGCCTCATCGACGACGTACGGATCTACAACAGGGCCGTGAAGCCGTGACGGATGGGCCTTGCGATTGACCTGACTGCCTTCCTCCTGGTAAACTCGTGTGACGAGCCTGGGAGAGCTAGGTCACGCTCTCCAGTCGGAAGAACGTCCACCTACGGCCCTCTTCCGGGGCTCAGGCTACGAAGGGTAGTCGTCTGACATGAGTGACGTCACACGCATCTTGAATGGCATCTCGAAGGGGGATGTGAAGGGCACAGAGGAGCTCCTCCCTCTGGTCTACCACGAATTGCGCTGCCTTGCTGCGCAGAGGCTCTCCCTGGAGGTTCCCGGGCAGACCCTCCAGGCCACCGCACTGGTTCACGAGGCCTACCTTCGGCTGTTGGGAGACGGGCCCCAGGCCTGGGACAGCCGGGGGCATTTCTTCGCGGCTGCAGCAGAGGCCATGCGGCGGATACTCATCGAGAATGCCCGCCGGAAGAAGTCGATCAAGGCGGGCGGCCAGGCCCAACGGGTCGATCTCGATGGAATTGGAGTGGCGGACAGGGGGGAGTCGGACGCCGATCACCTCATTGCCCTGGACGAGGCCCTGGAAAGGCTGTCCCGGATGGACAAGACAAAGGCCGATCTCGTAAAGCTCCGCTACTTCGCCGGCCTGACGGGCAAACAGGCGGCGTCAGTCTTGGGCATCTCTTCTGCAACTGCGGACCGCCATTGGAGGTACGCCCGTTCCTGGCTGCGTCTGGAGATCGCCGGGGATCAGCCTCCTGCCTGACCCGTCCACGAGATTTCCTGGAGAATCCCGGTTTTTGTGACGTACCGGCAGTACCCTTTTCGCATTGTACAGCGGAGAGAACGCAGGATGGTCAGCCATGGAAGCCGGTCGGCAGACAACTGAAGAGACCTTGTTCTACTCGGCGCTGGAGTTCGCCTCCCGTGACGCCAGGGAGGCCCACGTGCGGCAGTCGTGCGGTGGTGACAAGCAACTCCTGACCCGCGTCATGGCCCTCTTGGAGGCAGACTGCCTTGGCGATGGGTTCCTTGAGGAGCCGCCGACATTCTGCACGCCCCCGATCGAGGAATCGGAGTCTCTGGAGACGGTAGGGGCCGTCGTCGGCCGCTACAGACTCCTCCAGCAGATCGGAGAGGGGGGGATGGCGACGGTCTACATGGCGAGGCCCGAAGGGTCTGAAGACGCAGGGGCATGTCCTGGCGACCTCGAACCCAGTCGACACAAGGTGGCCCTCAAGATCATCAAGCCGGGGATGGACACCCGGCAGGTGATTGCACGCTTCGAGGCCGAGCGACAGGCCCTGGCCATGATGGATCACCCCTGTATCGCCAAGGTCCTCGATGCGGGGGCCACTGAGACGGGCAGGCCCTACTTCGTGATGGAGCTGGTGGCAGGCGTATCGATCACGGAGTACTGCGATAGGCACCGGCTCAGTATCCGGGAGCGGCTGGCCCTGTTCGTCGAGGTGTGCAAGGCCGTCCAGCATGCCCATCAGAAGGGCATCATCCACCGCGACCTCAAGCCCTCCAACGTGATGGTGACGCACTGCGACGGCAGGCCTATGCCCAAGGTGATCGACTTCGGCATTGCCAAGGCGGTCAACCAGAGGCTGACCGAGAGAACGCTCTTCACCCGCTACGGCCAGATTGTCGGCACGCCAGTGTACATGAGTCCAGAACAGGCGGAGTTCAGCGATGGTGACATCGACACCCGCTCCGACGTCTACTCCCTTGGCGTGCTGCTCTACGAGCTGTTGACCGGGACCACGCCTTTCAGCAAGGAGGAACTCCACAAGGCTGGCTACGCCCAGATTCAGCGGATCATCCGCGAGCGAGAGCCCGCCAGACCCTCCGCGGCACTCGGCACTGCCCCGGGCGAGGTGGCAGATCGTCGCAGCTCGACCCCGGACCTTCTGACCAGGACGGTTCGAGGGGAGCTGGACTGGATCGTGATGAAGGCCCTGGAGAAGGACCGGGGCCGCCGCTATGACTCGGGTAGTGCACTGCTGTCGGATGTGCAGCGGTATCTGGACCATGAGCCCGTCCTGGCAGGCCCGCCGACCGCACGGTATCGGGCAAAGAAGTTTCTGCAACGCCACAGGGTCATGGCGACCGCCGCAGCATTGGTGGCGACAACCGTCATGGCGGGTCTGGGCGTCAGTGTGGCCTTATACCTGCGCGGAAAAGGCCCGGGCTGGCGAGTCTGCTGCCCGTGCTGAGGCCCAGGCAGTGACCGACTTCCTCACCAAGGACCTGCTCGCCTCTGTCTACCCTGAGAAGGTCAGGAACCGGGAAGTGACCGTACGCTACATCCTGGAGAGCGCATCGCGGGACCTGGACCGCAGGTTCGTGGGCACGCCCCTGGCTGAGGTGCAGGTCCGGGAGACCCTGGGACTGACCTACCAGAAGATGGGAGACTACTCGGCAGCCCTTCCCCATCTGGAACGGGCCCTGGAGCTGCGGCGTGCACGCCTTGGGGAGGAGCATCCAGTTTCGTTGGCCTCCCTGAACCATCTGGGCGTTCTCTATCGCGAGTGGGGACGTTATGAGCAGGCAGAGCCCCTTCTCTCGCGTGTACTGGACGCGAGGAGGCGGCTCCTCGGTGAAGGGCATCGGGATACACTCGAAGCCATGTCCGAAATGGGCTGGCAGTACGTGTCCGAGGCGAGGTTCGCGGAGGGTGTGGCACTAGCCGAGAGGGCCCTGGAGATCGGCAGGCGGGTGTTGCAGGAGGAAGACCCGATCGTGCTGCGGTGCACGGCCCTCCTTGCCGCTGGCCGGGTAACGGCCATGCGATATGAGCAAGCCGAGTCCCTGGCACGCAAGGGCTATGAGACCAGCCGGCAGGTGTTGGGGGAGGAGGACGAGACGACCCTGCTCCTGGGCGTTGTCTTGGTATGGTCCTACGAACAGCGGGGCCAGACAGAGACGGCCGCAGAGCTGGGTCGTCGAAGCCTTGAGACCTGCAGGCAGGTCCTGGGCGAGGACAACCCGATCACGATGTGGGCGACTCGGAACATGGGGGCGGCCTGCCTGAAGCAGGGACGGATCGACGAGGCCGCACCGTTGCTGACCGGGGCGTATGCGAGGGCGAGGAGGATGTATGGAGAGACCCACGTCGCGACCGTGATGTTTGGGTTCAGCCTTGCGGGTCTCTATTGGGTGCAGCAGCGGTATCCCGAGGGTGACGCGCTGCTCGTCAGGGTGATGGACGCCAGCCGCGTGACGCACAGCGATCAGCATCCTCAGACCGGGTACCTCAGGTGGGCTCTGCGGAAACGCCTGGCTGAACTCCATGCGCAGGGCCTCAGCCAGTATTCATCAGGCCACTACGAGGAGGCCGCCGACGTATTCACGCGCTGCGGCGAGATGCGCCGTGTGCTCTATGGCCGACCCAGCCCGTCAGAGATCGGTCCCCTGGTGATATCGCTTCACAGGCTGGGCCGGGAACAAGATGCTCGGACCCAGCTTGAGGTGCTGCGTGCGATGTACGAGGACGGCGAGCATGCCTACGAGGAGGCCCCCCTGCATGAGGCCGAGGGCCAGTTTGCCCCAGAAGGCAGCAAGACCCGTCAGGCCTGGGAACTGATGGGGGCAGGAGAACTCGACAAGGCCTCCGCCATCGGCATGGCAATGACAGAATCGGGCGGCGAGAGTGGCGAGGGGGCGGCTCCAGACAGGCAGCGTCTGGCCAAAGCCCTTGCCCGGGCATACTGCCGTCGCGCGGCAAAGGCCGAGGTCGGAGGCGACTACGCCGCCGCGAGGGACGGCTACGAGGCGGGCGCCCGCGTCTGTCCGGGCTATGCCGTGCCTTCACAGAGGCTTGCCTGGTTTCTGGCCACGTGCCCCATCGATGAGATACGCAACGGCCCTGAGGCCGTCGGCCTCGCCACGCAGGCATGCGAACTGACCGGTTGGGAGAACGCCGAGGGCTTGGAGGCACTGGCTGCCGCCTATGCAGAGGCACGCGATTTTGCCAGCGCCGTCAGGTGGCAGAAGAAGGCGACCGGGCTGCTGGCCATCGACACCCATCCAGGGATGAGGGCTGTATGTATAGAGCGGCTGCACGGGTATGAGGTGGGGCGTCCCTTCCACACCCGAACGACGCGGTCGCTGATCGCAGGGTGGACGTTCGATGCCGCACCTGCGGGCAAGGTCCCTGATGCCTCCGGCAGTGGTCTCGAAGGGACCTTGGTTGGCGATGCCACGATTGCCATCGACGACCAGAGAGGAGGCGTGCTCAGTCTGCAGGGCCATGGATACGTGGACTGCACCGCCAACAAGGCCTTGGATCTCACAGGCCCGATGACCGTGATGGCCTGGATAAGAACGAATGCCTTCCAACGGCTTCATCAGGCAGTCATCACGAAGGGAGACAATGCCTGGAGAGTCCAAAGATTCAACGACGAAGGCATGATCTACTTCGGTTGTTCGGATCTGGAGGTGCAGGATGATGACGTGACCACCCTGCGCGGACGGACGGAGGTGGCTGACGGCCGGTGGCACCACGTGGCCGGCGTCTACGATGGGACCCGGATGTGTCTCTACATCGACGGCAAGATGGATGCCGAAGCGGGTGCCGCAGGCATCGTCAGCACCAATGACAAGCCCGTATGGATCGGCGCTAATATGGATGTGGCTGGGTGTGAATGGACGGGATGGATCGACGATGTACGTATCTATGACTATGCCCTGACCGAGGCCGAAGTTGCGGCCGCGCACGTGGAAACGGGACTAACGGGGAGAGAGGCGAAGGTGGAGTGATGGGATAGAGGGCACACTTCGGTCCTGAGGAGGCTGCTCACGCTGCAACCGGGCCGACCGAGAGAAGAGGGACATGGAGATTCACAGGATCAGACTGTCGCGCAGAAAGTCTGCGCAGATCGTCGTACGAGGTTGTTTGCCTGGAGGATGAGTATGATGGAACGCAAGAGGGATCCGCCGTGGCTCTTGGAAGGGACGGTTGCGTCGCAAAGTACAGTTTCATCTGCAGTGTCCAACCCAACAAGGAGAGGTCTCATTATGGGTACGAAGAGAAACATCGCTGTCCTGATCATTGCCGTGGGGACCGTCTTGCTTGCGACGACGGTCTGGAGTGTATTTGCGGGAACCGATGGTACTACAACATGGCCGTCTGACCTTGGGCCGCGGCTCGATGGTGCTTGGATGTTGACTGTCGAGGCCCCTGGCATCCACCTCGTGCACAACTGCTTCCTCGTGGCCCAGGACTCACAGGGTCTGAAGTACACTGAGTATGTGGAACATACCCTGTGTTCACCCAGCTTCTTTGGGGCGTTTCCAGAGGCCAATGCCCACAGCCAGATGATCGGGCAGGCGGAGAAGACGAGTCCGACTACTTTCAGGAATACACTGATCCACTATGGACTCAAGACGGGTGGAGTGATCGATGAGATGGTCTACATCGCGGTCACCTCGTCGGAAACAACGATGGTGGATGCGGATCACGCCGTCTTCACGGCCAACCAGGCGATCTACCTGCCGGCGCAGGACGCCGACCGCGATGGCTTCCCTGATGAAGGCCAGAAACCGATCTTATGCTCGCCCTACACGGGCAAGGTTACTCGCGTGAAGCTGATGCCCATGTGCGAACCCACGCCTGTACCCGGCGCGACCAATCCATAGCGAGGGGACGCTTGGACCGTGGAGGGCTGCTATCCAGCAGCCCTCCGCGGCCTGACCTCTTCGGAGCATCCCGGTGCAGTGACACCTGAACTGGCAACAACGAGGGCAGCCTGAGATGAATCGCAGACCACAAGTGCTGTTGGTTGACAGTGAACCGGGGATCCGGGACCTGGTGGAGGCGGTCGCGAGACGCAGAGACCTGCAGGTCGCGCACCTTGCCTCTCTGCGAGACCTCTTCAAGACAGAGTCCCTTGGTTGGCGTGTCCTGCTGATCACCGGCGAGCAGAGCCGCGAGTTGGCGGACTGGGTCCTACACGGGATACCGCAGCCGTGGGTTGTCCCCATGATTCCGAAGGGCGATGTCGGAGCGGCGGTCAGGGCGATGAAGAATGGAGCCATGGAGGTCCTCCAGAAGCCGCTGGACAGGCGGGAGCTGTTGCGTGTCGTGGACGTCTTCTTGAGGGAAGCGACTGGCACCGAAGCTCGTTTGGACAGGGGCTTGACGCCCATGGAGGATCGCATCATGCGCCTGTTGGTGGATGGCAAATCCAACAGGCAGATCGCTGCTGCCTTGACGCGTTCGGTCAGGACCGTCGAGGTGCACCGATCGCGAATCATGAGCAAGTTGGGCGCGAGGAACCTGGTCGATCTCGTAAACATGGCCTCGCAAGAGGTCTGAATCGGAGTTGCATGGGCGATGCCGTGTGACGATGATCGCGGCCATGAGGAAAGAAAGGTGTGAAATGCACAGGAGTTGTTGTTCCAAGGTAGTGACAGTGTTCTGTGGAGTGTTGGCCATTGTGGTGAGTTGGGCCCCGAGTGTCATGGCCGACTACTCGTTTGGCCAGCCTAACAGGCCAGCCGGAAAGCTGCCCGTCGATTACGGCGGATGGCCTGTTGCTGGTCTTTGCGCGGGGGCCACATGTCAGACCTCTTCGCCACCACGCGCCCGACCAAGCAGGATCCGTGGCGTCCTGCTGTGAAGATTAGCGATTCCCTTTCTTGCGATGCCTTCGCTTACCCATCCATGACACCCGATGGCCTCGTTCTCTTCTTCAGTTGCAACGCCTTCGGGCAGACACTCCAGATAGTGCGACGCCCAACCACCTACGACCCCTGGGCGGGCCACGACCCATTTGCGACTCCCGCTGGTAACGCAGCGACTCCCTTGTCATTCTCGCTCAAGGATTCAAGCCTCTACCTCAGTGGTCAAGGAGGCGTGATGCAGCTACCGGTGCATCCTGTACTCGACTTCAACGGGGATGGCAAGGTCGACGACGGCGACGTCTCGGCACTCCTCAGCCGCAGTGGCTCCGGATCCTACTACCCCAAGTACGACATCGCCCCGTCCGCGTTCGGCAACAACATCGTGGACTGGCAGGACCTCCTGGTGCTGATGGAAGGCATGGCGGGAAGGGAGCCTGTGGTGCCTCCAGGGCCGAACAGTGTTCCGAGCTTCAGCCCGCATCCCTTTGCGGTTGATGTCCCCTGCAACTCTGCCTTGAGTTGGACATCGCCCGATTGTGCGCCGACGCATGACGTGTACTTCGCCACATCGTGGAGCGCCGCCTATGATGCCAGTCGGAACTTCCGTCCAGCGAGCGTCCTTGTGAGCCAGGGCCAGACTGCGACCACCTATGATCCACCAGGCCTGCTGGAGTTCGGCAAGACCTACTACTGGCGAGTGGACGAGGTGATCGACCCCCTGGGCGGAAGGATCTGCAAAGGCCGCGTCATGCAATTCACCGCGGAGACCGAAATCAAGCCCATCCCCTCCGTGACGGCCACGGCATCCAGCAGCAGCAGTGACAGCACAGGCCCGATGAAGACGGTGGATGGTTCAGGCTTGGACGCCAGCGACACCCACGGCACCACTCAGGGGACCATGTGGCTGAGCAAGAAGGGCGAGTCCGCTGCCTGGATCCAATACGAGTTTGACAAGGCCTACCAGCTCGCCGAGATGTGGGTTTGGAACGCGAACCAGGCGATTGAGGCCACATCGCTCGCTATCGGCGCCAAGGACGTGGTGGTGGAATGCTCGCTGGATGGAACAACGTGGACGGCGCTGGTCCCCGTGCTTCCATTTGCCCGGGCGACTGGCAAATCAGGCTATGCTCACAACACGGTCGTTAACTTCCCGTACGAGAAGGCCAAGTACGTGAGGATCACGATCACGAGCAACTGGGGCGGCAAGACGGTGCAGTATGGACTGAGTGAGGTGCGATTCTACTATTTGCCCGAGCGGGACTACTGATCAGGATCGGGGGCAGCGTTTTCAATTAGCCGCGAACGTGGGGCCCTCCTGGGCCTCCACATCCAAGGCCGGCCACCGGGAGGGGCCGCCTGTCCAGACAAACCTGGACGGCGTCCCCTCTTTCAGTTCCTTCTCTGCCACGGCCAGTGGGAGGACAGGCAGGTCAAGGTCAGGAGGTACCCGGGCTACACCTTCCAGGCCGTCCTCTGCTGGTTCGACACCGGCCACGAGGATTACGCGGCCGCAGGGTTACGCCCGAAGCGGGCGACTGTGACAGTTGCCACTTGCCTGTTGGGGGAATCAGTGCTAGAAATCATCCCAGAAGCCTCGATCTACTGCGTCTTGAGGAAGCAACGTCATGATGAAGCCCAGCTACATCGTATATGATGATCGGATCATCTCGGTCGGTCTGTTCGCAGAGGATGATGAGGCCGACGAGAAGGATATCCTGACGCTCGGAATACGCTGGCTGCCTCCAGAACCCTGCAAGGAGAGTGACGGACGCTGGACGGAGGTCACGAATCTCATGGGAGGCGAGACAGACTGGTTTCTGCTGCCGTACTCCTTGGGCGTCGCGGTTGGCCGAACCCTGATCGAGCAGAAGGTCGCGGACTGCGGTTTGGGGCAATACTTCGATGAGTCAGGATTCAAGCGGATGGTCCGCTGGCTTGTGGAGATGGAGGAACTGACTGATTCCATGTGCTATTGATGTGGTTCCATGGACGTTGACAGGCTGTCGAAGCGGATCGTTCTGGTTGCGGTGGTCCTGCCTCTGTGCGGCTGTCCTGCAGCTCGGGTGCAGGTCACGGGGCGGCCCGAGAGGCTGGCCGTGAGGGGGACGTACATCCATCGCGTGTCACGGATTCGGATACCTGGCCGGGTTGGCGACTTCCGGCGGGATGAGGTCTTTCGCTACGACCCCAATTGCCTGGATGTCGGCGCGGACTACGACCTCGTCACCTCGTCTCACCACGTCGCCGTGACCGTGCACGTCTATCCGGGACCCGCCTTGACTTCTCCAGGCCCATCGCCGCAGGCCATCGCGGGCGCCCGGGCCCTCCTGACCGACGCAGAGCTCGAACGCTGCAAGAAGGAGCTCCTGAGGGCGCATCCGCAGGCCGGACTGGTCGAGCAGCGCGACGTCGCCCTGGTCGACGGAGACCGGTCCCATGCCGGCAAGCGGGTGGTCCTCGAGTATGAGGACCTGTTCGCCGGGTCGAAGATCCCGCTTCGTTCCAGCCTGTACGTGTTCTGCTGCGTGGACCGCAGGTGGACGGTCGAGTACCGCTTCACGCATCCGAAGGTCGAGGATGCAGAGGGGGAGATCCAGGAGTTCATGGAGACCTGGAGGTGGCATGGAGAGCACCGGCCGCAGGAGCTGGTGCAGCAGCACGCGGGTAAATGAAGATGTGACCCCGATACGCCCGATACCCTTGCGGGCGATTAACAACAAGTCAGGCCGCTTCGGTACCGTTGACGCGCGTGGTGCAACTGCCCCGCCTGGGTCTTGCGGGATTCGGTTGACGCCCTGCACTATAGAGGGTACTCTGACTCCTGAAGTGAGGCGCCCGGGTCTCTCTGGATAGGTTGCGATGGAAGAAGGAAAATACCTCAACGTATCTATCAGTACTGCAGCTCTCCAAGGAAGATACCTGGCTGAGATCCAGAACCTGCTTGACATAATCACTTTCGTATATAGAGCGACAGAGACTCTTACGGAGGAACGGTACCAGAGTCCCTTGGGGTTCATGTCGGTTCATCCCGCTCACAATCGGCGGTTGAGCTTCGCCGAAGCACACGACCATAGCAAACAATGGTTGCTGGGCTCCTTTCTTACTGACAGTGTCAATGCGACGGGCAGCTTCCTGGATGAGTGCCGAAAGGTCTGCGCCCTATACCGACTTGGAGGTAAGGGTCGGTTCGTGGGTCAAGAATTCAAGGACATTTTTGCGGGGGACCGAAAGCGATTTCACCGTCTTGGATTTCCGGACAAGTTTGGCCACTTGCGAAGCGACTTCGGCGTCGAGACGCCATATGAAAGACACTTCCTCTCTCTGAATCAAGCGCGCAACTGCTTGGTTCATCGCAACGGAATTGTGGCCCCCGAAGACACCAATCAGGAAGGCAGACTTGTGGTCACGTGGAGGACCGTGGAATTCCTGGCAAAGCCCCCGGGCGAGGGTGACGAGATAGTCATCGAAGGTCAGACTCGCCTCGACGCCGGATGGTCAGTTTCTTTGAGGTCCACAGACAGAGAGCGGTCCTTCGATGTGGGGAAGCGTATAGAGCTTACGGTACCGGAGCTCTACCAGAGCATACTGACCCTTCATGCCCTCGCATCCAGCCTAGTCAAGTCGATTGAGGCGTACGGAGTGTCGCAAGGGGTAGTCAAGAGTGGGAGTCAACCCATGCACCCGACGAGGGAGGGGATGGGGTCACATCCACAACTATGACTTCGGGCGGTCACAGATGCCTGTTGCGGGAATCAATGGTAGCCAACTGGCTAAGGAAGAGGACAGTCAAGTGATCTCACAGATTGTCGAGGAGATCGCCCAACATGAAGAAGCAGCCGGCCGGCCAATGCTGAGGGCTCTCGTTACGCACCGTGGGGACGACAACACTCCTGGTGAAGGCTTTGTCGATGTAGCCTGGCGGCTCGGCCTGTTCAAGGTGTCCCGCAACGAGTTTGTCCGACTGAAGTTCTGGATGCAGCAGGTTGAACAAGTGCACAATCATTGGCAGAACGAATGATCATCGAACCAACGTTTGCACTCGACCGTCTTGTGGCGTCAGCAAGACCGTCAACTGAGGCGTGGTGTCCCCGAGGATCATGACATGCATCAGCACACAGAGGATATCGACGACTGCCTTGCCGCAATCGCGGCTCTCTCTACTAGACTCTCCTCATTCTGGTCCTCCGCGCACGGCTGGGCCACTCGCGAAGCTGCTGATCTGCTCGAACAGTCCCGTCTTGACTGGCTTGCCTCTCTGAACCGTGCCCTTACTCACCGTGTCGCGGAGGTCCGCACGAGCCCGGATGAGCCGGCTGCACTGATCATCGGGTGGGTTCACCTGCGGGCACTGGTCGAGGGACACCTAAAGCTCTTTCTGGCAGTTTTTCTTCGCGACTACCTGGCCGATACGGCATCGCCGCGAAATCGGCACACTGGCGATGTAGTCTCTTCCGAGGACCTTTCGTATGAGCGCATCCGCCAGTTCATGCGGAAGCGTGGGCTCCTGACAGAACATCAATCGTTCATCGATGTTATTCAGGTGAGGGGAAACGCAGTCCATGCCTTCTCTACGCGAGACATCGGATCGCCCGCGGAGTTTCTCGCCTATGTCCGCCTCTATCGCTCGTTCCTCGAAGACGTCGAAAGATCGTTGCCGACCCCCTAAGTCGCTCCACACCGCCAGCCCTCAGAGGCGCATCTAGTGGTGGACGTTCCCACATTGGGTGGTAGCAGGACCCATCATTCACGCCAACGGACGTTGCCTCATCGCTGTAAGGTCACGGGGGTGAATGGTGGAAGAAGGACTGATCTCCCACGTTGGGCGATTCGCGGGTCCTGGGCCCGAGCCAGGATCAACGCCGACTTGTAGTCTCTTTTCGCCAACGTGAGCAGATCACGAGGCGCGTCGGTCGGACTCATAGAGGACCTTTCCGTCTTTCAGGGCTCTGCCTACAGTGCGACGGCGGGAATCCTTCCACTGGTCTATCTCGTTGACAGAGCAGACCAGGATATCCGTTGGCAGACGAAACTCGTAGAGACACTGCCAGATGCGAACGGCCTCCTGTCGGCGGCTCCGGTTCGGACCGAAAGGCTCCTGTTCCACCACGAGGAGATCTACGTCGGACCTGTCGTTCGCATCGCCACGCGCCCAGGAACCGAAAAGGACGATTCTCTGCGGATCAACCTCGCGGACGATCCGTTGCACCATCCGGCCTATCAACTCGTCGGAGACGCTCACCATAACAACCCCGCGTCGTACCAAGAATCCAACTGTTGCCTTTTCGGCAGTTGTAGCAGACTCTGCCGCTCGCGCGGTCGCGGAAGATGGGAATCGAGGAGAGGGGCACGAGTCGTCGCGATGGAGTGGTGGCCTGGCCCTCGGCGTGTGGTAGAATGCTCTCGTCATGGGTACGAATGGCCTCAGGAGCTCGAAGGGCCTTCAAGACCGCCTGGTGCTTTGGGAAAGGAGCTGTATGGTGTCTGGCAGACAGATGGCGTTGGCATATGCAATGGTGGTCTGTACCTCAGGATGGGCCTTGGCTGCTGAGGCACCCAGGCCCGCGGATCCCAAGCGTTCCTGGATCGCTGCGGGCGACCGGCGGGACCCGCTCCGGGAGGAGACGGCTGCGCTGCGTGGCCAGGCGTCGCGGCCTGAAGGCAGGTCGGCCCTGTGGTACCGCCAGCCTGCTGGGCTGTGGGTGGAGGCCCTGCCTGTCGGCAACGGCCGGCTTGGTGCGATGGTCTTTGGCGGCGTGGTGCACGAGCGGCTCCAGCTCAATGAGGACACGGTCTGGGACGGCTATCCTCGTGACGTGAGCAACCCTGCCTCTCTGCAGGCCCTGCCCGAGATCCGCAGGCTCCTGTTTGCAGGCAAGAACGAGGAGGCCACGAAGCTGGCGGGCGAGACCATGATGGGTATCCCCAAGGGTGTGAAGTCGTATCAACCCCTCGGCGACCTGCTGCTGGAGTTCCCGGCCGTCTCTGCAGTGGACAACTACCGTAGGGACCTGGACCTGGACACGGGAATCGTGTCGATTCGGTATGACGCAGACGCCGTAACCTTCACCCGCGAGGTCTTCGCCACCGCCGCAGACGATTATCTTGTGGTGCGGCTCGCCTGTGAGAAGCCTGGCAGGATCAACGTCGGCCTCGCCATGACCCGTGAGAAGGACGCCCGGTGCATCAGCGACCCCAACGACCCCACGAGACTCATCCTGCGGGGCAGGATCAGTCGCCTCGACGATCAGACCAGGCAGGAGCGGGGCGTCCGCTTCGAGGCCCAGGTCCTGGTTGTGGCAACAGGAGGCAAGGTGACCTGCGAATCCGGAAAGCTCAACGTCGCTGGTGCGGACGCAGTGACACTGGTGCTTGCGGGCGCAACCGACTACCGTGGCGGCGACCCGGAGAAGAACTGCCGGGCCAGGCTTGCGGCAGCAGCCGCCAAGCCCTATGCGGCACTCCGCGATGCGCACATCGCCGCGCACCAGCGGCTCTTTCGCCGCGTAGACCTGGACCTCGGCTCCGCCGGGCTGGACATCGAGGCCATGCCTACAGATGACAGGCTCATGCGGGTCCGCGGCGGCCAGCAGGATCCGGGCCTGGCAGCCCTGTACTTCCAGTACGGCCGCTATCTGCTGATGGGCTGCTCGCGTCCGGGCGGCATGCCCGCCAACCTCCAGGGCCTGTGGTCCTGGCAGATGAAGGCCCCGTGGAACGCGGACTACCACACCAACATCAACATCCAGATGAATTACTGGCCTGCAGAGATGTGCAACCTGGCGGAGTGTCATGAGCCGCTCTTCGACCTGATGGACCGGCTCGTCGCGCCCGGGACGAGGACCGCACAGGTCCAGTACGGGGCACGCGGCTGGGTGGTCCACCACCTCACGGACCCCTTCGGGTTCACCGCGCCGGCGGACGGCGTGCAGGGGATCTGGCCCATGGGCGCTGCGTGGCTGTGCCAGCATCCCTATGAGCACTACCTCTTCAGCGGAGACAGGGAGTTCCTTGCTGCGCGGGCCTATCCCCTGATGAAGGGGGCAGCGCGGTTCATCCTGGACTTCCTGATCGAGGCGCCTGCAGGGACACCCGTGGCAGGCCGGCTCGTGACGTCGCCCTCGCATTCACCGGAGAACTCCTTCATACTGCCTGACGGCAAGCACTCGTCGTTCACCTATGCCTGCACCATGGACCTCGAGATCGTCCATGACCTGCTGGCCAACTGCATAGAGGCGGCCACGACCCTGGGCACGGATGCGGACTTCAGAAAGGAGTGCGAATCTGCCTTGAAGCGGCTTGCGCCCTGCAGATCAGCAAGACCGACGGCAGGCTCCTGGAGTGGGTCGAGGAGTACAAGGAGACAGACCCGCACCATCGCCACACCTCCCACCTGTTCGGCCTGCACCCGGGCCGCCAGATCGCGGTGGCCACTACACCCGACCTGGCTGCTGCCGCGCGCAAGACGCTGGAAGTACGCGGCGATGGCGGGACCGGCTGGAGCATGGCCTGGAAGGTCAACTTCTGGGCACGGCTGCACGATGGCGACCACGCCTATATCCTCCTGAGCAATCTGTTGTCCCGTGGCACGCTGCCCAACCTCTTCGACACGCACAGCCCGTTCCAGATCGACGGCAACTTCGGCGGCACCTCGGGCATCGCAGAGATGCTCTTGCAGAGCCACGCGCGCGCAGAGAAGGGTGCATTCATCATCGATCTCCTGCCTGCACTGCCGAAGGCGTGGCCTACAGGCTCAGTGAAGGGCCTCCGCGCCAGGGGCGGCGTGACCGTGGACATCGCCTGGAAGGGTGGAAGGCTCACAGAGGCGAGGCTGGTCTCATCAGCCGGAGGCCCGCTCCATCTCCGCTACGGCGACAAGACTACGGAAGCCGATTCGCGGCCGGGCCAGACCCTGGTCCTTGGCCCTGAGCTCAGGTGATAGACTATGGAAGCCAGAACCCAGAAGCCAGTTGTAGGATGGGCTTCAGCCCACGCTGCCTCGGTTCTTAGGGTGTGCTGTTGTCTGAGTTTGCTAGTGCATCCAGCCGCTGGTGGGACGGTGGCGTTGGATGCAGGATGGACCTCTCCGCCTAATGAGGCAAGGCTGCGGGCATATTGGTGGTGGCTCAACGGCAACGTGGACAAGGCCGCGATCACGCGCGACCTCGATGAGATGAAGACCAAGGGCTTTGGCGGCGCACTGCTGTGCGATGCAGGCGGGGCGAGCCAGGATGGAAATGGCCGGGTGCCCGCAGGCCCTGCTTTCTTCAGCGGTTCCTGGCGTGAGCTGTACAGGCACTGCCTGGTTGAGGCCAGCCGCCTGGGCTTGGAGATCAGCCTCAATATCCAGAGCGGCTGGAACCTGGGCGGTCCTGTGGTCACGGCGGCTGACGCGGTCAAGAAGCTGACTTGGTCTGAGAAGGTGATCGATGGGCCTGGGAAGGTGACCGTGCAGATGCCGCAGCCCGCGGTCAACGAGGGCTTCTACAGGGACGTGCGTGTGGTCGCGTACCCGCTCAGGTCTGATCTCGACCCCAACAGGCAGCCGCTGAAGGACTGGAAGGTCAAGGCCCTATACGAGGCCATCCGGTTCACTGGCCGCAATGGCTGGTTCCTCACGAACTCCTCGCCCGACACCGCAATCCTGGTGGAGCGGGAGGAGGGCGTCCCTGGCGAGCAGGACACGCAGGCGAGCCAGGTCGTGGACCTGTCTGACCGCATGGGTCCGGATGGGACGCTGACTTGGGACGTACCTGCAGGCAGATGGCAGGTCCTTCGATTTGGATGCACGCTGGGAGACAAGTGTCACGTGTCCACGGCCAGTGACACCTGGAATGGCTATGCCCTGGACCCGCTGGACCCTGATGCCCTTGGCCGCTACTGGAATACGGTCGTTACGCCTTTGCTCGAGGATGCAGGGCCCCTAGCAGGCAGGACTCTGCGGTACCTCCACACAGATAGCTGGGAGATCGACGTCTTCAACTGGACGCCGAGCCTCTTGACGGAATTCAAGAGCCGCCGCGGATATGATCCCGTGCCATTCTTGCCCGCCTTGGCGGGAAAGATCGTGGACTCCCGCGACGTCAGCAACCGGTTCCTTGCAGACTTCCGCAAGACCCTGGGCGACCTGGTGGCAGACAACCACTTCAAGTTGATGCGGGACTGGGCAGCCCGCTACGGGGTGGGGATACATCCGGAGTCAGGAGGTCCGCATTTTACGGCCGTCGACGCACAGCGGTGCCTGGGCATCGATACAGTGCCCATGTCCGAGTTCTGGGCCAACTCCGCGACGCATCGCGTGGACGACGTGGTCCGCTTCTTTGTCAAACAGCCTGCGAGTGCAGCCCACACCTACGGCCACCTCTTTGTCGCTGCAGAGGGGTTCACCACAGTCGGGCCGCACTGGCAGGAGACGCTCTGGGACAATCTCAAGCCCTCTTTCGACTATGCCTGCTGCGAGGGCCTCAACCGCCTGGTCTGGCACGCGTTCGTCTGTTCTCCGAGCTCCATGGGCATACCCGGACAGCAGTACTTCGCAGGGACGCACCTCAATCCGCTGGTGACCTGGTGGTCCAGGTCTGCCCCGTTCTTCGACTACATCAACCGCTGTCAGTGGATGCTGCAGCAGGGCTGTTTTGTGGCGGACGTGTGCTACTACTACGGCGACCATGTGCCCAACTACACCCAACTGCGTGCCAGCGATCCTGCCAGGCTCGGTCCAGGCCACGACTATGACGTGATCACAGAGGAGGCAGTGCTCAACAGGCTGTCCTACAAAGACGGCCGCCTGGTCCTGCCTGACGGCATGAACCATCAGCTCTTGGTCCTTGCGCAGCAGCCATCAATCTCGCTTCCCGTCCTCCGCAGGGTGGGTGAGCTGGTCCAGTCAGGCGCCATGGTCGTGGGCAGCCCGCCTGCCACAGCCAGCGGTCTGGCAGGCTATCCCGGCTCGGATAGGGAGGTGGCTGACCTGGTCAAGGCCCTCTGGACAGAGGCGGGCATCCAGGATAGGCCCAGCCTGGACACGCTCCACAGCAAGGGGGTTCTTGCGGACTTTGAGTTCACGGGTGCAAGGGACAGCAGCACGTTCATCAGATACATCCACCGCAGGCTGGACGATGCGGACATCTACTTTGTAGCCAGCAGGGGGGCCCAACCCGAATCGATCCAGGCCACCTTCCGCGTCACAGGCAAGGCCCCGGAGATCTGGGACCCTGTGACGGGTGATCGCCGCCCTGCAACGGACTACGCCGAGCAAGAGGGCAGGACCACCGTGCCCCTGGAGCTTGGCCCCTACGGCTCCCTCTTCGTCGTGTTCCGCGAGCCCGCTGCCAACCATCCTGCCTCAGGGAGACCCAACTTCGCCATGTTCGAGACCCGGCTTGAGCTCTCCGGCGCCTGGACCGTCCAGTTCGATCCCAAGTGGGGAGGCCCGCGGTCCGCGGAGTTCCCCACACTGGTCAGTTGGACGGAGCGGCCTGAAGAGGGAATCCGCTACTACTCAGGTACTGCCACCTATCGCAAGACCTTTACACTGCCTTTAGACCTGGCATCCAAGGACCTCGCCCTCGATCTGGGCCAGGCACGCGAGATTGCAGAGGTCCGCGTCAACGGCAAGTCCCTGGGCATCGTCTGGGCACATCCCATGCGGGCGAGTCTCGCAGGGGCGATCCACAGCGGTGAGAATCGGTTGGAGATCGACGTGGTCAACTTCTGGCCCAACCGGATCATCGGCGACCAGTCACTGCCTGCAGACAAGCGCTACACCCAGACCAACATCAGGAAGCTCACTGCCAAGACGCCCCTGATGGTATCGGGCCTGCTCGGCCCAGTCACGATCCTGGAACGGATTGAAGGGGCCCCAGGCAAGAAGTAGAAGGCCAGCGACCTTCGTGCAGGCATTGACGTGGCTCTGACCGGAGGCTACGCTGACACACTATCGCGACAAATGAAAGGAGCCGACAACAATGCCCAGGTGCATCCGCCCGATCCTCTCGGTCTTGCCAATCCTGAGTATGGCCCTCTTGACCTGTCTAGCCTCGGGTGAGACAGATACCACTGTCTGGCTGTCCTCTCTGGATCTCTCGAAGATCCACCAGGGCTGGGGGCAGGCGCATGTGGACAAGGCGGTGACGGGAAAGCTCCTGTCTATCGGCGGCAGGCGGTTCGAACATGGGGTGGGCACACATGCCAAGGGGACTGCATGGATTGAGTTGGATGGTGGTGCAGAGAGGTTCATGGCCTTCGTGGGTGCGGACGACGCGGCTGTTGCGCCTGGGTCCGTCACGTTCAAGGTCGTGGCGGATGGCAAGAAGCTGTGGGAGTCCGGCGTGATGAAGCCCGGCGATGCGGCCAAGCCCGTGGATCTGGACGTCAAGGGCGTCACGTTGCTCCTCTTGCAGGTCGGCGACGCAGGCGACGGCGCAGACAACGACCACGCGGACTGGGCGGACGCCAGGTTCAGCGGCGTGACCACAAGGCCAAGGGTGATCCCTCAACCGGACAGCGAGCCCGTGATCCTCACGCCGAAGCCTGGTGCGAGCCCGAGGATCAACGGGCCCACTGTCTATGGATGCAGGCCAGGCCATCCGTTCCTGTACCGTGTGCCTGCGACGGGAGAGCGGCCCGTGACCTTTGCTGCAGAGGGCCTGCCTGGCTCCCTTACCATCGACTCCAAGACCGGCTTCATCATGGGGACTGCACCGGACCGGGGCGAGTACAAGGTGACACTGACCGCGCAGAATGGGCACGGCCAGGCGAGCCGGGTCTTCAGGATCGTGTCAGGCGACACCCTGGCCCTGACGCCGCCCATGGGTTGGAACCACTGGTATGCCCACTACAACCGCGTCACAGACGAGATGATGCGCCAGGCAGCAGACGCGATGGTGGCCAGCGGCATGGCAGACGTGGGATACCAGTACGTGAACATCGACGACTGCTGGATGAACGCGTCCAAGCAGACCGATCCGCTCCGCGTGGGACCGCTGCGGGACGGGCAGGGCAACATGGTGCCAAACCGGCACTTCCCTGACATGAAGGCCCTGGCAGACTACATCCACAGCCAAGGGCCTCAAGGCCGGCCTCTACACCTCGCCTGGTCCGCGGACCTGCGCGGGCTTTGCAGGCACGTACCAGCACGAGGCCCAGGACGCCAAGCAGTTCGCTGCGTGGGGCTTTGACTTTCTGAAGTACGACTGGTGCTCCTATGGCGAGGTTGCAGGCAAGGACCCAGACCTGGCTGCCCTGAAGAAACCCTACCAGTTGATGGGCGATATCCTCAAGCAGCAGGACCGTGACATCGTCTTCAACCTGTGCCAGTACGGCATGGGAAAGGTCTGGGAGTGGGGCGCCGAAGTGGGCGGTCACTGCTGGCGCACCGCAGGCGATCTGGGGTTTGAGCTGGATCGGGTCTTCGAGGTCTCGCTGGCGAATGCTGAGCACCGCCAGTGGTCCAGGCCCGGCGCATGGAACGACCCGGACTATATCCAGATCGGCTACATCGGCGACGCACGCGGCGGCGGCGAGCCGCAGCCCTGCTCGCTCCTACCCAACGAGCAGTATGCCTTCATGTCCCTCTGGTGCCTCATGGCCTCACCCCTGTTCTACAGCGGTGACATGAGCCGGTTGGACCCCTTCACGCTGAACGTCCTGTGCAATCCAGAGGTCATCGAGGTCGACCAGGACCCGCTCGGCCAATCCGCCCGGGTCATCACGCTCACGGAGGACATCTTCCTCATGGTCAAGGACCTGGAGGACGGTAGCAAGGCCCTGGGGCTCTTCAATCGCGGCGAGTTTCCGGCACAAATCACGGCAACCTGGTCTGCAATCGGCCTGTCAGGCAGCCACGCGGTGCGTGACCTCTGGCGTCAGAAGGACCTGGGGACTCAGAAGGCCGAGGTCTCGGCCAGCGTCCCCCGCCGTGGCGTGGTCATGCTCCGGCTGCGGCCTGTCAAGGAGTGAGCCATCGCGAAGCAGAGCGACAAGTGCAGCAGGCTGCTCATCGACGCCCTCATCTACCGCCTCACGGACTATAGCTGACCGTCCCGGCCACTGCCACAACCTCGGAGAAGGGGACAACTGAAGGAGTTCTCTTGCCGCGAATGAACGCGAATAGACGCGAATGGCTGCCGCCGCTTCTGCCAGGTTGGCCTTGTTCGTGACGCCGCCGTACGCGACGCTTCGCGTCTACCGGTACGCTGTGGCGTACCGGGCGGGCTACGCCGGCCTCCATTCTGCGAGCAAGCTCGCTCCATGGAGTCCCGCTTGCTCGCATGCGTACGGCTTGGTTCGCTGGCTACGACCTTCATGTGCGCACGAGTTCGCGGTTTGCCTCGATGCCTGCACCTGGCGATTGATCGCTTTGACCTCGGCACGGCTGGGCGGTAGAATCCACCTGCCACGGCCGCGATGGCCGGGTCCAAGGCCCCTGTGGGGCGTCTGTGTCAGACGCCGGGGACGCACTGCTGGAGGTATGTGGCATGATGTCTCGGCTTCGAATCGTTGTCGTTACAGCCATCGCAGGTGTGGCTGCAGCGACAGATCCTGTTGCAGCACAGCGGCAGATGGAGAACCTGGGACGCGGCCTGGTGGCAGTCAACCAAGGGGACGGAAAGGTCTTTGTGAGCTGGCGGCTGCTGGGGACCGATCCAGACGAGATCGCCTTCAATCTGTACGGATCCAGGGCAGGAGGGCCGGCTGTGGTCGTCAATGACCGGCCCATCACGCGGTGCACCTGGTTCGTGGATACGCACGCGGAGCCCAACCAGGATAGCCGCTACTTCGTTCGCCCCATGCTCAAGGGCGAGGAGCAGGAGGCCGCCGCGGTCTTTGTCCTCAAGGCCAATACGCCTGTCCATCAGTACCTGTCCATCCCCCTGCAGACGCCTGTCGGCTATTCACCCAATGATGCCTCTGTGGGTGACCTGGAAGGTGACGGCGAGTACGAGATCGTCCTGCACCAGGTGGGCAGGGGACGTGACAATGCCCAGAGTGGCCTGACGACCGAACCCATCATCCAGGCCTACAGACTCGACGGCACTTGCCTATGGTCGATCAAGCTCGGAAGGAACGTCCGAGAGGGCGCCCATTACACTCAGTTCATGGTCTACGACCTGGATGGCGACGGAAGGGCGGAGATCGTCTGCAAGACCGCGGACGGGACTACGGATGGCCAGGGCAAGGTGATCGGCGATCCGAATGCCAACTACGTCAATGGCAGCGGCAAAATCCTGGATGGCCCCGAGTTCCTGACAGTCTTCGATGGAAGGACGGGCCAGGCCCTGGCCACCACGGACTATGTCCCTCCCAGGGGAGGCAATGGCTCTGGTTGGGGTGACAGCAGCGGCAACCGCTGCGATCGCTTCCTTGCGTGCGTCGCCTACCTGGATGGCGTCAGGCCCAGCGTGGTTATGTGCAGGGGCTACTACACCCGAGCAGTGCTGGCGGCCTGGAATTGGAGGGAGGGGCAGCTCACGCGGGTCTGGACCTTTGACACGGACGACGGGGCGCCCGGCCACGAGGCCTACCGGGGCCAGGGCAACCACAATCTCAGCGTGGGCGACGTAGATGGAGACGGCAAGGACGAGATCGTGTACGGCGCCTGCTGCATCGACCACGATGGAAAGGGCCTGTACAGCACTGGCTGGGGCCACGGTGACGCGATCCATGTCTCGGATCTAGACCCGGACCGGCCAGGACTGGAGGTCTTTCAGCCCCACGAGAGGCCTTCCCCGATCGTAGGCGCGGAGTTCCGGGACGCGCGGACCGGCGAGCTGCTCTGGGGCAAGCCCTCCACGGATGACAACGGAAGAGGCATGAGCGGTGACATCGATCCTCGGTACAGGGGATACGAGTGCTGGTCTTCGGCCAATCGCGAGCTGTTCAACTGCAAGGGGGAGAAGATCTCTGACACCAAGCCCAGGAGCTGCAACTTCAAGGTCTGGTGGGACGGCGACCCCCTCTGCGAGCTGTTGGACCGCAACGTGATCACCAAGTGGAACTGGATGGACGGCACGGAGGCGACCCTGCTGACCGCAGAGGGCTGCACCTCGAACAACGGCAGCAAGGCCACGCCCTGCCTCTGCGCGGATCTCTTCGGCGACTGGCGAGAGGAGGTCGTGTGGAAGACCCAGGATGGCCAGGAGTTGCGGATCCACACAACGACCGCGCCTACGGACCTGAGGATCCACACGCTTATGCACGACCCTGTGTACAGGCTGGCGGTCGCATGGCAGAACGTGGCCTACAACCAGCCTGCCCACACGGGCTTCTACCTGGGCGACGGTATGGCGTCGCCGCCAAGACCGGCGATCCTCACGACAGGAGGATCAGAGGTCAAGAAGGTGGGAAGGTAAGAGAGGCTATCCGCCATCCGCTGTCTGCTCTCAGCCGGAGAATTCGGCTCGTAGGAACCCTCGGTAGGCCAGGGGGCCGCGGATCACAATTGTGCCAGCGGCTCAACCTGTGTATAACGTGCGGGTTGGCGCCGGGATCCGGCGCGGGGTACGGGGATTCAGTGAAGGAGACATGATGATGTGGGCGAGAGAGGCTCTGTGGAAGGTGTTGTGTCTGGGGACAGCGGTTTCCGTGGGCTCTGCCTGGGGTGCAGATGCGGCCAATCCGCCGCTGCCGCTGCTCAATGAGCCCGTGGACGTCAGTGGCGACTTCCGGGACTTCTCGAATCTGTACTACCTGGCAGACCGTGTCGTGCAGTTCGACCCTGCGACCGCCTCGGGCAAGATGTGCTGGCGGAGGGCCCAGTACCAGACCCGCCAGGCCTTCGACAACATGCTGGGGGCGGTCAGACCTGCGGTATCCAATGAGTTTCCCGACCGTGAGTACGAGCCGGACCCGAACCTGGCCTTCTCCATCCAGTTTGTCTCGCCCCGCGCCTTCAGGATCCGCGCGACAAGCGGGCCGCAGCTTCGGCCCGATGAGCCGTCTCTGATGCTGGCAGGCGGCAAGGCGCCCAGCGACAGCTCGTGGAAGATGACCCAAGTGGAAGGCGGCTACCGGTACACCAGCGCCTACGGCTCCGTGACGATCCTCCAGAACCCCTGGGCGATCGAGGTCCGTGACGCACAGGGCAGGCTGCTGACGAGATCCATCCATCAGTCCCAGACCGGCGAGACCTACACGCCCATCCTGCCGTTCTCGTTTGTCCGCAGGGCCAGGGACTACTCCCGGAGCATCTGCGCGGTCTTCTCCCTGTCGCCTGGAGAGAAGATCTTCGGTTGCGGCGAGTCCTTCACGGGCTTCGACAAGCGGGGCCAGAAGGTCGTGCTCTGGACCGATGACTCCAATGGAGTGCAGAACCGTGAGATGTACAAACCCATCCCGTTCTTCATGAGCAGCAGCGGCTACGGGATGTTCATGCACACCTCGTCGCCTGTCACCTGTGACTTCGGCCACACCTACAGCAGCATCAGTTCCATGATGATCGGCGACGACGAGCTGGACCTGTTCGTCTTGCTGGGCTCGCCCAAGGAGATCCTCGACGCATACACGAACCTCGTCGGCAAGTCCCCCATGCCGCCGCTCTGGTCCTTCGGGCTGTGGATGAGCCGTTGCACCTATTTCAGCGAGAAGCAGACCCGCGAGGTGGCTGCGAAGCTCCGCGAGAATCGCATCCCATGCGACGTGATCCACCTCGATACCGGCTGGTTCGAGACGGACTGGCGGTGCGACTACCGGTTCTCCAAGTCGCGGTTTGCAGATCCGCAGAAGATGATCGACGACCTCAAGAATGACGGGTTCCGGATCTCGCTGTGGCAACTGCCGTACTTCGTGCCCAAGAACACCCTGTTCAATGAGCTGGTCGAGAAGGGCCTGGTCGTGCGTGACCGCAAGGGCAACCTGCCCTACGAGGACGCAGTGCTGGACTTCTCCAATCCTGCGACCGTCGAGTGGTATCAGGCCAAGCTGGCCAACCTGCTCAAGATGGGCGTGGGCGCGATCAAGGTGGACTTCGGCGAGGCCGCACCGAGCGACGGCCTGTATGCCTCAGGGCGCACCGGCTTCTACGAGCACAACCTGTATCCACTCCGCTACAACAAGGCGGTCGCTGAAATCACCCAGAAGGTCACAGGTGAGAACGTCATCTGGGCCCGCTCTGCCTGGGCGGGCAGCCAGCGTTATCCCCTGCATTGGGGCGGTGACGCGGAGAGTACCAACGGCGGCATGGCCGCAGAGCTGCGGAGCGGCCTGTCCTTCGGCTTGTGTGGCTTCTCGTTCTGGAGCCATGACGTGGGCGGCTTTGTGTCACGTCCCACGGACGACCTCTATCTCCGCTGGCTGGCCTTTGGGGTCCTGACCTCGCACACCCGCTGCCACGGCACTGCGCCCAAGGAGCCCTGGGAGTACGGCCAGGCCGTGATGGACCAGTTCCGCACGATCGTGGAGCTCAAGTACAGGCTCATGCCCTACGTGTACGGCCAGGCCAAGGACTCCTCTGAGCGGGGCTTGCCCATGTTGCGGGCCTTGTTGCTGGAATTTCCCGAAGATCCAGGCTCGTGGAAGGTGGATGATGAATACCTGCTTGGCTCAGGCGTGCTGGTTGCACCCCTGTTTGAGGAGAAGGCGCGGGCCCGTGACGTGTACCTGCCGCCTGCCACGTGGATCGACTACCAGACCGGAAAGTCCTATTCCGGCGGCTGGCACAGGATCGAGGCGGCCAAGGTCCCCGCGATCATCCTGGTTCGCGATGGGACGGTCCTTCCGCACATCGCCCTCGCCCAGTCGACCGCGAAGATGGACTGGTCGAAGATGGACCTGGCCGTCTTTGCCAAGGAGGCCCAGGAGGCCAAGGCCTTGATCTGCCTGCCTGCAGACAACAAGCTCGTGGAGGTCGGCCTGGTCAAGAAGGACGGCGCCTGGAGGATCGCCAAGGACCCCCTGCAGGGCAAGGTCCAGTGGAAGGTGGTGGCGCCAACCGGGCTCTAGCGGGCTGCTCAGCAAGGCACGCCACTGCTCATAAGGTCGTGCATGGAATCACAAACCAAAAGGCAAAGATCAAAATGACAATGCAAAGATCAAGAAGGGCAGAGCCGGTCCTGTGAGTCTATCTTTGCACTTTGGTCTGTCATCCTGCATTTTGATCTTTGGTCTTTGATATCTGATCGAGAAAGAGACACTGAGCTTTTCGGGTCGCCACAAAAGGCCTTGGCTAGAATGATGCAGCGTGCAATCGCGATCATCGCCGTGTTCCTGGGCGGATTCGCCGTCATGGTCCTCGAGATCATCGGCGCCCGATTCCTGGGCAAGGACTTCGGCGGCTCGTTCTACGTATGGATCAGCCAGATCGGCGTGATCCTGATCGCTCTGGCCCTGGGCTACTACGTGGGTGGCGCACTGGCAGACCGATTCCAGCGAGCCGCGTTTCTGGGTTGGCTGCTGGTTGCGACCGGCGTCTTCATCTTCCTGATCCCGAACTTCGCGGGAAGGCTCATCGACTGGATCGTCATTCGCCATCCCATCGACAAGCCCATCCCCGCCCTCTGGCAGAAGCTCGACCCAGCCCTGGGCAGCGGCCTGATCTTCCTGTTGCCGTGCTTCGTCCTGGCCATGCTCTCCCCCTACATGATCCGCCTGGCGGCCCGGAACCTGACCCACGTAGGCAGGATCAGCGGCTTGGTCTACGCAGCCAGCACAGTCGGCAGCATCGCAGGCGTCTTCATCTCAGGCTACGTCCTGATCGACCAGATGGCGATCTCCCAGATCTTTCGCTTCACTGGTGTGCTGGTCCTCTTCCTGGCGGTGATGTGCCTGGCCATGGACAGGTGGCGAGGCGGGACGTAATGGGGACGCATCCGCAACACGGATCGCGGGCAGCCAAGTAAGGAAGGCAGTATCGAAATGTGACTGTCTGGATGGTGAGGGCCGCCCTTTTTGTTCTTTGTATATTACAATTTGCGCGGTTATATTGTATAGCATGTATCTCAGAAGGCAGGCTGAAGGGGATCTGAAAGGGGCTATGGCCAGCGGCAAGGTAGTGCTTGTCGTTGGGGCCAGGCAGGTGGGCAAGACCACCCTGGTCGAGCAGGTCCTCCAGGGCGAGGATGCCCGGTTCCTGAACTTCGACGTTGAGATAGACAAGGCCCGGTTCCAGGCCGCCGCATCATTGCCGCCAGCCGAGGCCCTGCGCACACTCGGCTCGCCCAAGGTGCTCGTGCTCGACGAGGCGCAGCGTCTGCCTGAAACGGCCCGGATCGTGAAGGGCTGGCACGACGCGAAGGTCCAGACCCGGACACTCCTGCTGGGGTCCTCTTCGCTCAACCTTCTCGACCAGAGTGCGGAGAGCCTGACTGGACGCAACCGCAAGCTGGTATTGCCGCCTCTGCTTTTCTCCGAAGCGATGCACTCACAGGACTGGAGTGAGGCCGGCCTGGACCGGCCCGAGGTCCGTGATCGCTTCGCCGCGCCACTGCGGGCATTCCTGCTCCAGCGGCTCGCGTTTGGCAGCTATCCCGAGGTTGTGCTCTCTCCCGATCCGCAGCGTCTCTTGCGAGAGCTCAGCTCGGACTATCTCTGGAAGGATGTCCTTCAGACGGGCCTGGTGAAGTCCCCGGATCTCATCCGCCGCTTCCTCATGCTCCTTGCCCACCAGGCGGGCAGCGAGGTCTCGGTCAACGAGCTGGCCACGCAGCTCCAGATGGGACGGCCTACCGTGGAACGCTACCTGGATCTCCTTGAACAGACCTTCGTGATCTTCAGGCTCCCGGCCTTCAGCACCAATCCGCGCAAGGAGATCTCGAAGAGCCATAAGGTCTTCTTCTGGGACACCGGCATCCGGAATGCCCTCGTCAGTGCCTTCTCCGCCGACGAGTTCCGGCCGGACATCGGCGCCTTGTGGGAGAACTGGGTGATCGCCGAGATGGCCAAGCGCAATGCGCTGCTGGGTTCGCCCTGCGAGTTGTTCTTCTGGCGGTCGCGTACGCAGGCCGAAGTAGACCTCGTGGTGAAGACGGAAGCCGGTCTGCGGGCCTTTGAGATCAAATGGAAGCCCGTCCGTGACAGGAGCACCGCGTTTCGGTCCGCCTATGGTGTCAACGTGGAGTCCATAGGGCCGGCCAATCCACTCGTTACCGACCTTCTTGTACCCTGAGCGCACTATGACTAAGGTCCCCCTCTCAGAACTGAACGATCGGATGCAGCGGTTTCGCGCGTGCATGGACGCAGAGAGCCCGAATTGGGAGCTGGTCGCGATCTTCGGCAGGATCAGCCAGTACTACTTCACGGGCACGATGCAGGACAGCATCCTGCTGGTGCCTCGTGGGGGCAAGGCCGTGTTCTGCGTGCGGCGAAGCTACGAGCGGGCCTGCACGGAATCGGTCTTTCCGGATATCCGGCCCATGAAGGGCTTTCGTGACGCGGTGGCGCTGGCGCCTGGCAGTCGACAGGTCATCCATGTGGACACCGAGCTGGTCCCTGTGGCCTTGCTGGCCAGGTTCAGAAAGTACTTCGCCTGCAAGGAGATCGCCTCTTTGGACCGTCCAGTGGCTAGGCTGCGTGCAGTGAAGAGCCCCTATGAGCTGGCGATCCTGGGCCGGACCGGCGAGATCCACCGAAAGATCCTGGAAGAGGGCGTGCCTGAGCTCCTTCGCGAGGGGATCAACGAGGCGGAGTTCGGGTGCGACCTCTTCTCTCTGATGGTCAGGCAGGGACATCAAGGCATCGTAAGGTTCGGCATGTTCGGCGTGGATATCGCAGTGGGCCAGATGGGCTTCGGCGAGAACTCGATCTATCCGACCAGCTTCGACGGACCCGGCGGCTGCGTGGGCATAGGGCCTGCTGCGCCGGTCCTGGGCAGCCGCGATCGCAGGCTCCGAAAGGGCGACCTCGTGTTCGTGGACATCGGCTGCGCGATGGAGGGCTATCACACGGACAAGACCATGGTCTACATGTTCGGCAGGCCGCTGGCGGACGAGGTGATCGCCATCCACCATCGCTGCGTGGAGATCCAACACCAGTTGGCCTCGCTGATCAGGCCTGGCGCGATACCGTCGGAGATCTACGCGGGTGTCATGGCCGGCCTCGAGCCGGAGTTTCTGCAGGACTTCATGGGATTCGGCGAGCGGCGCGCGGGCTTCCTCGGTCACGGCGTAGGGCTCCAGATCGACGAGATGCCTGTTCTTGCAGAGGGATTCGATGAGCCCCTGGCGAGCTCCATGGTGCTCGCCTTGGAACCCAAGAAGGGCATCGCAGGCGTGGGCATGGTCGGCGTGGAAGACACCTTCGTGGTCGGCCCGGAAGGGGGCAGGAGCATCACAGGGAGCCATCCCGGCCTGGCCCTGGTCAAGGGATGACCCGGCCCTCGCCACATGGCTAGATGGTTAGATGGTTGAGTTGTTGGGCCGCCGGCTTGGAGCTTCGACGGGAAGACGTGCGCTTGCCCATCTAACGATCTAGCCAATTGGCCATTTAACCATGTCAGTTGCTGGTTGGAGGTAATGATGCCGCTCTATGGCCTGATCTTTGACATCGATGGTCTGATCGCCAATACGGAGCCCCTCAACGCCAGGGTCACGATCCAGATCTTCAAGGACCTGTTCGGCGTGCAGGGCATGCAGCCTGCAGACTTCGATGCAGGCCTGGGCAGGGGCGCAGAGGCCTATGTCAGGGCCGGGGCCGCAGTGCGTGGTATACTCCTGTCTGAGGCAGAGGTGACTGAAGCCGCTCGTCTTCGCGAGCAGTACCTCGTCAAGGCCATCCGAAAGGAAGGTGTGCCTGCATTTCCCGGGGTGCTGGGGCTGATCACTGCAGGCCTGGCCAGGCCCGACTTCAGGCTGGCCATTGCCACGTCTGCATCGCACGAACTGGCCCAGGCCATGCTGGAGTCCACTTGCGTGCCCTATCAGCGGATGTCCTGCGTGTATGGAGACCAGGTCAGACGCAAGAAGCCCGATCCGGAGATCTTCCTTGCTGCCGGCCACAAGATGGATCTGCAACCGGGCCGCTGTGTGGTGTTCGAGGACTCACCCAGCGGCGTGCAGGCTGCCAAGGCAGCAGGCAGCCACTGCGTTGCAGTGACCAATACGGTGAAGGCCGAGGAACTCTCCGGGGCCGACCTTGTCTGCGATTCGCTGGAAACCGTGGGCCTCGACGTGATTCGGAGGATGATCGATAAGATGGTTGACAGACCGTCGCATCTCGCCGAAAACTGACGGACGGGTGTTGAGCCGGGGTCTTTCCCTGGCCAGGGCTTTGTCCGGTTCTTTGAGGAGTGTCCAGGATGAGGAATCATTGGGGGTGGATCATAATGGCAGCCTGCGGCCTGTTGTGGCCGGGCCTGGTGACGGGACAGGACGTCGTCTTTGAGGTCACCTCGCCTTACCACCACATCCAGGTGGTGGACAGGGGCGGCATGCGGACCCTGCGGTTCGACAATGCCACGGAGAGCCGGATGTCACTGGAGGACCCGTTGCAGGGTCACTTCGAGTACACCGAGTACTTCCACATGCCCTGGCTGTGGAACGACAAGATCCAGTCCGTGCTCATGATCGGCCTGGGCGGCGGCAGCATCCAAAGGTCGTACCAACACTTCTATCCGCAGGTGCAGACCGAGACCGTGGAACTGGACCCCAAGGTGCTGGACGTGGCACGCCAGTACTTCCAGCTCAAGGAATCGGAGAACCTGAAGGTGACCGTGGGCGACGGTAGGGTGCACCTTCGCCGCGCCCAGAAGAAGTACGACCTGATTATCCTGGATGCGTATACCGCCAACCGCTATGGCTCGTATATCCCGTATGAGCTGGCCACGCGGGAGTTCTTTGGCCTGGCCAAGGATCACCTGACTGACAATGGTGTGCTGGCTTACAACGTGATCGGCAGTCTCCACGACCGCGAGGAGAACATCCTGGGCGCGATGGTCCGCACGCTCAAGACGAGCTTCCCTCAGATCTACCTGTTCCCTGCGATCAGCTCCAGGAATGTGGTCTTGATCGCGACCCAATCCAGCCAGGCCGCGACCCAGGTCCAGTTGGAGCGTAAGGCCGACGAGCTGATCGAGTCCAAGCGAGTGACGCTGCCGACCTTCAAGACCCGCCTGGAGAGCCTGAGGCTGGACCCGCCGGCCAGCGCAGCGAACTCCCGCATCATGACCGACGACTTCGCACCCGTGGACGGACTGCTCAAGACCGAGTAGTATTGGGATGCTATGTGTTGGATAGTTGAATCGTTAAATGGTTAAATGAAAATGACTGAATGTCGAGCGGTTAGATGGTTGGGGCCCCGGATCGCCAGCTCCGGTCGAAGGATGGTCATCCGATCATCTAGCCTTTTAACCATCTAACCTTCTAACTACTCAACCACTCAACGACCGATGGGCAGTTTGACACCGACGGGTGCCGCTGGCAAGGAAAGGGGAGTGTTGTCATGGCATCGATCCACACCGCGTCACGTCGGCAGTTCCTGAGGACCTCTCTGTTCGGAGGCGCTGCGGCCCTGGCTGCAGGACGTCTGGCCTCCACGTGGGCTGCAGAGTCTGCGACCGCGGCAGCGGCACGTGCGCCAGTCCAGCCTGCGGGTCCCATGGCCAGCCGTGTGGCCCTGGTCGCCGGCAATGACCGCGCGAACCTGGCCTTCAAGTCCCTCGAACCCTTCAAGAAGGAGATCGGAGCAGCCATTGGTGACAAGCTCGTGGTGCTCAAGCCCAACAACGTGGTCACCGACAGGCCCCTGGCGGCCAGCGCGGCCGAGAACCTGGAGGGCATCCTGGAGTTCCTCAAGTCCATCGGCAAGACCAACGTCATCCTGGCTGAATCCACGGCGAGCGGACCCGCACTGGAGGGATTCACCAACTACGGCTACGACAAGGTCGCAGCCAGGTACGGCGTGAAGATGGTCGACCTTGACACCGAGGGCTTCGAGACCCTGTACTGCCTGGACGAGAAAGACGTGCAGCCGCATCCCTGCCGCATGTCCAAGGTGCTGCTCGATCCCCATCACTTCATCATCTCTGCAGCCAAGTTCAAGACCCACGATCGCGTGGTGGCCACCCTTTCTCTCAAGAACGTCGTCGTGGGTGCGGCGATCAAGGAGCAGGGGGCGGGCTGGGGTGGGCGCTCAGACAAGGGTATCACGCACGGCGGCGGATTCCGCGGGATCAACTACAACCTCAGCAGCCTGGCCCAACGCCTGCACCCACACCTGGCCGTCATTGACGGATACGAGGGCCTGCAAGGCAACGGCCCTGTGGACGGCACGCCCGTGGACCAGCGGGTGTGCGTGGCCAGCCTCGACTGGCTCGCAGCGGACCGGGTGGCAGTGGAGTTGATGGGCATCGACTTTGCCAAGGTAGGCTACCTCAACTACTGCAGCCGCGTCGGCAACCTGGGCCAGGCGGACCTTGCCAAGATCGAGATCATCGGCCCTGCGGTCAAGGACCACGTCAAGACCTATCAACTGCCCGACAATGTTGAGAAGCAGTTGGTATGGCAGAAGCCCATCAGCCAGGCATAGTGGCGCTGGTAGGAGAAGGCACATGATAGGGCATATGCTCACCAGGACGCTGCTCATCGTGTCCTGTCTGGCAGGGGCTATCGAGGCTACACAGGGCGCTCCAGCAGCCAGGCCGAACATCCTCTTTGTCTTCTCCGACGACCACGCATGGCAGGCCATCAGCGCGTATGGCTCCAAGCTGGTCCAGACCCCGAACATTGACCGGCTTGCACAGGAAGGGATGCGTTTTGACCGCTGCCTGGTATGCAACTCGATCTGCGGGCCCAGCCGTGCCACGGTGCTGACCGGCAAGTACAGCCACCCGAATGGATTCTACAACAACACGAACAACCGGTTCGACGGGTCGCAGACCACCTTCCCGAAGCTGCTGCGGGCTGCCGGCTACCAGACCGCGCTCATCGGCAAGTGGCATCTGGTCTCTGATCCCACGGGCTTTGACTACTGGGACATCCTGCCGGGCCAGGGCCAGTACTACAATCCGCCCATGATCCGCAACGGCCAGCGGGTGCAGCGGAGCGGGTACGTCACGGAGGTCATCACGGATCTTGCCCTGGACTGGCTCAGGCATCGCAACCCTGAGAAACCCTTCCTGCTCATGTGCCAGCACAAGGCGCCGCACCGGGAGTGGGAACCCAGTCTCAGACACCTCAACCATGATGCGGACCGGACCTATCCTGAGCCTGCCACGCTGTTCGACGACTATGCGGGGCGCGGCAAGGCGGAGCACAGCCAGGACATGACGATCGAGAAGACCCTGAACGACCGTGACGTCAAGCTGACTGCGCCGCAGGCGCTCACGGCCGAGCAGCGCAGGGTCTGGGACGCCTACTATCAGCCGCGCAACGAGGCCTTCAAGAAGGCCGACCTCAAGGGCAGGGACCTGGTCCGCTGGAAGTACAACCGATATCTGCACGACTACCTGGGCTGCATCCTGGGCGTGGACGAAAGCGTGGGCCGGCTCCTCGACTATCTCCAAGAGACGGGCCTGGACAAGGAGACGATCGTGGTCTACGCGTCGGATCAGGGGTTCTATCTCGGCGAACACGGCTGGTTTGACAAGCGGTGGATCTTCGAGGAATCCCTTCGCACGCCATTTCTGGTCCGTTGGCCCGGCGTCGCCAAGGCTGGCAGCATCAACAAAGACATCGTCTCGACCCTCGACTTCGCAGAGACCTTCCTGGAGGCAGCCGGCGTGGCGGTGCCCGGCCAGATGCAGGGCCGCAGCCTGGTGCCTCTGCTCAAGGGCACCACGCCACCAGACTGGCGCAAGAGCTTCTACTACCACTACTATGAGTTCCCAGGTCCGCACAGCGTGGCCAGGCACTACGGCGTGGTGACCGACCGCTACAAGCTGGTCCGCTTCTACGAGCCCCAGATGGACTACTGGGAGCTGTTCGACCTCCAGAGCGATCCCGCAGAGCTCAAGAGCGTGTATGGCCTGCATGAGTACGCGGCTGCACAGAAGACCCTCGAGGCAGAACTGGCCCGGCTCCGCACGGAGCTGGTGGTACCTGCCACGGACCCGCCCGAGTCCGCGATCCCGCGGTAGAATGGGCTTTAGCCCATGCTGCCGCCCTTGACAGAAGGCACAGAATCCTCTACAAAGAGGGTGTCGTTGTCAACCGTCTTGTCAAATGTTCAAAGGGTTCTGACTGTGAAGGCCAACGGGTAGACAGGTATCCGTTTCGGATCGGTCGGTCCAGGATCTTCCTGGCCCGTCGATCCTCTCCAACGCACACGCGGCATCATTTGCCAGGAGAGGCCATGTCCTCACACAGTCTGATCCTACGGGCAGTCACGTTTGCCTACCCATCGAGCAGTGACTTCATCTTCGACAACTTCACCCTGCAGTTCAGCCCGGGATGGACCGGCATCATCGGAGCCAACGGCCTGGGCAAGACCACGCTGCTGCGTCTGATTGCCGGCGAGCTGAGTCCTGTCCAGGGGCACGTGGAGTGCTCAGGGACCGTGGCCTACTGCCCTCAGAGGACGGACGACCCGCCCGCGGGCTGGCTGGACTTCATGGATGCCAGCGATCCGGCGGCCTGTGCGCGGCGAGGCCGCCTGCGGATCGATATAGATTGGCGGGACCGCTGGGAGACCCTCAGCCACGGCCAGCGCAAGCGGGCGCAGGTGGCCGTGGCCCTCTGGAGACCTGTCCACGTCCTGGCCTTGGACGAGCCGACCAACCACATCGACCGGCCGGGCAGGGAGCTGATCCTGGAGGCACTGGCTGCATTCCGGGGGATCGGACTCATGGTCAGCCACGATCGGCTCCTGCTGGATTCGCTCTGCCGGAGGACGCTCTGTATGGAGCCCACCGGGCCCATCCTGCGTCCGGGCAACACCTCTGAGGCCATGCGCCAATCGGAGGCGGATCGTCAGGAGCGGCAGGCAGAGCGAGATCGAATCAAGCACAGGCTCTCAGATCTGGATCGGGAGGTATCCGCTCGTTCCCATGCAGCCAGCAGGGCTGACAGGCAGCGTTCGAAGAGAGGACTGGATCGCAAAGACCACGACACCAGGGCCAAGCTGGACCTGGCCAGGGTCTCTGGGAAGGACGGACAGGCCGGCCGACAGCTCCGCCAGCTTGGGGGCAGACACCGACATCTCCAGCAGGCCCTGGCCGGGGCCTTCGTCCCCAAACAGCCGCGGCTCCAGCTCAGGCTGCCGAGCCAACCCTGCCCTGGAGACTCCGTGCTGTCGCTGCCGCAGGGCAGCATCGCCCTGGGTCCGGACCGCAGCCTGTGCTACCCCGACCTCCTGATCCGGCCGAGAGACCGGATCGGGCTGACAGGCAACAACGGGACTGGCAAGACCCGGCTGATTCAGCGGATCGTCAGCCACTTGACGATCCCCGGGGAGCGATGGGTGTATGTCCCCCAGGAGATCTCCGCGGAGGAAGGAGACCGGATCGTCCGCGAGGTCCGCATGCTGGCCAACGACCCGCTCGGCCTGTTCATGACGGTCATTGCCAGCCTGGGCTCAGACCCGCAGCGGCTGCTTCAGACCGCTTGCCCCAGCCCAGGGGAGATGAGGAAGCTGTTGTTGGCCCGCGGGGTCATACGCTGTCCCTATCTTGTGGTGATGGATGAACCCACGAACCACCTGGACCTGCCCTCGGTCAAGGCATTGGAGGCTGCGCTGGGCTCATGCGACTGCGCGATGCTCCTGGTCAGCCATGATCCGGTCTTCCTGGACAGCCTGGTCAGGACCCATTGGACGATCGAGGAGATCGAAGGGGACTCCCCAGGTCGGGGAGGGCATCTGGTGTTGACCATCCAATTCCGAACATGAAGTCTTGTCTGTCCCAGGTCTTTGGCAGTAGGATAGGCACTGCGGCATTGAAGTCCGTCTCGCCCATCCTTTTGCGAGGGTACCGGAATGACGAAGGAGAAACTGGACAGGGCCGTCAGCCATCGCCTAACCCACGTCTTCGTCTTGATCGGCCTGGTCGTTGTCCCTCTTTGTAGTCCTGCATGGGCCGCTGCGGCGCCAGCGAGAGACGGCCCAACATCCTGCTCCTCCTCTCAGATGACATGGGCTTCTCTGACCTGGGCTGCTTTGGCAGTGAGATTCGAACCCCCAATCTCGACAGGCTGGCTGGCCATGGACTCCGCTTCACCCAGTTCTACAACTGCGCCCGGTGCTGTCCGACCCGGGCCTCCCTGCTGACGGGGCTGTACCCCCACCAGGCAGGGGTGGGCCACATGACGGAGGACAAGGGCCTTGAGGGCTACCAGGGTGAGCTGAATCGCCGCTGTGTGACCATCGCGGAGGCGCTGCGGCCTGCAGGCTACCGCACGTATGCGGTCGGCAAGTGGCATGTCAGTCGAAACGTCGCAGGCGATGGCCCCAAGCACGACTGGCCGCTGCAGCGGGGCTCTGACCGGTTCTACGGCACGATCACCGGCGCAGGCAGCTACTTCGACCCGGGCACACTCACCCGCGACAACACGCCCCTCTCGCCCTTTGCGGATCCGCAGTACAAGCCCGGGCTCTTCTACTACACGGACGCCATCGCAGACCAGGCGTCCCGGTTTATCGCCGAGCACCGGCGCGACCATCGCGGCAGCCCCTTCTTCATGTACGTGGCCTTCACCGCAGCGCACTGGCCGCTCCACGCCAAGCCCAGGGACATCGCCAGGTACAAGGGCAGGTACGATGCAGGCTACGACGCGATCCGCAAGGCGAGGTTTGAGAGACAGAAGGAACTCGGCCTGATTGATCCCAATTGGCCTCTGTCGCCCCAGTGGGGCCAGTGGGAGACGGCGAAGGACAAGGCCTGGGAGGCCCGCTGCATGGAGGTCTACGCAGCGCAGATCGACTGCATGGACCAGGCCATAGGCAGGATCGTGGCAGAGCTGCAAAGGCAGGGCCTCTTCAGGGAGACCCTGATCCTCTTCCTTCAGGACAACGGCGGCTGTGCAGAGGCGATCGGCCGCACCGGCACCATCACCAGGCCGTCCAGGCCCACACTGCCTCCCATTGCCAAGGACGCGATCCGGGTCGACGTGCAGCCCAAGCAGAACCGCCTGGGCGTGCCTGCCTTGTCCGGCCCGAACATCCTGCCCGGTCCGGAAGACACCTACATTTCCTACGGCAAGGCATGGGCCAACGTGAGCAACACACCGTTCCGCGAGTACAAGCACTGGGTCCATGAGGGCGGCATCTCCACGCCGCTCATCGCACACTGGCCTGCTGGAATCCCGGCCCGTGGTGAGCTCCGCAGTCAGCCCGGCCACCTGATCGACATCATGGCCACGTGCCTGGACGTGGCGGGCGCGGCCTATCCCGGCGACGTCAATGGAACGAAGATCACCCCGTTCCAGGGCAAGAGCCTCGTCCCTGCGTTCAAGAACCTCCCCATCGACCGCGAGGCTCTCTACTGGGAGCATGAAGGCAATCGCGCGGTCCGGGCGGGGTCATGGAAGCTCGTGGCCAAGGGGCCAGCGGCCAGATGGGAGCTCTATGACATGGACAAGGACCGCACGGAGATGAACGACCAGGCCAGCCGGCAGCCGCAGCAGGTCGCGGACATGGCCGCCCGATGGGAGACCTGGGCCAGGGAGGCCGGCGTGCTGCCCTGGATCTGGAAGCCTCCCTACTGCCAGGCCGTCACACCTGGTGGGTCAGGCCACAAGGGAGAGCCACAATGAGTGGGTCCCTGCATCCCAGCGGCGACAGCGACTTCATCGTCATCCTGGAGGCTCGATAGCAGATGCGAAGGACATTCCTCTGGCCGGCCATGCTCGTGGCGGCCGTGTGTGGAAAGGCATGGCCTGTGCCCGGTGCGGCCACGGTGTCACGGCCGACCAACATCGTCATCATCCTGGCCGATGACCTGGGCTATGGCGACCTGAGCGGCTATGGTGCGGCCAAGCTCAAGACGCCCAACGTGGACCGGCTCTGCGAGGAAGGCCTGCGGTTCACGGATGCCCACGCCACGTCAGCCACCTGTACGCCCTCGCGCTATGCCCTGCTCACGGGCGAGTATCCCTGGAGGCGGAAGAATACCTCGATCCTTCCGGGGGACGCCAGTCTCATCATCCAGCCCGGCCGCACCACGCTGGCCTCCATGCTCCAGAAGGCCGGATACAAGACCGCGGCTATCGGAAAATGGCACCTTGGCCTGGGCGGCCAGGGCGGCCCGGATTGGAATGGAGTCATCAGGCCGGGTCCCTTGGAGATCGGCTTCGACACCTGCTTCATCCTGCCTGCCACGGGCGACCGTGTGCCCTGCGTGTACGTGGAGGACCGCGCCGTGGCGGGTCTTGATCCCAACGATCCCATCCAGGTGAGCTTCACGGCCGAGGTGGGCCGTGAGCCCACAGGCAGGTCCAACCCGGAGCTGCTCAGGATGCATCCCAGCCACGGTCACGATCAGACCATCATCAACGGGATCAGCCGGATCGGAAGCATGGCGGGGGGCAGGTCCGCACGTTGGGTCGATGAGGACATGGCCGACACGCTCACCCGCAAGGCCACCGGTTTCATCGAACAGAACAAGGACCGGCCGTTTTTTCTCTACTTCGCCACCCACGACATCCACGTCCCGCGTGTCCCGCACCCGCGTTTTGCAGGCAAGAGCGGCATGGGGCCGCGGGGCGACGTCATCCTGCAGTTCGACTGGTGCGTGGGCCAGATCCTCCAGACCCTGGATCGTCTCCATCTCTCGGAGTCCACCCTGGTCATCGTCACCAGCGACAACGGGCCCGTGGTGGACGACGGATACAAGGACCAGGCCGTGGAGAAGCTGGGCGGCCACACGCCTGCAGGTCCGCTGCGGGGCGGCAAGTACAGCATCTTCGAAGGCGGCACGCGGATACCCTTCATCGTCCGCTGGCCTGCCCGCGTCAGGCCCGGCGTCTCGGGCGCCCTGGTCTGCCAGATCGACCTGCTCGCCTCCTTCGCGAGCCTGACCGGCCAGACCCTGGGTCCCGACGACGCACCCGACAGCCTCAACACCCTGCCCGCGTTGCTTGGCCAGTCGCAGGAGGCTCGTGACGTCCTGGTCGAGCACGCCGGCGTCCTTGCGATGCGTCAGGGCCCTTGGAAGTACATCGAGCCGGGCAACGGGCCCAAGATAGAGACCCACACCAACACAGAGACTGGCCTTGCCCCTCAGGGCCTGCTCTACAACCTGCTGGACGATCTGGGCGAGACCCAGGACCTGGCTGGCCAGCATCCTGACAGGGTCGGTCAGATCAGCCCCTTGCTCCGGCGCGCGCGGGACCAGGGCCGCACGCGATTGTCGGGGCCGGAATGAGGAGATCCATGAAGCCTCCCCGAGTCACCAGCCTCTGCCTTGGTCTTGCGTTCTCGTTCGTGTCCCTGTCAACCCACGCGGCGGGTTCAAGGCCCAACTTCATCTTCATCCTGGCCGACGACCTCGGGTGGAAGGACCTGGGCTGCTACGGCAGTGCGTTCTACGAGACGCCCCATCTGGACCGGCTGGCCAGCCAGGGGATGCGGTTCACGCAGGCCTATGCGGCGTGCAACGTGTGTTCGCCGACCCGGGCGAGCATCCTGACAGGGAAGTACCCGGCGAGGCTGCACCTGACCGACTGGCTGCCAGGCCGGCCGGATCGCCCCGATCAGAAGCTGAATCGCCCCACCATCCTCCAGCATCTCTCCCTCGAGGAGGTGACCCTTGCGGAGGCCCTGAAGCAGGCCGGATACAAGACGGCGTTCATAGGCAAGTGGCATCTGGGGGACAAGGAGTTCTATCCAGAGACACAGGGCTTTGACCTGAATATCGGCGGTTGTCAGATGGGGCACCCTCCTTCGTACTTCAGCCCCTACGGCATCCCGACCCTGGCCGATGGGCCCAAAGGTGAGTATCTCACGGACCGCCTCACGGACGAGGCGATCCGATTCATCGACCAGGCCAGGGGACAGCCGTTCCTGCTGTACCTGTCGCACTATGCGGTGCACACCCCGCTGCAGGCCAAGCCCGATCTGATCGCCAAGTACGAGGCCAAGGCCGCCAGGAATGTCCCTCCGGGGCCGGAGTTCGCGTTGGACCTGGGCCGCCGGGTCCTCCAGGTTCAGAACCACCCGGTGTATGCCTCCATGGTCGAGGGTCTGGACGTCAGTGTGGGCCGGATCTTCGACAGACTGACGGCCCTGGGCCTCGACCAGAACACGGTGATCGTCTTCACCTCTGACAACGGAGGGCTCTCCACGGCCGAAGGCACACCTACGTCCAATGTGCCGCTTCGCATGGGAAAGGGGTGGAACTACGAAGGAGGCATCCGGGAGCCGTTGCTGGTCAGGTGGCCCGGCGTCACCCGTCCCGGCAGTGTCTGCGACGCCCCCGTGATCTCGATGGACTACTATCCGACGCTGCTCGAGATGGCCGGTCTTCCTCCTCGCCCTGAGCAACACGCGGACGGCGCGAGTCTCGGGCCATTGCTCAGGGGCGGTACTCGCCCAGATCGCCCACTCTTCTGGCACTACCCGCACTACAGCAACCAAGGCGGCTCACCCTCCGGCGCGGTGCGGGTAGGCGACTACAAGCTGATCGAATGGTTCGAGGACAATCGCGTACAGGTGTTCAACCTCAAGGAAGACCCCGAAGAAAGGCACGACCTTTCCCCCCACATGCCGGAGAAGGCTGCGGCGCTCCGCCAGCAGCTAGGGGACTGGCGCAGCGCTGTGGATGCCCAGATGCCCACGCAGAATCCGGACTATCAACCTGGTACGACAGGGGCGCACGGTCTGGGTCCACGCTCCACCCTTGAGGTGGTTGCGACTCACGATCACGGGCGCGCGAGAGCCGGGACGGGTTGGCGACAGCCCAAAGGCAGGTACGGTGCCTCCCGTCTGATTCTGGAGAACACACCATGAGATCCACTGCCCGATGGACAACCGCGTGTGCCGTCTTCGTGGGCACTTGCGTCTGGCCAGGACTAGTCCGATCCGCTGAGCCGAATGGCAGGGCGGCCAGGCCCAATGTCCTTTGGATCACTTGCGAGGACATCAATCCGCATCTGGGATGCTATGGCGACACCTACGCGGACACCCCTCATCTCGACCGATTCTCAACGCAGGCCCTGCGTTACACCCATTGCTGGTCCACCGCGCCAGTCTGCGCACCTGCGCGGACCTGCATCATCACCGGCTGCTACGCGCCGAGCCTGGGTGCGGAGCACATGCGGAGCGAGGTGTCCATGCCGCAGTGGATGAAGATGGCGCCCCAGTTTCTGCGGGAGCAGGGATACTACTGCACCAACAACAACAAAGAGGACTACAACGTCACCCAGCCGGCAGGGGTGTGGGACGACTCCTCTGCCAAGGCCCACTGGAGGAACAGAAGGCCGGGCCAGCCCTTCTTCGCGGTGTTCAACATCGAGGTCAGCCACGAGAGCCGTATCCGTACCCGGCCGCACACCCTCAGGCACGATCCCGCCAAGGCGCCGCTGCCTGCCTATCACCCGGACGCGCCCGAGGTGCGGCACGACTGGGCCCAGTACTATGACCAGATCACCGAGATGGATCGCCTGTTTGGACAGCGTCTGCAGGAGCTCAAGGAGGCGGGCCTCATGGAGGACACGATCGTGTTCTTCTATGGCGACAACGGCAGTGGCATGCCACGAAGCAAGCGATGGCCCTACAACTCGGGCCTGAACGTCCCGCTCATGGTCTACGTGCCGGAGAAGTTCCGCTCCCTCGCGCCTCATGGGTACGCGGCGGGCGGAGTCTCAGACCGGCTTGTGGGCTTTGTGGACCTTGCGCCCACACTGCTGAGCGTCGTCGGCATCAAGGCTCCGGAGTGGATGCAGGGCTCCTCATTCATGGGCCGGCATCCTGCGCCTGCACCGGCGCATGCGTTTGGCTTCCGCGGCAGGATGGATGAACGATGTGACATGGTCCGGTCTGTGCGCAATCAGCGATACGTCTACGTCCGCAACTACATGCCTCACCTGATCTACGGCCAGTACATCGAATACCTGTTCCAGACCCCGACCACCCGCGTCTGGAAGGCCCTCCATGACCAAGGCAAGCTCCGTCCACCGCAGACCGCTTTCTGGCAGACCAAACCTGCGGAGGAGCTCTATGATCTGCAGGCAGATGCCAGTGAGGTGAACAACCTGGTCAGTTCAGCCCAGCACCAGGGGGTGCTGGATGAGCTCCGCCAGGCGCTCAGGCAGCACATCCTCAAGACCCGCGACCTGGGTTTCCTGTCAGAGGCAGAGCAGCACAGCCGCAGTGCAGGGGCCACGATGTATGAGATGGGCCATGACGCCGATCGCTATCCCCTGGAACGGATACTCCAGATGGCGAATCTGGCCTCGCTGCTCAGGATGGAGGGCCTTGCCGCACTGAAGGAAGGTCTCAAGGACGCGGACAGTGCGGTCCGCTACTGGGCGGCCATGGGCCTATTGATGCGAGGCAGGGCTGCGGCAGAGGCTGCAGCAGGCGATCTGCAGGCCGCACTGAAAGACCCGTCGCCCAGCGTGCGGATCGCTGTGGCCCAGACCCTGGGCCAGTATGGCAGTGCCATGGACCTCGAGGATTCCCTGTCAGTGCTCAGAGAGCTTTCCCCTCCGGACAAGAACGGCATGTATGTATCCATCCTGGCCCTAAACGCCATCGAGGCGATGGGTAGAAAGGCCTTGCCTCTGATGGACATGATCAAGGCCATGCCGACCCAGGATCCGCGGGTCGTGAAGCGGGCTGCTGACTATGCCGGCCGGCTTCAGGCGGACATCCTGCGCCAGTACCGAGACAATCCCTCGGCGAGCCCCATGATGTGGTCCGACCGCTCTCGGCTGGGCAGGCCCTTTGCCAAGGACCCGTCTGTCATCCGATGGGCCAAGAGGTACCTGCTCTATTATTCGCTGCCGCCCTCGGAGGACCCCTCCGTCCCGCCCGGTTGGGCCATCGGTATCGCCGAGAGCGGCGACCTGACAAACTGGAAGAAGATCGGGCAACTGGGACCTGGGCAGGACTGCGACCGCAAGGGCCTGGCTGCGCCCTGCGCCATTGTCTTGAAGGACCGCGTCCACCTCTTCTACCAGACCTATGGGAACGGCGCCACGGATGCCCTCTGCCATGCCGTGTCAGAGGATGGGGTCACGTTCGCTCGGGACACCACCAATCCCGTGTTTCACCCAACAGGCGACTGGACTGTGGGCCGCGCCATTGACGCAGAGGTGGTTGCCTTTGGTGACCGGCTCCTCCTCTTCTGCGCGACCCGCGATCCGCAGATGAAGGTGCAGATGATCACCTGCGCATCAGCGGCCCTGTCCTCGGACTTCAGTCGGTCTTGCTGGCAGCAGATCGGCGAGGGTCCTGTGCTCAGGCCTGAGCTGGCCTGGGAGAGGTCCTGCATAGAGGCCCCCTCTGTGATGGCCCGGCAGGGTCGTCTCTTCATGTTCTATGCAGGTGCATACAACAACGAGCCCCAGCAGATCGGCGTCGCAGCCAGCGACGACGGCCTGCATTGGATGAGGCTTTCTGACCACCCTCTGCTTCCCCATGGTCAGCCAGGCGAGTGGAATTCCAGTGAATCCGGCCATCCCGGGGTCTTCGTAGATAACGATGGCCAGACCCACCTGTTCTTCCAGGGCAACAACGACAAGGGCCACACCTGGTTCCTCTCTCGCATGAAGGTCGAGTGGGAGCCAGCCGGCCCATACCTCATTCGGCCCGGCGACGGCCACCAGTTTCACCTGAGGTAGACGTCACTCCGGCCAATCGCTAACAGCTAACAGCAAATAGCTGTCTTCACCACCGCGATGCGTCTACGAGGACGCCGTGTTCATCGCGATAGCCCGTTGCCCGGTTCGAATAGGAATCGGCGGCCTGGCGGTTCTTCTGCTGCAGTGCGACGCCCCTCAGGTAATCCGCAGCTAGGCGGCTGGCCTCCAGCCTCCCGCTGAATCCATCCAGCCTGGTGTAGGCATCCCTGTGGCCGTCGAAGTCGCTGAGCAGATCCTCACAGAAGGCCTTGATCTGGGGCCGCAGATCCACGAAGCGGTCCGCATAGTAGACCATCTGCATCGGGACTGCACAGGGCCGAAGCCTGTAGGCGGCGATCGCGTAGGCCAGGCCCTTGGACTTGGCGTCAAGGCCGGCGCCATAGGCGAGCAGGTGATAGGCCAGATTCAGGTCCTTGGCGAACTCGTCCGGATACACGGTCTGGACTGTGCTGATCCCCTCAAAGAGCCGGCGGCCTTGTGGGGTGTTGATGTCCACGTACATCTTCTGATAGCTGTCCTGGTAGACTCTCGCCCATTCGGGGTTGGACTCCAGGCCGGGCCCCAGCTTGTTGGTGGTCTGGTAGACGTCCAGCTCCCGGCTTGGCCCCAGGACCACCCATACCCCGTGGCTCCGCAACCGTTGGCTCACCCACCGCCCGATCTCGGGGTAGTTGAAGTCCGATGCGGCCAGGGGCCTTCCCTCGGCCTCTGCTCGCTGGACGGCCTTGCTGACGGGTTGACCTCCCGCCCAGATCCAACTCCATTCTTGAAACGTGCGGGTGTTGTAGGCCGCCTGGGCGCGGCCGTCCATGAACAACTGCAAGGGCGTCTTTCCTGTGTTGGGATCAGGGTCCTGGCCCCAGGCGACGAACCCTCCCTCGGTCCAGAAGTTCATCATGTTGCCTGAGAGGTGATTGTCCCGGATGAATTGGCAGGCCTCGAACGGCTTCAGGAATGAGGCCGTCATCCTCATGAAGACCGAGCTGCGGACCGGGTCCAGCGGCCAGGGGTCCAGGTACACGGACTTGATCCTCAACCCAGCCCACGTCCCGAATCCCAGGACAAGGCACGCCAACAGGAGGTCTGTGGCCCCTACGACGGGGTTGACCAGGGATCTGAGGCCCGACTTCGGCCGGACGAGGTCCTCTGCCGGCAGGCCGGCGAGGCGGAAGATCACGGCCAGAGGCAGCATCAGGGAGGCAAGGACCACGCCGGCCACGACCAGACCGACGTTGGGTTCTGCCAGACCGCCTGTACCCGGGATGGCCAGGAAGAGCCATTGGCGCAGGGCCAGATACCCGGTCCCCAGGACCAACAGGAGTCCGGCCAGTCCGATGGCGGCAGTCTCCCCAGAGGCACTGGCGACGACCTCCGCTGCCAGGGGCCGCTGCCTGCGGATACCAGCCGCCACCAGGAGGGCGCGGGTGGTCTGATGGATCACCAGGGCGATGACAGGGCAGGCCACGAAGGCCGCAATCGGGATGAATCGCCTGGAGCGATAGGCCATGTAGATCGTCAGACCGGCGATCACCCACAGGGCCAGGTCCATCTGCGGCCATGGGCTGGCCTCCGGATCTCGCTTCTTCCTGCGGGACTTGGCCCCTGCCGGGTCTGCCGGACGGCTCGTGACGATGCGGGTCACGATCCACATCACCGCTGCGCTACAGGCCAGGACCAACATCACCAGGAAGGGAACGCCCGTACCCACGCCGTTGGACCACTCAAAGGCCGGATGCCACTCCTGGACGTTGCGCCACTGCTCCGCGTGTTTGCTGACGCTGATCTCGAAGGTGTGGGTCAGATTGGTCAGGTGGTAGGGGTTGAACAGCACGCTGGCCACAAAGGCCGTCACATAGGCTGCCGCGGTGTGCAGCAGACCCCTCCAGCCGATGGAGACTAGGCTCTTCTTGAAGAGGATGCTGAGCAGGTGCAGTCCCATGAAGGGGACCAGCATGATGAAGAGGTAGATATACCCGCCGTGGACATTGGCCCAGAAGACCGCGAGCGGCACGAGCATCCAGATGAACCGGATGTTCCTGACCGTGGCCAAGACGAGGATGAGGATGAAGACGGCGACCAACAGGTTCGAGAATCCGGCAGGTCTTATATCCAGAAACGACCTCCCCACGAATAGGGCGAAACTCGCGGAGGCCGCAGACAGTAGGGGAGGGACGCCCAGGAGCCGCCCAGTGGTGTACATGCACGCGGCGGCCAGCAGATAGATCGTGATCTTCCAGATCACCAGGGCATCGAAGTAGGGCTGCTGCTGCGACCCCAGGGTCGTGGTCAGCCAGTAGAAGATCACGTGGGTCATCCAGTTCTGGTTGATCCATCCGGTGGGGTGCCACTTTCTGACTGTCTCAAGGCCGACCTTGTCGCAGATCCACTGCGCCCAGCCTGGCCAGGTCTGTACCTCCGCCTGGCTGGGGCCTGGCGCGTGGGAGTTGGCGCTGAAGGGCTCCACCGTGTTGACGCCGTGGTTGATGAAGTGGCGGCCGCAGGCCATGGCCACCCAGGTGTCGCCTGCAGCCACCATCCGCGTACAGGCGTGGAAAGCAAAGACCAGCATGGCCAGCCACGCCACGGCCAATGTCCCGATCTTGAGCCAACGCGGACTCTCCATAGTGAGAAAGGTACCAGGTCTCCGGTCGCAAGGCAAGCCGCTGGTGCACACCGGAGGTCCCTCCCGTCATCTGCCTCCCGCAAGAGGGTCCTGGATCTGCTGCTGCCTCCCAGGGGTTCCCAGCACGGCGCGGTAGTTGAACCGATCGTTGGGTGCCGCATCACATGCTCGGAAGGGCAGGCGTACGGGCCTTCGTGATCCTGAGAAGGGCCAGCGATCAGTCCACTGCGTCGAAGCCGTAGGTCTGGATGGTCGATTGGCCGTCTGCCTCGTGGTCGATGATGAGATGGATGAACCGGATGTTCTTGTTTCCCAATTCATCGAGGGTCACGGCAGAGAGCCCTGACTCGATGCGGGGCTCGAACAGGAAGTGCTCGATGAGATTGTGGTGCTCCGGCCTGTAGGTCTGGGACCAGTAGCCCTTCAGCACGATCGGTTCTGAGGTCAGTCCCGCGATGAGGGTCTGTCGCCATCGCTTCAATGGGGCCGTGGTGCCCACCCAGGCGGCGTATCCCGCAGGGGCCGGGGGGGAGTAGAAGGACGTCTGGATCGAGACCCCACGGTCCGTCAGTGTCCTGTCCTGGAGGAGGTCGTTGGGATCGGCCGCCTCGCAGGGGCACAGATACACGCGGCTCTTTGTGGACCACCCCAGGCTCCGGGATCCACGATCTTGCGACCAGGCCGTGACGGCGTTGGCGTAGTTGACATCGAGGGCTAGGACCCTGGCCGGTGTGTAGGCCTGGATGCCGAGGTCCTCCAAGATGAAGATGGGGTTTTCGGCTGAGGACACGGCAGCGCGAATGCCCTTGGTCAGCAGCCGATAGGTGCGGGGATTGGCCAGATCGCCCCATCGCCAGGTGTCACTGGCGGTGGTTCCATCAAAGCCGTGGTCAGCCAGCAGGTCCATCCTGTCGGTCAGGGTACGGACGCGGTCTCCGTCCAGGATCTCGACACTCACCGGGCCGTAGAGTCCCCCGCGAAGGCCGCCCGCGTCCAGGGTCATGTTCCGGGTCTCGAGATGCCAGCGGGACTTGAGGCGGTGTTGCGCAAAGACATCGATCGTGTCCTGCAGGAGCTCGCATTCGCCCGTGAAGATTTCGAAGTCCATAGGCGAATTGACCAGCACGGGCGTGACGTCCGGCGATGCGTTGGGCTCAGGGACCTGGCGGACCTGCTTGATCACCATCCCGCCGGATGGCAGGGTCTTGTCGCCGGGCGCGACCTTCTTGTACTCCATGTCCAGGGTATAGGAGGTCTTGCCCGTAATGCGGCCGAAGCCGTCGCTGACCTGGACGAGGAGAGTGCCGAGATCCCTGTAGTCCTTGGGGAACGCCATGACGGTCCCGCCCAGCGGGACAAGGCTGGAGGTCCGCCGGATGTCCGTTGGAACCGGCTGCCTGAGCGTGCCGCTGGCCAGTACGTCGAGGAGGACCTCTTCGGGTATGGAGCCATCCACAGGGTTGGTCACCGAGACGGACCCTGACTGCGTGACGAGGTGGATGCATCGGTGGCCATCGGCCTCGTTCGTGTCGAGCGTGGCCACTCCATTGGCCAGTTCGATCTCGTCCGGGAAGGACGGATGGACCAGCACCGCCATGCCGACCTGGGCCTCGTTGACGTCCCGGTGCAGCCGCTCCAGAAAGGCGTTGTCATCATAGAAGCTCGAGAAGGTCCGGCGGATGGCGCAGCGCCCCCCGTTCGGAGAACTCATTGCAGTCGCACCGGCTGGGCCCTCCGGCATCGCCGTCGAAGTCGTCGCCAGGGCAGCCGCTGAAGCTCTCGTATAGCCCTGCGCCCGTGTAGTCTGCGCTGTCCTCGACGTTGGTGGAACTGCGGAACCGCAGCCGGACGTTCGGATCAAAGCCGTAGACGGGATCCGTCACCAGGGACATGACAGCGGTCTCCAGGTCGGGTCTGAACCGCGTGACCTGAGTGCTGGTGAACAGGCTGCGGACCACAGCCAGGTCTTTCGACAAGGCCAGGATATCGGCAGGGGGATACGTGCGGTATGGGGACAGACGGCGGCCGATTTCCTCCCGAAGCATGCCTCCCTTCAGGTCTACCGGGATCTGCCACCGCGTAGGATCGTTCACGTCGTCGGTCAGATACAGGCCGTTGAGGATCACCGTCTGGTCGGAGCCATTGTACAACTCGATCCAGTCGGGATGCCGACGCGGATCACAAGGGTCAGCGAGGGTCGTCTTGTTGTCGGCCATGCATTCGTTGATCACCAGGCCGTGACCGCCTGCAGGACAGCGCTGCGAGTTGCTCCGACCAGGGGTCGGGTGCGGGAAGGACTGCCAGACCAGCCCCCCGTCGGTCGATCGGCCGTAGGAGACATCAGCTTCCTGAGGCCCGACGTGCACTACGTCGATGGCCGTCTTCCCGTCGCTGTCGAACAGGGCGACGGAATCCCCCCCCGCGCTGAGCTTGAAGCCCGCGTGGCTGGGGCCTTCGTCCTCATGCCCATCGGCCCAGATCAGGAAGAAGCCCCCTGGCTTGATCTCCAGACGCGGCGATGCAGCCGGACTCTGATCCAGGAAGGCATTCCACAGATCGAAGGTCAGGGCAAGGGCCTTGGGGCTGTGGGTTGGGACTGCCGCCCGCACAATGCCGAAGCCCGCGGCCTTGCCGCCCACATACTTGGCATCCGAAGGGGTCAGACCCTCGGTGGTCACGCCATAGGCTCCAAACGACGCCATAGGCGTGATGTGGAGGGGCTCCAGCTTCTTGAGCTTGAGGATGTCCGCTGCGAAGGCGTCGTCGAGCAGGCCCTCGGTGTCCATCAGGCGGGTCTCGCAGGTCCCCGAGACATTCTCATACGCGGTGAGGATGATCCGGCGTCCCACGAGGCTGCGGGCGAAATCCGCGTCTCGCTGCACGGCCAGGTACGCGAACGGGCTCGAGTAGGTTCTGGACAGGATGGCTACGTGCGAGTTGGGCGTGGAGGGGGCCAGAGACAGGACGCCTGCCACCCACGGGATCTCCGCCGGCACGCCGTCGGTCAGCAGAATGTCGCCAAGACCCAGTTCGCCGGCCTGGTAGGCGGTGTTGATGCGGTCCGCGGTGAAGAACTTCAGTCTTCCCAGTGCCCATCCCTGCGAGTAGCAGGCGTTGCCCTTCGCCCACCGGGTCATAGAGCCCACGGCGATCCCCTGGGACTCAAACCATGCCCGATCCGCCTGGGCCGCGGCCTGTTGCTCGAAGGTGGGGAAGAACAGGGCCTGCACGCCGGGTGGCGACATCACTGACGCCCTGACCCGGCCGAAGAAGTCGCGTATTTCCTGGCGATTGTACCGGACAAGCTGGATGCCATATTCGTTCACGTCCGCCACGGGAGGCGTCCCATGGGTCGGGGGCAGGAGGATCGTCCCGAGGACAGCCGCGGGGTGAGGGGCGGTCACTGCGGCCTCGTAGAACTGCTGACCCGACATTCCGATGAACGGAGCCAGGCACTGGGAGGCGAAGTCGTAGTGCAGTTTGTACTTCCTGCTGTTTTGGAAGTAGACGATGTGGGGGTCGTAGGGTTCCATCAGGATCGTGAATTTGATCCACGTCGATCCTGCCGATGCGAACGAACAGAAGGCGTCGTTCTGAAAGGAAATCTGATTCTTCCAGTAAGGAGACGGGGTGATGGGGGGAGTCTCCGCCAGACAGACTCCCGTCCACGACCAGAGGAATCCGATCCACACCGCGATCTGGCCGCTTCTGCCCGCGGCCCTGGCCTGGCGATGCCGCTGCTGGGGGGCTGCACTTTTGGCTGTCTCTACAGAGCACGCCATAGGTCATCGGTATCCAGTATCCGGTAGACTGAAGTCTCCGGCGTCCAGGCCGTGGCTGGGCGTGGACGTCTGGACCCAGTAGGTACAGATCGTGCCAGCAGTGGCCGTGAGGTCATCGAATCCGGCCTCCGTCTGCCAGGGGCTGATGGGGGTCTTGGCGTCACTGCCTGGGACGCCACGGTAGACCCGGTAGTACGTGGTGTAGAGGGGGCCATTGCAGACCGGCTTCCAGGAGATCTTGACCCTGTCTGCGGCAGTGCCGTCCGAGGCCGAGACTCCGGCACACGGCGCAGCGCTCGGCGTATACATCAGAGTGACGCCGGGATTGTTGTCCAGGATCTCCCACAGGTCGCTGCAGAAGGCCGTCTCATTCAGTGGATCTGCCCGTACATCCAGGGTAGCCATCTTCTTCAGGCTCAGAAGGGGGGCCAGGTCGCTGACGGGATTGTCGAACAGGCTCAGTATCCGCAGATCCGCAAGTCCGACCAGGCCGGCCAGCTCGCTGACTCTGTTGTTGTTCAAGGTCAGTTCCTGGAGATCCATCAGCCCGGCCAGGGGGGCCAGGTCGCTGATGCGGTTCTCCCGCAGGTAGAGCCTGCGAAGGTCCTTCAATCCGGCCAGGGGGGAGAGGTCATCGAGATAGTTGTGGTGGAGATCCAGGTGCTGCAGATGGATCAACCCGGCCAGGGGGGACAGATCAGTCACATTGTTTTCGTGGAGGTTGAGGGTGGTCAATCTCGTCAGTCCGGCGAGAGGCGTGGTGTCTCTGATCTGGTTATTGAAGAGCGACAGAGTCTCAAGATTGACGGCGAACTGCAGTCCCGTCAGATCGGCAATTCCCGTATCGCCTGTGAACTGGCCGTCGGCGGTGAGGTGAGTCAGGCCCAGCATGTCGGTCGGCGTGGGGTCAAATACACCCAATGTCTCTTCCACGGCCGCCTTGAGCAGGGCGTCTCCAAAGACCACGGGACTCTCCACCGCGAAGGATTGGCTGGCCTGCGCGGTGCCTCCATAGGCCCCCAGATCGCCCCGCCCCCCATTGGGCGCCGGTTCCTGGCCGGGCGGGCTGGAGGGGTCTCCCGAGTCGATGCAGAGGCTCGTGACCTGGTCCCGGACCCATGCCTGGCGCCGGGGATCCCAGCGCCCGGCCTGGGACTGGAGATGATAGTCTCCCTCGACCCAGACCGCACGGGCGTCTGAGGCGGGAAGGACCCGAAGGGGGTCCTGCGGATCCGTCCATACGCCTCTCCGGCTGAACAAGGGATCGCAGTGGAGGTTGCCGACACCGGCCCAGGTCCCCGCAATGTCGCTATAGGTGATGACAGGGGCCTCCGCGTCCTGCAGCCAGATCTCGGCGGGGTCGTTCGCCCACACGATACACTCGGTCAGGGTCACGGGGCTGTGGCTGAGGAATAGACCGCCGCCCGGGTTGTCCGCAATCGTGCAGTGAAGCAAGAGGGCGCGGCTGTTCTCACAGTAGACCGCGGCCCCGTCGCGGCCCGTCGACCGATTCCCGACGATCAGGCAGTACGCCAGCGTGGGGCTGCTGTCGGTACAGGACACCGCTGCGGCCCCCCGCGCTCCGGTGATGAGCAATCCCTCCAGCACGCATTCCCTCGGTTCCCCCCGCGCGAACCGCACCGCCGGGCCCTGGCCCCCTGCATCTATGGCCGGATACTCGGCCATCGACTCCCGGCGGGTGACGCGGATCCGCTTTCCGAGCAGATCGAGGGTCTCCCGATAGGTCCCTGATTCCACGACCACCGACGCCCCGTCTGCCGCCACTTCGATGGCCTCTTGAATGGAGTCAAGTGGATGATCCATGGTCCCATTCTCCCGGGGATCGCCGACTCCAGGATCGCCCGGCTCGGGATCTCCAGGGGCGTCGTCGTCCACGTGCAGCGTGTCAAGTCGGCTCACAAAGCAGGCGGTGACGCCGTAGTTGCCATCCACGGTGACGGTGGTCTCGGCGCTGCAGGCGTCTGCCACCTTGCCGGCCTCGACCGCGGTACCCTTCCAGCAGGAGAAGCGGTAGAGGTTCGAATCCGCCGGCTCTGCCTTGACCTCCACGGTCTGTCGCCACACATACGTGGAAGCGCCTGGTTGAGGTGCCAAGATCCTGCCGCCGGTCGTGCAGGACACGGTCAGCCCGAAGGCCAACCAGCCTGCATCTGGAGCACTGAAGGCGCCACCCTCACCTTCCCGGCTGGGCGTGGACGTCTGGACCCAGTAGGTACACATCGTGCCTGCAGTGGCCGTGAGGTCATCGAATCCGACCTCCGTCTGCCAGGGGCTGACGGGGGTCCTGGCGTCACTGCCTGGGACGCCACGGTAGACCCGGTAGTACGTGGTGTAGAGGGGGCCATTGCAGACCGGCTTCCAGGAGATCTTGACCCTGTCTGCGGCAGTGCCGTCCGAGGCCGAGACTCCGGCACACGGCGCAGCGTTCGGCGTATACATCAGAGTGACGCCGGGATTGTTGTCCAGGATCTCCCACAGGGTGCTGCAGAAGGCCGTCTCATTCAGTGGGTCTGCCCGTACATCCAAGGTAGCCATCTTCTTCAGGCTCAGAAGGGGGGCCAGGTCGCTGACGGGATTGTCGAACAGGCTCAGGATCTGGAGGTCCACGAGTCCGGCCAGGGGTGAGAGGTCGCTGACTCTGTCGTCATTGAGGGTCAGTTCTTGCAGACCCGTCAGCCCGGCCAGGGCTGAGAGGTCGCTGATGCGGTTCTCCCGCAGGTAGAGCCTGCGAAGGTCCTTCAATCCGGCCAGGGGGGAGAGGTCATCGAGATAGTTGTGGTGGAGGTCCAGGTGCTGCAGATGGATCAACCCGGCCAGGGGGGATAGATCAGTCAGATTGTTTTCGTGGAGGTTGAGGGTGGTCAATCTCGTCAGTCCAGCGAGAGGCGTGGTGTCTCTGATCTGGTTATTGAAGAGCGACAGAGTCTCAAGATTGACGGCGAACTGCAGTCCCGTCAGATCGGCAATTCCCATACCGCCTGTGAACTGGCCGTTGGCGATGAGGTGGGTCAGGCCCAGCATATCGGTCGGCGTGGGGTCCAATATACCCAGCGTCTCCTCCACGGCCGCCTTCAATGCGGGGTCCCTGAAATGCACGGGATCCCCGGCGTGGACAAGCCCTGCGGCCGCCAAGACCAAGGCCGAGATCGCGGTCCCGACTCTCATCGCATACCTCTGCTCTCCGAGTGGCCAGACACCCTGCGCAAACCTGGCCGGATCCCGAGCAAGAGGTTCCTCGTGCGGGTCAGCCACGGTGCTGCGCGTACATCCCTGGCGTACGCGTCCGCCTCCCGAGGGGGCAGGCCTCGATTTGTCTGCAAAGAGGTCCTTGCCCACCCTCTGCAGAGGCGGGCCGGCAGAAATCCGGTGGCAGGCAGATCGATCTCCTGTAGGTCTCCCGGCCCACGCTCAGCTACACAGAACGCGCGAGGGCACTCCTGTCCAGGTCCCCCGGTTCTGCCAGAGCGCAGCCGCGATGGCCAACACCCGCGTCAATACGAGCACGCCTGCCCTCAACATTTTGATGTCCCTCGGCTCGTGGGAACCCTGAGTGTGGACCAAGGTTCAGAAAGGTTGCTTCCTGCATGCCCGAACCGGCGAGCCTTCTCCAAAGGACCAAGGCCATTATGGCAGACCCCCGCCCCCAAGTCAACAGCGCATGCCGGTTAGGAAGCGATATCGAACGGCGTGTCACTGGAAACGTGACGCCGCAGCCTCTCAGAGGGCCCGATGGAGACCCTCTCTACCTCGCCTGCGGCAGCCTGAGGGCCCCTTCCCTCTCCTTGGCCTGCTGAAGTTGGTGGATGATCGCCCGGCACGCAGTCAGCATCTCCCCATCCTGGGGATTGACCTTCTCGAGGCGGGAGAGCGTCGAGGTCGCTGCGTCAAGTTCCTTTCCCAAGGTCCGGCAGAGGAAGGCCAGGAGCAGCCCTGTGGCGGGGGGCGAGAGTTCCTCGGCCCAGGCCGCCGCCTCCCGCAATCGCTGGCTGGAGAGACTGGCCTCGAACAGGGCAAGGATCAACCCCTGGCGGTATAGCGCGGACGTGTCCGGCTTCCCGAGCTCATTGGTCAGAAAGGACAGGCGGTCCGCCACAGGCGGTTCCACGTCCTTCAGGTCGCCCGGGATCCGCGTGACCAGGCAGAACAGCGTGAGCGACCGCATGTCCCTGTCCCGGCCGGAGAGCTGCGTGAAGGCCGCCTTGAACTGATCGAACCAGGCCTCTGCGTCCTGCCCTGAGGCCAACTTGGCGCTGGACAGGAGACAATAGGCTGGAACCGGTTCAAAGCCTCTCTCCTTCTGGATGGTCTCCAGGTCCTGTATCGCCGTCTGGAAGTCGGGATTTCCCTTCAGCAGGTCCAGCCACGCGTAGACCGCCTCAGTCCCCAGCTTCTTGGACCGCAGATAGGCGACCAGATTGGCGGAGGCCAGGGTCTGTGCCGGCGCGACCTGAATGCCCTTCGACTTCAGAAAGGCCACCATGTCTGCATTGCGAATCTTGCCGGTCAGGTCGCGGATGGTCTTGTTGAGGGCATAGCCTGGGAAGTCCTTCTCCCAGAAGGCCGCAGTGACGGACTTGAAGGAGGCGGCATACTGCTCTTGGATCTGCTGAAGCTGATTGCCGATCGCCAGGCTGGACCCGGATGGAGAGTCCGCTGCAGATTGGGTCTTCAGCTCGACCCACGTCTCGGGATGCATGGCCAGGGCTGCCAGATAGAGCCGGCCACCTGTCCGAAGCAGCGTGAGCATCTCCAACGTGCAGTAGGGCTTGGCGCCGACCGTGGCAACGTCGGAACAGACCACCTCGCCCGTGGTAAACACAATGCTCCGATTCCGGGCGACCGCCGGAAGACGTCGGCCGTCCAGATCGACGACGAACCGTCCGGCCTCGGACTTGGTGACCTGGAGGCTGCGGTTCCGGGAGCCCCAAGGCAGGCTGTAGCTGCCGATGTACTCGTCGAGGCTTGCGACGTCGGGCGATCTCGATGTGCCGCAGACTGCAGTTCCGCTTGCGTCGCTGGAGAGATGGGCGCTGCAGTAATCCTGCACTAGGGCGAGGACAAAGGCCTTGCCGGCCTCATTCCACTTCTCGTCCGCCAGTTGCGCATTGATTCTGTCCCGAAGCTCCAGGAGAGGATCCGCCGGCCCTGCCGCCAGCACTGTCGCACTGCCGAACACCAGGTTCAGCGTCAATGTGATCGTTCCCAACCTCATGACGATGACGTCCCCAGGGTGCCAGACGCCCATTCGGAGCCCGACGCTCAACGCAAGGCGGGTCCGTGCCGGAATCCCTACAATCGCGGGCCCAGCGTGACGACCTCCGAGCTGGTCGGTCTTCTCCAAAAGGCCACCGTCATTATCGCATAGGGCTGCAGGCAAGTCAACCCGCGGTGGACAGCCTGCAGGGTTCGAGTTATGATGGCACCACACGTGAATGGCACAAGTGGGGCTTTGCAGTTGAAAGGAAACAACTATGGGTCAACACCTCTCACTGAGTTCCTGTGTCCTGAGGATCGCCTGTGTGGCTGCGGCGCTGGCCGTGCGTGCGCAGGCGGAGGAGCCGAACCCCGCGCCTGCGGCAAGACCGGCTGTGGCCGAGGTATCGGTGGACGCCTCGAAGTTGAGCGAGCCGATCAGCCCCTACATCTACGGTCAGTTCATTGAGCACCTCGGCCGCTGCATCTATGGCGGCATCTGGGCAGAGATGCTCGAAGACCGCAAGTTCTCGTTCCCTGTGCCCGCTGACAAGGACATCTGGAGGCTGACCCGCGAGCAGGCCCGCGTCCTGGCCGCTTCTCCCTGGAAGGTCATCGGCCCTCAAGGCACGGTGGAGATGATCAAGCAGGGGGCCTTTGTGGGCGATCAGTCCCCGGCCATCAAGGCGACCGGAGACGGGACCGTCGGGATCTACCAGGAAGAACTGGGTCTGGTCAAGGGCAAGGCCTACGTCGGCTACCTGGTGGCGACCGGCGATGCCAAGGTGTCGCCCGTGACCGTGAGCCTGTCGTGGGGCCAGGCCGACCAGGAGAAGGCCGTGTTCACCGTCAAGAGCGTCAGTGCGAAGTACGCCAAGGTGCCCTTCAGCTTCACGGCCGGCGGCTCCACGGACAACGGCCGGCTGACGATCAGCACGTCAGGCAACGGGACTCTGAGGATCGGATGTGTGTCTCTGATGCCCGCAGACAACGTCGAGGGCTTCCGCAAGGACACCCTGGAGCTGCTCAGGCAGCTCAATGCCCCGGTCTATCGGTGGCCGGGCGGCAATTTCGTCAGCGGGTATGACTGGCGGGACGGCCTGGGAGACCGGGACAAGAGACCGACGCGCACGAATCCCGCGTGGACCGGCATCGAGACCAACGACATGGGCATGGCCGAGTTTGTCCGGCTCTGCGCATTGATCAAGGCGGGACCCATGATCGCGGTCAACACGGGATTCGGCGACGCCTATTCGGCTGCGGCCGAGGTCGAGTACGCCAATGGCTCGACCGATACGCCGATGGGCAAGCTGCGGGCCAAGAACGGCGATCCCACCCCTTACGGCGTGAAGTGGTGGTGCGTGGGCAACGAGATGTGGGGCGACTGGCAGCTCGGGTATATGCAGCTCCGCCACTACGTCCTCAAGCACAACTGGATCGAGGAGAAGATGCGCCAGGTGGACCCCACCATCAAGACCGTGGGTAGCGGCGACGTGGGAGACGGCGGACCGCGGAGCTGGACACGCGGCATGCTGACCAGTTGCGCAGATTACATGGACCTGATCAGCGAGCACTTCTACTGCCAGACCCGGGAAGACATCGCCCAGCACGTCCAGCAGGTCCCGACCCAGATCAAACGGATCGCGGACGCCCACAGGAAATGGCGCGAGGAGCTGCCTTCGCTCAAGGGCAAGGACATCCGCATCTCCCTGGACGAGTGGAACTACTGGTATGGCCCTCACGTCTTCGGCGAGCTCGGCACCCGCTACTTCCTCAAGGACGCCCTGGGTATTGCCGCGGGCCTGCACGAGTACTACCGCAACAGTGACATCATGTTCATGGCCAACTACGCCCAGACCGTCAACGTGATCGGCTGCATCAAGACCACCAAGACCGCCGCTGACTTCGATTCTACAGGCCTGCCCCTGATGCTGTACCGCCAGCACTTCGGCACCCTCCCTGTGGCAGTCCAGCACGGGGCTGCACCGCTGGATGTCTCTGCTGCACTGACTGCCGACAAGAAGGCCCTGACCATCGCAGTCGTCAATCCCACCAAGGAGTCCGCCCAGTTGAAGCTGAACCTCAGCTCCGTGAAGCTCGGCGGCAAGGCCCAGACCTGGGTCATTGCAGGCGACGATCCCATGGCGTACAACCAGCCGGGTGAGGCCCGCAAGGTGGACATCCAGGATGCCGGGACCACCGACCTCTCCGGCGTCGTGTCCGTCAAACCGCTCAGCATCACGCTCTGGAAGGTGGCAGTACAATGATCCATACCGTGAGGGTCGCTATCGTCTGTGCCGCAGCCACGATGCTCTGTGGCTGCAGCACGGGGGCTCGTGAAGACGCATCCTCCAATAAGGTGGTCTTCAAGGGCAAGACCTTCGAACATAGATGGGCCCTCAAGGAGCTCAACAGCCAGTTGCCTTCGGACTGGTCGCAGTACAACACCCTGGTGATGGAGATCAGGACCTCCAGCCCGCAGCGGTTCTCTCTGTGGCTGCATACATCCAACGGCAAACGCAGGCTGATGCTCCAGCCCTTCGGCCAGAATGTCTGGCTGCGGGCCTCCATCCCGCTGCAGTACTTCAAGGGAAGGGACCAGAAGGGGACAGACCTGGCCTCTGCCAGCAACCGGCGGACCAACTCCTTCTGGATGTCCGTCTGGGGTCCATTCGGCGACCTGAGGGATGTACAGGCCCTGAGCGTCGCCATGGACTACCCCCTGAACAGGCCCTCCGTGGAGATCCGCTCCGTGACCCTGTCCAAGGAGGACCAGGGATCAGAGTTCATTGAGCAGGATAAGCAACCTGTGGTCGACGAGTTCGGCCAGTGGGCCCATGCAGACTGGCCCTCGAAGATCAAGAGCCGCCAGCAACTGAACCAGGAGTTGGCGGACGAGGCCAAGGCCTTTGGACCCGGCGACTTCGGGTTCTGCAAGTACGGTGGATATGCCTCCACCAAGGCCGCTGCAACAGGGTTCTTCAGGGTCGAGCAGGTGGGCGGCAGGTGGTGGTTCGTCGATCCTGATGGCCACCTGTTCCTGTCCACTGGCTCCAACGGCATGGGCCGCGCCCGATCGGCTAGGCCCGGCCCTCGCGGTGCAGGCGGGGCATCTGCCGATGCCGGCGGCACGCCGGACCGAACCGCGGCCCGCATGGAGGCCTGGGGCCTGACCACGATCGGCAACTGGTCTTCGGTCAGACCCGGCGAGGATCAGCGCAAGGCCTACGTCGTGACTTTCAGAGGCCCGCGTACGCAGGTCTCCTTCCTGGGCATGCAGGACGTGTACTCCGATGAGTTTGCGACCAATGCCGATACAGCGGCCAGCCAGCAGTGTAGCTCCAGCAAGGACGATCCATGGCTGCTGGGCTACTTCATCGGCAACGAGCCGCCGTGGCCCGGCAGGGAGTCCGAGGTGGTGGACCTCTTCCTTGCGGGCCCGGATACGGCCACGCAGCGTAAGTGCAAGGAGTTTCTGGCCCAGGCCGATACGCCGGATCGGCGGAGGGAGTTCGTCTACGGGATGTTCGAGCGATACCTCACCCTGGTCTGCCAGGCCATCAAGAAGTACGACCCCCATCACCTGAATCTGGGCATCCGCTTTGGCGGCACCCCACCCGAGGCGGTCTTGCGACTGGCCAGGATGTTCGACGTCTGCAGCATCAACGTGTACGAATACGAGCCGACCCGGCAGATGAAGAAGGTCTTCGAGGCCACGGGCCGGCCCATCATGATCGGCGAGTTCCACGTGGGCGTTCCTGCCAACGGCCTGGGCGCAGGCCTGGTCCAGACCGCCAACCAGGTCGAGCGGGGAAAGGGCTATCGCTACTACATGGAGCAGGCAGCCAGCCAGCCGTGCTTCGTCGGCGCACACTGGTTCCAGTGGCGTGATGAACCGGTCCTGGGCCGCATGGACGGCGAGAACTACAACATCGGCTTCGTGGACGTCACAGACAGGCCCTATCCTGAATTGGTGGCCGCAGCCAAGGCCACACACAAGCAGTTGGCCGACGTGCACGCCGGCAAGACGCAGCCCTTCGGCAATCGCCCCAAGGCCTCAGAGGCCGGCACCCCGGCATCCCCCTGGAACTGAGCACGCTAGCTCTCAGCCGTCAGCTTTCAGGCATGAGCCGGAGGCGGCGGGGCGGATTCATGTGCATGTCCGGCTGAGAGCTGACAGCAGATGGCTAACCAGGGCGAACGCAAAGTCGCTCCTGTACATCGTGAGGATGAGCACAGGTTCCTGGCGACGGATGCCCTTTCTCATGGCCGCGGCCTGTGGTCGCGTTGGCCAGGAGAACTGAAGGAGGTTTTGGCCGCTAACCCCACGAACTCCGCGAACGGCTGTCGCCGCCTCGACAGCTTGGCCTCAGTCGTGGCGTCGCCGTACGCGACGCTTCGCGTCTGCCAGTCAGGCCTTGCCTTCCGGGCGATCTTCGCTGCTCTCCGCTTGGTCAAGAGCTTGCCCCGCGTAGAACAGCTCGCTCGCATGCGTACGGCTCAGTCTGTGTGCGGAGGTCCCGGCGTGCTATCCTTCTTTGAGACTATGGAGAAGGCAGCTCCACTGCAGCCTAAGCCGCAGATCAGGCGGCGGAGCTATGAGTATGCCAACACCCACAACCCTGCGCCAGCGTTCGCGGGGTTAGCGGGGTTCGCGGCAAGAAACCAAGAACGCTTCCCAGCCAGTCGCTCCCGCGACTGCATCGGTCCGTCCGCCTGCGGCGGATGACAGAGAATTCACGTCTCTTTGGGGCAGGCCGACTTTGCGATTGCCCTGGATAGCCAACAGCCCCCTCTTGAGCTTGGACGTGCAAGCTCGTATCATGGACCGCACAGGATGTCGGTGCATCGGCATGGAGTCATACGTACACACCCGTGAAAGGTGGACCAGCATGAGCATGTCCAGACGAGCATTCCTAGGTAGTGTCACTGCAGGGGCAGCCGCATTCACGTTTGTGCCCGGTCGCGTGCTGGGCCAGGCGGGCGAGCCGCCAGCCAGCGAGAAGCTCAATATCGCAGGCGTGGGCGCAGGGGGCATGGGCGCAGGCAACATCGATGCGGTGAGCAGCCAGAACATCGTCGCCCTGTGCGACGTGGACGACGAGCGGGCAGCCAAGACCTATGAGAAGTTCCCTGGCGCCAAGAAGTACAGAGACTACCGCAAGATGCTCGACGCGATGGGCAAGGAGATCGACGCAGTCATCGTGGCGACCCCGGACCACACCCACGGCGTCATTGCCATGGAGTGCATCAAGCGAGGCAAGCACGTCTACGTCCAGAAGCCGCTGACCCACTCGATCTACGAGGCCAGGGCCCTCAGACAGGCAGCCATCGAGCACAAGGTCATCACCCAGATGGGCAATCAGGGCCATTCCTCTCCGGGCATTCGCTCGATCTGCGAGTGGATCTGGGACGGCGCCCTCGGTCCTGTGCGCCAGGTCCACGCCTGGACCAACCGACCCATCTGGCCCCAAGCGATCGACAGGCCCAAGGGCACTCCCGAGATCCGATCGTCCCTGGACTGGGACCTCTGGCTGGGCCCTGCCCTTGCACGGCCCTACCATCCCTCGTATCTGCCGTTCAACTGGCGAGGCTGGTGGGACTTCGGCACCGGCGCGCTGGGTGACATGGGCTGCCACATCCTGGATGCAGCATTCTGGTCCCTCAAGCTGGGCGCGCCCACCAGCGTGCAGGCCAGCGTGACCAAGCTCTCTGAATCCGCTGCCAAGGAGACCTATCCGCTCTCATCCATCGTGACCTTCCAGTTCCCCGCAAGAGGCGACATGCCGCCTGTGACCCTCACCTGGTACGACGGAGGCCTGACTCCGGCCAGACCTGCTGAGCTGGAAGAAGACCGGAAGATGGACGACGGCGGAAGCGGGTCTCTCTTCGTAGGCGACAAGGCCAAGCTGATCGCCGGCACCTATGCGGGCGGTCCTCAGATCATCCCCTTTGCCAAGATGAAGGAGTACAAGAGGCCGGCCGAGTCTATGCCCCGGATCAGAGGCGGCCACGAGATGAACTGGGTGGAGTCCTGCAAGACCGGCAAGCCCGCCTCGTGCGACTTCTCCTATGCGTGCCCCTTCACGGAGATGGTCCTGCTGGGCAACCTGGCTGTGCGTTTCCCTGGCGTGAAGCTCCTGTGGGATGGCGCAGCCGGCCAGGTGACCAACCTCCCAGAGGCCAACGCCATCGTCAAGCCCACGTTCAGGGAAGGCTGGAGCGTCTAGCGGGCTGCGCCCGCTGGTCAGCCATCAGCGGTTAGCGATTAGCGGTTAGCCAAGAGCCGGCAGCGGCTGGGCTGTGGCCGCTGCGCGGCCCACTGTAAGACCGTAGCGGCTACGCCGCTCACAGTCCGACGGTCCGACCGTCTGACTGTCCCACTGTTTGACTGTCCGACTGCCTTACCGTCCTACGGTCCCACAGTCCTACCGTCTTACCGTCCGACTGTCGTATCCTCCTACCTGAGGCCGCGAGGGTAAGAACCTCTGAAGGTAAGAAGGTACACCGGTAGCGGCTTCCCCGCTCACTGTCCGACTGTCTTACCGTCCTACGGTCCGACTGTCCCACCCTCCTGCCTTCCTGGTGCACGCCTACGACGACGACACCTGCAAGGTCGAGGAATCCACACTCTATGCCCAACGGCTCTTCGAGCACAAAGTCCCCGTCGAGCTGCACCTCTTCCCCAAAGGCGGCCACGGCTTCGGGTTGGGAAGAAAGGCCGACGGCACAGACCAACGGCTCCCCCTGTTCGCGGCCTGGCTGCAGCGAAACTGAAAGAGGCCTGGTGGTGTCGTGATTCTCGTGGTCTTCATCGCGACGAGCGGCCATCAGCTATCAGCTTCTAGCAGGAACAGGACTTCGAGTCTTCGCGTACCTCCGGCTGAGGGCTGACGGCCGAAAGCTGACAGCCGGTTCTGTGACCTTGCGACATTTTTCGCAGTTTTCGATTGCCCTACACTCACACCCGGGCAATAATACTCGCACGTTTAGGTGAAAAGCTAATTGACAGCCGAGGGATGTCGTTCATGGCTGAGACTGGCACCAGGTGCGGACTGCGGGACCCGGCAACACCGGGGTCAGGTCTTTCACACCATTGCTCTCGTTCGACCTTGTGACCCTGCCCCACATATCCGCGCTGGTCGTCGTCTCTGTGAGTTGCTCGGCACTAGGTGAGGAAAGTTCGTTCATTGGCTGCCAACAGCCGGCCGGAGAGTGTCTGTTCCCTCCTCAAGAGCCAGACCCCGGTCCCCATCCGCTGCCCGCGCCTGACCGGGACGTGGTCTCTATTTGGGAGACATAATGTCCAGTTGTTATCTGGTGCCATGCACCGACGGCCTCGAGGTCTGGGCGACGTGGTGACTTTGGTGGGAAGGCGATCGGGAGTACTCAGCCTTTCTGCCGCAAAGACGAAAAATACGTAGTCTCCACAGCTTACATTTTGTGTTGTGTCCGCCATAATGCGACGTGTGGCGACGTGAGGTCCCCGCTCGATACGGGGCTGATCGGCGGCAGGGAGATTGTCCAGCGAACAGGGTGGCAGAAGTCAAGGCGTGTTCGGACCGGAAAGGCAACAGATGGGCCGTATGCAGGGCCAGAGACGGCCTGTTCCGGACTGACTCGAATACTATTGGGAGGTCCCGACCACAATGATGACCGTACGAGCAATTCTCCCGTGGGCGTGTGCCTTGTTGGTGGCAGGATGCGCGACTCCGGTGGTCCACGAGCCGTCGCGCACGACGATATTGGATCCCGACGCAGAGGACTCCGTAGGCGGGAGTTTCCTTGAGAGTAGTGATATTCGCACGATCGCCCAGCAAATGACGAGCGCTCTCCTTTCGACGCCCCAGATCGCAGGCAGCAGTGGAGTAACGCGGATCGCAATCGCACCCGTACGAAACAACACGCGGTTCCTGATAGACAGTCAGATATTCCTGACGCGGCTTCGCGTCGAGCTTGACCGCGTGTCGCAGGGGCGTGTTCGGTTCTTCATGCAGGACAACGCACAGTCCGTTCGCCGTCAGATCCTGCAGGAGGGGGAGGAAACCAAATGGGATGCCACGGCTGACGAACTCGCCACCTATCTGCTCAAGAGCTTGCCCTCCGGGTCGGCGCAGCCTGTGCGGCTCGCGATTGGGGACATCCGCAATACAAACATCACGGGGATGAATTCGGAGAGCTTCCTGGCGGTGGTGCGGGCCCATGTTGTCGAGCGAGCCGCCGGTCGCGCGGTCTTCGTGTCGGACCAGATCAGCCGACAGGTTCAGAAGGCAATGAACGCCCATGAGAGCATTGCGGATCTGAATGTCGACTACGTGCTGTGCGGCGAGTTCCTCGCAGAATCATTGCAGGTGGCCGAGGCCAAGACGGACATGGAACTTCAGATCAAGGAGAAGAGGGAGGTCTTCGGGCAGACGTATTCCAAGGAGAACACCACGGAGGAGACCTTGAGGTTCGAGAAGAAAGAGAACCCCAACGTCACCAAACGGTTCAACTGCCAACTCGTCAGCGCGTCGAATGGAACTGTCATTTTTGAGAAGATGATCTCGCTGGAGAACAAGATGCGTGCGGGAATTGGCAATGCGGACTACATTCTGACGGGGGCAATTAACGCTCTCAGTAAGGCGGCACAGGGTGCTCTTCGATCTGACTACGTCTTGGTGAGCTTCCAGTTGGTGAGTCCGACGACCAACGAGGTACTCTGGGAAGACGCCTACGAATCCAAACGAGCCACGCGCGTCGGGACCGTGTATCGTTGAGAGCTCAAGTGAGGGCAGAAACATGAGACATGTATGGCACGCAGGCACGATGGTCGTCCTCCTGCCGCTCAGCTTGCTGGTGGGGTGCGCGAGCGTCCACAACGTCGACCGTGCGGACCCCAACCAGTTGTCCAAGGAAGGCACGATCGTCTTTGTTCGACCCACCGAGTACACGCTGCTCGGCACCAAGTCATTGTCCGATTACATCGAGGTGGTCTACGAGCGGTCGCAGCCCAATGAGGCCGGCCTCCTCGAAGTCCGCGTCGGCCTGCGCGATAGAGGCGGACAACACCTGTGGGACCTGCGCGGACGCGACTTCCCCATCTCCGTGAAGACGGCGTTTTACGACGGGCCTCTGGGAAAAGACCGACGCCCGCCTGTCTATGAGACAAACTGGCAGAGGCTGATGCTCGTCCGAGGGTCGACGACCGACTACAGGGTCGTCTGTCCGGTGAAACAGGGAACGCACTTTCAGGTCACGCTGTCCGAACTGAAGTAGAATGGCCGGCGGCTACCGTCGCGCCCGGCTCCATCACTAAACTTGAGGAGAACCACCCCATGGCAAGATTCGGCATACTGACCCTCCTGTGCGCGAGCATCTGTTCTCTTGGGAGCGGCTGCTACAGCCCTTCTCCCATACCCAAGACCTACTTCGAGAAGAAGTGTGAGATCTCCGTATCGGTCGGCAAGTGCCCTGCAAAGGCCCAGATGGCAGACTCCGGCCAGGGCGGTCTCATCGGCGCAATGGTGACGGCAGACCGCGCGACCAAGATGAAGGCAGCCATGGCGGGAATAGCGGGCGATACCGTCAAGGAGCTGATCCGGCAGAGGTTTGGCGCGGAAATGGAGAAGCACTTGGATCTGAATGAAGACGGGCAGCTCCAGGCAGTCATCAACATCTCGCAGTGGGGATGGTATGCCCCCACGACGGTGGTAGGCATAAGAACGGGCGCCTACCAGTTCATCATAGGAGGACAGGTCACCGTCACGGACAAAGGCGCGAAGAAGAAGACCCAGGTGGGGACCGTCGTGGTCTCCGCAACAGAGTCCATTGGGAACGCACCGACTGCAGCCCTATCTCAAGAGGCGTTGCTGAAGTGCGCCAACAAGTTCGCGGCCGATGCGGTCTCTTTCCTAGTCAAGGAGTCGCAGCCGCCGGCCCCCAAGTCCAAGTCGTAGCAGGTTTCGTCAATAAGGCCGGGGCAAGATGGGGTTGTGATACGATGGCTGCAACCAAGCGATTTGCGAGACGGCCAACAGTCTGGTGTGCACTTCTCCTGGCCGGCATGGCCATCGGAGGTCCGTGCGGTGCCCGCGAAAAGGAGAAGGACTGGCTCGCCGAGCTGAACGGCATGGAGGTCCAGGCCGACCAGGCGAGGAACGCCTTCTGGCGAGGTCACTATGCAGAGGCCGAATCCCAGTTCAAGGCTCTGTCCGAGTCGACACACCCGAGCGTCATCCTGTATCTCAATGAGCGGGGGATGTGCAGTCTCGCTGAGGGCGACTATCCCGAGGCCGAGCGGTTGTTCCGCCAGACGGACTCACTGCTCGCCACCTACCACAGTGAGGCACGGGAGAAGCGAGCCGCTTCCGCATTCGGCGCGGAGGCGGAGAAGATCTATCGCGGGGATCCCTACGAGCAGTCCATGGCCTACCTGCTGTTGGCACTCGTTCTCATGGACAAGGGGGACTACGACAATGCACTGGCTGCATGCAAGTCGGGAATCCTAGCTGATTCCGATGCGTCGGAGAATCTCTTCGACTCGGACATCTCGCTGCTGCATGCGATAGAGGCCAAGTGTCACCTTCTTCGGGGAGAAGAAGAGGCGTTCAGAGCGTGCAGGGATGGGGCTGCCAAGAGCGTCCGTGTGACGTCCGCACAGATACGAGAGGCGTTCTCCAAACGCCAGGACTTGCTCGCGATGCTGAAGATGCCGCCCCCAGAGCGAAAGCGCCTGGGAGAGAAGCGCACCAACGAACAGATCAGTGCCGAGATTCAGACTCTGACGGCCCAATTGGATCAGCAAGCCGAATCCATCGACGCCGTGAAGTCATTGGGCCCCCTGTTTTCAGGAGACTACAACGTCCTGTTCCTTGTCCCACGGGGTAGATGCGTCACGAAGATGAGGGCCGGCGCCGACGCCGAGACGATCGTCTTTCGGGAGTACGCAAGCCCTTCTCAAGATCCGGATCTCAACCTCAACGGGCATCCGCTGAGCCCGGACGCGGTGCTTGCGGATGCGTTCGACGTCGACTTCCAGGCCACAACTCGCGGTGGCCGTCGCATGGATGCAATCCTGAAGGGCAAGGCGGTCTCTCGTGCCACCACGCTGCAAGCCGGGAAGACCATGATGGATGTGGCCAACAACGTGCCTGGATTTGCCGGCCTGGGGATTGCCTTGGTGGCAGGGGTAGTGCAGGGGACGGCGGGTGCGATGACTCCGGAAGCCGACACCCGGTGTTGGCAGACCCTTCCCCGGCAGTTTCAGATCTGTGCCCTGAAGCTCCCCTCTGGTCACCATAGAGTCACTGGGTCGCACTACCTGTACTTCCAGAGATTGGGTGGGATTGATCGCACCATCGTCATCGAGAGTGAACAGGACACGGCGGTCGTGATCATGCCTCCGCCGCCCTACGGACTCTATTTCTCACGCGAAGAGACCAGGCTCAGCCAGCGGGATCGCGAGGGCTTTGGCGCCTCCTCCACGATGTTGATAACCCCGCCCACCGGGCTTGATGATATCGTGAGGGTCAGCGTGGACAGTGCCGGTGACAAACCTGAGGCGATCGCTCCAGACTCCAAACGGATGATGCGATCGATCCAAAAAGCACTGGTCGCCAAGAAGGTGACCGCCGCCCTCGTGTCCCACAGTGAAGTGGTGCAGTCGCGTGCGCAGTTGGCAGACCAGCACCGTCTGGCCCTGCAGTGCGGGCTGGTCGAGATGAAGAGAGAGGGGACGCAGAAGGCCGGGACCTACAGAACGCGACTTGCGTTCTGCGTCGTGGAGACGAAGACAGGAGAGGTTCTGCTGAACAAGACTCTGGAAGCCACGTGCGCGGACCTGAAGAACGGGCCATCCGCTGCGTTCTACGCGTGCGTTGAACAGGCAACGCAGGACTTCGCAGGCAGTCCAGATTTCAATGCGATCGATTCCGCGAAATCCATCTAGTTTGGCGGTGAGAACCTCGCTCGATGGACGGGAATCTAGAGTGATGGGCTTCAGCACCTACGGCGTCACGAACGATTCCAGCATTCCTGGTGCACGCCTGCGACGACGACACCTGCAAGGTCGAGGAATCAACACTCTACGCCCAGCGCCTCTTCGAGCACAAGGTCCCTGTCGAGCTGCACCTCTTCCCCAAAGGCGGCCACGGCTTCGGCCTGGGCAGAAAGGCGGACGGCACAGACCAATGGCTCCCCCTGTTCGTGGCTTGGCTGTGCAGGCAGTAGCGCGTCCCTCCGTGATACCCGCCATTCGCCCTCCGCGAATTGACCGCTCCTCAACAATGTACCGAAGAGCGAGTGCAACGAGCGCCCGAACAGCGTGCCTTGCTTCCCGCTTTGCGCACGACGCTTACCGCAGCTCAACCACAGGCGTTCAGTGCGTTGAGCGGGCACCTCCGGCTGAGGGCTGACGGCCGAAAGCTGACAGCCGCCTCTGTGGCCTTGCCACATTTTTCACAGTTTCGAGTTGCTTTGTCCCTAGGCCCAGGCAATAATACTGGCGAGTTTAAGTGAAAAGCTAGTTGACACCTGAGGGATGTCATTCATGGCTGAGACTGGCACCAGGCGCGGATTGCGGGACCCGGCAACACCGGGATCAGGTGTCTCACCCCACTTGAATCACTTCACCTGCTGACCCCGTCCGATATCTGCGCCTGCACGTCATCTCCCGGTCCCTCGGACTGGCGAGGATAGTCTGGCTTGTGGCTGAGCGACAGGCACAGCGCAGAGAGTCTGTCCACTCTTCCTGAGCCAGCCGTCGCTCGCAAGGGTCGCCTTGCACCCGACGGGGACGGAGTGTGCGCGGCCGGAGGCCGAGACGGGAAGGGTGAGGGGTGAAGTGGGAAACGACTTGAGGGAGAGGACCTTCGATTTCGCCATCCTGACAACCATCGTGAAGAAGACAAAGGAGAAGTAGCGGAGTCCTCGTTTTGTAGCCCCAAGACTTCACCCTTCACCTTCCACTCTTCACCCTTGTCCAAGACTGGCGCCAGGCGCGGATTGTGGGACCCGGCAACACCGGGATCAGGTCTTTCACACGATTGCTCTCACTCGACCTTGTGACCCTGCTCCCGCCCCACATATCCGCGCTGGTCGTCGTCTCTGACTGTTGATTGCGTGACTCGGCACCGGGCGAGGAAGGTCTTCCTATTGGCTGCCAACAGCCAGGCGGAGAAGGTCTGTCTGCTACCACGAGCCAGACGCCAATCCTCACCCTGTCCCCGCACCCGACAGGGACGGAGTATCTTCATTTCTTGTCTTGGACTGCGGATGGTTGATTCCGGCTGAGCCCCACCCGCGGCGTGGCGCCCGGGCCGACTTGCCGTCACAGGGCCGTAGGCTCTCATCGGGCAAGTTGGTTTCGTGTCTGGGGTAGGGCTGCAACGGAGCGGATTGGAGAGGGCTTGTGTCTCCTGTCACGATAATTCCAGGAATCTCACCAATCACAACTTGACTCCTTGCTTCCTCGAATGGCCTCGTATCTCGGGAGAACTGGTATGGGTATGGAGACTGAACTGAAGGACGTCTTTGACAATGTCAATTCTTGGTTGACGTTTGCGGAGACCAAGAACGCTGGACTGGCGGCGTTCAACGGTGTGGTCGTGTCCGCGTTGATTGGGGTCTTAGATGGGACTCGGCCGTGCTCCATCGCAGTTCACACGGCCTTCCTCCTCCTAGGCATACTACTGTTTGGCCTCGGCCTTGTCGCATCCCTGTGGGCATTTTGGCCTCAGCAAAAAGTCCCTCAATCGCTCCGGAATCCAGATAAGAGGTCGGGAATGCACGTCGTTTTCTATGGGGACATAGCAGCATACAGTACGCCTGACAGATACCTGGAGGCGTTCACGTCATCACAAAAGCAGGATAAAGGCCCCAGCGGTCTTCAGCGAGACTACGCCGAACAGATCATCGTGAACTCCCGCATTGCCATCCGCAAGTATAGGTGCTTCAGGATTGGTCTCCGCCTCACACTGGCGGCAATACTAGCGGTGGCAATTGCCTTGGGAGCACATCTTCTGGGGTGATGATACGGGCGATCCGTACGGACCAGATCGCGTAGCCATTCCCGCGAGCATTGGATAGTGACTGGTGGGATGCATGATTTAGAGTATTGTAGAGGGACAGTCAGACGGGGGAATGGTCGGAACTGATTATGGTATCTGGGTCGTCCGGCTCATGCGGTGTCACAAGAGGTCATTGCGACTCTTGGAGCAGGTCACGCTGTCCTTCTGTCTGGACAAGATAAGGTATGCTGAGGGACCTGGCCCATGGGTACAGAAGACGTGGTCAATCACAAGCCGGACAGTAGCTTTCGCTACTTCAATCCAAGGATACCCGGTCTGGAGGCGATGCTCTGCCAGGAGCAAGCGATAGATGACAGCGGGCAGGAGCAAGGGTTCCGCTTCGAGAGATCACATGGACTCAATATCGTAATCTACGGACCGCCCGGAGTGGGCAAGACCATACTCGCTCTGCAGATGGCCGCCGCCGCCGCCTTCGCTGGGAAGAAGGTACTGTACTTCAGCAAAGATACGTCCTCCGAAGTCCTCTATAGGAGGCTCTATAGGCCGTTTCGGTTCTTTCTGGAGGATAGGGATTGGAGTGACGAATGTCTGCGCGAGACTCATGGAGTGGGCAAAGAAGGGAAGGCCATACGATCGCGGTACCTCCCCAGGCATGGGGCTTCGCCTGGCCAGGTTACCAAACCTGAGGTGCAATTCTCGTTTCTCGGCGGCGTCCTAAGAGGGCAAGACGGCCACAAGGATCCTTCACTGCCCTCGCAAGAAGGAACCGATACCTTCAGCGAGGATTTCAAACGAGCCTGGAATGCTCGGAGCAGGGGACTGATTGGCTTTGCTGATTTCACGGACGCGGCATTCGCCGTAGACAAGGTCGATCGGTATAGTCTTGCTCGCTCGCCCTATCAGGCCATGGGGTGTCTGTTGCCAGAGTTCTACCCACTCTTCAGCAAACTGGACGGGTCTACGACGAGAGACTTTCTCGTCGTCATTGACGCCCTATCCCCCGCGGTGCTTGAGGAGCAACTTCGGATGCAGGCCTTCTTTGACTCCGATCAATCGTCAGGCGGCGGGCAAGAACGCCCAGTCTTCGTGTATGTGATGGAGAGCGCAGAGCTGCCTGAGTCTTCGAGCGTGGCCTTTCCGCCAGACGTACAGATACGGCTGGGCATCCGCAAGGAGACTCACGGGGTCAGGACCCGCACCCTGCAATTTGTCAAGACGCGATTTCAGAAGTCGCTCGATGAAGAGACCGCCTTTGTCATACGGGGAGCCGCCGACCAGACGGAAGACATCCTCGAAGTCCCTATTCAGTGCGGCCCATTGAAGACGAGAGACTCGGAATGTCAGGGAGACACATCGCTTATTTTCACCAGAAAGAAGGCAGGCGTATGGATCATGCCTCCCCTTTCTCATGAAGCCATACATCTCAGAGACGTCGATGGCAGGTCCGATCGAGACATAAGGTTCAGTATCGATGGGTTGGACAGGTTCACCCAGAAGGTAAAACAGAAGACGAGTGGAAACGATGGAGGCAACACAGGGGAGGGTGAGGGAGGCGGACTTGCAGGGGGCGGCTGTACGCTCCTCGTCACCCAAGGCAGTTGCGGCGAGATACCTCTGAGTCTGCACTATCTACTGGCCCAACTGGGAGAAGCTGCAAGTGGAGGATCTGAAGGAAGTCCCCCGACCGACAACGAAGCGAGCTATGGACGCCCGAGGAGTGTCCTGTATGTTAACTTCTCGGGTGATGTCGAAGAGACCCTGCATACGATTTGGCGGCATGACGTGCTGCGGCGTGCAGTCTGTGACGGGGTCGAGCCTGCTAACCTGGAAACGGCTTGGAACGAAATAAGGACGAATCTCCATGAGTCGGCGGCCAGACAGACTGGTGCAGAACACCGGGAACGACATCGCCTATACAAGATTCCACTCAGTCATCGGCCAGAGACATGGCCCGGTGGCAGCTGTCCGCAAAGTGGGCCCTACCTCTATGTTTATGTGCCGGACTTCACGTGGCTTACAGTGGAAGAGGCGATGGAGAGGATCGCTGGCGTTCTGAGGTTTCAGTCCCACATCACAGATAGTGAGTCGTCAAAATGCCTATCTTGCCTTAAAATTGACCGCGCGGTGCTCGATCGTGTGGGGCAGGTCCAGGCCAGATGGCCCCTCATTCAGGATCACAAGGTGTTCATTTCTGGGGTCGTGGCGCTGTGTGCCCGGCACGATGTGGAACTGCTGTTAGTAGATGACACGGCCGAAGAGGTGCCATCCACAGGTCTCTTTACTTCGAGATGGACAGGCGCCGCAAACAACATCCTGCGACTCCGGCGCATGCCGTTCCATGGAGCGGAGGCTATCACAATCGACCTCCTGAAGGCGACGGGGCGGCCCATTACAGTCAAACGCCCCCACGAGGTTGTCTTTGGCAGCGAAGGCTCACCCGAGGAGTTTCGAAGTCGGGTCTACGTGGAAGACAGCTTTCGTGGCTATACAGGGCTATCCATCGGGAAGCCCGAACGATGCAGGATGCGCGTGGAATTGAGCTACGATCTCAAGGGCACGGCACTCTACCGCGACGTCTACGCTACACAGCAGAATCTGCAGGCAGCCATGGACGGCGTTGAGGTGCGCATCCTCGGACCTCGCGAGTGGTCCGGAATCAACTCCGCCTACAACAACCTTTCCAGCGGTTCGCGTGACACCTGCCATATCGTGGCAATTGATGGCATATGGTTGGAGAGTCTCTTGGAGGGCAATGTCCTGCACAAGCTCAGCATGGACGAGCTAAGACATCTACTCCCGGTACACGTCAAGGCCGCAGACGATCCGAAGAAGCGAGAGCTCAGTTGGCACGATCCAAGGGTGTTGGAAGAGTCGTTGGCCAAGAGGTATGTGACCCGTTCTCTGACAACCGCTCGTGCCAACATACGGCAGAAGCCTGGTGGAAAGGACAGGGAAGACGGGGCTATTGACTTGCAGTTTGCTGTACCCATGCGGCACAACTGGGGAGTGCTGGCAGCTTGTAGCCTGTCGATGCAATTCCTGTCGCACGTGTTTCGGGCACTGTCGTCCGGTGTGCGCGGAAGACGCAGGCAGGGCAGCATCATGCGGTCGACACGTCTCACGAAGATAGAGTATGAGACATTTCTCCGGAGATGCAGAGGCAATCCCGGTAACGACAAGAAGGATCAGCATATCCGGGACACGATGTACGAGCTGCTGTTTGGGCATCCCCAGGACTGTGACGTGGCGAAGCACTACCTGGATGTCATGGGCAAGGTCAATGGGTCGAAGAATAGAGACTGGTTCACATGGACTGAGATTGCAGATTTCCGAACCAGAGTGTGGGCTCCGTTCTGGAGGGGCGGGTGGTTTGACCAGAGGCTGACTTCAGTTACGTCATCACAGGGGGCCAATGTAGATCCATGGCTGGCTCTCCTGCCTCGCATTGATCTGTTTGGTCTTGCTACTGCGAATGAAGAATCCGTCGTGTCGTTCCTGCTTGAGCTCCTTCTGGCTCATGTCGGTTGGGAATCGCTCTTCGGCAAGACTGGCAAGGAGCCGAGTCTGGTACCACTGCGATTCCAGACTCACAAGGAATGCATGAAGGGGTTCACAGAGACTCTGGTCATGTTCTTCAAACTTCTTTCGCCGCGCCAGCGAAGGCAGCTAGGGATCGGCGTCCGGAATGAGCATTCAGATATCGGGACGATAAACCCTGGCTGGCTGCGTCTCCTGGAGTCGGGCCATGGTGAGAAGGCATTTGCCGAGTGGCCCTCACAGGTCTCCCTGCTTTCCAGGCAGTGGATTACCACCGTAGAAGACCTGTTGCCGCGGTATGACATCCGAGAATCCATCGAACTGGTCTGCCTGCCCTCTGGCGACGGCTGCGGCTCCTACTGGGAACGCCTGCAACGCATGGGTTTGTCGGGAGCCCGGAAGCAGTCCTACGGCATACCTGTGGCTGGGACATGGTACCTCGGCGTCCTCCGGGGAGGCAACACAGACCTTGGCGCTGATGTCATGAAAGAGGTGCTATCCAAAGAGCATGAACTGCAGCGGCTTCAGGAGCGAAGTGGGGCGCCCGTGTCCTCGCACTTCTATGGAGAGCCATTCGTCGGCGCAAGCGACAAGGGCGCCATGTTCCATTGGCTACCCTACTCAGATGTCATGAGAGAGCTCGCTCCCCAAGGGATTATACCACAGAAGGTCGTGTTTCCATTCCATCGTACCCAGGTCGCGAACTACCTAGAGGTGTCCAAGGTCTTCTATGACCTTGTGCGGCACGTGATGCGGATACCCATCAAGGACGAATCGCTGATGTCGGCAGAATCGCAGGCCAAACTCGGAGAGATGGTCAAGCAGCTTGTCGAGAAGGCATTCGCCCGGCTCAATAGCGAACTAGGCGCAGCTACAAAGGGGTGAATCGCAGACACCTGAGGGTACTCCATGACTCACCGCGAACTGGTTGAAAAGGTCAAAGGGTGGCAATATGGCCTGCAGAGAGACTATGAGCAGGGCTGTCAGATCTGCTTCAGAAAGAGGTTGCCTGGCCTCTGCGAAGTGTTCAGCCGAGACCCGGGTGTGGCAAAACGGCCAGCGCCCGTTCGTCGGAATGACCTCGAGTTTCTCCCGAGCGTGAAGGCCATTGTGGTGGGACTAGATATCCGGGAATACACTAGACGGCGGCCGGAACTGCAATTCTTCCTGACCCTCAATCTTCACGCTAGTATCGCCAAGGCCATCAGTATCCTGCGGAGGGCCTCAGTCGTGCCGCCAGATGAGCCCAGGATCGTCGTTCAGACGGGGGACGGCGCTTTTGTTGTCTTCACATTTCTGGATAGGATCAGTCCGTTCCACCGAGATGAGTGGAAAAGGCTGGCCCGGCCAGATGCAAGCAGGGAAACAGAAGTGGATATCGTTGCTGGGATGAGAGAAATTGAGATGGAGGGCCTACCTGAACTCATGCGACGAGCTCTGTCCTTTGTGTTTGCCTTGAACGCCATCACGATTGGAGACAATATAAGACAGGGTTTCCTCTATGACAATGGTGACCTGGAGGAGCCCACAGAAGGTGTCTTCCCGACGGAATTCCGATATGCCATGACCTATGACGACGTCATACCTCTAGTGGACATCAATGGTACCTTGGCCTGTGTGGGCAGTGGCTTGATCTCCTGCCACAGGATCCTGTCCACAGATCATGGCAGCCATTTCCTGGTCCAGAAGAGCCTGTTGGACTTGCTGAACCCGTACGGAGGACTCGCGGCGATCGGAGCGGAGCGTTGGCGGCAGGTGCTGCATGTTGCCACACTCGACGAGGTGAGAGTGAAGAGCGGCCGGTTTCGCTACGGGGATGTGTTTGGGTTCCATGGAGATGGGCTGTTACTGCGAGCCCGAGGTCGGACCCGGACTATGCCGATGAGCTACCCAATCGGCAGCCACAATGTTACCAGTCTGGACACAACAAATGAGTGAAAGCAGAGATGATCGGTTGCCAAGCAGGTTGTTGAAGGGTACACAATGTGCGAAGTCTCAGATAGTCCGATCGGCGAACACTTCCGGATGCCTCGGCATGAGCATAGTATCAGGGAAGCTGGAAAGGTCAGGGCTCTGGCCGAGCAGGCTCGGGCGGATGGCTCCGAGGTCGTGGTCGTAATGGGGCTGGGTTTCGTTGGGACGGTGCTGGCGGCTGTTGTTGCGGACTCGGTAGATAGGCGCACCGGACGGTCCAACAAGTTCGTCATTGGCTGTGAACGACTAACTAGAGGCAGTTACTGGAAGATCCCGGTCTTGAATCGTGGTGAGTCTCCGGTCAAGGCGGAGGATCCCTCGGTGGCCAGAATGGTTCGACGGTGCGTACTTGAGAAGAACACCCTTGTCGCTACGTACGACAATGATTGCCTTCATCTTGCCAACTGCGTGGTTGTTGCTGTACAGTGCGACTATGTGAAAGACAAAGTCGGAGACGTCAAGGCAGGACGCGTCGACATGGACGCTCTTAGGGCGGTCTTTGAAACGATTGGCAACAAGATCCCTCCAGACTGCCTGACTCTGATTGAGACGACGGTGCCTCCTGGCACCACCGAAATGGTGGCTTGGCCTGTCCTCAGGAAGGCCTTCAATCGGAGGCGTATCTTAAGCGATCCTTTGTTGGCGCATAGTCCCGAGCGGGTGGCGCCAGGTCGTGAGTATGTCGCGTCGATGCGGGACTACCCGCGAGTTTGTGCTGGCTGCAGCCGCGAAGCTCGGCAGCGAGCAGTGAACTTCCTTCGCGAAGTGCTGAACATGAAGAAGAAGGATGCGCTGACCGTCATGGATCGGCCGATCGAGTCGGAGACGACGAAGGTCATTGAGAACTCATATAGGGCTACTATATTGGCCTTTCTGGATGAATGGAGCCTCTTTGCTGAACGCAATGGCATTGACCTGATCAAAGTGATAGAAGCGATCAGACGCCGCGATACACACAGTAACATCATATTCCCTGGCCCTGGTATTGGAGGTTATTGCCTGCCTAAAGACGGAGCCCTGGGCTATTGGGCACACAAGCACCTTCTGGGCTTTGAGGACGACATCTTCAGAATGACGACAGCTGCAATCGACATCAATGACATGCGGGGACTCCATGTCGCTACGCTCACTCGGGATGCCTTGAAGAACATGGGACGGCAGACGGCGGGTGCCGTCGTCCTCGTCTGTGGTGCAAGTTATCGGCAAGATGTTGCCGACACTCGCAATAGCGGTTCTGAAGTCGTGGTCCGAAAGCTAGCGGAGATGGGTGCAGAGATAGCCATACATGATCCCTATGTCAAGCGATGGAGAGAACTTGAAGCAGACGATCCTGATGGAACCACCCCTCTGTCTCGATTCTTCCAAAATCAAGCCGCCCTCAAGAGGGTCAGAATTGCCAGAGACCTGCGAAAGGCACTGCGAAAGGCAGAGGCTCTGATACTGGCCGTGCGACACAAGCCCTATCTGGACTTGAAGCCCCGGGATGTCGTGAAGTGGGTTGGTGGGCCACTGGCGGTGGTTGACTGTTGCGGCATCCTTAGTGACCGACAGATAAGGGAGTACATAGGACTAGATTGCGAAGTGAAAGCCCTAGGGCGAGGCCATATTGAGGAGATCAAGAAGAGAGTATCCGGCCGGCCAGGTAGGTAGACGGCCTACAGACATGGCATCCTGAAGCTGGGAGGAACAGGGTCAGCCCTGAATGGTAGATTCGGCTGAAGAACCCCAATTATGTGGACTGACTTTGGTGGCTATGGCCGCTGCCTTAGCCGGTCAGTTGCGACAGCATCAGAGTGCTGTCACAGCTCATCAGCTCATCAGATGCTCCATCGTTGCGGTTCTATCCTTCCTATGCCTCGGGTTTTGTGGGACAGCATTGCCCATCTTGCCCTCTACACGGCTACTGCCACCTCTTGACGCATCTCGAAGTGCATGAGGCGGACCCATCGCTTGGCATTGATCGCCGCTCCATGCAGGGACAAGGGAAAAAGGGGTCAACCTTGAATGGCACTTCCATAGGTCGCAAGTCATGAACCGATGGAACTATAGAGAAGCAGGCCTCCGAGCCGACGAGATTGTTGTTAGAGCAATCCAACAGCAAGGAGGTCTGCAATGGACAAGTATACCCAAGGACGGCTGGACAGCCAAGTGCATCGGGTTCGCCGGTATCGGCGGCAAATGGTGGAAGATCGGGACCTGTGCTTCGTGAAGCTATTGCCCAAGGAGCAGCTCCAAGCAGCTTTGGAGCGGCATCAAGTCTGCTTTCGTGAACGGCTCTATACTCCGCTGCTAACGATCTGGACGTTTCTGTATCAGGTGCTCTCGGCGGATCAATTCTGCCGGGGAAGCAACGGGTCAGGGCGTAATTTTTGATGTCACGTGCTTCCCTCACTGTGTGTCAGCCATCAAAGGTAGCCGATCTGCGAGACACACTGGCCCGAGTTTGTATGGGCGTCTGGCTGACGACCGATAGCGGATAGTCCACAGTCGGTGCTTGGCCTCCTGCGTTCCTCTCTTCTTCTGCTTGCAGCGTCTCACCGTCTTATCCCGCGGTCTGACCGGCCTGCCGTCTCATAGAGACGGCCTACAGCAACTGCGACAGCAGGGTCTGGGCGGGGACCAGCAGGGGCTGGTGGTTTTTGGCTGCGAAGCAGTCGGCCTTGACGAAGTCGGCGTCCAGCAGGACCTGGAATGCGAAGGGGGCTTTGACCTGGTCCTGGAAGTGCTTCAAGGCTGGGCTGAGCTTGTCGTCGCCGGCCTTGGCCTCTACGAGGAACAAGGGTTTGCCAACCTGCGACACGTGGTGGTCTTTCCTACCTGCCGCGGGCCGCAGACCATGGCCATCTGGCGATTGGAACCGATCTGGTCCGCCAGGATACTGTCGTAGATTCGCGGTCTGAGAGCCATGCTGACCATTTTCAATAGTATCGTAAGTTGGTCAAGACCAATTTACGATATTCCATGTTTTGGACAGGCCGTTGTAGCTGTGGCATGTGGTTGACCCCTCGCGGTTGAAAGAGTAACGTGGTGGGCGTCTCTTGGCCCGGCAGGGCGGTTCCGCCTCGCGATTGGGTGCGAAACCTGGGCCGGACTACAGGACATGCGAAGGAGAGCAGACATGGAAGAACAGGTGTGTTGTCCCAGGTTTGACCCGGCACCGTGGGATGGGAAGGTGCTGGAATGGAAGGACAAGAGGTTCATCAAGGACAGGGTCCGTACGTTCTTTTACATACCGATGAACTTCGGGGCGGTCATCACGAGGTTGATGGCGAAGATTGCAGGAGCGGGGGCCACTGCGCAGGATTGGATGGGGCTTTCAGACCATACCTCGAAATGGAACATGGACCTGTACGTCGCTGTGGACAAGGACGTGCCGGGCACGGAGAACACGACCCTGTCCGGACGGTTCTTCAGCAAGGTCTATGAGGGACCCTTCAAAGACACGGGCAAGTGGTGCAAGGACTACGAGGCATTCGTCAAGGCCAAGGGCCTGGACGTGAAGAAGTGGTACATGTGGTACACGACCTGCCCGAAGTGTGCGAAGAAGTACGGCAAGAACTACGTCGTGATCGTGGGCCAGATGGGCTAGCCGGCCCTGCGGGCCGGCTAATCCAACTGTCCCACTGCCTTACCGTCCTACCGGCTTTCTCCGGCTGAAAGCTGATGGCTGATAGCTCGGTTGCGAGCTGGACTTCTCTCCTTGCACAGAACGCACAGCTCACAGCTCACAGCGGACTGCTGAGGCAAAGGACTTCGAATGACGGATACCGTGAGCTTCCCTACGAAGGTCTCGTTCACGATCACGAATGTCTGCAACCTGCACTGCCAGATGTGCGGCCAGTGGAGTCAGGAAGGGTACATGCACGGTCGCAAGGCCCGGCTCAGGCATGAGCTGGGCTTGGCGGACTGGCAGCGGCTGGTAGATGAGCTGGCCAGCCACCAGGCGCCTTGGCTGCTCATCCGCGGTGGCGAGCCGTTTCTGTTTCCAGGCATGATGGACCTGCTGAGGTATATCAACAGCCGCGGGCTGCCCGTATCGATTGACACCAATGGTACGCTTCTCGAGCAGTATGCCGCTGACCTGGTCCGCCTGGGCAGGATCCATCTCACGGTGTCAGTCGATGGCCCTGAGGAGATCCACGATCAGGTCCGTGGTGTGCCTGGTTGTTTCAAGCGGCTGCAGGCGGGTCTGGCCGAGCTTTCCAGGTTGGACCCCGGCCCACAGCAGGCCGTGAGTCGGTCGCTCAACTTCACCATCAGTCCCTATTCGGTGGCAGGCCTGGGCGCCATGCCGGATGTGGCACGCCAGTTGGGCGTGGGCACCATCTGCATCGTGCCTTACTACTATGTGCCGGCAGCAGTCGGCCAGCAGTACGAGCGGGAACTGCATGACCACCTGGGCTGCGCGGGCTTCACATGGCGAGGCTTTCACCATGAGACGTCGGGCGTCGACTGGCAGGAGTTCCAGAGGCAACACAGACAGTACCTGGCCAGCCTGGACGGGCTCTACAGCTTCCCCTACATGCCCCTTTCCGAAGAGGAGTATCGCACCTGGTTCACTGATCCCGTGGCACAGGTGGGCTCTTCAGCATGCGCCAGCGTAGAGACCCTGCTGGACGTTCAGCCGGATGGTACGGTCAACTTCTGCGTGGATTTTCCAGACTATGCGATCGGCAACGTGCGAGAGGCGACCTTGGCTGAGCTGTGGCGGAGTCCAAAGGCGGAGCGATTCCGTAGCTACAGGCGGCAACAACCGCTGGCGGTGTGCCACCGCTGCGGCGCAAAGTACATGGGACTCCTATAGGCCGGTCTGCCACGCCAGAATCGAGACATGGCGGGAACCTGTCACCTGCTCAAGTCACAGGGGGATGACGATCCTATTGGTCATTGGCTGTTGTGTAGTCCCAACTGACTGCAGACGGTATCCGGATGGGTAGGGCGATTGCCACACTCCCGGTTGTCCTACCCTTATCGCGGTGCGGAGCACATCCGAGGGCCTTCAAATGCCAAGGAAGATCTCACAGACCAACACCTATACTGACAAGCTGGTCAAGTTGATCCCAGCGGAGTGGATCAGTGCCTACGTGGCGCTCAAGGGTATCCTCGAGTCTTCACAAGGGGCCACGGTCAGGACATTCGCTCATGGTACTGGATTGAGCTGAGGTAGAGAAGGGAAGAGATGGCCGGCGGCGTGACATGGGTTTGGCGATGTCTGCCAGTCTTTCACTGCATCGGAATCCGTGACCCCATGCTCACACGAGCAACAACAACGACAGCCACCATGAGGAGTAGGACGGCAGCATCGTGTTGCCTCATTCTGGTGCTGGGCCTGGCGGGGTGTACGGACCTCAAAGCAGTTCGGGAGTTCGGGGGACAGTCTGCCAGGCTTGCAGGATACACGGAGCTGACGGCCCGGTTCCGGGATACCTACGAGAGGGAGCGGCCGTACCTGACAGGCGAGGCGGATCGGCTTGCGAGGGAGAATGACAAGAGGCGCAGGGCTGCCTATGAGGACCTGGTCAGGATACACCAGACCGTCTCTTCGTATATGAAGACCCTGGCCAGGCTGGCAGGCGATGACACCTTTGACCTCTCTAAGGGCGTGGGTGCAATGGCGACTGGGATCAAGGCCTGGCCGGACCTGGGTATCGAGAAGGCCCAGGTCGACGCTGTCTCCAACCTTGTGAAGGTCGTCTCCTCGCAGATCACCTCAGCGGCCCAACAACACGCAGTCCGCCGGATGATCAGAGAGGGTGATCCGCCCCTGCAGATCACGATCGAGAGGATGGTCACACTGGTCCGCCTCTATAGAGAAACCCATGAGAATGAGAAGAAGACCGTGCTGGGCTTCCTGGAGGTGGAGATTCCCTATGCGGACAGCCCGAAGGAGAGACTCCTTGCCGCGCTGGCAACCAGCCACGCACAGTCGAAGGCTGCAGAGTATCGAATGCAGGATCAGAAATACGCGGACACCGAGAAGGGCCTTGCGGCCATCGCCGAGGGCCACAGGCAGCTTTATGAGCACCTCGACGACCTGTCCAGCGAGCAGGTGGCGTCAACGGTCCTCAAGCTCGCGAAGGACATCGAGACCGTCAACGACAGCCTGCAGGTGATCCGCCGCCCATAGTTGGAGACGCAGGACCGGGGAGTGACATATGGCGCTGGCTAGTCCCAGGCAAGTGGAATCCTTGGCAGAGGGCCTGACGCGGTGCGCTGACTCCATCCATAACCGCATCATGAAGGCCATCGCCAAGAAGGAGATGAACCAGATCACTGCCCAGACGCTCTTCCAGGACGAATCAGCCCTGCGGCAGCGGGCCAACGCCCTGCATGTCGATGCCCTGAACTGCGTGGTCAAGGATCTGGCCTTGCCTCAGAAGACCCTGATGGGTCTTGTTCGCACTGCAGAAGCCCAGATCAAGGCAATCAAGGAAATCGCAGACTTCATCGACCTGACCGCGGATCTGCTGGCTTTCGCTGCAGCCGCCTATGCGGCCAAGCCCGGTCCCATCCTGGCCGCGTGGACGGAGATCAACAAGGACGTCAAGGCGATGAGACAGGGATAGTGCACCTCTGCTGAGCGGGCCTCGCTCGGCTCCCTCCTCCCCCATACCCTTCTCACTATCCGCCTGCCTCTTCCCTCGCCTGCCGCTTCGTGGCACCTATGGACCGGGCACATACCCCAACTGACCCCACACGCCCCTCTGGACCCTGTGCAGGTCCACATTGCCTGCCTGGACCTGGTTGCGGTTGTCCCAGGTCGTCTTCTCGGTGCGGGGATCGGCCCACTTCCAGTACTCGCTGTGACCGTCCGCGAAGCCGAAGGTCGTGCCTTTGGCGTGCAGCTTCGGCGGTGAGTCGAACCACGCCTCCTGGGAGTACAACACGCCCCACGTGCCTGGAGAGACGGGGTCTTCATCCAGAAAGACCAGTCTCTCGGACGCCCGACGGAGCTGGTTTCGATTCACCACCCTGAGCTTGGGGGTATGGGTATCCCATTCTGGCTCAAGGACTGGTGTGCTGAGACAATCAGTGCTGAATGTTAGGCCTTTATCGGTCAGGATATCACAAAGTCGCGCAAAGATCCCGGGATCGCCCAGTCTGCCCCGCTGCCACTGGGGTCTATTACCTGAATTGTTCAAGAAAGCGACCTATGGGGAACGATAAGACCAATCAGAACATGGGGAGGCCTTGTAGAAATGTGCGATGAGTCTCTGAAGATGCGCGCAGAGACCATCTGGCAGTACTAACTGAAGGAAGGATCGCCAATGGACACCACAAAGAAACGGATGTCACTGAGAACCGCAGTCACCTTTCTCATTATCATGGGCATCCCTGCAGTAGGCAGTGCAGCAGACCTGTTTGGTGTGGAGGTCACCTACGGCGGTGGGACGATCAGCCAGTCCGCCAGCTCGCTTCCAGACCTGGTGGAGGCACTGACCAAGAACCAGGATGCCTTTGCGCCCTCGTGGGCCAGGACTTCACGGGCAGTCTTACCTATTTTGGCATCCCTGGCGCGGTGTCAGTCCAGGTCCAGGGCGAGACCCAGTTGACCGTGACCTCGCCTCTGACCGGCCTCAATCGGACGTTTACGGGCACTGACCGCGATGATCTGGAGCAGCAGTTGGAGGACTGGCTGCTCAAAGAGGGTGGCCGTGAGGTGGCAGCCCTCATGAAGGCAGCAGCCAAGGAATCTACTGCGGCGATCCTGGATGGAAACCCCTCTGCTGCGACTGCGAGGATGGCAGACCGGGCATTCAGCACGTTCGGCCTCTATCCCGCGACGCCTGCCATGAGGGGAAGCACCAAGGGTTCGTACCTGGGCTTGTGGGCGGACGCCAAGCGATCGACTGCGGACACGCCTGTAGGCAGCATCGACAGCTCGCAGTATGGATTCAACGTCCCGTGGTGGCTGGACTTCAGCAGGCAGGTGTCCCTGATCGGCAACCTGAGTGGTTCGTACATGAATGAAGAGGGAACCGCCATCTATGGCGGCGGTATGGACTTAGGACTTGGCATTCGCCTTGCATCACGGGGCGAGAATGATCGATTCGGCTGGCAGGTGACGCCCTTTGCCGGGCTCCATGGACTGGGGACCTACGACGGCGCGAGCGGTGGCCTGCTGGATCACTTCGGAATCGCCAACCGCTTTGAATTCATGCTCAATCAGGACGTCCAGCTCGTGGTGGCAAGTCAGTTCTCGTACTACGACAGCGTGAAGCTGAAGATCGAAGAGGTGGAGATCGATCCGGAGATCAATCAGCAGGTGGTCAAGAACGCCGTCATGCTGGACACCCCGGTAGGCTCGGCAAAATGGCTGCACGTCAATGGGTTTGCCATGGATACCCGGTTTCTCAAGGACGTTGCGGTTGACGGCTACCAGACCGTGGGTGGAGGCCTGTCCATGCGCAAGGGCCACACGTCCCTGAACGGCTACGTCAGCTACGACATCGCAGACAACTACAACAGTTGGAACTTCGGCGTGGGCCTTGGGTTTGACTGGTAGTCTGTGCGACTGTGCCACCCCATGGCACAGTCGGCTGTCCGCTGTCAGCAGACAGCAGTGCGCCTGCAGCTTCTCGTGTTCCCACCTTCCCACCTTCCCACCTTCCCACCTTCTCGCCTTCTGACCTTCTTGCGTTCTCAGTCTCTCCCCCTCCCGTACCCATGCCTGGCCACACGCCAATTGACTTGTCCCAAGGCCGGGGCCATAATGGCCGCGGAGTAGGGGATGGTTGACCTGCATGCCGAGCGCGTGCGCAGACATGGTGAGGAATATGGCCGCGTCCAGAGTTACGGTGTACCCGCTTGCGGGTATTGTACTGACGATGATGACCTGTCTTGCCATCCATACAGGGTGGGCGGGGGCAGCGCCTATGGACAGCATGCAGCCACGATGCCGGATCTACCAGCTCTTCCTCCGCCAATTCAGCAACGTCAACGAGACCCGCAAGCCCAATGGCACGCTGCCAGAGAACGGCGTAGGCAAGTTCAGCCAACTCGACGATCGTGCCTTGACTGCACTGCGGGATCTCGGCGTCACCCACATCTGGCTGCTGGGCGTGCTCCGCCAGGCCACCGCCACAGATTACTCGAGCATCGGCCTACCCAGTGACGACCCCGATCTGCTCAAGGGGATCGCGGGGTCGCCCTTTGCGATCCGTGACTACTTCGACGTGTGTCCTGACTATGCGGATGACCCCAGCCATCGTCTCGAGGAGTTCCGCGTGATGGTGGATCGCATCCATAGCCAGGGCCTCAAGGTCATCATAGACTGCGTCCCCAACCACGTGGCCCGGAGCCACAGGTCCGTGGTCAAGCCCGAGCTCAGCTTCGGCGATCATGATGACCGCACCCAGTTCTTCTCACCTGCCAACAACTTCTACTACCTTCAGGGTCAGCCGCCGCTGCGACTGCCGACAGTGAAGGATGGAAGGGCCGTCAGTCCCACCTGCCAGGTCCTTGGCGGCTGCGACGGACTCTTCGATGGCGAGCGGGAGCATGGCAGGGTCACGGGCAACAACGTGGTGTCGTGGACGCCGAACCTGGGGGACTGGTACGAGACCGTGAAGCTCAACTACGGATTCGACTTCACGAAGGGCAGAAACGGCCCCAAGGAATACCCAACTGCAGAGCAGCCCGGCAAGCCGATCCCAGACACGTGGACCAAGATGGATGCAGTGCTGGCACATTGGCAATCCCTGGGCGTGGATGGATTCCGCTGCGACATGGCGCACTGGATACCCATGGAGTTTTGGCGATGGGCGATCGCCAGGGCCCACCAGAGGGCCGGCGCCGTGCTCTTCGTGGCAGAGGCGTATGACAACGATCCCAGCAAGCTGACGGACGGCAACGTCCTGACCGCCCTGGTGGACGCGGGCTTCGATGCGATCTATGACCACCAGAGCTACACGGTCCTCAAGGACGTGTACGAGGGCGCCAAGTGGGCGAACGACCTCGATTCCGTGTTAGGTGCGGTCGCCCCGTTGCACAGGTCGATCCGGTATGCTGAGAACCACGACGAGGTCCGGTTGGCGAGTCCCAAGCAGTGGGGCGGCCTCGGTGCTGGCGTGGGCAGGCCCGTGGCCGCGATCCTGTTCGGCGTGGGCCGCGGACCTGTCCTGGTGTACAACGGTCAGGAGGTCGGCGAGCCTGCGCTGGGCGTAGAGGGATTTGGCGGGGACGACAGCCGCACGAGCATCTTTGACTACTGGTGCATGCCCGAGGTGGCCAAGTGGGTGAACGGCCATCGCTACGATGGGGGCCGGCTCTCGTCTGAGCAGAAGGACCTGCGGCTGTGGTACGGCCATCTGCTCGGTCTCATCAACGGGCCGGCATTCCGGCGGGGTGAGTTCATGGGCCTCAACCCCGTGAACAAGGACAACCCGCGCTTCGGTCGGCTCGCCGGAGAAGACAGCAGCGGGCACTGGCTCTATGCCTTCCTGAGGTACGATGCGGCAGGGAGCCAGCGGTTTCTGGTCGTGGCCAATCTCCACAGCCGCCAGACGCTGACGGGCGTCAGGATCACCTTCTCACCTGAGGCGGTCGCCGCACTGGGCGCTGCTAAGGGAAATGGCAGCCTGCGGTTCAAAGACCGACTGGCCCTGGCCCAGCCCCTCAATGTGAAGACCACCGCGTCCGTGCTCCGCAGCCAGGGCCTCGATCTGCCGGCCTTGACTCCGCTGACTGCATACTACTTCGAACTGGAGTGACCTAGCGGCGAGCGATATGGCAACTTTGACCTTCAGGATCCACTACCTGACACAATGGGGAGAGAACCTGTTCCTGGAACGGCTGACCGCCGATCCGGACCAGGGTGGCGTGGGACGCCAGACCTGGCCGATGCAGTACGCAGGCGAGGGATTCTGGACCCTCCAGTTGGACAGGCTCACACCCGGTTCTGTCCTCGAGTACCGGTATGAGTTCAGGGACCACGAGGGCAACACCCGGCGAGAGGCAGCCTGGCGGCGGGTCGAGGTGGTCGGTGACCCACAGTCTGTCTGGGACCACTGGCTTGGCTCTGAACTCCCCGAGGGCGCACTCCTGCGCCAGGCCTTTGCGGGCGTGATCTTCAATCCTGCTGCTGCCAGACCTGCAAAGGTGCAAGCGACCGGGACGCGCCGCCTGCGGATCACGATCAGGGCGCCCCGCGTCACCGCAGGCCATCGCCTGTGCGTCTGCGGCAGCCATCCGCTGCTGGGCGGTTGGGAGCCGGGCCGGGCGAGGGTCATGTCCGCCAGCCGCTATCCGCTCTGGGAGCTGGATCTTCCGGCAGAGGACTTCCGTCACCCCATGGAGTTCAAGTTCGGGCTGTGGGATGATCGATCTGAGCGTCTGGTCCAGTTTGAAGAGGGAGAGAACCGCTGCTTCCACGGCACGCCGGGCGGCGTCAACGTCCTGGTGGTCAACTACGAGCAGTTCGGACATGCAAGGCCTTGGCGAGGTGCGGGCGTGGCGGTCCCGGTGTTCTCTCTGCGAAGCGACAGCGGGTACGGGATCGGCGAGTTCTCGGATCTGGAGGCGCTGGCCCGATGGGCGGCGCGGTGCAGCCTGCACCTCGTCCAATTGCTGCCGATCAACGACACCTCGTCGGACTTCACCTGGAAGGATTCTTACCCTTACAAGGCGATCTCGGCTGCCGCCCTGCACCCGATCTACCTCAACCTCTCGCGGTTGTTCAAGGACTGCAAGGCAGCCCTGCCCAGGGGATACGCCAAGCGGCGTGATGAGCTGAACCGCCTGCCCCAGGTGGACTACGAGGCGGTGCTCAAGGAGAAGCTCTGCGCCCTGCGGCGTCTGTTCCACAAGGTGGCCAAGACCGCGCTCGCGGGCAGGCCGCTGCGGAAATACGTCCGCGAGCAGGCCCATTGGCTGGTGCCCTACGCCGCGTTCTGCCGGCTGCGGGACCTGCACGGCACTGCGGACTTCACGCAGTGGGGCGAGCACGCGAAGTATCCCGCAGAGCAGGTCAAGGCCTGGTTCACCAGCGGAAGCCCGGAGTACCGCGAGGTGATGTTTTACTGCTGGGTGCAGTTCCACCTGGATCGTCAGCTCAGCTCAGCCCTGGCCGCAGGTCACGCCCTGGGCGTGGCCTTCAAGGGCGACCTGCCTATCGGCATCGATCGCTCCAGCGTCGAGGCCTGGACCGAGCCGGACCTGTTCCGCATGGACCGCCAGACGGGCGCACCGCCTGACGCCTTTGCCGCACTGGGCCAAAACTGGGGTTTTCCGACCTACAACTGGCCCCGCATGGAGGCGGACGGCTACGCCTGGTGGATGCGGCGGTTCCAGAGGATGTCGAGCGTGTTCGACGCCCTGCGGATCGACCACATCCTGGGCTTCTTTCGCATCTGGGAGATCCCGGGCCGGTACAGGGAAGGGATCATGGGCCACTACAGCCCGACCCTGCCGCTGACCCGGGCAGAGATCCGGCAGGCCGGATTCAGCCGGGACCCCGGCGCGTTCACCGAAGCCACGGTGGCTGAGGCGAGGCTGGTGGAGTTCTTCGGAGAGCCGGCTGCAAAGAAGGTGAGACTCAATCTGATCGAGGGCGATGATCAGGGTCTGTGCAGGCTTCGGCCTGAGTTCGCTGACGCAGAGGCCCGGCAGAGGTGGTATCGCGAGGCCTGTACGGAGTCAGAGGCCAAGGCCCTCGAAGAGGGGGTGACGCGGCTCGGGCTCGAGGTCTTGTTCCTGTGTGATCCGGACCAGCCGGATCGGTTCCACCCGCGGATCAACCTGACCGATACGGCCCTGTTCAAGGACCTGCCCGATCACGACCAGACGGCCCTGCGGTATCTGCACGACGACTTCTACCACCGCAGGCACACGCGATTCTGGGCGCAGGAGGCCATGAAGAAGCTGCCCGTGCTCATGGATGCCTCGCGGATGTTGATCTGCGGCGAGGACCTGGGCATGGTGGCCGAGTCTGTGCCCCTCGTGCTCAAGCGGCTGGGCATCCTCAGCCTGGAGGTCCAGCGATGGCCCAAGCAGATGGGCGAGCGTCTGGCAGATCCCGGCCAATACCCGTACCTCTCTGTGTGCACGACCTCGACGCATGATATGTCCACCCTCCGCGGCTGGTGGGAGGAGGAGCCGGAGATCCGCCAGTACCTCTGGACCGAGGTCATGGGCCACACAGGCGAGGCTCCCAGCGAGTGCTCGCCGCAGACCTGCAGGTTCATCGTGGAGCAGAACCTGGCCGCTGCATCGATGTGGTGTATCCTGCCTCTGCAGGATTGGCTGGGCATCGATGGCCAGCTCAGGCACCCTGTAGCCGGCGAGGAGCGGATCAACGTGCCTGCCATCCCTCGCTACTACTGGCGATACCGCATGCACCTGACGATCGAGGCGTTGCTCGATGCGGACGAGCTCAATCGAGCCATCACTGAACTGGTCGAGGCCTCGGGACGCAACCGGGGCCAAGGGCCAGTGTGAGAACTACCATGGACAAACTGCGTCTGTCATCGTGCCAGATCTGGAACATGAGTTTCGGTTTCTTGGGTATCCAGTTCGGCTGGGGCCTGCAGATGGCCAACATGAGCCCGATCTACAAATACCTGGGCGCGTCGGACGATCAGATCCCGCTGCTTTGGCTGGCTGCGCCACTGACCGGCTTCATCGTGCAGCCCATCATCGGCGCCATGAGCGACCGGACGTGGGGACCGCTCGGCCGGCGGAGGCCCTATTTCCTGATCGGCGCGATCCTCAGCTCCCTGGCCCTGATCGCCATGCCCAACTCCAGCACCCTCTGGATGGCCGCAGGCCTGCTGTGGGTGCTGGATGCATCGATCAACATCTCCATGGAGCCCTTCAGGGCCTTTGTCGCCGACAAGCTGCCGGAGGAACAGCGGGGGACGGGCTTCGCGATGCAGAGCTTCTTCATCGGCGTCGGCGCGGTCATTGCGGGCCTGCTTCCCTGGGTCCTCCGCACGTGGTTTCACGTCAGCAGTGACACGGGCAGCGGCAGTGCGATCCCGCCGAACGTGAGGATCTCCTTCTACGTCGGCGCAGCGGCGTTCTTTGGCGCGGTACTGTGGACCATCTTTTCGACGGGAGAGTATCCGCCTGCGGACATGGAGGCCTTTCGCCGCAAGAAGGCAGAGCGGACCGGTTTCGCACATCTGCTCGCCGAGATTCCGGATGCCTTGGCCAAGATGCCCGTGACCATGAGGCGGCTGGCCGTGGTCCAGTTCTTCACGTGGCTGGGCCTGTTCTGCATGTGGCTGCACTTCTCGAACGCAGTGCCTGCGATCTTCGGCTCGAATGACCCCTCGGCAGATCTGTTCAAGAGGGGCGCCGAATGGGCAGGCGTGTGCTACGCAGTCAAGGACGGTGTGACGTTCCTGGCTGCGTTCGCCCTGATGGCTGCAGCCAGGAGATGCGACCGCCGCCGGATCCATGGTCTATGCCTCGTGCTGGGCGGCATAGGGCTGCTTGCTGTGGGTTTCATCCACGGTGAGGCCCAGAAGACCCTGCTTTTAGGTGCGCTCGCACTGGGCGGCATTGCCTGGGCCTCGATCCTGTCCATGCCGTACGCGATCCTTGCGGGCTCGCTCCCGCCTGAGCGGATGGGCGTATACATGGGGATCTTCAATTTCTTCATCGTCCTGCCCGAGATCCTGGCTGCGCTGACGTTCGGCCCGCTCGTCAAGCACCTGCTCGGAGGCAACCTCGTGTACGCAGTGATGGCAGGCGGCGGGTTCATGATCCTGGCTGCGATCCTGACGCTACGGGTGCCGCTTGCCCGGCCGGCCGTCGAGGTCCCTGCAACTGGAGGCAAGTCATGAAGTCCTTGGCCCAGACGTCACTAGCCAGTGCTGTCGTTATCTTGACCCTTGCAGCCGTGCTGTCTGCAGCGGCCATAGTCGAGAAGGTCGAGCCACCCAACTGGTGGGTAGGCCATTCCTGGAATCCGGTCCGCGTGCTCATCCAGGGCCAGGACCTGACCGGTGCGACGCTGGCCTCCAGCCAGGGGATCACTGCAGGCCAGGTCAAGGTCTCAGCCGACGGAAAGTGGGCGTTCGTGGACCTGACCCTTTCGCCCGAGGCCAAGTGCGGGCTCCGGCAGTTGACGTTGACGACGCCGTCAGGCCCTGCACAGGTGTCTTTTGAGCTGCTGCAGCGTCTCCGGCCCAAGGGCCGCTTCCAGGGCTTCAGTCCGGACGACGTGATCTACCTCGCCATGCCGGACCGGTTCACGGACGGCGACGCGGCCAACGACGATCCTGCAGTGTCACCGGGCCTGCTCGACCGCTCAAAGCCGCGTCACTACCACGGTGGCGACCTGGCGGGCGCGATCCAACGCATCTCCTATCTGGAGCGGCTCGGCGTCACGGCCCTCTGGCTGACGCCCTGGTATGACAACGTGAACCACCTGAATCAGATGGAGAAATACACAGCCTCCAACCGGCGTTCGGCGGGTGGCTCGCCCTCCACCGACTACCATGGGTATGGGGCAGTGGACCTCTACGCCGTGGAAGAGCACTTTGGAGACATGGCCGACCTTCGCAGGCTGGTGGAGACAGCACATGTCCGTGGTCTCAAGATCGTGCAGGACCAGGTGGCCAACCACACCGGACCCTATCATCGCTGGACCCTCTCCTCGCCCACAACCACCTGGTACAACGGTACCGTCGACGACCATCTGGACAACTCCTGGCAGACCTGGACCCTCGCGGAGCCGAATCCGCCGCAGGACAAGCTAAAGTCCACGTTGGAGGGCTGGTTCATCAATGTCCTGCCCGACCTCAACCAGAACGACCCTGAGACCGCCACCTACCTGATCCAGAACTCCCTCTGGTGGATCGATCAGACCGGCTTGGACGCGGTTCGCCAGGACACCCTGCCCTATGTGCCACGGACCTACTGGTCTCGCTGGACCGCAGCCCTCAAGCGGGAGCATCCGCGTCTGACCATCCTGGGTGAGATGTGGGACGGCAATCCCAAACTCGTCTCGTTCTTCCAGGCTGGATTCAAGGCCTTCGACGGCGTGGACACGGGCGTGGATACCCTCTTCGACTTCCCGCTGTGCTACGCCATACGCGACGTCTTCGCCAAGGGCCAGTCCATGACTCGCCTATCCGAGGTGCTGGCTGCAGACGCCCACTACGCCAATCCCCGCGTGCTCGTGACCTTCTTCGGGCTCCATGACATGCCCAGGTTTCTCAATGAGCAGGGCGCAGACCTGACCGGCCTGAAACAGGCGTACACCTTCCTGCTGACTGTCCGCGGTACACCGCTGATCTACTACGGCGACGAGATCGGCATGACCGGAGGCGGTGACCCTGACAACAGGCGGGACTTCCCGGGCGGGTTCCCCGGTGACCCACAGAATGCCTTCTCCGATAGGACCCGCACAGCCGAGCAGGCCGAGGTCTACAACCACGTCCAGAGGCTGCTCGATATCCGCAAAGAGCTGGAGCCGCTCCGCAGGGGCGACCTCAAGGTCATTCACGTCTCAGCAGAGACCTGGGCTGCAGTCCGCACGGTAGGCCCCCGCAAGGCATTGATCGTCATCAATAACGGCAAGCAGGCCGCGGATCTGGAACTGGCTGCAGAGGACATAGGCCTGGCCTCAGGCCGCTCCTTGCAGGCCCGTCTGGGCGCCAGGGGCAGGATTGCGCCTGCCAGTGGCGTCGTGCGGCTGAGCCTGGCAGGCCGCTCTTCGGCCATCTACTCGAACTAGCCCGGATTTCTCACGAGGCTTTGGACGTTCGATGCAGAAGCGAGGCTATGAACCTGAGTTGGGCCGGCTGGAAGGCCGATGCATCTATGACAGACTGTTCTGAGCGCGGCAGGTTGGCCGGATGCAAGGCCGCAGGTCCCGGTGGCCCGGAGGCGTACCCAGTGCGGTACGCTGAGGACAAACGGGGCCGAGAACGCAGCAGCCGGACAACCGGACCGCTCAGAACCAAAGACTTGTGAGAAATGCGGGCTAGGGATCCTATGCGGCAGGTGCTGAGGCCCATCGTTGCGGGGCTGTTCTGTTGCGGAGCGTGTGTCGGTGCCGCCGCGCCGGCGCCCTTGGTCTCCCAGCTTCACGTGGTCTCCGTACACGTCAAGGACCACGCCACGTTCGACGCGGTGTTCCTCTTCTTCCGCGACGTCGTGAGGCTGCCACTGCTCTACGGCGAAGTGAGCAAACCCACGGACCAGGGCAAGACGCTCTATGCAGGCTTCTCGGCAGGCAACTGCTACATTGAGCCCTGCGGCCCATACCCGAGCGACCCAGCCTTCAGCCCCGACCAGCCTGCAAGATTCCACGGCCTCACCTTCGCCTGCGCGATGCCCATCGCCGATGCAGCCACAGAGCTGGACCGCAGGACCATCAGCCACTCAAGTCTTATCAAGGGCTGGGGGCCGAGCTTCGTCTATGCCACGGACGGCCTGTTGATTGGGAGAAGGCTGGCGGTCAGCCTCTGGGAGATCCAGGACCCGAACGACCACGCCAACCTCAACTTCGTGGCATCTTCTCTGCAGCAGGCTCAGGGCGGGCCTCTGGGCGTAAAGCGGATCGCAGAGATCAGGATCAGATACCCTGCAAAGGAGAACCTGGCCCATTGGCAGGGCTTCTTGGCACCGGCAGAACACAGGGGCGACACCTGGACCGTAGGCAATGGCCCGGTCCTCCGATTCGTTCCAGGTCAAGAAAATGAGATCGAATCCATCGTCTTGGAGGTCGAGTCTCTGGACAAGGCGGCAGCCTCGCTGTCCCAGGCGGGCCTGCTTGGCAGGCGTACCGACGATGCCATCGAACTGGACCCCTCTGGGATCTTTGGGCTACGGATAAGGCTGGAGCGGGTGGGGGAGAGGATAAGAAGATAAGAAGGTAGGAAGGTGAGAAGGGAACAATGACGGCACAGTCACATCGCTACTCGTCTTGGGCCAGCCTTGCAGTTGGGCTGCAGTGGGTGCTGGCGGCCTGGTGCTGTGCACCTTCGCCGATTCAGGCCTGCACCATCCTCGTGCTCACAGACGCCAATCAGACCCTGTTCTGCAACAATGAGGACTGGTCTAATCCAAAGACCCGGATCTGGTTTGTCCCTGCAGGCAAGGACTACTATGGGTGTGCCTACGTCGGGTTTGACAACGGCTGGGCCCAGGGCGGGCTGAACACCGAAGGTCTGGCGTTCGACTGGGTGGCAGGGTACCAGGAGATGTGGGGGCAGGACCCGAATCTGGCAACCGCCCGAGGGAACCCGAGTCAGCGGATGCTGGAAGGCTGCGCCACAGTTGAAGAGGCGGCCACCTTCTACCGGCGCCATGGAGAGCCCAGCTTCTCGTATGCAAAGATACTGGTCGCAGACCGGACCGGCGCCTCCGTGATCATTGGGGCCAGGGATGGCAGGCTGCAGGTGGACAGGCTGGACAGATGCCGCGGCTTTGGCTATGGGGGTCGTACGCTCGACCGTCTGCTCGCAGAGGCCCCGGAGATCAGCGCAGCAGGTGGGTTCAGTATCCTGAAGGCCTGCATGCAGCAGGGCACCTATGCCACGAAGTACTCGTGCGTCTACGACCTGAAGAGAGGCGACATCTTCCTGCTCCCACGCGCCGATGGCCAGGCAGAGGTGAAGCTGAATCTGGCAGCGGAGTTGAAGAAGGGCGGCCACTACTATGACGTGCCCCGGATCAAGCAGCAGCTCGGCCAGGCGCGGAGTTCGCTGCTCGCCAACATGCGGCGATTCCCCATGGACGACTACAAGCCCATCCCGGACAAGGAGCCCAAGGTCACCGCTCACCTGGTCGCCATGGAGCAGGACATGTACAATGGCACCATGCACAGCGAGGACTACACTTCAGAGGTGTGGAAGGAGCTTGCCCCGGACCGAGAGAAGATCCCTGCAGACTTCAAGACACGTCTTGGCGGCTTTGTGTCCTTGACCCTGGTAGAACGCGGCAGTGAAAATGGCATGCGGAGCTATCGATACCTGATGGAATTCGAGAAGGTGACGGTGCTGCAGCACATTTGCCTCGACAAGCAGAACAAGGTGGCGCTCTCCGAGTCGGAGGACGCAGTATGGAAGAGTCCCGCCGGCGACGGACCCCAGTGACCTGCACGAGGGCCGCGCCTTTTCGCAACGGCATCGGTAGACGGCTCCGGTAGGGCCCGTGGGACAGTGGCACGTCAAGGCAGTCAGATCGTGGCGGTCTCGTCACTCGCTGGGCGTCGCACTAAAGTGACAGGTTGACAATGTGGGTGACTGTCAGAGTGCTGTGGGGAAGTTGGGGGTGACATATCGCGATGCCTTGGCAGTAATGTGGGGGTTTTGCTGCTGCGAATGGGTGCCTGCTACGCATTGATGGACTCGGCTGGTCCCAGATCAGGTTCTTTCGTTCCAACCCTGTAACCCAGCCTAGCGACCCAAACGCGTTGGGCTTTACACCAGTTCGCGGTCCTTTGGGTCGCCTGTGATGAGGGCGTGCCTTGGGCCGGTAAGCCACCCACGGGCACGAAGTGTTGATTCTTCAGATGCTATTGGGCTGGCTCACAGGTTGCGGCACTCCGGATCGGCGCTCGTAGTCCTGGCGACGAGGCCAGGAGAGCTTGCTGGCTATGCTGGAGGCATCCTCGCGCAACGTGGGCCCAGGTTGGCCCCTGCAGGTCGACCCCTCTGAGTTCGTAGTACACAGGGATACTCGGATGCCAGGGAGTCGGTGCATGGAATCGATCATCGGCATAGCGATGCGTTGGGAGACTACAACCTGGATACCAACTGTCAAGCCCAAAGAGTCAGAAGGGGGAAGAAAAGGCTTGCATCGGTGACCTTCATTGGATAACAGTTATTGGGGCATTTGCTTTGAGTCGAGATAGGTCTTGTCGTGCGTTGCCTCTCTCGTTTGCGTCTGGAGAGTCCGTGTTTTGGAGGGCCGCAGAAAATGGCACAGGATGTGCAGGATCCAGGCCAAGATCGGAACAGAGACGTCCGGGTCGATGTGAAGGCATACCTTGCGAGTGCCAACGCGTTTGCAGACAAGGAGGTGCAAGTAACCATCCTCTTTGCAGATCTCGTCGGTTCGACCGAGTTCAAAAGGTATCACGGCCCTAGGGATGGTCTTGCCAAAGTCCTCCGACACAATGATGTCGTCACGGACTGTTGCACAAGACTCGGGGGTTCGGTCGTCAAGTACCTCGGCGACGGACTAATGGTAATGTTCGAGGGGGAGCAATCAGCGCGTCGTGCGCTCCAGGCAGGGCTCGACACAATCCAAGGGATGCAGGCGGCGAACGCTCATCTCAAATGGGAGTTCCCCTTCTCTATGGCCACCAGGATCGGCATTCATAGCGGACCCGTATGGATGTTCAGGTACGGCGAATCTCCCGAGGACCCCCAAGGAACCACCGTAGACATCGCTGCCAGGTTGACTTCGCTGGCAGGATCCAACCAAGTCTTGTGTGCAAAAGAGACCTATGAGACTGCTCGGAGTGACGGCACGTTCCCTCCGCCATGTGGCGAGTTTAGAGGGTACTTGCGGGGAATCAGAGAGCCGTTCGACCTCATGGTGGTGATGCCTGCCGGCTATCACTATGGTGGGCTGGACGAGGAAAGGCCGTTGTCCGAGGTCGAGAAGAAACTGAAGGAGGCCTACCGGCTGATGCATGAGAAGAGACATCAGGACGCGTTGGCTGCCTTCAAACGGATCAGCGAGGAGAATCCGGACAACTACCACGCTAATGTATCCGTTGCCGAGTATCTGCTCAAGGAGCCCTACAGCGGGGGCCAAGAAGGCGAAAGCAAACTGTCTGCCATAGCGGACTACATCGACAGGGCCATGTGTTCTCAACCGAATTCCTGTCAGGTTTGGCTACTGCAGGCGTCGCTGGGTTTTAGGCGATTCGAGATAAGCCACCAGATCGGACACATCAGGCAGGCGGTCAAATGCGTGAGGAAGGCCATTCATTTTGCGGATGAGTGGAGAAACGCGGGGGCAATGCTCCAGACAAGGGTATGTCTCGTCCACTTTCTGCAGGTTCTTGCGCCGAAGCAAAGGATAAGGAGGCTCTGGATGAGGCCCGCAGACTGTGCCTTGAACTGGAACCTTCTGTAGAGCATGCGTTCAACGACTGTAGATCTGACTTCTACGTAGCATACGCCTCTGTGCAGCTTCAGTCCGGCAGCAGTGACTTTGCGGCTGTCGAGCAGATGTTGAAACAAGCCAAGGAGCTGAACTCACATAATGTCAGAGTCTACGAGCTGGAGCTAGACCTTGTCCGCCGTCATCCCAATGGAGGTGTTGCGGGGGTGTTCAACGTATCAGCATTCGAGTAGACGCGATAGGAATCCGCTGCCGATAGGGCAAAACAATCTCGCTGCTCCGGGCCGAGGACCGTCGTCATGGGCCTGTGGCTCGCATATGCCCGACACACCTGTTCGAAATCGTCGTAGATTCCTGCTAATCTCTCCTCGCTGAGTTCACGGAGAAGCACGATGACAGAGTATCGACGCCCGGTACAGCGAAGCGACACGGTTTCGACTTCGGTGTGGTGGTTGGCACACGCTCGCAGCTTCTCCGCAATCTCAGACAGTGAAATCCCGTCGGCGTCCATGTGTGATCGCACGTCAAAGGATTGAGGGGGTGTGTGGAGCCACGGAGCCTCAACGCTAGTCTCGTAGCACACCAGGACGTCGTCCTGTTCGAACAGGAACCTCATCTGATTGCTCTTCGCAGATCTCATTGTCTAGTCCAGCCCGGCCATCTATGCAGTACATCGGTCTTGTGCAGCCCGTCCCATCAGTCGCAAGGCAGTGTCCTGTCAGCAACTGCGGATGTCTCTCGCAGTGGGGTTAGCAGCTGCGCTATTATGGGGCACACAAACCAGGCGCAGAAGCTAGATGGCAACGCTTGTCGACTCGGAAGATGTGGACGCTACTGAAGGATGGTATACCGTTCCGGTGCCCGGAATGCTGGGCTTCGACGGGTGGGTGACCAGGAGAAGAGTACTGGCGAGGACATCCAACGATCGCCAAGAACAAGATCGCCAGGCTAACACCAACCAAAGGAAAGGGAAGATGTTCAATCGGTCAACCGTTGGAGACGGCTGACAATGGATTCACATTGAGCGATTCATCCTGTTCAGTCAGTGGGCTGCCTCGGATGTTGCCCAGAAGGCTATTCGTGCATCTTCAGCAGGTAGGGTTGGTGCTGACAAGCCGGGTAGTCTCGTCTACAATGTGGGCGCCTGTGTGTCGATCGACTACTGAGAAGACGTGGCAGTAGACAGCCAAGATCTAATTGCAGATATAAAAGAGGCCAAACAATGAAAGTTGAATCGTATGACCGCGACATAGAGCAGTTGCTCAACATGGGGTACTTCCGAATCCCTCGGTTTCAGCGGTCATACTCCTGGGAGCGTACTGAGGTGGAGGATTTCTGGACCGATACGCTTGTCGATTCGGGTTCCGACTACTTTATTGGTTCGATTGTCCTTTTCAAGTACCAAGATGGCGTATTCGGCGTCGTTGACGGGCAGCAGCGCCTTAGCACGATTACGATGATCCTTTGCGCACTCCGCAACGTCCTTCGGGTAGAGGGTTTCGATGAGCTGTCCCAAGGCCTGCACCGCCTTATCGAACGTCCCGACATCAACAACACCAATCAGTATGTACTCCAAACCGAGACATCCTATCCATACCTTCAAGAGCATATCCAAAGCCTCCAGCCACCCACCGCTGAACCCCGAGTCGGCGATGAAGAACGGCGTCTGCAAGATGCTTTCATGTATCTTGGGGAAAACCTCTCTGTGGTAGCCCGAGCAGTGCGGCAGAACCCCGCACTCTCCGACGAGAAGAAGAGAGAGCAGATCAAGAGGGAACTGCTCCGCATACGCAGCACGATCCTCAAACTTAAAGTCATTGTTATTACGCTTGAGAATGAAGAAGACGCCTACGTCATTTTTGAAACCCTGAATACAAGAGGCAAAGACCTCACGGTGTCTGACCTCGTCAGAACGCACATTACCCGACTTCTTCCCCAGTCAAACCGGAACGTCGATCGGCCCAAGGAGCGGTTCAACGCGATCGTAGAGAGTTTTGAGGCATCAGAAGCCGACATTTCTGTCAACAGCTTCCTGCACCACTACTGGCTTTCCCATCACGACTTCACAACGGAGAAGAAGCTCTACAAGGCGGTCAAGAAACGGATCAAATCCAAGGATAGCGCCAGCGAATTTCTGGATTCGCTTGAGTCTGATGCGGCCCTTTATCGCGTTCTGCATGAACCGGATGCAAGAAAGTGGGAAATCGAGAAAAGGCCGATACGCGAGGCATTGCATGCAATGAACCTGTTCCGGGTCAGACAGCAGATACCTTTTGTGCTGTCGGTGTTGTGTGAGTATGAGGAGGGGCGACTCCCACTGAAGCACGCTATCAGGGCGCTGCGTGCGGTTGAGAACTTCCACTTTGCTTTCACTGCGGTGACGTCACAACGCTCCTCAGGTGGCGTATCACTCATGTATGCCTTGCATGCGAGGGAGCTCCGCAACGCAGCAACGCTGCGAGATAAGATAAGGACCATTAGTGACTTGATCGACAAACTGCAGGGAAGACGGCCGGACTATCAGGAGTTCAAGGCAGACTTCCGAACCATTCTATGCTCAAACAAGTTCACAAAGCGGAAAGCCCTTGTTCAGTACATTCTTGGCAAGATCCAGACGACGTCTATGTCCGGGGTCGCTTTGGACCCATCCCGCATGACCATTGAACACATTGCATGCCAGTCATCGGCGGGGTCTGAAATCGTCACCGACGAACAGGTGGCGGAAATCGGGAATCTCATCCTCGTCACCGAAGGACTGAATGGCAGGTTGGGTAGCAAGTCCTTCAAAGACAAGATGGCCATCCTGCGGAAGTCGCGGGTCTGGCTGGACGAGTCACTAAAGACTGCGACGTCATGGGGCCCCACCGAAGTCAGGTGCCGAACGGATGCTCTCGCCAAGCTCGCCTATGAGAAGTTCTGGCGGATTTGACTCTGTGGTAGGGAGCCTGAGGTGTCAGGTACGCATGGCAGGAAGATGGGCCGTCGGGGGCCTGGGGTCAGTCCTTGGGAGTGAGCAACCTGGCTAGTATGCTGAAACCCAAGGACCCTATACTCGCTATGCTAACCAGTCTTGGACTGTCTACTCTTCTCAGGGCAGACCCCACAGAACGGCACCAGTGATGGAGGTCAATGAGCGACAAAGGGACTTCCCATGGCTGAACAGATTCCCGAATCCGATTGGCGGCAGTTCAAGCAAGTGCGGCAGGAGTGTTTGGAGCAGTTCTGCCAGCAGACGCTCGATGTCCTGGGCGGCATGGCCCGCTCCATAGACGGGACTGCCCACGAGCGATATCTCCGGGCATACCGCCTTCTCGACAAACGTGACGAGGCCATTGCGCGTGCCTTCAATGACTTTCGCCGTTCCACGGCGATCATGCAGTTGGTGGTCATGCGGCATATGGGATTGGTGACCGATGAACAGCTGTCCGGCTTCTCAGAACAGACGCAGCATGTGGTCCGGCAACTGGATGAACCTCGCGGTGCGTCATCCTCGCCGCCGGGTCAGGGCCACAGTGAAGATTGACCGGGCCTGCCTCAGCTACATATTGACACGGAAACCAAGGAGCTACCGCCATGCACCGATTGCTCATCTCTTGGACCTCTATCCTGCTGGTGACAACCGTATCCCTGGCGGTTGATGGAGGCCATCCTCTCGACCTGGCCGGTCAGAAGGAGCTGCCGAGCGGAAGGGGCCTTGCTGCTGCGTACCCTGCAGACGCGGGCATACGGGCAGATCCCAATGTGATCTTTGCAGAGGACTTTGAGTCCCGCCCCATCGGCGAGGGCTGGGACGAGGTCCGCAATGATCACGCCAAGGTCCTCAGCCTGGTCGATCCCAATGCAGCGGGCCTGGGCCGCCGCTGTCTGCGCGTCGAGGCCCACCTGGGCCAGGATACAGGCGGCGGGCTCACCCAGTGGTTTGAGCCTGTGGACTGCGTGTTCATCCGCTTTTACACGAAGTTCGACGTGACGTGCGACTACGTGCATCACTTTGTCACGCTCCGCGCAAACAAGGGTCTGCATGGCGGAGACAAGTGGAGCGGGTTCGGCGGGGCAGGCCTGAAGCCCGAGGGCAGTGAACGGTTCTCGACCGCGATCGAGCCGTGGGGCGATTGGGGCCGCGTCCCGCCGCCCGGCCGCTGGAATTTCTACAGCTACTGGCACCAGATGAAGGTGAGCCCTGACGGCAAGTACTGGGGCAATTCGTTTGACGTCCCTGATGCGCCTCCCATCCAGCGTGGCCGCTGGATCTGCGTGGAGTTCATGCTCAAGCACAACACACCAGGTGAGCCTGACGGCGAACAGGCCTTCTGGATCGATGGCGTCCTCCTGGGCCACTGGAAGGGCATCAACTGGCGCAAGACCCCTGGCCTCAAGGCCAATGCCCTCACCCTGGAGAGCTACGTCACGGACCGCTGGACAAAGAACCCCGTGAACGGGGTCTCCTTCGACAACCTCGTCATCGCCCGCCGCTACATAGGCAAGATCGCAGGGCATTGAGACCCTTTTCTCTAGGCAGCGGGGACCAGCCGGACATTCCCAATGGTCGTCCATGGCCAGGATTAGGCTGTCTGCTTGGATGCGGAGACTGGCTCCAGCGCCCGACGGGGTCTGGTCGTCGCTGATGGCAGGTGGTCTGATCCTGCTCTCTGGTCTTCTGAGCTACCTCCTGCGCCAGCCCTGGCTGTTCCCCAGCCTGGGGCCCGCTGCGTTAATCCAGGCCTATCGCCCCGGGGCCAATGCCGCGACGTCTAGCCGGACTTCGCCGATTCGCCGGGTTGAAGTGCCGTGGCGCTATCGTGAAGGCCGTTTTGGGTCAAAAGTCTTCACTACAAAACAGCCTTCGTCCGACCGACTGCCCGGGTGATTCGGGGCAGTGGCTGGGCAGGTAGGTCCAGCTTCAGACGCTCAAGGAGCAGCTTCACGTCTGCTTCCGGCTGAGTCGTCCGCTCCAACAGGACCGTACGCCCATCACTGGTGGGGATCTGCACGTCCACCCTCTGGATGCCCGCCAGCTTCTCCAAGACACTTCGCGGCGTCAGCCCAGGGGCCAGACTCCACAGCCTGCGACCCAAGGTCACGTGCAGGCAGTAGGCCAAGAAGCTCACGAAGATGTGGGCCTCTATCCTGGGCTCGTCTTGATGGAAGATCGGTCGTACTGCCAGATCTCCCTTGAGATTGCGAAAGGCCTGCTCGACCGTCACCAATTGCATATAGTAGGCCCATACCACCGAGGGGTCTGTCTCCGTCAGGTTGGTCCGCAACAGATACCGACCTTCCCGCCGACGCACCTGACGAAGCTTGTCCTTGAGTAGCTCATACCTGAACGATGCCTCTGTACGGTGCATATGGATTCGCACCAGGCGCCAGGCACGGGGGGCCCGTTGATGGGCAGCCCCCAGCTTCATCAGAAGCCCTTCACGCTTGAGACCCATGGCCTGCAATTCCTTCAGTCGTTTCCAGAGCCACTTCAATTGGCGTCTCCGCATGGCCCGCTCCTTCCCCGCTCGGTCCTCGCTGCGGGCCAGGACATAGACTTCCCCTTGGCAAGGCAGCAGCTTGACGGTCACGCCAGGCCGCACCTCTTGCCAGGGCTTGTCCAGAAGGTCCTTCTCCAGCTCGCTGAGCCGACCCTTGGGAGTACCTACCAGGTACTGTACCGACGGCTCACAGGCCCGCATCTCGGCCAGCACCTCTTCGGTCGGAATGCCACGATCCATGATCCACGTGCGACGTGCCTTGCCATACTGGCCTTCGATCTTCTTCAGGAAGTTCCGCAGCGTCGTGCTGTCGCGGTATTGCCCGATAGCACCTCGTAGGCCAAGGGCAGACCTTCCGGGGTCACCACAAGGCAATCACCACCTGCAGGCAGTCCGATCGTTTGTCGCGGCTGTAGCCATGGCGACGCTTGTCGCCCTCTGGGACGGGAGGATCGCTCTCGAAGTAGGTGCTGGTCAGATCGTAGAGCAGCACATCGAACTCGGCGTTGAACAGGTCGCGCCAGCGCTCCATCAGGTGCGAGAACAACGCGGCCTTGTGGTCCAGCAGATAGTCATGACAGCGGTAGAGCTCGATGGGACTCGGCCAACGACAGATCGGCCCCCAGCAGGTCGGCCATGGCGCTGCTCTCAAACCATTCACGATGCAGCCGCCACTCACTGCCTGGCGCGATCAGCCGGTAGATCACCAGTACCGGCAGGACGAGATCCCAGCGGGTCCCCTTGCGGCTCGGTGGCAGGCGGTCGGCCCAGAAGCGGTCCAAGCCCAGCTCCCGCCACAAGAGCCGAGCCAGCCAGCAGGCGCCCCATTGGCGCGGCCGATGGACCGACATCTCGGACAGTCGAAGCCGGACCAGGGACGCATCGTCCACCGTATCGGGGACTCGATCCTCCGGGAATAACGTCAGCGTCCGCGGCTGCGGGTGGCCATCTGAAAGACCTCGATAGACTTGGCCCAAGCTCGCCTGTGAGGCGCTGATCTCGCCCAGGTAGAGTACGTGACGCTGCACGACACGGCCACCGGGAAGCGACGGTTCTCGACGATGCTCCAGTAGCGGTGCTTCTTGCCGTCTTTCTTGCGTTGGGTCATCGCAGAAACATGACGGTACCCGATTATGCACACCATCGAGGCACCGCCAATGGGGTAGGTCTTCACTACAGCGGTTTGAACACACCGCACCCTCGTTCCTGTCCACTACACCGGCGATTCAGTCCACCAAAAAAGTCGAAATCTACCCCGAATCGGCGAAGTCCGGCTAGCGTCGCATGGACAGTCCACATCACGTGCCTGACGGCCGCATTCCTCTGGGCGTCGGTCATCGGGGCAGGGGCACGGAACGCTGTATGTGGACAAGCGTAGCCCATCCCAGGGCTTTGCCTCTGGAGGCTGCACCGTGGGCCAGGAGCTCCCCAAGGTTATGGCGAGTGGTCTGACATCTTCCTTGAGCGGCGTTCGACGGGCGAGACGCAGACCAGACTGAGCCTGGCCGTGGAGATCAGGAAAGGGGGACTGCCCCAGATCTGCCAGCAACTCGTCCACTCTCGACAGTCACTTCCGCACAACATGGGGCGTTCTTGCTTGCACGAACGCAACCCGATTTGAGGCAAAGAGCCCAAGGTCACCCCGTATCAGGTAGCTGTCAAGCAGAACGCGTGTGGTGGCATCATACAAAGGGAGGCCTACGGGGTCGAGGCGTGGAAAGAGCCCATGACGAAGGGCGCAAATTGCAGACGCGTGGGCACAATCCACTGTGCCAGGTCCGGCTTCGGGATTTGAGTTGACTTGGCACTCGTTCAGGGCGATCATAGTCATGTCTAGGGCCAAAGCAGAACTGACAACGAGGGAATCGACAGATGGCTTGCGTTCAGCAAACGCGAGGCGAGGAATGTGGTGTTCGCCATTCTCGGGACTACGTCTTCGGCTAGAGGGGTGATCGTGTCTTCGCGCGCTCCCGCTGGGTCCGAACGTGGGCTATGCTGGCATCCGCCTCTAGCCTCCCTTGCGGGAGCCTCTGAACTACTTCTTCAAGCGTAGATTGGGTGTTTTCATGCATAGCTGCTGATCGAGGAACTTCTTAGGTAGGGACCAATATGGCAACGAGTAAGGTAAGGACGACGACCACGTGTCTGCTACTGACGCCATCACAGAGAGAGGCTGTCACCAAGGTCAAGCGGTGCCTGCATGAACTCCGAGGTCGTTTTGCTGGACTCCATCGCGGAGATGCCAGTCCTGCCAAGCGTTCGCGACGTTCTATGGACCCGTCTACTGATGAGGGCATGCGTGTTCTGCGTGATCGCAATGTGATCTCGATCGTGGGTGGGCGCGGCTCGGGGAAGACGACGGTGCTTGAGACGGTGTTGCGGGAAGTTGAAGAGGAGTCACCGACCGCGATTCTGCTCCGGCCCATCTATCCAGAGGCCTTCCTAGTGGGAAGGCACCCAATCGGTTGGATTGCCGCTGCTCTCAAGCCGTGTGTTGACCGCACTGCGGCCCAATTGAGGGTCAAGAAGAGAGCAGAAGATGCGGCTCAACTAATGGAAGCCTATTCGCAGTTCTGTAATCGCGCACAGACGTTTCTCCTGGTTCAGGGTAGAGGGCTTGAATTCAGCGCTGATGCTATGGTCCGCAAGAGCGATCTACTGGCTGCAGCTTCAGAGTCCGGTCTTAGCCTCACGCAGAAGCTCGACCAGTTGATTGATATGCTCCTCACGCTTCGTGGGGACATGTCAATACATATGCCCGGGGAGGTGTCGTCTGCACCTCTGTTGGTGGTGTCCTTCGACGATGTGGACCTTCATCCCGACAGGATGAGCAGCATTATGGAAGTGCTCCCCGTGCTCTCCCGCCTGCCACAAACAGCAGTTCTGATTGCCGCTGATCAGGTTTTGGTGCGCGCCCAGTTCGGCAGGAATTGCCTTGAGCTCGTCAGCAAGGACGGCGCTCCAACTGCTCTGCAATTGGCGGAAGATCAGTTCATGAAACGCATGCCTTTTGACCTCCAGTTCCCGCTTGCAGATTTGACGCTTGCGGAGCGTCTGACATTCCGGCCTGAGGGCCAGCCTTCATCACTTCGGCATGTTCTGGCGGAATTGCAGATGCGGCAGACGGGCCATGGCCCGCAATCGCTTGCGGATTTGTTCGATTTGTCGTGGAATGGCATGGCTCTCGCCCACTCTGCCGGTGTTTTGCCTTCGCTGTATGCCGCAATGCTGCCTCCGGATCCTAGATCACTCCTCAATCTCTACGGCATCCTATCTCGCCACAAGCGCGGGCTGAGTGGCCTAAGAACAAATAGTGCCGACAGGCTGGGGAGTGAGATGTACAAGAAAGCGTTCCATGCACTTCTCGTTGATATGGTTGATTTCCTCGCACATCGTAGCGTGCATTACCTAGACCTCCTTCGCCGCCTGTACGACTGGAGAACCTATCCCGATTGCATCCGTGTCGACGCCCACGATCTGGTGAGTGGCGTCTCAATCGACTCCCCTCGCGGTCTAAAGGAGAACGGTGGCGAAGCCCTGGAAATTCGGCGGTTCTATGTAGAGTACAGAGGTGAGGAGTTGCCGCCAACAGTCGCTGCGCTTGTCAACTTCACACAGGAACTCAGTTCATGCCCGGCGGTAGTGGACTACAGTGAGGGGATCTCAACGCCGGGCGGCCTATCAAGCAAGACGATGCCGTTGCGTTCCAAGGATGCGAGATTGGGATGGCCCCGCCCGCACTTCGATTCGTTTATCAATCATCAGGCTTTCGAGATTCGCTGGAAGGCGTCTACGCGTTCCGTTTTTGACAATGATGCTGACAAACGTCCGCGGAATCGCAGGCCATGCGTCTCGACGCACACATTCCTCTTCTACTGCTATTGCAGCGCGATCATCGAGTCGGTCTGTGTGAACGGCAGACGGGCTCCCTTGGTTGGAGAGGAGGATCTCATGCGGTCTCCTGCCTGGGAATCGCTTGTTGCGCGAGCCTCTGGTATCATGAAGGAGCTACATGACGCTGCTGAAGCTGGAGATACTTTCGCACGCGGAGTCCGCGCCGACCTCGATACCTGGGTGTCACGTGACTTGGCCTGGATGTCTGCCAAGGACGCGGCGCTTGATGAGGAGGTCGCCAAGCGAGCCAGTTGGCTGCGAGCAGCGATTTCGCAAGCGGTGGCGCTACCTAGAGAGATGTTGAAAGCAGGACAGAGGGATGCGGATAGGCACCGTGAGGAGTTGGATGCGATACTGCCGCAGGTCAGTCTGGCGGAGATCGATCTCGATCGACTCGTTCGAGATCTGATGGCTGGGAAAGATGAAGCCACGCGTACCGCGATGTTGGCTCTCCAAATGGATCGTAGGCCATCCAGGAAGCGTGATATGTTGACAGGCATCATGAGGCAGCTGGGGCATAGAGTGCCAGGGATTCGAAGTGAGTTCAGTTCAGAGCTCGGCCCAAGTCGTGAAGAGGGGTGTGCCGACTCGTGAGGTTGCCAATGTGCCCTCTCTCGCCACGAGCGAGCTCCTCCCATGAGGTTACGAACATGATCACGTCCATCAAACAAGGCGAAGTGAATGCAGGCGAGTTGGAGATCCTCCTGGTCCCATTCAGTGCTGCATGGGCTCTTGAGAACTCGATCGTAGATATTCGCTGGACAGTTGCCCGTGGAAAGAGGAGTAGCGGAGACCGACTTGATGAGTATGTTAAGATATGGGGGCAGGTCCTGCTCAGCACCTACCGAGATGCCTTTGCCAATGGGGATCGGGTGCGACAGGTCAAGGACGGTCTTTGGGAGAGGACCAAGGGCGGCGTTCACGACTTGTTGGGTCGATTCCTGGAGCTGGCCGATGAGCTGCTAGAAGTACGTGGCGGAGTGCCTTGCCCAAGTCCGAGCGTGCTGGACCTGTCTGCTACCTGCCTGCTGGTGGCGAGAATCGATCCTACACTCCTGAGGGCGGCATGGTACGCACGTCAAGGACTTGGACCTCAAGATGTAGGCGAGAAGCACTTCCGTTCTGCCGCGGAGCACCAACCCTTCGATAGGTTGCTGACAGACGTTCACGGCGGATTGGCGGAGACCCATCTACATGTGAACTCAGCTATGACAAGCGAGATAGCGTGGTGCTGTACCGTTGCGGATGTGAAGACTACCTTACCTCGTCCGGAGCAGTTCAGTGCCAAGACCTTTGTTGAAGGTGGCGGAGCCGGCACGAACACACGTAGTGCCAATCGCAAGGGTCTTGTTCCCTGGCTGTGGTGGGCACGCATTACCCGTGTCCTTCTGCAGCGGTTTATGAGAGATGCAGAATCCGGTACCGCCTTTCTCGACTGGTCGCAGGCCTACCTGCTCGGCGTCCTCGACGGCCGAGCGTTCAGCAGTGATCTCGCGCAGCGCATCGTCACTGCGTGGAGGGGGGCCCTGATGGGAGAAACTGAAGCGTGGTGGGACGTTGAGGAGTCGCAGATTGAGGATGTACAGCATTGTTGTTCTGATGGAGCGGGCAGAGTCGAAGCGGATCCTCCTGCACTTCTGCTGGAAGGCATCCTTATGGAGGAGCGTCGATTGACTGTGGGTGCCTTGGCTTTGGCATGGCAAAGACGGCATCCTGTGCCGGCCAAGTCAAGCAGGGGGGGGAGCCGTACTCGCCTGCATTCGCCGGATGACTGGGATCGGGCCGTTCTCCAGTACCTGCGCATCCGTAATCTGTACCATCGACATCTGACGGTGTATGAGCGAGACTCGGGCTTTGAGGAGTTCTACGATGTGTTTCGAAGGGGTAGTCCAGTCGCAAAGCGGCTCCTGGCAAGCGATCGCAGAGCCTTGGCCACGGCGTTTGCCCACTTGGATCCGCTCCATCAGATCAGCCGTGTGGAGTTCCGTCATCCGACACGTACCGAAGACCCCCACAATGTAGACTTGGGCGACTGCCTCTACAGCATCGAGGCCATCGAGCAGCGTCTACGTGGCGTCGAGGCATTTGAGGAGGAGACGAACGGCATGACGCGACAGGCAGGCCTGGTCTTTCATTTCAATAAGAAGACTAAGGTTGGGCCGGGAGGCGTTCAGCTGAAGAGATGGACGCACAACATCGTAGACGGCAAGTGGCGATTGGGTTATGAGTTCGCAGCGCGTACTTGAGGAGGCAAAGTCCCTTGCCTCGCTTTGGTGTGCCCCACCTCTTCACTACTGGGTAGTTGGCTTCGACACTGCGGGTGTAGAGACACTCCTCCCGAATTGGCCCTTTCTTGCCATCTTGCGGAAGTTGCGGCATACGGTTAAGAGAGAAATTGCCAAACGGCCTACTGAACCGACGCCTGGGGTTACATTTCATGCTGGGGAGTGTTTCTACCTTGTCTTAGCGGGCTTGCATCGCATCGGGCAGGTTATTGAATTCCTGGGCGAGAAGGACTCGGCTGGCGGCCGCATCGGGCACGCCTTGGCCCTAGATTCCAGACAGGCTTCGCTTCATGCTACCGATGGGGAATGCAACGAGTCTTGGGCTATGGCGATCTGTTGGGCCTATCAGCAACTCGGGGAACATTCTGACTGGCTCGGCAGAAACCTCAAGGAAGTCGTGCGGCAGGTTCGCGCTGCGGCCAACCCCAGGTCCAACACTTCTACTCCAAAATGGATGAAAGACGCCAATCAAGAGCTCGATGCCGACCAACTGAGCGAGGCTTACCGGAGGTTCGGCGACCCCACCGCTCTGGTTCACATCGGTTTCCCCTTTTCCAGTCCTCCGCATCGTGGACCGGATGGCTACGCCGAACGTCTTGCTGCCACGTTGCTGTATAGCAGTAGCTACAATTTGTGGGCGCAGAGAGCTGAAATGCACGAGGACGCTCCTGACGAAGTGCTAGACTCCCTCCGTATCGCCCTATGTCGACAGGTGCGAGAAATGAGGGGAAAGAGCATTGTCATTGAAGCATGTCCGTCGTCAAACCTGGCGGTTGGCAATCGCTTGGGTGCGCACACCGGGTCGATGGCTGGCTACGAAACACACCCCGCCGTCGGGCTGTACTGCCTGCCGGACAATCAGCCGCCATGGGGTGTATCCATCAACACCGACAATCCGCTCACGTTCGCTATCAACCTAAGAGAGGAATACCGACGTATGTACTGTGCCGGTGTCCCCGAGGATTGGCTGGTCGCGCGGCGCAGGGATGCGGATAACTCCTGCTTTCTTCCGCAACCGGGGGCGAGGCCGGCATACAGAGATTTGTGGAAGCGTTTGCGTCAACTCTCTGCAGACCCCGACTTCCGGGCGGACCTAGAAGCTAGGAATCTTGATGGATGGTGGAAATGCCCAATTTGACAATGTGGCGGGGTCGCCGGGGAGGTGCAAGGTGCTCCAGGCGGGGGCCAATTAAGGCCTCGTGAACAGCATCATTGCTCCGAGGTGCCAGCAAACGAGTGCCCTGGGAGGCTGGACTGAAGGCTCCGCGAGCCGGCACCGGTTCACTACGGATGCGGAGTCCAGGTCGCAGCCCGCCGGTCCTGGATGGCCGCGCCTGCCTCGATGGTGTTGGCTTCGATCACTGTGGGGCCGACCTTCTCCTCCAGGAGGATGCCGGTCTTCTGATGTCTCGAATCCGCAGGCCGCGTGTCGCGTATGCGGTTGCCCTTCAGGACGACGTCGTTGGTCTGGCCTCGAATTCGGATCCCTGCCACGTCCTCGCTGGCGCCATTGTCCTCGATCACGTTGTCCTCGATGCGGTTGCGGTGGCCTGCCATGCCCAGGGCCTCGTTGCGAAAGAGGATGCCGTCCTCGGCGTTGCCACGGACCTGATTGTTGCGGAGCAGGTTGTCTGTGTCCTTGTGGCCGATGGAGATGCCGTTGCGGCCATTTCCTTCAAGCACGTTGTCCTCGAACACACTGTGGCGGACTCGCCAACACAGGAACAGTCCGTCCGTGCCGTTGTTCTTCGCTACGCACCTCCGGACCGTGGCCCGCTGTGAGCCGCTGCCGGGGTGGAATCCCAGGACCGCGTTGTGCTCGCTCACGCAGTCTGTGACACTGACGTCGTTGGACTGCTGGAAGCCGATGCCATCACCGCTGTAGTTGCGCACTGTACAGTGGTCGATGGTTGTCCCAAAGCCGCGGTAGAGATAGATGCCTGCGCCGCGGCATCCATCGATCACCGGGTTGTGCTGGCGATTGCCTTCGATGGCCAGGTGCTCGATCCGCACGCCTTCCAGGTCATAGCCACTCACCACGGGATACACGGTGGCGGCCTTGGCCGCATCGCTGACGCAGCAATCGGAGTTGAGGGGATGATCCAGGGCCAGGGTGGGGCCGCTGCGGCCGATGATCCTGGCCACAGTGACGTGGAAACCCGCGGCGCGGTTGCTCCAGATGGCCACGCCGCAGCCCACGTCGAAGCCATTCGGGTCGGTGACCGTGATCTGCTCCTCTCCAAAGTCGCCGTCGATCGCCAGGAGGGATTCCACGGCGTCTGCCTTGCGAAGGAGGGTCTTTCCGGGCGAGCCGCGGACCGTCACCTGCGGCCGCAGGTGGAGGGAATCCCGCATCAGGTACTCTCCCGGCCCGATCTCGACGATCCCGCCTCCCATGGCTGCGATGGAATCCACTGCCGCCTGGAGCACGCGGTTGTCACTACCGACCAGGTCCGCCTGGCTGCGGCCCACGGTGATACGCGGCGCCTCGGTCGCGCCGGATCGCATCTTGGTCGGCATCTGCCGCTCCTGGGCAGGCGGGGACCAGTCCCTATTGCGATCTGCAGGTTGGGCATCTTGTGCCGCCACGAGTGGCATGACCATGCATGCGACGAACAGCGATCCGCATAGGGTGTACCCGTAGGTCTTCATGGCGACCGATAGTACCACCGCCGATGCAGCCTGCCAAGGGAGAGCCGGCTGCCGGGAGGACGGGAAGCAGGGCGATCCTATCCCGATTCTGGCTGCCTCTCGTCTGGCTTCTGCGTTCTGGGTTCTGCATTCTGGGTTCTACGTCCGGCCAGGTAGGCTTCCACGTGCGGCAGGAGCCGCAGCCCAAGCGCATCAGCAGGGCTCATCCAGCCCGCCCAGACGATCTCGCGGCCCAAGACGCGGAACTCCGGGGCTTGTTCAGCCGTGGTCTCCCAGATGTCGACCTGATCCTGACGACACTCGAAGGGCAGCGTGCCGCTCCAGGCGAGCTTCAGAGGTTGGCCTTGGAGGTCGATGTCCGATTCTTCGAGTAACTCTCGCCAGGCTGCCTGCTCGCTCGATTCGTGTCCCCCCACAAAGCCACCGGGAAGTGAATATGAGTCCCTATAGCTGCTGCGGATCATCAGCACCTGGCCTTTGTGCCACAAGGCGACACAGGCGCCATGCGTGTGTGGACGCCTGACGAACCACCAGGCCCGCAGACCCAAGTAGGCTATCCGGTAGCCCAGGCGAATTGTCCAATTCAGTAGGTTGCCCATAGTTCGATCCGCAGCCACGCCGCCAGCCTGCTTGCCATCTGCATGGAACGACTATACCATGGCCGCTCGTGGGTCAAGCAGAATCGGGAAGATGACGGTGGTGGAACTCCAATGGCCTTCACACTCGACCAGATCGTGCCTTGGGGGCGGTCGTTCGATGAATACGTGGCGATGTTCGGCCTCAGCGAGGAGGATCTGGCCAGGCGGATCCTGGGCTGTGGAGACGGGCCTGCCTCCTTCAACGCCGGCCTGACCAAGCGGGGTGGACAGGTCGTCTCTGTAGACCCGTTGTACCGGTTCACGAAGGACGACATCGCCAGGCGGATCGATGAGTCCTACGCCAAGGTGATGGAACAGACGCGGGCCAACAGCCACGAGTTCGTCTGGACGAGCATCAAGTCCGTGGAGGAGCTTGGCAGGGTTCGCATGGCGGCCATGGAGGAGTTCCTGACGGACTATCCTCAGGGGTTGACCCAGAGACGTTATGTGGAAGGCGAGCTGCCACACTTTCCGTTTGGCGATCGGACTTTCGACATTGCCCTGTGCTCACACCTGCTCTTTCTCTACAGCGAACAGTTCTCCGAGGACTTTCACGTGGCCTCCATCAAAGAACTGTGTCGCGTGGCGAGCGAGGCTCGCATCTTTCCTCTCCTGGAGCTGGGGACCAGACCGTCGCGCCACGTACGGGCCGTGGCTGCACGCCTGACCCAGGACGGCTGCTGTGTCCGCATCGAGCAAGTCCCCTACGAATTCCAGCGGGGCGGCAATCAGATGATGCGGGTCAACAGCAGCATGGGCTAAAGCCCATCCTACGAACTCCCATCTTCCACCCCGCTTTCTGACCGAGGAATCATCAAGGGCTAGAGCCCATCCACGAGCTGTTCCATCTCCTCCCTAAAACCTAAAACTCAACACCTAAAACCTGCGGAGCGATGTCTCATCGCTCCTCGGCCTTGACTATCGACAGCTCCGCTATGGTGGCATAGTCCTGGCCCTCGACCTCGCTGAGTGCCACGAACTTCATGAAGCGGGCAGTGACAGGCGATGCCGGCCGCACCGTGTGTTCCAGGGAGCGGCCTTGCCTGAATTGCCCCTTGGCAGCAGGCTCACCCCAGGTACTTCCGTCCTCGCTGAGATACATCTCATAGCCCCTGACCCTGCCGTGGGTCATGTCCGCGCGGTCCATGTAGACCACTGCCGCGATCTTGACAGGGGCGCCGAGGTCAATGACCAGCTCATGGGGGTGCTTTGGCAGATCGGGCGTGTAGCGGGTGTGCCAGAACGTCCCGGGATCGCCGTCTATGGCATTGCCAGGCTCACCCTCGTTGGGCTGGAAGCTGCTGGCTGAGACGATCTTCCACCTGAAGTTGTCTGCCGGTTTCTGAAGGCTGATCGCGCCGTCATAGGCCAGGGCCTTCTCTGTGGTTGCACGGACAGAGATAGCGCCTGCATCCTCCATCTTGAAGGGCCCTGTATACGGCTGCCAGGTGCCGTCTGTTGCATACTCGATCTTTGCGCCTGCAGCCCCACAGGTCAGATTGACCAGGCCCTCACGGCCCCTGGCTGCAAGGACTGGGCTGACCCGCTCCTGGGTCGCAGCAAGCCTGCCCAGCTCTGGGAGGTCCTTCTCGGCCGGCGCCAGAAGCCTGATCGTGTACGAGAACGTGGCAGGTTCGGACCAGACGATGTACTGATCGAGCGGCCGCGGTCCGCAGCCGTTGGAGCCTACCCCCAGCGTGCGGCTGGCCAGGCACAGCACCGTGCTCGTGCTGGCAGGCAGGTCCACCGAGTACTCGATGGGTGTCATCACCTCGTCCGTGTACGGCAGGCAGGAGGCCTGCAACAGGCCGCCTTCTGCCTGGGCCAGAAGACCAGGCAGGCCGCTCCCTGTCACTGCAGCCCAGCGGACGTCCTCATGGTTGCCGCACTCCATGGGCTTGGCATAGGGCGTCATCTGCTCCTTGACAGTACTTGAGTACAGGCCCACGTCAAAGCCCCGCTTGCGGTCTGCATAGTTCTCCATGGGTCCGCGTCCCAGATAAGTGAACCGGTCGAAACGCTTGTCCAGGAGCATCCGTACGCCGATCCGTGCGAGCGGGATCCTGCGGCCCTGCGGCGCCACCGCGTTGTCCACTGCAATCGAGCCGTCGCCGTACACGGCGTACTGGGCCGAGTGCGAGACGCTGAATCCCGCCTTGCCCTCCCCCTTGACGCTGACGACCACGCGCACGACTGCAGGTCCTTCCTGCCTGGCGTCCATGCGGACCGTGCTCCTCTGGAGGTCGGTCAAGCCCGACCCGGTCCAACTGCGATAGGCCCAGTCGTCATCGGTCCTGTGAGGGGCACGCCAGAGGTGCAGCTTGGGCCCGCCGCCTGCAGCCAGCAGGTTGACGCCATCCTTGACGAGCTTCGAGATCGTGCCATCTGCCTTGTCAAAGGTCACGGAGAACCCATCGCCCGTGACCGTGACCTGGGAGTTGCCCTGCTCTAGCTTGACGGGCTTCATCGCGGAGAGTTTCATCGCGTCCGCCCAGGGCTGGCCGGGCATTCTGAACTGCGCGGATGCAACCTCGTATCCGGCCTTGGCCCAGAGTTGATCCTTGGCCAGGCAGAACGAGACCCGCAGGAATTGCTCTGCGCCCGGAGCAGGCGAGATCTTCTTCAAGGGAAGTGTCACGGCCTTCTCCTGGCCGGGGGCCAGGTCCAGGGGTGGCAGGCTGCCCTTGTCGACAACCTTTCCGTCCTCACTGATCGTCCATGATCCGCGGAAGCCTGCCAGGGAGATGAAGGCATATTTGTTGCGGACCATGATCTGGCCCTGGGCCAGGCCGCCTGCCTCCACGCCGATCCACTGGTAGGCCTTCTTGGCCTCAGGGTAGTGCGGCTTGGGTGAGCGGTCAGAGAAGACTACGCCCTTGTGGATGAAGTAGTGGTCATTGGGCTTCTCGCCGAATCCGCCGCCATACGCCAGGTACGGCCGGTTGGGATCGCGGCGGTTCCAGATGCCCTGATCTTCCCACTCCCAGATCGCGCCGCCCATCAGGTTGGGGTACTTGTCAAAGGCGTCATTGTACTCGCCGATCGAGCCCATGGAGTTGTTCATGGCATGGGCGTACTCGCAGAGGTAGAAGGGCTTCGTACGGCTGGCGTCCTGGCCGATCTGTGCGACCGTGTTGGGATGGGTGTACATCTGGCTGTCCACGTCTGCAGGGTTGTTCGGCCCTGTGCCGAACCTTTCGTAGTGGACGGGGCGTGAGGTGTCGAGGGCCTTGACTGCCTTCAGGGCAGCCAGGAAGTTCGGACCCTCGCCTGCCTCATTGCCGAGCGACCACATGATGACCGATGCGTGGTTCTTGAAGTTCTGGACGTTGGTCACGTTACGGTCCACGTGCGCCGCCTCCCAGCTCTTGGGATTGGACAGCGACTCGCGGCCATAGCCGTAGCCGTGCGACTCCACGTTCGCCTCTGCATTGAGGTAGAGTCCGTACTGGTCGCACAGCTCATACCAGCGGGGGTCATCCGAGTAGTGGCAGGTCCGGACGTGATTGCAGTTGCACTGTTTGAGCACCTCGATGTCGCGGATCATCCGCTCTTCGGTGACGTAGTGCCCGGTGTCAGGCCAGTTCTCGTGGCGGTTTGCGCCCTTGAGCTTGACGGGGACGCCATTGATCATGAAGAGGGGGCCCTTGATCTCCACCTTGCGAAAGCCCGTCCGGGTGGAGACGATCTCCGTGGCCTTCGAGCCGGTCTTCAGGCTCAGGACGGTGGTATAGAGGTTCGGCGTCTCTGCAGTCCACTTGGCGGGATTGGCCACCTTGGCGGAGAGCGTCACGGTCTTCTCCTGCCTTGCGCCGATGGCCGGGACCTCCACCTCTGCCTTGGCGGCTGGGAGGGCCTTGCCCTGGCTGTCGAACAGCTCGATCGAGGCCTTGGCCGCGGTGGACGGCTCGTCGCCGTAGTTCTTGACTGTCACCACGATGTCCATGGTGGCTTCCCGGTATTGGCCGTCGAAATCGGTCTTGACGAAGAAGTCCCGTACGTGCGTGACTGGCGCACTCCAGATCGTGACATTGCGGAAGATCCCGCTCAGCCGCCACATGTCCTGGTCTTCGAGGTAGCTGCCTGCAGAGTACCGGTAGACCTCCACTGCGATCATGTTCTTGCCGCCCTTGACGTACCGGGTCACGTCGAACTCTGCGGCGTTGCGGCTGTTGACGCTGAACCCGACCTTCTGGCCATTGATCCAAACAAAGAAGGCGGAGTCCACGCCGTCAAAGGTCACGAAGACCCTGCGGCCCTTCCAGGCTGCAGGCACATCAAAGTCACGGCGATAGCTGCCTACTGGATTCCGCTCATTGTATGCGGTGTAGTCCTGGGGCGGATCGCTCATGACGCGGGGCCAGTCCTTCCTGAAGGTGTAGCCCGCGTTGCGGTAGTAGGGCGTGCCATACCCCAGGAGCTGCCAGCAGGAGGGCACAGGGATCTGTTTCCAGGAGCTGACGTCGAATTCGGGCTTGTAGAAGTCCTCGGGCCGCTGCTCTGGCCTGGCCACCCAGTTGAACTTCCAGGTGCCGTTGAGGGAGCGGCAGTACGATGAGGCATGGCGGTTCGCAGCCAGGGCCTCCTTCATGGAGGCATAGGGCATGAGCGTGGCATGGGCCGGCTCCTTGTTGATGCCCAGCATCTGCTCGTTCTCGATCTCCGGGGGCACCGTTGCCGCAAAGGTCACGCTGCACGCAAAGGCCCAACCCAGACCCATTCTCAATGCTGTCAACACCGCTGACCGACTGTTCACAGATCATCTCCTTGTCAAAGACCAACCGGTATGTGTCCACCCTGTCATGGCCGCCCATTCTATCCGGGAGCGTCGGGTCCAGCCAAGAGGCAAATGCCCCAGGCCTGGACACCCCGGCCTCGCAGGCTACAATACCTGGGCGAAGGCCATGGAGCCCACACTCGCCAGGCTGATGGGAGAGAGACAGAAGGAGTGAGGGGACAGGAGTCAGGAGGTGGGAGGCAGTGAAGGGCCTGATGCGGGCTTCCAGTTCTTCTGTCTCCTGACTTCTGACTCCAGTCTTCTGGTTCAGTGCAGTATCTCCCCCCGGGTGACGTCGCCTGGGACGTCGAGGAGCTGGACACTGGAGATGGTCTTCATGGCCTGGTGGTCTGCGAAGGTCCAGACCACGCGCCTGTCTGGCGTGACCTCGATCAGGTGGGGGGCCTTGCCGAACTGGTTGTGTCCGAGCCAGTTGGCCATCACGGTGTTTCCGTTGGGAAGTCGCTGGAGTCCCGCCATGAACTTGAGACTGATGCCGGGCAGCTCATCGCCTTGGACCTGCCAGACGACCTTGCCGTCAGGATCCACCTCGATGACCTTGGCGTTGGCCTGACCGTCTGCGCACGAGATGAGGGTATTGCCGTTAGGCAAGCGGATGACGCTGTGCGGCCCGCCTGGTGCGGGGATCTCCCTGATGCACTTGCCTTGTGGGTCATACTCCCGGACGATCTGCAGGCCGTAGTGGGCCACCAGGGTGTGGCCGCTCTCCAAACGCCGGGCGTTTCGCATATAGGCATGGCCACCATCCTGGCCTTCAGGCAGGAGTCGGATCTCCTTGACGACCTTGCCTGAAGGATCCACGTCGAGAAGCCTGCCACTATTGCACTCGGCGATGAAGGTGTTGCCATTGGCCAGACGCTGGCAGGCATAGATCTCGCTTGCAGACGTGTAGTTGAACACGACCTGCTTGTCCCGGTTGACCTCTCTGACACCGTGGCCTGTGTTGAAGAGCAGATTGCCACTGGCGAGTATCCAGATATCATTGCAGGTCTCTGCCGGGTATTCCCACTCGACCTTGCCCTGGGTCGATACGATGAAGACCTTGCCCTGCGTGTAGTCCGTGGCCACGAAGGGATGGCCTTCAGTCTTCGGCGATTCCGCCGTTGGCCTGGCCGCTGCAGGCGTGGGGGCTAGGCCGACGTCCTTCTGGGGCGAGGCAGTGTCCAGGTAGAGCCCGAACCGGCTGATGGCGGGTGAGGCCGTCGCCGCGAGGATGGTCAGCCTGACCTTCCACGTCGTGACCTGGCCGAATCGGTCGAGCCTGCGACCACCGATGTCGGTGCCCTGACTGAGCACCTTCCACACCCCGTCGATGACCGCCTCGACCCGGTAGGACTGGATTCGCTGTCCCAGCTCGACAGGCTCCTGGATCTCGGCAGCGTTGATCACCTCAGGGCCTTCCAGGTCCACCTCCAGAGAGGCCTGGGTGACGCCATCGTCGGTGGTCCAATAGGTCTTGGGGTCGCCATCCAGGGCCCGCTCTCCTGCAAAGGCCCGGTCGCCGCCACGGACGTTGCTGGCGTCTGCGAGCCTGTGCTCTGCCAGATCTGGGCCGATGGGATCGGCCATTTTGGATTGTGGATTGTGGATTTTGGACCTGAGGCTGTCGTATGCTGGATCTGGGCTTCCGGTGGCCTTGTCACCAGGTGGTAAATCCGAACTCCAAAATCCAAAATCCAAAATGGAGTACCCTATGTTCGCCACTGCCTTCGTCCCCAGGCGCTCGGCCAATTGTGCGAGGTAGAGGCTGGTCGGTGCAACGGGAACGCCTGGAGAGTCGAAGATACCCTCTGCCAGGGCAGGGCCTGAGTCAAAGGGACGCGGCGTGGGTGCGCCCTTGCCGATGCAGCCGATCGCCCAGTTGACTGCGCCGGGCGGGTTCTGGATGACGTAGGCCTTGGCCTGGCAGTTCCAGGCCACTGCCCAGCCCATGGTCCAGCCGTGTCCTGATCCCATGGCGCCGCGATTCATGAAGTCGATGTTTCCCTCGGGGACCCTGCAGCCATCGACCAGCAGGCCCGTCGACCACCTCATGTGGGGCTGGACGCGGCTGCCCCTGCCTGTGAAGGTGCAACTGAGCAGGACGTTCGGTCCGCTCTGAAGGCTGCCTGTCCAGACGAAGTACATGTTGCCGCCTGACACAGAGCAGCGGTCGATGAGGATCTGGCTGCCCTCGATGCTGAAGTCCGTGGGTTTGGATGCGCCTAGGTTGGCAAAGGTGTGTTTGACGACCACCTGCTGCAGGGTGATCCGCCTGCCCGCGATCGTGGTGCTGTTCATGGTCTCTTCGCAGGACACGTCCCTGACCCAGCAATCATCGCCTCCGATCCGGATCGCCGAATAGGGGGCCTCTGTGTAGGCCACCTCCATGGCAGGACACTGGATGTGCAGGTGCTCCACTCCCACCTGGTCGACCCTGGCTGAAGGGGCCATCTTGAGCACTGCCACGCCCGGCGGGCTCAGGAGCTTGGTGTCGAGACAATCGGATAGCGGGATGTCCACTGTGACGCGACTAGCCGCCACTGCCTTGATGGTCCGCAGCGTGGACCCACGGCGGGATGTGCCCAGCCAGGTCTGGGGCCTGCCGTCGCGCCTCAGGTCATCCATCTGCATGAAATGGACCCAGGCCTTTGTGACCGGGTGCTGGATCGAGATCACGTCACCCGGTGCTAGTGCATTGGCGTCAGCCACGGTGAAGGTCGACGCACCAGAGGGGACATAGGCATCGGTCACCAGGGTACGGCCCAGGACCCGGCCTTCCCTGCGGTCTGCCTCTCCGCCTGGCCTGGCCTCTGCAGGACTGTTGATGGCGATGGCAGGGTGCCTGCCGCCCACCATGCGTAGGGTCGAGCCCTTGTCACCACTGCCGCTGCCCCGCAGAACTACACCGCTGGACCGGATGGTGATGGTGCCAGAGCAGGTGTAGTCGCCTGGAGCCAGCAGCACTGCCCCGCGGAACCCGGCGTGAGGGTTCATGGCCGCGACCTTGTCGACCGCCTCCTGGATGGAGGCCGTGTTGTCGCCCTCCACAGGCTGAACCGTGATCTTCACGGGGACCTCGGGCAGTGCCACCCCTCCACCCATGTACCCTGCGTAGGAAAAGTCCATGACCCGGTCGCCGAGTTGCGTCGTCTTGTAGACGAGCCTGCCATCAGGACCCGGATGGACCCACTCGCTGCTCGCCCCGTTCGAGACCCCTGCAAAGAGGATCGCGAGGGTCAGCACCCTTGCTGTGAACTCCGTGGTCATTCGGCCTCTGTTGTGCATGAGCACTCCAACCCTGATCCGTGCTTTTTGTGGTGGACGCTTCATCAAGTCGGTCCTATCCTAGTCTGCTGCCTATCAGGAGTGCAAGACTATGTGCACACACATGACAACCAGGGCCTGGAAAACCACAGTCGTATGCCTCCTGCTGGCTGCCAGTGGCAGGGTGGGACATGCAGAGTCGTTCTCGGTCCGTGACTACGGGGCTGTAGGGGACGGCAAGACAGACGATACGGCCGCTTTTCAGAAGGCCCTCGATGCAGCGGGCCGGAAGGGTGGAGGCGTGGTCGCTGCGGGTAGAGGCGCCTTCTTCTTCGCCGGCCACCTGAACGTGCCTGCGGCTGTGACCCTGGAGGGCATCTGGACCTCTGTGCCGGCCCACAACGGCCTCCGCGACGCAGGCCTGCCCAAGCCCATGGACGATGGCACGACCTTCCTGGTCACAGAGGGGGCAGGCAGCGAGGAGGGACCCGCCTTCATCACCCTGGGCCACAACAGCACCCTCAAGGGCGTGGTGCTCTACTACCCCAACCAGAAGTCCGATGAGGTACCGACCCCCTATCCCTGGGCCATCGCCCTGCGGGGCAAGAACCCGGCAGTGCTCCAGGTCGAGCTGCTCAATCCCTATAACGGCATCGACGCCACGGCCAACGAGCGACACCTGATCCGTGACGTCCAGGGCCAGCCCCTGCGCCGCGGGATCCTCGTGGATGCGATCTACGACATAGGCAGGATCGAGAACGTCCACTTCAATCCCTGGTGGAGCCTCAAGCCGGGTCTGTTCCAGTGGCAGATGGCCAATGGAGAGGCCTTTGTCTTCGGCCGGAGCGACTGGCAGTACGTCTTCAACACCTTCTGCTTCGGCTACAAGGTGGGCTATCGCTTCATCAAGACCAAGGCGGGCGTGTGCAACGGCAACTTCCTGGGCATCGGCGCAGACGACTGTCTCACTGCGGTCGCGGTCGAGGCCAGTGCCCCCATGGCACTGCTGATCACCAACGGCGAGTTTGTCTCCTTCCACGGCCCTGACCCCACGATGGTCATGATAGAGCAGACCCACACCGGCACTGTTCGATTTGTGAACTGCGCGTTCTGGGGGCCGTGCAATCAGATCGCGAGGATCGCAGGCACAGGCACCGTGGGCTTTGGCGACTGCACCTTTGTCCAGTGGGACAAGGCCAAGGAGGGCAGGGCCGCCCTGCAGGTCACAGGCGGCACTGTCCTTGTGCGAGGCTGCGAGTTCCGGGAAGACAAGCCCCACATCCGGCTCGATGAGGGTGTTGCCAGGGCAGTGATCAGTGACAACCTCTACCCGGCCAAGCCCCGCATCACCTCCGCGAGCAAGGGCAGGGTGGTCATCAGAGACGGACAGGGGGAGTAGGTTGGTGCCGGGTTGCGAGTTGTGGGTTGTTGGCTGGGAACAGAAATCAAAGATCAAAATGCAGATGTCAGAACCACAATGCAAAGATCAAAGAGGGCCGGGCCGTGGCGAAAGCCCTTTATGACTTTTGATCTGTATCTCTGCATTTTGAGATTTGATTTTTGATCTACTCCGACTGTTCCAGCTACAATGCCTGCATGCTGGCTTTCGTAGGTCCAACCGAATGTCCTGTCCCTTCCTAGGAGAACACATGAACCGCGAGCGAATTCTGGCGTCATGGTCTCTTTGCCTCTGTATCCTGCTGCAGACGCTCTTGCTCCAGCCCATCGCCGGTGCAGCGGTCAAGGTCTGGGAGCAGAACGTCGTCCTTCCCACGTACGAGGCAGGGCCAGCCGAGGTCAATCCCATGTTCTACTTCGGAAGGACATCCCAGGGCGCAGAGGGCAGGGTCTATCCTTATCCCCTGTATGACAACCTGACCGGCAACAAGGTGGACAAGGCCTACCGGATGGTCTATCTGGAGAATGAATATGTCCGCATCGGTGTGTTGCCTGAGGTGGGTGGTCGCATCTTCGAGGCAGTGGACAAGAGCAACGGCTATGACTTCTTCTACCGCCAGCACGTGATCAAGCCCGCCCTGATCGGCTTGATCGGTGCGTGGATCTCGGGCGGCGTGGAATGGAACATCCCGCACCACCATCGTGCCACTACCTTCATTCCCGTGCAGCACCGCGTCGAAGAGAACGCGGATGGCAGCAAGACCGTGTGGGTGGGTGAGCTGGAGGTCCGGCACAGGATGCGGTGGGCAGTAGGTTACACCCTGCGGCCAGGCAAGAGCGTTCTGGAGGCCTCCCTCCGCATCGTCAACCGCACGCCTGTGGTCAACACGATGCTGTGCTTTGCCAACGTGGCAGTCCACGTCAACGACGACTATCAGGTGATCTTCCCGCCCAGCACGCAGTTCGTGACCCATCACTCCAAGCGGGAGTTCACCACCTGGCCGATCGCCACCACGTGGTACGGAGGCGCGGACTTCACGAAGGGCGTGGACGTGAGCTGGTACAAGAACCACGACTCGGCCAACTCGATGTTTGCATGGAACTACGAGGACGACTTCTTCGCAGGGTATGACCACGGTAGGGAGGCAGGCACGATGAGCGTGGCAGACCACCACATCGTGCCGGGCAAGAAGCTCTGGACCTGGGGCAACGGCCAGCGCGGTCGCATGTGGGACAAGATCCTCACGGACGAGGACGGTCCCTACATCGAGCTGATGGTGGGCGCGTACTCGGACAACCAGCCCGACTATAGCTGGCTCTCTCCGTACGAGGTCAAGTCCTTTTCCATGTACTGGTACCCCTTCCGCAACATCGGCGGGGTCAAGAACGCCAACCTGGATGCAGCGGTCAACCTGGACGTCAATGAGGGGACCGCGAGCCTGGGCTTCTGCACGACCTCCAGCCACCGCTCTGCAGTCGTGACGCTCAGGGCCAAGGACCGGTCGTTCCTTGAGGAGACGATTGCGATCGATCCAGGCCGGCCCTACCAGACCAGGGTCACTGTGCCTGCTGACGTGAACCCGTACGAGCTGACTGCCTCGCTCTCTGCAGGCGGCAGGCAGCTCGTCGCCTATACGCCTGTCCGGCTCAGGAAGGAGAAGACGCCGGAGCCGGTCAGCAATCCTGCAGAGCCTGCCAAGATTGCGACTGTAGAGGAGCTCTACCTGACTGGGCTGCGCATCGAGCAGTTCCACAATCCCACGCTGGACCCTGACCCTTACTGGGAAGAGGCCCTCCGCCGCGATCCCTGTGACGTGCGGGTCAATACGGCCCTCGCCATCAACTACATCAAGAAGGCGCGGTTTGCGGAGGCTGAGCGGCTCTGCCGCAAGGCCCTGGAACGGCTCACTGCCAAGTACACCACACCCAAGGACGCTGAGCCGCAGTACTACCTGGGTCTCGCCCTCAAGGCACAAGGGAGGAACGATGAGGCCTATGAGGTCTTCTACAAGGCCACGTGGAACGCCCCCTGGCGGGCTGCCTCTTACTACAGCCTCGCAGAGATCGCCTGCAGCAGGCTGGACTGGAAGACCGCCCTGGACCTGGTGGACAGATCCCTTGAGGCCAACGCCTTGAACGTCCGTGCCCTGAACCTGAAGGCCGCGGTACTCCGCCACGTGGGACAATCCAAGGAGGCCCTGGCGATCCTGGACCTCGCTGCATCCAAGGCAGATCCTCTGGATGCCCGCATCATGATGGAGCGGTGGCTGGCCGCCAAGGGGGCAACAGCCCGGCGAGACCTCTTGGCCACGTGGCGTGACCACCCTGTGACCGCCTTGGAGACCATGGCCGAGTATGCAGATTCAGGTCTCTGGGAGGATGGCACTGCCACCTTCCTTGTGCTGGCAGAGGCCACGCCTGACAAGTCGAGGATATCGCCCCTGGCCTACTATTACTTGGCGTACTTTGCCGAGCGCCAGGGTGAGACGGACAGGGCCAGCCGGTATAGGCAACAGGCCACGTCCGCCTCGTCCGACTATGCCTTCCCCTTCCAGTGGGAGATGATCGGCGTGCTCCGCAGCGCCATGCAGGCAGATCCGCACGACGCCCGCGCACCTTACTACCTCGGTAACCTCTTGTTTGACTGGCAGCCCGAGGATGCGATTGCGTTGTGGGAGAAGTCTGCGGCCATAGATCCCTCATTTGCGATCGTCCATCGTAACCTGGGTGTGGCGTACTCACACCAGAAGACTTCAGACAGCCAGGCCAAGGCGGTGGCGTGCCTGGAGAAGGCAGTGTCCCTCCCAACCCAATACGCCATCCACTTCGCCGAGCTCGATGAGCTGTATGAGGCCGCAGGCGCGGACCCGCAGAAACGGCTCGCCCTGCTCGAGGCCAATCCGCAGGTCGTGCAGCAGCGGGATGATACCCTGTCCCGCATGATCGGCCTCAAGGTCCTCATGGGCAAGTATGATGAGGCGATCCGCCTGATGACAGGCAGATCCTTCGAGGTCTGGGAAGGTGGATCGCTGACTGTGGCAGAGAGCTGGACAGATGCCCACGTCCTTCGTGCCAGCCGTCGCGTCTCCAGCGGCCAGTACAAGGAGGCCCTGGCCGACCTCAAGGCAGCCATGCAGATCCCCGACAACCTGCCCTCTGAACGGAGGGTCGGTGGGCGTGACGCAGAGGTCGCGTACTGGACCGGCGTGGCCTACGACGGCCTCGGCGACAAAGACAAGGCCAGGCAGGCCTGGACGCAGGGCTCTTCCACCGCCTCGGGCGAGCCGGGCCAAGGCGGCCCGCGCCGCAGACCCGGCGGCCGCGGCGGATTCGGCCCAGGTGCAGGTGCAGAGTCCTATTGGCAGGCCCTGTGCCTCGGCAAACTCGGCGAAGAGCAGAAGGCGACCGACCTGTTTGCGCAATTGGTCAAGACCGGCACAGAGCGATTGCAGCAGGCCAGCGACGCCAACTCACCCTCGCCATTTGGCAGGCAGCAGTCCCAGCGATCCCGCACCGCCAACGCCCACTACCTCGCAGGCCTCGGCTACCTCGGTCAGGGCGACAAGGCCAAGGCCAGAGAGGAGCTGACGCTGGCACTACAGTCGAGTCCCGATCACCTGGGGGCAAAGACGGCACTGGGGCGGATCGAGTGATATGGGCTCTCCGTTGGGCATGCAACAACCACTTGCCGCCCAAGCAGGTTCCTGTCGTGAACCGGGGGGGGTTGACCTTCCAGAGTGGGGGCGCTATAATCGGCCTACACGGTCACCTACAAGGGGTCGGTTGCTGGACAGTTCGCGGCTATGGGGTTCAGTTTGGAAGGTATCGAGTCCGTTCTCTGAACGACTGCATCTTCATCAAGGAGAAAGAGTAATGAAGAAGACCACTGTATACCATGTTCTGCGGCAGGCTGTGCTGAGAGGCCATCTGTTGCTTGCCGGTTTCATACTGTCGACTCTCCTGTTGTCTGGCTGCGCTACAGGTCCGCAAGTGGCCCAAGCAGCCCCTACTATCGCGATCAACACGATCCCGGCCGGTGCTGACATCTCCGTAGGGGGCAATTACGTGGGGCAATCCCCTGTGTCCATACCGATGCCCTCTGCCAGAGTCGATATGGGTGCATACTACAAGCTCGAATACAGGGCAGATCAGCCGCTGCAGATTCAGGCCCAGCTTGCGGGCCATGAGACAAAGGACGTCACATTTGGCGTGTACCACGCTCCGCAGGATCAGGTGGTACAGCCTGTCTTCAGCTACAGTGCAGTGACCAAGACGACGCCCGGCTACTACACATTCGAGAACCAGATCACGATCAAGCTTGTCGCCAAGTCGACCCCATCCTCCAATTGAGGGTGACCGGTGTGGGATAGACAGCTTCGTTCCTGCCTCGATTGGACGGCAGCACGGGCTTGAACCCATCCTGCACGAGTGCCGCGTGGAGAGAGGGACGCGCTCATCCTGTGGCAGGCACGGGAAGCTGGTATGGAAGTGCCCAGAAGGCTGCGGCCGATGGCTGATCGTCAGTCCGCAATCGCCTGGTACGCCAGGGTGCTGAATCGCTTGTTCAGCACGGCCTGGCCGTCGGGCTGTGGGACGTAGACCGTAGCGAGTCTGGATGCCTTGTCCTGGGCCAGGAAGAAGCAGGTGTCCTTCATGCCCAGCGGCTTGAAGATCCGTTGCTGAAGGAAGGCATCCAGCGGCATTCCGGATACAGCCTCTACCAGATGACCCAAGGTGTCCGTGGAGAGGCCGTAGGTCCAGGCCTCTCCAGGATTGTGAACCAGAGCCAGGTCATGCGGCGGCTCCTTGCACTGGTGAATTCTGCACTTCAAAAGTCTGGAGGCAGGATACCACAAGCTGGCACGGAATGCGATGGTCAGGGATCCTGCACCGCTCTGGTGAGTAGGGATAATCGTCTTGTGGCATGCGCGGGAAGCTGGTATAGAAGTGGCCAGAAGGCTTCGGCCGAGGGCCGACTGACGATCCCGGTGCGCCGGGTGGCGGCGCTGTCGGCCAACTGAGGCGTGAGGATGAACCTATGCCGACCCGGTCAAGACGAACTCGTAAGCACATGCACGTGGCGCTTGTGTACAACACGGACGCGGGCACGGTGCCGGACACGCCCGAGGATCGCGGCAGTACGGAAGACCTGCGGCACATGATCCATGATATGGCCCGCGTCATCAGGTCCTTAGGACATCGAGTCACCGTCCTGCCGCTGGCCCGCGACCTCTTTGCTTTTCAGCGGAAGCTTCGGCGGCTGAATCCCGACGTCGTGTTCAATCAATACGACGACGTCGTGCACGGCGCCCTCTATGAGATGCGGTTTGCGGCCATGGTGCGGATGATGGGCTTTCCCCTGACCGGCTCGCCTGCCCTGGCCCTGGGACTGGGCAGGTACAAGCATATGTCCGCCAGCCTGCTCCAGGGCTCTGGCATTCCGATCCCGCCCCACACGCACCTGATGGAGAAGGTCGGCGACGTGGATCGGAACGAGTGGCGGTTTCCGCTCATTGTCCAACCCAGCCAGGAGCATGCAGGGATCGGTCTGGATCGCGACTCGGTGGTGCACTCAAAGAAGGCCCTTCGCGACCAGGTCCGCCGCATCCTGCAGACCTACAGCCAGCCTGCCCTGGTTCAGCAGTTTCTGCCTGGCCGCGAGTTCAACGTCGGGATCGTCGGAGGCAAACGGCCCCGGGTCTTGCCCCTCGCTGAGGTCGACTACAGGGAGCTGCCCCCGGAGATCCCTCCCATCATGTCCTATGCAGCCAAGTGGGTCGAGACCTCTGTGGAGTACAAGAGGACGTCGGTCATCTGTCCAGCAGTGGTGGCGCCGGAGCTGGCCAGCCAGATCAACGATATCGCCCTACGTGCGTTTCGGGCAGTCAGGGGCTGGGGCTACGGCCGCGTCGATATCCGGCTTGATGAGGCCGGCCTTCCGCGAGTCCTGGAGGTCAACTGCAACGCCTCCCTCGAGGAGGGCGTCAGCCTGGCCCGCTCTGCAGAGAGGGCCGGCCTCTCCTATCCGCAGGTCATCCAGATGGTCATCGACGCTGCCCTCGAAGGGCCGCCGTATGACATCAGCGTGCCCATGCAGATCTAGCCTCGAACGTCCAAAGCCTCGTGAGAAATCCGGGCTAGCCGGTCCTGCGCTGCTGCTTGGCTAGGCGTCCATAGTGCTCGGCCAACGGCATGGTGAGCCTGGAGACCGGCTCGATCAACCTTCCGCGAGTGCACTTGGGCTGCTCGCCACAGATCTTCCGCATCAGCCGATCCACGTACTTCAGCTTCTGGATCGCGGGCCAACTGCGGTACCTGCGGCGCCACCCTGAGCGAGGGGTCAGCCAGACCGCGAAGGTCTCAGCGAAGTCGTCGTCCGGATGCTTCTGCGCGTACGTGTAGCCATAGGGCGTGCTGCGGATGTGGCGAACGAACCTGCGGCTGCGGGGATTCGGCCGAAAGTCGTCCCTGTAGGGTCTTGAGAAAGAGCCAAAGGTCTCTCTCCAGCCCGGCTCCTGCCACAGCCGGAACGCGTAGTTGATCGCGTGCCCGGCCTCGTGTCTCAGGATCTGCATGACCGTCTGTTCATCTTCCAGTTCGCCGGTCGCTTCCTCCTCGATCCGCTGCAGCAGCGGAGAGGCAAGATAGAAGGGTATTCCGATTGCGGGCACCTTGTCCGGACAGCCCCAGCTATTGGTCAGGTAGACAGCAGGGGCGTAGTTGACGTCCTTCGCCTCCAACTCGCGAAGCAGTTGCTCGACAAAGGGTGAAACGGGCGATCTGTTGATCCGAAGTCCCAGGTCACAGATGCGTTTCTCCAGAAGCCTGCCGCGAACAACAGGCCATTTCTCACTTTGGACCCATGCACCGCCCGACGTTCGTCGGCCTGCACGGCCTTGCGCTGCCATCTTCTTCCGCCCTCTAAGAATGGTAGTGTATTATGCCGTTCCCCTCGAGTGGGGATATAGGGGCTTGCAATGAGACCAAGCACCATTGCTACATATTACCTCTTCTGCAAGGCCAAGTTCAAGGCCATCTGGATATATGATGTAAATACCTGTATAGTAAGTAGTTATGTGATAATAAATACAGAAAAGGCCAGGTGTCGTGTTGGACGCCCAGGCATTTGTGGGTGCCTGATCCAGGCACGTCCAGCGAGCCCACCGGGTGTGATCTTCCTACCCTCCTGCCTTCTCCCCCTCACACCTTGTCACCTTCTCACCTTCCGACCCACTCATCCTCTCGCCTGCAGTCTGATGTAGTCATTGCCCCTGCTCCGCGAGGCCGGCTGCAGAAGAGCCGAACTCACTCGCGATCTGGCGATCCATCCACGACAGGCGATCTGCCAGCCAGCCCTTCATCCAGGCGATCTCCTCCTGGAACGTCGTGGCGATGAACCAGTTCGGCCATACATAGGTGCCCAGGATGGGCCACCTCCTGAAGTTCCTCGCTGCAGGCCCTTCGATGAGGCCCGCATGATCGTCTATCGTCCCGAGAAGCCGCTCCGTCGCGAACAGGTTTCGTCTGAGGCCGAACCACCGGTTGGCATAGCGGGACCTGAACGCAGGGTCTTGGAACAGCCTCCGCCAGTAGGGATAGTCGGTGTCGCTGAGCAGCCGGTTGTACCAGCCCGTGCTGTTCCAGCCGTCGTTGTAGTTGGCGTTGCCAAACGACAGATCATAGTCCCAGACCGGTCCCATGTGCAGCCTGCTGTTGTTGTCGACGAACATGTAGGTGCTCAACCTGAAGCCGTCGATGTTCTTGGCGAGCTCGACCAGGATATGGTGGTCGATGAAGGAGTCGACGTCGATGAACCGGGCGTATCCGTTGACCGGATCGCCGAACTTGGAGCCGTACAGGGTCGCTTCGAATGAGTTGAAGAAGCCCTTGATCCAGTCCTTTTCCTGTTGCGTGAGGTTGGGGCCGTTAGGATCGGCGTAGATCAGGGTCTGTCCGCGGCTGGTGACAAAGGTCTGATCGTCCGCGTCGAACTTGTCCTTCTTGATGATATACCCGCCCGTGATCTGGGATGCTGCGCCGCTATCGGGCCTGACGTGCTCGATGTTGACCCGATCGGGACCGATCTTGATCTTCTCCATGAAGACGTATACGCCCACGTAGTCGTCCATCGACAGGGATGAGTTGTCCGTATTCAGGAACAGCTCGATGAAGCGAGTCCTGACTGCGTACTGCCCCATGTCGTTGCTCAGTTGGTAGGTCAGGAAGTTGCGCATCAAGGACTTGTCCGCATAGGGACCCTGCAGCACCCAATCCGACTCAGCAGGCATGCCGAGGATGGAGACGGGCCTGTCCTTGTTGTCCTGGTCCCAGGTCTCGAAGTGATACTGATGCTTGGGGAACCCCTCAGAGCTCTTGCCGCGGATGTTGATCCCTGCCTTGACGCCGAGACTTGGCTCTCCCTCGAGCGTGGCCAGGCCTTGCTCGTTGGGTTCGAAGAATACACCCCAGCACAGGGTCTGCGGTCTGTCGATGGACCTGCCCAGGGTATCGACCACGGCGATCGCCAGGGGCGAGCTGAAGCCCTGGATGCCAGAAGCCATGAACACGTACGGTTGCACACAGATGGGGCTGTGTAGCCAGCCGGGTCGCCAGGCCACGGCCTTCAGAATCGCGGTCCTGTCGATACGGAAGGGGCCTGAGTACAGCAGTCCGAAGGGCCGCTCCCTGGACTCGCTGTACGGCTCGGTCCCATCCAGGGTGTAGTAGATGTCGGCCCCTGCAGTAGGCGTCTGGATCGTGACCGTGACAGGGCCTGAGCAGAGGCCTCCTTGTGGCTCGATCCGCGGCTCTTCCGCCAATCCCGCGTAGCCGGCCTTGTTGGCCCAGCCGGGGGTACAGGCCGTCATGAACTGCAGGTCCGGGCCTCCATCCGGATAGCGCCCATAGGAGACGTTCGCGACTTGTTGGCCCAACACCAGGCCGTCGATCAGTGTGACGCCGTCACTGCGGAACAGGCCTGCCTCCTCGCCCCCGTCCTTCAGCTTGAAGCCTGCGTGGAGACCCGGGCTGGGGGTGTCCCCATCCGCCCAGATGAGCAGATGGCCGTGGGCCTGGAGGGTGGTGGCAGCGGGGTTGCCCGCGGGGATCTGCCAACGTGTGGGCGCAGACAGGTCATCCGTGAGGTACAGACCCGCCACGTCGACTGCCGTGCTGGCCGGGTTGTACAACTCGATCCAGTCCTCGTACTGAGCCTGCGGATCGCGGATGACCCGGCTGTTGGACGAGAGGATCTCGTTGATGACTACAGAGTCCCTCGGATCAGCCTCTTGCCCGACTTGGGCAGCCAGCATGGCAAGCAGTGTGCAGGCTATGGCCAATGGCATCCCCATCCTCATCAGTCCCTGCGGCCTGACCGCTGCAGCTTCTGCACCTCCGTCACGACCCACACGTCAGCTCCAGGCACACACAGCCATCCATCTTACCACAAAAGGCACGGATTCGGAACAGAGGCCTACCCTTCGTGCAGGGCAATCGCAAAGTCCTTCCTGTACGTGCAGGAAGAGAACAGAAGGAGTTTCTTGCCGCGAATGAACGCGAATAGACGCGAATGGCTGTCGCCGGGTTGAGAGGTTTGAGTGGGTCGGAGGATCGCCGTACGCGACGCTCCGCGTCTACCGGAAGGCCTTGCCTTCCGGGCGATCTTCGCCGTCCTCCATTCTGCGAGCGAGCTCGCTCCATGGAGTCCTGCTTGCTCGCATGCGTACGGCTCAGTCCCCTGACGAAAGTCCCAAGAGGAGCTTCTTCTGTGGAAGGGATGTATCGCCCACAGCTTAAGCCGCCAGATCGAGGCCGAGGAAGGGGACGCGTTCCAGGCTTGCCTGGATAAGCGGCCCCGTCCGGAGGCCGCCCTTGGTACACAGGCCCAAGGCACGGCGAAGCCGTGGATCGGGCGGCGATGCCACGACAATATCAGTACCCACGCCCACGCGCCAGCATTCGCGTGCATTGGCGTTATTCGCGGCAAGAAACCAAAGACGCTTCCCAGCCAGCCACGCCCGCGACTGCATCGGTCTGTCCGCCTGCGGCGGATGGCAGAGAATTCACGTCTCTTTGAGGCAGGCCGACATTGCGATTGCCCTGACCCTTCGTGGAGATCCCTGGTTGTGCGGGGGATTGCATCACCCCACCCATTTGCTCTATACTGTAACCTGTCTCCACTGAAGGGAATGGTCGTGTACGAAACTGGCCGACATCGTGGCTGTGGCATCCGGGCTGGGGTAGGCGGCCACTGCTGGGATTTCACGTCCGCCATCCTCCTGTGTCTTCTCCTGACGGCCTGCCTCCAGCCGCGCAGCTCCTGGGCTGCCTCTTTTGCGGGAGGCACCGGTGTGCCCGGCGACCCCTATCAGATTGCCACGGCCAAGCAGTTGCTCGCCATGGGCTCAGATGCGGCGATGCTCTCCAGGCACTTTGTGTTGGTGGCGGACGTCGATCTGGACCCCAACCTGCCGGGCGGGATGGTTTTTTCAGAACCTCTCGTCGCCCCTTCGCCACAGGCGCCCTTTGAGGGCAGCCTGGATGGAGCAGGTCACGTGATCAGGAATCTCACCTTGGTGGGCCCAGAAATGAGGGACGTCGCCCTGTTGGGATACGTGGCAGTAGGCGGGGTGGTGCGGAATCTCGGTCTTGTCCAGGTCAACGTAGTCAACTCCTCCAACTACGGGGCTGGACTCGTGGCCCACAACGCAGGTGACCTCCTTCAGTGCTCCGTGACCGGCAGCGTCAGTGGGGGGCAGACCACAGGCGGCTTGGTGGCAGACAACTGCGGATTCCTGTTCCTGTGCACCTCCGCGTGCGACGTCACTGCGGTCCAGCTCGCCGGCGGACTGGTGGGCGTCAACACCGGCGACATCTCCTCGTGCCGTTCGACGGGGTGTGTAACCAGCGACAGCGTTGCAGGAGGGTTGGTCGGACGGAACCACGCCGCCATAGACTCGTGCTACGTGACGGGCCCTGCCGCGGGCCGCACTTACGTTGGAGGCCTGGCAGGTCACAACGGGAATTCTGGCTCCGTGGGCTGTTGCTATTCAACTGGCTCCGTGTCAGGACAGGCGGGTGCGGGCGGACTCATCGGAGCGGACTCCGGCACGGTCGCGACCTGCTATTCGACGTCCATTGTGACGTCGCTGATGGCCTCCGTGGGAGGGCTGGCTGGATTGGGCGGCAAGACAGGGACCAGCTACTTCCTTGCGCAACCCAACGTCACGCCCCGCAAGGGCTATGGGGTGGCCCTGACTGCCGCCCAGATGACGCAGCAGGAGAGTTTCACCGGGTTTGACTTTTGGGGTACCCCGTCCGATGGATTCAATGACGAGTGGTTCATGCCCATCCACTCCACGCCGATCCTGGTCTGGCAGACTGAGCTGACCGGGCTGATGGCCATCCCGGATGTCAGGGGCCTGGCCCTTCAGGACGCACGGCGGGTCTTGAGCGGGGCCGGTTTTGTCGCCCTGCCGCAGGCATCGGCAGGCTACAGCCGGTCGGTCCCGAAGGGTTGCGTCCTGCGGACCTACCCGTCCGCCTATGCATGGCCGAGTAGCGAGGTTGAGCTGACTCTCTCCCAGGGGCCGGACGTCTATGATTGGACGACCAATCCCGGACAGGGCACTTCAACCAGACCCTATGAGATCCAGTCCGCCCGTCAGTTGGAGGACCTGGCCTATCGTCCGGAATTGTGGGGTATGTGCTTCGCGCTGACGGCTGACGTCGACCTGGTCGGCAGGACGTATTCAACGGCCTTGATCGCGCCGGACGTGGATGGGGCCAAGGCGGGTTTCCAGGGCATTGGGTTCACGGGGGTCTTCGACGGTCGAGGCTTCAAGATCCTGAACCTGCAGGTCATCTCACGGACCAACGACTACCTGGGCCTGTTTGGTTTCATCGCCAAGGATGCGATCGTCGAAAGGATCACGCTGGAGAACGTGCAGATCCGTGGAGGGCTCGGGTCTACGGGGACCGATTCCGCCGGCACGGGGTCTGACTACGTCGGCTCAGTGGCAGGGTACAACGCAGGAATGATCAGCTTCTGTTCCGCCTCTGGACACGTCTGTGGACACGCCTATTTCGACAGCGTGGCAGGCGATAGCTCGGGTACGATGGAGGGCTGCCAGGGGGAGAGGGTGCTGATGCCGTATCGCGGTCCCGATCCTGGGCTCCCATAGGCCTTGTGACATGACGACCTTCCGCAATCTGAGCTGCATGGCCCTAGCCTTCCTCGTGACCGGTCTGGCACTGCCGGGTCCCTTGGCTGCAGAGACGGGCATCGAGGCGTGGCTCCGCTATCCTGCGATCGATGACCCGGCCATCCGGCGTCAGTACAACGGCCTGCCGGCAGCGGTCATCACCTGTGGGTCCTCTTCCCTCATCCAGTCCGCGACGCAGGAGTTGATCCGGGGCGTGCACGCCATGCTGGGCAGGACCCTGCGTGAAGAGACGGGCTATCCCCAGGAGGACGTCATCATCCTGGGTGCAGTGGACCAAATCGGCGCAGCCTTTCCCGGCGCAGCCCTTCCGGCCGTGATCCGCGAGGATGGCTTCTGGCTCAAGACCCTGAGGGTCAAGGACATCCGGTATCTGGTCATCACCGCGCCGAATGATCGGGGCGTGCTCTACGGCGTCTTTGCCCTGCTGCGGCGGATTGGTCTCCGCCAGCAGGTGGCATACCTGGACGAGAGGCAGTCCCCCTACGCCTCGGTCCGATGGATCAACCAGTGGGACAATCTGGACGGCAGCATCGAGCGGGGCTACGCCGGGCCGTCCATCTTCTTCGACAAGGGCAACGTGCGCACGGACCTCGGCCGCGTAGAGGCCTATGGCCGTCTCTTGGCGTCGCTCGGCATCAACGGGTGCACGGTCAACAACGTCAACGCCAACCGCCGGGTGATCAGTACCGAGTTCCTGCCTCAACTGGCCCGGATCGCAGAGGCCTTTCGGCCTTGGGGCGTGCGGGTCTCCGTCTCGATCGACTTCAGCAGCCCCAAGTCCACGGGCGACCTGGATACCTTCGATCCCCTGGACCCCAACGTCGTCCGTTGGTGGAAGGATAAGGTCGACGAGATCTACCGGTCGATCCCCGACCTGGCGGGCTTTGTGCTCAAGGCCGATTCCGAGGGCCGCCTGGGTCCTTCCGCCTATGGACGGACCCACGCGGACGCAGCCAACGTGATCGCCCGGGCCCTCAGGCCGCATGGCGGTCTGATCTTCTACAGGGGCTTCGTGTACGACCATCGCATGGATTGGCGCAACCTCAAGAACGACCGTGCCAGGGCTGCGTACGACAACTTTGTGGGCCTGGATGGCCGCTTTGATGACAACGTGGTGATCCAGATCAAGCACGGACCCATCGACTTTCAGGTCCGTGAGCCCGCCTCTCCACTCTTCGGTGGACTGGAGAGGACCAGCCAGGCCGTCGAGCTGCAGATCACCCAGGAGTACTTCGGCCAGGCCCGCCACCACGTGTTCCTGGTCCCCATGTGGAAGGAGACCCTGGACTTCGACCTGCACGCGGCCAGCGGGACCACGCCCGTCAAGGCCCTGGTGGCAGGCAAGGTCTTCCGCCAGCCTACAGGCGGCTTCGTGGGCGTGTCCAACGTAGGCCTGGACCTCAACTGGTTCGGCCACCTCCTGTCCCAGGCCAACCTATACGGGTTCGGACGCCTGGCCTGGGATCCGGACCTCACCAGTCGTCAGATCAGCGAGGAGTGGGCGAGCCTGACCTTCGGCCACGACGCCAAGGTGGTCGACACGATCGTCCGCATGAATCTGCAGTCCTGGAAGACCTACGAGAACTACACCGGTCCGCTTGGCGCACAGACCCTCACGGACATCAGCGGCAACCACTATGGACCTGCAGTCGAGTCCTCGGAGCGCAACGGTTGGGGCCAGTGGCACCGTGCAGATGACCAGGGCATCGGCATGGACCGCACCGTGGCCACGGGCACCGGCTTCATCGGCCAATACCGTCCTGCTGTGGCCAGGATCTATGAGTCCCTGAGGAACTGCCCGGACGAGCTCCTTCTGTGGATGCACCATGTCCCGTATACCCACGTCCTGCGATCGGGCAAGACCGTCATCCAGCACATCTACGACACGCACTACCAGGGCGCAGACGAGGTCCAGGGCTTCGTCAAGGCATGGACCTCGCTCAAGGGGCTGATGGATGACGACCGCTACAACGCGGTCCTCTGCAGGCTGGAGTACCAGGCGGGCCACGCCATCGTCTGGAGGGACGCCATCTGCCAATGGTTCCTCAAGACCTCCGGCATTGCCGACAAGAAGGGCCGGGTCTGCTCCTGGCCCGGCCGGATGGAGGCCGAGTCCATGGACCTGGCCGGTTACGAGGTCGTGGACGTGACGCCCTGGGAGGGCGCCTCGGGCGGCAAGGCCGTCCGCTGCAGCAGCGGCGCTGACAAGGCGACTGCCAGCTTCCTCTTCGCCGGGGAACCGGGCTGGTATGACCTGGCGGTCGAGTACTTCGACCAGAACAACGGCGCGGCCTCGTATCGTCTGCTCGTGGAAGGCCAGGAGGTAGACCAATGGCGGGCCGACGATCAATTCCCAACCCGGGCCATCAACTCCCATTCCTCCTGCAGGCACCTGGCGCAGGGAGTGGCCCTGCGCCGCGGAGACCGAGTCCAGATCCATGGCCATCCGGACAGCGGAGAGTCCGCTGCCCTGGACTACGTCGAGATCCTGCCGCACCCCGAGTAAGCCCGCATTCCTTACGAGGCCTTGGCTGCGGAGAAGCTGCGGTACAGGAGCAGGTCGTACACGATCTTCACGCCTCCAGCGATAAAGAAGGGCCAGGCCATCAGCGCGGGGCTTGCCAGGAGCAGGGTGGCCAGGCTCGGCGAGATCGCTGCCCCTACGCTCCGGGCGACCGCGGTCACCCCCGCGGCAGCCGATCGCTCATCGGGGTCAACCACGGCCATTACGTAGGATTGCCGCGTGGGCACGTCCATCTGGCTGATGCTGAAGCGGAGCAGGAGCATCGCGATGGCCAGGGGCAGGGTGGGCATGAGGGGCACCGCGATGAGCATGACGTTCGACGGGAGATGTGTGAACACCATGGTATTGATCAGGCCAAACTTGGCCGCCAGCCTTGCAGCGGCCAGGGCCGACAAGGCTGCCAAGATGTTGGCGCCGAAGAAGATCGCACCCAAGGTCGCGGGCTGAACCCCAAAGCGCAGATGGAACCAATAGGCCACGATGCTCTGGATAGCGAACCCGCCGGCAAAGGCATCCAGGGAGAACAGGGCTGCCAGCCTGGCGACCACGACCTTGGAGCGGTGGAGGCCGAGGAAGTCCCGCGCACCGCGCGTACGTGGGTCAGACGACCCTTCGGACCTCACCTCTACAGCCTTGCCCAGGCTGAGGAAGAGCAACGCCAAGACTGCCCCCGCGCCCGCGTAGGCCCACACGACTCCACGATAGGCGTTGAGGGCCGGCACCCCGGTGTTCAGCAGGGCCTGGGTCACTCCGCCCGAGACCAGGGCGCCTAGGGCAGTGGCCACGGAACCGACGAGGCTGTACCAGCCAAACACGCGGGTCCTTCGTTGCTCGGCCACCACCTGAGACAACGCCGCCTGCTCGACCGAGAGGAATGGGCCGACCTCGTTGCCGCTGGGGCTGATCACGCCGATGGTGGCAGCCAGCACCAGGAGGATGAAGTGGTCCGTGAGGGCAAAGGCCACGCCGGCCAGCAGCATCAGGCCGGCCCCCACGACCAGGGTTCGCCTGCGACCAAACCGGTCAGCGGTGGTGGTCAGCGCCAGCGATACCCCGATGTCGCCTACCAGCGTCAGGGTCAACAGCAGACCAATCTTCGTCTCAGGCAGGCCCAACTGGGCCAGGTACAACACCAGCAGAACGGACAGGAACCCATATGCGAACATCCTGACGAAACGGGTGACGAAGAGGAGGCGTATCTCTCGGTTGCATCCCATACCTGTCTGTAGCGTCCCTTTCGACATACGGGCATCATAGTAGCCGGTTCTCGCGATCCTACAAGGCCTGGACACGGCTGACAGGTGTGGGATAATAGCGGCTGCATGTATGCCGTCCCAGAGACAGGCCCATTGATACGTACAGATTGGGAGGTGCTGCAAGATGGACAGACGGATGAACTCGACCCAGAGAACTGGTGATCCGCAACCCAGCGGACCCGCCATGGCCCGCAGGGACATGCTCAAGGCGGCCGGTGCGGTCGTCCTGGGGGCCTCGGCGTTTCCCATGCGGTGGGTCGGTGCTGCCGAAGGCAAGAAGCAGAAGGTCCTCTACTTCACCCGCTCAGTCACGTTCGAGCACGACCCGGTCAAGGTCAAGGACGGCAAGCCCAGCTTCTCGGACAGGATCCTCACGGAGATGGGCCAGCGCAATGGCTTCGAGGTCGTGTGCACGAAGGATGGCCGCGTCTTTGATGGAGATCTCGACCAATACGACGCCATCGCCTTCTACACCGCCGGCGATCTCACCAACCCCGTTTCTTTGGACAAGATTCCGCCCATGTCTCCTGAAGGCAAGGCCAAGCTCCTGGCGGCCATCGCTGCAGGCAAGGGCTTTGTCGGCTTCCACGCCGCCACGGACTCCTTCCACTCCAAGGGTGAGAGCCGGCAGAATCAGACCGAGGTCGACCCGTACATCGCCATGATCGGCGGTGAGTTCATCGTGCACGGCGACCAGCAGCAGGCCCTGATCCGGTCGGCTTCGCCGGACTTCCCGGGTGTGAAGGGTTTCGGTGCATCGCAGAAGCTCCTGGAGGAGTGGTACACCCTCAAGAACTTCGCCAAGGACCTGCACGTGATCCTCATCGAGGACAACGAGGGCATGAAGGGCGACATGTATCAGCGTCCGCCGTTCCCCGCCACCTGGGCCCGCGCCCATGGCAAGGGCCGCGTCTTCTACACCTCGTTCGGCCATCGCGACGACATCTGGACCAACCCCATGGTCCAGGACGTCATGGCAGGCGGTCTGGCCTGGGCCATGGGCAACGTCAAGTTCGACCCAGTGCCGAACATCGACAAGGCCACGCCCGGGGCGGGCCTGTTGAAGAACGGCTAGTCGCCGTGCGCAGCGCACGGCTCCGAATGGGCGAATCGGCGAAACGGGGAATGGGCGACACTGTAGAGGCCGCCGAAGGCCCGCCGTGGCGGGTCATGCACCATCGTTCTCCCGCTCACCGCGACCTGTCGTGACGTGTCATCCCGATCCGCCGGAGGCGGAGAGGGATCTATTAGACCGAGCCCGCGGAGCAGCTTCTCTGTCCCTCTGCGGCCGCAACCGCATTGACGCCTGTCCGCGCCTGGACTACAATCATCTTGATGTTGTAGCGAAAGGACCGACAGCCGAGGGACATTGGGCATGGGTGAGACTGGAGCCAGGAGCGGAACGCGGGACCCGGCATCACTGGGATCGGGTCTTTCACTTCATTCTGGTCACAGGGCTTCCTGACAGCGCCTCGTGTCTCTGCATCGAGGCTCGACATCCATACCCCTCAGGAACCGGGGCAGCCGGCAGGGAATGTGCTAGTCACTCGTCACTAGCCGCTATTCACTGCTGTTGGCTCCCGACGGGGACGGAGTGTGAGCATTTATGATTTTGGGTTTGCGATTGCCAACTGAATCCAGGTGGATGATTGGATTGGGAGGCCCCGTGCCCCCAATGGCGAGGATTGTAGGGCGGCTTCATGAGCCGCCGCAGGTGTCGGGGGTGGTTTGCAGCAGAGCGGCCTCTTGACCGCACGAATTACGACCTGGTATTGTCAGGAGATCATGGGTATTCATCAAGCCACGATGGGGCGAGACGTCATCGATGCCCTTGAGCAGATTGGGGGAGTCCTAGGGTATCATTCTCGGCGTGAATGGCCAATTCCGGGCACTGGTGATCGCCCGCAGGCCATCGACCTCTGTTGGTTCTTCGACAAGGTCGAGACCTCGCCGTTGTTTGCCTTTGAAGTGGAGTCAAAAGACATCGCCGCCGCACAAGGGAATGCCAACAAACTCTTTGCCAAATCTGTTGCACAGTTGCAGAAGCCGCTCTTCTTCTTCCATCTATTCCTGGATAGTCCCCAAGACAGTGTCCGTAAGGAGGATCTCCTGGCACTATATGGAAGGTACAACTACGGGGTATATGCCCTGAACGGAGGCTGTCTTGAGCCTCTTCTTATTGACATACTGGGCCAACATCGTCGCCTCAGTGATCGACTCCCTCTCTCGCCACTCGGGCAACATGTCATGTCGCACCCAGGATGGCGAATAGACTTGTGGCACCTATGCCAGACCGTCTTCGACCTTGGATTCGAGCGGGGGCGAGGTACTCTTCTTGGCGAGCTGGGCGATCTGATGATGAGAGGAATTGACACTCGAAGGGCAGTCCATCAAGAGCTTGCGTATCGCTTACTGGGTGACATGGCCTTCGAGTACGAGTCCTACGAAACATGGCTCGGCAGTCACCTTCAAGAAGCCTTGCATTGGGCAATGCTCGCCAGTTTAGATCCGGCAAAGCGAGCTGTATGCATTCGCGCCATCATGGATTGGCAGCATGGCGATGGTACGCGCCCATTGATGATAGGCCCAGCGTTTGGCCGGAGTCAGGACTATGACAACTTCGTTGTTTGCTGGTCGCCCCCAATTTGGGCTCTGCTTGTGGCACTGGTGGGCGATTCAACCGAGTTCAGGCGATTCGTCTGCGATCAAATTGATCGAGTCGTGAAGGAGGCAGAGAACACCGATTTCGCAGTCTACCTCCCTTTCTCTGGACTGTGGATGTTGATGATCTCGATCTGGGATCCTGCACTCAAAGATGTCTCGTCCCGGGCGAGAAGAATCATTCGCGCAAACGGCGGATTGCCGACAAGTGCCTGGACCGATCCACCTTCTATCCTGCCACTCGAAGAAGGCTCTTTGTTTCCAGCGCCAGTTCACGAATCATTGTCTGAAGGACCCCGCCTGGATGCAAATCAGTCTGACGGAATTCTCAGGGCGGCGGTACCATCTGCCGGAACTGAACATCAAATGGCGGCTCTGACCTGCGCCTTTGAGCTCCTCATCGACGACGAGGGCCTATTCGAGAAGGGGCAACTGATCGCAAGTCTTCTGGCCAGCGTTCAGAGGGGGGGCCAGTGACCAGTCGCTGGCCCCAATGACTCGCGTGGGGATTTCGTTTCTGAGAGGCAATGGGAGGACATCCCCAAAGCCGTGAGGTTACCCCCAATCATGTTGTCGAACTAACCCGGCCGTGGCAAGACCTGATGGGGATGATGTCAGCCCCACTGACAGCCGTCACGGACGATCACAGCCCAACAAGGGCGTCGTCCGCACTCGCTACCGCGTGTCGGACTCGCCAGGACGTTAGACCGGCCTTGGCAGAGAGTGACGTGCTCGAATGAGAATCTCCCAGATCACTCGCCGGGATATCATTGACGCTATTGCGGTTGAGAGGATCAACTGGAATGGGCGGCTGGATGAGTCGGAGTTTCTGTCACGCATCTTCAATCTCGTTAGCTTGCCGTCGTACGATCCCCGCTTCACGGACGCCGCCGGTGACATCTGGCAGCATCGAGTCAACAACTATGATTGGGACGACAATTGGGTATTCTATGATGGGCGCTTCAACCTAATGAATGGCGATGACGAGACATTCCTCACCTTCTTGTGCGAGACCATTCATCCCGTGGTACGACCAGATCCTTCGGAGGCCGAGCGTGTCTGCCAGTTATACAACCAATACCTACGCAATGACGGATTCCAGATCATTGAGAAGACACGCCTCTCCGGCAAGCCGGTCTACGCGGGGCGTTATGTGGGTGTGGGTGTCACTCCGGCGGTATCCGCCGCTAGACAGACCCTGGGTGGCACCGACCCAGGATACATCGCACAGCAGATAACCCGAATGGAGGCTTCTGTTCTACTCGATCCCACTCTTGCAATTGGCACTGCCAAGGAACTGGTGGAGACTTGCTGTAAGACGATCCTGGAAGCAAGGCAAGTCCCCTTTTCGAAATCCGCGGATCTACCTGAACTCGTGAAGCTCACGACGAAGGAGCTCGAACTCACGCCGGACGACATCCACGACAAGGCCAAGGCGGCGGAGATAGTCAAGCGACTGTTGAGCAACTTGGCGACGATCACTCAAGGCATCGCCGAATTGCGTAACCACTACGGTACGGGCCACGGCAAGGCCGCTGGCGCAAAGAGCCTTGGCTCGCGGCACGCGAAGCTCGCAGTGGGGGCAGCCTCAACTCTAGCCGTATTTCTGGCTGAGACACACAACGAGAAGCCGCGGAGATGACGTTGGGCATGGAGGCATGGACCTCGGAGACGGGTGAGAGTCGCGTGAAATTCGGGGACGAACTTTTAGTCCCCGCCGGCTTGTATTCCCGCCGGAAGCAAACTGGAGAGCGACTCAGCAGAGCAAGAGCAGGCATCCGGCAACCGGGTCGAGGCGAACCGAAAGGCCGAAGGTCTCACCCGTAGTGTTCCGCACGAGAGGTGGGGCGTACCTCAGGCAGGAATATTGCCATGATGGTGACTGATCCGGAATACCAGAACCACATCGTATTCAGTGACCTGGAAGGACATATGGCCTTCTACAGGCACTTGGCCTACTCTGTACTCAATTGGGTCACCCCCGGCACAAGGGCCATCTGCAATATCGACTCCTACGTGTTCTCCTCCGTCCATGGAACCCTATCCTCGATCCGGGGGATCCTTAGAGACGGCAGGATCAACGACGCCTACGCCTTGCTGCGCAAGTACCACGACTCCGCCATCATCAACGTCTACTCGACTCTCTACCTGCAGGAGCATTTCAGCGTCGAAAGTCTCGTTGTCGAGCAGATTGACGGCTGGCTGAGGGGGATAACTCAACTTCCCGAGTACAGGATCATGTCACAGTACATCCGCCGCTCCTCAAACGTGGCATCCATCACTTCCCTTCTCTTTGCCGACGACCGGTACAAGCGATTAAGAGATCGCTGCAACGATCATACACACTACAACTTCTACCGGAATGTGCTCCTCAACGATAGCGAGATCGACTTGGCCGACCGCGGCCGGGCGCTCGACCAGTTGTCGGCTGACGTTCGAGATGTGCTGATACTTCACGTTGCGTACCTCTTCTATGTGAATCGCCACTACATGATGTCAAGCGACTATGCGGACGCTCTCGACTGCGGCCTGACACCGCAACTCGATTCACAGCATTGGGTCGCTCCATTTGTCCAGGATCTCTTCGACCAGGTTCTCGCGAAGCATCGACCCGATATCGCCGCGAAGATAAGAGAGCACACGGGAATGCACTTGGCCTAGGAGCATAAAGGTGCCTGGCTCTGGATCTAGGTGCTGGCGTGCAGGGATGAGCCATAGCGAGAAACGCGGCAACCCCGGAGTCGATGGATGCCGTTGGGCGGTTCTATTGCAGCAGGGAGGCGGTGGCGTAGTGACGCATGACGGGGAAGCGACCCGCGACTACACTCCGCATATGCCTTGGAGCTGACTCTATGGTTACGAAGCTACAAAAATGGGGAAACAGCCAGGGGCTTCGGCTGAGCAAAGGAGTCCTGGAGGACGCCCGGTTGGCCCCGGGCGACACGGTCGATGTGGCGGTCCGGGACGGCGTCATCGTGATCGCCCCAGTCAGAGGCCCACGCGGCAGGGCCAGTCTCAAGGACTTGGTCAGACGCATTCCGGCGGACTATCGGCCGGATGGCGTCGGGTGGGGTCGGCGGTTGGGCAAGGAGGCCTGGTAGATGCCGGACTTCGTCCCTCGTAGGGGGGTCTCTGACCATTCTCAGCATCCGCATCCAAGAACCGGACTATGGCATCACCTTATGAGACCCTTACTTTCCACTACTATACGGGCACCGGCAACTCCTATCGTGCCGCAATCTGGTGTGAACAGGTCGCCAAGGCATGCGGCCCCACGTACTTCTACAGGCGCTACCACGAGCCCTAGACCAGGTTGTCCGACTTTTCACTTCCACCCAAGAAGGTGCAGGGGGACAGGGGAACGGGGGGCGACTCGACAATGGGGGATAGGAGACAGAACCCATGATCCGCTATTGCATCGTCAGCATCGTGAGTGGAATCCTGTTCGGGATCCTGGACGGGGTGATCAACGCGAATCCCCTCGCCCAGCGACTCTACGAGGTCTACAAGCCCATCGCAAAACCGTCCATCAACGTCGTCGCAGGCATGGCGGTAGACCTCGTGTATGGATTCGTTATGGCGGGCGTGTTTCTGCTTCTCTACAAGAGCCTGCCTGGGGCGACCGCACTGGTCAAAGGCGTGAGCTTCGCTCTCCTGGCGTGGTTCTTCAGAGTGGTCATGTCTGTTGCCTCCACGTGGATCATGTTCAACGTGCCTGTGGAAGGGCTGCTCTACTCGCTCATCACCGGGCTTGGCGAGATGTTGATCCTGGGCGTATTCTATGGACTGACCTTGAGGCCGGCGGCGTGATGGCGGCGCGGGCGGATTTCTGTTACTCTGTGCACCCATGAATCGAACCACGACGATGGCAATTGAGAACCGATTGGCCTTCATCGACAACCTCCGCTGGGTGATGATCGTGCTCGTGGTCAGCATGCACGCGGCAGTGACGTACAGCCACATGGGGAGCTGGTACTTCATGGAGGATCCGAAGCCCGAGGACCTTCCTACGCGAGCCTTCTTTGGCTACTACCAGATGGGGCTGCAAGCCTTCTTCATGGGCCTGCTGTTCCTGATCGCAGGGTACTTCGTCCCAGAGGCCTATGACCGCAAGGGCGCGGGCAGGTTCCTGCGGGACCGGTTTGTGCGCCTGGGCATCCCATCCCTGATCTACATGCTCATCATACACCCCGTGATCGTCTACTGGCTGCTTCACGACCACTACAAGATCGCGGCACCATTCGCTACTGCGTATCTCAGGTATCTCCAGAGCCTCCGGTTCGTAGGTCGAGTCAGGGCCGATGTGGTTTGCGGTTGCCTTGTTCGGCTTCTGCGTGGTCTACGCAGGCGTGCGGCGGGCAAGGGCCGGCTCGCAGCAGGCGGTGACCGAGGCTCCGCTGCCGACGCATGGGCAGGTGGCACTCCTGATCCTTGTGATCGCCTTGTGCACCTTCCTGGTCCGCGTCGTACAGCCCATGGGCACGAGCATCCTCAACATGCAGTTGTGCTTCTTCTCGCAATACGTCTTGCTGTTTGTGGTGGGTATCCTGGCGCGGCGGCGGAATTGGCTGCTGCGGATTCCGTATGGCTTTGGCATGCGGTGGTTCTGGCTGTCGCTGGTCGCAGGCACCTTGATCTGGGCCGTGGCGATAGCCGCGATCCTCGCGACTCGCACCGAGCAGTGCATCTCAGGTGGATTCTGCTGGCAGAGCGGCGTGGTGTGTCTCTGGGAGTCGTTCTTCTGCCTCGGCCTGTGCCTGGGTCTGATCGTCCTATTCCGGGATGGGCTCAATCGCCAGGGCCGGTTCGCCAAGTGGATGTCGGACAACAGCTTTGCGGTCTACATGTTCCATGCACCGGTGCTCATCGCAGTGACCCTCTGGATGCGAGGCCTGGTTGCCCCCAAGCCGGTGAAGTTCCTGGTCGCCACGCTTCTGGGGACGGCCGCTACCTATCTGGTGAGCTCTCTTGTCTTTCGCCGCGTCCCTCTCCTGAAGAGGGTGTTATGAGGATCGCCATCAGCCGTGCAGAAGAGGCGGACCTGGAGAGGATTCTGGCGATTCAGCGTGAGGCCTATAGGTCCGAGGCGATGCTCTACGATGACTTCACGATCCCGCCTCTGGTCCAGACGCTGGACGACCTGATCGCGGAATTCGGGACCAAGGTCATCCTGAAGGCGGTCGCGGAGCAGAGGATCGTTGGATCGGTCCGCGTTGAGCTGTCCGGCGATGTCTGCCTCCTGGGACGGCTGATCGTCAGTCCAGCGATGCAGGGACAGGGGATCGGTTCTACACTGCTTGCCGCAGGTGAGGCGGTCTTTCCCGAGGCACGCGTCGTGGAGCTGTTCACCGGGTCGAGGAGCATCGCGAACATCCAGTTCTACGAGAATCGCGGCTATGTCCGCTCTCATGAGGAGATGCTCTCACCAAAGGTCACGGTGGTCTACCTGCGCAAGGCCATACCGTCAAAGCCCAGGCCGTAGGCGCGGGCCTGTCTGAGGAGAATAATGGAAGTCTTCGATAGAGGCAGTTCCAGGAACACCGGCGATCTGGCGGTCCTGAGATCCTGGATGCTCATAGGCCCGCGCAATTCGGCTGCGCAGAACCTGTCCATGCAGGTCTCCGAGATCCCCGTGGGCTCGCAGCAGCCGATGCACAGCCATAGTCCTGAGCAGTGCTACTACATCATCCAGGGCCGTGGCCTCATGACCATCGAGGAGGAGGCGAGAGAGGTCACCGCTGGAATGGCAGTCTACATACCATCGAACAAGCGGCACGGCATCCAGAACACGGGAGACGACGTCCTGGAGTACCTGACTGCCAACTCGCCGCCATTCAGTGAAGACTACGAGAACAGCCTGTGGCCAGCACGTCCTGCCTGCTGAGCCATCTCATGAAGGAGGTGAATAGCCATTGTATAGATACCATCACATCGGGATCCCCACGCAGGTGGAGCACCCTGGCGAGACCTACCTGAAACAGTACCAGTTCTTCTGTACGGACCATGAGAGCAATCCCTTCGGCATCCAATGGATGCGATTCGAGCCGCGGTGCCCTCTGCCCGAGGTGGTCAGGACAGTCGCCCACGTTGCATTCGAGGTGGACGACCTTGCCAAGGCCTTGGTCGGCCATGAGGTCTTGATACCCCCCAACAGTCCCTCTGAAGGCGTGGTCGTGGCGTTCGTCCTGGTCGATGGCGCGCCCGTGGAGTTCCTGCAGTTCCTCAGATAGGATGGCACGCGTGACGTACAAGACGGAACCTGCGTTCATCCCCATCGAGGGCCATAGGCCTGGGACCCTCGCAGGGCTCCTTCGGGCCAGCTACAGAGATCTCCTGATGGCTGACCCTCGCTGGCAGGCGGAACAGGCCAACTGGGATGCCTATGACAGGGAGGTCTTCGAGAACCCGGCGACCGTGGCGCCTGCCTGTTCGTGACCTGTATTGACGGACGGATTGCGGGCTTCGCATCGTGGGATCCACGGCAGACGCCCGAGTACGGAATCGTGGGCCACAACTGCATACTCCCTGAGTTTCGGGGAAAGGGACTGGGCAAGGCGCAGGTCCTGGAGATCCTCCGGCGGTTCCAGGGGTTCGGCATCAGGAAGGCGAAGGCCACAACCTGTGACCACCCGTTCTTTGTCCCCGCGCAGCGAACCTATGTGGCCTGTGGATTCCGCGAGCTGCGTCGGGTACCATGGCCTCGCGACCCGGGGTATAGGGTGATCGAATATGAGAAGGGGTGTTCCTCGTGAATGTGTTCAAGACGTCCGCGACGGTCAGTCCGCTGGCTGGGGCCATTGCCGGATGCGTCTCCACCAGGACCCCGGGGATCATGTCCTTGGCAACGGCCGTCGCCTCGGGGCTGATGATCGGCCTTGTTCTCTATCTTGCGTCCATGGGTCTGGCAGGCTGGCTGCTGCGGGTGTCCGGCGTTCGCGCGGGCACGGGAGGACGCGGCCCGCTTCGGTGGCTCGCGTCCATAGGCGCGTTCCTGGCTGCAGCGGTGTCACCATTCGCCGCGTGGGTGATTTCGGCCTGGGTGGTTTCGAGATGCCTGCATCTGTGAGGAAGACTTCGGAGACGAACAAGTGAGACTCACCATCGCTGACTTGACCCTGGAAGTACGGCCTGGCACGGCCGACGACGTCCCTCTCATCCTCTCCTTCATCAAGTCCATGGCCGACTTCGAGCACCTCCAGGTGGATGCGACGGAGGAGACCCTGCGGCAGTCGCTCTTTGGCGAGCGTCCTGCAGCCCACACGCTCCTGGCCTTCGTGGAGGGCAGGCCTGCCGCCTACGTCATCTACTTCTTCACGTTCTCCTCCATGGTGGGTAAGCGTGGTCTCTGGCTGGATGATCTCTTCGTGAGCCCCGAGTTCCGCCGTAAGGGTATCGCCAAGGCCCTGATGGCCTATCTGGCGGACCTTGCGATCCAGAACCGGTGCGGCCGTTTCGAGTGGACGGTCCTCGACTGGAATGAACGGGCGATTAACCTCTACAAGAGCCTGGGCGCAGACATCCTCGACGAGTGGCGGGTCTGCCGAATGGGCGAGCCGCAACTGTCCGGCCTTGCCAGTCGTCTGGCGGACACCCGTCCCCTCGCCCCCTCCCCATCCCTAAAACCTAAAACTTAAAACTCAAAACCTCCAGTCATCCCCTGCTCCCTACGCGGCTCGGGCGCCGTCCGAGGCTGGCAATCGCGATGGGTCTCGGGTAGGATGGTGGCCATGGAGCACCATCCATCCTTGCCTGAAAGGAGACTCCCATGAAGACAGAGAGGGCCCTGCTCTGCGCACTCTGCGCGATCGGTTCACTGGCAACACCCTCGGGCGCATACACGGTCGATGGCCGGGCCGTGGACTCCAGCCAGATCAAACGGCTCTTTGCCAAGCCGACCCGTGAGTACAGCACCGCACCCCTCTGGGTCTGGAATGACCGGCTCACGGACAAGGAGGTGGTGGACACCCTCCGCGACCTGGCGGGCCAGCAGGTCAAGCAGGTCTTCGTGCATCCCAGGCCGGGCCTGATGACCCCCTATCTCTCGGCCGAGTGGTTCAGGCTGTGGAAGGTCGCGCTCGCCGAGGCCCAGCGGCTGGACATGAACCTCTGGATCTACGACGAGAACTCGTATCCCTCGGGATTCGCAGGCGGGTGGGTGCCAGAGGTCATGCCCGAGTCACGGGGACGAGGCCTCATCTTCCGCGAGGTCAAGACCCCGCCCGCCTCGGCGCAGACCTGCTGGCCGTATTCCGGCTGGAGGAACAGGCCGCTGAGAACGTCACGCCGAAAGTTCGGTCTGGCCAGCCACTGCCCGATGGCCCGTATCTGGTGGCCGAGGTCCACAGAGCGGGGGACTCGCCGTGGACTGGTGGCCGGTGCTACGTGGACCTGCTCTACCCGGGAGTGACGCAGAAGTTCCTGGAGGTCACGCTGGAGGCCTATCGACGCGAGATCGGCGACCAGTTCGGCAAGCGCGTGCCGGGCTCGTTCACGGATGAGCCTCACCTGCGGCCTGCCGGAGGTCTGCCCTGGACCGACGACCTGCCCCAGCAGTTCGAGAAGCGGTGGGGTTACAGCCTGGTGGACAGCCTGGCCAGCCTTCATGGCGAGGTGGGTGACTGGAAGAGGATCCGGCACAACTACTTTCAGACCGTCCTGGATCTCTTCATCGAGCGATGGGCCAGACCCTACTACGAATACTGCGAGAAGAATGGCCTGGAGTTCACCGGCCACTATTGGGAGCACGACTGGCCGGATTGCGGAGGCGTGCCCGACAACATGGCGATGTCCGCGTGGCAGCAGCGTCCAGGCATCGACATCCTGATGAACCAGTACCAGGAGCACACGCACGCCCAGTTCGGCAATGTGCGGGCCTGCCGCGAGATCTCCAGCCTGGCCAACCAGCTCGGCCGTACCCGTACCCTGGTGGAGCTCTATGGGGCAGGGGGTTGGGATCTGCGGTTCGAGGACATGAAGCGGATTGGCGACTGGCTCGAGGTGCTGGGGGTCAACACCCTCGACCAGCACCTCTCCTACGTGACTATCCGGGGGGCCCGCAAGCGGGACCACCCCCAGTCCTTCTCCTACCACGAGCCGTGGTGGCAGGCCTACCACGTGTCCGCCAGCTACTTCGCCCGGATCACCGCTGCAATGACCCAGGGAGAGCAGGTCAATCGCGTCCTGGTCCTGGAGCCCACGACCACAGCCTGGATGTTCCAGGGCAACGCGGCCAAACTAAAGGAGATAGGCGATTCCTTCTTTAGTCTCCTGATGTCCCTGGAGTCCAGCCAGGTGGAGTATGACCTGGGCTGTGAGGACACGCTGGCCCGTCATGGCTCCGTCAGCGGCAAGGAGTTGGTGGTCGCCAAACGGGCCTATCCCATCGTGGTCCTGCCGTCTGCAGTGGAGAATCTCAATGCGCCAACGCTGGCCCTGATTGAACGGTTCGCGGGTGCAGGCGGAACGGTCCTGAGGGTCGTCGCTCCAGACCAGGACCGGCTGGCGCAGGGGGCCTGGAGGGTGGATGGAACGCCGTCCGACTGGTCTGCGAGGCTGGGCCAGGCGAGGACCTGGAAGACCGTGCCGGCGCCGGAGGTGACCGCGGCGCTGACGGGCATGGGCGCCGCTACGGGCTTTATGATCCATCGCCAGGATCAGGACAAGGGTATCCTGTTCCACCACCGCCGTCAGATCAGCGACGGCCAGATCCTGCTTCTGGTCAACACGAGTATCGAGTCATCCTCCTCAGGCACCTTCGAGTCTGACCTGAGGGGCGTGGAGCAGTGGGACCCCTATACGGGCGGCATCCAGGCCTATCCCTTCGAGAAAGTGAATGGTGGCGTCAGGGCCGCCTTCACGCTGCCTCCATGCGGCAGCCTGTTGGTCTTCCTCTCGAACAAGACCGCCAGGCCGGCCAAGACGCCCGCGCTCACGACCTCGACGATTGTGCCCGTTTCACAGGCTGCCCAGATCAGGCGGCTGGGTCCCAACGTCCTGACCCTGGACTACCTGGACGTGACAGCAGGCGGCCAGACGCGAACGAACACCTACTTCTACCAGGCCAACCAGTTTGCATTCCAGAGAAACGGCATGGACCGCAACCCCTGGGATAGCGCAGTGCAGTTCAAGGACGAGCTGATCACCAGGACCTTCCCCAAGGACAGCGGCCTCACTGCCACCTACAGGTTCAGGGTCGAGGACAAGGTGCCGGCCAACCTCAGCCTCGTCGTCGAGCGGCCAGACCTCTATACGATCACCTGCAACGGCCGGCCCGTGTCCAGCCGGCCGGGCCATTGGTGGCTGGACAGGGCCTTTGGGAGGATCGATCTGGCTGCAGTCGCGACTGTCGGCGAGAACGTCGTGACACTCAAGGCCTCGCCCTTCACGATCGACCACGAGCTGGAGCCGGCCTATGTGCTCGGCGATTTCAGCCTTCGGTCGCGGCCACAGGGCTTTGCCATAGGCCCTGACAGGCCTCTGTCCTGGGGCCCTTGGGATCAACAGGGCCAGCCGTTCTACGCTGAAGGCGCGACCTACACCCAGACCTACGTGCTGCCCCGACTCAGGGGACGAGTTGCGGTCGGCCTGGCAGGCTGGCGAGGCAGCGTCGCCCAGGTGAGCGTCAATGGACGGCATTGCGGCACGATCGTGTCCGCTCCATGGCAGTGTGACGTCACGGACCGCGTCAGATCGGGCAGGAACGTCATCGAGGTCACGGTGATCGGGACCTTGAAGAATACCCTTGGGCCCCATCACGGCAAGCCCGGCCTGGGCAGCGCGTGGCCAGGGATGTTCCAGCAGGGGCCGCAGGACGGCCCACCCGCGGGCACTGACTACGCCACGGTAGGATATGGATTGTTCGAACCTTTTATCCTCAGGGTCAGTACCGAGAAGTAGAACAGAGCACTAGGTTCTTTGTGACTAGAATGTATTGACGGGCCCATCTGCCACACCATAATGGTCTTTGGTCCGCGCTGCTTACGAGGTCATGGATGACCATGATGTCCTGGCAAGACAGCGGGGCCACGGCCGGTTTGAGCGACAGGCCGCCCGCGACAGGATAGGGAGGTCAGGACCATGGGTGGCAGATGCAGCCAAGATCAGGGGGCTCGATTGGGGTTCTGCTGCAGCGACTCACCACACTGCGTGCATTTCTTTTGGCATCATCTTCTCGGTCCGCATGCGGGGCATGCGGGCCTTCTGCAAGGAGGCCTTGTTGAAAGGATATGGACATGAAGACGCACAGGAAGATTCCAGTGTTGTTGGTATTGGGCTGGTGTGGGATGGCCTTGGCAGGTCCGAGCAGTGTCTCCTGGATCTTGGGGCAGACCCCGCCTGCGGGCTGGGTGGTCACCCCCGCGAATCCGACCTCCAGCCAGGTGGTCTCCTACAGCGGTCCAACGGCGGTATACTCTAACTCCTGCGTGGCCCAGGGCGCGATGGGCGGGTCCCCGCTTATCACGATCGATAACAGCGCAAAGGTGGTGGAGCTGGGATTCGAGGGACCGCCACCTGACACGTGCACCCTGATCTACATGCCCGTGTGTGGTCTGCAGGGCCAGTTTGGGCCACTCACTGCAGGCCGATGGACCTTCAGGGCAGCGACTGCGCAAGGGTCGTTCGAGGTGCGGTTCACGGTAGGGACCGCCAAGGTGATCTACGTGGACGCCGACTCGCCGAGCTCGTCGCCCAACGGCACCACCTGGGCCAAGGCCTACAAGAAGCTGCAGGACGGCCTGGCCGTGGCCTGGGGAGGCGACGAGATCCGTGTGGCCGAAGGAACCTACACCCCCAACCAGAACTGGCAGGGCAGGGCGGTCTCGTTCCAGGTGCCCGCCGGCGTCAAGGTCAAGGGTGGCTATGCAGGCAACGGCAACCCCAACCCCAATGCCCGCGACGTCACTGCCTATGCCACGGTACTCAGCGGCGACCTAGCTGGTGACGACCTGTGGGGTATCCTCAACAGGACCGACAACTGCTACCACGTGGTGACTGTAGGGCCCGGCTATCCGGCAGCGACCCTGGATGGACTGACGATCACGGCCGGCCAGGCCGACGGTCCCTATCCGGATCAGTGCGGAGGCGGCTTGTACGTGAGCGGCGCCAGCCCGCGGGTGATCAACTGCATTCTGAAGGAGAACACCGGTGTGTTTGGCGGAGGTCTGGCCTGCCTCAGCGGATCAGTGAGCATGGCCAACTGTACCCTGAGCGGCAATAGGGCGATGCTGCTGGGCGGAGCGGGATACCTGCAGGACGGCACTCTCGACCTGCTCAACACCCTGATCGTGGGCAACTCCGCGGATCAGGCCGCTGCCATGGGCAGCTCTGCCCTGTACAGCCTGGGTGGAAGCCTGTCGCTGGCTGACTGCACGGTGGCAGACAACGTCGCGCCGCAGGGTATGGCCATCGCCAGTCTGGTCTGGGGCAGCCCTGTGACCGACACCATCACGGTGACCAACAGCATTCTCTACAACGGCGGCACTGAGATCAGCACCAACGACACCTCGATCGTCACGGTGGCATACTCTGACGTCGAGGGCGGCTGGTCCGGGACCGGCAATCTCAACGCGGTCCCTCAGTTTGTGACTCCCGGCGCCCACAGTATCGAAGGTCAGTGGATCGACGGTGACTACCACCTCCAGGGCAGTTCGCCCTGCATCGACGAGGGCGAGAAGACCAGCCTGCCTGCCGATCTTCTCGATGTGGATGGGGACGGCAACGTCGTTGAGAAGCTGCCGATCGATCGGGCCGGGGCAGCGCGTGTCCAGGGCTCGCAGGTCGATATGGGCGCCTTTGAACAGGTCGGGTCAGGGCCAGGGCCTGGACCTGGCGGCAGTTGGCTGACGGTTGCGTCCATCGATGTGAACTACGACGTGCCCAATCCGCCTCCGGGCTTCCCGATCTCCGTCAGCGGCTCTGGCGGGTCTGATGTGATTCTGAATTTCAAGGCCCTGCTGAAGGTAGAGGCGACTGCAGCCTCTGCAGGTGGAGGTACGTGGACTGCTGCGTTCAATCCTGATCCAAATCCCGTTGGGCCGGGCACGGTCCACGTCAACTACACTATCCATGGCGTCAATTTCCTGCCTTACAACCTGACTCCGGGTGCGACGAACGTCAAGATCGCCACACTGACGATCTCGGCCCAGCCTGCACCGTAACCAGGTCCTGGGTTTCGGAGAAGGCCATCGCAGGGGTCCGGTCGCCTGGAATGCGGCCGGGCCCCTGCTCATTTCCGGCATACGGTCGCCATTGACAGAGACGCTGGCTGGACGTTAGTGTGGCGAACCTAGCCCGGATTTCTCACGAGGCTTTGGACGTTCGAGGCAGAAGTGAGGCTATGAACTTGAGTTGGACCGGCTGGAAGGCTGACGCATCTATGACAGACTGTTCTGAGCGCGGCAGGTTGGCCGGATGCAAGGCCGCAGGTCCCGGTTGCCCGGAGGCGTACCCAGTGCGGTACGCTGAGGACAAACGGGGCCGAGAACGCAGCAGCCGGACAACCGGACCGCTCAGAACCAAAGACTTGTGAGAAATGCGGGCTAGGCCTAGCTCGGATTCAGGAGTCTGATCGTACCATGAACTGCAGAATCGCTGTGATGATGTCGTCCCTGTGGCTGCTCTGTGCAGTCGCGTATCCCTCTGACTGGCCCCAATGGCGGGGACCCAACCGCGATGGCGTGTGGTCCGAGGACTCCATCGTCACGGAGTTACCCACCGGCCAACTCCCGGTCCGATGGCGTACTGAGATCGGGCCTGGATACTCGGGGCCGACCGTGGCGGCTGGACGCGTCTTTGTGATGGACCGGCAGACCGCCGGTCGCGAGACCGAACGGGTGCTGTGTCTCGACGCGGCCACAGGCAAGAGGGTCTGGTGCCACGAGTATCCGTGTGCCTATGAGAAGGTCCAGTACACTGCAGGCCCGAGGGCCTCTGTGACCATCGCCCAGGACCTGGCCTTCTCGCTGGGCACCATGGGACACCTCTTCTGCCTCAGGGTATCGGATGGTCAGGTCGTCTGGAGCAAGGACCTCAGGGCCGAGACCCAAGTGGCCATGCCCATCTGGGGGCTCTCTGCATCGCCTCTGGTTGAAGGTGACCTGGTCGTGGTGCAGGCCGGAGGCCGGCCCGGGGCCTGTCTCATGGCCTTTGACCTTAGAAGCGGCAAGGAGAGGTGGCGGTCCCTGGATGACCGCGCATCCTATTCCTCGCCCATCGTCGTGGAGCAGGCAGGCCAGCGGGTGCTGGTCTGCTGGACCGGCGATCAGGTGGTGGGCCTTGATCCAGCGACAGGCAAGCCCTACTGGCAGGTCCCCTTCAAGCCCAGGCAGATGGTCATCAACATCGCCACGCCCGTAGTGCAGGACAACCACGTCTTCCTCACGGGGTTCTATGATGGGTCCCTCCTGCTGCGGCTGGATCCGAACGCCCTCAGAGTCGAGAAGGTCTGGCAGCGGTGCGGTCAGAGCGAGCAGGTCACGGACGCCCTTCATAGCATCATCTCCACGCCCCTGATCCAGGGGGACTTCATCTATGGCGTGGACAGCTATGGGCAGATGCGGTGCTTGAGACTCCAGACGGGCGACCGGGTCTGGGAAGACCTGAGTCTGGTACCCAAGGCCCGTTGGGCCAACATCCACTTCGTCCGCCATGGCCGGCAGGTCTGGATGTTCAACGAGCGGGGCGAGCTCATCATCACGGAGCTGAGCCCCAAGGGTTGCAGGCAGATCAGCCGCGGCCAGTTGATCGAGCCGACCCTGGGACAGCTTGACCAGAGGGGCGGTGTATGCTGGTCACACCCTGCCTTCGCGGGCCGGTGCATCTTCGCTCGCAATGACAAGGAAGTGGTCTGTGCGGACCTGGCCGCAAAGGGGTTTTAGGTTTTACGTACTAGGTTGTAGGCAACTACTGTTTGACCACCTAGAACTTAAAACCTAAAACTTAAGTCTTAAGACCTGGCACCCGGCCCTTGGCGCGTTCGTTTCCGGTTGTTGTTACCTTCCTCCCCCATCCTGCCTTTGTAGAGTAGACAGTAGGGTTCGAAACGAACTCCAGAACGGCAAAGGAGGTTCAGCCCATGGTTCAGATCCGCTCGCTGCCTGTCTCCAGGTTTCCAATAGGGTTCCTCGTCCTTCAAGTCCTGCTGGTTTGCCCAGTGTTTGGCTATCAGAATGCGCCCGGCATCGCCCTCAAGGGTGGGATACAGAGGCTGACCAGTCCCCTGACCTTCGAGAAGGTCGATCGCGCACGCTTTGAGCTGGAGCTCTGCACACCCAGGCTCGTGGAGGGTCACGTGGACCTGGCCGCCTCGTTCGGATTCTCGCCGCTGGGTTCGCTGTCGGACAGCTCCTCCGACGTGGAGGACGGCCTCCTGGTGGACAGGTGGTCCCATGACGATCTGCAGCTCTTTGACCTCAGGCTGGGCGCGAGGCTGTTCCCGCTCGGGCATACCCGCTCGATCATCGCACCCTACGTGGGCGCAGGTCTCGGGTACTTCTGGTTTGTGGACCAGTGGGAGGACAACATCTCTGCGACCGATCCAGAGACCTCAGATTCAGCCTACGATTCGAACAAAGGGACGGAAACCGTGGCACAGGGCCTCTTTCCCTTTGTTGTGGCGGGGTTCAACGTCACCCTGGCCGAACACGCAGAGCTGTTGATCGAGGTGCAGTACGACGTTGAAAGGGAAGACCACGGGTATGACCTGAGCGGCCCTAGTTACCTGATCGGCGTTCGTCTCCGCTGGTAGGAGAGGGGGTTTTAGGTTTTAGGATTTAGGTTTCAGGCAAATCCGGAGCTTTCGCCCAGAACTCACAACTCATAGCTCAGAGCGCAGAGCTCACAGCGCCTCACCCCCTGGGCATGGCCATCACTTCGATCTCGAACAGCAGCTCAGGCCTGCAGACGTCGCAGATCATCGTGACCCAAGGCCACTTCAGGGCATCCCGGACACTCGCGAAGGCGGCCTCAGCCTCGGGGGTCTTGCAGTAGGCCATGGTCTCAACGACATCGGCCTCGCTGCAGTCCATGTCCGAAAGCACGGCCATGACGTTGTCCAGCGTGGTGGCGATCTGGGCTGCTGCGTCATCCACGTGGACGCTCTGGCCGTGGATGTCGATCGAGGCTGTCCCCGATACGAAGACGGTCTTGCCTGCGGGCATCATCGCCCGACTGGCCCTGGAGAACGCCGAGCCATACTCGAATGCGCTTCGCTGCTTGCCCGCTGCCTGCAGGTACTCGATGGCATGGTTGGGTTCGAGGACTGCGACGAGGTCCATTGCGCAGGCCGCGCCTCCGGCAGGCGCCAGGCTGATCCCTGTGCTGGCCGGCATGGGCGGCCGCGCGGTACCGCCAAGGATGCCATGGTCGACAAAGAACCCTGTACGGGCGCGGTTGAACAGGGAGTACCAGGTATTGATCTCACGCAGCCAGATCCAGGTCCGCGGAACAGAGAAGAAGGACGCGCCCTCGGACTGGAGGATCGTGTGCGACAGCTCAAACATGGCCCTGGCCTGCTGCGGCGCATCGCCGGCCCCAGGGACCGAGATCCCCGAGAGCCCCATACAACGGGCTGAGCCCGTCTTGACGAGGTGTCCGCAAGGTGTTCCACTCGGTTCGCGTAGGACCTTGGTTTCGGTATCTGTGGCGATGGCATGGACCTGAACGCCCGCCCAGGGGCCTGACAGAGGCGAGGGAGAACACACGAGCTGGCTTGGTACCACGCCGTCGTCGATCGAGCCATAGCACTGGGAGCGGATGGCCCGCAGGGGAGCCATGACCTCTTCTGTGCCGAAGAACCGTTCCTGAAAGACCCTTGCGCCGCGCGTCTGGTTCAGCCGGTCGCGGATGGCCTTGAAGATCCTATTGGCCTCTGCCTCCAAGGGCTGGCCGGGCCTCGGTGAGGCAGAGATGAACAACTCAACCGCATCGCGGGATTCCACGGTAATCGTGCGTATCGTGTCAGCCATTCACAGACCCTTCACAGAGCTTATAAGAGTTTCTATTATAACAGAATAAGACCGCCGGAACAACCCGAAATCGTGGCTTGGACCCTGGATGGCCTGTTGGGTAGGGGGGGCTTACCTAGCCCCGGATACATTGAAGGCACTGTAGTAGGCGTAAGTATCGCCAAATTGGGGGGCCAGAAGGCTGGCTGCAGCCTGCTTGTTGCCGCGCATGCCTCTGAGGGCTGAGGAGATACGTTCAAACTGGTCGCGAACAGAAGGATCGATGCTCCAGCCCCTTAGGTCGATGGTCTTGCGGGTCTGGCTGGCCTCTATGAGCAGGGCCTCCATCACGTGCCTGGGTAGGCGGTCGTAACCCAGATCTCGTAGTTTTCCTAGACTATCTGCAATCTTGGCCCGTTGGTAGGTCAGCAGGTAGTAGCCCATCAGGTACTCGAAGGCCAGCCTATTGTCGGGATGGTCCTGGAGAAGGTCGAGGACCGCCTCATCAAAGTACCCCTCACGGATCTCATGGTCCCGGTTCCTCCGCCACTTTCGCCATGAGACGACCTCTGGATCGCTAAAGATCCTGGACGGGTCTGCCAGCATCGCCAGCCTGCGGCTCGCGGTCTGGCGAAAGGCAGGGCTGCGGAGGAGGACCTTCAGAGGTGTTGCGGCTGCCCCATACTCAGCCTTGGCGATGTGGACCCTGCTCAGGGCCTCGAGGATGAACGGACAGGGGCCCTCCATCTCGAGCAGCTCATAGGCATCCTGCTCTGCGGTGTTCAGGTCTCCAAGGTCGAAGTGCAGGTCAAAGAGCTTGGCAAACCAGAACTGGCGGCCCACGTCCTGCAGGCTGAGGAAAGCCAGGACTTTCACGTCCTGGCTATAGGTGCAGAGATCATCGCCCATCCGCCCGAGGTGGGCGAGTGCGCGGTCCACGTCAAAGAGGCACGCAGGCGGGCAGCCATAGCCCTTGGCCTTCATCTCTGCGGCCACCTTGAGCACGCCCTGCCAGTCCTGCTGGCGGGCGAGATAGTGCGTGGCCAAGGGGTACCTCTTGGCTCCGGAGGGCCACGCCAGGACCAGGGAAAAGGCGGCCACGACAGCCAATTGCCGCATCGCCAGCCACACCCAGGGCCAATGCAGGCTGTGGCTGCCTCGCCTGTCACCACGTGCGCGTGAATCTCGCCGGGCGCGGATGCCCGCAATACGGGGCCCGAGCCACATCCATAGCACAATCCACAGGACGACCACAGGTACTGCTGCGTACAGTCCTCTCATCATCCACAGGGACAGCCCCTCCAGTGTCGCCATTGCGTTGGGGTCCAGGGGCGTTCCTGCCAGCCAGGCATCCCTGGTGTCAAGGCCCAGCAATACCCTGCCCAAGAGCAGTGTGGTCAGGACTGCCACAGCACCACAGAGTCCTGCTCGCAGCAGCCTCGCGAAGACCACGCCTTCCACCAGCAGGACGATCAGGGCAAAGAGCAGTGCGGACCCACCTGCCAGTAGATAGCAGACGGCGTACAGGACCGCAAAGAGGGCGACCCGCAGCGTCGTGTTGTGCGCCAGCCATGACAGATACAGCACCGCTATCCATACCGTCAACCCCACCGCCAGCATGGCCTGCAAGGGGTGGTCATGGCGGTTGACCATCACCAGGGCCAGCAACGGCGGGGCAAAGGCCAGATCCCGGCTGTGGTCAGCCCCTGCCAGAAGCAGAAGCCGCCGGGTACCCACAAACAGCACCACCAGGACGGCCGCGATGATCGACGCACCCAGCCAGGACTCGTAGTACCACTGCGACAGAAAGCCGGTGAGGAGGGAAAGCGGCCCTGCGGCCGCACTCAGCTTGGCATTCAGGAAGAGGGCGTCCGATGAAAAGAGGGGAAAGGGGCCGAACACCCCAAACCCATAGTAGAGCAGATGAGGCTGTGTGGCCTTCCAGGTGTATATGAACAGGCCGATGAAGACCAGTCCTGCCACCAGCCAGTCGATCCATCGCGGCAGGGAAGGCCCCTCCTGATGAGTCATCTGGCCTTTTTCGCTGGTCGGCCCGCTAGGTGCTGTCTTTGCCCGCATCGCCTGTCCCTTCCCGGCCTATCCACCCGCTGCAGGCCGGATCTTGTCGATGCTGAAGTAGACCAGGAACTTGGCAGAATCGTCCTCAGACCGGTCGCGGGCCTTTCGCCGCGTGGCCGCAATGAGGTCTGGGGACGTGTCCTCGCGAAGCTTGGTCAGCTCCAGGCGATGGCCCTTGTGGCCGGGGCCATCCTCCACGAACAGGTAGGCCGCATGGGGATTGGATTGCAGGTTCTGATGGGAGAGCCTGTCACTCATGATCAGGCTGATCGTGTTCTCATCGACCACGTGTGGCCTGGCGTAGAGGGCGACGTCAACCTTGCCCTGGCCGTCTGCTGTGGCGAGGACCCCGAGGCCCTGGCTGTTCTCGAAGTACGTCTTCAGATCCATGGTCTATCCTCCAGGGTCTTCTAGGGATTGAGCCGCCAGAGCGACCCATTGAGGCTGGCAGCGAAGCTGACCCACCCCAGGTACGGGTACAGACAGACTGCGGCCGGCATGGACACGCGATGGAAGGCCGTGATCACGGCCAGGATCGCCAGCCACAGCAGCACGAGGTCCACGAAGGCTGCCCCGATCTGGTGGTATCCGAAGAACAGCGGTGTCCACAAGGCATTCAGACCGAGCTGTACGGCAAAGAGCCAGAGTCCAACCCTGACGTCCCGCCGATCGACTCCCTGCCGCCAGACCAGGAAGGCAGCAACACCCATCAGGATGTAGAGGATGGTCCAGACCGGGGCGAAGACCCAGTTGGGCGGATTGAACGGAGGTTTGTGGAGCTGACTGTACCAGTCATTCAGGCTCGCCCCTGTAGAGAACAGCGAGCCCAGAACGCCCACGCCAAGGCAGAGGCCTACACAGAGGACAAGTCTGATTGCCTGGCTGGCCATACATCATCCCATAGACGCGACCGGATCGAGCGATGCAGGTCACTGCAGCCCTGGCATCGCATCGGCCACAGGCATGATACACCGCAGACCCTCAGTCTGCAAGGTCAGGCCCCTGGCCCGCGGGATGCTCAGCGGCTTGGCCGGCTGCGTCCACGAACTGAAACCGGCTGCTGGCCTGCTGGCGGATGGCCTCGATGATCGCAGATCCCAGGCTGTTGACTGAGGAGGGCTGCCGGGTCTGTTGTTCCGCCAGGAAGTGCTGGCGCTGCTGGCTGAGGGTCTGGATCTGCCTCTGGATCTCGGATCGTTCCTTGGACTTGGCCGCCACGAAGGCCTTCTTGTCCTGGCTGGACAGGCCCTGCATGGACTTGGGCAACTCGGACTCAGGCACCTTCTCCAGGTCCACCTGCCTGCCCCGGATTGCGTCGATGAGGTCCCAGTCTGTATTGAGGTAGTTGCCGGAGGCCTTGGTCACGGCCCTCTGTGCGGCCGCCTCAGGAGAGGCCAGAGACGCGTTGATGTCCTGGCTGGACTGGCGATGCCAACGGCTCAGCCCCTGGGTGCCGAAGGCGACGTAGGTGTCGTTGAGCTTGGCGCTGAGTGCCGCGATCTGGGCATCCTGAGGGGCGGCGACATAGACCGTCTTGAGGTTGTGGTCGATGGCCAGGTACCGGCCGTCTGCGAGCCTGGCGCCACTGTCCCACTGACCCGCGACGCCCTCGGCCTCTGTGCCACAGTGGAGCGTGTTCACGATGACGCCCTTTTCCACGGCGGCCTTGCAGGTCTGCCGATAGTCGACCGGGCCCTGGGTGAAGGGTTCGTTGCCTGCGACGAAGATGAGCTTCAGGGCATTCGGGTCGGTATTCCACTGGAGCTTCTCCACAGCATCCTTGATGACCCAGCCGCAGTATTCACTGCCGCCGTTGGTTTTCAGGCCAAACAACTCCTGGGAGACCCTGTCCAGGTCCGTCGTGAAGCCCACGATCTGGCGGATGTACCCGGCCTCGCGAGCCAGGCCGTCATTGCCGTACTCAAACAAGGCCACTTGAACCTCGGGGGCAATGCCCTTCTGCCTTGCCACGATGAACTGATTGACGATCGACCACAGCTCAGTCCTGGCCTGATCGATCAGACCCGACATACTGCCGCTCGTGTCGAGCAGGATGGCCAATTGGACCAAAGGCCTGTGCTGAGCGGCACGAGGGCCCGTCGTGGCGAGCGGTGGGATCGTGACATCGGGGCCTGGTGCCGCGAACGCCAAACCCATGACACCCACAAGGCCGACGGCCACGATTCGGTGTGCGAGAGAGTGGAACATAATGGTTTTCCTTTCTGGAATGCGTTGATGGGGTTCCTGATTCCTACCTTCCTGAGGGCTGGACCTTCTGGGGCATCTTGACCAGCACGGTCTGGCCGTCCACGGAGAGCAACACGTCCGCCGAGAAGGCCAGGCTCACCTGGCGGCCCTCGCGGGCCAATCTCGCCACCAGTTCCCAGAAGGCCTCGGTCCCGAAGTCGATCGTGCGATCGGGCCTGACCCCTGCCTCTCTGGCGGCCAGCCGGCTGTCGAGCCACCGGTTTGCCTTGTTGTAGAAGGCCCGGTCCTGCGTCTGCTGCACTCCCTCAACTCGGACCTGCTCCATCCGTTCGTTGAGGAAGGTGTTGTCGTAGTTGAGCACCGCCTGGCCCTTCTGCCTCTGGAGGTTGAGGCCCTGGTTGACGGCCGCCAAGCCGGACCGGACCTGGATGGCGCGGTGGTCGAAGTTATACGCGGCCTCCCGCCTGATCGTGGCCGGGTCTTGGAGGTCCGTGCCTTCCCGGGCCAGGAAGGCCGTGTATTCGGTCAGGATTCCGAACTTCGTGGAGAGTCTCACGATCTCGTCGGTCAGTTCCTTGACCTTCGGGTCGTCGCCGGAGTGGCTGCCGTCTGCGCCCATCTGGCGGACCAGATCGATCATCTCTGCGATCTTCCGGCTGGCCCAGAGGCGGGGGACGAAGCCAAGGAGCCTGTCTGCCTTGGCAGGGTCGAGCCTGAATCGCGAGGTGTGCGTCCCATCACAGCCTTGGCCGCTCAGCTCCAGGGTGGCCGCCTCGTGGCCCACGTACTGACCCAGGAGGACGAGCTGATCCCCTTCGAACAGGTCGGGCAGCACAGCAGGCATCAGGTCGCGAACCCTGCCCAGGGCCGGCTTGGCCTCTGCAGTCAGGACCTGCAGCTTGGGTCCTGCCAGGACAGGCCCGGCCAGCCTTGCGAAGACCTTGGCGACCTTGACCTCCACGTCCTCATCCGGGAGCACGAACTCCGCCTTGGCCCGCGACAGGTCGGCCAGCTTCTCCAGCAGCGGAGCGTTGACGTCCAGACCCACGCCGAAGGTGAAGATGCGACGGCTGTGCGGGTTGGAGTGCAGTGCCAGATCGCGGATCGCGGACTCCGAGGTCTGGCCCACAGTGGGAAGGCCGTCGGTCAGGAACAGGACGATCGGCAGCATCCCCTCAGTGGGCGCCTGCCCCAGGGCTGCCTTGACCGCGTCGTGCAGGTTGGTGCCGCCGCTGGCCGTGATCCCCTCGATGTACCTTCGGACCGCCTCCTGCGTCTGGCTGTCCTTGCGCACGGGCCTGGGAGAGAAGAACTCCACGGTGTTGCTGTAGACGATGACGTTGAAGGCCTCCCCTTCCTTCAGCCCTGCGATCACCTGCAGGGCCGCCTCCTTGGCCTGGCTGAGCTTGCGGTCCCGCATGCTGCCGGATCGGTCCAGAACTATCGTCACCTCCCGCTTCATCGCTGCGCCGCTGTGCCGGGCGACGGGCGAGCCGGCCAGAAGGAGGAAGTACCCGCCGCCCACCTCCTCATCCGGGAACGCCAGCACCGATGCCGTGACATCGCCTTCCCGGGTCTCCGTGAGATAGGAAAGCCTGAAGGGCCCGGGCTTCCTGCCCGCTTCGGCGTCCACCTTCACGGAGATTGCTCGATCACTGTCGCGATGGCTGTAGACCGTGTGACTGGGGCAATAGACCGTGGAGATCGGATTCTGGGACGTGATGTGGGCAGTGACGCTCCACGGCACGTCGTACTGGAGCAGCTCGCTTCGCGGCAAGACGTAGTCCACTCGGTTGCCGTCCGCCTGGAGCAGATTCTCGTAGGTCAACCGCAATCGTTGCTTGCCGTGGGGCTCGATCGGAAAGACGCTGGAGCGGATCAGATTGTAGCCTGCAAACTCCACGAGCGCGGGATCGCGGATCCTGGAGACCAGGTCCCTGTAGATCCTCCTGCGCCTCTTCGCGAGCCATGACCCGGGCCTCCACCTGGCCCGAGGGTCCGTCGTAGGCGAACCCCCTGACCACGGCGCCATCCGGGACAGGGACCACCAGCTCCGCCTCCTGCCGCTGACCGCCGGCGTTCTCGATCCGGATCTCGATCGTCGTGGTGGCCGTGGTCTCCAGGATGTCCACCAGGGCCTCGACGCCGGTGACCCGGACGACGGACTCGCCGGCCGGCGCCCACGCCAGGCTACGGCTCTGAGGAACCAGAACGTGACTCCGCAGGGCCACGTGGCTGGGCTGCGCAAGCAGGGCTCCTGCGCACGACAGGAGGATGATCGACATCGCCGTCCGGATCAAGGTGTCACTGCGTTTCATGGCCTGCTCCTTCAAAAGAATTCTCATCGTGGACGATCTACCCATACCCTACGACCGCCGCGCGGAAATCCCAAGTTAATAGGTCGTAAAATAAGGGCCGCGGTTTTTTACAGGCTTTTTACGAAGACAGGCGAGCCACTGGACGTATAATTTGACCAGCAGCTCTCGCCCCTGCGGGGCCTGCTGAGAGGTGAAGGATCAGAACCATGTGGCCTTTCATGTGCGGTCTGTGATGCAGCAGGCGACCTCCATTCTGGTGGTGGAAGACGAGCCCAAGATCCGGGAGGGTTTGGTCGACTTTCTGGAGTTCCAGGGGTTCGCGGTCAGTGTGGCCGAGGACGGCCTGCAGGCCGAGCGGACCGTGGCCCAGAGGCGGTTTGACCTGATCCTGCTGGACCTGATGCTGCCGCAGATCAGCGGCGAACAGCTCTGCGTCCGCTGGAGGCAGCAGGGGCTTCCGACGCCCATCCTTATGCTCACGGCCAAGGGCCTGGAACATGAGCGGATTGCGGGCCTGGACCTGGGCGCGGATGACTACGTCACCAAGCCTTTTTCCCTCGAGGAACTCCTGGCCCGGATCAGGGCCGTGCTGCGGCGGATGGACCCTGACCGGTCAGTAGGGCGGCAGTTCGCGTTTGGCCCTTGGCAGGTGGATGTCTCCACACTCAAGGCAGCCTCGCCCCGAGGGCAGATCGAGATCAGCCCCCGCGAGGCCCAGATCATCCAGTACTTCGCGGCCAACGCCGGTCGCGTGATCGGCCGCGAGGAGCTCTATGAGAAGGTCTGGCACGACCAGATGACCGACCTGGGCACGCGGACTGTGGACGTGCACATCGCCAAGCTGCGAAGCAAGATCGAACAGGACCCTGCCAATCCACAGATCATCTCCACCGTCCGGGGGGCAGGATATCGATATGAGAACCAAGAAGTAAGAAGCAAGATGTAGGACGCAAGGGCAAGAGATGAACTCGGGGAGTTCCTCCTGCTTCTTGTTTCTTGCTTCTTGCTTCTCCACGACGTGCCCTATGTATAAGCGACTCGCCATCCTGTCGGCTGTGGTGGTCACGACCCTGATTGCGTTCGGGGTGGTGGGATACTATGCCATCGCCAAGTGGGCGGAGGGGCTGCAGGGTGCACGGATGGGCGAGTTTGCGGAGGTGGCCGAGCAGGTCAGGCTCGACGTCAAACGCAAGCTCGATCAGTTCATCCAACAGGAGCAGAACCGGCCTTACACCGACTATCTCTACTACCACGTCCCCGGCGACCAGGCGGCAGCCCAGCAGCAGGCAGTCACCCTCGTGCGTTCGCCCCTGGCCGGCAGACTGGATCATGGCCTGGCCTACGGCCACTTCCAGGTCCAGCGTGACGGCACGGTCATCACGCCCAACGACGATCTCCTTCAGCGGCAGGGGGCCAATGACCTCAACTTCGCCATCGAGGGTGAGGTCAGGCATCTGGCAGACCAGGTCCGGACCCAACTCCTCCCGCTCATGAGGACTGCCTCCTCGGTTCGACGGGTCTCTGAACCGGGGCAGTCACGTCCGCAGGACCAGGACAAGACGGCCCAGCCTCCAGCCGTTGTTCCTGCGAAGACCGAGGACGAGACGGCCATCCAGGAGAAACTAAGTCAGGCCCTCAAGGCACAGGCCGGCAGAGAGGGCAAGGACCTCATTCGGTCCGCCAAGGCCTTGTCCATAGAGAGTCTCCAGAAGTCGGATCAGCAGACCCAGGTTACGCAGATGGACCGGCAAGCGGTCTATGAGAACCGGGTGTCGAACACCAACCCGGCTGGCCGGTCCTATGCCCCGGAGGCATCGGGGCTCCGGCGGGCGGCAACAGGGGATGCGGCAGGTCAGGTCCGGCAGTCCTCACCGCCTGGCCTCCTCGGGGTGGTCCCCCGCGAGGGACAGCATGCTGGAGGCATCGCGGGGCCGCAGCTTCAGGCCGCCCCCTCCCGAATCCAGGCCCAGCAGACAGGCAACCGGGCGAGCCCCGAGTGGTCTGGCCAGGGGGCTGCGCCACGTGGCCTGGCGCAGAATGAGGACTCCACTGTGACTGTGCGAGCCGAGCCCCTGGTCCCGGTTCTGGTCCATGGGGGTGGAGACCCATGCTCGCTGTTCGACGGGCTGGTCTACATGGTCCGTCACGTGCAGGTCGGGGATGAGCACGTGCTCCAGGGTTTTCGTCTGGATACGGCCAGGCTCAAGGCCGAGGTCGAGGGCTCCGCCCGAAGTCTGTGTCGGGACAACATGGGCTTCGAGCTGTCCAAGGCCCAGTCCGATCAGGCGGCGTACGCGGCCATCCTGGACTTCGGATTCGGTGACCTGGTTCTGAACCTGATGGACAGAGATCCAGGCTGGATCAGCCAGAAGGTCCATTGGCTCTACCGCTGGTACTTCGCCACGATCGCCGTGGTGCTGCTGGCCGTAGGCCTGGCCCTTCTGGGCCTGTGGCGTGGGGCCTGGCAGCAGGTGCAGCTCATGCGGCAGAAGGACGACTTCATCTCTGCGGTCTCGCATGAACTCCGCACACCGCTGACGAGCATACGGATGTACGCCGAGATGCTGGAGAAGGGCTGGGTCACGCAGCCTGAGAAGCAGGGCCGGTACTACGGCGGCATCCGCCAGGAGAGCGAGAGGCTCAGCCGTTTGATCGCGAACGTCCTGGACTTCTCCCGTATCCAGAGGGGCCGCAAGAGCTACCATTTTGCGATGGGCGACCTCAACGCCGTGGTAGGCCAGGTGGTAGAGATGATGAACCCCTATGCCTCCCAGCACGGCTTCGTCGTCCGGACCGACCTGGCGTCCCTGCAAGAAGTGGCCTTTGACCGGGACGCAGTGACGCAGATCGTGGTCAACCTCCTGGACAACGCCGTGAAGTTCGCCCACTCCAGCCAGGACAAGACCATCTGGGTCCGCACCCGGCTCGAGGAGGGCCATGCCCTGATCGAGGTCGAGGACCATGGACCTGGCGTTCCTCGATCAGAGCGGGCCAAGATCTTCGATGAGTTCTACAGGATGGAGCGAGAATCCACTCGCCAGACCACAGGCACAGGCCTGGGCCTGGCCCTGGTCCGCGGCTTTGCCCAGGCCCATCACGGCTTCGTGCGGGTGACCGAGGCCCAGCCTCAGGGCGCGATCTTCACCGTGGGGCTCAACGCCTCGCCGTGCTGACCCGGCGTGACCTCATCGGTTGCGCAGCAGACCGATCAGCTCGTCTGCCGTGAGCGCGTGGGCTGCATCCGTGCCTTCCAGCAGGGAGTCTGCCAGGTCACGCTTCTCGTGGTGCAGCTCCACGATCTTCTCCTCGATGGTGTCCTCAGCCACCAGGCGGTACACGGTGACGGGCCGGGTCTGGCCGATGCGATGGGCCCGGTCAGAGGCCTGGTCTTCCACTGCGGGGTTCCACCAGGGATCCATGTGGATCACGTAGTCTGCGGCAGTCAGGTTCAGACCCAGACCGCCGGCCTTAAGCGAGATCAGGAACAGGTCGCCTTCGCCATTCTGGAATGCATCTATCCTTTTTTGCCGGACCTTGGGAGGGGTCTGGCCGTCGAGGTATTGGTACCGGATCTTCTGCTGGTCGAGGTGCTCGCGGAGCAGCGTCAGGTGGTCCACGAACTGGGAGAAGACCAGGGCCTTGTGCTGGTTCGAGAGGAGCTCCTCCACCAGCTCGGCGAAGGCCTCAAGCTTGGACCCCTTGAGGCCGCAGTCCGGCACCACGAGCCTGGGGTTGCAGCAGCATCGCCGCAGCCTCATCAGCTCGGCCAGGACCTGGATGTGGACCTGGCCGTTCTCCCGGTCGTGCATCCGCTCGAGTCGCTCCATCGCCCTGCGGCGGAGAGACTCGTGCAGGGCCCGCTCTTCACTGCTGAGCTCCACCCTCCGGATCACCTCGGTGCGGGGCGGCAGGTCCTCGAGCACCTGGCTCTTGGTGCGTCGCAGGATAAAGGGCTGGACCAGGGACTTCAGGACGTGGCTGGCCTGGGGGTCATGGTCCGCCTCGATCGGCCTGACAAACCGATCGCGGAACCACTGCTCCGAGCCGAGCAGCCCGGGATTGATGAACCGGAAGAGGTTCCACAGCTCCGCCAGCCGATTCTCGATGGGCGTGCCCGTGGAGATCATGCGGAAGCCGCCGTTGAGGGTCATCGCCGCGGCAGACCGCTTGGTCGCCGCGTTCTTGATCGCCTGGGCCTCGTCCAGGACGATCGTGGCGAACTTCACCTCCTTCATGGAGTCAGTCTCCTGCTGGAGCAGGGTGTAGGAACACACCACCAGGTCGAAGGGCCCCAGGGCCTTGAGGACCTCGCCTCGCCGCCCGAGGTCGCCGATGCCGAACCGGATCGGCCGAAGCGTCGGGGCAAACCGCCGGGCCTCTGCGACCCAGTTTGCACACACGCTCGTCGGCGCTGCCACCAGGGTCGCTCCCTGGCTGGCGCGCTGCAGGATCAGGGCCAGGGCCTCCACGGTTTTGCCCAGTCCCATGTCATCAGCCAGGCAGGCGCCCACACCCCATTCAGCCAGGCGGGCCAGCCAGACAAATCCGTCCGCCTGGTAGGGCCGCAAGGTGGCCTGCAAGGTCGAGGGGACTGCGGGGTGATAGGATTCGACTCTGCGGAACCGTTCGACGTGCGCATCAAAGGCAGGATCTGCCTGGAACCCGCCCAGCTCCGCCTTCCAGGGCTCCAGGCCTATGGCGGCCAGGGGATGCATCCGCAGTCCGTCGCCCTTGGCAGACGTGTGCCCGCCTGCAGAGAGCCACTGCAGTTGCTTGCGGAGCTGGTGCGTCAGGACCACGTATTGGTCCTGACCCAGGGCGATGAACCGCTTGTCTGTGCCGTCGAGCTTGTCCAGGAGTGCCCGCATCTTGATGACGAGGTCCTGGTCCACCTGCACAGTGCCGTCCACCTCGAACCAGTTCTGGGACGGCCGGATCGAGAGCTGGACCTGGCGGGAAGAGATGGAGCGAACCTTGATCGGATCGCCCTTGGGCCACTCCACGGTCAGGACCTCGCAGGCTACCGACTGCAGTTGTTCCAGCAGTTCCAGCGCCTTGTCCGGCTCATCGAGGACCCAGATGTAGGAATGGCCGTTGTCAGAGAGGGTGCTGAGGGCCTCTATAGCCTCCAGGGCCTGTCTCGCCAGGGCCGTCTCCTGCAGGAGATCGCGGCGGGTCTGGAGGATCTCGCCTCCGATGGGCTCGACCAGGTGCAGGCTGCCGTGGCCAGGCACCTCGCTCCGGCTGGATTGGCTGCCCAGAGGGACCACGACCATCTCTGCACGAAGGCCTTGTCCCATCCGCTGCAGCCGAAGCCGAGGACGGCAGTCGGGTTCTATCGTCTTGGCCTCTGTGCCGGCCAGCGCCACGTCCGATCGGATGGCTACGTGCCTCGACAGTCCCTGAAGTCGGGCCAGGGCCTCTTCAGCGCGGTCCTTGGGCAGAGTCAGGCCCTCCGGCCCGAGGATCTCGGCCATCCTGATGTGGATTCTCTCAAAGGTCAGGACCCTGATCCGGCTGGTGGATTCCTTGATGACGTGCCGGCACTGCATGGGATCCTCCAGGTCCATGTTCGGATAGGGATCCATGCGGATGCAGACCTTCAGGCCCTTGGGCACGATGTGCACCTCAGGCGAGCCCTTCACGATCTCCACCGGGACCTGGGGCCGACCCTCCCAGAAGACGTTGGGGTGTCCGATCAAGGCCTCAAGGGTGATCCCTGGGTTCGGACCGCAGACCGATCCATAGCCCTCGTCTTGTCCGGAGAGGCTGGCCGCCACTGCCGCCTTGTCCTGCTCGGTCAGGCAGTCCAGGCCGCGTCCTCCACGGTGGGTCAGCCGATGGAGGGCAATCTCCCGGCCCCGGGTCCACGCCCCGCTCCTGGTCTTGCCTTGCTCGACGGGCGTGACCCGGATGCCTGCCTCACCGTACTCACTGAGCTTCCACGCCAGACGCCGTGACGCGACGACAGGCCGGCCCTTGCCCTGCTCCACACCGTGGAGAAGCCGCTCCAAGGCGCCGATCCGGCCTTCCCACACCTCCCTGACCTTCCACAGCTCTGCCAGATCCCGGGCAGGGGTCTGTCTGAAGAAGGCCTCTGCTTGTGTGTTGTAGGACGCCACGCCGGAGTTGAGCCTGTCCATCAGGCGGCTGATCTGCATCATGGGCCAGCGGGCGCCCTGACCCTGGCACCAGCGGACGAACTCCAGAATCTCGTCCTTGCAGGTTCGCAGCGCCCTGCTATCCGAGGCGTGCAGGCAGTATAGAAGCTGCATCACACAGGTCCCTGCCCGGGCCAGGGGGAGGTCCTGGGGCCTGGTGAACAGCCAGGTCCGTCGGGGCAGGTGTGCTCCGGTCCCTTCCTTGATGGCCAGCAGGATCTGCATGAGCTGGTACATGCCTTCATAGTGTCCGTATCCCCTGGTCTTGGAAAGCCAATCCAGCCAGGTCCGAACCTGGATGTGGTCTTCGAGCCGGTCGGACTGGACCAGCAGCAGCACGTGCAGGGCGCCCTGGAGGCTTTCGAGGTGGGCCAGTTGATCCTTCCGGGTCTTTCCTGCATTGTGGAGGGCCAGATCATAGGCGCGGCGGGCCTCCTCCAGCCGGCCCGAGAGGAGTTCCAGCATCCCTCGAGCTGCATAGGTATCCAGGTCTGCAAAGGCCTCCAGCAGGGCACGGGCAGCCTCGAAGTCGCCTGCCAGGATGTCCCGTTCCGCCAGGGCGACGACCACCTCGTTGAGTCTGGATTCCTCGATGGATCTCCGGTCGTCCCGGATCATGGACCGCACGTAGTCAAAGACGGGGTGCTGGATCTCCAGGGCCAGGGTCTCATGGTGGAGCGTACTGGCCAGGAGCGTATCGCGGATCAGGGGGGTGATGCGGTCCAGGTAATAGGGCTGGAACGGCTCCATGCAGACTGCCCGCAGCACGTGGATGATGGAGCCGACGCGGCTGTCCTGGGTGCAGGTCAGGGCCATTCGTCGGATCTCCACCTGATCGTTCCTCTCCAGGGCCATCAGGACATCGCGACAGGCGTGGCCGAAGGACTTGAATTGCTGCCTGTTCCACCTGAACTCCCAGGAGGTGGGATCGTTCTGGCCTGGCACGGCCTGCTGCAGGGCCTGGCCGAATCGCGTGAGGTATCCCTTGGCGCGGGCTGCCTCCACGCAGGCCTGCCGGATCTGGCGGTTGCAGGTCGGCGGCTCTGGATCGCCGGCAATGAGGTCCTGCTGTCTGAGCCGCCGAATACACGATCCGATCCCATCCGGCGTGATCGCCAACCCACCGGGCAGGGTCATCCCTGCCTGGTTCAGGGCCTTGACCAGTTCCCTCTTGGCCAAGGGGCCGAAAGACAGGGCGATCATCAACAGGGCGGCTTCATCCAGGCTCTCAGGCAGCCCGGCGTCGGCTGGCCGGACCTTGTCCCCAGACCCTGGCCCTTTGGGCGAGGCCTTCGCGTACAGCCGATCAGAAGTGAGGTCCATTTAGAATCCACCTCCTGTGAAACCCCTTATTCTATGAAACGAGCCGGATTTCTGCAAGGGCTATGCGGATTCCAGGCACAGCAAACGCAAAGTCGCCAGAGTCGTGACAGGGCTGGCGTGGGCTGGTCCAGATCCTGATTGAGGCAAGGGGACGAGGACTCCCACCTCAAAGTCCTCACTGGCTGACTTTGCGATCGCCCTGGGATTCCCGACCGACGTGCCTGGCGTGGCGCCGCCTGCGGCGGTCCTTTTGTTTGCGGAGTTTGGCAACCCGCTGAGCCTGCGGGCTCTCCTTGCCCAGGAGCCTGGCCTCCAAGGCCTCGCACAGCCGCTTTCGGGCGTGATAGCGGTTGAGGGCCTGGGAACGGCTGTCCTGGACCTTGACCGTGATCCCCGTGGGCCGATGGGTCAGCACCACACAGGTGGAGGTCTTGTTGACGTGTTGGCCGCCTGGCCCGCCGCTTCGGACAAAGGACTCCTCCAGGTCCTGCTCAGCCAGACCGCAGGCCTGCATCCTCTTCTGGAGACCTGCAACCTTCTGTTCTGTCACGCCAAAGTCGATCATGTGAGGGCCAGTATAACAGCCAGAGATAGAACCCAGAACTCAGAACTCAGGAGACAGGAGATAGGAGTCAGGAGGGACGAAATGGAGAACCGCAGGTAACAGGCTTTCAGCCATCAGCTCTCAGCCTTCAGCAGGAAAGGACCATCGCATGCGTCTGCCTCCGCCTTCTCCGGCTGACAGCTGATGGCAGGTTTCTATCTCCTATCTCCTATCTCCTGTCTCCTGTCTCCTGTCTCCTGAGTTCTGAGTTCTGAGTTCTTGGCTCTTGCCTCTCTCTAAGGTATCCTCTGCGCAACGACCCGCGTGCCTGAGCGTCTGTACTTATGGTGCATGGTTGGAGACGATGCAATGACTGTGGTCTACATCTTGATTGCCATCCTGATCATACTGGGCTTGTCTTTGTTGGTGATGTACAACAGCCTGGTGGCCAGGCGCAACCAGGTGAGCAACATCTTTGGCACCTTGGACGCCATGCTCAAGAAGCGATGGGACCTCGTGCCCAATCTTACGGCCGCCGTCAAGGGGTACATGCAGCATGAGAGGCAGGTCCTGGAGGAGGTCACCCGGCTGAGGGCCCAGGTCCGGCCCGAGACTGGCGGGCTGGACGAGAAGGTCAGCTTCGACAACCAGGTCTCCAAGGCGATCGGCCTGGTCTTCCTCGCAGTAGAGGCCTACCCGCAGCTCAGGGCGAGTGACAACTTCATGCACCTGCAGCGGACCTTGGTGGAACTGGAAGAACAGATCTCCGCTGCGCGCAGGGCCTTCAACGCCTCGGTGACGGACTACAATAACGCAGTGGAGATGTTCCCCAGTGCCATCGCCGCTGCCCTCTTTGGATTCCAGCGCAAGGCCGTTTTCGAGATCCCGGACCTGCAGCGCCAGGCGCCGTCAGTGGCCGGTTAGTGGAGGTGCCGAGATGAAGACCCTCGAAGACCTCCGCCAGTTCTACCAGACCGAGCTTCTCCAGGACCTCCGTGTCCTGGAGGAGGGGCGCAAGGCCGCCCTGGCCAGGGTGATGATGGTCTTTGCCGGCGGCGTGGTCCTGGCCGCGATCTGTGCACTCCTGTTGCGAGACAAGGGGCCACTGCCGATCTTCGTGGCCGTGGGTCTGCTCATCGTGGCAGGGGGGCTGGCAGCCCGCATGACCCGGAGCTACAGGGGCAGGTTCAAGGCCGTGGTGATCGCCGGGCTCGTCCGTTTCATCGACGAGGGCCTCCAGTACAGCCCGGACCAAGGTCTGCCCGAGGCAGCATTCAAGGAGGCGGATCTGTTCAGACAGCACATCGACCGCTTCAAGTCCGAGGACCAGGTCGCTGGAAGGGTGGGCGCCACGGACATGCTCTTCAGCGAGGTCCACGCCGAGTACAAGACGCGGGACAACAAGGGACATACCCACTGGCACACGATCTTCAGGGGGATCCTCTTTGCTGCGGACTTCAACAAGGACTTCCGAGGCAAGACCGTGGTCCTGCCTGATGCGGCGCAGCGCCTCCTCGGCCGCCTGGGCCAGACGCTCCAATCCTGGAACGTCACTCGTGACGGCCTCGTCAGGCTTGAGGACCCGGAGTTCGAGAAGGAGTTCGTGGTCCACGCCACGGACCAGGTCGAGGCGAGGTACATCCTGTCCACCAGCCTGATGGAACGAATCCTCCAGTTCAGGCGCAAGACCGGCAAGCGGATCGCCCTGTCGTTTGTCGGCTCCAAGGTCTTTGTGGCGATCCCGTATGCCCAGGACCTGTTCGAGCCCCGCCTATTCCGCACCCTCCTGGACGTCGATCCCGTTGCCCGGTACTTCGAGGATCTGCAACTGGCGGTAGGCATCGTCGAGGACCTGAACCTCAACACCCGGATCTGGAGCAAGGGCTGAACGCGCCGTGAGCTGTGAGCTATGAGTTGTAGGTTGGGGCCAACAGCCGTCAGCTCTCAGCGGTCAGCCAAAATCGGCCTGCAAACGTCCTCCTGCTGAAGGCTGATGGCTGATAGTCGGAGTCTCCTGGCTCCCGCAGATTCCCCTTCTTCGAGCAGCCCGGCCCTGCTATGATGGACGCCATGAAGACGAAAGCGCTACTCCTCATCTGGGTCGTCGTTTGGGTCACCCCCATGGCCGCACTGGCCGGCGGGGGCGTAGTCACGTGTGTGGGAGACAGCATCACCTACGGCTCCGGGACCACGGATCCCAGCCGCGAGAGCTGGCCTATGCAGTTGCAGGGCATGCTCTTGCAGTTGGACCCTGCCTGGAGGGTCCTGAACTTCGGAGTCGGTGGCACCACGCTGCTGCACCAGGGCGACAAGCCCTACATCAGAGAGGGCGCCTACCAGGGCGCATTGACCAGCAATCCTGACGTGGTCATCATCAAGCTGGGCACCAATGACTCCAAACCTCAGAACTGGGCCTACAAGGCCGCCTTTGTTCCTGACTATCTGGCCATGATCGACGCCTTCAGGGCCCTGCCTGGAAGGCCCCAGGTCTGGATCTGCAAGCCTGTGCCGGCCTTCTACGTGAACTTCGGCATCACGCCTGCAGTGATCGAGGGCGAGATCCTGGCCCTGATCGACGAGATCGCTCGCAAGAGAAACGTGGGGGTCATCGACTGCTTCACGGCCCTGACGGGTCACGGGAATCTGTTCTCCGACGGCATCCATCCCAACGCCGAGGGCGCCCGTCTCATTGGCCAGGCCGTTTTTCCCTATGTGGCCACCAGGCGGTTTGTCCGGGACTTCACTCAGGACGGCGTGGTGAACTGGATCGATTTTGCCAGGCTCGCCCAGCACTGGAGAGAGGCGAACGCCCCATTGGACACAGCCCCTCCGGCAGGCGATGGCCTGGTCACGGTCCCGGACCTCATGGAATGGTCCCTCTATTGGATGGCCTATCCGGGCCTGGTTACGCAGTGGTCCCTGGACGAGGCAACAGGTGACGAGGCGGCGGACAGGCTGGGGCACTTCCCCGGCACCCTCCACGGCTCACCCGAGTGGCAGAGCGAGGCCGGGGTGATCGGCGGCGCCCTGCGCCTGGACGGCGTCGATGACTTCGTCAGTGCAGGTAGCGTGATCAGGCCTGCAGACGGGCCGTTTACGGTCTTTGCCTGGGTCAAAGGAGGAAAGGCTGGACAGACGATACTGTCGCAGTTGGACCAGACGGGCAAGGGTGTCACGTGGCTGGACGTGGACGCTGCGACCGGGGCGCCCAGGACTGCCCTGACGGACAACGGCCGGTTCACCCGCCCGCTGGTGGCGAACCACACACTCCTCGACGGCGCCTGGCACAGCGTGCGTCTGGTCTGGGATGGCGCACGCCGCTACCTCTACGTGGATGATCAGGAGGCTGCAGCAGACGTGCGTGCGCTGGGCCCGCTGGTCACCTCGAGCGGACGGATCTACCTCGGTGTGGGCGAGGGTCTCAAGCCTGCCACCTTCTGGTCGGGGACCGTGGACGACATCCGCTTCTACAGCCGGGCCCTCAGGCCCTAGCCCGCGTTTCTCGCGAGGCTTCGGACACTCGGAGCGGAAGTGAGTCGGTGGACTTGACTTGGGTCGGCTGCAAGGCGGACGCGATCGGGCTTGTTCGGTAGTACCAGCCTGGGTATTCCTGCACTAGGTCAGGCAGCACACCCCAGATCAACAAAAAAATGCAGAGTGGAGTAATTCCTCTTGCATTTAGCCCACTGGCGTGGGCATAATAGCTCCCCTGTGGAGAATATTCTTCCGCCTCTCGAGAGTGTGCTCCTGATGACTGTTGAGAGAGGCATGTAAAACGGCCTTAGTAGGCCAAGGAGAAGTATCAGTGAGTAGAGGTACGGTTAAGTGGTTCAATGCGTCTAAGGGATTTGGTTTCATCACTCCGGATGACGGTGGCCAGGATCTGTTTGTCCACCACTCTGAGATCAAGACACAGGGCTATGCCACGCTCGATGAAGGTCAGAAGGTCGAGTTCACGGTTGGCCAGGGCAAGAAGGGCCCTTGCGCAACCGGCGTAACCCCCGTATAAGGTAGGTAGATTACTGAGGCTTGAACCAGGAAAGGCCCCGTCCAAAAACGGGGCCTTTCCTGCTTATTCAGCTTCGTGTCACTGACCGCGTCCCTGTTCACCAACCCATTCAACGAGTTGAACCGTACGGGTCTGCGCCTGAATGGCGAAGGGTCTATGGGGTGAGCTGCGGGTAGACTGTCCGGTCAAGAGAGAACCGGGTGTGTGGGTCCCTGCCTGAGGAGTCTTTGCAGCGTCCAGGAGGCTGCCTCTGGCCCGCGTTTCTCACAAGGGGTCAGAGGCCTGGTTGATCTCTGCGGACCGTGTAGAGACACACCTTCTGTGCCTGCGCATCCGCGAACATGCGGAGCGATCCCTCTTCGCCCGCCAGGTCAGTCCCCCTGGTCGCATGGACCACGTCCAGCCACGGCCCCGCGTCAGGGACCAGTTCTTCCAGGCGATTGGGCGCAGACGTGAGCCACACCTCATCGAGACGGTTCTCGTCGCGGCGGGGGAACAAGGCGAAGTAGAGGACATCCATCTCGACCAGTTCGCTGAGGAAGTGTGTCCCCAGGGACACGTCCGGCACGAGGGTGTCCCGCATGGCGACGATCTCCCCGAGCGCGGACATCTGGTTGATCTCAGAGTAGTGGACGGGCACGCCCAGAGCGGGGTCGCGGGTGCCCCAGCGGCCGGGGCCCAACAGCAGGACCCGCCAATCACGTCCTGCGCAGCCGCGGTTGACGCGTCCGATGACGCGGGCGATCTCGTGCCGATCCTGGATGGGGAGGGCGGAGAAGGCGGCCGGCCTGACGTGGACCACCAGATCGATCGGCAGATCTCGGCTGAGGCCGATCACCGCACCGCGGGCCTCCAATCGCCTCGACTCAGGAGCAGGCGCTGCCGCAGGCAGGGGGGACGCATCCTGCCGACGGACCTGGAGCGTGCGGCACTGGAGCAGGTGGATGCGGTAGGACCCGTCTCGCAGGACGTTGAGCGCGAACTCGATCTCGACCGGGTGCGCATAGGCGCGTTCCAGCGAGGACAGCATCTCGCGAAGGTCGGAGACGAAGCGCGTCTGACGCAGGAGGCCATCGAACGTCAGGACCTGCCGTGGAGGCTGGTCCGGCACGTCCTGCTGGCTGATGTACAGATCGATGGGCAGATCACGGGCGTCCCTCAGGATGTCCAGGAAGTACGCGGAGGCAAACTGATTGGTCTCCAGGTCCAAGGCGTCCATACGCCGCTGGGCCGTGTCAAAGATGGCATCGTAGTTCGTCTCAGGCCGCAGGTACGGGGCATTGAGGGCCACCAGACGCGTGTAGTCGTCATCGGCCCGGTCCACGGCCCGTGTGCCCAGGCCGAAGACCAGACGCACCACTCCCGCCTGGGGATCGATCCGGGGATCCCACGGATAGGGATTGAATGACAGGCCCACGCCCGCGGCCTGTGGATAGAACCATCGTCCATGGCCCGAGCCGGAGACCCGCATCACGAGGAGGGCCATCTGCTCATCCCGATCCAGCAGGCCTCGCCGGAGGCGGTACTGAAGGGCCTCTTCACCCATGGCGCTGGCGTAGACTTTTCGCACCGCAGCGAGCAGCGCGGTGAGCCGGGCTTCACGGGTGCCCCGGTTCACGCAGAAGACACTCTCGTATTTGCCCGCAAACGAGTTGCCGTAGGCGTCCTCCAGAAGTGAGCTCGACCGGACGATGAACGGCCATTCGCCGAAGTAATCCAGCATGCCCGTGAATTGGTCCAGGACGTTCTCCGGAAAGCGGCCGGAGAGAATCCGGGTGCGGATGTCGTCGATGTCCCGGAGGAAGGTGGCGGCATTTCGCTGGTTGCGCCGGGCCCACCACAGTCCATTCTGGATGAGAAACGTATGGAAAACCTCGGCCCCCACGTAGAAGGAGTCGTGCGCCTCGATGCGGCCCGTGAGATCCGGCGCCTCGTGCCGGAGAATCGCCCGGGCCAGGAGCATGCCTGCGGCCTTGCCTCCGATCCGACCGATCCCGATCTGCCGGTCCCGAACTGACACCAGGTCGTCCAGCGTCAGGTATCGCTGCGCGAGATCGAGGATGTGGGGGTCGTCTGCCAGCAGCATGTCGGCGAGCCGGCGGAACATGGTCTCCGTGGCGGCGGGATTGGCGTGGCCCCGCTGCCGGGCCTCCACAAGGTGGCGCGCCTCGGTGTAATAGCGCCGCCAGTAGCCTGCCCGGGTGTCGGCCTGAAGGCCGGGCCACTCGGAGTCGGCCAGGATCTCGGAGACGGTGGCGCTGTCCACGGCCGGCAGGAACTCCTCGCCCTCCCAGGCGTGGATGAGGTTCATCGCGTCCTTTGAGCGGTGCTGGACCTTGAGGGGGCGGATATACAGACGGCCGCGCCGCCGGAATACGTCGAGCATCCACTGGGTCGTGTCCGCGATGGCCCGCATGGCATAGGCCGTGTGCCGGTTGCGATAGACGGCGAAGTAGGTCACGGTCTCCAGATCGAACAGACGCGGGCAGGTGAGCACGAAGAAGTTGCCGAGCAACTGGTCGGCCTGCCAGGCCTCCGCCAGCGTCGAGAGGCAATCGAAGACGTACATGGCGCCACGCCCAGCCCGTTCGATCACCGCGTGGATGTTGTCCACAAAGGGCTCAAAGCCCTCCGCCGGGTTGGGCGTGTGGACCTCGGCGCCGAAGTCCGGCGGCAGCAGAGGGGGGTGGTCGCCAAAGCGGAAGTAGATGAGGCGTGCGCCCGCGGCCCGGACCGCCTCTGCATAGGGCCTGACCAAACCGCCGTAGTCGTCAATCTCCTGGACCTGCCAGACGATGTTGTCGCCTGCGGCGACGCCGTGGAGGACGCCATCCAGACCGGTCAGGCCGGTCGTGAGAACAGCTCGTTGCGTGGGATCCATACTCTCACTCTAGTGTCCTGAACCGATTTGATCAACCCATGAAAAAGCAACGGCCCCCAAGGAATCTGGGGGCCGTTGCGGGCATTAGGTTCTCTTTGGGCTAGACCAGACCTTGGTCGAGCATGGCATCGGCCACCTTGACGAAGCCGGCAATGTTTGCGCCCATGACGTAGTTGGTGGGCTGGCCGTACTCCTTGGCCGTCTCCGCGCAGTTCCTGTGAATGTTGATCATGATCTCATGCAGCCGGGCATCGACCTCGTCTCTTCCCCAGAGAAGCCGCATGGAGTTCTGGCTCATCTCGAGGCCCGAGGTGGCCACGCCGCCCGCGTTGGCCGCCTTGCCCGGACCGTAGAGGATCTTGGCGGCGAGGAACTGGTCGACCGCTGCCGGAGTGCTGGGCATGTTGGCGCCCTCGCTGACGAGGTAGCAGCCGTTCTTGAGCAGCATCTTGGCCTCGTCGCCGCTGATCTCGTTCTGCGTGGCGCTGGGGAATGCGCACTGGCAGGGGACACACCAGGGGGTCTTGCCGTCCAGATACTCGCCGCCCCACTTGGCGGTATACTCCTTGATGCGGCCGCGCTTGACGTTCTTCAGGTCCAGGACCCACGCCAGCTTCTCTGCGTCGATGCCGTCTTTGTCGTAGATGGTGCCGTTGGAATCCGAGAGCGTCACCGGCTTGGCGCCGAGCTGGAGCAGCTTCTCGACTGTGTACTGCGCCACGTTGCCGGACCCGGAGACCGTGCAGATCTTGCCCTTGAAGCTCTCTTCGCGGGTCTTGAGCATCTCTTCGGCGAAGTATACGCAGCCGTAGCCAGTCGCCTCGGGACGGATCAGCGAGCCGCCCCACTTGAGACCCTTGCCAGTCAGCACGCCGGTGAACTCATTGCGGAGCCGCTTGTACTGGCCGAACATGAAGCCGATCTCGCGGCCGCCCACGCCGATGTCACCGGCGGGCACGTCTGTGTCTGCGCCGATGTGCCGGGACAGCTCGGTCATGAAGCTCTGGCAGAAACGCATGACCTCATTGTCGGATTTGCCCTTGGGATCGAAGTCCGAGCCGCCCTTGCCGCCGCCCATGGGCAGCGTGGTCAGCGAGTTCTTGAAGATCTGCTCGAAGCCGAGGAACTTGAGGATACCGAGGTTCACGCTCGGGTGGAAGCGGAGGCCGCCCTTGTAGGGACCGATCGCGCTGTTGAACTCGATTCGGAAACCGCGATTGATGTGGATGCGGCCCTGATCGTCCTGCCACGGGACGCGGAACATCAACTGCCGCTCAGGTTCGACGAGGCGCTCCAGAATCCTTGCATCCTGATACTTCTTATTCCGCTGAATCGCAGGCTCCAGCGACTCCAGCACCTCCCTGACCGCTTGCAAGAACTCCGGCTCTCCAGCGTTGCGTTTCTCCACCACATGGAGGACTTCTTCGATGTAAGTCACGGTATGCTCCTTTCACAGTCTGGACGGTTGGAATATGGTAATAACTAGCCATATGATATGCAGTCATATACGCTTTTCAAACATAATAACTTAGCAAGTGCCTCGTAGTATGATATATTGAACGGCAAGATTGCCGTTACGATGGTGTTATCTATACTCCTCATACATGCTGTTGTGGTGCTCAAAATGTCCTTCGCACAGGCTGAAACGGCATTGGTAAACGGCAGAATGGCCGTTATATTGGCCAATATTATTTTTAGGAGTGCGCCATGCAACAGAACCACACGATCCGGCAGTCCATCCTCCGTGTGCTGCAGGACGTGCAGGGCCCTGCAGGGGCGGCCAAGATTGCCAAGGTGCTCCTGACCGAAGGCGTAGACGTCAGCCCTCGCACGATCCGGTTCCACCTGCTCCAGATGGATCGCGAAGGGCTGACGAAGTTCATCAGCCGTCGCAGGGGGCGAGAGCTGACTGGCCCCGGACGGGACGAGGTGGCGCATGGCAACGTCATTGAGAAGGTCGGCTTCATTGCCGCCAAGATCGACGGCCTGGGCTACCGTATGACCTTCCGGAACAGCGAGGGGCGAGGGGCCATCATCGCGAATGTGGCCACCATCCCCAGCGACTACCTGGCTCGCGCGATCGAGACCATGAAGCCGGTATTTGCCCGACGTCTGTGCATGGGCGACAGGATCGCGGTGGCGAGGGAGGGCCAGACGCTGGGCGGCCTGCGCGTCCCCCGCGGCATAGTGGCGCTGGGGACCGTATGCAGCATGACCGTCAATGGGATCATGCTGGCAGAACGGATTCCCGTGACCGCCCGGTTCGGCGGTTTGCTGGAGGTGCGGGAGGGCAAGCTCGTCCGATTCCTCGAGCTGCTCGAGTACCGCGGCACCACGATTGACCCCCTGGAGTTCTTCATCCACGCCAAGATGACGCGGGTCCGCCAGTGTGCGACCACCGGCACGGGCGTGATCGGCGCGAGCTTCCGGGAGGTGCCCTCCGTGGCCCTGGAGGACGTGCATCGCATCAGCCGTCAGATGGAGCGTCACGGGTTGGGTGGAATCCTGACCATCGGCCGGCCCAATCAGCCGCTGCTGAACATCCCCGTGACCGAGGGTCGCGCAGGGATGATCGTGGTCGCGGGCTTGAATCCCTTTGCCGCCATGTATGAATCCGGCGCCCAGGTCACGGTCCGGTCTCTGATGGGGCTTGAGGACTACAGCCTCTTCTCGCCGTTCCAGGCCCTGAGAGACCGTTTTCCGGCGTCCAACAGTGTCGATGAAAACCGGTGACAGATCCGCCGCCCCTGCAGACCCCGGGATTTGACAGACCTGGGGTTTGCCGGTTTAATCTGTCCCGACCTAATGCCCACAACATCTTTGACAGGAGACTACGCCATGCCCAAACGCCCAGACATCCACAAGGTCATGATCATTGGCTCCGGCCCCATCGTCATCGGCCAGGCCTGTGAGTTCGACTACTCCGGCACCCAGGCCTGCAAGGCCCTCCGCAAGTGGGCTACCAGATTGTGTTGGTCAACTCGAATCCCGCCACCATCATGACCGATCCCGGCATGGCGGACGTGACGTACATCGAGCCGCTCAACCTGGCCACCATGACCCGGATCATCGAGAAGGAACGGCCGGATGCCCTGCTTCCGAACCTGGGAGGCCAGACCGGCCTGAATCTGTCCTCCGAGCTGCACAAGGCGGGCGTGCTCCAGAAGTACGGCGTCCGGGTGATCGGCGTGCAGGTGGATGCCATCGAGCGGGGCGAGGACCGCATCGAGTTCAAGAAGACCATGCAGAAGCTGGGCATTGACATGCCCGAGAGCAAGCCTGCCTACACCGTGGACGAGGCTCAGCGGGTCGCCCAGGAACTGGGCTTCCCCGTGGTCGTTCGGCCCGCCTACACCATGGGCGGCACAGGCGGCGGTCTGGTCTACAACCTGGATGAGCTCCAGGTGGTTGCCAGCAGGGGCCTGTCTGCCAGCCTCATCGGCCAGATCCTGATAGAGGAGTCTGTCCTGGGCTGGGAGGAGCTGGAGCTGGAGGTGGTCCGCGACGCCAAGGGCCAGAAGATCACGGTCTGCTTCATTGAGAACGTGGACGCCATGGGCATCCACACGGGCGATTCGTACTGCACGGCGCCCATGCTGACCATCGACCCTGGCCTCCAGCAGCAGCTCCAGAAGTACTCCTATGACATCGTGGACGCCATCGAGGTGATCGGCGGGACCAATATCCAGTTCGCCCACGACCCCGAGACGGGCCGCGTGGTGGTGATCGAGATCAATCCCCGCACCTCCCGATCGTCGGCCTTGGCCTCCAAGGCCACGGGATTCCCGATCGCCCGGGTCTCCGCACAGTTGGCCGCGGGCCTGACCCTGGACGAGATTCCCTACTGGCGGGACGGGACCCTGGAGAAGTACACGCCTTCGGGCGACTACGTGGTCGTGAAGTTCGCGAGATGGGCCTTCGAGAAATTCAAGGGCATCGAGGACAAGCTCGGCACCCAGATGCGGGCCGTGGGCGAGGTCATGAGCATCGGCAAGAACTACAAGGAGGCCTTCCAGAAGTCGATCCGGTCCCTCGAGAATGGGCGGTACGGCCTGGGCTTCGCCAAGAACTTCAACAAGCTGTCCCTGGACGAGCTGATGCAACGGGTCAGCACGCCGACCAGTGAGCGGCAGTTCATCATGTATGAGGCCCTGCGAAAAGGGGCGACGATCGAGGACCTCCACCAGAAGACCCACATCAAGGCGTGGTTCATCGGGCAGATGAAGGAGCTGGTGGCCCTGGAAGAGAAGATGCTCAAGACCAAGGGCAAGAGGCTCCCGGACAAGCTGCTGATCCAGGCCAAGAAGGACGGATTCGCGGACCGGTACTTGGCCCAGATCCTGAACCTCAAGGAGGACGTCGTCCGGGACCGGAGGATCCGGCTGGGCGTCGCGGAGGCGTGGGAGCCGGTCCCGGTCAGCGGGGTCGAGAATGCGGCCTACTACTACTCCACCTACAACGCGCCGGACAAGGTCTCGGTCACAGACCGCCGCAAGGTCATGGTCTTGGGCGGCGGTCCCAACCGCATCGGTCAAGGCATTGAATTCGACTACTGCTGCGTGCACGCCGCCTTCACCCTGCGGGACGAAGGCTTCGAGACCATCATGGTCAACTGCAACCCTGAGACCGTGTCAACGGACTACGACACCTCGGACAAGCTCTACTTCGAGCCTCTGACCGTGGAGGACGTTCTGAGCATCTACAACAAGGAGAAGCCCGAGGGTGTGATCGTCCAGTTCGGCGGACAGACTCCGCTCAACCTGGCCAAGGAACTGGAGTCCGCGGGCGTCAAGCTCATGGGGACCTCGTCCCACTCGATCGACCTGGCAGAGGATCGTGACCTCTTCAGGGCCATGATGGAGAAGCTCCAGATCCCCATGCCCGAGTCCGGGATGGCCAGCACCCTCGATGAGGCCATGAACGTGGCCCATCGGATCGGCTATCCCCTGATGGTCAGGCCGTCGTTCGTCCTGGGCGGCCGGGGCATGGAGGTGGTCCACGACGACGAGGAGCTGGCCGAGTACGTGGCCGCTGCCGTGGACGTGACACCGGAGCGGCCGATCCTGATCGACCGGTTCCTGACCGACGCCACGGAGTGCGAGGCGGACGCCCTGTGCGACGGCAAGGAGGCCTTCGTGCCCGCGGTCATGGAACACATCGAGCTGGCGGGCATCCATTCCGGGGACTCGGCCTGCGTAATACCGCCGGTCTCGATCCCCAAGAGGCACCTGGAGACGATCCGCGACTATACCCGCAGGATCGCCCTGGGACTCAAGGTGGTCGGCCTGATCAACATCCAGTACGCCATTGCCCAGGACACGGTCTACGTCCTGGAGGCGAATCCCAGGGCGTCGCGGACCGTGCCGCTGGTCTCCAAGGTCTGTGGACTGTCCATGGCCCGCGTGGGTACGCAGATCATGCTGGGTCGGAAGCTCGCAGACCTGAAGATCAAGAGCCGGCAGATCCCGTACTTTGGCGTCAAGGAGGCGGTGTTCCCCTTCAACATGTTCCCCGAGGTCGATCCTGTGCTGGGTCCAGAGATGCGATCGACCGGAGAGGTGCTGGGCATGGCCGACTCCTATGGCCTGGCCTTCTTCAAGGCCCAGGAGGCCACCCAGCAGTCTCTCCCCACTGAAGGGACCGTGCTGATCACCGTGGCCGAGGCGGACAAACGCAAGAGTATTGTGGAGACCGCCAAGACCTTCGCGGCCCTGGGCTTTGACATTCTGGCCACTGCGGGTACCCAGCAGTTCCTGGCCAAGCAGGGCATACAGGCCAAGACCGTGCTCAAGCTGCAGGAAGGCAGGCCCAACATCGTCGACGCCATCAAGAACAAGCAGGTCCAGCTCGTGATCAACACGCCGATCGGAAAGCGGGGCAAGACCGATGACTCCTATATCCGAAAGGCGGCGATCAAGTACAAGGTCCCCTACATCACGACGATCACTGCCGCAGCCGCCTCAGTGCAGGGCATCGCGGCCCGCCGCCAGGACGTCGGCCACATCAAGAGCCTCCAGGAGTACCACGCTCAGATCAAGGAGGGCTAGAATCTCAGTGAGGCCGTGACCTTGAGCATGAGTTCGGTCAAGCGGGGACGCCAATGGTTGTCCTCATAGTCGGAGCCTTGGTTGACGACCAGGAACAGATCGCTCCCGGGCCGGTAGGTCCATCGGATGCGACTGAAGAGTCCCACGTCTTCAGAGAGGCTGTCGTACTGGACTAGGCTGTCCCAGGACAGATCCGCAGTCGCGGCCACCGTGGCCCTGGCTTGGACGATGCGAACGTCGAAGTCGCCCTCGGGCATCCGGATCTGGCGGAGCTGCAGCTCCCCTCCGAGCGTCAGGTGACGTGAGGGGCGCCAGTCCAGCCATCCCTCGTAGTCACGCCGCGAGCCGTTGTAGTACTCGCCGTTGCGGTGGCTGAAGCCGACGCTCACGGGGCGGGTCGGGCTGGTTCCGAACGAGGGCAGCCACTGCATGTAGCGGTACGAACCCGGCGGGATGACCACGCCCGGCACCATCTCAAACGGCTCGTCCACGGTGTCTCCGTAGACCGAGTACTCCAGGGAAGCCCAGTCGCTGGCCGGAGACATCAGGTTCAGATGGAACACCTCTATGTCCTCGGCCACCACGCGCCCGGCCAGATCGGTCGTGACCCCAGGGTGTGTGCCCAGCGTCACCGTGCGCAGGGTTCGTGTGTTGGGGCGCCAGGTGTACTGGGCCGAGCCGCTGATCTCCCGTACGCCACGCCGTTCCACGAATCCCAGGGCAGGATCGAATCCCTCCCCGATCTGTCGGAAGAAGACGTGCACGTCCAGGGGCTCGTTTGGATAGTCCAGATCTCCTCCGAAGGCCAAGCCGTTTCCCTCGCCCTCTGGGTGGTTCGAAGTCGTTCCCATGACCCAGGCGTTGCCGACAAGCTGCCTTCCCTGGGCCAGGCGTGTATTGCGATAGCTGAAATCTGCGCCTGCCAGGCTGCTGTCGCCAGCGCGCGACAGGGGGTCACCCGACGTGAAGATTCCGCCCACGTAGGACTCATCGAGTACCTTGGTTGAGGCCCGCCCCACAAAGAGATTGCGTGGGGCGCCTGCGTCCAGGGAGTCCTGTTCGACGTCCAGGACCGCCAGGTTGGTGTTGCCGATCCGGCCGGTCAGTCGACCGCCGGCCAGGATGTCCGAGGGCTGGCCGCCGGGTCCCAGACCGATGCGACGGGAGTAGTAGGGCAGCAGGGAATCGGACAGCCCACCGAAGTTGAACAGGGAGGAGTCCTGCAGGAAGAAATCTCGCTTCTCCGGAAAGAACACGGGGAAACGGGTGAGGTTTACGATCCGCTCATCCACCTCGGCCTCCGCAAAATCCGTGTTGACCGTCGCATTGGCCGTCAGCGAAGGTGTGACGTGGTAGGTGACGTCGCCGCCGACCCGGCCATCCGTCTGCGAGCCGCCAACCTCGCGGTCGCTGCGGGTCCTGAGCCGGCTGAAGGGTCTGACCTCCACTCCCGCCCCCTGGCGCAGCTCGGAAAGACCTGTGAGCTGGCCGAAGTCCGCCAGGGTTGTCATCTCCTTGGCCCGCGAGATCACCGTCCACCGGACGAACTCTTGCTTGCGGCGGATGACCCGCTCGACGTTGCAGCCCCAGGTCTCCCTGTGAGGGTCAAAAGACAGGCTTTTGAACGGGATGGCCAGCTCTGCGGTCCAGCCCTGGTCATCGGTCCGGGCCTTGGCCCACCATATCGTGTCCCAGAGATCGCCTTCCTGGGAGAAGTTCTTGATCAGTCCCTCGGTCCGTGCGCCGGCCGGGTTGACCACGAAGACGTAGCCGTCGTGCTGGCGGTCGAAGGTGTCCAAGGCCAGCTTCACCTTGTCATCAGAGCCGAGCATGCCATCGTGCTTGAGCTGTTTCGCCAGGATCTTGGCAGGTTCGCTGTCAAAGCAGCGAATCCCTACGTATAGGCAGTCGCGGTCATGAAGGAAGCGGACCTCGGTCCGCTCGCTGGGGGGTGTCCCCTCGACGGGGAGGACCTGGGTGAAGTCGTCCAGGACCTCCGCCTCCGACCAGCAGGCGTCCTCCAGCCGGCCATCGATGACAGGGGCCTTGTCCGTGAACTTGACCTCGATGGAGGGCCGGGTCTCGGGATCTGTTGCGCACAGGGCCAGGCAGGCCGCCAGCAGGCTAACACCGATCCCGACCTGGACGGCCTTTCGGGGCAAGGGGGTGTTTGTCGGGGATGTCATCCTATGCATCTGCGTCGTTGAGGCCATCGTAGCCGGCTAGGCTGAGTATCCCCGCTCAAACGTGGCCAGTCAAGCCGATCATCGAGCATTTCCTATTCCATGATAGGCGACAATCGCTACAATGGGGGCTCAGGTAGGGCAGTCGAGCAATCGATCCTCCATCGCAAAGGGCAGGTCTATGAGTGACACGCTGAATCGCAGGGACTTTCTGAGGCAGACGGCAGCAGTGGGCTTTGGCGCAGGGATGGTGGGCCTTGCCGCGTCCGGCTGTGGGGCAGGCCTGACACGGACCTCCGGTGCCGCGGCACCCGCTCCCAAGCCCAAGGACCTGATCAAGGTCGGATACGTGGGCGTCGGCAACCAGGGGTCCGGCCACGTCTCCAACCTGCTGAAGGTGGAAGGGTGCAGGATCACGGCCATTTGTGACATCCGGGCCGAGAGGGCTGAGGAGGCCCGCAAGCGGGTGGTCGCCGCGGGCTTTCCCGAACCGAAACTTTACACGCAGGGTGAGCACGACTATGAGCGGATGTGTCAGACCGAGGATCTGGACCTGGTCTACACGGCCACGCCCTGGCAGTGGCATACACCCATCTGCGTGGCAGCCATGAAGAGCGGCAAGCACGCGGCCTCAGAGGTGCCCATCGCCACGACCCTCGACGAGTGCTGGCAGCTCGTGGAGACCTCGGAGAAGACGGGCAAGCACTGCGTCATGATGGAGAACTGCTGCTACGACCTCCATGAGATGGTGACGCTCAACATGATCCACCAGGGCCTGTTCGGCGAGACCCTGTACGCCGAGTGCGGCTACCTGCACGACCTCCGCGAGATGAAGCTCTCGCCCACGGCCTACCAGGGGCAGTGGCGGCTGAACTTCGCGATCCATCGCAACGGCGATCCCTATCCCACCCACGGGATCGGACCTGTCGCCTGGTGCCTGGACATCCTCAGGGGCGACACCTTCGAGACCCTGGCCTCGGCCAGCACCAAGAGCGTGGGCCTGAACCTCTATGCTGCGAAGAAGTACCCCGAGTGGACCCACCAGACCTTCAAGCTCGGCGACGTCAACACCGCCGTGATTCGCACCTGCCAGGGAAAGGTCATCGTGGTCAAGCACAACACCCACCTGCCGCGGCCCTATAGCCGCGACTTCATGATCGAGGGGACTGCGGGGATCATGGCCAAGTATCCCAAGCCCCAGATCTACCTGGAAGGCAAGAGCCCCAACGACCAGTGGGAGGACATGGAGCCCTACACCAAGCAGTACGAGCATCCGGTCTGGGCGTCCCTCCGGAAGAAGGCCCAGGGCGCAGGCCACGGCGGCATGGACTACATCGAGGACTATCGTCTGATCCAGGCCCTACGACAGGGCGTGGCCCCGGACATCGACGTCTACGACTCAGTGACCTGGAGCGCGATCTTCCCCGTGAGCGAGCAGTCCGTCAATGCGGGCGGCAAGTGCATCCGGTTCCCAGATTTCATGGCGGGTAAGTGGAAGCAGAAGCGGCCCCTCGGTGTCTTCTCTCATCCACTGTGATCCTTAACCCATAACTCATAACCCATGGCTCACAGCTCACAGCCCACAGCCATCCCTAGCGACCGCCTGGCCAGTCTGGACGCCCTGCGCGGTTTTGACATGTTCTGGATCATCGGAGGGGGCGAGTTCTTCCATGCCCTGGCCCGGTACACGGGCTGGGCGCCCCTTCGATACTTTGCGGACGTCCAACTGGAGCACGTGTCCTGGCAGGGCTTCGTGTTCGAAGACCTGATCTTCCCGATGTTCCTGTTCCTCTCAGGCGTCACGATGCCACTGACGCTCACGCGGCGTCTGGAAAGCGGCCAGCCCAAGTCGGGGCTCTACGTCCGCGTGATCAGGCGGGCTGCGCTGCTGGTCCTGCTGGGGATGGTCTACAATGGCCTGCTGCACTTCAAGTGGGGCGGCCAGTACTTCAACTTCTCGCAGTTCCGCTTCGCGAGTGTCCTGGGGTTGATCGGCCTATCCTATCTCTTTGCCGGTCTGATCGTGCTGAACACCCGGGCCAGGGGCCAGGTGATCTGGATGTCCGGGATCCTCTTGGGTTACTGGGCGGCCAGCCAGTGGATCGCCGTTCCTCCTGTTGGGGGCGGGCCGAGCCAGGCGGGCGTGATCACGCCCGAGGGATTCTTCACGGGCTTCATCGACCGTCACCTGCTGCCCGGCCACGTCTACAGGCCCACCCATGATCCGGAGGGTCTGTTCCTGCCGGTCTCAGGGGCAGCCCTGGCCCTGATGGGCAGCCTGGCGGGCAGATGGCTGATGGATCAGGGACGGTCAGGACTGAAGAAGGTAGGGGGGCTCGCCGCCGCCGGCCTAGTCAGTCTGGTCCTGGCCCTTGGCGTGCAGGCAGCAGGGTTCCCGATCATCAAGAACTGCTGGTCCAGCTCGTTCGTGCTCTTTGCCGGCGGCTGGGCCTTGCTGCTGCTCGCCCTGTTCTATCTGATCGTGGACGTCTGGCAGTGGCGGAGGTGGGCCTTGCCCTTCGTGGTCATCGGCGTCAATCCGCTGGTGATCTACATCGGCTCAGGGTTCATTGACTTCGGCCGCATCACCCAGCAGTTGCTGGGAGGCGTCAACGGCTACCTCAATACCGTGGCCTCGCTTCAGGTCCATGGCCAGGGAATCGGCGACCTCCTGAATGCAGCCGGCCTTGTGCTGATCGAGGTCCTGTTCCTCTATGTGCTCTACCGCAAGCGGATGTTCCTGAGGGTCTGATCCCATGAGAGAGTCAGTGACTATACGGATGGCCCTCGTCACAGGGGCCGGGATCCTGGGCGTCGCAGCCTTGGTCTTCGCCCTGGCCTGGGCCCTGGTCAAGATCTCGGGCCTGTAGGTCTGGCCCAGTCCAAGGGGATCGGGGACCGGCCCTGGATTTTGCCCCCTCTTGGGGGTGAGGTTTCACCTGTTCCACACGTTGGCCAGAATGGACTGAGCATCGGTGATAAGCCTGTCAGCCTCCTGTACAGTGAGGTTCTTTCCCCTTTGGGCATTGACTTGCTGTATGAAGGCCTCAAGCTTGTTCACTGCGGCATTGTCTTGGCCCCTCTCAAAGGCATCCGTTGCGGTCGCCAACTTGGATATCAGACTGTCTTCAGTTCCCTGGGGCAAGTCCATTTCTTTCACTTCCTCTATGATCACCTCGGCTGCCCCTGCGGGACTTTGAACCAGCACATCAATCGATGCAGTTCCCACGCCGTCGTCGTCAGTTATGGTCAGCACTACCGCATATGTGCCTGGTGCCTCATACGCGTGAGAAGGCGTCAGTGTCCCTGCGATTCCCCCTGTCCCATCGCCGAAGTCCCATTCGATGGTGTACACCTCTCCTATGCCCGGGTCGGTGAAGCTGCCTCTGAATGTCAACATGTCACCAGACAGTATAAAGTCAGCGGTTGGCTGGTCAACGGAGTCGATACTCACGGTCGGAGCTGCGTTGTTCACTGTGACAGTCAACCTATCGGAGCCAACCATTCCCTTGTTATCTGTGACGGTCAGAGTCACGGCATAGATTCCATCGTTCTTATACACATGGGTCGGTGTCAACGTTCCCGAGGCAGTCTCTCCATCGCCGAGGTCCCACTCTAGCACATGCGTATCCTCGCTGTCTGGATCGGAGAAACTGCCGGAGAAGCTAACGATACCGCCTTCGGCCGCGGTCTGATCCGGGCCAGCGTCGACGACGGGTCCGGCATTGGCTGTATCTGCGAAGTCCGTGAATACTTCCGCAGGGGTCAGCGCTCCTTTCCATAGCGATACGTGGTCGATCAGGCCGTCGAAAGCTGCCGTGCTGTGGGCGGAATCCTCTCCGATCGCACCTATTCTCACAGGCAGCCGTCCTGTTGAGAGGAGCCCACCGAAGCCAGGGGACTGTGGATAGCCTCTGAAGACATTCTGCGTTGCGACGGCGTAGCCGTTGACGTAGAGCTGTATACCCTGTGCCGGTCCTCCGGGGGCAGTTGTGTAGCCATCGTAGGTAGCCGCTACATGAGTCCACTCATCCGCGGGGACGTCCCCCGGAGGCAGTACCCCCGACATTCCCTGCATGAACTGATTTGCCAGAGCGAGGCCAAGGTTATCATCGCCGGATGCCCAGTAGAACGCGAAGCCCCAATAGGATGTGCCGCAGCAGCTCTTATTGTGGGTCAGGATTGGACCAAAGGACCCAGAAGGCTTTATCCAAGCCATAATTGACAGGCCGCCAACGTAGTCGGAATTGGGGACCTGCATTGCCACGGTATCTACATGATCGACAGGGGGATTCGCGTTCTCTGGCAGATACCCTCCCTCGAAGTGCGCAGCCTGACCACTGACACCTGCCACAAAGTCAACCGAACCAAAGGCTGTCCCATCCCAGGCGCTGTCAGGGATGGCCCCACAGTTCCCATCGAACTCCCATAGAGCATCCAGCGTTGCTGCTTCCATGACAGGCATAGCAGTGAACAACACCAGGATAAGAAACGTCCCGGCACTGAGTTGTGGCCTCATGATCACACCTTTCGATTTAGCTCTACACTGTGGTGGCTATCCTGCTCACACGCATGCATTCTGTGGGGGACTTGACCGTCCAACCCTGCCAGCGGCGGATTCTGTCGTGGCATGTTCGCACTAGCCTGGCGAGGCCGCAGTTGTGCTCTATTCCCTGCCCTATCCCTGGCCCAGTGGCTTTGCCGCATGGTTCTGCTACCCTTCCCCCCCGAGAATACCAGCCGCGACTGTAAGGAATTTGGCGGGGTGCGTCAATTGTGGGAACTACGTATTATTGCGTCAGTGGGCCGTGCGGATGTGGATTTCGATTCGGGCGGTCCTTGCCCTTGGCACCCCCTGGCTCCCTCGATCGCATGGGACGAGCGTCGACGAGCTTCTCCTGTCCCACGCGGCCTCCGAAGACCGCCTGTTCAGAGGCAGACTGGGCCGGAAGGGTCGTGGTATGGGTGATGGGCACCCAAGCCCGACTCTATCAACTGGTCTCTTGAGTTCGGCGATGGGCCGGTTAAGATGGGGGGCATGACTCATGCGAATTCCACAAGCAAGACAGCGATGTCGCGGGTTGAACAGACTGCGCTGAAGGCCTCGGCCTTCGCCTCGATCTACCCGCCCACTGAGAAGATCCCGGCCATTGTCGTCGCGCACTTCCCCATGTTGGGCCAGTTGACCGCCATGCGGTTCCTGGAATGGGTGCAGGCCAACCCCGATGGCGTCATCGCCCTGCCCACAGGGAAGACCCCGGAGTACTTCATCAAGACCGTGCGTCACCTGCTGCGGACCTGGGGCCGACCGGAGACCCGCAAGGAGCGCCACCGCTGGGGTCTGACCTCGGCCAAGAGGCCTGAGATGCGGGGCCTGCACTTTGTGCAGATCGATGAGTTCTATCCCATCGACGCCAGCCAGACCAACAGCTTCAATTTCTACGTCCGCCAGTTCTACATCCGGGGCTTTGGTCTGGATCCCAGGAAGGCCCTGCTGATCGACGGCCGCAAGATCGGGCTGACCCGCGGCGAGAGCCTGGATCAGATCTGGCCCGACAAGCAGGTGGATCTGGCCCTGCGGTACAGGTCCGCCAAGAGCCCCGTGGAAGCCAGACAGCAGGCCGCGCTTCACGCGGTCGACGCCTGGTGCATGGACTACGAGGACCGTATCCGCAGCCTGGGCGGGATCGGCTTCTTCCTGGGCGGCATAGGGCCGGACGGTCACATTGCCTTCAACATCGCGGGTTCGGACCACCATTCGACCACGCGCCTGTGCAGGGTCAACTACCCGACGCAGGCGGCTGCGGCCACGGACCTCGGCGGCATCGAGATCGCGAGGAAGTGCCTGGTCATCACCATCGGCCTGAAGACGATCACGCAGAATCCCGAGTGCACGGCTATCATCATGGCTGCAGGCCAGGCCAAGGCCAGGATCGTGGCTGCAGCGATCGAGTCGGAGCCGAACAATCGCGCCCCTGCCTCCGCGCTGCAGGTCCTGCCCCACGCCCGCTTCTATCTGACCGGCGGCGCAGCGGGTGACCTGGCAGCCAGACGCAGTGTCGCCCTCCAGGCGCAGGCAGTCCTCGACGATCCGCAGATCGCCCAGGTCCTGATGGACGTGGCGGTGGCCAGGTCCAAACGCCTGCTGACCCTCACCACCCAGGATCTGAAGGCAGACCCGTTCGGCAGGATCGTGCTGTCCAAGACCCACCTCCCGGTCCATCAGCTCACCCAGGCCGTGCACAGGGGCCTGGTCAGCAAGATCGAGCGGGGCATGCAGGTGGCGGAGGACAAGTGTTTCCTCCATACCGAGCCCCATCACGACGACGTGATGCTGGGCTATTTCGCCCACCTGGTCCGCCATATGCGGAAGGCCGGCAACCGGCACTACTTCGTGACTGCGACCAGCGGCTTCACCTCCGTGACCAATCGTTTCCTGGCCTGGCATTCGGCCAATCTGCGGCGGTTCCTCCAGAGCCAGGAGTTTGCCCGGCTCATGAGAGAAGGGTACTTCCACAAGGACGACCTGATGGCCCGCAACCGGGACGTCTGGCAGTACCTGGACGGGATCGCTGCAGACAGCGACGACATGAAGGCCCAGGGCTGTGCCCGCAGATTCCTCCGCAACGTGATCGAGATCCACGGCCAGCAGGACCGGTCCGGCCTCGCCAAGAGGCTGGACCAATTGGACCACTACGTGCAGTCCGCCTATCCGGGCCAGCGAGACCCCAGGCCCATCCAGCAGCTCAAGGGGATGTGCCGTGAATGGGAGGCCGAGTGCCTGTGGGGATACTATGGATGGAAGTGCGACAATGTCTCGCACCTGCGTCTGGGTTTCTATACCGGCGACGTCTTCGCCAAGACGCCGACCTGGAGCCAGGACGTGCTGCCCATCGTCCGGCTGATGGAGCGGATCAGGCCCGACGTGGTCACCGTGGCCCTGGACCCCGAGGCCAGCGGGCCGGATACCCACTACAAGGTGCTCCAGGTCATGGCCGAGGCCCTGAGCACCTACCAGCAGCAGAGCGGACGCTACGATATCCGGATCTGGGGATACCGGAATGTCTGGTACCGCTTCGACCCCTCTGAGGCGGACATCCTCGTGCCGGTCAGCCTGAACATGTTCTCGGTGATCCAGGAGGCCTTCCAGAGCGCCTTCCTGAGCCAGAAGGAGGCCTCGTTCCCCAGCCCGGACTATGAGGGTCCGTTCTCCCGACTGTCCCAGCAGATCCAGGTTGAGCAGTATCAGAAGATCAAGTGCTGCCTGGGAAGGGATTGGTTCTACGGCCACGACAGTCCGCTGATCCGCGCCACGCGGGGATTCGTCTTCCTCAAGGAGATGAACTGCGAGCAGTTCTACGATTCGTGCCGCAGGCTGCGGCGCTCCACAGAAGGGATTTCATGAAGGACATGCAACCGACCCTGTTGATCATGGCTGCGGGCATGGGCTCGCGGTACGGCGGGCTCAAGCAGATGGACCCCGTAGGGCCCAGTGGGGAACAGATCATCGACTACTCCCTGTACGACGCGGTCTCCGCGGGCTTCACCAAGGTGGTGTTCGTGATCCGGCACTCCTTTGAGCAGGAATTCCGCGCCCGCATGGGCCACAAGCTCGACGGCCGCGCACAGACGGGCTACGCCTTCCAGGAGCTGGACTCATGCCTGGAGGGACGTCCCGTGCCTGCAGGCAGGGAGAAGCCCTGGGGCACAGCCCATGCCGTGCTCGTGGCCTCTGAGCTGGTCGATTCGCCCTTTGCCGTGATCAACGCAGACGACTACTACGGCCCTGCGGCCTATCGAAGGGCCATCGAGGCCTTTGGGACCATGGCCTCCGGTGACGGCTCCGAGCAGGCCATGATCGGGTACGAGCTCCGCAACACCCTCTCCGAGCACGGCGGGGTATCCAGGGGCGTATGCCAGCGTGACAGCCGGGGGTATCTGACACGCGTGACCGAGATGCACGGCATCCGGGCCCAAGGGCAGGGCGTCATCACTGCAGAGGAAGGCGGCGTGGCCCAGCCCCTGGCAGCGGACCAGATCGTGTCCATGAATTTCTGGGCCTTCCATCCCCGGATCTTCGGCCACCTCAGAAGGTACTTCAAGCAATTCATGGAGTCTGAGGCGGATAGTCGCAAGGAGCTCTACCTGCCGGCCGTCGTAGACCGGCTGATCGCGGAAGGCGAGATCCGGGTCAAGGTGCTCCCCACCCCGGATCGGTGGTTCGGCGTGACGTACAAGCAGGACCGAGACCTGGTCGCCGCCCGGATTCGCGAGCTGGTCGCCAAAGGCGTCTACCCGCCGCGCCTGTGGGAATTGTAGACAGTTGAATGGTCAAATCGTTAGTCACCCGTGGGATCTATGGCCCCTGACATCCGAGCGATCGCTGGTCACTTCGAGATCCGTGGCCGTTTTCAGGAAGGCCGGCCCTATGGAGGGGGCCACATCAACGACACGATCCTGCTGACGCACCGCCTGGATGGTAGCCTCCTGCGGACCATCCTTCAGAGGATCAATCACCACGTGTTCAAGGAGCCGGCCAAGGTCATGGACAACATCGGCCGGGTCACTGGCCATCTTCGACAGCGGCTCACCGCAGAAGGGTGCAGGGACCTGGACCGCCGGGTGCTCACCCTCATCCCCTGCAGGGACGGGACATCCAGCTACCAGGACCCTGAAGGCAATACCTGGAGGGCCTTTGTCTTCATCGAGGACACGGTCACGGTCGAGGTGCCGCGGTCTCTGGACCCGGTCTTTCAGGCAGCCAAGGCCTTTGGCAGGTTCCTGTCGCTGCTGTCTGACCTTGCCGCCCCTCCTCTCCACGAGACGATTGTCCGCTTCCACGACGGGATGCGGCGGTATCGATCCTTCCAGGAGGTCCTGGCTGCGGATCCCTGCGGCCGCGCGGCCCTCGCCTCCGGCGAGATCGCTTACGTGGAGGCGCATGCCGCGATCCTATCGCTCCCCGCGGAGCTGCTGGCCCAAGGTCGGATTCCCCTGCGGGTGACGCACAACGATACCAAGGTCAACAACGTGCTGCTGGACGCAGCCAGCGGTGAGGGTTTGGCCGTGATCGACCTGGACACCGTGATGCCGGGCCTGGTGCTCTACGACGTGGGCGACATCGTGCGGACTGCGGCCGGTACTGCCGCTGAGGATGAGCCAGACCTGTCCAAGGTCGACCTGAAGCTCGACCGGTTTGAGTCGATCGCCGCGGGATTCCTTGCAGGCGCAGGCGACACCCTCAACCGCTGTGAGGTCGATCACCTGGCCTTTGCAGGCCAGTTCATGACCTTCAGCCAGGGTGTACGGTTCTTGACCGACTATCTGCAGGGCGACACCTACTACAAGATCCACAGGCCCGGCCATAATCTGGATCGCTGCCGTACCCAATTCAGGCTGGTCGAGCACATGATCGACCGGCAAGAACAGATGGAAGAGATCGTTCGGGCCGAGGCGGAGAAGGTTGAATGGCTGAGTGGTTAGAAGGTTAAATGGGTTAGCCTCTGCGAGGCTCAGCTACCACGTGGCCTCATCTCTAACGATTGAACCATTCAACCACCAGTAAGAAGCATCTCCATCACCTTGGTCATCAGGCGGGTGGTGGATTCGAGATATCCAAAATCGACGGTCTGCAGGGTGTCCTTGGGTGTGTGTATGTGTGGCGTGGTGTCCCTGTTCCTGTATTCCTCGGTGATGCCCACGGCCTTGTAGCCCAGGTCGCGAAAGCTGGAATGGTCGGAGCCCGCCTCAGGCGTGACGTGGATGGGGATCTTCAGGTCCAGGCCGTCAGCGGCCTTCTGGACCAGGTCCGCAGCACCGCCGTACGGCATCTCCAGCTCAATGGCCCGATCGCCATCCTGGTCCCAGCCCATCTGATCGATGGTGTAGACTGCGAGGATCGGCCGAGCCTCTGCCTTGAGCATCTGGGCAAACGCCTTGCTGCCCTTCATGCCGCGTTCCTCCTCGTCAAAGAAGACGATCAGGAGGTCCTGCCCGCGGTCCTTGACCCGCACCATCTCCCTGGCCACTGCTGCGACCAGGGCCACACCCGTGGCGTTGTCATTGGCCCCGGGACTCTGGCGGACCGTGTCATAGTGTGCGCACCAGGACGATCGTCTGGCTGGAGGGCCTACCGCATGAGAGGATCGCATAGACGTTCTGGCCCTCAACGCTGTAGTCCTGCCTCTTGGGCTCCAGGCGGAGCTGTTCAAGGAGATGGGCCAGATAGGCGCGGGCCTCCTGCTTGTTCTCCATGGACCTGCGGTCTGCAAGGATCAGGCCAGGCCGGACCTCGCTTGCACCGGAGAGCTTCGAGACGATCTCCCTCTGCATAGACGTCGTATCCGGCCACACCGCCTGCGCAGAGGCCATGCAGGACGTTCCGCAGAACGCTGCCAGCAGGACTATCGCGTGTATACCCCGACTCTGACGGATCATCCGAGCTCCAACATGCCTTGGTCCCTGGAGGATCGTCCGTCCTCTGTCTGAACAGACCCTTGATCCGTCATTTGACCATCCCACCCTTCAATAGTCCAGCATCTAGGTAGTTTCTTGCTCAGATGGTGCCGGTCCGAGATGGCTCTTCCAGGGATCTGGAGTGGAGACGCATAGAAGAGAACAGAAGGAGTTTTTAGCCGCGAACCCCGCGAACCCCCCGAACGGCTGCCGCCGCTTCGGCAGGTTAGCCGTGGTCGAGACATCGCCGTACGCGACGCTTCGCGTCTACCGGAAGGCCTTGCCTTCCGGGTGATCTGCGCAGGCCTCCGCTTGAGCAAGCGAGCTTGCTCCGCTGAGCCCTGCTGGCTCACAGCCGTACGGCTTGGGCCGTGTGCGAGAGTCCCCAGCATGGGGAAGGTAGCCCCAAAGTAGTCACAGCCGTCTGATTGAGGCAAAGGAATCCTTCAGTTTTCCTCTCTACCGCCACAACAGGACGGGGCCACGAAACCCGGTACCGGCGGCAGCCATTCGTGCCGAGGAAATCCTGCTCCTGATCTGCATCGTCTTGACCTATCGAGTGAGGAGATACCACAGGGTCTTGTGGCTGGGCGATAGAGACAGGCTAGGGCCGTTGGGATCGATGGGGACGACCGCCTGTGGCGAGCCGTCAGGCGCCAGGGCCTGGCAATGCCACTCGCCGGCAGGAAGGCGGACGCGGGCTGTGGCCGCCTCGATCCGGACGGGTGCCTTTCCCCAGTTGCGACCCACAGTGCGGCGGTCCTGGGAGAAGACCATGTCCGTGTTCTCGCACCTGCCGCAGGCCGTGATCAGGACCTTGGTACTCTCCGTCAGGGCCTTGGCGTCCAATGGCGTCACGGTCACCGCCAGGTACTCGGGGCCCTGGACCGTGACCGTGCCTTTTGCAGCCAAGGGGAAGTGCTGTGCGTGGCCCACGATCACGGCCGCGCCCTTGTCCGTGCATGCAAACAGGCCCTTGTCAGCCTCCACGAACCACACCATGGACGTAGACGTGTCCATCACGGGCCGGATCGTGGGCTTGCCTGCCAGGGCTGCAGCAAACTGGACCTCCAGGAGGTTGCTTCGGCCCGTGGAATACACGCTGCTCAAGGCTGCAAACAGGTCGCTGCCATGTTTCTGGTGTGCCGCCGCCAGGGTCTGGACTACGTCCTGACCAGGCTCAGCCAGGCCGATCGCGGCTGCATGACCTGCCAGACCGATCGCCGCATCCCGGAAGATCGCTGCGCCAGCCCGCATGAAGCCCCACTTGGCGGGATTGGTGTCCACGTCGAAATAGCTGGACAGGACCTGCCGGTCCCACTGGCCGTTGGAGTGCGAGTAGGTGTAGAGCCATATGCCGTCCCAGCCCTGGGCTGCGCCGAACGAGGCGATCAGGGGCACGCACTCGACCTGGGAGTCTGATGGCGCAGGGTGGTTGTACTCGGTGACCGTGTAGGGCTTGCCTGCCAGGCGCTGGGCTGCCAAGGCGAACAGCGTGGCCTCTTGCGGCCGGTCTGCCATGGCGATCTGCTCGATGAGCCAGTTGCCGCTGTCCCAGGGCCTACCTGGGAAAGAAGGGTGCTGCCAGTAGGCGTGGCCGTCGATGAAGTCCATGCCCGATTGGCTGTAGAGCCCCAGGGGGCCGAACACGATCGTGCCTGTCACCAGGGCCTTGCATCCCAAGGTGTCCCGGACGTATCCCCGCATCCCCTCGAAGTAGACCTTCTCCGTCTCTGCCAGGAAGACCATGCGGTCCAGGATACGGGTCTGGCTCTCGTTCTCCTGGAACAGGGCCACGGTGCTGGCATCGAGGGCCTCGCCTGCAGCCAGGCCCACCTGACCGCCTGCTCGTATCTCCACGTTGGCCAGGTAGAAGGTCGTGCTATCGTTGCCAAACGAGAAGCTGACCCTGGCATCGGTGTCGTCTTCTGCCGCCACAAACCCGAGTTTGAAGGTCTTCCATTGTTGGGTCAGATCCACTTTTCGCGACAGGCCCAGGCCCCGCCACGGATCGTGCGCCTGGCCCACGTTACATCCTATGGACCGTGGCTGGTCCGCAGCGGCCTGGAAGGACACGGTATAGTATGTGCCGGCCTTGACCGCCACCTTGCCCTGATTGAGCTGCAGGTGCCAGTCCGTGTTGTCCTTGGCAAGGACCTGCACGCGGAGCCCCTCCTGGTCTTGGTACGTCGTGCCCTGGAGTTGTGCCTTGGCTGTATCGTGCTGCTCCAGGTTCCAGCCCTTGGCCAGCGAAAGCAGAGTGCTGTTGTTCAGCAGATTCGTACCCAAGGGCTGGGTGTCCCTGTTCCAGGCTGCTGCCAGGGCTGGCGTGGTGCCATACTTCGCCTTCAGCCAGGTGTTGAACTGACCCTGCAGGACCTTGCCGTAGAAGTCGGGCAGGGCCCTGAGGTCCTGGTCGCCGCTCCACATGAAGAAGCTGTCCTCATTGGAGATCTCCACCAAGGCGATCGCAGGATCGTCCGCATAGCGCGCGTTTCCGCGGTAGCGGTTCCTGCGGTCGAGCAGGTCCTTGGCATACTGCCTCTGGGCCTCAATCAGCCTGGGCGTGAAGATCCCCACGATCTTGTCATAGTCCGTGCCGCTCTTGGGCATGCCGAGATACTGGCTGTGGCTGCGGCCCACGTGGAGATTGAGGTTCACGAAGATCCCTCGCCGAGCCAGCTCATGGATGAAGAAGTCCAGCCGGTCCAGGGCCTCGGTCGAGATTTTTTTAGGATCATCCGCATCCCAAATGCCATTGGGCCAATTGGAGGTGTCCATGTGGTGACAGCGGACCGTGTTCACGCCTGCAGCAGCCATCCGCGCAGCGACCTTCACTGCGTCCGCATGCGTGGGGAAGTTGGCAGAAAACGCCAGATTCACGCCCCACAGCCTGACCCTGTCGCCGCTGCGCCAAAAGTGCCCGTCCCTCACAGCCAACCGCTCGCTGTTGACGTCGATCGGCGAGAGCGAGGTGACCGCGATCGGAGACCGCAGATTCGGCTCAGCCGGAATAGCAAACGGCACAAAGTCCTGCGCCAGGACCATGCCGGCCGAGAGGAGCAGGGCGGTCATGCACACGAACGGGTGGGCCTTCATATGCGTTCCTTTCTGAACTAGGCAACCGATGGCGTTACGTCAGCCAATGCCCCGCAGGCACAGACAGAAACTCTTCCAGAGGCATACCTTGGCCTCCGACCAGGAGCGTTCGCTTGACTCGGTATTGCTTACAGAAGGCCTCCATGCCGGGCAGGGTCTGCCTGCGCGTGGAGCTCTTGACCTCTATGGGGACCACGGTACTGCCCTGGCACAGCACGAAGTCCACCTCGCGGTTGCGGTCGAGCCAATACCGCACCTCGATGTCTTGGCCCTTCGAGGTGTTGACCAGATGTGCCCCAAGGCTGGACTCCACCATCCTGCCCCAGATCACCGGATCATCCCGCATGGCCTGCGGCGGACCGCCTGCCTGGCTCGTCACCAACGCGGTATTCAAGGCCAGCAGCTTGGGGCTCGACCCACGGCTTCTGGTCTGACCTGAGGAGAACTTGCCAAGACCTGCAGCTAGGCCCGCACCCTCCAGGAGGTTCAGGTAATGGGCCAACGTCGTCGTGTTGCCTGCATCCTGGAGCTGACCGAGCATCTTCTGATAGGACAGGATCTGACCTGCATACGCACACACCAGGCCGAAGAGCCTTCGCAGCAGGGCGGGTTTGTCCACGCGGCTGAGCAGAAGGATGTCCCTGGATACCGTCGTCTCGATGAGTGAGTCCCGTACGTAGCTGGACCACCGCTGGGTGTCACCCATCAACGGCGCTGCCCCGGGATACCCGCCGAACAGGATGTACTGATCCAGGGTCACGCCGAAGCAGTCCCTCATCTCTGGGTAGGACCAGTGCGTCACGGGGATGACCTCAAACCTGCCGGCCAGGCTTTCTGTTAGCCCTTTCTGGACCAGCAGGGCGGACGATCCCAAGACCAGCACCTTCACCGAAAGGCGACTTGCTGAGTCCTCATCCCAAAGCCGCTTGACCGTCTCAGACCACCCCGTGACCTTCTGCACCTCGTCGATGACCAGCAGTGCCCCTCGCTGGAGACCCGAGGTCTGCGCCTTCATCCTGGCCAGGTCCCACTGCTGCGTGAGCCAAGTCCGGTCCTGCAGTGTGGGCTCGTCTGCAGACACATAGAGACACGGAATGTCCAGACCCTCGATCAACTGCCGTGCCAGGGTAGTCTTGCCCACCTGTCGCGGTCCAGCCAGCACCTGGATGAACCGCCGCTCCTGCCCCATTCGCTTGCGCAGGACTGCAAGCAAGGGTCGCGTGTACCGGCCTGTAACCATACTTGGATCATATCACACATTTTACTCAATGCCTTGAGTAATTTTACTCAGTATACTGAGTAAATTGACAAGTCATTATCAGTGCTAGTTTTGCAGACGGAGCACACATGTGAAGATGGCCTCAAGAAGCCAGGTTCCGCTTTCTTTGGCCGCCGGAATCCCGCCTCCCCACGACGCTGTCGTCCCGACCGGAGGTCCGCGTCCCTGGCCGTAGCGGAGGGATCTATTAGACCAAGTCCGCGGAGCGGCTCGCTTGTCCTTGCTGCCCACGAGGGGCCCGGATCTAATGCGATGCCCAGCTATCCTCCGCGGCAATTGGGGAGAACCAAAGGACGCTTTTGCCGCGAACCCCGCTAACTCCGCGAACGGCTGCCGCCGCAGTCCACGTCGGGTAGTATTCGCCGCACCGCCGTACGCAGCCGCTATCGCGTCTACCTGCCAGGCATGCGCCTGGCAGGGCGGGCAGCGCAGGTCTCCGCTTGCGCAAGCAGGCTTGCTCCGCAGAGCCCCGCTCGCCCACAGACGTACGGCTCCGTCTGCATGCGAGAGTCCCAGAGCTGTCCAGGCGGCCGGAGACCGGTCGTCCCAGTGCAGGGCGCAGGAGTCCTTCTTCTCCTTTCCTCTTCCTCCGAGGGGCCATCACAGCCCTCCTCCGCAATACGCTTGAATCTGTGTCACCTGGACCGTACAATCGACGATATCGCGATCGGCCAGGGATAGCGTCCTGGCGAAGATCGGAGCGAGTGTTATGGGAGATCAGTTCAAGTACGACGTATTCCTGAGCCACAGCGCCAAGGACCAGGCAGTGGTGTGCCCCGTTACCATCGAGCCCATGGCATACCTATGAAATGGGGGAACTTCAGAAGGTGGTTCAACTGCGATTTCTGGAGGGCATTCAGGAATCGCACCTTTCCCATCAGGATTCCTAAAACCACGGATGATCGACTAGCGATGGTGCGCAAGGTCTACGATTCAATCGTCTCGGCTCGCTACACTGCCTCGATTCCTGAAGCCGAGATTGTTATGAATAAGGGGTATGGTGTCGCACGGACGATTCCGGTCTTCTGCATTGAGGACTACATCGTCTTCTACTTCTGCGTCAAGGAACTCGAGGAAGTCCTCTGCGGCAACCGCACCAGCAATACCTTCGGCGGATGGACGCTTGGAGGGAAGATGCGGAAACTAGAAGATACTGACATCGAAGTCGACGCAGAGTTTTCCAGCTCTCGGTATTCGTTCAACCCTCGGGCGTGGACGGCGGCCTTTGGCGAGTTCAATTCCCTGCTCTTCGCCCAACTCGGCACCGGCACCTACACGCATGTGCTCCAGTTCGACTTGGCCAATTTCTACGACTGCGTGCGATTGGACATCCTTGAACGCTGGATACGCGAGGAGTCTGACTCGACGAAGGGCTGGATCATTGCACTTCTCTTCTTCTTCCTGAACCAATGGAATCGGAGGAATACTGGATTGCACCCGCAGGCAGTCGGAATTCCCCAGGATGCCTTGGCGGACTGTTCGCGCATCTTGGCCAACTTCTACCTGCAGAAATACGACAGATTTGCCGCGGCTGTTTGCGCAGGATCCAACGCCCTCTACTTCCGTTACGCCGACGACCAAATGATCTTGCTCAAGAGCCCTGAGCAGGCTGATCGCCTCATGCTCTTGCTTACACGACATCTTGATCGCTACGGTCTGCGTGTGAATCAGAAGAAGGTTGATCTCTGGACGGTCAGAGGACTGCAGAAACATCGATGCAGAGCAATCCAGGCCATCTTCTCCAAGAAAGGCGACAATGAGAACAAGGCTCTGGTCCAGGAGTTTGCCGAGGCATACCTCGCCATTCCAGAGAAAGAACTGAAGAACACATGGAATGGCGGGCGTCCACTTCTGAATCGCCTACTGTGGGCGAACCTGGACTCGTTGCCGCGAAGGTCGTTCGAGAGGTTGCTCGTCCACTACACTTCCAGAGATTACCTATTACAGGCCGATTGCGAGAAACTTCGGCGCATCTATGCCCTCAATGCCAGACGGCGGAAACCCATTGACCTGGTACAGCGATTGATCGACCTAGCCAGCAGTACTGTGCACAACGCTTTCCACTACGAAGCCCTGTCATTTGCGAAAGGGCTAAAGAAGAAAGGTCTTGTCGGGTGCCTTGAAGGCCGGCTCGCTCAGATCGATAGGCTCATGGCGAAGAACGTGATTTCGTGAATACTCCTTCCGCGACTGCCTCGCTGGCGAGGGCGCCATCCATCCTGTCTTGTGTGACCCGCTGGTAAGCCGAATTGTGCAGAGGAGGGCCGTTGGAAACCAGAAGCGGGTCAGCTCCGCACTACTCCGGTCAGATCGAAATAAGTGACATCCTCGGCTTGGCGAGGGGTCGAATCGCGAGCGAGGAACAAGCCAGCTCGTTGCTACTACGGTCGGGGCACCTCGGCGGCGCGCCAGCATCTGTGTCCATCAGTGTGCATCTGTGGCAAAGACTCTTGTCCTGCCCTCTCTGCGGGCGTTCTGCCAACAACTATCAACCAACAACCCGCAACCCACTTTCCCCTTGAGTTCCCCCGCCCGGCTAGTAAGCTCTCTGGCATGACACGACGCACGATAGCTAGGACGATGAAGGCCCCTCACGGGCTGAACGAGCAGTTTGCCAGCGACAACTACTCGGGGATCTGTCCTGAGGCCTTGGCGTACATGGAGAAGGTCAACGCCGGGCACGAGACCTCGTATGGGGACGACCGGTGGACTGCGGAGGTCTGCGATCTGTTCAGGGAGATGTTCGGCAGGCCCTGCGAGGTGTTCTTTGTGTTCAATGGGACTGCTGCCAACTCCCTTGCACTGGCGTCCCTGTGCAGGTCGTTTCACAGCATCGTGTGCCACAGGCTCGCGCACGTGGAGACCGACGAGTGCGGGGCGCCTGAGTTCTTCTCGCACGGGGCCAAGCTGCTGGTGGCAGAGGGTGAAGAGGGCAAGCTGCACCCAGGAGGTGTGCATGAGATCGTGACCCGCAGGACCGACATCCACTACCCCAAGCCCAGGGTCATGAGCGTGACCCAGGCCACTGAGCTGGGCACCGTGTACACGCCCAAGGAGCTGAAGGCCCTGCACAGGGCTGCAAAGACCCATGGCCTGAAGATCCACATGGATGGCGCCCGGTTCGCCAATGCGGTGGCCTCCCTGGCCGTGCAGCCTGCTGAGATCAGCGTGGACTGCGGGGTGGACGTGCTCTGCCTCGGCGGCTCCAAGAATGGCCTGGCCATAGGTGAGGCGGTGGTCTTCTTTGACCTGGAGCCTGCTGAGGAGTTCGCGTACCGATGCAAGCAGGCAGGCCAACTGGCTGCCAAGATGCGGTTCATCGCAGGCCAATGGCTGGGCGTGCTCAAGACCGGGGCCTGGCTACGCCATGCCCGCCACGCCAACCACTGTGCCCAGGTCCTGGAGAGATGCCTCCGCCAGATTGCGGAGGTGGAGATCATGCTGCCCAGGCAGGCCAACTCGGTCTTTGTGAAGCTGCCTCCTGCGGCGATTGCGGCGATGCACGCAAAGGGCTGGCACTTCTATACATTCATCGGCCTCGGCGGCGCACGGCTGATGTGCTCGTGGAACACCACGGAGCGGGCGATCGAGGCGTTCATCAGCGATTTGAAGCAATGCCTGGCCGGGGTCGCCAAGATCAAAGATCAAAACTCAAAGATCAAAATGACATAGCAGAGATCAAAGAGCAGAACGGGGCGGCGGCGTGAGCCCATCTTTGAGTTTTGATCTGTAGTTTTGCATTTTGCCTTTTGATCTTTGATGTCCGATGAAGGGTCGGCGGCGCGATGGCGGACAAACGGACAGTCAGACGGCCGTACCATAGAATGGGACTGGCGGCAATACTCCTGCTCACCCTCGCTCTGTCGTGTGCGTCAGGGGCCAGACAGTCGAAGCCAAAGCCCCTGCCTGCGGACGTGGGGCCTGATCCCAGGGGCTTTGTGCATCCCAAGGGATACGTGTGCCATCGGACGGCAGGGCCTCTGGTGATCGACGGCAGGCTGGATGAGCCATCCTGGGCAGCGGCAGACTGGACTGAGCCCTTCGTGGATATCAAGGGGACGCCGGACGCGGCTGTGCCGCGATTCAGGACCCGCGCGAAGATGCTGTGGGATGGCGAGTGCCTGTACATCGGGGCGATGCTCGAAGAGCCGCACGTATGGGCCACGATCACCGAGCGTAACGCGGTGATCTTCAATGACAACGACTTCGAGGTCTTCCTGGACCCGGACGGGGACAGCCACCAGTACTTCGAGTTCGAGATGAACGCCCTGAACACCGTGTGGAACCTTTTCTTGGACAGGCCCTACAAGCACCAGGGCACTGCCCGGGTGCGGGAGATGGCAGGCCAGCGGAGCGGCGCATGGGTGGCGGGCACCCTGAATGATCCCCGTGACGTGGACCAATACTGGACTGTGGAGATCTCAATTCCATTTGCGGGCATCTCCGAATACGCGGGATGTCGCTGCCCGCCGCAGGACGGCGATCAGTGGCGGATCGACTTCTCCAGGGTCGAGTGGCGCCACCAAGTCAAGGATGGGCACACCATGCGGGTGCCGCCGCCAGGCAGCGAGCTCAAAGAGGGCCAGCGAGAAGACAACTGGGTCTGGTCGCCTCAGGGGGTGATCAACATGCACAGACCCGAGACCTGGGGATACGTCCAGTTCTCAGATCAGCTTGTGGGCCGTGATGTCCCCTTCAGACCCGATCCTACATCGCCTGCGAGGGTCCTGCTGCACCGGGTGCTGTATGCTCAGCAGGCGCACTACCTGCAAGAAGGGAGCTACGCCAAGGGTCTGGAGGCCCTCGGCCTTGCCGATCTCACAGACTCTAGCCTTGCGGGCCCGATTCGGATGACGGGGGATGGCCAGACCTACACGGTGGAGGCCCAGGTCCGCCTGACCCCCGATCGCACGGCGTCCATGAAGCTGCACCAGGACGGCCGCGTGGAGCTGGCCGGCCAGGGCCGCAAATGAAGATGGGCCCACGCCCGGAGGCGTAGGCCCATCGAAGGAGCAACATCACCCTTTGACCGCTGAAGCGAAACAGAGGCGAAAGGGTCGGAGCCGGCCCTTATCGAAGGGTCAGGCGGACATTGTCGAACTCAGACCAGTAGTTCCCGGGGTAGTTGGCAAGTGACAGCTCAACGCCGAGCTTCATGCCGACGGACTCTGCAGTTGTTTTGACTGCCAGCTCCAGGGTCACCGGGCTGGGCCAGGTGTCTCCGTTGGCGGGCAGCGACGCGCTGCCCAGCTCAACGTGGGTGCCAGCATTGTCGTAGTACAGGCTGATCTTGGGAGAGCCTTGCCACGAGTTGCGGACGTCCACCTTCAGCACGTAGGTCACGTCTGCGGCGGCAATCACCTCGCTGGTCGTCTGATCGAGGACGCTCCCGTTGCCCTGCCAGAAGAAGTACGTGCCATCGGTGGCAGAGGATGACCCAGTGGATACGCCGCTGTTGGTGGGCAGGTTCCCGGTCCAGTCCTTCGGTGTCCCGGCCTGAATGACCTGTCCATCGGCCTCAAAGCTGGGATTCACGACCCCGATCGCAAACGGGACGTCGATCTGGAAGTCGTCGAATGCGACGTACCCTGTGGTCACGTCGTAGGTGGCGTTGATCAGTCCGACCTGCAGGGTGGCGGGCAGATCCGGCCTGCTGATGACCAGTGGCTTCTGGTTGGGGTCATTGGGATCGTAGATGCCCTTGTACGCCGGATCGGTCAGCGGGAAGAACGTCTTGCCGTCTGCGCTGATTCGAGGATAGAAGTTGCTGCCCCTGCGCTCCAGTTGCAGGAACGGATAGTTCTGGGCGATGGCGTAGGTATCCGCACCCGTCCACCGTCCGGCCGTCTGGCCCACCTCGGCACGAACGCTCGCCTTGGTGTCCCGTGCGACGAAGGCCGTCCAGGTCGGGAAGTAGTTCACGGACACCCAGTTCTCTACCGCGCCGTTGGGATCTCTGGCGAGCAGACCGGCATCATTGTGAAGCAGCGGGGCCGCAATTGTGCCGGCAAAGTCAACGACCTTCACAGTGGCCACGAAGTCGCCCGTGACCTGCTTGTACAGCATCGGACCTGGACCTGGGTCCCAGATGCCGCCGTTGGTTTCCAGGTACAGTGCGCCGGGTCTGCTTGCGGACGCGTTGAGTGCAAGGATGTGGTTGACGTCGAGGATGCCGTCGTAGGCCCCAAGGTCGTCGGTCACATAGTCGTGGATGGCGTCGAAGTTGTCCTGGAACAAGGGCACCCGCTTGGATGACTTGTAGACCAGCACGATGTCATTGCCCGTTCCCCCTACATAGGATAGGGTGTAGGTGCATTCCTTTCCTGCCGCACCCAGAACGATCGGAGCCTCTTCGCTTGCGGGATTGCCGTTGACCGTGTCAAAGACGCCGGCCACAGCCGTTGCAGCCTGGTTGTCCACCAGCACGATGTCCGCACTTGGGGGCGCGTCCATCGCGGTGACCAACAGGGCCGCAGTGGTCTGGGCGCCCAGGCTGTCCAGAGAGACGCCGCTCTTGGCGACCAGCGGGGTGACGCCCTTGGCGCCAACCTTGAACTCGAGTGTGCCGTTACCATTGGCCTGGTCGGGGATGATGAGCTGGCCCATCACGATCTTGGCCGCGTCGCCGACGATCGTGAGCTTGCCTTTGCCGCCTCGGGCCCCGATCTGCAGTCGGCCGTCAGCGGAGTTCGCATAGGTCAGGGTCCCGCCGCTGATGATGTACAGGCCGTCCGATCCTGCTGAATCGCCGATCCCCAGCCTGGCCTTGTCCTTGCTGCCGTCCTGAATCTGGACCAGACCGCCGGCCTGGTTGACCGTGCCCGCGCTACCTGCACCCACGCGGAACCAGCCCGCGCCGAGCAGTTGTGCCCCGTCCTGGACGAGCAGGGCGGCTTGCGTATGGACCCTCATCCTCTGACCGATGCCCCAGTCACCTGTGCTGGTGTTGAGGGTACACACAGACTTGGCGCCTATGATCTGGACTTCCTCTTCGCCCTTGGGCAGGCGTTTGTCGACCCACCCACAAGGATCTGCCCAGTTGCCTGTGTAGTCCTGCCAACTGATGGCCCATGCGCCACTGCCGAGCAGGCACACCAACAGCCCAATGACACCCAACCTTCTTCTCAACATCTTCATTCTCCTACCCTTAGATTAGTGATATGGGATTGATAGTAGAACTGAGAGCCCGTCTGTCCCACGATATTTCGAACACCCTGGGCCGATCCTCCAAAATCACAGACTGCGGTCTTTGGCACCAACAGAGTGATGCCCTATTGTACCGATAATACCGGCAGTCTTCAATGTGATGTCGGGCTTTGCCCAGGTTTACTGGGAAGTAGAGGCTGTCTGGAGATCGCAGTCAACTGACCTGGGTCAGGGCCACTGCGCCGAGTACGGCTATTGCCCCGCCGATCAAGGACTGAATCGTGGGGCGCTCACCTTCAAACGCCATGGTGAAGGGGATTACCACCAGCGGTGTCGTCGCGACGATGGCCAGGACCACGCCGGTCGGCGCGATGGCCAGGGCCCATTGATAGCAGGCGACGCCTATGGCAGGCCCTGAGAGGCTATTGACCAGGATCCAGGGCCACGCCTGACGCCAGGGCAGGGGGGATTTGGAAGGCCGTGGTCCGTTGGTCTGGCTCTGCAGCCTGTGCCTGGCCACCTTGTAGCCCAGTAACACGACGAGGGTCAGAGACATGCCGCCGATGATCCGCTGAAAGGCAGCGGTGCCACCGTCGATCTGCCAGCCTGCCTGGCCAGCCACCATGTAGGCCTTTCGGGTGATCACTGCGCCGCCGCCCTGGCCGATGGCCGCAATGATGCCGAAGATCGTGCCGCTGACCCAACGGCTGGAGGCAGGACTGATCTTGACGTCTGCCTTGGGGTCCGGCCACAGGGCCAGGGCCACGCCCGAGAGGATCATGGTGCCCCAGAGGATCTGCCAGGGATGTAGGGCGGTCCCCAGCCACAGCCATTCAACGATCGCGCCAAAGGGTGCTGCCAGGCACTGGGTCAGCAGGACAGCCAGTCTTGCGCCGATTCTGGGCAGGGCCGAATACAGGGCCAGGTCGCCCAGGCCAAAGCCGACGATCCCGCTGAGTACGAACCAGGTAAATGAGGGGCCGCCCGTGCCCTTACCGAAGCCATAGGCCCAGAGGGCCAGCCAGCAGGTGGCGAGGGCCAGCCTGGCGAGGTTGGCGGTCCCACCGCCGAGCATCCGCGTGGACCGGCCCGCGCTGGCGGCAGACAGGGCGAAGAAGATCGTTGTCAGGATGGCTGGAAGCATCGCGCGGCGGCCAATCCCCTCAGAAGAGCGGGTAGATGAAGGGCGCTATGGCCGTGCCGCCGAGCAGCACGAACAGACCGAGCAAGAGCAGCACGATGATGATGGGCAGCAGCCACCACTTCTTGTTGTGTTTGAGGAAATACCAAAACTCCCCAAGAAAGGAGGTCCTGGCCTGCCCGGCCATTTCCTGGAATTGATCGGAGGTGCGGTCTTTGTTGGACGTCTCGTGCTTGGACATGCGAGGCCTCTGTCAGAACTGTTGGAAGTACCGTTCGGGACGGTCCGCGGGTTGGTGTTCCACCCAGTACGTCTCCGCCTTGGGGTCGAACCGCCGCTGGAGTGGATCGCGGCCCAGCAGGCGGAAGACCAAACCCAGGGGCGTGATGAGGAGGAAGTAGAACAGGCCCAACATCACGAGGCTGACCACCAGGCCTATGGGCAGGGTGGCTCCCGTCAGGATGACGTACACGGCCCTGGTGGTCTTGAGGGACAGCCAGGGACTGATCCCCAGGAGGCAGCCTGCGGAGACGAGGATCGCACACCCCCTCAGGTCCAGGCCCTTGAAGGCGTGGAGGAGGACGGCCAGTGCCACGGAGGCACTGCGCCGATCCAGGCGAACTGCCTCAGTTGGCGGTCTTCAGGGTTCCAGTTGACGTGGATCAGTGACATAGAAGGGACGCTCCTGAGATCAGTCCAGATGGAACTGGGCCTTGTAGGCCTCCACTGCCTGCTCGCCGGCCTTGGGCTGTTGATCCTTGTACAGGACGTGGTTCTCCAGTACCAGCACGTCCATGTCCGTGGCCATGAAGCACCGGTACGCGTGCTCGGGCGTGCACACGATCGGCTCGCCGCGGATGTTGAAGCTGGTATTGATGATCACGGGGCAGCCGGTCTTGTCCTGGAACCTGGAGATCAGCCGGTGCAGGCGGCCGTTACGCTCGCGATCCACGGTCTGGACCCTGGCCGAGTAGTCCACGTGCGTGACTGCAGGGATGACACTGCGTTTGATCCTCAGCTTGTCCAGCCCCTGGGCGGCGTCCTCCGCATGGGCCATCCGCTTGTCCTGCCGGACGGGCGCCACGAGGAGCATGTAGGGGCTCTCCTGGCCGGGCGACATCTCGAAGTACTCGCTGGCCTTCTCCTGAAGCACGCAGGGCGCAAACGGTCTGAACGACTCGCGGAACTTGATCTTGAGATTCATCACGGACTGCATGGCCTGGCTGCGCGCGTCGCCGATGATGCTGCGGCTGCCCAAGGCCCGAGGGCCGAACTCCATGCGGCCCTGGAACCAGCCGATGACCTTCTCCTGGCCGATCAGGTCTGCCACGTGATCCAGGAGCTCCGTCTCGTCATCAAAGCAGCGGTGCGGGGCAGCCACCTGCTGCAGGAAGGCCGCAATCTGCTGGTTGGTGAACGCGGGCCCCAGCAGAGAGCCGGCCTGTGCGTCGCGGCCTTTGCAGGTCCGGTTGTGGCCCAGCAACTGGTACCATACGAACAGGGCAGCGCCCAGGGCGCCGCCTGCATCGCCTGCAGCGGGCTGGATCCAGATGGACTCAAAGGGTCCCTCGCGAAGGATGCGGCCGTTGCCCACGCAGTTGAGGGCAACGCCGCCTGCGAGCACCAGATTTTTCATGCCTGTCTGGCGATGCACGTGGCGGCTGGCCTTCAGCATGATCTCCTCGGTCACAACCTGGATCGAGGCCGCCACGTCCATGTCTCGCTGGGTCAGCGGGGCCTCAGGCCTTCGGGCAGGCCCGCCGAACAGCCGCTCGAAGCGGCGGTTGATCATCACGGTCCGGTGGCCGTAGGGGAAGTACGCCATGTTCAGGCGGAACGAGCCATCCTCCTGGATGTCGATCAATTCCCGCCTGATGAGGTCCGCATAGCGGGGCTCTCCGTAGGGTGCAAGGCCCATGAGCTTGTACTCGCCGGAGTTGACCTTGAAGCCCGCATAGTAGGTGAATGCCGAGTAGAGAAGACCCAGCGAATGCGGGAAGTGCAGGCAACCGGAGAGGGTGATGCGGTTGCCCCTGCCCATGCCATAGCTGGCTGTCGCCCACTCGCCGACCCCGTCGAGGGTCAGGATGGCGGCCTCATCGAAGGGGCTGGGGAAGAACGCGCTGGCTGCGTGCGATTCGTGGTGCTCGGTGAAGACGTACCTGCCTTTGTAGCCATCCCCCAAGGCCTTGTCGATCTGGTGGGGCAGGTGCAGCTTCTGTCTGAGCCACAGGGGAATGCTCATCAGGAACTGTCCGAATCCGCGAGGGGCATAGGCGATGTAGGTCTCCAGGAGCCGGTCGAACCGCAGCAGGGGCTTCTCGTAGAAGACCACCAGGTCGATGTCGGCAGCCGTGATCCCTGCCTCCTCCAGGCAGTACGCCACTGCGTGCGTGGGGAAATCGAAGTCGTGCTTCTTCCGGGTGAATCGTTCCTCCTGGGCTGCGGCCGTGATGCGACCGTCGCAGACCAGGGCGGCTGCGCTATCATGGTAGAATGCCGACAGGCCCAGGATGTTCATTGACCTGGCCTCCCCAACAACCGGCCGGCTGCCCGCTGAACCTGTTCGGAGTTCGGGTCGAGCTGCACTGCCGTGCGGACCTCTGCCTGGGCCGCTACGGTGTCTCCGAACTCTGCCAACAAGAGCCCCAGGTTGGCGTGAAGAAGGGCGTCATGGGGACAGTCCTCGGTTCCCTTCCTGAGCACTGCAATCGCCTCTTGTGACTTGCCCTGTTGCCTCAGGGTCCTGCCGAGGGCATTGCAGGCAAGGCCGTTGCCAGGTTGCCAGGAGAGGGCCCGGCTGTAGTTTGCAGCCGCGCGGGACAGATCCTTCTGCTTCTCATACGCAGAGCCGAGCATGAAATAGGTCAGGGGATGGGCGTCATAGAGTTGGAGGCTCTTCTCGAACTGTGCAGCAGCCTCAGCGTAGCGGTCCATCCGCAGATAGACCTGGCCCAGCCCTGTATAGCCCAGGTGGAACGTGGGCGCAAGTGCCTGCACCTTCTTGAATGCGCCCTCTGCCTTGGCCTGTTCAGCCGCATGGTCGGCCAGGAGGTTGCCCAACTTCCAGTACAGGTTCCAGTCCGACGGATTCATCGCAATGGCCTTCTCATAGGCCGCCGCTGAGCGGGCCAGTTCAGCCTTGGAGGTGAATCCCTTGAGCTGCTCCAACTCCTGTCTGCGCTGTTGCACGTCTTCGGCATGGTAGACCTGGCTGGTAAAGGGCGGCTTGAGCAGGAACTCGTTGTATATGGTCTTGGCCAGGATGTACCGGTCCGTATCCGTGTAGGCCAGCCTCAGCCGGCACTGCTCCTCGGTGAGCGGCTCTGCAGCGGCCTGGCCAAGTCCGAACCTCGTGGCCACCTCCTGTCCGACCCGTCCGAAGAGGGTCCTTGCCAGGAGGGTGTTGCCGCTGAAGTTCATGTGCACGTGCTCGTAGAAGAGGCCCTTGCCCGGGATCTGTCGGTCGCTCTGCTCGGCAAAGGCCTTCTCGACGTCCACCAGCGAGACGCCCCTGGAGGCCAGTTGCGCAGCGACCTGGCGGATGATCTCATTGAGCCCACGGTCGGTTCTGAATCGCAGGCCGTCCAGCTCGCGGGCCTGGTCGTACTGACGCGCGGCCTGATCGTACTGACCTGTCCGGTCCAGGCACCGGGCCAGCCTGAAGGCCAGGGCTGCAAACTGATCGTCCACGGTCTGGGCCTGACGGTAACACTCGATGGCCTGGTCGTAGCGGCCCTCTGTTTCGAGCTGGCAGCCCTTCTCGTACAGGTCCTGCCATTGCCTGAGGTCCTGCTGCGCCAGCTCCGGCCTGTGGAGCGAGGCAAAGGGCGGACAGTCCCTCAGGTTGCTGGCCACCGTACACACGATGACCTTGGTCCCTGCATCTGCAGCAGCAGTGCACAGGTCGGTGAGATTGTCGCGGAAGTGCCCGTACACGATTTGCAGGTCCGGGTCGCTCGGCCGGACCTGCTTGTCCAGGAACATCTGCATGCCACCCCAGGACGCAAGGAGCTTCTTCTGGCTCTGCTGAGAAAGCCTCGCGATGCACTGGCCCAACCGGGTCTTGCGGACCTCGACGCCGAAACGGATCAAGGACAGGTGTCTGGAGAACGGCCCGAAGACGGTCCCGATCCCAAACGGGCCGATCACCTCGTTGTTGCCCATGTACACGACTATCAGATCCGGGTTGTAGTGAAGGAGGTCCCTGCCGATCTGATAGATCACGTGGGAGTTGATCGCGGTCATGCCTGCCTTGATGACCTCAAACTGGACATCCGGATACGCAGGCTGAAGCATCTCCCGCAGGACCCTGGCAAAGGCAAATGCGCCATCCGGAACACCCTGCGCTGCGGACTCGCCCAGCACCACGATCCTGTAGGACTTGGCGGACTTGGAGACGGGGAAGGTGAAGGGCTCAAACTGCCGGGCTATGGAAGGGGGGAAGAACCGCCAGGAGTACCTGGGATTGTCTGCCCGACAGGCAACTCCCTCCAACTCACAGGGAATCGTGACAGAAGGATCGAAGCCGACCCCAGCCAGGCGAAGGCCCACCTCGCAGGCCAGCACGATCAGCAGCGGTACGCCGACCAGCACGATCCCACGGAACAGCCAGAGTCGCGGACCCCGGATGGCCGTGCTGCAGCCTTGGGGCTGCCTCTGCGAGGGACTCTGGTCGTGCCCTGCAGAGGCCCTGTTGCCTGCGGTCTTCGATCGCCTGTGCGCCATGATCCCAGCCCGCGCCCCTCGCAAGCTGCTGGCGCATCGGGATACCGCACCCTTTCGGCGTGGTCCGCGATGATCCGATCGGTTAAGCCCCAATCAGCCAACAGCCCCGTTGAGTAGCGCGGACCACCTATGTGTAGACAGTCCGCCCCTGACGGCGGCGTTTCATTTGCCACGAAGTGTAACAGAGGAATGGGGTGAAAGGCAAGACAGGGCCGACGCCCAGTTTTCAGACACAGCCTAAATTGCCCTGCGTCTCCGCAGGATGCCGATGCCGGCAACTCCAACTCCGCCAAGCACTACCGCAGCGGGCACAGGCACGCACGGGCAGTGATGTCCTCCATCGCAGGGAGGACAATGCCATTGCCAGTCGCCGCAGCCAAAGTCAGAGGGCCAGTCCGTGAACGGGTCATCCCAATCGCATCCTGTTCCGGTACCCCAGCCCCAGTCGCAGGGCCAGTCCCATCCGAGGTCTCCTCCCGTCTGACCCCCCGGGCACGTGCAGCCAGAGTCGTCCTGGCCACCCACGTCGCTCCCAGGGCCTTGCCCGCAGTCCCACTGGCCCCAGGTGTCGCCAAATCCACCGCCCCAAGCGGTCCCCGCGTCACCGCAGGTCCAACCACTCTGGCCTGAATAGGCATACCCTATAGGAAGAACAACCAGACTCGCCAACAGCGCAACGGTCCCCCTAGTGAGAGACTGCTTCATAGGACGCCTCCTTGCTTGCGTGACGGCCTCGCGAAGGCCTCTTCCATCCTTGGAAGACTTGTGCACCGGCCCGACCTCAAGGGTGACGCCACCCTCGACGCTTCGCTGCACCATCACGTGGTAGTCTGTTGCGCGATGCCGGGGCTGTCAAGCGTGTTTTCGGACTTTCTGTAATGGATTCTCTGCGGCTACGACTACCAGGGGTGTGAACCGGGTACACGTTGCGAAGGCCCGGCTCCAGTGCTAACATGACTGAGCTGACGACGCGGTGGTGGCAATGGACACTCAGATCGAGGCAATTATGGATCGTGTGCAACAGGCCCTTGGCCAGGCCGATCTCGAGGCCGCCTGTGAGGCCCTGGGTCCAGTGATGAGCACGGGACCGTGTCCCAAGGAGGCCGAGCCCCTGCTCGCCCGGTTGAAGGCCGCTGTCTTCGACCAGATCAAGCGGTCTGTGGACGAGGGCAAGTTCGATCAGGCGAGCCGCCTGCTTGCCAGGGCCAAGGCCCTGGCCGCACCCGGCAGTCTGCAGGAGACGGCCGGCCAGACGGCCACAGGGCCGGCGGCCAATGAGGCTCCGGCCGGTCAGGAGCCCAACGGGGCTCCAGAGCAGGGCATGGTCCTGCAGATCGACGGGGTGGGGAGTTTTCTGATCTTCACTGGATCCGCACTCTCGGTTGGGCCCATGACCTCGCCCAAGAGGCCCACGATCGGGCTTCTGGCAGATCCCAATCTGCCCACGCTCAAGATATGCCGGTGCGAGGATGATTACTTCGTCAGCGGCCCCAAGCCCAGTCAGGAAGGGGGCGAACGGGCAGACTCCTGACCGACGGAGACCGCATTATCCTGTCCGAACGGTGCTACCTGAAGTTCAACCTGCCCAACCGGGCCAGTGCCACGGCAGTGCTGACCCTCGTGGGCGTTAGGCTACCCCGGTGCGACATCCAGTCCATTCTCCTGGCCGACCGCGACATCCTGATCGGGCCGACCAAGGGCCACCATATTCGGGCGGTCCTCATGGAGCGTACGCTGGTGCTCATGGTCCGTCAGGGCAAGCTCTGGTGCAGCACCCAGCCAGGCCTTGCCCTGACCGACTACGCCAGCCCCATAGAGGTGGACCATCCCATGCGGGTCGGTCCGCTATCGTTCGTTGTCACCGGATGGAAGCCGGAGGTCTGACCCATGACAGAGACCCTTTATCAGTACCAATATCAGTTTGGAGACCAGCCGTTGGAGGGCTACACGATCCAGCGGGCGGTCGGACGTGGCGGCTTCGGCGAGGTCTACTTTGCCATCAGCGACAGCGGCCGTCAGGTGGCTCTGAAGGTGGTTCAGAACTACGAGCAGATCGAGCTGCGGGGCATCAAGCAGTGCATGAACCTCAAGAACCCGCACCTGGTGACCATCTTCGACGTCAGGCACAACGACAAGGGCCGGCCGTTCGTGATCATGGAGTACGTAGCGGGCGTATCGCTCCGCGACATGATGGACGAGTCGCCCGGCGGGCTCGGCACTCAGAAGGCCGCGTTCTTCCTCAGGGAGATCGCCAAGGGCCTCTCCTTCCTGCACGACTGCGGCATCGTGCACAGGGACCTCAAGCCGAGCAACATCTTCTATGAAAACGGCTACGTGAAGATCGGCGACTACGGCCTGACCAAGGCCATCAGCGCAGGCAAGACCAGCGAGCAGACGGTCACGGTCGGTACGGTCCACTACATGGCGCCCGAGATCGGCCAGGGCCGGTACGACTGCGGCATCGACATCTACGCCCTGGGCGTGGTGCTCTACGAGATGCTCACGGGCCAAGTGCCCTTCATCGGCGCCAGCCCTGCAGAGATCCTGATGAAGCACCTGATGGACCAGCCCAACCTGACCGGCATCGAGGAGCCCTTTAACCGCGCGATCCGGAGGGCTATGGTCAAGGACCCGGCCCTGCGGTACAAGAGCGTGCAGGAGATGGTGGAGGACGTCTTCGGCCAGGATCACATCCGCAACAGTGTCTCGCAGTTCAGGCCCGAGGACCTCACGGTCATTGCCCAGCGCGTGGCAGCAAAGGCGCAGCTTCAGACTCCAGCCGAGATGCCGACCCGGCCCTCAGGCCAGGGCCCAGCCCAGCCGGCCGGTCCGCAGCCAGCGCAGTCGGCCCAGGACAAGGGCTCAGGCATGGCCCAGATGGGAGAACAGCTCGGCCGCAAGATCGGCCAGGCCGGTGACCAGATCGCAGAGAAGCTCGCCTCTGCCACCAGCGGCCTGGGACGCCGCCTGGAGAAGACCAGCGGGTCGGACGAGATCAGTCAACGCCAGCGGCTCATCCTGGCTGCGGTCGTGATGGCCGTGATTGCCATGGGCGCAGCCGTGTTGGACGGAAGCGGTCGAAGGGGTGACTTCGGGTTGGCCTTCACCGTTTTTCTCATGATTGCCGGTCTTGGCAAGGGTATCCTCTGGGCACAGAACCGCCTTCTGGAAGGACTCGAGCACGGGATCTTCAGAAACGCGCTGGCAGCAGGGCTTGGGATCATCATCGCGAGCATCGTTGCGGGCATGGGCCATATCCATGGGTCGAGCATAGTCTCCTTACTGGTCCTGGCCTTCGTGGATTGGCAGCGGGTCACCGCGCCCGACCGGCAGGAGCAGATCGATTGGAAGCCTGTGGTCTGGGCCAGTGCCATTGGCACACTGGTGGCGTTGATTGGCGGCGGCCAGCTCATGGTCTCCCTGGGCGTCATCGCGGGGACCATCATCGCCGTGCAGGTGGTCAGTCCGTTCATTCCAGGCAGGGCAACTCCGACACAGCCGCCTTCCTCGCCGGGGTCGTCGCCGCCCCCGCCCCCGCCCGCTGCCCCTGTGGCTCAAGCTCCGGAGCAGGGGACCGAACGCGGGGCTGACCAGACGATGGCTGCTGCAGGCACATCCGCTGAGGTCACGGTGCCTGTCCCCCCGACCTCGGCGCAGGCCCCTTCAGGACAGGATACTGGTCAGCCTGCGTCGGTATCCGGCCAGCCTGCCGAAGGTGCAGGCCTGGTCAGCGAAGCACAGGTCCAGTCAGCGGCCAGCCAAGATGCGAGTCAGGAGGTGACACCCATGGCAAACCCTTCTCTCAGCAGTGTTGAGGCCCCTCGCGGCGTCTCAGAGCCTGTCAAGACGTGGAGTTTCTGGGCGGGCCTGCTTGCGTTCATAGGCTACATGCTGCTGCTCACAGGCCTCTTGATCGGTCTTGGGTCTGGTGGCCTGCACCTGCCCTGGCTGCTCAGCGCAACAGATGAGGTTGCCAACCGTAACCTTGAACGGGACTTTGGCTATGCGGACTGGCCCAGGCTCATGGAAGGCATCGGCTGGTTGGTGTGCACGGGCTTTCTGCTGCTGGCCATACTGTTCTTGTTGCTGGGCAGGCGGAGACATGGGATCAACCACCTGGTCAGGGCCGTGGTTGGGGTGACACTGCTGACCGTGTGGCTGGCCTTCCTCTCCTACGGCCTGCCTGGCAGGGATCTCTACTTCTCAGATGCCTTTAGGCTCCATGCCATCGCAGGCCGCGTAGGGCCTGCGATGGACCAGGTCCTCGGCGCCATCCGGATACATCTGGTCATCGGATCCATGGTCGCCCTGGTCGCAGGCCTGGTGGTCCTTGCCTGGCCCGCGGGATCTAAGAGGCAGAGACTCTCCCAAAACCCGGTCTCCAGGCCCGTGTCATCCGAATATGCTAGGAGTTGACGTCATAGGCCATCAGGCTGTCGCCATGACGGATGTAGAGCCTGCCATTGGCGATCGTCGGGTGGGCCCAATGCTCATTGGACCCTTCGGAGACCGCAAACTGGCCGACCTGCTCAAATGCCGCAGGGCTGGGCTTGACCAGACGCACGGTCCCATCCTGGCCGTAGATGTACAGCATGCCGTCGCTGGCAATGACGATACCCATGCCCACCTCTGCGGCGTTCCACAAGACCTTGCCGGTCTTCCAGTCCAGGCACACCAGCCCCTTGTTCGCACTCTGGGCAGTGCCATAGATGCATCCATTGACCAGGACAGTGCCGTGCATCTGGCAGTCCAGAGTCTTGTCAGCCCACTTCGGCGCTGCGGTCGAGTTGGGCTCTGCAAGGGACAGCATGGCCCCGCCTGTGCCCATGCCCGAACACACATAGACCATGGCGTCCGCGAAGAGCGGAGGATTCGGTTGGACGCCGGCCCTGTGTGGATAGGCGTGCTGCCACACCAACTGGCCATTGTCGGGATTGACCGCAACCACGCCGGTTGCGAGCATGGTCAGGATGAGCTTGCGCCGCCCTCTTGCGCGAGCCGGGCAGCGCAATAGCCCGAGGGCTGGCTTAGCCCCTTGGTCTGCCAGAGCGTGTCCCCTGTCGTGCGGTCCATCGCCACGAGCGACGCGTCGGGTCCGCCTGCGGCGCAGATCACCTTATTGCCGTCCACCAGCGCGAAGTCAGTGAAGCCGAACTGGGCCTTCTTTGCGCCGAACCGCTCCATGAGGTCCACGGTCTTGAGCACCTGGCCCTTGGCCGCATCCAGGATCACCAGCTTGGCAAGGCCCGTGACGACAAAGACCCTGTCCCCATCCACGGTGGGCGTGCCGCGGGTCCCCGAGGGTGCGGGTCCCTGTTTCTCGAACTCAGGGCCATAGGGCGTCTTCCACTTGAGCGTGCCGTCGAGGGCGTAGGCGAAGAGGACGCCCTGCTTCTGGTCGTCCATGCCGGTTACGTATACGGTATCCTTGGCGACCACGGCAGAGGAATAACCCATCCCCAGTCCCTTGGCGCTCCAGGCGAGCTTGGGCCCGGCCTGTGGCCACTGCTTGAGAAGTCCCGTCTCAGAGAATTGTCCGTCACCCGCCTGTCCGCGGAACCGGGGACAATCTGCTGCCTGTGCCGCAACTGCCAAAGTCGCCACTACCACCAGCACAGCACTGTGTATCATCCTATTCATCGTGAGTCTCCTTTCCGGCAAAGAGTATACCGCGCTGGCGCCTCTCGCATAGCCCCGGGTGGCCGACAAATCGGAGCGATCGTCGCAACTCGACACGGCGATCGGAGTCCTCGAGAACGCCGATGTCCTTCACGCTGCGCAACTTGAGTTCATGGACCCCGGAGAGAGCCTGGAGTCGCAATAAATCAACTTAACAGAACTCCATGTAAAGCAATGAGTTATAGCAAAGTTCACTCAAGTGAACTTCTGGATATCACATATCGTCTTTACAGCAACACGCGGCCATCGCTGCAGACCGCGGTCACCCAGAGGCTGCTGGAACACTCGACACCTCAGCGCACGAACGACGTGTACACCAACATCGACCCGGTGCTGCGCCAGGCCATCAGCCAACTACCGGTGTCGGAGTGGGTGTGATCCTATGCCGTCATGTTGGGCCTGACTGCGGGGTCCAAGCTGTGCCAGACGGCTGCAGGCTTGCTCGGTTGCCCGCGGCACACGTGCTACGGTCTTGACACAAACGCCTTCTTGGGAACGCGGTACGTCTATAGTTGGGCTGCAAAGCCCACACAGACTCAAGAATAACTCGCCTCCTACTGGTTTAGCAGTTGACAAGCTACTGGTTAAGCCGTATTTTGCGGCTATGTGGCAAGTGAGCTGTATGTTTGACCTGATAGGGAGGTTCTCCGATGGCACGACCACGTCACGAAAACCCAACGCCCGCCGAACTGGAGGTGCTGCAGGTTGTCTGGGATCGCGGCCCCAGCACTGTCCGGGAGGTCATGAATGTGCTGAACCGGGAACGACCCAGGGCCTACACCTCGGTTATGAGCCTGATGAACGTGATGGCTGAGAAGGGCTTGCTTGGCCAAGAGCCCGGAGGTCGGGCGTTTGTCTACTCTGCCAAGATCTCCCAGGCCAAGACCCAGTCTGACATCGTTCGCAACCTTCTCAGTCGCGTATTTGACGGCTCGGCCGCCGCATTGGTAACGCACCTGCTCCAGCAGGCCAAGCCGGGCAGTAAGGAACTGGATGAGATCCGAAAGACCGTCTCTGAGTTCGCTCGGAAGAAGGGAGGTTCATGATGTCCCTTGTCGACTACTTCTCGCAACCTGTTTGGCATCGCCTGGGCCTGACGTTGGTGCACTTCTTGTGGCAGGGCCTGATGGTGGCAGTCATCACCTCAGTAGCAGTTCGATTCCTGGCCCTCAATCGCGCCAATCTTCGCTATGCGGCCTACCTGTTGGCGTTCACTATCATGGCGGCCTGTCCGGCGATCACATTGATGGCTCTGAGCCGGTCCACGCAGCAGATGTCTACTGCAGCAGGGAGGATGCAGGAGAGCGACTCTGTGCCGCCTTCCCTACGTCCCATACCACTGGAGGTGTCTTCGCGGACCGGCCCTAGACTTGGATCGTCACCCACGACGAGTGATACCCTTGCCCGGATGACGCTTCAGACCACAATGCAGGCCTCGTTGCCGTGGGTATTGGTATGCTGGATGATTGGCGTTCTGATCTTGAGTGTCCGGCTACTGTTCGGACTCATCGGCGTGTGGCGGTGGCGCCGGAAGCTGGAGCCTCTGACGCAAGGACTCACGGAACGCGTGGCTTGGCTCAGCGAGCGGCTGGGCATGGCGGGCTTCTCCCGCGTGTTCGTTTCCCGACGGGCCGTTGAGGTGGTGGCGATAGGCTATATGCGTCCGATGGTCTTGCTGCCTGCCGCTGTAGTGACTCAGATGCCGCCGGAGATGCTTGAGGCCGTCATTGCGCACGAACTGGCACATATCCGTCGGTTTGACCTGTGGGTCAACCTTGCCCAGCGGGTCGTCGAGATTCTGTTGTTCTACCATCCGGTTGTCTGGTGGCTGTCAAATCGCGTTCGCAGTGAGCGGGAACTGTGTTGCGATGAGTTGGCCGTTAGTGCCACAGGAGAGCGGCTGACCTATGCCCGGGCGCTGGAGAGCGCAGGCAGAATCCGGCTTGCCATGGGGCGGCCGGCCCTGGCCCTGGGATTCAGGAATGGAAGCAGGTCCACGCTGAGCCGTGTGCGGCACATCCTCGGTCTGGCACCCATGCCCCCCGATTCCCGGCTTTGGCTGGCCGGGGCCGTCACTGTCGTTCTGCTCGCGATCCTTGCCATGCCTACCGCCTTGGTCTTGACCGCCAGAGGCCAAGCACAACCGGCGGCCCAGAAAGCAGACAAATCCACCCAATCAACCCCCGCGAACGCCGCAGGCACCGAAAGACCGGCACGACGTCGCTATGCCGGACAGATGTTCAACTCCAAGATGGCGTTGAGTGTGTGGGTCGTTCGGGAGGTCGGAGACGTTCCGAGATCGATTGGACAGATGCCAAGCGCCTCTCCGATCTGGATCCCTGCATGTTGTTCTTGGCTGGTACAACCCACGGTGCCGGTGGAGGACTGGGACCTGCTTATCACTGAAATGAGCCGAAGTGGCATTCCAGGCCTGAAACTGGAACCCGCCACAGACTCCGACTTGAGGCACATAGCGGGTCTGGGCGGCCTGCAGTTCCTGGATTTGAGCGGGACGTCAGTCACAGATGCTGGTTTGGCTCAACTGGAAGGCCTGACGAAATTGGAGTGGTTGGACCTGACCGGCACTCCGGTCACGGATGCAGGCCTCGCCCACCTCAAGGGCCTGACCGGACTGCAGGAGTTGAATCTGCACAGGACTCGGATCACGGGTCCAGGCTTAGCCCATCTCAAGGATATGACTAGATTGCGCAACCTGCGGTTGGACACTACCGACCTCGCGGATGCGGGTCTGGAGCATCTCAAGGGCCTGAAGGGGTTGGAGCAGTTGAAACTGGGCTACACTCTGATCACGGATGCAGGCATGGCCCATCTCAAAGGCCTCACCGGATTACGGGAGTTGTACCTGCCCTACACAAGGATCACCGATGCCGGCTTGGCCCACCTCAAGGGCCTGACGGGATTGAAGATGTTATCCTTGGGCTATACCTACATTACAGATGCAGGTCTGGTCCATCTCAAGGATCTGACCGGATTGACGTGGTTGAACCTGGCCAACGCACGAATCAGGGGTGCGGGCCTGGAGCATCTCAGGGGTCTGCCCGAACTGATATCGCTCGATCTGAGTGATACCCTGATCATGGATGCTGGCCTCGAGCATCTCAAGGGTCTGACCGGATTGCAGGTTGTATGGCTGGACAGTACCTGGGTCACAGATGAGGGTAGAGCACAGCTCAGACAGAGCATGCCGAAGCTATCTATCGGTGAGACGGCGAAGTAGGAGACAGCGTCTTCCTCCGCGACTTCTGCCAGGAGGTCAATGCATCGAGCGAGCACGGCTGACGTGGCCAGCCAGATGGGGGTGCGCTCTGTACTTCCTGCAACGGTCGGCCCCTGGAGCCCAAACTGGACGGTCTTGTTGAACGCATTCATGGACTCATGGGAAAGGAGAGAGACATGGCGACTCGGATGAGTGTCGGTTCAACCCTGCTACTCTTGACCTGCGCCCTCGCCATTCTGTTGGGCACAGGCCTGCTCCGCTGCCTGCAGGCAGCGGAGATTGCGCCAGTCCCCGCGGCCGCCGGCCAGACGGAGAGGGATGCCATCCGACCCCCGCCCACCCCTGCAGGAACAGACGATGTGGTAGATCCCAACACCGGGATCAGGTTTGTCGTGGCCAAGACGATTGCCGGACCCAGCGATATCATCGAAGGCCAAGACCGAGTCACGATGTCGCCGAACGGCAAGTTCCTTCTATGGAATGGCTGCGTGGTGCCCTTGGACGGCAGCCCCGCCTTCACGTTGAAGGAACTTCAGGGCTCTGGCGTCGATTCGTGGTCGGCCTCGTGGTCGCCTGATGGGCAGCAGATTGCGTTCAACACCCAAGGTGTCGCGATACTGCCTGTCTCCCCGGAAACCGGCCGGCCTACCGGTGCGGTCCGCAAGGTCCTGGAAGGCAGAGGGCGCTGGTTGCTTGGAAGAATCTACTGGACCGCAGACTCGCAGCGAATCCTCTTCGTCACATTGAATCGCCAAATGCGGCCGGAAGCGGGGAGCGTCACGCTCCGCGACGGCCGTCTGGACAAACACCCGGACTACGCCGAATTTGGGCTCGTCTCACCCGACGGCAAGACGGTCGCCTACTCCCTGCCGCAGGACGGCATCTGGGCCAAACCGGTCGGTGGCGGAGCTGCGTTGATTGCCCGGGCCCGTTCGGGGGGATGGCTGTACGATGACCCCGAACTCTGGACCTCTGATAGCCAATGGGTGGCGAGTGCGGTCGATGGGTGGTTCCGCCAAGAGATCCACTTTGCCCGGCTATCAGATGGGCATAACCTAGACGTGCTTCCGCCGGAGGCTGTAGGGACATTTGTTGACAGATCCAAGGATGGCAAGAAGCTGCTCTTCTACCGCTCTGCCTTTGAGTTGCGGACTGCTCCGAAGGCGGTGCCTGTCTCGGGCGGCGTTGCTTCAAGCATGGGCCCGTTGGCTGGCTTGGACGACATCCAGGATCTCTCGTGGACCGCAGATTCCGCTTCGTTGGGGTTGCTCGGGAACGATAAAGAGGGTCGTCAGCAGCTGTTGTGGTCTATCCCCCTCGCAGGAACAGCTCGCATTCGGTTCAATATGGACACGCTTGGGGCAGATGAGCCATCGTTGTGGTCGCTCTCACCTGATGGCACAAAGTTGTTTTGCGGGCGGTGGCCGGGCTGGGATCAGGGGATCAGGGAGCAGGATCTGTACGTCATTCCCATCTCTCTGAAAGACGGCAGGGCGACAGGTCCGGCCACATTACTCGCCAGAAGATGGCGTCCTACGAATCCAGCGCTTACCGAGAGGATAGGCGCCTGGTCTTCCGACGGAACGAGGATTGCCTTACCGCAGAAGGGTGATCAGGGATATGAGCTCTGGGTTTTGTTCGCCGACGGCTCCACGCCCGTCCGGATCGCTCAAGTCCCCGACGAGGTGCGGCCATGTCCGCAATGGTCGCCGGATGGCAAGATGATCGCCTTCAATCTCATCGCAGCAGATCGCGAGAGGGTCCAGGTGATCGCTGCAGAAGGCGGGACGACCAGGACCCTCATAACCATGCCTAAGGGACAATCAGCTGCTCCTTCTGGTTGGTCGCCTGACAGCAAAGAGGTCGTCATAGCGTGCGATGCGACGATCTCGGGCTTCCCTGTCACCGGTGGCAGCGCCCGGGTGGTAGTCAGATTGCAGGAGGCCGGCTATGAGGGCGTCTCATGGCTCAGTTGGTCTCCGGATGGGCAGCGCCTCGCTTTCTATGGCGGGAAGAGGGGCGAGCCGAGCCGGCTGTGTCTGTTCTCGCCGAGTACCGGCAAGATCGACGAATTGGAGAACAGCCCGAAGAACGCCTGGAGTTTTGTTTGGTCGCCGGACAGCAGGACGATTTGCTGCGTTGCCGAGGAGCCTGTCAAGATGCGCCCGGCAGGCGTGCTTCGAGAACTGGACGTGGCGGAGGTTGTTCAGAAGGCACCGCCCGTCGCCGAGAAGAAGCCGCCACAGATCAATCCGGCCCCGGCAGCGGAGCTTGTCACCGGGCCCGTCTTCTCGGACAACTTCGATACCGGCCCTTCCAAGTACTGGCGGATTGTGGACTCGAACAAAGAGGCATCGCCCCCACCCGGGCACGCGGTCGAGAACGGCCAGTTGATGCTGTCGAATTCCAGCTTTCGACTCCACCCAATCGACTGGACGGACTACATCGTGACCGTACGCGTCTGCGTGAAAGAGTCCGTGGCCTCGGGAGAAGGGGTTTGTGGTGTTTACGCGAGGACAACACCCAGCAACTTCGGCATCAGAAACATGGATCGCTACCAGTTGGCCATAGTCTGCAACAACAACGTTCCCGAGAAGCTGTACCTGGGCATCAACTATCGCGACGCATCCAACACGGCGCACGAGGCTCAAATGGACGGATCTCCCTGCAGCCTGGTCCGGGACAAGTGGTACACGCTGGGATTCGAGGTCCGAGGCCGGCACTTGCGCGGGTATCTGGACGGCAAGCTCATGGTCGAGGCAATCGATGCGAGGTTGCTCAAGGGCGGAGTGTGGCTCGGTGCCTGGAGATCCCGCGCCCTCTTCGACGACTTCAGCGCACGGCAACTGCCTTGAACCTCCGCTAGAGACTCGCCAAGACGGAGGATACTTGTATGGGACACCGTGACTATCCGCGACCATCATGGGAAGCCGTCACGGCGGCAGCAAGGCCAAGGCACTACCGAGCAAGGCCCTGGCGGAACACTTCCGCAACATGAAGTATGCCCAGCTCAATTCAGACGTGTTCACCGGCATTGTGGACTTCGACTGGTAGCAACTCATTGAGGAGTATCGCAAGGCCAAACAGGTAGAGGGACTACAGGAGGCATCGATCTACGAGACACGGCTGACCTTGAGACATTTCGAGCGGCTGGTCGGGACCTGCTCATCTCGCCAGATCACCCAGCAGGTTCTGGACAAGTTCATCCTGAAACGGGGCGAAGAGGTGGGGAAGAACACCCTGAACAAGGACATCAGGAACCTTGGGGCGTTCTTGAACTGGGCGATCAAGAACCGGTATGTGCCTCCGGATCTGGTGGTGAAGAGGGTGAAGGTCCAGCAGAAATCCGTGCAGGCCCTGTCCCCACAGCAGGTGCAGGCCTTGGTCACGGCAGCCTCGGACTACCCGACGTTGCGATTGCGGATACTGCTGGCAGTGACGACGGGGCTGAGACGTGGCGACATCCAGGCCATACGGATCGGCGACGTTCACTTTGATCGGAGCACGATCACGACCCAGAACCGCAAGGCAGGCAAGGCCATGGCCGAGCGGCCTATTCTCGAAGAGGTCATGACAGAGCTATCCAACCATGTCAGCAAGCTCCCGGATGGACAGGAGAGGCTCTTCGGGGACAGCTTCTCGCCGAAACTCCGGAAGAAGGTCTGGAAGGCTGCAGGCCTGCCCAGGGTGAAGTTCCATGATCTGCGGAAGACGTTCGCCTCCCTGTTGGCCCAAAGGGGTGTCTCGACTGCGGTCACGCAGAGGCTGCTGGAGCACTCCACCGCTCAGCTCACCAACGACGTCTACACGAACGTGGATCCGGTGCTGCGGCAGGCCATCAGCCAACTGCCGGTGGCGGAGTGGGTGTGATTGTCCAGCCGCAGGCTCGGACCTGACTGCCGGTTCTGGACCCTACGAGACCGGCCCCTTTGGATGCCTCCACGATGTGCTTGACTGGCTCAGTATCCGTCCGGCCAGCCAAATTGCAGAATCTGCATTGTGAGGGTGAATGCACCTTCGTTCGTGGTTGATCTGAGCCTCGCTGATCGGGTATCCTATGGAAGGAGGTTCCGAGAGGACCATGGCGGCTTCATCCAGTGTGGCTATGGGGTGGGGAGGTAGAAGAATGGGTGCGAAGAGGAGCCTACAGTTCGTGCGGACCATGTCTGTGCTGATTGCTCTCCACCTGGTCAGCTTGCCTGCCCAGGCTAAGTACAGCGGAGGCAGTGGTACAGCCATGGACCCCTACCAGATCGCTAATGCCCAAGACCTGATCGCTCTGGGGGCTAACACGGGCGACTACGCGGCTTGTTTCGTCCTGACCGCTGACATCGACCTGTCGGGCCGTACATTTACCAATGCCGTCATTGCACCTAATGCCGACGGGGCGATGCAGACTTTTCAAGGCACGGATTTTACCGGTTCCTTTGACGGAAACGGCCGCAGGATCACCGGTCTCACGATAGATACTGGTGGCGCAGGCAAGACCTGGCTGGGTTTGTTCGGGGAGATTGGCTCGGAGGGTCGGGTCAGGAACCTCGTCGTTGAGAACGTAACCCTTGCAGCCGGCGACTATTCAATCCTCATCGGTGGCCTGGTAGGGGTCAACTGGGGCAGCGTAGTGGACTGTCAGGCTGCGGGTATGGTCGTGACAGGCGATCACTCCGCTGCGGTTGGTCTGTTGGCAGGAACAAATAGACGCCCGGGCACCGTCGCCAGATGCCATGCAGTGGGCAGCGTGTGCTGTGGAAGCAACTCTACCCAGATTGGTGGATTGGTCGGAACGAATTACCACACTACCATACGGGAAAGCTACGCCATATGTGATGTGACTGCTGTGAACGACTCCAACCTTGTTGGCGGATTGGTGGGAATAAACGCCAATGGTGCTTGGATCAGCGATTGCTACGCGATGGGCACTGTATTGGCGGGATACGGCGCAAAGCGAGTCGGTGGTCTGGTAGGACAGGGCACTACCGTCGCCAACTGCTATGCTGTGTCTCGTGTGATAGTGGGCGACGATTCCAGATCGATCGGCGGTTTGGCAGGCGTTGGAACGGTATCGAATTCCTATTGGGATGTCCAGGCGACCGGGCTGATCCTGAGTGGCGGCGGATCGGGGAGGAACACTGCGGAGTTGATGGATCCCAATACCTTTGTCGGCTGGAATTGTGGCGGAGAGATCGTGTGGACCGTCGATCGCGGCCGGGATTACCCACGACTGGCATGGGAGAAGAAACCCGGAGCGCCCATTCCTTCCTACCATCTATCGGATTTCCTCGCTGGTGCCGGCACCTGCAAGGATCCATACCGGGTCTCCTCCCCGGCAGACCTTGACAAAGTGGGTCGATTCCCAGGGGACTGGGACAAGCAGTTCGTCTTGACCACGGACATCGACATGTCTGCCTATGGCGGTGACCGTTACCAGATCATCGGAATAACACCAGAAAGTGGCTTCACGGGCGTGTTCGATGGTGCCGGTCACGTGATCAGGGAATTGTCCATAAGAGCCGGAGATCTCTCTACGGTAGGTGTTTTCGGGTGGACGAGCGGTCGAGTCAGCAACTTGGGCGTGGAGAACGTAAGTATCACCAGCACGGGGGGCATGTCCAACGTGGGAGGGCTCGCGGGGGACAACTACCAGGGCAGGATAAGCAACTGTTACGCGAGAGTGGACATGAGGGACGCTGGGGTCGGCTCCCTCGCCAGCGTGTTCGTGGGTGGCTTGGTAGGCCGCAACGACTTCGGCGTCATTACTAGCTCTTATGCTACCGGCAGCATCAGTGGTGGCAACAACTCCTTGTATTTCGGCGGCTTAGCAGGGATAGACAAAGGAGGGAGCATCGTCAATTGCTACGCGGCGGCAAGAGTCAGCGTGGGCAATGGCTCAATCTGGATCGGGGGATTGGTAGGACTCAAACAATGGGGGGGGCCGGATTGCCCGTGTCCTCCCGGCGTTTGTGAGAATCCATTCTGGGATATCGAGGCTTCCGGGCAGACCAGCGGGTCTTGTGGCACGGGTAAGACCACGGCCGAGATGCAGACGGCCCAGACGTTTCTGGATGCCGGCTGGGACTTCGTGGGCGAGACAAAGAACGGCACGGAGGACATCTGGTGGATCAACGAAGGTCGGGACTATCCGAGGTTATGGTGGGAACTGACTCAAGGGAATTGACTCCGGCCTTGCTCCTCGCTCGCGGGACGATCGGAAAGAACCTCCGCAGCGGACCACGTAGAAATGTGACCCGGGCGGAGCCGAAATGTCGCTGCGTAGGTCGTGACTTCTTGACACCAAAATGTCTCCACCCGGACCTATTCCGCATAAAACAGTCCGCCTCAGACCCCCTGTCAAGAACAAAAGAATGCGGGTCGAGCGGTTTATCAGACGCAACATAGTTCTTGTTGAACTATGCGCTTCTGCGATTCGGCCTGGAGCGGTGACCAGGGGTGCCGCCTCGCTCATTCCTTCGTGTCCGGCTTGCGGAGCAGCTCTGCCGCACGAGGTTTCGACGAGTGATGCGAGCATGGGCCGGGGTCAGGTTGAGATCCTTTATGTATTGGCCTTGAAACGTTCGCGTTCACAGCGAAGCGGTTCACGTCCCCGTTCACGAGGAGGCTCGTGCGAATCGTGGCGATGCTCACGCGGATGATCGAGCGAGGAAGCCACGTTCGTGAGGGGGATGTCGTGTACGCGTACGGGAACGAGAACGGGAACGAAGGGTGATCAGGCCAACCAGAGGGTCCAGCCGACTCGCAATAGCTCGTGCCTGACCCTCGGCATTCTATGCCGCAGCGATTGCCCTGCCTTCCGGTTGACGCGCCTTTGCATGATGGGTCCATCGCGGTACAATCCGTTTCATGACGAAGGTCACAGAGGCCGAACAGTATCTGCTGGACGGGGTCCGGCGCGGGGATGACCGGGCGTGGGCCCAGTTGGTGGAACGCTACGAGGGCAGGCTCATGACCTTTGCCAAGGCCAGGGTGCCGCAGTCCGCGGACAGCGAGGACCTGGTCCAGGAGACGTTCATCTCCTTCATCAAGGGACTGCCGCAGTTCAGGCAGGACTGCAACCTGGAGACCTACCTCTTCTCCCTGCTTCGCAGGAAGATCATCGATACCTACCGGCGTAGGGCTGCGAGTCACGTGTGCCTGTTGCAGGACAAGGCCGAGGCGGGCCAGCAAGAAGAGTCCTCCGACAGCCTGGAACAGCGGGCCTCACTGGATCCCTCCGTGAGCTGGTACGTCCGAAGGGACGAGCGGCTGGATCTGCAGCGCCAGGCCCTGGAAGGGGCCCTGACACACCTGCTGGAAGGTCTCAAGCAGTCCCTGGACTTTTCTGCCCTCAAGACGGTGGAGCTCCTGTTCTTTGCGCAGCGGCCCAACAGCCAGGTGGCCGAGGTCCTGGGGATCTCGTGCAACCAGGTGGGCGTCTTCAAGCATCGCTGCCTCAAGCAGATCCGCGAGTGGGTGGCCGCCTCAGGCGTGCAGGAGGCCTTTCCTGCGGACGACGACTCGCTCGGCGGTGCGGCAGGGGACCTGCTGACGGAGGTGTGGCAGTCACAGCGGCTCAGTTGTCCCAAGCGGATGACGATCGGCGGATTCGTGCTGGGGACCCTGGATCCGGACTGGCGGGCGTACGTGGACTTCCACCTCAACACCCTGGGCTGTCACTTCTGCAGGGCCAATCTCGAAGACCTCAGGCCGCGGCCCCAAGAGCAGATCCCACCCGTGCTGCGGACCCGGATCATGGAGTCTACCGTCGGCTTCCTGAAGAAGCCGTAACACCCAAAGACCGAAATCAAATGTCAAAAACCAAAGATCAAAATGACAATGCAAAGATCAAAAAGGGGGCAGAGCCCGTGGCGGCAGCCATCTTTGCGTTTTGATCTGTACTTCTGCATTTTGATTCTTGATCTTTGATTTCAGATATCCAAGGCCTCGGTCATCCGATCCTCGCCATGGCCTTGGGCGAGTGACGTTTCTTTTGGCGGAGCCGGTAGATCAGGGCCAGGATCTCGGCCACGGCCACGTACAGGTCCTGCGGGATGGCCCCGCCCACCTTGACACCCGCGTAGAGGGTCCTGGCGAGCTCTGGACGGTGGACGATGGGGACCCCGTAGGCCCGGGCAATCTGTCGGATGCGGTCTGCCATGAGGTCCGCGCCCTTGGCCACGACGGTCGGGGCCTCCATGCCGGTGTCGTACCGGATCGCCACGGCCACGTGCGTGGGGTTGACTAGGACTACGTCCGCCTTGGGCACCTCCTGCTGGACCCGCTGCATCACCATCTGGAGACGGATCCTCCTGATCCGGGCCTTGATCTCAGGGGCCCCCTCCATGTCACGGTGCTCCTGCTTGACCTCCTCGACGCTCATCATCAGGTCGTGGTTGTACTTCCACCTCTGGTACAGCAGGTCGGCCAGGGCGATGACCACCAGGACGACGCCGATCCTCAGACACAGTCCCAGGATGATCCGGCCCGTGGCGGCCAGGATCTCGGTGGACCAGGCCCACCGCAGCGCGGCCAGGCTGTCCAGTTGCCTGCGGAGGTATAACCACGCAACCACGGAGATCACGATCAGCTTGGCGATCGACAGGATGAGAGTGACCAAGGCCTGGCTATTCATCAGTTGCTTGATGTTCTCTGCGGGATTGATCTGTTCCCACTTGAACTCAAGGGCCTCGCCTGAAAACGTGTATCCGCCCAGGGCGACACTGCCGACGATCCCTGCGATGAACAAGGCCAGCAGGATGGGGCCTGCGCAGACCAGGGCGCTGGTGGTCACCTGGGTGCTGTAGGCCAGGAAGGTGTCCGTCGCTTCAAAGACGTCGGCCCTGCCGGACAGCCCCTGCTCCATCAACCGGAAGCACCAGTTGAGCAGGCTGGGGGCCAGCAGAAACAGGGTCAGCCCCAAGGCCGCCAGGGTCACGGCATAGGCCAGCTCCTGGCTGCGGGGCACCTGGCCCTTTTCCCTCGCCCGCTGAAGCTTGCGGAACGAGGGTTGAAATGTCCTTTCACCGGCTTCGTCGGCCATTTACTCAGAATCCAGAATTCAGAACCCAGAATACAGAATACAGGAGATAGGAGTCAGGAGAGAGGAGCAACAAGGGTACTGTGCCGACCTCGTCTCTACTGTCTCCTGTCTCCTCCTCTTGCCGCTCACAGCGGCAAGAGTTTGGCCATCTCGCGAGAGAACTCGCCCAGGAATTCCTGGATGAATGGGAGGAAGAGGATGGCCATCGCGAGCCCTATCCCTATGCGGACCGGCACGGTCAGGAACAGGATGTCCATCTCCGGCAAGATCCGGGCGAGGATGGCCAGCACCACAAACAGCAGCAGAAAAGCGACCAGCATGGGCGCTGCCAGCCTCAGGGAGGCGACCAGCATCATGGAACTGGCCTTGATCGCGCCTGCGGCCATGACTGCGGGCGATGGCACGGTTCCCAGCGGAAAGGCCTGATAGCTTCGCACAAGGACCTGGATCAGGAGGTGGTGGCCGTTGGCGGCCAGGAAGAACAGGATGAAGAGGACCTCCATGAGGGTCCCGAGGGGCTGCGAGGACTCGCCGGTCAGCGGATCGATGACCTCGGACATCGTGTAGCCCATCTGCTGCTCGATGATCTCGCCGCTGCAGCGGACTGCAGAGAAGAGCATGGATACGATCAGACCCAGCAGGAAACCATACGTGGCCTCGCCGACCAGGGTCAGGATGACCGCGGCCGACGTGGCGGAGGCGATCTGGCTGGGCACGGGCACGCAGGCCGCGAAGAATATCGACAACATCACCGTGGCGGCCACCCGGATGGTCACGGGGATCGCCGTGGAGCCGAATACCGGGGAGACCAGGAAGAACGCGGACACCCGCGTCAGGATCATCACGAATCCAATGACGTGCTCCATCAGTGGCCCACGTTCTGTATGTAGCCGAAGATCTCGGTGAAGAATCGCAGCATCACCTGAAGCATCCAGTTGCCGAAGAGCAACGCCGCCGCGCCCATGGCCAACAGCTTGGGGACGATCGCCAGGGTCGAGTCACGGATGGCAGTGACTGCCTGGATCAGGGTGATCGCGACGCCGACGACCAGGCAGGTGATCAGCATGGGCGCGGAGAGCAGCAGGGTGGTCTCCAGCGTGTGCCGGCCCAGATACATGACAAGACTCGAATCCATGGAAGCTCCCTAAAGACGGGCGCAGGCCGGCTCACCTGAAGCCCAGGCTCAGGCTTTTGGCCAGCAGGCCCCATCCGTCGACCAAGATGAACAGGATCAGCTTGAACGGCAGCGAGATCATGGCGGGCGGCAGCATCATCATGCCTGCGGAGAGCAGGACGCTGGCGATGACCATGTCGATGACGAGAAACGGGATGAACAGCAGACACCCGATCTCGAATCCAGTCCTGAACTCGCTGATGATGAAGGCTGGAATCACGATGTAGAATCCAAGGTCCATGGGCCGCTCGGGCGGCCGGATCTTGGCCATCTGCACAAAGAGCACCACGTCGGCCGGCCGGGTCTGGCGGAGCATGAACTCCTTGAAACAATCGCCGCCCCGCTCGGTAGCGGTATTGAAGCTGACTTGATTGGCCAGGTAAGGCTGGACCGCGACGGTGTTGACCTTCTCCAGGGTCGGCGCCATGGTATAGAGCGTCAGGAACAGCGCCAGCCCCATGATGGCGATGGTCGGAGGGATGGTCTGCGTGGACAGGGCCCGCCGTACAAACGAAAGGACGATGACGATCCGCGTGAAGGAGGTCATCATGGCCAGCAGGCTCGGCAGGAGGGCCAGTCCTGCAAAGAGGATGACCAGTCGTACGGGCGCGGTCCACTCGCGTCCGGCAGGCGCGTCTCCGGTGGCCTTCTCCACGGCGTTCAGCAGGTCCGTGACGCTGGGCAGGGTCCCGATCACCGGGTCGGGTCCGCGGTTGGTGGACGGCAGGACCGTCGAGCTGGGTCCGGGGTTGGTCGCCGCCTGTCCCCACGCCAGGGCGGGACACAGGACGATCAGCCAGAGTCCGATCGAGAGAATCCTGCCAGGCATCTACCCCTCCTTCCCCGAATCGGGCAAGTCAGGGCGGGCCTGGGCGCGTGAGATCGGAGACAGCATCGTCACCTGCTCCGGCGTGCTGCCGATCAGGAAGCGTTGGCCGCCCACCTCCACGATGTGCAGGGCCTTCTTGGGCCCCAGGGCAGTGGTCTCGATGAGGCGGATCTGCCTGCCCGAGATCTGGCCGAAGCGGGGTCCTACCCGCTTGAGCACGTAGGCTGCAGCGACCCCGAGCCCGATCACCAGGACCAGGGAGCCGATGGTCTTCAGGATCAGCTCACGGGTGACGCCGCCGTTCTGGGAGAGGAGACCATTCGGATCACTCATCCACGTGTGGGGAGAAGAAGCAGCATTGGCCCCTGGGGCGGCTGTGACCGTCAGAGACCCCAGGGCAACAATCACTGCTGCCGCGCCTGCGACCACCCTGATAGCAGACCTTGTCGTTGTTCCCATAGATGCACAAGGCTCCTAGCCCGCACTCCGGATGTGGGTCAGTTCCTGCAGGACGTATGCAACTGCCATGCCGGGATGCGGCGAGGAGACGCTGGAGGCTGCGCAGGCATTTAGAGACTCTCTCACCGCCTCTGGCTGGAGACGCGTGCGGCTGAAGAATGATCACGCTGTAGGAAAACTGGACGGTTAGCCCGCATTTCTCACGAGGCTTCGGACGGTTGAGGCGGAAGTGAGGTCGTGGACTTGCCTTGGGCTGTCTGGAGAGCGGACGCATCCAGGACAGACTGTTCTGAGCGCGGCAGGTTGGCCGGATGCAAGGCCGCAGGTCGCGGTTGCCCGGAGGCGTACCCAGTGCGGTACGCTGAGGACAAACGGGGCCGAGAACGCAGCAGCCGGACGACAGGGCCGCTCAGAACCGAAGGCTTGTGAGAAATGCGGGCTAACCTGCCCTGAGCAGGGCGATGGCGACGTGCGATCGTCTTGAGATGGGACTGCCCTTCTTGACCCAGTCGCCCCCTCCTCCCGCTCCCCACGAGAAGATGCGGCAATCGGTCCCTGAAGGAAGACGGGCCTTCAGGAGGTCCGCCACGACCTGTGACCTGCGCGGAGACGACCCACTGTTGCCTCAGGTCTGCCACGTCAGGGGCCAATCCCACCACGTAGATGTGCAGTTGCTCGACTGGAGCGAACCCCTTGAGGTCTGCTGCGAAGGTGGCGAGCGACTGCAGGGCCGATTCATTGAGAACCGACTGGCCTTCATCGAACGTGACAGGCAGGACGAAGAAGTCGGGATTGCGGCCCTGGACCTGCGAGGGATAGGTCTGGGTCTGCACCTGCAGACGGCTGAAGACCCTGCGGGCCCTCTCCTCCTTGGCGTCGAGGGTACGGACTGCGCCGGTCTCGTTGCCCTCCTTGATCGGGTAGTAGACCTTCAGACTGTCCATGTGCAGCCCCTGGTTCGCGGCGCCGCTCAGTCCCCGCAGTCCGTATCCGCCCATGGACCGCTTGAATCCATAGACCGAGTCCTGGAAGAAGCCGGTGCCCTCGTTGCAGAGCAGTCCGCTCTGCTCATTGGCCATGGTCAGCAGCATGAGAAAGAAGGCCATGAGCAGGGAGATCATGTCTGCAAAGGAGATCATCCACAGGGGTGCGGACTCACCCTTCTCCTCAGGGACGGGGGCGTGTTTCTTATCGCTCACCGGTAGGTCCCCTCCGCCAATAGGGCCACTTCGAGGATACGCTCGGAACGGACGCCCCCTTCCTGCATCATGGCCTGGGACCCGATGCTGCATCGGTCCTTGGAGACGCCCTTGCCGGCCAGGGCCTGGATCACGCTGACCGCCCTGAGCAATCCCAGGTCGGGCTCGCGCCCGGGCCCGCTCTCGCTGACCACGATCCGGCCCTGAGACTGCATCATGAAGGAGGCCAAGGTGTCGAGGAAGTCCCGGCCGTCCGCCGAGAAGGCGGCGCCTGCGCCGAGGAAGACCTTCCGGGATTCGATCACAAAGACCTTGCGGGCCCTGAAGTCGCCGGCCTGGGTCTCAGCCAGCAGACCCTTGCCCTGGGACTGTTCGAGGGTCGGCTTCTCGCTGCCTTTCTCGAACTGTCCGGCTGCAGTGGCCTGGGCCCCCATGGTCTCCCGGGGCGTGGTTTTGTACCATCCGCCATAGTACGGCTGCAGGGCTACCTTGACGGCGGTCCGAACCTTGGCCGCTTCGTTGGGCCCGTAGCTCGAGAACGTCGAGAGCATGACGAAGAAGGCCATCAATAGTGACATCATGTCCGCAAAGGAGATCATCCACAGCGGCGCAGATTCACCGCCTTCTTCCTCGGGCGGGGGTGCCTTGGCGTTATGGGCCATCGCTTGGCCTCATCCAGTCACATTCCTTTGTGGTTCGCGTCATGGGTCTCCAAGACCTGCGAGGATCGCTAGACCTGGGCCTTGACCTCTTCGCGTCGACCGGCGGAGATGAAGACCTGCATCTTCTCCCGCACGGCAGTGGGGTTATCCCCTTTGGCGATGGCGCAGATGCCTTCGACGATCATCTCCATGGAGAGCTTCTCGGTCTTGGAGTGCTGGCCGAGCTTCCCACCCATGGGCAGGAAGAGCATGTTGGCCAGGAAGGCCCCATAGAACGTGCAGACCAGGGCGACCGCCATACCGCGGCCGACCTCCGAGGGGTTCTCCATCTTGCTCAACATCGAGATCAGACCGATCAGGGTGCCGACCATCGCAAACGAGGGACAGGACGATCCCATGAAGTCGAGGATCTTCTTGCCCATGGAGTGACGTTCCTCCATGTACTGGATCTCGCTGCCGAGCAGCTCGCGGATGGTGTGCTCGTCGCTGCCGTCCACGAGCATCTGCAGTCCCTTGGCCAGGAATGGATCGCCGACCTTGCCCATCTCCTGCTCCAGGGCCAGGGTGCCGTCGCGGCGGTTGATGGCCGCGTAGTTGACCATAGCCTGGATGAGCTCTCCGGCGCCACGACCTTGTGGAGCAGCGTCTTCTTGATGACCGAGAAGATACCGAGAAACTGCTTCATGGAGAAATGGATCATCGTCGCGCAGGTCATGCCCCCAAACACGATGGCGATGGCTGGGATATTGAAGAACATCGAGAGATCCCCCTTGCCCTCGAAGTACATGGTGCCCACGATGACCGTGAAGCCCAGCACGATTCCCATGATGGTTGCGATATCCATGGCCCTACTTCTCCACTATCTGCTTGAGCTTCATGACCAGCACCCCGGCCAGATCCGGTTCCGTCTGCATCAGGGACGCAAGGACGGCCCCCCGTTTCTTGTCCGTCATCATCGAGAGGGTCTTGACGGCATCCTGCACGTTCGCCGCGCGTTCCGCGGCCGTGCCGGTCTTGCCCTTGCACGTGTTCGCCAGCAGCCGCGCGGCGCTGTCCGAATCCATCTTCTCGTACATGGCGGACGTGGCCTTGAGGCTGACCTTTTCGTTCTCTGTGATCTTGATCCGCGTCCGCTCCAGCTCATCTCGCTGGGCCTTGAGCGAGGCGACTGCAGTGGCCACTTCCACCCGGAGGTCCTCCAGGGCCTTGACGTCTTCCTTCAGGGCCTCCTGGGCGACCTTGATCCGCTGCTCCTGCACCTGGAGCCCGTCCAGCTTGTCCTGGTACTCCTGGGCCTTGTCCCGCACATCTTTGACCAGCGATCGAAGCTGCTCCTCGGTCATGGCCCGCTGCCGGGCCTTCTCCTGTTGTTCGGCCGAGGGTTGGCCTAGGCCCAGCTCCGCCTGAACGCGGGCGGCCTCTCCATGCTGGGCTACAGCGTTGGGCTCCGCTGCCGCGGCGGCCTTGGGCTTCGTCAGCCAGGCGGTGCCAAACGCGCCGCCGAAGCTCACGACTGCCGCTGCAGCGATGATGATGATCAGCTTCTTGCTCATCGGAATCTCCTGTTCCACCGGTGCCTACCGGCTGACGCCCTGGTTGCGGACAAAGGCGATGCTCGCCCGGTCATCGAACTCCTTTTGCTCCAATCGATCCTGCTCATAAATGAACCGCTGCCGGGCCTTGTCCTTCACGCGCTCGAGGGCCTCCTTGGCCCGGCGGACCTCCATCAACTCAGCGGCCTTCTGCCGGTGCGCTGCTTCCAGCTCGGCGATGCGGGCCTTGCACTGCTCGATCCTCTCATTGTTGGCCGACACATACTTCAGAAAGAACTCCTGCTGGCCGACTCTCTGGTGCGGGTCGAGCCGTGAGATCTCATCCAAGGCCTCTCTGAGAATCCGCTGCTGGTTCAACAGGGCCGCATAGGCCTGGGCGATCTCCTCGGCCAGCCGCAGCAGCTCAGCGCGTCTGACCTGCTCGATCTTGTCCTTGACATCCAGAACCTTCTGAAGTCTCCAAACAAACCGTGCCATTCGAAACTCAGAACTCAGAACCCGCAACCCACAATCATTGTCCATTCCCCAGCAGTTGGTCCCACCGCCGGCTGATCTCGACGAGCTGTTTGACCGTGTCGTTGAACGCGGCGCGGTAGCCGGCGGGCTGGATCAAGAACCGCCGGATTCCTTCGATCAGGGCAATCGCCCCGTCGATTCGCTTGTTGCTTCCTGGGGAAAACGCGCCGATGTTGATCAGGTCTTCGGCATCCGCGTAGGTGGCGTAGATCTCCTTGAGCTTCATGGCGGCCTGGCGGTGCTCGGGCGCGACGACTGCGGACATGAGGCGGCTGACGCTGGCGAGGATGTCCACGGCCGGGTAGTGCCCGCGCTCGGCCAGCTTGCGGGACAGGACGATGTGTCCGTCGAGCAGGCTTCGAGCACTGTCCGCCACGGGATCCGAGAGGTCATCGCCCTCGGCCAGGACGGTCAGGATTCCCGTGATGCTGCCGACCTCGGCAGTGCCCAGCCGTTCCACCAGCCGGGGCATCACCGCGAAGACGCTCGGACAGTACCCCTTGCTGGCCGGCGGTTCACCCGCGGCCAGGCCGATCTCACGCTGCGCCTGGGCAAACCGCGTCAGCGAATCCATCATGAACAGCACGTCCATGCCCCGATCCCGGAAGTACTCGGCGATGGCCACGGCGGCGAAGGCCGCTTTCACCCGCTGGATCGGCGGGGTGTCGGAGGTCGCCACCACCACCACGCTCTTGGCCAGGCCCTGCGGCCCCAGGTTCTCTTCGAGGAACTCCCGAACCTCACGACCCCGCTCACCGATCAGGGCCACCACGTTCACCTGTGCGGCGCTGGACACGGCGATGTCGCCCAGCAGGACGCTCTTGCCGACGCCGCTGCCCGAGAAGATTCCGACGCGCTGTCCCTTGGCGCAAGTGATCGTGCCATCGATGGACCGCACGCCGAGCGTCAGCGGCTCGGTGATCCGTTCGCGGGCCAGGGGCGGCGGACTACTGACGTCCAGGGGCTGCAGGTGACCCTCCCTCAGGGGCTCCTTGCCGTCAATGGGCTCACCGAGTCCGTTGAGCACGCGGCCCAGCAGTTTCTCACTGACAAAGAGATGTCGCGGCGTGGTCCGGGCCGTGACCGGATCGCCAGACCCTATACCTTCCATGTGGTCCAGGGGCAACAAGACGAGATGGTCGTCCCGGAAGCCGACGACCTCGGCCAGGATGCGACGGCCGCTGCGGATGTGGATTCCGCACAGCTCGCCGAGCCCCACCACGGGCCCTGCGGTCTCCACGGTGGAGCCTACCACGCGGACCACGGTCCCCTGGCAGTCGAGCATTGCCACACCGTTGAGGGCCTCATGCATCTTGTCGAAGTCGATGGCCGTCATCGTTTATTATCCTGCCTTCTCCAGGGCTTGTTGGATCTTGCCCAGCCGTTCTTCGATCAGCGACTTGACCACGCCACGGGAGGTCTCGACGAGACACTGTGCATGGCCGATGCTGGGATCCGCCACAAAGACCAGGCAGGACCAGGCGCTGTCAGGCCTCTGTTGCTGGAGCTGCTTGCAGACCTCCCAGTCGTGGGGGCTGACATGGACCGTGACGCCTTGCTTGGTCGGCGCCTTCTCCAGGGCCTCCTGGATGATCGCCTCCACGTCGTAGTCTCCTTGCTGGACCTTCTGGGCCAGGACCTTGCGTGCGATTTCCACGGCCAGGCGTGCGATTTCCTGGCGATGGGAGCCCACGATCGCCTCATGCAGGCTGGACAGCTTGCCAGTCAGGTCATCCAGGAGCCGGCACGCCTGTTCCAGGCGTTGTTGCTGCTGAGCCACCTCGGCCAAGTCCTTCTGGAGCTCCAGGGCCGCTGCAGGTGGGCCGCCTCCGGGGCCGAACCCGGCTGGCGAACCTGCGGCAGCCTCGGCGACGGCCTCGACCCAACGGACCGCCCGGATCGGGCGGCCCAATTTGACCTTCAGCTCCGTACCCATCAAGATGACTCTTCTGCGAAGTTCAGGTCCCCATTGACCTGCAGCTCACGGAATCGGCGCAGGATCTTCTCACGGGCCTCATCTATCTCCTTCTTCTTGGGCTTCTGCATCAGTGACGCCTCTTCCGCGACCACCGTTGCAGCCCGCTCGGAGATGTTCGACTTGATCTTGTTGACCGTGGCCTCCTCTGCCTCGAACAGGGCCATAGCCAGCGTCCTTTCATCCATTCCCCGCATCGCCTGCTGCACGGACCGATCGGTGATCAGCACCAGATCCTCCCAGAGGACCATGAGACTGCCGATGGCCTCTGCCGCGTCCTTGTCCTTCTTGCGGATGGTCCCCAGGATGCCGTCCCGCACTTCCCGCTCGAGCGTCCGCAGGACTACGGCGACCTTTCGGAGCGATGACGGTCCCTGGCCCGGCTCGCTGCTGGCACCGGCACCGGCGCTGGCACTGGACGCCTGAGTGGCCATGCCCACGGCCTGGCCCGCGATGTCCTGCTGCAGCCGGCTGGCGATCATCTCGCCAATGCGGTGTTTCGCCTCGGGCGACACGTTCTCCACCCCGGTCATCCGGCTGACTGCGCTGATCCGCACCCCCTCACTCAAACGACCCAGGAGGGCTGCGCTTTTCTTGGCAGGCAATTCGGCCAAGATGATGGCTACCGCCTGAGGATGCTCGGTCTCCAGCAGTCGGGCCAGCACGCCCAGGTCCGCCTTGCGGATCGGCAGGAAGGGGTCGCGCTTGCGGAGCAGGTCGCTGATGCCCGCCTGGAACTGCTTGGCCCTTTCCTGGCCGACCGTACTCTTGAGCACCTCGTCCAGGAAGCCGGCCAGTTCGTTGCCGGCCTGGCCCTGACGGGACCCCAGGGCATTGAAGAACTCCAGGGTCACGGCGTCGCTCTGTTGCGAGTTCCGCAGACCCGCAGCCTCCATGTAGCTCAGCTCCACAGCCAGCGACTCGATGACCTTGGGGTCGAATCCCTTTAGCATCTCCGCTGCAGTGGGGCCGTCGAGGCTCATCAACAGCAGTGCGGCTTTTTGTCTGCCTGTCAGCGTGTCAGTCATTCATCACATCCAGAATAGAGATAAGAAGTAAGAAGTAAGAAGTAAGAACCAAAGAGCTAGACTTGGGCCGCAGGCATCCATGCCTTCTGACTTGCTTCCAAGCTCCTGTCTCTTACCTCTTACTTCTTGCTTCTTACTTCTGCCGACCGCCTTGCGGTCGGCTTCGCGGATCAGCTTTGTTGCACCCATGCCGCAAACAACTGCCTGACCTGTTCAGGGTTGTTCTTCAGTGCGCCGGCCACCTGTTGTCTCAGGACTGCGGGGTTCACCTGACCGGGCGGCAGGGCGCCTGCGCCGGCGGCCCCGGCTGGCAAGGTGGGTGCAGCGGCTGCTTCAGCGGCCGTCACCTTCTTTCGGGCGCCGGTCAGTATCCTGAACACCAGCAGTGCACAGATTGCCATGACCCCCATGGAGGCCTGGCGGACAAACGCCAGGTACCCCGTCCACTTCGGGGCCGGTTCTTCAGTCGCGATGTCCTTGCGGCGGTTGAACCGGATGTTCTTGACCGTCAATAGGTCCGTCGTCTTCATGCCCAGGGCGCTGCGGATCAGGTCCTGGACCTCCTGTTCCTTCATCAGCAGGGTGGTCTGATTGGGGTCTTCGGGGTAGAGGTCCACGACTGCGGAGACGGACACGGACCTGACGTCGCCGGGAAGAGGGGTCTCTTGCCGGACGGTCATGCCCACAGCCATCTCGGTCTCCGTGGTGCTCTTCGGAGTCCCTTGGGTCGTGGCCTGGCCCGTGGTCACGGTCGTCGGTTCCTTGGTCTCCAGGATCTTCCTCTCGACGCCCGCGGTGGGGACCTCGGTCCGCACCATGATGCTGTTCATGTCCACGACCGCAGAGACCCGGACCGTGGCCCGATTGGGGCCCAAGGCCATGGCCAGCATGTCCTCGACCTTCTTGGCCAGGCTCTGTTCCACCCGTTCTTTGTAGTCCTGATAGGTGCCCGCCGCGCCGGCCATGCGGCTGTCCGATCGGCTGGACAGCAGGTTGCCGTGGTTGTCCACGATGGTGACGTTCTCAGGCCGCAGGCCTGAGATGCTGCCTGCCACCAGGTTGGTGATGGCCGCGATGTTGGCGGGCGCAAGCGTGTAGCCGGGCTTGATCTGCAGAATGACGGAGGCCGTCGTCTTGGCGTCCTCTGAGGAGAACAACTGAGGCTCAGGATTGTCCAGGTGCACGCGGGCGAAGACCAGGCCCTCGATCATCTGGATGCTCTTGGCCAACTCCTCCTGGAGGGCCCTCTTCATGTTGACGTTCTGCACAAAGGGGCTGACGCCGATCTTCTCCGTCTCAAAGATCTTGTAGCCGGTCTGGCCGCCGGTCGGAAGGCCCTCCTTCGCCATCTCCAACCGCAGGCGGTAGACCTGTTCTTTGGGCACGTAGATGCTCGTGCCGCCGGATCGCAGCTCATAGACCACGTTCTGCTGGGTGATCTTGTCCACGATCTTTGCCGCATCCTCGGGCGCTATGCCCTGGTAGAGCAGTTGCATGTCCGGCTGCCTGGCCCAATGGACCAGGAGGGCCCCTGCGCCGACCGCCGTCAGCACGATGGCCATCAGCATGGCCCTCTGGACCAAGCCTATCTTTTCCCAGACTTGACGTATGTTCTGGAGAACGTCCATACCCGCCGGTCACTCCGGTGAGACGAGGTCACAGTGGCATGTTCATGGTCTGTTTGTAGGCCTCGATGAGCTTGTTTCTCACCCCCACGAGGAGCTTGAAGCTCATGTCGGCCTTGGCGACGGCGGAGACCACGGACGTGATGTCCGTGTTCTTGCCGGTCAGCAGCTCCTGGATCGAGGTGTCTGAGGCCTGCTGAAGATCATCCACCTTGGCCAGGGCCTTGCCCACGTCCTTGACCTGCTCGGCAAAGCTCGTGGCAGGGCTGGTCTCGGCGCTGGTCTTGGGCGTCGTCCACTCGGGTTTGATGGGGACGGGGCTGTATTGGGTATTCAGGTTGATCATTGATGCATCCTTGGCTTATCTGAGGAGCTCCAGGGCCGTGTCCACGATCTGTTGATAGCGTTTGAGGATGGCGGCATTGGCCTGATAGGCCCGGGTGGCGATGGTCAGGCTGATCATCTCGGCTGGCAGATTGACGTTGGGCATCCGCACGTATCCGTTGGCGTCTGCTTCCGGGTGCGTGGGGTCAAACAGCTCTGGAAAGGGACTGTTGTCCTGGGCGATCTTCTCGACCATCACGCCGCCGAGGGGATCGTGGCTGTCCTGAGCCTTGAAGATCGCCTCGACCCGCCGATAGGGTTGGCCGCCGGCGTCTGTGGTGCGCGCGTTGGCCACGTTGGCGTAGATGGCCGCCAAGTTCTTGTTCTGGGCCTCCATCCCCGAGACGGCCACATCCACGGGGCCAAACACCTTGTCTATTGCCATAGGTCACGACCTTTCCATGGTTGGAGAGACCCGCCTAGGTGCGGCTGGTGTCGATGGCAGATTCGATCTGCCGGTACTTGCTCGACAGCAGACGCATGAAGGCCTTCTGACGCAACGAGTTCTTGATCATCTCGCCTACCTCGGTCTCCACGCTGACGTCATTGCCGTTAGGCTTGGTCTGCGCAGTCTTGGGCTGGTAGAGCTGAGGTTCGACCTCTGCCAGGTCCAGGGAGTCCGAGGATCGGAGGGCGTCGGCGAGGAGTTCCTCGAACTTGACGTCCTGCCTGCGGTATCCTGGAGTCTCGATATTGGCGATGTTGGCGGCGATGGCCTTCTGCCGAAGGCCCTCCGCTCGTACTCCCGCGTTCAAGAGATCCATGATCGATTCAATTTTTGCCATAGCCGCTCCTAGACTGTCTGGACGTACTGCCTTGGCGAACATCACATTGCAACCAACGTGCCAACCCGCTGTTGATGCCTCCGCAGGCCTAGGTCCGCGCTATCCGTGCTGCTGCAAAGGCCTGAACTATCGGATCGTTACAGCCGCGGCGTCCCGTGGCTGTCCGGAATCTATACAAGAGTCGCCCCATTCCTAGACAGCAAGACCTATCGCCCCGCACGCGGGTTGGATGCGGAAGATCCGTCCACCCTGCGGCGGAATTCTCCGTGCATCCTGCCACAACCATGGGGTCGCATGGAGGATTCAATCGGGCAGGACCTGCGCAAATCACGCCAGATAAGGCTTTTGGCCATATTGCCCCTCCGGACAGGGTTGTCTGGCATAGGCATTGCTATAACGGGGGCAGGCTGCAATGAATACAAGCACGACCAATCGAGTTGTTGTGGATACGGCGGACAGCGCCAGGCATGGCTCAAAGGCCGCCAAGCAGAGGGCGACCAGCGCGGCGGATGGACTGGCCAGGCTCTTTGCGCAGACGGCAGACCAGCGGTCCGCTGAATCCTCTGCCGCCTCTGAGACCCAGGCGACCTTCCAGGAGGCCCTGGACAGGACCCTCTCCACCCTGACGACCGAGTCTCCGCGATCCAAGACACAGACCAAGGCCCGTCCCCATCAGCAGGCCGGGGCCTGGGATGGCGGTGATACGGCTCTGGAACCCGGCCTGGCCCGTCCCATCGCCGCTGAATCCGCAATCCGGCGATCGCACGGAGACACCCGCGCGTCTGCCTCTGGGCAGGACCGGGAGGTGGCTGAAGAGGCGATTTCCAAGACAAGGGCCGGCAAGACAGCCGATGCCAGGGGCTCCAGCGCAGCGGCCGATGTCTCCGATCACGCGGTCGCCACTTGCCATTCCTCGAAGAACGCCAGGAAGTCCAGATCCTCCGGCGAGGCAACCGGCAGCGAGACACCCCAGGCGGACAGACAGGTCGTGACGATAGGTGCAGGGGGGCAGGGGGCTCGGCCGGATGAGACCTCTGCGGCCACCGTGTGCGCAGAGGCCAGCCCCATCGAGATACGGCCGATGAGGGTGTCTGCGCCTGTCGCTTCGCAGCCAGACGAGAAGGCGTCTCGGATCTCGACCGTGGACCTGGAACCCGGCAGCCGCAGTGTACAGGCTGGGCCGGATCTCAAGGCCTCTTCATCTCCTGTCAGCAGGCATGCGGGCAGCCGGCCACAGGCCTACGCTGGGCACGAGCCGGAGGCGAAGGCTGTGACCTTGCAGGCCGCTGAGGCAGGCAGTCGCGCCAAGGAGGGCACGGCTGCCGCGTCTCGGATTGAGGCTGAGGGCCAGGTCAACCTTGATGGCGCTGCCCGCGCCCAGGAAGACGGGCCTGAGGCCCAGTCTCTGCAGAAGGCTGCAGCGTCCTCAGGGGTGGCATCCAGGGAGGCAGCCCGGGCCCTCAAGACCGCATCGGCCCCGCAGGATAGCATCATTGAAGGCCTTCCTGACGCAGGTGTCCCGCGGCTCCGTCCCACAGACGCTGACCGCAAGGACGTCCATGCGGAGGCCAGCCAGGCCAGTGAAGGCCCCAGATCGGCATCGGTCCAAGGGCAGGAGTCCGGCCACTCCACCCAAGACGCTGCGACGTCAGATGCGTCTCCAGCTTCCTCCAGTCCTGGACTCGGTGCCGGGCCCAAGGCCGCCAGCCAGATGGGAGGGGCGATCTCTGCGGCGGCCGCCAGCGACGCTCCGGGCCTGACCGATGCACGACCGTCACGCACCCAACAAGGCCCGCACTCGTCCATGGCCGGCACGTCTGCGGTTGTCCAGGACGTGCCTGGCGCTGGCAAGGTCAGGGTTCAGGAAGGCCAGGAGGTGACCGTGCCCGAGGAGTCGGCCGGTCAGCCGTCCGGCCTCAGCAGCTCGAAGCTCGGCCTTTCGAACAGACCCGTCCAGGCCGTGGATCAGACCGCGGCCTCCAGGGACCGGGTCTCCGCCAGCGGCCATGACGGACCTGTCTTCTGGCAGATGGAACAGGCGATTGCCGCAGGCCAGCCTGCAGATGCATCGCCGGACTTGGTAGACGCGACTCTGGAGAGTTCTGATCTGCGGACATCCCGGCAAGGGCAGGGAGTCGACCTCCAGCCCATGCCTGAGCAGGTGCTCAGCTCCATTCGTGGCGCGATCGAGAGCGGATCGCATCAGTTGACTGTTGAGCTCGATCCCCCGGAACTGGGCAAGGTCACGATCCGTCTCGAGCAGCATGAAGGCAGTCTCATCGGCGTCTTGGAGGTGGACCGCCGGTCAACGGCAGGTGAGCTCGAGAAGGCCCTGCCACAGATCGTTCACAACCTCAGCGACTCAGGCATCCAGGTCAGACGGCTGGAAGTGGCGGTCAATGATCGCCATCCACAACAGACCGGCGACGGCGCCTCCTACGGCATGTATCAGGGACGATCCGGTCAACAGGATCAAGGTCAGCATTCCCCCCATGCGGATCACTTGGCCTATTCCAGCAGCAGTCCCGCGACAACACGCGATTCTGCTGAACACGACCGGCCCCAGCCCAGCCTTGGTTCGGGTGGTTCTATAGACCTCTTGATGTAGGTGCATGCCCTTTGGGGCGTCAAGTGCTGGGTCTGATCAAGAATGCACAGCATCAGGTCAAATCCCTCCATTGTTTTCGCGTCCATCTTCTGATACGAAGTCAATATTGTAAGTGTTTCCGTAATCACGGGGCATCAACAGGGTGCCGACCGACGCGCCTACAGACGGAGCCTAAGAGGAGACTATGCATAAGAGAAGAGCGTTCACGCTTATCGAGTTGTTGGTGGTGATCGCCATCATCGCCATCCTCATGGGTGTACTTATTCCAGCCGTGTCGCTGGCGAGAAAGCAGGCCACTGGATCCCGCTGCCTGGGTAACCAACGGACCCTGGGGCTGGCCTGGACGATGTACGCAGGCGACAATGGCGGCAAGATGGTGGGTGGCAATACCTACATGGAGGCTGAGAGAAGGTCTTTTGACCTGTGGGTGGTGGGGCCTTACGGCACCAGCCACTGGAACACAGCGTCCAGCTTCGTCGGCCCAGTAGCGAACGCGGCCAACCTGTCGCCCAAGCAGAAAGAGCTCGTTGGCCTCAGGGCTGGCAAGCTCTACGCCTACGTGAAGGATACGGATAGCTATCATTGCCCTGGTGACAACAGGGGCAAGAGCAGCTTCGCCTTTCCCGGCAACACGGACCGCCTGGAGTGTTTCCGCAGCTACAGCATCGCTGCGGGCCTCAACGGAGAGCACTACGGCGGCACGGACCCCTGGACGAACGTGGCACAGATCAAGGATTCAGGCCGCAAGTACATCTTCATCGAGGACGTGGATCCGCGAGGATTCAACCTGGGATCGTGGGCCATCGGCAGGAGCAGGACGTCGTACCAATGGGTCGACCCCCTGGCTATATGGCATAACAAGCGAAGCACCCTCAGCTTCGTGGACGGCCACGCAGAGACGCACAGTTGGCGGGATAAGAGGACCGTCGACTGGGCGAACCAACTGTTGACCGGCCTTTCATTCAGCCCGGTTCACACCGGGAGCGTGGACTGGGAGTTCATGTACCAAGGCTTCACCTGCAAGAACATGCTCCCTTGATCCCGATCAGCTCTGACGGGTCCTTATTGTTGATGGACTCGGCTCTTGGGGATCAATGGAACATTTCAGCGCCCACCATGATGTTGATGAGCTCTGCCATGTCTGCGGCGTCAACCTTGCCGTCCCCATTGAGGTCGCCCCGAAGGGCGCTGCCCGAGCTGCTCGATCCCGACTTGGCTGAGATCAGCTCGAAGGACAGGTCCCAGGAGACACTCGCCGGATACGCTACCGACTGGCCGGTCAGGTACACACTGCCCACCTGAGGAGGCCATTGGCTGGCGGAGGTGGTCGATCCAACCGTGAAGACGCGGGTGGCTCCACCGCCAAAGCTCCGCTGCCGGGTCAGCATGCCCCACGTATGCGTGAGCGTCGTCGTGTCACTGTACACGGCCGAGATGCTCACCCAATAGCGGGAGCCCATGGCTACAGTGGGATAGAACCACTTGTCCTGGCTCAGCATACAGCACATCTCGAAGGCGGCTTGCCCTGAGGCCAAGCCGCGAGGGTCCTGGACCAGACCCGCATACGCCCAGGTCCAGGCGGAGCTGGTGGTCTCCCAGACCAGCGTGGCAGGGCTGGCCGAGGCCGTCGCGTCGGTCCAGATGCAGATGTGGAAGGCGCTGGGGGCATCGGTCGGCGGGGCCGAGCTCGTCCACGAGTCGAAACTGCCCCACCAACGGAAACCGATGATGGGCCGCCTGTCTGAGTCTGACCAGTCGTCTGCGAGCACGGGGCCGCTGGCATCGCTGGACACCTCGGGCCACCCCTGGATCGTCTGGCCCGAGGACTTGGCGGGCTGTGACCACTTTGCATAGTGACTATTTGAAGGGGACTGTGCAGCGTAGTTGGCCGTGTTGCTGTCGCCGCCGGTGATCGCCACTCGGTAGTCCTCAACCTCGCCGTCCGTGGCCAGGCCGGTGTAACTCAGCCCCGTCGCCGTGCTGAGGCGGAAGCGGGCAAAGGTGACGCCCGAAGAGGCATTCGACGGCACCGTGAAGGTCACGATGTTGGTGCCTTCCACGACCGGTTCGTCGGTCAGCATGTGTTCGCCTGCGTCTGCCCAGTCGCCATCTCGATTGAAGTCGATCCAGCCATTGATGACTCCATTGACGGATGTCGAAATCCGGGCGGTGGCTGAGGAGCCTGCCACCAGACTGGAGGTGAATTCGACACCGTCATCGCATTCGTCGCCCGTGGCCGTTGCGCTGGGTTTGCCGTCCTTGTCTCTGCTCTCGCAGGATCCCAGGTAGACTCCCGCCTTGACCGCGTGCCGTGCGCCATTCTGGCTGGCGAGCACGGGATAGCTGGCGGGCGCATCACCGTAGTCGTAGGCGTAGTTTGAGACTGTGCACTGGCTGCAGCTTGTCCCCGCGCCGAGCCACACATAGGGACTTGTGCACGTGTTCGCGATGTAACAGTCACCGGTCGACTGGTTGCAGCATGCGCCGAGCTGGTTGGTCGTGTCGTTGCTGTCCGAGCTGCCGCTGTCATCCGTGGCAGATACGCAGTCGTGGAGGATGAACCGGTAGATGTGGATGTTCTTGCCTTTGACGATGATGCAAAGCCAATCCGGATTGTAGCTCACCTGGTCGGTGGTATGGGGCTCAACGCTTTCGCCCAGGTAGAGGTTTTCCTCGTGATAGAGTGAGACGCTCTGGATGTAGGCGCTGGACGAGGAGTTGCCTGTGTCTGCCGGCATGGGCGGATGGCTCTTGCCGAGTGCCGACCACTCTGCAGTGGACCAGCCATAGGAAACCTCCACAGAGCTGATCTTGTTGGAGGACACGGGCTCGAGGTACACCCATACGTCCATTGAGCCTCTCCGGGTGGGGTCGTAGGGCTGGTTGTAGAACCACATGATGTACTCGTCGGAGTCCTTGTAGTAGTGCCAACCGTCGCCGTCACCTCCGCCTCCTGCCAAGACGCCATCGCTGCCAAACGTGATGTCGTACTCGCTTCTTGTGGAGCTCCGGGTCACCGTACCCAGCAGGGCAACCGCCACGAGGCAGTGCAGTACCAACCATCGCTTGCGTTCTTCCAGTTGCAGCATAGTTGCACCTCTTCACACTCTTAGGCTTGTGCCGATATGGTGCGTTCAGTCCATATCCGCTTGTTCTTCGGCTAGATGTAACCCCCTATTCAGCTAAAAACTGCCGTCCTGTGCATAGCCAAAATGCCGCGCAATAACCAATTTGTCGGCACAAAGCGCCACTATATTGCCCAGCTTGCCATTTGTCCAGAGAAAACTACAGCATGGGACGTACGATGGATGCGACGGTCCGGCCAAGACCCTGGGACGGCGGTCAGATCTCTTAGGCTCTGTGCCGGACCAGAATACGCTTGCTCTAAGAGACTATCTCGGAACCTGTTCTCAGGCAGAGCCTAGCGAGCCCGATACGCCTGCTTGGGGTCATAGACCTTCTGGGCCACAGTGACGAGCTTCTTGGGCTGACCCTCCTCAAGGGCCCTATAAAAGCATGACTGGTGACCTGTGTGACATTGTCCCTGGTCTACATTCACCTTGAGCAGCAGGCAGTCCTGATCGCAGTCGACGAGGATCTGTTGTATCTTCTGCACGTGCCCACTCTCTTCCCCTTTCCTCCACAGCTTGTTGCGGCTCCTGCTGAAATAGACCGCATACCCGCAGCGGATCGTCTGCTCCAGGGCCTCTGCACTCATGTAGGCCACCATCAGGATCTGGCCCGTCTTTGCATCCTGAGCGATGGCAGGGATGAGCCCGTTGGAGTCAAACCGGGGTGTGAAATCGAGGCCTTCCTCAACGTTCGGTTGTGTGGTCATGGAGCCGGGTATCCTTCAATCACATTGTAGGTCATCACTTGTGCAGTGCCAACATGGCGGTTATTATCCCCAAAGGCCTTCTTGTCAATCGATATGTGCCGCACAAGGCCAAATAGGCATCGGGTGCGGATCGAAATACAGTGTCGAGGAACGGCAACGTGTCAAAAGGAAAAGGGTTGGGTGGTGAAGCGACCACCAAGTCAAGGGTCTTCCATACCCTATCGCTCATCCTCAGGATCGCCGTGGCCATTGGGGCGATGACCTGGGTTCTTCTTGGCACGGACTGGTCCCTGCTGACCCAGATCTTCATGCGGATGAGCCTCTGGCTCTTTGGCCTCTGCGCGGCTGTCTTCATACTAGGACAGGTGCTCGTGGCCGTCCGATGGTGGCTGCTTCTGTGGGTGCAGGAAATCCCCATGAAGGTCGGGGTAGCCATCAAGCTCCATCTACTGGGGCTGTTCTACAACAACATCATGCCGAGTGCCCTAGGCGGCGACATCCTGCGGGCATGGTACGTGACCAAGCACACGGACAAGCGGCTGGTGGCTGCCCTAAGCGTGTTGGTGGACAGGGTGGTGGCTACGGCAAGCATGCTGGTGATGGTACTGATCGTCTACCTGTGTCTTGTCCGGGGCCATCAGATGGAACTGCCGCAGAATGCAGGACCTAGCGAGAACGCGGCTTCGCATCAGTGGGTCTGGGTGATCGCGGCCATCGGAGGGGGGATCGCGGTCCTGCTCTGCCTGGCCTGCCTCCTCAGGCGAACCCGACAGGCCCTTGTCAGGTTGTGGCTCTCGGCCTGGAGTCACGTTCTTGTGGCCGTCCGCACGGCCAGGGACTCCATTGTTCTCTATTGCAGCAAGCCGTTCGTCCTGGCCGCTGCCATGGGGCTGACGATCATGCTGCAATCCGTGATCATCGTGACTTTCTGGGTGCTGGGCCGCAGTCTGGGTATTGATGTGCCCGTGAGATACTACTTCATTATTTTCCCCGCCACCTGGCTCCTGTCGGCCCTGCCGATCAGCATCGCTGGTATTGGAGTGCTGGAACTAGGACTGGTGGGTCTGTTCAACGTGTTGGCTGGCGTTCCGGCTGGCCCCGCAACGGCCTTGGCCTTGTGCCAGCGGTTCGTGTGGGTGTTCGCCTCCCTTCCTGGAGGGATCATCCATCTTCTGGGAGCCCACCTGCCGGGCGCAAATTCCTTTGACGCCCCACGAAGGGAGGGTTAGAATTCAGCATAATAAGGACATTTCGGGGCATTGCATGTGCTCGACGATCGGGGATCATAGGATTGCAGACCAGCGGAACCGTCCAACACGCGAGGAGATTTCCCGGTTCACCGCCAATACCACGAGGGTTGTATGTCCGCTGGCAGTGTCGTTTGGAGCTGACAGAAATGACTGTGGTTTCTTGTTGAAGGGAGAATGACATTGCAGTTCACAATCACGGGTAAGCATTTCACCATAACGGAGGCCGTCCGGGCGCGTGCCGAAGAGAAGACATCGAAGCTGCCTCGCTACTATGATGGCGTCGATCAGGTGGAAGTCATCATCGATGGTACTGTCAAAGGACAGATCATCGCTGAGGTGATCGCCCGCGGAAAGCCGGCCAGTGTGTTTGTGGCCACGCACAGCGGCGAGGAGGCCCTGAGTTGCATTGATGGAGCGGTTCACAAGCTTGAGAGGCAACTGACCAAGAAGAAGGGCATCCAACGTGACCACAGGTACACGGAGACGTCCGGGCCGATGTAGGCTTGCTGACCGCCGCCAGGAGCCGTAGTAACGTCCTCCTGGGGTGGACGGTCACGGAGACTATCCGTACATTTTGAAGGCACAGAGCATGAAGTTTGCGGATTTCATCTGTTTCGAGGCAACGCTGCCAGAGCTGGACGCCACGGATCGCGACGGGGCCATTGAGGCCCTGATCACCTCCCTCAACAAGGCCGGGAGACTCAAACGCGGCACGGCCAAGGACGTGGTCAAGGCCGTGCTCGACCGTGAGAAGGAGGCGAGCACTGGCATCGGCAAGGGTGTTGCGATTCCGCACGTAAAGCATACCTCGGTCAAGGAGGTCGTCGCAGTCGTTGGACAGAACAGTGCAGGCATTGATTTTCGATCGCTGGACAAGCAGCCGGTCTTCTCTATTATCCTGCTGATCAGCCCGACCGAGGCGCCCGACCAGCACCTCCAGGCCATGGAGCACATTTTCAAGAACCTGCAGCAGGAAAAATTCCGGCGATTTCTGCGGCAGTGTCGTACGGCGGAGAGTATTGAAGATCTGTTCCGGGAGGCGGACACCCGACAGGTCTGGTGATCGCCTGTGCCCGCGAACTGCGGCGATACAGGGGAGAGTCTAGCGATTGGCAAAGAAGGTTCACGAAACGTCGGTCCAGATCAAGAACCCTCAAGGGCTGCACATGCGGCCGGCGATGCAGTTTGTGGACTTGGCCAATCGGTTTGCTGCTCAGGTCCTGGTCAGCAACGGTCAGGCAACGGCTGATGGCAAGAGTATCATGCAGATGAGCATGCTGGCCGCCACGTGTGGGACCCGCCTGACGATTCGGGCTACGGGCGAGGACGCGGACAAGGCTGTCGATGCCCTGCGGGACTTGGTGGAGGTCAGGATGTTCGACGCGTCGATTGCGGGAGGGCCGATGCAGGATATCGGAGGGGGATAGACCCATGATGGAGATACGCAAAGGCATAGCCGCATCGCCGGGCATCTCGATTGCCGAGGCGTTGGTGATCGATAGCGAAGACTACCGCATCCCATACCGGACGATCGAGCCCGGACAGAGAATGGTGGAGATCCAGCGGGTTCGAAACGCCTTCAAAGAGGCGGTCCGGGAGCTCACGGAACTCGCTGTGGCCCAGGATCAGGCCTCTGCGGGCAAGGTCCAGGATATATTTGCCGTTCACCTCCGGTTCTTGAGAGACCGCAGTCTGCGCAAGGAGATCACCGACACGGTCCATACCCAGTCGGTCAGCGCGGAATACGCAATTTCTACGGTCCTGCGACGGATTGCCGCCCATTTTACTCACGTCAAGGACGCCTACATCAGTGAGCGGGCCGCGGACATCTACGATGTCGAGCGACGGCTCCTGAGAAGCCTGCTCGGCCGCCGCCGCGAAGACGTGCACCACCTGACCAAAGAGGTCGTGATCGTGGCTCGTGAGTTGAGCCCTACGCAGACCGCCTCGTTCAACAAGCAATTTGTCAAGGGCATCGCGACCGACGTGGGCGGTCGCACCAGCCACTCGGTTATTGTCGCCCGGTCCTTGGGCATTCCAGCGGTTGTGGCCCTGGAGGATTTCTCTGAGCAGGTCCGACCCGGCGACCTCGTGGTGGTGGATGGCAACCGGGGCATTGTGATCGCCAATCCTGACCCGAACACGCTGGTCGAATATCGGAAGTCTCTCCGGGAGTTCGACGCCCTGGGGCGCCGCCTCGACTCGGTGAAAGGCAAGCCCGCCGTCACCCGCGATGGCACGCGGATCACTCTGCTGGGCAACATCGAATTCCCAGAAGAAGCCGAAGTGGTCCTGGAGAAGGGAGGCGATGGTGTTGGGCTGTATCGAACCGAGTTTCTATATCTGATGCGGGAGGATGACCCCAGCGAGCAGGATCACTACGACGCCTACGCCAAGACTCTGCAGATCTGTCGAGGCCAGCCCGTGGTCATCCGCACCTTTGACCTCGGGGCCGACAAGTACAGCCAGCGCAAGCGTTTTGTGCCGGAGCGCAATCCGTTCCTCGGTTTGCGGTCGATTCGATACTGCCTGCAGAACCTGCCGATGTTCAAGACCCAGTTGCGGGCGATCCTGCGGGCCTCGGCCCAGGGGAAGGTCAAGGTCATGTTCCCGCTGATCACCAACCTTCAGGAACTACGCCAGGCGAAGCTGGTTATGCGGGACGTGATGGAGGATCTGGACGACGACGGGATCCCCTATGACAAGGACCTGGCGGTCGGCATCATGGTCGAGACGCCTGCGGCTGCTCTGACGGCCGCTTCTCTGGCACGGGAATCGGACTTCTTCAGCATCGGGACCAACGACCTGACCCAGTACACGCTGGCCGTCGACCGCGGCAATGAGCTGGTTTCCACGCTCTATTCGGCCGTGGAGCCGGCCGTGTTGCGTCTGATCCGCACCGTCGTCCAGGACGCCTACAAGGCCCGCATAGAGGTCAGCGTCTGCGGAGAGATGGCCTCGGAGCCCGATTACGTCATGGTCCTGCTGGGGCTCGGAATCCACACCCTGTCCGTGACGCCGCCCATGATCCCGGAGACCAAACAGATCATTCGATCGGTGACCTTGGAGCAGTGCCACCACCTGGCCCGAAAGGTCATTGCCATGAACTCGGAGAGCCACATCTCCAGCTTCCTGCGGAGTAAGGCCAGGGAGATCCTGCCCGAGGCCTTCTAGCGGGCCTGTGGCAATGCGTGAATCCATGGACGCCGACCATCCATCCGAAGAGAGGCCTGCTGGCGCCGGCCATCCCACTCCACAGCCGTTGACCGGCGGGGTCGGGGTTGTGGCAGAGTTCAGGGTGTCGGGCTTGGCCCGGTATCTCTCGCACGCCGAGCTGATGCGGGTCTTTCAGAGGGCCTGCGTGCGGGCGGGGTTGGCCCTGGATTACAGTCATGGATACAATCCCAGGCCGAGGATCTCTCTGCCTCTGCCCAAACCGGTGGGCGTGGAGTCTACCGGCGACCTGTTGTGTGTGCGGCTGGTCGATTCAGGCGCAGGCGAGGAAGCCCTCGCTTCGGAGGTTGCCGGTCGCCTGTCCGGAGAACTGCCCGGAGGGCTGGAGATCCTCTCGGTGCGGGTCGTTCCGAGAAAGGCCTCCTTCCAGGCTGCGGCCGCGGATTATCGGTTCTCACTCAAGAATGCCTCATCAATCGACGAAGTACGGGAGAAGGCCGCCGCGGTGCTCGCAAGCCCGTCGTGTGTGGTGGCCCGCCGTGATGGTGAGGAAAGGGCGCCGCGCCCGGTGGACGTCCGGCCTTTCCTGGCATCGATCGAGGTGGCTGGGCAGAACGTATCCATAACGTGTTGGATCCGGCAGAGCGGCTCGGTTCGCTCTGGAGAGCTCTTGGAGCTGTTGGGCCTGACCAAGGAGCAGTTGGCCGGCCCGATCCAGCGCACGGCGATTCAGTGGCGCCAAGGTGCCCCTGAGCCCCGTCTTGACGCGGACCGTCCCTGAGAATGGGCTGGAAAGGACAATCTGGAGATGGCAAGAGAACTGTTGATCAACGTGGCCGAGAGCGAGGAGTGCCGCGTGGCGGTGGTGGAGGACGGTATACTCGAAGAGCTCTACCTGGAGAGGGCAAGCCTGGCGAGTGTGGTGGGAAACATCTACAAAGGGAAGATCGTCAACATCGAGACCGGAATCCAGGCGGCCTTTGTGGATCTGGGGATCGGGACGAATGGTTTTCTCCACATCAGCGACCTTCATCCTCGCTATTTCCCGGGCGCCCGACACGAAGCCGTGGAGGCCGTGGGTCGGCGTCAGTCCCTGAAAGATCGCCCGCTCATCCAGGAATGCCTGCGCAAGGGCCGGGAGATCGTGGTCCAGGTGACCAAAGACGGGCTCAAGACCAAGGGGCCGACCCTCACGACGTACCTCGCGCTGCCGGGTAAGTACATCGTGTTGATGCCCTGGATGCACCACCATGGCATCTCCCACAAGATCGAGCAGGAGGAGGAGCGGAAGCGCCTTCGCGAGATCCTCGAGGAAGCCCATCCCCCCAAGGACATCGGGTGCATCATCCGCACCGCCGGCGAAGGTGCGGCCAAGAAGGAAATCCAGAACGACCTCCGCTACCTGCTGCGGTTGTGGGAGACTATTGACAAAGGCCCGCAATCCGAGCGGGCGCCCCAGGAGCTGTACCAGGAATCGGATCTGGTGATCCGGGCGATGCGGGACGTCTTCAATGCCCAGATCACAGACATCATCTGCGACTCCGAGGCCGTGGTCCGCAAGATCAAGGACTTCCTGGCCCACGCCTATCCGCGGCAGAAGCGGCACGTGACCTTTTACAGCGATACGCTGCCGTTGTTTCACAAGCACCAGATCGAAGACCAGATCGCCCGGGTGCAGTCCAGAACCGTCCCGCTCAAGAGCGGGGGTTCCATCGTCATCGAACAGACCGAGGCCTTGGTCGCGATCGACGTCAACAGTGGCCGCCACCACGGCCCCCACAACGCGGAGCAGACCGCCTTCGAGACCAATCTTGATGCGGCCACCGAGATCGCCCGGCAGCTCAGGCTCCGCGACCTGGGCGGCCTGATCGTCTGCGACTTTATCGACATGCGGACTCAGAAGAACCGCAAGGAGGTGGAGAGGGTTTTCCGCCAGGCGGTGAAGGCTGATCGGGCCAGGTCCAAGATCCTGCCCATCAGCCGGTTCGGCATCGTCGAGATGACCCGCCAACGGATGCGGGGGTCGCTGCAGTCCAGCACCTATCTAGCCTGTCCCCACTGCGCCGGCGCCGGCTTCGTCAAGAGCCACGAATCACTGGCGATCGAGTTGATCCGTCTGCTCAACTACTCGGCGTCCAAGAAGCCGATCAAGCGGATCGACCTGACGGTTTCCCCCGAGGTGGCGGAGTATCTCCTGAACGAGCGGCGATCGACCCTGGCCCAGATTGAGCAGGGCAGCGACAAGCAGATTGTCGTCCGCGCAGCCGCCGAGTATACCGGTGGACGACACGAACTGGTCTGCATCAACGAGCGGGGCAGCGTGGTCAAGCTCTAGCCCGCGTCTTTCCGCAGCCGTTCAAGACCTGTAAGGGAATACGGATCATGGACAATCCAACGCCAGTGGATCTGCGACGGATCGAGCTGCTGGTCCTGGACGTGGACGGCGTGCTGACGGATGGCACGGTCTTGCTGCACCCAGACGGCTCGGAGAGCAAGTCCTTCAGCCTGCTCGACGGCCACGGGATCAAGATGTGGAAGAGGGCTGGACTGAACATCGCATTTCTGAGCGGCCGTCCGTCCGCCGCCACCCGGCAGCGTGCCGAGCAACTCGAGATTGAGCACGTCCTGGAAGGGTATCATCAGAAGCTGCCTGCCTTGAAGACCTTGGTTGCAGCATTTGGCCTGACGGCCGGCCAGGTGGCCTACGTGGGCGACGATTTGCTCGACCTGCCGCCGGTCCGGTACGTGGGATTTGGCGTGGCCGTGGCCAACGCGGTCGATGAGCTCAAGTCCCATGCCCGCTACGTCACGGCCAGGCCGGGCGGCCGTGGAGCCGTCCGCGAAGTCATCGAACACATCCTCAAGGAGAGCGGCCGGTGGCCGGCCTTGATGGAGCGGTATCTGGCGGATCCGGAAGCGGGCTCACAATGAACTGGGATCTGAGAAAGGGCGTGATCGGGCTGGCCTCCCTGGGGGCCTTGATCCTCGTCTATCTCGTGTATGCCCGGTACTCCCACACACCCGAGATGTCCCCGTCCACTGCAGACCAGCCCGAGGCGCCTTCCCTGGATGTCCGCTCCGCCAGGCCGGGTCGGATCAGCGGGGTGGAGGTCGCCGGCGTGGAGGGCGTGACCTATGAGGACCGCGACGAGCAGGGCCGCGTGTACCGGCAGTGGGGCTTCGGAGCCCTGTGGCATCGGAGCGACAACGTTTGGGAGATGAAGCAGCCGTGGGTCCGGCTGCTGATGTCGGATGTCAACTGCGTGATTACTGCGGACGGGGGCAGGTTCACGCTGCAGTCCGGGCAGAACGACGTCTTTCCCACGGATGGCACGTTCTCCGGCCACGTCGTGCTTCAAACGGAACCGCAGGAGGGCAGCGATCTGCCGGCCTGCCGGGTGGGTCTCGACGACATCTCCTTCAATGGTTCCACCTCCCGGTTCACCTCGTCGGGCCAGATCGACTTCGCCTCTGACACGGTCCGGTGGACGGGCCGTCAGGCGGAGTTCGTGTACAACGACCAGGGCCGCAGGATCGAGTACTTCAGGCTGGGTCATCTGGACAGCATGACCCTGAAGGTTCCCAGAGGCCGGTCGCCGGGCGGTCCTGGCCCCGCAACCGCTGCCCCGGCCCCAGCCGGAAAGTCTGGCGGGGGTGCGGAGACCACGTGGTACCAGTGCATACTGCGAGACAACGTCCTGATCCAGACGGCCCAGGATCTCGTCTTTGTCCAGCAGACGCTCTGGCTGACCGATCTGGCGGGATCGCAGCCCTCGAACCCCTCCGGGCACAGCCCGTCGGCTGCATCTGGAAAGGGACGCCCGCCGTCATCCAAGGAAGCAGAAGGGGACTGGACGGAGGTGTCGATCGCCTGCGATGGACCTGTGGTGGTGACACCCATGGGCGTTGCCCTCCCGCCGGACCCGAACAGCGGCGCCAAGGCCGGCCGTTCTGAGCGGTTGGCGTCGGCGGCCGCCGCTGCGAAGAATGCCGCGAGGTTCAGCGCCCGGACCCTGCACTACAATCGTCGGACCGGCGACGGGGAAGTTGAGGGACCTGTGGAGCTGAACTGCTTCTGCAGGGACTTCATGGACAAGGACAGCCAGGTGCTGATCCCAGTCCGCATGACCGCTGCACAGGGTGCGACTTACAGAGCGCAGGCGAATCGAATCACCCTGGAAGGACCTTGCCTGTGTACCTTCACGCGTACTGAGCGTGAGATCGCCGAGAGGGGCTCTCTGGCGGCCCCGCGATTGATTGTGGATCTGCTGGAGCATGTGGACACCCGACCGGCCGTGGCGATGCGTGCAGTGAAGACGGTGCAGGCGGAGGGGGGGACCGTGGAGCTGAGAATCGAGAACCTGTCCGTCAAGGGCACCGCCGCGGGAAGCTCGGCATCGTTCGAGGGGCCCGTGGTCTCCGGAGCCAGGATGGTCTGCACGCACCTGACCCTGGACCCCCAGTCGGCTGCGCAGGTCATTACGGCCACAGGACCGGGCACGATCTGGCTGAACAACTCGACGACCCAAGCGACGGGGCGGCTGTTGGACAGCAATCAGCCGTTCTACGCCCTGCTCAGTCAGTTCGACATCCTGCAGTTCTTCGTGGCGGACAACCACATCCTGGCATCAGGGAAGAAGAAGCCTATGCTGGTTGACTACTTCCCGATCGTCGACGGCCGTCAGACTTCGCACATCCACGCAGAGGCAGACGCCGTTCGGATTGACCTGGCCCAGACGTCTGGCCACGAGAGAGATCTGGCGATGCTGACAGCGACGGGCAACGTCTACTACGACGATGAGACCCCTCACCAGTTTGCCGGGCACAAGGTGACCTACAACCACCGCACACAGGCGATGCAGATGACAGGTTGGGAGAACCAGCCGTGCACCGCGGACGGTGTGGCAGTCTGGGGGATCGATTACAACGTCAAGACCAAGCAGGTGGCCACGCGAGTCGTCGGTCCGATCATGGGATCGCGATAGCCTCCAGCTTCGGAGACTTGCTTCTGGAGCTGTGCCACCTCAGGACTGCCTTGCAGCTCGTTGTCAGACGCGGCTGCCCAAGCCCAGGCAGTCCCCACTCGTGCGATGAGGGCGACACTATTGGAAGTCACTGCGAATCAGCACACAGGAGAGGAATGACTCTTGATATTGACAACAGATTTGTGCTGCATAAACTGCAATGTGACATGAATGTAGCACTTGAGGACGCACCGAGTCGCCTGCAATATCCCTAAATCTTTTGTAATAAGGATGTTGCTGCGCGCGTTTTGTTCATGGCATGGTCTTTGCTATTGCGTTGAGGCATGGGCATGCCAGTGATGTAGTTGAGAACCCTGATCTTCTTTTAAGGAGTGTGTTTGATGAATCTGAGACGATGGCTTCTGTGTGCAGCAGTGACCGTGGGTATGGCGAGTTCCTCCCTCTTCGCGGCCGGCCCGGTTTCGATCGGCTTGACGGCGGACTTTTTCACGGACTACGTCTGGAGGGGGCAGCGACTGAACGAGGATGCGGTCTTTCAGCCGGGGGCGACTGCGACCTACAAGGGATTCACCGGTGGCGTCTGGGGCAACATGGACCTTACGGACATCCACGATGAACGCTACAACCTCACGGAACTGGACTACTCCCTGGGGTATGCCGGGAACTTCCCGGGTACTGACAAGCTGAGTTACTCGGCCGGGTTCATCTACTACGACTTCCCGACCGTTGACCTGAAGACCATGGAGGTCTATGCGGGCCTGACGTGGAACGTCCTCTTGAGCCCTTCCGTCACCGTGTACTACGACTTCGACAAGGATGAGGCGACAGATCCGGGAGCCGACGACCTCACCGAAGGATTCTATGCGGCCTTGGGCGTGGCCCACACGGTGAAGGGAGTAGTGCCGGTGGGCAGCACGCCTGCCGACGTCAAGCTGAGTGCCAGCCTGGGATGGGCGGACAGCGAGTACAACAAGACCTACTGGGGCGTCGACGACGCCAAGTTCAACGATTTCAGTCTGGGTGTGGCTGTGCCGCTTGACGTGTGGGGAGTGACGGTCACTCCCTCCGCCAAGGTGATCACCCTGGTGGACGGTGACATCAAGGACTCCCGTGTGTACTCGGACGACAGTACGTACGTTGTGGTGGGCATTGGTTTGGCCAAGACATTCTGACCTTCTTTCGGAGATTCTATCCATGAGAGCGTACAGGTGGTTTATGTGGGGCGTGGTGGGGGTCCTGTTATTGACGACCATACCGGCTTGGGCCGAGGAGGCCGCGGCGGCGCCGTCGGTGGCAGACGTACAGAAGAGCGTGGGAAACATGAAGGTGGCCTTGGACACCGTGTGGGTCATGATCGCCGCCTTCCTGGTGTTCTTCATGAACCTGGGATTCGCGGCCGTGGAATCCGGGTTCGCCAGGGCCAAGAACGCGGTGAACATCATGTCCAAGAACTTCATCGTGTTTGCTGTCTCCTCCCTGGGTTTCTGGTCCTGGGTTGGGGCCTGATGTTCGGAGACGGCAATGGCCTGATCGGCACGCCAGGGGCTGTTCTTCGTCAGCGGGGCGGACAACTCGCCGGCCACGGGGGACGCCTACCAGGGTGTCTATTCGGCGATCAACTGGACCGGCGTCCCAATCTGGGCGAAGTTCTTCTTCCAGTTGGTCTTCTGCGGCACTGCGGCAACGATCGTCTCGGGGGCCGTGGCGGAGCGGATCAAGTACGTCACCTTCATCGTGTTCTCTTTCATCATGGCCATGGTCATCTATCCCGTCGTGGGGCATTGGGTCTGGGGCGGCGGATGGCTGGCCAAGATGGGAATGTTCGACTTTGCCGGATCGACCGTCGTGCACAGCGTCGGCGGCTGGGCGGCCCTGGCAGGCGTGCTCCTTCTGGGTCCCCGAATCGGCAAGTACAGCAACGGCACGATCAAGGCCATACAGGGCCACAACCTGCCCCTGGCCACCCTCGGGACGCTCGTCCTGTGGTTCGGATGGTTCGGATTCAACCCCGGCTCGACCATGGCCGCGGATCCCGAACGCCATCAGCCACGTTGCGGTCACGACCAATACGGCGGCTGCAGCGGCGATCATGAGCGCGACAGTGTTGTCCTGGCTGCTGCTGGGCAAGCCCGACCTGGGCATGACCCTCAACGGCTGCCTGGCCGGGCTGGTGGCCATCACGGCCCCCTGTGCCTTCGTGAGCGTAGGCAGCTCGATCATCATCGGCCTGATCGCGGGCGTGCTCGTGGTCCTGGCCGTGCTGTTCTTCGATCGGATGCGTCTCGATGACCCGGTGGGCGCCCTGTCGGTACACCTGGTCAACGGCGTGTTCGGGACGATCTGCAGTGGGTCTGTTTGCACAGGACAAGATCACCGGTACGGCCACGGGCAACGGTCTGTTCTTCGGCGGCGGATTCACCCTGCTCAAGGCCCAGCTCGCCGCAGTGCTCGGCGTAGCCGTGTTCGTGTTCGTGATATCGCTGGTCGCCTGGGCAGTCCTGAAGGCGGTGATGGGCTCCGCGTATCGCGTGAAGAAGAACTCAAGGGTCTGGACATCGGCGAGCATGGGAATGAGGCCTATGGCGGTTTCCAGGTCTTCAACTAGTCATGAATGAGGAGAACCAACGATGAAACTGATCATAGCCTACATCCAGCCGCACAAGCTCGAAGACGTCAAGAAGGCTCTGGCGAAGGCCGAGGTTGCCAAGATGTCCGTGACCAACTCGCTGGGCTGCGGTGCCCAGATGGGGTACGAAGAGAGCTACCGCGGAGTGAAGTTTGACGTCAACCTCCTCAAGAAGATTCGCCTTGAGATTGCGGTCAACGAGGCCTTCGTGGAAAAGACGATTGAGGCCATCTGCTCCGCAGCCCGGACCGGTCAAATCGGGGACGGCAAGATCTTCATCCTCGATCTTGCGGAGTGCATCCGGATCAGGACGGGTGAGCGGGGAGGGGGGGCCATCGGATGAGACTTCCTTAGGATCGGGTTCCGACACCCGAACGCACGCCCCAGCGGCTGCACAGGATGGGCAGGGGGCGCCTGTGCAGCCTTCACGGGGCGGCCCGGAAGGTGAAGGGAATCGCCCCGCAAAGGTGATCGATGGCGGAATGCAGGGCCATGTGTATCCAAGCGTCAGGAAGCGGCGATCGCGAGAGACGGGAACTCAGGATTCTCCTCGAGCTGGTGCAGTCGCTGAATCGCGGCCGTAGCCTGGAGGATGTTGCCTCACCGCTGCTGCGGATGATGGCAGAAGACATGGACATGATACGAGGCGCCATCACGATCCTGAACCGCAAGACGAGGGAGTTGACGATCGAGGCAGCCTTCGGGCTCCGGCCGGAACAGCGTTCCCGCGGCCGGTACAGATTGGGAGAGGGCGTCACCGGGCTTGTCGCGCAGACAGGCCGACCGGCAGTCGTGCCGAGGATTTCTCGTGAGCCTCTGTTTCTGGATCGGACCGGTTCCCGAATCCAGCATGGCGAGGACGGGGGGGGCGACCTCTCGTTCATTTGCGTGCCGATTCGGCTGACGAACGATACGATTGGGGCGCTCGAGCATCGACCACGTCTACTCTGACGACACGGACTACACCGAGGACATCCGTTTGCTGATGATCGCCGCCTCGCTCCTTGGGTACCAGGCCCGTAGACGGCAGGTCTATCTGGAGCGGCGGATCGGGCCGCACGGTTCGCCCCCAGCGGATGGGGAGGAGCCAATCACGCACACGCTATCATCGCTGGAAACCGCTGCCGAATCCACTGTTCCACTGCTGACCGACCAGAGGAGCTGCACGGCTCATCCATCCCCGTCCATTCGGACCGCCGAGGGGGGAGCGATGGACGCTGTGCTCAAGGCCATGGAGCAGAAGATGATCCTGGATGCGCTGGACGCAACGGGCGGCAACATGGCGGCCGCCGCTCGCCAGTTGGGCCTGACGGAGCGCATGATGGGTCTGCGAGTGCATAGACACGGCATTGACCTTAGGCAATTCAGGCGGCTGATCCAGCCGTCCTCTTTGCAGGAGAAACCGTGACCGATCCTGATCGAGTCTTGACGAGGCCGTGCCGTCGCCCGGGCGGCTACAGCAGGAACTGGCCGTCTCGCATGATCGTCCGGTCTTCTACCGTGATGGTGGGACTCAACAGGATACCGTCGTTGTGCGCGGAGCTGTCCCAGGTCGCGCCGGTCTTGGTGGGATAGGGACTGCCCAGGGCCAGGTGGATGCCCGGAAACTTCTCGTCCTGAAGCAGGTTGCCGATCAGGCCCGTCAGGCCGGTGTTGGTTCCGATGGCAAACTCGCCCAGACGGCAGGAGTTCTCGTCGGTCTCGAAGGTGTAGTGGACGAAGTCCTGCTCCAGGGCCTTTTGGTCACAGTGGACCGTCTGCCTGATCGCTCGGCTGTCCTTGAGGTCGTACTGGAGCGGCGTCTTGCCGAGCAGTCCGTACTTCTCACTGAAGAAGTCGCCGAAGCAGCCGTCGACCACGACCCGGCCTTCTGCAGTCACGGGCGACGTGAAGACCTCTCCGTCGGGAAGGTTCATCCATTGATCTGGCGTGATGAGGCCATCACTGACGACCCAGCGGATCGCCGCGTCGAACCGGGCCACCAGGTCCGTGCCTGCCGCAGTGGTCACCCGGATCTGGCGGGCGGGACGGACCAACTCATAGACCCTGCGGCTCAGGGCCTGGATCTGGCTGTAGTCCGAGGCCATGCCCTCGGACATCATCTGCTCAGTGAAGCCCGGCATGTGGGCATGACGGAGGCGGTGTCGCTCCACAGTCGCCAGCATGGGTCTCCGGAAGCTGGCCAGTTCTCCTCGCCTGCACTGAGCGATGTAGAAGCTGGCCTGACTGGAGGCCATGGCCTGTGCAATCGTATCGTCAAACGCCAGGGGCGATGCGCCATCCGCGGGTCTGTCGCCGAGGTCCTCCATCACGAACTTCCGGGCCTGTCCGCCTTGCCGGTCGATCTGGCGGATCAAGACATCGGCCAGCATCTCGGTCTGTTTGTCCGTGACGACCACCACCTTCTCGCCGGCCTTGACTTGGACACAATGGACGACCGCCTGTCTGGCGCCGCGTTCTATCGCACTGTCTTTCATGGCAACACCTCCAGCCCACAGAGTACGGCCAATGACGATCTGCGCCAATCCCCAGGTGCAGGACCTTCTCCCTGCCCGCTGGGCAGGTACAATGGCCACACGACCCTGGGACGGATTGGACAGGGCAAGGAAAGGAGGCAGCAGGATGCTCGACAGGATGGGATGCTACCCGCGGCAGGCGCCCTCTGGACGCCTTGCCCTCTGTCTTTGGATCTCCTGGATAGGCCTTGCCTCGACCGCCGGGGCTGGGCCGACTGTGTCCTGGGATTTCACTCAGGGCCCGTTGGACTGGAAGGGCAATACCCACGTGGAGCAACTGGGCTCCGGAGATGAAGGCCTGACATTCCGGTCCACTGGAGAGGACCCATGGATCGAGGGGCCAGGCTTCGACCTGACCGGTGACGGTCTGACCCGCGTGACCCTACGGATGCGGTCCAAGGCGAACGCAGCAGGGGAGCTATTCTATGGACCGGTGTTTCGGGCAGGACATTCAATCCCCTTCGTCGTGCAGAACGATGGCCAATGGCACGACTACGAGCTGATCATTGCTGAACCCCTGGGTCGGGGCACCCGGTTCCGTCTGGATCCTGCCTCCAGCCCGGGCGAGGTGGGGGTCGCCTCCATCCGCGTGGAGTCCCTGGCAAGGCCTCCGGAGGTACCCTTGGCCAGGCCGGTCAGGCAGATCGTCCCCCTACGGCCCGGGCGCTCCGTCCAGTCCGGCGAGCTGAACGTCGGACACGGCGGACAGGCCCTGGGGGACTTCGTGATCACCGTGTCTGGCCGTGAGATGGCCGTGGGGTACAGGGCCGAGGTCATTGGGGTGATTCTGGGTGGCCGGGTCGAGTGGCTATGCCTCGGGGACGCGCCAGTGAAGATGGCCGTCAGCGAGGCCGGGTTCTGTGCTGAGGTCGGGCTGACGGATCGCCACGGAGGCCGTTGGGTGATCGCCAGGACCGTCAAGCCAGGCCAGGTCGATGGCACTGTGCTCGTGGAGACCCGCTGTATAGTCGATGCGGACCGCGAGGTGATTTACCTGCCTTGGCTGATGCTCCACTGCGGGCTCGGGACGTTCGGCGGACACAAGGCCCAGGCCGTGCTGCCGGGCCTGGAGTATCTCGAGGATGAACCGAGCAGCAGCCAGGCGGATATCACCACGCCCGATCACGTCCGGCGGATGCCCGACCCCTTGAAGGTGACGCTGCCGCTGATGGCCCTGGCCAGCGGCGGTGCGTATCTGGGGCTGATCTGGGAGCCCTCGGCTCTGGCGTCGCCCCTGTTCGATTCGCCGGATCGTGTGACTGGCTCAGACTCGCACCTCATGGCTGTCACGTGTCCGGCCGTCGGACGCCTTCGGTTCGAGAACACCCTGGCAGCCCACAGCCCCCTCCACGTGGCCAAGGGTCAGGCCCTGACTGCAACCGTGACCCTCAGCGGTGGCCAGGGTGACACCATCGTGCCTGCCCTCCAGCACTACGTCAGGCTGAAAGGCCTTCCTGAACTGCCCTCGTGGAAGGGCGGATTCGAGTCCGCGGTAGAGCTGCTCGGCCACGGCTGGAAGGATTCCCAGATACGCCAGGCAGGACTGCTGCGCCACGCGGTGTGGGCTGACAGCTTCCGGCCAGGTCCTGCTGCGGATGCCGCAGTCAACATGGACTGGCTTGCCGCGTCGCTGGACCCCAAGGGTGCGGCCTTGCTGGACGGCCTTCAGACCGCCAGGGACCTGACCCTGGCTGTGCTGGCTGAGGGTGACCCCTATGCCAGCGGCGTTTCGCACGTCAGGCTACCGGTCGCGCCTCTGGTCTTTGGCAGGGTGCAGGCCTTTGTCCGCAGCAGGATGGAGCAGGCGGAGGGGCTGCTCAAGGGATTTGACGACCAGGGCCTCAAGACCTACAGGCCGGTCAAGACCGACTACGGCGCCACGCACTTCGCAAAAAACGCCAATGGTTACAGTGCCGCAGACCTCGCCGCGATCCTGGAGGCAGCCGCCCTGTCAGGTCAGGCCTCGCTGATCCGACGGGCCATTGACCTGCTCGACAGACAGACTGCCGCATATCGCGGGACCGTGCCGCGAGGGGCCCAGACGTGGGAGGTCCCGCTGCACACCCCGGACATTCTGGCCTCTGCCCACATGACCAAGGCCTATGGCCTGGGCTATGTTCTGTCCGGTCGGCGTGAGCACCTGGACCAGGCGCGGTATTGGGCGTGGACGGGCGTACCCTTCATCTATCTCATCGATCCCACGCCGGGTGAGGTGGGGCGCTACGCCACGATCCCTGTGTTCGGCGCCACAGACTGGCAGGGATCGTGGTTCGGTCGTCCAGTCCAGTGGTGCGGCCTGGTCTATGCGTCCAGCCTGCACCTGCTGAGCCCCTGCGACCCGGATGGCCCATGGCTGCAGATCGCCAAGGCGATCACCCTGACGGGCCTGCAGATGTGTTGGCCTGCCACCGATGCAGCCAGGCAGGGGCTGCTTCCCGATTTCTATCATCTCAAGGGCCAGGTCAGCGACGGCCCTGCCATCAACCCCGGGACCATCGAGGCGCACCTGGCCGAGGCCTTCGACAGGGGCAGGATGGTTGACCTCCGCAGGCTCGACGGCGAGGGCTGGCTGATCCATGCCCCTTGCTCCATCCTGAAGGTGACCGAGTCTTCCGGCCGTGTGACACTGACCCTCGCCGGCTGGGGAGCCCGTGCCGGCACCCGGCCCTATCACGTGTTGATCTCAGGGGTCAAGGTGCGGCCTGTGACTATCGAGCGACGGTCCCAGACACGACCGGATCGCGGTCCTCTGGAGCCTGCGGTCTTTGAGTTCGATCCGTCGCTGGGCCTACTCGTGATTGAGGCTGCAGGGCCAACGGAATTACGGGTAGAGTCTATCTCAGATAGACTCTCAGTGCCTATCCGAGAACCTGTTTGGTAGCGAGATCGAGCGAGAAGCCCGGGGGCAAGGCGGCAGGCGGAAAAGGCCCGGAGGCGTGCTTGTAGGCACGTCGAGGACCTTTTTCGCCGACAACGCAGCCCCAGGGCTTCGCAGCCGATCGCAGCAGAAAGAGGTTTTCGGATAGGCTCTTAGTGCGTCCTGCGGTACCGGCCGTGGTCAATCCCTAGCTCCTTGACCTTGTAGGTGATGATCCGCGGCGTGGACCCCAGGTCGCGTGCCGTTGCAGTGAGATTTCCGTTGCATCGTTTGAGGGCATCCACGATGAGGTCCCGCTCGAAAAGCTCGACCCGTTCCTTGAAGGACCCGGTGCCAACCGTATCCGAGGCGTCTGAGGTCTGGAGCGTGGGCGGCAGATGGTGGCCGTGGATGACCCCGTCCGTGCTGAGGAGTACGGCCCGCTCCATACAGTTCTCCAGCTCCCGGACGTTGCCCGGCCAATGGTACGCGACCATCATGTTGATCGCAGGCGTACTGATCCGGCGGATGTCCTTTCTCATCCGCTGGGCGTACTTCTCGACGAAGTGATCGGCCAGCAGCAGGATGTCGTCCTTGCGGTCACGGAGCGGCGGCAGGAAGAGCGGAAAGACGTTGACCCGATAGTACAAGTCCTGCCGGAACGTGCACTCCTGCACGCCCTTCTCCAGGTCCCGGTTCGTGGCGCAGAGGATCCGGGCGTTGGTCTCCAAGGTCTTGTTGCTGCCCACCCGTTCGAACTGGCGCTCCTGCAGGACCCTGAGGAGCTTGACCTGGATGGTGGGCGAGAAATCTCCGATCTCGTCGAGAAACAGGGTCCCCCCATTGGCCTGCTCCACGCGGCCTTTGCGGGCCTCGATCGCGCCGGTGAATGCGCCCTTTTCGTGGCCGAAGAGCTCGCTCTCCAGCAGGTTCTCGCTGAGCGCCGCGCAGTTGACCCTGACAAAGGGGCCGTTGGCCCGCGGGCTTGCATAGTGGATGGCATGGGCCACCAGCTCCTTGCCGGTGCCTGACTCGCCCCGGATCAAGACCGTGGTGTCGGTGGCTGCCACCTGGTGGATCTGGGTGTACACGTTCCGCATGGCATTGGAGTTGCCGATGATGTTCTCAGGCCTGAATCGGTCCTCCAGCTCGTGGCGAAGCCGGACGTTCTCGTCTTCCAAGGCCTGTCGCTCCGCGGCCTCTTCACGCCGTGTGCGTACGTCGTTGGCGATCATGCTGGCCACCACCCGCAGGACCCGCATTCCTTCCTCAAGCGAGCGGCCTTCCTGGTAGGGCTGGTCTATGGAGACCGTGCCGATCGTCTCCTGGCCGATCGCGATCGGTACGCAGACGAAGCTGATCTCGCCTTCGGACAATCTGGATCTACCAAGGCGGTTAAGGAAGTGGGGCTCCTCGGACACCTTGGGGACGACGATGGGCTTCCCGGATTGGATGACCTTGCCCGTGATGCCCTCGCCGATCTGGTATCGCACCTTTCTCCGCCGTTCTTCCGGGACCCCATGGGCGACCTCGACCAGGATCTGCCTCCGGTCGGGCGAGAGCAGTGTGACCATGCCCCGCTCCATGCCCAGGTCACTGTCCAGTGTGTCCAGCACCTCTGCCAGGGATTGCCTCTGGTTCGGGCCTGCGGAGAGGATCTGCGCGATTCGATAGAGTGTGTCCAGGACTGAGACGCGATCCGGCGTAGGGGTCCCGGCCTGCCTTCTGCTATCTGCCATATCCTGCCATCCCATGGGGTACGTTCTACTTTTGGGACACTCATCACGTCCTATCAGACATAATTGTAAACAGCAGTGTGGCAGACTGCAAATATGTATTCTGATAGCAGGGGCTGACCATGCCCAGTTCGTATCACAAAGCCATTACAGATAATTGGTTAGCGTCCACTTGGTTGGGTTGGCATGGGCCTTGCGTTAGTGGCGACAGTCTTGTTCTTGGTCGCCGTGGCACAAGGATCGGCTATTGAAGTAGCAGATTGTCCATTATTACAAGGAGCACCAGTCATGTTGAGCAAGAGAGTGAGGACCTTCGGAGCTTTGCCGATACGGGGCGTCTGGTTGTGGGTCATGGTGGCAGCCCTGGCGGTGCCCGCGCTGACGGCAGAGGAGCCGGCAGTAGCCCCGTCAGCTCAGGCAGTCGTGGCGCAGGCAACCCCGGCTGCAGTGGCCCCAGCCGCCAAGATAGACACCGGAGACACCGCGTGGGTCCTGATCAGTGCGGCCCTGGTCATGCTGATGACCCCTGGCCTGGCCTTCTTCTATGGAGGCCTGGTTCGAAGGAAGAACTACCTCAGCGTGCTGATGCAGTGCATGATCACCCTGGGTGCCTTGAGCATTCAGTGGGTCGTGTTCGGCTACAGCCTCTCGTTTGCCCCAGGCGGCAAGTGGCTGGGCAGCCTGGATTGGGTGGGCCTCAGGGGCGTGGGACTTGAGCCCTACACAGACTATGCGGCAACGATCCCGCACCAGGCCTTCATGATCTTCCAGGCCATGTTCGCGGTGATCACCCCTGCCCTGATCATCGGGGCGTTCGCCGAGCGGATGAAGTTCTCCGCCTTCCTCTTGTTCACGCTGCTGTGGGCGACATTTGTGTATGACCCCGTCGCACACTGGGTCTGGGGCGTGGGCGGCTTTCTCCGGAACATGGGGGCGCTTGACTTCGCAGGCGGCACGGTCGTGCACATCAACGCAGGAGTCGCTGCCCTGGTGACCGCCCTGGTTATCGGCAAGAGAAAGAGTGTGGACAAGCATCCCATCCCACCCCATTCCCTGCCGTTCAGCGTACTCGGTGCAGCCCTGCTGTGGTTCGGATGGTTTGGATTCAACGCCGGCAGCGCCCTGGGCGCCAACGGCCTCGCAGTCAACGCCTTTGTGGTCACACACACGGCTGCCGCAGCCGCTGCAGTCATGTGGGCAATGCTGGACTGGAAGATCAACGGAGCACCCACCATGCTGGGCACGATATCCGGCGCAGTGGCTGGCCTGGTGGCCATCACGCCAGCGGCCGGGTTCGTCGGCGTGGGATCTGCCATCGCGATCGGCGTGCTCGTCAGTCTGCTCTGCTTCGTTGCAGTCAGCTACGTCAAGCCGATGTTCGGATACGACGACTCTCTGGATGCCTTTGGCGTCCATGGAGTAGGCGGTACCTTCGGTGCCATTGCCACCGGGCTCTTTGCCTCCAAGGCCGTGAATCCGGCCGGTGCTGACGGGCTCTTCTTCGGCAACCCGAGGCAGTTGGGTGTGCAGTTGATCGCCGTGCTAGTGACGCTGGTGTATGCCTTCGTGGTCACCTGGATCCTCTATAAGGTGGTCGATGTTCTGATCGGCGTACGAGTGAGCGAGAAGGATGAGGCCATGGGCCTGGATCTGACGCAGCACAACGAACGTGCCAGCACAATGCTCGAGTAACCCCTACTGACAGGAGATCGAACCCATGAAACTGATCATCGCCATCATTCAGCCTCACAAGCTCGAAGAGGTCAAAGAGGAACTGTACAAGGCAGACGTGAACCTGATCACTGTTTCGGAGGTCCTGGGTCACGGCCGGCAGAAGGGCGTCGCAGAGGTCTACCGTGGATTCAGGGAGACGGGCAACCTGCTCCGGAAGATCCGGCTGGAGATCGCGGTCAACGACAACTTCGTGGAGCCCACGATCAAGGCCATCACCGGAGGGGCCAAGACAGGCCAGACTGGAGACGGCAAGATCTTTGTCCTGCCCCTTGAGGAATGCTATCGCATCCGCACCGGAGAGACAGGGCATGAGGCCATCGGTTGAGGTGCAACTGACGACAGAAATGTAGGATATCTTAGGCTGGCTACATAAAGGTAGCATTTCTTGGTCGGCATCAGGAGAGGTCTTAACAGACTTAGGTCCTTATTCAGTAGCAAGTTAAGGCTACAGTGGTTCGCCTGGCACATCTGTTGCAGTCCGGAAAAGGTCCGAGTCCAGGACTAAATCTGTACTGCGGTGCGCTTGGCATGGAGATGTGTATGGTGACCACTGGTGAGTCGGCCGGCAGTCGGCGTCTACTTGGCCTGGGGCTTCTGGTAGCGATCGTCTGTTCAGCCCTGGGCGCTCTGCGCTGGCTGAACAACCGGCCGCTGGCCAGGCCCCCGTGACTGCGGCCAAGATCGACAGTGGCGATACCGCCTGGATGTTGATGAGTGCGGCCCTGGTCATGCTCATGACGCCCGGCCTGGCGTTTTTCTACGGGGGGTTGGTTCGCAGGAAGAACTATCTCAGCGTGCTCATGCAGTGCATGATTGTCCTGGGTGTCCTGAGCGTCCACTGGATGATCGTGGGTTACAGCCTCTCGTTTGCGCCTGGCACGCCTTGGCTGGGCGGCCTGCAGTGGCTGGGCCTCAAGGGAGTGGGGACCGCCCCTTACCCGGACTACGCTCCCACCATTCCCCATCAGGTCTTCATGATCTTCCAGGGCATGTTTGCCGTGATCACGCCGGGCCTGATCATCGGCGCCTTTGCCGAGCGGATGAAGTTCTCGGCGTTCCTGGTCTTTACGCTGCTCTGGGCGACCTTCGTGTACGATCCCGTCTGCCACTGGGTCTGGGGCACGGGAGGGTTCCTGAAGGAGATGGGCGTCCTCGACTTTGCAGGAGGCACGGTGGTGCACATCAACGCGGGCGTTGCAGCCCTGGTGACGGCCCTGGTGATCGGCAAACGCAAGAGCGTGGACAGGCACCCGATTCCACCGCACTCACTGCCGTACAGCGTGCTGGGCGCAGCCCTGTTGTGGTTCGGGTGGTTCGGGTTCAACGCCGGCAGTGCCCTGTCCGCCAATGGTCTGGCCTCCACTGCCTTTGTCGCGACCCACGCGGCAGGCGCGGCCGCGGCCGCTACGTGGGCGATCCTGGACTGGACGATCAACGGAGCCCCGACCATGCTGGGGACCATTTCAGGGGCGATCGCAGGGCTGGCGACCGTCACTCCTGCCTCCGGCTACGTAGACCCCTCCAGTGCCATGGTGATCGGAGTGATTTCGGCTGTGGTCTGCTTCATCTTCGTCAGCGTCATCAAGCCGAAGTTTGGCTACGACGATGCCTTGGACGCCTTCGGCGTGCATGGGGCAGGCGGCATCCTGGGGACATTGGCCGTCGGCCTCTTCGCCTCCAAGGCCGTGAATCCGGCCGGCGCGGACGGGCTCTTTTACGGTAACTCGCGGCAGCTCTGGATCCAGTTGGTGGCGACGGTCGTGACCGCAGCGTACTCCTTTGTGGCCACGTGGATCTTGTACAAGCTCGTCGACGTGCTGATCGGCGTGAGGGTCAGCGACAGGGACGAGGCCATGGGCCTCGACCTGACGCAGCACAACGAGCGGGCCAATACGATGCTTGAATAACCCCTGGTCGGGAGACGAAGCCCATGAAACTGATCATTGCCATCATCCAGCCCCACAGGCTCGAAGAGGTCAAGGAGCAACTCTACAAGGCGGAGGTCAACCTCATCACGGTCTCTGAGGTCCTTGGGCACGGCCGGCAGAAGGGCGTGACAGAGGTCTACCGGGGGTTCAAGGAGACCGGGAACCTGCTCCGCAAGATCCGGCTGGAGATTGCGGTCAATGACAACTTTGTAGAGGCCACGATCAAGGCGATCGCGACAGGCGCAAGGACAGGTCAGACGGGGGACGGAAAGATCTTTGTCCTACCCCTTGAGCAGTGTCACCGCATCCGAACTGCTGAGACGGGAAGTGAGGCCATCGGGTAGAATCAGCTTACAATTATGTTGCCTCCAATCGTGGCGGCGACAATAATAGTAGTCCGTGCATTGCGGTGCCTGGGCTGGTTAGTATATGTAAGTTATTGACGTAATGCAGTTTATGTCGATAGCAGTGGAATCGCCAGTCTCGTTGGCACGTCTGTTGCAAAAGAGACCGGTGTATGTTGGAAATGAGTTTCTATACCGACCTAATTGTTGAAGGGAACGCCGCAATGACACACACACTGTTTCTTGAGAACGCCGGGAAGGGTGAGGCCGTAATGATGGGCCTCTGGTTTGTGGACTTATCTATGCGAAAATGTCTGCGGCGTAGCGGGCATTAGGTTGGGGTGGGGTCCGTGCTGGCGGCGCGGATCCCGCTCTTTTTGTCCACGCGACCTCGGATCACCACGCCCTGACGCCGATCTTCTTCCGGTGGCCAGCCCCTCTCGATGGCTGGGGACGCCGGACACAGGAGCCTGACCCAGCGATACGAAGGACGCCCCCTGATAACCTGAGACCTTTGTGCAGTTGTCCAGTATTGAGGAGACACCCATGAAAGACTCATATGAATCGATCACCGAGTTGTTCGGCGCCAGCGTGTTCACGCATGCCGTCATGCGGGAGCGCTTGCCCAAGGATGTATACAAGTCACTGAAGAAGACCATCGAAGGCGAACAGCCCCTGGATCCGACCCTTGCCGGCGTGATCGCCAACGCCATGAAGGACTGGGCCATCGAGAAGGGGGCCACCCATTTCTGTCACTGGTTCCAGCCCATGACCGGCCTGACCGCCGAGAAGCACGACTCCTTCATCTCGCCCACGGCGGGCGGAGGCATGGTGATGGAGTTCAGCGGCAAGGAACTTTTCCAGGGTGAACCCGATGCCTCCTCGTTCCCGTCAGGCGGACTTCGGGCGACCTTCGAGGCCCGTGGCTATACGGCCTGGGACTGCACGAGCCCGGTCTTCGTCAAGGAAGACGGAAAGAACATCACGCTGTTCATCCCGAGCGCCTTCTTTGCCTACACCGGCATGGCCCTGGACAAGAAGACCCCGCTGCTCCGGTCCATGGACGCCCTCAACAAGCAGGCCATCCGGGTGCTCAGGGCCCTGGGTAATACCCAGTCCAAGCGGGTGATCGCCACGCTCGGACCCGAACAGGAGTACTTCCTGGTGGACCGCGGTTTCTTCGACGAGCGAATGGACCTGATCCTGACCGGCCGCACCCTGTTTGGTGCGCCGTCGCCGAGAGGTCAGGAGATGAACGACCACTACTTCGGCACGCTCCACGAGCGGGTGGCCTCATTCATGCACGAGGTCAATACCGAGTGCTGGAAGCTGGGGGTCTCGGCCAAGACCCAACACAACGAAGTGGCTCCTTCGCAGTACGAGCTGGCCCCGATCTTCACCACGGCCAACGTGGGCAGCGATCACAATCAACTGGTCATGGAGACCCTGCACAAGGTCGCCAGGCGACATGGCTTTGAGTGCCTGCTCCATGAGAAACCGTTTGCCGGCGTCAACGGGTCCGGGAAGCACGTGAACTGGAGCATGACGACCGACGACGGCATCAACCTGCTCGAGCCGGGCAAGACGCCCGCACGAGAACATGGTCTTCCTGGTGGTGCTCGGCGCCGTTCTGAGGGCGGTGGACAAGTACGCGGCCCTGCTGCGGGCCACGGTGGCCACTGCAGGCAACGACCACCGGCTGGGCGCACACGAGGCCCCGCCGGCCATCGTCTCGGCCTTCTTGGGCGAGCAGTTGACGGACATCCTCGAACAGTTGGCCCAGGGCGGCGCCAAGAGCTCGAAGAAGGGCGGAGAGATCCGAGCTCGGTGTCTCGACCCTGCCGTCCCTGCCCAAGGACTCGACGGATCGCAATCGGACCAGCTCGTTTGCCTTTACGGGCAACAAGTTCGAGTTCCGCATGTGCGGATCGAGCCAGTCTGTCTCGGGGCCGGCCTTCGTGCTCAATACCATCGTGGCGGATGTCTTCTCCGAGATCGCGGACAAGCTGGAGTCTGCCAAGGATGTGGAGGCCGAGGCCCAGAAGCTCCTGCACAAGATCGCCAATGAGCACGGACGCATCGTCTACAATGGGGACAACTACACCGACGCCTGGGTCAAGGAGGCCAAGAAGCGGGGCCTGCCGAACCTCCGGTCCACAGTCGAGGCCCTCAGCCACATCATGGATGAGCCCAACGTGAAGGTCTTCGAGACGCCACGGCGTGCTGAGCAAGGAGGAACTCCAGGCCAGGACCGACATCCTGCTGGAGACCTACAGCCTGGCCGTCAACATCGAGGCCCTGACCATGGTGAGCATTGCCCAGCGGCAGATCGCCCCAGCCGTGGAGCAGTACTGCCAGTCCCTGGCGGGGACCGTCGCTGCCCTGTCAGAGGCCAAGGCCGGCGCCAAGACGCCTACGGCCAAGCTCAAGAAGGTCTGCGGCCTCCTGGATGACCTGGCCGATCGTGGCGCGGACCTGGAGAAGGCCATTGCCGAGGCCAAGGGTCTGGGTGATATCCTGGAGAAGGCCACCGCGTACCGGGACTCGGTCGCACCGGCCATGAAGGCCCTGCGCAAGGCCGCCGACGAGCTGGAGACGCTGGTGGACGCCGAAGTCTGGCCGCTGCCGACCTATGGTCAGATGTTCTTTATGAGGTGATGGATCTCGGTATATTCAGTTCCGTGCTTGATCTGCCGTGTGCCGGACTGTACACTCCTCAGTACGGGTGACCTGCCCGAGGCCTCTCTGGGGCGGCCAGGGCCGATCATGCGACTGACTTGTCACGGGATCACGTATCACGATTGTCCGATTGAGTCGCGGGAGCAGATGACGCTGTCCGATGTGGAACGTCATCTGCTCCTGCGACGTCTACACGCGCACGCCCATATCCGCGAGGCTGCGATCCTGCAGACCTGCAACCGGCTCGAGTTTTACCTCTTTTCCTCCAAGGACTTGGATGAAGTTGCCTTCCTGGCGGATGAGATGAGACAGCAGACTGCGGACGCGGAGGCGTGGCAGAGATACGCCAAGCACCTTACGGGTCTGGAGGCCGCGCGGCACCTCTTCGAGGTGGCCGCAGGGCTGGACTCCCAGATGATCGGCGAGAATCAGATCGTCTCCCAGGTCAAGACCGCCTACTCCGAGGCCCTCAGTGCACACACCAGCAGGCTGATCTTCCATCGTCTGTTCCACCTGGCCTTCAGGGCCGCCAAGGCAGTCCGGACCCACACAGACATCAATTGCGGGGCCGTGTCCGTGGGCCTGGCTGCAGTGGAGCTGGCCAAGGCCCGTATCGACCTATCCAAGGCCAAGGCCATGGTCATCGGCGCGGGCGAGAATGCACAGCTCGTGTCCACCCGTCTGGTCAAGGCCGGGGTGTCGGAGCTGATCATTGCCAACCGCGACCTCTGCCGCGCCCAGGACCTGGCCGGGCAGTTCAGCCAGGCCACCGCCATCGGTCTGGCCGATCTGGCCAAGGCCTTTGCGTACGTGGACCTGGTGATCAGTTCCACGGCTGCAGAGGAACCCATCGTGACCTGTGAGACGGTCCGGCCGGTGCTGGCCCGCCGGCGTCAGCCCTTGCTGATCCTCGACGTCGCGGTACCGCGTGACATCGACCCCAAGGTGGGGCAGTTGCCCGGCGTGACCCTGAGAAACATCGATGATCTGGGCGGCCAGGTGGAGCTCAACCACGCCAAGAGGAGCCGGGAGATCCCCAAGGCGAGGGCCATCGTGGATCAGTTTGTGACCGAGTTCGAACACTGGTACGAGGGCCTGAGCGTGGTCCCCGTGATCGTCGGCCTGACCGAGAAGGGCACGACCATCGCCCGGCGTGAGGCCCAACGATACGCGGGCCAGTTCTGCGTCGAGGATCGGGAGAAGCTGGCCGTGTTTGCCGAATCCGTGGTGAAGAAGATTCTGCACGAACCGATCTGCTTCATCAAAGAGGCAGGCAACGAACCCACGGCCGAACAGTTGAGGGCGATTGACCTGATGAACCGGCTCTTCCGTCTCCAGGACGGGCCAGATGATTAGCCTTAAGATGGCCACCCGGGGGGGGGCCTTGGCACTCGTTCAGACGCGGGCCACCGCTGCGCCGCTCAGGCGACAATGGCCGGAGGTCGACCTCGGACTCGAGGTTATCACTACGCAGGGAGACCGGGACCAGCGCACGGCCCTCTGGGACCTGCGTGATCGCCGCGGGCACAGAGGGATTTTTCACGACTCAACTCGAGGAGGCCCTGGTGGCCGGCAAGGCCGACCTGGCAGTGCACAGTTTCAAGGACCTGCCAACTCGCCAGGCGGAAGGCCTGTCCTTGGCTGCCCTGTGCCAGCGTCAGTTTCCCGAGGACTGCCTTGTTGCACCCGCCGGCATCCGGTCTTTCGAGGATCTGACTGAAGGCCCGGATAGGCACGTCGAGCCTGCGAAGGGCTGCCCAAGTCCGGCAGCAGCGATCCGACCTCCAGGTGGTTCCGATCCGGGGCAACGTTTCGACCCGCCTTGCCAAGCTCGATGCAGGACAGGTGGACGCCCTGGTCCTGGCCAGGGCGGGGCTGGAGCGGCTGGGCCTGGCCGGCCGGATCAGTTCCGTGCTTGATCCCAGGCTGTTCATCCCCGCGCCGGCCCAAGGGACCCTGGCCGTGCAGACCCGGGCCGCCGATGAACAGACAAGCCGGATCGTGTCAGCGATCGACGAGCCCATGTCCCGGCTGCTGGCGGAGACCGAGCGCCAGATCCTGAGGGTCACGGGCTGCGGCTGTCATGCGCCCCTCGGCGCGTTTGCGGAGATCGTGGACGGCCAGGTGCACATCCATGCCTTCATCGCCGACCCTGAAGGTCGGCATTGGGTGCGGCGTCAGATCGCGGGGCCCACGGATCGGGCCCAGGCACTGGCCCGCGAGATCGCTGAAGACCTCATGAAAGGCCTCCCGCGATAGGCGGAAGGCGGCTAATGGCGCCCATGATCCGTAGGAGAGCCAGGATGCCTCGGAGGCGGGCCGAAGTTACGGCCGTGCGGCCCTTGAGGCCCGGGCGGCGAGCGACCCCATAGCCGCGGTCGTGGTGACAGTCAGCCACGATGCAGCCCGTTGAACCCACGGCAATGGCGATCAGCACGAGCGACGATACGAGCACCTTCATGGGGTACGCTCCTTTCTTCAACTCACTCCCGGATCGGCTCTTGCCTGGCCCCTTCACGGCAGGCCTGCTTCAGGGATCCGTGACGTCTGCCTATCTACCCCTATAAGGCGGAATCTGCCACCTGAGTAACGGCGGATGGGGTCTTTCCCCTTTTGCATAGACTTCTCTGGGGATTCTGCCAAGATATAGAAACAGTGACGGCCCGAGGCGCCGCGGCCTCCGCGGGGCCCAGGCCGCTCCTGCTGCTCGCGGTCGAGGCAAGTCGGTGCGTGGCCTGCCACTGGATGAAGGGGCCACCCGCGTCGTGGGTTCTAGAGTGCGTAAGAAGACCTGGGTCATCGTAACGGGGGCTGTTGTAGCAGTCGGGTGCGCTGCGGCAGCACTCCTCTTGTCCATCCGCATGAAAGCCCTCCGCATTGAAGACGTGCTTGCCCAGTATCAGGCGGACCGGACCTATAGCGGCATCACCCTCGACTATCCCCTCGATGAGACGTTGTTTCCACCTGAGATCGTGGCCCCGACGTTTCGGTGGAGGGACGCGAACCCCGGATGCAAGGCCTGGGTGGTGCGAGTCGAGCCCGGAACCGGCGGATCGCCCCTGAATGTCCTGATCCCCGTGCCGCAATGGACCCCCTCGGTCCAGGAGTGGCAGGCCCTCAAGAAGGGCTCTGTCCTGCAGCCGGTGAGAGTGGCGATCCTGGGGGTCGCTCCAGGCAGACCGCCGGCCCTGCTCACGGGCGCCCGGGTCTCCTTTCGGACCTCGGCGGACCCGGTCGCCGCACCGCTGTTCTATCGTGAGGTGACTCTTCCCTTCATCGACGCCGTCAAGGATCCCTCCCTCATCCGCTGGCGATTCGGCTCCATCTCCTCGCCTCAGCAGCCTCCGGTCGTCCTGCAGAATCTGCCGGTGTGTGGGAATTGTCATTCGTTCAACCGGGACGGGACGATCCTGGCCATGGACGTGGACTACGCCAACAGCAAAGGCTCGTACGTGATCACGGCCGTCAAGCCGGAGATGACCCTCGCGACCAGTGACGTCATCACCTGGAATGACTATCAGAAAGAGGATGGGCAGCAGACTTTCGGTCTGCTGTCGCAGATCTCTCCGGACGGCCGGTACGTCCTGAGCACGGTCAAGGACCAGTCCGTGTTTGTCCCGCAGCCACCCTTGGCCTTCTCCCAGCTCTTCTTCCCGGTGCGGGGCATCCTGTGTGTCTACGACCGGCAGACCGGCACGTTCCAGGCCCTGCCGGGGGCGGATGATCCCCAGTTTGTGCAGAGCAATCCCACGTGGAGTCCCGACGGCCGGACGGTCGTCTTTGCCAGGACCCGGGCGTACGACCTCAAGAACCTCCGCAACCAGGGCCAGATCCTGCTGAGCCGTGAGGAGTGCAAGGAGTTCGTCGAGGACGCCAAGCAGTTCCTGTTCGATCTCTACAGGGTCCCGTTCAACGAGGGACGCGGCGGCGTGGCAGAGCCGCTCGCGGGGGCCTCGAAAAACGGGATGAGCAATTTCTTCCCCCGTTACTCGCCGGATGGCCGGTGGATCGTATTCTGCAAGGCCAAGAGCTATATGCTGCTCCAGCGGGACAGCGAACTCTACATCGTGCCCGCGGAGGGCGGCCAGGCCCGCAGGCTCCGCGCGAATACCCGCCGGATGAACTCCTGGCATAGCTGGTCGCCCAACGGCAAATGGCTCGTCTTCTCCTCCAAGGCCTATTCGGACTACACGCAACTGTGTCTGACCCACATCGACGAGAACGGGGAGAGCACGCCGCCGGTTCTTCTGTCCCACATGACGGCGTCTGACCGGGCCGCCAATATCCCCGAGTTCGTGAACGCGTCGCCCCAGGCCATCGCCAAGATCCACGAGCAGTTCCTCAACGACTACTCCTTTGTCCGGGCGGGCAACGAGTTCTTCAAGCAGGGCGACGCGGACCATGCCATTGCCGAGTATCAGAAGGCCATCGAGTTGAACCCCGACAACGCAACGGCCCATCTGAAGCTCGGCTTCCTCTTCTATCAGGTCAAGGACCGGTATGACGAGGGCATGGCTCACCTGCTTCGCGCGGTCCAGCTCGATCCCAAGGACCCTCGCGCCCAGTACGACCTGGGCATGGCCTATCTGCACCAGGCCAAGCTCGGAGAGGCCACCCGTCTGATCCAGGAGGCCCTGAAGGGCATGCCGGACGGCTTCGGCGAGCAGTACGAGCCTATCCAGATGCGGCTCCACCTGGCCGAGGCTCTGACGGCCGCGGGACAGTCGAAACAGGCCGAGGCCCCGTTGTTGGAGGCCCTGCGGCGGAGCCCCGGCCATCCGCAGGTGCTTTACGAGCTGGCCCTGGTCCAGGCCGATCAGGGCAGGATCGAGGAGGCCCTCGCCTCGTACAACAAGGCCGTCAAGACCACCCCTGCGGTGGACTCCTCGGCGCCGCTGCACCACATTTTGGCGACGTCATTTGTCCAGAAGAGGAGGTTTCAGGAGGCGATCCAGCACGAGGAGCGGGCCCTGGCACTCGCCCTCAGCCAAGGGGATCAGGAGTTCGTCCGGAAGATCGAGGCTACCCTGGCGAGCTGGAAGAGGCTGGCGGAGACCTCGAATTGAGCCCACGCGACGGCGCAGCCCGTCATCGTCGCTTGCGCTGGAAGAAGGCTCGCAGTTGCTCTGAGCACTCCCGGGCCAGCACGCCCCGCGTGACATCGAGCCTGTGGTTCAGCCGTGGGTCCTGCACGATGTTGTACAGGCTGTTGCAGGCGCCCGCCTTGGGGTCGTCGCATCCATACACGAGCCGGTCAATCCGGGCGAGCACCAGGGCGCCCGCGCACATGCAGCAGGGTTCCAAGGTGACGTAGAGCGTGCAGCCCTCCAGTCGCCAGCTCTCCAGGCTGGCGGCCGCCTGGGTCAGGGCGATGATCTCTGCATGGGCCGTAGGATCCTTGAGCTGCTCCCGCTCATTGTAGGCCTTGGCGACGATCAAGCCCTGGTGGACAATCAATGCACCGATGGGCACGTCGCCATTGGCCTCCGCGATCGCAGCCTGGTCGATGGCCAACCGGATGTAGCGTTCATCCCTCGCCACATCCTGTTCGGTCGGGCCATCGTTGGGACGCGCAAACCCCTCGTCACGGCCGCCCATCTTGAGCCTTGGCCTTCACCAGATCCAAAATCGCAAATCCAAAATGAACAATACCCCCAAGGGGAGTCGAACCCCTGTCTCCAGGATGAGAACCTGATATCCTAGGCCACTAGACGATGGGGGCCTTAACTAGTTATGGGTTGCGGGTTGGTGGTTTCGAGCAACGACTCGCAACTCACACCTCACAACTCATAACTCGTAACCACAATGGCGGCGGGTGGATTCGAACCGCCGACCCTGGGCTTATGAATCCCATGCTCTAACCAACTGAGCTACGCCGCCAGCATTCTTAAGCCCGGCGATCTTAATCTTTTGGGGTCAGTGGTGTCAAGGTCGTTTCCAGGAATCAGTCTTTTTGATGTTGACTGGCCTGAGGCCAGGGCCTTAATATGTGCCGCGTTTTCCTGTCTTCAATAGGTCAAGGCCCGCTGGGCCGCTTGTTGCGAGGAACTATGTCTGAAGAGCTTGCTTACGCCATCATTACCCCCTATTCGCTGCATAAGTCCAGGACTGGCGGTATTTTGAGCCGACTGACAACCAGGACCGGCCTGGACCTTGTCGCTGCCCGCATGTTTGCCCCCAGTGCCGAGCTAGTGACCCAGTATGCAGAGAGGACGATCTCGGCAGACGATCCACAGGATCAGCGGATCCAGCGGCTGATCTACAACTACATCCGGCAGAACCTGGGGCCAGATCCCAAGACGGGACGCCGCAGGCGGATCATGATGCTCCTGTTCAGAGGCGAGGACGCAGTCCGCAAGACGCGGGCCGTGGTCGGAAGCTTCAGTTCGGGCCGTTACGGCGGGGAGACCATCCGGGACACCTATGGCGACCTCGTGCTCGACAGTGACGGCGAGGCCGTGTACTTCGAGCCAGCGGTCTTGGCGTCGCCCACCGCCGCAGAGGCGGCTGAGAAGTTGAAGCTATGGGCCCAGTACTCCCAGAGCGATGGCGGGGTGCTGGAGAATGTAGTCGCATACAAATCCAACGAAAAGGCCCAGCGGACCCTGGTGCTGCTCAAGCCGGAGAACTTCCAGTTCCCCACCGGAAGGCCTGGCAACATGATCGACTTCTTCTCCAAGAGCGGGCTTTTCATCGTGGGCATCCGGGTCCTGCGGATGAGCACGGCACAGGCCATGGAGTTCTATGGACCCGTTCGCGAGGTGCTCCGTACCAAATTGAAGGACGTGGTCGCCTCCAAGGCCAAGGTGATCCTGGAAAAGGAGCTGGGTTTCCCCATCCCCGCAGAGCAGGAGAAGCAGTTGGGCAAGATCCTGGGCCCCTTGTTTGGCGACAGCCAGTTCGAGAGCATCCTCAAGTTCATGTCCGGCCACACGCCAGAGGAGTGTCCCGCAGACCGGATCAACGAGCCGGGCACAGAGAAATGCATCGCCTTGGTCTACGAAGGGGTGGATGCGGTCCGCAAGATTCGGGACATCCTGGGGCCGACCGATCCGTCCAAGGCGCCTCCAGGCTCCATACGCCGCGAGTTCGGCCAGAGCATCATGGTCAACGCCGCCCATGCCAGCGACTCCGAGGAGAACGGCAAGAGGGAGATGGGCATCGTCAAGGTCGGCGACGACACTTTCGGCCAGGTGGTCCGGGACTTCTACGCCAAGGGCTAGCCTATTGCGTGCCTGGCACGTCCCTGGTATTATAGGACGTAAAAGCATGCGTCATCTCGGGCCTGCAAAAGGTTCCGGGTGGGTGTAGAACGGTGGAAGGTGCATCAGCCAGGTAGGAGTGGCATACCCAACTCATATCCGTGGCCCCTGCAGGCTGTCTTTGCGGACCGACGCGGGCTCCATGCACGGTTCCACTTCCTTGCGGCACGGGCGGCATGCCCACCTGTGCCGGTCAATTGTCTGAAGGAAGGAGGTGGCGAAGCCGACTCCATAGATTCGGCGCCCTGCGCGAGAACTGCGCTGCAGTTGAGCTCGGGTCACAGGGGGCGGTGCCCGCGGCTGCGAGTGGGTGCTCCGGCGTGTGGCCGGGACATGGTTGAGTTGATCCTGAAGCTGATGAAGGAGGACAGTCATGAGAAAGTGCGTTATTCTTGCGGTAGTGGCGGCACTGTGCCTGAGTCCGGCGGCATGGGCCACCAAGATCGTATTGGTCTCGCAAACCTACGACGTGGATGGCAATGGTGTCCAGGACGACAAAGGGCTCGAGGATTTCCTGATAGGCCTGGGCTTCGACGTGGACGTGAACCGAGGCAACTGGACCACCCTCGATGCAGCCAAGATCGCCACGCTCAATGCCGCGGACGTGATCATCTTCAGCCGCTCAACCGCAAGCGACCAGTACTGCACCGACGCGACGGAGATCAATCAGTGGAATGCGATCACCACGCCTATCCTGCTGACCCACGCGTATATTGCCAGGAACAGTCGTTGTCTGTGGATCAACTCGACGACCATCAACAACCTGGTGGGACCCATGATGGCGGTCCAGGTGCCGAGCCATCCGATGTTCGCGGGGGTCAAGCTGGACTCCAACAACCAGGTGTCGGCTGTGGACGGCACCACCGGCACAGGCCAGACTTCGTTCATGGGGACCCTCGACGTGGGCAGCGGCAAAGTGCTGGCCACCACAGCCACAGGCACCAACTCCTGGATCGTGGAGTGGCAGCCCGGCTCCGCATTCTACGCAGGTTCAGGTACGCCTGCAGACAAGCGGATGCTCTTCTGCATGTGTACGCAGGAGTCCGGGGCGACCCCCCAGGGTGCATTCAACCTGACCGAAGACGGCAAGAAGCTGCTCGGCAATGCGATCCGGTATCTGGCGGGTCTGTCCCTTGAGGTGGGCAAGGCCGGGATTCTGAGCCCTGCGGACAGGGCCACGGACGTGGTCCGAGACGCAGCCCTGAGCTGGAAGGCTGGCGAGTTTTCCAGGACCCACGACGTCTACTTTGGGACGAGCTTCGACGACGTCAATTCTGCCGAGCGGGGCAGTCCCAGAGGCGTGTTGGTCAGCCAGGGCCAGGATGCCATTGCCTACGACCCTGCTGGCCTGCTCGACTTCGGCCAGACCTACTACTGGCGGATCGACGAGGTCAACGCCCCGCCGACCGACTCCAAGATCTTCAAGGGAGCTGTCTGGAGCTTCACCGCAGAGCCCTTCGCCTACCCGATCACGGGGACGATCAAGGCCACGGCTTCCAGTTCGCTGACCGCGGCCATGGGGCCTGAGAAGACCATCAACGGCTCCGGCCTCAGTGCCACAGACGAGCACTCCACGGCTTCGAGTGATACGTGGTTGAGCAAGAAGGGGACCACGCCGATCTGGATACAGTACGAGTTCGACAAGACCTACAAGCTGTATGAGATGTGGGTCTGGAACTCCAACCAGGCCGTTGAGGCGACGGTCGGCTTCGGCGCCCAGGACGTGAAGGTGGAGACCTCCGTGGACGGGACCAACTGGATTGCACTGGCCAACGCCCCGGCGTTCAACCAGGCCACGGGCGAACCCAACTACGTGCACAACACGACTGTGGACTTCGGCGGACTCTCCGCCCAGTTCGTCAAGCTGACCATCAACACCAACTGGGCGGATAGCACCAAACAGGCGGGTCTCAGCGAGGTGCGGTTCTTCTACGTGCCTGTCAAGGCCTTTGGGCCCACGCCGGCAGATGCAGGTACAGGTGTGGCGATCAATGGCGTCCTCAACTGGCGGTCCGGCCGCGAGGCGGTCAAGCACAACGTGACCATCGGCAGTGACGCTGCCGCCGTGGCCAATGGCGCCGTGGCGTCCCAGACAGTCACGGACCACAGCTTCAGCCTGGCCTCTCTGGGCCTGGAGTACGGCAGGACCTATTACTGGAAGGTCGACGAGGTCAACGAGGCGGCTGCCACGCAGGTCTGGGCAGGAGACGTCTGGAGTTTCACCACGATCGGTTACGGCGTGGTGGACGACTTCGAGTCCTACAATGACCTGTGCAACCGGATCTTCTTCGGTTGGATCGACGGGTTTGGCTACAGCGCGTTTGCGGACTGCGGCGTGGCGGCCAACCTGGGTAATGCCACGGGCTCCACGGTCGGGAACATCAACGCCCCGTTCGCCGAGCAGACCATCGTTCACTCGGGACGACAGTCCATGCCGATGTCCTACGACAACGCCAAGAGTCCGTTCTACTCAGAGACTCAGCATGAGTGGCAGACGGCCCAGTCCTGGACGGGCGGCGGAGCCAACACCCTGACGGTCTGGGTGCGAGGCGATGCCCCGGCGTTCCTGGAGACCTCTCCCGGAACGATCGTGATGAACGGCATGGGCACGGACATCTGGAACAACGCGGATGAGGGCCGGTTCGTCTACAAGACCCTCAAGGGCAATGGATCCATCCTGGCCAAGGTAGATGCCGTGGCCAACACGAATGCCTGGGCCAAGGCGGGTGTCATGATCCGCGGCAGCCTGGACGCCGGCTCGACGTATGCCTTTGCCTGCGTTTCTGCCACCAGCGGCGTGGCTTTCCAGCATCGGGACACCGCTGCAGGCGCGGCAGTGGGCGATACAGTCACGCCAGTCCTGACGGCTCCCTACTGGGTCAAGGTGACCCGCAATGGCACGGCCTTCACCGCGCAGCGTTCCCTGGATGGCGTGACGTGGGTGGATATCACCCCGGCCACGGCATTCACGATCACCATGGCCAACGACGTGTTCATCGGATTGGCGGTGACCAGCCACCAGACCGGCTCGGTCTGCGGCACCAAGCTGTCGTCGGTCTCCACGACCGGCAACGTGACAGGCGCCTGGCAGACTGCGGACATGGGCGTTGCCCAGTCGACCTCGGGGAACACTCCTGAGGCCTTCTACGCGGCGGTCCAGGACAGCGCCGGCAAGACGAAGGTCGTCACGTGCCCGGATCTGGCCGTGATCTCTACGGGCAACTGGGCACAGTGGGACATCGCCCTGAGCCAGTTCAGTTCTGCTGGGGTCAACCTCGGCAGCGTCAAGAAGATGATGGTAGGAGTCGGCGATCCATCCTCGCCCAAGGCCGGTGGCACGGGCAAGCTGTACATCGACGACATCCGCCTGACCCGCGTGGCTCCGTAGGGACCTCGCCGGCTCGACGGTTCGGTGCAGTCAGGGATGCAACACCGGGGCTCGTGTCACGGACACGGGCCCCGGTTCTTTGTCGCGTGACCTGGCGTCCCTGCCCTTGCGGATGAAGGGACGCTGTGGTATAAAGGGCATTATGAAGAAGTCTGCCTTTGCCGCGTTGTCGGGGCACGGCTGCTGGAAGCCGGGCAGGGCCTGAGGGCAACGGCCGACTGTCGCGTATCTCTAGAAGGAGGATCTGTATGCGCTCACGACTCGTTCTTTCCATCCTGACGTTGTACTTCTGCATCAGCGTCCCCGCCCAAGCGGCGAAGAAGATCGTCTGGGTCTCTTTCAGTCCAGGCGACAACACGCCTTCGTCCGGGGCTGCGGGCACCGGCTTCACCACTGCGCCCGACAAGGCGTACACGGACCTCTTGATCGCCGCGGGTTTCACGGTAGAACGATACGTCCAGACGGCCACTCCGGATGCGGCCCTGCTCAACGCGGCCGATCTGGTGATCGTCAGCCGAGGGGTAGCCAGTGGCAGCTATCAGGATGCTGCGGCCACAAGGTGGAATACCACCATAAGGGCTCCCATGATGATCCTGGGAGGCTACGTTCTCCGGCAGAGCCGCCTGGGTTTCGTCACGGGCGAAACCATCCCGGATACTACAGGGAACATCACGCTGACCGTCAACAGACCCTTGCACCCGATCTTCGCGGGAATCCAGTTGGCCAACGGCACGATGGTCAATCCCTATGCCGGCGTGGTCAACCATCCTGTCACCAATGCCCTCATGAGGGGTATTTCCATCTGTACTGATGCTCCAAACGCCAACGGCACGGTCCTCGCCACGGTATCCTCAGCGGGTGGCGGTCCCGCCGGCGGAATGGTCATCGGCGAATGGGAGGCCGGAGTCACCGTGACACATGCCAACGGAGGGGGAACCGACGTGCTGGCTGGCCCCAGGCTGATACTCCTGACCGGTGCTCGGGAGACGAACGGCGTCAGCGCGGAGACCGCGGGCTACTACGATCTGCAGCCAGATGGCGCCAAGATGTTCGTCAATGCGGCGCGCTACATGGTCGGCGATACGGGTGGAGGTGCTGCTATCGGTTACCCGGCGGACAAGGCCACGGACATCCCGGCTGACGCGGTTCTCAGTTGGACCGCAGGCAGGCTCGCTGCGACGCACGATGTGTACTTGGGCACGAGCCAGTCGGACGTCGATGGTGCCAGCCGGACCAGTCCCAAGGGCATGCTGGTCAGCAAAGACCAGGCGGCCACGACCTTTGACCCGGCCGGCAAGTCCGCGTTTGGCCAGACCTACTACTGGAGGATCGACGAGGTCAATGGAGCCCCGGACTTCACGGTCTCCAAGGGCGTGGTCTGGAGCTTCACGGCCGAGCCTTTCGGCTATCCGATCACGGGGACGATCAAGGCCACCGCGTCCAGTTCGCTGACGGCAACCATGGGACCTGAGAAGACCGTGGATGGCTCAGGCCTCGATGCCAAGGACCAACACTCGACCTTGTCGACGGATGCCTGGCTGAGCAAGAAGGGCGATTCCCCGGTCTGGATCCAGTACGAGTTCGACAAGACCTACAAGCTCTATCACATGTGGGTCTGGAATTCCAACCAGGCGGTTGAGCCGGTCGTGGGTTTCGGGGCCAAGGACGTGAAGATCGAGACCTCTCTCGATGGCGTGACTTGGACCAACCTGGCCAATGTCCCTGAGTTTGCCCAGGCCACCGGCGAGGTGGATTACGTGCACAACACCACCGTGGACCTCGGCGGTGTGCAGGCCCAGTTCGTCAAGCTGACCATCAACGCCAACTGGGCGGACAGCACCAAGCAGGCTGGCCTCAGCGAGGTGCGGTTCTTCTACGTGCCGGTCAAGGCATATAGTCCCAACCCGGCCGCCGCAGTCACCGGCGTGGCCCTGGACGGGGTGCTGAACTGGAGGCCCGGCCGAGAGGCGGCCAAGCACGACGTGTACCTCAGCAGCGATGCCAACGCCGTGCTGAACGGAACCGCGGCGGTCAAGACCGTCACCGAGCACAGCCTTGCCTTGGCGGATCTGGGCCTGGAGTACGGCAGGACCTACACCTGGAAAGTCAACGAGGTCAACGACGCAGCGGCGACCAAGGTCTGGGAAGGCGACCTCTGGACCTTCACGACGGTTGCGTATGCCGCAGTGGATGACTTCGAGTCCTATGACGACAAGTGCAACCGGATCTTCTTTGGCTGGGTCGACGGATTTGGCTACTCCTCCACTCCGGATTGTGGCGTGGCGGGCGCGGCTGGCAATGCCACGGGCTCCACGGTCGGCAACATCAATCCCCCGTTTGCCGAGGTTGTGACCGTTCACGCGGGCAAGCAGGCGATGCCGATGTGGTTCGACAACACCAAGAGCCCGTTCTACTCAGAGACGCAGCACGAGTGGCAGACGGCCCAGTCCTGGACAGGCGGCGGGGCCAACACCCTGACCGTCTGGCTGCGGGGCGATGCGTCCGGCTTTCTGGAGGTCTCTCCGGGCACCATCGTGATGAATGGTACGGGTACGGACATCTACAATGCGGCCGACCAGGGTCGCTTCGTCTGCAAGCAGCTCACGGGAGATGGGTCCGTCATCGCCCGGGTGGACAGCCTGGCGGTCACAGACCCCTGGTCCAAGGCGGGCGTGATGATCCGCGAGAGCCTCACTGCGGGCTCATCCTTCGCCATGGCCGTTCTCGGAAGTCAGAATGGTGTTCGGGTCCAGTACAGGGCCACGACCGGTGGAAACGCAGCCAGCGACTCCGCCACGGCGACAGCGGATCAGTTGGCCATGAGGGCTCCGGTATGGCTCAAGGTCGAGCGTAAGGGCAGCTCGTTCAATGCGTACTACGGGGCGGGGCAGGGTGGCGCCCCGACGACCTGGACGCCGGTGAGCGGCAATCCTCAGACCATCACGATGGCGGCCACCGTGTACATCGGCCTTGCGGTCACCAGCCATACGGCCAATGCGGTGTGCGGGGCCAAGTTCTCGGGGGTCTCGACGACCGGCAACGTCACGGGCGCCTGGCAGAGTGCGGATCTGGGTATCCCGCAGGCGACCACAGGGAACAGTCCTGAGACCTTCTACGTGGCGGTCCAGGACAGCGCAGGCAAGATTGAGGTCATCAGCAACCCGGATCCGACGCTGATCTGTCTGGGCGACTGGGTGGCGTGCAACATCCCGCTGAGCCAGTTCAGCTCTGCTGGGGTCAACCTCGGAAGCGTCAAGAGGTTGACCATCGGCATTGGTGATCGGTCCTCGCCCAAGTCCGGCGGCGCAGGCAAGTTGTGCATCGATGATATCCAGTTGACGCGTCTGGCACCCTAGTCGGGGCTCATCGCGTAACATTGGATGGACAACGGGGCCCGTGCCGCATGGCACGGGCCCCGGTTCTTTGGTGGCAAATTGGGGGTTCACGGGACGGAGGGTCCCGCGTATAATACCGGTCTGCCTTTGGGATGTAGACACCATGGCTACCAAGACCAAGGAACAATTGGAACGAGACGAGCAGATATATGAATTGACCACCCTGGTGGCAGGCGATTTCTCCCTGCCCGAGGTGCTCGACAAGCTGGCTGAGGCGGCGGTCAAGATCGTCGGGGTCAAGGCCTGTTCGATCCGGCTGCTGGATGAGGAGACCAATGACCTCAAGATGCGGAGCACCTACGGCCTGAGCGAGGAGTACCGTAACAAAGGCGTGGTCTCCAAGGCCGACCCCGTGATCCAGGCGGCATTTGCCGGCGACGCGGTGATCCTCCACGATATGCGCGGGGATGACCGGGTCCGCTTCAAGGAGGCCACCATCCGGGAGGGCTTGGTCAGCCAGCTCACCGTGGCCATGACCTTTCGCAGCAAGCCCATCGGCGTGCTGCGGCTCTACAGCCCTCAGCCCATGCGGTTCGACGAGGACGACATCCGCGTCGCCAGGGCGATCGCCTCGCAGTGCGCAGTGGCCATCACCAACGCCAAGCTCTACCGTGAGGCCATCGAGGGGGCCAAGATGGCCGAGCAGATGAGGTTGGCGGGCCTGGTGCAGCGAAGGATGATTCCCGAGCAGGTGCCGCATCTGCAGGGCTTCGATATTGCGGCAACCTACATTCCCTGCTTCGACGTGGGCGGTGACTTCTATGATTTTCTGCCGATCGGTCCAGACCGGCTGGGCATCGTGATCGCCGACGTGATGGGAAAGGGCCTGCCTGCGGCCCTGATGATGGGATGGCTGCGGGGCGCGATCCGGTCGTACAGCGAGCACTTCCGCCACACGCTGCAGTCGGGCGACGGTCGGTGGGATCTAACGGATCGCGAGTCCTTCAACACGGCCCACGTCCAGCGGACGGTGACCGACTTCAACCGCATGGCCGCTGCCGAGTGCCGTGATGGTGAGTTCATCACCCTCTTCTACGCCGTTCTCGATAGTCACTCTCGGTCCATCACGTATGCCTCGGGCGGCCATGAGCCGACCGTCCTGATCAGCGGGAAAGGCGCGAGGGACCTCGGTGCGGGCGGTCTGGTCTTGGGTGTGGACCCAGAGGCCAAGTATACGGTGGAGACGGTTCCTCTTCGGGATGGAGACTGTCTCGTGTTCTACACCGACGGCCTGATCGACGCCGTGAATTTCGATGGGGAGCTCTGGTCTCGTCCGCAGATGATCGAGTCGGCCCAGAAGGGTATGGGTTGCTCGGCGGAACACATCGTCAAGAACATCCTGAGGTATCGCCGGCGATTCGTGGGGCTGGCCCGTCAGGTCGACGACACGAGCATCATCGTGGCCAAGGTCGGGGAGCCGGGGTTCCATCGGTCGGGGCTTGGCGGACCTCATCCCCATCCAGAGGAGGCCTAGGCGGTGGCCCGGCGAGTCGTGACGATTGACGGTCCCGCAGCAAGCGGCAAGAGCACGGTGGCCCGCCTTCTGGCGGAGCGGATGGGGGCCGTCTTCCTGGATACCGGGGCCATGTATCGGGCCGTGACGTGGCTGGCCATGACGGCCGGGGTGGACCTGACCGACGCGGACCGTGTCCTGGGCCTGATCAGATCGACCGCCCTTGATTGGGTGCCGCAGAGGGGCGGCATGCAGGTCTTCGTTCAAGGCCGCGACGTCACGGGCCAGATTCGGGATCCTGAGGTGACCCGCCAAGTGAGATTCATTGCCGCGGCCCCTGCCATACGGGCCGAGATGGTCCGCATGCAGCAGGCCTTCGCCCAGAAGGCAGAGGGGATCGTCACCGAAGGCCGCGACCAGGGAACCGTGGCTTTCCCGGATGCGGACGTGAAGGTCTTCCTGACCGCTGATCCCGCGGAGCGGGCCAGGCGCAGGCAGGCCGAGTTGGAGGGCAAGGGGGTGCCGACCGGACTGGACGAGGTCCATCTCGCCGTGGCCGAGCGAGACCGCAGCGATGAGTCCAGATCCGTGGGCGCCCTGAAGCCGGCGGCCGATGCGGTCGTGGTGGACACCACGGGCCTGACGGTCGACCAGGTGGTCGACAGGCTCTGTCGCTTGGTTCAGGACCGCTGTGGTCCTGAGAAGGCGAGTGCTCGATGAAGGTCTTGGTCGCGGAGAAATGTGGATTCTGTCCTGGCGTCCGTAATGCCATCAGCACGGCCGAGGAGGTCCTGGCGTGTAACGGCGAGGGGCCCGTGTACAGTCTGGGCCCGATCATCCACAACCCCAACGAGGTCCAGCGGCTCGCCCGCGCCGGGCTGCAGACGGTGGAGTCCGTGGACAGCATCCCCGCGGGCACGGTCCTGATCCGATCCCACGGCGCCGGCCCCGAGCAGATCGAGCAGCTCAAGGACAAGGGCGCGAAGATCATCGACGCGACCTGCGTGCTGGTCAAGAGACTCCAGAAGATCGCCCGGCAACTCGAGGACGAGGGCTACCAGGTCGTGATCATCGGCGAGGCCAATCACCCGGAGGTGCAGGCCGTGAAAGGGCATCTCCAGAATGCCCTCGTGATCGCGGACAAGGAGGACCTGGCCCTGATCCCCCCGGGCGGCAGGCTGGGGATCGTCTGCCAGACCACGCAGAGCCCGGAGCAGTTTGGCGCGATGGTCGGGGCCATCGCCGAAGGTCCCTTCCTGGAGCTGAAGGCGATCAACACCCTCTGCCGGGAGTCCTGCAAGCGGCAGGACTCGGCGATCCAGCTCTGCCGAAGCGTGGACGTCATGTTCGTCCTGGGCGGCCTGCACAGTGCCAATACCCGGCGACTGGCGGAGCTGTGCAGGAAGTACAATGCCAACACCTTCCACCTCGAGACCTGGCAGGACCTAAACCCACGAGTCCTGGTCGGCCACCGCACGGCCGGTGTCACGGCAGGCGCCTCCACGCCGGACTGGGTCATCGACGAGTTCGTCAAGAACCTCGAAGCGATCGGGTGACCTGTCCCATTGCAGGATCGGCAGTCCCCACAAGACAACCGGGGCCCGCGTCCCTGTGACGCAGGCCCCGATGCATTTCATGCGAGGTCAGAGCACCTGCACTACGGCGCCGTCCGCGTGATGCGGATATCGTCGATGTACAGCTTGCCAGTGCCGCCCGGCTTGGGAGTCGTGCGGTCGCCGACGCCGACGGTCAGCCTCTTGATGCTTCCGAGGTTGACGCCTGCGGAGGTGAACTGACTGAACGGAATGTTCCACTGCTGCCACGCGCCTGACGCGATTACCATCGGATCCGCGCTGCTCACGACCTTGCTCTTGCCGCCGCCATCCTGCACGACCAGGTAGAAGGCCTCAGGCGTGTTGCCGCCGGTCTGGACCGCGCCGACCTCTGCAACCTGCCACTGCCCGCTGACCGTGCCGGTCGTCGAGACGTTGGAGAACTTGGCGCCGCAGGCCACTCCCGCCGCATGGCTGGTCACCCCAAGGCCGATCAGGACGTCGCTGGCCATGGTGATCGTCGCGGCGGTGGTCGGGACGATGTCCGTCCACGTCTTTCCATCCGCCGAGTACTGGGCCGTGAAGCTGGTGCCGTTGCGGGTCACCTTGACCCACTGCGGCATCGGCGTATTGGCGACGTCCGTGTTCGAGTTCGTCGCGACGCCGGTGTCGTTGCGGTACTGGAAGGAGACGCCATGACTGGAGGTGGGTGTCGCGGCGGTAAAGGCGTGGACCGATCCTGCAGCGGTGCTCTCTCGGATCATTACGCCGGCCTTGGCCCAGGCGTTGGTGTTGCCGACGCTGTCCACCCTGGCCACGATCGAGCCGTTGCCCTTGAGCTGCTTGTACACGAACCTGAACTGGTCCGAGGTGTCCCAGACGTCCGTTCCCGTCCCATTCATCAGGATGGTGCCGGGTGAGGTCTCGAGGAATGCAGGGGCATCACCCAGGACCCAGACCGTCAGGGTGTTGGCGCCACCGCGGGTCCAGACCTCCGGAGTCTTGAGGTCGCACTGCGCTTCTGAGTAGAAGGGGGCCTTGGTATTGTCGAACCACATGGGCATGGCCTGCCTGCCGCCATGGACGACCGTCTGCTCGGCGAACGGAGGATTGATGTTACCGACCGTCGAGCCCGTGGCGTTGCCGGAGTTCGGCGCTACGCCGCAGTCCGCCGAACCGGAGTGGCCGAAGCCGTCCACCCAGGCGAAGAAGATGCGGTTGCACTTGTCGTCATACCCCTCGAAATCCTCGGCGACCGCGTACTGAACGGTCGTGAAGCTCCAGACCGGGCCTTCCCAGCTCTTGGGGGTCTCCGCTGCGTTGACCTCGACGACCTTCCAGTAATAGGTCTTTCCGAACTCCAGGCCCGAGGAGGCCAGAGGCAGCTTGTGATCCGTGACCTTCGCGACTGGGGCAGTGCCCGCGGTGACTGCGGCAGCATCGGCACTGACAAAGACCTGATGCTCGGCCGCCTGCCTGCCGGGCCGCCAATTCAGGGTGGCATCGAGGGCCACATCCACGCTGCCCGAGGCGGGCTGAGGCTCCCTGGCCAGCATGGGCATCTGGAAGAACCGGACCTCGCTGAGGCTGGCCTGGGTCTTGGCGTCCGCCCAATTGAAATTGATGGTCAGCTTGACGAACTTGGCGAATGCGCCGCCGAGGTCCACCTCGGTGTTGTGAACGTAGTTCGGCTCACCGGTGGCCTGGGCGAACTCGGGGACGTTGGGTACATCCGTCCAGGTGGTCCCGTCCAGGGAGGTCTGGATCGTGACGTCCTTGGCTCCAAAGCCGACGATGCTCTCGATGGCTTGGTTGGAGTTCCACACCCACATCTGGTAGAGCTTGTAGGCGGTATCGAACTCGTACTGGATCCAGATGGGTCCCGAGCCCTTCTTGCTGATCCACATCTGGGTCGTGGAGATCGAGTGCTGGTCGCTCGCATCGAGGCCTATGCCACCGATCGTCTTGTCAGGTCCCATGGCCGCGGCCTGCGAGCTGGACGCCGTGGCCTTGACCGGTTGGACCGGATAGGCCACAGGCTCTACCGTGAAGAGCCAGGTGGGCCCTTTGTGTATGGAAGAGTCGGGTGCAGCATTGACCTCATCGACCCGCCAGTAGTAGGTCTGGCTGAACGCCAATAGCCCCGACGGGTCGTAGGCGGTGGCCGTCTGGCCCTGGCTGGCCATCACGCCCGTGGGATTGTCCCGGGTGGCCAGGTTGACGTCGTCGAAGCGGGTTCCGAAATACACGTCATGCGTCGCCGCATACTGGCCCGGCGACCAGGAGAGGACCACGTCGCGCGGGACGTCCGTCCCACCGGTCGAGGGAGAAGGCGACGAGCTCTTGGTGCTCGCGAACTCGGACGTCATCGCCAGTTGCAGTTCCTCGGGCGTCAAGGCCGCATCGTAGATCTGCACCTCGTCGATGACGCCGACGAAGCTTTCGGTATTGGTGGAATCCGTGCAACCGATTGCCACCGGGGTGGCGTTCGCGGAATCTCTGAAGGTGACGCTCCCCGTTGCCACTTGCTTGCCGTTGACGTACTCTATACCGGTGCCCGCGGCCCAGGTGACGGCCACGTGAACCCACTGATTCGCGTAAGAGGCGATGACCCCGTTACCCCACCCGAAACTCGTGCCCCCTCCATTGTAATCGGCTCGAAGGAGGAGGTCGCCGGTTGGAGTGGTCTGCCAGAACCACTTGATGGTGCCGCCGTCAGAAGGCCAGCCAAGGCGCTTGCCGACGATGCCCTGGTGCGCGGTGGCGCTTCCGCTGCCCTCCCACTTGATCCACGCGGCCAGCGTCATCGCATTGGTGCCTGCCGAGGGATCGATCGGACCAATCACGATCCTCTCCCCAGCCGTGTCGAAACGTACGGCCCCGTTCTTGTAGCCGGCAACCCACTCCACGGCGCCATTGAAGGTTCCGTCGTTGCCCTTGCCGGTGGCGTTGACGGTGGTGGTGCCCTGGCCTTCACTAAAGGGGTAGTAGGCCATTAGGGCGGCCATGGCGCTGCCGGCAGACCAGCCCAAGACCAGTGCCACGGTGATCAAGAAAACCATCTTCCTGCACATGACTGTCCTCCTTCAAGAGACGCCAATGTGAACGTGCTCCGGCAACAAGCCAAAGCCCTACTTAGGCCCCCTGTTTCAACACAGAATGAGGGGGTTGAGTTTCCTTATTTCTCTATATTTCGGCAATGAGCTTGGGAATCCTGCAAAGACAGATGCGTCTCGATGCATTCACGACGTGACCTACTGGTGCACACCCTTTTCTGCTTGTAGCCAAGCAAGATCCCATGCAGGGCCTCCGAACGCGGGACAGAGATTTCAGCGACAGTCGATCCCTACCTCATTGGCCTGTCTGCTTGGCTCCAGGCCAGGTCGCTGAGACCCGCGCAATAGCATCACCTATTTCTATCACACTGGGCACCTCTGTGCAACAGCCTTTTATCAGACCTGGCGCCATCCTGGATGCAGGCAGGCAGAGGGGGCGGTGGGGCGCGGTCATCCGAAGGCGATGTGCGACGAATGCAGGCTGGATATACGTGCCGGAAATCGCTACAATGATAGTATTGTCACGGCGGCCTTATCGGTCTGGACTCGTTCCACAGGCCCAAGCGTACGCACAAGGACGGAGACCATCATGGCCAGAGCGAATGTCGACCCCGCGGAGCTCCGACGATTTGCGAGGGACCTTGGCCGGTTCAATGGCGAGCTGGAAGACCTTCTCAACGGACTACGTAGCCGGATGGTGGCCTTGGAGCGGACCTGGAACGACCAGGAACAGCGACGGTTCACACAGGAGTTCGAGCAGACCACCAAGATGTTGGCCCGCTTCCTGGAGACCTCCGGCCAACACGTGACGTTTCTGATGAACAAGGCTCGCCACATCGAGGACTACCTGCAACAGCGTTAAGGGCTGGGGGATACATGAGCCAGTTCGCCCGAGTGGATTCTATCGCGGCCCTCAGGAAGTTCAGGGCGTCCCTGTGCCAGTTCGCCCAGGTCGCGTCAATCGCCCTCGAAGAGGTCGACATGGAGATCCGGCAGACCCAGACCTGGCTGCAGCATGACTGCTATCCCTATTGGAAAGGCCGGGTTAGGGACAAGGCAGATGTATACACCCGGGCCAAGCAGACCCTCAATCAGCGCAAGCTGTTCGAACTCTCCGTCCAGGGGACACCCAGTTCATGTGTGGACGAGAAGAAGGCCATGAGGATTGCTGAGCAGGGTTTGAGGGAGGCTGAGCACAGGTTTGCCAGGGTGAAGTTCTGGATCACGCAGATGGATCGGGACCTCAATGACTACAAGGGTCGGGTCAAGGGGTTGTCGGGCGCGGTCCAGGCGGAGGTCCCCAAGGCCATGGCGGCCCTGGATCGAATGGTGGACTCCCTGGAAGCCTACGTGGCCCTTGCCCCTCCCGAGGCGCCAGGCCCGGCAGCACAGCCCCCCAAGCAGGGAGTTCTGTGGCCTTCCCCGGAGGAGCTGGAGAAGGAAACTGGTTGATGGTCAAACGGGACAAATCGTTGAAAGGCTAGATGGTTAGATGGTCAAATGGGTGAAAGGTCCATTGGGCGGTAGGGCCTTGCATGGGCAGAAGGCTCCGTGGTTCCCATTCAACAATCCAACTACTCAACCATTTGACTGTGTCGCCGACGAGGCGACGGGATGAGCGCAGTTCGGGGTCACGAAAGACTGGCATTGGCTGCCAAGCAACTGTTGGCGGATTGGCAGGATCTCAAGGAGACCTGGCGAGACGAGAACAGTCTAGCCTTCGAGGCCCGGTACATCGCCCTGCTGGAATCTGAGGCCAGGGCCGCGACATTGGCCATGGATCGGGCCCAGATGGCCATGCACAGGGCCCATCAGGACTGTGAGCAGCAGGGGGAAGCCGGCGCATGAACGAAGGTCTTCAGGACTATCTTGCCGATGGGCCGGCCATAGCCAATGGCGACTATGCGGGGCTGCAACGCCTGGCCCTGCAGGACCTCCTGAGGCTCTCAGCCGAGCAGGTGGGTCCTGTCGAGTCTCTGATCGAGTCTCAGTACGAGGCAGCCAGGAAGGACGTCGAAGGGCAGTTCCAGGGCGACCAGCGGGAGCTCGAGGTCAACTTCCGGCCTCAGTCAGACCAGATTGAACGCAGACACCAGACTGAGACCAAGACCATCGTCACCCACTTCAACGTGCAGGTGCAATCCCTCAATGCCCAGGCTGAGCAGAAGCGCCAGGAGACCATGCGGCTCTTTGCCGAACGACACCACCGGGCACTACAGCAGCACAAAGACCAGGTGATGGAGGCGGAGTTCCTGGTGGAGGGCGTCCTGGAGAAGGCCAAGCAGAAGCGGAGACTTGCCCAGTCTGCAGTGCAGGCTGACCGCCGGCGTCTCGACGGCTTGCGGCAGGAGGCGGACGCATTGCTCGGCCTCTACCGCCAGGAGGTCCCAGCCTGGGACGATCCGCAGCCCGAGACAGACCCTTCTCAGGCCCGGCCCGGCAGGGTTCGCCGTGCCCAAGAGGCCTCGGCCCAAGAGCGCCTGCAGGCGATGCAGCATCTCATGAGTGCCCGAGTATTTACCCATCTGTGGCCCGTCGTGATCACGTCAGCAGTGACGGTGGCCGTGCTGGCCGGCCTGGCTCTTCTATACGGGCTCGGTCCGGCAGGGCTGCCGTCTCTCTGGCTAACGGGTCCTGTCGCGGTCCTTGTGACCTGGGCTGGCCTGGGGCTGGCAGGGTGGAGTCTGTGGAAGCGGAGCAGGCGCCAGATCCGCCGCGAGTACAAGGCCTTTCAGTCTGCCCTGGTTCGGGCGGTGGCTGCCTTGGAGCAGCAGCACAGCGAGGCCCAGCGTCGTATGGAGCAGCGATTCGGCAACCTGCTGGACCAGGGCAAGGCAGAGCTTCGCAGGGTCCGCCAGGCCTTTGAGGCCTCGGAGTCCCAGATCCTGAAGCAGCGACAGACAGCCCTGGCAGCGATCGAACAGGGACACAAGGAGTCCACCGACCGGCTGATCCACCGGAGGGACGCGGACCTGAAGGAGGCCCAACGCCAGTACGAGCAGGATCGCTCCAAACTGGATGCCTGGATCAAGGAGGAGAGGACAGACCTGTTGCAGAGGCGTGACCAGGCGATGGCCAAGGCCGAGCAAGACCATCGTCAGGCACTCCAGGCCCTGCATGACCGCTGGGACAAGGCATTTTCCAGGATTGACCTCATGCTCAAGGCCACCGCCGACCTGGATGTCAGGGCCACAGGCGACCTGGACGGCCTGGAAGAGCCGCTCGCCTCGGCGAGCCGGACGCCTGCAGTGGTGCGATACGGCTGCTGGCAGGTGGATCTGGCGGCACTTGCGCCTGCTGTCCGCGCCTACGCCGGACCCTGGCCCTCAGGCCGCAAGGCCATCGACCTGCCCTCAGTGCTGACTCTGCCTGGCCGCGGCTCGCTGCTCATCCAGCACCAGCGGGAGGGCCGATCTGCCGCCATCGAAGGTCTGCGGGCAGTCATGGTCAGGCTGTTTGCCGCGCTGCCACCCGGGCGGGCCCGGTTTACCTTGGTGGACCCCGTGGGGTTGGGCGAGAGCTTCGCCGGGTTCATGCACGCGGGTGACTATCGGGAGTCCCTGGTCGGCGGACGGATCTGGACCGAGGTTGCAGAGATCCAGCAGCAACTGGAGGATCTGACCAACCACATGGAGGACGTCATCCAGAAGTACCTCCGCAATGAGTTCGAGACCATCGAGCAGTACAACCAGCAGGCCGGCCCGCTCGCCGAACCCTATCGATTCCTGGTTGTCGCGGACTTCCCCAGTCACTTCAACGAAGAGTCCGCCAGGCGCCTGGCCAGTATCGTGCACAGTGGTCCGCGATGCGGCGTTCACACCCTGATTGCCTACGACAGCCGGCAGGACCTGCCTGCAGGCCTTGACCTCAAGGACCTTGCTGCAGCAGGCGTCTACCTGGTCCATGAGCCGGGGCCCGCCTCTGCCAGCCGGTTCGTCTGCCAGGAACCTGCGATGCGTCCCTTCCACCTGGTCCTGGACCGGCCTCCTTCGGAGAAGGTGCTCACCCGGATCATGCACGTCCGTGGGCAAGGCCAGCCTGGATGCAGCCCGCGTGGAGGTGCCCTTCGAGAACATCGCGCCCGACCGAGTCACAGACCTGGTCACTCGACAGCCGCCACGACCTGAGGGTGCCCATCGGCCACACGGGCGCGACGCGCTCGCAGGTCATCAGTCTGGGACGCGGCGTTGCCCAGCACATGCTGATCGCAGGCAAGACCGGATCGGGCAAGTCCACGCTTCTCCACGTGATCATCACGAACCTGGCCCTGTGGTACAGCCCGGACGAGGTGGAGCTTTACCTGATCGACTTCAAGAAAGGCGTGGAGTTCAAGACCTACGCCACGCATCGACTGCCGCATGCCCGGGCGGTCGCCATCGAGAGCGACCGCGAGTTCGGCCTGAGCATCCTGCAGCGGCTGGACGCGGAGATGACCCGGCGGGGCGAGCTGTTCCGGCCGGCGGGCGTGCAGGACATCGCCGCCTATCGCGAGGCCACGGGCAAGACCCTCCCGCGGACGGTCCTGATCGTGGACGAGTTCCAGGTCTTCTTCGGCGAAGACGACAAGCTCGCCCAGGACGCGGCCATCGGCCTTGGAGCAGCTGGTCCGCCAGGGCCGCGCGTTCGGCATCCACGTGATCCTCGGGTTCCCAGACCCTGGGCGGCGCGTTCGGCCTGGCCCGCAGCACCATGGGCCAGATGGCCGTCCGCATCGCCCTGCAGTGCTCTGAGGCAGACTCGCAGTTGATCCTCGACGACGAGAACGTGGCGGCCCGACGGCTGTCACGGCCAGGCGAGGCGATCTACAACGACGCCGGCGGCCTGGTCGTGGGCAACAGCCCGTTCCAGACTGCCTGGCTGTCGGACGCGGTCCGCGATCGGTACCTCAGCCAGCTCTCCAGCCGTGCGGCCGACAGGGCAAAGGGCGCTGGGACCCTGGTCGTGTTTGAGGGAAATGCGCCGGCGGACGTGGCGGACAACCCGGTCCTGGCCGCAGTCCTGGCCGGCCACCGCGTCCTGTCCGAGGCCGATCCGCCGCAGGTCTGGCTGGGCAGTCCCGTGGCCATCAGCGGGCCCACTGCCGCCGTCCTCAGACGCCAGAGCGGTGCGAATGTCCTGATCGTGGGCCAGCGCGAGGACCTGGCGATGGACCTGATGGCAGCGGGGCTGATCAGCCTGGCCGCGCAGCTCGCCAAGGACCACGTTCAGTTCGTGGTCTTTGACGGCAGCCCGGCGGACTCGCAGCCGGCGGGACTGCTCAGGCGAGTCACGGAAGTGCTGGATCGACCGGTCCGAAGGGTCGGCTTCCGCGAGGTGCCCGACGAGATCGCGGGCCTGACAGCAGAGGTCGACCGGCGGGTGCAGGCGGACGACCTCAAGGCGCAGACCTGGGTCGTGCTCCTCTACGCCCTTCAGCGATACCCCATCCTTCGCCGGTCCGAGGATGCCTTTGGGTTTGCCGCCGATGAAGGGGCGAAGGCCTCGCCCAGTGCCGGCCTGGCTGATCTGCTTCGCGCAGGTCCCAGCGTGGGCGTGCACGTCCTGGCGTGGGCCGATACCCTGGCCTCCGTGGAACGGGTCATTGACCGCCAAACCCTCAGGGAATTCGACACCCGCGTCCTGTTCCAGATGAGCGCGGCCGACTCAAGCAACCTGATCGACTCTCCAATAGCCAACCAACTGGGCTTCCACCGCGCGATCCTGTATAGCCAGGAGCAGGGCGGCCTTGAGAAGTTCAGACCCTATGCGGTCATCCGTGACGAGTGGCTCGCCGACGTGGCCCGGCAGCTCAAACGTCCCTGAGAGTCTGTCTCGCAACCCGCAACTCCTATTCGCACTATGCCGGAATGTGAGCGGCAACTCGAAAAAAGGTCAAGACAGAACGCACATGGCCCGCCACAATAAGCTGTTCTTCCGTGACACGGGCATCAGGATTGGCATTTTCTTGGAGAATGACCATGCGGATCAGACCAGCCAAACAGAACCCCCTCACTGTCGTGCTTGCCTTGACGGGCGTCCTCCTTGCCGGCTGCAACTCCACCCCGCAGGCCCGCAGCACCGCCGCAGCCCCTATCGCGGCTGCCCCGGCCGTGACGGCACCACCCGACTCCTTCTTCCAGAAAGTCCCGGAGCGGGACCGGTCTGCGGCCCGGGCATTCTACAAGAAGTACATCGACGTCAGAGGCATGCCCGTCGTGGCCGCGGCACAGGTGTCGGACGTGGCCCTGCAGCGGACCTACGATATCGTGACGCATGTCCTGGCAGGCAGGCCGGACATCGTCAAGGCCATGGTCGACCAGAGGATGTACCTGATCATCATCGGCAAGGATCAGGTCTATACAGACATGCCCGAGTACCGCAACAGCCGCAACCCTGCGTACCTGAACGAGAGGGTCCGCGGCACGGGCGGTTATCCGACCAGCTTCGGCGAGGAGAACCTGCTCAGCCTTCCGGTCGACCGGTACGATGACGAGAGCATCGGCGTCCACGAGTTCTGCCATGCCATCGACAGCACCTTGGGCAGGATGGACCCGACCTGGAGGACGAGGCTCAGGGCCGCCTATGGGAACGCCGTGGACAAAGGGCTCTTTGCGGTCACGTACGCGGGCTCCAATGCCGCGGAGTACTGGGCGGAGATCGCCCAGGACTACTTCGACAACAATCGCGTCAACAATTGGAATCACGGGCCCATCGGCCGCCGCGAGCAGCTCAAGGCCTATGACCCTGTCGGTTACGACCTGTGCAGGACGACCTTCAACCTGAGCCCGTCCCAGGACTGGCGATACTCCTGGCTGCAGAAGCTCCCCAACGTCACGCCTCCGCCCGCCCAATTCAAGATCGATCCCTACTACACCAAGTTCACCCTGGCCAGGGAGTTCCCGGTGGTCGGACGCCAGGTGAGCGACGAGGCAATGCTCAAGGCCAATGACACGATCCGCAAGATGTTCGCCTATCGTCACGATATCCTGAAGGCCCTGATCGCGGACGGCGTCAAACTGGTGGTGTTGGGGCCCAAAGAACACATCAGCGACCTGCCTGAGGTTGCGGCGATCAAGGACCCCAACGCGGCAGACGTCCTGTCCCGCTACCTGACGTACACGCCCAGCCTGAAGTTGCTGGCCGTGGGCGAGGAGAACGTGCTGGTGGACCCCCAGGGTCCCTACGTCGGCGCAAACCAGGTCATCCGCGTGTTTGCCGACGCCATGTATCAGGTCACGGGCACCCGGCCCGTCGACCCGAACTTCCAGGCCAGGCAGCAGTACGAATTGCGGCTCCAGCGTCTGGACGAGCGGTTCGATGCCAAGCTCAAGGACCTGTATGAGCAGGCCATGGCCGCGGGCAAGTGGAAGGCCACGGGCGCGACGGCCGGCCGTGCCGCCTACTGGACCGAGGGCGTGCTCGCCTACTTCGATGCCCTTGGCCAGGACGAGACGCCCATCAATGCATCGCATCCGATCAACACCCGTGAGAAGCTCGCCGAATACGACCCTGGCCTGTTTGCCCTGGTCAATGAGACCATGGCCTACGAGACACAGGTCGATTGGCGGTACAAGCCGTACAGATAGAACTCAGAAGAAGGAAGACAGCCGGCTCAGTGGTCCGGCATGTCTTCCTGTTTGGGGACTCTATGGGTCGCAATTGCTTCATGGTGCTGTGGGTCCTGGCCTGTACGGCCATGGCTTTGGATCCCGCAGAGGTGGCGGGGCAGGGGCCGCGGCCCGGCCGACCGGCCCGGGGTGTGTACAAGGATCGGATCACGCCCCATTGGTTTGCAGGCAGTACCCGCTTCTGGTACCGCAACGACCTGAGTGGAGGCGGCCGGGAGTTCATCGTGGTCGACTGTGTCCAGGGCTCTCGCAGGCCGGCCTTTGATCACGGCCGGCTGGCCTCTGGCCTGTCCGCGGCCTCAGGCGCTGAGGTCAGGTCTGATCGGCTGCCCTTCGAGGCCGTCGAGTTAATCGAGGTGGACAAGGCGGTCCGGTTCAAGGTCGGTGACACCGTGTGGCAGTGCGACCTGGCGGAGTACCGCTGCGGGCCCGCGGGTGTCGAGTCCCTTGCCGCGGACAATCCCGCGCCCGGCTCCAGGCCTTCCTTTGAGGAGATCACCCCTGAGACCATCGCCGACGGAACGAATCTGGCTTACGATCCTCCTTTGTATGAAGACAGCAACTCGCCTGACGGTCGCTGGACCGCGTCGATCAAGGACCACAACGTGGTGGTTCGCTCCAGGGATGGCCAGCAGGTGCAGTTGAGCAGCGACGGCGTGGCAGGGGACTCCTATGGGATGCTCTCCTGGTCTCCCGACTCCAAGACCCTCGTGGCCTGCCGGATCGTCCCGGGCGAGCCCAGGCCTGTGTCGGTCATCGAATCCTCGCCTAGGGCAGGTGGCAGGGCGGTCGTGCACACCCGTCTGTATCCTGTGCCGGGAGACAGGTACACCCGCTATGAGCTGTGGATCTTCGACCCGGCACTGCGCAAAGCGGCGAAGGTGGAGGCGGACCCGATCGACTTCTATGGCCCGCCCAAGCTGCGGTGGAGAACGGACGGACGGAGATTCCTGTTCCACAGGACCGACCGAGGCCATCAGAGGTTCAGGATCATCGAGGTCGACAGCCAGACCGCCGGGACGCGGACGATCTACGACGAGCAGTCCAGGACCTTCATCAACACGACCTACGACTCCTTCATCTACTACACAGCCGGCAACGGGGAGATCCTGCATCTTTCTGAGCGTGACGGCTGGAAACACCTGTACCTTATCGATGTGGAGCAGGGGATTGTCACACCGATCACCCTGGGGCCCTGGGTGGTGCGGGGCATCGACCGTGTCGATGAGACCGCTCGTCAGGTCTGGTTCAGGGCCAGTGGCAGGAACCCGGACCAGGATCCCTATCTGATCCACTATTACCGGGTGAACTTCGACGGCACGCATCTGGTGGCCCTGACCGGGGGCAACGGCACGCATTCGGTCCAGTACTCGCCGGACCGGAGGTTCCTCATCGACACCTACTCCCGGTCGGACGCCGCACCCGTGCATGAGCTGCGGAGGGTCTCGGATGGCTCGCTCGTCTGTCCCCTCGAGATCGCGGACCTCCACGAGTTGGAGGCGAGCGGATGGAGGCCGCCCGAGGTCTTTGTGGCCAAGGGCCGCGATGGTGTCACCGACATCTGGGGCGTGATCGCTAGGCCTGCGGACTTCAATCCTGACAAGAAGTACCCTGTGATCGAGTCCATCTACGCGGGACCGCACGATTCCTACGTGCCCAAGGGCTTCAGGCCCTCTCGCCTGTTCTCCTCCCTCACGGACCTGGGCTTTGTCGTCGTTCAGATGGACGGCATGGGGACCGCCAACCGTGCCAAGGCCTTCCACGACGTGTGCTGGAGGAACCTCAAGGACGCGGGCCTTCCGGATCGCGTCCTCTGGCACCAGGCAGCCGCCCGCAAGTACCCCTGGTATGACCTCAGCCGGCTTGGCGTATACGGCGTGTCTGCGGGCGGCCAGAATGCAGCCGGCGCAGTGCTCTTCTTTCCGGAGTTCTACAAAGTGGCAGTGGCGGCCTGTGGTTGCCACGACAACCGCATGGACAAGGCCTCCTGGAATGAACAATGGATGGGCTACCCCGTGGGACCGGAGTATGCAGAGAGCTCCAATATCGAGAACGCCGGTCGGCTCCAGGGAGGACTTCTGCTGATTGTCGGTGAGTTGGACAACAACGTGCCGCCCGAATCCACGCTGCGTTTTGCCGACGCCCTGATCAGGGCGGACAAGGATTTCGACCTTCTGGTGGTGCCTGGCGCAGGCCACGGCATGGGTGGCGCCTACGGTCAGCGGCGGATGCAGGACTTCTTCGTCCGTTATCTCAAACCGATGTCCCCCTCCTCACCCTCAGGCACTGCTCGACTACTCCCTTGACAGGGTCTGCCCGTGGCCCTAGCATGGGCAAGTCATAGAGTTGAACGCGGTCACCGATGCGTGGGAATCCGGCCATGAAGACGGACAGTCCTCCAGACCTCTCCATCGTGTTGGCGGGCCAGGCGGGCCAGGGCGTACAGACCGTGGAGTCCCTGCTGACCAGGGCGGCGGCCGGGGCCGGCCTGCACGTGTTCGCCACCAAGGAGTACATGTCCCGCATCCGCGGCGGGATGAACGCCACCTCCATCCGTATTGCCAGCAGGCCGGTAGCTGCTCCCGTGGATCGGATCGACCTGCTCGTGGCCCTGGACAGCGGGGTCCGCCGGCATCTGGCGCGGCGCCTGTCACAGCAGACCCTCGTCCTGGCCGAGGCCCAGAGCGTGGGCCAGGATTTCGAGGGATCGGGCTGTACGCTGTTGGATGTCCCTCTGACGTCCATGGCCACGCAGATCGGCAACAAGCTCTTCTCCAATATTGTGGCGGTGGGTGCCATCGCCGCCCTGGTGGGCATCGACCTGGACTTCGTGCACAAGGTGGTCACACGCCAATTCAGCTCCAAGGATGTTCGGATCGTCGAGGGTAACCTGAAGGCGGCCAGTGCCGGGTATGAATACGCCCACGGCCTGGCAGGGAAGCACGAAGTCGCGCGCGTCAGGGCCGACGTCCGTGTGAGGAATCACCTGGTCTTGAGCGGTGGCGAGGCTGTGGGCCTGGGTGCTTTGGCCGGTGGCTGCAACTTCATCTCCTCGTATCCCATGTCGCCCTCCACGCCGGTCCTGACATTCCTGGCCAGGCACGCACGGGAGTTTGGGGTCATTGCGGAACAGGCGGAGGACGAGATCGCGGCGATGAACATGGCCATCGGCGCATGGTACGCCGGAGCCAGGGCGATGGTGACCACCTCAGGAGGCGGATTCGCTCTGATGACCGAGGGCCTGAGTCTCGCCGGGATGCTGGAGAGTCCCATCGTCGTGCACCTGGCCCAGAGACCCGGTCCTGCCACGGGCCTTCCGACCCGTACGGAGCAGGCGGACCTCGATCTGGCTCTCTACGCCGGGCACGGTGAGTTCCCGAGGATACTTCTCGCCCCGGGCAACCTGCACCAGGCCTTCGTGTGCGCCCAACAGGCCTTCGCACTGGCGGATCGGTTGCAGATACCGGTCTTCGTGCTGACGGACCAGTATCTGATTGACACATACTACAACGTCGAGCCCTTTGAAGTCCCCAGGGCCGCTCCAGTGAAACACATCGTCAGGTCTGCTCCTGGCTACAGTCGCTACGTCCTGACCGCGGAGGGTGTCTCTCCCAGGGCGGTGCCGGGATGGGGTGACGGCCTGGTCGTCGTGGACAGCGACGAGCACGACGAGCAAGGGCACATCACGGAGGATCTGGACCTTCGGGTCCGGATGGTTGAGAAGCGTCTGCACAAGAAGAGGCCCGCCATCAGCGAGGCAGCCATGGCCCCCTCGCTGGTCGGTCCGAAGCGATACAGGAACCTGATCGTGTGTTGGGGATCGACCCTGGAGATCGCCCGGGAGGCCCTGTCCGTTCTGGGTAGAAAGGACACCGCAGTGCTCCACTTTCACCAGGTGTATCCGCTGCATGCAGACGCCTCCACGGTCCTCCGGAAGGCCAGACGGACGATCCTCCTGGAGGGCAACGCGACGGGCCAGTTCGGCAGGCTTATCCAATGTGCCACGGGGATCGCCATCGAGCGGACGGTTCTGCGCTATGACGGCCTGCCCTTCACGGTAGAGGACGTTGTCGCGAGGCTGGGGGAACACCTGACCTGAGAGGTCTCCATGGGAATCGAAGCCTTTGATGCAGGAAAGATCGATGTGGCCTGGTGTCCAGGCTGCGGCAACTTTCAGATCCGAAAGGCGGTGATGGCGGCCCTTGCAGATCTGGCCCTGGACCCCAGAGAAGTCGTGCTGGTGTCGGGCATCGGACAGGCTGCCAAGATTCCCCATTACATCCGGGCGCACGTGTTCAATGGCCTGCACGGCCGGGCCCTATCACCGGCCACGGCCATCAAGGCCGCCAATCCCAACCTGACGGTCATTGCCATCAGCGGGGATGGGGACATGTATGGGGAGGGCGGCAACCACTTTGTGCATACCATCCGGCGCAATCCGAACATCACCAACGTGGTGCACAACAACATGGTCTACGGCCTGACCAAGGGCCAGGCCTCGCCCACCAGCCAAAGGGGATTCAAGACGCCCGTTCAGGTGGCCGGTGTGTCCATGGAGCCGTTCAACCCACTGGCCGTGGCCATAGCCCTGGACGCGGGGTTCGTGGGCAGGGCCTTCTCGGGGGACGTGGACCGCACGACGGAGATCCTCAAACGCGCCCTCCAACACAAGGGCTATGCCCTGGTGGACGTGTTTCAGCCGTGTTTCTCGTTCAACAAGGTCAACACCTTCCAGTGGTTCAAGGACAACGTCTATTACCTGGACGACTCTCACGATCCGACAGACCGCCAGGCCGCCTTCCAAAAGGCCACGGAGGCCGGCCCGTGGCCTTTGGGGATCTTCTACGTCAACCCCAATAAGGTCCCGTTTGAGGAGACCACCGGCGTCTACGGCCTGGACCCTCGTCCTTTGGTCGAACGCGACCCGGACTTTGGGAGGCTGGCTGCGCTGATGGGCCAATTTGGGACGTCGCTGTAGGGGTCAGCGGGCATAAAGAAATCCGGCACAAGGACTTGCGGACGGGTCCTCTTTGTGATATAAAAATCCGTTTGCCGGTCAAGGACCGGGCAGATTGCGCGTGCGTTGCGTGGACGCGCGCGGGGTTTTGATGACCTTTAAGCCAGGGTGCTGGTGACGCACCAGGGGCTGCCAGCGTGTATGCGGGGCGCAGCAGACCTTTCACTGAGACGCCGCAGTAGGATTGGTCTTATGGTAGACAGAAACATTATCAGCAAGTTGGGACTCACCGAGGAAAAGCTCGACGAACAGATCAAACAACTCTTCGGTGAGGCAGAGAGCAAGCAGTTGGAGGAGATGCTCCAAGGCAAGGTGGACTCTCACTCCCCCGGCTCAGTGCTCAAAGGGACGATCGCCGGCCAGATCGGCAACGACGTGATCGTGGAAGTCGGACTCAAGAGCGAAGGCGTGGTCGAGGCCAGCGAGTTCAGTGACCCGTCCGAGATCGTGCCCGGCCGGCAGATCGAAGTCCTGCTGGAAGACACGGATTCCGAGAGCGGGCTGATCATCCTCAGCAAGCGCAAGGCAGATGCCATTCGCGGCTGGGAGAACATCATCAACACCAAGAAGGAGGGCGACACGGTCACCGGTCGCGTCATCCGCCGGATCAAGGGCGGCCTCCTTGTGGATATCGGCGTGCCGGTATTCCTGCCGGCGTCACAGGTGGACATCCGCAAGCCCGGCGACATCAGTCGCTTCATCGGCAAGGAGGTCCAGTGCAAGATCCTCAAGATCGACGTGGAGAACCGCAATATCGTGGTCTCCCGCCGCAAGCTCATCGAGGAAGACCGCAAGGCCAGCAAGGACAAGCTTCTGGCTGAGCTCGAGGTCGGCCAGGTCCGCAAGGGCGTGGTCAAGAACATCGCCGATTTCGGCGTGTTCGTCGACCTGGGTGGGCTGGATGGTCTGCTGCATATCTCGGACCTGAGCTGGGGCCGCGTGGCACATCCCTCCGAGGTGGTCAGCATCGATCAGGAGATCGAGTGCGTGGTCATCGCCGTGGACAAGGCCAGCGAGAAGGTGTCGCTGGGTCTCAAGCAGAAGAGCGCATGCCCGTGGGACACCGTGGAGACCAAGTACCCGATCGGCACCCGCGTCAAGGGCAAGGTCGTCAACGTGATGAACTACGGCGTGTTCGTGCGGCTTGAGAACGGCATCGAGGGTCTGGTGCACATCAGCGAGATGAGCTGGACCAAGCGTCTCAACCACCCCGGCGAGATGGTCAATCTGGGCGACGAGATCGAGGTCGTGGTGCTCAGCATCAACAAGGAGAAGCAGGAGATCTCGCTGGGCCTCAAGCAGACCGAGACCAACCCCTGGAGCGTCGCCTCCCAGAAGTATCCGGCAGGCACGATCCTCGATGCGGTGGTCCGCAGCCTGACCAACTTCGGGGCCTTCGTGGAGATCGAGCCGGGTATCGACGGCATGATCCACGTTTCGGACCTGAGCTGGACCCGCAAGTACAGCCATCCTCGCGAGGTGCTTCAGAAGGACCAGCCGATCAAGTGCGTGGTCCTCGAGGTCAACGAAGAGAAGCGGCGGATCTCTCTGGGTGTCAAGCAACTGAGCGAGGATCCATGGATCCACGCCATCCCGGAGAAGTACGTCCCCGGCCACATCATCAAGGGCAAGATTGCCAAGCTGACCAACTTCGGGGCGTTCGTGGAGCTGGAACCCGAGCTGGAAGGCCTGCTGCATATCTCGGAGTTGGCGGACCACAAGGTCGAGAAGCCTCAGGACGTGGTCAAGCCGGGCGACGAGGTCGAGGTCAAGATCCTCAAGGTCGACACCGAGGCCCGAAAGATCGGGCTGAGCCTGCGTCGCGTCCAGTGGGCCGCAGAGGACCATACCCTGGGCGACCAGGGCGGACATCCGGAGCCTCGCGGTCTGGGCATTCCCATCCCGGGCGCCAAGAAGCACAAGCCCAAGCCTGCCGCCAAGCCGACAGAGGAGAGCGATGTGCCGCCCATGGCTCCACAGGGTCCTGTGGGTGACGGACTCGGCATCCCGATGCCGCCCCAGTAGGCTTGGCCAGTCGTGTAGTTACTTCAAGGGCCGCTGTCCGTAAGGCAGCGGCCCTTTTCAATTGGGAGTCTGGCCCGTGATAGACCCTGGCTGTCACAGCCCCCACGCCTTGGCAAAGGCCTTGAAGCTGCGATCATAGGTCTTCTCTGCAGCGGGAGGGAAGCAGCAGCCGGGCAGTTGTTTGGAGGCCAGGTGATAGGTGAGACATTCACAGCACACGCCTTGTCTGCTGCATCCCTCGTAGGTGCAACTGCAGTGCTGGAGGTTCTTCTGTTTCTTGCACTCCATGGCAGACTCCTGACGTTCTATAGCCGGTCTATCTCTTTTGACACGGCGGCAAGGATCTGGGATTCGGTGACCGCCGCGATCCTCCTGCCGTTGCGATACAGGAACGCCTTGCCCTTGCCTGCGCAGATGGCGAGGTCTGCGTCGGCCGCCTCACCGGGCCCATTCACGACGCAGCCCATGACGGCCACGCGGACGTGCTTGCGGACAGGCGCCAGTGCCTTCTTGACGTGCTTGGCGAGGCCCACCAAGTTGACTTCGGTCCTGCCACAGGTGGGGCAGACGATCAGTTCAGGTCCTCGGGCCTCGGCCAGGCCCAAGGCCTGGAGGATCTCGAAGGCCATCCGGGTCTCCACCACGGGGTCGCCGGCTGCGCTGACCCGGATCGTGTCACCGATACCTGCAGCCAGGAGCGAGCCCAGGGCAATCGCAGACGGCACCCGGGCGTCCTCGGGAAGGCCCGCGTGGGTGAGTCCCAGGTGGATCGGATAGTCGAAGGTCTCCGAGATCGCCCGGTTGACGCCTATGGTCCGCAGGGGATCGCTGCTCTTGGCGCTGAGGACGATCTGATCGAAGCCTTGCTTCTCGAAGATCCGGACGTAGCCCTTCATCTCCGTGATCATCAGACTGATCCGCCGGGAAAGCGGCACGTCATGGTCCAGATTCCGGATGCTGGCCTCGTTGACGCCGATCCGAATGGCCGTTCCGTGTTTCTTGGCGGCGTCGATGATCCGGAGGATATCGGAGCGGGTCTTGAGGTTACCCGGGTTGAGCCGGATCTTGGCGGCTCCTGCCTCGATGGCCTCAATGGCGCGGTCAGGACTGAAGTGGATGTCTGCCACCAGGGGCACGCTGACCTTCTGGACGATCCGGCCAAAGGCTGCGGTGTCGGCCGGCCTCGGCACCGCGAGCCGCACTAGTCCGCACCCGGCTGCTACCAGTTGTCTGATCTGCCGGATGCACCGGTCTATATCCGTCGTGGGGACCTTGGTCATGGACTGCACGACAATAGGGGCAGCCGAGCCGATCTGTATTGTGCCGACCATAACCGATCGGGTCTTCTGTCTTTCAATCATGCAGGTATTTTACTGCTATGGTCAAGAAGTAAGAAGTAAGAAGTAGGAGGCAAGAAGTACGAGGTGAGGACCCAGAGCCTGGCGGCCCTGTTCCCCACGGCTGAGTCCTGCATTCTGATTCACGGATGAGGAGACGGGAGACAGGAGACAGGAGATAGTAGTCAGTAGACAGGAGGCCCTTGCCACAGGCTCCTATCTCCCATCTCCTGTCTCCTGTTTTCTATCTAACCGTAATACTGCCAAACTCGGTCTTCAGCCGGAGTCTGCCCTTGCCCTCGCCGATCGTCCCTGTGAGGTGGTCTTTGGACAGCCTGCCCTGCATAAGTATCGACCGCTCGGTCCGGACCTCGCCAAAGGAGGTGTGCAGATCCACCTGGCCTGCAAACCCTGTGGGAAGAGCGCAGGTGATGCTGCCGTGTGAAGTGGTCGCATCGATCTGCAGGTCCGGCGGCGCAGAGGGTAGGCACTCGACGCGGACCCCACCAAAGCTGGTGTGGGCCACGAGCTTGCCAGCCTGGAGTTGGTGACAGGTGATAGAGCCGAAGGAGGTCCTGGCCTCGATCGTGCCGGAGCCTGTCCCTGCCCCATTGGCCTCAGGGCTCGTGCAGGTCACGTCAATGTTGCCGAAACTCGATTCCGCAAACACATTCTCTGAAATGACCTGATCGCATCGGATCGCGCCGTGGGAGGTGGTCAGCCGCAAGGGGCCGGTGACGCGGCTGGCCGTGACGCCCGCAAAGCTGGTATGGGCCTTGACTTGTGCAGAGATGTCCTCCACTGAGATGGCGCCGAAGGAGGTGTGGCAATCCAGCGTGGTCTTGCGTGGAACGGTGACGGTGAAGCTCGCGCCGACCGAGCGGTTGCCGCCCAACGAGGGCTTGTCCACCTTCAAGGAGAGCCCTCCGCCTGCCGGCTCCAGCGCGACCCTGACCTTGTCCAGGATCTGCTGCGCCTCCTGCTCGGTGGGCGCGTGGGCGGTGACCTCCGCGGTGACGCGGCACTCGTTGACGTCTGCGCCGCTTACTGTGATGGAACCGAAGTCGGTCCTGACTGTCAGCGTCGAGCCCTGCGTGAGGGGAGCCGAGAGGCTGTCCTGCCGCTGGGCCTTGGCCTGCGAGCCGTTGATGTGGATGCAGCATCCCATCCACATGAGCGAAAGGCATGCCGTGCCTATCCAAACCAGCGTCTTCTGTTGAGGGGTCATGGGTTGTCCTCCAGGGGTCTTGCCCGGCGCCCGATGCCGCTGAAGCGTTCCGTCTTCCTGCCGCTGCTATCGCAGACTGATCGATCCGTCATGGGTTCTCAAAGTGATCCGACCTTCGCCCTTGCCGACGGTTCCCTTGAGCGTCTTGTCCATCCTGCCGACCACCGTGATCGGAAGCTCCGAGTGGATGCTCCCGTCCCCGACATGGGCCTCCACGGCCGCCGACACCTGCGGAGGGCACACCAGTTCGATGGAGCCGTCTGACGTGGACAGGTCGACGTCCACGACGGCAGTGGCCTGCTGGGTGTACTGGACCCGAATGGAGCCATCCGAGGCGTGGCAGCTCAGTCTGGGGATCGCGACCTGGCCGCAGACGATGCGGCCATCGTTGGTATGGATTTCACCTTGTTGGCAATGGCTGTCCGTGATCTCGACTCCACCGTCCGACGTTCTGGCATAGAGTCTCAGGCCCTCGATGGACGTGCATTGGATGGAGCCGTCCGAGGTCTGCAGCTCCACGGATCCCGTGATCCGTCTGACTGTGATGGATCCGTCGCTGGTCTGGGCCTTCACAGTGCCGGTCAGTTCCTCTGCGCGGATGTGGCCGTCGCTGCTGTGCAGATCGAGACCGGTCCGCCGGGGCACGGTCAACTGGAGGCTGATCTCGACCCACTCGTGGCCCGTGCGCACAGGCAGCGTGGGGACCACCCTGAGCCCCCGGTCCGTCCGCGCCAGCTCGACCTGCGTCTGGTCGGCCAGTTGCTGCGCCCTTTCCACGCTCTGGGCATGGGCCGTAATCGTGGCCGAGCCCTGGCAGGTGGAGGTCTCTTGACCGGTGACCGTGATCGACCCATCGGCCGTAGTCGCCTCAAGGACCCCGTCCGGCTCCAGGGCTGCGGAGAGATCCACGATCCTTTGGCTCTTCGCCTGATCCCAGTCGCCTCCGATGTTCACACAGGAACCGACCAGGGCCACGCCTATCAGCGCCAAGATCTCCAGATTCCGGTTCAGTCGCTGCCAAAGATCCATGCGAGGGCCTTTCTCCGACGTTGGTCGGCATTGTAGAGGGTAGCGCCAAAACAACAAAGCGGTAACACGACCGTAATCTCTTGCTGGACAATGATTCAGCAGGGATACGCGGCTCGTACCCTTTCAAGACTAGACGTGCATGGATGGGAGTTGTTACAGATCCGTGGGATATTTGTGCAGGAGCCTAGGATGGATGAGCAGGGGACTGGTCGAGGTGGGGTGAGATCCGAGGAGGGTGGCACCGTGGCTGTCCCGATAGCCCGCACTGCAGAGGCCTTTGGCGACGTCGTGGACCGGTATCGACCGATGGTCCTGGAGTGTTGTCATCGGCTTCAGCTCCCGCCTGACCAGATCGAAGACGTCGTCAGCGAGACCTTCACCAAGGCCTACGAAGGGCTCGCAGGATTCAAGGGAGTCAGCGCCCTGGGCACGTGGCTCTGGACCATCGCCTACAGGCAGGGGATCAGCAGTCTCAGACGCAGGCGCCATCAGGGAGTTGCCGACTCCTCTATCGAGGATCTGAGCATCAGGCCCAGTCCGGACCCATGTCCGGCCCAGCGGGCCGAGCGGCGGGAACAGGTGGGAAGGCTCCTGGACGCCATGGACCGGTTGCCCAGGCCATGGGCCACGGCCATCCGGCTCTATTACTGGCAGGATCAAAGCACGGCCGGCATCGCAGAGGTGATGAAGGTCTCGGATGGCGTGGTCAGGGTGTATCTATCCAGGGGCCGGAGCCGCCTGCGGTCTCTCTTGGCAGGCTAGCCAGGCCAGCCTGCGGCGGTCCTTCTGATGAACAGGTTGCCCGCCAGGCTCCGGACCATGCCCTTGAGCTGCAGGCAGACCAGTGCAGCAGAGACCTGTCCTGCAGAGAGCCCCGTAGCCGCCACGATCTGGTCTATGTGTGTGGGCTCTGGAGAGAGGGCCTCGCATACGGCCTTTTCGACGTCGCTGAGCGAGCCCGAGAGCGCGGCCTGACGGCAGCCCGCCACTGGGTCAGGGGCCGGCTGCTGGCTGGCAGTGTCCCACGAAGACTGCAGGCAGGTCCCGATTTGGCCAAGGGCGTCGAGGACATCCTGTGGGGATTCCACCAAGACGGCTCCCTGCCTGAGCAACTGATGCGGCCCTTTGCTCTGCGGCGAGTCGACCCGGCCCGGCACGGCCATGACCTCCCTGTTGTTTTCCAGGGCGAAGCGGGCCGTGATCATCGCGCCAGACCTCAGTCCTGCCTCCACCACAAGGGTGGCTATGCTGATGCCTGCGATGATGCGGTTGCGGCAGGGGAAGTGGCTGGCCAGGGGCTCGGCCCTGAGGGGCAGCTCACTGATGCAGGCCCCAGCCTGAGTGATCAGCTCGAAGAGCCGCTGGTTCTCAGGTGGAAAGATGTTGGCAAGACCGCATCCTTGGACGGCCAGGGTCTGTCCAGCCGCGCTCAGCGCCCCTTGATGTGCGGCGGTGTCGATGCCTCTGGCCATGCCGGACACGATCGTAAATCCAACGCCACACAGGAGATGAGCCAGTCTTGAGGCCTGCTCCTGTCCATACAGGCTGCAGTGTCGACTGCCTACGATGGCAACCGCCAACTGATGCTCTCTGCGGATCTGGCCTTTGACGTAGAGTACAGGAGGCGGATCATAGATCACCTTCAACGCGGACGGATACCGTGGATCGTCAAGGTGTATGACATGGACGCCCAGCCTGTCCGCGAGGGCCAGTTCCTGCTGGACCTCCACCTGGCCGCGCGATGTCGCGATCCGCTCGGCGGTCATGGGGCCTATCCCTTCAATGCCGGCCATCTGACCGGCCGAGGCCCCCATCGCGGCCTCCACAGATCCGAACTGGTCGACCAGCCTGCGGAATGTCACCGGGCCCACGCCGTCGGCCCCGATGAGGGCAAGCCAATGCTCGATGCCTGCTGAATGGGTAACTCCTTCCGCCACGCCACGACTCCTCTGCAGATCCTGCCCATCATCCTAGCATCCCACTTGAAATGATCAAGCCTTTTGACAAGGGTTCCGGAGCGGTTATAATAGTGTTTCGAAAGGTGTGGGTCTCAATCGAGACACGATGGTTGACGGGACATGGACTGTGGAGCGGAGTGCGACCATGAGGTCCGCCAGACTGAAGCGCGTAGTGCAGATGTTGATGACCCTCCAGGCGGGAAAGCGATATACGGTGGATGACCTGTCACGGCTGTTTGGCACCTCCCGGCGGACGGTCTTTCGCGACATCAAGGAATTGCAGGCGATCGGGGTGTCTTTTCTCTGCCACTACGACGCGGCGACGCGATCCTACGTGCTGGGCCTGCCGCCGCGAGGCGCGGCCGTGGAGCTGAACCGCGAGGAGGCCCTCGGGCTGATGCTGCTGGCCCGGCGAACCAGCTCTCCGATGCATCTGCCCTTCCATCGATCGGCCCTCTCGGCCGCCTCGAAGGTCGAAGGGGGGCTTGCCGCCGACGTTCGGCGATTCTGTGACACCGCCATCCGGAACGTGTCAAGCCGGACCTACGGGTCGAGTCTCAGCCGTACTCTGGAGCAGTGGTTTGCCCGAATCCACTCGGCCATCCTGGCCAAACGGATCGTCCGGGTGCGGTATCAGCCGGGCGTCTATCTGCCTGCCGAAGAAATGGACCTTTGCCCCCTTCATTTGTACTACGACCACCCGACCTGGTATCTGTTTGCCCAGAGACGCGATGGCCGGCACACCGAACCGCTCCGGCTGAGCCGGATCCTGCAGCTTCAGGTTTTGGAGCAGTGCTTTGTGGAGGAAGGCCGGTTTGACCTGCTGGAGGTGCTGGGCAGGGCGTGGTCGGCCCAGTGCGAGGGGCATCTCTACCACGTCAGACTGAGGTTCCTGCCCGGCGCAGTGGATCAGGTCTTGTCCGTCCAGTGGCACAGCACGCAGAGGGTGACCCGCGAGGACGACGGCTCTGCCATCGTGGAGTTCCGCGTGGATGGGCTGGGGGAGATTACCTGGTGGATCCTGGGCTATGGAGACCAGGTGCAGGTCTTGAGCCCCGAGGCCCTCCGGGAGAAGGTCGTCGACGCCGCGCGCAACATGATCCAGCTCAACACCAAGCAGATGGAGTGACCCGGGTCGGCACCGCTCCGGCAGGCCCACCGCAGGCCTTGAATCCATCCATGTATGCTGGTATAATAAACTCTCTATGCCAACGTAGCTCAATGGTAGAGCTCTGGTTTTGTAAACCAGGGGTTGTCGGTTCGAATCCGACCGTTGGCTCTGGGCTATGACCTCATCGACCTCCGACACGAGACGGCCGTTCATGAAGGCCACCGCGCCTGCACCTGCGAGGCCTCCGGCAGCGCCTGCACCTGCGAGGTCCCTGACGTCCCATCCAAGGATGCCCCCTTTTCATCCGCCGCAGGGGGCCTGAGGAATCCCAATAAGAGCTTCGAGGAGCCTTCGGATAGCAGGGCCGTCCAGGCCCATGTGGATGCAATGGCCTGGCTGATCTGCTCCACATGTACTAGGACAAGCACTTATTTCAATTTTGGCATATTGCCATCGATCTAGTAGTTGACATACGACAATTTGATCGATATACTTTTTGGTAGAATTAGGCGTAAGGGCTTTAATTGTGGCTACCGTAACCGTTTCACCGAAGTTTCAGGTTGTGATCCCCAAAGAGGTGCGGGAGAAGCTGGACCTGCAGCCTGGGCAGAAGCTCCAGATCCTTCAGTTCTCCGACCGCATCGAGTTCGTCCGGGTCAGGGCCATCAAGGAGATGAGGGGGTTCCTCAAGGGGATCGAGACCGATGTCCCAAGAGAAAAGGATCGGACATGAACCTGGTGGATTCCTCGGGCTGGCTAGAATACCTCTCCGACTCAGGGAACGCCGAATTCTTTGCCCCGGCTGTGGAGGATACAGAGAATCTCGTCGTCTCCACCATCAACCTCTATGAGGTATTCAAGCGGGTGCTTCAGCAGCGAGGGCAAGATGCAGCATTCCAGGCGGTCGGCCTTATGCAACAGGGTAGGATTATTGACGTCACGGCCGACGTGGCTCTGACTGCCGCCAAAATCAGTGCAGAGTTGAGACTGCCCATGGCCGATAGCCTGATCCTCGTTACCGCCAGGGCCTACGATGCCACCCTTTGGACGCAGGATTCGGATTTCCAGGGGCTCGACAACGTACGCTTCGTCAAGAAATAGCACAAACCTGGCATGGGTCCCTTTCTGCCCCTTCTTTGTCAGGGAAGAGAACCGGGCTTCACAGGGCCTGGGGCGAGCCTGATTTGCACGTCAGACGAGGGTATGGGCCCATCGCCTCGCAGCCTGGATGAGCAGGGATTCACTGCGTGACATGGCCTCGTCGAGCGAAAGGCCGTCAGGCATGCACGCCAGAGCGGTCTCCACTCCCGCGGCACGATAGTCCGCTACGGCCAGGCAGACCTGTCCGGCGATGACCGCGACCTTCACTCCTTTCTGTCTCGCGGCGCGCGTGACGCCTGACACCACCTTGCCCCTGAGCGACTGGCTATCGAATCGTCCCTCGCCCGTGATCACCCAATCGGCCCCAGCCAACTTCTGGGGCAGGCGGCTCTGGGCCATGACCTCGTCGACCCCCGGCACGAGACGGCCGTCCATGAAGGCCACTGCGCCTGCTGCGAGGCCTCCGGCTGCGCCCGCGCCTGCGAGGTCCCTGACGTCCAATCCAAGCTGGGCCTTGACCACCTCCGCCAAGTGGGCCAGACCCGCCTCCAGGATCTCGACCGTCTCGGCGGTGGCGCCCTTTTGGGGGCCATATACCCTGGCCGCCCCTTGCTCACCGCATAGGGGATTGTCGACGTCGCAGAGCACGCGGACCGGTACGGCCATGCCGCTGGCAGGGGGAATGATCCTTTGAATCGTGGACAGCCTGCCGCCGCCCAATCGCACGTGTTGGCCGTTGTGATCCAGGAACCTCCAGCCCAGGGCCATCGCCGCGCCCACTCCACCGTCGACCGTGGCACTGCCGCCGATGGCGAGCACGATCTGTTCCGCCCCATGCTGGAGGGCGGCCCTGATGAGCTGGCCGGTTCCGTACGTGGTCGTGACCAGTGGGTTCCTTTGGATGGGGCCGAGCAGGGGTAGGCCGCTGGCAGACGCCATCTCCACGACAGCCGCTCTCTGTTCTGCCAGCCAGACGAAGCCGGCTTCGACCTGCATGTCTTCCAGAGGGCCTGTCACACGGACCGGCATCCATCGTCCCCTCGCCGCGGCCATCAAGGCCTCAGCCGTGCCCTCTCCGCCATCGGCCATGGGCGAGGTGATCCACTCTGCAGCCGGCACTTCCGCGCAAGGCCTCTGCCACGAGGGTGCAGGCCCGGACTGCAGTGAGTGAGCCTTTGAAGGAATCCAGGGCAATGACGATCTTCATGGTCGGTAGATCAGTCTAGGCCGGCTCTGAAGGACAATCAACCGAAAACAGGGGATCGTTCGCTGGCGGGGTTTCCATGGGATCTGCAGCCCCAGCGGCGGCGGGTCAGAGGACCAGGTACGCACCCACCGCAATGATCGCTACAATGGCAGCCAGCACGAGGGAGAGCGAGAGGATCGCTCCCGGCCTGTCCTGGGCCACACCCGTACAGAGTCTCCGCCAGGCAGAAGGCCTCTCCATCTGCAGGCCGGGCCATGGCGTGCTAACCGCCACAGGATACAGAGGCTGATCCATCAGCGGCGAGCTTGCGGGAGAGAGGACCTCCTCCAGCTCGCTGTCCTTTGACTTCGAGGAAGCTGGCGCCCTGTCTGACCTGCGGCTGGCGCCCTTTTTCCTGGCCGCTGTGATGTGGCCCGGGGCCGCCTGCGGGGACACTCCGGAAGCCCAAGGCTCCTTGGCAGGCCTGGGACTTTTGCACTTGGTCTGTCGGGTCTGTGCTGCCGGCATCTTCGCCGCTGGAGCCTGGGCCTCGGCAGCAGGTGGTTCTGTCTCGGCCGGGCTGCGCGAAGTGGCAAGCGTCTCGACCTCGGCAGCCTGCAGCAACAGGGTTGTGCCGTCTCGAAATTCCCGGAGCGCGCCGCCTGCGACCATCTCCCTGACCTCGGGTTCGGTCACACCCAGCCGGTCGGCCGCCTGCTCCAGGGTGCAGAACATTTGACCCATGATCATCCATCCTTATAGAATCAGATCTGTCAGTCACTTCGGCTTCCCGGCGGCCCGGCATTACTCAGTGCGGCCGGTATCTCTTGAGGCTCTTAGGTGGAGTGGCGCATGCGACAGATCACGCGGGACTTGAGATTGATCGGTAGGCCGGCATACAGTGATTGCATTATAGGACGCAAGAGTGGGCTGCACAGGCCCGCCGGACTCAAGCGGGGGGACCGGGCGGCTGTCAGGGTTGGGTGAATCGGGATCAAGGAATCGCCGATACCTCCTGAGGAACCTCATCGCGGCTCATGTTGGATGGACTATACAATGGAAGAAGCGCAGACCATGGAGAACGACGCAGGATATCCCCAGGCGACCAGTCCCGGAGAACACTGCATGGATGAGTCTGTTCCGAGGGTGACGCTGGCAGGGCGATTCCGAAGACGCGGGAAACGCTGGTGGTGGGAGGTGCAACTGCCCGGCGAAGACAAGGCCAAGGCCAGGCCCCTGAGGCCCGCTGAAGGCAAGCCCGCGACCGACGACCGCGAGATGGCTGAGAGGATCGCCCTGGCGACCTGGGAGCAGGCCCTTCGAGAGACAGCCGAGAGACAGGTCAGGGAGGAGGCGGACCGCAAGATCGCCGAACTGCAGGCCCAGTTCCTCGAGAAGGTGCAGGGCTTCTCCCTGATGGTGGATGACGCCGTGGCCAAGGCCGAGGCCGCAACCCTCGCCAGAGAGGAGCTGGAGGCCCGGCTGAAGGAGGCAACCGCTGTCGCCGTGCCGGCCAGGCCCTGCGAATGCTGCGGGGCTGCGGACCTGTCACCTGCCGAGTTGACGCAGATTAGTTCCGGGCAATGGCTCTGTCCAGACTGCATGGCAGCGCTTCGCGACGCCGGCCAGGCAGGTCGATCACAGGAGCCTCCGACATCCTCATGCCGTTTGGGGCGATGAACGAGCTACCGCTGGCCCTTTGGCGCGGCGGGGCGCGGCGTTCGTGTTGCAGCAGCCTGTCCTTGTATTCCATTCCTCCGGGTGCGGAAAAGCCGCCGAGACCTCCCGTGCCGCGGATCACGCGATGGCAGGGGATGATCAGGGGGATCGGGTTTCGACTCAACGCACCGCCCACCGCCCGGCTGGCGTGTGGATTACCTATCGTGCGGGCCAGGTCGCCATAGGTGACGGTCTGGCCGAACCCGATCTTGCGGCAGGCCTCCAGGACTGCCTGAGTGAAGCCGGCTAGGCCATCTAGATCCACTGGCACATCCAGCAGGTGGACCTTCCGACCTTCGAAATACGACACGATCCTGGGTTCGAGGTCGCGAAACAGGGCAGGTTCTTCCTTGGCCTGAGTCAGGTCTGCCAACAACTGCCTCCGTACTGCATCGCTGCTGGGGAGAGGCAGGCAGGCTCGACAGACGCCCCGCCCGCGGCCGGCCAGGCCGAAGAAGCCCCATCGAGTCGTGAAGAGGGTGTAGTACATAACCAAAAGAAGTAAGAGCCAAGAAGTAAGAGGGAGATCCAAGCCTCCTCATGCCTTTGTCTTACCCCTTACCTCTTACCTCTTACTTCTTACTTCTTACTTCTTTCTTCTTTCTTCTATGCCATTGATCGGATCATACCGATTCGTGATGGGCAGGCGACGGTCCTTGCCAAAGGCCTTGGTGGTGACCCGCACGCCGGGCGGTGACTGACGCCGCTTGTATTCGCTGCAGTCGATCAGGCGCACAACCCTGCGGACTACGGCCTCCGGAAAGCCTGCCTGGATCAGCTCCGTAGGCGACTTGTCCTGCTCCACGTAGCCCGTGATGATGGAGTCCAACAGGCCATACTCGGGCAGGGAGTCTGTATCCTTCTGGTTCGGACGAAGCTCGGCCGTGGGAGGCCGCGTGATCGTGGCTGCGGGTATCACCTCGCGACCCGCCCGCTGGTTGATGAATCGGGCGAGCTGGTAGACCATGGTCTTGGGCACATCCTTGATCACGGCAAAGCCGCCCGCCGTGTCCCCGTACAACGTCGAATACCCGACTGACACCTCACTCTTGTTCCCAGTGGTCAGAACCAAGGCTCCGTACTGGTTGCTCAGGGACATCAGCAAGGTCCCGCGGATCCGGGCCTGGAGGTTCTCATAGGCCACACCCTTGTCATTCCAGGAAGGCACGGCCGACAGACCGTCGCTGAAGCTGGCCAGGATCTGCTCAATGGGAATGGTGAGCAGTTGGATGCCCAGGTTGTCGGCTACATTGCGGGCATCGGCAATGGTCTCAGGACTGTTGAACCGCGACGGCATGGTGACGGCGATGACGTTCTGAGGGCCTATGGCCTCCACTGCAATGGCCGCGGTCAGCGCCGAGTCTACACCGCCGCTGACGCCGATAAGGGTCTTGGCAAAGCCGTTCTTGACCACGTAGTCGCGAGTTCCCAGCACCAGGGCATGGTACACCTCTTCGACGGGCTCTTCCACGATTGGAGCACCAGGACTGACGAGACTGATCTGGGCAGGGCCGTCAGGCCTGCGGCCGATCTCCACGATCACCAGGTCCTCGTCAAATGCGCGGCCCTGTCCAACGACCTGGCCATCGGCGCTGGCGGTCACGCTCCTACCGTCAAAGACAAGCTCGTCCTGGCCCCCAACCAGGTTGCAGTACACCACAGGACACCGGAACTGCCGGGCACATCGGGCGATGGCCGCGTGCCGCCTGGCAATCTTGCCCAATTCGAAGGGCGAGGCGGAGATGTTGGCGATCCAGTGCAGCGACGAAAGGCCCGCAAGCCGCTGTTTCAGCCATTCGATGCTCCATAGGTCATAGCAGATGGTGAGTGCCGCGGTCAGGTCCCCCTGGGTGAACGTCAACGGCACTGGCCCAGGCTCGAAGTACCTGGACTCATCGAAGACCCCGTAGTTCGGCAGTCTCCCCTTTCGGTACACGCCGGTGATCCGGCCACCCTGGATGACCGCCGCCCCATTGTAGGCTCGGCCGTCCAGGCTGTCCGCGTAGCCCGCCACAACCGTACCCCGGTCGCACCAACCGGCCAGACGCTCGACTGCTTGGCGGTTGTCCGTGAGAAAGTGGAGCTTGTGGAGCAGATCCTCGGGTGGATAACCACAGACGGCAAGCTCAGGGAACAGCACTACCTCTGCCCCTTGATCGATCGCCCGCTGCCATAGGACCCGCATCCTTGCTATGTTGCCTTGGAGGTCGCCTACGACGGCGTTGAATTGTCCTAATGCCACCCGCATAGATAACGGAAAGGGTGGGATTCACTTCGCGGCCCTACGGGTCGCTTGTGGCGCCAAGGGCGTCGAACCCACGTAGAGCACTACGTGCTCCCGTGTGTTCTCATCCCACCCAGGCCGAAAACACCCGATCACGTCTGCACAATACCGAGCGCACAGCCCCTGTCCAGGTCTATACCGGAGAGGGTGGGATTCGAACCCACGGTACCCGAAGGCACACTGGTTTTCGAAACCAGCTCGATCAGCCACTCCGACACCTCTCCGAACTCGAGCATCGGATCCAACTTCACCGCCACTCTATAGCCTGGTGCCGTGAAATGCAAGATCCAACAGGGGATTGGCTTCCACCGACTTGTCACGCTGGCGAACTTGTGCTATCGTTCTGAACATGCAGGATGCATGTACGAGAACCCGAGCCACAGGCGGAGCCCCTGACCTTCGGCGTCAGATCTGGTCCGCACTGGTCTCGCGGGCTTGTAGTGTCCTGATGGGAGGGGCCTTGGTGGGCACGCTGGCGGCCAAGTTCTTTCATTCTTGGCGGTACGGCATGACCGACCAGTACATCAGTTGGATCATGGCGGACGTGGCTGTCCTGTTGGGCTTCGAGGCCGTCCTGGCCCTGACTTGCTTCCTCTGGCCTCGCAGAAGCGTGGTTCGCACGGCCACGGTCGTGGCCTCCCTGATCTGCCTATGGTCGGTGGTCAACGCCGGATGGCTGATCCGGACAGGTACGCAGGTGTTCCCTCAGGCGATCCTGCCCCTAATCCACGATCCTCTGAACATCTCCGCCATCGTCGCCATCAACGGGCTGAAGAATCCGGTGGGAAGCATCTGCCTGCTGGTGCCCAGCCTGGCGGCCCTGTGCTTCGTGGGTGTCGCCTTGGTACGTCCGGTGCTACCTCATTATCGGACCACCCGACGATTCGTGGTGAGGCTCGCAATCACGGCCCTGGTGGCAGGTGTCGCCATGCCGGCCAGAGGCGCGATGATCCGGCGTATGCCTTCGCAGCCTGGCGCCTCGGAGTGGCACCACAACAGCCAGCTCAAGGCAGTCGCCAGTCTGGTCATGCCTGGTACCGGAGGGGTCAGCAAGGTTGACTTGGTGAATGCGGATCGACGGATTCCGGGCCCGGATCGGGTCCAGCTCTGCGAGGGGCCGGGGGCCCGCCGTCTCAATATCGTGATCGTGGTCTTTGAGGGACTTGCCTACCAGCACACCTCCTTGGCCGATCCCCAGCGAGACGCCACGCCTTTTCTGAAGACCCTTGCGCACCAGGGCGTGGAGTTCTCTTCCATGAGGTCCACGGTGACGCACACCAGCAAGGCCCTGTTCGCTGTCCTGACCGGCCAGTACCCCTCCGCATCGCAGGATGTGGCGGAGGCGATCCCTTCATTCAATGGATACGCCAGCCTGGCCACGATACTCTCACGACAGTGGGGCTACCGGACGGCCCTGTTCCAGTCCGCGAAGGGCGGATTCGAGTCGAGGCCGAGTCTGGCGAGAAATCTGGGGTTCCAGAGTTTCTGGGCCAGAGAGGACCTGGCAGACCCTAACACGCACCTGGGCTATCTGGCGGCCGACGAGTTTTCGCTCCTGGGACCTGTCCAGGAGTGGCTGAAGACTGACAGCCGGCCTTTCCTGCTGACCATCATGTGTTCAGCGACCCACGATCCCTACGAGGTTCCCCTGTGGTTCGGCGATCGGGCCAAGGAGCCCCTGGATCGCTATCGCCAGACCCTGACCTACACAGATGCGTTCCTGGCTGCCCTGGATAGGAAACTGACCAACCTTGGGCTGGCGGACGGCACCGTCTTCTGTGCCATTGGCGACCACGGCGAGGCCTTTGGAGAGCACAGCCGGCTCGGCCATGATCTCATCGGGTTTGATGAGGCCCTGCACGTGCCGTGGGTGATCAGAGGACCATCTCCCATCGTACCCGGCAGCCGGATCACCAGTCCGGTCTCATCCGTCGATGTGACCCCAACGCTGCTCAGCCTGCTCGGTTTTCGGATACAAGACTGCGGCTTCGCAGGTCTGAACGCCCTGGGGCAGATACCCGGTGATCGAAAGGTCTACTTCTCATGCTGGGCCAACGACGGTCCGGCGGGCTTTGTCTTGGGATCGCTCAAGTATGTCTATGATGCGTCCCTGGGCGAGGTCACGGTGTATGATCTGTCTGCGGACCCAGGGGAATGGGCTGCGGCTGCACTGGGCCATCAACAGGCCGGGTTGGTGGCCGCGGAAGTCCTGAACTGGCGGAGAAGCACGCTCTTCAGGCTGGACCAGCAACCCAGGGGCAAGGCCCTCGTGTTCGGGACGTGGCTGTGTAAGTGGGCTGGACGTGATTCTGCAGCCAAGTACCAGGGTCCCTCCTAGGCTGTTGCCCGTCCGCATGCTGCCTGTTGCCGTTCGTATACATCGCGCAAGTCGAAGTCAAGCAACAACCTCCCGCCTCGCCCAACTCCAGATGCCCCCATATCTGCCCTAATCCCTGTTGTCTTTTGGGAACTCGGCCGGGGTGTGACCTTGACTCGCGTCCAGCGTATGGAGACCTGGAGTAGCCCGTAAGTGGCTGTTCAAGAATAGATTAAGGTCAAGCGTCAGGGCGTCACCTTCGCTCAGTCCAGAGGTGGCACAGCCATTGCTCATCGGTGGACGTGGCTTCAAGGCCATATCACGGGGCGGTGCGTCCTAAAACCGAACGATAAGGGAGGATCGGCCCGCCCTTTTTTGACAACTGACGTGGCAGCGATTTCTGAGTTCTGGCTGTCATGATGTCGTGAGTTCGGGCGGAGCTACCGGAGGAGGTGGCTCCGCCGCGTTTCTGTCCGGCCTGCATCTCCGGCTCTGCCTGGATACTGCCATGGAAGAGACGTCGCCCCCGCACGTAAAAATTCCCGCAGTCTTCTTTTGCTGGTCGCCAGTTGTGATCTATATTTTAGGTGGAAGCTCAAAACTGAAAGCCAGTGTTTCTCAGAACCATAAACGCACAATACTCCTTCCTTCTTCTCTTAGGGGGGGCGGCAGACCAGGCGGGAGCCAGGGGGGTCGCTGTCCCTCTCTTTTTTTATGCACTTAGGGCCCTTGGTCGCGAAGTTGCTGCAGGGTCTGGCTGGCCCACGCAGCGAACTCATCCCGGTCTATCGCGGCACGAATCCGGGCCATCAGACGCTGGTAGAACCGGATGTTGTGCATGGAGACCAGGATGGGGCCAAGCATCTCTCCGCAGTTGAAGAAATGCCGGATTGCGGCCCGCGTGTAATGACGACAGGCGTAGCAGTCGCAGCCGGGCTCGATGGGCGCAGTGGAGTCGCAGTGGACGCTGTTGCGGAGATGAAGGGGGCCGTCGCCAGTAAAGGCGTAGGCGTTGCGACCATTGCGGGTCGGCAGTACACAGTCGAACATGTCCACACCCGCCCGCACGGCGGCCACCATGTCGGCTGGCGTCCCGACTCCCATCAGGTAGCGGGGTTTTGGCACGGGTAGGAGAGGGGCCGTGTGCTCGACCGTCTGGATCATCAGATCGTGTCCTTCTCCCACGCTGAGGCCGCCCAGGGCATAGCCATCGAAATCGATCGCGACCAGGGCCTTCGCACACTCGGCCCTCATTGTCGCATCGGTCCCTCCCTGCACGATCCCGAAGAGCATCTGGTCTGGATTGCAGTGGGCCTGTTTACAGGAGGCCGCCCACGAGACTGTCCGACGCATGGCCGTCTCGAGCGTGGCCTTGTCTGCAGGCAGCGGAGTGCACTGGTCAAAACACATGATGACGTCTGCGCCCAGGCGATTCTGGATCTGTGTGGCAGTGGCCGCATCCAGGTATATCCTCCGGCCGTCCACGTGGCTGGCGAATTCCACTCCACGATCATCGATCCGAGTCAGAGAGGCCAGTGAGAAGACCTGGTAGCCGCCACTGTCGGTCAGGATGGGGCCGTCCCACGCCATGAAGCGATGTAGGCCGCCCACCTTCTCAACCACCTCGACGCCAGGCCGAATGACAAAGTGGTAGGTATTGGCCAGGATCATCTCCGCCCCCAAGGTCCTGAGCTGATCAGGCAGGATGCCCTTGACTGCGCCGACAGTCCCAATAGGCATGAAGGCCGGCGTCTGGACCAGGCCATGAGGGGTCTGCAGCGTGCCTCGTCTGGCAGCACACCGTGAATCGGTCCGCAGGAGAGAGAAGCCTTTCTTCGTTTCCATCGCCATCGTCTGAGATCCTGCACGGTCAGTACAGGCTGACCAACCGCGAGCCGGGATAGTAGTGTTGAAGGATATCCGCGGCTGCCCAGCCGCGTCTGGCCATGCCCTGCGCCCCGGTCTGACACATCCCCACCCCATGTCCCCAGCCCCGACCGCCGACGAACGTCCATGAGTCGCCCGTTTCCGAGACCTGAAAGCACGTGCTTCTGATCTTGCGTCCACTGGGATCCAGCACGAGCCGCAGGTCTTCAGCCCGCACCGTCTCGGTCTTTCCGTTCGATCCAACGAGACGGAACTGCGTGACCCGGGAGAAGCCCGGATAGGTGCTCTGTCGACTGGGCTCGATCCGGTCGATCGCGTCCAGGGCCTTGAGGGAGGCGTAGCGCCGGCTGAGCAGCTCGGTTGCACGGCGTTTCTCCAATTGGACCGGCGGCCAACAGAAGTGGTCCTTGCGTGCCGTATCCTCACAGAAGAGACAGTCTACAGCCGCCAGGGCGCTGCAGCCATCGCCAAAGACACCTGTGCCCGACTCTGTATGTCCACCGCAGATCGCGCTGTAGTACGACGGAAACACCGTCTCGATTCCATTGGGCCCTGCAGGTGCCACCAAGACGACACCGGTGGTGTCCCTGACTGCCTCCCAGACCGGGGCCGACTCAGCAGCCAGGCCTCGATAGACCTGGTGGCCTTCGGTTCGTCGGATGTCCCAGTGCCGGCCTGCAGCCACTCGCTCCTTGAGGGACCAGCAGTAGGTCCTGGCCGCGACGGCCTGGGCCTGCAAGGCCTCGGGCTCCCAATAGGAAGGCATCTCTGCGCCGACCACGCCTGCCAAATAGGGCTCCAAAGGGACCCAGTTGATCACGTCGAATTGCCGGCCCTCCCCGTCGAAGACCAGGTGAACGGTCCCGCGGAACGCGGTCCCGTCCAGTCGGAACACGTAGGGTCTAGCGGGCAGGATCTCGACCTCGCATCCCGGTCCAAAGACCTGTCCCCCCACGTTCAGACCTGCGGACTGCACGCTGACTGCCAGTGCGTCGGCAGTCTGTCCGGCCCTCGTCTGCTCAACCTGGCTGGGAGCGGCCTGGCCGACACCGGCCACTGTCAAGGCCGAGGAGGCCTCAATAAGGCACTGGGTTCGAGCTGCAGAGAGCAGTACCCTGACCCAGAACTGGGGCAGTGCGTCCATCTGGGGGGTGGGGCTATGGCCATGCCTGGGTGCACAACCAGGCACGAGCCAGGCCATCAGCCAACAAAGCCCGCCCAGGGCGACCATCTGCCACCAGATGGGGGGCGCTGACCAGACGTGGTCACCACGCCGCCTTTCTCTGTGAACGGATAGGCCCATGATACGAGAGGTGTGTCCTATTGCCCTGCGATCCTAATCGAGGGTCCGCAGCGACAGGCCGAGGTTGGCCAAGGCCCGTTTGATCTCGTTGAGGCTTGTGACCCCGAAGTTCTTGCAGCCCAGCAGTTCCGCCTCGGTGGTCCGCGTCAATTGCCCGACTGTGCGAAGAGAGAGCTTCTGAAGGCACTTCCTCGAACGCACGGACAACTGGAGGTCGTCCGCGGACTTGCCCATGACGCCCTGGTCCGCATCCGGAACTGGCGCGGGGACCTCTTCGGGGGCGCTGAACTGTCCGTCTTCCAGGGCCATGCCCAGGTGGAGGCCTTTGGACTCCAGGATGGTCTTGACCTCCTTCAGCGACGTCTCTCCGAAGTTCTTGAAGGACAGCAGCTCGGATTCGGTGATCCGCAGCAGATCGCCGAGCGTGCGGATATTCATCTTCTTGAGACAGTTGCGGCTTCGCACCGACAACTCGAAGTCGGAGATAGGGGTCTCCAGGATCTGATTCTTCTGCGTCCGCGACCGCTCCTTCTCCTCGTCGAAGTACATGGTCTTGGAGCTCTCGATGTCCTTCTTGAAAAGCTGCGCCCGGGCGTGATTGGGGTATGCCTCCAGGACCTTGTCCACCGCCTGGGAGGCCTTGTCGTACTGACCCGCGTCTTCGTAGAGGACGGCAAGGTTCAGCATGGCACTGACCGATACACGTGATCCAGTGGCGATCTGCCTGTAGTACTCGATCGCCTCCTCCTCAGCCCCTGACAGGTCATGTTGATAGGCCAGGTGGAAGAGGGCCTGCTGGTGATCGGGCGCCAGACCCACGGCCTTCTGATAGTTCTCGACCGCCTGGCCGTAGAAGCCCTGGGCCTCCAAGAGCCTGCCCCGCTGAAAGTGGTACTCGGCAGAGACCTGCTGATAGTTGGAGCAAGCTGCGAGCTCCTTTTCCGCAGCGGCATAGTCCTTGGCCATCCTGAAGGTGGCGACCTTCTCCATGGCCGCAGTGAAGGCATCGATACCGAGGGCTGCCGCCTTGGTCAGGTTCTCGATGGCCTTGTCAAACTGACCCACGGCCCTGTGGGCATACGCCAGGTACAGGTACTTCTCCTTGCAGTCCACAGCGCCGGTCAGGCGGTCTGCCGCCTCCCGGTAGCAGCCTATGATGAAAAGCCCTGCACCCACAGCCAGGGAGTCTTTGGGAGAGGTCTTTCCTGCGTTCACGCGGACCTCTTCAGAAAACCGCATCAGATGGGCCTCACTGGAGTGGGCAAAGTCGGCTGCCCTGCGGATGACCTCCAATGAGGGCACGCTATCCGAAAAAAGGCTCACAGCGAGCTCTTGCACTGGTTCCATGTAATCAGACTCCTGTCACAACTCAACGATACCTTACACACGGCCTATATCTCGACGAAGCGGTATTATAGCCTGTAAAGCCTTGGGTGCAAGGGCATTTGTCTAGCGGTCCCGGCTCACGAGCGCACCAGCGAGGCGGCGGAGCCGATCAGCCCTTGGCCCGAACGCGTCCAGGGACGCCACGGCCCCGTCAGTGAGTTCCTGGGCAATCCGCTTGGACTCGCCCAGACCGACCAGTGCCGGGTAGGTCAGTTTGCCGGCCTTCTCGTCCTTGCCTGCGGTCTTGCCGAGCTGTCCGCTGGAGCCGCTGACGTCCAGGATGTCATCTGTGATCTGGAAGACCAGGCCCAGACCCAGGCCGAAGCCTGCCAGGGCCCGTTCCTGAGCGGAGTCTGCACCCCCGCATAGGGCGCCCATCACGGTTGCACAGCGAAACATCTTGGCCGTCTTGTGGGTGTGGATGTACTGAAGGGCCTGGAGGTCGCCGCCTCGCTCTTCTGCCCGCAGGTCAGCCAATTGGCCACCAATGATGCCGTTCGGGCCCGCGGCCTGGGCCAACTCACGAATCAGGCGTACAGACAACGCGGGGTCTTTGACTCGGTCAGCCAAGACCTCAAAGGCCATCGTCAGCAGGGCATCTCCGGTCAGCACTGCAGTGGCCTCGTCAAAGGCCTTGTGGCAGGTAGGCCTGCCCCTCCGCAGGTCGTCGTTGTCCATGGCGGGCAGGTCGTCGTGGACCAGGGAATAGGTGTGGACCATCTCAATGGCGGCCGCTACCGCCTCTGCCTCGCGGTTGGCCTGGCCAGCGACCACTTCGCAGCACCACAGCACCAGTGCCGCCCGGATACGCTTGCCTGGTGACGCCAGGGTATAGAGGATCGGGGCCCTGAGGTCGGGCGAAACGGCGACGGTCTCCAGCAGGCCATCCAGGCTGGCGTCGACCCGCCGGGCCGCATCCTTCAGTTGGGACGTGATGTCATTGTCTTGGGGCTGCGCACACATCCTTGAACCGGCGTTTTTGCGTTTTTATTCCAGGGGTTGTATTATAGCAGCCGGTCCGGACAACTCTCTGGGAATTATGAAGAACTCCAAGATTCTGATCCTGGGTGTCACCGCCTCGGGCAAAGGCAGGCTGGCCTTTGACTTGGCCGGGGTCCTCGGCGGCGAGATCCTGAGCGTGGATTCCATGAAGGTCTACCGCCGTATGGACATCGGCACGGCCAAGCCTCCCCTGGCCAACCGGCAGCAGATACCCTACCACATGATTGACGTTCTGGAACCCAGTGAGGCCTGCAGTGCAGGACAGTTCCTGGAGAAGGCCATGTCCGTGGTGGAGCAGATCCACGCCAGAGGCAGGCCCGTGGTGGCCGTGGGGGGGACCGCCTTATACATCAAGGCGATGCTCTACGGGCTGTTCGACGGCCCGCCGGCTGACCCCTCAATCCGGCTGGAGCTCCGCCGGAGGGCTCAGGCGGAGGGGCTTCAGGGCCTCTATCATCAGCTTTCACAAGTAGATCCTGACGCTGCCGGCCGCATCCACGTCAACGACGCGAATCGCATCATTCGAGCCTTGGAGGTCTTCAGGCTCACCGGTATGCCCATATCCAGGCTTCAGACGCAGTTCTGCGCTGACGATCCACAGCATGGATGGACGCTTGTGGGGCTCCGTCGCGACAAGACGGAGGAGAGCGGTCGGATCAACTTGAGGGTCAAGAGGATGCTCAATCAAGGCCTGGTTGAGGAGGTCAAGGGGCTCCTGGCTGAGGCCAAACCCCTCAGTGACCAGGCGAGGTCGGCCATCGGCTACGCCGAGATCATCAGCCATCTGGCAGGGCAGCTCAGCCTGGAGAGTGCGGTGGAACAGATCAAGAAGAACACACGGCGCCTGGCCAAGGGCCAGCGGACCTGGTTCAAGACCTTCAGGCAGGTTCACTGGCTGGATATCCCGTCAGAGGAGCCGGCCGGACATACCCTGGAGCGGGCCGTGGCCCTGATTGCGTGATCATCGCGTTTTTTGAAAACGCCCGCCGAACAGTTGGGCCTTTGTGCGCATCCTCATCAAGGCTATACTAGGTTGTATGTGTCAGTTGTTGAAGGTTTTGAGTATACAAGGTGTGGTCATTTCCCTATAATAGGGCTGTGTCTGGCCTGTGGGCCTGGGGTTTCTGAAGAAGGCAGGAACGCTAGGCAGGTGTAATAGGGTCAGGAACGTGGGAACGTCAGATCAGAAGGAGGTTGCCGTATGAGGCGTGTGCGAGGCTTTACCTTGATCGAACTGTTGGTGGTCATCGCAATCATCGCGATCTTGATGGGTGTGCTGCTACCGGCACTCCACCGGGCAAGGGAGGGCGGCAAGCGGGCCGTATGCCAGAGTAACCTCAAGCAGCTCAATCTCGGCTGGGGCCTCTATGCTGAGGACAACGCTGGAAAGCTCGTCAACGGCATGGCCGGGGTGGACCGGGCTGGAGAGAGGGCCTGGATCGGCCAGACCTGGGACAACTACAGCATGGGGACCTACCTGCCTGAGGCACAGCAGAGGGTGGCCATCATGAAGGGCGCGATGTGGAAGTATATCAACAACTGGCAAGTGATCAAGTGCCCGACCGGCGAGCGCGGGGAGTTGCAGACCTTTGGCTTCACGGACTCCATGAACGGGCTCACCAGCGGTAGGAATCTACCAGCATCCAACAGGGTCGGAAACGTCATCCTGTGGTGCAAGAAGATGGCCGATACCGTCAAGCCCTCGCCCTCGTCCAGAGGCGTGATGATGGATGAAGGCAGGACCACGCCCGACAGCTTCGCCTGCGATTTTGCAGTGAGACGGTGGTGGGATCCGCCTCTGGTCCGGCATGGTGAAGGCACCAACGCCTCTTTTGCGGACAACCACATAGAGTACCACAAGTGGAAGGAGCGGGGCACCATCCTGCTGGCCAAGGAGTCCGAGGAGAACAAGTTCTGGAGCTCCAGCCTGCCCAAGACCGTGGACAACGAGGATACCCGCTGGGTCCAGAAGATGACCTGGGGCGTGCTGAACCCGAATCCAACCAACTAGGTGCGGTTGTTTTCGCCCGGTTCCTTGCGTGGCCGTGACCGGCGACGTGCAGTGAAGGCTGGGAGTCCCTGCCTTGCCGCTGCAGGACGGCGGGTCCATTGACCGCATCGCTCGGGTGTTGAGGCCTGGCAATGAGAGCTAAGAGAGCGGCATTCACCCTGATTGAGTTGTTGGTCGTCATTGCGGTCATTGCGGTCCTCATGGCCGTCCTGATGCCTGCCCTCAGCAGGGCCAGAGAGCAGGGCAAGCGGGCGGTCTGCTGGAACAACCTCAAACAACTCACCTTGGCGTGGAACCTCTACGCGGACGAGAACCGGGGCAAGATCGTCAATGGCGAGGCCGGCAACGATCGGGCTGGAGAGAAGGCCTGGATCGGGGCAGCGTGGGCAACCGACTACAGGTCGGTCTCGCCAACGCCCCGGGCCGAGAAGGACCAGATCGTTGCCATCAAGGGTGGGGCCCTTTGGCCGTTCTGCAACAACCTCAGGGCCTACAAGTGTCCCACGGGCCGCAGAGGGGAGCTCGATACCTACACGCTCATGGACTCCATGAACGGCCTCACCAACGGCAGGGGCCTGCCTACCAGCAACCGCAACGGCAAGACCGTCCTGTGGGTCAAGCAGCTCAGTGACATCGGAAGCCCCGCTCCCTCCCTACGGGCCGTGTTCCTTGACGAAGGCAAGGCCAGCGCAGACAGCTATGCCGTGCACTACGCCAAGAGCCAGTGGTGGGACGCCCCCATGTACAGGCACGGGATAGGGACGTGCGTGTCTTGGGCGGACAGCCACGTGGGTACCTGGAAATGGAAGCAGCCGGAGACCATCCAGTTGGCCAAGGCCTCTGAGAATGGCACCTATGCCAGCAATACACCGGCCACGCCGCCGGCAGACGACCTCACGATGGTCCAGACGTCCTGTTGGGGGAAGCTGGGCTATTTGCCCTGACCTGGCATGCAGACGGGCTGTGACTAGTTGCGGCCCTTGGCATAGAACATCGCAGCCAGCAGAATGTGGCGGAGCCGGTCTGCGGGCGCGGCGTTCAAGTAGTCCTCTGTGAAATCCAAGCGAATACAGCCTGAGAAGTTCTTGATTCTCTGCTTCAGTTCGGGCTTTTCCATCTGGGCGATGGATGTGGCAAATTGCTCGAAGGACCAGTCGGCGGCCATGGATCTGTCTCTTTAAATCATCCCCTGTGCATCCGAGTTTGGAACAACCAGCCTCGACATTCTCCCTATCGTCGCATGCGGCGGGCGACTTTCTCATCGCTCCTGTATTGGGTGAGATTTCGAGTTTCTTGCGGGCTCTGCGGCCGGCCTCCAGTGCAATCTGTAGCGAGTGGAAGGTCTGTCGGGGCTGGCCTGCTATTTGGTTTGGCAGAGGATCTCCTGTCTGATAACCTCCTGGCATGAAGACTGAGCAACTGGACTACGAGCTTCCGGCCGAGCTGATCGCCCAACGGCCTGCAACCCACCGCTCCGATTCCCGGCTGCTGGTGCTGGACAGGACTGCCGGTACGTTCGTTGACAGCGTCTTCAGGGATCTCGGCCGCCTTCTCGGGCCGGGGGACTGCCTGGTGCTCAACGACACCCGCGTCCTGGCAGCCAGGTTCTTGGCCAGGCGCCAGACCGGAGGCAGGCTTGAAGGGCTCTTTCTGGCAGAGCCTCGTCCAGGCGCTGGGAGGTGATGATCAAGGGGGCTGGCAAGCTCAAGGCTGGCGAGCAGATCACCCTGCTGGCCAGGGATGGCCATCCCTACAGGACGGCCGATGTCCTGGAAAGGCAGTCCGACGCCAGAATCGTACTCTCGCTCGGGGTCTCAGACGGCCTTGCGGTGCTCGATCAGATTGGGCTCCCGCCACTTCCGCCCTACATCAAGCGAGACACCGCCCAAGGCCTTACAGACCAGGATAGGGTCCGCTACCAGACCGTTTACGCCCGCAGCCCAGGGGCGGTGGCCGCCCCGACAGCAGGGCTGCACTTCACCACGGATCTCCTGGACCAGCTCCTGCGACGAGGTGTCGAGTTGAATTATCTGACCTTGCACGTGGGCACAGGCACCTTCAAGCCGGTCACCAGCGAGTCTTTGGAGGACCATCCCATCCACGCGGAGCAGGTCGTGCTCGGTGATCAGACCGCCGGCGCTGTCAATCTTGCCAAGAACAGTGGTCGCCGCATCGTGGCAGTCGGCACTACGTCCACGCGGGCGCTTGAATCCGCCGCTGTCCAGACTGAGACCGGCTGGGAGGTCCGCCGGCTTGAGGGAAAGACGCAGTTGTTCATCACCCCTGGCTACAGGTTCAAGGTGGTGGATTGCCTCATCACCAACTTCCACCTGCCTAGATCGACGCTCCTGGCCCTGGTCGCCGCATTTGCTGGCCTTGAGCTGACCATGGCCGCCTACCGTCATGCGGTCAGCCAGGGGTATCGCTTCTACTCCTACGGCGATGCCATGCTGATCCTCTAAACAGGGGTGTTAGGTTTTAGGTTCTAAGTTTTAGGTACACCCAAAACCTAAATCCTAAAACCTGAGACTTTCCTCTATGGCGGACACTTCGCACAGGTCGAGCGGAACAGGGCGGTGCTGAGATAGCGGTCGCCGCGGTCGCAGATGATGGTGACGATCGTGCCCCGCTCCATGCGTTCTGCAAGGCGGACCGCACCCACGACCGCCGCTCCACTCGAGATACCCGCAAAGATCCCCTCATAGGCAGCCAGGCATCGGGCCATCTCAAAGGCCTGCTCGTCGTTGACCACCAACACCTCGTCGAGCCTGGACCGGTCATAGACCTTGGGCACGATCGATTCGGTCATGTTCTTGAGGCCCTGGATGGCATGTCCTTTGGTGGGTTCCACGCCGACGATCCGGACTGAGGGCTTGCGTTCCTTCAGACACCTGGACACGCCCATCAGGGTCCCTGTGGTGCCCATGCCTGCGACGAACACGTCGACCTTGCCGCCAGTCTGTTCAAAGATCTCTGGGCCTGTGGTCTGGTAGTGGGCCAGGGGATTGGCTGGATTGGCGAACTGGTTGGGCATGAAGTACTTGCCGGGCTCATCCTGGAGGATCCGCTCTGCCACGTGGATTGCGCCGTCTGTGCCCTCATGTGCGCAGGTGACAATGACCTCTGCTCCAAAGGCCTCCAGGGTCCGCTGTCGTTCGCTGCTGACGCAGCCGGGCAGGGTCAGTTTGACCCGGTAACCCTTGGCTGCGCCAATCATGGCCAGGGCGATGCCTGTGTTGCCCGAGGTGGGTTCCAGGATGATCTTGTCCTTGGTCAGCAGGCCGGACTGTTCCGCCTCGTTGATCATGCAAAGCGCGGCCCTGTCCTTGATCGAGCCTCCGGGGTTGTTGCCCTCCAATTTGGCCAGGATCATGACCTTTGGATTTGTGTTGACCTTCTTCAGCTCAACCAGGGGTGTATGACCTATGGAAGCCAATACGCTCATCTAGGGCCCATCTCCTTTCGATCCTAAAAAGGTCATTACACGGTCTCGGCTCCCCGCTGTCAAGGCCGGCGGTGTGACGTCGTGGGATTGGCAATTCGGCATTTCAGGAAGTTTGGATTGAGCGGGGCCGCTGGTCTGCGGTAAAATAGTGGCCGCCTGCAGGTTACTGCGACCTGCGTGGATGGATCATCATGTTGAAAGTGCGATAGGAAGGCCTATGACTGCTGAGATGGAAGGCAAGGAGAACCTGGACTTCATCCGCCAGATCGTGGCAGAGGACTGCAAGAGCGGAAAGTGGGGCGGGCGAGTGGCCACGCGGTTCCCCCCTGAGCCCAACGGCTATCTCCACATCGGCCACGCCAAGAGCATCTGCCTCAACTACGGCATTGCCTCTGAGTTTGGTGGTACCTTCAATCTGCGGTTCGACGATACCAACCCCTCCAAGGAAGACCAGGAGTACGTCGACTCCATCATCGAGGACGTGCGGTGGCTGGGAGCGGACTGGCAGGAGAGGTGTTTCTACGGCTCTGACTACTTCGGCCAGATGCATCAATGGGCGATCGAGCTGATCAAGAAGGGTAAGGCCTACGTCTGCGACCTCAACGCGGATGACGTCCGTGAGCTTCGCGGCACCCTGACCGAGCCCGGCAAGGAGAGTCCCTTCCGCAACCGCAGCGTCGAGGAGAACCTCGCCCTGTTCGAGCGGATGTGCAAGGGCGAGTTTCCCGATGGCGCCAAGACCCTTCGGGCCAAGATCGACATGGCCCATCCCAATTTCAACATGCGGGATCCGATCATGTATCGCATCCTCCATGATGAGCACCACCGCCAGGGCAAGGGATGGTGCATCTATCCCATGTACGACTGGGCCCATGGCTTTGAAGACTCCATCGAGGGCATCACCCACTCCATCTGTACGCTGGAATTCGAGAACCACAGGCCCCTGTATGACTGGTTCATCGATGCGGTCAATGACGGCCGCAAGGAAGACGGCTCAGGTCCCTGGGGCAAGAAGATCCATCATCCTCAGCAGATCGAGTTCGCCAGGCTGAATCTCACCTACACCCTGATGAGCAAACGCAAGCTCCTGCGTCTGGTGCAGGATGGCCACGTGCGGGGCTGGAACGATCCCCGGATGCCTACGATTGCCGGCATGCGCCGCCGCGGCTATTCGCCCTCCGCGATCCGCGCGTTCGCCAAGGTGATCGGCGTCAACAAGTTCAACAGCACGGTGGACGTGGCGTTGCTGGAGCACTGCCTGCGTGAGGCCCTGAACAAGACCAGCAACAGGGTGATGGCGGTCCTCAATCCCCTCAAGGTGGTCATCGACAATTACCCTGAGGGTCAGGTCGAGGAGATGGAGGCGATCAATAATCCTGAGGATCCTGCTGCAGGGACGCGAAAGGTCCCGTTCTCCAGGGTCCTGTACATCGAACAGGAGGACTTCATGGAGAATCCGCCCAAGAAGTTCTTCAGACTCTCGCCCGGCAGGGAGGCCCGCCTCCGCTACGCCTACTTCATCACGTGCACGGAGGCCATCAAGGACTCGACGGGCAGGGTGGTGGAGCTCCACTGCACCTACGACCCTGCCACGCGCGGCGGCGACGCCCCAGACGGACGCAAGGTCAAGGCCACGCTCCATTGGGTCAGCGCCACCCATGCCCTCGACGCTGAGGTCAGGCTCTATGACCGGCTCTTCACCCAGGAAGACCCCGAGGAAGTCGAGCCAGGACAGGACTTTACCGCCAACCTGAACCCCAACTCCTTGAAGGTTGCCCACTGCAAGATCGAGCCCTCGGTCCGCCAGACTTGCCCGCTGGACCGCTTCCAGTTCGAGCGGATCGGATACTTTTGCACGGATTCCGACAGCGGGGAAGGCAGGCTTGTTTTCAACCGCACCGTGGAGCTCCGCGATACCTGGGCCAAGATCCAGCAAAAGGGCGACGTGTAGGATCGCTGTACGGGGAGAGGCAAGAGCCAAGAAGTAAGAAGCAAGCAGAGAAGAGCCCTCAGCACTCAGCTCTCAGCCATCATCCGGAATGCGAGTTCGATCTCTTGCTGAAAGCTGACGGCTGAGGGCTGAGAGCCTTAGTCCGCTGGTCTTTGTCCCTCGCCTTCCTGTCTTGCCTCTTACTTCTTACTTCTTTCAAGAATTGACTTGCCCCGGTTCCTCGTGAGTGCTACTATTGTACTAGTTGATATAGTACAAGTAGCAGGTGTGCAATGCTGATCCAGATCAATCCTGCTTCGGCCAGACCCGTGTACCAGCAGATCATCGACCAGGTGAAGCTGGACATCGCCCTGGGGCGTCTCGCCCCTGGAGACCGGCTTTCCACGGTGCGGGACCTGGCTGCCACCCTGGCCATCAATCCCAATACCATCGCCAAGGCCTATCGCCAGTTGGAGCAGGAGGGGACTATCGTGACTCGTGCCGGCGCGGCGCCTTTGTCGCCAGCGTAGACAGCGGTCTGACCCGCGCAGTCCGGCGCAAGCGGGTCAGCGAGGAGCTGGAGCGGGTCGTGGTCGAGGCCTTCCACATGCAGGTAGACCGCAAGACGCTGACCGAGTGGTTCGAAGGGGTCTTGGACAGGTTTGACTGGACTTCCATGGACAAGGGATCTCCGCATGAGTGACAACGTCATTGAGGTTCAGGGGGTCGTCAAGTACTTCGGCGGCCGATGCGTGCTCGACGGCATCGACCTGCAGGTGCCCAAGGGCTGCATCTACGGCCTGCTCGGGCGTAACGGCGTGGGCAAGACCACGCTGATCCGGATGCTCATGGGCCTCGAGTCCGCCACACGGGGGCATCTGTCTGTGCTTGGGGCGGACTCGGCCCGGTTGCCGTCCGAGGTCAAGTCCCGGATCGGGTATGTCGCGGAGGGACATCACCTGATCCAGGACTACCGTGTGGGGCGGCTCTTGGATCTCTGCAGGGCCCTGTCCAGGAAGTGGGATCAGCCGTTCTTTGACCAGATGACCGACGTCTTCCGCCTCCCCATGGAGCGGAGGATTGTGGATCTGTCCACGGGCATGCGGGCCCAATTGAACCTGGCCCTGAGCCTTGCCACGGATCCGGAGCTGCTGATCCTTGACGATCCCACCCTGGGGCTCGACACCGTGGCCAGACGCCAGTTCCTCGAGCTTTCCATCGACCTGATCCAGCGGCAGGGCCGGACCATCCTTTTCAGCTCGCACATTCTGGCGGACGTGGAGCGGATCGCGGACCGTATCGGCATCCTGTTGGGCGGAAGGCTCGCCGTGGACTGCTCCCTGGAGGAGCTCAGAGGCCGAATCAAGAAGATCAGGCTGGTCTTTGCTGACCCAACGCCTCCCGACGTGTGCCTGACCGAGATCATCAACAAGCGAATCGAGGGACGGGAGGTCACCCTTACGGTCGCCAACTGGAACGAGCAGAAGCGGGCCATGATCGAGGCCCTCAGACCCGCGGACTGCAGCGAGATCCAGATGGGGCTCGAGGATCTCTTCCTGGAATGCACGGGGACCCAACCTCTGATGAGGAATGGGCAGGTCTAGGAGAACGCTATGTGGACGCTGGTAAGACGTGAGATCGAGGATCAGGGGATTCTCTTTGTGCTGGTCCTCCTCGCGGGGATCATGCATGCGGTCTGGGTGGCCGGCGTGTTTCCCTCAGGAGGGTCTATTCCGCCGACGCGCATGCCCGACCAGGTCTACCTGATGTTCTTCTATCTGCTGCTGTCGCTGTCTGCAGGCGGTGGCATATTGGCGGCCCTCCAGATTGCGGGCGACAGGAACCGCGGGGTGTCCAGGTTCCTGTGTACGCTGACCGCGACGCGGAGCCAGATCCTCTTGTCCAAGTGGCTGGCAGGCCTCGCGTGGCTGGTTCTAGGCCTTCTTCCTGCAGCCGTCGTCTGCGGTGTTCTGGCCCATCGCTGGGCACAGGTGGCCCCGATCGATGTCTCCGCCGTGGCGACCATGGTCACGGGGACAGGTCTATTGGCCCTGGCGAGCTACAGCTTCGGCATGCAGACCGCGATGGCCAGCAAGCCCACCTGGGTGGTCTTTGGAAGTCTTGCCTTTGCCGCCGGTCTGGTCAGTCTGGTCGTGATCAAGGGGTACGGCCTGCACACCCACGTACTGGCCGCATCGATCGGCCTGGCGTGCCTGGTCAGGACATGGATGCAGTTCCATGCAGTCGCCCTATAGGGAGTCCATGATGAAGAAGTCTCCACATGCCCATGTGGTTGAGGCCTTGGCCGTCGGCTGGCTGGTGCTGGTGGCGTACTGCGTCGTGCTGTTCTGGCTCCGCGGGTATGCGTGGCGGGCCTTTACGAGCGGAGCCCAGGTCCGTGAAACCGCCCAGCCATCGGGCCTGATCCCTGACTCCATCGAGAAGGATCCCAATGCCACGGTCGCCTCCAAGGTCTTGGCTACGTGCACCTGCGATGGCCGCGATACACTTTGGATTTCGGACTTCGTCTATAGGGGGGACGCTCAGTGGCCGATGGTCACTCTCGAGTACGATAGGGAGGGAGAGACTCTGCATCTGGTTCACTGGCATGACCAGTCCGGGCTGTTCGTCTTGAACCACTACTCGAAGGCCAAATCCACAGCGGGCCGGGGCTCCGTACAGTCGCGCCTGTACGCAGGTCCCGACGGCGTCTCGGACCAGCCTGCCAAGGACGTGGGCCGTTTTGTCGAGCCGATCGTCGTCAGGCCGGCGTGGCCAAAGTGGTGGAAGGGCATCGTGTACGACGGTGGCTCCAGGCAGTTCTGCAGGATCGACTTTGATGGCCGCAGGGTCGCCAAGGGGCCGGTGATTGCTGCGGGCCTGCATCCTGTCCAGGTCGGTATCCCGGAGAAGAGGGAGAGCCTGGTGTTCGTGGACTGGACCCCGCCCCTTCGGCCCAGCCGTGAGGGAGAGAAGGCAGACTACTCGAACGACATGGTGCGGGTCGGCCCGCGGGCGGGGATGTACGCCGGCGACCAGGCCATGGTCCTGGACAAGGACAGCCGCATCTACGTCCTCGATGTGGCGACGCTGACCTTGACGGGCCCGGTCGGAGAGCTTCCAGCAGTAGGCCCACGGTCTTCGAACAGGCCCAAAGATCTGCTCGCCTACGCGGTTCGAGGGCTCCACGTGGATCACCGGTATGCAGGCTGCGTGGTGGCAGCAGTGGCTGCAGATGGGACCGACATGGAGTTGCAGGCGTATGACAAGGAGGGCCACCCCATTGCCTGGGGTGAACATTACTCCAGGGTCGGCTTCTCGCAGAGCCCTGGTGCGTCCGGCGCCCTGGCGAGCCGCTATGTGATCGAGTGTCTGCATCCCCTGTCCCTGAGCCTGCTCTCGGTCGTGCTGGGCCCCAGGATCGAGGCACTGGCGGGCCACAGGGGCCTCCTTATCCTGGCGGACTCGTTTGTCGCTACGCACGCAGCCATCGCTGAATCCTATGTCCTGGACAGGCTTATCTGGGTAGCGGCGATGTTGCTGCCTGCCATCCTCCTGGCCGTCTGGCTTGGTTGGAGGGTGGCTCACGAGGCAGCCGTGGCAGGCCTGTCCGGCCCCGCGGCAAGAGGGTGGACTATCGCCACCGTCGCCCTTGGAGTGCCCGCCTATATCGCGTATAGGCTGACGCGTCCTCAAGTGACGCTCGTGACCTGCGCCCATTGCGGCAACCCCAGGCGGCCTGACATGGAACGATGCCACAGGTGCGGGGCCCCTTGGCAGGTGCTCGAACTGGCCGCCCCGTCCTGGGAGGTCAAGGACTGAGCTCGGCCGGTCCTTTGAAGTGAAGGACTGTCGAGAATTGGGAGCCCGCGTGAAATGCGAGTAGGAGGCCATCTCAGATGGTCTCCTGGCACGGGCCGGGGTGTTGCGTCTTGTCTTTGGCTGCGAGGTGGACAGATGGAGACCCTGTGGCAGGACATTCGGTATGGAGCGAGAAGGCTGGCCAGGAGCCCCGGCTTCAGTGTGGTCGTGGTCCTGATCCTGGCGATCGGCATCGGCGCTACGACTGCCGTCTTCAGCGTGGTCCACGCGGTGGTGCTCAGGCCGCTGCCCTACGCAGACTCGGACCGTATCGTGGTTTTCAGTGAGCGTACGCAGAAGGGAGAGCGGAGGCCCAGGCTCCAGAATACCCTGGTGTGGCGTCAGGACAACCAGGTATTCCAGTCCGTGGCGATGTACTGCGGTGAAAGGTACTACGTCTCCGGAATCGACAGGCCGCACGAGGTCAGGGGCACGCACGTCTCCTCCAGTCTTTTCTCCATCCTGGGCGTCCCACCCCTTTTGGGCAGGCCCTTTCTGCCAGAGGACGAGCAGCCTGGGAATGGTCGTGTCGTCATCTTGAGCCACAGTCTGTGGCAGGACCATCTTGGCGGGAGTCGCGAGGTGTTTGGCAAGACCCTTCGCATCATCAGCACGCCTCTCCGCACTGGTGGGTTTGTTCCCCAGCCCGAGGACTATACAGTCGTGGGGGTTATGCCAGCCGGCTTTGAGTTCCCCTTTGGCCAATCCGCCGCATTGTGGACTCCTATTGCCCTGGATGGGGACGTGGGCTTTCCGGTGGCCCGGTTGAAGAAGGGAGTCGGTCTTGAGCAGGCGAGGCTGGCCATGGCTGTGACCGCCAGGGTCCTGCAGCAGAAGGACCCCAAGGCGAACGCCGGCCTGGCGATCGACGTGCAGCAACTCAAGGACCGGGTCCTGGAAGGTCACGCCAGGCTCCTCATGTTGATGCTGGGCGCTGCGGGGTTCGTGCTCCTGATCGTCTGCACCAACGTAGCCAGCCTCTTCCTGGTCCGTGCGACGCTGCAACAGTCTGAGTCTGCCGTGCGTGTGGCCTTGGGTGCATCTCGCTGGCGGATCTGCCGCCAGATGCTCTTCGAAGGCCTTGTCTTGGCTGCCGCCGGAGGCGTGCTGGGCCTGGGACTGGCCTTTGCGGCAGTGAAGGGCCTGATCCGCCTGTGCCCCGCAGACGTGCCTCGCCTGAAGGATACGGGGCTCGATCCATCGGTCCTGGTCTTCACCGCGGGCCTCTCCATGCTGACGGGCCTCGTGTTCAGTCTGGTCCCCAGCCTGAGGGCCTCTGAGGTGCGTATGGGCCAGGCCCTCAAGGAGACAGGCCGATCATGGATCGGCCGCGGTTGGCGTCGGGTCCACTCAGGCCTGGTGGTCCTTCAGATCGGTCTATCCCTGGTCCTGCTCATGGGAGCCGGCCTGGTGATCCGCAGTCTCGCTGCGCTGCAGGCGGTCGATCTGGGCTTTCAGCCCAGGGGTGTGGTCGCCATGCAGATCGACCTGCCCATAGCCATGTATCCCACGCACGAGCAATGCAAGGCCTTCATGGCTCCCTTGCTGCAGCGGATCGCGACCCTCCCTCATGTGCGGTCGATGGGCACCATGTCGCACGAACTCGACCTGTCCGCAGGGCCTATGGACCTCCAGATCTCCGTGCCGGGTCAGACTTCTGAAGGTCAGTCCTATTCGGCTGCCTGGCGAAGCGTGACCCCCGGTCTTTTCGACAGTCTCGGCATCCGGTTCCTCGGCGGCAGACCGTTCTCCGCGACTGAAGACACCACTCACGTGGTCATTGATCGGACCCTGGCGAGGAGATGTTTCGGCGACACGGATGCCACGGGCCGGGTCATCCTGGATGAAGGCCGCTATCGTCTGACGGTCGTGGGTGTGGTGCAGACGACCAGGGAGTTCGCGGCCCCGGACGTCGAAGGGACGGTCTATATGCAGCGTGCAGCCATGGATTGGGGAACGGCCATCGTCCTCAGGACCGACGGCAACACGACGACCCTTGCCACGGCCCTCCGCGCGGAGGTGGCAGGCCTGACCCAGCACGAGGTCATCACCCATATCGAGACCCTGGAGGCCCGCCTTGGCCAGATGCTTGCGCCCCGGCGATTCTGCATGGTCCTGCTGGGTCTGTTCGCAGGCATCGCGTTGACCCTGGCTGCTGTGGGCGTGTATGGCCTGCTCCAGTACACCACCACCCAGCAGACCCGAGAGATCGGGATTCGCATGGCCTTGGGCGCCCGGGGCGTGGACGTCTTGCGGACCGTGCTGGTCAGGGGACTGCGGCTCACACTCCTGGGCGTCGCCGCAGGCATCGCTGGTGCGTGGGCACTGACCCGGTTTCTTGCCAGTCTGCTGTATGGCGTAACAGCCATGGACGGCCTGACCCTGGCCTGCGTCTCGATTATCCTGGCGGTCGTTTCCCTGCTGGCGGGCTACCTTCCCGCACGTCGAGCAGCCCGCATCGATCCCATGGACGCTCTCAGATATGAATAGAGGGAAGCCACCAAGCGACGGACTATGACCTGGGCTGGCGGTTTCCAGGCCAGACCGGCCAGGGGGCGGATCATGCGAACTGAAACGGACAACAGGACCGACGTGGTCGTGGAATGTCACGACCTGACCAAGGTCTTCAGGCGGCTGCTCTCGCCGCGGGCCAGGGCTGTCTGCGCGCTGAGGGAAGTCTCTCTCTCGGTGCGCAGGGGCCAGATCGTGGGTCTGATCGGGCCCAATGGTGCAGGCAAGTCCACGCTCTTGAACCTGGTCGCAGGGCTGGTCCTGCCTACCGAGGGCAGCGTGGCCGTGGCTGGACACCCTGCGCGGTCCATGGCCGCCAGGCGGCACCTGGGCTTCATGCCTGAGCACCCGGTCTTTCCAGGCCTGTACAGCGGCCTTGCGGTCCTCCGCTACCACGCCAGCTTGCGGGGCCTGTCCCGCAAGGAGATCCCCAGGCAGGTGGACAGGTCGATCGAGAGGCTCCAGATGCAGACCTTCATCTCAAGGCCTGCGGGGGACTTCTCCCAGGGTATGAAGCAGCGCCTGGCCCTGGCCATCGCGATGCTGGGAGGGCCCAAGGTGCTGCTCCTGGATGAACCCAGCAACGGCCTGGACCCCATGGGGATCATCCAGTTGAGGGACCTGCTCAGGCAGCTCCAGGACTCAGGCACTGCCATCATCATCAGCTCGCACCGCCTGGGCGAGCTGGAGAGACTGACCTCTGATTACCTTTTCATGCACAGAGGCCAGGTGGTCAGCCTTGGGGACCACGTTGCAGCAGGCCACGCAGGACGCCTTCACGTGGAGCTGGTGTCGGATGGCTGCAGGATTGCGGAGGTACTGGCCCGGAGGTGTGAGGTCCTGGAGGCCTCGGACAAAGGGCTGGTGATCGCAGTCGGCGATCCGGATGAGGTTCCCGATCTGGTGGCAGACCTGGCCGCTGGCGGGGCGAGGATCATGGGTGTGTCCCTGGAGCGGGAGAACATAGAGGACGTCTTCGTGCGGCTGTGTGAGAAAGGCGGGCTTTCATGAAGAGGATCTATGAGCTGATCAAAGAGACCTTCCTTCGCAGGACCTTCATCTGGGTCGTACACGTGGTCTGGCTGGTCCTGTACGCGGGATTCTGGTGGCTGTTCCTTCCAGGTTCAGCCGAGATGGGCAGATTCCTCTTCATCTGGGGCGGCCTGCTGCTGGCCCTGGCCCTCAGCGCGGGGATCTTTGGCGACGACATCTCGTCGGGCCGGATCTGCGTCCTGATCACCAATCCACTCTGGTCAGGCGAGCTCTACATCTGCAGGTTGCTGGGACTCTCGCTTCAGGCGGCTCTACACTTCGCGATCGCAGGTCTGGTCCTGTCCATCGTCCCGGCCATCCTACACAAGCCTGTGCAGCGGCCCTGATGAGAGGATCGATGGGAGGATCACGGCCTGCAATGTCTCGCTGCAGAAACCCAATGGCCTCCGCATAGAGGTGACCAACCGGCCGTCTCTGAAGGTCACCACTCTGGTCTGCGACGGCAACAACCTCTGGATCTACTGGGATGGCAACCGTCCCTTCCTCACCGTCGACGACGCGAATGGGTACGCGAAGACGAAGTCGAACGTGTACGTGAGGTGGCCTGCCAGGCCCGGCGACCTCTCCGTCGGCCACGAGATCACCAGGCTTGGGATCTCCTGGTACAGTGCGATCCTGGATCCAAGCCTCTTCCTGGGTCACCCCGAGATGGCCCACGCCTCTCTCGACGGAGTCAGGGCCAGAGGTGCGGACCGGGAGGGGGGCGAGGACTGCGACGTGATCGAGGCCTCCTACGATCGGGCCAGACGGGTGCGGTACTACTGGGTCTCGAGGAAGGACTGCCTGCCCAGGAAGATCAAGGAAGTCACGCGACAGACAGAGACCCGTGTCATCGTGGAGCGGTGGTCAGACGTTGCCCTCAACCCTGAGCTGCCTCCGCAGAGGTTCACCTGGTCTCCGCCGGCAGACTGGAGAGAATGGGAGCTGACATGCACAAGAGATCCAAACGCATACTGATTGCCATGGCCGTGGTGGTGGGGCTGCTGGTCGCAACCTATGGCATTGCCCTTGCGATGGCCACGTCCAGCCTGCGTCAGGCCTATGCGGCCCTGGCGAAGGACGGGAGGCCCATGAATGCAGCCGACTTCGTCCCCCTGCAGATCCCCGATGAACAGAATGGCGCACCGCTCTACGAGAAGGCCGCGTCCCTGCTGAAGGCCCAGCAGATGGGAAGGAAGACCCTGCTCGAATACATGGCTGATCGTTCTTCCCGATTCGTGGCAGGCTCGCTCGATGCGGAAGATCTTGCTGAATTCAGACAACTCATGGCCCAACAGGCGGTGTCTGCTGCACTGGACATCACAGAGCAGGGGACCCGTCGCCCCAAGTGCCAGCCCAAGTGGGACTACAAGTCTGATCCATTGAAGGACCCGGCCGTCCTGGCGGACATGCGGCACCTGGGCCGCCTCCTGTCCGCACGGGCCCATGCCGAAATGCAGGCCAACGAGGCCGATAAGGCCTGGAACACTGCCTTGACTGAGCTGCGGTTGGCCATGTCGGTGGCGCAGGACCCCTCGTATGAAGGCCAGAGGTTCCATGAGTACATGATCCGGCATAGTTGTGTGACCATCCAGAGGCTCTGTGAGACAGTCTCACCCGACCCGAACAAGGCGCAGGCCATCGAGGCGATGCTCGGCGGCCTGGACCTTACGGCTGCACTGGTCCATGCCCTTGACGCAGAGCGTCTTCTGAAGGGAGAGTGGTTCTTCAACCTGCCCGCAGACCAGTTCCGAGAGGTGCTCCGGCGCGACATCATGGGGGGCGACTCCAGGCTGATGGCGGCAGTGGCCACCTTCAGGCCCAGGTTCGTTGCGGATCATGCCGTCTATGTGCGGGCCCTGCACATGTGCGCCCAGTGGGTGGCCGAGCCCTATTCCATCCGGGACCCGAATGTCTCAAAGGAGATTCGGGACCTCTCATCGAGCCGCCTTCTGACCCGCGATCTGGCGGGCATGGTGTTCTTCTCCAAGGGGTTCCTCATGATCACGTGCCATGAGCGAATGCAACCGTTGGGATACCTGGCATGGGCGTCCTACGGCAAGGACCCTGGCTTCAGCCCCTTGACGATCCTGGAGCAGGCGGGCCGTTCGGGTCGCTACACAGGCCCTAAGGGTCACCTGGCAGGTACGGTCAGGAGCTCGTACGCGCCGAAGAGGACCACGACCAGGAACGCGGAGCGGACCCAGTTCCTGGGCAGCCGGTGCATGAGGTGGCCGCCGATGTAGCCGCCTACGAAGCCCGTGGGCACGACCAGGGCTGCGATCTTGAGTGAGGCCATGACCGGTGAGGCGGAGGAGAAGAGGTCGAAGTGGACACTCGCCCCAAGCGAGACGTTCTTGTAGATCGCGCCCGCACCGGCGATGCCGACGATGGCTGCAGCGGAGTTGGCCATGGCCCTCCGCATGGGCAGTCTCAGGAGGATCTGCTGCAAGGGCGTGGCGACTGTGCCTGCGCCGATACCCAGCAGGCCTGCGGCCGTGCCTGTCACCAGGCCGATGAAGGACGCCCAGGGGCCCGATGGCCTGATGTGGGCATCATCGTTGCCATCCTGATTGGAGCCCATCAGGCTTCGGACGAGCTTGTAGATCTCATATCCCGCCACGTACACCAGGAACGCGCCGAACAGCCTGGCCAGGCGGTAGCTCTTGCCACCTGCGAACATCGGCAGGTTGCTGCCTGCCACTCCCAGGAGCACGCCTACGATGGCTGCAGGGATCAGCCACCTCAACACTGCGGGGGCCAGGGCATCGGCCTTCTTGTGGGCCATAGCGGAAGAGGCCGCCACTGCGAAGTTGCAGATCATGGCTGCGGCCTGGTACAGGTGCTGGTTCTCGCCAAAGGCAAAGACCATGGCAGGGATCATGACGACCGAGCCGCCGATCCCGAGCAGGCCGCCCAGCAGGCCCATGACCAGGCCGATGGAGAGAAGAATCAGGTAATCCATGAAGGTTTTAGGTTTTAGGTTTTAGGATTTAGGTTTTAGGTGATTACGACGCAGTCCTTCCTGATTCTTAAAACCTAAAACTCCTTGTCTCTACTTTCGCGATCCAAACAGCTCTGTGAACTTTCCGGCGATGTCCCCCTGTTCGCAGAGCGTCTGGCCGATCAGTACGGCGGTTGCGCCTGCGGCCTTCATCTTGGCCACGTCCGCCCTTGTCTTGATGCCACTCTCCGCCACCAGGCCGTCCGTCTCTTCCAGCAGGCCGGCCAGCCGGGGCGTGGTGTTCAGGTCCACCTCCAGGGTGGCCAGGCTGCGATTGTTGATACCCAGGACACTGAAGCCTCTCTGCGGGAACCCGATCATGCTGCGTGTGGACATGAGCATGTCCGCCTCATGCACCTCCAGCAGGACGGTCAAGGTCAGTTGGCTTGCCAGGATGAGCAGGTCGCTGAGCTGGGCCAGGTTGAGGGCCTCGGCGATGAGCAGGATGGCGTCTGCGCCGGCCGCCTTGGCCTCATGGACCTGATAGGGATCGATGATGAAGTCTTTGCGGAGGACAGGCACGGACACGGCCTGCTTGACGGCGGTCAGGTACTCGAGGCTTCCCTGGAAGTACTTCTCATCCGTCAGCACGCTGATGGCGTCAGCGCCACAGTGTTCATAGGTCTGGGCAATGGCCACAGGGTCAAAGTCCTGCCTGATCAGACCCGCCGACGGCGAGGCCCGCTTGACCTCTGCGATGACGTTGATGCCCCTCGGATTGGGCTTGGTCACTGCCTTATAGAAGTTGCGGCACCTGGGCATGTCTGCAGTCCGCGCCCTCATCTGCTCAAGGGGCACGGCAGCCTTACGCTGCTCGACCTCCACCTGTTTGTCCGCCAGGATTCTGTCCAGGACCGTAGTCATCGCGCGCCGTGTAATGTGTGCACCCAAGGTGCCAAGGGTCACGGAAGGCAGCATGGGCTGAAGCCCATCCTACTTCTGCGTTCTGCGTTCTGCGTCTTACACTTTGCTGATCTGCACAAACGCCAACCGCAGTTGGTGCAGGGTCTGGTCCAGCAGTGCGGTCTCTTCAGCCGAGAGATTCCCCTTGGTCTTCTCTTCCAGCATGATGAGCATGTCGATGTTGAACTTGGCGGCCTCCAGATCGGGCGGGGTCTCGGGCTCCCCCTTGAGCCGGATCAATCCAAGGGCGAAGAAGGCCTGGGTAGCGAGCATGCTCACCAGCCCGCTGAAGTCTGCCTCGGGCATCTGGGCGTTCCTGGTGCCCGCAGCACGGTCACCCTTCTCCTCAGCCTTCTCTTCCTTGGCCAACTTGTCCTTCTCTGTCTGGGCCTCTTTCTTCCAGTCGTCGTCGATGATGAGCTTCCTGTCTGGATTCTCTGCCATGATACGGCTCCCGGCCATCGGCCTTCAGTCTATTTGTACTTCTTGGTGTCTCTCTCCATGTCGCGCCTCTGTTCACGCTTCATGATCGAGTCGCGCTTGTCGTATTGTCGCTTGCCCTTGGCCAGGGCGAGCTCCACCTTGGCCAGGCCTCGCTGGTTGAAGTATACCTTCAGGGGCACCAGCGTGAAACCCCTCTGCTCCAGCTTGGACCTGATCTTGTGAAGCTCGGCCTTGTGCAGGAGGAGCTTGCGCCTGCGGTCAGGATCGTGGTTGTAGATCCCGGCCTGCTTGTACTGGGCGATCTTGGCGCCTACCAGCCAGCACTCGTCGCCCTCGATGCGGGCATAGGACCCGTCGAGATCGGCCTGCGCAGCGCGCAGGGACTTGACCTCACTGCCGGTCAGGGAGATTCCGGCCTCGAATCGGTCCAGCAATTCGAAGTTGTGGATAGCCTTCCTGTTCAACGCGGAAGGCGGCTGCTTGACGCTATCCTTCTTGGCCTTGGCCATGGCCGCATCTTAGCCGGAACCAGCCCTTTATGCAAGGATAGCCGGCCGGGCAGGCCACTGACGCGGCCTTGAAGATGCCCATGGCCGGGGGTACAATGAGGCTGACATGGGAAAGAGAGCGACCAAGGTTCACGGGCTCGCCGCGATCCTCTTGGGCGGCCTCCTGGGCGTGTCCATTTGGCACAGTGCCCAACCCTACCTGGACAGGACCGGCTTCTCGCAATCCGTTGGGCGGTACATTGAGCACGCCAGGCTTGACCGGGAGCTGCGGTCCCACGCGCTGATCGCGCCCTCCGAGAAGGAGCATGGTCTTAGTCCCGACAGCCTTGTGCTCCTGGTCCACTCTGCGGCCAGGGAGGGGGGGACGATCGCCCTCAATGGAGGGCCCGCCATGGCGTTTGCGATCGGCGATGGCTCCCTGGTCCTGACCGCCGCCCACTGCCTGGACTGGCCCGCAGGAAAGGACTGCCATGGGGCGATCTCGAAGCAGGTGACGGTCCTCAGTCCCTTCTACGGAGATGAGTTCGAAGCCACGGTCGTGGCAGTGGACCGAGAGGCCGACCTGGCGGCATTGAGACCTTCCTGGAAGGGACACCCAGCGCTGCTGCTGGGCGATCCGGAGGATCTCTGCCGCATCAGAGAGGTCTACGTGGCCACGCGGAGTTTCAACGAGGAAGATCCTCTCGTCGGGGTCAAGCCCAAGCCTGGATCGCCGGCGAGATTTGACTGCCGGGCCAGGATGGAAGTCGTTTCAGTGCGGGGTGTCGATGCCCCGGGGCTAGGACGCTTTATCCACTTGGGCTCCACGCGCTATATTGCCAACGGCTGGAGCGGCTCCCCGCTGATCGATACAAGGACCAAGACCGTGTCAGGCATGCTCACGCAGTTGCACCTGGACCTGCCTCAGGGCAAGCTGACCAAGAGAACCGCCCTGGGGACGAATCTGGCTACGGTCTGCTTCTTCCTAAGGCGTCACGGCCTCATGGAGTCTGCCCTCGCCAGACCCTCTGACCCGGTCCGGCCAGAACACGCTGCCGAGGCGTTTGCCCTTGCGGTCAAGTCGGTGGAGACGCTCAATGCCAGTGAGTTCGCCACAAGCCGGGGCTGTCTCGAGAAGATGGTCGGTCTTCGTCCCCATTCTTCCGTGATCCACCTCCAATTGGCCTACCGTATGATGGCGACGGCCCCCGCGGCGGGAAAGGACGAAGGAGAGGACCACCCAGCGGAGGTCGAAGTCCACATCCTCAAGGCGATCGAGCTGGATCCCAACAATCCATGGCCCAGGATTGTGTATACGAGCCTGCTACGGAAGCAGAGACGGCACGCGGAGGCCTTGACGCAGGCCGAGGCCGCCCTGGCCCTGGACCCCAACGATGACCTGGCGTTGGCCAGCCGCGTGGACGTCCTGGCCGCGACCGATCCGAATCGGTGCTTGGCCGCAGCCAGGACCCTGATTGAGCGGCGGCCTGACAAGGCCTATGCGTGGCTGCGATGCAGCGAGGCCCTTCGCTCGCAACGGAGGGTTGACGAGGCCTCGGCCGCAGCCCGCAAGGCAACCGATCTGGATCCCAACGACGGGAGGTGCTGGTGGACCCTGGCGGATCTCCTGCGGAGTCAGCAGCGGTTCGGCGAGGCAGTTGAGGCTGCACAGAAGGCAGTAGATCTGGACCCCAACGACGTCTCCGACTTCAGGCCGCGGCTGGCCAATTGCCTGTCCAAGGCAGGAAGGCTCAAGGATGCGGAACAGGTCTATCAGCTTATGCTCTCCAAGTACCCCCAGAGGGCGTACTTCTGGTTCTGGTATGCGGAGTACCTGGCAGACCATTACCCTGACCGCATCGAACAGGCCAGTCAGGCACTGGACAAGGCATCCGATCCCAATGCGCAGTGGCGGGTGGATCCGAATGAGCTGGCCAGCCTCCGCCGGAGGATCGGCGTCGCAGACTAGCGGCAGAGCCGCTGCAGGTCCTTGAGGGTGATGCGGTCCAGGCGGCCCACGATCTGCTCGGCCATAGCCAGTTGGTCCGCTGAGTAGGAGTTGGTGACAGCGATGGTGTGCATGCCTGCGGCGACGGCCGCATCGAGGCCCCAGTGCGAGTCCTCGATCACGACGCACTCGGCTGCTCGCACAGGACCTGCCGTCTCATTGAGCCTCTTGAGGGTCAGCAGGAAGCCCTCGGGGTCGGGCTTGCCCTTGGCGAGCTGGTCTGCTGAGACGATGATGGGGAAGAAGGGGGTCAGCTCTGCGCGTTGCAGGGTCACCTGGATCTCGGCAAGCAGTGCGCCTGAGCAGACGGCCATCGGAACCCGGTGTTCTGAGAGCAGGTCCAGGAAGGGCCGCACGCCCTCGATGATCTGTCCTTCAGTGGCTGCCAGGACTGCGTAGACCTGCTTCTTCTGGGTGACCAGATCAGGCACCTGGCCGTGAGCAATGGCCAGCGTGCCTTCATCGATCAGGGTCTTGAAACAGTCCCTGTCAGAGAGGCCCAGGTATTTCTCGTAGTAGTCGTGGTCGCCGAGCTGGACCTTGAACCGTTCCAGGATCCGATTGAAGGCCCGAAGGTGCAGGGCCTCGGAGTCCGTGATCACGCCGTCAAAATCGAAGATCACTGCTTTGAGCATATCGCACTGGGGTTCTAAGTTCTAGGTTTTATGTTTTTGAGCTACCTAAAACCTAAATCCTAAAACTTCACTCCGTGACTATCGGCCCGACCAGGGACTCGTATTGCTGCAGCGTGGACTTGTCGCCTGCGCAGACCTGGCTGGTCCTTGCCGCGATCGTGGGGCTGTTTCGCAGGACAAAACGTCTGGCGATCTGGGCCTTGCGCTGCTTCATGGAGACGGTCTTGCCCTCTGTGGGCTTGCCCGCCTCACCCGACAGCGGCACCTGCAGGTCGACTGCCGCACTCGCCTGGCCACAGAACAGGTACCCCTGGATCAGCTCAATGGCACTGTCCACAAGGAGGCGGCCGTAGAGGTCCATGTACTCGTTGCCGTTCTCCTTCACAAAGGCGGCCGCCTTGAGCAGGTGCTGCGTGCCCTGGGCCAGGACGGCCAGCAGATCCGCCACTTCCGGCGCATAGGTCTTCTCTGCCAGCTCTGCCAGGTACTTCTCTGCTGTGCCGCTGCACACGCCGCGGACCGCAGCGACCACCTGCAACTGGCTGGTGCCTTCATAGATCGTGGTGATCCTGGCGTCACGGGCGTACCGCTCGCAGGGATAGTCCCGCATGAAGCCGCTGCCGCCAAGGACCTGGATGGCGTCATAGGTGACCCGGTTGGCCATCTCGGAGCAGAAGTACTTGCTCATGGGCGTCAGCATCTCGGCGGTCCGCCGCGTCCTGCGGAACCTCTCCTTGAGGTCCTTGGCAGCAGCAGGGTCCTTGGGCGGATCTGCCTGCTGCTTCTCCAGGCTCACCGTGATGTCGACGACGCGGCTGGTCTCATACAGCAGGGCCCGGCCTGCCTCGAGTGCGATCTTGTCGTCGATGAGCATATCCCGCACTGCAGGCAGACGTTCGATGGCCACGCCAAACTGCCGGCGGCTGGCCGCGTAGTCGCGTGCCACCCTGTAGGCCGCCTCGGCAATGCCCAGGGACTGGCCTGCAATCCCGATCCGTGCGCCGTTCATCAGGCTCATGACGTACGTGACCAGGCCCCGCTGTCGCTCGCCGATCAATTGGCAGGGCGTGTTGTCGAAGAAGATCTCGCACGTCGGAGAGCCGTGGATCCCCAGCTTGTCCTCCAGCCTGCGGATCCGCACGGTGGGTCCCGGTTCGCAGACGAACAGGCTCAGGCCCAGTCCGCCGCTCCGGTCAGGCTCGCTGCGGGCCAGGACCAGCAGGACCTCGCCGCAGCCGTTGGTGATGAACCGCTTGACCCCCCGGAGGAACCAGCGACCCTGCTCATCCTGGACCACGTGGGCCGCGGTCTTGACCGATTGAAGATCGCTGCCTGCATCGGGCTCGGTCAGGACCATCGCGCCCGTGACCTTGCCGGATGAGAAATCGTGGAGGTACTTCTGCTTGATCGGTTCGTCGGCAAAGGCGTTGATGGTCTCGGCGATCCCCTGCAGGCCGAAGATGTTCATCAGGGAGGCGTCCGCACGGGACAGGATCTCGATGGCCATGGAGTACACGGTATTCGGGAAGTTCAGCCCGCCGAACCGGTGCGGCAGCGTGAAGCCCATCACCTCGGCCTGGGCCAGCTTCTCGATGTCCTCATGGATGCCCTTCGCCCGCGTGACAGTCCCGTCCGGATTGAGGGTGTTGCCTTCCCGGTCCACGCCCTCGGCCCGCGGGGCGATAAAATCCCCGCAGAGCTGACCCATGCTGGTCAGGACCATCTCGTAGTTGCGGATCGCCTCGGCTGCGTCCGCGGGCGCCACGTCAAAGTCCCGGCTGAACCGGAAGTTCTCTTCACAGAGGCTGGCCAGGGCTCCCAGGTCGATGTGCCTGAAGAGGAATCGAATATCGTCATTGTCCGTATAGAAGTTCGCCATAGTCTACCCAAATCAAAAGTCAAAAATCAAAAATCAAAACTGAGGAAGCCAGGGCCCGTGGCCCTGCCGCACTTTTGATTTCTGCATTTTGATGTTTGCATTATTTCTTGAGGGCCTTCTCTCTAAGGGCCTTGATCACCCGAGGAACCACGTCATTGAGATCGCCCACGATCTTGTAGTGCGCCACGCCGAAGATGGGGGCATCCGGGTCCTTGTTGATGGCGATGATCTTCTGGCTTTGATCCATGCCGGCCCGGTGCTGGATCGCGCCGCTGATCCCCACGGCGATATAGAGGTTGGGTCGCACCGTGGTTCCGGTCTGGCCCACCTGATGGTCGTGGTCGATGAACCCGAGATCGACGGCTGCGCGGGTGCCTGCGGGCGCTGCACCTAGGCAATTCGCCAGGTCCCAGACGAGCTTGAAGTTCTCGCGGCTTCCCACGCCCGCGCCTCCGGCCACGATCACCCTCGCGGCCTTGAGGTTGACCTTGCGGGGCTGTGCATGTTCCTCCAGGATCTGCAGGGGAAGGTCCTCAGGCCCCAGGGTCACTTTCTCCTCGATGACCTGGCCCTTGCGCCGGGCATTGGGAGTCGGCATCAGCATCACGCCCTCCCGGACGGTCGCCATCTGGGGCCAGCGGTCATAGTTGATGATGGTCGCGATGATGTTGCCGCCGAAGGCCGGCCGGATCTGGAACAGCAGGTTCTTGTGGACCTGGTCCTCGCCTGCAGGCTGGTGATCGCCGATCTGCAGGTCCGTGCAGTCCGCCGTGAGCCCCGCCTTCATGGCGCTGGCAATCCGGGGGGCCAGGTCCCGTCCCGTGGCCGTGGCGCCGTAGAGGATGATCTGCGGCTCATGGCGGCCGATCAGGTCACAGAACACCTTGGCATAGGGGGTGGCCTGGTAGTCCCGGAGCACGGCGTGCTGGGCCAGGATCACCTTGTCTGCGCCATGGCTGATCAGCACCTTGGACAGATCTCCGACGCCGTCACCGAGCAGCACGGCCGCCACCTTGACCTTCAGCGTGTCGGCCAGGCTCCGGGCCCTGCCCATCAGTTCCAGGGGGGTATCTTCAATGCGGCCGTGGTGTTGCTCGGCAAACACCCACACGTCGCCTTTGCGATTCACCTTGATCATCAGCGGTCTTCCATTCTCCGTTGGTTGAGTCTTGTTTCCACGTCAGGCGATGATCTTGTCTTCGATCAGCTCGCCGATCATCTGGCCCAGTCCCTCGTCCGTGGGCTCGATGACCTTGCTCTCCTTCGCGGCCAGCACCACGCTCTGAATGCGATGGACCTTGGTCGGCGAGCCGCTACGGCCGCACCAGGCCAGGTCCGCGCCCAGGCCGGCCAGGTCCCACTGCTCGATGAGGGAGCCTCGTTGCTCCAAGGCCCGGACCTCTTCGTCCACGCGATTGCGGATCTGGCCTTCGTCGAGCCCTGCGCAGCCCGCCTTGATCAGCTTCTCGATCTCGACGGGCGCCTTGGCATTCTTGTGCTTCATCATTCGCTTGGCTGCAGGAACCCTGGGATCATTGGCCGATTCGACCACGGTCAAGAGCACGGGCAGCGGCGCCCGGACCACCTGCCAGCCGCTGCCGATGTTGCGACGGACCGTCAGGGACTTGGAGTCCAGCTCCACCAGCTTCTCCACGTAGGTCACCTGCGGCAGCCCCAGCTTCTCGGCGAGCTGAGGACCCACCTGGGCCGTGTCTCCGTCGATCGCCTGGCGTCCGCAAAGGACGATGTCCGCCTTCACCTTGCGAACCGCGCAACTGAGAATATAGCTGGTGGCCAGCGTGTCGCTGGCAGCGGCCTTGGCGTCGGTGATCAGGATCGCTCGATCCGCGCCGCGGAAGAGGGCCTCCCGAAGGGTGTTGGCGGCTGCCGGCAGTCCCATCGTGATGGCTGTGACGGTCCCGCCGAACCGATCCTTGATGTGCAGCGCCAGCTCCAGGGCGTTAAGATCCTCCGGATTGAAGACGGCCGGCAAGGCCGCCCGGTTGACCGTGCCATCGTCATTCATCACCTTGCCGGTGATCCTCTTTGTGTCAGGGACCTGCTTGACCAGAACTACACAATCGGTGCCCACCCGGTGTCTCCTTATTCTCGTTTCTGATGGCCGCATAGGGGCCGTCCGAACCACCCCTCGACCCGTGGACTGCAGATTCGCCACGATCGTCAGCTTGGATGGAGTTCAAGGCGAGCCACCAGTTTAGCTGTCTTCACGGCGAGGTCAACGGAAAAACGGAGGACTTCAGACCTGCCGTCGCGAGGGTCCCGCCGGGGCCGGCTGCAGGGACCCTCCGCACCCGGCGTCAAATACCATACCGACCGGGTCCAGATCATGGAAGGCGCCGTGGGGGGGACCCGGACGTCGCCTTTCTCGTGAATTGCGGCATCGGCATGGGGCGAAGTGAACATCTTTTCCGCAGTTTTCTTCACGGCGTCGGACTGTCGGAGTCCCGTGTTATAGGGGTTAAGCAGCGAAGACTGTCACGGCCGCGGCAAGGGGGACAGGACCACCGCATGGAGACATGGCCCGTCGGCGAGGAAGGCTGCGGCAGGGGTAGACGCCTGCCAGGGCTTCCCGGGTTCAAGTCCTCACTGCAGGGCGTGGAGGCCCGCGATAGAACCACTCAAGAATTCACGAGGGGATCGTCGATAGGGGAATTAGCACGGAATGGGGTGGCTCTAAAACAAGACCTATACGGCCAGCTTAGCTCAAACCTGGGTATCTTTCACCGAGACGTTAGTGTGAGGGCGCATGCCGGATATCTCGGGCAAGGCTAGGGGGAAAAGGAAAGAGCTACCGACCTTTTCGGCGGCCCCTGTGACGGTCCTGGGCAAGGATTTCAAAAACATCTAGGCTAATTGCCCTTAAAGGATTCGCTTGACCCGACCCGTCCACCAGGGGCCTTTTTTGTTTCTTCTCTCATCAGGTCATGCACCGCCCCTCCCTGTTGCAGTCGTTGACACCGTGGCCCGGCCTTGTTACGGTGCCTCCTGATGCAACGGAGCCCATCCTTTGGTCTGATCAGAAGTCGATTGCTCGCCTGGTTTGAGCAAAACGCCCGCAATCTGCCGTGGCGGCAGACCCTCGATCCGTACGCGATATGGATCTCCGAGATCATGCTGCAACAGACCCAGGCCGAGACCGTCAAGGCCTATTACACTCGTTTCCTCAATCGGCTGCCCACTGTGCAGCATCTGGCCCGAGCCCGGCTTCACACCGTTCTCAAACTCTGGGAAGGCCTGGGCTACTATGCCCGTGCCCGCCACCTTCACGAGGCGGCACGGGTCGTCGCGAGCGACCATGGTGGGGCCTTTCCACGGACCCGGGAGGGCCTGATGTCCCTGCCCGGCATCGGACGCTATACAGCCGGGGCCATCGCCAGCATCGCCTTTGGGCAGGCAGAGCCCGTGTTGGACGGCAACGTCACGCGGGTCCTGTGCCGGGTCTTCGCCGTGCGAACCGATCCACGTAAGGCTGACACGCGAGACGGACTCTGGTCCTGGGCGGCTACGCTGGCCGCCTCAGGCCGGCCGGGAGACGTCAACCAAGGCCTCATGGAATTGGGCGCCATCGTCTGCGTGCCCCGCCATCCCCGGTGCAGCGATTGTCCGTTGCTGGGTCTGTGCCAGGCCCACCGACAGGGGATCCAGGACAGCCTCCCCGTGAAGTCGCGACGGCCGGCCGTTCCTCACTACACAGTGGCGATCGGCGTGATCTTCAAAGGGCCCCACGTCCTGATCGACCGGCGGAGGCCGAGCGGGCTGCTCGGCGGATTGTGGGAGTTTCCGGGTGGCAAACGCACAGGCCGTGAGACGCTGGCTGCGACGCTCCACAGAGAGGTCCGCGAGGAGCTGGGGATCCGCATCCAGGTGGGCCGTCCTTTCATGCGAGTGGACCACGCGTACACGCACTTCCGCGTCAGACTTCACGTGTTCATCTGCCGCTATGCCGGTGGACAACCCCGGTGCAGGGCCTGCACGGCCTTTCGGTGGGTCCTGCCCCAGAAGCTGCGACGCTATCCCTTTCCTGCAGCCAACCAGAAGATCATCGCCGCGCTGGTCTCGCTTCTTCAGCCGTAGGTCTTGCCCTCCTCGTCGACGAACAGGGGCCCTTTGGCCTCATCAATGATCCTTGCCGCCTTGGGTACGTCTGTCAGCGCAGGGACCTTGAAGAGCCGGCCGCAGCGGGGACAGCAAACCCGCCGGTCGGCGGAGGCGCCATCCAGCATCCACGTCGAATCACACCTGGGACATCGGGCAATGATCTGCATCTAGGGTCTCTGTATGGGTGGAAACACCGCAGGATATTCTACACCCTCGCCCTGCAACAACAAGGCCGTCTCATAGTGCCTGCGCTGCGATCCGGCGGGGGACTGCACCCCAAGAGGCAGGCAGATCGCATGTTGACAGGCTGCCGTGCCGGGTTGATTAGGGGGGGCAAGTTTGGTAAAATGGACTCTAGGCTCTATCTGAGGGCTGGATCTGGCTTCGAGCGGCCTTCTTCCGATCTGGACTGCGTCCGGCTGCATCGACGACAAGGTCCTACAGTAGGGGCATCTGTTTTTGGGGATTCTCATCGAGAGGATCGCGCCTGGAGGGTGCGTTTGCGCGTCTGGCCCCGTGAAGGCCGGCGGCCTTTTCAGTGGACCGGTGATGAACGCATTTTGCGATGGACAATTCCGACGGTTTTTGGCCCTGCTGATCTCATGGGCTGCATGGGTGGGCTCGTCCAGCGGCGCCTCGATCGTGGTCGGGACGGGCGCCCTGGGAGGGTCGATGTCGGGCTCTGCCGCAGTGTACTGCTGGGGCGGGACGGACTGGGTCAGAATCTCGCCTCCGGCTGGCGAAGGGCTCGGGACCCATGCCGCTGTGCAGACGCTGTGCGACTACGAGGGCCAGCTCTATGCAGGGACCGAGGGCGGGCAGATCTACGCCTACGCCAATGGGACTGCCTGGATCAGGACGGGCATGAATGGCAGCGAGATTCCGGTTCAGGCCACGGTCCTGTCGTTGGCGGTCTACAATGGCGATCTGTACGCGGGCACCCGGCCTGCGGGCCTGTACCGCTATGATTCCAGTGCGAACCGATGGCTCAGGGTGGACGTCAGCCTCAGCGACATGTTGGGGGTGGTGGCCCTGAAGGCGTGGACCGATCCTCGGACCGGCCAATCCAGCCTGTTCATGGGTGATGTGTACCATGACATGGTCCTGTCCTATGACGGGCAGGAGATTGACAAGGAACTGGCGATCTTGGCGCCCGTCGGTTCGTGCATCTGGGATCTTCAGGACTTCAACGGCTATCTCTACGCATGCTCTTACCATGGGCGGATCTACGTTCGGCTGCCCGAACGCGTGCTGGGTACGGAGACGATGTGGTCTCTGGCCACGCCCCTGGCCCGGGAGTACTCGAACGCCTGGGAGATAGAGACCTTTCAAGGGAACCTCTACGTGGGCAGCGACGGTACCCTCGAGCGCGTCGTCAAGGAATCCTCACCTTGGAGCAAGCTGACGCTGGAGCGGGTGTTCAGCACGCCGGCATCCGGCCAGGGCGTTGACGCCATCAAGGCCATGGTTGCGGCGGACCAGCTCTACTTCGGCACTGAACAGGGCCGAGTCTATCGGTACGGCGGTCAGAAGGATCCTCCGGTGCAGATGGGGTCCTCTCTTCCGGCCGTCTACTCCATGCACGTCGGAGCGTCCCCTGCACGATCCCTGAAGGTCGACTCACTGCGGTTCTATGTGGAGGGGTGCGTGTCGCGGGGTGGCCCTCTGACCTATCGCATCGGGTACGTCATCTCAGGCGAGTCGGTGGGCGAGGTCACGCTCGTCCAGGAACTGCCCGTCGGAGTGACAGGGCCGGTCGCCTCTCCGGAGCCGACGGCAGTGGAAGGCCGTGTGGTCCGGTGGAATCTGGGCCAGGTCAAGGACCAGGCCCTTGAAGGGAGCGTGTCCGTCACCGTCAGCCCCACGTCCTCGCTGGTCCTGGGCTCAGAGTTGGTCAGTACCTGCCTGGTGCTCGACGGCGCGGTCACGGGGGCTGCACAGAGAAAGACGCTCTATGGCGTGGATCACCTCCACGTGGACCCTAACTCACCGCGGCCGGCCGGCAACGGAAGCTCGTGGGACATGGCCTTTCGAACGCTGACCGATGCGATGGACACCGCCAAGACCTGCAGCATCTCCGAAATCTGGATCGCTGAAGGCGTATATGACCTGCCCGGATGGATACAGAGTGACGGCGCCACCGCTCTCCTGACGATCCCCTGGGGGACTTCTCTACGGGGTGGATTCGCCGGCCGTGAGCGATCCTGCGAGGAGCGAGTGCTGGGCGTTCACCCGACCGTGCTGACTCGCAACGGAGTGGCAGGGGGTATCATCGTGGTCGGCGCAGGCACGGATCAGGACTCAGACCCCCAATGCCCGATCCAGACGGTGATCGAACAGATCACCTTCCGCGGCCCGGGTGCGGGCTCAGAGGTGGACGGGATCAGTGCCACGACCCAAGGGGTCTCGGGTTTGACGGTCCGGGGCTGCACCCTGGAACAGTGCCTCCATGGTCTGTTCCTGGAGGACTGGCAGCGGCGCGACCCTTGAGGATTGCCTGTTCAGGATGACTACTTTCGGGCTCTCTGCGTCAGGCGCGGGGGCTGCCGTCCGCGTGGATCGCTGCCTATTTCAGGAGAACATGTGCGGCGCCTATCTGGGCGAAGGGGCCTCGGCGATGCTCCGAAGATGCACCTTCGCCCAGAATGGAAGTGCCTCCATGTGGGACGACAAGCACGCCGGCGGGGTCGTCGCCTTCTGCGACGGACTCCAGGTGGAGGACTGCCACTTCAGCGACAACTGCGCCCGCATGGGAGGGGGGCTCTACGTCTCCTTGCCCGATGGCGGCGTAGGCCATGGCGTGGAGATCTCCAGGTGCGAGTTTGCCGGCAATACCTGTGTGACCGTGCCCGTGTCGGTCGACGATCGGCCTACGGGAGAGGGTGGGGGGCTCTTCATCGGAAGGTGTGACTTCCGGGTGAGCGACTGCTGGTTCGTCGGCAACTCCGGGCCGGTGGCGGCAGCCGGGTTTGGATGCCGTGAGTCGTTCGGCCAGATCGTTCGGTCCCTCTTCTACGGCAACCAGGTCACGGGGCCCGAGTCGAGTTGCGGTGGGGCGATCGGCATCCGGTATCAGCAGGGCTCCGTGGAGATCATCCGGAGCGTCTTTGCCGACAACCGTGCGCCCTACGGCGGAGGCGTATGCTGCGCGGCCGGCTTGGACTACTCGACCCATCTGGTCAACTGCACGTTTGCCCGAAACCAGGGCACGTACTGGGCGGGTGGGGCCTTGAGCGTAACCAACGTCAAGGTGGATCAGCGCACCACACTCGGCGCCAAGGCCGTGGTCACCAACTGCCTGTTCTATGGCAACGCGGGCAAGGCGGACGGTTCCGCCATGGAGGTCTATGCCGGCAGCACCTTGACTTTGGTCAGCTCGGCCCTGGATGGGGCCTGGTACCGGCCAGCCGTGGTCTGGGTCGAACTGGACAAGCAGAAGCACCCGCTGGGGCAGTTGGAGGTTGACGAGGCCGACACCCTGCCCCTCCTGTCGAGCTCGCCATTCATGCCCGATACCGCGTTCGACTACCACCTCCGCAGCCCCAAGGCCGGAGAGACGGCGGGCGCCATCGATGGCGGTCGGACGATGACACTGGATGGCGCTGCGACCGACCTGGATGGCGACGCGGCGCCTGCGGACGGTGGATGGGATATCGGGGTCGATGAGCTGGATCCCGGCGCCGAGGCCCTCGTCCGAGTGGCGCCCGCTCAGACCTTCTGTGACTGCAGCCGCAAGACAAACCCGGGTTTCCAGATTGTGTTCCGGACCGCCCGGTACGCGGGAGACGAGGCCTCGCCGTGCGATCAGGTGGCCCTCGTCTGGATGGATGGACCCAGCCCGAAGACCATGGCGGCGGCTCCGATCATTGCCGGAACGCAGGGCGTTAGCCTGGACGCCATGTTGCCGTATGGGCTGGCGGACGGCGCGATGACGTTCTCGGCGGCCGGCCTGAGTCTCCCCAGCGGAGTCTACACGGCCCAGTTGATCGAGTCCGGTCAGTCGCCTGTCATCAAGGCCGTCTCCCGCAGGTTCTTCATCCGCAGCGTCCCGCCCGATCCCAGAACGCTGCTGAATCAGCCCTAGAGCAGGCCTTTGGCCTTGGTGACCTCCGACTGCGATAGAGTATGGAGGCGGATCAGCAGATCGGCCAGGGTCCGGGGTGGCGGCAGAGGTTTGCCTGCCACTGCGCACTCCCGTAGCAGGGCGACCCTCTCTTTGATCTGGTCCGTGGATTCGAACATCGCCTCCAGGATCAGGCCTTGCAGGATCAGCTTGTCCTTGTGTGCCATGTCGAGGAGGTTCTCTGTGGAGCGAGCCAGCGCGCCGATATCCGGCAGGTTCAGAAAGCCCGCCATGCCCTTGATGGTGTGGAAGGCCTGGAAGATCCGCTGGATGACGAGCCTGTCATCCGGCCGGGCCTCCAGCCCGGCGAGTCCCGTCTCCACGGCATCAAGGTACTCCCTGGCCTCGGCCACGAAGTCGAGGACCATGGGGACGTCCTCCTGGGGGATGCCCTTCTCCTGCTCAGAGACGTCCGAGGCACTCGTCTGAGTCACGGCCGTCGGGATCGCCTTGGGCGACTCCAGTTGCATGATCATGTCCTCCACTTCATCGATCAACCCTCTCACTGTCTCGAGGACCTCGGCCGCATCCGAGCCCTGGGAATGGAGCAGATGCCCCAACTCCTGGGCGGTCGCACGGGCCAGGACGCACACCTGCCGGGCGCAACCCACGGGAACACCCTCGTGGACGTCCGTGATCCGCTGGATCTCGGCCAGGTCCATCCGTACCGCCTCCAGCCTGTGCAGATCGCCCGAATCGGCGATCGCCAGCCCGTGGCGGATCCGTTTCATCACCTCCCCCAGTTTCCTTCTTCCGGGCATGCTCTCGTTCCCACTCGGTTGTCGCCGTCCTGGCAAGTGACTTCCTCCGGGACGAGCGTGGCCAGTTCCTGCACCAATCCACTCATCGAGTCGGCCTTCAGCATACCTGTCTCCCTTTCATCGGTGCTCCTCGGCCATATTATGGGTCCGAGCCCTGTCCTGACCGCCTTTCGATACGCGTCGCACCCCGTCCCCGCGTGGTCGTTTCGTGGACGGTCCCTGATCCACTGGAGGCCGTCGCCCTGTCTTTCGGCAGATCCGGGTGGAGGCTGGATCATGAGATCTGAGGAGTCCGTCGGCAAGAAGTGTGGAATCCTCCGGGGGTTCAGAGTCGACTCCGCCCCTCGGACGGAAGCCTATGGCCTACGAGTTCCCTGTTGAGATAATCTCTAAGAGGCTCTAAGGGCCTTCCAGAGGGGTGATCCCTTCCCGGATGGCATAGCGGGTCAGCTCCGCCACGGACCGGAGCTGGAGCTTGGTCATGATGTGTTGGCGGTGTGTCACCACGGTGTTCTCCCCCACCCCCAGGAGCTTGCCGATCTCCTTGGAGCTCTTGCCTTCGGCCAACAACTGCAGGACCTGGCGTTCCCGCGAAGTGAGGACGCGACCTCGCACCTCCTTGACCGCGGCCCGCCGGTTCAGACACTCCTGCGTCACCACCCCCACAATCTTGGGGCACAAGAAGACCTCGCCTCGCAGGGCGGCATCGATGGCCGGGATCAGGAACTCCATCGCGCCCGACTTGACGATGTAGGCACTGGCCTGGGCCTCCAGCATGTCCAGGACCGATTGCCGGCTGTTGTGGATGGACAACACAACGATCTTGACCTCAGGGCAGACCTTTCGGATCTCCGAGGCCGCCTCTGCGCCGTTCATGTTCGGCATCGATAGGTCCAGGACCACCACGTCCGGCTTCAGCTCTTTGGCCTGCTGGATGGCCGCTATGCCGTCCGAGGCCTCTCCCACCACGTCGTATCCCTCGTGAACCGCCAACAGGCTGCGCACTCCGAGCCGGACGACCTCATGGTCGTCCACCACCAAGATCCGCGTCTTCTCCATGGTCCGTCCTCCCGTCTACGGCTAACTCTGGGCAAAGAGGGATCGTCAATCGGACCCGGGTCCCCCGGCCCCTCGCCGAGTCGACGCCAAAGGTTCCCCCCATGTCTTCAATCCGTTCACGGACGCTGAACAGGCCGAAACCTCCCTTGCGTCCCGTCTGCCGCCGCATCTCCTCGTAGTCGAATCCGGCTCCATCGTCCGTGACAATGACCTCGGCCCGCTCCGCATCCCCTCGCATCATGACCTCCACACGGTGGGCTCGGGCATGTTTGACAGCATTGAAGATGATTTCCTTCACAGACCTGAACAGCAGGGCCCGCACGTCCTGTTCTGCAATCTCGGGCATGCCCTCATCCACCAGACCGATGGCCAGATCTCCACTTTGGCGAAGGCTCCCGTCTTCGACCCATTCCTCAAGGGCGGGGATCAGGCCCAGCTCGTAGAGGGTGGGATTGCCCAGATCCGCGTTGAGCACCTGGGTCTGCTCGATCAGTTCGCAGAGGATCCGGCTCATCTGGGCCAGCCGCTCCGGAGACAGGGGCGTCAAGCCCGCCTTCAGGTCGGCGTCGACCATCAGCTTGCAGGACACCAGCCCCTGGCCGATCCCATCATGAAGAACGGTGGCAATCCGCCTCCTCTCTCGCTCCTCAGCCTTGGCCAACTCCGAGGCCAAGGCCTTGAGCCTGGCCTGGTATTGCATCAGTCGGTGTTCGGCGTCTTTACGCTCCGTGATGTCGCGCATGGTGCCGATGATCCGCACTGGATACCCCGCTTCGTCCTGCTCCATGACGATGCCCCGGACCTGCATCCAAAGGTAGCGGCCGTCGGCGCTCTTGAGCCGCAGTTCTACCGCGATGCCCGGCGTCTCCCCCCGCAGATACTCCCCCAAGGCCTCCAATGCGCGGGGTAGATCCTCAGGGTGGGCCATCGCCCTCCAGGCCTCGACCGTCTGCAACCCGTACTCACTGCCAAGCCCCAGCATCGTCAGTGTCCTTTGGTCGACATACACCTCCCCTCGTCCACGATAGAGGTCCCAGATCCCGGATCCGTCTGCATCCAGGGCCAATTGCATGCGGGCCTCGTTCCGCCGGAGCTGTTCCTGAGCCCGCCTGTGACCTGTCATGTCGGTTCCCACGACCAGGGCGGCAGGCTGACCGCAGTAGAGCATCTCGTTCACGTCAACGTCCACCCAAAGGATGCTGCCATCCCTGTGCAGACAGCGGAGCGAGTACACGGAAGGAACAACCTTGCCGGCCAGGCGATCTGCGTGGCGAATCAGCAGCAGGGGCCTATCGTCTGGATGGATGAATGCCGTGAAGTTGTCTCCGGTCGACCGCAGGAACTCCTCGACCGTGTAACCCAGCGCTGAGGCGATGTCCTGGTTGGCGAAGACGACGCCCTGTCCCTGCACGATGACAAACGGCTGTGGGAGGCGGTCTACAGGCACGCGATAGGCCTCGTTCCGGCCCATTCCATCCGGCAGACTCTCGCCGGGTCCAGGGTCGGACGAATGGCGGGGATCTCGCGAGGGAGGGCTTTCAAGCCTGGCCTGCAGATTCTCAAGATGTTGACCTTTGCTCTGTGCCATAGCCTAGCGGACCGGGGCTCCCTCCGCTACACTGCACAGCCAGATTGTCCCACTCCCGGCGGTCTGACCCAGTCATCAGCCGCAACTGGTCTATGGGGATAGCCTATGGGGCGACCCAGAACCGGTCAACGGTATAGTGAGAAGTTTCCTCGAACGAGGCTCTCTGTCCCATCCTCATTTGTTTGGATGCGGTCTTGCGGGGCAATCCGGCTGGGCTATGATCAGTCCTTGATGCCCAGGTCCTCTTTGGTCAGCAGGCTGTCGAACGCGTACCCGGCTGCGGTGATCGCCTCGGTCGCTCCCTGCTTGCGATCAATGGTGGCGACGATTTTGGCCACCCTGGCGCCGGCTGCGGTGATGACCTTGGCGGCCTCCAGGACCTGTCCACCGGTCGTGGCGATGTCCTCGACCAGCAAGACCACGTCGCCGGGCTTGATTCGGCCCTCGATCAGCTTGCCGGTGCCATAATCCTTCTTGCTGTTTCGCACGATGATCCAGGGCTTGCCGGTCTCCATTGCCGTGGCTGCAGCCAGGGCGATCCCGCCGAGTTCAGCGCCCGCGATCAGCGTGATCTCGCCGGTCACGTGGCGGCCGAACTCCTTGCCCAGGGCCTTCAGGATGTCCGGGCAGGTCTCAAAGAGGTATTTGTCGAGATAGTACTTGCTCTTCTTGCCGCTACGGAGGGTGAAATCGCCTTCCAGATAGGCCGTCTCTTTGATCCGGCGGATCAGCTCTTGTCGTGTCATGCCACACCTAACTATACGTTCAGTTCCACCTTGCGATTCACGACCTTGCGGTATCTCCGCAGGGCCGGCCTGACGATCTCCGTCAAGTACTCGTCCACCTGCTGGGGCGCGCGGCCGATGTAGTCCTTGGGCGCCAGGACCTTGTCGAAGTCCACGGCCGAGAAGGCCGGGTCCGCCCTGAGCCGGTCGATCAGGTCATTGGCCTGGCCCATCTGCTTGACCTGGCGCGCCGCATCCTGGGCGTGTTGCCGGATCTTCTCGTGCAGATCCTGACGGCTCCCGCCTGCCACCACAGCGGCCATGAGGATGTTCTCGCTGGCCATGAACGGCAGCTCTGCGGCGACGTGGCTGGCAATGACCTTGGGATAGACCACCAGCCCATCGAGAACGTTGGTCAGGACCTCGAGGATTCCATCCACGGCCAGAAAGGTCTCGGGGATCACCAGTCTGCGGTTCGCGGAGTCATCCAGGGTCCGTTCGAACCACTGCTCCGAGGCGGTCATGGCCGGGCTGGTGGCCAGGCTCAGCACAAACCGGCTCAGGGCCGTCACCCTCTCGCATCGCATGGGATTGCGCTTGTAGGGCATGGCCGAGGAACCCACCTGTGATGCCTCGAAGGGCTCTTCGATCTCCTTGAGGCTCGCCAGCAGGCGGAGGTCGTTGCACACCTTGTGGGCCGACTGGGCAACCAGGGCCAGGGTGTTGATGATCTGGGTGTCGATCTTCCGGGGATAGGTCTGGCCCGTGACCGGGCAGAGGGTCTCGAAGCCAAAGGCCTCCGCCACCCTGCGGTCCAGGCGCCGGACCTTGACGTGATTGCCGTCGAAGAGCTCCAGGAACGAGGCCTGCGTGCCGGTCGTGCCCTTGACCCCTCTGAAGGCCAGGGTCTCCATGCGGTATTCGACCTCCTGGAGGTCCATTATGAATTCCTGGCACCACAGCACGGCCCGTTTGCCGATCGTGGTCAGTTGGGCCGGCTGAAAGTGCGTGAAGGCCAGGGCCGGCAAGGATCGATGTTTCTTGGCAAACTGGGCCAGCAGGTGGATCACGGCCGCCAGCTTGCGGGCCACGACGGCGAGCCCCTCCCGCATCAGGATCAGATCCGCGTTGTCAGTGACGTAGCAGCTTGTGGCTCCCAGGTGGATGATCGGTGCGGCCTTGGGGGCGGCCAGACCAAAAGTGTGGATGTGGGCCATCACGTCATGCCGGAGCTTCTTCTCCAGTTGGGCTGCCAGGTCGAAGTCGATGTCATCGAGGTGCGCGGCCATCTGATTGATCTGGGCCTGCGTGATCTCCAGGCCGAGGGTCCTTTCGGCCTTGGCCAGTTCCAGCCACAGCCGCCGCCAGGTGCTGAACTTTCTCTGTGCGCCGAACAGTTCGGCCATCTCTCTGGAGGCGTTGCGTTCGACCAGAGGGCTCGTATAGATCGTTCTCTCATTCGTCATGGTCCAATCCTTATCGGAATCCTCGGTAACATAGTGGGTGGCGGTACCGCTGGCAACCCTTTTGTGGCCTTTTGCGGGCAGGCCAATTGAATTCTACTGTATCTATAGCGAGGGCGTACGCATCACCCTCCAGAGAAGATCGTCTAGAAACCTCCAAAGGGGCGGACCATGAACAGTGCCTATATGCTTGACCGTGACGAGTGCAGGGACATTATGGAGAAGGCCATCCGGACCCGGGTTCCGGGTATACTCTCTTACATGTCGAAGAACAAGTGGCACGTAGCCAAGATCGTGATGGCCGACATGTCGGGGTCCAAGCTCTACGTTGAGGTCGTGCAGGGCCAGGCAGGCCATCAGCCCGCCAATATCCAGGTGGGCCAGCCGGTAGGTGTGTCGTTCAAGTACGCCTACGGCAAGTTCCTGTTCGATGCCCTGGTGGAGGCATTCCAGCCAGCCGGCGATCCATCCACCAGCGGAGGCGCGGTGGTCCTGGCCTGCCCCGACCAGATCGAGGCCATCCAACGACGCAGCTACTACCGCGTCGCTGTGCCGCCTTCCCTGAAGGTTAACGTGACGGTCTGGCATCGTTCCGGCAAGCCGGCACCTGAGCTGCCCGTGCATCAGTACTGCCAAGGCAGACTGATCGATCTCAGTGCCGGCGGCGCCCAGGTTGCCATCACTTATCCCACAGAGGGCGAGGCTGGCGCAACGGCCGGCAGGCCGGACTTCAGGAGGGGCCAGTACATCGGAGTCCGTTTCACCCCCATGCCGCTGGAGACGCCCCTGACGATCAGCGCCCAGATACGGAACGTCCTGCCCACCGCGGATGGCTCTGCAGTGTGCCTGGGTCTGCAGTTGGTGGGCCTTGAGGCCAGTGTGGAAGGACATCAGACCCTTGCCCGCCTGGCGGGCGTCGTGGACCAGTACTACCGCATGAACCAGGCCGGACCCGCAGGCCCGGTGCCGTATGCCGGCCACGGTCTCTTCCAGGCTGAGGCTAACCAGGCCGCGGCTAGCTCTGTCCGGGGGTGAGTTTGCCTGTCGCTGAGGGACTGCTCGTCGGCACCGCCTCATCCGGTCCGATCGGTGCGAGCATCCCCCTGTGGACGATCTTGCGAAAGATCGCCCTGACCGCGAAGCCTCCGGCAAATCCACAGAAGATCAGGACCAGGGCTGCCTGGGGGTAGGCGATCACCAGGGCCAGAAAGGCCAGGATGTTGATCAGGTAGCCGAAGGGCTTCTTGCCGCGGAGGTACTGGTTGACTACGTGTGGGTACTCAACCCGGCTGACCATGAGAGCCCCAGCCGCTGCAGCAGCCAGAGGCAGGGCATAGACGACCGCCCTGAGATCCGGCATCCGTTCTTCATGTAGCAGGACAAGGCTGACCACCACGCCAGCCGCCGCAGGGCTCGGAAGCCCTGCAAAGGACAGGTGCTTGGCCTCGTCCTGCTCGTTCTCCACGTTGAATCGGGCCAGCCGGATGGCCGCGCAACTGATGTAGACCAGCGCGGTCAACCAGACCAGACGCTCGGACAGCGCATGGTGCGCAAAACCATCTGCCACCAGTTGTTGGTGTACAAGCTTGAGCATCAGGAAGGCCGGTGCAACGCCAAAGCTGATGACGTCGCAGAGGCTGTCGAGCTGTCCGCCGAAGCTGGACGTGCTCTGGCTCATGCGGGCCAGCCTGCCGTCCAGCATGTCAGCCACCATGGCCAGGAACACGAGGTACGCAGCCAGCACGAAGTACCCCCCATCTCCCACCTCAACGGCCTTGCTGGCAAAGATGATGGCCGCGAATCCACATGCGCCGTTGAGCAGGGTCACAAGCGAGGGCAGGACCGTAATGTACTTCACGGGCCTGCCTTTGCCTCGTCCGAAGAACCTCCTGCGGCCACCTCTGTGTCTTAACCTTGACATGTCTGATACCTCAGCAAGACCGTCAGTCCGGCCCGCACGGGCTGACCCACGCTGACAAGACATTCTATGTCTGGCCTGTCAGGGACATACAACTCAGTCCTCGAGCCGAACTTGATCATCCCGAATCGCTCTCCTGGACGTAAAATATTTCCCTTACTGGCTTTGCATACAATCCTTCTTGCGATGGCTCCACTGACCTGGCGGACAATGAGCCTGTCTGCCGGATCCTGGAGTCTGGTCATATATACGTTGTTCGCCTCATTGAGCCTGCTGCTGGCAGGATTCAGGGCGTTCTTGTACATCCCAGGCCTGTACTCAATCCTGTCTACCGTCGCTCTACAGGGCGACCGATTGATGTGCACATTGAAGATACTCAGAAAGATGCTGATGCGGAATGCCTTGCCACCGCCGAACTCCGAGCTGTCCACTACCCCAATGTCAGTCACCTTCCCGTCTGCGGGTGATAGCATCAGGTTGTCGTCTGAAGGGCACGTCCTCTCAGGGTCTCTGAAGAAGGACAGCATCCAGACCAGCACCAGGGCCATCAGGCATTCGACACCCAGCACCACCCAGACAGGCACAGACTCGCTCGCGGCCACGAAGAACAGAGTCATCACTGCAACTATAAATGTTGTCCAAACAGCAACTTGCGGCATTCCGTAAGATGTGATAGGGATCTTCATCTCTTACGTCGAATCCTCACAGGTGAGCTCATGTGGAAGGGTATGAGGCTTCATGACCGCCATTCTAAACCCTTGGCCTGGCCAATCAATAGAAAAGGCCGACAGGTAGGTATCGGCCTTTCATGAAGAGGAGGAGGGTATTAGTTTTCGAAGATGCTGAAGAAGAGTCTTATCGTCGTTTGTCTATCCATCACACCATCCTTGCCGGGACTAACGGAATTCGGGTTCTACGTCTGTCCACAAGTACTGACGGACGACCTCAAAATCAGTCACACTTTTTCTCCCCAGATTTTTCAAGAAGCCTGCATTTCTCACAGGGCACCAGGGGACTGTCAAATATTTGCACAGAAAGGCCCTTGCTACCCCCTCTGAGGGGTCCAAAAGGCCAGGCTGGGGGGTAGGCACGCAAATTGCTTTTTCCCGTACAACTATGGCCGGCTATACCGGAAAACGACCAGCGTGGATCTGCTCTAAGGGGGTTCCATGAGGAGACTTTCCTCGATTACGGAGGGTCTGATCGGCCAGCCGATGTTCAAACTGCTTTCTAGGGCCAGGGAGATTGAGCAGAGCGGCGGGCGGGTCTTTCATTTTGAGATCGGTGACTCCGACTTTCGGGCGCATCAGTTCATCATTGATGCGACCAAGAAGGCCCTGGACGACGACAAGACCCATTATGTACCTTCTGCCGGCATACCCGAGCTTCGCCAGGCCATCTGCGAGCATACCGAAAAGCGGCTCGGCTTCAGGCCGGACCTGGATCAGGTCCTGGTGATGCCTTCTAACGCCATTATTGACTGCGTGATGCGCGTGGTCGCTGACCCGGGCGACGACGTCGTGTATCCAGATCCCGGATTCTCCACCTATATCGCCGTGACCCAGTACACGGGCATTCGCAAGGTTGGATTTCCGCTCAGGCAGGAGAATCGCTTCCGCATGGAGGCCGAGCAGATTGCCTCCCGCCTGACACCCAGGACCCGCCTGATCATCATCAATTCACCCAACAACCCCACAGGTTCGGTCACGCCTCCGGACGAGATAGACAAGATTGCCTATCTTGCCAGCCAAGAGGACCTCTACCTGCTCAGTGATGAGATCTACTCGGAGGTGCTCTATGACCGGTCCGTGCACGCCTCCGCATCGCTGCTCGACCACTGTCGCGAACGGACCATCATCCTGAATGGGTTTGCCAAGAACTATGCAATGCCGGGCTGGCGCCTGGGCTACGCCGTGGGTCCAAAGGAGGTCATTCGGAAGATGACCGTCCTGTTTGAGACCCAGTACTCGTGCATGCCACCCTTCATCCAGTACGGCGGCCTGGCGGCCTTGCAGTCCGACCCTGCGCCCGTACGACAACGCATCCGCACGTATCAGGTGCTCAGGGACCTGATGGTCGAGAAGCTCAACGAGATCCCCGGCGTTGAATGCCCGGCGCCGGAAGGGGCGTGCTATGTGTTCCCGAATATCACCGGCACAGGACTGACCAGCGGGGAATTCGCCGAGTTCGTGCTGGAACAGGCAGGCGTCGCGCTGTTGCCGGGCACGTGCTTTGGGGCCAATGGAGAGGGATACGTTCGGCTCTGCTTCACGCGGTCAGCAGGAACCATCGAGACAGCGTGTGAAAAGATGAAGGCCGTGATCAGCCGGGTCAGGAGGTGCCATGAGGTCTTTGTGGGTTAACGACATCACCTTGCGGGATGGAGAGCAGGCGCCCGGGGTGAACTTCTTCCCGCAGGAGAAACTCCGCATCGCGGAGCAGTTGGTCCGGCTGGGGGTCCCCATCCTGGAGGCGGGGTTTCCCATCGCCTCGGAAGACGACGTGGAAGGGGTCCGTCTGATCGCCAAGGCCTTTGGCGATCAGATCGTGATCAGCGCCATGTGCCGGGCCGCCCGCAAGGACATCGAGGTGGCGGCCGAGGCCCTGGCTGGGGCGTCCAAGGGACGCATCCAGGTTGTGATGGGCACCTCTGATATCCACCTCAAGCACAAGTTCGAGATGTCCCGATCAGAGGCCCTGGACCTGTCCGTGGCCATGGTCGAGTACGCCAAGTCCTTTACGGCGGACGTTGAGTTCGCTGCAGAGGACGCCTCCCGCAGCGACCTATCCTACCTGATGGACGTGTGCCAGGCCGTGGTCAAGGCCGGGGCGAGGACCGTTGAGCTGCCGGATACCGTGGGCTACTCCACTCCCTATGACTACTTCGAGATGGTCTCTGCGGTGGTCAACTGTCTGCCCGAGGACATCGTCGTGTCTACCCACTGTCACGACGACCTGGGCCTGGCCGTGGCCAACACCCTGGCTGGAGTCAAGGCAGGGGCCAAGCAGGTGGAGGTCACGGTCAATGGAATCGGCGAGCGAGTGGGCAACGCCGCGTCTGAAGAAGTCCTCATGGCCCTGACCATGCGACCGGACGTCTATGGTTGCAGCCTCGGTTCCATCGACACGCGGCAGATCATGGAGTGCAGCCGGCTCGTCGAGGAGCTCAGTGGCGTGGCCGTGGCCTACAACAAGGCGATCGTGGGCCGCAACGCCTTTCTCCATGAATCGGGCATCCATCAGGACGGCCTGATCAAGTCGCCGCAGACGTACCAACTGATGGACCCGCGGGACATCGGGCTGCCGGGATACCGGCTGATGCTGGGCAAGCTCTCTGGCAAGCACGCCCTGGAGCAGAAGCTCAGGGATCTGCAGGTCTGCGAGGACTCGCAGACGATCGAGGAGTTCTCGCGGTACTTCAAGAACCACGCCGCCAAGAAGAAGTTCATCACGGACGACGATATCGTGGGCCTGTTCGGCCGATTCAAAGGGCACTAGCGCATGGATCTCCAGGAATGCTTTCGGCGGATGTGCCTGACCCGGTACTTCGACCTTCAGGCATCGGCCGCGTACGACCAGCGGCTGATCCCGGGCGCGATCTATCTGTCCGTGGGACAGGAGGCCCCCTCTGCGGCCGTCTCCCTGCTCACGCGAAGCTTTGCGATATTCACCCAGCATCGATGTCACTCGGTGTACCTGGCGTATGGAGGCAGCCCCGAGGTACTGAGGGACGAGCTCCTGGGCCTGGAGTCGGGATGCTGCCGGGGTCGCGGCGGCTCTCCGTGCGCAGAACAGCGCCCTGCCCATGTACGGCCACAATGGGCTGATCGGTGAGAACGTCCCCGTGGCCACCGGGTTCTGCCTGGCCGGCCGCAGACCGACGGTCGCCTACTTTGGCGACGCGGCAGCCGAGGAAGATTACGCCCTCAGCTCCTTGGGTCTGGCTGCCACGCACCGGCTGCCGATCCTCTACGTCTGTGAGGACAACGACCTGTCGATCCTCACGCCGATCCGCGATCGCCGGAGTTGGGCCGTGCACGACGTCGCCGCGGCCATGGGCCTGGCCACGGCTGCGATTGAGGACGACCCTCAAACGATTCACGACACCGTCCAGGCCCTGCTCACGCAGTTGCCTGCCTTCATCAACATCAAGACCTGCAGACACCGGTGGCATACGGGCACGGGCATTGACGGTCCGCCGAGTCAGGACCGGCTCGGCCTGTTCCGGTCCCAGGTCGCCGGCGCGGAACGGATCGAAGACCAGGTCAGGGAGTCCATGGAAGGACTATGGCAAGGACACTTGCAGACACGATAAAGGACATCACCCGCCACCATCTCGAGGCGCAGGGCGGCCTGCTGTTCGGTCAGGCGATCTCGGCGGTCGGCTGGGTCAACCAGACCGTGCCGGACTGCCGGGGCATCGTGGAGTTTCCCATGTCGGACGTGGGCAACATGGGCGTTGCCTGCGGCGCGGCCCTCGCCGGAGTACGGCCGATCATCGTCATCCGGTTCCAGGACTTCATGTGGCTCAACAGCAGCGCCCTGGTCAACTACGCGGCCAAGAGCAAGGACATCCTGGGCACGCCCTCGCCGATCTTCGTCAGGGCCCTGGCCCAGGAGAACGCCGGCTGCACGCACTCCGCGGTGCTGCACAGCCTGTTCATGCACGTGCCCGGGCTTCGGGTCTGTTCGCCCATGACTCCCCACGAGTATGAGCTCGCCTGGCGGGACTTCATGTCCCACGACGATCCGGTGTACTGCAGCGAGCACCGTACCAGCTTCAAGAACACGCAGGAGTTCGAGAGCACCAGCCACCCTGCGGATGTCACGCTCATCGGCCTCTCGGCGGCCAGGTTCCACCTGGAGGAGGCCTCCAGGCTCCTGGGCGGCCAGGGGATCACCTGCAACGTGGCCCACGTGATGTGGCTCAAGCCTCTGGACTGTGAGGCCGCGGCCAGGGCCCTGGCCCATAGCCGCATGGGCGTCGTGGTGGACGCGTCCTTCGAGACCTGTGGCGCGGCGCAGTCGATCGCTTACACCTTGATGCATGAGGCCGGCAAGCCGGTCCGGGCCCTCGGTCTGTTCGACCGGTCCGTGGGGGTCAGCCCTGGCAGCGTGAATCCCACGCCGTCAGGGCGACGGATTGCCGACGTGGTGATCGAGGCCTGGGGCAGCCGTAGCGGCAGCCCCTCAGCGAAGGAAGTCCTGTCGGGGGTCGGGGCCCCCTAGGAGTCAGGCTGTATGGAACCGAGAACCAAGGTCGGCCTAGTCCAGATCAACAACAGCTTCTCACGCCAGCATTACTTCCCCTATTCTGTGGGGATCTTGCAGGCCTACGCCCAGCGGCACCTACGGCAGCCGGAGGCCTTTGAGTTCCTGCCTGCCCTATTCTCCAGGATTCCCGTTCATGAGGCCGTGACACACTTGGAGCAGGCGGACGTCGTCTGCTTCAGCAGTTACGTCTGGAACATCCGGCTGTCCCTGGCGATCGCCGAGGCCCTGAAGAAGGTCAGGCCCGGCATTCTCACGGTCTTCGGCGGCCCCCAGATCCCGGACCGTGACACCGAATCCTTCCTGCGGGCCCACCCCTGCATCGACCTGGCCTGCCACGGCGAAGGCGAGCAGGTCCTGACTGCGGTCCTGGAGAACGCCGCGAGCCGCGCGTGGAGCCAGGTCCCCTCGCTGAGCTTTCTGGATGAGCATGGCCGATTTGTCCAGACCGAGCCGGCCGGCCGGATCTTGGACTTCTCGGAAGTGCCGTCGCCCTATCTGGACGGGGTCTTCGACGACCTCATCCGCAGTCACCCTGAGGTCCAGTGGGTGGGGCTCTGGGAGACCAATCGCGGTTGTCCCTTCACCTGCGCCTACTGCGACTGGGGGTCTGCCACCAAGAACAGGGTCGTGGCTCGGCCCCTCGACCGGATTGAACGGGAGATCGATTGGTTCACGCGCAACAAGGTGGAGTTCATCTTCTGTTGCGACGCCAACTTCAGCCTGCTCGACCGGGACCTGGACATCGTCCGCCGCGTGGCGGCCAACAAGGCCCGGGATGGATTCCCCAAGGCCCTGTCGGTTCAGAGCACCAAGAACTTCACGGAGCGGTCATATGCCCTCTATCGCATCCTGTCCGAGGCGGGCCTGAGCAAGGGCGTGTCCCTGTCCCTGCAGTCGGTGCATCCCTCCACCCTGGAGGCCATCGGGCGGCAGAACATCCCAGCAGCCACGTTTCGCGACGCCCAGGAGAGGCTGACCAGCCTGGGCATCGAGACCTTCACGGACCTGATCCTCGGCCTTCCCAACGAGACCACGGACAGCTTTGTCGACGGCGTCTGCCAGACCATTGAGAATGGACAGCACAACCGCATCCAGTTCAACAATCTCTCGATCCTGCCCAATGCCCTGATGGGCGATCCCGAGTACCAGCGTGAATACGGCATGGAGGTCGTGGAGACCCACATCGTCAACGTCCACGGCAGCCTGGCCGACGAGGAGCCCGTGCGAGAGAGGCAACTGCTGGTCGTGGGGACTGCATCGTGTCCCAGGCCGGACTGGGTCAAGGCGAGGGTGTTTGGCTGGATGACGGCCCTGCTTCACTTCGACAAGTTCCTCCAGGTGCCGATGGTGCTGCTCAACACGCTGTACGGGATTCCGTACCGCAGGATGCTGGAGCAGTTCGTCGCGACCTCTGACCTGCCGCCGATCCTCGATGAGATCAGGCGGCTCTTTGCAGACAAGGCCGTCGCCATCCAGAATGGCGATGAGGAGTTCTGCCGGTCGAAGCGCTGGCTCAACCTCTGGTGGCCTGCCGACGAGCTGATGATGATCCAACTCTGCGCCGAAGACCGGCTCACGGCCTTCTACGAAGAGGCGATCAGCCGTCTGGCTCCCGTGCTGGCGCAGGCTGGCCCTGGCAGCAGGGCGGTCCTGGAGGAGGCCGTCTTTCTCAACCAGAGCCTGATCAAGCTGCCTTTCCAGACGACGGACGCCTCCATTGATCTGTCACAGAATCTCTGGGATCTCTACCAGGGGGCGATCCGGGGCAAGCGGCTTTCGCTGCTGAACGGGCGCTTTACGTATCGAATCGACCGGACCGGCCAGACGTGGCTTTCCTGGGAGGATTGGTGCAGGGAGGTCGTCTGGTGGGGCAACAAGCGGGGCACCTATCTCTATCCCTGCCAGCGAACCGGTTCGCAGATGTCCATTGTAGGAACTCAAGGCCATGGCGTTGGACAACAAGACCGTCTTCTTAGCCGGTGCAGCCGGAATGACGGGAAGTAGCATCCTGAGCTGCCTCCTGCAGCATCATCCGACCACCCAGATCGTGGCGTCTTGCCGCCAGACCGAGCCCTGCCTTCGGTCCGGGCGGGTCCGGACGGTCTATGGAGATCTGCGGTCGCTGGAGGAGTGCCGACGGATGGTCCAGGGCTGTGACGTGGCGATCATGGCCGCGGCCTATGCAGGCGGCGCCGGTTTCACGACCACCTTGCCCTTTGATCACACGCGAGAGAACCTGCTGATGAACTGGGCTATGCTGGAGGCCTTCTATCTGGAGGGCGTCCGGCGGATCGTTTTCATCGGCTCCTCGGCGATCTACCAGGCCTTTGACGGCTCCATCAAGGAGGACGAGCTGGACATGAACAGCGATCCGCACACGGCCTACTTTGGCTTTGGCTGGGCCATGCGGTTCCTGGAGAAGATGGGTCTGTATCTTCATCGCCGATACGGCATCGAAGTGGTCATCGTCCGTGCAGCCAACATCTTCGGACCTCGTGACAAGTTCGACCCCGCCCGCAGCACGGTCATTCCGGCCCTGATCCGCAAGGCCGTGGACCGGATGGACCCCTTCGAGGTCTGGGGGAGTCCCGACGTCGTGCGGGACGTGGTCTTCTGCGATGATCTGGCTGCGGCGGTGGTGGGGCTCGCGGACGCAGACTCGATCCGGTTCGACGCATTCAACCTGGGCTCGGGCGTCCGGACCCGGGTCGGCGACATCGTCACGTGGGCCCTGGATGCCGCCGGGCACAGGCCGTCCCATGGGATTCAGTACGTGGGTGACAAGCCCACGACCATCGGATTTCGGGCGCTGGACTGCGCCAAAGTGCGGGCGGCGATCGGCTGGAGGCCGGCCCATACCATTGAAGACGGGATCCGACAGACCACCCAGTGGTGGATGGAGAACAGGGACAGGTGGGGACGATGAAGAAGAGGCTCTTGGTCTGCGGCGGCACCGGTTTCATCGGCAGGAACTTGGCGGAGTTCTTTGTCGATCAGGGGCAGTTCGAGGTCATCGGGACCTATCTGAACTCCGCCCCTCCGGAATACCCAGGCCTTCAGGCGGTCCGCGCGGACCTGACCGACAAGGCCGACGTGGCCCGGGTCCTGGCCGGCGTGGACGTGGTGATCCAGGCCGCGGCCTGCACTTCGGGGGCCCGGGACATCGTGCACCGGCCCGCCCTCCACGTCACGGACAACGCGGTGATGAACGCATTGCTCTTCAGGCAGGCCTTTGAGAGGGGCGTCGAGCACGTGGTGTTTCTCAGTTGCACGACGATGTATCCCTCCAGCGACCGGCCCGTCAAGGAGACGGACTTCGACGCCAACGCCGAGATCTACCCCGGCTACTTCGGGGGCGCCTGGACCAAGGTCTACAACGAGAAGATGTGCGAGTTCTACTCGCGTCAGGGGCCCACGCGGTGGACCGCGATCCGGCACTCGAACGTGTATGGGCCCTACGACAAATACGACCTCGAGCGGTCTCACGTCTTCGGCGCCACGGTCACCAAGATCGAGACCTTGCCCGAAGGTGGCACCCTCACGATCTGGGGACCCGGCACCGCGGCCAGGGACCTGATCTACGTCTCGGATCTGGTGGACTTCGTGAACGCTGTGCTGGCCCACCAGGAAGGTCAGTTCGAGATCTTCAACGTCGGCTGCGGTCAGATGATCCAGGTCAAGGATCTTGTCCGCAGGATCGTGGAGCACTCCGGCAAGCGGCTGCGGATCGAGCATGACCTGTCTAAGCCCACGGTCCAGACGAGCCTGTGCCTGGACTGTACCAAGGCCCTCAGGATGATCAGCTGGGAGCCCAAGGTGCCGCTCGACGAGGGCATCCGCAAGACGCTGGAGTGGTATCGGAACAGAAAGGAGCAAGTTTTAAGTGTTAAGTTTTAGGATAGAAGGCGACCTAAAACCTAAAACCTAGAACCTAGAACTCTCCATGCTGAAGATCGGCTTCATCTTTCCGAGCAGCGACTACCTGCACGATCCGTTCAGGGGCGATCCTCACACGCACCTGCAGATCTTGACCGTGCTGGACCACCGCCTCGGCAACCGGGTCGATCTGCACCTGATCGATCTGCGGGGGATCAAGCGGGAGTGGGCCCTGTACCATATCCCTGAGTGCGACGTCTATCTTCAGTCGATCTATACCCTCGATTGGGATGAACAGATCTCGATCGCCCAGGCCCTGCGCGGCCAGTACCCCAAGGCCCTCCACATCGCCGGCGGTCCGCACGTCACTGAGTTTCCGGAGGAGTCCCTGAAGGTCTTTGACAGCCTGATCATCGGTGAGGGCGAGGAGCTGATCGTGCAGGCGATCCGCGACGTGGAGGGCCTGTCCCTGCAGCCTGTGTACCGCCAGGAATCGGCCGTTGACGTCAACGCCTATCCTGTGCCCAGCCGGCGGTTCCTGCCGCAGTCTGCAGTGGCCAGAAAGGGTCTGATGACCCTCAAGAAGAGGAAGGACCTGGACCCACTGTGGGGCACGACGGTCATCTTCAGCCGCGGCTGTCCTTTCCACTGTGCGTTCTGCGAGATGCCCAAGACCCGCATGGGCAAGGGCATCCGCTATCGCTCGCCCGATCGGGTGGCAGAGGAGATCCGGACTCTCCAGCGCGACTATGGCATCCAGGGCATCAACCTGCTGGATGAGATCGGAATCCCCCTGCAGCGGGAGCACGCAGTGGCCCATCTGGAGGCCGTCGGCTCGACGGGCATCGTCTGGCGAGGGCAGTGCCGCGTGGACGGGGTGACCCCTGAGATCGCGCGTCTGGCCCGGCAGTCCGGGTGCGTCGCCATGGGCCTGGGCGTGGAAAGCGCGTGGCAGCCGTCGCTCGATGCCATCAACAAGAAGATCAGCCTGGACAAGGCCCGGCAGGCCATCCGCATCCTCAAGGAAAGCGACGTCGAGGTCCGGATCTACATGATCCTGGGCTTGCCCGGTGAGCCCCCGGACATCGTGGACCGGTCCTGGGACTTTGTGCAGGAGACCTGTCCGGACCTGGTGATTGCCTCGCTGTTCACTGTGCGGCCCGGCACGCCGGTCTTCAACGAGCCCCAGCGGTTCGGGATCAAGAGCATCCAGACCGATTGGAGCAAGACCCGGCACATGCACGGCCGCTACGACCACGAGGTGCCGTCCTTGACCTTCGAATACGAGGAGGTGACTCCCTGGGGCCGGTCCCTAACCGGAGAACAGATCGTCCGGAACTACGTGGAGTTTCAGTCTCGTCTACGCGAACATCACCTGAGTACCTTGTGACATGAGCCTATGAAGATACTGCTGATCAACCCACCCGTGCCGCAGTCCTACTACAACCGGGAGTTCTACATCCCGTCGAGTCTGGTCTATCTGGCTGCCGTGCTGCGTGACCGCGGCCACGAGATCCGGATCCTGGACCTGCGGATCTTCGACGTCAGCGGCCAGGCCCACGCCGAGGCCTTCTATGATCAGCGGGTCTCCGGCGAGGTGTCGTCCTTCAGACCTGACCTGATCGGATTCGGATGTCTCTTCTCGGGCAACTTCCCCGATGTCCTGCGGCTTTCGCAGGTCTGCAAGCGGTGCTGCCCCGATGTTCCCATTGTCTCCGGCGGCATCCATTTCACGATCCACGCCAGGGACATCCTGACCCACTGTCCCTCCATCGACTGGATCATCCTGGCCGAGGGAGAGGAGTCGATCCTCCGGCTGGTAGAGGCGATGGGGCGAGGCCGCCGCGGCCTGGAGCGGATCGACGGCTTCGGCTATCGGGACCACGGCGAGATCAAGATCCATCCCAAGGCTTCCTACATCGAGGACATCGATCGGATTCCGTTCCCGGCCTATGACCTGGTCCGGATCGAGGACTATGCAGTGGACACCTCGGGTTGGCACAACCCCAAAGGCCTGTCCTTCCAGACCTCAATCCCCATCATTTCGAGCCGCAGTTGTCCCAATCGGTGCACGTTCTGCTCCATGTACATGAACATGGGGCCGCGATGGCGAGCACGGTCTGCCCGGAACGTGGTCGACGAGATCGATCACGTCGTCCAGACCTATGGACAGAACCACTTCTCGTTCATGGACGACAACTTCACCTTCTGCAAGGCCCGCACCCTGGAGATCTGCGACGAGATCGTACGGAGGGGCCTGGATATTCAGTTCGAGACGCCCAACGGCCTCTCGCTCAAGACCCTTGACGAAGAGGTCATGGACGCCCTGGACCGCGCGGGACTGGTCCGGGTGTCGCTGGCCGTGGAGAGCGGCTCGGATTTCATCCGCAACCAGGTCATGAAGAAGCACCTGTCCCGCGAGAAGATCCTGGAGGTGGTCGGGCTGACGAAGAAATACCCCAGCCTGTACGTCAAGGCCTTCTTCATCATCGGCATGCCGGAAGAAACCCTCGAGACGCTGGAGGAGACCTACCGGATGATCGAGCAGATCGACGTGGACCGGATCTATCTCCAGAACATCGTGCCGTTCCCGGGCACCCGCGTCTTCGAGCAGTCCCTTCGCGACCACCTGTTGGTGGACGTGGACGTGGACTCTCTCTACAGGAGCGACGCCCTGTACATCACCAACTACGATCGCCTCTTCATCAAGCCCTATGCCCTCGAGCTCGACCAACTGAAGGAGTTCAGACAACGCTGTGACGCGCTCATCCGCCGCCAGACGGAACGAAGACGGCGGCCCATCCAGGCGCTCGGCAAAGCCGGGCGTCCCTCCAGGGAGGTATTGCCATGCAGACCGTGCTGAATCAGAGTCCTCGGGCGGCCCCCTCGCGGCGCCTGATGGAGCGATACTACGACCACGAGTTCACCTACAATGAGTATCCGCACAAGAGCTTCTGGCGCCCCTCGTTCAGCCAGGAGGACGTCCAGGTTGCGCTGCAGCGGATGAGCGAGCACCATGAGGTCTCTCAACTGCTCTTTCTGAACATCCCCTTCTGCAAGAGGCAGTGCCTCTTCTGCATCTGCTATACCGTTATCACCCAGGACTACGGCCGCATCCAACGGTACCTGGAGACCCTGCTCGCCGAAATCGACGGAATGCGGAGATTCCACGACCCACGGGGCATCCGCCTGGATATCCGGGAGATCCACCTGGGCGGCGGATCGCCGACCCTGCTGACCGAGCCCGATTTCGACCGGCTGGTCCAGGCCGTCGGGACGATCACGGCGATCGACCAGCGGCCCCGGTTCTCCCTGGAGGTGGACCCCCGGGGTGTTACGGCGGAGCGGCTGGAATTCTACGCCAGCCGGGGCGTCAACCGCCTCTCGTTTGGCGTGCAGGAGTTTGATGAGAACGTACAGAAGGCGATCGGCCGGGTTCAGCCTGCGTCGCTCGTGGAGAACCTGCTCATCCCGCGGGTCCGCAGCCGTTTCGAGGGGATCAACTTCGACGTGCTCTGCGGCCTGCCCAGACAGACGCCGCAATCCTTCCAGAAAACGGTACAGCGGACGATCGAGTTCTCGCCTGATCGGATCATGCTGATGTTCTTCAACTACTGCCCGGGCGCCAGGGCCCACCAGTGGGGGATCGACCGGTCTGAGCTTCCCTCCCTGGATCAGAAGATCGAGATGTTCCACGAGGCGGCCGCGGCCCTCGAGGAGGCGGGCTACGTCCGGATCGGGTTCGATCATTTCGCCAAGCCCGAGGATGACCTGGCCAGGGCCTTCAGGGAGCGGTCGCTCCACTGGAACTCCCTGGGCTACAGGCCCGGCAGGTGCGTGGACATGGTGGGTCTGGGCGCGGGAAGCCTCAGCCGGCTCTCGGATGAGTACTACACGCAGAATCTCTATGACCTGGAGGCCTATGAGAAGGCCGTGCAGAGCGGCCAGTTCCCGGTGCAGCGGGGCTACCGGCTGACTGCAGAGGACAAGCTGCGGAGAGACGTGATCCACAGTCTGAGGTGCGCCTTTGAGGTGGATTTCGCCGCCGTCGGGCGGCGGCACAACATCGATTTCCGGAAGTTCTTCGCGGAGTCCTTGGCGGCCCTGGCTGCGTGCCAGACAGACGGCTTGGTGGAGATCTCGGACCGGTCCCTGGTAATCACCGAACTCGGCAAGACCTTCACCTCGCACATCTGCGGGGTGTTTGACGCGTTCATTGACCGCGCCGATCGGCGTGCGAGTGGAGCCCAAGGCCATCGGTCAACACAAGGAGTCCCATGCTAGACCACGACATCTTGAAGCCGTTCCGAGGTAAGGGCGTGTTGGTGACTGGAGGCACCGGCATGATCGGCCGCCAGGTCGTGGACCTCCTCGACGAGGCGGGTGCGGCCGTCCGCATCGTCTCGCTCGATCACCTGCAGGTGAGCGCCAAGGCCGAGCACGTGTTTGGAGACCTGGCCGACTTCGACTTCTGCAAACAGATCTGCAGGGACATGGACTACGTCTTCCACATCGCGGGCATCGGCGCCTCCGTCAAGTCCGCCAAGACCCGGATCGCCAGCCACCTGGTGCCGCTGCTGCAGATGAACACCAACGTGCTCGAGGCGTGCAGACTGGCGGGCGCGGACAAGGTCCTGTTCACCAGCTCCGTGGGCGCCTACGCGGATGCCGACGTGTTCCGCGAGGCGGACTATCGCCTCGAGAGCACGCCCATGGATTTTGCGGGCTGGGCCAAGCGGATGGCAGAGGCCCAGATCCATGCCTATCGCGCCGAATACGGGCTGACCGGGTATGCCGTGGTTCGTCCGCCCAACGTGTATGGTCCGGGTGACAATTTCCATCCCGACCATGCCTTGGTCATCCCCTCCCTGATGTACCGCATCTTCCAGGGCGAGAACCCGCTGGTCGTCTGGGGGGACGGCACCTGTGAACGGGACTTCGTCTACAGCCGTGACGTGGCTGAAGGCTGCATCCTGGCCCTGTGGCACGGGACCCACAACCCCGCGGGCTTCGTCAATCTGGGCAGCGGCCGGGTCCATACCGTACGGCAGTTGGTGGAGACCCTGAGGGGCTTTCTGGATTTTGAGTACACCTTCGATGCCTCCAAGCCCACGGGCGTTCGCCGCAGATTGCTGGACATCACCCTGGCCCGCCAGACGCTGGGCTACAACCCGACCACGACCCTGGAGGAAGGCCTGAGGAAGACCTGGCAGTGGTTCCTCTCGCACCCCGACGAGTACCAGAGCAAGCAGTGCTACTTCGAACAAGAAGAAGCAGGAAGGTGTTAGGTGTCATGTTTTAAGTTTTAGGTTGTCTTAAAACCTAAATCCCAAAACCTAGAACCTTAGGTTCTCCTATGCCCACGACAACCCAGAACTCAGAACCCAGAACGCACAGCGCAGAACGCCCAGCGCCCAGCGGCGGCCTTCGCTACACTTTCGGCACGGTCACAATCACGGACGAAGCCAAGGCCCTGGTCAACCAGGCCCTCGATCAGGGGCGCCTCTCGTGCGGCCGGCTCGTGCAGGAGTTTGAGCAGAGGTTTGCCTCGCTGGTGGGCGCGAAGGAGGCGGTAGCCGTGGCCTCGGGCACGGATGCCGATGCCCTGGCCCTGGCCGTGCTCTACGACTTCGGGGCCAAGAGGGGCGACGAGGTCATCGTGCCGGCCCTCTCGTTTGCGGCCACGGGTAATGCAGTGCTGCAGGCGGGCTTCAGGCCGGTCTTCGTGGACGTCGATCCTGTGACCTTGAATATCCAGCCGGACCTGATCGAGGCGGCCATCACGCAGCGGACCCGTGCGATCATGCCCGTGCACCTGATGGGCAAGCCCGCACCCATGGCCGCCATCCGCCGTATCGCGGAACAAAGGGGCCTGTTCGTGGTCGGCGACGCAGCAGAGGCCCACGGCTGCACCCTGGATGGAAAGGACGTCGCGGTCTGGGCGGACCTGTCCGCCTTCAGCCTCTACGTGGCCCACATCATCTCCACGGTGGAGGGTGGCATTGTGGTCACCGACCGCTCCGACTTCGCCGAGGTCTTGCGATCCCTGCGGTCTCACGGCCGGTTCTGCAAGTGCAGGACCTGCGTGATCAACCGGGCGGACCAATCCTGTTCCAGACGGTTCAGCCGGGGCCGTGACATGAGGTTTGTGTTCGAGCGGATCGGATTCTCCTGCAAGATGAACGAGATGGAGGCGGCCGTCGGCCTGGGCAACCTGGCCCTGTACGATCAGATCCTTCAGAAGCGGAGGTCGAACCTCCGGTACCTTCTGGAGCAGTTCAAGAGGTTCGAGCCCGTCCTGCGTTCGATCGCCGAGCAGGAGGGCGAGCAGATCGGCCCGCATGCCATGCCGATCATCGTGGGGCCCGAGGCCCGATTCACGCGGGATGACCTCATGGCCCACCTCATGGCCCAAGGGATCGATCCACGGGACCTGTTCTCCTCCATGCCGACCCAATGCCCGGGGTTCGCCTTCCTGGGCCACAAACGGGGCGATTTCCCGAACGCCGAGTACATCGGTGACCACGGCCTCCACGTCGGCGTCCACCAGGACCTGACGCAGGAGCACCTGGACTACCTCATCAAAACGATCGAGGAGTTTCTGTCAAAGCATAGCTAGGGAGAAGTAAGAAGCAAGAAGTAAGAAGCAAGACAACAAGAGGTGAGGAAGAAGAGCACAAGAAGGAATCGCGGCTTTGGCTCGCAACTCACTTCTGAGGCGATTATGGACTATAGACTCGAGATCTCAAAGACTTCCCTGGACGGCGTCCTGGCGATCCAGCCCTATGTGTTCGAGGATCACCGCGGTGAGTTTGCGGAGACCTACAACGAGCGGATCTACCACCAGCACGGCATCACGACGCGATTCGTGCAGGACGACATCTCCATCTCCACTCGGGGCGTGCTGCGGGGCATCCATGGCGACGGCCAGACGACCAAGCTGTTGTCCTGTCTGCACGGCAAGCTGTACTTCGTGGTGGTCAACTGTGACACCGAGTCCAAGGACTTCGGCAAGTGGCAGTCGTTCATCCTCTCTGATGTCACCCGGCAGCAGGTCCTGGTCCCGCCCAAGCACGGCAACGGGTACCTGGTCCTCAGCGACAAGGCGGTCTTCCACTACAAGCAGTCCACGTACTACGACCGACCCGGGCAGTTCACCTACAAGTGGGACGACCCGAGGCTCAAGATCTGGTGGCCCATCAAGGAGCCGATACTGTCAATCCGCGACGAAACGGGCAGGTGACGACCTATGATTATCAGCCGCACACCTTTTCGGATTTCCTTCTTTGGCGGTGGCACGGACTACCCGGCCTGGTACAGAGAACATGGCGGGGCGGTCCTGAGCAGCTCCATCAACAAGTATTGCTACATCAGTTGCCGCCATCTGCCGCCGTTCTTCAAGTACCGGTACCTGATCCGGTACCGGCTGCGAGAGGAGGTCTCCCGCCTCTCGGAGATCCAGCACGCCTCTGTACGGGAGTGCCTCAAGTTCCTGGGCTTTGAGCACGGGATCGAGATGGTCCACACCAGCGACCTGCCTGGACAATCCGGCATCGGCTCCAGTTCGGCCTTCACGGTGGGCTTTCTCAAGGCGATGTACGCCCTGGAAGGCCGGATGGTCGGCAAGCGCAGGCTGGCCTCTGAGGCGATCCTCATCGAACAGAAGGTGATCGGTGAGAACGTCGGCTCCCAGGACCAGGTCGCCGCCGCCTTCGGCGGTCTCAATCGGATCGAATTCAACGCCCAGGAAGACTTCATGGTCCAGCCCGTGACCATCGGCCAGCGAAGGATCACCGATCTCCAGAATCACCTCATGCTCTTCTTCACGGGCTTCTCTCGCACGGCCTCGGAGATTGCGGCAGAACAGATCAAGAACACCGCCTCCAAGGCGACCGAGTTGGAGGCGATGCACCAGATGGTAGATGAGGCCGCCCACATCCTGAGCTCGGACGGATCGCTCGATGACTTCGGCAGGCTCCTTCACGAATCCTGGCAGCTCAAGCGGACCCTCTCGAGCCGCGTCACCACAGGCGCCATTGACGACATGTACGAGGCGGCCGTCCACGCAGGCGCCTTGGGCGGCAAGCTCTGCGGCGCGGGCGGCGGCGGATTCCTGCTCGTGTTCGTGCCGCCCCGCAAGCGACGGCTCGTCCAGCGGGCCTTGAACGGGCTCCTGTATGTGCCCTTCGAATTCGAGAACCTGGGCAGTCAGATCACCTACTACGCAGACGAGGGCCCATACTACGAGCACCGGACCAGCAGCGCAGTCATCGAGGTAGCTGCCTCCAGATCGCAGCCCCTGGAGCAGCCCGTAGGGGTGCAGTTGTGAGTGGCGGGTTACGGGTTATGGGTTATGAGTTACGCGCTGTTGAGAGACGGGCTGTCAGCCATCAGCGGCTATCAGCCGTCAGCCGGAACAGGATGATCACGAATGGCGACTGAGTGAACTGTGCAGGACTTTCGGAACATTCAGGTCTGGCAGAAAGCATACAGCCTCACACGTGCTGTCTATGAGGCAACGAAGAGCTTTCCTCCGGGGGAAATGCATGGGCTAACCTCCCAACTGCGAAGAGCCGCCGTTTCTGTCCCGTGCAACATAGCCGAGGGCTGTGCGAAAAGCACAGACGCTGATTTCGCTCGATTCCTTGACGTGGCCGTGGGGTCTGCAAGTGAGGTTGAGTGCCAGATCCTTCTGAGTCATGACCTGGGATATCTTCGGAAGAGCGAGCCGGATGCCCTTCTGCCACAAGTGCTCGAAGTGAAGCGTATGCTGGCGAGGTTCATTGTCACACTGCGAAAGAGCCATAGGGCCCGGAAGCCAGCGTGAGTACAGTCAATGTCTTCCGGCTGAGAGCTAAGTAAGTATGAACGTCGACCTCCTCATCCTCTGTGGTGGCATGGGCACCCGGCTCAGGTCGGTGGTGGCTGACCGGCCCAAGCCCATGGCGGTCATTGATCAGCGTCCCTTCCTGGACATCCTGATCGATCGATTCAGGAAGGCCGGTCTGCGGCGGTTCATCCTGTGCACGGGTCACCTCTCCGAAGCCATCGAGTCCCACTATGCAGGACGCCAGGACGGCATTGAGGTGGTGATCTCCAAGGAGGCCCAGCCCCTGGGCACCGCAGGCGCGGTGAAGTTGGCAGAGCCGCATATCCTGACCGACCCCTTCCTCGTGGCCAACGGCGACTCCTATTGCGAGGTGGACCTGAGTGCCTTCATCCGGTTTCACCAGGCGAGGCACGCGGCCCTGTCCATCGTGGTGTCCCGCTCTCAGGATCCCAAGGACTATGGCACCGTGAGGGTGGATGCCTCGCAGCGAATCATCGGCTTTGCGGAGAAGAGTGACGCAGGCCCCGGGGGCCTCATCAGTGCAGGGATCTATCTGTTCGGCAGGCCAGTCCTCTCGGCAATCCCAACAGGCGTGAAGTCGTCACTCGAATGCGACGTCTTCCCCAACCTCCTGGCCCGGCCGTGCTATGCATTCTCAGGCACCAGCCTCGTCCTGGACATCGGCACCCCCGCTCGGCTATCCCAAGTGCGGCAGGTCCTCGGAAAGAAGTAGTCGCGTGGCCAACAGCCAACAGCCTCCCAAGATGCCAGTAGCCGATACCATTACGTGGCTGCTGAGTGCGAAACAGATTGGGCAAGTACACTCTGGCCGGGAGCTTCAACGGCCTTGGGCCAAGACAGAACGGTAACGCTGTTGGACGGCGACGGGGCGCTGGTCTGCGACATGAACTCCATCACCGTGACTCTTGACCCCAACAGCCTTGCGGCGGACCACAATGACGTCGAGACGGTGGTATTTCCAGGTACGATCCTGGGTGATGAGATTGTGGCCGTCGCTCCGTATGACCTTCAGGGCATCATGGTGACGGCCTATGTGCAGACCGCTGGGATCTGCAAGGTCCTCTTCTACAAACCTACCCCCGGTGTCGTAGACCTCGCCACCGGCTCATGGAAGGTTCACCAGAGAAGGCACTGAAGCAGCCAACTGCGGTCTGCTGGTTTCAGAAGTCATAGACAAGACACACGTCCAAGATGTGATTAATGTCCGAGGTGGCGTCAACGCGCGTATCCTCATATCGATAGGCTGCCCTGATCTGGAAGCTGCGGGCCGAGAACCACGCCAGGTCTGCGCCATATCGGTACGTCATCGGCCTGGGCGTGCCGGAGAGGTTGTGTTCCAGCCGCTCAAAGTCCGTACCCAGTACCAGATCAGGCCAGAGATAGTGAGTGGCCCGCACCAGTAGATCATGCGAGTCGGTGCCCATGAAGTGGCCAATGACGCGTCCATTGTAGGTATAGCCCGAGTGGTAGAGGCCATGGTTGTAGAAGACGTTGGGGAACCGGCCCACATGGTTGTTGTTGTACTCGATGCGAAGATCGGTACGGCCCGTCCGCAGCACGTCAGCAAGTTGGAGACCCAGAAGCGGCCGGTATTGGTGGAAGCCCGCTGCATCCTCGCCGCCGTAGTCGACATAGAGTCTGGCGGACCTCGCAGGGATCCAAGCGGGAAGACGGATTCTCCATGAGGCATCGATACTGGCGACCTGATTCTCATAGCCCTGTATGTTCATGGGCCAAAAGATCTGCAAGTAGTCCTTCACACCAATGCCGGGTACGTCGCCGCCGCCGAACATGATGGCCCTGGAGCCGCCCAGTTCGATGCCCGGATGTGGTTTGACGCTGAGTCGGATGCCGGTCAGCCTGGTATGGGGATGGTCCCTGTTCTCCTCCAGTTCAGTCAGGAAGTAGACTGCCTTGAAGGGGCCCAGTCGATCGAGGATCCACGGAAGTTGGATAGGCTTGGGATTGGACACTTTGAGCATGGTGAACGGCCGGGCATTGTTGCTCATCCACAACGATCCGTGATAGCCAGGCCCCCACCACATGGAGTCTCTGCCTACCTCGATCTCGAGCTTGCCAAGACTCGTCTTTCCGTAGGCCTCGACCACCTCCCACTGGGAGTCATGGCTGGGGCTCCTGTACTCCGGGTGGACATAGAAGGCGAGTGTATCGAACGCGCTCATGCGGCTATCGAACCCGAGGCGAGTATTGCCTCCCTTGTCAAAACGGTCGCCGGATTGGTTCTCCAGGTCGAAGTGGTCGTCTCCATGCACGAAGCGGACATAGGGATCTTCCAGCGGCTTGAAGTAGTCTTCTGAAGAGCCTGTGCGGACCGACTCTACTTGATTCAGCTCGGATCTGAACTCCTTTTCGAGCCTATCGAGCACCGCCAGTATGACCTGGTTCTTCTCCCCTTGCCGCTCAACCGCCGCATCGGCCTCACTGATGAGTCTGGCCATCTCAAGCCGTGAGAAGGGCTTGGTGCCTACCATGGCGCTATCGATGAGACCCTCTCCGATCAGCTTGTCTATGGCCGCGTAGCTCCAGTGATACAGAGGGACGTTCGTAGAGACTGACGCCGTACCGACGGTGCAGATCAGGGCCATGAGCAGCGGCAATATGCGTCTTAGGACCCGTCCAGAAATAACTGACCGATTTCCCATCTCATCTTCGGGCCATCTTGGGCCGCTCCTCAATCGCGAAATCCTCAACGTAGCAGGACTACGCCTGCGGTTTCGCTCAATCCTCGCGTCCCAATCTGACCCAAGTCTGAGCGGCAAATCGATCACCTATTTCTGGACGGGTCCTTATCATATCTAGAAGTCGTAGACCAGGCTCAGGTCGAGGACATGGTTGGTGCCGGACTCGGGGTCAAGGGTGGTCTGCTCATATCTGTAGGCTACCTGGAACTGACAGTTGCGGGGGGCGAACCACGATAGGTCTGCGCCGTAGCGGCAGGTGACCGGTCGCGGTGTCCCCGAGCGGTTGCCTTGCAGACGCTCAAAGTTGGCGCCGAGCACCAGGTCAGGCGAGAGGTAGTGGGTTGCCCGCACGAACAGGTCCTCCGCGTCTGTGTCCATGAAGTGGCCGATGACTCTGCCTCTGTAGGTGTAGCCGGAGGTGTAGACGCCGTGCGTATAGAAGACGTTCGGCCACCCTTGCACGTGGTTGTTGGCGTACTCCACGCGCAAGTCAGTTCTGCCGGTCTTGAGCAGGTCGCTCAACAGCATGCCATACAGCCCACCGTGCTTCGACGGGAGATACCCCGCTTCGTCCTCGCCGGCCACGTCAGCGAATACCCTCACAGTCCGCAAGGGCAGCCATTCCGCGCAGTGGACCACGACCGAGACGTCAAAACTCGCTAGTTGGTTGTTCTCCCTCTGTTCGTGAGTGGGCCAGAAGACTTGGATGTAGTCCTTTGCGCCAATGCCTGGCAGTCCCCCTCCTCCGAACATGATGGTCCTGGAGCCCCCAAGCTCGAGGCTTGGATGTGGCTTGACGCTCAACCGGAGACCGGTCATCCTCGCGTGCGGATGATCCCTGCTCTCCTCCAACTCAGTCAGAAAGTAGACCGCCTTGAAGGGGCCCAGTCGCTCAAATACCCAGGGTAGCTGGGTAGGCACAGGGTTAGAGACCTTCAGCATGGTGAAAGGGCGGGCATTGTTGCTCATCAACATGGATCCGTGATAGCCAGGCCCCCACCACATGGAGTCTCTGCCTGCTTCGATCTCGATCTTGCCGAGGCTCGCCTTTCCATAGGCCTCGACCACCTCCCACTGGGAATCAAGGCTGGGGCTCCTGTGCTCCGGGTGGACATAGAAGGCGAGTGTATCGAACGCGCTCATGCGGCTATCGAACCCGAGGCGAGTATTGCCTCCCTTGTCAAAACGGTCGCCGGATTGGTTCTCCAGGTCGAAGTGGTCGTCTCCATGCACGAAGCGGACATAGGGATCTTCCAGCGGCTTGAAGTAGTCTTCTGAAGAGCCTGTGCGGACCGACTCTACTTGATTCAGCTCGGATCTGAACTCCTTTTCGAGCCTATCGAGCACCGCCAGTATGACCTGGTTCTTCTCCCCTTGCCGCTCAACCGCCGCATCGGCCTCACTGATGAGTCTGGCCATCTCAAGCCGTGAGAAGGGCTTGGTGCCTGCCATGGCGCTATCGATGAGACCCTCTCCGATCAGCTTGTCTATGGCCGCGTAGCTCCAGTGATATAGAGGGACATTCGTGGAGACTGACCCAAAGCTCGGTCCTCCAGCGGCCGCTATCAGTACTACCAATACCGTTTTCTTCATGCTTCCTTGCGTCTAGGTCACTAGATCAGGAGAATTGGGACTGGCCGGAGATTACGTCAACCCGCTGGCCCAGTCAAGGGCAATTCGTGGCAGGGCGATGTCGCGGCAGTGTCGCGACGAAGTGCGGCGCCCGTGTGCGGCTTTTCTTCTCCGCCGGGCTTTCGCTAGCTGCGGCGGGCGCTTATCGGGACGTTTTCGGTCATGCCCTGCATTGAAGCGGTGCTTACAAGACAATGAGTCCTATTATGGGGTTGTGTGGCAGCTTGGGGTATATGCAGAGGCCCATCGTTGTATAAGCTGGGAAAGGCACGTCCTAGTGGGCCTATAGGACGCCACTTCCCAACATTGGATACGCACGGCGTCTGCGTTGACATCAGCTTTCTGCGTGGATATATTGCAGGACAGCTCTGACACTCAAGTAGACATAGACTATGGATTGGGTAGGCGGTCACTGATGGAACGGGTCTTCAAAACGCGGTGGGCTACTTGTTGCAGACGCACCCAAGTTGTGAATCTCGCCCCATCACCTTCACCCGATCTTCAGTCTCGCAATCTTGATGTGTCATTGTGGAAGCAGTGACGTAGTCGAGTTGGAGGCACCCTGTGGTGTGTGACCTCTGACACATATGCAGAGCAGGAGAAGGGCTGAGCAGGTCATCTGGCGTGCGGCCTTCGCGCGGAAGTGGGATGGTTCGGTGCACGGATGCGCAACCGACGGGGACGGAGTATGTCCAAAGCGGCACCGAGGGACCCGTCCTCGATAACGTCCCACGGACAACAAACAACGCGTAGCGGACAACATCTAGCTCCCTGTTCGGAGTATACAATGTCGATGAGCACAAGAACTAGCACTTGCGTGGCCATTGTCCTTTGTGTGGTCATCCCTCGCCTGACACTTGGAGCAGGTGCTGCCTCTGGCCAGAGCCCCGAGGCCATTGCACAGGCCGCTGCAGCCAAGGGCGTGTCAGTCACGCCGGAGCAGGTCAGTAGTCTGATGAAGGCCAAGCAGGGGACGGCATCCAGCAAGTCCGCGGAGCCGGGAGCCGATCAGAGTGCAGAGACGGCTACTCTGCCCGTTCAGCCCCGCCAAGGGCCTGCAAAGGAGTCTGCCATCGAGCTGCTCCTTTCTGGCCGCAGCCCTGCAGACGTCAACGTCGTCACGCTGAAGCAGTTTGGGTATGACGTGTTCGATGGGCCGGTGTCCACGTTTGCGCCCGTGGCCAATGTCCCGGTAGGTGCGGACTACGTGGTAGGGCCGGGCGACAGCTTCACTGTGACGACGTGGGGCCGTCAGAACGACCAGATCACAGTCACCGTGGACCGGGATGGCAAGATCGCGCTACCCGAGGTGGGCGTGCTCAGCGTCTCGGGCATGAAGTTCGGCAAGCTCCAGGAGTACCTTGAAACAGAGCTCAAACGCAAGTACACGGATTTCCGGATGCACATCACCATGGGGCGCCTTCGCACGGTGACGATCTACGCGATCGGCGAGGTCAAGACCCCTGGCAGCTACAGTCTGAGCTCGCTAGCCACGGTCATGACCGCCCTGTTTGCTGTAGGGGGGCCGACCAAGAATGGCAGCCTGCGGCAGGTGCACCTGATGAGGCCGGGGCAACCGGCGGTGACTATTGATCTGTACGATTTCCTCCTGGGTGGTAGCACGAATCAGGACATGCGGTTGCAGGATGGAGACACGATACATGTCCCATTGATAGGCCCAGTGGTGGGTGTAGCAGGCAATGTCAAGCGTCCAGCTATCTATGAGATGGTCAAACCGATGGCGCTCAAGGAGGTGTTGGACCTGGCCGGAGGCGTGACCTACGCAGGCTATCTTCAGCGCCTGCAGGTAGAGCGTGTGGAGAACCACCAGCAAAGGGTCGTGGTGGATCTGGACCTTGCGGAGGTCACGGCCAATAGTGCTCCCCTGGGCACTGCCATCCAGGATGGCGATGTGATCAAGGTCTTTCAGGTGACGGGTCTTGAGCAGAACGTCATCTTTCTTCTGGGACACGTTGTCCGAGAGGGCAAATATGAGCTGAAGCCCGGCATGCGGCTGCGAGACATCCTCAACTATGACGTGTTCAAGCCACAGGTCAACATGGAGTACGGGGAGATCGAGCGTCTTGTTCCTCCGGACCTGCATCCCATCGTCATCCCCTTCAAGCTGGGCAAGGTTCTGGATGGCGATCCCAATCAAAACCTCGGTCTGACGCGGTTCGACACCGTACGACTGTTTCGCTGGGACGAGAAGTCAAAGCAGAGTGTCTCGATCTCCGGCATGGTCTATGAGCCGAACGAGTATCGTTTCATCCCTGGCATGCGTCTGACCGAACTGATCGATGCTGCCGGCGGACTGAAGAAGAACACCTATCTCAAGACCGCTGAGCTCACCCGGCAGGGCGTCACGCAGGACGGGCTTCACACCGACAAGGTCGATGTGGACCTCGAAAGGGCCATGGCGGGCGACCCCAACCATAACCTGCTGCTGCAGGATTACGATCGTCTTGTGGTCCGGCCGATCCCGGAGTTGGAGTTTGACAAGAACTTCGAGATCAGCGGACAGGTCCGATTCCCGGGAAAGTACCCGATCCTCAGGGGCGAACGGCTCAGCTCTCTCATTCAGCGGGCGGGCGGATTCACCGACAGGGCCTATCTCAAGGGCGCTGTCTTCACGCGAGAACGTGCCAAGACCGTCCAGCAGAGCAGGATGGACGAGATGATTCGGCACCTGGAGCAAACCCTTTTGGCCACCGGCAGCCAGGCAATCAGTGGCGCCATGGACGCTGAGACGGTCGAGATGCAGAAGTTGAGCCTGGAATCCAGGAAAGACCTTCTCACCAAGCTCAGGGCTGCCAAGGTCGACGGCCGCGTCGTCATCAAGCTTGAATCCCTGGATAGGTTCAAGAGCAGCAAGTACGACCTTGAGCTGGAGGACGGCGATGAGTTGACTGTCCCCGAGATCCCGGGCGTTGTGTACGTGGTAGGCGAGGTTTTCAATCCCGCGGCCCTGTTGTATGAACCGGGCGACACAGTGGGCTACTATCTGGCCCGGGTCGGCGGCATCACCAAGGAAGCGGATGGGAAGCAGCTCTACGTGGTGCGTGCAGATGGCTCAGTGGTCAGCATGGCCCAGAAGGCATCGCAGCAGATTGCCTGGGACGGCGACAACCATCAATGGCGGTGGGGGAATTTCATGGGCATCCCGCTTGATCCGGGTGACACCGTCATCGTGCCCAGGAAGCTGGACAGGATCCCCTGGATCAAGACCACCAAGGACTTGACGCAGATTGTGTTCCAGATTGCCGTGGCCGCTGGAGTGGTGCTGGCGATATAGACGGCGCCCTGAGCGAAGCCAGCCATCCGGCCAGAGCGAGTCTGTCCTTGTCCAGAAGCTGCAACAGGTCCTGGGTTTCACCATAATGGGTGTCCCTGAGTTGCCGCGATGAGTGCCTTTGCCTTGTCAGCGAACGTGCGTCCTTTCACCTCTTGATCGTGGATTCCTATGTGTGGAATAGCTGGTGTCGTTGACTTCCGGGGTTCTGGCCAGAACGATCTGGTGAATGCCTGCTCGCGCATGAAGGAGGCTCTGGCCCACCGGGGCCCCGATGACTCCGGGGTCTTTCACTGGCAGGACGGTGGCATGGAGGTCGGCCTGGTCCATACGCGGTTGAGCATCATCGACCTGAGTCCATCTGGCCATCAGCCCATGGCCAATGAGGACGGCAGCGTCCAGGTCGTCTTCAATGGCGAGATCTACAACTATCAGGACCTTCGCCCTGTTCTCCTCCAGAAGGGACACAGGTTCATATCGACATCGGACACCGAGGTGATCCTCCACCTCTACGAGGAGAGGCGAGAGCAGGTCCTGCAAGATTTGCGAGGTATGTTCGCCGTTGCCCTGTGGGACCAGAGGGACCGGAGCCTGCTCCTCGCCAGGGACCGTCTCGGGATCAAGCCTCTGTACTACCAGTGGGATGGATCTACCTTGATCTTCGCGTCCGAGGTTAGGGCTATTGTTCAATCCGGTCTTTCCTCCGGCGAAATCGATCCTGAGTCGGTCATGCTCTATCTCAAGACCGGCTCGGTTCCTTCGCCCAAGACTATCTGCCGTGGCATCCTATCATTGAATCCCGGACACTACCTGCTACTTAAAGACGGCCGGGTCGAGGTAAGAGAGTACTGGAGCCTCGTAGAGTGCATGAGAGAGGAACCCCTGGCACTCTCCAGAGGCGACGCCGTCCAGATGATCAGGGGGCAGTTGCTGGATGGCATGAAGAGGCATCTTGTTGCGGACGTTCCCGTCGGTATCTTCCTGAGTGGGGGGGTCGATTCCTCTGCTCTGGTCTCCTTGGCTGCCAGGGTGGGGCACTCCAAGCTGAAGACCGTCACAGCGGTATTTGATGATGATCCGTTGGACGAGAGCCGCTTCGCCAAGGCCGTCGCAGAGAAGTTCGGCACGGATCATGTGGAGGTGAGGATCACCACAGATCAGATCGAGTCGATGTGGGACTTCTTCTTCGATGCCATGGACCAGCCCACTTGTGACGGGTTCAATACCTATCTTGTCGCGTGGGCAGCGAAACAAGCAGGCCTGAAGGTATGCCTGTCTGGCTTGGGCGGGGATGAGATGTTTGGAGGATACCCAAGCTTCCGGAGCGTGCCCCGGCTCTATGGGCTGTTCCACGGGCTCGGGCCTCTCGCGAGGGGGGTGGGGCGATTGGCCAGCCTGTTCCCAGGCGACAAGGTCGGACGCCTGGCAGACATGGGCAGACGTGTGTCCCTCGAGAATGTGTATCTCAATACCCGAGCCATGTTCCCCGATCGCAGGATCGCTGAGCTGCTGGGCAGATCAGTCGACGACGTTGACTTCTCGCGGCATATGGTCAAGGGTATCTCCAGGATTCGGGATCCCTACAGGCGTGTTTCTACGATGGAGCTGGCCGTCTACATGGCCAACCAGCTCTTGCGGGATTCCGACGTCTTCAGCATGGCTCACCCAGTTGAGATTCGTGTGCCATTCGTAGATCGAGTTCTTCTGGAGCACTTGGTGCAAGTCCCGAGCGAGTACCTTGCAGCGGGGCGGTACAACAAGCAGTTCCTCATCGATGCGGCGGGCGACCTGCCGGAGGAGGTCTACAGCCGGCCCAAGATGGGTTTTACCCTTCCGTTCGAACGGTGGTTGAAAGGGCAGTTGAAGGATGTGGTGGCACAGTCCATTCTCGCCTGCGACATGATCCATCGGCCGGGGGCGGCCAGGGTCCTGGGTGATTATCATGCGGGTAGGCTGCACTGGTCTAGGATCTGGACTCTGTATGTCCTGAAGAGGCATGTCGACGCATTGAGGATGAGGCAGAAGAGTGGACGGAGAGAGGAGAATCGGCCTCCACTAAGGGACTACTGTGCGGCAAGGGAGAATGCTGCGGGCGGCGAGGTGGTCGGTGGGTCCACTGGTGCCAGCCGAACCCGGGCTTCTTGATGGCCGCCGTGAACACGGCCAAAGGGGACTGTGGCCTGGCGATGCTCCCTGGCGATCCTTGGACGACGTTCAATGTGATATCCGACGGTCCTTCCGGCACGCAGCCTGCGGCGGGCGGGTTCTTGCTGAGGTGGTGGTGTCCACGGGTGTTGACATTCCTGCAGGTGTTGCAGATGACGCAGATGGAGCTAGCTTCGGTTGAGGGCTTGGTGAGCAGTGCACCGATTTAGACTAGCCGTTGTCGCGTCCCATCCTATTCAGTATCAGTGTCCTCTGTATCGCCGGCTTGCCCGGGATAGCAGGATTGATCTGACGGTGTACTTCTGCTGTGACCAGGGAGTCCGCGTTCGCAGAGACGTGCAGTTCGGACAGAGCTTCAAGTGGGACATCCCTCTGCTGGAGGGCTTCGAGCACCGATTTCTTAAGAACTGGTCGTGGTGCCCCGGACCAAGGTCGTGGGGTTGCATCAATCCCACAATCCGAAAGGAACTCACCCGTCGCAGGTACGACGCAGTTCTCATATATGGATGGATGACCCCAACGAATTGGCTGGCCCTCTCCTCTGGAGTTCCGGCGCTCCTGTTGGCAGAGAGCCCACTCAACCAGGAGCTCCTCAGACCCAGATGGAGGCAAGGCATCAAAGGGTTCATTTGCCGTCGTTTCTTCAGGCGAATCGCAGGATTTCTCTGCATAGGCACAGAAAACAAGGAATTCTACCGCCACTACGGCGTGTCTGAGGAAAGGCTGTTTCCCTGTCCGTACGCGGTAGACAACGATCGCTTTGTCAGTAGCTATGAGCGATGGAAAGACCGCAGAGCCGAGGTAAAGGCTGAGCTGGGCATACCTCTCGATCACGTCGTCATACTCTTCAGTGGGAAGCTGATGGAGAAGAAGAGGCCTCTGGATCTCCTGGAAGCGGTGGATCGCCTTGGTCGGTCAGATGTGGACCTCGTCTTCGTAGGTGACGGAGAGCTTCGAGGGCGGATTGAGCGGGAGATCAGTGCCAGAAACTTGACAGGCGTGCACTTGGTTGGATTCAAGAACCAGACAGAGTTGCCTCAGTACTATGCCATGGCGGACATCTTTGTCCTTCCTTCCGTGGAGGGTGAGACGTGGGGGCTTGTGGTCAATGAGGCCATGTGCTTCCATCTTCCTGTGGTGGTCTCTAACTTGCCTGGCAGCGGCAGAGATCTGGTCCGGAATGGAGAGAACGGCTTCGTTTTTCCTGCACGGCACGTCGATGCTCTGGCTGAGTGTTTGTCGAAGCTTGTTCATGACCCGGGGCTTCGCAGGGTGATGGGAGAGAAGTCGGCTGAACTCATCTCTCACTGGGGATATGAAGAGGATCTTCAGGGAATCATAGCAGCCCTGGAAAAAGTTGTGGCAAACCAGGCCGGTTGTCCTGCCAGGGCAAGCGACCATGCCAGGCCTGCACCGGAGTTGGCAACGCATGGCTCAGGTGAATACGGATAGGACCTCGGCCCTATTCTGAACCACGTACGGAGACTGCTTTCATGGGCGATTCCCCGAGTACGCATCCCAATAGCGGCGCCAGCGGATCAGTATCTGAAGGCGGCCTTGGCCTCATGATCTACATTCGCGCGCTCAAGAGAAGTGCCTGGTGGATCTTCCTGCTTGCATTCTGCGGGTCCGCTCTCATCGGCCTCTGGACGATGAGCAAGCCTCGCCTCTACGTGGCCAAGGCCTCCGTGGTTCCACCCCTTGATGCGCTGGACAGCAGGATGGTCAATCGTGGACTGAGCAGCCAGTTGAGCCAGATGCTCGACAAGGGAGGGAGTATCCCCTCGCTGCTGAAGACGGTGCTCGAGAGCCAGGCCGTAGCCGATGTGATCATCGTTGAATTTGATCTTGTGAAGGTCTATGAATCTAAGGATCTGCTGGCGGCACGTGAGAAACTGGGAGCTCGGACTACCATCACGTTACCGCGTGCATCGAGCGTCGTTGTTGTCGAGGTTATGGACGAGGATCCGAACAGGGCAGTGACCATCGCCAATGCATACATAGAGCAGTTGGACAAGCTGAACCGATCGTTGCTGGGGGGCGAGGCTACCAACAAGAGGGCCTTTCTGGGAAAGCGTCTGCAAGAGATCGAGCAAGACTTCAACAATGTCGTGGACCTGAAGTCGCGGGAAGTGAGAATCAAGGAGATGCTCTATGAACTAGTGTGCCGCGAGTACGAGCTGGCAAAGATCGAGGAGGCAAAGAGTCTGCCCACGGTCCAAGTACTCGATCGTGCGTCGCTTCCGGCCAAACCCGTCGGCCGTGGCGTCGTGAGAAGGGCGGGGGCTACTGGGGCCAGTCTGCTGATCATCGGGATGCTGGTAGCTTTTGCCCGAGGCGGACTGTTGTAGGCGAGGCGAAGGCGGACGGGGAGATACCGGTTGCACTGATGAACGTGAAGGTTGAACTGAACGGAGCCAAGGGGATACGCTCATGAAAGTCATCATCCTAGCTGGGGGACTGGGTACTCGGTTGGCCGAAGAGACTGTTGTCCGTCCCAAGCCCATGGTCGAGATCGGGGGTTATCCCATCCTCTGGCATATTATGAGCATCTATGCATCACACGGCTTCAAGGACTTCGTTGTAGCCTGTGGGTACAAATCCGAGTGCATCAAGGACTACTTCTGCAACTACAGGACCCGCCAGAGTGACGTGTCCGTGGACCTGCAGAGTGGCCATGTTGAAGTTCACAACGGGCGAGGGCCGGATTGGCGGGTGACCCTCGCCGAAACAGGTCTCAACACGCAGACCGGGGGGCGCATCAAGCGGTGTAGGCCGTGGTTAGGCAACGAGACGTTCATGGCTACGTATGGCGACGGTGTTGGCAATGTTGATCTGGCCGCCTTGGTGAGATTTCACAGGGCCCACGGCAAACTTGCGACATTGACCGCGGTCCGGCCGCCAGCTCGCTTTGGTGGTCTGATGTTTGATGGCGATCGTGTTGAGCGATTCACCGAGAAGCTGCAGATCGGAGAGGGGTGGATCAACGGTGGGTTTATGGTTTTGGAGCCTGGTATCCTGGACTATATTGCCGGGGATGAGATGCCGTTCGAACGGGAACCCGTTGAGCACCTTGCGGCGGAGGGACAACTCATGGCCTATCGTCATGAGGGATTTTGGCAGCCCATGGATACCGTCCGTGAACGAGAATCGCTGGAATCCTTGTGGAATTCTGGCAAGGCGCCTTGGAGGCTATGGGAGACCAACAGATCGCCTGCAATAATAGAGATGTCTACAAAGAAAGGCAAGAAGGCTGGTATTGGGTCGCATGTTTGAGGACTTCTACCGGAACAAGCGGGTCTTCGTGACCGGACATACCGGTTTCAAAGGAGCATGGCTCAGCCTTTGGCTGGCCGAATTGGGGGCTCGGGTCTATGGGTATAGCTTGGGACCTCCCACGGAGCCCAGTCTGTTCCACGAGGCCGATGTGCAGTCCTGCCTCGCCTCCCATGAAGTTGCCGACGTGCGGGATTCCGAGACAATGGGCGAGTCGGTCCGTTCGGCCAGGCCGGAGATCGTCTTTCACTTGGCCGCCCAGGCTCTGGTTCGCCGATCCTACCGACAACCCCGCGAGACCTATCAGACGAACGTCATGGGCACAGTGAATCTGCTGGAAGCCTTGCGCGGGGTCGAGGGCGTTCGCGTATGCCAGATCATCACCTCGGACAAGTGCTACGACAATCGTGAATGGGTGTATCCCTACCGTGAGACCGAGGCCATGGGGGGGGGCGACCCCTACAGCAGCAGCAAGGGATGTGCAGAGCTCGTGGTGGACGCCTACCGTCGCTCATTTTTCAATCCGGCTGACGTGGAGCGGCATGGCGTCAGCGTGGCCTCCGCTCGTGCCGGCAACGTGATGGGGGGCGGCGACTGGGCCGAGGATCGCATCATCCCTGACTGCATCCGCGCTCTGTCCGAGGGGGAAGTCATACAGGTGAGGAACCCCAGTGCCATTCGGCCTTGGCAGCACGTGCTGGAGCCCCTATCAGGGTATCTGCAGTTGGCGGCTGCTCAATACGCTGAGCCGGCCTCGTTCAGTCAGGCCTGGAACTTCGGACCCCAGGCGACCGGGCACTTGACCGTCGCGGAAGTGACGGAAGAGGTCATCCGCCACTGGGGAAGCGGCGAGTGGCGGCTTGCTGCGCCGACGGGGGGCGATCAGGCTGCCGCTTCATCGCCGCTACATGAAGCCACGTATCTCAAGTTGGACATCAGCAAGGCGGTTTCTCTGCTCAAATGGCGGCCCGTGTTCACCGCATCGCAAGCCGTCGCGGAGACCGTGCAGTGGTATCGGCAGCATGCCTCGCTCGGGGGTCGCTTCAATGCGAGAGAGGCGTGCTTGAAACAGATAGGGTCATACACGGTGGAAGCCGCAAGACAGAAGGTCTCTTGGGCAGGAGCCGCCGCAAGATCAGGAAGGCGTGCCCGGCAAGCATGAAGCACCCGCAATCATCCAAGCTTGACGAAAAGGAGCTGCTGCGGCGGCACATTCTGGACCTGGTTGCTCAGTACTACCAGGTGGCTCATGCGCCGCAGCCGTTCATTCCGGGCGTGACGCCCGTCCCCGTCTCCGGCCGGGTGTTCGACGCCTCCGACATGCAGAACCTGGTGGATTCGGGGCTTGATTTTTGGCTGACGACCGGCCGGTTTGCTGCGGAGTTTGAGAGAGAACTCGCGAGAGTCACCGGCGTCCGTGCTGCGACGCTGGTCAACTCGGGATCGAGTGCAAACCTTCTGGCATTGACGGCATTGACCTCGCCAAAGCTGAAGGATCGCCAACTCCGGCCCGGTGACGAGGTGATCACGGTTGCCGCCGGGTTTCCTACGACGCTCAACCCTATCCTCCAGAATGGGCTGGTTCCGGTATTTCTGGATGTGACGGTCCCTACGTACAACATAGACGTGACCCAACTGGAAGACGCTGTGTCACCCAGGACGCGAGCAGTCATGGCTGCGCATACTCTCGGCAATCCCTTTGATCTTGGCGCGGTCACGGACTTCTGCCGCAGGCGTGGCTTGTGGCTTATTGAGGATTGCTGCGACGCTTTGGGGGCAACCTATGCCGGGCGGAAGGTCGGTACCTTCGGTGACTTGGCCACCTTGAGTTTCTATCCTGCCCATCACATCACCATGGGCGAGGGGGGGGGCGTGCTCACGGACGACCCCAAGCTGAAGACGCTGGTGGAGAGCTTCCGGGACTGGGGTCGTGACTGCTGGTGCGAGCCGGGCAAGGACAATACCTGCGGGAGGCGATTCGACTGGCAGCTCGGCCAGCTTCCCTTTGGCTTCGACCACAAGTACAGCTACTCCCACATTGGCTATAATCTCAAGGCGACCGACATGCAGGCGGCCGTGGGTGTATCCCAACTTCGGAAGCTTCCCGGCTTCATCGAAGCAAGACGACACAACTTCCGCTATCTCCACAATGGGCTGAAGGATCTGGCCGATCACTTGATCATGCCCGAACCTACCCCAAATTCTGAGCCTAGTTGGTTTGGCTTTCCCATCGCGGTTCGAGCGGACTCGCCCTTCACCCGCGAACAGCTCGTTCGGCATCTCAACGACAAGAAGATCGGGACTCGACTCCTTTTTGGCGGGAACCTTCTTTGCCAACCAGCATATCAGAACATCTCCAGGCGGAAGATTGGCGGCCTTCCTAACTCGGATCTTGTGATGAAGCAGGTGTTCTGGATTGGCGTCTATCCTGGATTGAGCGAGAAGCAGCTTGGATATGTTGTGGATGTAGTGCAGGGCTACGTGAGACATTGAGATGCGTTGTCTTGTGACTGGAGCTTCAGGACATCTGGGATCGCGGCTGGTGCGGCTGCTCGTCGACCGTGGCGAGGAGGTCATAGCCTTGGTGCGTCCTCAGAGTGACCTGTGGCGACTGGATGGGGTCCTGGATCACGTGACGCTCATCCGTGGCGAACTCGTACAGATAGACGAGATTGCGGATACAATCCGCGATGCGGCGCCACAGGCTGTCGTCCATCTGGCTTGGCAGGGTGTGACCAGTGAGCAGCGCAATGATCTCGGTCAGATCCGAACGAATCTGAACGGCAGCCTCGCCCTCCTTGAGGTTGCTCGATTGGCTGGATGCAGGCACTGGATCGGAATCGGTTCGCAGGCTGAGTATGGCCCCTATGAGATTCCTCTCAGCGAAGATTTGCCAACCAGGCCGCAAACCTTCTACGGCACATGCAAGCTTTGCACAGGGCTGTTGACCCAGAAGCTATGCGGTCTCTATGGGATGACGTTCACGTGGCTTCGTCTGATTGCCATCTATGGACCGTTCGACGATGATCGTCACCTTATTCCCTCGGTGATCAAGCAACTCCTGACCGATCGGTGCCCTGCCCTCACACCCGGCGAACAAAAGTGTGACTATTTGTACGTTGAGGATGCGGCCGAGGCTATTTGCCAAGCCTTGATCCATGAGGCTGGCCTGGGTATTGTCGTCTTGGGATCAGGGCGATTCTGGACCGTTCGGCAGATCATCGAGTACATTCGCGACCAAATCGATCCTGCTTTGCCTCTGGGGTTCGGCGAGTTGCCATACCGTCCCGATCAGGTTATGTTCCTTCAGGCAGATGCGGGCAAATTCAGCCGAGCTACAGGGTGGAAGCCCCAGGTCGATCTGGAGGAAGGATTGGATCGCACCATAGAATGGCACCGAGCACTCCTGTGACAGAGAATCGTGCGAAGTCTACTTCGGAGTTTAGTGGTATTGCTGCACTGGCTACTTCCGTGCGGCGTCACTCGCTCAGGATGGTTCATCGCGCCAGCGCCTCGCATATAGGCAGTTCTCTTTCGATCGCGGACTTGCTTGCGGTGCTGTACGGGGCTGTGCTTCGTATCGATCCCGCTGTACCAGACTGGCCGCAGCGGGACCGTTTCATACTCAGCAAGGGACATGCTGCCGCTGCGATGTATGCCGTGCTGGCCGAGCGAGGTTTCTTTCCCGTCTCCCGACTAGATACTTACTGCCAAGACCTCTCTCCACTCAATGGCCACGTCAACCATCACGTCCCTGGCGTTGAATGGTCCACGGGGTCTCTGGGCCACGGGCTTCCGGTTGGGTGCGGTATGGCGATAGCTGCCAAGCATGATCGCCTGCCCTATCGCGTCTTTGTACTCTTGAGCGATGGCGAGTTGGACGAAGGCTCCAACTGGGAGGCCATCTTGTTTGCCCCACACCACCACCTGGATAACCTGGTTGTCATCGTGGACTACAACAAGATCCAGAGTTTCGGCTCGGTCAAGGATGTGCTGGACTTGTCACCGTTGGCAGAGAAATGGCGAGCTTTTAACTGGGCTGTCCGTGAGATTGATGGCCATGATCACGGACAGATCGCTGAGTCTCTCCACAAGGTCCCTTTGGAGCAGGGGCGCCCAAGTGTCATTATCGCCCACACCATCAAGGGCAAAGGTGTCTCATTCATGGAGGGGCAGCTCGCCTGGCACTACAGATCGCCGAATGGCGATCAGTTGCGCCAAGCACTAGAGGAGTTGGATGCCCGGGGATGAGGACCGCGTTTATCGAGACCCTCTGTGAAGTGGCGACGGAAGATACCCGTGTCTGGCTGCTTACTGGCGACCTGGGCTTCTCAGTCTTGGAGCGCTTCTCCGAGCGATTTCCGGATCGATATCTCAATGTGGGTGTCGCCGAGCAGAATATGATGGGCCTTGCCGCGGGCCTTGCTGCCAGCGGAAAGGTGGTGTTTGCGTACTCCATCGCGAATTTCCCCACACTCCGATGCCTTGAGCAGATCCGTAACGATGTCTGCTACCATGGTGCGAACGTGAAGATCGTGGCCGTGGGGGGGGGCTTGTCCTATGCCTCACTGGGCTACACGCACCATGGGGTGGAGGACTTGGGCGTCCTGCGGACGTTACCCAACCTTGTGGTCTTGGCTCCTGGCGACCCCGTGGAGACTCGTCTGGCCACCCGGGCGGCAGCGAAGCATCCGGGGCCGTGCTATATGCGACTTGGCAAAGCTGGGGAGCCCGTGGTGTACGCACAGACACCGGTGTTTGAAATCGGCAAGGCCAATGTGTTAAGCCAGGGCCACGACGTGGCTATCCTAAGCACCGGAGGCATGCTGCAAACGGCTGCTCAGGCTGCTGCTGTTCTGGAGGCACGTGGCGTCTCAGTGCTGCTGTTGAGCCTTCATACTGTCCAGCCTCTAGATGAAGAAGCTGTGACCGATGCCGCGCATCGCACGGGTCGCCTTATTACGATTGAAGAGCACGGCCCCGGAGGTTTGGCTGATGCCGTTGCGGAGGTTCTCTTACGCCGCGGCGTGTCCACGCGCTTTCAACCTCTGCGACTGGGGCGCCAGGCTGTGACCGTTGCTGGCAGCCAGTCCGGTCTGCTGCAGGGCTATGGACTCTCGGTTGAGGGAGTGGTCGACGCTGTAGTTAGCCTCTTCTGAAGGGTCTTCTGCATGCCGCCTGCTGTCGGTGTCCCAGCCTATGGCCTTGCCCGGGTTGTGTGTCGCAGGATCGCCTTATGCTGCGAGGGCTCCTTTGCACGATGAACGTATGCTTAGCTCGAGGGTGACCGTCATCTTGATGAGTCGAAATGAAGAGTCACGCATCGATCTGGCAATTAGGAACTACCTCGGGTTGTTCCCCATTGTGGCATCTGATAACCACAGCACTGACAGGACGCGTGATATACTCAATGCGTATGGAGTGAGAGTCCATTTGCACGATGGTCCAAGGCAAGAATCACGGGAACTCGTAGAACACTTCTATAGCATTGCAGATACGCCGTACATCATCATGGGCTTGGCAGGGGAATTCATGCCGTTGCCACTCTTGCAGAAGTTCGCAGAGATTGCTGAGACGGATGCGTATGATATCGTTCTGAATACCCGGAGAAACATAACGCAGGGAGTCTCATACTTCGGCTGGTGGCGAGAGGTGGGTAGCACGCTGCGTTTCTTCAAGCGAGGTTCTCTGAACCTTGACGAGCTCCGGATACATCAGCTCTTCAAGCCTGTCGTTCCGAATCATCGTGTTCTCAGAATGGGGGTCGAACCTGAACTTTGTATCTACCAATTGCGAGAGTATGATACTGTCAGAACGACGCAGGTCAACTTGGACTACGGAGTTCAGGAGGCTGATCAGCGATTCAAGGATGGAACCTCCTATACTGCCTGGGAGGCAGTCAAGCGAATCATCCTTCTTCATGCCTATTTCATTTTCCGCGGTGGGTGGCGTCGGGGCCGACTGGGATTCAGGGAGCTGTGGAGCGGTACGGTCTTGATAACCATCATCTATTGGCGAGGGAGTGATCTTCGCCATCATATGACACGAGAAGATTGTGCTAGGGCGAACAGGGCGTATCGGATCGAGTTGTTGCGTAGGTTCAACGGCATGGAGGAAGCGTGAGTATCACAGAGGCGAGACGGCAATGGCGAGTCGCCACGACCTGCAGATACCTCAGTATCCTTCAAGGAGGTCGTGTATGAACTGGTCGGGTGTATCAGATAGATCGGTATTGGGCAGAGCTCTCAGGTTGCCCCTGCGGTTGATTCCGGAGAAGCTGGTGGTTCCAATCATGCAGGGCAGGTTGAAGGGGCAGAGGTGGATCGTTGGAGCGAGTGTCCACGGGTGTTGGCTGGGCAGCTATGAGTTTGAGAAGCGCAGGGCCTTTGAAGAGACTGTCCGGCCAGGAAGTGTTGTCTTTGACTTGGGGGCGCAGGCTGGGTTCTACACCCTTCTTGCATCAACGCTGGTCGGCCCAACAGGAAGAGTCCTGGCCTTCGAACCGCTTCCGCGCAACCTCTTCTATCTAAAGGAGCATGTACGGCTCAACAACATATCCAATGTGACCATCATTGACGCAGCTGTTTCTGACAGAGTCGGTGTAGCCTATTTTGACCAAGGGTGTAGCAGGCTCATGGGCCATCTGGCTGAAGGGGGAGAACTTCGGGTAGAAACGGTCATGCTGGACAAGCTGGTCTTGGAGGGCAGGGTGCCGGCGCCTGACCTGATGAAGATCGACATAGAGGGGGCAGAAGCGATGGCGTTGGAGGGCGCGAAGCTCACGCTTGCGGAAAGGCACCCAGACATCTTTCTGTCTACCCATGGCAATACGGTTCACAAGACATGCTGCAGGTTTCTTGGGTCCCTCGGATACAGTCTGAGCACTATTGATGGAGGTGGCCTGGAACAGGCAAGCGAAGTAGTCGCACTTTGGCGACGGTCATAGAGTCGGGGGTGCCTCAAACCTGTGACTGAGTGTATCCGTTGGAGGATGGCGGTACCCCGATGCCTGCAGCACCGATCAATACAAGACAGAGCCTGATCTATCTGGTTGCCAGGGTAGGAACCGGCATCATCCTGACAACCGCGACGATGCTGGTAGTGCCCCGTTTCATATCTCCCTCCGAAATGGGGCTGGTAGCCCTTACGCTCAGTATCTATGCATTTTTGTTGATTACCTGTGAAGGTGGATTCAGACTTCAGGCGATAAGAACTGACTTGAGCAAGCAGCCGTTGCTGCCCGGGAATCTCCTCATCAATCAGACTGGCCACGTGGCCGTGGCCCTCTGTGTGCTCGGCCTCCTCTGGGGGATAGGACGGGTGCTCCTGCCTGAAATATGGCTCCAAAGTATTCCGCTGGTTGCTGCAATGCTCTTGTTCCAGCCGCTCTATTTCCGGAGGCAGATGGCCACCGTGGTTTTGGAGCGAGACCTCAATTTCAGAGCGATTGGCCGGATCGAGATTGTGGAGAATATTGCCTATAACGGCACACTTCTAGTGGGGGCCTGGAGTTCGCTTGGAGCAAAGAGCTTCGTTCTTGCCCATATCGTGCGGTGCCTGGGCAGCTTCCTTCAGGCGAGGCCGCTGCCCTTCATGTGGCCCAAGCTGCGGGGGAGAGAATGGCTCTCGATCGAGATAAGGCATGCATATCGTTACGGTTTTTCCATCCAGTCGATACAGTGGGTGCACAATCTCCGGGGGATGATCACCAATAGTCTGATTGTGTCACTGGCTGGGGCTCCTGCTCTCGGCTTATATGACAGAAGCCAGTTGGTGGGTAACGCTGGCCTTGGGTTCCTGCAGGGCGTCTCCGATCGCTTTCTATTTGCCTACGTCTCAAAGCACTTCGGTTCCGATCCAGGCAGATGTAAGGAGACCCTTACGCGGGGCATTCGGATGATAACGTGGTTGGACAAGTTGCTGCACCTGGGCATCCTCTTCATAGGTCTACCCTTGTTGATGCATTTCTGGGGGGAGCGATGGAGTGGCATAAAGCCAATGGTGCCCATCGTTGTGTTGGGGGTGGCTCTTTTCGGAAGCCTTACATTCCCCACGTATCCTCTGCTCAGTAGTACAGGGCACACACGATATATGTTGAGGATGGCGATGTTGGCACTGGGAGTCACGCTCGTTGCGGGTCCGGTCCTGATCGGTCTGTTTGGAGTCTATGGCGCGTGCTGGCTAGGAGTAATCCTGTGGGCGATGGGGCTTTTGTGGATTCTGAAGGCCGAAGAGATTCTGGGCCGGTTTCCTTGGTTCCGGTCGTGGCTGTTGAGCGGTGCCACAGCCGGACTCCTGTACGTCTTCATTCGCTACCTCATGGCCGCATCCCGTGGTAGCTGAGCAAGTGAACGTGAGAGAATCATATCTACCGGAGGAAACGAGAGGTAGCCCAGACGGGGCTGCGGCTGCGGACTGGCAGAGCCTCAGCAGGCTTCCCAAGCCGGTCTGGAGGTTGATCAATTCGCCTTTCTTGACAGCGGGATTGTGCTTGCTGGGTGCCACGGTGGCGTTTTTCTGGTCAATCCACATGAGTCTCCTGTTTGTCTCTGCGTCGTACATATTCCTGGCTTACTACGTCGAACGCAAGAGTCTTGCCACGTTCATCGTTCCTCCTTTGGCCATCTTTGCGGTGGCCAATTTCTTCAATTCCAGCTTGGGTGCTTTCTTGTCTGCAGAGGACATCTTCTCCAGCACTGTCGATGCCCACCTGACAACACACCTGGTCCTTGTCGGGACATTCCCTATCCTGATCCTAGTCTATTGGATGGTTAATCGCTCGAATCCACCTGTGGCGATGTCCGACAACGGCAGGGTGCTGTCGTATCCGGACAATCAGCGGCTTCGCTTTGTGGCGGCTTCCGTCACTATCTTCACGGTCGCTCTACACTACGTCAGTATCTCCAGCGGGCTTGCGGATCGCGGCTCTGCCGGGGATTTCGTGCTCGATACGCCCTATGGATACTGGAGCTACTTTGCTGCGTTCAGCAAGTTGCAGTACATCGCTTACATGCTCGTTCCCTACTTGTATGTGACGAGTGGCAGGCTCGTCCGCATTGGACTCGTTGTGGGGGTCTGTGTGTATGTCCTCTTTGAGGCTGCGAATTCATCGAGAGGAGCGGTGGTCTTCCCCTTCATATTCATCGTATGTGGATACTGGATGATTGGCGGCAGTTTTCGACGAACTGCCTTTGCTGCTCTGTGGTCTTGCAGCTCTTACACTCGCAGTGATTCCCATATTGGGCAACTTCCGTGGAAGCGGCGCCCTGAGACAGAGTGATATGGTGGATTTGAAGGCGCGCTTAGGCCTGCTGATTGAATCCCAGAAGGCAAGCAGTGCCAGCGCCCGAGACACACCAGAGAATGCCACACGGCGGATGATTGGGTTGACATTGCTAGGGTGCACCGATCCTTTGATCTATGAGAACACGCCAAGACCTCGTGCCTTCGCAGGTTGGGCGGAGGTGGATAGCGTCATGTATCTATGGATGCCCAATATGTTCTTTCCAGACAAGCCGATCCTATTCGACGGCAATCGACTGTACCAACAGTACTCAGGCGTGGTCATCCCGAGAAACGGTATCACGATCAGCATCCAGGCAGATCTCTTTCGCCGTTTCGGTTGGATGGGTGTCATCCTTGGGTACCCGTTCTACGCATTGGCGGTCTCGCTCTTGGTGAGGTATGGGGTCAGGTCTTTTGGACGGACAGAGAGTCGACTTTGGGGGCTGGCTGTCCTCTTGCTCATCTGTACATTCATCCATGGGGTCCCCTTTGGCACGATGCTGGAGATGGTGTGGAGTTTCGGTTACGACTTGCCCAAGTACCTTCTGGCTCTCGGGCTCGTGGTTCATTTCGCGAGGTATGCCGTGAGAAGCCGGGCGAGGGACCGTCTGCAGGACTCACCCGGGGCGGCTGCCACAGCATAGCTTTCCGTGAACGGAGAGTCAGTGGGTATTGAAAGGTCTTCACTCAACGAACGGTTCTGGAGAGACACCAAGGTCGTGGTGGCCGGTGCGAATGGGTTCATTGGTTCTCATCTGGTACGACGGCTTGTGGGTCTGGGTGCGCGGGTCCATGCAATCGCCAGGGCGAACGGTGAAGCCTGGCGACTCCGGGGTATCGAAGGCGACTACCGGTTCATTGAATCAGACATCGGAGATGCTGCCCAGGTCAAAGCGATCTTCTCTGAAGTATCGCCTGCCGTCACCTTCAATGCGGCGGCATACGGAGTCATGCACGGCGATCAGGACGTCGTGAGGGCCATAGACACAAACCTGAAGGGTGGCATCCATCTGCTTGAGGCGGCGAGGAGCATGCCTTGTCATCGGTTCGTCCACCTCGGTACTCGCTACGAATCCTTCAAGTACCTGCGTCCTGTGCGTGAGAGTGATCCTCAACGGCCCCAAGGGATCTACGGGATTACCAAATCGGCCGGTCAGATGGCCCTCGAGACACTTGCCCGGGAGAAGGAGGCGACACTCCGCACGGCCGTCCTATTCGGCGTCTATGGCCCCACGGAAAGCGCGAGGAAGTTCGTGCCGCACGCGATAACGTCCATGCTAAGGGGAGTACCCCTTGAAGTGACTGGGTGCGAACAGGTTCGCAACTACACATACGTTGAGGATGTGGCTGAAGCGCTGCTTCAACTGGCGGAGGTCGAGACGCCTGGCGTCTTGACGGTGAATATCGGCGCTCGCAAATCAGTGACGCTGAGAGAGTTGATTGGGTGCATTGAGAAGGTTATCGGTTGCCCTTCAGACGTGCGGTTCGGAGCGGTTGCGTACCGCACCGATGAGATTTGGAGAATGGTACCTGATCTCCGGCTGTGTCGGCAGGTACTCCATTGGGCTCCCCGGCTCTCTCTGATGGAAGGGATGTCCCGGACAGTTGAATGGTATAGGAACAATGCGGGATTCGAATCTATCACTCACCGAAAGCAGACCCCGGCACCCTCTGGAGTGCCCGCAAAGCAGGTTGTTGGGCGTCCCGCCCTTGGAGAGTAGGCCCACTGTCGCAGTCGTGGTGGTTGTCCACAACCGCCTTGAGTTCACGCGCAAGTGTCTCGGTAGCTTAGGACATGCCTCGCAGAAGGCTGAGCTCAAAGTGATTGTTGTGGACGACGGATCAAGCGATGGCACGTCCGAGTGGCTGAAGGCCAATGTCCCGGGCGTGACCGTACTAAGGGGGGATGGGAATCTGTGGTTCGGCGGAGGCAACCAGAAGGCCATAGAGTACGTGAAGGAAGCCATGCCCAAGGCTGACTATCTCATGACTCTCAACAATGACACAACCGTGCTCCCTGGTTGCATAGACGCGCTCGTGGAGGAGTCCCAAGGGGAGGCCACAGTGGGGGCGATTCTTCTGAATAGTGACCGCACGAGGATCCATTGCTTCGGGGCGTTCTGGAACCCGTGGAGAGGCTGGGTGCATTCAATGACCGGCCAAGGGCTGGCTGACCATCCCGAACTCGGCCGCGGTGTCTCTCGCTCATCGCAGATGCTGAACACCACATGCACGCTCATTCCGATGAAGTGGATCAAGAGAGTACAGGGTATCAATGTCGCAAAGTATCCTCAGAACAAGGCTGACACAGACCTTCTCTGCAAGATATCTCGATCGGGTTCGCCTCTGAGGGTAACAAGTCGGGCGGTCGCGACCAATGATTCTGATACAGACAGGAAAGACCTGTCTATCAGGCGCATGGGTCTTGTTGAGTTTCTCCAGAAGTCTCTTGTGGAAAGGACTTCCCCCATTCACCTGCCCAGCGCAATTCAGTCTGTGTGGGAGACCGCGCCGACACGGCTGCAAGCCCTTCCCGTATTGACTCGAATGCTCATGATCTACGGGGCCCAGATGGGAGTCTCCCTGGTGCTTTGTCTCGTACGGCCGCTACGAACGATAAGGTCTACATGAAGAAGTTGAGACGGATTGTGCTGGTGACGGGCGCTCCTGCGTGCTCAGGGCTTGCCTACTATCATTACCTGGCGATCCGGGATAGATCGCGATATCCAGTGGAGATCGTTGACAACGGCCAAGCGTCCTACGGCCGGACTCTCCCTCAGCGTCTGGCTGCGAGGGCGCAGCGAGCTCTAGGGGTGGCAAGGAGCCAATTCTCGCGTGTGCTACCCGCGGTCGGGAAGCAGCCGGATGAAGCGGCAATCGTGCTGTACAATCTGGCGTGCGTCACCCCTGACGAGATCAGGAGGTTGTCTGAACTGGGGGTGGCTCTATATGCTTACTTCCCGGACTCTCCTTTCGGAATACCGGCAAGCTCCTGGGCCGACATCCGCAGGGTCTTGCCATTGTTCACAGGGGTTTTTACCTTCTTGAATGATCTGGTCCCTGTGTTCTATCAGTATGGAGCCCGGCGAGTTCGGCGAGTTCCTTTTGCCTATTGCCGCTATACTCACCTTCGAACGGACGTCCACCGTGCACCGGACGGCCATCTGTACTACTTTGGCACGTATGGCCCTACGGTGGAGAGGTGGCTGATGCCTCTTGCTCACTTCAATCTGATCATTCATGGGCACGGCTGGAGTCGAGCGTCGAGTCCAGAGTTGCGGAAGGCTTCAATGCACTCGGCGGCCATAGACAGCCAGATGGGCAAGGCAGCAGAAGGGCAGCTCGTCGTGAATTTCATCCGGGCTGAGCATGGTTCCGGCCACTCCATGAAGACGTTTGAGCTCCCTGCCGCGGGTGCCTGCGTCATCACCAATCGAAGTGAGGAGCAGCTGGAGTTCTTCCCCGAAGGGTCAGGGGTCTGCTACTTCAACACTGTAGAGGAGATGACGGGACTAGTCGCGAGGTGTATGGAAGATCCCTCCCGCATCGTTGCGGCTATAGGGAAACGGGATGCCTATCTGGTCGGCCACAGCTACCATGAGCGGGTGGAGACTCTCTTGGACGAGATTGAAGGTGGTTTCGATGACAGGACTCCTGCCTTTGACGGGAGCGATGGCCAGTGTGCTGGAAGGCCATGCGCTTGCCGGCTGTCTCGTTAGGCCACGCTCAGGCGTGGGATCGTGTGGCATGGTGCAGCACGAGGTAGAGGGCCGTGGCAGCAGGAACGGGCAGATGGGGCGTCGCACGAGTGAGTGAGTCGAGGACCAAGATGCCGAAACCGGATCGCGTCGTTGTCTTCCGCATAGGCCAGTTGGGCGACATTCTGGTGTCCATTCCAGCCATTGCGGCCATACGACGACATTTCCCGCAGAGCCAGATAGGGATTCTCTCAGACTGCCATCCTGCGAAAGGATATGTCGGCACATCTGACGTCCTTCAAGGTTCGGGCCTGGTGGATTACTCCATAGAGTACTCTCCACCTGCTTTGATGAAAGTGGGTGCGATTCGCCAGGGGGTATCGCTCATCTGGAGGCTGAGGAAGGATGGAGTTGGCACCCTGGTCTATCTTGCGCCGTCGCGGAGAAGCCCTGCGCAGGTCAGACGGGATCGTGTCGCCTTCTGGCTCGCTGGGATCAGGAACGTCATCGGGATGGATGGTCTCACGCCGCTTCCAGGTCGTGGCAGTGACGGGCTGTTGCCTGTCCTGCCAAAGGAGTCTGATCTCCTGCTCGGTCGTCTCTCGCGGGCTGGCATCAGGGCGGACGGCTTTCAGCCCTGCGGCCCAATTCTGAACATAGGGGAAATCGAGGCACGTGGCGTAGACCGGTGGCTGGGACGAATGCCGCCTGATGGTGGAAGGCGATGGCTTGCAGTCTCGCCCGCGTCCAAGATGCCCATCAAGCGTTGGCCAGTCGATCGGTATGAAGAGACGGTCAGGGCACTGATCTCTTCGCATGATACTTGGCCAGTGATCTTCGGCGGACCGGAGGACAGCAGCCTTGCACAGTACCTCATCGGGCGGTGGGGCAGGGGGTATGCTGCTGCTGGTTGTTTGAGCGTCCGGGAGAGCATGGCGGCCCTCGCACGATGTGTGCTATACGTGGGCAATGACACTGGCGTCATGCACATGGCTGCAGCCATGGGCGTCAAGTGCGTAGCAGTCTTCACATCGCGTGACTATCCCGGAGTCTGGTATCCTCCTGGGCAAGGCCATGTGGTCTTGTGTAAGAGGACTCCGTGCGAAGGGTGCATGGAGATGGTCGACTGCCGGTATGGGAGGAGGTGCATACTGTCGATCAGCGTGAAGGACGTGGTCACGGCGTGCTGTGCACTGCTGGGCAGCACGGCCCGCAAGGCAGATGATCAGTCCTTCCCGCGCAGAGCTGCTGCTGGCCTCGTTCGAGCCAAGGAAAGTCCATGGCAATCGCGTCGGTAAGCACAACAGATGGAGGGACTTTGAGAATCCTCCATGTTACCCCTTTGTATGAACCCGCTGGCACTGGGGGAGTGGTGCGATCATTGTCAGAGCTGTGCCGCAGCCTCAGGCAGTTGGGCCATCACGTGACAGTATTCGCTACAGATTCAGATGGCTACTCACGTATGCGGGTGCCCATCGATCGGGCTGTGGATGTTGGGGGAGTCGAAGTGTACTATTTCCATACACCCATGCCCGGGCTCTTTCAGTACTCGCCAGCGATGGATCGTGCTTGCCGCCTAAGATCTGGCGAGTTCGATATCGTCGATATCAGTGCCTGCTGGAACTACTGCGGAATCGTGGCCGCGAAGAGGGCCAGTCGTGCCAGTGTGCCATACGTTATTTCGCCACGAGGGTCCCTCATCACGGCTGCGGCATCCACCAAGCGGATCCGGAAGCGGCTATACATGAGACTCTTCGGAGAGAAGCTTGTCGGTGGCGCGGCTGCCATTCACTATACAAGTGATCTTGAGCGTCAGAGGACCAGGATACCGTGTGCATGGCGGCCAAGCTTCGTGATTTCCAATGCAGTGGATTTCTCAGGTCTTGCCGCCAGGCCGTCCAAGACAGAGGCCAGGCAGGCATTGGGTTTGCCCGAGGGAGGGCTGACAGTAGGTTTTCTGGGAAGGATCCATCCCATCAAAGCCCTGGACGTACTGATCGGGGCGATGGCCCGTCTCGACCAGGCAGGAAACGGCAATGTCCGTCTGCTGTTGGCCGGCCCGGATGACGGGGATGAGGCGAGGCTCAGGCGCATCATCGGGTTGGCTAACCTGGGAAGACAGGTACATTTCATCGGTCCCATCCATGGCGACCAGAAGATTCAGTTCCTGTCGGCCCTTGATGTGCTGGCCTTGGTCTCTTGGAGCGAGAACTTTGGGAACGCCGCTGCTGAGGCCATGGCGGCGGGAGTGCCCGTCCTTGTGTCGAACAATGTAGGCATTTCCGATGATGTGGATCAGACCGGCTCAGGCTGGGTCGTCCCCGTCGATGCAGCGGCTATCGCGAATGCCCTTAGGCGGATCGAGTCGGGCCAGGCTGAGAGGGAGCGGTACGGACGGAATGCCAAGGCGTGTGTGCTCGACCGCTATGAATGCGGGCGGGTGGCACGACTCATGGCCAGGGCGTATCTTGATATCCTCAGTGGCAACCGCTCGAGTCAGTGTAGATGGAGCTCATGACGATCCGGTGCTGTCTGCTTCGAAACAGGAATGGACGGTCGGTGTGGCGGGATGGCCGCACGCAGGCATCGTTCCGTGGAAAGGACTTTTGACCGATTCCCCCTTCACGGTGAGCAATGGTGAAACAAGCGACAATCGTCTGCAAAGAGACTGGCGAGCGTACGGATCCGTCGCCTTACCTTCCGTGCCCCCATGGAGGGTTGTCGGAGAAATGGTTGACGTTCAGACATCGAATCACCTACCGAGTATGGAAGGATGTGGTTAGGAAGTATCGACGAGAGGCGACTGACCGGGGACCTGTTGACCGGTTCTTGGATGTGGGCTGTGGGCCGGGTGACTTCGTCTGTTGTTTGGAGAGGTGGTTTCCAAACGTGGAAGTCACAGGGTTGGACATGGACCGTAGTCTCATAGAATACGGGCGGCGAAGGCTGACCAGGGCTGGGCTTGTTCAAGGCTCTGCGGAGTCACTTCCCTTCCGTGATGGGACGTTTGTCGTGCTGTCGTGCCTCCAAGCCGTCGAGCATCTTCCGGACCCTGATGCATTCCTGCGAGAAGCCCGACGAGTCCTGCGACCGAGGGGTCTCTTGCTCGTGGCCACGCCGAATCCTGCTGGCCTCGCGGCCGGACTCCTTGGGAGTCAATGGACTGGGATCCGGCCGGACCACGTGTCGCTCAGGACGCCGGCAACATGGAGGGCAGCTATCGAAGCTGCAGGGTTCGAAGTAATGGATGAAGGAACGACGCTGTTCAATGGGATTCCGGTCATTGGGCGTCTGCCTTTGGGATTGCCCTTCCTCTTGACGCAGGCCATGTTCGGCTGGTTTCCATGGTCCTGGGGTGAGAGCTACATGGTGGTTGCCAGAAAGAGCCAGAGTAAGGACCCGTCCAGAAATAAGTGATCGATTTGCCGCTCAGACTTGGGTCAGATTGGGACGCGAGGATTGAGCGAAACCGCAGGCGTAGTCCTGCTACGTTGAGGATTTCGCGATTGAGGAGCGGCCCAAGATGGCCCGAAGATGAGATGGGAAATCGGTCAGTTATTTCTGGACGGGTCCTAAGTAGCCCCCTGGACCCAGAAGCCGGCGGTGTCATCCTTGAGATAGTCATGCAGTGATCGTGGACGGAGATCTTGGCTGTGATATGTGGTGATACGACCGTACGAGGGCAGCCGGAGAAGAAGGGGCGGACTGCATATATTGTGAGTCTGAAGTTCGCTCCTGGGCTGGCCAAAGAGTTCTTTGCCGTAGGGGAAGGCATGAGGCGACGAGGTATGGAGGTTCGATACCTTCTTGCCGAACCCTATAGAGACTTTGCGCCCAGTTGTGCTGCAATCGACTATGTGACCGTTTCCACAGGGTGGTGCTCCGTCATTGTGGACACAGCCAGGCTGGCGCGAGGGGCGTTGTTCAAGCGGGCGTTCGCCAAGTATCCTCCTGGGTCCATTGTTTTCTACAACACGCACCCCTTGAATCCGCTGATTGCCAGTCTGATGAAGCGTGAGTACCCGGATTCGATTGTTGTCCTCTATCTGCACGATCCCTACAAACCTGACAAGTCATCGTACGGCAAGATCGGGGCAGTCCGCATTCTGTTGGTTGAGGCCATCCAGAGATCTATCGCAGCCAGATCCGATCACATTGTGTTTCCATCCGAGTACTCCAAAGGACTCTTTGCCGAGTACTATCCGACCATGGGTGCAACCACGCATGTCGCTCCTCTGTTGGTACCCGATCTTCAGCCTGCTGCTGATGGTGAAAGAAGTCTGTTCTCGATGATCGGTCGAATGGGTCTGTCGACAGGCCATGATGTGTTTGTTCGCTTGGTCAACTATGCCGCCGAGAACAGTCTTCCCTATGAGTTTGCCTTGGTGACCTCTGGCAGCGTCGCCAGATACCTGTCTTACTTCACCCCTCAGGCTCGCCGCATCCTGCAGGTCGTTCATCATGATCGCATTGGTGATGAAGAGATCGATGTCGTACTCCGAGGGAGTTGCGCTACGTTCAGACTGGCCAGAGAAGTCACCCAGAGTGGCGTTGTGCCAGTCGCATTTCGCTGTCGTACACCCGTGATTGGCACGGATATCCCCGGGTTGCGCCAGCATATCAGTCACAAGAACGACGGCTATCTGGTGCCGAACGATTGCGGCATGCAGGATCTGGTAGCGGCCATGGAATATGTGAAGGGCGATTTTGAGCGGATGTCAGGAAATGCCCGTAGACGTTACGAAGATGTCTGGAGTCCATCCAACTGGGGCAGATACTATGGGTGGCTGGTGGAGGAGATGGGCGACGGTGGATGCCGCCCGACGATCGAGGGTGCCTCGGAGGATCTCTTGGCGACCTCGATCAGATCGGTAAGCGGCGACGCAAAGAAGTAATTGGCAACTGCCATTGCGAGGGAAGGAATGTTCAAGAACAAGACTCTGCTGATTACAGGTGGGACTGGGACATTTGGAAATGCCGTGCTACGGCGATTCCTGGATACCCAGATCGGGGAGATCCGCATATTCAGTCGGGATGAGAAGAAGCAGGAGGACATGCGCAACTCCCTCCGGAACCAGAAGGTGAAGTTCTACATCGGCGACGTGCGTAGCTGTGACAGCATCCTGCAGGCCATGCAGGGCGTGGACTACGTCTTTCATGCCGCTGCGCTCAAGCAGGTCCCGTCCTGCGAGTTCTTTCCCATCGAGGCCGTGCGGACCAACAGCCTGGGTGCCGAGAACGTGATGAACGCGGCCATGGCCTGCGGCGTGAAGAACCTGATCGTGCTCAGTACGGACAAGGCGGTCTATCCGATCAACGCCATGGGGATCTCGAAGGCCATGATGGAGAAGCTCATGATCGCCAAGGCACGCATGTACGGCCGGTCCAAGACCATCTTCTGTGGTACGCGATATGGCAATGTCATGGCCTCACGTGGGTCCGTCATTCCCCTGTTCCTCCAGCAGATCATGGCAGGTGAGCCGCTGACCATCACCGATCCCAACATGACGCGCTTCATGATGACGATCGACGATGCGGTGGACCTTGTGCTCTATGCGTTTCAGCATGGGGATCCGGGGGACATCTTTGTGCAGAAGGCCCCTGCGGCGACGATTGAGACGCTGGCCCGAGCCCTCAGGAAGCTTTGTGAGGCGGACAATGAGATCCGTATCATCGGGACGCGGCACGGGGAGAAGCTCTACGAGACCTTGCTGAACCGCGAGGAGATGGCCAAGGCCGAAGACATGGGCGACTACTTCCGCGTGCCGGCCGATGTACGCGATCTGAACTACGCGTGCTACTTCAGCGAAGGGCAAAGGGCCGTTTCCGAGATGGAGGACTACAATTCGCACAACACCCGTAGGCTGGACGTGGACGGCATGATGGAGCTGTTGCTCAAGCTCGACTGCGTCCATGAAGCCCTGGCTGAGAGGGGGCGGGTCTCGTGAGAAGCGTTCTGGTGACCGGAGCCCGGGGGTTCATCGGCCGGAATCTGCTCGCACACCTGGCGAGACTGGACGGCTGGGAGGTCATGGGGTACGACCTGGGCAGCAGCGAGACCGAGTTGCGAAGCACGCTGGCCCGGGTGGACGCCGTGTGTCACCTGGCCGGAGTCAACCGGCCGCAGAGCGTGGATGAGTACGAGACGGGCAATGCGGGTTTCACGAGCGAGGTGTGTGGGATGCTGCGTCAGATGGGGCGGGCGCCAAAAATCATCATGTCCTCCTCGATCCAGGCGGAATTGGAGAATCCCTATGGCGTCAGCAAACGCAGGGCTGAGGAGATCCTGAGGATGTTCTCCGCGGAGACCGGCGCTCCCCTCTCCATCTATCGATTGAAGAACGTGTTCGGCAAATGGTGTCGGCCCAACTACAACTCGGTGACGGCGACCTTCTGCCATAGCATCGGCCATGAACTGCCCATCTCTATCTCCGACCCGACGCGTGAAATCGAGTTGGTGTATGTTGACGATGTCGTCGCGCAGTTTGTTGGGGAGATCCAGGACCCCCGCGGATCCGAAGGCGGGTTTGCGCTGGATGCCCTCCCCAGCACCCGGATCACCCTGGGCGATCTGGCGGGCCGTATCCAGGCGTTCCATGAGATGAAAAGCCGGCTCATGATCCCGGACTTCGCAGAGCCCTTCAACCGGCGGCTGTATGCGACGTATCTGTCGTACGTCGAGCCGGAGGCCCTCGAATACGGACTTGAGGCGAAGCGAGACGCTCGGGGCGCACTCGCCGAGTTCATCAAGAGCCCTCACTGCGGACAGGTCTTCGTGTCGCGCACGCGTCCAGGCATCACCCGGGGTAACCACTACCATCACACCAAGACCGAGAAGTTCCTGGTCCTCTCGGGTGAAGGCTTGATTCGGATGCGGCACATCGAGGGAGAAGAGGTGGTGGAGTACCGGGTCTGCGGGGAAGACTACCGCGTCCTTGACATTCCGCCGGGCCACACGCATTCAATCACCAACGTGGGCGACGCGGACATGATCACGCTGTTCTGGGCGAGCGAGATCTTCGATCCCGATCGACCGGACACAACCTACCTGGAGGTCGCTCCAGCCAGCAGCTCGATGGGCCAGAAGGTATGAAGGTTGCTACGATCGTAGGTACACGGCCGGAGATCATCCGGCTGTCGCGGGTGATGGCCGCGCTGGACCGCCACGTCCAGCACATCCTCATCCACACGGGCCAGAATCATGATTATGAGCTCAGTCAGGTCTTCTTTGACGATCTGGAGATCCGCAGGCCCGACCACTTCCTTGAAGCGGCGAGCCGCAACGCGGCCGAGACGATTGGGCTCGTCATTTCTCGTTCGGACGCGGTTCTGGAGGCCGTCCGGCCCGATGCGGTGTTGATCCTCGGCGATACGAACAGTTGCCTGTCGGCGATCGCCGCAAAGCGGCGCAAGATTCCGGTTTTCCACATGGAGGCCGGGAATCGGTGCTTTGACCAGCGGGTGCCCGAAGAGATCAATCGCAGGATCGTCGACCACATCAGCGACATCAACATGCCCTACAGCGAGATCTCCCGGGACTACCTGCTGCGGGAGGGTATTCCACCTGATCGCGTGATCAAGACCGGCAGCCCGATGTATGAGGTGCTGCACTACTACCTCCCGAAGATCGAGGCCTCCGAGGTACTGCGGCGGTTCGGTCTCAGGGAAGGGGAGTACTTCGTCGTCAGCGCCCACCGTGAGGAGAACATCGAGACCGTGCCGCAATTCATGAGGCTCGTCCAACTGCTCAACGTGATCGCCGAACGGTACGGAAAGCGGATTATCGTGACGACCCATCCGCGCACTCGCAAGAAGATCGAAGCCCTGGGCGTCACCTTCCGTCCCGAGGTCGAACTGCTCAAGCCGATGGGGCTCTTTGACTATGTTCACCTGCAACTGCACGCGAAGGCGTCGCTCTCGGACAGCGGGACGATCACCGAGGAGTCCTCGATTCTGAACTTCCCGGCGCTGAACCTCCGTGATGCGCACGAGCGGCCCGAAGGGATGGAGGAGGGAGCGGTCATGATGACCGGGCTGGAGCCTGATCGTGTGATCGAAGGTCTGCAGATCCTCGATACGCAGGGAAGGGGCAGGGATCGAATCCTGCCGATCATCAAGGACTATGATGTGCCGAACGTCTCGGAGAAGGTGGTGCGCATCCTTCTGAGCTACACCCATTACGTCAATCGCGTCGTGTGGCAGAAGACGCCGGCTCCGGTTGAGCGGGCTAGGAGGAGCGAGGAATGACATCGCCGATGGACCGGCCCACGCTCATTGAAGGGGGCCTGCACGTGGACGCCCGGGGCAGTGTCGCGTTCGTCAATGACTTTGATTTCGAGGGGGTGGGCCGGTTCTACATGATCCGCGCCCATCGGCCCCATGAGCCACGTGGCTGGGTGGGGCACCGCAGCGAGCGGAAATGGTTCTTCGGGGTCCAGGGGACCTCGTTGGTTTCAGTGGTCAGACCCGACTCCTGGTCCGCGCCGACGGGCGAGCTGCCCGTGGAGCGTTTTGTGTTGTCCGCAGCGAGGCCCCAGGTGCTGTGTGTGCCGCCGGGGTATGCGACAGGCAGCACCAGCCTGACCGGAGACGCCGTGTTGCTCATCTTCTCTTCCGGGAGAATTGAGGAGGCCAAGGTGGATGATTACCGTTTTCCGCTGGATACCTGGCCCGTTGTGGGTCAGAGTTGACCCGGGTGTCTCACGGCTCCTTTCTGCGTTCTCTCGACGCAGCCCTCAGTGATCTATGAGAAAGCTATTCTTCTTCACCGAGTTCTATCATCCTGTGCAGGATACGACAGGATACTACCTGACCAGGATCATCCATACCGCGGCCCGGTCTCTCGATATGCCGGTGAGTGTGTGTTGTGCTGTTCCGTCAAACAACGGTGAGGCGTACGTCTCCCAGAAGTTCGAAGTCCATCGCGTTGCGACGGCCAAGTATGACAAGAACGTCCTGCGACAGCGGATTGCACGCACGCTGGGGATGACGCTGCGATTTGCATTCTACGCGGCAACCAGGGTCAGACGGCACGATATCGTATTCGGGGTCACGAACCCGGCGTCTCTCATGCTGCTGTTGGCCCTGCTGAGGAAGGTCATACGCTTCAAGTATGTTCTGCTGGTGTACGACGTCCACCCCGAGAACCTCGTGCCCGCGGGCCTGGCCCGGAGGGAGTCCCTGATGTACCGTCTCGCGGTCAGGTGCTTCAATTGGGGCTATCGCGCGGCAGATGAGCTGATTGTCATCGGCCGTGACATGGAGGAAGTGGTACGGCGCAAAGTGGGGAGCAGGCATCGTATCACGCAGCTTCCCAACTGGGCGGACGTGGAAGCGGTCAGGCCCTGTGCCAAGGCGGAGAACGCATTGATTCGCCAGTATGGGTTGCAGGACAGGACGGTGTTTCTCTTTGCGGGCAATCTGGGCCGGGTCCAGGGGATCGGGAATCTGTTGCGGGCCATCTCGAAAACCAAGAGCACGTCGGCCGCCTTCCTTTTTGCGGGAGACGGTGTGTTCCAGCCCGAGGTCGAGAGATTCATCCGGGCCCATCCTGACAAGAACGTGATGAGTCTGGGGCATTTTCCCATCGCTTCGCAGCAGTTGTTTCTGGGTGCGTGTGACGTGGCGTTCGTCACCCTCGGGGACGCTATGTACGGGCTGGGCGTGCCGAGCAAATCCTACTTTGCCATGGCTGCGGGGAAACCCCTCCTGTTGGTGGCAGAGCCGGACTCCGAGATGGGACGGGTGATCAGAGAGAACGGGGTGGGTTGGATCGTGCCTCCCAATCAGCCGGAGATGCTCGCAGAGAAGATCGACGAGATCTGCCGGGCCGGCGACGTGGAGCAGATCGGACGGCGAGCCCGCGGGGTGGTGGAAAGGCAGTTCTCAGAACAGGCCATTCTCTCCCGCTACTCGGAGTACTTCAGGGCACTTTCTGACGGCGTGCCCGCAAAGGGATCCCGGGTTGACCCGGCGGTCGACGCAGCGTAATTCCATGACCAGAGTCTCCGTCATAACGGTCAGTCTGAATTGCCGCGATCGGATAGAACGCACCATGAAGAGCGTCCTGTCCCAACAGGACGCTGACATCGAGTACATCGTGATCGACGGGGCCTCTACGGACGGCACATGGGACGTCATACGGAAGTACCAGGGGAGCGTGGCCCGGTGTCTCTCGGAGCCGGATGGCGGCATCTATCAGGGGATGAACAAGGGGCTTGCGCTGGCGCGCGGCGACGTCGTCGCCTTTCTCAATGCGGGCGATACCTATATCGGCCCCGGTGTGGTGTCGCAGGTGGTTGCAGCACTGGACTCTGGAGGCCTTGATGCGGTATATGGCGACCTGGCCTACATCGACCCCAAGACCAACAGGGTGACCCGCTTCTGGACCGCAGGCAGGTACGTACCTGGCAACTTCTCATGGGGCTGGGTGCCTCCACACCCAACCTTCTTCTGTCGCACTGCGGTTTACAGGAAGCTGGGCGTGTTCGACGAGCGATATCGCATATCGAGTGACTTTGATCTGATGCTCCGGTTCATCGAGGAAGGTCACGTTTCGATAGGGTATCTGCCTAAGGCGATGGTCTTGATGCCCAGAGGTGGGGCAGCCAACACCTGGACCGGGATGATTCGAGGCAACTGGGAGACCCTTGTCTCACTGAGGCGACATGGCTTCAGGCTGCCCCTGGCCTACTTCTGGCGCAAGCCCCTGTGGAAGCTGTCGCAGGTCCTGCAGGCCCACCGCAAGCGTGCCTTGGTCCAGGACGAAGTGGGCCTTCAGGTTGCTGATGAGCATGAGAGGGGCCGGTTGACCCGGGTGTCCGGGGCCAGCCCCCTGGATGTGGAGGGTGTGTCATGGAGGCAGCCAAAGAAGCCTCGTTCGATGTCCGCACCCACGCGCGTGGACACGGTCTGACGTGGGCCCATGCATAGTGCAGTTCTCAGGGCGGCGGCATCCTCGCTGTTCGTGATTCGTCCCTGGGTATTCGGTATTCGTGACGCGTTGTTGGGGAACAACGAACGTGAGCGACAAGTCGATCATCGCAGTCTTGAAGACGCGTCCTGACACCGTGTCAGCCGACCTCTCGCGGTTGATGGGCATGGCCGGCCTTACGGGGAGTTTGCCCCAGGCCAAGACCACGATCCTGAAGGACAACATCTCCTGGCATTTTCCCTTCTTGAGCGCCAATACGACGCCTTGGCAGTTGGAGGGCGTGATCCGGGCGCTTCGGCAGGCGGGATACGCGGATCTCGTGGCGGTGCACAACAGGACTGTCGTCACCAATGCCGCCAAGGGGCAGCGGCTCAACAAGCTGGCTCCCATCTACACTGCCTATGAAGTGCGGGAGTTGTACAATTTCAGACCCGACCAGGTGAAGTGGATCGATTACAGGCCGAAGGCACGAATGCTGGCGTTGGACCGCATCTTCCCCGAGGGAATCCGGATTCCGGAGTACTTCGTGGGTAAGAACATCGTCCATCTTCCCACCGTCAAGACGCACATCTACACCACCACCACAGGCGCCATGAAGAACGCCTTTGGGGGGCTGCTCAGCACGAGAAGGCACTACGCACACTCCCGGATACACGAGACCCTGGTGGACCTGCTGGCGATCCAGAAGGAGATCCACACGGGGATCTTCACGGTCATGGATGGGACGATCTGCGGGGCCGGTCCAGGCCCCCGGACCATGACGCCGGTGGAGAAGGACTACATCCTGGCTGGCTCTGACAGCGTGGCAATCGATGCGGTGGCTGCAAAGATGATGGGCTTCGACCCTATGACGATCCCCTACATCAGGCTGGCCCATGAGGCCGGACTGGGAAGGGGAAGGATGGCGGAGATCGAGGTCGTCGGAGAGGACATCTCCGCTGTGAACTTCGGGTTCTCAGTAGGCGACAACATGGCCAGCCGCGTCGGCGACCTCCTGTGGTTCGGCCCAATGAAGCGGCTCCAAAGGCTGTTCTTCCACACGCCGCTAGTCTATCTGTTCGTCTTTGGCTCATTCTTCTATCACGACTACCTCTGGTGGCCCTTCAAAGGCCGCAAGATCCAGAAGTCCCTGGCCAGAGAGAGCCAGTGGGCCAGGCTCTTCGATCACTACAATCCGCGGCCGTAGGATACCCTGACTCTGGATGTCTACTACCCTCTGCGGGAGTATCCCGAAGGGAACGATGTGTTTCGACGATAGCGAGGACCGTCTGAAAGGACCATCCGACAAGTGGAGCCCACGTGAAGATGCCCTTGGCAGCGGGTACTATCCCTACGTCATCATTTCGCTCATGGTGCTGGTTCTGCATGGCAGGACCCTCGCGTTCGGGCTGGTGCGAGATGACTTCTTCCTGCTGATACCTTTGAGGGACTTCAGCTTGTGGCACAGCGAGCATTACTGGCGGCCTGTGTGGACCCTGTGGATGTCATTGCAGTATCAAGTGTTCGGGTTGAAGCCACTCCCTATGCATGCGATGAGCCTGATGCTCCACACAATCAATGGTTGCCTTGCCTTCTGGTTGATGATCCAATTGGGGGCAGGACGTTTCATCTCGCTTGCGACCGTCTGCCTCTGGGCTTTGCTGGCGGGGAACACATACGCTGTCGTGTGGGTCTGTCACTCCAACGATCTGATCGCCATGTTGTTTGTCCTCCTGGCTACTGCCGTATGGGCATCCATGCGAGAACCCTGCATCGCGAGGTCTCTTGTGGCTTCGGGTCTGTGGCTTGTATCACTACTGGCGAAGGAAGTCGGGCTCCTTTGGGGGCCTGCTGTGGTTGCCGTAGGCCTACTGAAGTACAGCAATAGGCCCCATCTGCAACGGTCGTTCAGGAGTCATATCGCGCATCTGCTTCCTCTCCTCGTCCTGGTTGGCTATCTGGGAGCCAAGTACACTGTTCAGGGGCCGTGGGCGGGGTTCAATCCGAACGTCCATCCAGACGCCATAGGTCAGTTGAAGAACAGCAGCGTCGCGGTTGTCGCGGTTGGCAGAGTCATTCACTATGCGGAAGGGATCCTCTACACCGTCTTGCCGCTGGATCTGTTCAAGTCGGTCCCGGGACTTGTGGTCGGAGTACTGATAGGGGTAAGCTTCCTTGGTCTGCTTGTTTACCGCAGTCGGGCAGTGCGCTGGTGGACCAATGATGTGTGCATGGCCGCTTTGGGCTGGGCCCTTCTCTTCTCCATGCATGCGATGATGACTCCCCATCCGCGTACGCTGTACATTGCGACGCTGGGCATATCCTTCCTTGTCTGTACTCTGGTCCTATCCCGAAGGGATGCCCGGGTTCTCCTGATAGCGACGTTGCTGTTCGCTGCTTACGTCGGCATGCAGGTTCGGCTGGGCCAACAGGTCAGTGATTTCTTCTCGCCCTCGAGTAGAGAAACGCTGATCTCCTCAGCCAAGATCCTCCGCAAAGGGTGTTTCGACAACGCTCCAGACAAGACAGCGTATTTGCGGGGGTCTCTTTCGCACTTTGATGTCGACATGCTGGCAGAGGAAACATATGACTACCTGGGCTATGCGGGTCCTTGGCGACGGTTCGTGAAAGCTGCATTCAAGACGGCTTTTCAGTCTGATGCCACTCAATGACGACATCTTGAGGCTCCTCGTATTGGCCCACGCTAACCGCACTGCGGGGCCAAGGTATGTGGCGATGAACCTGATCAGGGCCTTGGCCGGCCTGGGTAGCGTAGTCCAGATTACCCCTGTGCTGCCGGTGGGGTGCGGGTATGAGAAGGTTGTGGAAGCCTGCAACCTTACGCCTATATGGTTCGACCAGAGGAAGAACCGGCTAAGGAGGTTTCTGTTTGATACGGTCTCGCTGCCATCACTCGTTCGCCATCGCCAGCCTGACGCTGTACTGTCACTCGGCAGCAGTGGCTTGCTGGGAATCCGAGTGCCCCAAGCCATCCTCATCCAGGATCCGCACTTCGTATACCCTCGCCGGTACTACGGGAACATGAGCTTCATGGAGCATGTGCGTTACTCTGTGCAGCGTAGAGCACTTCGGCTGGCCTTGGCCCGTTCGAGCTTGGTCTATGGTCAGACGCCCCTCATGCTCGAGCGTATTGCCTGCACGTTCCCTCTCAGGGGACAACTCAAGATTCTGCCGAAGTGTACAGCGCCTGCAGGTGAGACCGCCTCCTCTGCCCGGACGGGTACATTTGCCGAGGCCTTGAAAGGCCATCACGGTCGCTTTCGGTTGATCTGTGTGTGCAGGTACTACGCTCACAAGAACATCGAGATCATCTGTGATGTATTTGAGCAGTGGGGCGACCTGCTGGGCGATACGACGGTATTCCTGACGATTGCCGCTAGCCAGCATCCACATGCGAGGACACTCCTCGATAGGATGGCTAGCAAGAACCTCCTGTCGCGGATCGTCAACCTTGGGCCTCTATCGCAGAGGGACCTTGCTTACTGTCTGGCGAACTGCGATGGCTTGCTTCTGCCGACAAAGCTTGAGTCGTTTTCGGGAGCCTATCTGGACGCAATGCAGCACGGGCTCCCAATCCTGACGAGTGATCTGGATTTCGCTCACCATGTCTGTGGGGAAGCAGCTATCTACTTTGACCCCTTTTCACCCAAGTCACTAGCTGAGGCGATTGTAGCCCTCAAATCCGATGCCTCTTTGCGTCAGCAACTTGTCGAAGCTGGAAGAGGTCGGCTTGGCCGGAACTACTCGCAGTCCTGGGAAGAAGTCGCTGCGGCAGTCGTCAGTGACCTAGAGTCCTGTGTTAGAGATGCCATCACCCAGATTTAGCGTCGTTATCCCGGCCTTCAACAGCGCGCCGTCCTTGGTCGTGCGATCAACAGTGTGCTGACGCAGACATGCCAGGACTTCGAGATCGTCGTAGTGGATGATGGGTCGGCGGACGAAACGGCTGACGTGCTGCGACACTACGCAGGGCGAATCAGGTGGATTCACCAAGCTAACCAGGGGCCCGCTGCTGCCAGGAATCGGGGTATTGCAGCCAGCCGCGGGCGATACGTAGCATTCTTGGACGCGGATGATGTATGGTACCCGCACAAACTTGCGGAGGTCGAGAAAGCCATCACGGCCTACCCGGATGTTGGCTTGTTCTACTCGGACTACAAGGCGGTTACCTTGCGGGGGCGTCCACTACGGGTGGAGCGGTGCAGGCACATCCTGGGTGAGGGGTATTCGCATCTCCTTCTTCACAACTTCATGCAGACGTCCACAGTCGTCTGTACACGGGAGTGCTTTGACGTGTGTGGATCCTTCTATGAACCCTTGCGCCGTAGGCAGGACTGGGACATGTGGCTGAGGATCGCCAGGAGGTTCCCTATTGCACATATTGCTTGTGTCCTTGGCGAGTACTCATGGGAACCCCTTGCCGTGGATCGTTCCCGGTTTGAGGCCGCCGCACGCCGGCACGTTATTGAACGCACATTACAGGCAGACCCTTCCCTGCCTACCCCGCGGCGTCGTCAGATCCAAGCCCGCCTGGCTTACATGGAAGGAGTGGCCCATTTGCGATACGGACGCAGAACTGCAGCTCTGAGGTGTCTTCGAGATAGTATTCATGATGAGCCACTGCGAGGCAGAAGCTACGTCTACTTGGCCTTGGCGGCCACTGGCCTAGCAGCCTATGCTCCCTGTTGGATGAGGATCAGGCTCCGACTGTGCTAGGGTCGTTTCCAGGTATGTTCTGGCGTTCCCGTTTAGCGTGGGAGTCTTGGTGTGTCACATGGCGGTTTGGTGGTGTTCAGAGTCCTGAATGGTTGCGATAGGCTGTGTCGTGGTCTACGAGCACTTTGCCCGGTGTGAGCCGGCATTCAATGGGATCCAGCCGTGCGACATTAGTCGGAGTGCGGATCAGATGCACGTCGTTGCGATGCCGCCATGCCTTCACCTTTTGGCTCGCGTGGGGTGAGAAGTTGGAGTATTGTCAAATGTCGACTGCGCCGGCATGAGAATCGTCTTGATCATTCCTGATTCAGTAGACCTCTCTCATCTCTGTCCGGCCCGCACCCTGCGCAAGTCGTCTAATCAAGTCCCTTTGGGCCTGCTCTATGTGGCGGCAGCCGCAGAGGCCGCAGGTCACGAGGTGGTCGTTTTCGACAACTACGTTCGTGGATTGGCTTTCCAGGATGTTGCTGCGGAGGTCCTCTGTTTCGAACCTGACTGTGTGGGGATCTCTGCCACGATCATGAACATTTGGCAGGGGTATGACTTGGCCGCTCTGATCAAGACAGAACGGCCGGATGTCGTGACGGTCTTCGGGGGCCCCCAGCCCACCATCGACCCCTACAGCACGATCCGCCGGAAGGGGGTGGATTGCGTGGTGAGGGGAGAAGGTGAGCGGGCCTTCGTAGAGCTGTTGGCCGTCCTCAATCAAGATCGTGGGGCGGCACCGTGCGTGCAGGGTGTGTTGTCTAAACGGTCGGATGGTCAGGTGTTGGAGGGGCCTTCGCCGGCCTTGATTCCATCTCTGGCAGGCTTGTCTCGACCTGCGAGGCACTTGGTCGACCTTAGGCAGTATGACCGGATCGCAAGTGGTTTGTTCACCCACCCCGTGGATGTGATGGCTACGAGCCGGGGCTGCTCCTTCCGTTGCGCCTTCTGCTCGAGCGCTGAGTACTGGAATCGGAAGTATCGAACTCGGCCGGCTGTCGAGATCGTTGATGAGATGTTGTACATGATGGAGACCTACGGCACCAGAGGGTTCTACTTTCGGGAGGACAACTTCACTCTGAGTGCGAGGCATGTGCTCGGTATATGTGATGAGATGGAGTCGCGGGGGCTCGACGTGGTGTGGGAGTGTGAGAGCCGCGTGGACACACTGTCCCGCGAGACCATGGCTCGCATGGCAGATGCGGGATGCCGGTTCATCTGGTGCGGTGTGGAATCGGGATCGCAGCGGATCCTGGATTCTGTCTGCAAGGGCATCACTGTAGAACAGGTCCTGGCCTTCTATCGCGATGCCAGAGAGACGGGAATTCGTACCGGCGCGAGTTTCATGGTTGGGATACCCGGGGAGACGGAAAAGGATGTCCAGATGTCGGCAGATCTGGCCAAGGAGATCGATGCGGACTACGTAGGGTTCTTGAGTTATGTCGCCTTACCCGGGAGTCCGCTCTACAGAAGAGTCTGCGAGGAGGGCCTCCATTGCGGCGGATGGGAAACGATCCGATTTGTCGAGACGCAACACCTGTCTCACAACCGAGTGCTCGCTCTCGAGTCGGAGTTGAACAAGCGATTGCGGTGGCACAAAGTTAGGCGGCACCCGATCCGGACCATTTCCTCGGCCATTCGGTCTAGGCTCACCAGACGAAGACGTCTCACAGTGGAGGACTGATCCGGAGACCGCACTCTTTGGCCAAGTAGAGGCAGCCGAACCTGCGCATGCAGAATGCCCGGGCAGGGTTGCGGTAGTTCTTTCGAAGCGACGGGGGTGTCTCTCGAAGGAGACTCATGGTGTACGTGAGGGTGTCATGGAGTGATCGAGCATTTGACGCGGCACGAGGCCCCCGTGGTCGTGGGCAGGAAGCTGTGATCCAGAAACGTGAGGACACTCGCTCAGTCTCGCTGTGAGATCGAGAATGTCGGCGGGCTACTTGATCGTGGTCGAGCGTGTGTGGGGGGGGCGGTGAAGCCTAGGCCGGCGAGGCATCACACTGAGCCGGGTCATTGCTCAGGTTCTCGCACCGCAGGCTTTCAGGCCGCGAAGGGTCCCACGGTGAACTCCCGGGCGAATCGATGCGGAGCGAGTCGAGGTCGATATCTGTCCCTTGGGGGCGGGAGCGACGTCTGGATTTGGGCGGCCTTCCCTGTCCCTCAAGCCCATGGAGATGCTGGATCTGATCGAGCGGCTGAAAACCAATCCGTTTGACGTGGAAACCCACGTCCTATGGACGTGGTCAGTGTCGGAAGCTAGGGCAGAAACGCTGAATGTGCTACTCCTGAGATTGAGTTGCTTCCGGAATCTCGAGCAAGGAGCAGCACATGAGTGGGTCCAAGGCTAACACATGGGACATGACATTCCCACCACCGTCCGGTGTATGTACCGAGTGCTGAAAGGCAACATGGCCGGGCAGGGGGCAGGCGGGCACGATGATTGGGGAGTGCCGCCCCAGACGCCGCAGAAGGATCATGTCCACCATGTTGCCACGGAACCGCGTGGTGGAAACAACCGGGTAGGTCCCCTATGGGGGCTCAAGTGAAAGCCACGCCCTATGGGCGTGGATTCTATTTCAGAAGGGAGGACCAAATGACCCCGCTCAAGCTGATGGTCAAGCGGGTGCTCCCCCGGTGGATGCTGCCGTGGTGTCGGCAGGTGTGGAGGGTCTATCTGGCATGGGGCGGCCGGATCTCCTATGCCGAAGGGGGAGAAGACTTGCTGCTGGCATCCTTGTTGGCACGAGAGGAGACAGACGGGTTCTACGTTGACGTTGGAGCCCACCATCCCACGTGGCGATCCAATACCTACCGCTGCTATAGAAGCGGGTGGCGGGGCATCAACGTGGATCCTATCCCGGGCATGAAGAGCATGTTCGATCGCCGCCGGCCAAGGGACGTTAATATAGAATGCGGGGTAGCTAGCCAGACGGGGATGATGACCTACTATCTCTTCCAGGAGCCAGAGGTCAACGGATTCTGCCGAGAGCTGTCCAGAGAGAGGGCCTCGCGTGGAACCTTTCATCTTCTGAGCCACAGAGAGATCCCCGTAGTGACACTCAAGCAGATACTGGATGACTACCTCCCTGCAGGCGTGGACATCGACGTACTGAACGTGGACACGGAAGGCATGGACCTGGAGGTCCTCCAGTCCAATGACTGGTGCAAGTATCATCCCAGATTTGTGCTCGCGGAAATCAAAGGGGACTTAGCGGAGATGGGGTCCGATCCCATCTGTGGTTTCCTGCAGGCGCTTGGGTACCGGTTACGAGCGAAGACCGTGAAGACGGCCATCTTCGAACACAATGATAAGACCTGTCCGAATCCGGCTTGAAGCCTCCTCCGTCTGTCAGTTGCGATGTCCATCGTGCCCTACAGCGGGCACAGCGACTGATTCGGTCATTGGGAGGGGGTTTCTCGCGTTTGCCGATTTCAGGAGGACCCTGGATGAGAATGGATGGGTGTCCTGGATCGAGTTGTCCAACTATGGCGAAATCCTCCTGAATCCCGACTTGTTGGACATACTGGAGTATGCCGATCGCCGCGGGGTCCGTCTGACGGCAAGAAACGGAGTCAACCTCAATGCCGTCGGATGTGACGTGCTCGAGGGACTCGTCAGGTACCGATTCCGGACGATGACTTGCTCCGTCGATGGTGTCACGAATGAGACTTACACCAAGTACCGGGTCAATGGGGACCTCGGTGCTGTGATGGACAACATCAAGAGAATCAACCGGCTGAAGCGGGATTACCGATCCCGCTATCCCCTTCTGACGTGGCAATTCGTGGCCATGGGGCACAACCTCCATGAGATCCCTGCAGCCAGAAGATTGGCTGAGAGTTTGGGCATGGAGTTTCACTTGAAACTCACGTGGGACGACGCGTTCTCGCCTGTGCATGACAAGGACTTGCTGAGGAGAGAAATAGGCGTCGCGTCAAGGGAGGAGTTTGCCAACAAGTATGGATCGGACTACATGCAGGGGATTTGCCATCAGTTGTGGGATCAGCCACAGATTAACTGGGATGGGAGAGTACTAGGGTGTTGCCGTAATTTCTGGGGTACGTTCGGGGGCAATGCCTTTCAGGAAGGCCTTCTGCACGCGATCACCAACGAGACGATGGACTACGCAAGGCAGATGCTTCTGGGGGACCGTGCACCAAGAGATGACATTCCCTGTGCGAGATGCCAAATCTACCGAACCATGCGAACGAGTGGCAGATGGCTCAACAGGGGTATCTCTCGGGATGCTGTCCGCGCGATCAGGAGGATAGTTCGTTGGCCCCGATGGCGAAGGCTGGCGGAGCATCCGATGTGGCTGCGGTGGGTCTAGTCCCGGTGAGACCAAGGTCAGGCTGCTTCAATCAGCATTGAAATTCAACCGCTCAGGGAACTGGCCGGCCATGAACGGTTGCGGATCCATACTGCCGAGAGCTCTGTGGCCGGGTCAATAGGTTAGATCCACTACTAAGGCCCCTCGCCCTCAGATGGCGATTGCCTGATCCGTTTAAGGCGGGCGTGCACGTTCGCAGGACAGCAGGGGCGGAGAAACAAGAAACCGGGAGACGATCCGCAAAGGACCGTCTCCCGTCCTATTTTGTGGAGACTGCCGGAGGCAGGGCGTGTAACAACCTAGGAGGGCCTTCTCCCTCGCAGCCACCCGGTGACGGCTGTGCCAAGTCCAACGAGGACAAGTGCGCCGGGGACTGGGGCGTGGGGTATGCCACCGTGGGTAACCGACACATCATCGATAACCGGGCCTGCCCCACCAGCCGTCCCTGAGGTAGAGAGGAACTTCAGGATCGTTCCACTGGTGGGAGCCTGGAACGTCCACGACCGACTTTCCCACTGCATGTCATCTACCGTGCTATTCGGAGTGAAGATGAAGTCCTGCTGAGCTCCTCCGCCATCCAGTGTCGTCGCAAAGACTGTGAGGGTCTTGTCGATGGCACTGTAGTTGCGGTTTGGGTTGCCAGACATCTTGAAGGCCAGGGTGTACCAATCGCCTGCCACCGTATCGATGGTCTGCTGCGCCCAACCGATGTTGTTGCCGTTAAGGTCAAGGCTATAGCTACCCTCAACTTGCTGCCACAGTGTGCCTACCACATCTACGGCCGCAGTGCCATCGCCGCCCACAACCCACGGGCTGATGATAGTCGAACCGGGCGATAGCGGGAGGAAGTTCCCTACAGTAGCGCCGTCTGTGTCCTCGAAGCCGCCATTGGTTATCAGGTTCGTCGGGCCTGCGTTGACTGCAACAGTTGCGACAAACAACGTCAAGGCTGCTGCTATGTGCCTTCTCATCTCGGTGTTCCTCCAAAACGTGCGCCCCACTCTTAGTTTGTTCTCTATGCCGCTATGATTGCGGCAGGCCTTAATTAGAGACGGTACGGTTGCATCTTCCTTTGCGTGACAATGCACTGGGCAGCACACAGCTGACCCCCCATCCGATTCCTTAGGTCGAAAGCGGCGAGCCCCCACGCTCCTCTTTCGCCCCTCCTCCTTATTCTCCCATTGCCATTGGTCGCTCCCCGCTGCCGTGGCAACCTGCAGGATTATGTGTATTATGCTGTTTTGACTCCACAATGTCAAGCGTCCGGCAGGGAGTGAGGGAACAACGTGGATCTGCTCCATCCCATGGTCGAGTCCGAGAATGTGTGGGTGTGGTGTAAGCTGTTTATCAGACTCAACTTAAGAGTGGCCGGCATGTGATCAGCAGCGCAGTTGTCACCTGAGGAGAACCCTCAAGTCCCGCCATGGAGGGCAAGATTTTTCCGGCTGGGAAGACCGAGGCTGAGGGAAGAAGATACCTGTGGTGGATCGATGGAAGCGAGTGGAGCCTGTCGGAGTGCTTCGGCTGAACGCGGCGTGAAGACGAGTGATGTCTGTGGAGCGTTCTCGCCTGTCGCCAGTTGCCCGGAGACGCGTGGGTGCCTGCTTGGGGCCATGCACGGATCTGATGTGGCACGAGCAGCCCACCGTCTCCGGGTAACTGGATAACAGGAGTCCTGAAGATCAGGGATGCGGACTTGGGCTAGACAATCCTCCTGCTTCGCAGCCAGCCCAGGACTACCGCACCCAGGCCTGTCAGAATCATGTCCCCGGGGAGTGGCACTGCCGAGACCTGCACATCGTCAAGGACCGGTCCAGAACCCATGAGCTCAACCGGGGTTGCTGATGTGAAACTGATCTCTGACATAGTGCTGTCAGCCTGGAACGAGAGCGTGTGTGTCTCCCACATCATGTCTTGGGCCGTGTTGACACGGGTGAATGAAAAGGGCAGGTCATTCACCGGGCCAGCGGCCACCGTCATGTCCTTGGCTCCTGCGCGGCCTGGATTGCCGGACATCGCGAAGCTGAGCTCGTACCACTGGCCGACCTCTGTGGGGATTGCCTGAGAGATGCAGCCGGGGCCGCTGCCATTGAGATCAAGGGCCTTGGTTCCCTCATAGACATTCCACGAGTCTTGCGTAACAATGTCTACCGCCGCCGTCTCAGGGCCGCTGACGGTCCAGCCGACCAAACTGGTTGCGCCTGATGGGATGGCCACGAAGCGGGCAGTCCCGATGGGGTCTGGGCTCAGTTCAAAGCTGCCGTTGACGACTAGATTGGTGGGGGCTGCGATGGCATGCAGGGCCATGGCCAGCACGATTGTCGATACACACGCGAGTCTTTTCATCTCACCACTCCTCCAAAAAGAAGCCATACCTGTACGGTTAACTCGCCAGCCTGTCCGGTCACGCTCCGGACGGCCTTGCGAGACATCACGCAGGATGCATGGGGCGGTCTGCACGTACGTTCGCTTGCCTCGTGCGCAGACTCCCTGCGTTCAACTATGGAGACAGAAGAGGGGAGACATTCGCAAATAGCCCTGTTCAGCTCCTCCGCTTAATCTCTATTGCCACGGACTGGAAAGAGGCTGTCGTGACAACTAGCAGCCATATACCCCGTGAGGCTCTGGTTTGTCAAGGGCTTTTTGGAGAAAAAAGGGAGCAAGAATGACCCGATGGAGGCGGTGGCCGGCCTTGTTCGGCTTTCTCTGGAAGGTGGGCTCTTGCCAGTCAGGAATCGGTCGGCTATGCTGAGCGCACTATGAAAAGAGCACTGGTCTCCGGCATCACTGGGCAGGATGGATCTTACCTGGCGGAGTTCCTCCTGAAAAAGGGATATGAGGTCTGGGGGGTCATCCGACGAAGCTCCTCCTTCAATACAGGTCGTATCGATCACCTGTATAAGGACCCGCACGATCAGCCCAAGCTCAAACTGGTCTATGGGGACCTCACGGACGGCAGCAACCTCTCGTCGATCCTCAATGAGATTGAGCCCGATGAGGTCTACAATCTGGGCGCCCAAAGCCACGTGAAGGTCAGCTTCGAGATGCCCATCTATACCACTAACGCCGATGCCCTGGGGACCTTGCGCCTCCTGGAATCGGTGCGGCACATGAAGAAGCCGGCGAGGTTCTATCAGGCGTCGAGCAGCGAGATGTTCGGGAAGGTCGTGGAGACCCCTCAGACGGAGACGACGCCGTTCTATCCCCGCAGTCCCTACGCCTGCGCAAAGGTGTACAGCTACTGGCAGACCGTCAACTACCGAGAGGCGTATTCGTTGTTCGCCTGCAACGGCATTCTGTTCAATCATGAGTCCCCGCGCCGCGGCGAGACCTTCGTGACCCGCAAGATCACGCGCGCGGCCTGTCGAATCAAAGAGGGGCTGCAGGACAAGCTCTACCTGGGTAATCTGGAAGCCAAGCGAGACTGGGGATTTGCCGGCGACTACGTGGAGGCCATGTGGCTGATGCTCCAGCAGGAAAGCCCAGACGACTACGTCGTGGCCACGGGCGAGACGCATTCAGTCCGGGAATTCTGTGAGTTGACCTTTGAGCGGTTGGGATTGGACTGGCAGCAGTACGTGGAGGTCGACTCCAGATACTTCCGGCCCACAGAGGTGGATCTGCTCCTGGGCGATGCCTCCAAGGCCCGAAAGGCCCTGGGGTGGATCCCTCGTGTGACCTTCAGGGAATTGGCGGCCATGATGGTCGATGCCGACTGGGGGAGGGCCAAGAAGGAACGCCTTCTGAAAGAAGCAGGGCATTAACGCAGAGTGCCAAGGGCAAAGTGCAATGGCAGGCGGGTTGTGAGCTATGTGCTGTGCGCTGTGCGTCTGGTTTCCTGAAACGCGAAGCTCGGAACTCATAGCTCAGAGCGTAGGTCGGTCTGTGTCTCACATGAATCAATATGCTTGACCTAGCGAAGGAACGAATCGTTGTCACAGGCGGGGCGGGGTTCCTGGGCCAATACGTCCAGCGACGATTGTTGGACCGAGGCGTGAGACCCGAGAACCTGTTGGTGCCGCGGATTGAGGACTACGATCTGACCCGAGAGGCGGACGTGGCCAGGATGTACAACGAGATGGCGCCCTCGGTGATTATTCACCTGGCCGCTCAAGTGGGAGGCATCGGAGCCAACCGTGCCAATCCCGGCAGGTTCTTCTACGCCAACATGGCGATGGGCCTACACCTCATAGAGCAGGCCCGCCTGAAGGGGGTGAAGAAGTTTGTGCAGGTGGGCACGATCTGTGCATACCCGAAGTTTACGCCCGTGCCCTTCAAGGAAGAACACCTGTGGGAGGGATATCCCGAAGAGACCAACGCGCCCTATGGGATCGCCAAGAAGGCCTTGTTGGTCATGCTGCAGAGTTACCGCCAGCAGTACGGCCTTGTCGGGATCTACCTGCTGCCGGTCAATCTCTATGGACCAGGCGACAACTTCGACCTGGAGACGAGCCACGTCATCCCCGCCCTGATCCGCAAGTTCTGCCACGCCGTGGACACCCATGCAGACCAGGTCACCCTCTGGGGGACAGGGTCTGCCAGTCGCGAGTTCTTTTACGTCGACGATGCCGCGTCCGCCCTGGTCATGGCCGCGGAGAAGTACGACGGTCCCGAACCCGTCAACATTGGGGCCGGTTTTGAGATCACCATTCGTGACTTGGCTGAGAAGATCAAGCGGCTGACGGGCTTCTCCGGAGCGATGGTCTGGGATTCTTCCAAGCCCGATGGTCAACCGCGTCGCTGCCTGGATGTCTCGCGGGCCCGCGAGTCCTTTGGGTTCATGGCCAGCACGCCGTTTGATGAGGGACTACAGAGGACCATCACCTGGTGGCGGGATACGGGCAGTAGATTGGCCTCAGTCTGAGACATCGGCAGCCATCCTGAAGGCTATCACCTTCTGCGATTGCGAGGTCGACGAAAGGGAACGCGGTTTTGTCTTGCATCAGTGACCCCGGATCGTATAATGCTGCTCTTGCATGGCGACACGAGTAGCCTGTCTCTCTCCAACTCGGACGAAGGTGATGGCAGGAAGTGGTGTGGTGGTAATTTCTGTCTCAGTTGATAGGATGGGATTGGGATGGATATGGGAGCCAAGGTAGGCCAGGCCCATGGGACGGGCCATGCGAGTCGGATTTCCAGGGTCGAGAGCTACCAGCGTGGCGAGGCAGTCGGCGCCCTGACAAGTCACGACATGGTGATGGATCACCTGATGGCGATCCGCGCCACACTGCCGAGGGGATTCCAGGATGTCCCAAGGCAATCTGCGGTGCATGAACTCTCCATTCGGCTTCTAGATCTTGCGGGGGCAGCCGGGATCCTCATCTTGAGTCTGCCCATCATGACCCTGCTAGCCGTCCTTATCAAGGTCAGCTCTGCGGGGCCCATTCTCTACAAACAAGAGCGAGTGGGAAAGAGCGGAAGGGTGTTCACCCTCTACAAGTTCCGTAGCATGATTGATGATGCCGAAAAGCACGTCGGTCCTGTGTGGGCGGCAAAGGACGATGGTCGAGTGACACCGCTGGGCAAGGTGATGAGGAAGATGCGATTCGACGAGCTTCCCCAATTGTTCAACGTGATCAAGGGGGACATGAGTCTCGTGGGGCCGCGGCCTGAGAGACCTTTCTTCGTCGGCCGTCATAAGGCCCTTCAGGGAATACGGTTGGCCGTGAAGCCCGGCCTTACCGGCCTGGCGCAGATCAGGGCGTTCTACGATCTGAAGCCCGACCACAAGCTCAGATACGACCATCTGTACATCCAGAACCGGTCGTTCTGGCTCAACATCTCCATCCTGGCCAAGACCATCCCAGTGGTCCTGCAGAAGACGGGGTGGTAGGATACGGGTTTTAGGAGTTAGGAGTTAGGTTTTATGTAGTGCGGGCACAAAGACGCGCTTGTGCAGTTGCCTAGAACCTAGAACTTAAGACCTAAGACTCCCGGCTCTACCCCAGCGACAGATTTGCCTCGAACCGCACCTTGGCTTGGCCGATCAGGTAGAAGCTCCCGGTGATCAAGATCAGGTCTTCCTTGCCGATCGCGCTCTTGGCCAGTTGCAGGGCCTCACCCAGGCACGAGGAGGTCTGACACATCTTGTGGGAGACCTCGGAGAATCTCTCAGTCAACTCCTGGGGTGCCGCAGCCCTGGGTGAGTTGCTCCGCGTGAAGATCACCTTGTCCGCGCCATATTGCAGCTCGCGGAGCATCCCTTCGATGTCCTTGTCACTGTTGCAGCCAAAGACTACCACCATCGAGTCATAGGGGATATTCTGGCCGATGGCGTGGATCAGGGCGCGGATGCTGGCTGCATTGTGGGCGCCATCGATCATGATCCGCGGGTCCGTGCAGATTATCTCCATGCGGCCCGGCAGCGTCAGACCCTGAAGCCCCTTGGCCGCCTTCTCGTTGTCAATCGCGTAGCCGCAGGTCTTCAGTTTGTCTAGCATGGCCAGGGCCAGCCCGCAGTTGATGGCCTGGTGCCTGCCGTACAAGGGCACGCGAAGGTGTTCGAAGCGGCTAGTAGGCGTGGTCAGGCAGACCCGCGTGTGCGGCCCGTGTTCGCGGGATGTCTCGAAGCGATAGGAAAAGTCGATTTCGCCGCCCCCCGTGATGCTCAGCGGGGCCTTCACCGACAGGGCCTGGTTCTTCAGGACCTTCATGGCTGCTGGGTCCTGCTCGACCGTGACCACTGGAACGCCGGGCTTGAACACGCCGGCTTTCTCCTTGGCGATACTGTCGAGGGTATTACCCAACTGCTGCTGGTGATCGATGCTCAGGCTCGTGATGCCAATAACCTTGGGGCTGATGACATTGGTACTGTCAAGACGTCCGCCCAGACCCGTCTCGATCACCGCGATATCCACCTCCTCGTCGGCAAAGTACATGAAGGCAAGGGCCGTCATGATCTCGAAGAAGGTGGGGGCGTCCCCTTTCTTGGTTAGCTTCTCGATGGGCGCGTGCAGCCGGTTCATCAGGCCCAGCATCTCGTCCTCATCGATCATCTGAGAATCGATGGTGATCCGCTCATGCAGATGCACCACGTGGGGAGAGGTGTAGAGGCCGACCTTGTAGTCATTGGCCTCCAACATCCTGGCAAGCATGGTGGCAGTCGATCCCTTGCCCTTCGTCCCTGCCACATGGACCGTGTTCAGCTTCTTGTGCGGGTTGCCAACCAGGGTCAGGAGGCTCTCCATTCGCTCCAGGCTAAACGTAGTCACGTTGTAGCGGACGCGCGTTTCCTTCTCGTAATCGGTCTTCTTGAACAGGTAGTCGATCGCCTGCTTGTAGCTACCAAATGCCCTGTCTGACTGGACCTTCCCGAGTTTGGCGGAGGACTTCTGCTGAACCTGCTTCCTAGCGGTTGTCCTTGTTTCTTTAGCCATGAGCCGGATATGCTAGCAGATTGCCTGGCGTAAGTCAACTTATCTGACCAGGATGGTCGCTTTTGTCTGTCCCTCGGTCAGACTTCTGGCGGCTAACGGCATGTGCGGCAATAACTTGTGCCCAGGCCCAAACATGCGGGCCTGGTCGGAACTGGACTCCTTCTATTAGTTTCTATGGTCTTAGGTTCTTCCCTGCTAATATCGCGACATCCGTCCCCGAGGCTACTGGTTGGCCTTGGCCTTGCGGATGGGTTTCTCCTGGATGAAACGGCTGATATTGCGGACTGCCTGGCGGAGGCGCTGTTCATTCTCCACCAGGGCGAGTCGCACGTAATTCTCACCGTTCTCGCCAAACCCGCGGCCTGGGGACACGACGACCTCCGCGTACTCCAGCAGGTCCATGGCGTAGTCCATGGTGCCCTTGCCGCGGAGGTGCTCATCAGGGATCTTGGCCCACACGAACATAGAGGCACGAGGCCTCTCCATGGACCAGCCGATTCGTTCCAGCCCATCACACAGCACGTCGCGACGTGACTGGTACTTGAGATTCTGTGAAGCGATATCCTCCTCGCAGTGCCGCATGGCGATGATCCCGGCAATCTGGACTGCCTGGAAGATCCCGTAGTCGTAGTAGCCCTTGATCGTGGCCAGGTAGTTGACCATGTCCTTGTTGCCTGCCACGAAGCCTATCCTGAAACCCGCCATGCTGTAAGGCTTGCTCATGGTGGTGAATTCCACACCTACTTCCTTTGCACCCTTGGCCGACAGGAAACTCGGGGCCTTGTACCCGTCAAAGCAGGTCTCGCCATACGCGAAGTCGTGGATCACTGCCAGCCCGAACCGCTTGGCCAGATGAACAACGGGCTCGAAGAATCCTTCGTCCACGGTCATTGCCGTGGGATTGTGCGGGTAGTTGAGGATCAAGAGCTTGGGTTTGGGATAGATGTGCTCACAGACCATGGTGATCGTGTCCAGGAACTTCTGGTCATTGCCCAGGGTTACTGTGATTACGTTTGCGCCCGCCAAGGCCACTCCATAGTTGTGGATGGGGAAGGCTGGGTCTGGGACGATGGCGGTGTCACCAGTCCCCAACAGGGCCAGGCACATGTGGCTGAAGCCTTCCTTGGACCCGATGCAGGCCAGGACCTCGCTCTCCGGATCGAGACTCACGCCCCACTTCTTCTGGTACTTGATGGCGACCTCCTTGCGGAGGTTCATGATGCCCTTGGAGGCGCTATAGCGGTGGTTGCGAGGATCCTTGGCTGCCTCGCAGAGTTTGTCCACCACGATTTGGGGTGCCCCGTCCATGGGATTGCCCATGGCCAGGTCGATGATGTCCGCTCCTTGCTGACGCTTGGCCAACTTCAGGGCGTTGAGCCTCGCAAACATGTAAGGCGGCAGGCGCTTGATCCTCTGTGCTGGTTCGATCTTGTATGTTGACATTGCCTAGTCTCACAAAGATTATGGAAAGATGAGTAATTCCAATTGCGGCGAAACAGTCTACACGGTCTGCCTGGGTTTTCAATGTGAATTCTGGTCGTACTGCCCGACTCTACTGTCATCGGCAGACCGGCGTTTCTTTCTGAAATGCCTCCCCCATAATCACCTTATCTTGTGTCTTACCTCTTACCTCTTAGTTCTTACTTCTTCTAAGGTCATTCCCACTCGATGGTGGCGGGGGGCTTGCTCGATACATCGTAGACCACCCGGTTGACGCCCCTGACCTCGTTGATGATGCGGCTGGCCACCCTGGCCAACACCTCGTATGGAATCCGCGAGAAGTCTGCAGTCATGAAGTCGGTGGTGTCCACTGCCCGCAGGGCCACGACGTTTTCGTAACTCCGCTCGTCACCCATCACTCCCACCGTAGAGACAGGCACCAGGACTGCCAGGGCCTGGGAGATGCTCCGGTACAACCCCGCTGCCCTGATCTCGTCTATCAGGATCTCGTCTGCGGCCCGCAAGGTATCGAGCCTCTTGGCTGTCACCTCGCCGATGACGCGGACTGCCAGGCCCGGCCCTGGAAATGGGTGGCGCCAGACGATGTCCTCGGGCAGGCCCAGATACTCGCCCACCAGCCGTACCTCGTCCTTGAACAGGTCTCTCAGGGGCTCGACCAGCTCGAAGCCCAGTTTCTCGGGCAGGCCGCCGACGTTGTGGTGCAACTTGATGTTGGCGGCCGGGTTGCCATCCTTGGACCCCGACTCGATGACGTCAGGATACAGGGTCCCTTGTGCCAGGAACTTGGCGCCCTTGATCTTGGCCGCCTCGGAGGCGAAGGCCGAGATGAACTCTCGGCCTATGATCTTGCGTTTCTGCTGCGGGTCCGTGACTCCGGCCAGAGTGGAGAGGAATGGTTCGGACCAGTCGACCACCCTAAGATCGAGGTGGAAATGATCCCGAAACGTGGCGACCACGTCCCCTCGCTCGTTCTTCCGAAGGAGGCCATTGTCTACGAAGATGCAGGTCAGTTGATCTCCGATCGCCTTGTGCAAGAGCGAGGCGGTGACCGAGGAATCCACGCCGCCGCTAAGCCCGCAGATCACGTGTGCCTTGCCCACCTGGCCCTGGATACTTGCCACGGACTCGGCCACGAAGTCGCTCATCTTCCAGTCTCCAGTGCACTGGCAGATGTCGTAGAGGAAGTTCTTCAGGATGACCGATCCTTTGGGCGTGTGGGCAACCTCAGGGTGGAACTGAACGCCATAGAACCGCTGGGCGCGGTGCCGCACTGCGGCATAGGGGCAGGTCCGCGTGGTCGCCAGGGTCTCAAATGCATCGCTCAGGGTCTCGACCTGGTCACCGTGGCTGGCCCACACCAGGGTCGTGTCCGGCATCAGGGAGAAGAGGTCGCTCTTGTCCAGGATCGTCAGGTCTGCACGGCCATACTCCCGGTGTTTGGCGGGCAGGATCTTGGATCCCAGGATCTGGCAGCCCAACTGCATTCCATAGCAGATCCCCAGGATGGGTACGCCTAGGTTGAAGAGGGCTGCGTCGCACCGCGGCGCCTTGGCGTCATATACGCTGGCAGGCCCGCCAGACAGGATGATCCCCTTGAGGGGCCAGGTGGCCAGCTCCTTGGCTGGCACGTCGGCCCTGAACAGTCGAGAGAAGACGTTGTGCTCCCGGACCCGGCGAGTGATAAGCTGGCCGTACTGGCTGCCGAAGTCCAGGATGGCGATCATCTGGTTGGTCATTAGGATTCCAGGGGGGGGGCGGCAGAGTAGTTGGGGGCCTCGCGAGTGATCAGAATGTCGTGCGGGTGCGATTCACTGACCGAGGCAGGGCTGACGCGGACAAAGCGGCCCTTTTCGCCCAAGGCCTCGATCGTGCGGGTCCCGCAGTAACCCATGCCTGCACGCAGGCCGCCCACCAACTGATACACGAAGTCACTCAGCACTCCACGGTAGGGCACCCGGCCTTCGACGCCCTCCGGTACCAGCTTGCCGGTGTCCACCGTGCTGTCCTGGCCGTACCGCTCTGCAGAGCCCCGCACCATGGCGCCCAGCGAGCCCATGCCGCGGTACTCCTTGAACTGACGGCCCTTGTAGATGACCAACTGCCCCGGGCTCTCCTTGAGGCCCGCGAACAACGATCCCAGCATCACGGTCGATGCGCCGGCAGCCAGGGCCTTGGTGATGTCGCCCGAGTGGCGTATCCCGCCGTCAGCGATGACCGGGATGTGGTGTTTGGCCGCGACCGCAGCACAGTCCATGATGGCCGTGATCTGCGGTACGCCCGCGCCGGAGATGATCCGCGTGGTGCAGATCGCGCCTGGCCCAATGCCGACCTTGATGGCATCTGCGCCGGCCTTGATGAGGTCTTCGGCCGCCTCAGCAGTGGCGATGTTGCCTGCGATAACCTCGATCTTGTGTTTGGCCTTCACGGCCTTGAGGGTCTCGATGACGTTCTTGGAATGGCCATGCGCGGTGTCGACCACGATGATGTCCACGTCCGCCTCGATCAACGCCTCGATCCGATCGTAGTCGTGCACACCCACTGCTGCGCCTACGCGGATCCGGCCGCGATGGTCCCTGGCGGCCTTGGGGTATTGCTGTACCCGGTCGATATCCCTCATGGTGATCAGGCCTGCCAGTGTGCCGTTGGGATGGACCAGCAGGAGCTTCTCGACCTTGCGTTCCTGAAGGATACCCTTGGCCTGCTCCAGCGTGGTGTCTGCCGGGCCTGTGACCAGGTTGGTCTTGGTCATGACTGCGCCGATCGACACGCCATAGTCCTTGAGGAACTTCAGATCCCGCCGGGTCAGGATGCCCACCAGCTTCTTGCCCTTGACGATGGGGATGCCTGAGACGTTCTGTTCCTGCATGACCTCCAAGGCACGTTTGACGGGCTCATCGGGCGACAACGTGACGGGGTCCAGAATGACCCCATGCTCGGATCGCTTGACCTTGGCCACCTCCCGCCTCTGGGCCTCGATCGAGAGATTCTTGTGGATGATCCCGACCCCACCCTCCTGGGCCAGGGCAATGGCGAGGGCGGATTCCGTGACCGTGTCCATGGCTGCGGAGGTGATCGGAATGTTGATCTTGATGTTCTGGGTCAGAGAGGTGCTGGTATCCACCTCACTGGGCAGGAAATCACTCCTGCCGGGGATGAGGAGGACATCATCAAAGGTGATGCCTTCTGATACGATCTTGCGACTATGGTCCATCCTTCGCTCCTGAAAGCGTGAGCCCTTACATGGGCGGAAACCGGCAATATAATCCTACGGCCAGGGGCAGTCAAACCATTTTGAAACCAGGCGATGGCCTGGCAGGGGCCAGGGCGAACGCAAAGTCCCTCCTGTACATCGCGAGGATAGGAAGAGGTTCCTGGCCGCACATGCCCTTTCTTGTGGCCCCGGCCTGTGGCCGCGTTGGCCAGGAGAACTGAAGGAGTTTCTTTGCCGCGAATAAACGCGAATGCACGCGAATAGCTGCCCCCGGTTCCGGTAGGTTGGGCTTGCTCGTGGCATCGCCGTACGCGACGCTTCGCGTCTACCGGTACGCCGTGGCGTACCGGGCGAGCTGCGCTGGCCTCCATTCTGCGAGCCAGCTCGCTCCATGGAGTCCTGCTTGCTCACGTGCGTACGGCTCAGTCCCCCAGCGAAAGTCCCATCAGATCAGTCTCTTCATGCGAAGGGATGTACCGCCCACAGCCCAAGCCGCAGGATCAAGGCCTAGGAAGGGGACGCGTTCCAGGCTTGCCTGGAAAAGCGGGCCATTCCGTAGGCCGCCCTTGGACCGTAGGTCCAAGGCACGGCGCAGCCGTGGATCGGGCGGCGGAGCTACGAGTGTGGCCAACCCCCACGACCCCGCGCCAGCATTCGCGCGTATTCGCGTCATTCGCGGCAAAAAACCAAAGACGTTTCCCAGCCAGTCACGCCCGCGACTGCATCGGGCTGTCCGCCTGCGGCGGATGACAGAGAACCTACATCTCCTTGAAGCAGGCCGACTTTGCGATTGCCCTGCCCCGGAGGGGCCGAGCCATCCTTGAACCAGGTGTCCACCATTGTATACTAGAGGGCTCAGAGACTCTCTCAAAACCTGTTCCTACTGCGATCGGCTGCGAAGCCCTGGTGCTGCGTTGTCGGCGGAAAAGGTTCTCGACGTGCCTACAAGCACGCCTCCGAGCCTTTTCCGCCTGCCGCCTTGCCCCCGGGCTCCTCGCTCGATCTCGTCGCGAAACAGGTTCTGAGAGAGTCTCTACAGCCTGTGGGGTTCGGGCGGCCGGCAAGGGAAAGGACAAAGGTCATGGTTGGATGGTTGAATCAGGGTCAGACCCAACGACAGGGCCGGAAGGCGGCCTGGCGGGGCCTTGCCCTGATCTTCGCTGTGGCCTTTGTTCTCTCGCTCGTAACCGACACACCGGCTGCGGGCCCCACCCGGTACGCCTCACCCTGTAGCCTGGCAGTGAGCAAGGACGCTACAGTCGTCTATGTCGCGGAGCATTCCGCCAAGCAGGTGGTCTCATTGGACCGGCTCAGGAGACGGATCAGTGGCAGGATTGACTTGTCCCAGGCCCCCAATGACCTGGCGGTCTCGCCCTCAGGAGAGGTCCTCTGGGTAGCTGCAGGGGATGCAGAGGGTAGGATCTTGGTGGTGGACAAGGCCCTTCGCAAGGTGCTCAAGGAGATCGCGGTAGGCCATACACCCATGGCGCCTGTGCCTGCGCCGGACTGCAGAGTCCTCTTTGTGTGCAACCGCTTCAGCGATGACGTCTCCGTGGTCGACCTTCAGAGTGGGGCCCAGGTCAGCCGCATACCCGTGGCGAGGGAGCCGGTTGCAGCGGCCATCACACCTGACGCTACAGCCTTGTGGGTGGCCAACCACCTGCCCGTAGGTCCGGCCGATGCCAATAGCGTGGCAGCCCAGGTCTCGATCATCGACGTGGCACAACGCAAACGCGTGGCTGACGTCCTGCTTCCCAATGGCAGCAGCAGCCTGCGGGGCATCTGCGTCAGCGCAGATGGCCGGTATGCCTATGTTACACACGTCCTTGCCCGGTACCAGGAGCCCACGACCCAACTGGACCGGGGGTGGATGAACACCAACGCCCTGAGCATCATCGACGTCGCAGGCCGTAGGTGGCTCAATACGGTCCTGCTCGATGACGTGGACTGCGGCACCGCCAATCCCTGGGCCGTGGCCTGCACGGCCGACGGCCGGTGGATCTGCGCGACCTCTGCAGGCACGCACGAGCTGAGCGTGATCGATGCCAGGGGGCTGCACGCCAAGCTGTCCGGATGCCCCACACCTGCGACGGTGCCCGACGACCTGGCCTTCCTGGCGGATCTGCGGGTCAGGGTCAGGCTCAAAGGGACAGGACCCCGCAGCCTCGCCATAGCCGGCTCAGAGGCGTATGTCGGTGAGTACTTCAGCGATTCAGTGGCCATCGTGGATCTCGGCGGACTGGCCCAGATCGCTGCGGTGCAGCTCGACACACCGGCAGTGATGACCCTGGCCCGGCAGGGTGAGAGCCTGTTCAACGATGGGACCTGGTGCTTCCAGAAATGGCAGAGCTGTGCAAGCTGCCATCCGGACGCGGCCACCGACGGACTGAACTGGGACCTGCTCAATGATGGCATCGCCAGCTACAAGAACACCAAGAGCCTGCTGCTATCCGGCCGGACCCCGCCCATGATGGCGACCGGCTCGCGGGCCAACCTCAAGATCGCCACCAGGGCGGGCATGAAGTTCGTTCAGTTCTCCCTCAGGACGGAGCCGGAGGCACTGGCCCTGGATGCCTTTCTCAGCTCCCTGGAGCCTGTCGCCAGCCCCCACCTGGTCTTGGGCCATCTGAGCGAGGCGGCTGAGCGGGGCAAGGCCTTGTTCATGTCTGCAGGGTGCGGCAGATGTCACAACGGGCCGCTCCTGACGAACCTGCGGACCGTTGACGTACAGACAGCCAGGGGCACGGATGCGGGCAGGCCTCTCGACACGCCCACCCTGGTCAACGTGTGGCGGACTGCGCCCTACCTCTATGAGGGCCAGGCTGCGACCATGAGAGAGGTCCTGACGACCTGCAATGCCGACGCACAGCACGGGGATACCTCAGCCATGAGCGAGCAGGAGATCGGCGACCTGGCAGAGTACGTGCTGTCCCTTTGACGTGAGAGGTGCATGAGATCTGGCGGATACAACACCATGACAGGGCGATGGGTGATTTCAGCCGTGATTCTTGCGGCTGTGCACCTTGCCTCGGCCGAACTGGCAGATCCGACATCGCTGCCTGCTGAAGGCCAGGCCGTGAGGATCTCGGCAAGGCCCAAGGCCTGGGCCGTGGCCATGGTGGGCGCAAGAAGGAGGGCGCCGGACACAGCCCCACGGACCCTGTCTGGAAGACGATTGCGGGCCAGTATCCCATCGAACTCGACTGGTTTCTCCAGGAGCAGGACAACGACCTGGCAGGGTGGATTGCCGAGACCAGCGAGGCCCGGATCGAGCAGCGGCTGATCCAGAAGGTCGCTGCCGACCTTGGCGAATCCGGCAGGTCCATCCTCGAGACCTGCAGGCGATGGACTGCTGCGGCCCTACCTGCCACAGATCCGGCGTGGCTGGAGATGTTCGCCAAGGCCTGCGAGCAGCGGCGGGCTCGGAGGCTTGCAGCCATGGTGGCGGCAGCCGGCCAGGTCGTCTTTGTACAGCACTACAACCTGGGAGGCTCCCACTATGCCTACACAGAGGGCCAGTCTGATGCCCAGAATGAGGCCCACTTCGCGCCTCCAGGGGCCTTGTGCTGGCTCAAGATGGAGGGCCTCTACGCCACGGTCCACACCTGGCTGGCAGATCCCAACGGCGTGATTCGTGACCCGGACGTCTCATTTGACGGCAGCCGGGTCCTGTTTTCCTGGAAGAAGTCCAGGACAGAGGATGACTATCATCTGTATGAGCTGGACGCAGCGACCCGCCGGGTCCGGCCGATCACCGAAGGCCTGGGCTTCTGCGACTATGAGGGGATCTACACGCCGACGGGTGACATCCTCTTCAACTCCACGCGGTGCGTCCAGACCGTGGACTGCTGGTGGACGGAAGTGTCCAACCTCTACACCTGCGACCCCAATGGCCGCTTCCTGAGGCGTCTGTCCTTTGACCAGGTCCACACCAACTATCCTCAGATGCTGGCAGACGGCCGCGTGATCTATACCCGTTGGGACTACAATGACCGCGGCCAGATCTTTCCCCAGCCGCTCTTCCAGATGGCGCCGGACGGCTCCAAGCAGACGGAATTCTATGGCAACAACTCCTGGTTTCCGACAGCCATCCTGCACGGCCGGCCATTCCCGGGCACAGGCAAGGTCATCGCCGTGATCTCCGGTCACCACACCCGCCAATACGGCAAGCTCGGGATCATCGACCCCAGCCGCGGCCGCCAGGAGAATCAGGGCGTGCAGTTGATCGCGCCAATCCGGCCCAGCCAGGCCGACCGGATCGACGCCTGGGGCCAGGAGCACGAGCTGTTTCAGTATCCCTATGCCCTCAGTCCAACTGAGTTCATCGTGGGGTACTGCCCCCTGGGTGACAACGAGGACGGTCCCTGGCCCCAGCGAGCCATGGCCTACTCCAAGAACATCTTTGGCCTCTACTGGTTCGATGCACAGGGCCACAGGGAGCTCCTGGTCCTGGACAGCCGCATCAGCAGCAGCCAGCCCATTCCGCTCGCACCGAGGCCTCTGCCGCACGTCTGGCCGAGCACGGTCAACTACACCCGCAAGACAGGGACGTACTACGTCCACAACGTGTACCTGGGTCCCGGCCTTGGCGGAGTGGCCAAGGGAACGGCCAAGGCCCTCCGCGTGGTGGCCCTGGAATACCGGGCTGCAGGCATCGGCTCGAACGACAGTGAGGGCCCTGCGGGCGGGGCCCTGAGCAGCACGCCGCCGTCCATCCGAAACGGCTCCTGGGACGTCAAGCGGGTCCTGGGCACCACGCCGATCCAGGAGGACGGCTCCTGCCTGTTCGTCGCACCCAGCCGGACGCCCCTGTATTTCCAGATCCTGGACGCCAACGGCTGCGCGATCCAGACCATGCGGTCCTGGTCTACGCTCCAGCCTAACGAGTTCTTCTCGTGCACGGGCTGTCACGAGAACAAGAACGAGGCCGCGCCCTTCAATACGACGATCAGGACCGCCGTGAAATCGCCGCCTGAGGCCTTGGAGCCTTTCTATGGCCCGGCCAGGGGTTTCAGCTTCCCCAAGGAGATACAGCCCATCCTGAACAGGCGATGCGTCAGTTGCCATGATCAACGGGACCTTGCGATCGGTCAGGGTCCCCGCACGATCGAAGGGCAGACCAAGGTCTTCAGCCTGCTGGCCACCGAGAACGAGGATCCAGAAGCCAAACGCAGGTGGTCAGACTCCTACCTGGCCCTGACGCACAACGGGGACTACAGTCACGAGCTGGTCAACTGGCCCGGCGCCCAGTCCGTGCCATCCATGCTGCCTCCCTACACTGCCGGCGCAGCCAGGAGCCGCCTCTTCAAGATGCTCAAGGCGAGGCATCATGGCGTGGTTCTGGAACAGGAGGAGCTGGACAAGATCGCCTGCTGGATCGATCTGTACGTACCCTATTGCGGTGACTACGCGGAGGCCAATGCCTGGTCTAGCCAGGAGCGGCAGCTCTACCAGCATTTCATGGACAAGCGAAGACAGATGCAGTCCCTGGAGGCTGAGGCCATCCAGGACCTCCTGCAGTCCACGTCGCAATCACCTGAAGCCATGCGTCCAGGCAGGGGATGGATGCGCGGCCCCTGGTGACCCTCCCCACATCCGCAATAGGGAAAGAAAAGGAGGTTCTTCCTTTAAATCAAGTGGAAAAACCTTAACAGATGGGGCTGAGGATCGTCTAATAAGAAAAGGGCCTGGTCTGGCAGCTCGAGCCGGCCAGGCAGAGTCGGTTTGGCCTGGGAGTATGGGCTAGGCCTGCTGACTTCCGGCGACGATTGGATGCGCACCCCGGAAGGCTGGCCCGGGTGGCGGGTCTGGAGATGTCTGATTCCATTCGCGCAGTTTTGGAGCACGGTGACATATCGTGAGACAGAACTTCCTATTCTGCCTGTTGGTCGGGTTGCTCTTGTTGACAGGGTGCAGCCCCCAGCACTACCGCAGGTCGGCTGACAGGGAGGTCTCCAGGATCGTTGCCGAGAAGACGCCCCAGGTTGCCAACATGGACCCCTGTTTCACGGTCGAGAAGTCGGAGGCGGCATCACTGGAAGGCTTGCTCATTTGTCCCCAAGCCCCCGACTTCCTGGGGGGCGAGGGGAAGGTGGAGGAAGGGGCATTCACAGTCCCGCTTGCCTACGCGCTGGACATAGCGGTCAAGCACAGTCGTACGTACCAAGGCCGGAAGGAGCAGGTCTATCTCCAGGCGCTCTCCCTGAGCCTTGCCCGCCATCGGTTCACCCCGATCTTCTCGGCCAGCGGCAGCACGGACTACGTCGTGAACACGGTCGAGGTGCAAGGCTTCGAGGTGGACCCCAGTACGGGCGAGCCCAAGCCGGTGCTGAGCGATCAGTTGGTCGAGCGGAGCAGTATAGAAGGGCAGGGCTCGATCAACGCCAATTGGCTCATTCGTGATGTAGGCCGGATCTCCGCCGCCTTCACCACGGATTTCTTCCGATTCCTTTCCGGTGATCCCTCGGCCGTTACCCGCTCCCAACTCGGTGCAACGCTCACCCGGCCTCTCCTGCGCAACGCCGGCTTCAAGGCCGAGATGGAGGACCTGACGCTGGCTGAGCGGGAGATGCTCTATTCACTGCGGGACTTTGTGCGGTTTCGTAAGCAGTTCTCCGTGGACGTCGCGGCTGCCTACTATCGCGTGTTGCAGAGCCGCGATTCGGCCCGCAACACGTACCTGGGCTTCCAGAGCTTCAAGAAGAGCGCAGCCCGGACCCGAGCCCTGGTGGACGAAGGGCGGGTCAAGATGGCCGAGCTGGGCCGTCTCGAGCAGCAGGAACTGTCCCAGGAGACCTCGTGGATTGCGGGGATCCGCAGCTACAAGTTGGCTCTCGACACCCTCAAGATCCAGCTTGGATTGTCGACAGACACCAATCTCGTGCTCGACGAGAACGAGCTCCAGGCATTGACCATTGTCCATCCCACGATCTCGGTGGATGACGCTGCCAAGGTGGCCCTGGCCAGCCGCCTGGATCTGCAGAACCTCCGCAACGAACTGGAGGACTCGGAGAGGGCCGTGGCCTTGGCAGCGGACGGGCTTCTGCCGCAGGTCGATCTCACCGCCAATGCGAGTATCAGCAGCCCGGACGCTCAGAGGGTGGGCCTGGTCCTGCCGGAGCTCAAGCGCTATCGCTGGGGTGCCGGGCTGGACGTTGATCTGCCGCTGGACCAGAAGGCGGTGCGGAATACGTATCGAGCCGCCCTGATCCGCAGGGAGCAGGCCTCTCGCGCCTGGACGGAGTCGCAGGACACGATCAAGCTCCAGATTCGAGAGGATTGGCGGGCCCTCGATCAGGCCAAACGGAGCTATGAGAACAGCGAGGTGGGGGTGAAGCTGGCTGAGCGGCGCGTGGAAGAGCAGGAGTTGCTGGCGGAATTGGGCCGGGGCCGGGCGCAGGACCAGGTGGACGCCCAGAACGACCTGACGGCCGCCAAGAACCAACGAACCCAGACCCTGGTCGATCATACTGTGGCCCGTCTGAGGTTCTGGGAGCATATGGGGATTCTGTTCATCAAGGAACGTGGCCAGTGGCGGGATGTATCCGATGTCAAACAAGACAAGATCCCTTAGTCGGGCCCTGAAGAAACCGTGGCTGTGGCTCATCGCCGCGGTCGGGTACTCGCTCTCCCTGCACTCTACTTCCTCAGGGCGGGTGCAACGCCCGCAGACGTCGGCACGACGTTCGTCGCTCGCCGAGGCCCGCTCGACATCACGGTTCTGGAAGGCGGGAATATCGAGTCAGAGGAGAAGGGGGAGATCAAGTGCGAGGTCAAGGGGGGGCAGGGGGTCAAGATCCTGAAGATCGTGGAGGAGGGGTACCAGGTCACGCAGGAGGATGTGAACGCCAAGAAGGTGCTGGTCGAGCTGGATTCGGCTGACCTCCGCAATAAGATCACCCCGCAGGAGATCTCGCTGTCGTCCACCGCGGCCATCGCTGACCGACGCCCAGCAGGCCTATGACATCCAGGTGAACCAGAACCTCAGCGATATCATGGCCGCCGCGCAGAAGGCACGCTTCTCGCGAATGGACTTCGACAAATACATGGGCGACCAGGCAGCAGAGGAGGTCATTGCCCAGTTGGGCATCAAGACGGAGCAGGTGGAGGACGTTTCCGTGCCGCCGACCCCCCGTGCCGTGGCTGCTGCAGACCCGCCCCAGCCGCCTCAGGCGGCCGAGATGCAGAGGGCGGCTCCGGCGGAACCTGCCTCGCAGCCCCCGGGCACGGCTGAGGCAGGCCCCGGCAGTGGGGCGGGCAAGCCGGACGCGCCGACGATCTCCATTGACTTCGTCAAGTACGCAGACATGAACCTGTTGGGTGACGGTGAGGCCAGACAGAAACTCCGCGAACTGCGGGATGCCCTCCAGGTAGCTCAAAAGGAACAGCAGCAGGCCCAGTCCACGCTGGACGGTACCCAGCGGCTCTTCGCGAAGGACTTCGTGACCAAGATCGACCTGGAGCGTGACCAGCTCACGTTCGAGAACTACGTGCTCAAGGTCAAGAAGGCCGACACGGCCTACAGTTTGTTCCAGAAGTACGAGTTTCCCAAGGCTGCGGAGGAGGCCCTGTCGAAATACACCGAGGCCCTCCGCGAGCTGGATCGCACCAAGAAAGGGGCGGTCTCCAAGTTGGCCCAGGCGGAGGCCAAGCTGAAGTCCGCTCAGGCCCGATACAATGTCGAGGCCAAGACAGCTCAAGGATCTTACGGAGCAGCTCGAGAAGTGCACGATCACGGCGCCGCGGCCCGGCCTGGTGGTGTATGGCGGGGGTGATTCGAGGTACGTACTGACGAGGGAAGAGCAGATCCGCGAGGGGGCCACCATGCGCGAGGGGCAGACGGTCGTGACGATCCCTGACATGAGGAAGATATGCATCAAGGTGAAGTATTCACGAGTCCTACATCAAGAAGATCCAGAAAGGGCAGAAGGTGAAGATCACGGCCGATGCCTATCCGGATCGAAAACTGGAAGGGGAGGTCAGCCAGGTCGGCATGCTGCCGGATTCGGGAATTCCTGGCTCAATCCGGACATGAAGGTCTACCGCACGACCGTCAAGATCGTCGGTGAACACGACTGGATAAGACCGGGCATGACCGCCAAGGTGGAGATACTGGTGAACCACCTGGCCGACGTGATCTACGTGCCGATCCAGGCTGTGAACCCGATCGAAGACAAGAAGGTTTGCTACGTGGTGAACGGGAGCACGCCCGAGAAACGCGAAGTGGAGGTCGGCGAATTCAACGACGATTTTATCGAGGTCAAGAAAGGGATCAAGGAAGGGGAGAAGGTCTGCCTCCGTACACCGGTCGGTCTGGAGGAGGGAGGGACCCGGGGCAAGGACAAGGACAAGGCCTCGCCTGCGAAAGAAGAGTCAAAGGCTCAGACGCCGCCGCCCAGTACCTCCGGTACCCCCAAGTGAACTGATGGGAACCGCTCTTGCCAGTGCAGTAGGAAATCCGATGTCTGTCACCTTCATGGTTCAGCTTGAGAACGTCCGGAAGACCTACCAGATGGGCCTTGTGGCGGTGGAGGCCTTGCGGGGGCTGTCACTGGCCATCCAGGGCGGTGAGTACGTCAGTATCACAGGGCCGTCGGGGTGCGGGAAATCTACTCTTCTCAATGTCTTGGGCTGCCTGGATCGCCCTAGCTCGGGCCAGTATTTCCTGGGCGGTGACGATGTGTCGAGCATGGACGATGACACCCTCTCCAGCGTGCGCGGCGCAAGGCTGGGTTTTGTCTTCCAGTCGTACAACCTGATTCAACAACTGACCGTCGTGGAGAACATCGAGGTTCCACTCTACTATCAGGGCTGCCCGGAGAAGGAGAGTCGTACCTTGGCCGCGGAGTTGGCAGGACGTGTGGGCCTTGGAGATCGGTTGAACCACAGACCGGCTGAGCTTTCGGGCGGCCAGCAGCAGCGGGTCGCCATCGCTCGCGCCCTTGCCAATGACCCGCTGATCATCTTGGCGGACGAACCGACCGGCAACCTCGATTCCTCCTCCGGCGTGGAGATCCTGAGGCTCTTTGACGACCTGAACGAACAGGCCAAGACCCTGATTGTCGTGACTCATGACCCCGCTGTGTCGCGCCACGCCCGGCGCATGATCACCCTGCGTGATGGCCAGGTCGAGAACGATGTCCAGCAGTGACTACAATCTGGTCGTCCCTCACGCGACTCGCTGGAAAGGACCTTCCGGTTCGAGCCGAGGCAGCCGATGGGGGCTCTCTCGCTTCCGGCGGACGGTGCGCCTGGGGATCAAGAGCCTCTGGCTGCATCGCCTGCGATCCCTCTTGACCGTCCTGGGCATCGTCTTCGGCGTGTGCTCGGTCATCGCCATGCTCGCGATCGGTGAAGGGGCCAGCTTCGAGGCACAGGAGTTGATCAAGAACCTCGGCAGCCAGAACATCATCCTCCAAAGCGTGAAGCCGCCGGAGGAGGAGAAGGTCTCTCAAGGAAGTCAGACGTACGTGTTGAGCTACGGCCTGACCTACGCGGACATCCAGGCAATCCGGGCGACGATCCCTGGGGTCATCGTGGTGGTGCCGGGACGCCTCATCCAGGACTACGTCTGGAACATTAGCCGGCGGGTGGACAGCCGGATCGTGGGCACCGTTCCCTGGTACCCGGAAATGCGGAATCACCGGGTTGCACAAGGGCGGTTCTTCACCGATGCCGAGATGGAGAATCAATCGAACGTCTGCGTCCTCGGCGCAGATGTTGCCGACAAGCTCTTCCCTCTGGATGTGCCCGTGGGGGGCACGGTGCGCGTGGGCGGCGGCCTGTATGCCGGCGGCAATACCTACTTTCACGTCATCGGCGTCATGGAGCCCCAATCCCAGGGGACCAAGGATGGCGCGACGGCGGACGGCGATTTGGTGGGCGTGGGCAACTGCATTTACGTGCCCCTGGAATCGCTCAAGCGTTACTATGGTGACATTCTGATCACGGTGCGGACGGGAGGTGAGGAATATGTGAAGGTCATCTTGCACGAAGTCACCGTCAAGGTCGACCGGAGAGAGGAGGTCGTCCATGTCTCCCAGGCCATCAAGGCCCTCCTGGATCACAAGCACAACAAGAAGGCGGACTACCGGATGATCGTGCCGCTCGAACAACTCAGGCAGGCAGAAGAGACGAAGCGGATCTTCAGTGTGGTGCTGGGGTCGATCGCCGCAATCTCCCTGCTGGTGGGCGGCATCGGCATCATGAACATCATGCTCGCGAGCGTGACCGAGCGGACGCGGGAGATCGGCATTCGCCGTGCCCTGGGCGCGAATCGCCGAGACATTGTCGTGCAATTCCTGATGGAGACCGTGATGTTGGCCGGCGCAGGCGGCATCATCGGCGTGGTGCTGGGCGTCAGCATTCCGCACTTCGTCACGGTCTTCGCGCACATGAAGACCATCGTGACGATCTGGTCGCCTCTGCTGGCCTTTACGATCTCGGGGATCGTCGGCGTGGTCTTCGGCCTCTATCCCGCCTTGCGCGCTGCAGCCATGGACCCGGTCGAGGCCTTGCGGCACGAATAAGGGCCTCTGTGGCCAGGAACCCGTTTTCATACTCACGATGTACGGGAGGGACTCTGCATTCGCCCTGGGACACATTCGGCCGGGCCTTCCCATCTGCGTCTGGTGCGTGCTATAATGCACCGTCATGACCTGTGGCCTGAAGGAACGTCACATGAGAAGATCCACTGCAGCAGGCCTGGCGATCTTGGGAGCGTGTCTCGCCGGAGGTTGCCAGGGTCCTCAAGAACGGCAGTTGAACGGCTTCATCGCAAGGCACGTGTCCGTGATGGACCCGTTGAACCGCCAGGCCAATCTGGCCTTCTGGGCCGCCACCACCCAGGGCAGACCCGAGGACTACAATGACCTCGAGCGGCTGCAGCTCGCGATCCGCAGGCTCACCAGCGATCCCAACGACTTCGCCTTTCTGAAGGCCCTCCGCCAGAGCAGCACCGTCCGAGAGCCGCGGCTCCGCCGCCAGCTCGACAAGCTCTACTACGCCTACCTCCAGAACCAGATGCCTGCAGACCTGCTCACCCAGATCACGGAGCTGGATACGCGGATCCAGCAGGCCTACAACAACTACCGGGGCTCCATGGCCGGCCAGCAGGTCACGATGAGCGACATCTACACGCTCCTGACTGCCGAGAAGGACTGCTCCAAGCGCGAGCAGGCCTGGCGGGCCAGCAAGCAGGTGGGCGATGCCATTGCCCCAGACCTGATCCGGCTGGTCAAGCTCCGCAACCAGGCCGCCCTGCAGTTGGGATTCGACAACTTCTACACCTTGACCATCGCCGCCGGCGAACAGGACGTCGCAGAGCTGGACCGCCTTTTCGATCAGCTCGACTCTTTGACGCAGGCGCCCTTTGGCCGCATGAAGGCGGAGCTGGACACGATCCTGGCCAAGGGCTACGGCATCAGCGTCCCGGATCTGCGGCCCTGGCACTATCACGATCCCTTCTTCCAGAGGACGCCCCTGGTCTATGAGCTGGACCTGGACGCCTACTACAAAGGCCGCGACGTCAAGGAGCTGGCCCGGCGGTACTACGCGGGCGTGGGCCTGCCCATCGACGATATCCTGGCCCGGAGCGACCTCTATGATCGGCCCGGCAAGGACCCCCACGCCTATGGCCAGGACATCGATCGCCACGGTGACGTCCGGGTCCTGGCCAACCTCCAGGACACGGAACGATGGATGGAGACGATCCTGCACGAGGTGGGACACGCCCTATACAGCAAGTACCATGATTCCTGTGAGCCGTGGCTGCTCCGCGAGCCTGCCCACAGCTTCACCACAGAGGCTGCGGCCATGTTCTTCGGCAGGCTCAGCCGCAATGCCGACTGGATGCAGGTGATGCTCGGGCTTTCGGATGACCAGCGGCAGCAGATCGCCGCAGTCAGCACCCGGTATCTTCAATTCCAGCAGGTCCTGTTCATCCGCTGGGCCCTGGTCATGGTCCGTTTCGAGAGACAGCTCTACGCCAATCCGGATCAGGACCTCAACACCCTCTGGTGGGACCTGGTCGAGCGGTATCAGCTCGTCCGCCGGCCACCCGGACCCGTGGACGCGGGCTGGGCCTCGAAGCTCCACTTCGTCAAGGCCCCGTGCTACTACCACAACTACGTCCTTGGCGAGCTGCTGGCCTCTCAGTTTGAGCACAGGATCACCCAGGACCTCTTGAAGATCGGTGCCGGCCAGCGGGTCAGCCTGGCGGACGACTCGCGGATCGGGCGTTTCTTCATCGACCAGGTATTCGGCCCGGGCGCCCTGTATCCCTGGCAGGAGATGATCCGGCGAGCGACCGGTGAGCCGCTGACGCCGAAGTACTTCGTGGAGCAATTCATCCAGGAACAACCCAGTCACTGAGGACCTGTATGTTCAGCATGGAAACCTACGTCCGCCGCAGGGAGGTGCTCGCCAGGGAGGTGGGCTCCGGCGTCATCTGGCTGCTGGGTAACACCGAATCGCCGATGAACTACGGCAACAACACCTATCCCTTCAGGCAAGACAGCACGTTTCTCTATTACATCGGCCTCGACGCGCCCGACCTCGCTGCCGTCCTGGACGTGGAGCAGGGGACCTGCTGGGTCTTTGGGGACGATCCCACGGTAGAGCAGATGGTCTGGACAGGCCCTCGGCCGACCCTGGCGGAGCAGGCCGGCCAGGTGGGCATCAGCAAGACTGCGGGGTCGGGTCGGCTCACGGCCATGCTCGAAAAGGCCCTCGCAGAGGGCAGACGGCTCCACGTCCTGCCTCCCTACAGGGCAGAGCACTCCATCCACATACAGCAGGTCCTGGGTATTGGTCCTGTCGCGATCAAGCCGCTCGTCTCAGAGCCCCTGATCAGGGCCGTGGTGGCCCAGCGATCGATCAAGGAGGACCAGGAGGTCAGCCAAATCGAGTCCGCGATCGAGACCTCGTACCAGGTGCACTGCCTGGCCATGCGGCTGTCGCGGGCCGGCAAGGTCGAGAAAGAGGTGGTGGGCCAGGTCGAGGCCATCCCCATCAGCCAGGGCGTGCTGCCTGCCTTCTCCACCATCTTCTCCGTGCGAGGCGAGATCCTGCACAACCCCTTCCATGAGAACCTCATGAAGGCAGGGGACTTGGTGGTCCACGACTCGGGCGTGGAGTCCCCTCTGCACTATGCCAGTGACATCACCCGCACCATCCCGGTCAGCGACCATTTCTCCTCGCGACAGAAGGACCTCTACAGGATCGTGCTCTCCGCCCAGCAGCAGGCGATCGCCGCGATCAGGCCGGGTGTGGAGTTCAGGACCATCCACAGGGTCGCCTGCAAGGTCCTGGCCTCGGGCCTCAAGGACCACGGCCTGATCAAAGGAGACGTCGACGGGGCGGTAGAGGCAGGGTGCCACACCTTGTTCTTCCAGTGCGGACTGGGTCACATGCTGGGCCTGGATGTACACGACATGGAAGGCCTGGGCGAGGACTTCGTCGGCTACACCCGCACCATCAACCGCAATCCGGCCTTTGGCTGGCGGAGCCTCCGCCTGGCCAGGGCCCTGGAGCCCGGTTTCGTGCTCACCGTCGAGCCCGGCCTCTATTTCATCGACGCCCTCATCGATCAATGGAAGTCCCAGGGCCGGTGCAAGGACTTCGTCGACTACACCGAGATCGAGAAGTTCCGTGGCTTCGGTGGCATCCGCATCGAGGACGACGTCCTCGTGACCGAGACCGGCTGCCGCATCCTCGGCAGACCCATCCCCAAGACCATCGAAGAGGTCGAGGCCGCATGCCAGGCGGCAGGGTACTGTCTCAAGTAGTCTGACACAGAGGGCCTGGCTCCGGATCTGCAGGTGAAGAGGGTGAAGGTGGCACAGAAACCCGTCCAGGCCCTATCCCCACAACAGGTGAAGGATCTGATCACAGAGGCCTCGGACTACCCGACATTCAATCCGTGGCAAGATGCTTTCATCGCTGAGATTGAAGTGCTTCAGCCAGCACTTGCCGGTATTCGGGATTCTCAGGTTCTTTCGCGACGGCCTTGCGGGCCAAGAGTACAGCCATGGGTAAGAGTCGGTCTCGCTGTTCGGGTGGGCTGTTCAGTAGCCGCTTCGCACGGCTTGCACACGCCGGTGCGTTGTACACAGTCAGGACACGGTCAAATTGCTCGAGGTACTCTGTCGCGTTCCCATCGGCTGTCCAGAGGGCGCAGTCCGCACGCTGGTCGTAGGCATAGACCAGAGTAGGATCAGCTTGGATCTGTCGACTGAGTTTCTCGATGAGCCAGCGAGAGTGTTCCTGGACTGTCTGTACGGAATCGAAGGACTCTGCCGTGGCGCGAGTCGGTGTCAAGTCCGCCAGCCAGATTTCGACGAAGGGCGGCCCCAGCGAGGTGGCGAGCTGCCGTCGATCCGGTGACCAGCACGCCGTTGCCACTTGCCCGGGCAGGAGCTTTGATGCAGTCCGGGTCCTCATGTCATAGATCCACAGACCCATTTCGCTGGCGATGAAGCTGCCGATGCTCAGTTCGTTGCCGTCGGGCGACCATTGGGCCAGCAGAGTGTCCCGACATACCGGCGGCACAATCCAGGTCGCTACGACATCCTGAGTCGACAGGTCGATGATCCGCAATTCCCGCAGTCTGCTGTCGGCGACGTACCGCTCGTCCGGGGAAACCCTCGGACGTGAGCTGCCGCAGCGAGTCAGGGCCGGCATCGGTCGGCTACTGCGATCCTCCACGGAGATCGAGTAGAGAGTACTATCTGCCGTGTCGCAGTAGTACAGGCGCCGGGATCGTCCGCCCCAGTGCGGATTTGCCCCCGCGCCGATCCGGCGTATCTCCCGGCTGACCATATCCATCACCCATACTTCCTCGGCGTGCCGGGGTGTCTCCCCGTCCATGATCCAGTCCAGGCAGTTGAGATGACCAAGACGCTTGGGTGGCAAGAGCCAGCGATCCTTGACAAAAGCCATGTATCGGCCGTCGGGTGACCACGCGGGGGCTCTGCCCGGTGAAACAAGCAAATGGGTGTGTCCAGTCGCCAAGTCCTGCACGGCCACGACGCTGCCGGTGTGCAGCCCCTGGCTATAGGCCAGCTTGGTCCCATCGGGTGACCAGGAGGGGTCGAACCCTGTGGATATGATGCATTTGGCTTTTCGGCTCCACCCTCTGTAGCTGGCGTCCGCCTCGTGAGCTAAGGCATAAGGAGCGGTGTGGGGTGGCAGATCGGGACCATGCCAGGGCCGGCCGTTCCTGAGGGCCTCAAAGACATGTCGGCATGAGAACAAATGAAAATAGAGGCTCATGTTGTTAGGCAAGTTGTCGGGATCATAGCCCCTCGTTGCGACGGGGCTGGCGGCAAAACGAGCAAAGTGCTCTGCCGCCCGATCGTATTGTCCCATGAGCGTATAGACTGGGAATGGTTTGTAGAAGTAAGAGGGCTCATCCGGCCGCAATTGGGCACACTTCTGTGCATCCTGCAGGGCCAGTTCATACCGCCCCATCCTCATGTATGTCTCGCGGCGTTCGTCGTACAGGTCCGGGTCGACCGGACTCAATTCTATGGCAGCCTTGTGATTCTGTAGAGCTTCCTCAGGTTGTCCCATCCCACGAAGGGCGACTGCCTTGAGGTCGTAACCTTGCGGATTGTTGGGTTGGATCGTGATCATGCACGCCGCATCCGTGGCCATTTCATAGTAGTCGTGCTGGGCTTGGTAGATGTACGCTCGCTCTCGCAACGAATCATAATGCTGCCGGTCCAGCTCCAGTGCCTTGCTCAGCAGTCCGAGTGCTTTCTGAGTATCCTGTGTGGCCCGAGCACGCAGGAAGTAGTATATGGCGGTGCTTCCGATGAGCTGTTCTGCCTGCTCGCGATGGTCCCTCCAAAGCTGGTGATAGTCATCCGTCTGGCCCGGCGCACAGGGGTCACCCTCGTAGTAGATATTGGCGAGCATGGCATGGGCCTGCCCGGCAGTTTCATCACGCCCAAAGGGTTCCCCCACGAGAGCCTCAAGCTCCGAAATGGCAGCGGCGAAGTCCCTCTGTTCGAGACAGACTTGAGCGTGAGTCAATTTGGCCTGACGACCGACGTACGCGCTGTCGAGCAGCGGTTGGATCTTCGTCAATGCCTGCTCGTATTTCCTGCTCCCCATGAGCATCCGAGCATCAGCAAGAGAACGCTGATGCTCCAGGGACTCAACATAAGTATGGGCTCTTGAGGCTCGGACATACATGAAGGTCGCCAGGAAGCCACCAGCGATCACCAGGATCAGCATCATCATGGCTGCCAGTGCCTGCCGGTGCCGACGGGTGAATTTCCTGGCACGGTAGAGGAAGGCAGGGGGGGCCGCAGTGACGGGCTGATGGTTCAGATAGTCGCGGATGTCGGTGGCCATGGCATCCACGCTGGCATACCGACGAGTGCGATCCTTCTCCATAGCTTTGAGCGTGATCCAGTCAAGGTCCCCGCGGAGCTTACGCTGCAGGGCCCGAAGGTCAGTCTGTCGTCGGCGAGCGGACTCGGCGGATTCCTCTGCTGTCGTTGTGCCAAGCCGTGTGCTGGGTGTCTTGGGGTCCTCCTCGCAGATAATCCTGCGGATGTGATCAAGTCCTCCCTCGCGGAACGTCTTGGGATCGAACGGCAACACACCAGAAAGCAGCTCGTAGAGCACAATACCAAGAGAGTAGATGTCTGTACGCGTGTCGATATCCTGATTGCCCACGTTCGCCTGTTCGGGACTCATATACTCGGGGGTGCCAACCATCTGGCCCTGCTCGGTGTACAGTGTCCGTTCTGTGAGTGGTTGGCTGATCGCGCGGGCTACGCCAAAGTCGATCACCTTTGGAATCGTCTCTTCATCCTGGATCACGACGAGGATGTTCGAGGGCTTCAGGTCGCGGTGGATAATCCCCTTCTGGTGGGCATGCTGAATAGCCTCGCAGACGTGCAGGAATAGGTGCAGTCGTTCCTCAATGGTTAGCCTGTACTTATCACAATGCTCAGTGATGGGAATCCCCTTGACGTACTCCATCACAAAGTACGGCCGACCGCTTGGGGCAAGTCCCGCATCGTAGACGCGAGCTACATGTGGATGCTCCATCAGAGCCAGTGCCTGCTGCTCGGCCTCGAAGCGGGCGATGACCCGCTTGGAATCCATGCCGGGCTTGATAATCTTCAGGGCCACTTCTCGCTTGACCGGCTCAGTCTGCTCGGCAAGGTAGACGATCCCCATGCCGCCTTCGCCCAGGACGCGAAGCAGCCTGTATCGCCCAATCCGACCGCCCGGACGCTCGATCAGTCCATCCGATGGCACCGTTTGCCCTTGCCCGGCGCCAGTGTCACCCACGCCAAGTGCAAGCAGGTGATCGAGCTGCCTCGGCTTGACACCAAATGTCCATTCCTGGTCCGACATTCCAACCGACTCCCGTTTTGCCAGTAGTGGCTTCTCTCAGGTATCCGCAGACCTACAGGCCATCTTGCGCCGATCGCCCAGGTTCTGAGCATATCCTGCAACTCCTCGTCCGCATCCTCGTCGCAAAGCACGGTGGCGCGTAGCTGTTTCCTGAGGATACTCTGAAATCGCCGCTTGACAGTGACCATCATGTTGGACGCGGTCGACTCTGAGGCGATACCGTGCTGCCGGCACACGTCCATTATGGCTGGAGGCTCCCTCTCATCGAGGATCGGCCCCAGGACGCGGTCATGAAACACGCACCAGTGCGTTTCGAGGCCGTCAGCGATGCACCCTTCTCTCACCTCAGTGAGAACTCGGTCGAGAACTGCGGATTTCCAGGCATAGATGAAGCAGTCTTCGGGTGTCAGTTCGGAAATGATCTGCGGCAGGGCTGGCGGATCATGGATGTCCAGGGAAACGAGCCTGTCCTTCGGTATGGCCCTGCCGGTGGATCGCCTGCGCGCTTGATCGATCAGATACTGCTTAATGCTGTGCAGAAGGAAAGTGCGGAACCGGCCCTTGGACGGATCAGCTCGCTGGACGAGTTGGCGATTGAGCACGACTTCATGAAAGAACCCCTGGGTCAGGTCCTTCGCCTCTTCATTGGCGTGACCTTTGCGGCGGATGTAGCAGTAGACCGGCTTCCAGTATCGCTGCAGCAGCAGGCCGATCAGGGCACGGTCAGGGTCCTGCTTTTTCTGAACGCCCTCGATCAAAGACCAGTGCGTTGTCAGAAACGATTCGGCCGTCCCGCCCATATCCGTCTGGTCATGAAGCCCCATAGACTCCCACTCCAGGCAACGCAGTACTTCGGCCCTGTCCGGCTGCATGATTCTACCACATACCCAGCCTTCAGGTAAGCCGCAGAAATTCGTTTCATGCCGAGTTAGCCGGCGCAAGGCTTACCGGTTTCCTGCGGATTCATCTATGGAAACAGGGCTCGCCCGTAGAGGTAGCCCCCGGTCGTCTGACACGGGAACTGCGGCACACGCACTCCTTGCTCCAATCTGATCTGTACACAGGGAGGCCAGAAGATGAAGACTTCGATACCTTTCATTCTGTCGTGCACGGTGACCTTGCTTGCCAGCCATGCCCAGGCAAGGCGGGTGGCATGTGTGGGGGCGAGCAACACCTATGGGTATGGCCTGGACCGTCGCGAGTCCGACTGCTACCCTGCGCAACTGGCCACCCGGCTATACATGTTCGATCGGGGGTGGGAAGTACGCAATTTCGGCGTCAATGCTGCCTGCGTATTGAAAAGGGGCCTGCTACCCTACATCAACCAGAGCGCATTCTATGAGGCTCGGGCGTTCAACCCGGACGTGGTGGTCATCCAGTTGGGCGGCAATGACAGCCTGCCTGACAACTGGGTGTACAAGGACGATTTCCTTGCGGACTTCCTGTCGCTGATCGACGGATTCATCCACCTGCCCAGCCAACCTAAGATCTACATCCTCTACCCGCCACCGGTGTTTCCCAATCCATGGGGCCTTGACGAAACCGTGATCGCAGGTCAGATCATTCCGTTGATCGCCCAACTGCCGGCGATCAGGAACGTACACGTGGTCGATGAACACTCGCCGCTCAAGGACTCGCGGGACCTGTTCCAAGCAGACGGTGTCCACTTCACCCCAGCAGGGGCCAAACGTGTGGCCGAGATCGTTGCGGCGACGATCATCGGCATGCACGGAACACCTGACTTCAACGGCGACTGGAAGGTGGACATCCAGGACTTGATCCTGCTCATCGAACACTGGGGCCAGGCTGAGCCATCGCTTGACATGGCCCCGCCCCCTCTTGGCGATGGCAAGGTCGATGCCAACGACTTGGAGGCCTTTATGAGCTACTGGGGCCGTGAGTTGAACGACCCTACTCTGGTGGCCTACTGGAAGCTGGATGAGGCCTCGGACACGATGGCCGCCGACAGCGCGGGGCCGAACAACGGCTCACTGGGGGGCGATCCGGCGTGGCAGCCGACCGGCGGGAAGATCGGGGGTGCACTGAGGCTCGACGGCGTGGATGACTGTGTCGTAACACCACCCGTCCTCGATCCCTCGAAAGGACCTTTCAGCGTCTTCGCCTGGGTCCAAGGCGGCGCCGCCGGAGAAGTCATCCTATCCCAGGAGGCTGGGGTGAACTGGCTGATGGCGACTGCTTCCAGCGGCACCCTTAAGACGGAACTCAAGGGGACGGGACGGTTTGGATCACCCTTGACGTCGCTGTCTGTCATCACTGATGGGCCGTGGCACTATGTAGGGCTGGTTTGGGATGGCAAGACCAGGTTTCTCTACGTCGACGACGCGGAGGTCGGCAGAGACACCCCGTCCAACCTGGCGGCGTCGGCACGCGGCCTGTACATCGGTGCCGGCAGCACCCTGGCGATGGGTACCTTCTGGTCCGGTTTGATCGACGATGTTCGGATTTATGATCGGGCGGTCAAGCCGTAATAGGCAATGGGCCTGCAGCAGGCAGGTGGACCGGGCGGTATAGTACGGCGCGTGATCGGTTACTCGTTCTATCCGTGTGACAGGCCACCTGCATGCCCTGATCGAGACCGTCGCCGGTCCTTCGTACCAGGTGATAAGGGCGCAGTCAGCGTGACCAGGGTCCCATGGCCGGGGTCCGACTGAATCACCATGCGTCCGCCCAGCCGCTCAAGCCCTTCTTGGATGCTCAGCAGGCCAAACCCTCTCCGCAGATCCCAACTCGTCGGGTCCGGGTCAAATCCGATCCCGTCGTCCTGGACGCACACGCGGACTTGCCGTGCCGACCGCCCGATCGAGACCCGAACCCGGCTCGCCTTGGCGTGTTTGGCCACGTTGACCAGGAGTTCCCTTGCATCTCGGAACAGCATCGACCGGACGTCCTCGCTGAGTGGCTTGGGCCGCCCATCGTCATGAAACTCGGTGCACAGTCGGTGTTTCTTCTCGATGACCTGCTTGAGGTATTGGGCTAAGGCACTCTCCAGGCCCAAGATAGCCAGGATCGGGCTCGACAGCTCCGATGTCAGCGACTGCGCCTCCTCCAAGGCGACGGTGAGAGCCTCTATGATATGCGTGAGCGACTGTCTGACTTTTCTGTCCTGGGTGGATGCTAGAAGCGACTGTAGGTCCAGCTTTGAGATAGCCAGATACTGGGTGATGCGGTCATGCAGCTCGGATGCCAGACGGCGTCGCTCCCGCTCCTCGGCAATTCTGAGCTCGGATGCCAGGGCCTTCAGCTTGGCCTGGTACTGAGCCACGGCCTTCTCCGCGGACTTGCGGGCCGTGATGTCGCGGACGATCGTCACCACCCGATGAACCGCCCTTCCTTCGAAGACAGGGATCTTGTGCGTCTCAGTCACGATGGTCCTGTTGCTGACCGTGTTGGTCTCTTCAGAGATTAGGATCTGCCCGTGATCGAATACCCGGCTGTATTCCTCATACACGCGTGGGACCAGGAAGAGAAAGACGTCGGATAGTCTCCTGCCAATCACCCGGGTGGGGAGTCCGAGCCGACGATTCCATTGCTTGAAGGTGTCGTTGAAGGCGACGATGGTCAGGTTGCGATCGACTACGTGCAGGGCTCCCGGGTTCTCTCCTGAGACCACTGCGGTGGGCCCGGGGACAGCCCCTTCCCCACGGCCTGGGAGGCTCAGCATGTGTACAGCGTCACCTACAGCGGCGATCCGTCGGGGCCGTTTCCCGGCCCCGTTCTTCGGCCTGCAGCGAGCACGGCTCACAAGTCCTACGTCCTTCTGTGCTGACCCGGGTCTCCTATTTGACCTCATAGACTGTTCTCCTGCATGGTACACGTTGCATGATACCTAGGTGCCGCACGATTTCAATGGCTCTGGTCACCGCTGCTTGCCCAACGAGGGGTGGATCGACAGCATGCATGGAGCTCTTGTCTCCCCGAACTTCTTTTCCTACTGGAACCCAAGGCCCTGGCTTGGACGGACGTTCGTCGCAGGCGAGGGGCGCCCTGGCGATTCTCCGGTCATTGTGCTTAGCCATGAGTTCTGGAAGGTCAACTTGGGCGGCGATCCGAATTGGATAGGTAGGTCGCTCCGCATGCAGGGCCAGTTTTACACTGTAATCGGAGTCATGCCGCCTCGCTTCAGATTCCTCTATTGGGCTCTCGATTTCTGGACTCCAGCCGATGATCCGCAGGTGAAAGGGCCCCTGTCATATCGGTGAGATACGGCCGCAGGCGTTGCCTGGCCACGCGGAAACACGAAGCGACGGAAGGTGGTACTCTCTGGTCAAAAAGCCGTAGGGCGTAGAGTCCTTGTTGACCGGATCGCCCTTGCGAGCCAGTTCTGTAACATGCTGCTGGGAAGAGGGTTGCATAGGGTATTATCGTCGCTGCCCGATTCATGTCTCCAGTTTGACTCCACTCGCCAAGGCAGTCTGTGCCCACTCCGAGCTTCGCTGCGAAAACCACCGATACAATGAACACTATGAGAAAGCCATGGGTCTACAGACGGAAGAACATCAAAGGCTGGTGGTGCGGGTGGTATGAAGGCGGCAAGCGAAGGGCCAAGGCCCTGCCGAGTAAGACCCTCGCTGAGCACTTCCGCAACATGAAGTATGCCCAACTCAATTCAGACGTGTTCACCGGCATTGTGGACTCAGACTGGCATCAACTCGTCGAGGAGTATCGTAAGGCCAAACAGGTGGATGGCCTTCAGGAGGCATCAATCTACGAGACGCGGCTGACCTTGAGACATGTCGAGCGGCTGGTCGGGGCCTGTTCATCGCGGCAGATCACCCAACAGGTTCTGGACAAGTTCGTCCTTGAACGAGGCAAAGAGGTCGGGAAGAACACCCTGAACAAGGACATCAGGAACCTTGGGGCGTTCCTCAACTGGGCGGCGAAGAACCGCTACGTCGCGCCTGATCTGGTAGTGAAAAGGGTAAAGGTCCAACAGAAGCCTGTGCAGGCCCTGTCCCCACAGCAGGTCAAGGCCCTGATTACCGCGGCCCGCGACTGCCCGACTTTGCGATTGCGGATACTGCTGGCAGTCACGACAGGCCTTCGTCGCGGCGACATACAGGCCATGCGGATCACCAACGACGTATACACCAATGTGGATCCGGCACTACGTCAGGCCATAAGCCAGCTCCCGGTGGCGGACTGGGTGTGATCCTACTTGGTCTGCTGCCCAGCATCTGTCGAGGGCGAAGGTTGGGAGGGGATGTCCTGAGATTCGGTGAAGGGGCCGGGCGGGCTCACGTCGCCAGTAGTTGTGACCTGAGAGATACCGGCCGCGGCGGTCCTAGTACCGTCGCGAGAGTTGCCGGCTAAGTAGACCATCCCGAAGCCGCCTTCGCCCAAGATGCTCAGCGGCTTGCAGCCGCCGATGTGGCTGCCGACCTCATGCAGGGGCCTGCCAGCATCGAGGGTCCGCTCGGGATCCTCATCCTGCCGCCTGACGTGATCATCACTCCGACCCGTACGGACTTCCTCCGCCGTAGGCAATCCGTCACGCCGGCTGTGCGCTCTCCCAGGGGAGCCAAAGCCGGCTCACTTGACCGGGCCCAGATAGCGATCAAGCCACGCCAGAGTCTCCTTGACGACCTCTTCGTCAGGGAGACCATGATCTGCGTCGTAGAGCTTCAGTTCCTTCTGGTCGGGCGGTGTTCCCAGGAGATCGAACATCGGTTTTACGGTCAACTCGTAAGGGAAATCCAAGTCGTATCTTCCGTTGAGCATCAGCGTAGGCAGCCTGACCCGGCCCACGTAGTTGATCGCATTGACCTCGGGCCGCCCCACCTCACTCAGGCCACCGACCCGGAGGACGCTGGCGGCGAGGCGTTCCTCCACCGCGGGGATGATGGCCCCATACCTCCCTCCCCAACTAAAGCCAAAATAGGCCAGCTTCTGCCCGTGGATGTCCCGCCGGGTCTGGAGGTAATCGACGCACCTCCGGAAGTCCTTCACCACCTTGACGAAATACTCCGTGTACTGGTATGTGTCCATGTTTGGCTGCGGCTCACCACCGCCTCGTTCGAACGTCCCTTTGTAGACCGGGTAGAGGACGGCACGCCCGCTCTTGACCAGAGGAAGAAGGGACCCCGTGACCTGGCCGTGCGTGTCCAGATTGGTGCTGAGGGTCTGCGCCTTCGAACTTGAGCCAGGAAAGTAGATCACCGTCTGGTAGGGCGGGACGCCTCTTTTCGGTAGGAAGAGATAGGCGATCACGCGCTCGTTGTCATAGGCGGCGTTGAACGAGATCTTCTCCTGCGTCCAATCTCTCGAACTGTCCTTCTTCCACTCGAAGGCATCCGCCAGTTCGGTCTTGTCGTAGGAGAACTGCTCCCGATACACTTGGAAGACCGGATCGGGGACGGGCTGGAGCCTGTAGAAGTTCGGGTACTCTGCCGGTTTGAGTGGCTCGAAGCACGACTTGGGGACCTTCTCCGGCTCCAGCAGGAGCACGCACCGGAACCCGTTCTTGGGGGAGCGGTCGAAGGGCAACGCCTGGCTCCGGTTGAGGAACATGTAGGTGGCGTCGTTCCAGGCGCCGCCCCGGACCACGCGGCCATTGGGGGTCTCGTTCCAGCACCACTCGCGCACATTCCCGGCCATGTCATAAGTCCCATAGCCCGTCATTCCGGCATGGGTCCCCACCGGCGCCGGCCCCATGCCATCGAAGTTGCTCATTTTCGCCAGCAGCGGATAGAATCCCCTGGTCAATAACGCATCGGATATCTCGCTCTTCGCGATGCCCCAGTGTGTGACGGTGGGGAGACTCCGGCCGACGAATTCCCCATAGGCCGCGGCTTCATGCCAACTGACTCCGCATACCGGGTAGTCCTCCTGGCCCTCGGGAATATCTCCGGCTTTCCAGGTGGCCGGACCGGGCTTTCCCGTGGCGTCCACGAACTCTCGGACCGCGTCTTCCCACGTCAGCGGTTCTCCATCTTTGACAAACTCGTTTCTCCAATACTGTCTTTTCTGATACCCGCCCTTGGTCACAAATTCCTTGAATTGCCGGTTGGTCACTTCATACCTGTCTATGAGGAAGTCGCCGATGTCGTCCTGCCCTGGGACGCGTACCATGCCGGGAGGGACGGTCCCTGTCTTGTCCAGCGATCTTACAAGGTTCTTTGGGACTAGCGTGCCATCTGCTGTCTGCTCAAACGTACAAGCGGCGGCCAAGGTCGTTTCGTAGCCTTCCTTTTCCATTTTCCATCGGAAGAACCCGAGGGGAAATCGCTTCTTTTCGATCGGCGAGACACCCAGGTATTCCCACTGGCTCTCAGGGGTCTTGTATTCCCTCATGAACACCTTAGCGCCTGGGGGCTCCGTCAGGATAGAGAACTGGATGGTAGTCTTCGACACCCATTCGCTGAGTCTAGGGTCACGCGGTAGATATTTCTGGGCCTCCGTCGCGAGCTTGTACGCTTCGACATAGTTGTCCCGCCCACCTTCGATGAGCCGGTCGATCTTCGGGAGCAGTTCTTCCCGGGCCCGGCGGATCCTGGCCTCGCGGTGGACGTACCCTGCGGCGAGAAGGGCGACCACGCCGAGCACCGTTAGCACAACGGCCGCTGCGTTCAGGACCACCTTGTTTCGCCGCACCAGCTTCTGGAACCGATAGAGCGTTCCGGGCCGCCCGGCGGATACGGGCTCATTGTTCAGGTGCCGCTCAATGTCCTCGGCCAAGGCATGCGCCGTTTGATACCGCCGTATCCGATCCTTGTCCAAGGCCTTGAGTGTGATCCAATCCAAGTCACCCTGGAGTCTGCGACGCAGGGTCCGAAGATCCGTTTGTCGCCGTCGAGCGGACTCGGTCGATTCCTCCATCGAGGTTCTGGCCAGTTGCGTGCTCGGGGTCTTTGGATCATCCTCACAGATGATCTTACGGATGTGGTCGATGCTGCCTCCGCGAAATGCCTTGGGATCAAAGGGCAACACCCCGGTGAGCAACTCATAGAGCACAATGCCGAGAGAGTAGATGTCCGTTCGCGTGTCGATATCCTGATTGCTCAAGTCTGCCTGCTCGGGACTCATGTACTCGGGTGTTCCGATCAGTTGCCCCTGCTCGGTATACAAGGTCCGTTCGGTCAAGGGCTGGCTGATGGCACGGGCGACCCCGAAGTCGATGACCTTGGGGATCATCTCCTCGTCCTGGATCACGACGAGGATATTGGACGGTTTGAGGTCGCGATGGATGATCCCCTTGTGATGGGCGTGCTGGACGGCCGCGCAGACGTGCAGGAACAGACGCAACCGCTCGTCAATCTGCAGCCGGTACTTGTCGCAGTGTTCGGTGATGGGGATGCCCCGGACATACTCCATCACGAAGAAAGGTCTCCCGCTGGGGGCCAGTCCGGCATCGTAGACGCGGGCAATATGCGGGTGCTCCATCAGGGCCAGCGCCTGCTGCTCGGCCTCGAAGCGGGCGATCACCCGCTGGGAATCCATCCCCGGCTTGATAACCTTCAGGGCCACCTCCCGCTTGACGGGCTCCCGCTGCTCGGCCAGGTAGACGATCCCCATGCCGCCCTCGCCGAGTACCGACAGCAACCGGTAGCGGCCAATCTGGCTGCCAGGACGCTCCAGGAACTCACTCAGGGCGACGGTGGGACTGGAACTCGGGGCCTGCAGGCCAATGGCCATGAGGCGGGCCAGCCCCTCGGGAGTCTTTCCAGATGTCGATGGGTTCGTCATGCTTGGCTACTCACGGGCCAGTTGCCGGCTACCCTTGGCTAATGTTCAGAATCACGGCCGAGGATCAAATAGTCCTCAATCTGTCATGTATCCGAAGCGTCTCTGGAATCCTGCGCGCCGGGCGGAAGAAATCGGAGCATCTCACGCAATTCTTCCGCCAAGCCTTCCTCCGACGCAATCGTGATCCGCAGATTCCTTTGGAGAGCCGCCTGGAAACGCCTCTTGACGGTGATGATCATATTGGAGGCCTTGCTCTCATCCTCGATGCCATACCGGCTGCAGATCTCCGGCAGTCCCGGCGGTTTGACGTTGTCCAAGGCTGGCTGCACGACGCGGTCCCGAAAGGCATACCAGTGGGTCTCCATCCCCTGCTCCAGGCACTGTCTCTCCACCTCTGACAGGGTCTGATCGAGCAAGGCCGCCTTCCAGGCGTGGTTGAAACCGTCCTCCGGCTCCTGCTCGCACACAGCCTGGGGCAAGTCGGGCGGGTCCACCATATCCAACGGGACAAGCTTGTCTTTGGGAATCCGTTTCCCAACTGCTTCTTTGCGTCTTTCGTCGATCAGGTACTGGTTCAGAGCATGCAGCAGCAACGCACGAAAGCAGCCTTCGGATGGATCAGCCCGGTCAACCAGATGCCGATTCAGGACGACCTCATGGAAAAAGCCTTGAGTCAGGTCCTTGGCTTGCTCATTGTCACAGCCTTTACGCCGCAGGTAACAGTAGACAGGCTTCCAGTATCTATCGAGCAGCAGGCCGATCAAGGCACGGTCCCGGTCGCCACCCGACTGGATGCCTTCGATGAGGGACCAGTGTGTGGTCAGAAATGTCTCTCTCAGGCCTCCCATGTCTGTCTGGTCACGACGCCCCATCATCATTGCACCGCCAATGTGACTGAAAAGGTGGTACGAACGCCTGTCTGACTCTGCCGAAGGTCATCATAGCGGATCGCATCGAGCAATCCAAGCCTGAGTAGCCCTTGTTATGCACTGGTGACTCCCACACTGGGACATCGCGAGGAAAATACTTCAGGAATCTGCGCAGGATCGACATTCCGGCCCGGATGGGTCCATAGAGGCCGTGGGGAGATAAGGCGGCCCAAACGGCGTTCTGATGACTGCTTGTGCAAAGACAGGGGAAAGGATGGTGCAGAATGAAATCGTCGCATAGCTATGAGGTCACGTCTTTGTTGGCCGTGGCCATTATTGCTGTTGTCGTATCCGGCGGCAGCCCAACGCCTGCGACTGCAGACAACTGGACCCTCAAAGCCGAGATGCCGACGGCTCGTTGGGTGCATTCCGCCAGCGTCGTGGACGGGATCATCTATGTGATCGGCGGTGTAGCCAGCGAGCCCGGCTCTGAGATGATCCTTCCCGTCGAGGCCTACAACCCGGCGACGGATTCCTGGTCGCAGAAGGCGAGCATCCCGACGGGACGGGTTGTCCTCTCGTCGAGCGTCGTGAACGGAAAGATCTACGCCATTGGAGGCGTCACCGGGAGCCTTCGCGAGTCTTTCCGCTGTGGAGGAGTACGATCCTGCCACGGATACATGGACAAAGAGGGCCCCCATGCCTACGCCGAGAGGGGCCGTCGCCACCGCTGCCGTGGGCGGCAAGGTGTACGCCATCGGAGGTGTGCTGACCCAGACCAATCTCGTAGGCCTAGCGACGGTCGAAGAGTATGACCCAGCGACCGACACGTGGACGAGAAAGGCAGACATGCCGACGCCGAGGTTCTCCTTGTCCGCCAGCGTCGTGGATGGGCGAATCTACGCCATCGGCGGCAGTACCCTGGCGCCCGGTGTGGCCGTCGTGGAGGTATACGATCCAGCGACCGACACGTGGACGCGCAGGGCGCCCATGCCGACCGCCAGGCGAAACCTCTCCACCTGTGTGCTGGCAGGCCGGATCTACGCGATTGGGCGGATGGGAAAAGAGCAATCTCTATGCGTATGCCACTGTCGAGCGATACGATCCAATAACGAACACCTGGACAACTGAAACCGATATGCCTGAACCCCGAGCGTGCCATTCGGCCAGTACGGTGAACGGGCGGATCTATGTTCTCGGAGGAACGGACAAGCCCCACCCGTGCCCGGCGTTGTCGACCGCGTACGAATTGACGGTCAGCGGGCCACCCGTCGACTTCGACGGCAATGGCTTTGTGGATATCAGCGATCTGTTGCGACTCATCGAATCCTGGGGGCAGGACGACCCGACCGTAGACATCGCGCCAACGCCTTTTGGCGATGGCATCATCGATGCGAGCAGACCTGGAGGTCCTGATGAGCTACTGGGGGCAGGAGGTCAACGATCCGCACTCGTGGCTCACTGGAAGCTGGACGAGAACCGAGGGTCTGATCGCCGACGACAGTGCACGGCGACCACGATGGCACCCTGCATCGGCGACCCCGCTCTGGCAGCCGACGGGAGGCAGGGTCGGCGGGGCTCTGCAGCTTGACGGCAGCGACGACTATGCGAGGACTGCATTTGTACTCGACCCGGCACGCGGGTCCGTTCAGCGTCTTTGCCTGGGTCAAGGGCGGCGCTCCCGGGCAGGTCCTTCTCTCCCAGGACGGCGGGGCCAACTGGCTGATGGTCGAGCGTCCCGAGGGGCACGTTGACGACGGAGCTGAAGCAAGCAGGTCGCACAGTCCGCGCTGACTTCCGCAGCGCATCATCACAGACGGTGCCTGGCACCGCGTAGGTTTCGTCTGGGACGGCACAAACCGCATTCTCTACGTCGATGAGTGTCGAGGTCGCGCAAGACACACAGACCAGTCTGGCGGCATCTCACGGCGGCCTGAACATCGGCGCCGGCAAGACGCTTGGCGCCCGGCACCTTCTGGTCCGGCCTGATCGATGATGTGCGGATCTACTCCCGGGCCGTGCAACCGGCCTCGAAATAGCCAGGTGGGTACAAGTACGGGCGGTGCGATTTGGCCCAATCGAACCAACTATTCTGCAAAGGAGGTACTCTCATGAACAGAAAGAAGAGAATTCTCGCGGTATCGGCTGCCGCTGTCGTGGCGGTGGCACTGACCACCGGCTGGACCGTCTTCGCCGGCGACGGTTGGCCGCCACAGCCGATGGAGGTCTATTCGCCCGAGGGCGCGTGGAACATGACCTCGCCGGCAGTGGCCGTCCGGCGTGGTGGGGACCTTGGTCGCCAGTCCGGAAGATCCGCGCACGGGGCGGTATTCCTGGGTCGGAGGGCCCGTCAACATGGACCCCACCGCCAACGGTCTGTTCCCCGATGCCGAGGCCTATGTCGCAATGGTCTGGCTCGGCGATCCGCACGGCTCCCGACGAGTGCCGCTCGACCGCCGTCCTCTATTCCACCAAGAAGAACCAGCCGTGCGACATCGTGACCTGGATCTGGGTCATGAACGAGACGGACAAGTGGATCGATGCCGACACCATCAAATGCGAAGGCACCGTCAGTTTCTACAGCGCGATCGAGCATCCGGGGCACATGCTCGGGGACCTGCCGGACCAGGATTTGAACGACGATGGTCTGCCGGACGAAGGCCAGGAACCGGTCTTCTGCGCGCCCTTCACCGGCCTCTTACGTCGCATCAACCTGATGCCGCCCTGCACGCCGACCCCGATGCCCGGCCCTGGGCAGCAGTAGGTCGATGTCGCCTGGTATCCATTGGTGTCCTTCGGGGGTTGCGAGAATGGCTCGCAACCCCTGCTCATTTACTGCCGGCCGCTCCCTTGTTCTGGTCCGGTCTGCTCGACGATGTGCGAATCTACAACCGGATCGTCCAACCGTAGCGGACACCGCAAGATCATCTGTTGCCAGGATCGGCCGCAGAAGAGGGATGTCGGAGGCCTATGTACTGGAGCTCATCGAAAGGACCTGGCGGGCTTGCCGCCCCCAAGATTGTGACGTCGCAGACTCGGGTTTCCGTGATACGGGATTGGTCCAGCGAAGTAAATCCAAGGCCGATGTAGGTTGTTTCGCCCATAGGGACTTCGATCAACGCACGTTGGCCCAGTCTGTTGTCCTGAATGCATTCCCAGTTCACGCCGTCGTGCGAATGCTGTGCCGTCAGGAGGTTGCCCGTGCGCGTGAGCCGCAGCCAGTACGGAAACTTGATGCGCTCGAGCCCGCCGCTGATGTAACGAGTGGCCGCGAGGGCCGCGGTGCGAGCCTGCAAGACGACCTCGCCCAAAGGCGTGACGATGAGGGCCGCGTGCGGTGCAGTGGGATCGAGGGTGTCGCGGATCATTACGCCTACCTGGGTCCCGTAGTGGGCGGGAACAACACTTTCGACCCTGGCGGTGATTGAACCATCGCCCTGCAGCGCCTTATAGGCAAATTGCAGATCGTCACACACATGCCACATCTCGGAGCTGGGTTCGGGGTAGCTGAAGTTGAGCTCCTTCTCAATCATCCAGGGAGGGGCCGCAGGCGCCACCAGCGTATATGCTTCGGTCGCAGGGTCATAGCGGATGCTTGCGGTAACCGTGGGTGAGTGCTGGTGCGCCGCCGCTTGACGGGCGTGCGCCGTTCTCAGTTCAGCGAGCCACTTGTGGACCTCCTGGGGCTTGCCCCAAGCCGTGTACAGTGCGATCAGGCCTCTTGTCGTGCCTAACGTGTGCGGATGGTTCTCCACAAGCTCGCTGCGTCGGATCTCCAGTGTCTTGAGATGAAGCTTCTCTGCTTCTGCGTACCGGCCTTGCCTCTGACGCAAGGCCGCGAGGTGATGCATGATATCGGCGGTGCGTATCGTCTTGCTGGTGACGGCCACCTCGGCGGTAGTGGCGGTCAAGTCCGCCGCATTGGCCAGTTGCTTGTCGGCCTCCTCGTATCGACCTTGCTCCTGGTACACCGTTGCCAGCTCGATCCGGGACAACCAGGTGAAGGCGTGTTTCTCGCCATAGGATTCCAGACTGACCGTTAGCGTACTTTGTTCAGCCAGTGTTCAGCCTCGTCATACCGTTTCTGCCACAGGTAGAAGGAGCTGAGATAGGTCAGGATTGGGACGGTGACCGGCCGCTGTGAGCCGGCCGCTTGTTCGTCTCTGCGCACCGAATCGAGAGCAGCGTTTCAGCGTCGGCCGTCAGTCCCTGGCGGGCATAGTTCTCCGCCAGCGCAACGATGTTGTGAAACGTACCTCCGCTGACTTCACCCCAAGCGTCTCGTGAGACGGCCAAGGCGTTGTTGAGAAGCTCTGTTGGCATCTTCGTATCGGCCCTTTCGGCTGTACAGCCGACCCAGCAGAGCGGTCGGATACGCCACCCACGGATGGGCCGGTTTGAGCACTCCCTGGGACAGTCTCAAGGCGTCTTCCAGATCCGCTCGGCGTCGGCATCCTGGCCGTGAAACAACGGGCGGTCCCGTAGTAGAACATGCACTCCAAAGTGATCCTGTCCCTGTCCCCCCGCGTGCGTCGGGCGGTCTCGTAGGCCTCCGCCAGAAGCGACACGGCCCGCTTCGCCTCTCCATTGCCATAACAGGCCCAACCCAGCCAACCCATCGTCTGCAAGGTGTCGGGATGCTCTGAACCCAGAAAGCGGCGCTTGTGCTGCAGGGATTCCGACAGGTATCGTTCTGCCTCATCGTACTGCCATTGGTGCCAGTACATCTGGCCCAACTGGTCCACCACCTCGAGCGTGTGCCGATCCTGCCTGCCCAACTCGCGTGTGAAGATGTCAAGGGACCGCCTCAGGTGGAGTTCCGCATCATGGAAACGATTCACTTTGAGATAGAGAGCTCCGAGCGTCTTTCGGACCGATGCCTCCTGCAACGGCGTATCGCTAGAATTTGCCCGGCACTCTCTTCGAGGCAGCATCGAGAAAGTCTCCGATCGTGATCTGCTGGCCCCCAAGATCCCAGCCATCGAATGTCACCAAAAACGTCCTCCTGCAGGAATTCGGCTACGGCAGTAGCCTCGTCGCGGGCACGCTGAGCCCGGAAAGCGAAAACCAGCGACACGATGAGGCCGGCCAATAGGACCGTTAGGACAGCCGCAACCCCGCTGACCAAAGCTCGATGGCGACAGACAAATTTGCGGGCCGTGTAAACCAGACCAGGCCGACCCGCGGTGACCGTCTCATGGTTCAAATACCGCAAAATATCCGCGGCGAGTTCCCCGGCGGAGCAATAGCGACGCGTGCGATCTTTCTCCATCGCCCTGAGAGTGATCCAATCCAAGTCACCGCGCAGAGTCCGTTGCAGTTGTCTGAGGTTCATTCTTCTCTGTTGGGCCGACCGGACCGATTCCTCCATCCCGGTTCGGCTCAGCTTCGTGCTTGGTGTCTGGGGGTCTTGCTCGCAGATGACTTTTCGCACGCCATCGATACCCTGTTCCCGGAGCGCGTGAGGGTCGAAAGGTAATACGCCGGCGATGAGTTCGTATAGGACGACACCCAGAGAATAGACGTCCGTCCGAGTGTCAATATCCTGGTTGCCCAGGTCCGCCTGCTCCGGGCTCATGTATTCGGGCGTACCGACAAGCTGACCCAGTTCGGTGTGGAGCGTCCGCTCGGTCAAGGGCTGGCTGATGGCCCGTGCGACGCCGAAGTCAATGACTTTGGGAGTGGCCTGTGCATCTTCGACCGTCACGAGGATGTTGGAGGGCTTCAGGTCTCGGTGAATCACGCCTTTCTGGTGCGCATATTGAACTGCCTCGCAAACATGCAGGAATAGTTGCAGCCGCTCGTCAACGGTCAGTCTGTGCTTGTCGCAGTACTCGGTGATGGGAACGCCTTTGACATACTCCATCACGAAGTATGGCCGTCCACTCGGGGTCAAACCGGCATCGTGGACGCGGGCGACATGAGGGTGCTCCATCAAGGCCAGGGCCTGCTGCTCGGCCTCGAAGCGGGCCAGTACGCGCTTTGAATCCATTCCGGGTTTGATGACCTTCAGCGCAACGTGCCGTTTCACCGGCCGCTCCTGCTCGGCGAGATAGACGATCCCCATGCCCCCCTCGCCGAGAATGCTCAGGAGCTTGTACCGGCCGATCTGGCCGCCGGGCTGCTCCAGGAGTATCTGGGCAGGAAGGGTCGGCTGGTCTTGCTGATCCACCTCGGGATTCTGCCACGCCTCGAAGATGAGGCGGTCAAACCCTTCGGGGGGGACGCCAAATACGGAATCGTCGTCTTTCATCGGCTATCACCGGATAGGAGCATTCCCGTCGCACGCATATCCGTAAGGAAGCGTTATTCCCTGCTTTCTTTCTTCAGGAATCTGAACATTTCGCCCAATTCCTCCTCTGCCGCCTCCCCGGAGAGGACCGTCTGACGCACCTGTTTGGTCAATACCGTCTGGAACTGCCTCTTGACGGTGCCGAGCATGTTGGAGGCCTTGGTCTCCGTCTCTATTCCATACTGTTCACATAGCCGAGCCAGAGAAGGGGCTTCCAATCCTTCCATGCTGGGTCGCAGCAGGCGGTCTCGAAAGAGGTGCCAGTGTGTATCCATGCCACGTGCGAAATACCACTGCTTCAGCTCGGACAAGGCCCGTTCCAGCAAGTCGGCCTTCCAGGCATAGTCAAAACATTGGTCCGGGTCAAGTTGGCTGACCTCTTCCGGCAATTCAGGCAGGCGGCTGTCGTCCAACGGGACCAGCTTGGCCGCGGGAATGCGTTTTTGAGCCGTTTCTTTTCGTTGCTCATCCGCAAGATACTGACTCAAGGCATGGAGCAGAAACGTGCGAAAGCGGCCTTTCGATTGATCGGCCCGCTCCACGAGACGACGATTGAGCACCACTTCGTGAAAGAAGCCCTGGGTCAAATCCTTGGCCTGTTCATTGTGAAATCCTTTGCGGCGGAGAAAGCAATAGACCGGTTTCCAGTATCGCTCCAAGAGCAACCCGATCAGGGCCCGGTCCTTGTCTTGGTGCTCTTTGACACCTTCGATAAGCGACCAATGGGTGGTAAGGAATGTCTCCCTGGCTCCGCCCATGTCTGTGCGATCACAGTGTGCCATTTCTCCAGACCTCCCAGTCAAGGGGCCGGGGTTCAGCGGCTGGCCGACCCGTCTCCATCATACCGTCCCTTTCTCCATCGACAACGGGTAAATCGGTTTGTCTTGCCATATCGGGGCCCCACGAGGATTACAGGCCGGATCTGCCCGGATTCTTCAAGAATTCACGCAGGATCCGTGATTCGTTACGGAAATAGGGACAGCTTGGCCAGTGCAATGGCAGCGAAGTGCTGGTGCCGTCTTGGTGTTTCCATACAGCAGCGATCTGCAAAGGAGAATAGGATGAAAACGCGGGAATCAGACGTCCACGGCTTTGTAGTGTTGTCAATTGTGATCGTGATGTTGGCTTCGGGCTCTCCGAGCCCAGCAGCAGAAGGCATATGGCTTGAACGGGCGGATATGCCAACCCCGAGGATGTTGCTGAGCACCTGCGGGGTGGAGGGGAAGATCTACGCCGTTGGAGGAGCCCCAGCGCCGCACGTCGGGATCTCGGCGCTGGAGGCATATGATCCGCGGACCAACATTTGGACGAGGAAGACCGCCATGCCAACCCCACGAGCGGGGTTGGGCGTCAGCGCTGTGAACGGCAAAATCTACGCGATTGGAGGCGTGCCGTTGGGTGCCCGGACGGTGGAAGAATACGATCCGAAGACGGACACCTGGACGAGAAAGGCCGAGATGCCAACAGCCAGGGGATTTCTCACCACGACCGTGGTCAATGGAAGGATCTACGCCGTCGGAGGCGCGATGGATACATCCGGGCCTGCTTTCAAGGCCGTGGAGGAATATGACCCCGCAACGGATACGTGGACGCGGAAAGCTGATCTACCCGAACCCAGGTATCTTCATGCCGCCAGTGTGGTGGACGGCAAGATCTATGTCATCGGGGGCTCGTGGCAGACAGGGACAGCGAGCCGGGCTGTCTATGCGTATGACCCGGCCACCAACACCTGGGAACAGAGGGCCGATGCGCCCACGGCCAGATCCTGGCTGTCCGCCAGTGAGGCCGATGGGAGAATCTACCTCATCGGAGGCGATTTCGGTCCTCCGAAGGCGAACGTGGAGGAGTACGATCCTGTGACGGATACGTGGCGAACACTGCCGGATATGCCTACCGCCAGAGGCGCCCTGTCCACTGCGGCGTTGAACGACAAGATCTACGTCATGGGGGGAACCATAACACTTTTTAATGACGTGCTTTCGACCGTAGAAGAGTACACCCCCAATCCGCTCGTGGTGGACTTCAACGGCGATGAGGTGGTGGATATCGAGGACCTCCTGAGACTCATCGAGTCCTGGGGTACGGACGACTCGGTCACGGATATCGCCCCGAGGCCTTTCGGCGATGGTACAGTCGATGACAAGGACTTGGAGCTCCTGATGCAGTACTGGGGTCAGGAAATCTCCAATCCGGCTTTGGTGGCGTGCTGGAAGCTCGACGAGATAGAAGGCACGGTAGCCTTCGACAGCGCCGGTGAGGATGATGC
>CAWHBY010000003.1:0-223787 GCA_963827855.1 uncultured Phycisphaerae bacterium
CCAGGTCCAGGATCGCCGTGACCTCGCGGCCGGGGGCCGCCAGCGTCCGACAGGCACGGGCTGCGGCGGCGGTCCGGGCGTCGAGGGCGATCACGTCCAGCCCGGCCCGTTCGAACTCCTCCAGCAGCGGCTGCGCCACGGCGTGCGGACAGGCCACCGCCACGGTCTGGGCATTCGAGCGGCCAGACTCCTGGGAGGCGGTGGGGGCCCAGCAGACCAGTTCAAAGCCCTGCGGTTCGATGTGGTGTATGCGGGCCAGCTCCATGCGGGCCATCTGGCTGACCGCCGCAGCCGGGACAGTGGACGGCAGTTGAAGGATGCCGCGGAGCAGTTGGCCATCCGCCACGGCCAGGACCACCTTCGAGCCGGAGAATCCCTGTCTTCTGAGGACCTGCTGGATGTGCCTGAGCTCTTCCTGCTCGACCGGCCCGTCCGGCCTGACCCGCGGACAGATGGCCAGGGCAGAGACGCGGAGGCCGTGGCCCCGAAACGAAAGCTGGGCGGCCTTGAGGGTCCGGTTGCCGATGTCGATGCCGATTGCCGTATGTCTCGCCCACCGCATCAGGAACCTCCTCGACCCGTCATCGCGGTCAGATCAAACAAGGGCATGAACATGCTCACCGCCACCAGGCCCACCACCAGGCCCATAGCGATCAGGATCACGGGCTCCAGGATGCTGGTGAGGGACCGGATGGTGATCTCGTTCTCATCATCCAGGAAATCCGCCATGTTCAGCATGAGCCGATCGACCTGGCCGTTCTGCTCGCCGCTGCGGACCGCTTCGTAGACCGACGGGCTGATCAGCCGGGCATCGTTGAAGGCCAGGCTCAGGGGCTCTCCCTTGGACACGTGGTCTTGGGCCTTGGCCAGCAACCTCGAGTAGTGGAGGTTGCCGGCTGCAGGCTCCATCAGGCGCAGGGCCTCCAGGACCGGCACGTGGCCCGAGAGCAGCACACTGAGCAGCCGTACGATGCGGGCCGTGGCAATACTCTGGGTGATGGGGCCGACGTAGGGCAGCCTCACCAGCAGCGTGTCGCGGAACTGGCGTCCGGCGGGGATGTCGCAGGAACCGGACCACGGCCGTGACCGCCACACCCACAAGGACCAGGAGGAAGGGCCAGGCGGCCCTGAAGGCGGTGCTGCACCACACGAGCACCTTTGTGCTGGGCGGCAGCGGGACATCAAGGCTCTGGAACAGCATCGCGAACCGCGGCACGATGAAGACCAGCAGCATTGCAGAAGACGGGCCCGACCACCGTCAGGAGCAGGCAGGGATAGATCATGGCTCCCATAATGGCGTTTCTCAGGTGGAGCTGCTTCTGCTTGAGACCTGCCAGCCGCTCCAGCATGGTGGCCAACTGGCCGCTGGATTCACCGGCAGAGACCAGGGCCGTGTAGACGGGATCAAACGAGCCGGGATCGGCCTGCATGGCCTGGGAGAGAGAGGCGCCGTCCTCGATCCGGTCCCGCAAGGCCACGACGGTGTCTCGCCAGGACCCGGCTTTGGCCTGTCGTTCCAGGGCGCCCAGGGCCTCGACCAGGGGCGTGCCGGTCGCCAGAAGGACCGCCAATTGCCGGGTGAAGACCGCAATGTGCTGGAGTTTGTGCCCCCTGGCCCGGCGATGATGGCCGGCAGCGGAACTCGTGCCACCGGACGCCTCGGTCGCCTCCGCGATATTCGCCACGTACAGCCCCTGACGCCGCAGGGTCTCCGTGGCTGCCAGCATGTCTGGGCAGTCGATGGTTCCGGCCCGGCTCTGGCCTCCGTTGTCATAGGCGGTGTAGCTGAGCTTCACGATCGACCTCCTGCCGGTTTCCTGCTGGCGGGTGCGCCATCCTCCACGTCCTCGCTGTGGGTGACGGCCAGGACCTCTTCCAGGCTGGTGCGGCCGTCCAGGGCCAGGTGTGTGCCTTCTTGGCGGAGCGAGAGGACTCCCCGTTGATGCAGGTGGGCCTTCAGCTCGTGTGAGGCCGCACCATGATGGATCAGAGGCCGCAGATCAGGAGTCACCTCCATCACCGCGTAGATCCCGGCGCGGCCTTTGAAGCCCGAGTTGTGGCAGGCCTTGCATCCGACTCCTTTGCGGAAGATCAGGTCCGGCCTGTTGAGCAATCCCGCGTCCCGAAGCGACGCCTCCTCGGGCACGTACTTGGTAGCGCACTCCGGGCAGACCGTCCTGGCCAGACGCTGGGCCACGACGCCGTTGAGGGCGCTGGACAGGAGATAGGCCTCGATGCCCATGTCCAGGAGCCTGGCCACTGCGCCCGGCGCATCGTTGGTGTGCAGGGTGGCCAGGACCAGGTGGCCGGTCAGCGCGGCCTGGACGGCCACGCGGGCCGTCTCCTCGTCCCGGATCTCGCCGACCATGATCACGTCCGGGTCTTGCCGCAGGATGCTCCGCAGGGCCCTGGCGAACGTCATCCCGATGGCCTCGTGGGTCTGGATCTGGTTGACCAGATCCAACTGGTACTCCACGGGGTCCTCCACGGTCACGATGTTCCGCTCCGGACTTCTCAGCAGATCCAGGGCGGAGTAAAGGGTCGTCGTCTTGCCGCTGCCCGTCGGCCCGGTCACCAGGACCAGACCATAGGGCTGGTGGAGCATCCTCAGGAAGGCGGCCAGGGTCTCGGTCCTGAATCCCAACTGCTCCAGCCGCACCTTGAGGTTGGCCTTGTCCAGGATACGCACGACGAGCTTCTCTCCCAGCAGCGTGGGCATGCTGGAGACCCGCAGGTCGATCTCCCGGTCCTCGGCCACGATCCGCACCCGGCCCTCCTGGGGCAGTCTCTTTTCGGCGATGTCCATCTTGCCGGTCACCTTGATCCGTGAGACGATGCTGGCGTGGAGCCCGGTGGGCGGCTTCATCAGGTCGCGAAGGACGCCATCGATCCGGTACCGGATGCGGGTTCCTTTCTTGTCGGGCTCGATGTGGATGTCGCTGGCCCTATCCTTGATCGCGGTCATGAGGACCTTGTTGACCAGGTTGATGATGGGGCTGCCTTCCACCATGCGGTCCAGGTCCGTCGTTGGGCCGTCATCCGTGGATTCCTTGTCGATGACCTCCACGTCCTGCTCGCTGAGCGAGGCGAGGAAGGAATCGATCCCCGTGGGCCCGTCACCGGCCTTGTGGATGAATTCGCGGATGTTGGCGGCCGTCGCCAACACCGGCCGGATCTGGCAGCCCGTGAGGGCCTGCAGCCGGTCCATCTTGGGCAGCGACTGGGGGTCCGCCATGGCCACGGTCATGGTGTTATGGACCTTGAACATCGGCATAACGCAGAGCCGCTCGGCCTCGTCCTGCCCGATCAGCTCCAGCAGGGAGAAGTCGATCAGACCGTGCCGCAGGTGGCAGTGGGGGACGTCGAGCTGGGACGCCAGGGTCTCGAGCATCACCGTATCGCTGATCAGCCCTTCCTCGACCAGGATGTCGCCCAGCACCCGTTCGGTGCCTTTCTGGCTCGCCAGGGCCCGGTCCAGGTCCTCCTGCTGGATCAACCCCTGGGCCACGAGGGCCTCCCCCAAACGGAGCTGGCATTGTAGGTCTGTCATAGGAAGCTCCGGATGGCCGCGTTGGTGTCGTCGAACTGCTCGAATTGCGAGCACAGCCCCGTCAGCTCGATGACCTGCCGAAGGGTTTCATTGGCGGCGCACAGCTTCAGACCCATGCCACTGAGGGCCAGTTGCTGGGTCAGGTCGACGAGGGCCTCCAGGCCGGGGCTGTCTACGTAGGAGAGGGCAGAGGCATCCAGGACGACCCTGCCAAACCGCTTCTGGATCAGGTCGAGCATCTGTCGCTTGAAGTCCTCGGCCTCCGCTCGCGTCAGAGGGCCGGTGGGTCGGACCACACTAACCGCCCCGCACTGTTGTATCGGAAGGTTCACTGGCGGTTACCTCCTGCGTCTTGGGCAAGGTCAGCGTAAAGGTGCTGCCGTTGTCCAGTTTGGATTCGGCCGTGATGTCGCCCCCGTGGAGCCGGATGACCTCACGGGCAATGGCGAGACCCAGTCCCGTGCCCTTGATCGTGGCGACCCTCGCGTCCTGGGCCCTGTAGAACTTGTCGAAGACCCGGGGCAGGTCCTTGGGGCCGATCCCGATCCCGTTGTCCGACACGGTGATCTGGAGTTGATCGGGCTCCTCCCGAAGCACCACCCGAACCTGGCCCTTTTCCGGCGTGTACTTCAGGGCATTGCCCACCAGGTTGTGCAGGGCCATCGCCACCTTGTCGCGGTCTGCGTACAGGACGGGCACCTTGGGAGGCACGTCGAAGGTCAGCTTGATCTTCTTCTCTTTCGCGGCGGGTGTATGATCCGTTTTCAATTGCTGCAGGATCAGATCCAGCCGGACGTCATCTCGCTTGGGCCTGAAGGAGCCGGCCTCGATCTCGGCAATAGACAGGATCTCGGCGACGATCCGTTCGAGCCGCCGCGACTCCTCGCTGACGACGTTGAGGCACGTGGCCACCATGGCCAGGTCCTTGTCCCGGTCTTCGAGGGCCCTCTCCGTGTAGAGCTGGATGTTCGTGAGGGGCGTCCGAAGCTCATGGGCCGCCCTCGCCAGGAAGCCCTCTCTGGCCGCGTCGGCCACCTTTTGTTGCGTGACGTCGTCGATCAGGACCATGGCCATGTGGCCGTCCTCCCGAACCAGGGGACGGATGGTGAACCGAAGGACGGTGGACGCCTCGCCTCCCTCGGGATCGACCTCGATGACCGTCCTGGAGGCGGTGGGGTCCTTGGACGCTGCAAGGATCGCGTTGAGGACCCGCGGGTCCTGGACGATCGAGGCCAGGTCTTTCTGCAGCAGCTCGCCCCTGGCGGTCTGCAGCAGTGAAGCCGCCGCGCCGTTGGCGTACTCCGGCCGGCCGTCCTGGCCCACCAGGAGCAGTCCGTGCGGCAGGGCATCAAATGCGATAGCCAGGTCTCCCTTGGGCGCGGTCTTGTCCTGTAGCGACTCCTTGACCTGGGCCAGGGCCTGGTTGATCTGCTGTCCTTCCCTCTGGCCGAGCAGGGAGTTCCAGGCCTGGGCCTCGCGTCCGAGACGGGGGTCGAGCCGAAGGGCCTGGACGTCGGACTCGCCATCCTTGATGGCGAGCAAGGCCTCATGGATGGCGCCAATGGCCTTGAGCCTGAACCGTGCGTGGCGGTGCACCAGGAGCATGGTGGCCAGGGCCAGACAGGCCATGGCCATCAGGGTGGTCTGGGATTGCACGTCAGACCGAGTCTGGGCCTCCATCCGCGTGCCGATCCGAAGGCAGGCATTGCCCTTGCCCCGGACCTCCAGGGGGAAGACGAACTGGGCCTCGCCATCCTTGACGGTGACGCTGCAGGCCTGGACCGTGGCCTGCCATGAGGCGGGCAGTTCCACCACGGTGATCCGCGTTGGATCCGAGTCTGCCAGGATTCCGCCATCAGGCAGGACGATGCTGCAGGAGGCCCAGCGATGTTCAAGGCCTGCCTCCATGACCGTCCGCCGCACCAGGGATAGCTCGCCGGCCGCCAAGAGGGCCTCGCTGGTCTTGCCCAGCATCTCGCCGATCGACTTGACGTCCTGGATGGCCGCCTTCTCCCTGACGTCCCTCTGGAATTCGATGTTGTGCCACACCGAGACGAGGACGTTGACCAGGAAGATGCCCACGACCATGAAGATCAGGAAGGCAAAAACAGAGTCGCCCCGCAGCAGATCACGGCGGGCGTGAGACAGCGTGGTGGATACCGGACCCTCTGACTTCATAGCCTTCTCCAACCTTGGAATCGATCCTAAAGAGGTACCCTACGTCTTCGGCCATGCAGCCCCCGGGCTTGACTACGCGTAGCGTGATGGGCCCTGCAGCAGGACGATTGCCGGGTCCGGACCTGTGTTACCGGACCCTGGAGGGGAAATGACGCGATTGCGGACGAAGAGGTAAAGGAAAGCTGGCTGCTTGCCGAAGGGAACACTGACTGTAGGACAAGTGAATCATCGGACAGAGAGCCGCCCCATGCCAAGTATTCTTGTGATAGAAGACGACCGGAATCTGAGGATGATTCTCATGCAGATTCTGGAACAAGCCGGCTACGCGGTCGCGGAGGCCGCTGATGGCTCAGAGGCCCTGGGCCGGCTGGAAACCGTGCTGGCCGACCTGGTCATCACGGATATCCTGATGCCCGAGACAGAGGGGATCGAGACCATTGTTTCCCTTCGGCGGCAGCGCCCTGGGCTCAAGATCATGGCCATGTCAGGCGGCGGCCGCGTGGGTGCAGGCCATTGCCTGGAGATGGCCCGGGAGTTTGGCGCAGATGCCAGCATCTCCAAGCCGTTCAACCGGAAGGACATGCTTGCGGCCGTCGAAGGCCTGATCGGGCCTGGCCAAGCCGCGGCAGTACCGGCCGCGGTTGCAGATCCCTCTGCCGCCCAGCCCCCATCCGACGAGCCGGCTGCAACGAAGCAGGTCTCCACCCGTCGACGTTCCGCAAATCCCAACTGAGCAAGCGATCAGCTATGGGCTGTGAGCTATGTGCTGCCTGTGCCCCTGCGCCTGGGCGGTGGCGCGGCCTTGAAGGGCGCGGCCAGGATCACGGTCGTGCCTTGGCCCGGTGCGGAACAGATCTGAACCCTGCCCTGGATGTATTCCAGCCGCTCCATGACGCTGAACAGCCCCAGCCCGGCCTGACGGTCGCCCGAGCGATCCAGGATAGCCGGGTCAAACCCTACCCCGTTGTCTCGCACCATGACGCGGACCTCGCCGTCGGGCCTGAGGATCTCGACCTGGAGCTGGCTCGCGCGGGCATGCTTGACCGCATTGGTGACGACCTCACGCACGGCCTGGAACAGGACCACTGAGGTGTTCTGGTCCAGCCGGACTCCCTCCATCTCTGAAGAGAATTCGCAGGCGATGCCGGCCTTCATCTGTCGGCTCAACCACGATTCGACCGCAGCGGAAAACCCCACCTCGTACAGGACCGGATTGCTCAGCTCGAAGGCCAGCGATCGGGCGTCCTGCATGGCCTGATCGATCAGGTCACAGACCCGGCCTAGGGCCTGGGCCGTAACCGGATCAGGAGGGGTCTGGCTGAGGGATTGGAGCTCCAGCTTGGCGAGCACCAGCTTCTGTCCGATGTCGTCGTGTACGCCGATGGCGATGCGGCGGCGCTCGCTCTCCTCGGCCATGGCCAACTGGGAGGTCAGGGACTTGAGGCGTGACTGGTAAGTCAACCGCTCGGTCTGGACCTTGCGGAGATCCGTGATGTCGCGAAGGGACCCCGACATTCGCATCCGCCGGCCTTCCAGGTTGGAGGAGACCGCGCCGCGGCCACAGAACCAACGGTACATGCCCGACTTGGTCCGAAGCCGGTACTCGACCTCCAAGGGCTCGCCCGCCTCACGGACGGCGGCCACAGCGGCCAGCACTCGCTCCAAGTCATCGGGATGGACCAAGGATCGCCAGGTCGAGCTGCTGGCCTCGATCTCGCCGTCCTTGTACCCGAGCAGCTCATAGAAGCGGGGAGACCACCATTGTTGTTCTTGGGTGACGTCGGGCCAGTCCCACAGGCCGTCGTTCGAGCCCCGGACTGCCAATTGGAACCGCTGTTCGGTCTGGCGAAGGGCCTGCTCTGCGACCTTGCGGTCCGTGATATCCTGAAAGACCCCGATATGCCTGACCGACCTGCCCCGGCTGTCCCGCTCAATCACGGTGGTATAGTAGCTGAGCCATATCCAGCCTTTCTGAGGGTGTCTGAACCGAACCTCCACGGAGAGATGATCGCATTGCCCGTCCACGAGCTTCTGCCTCGCGGCGACCACGATGTCCCGGTCATCGGGGTGGACGTTCTCCTCCCAGTACTCGAATGCCCGGGGTTCTGCCTCCTTGGGAATCCCGCTGATCTGCCGGAGCCTGTCGTCGAGGATGATCTCATGGGTGACGGTGTTCATGTCGAACGTGCCGAGTGATGCTGCACTCACAGCACTGGTCAGACGAGCCTGGCTGTCGCGAAGGGCCTGTTCGGCCTGCCTTCGCTCGGTCACGTCCGTGACCATGCCGAGGCTCGCCGGTTTCCCGTTCCAGGTCATTTGAACGGCGTGGACCTCCACCCACTTGGTGCGGCCTGCCTTGTCCACGGTCCTGGCCCTGTACATGGCTGAGGGCTCCTGGCCGTTCTGCCTCCTGAGATGGTGCTCCATGACCATCTGCCGGTCCTGCGGATGCACGAGGTCCACGAAGGACCTGGAGAGCACCTCTTCCTCCGGAAAGCCGGCGATCTCGATCAGCTTGGGGTTGGCGAAGACGATCTTGCCGTCCTGTCCCACGAGGATCCCCTCGCCCGCATGCTGCACCAGCAGCCGGTACGTCTCCTGCGAACGGCGAAGGGCCTCCTGGTCCGTGACGTCCACGGCGTAGATGGCCAGGGCTGTGGCGCGGCCCTCGGAGTCCACGGCGGGACATACGTGGCTCAAGATGTGCCTGCCTGAATGCGCGTCTCCGAATTGCGCGGGTTGTCTCGTCTCCATGACTTGTCTGACGACCGCCCACCTGCGTTCCGCCGCGTCTGCAGGCAGGAAGTCACCGATATTGCGGCCCACCATCTGGGCGACGCTCGATCCCAGTCTCTTCGCCGCGGTTTCGTTGATCGCCAGGAGGGTTCCATCCGGCTGGATCAGGACCACCGTCTCGGTCACTGCATTGAGCACCGACGTCAGGAGGATTCGATCTATGCACGGGCCGTTGGCCATGACTCGCATTGTACTCAAGGCCCTCTCGCAGGCAAGGCCCTGGGGCGGGGGGCGGACGAAAGGGGGAATGGGCGAAGCGGCGAATCGTAGAATGGGAGAAGGGGCGGCTGGGCGAAGGCCATTGAGCCCAGCCGCTGGCAACAGTAGAATACCGGTGTCCATGCGGCTTGGGCCGGGGCGGTTTGCCACTGCACCGGGGAGCCTTCTCTGTAAAGGAAAGGGCCGACGATGCGTAGAGATCTCCTGATCCTCTCAGTCCTCCTTGTGCTGGCCGTCGGACTTTGTCCGCCGGCTGCCCGTGCGCACGGCAGCTACACAAAGGACGCTGTGGCAACCGACACGGCCAAAGGCGGCCAGCTCGTCAAGAAGGCGAGCGCCATCCAGGTCCTGGCGCCGCTTGCGCCGGTCGCCCTCTCGCCATTCTTCGGCCTGACGTGCCTATCGGGCACGTCCATCCTGTGCAGCAGGGGGGTGCTGCCCAAGAATGACTTCCTCATGGGCAATCCCGCGCTGAACAACGTCCTGGTCTTCGTGGTCTTCCTGGCCCTGTCGATCGCGACGTCGCTACCCAAGATGACGGCGGTCTCTAAAGGATTCTCGCAGGCGATCGATCAGGTGGAAACCTATGCGGGGATCATTTCGTACGGGGTGGTGATCTATCTGGCGGGCGCAGGCCACGACGCAGGGTCGCAGCAGGTCGTCTACCAGGCCGGCGTCATCAGCCTCACCCGCGACACGCTGCTGCTGATGGCTGCGGCCACGAACATCATCGTCATCAACACGGTCAAGTATTTCTTCGAGTTCCTCGTTTGGGTATCGCCCATCCCAGGCCTGGATGCCGCCTTTGAGGCAGCCAACAAGGTCGTCACTGCAATGCTCGCGACCATCTACGCCTTCAGCCCCTACCTGGCGCTGCTGCTCAATCTCGTCCTGTTCTGCATCTGCCTGGCGATTTTCAACTGGACCCGCCGCAGGGTCAAGTACTACAGGGTCATGTACGGTGAGCCGTTGATCTCCAAGCTGCTCCACAAGACGGACTTCTCCCCACCCGGCCATATCCAGACCAGGCTCTCCGCTGCCGTAGACCAGGCTCGCCCCTTGCTGCGGGTGTTCCCTCTGCACAAGACCGGCAAGATCAAGAAACACGAGCTGTGCTATCTGGTTAGTGCCAAGGCCGGGCTCTCCCTGGTCCGGCTGCGCCTCTTCCGTAGCCCCAAGGTGGCCAGTCTGGCCGCAACCGGCGCCCAGATCGAGATCCGCACGGGCCTACTCACCAACACCCTGGAGATTCAGTCGTCAGAGCTGCAGCGACCTGCCACCCTGGCCTTCAGCAAGGTCTACAACAGTCAGTTGGACCAGATCGCCGAGTCCCTCAAGCCTTTCGGAGAGGTGCGGAAACCCTCACCCGCCGGCCCCGCACCTGCGACCGGGAGCCAGCCGCAGACGGCGTGATCGAGCCGGGGGCGAGATCAGGGAGCCGGGTAGTCAGACTCAAGCCTAGTTCCTTCATTGGTTTAGAGGAAGACAGGTGTGCTCGGATGGTATTCGCACCGTGCCGGATTCTGAGCCGGCACGGCGATCGCCCCGGGAACTCTACCTATGGATTTCGGTGCTGGCGGGACGAAAAATATCGCCGGCACGCCATTTTTTATATCACTTTTGGCACTCCTGAGAAGTGTTGTTATGAATGGTGGTTCCGTGGAGTTCACGCGAAGAGGGGGCCGCCGAACGTTGGACTTGAGGAGAGCCATGCAAGTCCGTATGACGGGTGAATTGGCCGGATTGTCGGGGGTGCGCCGCGTCCGGCGCGACGTTGCGCTGGCTTCCTGCGCTCAAAGCTCTCCTGACGTTCCTTCCTCTACAGACCCCATCGGGTGCTGGAAGCTCAAGGACGGGGGCCGGCACACTCGCTGTGGACTCAGTTTTTCCCGCGCAGGACGCTACCATCGGGCCTTTGGACCATTGGAGCCATCAAGGGAGGCGTGTCAACTTATGGCAAAGAAAGCGTTTACGTTGATCGAACTGCTGGTGGTCATTGCCATCATCGCGATCCTCATGGGTGTGCTGCTTCCAGCCCTTGGGAGGGTCAGGGAGCAGGCCAAGCAGAAGTCCTGTGCTACGCGGGTTCGCCAGCATGTACTGGCACTGACCATGTATGCAGATGAGAATAGGGGCAGGCTGCCCTTGCCTACCACTGCGGGTGGCTGGTTCCAGGACGTGGCGATCAATACGGTGCACTTCATGCTCAGGACTGGCATGACCCGGCAGATGTTCTATTGCCCATCGAACGCCACGCACCAGAAACACAACGATATGTTCTGGGAATTCAACAACCAGTCCTGGAACGGCAAGGTCTTCACCAACCACGGGGACGGCAGCTTCATCGTATCCGGGTACGAGTATATCCTGCAGCTCAATGGCGGGGGCCGCCCGGATATCAAGCGCTATCCTCAGGACACGGAGCAGAAGATCTGGCTCAGGACGGTCCAAGAGAAGAACGCGGCTGCCCGTGAGCTGGTGGTCGACTCCACCATGGGCGTAACGAACAATGCCAATACCAAGTATGGCCGTAACTTTGTCATGGTTCCCGGCGGGATCTTCGGCCAGAGCCAGGTGTATGACCGGACAAGCCACCTCAAGAAGGAGACCGTTCCAACAGGTGGCAACATCGGGTTCCTGGATGGCCACGTGCAGTGGAGGCCCTTTGACCCAGACATGGCTTTCTTCCCTCCCGGAAGCAGCGTGGCCACTCCTCGTTGTGGCGAACCCGGCTTCTTCTGGTAACAGAGGGCGGCGGAGATCCATTCGGCCGTAGGCTGCCGTCAGGCGTTTTTCTTATACGAGTAAATCAAGATTCAGCTCATACGTCCGGACGCTTTCGCCTAGCCGCGTCAGAAGTGGCGAGCGCGGGCGGGCGGGTTGTGGGCCGATGTTGATCGCAGACAGGAGACCTGGGTGAAACGGGAATTGCTGACTACGCACGGCAACAGCGAGGAGTGCGGAGGATACACGCCCATCTGGCAGGTTCCCGACTGTATGTCCGAGTTCTGGGGGAGGTTCGTTCTCAAGGAAGGAGGTGAGTGACCGATCGCATTCCCTACCAGACCTGCATCCATAGAGAGACGAATGTCCTACCATATGAGTGGTTCCTTACAGTTGGGAGAAATACCATGAATCGCGGGATTGCTTGCTTGACTTGTCTTATTCTGGCGTGGGGTCCGGCCGCTGGTGTCTTTGCTGCTGATGCTGAGATTCGATCGACAGGCTACCCTATAACGCTGGACGGCGATATGGATGCTGCCTGGGCCAGTGCGAATCAGTATCCGGTGGCCAGCGTCGTCCAAGGCGTAGCCTCGAAAACCGGGGGTCTAGGCAGTTGGAGGGCCTTGTGGGATCCTCAATACCTCTATGTCTTCGCCGATGTCAACGATGACCAATTGTATCATGACGGCCCAGCCACCTATCAAGATGACAGCGTAGAGATTTTCATTGATATCGGCAACCAGAAGACGACCAGCTACGGTACTGGTCAGTTCCAGATCCGCTTCAACTGGGACCGCACAAATCCCGCAATGGTAGCGGACCACGGGAGCGCAGAGGGTATCGGCTTCGCCATCGTGACCAAACCCCAGGTTGACGGCAAGGACACCGGGTATGCTCTTGAGGCCAGGTTCCCCTGGGCCTCTCTCTACGAAAACAAAGGTAAGCCGTCTCTTGGCGACTTGGCGGGGTTTGAGGTACAGATCAACTTCGATCAGGATGGCGGTGACCGAGACAACCAGCTCGACTGGTATACGACCTCCAACAATACATGGCAGAATCCCAGCCTCATGGGGACTGTTGAGCTCGTGAAGGGCGCCTCAGCCACGTATGGCTCCTATCCAAGCCCTTCCAATGATGCAGCAGGTGTACTGACCGATGCTCTCCTGGCCTGGCTACCGGGAGTGTATGCCGCCACGCACGATGTATACTTCGGTACGGACTACGACGCAGTCGACAACGCCACGGCGACGAGCCCCCTGCTGGTCAGCAAGGGCCAGGAGGCCTCTACCTATACGCCGACCAGCCCGCTGGCCTTCGGAAAGACCTACTACTGGCGGGTCGATGAGGTCAATGCCCCGCCAACCCAGTCCACCGTCTTCAAGGGCCCTGTCTGGAGCTTCACGACTGAGCCCTACGCCTTCTACCTCAAGCCGGTCAAGGCCACGGCGTCCAGTCAAAGCAATGTCCTGACGGGTCCTGAGAAGACGATCGACGGCTCCGGGCTCACAGGTGACCTGCACGCGACCTCCTCCACTACGATGTGGCTCAGTAAGAAGTCCCAGACCCCGGTCTGGATCCAGTACGAGTTCGATCAGGTCTACAGCTTGTACCAGATGTGGGTCTGGAACCAGAATCAGTTGACGGAGCCGGACAACGGCTACGGGGCCAAGGACGTGACCATCGAGACCTCGACCGACGGGACCACTTGGACGGCCCTGGCCAATGTCCAGCAGTTTGCCGATGCACCCGGCGAAGACGCCTGTGAGCACAACACGACGGTGGACTTCGGCGGTGTACAGGCCAAGTTCGTAAGACTGAGTATCCTGAGCAACTGGGGCGGGGCCAAGTCCTCGGGCCTGGCTGAGGTACGGTTCTCCTACGTCGCCGTCAAGGCCTTCCAGCCTACCCCGGTCCTAGGGACCACGGACGTGGCCATTGACAAGGTCCTCAGTTGGCGGCCGGGCCGAAAGGCGGTCAGCCATGACGTGTACGTCAGCGCAGATCGGCGCCGCCCTAGCCAATGGCACAGCGCCGGTCAAGAGGGTGACAGAGAACAGCGTGGGCCTGGGCTCTTTCGGTCTCGAGTATGGCAGGACGTACTACTGGAAGGTCGACGAGGTCAACGGGACCCAGACCTGGGCCGGGGACGTCTGGAGCTTCTCCACGCAGGGATACGGCGTCGCGGATGACTTTGAGTCCTACGATGACAAGTGCAACCGGATCTTCTTCAGTTGGACGGACGGATACGGGAACAACGGGTCTGCGGACTGTGGCATATCCCCCTTCAACGGCAACGGGACCGGCTCTACGGTCGGCAACGTGAATGCTCCGTTCGCAGAGCGGACCAACATACACCCCGGCACAGGCTCCCAGGCCATGCCGCTCTTCTACGACAACACGACCGGGGCCGGCATCTCGGAGACAGTCAGGACCTTCAGCCCGGCCCAGGACTGGACCCTCGGCGGGGCCAAGACCCTGATCCTTTTCTTCAGGGGCGACGCGGCCAATGGGACCGGCCAGGTCTACGTCAAGATCAACGGGACCAAGGTCTCGTACAGCGGCAACGCCAATGCCCTCACCACGGGCCTGTGGTACCGGTGGAACATCGACCTGTCTTCCCTGTCGGTCAAGGCCGTCAGCACCCTGACGATCGGCGTGTCCGGTTCGGGTAAGGGGACTGTGTACGTCGATGACATCCTCCTGTATCGGTCTGCGCCGGCCGTGGCACAGCCGGCGGATCCTGGGACCAAGGGTTTGTCCGCCTACTATACGATGGACGGCGACGTGAAGGACAGCTCGGGCAAAGGGTATAACGGGACGCTGGTGAATGATCCGGCCTTCGTGGACTCCCGGATCGGCCTCGGCAGGGCCCTGCGGTTCGACGGGATCGACGACCACGTGGAGCTGCCGATCGGCAACCTGATCAGCACGCTCAACGGCATGACCATCGCGACCTGGGTCAATTTCGATACCGCGAGTACCGGTTCCTGGGTGCGGGTCTTCGACTTTGGCACCAGCGTCACCACGGGGAACCCCCTCGTCTATATGTTCCTGACGCCTCGTCAGGGCACCAACGGGGCCATGCGGTTTGCCATCACCACCACCAGCAGCGGCGGCGAGCAGAGCGTGAGCGCTCCAGGTACTCCAGGTCTGCTGCCTGGGGGCTGGCATCACGTGGCGGCGGTCATAGACGAATCGGCTATGACCCTGCGGCTCTACCAGGATGGGGAGTTGATCGCCAGTCGTCCTACCACCGTTCTACCGAAGGACATGGGTGTGACGAATCAGAACTGGCTGGGCCGATCGCAGTATTCTGCGGACGGCTTCTACCAGGGCCTGATTGACGAGTTCCGCATCTACAACCGGGCCCTGACGGATGGAGAGGTGCGTTACGTGGCCGGCGATCGGTAGGCGGCTCCGTTGTCCTTGCAGCAAGAAGGTTGTCCAGGGGCCCGTGTCAATGAGGCACGGGCCCCTTAGAAAGAGGACGCATATGATCAAGAAACTAATGTGTTCTGTTGTGTTCCTGGCCTTGTTGGCCCCGGTCGGGCGGCTCTCGGCGGGACTTGTGTTACACTGGAAGCTGGACGATGGGGCGGGCAATACCGCGATGGACAGCTCCGGCTATGGTCAAGATGGCGTCATTGGCGGTACGGCCCGTTGGGTCAAGGGGATGGGCGGCGGCGGGCTGCAGTTTGACGGCAAGACCAGCTCCATCGCGGCGCGGAACGTGGGCCTCAGAGGAGGGACCTACTCAGTGGCCCTCTGGCTGATGCCGACGGGCGTGCCGTATACCACGGGCTACCAGGCGATCTTCCACGACGACGAGTGGACTTGGGGCTCCATCCAGACCCATCTTCGCGCCGAAACGAGTCTGGTCAATGTGGATGCCTATGGCGGCGGCGGTGTCACGAGCACGACGGCATTGCAGCCGAACACCTGGTACCACCTCCTCGTGACATTCACAGAGGATGGTCAGGTCGGCGAGTCGAAGCTCTACATCAACGGTGTTCTGGAGAACATCAACAAGGGCGCGAACTCGGCGCTGTTCCTGGGCCCCTTGTGTTTCGGGTCGTGGAAGGGTGGCAGCAGGTTCTTCCCCGGCGTCATGGATGATATCCGCATCTATGACAGTGTTGTGTTGGCAGAGGATATTCAGGACATCATGCTGGGCGACCAGCCCGAGGGGCCCTCTTCCGGCCCGGTCCCCAAAGACCACAGCACGGACGTACCCAGGGATGAGCTCCTCAGTTGGACCCCAGGGAAGTACGCCGCCACGCACGACGTTTACTTCGGAACGGACTACAACGACGTCAACAACGCCGCGGTGACGAGCCCCCTGCTGGTCAGCAAGGGCCAGGCGGCCACGACCTATACACCGACCAGCCTGCTTGACTTCGGCCAGACCTATTACTGGCGGGTCGATGAGGTCAATGCCCCGGACAAGCCGGCGACGTATAAAGGCAACGTCTGGAGCTTCACGGCAGAGACCTACGGCTATTGCCCATCACCACCCCCATCAAGGCCACGGCCTCCAGCCAGAGCAACGCCCTGACCGGACCCGAAAAGACGATCGACGGCTCCGGGCTCAACGCCCTGGACCAGCATTCGATCGACCTCTCAGCAGATGTGGCTGAGCAAGTCCAAGCAGACCCCGGTCTGGATCCAGTACGAGTTCGATCAGGTCTACAGCCTGGACCAGATGTGGGTGTGGAACCAGAATCAGATGACCGAGCTGGACGACGGCAACGGGGCCATGGACGTGACCATCGAGACCTCGACCGACGGGACCACCTGGACGGCCCTGGCGAATGTCCCGCAGTTTGCCCAGGCGACCGGCGAGGACACCTACGTCCACAACACGACCGTGGATTTCGGCGGCGTCCTGGCCAAGTTCGTCAAGCTGAACATCATCAGCAACTGGGGCGATGCGAGGCAGAGCGGCCTGGCGAGGTGCGGTTCTTCTACGTGCCCGTGAAGGCCTTCGGGCCGACCCCCGTCTCCGGAACCACGGGCGTGGCCGTGGACGGTCTCCTCAATTGGCGGCCGGGCCGAACGGCGGCCAGCCATGAGGTGTACCTCGGAACGGATCCGAACGCCCTGTCCAAGGTCGGCACCGTGACCGAGCACACGCTATAGCCTGGTCTCTGCTGGGACCGAATACGACAGGACGTACTACTGGAAGGTCGATGAGGTCAATGGCGCCGAGACCTGGGCCGGGGACGTCTGGAGCTTCTCCACGCCGGAATACGGCGTCGTGGATGACTTTGAGTCGTACGATGACAGCTGCAACCGGATCTTCTACACTTGGATGGACGGCTACGGCCACAGCGGCTCGACCGACTGCGGCGTAGCGCCTTCCAACGGCAATGGCAGCGGCTCGACCGTAGGCAATACCAAACCTCCCTTTGCCGAGCAGACGATCGTTCACGGCGGCAGGCAGTCGATGCCTTTGGCCTATGACAACACCTCAGGCAAGAGCCTCTCAGAGGCCACTCGCACCTTTGACCCTGCCCAGGACTGGACTCTGGGGGGTGCCAAGACCCTGGTTCTGTACTTCCGTGGCGATGTAGGCAATACCTCAGGCGATCTCTATGTGAAGATCAATGACGCCAAGGTGACATACAGCGGCGGTTCCGCGGCCCTGAGCGAGGGCCTCTGGAAGCAGTGGAGCATCGACCTGGCCTCTGTAGGCACCAACCTCAAGGCGGTCAGGACCCTGAGCGTTGGCGTATCCGGTTCTGGCAAGGGGATCCTGGAGGTTGACGACATCCGATTGTACAAGACGGCCCCGTAGTTGTAGTTCCGGCTTCGCCACCGAGGCCAGCGCGTGTTCATTGACCCCCCGGTCAGGCAGGTGAGGGAGGGGTGAGATTCTAGCCATTCCCTGTGGGTTGATTCCCCGTCAGGGCGGTCGCAAAGTCCCTGCTGTACGTGCAGGAAGAGAACTGAAGGAGTTCTTTGCCGCGAATGAACGCGAATAGACGCGAATGGCTGTCGCCGGGTTGACAGGTTTGAGTGGGTCGCAGCATCGCCGTACGCGACGCTTCGCGTCTGCTGGAAGGCCATGCCTTCCAGGCGAGCTTCGCAGGTCTCCGCTTGAGCAAGCCTGCTTGCTCCGCGGAGCCCTCCTCGCTCACAGGCGCACGGCTCAGCCTGTGTGCGTGAGTCCCGTCCTTGCTCCTTCGCTTCCCGCTTACCGCATTACGCTTTGCGATCACCCTGGATTCCCCGTGGGGTTGCCTTGAGTCCTGGGGTCCATCGAGATAGAATCCCAGTCACGCCCTTGGGGCTGCCCGGCGCAGGAGCCTGAATAGGGGTCCCTCTCTGGCTTGCCCTTGGGCGACTTCGGATGCACATGACTGGGAGCGGCTCATGAAGATCGGGATGTACAGCATCACGTATCGAGGGGTCTGGTACAAGGGCGAGGCCCTGGATGTCCTTCAACTGGTGCGGCTGGCCAAGAGTCAAGGCTGGGAAGGGCTGGAGCTGGATACGGAGCGGCCCCATGCTGCGCCCATGGACCTGCGGCCGGACGACCGCAAGCGACTGCGCGATCTCGCCGCCGAATGCGGGCTGCCCTTGTGCGCCGTTTCCCCCAACTGCGACCTGTCCAGTCCTGTGCCATCCCGCCAGGACGCCGTGATCTGCTACGTCCGCGAGTGCATCAAACTGGCGCACGACCTGGGCGCTCCGATCTGCAAGATCTTCGCGGCCTGGCGCGGCATCACGCTGCACAATGGCATTGGGTCGTATGACCTGACGTACTCCCATGACCCCTACCCGTTCTGGAAGGAGGATCGAAGGCCCTTGGTCGTGGCGGCCATCCGTGAGCTGGCGCAGGTGGCTGGCGACCATGGGATCACGCTGGCCGTTCAAAATCACGGACCCGACATCGTGAACAACTACCAGGACACGCTATCCCTGATCCAGGAGGTGGGCTCGCCGTATTTCAAGGCCTGCATGGATATCAACATCGAGGATGAGCCCGAGTCAGAGGACCGTGCACGGGAGATCGTCAGGGCGTCGGGCAGACTGCAGGTCCACTCGCACGTGAACGGCGAGTTCGTCCGGGACAGCCAGGGCCGGGTCGTGCTGGCAGGCGCGGGCTATTTCGACCGACGATTCTGGGGACGCAAGGTGGCGTATCCGGCCTATTTTGAGGCACTGGCAGCATCTGGCTACGACGGATTCCTGGATTGGGAGTTCTGCCATCCTGCGATGGAGAACGGCCAGTTCGCTGGAATCGAGTACGTACACAACCAGACCCGGATGGCCCTGGAATACATGAAGGGACTCCGCGCCACCGCCCTGGCCAAGGCCGCCCAAGGCCGGCCCGCCCAGTGAGGATACCACGGCAAATGCTTTGATGATCGGATGAACATGGCACGGGGGCCTCTGTCCAGTCTCTCGTCCGCCCGACAGTCCACACCCACCACCTGCTGGTTGGGGTCCCAAGGAAGTGACGGCGAGGTTGCCCCGGCTGGCCCTGCCAAGTATAGTGGGCACTCATGACAAAGAGGATCATTGGCCTTGTGACCTTGGTCTGTGCGGCGGGCCTGTCCTGCGTATCGGTCGGCCGGCAGGTCCTGCTCTTTGAAGGGGGTCTGCAGCACCTGCAGCCCGGGCCTCTAAGCACCGACCTGGGGGCCTACACGGAGTACCACTACCTCCCCCAGGCAGCCCCCAAAGGGCCGTGGGAGGTGTCCAATGACCTGGGTTGGTGGAGCGTCCGCGAGGAGGGCGGCAGGCGTTGGATCCATCAGTCAGGCATGAACGACTGGTCGTACAGCCATCCCATGCTCGTTGCGGGCGACAGCCTGTGGATGGACCTTCGCATTCGGGCGCGACTGCGACCTGAGTCGGCCGACGGCCAGAGCGGCGTCGTATTTCGGTATCAGGACGATCGCTGCTACTACTTCTTTGGTGTGCAGGCTGGCAAGGTTGTGCTGAAGGCGGTCAACCACGAAACCGGCTTCCATCAGGCCCGGGAGGACGTCCTCGGCCAGGCGGCCCTCCGCTGGCAGCCTGGAGACTGCCTCCAGGCCGACGTGACCGTGAAAGGCTCCAGGATAGTCGCGGTGATGAACGGATCAGTCCGCTTGGAGGCCGTGGACGCCCTGTGGCCATCGGGCAGGATCGGATTGACCGCTGACTCGCCGGCCGCCTTCTCGGACATCCAGGTTGTGACGACACCCGCGGCCCGCGCCGCGTACGTCGCCAGAAGGGTGTCGTTTGACGAGACCGAGCGAAGGCTCCAGGCGGCCAATCCCTCGCCCGTCGTGTGGAGGAAGATCTCCACTGAGGGGTTCGGGGTCGGGAGGAGCGTAAGATTCGGAGACCTGGACAATGACGGTGTGATCGACGTCCTTTTCGGCCAGGTCCTCCACCATGGTCCCAAAGACCGCAACAGCGAGCTCAGTTGTCTGACGGCCATGACCCTGGAGGGCCGGCAACTGTGGCAGATCGGCACTGCTGATCCATGGAAGGACCGGCTGACGAACGACGTGGCCTTCCAGATCCATGACCTGGACGGTGACGGCAGGAACGAGGTGGTCTACTGCAGGGACCTTGAGCTGGTCGTGGCAGATGGCGCCACAGGCCAGGTCAGGAACAAGGTGCCCACGCCCGAGACGCCTGGCGGCAGGCCCTACAAGGGAGAGTATAACACCTTCCCCCGCATACTGGGCGATTGCCTCTTCTTCTGCGATCTCCGCGGGACGGGCCACGACAGTGACGTGATCCTCAAGGATCGCTACCGCTACGTGTGGGCCTTCAATGACAAACTGGAGCTGCTGTGGCGGTCAGAGTGCAACACCGGCCACTACCCCTATGCCTGCGACGTGGACGGCGACGGCAGGGACGAGGTGATGGCGGGGTACACCCTGTTTGACGACGACGGGAAGGTCCTGTGGAGCCTGGATAGCCAGCTTCAGGACCATGCGGACGGGGTCGCCATCCTGAGATTCAAGACCGATTCGGACCTGAGGCTGCTGTGTGCGGCCAGTGACGAAGGCCTTTTCTTCACGGACATGCGCGGTCGCGTTCTACTGCACCACTACATCGGCCACGTGCAGAACCCCGCGGTGGCCAACCTCAGGGACGACCTCGCGGGCCTGGAGACCGTGACCGTCAACTTCTGGCGTAACGAGGGGATCATCCACTACCTTGACGCCGACGGACTGGTCTATCACAGCTTCGAGCCCACCCAGTACGGCAGCATGTGCCTGCCCGTCAACTGGACCGGGCGGTCAGAGGAGTACTTCGTGCTCAATGCCAACGTGAACGAAGGTGGCCTTTTTGACGGCTGGGGACGCAGGGTGGTATGTTTCCCTGACGATGGCCACCCGGACATGTGCAACGCAGTCCTGGACCTGACCGGTGATTGCCGCGACGAGATCGTCGTCTGGGACCCCCATCAGCTCTGGGTGTACACGCAGAGCGACAATCCCAAGTCCGGCAGGCTGTACAAGCCGGGAAGGAACCCCCTGTACAACACCTCCAACTACCAGGCCACAGTCTCCTCGCCTGGGTGGTCGCAGCCTTAGGACCCGTCCAGGGATTGGGGTCACATCTTCATTTACCACTATGCCTGGACTGGAAACTGGCAAATGAAGATGTGACCCCGCCCTCTCAGCCGTTCGCCGGGTACCGGAAGAGCGGGGCTGTGGCCAGGGCCTTCTGCTTCATGGCCTCGATCTCCGCAGGCCCGAGGGGCGTGAATTCCGCAGCCAGCTTCAGGGCCAGCTTGAGGAAGTGCTCATCCGCTGGCGTGATCGCGTTGGTGACCGGGTGCGAGAGGGTGAAGCGCAGGCCCATCCTCGCCTCTTCAGGATCAGCCAGGGGCTGGTACCAGCACTTGGGGTACGCCTTGCGGTCCGCACCCTCTGGCCAGGGCTGCTTGGCCATTGCCTTGAGCGCGAGGATGCCCATCCGCTTCTCCTGGGCCTTGGTGAGGACCTGGGGTCCGAAATTGCCTGCGTGCCAGGTGGCGTAGTTGACTGGAAACATGATGGAGTCGAAGCTGAATCGGTCCATCATCGCCATCGCCGCCTCCACAGAATGAGCCGAGAACCCCAGGAACCGGACCTTGCCGTCCTTCCTGGCCTTCTCGAGGGTCTTGATCGCGCCGTCGTCGCTGAAGATCGTCGCGACCTCGTCCAGCGTCGTGACGTGGTGGCACTGGTAGAGGTCGATGTGGTCGGTCCGCAGCCGTTTGAGCGAACGCTCCAGCTCTGAGGTTGCCGCTCCCTCCTTGCGTTGGCCCGTCTTGCAGGAGAGGAAGACCCGCTTTCGGAACGGCTCCAACGCAGGTCCCATCTTCTCCTCTGCATTGCCGTATTCGGGCGCAACGTCGAAGTGGTTCACGCCTGCCTCGAAGGCCTCCTTCACCCACACGGAGGCCTGTTCCGGCGTGGATTCGTTCAGCATGAATCCGCCGAAGCCAAGGATGGAGAGCTTCTCGCCTGTCTTGCCGAGAGATCGGCGCTCGATCGGCCCTGACGAGGTGTCACGTTCGACCGCCGACAAAGCGGCGGGAAAGGTGCTCACCACGGCAGCAGCCGCGGCGGTCTGCTTGAGGAAGTCGCGTCTATTCATGGACGTCTCCTGTCTTATGACAACCTCTGTTACCGGGTTCGAGCCAGCCGCCCGCACCTCGTGGGTCCAGCGGCGGCTGGTCTTGGTTCTCCAGTATGGAGCGAACCTCTCCTGCAGTCAACGCCCCGAAGGCGTTGTGGAGGACTGGGGTCACATCTTCATTTGCCAGTAAGATGGGGTCAAGACCCGGCACTTGACAGAAGCTAGGCGAGTTGTTCGACCAGTCTCGGCTGGGCAGGCAGGGTTCGCCGGTGCAGGTCCGTCAGGTGTCAAGTCCCGACCCCGACTGCCCTGGAAACGATCGTAGGGCAAAGCAGCGAGCCTTGGACCGGAACCAGGGTGGCCGGATGGGGCGTGATAGACTCGACGGCGTTCTGGCTCGCCTCAGGGCCCTCGGCAACGGCCCGGGCGGCCCGGGACCGACGATTAGGCCTGGCTTCCTTCGTGGTACTCGTCGGGTACTGACCGCCTGTCCTGGGCCGTCTGGCTGGGTAGGGCCGTCCGAAGCATGGGATGTCCCTGGCACGCGTGGGTCCGTCGCCTGCCACGTCCTCACGTCTGGTTGGCCGCGGGAGCATGGGGCCCGGCGATGCGGCCCTACAAGGCGATCACGACCAGCAGCTCGATCAAGGTGAAGGCGGGAAACCAGCGGGACCACAAGGCGGAAGCATGGTTGAACCCCGAGCGGTGCAGCCGTCACGGCACGTTGGGTTCAGGCCTCTCTGCATTCCTGCCTGCCATGCGCAACTCTATCTCTCGCGGAGACGCCAGTCTGACAAGCCGTACTTATCCCTCAGTGGCCATCTTGGATGCAGGTCAGCGTATTCATGATAGGCCTGGCGTGCGCGAAATGCAAGGGTTCTTACAGACACAAACCGGCGTGTTCTGATGGCTGAGGTGCACATTTTTGCCGTCAGAGTGACATACGGTTGTCACTCGCGAGTCAAAGATGAGGGAATTCTGGATTTTGGTGTTGACAAACATCCAGGGGTGTCCTAATGTTCCATTTGCATAGTATGTGGCGCACGGACGCCATAGGAGCGAGGATGCGGTTTTCCTAAGTGCGAGCAAGCGGATTGCAGTTCACGAGTAGTAATGCGGCGGGCTCGAGGTCTGGCGCGGAGCGTCAGTCGGCGAACCTCCAAGAGTGAAGCCGGGACGCGCCGATCGCGGGCATCCAGCCGGCAGACCTCGCCGTCGCCCTTTGGAGTCTATCTCGTCACGAAACAGGTTCTGACATGGACTCTTAGCGAGATTGGATACGACTCTTCAGTCGTGCCTTGGACGAGGGCTGCAGCGGAGTGGCAGCCCGAGTCCAAGGAAGGTTCTTGTGGACCTTTGTCCAGAAGCGGAGGAAAGGCGATATGAGCAACAAACAAATGCGAGAGGAGATCGCCTTCTGCCGGCGAGTCTGGCACGCGAGTGCCTTGGCGATGGCCATCGCCATCGGAATGGCCTCGCCTGCAGGAGCGGGACTGACCAATGGGGACTTCACGCGGCCGCTGGGCGCCGGGTGGCGCGGTACGGAGGCCGTGACCTTCGATACGGGCTGTGCGATCCTGGGAGAGGATCCCTTCGTGTGGGCCAGTCTTGAGCAGGGATTCACACTGCCCAGCCGGTCGAGCGGTCTGTCGTTCGATTACCTTCCGCAATTTGAGCAGGGTGGAGCAGAGACGTTCACGGCCTCGCTCCTGGATACAGGATATCGTCCGCTCATCACGGCTGATCCGGATCCGGAGACCAGTGATGCGACCTACTACTTCATGCATGACTGGTGTTCCGAGGATGGCCTGAACGACATCCTGGCAGATAGGAGCATGGTGACGGTGACGCCGTTGGATGGAGGTTGGACGCGAGTCCGGCTGGACCTCACGGGGCTCGGAGGTATCGAGACAGAGGCCTTGCTGGCGTTCGACCTTGTCCCCGGTCTGGGTGACGTCAGCCTGGACGGCAGGGTGGCACTGGACAACGTGGCCGTGGTCCAGGAGTTGCCCGCGGTTCCGCTACCTGAGACCTTTGGGCTGGGAGTCTTGGGATGCGTCTGTCTGGCGGGCGGACTGAGAAGGGCTGGATCCAGGAGACATCCGTGACTCAGAGCGTAACCCATGCAGCTCACACACCGAGGGTATCCTCGGCCGGCGTCATCCTCGCCGCGCAGGCGGCAGGCTGGTTTGCCGTGCTGACCCCTCACGCCTACGCGGCAGAGTATACGGGGCTGGTCGATCTCACGGACCGCGTGAGTGTCACGTGCAGCCGCTATACCTTCGACCGTCAGCAAGGCCAGATGCGTTGTACCGCAAAGATCACAAACCGCACGGGCGAGTCCATTCGGGTGCCTTTGGTGCTGACGTGCAAGGATCTGCCGGCCGGGGTGGCGTTGCGGGCAGACGGCACGTTGTCCGACGGGACGCCATTTGTTGACTTTTCCGGCAAGGTGCAGGGCGGCATCCTGGCAGTCGGTCAGATAACGGAGGCCTGCACCTTGGCATTCACTTGTCAGGGCCAGGTGAGGATGGCACCTACCCTGGTGGTGTGGGGGCAGCCTGCCTTGGCGGTGAGCAGTTCCGCTTCACCCACCAGCGGCCCTGTGCCCCTTCAGGTGTCGTTTGGCGCGGCCAGCCGGGGAAATGTCGTCAAATACGAATGGGATTTCACGGACGACGGCATCTACGAGGTGGAGAGCTCTACCAGTCCTGCGACCACCACGACCTACACTAGCACAGGGTCATGGACTGCGAAGGTTCGAGTCACCGACAACGCAGGGTACACCGCTACCGACGCGGTGCTGATCACGGTCCTTCCAGGCCTTGAGTCCAGGCCGACAGCCGTTCCCCTGCAGGGATTTGCGCCCTTGAAGGTCCGTTTCAAGTCAGAGGGTATCGATCCTTCTGGAACGCTTGAGTGCTTCTGGTGGGACTTTGATGGCGACGGGACATGGGACACCCGGGACGTCGTGGCGAAGGATTACACCCACACCTATGCCCGGTCAGGGACCTTCCATCCCGCGTTGCGTGTGCGAAGCAGTACAGGCAGAGAGGCCACGACAAGCCTGACCATCGACGTAGAGAACAGCCCTCCGCTGGCCAAGGCCGAGGTCAGCCCCTCCAGCGGAGAGGTCCCTCTGACGGTCCAACTTTCTGGGTCGGCTGAGGATGCCGATGGTTCGGTCGTCCTCTATGAGTGGGACTTCGATGGGGACGGTACCTTCGACTGGTCCTCGATCGATGCGGGCGAGACCACCGCCACGTATGCGCAAGAAGGGACCTATCGGGCTGCATTCAGGGCGACGGACGACCAAGGGGCGCAGACTTTGGCCACGGCGATGACCACCGTGGTCTCCGTGGGCCCCAAGGGCTCGCCCACAGTCTCTGCGTTGGCCTTGCCCTCCACAGGCGAGGCCCCTCTCACGGTCAGCTTTGGCGGCACGGCCTCTGATCCCGACGACTCCATCGTCTTGTACGAATGGGACTTTGACGGAGACGGGATCTATGATTGGTCGTCCTCAACGACCCTGGAGACGAGCTACACCTATACGGTGGCCGGAGCCCACTACGCCTTCCTCAGGGTGACGGATGAGACGGGACTCACGGCTGTGGACCCCGTAACCCTCTTCGTCGATCTAAGCGTCAACCTGTGGGTGGAACAGAACACCATAGGTCTCTTGCAGCCTGACTTCGTAAACCTCTGTCAGAACACCGCCAGCATGGTCCGCGCAAGCAGCACGCGGTCCGGCAATTTGCCCATTGCGGCCATCGACTGCCAAGCCGACACCTACTGGATGAGCGAGCCCGGCGACAATCCGAGCTACAGCCCCTGCGAGACCTTCATTGAGGTGTGCCTTCCACTGCCGCAGACCGTATCCCAGGTCAATCTCAACGGAGGCATTGCCTGGGAGAACCAGGGTATTCTGGCCGGACGGCTCTCTCTGTTTGGTCCGGCGGACAGCCTTCTCTATTCCCAGGAGGTGGTGATGGCCTCGCCCTATGTGGAGGTCATGCTGCCCGAGACGTCCGGGGTCAGTCGCTGCAGGTTGACGGTGCGATCGTCGGCCGCGGCCGGCCAGTGCCTTCTTGTGGAATTCGAGGTAGGCCGAAACACAGGCGGGCCAGGTGCATCCTTCCTCAACCTCAGCCGATTTTCCGGAGTCGTGGCGAGGGCCAGCAGCAGCCTGGATGCCGGTTGCTCTGGGCCAGCCCAGGCCATTGACGGAAACCTGGACACGCCCTGGATCAGTTCCTTCTGGGATGGTCCCGGCAACGACCCGCCTCGCCGCAGTGGAGACACCACCTTCGAGGTGGCCTTCCTCACGCCTCAGAGGGTATCCCAGATCAACATCAAGGGGGGATCTCTATGGCCCTCCTGTGGGATGACCCGAGGGCGCATCGACTTGTTCGACGCCGGCGGCGTCCTTCTTGTGTCCAGGGACGTGGCAATGACCTCTCAGGACCTGCAGATTTCCATTCCGCCCACTGCCCAGGTCACTACATGCCGGGTGACAATCCTGGAGGCCCATACGGGCTATCCGCCCGTCTGCGGCCTGGGCGAATTCGAGGTGGGCACTCAGGCGGCCCCGTCGACGGATCTGTCAGGCACCCACATCGGGACGTTCATCAGTGCGGACACACGCGTGTGGATCACCCTGCGAGACGTCGGGGGTAGTACCGTGAGGACGCTGGTCGGCGGCGAGCCACGTGCAGCAGGCGTCTTCACGGACTACTGGGATGGACTGGACGAACAGGGCGTTGTAGTGCCCGACGGTCTCTACTACGCCATCCTCGGCTACGAGGTGGACGGCGACCGACGTGTCCTGGATCTGACGGAGGTCACGGGAGGAACGAGGTATGACTTCCCCTTCGGGACCGGCTGCGACCAGAGAGAGTCCTTTCCGGATACGTTCTCGCCCTTCGCCAATGATCTGCTCAAGCTGAGTTTCCGGCTGTATCGGGCGCAGGAAGTGACAGCCTTCATCGGGCCGGAGAATACCGGCACCGACGCAACCCGGCTGAGGACCCTCGTAAACCGAAAGCCCTTCCCTGCGGGGCTGAGCACCATCACCTGGGACGGCCTTGACGACCAGGGCCGCCTGGCTACTGCCCCCAACGCAGACAGACTCATCACGGGATTCTGGAGATATGATCTGCCTGACAACGCCCTCTTCATGACGGGCGGTACGCCCCAGATCCTGAACCTCCGCGCGGAGGTCAATACCTTCAGCCCTCTCAGTGAGAGATGTGACAGCCAGGGCAAGGGCGAGGGGATTGTCTTGCGGTTCAGTCTGTCTGAAGAGGCTCGAGCCGTGGACGTCCGGGTCTACAGCGTGGCCACCAGCGATCTCATCAGGACCATCAGGATCCGTGATCTGGCTGCAGGCGAGCAGGCAGTCTGGTGGGACGGCAAAAACGGCAACGGTGAATACGCGGACATCGGAGACTACCGCTTGGGCGCGCTCGCGGTGGATCTCCAGGGAAACGAATCCATGCTTCGGTACGTCCTGGTGAGGCTGGACTACTGATTTGGCGACAGACTGAGGGAGGGTGTCGATCGTGCGCAACCTGGCTCTTGGACGGCTCATCCTCGCGTTGGCCCTTACAGGCCTGTGGCCCGGTCAAGGGTGGGCCTACAACAAGTCCTGGGACCAGGGCCACCTCTATACGAGACCTGTCAGTGGCGCCCGCGGCTGGGGCCAGCGCGCGCACGAGGCCGCGAGCCAGGACGACAAGCGGGGGACCTACACCTCCAAGACGTGCTGCCAGTCGCTCTGCAAGATGTGCCCGGTCTATGCCAACACGGGCAGGCTGCAGAAGACCTTTGTGGACCTGAAGGTGCCGGGCGTGGGTCCGGCGCTGACGGTCACTCGGACCTACCAGAGTCAGGACTGGGCCACCTCTCTGCTCGGCCGTGGATGGGTGTTCAACCTCGGCAGGCGGCTGACCCTCCTTCGAGGCAATGACGGACAGAGGCGACTGATCCTCCGCCAGGGGACGGGTGAGATCAACTTCTTCAGCGAAGACCTGGATGGCACCATTCACCTGTTGGCAGACTATGGCGTCTCCTACCAATTGACCCGGAACCCCGATGGCACCTACGTGGTCGTCTACACAGAGGGCACGGTCGAACACCTCACGGCCGACGGCCGGCTCCTGCAGGTGCTCGACAGGAATGCCAATGCCCTGTCTTTTGAGTACAACACGGTGGGGTGTCTCAGTCGCATCGTCAATGCCTCAGGCAACGGAGTTGACTTCCAGTTGGGGCCCAACGGCAAGATCGCCAGGGTATCGGACAATCTGGGCAGGGCGGTTCAGTACGCGTATGATCCGAACGGAAACCTCATCTCCTCCACGGACCCCATGGGCCTGGTCACGCAATACCGGTACGACGACCAGAACCGTCTCGTCGGCATCATGGATGCCAGGGGCAATCCCGTGTTGGCCGTGACCTATGACAGCTTCCAACCGGCTCGGGTGGCGACGCTGACCGAAAAGGGCGAGACCTGGTGGATCGCCTACCGCGACGGGGCCACGGTCAAGATGGATGGATCGGGCAACACCTGGAGCTACAGCTTCAATGACCTCGGCATCATGGAGTCGATCACTGATCCCACCGGCAGGGTCCGGCTCCAGCAGCCCAACAAGGTGACTTCCACCAGCATGGAGTGGGAGCAGGATGCCGCCGGCAACCGGACATCGTACACGTATGGCCCTGAGGGGAACATCCGCAGCGAGACCGACGCCCTGGGCAACACCTGGCAGTATACCTATATGGCGGGAACGGATCGCCTGGAGAGCGAGACAGACCCGCTGGGTGTGGTAACCCGGTTCGATTACGACGGCCGGGGTAACCCGATACGCCTGATCCGCGACGCGGGCGGACCTTTGGAGAATGTGACCACCTATGGGGTAGACTCCTGGGGCAATCGGACCCATGTCACGGATGCAGCAGGCAGCCGGACGGTCTACAGCTATGACTCGAATGGCAACCTCCTGCAGATCACGGATGCCCTGGGCAACGTCACTGTCTATGCCTATGACGCCAGGGGCAACCGGCTTACTGAGACCGATCCGCTGGGCAGTACCACCTCATACCTCTACGACGTCATGGATCACCTCCTGGCGGTCACGGGCCCGTTGGGGTACACGACCACCTACAGCTATGACGCAAACGGCAACCGGACCTCCGAGACCGACAGTCAAGGCCATACGACCCAGTTCATCTATGATGCCTACAACCGGCTGTCGGAGACCGTGGACCCGGCCGGCAACCACCGGGTCCTTCGATACGATGCCGAGGACCACGTGGTGTCCGTTGTGGAGGCCGACGGCAGCCTGATCTACTACTCCTATGACAGCCTTGGCCGCAGGATTGCCGAGGTCAGGAAGGTGGGGGACGCCAACTCGACGCCTGACGGAGATGACGCCGTCACCCGGTACAATTACGATGAGGTGGGCAATAGGGTGTCCAGCACCGATTCCGAAGGCGCGACCCAGTTCTTTGCCTATGACCGCCTGGGGCGAAGGACCTTGGAGACGAACGGCCGCGGCGAATCGATCGCCATGGCCCATGGATCCTCGGGAGAGTTGGCCTCCTGCACACTGGCCGATGGGAACATCATCGAGTCCGTGTATGACCGGTTGGGCCGGCGGGTGGTCGTCAAGGACGGCCAGGGTGTGGTGGCAACCTATGGCTATGACGCGTTGGGAAACCGGATCTCGGTCACGGACGCCGGTGGAACGGTGGCCCTGTTCTCGTACGACCCCGCGGGCCGGCAGGTTCTGACCACCACGCCGGATGGCCCTTCGAAGACCTATGCCTATGATGCCGCGGGTAGGGTCACCCAGATCGCGCAGAATGGGGGAGGCACGATCCGCTACACCTACGATGCTGCGGGACGCAAGACGTCCATCACCGATCCCGTGGGTAATATCACGACCGCGGGCTATGACAGCGAGGGCAATCTGACGTCGCTGACCTCCTCCGACGGCAGGTCCACGCAGTTCTTCTATGACGCCCTGAACCGCCTTGCTCGCGAACGATATCCCGACGGAACCGAACGGCAGTTTGCCTATGATGCGATGGGCCGCGTGACGCAGGAGACCGATCCCAACGGCGACATGATCCTCTACACGTATGATGCCCTGGGCCATCTCACGATGGAGGACTACCCCGGCGACAACGACAACACCTTTGTCTACGACAGGGCCGGCCGTCTGATCGTGGGGTCCAACCGTACGACCATGACGCGATTCACCTATGACGCATGGGGGGCGGTCCTGAGGACGGTCCAGAATGGCGTCGAGGTGTCCTATGCCTATGACATGAACGACCACAAGAGGACGCTTGTCTACCCCGACGGCCAGACCGTCACTGAATGCTACAATGAACGGGCGGAGTTGATGCAGGTCGTTGATGGGGCCGGCAATCCCTGGGCGACCTACGAGGTGGATGCGTCGGGCCGGCGGCTGTCACGGACCCTTCGGAACGGGTATGTCACGACCTTCGTTCATGGTCCGGACGGGTCGCAGACCGGCATCGTCCATCAACGGGCCGGCAAGAAGACCTTCGGGTATGAGTATGCCCTGGACGGCTCGGCCAACAGGATCGAGTGCCGCAAGGCGCATGACCCTGGCCGATGTGACCAGTACGGGTACGATGGACTGTCGCGGCTTGTGGCATTCAGGCGAGGGGCGCGCAATGTGGAGGGCCGGATACCGGAGCCTGAGCACCAGACGGCCTATGTCCTGGATGCGGCCGGCAACCTGGTGACCCTTGCCGAAGACGGGACTACCCAGAGCCTCTCCTACAATGCGATGGACGAATGCACCAAGGTCAACGAGATGGACCTGCTCTATGACCCAAAGGGCAATCTCATCGAAGATGGGAGTCTCCTGTACGAATACAGCCCTGCAGACCAGCTCATCCGGGTGATCCGCAAGTCCGACCAGGCCGTGCTGGCCGACTACGAATATGATGCCTTTGGCAGGAGAACGGCAAAGGTCGTAGCCGCAGCGCGTACGGAGTACTTCTACGACGGCCCCCGGGTCATTGCCGAGCGGACAGGAGGCCGGATCGACAGGACGACTATCTATGGCGGCGGTTATGTCGACGACGTGATCGTCCTGCAGACACCGGAGAACCACCTCTTCACCCTTGCGGACGGCACGTGGAGCGTCACGGCCGTGACCGACGACCAGGGCGACCTTGTGGAGGAGTACTGCTATGAGCCCTATGGACGCGTTACCCCCCTGGGTCCCGAAGGGCATCCACTGGCGGCCTCTTCGGTGGGCAATCCGCGCAGGTTCACAGGCGCCATCTACGATGAAGAAGTGGGCCTGTACTATCTCAGGGCCCGCTACTACAGTCCCTCCCTGGCCAGATTTCTCAGCCGAGATCCCATGAGGGAACCGCTTCAGGCGGCCAATCCGTACGTCTACTGTCTTGACAACCCCGTCAACAGAGTGGACCCCTATGGCCTGGTGTCCTGGTCGTCCTCCAGATGCAGTAGCAGGAAGATCCAGATGAGCTTTCAGACGCTCCTGAAGTGGCTGCCTCCCAGCATGAAGAGGAAGACACCCTGCAAGGGCACCCTTTCCTACGAGGTCAGCCGATGCGAGAAGTGCTGCGATAGCGGGATACGACGGGGCCAGCTCTCCTACGAGGAATCTGACTCGCTGAGCGTGTCTCCTTGGCAATGGAGGTCTCCGGGCCTGCCCTTCTGGGGCGTGACGATCCCCATGGCCGACACCTACGTGGGGCTCATCGGGTATCTGACGACGAGCCTGGGCGGCAATGCAAAGGCAACCATCAACGGATGCACGGATCAATGGAGCGGCGGCGGGTGCGTCAATGGAGCCGTGACGTTCGAGGCCCAACTGGGCACCGAGGTTCGGGACACGGCCAAGGCCCGTGTCTCCGGCGCGGTCAATCTTTCAGGCCAGGCCTGCCTGACCGGATCGAGCTCCGGCATCCGCGTGAGGGATCGCTGGTGCGTATCGGGAAGCATCAAGGTCTTGGCGGAGCTGTACTTCTTCAGTTACCAGTGGGTGCCGGTTCAGGCCAGCTACTGCCTGTCGTTGCTCCAGCCGGCCAAGGGTGAGAATCCCCGATGAAGACGTTCATCTGCATTCTGTTTTGGGCCGGCGCGGCGGCGGCCGAGGGACGAGCTGAGTCCAGCCAGTTCGCCTTTGCGGCCAATGCCGGCGCCGGCAACTGGGATATCGTGGTCGGCGGCCCCGCTGGCGGGGCCGCCGTACCACTGACCTGCACGGCCTGGGACGAGTCCGATCCCCGTTGGTCGCCGGACAGAAGGGCGATCGTGTACGCGGGAAGTGACGGCAGGCTCTACAAGGTGGACGTGCAGACACTCCAGGTGCAGGAGCTGGCCTTAGAGGACCCCAGCTTCCAGAAGGCAGGTCCATGCTTCTCACCTGATGGCACGAGGATCGTGTACTCTCGCCTCAATGGCAACGGTCCGGATGACACGGACCTGGCAATCTATGACCTGAGGACAAAGACGGCCAGGACTCTCATCCACCAATATGGGCCCCAGTCCGACCCCGATTGGTCGCCCGATGGCAAGACCATCGTGTACGTCAGTACCCATTGCTCTGCAGACTGCGGCAGGGTCATCCAGGAGCTGTGGGTGGCCAACAGCGACGGTGGATACGCCCGCCAACTGCTCATGACGCACTCCATGTGCATCAGGCCCCGGTGGTCGCCCGATTCCAAGAGGATCGCCTTTTCGTCCGACCAGAGCGGCAACTTCGACATCTGGAGCCTGTTCGTTGAGAATGTCTCCTTGAGGCAGGTGACTGTTGATCCGCACCTCGACACAAGTCCGGCCTGGTCACCCGACGCCAGGCGATTGGCCTTCATCTCTGGCAGGACGGGAAGGATGAAGGTATGGCTGGTGGACCTGAGCACGGGCGCCCAGTGGATGCCCCGGTCGTCTGAGGGTGTTGAGATGGAGTGCCGGGATGTGGCTTGGTGAGGAGCGAGGGACATGAGGCCTAGATCTCCGGTGACCTCCGGCATGGTCCTTGCAGCAGTCGCTGTATGGGTGGCCTCGTGTGTGACGAGCCCGGTGGCCCCCAAGATACCGCCCCATCCACGACCCAGGACAGATCTGATCCAGGACGTCCGGGTCTCCCGAGACTGCTTCAATCCACAGGCGGGCGAGGAGGTCCGCATTTTCTACACGCTGACAGACAAGGCGAGCGTCACGGCCCGGATCTACGATCCTGACTTCGGCCTGGTCAGGGTCCTGGCCATCGCAGGCCTCCAGGATCAGGGACCGCGCAGTCTCTCCTGGGACGGCAGGGACAAGGACGCGGTCCTGGTCCCTGATGAGGCCTACTTCCTGACCCTGACGGCCACGGACGAGACTGGAGGGACACAGCTCTATGACCCCACCGTGTTCTCGGGCGGCCGGGCCGTTGACCTGAACCAGGCAGATCTGGACCCGGACACACAGACCCTTACCTACAGGCTAACAGTCTCCAGCCGTGTCCTGATCCGGCTGGGCATTCAGGATGGGCCGCTGCTCAATACCCTGGTGGACTGGAAGCCGCGACTTGCAGGGGAGGTCACGGAACCCTGGAATGGCAGAGACCAGGATGGCCTGTTCGATCTTGCCGGTCACCCTCGGTTCCGGATGCTGATCACGTGCTTTGACCTTCCGGTCAACTCGGTCATCACGTATGGGAACCGAAGCCTGGGCTATCGTCACTACAAGGCGAACATTGCTGCTGACCGGCCCATCAAGGGCCGGCCCAACAGGCCCGGCGCCCCGATCTCTCCGCACTATCTACTGCCCAGGACCATGGACTACTCGCCTGGCGTCAGCGTCACTTTTGGCGTCAGCACGGGCCAATCCACGGCCGAGCCGCCTGTCCTCAAGGGCAGGACGCTGGTCCGCGTGGACGTCGCAGAGGCGGACAGGTCCTTCCTTATGAACCAGCAATACGAGATCACGTTCTTCGTCGACGGCGAGTTCTTCGCAGAACAGGAGATCGGATACACGCCCTTGAACTGGGTGTGGGACCTGTCCGGCGTGAAGGAAGGCCCGCACATACTGACGGTCAATCTGTCCGGCTTCAAGGACCAGATGGCCGTGCTGAGCAAGCAGGTCATCGTTGCGAGGTGACGGGTATGAGACTATCTCAGTGGATACTGGCCATGGCGACTGCCCTGTGTGGCATGTCCACGTGCGCCTGCGGCGAACCGAACCTCCCGGGCCTTGCGTTTGAGGCCGCGGCCATTGACCTGGGTGTGACCGGCCCAAACCAGCCTGTCGCCTGCAGCTTCAGTTTCACCAACACAGGCGGCGAGCCGCTCGTCCTCAAGTCCATCAGGTCTTCATGCGCATGTCGCGTGGGCGGCATCACCCCCTGGACGATCCTGGCTGGCCAGGGTGGCCAAATCTCGGTGGACTGCATTACACCAAGGTGGCCGGGGCCTTGGTCAGAGATCATCCGTGTGGCCACGAATGACCCGGGGCAAGGCGAGATCAAGCTGACCCTCACCGCCAGGGTCAGGACCGGCTACGGCCTGGACCCTGAGTCGCTCTCCTTTGGACGAGTCCCTGCCGGAGAGCCGGCCATGCAGGCGGTCCGCCTCATCGATCTGACTGCCGCCAGGCTCGACCTGCAGCGAGTGGAGGCGCCAGCAGACTATCTGGTCACCGACGTCCAGCGGATCGACGAGGGACCCTGGAAGGGCTTTCTCATCCAGGTGGCCCTGAATCCCTCTGCGCCGCAGGGGCCTTTTGCCGTCCCTCTGACCTTGCACACCAACCTGGCCGGATGCCGCCATATCGACGTGCCTGTCATAGGCTGCATCATGGCCGCCTCACTGCAGTCAGGTTCAGGTGAGGGGAGCCGGGCCACGCAGGCCTCTGCCTCCGCGGCCAAGGCTGGGTCTCTGTACGTGACCCGCATACCTACAGAGGAAGACACGCTCGTGTCCGCGTGGCTGATCAAGCGATTCATCGATCCCGGTGCGGACTTCGCCTTCATCCAGCCCGATGGCCCCATGCCAAGGCAGCAGGCTGCCACCCTGTTCGACCTGCCCTGCCTTCAGGCCCGCTGGAGCCGCTCTGGCCGGGGCTGCACGGCGGAGCAGATACTGGCTGATCTCCGCAGCGCAGACGCAGGCGTGAAGCCCATCGTCTCCTGGGTCCACCAGCTCGAAATGGCACCCTGGCTGATTGCTGCTGATTCAGAGGCAGGCCGGTTCCGCGGCCGGATGCGAGGCGTGTTGGCAGGCTGCGCGGACGCCCAGGAGACGCTGGCACAGGCCTTTGTGCTGTTGGACACAATCCAAAGAGAGAACGGGCAGCGGCCGTGAGCTTGACACATAGGGACCGTACAGGGAGAATACTGCCTGAGGTGGGATGACAAAGGAGGTACACAGTGACGGATATGGCTGCTTCTGTACACAAACGATGGCGTTGGTGCCTGCTGTTGGCGGCACTGCTGGCCGGCTGCAAGTCCAAGACAACCTCTCAACCGCAGGTCGTGATCTATACCTCCCTGGATCAGGTCTTCAGCCAGCCCGTGCTTGAGGCCTTTGAGAAGGAGACCGGCACTAAGGTCCTGGCCGTGTATGACTCAGAGGCCACCAAGACCACGGGGCTGGCCAACCGCCTCATCGCTGAGAAGGACAGTCCCAGGGCGGACGTGTTCTGGAACTCGGAGACGGGCAGGACCATGGTGCTCAAGCGAAAGGGCGTGCTTACGCCCTACGTGTCGCCTTCTGCGAGCGACATCCCCGCCCGCTTTGCGGACCCCAACGGCTATTGGACGGGATTTGCGGCCCGATGCAGGGTGTTGGTCGTCAACACATCCATGGTGGGCCAAGACCAGAGGCCTCGGTCCATCCTGGATCTGACAGATCCGAGGTGGAAGGGGAAGGTGGCCTTGGCCTATCCGTTGTTCGGGACCACCGCCATGCATGCGGCGGCCCTGTTCTCTGCGTGGGGCGAGCCCAAGGCCAGGCAGTACTTTGAGGCCCTCAAGGCCAATGGGGTCATGATCACGGACGGCAACGCCTCCGCGCGAGACCGGGTGGCAGACGGCACCGTCGCCGTGGCATTTACGGACACGGACGACGCCTACGTGGCGATCCTCAAGGGTAGCCCCATGGAGATCGTCTGGCCGGACAAGGACGGACTAGGGACGCTCCTGATCCCCAATACCGTGGGGCTCGTCAAAGGGGGCCCGAACCCTGAGGCGGCCAAGAGGCTGATCGACTTCCTGCTCAGCCCCAAGGTGGAGGAGATGCTGGCGGGCTGCGAATCAGGCCAGATCCCGCTGCGGTCCGCAGTCAAACGGCCCAGCCACGTACCCTCTCCCGACAAAGTGAAATCCATGGACGTGGACTACGAGAAGCTGGCAGACTGGATGGAGCCTAGCGCCAAGTTCCTGCAGGACCTGTTTGTGCGCTAGCCGGCGGCCGTGCGGCACTTCCGGCGACCGGAGTGAGATACGCCAATGAGGAGAAGGATGTCTTTTGCCGCGAACCCCGCCAACTCCGCGAACGGCTGTCGCCGTGGGCCAAGTTCCGTTCCGGTCGCAGCATCGCCGTATGCGACGCTTCGCGTCTACCGGAAGGCCTTGCCTTCCGGGCGAGCTGCGCCGGTCTCCATTCTGCAAGCGAGCTTGCTCCATGGAGTCCTGCTTGCTCGCAGGCGTACGGCTTGGGCCGCGTGCGGGAGTCCCTTCTCTGCGGTCTTCTGCGTATGGAACGGCCGCCCCGTTGAAGTCCGAGCCGCAGGATCAAGGCCGAGCAGTGGGATGCGGTCCAAGCTCGGTTGGACAAGCAGCCCATTGCGGAGGCCGCCCTTGGGACGCAGTCCCAAGGCACGGCGAAGCCGTGGATCAGGCGGCGGAGCTTCGAATAGACCAACGGCCACGACCTCGCGCCAGCGTTCGCGGCGTTCGCGGCTAATGACTCCTTCAGTTCTCCTGTTTGATGGCCTGTGCGTGAATGTGGGACGGGCGCATTGGAGGCAGCACTAGCGTGGCCCTCCGCAGACAGCCCACAGCCCTGTATGCCCTCGCCTTGGCGGTCTTCGGGGTCACGGCCTTGCTGCCGCTAGCGGTGATAGTCGGCAGGTTCGTGTGGGACTGCATCAGTCAGCCTGCGTCCATGGCGGCCGTTCTGATCGATTCCAGGCAGGCGGTGCTGCTCGGCCGCAGTCTGGCGGTCGCAGGCCTTGCGACCTTGGTGGCCTTGTTCCTGGGGCTACCCAGTGCGCTTGCCTTGGCACGGCGGGATCTGCCCGCAAGAGGCCTCTGCTGGACCCTTGTGTTGGTGCCGCTGTTGATCCCCCCGTATGTGACGGCAGGCGCCTGGATCCACCTGCTCAGCCCCCAGGGGTGGGTCAACCGTACGATGGTCGTCCTGTTGGGCCCTGGATCCAGCCTGAAGATCCAGTCCACGGTGGGCTGTAGCTGGTGCCTGGGCCTGTCGTTCTTTCCGATCGTTGCGTTCATCGTGTCAGCCGGCTTGGCGGGCCTGGACCGGGATCTCCAGGACCTTGCCCGCATGCAGACCGGCAGGTGGGGTGTGTTCAGGCATGCGACGCTGCCCCAGATCAGGCCGCACCTGGTGGCGTCGGTCTGCCTGGTCCTGGTCTTTGTGCTGGCTCAGTACAGCGTGCCTTCGCTGCTGGGGATCAACACCTATCCTGTCGAGATCTTTGCGCAGTTCAGCGCCTTCTACAATGAGACCGCTGCGGTGGCAGCCGCCATCCCGCTGGTCCTGACCGTCTCGCTGCTGATCCTCCTTCAGAGGTGGGCCATGGGATCGAGGGACTACGTGCGGCTCACGCCCAGCAGCGGTTCATGTGCGGCCTTGGCGTCTGGCCGCGGCCTCAAGGTCCTGGCAGCGGCGTTCATTGCGGGGCTGTTCATCGTCGGAGTGCTTCTGCCGTTCGGTACGGTGCTGGCCTGCGCAGGGGGGCCTGGCCAGATCTGGGCCATCCTGAAGGGCCACGCGGATTGGGTGCTCTACACGAGCGTGATGGCTGTGCTGGCTGCGGTGGTCTCGACTCTGGTGGCCTTCTCCCTGGGCCATCTCCTGGCCCGTGGCAGGGGCGCAGCCGTGGGCGCCATGGACGTCCTCTGCTGGCTGGTCGTGGCAGTACCCGGCACGGTCGTGGCCCTGGGCTATCTCAGACTCTCTGCCTGGTTCAGGCCCCTTCAGGAGATCGACTCGTTCGGACTGGTGCTGCTGATGGCCTACGTGGGGATGTTCAGTGCGTTCTCAGTCAGGGTCTTCCAGGCAGCCCACCGCAGGTCGGACCCGCACGTGGATGAGGCAGCCAGCCTCGATTGCCCGACCTGGTACCAGAAGGCCTGGTTCGTCGACCTGAGGATCCAGGCCCCCAGCGTGTCAGTGTCCCTGATCCTGGTCTTTGTTCTGGTCGCTTCTGAGCTGAATGCCACGATCCTCCTGGTCCCACCGGGCAAGACCACGCTGGCGGTCTCGGTCGATAACCTCTTGCACTATGGCGCGAGCGCGGCAGCGTCTTCGCTCTGTCTGATCGAGGCAGCCCTGGTCGTCGGCGTCGTGTTGGCGGGGCTCGGGCTTGGCCGACTGGCGCGGCGGTGGAAGTGCCGCGGATGATATGAAGACGCGCAATAGCGAGGCGAGTATGAGAGGAAGCACGTATTGGGCTGCGGTGGGGGGATTTGTGTTGCTGGGTCTCTGGGGCGAGGCGTGCAGGGCTGGCGAGGACCAGTACGAGTACTGGCTGCAGATTGATGGCTGTGCGGAGCTCAGTGCCAAGTGGGACTTTGAGTTCGAGGTCGAGATGAGGTACGGCAGCGACGCCAGCACCCTGTACTGCCACAACACAGACTCGGGCTTCGTATACAAGGGGCTGGCGGATTGGGTAGACGTCGGAGTCTCCTTCCTGAGGGAGTACGAGAAGGATGGCGAGGACCAGTGGCGGCCGGAGAATCGCCCCTATGGGGACGTCAAGTTCAAGACGTCCATTTGCGGTTGTGCTCTCAGCAACCGCTCTCGCCTGGAGTTCAGGGACCTGGATGAGGAGCGGGACATCTGGCGGTATCGGAACATGACCAAGGTCAAGTTCCCGGGCGAGTACACGAGGCTTAAGCTCAGGCCCTATGTGGCGGAAGAGCCCTTCCTCTCCATAGACGCAGGCGGATTCAAGAAGAACCGTCTCTACGTGGGCACGTCCTACGAGCTGACCGCCAGGATCGAGGGGGCGGTCTTCTACCTGTGGGAGGCCTGCAAGTCGGACGACGGATGGAACAACGCCCATGTCCTGGGGACCAACGTGGCGTTTCTATTGAAGTAGGGGATGGAGAATGCAAATGTCAAAATGCAAAGATCAAATTGACAATGCAGAAAGCAAAAAGGCAGGGCCGCCAGGGGCGGCAGCCTATTCTTGCACTTTGATCTGTCATTTTGCATTTTGCTTTATGATCTTTGATCTCTAGCAAGGTGGACCATGGGATGCGGCCAGAGGCCGCGATGCAGAAAGGAGTCGACCATGCAAACCAGTGTGATGATCCTCTGTTGGCTGACCTTGGCCGGCCAGGCTGGTGCAGTGCGGAGCTGGGACTTCGACGGCCTTGCAGAAGGCAGTCTGCCCCAGGGATGGAAGGTGGAGGCCACCGGGCAGGACAGCCCCACCGCCAAGTGGCAGGCGGCTGTTGACAAAACCTCGCCCCTGGGGCCGGGTGTCCTGGAGCTGGCTGCCACCAATCATACTGAGCGGGGCGTGTTTAACCTGTGCTGGACTGACCAAGTTTCGTTCCAAGAAGGCGAGATCGCCGTGTTTGTCAAGGCCAGGTCAGGCAAGATCGACCAGGGCGGAGGGCCCATCTGGCGGGTCCAGGACCGCAACAACTACTACATCTCCCGCTACAATCCGCTGGAAGGCAACGTCAGCATCTACTGCGTCAAGAACGGCCAGAGGACCATGCTCGCCTATTCGGGTAAGCTGGATCTTGCAGAAGGCTGGCATCTGCTCAAGATCAACCACGCAGGCACCCAGATACAGGCCTCCATCGATGGCCAGATGCGGCTGATGGCCAATGCAGGCGACTTCATTCCAGACAAGGGCGGCGTAGGCCTCTGGACCAAGGCCGACGCAGCCACCGCCTTCGATAGCTTCACCGTGATCCAGAAGTGACCCGCCACGGCGGGTCATCCCGAGCGAAGCCGAGGGATCTATCGTGACTGGCCGGCGAGCCCTGCTCACCATCCTCTGTTGTAGGGGATGCATGAGGATGTGCCCCGCTGGAGTTGACAGGTGTGGGCGGCCGTGGATATCCTGGGCAGCGACCTATGTTAAGACGCGGTGGTCGCCGCGGTGTGCCTCAGTAGTGTGGTGTTCCGCAAGAAAGGAGAGGACGTATGAATGATAATCCTTCCCGGCGTGACGTCCTGAGAATGCCCTTGGCTGCTGCGATGGCGGCTGGTGCTGCGGAGGCGTCGCTGTCTCGTGGAGCGGAGCCGGCCGCTCCGACTGGCCCAGCGGCTGCCAGCGGCAAGGACCCCTACGCCTTGGCGGCGCGATTCGGTAAGTTCCTGCGCGTCACAGACGTGACCGATGGACTGGATGCAGTGGGCAGGGCGGACCTGACCCTGCTGGACCCTGCGATCCGACCATTGTGGATGGGAATGCGGTTCTGGGGTCCTGCTGTGACCCTCCGTGTGGTGCCCACCAACCGCAGGATGCCCGTGGTGGATCGCAAGGATGCCCTGCGGCAGCATGCGATCTGGGAGCAGATGGGCGCGATGCATGCCAAGCTGAACGTCAAGCCCGGGTGCGTAGTCGTGACCTCCACCAATGGCGCGCGGGAGTGCGGCTACTGGGGCTCCAACAACTCCATGGCCATGCAGGCGGCCGGCGTCGTGGGCATTGTCACGGACGGCTTCGCCCGTGACACGGACGAGATCGTCATGCAGAAGAACCCGGTGGCATGCCGGGGGATTGGCAGGACGATCATCCCCGGCCGGGTGGAGCTGATGGACGTGGACACACCCGTGGGGTGCGGAGGCGTCCTGGTGCGGCCGGGTGACATCGTGGGTTGCGACTGGGACGGCGTGGTCGTGGTTCCCCTGGAGGTGGCAGAGGACGTGCTCTGTGTCGCGGCACGCATCGCCATTGACGACAAGAAAGCCCGTCGCCGCCTCTACGACAAGCTTGGCAGAAAGCCGGACGAGACCGTCGATTGGGAGGCGGCAGCCGAGTTCTACAAGGACCTGCTGTAGACTCAGAACTCAGAACTCAGTACTCAGGAGACAGCAAGTACTCCTTGTTCTGCATTCTGGGTCCTGGTTCACAGCCTTCCGGGCGAGCCGAACGCCGCAGTGCTGGCGCGCCAGTTCGTTGGGTCGTTGAGAGACGTGGCCGGGTCAATGACCTCGAGGGAGCGGCCTGTCCCGTCGGCCTCCGTGGGCCAGGGGGCTGCGGCCCCGTAGGTCACGGACAGGACGACCTCGCCGTCGCGATCAGAGAGCTCTATCGTCTCGCCTGCGTTGTCGAGCTTGCCTGAGAACCCATCCTGCAGGACTCGGCCTGAGGCCGTGCCGTATCGCTGGCCAAAGGACGCTGGATCCGACGCCACGACCACGCATTGTCCCGGCCCGAGGCTCAGAGGACCGAAGGTGTAGTCGATGCCTGCCGTGAAGTGGACACCGGTCAGATCCAGGGCGCTGTCGCCGATGTTGACCAGCTCCACGAACTCATAGTCGCTGCCGCCTGTGGGGTCGTACATGATCTCGGATAGCCGCAGGCCCTGGCGGAGGGCCGATCCAGCGGCCTCCGGATCGACCAGCGTCGCGTACTCAAAGGCGGATTTGATCCTTTGGGCAGTGTCTGTGGCGACGAAGAGGCCTGCCTTGGCTGCTGCGCTGCTCGTCAGGTCCAACGAATAGACCATTTCCCAGACACCATTGGTCCGCTCCTCAAACCACAGGCGGCCAGCGGTCCTTCGGATACGGATCTCTGCCTCGTTGGCTTCCCAGGGGACGGCCTTGAGCAACATCCCTACACCCGACGCAGTGGCCCGCCTGACGGTCAGCAGGGTTCCATCCTCGATGCCAAAGGCATAGCGAGTCAGGGCGCCTGAGCTGGACATCGCGACGATCAATCCTGTGCTGTAGTCGCTGAAGACCTGGCCTGCAGATCCGACCTTGGTCAGGAACGCCCAATCAGTCGAGGCAGGCACGGGCCGCCAGAGAACAGGGTAGCGAGGGGCCGTGGAGAGCAGGGGCAGGGCCTTGTCGTCCAGGACCTGCAGGACCAACTGGCCGGGGATCTCGGTCAGCGAGTAGTAGGGGCCTGCCGTGTAGTTGGGCCGCAGGACCAGATTCTCCGGGGTCCAGTAGGGCTCCAGACGCGGGCCGCTGAAGGACGTGGAGTCCTCGGGTGCGTACGCGGCGATCTCCCGCTCGACCGTGGCAGACCTACCCGCGCTGTCCTGGCCCGTGACTGAGATCGCGTAGAGCCCGGGATGCGGGAACGTGGCATAGGCCTTGTCCTGGCCGGATGCGTCCAACAGCCCGTCTGTGGGCGTGAGGGTCCAGGCAAAGGTCAATACCGAGCCTTCAGGATCATGGCTATTCAGCACGTCCATGGCCATGCTGTCCAAGAACGACACCCGCCAGGAGCCGGGGTCCGCCTTGATAGCCAAGACCGGCGGGGCATTGCCGGTCTTGTACACCGTGATGGCGTCCTCTGCAAGGACCTGGCCGTTGTCATCCAGGGCCTGGACCGTCAGGTCATTGCGTCCGCTGTGGAGCAGGATCTCCTCGATCGTCCAGGTCCAGGTCATCTGGCTGACAGCGGTGCCGACGGGCACCCACGAGAACAGGGCCTCCGGGTGGCCGGCAACCTGGACCTCGATGGCCCGCAGGGGGGCAGAGCCGGAGAGGGACAGCGTGTCTGCGCTGGTGCTGATCGTATTGCCGCTGTTGGTCGTGATGGCGAAGGCCGTGCTGCGGCCTGCCCCCAGGAAGTTGAGGGCATAGGACTCGCGGCTGTCAAACCAGTTCTTGTAGTTGACGCTCACCGTGTACTGGGAGCTCGCGTCCTCCTCTGCCTGGAGCCAGGCGCTGGTCTGCGCAGAAGTGCGGGTGTAGCCCGCTACCAGCACGTCCAGGAAGTGCTTGAAGAGCCGGTAGTTGGACGGCCGTTCTATGTATCCTGGGACCCCGATCATGCCGCCGTAGAAGGCCGCACTGAGGTAGCCCGTCTGGAAGGCCAGGTCGCTGTCCCAATGCAGGAACATGAAGAGGCCGTCCGTGGGGCGGCGATAGAAGTACCCATTCTTGCCCCTGCTCAGCGAGAACGAATCCCAGTCCGCAATGTAGCCCCGGATTGCCCATATCTTCATGGTCGCCACGGGATCGATCAGCCGGTCGATCTCCTCCTGGGTATAGGAGGTGCTTGAGACCTTCTTGAAGAAGCTGATCAGACTGGAGTAGTCGTCTTCGTTCTCCCGCGTCCGTTTCATCCACTCGGTCCGGTATCTGCCAGGGTTGTCCGTCTTGTAGGTCCAGGTCGCGCTCTGGCTGGGGCGGTCCCAATTGTCCGTAAACCACCACTCGTCATCGATGCGGTAGAGCTCTCCCTGGCTGCCATTCTCGACCACGCGGTCGAGCATGTCGTTGGCCACGGGCTCTATCTCCTCGCGAAGCGCGATGGCATCGGAGTTCACCTTCACCTGGATGAACTCGTTTTCGCAGGTGGGATAGCCCATCAGGTACAGCCAGTAGCGGGCCAGCCGGTCACTGTGCAGCCCCACTGCGCCGCCCGGGGTGTAGTCGAAGACCAGCTTGTCCTTGCCCCTGAACAGGTTGTCCTTGGGCAGGTGGAACTTGCCCCTGGCGAGGCTCTGCTCGCGGGTCCAAGGGCTCCCGTTCGACCGGATTTCACAGCCGTGGTAGACGTCCTTCTCGTTGACGACCAGGGTCATGTTGAAGTAGTGATTGGAGAGCCTCGGAAAGGCGTAGCCATAGGGCGCAGTGGAGCTGTTTCCGTTCCTGATCGCCTGCAGGTCGAGGGCGGACATCACGAACCGCATCCGCCGCAGATCGCCCGCGGGCATGGCGCTGTCGACTACGTAGAGGCCAGGTCGCTCCGCACCCAGCGTGGGCAACTGACAGGACTGACCATTGGCCGATGCCGTGACGCAGTACTGCACGACGTTGCCGGCGTTGGTGTACTCCGTCAGGGTCGCGGTGTAGGTCCCGTCAACCGATGCCTCGTCTCCGCCGGACTTGCCGTCATCGAACATGGGCTTGGAGTACCAGGTCCCGCTTCCGGTGGTGTCGTCCAGCCTGTAGTGCAGGGTCACGCTGGGTGAGGAGGACGTGGAACACACTTGGGCGGTGACAAGCACGGCCTGGCCAGGCGAGGGCACGGCAGGCCGGTGCATGAGCGAGTCGAGCTGCGGTCCGGGCATGGCTACGAAGCGGGAGTTCTGCCCGCCGGGCGTGCCCAAGTCCGAAGGAACGGGCAGGGAGAGGCTCGTGGCGATGCTGTGATCCCAGGTCTGCGCGATCAAGCGGGAAAGTCCACGGACCCATCGTGCGTCAAAGCTGATCTCGTAGGTCTGGCCCCGCTGCATGCCCGTGGCGTCGATCTCCACCCGGTTGGCCCGGTTGTCACCGTGACCGTCCGCGATCAGGTGCAGTTGGCCGGCATCCATGTACGAGGCGTAGTGCGTGCCTTGGGCCAGCCAACCCGTCGCACTGCTGCCGTTGGTGGACATACGGCTGCCGTTAGTGATGACATTCGACCCTGTGCCGTTCTGGCGGAGCTGGATGTTGGTGAGGATCACCTCACTGTCACCCACCAGGCAGAGATGAAGCTCCTTGTAGTCCGTCTCAGAGCCGGCGGTCTGCAGTTGCTGGTACGGCGCGGAGTAGCTGTAGTGCTGCAGGGAGGTCCTGTTCGTCTCATCGCTCCCAACCCAGGCAGAGGGCAGGCTGTTGTCCATCAAGGGATTGATCAGCTCGAGGCTGGAGCCGCCGCCATCGGCAAGGTCGGGCCACGAGCCGCCTGTCCTGTAGTCCACCTCGTCGGCCAGGTTGCCGTGGGCGTCCACCAGTCGGATCTTCTCGCCGCTGTTGCTCAGTTGTCCCTGGAAGTCGCCGATGACCGGTATCGCCCCGTAGGTCGCACGTATCCAGGCCGCGTCCGCCGCGACCACCAGGGTTCCGCCCGCTGCGAGGCTCGTGCCCGCAGGAAAGACGAAGTCCACGCCTTCAGTGAACCGCCAGCTCGACAGGTCTACGGCTGTGGAGCCGCGGTTGTACAACTCGATGTACTCGCCTGACCGCTCATCTGACGGAGGGTGATACATGATCTCGTTGATGACGAGACCTGTGTTCCTGGGCGGATCGTTGGCCGCATTGCGGCTGCTGACGCTGGAGCCGTACCACTCGGCAGAGCCCTGGGGAAAGGCCTGCAGGTCATCTCCCAGGGTCGGCTTGGCCAGTGCCACCGCACCCAGAACCGCGTCGGAGTCGTCCACCAGGAACACCGTGACCTCGCCCGAGGAAGGTGCGAAGTCCACATCCTGACCTGCGAAGCCCCTGGCGGGGACGGAGCCCAGCAGTGCCACTTTGTCGGTCAGATCCGGCCTGGAGCACAGGCACAGCCCGTTCAGTGAGACTGCCGCATGGCCTTCGTTGTAGAATTCCACCCAGTCGGCCTTGCCGGAAATCGCAAAGTGGACCTCGTTGATGGCCAGGGTCTCTGTCGCCCGGCCCTGGCTCATGTTGGCGCTGCCCGGTGTGGGTTGTGTGAAGAGGTACCACAGGCTGCCGGCTACGGGCTTGCGGCCGATGGAGCGGCCGTCCAAGGGCACGGTTGCGCGGATGCCGCTGAGGATAGTGGTGCCGTCGGAGGCAACCAGGTACACCCTCAAAGGCCTCGAGATCGTCAGGCCCGACTCCGCGAACCCGACTGTAGCAAGTCCACCCGCAGAGATGGTGACATCCTGGCTGATCCGGTATTTCTTCAGGTTGGCAGGGTCGTCCGTGAGATAGTCGTCGCGGAGGTTGACGGCACTGTTGCCCGCATTGTAGATCTCCACAAAGCCTCTGCCTGCTGCGTCCGGAAGGACCTCGTTGACCAGAAGCTTCGACTCCACTGGGACCGCGATGTTCAGACGCATGCCGAACACCACGTCAGAGCTGGAGGCCGTGATCTGGTGGACCTCCGCAGCCAGCACGTTGGTGCCCTTGACCAGGCCGGAGTTGTTGGTTGAGATGCCGGTTTCCTCGGTCGCATTGCCGATCGTGCGGTTGGCCAGAGTCGTGAAGCTCACGGTACCGGTAGTAGGCATGCCGGACCTGGCCAGTTCCTTGCCGTTGAGGTAGTACACCACGCCGTCATCCACGATCTGATCAATGGTGATCGTCACGCCCGCCAGACTGCCGTTATACACGAAGCTCTTGCGAAAGTAGTACGTGAGCTGCCCTGTGTTGTTCCAGGTCGTTCGCATGCCAGGGCCGGGCACTGCGTCAGTCTCGAAGCCGAGAAGACCCGGCCCCTGCGACCAGGTGCTGTCGTCGTATGGGGACGCCCGCCAGCCAATCCCCAGATTCACGTTCTTGTCGTTGAACTTCCAGACATCGCCGTAGTCGGTATAGGGAATCCCCACGCTGAGGTTGACCTCGGGGCTGGCAATCGGTGTCTCTGCCAGGCTCACCTGCTCGGTGCCGGGGGTCCCGCCCCTCTGGGCACTGGCCTTCCAGTTGCGGCTGTCATCGATCTGCTTGTCGGGATCGCTGAGCACCAGGGAGTGGCCGGTCCCGTCTGCTGCAACAGGCCAGTAGCCCCGGTTGTTATACTCCACCGAACACACGACCACGCCGTTCTTGTCCTTGAGAGTCACCCTCTCGCCTGCGTTGTCCAGGCTTCCGGTCCATGGGCCGTAGATCCGCGTCGTCACCGGGATCGTGTAGCTGGCCCGCAGTGTGGCCTCGTCCACCCCGGCCAGAAGGATGCGCTCAAAGGGCTTGAGAAACGTCCTTTGTGGACTCGCGATGTCGAAGGGTGGGAAGGTGTAGTCCACGCCGCCAGCCAGCCTCCAGTCTGCGATGTCCATAGGCGTGGCCGTGTTGTTGTAGACCTCGATGAATTCGGGCAGCGTGCCTGCAGGGTGGTACATGATCTCGCTGAAGACGACCTGTTCGCACCGGGCGGACGGACAGGCCAGAGAGACTACTAGAAGCAGCGAGGAAATCCAAACCGACACCTTCATCCTGATCCTCCTGATGCCAAGGACCCACCCCCCAGAAACCTCAGGCCAGCCGCCCCATATCCCGGGTGATGATACGTGCATTCCCTTGAGTCCCAACTCCTAGCTTCCAACCTCTAACTTCTAACTTCCAACTTCCAACTTCTGCCCTCACAGCCTTCCCGGCGAACCGTTGGCGTCCGTGCTCGCCCGCCAGTTGGCAGGGTCGTTCAGCGGCCTGTCCGGATCGATCACCTCGATGGATCTGCCTGCTCCATCGGGCCATGGGGCCGCGGTCCCGTAGGTCACGGACAGGATCACCCCGCCATCGCGATCGGACAACTCGATCGTCTCACCTGCGTTGTCGAGCTTGCCGGAGAATCCGTCGCCCATGACTCGGCCTGAGGCTGCGCCGTATCGCTGGCCGAAGGAGGCCGGATCCGAGGCAATGACCACGCATTGTCCGGGCCCGAGGCTCAGGGCGCCGAAGGTGTAGTCGATGCCTGCCGTGAAGTGGGCGCCCGTCAGATCCAGGGCACTGGTGCCGAGGTTGACCAGCTCCACGAACTCGTAGTCGCTGCCGCCCGGCGGATTGTACATGATCTCCGACACGCGAAGGCCCTGTCGAAGGGTTGATCCGGCTGCCGCAGGATCCACCAGGGTCGCGTACTCGAACCCTGCCTTGATGATCTCTCTGGCCTCTGTGGCGACGAACAGGCCTGCCTTCAAGGCGTCGCTGTTGGTCGCGTCCACTGAGGCGACCGTCTCCCAGACCTCACCGGTCCGTCCATCAAAGAAGAGCTTGCCGCCAGTGCGGCGGATGCGAAGCTCTGCCTGAGAGGACGTCCAGACCTGGCCCTTGACCAGACTGGAGTCGCCTGATGCAGCAGTCCTGCGGACCGTCAGCAGGTTGCCGCCATCGATGGCGAAGGTATAGCGGACAGAACCGCTGGATTCGGCCATGGCCACGACCAGGCCCGTGCTGTAGTCTGCGAAGACCTGGCCCACGAGGCTGACCTTCGTGAGGAAGGCCCAGTCGCCAGCGGCAGGCACAGGCCGCCACAGGACCGGATACTCGGGAGCTTCGGAGGGCAGAGGCAGGGCCCTGTCATCCAGGACCGCAAGCAGGAGCTTGCCCGGTGCCTCGGCCAGTGAGTAGTAGGGGCCTCCAGGGTAGTTGAGACGGAGGACGAGATTCTCCGGCGTCCAGTAGGTCTCCAGTCGGTCAGTCTTGAAGCCGGTGGAGTCCTCGGGTGCATACACCATGACCTCCCGCTCGATCGTGGCGGACTGGCCTGCCGCGTCATGACCCGTGACCGAGACGGTGTACAGGCCGGGATGCAGGAACGTGGCAGTCGCCTTGTCCTGTGAGGCATCGAGGTGCGCGTCCGAGGGCGTGATGGACCAGGTGAAGGTCAGCCCTTCGCCTTCGGGGTCGTTGCTGTCCGCAGCGTCCATGGCCAGGGTGTCGAGGATCGACAACCGCCAGGAATCAGGGTCCGCCTTGATCGCCATGACAGGCGGGGCGTTGCCGGTCTTGTCTACCTGGATGGTGTCTTGGGCAAGGATCTTGCCGTTGTCGTCCAGTGCGTTGACGGTCAGGTTGTTGGCGCCTGCGTGCAGGAGGATGCCCGAGAGCGTCCAGGTCCAGGTCATCTTGGTCAGATCCGTCCCTGACGGGACAGAGACCCACTCGAACTGGGCCTCGGGATGGCCGGCAACAGCGACCTTCGCGACCCGCAGGGGGGCAGTGCCCTCCAGGACGAGGGTGTCGTCGGCCGTAGATAGGGTATTGCCGCCATGGGTCGTGACTGCAAAGGCCGCGTTGCGGGCAGCATCGACGAGGAACTTGAAGGCAGGCGACTCCCGGTTCTGGACCCAGTTCTTGTAGGCCGCCGCAACCGTGTACTGCGAGCTGGCGTTCTCCTCGGCAGTGAACCACGCGTCCAAGCGGGGCGAATTGCGGCACCAGTTCTCTACCAGGGTGGCCAGGTGATGCTTGAAGAGACGGTAGTTGTAGGGCTTCTCGATGTAGGGCTTGATACCCGCCTGAAGTTGTGTGGCGTTCTCGCCCGTGGCGCGGTAGAAGTAGCCGTTCACATTCTGGCTCTGGAACGCCAGGTCGCTGTCCCAATGCAGGAACACGAACCGGCCGTCGGTCGGCCGGCGGTAGAAGTAGCCGTTCTTGCCTCGCTGCATGGAGAAGGAGTCCCAGTCGTAGATGTAGCCGCGGACTGCGAACATCTTCATCGTGGCATCGGGGTCGATCAGGCGTTCGATCTCGTCCTGGGTGTAGGTGTCGGAGTAGACCTTCCTGATGAAGCTGATCAGGGAGCTGTAGTCGTCCTCGTTCTCCCGCGTCCGCTTGATCCACTCCGTATGATAGCGGCCGGAGTTGTCGGTGAACTGGGTATTGCCCGCGGCCGCGAGGTGCGGTCGAACCGCGGCGAGAGGCTTGTAGCTCCAGTCCGCAGGCAGGTAGGTCCGTCCCCAGTTGTCCGTGAGCCACCATTCGTCGTCTATGCGGTAGAGCTCGCCCTGGGAACCGTTCTCGTAGATGCGGTTGATCTGGTCATTGGCTACAGGCTCCACCTCCTCTCGAAGCACGATGTTGTCGGAGTTCACCTTAATCTGAACGAACTCGTTCTCGCTCGCGGGACAGCCCATCAGGTACAGCCAGTAGCGGGCCAGCCGGTCGCTGTGAAGACCGATCGCGCTGCCTGGCGTATAGTCGAAGACGAGCTTGTCCTTGCCCCTAAACAGGTTGTCCTTGGGCAGGTGGAACTTGCCCCGGCTGAGGTTCGCCTCACGGGTCCAGGGGCTGCCGCTCGACCGGATCGTGCAGCCTGGGTATACGTCCTTCTCGTTGACAATCAGGGTCATGTTGAAGTAGTGGTTGGACAGCCTCGGAAACGCGTAGCCATAGGCCGCCGAAGACCCGTCACCGCTGCCGATGACCAGCCTGTCCAGGGCGGAAACCACGAACCGCATCCGCCGCAGATCGCCTGCGGGCAGGGCATTGTCGACGATGTAGAGGGCCGGCCCCTCCGAGCCCTGCCTGGGTAGTTGCGTCAGCTCGCCGTTCGCCATGGCCAAGGCGTAGTACTGAACGATGTTACCGGCCTTCGTGAAGTCGTTGACCGTTGCGGTGTAGGTCCCGTCGCCCGCCACCTCGTCGCCGGATGTGCCGTCATCGGACATGGTCTTCGTGGACCATGAGCCTCCACCACTCGTATTGTCGAGGCGGTAGTACAGCATCACCTTGAAGGGCGTCCCCAGGGACAGGACATGCGCGGTGATCTGAACGGCCTGGCCCGGAGAGGGCACGGCAGGCGCGTGCGTGAGGGCGTCGAGCTGGGGCCCGGGCAGCTCCACAAAGCGGGAGTTCCCCGTGCCCGGCGTGCCGAGGTTGGAGGGCACGGGCAACGAGAGGCTCGTGGCGATGCTGTGATCCCAGGTCTGTGCGATCAGACGCGACGTCCCTGCAACCCAGCAGGCATCAAAGCTGATCTCATAGGTCTGGCCTGCCTTGAAGCCGCTGTCGCTCAGGTCGATCTCGACGCGGTTGGCGCGGTTGTCGCCGTGCCCATCTGCCACCAGGTGTAGATCGCCGCCATCCAGATACGTGGCGTAGTGGGTGCCCTGGGCCAGCCAGCCCGAGGCGCTGCTGCCATTGGTGGACATGCGGCTGCCATTGGTGATGGCATTGGACCCTGTTCCATTCTGGCGGACCTGGATATTCTGGAGGATCACCTCGCTATTGCCCACCAGGTAGAAGTGCAGCTCTTTGTAGTCCGTCGTGGACCCGTTGAAGCCGGGCGGATTCAGTTGCCTGTAGACGTCGGAGCAACTGTAGTGCTGGAACGAGGCCTTGCCCGTTTCGTCGCTGGCCTGCCAGGCTGAGGCCAGGCTGTTGTCCATAAGCGGGTGGATCAGCTCCAGACTGGAGCCGCCGCCGTCTGCCAGTTCGGGCCAGGAGCCGCCGGTCCTATAGTCCACCTCGTTGGCCAGGTTGCCGTTGGCGTCCACCAGCCGGATCTTCTCTCCGCTGTTGCTCAACTGGCCTTGGAAGTCGCCGATGACCGGCATCGCCCCGTAGGTCGCGGTCATCCAGGCCGCGTCCGCAGCGACCACCAGGCATCCGCCCGCTGCAAGACTCGTGCCCACAGGAAAGACGAAGTCCACGCCTTCGGTGAGCCGCCAGCCCGACAGGTCCACGTCCGCGGAGCCGCGGTTGTACAACTCGATGTACTCCCCCGACCGCTCGTCTAACGGAGGGTGATACATGATCTCGTTGATGACCAGACCTGTGTTCCTGGCCGGATCGTTGGCTGCATCGCGGCTGCTGGCGCTGGAGCCATACCACTCGGAGGATCCCAGGGGAAAGGCCTGCAGGCCGTCAGCAGCAGCCGGCTTCTTGAAGGCTGCGGCGGACAGGACGCCATAGGAGCCGTCTACCAGGAAGACCGTGACTTCGCCCCCGGACAGCGCAAACGACACGTCCTGGCTTGCGAGCCCTTTGACGGGGACAGAGCCCTGCAGGGCCACCCTGTCGGTCAGATCCGGCTTGGAGCACAGGAACAGTCCATCGATGGACGCGGCAGTGGTGCCGTGGTTGTAGAGCTCCAGCCAATCCACCTTGCCTGAGGCCGCGAAGTGGACCTCGTTGAAGGCCAGGGTTTGAGCCTTGCGCTCCTGGCTCGCGTTGGCGGTGTCGCGCGTCGGCTGGGTGAACTGATACCAGAGGCCGCTGCCCGTGGGCTTCTGGCCTATGGAGCGACCGTCCATCAGGACGCTGGAGTCGATCGCGCTCAGGATCGTGCTGCCGTCAGAGGCCACCAGGCAGACCCTCAGGGGGCTGGAGGCAGTCAGGCCGGATTCCGCGAATCCGACGGAGCCGAGTCCGCCCGCCGCTATGGTGACATCCTGGGTGATCTGGAACTTCTTCAGGTTGGCGGGATCGTCCGTGACGTAGTCGTCGCGGAGGTTGACGGTGCTGGTCCCTGCGTTGTAGATCTCCACGAAGCCTTTGCCCACTGCGCCCGGAAGGACCTCGTTGATGAAGAGGGTCGACTGTGATGGGACTGCGATCCTCAGGCGTACGCCGAACGCCAGGTCAGTTCTCTGGTTCGAGGTCTGATGGACCTCAGCAGCCAGGACATTCGTGCCCTTGACCAGACCTGGGCCGCTGGCCTTGACTGCCGCCAGCTCCTCGATCACGTTGTTGACGTTGCGGTTGGCGGGGGTCGTGAAGGTCACAGCACCTGACGTTATGCCGTACCTCCCCAGTTCCTGTCCGTTCAGGTAGTACACTACGCCATCGTCCAGGATCTGATCGATGGTGATCGTCGCACCCGTCGGGTCGCCGTTGAACTCGAAGCTCTTGCGGAAGTAGAAGGTGTACTGCCTGGCGTTGTTGAGGGTCGTCTGTATGCCGGGGCTGGGCATCGTGGTGGTCCCGTACCCGAGAAGACCGGGTCCCTGCGACCAGTTGCTGTCGTCGTACGAGGGCACCCGCCATGCGGTCCCCAGATCCGTGTTCTTGTCGTTGTACTTCCAGACGTCGCCATAGCTGGTGAAGGGGATGCCGGCGCTAAGGTCGACCTCGGGACTGGTGATGGGTGTCTCGGCCAGGCTGGGTTGCTCGCTGCCAGGCGTGCCGCCCGGCTGCAGGCTGAACGTCCAGTTGCGGCTGTCATCGATCTGCTTGTCAGGGTTCTTGAGAACCAGGGAGTGGCCGGTGCCGTCGGCCGCAACGGGCCAATAGCCCCGGTTGTTGTACTCCACGGAGCAGAGGGCCACGCCGTTCTTGTCCTTTAGGGTCACTCGCTCGCCCGCATTGTCCAGGCTTCCGATCCAGGGGCCATAGACCCGGGTGCTCGCAGGGATGGCATAGCTTGCCCTCAGCGTGGCCTCATCGACGCCGGCCAGGAGTATCCGCTCAGACGGCTTGAGGAAGGTCCGCTGCGGGTTCGCGGTCGAGAAGGACGGGAACACATAGTCCACGCCGCCTGTCAGCCCCCACTCTGCCATGTCCATGGGCGTGGCTGTGTTGTTGTAGACCTCGATGAACTCAGGCAGCGCAGCCGCGGGATGATACATGATCTCGCTGAAGACAACCTGTTCGCACCTCGCCGACGGCACTGCCGCGGAGATTGCCAAGAGCAACGATGAGACCCAAACCGACACCTTCATCCTGATCCTCCTGTGCCAAGGACACACCCCCCAGATGACCTCGGACCGTCCAGTCCACGCCCCAGGTGATGACACGTAAGTCTATATTATACCTCATTGTCCCAGTGAAGGGGCAAGGAAGTCCCTCTCTCGCAGCGATCTCACTGCGCGGACAGGGCCATTATTATAGAGCCCAGGAAGGGCCATCCCCTTTCACAGTACTCGTCAAGAATCCCGCTTGCCTGTAGGAAGGACATGGGAGGATAGGGCAGGCCTCGGATCTCGACGTAGGCCCTCATCGGTGGTGCGCCGCACCGGGACCTTGGATCCAACCGGGTACAGGCCGGACAATGAGGCTCGGCCTGCCTAGGCCGTGTACCCTTGCGGTCGGCGTCTGCACAGAAGCGGCAGTAGGATTGCTTTCAGGTGGGCCAGCTATCCCGCGTTCATTCGCGTAGGGCTCTTGCTGGCGAGGCTGTCAGGTCGGCTTGCAGGTTGTGCGGTTCATGGCCGGACAGACAAGGACCGGCCATGGATCGACGTGGCCAACCGCGTTTCCAGAAGAAGGCTCGCGAAGCGTTCTGGCTTCTGGATTCTGAGTTCTATCCTCGCACCTTCTCGATGATCGCATCCGCCATCTGGCTGGTGCCTACGGCGCAGGGGTCGTCACGGTCGGACTTCAGGTCGTAGGTCACGGACTTGCCCTCTGCGATTGTTTCTGCCGTCGCGCGCTCCAGACGGTCTGCCTCGGAGGTCATTCCGAGGTGGCGGAGCATCAGGACGCCGCTGAGGATGAGGGCTGTGGGGTTGACCTTGTTGAGGCCCTTGTACTTGGGGGCGCTGCCGTGCGTGGCCTCGAAGACCGCGCCATTGTCGCCGATATTGGCCCCGGGCGCAATGCCCAGGCCGCCGATCAGGCCTGCACAGAGGTCGCTGAGGATGTCGCCATACAGGTTCGGAAGGACGAGCACGTCGTAGAACTGGGGCCTCTGGACGAGCTGCATGCACATATTGTCTACAATGCGGTCCTCAAACTCGATGTCAGGGTAGTCCTTGGCGACTTGCCGGCTGACCTCCAGCCACAGGCCATCCGTGTGCTTCATGATGTTGGCCTTGTGGACGCTCGTGACCTTCCTGCGGCCCATCTTCCTGGCGTATTCGAAGGCGAACCGGACGATCCGCGTGGTGCCCCGGACTGAGATCGGCTTGATGCTGACGCCTGAATCCGGTGTGATCGGCCGCTTGCTGTGGGCATTGAGCCAGTCGATCAACGATGCGGTGTCTGCCGCGCCCTTCTGGAACTCGATGCCTGCGTACAGGTCCTCGGTGTTCTCCCGCACGACGACCAGATCGATGTCCTTGTAGGGGCTGCGCACGCCCTTGTAGCTCTTGCAGGGCCGCAGGCACGCATAGAGATCGAAGTGCTGGCGGAGGTGCACGTTGAGGCTGCGAAACCCGGTGCCCACAGGCGTGGTGATGGGCGCCTTCAGGGCGATCCGGTTCGCTGCGACCGAGGCCAGGGTCTCATCCGGCAGGGGGACGCCGGTCTTGGTCATCACGTCCACGCCCGCCTCGCGGACGTCCCACTCGATGGCCGCGCCCGTGGCATCAATACAGCGGCGTGCAGCCAAGGCCAGCTCCGGCCCGGTGCCATCGCCTAGAATCAGTGTGACTTTACGCATAGTACTACCAGACCGCGAAGCGGTCGATACTACCAGGCCGAAGGCCGATACTACTTCCCTTGTGACTTGGCCGCGTTCGCTCCGATCTTTGCAGACAGGAGCATCAGCAGGCCGAAGACCAACAGCAGCAGGCCCCAACCCAGATTGATGTTTGTGCCCAGTGACCGCTGATACATCGGGTCACTCGAACCCGTGACGGCGCCGTATACCACCAGGATCGCACCGATGATCGAGAACATCAGGCCAATCGGCCAGCGAATATCCAGACCCATGTTTGGCTCCTTCTCTTACCAGAAGATGAAGTTCAGGATGACACAGCCTGCCAGCAGGATGACGCCTAGAACCGCAGGACGCATCAGCCAGCTCTCTTCGGCGTCGCGGACCCTGGGCGTCAAGGAGTAGACCAGCCCCTTGAGCTCCGCGTCCGTCTTGGTCCTGGCAGTGGCCAGAGAGATGCCGGCGGTCAGCACGAAGCAGACAATGAATGCATAGCTGGCCAGCCAGAAGTTCTGGGCCATCTCGCTGGGGAAGGTATGGACCACGCTCAGATATCCGCCTTTGACGCCCGGCGTGTTGCCGATGGCGATCGTCAGGGCGTGGAAGACGGCGGAGGTCCCTGTTCCGAGCAGCAGGCCGTAGAATGCGCCCGTGCCCGTGGTCCTGACCCAGAACATGCCCAGCAGGAAGGTCGCGAACAGCGGGGCGTTGACGAACCCGAAGACGAGCTGGATCACGTCCATCGCGTTGTTGTACATGCTGGCAAAGTAGGCACAGAAGATGCTCAGGATGATCCCGGCGATGGTGGCGGCCTGACCCATCCAGAAGTAATGGCTGTCGCTCTTCTTCGGCGAGAGGTAGGCCTGGTACAGGTCATAGGTCCAGACCGTGTTGAACGCCGTAACGTTGCCGGCCATGCCCGACATGAACGAGGCCAGCAGGGCGGTCAGGGCCAGGCCCAGCAACCCGGTGGGGCAGTATTTCTTCACGAGCGAGAGGATCACGCCGTCATAGTCGTTTTGCGTCACTGCATCCTGGAGACGCTCCTCGAGCTGCGGGCCAGGGATGGCCTGGCGGGCATTGTCAGCGACGATGGCAGAGACTTTGGCCTGGCTGAACTTGAAGTCCTTGGCCTTCTTCTCGCCTACGGCGTCATCGATCGCCTTGAGGGCAGCCTCGCCCTGGAGCCCGGCCTGGGAGGCCTTCTGGACTGCGGGGATCACCTTCGCATACAGGGCGCTGTCGAGCGGCTTGGGCGGCAGCCGATAGTTGTCCTTGCCCATGGAGGCCAGGGTCACGGCCAGCATGCCTGGCACGATCACCAGCGCGGGAAACAGCATCTTGGGCACTGCCGCGATCAGGGGCGTCCGGCGTGCCGCGGTCATGTTCTTGGCTGCCATGGCTCGCTGGACGACGAGGAAGTTCGTGCACCAGTATCCAAACGAGAGCACGAAGCCGAGACCGAAGACCATGGCGAAGATATCCACGCCCATGGGGTTGGCTGAGACACCACCCAGGAGAGGCTTCCAGGCACTGGTCCAGGCATCAGGGGCGAAGTGCCCGCCGTTGAGCTCCAGGGCGCCGGGGTTCTGGGCCACCTTGCTGAGCTGGCCCGTCATGGCGTGCCAGCCGCCCACGTCCTTGAGCCCCAGGTACACCACGGGTGCAAAGCCGAGCACGATCATGAAGAACTGGAGCACCTCTGTATAGATGGCGGACGTCAGGCCGCCCTTGAGGACGTACACGAGCACGACGGCAGAGCAGATCAAGAGGCTCGCGTTGTAGTCCCAGCCCAGGAGCTGATGGAGCAGCTTGGCCAGGGCATTCATGGAGATGCCTGACGCAAAGACCGTCATCACTGCGAAGGTGATCGAGTTGAGACAGCGGACCCGGGCGTCAAACCGCATGTTGAGGTACTCGGGAACGGACCGGGCCTTGGAGCCATAGTAGAACGGCATCATAAAGACGGCCAGGAAGACCATGGCCGGGATCGCGCCCACCCAGTAGAAGTGACTCGTGGCGATGCCGTACTTGGCGCCGCTGGCCGCCATACCCACCAGCTCCAGCGCACCCAGGTTGGCAGAGATGAAGGCGAGCCCCGTGACCCAGGCCGGGATGGACCGGCCGGAGGTGAGAAAGTCGGACGAGCTCTTCATGTGCCTGCGGAGCATCCACCCGATTCCCACCACAAAGGCCACATAGATCAGCATGATGGCATAGTCGATGGTCCCTAGCTGCATGGTCGTAGCACTCCTTTCTCAACAGGGATGTAATGTCCGGGATTTATAGTCGCTTACGGCGGACTTGTCAAACCCCAGGCCGGATTTTTGTCAAGGTCACCCCGGCTTGCCCGCGAACACGCTAAGAGGGTTTCATTGGCTTGATGAGGCGCCATGAAACGACCGGACAGACGAGAAGCCGAGGAGATCACGGTCCTTTGGACCAAGGGCCACCCTGCGGTGGCGGCGTTCATCTCCTGGTCAGGAATCTCCAGCAACGCATCAACTTCATCCATCGCCGCGGTGTCCCAGAGCGGGTACCATGATTCCCATGCTCACAGTTGGCACAGCCACCGGCCGTCCGCAGTACTCGCTCTGAAAGGAGACCCTTGATGAAGACCAGACTCTCGACCCTCGTATGGCTGTCTATGGCGATGTGCGGCCTCTGCCTTGCGCAGACGACGCAGGCAGCGGACAAGACGCTGATCGACTACTTCCTGCCGATGCCTGTTCAGGGTTCCTTGGTGTCGAACGTCTGGGGGGCTCCTGGAGTCTTCCCCCGCGATCCGCAGAACGGGCTGGAAGATGCCACGATGAAACAGTGGTGCTATTGGGACGGCCAGATCATCAAGGGACCGGACGGAAAGTACCACCTGTTTGCCAGCCGATGGGACCAGGCCAGGGGCCATGGCGGATGGTGGGGCTCGCTTGCCGTGCACGCAGTCAGCGACAATGCCGTGGGTCCCTACGTCGACAAGGGGATCTGCTGGCCTGACAACCAGGCCGGCAAGGGCCACAACGTGACCGCCCTGGTCCTTCCGGACGGCCGGTATGCAGTCGTGGTCAGTGAGACCAGGCCAGGCGATGTCTTTGTCTCCAGGAGCCTGGATGGGCCCTGGGAGCATCTCGGTTCTATCAAGGTCGCTGAGACCGAGTTCAGGCGCGAGGCCCGCATGTCCAACGTGAGCATCATGGTCCGGCCTGACGGCCACTTCATGATCGTGCCGCGATCCGGCGCGATCCTGATCAGCAAGGACGGCATCCTGGGGCCCTACGTGGTTCAAGGACCGAGTGTGTATTCGACGATACCCGAGATGCGCCCCATGCGGACACTGGAGGATCCGGTGATCTGGTACAGCGGGGGACTCTATCACATCGTGGTCAACGACTGGAATCCACGCAAGGCGTACCATATCACGTCGCCGGACGGCATCAAGGACTGGAAGTTCCGGGGATTGGCCTACGATCCCACCAAGGACTTCCTGCGGTACACGGATGGAACGATCAACCACTGGAACAAGATCGAGCGGCCCGGCGTGCTGCTGGAGAACGGCCACGTGACCCACTTCACCTTCGCGGTCCTGGACGTCCCCAAGGACCAGGAGAAGGGCAACGACACCCACGGCAGCAAGATCATCGTCGTCCCCTTCGACGGGGCAGCCCTGGATCGTGACCTGCAGGGATCGGAGAAGCCATGAGACTGCCCTCGCCCTCGCCTTGCGTGATGGCCCTGAGAAGAGACCCTTTCGCGTTGACTAGACCCTGAGTTGCGGGTAGCATAGTAGAAGAGAGTCGGCATGTGGCTGTCTTGGCCGCGCAAGTTCGTGCCAGTCATCTGGGATTGGACGTCAGTCCATGGTCCGATGCACGCACACGAGAGAGTCTTTCACCACGGGGGCATGGGGTCATTTCCTGTACTTAGGAAGGAGGATCGTATCATGTCGAAGACCATCCGCCACACCTTGATCCTGGCTGCGGTGCTGTGCATTGTGGGCACCGTGCAGGCGGCCGACAAGCCCTTCAGTGTGAAGGCGTTCATCGACCAGCACGTCTGCAACGACAACCAGGTGGGGCCCAACGCCAACGAGCAGCAGATCGGCGTCCACGTCCGTGACATCGCCAGCCGGCGCCGCGTGGGGCTCTTCAGCTTCGACGTCTCCGCCCTCAAGGGCGAAGGGATCGTGTTCTCCAACGTGAGCCTGAGCAACCTGGGCGCAAGCAGCGGCCCCGTGAACGTGTATGGCGTCATCGAGAGCCAGGACAACCTGGTGGCTGAGACCGCGTTGACGTGGAACAATGCGCCCGGTGTGAAGAATGATCCGGCCCCTCTGGCCGATACGGCGGTGGTGCTGGACATGGCTGACCTGACTCCGGTGCTGATGACCTTCACGTCACCCGCCAACAACGTCAGGGCGTCCACCCCGGCCAGTCAGGCCCTGGCGGACTTCATCACCAGTGACACCGACGGCATCATCACGCTGCTCTTGCGCCCAATACGGGCACTTCGGCGATCTTTCGGGCCAAGGAGAATCCTGAGCCGCCGGGAGGGACGTTCCTGGAGGGTCTCTTCGGCGTGCCGGCCTATGTCCCTTCCGATCCGCGTCCCGCGGACCGGGAGGTCGACGCCTCCCGCGACACGGTACTGGCCTGGGATTCCGGGATCTACGCCCAGACCCACGACGTCTACTTCGGGACGGACGCCAATCAGGTGCGGCAGGCCACCAGGGCCAACCCCCTGGGCGTCTTGGTCAGCCAAGGACAGGCGGCAGGCATCTTTGCTCCCGGCCGTCTTGCGTTTGACCAGACCTACTACTGGCGGATCGATGAGGTGAACGCGGCGCCTTCGTCGGTGATCTACCGCGGCCCGGTGTGGAGCTTCAAGGTCGAGTCCCTGGCTTATCCGATTGCGAAGGTCACGGCCCTGGCCTCCGCGCCGATCCTCGAGGGGATGGGGCCCGAGAATATGGTCAATGGCTCCGGCCTGGACGCCAATGACCGGCACTCCATGGACACTGCGGCGATGTGGCTCAGCGGCAGCGGGGCCCCACTGCCGGTGGCGGTCCAATATGACTTCGACACTCTGTATGAATTGACTGAGATGTGGATCTGGAATTACAACGGCGAGTTCGAGTCCGTGATCGGTTTCGGGGTCAAGGACGCAACCATGGAGTATTCCGCGGATGGCGTGACCTGGACCCCGCTGGGCGGATTTGAGCTGGCCCAGGGGCCCGAGGCGCAGGGGTATGCGGCCGGAACGAAGATCCCCTTCGCAGGCGTCACTGCATCGCACGTCAGGCTGATCATCCAGAGCAACTGGGGCGGCCTGGACCAGTACGGCCTGAGCGAGGTCCGCTTCCTGGCGATCCCGACCCACGCGAGGATGCCCAGCCCGGCCAGCGGCAAGACCGACGTGAGCCCCGGCACTGCGCTCACGTGGCGGCCCGGACGAGAGGCCGCCCAGCACATGGTCTTCTTCGGTCCCGACCGCAAGGCCGTGGCCGCCGGGACGGCCCTGCTCGAGACGACGAGCCGCAACAGCTCCGTGCCCGGCGCCCTGGATCTGGGCAGGACCTATTTCTGGAGGGTCGACGAGGTCAATCAGGCGGAGAGCCCCAGCACCTGGGCGGGGGACGTGTGGAGCCTCACCACGGCCCAGTTCGTCGCCGTGGAGGACTTCGAGGCCTATGACGACGTATGCAATCGGATCTTCTTCACCTGGCTGGACGGGTTCGGCCATTCCGGGTCCACGCCGTGCGGGGTCAAACCCTCCGCGGGCAACAAGACCGGGTCGACGGTCGGTAACGTCAACGCTCCCTTTGCGGAGCGGACGGTCGTGCATGGCGGCGCTCAAGCCATGCCCCTGGGCTACGCCAACACCGGAGTCGCCACGACCTCCATGGCTGAGCGGACGTGGGCCTTGCCCCAGGACTGGACTGCAGGCGGGGCCGATACCCTGCGGCTGTATGTCCAGGGCGCGGCGGCCAACGGGGCAGACCAGTTGTACGTCGGGATCGAGGACAGCTCCGGGGTCAGCGGCCTCGTCAATCACCCCAGCCTGCAGGTCGTCCAGGCGACGACTTGGCAGGAATGGGTGATTCCCTTCACCGAATTCACCAAGGCCGGAGTGAAGGCGAGCAGCGTCAAGAGGCTCATGATCGGCGTGGGCGACCGGAACACCCCGCGCGGTGGGACGGGCCGGATCATCATCGACGACGTCCAGGTCGGCCGCCGGGCCCTTGCGCAATAAGCTCAAGCTGAAGGAGGAATACGATGAAGCGGACGCAATCCGTCTGTGCTGTGGCGTTGGCCCTGGCAGTGATATTCATCTCGTCAGGGCCGGCCACGGGTGCTGTCGAGAATGCCGACCCGAATCTCGTCGGCTGGTGGAAGCTGGACGACGGAGCCGGAACGACGGCCGTCGATTCGAGCGGCCGTGGCAACAATGGGACCCTGACCGGCGACCCCGTGTGGGGGGAGGGACGCATCCACGGCGGGCTGACCTTCAATGGGACCACCAGCTACGTCGACTGTTCGGGAGGGACCGGCCTTGACGTCAGGAACGCCCTGTCGTTGACGATGTGGGTCAAGACCGCGGACGCGGGCACTGGGGCGCGTTACGCCTACGTGATGAAGGGCGAGTTTACCTACGGCATGCGGCACACGGACGCCAATAGCGTGGAGTTCTACATCTTCTCCGGTGGATTCCAGTATGCCCGGATGCCCGTGACCGCAGCCTTCAATGGGACCTGGCACCATCTGGTCGGGACCTATGACGGCAGTGCCGTGCGCCTTTACGTGGATGGCCAGGTCCAGGCCACCACGCCCTGCACGGGGCCTATCAACAAGGACACCAACTACCGGTTGAACATGGGCTGGAACGACCAGGGAGACTCGGCGAATCGTTGGTGGTACCAGGGGGCCCTGGATGACGTGCGGGTGTACGACCGGGTCCTGTCCAGCCAGGAGATCCAGAAGCTGCTCCAGCCTGACCTGTCTTCCATGCCCGTTCCGGGAGATCGGGCCAAGGACGTGTGGCCTGACGTGATTCTCCACTGGACTGCCGGAGTCACGGCGACGGGCCATGACGTGTACCTGGGGGCCCAACTCGATGAGGTCACACAGGCCACCCGGGCCAATCCCAGGGGCGTCCTGGTCAGTACGGGCCAGGCCGAGGCCAGCTATGATCCCACGGGGCTTCTGGCCCTGGATCGCACCTACTATTGGCGGGTGGATGAGGTGGGCGATGCGCCCAACGCCGGCCCATTCAAGGGGGAGGTCTGGCGGTTTACGGTTCCGCTGGCCTTCCCGGTCAGGCAGGTCACAGCCACCGCCTCCAGCTCCAACAAGGCCAACACAGGACCCGAGACGACGGTCAATGGGTCCGGCCTGGATGCTGCGGACCTGCATTCCACGGATAGCGCAGCCATGTGGTTGAGCAGCGCCACTGCGCCCAAGCCGATGTGGATTCAGTACGAGTTCGACAAGGCCTACAAGCTCCATGAGATGTGGGTCTGGAACTACAACGCCGCCACCGAATCCGTCCTGGGATTTGGCATCAAGGACGCAACCCTCGAGTACTCGGCCAACGGCACCGCGTGGAACACTTTCGGTGACGTCCAGTTTGCCAGGGCGACCTCCAAGGCGGGGTACGCGCACAACACCACGGTGGACTTCAAGGACATGCTCGTCAAGGCCGTCAGGATCACTGCCAAGAACACGTGGGGCAATCGTGCGCAGTGCGGCCTCAGCGAGGTCCGCTTCCTGTCCATCCCGATCCACGCCTCTGAGCCCCAGCCCGCTACGGGCGGCACGGCCGGCGGTCTGGACGTGGTGCTCACCTGGCGGCCGGGCCGAGAGGCCGTGTCACACGAGGTCTACGTCAGCGACGACGCCAATGCCGTGGTCGCAGGATCTTCGCTCGCGGCCAAGGTCGTTGATAGCCGCTATGACTGCACGGGCCTTGACCTTCGCTATGCAACGACCTACTACTGGAAGATCAACGAGGTCAACGAGGCCTCCTCGACGCCGATTGCGCAGGGCGACGTGTGGAGTTTCTCGACCCCGCAGGACAGCGTGGTGGATGACTTCGAGGCCTATGACGACGCGTGCAAACGGGTCTTCTTCGCGTGGGTCGATGGGTTCGGCCACTCCGGGTCCACGGACTGCGGAGTGCCTTTCTCCAACGGGAACGCTACGGGCTCCACAGTGGGCAACCTCAATCCTCCCTTCGCTGAAGTGACGATCCTTCGTTCAGGCAGCCAGTCGATGCCCGTCACCTTTGACAACTCGAAGGCCCCGTTCTACTCCGAGGCGGTCCGGGAGTGGGCGTCACCACAATCCTGGACCCGGGGCGGGGTCGACACCCTGACCCTGTACGTTCGAGGCGATCCGCCCGGTTTCCTGGAGACCGCTCCTGGCACGATCCTGATGAATGGGACCGGCACGGACATCTTCAATGCAGCCGACGAAGGCCGGTTTGTCTACAGGCAACTGACAGGAGACGGGTCCATCACCGCCCGGGTCGACAGCCTGACGAACACGAATGCCTGGGCCAAGGCCGGCGTGATGATCCGCGAGACCCTGGACGCAGGCTCCAGTTGGGCCTACGTCTTGATGTCCAGCGCCAACGGCGCCCATTTCCAGGCCCGACTGGGAACCAATGTGACGTCGGCCACGGATACCAGCGTGACCCTTCCTGCAAGCCAGACGACCCTGGCTGTGCCGGGCTGGGTCAAGATCGAGCGCAAGGGCAATCAGTTCAATGGCTACTTCAAGAGCGACGCCGCAGGCGCAACGTGGACCGCGATGGTCTGGAACCCCCAGACGATCGCCATGGGCGCCACCGTCTACATCGGCTTGGCTGTGACCAGCCACGCTGCCAATGTGGTGTGTGCTGCGGGCCTCTCGGGTATCTCGACCACGGGGACCGTGACCGGCGCTTGGCAGACGGCGGACCTCGGCATTGCGCAGGTTGCGGGCAATCTCCCGGAGACCTTCTACGTGGTCGTGCAGGACAACGCGGGCAAGACCGCAGTGGTCAGTCATCCCAATCCCTCTGTGATCACCACGGGGGCGTGGGAACAGTGGGACATCCCGTTCAGCCAGATCACGTCGGCCGGGACCAGCCTCGGCAGCGTCAAGAAGATGGCCATTGGGATAGGGAGCCGTACGGCTCCGAAGGCAGGCGCAGCAGGCAAGGTCTTCATAGACGACATCCTCCTCAGGAGGGTCGCCTCGCCGTAGCCGACTGAGCCCCTCTCGCGGCGCTCAGGAGCCAGGCCTTGACTGCGTCGGGATCGACAGTGGCGTTCGGCACCGCGATCGTGTATGGTGTGGCCATGGTGCGCCTGCAATCGGTCAAGTGTGGCCGGGGCTCTTGCCTCCGGATGACAGTGGCCTTGTGGATCTTGGCGGCCTGCATACCCGCGCAGGGCGCCGGCACAGCAGAGGTCATTGCCAAGCGGGTGGTGGACGTTGACGAGAAGGCAGGCAACCTGCTCCAGCCTGGCGCGTGGAAGGCCTGGAAGCTCGGCTTTGATCGCGAGGCTGAGACCTTCGTCTGCGATAATGGCACAGACGCAGGTGTGGAGCGAGGCGCATCCCAGACCGTGGTCCTGGACCAGAAGACGCCGCGACCCATCGTCGCCTCTGTCTGGAGCAAGGCCGAGGGCGTTGGCGGCAGCAGCGACAGCGACTACTCCCTGTACCTGGATCTGACCTATCAGGATGGCACCCCTCTGTGGGGCCGGATAGACGCCTTCGACATCGGTACCCACGACTGGCAGAAGGCCCAGGTCGTGGTCTTTCCAGACAAGCCCATTGCGGCTGTCCAGGTGAACCTGCTCCTCCGCAGGCACACAGGCAAGGTCTGGTTCCGTGATCCACAGCTACGGACGATCGAGGCATCCCTGTTCGACGGCGTGCCTATCTCGCCCGCCCGCGGCACCAAGGAGGGCTTTCAGGTCCGGGATGCGGGGGCGGGCAGTTCCTTCATGGAGATCGACAAGCAGGCCCTCGGCCTGATCCTCCAGTACAAGAGGGAGGAGACCGCGGATGCCACGTTCTTCGATGTCACGCTGGCAGATACCAGTGGCAAGGACAGGGCAGTGACGCTGCTCTACGTGATCCCGGTCAGCAGCCAGGGGTGCCGGTGGCTGGCAGACCTGCGGAGGGACGTCGAGGTAGAGGCCGGACGCGAGTACAGCGATGCGAGTTCATGCTCGGTGGGCGCGATCGGCAGGCTGTCACGCTATCCCCTGGCTGCTGTGGCGAGCCAGGCTAGGGGCCAGGCCATTGGCATCGACATGACCTGCCCCGCATTCTTCAGGGCAGGTTACAGTGCGGTCAGCCAGGAGCTGTTCCTGGCCTGTGACATCGGCCTTGCGGCGGAGAAGCCGGATGCGAGGCTGCGATTCTGCAGGTTCGGTTTCGATGCCAAATGGGGATTCCGGTCTGCGATGGCGCAGTACTACCGGCTCTTTGAAGATGCGTTCCGATGCCGCACGCCTGAGCAGGGCCTGTGGATGCCGTTTGCCAAGATCAGCGACGTCAACCAGTGGCAGGACTTCGGCTTTGCCTTCAAGGAGGGCGACAACGAGACCCAGTGGGACGAGCAGCACGGGATCAAGACCTTCCGCTACACAGAGCCCATGACCTGGTGGATGTCGATGCCCAAGGAGATGCCCCGGACATCGGAGGCAGCCCTCGGCCACGCCAAGTCGCTCGCAGAGAAGGGCAATCCTGAGGCCAGGGCCCTGTTCACCAGCGGGTTTCACGACTCCAAGGGCGAGTTCACCGCACGTCTGCTCGATACGCCCTGGTGCAACGGCGCAGTCTGGAGCATGAACTCATCGCCCAAGGTGACAGGTAAGCAGACCGACTTTTCGAACAAGTGGGGCCCTGCGGTCCGGGACCACCTCTACGGCCCATCCCGGAAGGGCGATCTGGACGGCGAGTACATCGATTCGAGCGAGGGCTACGTCACCCACGAGATGGACTTTCGCCGTGACCACTTCGCTGCGGCCCGGACGCCGCTGACCTTCTCGCTCAAGGGCCGGCAGGTGGGCGTTTATCGAGGGCTCATCGTCTTCGAGTACGTCTCTGCCATCGCTTCAGACGTGCATGCGATGGACAAGTGGATGATGGCCAATGGCACGCCCGAGAGCTTGTGCTGGCTGACGCCGCTTCTCGACGTGATGGGCACGGAAACGGACTGGAATCCCGAGGGCAAGTGGCACCCCATGTCGGGTGAGGAGCTTCTCTACCGCAGGGCGCTATGCAAGGGGAAACCCTACTGCTTCCTGATGAACACGGACTTCGATAGGTTCTCTCACGACCTCGTGGAGCGGTACTTCAAGCGGGCCGTCAGCTATGGGATGTTCCCGGGCTTCTTCAGCCACAATGCCTCCGAGGGACACTACTTCAGCCAGCCCAGGCTCTACGAGCGGGACCGCGACCTCTTCAAGAAGTACATCCCCCTGTGCAAGGCCATAGCCCAGGCAGGGTGGGAGCCGATCACGCTGGCGAGATCGGACAACCCTGCGGTTCACGTCGAGCGATTCGGAAAGACCTACCTGACCGTCTTCAACGACAGCTCATCGGCCCAGACCGCCACGATCACCCTGGACGGCCTGACCGGCCAGGCCGCCACCGAGATGCTCCTGGGGCGGCCCCTGGCCCTGCAGAACGGCCGGATGACGTTGACCCTGCAGCCCGAGGACCTGGCCGTGCTTCGGCTGGAGTGAGGGCCGGGGCCTGGCCATTGACTATTGACTATTCCCGAATCCCAAGGAAGGCGAAACTCAATAGCCAATGGCAAATGGCAAGTAGTCAATCCCTAGGGCCTCGTCCTGCTCGCCTGGTTCGTTCCGCCGTACGCGCCCAGGTTGATCCGGTTGCCGTTGGGTAGCGGCTCCGGGCCTACAGGCGACGCGGGGTTGCCGCTGTCGATGCACGGGCTGGTCACTGCATCCAGCAGCCAGGTGCCGGCGACCGGATACCACCTGCCTGCCTGGCTCCTGACGTGGTAGTCGCCTGCCACCCAGACCGCGGTCGGATCCGAGGCAGCGACCGGCGTGGCCAGGTCGGTCGGCCGGGCCCAATACCCCGCTGCCGCAAAGAGCGGGTCCGCGTCGAGGTTGCCTACACCCACCCAACTCGCCTGGACGTCTGTGTAGCCGACGATCGGCTGAATCGTACCCAGAGTCTGGATCTGTGAAGGGCCGTTGCCCCAGACGATCGAATTGACCACTGCGGCGTGGCTGTCCTTGAATGAGAGCCCTGCACCTGCGGCGCCACCGTAGTTGCCCGCGATCGTGCAGTTGATGAAGGTGGCAGAGCTATTCTGGCAGTAGACGCCACCGCCGACCCCGTCAGGACCTGTGGCCCTGTTACCCACGATCAGGCAGTGCTCGATCGTGGGGCTGCTGCCTGCACACAAGATGCCTCCTGTCAGATTGCCTGAGCCCCCGGTGATGACCAGTCCGATGATCGCGGTGTTGGCGTCCTCTCCCTGGGTGCACCGGACCACTGTGCCCTTGCCTTGGCCATCGATCACGGGCAGGGGGGTGATCCGGTTCGGATCATCGCCGAGGCCGTTGATCTCGATGTCCTTGCCCGATAGATCGATCGTCTCAAGATAGGTCCCCGGCCTGATGGTCAGCTTTGCGCCGTCCTTGGCGACCTCGATGGCAGCTTGGATGCTGCTGAACGGGTGATCGAGGGTACCGTTCACGGCGAGATCAGGCTGTGAGCCGGCGCCGATGTAGAGATGGTCCAGGACGCTCTCGAAGCAGGCCTTGAGCGTGTAGTCTGCGTCCATGGCCAGGGCGTAGGGGTTGGCGACGGTAGAGAGGCTGCCTTGCCAGCCCACAAATCTGAACAGAGGATCGGGCCTGGCCTCGAGGATGACCTTGGCGTCTTGGTCGAACTTGAAGGTGCCCTGGCCTGGAGAGAGGACCGCACCGCCGGCAGTGCAGGAGACAGTCAGAGACCACCGGTGTGCGGTGAAGTTGGCGGTGATGGTCTTGTTGCCGTCCATGGCGAGGGTCACAGGATTGGTGGTCCCGGACTGATCGCCGGCCCAGCGGTCGAACTCGTATCCGGTGGTGGCGGTGGCGTTGAGCGTCACGGTCTCGCCATAGGCATAGGAGGCCTTGTCCGGTGTACGGGTGACGGAGCCGTGGCTGGCGGTGATGGTCAGGGAGTAGGTATCCAGGGCGAAGTTGGCGACGAGCGTGTAGGCGGCGTCCACGGTGACCGTGGTGCTGGCCGAGGTCTCGCTGGCCACCTTGCCTGCCGTGACCGCGGTACCGGTCCAGTTGACGAAGTGGTAGTGGGGCTCGGCAGTGGCTGTCACGGGCACAGCCGTGCCGTAGGCATAGCTGAAGGTGCCCTCGCCAGGGGTGCTCACTGCGCCACCGTCGCCGGAAGACGCGGTTAGCGTCACCTGGTCCAAGGCGAAGTTGGCGACCAGCGTGTATGCGGCGTCCATGGTGACCGTGGTGCTGGCCGAGGTCGTGCTGGCGACCTTGCCTGCGGTGACCGCGGTGCCTGTCCAGTTGACGAAGTGGTAGTGGGGCTCCGCCGTGGCCGCCACCGGCACAGCCGTGCCGAAGGCGTAGGTGAAGGTGCCTTCGCCAGGGGTGCTCACTGCGCCACCGTCGCCAGAAGACGCGGTTAGCGTCACCTGATCCAGGGCGAAGTTGGCGACCAGCGTGTATGCGGCGTCCATGGTGACCGTGGTGCTGGCCGAGGTCGTGCTAGCGACCCTACCCGCGGTGACCGCGGTGCCTGTCCAGTTGACGAAATGGTAGTGTGGCTCTGCGGTGGCCGCCACCGGCACAGCCGTGCCGAAGGCGTAGGTGAAGGTGCCTTCGCCAGGGGTGCTCACTGCGCCACCGTCGCCAGAAGACGCGGTTAGCGTCACCTGATCCAGGGCGAAGTTGGCGACCAGCGTGTATGCGGCGTCCATGGTGACCGTGGTGCTGGCCGAGGTCGTGCTAGCGACCCTACCCGCGGTGACCGCGGTGCCTGTCCAGTTGACGAAATGGTAGTGTGGCTCTGCGGTGGCCGCCACCGGCACAGCCGTGCCGTAGGCATAGCTGAAGGTGCCCTCGCCCGGGGTGCTCACCGCACCACCGTCGCCTGAGGACGTGGTGAGGGTGTATTGGCTGATGACGAAGTTGGCGATCAGGGTGAAGTTGGTGTGCATGTGTACCGTCGTGCTCGCAGCAGCAGGGTCTGTAACGTCCCCCCCGGTCACTGCGGTGCCCGTCCAGCCGGCGAAGCGATAGCCGGGGTCCGCGGTGGCGACCACGGCTACCAGTGTTCCTTGCGGGTATGTGAAGGTGCCCTCGCCGGGAGTAGTCGCCGCGCCGCCATCGCCTGAGGAGACGGTCAACGTGAAGGACTCTATGGGGTTCACGGCGAAGTTGGCCACCAGGGTGAAATCGCTGTCCACCTTGACCGTCGTGCTGGCGGCCGCTGGGTTGGCCACGTCGCCCGCAGTGACCGCGGTGCCTGTCCAGTTGACGAAGTGATACCCTGCAGCGGCAGTAGCGGTCACGGCCACCAACGTACCATCGGCATAGGTGAAGGTGCCCTCCCCAGGTACAGTGACGTCCCCGCCATCGCCCGACGAGACAGTGAGGCTGTGGTCCGGCTTGCTGACGGCGAAGTTGGCCATCAGGGTGTAGTTGTTATCCACCTTGACCGTCGTGCTGGGGGCCGCTGGATTGGCCACGTCACCTGCCGTCACTGCGGTGCCCGTCCAGTTCAGGAACCGGTGGCCGGCGTCGGCAGAGGCTGCCACCGGCACCGACGTGCCGAGGGTGTATATGAAGGTTCCCTCTCCTGGCGTGGTCACGGAGCCACCTTCACCCGAGGACACCACAAGGGTCGCTCGCTCCAGGTTGCCACTCCAGCCTACGTCCATGTCGCTGAACACGGTGGCGTTGTCGGACTTGACCCAGTAGGAGTAGTGGACACCGATGGCCGCGGTTGTGTCATCAAAGGAGATACCGGTCAGGTTGCCTGAGATGGCCGTCTTTGTTCCACCCGGTGAATCCGAGCGATAGACTACGTAGTTGAAGGTCTGTGTGCCGCCTGGGCCGGGGCACAGACCCTGCCACGAGATCCGGACCCGGTCGGTATAGGCCCCATCCGTCGCTGCCACACCCCCCGGGGGGTTCTCGTTTTGGCCATACGTAAACCAAACCAGCGGGTTGTTGTCCTTGATCACCTGAAGATCGTGGCAGAAGGCATCCCTATCCAGCGGATTGAAGAGGAGCTCCAGCCAGGTCAGCTTGGTCATGCCTGACAAGGGGGAGATATCGCCGATCTCGCATCCCTCCAACTCCAGCGTGGTCAGATTCGCCAGGCCGGACAAGGCAGATAGGTCGCTGAGAGATTGGTTGTTCTCAAGGGACAAGGCCGTAAGACCGGTCAGGCCTGCCAAGGGAGTGAGGTTGGTGATCGTGTTGGTATGCAGATTCAGACTCTTCAGATTGGCCAAGCCCGCCAAGGGAGCCAGGTCGCTGATCCTCTGGTCGTGCAACCTCACGGACCGGAGCTGGGTCAGGCCGGCCAACGGGGAGATGTCGGTCAGCCTGGGATGCGACGTCGGATTACTGTCGATGTCCAAGTCCTGAAGGTTGAGGGCATACTCGAGGCCGGTGAGGTCAGCGACAACCGACTGAAAGATCTCCAGGCTGGTCAAGGCCAGCATATCCGTGCGCGTGGGGTCGGTCTTGCCCAGGGTGGTCTCCACCCAGTACTTCAGCGACGCATCGTTGAAGTGCACCGTATCATTGCCAGGAAGGACCGTAAGCACAGCCGTATTCGATGTCTTGCTGCAGACGCCGCTGGTCACTATGCAATCATAGGTGCCCGCATGCAGAAGGTGCACTGGATTGATCGTGTAGCTGGACCCGGTGGCCCCCGAGAGGTTCACCCCGCCCTTGCGCCACTGGTAGCTCAACGTACCTGTGCCTGTCGCGGCGACCGCAAACGTTGCGGACCCTCCTACCTGCACGGTCTGACTCTGGGGGTGCTGGGTGATTGTGGGTGCACAACACGCATCACCCGTGATCGAGATACCTGGGTTGTTCGCCCTGATGATGGGTACATAGACAAGGCACGCATCGGCATTCCATGGGTTGGCATCCAGCAGGAGTGACCGCAAGCTCAACAGATTGGCCATGGGGGAGAGGTCGCTGATCTGGTTGTGGCTCAAGCATACATAGTTGAGGTAGGTCAGGCTCGCCAGTGGTGAGATGTCCGTGACCAGGTTGTAGGGGATGGAGAGTTCGGTGATGGTCGTGAGGCCGTACAGGCCAGAGATATCGGTGATCCGGTTGTTGCCCAAATAGACCCAGGCCAGCAGGGGCAACCCTCTCAAAGGGGAGAGATCGCTGATGCGGTTGCCCCCGGCATACAGCGACAGAAGTGCAGTCGTGCCCGCCAGGGGCGAGAGGTCGCTGATCTGGTTGTCGCTCAGGTTTAGATAGGCCAGGCTTCCCATGCCGGACAAAGCGGAGACGTTACTCAGCAGGTTGGAATCGAGGTCCAGGTTCGTCAGCCCCTTAAGGCCGGACAATGGCCCGATGTCGCTGATGCGGTTACTCGTCAGAGTAAGCCGCGTCAGGTACTTCAGGCCCGACAAGGCATGGACATCGGTGATGCCGTTGTCCGCCAGCCTCAGCCTGGTCAGGTACGTCAGGCCAGAGAGGGCCGAAAGGTCCCCCCCCTGCGCAGCGTGGTCTGCGAAGAGCGTTGTGAGCCATGTCAGACTGGCCAGGGGTGAGAGGTTGACGGTCCGGGTGCCACCCAGGTAGAGTTCAGTCAGCTTGGTCAGGCCGGACAGGACGGCGATATTCCCGATGGGGTTGCTCCTGATGTCAAGGCTCTCCAGGTTTGTGAGACCCGACAAAGCGGTAATGTCTCCAATCTGATTATTCGCCATGGATAGGACCGCCAACTTGGTCAGCCCTCCCAAGGCGGAGACGTCGGTAATCCTGTTGTCCGCGACGTGCAGGCCCGTCAGATTCGCTGCATACTGCAGCCCGACGAGGCTTGAAATGGCCCGGCTCGTGCAGGTGAGGTTGGTCAGGGCCAGCATCTCCTCCTCGGTCGGATCATGGGCAATACCCAGCACGGTCTTGATCGCCTGCTTGAGATTGGCGTCTGGTATGGAGACTGGATCACTAGGTCCTGCCTGGGCTGTGAAGGCTGACACGGTCATCACGACCAAGGCACGGAGGACATGGGAGCTATACCGTGGACTCATCTGGATTCTCCTTTTCCGCGACTCGCCGGGCGCACCCCGCCTATGATCTCGGCAGAATAGACGGCTGAAGCCCTGGAGAGGATGGCGTGACGGCGCAGAAGATCCTCAGTCTATCGCCTCTGTCCGTTGGATGCTCCCTGCGCACTGATCCTCCACTCCACGCACTTGGGTTCGCTCCTCGGTCTGTGCCTGCTCCGGCGCCGTTCCCAGGCGAGCATATCCTCTCAGGATCACGACCTCGAAGGAGTCACCTCCAAGTGACTCTATGCTATCCCTCTGGCCGTGAGCATGTCAAGAGATTAATTCAGAACGTAATCTAGCAATGGCAGTAGCCAGCCCGGCAACCTTGATGAAGGCTCGTCGTGTAAGCATGGCTGCAATTCAACCGTCGAATCCTGGCGGGGAAATAGGAAAAGCAGCTCTGCGCGACTGCGAGAGCGACCCGTTCCCATGGGAACGTCGGTAAGATTGCCTCAACCACTGATGCACACAGATTCACACGGATGCTGACGCGGAGTCGCGGGGAGCGACTCCTTCGCATCTCCGCCGTCGGAATCCACGGCTCCGCCGTGCCTTGGATGCTGCCGCCTCCAAGGGCGTCCTTCGTCCGAGGCGGCTCTGCAAGCAGGCTTGCGACGCCGCCTCAGACTCGGCCTCGATCCGACGGCTCAGACTGGAATCTGTGTCCATCGGTGCATCCTCCTGCGGCGGATGGCCCATGCTGCTACCCCATTGCGGCCATGCCCGGGGCAATGGCCCGGATCGCCAAAGGAGGGACTGTTCGCTGATGGCCGTCACTGTGGTATACTGGGATCTACGTGTGCAGCAGAAAGGGGTCTTGAGGTAGACTCTGGGGACCGCGTAGAGGCAAAGGCGACATGCGGAGTGGTGGCGTGATGTCTGCCGCACAGAGCCCCTGCAATGAGCCCCATCGCCGCAAGGCAGCGGAAGATGATCGTGCCGTTCTCTGTCGTAGGGTTGCTCAAGAGTGGGTCTCCGATCCATTCCCGTTTCAGTCTTTGCCAAGGCCGGACGGGCTTGCGGGCACGTTCCGTGGCCACGAACCCAAGCCTGGCTGAAGACCGGCATTGTACTGGGGATACCCCCGTCCCGCATAGAGTCCTGCTCAGCGAGGCTTGAATCATGGCCTTGCAGCGATTCATTGAGGAAGGCCACGGCTGGATTGGCATTCACGCCGCCGGATTGACGGGGCGGGACGTACGAAGTGGCGAATGGGCGAAGAGTCTTCTCTCCTACCTTCTGTTTCCCAGGTGGCTGACAAAGCCCCAGTGAATGGCTATCATGGTGGACGATACTTCAGGATTGAAGGAGGTCTCCATGGCCATGGAATTCACCCTGACGGTTAATGGGGTCGAGAAGACGATCCAGACCGATCCCGATCGCCCGCTCTTGGATGTCCTGCGAGAAGATCTCCATCTGACAGGCACCAAGTATGGGTGCGGCGAGGGCAACTGTGGTGCATGCACGGTCCTGATGGACGGGAAGGCAGTGCATGCCTGCAAGACGTCCATCGCTAGCGCGGACGGCAAGATGATCTCTACGATCGAGGGGCTGGCCAAAGGAGACAAGCTGCACCCGGTCCAGGAGGCATTTCTGGCGGAAGGGGCCATGCAGTGCGGCTACTGCACACCTGGCATGATCATGCGGGCCGTATCGCTGCTCCAGAGATACCCCAATCCCACGGATGAGCAGATTGTCTCAGAGATGAACGCCAATATCTGCAGGTGCAACGGGTATGTCAAGATCCTCAGTGCGGTCCGTCGGGCGGCAGGACGAAACCCATGGTACTGAATCGAGGCAGAAGACATGATCGACGATATCATCGATGAGCCGCGGGCGGGCCGGGATGGCCATGTGCCTGCGGAATCCCACTACAGGATTGAGCTGAACCGACGCTCGTTTCTGCAGGTTTTTGGGGGGGGGCTGCTCCTGACCGTGACTGAGGAGACCTCCGACGGCCAGCGGCCGGGTGGACAGGGCCGGCAGGGGACCCGTGTGGCGGCCAGGGTGCACCTCAACGAGGACGGCACCTTCACGGTGATGACAGGCAAGGTCGAGGAAGGCCAGGGCTCAAGGGCGGAGATCACACAGGCTGCTGCCGAGGAGCTGAAGGTCCCTGCCGACCGCGTGCGGCTGGTCATGTCCGACACGGCACTGGTTCCGGATGATGGAATGACTGCAGGCAGCAGGACCACGCCTTCCACGATCCCGGCAGTCCGGCAGGGCGCGGCTGCTGCGCGGTCGCTGCTCGTCACGCTGGCCGCAGAGCAGTGGCAGGTTACGCCTGCAGGCCTCCAGGTCCGCCAGGGCGTGGTCACGGATCCCGCGAGCCAGAAGACGCTCACGTATGCGGATCTGGCCAAGGCCAAGGACGTGGCTGCTGCCTTCGAGCAGACAGTCGGGCCTGACGTCACCTTGACGCCAGTGGCGGATTGGATCGTCTTCGGCAAGCCCCTGGCCAGGCCGAATTGCAGGGACCTGGTCACCGGCAGCCATCAGTATCCTTCAGACGTCACCCGGTCCGGCATGTTGTATGGCAAGGTCCTTCGTCCGGCCTCGTACGGCGCCACCCTGGCATCGGTCAATGTGGCCGAGGCCAAGGCCATGAAGGATGTTACCGTGGTGCAGGATGGGGCCTTTGTTGGCTGCGTGGCGCCCTCGACCTTTCTGGCGGACCGGGCGATGGCAGCAGTCGCCAAGACTGCTGCCTGGAAGACTGCGCCGCACCCATCGAGCAGGGAGATCTCCGCATACCTCAAAGGGCATAGCCGGGACCGCGGAGGATCTCGCGGGTCCGCTGCCTCGGCTGTCGAGAAGGTGCTGGCGGGTGCGAGCAAGAGCCTCAGCCAGACCTATGAACTCGCCTACGTCCAGCACACGCCCATGGAGCCCAGGGCCGCGACCGCAGAGTGGCAGGACGGCAGATTGACCGTCTGGACCGGCGTCGACTATCCCCAGCGTGTACAGGCTGACCTGGCCCGCGTGCTCGGAGTCGCGGCAGACCGGGTCCGTGTGATCGTGCCGGACATGGGCGGCGGATTCGGCGGCAAGCACACGGGCGAGGCAGCAGAAGAAGCGGCCCGACTGGCGAGGGCCGTGAACAGGCCTGTGGCCGTGCACTGGACGCGGGCCGAGGAGTTCACGTGGGCCTACTTCCGGCCCGCTGCTGTGATCGAGTGCAAGGCGGCGCTGGACGAGAAGGGCTCCCTGATCGCGTGGGACTTTGCCAACTTCAACGCAGGCGGCGCAGCCCTGAACCCGCCCTACAAGATCCCGAACGTGGCCGTGCGGTCCGTGGAGTGCGACTCGCCGATGCGCCAGGGGGCGTACCGCTGCCTGGCTGCGACAGGCAACAACTTCGCCAGGGAATCGTTCATGGATGGGCTGGCCGCACTTGCGGGTGTAGACCCGCTGGAGTTCAGGCTGGCCCACCTCGAAAATCCCCGCATCCGGGCCGTACTCGAAGAGGCCTGCCGGCGATTCGACTGGCAGGGTCGCAGGAAGAAGGTCACGCCTGAGCTGGGCGTGGGCCTGGCCTGCGGGACAGAGAAGGACTCCGTGGTGGCTGCTTGCGTGGAGGTGGCCATCGACCGAAGGCAGGGGACGATCGTGGTGCGTGAGGTCTGCGAGGCCTTCGAGTGCGGCCCTATCCTGAATCCAGCCAACCTGTTGTCCCAGGTCCAGGGCTGCATCGTCATGGGCCTGGGCGGCGCACTGACCGAGCAGATCCAATTCAAGGATGGGAGAATCCTGAATGCCAACTTCGTCGGTTACGAGGTCCCGCACTTCCAGGACGTGCCCAGGATCGACGTCCACCTGATCCACAGGCCGGAGATCCCTCCTGCCGGCGCAGGCGAGACGCCGATCATCGCAGTCGCCCCGGCGATCGCCAACGCCGTCTTCGCAGCCACAGGCGTGCGGATCTGCAAGATGCCGCTGCGGGGCGGGCTGCCGCCCGCGTAGCCCCAGCCGCAACGCGAGAGCCGTCAGCCGTCAGCCGGAGGAGGATGGCGTCTGACACAGACGCCCTACAGTTCGCCGTGTCGCCCATTCGCCGTCTCGCCGTTTCGAGTTTCCTGCCTGACTACCTGTCTACCTTCGTTCGATACTCGTCCTTGACGAGTCCCACGGAATCCAGCGGCAGGGGCTTGAAGCCCAGCTTCAGGGCAGGGGAATCCGGGCGGAGCCTGAAATCTCCCTTGGCCTGGTCCACAAAGCCTGGATCGCCGGTGGTCAGGTTGTCGGTCACCTCGACCTTGGAGTCATTTAGACCGTCCAGCCACTCAATCCACTTGGGGCCCACGCAGATGTTGCGGACGATGCGGTTGTACTTGGGAAGCCCAGGTTCATCCTCCAGGATGTTGGCCAGGTGCGGATAGCGGTCGCTGTAGGGCGGCCGGTTGTAGGGGACCGCCCGCAGCGTGGTCTGGATCGTGTCGTTGGGCTCGTAGAAGGCCTTCTTCATCCAGCCCTCGCCGCGGCCATCCACGTGGATGGCGGGATTACAGTCCACAAAGACGTTGTTCTCGACGACGTTGTCCCTGCCTCCGCCGATCATGGCTGCGCGGCCGCCGCGATGGAAGAGATTGCCATACACCGTCGTTCCGCACGCACAGTCGTCGAGGTACACGCTCATCACGTCCACGAAGCCCTCCTTGGCCTGAACGCTGCGGGAGACGTCACGGAACACGTTGTACCGGATGACTGTGCCGCGGGTGGTGAGGTTCCGGCCCGTGTAGAATGCGCCTGCATCGCCTGTCTCCAGGCAGACCCTGTAGACCTCGTTGTACTCGATGACGTGGTCGTTGCCGCCGAACAGGATGGCGTTGTGCGGCGCGTCGTGCAACCGGTTGTGCGCCACCCGGTTGCCGACGCCTTCGAGGCTGATTGCAGGTCTGTAGGTGAACGCGCAGCGGCTGTAGTCGTGGATGTCGTTGTTGACGGCGTAGTTGTCTGCAGCGGCCAGCGTCAGGCGGTCGCCGCCGTCGAGCTTGATGCCTCCCTCGCCCATGGCGTAGATGTCGCAGCCCTCGACGCCGCACCGCGTGACCGCGCCCACCTGGCCCGGCTTGGCGCGGCCCTTGGAGATGCTCACTGCAAAGGTCCCCAGGTTGCGGAAGGTGCAGCCCAGGGCGCGGCTGTTGCTGCCTCCGTGGATCTCTACGCCGCTGGCCCTGGAACACTCGAAGATCAGGCCCTGGATGCTGACGAACGAGGTGTCCGTGAGCGTGGCCATGGGTGACTCCAGCAGGGAGACGACCGCGTGTCCCTCATCGATCCCTGCGGGCGGCCAGAAGTAGAGGATGCCTGCGCCCCTGTCCAGGTACCACTCGCCGGGCTCATCCAGCTCTTCCAGGATGTTCTCCGCGAAGTACCGCTTCCCCGCGGTGTAGCCGTACGTGCCGTGGGGCGGCTCTGTGAGGATCTCCCGCTTCTCGGTGTCGATCGCGTGGACCTTCTCGCGGGAGTCCGCCCAGTCATAGGTCCAGTACCCGTGCACCCAGACGTCTGTCGCGGAGGCCCAGCGTTTGGGCCTGTCGCCCTCGTAGCTGAACCTGCCGCCGTTCTGGCCCGCGGGCACTGCCGCGATCTTCGCCCACGCGTGGTTGGGCCAGCGGGCAAGGGTCATGGGCTGATCCTGGAAGAACAGCTCCAGCTCTGACCTGTCCACTCGCGGCGGTCCGAAGCCCCGCCTGGCGAGCTCGCCGAACCGGGTGATCCCCTGTGCCTTGAGGTCGGCCTGCAGGACGTGGCCCTTCGCAGCGGGATCGAGCCGTCCCAGGACCGCAGGGTCGGTCACGGGCTGCCAGTTCCGGACCTCCCGGCCGCCGGTGAGCCGCACTCGCTCATCCGGAGACGCGCGGTAGATGACGGGGCTGGTCTCTGTGCCGCTATCCGCTGCGGTCAGCTCGAAGGTCTTCAGCCGCGGATACGTCCCGCCCCGGAGCCAGACGGTCGCGGCCTGATCATCGAGCTTGCCTGCCTGTCTGGCCTGCCGGACCGCTTCACGGCCCCGCTCCAAGCTGGCGAACGGACCCTCTGTGCGGGCTGGATTCGGCGCAGCCAGCAATCCCGACCAGGCGTCATTGCCGTCAGTCGAGACATACCACTCCAGCCCAGCCCGTGCCGCACCCGCTACCACGCCGGATAGCGAGAGGATCGCAATCACCGCTGCTCTCAGGTAGTATCGGCCTTTCCTCTTATCTTCATACCTTCTTGCCTTCTGCTCTTCTCTGCCGCCCATACGCCGTTTCTCCGTTTCGCCCTTCGCCGTTTCGTCTTCTCTCTGGCCCTCCGGCACTACGGCTCTACCTTCCTGACAGCCACGGGCCCCAGCAACCCCGAGGGCCGCAGATCACCGTAGCTGTTGTTGATCAGGTTGGCGACGCGGACGCGGAGCCTGTTCTCGCCCCGCCTGATCGCGTCGTCATGGCCATCACTCTAGGGCATCGCAAAGCACGGGTCAATGCACGAGCTGAGGATTGGTTTCTTTGTGCAGCTAGCCCGGGTTTCTCACGAGGCTTTGAATGTTCGAGGCAGAAGTGAGGCTGCGGACTTGAGTTGGGCCGGCTGGAATCCTGTTGCGTCCCGAGGCGAGATCTGCTATAAGGACTTACAGGTGCTTGGGTTCCCGGAGTTCTCGCGACAGGTCTGAGAGAGCGACGTCGCGAGCACCGGATTTGGAGGCCTCTATGCTATGCGTCCTGCCATGCACGCGCCTCAGGCCGGCTGTGCTGAGTCCTCACCCACCCTGCGTTTCCATCTGCACGATTGTGGCTCCACATCGGATCTTGGGAAAGGAGGTGGTCCTGCATCGACGCTGTCCCATGGGGCCGTGCTGAAGCATCCCCGTGAACGCGACAAAACATCCCAATCCACAGACTCAATTGAAGGAGGACAGACAATGGTAGGCAAGAACTGGCTTTGGCTGGGGATCTTCATTTTGCTCGGTGTGAGTGCAGCGATTGCAGCACCGGCTGCAGTGCACCCAACGACCGGCGAACCCCTGATCATCACGTGTCTCAAGGGGACCCCCGAGGTCCTCGATGGGGACCTCAGTGACTGGAATCTGGAGGCCATGACGCCCGCAGTCCTGGACTCCGCGTCGCAGATCAACTCGGGCGCTGCTAGCTGGACCGGCCCAGCGGACCTGAGCGGGAAGTTCTACGTGATGTGGGACGATCAGAAGATCTACTTCGGTATGATCGTCAAGGACGACGTCATCTCCGCGACCAAGAGCAACGGCGATATCTGGAATGCGGACTGTATCGAGGTGTTCCTCGGTACGACCAACACCGCTGCCACGGGGACCCATACAGAGCACTATCAGTTCGGTTTCAACGCCAACCAGGCGAAGTGGAACTGGTGCAACATGGATAGCGCAGGTCAATCCCTGCCCGACTACGTGCAGGTCGCCTCGTCCAGGACCGCCGATGGCTATATCTGCGAGGCGGCGATCGAACACGGACGAATCCTGGATCTGACCTGGACTGCAGGCACTACCCTGGGCTTCCATCCTGCGATGGACGATACGGACGCCGCTGACCGGGAGATCCAGATGACCTGGACAAGCCGTGAGGCCCATGACCAGAGCCTCGGCTTTGGGTACCTGATCCTCTCTGCCGATCCGGCAGTGGCCAAGGAGCTGAGCCGCAGCCCCAGCCCGGCAGTGAAGGCCGCAGACGTACCGATCGACTCGACCCTCTCTTGGACTGCGGGCATCTACGCTGCGACCCACGACGTCTATTTCGGGACCGCCTTTGACGACGTCAACAACGCCAGCCGGCAGGACCCCCACGGCGTGCTGGCCAGCAAGGGCCAGACTGCGGCCCAATTCCAGCCTGCAGTCCTCGCCTACGGCCAGACCTACTACTGGCGGGTCGACGAGGTGAGCGCGGATGGCACGGTCTACAGGGGCCAGGTCTGGAACTTCACGGCCGAGTGCTACGGCTATCCTGTCAAGCCCATCAAGGCCACGGCCTCCACCTCCTTGACCGCTGCCATGGGACCCGACAGGACCATCGACGGCTCTGGACTCGACAGCCTGGACCAGCACTCGACCTCGGCCATGCAGATGTGGCTGAGCAAGAAGGGACAATCGCCGGTCTGGATCCAGTACGAATTCGATGCCGTGTACAAGCTCCACGAGATGTGGGTCTGGAACTCCAACCAGGAGGTGGAGTCCCTGACGGGCTTTGGCGCCAAGGAAGTGTCCATCCAGTACTCCACGGACGGCACCACGTGGCAGACCCTGGCCGGAGTCCCCGAGTTCAATCAGGCGCCGGGTGACGCCAACTACGTGCACAGTACCACCGTCAGCTTCGGCGGTGTCCAGGCCAAGTTCGTCAAGCTGAACATCGCCGCGAATTGGGCGGACGGAACCAAGCAGGCGGGCCTCAGCGAGGTCAGGTTCTTCTATGCGCCCATGAAGGCCTTCAAACCCAGCCCCGCCTCTGGAACCGGAGACGTGGCCCTGGATGCAGTCCTGGGCTGGAGGCCCGGCCGTGAGGCCGCCCAGCACCAGGTGATCTTGAGCAGCGACGCGGCCGGCGTGGCCAAGAACACCCCTGTGGTCGCCAGCGGCGCCAGCCACAGCCTGGACCTCAAGTCGCTTGGACTTGAGTACAACAGGACGTACTACTGGAAGGTTAATGAGGTCAACGACGCGGCAGCCACCAAGTTGTGGGAAGGGGACACCTGGACCTTCACGACCGTCGGGTACGCAGTAGTCGATGACTTCGAGAAGTACAACGACATCTGCAACCGGCTGTTCTTCAATTGGGTGGATGGATTCGGATATTCCGCTTCTCCGGACTGCGGTGTCACCGCCTCTTCGGGCAATAGCACCGGATCGACGGTGGGCAACGCCAGTGCGCCGTTCGCCGACCAGACGATCACCCACGGCGGCAGGCAGTCGATGCCCATGTGGTTCGACAACACCAAGAGTCCCTTCTACTCAGAGACCCAAAGGGAGTGGCAGACCGCTCAGTCCTGGACTGGCGGTGGCGCCAATGCCCTGAGCGTCTGGGTGCGGGGTGACGCGGCCTCCTTCGTCGAGACCGCACCGGGCGCCGTCACGATGAACGGAACAGGCACGGACGTCTGGGACGCCTCGGATCAGTTCAGGTTCGCCTACAAGGCCCTCAAGGGCAACGGTTCGATCGTGGCCAAGGTGGAAAGCGTGAGCAACACCAACGAGTGGGCCAAGGCGGGCGTAATGATCCGCGAGAGCACAGCCTCGGGGTCGAAGCATGCCTTCCTGGCCGTGACTCCCACGGCCACCCACGGTATCTCGTACCAGCGGCGGGTCGACACAGACGTGGCCACCAACCTGGCCACGGATGCGGCCAATACGCCGGTGCCCCAGTGGGTCAAGCTCACCCGCAACGGCAGCACCTTCACGGCGCAGTACTCCAGCAATGGGACGACGTGGACGGACCTCGTGGTCTCGCCGGCAGTGTCGATCACCATGGCCAACGACGTGCTCATCGGTCTGGCTGTCACCAGCCATGCTGCCGGCGCGGTCTGTGCGGCCAGGTTCTCGGGCGTCTCCACCACAGGGGGCGTCTCCGGCACATGGCAGATTGCAGAGATCGGCGCCACGCAGGTCGGCGGCAACACGCCGGAGAGCTTCTACGTGGCCGTGCAGGACAGCGCCGGAAAGACCAAGGCCGTGAGCAACGCGTCCAGCGGCATCATCGCCACAGGGGCCTGGGAACAGTGGAACATCCCGCTGAGCGAATTCACCTCTGCAGGGATCAACGTGGGCTCCATCAAGAAGGTGATGATCGGCGTCGGTGACCGGAACAGCCCAAAGGCGGGCGGCACTGGCAAGGTGTACATCGACGACATCCGCCTGACCCGTCAGTAACGCGGGACGCAGGTCGTCACGCAGTAAAGAAGCACCAGGTCCGGCGGCCGATTGAAGGCCGCCGGACCTGCGCTGTTTCTGTCCCCTGGCCTCCCCTCCGTGTGGGCCAGTCCAGCAACGTCGGCGAGATGGGAACTGAAGGAGTTCTTTGCCGCGAATGACGCGAATGGCCGCGAATGGCTGTCGCCGCCTCTGCCAGGTTGGCCTTATTCGTGACGCCGTACGCGACGCTTCGCGTCTACCGGTGCGCTGCCGCGTACCGGGCGAGCTGCGCAGGCCTCCATTCTGCGAGCAAGCTCGCTCCATGGAGTCCTGCTTGCTCGCATGCGTACGGCTTCGTTCCCTTGCGAAAGCGCCCTGTACGCAGACGCTACGTTGGTGCAGCGGTCAGTAGCCGACGTGACCCCAGATCGCCTCTTGCATCTTCTTGAGATCCGCCATGCCCTGTGGCGTCGTGGGCGTGAAGTCGTACGGCGGGTACAGCGACTTGCCCGCCTTGATCGTGTCTGCCCCTGTGTACTTCCAGTAGCCGCTGTGCCCGTCTGCGAAGGCGACGTTCGTACCGTCGCCGTGCCGCACAAAGGGCGGGTCCCACCACCGCGGCGTCGTGTAGTGGGCCGCGTAGGCATCTGGACTGATCCGGCCTTCGTCCAGGAACACGAGGCGATAGACCGGCGAGGGGGCCGCGATCTCAGACCTCTTCTTGATCATCAGCACCGTCTTGCCCACCTTCACTCCCTGGTTGCCATTGTAGGTCCCGGCTGCGTCGAAACAGCCGTTCATGCCGTATCCGACCGAGTATGTCCGCATCTCGCCCCGGACGCCGGTCGGGCACCGGTAGGCCTTCTCGGCCTTGCAGTAGGAGAACAGGGCCCCGACTCGGATGGCCTGCTTCTGCGTGGTCAGCGGCCGCTGCTCTCCCTGGACATAGTTGGAGGCGCAGTCGTTGCCTACCCAATACCGCTCCCCCTTGTGCGGTCCGGACGTGGGTACTGGGGCAGCAGGGGTCCCGGTGGGATCCCAATAGGCCTCGCCGTTGACGATCCTGTCGCCATTGTCGTCTGCATACATCGTCCAACCAAGCATCAGGCCCTTGAGATGTGCGAGGCAGACCGCGCGTTGGCCCTGTTCTCTGACCCGGTTCAGTGCAGGCATCAGGACTGCCATCAAGATGGCGATGATCGCGATGACGACGAGCAGTTCAATCAGTGTGAATGCCTGCCTTCGTGCCATGGGACTGACCTCCCTTCATGCCTGTGGCTGGATGATACATGCGTGCTGCAGCCGATTGCAACATTTGTGTTGTTCGTCCGGCATGACGTCGCTAGAATACAGGCAGCACCTGCGTCCCGGTCAAGGATGGCGACTAGGGGCCGGGGATTGGGTCGCCCACTTGAGAATACGGATCTGGAGGATCGTGAATACGACGCCAGGGTGGTGGCGGTGAGGTTTATAGGCCGACGTCAGCATTTCCAGCATCACTTCAGGTTGAGGAGAAGAGAGATGAAGTGCACAGGAAGAATCACCAGGGAGATTGCCGTCGTGGTTGCATGGATGGTGGCCCTTGCCCCGTGTGTTCCGGCGCAGGCGGCTGCAGAATCCCCTGAATCGCCGCGGCAGAGCCAGTATCCCCGGCATCCCGAGCAGTACGTCCCCATGCCGATCCCCGTCCAGTCTGAGTCCGCCTCGACACTCCGGGGACCGTGTTATGTCGTGACCTACGACTGCCGGACAGGCAAGCAGACCGTGGGGCCAGAGCTGGCTTCGGATTCATTGGAGGAGCTTGTCTCGATGGGGACGGCCAACACGGGGCTGTGCCCGTGGCCCGACTCCATCGGCACGGTTGTCCAGCCACGGAGCTTTTCCGAATTGACCGGCGTTGTCCGGCCGAAGGACTTCCCCTGGCGTGCCGTCTGCAAGCTTCTCGTCGATTTCAGGGCCAAAACCGGTGAAACCATAAGGGCCTACGGATCCGGAATACTGATAGATCCGAACCACGTGCTGACCGCCGGCCACTGTATCTTCCAGCATGTGGCGGAGATTGACGGTGTCAACTATACGATCGAAAGCCTGCCGACCAAGGTCGTAGTCGTACCGGGGTACCAAGAGGAGGTTCGTCCGTTCGGGGACGCCGGTGCCTTGGGGTACATGCTGCTGAGCGAGTGGGTGGGAGATGAGAACTCGGAGTACGACGTCGGTCTTATCCAACTGGATCGGCCGGTTGGGGCGATCACGAATCATTCGTCCTACGGCACTCAAAGCGATCCCGGCTTCTTTACGACCACCCTGTTCCACAACGCGGGCTACCCGAGCGAGACGCCCTACGTTGGAGAGAGGATGTACTACTGGAATGGCCTGTTTGACGGGACCACCTACAATCCCTCGACGCAGCGGTGGGAGGGCAATAGCCTGATTCTGAACCAGACAAGCTATCACGGCCAGAGCGGCAGCGGCGCCTACACCAAGAGTGCCGATGGCACGTACACGGCCTACGCAGTCCTGTCGCATGGAGCAGGCCAGAGTACGCACTTCGTGCGTATCATGCCGGCCGCGAGGGATGCAATGGCTGATTTCATCAAGGGCAATGCGTCCCCCTCTGCCGACCTGACTCCGCTTGCGGTTCAGGTCTCGCCGGCTGAAGTCAGCCTGGGCGGCACCGTGTCAGGCATCTCCTTCTTGGTGCACAACGCCGCCGCTGTTTCCTGGAGTGGCAGACTCGAGTTTGACGTCATTCTTTCAAGGGATTGGGAGATTGGCGGTGAGGATGCGGCCCTGGGGCCAGGATACTATCTGGCGAGTGCGTCCATTGCACCCGGGGGTGTGCTGGCGGTGGGCGTGCCGCCAGTGGCCCTGCCCGCAGCCAAGGGGCCCGGGTGCTATTGGATCGGCGCCAAGCTGAGGACCTATGACTGGGATCAGACGAACAACGCCACCGGGCCTCAGGACGTCGCTCCGGTCACAATGGGGATCCACAAGCTCGCCAACGATGTGCCGGAGACGTATGCCTACTACGGCCAGAAGGACTTCGCCTTCGATGTCACGAAGTGGGACTGGTGCTGCATCGGCATCAGCCCCACGAAGGACTACAACCTGCGGGTAAGCGAGAACATCGACTTTGTGGGAGTGTACGAACACTCTACCTCGAGCGGCACCGCCCGTGACTTTGTGGTCGTCAACGGCCGCGCACTAGAGAACGACGTCACCCATTTTGCCAGGGTGGGTGACATGGTCGGCGGCATCTACACGCTGGAGGCTGCATGGGATATCGCGGACCTGACCGTGGGAACGGCAGTGTCCGATTCGATCGATGCCGGCGAAGTGCACCAGATGTACGAAGTCGCGCTGACCGGCGGCAAGACCTATGATCTGAGTCTGAACATCAGGTCGGGCGGGGCGGATCTCTCCGTTTACGTCTTCAAGCCGACCCAACGGAGCGGCAGTCGGTCGAACTATGGCTGGAAGGCCGACCAATACGGGCCCTATGGCGGTGAGCATATCACGCTGGCGGCTGACTCAACCGGCTTCTACGGCATTGCCGTACTCAACGAGAACGCCAAGGCCGCCGAATACTCCATCGGCATCAACGTGGCGGAATAGAGAGGAAGGGTGGCCGGCTCCGGATTCAGGCGTCGACCTGACGTCATACGCTGGTATCTCGCGGCCCAGCCTGCGGCAAGCAGGCTCGCGGAGTTCCTGTCCAGAAGCAGCCTGGCGTTGGGGTGTCTTCGCAGGATGTCGGCAGGGCGGGCGGTGCTGATCGGGCCCTCCAGGGCTGACTGAACGGCCTGTGCCTTGCGAAGGCCAGGGACCACGCAACTGATCATGCGGCTGGCCATAATGGCAGGGATGGTCAGGGTCAGGGCGTGGGTGGGCACCTCGTCCAGGGTCTTGAACCAGTCCTCGCCGACCGGCTGGCGTCATCTCGGCGCAGGGCTGTTCAGTCGTCGTGGCCGGCCGCCTCGGGTCCGCTGCCGGGTTGGACGTTCTCCACATCGGTCTTGCGGTACACCTCTGTTTCCTTCTCGGCCATGACCGGTTCATCGACGATCTTGGGCGTGATGAAGACCAGCAGCTCGCTGTAGGTGGTCTCGTTTCCGGAGTACCGGAACAGGCCTCCAGCCAGCGGCAGGTCGCCCAGCAAAGGCACCTTGTTGACCTGCTTGGAGGTCAGCGTTTTCCTCAATCCACCCAGCACCACGGTCTGGCCGCTCCTGACCAACAGCTTGGTATCGGCCTCGCGTTTGTCGACCACGGGTTGGGGATAGGTCACGCCAATGCCTGCGACCTGCACCTCGCCGGTGACCACGCTGAACTTGGGCTTCAGATGCATCCGAATCATGCCGTCTCGCTTGGCCAGGTGAGGGGTGACCTCCAGCTCTACGCCCACCTCGCGGAACGCGGTGGCGCCAATCCTGCCGCCCAGTTGGGATTCCTGGAGCTGCTGATAGGGGATCTCGGAGACGATCTTGATGACGGCCTTCTCGTTGTCCAGTACCAGGACGCGGGGGTTGGCGAGGAGCTTGGCGTCGATCCTCTCCGCCTGCGCCTTCAACTGGAAATCCAGGTCCACGTTGTTATTCAACCAGCCGAATCGCAGGCCTGCACTGGTCAGTTGCGACTTCGTGCGCGTTCCCGTTGAAGCTGCCGCCGCCAAAGGGCTGGGTATCGCCTCCTATGGCCTTGTTCGTGGCCTCGTCAAACTGGGTAGGTGTACCCAGGTCCCACTGGACACCCAGGTCCAGCCGGTCCTTGGTGGTGAGGTCGTAGATGCGTGCCTCCACCAGGATCTGGGGTGTCATCCGGTCCACCTGAGTGACGAAATCGGCCATGCCCTGGACCCTCGACTCCCTGTCGGTCACCACGATGTGGCTGCTGCCTTGGGCAAAGGAGATCGACCCTGTATCAGATCTGAGCTTGTCGAGGGACTTCATCACCTCGCCCGCATCGGCATACGTGATCTCAAAGACCCGGCTTACCTCTTTCTCCGTAGCGGCCTTCACCAGGGGCATCTGGTCGCGGGTGATAACGCGCAGGATGTTGTTGCCTGCGACGTACGTGTACCCGTGGACGTCCAGGATGCTCTGCAGGGCCTCGGCCAGCGTGACGTTGATCAGTTTCACGGTGACGTCTCCCTTGACGTCCGGACTGATGACGACGCTGACTCCCGCCTGCTCAGCGACCATCCGGACCACGTCCTCGATGGGCGCCCTCAGGTCGATGGACACCCTCTGGTTCAGTTGGTCCCGGAGATCGACTTGGCCGGCCTCTACGGCCACGCAGACGGATACGGCGACAGAGGATAGAACGACCGCAAGACCGGCCTGTCTGAGCCACCCTGCGATGCGTGCACGCTTGCCTGAAGGTTTCATGACAATTCCCCTATGAATCTGTGAGTTCCCACGTTTCCTGTGACCCCTCATTTCGCCAGTGTCGTGGACGAGGAGACGCTCTGTTTCCATTTTTTGCCGGCCAGCTCGAACTCGACGCCTGTCTCATCGATGGTGGACACCCTCAATCCAGTCACGCCGGGGACTTCATCCCCCGCGTGCACGAGGACGCTGCCGATCAGGGCCGTGGACCTGTCCTTGCCGCACAGGACTCCCCTGAGCTCGATGTGATTCCGCACGTCCAGACGGGTCATCACCGAGGGCCATCTCGTGGCCTGGGTCGGAGAGGCGGCGGTCCTCATGGGATCCCGGCCGCTGATCCAGTACTCCGGCGGAGTCTCCCAATGGATCTGCACCTCAGGCGGCTCCGGCGCCGGCGTCGTCACGGCGGGCGACTCGGCAGCGACCGCGGCCCCGAGAGTGGACGACCTGTGAAGCACCAGGACCAGGATGACGGACAGGACTGGGACCAGGGCCGCCATCAAGGTTTGCCTGGGATTTTTGGATACCCATTGCTGGCGATGCTTCAGGAGTTGGCTCAGAAAAGGTGCCATGGTTGTCACGAACCCTTTCGCTCCAAAGAGGCCTTGCCCTCTTGCGGCTTCTCCACAAAGAGGACCAGTTGCATGTTGACCTGAGGCTGACCGGACTGAAGCTGTCCGCGGAGGATCGTGAAGTTCTCAATAAACAGCATCGGCCGGTATCTCTCCATCGCGTTGAGGAAGGCCGCAAACGCAGGGAAAGAGGCCACGAAGGTGACGTCGATCTGCTTCTCTCCGAGACTATCGCAGCGGGACGCAGGGTCGAATTCCTGTCTGCCCCTGGGTCTCATCGAGAAAGACCCCAGGCCGATCTGGTTGGCGACCTGGACGATTCCCATGGCCAGGTTCTCGGTGCCCTCCCAAGGGACCGCGAAACGGGCCACCCGTTGGTTCAGTCCATCGACGATCTTGGTCAGACGGGCCTGCGTCTGTGGGTTGGCAGCGGCCTGGGCAAGCTCACAGACCCGTTTCTGCTCTTGCAGCCTCATCTCCAGGTCGTTCATCTGCCGGCCCTGGGGGCCCAAAACAAGGAGATCGGCCAGCGCGGCCAGCACGAGGCTGGGCACCCAGACCAAGAGGAGGATTCGCAATCGTCTGCTCAGCTTCTTCATCGGCTCTCTACTCCACGGCCGTCCTGTAAGGCACAGGTCAGTTCATAGTTCACCGCGTGGTCACCGTCCATCGTGGTGGAGTCCTGGGCGACCGTGATCGTCGACAGCCGCGGCCCCAGCAGGGCGGAGGACCTGAGGCGGTCCTGAAAATCCCGTACAGCCAGATAGGAGGCGTCCCGGTCTCGGCCGCACACCCGGACAGCCAGGGTCCGCGCGGGCACGCTGGTATCGATCATCGTGTTGGGATCGCTGGGTGAAGGAACCCTCACCCGGATGAACTCGGATCTCGCCTCCAGCTTGGTCAGGACCAGCCCATCCGGCAGACTCTCCACCAGGGCCGCCACGACCGGCGACCACTGGGTATGGCTGGTTAGCGCGGTCTTCACGTCGACCAGGCAGCGGCCTGCGCCGATCTTCCGCTGTTCAAGCGAGCGTTTGCGTTCCAGGGTGCCCGACATCGCGCTGACGGTCCTTTGCACCTTGGTCAGCTCCTGGCTCTGCACCGAGAGGGTCACGCGGTGGTCGAAGTAGACGCCGGCCATCGCAATGCCGACCCCCAGCGGGATAGTGACCAACAGACATGCGAAGGCGATCCCGGAAGGCCGGCTTCGGATGGGAATCCCCTCACCTCTGAGCAGATCGACGGTATACACGCTAAATCCTCCTGAGAGCCAGGCCCGTCGCAATGGCCATGGCAGGGCCGGCGGTCCGCAGCGTCTCCTCACAGCGAGGGCTTCCCTCGCATCGCAGGTCCGCCACGGGGTTCCAGACCGTCACCAGGTACGGCAGTTTGGCGGCGAGCAGATCGATGAGGCTCGGCACCAGGGCAAAGCGGCCGCAGGCCAGTACCTGGTTGACCTTCGCAAGGGGGTTCTTGGCTGCGTAGTATCGCAAGGTTGTGACGACGTCATCCAACAGATGGCTGCACCCCCGTTCCAGACAACCCTTCGGAATCGCCGGGCTGCCCGCATCGCCGTTGAGGGCCGCCAGAGCTGCGTCTTCGGACAGATCTGCCTCCTGGGACACCTGGCGGACGACCTCCTGGCCCGACGAACTCACGTCCCGTACGAAGGGCCGGCCGGCCTGGTCCACGATGGCGATGGTGGTGTAGGAATCACCCATGTGCAGGACGGCTGCCCTGGTTTTGTCGCCGTCCGAGATCCCTCCATGACCTGCCCTCGATGACGTCGCGGCAGACACGCCGTCGAGGCAATTGAGCAAGGCCAGACCGTCCACGTCCATCAAGGCACAGTGAAGGCCGGCCTCGTGCGCCAGTTGCCGCCGATCTTCGATGAGACGCTCCGTGGCGGCAGCCCAGTAGCCCTGGGGCCTTCGATCGCTGCCCGAGGTGACCTGGTAGGCGAGCGTCACGCCCTCGCAACTGAAGGGGCACGCCTGGGAGGCCTCCAGCCCCACTGCACTTTCGATCTCGTCCTTCGGCATGCCGGGAAACTCGAATCCCCGGACGACCACCTCGGGACCCTTCAATCCACAGACGGCCAGATTCCCGCCGGGCTCGAGGACGCCGAAGCCCTGACGGATGGCCCGGACCGTGTTGGCTCGGTGCTGACTCTGATCTCCGGCCCAGGGTTCCACTTCGGTGGTGGAGGCCCCGACCACGGCGTAGTCGCCGTTTCTTCGGCGGAGCTGAACCATCCTGACCGAACTGCGCGTCCACGTCCAGGCCGATCAGGTCCATTCTCAGACCCAGGAGCCCTAGAATGCCTTTTTCGCCCACGGTTCGCTGCCTTTCCACTCGCCCTTCGCCACCGCCTTGGGGGGCGGACTGACGATCGGCCTCGTGCCTCGGATCCTGAATAGAACCACTGCTCGCATCCACTTTCGTTCCTCTGGTCCTGGCTAGACTCCACGATCCAGCTACGGCACTCTTCCGCCCGGATCCGGGAGGATACTCCTACACCCATCGGCCGGACTGCGCAGCGGCATTAGGCTCTGTCTGAGAACTGTATCCGGCTCCGAACTCTAGAGGCTTGGCCGGAAGTCGTGCCAGCCCGATGGAGCAGGCACGTACTTGCCGCGAAGCCCGATATCTCCTGGCACGATGCCGGCCAGAAGCCGGCGGTCCATGTAATAGGACTTGAGGTACCCATCGCTGCCGATGAGGCCGACCACGCCTCGAATGGCCTCCGCGATGGAACCGTTCACCCTCAGGGTGTCCTGGGTCCCTCCGTACTCTTTCCTGCCGCCGTAGGACCCGCGGCGGACGTTCTCCGCGCCCCAGCCGCCACCTCCGACGGTGATGGCCGCCTCCACAACCGTGGGGGCGGGCAGATGCCGCTGCTTGTAGTCCGCGTCACCCGGGACCGCGCCGGCCCGGTCGGGTTCGCCGATGGGCACGTAGGTGAAGCCGGTCCCGCCGGTGACGCTGTCGACCGTGCTGAGCCCCGGATCCACGACCTTGATCACCCCCTGGGCCATGAGGCCCAGGACGTTGGGATTGTCGGAGGAGGGCTGACCCTGGCTGTCGTGGGTGCCCGCCGCGCAGACGGAGTCCGCGATCCAGATGTTGCCCGTGGCGATAATGGTGACCTGTCCATTGAGCACCTGATCGTTGCTGCTCAGCGTGGACTGGCCTCCGAGGATCACGTTTCCGTTCACGAAGATCTGGCCACCGGGCGCGGAGGTGGATCCGTTGAACGACTGTGTGACGTACGTGTCCGTGACCGGCACGACGATCCGCTGGCCGGTGGCGTCGGCGTTCGAGGGCGCGACGTGGTACGCATAGATGCCGTACCGCGTGTATTGCTGTCCGTTGGTGCCGGGCCGGATCTTGAAGTCGTAGGTCTTGGCGTCGTCGTTCTGCTGGAACGTGCGGACCGTGCAGTCGTTGGTGATGCGGACCTTGCCGACCCCGCCGTCTTCATAGAACTCGATCTGCGTGGCGGACTGCGGGTCGGTCACGGCGGCCGTGCCGACCGGCGTGAAGCAGTACTGGGGCTTCGTGGACGTCCGGAACCGGTCGACCTTCACCTGGATGGAGCTCTCGTCGGTGATGCGGGTGTTGGGCTGGTCGAAGTAGATCCCCTCGCTGAAGAGGGACAGGACGTCGCCGTACTTGTCCGCTCCCGCCGTGGTGACCTGGGACTCCGACAGTGTCACGGACTGCAGGAAGCTGGGCGTCCCGAAGATGTTCAGGTCCCTGACGTCGGGGTTGTCGTCGGCCTTGTTGATGTGGATCGGCATGTCGATGGTCTCGCCGGTGGCGAAGTAGACCTCCGTGGTCGACGTGGCGCCGCTGGGGATGCGGCAGGTCCCCATGTCCCATCCGCTCACGGCCTGAACCACGAACACGTCCACCTTCCGGCTGAAGACCCCGCTGCGGCCGAGGGAGGCGACGCGATACACGGGCCGCGACCCCACGAAGGTGTACAGGCTGATCTGATACGTGCAGGAGCTGTCCGGGAACGCCAGGGAACCGCTGGTGCCCGAGGCCCCCTGGTGTATGGCGCTGAGCATGTCCTGTTGCTGGCTCATCCAGAACACGGCCTTCTCGTATCCTGCCTCAGCGGCCAGCAGGGATGCGCACTCGGCCTTGGCGACACTGGCCATGTGCCGGGCGCCGTAGGCCATCGTCAGGAGACCCACGCCCAAGGCGGCCAGGATGAACAAGGACGCCACCACCAAGGCCAGCGTCATGCCCCGCTGGCGGGCGGGTCGGTTGTCTCTGACCTGGGGGATCGGACTCCTCATCCTATCGACTCCGTGCACCGAGACTACCTCGGCCAGATGTTCCGCATGAAGGTGGCTGCCAGGACCTCGGTCGTATCGTTGCGCTGGGGATCCTTGAGACCCAGACGCAGCCGCACACAGCCCCGGCCCACGCCGGCGTTGGTGGTGTGGCTGAACGGGCCCACGTTGGGATCCACGATGACGTTGTGGGCCAGGACCCTCGTGGTGACACCCGCCGTGTTGCGGCCGCCGCCAGTCGAAGGGACACCGCCGGGCGGGTAGGGCCCATGGTCGACCTTCAATTGTCCCTGGTCGATGTAGAATAGGTCATAGGCCGTGGCGACCTTCTCGGTATTCATGACGTCGTGGCTGTCGGTCTGATCCAGCTCTTCGTCCCAAGACCGGAACTCGACGGCGTCTGCAACCACGACCGTTTCGGAGGCCGAGGGACTCGGAACCAGGGGAGTGAAGGCGCCGTTGTTGGCGATGTACAGGACGTAGCTGCCACGATTGGATCTGCGGCCGATCGCGCCGAAGGCGACCACGACGGCCCGGGCGGCATCCTCCCTGTCATTGTTGATCAGGCCGTACATGTGGACCCACGCCCGGTTTCCTCCTTCCACCAGCGTGCCGACCGCGAAGACCACGATGAGCGCAAGGATGCTTGTGACGATCAGCTCCACCACGGTCATGCCACGCTGGCGGAGGACGAGGCAGGGCCTTCCGGGTCGCGCCCCTTCCGGGCGTGGGAGTGAGTTCATTCGGGTCTTTGCAGGGGTTGCCATAGGATACTCACGGAGTCTTGCCACGGGTCCGGCCCTCAGCCACTGGACGCATCCACCCGGACGTACGTCGGCAGGATCACGGGCGGCAGGTTGGCCAGGCGGGTATCCGCGCTCGAGTCGGCCAGGAATCGCACCACAACGACCAACTCCCTCAGCTTGGCCTTGGCCTGATCATCCTGCTCCACGTCCAGGGACTGGAGCATCACGCGGACGGGGGTGTTATTCAAGGTGATGCCGTACACGCCGCCGTGCAGCACCATGCCGGTCGCCAGGGGCGTCTGGAATCCCGCGGGTATGGCCAGCGGTCCGGTGAATCCAAGTCCCAGGGCCGACGGGTCGTACTGAGACGAGCCTCCGCTGCATTTCCAGTCCTCCAACAGGAGCTGGCCGATCTGCGTGGCGACTATTTGGGCGTGGGCCATCCTGGCGTTCCAGGCCGCATGGTACTGGCACCGCAAGGCGCCCAGGGCGGCCACCACCAGAATGATGGCGGCCACGACGGCCTCCACCATGATCAGACCGGACGCCGGCCTCGGCCGGCCCGTCGTGGTCGGACGGCAGGCCAGTCTACGACCTCTCGCGTCCCGTCGTTGTGAACGAGGGCACAGGCCTCCGCCATCGGCAACCCATCGCAGCAACGCATCCATGGACTTGGGTCCGGCCCACAGCCTAGTTGAAGGTCGCCACGTAGTTGTTGGCCGAGTTGCACGTCAGCGTCATGGAAGCCGGCGTGGTGGGCTTGTTGCTTCTCGTGGACGAGGCAGCCGTGCAGGTGATGACGAACGACACCTGACCGTTGCTGGCCGAAGCCGACGTGATGGCATAGGCCTCATGCGAGAAGTAGGTGCCGTCCAGATCGTTGTTGGCGACCCCGATCTCGATCATCGTCGGGGACACGGTGAAACTGCCCTTCTCGGCCGCGTATGCCCTGAGCGACGAGGCGACAGTCCCCATGGCCGACTTGGCTTCCGACCACTTGGACGAGTCGATTCGGCCGGTCAACAGGGGTACGGCAATCGCCGCCAGGATGCCCACGATCAGGACAACCACCATCAACTCGACCATTGTGAAACCTTTGCTGCGAGTCATCGCATGCCTCCGACATTACTCGTGGGGGAATCCTGCCCCCCTGACCCCCGGACTCCGGCGGCGAGGAACGTACCTCGCCCGCACAGGGACCAGGCAATCCCTTGGGCTTTCGTGACTGTTCTATCGACAAGAAGAGACCGTGACTTTGCTTCAGTGGCTAAGGGCCCGATTGCGTTCGCAAGGCAGCAGGATCGGCTCATCTTGTTACGTCCGACATCGTGAAGACAGGAAGATACAGCGCAATGACCGTGACGAGTACGATCGCACCGACCGCCACGATCATGACCGGCCCCAGTAGGTTGGTGGCCGTGTCGATGGTGGCGCCGACCCGCCGTTCGTAATGGGCGCTCGTCTTGTGCAGCATCGCCGGGAGAGAGCCGCTCTCCTCACCGACCTGAACCATCTTGACCACCAGGTTGGGGAAGACCCCGGAGGAGGCCATGCTGGCGGCCATGCTCGCCCCTCCGGTGATACGCTCCCTGGCCATGGCCACGGCCGAGTTGAGGACGTCATTGGTGGTCATCCCCCGGACGACCTCCAGGACGTCGAGCACAGGGACTCCAGCCTCCAGAAGGGTGCCGGCCATGGAACAAACCTTGGCGGCGAACACCTCCGAGGTCAGCCGGCCGAACAACGGCAGCCGCAGTGCCACGTCGCTCAGCTTCGCGTGTCCCTTGGGGTCCTTGAAGACCGCAATGGCGACGCCCACCAGGGCCGCGATCGCCGCAAGGATGAACACGGCGTTATGGTACAGCATTCCATGGAAATGGAGGAAAGCGACCGTAAAGGCCGGCATCCGGCCTCCCACCTGTTTGAAGACGGCATCGAACCGCGGCACCACGAAGACCATGATGGCCGTGATGATCAGGGCGACCAGAACCATGACAAAGATGGGGTAGGCCATGGCCGACTTGACCTTCTTGGACAGCCGGTCCTTGTTGTCGTAGTACTGGGCCAGCGTGTTCAGAGCCCGCCAGAGACTGCCGCTGCTCTCTCCCGCAACCACGATGGAGATGGAGACGGGCGTGAAGACCTGGGGGAACTCCCGCAAGCCGTCTGACACGTATCGGCCCTGGCTGACGTCCACCAGGGTCCTGCGCAGGATGGTCTTGAGGCTGGCGTTCGTCGCATCGTCCGCCGCAATCTCAAGGGCGGTGGTGATCGGGACTCCGCCTTCCAGCATGGTGCTCAACTGCCAGCACAGGGTGGCCAGTTCCGCGGACTTGACGCGGCCGTGCAGCCTCGGACAGAGGTCCTTCTGCCCCACGGACGTCTCTTCGATCAGGATGGGAGTCAGGGTCCTCTGATGCAGGGCCTCCATGGCGTCATTGCGCGTGGAGACCTTCAGCACGCCTTCCTTGACCAGCCCTCCCGCGTCGCGGGCCTTGTACAGATAGCTCTTCATAGGCTCCTTACTTGTCGGCCGTCGAGGCCACTCTCAGGACCTCTTCACAGGTTGTCTTGCCTTGGATTGCGGCCTTGACACCGCTTTCCAGGAGGCCGCCGTATCCCTTCCTGCGAGAGGCAGCACGGATCTCCGCCTCACTCTGACGCCCAATGATCCGCTCACACATCTCGTCGTCCACCACGAGGAATTCGAAGATCGGCAATCTGCCGGAATAGCCCGTGTGACCGCAGTTGTTGCAGCCCTTGCCTCGATGCCATACGGCCCCCTGGGTGTTCTCGGGGCTGATCCCCAGCCGCCGCAGGACCTGCTCATTCACCTGCATGGGCTCCTTGCAGTGCTCGCAGATCCGGCGGACCAGTCTCTGGGCCACGACCAGGTTGATGGTCGAAGCCAGGAGATAGGGATCGATCCCCATGTGGGCCAGCCGGCTGAGGGCACTCGGCGCATTGTTGGTATGGAGGGTCGTGAGGACCAGGTGGCCCGTGAGGGAGGCCGTGATGGCGATGTCGACGGTCTCCTGGTCCCGAACCTCACCAATGAGGATGATGTTCGGGTCCTGCCTGAGGATGCCGCGAAGACACCGCGCAAAGTCCAGTCCGATCTCGGACTTGACCTGGATCTGGTTGATGCCGGCCAGCCTGTACTCTACCGGGTCTTCGACCGTCGTGATGTTGATCGCCGGATTTTTGAGGTAGTTCAGCGCAGCGTACAACGTCGTGCTCTTGCCGCTTCCGGTCGGCCCCGTGACAATGACGATCCCATGGGGCCGGGCCAGCAGGGTCTTGAACCGGGTCAGGTCCTCAGGCTCCAGATCGAGCCGGTCGAGGTCATGGTTGACCGCGCGGGCGTCCAGGATTCGCATGACGACCTTCTCGCCGTAGATGGTCGGAATCGTGGACACGCGGACATCAATGTCTCTGCCAGAGGTCCGGATTCGCAGCCGGCCGTCCTGGGGCAGGCGGCGCTCGGCGATGTTCATGCCTGCCAGGATTTTGACCCTCGCGACGACGGCGGCGTGCATCTTCTTGGGAGGGGGGACCATGTCGCGAAGCACGCCATCGATCCGCATGCGGACGCCGACCGTCTCTGCCTGGGGCTCGATATGGATGTCGCTGGCCTTGTTCTTGACCGCCTGGCGGAGCACCAGCTCGACGAAGCGGGTGACTGGAGCGTCGTTGGCGGCCTGCTCGTTGGCGCCATCCACGGTGGAAGGCTCCTGGATCACGGACGCGGACTCCTCCGGCTCCTCTTCCACGCCGTCCACCTCCAGGGAGATCAGGTCCCTGAGTTGGCGTTCTTCAGTGTCTGCGTTGTGGTAGATCAGATCGATCGCCCGGTAGATCTCTTTCCGCGAGGCAATCAGGGGTCTGATCGGCCGCTGCACCCTCAGCATCACCGCGTCGATGGCGAATACGTCCAGGGGATCGGCCATGGCCACCGCCAGTTTGTTGCCTTCCTCGCCGATGGCGAGCAGGCAGAACCGCTTGGCGATCGCCTCAGGCAGTTGACGGGCCACCCGGCGGTCGATCTCGGAGACGTCGGCCAAATCCGCTAGCCCGAGGTTGAGATGCTCACCCAGAGAGTGGGTGAGCGTGGATTCGTCGATCACTTGAAGCCTGAGCAGGATCTCGCCGAGCCGGCCTCCACTCTTTCGCTGTTCCTCCAGGGCCTTCTCGAGGTCCGTGGGCGTGATCACGCACTTGCGCACCAGCATGCCTCCGAAGCGGAGGTCCAGCTTCGCGCTGCCCTGCAAGGTGGCCTGTGAGTCCTGCATGGTGTCGGTACTCCTAACTATTGCCTGTTCCTGGTCCTTCTTCTGTCGCTGTATCGGCGATTCCGGGACCAGAGTTCAGGTGAGGCGTAGAAAAGGCCGGGAGTCTGATTCTCGCCGCAGTCTGGACATTACGGGACGTGCACGCGGCCTGCCGGAGTGAAGACGAAACGGAGAATGGGAGACACAGCGATCAGCGACTAGCCCGCATTTCTCACCATTACTATTGAAAAAAGCTCCACTTTCTGCTATAAGTCTTTTGGCTTGAAAGAATTAGCAGCAGAAGGAAGGAGCTTTCTGATGACTACAGAGTGTACCAGCCAGCCGATCGTCCTGCAAGCAGGGAATGACCGAACTCTGGTGGGCCGCTTCAACGGGGGAACGATCTGCTCGGATGGCGGGGCCATCCTGCTCAGACAGGTTGAGCAGGCCACAGGCATCATTCGGCAGTTCGCGGCCTGCTTCACCGACCATCGTAACCCCGACCTGATCGATCACACCCTCTACGAGCTAATTGCCCAAAGGGTCTACGCCTTGGCCCTGGGATACGAGGACCTCAACGACCACGATGTGCTGCGTCAGGACCTGTTGCTGGCAGCCTTGGTGGGCAAGAAGGACCCTCACACGGAACCTCTGGCAGGCAAGAGCACCTTGAACCGACTGGAGCTGACGCCAGTCGGGGCTGACCACAACAGTCGCTACAAGAAGATCGTAGTGCATCGCCAGGATGTGGATCGGTTCTTCGTCGATGCCTTCATTCAGTCATACGATCGTCCCCCTGAGTGCATCGTCCTGGATCTCGATGCCACGGACGATCCGGTACATGGAGACCAACTGGGCAAGTTCTTCCACGGCTACTATGGCCACTACTGCTATCTACCGTTGTACATCTTCTGCGGTGATCACTTGTTGTGCGCCCGGCTACGGCCAGCGGATATCGACGGGGCCGCCGGGTCGGTCAAGGAGTTGGATCAGATCGTCACCCAGATCCGCCAGGCCTGGCCGCAGGTCCAGATCATCGTCCGGGGTGACTCGGGCTTCTGCCGGGAAGGAATCATGGCCTGGTGTGAGGGCCACCAGGTGGACTACGTGCTGGGTCTGGCCAAAAACGCACGGCTGATCCGAGAGCTTGGAGCGGAACTGGCCGAGGCCCGTGACTTAGCCAGGGTCACCGGTCAAGCAGCCCGGGTATACAAGGACTTCCAGTATCAGACCCTGGACAGTTGGAGCCACCCCCGTAGAGTCGTGGGCAAGGCGGAGGTCCTACCCCAAGGGGACAATCCTCGGTTCGTGGTGACGTCTCTTTCATCCGAGCAGAGGCAGGCCCAACCTCTATATGAAGATCTCTACTGTGGCCGTGGAGAGATGGAGAACCGCATCAAAGAGCAGCAGTTGTATCTGTTTGCGGATCGGACCAGTTGTGCGACGATGCGGGCGAACCAGACGCGGCTTTGGTTCTCATCGGTGGCGTATATGCTGATGGAGGCGTTACGTCGGCTGGGACTGAAGGGCACAGACATGGCCCAAGCGACGTGCCAGACGATCCGGTTGAAGTTGTTGAAGATTGGGGCCCAGATCCAGGTGACAGTCCGCAAGGTGTGGGTACTGTTGTCCCAGAGTTATCCGTATCAGGCCTTGTTCCGGGCGATCCACGAGAATCTTACCAGGAGCCAGAGATATCAACCGCTGCGTTGCTGAAAGGCAGGTGTTGTGTGAGGGGCATATGTCGATCGAGAAACCCGACGGAGCACGGGAAGGTTGGAGGTCTGCTCGGATGGGCCCCAACGGCAGGGTGTAGCGGGTCGAACCGCTGATCCAGCATCCGTTAGAGGGGCCCAGCAGTGCCCCAAAGGGTCACCGACTCACCGATGACGGCTGACAAGCCGCCTTCACGGCGAGCCCGGCGTCCAGCAACGGCCCCACGCCGCAGGGCTGTGAGAAATGCGGGCTAGCCGTTGGCTGGAGACGGAATGGGGGTTCGCGCATGGCAGGGGGTAGTCCTCTTCTGGCTCATGGCTAGGAGCTGATAACTGACAGCTCGTTTCACCCATTCACCCATTCACCCATTCTCCGATTCGGGGTATACCGGACTACGGATCTACCTTCCGCCGGCGGCGTCCCTCCACAGCCTCACGGGCCCCAGGATTCCGGACGGCTCTGCCTTGGCGGAGCCGCGGCTTCCCCAGATATCCCACGCAAAGCGGTTGGCGATCGAGTTGGCCACAACCAGGACGATCTCATTGCTGCCCGGTCTGCACCAGACAGAGATGTCCACCTCGTAGGGCGGCCAGAGCAGCGGACCTGCGAGGTGTCCGTTGACCCACACCTCCGCAGTGTGCTGCACCTTGCCCATGTCCAGCCACACCTTGCCGGGTCTCGGGCCGAGGTCGATCTGGCGTTTGTACAGGACCCGGCCTGCATAGAAGCCGAAGCCCCAATCAGACCAGGACCGCAATGGGCCCACGTGTGCGGGGCCGCACCGCAGCGTCAGGGGCTGCGAGAGTCCGGCGGGGCCCGTATGGGAGGTGGTCTCGATGGCGAGCACGTCTCCAGGTGACGAGGGGGCGGCCAAGGGGATCATGGAAGGCCTCACAGGGGCTGGGCCCAGTCTTTTCTCCAATAGCGTGCCATTGAGCCATATCGCGTATTCGCCGGTCGTGGCCAGGGGCGTGACGATGCCCCGGGTGCCGGGCGGCAGGACCGCGCGCAGCAGCAGGGGACCGCCCTCAACAATCGTGGCCTGTTGTCGGACTGCGGACACGCTGGCCCAATCCAGATCGTTGGCGTCACGGCCGGTCCATCCCTCCAGCCGCTGAAAGGCGCGGCTCTTCATCTTGAATACAGGGAGTGCCACGGTCGTTTCTCCGACCGAGCACCGCCAGTCCCGGTCCAGGGCCTCTCCAAGGACCTGGATCTGCCAGCCACCAGACAGGTCCACGGCCTTCCCCGCGGGGCGTCCGGGATTCCAGACCGGAAGATCGGGGATAGGCTGGCCGTATGCGACGACTGCAGTCTGCCGCGGCCGCAGGATCACCGGATACCCGTGTTCAGCCGGCTCCACCTTGCAGGCCGTACCCTGGTCCAGGTCGATCCAGAGGCAGGGCCCGCGCGTCGGCCAAGGTACGTCTCCATCGAGCCACTGATCCGAGTCGTTGTACGTTAGGACCAGGTCCAGGCCGCCGAGCCTGCGGTGATTGACGCGCAGGCTGGAAAGGGCCTGCGGTACGGCGACCTCGCTCCTGGCGTGTTCCGCCAGCCAGCGGACTGCCGCATCGGCCTCGGGTGGAAGGAACACGACCTGGCCCTTGCCGACCCGGACCAGGCCTTGCGCCCTGGGCGGTCCATCGGGACACCACCTCTTCAGCACGTCTCTCCGCTCCTGGTCTGCGGCCGGCCATGACCACCGAGGCTGGCAGCCCAGCCAGAGCACGGTCCCCCCCTCAGCCATGAAGTGATCAAGGCGGCTCAGGACGCCTGCTCCGACTGCCGTGAGGGGAGGTACCACCACGATGCGGAACGTCTCAGGCCCGATCTTGAGCCCTGTGTCGCTGCCGCCGGCCACCACCTCCGCACCGGCCAGCCGCCGGCTATCCACCACATCGAGGTCCCAACGGGCCGCACACAGCCGATCGATCAGGTCATTGAAGACCTGGATGGTCTGCGAGGCCTGGCTGTTGCCCTCGGAGCGGTGCTGCCAGGGCAAAACCCCATGACCCTTGCCGCCTGTACTGTCTGCCCACAGGGACTCGGCGGGGTAGTAGAGGCCGATGGGCGCCACGTGCACGCCCAGCCGGTTGAAATACGACAGCCGCGCGCTCAGATCCGCAATGCGGCGGTAGTACTTCCAGTAGGGGTTTTGAAAGAAGAAGCTGGGCGGGCACTCCACCCGCGGATTCTCCACGGTCTGGAAGAAGGCATGCGGCACGAACCGGGAGACGCCCAGCCACCCGAGCTGGTTGGTGCCCGTGCGGATCATGTCCAGGGTGCAGTTCCAGCCGCCTGCCAGGCCCAGGTCCTCACAGAGGGCCTCGTCCCGCGGACCCAGGTGCGCAGCCGAGATCGCGGTCTTTGCGCCCTGCGGAGGGCAGAGGGGGCCCAGGGCGTCGAAGCCGGGGTAGTCCATGGAGCCGAGCAGGTCGAACAACTGGGGCGCGTGCGCGTAGCTGGCCAGGTTCTCGTCATAGACGTGTCCCGTGAACTGCAGGCCATGCAGGCGGCACCATGCGCTGTACGATTGCAGGTACCTGCCGCCGTACAGCTCGGTCACGGTCTGCCAGTAGGCCATGCGGGACAGGGCCGCAGAAGGGTCGTTTGCGTCCACCAGGTGCGGCAGTATCGCCATCAGGTCCTGGCCCGTCCGGAGCCTGAATTGATCTGCAAAGTCCGCGGTCCACGGGAAGGGCGCCGGCGCTGTAGTGCTGCTCTCGTCGCTGAACACCGCGGGGATGACCGTGCCGAAGTAACGGCCGAATCTCTTACGGTACTGCTCGTGCGTGAGGCCGATGAAGCGGTCAAGGGATCGATCAGTCAGGTAGTCGGTCATCGAGCCGCTGCCATCGTCGAGCGGGCTGGGATTTCGGCCCAGCACCTGGTAGAAGGCGAGGACTGTCCACTCTCCCTCGCCCATCGTTCCCGATACGCGGCTGCCGTCCGCCTGGATGCTGCCCCAGACCTGCCACGGTGCGTTGGGATCGCCGGATCGCCGCGCAAATGCGGCCAGGTACCGCTCGAAGACCTCCATGCTCGGCTCCATGTTGCCGGGCAGGCCCACCTCGAAGGACCTGGGCCCAGTGACGTGCTCCTGGAGGTAGTCGAGGCCGCGAGGGTAGAGATCCGGATGGCCATCAGTGACCCTGCCGCCCGCTCCGCCGCTGGGCCAATTGTATTCGTCGTACATCCAGATCTTCATGCCCAGCTTCTTGGCCTCGTCCAGCGTGGCAGCCATGGCCTTCCAGAAGGGCTCCTCCAGGTACTGCCTGCGGTCCATGCCGAACCGCGGATGGGGCATGGCCGCGAACACGCCCTGGTCTGCCATCATCCGCAGTTGCCGCCGCATCTCCTGGGGATCCAGAGGCCCGTTCCAGAACCAGAAGGGCACCTGAGAGCAGTCCCGCGGAGGGTGCTCGAAGTCGGAGACGATCTCTGAGATGGGCTTGCTCCTGGGGTCCGCAGCAAGGAGACAGGAGTCAGGAGACAGGAGACAGTAGAGGGGAGACAGGAGGAACAAGGAAGAAGCCAAGAGAGGGGAGATTGAAGGAGGATTGCCGGAACTGCCTTTCATGTTCTTTTCTCCTGTCTCCTGTCTTCACGGCCTCACCGCTGTGCCGTCCCTCCTTCGCACGGGCAGCCAGAAGCCTGGGTTCTCGGGAAGGGGGAACTTCTTTGCCAGCTCTTCATTGATGTCCACGCCCCAGCCGGGCGCCTCGTGGAGGACCATGGCGCCGTTCTTGAGGGTGGGGCAGCCTGGAAAGACCTCCTGCATGGCCTGGTTGAAGGTGACTGCCTCCTGGATGCCGAAGTTCGGGCTGGCCAGGTCCAGGTGGGCATTGGCTGCATGGCCCACAGGCGACACGTCGCCCGGGCCGTGCCAGGCAGTTCTGACCTGGAACCACTCCGCCAGGCTAGCGATCTTGCGGGCTGGGGTCAGGCCACCCACCTGCGAGAGGTGGACGCGGATGAAGTCGATTAGCCGCTCGGAGATCAGGCCCACCCATTCATGCGGGCTGTTGAACAACTCTCCCATCGCGATGGGAACCGAGGTTTGTTGCCTGAGCATCCTGAAGTACCCGATCGCCTCTGGAGAGAAGGGGTCCTCGATGAAGAACGGCCTGAACCGCTCAAGCTCCTTGCAGAGGTTGATCGCCTCTATGGGCTCAACCCTCTCGTGGATGTCGTGCAGCAGCTCGACCTCGTTGCCGAACTTCTCCCGGATGTGCTCAAACATGCCGGCTACACTCCGCAGGTAGGGCCCTGAATCCATGTGACCCTCCACGGGCAGACCGAATTTTTCACGCTCGAAGTCCGCATCCTTGGAGAGCTGCGGCGAGCCGTAGCCGCCCAGTTGGATGCGGACGTGTCTGAAGCCCCGCTCCATGGCCTGGCGGACGCTCTCTTCCAGTTGAGTTGAATCCCTGCCGCTTGCGTGGGTGTAGCAGGTCACTGCCACCCTGCACTTGCCGCCGAGGAGTTGATACACGGGCATGCGGGAACGCTTGCCCTTGATGTCCCACAGGGCCTGGTCCAGCCCGCTCAGGGCATTGTTGAGGACAGGCCCGTTGCGCCAGTAGGAACTGGTGTATGCCGTCTGCCAGAGGTCCTCTATGCTGTCTGCATCGCGTCCGCGAGCAAAGGGGTCCAGGTACTCCTCAACGGCGGTCTTGACCGCCAGGGGCCGCTGGTTGAAGGTGGCGCAGCCAAGCCCATACAGCCCGGGCTCGCTGGTTTCGACCTTCACCACGCACAGTCGTATGCCGCCCTGCGGAGCAGTCAGGATCGGCCTGACCTTCGTGATCCTCAGGGAACCCAGGTGAGGGCTCGCCTGGGGAACGGTTTCCTCGGCGTCCGCTCTTCCTGCTCGCCAAGCCCCAAACAGGGCCGCCGCTGCCCCCAACCCCGCCCCTTTGACAACGTCGCGTCGATCCATAGGCTGCTCCTTTGCCATTGCCGCGATGGACACCCCTGGAGGATAGCAGGGCGGCTGGGAATCACAAGAGTTTCCTTGGGCCGATGGCGGTAGTATCGACCGCTTCGCGGTCTGGCGGTCAGGCAGGAGGGGCTTGGGGGCGCAGTCGGGCGCATTGAGCTTGAGCGGGTCAGGGGCGGGGCGATATACTAATCCACATCGTAAGTACATCGGCGATGTTGCCGGGCGAAGGTCAAATTGGGAAGTACCTGGATGAGAGGAGCCCTCCGATGGCTTCACAAGCGGACCCCCGATCTCCGGGCCATGCAGACCCGGGTGCGTCAGAAGCGGTCAGGCCTGGTTCGATGGGTGTGGTCATCCGCTTTGACCCCCGCCGGGTAACCGTATTCCTGGGCGCCCTGACTGCAGGCCTGGTCGTGGCCTACGCCATCGGGCTCGTGTCTACCCACGCATTTGGGCACGGCCGCCTGTGGGGTCTGATCTCCCTCTTCAACCTGGACTCAGAGTTTAACTTTCCAACCTACTTCAGTGTCGTCCTTCTGCTGTTCTGTTCAGGGCTGCTGGCCTTGATCGGGGCACTTGAGGCCAGCCACGGGGGGCTCTACCCTCGCGGGTGGAAGGCGATGAGCGCGGTCTTCCTCTACCTGTCCATCGACGAAGAGGCAACCTTGCATGAAAGGCTCTGTACCCTCATGCGATCGGTCGTGCCCACTTCGGGGCTGCTCTACTTTGGGTGGGTCATTCCCTATGCGGTCATCGGGGCTGTTCTGCTGCTGGTATTCCGGCGATTCCTCATCCACCTGCCACCTGCCACCCGAAGGCTCACCCTGTTGGCTGGCTTGGTCTATGTGGCCGGGGCTATGGGGTTCGAGATGGCCGGCGGATACCGTTTTGAGATCGCGGGGGAAGGAGACCTGATCTACGACATCCTCGCAGCCTGCGAGGAGTCGCTGGAGATGGTTGGCCTGCTCATCTTCATCCATGGGTTGACCGCCCATATCGATACTCGCTTTGGCCGGCTTCTGCTTGGGCCTCTACCCCATCCTCCTGACGTGCACGGCGACCCTGCACCACACGCGAAGGGCAGGACAGGACGTTGGTCGGTCTGGCTGCTGCCTCTGGCGGGACTGGTGTCACTGATCTGGTTCTGCTCGCGGGTGGTCCCCAAGCCGTCGCGAGCCCTGTATCCGTGCCAACGGGCGGCCATGCCGCTGGCCTCTGGGTTTGTCGCGTGGCTGATTGGCCTCACCGGGGCCAGCATCGCATTGAACAAAGGCAGGCGGCTCATCCGCCAGTCTCGCTGGCCGCTGGCACTGGCATGTCTCGGCCTGGCTGCCGCACTGGGCGTCATGGCGGTCACCAGCCAGCCTCAGCCTCAGGTCAGGGCGGCCGAGCAGCAGGGGCTCTCGCCGATAGGCGAGGCCAAGGGCATCCATCCGGGCAGGGTGGTCTGGGTGCATGACCCCAATGCCACGAACTGGGAGGGGCCTGGCCACGGCCATCCCTGGGAGGCAGAGCATACAGACCCTGCCGCGTGCGACAGAATGATGTCCAGGGCGGTCCGCGAGCTGACGGGCGAGCCGACCGATGCCAAGGCCTGGGACGCCCTGTTCCGGTTCCACAACAAGACGCACAACAAAGGCGACGTCGGTTACACGGCAGGCCAGAAGATCGCCATCAAGGTGAACTTCGTGGGATTCATCCGGACCGGCGATGGGGTCGATTCGCAGACCTACTCCATTGCAGGCCAGCAAGACTACATGAACACCTCGCCGCAGATCATCGCCGCCTTGCTGCGGCAGTTGACGCAGGTCGCAGGCGTCAGGCAGGCGGACATCGGTGTGGGGGATGGCTCCGCGCTCTTTCCCAATGAGTACTATGGCCAGCTCCACAGGCAGTTTCCAGACGTGAAGTACCTCGATGGCAAGGGCGGCTCAGGCAGGACCCTGTGGGACCTCTCGACGGTCCCATTGTACTGGAGCTGCCGGCCGCAGGGCGTCAGGGAGGACTTCATCCCCAGGGCCTTTGCTGAGGCCCAGTACCTGATCAACCTGGCCACGCTCAAGGGCCATACGGGGGCAGGCGTCACGCTTTGTGCAAAGAACCACTACGGCTCACTGGGCCGCATGCCACCCGAGCGAGGCTACTACGACCTGCACAGGAGTGCCTTCAACCGAGGGACCGGCCAATACAGGAATCTGGTCGATCTGGTGGGCCACAGCCAGATCGGCGGCAAGACCGTGCTCTACCTGATCGATGCCCTGTACTGCGGCACGCACATGCGGGACCAGATCCCCAAGCGGTGGGCCTCTCCGCCTTTCAATGGAGACTGGACCTCCAGCCTGTTTGCGTCCGAGGATCCGGTCGCCATCGATTCGGTTGGTCTGGATTTCCTGAGGGTAGAGGCCGAGGCGGCGTCGCTACCGGGCACGGACGACTACCTGCGCGAGGCTGCACTTGCCAACAACCCGCCTTCTGGCACGTTCTATGACCCAGACCATGCCACCGGCACGGCCAGGTTGGCCAGCCTGGGCGCCCACGAGCACTGGAACAATCCGACGGACAAGCAGTATTCCCGCAACCTCGGCAAGGATGCAGGCATCGAGCTGGTCCAGGTCAGGGGCCAGGGGCCCAGTCCGGCCAAGGCCGCGAAGGGCGTGCAGGTGTACATCGGGACCTACACAGGAAGGGGCAGCGAGGGGATCTATCTGGCGGACCTGGACGTCGCCACAGGTGAGTTGAGGGTAATAGGCAAGACCACGGGCCTGGAGAATCCCACGTTTCTGGCCATGGACCCTGCGGGACGCTGCGTGTATGCAGTGCGCGAATCGAACAAGGGCGCGGTCGTGGCCCTGTCACGCGATAGTGCTACCGGCGGACTGACGATCCTCAACGAGCAGCCGTCCGGCGGCCAGGGGCCGTGCTACCTGACCGTGGACCGCACGGGCAGGTTCATCCTTGTAGCCAACTATGGCAGCGGCAGCGTGGCCGTCTTGCCGATCGGTCAGGAGGGTTCGCTGCAGCCTGCCAGCAGCGTGGACCAGCACGCGGGCTCCAGCGTCAATCCCAGCAGGCAGAAGGGACCGCACGCGCACTGCATCGATCTGGATCCAGGCAATCGATTCGCGCTGGCCGCTGACCTGGGCACAGACCGGGTCTGCGTCTACAGGTTCGAACCGGCCGCAGGCAAGCTTACCGCAAACGATCCAGCCTTTGCACAGACCGAGCCCGGCGCTGGTCCGCGTCACCTGGCCTTCCATCCCAATGGAAAGTGGGTCTACGTGATCGAGGAAATGGGCTGCACGATCACGTCCAGCGCCTATAGCACAGAGGCGGGGACGCTGAAGTCCATGCAGAGGATCAGCACTCTTCTCCCGGAGTTCCATGGGTCCAATACCTGCGCAGAGGTCCAGGTGCATCCCTCGGGCCGATTCCTCTACGGCTCCAACCGCGGCCACAACAGCATCGCCTGCTTCAGTGTCGACGCGGCCACAGGCCAGTTGCGTCTGATCGGTCATGAGCCCACCCGGGGCAACACTCCCCGCCACTTTGCGATCGACCCTTCGGGTCAGCTCCTGCTGGTGGCCAATCAGGACAGCCACACGATCGTCAGCTTCCGTATCAACCCAGACACAGGCAAGCTCAGCCCCACAGGCCAAGTCTGCCAGGTGCCCAATCCGGTGTGTATCCTCATTGCTTCGCGATGAGGAGCTGTCAGCCGTCAGCTCTCAGCTTCCAGCAGGAAGATGGGGAATCCGCAACTCAGGCTGCCCCTCGCTTGCTTCTTGGCTCTTGCTTCTGTTTTCGGCTGATAGCTGACAGTTGATAGCTCGGATACTACCTTGCTGACTGCGTGGCGAGCCGTATAATCGCGGCTAGTGGTGGATATCACAGTTCCGTACGTGTTGAGCCAAGGAGGTCCGTATGCCGAAGATTGCCATGATCGGAGCAGGGAGCATGGTCTTCTGTAAGACGCTCGTCAGCGACATCCTTGCCACGCCCAGTCTGCGAGGCAGCGAGATCTGCCTGATGAGCCGCACCAAGCCCAAGCTCAGCCGGATGGAGGCCTTTGTCCGGCGGATGATCCAGGAGAATGGGTCGCCTGCCTCGGTCTGGTCCACCCTGGACCGCCGCCAGGCCCTCAAGGGCGCGGACTACGTCATTGTCATGATCCAGGTCGGCGGCCTGGACGCCTTCAAGATCGACTACGAGATCCCGCTGAAGTACGGGGTGGACCAGTGCATCGGCGACAGCCTCGGACCTGGCGGAGTATTCCGCGGCCTGCGGACCATTCCAGTCCTGGTCGACATCGTCCAGGACATGGAGCGGCTGTGCCCGAAGGCCGTGATGCTCAACTACGCCAATCCCATGGCCGCCTGCTGCCTGGCCCTGGGCAGGGTCTCGAACGTCCCGTTCATCGGCCTGTGCCACGGCGTGCAGACGACCCTGGATCTGATCAGCCGGTACGTCGCTGTCCCCAAGGACCAGATCGACTTCCTCTGCGCGGGCATCAACCACATGGCGTGGTTCCTCTCGCTCCAAGACAAGCGTACGGGCCGCGACCTGTACCCGACCCTGCGGAGGAACATCGAGAAGCCCGAGTACTACGTGAACGAAAAGGTCCGGTGCGAGGTCATGCGTCACTTCGGCTACATGATGACCGAGAGCACAGGCCATCTCTCCGAGTACGTGCCGTGGTTTCGCAGCAGTGAGCGGGCGATCAAGCGATACTGCGACATGCCGGACTTCGGCGGCGCCTCGGGTGCATACTACAAATACAGCTCCGGCCTTGACAGGAAGTACCGCAACGTCGACTACCTGGCCTTGGAGGACCCCAAGATCCGCAGGCGGAGCGTGGAGTACTGCTCTTACATCCTCGAGGCCATGGAGACGGACGTTCCCTTCAGGCTCAACGGCAATGTCCGCAACGACGGCATCATCACCAACCTGCCGCAGGGCTGCTGCGTGGAAGGGCCGGTCTACGTGGATCGTCGCGGCCTGCACGCCCTGCGGGTGGGGGCCTTGCCGCCTCAGTGCGCTGCGCTCAACCAGAGCAATGTCACAGTGCAGACCCTCGCCGTAGAGGCGGGCCTGACCGGCGATCCTGAGCACGTCATGCAGGCCGTGGCCATGGACCCGCTCACCTCTGCAGTCTGTACCCTTGAGGAGGTGCGACGGATGACCGCAGACATGCTCGATGCCCAGAGTCGCTGGCTGCCCCAGTTCAGAGGCAGGAAGCTCAGACCGACGCCGGTCATCTCGATTCCGAAGAAGGTCCGGCCCGTGGACGTTCCGCTGGATCCGGCCCTGGCCATCGCGAACCGCTTCGGCGAGCTCGCCTCGCGTGCCACGCGGAAGGGAAAGCGGTGAGCGGCAAGCGAATGAGACAGGATCGCCCCTTGCTGCCGGTTGCATAGGAACCCCTAACCCGTAACTCATGGCTCACAGCTCATAACCTATAGCTCATAACGGAGAACAAGGATGTTTCAAAGGATCTCCATCACGTCAGGGATGTGGCTGGTGGCGGCAGCCTGTTGCTGTCAAGGCCACGCCTTTCTCGACGACATCTACAAGTACATCGAAGACCCGAACGTCTTCAGCGTCAATCAGGAGCCGGGCCACGCCCTGCTCGTGCCCTATGCCACGTCGGCCGATGCCCTGGAGGGCGACCGGTCCAAGTCGACCGGCTGGCAGTCGCTCAACGGACAGTGGGCGTTCAAGTGGTCTGCCACGCCCGAGACCGCACCGCTGGATTTCTTCCAGGAGGACTTCAACGACTCCAACTGGGATCGCATCGACGTGCCGTCCAACTGGGAGATGAAGGGGTACGGAGATCCCGTGTTCCGCAACATCGCCCAGCCCTTCAAGGCGGATCCACCCCGCGTGCCTCGTGAGTACAACCCCACGGGCTGCTATCGCAGGTCGTTTGAGATCTCGGAGGCCTGGAAGGGGCGGCAGGTGCGTCTGCGGTTCGAGGGCGTGCAGTCGGCCTTCTTCCTGTGGGTCAACGGCCAGGAGGTCGGCTACAGCGAGGGCGCCAACGAGCCTGCGGAGTTCAACGTCACGCAGGTCCTGAGGCCCGGCCGCAACACGGCAGCCGTGATGGTCTTCAAGATATCCGACGGCACGTATCTGGAAGACCAGGATTTCTGGCGATTGGCCGGGATCTTCAGGGACGTGACATTGTGGGCCTCGCCTGGGGTCCATGTCCGCGACGTGGTGGTCAGGACAGACCTGGACGCGGCCTATCACGACGCCGTGCTGAGCGTCGAGGTGGAGATTGTCAACTCCGGCACCTCTGCGATCCAGGACGCCGTGGTCAAGGCGAGGTTGTTCGATGCAGAAGGCAAGCCCGTGGTCTCCGTGGAGGAGGCCCTGAAGTCTGCCCTGGAGCCGGCCAAGGCCGCGAAGGTGGCACTGGCCAAGTCTGTGGAAAACCCCGACAAGTGGTCCTCTGAGAAGCCCAACCTGTACAGGCTCGTGATCCAACTGACGGGGCAGGGCGTGGTGGAGCCGCAGGTCTTCTGCATGACCGTGGGGTTCAAGAAGACGGAGATCCGGCACCAGGTCTTCACCTTGAATGGTGTGCCGATCAAGCTCAACGGGGTCAACAGCCACATGCAGCACCCGGACCTGGGTCATGCACTGGACGTTGAGACCCTCCGCAAAGACCTGGTCTTGATGAAGCAGTTCAACATCAACTGCGTCCGCACCAGCCACTATCCGCCGCCTCCGCAATACCTGGACTTGGCGGACGAATACGGCATCTTCGTCGTGGAAGAGACCGGTGACGAGTCGCACGCCACCGAGTGGGTGTCGGAGCGGCCCGAGTGGAAGGACGCCTACGTCTCCAGGGTCCGCAAGATGGTCCTGCGGGACCGAAGCCGCGCCTGCGTTCTATTCTGGAGCGCGGGCAACGAGAGTGGCTTCGGCAACAACATCTGCGAGGTGATCAAGGAGGGCAAGCGTCTGGATCCTACGCGGTACTGGATGTACGGGGGCAACACGGACGACGTGGCCTGGCGCAACGAGGTGCCTTGTGAGGAGATCATCGGGCCCCGCTATCCCACCCCCTTTGAACTCAAGACCCGGATCGGCCAGGTCCCCGAGAGCCAGGATCCAAGGCCCTCCTTCATGGACGAGTACGTCTCCGCGGCAGGCAATGCAGGCGGCGGGCTCGATGAGTACTGGGAGGTCATCTACGCCTACCCTCGCCTGATGGGTGGGGCGATTTGGGACTACGTCAGCCCGGGCCTGCGGGAGAAGGTGAGAGGCCTGGAAGACGGATCGGGGCACGGCGTCCGGGCAACGGTTATGGGCAGGGCCCGTCTTGTGGAGGGCAAGTCAGGAAAAGGCCTTGACCTGAACAGCCACGATCAGTGGGTCGAGGTGTATCGCGAAAGCAGCCTGGACGTACAAGGAGACCGGCTCACGCTCGCACTCTGGCTCTATCCCCGTAGGTTCAACGGGGCAGGCTCCATCCTGACCAAGGGCAGGTTCCAGTATGGCCTGCAGCAGACGGCCAAGGATTCCCTGGAGTTCTACGTGGGCACGGGACGCCGCGAGTCGTTGTCTGTCACGCTGCCGGCCGACTGGGAGCAGCACTGGCACTACGTGACGGGCGTGTATGACGGCAAGGCCCTGACGCTCTACCTGGACGGTCGTCAGGCGGGGATCCGGGCCTGCTCCGGGACGCTCGCAGCCAGGCCGTTCGCCGTCAACCTGGGCCGAAGCGCGGACGCCGAGGGGCAGGAAGAGGCAGGATACCTGTACGACGGGATAGTGGACGAAGTGGCCATCTTCGACGAGGCGGTGTCCGTCGACGTCCTGATGAAGGACGCATCGCAGGTCAAGGCGCAGGCCCTTCTCTGGCTCGACTTCGAGCGGATCATCGAGAGCGGCGAGTTCTACAGCATGGGGATCGGCGGCAGGACCTATGGAACGATCTGGCCGGATCGTGTGCCCCAGCCCGAGATGTGGCAGATTAAGAAGTCCGGTCAGCCTTTTGCGGCGAGGTGGGTCGACGCCGAGGCAGGCATGGTGGAGGTCTGGAATCGCTACTACTTCACCGACCTTGCAGAGATGGATTCCATCTGGCAGGTGTGGGCAGACGGCAAGGTGGTCCAGCAGGGGGCCCTGGACCTGCGGCTCGCGCCCCTGGCCAGGAAGAACTTCAGGATCCCCTATCAGAAGCCCGCGATGGAGCCCGGCGTGGAGTATCGGCTGCTCATCAGCCTTCGTCTCAAGAAGGCCCAACCGTGGGCGCTTGCCGGCCATGAGGTGGCCTGGGAGCAGCTCGACCTGGGGGCGGGTCCTGCGGTCGCACGACCGCCCGCAGAGGCGTATCCTCCGGTGCGGACCAAGGATTCCGGGGACCGGCTGATCGTGTCCGGAAAGGACTTCGAGTACGCGTTCAGCAAGGCCTCTGGAGATCTGCTGTCTTTCAAGGTCAAGGGTAAGGATCTCATCCGGCAGGGGCCGGTCATGAACGTCTGGCGTGCGCCCCTGGCGAACGACTGCGATCCTTGGGGCTCGGGGCGCTCGCAGCTCAGACCTGCAGACCGCTCCTGGGGCGAGACCGCGGCTGCAGGCTGGTTCAGCTATGGCCTGGATCGCCTGACCGGCCATCTGGACCGGTTCGGTTACAGGCGGGCCGGAGACGGCCGAGTGGTGGTCGAGGCGGAGAACCACTGTCAAGCCGGCCAGAACTACTCCACGGCCTTCGACAATCACTTCACCTACACGATCGACGGCCTGGGACAGATGGAGATCTGCCATACCCTGATTCCCCAGGGCGAGATGCCGCGTTGGCTGCCCAAGATCGGTCAGCAATGGGTCCTGCCGCTCGATCTGCGGCAGGTGTCCTGGTACGGCAGGGGACCCATGGAGAACTACCCAGACCGGAAGACCGGCGCGAAGGTGGGCCTCTACTTCAGCTCGGTCGACGTCATGGTCGAGCCCTACCTTATTCCTCAGGACTACGGCTGTCGCACGGACACCCGGTGGCTCCGCCTGATTGCGGATGACGGCACAGGCCTCGAGTTCAGTGCAGGCCAGCGATTCAACTTCAGCCTCCAGCTCCAGACCACGGACAACCTGACGCGGGCGAGATACCCGTTCGAGCTGCGGCCGCTGGGCGCGATCACCTTCAATCTCGATTACGCAACCAGCGGAGTCGGCGAGAGCGCCACGTCCGTGCTGCCCCAGTACCGGGTGCTGCCGCAGGTGACGCGTTGCGTAGTCACGGTCAGGCCAATACAGAGCGTAGTCAAGTAGTACCGGCCGCAGGGCGGCCTGGTAGTTCACCTGACTACGCGACTACTGGATTACCTTGCGGTTCTGGTGAATTCGAGCCAGTTGAGGTTCCAGGGGCCTTTGTCAACCTGGACCCGCAGGATCTGCTTGCCAGGGGTCAGGCGGACCTTTCCATGGATCGTCTGCCATTTCTGCCAGCCTCCTGTGCTGGGCACCGTGAAGGCCAGCAGCGAGGTGCTGCCTGCGCGAAGCTGACCCTGGCCGGGAGACTGGCCGTCTGCAAGGGCTACGCGCAGGTCTACGTCATAGGTGCCTGCCTGCGCCACGTCGATCAGGTAATCCAGCCAGTCACCCGCGTCGAACCAGCCCATGTTGAAGCCCTGCTCCTCGTCGAGCACGATCTCGGTGCGCACGCCGACCATGTCGTCATACGCCTCTGCCTCGACCCTGCCCGGCAGGCCGCGGAACACCGGGTCCGCGTCGCCGCGGAGCTGTATCCAGTTGAGGTTCCATCCTCCTCTGCTGACGGCCAGGCGGAGCGTGTGCTCGCCGGCAGTCAGGGCAAGCCGCGTCGAGAGGGTCCTCCAGGTCTGCCAGCCACCCGTCTGCGGTACGTCAAACCTTGCCAACATCGCACCTCCGACACGGAACTCCCCCTGGCCCGCTGAGCCGGTGACGGGCATTGAAAGCCTCAGGCGGGCGGTGTACTCGCCGTCTGCGGGCGCCAGGATCTGGTAGTCCAGCCAGTCGCCGTCGTCCATCCATCCCACGTCGAAGCCTCCTCCGTCGTCATCGACCACCTCCTTCTGGACGCCGGACATCTGCTCATAGTCCTCTGCCTCGATCAGGCCTGGAAGCGGGTGACGGCCGCCTACCTGGAAACCCTGGAACACATCACAGGCCCAGAGGTACGTGCCATCCCCATACTCGACCGTAGGCACGCCGGCGTAGCCTTCGGTGTATCCGTTCCAGGCCGTGAACGTGACTCCCTGGCACTTCAGCTTGTGTACCAAGGCCGTCTGAGCCCGTCTGAAGGAGTCCGTGTTCCCGAAGACGTGCGGGCCGGCAAATACGATGTGGGCGTCGTACCCGGGGGAGACGTCCTGGATGAAGGGGATTCCTGTGTTGATCCACTTCGAGGAGAACCGCTGCTTCCATGCGATGATCGTGGCCTCGTCATTGACCCCTATGGAGTGCCCGGAGAAGTAGCACTGGATGGCCAGTATCGACGACCGTTGCGCAAGCCATGGTCCTGTGGTCTCCGCAGACGGCAAGAATGGGGCGTAGAGGTATGTGCCGGGCGGCATGGCGTCGATGGCAAAGCCGACTCGAATGCCGGTGTCCAGGTAGATCCGATCGGCCACTCGATCGAAGCCCTCTGCGAAGCCCTGGTCGCTCAGTCCAGCCTGATTCGATGCCACGGAGATCAGGCATACCAGATAGCGTTTCTGGCCCGTTCGGTCGTACACCTGTGCCCACCTCTGTGCCCACCCCGGGTCCTGGGGATGCAGCAGGTACCGGTCGACCAGGTCCTTGATGCGAGCGACCAGGGCGGGCGCAGGGTTCTGCGCGGTGCCGGGGAAGCAGTCTGCGAAGGAGTAGCCGGGCGATTGGTCCGTCTGGGCATACACCTCGAGGTAGGGCGCGATCAGGATTGCCCTGGACTTCGCGATCCGGAACAACTCATCGTGGGAGTACGTGGACGTCTGCATAGGGGCCCAGTAGGCCCAGTTGTCCGTACCACGGGGTCCCCAGTAGGACATGGCGATGACGTTGACCCCTGCGGCAACCATCGTGTCTACCGCAAAGGCCCGGTTGGCCTCACTCTCTGACCACCTCAGGTGCCGCGAGTCCGAAGGGTGGATGGTGTAGAGGCTCGTGTTGGCAGACGGCCGGAATTCGTAGAATTGGGACCCATCCCGCGAGCTGCCGGCGAAGAAGAACGCACTCTTGATGGGTTGACCCTCGAACCCGGGGTTGGCCAGCCTGCCCCATTCGGCCTCGCCCTGCACAGAGGTGGATGCCAGAAAGGAGGCAATCAGCATTGCTACCAGGACTGGCACTCTCCTCATCGTACACACCCTTTCCCCGCGTGGGCGGGCAAGAAGCCTTGGATCGCAAGGCTGTGAACCAGCCTCCTTCATTGTCTCACCCTGACCCAGGCGATTCAAGGGGATATTGATTTTTGACCGTGCTTGCTCTATGGTGGGCGTGTTGTCAGAAGAAGGAGCACGTCTATGGCTGCAGACATGGAACAGGTGTATGCCCTCCGCCTCAAACGGTACGTGACCGCCATGCGAAACGAGAAGCCGGATCGGGTCCCCATTCGCCCCTTTGTGGCGGAGTTCACCGCCAAGTACGCGGGCTACACCTGCCAGGAGGTCACCCAGGACTACGAGAAGGCCTTTGCCGCTGCCCGTCGCTGCGCCGCGGACTTCGACTGGGACGCAGTGGTCGGCAACATGGTTTACGTGTGGTCAGGCCTGACCCAGGCCATCGGTCTGAAGTACTATGGGGTGCCGGGCACGGACATCGCTCCAGAGACGTGTTTCCAGTACAAGGAGCCCCCTGAAGAGAAGGCCTTCATGCAGCCCGAGGAGTACGACGCACTGATCGAAGACCCCACGGGATTTCTGTTCAACGTCTGGCTGCCAAGGGTCTCGACAGACGTGGCCGCCGCAGGCCAGCCTGCCACGCTTCGCAACAACCTGTCCTTCCTCAAGGGCGGCATGGCCATGCTGAACTACTTCAACGCCTTTGGCCGCCAGGCAGAGCTGCTCCGCAGGGAATCCGGAACGGTCTCCGCCATCGCCGGCATACTCAAGGCGCCCATGGACATCCTGGCAGACAAGCTCCGGGGCTATCTCGGCCTGGTGATGGACCTGCATGAGCGGCCCAAGAAGGTCCTGGCTGCGTGCGAGGCCTTGATGCCGCACCTGACCCAGGTGGCGGTCTCCAGCGCGGATCCAAGCAAGACCGTTCCTATCGGTTTTTGGATGCACCGAGGGTGTGTGCCCTTTGTCACCATGGACAACTTCAAGGACATCTACTGGCCCACGCTCAAGCCCATCATCCAGGAGACCTGGAAGGCCGGACATCAGGTCCTCTTCTACGCAGAAGGCAACTGGAACCCGCACCTGACGGCCTTTGCCGAGCTGCCGGACCGGGCCATCGTGTATCACGTGGACATGGCCGACATCTTTGAGGCTCACGCCAAGATCGGCCACAAGTTCTGCATCAGCGGCGGCATCCCCAACCATCTGCTCGGCACGGGCACGCCTGAGGAGGTCCGCCAGTGCTGCAAGAAGGTGATCCAGGGTGTGGCCAGGGATGGAGGCTACATCATGGATGCCTCATCGATCATCCAGACCGATGCCCAGATCGAGAACATGAAGGCAATGACCGACGCGACCCGCGAGTACGGCGTCTACTAGGGTCAGGGAGATGGCCATGGCACAGAGAAGGAAGACCTCTGGAAGGAAGCCCGGCGTGTGTATCCCGTGGGAAGAGAAGAAGAAGGAGTTCGGCCAGATCACTGGAGACGAGGCGGTCATCAAGAAGACCTGGGAGGACGTTGACTCCCTGGGCTACATGTACATCTGGCAGGTGCTGCTGTCGTTCTAGCGCGAAGCGGAAAGCGGTAAGCGGCAAGCGAAGAGCAAGGAGGTAGGATGGGCTTTAGCCCATGCGGTGCAACCCAGCCGGATGTTGTGTTCAGCAGGAATCGCCTGCTGTATGCGTCCTGCATGGTGCTGGTCGTTGCCGTAGGGCTGCTCTGGCGATCTGCTTGGCTGTCGCTGCCTCCGGCGGCGGGCAAACATGGAGGGGATGCCCTATGGTCACTCATGGCATTCCTGGGTTTTGGCTTTCTGCTGCCTCGGTCGTCTACATCTGTCACGGCCGTCCTGGCGCTGGCGTTCTCGTTCACGCTTGCCGCGTTGCTTTGTGATCTCTGGGGCCGAATTGCTGGGATTTTTGGCTACCGCTGGCTTGGCTGGTTCCTCGTTATGGTCAGCTCTGGCAGGCTCTGCTGAAGCTGCTGCACACCGGCATCCGTGACCTGAGTACCAGTCAGGATTAGCCACTGCAATCCGGTCAGGCCCCTGAGATGGGTTAGGCCCACATCCGTTATCTGTGTGCCGGATAGATCCAGGGTCCGCAGCCGGGTCAGGTCCTTGAGATGGACCAGGCCCACATCTGTGACCTTGGTGTCTCCCAAGGTCAGCCACTCCCATCCCGTCAGGACCTTAAGATGCTCCAGACCTGCATCGGTGATTTTGGTGCCGTTCAACCTTAGCCCGCGTAGTCGGGTCAGGGCGGTCAGATGGGCCAAGCCTGTATCCGTGATCTGCGTGTCGCTGAGGTACAGGTCCTGCAGATTGGTCAGGACCTCCAGGTGGGCAAGTCCCGCGTCCGTAACCTGGGTGCCTGCCAGAGTCAGCCCCCGAAGTCGAGGGAGCCCCTTGTCCTTGAGCAGTTGGGCTAGACCCGTATCCGTAATCTTGCTGTCCCACAAGCCCAGGTACTCCAGTCCGCTGAGGCCTCTGATCTGGACCATCCCCGCATCCGTGAGGCCGGCAAGCCCTTCCAGCCGTAGGTTCCGCAATCCGGTCAGGCCATTGAGCTGTTCAAGTCCCGCGTCTGTAACGTTGGTGCGTGAGATGTTCAACACGTGAAGACCGGTCATGCCTCTCAACCGGCCCAGGCCTGCATCTGTGACCCGTGTACCTGATACATCCAAATCGGTCAGGCGACTGAAATCGAGATGGTCCAAGCCTGCATCCGTGATCCGTGTGTCACCCAAGTCCAACTCACGGAGTTTGGTCAGGCTGGCGAGATGGGAAAGGCCCTTGTCTGTGATCTGGTTGCTGCTCAGGAGCAGGTCCTGCAGTCCCGCGAGGCCCTTGATCTCTGCCAGGCCTGCATCGGTGATCTGGGTGTCGTACAACCACAGATTCCGCAATCTGCTCAGGCCCTTGAGGTGGACCAGACCGGCCCCCGTGATCTTGGTTCCCATCAATCCCAAGGTGTGGAGTTCTGTCAGACCCTTGAAGTGTTCCAGGCCCGAGTCGGTGACTTGGGTGTTATCCAATCTCAAGAACTGCAGCGACGTCAGGCCCCTGATCTCCGTGACACCTACATCACCGACCTGGGTGCCCGACAGGTTCAGCCACTGCAGTCCGTTCAGGCCAGCCAAGTGCTTCATGTCGGAATCCACAGCCGCATTCATTGTCAAGCCGGGAACCTTGTTCTCGTTTATCTCTCGGGCCAGCAAGTCCCAGTCTTTCACTGGCATCAAGGGCTCGACCCACCAGATGTCGCAGGCGGGTACCGCCATCGGAGCGGCACTCGGCGCTCGCCCGATCCGATGCCGTGCGCTCTGAGGAGTTTCCTGAACGAAGACGTCGAGCTCTGCCTTAGAGTTGAAGATCCGAGCGGCATAGCGGGGTTGCTCGGGTTTGTCGCCGGTTGTGCTCGATGCTCCCTGTGTCTGGCCTCGGGCAGTGAGCACGAGTGTCGTAGGGATGGTCACTGCGGCGATGAGCAGCACGGAGGTAGCTGCCATCAGACTGGGGCGACTGTGGAATGTCCTGCCAGGTATCAGCATGGTCTTTATCCTTTCCTCGATGTCTCTGACGGAACCCACGATGGCCAGGGAGGGAACGGGATGAGCCGACCGTCGCTCTGCAGCCAATGCGTCCACAATAGCGCCGGTGTAGTGCTCGGGTGGCGTATTGAGGTAGGCGACGGCCGTCTCATCGCAGCGTTTCTCTCGCTCCTGACGTATCCTTCGGTTTGCCCACCACACCAATGGATGGGACCAGTACACGGCCTGGGCCAGGACTTGAAGGAGATTCACGCCTGCATCGAAATGAGCTACGTGACTGAGCTCGTGGGCCAAGATGCCTCGCTGCTGGCCCGCACGGTTTGCGGTCGCGAACTCGGACGGCAGGTAGACGCCGCCCCGAAGCACGCCCCAAACGAACGGCTGCGTGATGTCGTCAAGCAGCCAGATCCTCGGCCGCTTCCTGAACCGGAAGCCTGCGCACAGGTCCTCGACGGACACCCACAGGCGCGCCGGCAACGGCCTGCGCCTTGCTCGGAGCCACGCCGTATACCTGATGGCCCTGGTCCCGATCCACAACGAGAACGATAGTGCCCCGACCGCCCACACCAGGGCGATCCACCCCCGCGGGCCCAGCGCTGCAGCCCGCGATCCGTGGGGACTTGGCTGTGCCTGGACTATGGCAGGGGGGCTGGGCAGGGGATAGTCACCGCTGACGCCCAGGCCTACCATGTATGGACCTGCAGAGCCCTCCGGCAGGACCGCCACGGGCACAGTCAGCAAGGGCGGGACCAGGCACCGGGCCAGGACGACCAGCCACAGGAGATACCGGATGTGGGCACTCCTGTCCCTAATGGCCCATGAGATCAGGCCCACGATTACGGCCAGCAGGGCAATCTGCCAGCTCTGGGCTACCAAGAACTTGACTACCTGATAGGCGCAGGTGTTCATGGCAATCGCTCCCTCAACTACTTCTTCTTTGCCAGATCCTTCAGTCTCTCGATATCCTCGTCTGTGATCCCGCTGTGCTGAGCTAGGTGCTGCATGAGCGGCACGGGATTGCCCCCGAACAACCGTTCCACGAGGTCGCCGATCGTCTTGCGGATGACGTCCTCCTTCTTGGCAGCGGGGGCGTAGATGAAGGCCTTGCCCTGGCTGCGATGCCTGAGATAGCCCTTCTCTTCAAGCCTCCGCATCAGGGTGGCCACGGTCACGTAGGTCACCTTTCGATTGGCAGGCAGGGCGTCGTATGCCTGTTGCACCGTGGCTTCCTTGGCCTGCCAGACCAGACGCAGGATCTCTGTTTCAGCGGGACTCATTGCGGGGCGCTTGGTTCTGACCATATCGAAGCTCCTATGACAAATGTCATATCAAATATATGACACTTGTCATAGTTGTCAACGAAAATCAACCCATTTGTGGAAAGAAGTCTGTGGTAGGGGGAAACAGGGAGCACAGGTATGCAAAGCGGCAAGTGGCAGGCCATGCAAGGCAGCAGGGTTGGCTGGCTGTGTGAGTCCAACTCTTCCTCCCTCGCTGCTCGCCGGGCGCAAGGCGGGTACCGTGGGCTGCCCCACCCGCAATAGTCCCCAGGCCGACGGCAGGCGCTGCACGCGTTCTACCGCACGCATTCAGCGACAAGAAGAGCCTCGCGATGCCTACTCCCGCACTATGACCAGGTTCGGCAGGCTCTGCTTGAGCCGCTGGACACCCGCATCGGTGACCTGTGTACCGTCTAGAGACAACCACTCCAAAGTGGGCAGGCCCTTGAGATTAACCAGCCCGGCATCCGTGATCCGGGCGTTACTGAGGTATAAGTTCTGCAGATTGGTCAACCCCTTGAGATGGGCCAGTCCGGCATCTGTGACCTGGGTGCCTGATAGACTTAGCACCTGCAGTCGAGGCAGGCCATTGTCCTTGAACAGTCCGCCGAGACCCGCATCCGTGACCTGAGTACCGTTTAGATGCAGATCCTGCAATTCGGTCAGGCCGCTGAGGTGGGGGAGCCCAGTATCCGTGATCTGGGTGTTGCGCAAGTACAGGTACTGCAGTCGGGTCAAGCCTTTGAGGTGGGCCAAGCCGTCGCTCTTGACTCGGGTGTTGTCCAGGCTGAGCGTCTGCAATCCAGTCACGTCCTTAAGGTGTTCCAGGCCTGAGTCCGTGATCGGGGTGCCATCCAGGATCAGGCGGAGTAATCCGCTCAGGCCCCTAAGGCTCGCCAGGCCTGCATCCGTCACCTGGGTGTTATCCAAATCCAGGTGCTGCAATGCAGTCAGGCCTTTGAGATGCTCCAGGCCCGCATCTGTGATCCTGGCGGAGGACAGGTACAGCGTCTCCAATCGAGTAAGGCCCATGACGTACGGCAGGCCCGCATCCGTGACCTGGGTGCCGCTCAACGACAACCACTGCAATGCGGTCATGCCTTTGATGTGCGATAAGCCCGAGTCTGTGATCAGGGTACGGTCTAGCCACAGTTCCCGCAATGCGGTCAGGCCTCTGAGATGTTCCAGGCCTGAGTCCGTGACCCGAGTGTTGCGCAAATCCAGGTGTTGCAGTGCAGTCAGGCCTTTGAGATGCTCCAGGCCCACGTCCGTGATCGCAGGGCCGGAGAGAGACAGCCTCTGCAGTCCGGTGAGTCCCCCAAGACGCTCCAGGCCTGCATTCGTGGTCTGAGTGTTACGCAAATCCAGGTTCTGCAATGCAGTCAAGCCCGTAAAGTGCATTAGACCTGCATCTGTGATAGACGTGCCCTCTAACCGCAGTTCCTGTAGTTTGGTCAGACCCTTGAGATGCCTCAGGCCCGCATCCGTGACCTGGGTGCGGTCCAACCACAGTTGGCGCAGTGCGGTCAGGCCCTTGAGATGCTCCAGGCCGATATCCGTGATCCGCGTGTCGCACAACAGCAGTTCACACAATCCCGTCAGTCCTTTGAGATGGGTCAGACCTCCGTCTGTGATCTTGGTGTTGCACAGATCTAGGCCCTGCAGCCGAGTCAAACCTGCCAGGTGCTTCACATCGGCGTCTGTGGCCAAGCGTAGACTTAGATAGGGAACCCCATTCTGGCCTATCTCTTGGGCCAGCAGGTCCCAGTCTCTGACAGGTTCCGACGGGTGCCCCAGAAACATATAGCATGCAGGGATCGCGATGGGTGTGGCACTCGGTGTACGTCCGATCGATCTCCAATCTCCTGCAGGAGTCTCTCGAACAGCCACCGTGAGCGCCATCTTGGAGTTGAAGGTCCTGGCGGCGTAGCGAGGCTGATCGAGGCTACCGCCGGCTGGCTTCTGAGTTGTTGGCTCCGCTTGGGCTCTGGCGGTCAGTGTGAATGTCGTCGGTACGGCCACGAGGGCGGCGAAGACGAGGATCGTTGCCACAGCCAAGCTGGGCCCTGTGTGGAATTGCTTTCCTGGTTTCAACATGGCTCTTATCCTTTCCTCGATGTTCTTGACCGGACCTGTCACGGCCAAGGATGGAACTGACCGCGTGGATTCCTGCGCCTGGATCAGAGTGCTGAGGATCGCGGTGCCATAGTCCTTGGGCGTGACGCCCAGACGAGCGATGGCCATCTCGTCGCAGCACTTCTCTCGCTCTTGACGTATCTGTCTGCTGGCCCACCACACAAAGGGATGGAACCAGAAGATCGCCTGGGCCGCCACCTGGAATAGGTTGACGACCGCGTCACACCGAACGACGTGCCCGAGCTCATGGAGTAAGACGCTCCGCTGCTGGTGTGGGTCATCCAGGTCCAGAAACCGGGCCGGCAGGTAGATGCTCCCACGCAACAGACCCCAGACAAAGGGCTGGCCGATGTCGTCGAGGAGCCAGACCGTCGGCATACCCTTGTCCTTGGCATCCTCCATACAGAGCATCTCAGCGATCCTCTGCCTGAATGGCTCAGGCAGGGGCCTGCGCTTCCTGCGGAACCACCACTCCGCGCGCACTGCGCGGAGCAGGTTGATGGTCAGGTACACCATCGCACCTGCGATCCAGATCAGACCGGCCTGTGCTGCAAAGGACCACCTATGGGAGTTGACCGTGGGCACTTGACGTGCCTGTGGAGATCCTTCAGATGCCGCATTGGCCATATCCGATGGGGTCCGGGCTTCCTCACCGAGTCGTTCAGCGACCGACGGCAACCAGGCAGCCACAGGAGACGCAGCGCCACGCGGAGCCACTGGAACGACGTCCAGGGGGACTACGTACCAGGGCGGCACCAAGCACTTTGCCAGTACGACCAGCCACAGGAGGTAGCGGACGTGGGCGCTTCGGTTCCGCAACAGGTAGGTGATGGTGGCCACGACCAGGGTCAGAAGGGCGATCTGCCAGCTCTGGCCCGCCAGGTAGTGCACGACCCGATTCAGGCAGGCATCCATGGGCAATACCTCCACAACAGACGGTCTACACGGATTTCTCGATCAGGTCTCTCAGCCTGTCGATCTCCTTGGCGTCAATATGGCCGTCTTCGGCCAGGAACTGCATGAGCGGCCTCGGGTCCCCCCCGAAGAGCCGGTCCAGGAAGTCCAGCACGGTCCTCTTGACCACCGCCTTTCGGTCGATGGCAGGGGAGAAGAGGTAGGCCTTGCCCTCGATCCGGTGCTTGAGATAGCCCTTCTCTTCCAGGCGGCGAAGCAGGGTCTGGACGGTTTTGTAGGCAATCTTGCGCTTGTGCGGCAGGGCATCGCAGACCCCCTGGACCGTGGCCTGTTCCAGTTGCCAGACCAGCCGAAGGATCTCCGTCTCCGCGGGGCTCATAGCTCGAAGCTTCCATGTCGTCATAGTCGTCTCCTCTTACAGGTGTCAGACTCTATTATCTGACAGATGTAAGACCTGTCAACCAGAAAGTGGAAATGACGCGAGATTTATTTGGAGCGGGATGCGGATGGTGAGGAAAGGCAGGGCCGCGGGACTGCAGAGCGGCGGAGGTGCAGGAAGGCAGACTCGTGGTCAGGCAGTCAGGGAGTATCGAGCCTTCTAGAACGGCGACTGGCGATCAGCCGTTTCGCCGTTTCGCTTTCTCCCACGCTACGGCGCGTCATTGAAGGCCACTGCGTTCCTGGCGCCCACTTGATCCAGGCGTTTGCGGTCGGCCTTTGCCGCGGACTTGACCTTGGCCTTCAGGCCTGACGGCAGCATCTCGGCTTGTACTGCACGCCATTCGGCCGTCTGTACGCTGATCTGCCAGATCCCGCCATGCAGGCGATAGAAGAACCCTTCGCCGTAGTAGTGATCGTTCAGCCCTACGACTCTGTAGAGACGGACGTTGGAATCATAGGTCAAATCATAGCCGCAGACCTGTCTGTTGCCGAGGTCGCGGGGCTGAGCGTGGGTGCCGGGGTAGACGGTCGAGCTGCTACAGGACGACAGGGTCAGGACTGCTGCTACAACAGCAGCGCCCAGACCCATCTTACGGGTGCTTGCCATGACGTACTCCCTCCAGTTATGCGTGGTCCGGATGAGTAAAGTCTACGTATCCAACGCCAGGATGCCAACTGGCCAAGACCCCCGACCGGCTTCTCCGCGTCACGGGTGGAGCCCAGGCCTTTTTTTCGCGGCCCGCCGCCCCAGGCGAGCCCAATATGGCGCATACTTTGACTGAGGGGATGGTGAAAGGGCCAAGCTATGAATGAGTGGATGGAGACTGCATCTGAACCCGTCGTTCCCATGGTCCAGAACCTGGACCTTTCGAGCCACACGATGGGCACTCTCGCGACTATCGCGGCGATCTGTGTTCTCAGCCTCGTGGCGACCTCGATCTGGGCTGTGATGGTCGTAAGGTACACGGCCTCACACGGCAAACCTGCGTGAAGGCGAGAGAACACGCGCCGCTCGCCTCATCTCCTGGCGTAGCTATTTGTCGGCGTTTGGCCGTCCCAGAACAGGCCGTCGACCGTTGTCACGGCGGTGACGTGCGTCGTGTAGGTGCCTGATGGGGCGCTGCCCAACACGAAGAGTGCCTTTCCGTCCGTCTCCGTGGCGCTCTCCTCTTCGGCATAGAGGTCTCCATCCAGGTATGTCTCAATCGAAACCCAAGCCCCAGCAACCGCACTGCCCATGTCATCCACGAGGGCAATCTTAATCGACAGACCGCTCCGGTCTTTCCCCTTCCCTGTGGTATAGGTGACAGAAGTGACATGGACCTCAGTCGCTCGTACACCCGCTGCTGCGACAGCATCAACCAGACCGGAGCCGTAGAGTGCATCCCAACCGGGATCTCCGAGATCCTTTGCGGTCGATGCGAGCGTGTTCCTCACGTCGCCCACACCCTTGGCAATCATCAACGCCACAAGACCGGCTACGTGCGGAGAGGCCATCGACGTACCGCTATTCAGGCCGTACCCACCGCCCATCAGAGTGGAGTTGACGCCCACCCCCGGTGCCGAGACCCAGAGGGCAGGACCCGTGCTGGAGAAGGTTGCTCTGCGGTCCGCACTATCGGTTGCCCCAACGGCGATGCAGCAATCCCACCTGGCAGGGTAGATGATGTTGTCACCTGCGCCTCTTCGGTTGCCCGCATTTCCGGCCGCTGCTACCAGAACGACGCCAGATCCAGCAGCCGCATAGAATGCATCCTCGACTGTCTGTCCCGGCCACTGTACGTTCCCGAGACTCAGGTTAGCCACCTGAATCCCGTTGTCGACTGCCCATTCCAGTGCGGCAACGATAGATCCCCAATCGCCACTACCACTGGGGCCCAGTACCTTCAGGGCATAGAGGCTGACTCCAGGTGCAACGCCGACCACGCCGATGCCATTGTCCTCGGCAGCGATGATCCCAGCCACATGCGTGCCGTGGCCAAACGTGTCCATGGGGTCATCCGTGTTGGCCATACAGTTGCGGCCTCCTCTATAGTTGCCATCCAGGTCCTCGTGATGGTAGTCGATGCCAGAGTCGATTACGGCTACTTTCACCCCACCGCCTGTACCACCGGCGACATGGACAAGGCCGGCCCCTATCCGTTTCACGCCCCAAGAGCCGTCCAGTTCAGCATCCACTGCTTCGACGGTCCCCTCCGGCTCGATCCTCGTCACGTTGGGGTTCTTGGCCAGGGCCTCGATTGCCTGTTCAGGAATTGAAGCGGCGACGGCAGGCACGAGGTGATAGCTGTGCTTTATCTCTCCACCGTGTCCTCGCACCACGGCGTGTTCACTTTGCCCGGGGGTGTGTCTGAAGCCTATCAAGACGGGGACCTTCTGGGAGCCCCCGGTGCCTTCGGTTGCCAAGACCCCCTCGGCCAAGGCCAAAGACAAGACAAATACACAGGCAAACGTCACAGCGGCAAGAACTCTCGGCTTCATGATGTGATCCTCCCAAGTTTCTACCCTACTTGACCACGGCGTCAACACGCCAGGAAGACCCTACGTATCAGTCTAGCGTCGCACGGTGAACCCGTCAACTACGGCAATTGCCGCACGCTAAAGTCGTCGAAAAGAGCACGGGCTTTATAGGTGTTGAGCATGACTCCGCCCTTGGACAACCGCGCATCCGTCGCCTCGATCACGAGCTTCCCATCCAGATACCCTCGCAGGTGCTGGCCCCGGATCTCAAACGCCAACGTGTACCACTTGTCGCGGACGAGGCTGCAGGGAGATTGGCTCAGCCTACCAAGACGCAACGTGTCCGAGGCATCGGCGTAGTTGAGGTCAAGTAGCAGGTATCGGGGGGTGTTGTTGACGTAGAGGCAGAGCAGGCTGTAACGATCCTTACGACTTGACCCGAACTGGCTGGGCGTCTCCCTGGCCGTGATGCCGAAAACCGCTTCTCCGGAGGCTACCGATTCCTTCATGCAGACACGTACCGTGACGACGTAGTCGGTCCAGTCGATGCCATAGAGACATGCCCTGGCGTGCGACAACATCAACTCGCCGTTCTCCACCGCGTGCCGCCCCGGGCCCAGCCCCATCTCGGGAGAATCTTGAAACAGCCAGTGTTTGGAGGGGCCGCTGTCGAAGTTATCCGTGAAGACCGGCCCGGGGATGGGCTCTGTTTGGGCAGGCGTGTTGATTGCATTGGGCTCTCTCTTGGCGATTGGCGTCGCCGGAACCGCCCCCTCGACGACTCTCTTGAGGGCCTCGTCAGTGTCAAGGCGGTAGAGGACACCCGCCGGTCGCTTCTTCACCCTATCTTCGTATTGGTAGGCGATATGCCGGCTATCAGGGGACCAGCCGAATGACCAACGCGTCGGCCATCGGTCTTCGGTGGCAACCTTTCGCGACGTGCGTTCCTGGGCGCCCATCACGAACAACTCATCCCGCTCCTTGGCGGAGCCGGTGGCATAGAACGCGAGCCACTGGCCATCGGGGGACCAACCTAGCCAGTCCACGTCCCCATACCCCAGTGCCTTGAGATTCAGGATCTCCTCGCCTTGGCCTCCGGTAATCGGCACCTTGTGCACGACGCCATCGGAGACGACGGTGATGGACTTACCATCAGCGGTCCAATCCCATTTGTGCTGCTTGCCTGGCCAGGTGTAGAGGGTCCGCCGCTCACCGCCCTTGGCCGGTACGACGTGAAGAGTAGCCTTGGTGCTGGGGAAGGTCACAAAGGCGAGGTATGATCCATCGGGTGACCAGGAAGGCGAATTGGGGGCCCCGATCTTGGGCGACACCTCTGACCACTCCTTGCCATCAGGCGACACCAGCCAGAGCTGGCCTTCCTTCTCCACCACAAGCCGCGAGCCGTCAGGAGACCAGATGGGATTCGGGCGCGAACCGAAGGGGCACAGTCGGTGTGCTGGCCCCAAGGTCTTGCCCTGTTCAAGCGACACCTGCGCAACGAAGTAGGAGAACTCCCCGTTTTTGTCTGTGGCGCACAACAGTAACTGACGACAACTTCGGTCAAAGACCAGTGGCTCGATGTCGGTCAATTCAGGCGCCTCTAACTTTAGCTCTCTCGGGGCATCGCCCGAAAGAGGCAATAACCAGCAACGGATGTGCTTATCCTCGCTGTCCCACGTGATTGCCGTTAGGGTCGCACTGTCTGGCGACCATTGGCATTCACTTGGTACTCCGGGCGGCCGTGCCAGGGTGACGGGCTTGAATCCTCGGCCGGCGGGGGAAGCGATTCGGGGTGCATATTCGACCTCATACGATGGCCGATAGAAGTACAGTTCTCTGCCTGTGTCGGCCTTACCTACAAATGTACCGACCTCATCGGGCACGGGTACCACGTGTTGCCTTCCGCTGGTGACATGAGCGAATCGTAGCCCATGTACGCGTCGCGCATTCGGATCATATCCGATGGCCTGACCGATGATCCACTGACCGTCAGCAGACCATGCCACCGGCTCGCACGTTGTTCTGAGGTCATCTGGGCTACTGAGGCACCTTGCCGGGCCAGCTCCTGACGCTGGCTGGACCCAGATGCCGTCACCCCAGGCAGAGAAGGCCACGGTGCTGCCATCCGGCGAGAGTATGCCTAGGCTGCCAGACCATTCACTTGTCACACCGTCGCGCACAGAGACCGCTCGCGTGACACCCTGGGGATCTTTGAATACAATATGTTGCGAGTCTCGGCTCCACACCAGAGGTCGACCTCGGCCGGAAGCCGGAATCACAGTGATGAGCTTCTTGGCCGGTCCTGAGGGCTTACCCTCATTGAGAGCAACAGGAACGGCGTAGAGACCGTCCTTTCCGATGAAGGCAATCCACTTCCCATCCGGGGAGTAGGACTCATCCTGGACTGACCGATCCAAGAGCTGGAACGGGGCAGCTCCGTCCACGGGAACCACCATGCCCTGCCAGTGCAGAAACCGGCCGTTGGGTGAGAGCACGAGTTTGTCGACGACCGAGATGTGATCGTTCTCGCCCTCGAAGGCCTTGGCCACAGTGAACCTGAGCCCCGTCTTGGGTTCGACCACAGCACTGGCAGCGGCAGGTGTGGCTGGTGGTCTGGCGACATCCGCCTCCGTGCCTGCACCGGCCAGGGCGGCTGGGGCAACCTCCGCGGCCTGTAGGCACCGGATCAGGCCCGTGCCGAACAGAATCGCCAGGGTGCACGTCAAGACCAGGAGCATTGAACCGACACTCATCTGAGTCGCCATGTTTCTCTCCTTTCCCACGAGTCGACGGATACGTTCAGTGAGGCCGTCCAGGCTGGGTTCCAAAACCCCGACTGTTGCAGGAAGCACAGGACGCGCCGTCATCTGGCTGGCCACGTCAACCAAGGTTCGCGCGAAGTCCTCGCCGTTGCCTTGGACACGGACCACGTAGTTGTCGCAAAGGTCTTCACGGAGCGAAGAGGTCTGATCACTTACCCAGTGAACCAAGGGATTCCACCAGAATACCAGCGCCGCGATCCGCTGCGCCAGGCCTACCCAGGGATCTCGGCGAACAATATGTGCCATCTCATGCACCAGGATCGCCTGCAACTGGGCATTGTCCATCCGAAGCGTGATGTGCGTGGGCAGGACGATCCCGGGCCTTACCAGGCCGAGCGAGATCGGTATGGGCACCAAGGGAGAGATGAACACGGGCGGCGCGTCTACCATGCCCAACTCGGCTGCCGCCTGGTGAGCCAGCTCCGTCGCTCGGGGCTCCAGACATTGTCTGAACGAACTGCGGATCCTCTTCAAGGCAGCGTACCCCAGGCCCAGCCGGAGAACTCCCACGAGGATCCCGAGGCCCCATGCCCAGGCAGCGAGCGTCCCCAGCACCAGCCACCAGAGAGACTGCGTGCCTCTGTGGGGCGGAAGCAGGGCGGCCCGGCCTTCGGCTGCGCCCGAGGCATCCGGTGACACCGTTTCATCCTTTGTTAGAGCAATCGCGGTCTGCGTTGATGAGTCGCTTCTGGACAATTGTGCTGGCGAGCGCATCCCTGGTGCCTGGGCCCCATCATGCCCGGACCTCGACGACAAGGCCTCTGAACCATTCGGTGAACTCGACGGTGGCGGCAGAGTAGATGAGAAGTCAGGCTGACGGGCGGCCGCCGAGACGGGCACACCTACCCGAAAGAAGGCAAGACCTCGCTCTTGTCCCAGCCAGACCGAGATCGGGCACGAGAGTGTCAGTGCGAGCACGGCTATCAGCATGCCGTGCCGCACTGGGGTCGAGCATCGCCGGCATAGCCAGACCGCCAGCAGTCCCATCGCACATATGACGCTCACCAGGGTCGCCAGATTGACCAGGTAGACTACGTGGTCCGGCTCCAACACAAATCGTCCCAACATTGCCATGGCTAGGCCTCCCTCTTGGCATCCCGGTTCTTCGAGATAGCATTCAATTCCCGCCGCAATCGCTCAATGTCGTCTGGTCTTAGCCGCTTCGAGCCGAGCAGACTCATGACGAGCTGCCTTGCTGAGCCGCCGAAGAAGTCGTCGACAAAGCCATTGGCCAGAAGTGCGGCCGTCCTCTCGCGGTCCAGGGCAACCAGATACCGGACCGGCTTCTCATCCTCCCGGCGGACCAGCCACCCGCGTTTCTCCAGCCTGCTGACCAGGTTCAGGACCGTGGTCCTGGTTACGCCTCGCCCCCTGGAGATGGCATCCCAGATCTCGGCGACCGTAGCGCCGTTGTCCCCGTATTCCCACACCGCTTCAATGATCTCATACTGTGCTGCACTCAGATTGCCTTGCGGACTTGCCATGGCGACGGTCTCCCTGTAAGGACTCCTGCGAATGCTGTGCGTTCTCTCAACAGACGACACGTGTCGTCTAATAGCCCAGGATAGACTTGCCGACACTTGTCGTCAACAGGAATATCGGGTGGCCTCCAAGTTTTTTTGAACCAGCGCCGACTGCTCGGCATGGGCGACTCTGGATTCGGTCTTTGCGGAAAGGTAGAAGGGGTAGTCGGGTAGCCCTGAAGGAAAGCTGTTAGCTGTTCGCCATTCACTTTTCGCTACCGAAGAGCGAGGGCAACGAGCGCCCGAAGAGGGAGCGTAGCGACCGAGCGAATACCGAACATCGCTCGGTCCCCCCTCCGGCTAACCGCTGATAGCTGCCGTCTGGCGGCCGGCACAACCTCCCGCAACTCCCGCTCGAACACAGTTGACCTCCTGCGACACTGCGCCGTATAGTATGCAGCGGCCAGGGTCAGCAGGTCATGGTCTGTTTGTACGTGCTGAACTGCATTGGGATCTTTAGGAGGCCGCTCATGCCAAACCAGGGTCCACGAGGGAAATCGAAGTCCACTCCACGTCGTGACTTCCTCAAGGCGGCTGCTGGGTTGCCGGCGATGGTGGCGGCCCTGGAGTTTTCGCCCGGCCTTTGGGCGGGGGCGGGCGACGCGATCAGGGTCGGGATGATCGGCTGCGGGGGACGCTGCACGGACGCGGCCATGGACGCCCTGGACGCAGATCCGGGCGTGCGGATTGTCGCCATGGCCGACCTCTTCGCGGATCGGCTGGCGGCCTCCTTGGAGAAGATCAAGGCCCATAGCCCGGATCGCGTGGCAGTGGATCAGGATCACCGATTCGTCGGGTTCGACGGATACCGGCACGTCATCGAATCGAGCGACGTGGTCCTGATCGCGTGCGCCTCCAAGTTTCACCCCCGGTACCTCAGGGCTGCGGTGGACGCAGGCAAGCACGTATTCGTCGAGAAGCCCCACGGGATTGACCCAGTTGGGGTACGCGCGACGCAGGAGGCCTGTGACCTGGCCAAGACCAAGGGGCTGTGCGTGCTCTCGGGATTGCACAACCGCTACGATCCGGGCGTGCGCGAGACCATGAAGCGGATCCATGACGGTGCGATCGGCGACATCGTCTCCATGGAGGTCAATTTCCTGCGTGCACCGTACGTGTTGGTGGATCGGCAACCCGGATGGAGTGAGATGGAGTATCAGTGCCGCAACTGGTATCACTTCTCCTGGCTCTCGGGCGACGACGTGACCCAGTCTCTCGTCCACAGCGTGGACAAGGCCTCGTGGGCGATGCGTGAGGAGACGCCGATCAGGGCCCACGGCCTGGCCGGCCGGTCTGCCTCCTTTGGCCAGATCTATGGAGACGTCTTCGACCACCACGGCGTGATCTATCAATACGCCAACGGCACCCGGCTCTACGCCTTCTGCAGGACCCAGAAGGAATGCCACGAGGATGTCTCTGACTGGATTCTTGGCACCAAGGGCAGGGCGTCGCTGCTCAACTACAAGATCGAGGGACAGACCAAGTGGGACTACCCAGGACCCTTCCTGAACCCCTACAAGGAGGAGCACAAGGCGTTCTTCACCGCCATCCGGTCCGGCAAGCCTATCAATAGCGGCAGCTATATGGCCAATAGCACCATGGTTGCAGTACTGGGCCAGATGGTCTGCTATACGGGCCGCCAGTTGGGCTGGAAGAAGGCCTACGACGCGGACTTTGCCTTTGAGCCCAGGCAGTGCGACTTCACCACAGAGCCGCCCGTCAAGCCGGGCACTGATGGGCTGTATCCAGTGGCAGTTCCAGGCAAGACCCACCTCATTCCCGGAGTCTGAAGGAGGATCCCTTGATATGACAACCATGCCTCTTCGGGTCATCGCTGTGTGCATCACCCTGGGCCTTGCAGGGTGGTGCGATGCGGCCGGTATCGCCAGCCAGTCTTCTCAAGAGGGCCGGGCCGCCGCTGCCCAAGACCCTGCCAAGAGAGTCCTGCTGGTCACGGGCCAGGACTATCCTGGACATCCGTGGCGGCAGACCGCGCCCGCATTGCGTTCGCTGCTGGAGGAGGACCCGCGGCTGAGGGTCACCATCACAGAGGACCCGGCTATGCTCGACTCGGGGGCCTTGGCCGGGTATGACGTGGTGGTGCTGCATTTCATGAATTGGGAGCAGCCCTCGCCGGGTCCTGCAGCCCGCGAGAATCTCAGCCGGCGGGTCTCTGAAGGCATGGGCCTGGTGCTGGTCCACTTTGCCTGCGGGGCGTGGCAGGATTGGCCGGAGTTCCGCAATCTCGCCGGTCGCGTGTGGGACCCGAAACTCAGTCATGACCCTCACGGTTCGTTCCGTGTGGACATCGCCGATCCTGGCCACCCCATCGCGCGGGGTATGACTGCGTTCGAAACGCGGGACGAGCTCTACTCATGTCTGACCGGGGACCGTCCCATTCATCTGATCGCCACCGCCAGGTCGAAGGTGGATGGCAAGGATTACCCCATGGCATTCGTGTTCGAGTATGGGAAGGGCAGGGTCTTCCACACCGTGCTGGGCCATGATTTGCCTGCGGTGACGAATCCGGCTGTAGCCAAGCTCATTCGCCGAGGCTGCGCCTGGGCAGCCACCCTGGAGTTGGCGCCAGACTGAATTGAAAGGACGGGCCTGTTTGTCTTTTTAACCCCTTGACCATTCAACCTCTTAACCATTTAACCATCCAACTGCCTAAGTGTCGGGACGACGCACATGAAGATCGGATTCCACACGGATGCATTCAACAGCGCGTACTTCAGTTTCGATAGGTGCCTGCAGTGGGCGAAGAGGAACGACGTTCACTCCATCGAGTGCGGCCTGATTGATGGGGTGAGCTGGATTCACGGGCTGGGCTTTCAGCCCCATGTGGCCCTCTACGAAGACCCCATCCTGCTGCGGCGCAAGATGGACTCCTACGGCGTCCAGTTCTCGCAGGTCGATGCCGCATATCCGCTTTCCGGCAAGGACGGCCCCCTGCGCGGCGTGCCCTATGTGCTGAAGTCCATCCAGTGGGCGCACCTGATCGGCTGTGCCAATGTCGACACGACTGATGGCATGCACCAGCCGGAGGGCCTGACCGACGCAGAGGCCATGGAGTTGATGAAGCGAAGCTACGGCCAGATCGTCGAGGTGGCCCAGGCCCACCGCATCACGGTCAACATCGAGCCACACGGCTATTTCACCACGAAACCCGACATGATGGGCCGAATGCTCGATTTCGTGGACAGTCCTTATCTCCGCATGAACATGGATACGGGCAACACGTTCATTGCAGGCCAGGACCCGGCTGCATTCCTGGGCCGCTTCATCGACCGTGTCAGCCATGTGCACATCAAGGATGTCTCTCCCTCCTTGGCCGCCTCTGTCCGGGGCCATCAGACAGGCATCGCAGTGAGCCAGTGCGCGATCGGCGAAGGGGTCAACGCCGAGAACATCCGCCAGTGCCTGGTGGTGCTCCGCGATCACGGCTACCAGGGGGTCTTGAGCATGGAGTGTGAAGGCCAGGCAGGCCCCATGATCGAGCAGTCATTGGCCTGGCTGCGCAGGACCCTCAGTGAGCTGAAGATCCCATTGGAGGGCTAGCCGGAGCGCGTCAGTGTGGCAAGGGGTAAGCCTATGAGAAGAGAGAACCATGTCACGGCCGTCGTCGTCGTGCTTTCTGTCATGGTGTGCGCGGCTGCGACGGTCATGGCCGTTGTGCGTGGCAACAAGATGCAGGGTGCCGCTGCGAGGCAGCAACAACTCGAGCAGACCATACGGGATCTTCAGGACCAGGTCCACCGAGCCAAGGCCCAAGAGAACTCGGCGGCACGACAGATCACCCAATTGGAGGATGCCCTTGTCCTGCTCACTGAGAAGAGGCACCAGGATCAGCAGGTCATCAAGGACATCTGGGCTCTTCTGGGGGCCGGTGCGCGACGTGAGAAGGAGGTACGCACAGGGGACACCGGACCGTCGCCGACCGTCAGCGACAAGGAAGGCCCCGTACGCCCTGAGGAGAAGACCCGAGGGAAGTGCGACATCGAGGCCCTGAAGAAGATGCTGGTCTCCTTGGGGGGTGATCTGAATGCAGCGGTGCATCAGATCGTGACGGCGGAGGCCATTGGCCGGACGTTGCAGGGGCACGCCGGACAACCGGGTCACTGGGCCGCCGCAGCATCCCTGGCCCCGGACCAGGCGAGAGCCTTGGAGTACCTCAAGGAGGCGGCCGGACTGTACCCGGATTCTCCCGCTGTGCTGTCCGCCCTCGTCAGTGCGCAAATAGCCGCCGGCCGGATCGACGAAGCCACCCTTGCCTACGTGACTGAGTTGAAGCGGCTTGATCCAACCAACGCCCTGGCAGACTGCTATGCCGGGCAGTGTCAATTCCAGAGTGGAGACATTGCCGGAGCACTGCAATCTCTCGCGCAGGCCGGTGCAAAGGGGCGGTTCAGCGATGACCGCATCGCCATGCTCGCGGCGCGGCGGGACTACTTCCTCGACGAGGGGCTTTCCGATGCGGCCGCGATGGGACTATCGGCATTCACGCTGCCCCTGGAACACCTGGGCATGATCCGAGAGCTTGGAAGCCAGTCGATCGAGCAGGCGAGATCGTTGTCCGCCGCCGGACGGACGGATGATGCCTTGAAGGTCGCCCAGGATGTCACCAGCGTGGGCCGAACGGTCTCCTCTTCCGGACGGTTCCTGATCCATGACCGCGTCGGCATCGGCTTGCAGGAGGCGGGACTCACCGAGCAACGGAAGATCTACGAGGCCTTGGGGGACGCCGCCCACACCCAGGAGATTGACTCAAGACTCCGCGCGATCCAGGAGCGATTGGCGAGCATCGACACCATGGTCCAGGCGTTCGGACCAGTCATGGCCGGCATGACCGAGCAGGACCTTGCCGCCTATGTGGACGGGACGATCCTCAACGGCGAATTCGCGACGCTCCAAAACATCCCGGAGATCGCCAAGGCGCTGCAGCAGGCCCAGGGCCTGCTCGCCGAGAAGGCCGGAACGACCCCGTCTGGAAGGTAGCTCGCTCCCACGCCAAGGGTCTCGGGGCTGCCCAGGCATCTTCCTTCCAACCGGCCCCTGGCCGCGCATCTGCTGCTCCAGGCGATCGGCCCTTTGCGAGGCACGCATGGAGTCGTCCGGACGCCCCTGCTCCTTGTACCAGCTTTCTACAGTACAGCAGGGCGCTGACGATGTCCCCTCAGGGCCTCTGGCCCCCTCCTGGTGCGGGCGTGCTTGCCGGAGCGGTCTGAGGCCTGGGCCTCGGGGTCGCAGGAGGCATGTCCACAGCAGGGATCTCTGCATTCAGATCGGTCTTCACCTCATAGACCGGCCGGTTGATCGCCGCGATCGCGGCAATGCCGATCTTATTGACTGCCCGGTCATACGTCAGCAGGCCGTTGACCTCGCCCTCGCAATCGGTGGTCTGGGTGTAGACGGCAGCACAGAGCCCGCGCGCCGCATAGGCCTTCACGGCGTTGACCAGGCTGGTGTATCGCTGGGTCAGATCCGCGGCATCTACCATGTCCCTGTAGCCCCATCTCCGGCCGATGACCCATAGATGGCCCTCGACCGCCAGGCCGAGGCCTCCGAACTCGCCGAGTACAGACGCCCGCTTGTCTTCGAGGGCGGCCATGCCGGGTCCTGGATACCGGTGTACATCGTTCACGTCGCCACAGGCCATATCTGTCCAACCACTGGCATTATCCACCAGCCGCGTTGGATCCATCTTGCGGGTCCACTCGACGATCCGGGCTGTGTCGTATTGGCCCCAGCCCTCATTGAAGGGAACCCACATGACGATGCACGGGTGGTTGAAGTGGCTGTCGACCATGGCCTGGTATTCGCGCTCGAAGATGTCGTAGGTCTCGCTCACGAGCAGCTTGTTGCTGAACTGCCTGCCCGCATTGCGGCGGGGGGTGGAAGGTTCAGGGCCCTTCCAGGGACGGTCGCCGCTGGGCATATCCTGCCAGACCAGCAGGCCCAGCTTGTCTGCCCAATAGTACCATCGATCAGGCTCGACCTTCACGTGCTTGCGCCAGGTTGAAGCCCATCCTGAGGGTCTCTTCGATATCGAACCTCAGCGCCTCGTCGGTAGGGGCGGTATAGAGGCCATCCGGCCACCAGCCTTGGTCCAGGGGCCCCATTTGGAAGAGGGCCTTGCCGTTGAGGAACATGCGGTTCACGCCGGCCTGGTCCTTCCTGATCTCGACTTTGCGCATACCGAAGTAGCTCGATACGCTGTCGATGGTCCTGCCCCCACGACTCAGCGTGACCTTGAGGTCGTACAAGAAGGGGTTCCCGGGCGCCCAGGTCTTTGGATTGGCGACCGCAATGAGGATCTCTGCGCCCACCTTCCCCTCGGCCCGGCCGACCACGCTGCCGCCGTCCAGCACCTCGGCCACAACCGCCTCTGAACCATCCATCGCTTGGCCCGTGACGGCTAGGCCGACTTGGCTGTTGTCCAGCCTGGGTGTAATCCTGAGCGATCGGATCGAGGCCTCAGCCACGGGCTCGAGCCACACGGACTGCCAGATGCCCGAAACCGCGGTGTACATGATCCCGCTGGGCTTGAGCACCTGCTTGCCCCTGGGAATCGCGCCGGTGTCGGCCGGGTCCCACACAGAGAGAACGACCTCCTGCTCGCCGCTGGGCCCGAGTGTGTTGGTGATATCGAAGGTGAAGGGATCATATCCACCCCGGTGATTGCCCACGGCCGTTCCATTGACCCAGACCGCGGTCTGCCAGTCAACCGCACCGAAATGGAGCAGCACTCGCCGACCTTTCCAGGCGGCAGGCACCGTGAACGTGCGTCGATACCACAAGCGGTCCTCGGGGCTGAGCATCTTCTTGACGCCCGAAAGGGCGGACTGGAGCGGGTAGGGCACCAGGATCTGTCCCTGGAACGATCCGGGACGGGCACTATCCTTGGCCATGATCGCGTAGTCCCACAGCCCATTGAGGCTCAGCCAGTCCTGGCGGACCATCTGCGGCCGGGGATACTCTGGCAGGGGCCTGTCAGCGGAGACGTCCTCGGCCCAACGGGTCATGATCTCTCCGCCGACCGGCGCCCATGCCGCATCGAGCGGCACGGCCCGAGAGAGCCCCAGGACCAGCAACGCAAGCGTGACTATTCGAAGACAGGCTATCATGTCGCAACCCCTTCCCATGAACTTGAACTCGACTTCCACCTCCGAGCGTGCGAACAGCGAGTCAGGCCTTCGGCGGGAACACGCCTCGCAGGTACTGGGCGTCGTACAGGCAGCTCTCGGCCACGCCCAGGGGCATCTTGGTGCCCTCCATCACGATCCAGCCGCGGTAGCCGATGTCGTCCATGGCTGCGCGGACCCTGACGAAGTCGACAGAGCCCTTGCCGTACAGATCCTGGTTGTCCTTGGCGTGGAACTCGCAGATCTGCTTTCCGAGCACACGCATCTCGGTGTAGATGTTGTAGCCCATGCCCTGCGTGTTGGCCACGTCGTAGTAGACCTTCACTGCCGGCGAGTTCACCCGGCGCAGGATGTCCAGCAGTCGTTCGGCTGGGAGCTGGGACTCGATGCCCAGGGTGACGCCTGCCCTTTCCGCCTTAGACGCGACCTTGCGGAGCCGTGCGACTACGGTGTCGATCCCTTTCTCGTCCTTGACCAGGTCGCCCTTCCCGAAGAAGGCCAGGAGGATGACCCGCGTACCCAGGGCCTTGGATACATCGATGGCCTTGCTCACCCACTGCTCGGCCCGCGGGTCGCTTTTGTACGGGACGTTGTTCAGGACGCCCATGGCCAGAGACGCGATCTCGACGCCTTGCTCTCTCGATGTCTGGAGAAACCGCTGCTGCAGGTCAGGATCGAACAGCGGCAGGTCCTGTTCACCGCTGCCGAAGTCGACCTGGACGCCGTCGAGTCCTATCCGCTTGGCCGCTTCGAGCGAAGCCGGATTCGTGGTCTTGCCGATCGTCCAATCGCACACGGCGATCTTGAAGCCCTTTGTCGAGGTGCGGGCGCCTTGCATGGAACTGCACGAGCTGAGGGCCAAGCCTGCTGCAAGTCCGGCCGTTCCAGCCAGCATCTGTCTGCGGGTCATCTTGTCGGTCATTCGTATCTCCATACTTTGAACTCAGAATCCGGAAGCCAGAAGACGGACTACATGGAGAACCGGCCACGAGCCTGACCAGGCTTGCCTCGCCGTTTCGCCCATTCGCCGTTTCGGCTTCTCTGTCACTCCTTCGCCCCTTTCAGGTTCGGATCGAGCCTGTTCTTGTCATTGAGGATCTCGCTCCAGGTCACAACCCGCTGCTGGTAGGCGGCTGTCCTGCCCAGGATGGTCACGAGGTTGCTTCGCACGCTGCACTCGACCGTGGGATTGGCATAGTTGGAGCCGGTGATGTCCTTGTGGAAGGTGGCGATGTTGGCCACTGCGCCATCGGTGTAGATGTTCGGGCTGGAGCCGCCCCTGTAGAAGTGGTCCTTGTCACTGCGGAGGATGACCTGGCCGCCATATTCGGTCTCCAGCACGCCCTTGGATCCGAACATCCTGTTGCGGATGCCCTCGGGCTGGGTGCCAAAGGCCTCGAACTGGCGAGAGCTGAAGGCGATACCCACGTTCTTGGGGTAAATGAAGGTCACAGCGAAGTGGTCCCAGCAGGTCCCGCGTTTGCGGACCGTGGCGCCACCCGTGCCATACGCCGAGACGGGCGGCTCATCCATGATCCAACTGGCCACGTCGAGCGTGTGGATGTTCTGTTCTGTGATGACGTCGCCCGACAGGACCTTGTCGAGGCCCCAGGCACGGAGCCGGTTCTCCACGTGGGTGGCATCCTGGTCCATGGCCTTGTGCTGGCCGAGCCAGGGGTCGCCCGCGTGATAGGTCGCCTCGCCGAACGCGAACTCGCCCAGGGCTCCCTCGCGGACCCGCTTGAGGGCCTCCCTATAGAAGGGGTCTGCACGTGTCTGGAAATCGACCTGAAAGCAGAGCTTCTTGGCCGTGGCCTTCTGGCCGCTCTCCGCGACGGTGTTGCACCCGGGCACGTCCACGGCAATGGGCTTGGCAAGGTATACGTGCTTGCCTGCGTCCACTGCTGCTGCGGCCTGCTCTGGATGGAAGTAGGGCGGGCTTTCGATAGCCACCGCGTCCAAGTCTGTCCCCAGCAGGCGACGGTACCCTGACAGCCCGGTGAAACGGCGGTCCTTCGGCACGTTGAACTTGTCGCCAAAACCGTCGACGCGGTCCTGGAAGTAGTCGAAGGCCGCGACCAGGTTATATCCGCCGTGCTTCATGAACAGATCGGCGATCCAGGTGCCCCTACCGCCGCAGCCGATCAGGCCGAGGTTGACCTTGCTGTTGGCCGCATAGGAAGAGACCGCCTGCGGTCCCAGTACGGTGAACGACAGCGCGGCTGCGCCCGTGCCTGCCAGGAATCCCCGCCGGCTGACCTTCTCAGAGGAAGTGACGGCTGAGTGCTCATCCTGCACGTGGGACATGGGGTGATCCTCCATAGATGGGCTTGTGCGGCTTGTGATCCGACGTCGATCCGTATCTTTCCACGTCTTGTGCTCCATTCGTCAAGACACAGAGTATTGTATTGGCCTCCCGCATCCACGCAACGGAAAATCCCCTGGAGAAGAAGCAAGAGCCAAGAGGTAAGCATGAGAAGTCTTAAGTTTTAGGTTTTAGGTTTTAAGAAGGAGGGGGGGGGGAGCCCAGGTCCCTTGAACCTAAGACCTGGACCGCTTACTTCTTGCTTCTTGCCTCTTGCTTCTCTTTGTATAATGCGGCATCGTTGATTGTTGAACGGAAGGTGTCTCGTAGGAGTCGGTTCGATGGCAGAACAGAAGAAGGCTGAGAAGGTGGTGTTGGCGTACAGTGGGGGGCTGGATACGAGCGTGATCCTACCGTGGCTGAAGGAGACCTACGGCTACAAGGTCGTCGCCTTTGCCGCGGAACTGGGGCAGGGCAGCGAGCTCAAGGGCGTGCAGAAGAAGGCCCTGGCGAGCGGGGCGATCAAGTGCGTCGTCAAGGACCTTCGCAGGGAGTTCGTCGAGGATTACCTCTGGCCGATGCTCAAGGCCGGCGCCGTGTACGAGAACGGCTACCTGCTGGGCACCAGCATTGCCCGGCCGCTGATCGCGAAGTACCAGGTCGACATCGCCCATGCCGAAGGCGCGACTGCCGTCGCCCACGGCGCGACCGGCAAGGGCAACGACCAGGTCCGCTTCGAGCTGACCTACATGGCCCTGGACCCGAGCCTGAAGATCATCGCCCCGTGGAAGGACCCGAACTTCAAGCTCACCAGCCGCGAGGCGGCAGTCGAGTACGCCAAGAAACACAAGCATCCCGATCGATCAGTCCAAGAAGAAGATCTACTCGCGGGACCGCAACCTCTGGCACATCAGCCACGAGGGCGCAGACCTCGAGGATCCGGCCAACGAGCCCAAGGACGACCTGTTGGTGATGTCTCGGCCCGTGTCCAAGACGCCCAATCGGCCCGACTACGTCACGCATCGGCTTTGAAGAGGGCATGCCGGTCAAGCTGAACGGCCGTGCGGTCAACGGCGTCAAGATGATCGAGACCCTCAACGCGATCGGCGGCAAGCACGGCGTGGGACAGGCGGACCTGGTGGAGAACCGGCTGGTCGGCATGAAGAGCCGCGGCGTGTACGAGACCCCCGGCGGCACGATCCTCCTGACGGCCCACCAGGCGCTCGAGACGCTGACCTCGACCGCGAGACGCTGCACTACAAGCAGCAGGTTGCGCTCAAGTACGCCGAGATGGTCTACTACGGCCAGTGGTTCTCCCCGCTCCGCGAGGCCCTCGATGCCTTCGTCGATGCCACGCAGCGGCCGGTCACCGGCGCCGCGACGCTCAAGCTCTTCAAGGGCCGCTGCACGATCGCCGGCATGACCAGCCCCAACAGTCTCTATCAGCCGAAGCTGGCCAGCTTCACCATGGGCGCCGAGTATAACCCCACCGATGCGATCGGGTTCATCCGGTTGTTCGGCCTGCCGATGAAGGTCGCTGGGGTCGTGAATCGGCAAGGCCGGCGATAGGGCCGATAGAGGCAAGGTGGTCTGAAAGGAGTCTGCGTGACCATACCGGACGTCGTGATCTTCACCTTCGTGTTTGCGTTCGGCTGCTGCATCGGCAGCTTCCTGAACGTGGTGGCCTGGCGTCTACCTCGTGGGAAGTCGCTGGTGCATCCGGGATCGGCCTGTCCACGCTGCGGCAGCCCGATCCGGTTCTACGACAACATCCCCGTGCTCTCCTGGTTGATCCTGGGCGGGATTGTCCTGAAGGCCCGGTGTCGTCGCTGCAGGTCTCCGATCTCCAGCCGGTACTTTGTGGTCGAGCTCCTGACCGGCCTGGTATTCCTGGGCGTCTATGTCGCCTATTTCCGGTGGGGTCTGCGGAGCGGCATGCCCTTGTTCGAGGCGGGTGGTTGCGTGGTCTATCTGACCCACATCGCGATGCTGGCCGCCTTCATCGCCGCGAGCATCATCGACCTGGAGTCCTGGATCATCCCCCTGACGATCTGCTGGTTCGCCACCGGCGCTGGGCTGGTGGGCTCTGCGGCCGGAGCGTCTATGTTGCCGCTTCCGCAGGTCAGCCAGCATGGACTGCTTCCTGTGGCCTCGCCCACGACCGGGCGCTGGCGGCAGGCGCTGCAGTGGGGCTGGGAATCAGTCTGATCCTGGTGGCCAAGGGCCTCGTCCGGAGGAGCTACGAGTCGGAACTGGAGTCCTCCGGTCTTGTTGCCGTCGAGGGCGGCCAGGCGGAAGTCGAGGAGAACATCAACCACCGGCTGGAGGTCGTCAGGGAGATCCTGTTCCTGACTCCGATCGTCGTGTGTTCGATCCTGGCCTGGTGGATCACCCGGAGCGGGCCACTGGCAGGGCCCTGGTCTCATCTGATCGCGACGCCGGCCGTGGCCGGGTTGATGGGTAGTGCCTGGGGATACTTCGTCGGATGTGCGGTGGTGTGGGCGACTCGGATCCTGGGGACCCTCGCCTTCGGCAAGGAGGCCATGGGGCTGGGTGACGTACACCTGATGGGCGCGGCCGGCGCAGTCGTCGGTCCGCTGATGGTCGTATTAGCCTTCTTCCTCGCTCCGTTCTTCGGTCTGGGATGGGCCGCCACCCAGTTGATCTCCAAAAAAATCCATCAAATTCCCTATGGTCCCTTCTTGTCATTGGCAACCCTCATGGTTATGATTTTTCACGACGGCATTTTGGGCCGCTTGTCGACGGTCCTGTATGGGCCGTAGAGACCCCGAAGGAACGAGGAGTGTTGTATAAGGAGATACAAGCATGCACGCCTTCACGAACAAGCACATCGTTAGAGCACTGGCCACACTCGGGTCTGTCATCATTCTGTCCGGTTGCACCAACTACCGGGAGCGCTACGAGTATCTCAACGTCGAGCACGCCAACACGCAGGGCAGGCTCAAGCAGACAGAGCAGGAGAAGAACGAGCTGGCAGCCAAGGTGGCGCAGGATCAGGCCACCATCGATGAGCTGACCAAGCAGATCGAGCAGATGGGCAAGACGCCGGCGACCGCCACCGGCTTCGAAGGCATGGACGTGAAGTTCAGCAAAGAGGCGGGCACCATTACCGTCACGCTGCCGGATTCGATCCTCTTCTCGTCCGGACAGGCGACCCTCAAGAGCGCGACCAGCCAGCAACTGGACAAGGTCGCATCGGTTGTCAGAGAGAAGTACGCAGGCAGGATGATCGACGTGGTGGGTCATACAGACAACGTGCCGATCACCAGGTCCAAGTGGGAGGACAACCTGCAGCTCTCCACGGAGCGGGCCAACACGGTGGCGCGGTATCTGATCAAGAGCGGTATGCCAGCGACGGACGTTCGGTCTGTCGGTTGTGGCGAGAACCGTCCCATTGCAGACAATGCCGCGGCTGCTGGCAGGGCGAGGAACCGCAGGGTGGAGATCGTGGTTCACGTCAGGTCTGCTGCTTGACGCGACCTGGGGTCCTGGTGCTGCTGCGGGACTGAGCCAGCTCTGTTCCAGCGTGGGAGATGCGGACATGGTTTTCCTGATGAGCAAGCGGTCGGTCATGTGGGTGGGAATACTGTCCCTGAGTCTGTTGGCCGGCTGTACCAACTATCGCCAACGATATGAGCGGCTGGCAGTAGAGAACGAGGACCAGAAGGCCAAGCTCTCAAAGGCAGACGCTGACAGGGCCCGGATGGCGGATCAGATCGCGCACGATCAGACGACCATCGAGGAGTTGACCCGCCAGCTCGATAACCTCCAGAAGAATCCCAGTCAGGCGGGCTTCGGTAACCTGCCTGTCTCGGTCGACCCCCTGGCCGGCACCATCACCATAACGCTGCAGGACGCGATCCTGTTTGCCCCTGGCAGGGCCAGCCTGAAGAGCTTGACGATTCGCCAACTAGACGACGTGGTCTCGGCCATCAGGCAGAGGTACTCGGGCAAGGTGGTGGACGTCATCGGCCACACGGACGCGGATCCCATCCGCAGGTCCAAGTGGCAGGACAATCTCGCGCTCTCTTGTGAGCGGGCCATGGCCGTGGCCCGGTACCTCGACAAGCATGGCCTCCCTGAAAGGCAGGTCCGGGCAATCGGCAGGGGGGCGGCAGATCCAAAGGATAGCAACTCCACTGCGGCGGGCAAGGCGAGGAACCGACGGGTGGAGATCGTAGTCCACGTCAAGCCGCTCAGATGACCGCCTGGCCGCGGTCATCTGCTGGCTGTTAGCCATTAGCGATTAGCGCTTAGCCGGAACAGCCGCCGCCGAGGGTATGAGGTGGACGTAGTATCGGGCTCCGCCCTGGTAGTATCGGCCGCAGGGCGGCCCGGTAGTTCTACCTGACTACGGGACTACCTGCCCCCATTCATCCTTTCGCCCATTCGTTCCCCGGCCCCAGTTCGCCTCGGCTCCACCACGCCAACCACCCTTGGGAACTGCGAGATGCCCAGCAGCCTGGCGATCCTCATGGGCACGTGGGTATTGTCGATGACTCCGGTGAACTCCAGGCAGCCGGGTCCGAAGGCGTACAAGGGGACGGGTAGGCCGGTGTGGTCCTTGCCAGTCCACTTGAGGTTCAAGACCATCGCGTTGGGGTCTTGGTAGTCATCTTCCTCGTTGGGATCTGCGGTCGCAGCGGCCTTGGCCTTTGTCGGGGCCTTGGGCACCACGATCTCGAGGCCGCCGGTTTCATGGTCCGCGGTCACGACGACCAGGGTGTGGCCGTCCGCTATCGCGAAGTCAATTCCTGTGCGGACTGCCTCGTCGAAGGCCTGAACCTGCCGGAACATCTGGTTGGCGTCATTGTTGTGAGACGCCGAGTCGATCTGGCTGCCCTCCACCATAAGGAAGAAACCCTGGCCGCCGGCAACAGGCCTGGCCGTCCCCGGTCTGGTCAGCAACCGAATGGCGTTTTCAGTCATGATAGTGAGGTTTGGCTCGCCTGGCGACGACTTCATGGCCTCATATGCAAAGAGCCCCAGCACCCGGTCTGCCTCCACGCACTGCAGTTGGGCCGCACCCAGGACCCAGACATAGTCGTTGGCCCTTATCAGCAGTGCCAGGTTGTTCGGGTCGCCCGCATCCGGGCTGAATGACCTCGGTAGGAAGTACCGTCTGCCACCGCCGAGGAGGACGTTCACGCCTGAGGCGAGGAGCTGCCTGGCTATGGCCGGCTCCATCTTCCGGCTGGTCACGTGGGAGGCAAAGGCGGCTGGAGTGGCGTCCGTGAGGTTCTTGGTGACCACCAGGCCGGTTCGCATGCCTTTCGCCTGGCAGGCCTCGAGAATGGACTGATATCGCCATTTTTGGGTCTGGCCGAGCATGCCGTTGTTGGTCTTGACCCCACAGGCAAGGGCGGTCCCACAGGCGGCTGAATCGGGTATCAGGCTGCTGGCTGAGTGGTTCACGACCATCGCAGTGACGGGCAGGCGTTCCAGATGGAGCCTGCCGTCCGGTCCCAGGGTCTTGATCCGGGTGGCGGAGATCTGTCCGAGGCCCATTCCGTCGCCTATGAAGAGGATGACGTTCCTGGGTCTTCCCGCCGCTGACCGCGGCAGGGGGGCGAAGGCTGGGGCCCATGGGCTTGGGGATGAGGCGGCGACGCCCTGGGTACTGGTGGTAGGGAGGGGTTTCTGGGACGCCATGCCGGGGGTGGCCAAGCTGGCGAGGCCTGCGGTCAGGCAGGCGAGGATCAGTCTTCTCATCGGTGCGTATCCTGGCTTTGGTTCATAGTACTAGCAGGTGGATTGTACGGTATGGCCCGCGTGCCTGCAAGGCCTCTGGTTGGGAGATGGCGGGCGTTGGAGCCTACCGCCGTCACAGGTCTGAGAATAGCGATTGTATCTACTTTTTTGTTGATCGCCTGGGACGGGAGGACTATAATCGAGCCCATACAGGTAGGCTCCCAGGAGGGTGTCGCCTGGAGTGTGATAAACGGAGGTACGGGACACGTCATGGCCTCCCACGGGTGGATCGGGGTGTCAATGGGGTCACTGGCTGGTACAGCCCTGGAGGGGATGTCCATCCATTTCTCGCCGCAAAGGCCGATCCAGACGCCACTGCAGCCCAGTTCCGCTGGATTCACCACTGTCCGGGGTGCGTTTGGGAGCCCTGAAAAACGAATTAACTCAAAGGCCAGGCGTGTCTTGCCGATACAAAGAGGGATGTTAATAACCTGCGCGTCGTGGGGAGGCCAAGGCGGTTCAGTCATTGGCGACATTGAGCCCGGGGTAGTGAAAAGAGAACTGGGTCGTGTTGCTGCGAACCGTCCATCGTCAGATTGGCGTGAAGCCCCAGTCGCAGGTGAATGATCAATATGGGAAGCCCGGTACGTGGAGTTCAAACGGTAACCCGACGGTGATTAGAATGCAGTCAAGCTTCTCTTCAGAGTCCAGGGCAAATGGAAGTCGGGCATTGAATCAGTTTCACCGGGATTCATTAACGTGTCTCTTTATGCACAAGGAGGTGTCGTCGATGCGATGTCAGGGGGAGAAAGGAGGTAGTTCCGAACTGAAATCGTGGCACGTTTGTGTAGGGATTCAAACAACGTCAAGTGGTAAGCAGAATGCGTAAGCCTTCTAGTTGGAGGAATAGCTATGCGAAGGTTGATAGTCGCAACACTAGTAACCAGTCTTGTCCTTTCCACGGTGTGCTCGGCCATTACGGTCACCCGTTGGAATCAGAACGTAGGGAACCCTGCGGGTACGGTGACTGTCGCCAAGAGCGGCGCCGCACCGAGTGCGCAGTATGTGATTGCGGATTGCTCGTACGAGGAAGCCCGGACGGCCATGGACCCGATGACCGACTTTGGTATCTATATCACCGGCTGCATCGTTCCGCCGGCCGACGGCGAGTACACGTTCTACACCTCGTCGGACGACAGCAGCGCGTTCGCCCTGTCGGAAGATGCTGACATCGCGAAGGCCGTCGTGATCGCGTCTTTGACGGGATGGAATGGCGCAGACGCGTTCACAACCATCGCGTCGGGCACCAGGACAACCGGCAAGGCAACCTTGAAGGCCGGCCAGCCCTATGCCTTCTACTTTGCCCACCAGAACGGCGCCGCAGGCGGCACCAATGGTTCCATTGGCTGGAGCGGTCCGGATCCGATCGGCGCAACGCCCGTGGTCGTCCAAGGCATCTACGTGCAGGCCCTTCCTGGCGCCGTTGCCGCCCTCAAGGCTGCCGCCATCAGCACTGCGCTGGTTGGCACCAAGGCAACCCTGAGCTGCTCGCTGCCCCTGAGCAGCTTCCCGGAAATCACCAGTGGCGCGCCCACTTGGTACAAGAAGGGTGATGCCGGAGACACCGAGGTGGGTGCAGGCTTTGCGGTGACGATTGGTCCCGTGACTTCTGCGGACTCGGGCGTGTACTATGCCAAGATGGCTGGCGCCGTTTCCAACGATGCAAAGCTCATCGTTCAGAGCGGTCTGGTCCACAGGTACACCTTCAACGAGGCGGACGTCGACAGCATCATCATCAAGGACGTCCTGAATCAGGAAGGCGACAATGCGGGCGCGTTTGATGCCATGCTGTATGACCTGAGCGGCAAGGACAAGTTCGATAAGGACGGCATGACCCTCGGCAACGCTACCCAGAGCTCCGGCGCTGCCAACGCCAGCTACGTGGACCTGCCGAACGGCATGTTCTCCTCGCTGGGCCCGCAGTTCACGATCGAGACCTGGTACACGCAGATCACCGGCGGCATCTGGCAGAGAATCTTCGACATTGGCGTTGCCAATGGCGGTGAGGACAAGTCTGATGGCGGCGGAAACACCGCTTACTTCTACCTCTGCCCCGCCAAGGGTGGCGATGGTGATGAGACCCTGTGGTACGGCTACAAGACGAACAACTCCGCTGGCATGAACAACAGCGAGGGGAACATCGGCGGCCAGAACAATGGCGGCTGGCGTGTTCCGAAGAACGTTGAGAAGTTCTATGCCGTGACCTGGGATCAGATTGCCGGCGTCACCAAGATGTACTACCAGGGTATCCCCATGGGGCACCTCAAGACCCGTAGTGACATCATGAATCCGGCGCAGTTCGTCGACACCAACAACTGGCTCGGCCGCTCTCAGTGGGGCGACACCGCTGCCGGTGGACGTTACAATGAGTTCCGTGTTTGGGACGTGGCCCTGTCTGCTGCCGAAATCGCTCGGCACTGCATGGTTGGTCCCGATGACGCGAGCCTGGCGCCCGCTGGTGCTTGCGGCACGCTTGCCACCCGTCAGACCCTGGACATCAACGGCGACTGCAATGTCGACCTCGTCGACTACGCAATGCTGGTTAACCAGTGGATTGACAGCACCCCGATGAACTAACTCCTCGGGTTCGATGCGATCCGGCTGATGAAGCCAGTTCGCAGAGCGTCAAAAGAGGGCCTGGGCAGAAATGCCCAGGCCCTTCTTCTTGGTGTGCACGAAGCAGGCGTTGCTTCAAGTCCTCAGTCCGGTCTTTGATCCCACCTTGTCCAGGAGCATAGTGTGAGGATTAGCCTCATTCCGTTACCAGGGCGTACCTTTGCGCCTTATAATGGTAGCTCGATGGGGCATCGGTATCCGCCGAAGGCCCATCGGCGTGGCAAGGGTGGAAGAAAGGAGAACAACCATGTTGGCTCTGCGAGGTTCCAAGGCGTCATACCTGGTTGCGGGATGGGTGATCGCGGCGGCCGTAGTCGCTGCAGCGGCTGACAGGGGCGGCGGAGGCAATAGTCGCCCCTCATCGCCAGCCCCTAGCCGGCAGTCCGCGCCTGCGGCGGCTCCAGCTGCCCGTGCAGCAAGTCCTTCGACTCCTTCACCATTTTCCAGGGCGCCCATGGCTGTGCCTCAGCCAGCCAGCAGGGCGATGACTTCGCCCTTCATTCCCACTGTAGGCCAGTCCAGACCTTCCCCGGATATCTCGCGGCAGGCCGTGCCTTCGAGTCCTGGCCCTGGCCAGACGTTCTTCAGGTCACAGCCGGGCCTGCCTTCTCAGGGCTCGCCTGCGACGGGGACGAGCGGCCGCTGGGGCGGCCCCAGCGGCGCGGGCCTGTCTGCGGGCGTGGTTACGCCGCGGACGACCTTGGGGCAGCCTGCAACGCATAGCAGAGGGGCATTCGGTGGGGTGGGACAACAGGCGGCTTTGCCGATGGTTCCATCCACCGCGAGGGAATCGAGGGCGCCTATGACGCCTTCGATCAGCAGCCGGCCCAGGACCCTGGGTGGGCCTGTCATCGTCCACGATGGGGCGCCAAACTCGAGTGATCGCTATCGCAGCGAAGTGCGGTCTGGACCTGTCACGGCCGGAGGATCGATCGGCCAAGGGTCATCCAGCAGTGGTGTGGGGACATCCAAGTCGAGCCCCTCCACGAGCCGTGCGATCACGAGCCCTGCGCCCCACAGGAGCCTGAGCGATCGAATCTCGCCTCGAAGCAGCAGGTTGCCGGATCGGTCTGCAGCAGCCAACCCCGGTGGAGCGAGCCAGCATCTGGAGAGGTCCCAGCGGGATCAGTCCAGATCGTCCCCAGCGGTTAAGGAGGGACAGGCCACGACCGGGACGCGTGGAGCGGAGACTCAGCGGTCTGCGGGGCCAATGGACCGCGGCCAGTCCAAGGTGGCCATACGCGATTCCATCAGGAAGACGCCCCTCCAAGACGCCAGGGACCGGCTGGATGCCAAGAGACGATCCGGCCTGGATCGGCAGGGTTCCGGGATGGGTCCTCGCAAGGAGATCGTGATAGACGAGGGCTATCGCAGGGAGAGGGCGAATCAGTTCAGGTGGCGGACGTCGATGCGGCCGACCGTGGTGTATCGTGACCGGGAGCCGATCTTCGAGCATCGAGATCGTCACAGCCACATGTTCTATGACCTCTATGGTCATCCGTGTCATCAGCTCATCTGGCCATCCTTCGAGTTTGGGATCTGGTATCGGCATGGATATGACTGGACCTGTCGACCATTCTATCCATATTACCATCGCAAGTACGTCTTCGTAAGCCTGGGAGGCTGGTGGCCCATCGACTACGGCTATGCGACCCGCTACTACTGGTACGGGTACCATCCCTACGAGTGGTACGGATATGACCCTGTGGCCCATGAGGTGAGCGGGGATACATACAATTACTATACCTACAACTACTCCGGTACCGACGGAAGTAGCATCTCGGCGCCCGGCACCATCTATGGCATCCCCGAAAGCCAACTGACGCCGCGACAGAAGCAGGGACAGGAGGCCGTCCAGCCGCCTGCCCCAGGTCAGCCGACGGCAGTGGACGCGTGGTTCGATGAGGCCGTCAAGGCATTTGAGGCCGAGCGGTACGCTGAGGCTGCAGACAATTTCAGACAGGCCATGGAGGCGCAGAAGAACGATCGCGTCATCCCATTTGCCTACAGCCAGGCCCTGTTTGCCGATGGCAAATACGCAGAAGCCGCCGAGGCCCTGCGAAGTGCCCTGGCGGCCAGTTCCGTTGAGTCCTTGGGCGTGTTCTATCCGAGAGGCCTGTACAAGAACGACGACCGTCTGCTTAAGGACATCGACCGGCTGGTGGATAGGGCAGAGATCTCCCCTCAAGACACGGACCTTCAGTTGCTCCTGGGCTATCATCTTCTGGGCGTCGGGGAGGCCGAGCAGGCACGAGGTCCACTTGAGCAGGCGGCAAAGGACGGTCGAAACCAGCACGGTGTCGAGATCCTGATGGACCTGCTCCGCAAGACGGCTGAGCAGCAGGCAAGCAAACAGAAGGGTGATTGATAGGGGATGGCCCCTGGAGTATAATCCTGGCCGCAAACCGTCACCGGGTAGCCGGTAGCGGCGAGGGTCAAGGCCCGGCGGTATGGCCGTGCGGGTCCAACAGGGATGCCAATCCTATGAACAGGCAGTTGCGAAATGCCCTCAGGGGCCTGGCCACTGAGGACTTGGGTCGTCGTCGGCGGGCCATGGAGCCGTTCATTCGGGCGACCTTTGGGCTCTTTACCAAGTGCCTATATCGCTATCTCGGCAACGAGGTGGAGTGCGAGGACATCCTGGAGGAGGTTTACGCGGAGATCTGGGAGAACCCCACTCGAGTATGCCAGGTCACCAACGAGTCGGAGCTGGTACGGACCGTGTATCTGTACCACATGCGCAAGCACCTGCGCCAGACCTACAGAAGGCTGAACCGGAGCGTGCCTCTGCCCGAGAACGACCTGTTTGAGGTGATGGCGCCGCAGCAGGGCGTCTTGGAGCTGATGTCGCAGGCCGAGCTTCACGAGATGGTGACCGCGGCCGTGGGCCGGCTCAAGGCGAGAGAGCGGCGGGCCGTCGAGATGTGGTCGCAGGGGCTTTCGCATCGCGCGATTGCCAACGAGCTCAGGACCACGATCGGAGGCGCCAAGATGCTGCTGCATAGAACTCTGGTCAAATTGCGTGAGATGCTGGGCAAGGATGAGGACTAGTGGTGGGGGTGGACCATGCGTATGCGCAACAGTCAGAAAGAATGTGATCGGGAGCCTCAGGAACTGCTGGCTGACTATGCCGATTCCCTGAGGGATGGCCGGGTCCCCGGTTTCGTGCGGAACCTGACCGAACGGGAGGCCAAGGACATGGCTGGGAAGGAAGACCTGGCCCAGGCGGTGGAGATGGCCCGGATACTCAATCTGGCCGCGTTTGCGGACAAGGCCGTGTGGCCCGACGTGGGGCTGTTCATCTCTCGAGTGGACGCCAAGATCGCATATCGCCTGAAGCATGGCAGGGCCCACGTTCCTGTCCGCCACAAGGGCATGGCTGAATCGATCGAGCGGTCCGACGACAGAAACGACGATCTATGATCCTGGAATGCTATCAGTGCTCGTCCTGTTACTTTGAAGAGACCCAGCCCTCATCCCGCATCGACCCAGCCACCATCTCCCCGGCCCAGGGGCGCAAGGAGTTCGCAGAGGTGGTGCTGGCGTTCGTCTGTGTCGAGACCTATGACAGCCAGCAGGAGCTGAGGGAGGTCGTGGATGAATTCATCCGGCTGTCCGAGATGATCGGCCAGCGGCGGATCGTGCTGTGCCCCAACGTACATCTGTCCCTCGATCGTGCACCAGAGCGGGAGGCCGCCCCGCTCATCAGCGAATTGGACGAGATGCTTGTGAAGGCGGGCTTTCAGGTGAGCACCCTCTCCTTCGGCTACCACAAGCAGTTTGGCATGGAGTGCCGCGGCAACGTAGGCAGCGTGGTCGGACGGCGATTCTATGGGTCTCCGGAGAAGCAGTTCCTCCGCCTGCTGACCCGGCTCGGCATGTGTCCCGGTGGTGCCTTGCCCAGCGATCTGCCGGCCTGGGCGAGGGTCCTGTTCGACAGGCAGCTCAAGGTGATGGTCAACCGCAAAGAGACGTACAGGGTTGCCCGGACCATGCTGAAGGATCAGTTGGACACGAATCCTCAGTGTGAGCTGTGGACCTGCATGCTGTTCGAAGGCGAGCGACAGCCCATGGAGGACTACCTCAGCGCCCTGCAGCAGATCATCGAGTCGTACCCCGACGTGCGGATCCATCGGGCGCTGAACCTGAGCGTTCCGGGATTCGCCAACGCCGGCAGACATCTGTTCCGTCGTTACCCGGAGGCCATCGAGTCAGGCCAGCTCCGCATCTACAACAGTACGGTCCGGGATATCGAGTTCCTGCTGACTGCGACGGAGGCCCTGCTGGCCTTCCCGCAGAATCCACCCAAGACCGGCATACATGCAGGCCAGATCAGCTTCGGCATCTACTGCAAGGATGCGGAGTTTGCCCGAAACGTAGTCGGCTGGTATAAGACCTTCCTGGTCGATGGCCGTTTCGGCTGGATTCGGACCGAGTCACAGCTTGATACGGCCATCAACGAGCTGGAAGAAGAAACCTTCCAGCAGAGACGATAGTCTCAGGAGAGAATCGGTGCAGGAGGTCTGGACCGTAGTCATTCTGGCCGTCTACACGGCGACGCTGGTCTTCGTGGCGCTTCGCGCTCGGGCTGCCAAGGAATTCGTGGCCTTCTCTCTGGCCAGGCGAAGGCTCGCCCTGGGACTTGTCTTTGGAAGCCTGTCTGCGGCCTACGTGGGACCCGCCTTTGCAGTAGGGTTTGTGGGCAAGGGCTTCGGCAGCGGCCTCCTCTTTGTGGCGATCGGCCTTGCCTACGCAGCACAGAGCATCCTGGTCGGGCTCTACGTGGCGCCGCGGCTGAGGGCCTTCGGCGATTGTCATACCTTGGGCGACGTGGCGGGACGGGCCTATGGAAGGCCGTGCCAACTGGTGGCAGGGATCGTGTCCGTAGGCCTGTGCGCGGGGTTCTCAGCCGTCATGGCCAAGGCTGCCGGTGGGATCGTCAAGGACGTATTTGGCACCCATTTCTGGGTGGGCGTGCTGATCGTGGTTGCGCTCACGTGCCTGTACACCACCTTCGGGGGACTGCGGGCCAGCGTGATCACCGATGACTTCCAGTTTGCTACGTTTGCCATCCTCCTGCCTGCCATGTTCCTGTGGATATTGGCCTTCAAGGTGCCGGGCGCCAGCTCCGGGTTTGTGCGACAGGCCCTGGTCGCGACAAAGGAGGGGTGGACTGCAGCCTCGTGGCCGAGCATCGCGGGCCTGATGGTTGCATTTCTGCTGGGTGAGACCCTGATTCCGCCGTACGCCAATCGCGCCCTCGCCTCCAGGACCACCCAGGTCTCACGGAACAGCTTCCTGCTGGCAGGGGCCTTCAGCGTCGTCTGGTTCACGGTCATGGCCGGCCTGGGGATCGCAGCCAGGGGAATCGTGCTTGCCGGAACGAACGAAGACTCCGTGTTGATCACCCTGGTCTCTGCCACCATGCCACCCGTGTGGCACTCCATGCTCCTGGTTGTGCTGATGGCCATCGTGATGTCGAGCCTGGATTCCCTGCTCAACGCCGGCGCCGTGTGCGTGGCCAAAGATGTGGCCGGCACCTTGGTCGCCCTGTCTGACAGGGGTTCCCTGTACGTGGGAAGGGCCGCCACTGTTGGGATAGCCCTGGCTGCGGCCGCTGCCGCGATCCTGTCAGAGACGGAGGTCCCCGGGATCATCGACGGCCTGCTGGTCTGCTACAATCTCTGGGCGCCGGCCATATTGCCCGCCCTGGTTCTGGCCCTGTGTATCAGGCGGACCAGGCCTGCTGCCGGAATCCTGTCGATCGTCGTGGGGGCCGGCTCTGCCGTCGCCATGGAGCTTGCCCCATTCAAGGCCAGGCTTGCGGGCACTGGGGTTCCTCCCATTGCAGTGGCCCTGGCACTGTCGCTGGCCGCGTACGCGGCAGGTCACTGGCTCATACCGCATGGAGGCAAGGATCGTGCTTGATGCCCTGATCATCGGCTGGGTGGTCGTTGCGGCCATCCTGGTCATCTGCTGCGGCGTATGGGTCGGCCTGGAACTGATCAGAGAGCTGCGGCAGCCCGGCAAGGGGTGATCCGCTTGGCCTTGTGAGGCGCATTTTCCCTGCCCCATCAGGGGAATCTGACGCTTCCATCTTGACCCGGTGACACTTTCATCGTATACTATATATGCTGCGAGTGCAGACAGAGATCAGTGGGTCTCAGGTGCTGACCGCGGTCAAGTGCCATGCGGCACATCGCAGCAAGGAGACGGGGCTACAACTAGTTCCGACAGTGCCGCCCAAGTCTCCTTTTTTATTGCGCACTTCCGCCCACTCCTCTGACGCAAAAAATACGTTACGTAGATTTCGCGTCGACAAGCACTAATGGAAATGGTCCTATCACAATGACAATTCTGCACGTTTTGCCCTTTACAGAGTCCGGTGCTGCCATTAATCTGCGACCTGCTGATTCGATGACCAAGACACAAAGCCTGGTTGCTGATCTCGTTCTCATCTACCAGATATTGTAGTCGTTGAGGCTTGCGCACGGAGGCTTATTGATGGCCCGTAGGTTTGACCCTGTGAACCCCTTTCAGCCCTCGAAGATCGACCGCAAGGTGGCCAAGATTGGCGAGCCGGCTGGAAGCAGGGGGCTCAAGGTAGAGCGTTGTTTCTCATCGCCTGACGTCCATCCCTTTGATCAGTTGGAGTGGGAGACCCGTTCTGCCAAGATTGCCAATGAGGCGGGTCAGGCCATCTTCGAGCAGGACCACATCGAGGTCCCCACGGGCTGGAGTCAGTTGGCCACCAAGGTGGTGGCGAGCAAGTACTTCTATGGCGACGTGGAGACCGGTCAACGGGAGCACTCGGTCAAGCAATTGGTCCATCGCGTCTGCCGGACCATCGCCGATCGAGGCAAGAGGGACGGTTACTTCGCCACGGAGCAGGACGGCGAGACGTTCTACAGCGAGCTGACGTGGCTTTGCGTCAACCAGTACGGGTCCTTCAACTCACCTGCATGGTTCAACGTGGGTCTCCACGACGTATACGGCATCTCCGGCAGCGCCCACAACTTCCACTGGGACCACGCGAAGAACGAGGTGGCCGCCTGCGAGAGCAGCTACGAGTACCCTCAGGCCTCTGCTTGTTTCATTCAGTCGGTCAAGGACTCCATGGAAGACATCATGCGCCTGGCCACGAGCGAGGCCATGTTGTTCAAGCACGGATCAGGCACGGGTACGGATCTGTCTTCCCTGCGGAGCAGCAAGGAGAAGTTGGCCGGCGGCGGCAAGCCCTCTGGCCCTCTGAGCTTCATGCGGGTCTACGACCAGATTGCTGCGGTCATCAAATCGGGAGGCAAGACGCGGCGGGCCGCCAAGATGCAGTCCCTCCGGGTCGAGCATCCCGACATCAAGGAATTCATCACCGCCAAGATGGAAGAGGAGAAGAAGGCCTGGGCCCTGATCGACGCGGGCTACACGGGTGACCACAACAGCGAGGCCTACAGCAGCGTGATGTTCCAGAACTCAAACCTCTCGGTGCGGGTGACGGACGAGTTCATGCAGACCGTGGAGAAGGACGGACTCTGGCATACGCACGCCGTGACCACCGGCCAGAAGGTGGGCACGTACTCCGCCCGCGAGCTGATGGATCTGATCGCTGAGGGGACCCGGGTCTGTGGGGATCCGGGGCTGCAGTACCACAGCACGATCAATCGCTGGCATACCTGCCCGGCCTCGGGGCCGATCAACGCCTCCAACCCTTGCAGTGAATACATGTTTGTCGACGATTCGGCCTGTAACCTGGCGTCGTTGAACCTGATGAAGTTCCGCAAGGATGACGGGTCCTTCGACGTCGATCTGTTCAAGAAGGCCGTGCGGATCTTCGTTGTCGCGCAGGAGATTCTGGTCGACAACGGCAGTTACCCGGAGAAGGAGATTGCGACCAACAGCCATCTGTTCAGGCCCTTGGGGCTTGGATACGCCAACCTGGGTGCGCTGATCATGAGTGAGGCCCTTGCCTACGACTCGGATCAGGCCAGGGCCATGGCTGGGGCCATCACGGCCACCATGACGGGCACGGCCTACGCGGTCAGCGCCGAACTGGCGTCCATCAAGGGCGCGTTCCAGGACTTCCGCAAGAACGCGGAGTCGATGCTGAAGGTCATCAACATGCACCGGCAGCACGCCTACGATATCTCGGAGACCCATTGTCCGGACGGCCTGCGGAATGCGGCGAAGGATGCCTGGGATCAGGCCCTCGACGCCGGGTCCAAGTACGGCTACCGCAACGCCCAGGTCACGGTCCTGGCGCCGACCGGGACGATCGGATTCATGATGGACTGCGACACGACGGGGATCGAGCCGGATATCGCCCTGGTCAAGTACAAGCTGCTGGCCGGCGGAGGGATGCTCAAGCTGGTGAATCGCACGGTCCCCATGGCCCTCGAGAAGTTGGGCTACAGCATCGAGGATATCAAGGCCATCTGCGATCACGTCGACAAGCAGGAGACCATCGAAGAGGCGGAGAAGCTCAATAAGGACCACCTGGCGATCTTCGATTGTGCATTCAAGCCGCGAAACGGAAAGCGGTCCATCCACTACTCAGCGCATCTGCGGATGATGGCTGCGGTGCAGCCGTTCATCTCGGGTGCCATCAGCAAGACCATCAATATGCCGGTCGAGAGCACGGCCGAGCAGATTGGCGCAGCCTATATGGAGGGGTGGAAGCTGGGGCTCAAGGCCGTGGCGATCTATCGAGACGGATCCAAGAGGCTTCAGCCCGTGTCCACCCAGAAACACAAACAGGCCAAGGCTGGCCCCGATGCCTCGGTGCCGGCCAGGCCGTTCAGGCGGCGTCTGCCCGATACGCGCCAGAGCATCACGCACAAGTTTTCCGTTGCAGGACATGAAGGCTACCTGACGGTGGGGTTATACGAGGACGGTCAACCTGGTGAGTTGTTCATCACTATGGCCAAGGAGGGCAGCACCGTCGGTGGCCTCATGGATGTCATCGGAACGTGCGTGTCCATGGCGCTTCAGTATGGGGTGCCCCTCATCACCCTGGTGGACAAGTTCCGTCATGCGAGGTTTGAGCCCTCCGGCATGACCTCGAACCGGGACATCCCGTTTGCCAAGAGCCTGATCGACTACATCTTCTGCTGGATGGGGCTCCAGTTCATCCCCGGTTACGCGGACAAGAACCTTCCGAATCGCGGTACGGCCCCGAGCGCGGAGAGCAGGACGACGACGACCGCCAAGGAACTGGTCGAAAAGACTAAGGACCTGGCGCAGAAGATCGCGGAGGCGAAGGAAGTCAAGGCCAAACACAAGTCCAAGGAACAGACCGTGGCCCCGGAAGAGACCGACCGCAGGGCCGTGGAGGCCTTGAAGCAGGACCGGCTCGGCGCACTCGGCCAGCGGGTGACCACCGTGGCGGCATCGAAGATGGGCGAGGGCACTGAGGGGCTCAAGGCCGAAAGCCAGGTCATGCAGCACTTCAACGCCCAGTTCGAGCACTTCCAGGACGACGCCCCGGTCTGTGACCTGTGCGGGTCCATTACGGTTCGCAACGGCACGTGCTACAAGTGCTTCAACTGTGGAAACTCCATGGGCTGCTCCTAGCCCTTGAGGAATCGAAGTCGCGGACACGTCTGCATCGACCTGCATCTGTGGAAAGCCATACCATCTACCCTCGTGCCCACGCCGGTCGGTACAACAACGGCGGGGTCCGGACCTGTACAGATGCGGGTGCGCCGACCGTGAACATGGGGTAGAGCTCACCGGCCGGCGCAGTCGGGATATTCCTTTACTTGAGCGTGTGGGAGAGGTAGCCTGCTACAGGTTGTGACTGTGTGTATGGGTGGATCGATGCAGGAAGACAACGGCTACGCCAGATGGGAGGAATGATCCGTGAATGTGCACCATTCGCTGAACCGGCGGGAGTTTCTGTCTAAGGGGGTGGCGGCTCTCGGGGCCGCAGCGGCCCTGCCAACGATCCTGCCTTCCAGGGTGTTCGGCGCCATGGCGCCGAGCAATAGGATCACGATGGGCATGGTCGGTATGGGCCTGCAGATGGGGGGACACTTCAGGAGCATGCTGGGCCGGGATGACGTCCAGGTCCTGGCCGTGTGCGATGTCTACCGCAACAGGCGGGAGGAGGCCAAGGCCGAGGTCGAGACGACGTACGCAGGCGCCAGTGCCAGCGGGACGTACAAAGGGTGCCAGGCCTATCTGGAGTATGAGGATCTCTGTGCCAGGCCGGACATCGATGCCGTCTTCGTCTGCACGCCCGATCACTGGCACGCCGCGGTAGCGCTGGCCGCCTTCAGGGGCGGCAAGGACGTGTATTGCGAGAAGCCGATGACCCTGACGATCGCTGAAGGCCGGCTGATGAGCAACGCGTGCAAGCAGTACGGCAGGGTCTTCCAGGTCGGCTCGCAGCAGAGGTCGGAATCGGCCTTCAGGAAGGCCTGCGAGATCGTCCGCAACGGATGGATCGGGCAGGTCAAGACCATCTATGCCAGGCTCGGCGCATTCGCGCCGCCCATGACCCTTCCCGAGGAGCCGATCCCCGAGGGATTCGACTATGATCGCTGGTTGGGGCCCACGCCGTGGTATCCCTATAACAGAGAGAGAGTCAAAGGGGACTTCGGCGGCGGATGGCGGCGATTCTGGGAGTACGGCTCTCGCAAGAACGGCGACTGGGGCGCGCACCACTTCGATATCATCCAATGGGCCCTCGGCATGGATGACTCGGGACCCGTCAAGTTCATCCCCAAGGGATGGAATGGCACTGAGTACCAGACGCACGTCTATGCCAATGGCGTGACTGTGTTGCGGGACCATGCGACCACGGGCGGTCACATGATTCAATTCATCGGCGCCCAAGGGGAGGTCCTGGTCAGCCGTAACGGGATGATCGACACCAAGCCCGTGGAGCTGGCCCGAGCGCCGCTGGGGCCGAATGACGTTCACCTCTATGAATCCAGCTACCACGCGGGCAACTGGATCGATTGCATCCGGAGCCGCAGGAAGCCCATCTGTGACGTGGAGATCGGCCACCGCACGGCCACGATCTGCCAACTCAGCGGGATCGCCGAGCGCCTGGGCCGGCCCATCCAGTGGGACCCGGTCAAGGAGGAGATCGTCGGCGACCCTGCAGCATCGCGATGGATAGATCGGCCTCGCCGTGCTCCGTACCTGCTGTGAGTAGACCCGTGCTGAGATGAGGATTCCTTGCGAGGAAACCAGACCATGAACGATAGACCCTTGAGAGCGGCATGTCTCGTTGTGGCGGCTACGGCGATCCTGGCACTTCAGGCCATCGTTGCCGGCCAGAGTGGTGAGGATCTGGTGGAGCAGTTGCGTGGTAAGGCGGAATCACCGGCCCGGAGCGCAGAGCAGATGGCGGAGGCTTATCAGAAGGCGATCGACTATCTCCTGCCCCTGATGTCCGCAGAGGCGGTCAGTTCCCGTTACCCCCACCAGATTGCCCTTCAGGACATGGGGTCCTATGCAGCCAGGCCGGGTGCCGAGGGAGAACGGGAGGTCCTGGCCAAGGTGATGATCAAGACCGTCGAGCAGGCGACCATGCCCAAGGAGGTCCGCTACTGGTTCGTGCTGCAGCTCGAACGGATGGGTAGGGGAGAGTCTGTCCCGTGTCTGGCCAAGCTGATGCAGGCAGAAGACCCCATCCTTCGCGACTACGGCCGGCGGGCCCTGGAAAAGAACCCGGACGCCAGCGCAACGGAGGCACTGCTCAAGGCCCTCTCCAACGCCAAGGAGCAAACGTGGAGGATCGGTCTGGTGAACTCCCTGGGCGTCCGCAGGGCGGAGTCTGCGATGGGCCCTGTGAGTCAGGCACTGGCGGATCCGGACGCCAAGGTGGCTGCAGCCTCTGCCGTGACCCTGGGCCAGATTGGGGGGCGCAAGGCGTGAAGGTCTTGCAGGCAGTCCTGGACCGGCCGTCGGGACCCGTATCGGCTGCGGCCGCAGAGGGCCTGATCGCCATCGCCCAGGACAGGGCGGGCCGTCAGGATGCAGCGGGTGCGGGTGAGTTGTTCTGGATTGTCTATCAGAAGGCCGCCCAGCCTGCCAGTGGCCTGCCAGCGAGCATCCGGCCGGCTGCGATCACCGGGCTTATCCTCTGTAATTCTGACAAGGGGATATCGCAGATAGAGGCCTGGATCCGCGATTCAGATCCCAAGGTGAGGGCCGCTGTCGTGCAGGCCAGCCGAAACACTGCGTTTAAGGCGCCGACCCAGATGCTGGCCCGACTCCTGCCCGGCCTGTCGCCGGACGCCCAGGTGCAGGTCCTTGCCCTGATTGGCGACCAACGAGATACCGCCTCGAGTGAGCGAGCCAAGGAGTTGCTCGCCAGCAGCGATGAGGCCGTGTGCCTGGCTGCAGTGGACGCCCTGACGAAGCTCGGGACCGAGGCGGCGGCCGTGGCGTTGCTGCAGACGGCGGCAGGACGAAGTGGAGCGATCCAGAAGGCGGCACAGGCCGGTCTGGGTCTCCTGCAGGGGGCTCCGGTCGAGCCGATCATCAAGACGCAGGCTGCGTCCGGGGACGTGAAGCTTCGGGTTGCTGCGATCCTCGCCCTGGGTCAGCGTCGCGTGCCCGGCGTAAGCAAGGTCCTGCTCGGCTATGCGGCGGAACAAGATGACAAGATCGTTGCCGCCTCTTTCCAGGCCATTGCCGAAGTGGTGGATGCCAATGACCTGCCTGTGCTGGTCGATCTTGTGGCCAAGACCAAGGCCGGCCGTGAGCAGGGCATGTCCGCCATGAGGGCCGCCTTGTCCAGGGCCAAGGACAGGGACGCCGCTGCCCAGGTGGTCATCGATCGGGCGGGCAAGGCCGACGTACAGGCGCGGTCGGTCCTGCTGACCTGCCTGGGCAAGGGCGGGGGCCAGACGGCGTTCAAGGCCCTGGTCGAGGCGACTCAGTCCGGCGACGCAGTCTTGCGGGAGGCGGGCATCCGGGCGCTCAGCGATTGGCCCGACTTTCAGGCTGCGCAGCCCCTGTTGAAGATTGCCCGGAATCCTCAGACTGCCTTGAATGAGTATGTCCTGGCCACCCGCGGGGCGCTGAATCTGGTGACCACGATCAAGACGGCGTCCGTGGCCGAGCGTGAGACGCTGTGTCTCTCGGCCTTCGAAAACGCCAGGCGGAGTGAAGAGAAACGCCTGGCTATCGCCGCCATGGCGCAGGTTCCCACAGCCAAGATCGTGGAGCGGCTCCTGGGCCTTGCGCAGGAGGGCGAGTTCAAGGCTGAGGCGGGTCTGGCTGCATTGGGTGTGGCAGAGTTGATGTGGCGGACGGAGCCATCCGCAGCCAGGGACCTGGCTGCGAAGATCCGGGCACTGAATCTGTCCGAGGAGGTCAACCGCCGGGCAGACGGCATGTCTCGAGGCGGCATGCGGGGCAGGAGGCGGTCAGGCTGATTTCTTCAGGGGGTCAGGCTTTGGCTCCGTCGGCTTGGCGCTCGGGGTGGACGCAGAGGTCTCGTCCTTCTTGGACGTGTCCTTCTTCGGAGAGCCGCCTTTGCCGTCGCCGCCTGAAGCCTTCTTGTAGCCGTCGCTGCGATAGTCCGTTTGGTAGAATCCAGACCCCTTGAAGATGATCCCCGCGCCCATGCCTAGCAGGCGTCTGAGCTGCTGCTTCCCGCATTTTGGGCACTTCCGCATCGACTTGGCCGTAATGGACTGGAACTCATCAAACTCGTGTCCGCACGCGTCGCACCTGTAGGCGTAGGTCGGCATGGGCCTCACTCCACATCAGGGGTCTTCTGTTCGGTTGATTGGGGGGTACCCGCCTCAGGAGGATTCGGGCAGGACTGCACGGGCGCCCGATTGACGATGACCCTGCTCGGCCGCAGTATCCTGCCTGCCAGAAGGTAGCCCTTCTGACATTCCTCAAGGACCAGGTTGTCTTCCTTGTCACGATCCGACCGCTGCTGCAGGGCCTGGTGCAAAGCCGGGTCAAACTTCTGATCCAGGGCCTTGATGGGCTCCACGTCATGGGTTCTGAGCACGTCCATCATTTGATCGTATACGATCTCAACGCCCGTCAGGATCGCCTGAAGGTTGTTGGAATCCTTGGCCTGTTGGATCGTCATCTCCAGGTTGTCGCAGACCGGCAGGAGAGACCGCATCACCTTCTCCCTCTCCTGCCCCACCGAGTCGGCAACCTGCTTGTGGACCCGCTTCTGGTAGTTGGCATAGTCGGCGCTCAGCCGCTGCAGACGGGCGAACAGCTCATCCCGCTCGCCTTGGAGGGCCTGCAATTGACCGCGGATCTGCTGCAACTCCTGCTCGGCAGCCGAAGGCGGCGATGCCGCAGCTCGCTCGGGCCCTGACTCCTGTGCCGTTTCCGGCTCGGGAGTACCTGTGTCCTGGTCCGGCCCTGGGGCGGATTCGCTCTCGGGATGTTTCTTGTCGTTCTTCATGGTCGATTATCCGAAGTGTGTCTTCAGTCTTTCGAAGAAGCCTTTGGACTTCGGCAACGTAGCCTTGTTCTCAGTCTTGGCGAATTCCCGCAGCAGCTCCTCCTGACGCCCATCCAGGCTGGAAGGCACTTCAATGACGACCTGCACGAGCTCGTCACCCATCTCTCTGGTGTGGAAGTCCGGCAGACCCTCACCCTTGATCCTGAACATGCTGCCATACTGCGTGCCAGGCGGGATCTTGAGCGCCCGTGTGCCATTGAGGCTCGGCACCTCGATCGATGCGCCGAGGGCAGCCTGGGTGAAACTGATCGGCACGGCCGTGAGCAGATCGTTGCCATCTCGCTGGAAGAACTCGTGGGGCTTGATCCGGACGTAGCAGTACAGATCCCCGTGCCGACCTCCGTCCGTGCCAGGCTCTCCTTCACCGGCCACGCGGACGCCCTGACCTTCGTGTGCTCCGGGCGGGATCTTGATGGTGACCGTTCTCCGTTTGGGGACCCGTCCGGCACCGCCACATTGGGAGCAGGGATTCGTGATCACCTGGCCGCTGCCACGGCATTGAGGGCACGTGGAGACCATCTGGAAGAAGCCCCCGCCTCTGGCAATCTGGCCTGAGCCGCCACAGGCTGGACAACTCGTGGGGCGGCTGCCCTTGGCCGCGCCCGTGCCGCTGCAGACGGGGCAGAGATCCTGCCGCGTGAATTCGATGGTCTTCTCGGTGCCGCGGGCCACGTCCTCCAGGGTCAGCTCGACGCTGGTCTCCAGGTCGTAACCTCGCCCCTGGGTGGCCCTGCGGCCGGACCGGCGACGGCCGCCGCCTGCGCCCCCGAAGATCCCCTCAAAGAAGTCGTCGAACCCGAACATGCTGAAGATGTCGTCGACGTTCATCCGTGAGAAGTCGTGCATTCCGGATCCACGGAGACCCTCATGGCCAAACTGGTCATACTGCTTCCGCTTGTCGGCGTCGCTGAGCACCTCGTAGGCCTCGGCACACTCCTTGAACTTAGCCTCAGCCTCCTTGTTGCCCGGGTTCTTGTCAGGGTGGTACTTGATCGCCATCCGCCGATACGCGCGCTTGATCTCATCCTGTGACGCGTTGCGGGTTACGCCCAGCACCTCATAGTAGTCGCGCTTGGCCATAGGCTCCAACACTGCGAGAGCCTCGGTATCCGAGGCTCTCGCAGATCTCAACAGAGTTCCGGTATTCTAGCGGACAGAGCCGGCTATGGGTTCCTTCTGTTTCTGGTCTTCGGCCTTGAGCTCCGTCACCAGCACGTGGGTTGTCAGCATCAGGCCGGCGACAGAGGCCGCCATCTCCAACGCGGTCCGGGCAACCTTGGCCGGATCCACGATCCCAGCCTTGATCATGTCCACATACTCGCCGGATGCGGCATTGTACCCGATGTTCTTCTCCTTGGGCAGCCTTTCCAGCAGCTCCGCCACAATCACGTCTCCAGGCTCTCCGGAGTTGTCTCCGATCTGCCGGGTGGGGGACTCCAAGGCCTTGATGACGATGTCGAAACCTGCCTTCTCATCGCCCCTGACCTTGGCCTTGGCCTTCTCCACTTCGGGGATGGCACGAAGGAAGATGACTCCGCCTCCTGGCACGATCCCTTCCTCGGCCGCAGCCCGCGTGGCATGCAGGGCGTCGTCCAGCAGGTCCTTCCGCTCCTTCATCTCGGTCTCGGTGGCAGCGCCTGCCTTGATGACCGCCACGCCGCCGGTGAGCTTGGCCAGACGCTCCTGCAGCTTCTCGCGATCGTAGTCAGAGGTCGTCTTCTCGATCTGGCTGCGGATCTGCTCAGCTCTCGCCTTGATGTCCTTGGCCTTGCCTTGGCCCTCGATGATTGTCGTGTTCTCCTTGGTGACCATGACCTTCTTGGCCTGTCCCAGTTGGGCGAGCTGGATGTTCTCCAGCTTGATGCCCAGATCCTCGCTGAGCATCTGGCCGGCCGTAATGACGGCGATGTCGCCCAGCATGGCCTTGCGGCGGTCGCCGAAGCCCGGGGCCTTGACTGCGCAGACCTTGAGCACCCCCTGGAGCCGGTTGATGACCAGGGCGGCCAGGGCCTCTCCTTCGACGTCTTCGGCGATGATCACCAGGGGCTTACCCACCTGGGCCACCTTCTCAAGCAGGGGGATCAGCTCGCGGACGTTGGCCAGCTTCTTCTCGTAGATGAGAATGTAGGCGTCTTCGAGCACCGCCTCGAGGGTCTCGGGATTGGTCAGGAAATAGGGGGAGATGTAACCACGGTCGAACTGCATGCCTTCCACCACGGTCAGTTCATTCTCGACGCCCTTGCCTTCCTCAACCTGGATGACGCCTTCCTTGCTGACCTTGTCAAGGGCATCGGCCAGGAGTTCACCGACCTTGGCATCGTTGTTGGCACTGATGGTCGCCACCTTGGCGATGTCGCTGTGGCCTTTGACGGGCTCGCTGGCGGCCTTGATGTACTCCGTGGCCACCTCCGCGGCCTTGGCAATGCCGCGTTGGAGGGCCATGGGGTTGACCCCCGCAGCCACGTGCCTTAGGCCTTCCACATAGATGGCCTCGGCCAGGACGATCGAGGTCGTGGTCCCGTCGCCCACCACGTCGGAGGTCTTACTGGCGACTTCGTTGACCATCTTGGCGCCCATGTTCTTGAAGGGCTGCGACAGTTCAATCTCTTTGCTTACGGATACTCCATCCTTGGTGATCTTGGGCGTACCCCAACTCTTGTTCAGGATCACGTTCTTGCCTGTGGGGCCCAGGGTCACCTTGACGGCAGCCGCTAGCTCTCGCAGGCCCTCCTGCAGTTGCGCTCGTGCGGTGTCGCTGAACATCATCTGTTTTGCCATGTCGATATTCCTCTTCATGCCCAGCAAGGGGCAGTTTCATTCCAAACCTAGCGCTCGACGATCCCGAACAGATCGCCTTCGTGTAGGATCACGACCTTCTTTCCGTCGACCTCCACGTCATTGCCGGTGTACTTGCCATAGATGACCTCGTCACCGACCTTGATGGACATGGGATTCCGCTTGCCGTCATCCAACAGCTTGCCTGGCCCGGCCGCAATGATCTTGCCGATCTGGGGCTTCTCCTTGGCGGTATCCGGAAGGTAGATTCCTCCGCTGGTCTTGTCCTGGGCATCCAACGGCTCCAATACGACTCTGTCATCCAAAGGTCTCAGCTTCATATCCGACTCCTTGATCGTTTTCTATGAGTGATCCGAAAGGTTACATCATGTCCATGTCATCCATGCCTTCCATCCCTGGATGGCCCCCGCCCGGCATTGGGCCTTTCTTCTTGTCCTTGGGCTTCTCTGTCACCAGGCAGTCGGTGGTCAGAAGCAGCCCGGCAATGCTCACGGCGTTCTGCAGGGCGATCCGCGTGACCTTGACCGGGTCAATGATGCCGGCGGCCAGCAGGTCCTCATAGGAGTCGGTGGCCGCGTTGTAGCCGAATCCGCCCTTACCTTGTTCGACCTTGCTGACCACCAAGGCGGCTGTCGCCCCGGCGTTGTCCGCAATGCTGTAGCACGGCTTGCGAAGGGCGCGGATCAGGATCTCGGCTCCCGTCTTCTCGTCGCCCTGGAGCTTGAGCTTCTTGACGGCGCCGATGCAGCGGATCAAGGCGACTCCGCCGCCCGGAACGATGCCTTCCTCGATGGCCGCGCGGGTGGCGTGCAGGGCATCCTCGACCCTGGCCTTGATCTCCTTCATCTCAGCCTCACTGGATGCCCCCACGTGAATCTGGGCCACTCCACCCGTCAGCTTGGCGAGCCTTTCCTGGAGCTTCTCGCGATCGTAGTCACTGGTCGTGGACTCGATCTCATCCTTGATCTGCTGGATGCGGCCATTGATCCCCGCCTGGCTGCCCGCGCCTTCGATGATGACGGTGTTGTCGTTGTCGATAGTGATCTTCTTGGCCCGGCCGAGCTGGGAGACGCTGATCCGCTCGAGATCCATGCCCAGGTCCTTGAAGATGGGCTCTGCGCCTGTGAGGATGGCAATGTCCTCCAGCATGGCCTTGCGTCGGTCTCCATAGCCCGGGGCCTTGACGGCTGCGACCTGAATCACGCCCTTGAGCTTGTTGACCACCAGAGTGGCCAGCACCTCGCTCTCCACATCCTCGGCGATGATCAGCAGCGGTCGCTTGCTTTGCGAGATCTTCTCGAGCAGGGGCACGAGCTTGGCCACGCTGCCGATCTTCTCCTCGTGAATCAGGATGTAGGGCTTCTCCAGTTCACACACCATGGCGTCAGGATCAGTCACGAAATGAGGCGACAGGTAGCCGCGATCGAACTGCATGCCTTCCACGAAGTCGACGGTGGTCTCAAAGCCCTTGCCCTCTTCGACGGTGATGACGCCGTCCTTGCCCACCCGCTGGAAGGCCTTGGCCATGGTCTTGCCGATCTCGGTGTCGTTGTTCGCCGAAACGGAGGCAATATTGACGATGTCGTCGGTCTTGCTGACGTCGATGGGCTTCGCCATGGAGGCCAGCTCATCCAGCACCTGTTTGGCCGCAGTCTGCATGCCGCGATTCAGGGCCATGGCGTCGGCGCCGGCCGCGAGGTTGCGGTAGGCCTCCCTGAACAGCGCTTCGGTCAGCACCGTCGCGGTGGTTGTGCCATCGCCTGCGATCTTGGAGGTCTTGCTGGCTGCCTCCCTGACCAACTTGGCACCGAGGTTCTCATTCTTGTCTGCCAGGTCAATCTCTTCAGCCACAGTGACGCCGTCCTTGGTGACCTTGGGGCCACCCCAACTCTTGTCAAGGATGGCGTTGCGACCCTTCGGCCCCAGAGTCGCCTTGACTGCGCTCGCCAGTTTCTCGACGCCGGCCAAGAGACGCGCCCGTGCATCAACTCCGAATGCCAGATCTTTGACTGCCATATTCGACTATCTCCTTCCTGCTGCAACGACTTGTTTCCTTTGTGCCATACCAGACAGACCCAAGACTCAACAGCAAAGAATGTACCAATTCAGGGACGTAGCTGTGTCTCCGCAGAGGCGTGTCGTGTATGCCACTGTAGCTGAATGACTTAGAATGGCACATTGCATTGTGGCGTGCCCCGGAATGGGCTGTTCCGCCCCTGCCACAGGCGCTGTTTTGGCATTGCCGAAGGACCTGCTACGCCAACTTGACAGTCTGGTGGGCCTGGCGGTGCAGGCACGCAGAAGGGGCCTGAAGCAGAAGCGAGGTGGACCGGGGGGTAACAAAAATGGCGAGGTGGTGGTACCGGCTGGGGGGGAGACCGGTGAACCACACTGCCTCGCCGAGGCTTATAGGCAGGAGTCCAGCCTGCCTGATATTATCGAGCTCATGATACCTTGACCGGAGTACCTGAGACGATCAAGGCCAGGAATCCTACCCTCATGAACGTCATCCTGCGTCACATCCCAATAAATAGCATTATACACGTTGATTTATCGTCGTGCAAGATGAAAAAAAGAACTCTTGTTCAGCCCGACACGAAATACATGCAAATTCCTCGTGACAGCTTGCGGGAACACAGGGCTTTCCGGTACAGTGATATCGCTATGGGCATGGACGGTAACGATTCAGGGATGGACGTGGGGTACTCGCCCTCGCCTGCCGCGCCTGCCGAGGGCAGGATCGGGGAACGGATCAAACGGGTGCAGGCAAGCATCGCCCAGGCCTGCGCCAAGGCAGGTCGCGATCCCTGCGAGTTGAAGCTGGTGATCGTGACCAAATCTGCCACGATCGAAGAAATCCGCCAGGTCCTCGAAATGGGATTTCAGGACCTCGGGGAGAACCACGTCCAACAACTCAGGAAGGTCTGGGCCCAGATGGCTGAGCCCTGCAATCAGGGGCAGTGGCCGTCCCTGGAGAGGGTCCGCTGGCACATGATCGGCCACCTTCAGAGAAACAAGGTCCGTCACGTGCTGTCCCGGGTGTCGCTGATCCACTCCGTGGACACGCTCCGTCTGGCCGAAGAGATCAACAATGATGCCGCAAGGCTGGGAATCAAAAGCCACGTCCTGCTCCAGGTCAACACCTCCAACGAACCGCAGAAGTACGGAGTCCCCGTGGGAGCGGCGACGCATCTGGCAGAGCAGATCGAGACGCTTCCGCACGTCGAGTTGGACGGGTTGATGACCATGGCGCCATTGACCCTCAACAAGGACATCGTCCGGGAGTGCTTTGCGAGGGCCCATGAGCTGTTTGCTGAAATGCGGGGTGAGAAGATCGTGGGGCCGCACTTCACGGAGATCAGCATGGGCATGAGCTCGGACTACGAGGTGGCCATTGAGGAGGGGGCCACCATCCTCCGCATCGGCTCGGCCGTATTCGCCGGGTGAGGGCGACCGCTCTATCGCCTATAAAGCGACGTTTCGCTGGCCGTCTGCGTCAAATGCCCCAAAGTCCTGGGTCCCCTGAGCCGATAGTATTCGTGATCCGTATGGATTGAGCACGGAGCGAACCCGGAACGGAAGGGGCAGCAATGATCGGAATGCCGCAACTGAAGAGCCATGGCCAGACCCTGAAGGCCTTCACGGACGTTGTTTATCTGACCAACAAGGGCCGTATTCCCTGGGAGATCCGAAAGCTCCTTCGGCAGAAGAGCGTCTCCTCGGCCACACTGTCGCTCGGAGACCTCGGGTGGCTGCGGGACAGCAGTCACCTGATCGGGACCGTCATCCTTGACGCCGAAGACCTGGACCCTGCCATGAATCCCGAAGTGGCCCGGACAATCGAGGCCTTCGAGATGGAGAACATCGGGGTGATCGTGCTGACGCACAGGGTCGAGACGCGGGTCAAAAGCTTCTCTTTGACCCCCACGAACACCAGTTTCTCCATGGTGGGCTCCCTGGAGTCCGTTTCGATCGATGACCTGTGGGTGAGGATCAGCGTCAACCTGGCCTACCGCAAGAAGAGCTCCGGCATTGTCTGCAAGCCGCTGGTGCCGGCCAGCAAGATGAAGACCGGGACCAACAGGCTGGCCGAGCAGTTGCAGATGACCGCGGCCCTGGTCGAGAACCTCACCGAGCAGATGCAGTTGGCCGGCCTCGTTCAACGGGACTTCCTGCCCGCGCAACTGCCTCAGTCCGACCGTATCCGCTGGGCGGCCACCTTCCAGCCTGCCGAGTGGGTGTCAGGGGACATCTACGATGTCGCCCGGCTGGAGGAGAACCAACTGGGGTTCTACATTGTGGATGCTGTGGGGCACGGAATGCCGGCAGCCCTCCTGACCATCTTCGTCAAGCAGGCCATGGCGATCCGGGAGACGGCCAGTCCCCATCGGATCCTGCCACCTGCGGAGGTCATGCGTCAGCTCAACGTGCGGATGTGCCGTGAGCGGCTCTCGGGATACCAGTTTGCCACGTGCTGCTACTGCGTGCTCGATTCCGAGCAGATGACCCTGACCTTGGCCCGGGCGGGACACCCCTATCCAATCCTGTGGAAGTCCGGCCGGGACCCAGTCCAGTTGGAGGTCAGGGGATCCCTGCTGGGGGTCTTCGAGGAGGCCGAATACCTGGAGCGGACCATCCGTCTCGAGACCGGCGATCGGGTCCTTCTCTACTCGGATGGGGCCGAGCCCTTCATTGGACGGTTTGATGACCAGAAGGGGTTTCTCTTCGAACCGTCGTTCTTGGAGCTGGGGGGCTTGACGATTGGAGAGATGCTGGATCGCTTCAGTGAACAGACGAAGTCTCAGACCGCCGATCCTGGCGCCATCGACGACATCACCGTAGTGGGCCTCCAGGTGCTGTAGCAGGGGCACTCACTGGACGGCCTCTTCCACGGTCTGGATATCCTCGAAACAGGCGGGCGCGTGCTGCCGGAGGATCGTCGAGGATCAGACGACAGGCCTTCCGGATCTCCCACTGGGCCTTGGGCGAGATCCGCAGCGAGAAGATATGACGCCACTGACGGAAGTTGGCGGTGACCACGATCTCGCTGGTGCAGGCGTTGGGCAGCACGAACCGGGCATCCTCCTTCTTGAGACCGCGGTCCCGCCACTTGCTGTACATCTCCTGGATGATGCTCATGTCGTTGTGATAGTCTTCGACAAACTGACGGGGGAGGCTCTCCGGCACGACATAGGTGAACCCCTGCTCGTCCACGTAGCGCTGGGACTGCTGGGAGACGGACATCAGCCGGTGTCGCACCAGTTGATGGGTCATGGCCCGCGAACAGTTTCGAATCCGGAACGTCGCACTGGCGTGCTCGAGCGGTGACTCGTGGCCCATCTTGATCAGACGCCGGATGAAGTCCTCCTGCGGAACTGGCCCCGATCCGCTCGAAGCTCAGATAGCACGTCCTTCCCGCCTGCTCGATCACCTTCTGCGGCTCTGGCGTCATGGCCACGAGTTCCACCTGCGAGATCCGACGGGCCTCAGCTCAAATTCCATCCGAGTCCTCGGCTAAATCGAGTCCGAGATCGATCTTTCCCAAGACCGCCAGGGCGATCCTCACGTTCCCGAAGGGGGCACTGACGGCGAAGCCCTGCACCCGGTCCTGGATCTGGCAGACCAACTCCCGGGCGATCTCCACGCCTACCCGCAGACCTTCCTGCTTGGTCCTGGCCCGGCTCATCCTTTCCAGCAGGCTGGCGGGAACGGACACGCCCGGCACCTCATTGGCCATGAACTCGGCGTTCTTGAAGCTCGTGAACGGCCAGAGTCCCCGCCACGACCGGGATCCGGGACTTCTCGATCGCATCCAGGAACCGAAAGAGGCTGTCCGGGTCGAAGACGGGCTGCGTGATGGCGAACTCGGCCCCGGCTTCGACCTTCTCTCTGAATCGTCGTATCTCACGGTCCATCTGGGCCGCCACGGGATTGGCGCCGACGCCGATCGCCAGGGAGAGGCCTCGGCCGATGGGATTACCGCCGAGATCGACGCCCCGGTTCAGGTCGCGGACCACGCGAGTCAGGACCACGGAATCCAGGTCGAAGACGCCCGTGGCGTCCGGGTATTCGCCCAGCTTCGGCGGATCTCCAGTGACGATCAGAACATTGCGCAAGTCCGATCGCCGCCGCGCCCAGCAGGTCCGACTGCACGCCGATGCAGGTTACGGTCCCGGCAACAGACGTGCAGGATGGTCTCGACGTGGGCCTTCTGCTGGATCTGAAAGGCAGTCACCAGGGGCGACAGCCGTGAGCTGGCTCTCGGGCCATCGGGTATGTTGATGGCATCCACTCCCATGCGGGCACAGAGATCTGGCCTTCTCGATCGTGGAGCCCAGATCAATGCCTCTTGGGGGAGGTCAGTTCAATGGTGGCAGACCTTCTCGCCAGCGGCGAGCTTGGCTCCCCACGTGGACTTCTCAGCGAGGCTGGGGGCCTTCTCCGGGCCTGGACCGCCAGGTGTGATGATCTCCACGGGGGCGGGCTGGCTGGAGGCGGTTGCCTTGTCCATGGATCGCACGGCACGGACGATCTCGCGGATGTGGCTCGGCGTGGTGCCGCAGCAGCCGCCGATGATCCTCGCTCCCTTCTCGAAGAACCGTTTGGCGTACTCGGCCATGTACTCGGGGGTACACATGTACAGGGTCCGGTCCTCCACCCTGCGAGGCAGCCCCGCGTTGGGCTGAACGGCGATGGGCTTGTCCGTGACGGTGCGCAGCAGCTCCAGGCTGTTCAGCATGGCCGACGGACCGGTTGAGCAGTTGAGGCCCACGGCCGTGACTGCGGCCTGCGCCGCGATGGCGACGATGGCGTGGTCGATCCTTTCCCCGTAGGGGGTCTCCTGGTTCTCATCTGCGGTCATCTGGGCGACGATGGGCAGGTCGGTGACCTCGGCCAGGACCGCGATCGCCAGGAGGATCTCGTCCGTATGTGAGAAGGTCTCCAGGATCATGAAGTCCACGCCGGCCTTGGCCAGAACCGAGGCCTGGTCGCGGAAGACCCTGATGGCCTCCTGTCTGGCCACGCTGTCGCGGGTGTCCAGATCGGCGCCGAGCGGGCCCATCGAGCCAGCGACCATCACGTCACTGCCTGCGGCCTCCTTCGCAATCCGCACGGCAGCCTCGTTAATCCTCTCGACATCCCCAGCCAGGCCGTACTTAGCCAAGCGGTACTCGTTGGCACCGAACGTGTTGGTTTCTATGAAATCCACCCCCGCGCTGACGTAGCCGGCGTGGACCTTCCTCACCAGGTCCGGACTCTCGATGCTGAGCTGCTCAAAGGACCGGTTCAGGAATACGCCCTGGCTGTAGAGCATTGTTCCCATGGCTCCGTCGCCGAGCACTACCTGTCTGGATAGCCTGTCAATCAGTCGATTCTGTCGTGTCATGTGCACTCCATGCAAGGGTACCCAGGATAACCCAATTCGCTATCGAGTAAACATCCGGGCAGACATTTTGAGGTCAAGACCCGTCTTGGAACGAATTCGGCGGATTGAAGCCCCATAAGAATGCCCTTGATCGGGCGGCGTGGCAGCACGGGAGTCTATTCCACGGGAAAGACAAACAACCCATATGAACATGTGCGGGTCGTGTTGACGTAAATATGGGCAATGTGGTATAATTACAGCAACTTGTATGGGGGCTACTCAGGGCGAGCAGCCTTCGATTTTTTCGCTCCGGAACGGCAGCGAGTGGGCTGCTATGCCGATATACAGTAGGCGGAAGGCCCACGGTCTTTCCGAGGGCCCTTTCTCAGGGATGGTGACCGAGTAACAGCGCTTGTCCTGATCAGACAAGTTGTGTCGCTGGAGGAGATATTGAGATGAGAAAACTAGCCGTCATTGTGGCTTTCATGCTGGTATGGGCTGCGCTGGGCTGCCAGTCCTCCAAGCCGAGTCGTGCCAGGCAACAGCCACAGAAGGGGAGCGCCGAGACAGACCCCTTCTTCTCGGTCAACTACGCCCAGACGGAGACGAGTCGGCGGGGGGGTCGTACGCAGCAGTCCTCTGACCCGATTGAGCAGCTCTTTGCCCAGCAGGGCAATCCACTGCAGGACTTCGGTGGCCAGGACGCGGGCATTGTGCCTGTGCAGAACCGTGAGGCAGCTCAGCCGGTCCCGCCCAGCCGCGTCAATCCATCGCTACGTCAGGACACCACTCAGCCCGCGGGGCCCAGAACCGCGGCGAGGGGCGTGCTGTCGCAGGATGGGTCGGGCATGCCGAATGCGAAAACCGCGGCTGGGGGCACCAAGGCCCAGGGCCAGAATGCGGCAAGTGGAAGAATGGAAGTGGGAGATACGTTGGCGATCGCGGAGGCGGGTCCTCAGCACATCTCGCTGGTGTATCCATCGCCCGAGTACGGGATCATCAAGCTGGATAAGCTCATCCCTCAAGAAGTCGACGTAAGCGTTCCCTTCAAGTACTCCATGGTGATGACGAACCTGACCAATACGATCCTGACCAACGTGGTGGTGACGGAGACCACGGCCCCCAATTTCATGCTGAAGGGCGCCATGCCTGTCCCACAGAAGGTGGGCGACAATCAGTTGGTCTGGAAGATGGATTCGCTGGGGCCGAAAGCGTCTGAGAGAATCGAGATCATGGGGACGCCCGCGAGTCTGGAACCGCTGAGGCATTCGACGTTCATCACCTACACCCTGGCGAGCACATCGAACATCAGCGTGGTGCAGTCGACCCTGGAACTGAACCGGAAGGTTCCGATGGAGGCCTTGCTCGGCGACCCGTTCCCGGTGGAGTACGTCATCAAGAACACCGGCACGGGCACGGCTCGCGAGGTGACTGTTACAGAGCCTCTCCCTGGGGGTATGGCGACCGCTGAAGGAGGCAGCGAGGTGAAGTTCGAGGTCGGCTCGCTGCGGTCCGGACAGTCGCAGACCATGACGGCCCAGCTGAAGGCTTCCCGAACAGGCACGTTTGTGGGCAAGGCGACCGCCTTCTCGACTGCGAATACGCAGGTGGAGTCTGTGGCGATGCCTGTGACGATCCGCAAGGCCGTGCTGGCGATCGACCGGTCTGGGCCGGAACGCATCTATCTGGGTCGTGCGGTGACCTACGAGATCTCAGTCCAGAACAAGGGCGATGGGGCAGCCACCAGTGCGGTCCTGGAGAACGTCCTGCCCACCGGCGTCACCAACATCCAGGCCACACCCGTGGCCGAGGTCTCCGGCGCCAAGTTGACCTGGACCTTGGGCACGATCGCCGCCAATTCGAACAAGACCGTTCGTGTCTCGTTCAAGCCCGCCACGACCGGGATACTGAACAGTACCGCCACGGCAGCCGCTCGCGGGACAGAAGCCGTGAATGTAGCGTTCCGCACCGCCGTCGTCGGCGCTCCGGCCGTTCGGCTGCATCTGGTCGATCAGGAAGACCCGCAGCAGGTCGGCGGAACCGTGACCTACGTAATCAGGGTGGTCAACGAAGGCTCGGCCTCCGACCATGCCATCCACGTGACATGCGATCTGGAAGACAGCATCCAGTATATCTCATCGTCCGGGCCGACGCAGCCGACCCTGGCCGGCCGCACGCTGAATTTCGGACAGTTGCGGTCTCTGGGGCCAGGCGAAGAGGCCTCGTGGCGACTGGTCACCAAGGCCATCCGTGCGGGCAGCGTGCGATTCAAGGCCATGTTGAGCAGTGAAGGACTCTCCCGGCCCGTGGAGGAGACGGAGGCAACCCTGCTGTACGAGTAGGGCACAGGCTGTCCCGTCGATCGCGAGGGACTTTGGGAAGATTGGACTTGACAAACGAGGACTGCGGCGGTACAAGCAGCCGCATTGTGGGGCAGCAGACCTAGGACAGCCCCGCTGAGATTCGGGTCGTCAGGAGGCGACCAGCAGTCAAGGTAAGGAGGCCGTGATGAAGATCTCACTCGTATTGGCATGCCCGGTCTTTGGGCACTGCGCCATTGGTGTCCCGCACGTCGAAGATCAGACCGAGATCGAGCACATCTGTGTCGATGAGAGGTTGCCGGAAGTCTGCGCGGATTCGCCGGGGCTCCTCGAAACTGGCGGGGAGGATCCATCCGAGGGCCGGTCGCGAATCTACGAGGCGTTCAACGAGGGCATCGGCGCGGCCACAGGGGACGTGGTAGGGCTTCTGCACCTGTGTGATTCGCTCGCCTACGCGGGGGCGATGACGGACGTCTGTCGCACGCTCGATGAGACCGGGGCGGATGCCGTTTACGGTGATCTGGCGTATGTGGCGCAGGACGATCGCAACCGGCTTCTGAGGTACTGGAGGAGCGGCCATTGGGCGGCCGAGAACGTGGCGAGCGGCTGGGTCCCACCTCTGCCCGCGTTCTTCGCGAGAAGGGAGATCTACGAACGGGCCAGGAGACGTGACGGCCGGATCTTCAACACGGTGTCATCCCTGGATCCGGGGCATGATCTCATGGTCCGCTTGCTCGTGAAGATGCGGATCTCGGTGGCCTACCTTCCCAAAGTGCTCGTCAAGATGCCCGTGTCCAGTCCGAGCAACCTGGTCGTGGCCAGCATGAGCAGCCAGGGGGCCTGAACGGCGCCTCTGCTTTTGCACTTGCGGATTCCTGAGGTAGGAGGTAGTCTCTCGTTGCCCGGCGGTTCGGACGCGGCCGCGGCAGGGATGTGACTGCGATGACACAGGGGATGTGCGCTCAGTGGGGGCAGGCCAAGCCGTGACAACCACGGTCACCAACTTGCTCCTGGCCATGCGGCCCAGGCAGTGGACGAAGAACCTGGTGGTCTTCGTGGCGGTCGTCTTCTCGCAGAACCTGGTCACGCCGAGAAAGGTCGCCTTGAGTCTAGGGGCGTTTGCGGCCCTCTGCGTCTTGACCAGCGCCGGTTACGTGTTGAACGACCTCCTGGACCTGGAGAGGGACCGCCGGCATCCTGAGAAGCGCAAGCGGCCGCTCGCGTCGGGCGCACTGCGGGTGGGGTATGGGTGGGGCTTGTTTGGGGTGGCGGCCCTTGCGGGGCTCGGCTCGGCCATGGCGGTCGGCCTGCGATTCGGGCTGGTGGCCGCGTCCTATCTGGCGCTACAGGTGGCTTACTGCCTGGTCCTGAAGCACCTGGTGATCCTGGACGTGTTCTCCATCGCCGCAGGTTTCCTGCTGCGGGTGCTGGGCGGGGCCTTTGCCATCAACGTGCCCGTCTCGTCATGGCTGCTGGTGTGTACCTTCTTCGTGTCGCTGTTTCTGGCCCTGGCCAAGCGGAGGCACGAGATCGTCCTGCTGGAGGAAGGGGCGGAAGGACACAGGCAGGTGCTGCAGAAGTACGACGTGTTGCTGTTGGATCAGATGATGTCCGTGGTGACGGCGTCCACGGTGGTGTCCTATGCCCTGTACACCCTGGCGGAGGAGACCATTCTCAAGTTCCGCACGACGAATCTGAAGTACACGATCCCGTTCGTGCTCTATGGCATCTACCGATACCTGTACCTGGTGTACCGCAAGAACCAGGGGGGCAGCCCAGAAACCGTCTTCCTGGAGGACGTGCCTTTGATCCTGGATGTGGTGTTCTACGGGATCGCGGTGTTGGCGATCCTCTACGGGGAGACGGTATTGGCGATTGTCTACAGGTAGCCTCCCGCTTACTGGGCAATCCTCTCGGACAGAATCGCTGCCAGGGCCTGGCACACGGTGTCCTGGTCTTTCTCCGTGAGGCCGGGATACATAGGCAGTGAGAAGATCGTCTTGGCTGCAGCCTCGGTCAGAGGGAAATCGCCTTCCTTGTAGCCCAGAGAGCTGTACCCTCGCATGGTATGGATGGGCCAGGGATAGCTGACGTTGACGTGGATGTCTCTGGCCGCAAGCTCTTTCATGATTCGCTCGCGCGGGATGGGCGACCACATAGGTGTAGTAGACATGCCGGTTGCCGGCTGCCTCTGCAGGGAGCTTAAGGGAGGTCGGCCCTAGGATCCGGTCGTAGCGACGGGCCAGATCACGGCGGCGGTCGTTGTTGGCGTCGAGCCTCTTGAGCTTCCGAAGCAAGACTTCTGCGTGGAGTTCATCGAGTCGCGAATTGTACCCGTGTTCCTCGGCATAGTAGGTGGACTCCATGCCGTAGAATCGCAGCCGACGCAGTCGTTCGGACAGCCGGGGATCGCTCGTGATGACCATCCCTCCATCTCCGAATCCGCCCAGCGGCTTGGTGGGGTAGAATGAGAAGACGGCCAGATCGGACATGGAGCCGGCCTTTCGCCCTCTGTACTCGGCCCCATGGCTTTGCGAACAGTCTTCCACGACCTTCAGGCCACGGGCCTTTGCCAGGGCGTTCAGCGGATCCATGTCGACGCACTGACCGAACAAGTGGACGGGCATGAGGACCCGGGTCTTGGACGTGAGTGCGGCCGGTATCTTGCTCACGTCCATCAAGTAGGTATCAGGATCGATGTCGACAAAGACCGGGGTCGCGCCGGCTGAGACAATGGCGGAAACCGTGGGGACGGCAGTATTCGAGACCGTGATCGCCTCATCGCCAGCGCCTACACCCAGAGCCTTGAGCGACAGAAAGAGCCCGTTGGTGGCATTGTCCACTCCGACGCCATGTCCTGCCTGACAGTACTTCGAGAACTCGCCCTCGAACGCGCGTACGCTGTCACCTAGGATGAGCTTCCCGGAACGGAGCACCTTCTCGATGCCCGCGAAGATGTCGGCCTTCTCGGTTTCGAACTCCGCCAGGTAATCCCACACCTTGATCCCCATATCAGTGTCCTTTCCCTGAGTTCCGGATGCGATCCAGGATCGATGCATCGAGAACCAACCTCTCCACGAAATGGTCGCACCGCCCTTGGTCTATGGAGGTCACGACGTCCCTGAGAAAGAGCCCGAAGGTGTTGGCCGCTGGGGTCGCGATGCGTGTGGCCTGTCCTGTCCTGCGAATCACGGCAGGCCCTTCATAGTCGACCGGCGGGGTGAAGATGCGGTCGAAGTCCAGGCTGTAGGTTTCACTCATGACCGACAGCGTATTGCGGTAGTCCGCCTTGAGGCTGTAGAATCCGTCGAGGAAGCGACGCTCCGGGTACTGGAGGGTGATGCGGCAAGTGAGGTCGACCCCCGTCTGAGCATCCCGCTCCACCACGTCGCAGGCGACCGCCTCGGGTTCCTGATCGAACACGGCCCGGCCGCACGTGATGGCATAGGAGGCCCGGTCATAGATCACACCGCCTCCCATCGCGGCATTCAGCCGGAAATTGGCGGCGTCGAGGGCAGGGGAGGCAAAACAGGCGTGTGCTGCGAGGGGGGGGTGATGTTCGGCCTGCTTCAGCTCCCGCAGGAGGTCGAGCATCGGATGATACTGCCAGACGATCGCCTCTGCACAACACAGGCCCTGCTGGCGGGCGAGAGCGGCCACCTCTGAAGCCTCACGGAGGTCGAGAAACGCAGGCTTGTCGACAATCACGTGGAAGCCGGCCGACAGGGCCTTCATGCACCACGGGTAGTGCAGGGCATTGGGCAGCGAGACGTAAACAAGTCCGGGACTCACCTCGGAGAGGGCCCTATCATATCCGACGATCCAGCGGCCTCGCTGAGGGCCGGTGACCGGATGGGACGCCAGGGTGCGGCGGGAGGCCACGTGAATCCGGTGGACCCCATCGAAACCCACCAGCGACGCAAGCACCCGACGCTGGACCAAGGAAGAAAAACCGATGAGCAAGACGTCCATCGTCCGTTCACCTACCGTGCAATCCGATACACGCAAGCAGGCTCCGGGCCTCGATGTGGAGACAGTTGCTGTACCGCAGGAGTTGCTTGATCTGCCACAGGGTCATCCAGAAGTAGTTCTCGGGGATCTCCTGGATCTGACCCGGATCCGTCTCAGCCACGAGGTACCGGTTCTGATCCTGATAGAACCGGCCTCCTTCTTCGGACTGAAGGGAGTCGTACCGGATCTGGTCGGGCCGCAGGCTGCGGAACAGGTCCGTGAAGGGCGGCAAGACCCGAGTCAGGGGGGCCTCGTAGTTGATGGGTGTGAACTGCAGTGTCGGACCTACGTCCACACAGTCGAGACTGCCGGGTTCGACACGGGCCTGCACCAGGAAGTGAAGAACGCCGTTGATCTTCTGACAGAAAAAGCAGACGATGCCCCCCTTGGCCGACTGTATCAAAGGTTGGTCCCAGTCAACGACCTCACGGGTACTGGCCGACACCGTCACACCGATGACTGAGAAGAATCGGCCCGTGCAATGATGGATGGTGTCCCCGTCGTTGCCCCACTCCTGGACATCCTTCAGCGGGACCATGTGGACGTTCAGGTCATAGCGTGCCCTCATGGCAGTCAGCCAATATATGGCCTGGCTCCCACCCTGGGTGCTGCCGTCGTCGCTTGCAGATATGGATCGCAGCAGGTCTTCCTGGAAACGGGTCATGGGCTGCCCTGCCAATAGGCCGGACGACCCCTTCCAGGGAAGGGGATGACAGATTCCGGAGAGCACGGTCCTGGAGTCCATGTTGATGAGGTTCTGGGCGCTGAGCAGCTCATAGATCTGGGCCAAGGTCACCCATATGAAATCGTCGTACACGGGTACGTCAACGGGGTCCGGAACGGCCACGATCATGTTCCGATTGCGCTTGCACAGGAACCTGGAACCTTGTTCGGATTGGAGTCGGTCGTACACCACGTTGTCCCTGTTGCAGTTCAGGAAGAAATCGATGTACGGCGGCCTCTTTCCTCCGTGAACCTGCGTGAGGTTGCTCCGGGTCGCCTGCACGGTGGGTGAGATCTGGAGCAGGTTGATGTTGCCGGGCTCCATCTTTGCCTGAAGCAGGAAGTGAAGAACGCCGTTCTTCTTCTGCGCCAGGAATCCAAGGATGCCGATCTCGTCCTGGTGGATGATGGGCTGAGTCCATCGCGGGGTGGGGCCGAAGTTGGTCTGGACGTCCACGCCGATGACCCGGAAGAACCTTCCGCTCTGATGGCCCACGTTGCCGGTGCCGGGATCGATCGTCCAACCTCGCAGTTGCGCAAGCGGCCTTCGTTCAACCTTGAAGTGGGCGGCAGCCCGTCGACTCTCAAACCAGTCGTGGAACTCCTCAAGGGTGTGGAGGCTCCGGTCGGTGAGTGCGGACACCAGAAGGGCACTGTCGCCGGAACGAACTTCCTGCCAAGTCCTTCCGTCCCTGGACCGTAGCGATCCCTTCCCATCCAGGAAGCCCGGACGCGGCTGGCCTGTCGCGCCCACAGCCGCTAGATACTCATCCCAAGTCCTGATCGACTGGGAGCGATCGTAGTGGGTGTTGGCGTAGACGAGAAGGACGGCCTCCTGCTCGAAGTCATAGAGCCGGATCCACAGCATCCGGGGGACGAAGAGGCCCCTCGCCGGGTCGTCAAGCACGAAGGTGAGTGTTCCTCGCCCATCCGACACGTCGACCTTCAGCCGGCCGTGCGTACACGCCAACACCTGGTCCGTGTCCCGATGCGCATGCCCGCCGCGATCCGTGCCCGGGGCCACTTGGTGCACGAGAAACACGCGGGCGATCGGGAAGGGGACGTGCCGGTCCGCCTCGACCGCCGTCAGTCGGCCTCGTTCGTCCGGGTTGTCCTGGAATTCGATCCAGCGTACCGTGTCCATCATGGGAGGGTGTGGCCTTAAAGGGTCCGAGATCGCTAGAGCATGAAACGGGTGAGCGGGGTGACGCCGAGGGCCACCCCTTGTCCGAAGACGGGACCCAACAACCCCGTCCTTTCGCTTCCTATCTCGCCGTGCCCCGGGGCGTGCAATTGATGGTCGTGCGCACGGTGAACTGGGGGTTTCCGTTGTCCTTCAGGAACAGACGCCCCAGGTATTCGCCGACCATGCCGATGGCCACGAGCTGGACGGCGCTGATGATCAGCAGGGTCACGATGATGCTGGCATATCCCGGAGGCAGATCGGGGTGCTGCAGCTTCTCAATGATCACGAAGACGGCGCCAGTGAGTCCGGCCACGGCGAATGCGAACCCCAGGACCATGGCCGCCCGCAAAGGAAGAATCGAGAAGTTGGTGAACATGTTCATCCACAGAGAGATCAGTTTGCGGAGGGTGTAACCCGACCGTCCCTCTCTGCGGGGGCAGTGTCTCACCAGGACGCTGTGGTAGTTCCGAGTGGTTCGCAGAATGAGCCCATCGAGGTAGGGATAGGGCCCCGTGTACTTGATCAGTTCGTCGACCAGGAAGCGGTTCATGGCCTTGAAGGAGGACAGGTAAAGATCCAGGGGCTTGTGCATCAGGATGCGCGCTACCCCATTATTGAAACGGCTGCCCAAGTTCCGGACAAAGCCATCCTCTTTCTTGGCGTAGCTGGAATACACGACGTCGTATCCCCGATTCAGGGCATCCACGAGCCTGACGACCTCGGAGGGCGGGTTCTGGCAGTCGTCATCCATAACGACCACGGCCTCCCCCGCACAGTAGTTGAGTCCAGCCATGACGGCGTTGTGTTCACCGAAGTTGCGGGCGAGGTTGACGAACTTCACCCGGGGATCGTGTGCGGCCATGTCCGCGCAGATTTCGGCCGAGTTGTCATCGGGGCTGCCGTCGTTCACGAGCACGATCTCGAGATCGAACTTCGGGTCCAGTTCCGTCTTTAGGGCCTGGACCAGAGGTCCAATGGTCTGGGCCCCGTTGTAGACGGGGATGACGATCGAGAGCCTCAGGTCACGACGTGGGGGCGTTCCCTCTGCCCCGACTCCGGTGCGGGTCTTGTCAGAATCGCTCATCAGAGGACCTTACGGGCATGCCCAGGTGCGTCTCCTGCTCGCGAGAGGCTGCGACTTCCAGGGGCAATGCGGATCACGGCCGGCGCTCAGGACGACTGGATCACCTGCGCCAACTCCGCCGCCACCCTCCGGATCTGCTCAGGGGTGAGCTCCGCGAACATGGGCAGCGAGAGCTCCCGCGAGGCGCTGGCCTCGGCCACGGGGAAGGACCCCGGCCCAAGAGCCATCGAGGCGTAGGCCTCTTGCAGGTGCAGGGGCACGGGATAGTGGATCCCGCAATGAACGTCCCTGGCGGCGAGCCTCTGGATCAGGGCGTCGCGGTCCTGGACGCACGCGGCATAGATGTGATAGACGTGCTTCACGTCCGGCGACTCGACGGGCGCCACCACGCCTTGGAGACCGGCCAAGAGCTCCGTGTAGAGCGTGGCGTGGCCTCGCCGGGCCTCGTTCCATTGGGGCAGGTGCCTGAGCTTGACGCTCAAGACAGCGCCCTGGATGCCATCCATGCGGGCGTTCCATCCCACGACAGAGTGGGTGTACTTCTTCTGCTGGCCGTGATCTCTGAACATCCGCATCCAGGCAGCCAACTGGGGGTTGTTGGTGACAACGGCTCCCGCCTCGCCATAGGCGCCCAAGTTCTTTCCCGGGTAGAAGCTAAAGCACCCAGCGTCGCCCATGGAGCCTGCTTTCCTGCCCTTGTACTCCGCCCCGTGGGCCTGGCAGGCGTCTTCGACGACGAATAGGCCGTGCCTGCGGGCCACAGCAAGGATCGGGTCCATATCGGCGCACTGGCCGTACAGGTGTACCGGAACAAGGGCCTTGGTCCGGGAGGTGATTGCGGCCTCCACCAGGTCCGGGTTCAGGGTGTAGGTCTTCTCATCGACGTCCACGAAGACCGGCTTGGCCCCACAGATGGAAATCGCTTCTGCCGTAGCGATGAAGGTATTGGGCACCGTGATGACTTCATCGCCGGGTCCGACGCCCAGACCCCCCAGGGCGAGCCACAGCGCATCGGTGCCGCTGCCCACGCCCACGGCCTGCTGACACTGGCAGAAGGCGGCGAACTCCTTCTCGAATGTCTCGACAAAGGGTCCACCGGCGAAGGCCGTCTTCTCGACAACCTGCCGGATGGCTGCGTTCACCTCGTCCTGGATCGATAGGTACTGAGCCTTCAGATCGAGAAATGGCACTTTCATGATGCTGTCTCTCCTAAGGGGGCTTACTTGGGACCGGACCCGGATGCCGCTTGCTTCAGCGAGACCTCTCGCGTGAAGTAACGCCGCTCCTGGAGTCGATCGTTTTCCTTCTGGGAGTAGTACGTGGCTTGGTCATGGGCCTGGGGCCTGGCGGGGATCCTGTCCAGCAAGGGCATCGTCTGCTGGAACAGCAGCCAGCCAAACTCCTGGGCACGTCGATAGACCTCAATCACTTCATCGAAATCTGGATAGATCGAGTACTTGACCTGCGATACGATGGGGCCGTCATCAATGCCCGGCGTGATTTCGTGAATCGTCACACCGTGTTCGACCTCCCGGTTCTTCAAGGCCCAATTGATGGGTGAGACGCCACGGTACTTCGGCAGGGGACCATTGTGGAGGTTCAGAATGCGTCCGCACTTGCGGATGAACCACTCCCGGACGATCTTGTCATAGAAGACCGAGAAGGCCAGATCCACGCGCCAGTCCTCGGCCTGAACACCGGCCAGATCTCGGAAGTGGCCGGACTCCACGACCTGCACGCCGTGCGCCCTCGCCCAGGAGCCCAGCGATCCGGTCCAGGTGGGTTCCGGGACGACAGGCACGACGGCCTGCAATTGGTAGTCCGGAGACTGCATGAACCACTCACCAATCCGGATCGACAGGTCTCCCTTGCCCAGCAGAATCACTTGTCTTTTCATGGATACTCCTTGTGTGGTCTCCAGTCTCATCTCCTGCGCACGGGTCGGCACTGCTATCCACGTTCAGTCATGGGTGTTGGACCCCACCAAGCCCCATGTAGACGGCGTGATACTCTCGTGCAATGGCCGCCCAATCGTGGTGCTCCCGCACGTACCGCCGGGCTTTTTCTCCCATCGCGATGGCCTCCTGCGGGTGATCCAAGACGGATTCCAGGGTCTGAACGAGCGAGTCGGCATCCGACACCCTGAAGGAGTATCCAAGGCCCTCGGCGATGGCTCTGTTCTCGGGTATATCACTGTAGACCGTCGGCGCCCCGAACGACAGCCCTTCCAGGAGCGCCATGGACATGGCTTCGTACTCCGAGGGGAACACGAACACGCGGGCGTGGGCATACAAGGCGTGGAATTCCTCCCCGGTGAGAAATCCCACGAACCGAACCCCCTCTGCCTTGTCCCGGTTGAGCTCCTGCTGGTACGCCGGGTCGCTTCCGCTGCCACCCCCCGCAATGATCAAGGGGTGACCCGGCTTGAGCCGAGCGTAGGCCGCAAGCAGCGTGTGGAGCCCTTTGGTCCGCTCCACTCGCCCGGCAGAGCAGAACAGGAAACCGCGACTCTTCAGGCCCCACTTGTCCAGCCACCGCTCTTCGGGGATGGGCCTGGACTGGACCCCATTGGGTATGTAGAGGACCTCTCTGCCGTATCGAGCCTTGTAGTAGTCCGCCAACGGCTTGGACACGGAGGTGATGGCCTTTGGCAGGCGCATGAAGCATCGCTCAGCCAGCTTCGAGCCGATCTTCGCAGGCATACTCCATTTCTTCCTCAGGTACGCCTGGCCGTGAGAGGTGGCGACCACGCCCAGCCGGGAGCGCGGCAGCCACGCAATCAAACAGGGATCCACGCTGTGGACATGCACGATGTCGTAGGCCTCTCGCCGCGTGGCGAGGCTCGCGCTCCACATGTGACTGATCATCTCCAGGTTCTTGTTGCTGCTGCCGGGCACGGTAACGATCCGTGCCCCGTGGTAGTCGTCCGTGTCCTGCGCATAGCCCTGGTAGCCGTACACGGTGACCTCGTGCCCGAGCTGGGCCAAGTGCGGAATCAGCGAATCCACGACGACCTCGACGCCGTGTCGGCCTGGTACACCCTTGGTCCCGAGAATGGCAATTCGCATCAGACGTTTCCTGAAGATCGCCGGATCACACCGACCCTAAATGGACAGTGGCCGGTGGGTCGACAGCCGCCACTTGTTCCTTGCCACCCAAAGGGCAGGCTTCCAGGGCTCTCGGCGCATGGCAGGCACCGCGGTCCCGGTCATCCAGCAATTTCGATCGCACGTTCTGACCCGGTCTCTCACCTCGGCTGCCTGCGGGCTGTTCCAGATCTCGTCGAAGGACTGTGTGTTCAGATCTCCCATGACCCAGGGAGACTCCGAACCATTGCAGGCCAGCACTGCCCCCCAGGGATCCACAAAGAAGGTGTCGGTGCCTGCACCGCAGGAGAGGGGCCGCTCCCTGCCTTGCACGTGGTGCAGCAGGCCTGCATTCAGGTAGGCCCTGAACCAGTCCTTGACCTTCCGCCTCAGCTTCTTGCGGGGGGAAGAAAGAAGAGCGGTCATGAACTGGGCCATAACCGCTTCATATTGAGTCTTGTCGGCGATCTCGTTGTCCATCTTGTGGAAGTAGAACGAGTTATGCACAACAGCATTGGCGAATTCCACGTCCAGGGAGGCGGCCAGCATATAGAGATCCAGCAGATCCCGGCAGTTCTCTCCCGAGACGGTCATCGCAAAGCCGATGTCCTGAAGGCCGAGGCTCTTGAGTCGCAGGAGGGTCCGCAGGGCGTGGTCGAAACCGTTCTTGAGACCCCGAAGCCGGTCATTGGCCTCAGGCAATCCCTCGACGCTGACGCGAACCGTGATCCGCGGGAACTCTCGCGCGATCTCAACCAGTCTGTCCGTGAAGTATCCGTTTGTGCTGATCTCCAGACGCGTGGTCCTGGAATCCAGGATGCGGACAATGTCCCGGATGTCGGCGCGGAGCATGGGCTCGCCCCCGGTGATGTTGAGGCGGTGCATCCCGCCCGGGATCTTCTCCAGGATCTTCGGGTCGAACTCCTCCGACGTGCGGGTCGGGTGCTTCCAGACGTGGCACATGCCGCATCGGGCGTTACATCGGTACGTTGTGATGATCGCGCATTCCATGGTCAGCGTGAGGACTGCAGCCCCCACCAGGACCTCTTGCACAACAGCAGGACTTGTGCAGGAAACCCGGGCAACATCAGAGAGATCGCCCCCGTTGCTCCTGCATTCAGGGCTCTCAAGCACTCACCCCCACGGCCGTCGCCAGACTGGGCAGCCGTTCCTTGGGGACGTCTCTGAGCCGACCATGGCGTTTGTCCTTGTCGGACAGGATGGGCGACCCGTCCAGCGGCCACTGAATGCCGATGTCTGGGTCGTTCCAGAGAATCCCGCCTTCGGTTTGGGGGTTGTAGTAGTCGCTACATTTGTAGCTGAAGAGGGCGGTATCCGAAAGGACATAGAATCCGTGGGCAAAGCCTGGTGGAATGTACAACTGGTTGTGTTTTTCCGCAGACAGCTCAATTCCCGCCCACTGCCCGAAGGTCGGCGAATCCGTGCGAGCGTCCACAGCCACGTCAAAGACCGCCCCGGACAGGATCTGTACCAGCTTGCCCTGGTCCTGGGGATGCTGGAAGTGCAGGCCCCTAAGGGTGCCTTTGGTCGAGAACGAGACGTTGTCCTGGACGAAATCGCACGCAACTCCGGCGTCCTTGTACCGGCTGCGGCTCCACGTCTCTACGAAGAACCCCCGTGCATCGCCGAAGACCTTGGGCTCCAGGATCACCACACCGGGCAAATGGGTTTCGATGACGTTCATGCGGGTCGTCTTCCACTCTTCAATGCGGATCTACCGAAGGGGCCACCTGTCATTGGACCAACCTGATCAGGTAGTCGCCGTAGTGATTCTTCTTCAGGGGATCGGCCAGCCTGAGCACCTGTTCCGCGTCGATCCACTGTTCCCGGTAGGCGATTTCCTCGGGGCAGGCCACCATGAGCCCCTGGCGTTCCTGCACGGTCTGCACGAACATGCCGGCCTGGATCATCGACTCCGGTGTACCCGTGTCCAGCCAGGCGATGCCCCGACCCAGAAGATCAGCCGTGAGTCTGTTTTGCCGCAGATATTCCTTGTTGACGTCGGTGATCTCCAGCTCGCCTCGCGCAGAGGGCTTGATGTGGGATGCGATGCGGGTGATCTCCGAATCGTAGAAATAGAGTCCTACGGCGGCGTAGTGGCTCTTGGGCTGCGGGGGTTTTTCCTCGATGCTGAGTACTCGGCCCCCTTTGTCGAACTCGATCACGCCGTACCGCTCCGGATCCTTGACCCAGTAGCCGAAGATCGTGGCGCCGCGGTCACGGCCGCTGGCGGACCTGAGAGACTCCGTCAGACCATGGCCATAGAAGATGTTGTCACCCAGGATCAGACATGCGGGGCCGCCGTCCAGGAACTTTGCGCCGATGATGAACGCCTGGGCCAGCCCCTCCGGACGGGGCTGCTCCGCGTAGCACAGATGGAGGCCCCACTGGGTGCCGTCGCCCAGAAGCTGCCGGAATAAGGGCAGATCCTGGGGCGTGGAGATGATCAGGATGTCGCGGATCCCGGCGAGCATCAGGGTCGTTAGAGGGTAGTAGATCATGGGCTTGTCGTAGACGGGCAGGGCCTGCTTGCTGATGACCTGCGTCATCGGGTATAGCCGCGTTCCACTGCCGCCGGCGAGTATGATGCCCTTGAGCTTGCTTGAACTTCCCATGGTCAGGATTTCCTTGTCATCATTTCTTCCAAACCTTTGGGACGGCCTGCGTCCGGAGCCAGCCGGGCGACCTCGGTCGGGCCCGGCCCAATTCCGAACGACATCTTCCCTTGAAGGCGAGCGATTGTCAACTCTGTGCTCGATTCCCCGTGCCCTGGCAGGCGGGAAGACCGTGCGACGGCTGCAGGCCTGTGACGGGCACAGCCTCCGGGCCCCTTGAATCGCGAGGCGCCCCACGCAATGCCCCTCTGGACTGCATCGCCGTCGTGTAGACCTCCATGAGTTTCCTGTAGTGCGCCTGGGCCGTGTGAGAGGTTATGGCGTACCGATAGCCGCAGGTCCCCATCTGGCGAGCTCGCTGGGGGCTGGAAACCATGGAGCGCATGGCCTCGGCAAGCGAGCTGACGTCGCCCGGCGGCACGAGGAGTCCCGCTTGGCTCTTGCCGATCAGCTCTTTCATGCCGCCCAGATCGGATGCGATGACCGGCCGGCCGGCAGCGAAGGCCTCCAGAATGCTGAAGGGCTGGTTCTCATACCAGAGCGACGGGACCACCACGGCCAGGGCGTTCGACAGCAGATCCTGAAGGTCTTCTTTCTGTTTGAGGCCCACGTAGGTGGCGTTGGGCGGGAGCAGGGAGGGGAGCCTCTTGACGAAGGATTCGCTCGCAGACCCAGCCAGGACCAGCCTTGCCTGCGGCACCTGGGCGCAGGCCTCGAGCAGAGGAACCACCCCTTTGATCTCCTCGAGTCTGCCCATGAACAGCAGGGTATTGCCGCCGTCCGTCGGACTGCGGAAGGCCGCATCAGGCAGGAACAGCGGTACGTGCACCACCTTGTCCGCCGGGAAACCGCCCTCAATCAGCTTGGTTCGGAGGAACTCGCTGGGCGAAAGGAAGGCATCCACCTTTCGAGTCAGCCTCATGGCCCGCATGGCGTACGCCTCCACGGCGGCCATCAGGCTCGCCAGTGCGGACCCCTTCTTGCACCGGGCGGCTACGGCGCGGTAGTAGGTTGTCCGCGTGCAGCACTGGCAGATCGCCTGCGTCCTGTCAGAAATGAAGTGGGTGTTCGGGCACACGAGTCTGTAGTCATGCAGGGTCCAGACAACGGGAATCGCCTGTTGCCTTGCCTCAAAGAGGACGGACGGACTGATGTGGCCGAGGATATTCTGGAGGTGGATGAGGTCGGGTCTGAATCGCTCCAGCAGCAGCTTGAACTTTCGCCTGGCCTCCGTGGAGTAGAGCACGCGGGCGAAGACCCGCACTCCAGCCGCGAGGCCCTTCTTGCGATTGAGCTGGCGGAAGTCAATGTGGCTGACAAAAAGGTCTTGATTGGGGTCCGGCAGGTTGCCCTCGTCCTGCATGGCAAAGAAGGCCACCTCGTGGCCTTGGGACCGCAGCAGGTCCGCCAGATTGAGGGTATACGTGCTGTCACCCCCGCCTGGGCGGTGACGTGTGTTCACCAATACGATGCGCATGGCTTCCTTTCAGCCCCTGGGCGTTACCCCCGAGCGACGCCCTGGAGGTCCCGGGGGGACTGGATGATCCGAAGGGTCCCTTGCGGCCGCGCGTGCAACCAGGTCAGCAACGCGCCTCGCGTAGGCATCCGGTGAGAACTTTGCACGGATGTGCTCCTGGAGGGAGCGTGCCTTGGCAAGACGCGTGTCGAGATGGTCCCAGTAGTACAGTGTCTTCAAAGCCATTTGCCCGGCGTCTCCCATGTCGACGAGAAGCTCGCTGCATCCAGCGGGGAAGTAGGGCACGGTCCCGGGGGTGCGTGTGGCCAGCACGGGCTTGCCCAGCAGGGCGGAACGGACCAGAACGGTCAGACCCGACGTGACGACGTCCAGCAGCGGCAGCAAGACCAGACGGGCGCCGGCTGCAAGGCCGTAGAACTCCTCTTCGCTGGTGTCAAAACGGACCTCGACGTTGGCTGGCACGTCCGTCTCCCGCCATCGCATCTTGCGGGCCACGATCTTGAAAGGGATTGCGGGACATGCCCGCGCGACGGACAAGAGGGTCTGCCAGTCCCTTGCCGCCTCCCCTCCGGAAAACACGTACCCGCCATCTGCAGGACTCGGCCTGGTCGTGGGATACTCCGGTTGCCAGGCGTCATGCAGTACCGTCACCTGGTCGGAACCGAAGCCGAATCGGTCCAAATACTGACGGCGAAGCGGCTCGGAGTTCGCCGTGAGCAGAAGATGATTCCGGCCGCCCGCGAATCGATAGACCGCCGACCGGATGCCGTTCAGAAGCCAGCCCTTGTCGTGGAAGATCATGTTCAGGGCCACCACGGGCGGGCCTGGGTGGCGGCGGAGACGCGATACGAAGGCGGCAAAGGCCCCGGGGATGAAGTTCCAGGCCACGACAATCCCGCCCCGGGATCGAGCCAAACGAGCCCCTCGAAGCCCGAGCTGGAAGTACTGTTTCCACAGGATCAGCTTCCGCCATCGGACTCGTCGATTCACCATGTCATAGTCATCGATCCCCTCCACGTGGACGTCCAGGCCAAACTCCTGCAGCTTCTGCTGCAGCCAGTACCCGTGATGGACAGGAACCCTCCAGTCCACCAACAGAACGACGGGCCGCTTCTCGCTGCATGCGTCCATGTCCCTCTCCTCTCTCCTTGCGATCATCGCTTCCGGCCGGGGGCGTCCGCCTTGGGCCGGGATGGGTCTGGCAAAGGCTCTGCCTGCGGCCTCCGTGCGACAACCAGCAGGTAGTCCAGGATATTCACTCTCACCTCGATGCCGTTCATGAAACGATAGAACCGGCTCTGCCGAAGGCCCAGATAGGTGCTTCGCTTGACGTGCATGTAGACGGTCCGGCTCAGGAGACAATCGAACATCCTGGTCAAAGGAACGACCTTGGGCACGAAGGAGGTCAAGAGAACTTCATAGCCCAGATGCTCCAGGAGACGCGTAATGTTGGACTTGCCGAAGAACCAGTTATGCGTTTCCTCGAAATGATGCCATCGTCGAAATGAGGCCAGACCCTGCAAGGTGAACACGTAGGGCAGCTCCAGCATGAGCAGACCGTTCTCTTGCAGCAGGCCGTACGCCTTGGCCAGCACGTCCCTGGGGTCCTTGGTGTGCTCCAGGACATTGAACAGCGTGATCAAACCGAATCGCTGCTCGAACGGGTGGCTCTCAAAAGCGCCTCTGATGACGTCCAGCCCGAACCTCTCCCTGGCGTATCGCGCATAGTCGAGCGAGGGCTCGATTCCCAGGACCTTGCAGCCCTGCTCCTTCGCGTAGCTCAGAAACACGCCGTTGTTGCAGCCGACGTCAAGAACGTGGGGCTCCCCAGTGGGTAGATATCGCTTGATCCTTTGGTATCGGATCGCGAAGCTCCTCAGGCGCGTCTGGTATTCATCGTCCGTGGGTAGATCGGAGGGAGCATGCTCGTAGTCGACCTCTCGCTGCGGAAAGGCGAAGACGAGCCCACAGTCCCTGCACGAGAAGTAGTCCGGATGGTGTCGCTGCTGCCGCCATCTCAGCCTGACTCGAGTGCTGCCGCACGCCAGGCAAGGGTCCGGCGTCGCCATCGGAACTGCTCCCATGACCTCAGAGCCTCCAAGGAAGGGTGTGGAGATACGCCTGGCCTTCAGTGGCAGGCAACCGGACGTCTTGCGGTCCGGGCTGCATGCATCCCCGCCGGCTGCGACTTCGTGCCGAGATCGGCTCCGTCGGAGGCTGCGGGCTGATGCAGCTCATGCTTTTTCTCCACCAGTAATCTCCGATTGGTCATGCCCAACAACATCCAGAACAGCATGGCGAGCGGAGCAAGGGTCAGGAATGAGGTGTAGATGATGCTGACCACAACGATGAACACCAGTCCCTTGACCCCATAGAACAGGCCGTTATAGAAGGGGCCATGGTCCATGTGACGCCTTATCCGGGACAGCTTATAGAAGAACACGCCAAACAGGATGAGCCCCGCACAGCCAAACTCCCACCCTGCCCTTGCCGCGAAGACGTCATCCCGCAATTGGGGATAGAGTCTGCGGTAACGCCCCTTGCTGACTTCGAATAGGCTGTCCGAGGCATTCCCGACCCCCACGCCGAACACGGTCATGATCGGGTCCCTGCTGATGTGCGCGAACATGTGGTTGACCGCCGTGACACGCGGCATCTCGTCGGGACCGGAGTAGCTGGCCTTCTCTACTCCCAGGAAGTCCATCATCCTCTCCGGGTCGAGCAGGATGTCCTGAACACGGCTCCGGGTGTGGCTGACATAGATCATGTTGTAGATGTGGATTCCGCCAATGAAGATCACCGCTCCTATGGCGGCCACCAGCACATTCTTGCCGAGTCGCTCGCTCTTCCTCTCGAACAAATTGAGAGCCATCAGGACGGGTATGAGCAGAAAGACAATCTTCGCCTCCGTGATGAAACTGGGAAGAAGAACCAACACGCCATAGAGCATCAGGTCCTTCACAGAGTAGTAGCGGCTCTTGTACAGGGCGAGGATGACCGCGAGCAGGACGACCTCGAAAAGCCCAAGGACACCGGAGGCACCCGCCCCGAACGATCCTACGATCGCATCGCCATAGTCTCCCGGAAACAGGATTCGCTCGGCGACAACGATCGGCAGTTGAATCACACCGACCACCAACACGAGCCTGATGATCCGTTTCAAGAAGACTTCGGGGAACGGGTATAGGCTGAAGACGAACAGGAGTGGTATGAACCGGAAGTAGTTTCTGAGACCGGCGAGGAACACCGGGGCGGCCACGGCGTTGACTCCAATTCCGATGAGGGCCAGGGCGAGCCAGGCGTAGACGAAGTAGGTCATGAAGGTGTTGCGCAGCTTGACCTGGCCGAGCGACAAGTCGGCCACCAGTCTCAACAGAAGAAGGACGCAGAGAATTTCCGTTATCCAGGTGATCTGTCGCGGCAGGACCTTGAAATAGGTGGAGAGTCCCTGGAGAAGGGCCACGGAGAGGATCAGGGCATAGATGAGCATCCTGACGTTGCTCAGCACCAGAGGTCCGAGCACAATCGCGAGCGCCACGACCAGAAGGACATAGTTGGATGTCGACAGAGCGACCCCCATCAGGACCACAACCGGGAGCCACAGAAGGTGTATCAGGTTCTTGCCCATATTCACTCCTGATCAACGGAAGCACGCATCAGCGACGGGTCGTGCCCTCAAGGAAGCTCTGCAGCTTCTGGGCCTGGTGTGCCCAGGTATACTCCTCCAGGACGAGTTGCCGTGCCTTCGCCCCGAGACGCTGGAAGTCGGCTCGGGCCTGATACGCCCTCCGGATAGCCTCAGCAATGTCCTGGGGCGAGCACTGTTTGGCCCAGAAGGCGAATTCGGCGTCCTTGAGCACGTTGCGGTGCGCAGGTATGTCGGTGACAATGACGGGCTTGGCACAGGCCAGGCACTCAAATAGCTTGATGGGAGAGCTGACATTCCAGCCATACCAGTCCTGGAGGGGGACGATTCCTGCGTCACAGCGGGCAATCCACTTCGGTACATCGCGGTGGGGGACTCGCCCCACGAGCCGCACTCGCGAGCCAAGTCCCAGGGCGGCCACCAGCCTCACGAGATCCTCCCAGCCGTCTCCTCCACCGAGAACCTCGAACACCACGTCGAGATCCTGAAGCAGGGGCATGGCCTTCACCACGTCGGAGATCCGTCTCTGGCGGGCCACACTTCCGTGATACAGAACCTTGAAAGGGCCACCCGCCCTGTCTACTGCGGAGGGCAACTCGGGGGCGAAGACCGTCCCATTGACCCCGCTCGACCAGAGGGCATGGGCGTGGGGGGGCAGCCTGTAGCGGCTGATACAATAGTCCCTCATCTCCGGAGTGATGTAGGTGATGCCGTCGAAGGTCTTCGCAGCGTAGCTCAGAGACTGGGCCAGGACCATCTCATTGAGCCATCTCCGGTGTGCGGCGGAGTCGACCGGCACGGTCCGGACATCGTAGAAGAGCCTGAGGCCGTACTCTTGTTTGGCCGACACCGCATGTCGAAGCAGCCGTTTGTTGCAGGTGTCCAGGATGACCGCATCGGGCCGGATCGCCGCAACGGTTGAATCGAACGCACCGACCTGGCGATACCTCCTCGCGATTCGCTTGACATAGGGCGGCAGCCGGGCGGATGGAAAGTAGAGCACTTCCTGGTTCAGCTCCGAAGGTTGAATCTCTACGTGACGGTGATCTGTGAGGAGTCTTATCTCCATGCCCTGCTGCAGGTTGGCGATCATCTCGATCCACGTGGCTGTGTCTCCCTGCATGTCGAACTCATCGTCATGGACCCATAGCAGTCTGAGCCTATGCTCTCGGGTCTCCCTCGGTATCATACGCCAAGTACCCTCCTGGCCATTCCGGCCGAGCCCTGGCTCGGTCGCTCTGGACGGTGGACCCTGATGAGGATCAATTCGCTCTGCAACGCGTGCATGGCCAATTCTAAAGGATCGACTGGATAGCCCCCAGGAATCTGTCCGTGAGGGATTCAATGGAGTGATCTTTCATCGCGTAGGATTTCGCTCGCTGTCCCATCGTTTCTCGCTGGGCTGGGTCGGAAATGAGTCCCGCGATGTCCCTGTGGAGATTCTCAAGGGTGTCGGATCTGAATCCGATACCCTCACGAGACAGAACGGCATCGGGATCGACATGGAGGCTGACGACGGGCACGGCCCGCAGCCATGCCTGGATAAAGGTGTTCGGGAAACCCTCGTAGTCGCTTGTATTGACAAAGACACTGGAGCGGTCAATCCAGTCATTGCTTTCCTCGAAGGTGACTCCGCCGATGTATTGGATGTTGGCCAGTGCCTCCATCTGTCGCAGGACTTCCGCCGTGTACTGCGGGTCAGGGGCCTGGCCGGCGAGGACAAACCTGCAACGCAGACCCTGACATCGCCTGGCCAATTCTACGAAGGTCTCCGGATGCTTCCAACGTTTGAGGCTTGCCAACCAGAGGACGACTGGAGGATCGTCCTTGGACGCAAGGCGACTCGGGACTGTGTGCCCGCTCTTGAGGACGACGCTGTCCCTACCGAAACGCTCTTTGAGCAGCATCTGGTGTTCCTGGGCTTGCACGAACACCCTATCGGCGCGACACACCCCGTACCGGTACAGCCGGTCATTCATGGCACCAATCCAGGAGAGGACCAGTCTGGTCAGCGGGGAACACGAGCGTCGGCTCCACGCGGAGCTGAGGGCATCTCTCCGAAGGTCCAGTTCGTGCGCCGAGGCCCATACGAATCGCTTGTGGTGGGACTTGGCGAATAGGGCAGTCATCCCTGTGTAGGGATGGGCGAACCGCTGGTAGTAGACATCCGCGTCAATCTCGGCCAGCAACCTGGAAAACGCCGGGTAGCGAAGCACGTCCAGTTGGGCTTTCTTGACGGCGCGGCGGATCTTGAGTCCATGGAGATGGACGCCTCGGCAGACGGCCCCGGGCTCCGGCAGGACGTCATACTCCGAGACGTAGTGGACCCTCCAGCCCCGCTGGGCCAGCGTCTGGGCCAGGAGCCAGGCCTGGATTTCCGCGCCTCCGGTCGCCTGATCGGGATGCCATTCCATGACAAAGCAGATGCTCCTCTGGTGCTTCATGGGATCGTGAACCCGGGGCATATCCGTGGCGGAACTCGATGCCGCCGCGTCCAACCCGGCCGCTTCCTGCCAGGGACGGGCGGCTACGCTGGATCTGCTGTGGACCTGCATGGTTCGGCCTCCAGGACGGACTCGATGCACTCCTGCCAGGCCCGGGCCATCGGCTCGGCGCCGTAGACGCGGGTCAAATCCCCACGAATCCTCCGGGAGAAGGAGAACAGGAGATCACGATTGTCGTAGAGACGAACCAGGGCGTCACGCATCGCCGTCACGTCACGATCCACCAGGAGGCCATTGACGCCGTCCTCGATGATCTCTGCCGGTCTGCCGCTCCGATTGGCCACCGCCGGGACGTCACAGCAGCAGGCCTCCGAGAAGAGGCTGGGGCCGGAATCGCCCACCGAGGCAATCAGAACCACGTCCACGTCATCGTAGAACCGGGGCAGGGTCTCCAGGGGGCCTTCGAATCTCGACTTGAGCTGGATTCCAGGCCTGAGCTTGGCAGCCTCCTGCACAGCGGGCACGACGAAGTCATAGTACCCCTTGAATGCGGTCTTGGGCTGGCCGGTCCAGCCCACGATGAACGGGGCGCCCGTGTTTTTTGTCTTCGGGGTCAGGCGGCCAAACCGCCGCTCCCAGGAATCGGTTGCACAAAAGACCCTGGGGAAGTAGGGTCTGTAGCGGTTGGCAATGCCCTGCGTTCCGCAGATAATGGCCTCCGCGCCGGCCAGGTACTTGGTGACGAATTGATCCATGCTGATCCCCAGGTCGGATTCGTCTACCCCTGGGGGAGGGAAATTGTCCGTGTGGATGCACTTGACCAAGTGCCGTGTGCGGAACGTGATGTTACTGCAGACCTGGAAGTAGAATCCGAGAAGCAGAACCACGTCATAGGTCTCGCCCCGAGGCAGCAGCCTCCGATAGGGCCGCGATCTGGCCAGGAACCGCCGCCGTCCCACCCACTCCCTGAGCGACTGCCGCGGTGGAGTCTGGTGGAAGATGATGAAGTCCGTGTAGATGTCGAACTGGTCCGACAGCTCCTCCTTGATGAAGGTCTGCATGTCGTGGTAGGCCCAGAAGCAGCGGTCGGCAACCACAAGCACCTTCGGCTTGTACGGGGGGGCACCGGCGCCCCTGGAATCCGAAGAAGAACGTCGCATAGAATCTTGGATCCTTACTTGATGGACTGACACACCATGGCGGATTCGGACGATCGCCGGGCCTACGTGGCCCGCTCGTGGTCCATGGTTGCCGGCCCGGCGGCGATTGGGGGCCGCAGTCCCCTGACGCGGCCCATCACCCACTGGCGGGCTTCGATAAACGCATCCAGACGCGACACACTGCAGAGAGCCGGGTAGACGATGATCCCCACTGCGACTTGCAGGGCCAGCAGCATGGGAGCACGGGTGATGCCAAGCCACTGAACGCTGTAGACCGCCCCGGCCATGATCAGGGCGGACCTCAGATAGGGCGCCAGATCAACAAGCTGAGCCGTTAGCGGATAGTGCAGCAGCTTGCCCGTATGGTATGCGTTCAGGTAGTACGACACGCAGGAGACCGCGATCTGCCCGTAGATCATCGCTGCAATCCCCCAGCGATAGGTGATGACCGCGGCAGTCACGACCAGTGTCCGCTTGATGACCTCCAGCCGAAAGAAGAGGTCGGACCGGCCCTTGGCCATCAGCAGGTTCAGGTTGATCAGGTGCAAAGGGAAAAGGAGCCCCACCACGCACAACAACCGAAGGTAGGGGACACAGGGAAGCCACTTCTCGGTCAGGAGCACCCGCACGAGAGGTTCGGCCACCAGGGCCAGCCCGAGCATCAACGGGAAGTTCACGAGAACGAGGGTCGTCAGCGCCTTTCGAAGCCCCCGTTTGAGCCGTTCGGGATCATCCTGGATGCTCGAGAACACGGGAAAGGTCACCCGCCCGACCATGGAGGCGAGCGTGCGAGATGGAAGCTGCTCGATGCTGGTGGCGCGGGTGAAGAAGCCCAGATCCCTTGCCGAGAACACCTTTCCGATGACCAGAGCGTAGATGTTCTCGGTCACCGTATTGAGGAGACCCGAGGCAAAGACCCGGGAACCAAACCCGAACATCTCTCTCAGCGACTGCAGACTGGCCGTGAGGGAGGGCCGCCATTCGCTGAAGCTCCACAGCAGCACCGTCTGGATGACCGCGCGTACAGACCTGCTGGATGGCCAGGCTCCAGACGCCCCAGCCCGCGGCAGCCAAGCTGACTCCGATGACTCCCGATGACACGTTGGCGATCAGACTGACCTTGGTCTGGGTCTTGAAGTCGACCCGCCTGGCCAGCAGGGTACTTTGAATGAGGCCAAACCCGTTGATGACGATGGTCAGGGACAGCACCCGCGTCAGCGGCGTCAGGATGGGCTGGTGATAGAAGGCCGCGATCCAGGGAGCAGCCGCACACAGCAGTCCTGCAGCCACAAGGCCCACGACCAGGTTGAAATAGAAGATGGAGCACAGATCGATCTGGGTGACCTGTCGCCTTTGGATGATCGCCGCCCCAAAGCCGCTGTCCAGGAAGGACTGGGCGATCGCGATGAAGACGGCGAGCATGCCGATCAGGCCGAACTGCTCCGGCACCAGCAGCCGGGCCAGGACAATGCCGATCACGAACTGCACGCCACGCAGCCCCGCGGCCTCGACAAAACTCCAGAACAGAGCGGTCGTCGTCTTGTGCCTGAGCGTGTCCTGAGTCATGGCGAGAGGTCGAAGGGGGTGTCCGTGGTGCGGCGAGCATCGGGTCTTTTCGATCCGGCCGGGGTCGGCCCGGGAACTCAACCTTTCTTCTGGCGGCCCATAAGGTGCGGGAATCGCTCCAGGGCCATTTCCTGCTTGATGTCCTCGAGCATCCTCTTGAAGGGATAATGAATCGTATATCCGAAGTCGCGACGCGCCTTGCTGACGTCGTAGAGATAGGTGTTCGGGATGTTGGGCTTGTCCGGCCGGTAGCGAATCTCGGAGCGGCGGGTGGGGGACGAGAAGACGTCGATGACCGCCTTGACCTCTTCGTCGAGAGAGGTTCTCACGCCGGAGCCCATGCAGTAGAGGCCGTGGGCCCTGTCACTGGCGATGGCGCCGAGGATCCCGCCGACGATGTCCTTGACGTAGACGAAGTCGTGACCTCGGGTGGGATCTCCCCAGATCTCAATGGGTTCCCCTGCGAGGGCCTTCTGGATGAACACGTTGGTGCGCAGGACCCGGACCTTCCCGTGGCCGGCATAGATCTCCGTGTGGGGGCCAAAACCGTAGACTCCCGGCAGCCGGAAGGTGACCCCGGCCACCCCGTGGGCCTGATGGTAGTGTTCCACCAGGTTCACGGCGGCGATCTTGGAGATGATGTAGACGGCGTGATCGTCCGTATAGTTGAAGGTCCTGGCGTCTTCTTCGGTGATGGCCCGACCGCAGTCCCAGAGCCCCGCCACGTCGAAATGGGAGGTTCCGTAGATGATCTTCTTGACCTTGTGGGCCCGGCAGTACTCCAGGACGTTAAGGGCCCCGAGGGTGTTGGTTTCGAGGTATCGCTGGGGGGCGCACCCGCTGTCGTTGACCGGAAGCAGGCTGGCCATCAAGACGACGGCCTCCACGTCCTCTTTCGGGAGCTTGTCCATGTCAGCTTCCCGGCCCATGTCGACCTGGGCGTACGGTATTCCTCGGCCGGTGAAGTATTCACCGCTCCGGCGGCTGTTGCCTGTGGCAAAGACCGGCCGGCCCTGCGCCACGAGTTCATCGACGAGATAGGTCCCGATGAATCCGGATGCACCAATGACTACGATCATGCAGACTCTCCTTCTTAGTTCCGGTCCGGCAGTTGCCGATCGAGAAATGCCTTGATCTGCTCCGGCGTGTTGAACGCCATGACGGTGAGAATCGACAGATCCGGGATGTACTCATAGCCCCGCGTGGGGTACGCGAACGCGGGAATGCTGCGGATCGTCAGCTTGATGTTGGCCGCCTTGAACTTGTCGGCGTCAAACAAGGATACGCCGCCCGGTGGGTTGACGTATTCCTTGGCCCGGAGGGCCTCGGAGATCCGGAGGGCCCAATCTCCCGGCCCATCGACCTTCCCGATCGGCAGGTTCATCTCCGAGAAGACCTCGAAGGTGAAGCGGATGCCCAGTCTGGCGCACGTCTTCTGCAGGATCAGCGTGTTCAGGCGGGAGAGAGAAGGCTCGGGGATCGAAAGGCAGTCCTCGAGGAAGGCGTACGTCTCCTTGAAGTAGGGGGCGGTCTTCTTGTAGTGGTTGAACTGACCGAGGATCTTGGCCTTCCAGTTCTGGTCATCGGCGATCAGGACGTCCCTGATGACGGTGTCACGGTGTTGGTTCTTGAGCGGCACGAGAATATAGAGGTCCCCCGTTTTGGGGTGATGAATGCGGTTCCTGTTGACCCAGCCATGCCGGATGTACTGAACGGTATCGAAGACGATCCAGTGCTCCGAGCAGTTGATCAGATCGAAGTACCCCAGATAGGGGAAGAAGTAGGGTTGCATGATGCCCAACGTGTTGATCGTCATGTCTTCATCCTTCAGGCTGACGAGGCGATTCGATCCAGGGTTCCGTCATCCCCATGCCCGCCTAGCGCTACGACGAGGTCGTTCCTCTCTGGAGTTGCGCCACCGCGTCGCAGATGGCCTCCACGTCGGATAACGCCAGGGAGTCATAGATCGGCATCGCCAGAATGCGATTGCTCACCCGCCGCGCCACGGAAAGGTCGTCCTTGCCCGGCAGGTTGCGGTAGCACGCAAAGTCACAGACCAGCGGATAGAAGTAGCGACGGGTGAAGATATTGTACTGCTTCAGCGACTCGTAGAGCGCATCGCGGTCCATCCCGAATTCATCCTTGTCCACTTCCACCGCCACGTACGCGTAGTTGTACTCCACGTCCGGCGCAGGCTCGGGCGGCAGGTGGATGCCGGGGACTTCCTTCAGCCTTCGCCGGTACAGAAGGGTGATCTGCCTGCGCCTCTCCGTGACCTCGGCAAAGTGGCTCAAAGCCAGACTCCCCATCAGGGCCTGCATCTCGTTCATCTTGGCGTTCGTGCCGGGCATGACCACCTCCACCTCGTTCTTGAATCCGAAGTTCTTCAGGTAGTCGAACGTGCTCTTGAGTCCCGAGTTACGGAAGGTCAGCATGCCTCCTTCGATGGAATGATAGGACTTGGTCGCGTGGAAACTGAACATGCTCAGATCGCCGAAATGGGCGAGGGACTTGTGGCCTACCTTCACGCCAAAGGCGTGGGCGGCGTCATAGATGAGCGTCAGGTTCCGGCGCCGGGCAATGTCCGCCAGGAGGTTGAGTCTGCAAGGATACCCGTACACGTGCACGGCCATGATGGCGGAGGTCCAGGGCGTGATGGCAGCCTCCACCTTCTCGGGGTCGAGGGTGTAGAAGTCCGGCTCGATGTCCACGAAGACGGGCCTGATCTTGTTCCAGAAGAGCGCATGGGTCGTGGCCACAAACGTGAAGGGGGTCGTAATGACCTCGCCCGCGATGCCCATGCCCTGCAAGGCAATCTGTAGGGCCAGAGTCCCGTTGCTGAACAGGCACAGGTTGTCCGTCTCGAAATAGTTGGCGAGCTGCTGGGTGTAGCGACGGAGCACAGGGCCATTGTTGGTGAGCCACCGGGTCTCCCAGATCTCCTTCAGGCCCTCGCAGAACTCGCCCAAAGGCGGAAGGAAAGGCCGGCTGACGTAGATCGGCTGATCGAAAGGCTGTACCATGAACTCGGCCTCAACGAAGGTATCGCTTCAGTTGCTCAGTCACGGTGGGCGCCAGGGCGCGCGCGGGTAGAACCCCTTCTTGTCGTTCTCCCGGAATGGGTACCCGCTCTCCTTCAAGTAGTGCCGGATGGGCGCCTTGTAGTAGGCATTCTTCGCCTCCGGAGAGAGCGTCAGAAACTCCTGGACCACGTCGACATCCAGGAAGGGGTAGCGTGTTTCGATGCTGAACGCTCCTCCCACGTGCTCTTCCTTGGCCAGGTAGGCCTCCTGACAATGGCCGTAGAAGTTCCTCCAGGGTTTGAGGTCGGCAGGAAACACCCCCCGCAGATCGCTCTGGCCCGGCCACGGGGCATAGTCCGAGAGGATCTCGTCCGCGCCCTGACCGGACAGGTAGATCCGACGGTTTTCCCTCTTGGCTTCCCGCATGATGACCGCCATGGCGTAGGTGCTCTCGTCACGACGAATCCGCCACCGTCCTTCAAAGACCTGGCAATCACAATCCTCCATGTACTTCGTTACGTAGTCGCGGCCCCAATTGAAATCCTTGCGGTCGAAGGCAAGGGGGATCGCGCCCCGCTGCTTGAGGATCTCGGAATCCTCGTCTCCCTGGATCGTATAGGGCTTCCAATCGATCGGGGGACCCGAATGTCGCATCAGGGCGCAGTGGATCGCGCCGGAATCGTATCCACTGGACAGACCGAAGAAGACCCGTTTGTTCGCGGCCCGCTCCGCTACGGCCTTCTCGAAGGCGCAGGACCCAGCCGTCATAGCCTTGCTTGTGCTGGGACCCGAAGTCAAAGTCATGCACGCTCTGCCTTCGCTCGTGCCCGGTCTTCAGGCTCCGGATGATGGTGGTGTTCATCGGCACAGGCTCGGGCACACCGCAGGCCCTGCTCAAAGCGGAACCGCAACTGGAGGCCCCGCCGCGGTTGTAGAAGATGGGCTTGCAGCGGAACGCATCCGTAGAGAAGATCGCGACGTCATTCTCAAAGTCCAGCAGGGCGATCGCAAACTCTCCCCGCAAATGCCGCACGAAGTCCTCGCCGTACTGCTTGTAGAGGGGGATGAGGTTCTCCCCGTCGCTCTTGACGAAGGGGAGATTGTAGATTTCGCCATTGTACACGCAGGCGATCCTGCCTCGTTCATCAATGAAAGGCTGCGGATTGAAGCTGCCGGTCAATGACAGCAGAGCGTGGCAGAATCGCCAGCCGTTCATTTGGAACTCGACCCAGGCATCTTCACCCCTGCGGCGAACGAAGGAATCGTCGTTCCTGGCGTCAAGCAGAGAGGCTATGAATCCACACATCGCAGTCTTCTTCCCGCGGTTGCCGGGATCACTGGGGGACCTGAAACAAAGTCAGCGATCCGTATTGATGTTTCTCATACCTGCGTGACGACCTCTGCAGCGAGCTATCCACCGGCTTCTCGTATCCCGGCCAGTGGCTGATGACGAAACATCGGCGGGCGGTCTTGAGCGGATCCGGCTCCTGGACGACGTAGCCGTATTGCCGGCTGTCCCATGTGAGGTTCAGCACCACGATATTCGGCTCGTCATAGCCATAGTATCGCAATCCGACCTCCAGAGCGCTACGGTAATGCTCGTAGTCCGCACAGCCCGTCACGTAGACCATGCTCTTCTCCGGGTTTGCCTGGCGGAGAGCGACGGTCAGATCAGGATAGTCGCTCCGTTTATCCTTGATGTAGCTCTTGACCTGGGGGTAGTACGCCGCTGCCGTGAGAAGAAGCACCAACACCCGGACGCTTCGGGGCATCGTGCAGGCGACCGCGGACAGCAGGATGACGCAGGGCACCATCGCAGGGAGAACATACCGGGGGGACAGAAAGGGCTTCACGAACACCGAGATGACGATCAGGAAATAGCAACTGCAGGCAAACCACACCAGGCACAGCAAGAGTGACCAGCGTCCGGCCTGGTTGAAGGGCTGCGGACTCCCGGAGAGGGCGCCAGCCCATCGGGCAGGGGAGACGAAGGCCCACACGCTCGCGGCCACGGCCCAGAAGTAGAGCACGCTCAAGGCCGGCGAGTCGAAGAGCAGAGCGCCGATATTGACGAGAAGGAGCTCGCGGTAGCCAGTCCTGGGCACGTTGCTCCTCAGCCCAGCCAGCCCGGTGAAGACGTATCTGGAACTCAGCCAGAGGGCGGGCAAGGCCGCCACGGCGATGATGACGGCAGCAATGAGCACGCGGCCCGCGGAACTCCGACTATCACGTCTGAAGATCATGGTGGCCAGGAAGAAGATCGCCTCTCCGCACAGGACGAGGAAGCCGAAGTAGTGCGAGTAGACCAGCAGCACGGAGGACAGGACGTACAGACACAGGATGGCCCTGCCGGGCTGACGCAGGGCCTGATAGTACGTCCCGATGGACAGGACGGACAGGAATAAGAACAGAGAATACGGTCGGCCCTCGGTGGCGTACGCCAGGAACACGGGGTTGAAGGCCACGATGAAGGCCGCGTAGGCCGCCACCCGTTTGTTGAAGAGCGTCTTGGCCAGCCACCAGGTCAATACGAGTCCCAGGAAGGCGGACAGGAACGCGGGGGTCCGAAGAACGGTCTCGGAGGGCATGCCGTTCGGGGCCGCCAATCGCATCAGAAGCTGATAGAGCGGGGCGGAATAGTCCTCCAGTTGAAGCAGTCCTTCCAGGAAGGGACGCTGGGCGGTCAACACCGTGGTCAGCTCGTCAAACCAGAGGCAACGGCGGGAGTGCAGGACCGCCGTGATGACGGCGGCTCCCAGACAACAGAACCCCAGCCAGGCGTAGTCAAGCGCGGTGCAGGCGGCAGGCTGTGACTCCGGCGGTTGTTCCTTGAGGTACGTCTTCATGGGTCCTTGCTCAGCCCTTCCTCAGCCATTTGATCTTCTTGAAGGCCATCCAGCTCATGCACAGGAGCAGCCACCCATGCCTGAACCGGTTGATGTTGGTCTCACCGTAGACACGGGCCCGATACCGGACGGGAACCTCCACGACCTTGAGACTCTGCTTGACGGCTCCGAAGATCAGGTCGAAATCACCGAACGGATCGAAGTCTCCGAAGTAGTCGCGATTGGCGGCGATCACCTCGTAGTCCTTCTTGAGGATCATCTTGGTGCCGCACAGCGTGTCGCGGAATCGCTGGCTCAGAAGCCACGTAAAGAGGCTGCCGAAGAACTTGTTCGCCAGCTCGTTCAGGAACCGCATCGCCTGGTCCTGCATGGGGTAGACGAGACGGGAACCATTGATGAACTCGCCTTTGCCATCGCGCAGGGCGGCGTAGAACTTGGGAAGGTCCTCGGGGATCGCCGTCATGTCGGCGTCCTGGATGACCAGGACGTCACCGGTGGCCGCGGCGAAGCCCTTGCGCACCGCATCGCCCTTGCCCTTGCCGTTGCCCTGCAGGACGAGTCGGGCCTTGCGATTGGGATGCAGCCGGATCTGCTCCTCGATCTCCTGGGCGGTTCCGTCGCTGCTGTTGCCCTCCACGAAGATGATCTCCGTGCCCCGTCCCATCTCCGGAATCCGCTCGATCAGGGCCTTGATCGTGCCTCGCTCATTTCGGCACGGCACAATCACCGATACCGACAGCTCCTTGTCTGGTTTGGGCGTCGGCCGGGGCCTGGCCACGATCAGGTTTATGAGGTTGAGGCACCGCAGCCCGGGGACCAAAGACAATCCATAGTTGAACAGAGCTGTCAGCGGCGGGATCCGCTTGGGAAGCATCACGTACGAGTCTTGGCGGATGACCTCGAAATCGGACAGATACAGCAGATTGGCGATGTCGCTCTGCGGCAACCAGTTCTGCACGGGCCTCGGGCTCCGGATGCCCAGGCGAGAGCCCAGGCGAAGGGCTGTCTCCCAGAGACGGCTGTAGTAGGTGATCACGATGCGGGTGCCGGCGTGTGTCAAGGGCCGAATCTGGTCCAGAACCTGCTGGATGTCGTCCCATTGGCCGAGCGAGTTGCTGATGAGGACGTAGTCGAATGGGCCTTCCAGGGTGAACTGATTGAGGTTCGCCGCCTGGAAGGTCAGGTGCGGAAACCGCCTCCTCGCCAAAGCGATGGCCAGCTCATCACTGTCCAGGCCGACCCCCAGGGAAGGCTGGACGGCATTGAGCAGGTCGCCATAGTCGCACCCGACGTGCAGCACCCGGCTGTGAGGCCTGACCACAAATCGGTAGATTCGTTCCAGCCAACCATAGTAGTAGCGGCTGCGTCGTCGCCAGCGCAACAGGTCCGAGCCGGCCGTCGATGGCGCATGGTCGGCCAGACCGCTCGGCCCATGCCCGCTGGATTCCACGGACAATGCCCCTGCGCTGGACACGCTGCCGGATAGGGTCGGATGCTGCATGGGCGTACAGGATTACCGGACGGGAACGGTTGCCGTCGTAGGGAGGTCGATCCGTCCCCCGGCATTCTTGAGAGAGGCGGAGGCTGCCTCCAGAATTCGGACAACCGACATCCCCTGGACTCCATCGGAATCGCAGGCGGCCTGGCCCGCGATGCAGTCCACGAAGTGCTGGCACTCGAACCTGAGCGACTCGACCTGTTTGACGTACGGGGAATACACGTCCCCATAGTGGTAGGAGTACTGGAATTCCGCGAAGCTATCGTAGTGGGGAGGCACTTCGACCCGCTTGTCGTAGATCTTGATCTTCTCCAGGGGTTCCATGTCGTCGTAGACGAGCATCTGCTTGTCGCCCACGAAGGTGATCTCTCGGACCTTGTTCGGGTCGAGCCAACTGCTCTGGATGGTGGCGAATGTTCCGCTAGAGAACGCCAGCGTCAGATTGGTGACGTCTTCGATCCCGTGGACCACGTGGGCTCTCCCTTGGCAGTTGACGCCCGTCGGAGTCTCCCCCAACACGTAGAGGATGATCGAGATGTCGTGAGGCGCCAGATCCCACGCCACGTTGATGTCCTTCTGGAAGAGACCCAGGTTCAGACGCCGGGCGCCGATGTAGTGGATTCTGCCCAGATCGCCGTGGGCAATGATCTCCCTGATCCGGCGAACGGTGGGAGAGTAGACGAAGGTGTGACCCACCATGAGGGTGAGTCCCTTGGCCCGGGCGGCGTCGACCAGGTCTTGACACTCCTGAACCGACCTGGCCATCGGCTTCTCGACCAGAACGTGCTTTCCCGCGTCCAGGCACCTCTTGGCCATGTCATAGTGGAATCGTACGGGCGTCGCGATCGCGACGGCGTCGATGTCCTGTCGCTCCAGGACCTGATCAAGGGTACTGCAGGTCTCCAGCGGCGGATAGAGCCGTTTGAGGTGGTCCAGCCTGGCGGTATCCATGTCACAGATCAGTTTCATCGAGCAGCCTGGGGCGACCATGAAGTTCCGGACCAGATTCGGACCCCAGTACCCACAACCTACGACGGCGATACTAGTCATATGCACCCTTCTCCTTCGACCGCAGCTTTGGGGGATTTCTCCGTGCGGTACGGGTCATCAACCCCGGTTGCCCTTAGATCGATCTGTACAGCCATCCAGGGATGTGGAACTGTCTCTTGTTGAGGACGACCCCTAGTACGTGGGCGTGAACACGATCCAACTGATCCTGGGTTCTTCGCACCACCTCCCAGCGGGATCGCTCGGCTTCCACCACGAGACTTACGTGGTCGCACAGGCTCGCCAATCCTCCGGCGCCTCCTCCTTCGCTCACGGGCGGCAGATCCAGTACCACGTAGTCATAGCTGCGAGTGAAGAGCCCGACCAACTTCTGGAATTGCCCCAGATCTGCCTCTCCGTCGGCATCCGAGGTGGTTCCCGCGGGCAGCACGTCCAGGTTCACAACCGGCGTCTTCACTACGGCCCGCTGCCAGTCCCTTGAGTCGGCCAGGACGTCGACCAGACCGGGCGAGGCCTTGATGGGGAAGATGTCCTGGCTCGAAGGATCGTTGACATTGGTGTCCACCAGGAGCACTCGACCCTGGGTGGCCAAGGACGCGGCGAGATTGGCGGCCACCACGCTGACGCCCTCTCCCCGCCGGGAACCGACGATGCCCACCACTCTTCTCTTCTTCGCCTTGGGTATGCGAGGCCCTCTCTTCGGGACCGCACTTCTTCCGCGCCTGTGGCCAGAGGGGCGTCTGCTAATTCAACCTCAGGCGTTTCGGCCCGCGTGGACGGCGTCGACCCATTGGAGGTCGGGAATGCGAACACCACCGCTTCCCGCAGCATCTCGAACTGCATCCTGACCGGCACCGGCACGACCCACGGGACAGAGGACGCGGACTTGTTCCTCCGGAGCAGGCCCCAGAAGGACCGCCGTCGGGATGCGGGTCCGACCGTGTTGTTCGAGGTCAACGGCACGGAGGCCAAGGTCGGCAGGTGCAGCCGCTCTTCGACGTCATCAGGGGTCTTGATGGCATGGTCCGCTCGCTCTGCCACCAAGGCGGTACTCACCGCCCCGATCAACCCCAGCAGAAGGCCCAGTGCATACTGAAGCGGTCTGTTCGGTGCAGAAGGGGTCATCGGCAGGCTGGCCGCCTGGAGGACCCCGATATTGGAGATCTTGTCGGTCTGCATGGCCTGGTCAATACGTGCCTGCTCGCGACTCTCTCCGTATTTCTTGTAGTTGGTCTCCGCGATCGTGGCCTCCCTCGTCAGATAAGTGATGCGGGTGTCCGCCTCAGTGAGGGTCAGCAGCTCGGTCTCCACGTCCTTGAGATCCTTGGCGAGCACAGCGGTCTGGGCTTCTTCAGAAGACCGGCCCGCCTCAGCCTCCACGAGTAACTGCTCGATCGACTGACGCAGAGAGTTCAGCGATTCGGTGACCTGTGCACGCTCCGGAGCTTCCTGCTTGACGAGCTCTGAGGCCTTTTCGACCTGGCGGCGCAGACTCTCGACTGGACGGCTGTTCTCCTCGTAGGTGGCCGTCTCCTTTTCGAGCTGGAGCTGCAGATCCTGCAGCTTGGCACGCAGCGAATCGGCCGCGGGATTGCCGTTGCCCGTGGTCTTCTGGGTCACCACAGTCTGCGGCAACGTCTGCAGGGCAACCTGCAGCTTCGCAATCCGGGCTGCGGACGACGCCACCGCACTCGTGTTCTTCACGAGTGAGTCCTGGAGCCGATCTTTCCTCGCCAGGGCCACGCTGATCTGGTTGTTGATGGCCGAGACGCCCGCCTTTGTCCTGATCTGCTCCAACTCATCCTGGAGCGTCTCCAGCCTCTTCTTGGCCTCGCCAAATTGTTCGTCGAAGAAGGCGTAGGATCCCTTGGAGCGGTACACGGCCATGTGCTCGGCTACGTACGCGTCCAAGACCTTGGCCGTGACCGATTGGGCAAACTGGGGGTCAGCCGACTCGTAGCTCAGCTCGACGATGCTCGCCTCGTTCTCGCCTGGCGCGACGGTCAGGGTACCGAGCAGGTCTGCAGCGGCCTCCTCCTTGGTGAGGGGCTGCTTGGCAGCCTGTTGCGCAGGGGACATGAATCCCGCCAGCCAGAGCTGGAAGGGGTGCACCGACTTGGCCTGCGCGTTGGCGAACGCCTCAGGGCCCAGATCTTCGACCACCTTGGCGGCCACCGAGGGGCTCTTGATGATGTGGAGTTCCGTCTGGATCTCGGCCCCGAGTGTGCGTGAATAGGGCACCACCAACTGCCCACCCGCGGTCGCGGTTGCATCCAGGCTGACACTCTCCCGCCCCAGGCGGACCAGCACCTTGGCAGACGAACGATACCGATTCGGGGCTACCTTCGTCATCACTCCCACGGTAACGGAGGCCAGCAGGAAGAAGAGAATCATCTTCCATTTGTGCCGGAACAGCACATTCAGGACGTCCCTGGCGGACGTCTGCCGAACGCTGTGCGTCAAGTCAGTCTCTTGATCTGGCATGGGTTCCTCCCCATCTATTCAGAAAGGTCATTGCTCCCATCGCAGTCGAGTCAAAGACCCTATGGGTTGATCGGGTACCAGGCGATATACACGAATCGCGGCAAGATCTGGTTGATGTGCTGGTCGACCCAACGATCAACCTGGACGATCCTGGTCTCGGGCACATATATCACGTCCTTCGGTTGCAGGTCAAACGGTGCCAGGTCGACGGCCACGTCCTTCTTGCCCTTCTTGGGGCTCAGCCTGAAGGCGCTCTTCATGTCCACCTGGAAGACCCGTCTCTGACGGCCCTCATAGCGAATCACAAGGACGTTCTCCGCTTTCGCCGAATCAGAACTGAGTCCTCCTACCTCGGCTATCGCCTCCATGACGGTCATCGGCCCGGGCATCAGGACCATGCCGGGCTTTGCGACCTGGCCCGAAACGTAGACCCGGCGATTGAGGAGGCTGCGGACGATGACGCTGATGCGAGGGTTCTTCAGGTGCCAGCCATATTGGGCAGTCAACTCGCTTTCCAGATCCGAAGGGGTCTTGCCTGCCGCCTTGACCTCTCCCAAGAGCTGCATGGAGATATAACCATCGGGGCGGATCATTTGATTCACGTCCAGGTCCGGCGTGTAATAGAACTTCACCTCTACGGCATCGCCCACAGCGAGAACAGTCCTGTCTCCGATTGGCGAAGCGACCGAGCTGGTGCTCCGGAGAGCAACGTTCGTTTGCGCTCGGCGCGGGGCTCCTGGACGGCATTGGATGGGGCGGGGTCGAGCCACCCTGTACCCGGGGACGACGGGGTGTTGGCGGACTCCACCGGAGGTGACGCGTCGATCCACCCAGTGCCGACGACGGCTGGGGGCTGTTTTAACGCGCTATCCGCGCGTTTCGCCGGGCCTTGTGACATCCACTGACAGCCAAAGGAAACCACCAGCAGACTAGCCAGCGAGGCAAGCACCGGTCTTGACCGACATGCCCATCTGCTACCAAAGCTCATATGACCTCCCCACATCAGAACACGCCATGCATTCCCGCCCCAGGCTGCATCGGCTACACCTCGTGACAGGTCTACAGGCCCAATCATTGCCCACAATGCAGCCTACCGATAGTGCAGACTCCGTCCCCGTCAGCGTCGGGGCACAGCAGACGCTCCAGGCTTCCTTGAACACAACACCAGATCACCCGAAAGGCGTCGCATTCGGACAGGCAGGGTAGCCACTCTGCTACATGGCAACGCAGTTCGGTACGCATCGGAAGCGCTATACCAGAACGAACCTGCATCGCACGAATTCACCATTGAATCCTATCGGCTCCCCAATCCGCCCACCTTACTAAGATTCCTACCCCCCATGATGCCCATATCCGCGGCCTATCAAGCCTCATTGCTTGTGTGCAGCAGCGTAGGATATGGCCTTTGTCAAGGGTTGTATTGTACAAGATCAAGATCGACCACGTCAACCGCCTCGGCTGGACGGCCCTGCTCGAAACCATCATCCTCTCCGATGGCGGCCCGGTCCACCAGGACATCCTCGCCCAGCTCATCGCCGCGGGCGCGGACGTGAACCTGGCGGATGCGCAGGCGTCTCGCCCCTCACCCACGCCCGGCAGAGCGGCTATGCCGAGATGGTGCGCATGCTGGAACAGGCCGGAGCGCGATAGTCGATACCGTCCCTTTTTCTCAGCCATGGCCGGGCTTGATCCGTGCCATCCTTTTCAGCGGCGGCTGAAGAGGATGCCCGGGTCAAGTCCGGGCAAGGTGAGTATGTAGGTTAGAGCGAGCCGAATTGAGACCCAAGACTACCTGTCGTTCCGGCTCATCCACCTGCATCGCATGGGGCACGAACCACGCATTGCCGCGATACCAGAACTTCGCCGGCGGCTCCGTGTCGAACACGCTCTCCTCCGCCCGGCTGGCCGAGGATCCTCCGCGCGATCTTCTTGCCGAACAGCGTTCCCATCGGCACGCCCGCGAAGCAATAGCCGCTGCCATAGTGCACGCCCTCATGGCAGCCGATGCGGGGCGTGATGTCGAAGGTGCCGCCGCATTTTCCCGTCCACACATGGTCGAAGCGCGAGATCCGCCATGTCGGGGAAGATGCGCACCAGACGCTGGTGCAGCCTTTCCGCCATGATGCGGAGATCGGCATCGATCTCGCCCGTGAGTCCGCCGAAGGTGATGCGCGTGTTGTCACCCGGTGCGATGCGCATCCAGTCGACGTTGAAGTTCCAGTCGATGAAGGTGCGGTCGCCCGGCAGAAGTGCCCGCACGCGGTTCTCGCTCATGGGCGCCGACACCGCCTGATAGGCGTGGAACGGCATGATGCGCCGCTGCAGCCAGGGGAATTCGCGGCCGCAATAGCCATTGGTGGCGAAGACCAGGTCCCGCGCCGCAACCCGGGCGCCCTTGAGGAAAACGGTGAAGCCTTCGGCCTCCCTACGGAAGCCCAGCACGGGCGTGAAGGCGCAGATGGTGACGCCCGGCCTCGCGCGCCGCATCGAGCAGGCCCTTGTGATAGAGGCCGGGGTGCAGCCCCGCATGATCGGGGATGCGCACGCCGCCGAAATAGTGGTCGGTGGCGATCTCGTCGCGCTGCCCGGCACGGCTCACCACCGCGAAGGGCTCGCCCAGATGCGTCTCGCGCAGCGCGAATTCCCGCACCATCGCCTCATGCATGGCGGTTGAGGTGGCGAGCAGCAGGCGGCCCTGCTGGCGGTAGTGGCAGTCGATCTTCTCCTCCTCGACCGTCTCCTTCACGGCAAGGAAGGCCTCCATCAGCTCGCCATAGACGCGCTTTGCCTTGTCGAGGCCCTCGTGCGCCATGATCTCGCCGAAGGAATGCTTCAGCGTGCGCCCCACATAGCCCGCATTGCGGGTGGAGGCGCCGTGGCCCGGCTCCTTCGCCTCGAACACCGTCACCTGCCGCCCGCCGCGCGCCAGATGGATGGCGGCGGTGAGGCCGGTGAGGCCGGACCCCACGATCGCCACGTCCGTCCGCTTCGGGGGCGCGGGGCGCTGCTCCGCCTCATGCGGTGCGGCGCGCCACCAATAGGGGTCGAAGGAGGCGTTGCCGCTCAGGACGTTGCTGCCGAAGGCCATGGTGCCAATTCTGCCCTTATCGCGCCAGTTGCTCCCGCCCCACGGCTTCCGCTATGGAACGTCCCATGCGCTTCACATCAGGCAAAGACTTCGCCAACCGGCCGCACAAGGCGATCACCATATTCGGCATGTCCGGGGTGGGCAAGACGACGCTCTCGAACCTTCTGCAGGATTTCGGGCTGGTATCACTATTCCGTCGATTACCGCATCGGCACCCGCTACATGGGCGAGCACATCGTCGACAATTTCAAGCGCGAGGCGATGCGGGTTCCCTTCCTGAGGGACCTGCTGCTGTCGGACTCGATCCACATCCAGTCCAACATCACCTTCGACCACCTGAAGCCGCTGTCGACCTATCTCGGCAAGCCCGGCAACCCGGACAAGGGCGGCATTTCCTTTGCGGAATACCGCAAGCGCCAGACCCAGCACCGCGAGGCGGAGATCTCGGCCCTGCTCGATGTGCCCACCTTCATCGGCAAGTCGCGGGAGATCTACCAGTACGGCAATTTCGTCTGCGACTTCGGCGGCTCGCTCTGCGAGGTGGTGAACCCGTCGAACCCGCTCGACCCCGTGCTCTCCTGCCTGTCGGAGAACACGCTGCTCCTCTACATCGAGGGCACGCCGGAACACACGCGCATGCTCGTCGAGCGCTTCCGCAAGGCGCCCAAGCCCATGTACTACCAGCCCCAGTTCCTCGAGACGAAATGGGCGGAGTACAAGGCGATCAACGCCATCACCAAGGACGAGGACGTCGACCCCGACGGCTTCGCCGTGTGGGGCTTCGAGCAGCTCCTCCATCACCGCATCCCGCTCTACAAGCAGATCGCGGATAATTTCGGCTACACGATCCGAATGCGTGACGTGCCCTCCGTCCAGTCCGAGGAGGACTTCACCGCACTCGTCGCCAACGCCATCGACCAGACAAAGTAAGCAAAATGCCCATCCGCATTCCGAACGATCTTCCCGCCCGCCACACGCTTGAATCCGAGGGCGTGATGGTGATGACGGAGGCCTCCGCCGCCCGCCAGGACATCCGCCCGCTCCGGATCGGCCTCCTCAACCTGATGCCGAACAAGATCAAGACCGAGACGCAGTTCGCGCGCCTGATCGGCGCCACGCCGCTGCAGGTGGAACTGACCCTCGTCAAGATCACCAGCCACACGCCGAAGAACGCCGCCGGCCGAGCACATGCTCGCCTTCTATGACGACTGGGAGGACGTGAAGGCACGAGAAGTTCGACGGCTTCATCGTCACCGGCGCCCCCGTGGAGCTTCTCGACTTCGAGGACGTCAACTACTGGGACGAGCTTACGCCGCATCTATGCCTGGACGCAGACCCATGTGCACTCCACCTTCAACATCTGCTGGGGTGCGCAGGCAGCACTCTACGCATTTCCACAAGGTGCCCAAGCACGCGCTGCCGCAGAAGCGCTTCGGCGTCTACACGCACCGCAACCTGAAGCCCAACTCGCCATACCTGCGCGGCTTCTCGGATGACTTCTCGATCCCCGTCTCGCGCTGGACGGAGAACCACCGCGCCGACCTGCCGGCGGACAAGGGCCTCGAAGTGCTGATGGAGTTGGACGAGGCGGGCCTCTGCCTCATCAACGATCCGGCGCGCCGCTCGCTCTACATGTTCAACCACATCGAATACGACACGACCTCGCTCGCCGATGAATACTGGCGCGACCGGACGGCGGGAAAGCCCATCGAGCTTCCGGCCAACTACTTCCCGAAGAACGATCCGGAACTGCCGCCGGAAAACCGCTGGCGCAGCCATGCGCATCTGCTGTTCGGCAACTGGATCAACGAGGTCTACCAGACCACGCCGTTCGATCTGAAGAAGATCGGGGAGTGAGAGCGAGCGTACGTCCCCAAGGGCGTCATCCCGGCGAAGGCCGGGATCCAGCTTCCTCCTTGCCTCACGCGCGCAACGAAGCTGATCCCGGCCTGTCGCCGGGATCGACGCACATGGCCATGAGGACACCCCATGCCGAACCGCCAGCTCCTGCTCCTCCGCCATGCCAAGGCCGTGATCGGCGAAGGCGGCATGCAGGACATCGACCGCCCGCTCGCCCGCGCGGCGAGAAGGCGGCGAAGGCTGATGGGCCGTTACATGGCGGAGCACGACCTGATCCCCGATCTCGTCCTCTGCTCGCCCGCCCGCCGCACCCGGCAGACACTGGGAGATCGCCTCGCGCCGAACTGCCGAAGATCGAAACCCGCATCGTCGATGACCTCTATGACTTCGGCGACGGCGCCGCCCTGCTCGCCGCCATCCGGCAGCATGGCGGCAGCGCCGAGCGCCTGCTGCTGGTCGACCCACAATCCCGCCACCCAGAACCTGGCGCTGGCGCTCGCCGGATCGGGCGAAAAGGCGCTGCGCCGGCAGATGATGGAGAAGTATCCCACCGCCGGCCTCGCGGTTCTCTCCTTCCCGCGGGCAGCGACTGGGCGGCGACACGGCGGAAGGCGCCGGCCGGCTCGAGGCCTTCATCCGCCCGCGCGATATCTGGAAGGCTGAACGCTTTCCCTTGCGTTGCGGCCTGAACCGCACCACTTATGGGCCGTCGAAAAGGGGTGTTGAGAGCATCGTCACGCTTCACCGACATCGTGGACGGCACGCGCGTCGCCGCAGGAGGGCTTTCGGACTTCGCCACCGGGCTCGTGAACCCGTCGGTGCGCCTGGGCGTCACCGGCCTGTCGCGCGCCGGCAAGACCGTGTTCATCACCGCACTCGTCAACGCGCTGCTGAAGGGCGGCCGCTTCCCCGCCTTCGAGGCGCTCGGCGGCGGGCGCATCACGCGCTGCTATCTGGAGCCGCAGCCGGACGACACGCTGCCGCGCTTCGCCTTCGAGAGCCATGTGAAGGCGCTGTCGGGCGAGGCCCGCCACTGGCCCGAAAGCACCAGCCGCATCAGCCAGCTGCGCATCACCGCCGAATACACGCCCGTGGGCTTCCTCGCCCGCAACCTCGGCAGCGGCAGGCTGCACATCGACATCGTGGACTACCCCGGCGAATGGCTGCTCGACCTGCCGCTGATGCGCATGAGCTATGCCGAATGGTCCGCCGCCACCGTTGCGGCCAGCCGCGTGGCACCGCGCCTCGCCCATGCCGGTGAGTGGCATGCCCTGCTCTCCTCGCTCGATCCCGCGCGGCCCGCCGACGAGCAGGATGCGATTTCCTCCGCCGAGGTCTTCACCGCCTATCTCGCGCGCTGCCGCAAGGAGGACGTGTCGCTCTCCACCCTTCCGCCCGGCCGCTTCCTGATGCCGGGCGACTACAAGGGCTCGCCGCTTCTCGCCTTCGCGCCGCTCGACATTGCTCCGGACACGGAGCTTCACGAGGGGCTCGCTCGGCGCGCTGATGGAGCGGCGCTACCAGGCCTATGTCTCCACCATCGTGAAGCCGTTCTTCTATGGCCATTTCGCCAGGCTCGACCGGCAGATCGTGCTGGTCGATGCGCTGACCGCGCTGAATGCCGGTGCCTCCGCGGTGCAAGGATCTGCAGCAGGCGCTGACCGACATCCTCACCTGCTTCCGCCAGGGCTCCAACTCCATCCTGTCCAGCCTCTTCGGCCGCCGCATCGACCGCGTGCTGTTCGCCGCCACCAAGGCGGACCTGCTGCACCACACGAGCCATGACCGGCTGGAGAACATCCTGAAGGTCATCGTGGCCGATGCCATGACGCGGGCTGAGTATTCGGGCGCCGACATCGAGGTCGCAGCCCTCGCCGCCATCCGCGCCACGCGCGAGGCCAGCGTCAAGCAGAAGGGCGAGACGCTGGAATGCATCGTCGGAACGCCGCTTGAGCGGCGAGACGCTGGGCGCCACCCATTTCGACGGCACGACCGAGGCCGCGATCTTCCCCGGCGACCTGCCGAAGGAGCCGGAGAAGGCGCTGAACGGCAGCCTCGAAGGCAGCCTCAAGTTCGTGCGCTTCCGCCCGCCCCTGCCGAAGGACGGCGCATGGCCGCACATCCGCCTCGACCGCGCGATGGAATTCCTGCTGGGGGACCGCTTCCAATGAACGACAAGCCCCGCCAGCCCAAGGCCTTCGTGATCGATCCGCCCGCCGCCGAGACGGAAGCTCCGCCGCGGCAAGCCCCGCGCCATCACCGGCATCACCTTCGAGCCGGAGATCGACGAGGGCGAACTGATCGTCATGCCGCCCGCACCGCTGGCACGGCCCCGCCGCTTCCGCTGGGGCGCGCTGCTGATGAGTGCGCTGTTCCTGCTCGTCTCCATGTGGGCGGGCCTCGCCGTCACGCAGCTGGTGGAGGACTTCTTCGCGCGCTCGCCCGCTGCTCGGCTGGGTGGCGCTGGGCGTTGCCGGTGTCGCGGCCCTCGCCGCCCTCGTCATCATCGCGCGCGAGGTCTGGGCGCTGGCGCGCGCTCCGCCGCATCGAGCACATCCAGCTCGATGCCGCCCACGCCATCAACGCCGATGACGCCGCCGCCGCCAAGCGCGCCACGGAGCAGCTGAAGTCGCTCTATGCCGGCCGCCCCGATGCGCAGCTGGGCCTGAAGGAGCTGAAGCAATACGAGAACGACATTCTCGACGGGCGCGACCGCATGAAGCTGGTCGAGCGCCACCTCGTGTCGCTGGCGCGATGGCGAGGCGCACCGCATCATCGCCCATGCCGCGCGCCGCATCACGCTGCTGACCACGGTTGCGCCCACGCCCGCCCTCGACATCCTCTTCGTCGCCGCGCAGAACCTGCGCATGATCCGCGAACTCGCGACGCTCTATGGCGGCAGGCCCTCGACGCTCTCCACCTTCCGGCTCGCCCGCATGGTGGTGAGCCATCTGGCGCTCACCGGCGGCATCGCGCTTTCCGACAATCTCATCCAGCACGTGGTCGGCAAGGGCCTGCTCGGCCGGCTCTCCGCCCGCTTCGGCGAGGGCACGGTGAACGGCATCCTCACCGCCCGCGTCGGCCTTGCCGCGCGTGACGTCTGCCGCCCCGTCCCGCAGGAGCCCTCCGCCAAGGAAACGCTGGGCAGCCTGATGAAGGAACTCGTCTCCTCCGCCCCGAGGCGAAGGACGGAGGCGGCCTAGATGTTCCTCACCTTCTTCACGGAACTGAAGGTGTCGGGCATCCCGGTCTCGCTCAAGGAATATCTCACCCTCATCGAGGCGCTGGACAAGGGCCTGGCCGGCTGTATCGACGGAGGAGTTCTACTTCCTCGTCGCGCGCCGCGCTGGTGAAGGACGAGCGCAACCTCGACCGCTTCGACCGCGTCTTCGGCCACGTCTTCAAGGGCCTCGCCAACCCCGGCGAGGCGCTCATGGCCGAGATCCCGGAGGAGTGGCTGCGCAAGCTCGCCGAGAAGCACCTGACCGAGGAAGAGAAGAAGCTGGTGCAAGGCCCTGGGCGGGCTCGACAAGATCCTCGAGGAGCTGAAGAAGCGCCTGGAGGAGCAGAAGGGCCGCCACCAGGGCGGCAGCAAATGGGTCGGCACCGCCGGCACCTCGCCCTTCGGCGCCTATGGCTACAACCCGGAGGGCGTGCGCATCGGACAGGACAAGAACCGCAACAACTCCGCGGTCAAGGTGTGGGACAGGCGCGACTTCAAGGACCTCGACGACACGGTCGAACTCGGCACGCGCAACATCAAGATCGCACTCCGGCGGCTGCGCAAGCTGGCGCGCGAGGGTGCGGCGGAGGAGCTCGACCTTCCCGGCACCATCCGCTCCACCGCGCGCCAGGGCTTCCTCGACGTGCAGATGGTGCCGGAGCGGCGCAACACGGTGAAGGTGCTGATCTTCTTCGACGTCGGCGGCTCCATGGACCCGCACATCCGCGCCTGCGAGGAACTGTTCTCGGCTGCGCGCGCCGAGTTCAAGCATCTCGAATATTTCTACTTCCACAATTGCGTCTATGAAAGCGTGTGGAAGAACAACCGCCGCCGCAACGCCGAGCGCATCGACACTTGGGCTGTGCTCCACACCTATCCGCACGACTACAAGGTGATCTTCGTGGGCGACGCCGCGATGAGCCCCTATGAACTCACCCATGAGGGCGGCTCGGTCGAGCACTGGAACGCGGAACCGGGCCTCACCTGGCTGCAGCGCATCGCCGCAACTTACCCCAAGGCCGTGTGGCTCAACCCCTCGCAGGAGAAATACTGGAGCCATTCGCCCTCGATCAGCCTCGTCTCCCGCACCTTCGAGGGCCGCATGTTCCCGCTCACGCTTTCAGGGCTCGACCGCGCCGCGCGCGAACTGGTGCGCTGAGCGTCCTCACTCCCTGATCTGCCGCACGCTACCCATCGCCCAGACCACCGTGTCCACCATGCGCCGGTAAAGCCCGCGCGGCAGGTAGGCGCGCAGGGCCTGGCGGAGGATGACCCGTGGCGGCACGCCCGCCTGGAAGAGCCCTGCCGCCAGATCGCGCGCCACGGTGAAGGGCTTGTCGCCTGCCATGTAGTAGGCGAGCACGGTGGCACGGTAGCCAAGCCTGGCACGCCGCGACAGCAAGTGTCCGCAGCGATCGAGCCAGGCGAGCGGCGCGACGTAGCCCGGAACGCGCGACGTGCGCCCGCGCATCCGAGACGTCGACCCACACGATGAGCGGCTCCTCGATCATCCGGAACGTCGCACCTGCGTGCTGGAGGCGCAGGCAGAAATCGAGGTCCTGCCCCTTGCGCAGGGCCGGGTCGAAGCGCACCTCGCGAGCCAGCGCACGCGGCAGCACGATGGCCGAGGTCTGGATGAACTGGTTGTGCACGAAGAGATATTCACCGACGTCCTCGCCCACGCCGATTGCGCGGTTGGGCCGCACCCAGTAGTGCCCCACGCCCCTGTCGACGTTGATGTAGGAATACCAGACGGTGCGTGGCTCGCCGTCCAGCCGGCGCGCCACGGTTTCGAGCTTGTGCATCAGGAACAGGTCGTCCGAGTCGAGAAACGCGATGTACTCGCCCTGCGCCTCGTCGATGCCGCGGTTGCGCGCACTGCCTCCGCCGCCGTTTTCCTGGCGGACAAGGCGGATGCGCGGATCGGCAAGCGCTGCCAGCGCAGGCCGCGGATCATCGGTCGAGCCGTCGTCGACGACGACGATCTCGAAGTCGGCGAATGTCTGGTCGAGCACGCTGCGCAAGGTGGCCGCAGATGGTGGCGGCGCGATTGTAGACGGGATCACGACCGAGAACAGCGGTGCCGTCGGCGGCGCGCTGTGGGAGAGCTCGCACTCATCGTCGGCCACCGGTCATCGTATTCCATGCAGCGGAGGCTGGCGATGACGATGATGAGCATCAGCCATATCTGGCGGTCACGGGTGAAGATCTGTGTCTCCATGAAGTTGAACAGAAGCGCGAAGATCCAGATTGAATAAAGGGCCGCCTTGATGTTGCGGTTGCTCGAATCGAGATGCATGAACTTCACGAAGGGCGCGACCACCAGGGCGAGGAGGCCGAAGAAAAGGCCGGGAACGCCGGTCGTCGCCATCAGTTCGAGGTAGCCGCTGTGCGAATGCGAGGTTCGGATCAGCCAGCTGATGGAGGTGAGGCGGAACACCGGCGACTGGTGCCGATCTGCCAGAACGAGCCATATCCGGCACCGGTGACCGGATATTGTCGCACATAGTCGGCAACGAGGTTCCAGATGGCGATGCGCCCGGTGAGCAACTCCGGGATCGGACAGGATGGCGATGATCTTGTCCTGGAACAGCAGGATGCCGACCGCCAGCCCGGCCGCGATCAGGGCGTTGGCGCGCCGACATAGAGCGTCCGCTGCTGCGGAGAAGCCCAGCGAATAGCGATAGAACAGGCCGAGGCCCAGCGACACGACGAGCAGCACCGGCGCGGTCTTGCCCGAGCGTGCCGGACAGGAAGATGAGCGACACGGCGATCAAGAAGCAGGTCGACGAAGTTGCCGGCGGCTTGAGATAGGAGACAACGAAGACGATGATGGCATTGGCGGCCATCGAGGCCGCGATGTTCTTGTGGAAGAACAGGCCTTTCCAGGCGCCGGCCAGCGCCTTGTCCGATTCGGTTGGCAGGGTGCACGGCCTCGGGAATGATGAACACCGAAATGAGCGAGGCGCACATCAGCAGCGCCAGCACGTTGCGCAGCAGCTCGAAGCTGCGCTGGAAGCCGACGCAGATGAAGAGATTGAAGGTGGTGTAGACGACGATCGAACTCAGCACCAGGCGGCGGAAGGAGATTGCCGGCTCGATTGCCGTGAAGGTGGTGACGAGGCACCACATCGTCATCAGGTTGATGGTCATCGGATAGTAGCGCAGCTTGCGCATCAGGTCATGGCGGTAGGTTATGAAGCCTACGATGATGAAGATGGTGAAATAGTAGATCTGGCGGAACGTGTCGCCCTGGCCCTGGCTTGGCGAAGTTGAGGGCAAGGCTCTCCTGCGAGCGATCCTCGAACAGCTGGCCGCCGACGAAGACGTAGATCATGAAGGCGGTCATGATCCAGTCGAGCAGCAGCGTGACGGCGATGCGGCGTCCGTGCTGCATGGCGCGCCGCAGGCTGGGCGGCGCGACGGAGTCGGCGGCGCGGGAAGGTGCGGGCACCGCGGGGATCTCCTGGCCCGTCGTCATGCGGCATATTCCTCGTAGCGGTAGCCGAAGACGCCGAGCAGCATGCCGCCCGCCTCGGCGATGTCGCAACAGGCATCGGCCCGCGAGGTGGCGCTGAGGACACCGAGCGGCAGGCGCGCCAGCGCCAGCATCAGTTTGGCAAGGCCGACCCCCGTCACCGCCGCCGGCCCCCTGCCGCGGAAGCGCCGCTGGATCTGGATCAGGCCATTGGTATTGCCCACGCGGAAGGCACGGCTCAGCAGCCAGCGACAGGCGCGCGCGCGCCTCCGGCACGGCCTCGTGCACGACGGCGCGGCCGGCCCAGGCGAAGCGCCGGCCCGCCGCTCGCTGGCGGATGAAGAAGTCGATGTCCTCGCCGCCGCTCAAGCCATAGCGCGGGTCGAACCACATGGACCCGGCATGTTCGAGGCAGGCGCGGGTGATGAGCACGTTGTTGGTGCCCCACACGATGTCAACCGGCCCGTCCGGCAGATGGGTTGGGCCGGAAGAACCGGCAGGCGCGAACCACCGCGGGGACGGGTGCACGCAAATGCCGAAAACACCGGACCACCGACGATGTCGGCACCGGTCTTCTGCTGCATCTCGAGGAGTGCCGCGATCCACTGTGGCTCGGGCCATTCGTCATCGTCGATCATCGCCACGTGCGTGACGTCCGGGTCCTCCAGCGCCGCAGCGAGAAGCGCGTTGCGAATGCTGGCGAGCCCGCGGTCCGCCACGAGCATCGCGCGCACCGGCAGTCCGCCGCCGCTCTCTCCCCGCTCGCGAGCGACGGCCAGTCCCTGCCTGGCCAGAGTCATCATTGTCGGCGACCAGCACGGCGAGGTCACATGGCCGCTGCAGCCCGGCCAGCGCATCGAGCAGGATGCGGAGCTGTGCCGGACGGCGGAAGGTCGGCACCGCGATGATCACCTTCGGGACCGCGGCACCTCACGGGAATTGCGCCCGTCTGCGCGGCCAGAGACAGCACCTCCGCGCGCCCTGGAGGGTGAGGTGACCATCGTCCCACTGCAGTGGTGTCCCGTCGGCGGTGCGCGAGAGGCAGGATCCACCGCCAGGACAAAGCATGCCGACGAGCGAGACATAGCGCGCCGGCCCGTCGTGCAAGGCGGCGGCGAAGAGCCGGTCGGTGGTGCCGGCGTCGGGCAGCCGTGCGGCGTCCACGACGCCCCGTCCCCTGGTCTCCGCCTGCGCCAGCAAGGCGCGGCAGGCTCGTGTCATAGGTCTCGATCGGGCCGAAGACATAGACGCGACGGCCCGGCCGGGCCAGTTCGGCCACGGTCGTGCGGAGCAGCGGCAGGTCACCCGGCTCCCAGCGCGCGGACAGCACGATGGCGTCGAGCCGGTCCAGCAGTCCGGGGTTCAACAACGCCTCGTTCATCACGGCGATGCAGGGTCCTTCGCCGCGCGCTGCCGATCACGGGCTTGCAGCCGCTGGCCGTCGCCTGCAGCACATTGGCGCCCGGCAGGCTTTCGGCCATGGCCCGCCAAAGATGGGCGGCATGGCTGTCGCCGAGGATCAGGATGTTCGGCTTGCCGTCCACCGGCGCGAGGCAGCGCCCGGCGTCGAAGTCAGATGCGGCCTGGACATGCGAGTCGATGAAGCAGGTGCCGCGCCGGTAGATCTCGCTGTCGTCATAGGCAAGGTAGGCAGCAGTGCGGTTCTGTTCAGGCGTGAAACGCGATGGCCAGCCCCCGGCGGTCCAGCACGGCCAGGCAAAGCCCAGCACCAGCAGCGCCGCCAGGCCTGCGGCAGCCCACGGATGGCGCGCCACCGGGCTCGTGCTGCGGCGGAACGGCGTCTCCACGAAACGCCAGCTGAGGTAGGAGAGCGCCAGCGACGTCAGGAAGATTCCCGCCATGGCCGGCACATCCGGTTGGCGGCCCGTGCCGAGATGCCAGAACACGATGAGCGGCCAGTGCCAGAGATAGAGTGAGTAGGAGAGTTTTCCGATGAACACAAGTGCCCGGGCACCGAGCATGCGACCGGCCAGAGTGCCCGGCAGGCTTCCCGCATGGATGATCGCCACCGCCGCCACCACCGGCGGAACTGCGAGCAGGCCGGGGAAGTGGATCGCCCTGTGATAGAAGAGGACGGCCGCGGCGATGACAGCGAGTCCCGCCAGCCCGAGCAATTCGGCCAGCAGCCGGTGGCGGAGCGCCGGCACGAAGCCGACGGCAAGCAGCGCCCCGGCGCTCAGCTCCCAGGCGCGCGAGACCAGCAGATAGAAGCCCAGCTCCTGATGGACGGCGACCAGCACCACTGAGACAGCGAAGGAAGCGAGCGCAACCGCGGCGATGACGAAGCGCAAGCGTGCCCACAGCCAAGGCAAGCGCGCCACCAGCATGAGGCCGACAGGGAAGAACAGGTAGAACTGCTCCTCGATCGCCAGCGACCAGGTGTGCAGCAGCGGCATGCTGTCGGCCGCACCGCCGAAATACTGCGCCTTGGACAGGAAGTAGAGGTTGGACACGAAGAACAGCGCCGCAACGAGGCTCTTGGCATAGTCCGTGAGTTCGCCCGGAAACAGCAGGAGGACCGCGAGCCCGGTGACGACGCCGAGGACCAGCACAAGGGCGGGCAGAATGCGGCGGATGCGCCGGACATAGAAGTCGGCCAGCGAGAAGGTGCCGGACGCGATCTCGCGCGTGATGATGGCGGTGATGAGATAGCCCGAGATCACGAAGAAGATATCGACGCCGATGAAGCCGCCGCGGATGCCGGGCACGCCGAGATGAAAGGCCACGACGCTGAGCACCGCGACGGCACGAAGCCCGTCGATCTG
>CAWHBY010000004.1:0-814336 GCA_963827855.1 uncultured Phycisphaerae bacterium
GTGTGGCAAGACTCACCTGCCTTCTGCCTGGAGGACTAAATTTTTAGAACTCTTCTGTCCCATATATTATTAGTTTCCGTCCTAACCATATTTCCGGTTCACAAAAATCCAAAAAAACCGTTACTGCCCCGAAGACTTTTGCAGCCTCTAATCCTTCTTCTTGTCGGATCTGTTGTGTTTCCAGCGCATCTGCCGGATAATTAAGGGGTGAATTCGAAACCGAGAAAACCGATACCGAACCTGGATTATCTCCTTTACTTGTACCGCCTCCTACTCCTTCAATTGCACATCCTGCTAGGTTATTCATCACACAGACATAAACGCCCTGATAGCCTTCAGTTATGTACTTTGCAAATGTTCCGCCTGCCATAGATTCAACATCATCGGCATGAGATCCGAATACCATAATACATTTTTGTGGCTTTTCTTTCACCTGCGCAATAATTAAATTTGTAGTTATCATAAGCAGAACTGCAAACCGGGCAAGGATTTTAATAATTTATCAGCTTTCATTTTATTTATCTTATTTTTTATTTCATCGTTTCAAATTCAAAATTAAAAAGTATCCCTATATATTATCACCTAAAAATTTATTTATCTTTTCTTTCATTAATATAAAAGTTAAACTTTGTACAAGCCAAAGTCAATTTTTAAAAGTAAAAGCCCCCGTGACGGGACTGGTAATAAATCGTAAAACAGTGACAAGATTATTACCTTTACCAACTGTTTATCAATAAAACAATGAGTATATGAAAAATATCTGGACTGTTTTTATAGCTATAATGTTGACTATAACAGTGTTTGGACTAACACCTTTGGCTTCGCTATACTGCAATATCCCCTGATGGCAAAGCAATACTATTCACTTATAAAGGTGATATTTATTCGGTTCCGGCTGACGGAGGAAAGGCAGTTCCTTTGACAATCAGCGAATCGTACGAATTTTCTCCCCGATGGAGCAGGGACGGTAAGAGCATCGCTTTTGCTTCTGATCGGTATGGAAATTTCGATGTCTTTGTCATTCCGTCCTCCGGCGGTGAGGGTAAACGTCTTACTTTTTATTCGGGGAACGAATTGCCATCCTGCTTCACTGCAGATAACAATTCAGTACTGTTTTCAGCTTACAGACAGGATCTTGCGACAAATGCACAATTTCCGGTATCATTGATCAGCGAGCTATACAGCGTACCTGTTACAGGAGGAAAAGTTTCAATGGTTCTTCCGACTCCTGCACTTGATGCAGCTATCAACATAACAGGTGACAAACTGATCTTCCATGACATTAAAGGTTACGAGAATCTCTGGAGAAAACACCATACCTCGTCGATCACTCACGATATATGGGTATACGATCTCAGGGAGAAGAAATATTCACAACTGACACAATTTAACGGGGAAGACCGTAACCCTGTCTTTGATTCAAATAATAATGATTTCTATTATCTGAGCGAGCAAAACGGTTCATTCAATATATTTAAGAGCTCGCTGGCAGATCCTTTAAAAAACGAACCACTTACCAGTTTTACTAAAAATCCAGTCCGTTTTCTGAGTCTGGCTTCCGATAACACACTATGCTTCAGCTATGATGGCGAAGTTTATACCCTGAAACCCGGTAATACACCAAAAAAAATAGACATAATAATTTCAAATGACGGACGCACACCTGTAGAAAAATATGTGCCGGTCAGCGAGTACTTTTCAGAGGCCAGATTATCGCCCACCGGTAAAGAGTTTGCATATGTCTGCCGTGGTGAGATATTTGTAACCAGCATGGAAGGTGGTATTACCAAACGGATAACCAATACGCCCTGGCAGGAACGCAGTGTAAGCTTCAGTCCCGACGGACGTACGCTTGTATATGCAGCTGAGAAAGACAATAACTGGAATGTATATACCAAAGCAATAATCCGGAAGGAAGAGCCATATTTCTACGCATCAACAGTATTGAAGGAAGAATCTGTAATTGCGTCTGCGGCTGAAGAGTATCAGCCGGCATTCTCTCCGGATGGAAAAGAAGTTGCATACCTCGAGAACCGGGTGGTACTCCGGGTCGTCAACCTCGCCTCGAAGCAGGTACGTACAATTATGACAGCAGATAAAAATTATTCTTATGCCGACGGTGATCAGTATTACAGATGGTCGCCCGACGGGAAATGGTTTCTTGTTCAATTTGGCTATCCTGAACGCATAATGTCTCCGGAAGTGGGCCTGGTTGCTTCTGATGGGAAAAGTGAAATTCATAACCTGACACTAAGCGGATATGACGATTTTACACCGAAATGGGTATTGGACGGGAAAGTAATGATCTGGGGTTCCAACAGGGAAGGGGCACGTCAGCAAAGCGGTGATCCTGTCACCGGGGATGTCTATGCACTGTTCTTTTCCAGAGAATCTTTTGACCGCTTCAACCTTACGAAGGAAGATTTTGCCCTGCTGAAAGAAAAGGAAGCAAAAGATGAAAAAGAGAAAAAAGGCAGAAGAGAAGGCGAAATCTGCTGATAAAAAAGTAAAGAATACTCCTGAGGCAAAGACAGAAAAAGATTCTCTGAAAAAAGAAATTGTTATCGACTGGACAAACCTTACAGAACGCAAAAGCCGACTTACAATTCATACCTCTGCTGCTTCCGACTGGGTTCTGTCTATAGACGGAGAAAAACTGTACTATCTTACGAGGTTCGATAAAGGCAATGATCTGTGGGTAACTGAGCTTCGTACAAAAGAAACAAAACTTCTGGCCAAACTCGGGGATCAATAATGCAAGTATGGAGATCTCCCCCGGTGGCAAGTTTATTTTCCTGCTGGCAGATGGAAAGACTATGAAAGTTGAAAGGAATCAGGTAAGAATGAAACACTTAAAGTCAGTGGTGAGATGTTAATCGACGAGACTGCCGAGAAGAATTATATTTTCGACCATGCCTGGCGCCAGCTGAAAACAGAAATTCTATGTGGAAGATCTTCATGGCATAGACTGGGACTTTTATTACCAGACATATAAAAAATTTCTCCCCTTCATCAATAACAATTATGATTTTGCCGAAATGCTCAGCGAGATGCTGGGTGAGTTAAATGCATCACATACAGGAAGCGGATACCGGATCAACAAACCTAATTCTGACAGAACAGCCACCCTCGGACTTTTTTACGATTACAATTACACCGGGAAAGGGCTGAATATAGCGGAAGTGATCGAAGGTGGTCCGGCGGATAAAGCTTCATCGAAAATCAAGGCCGGTACTATAATTGAAAAAATTGACGGACAGTCTGCCGACTCGATTGATTTTTACCAATTGCTTAACCACAAGTCAGGCAGCCTGACCCTGTTGTCAGTTTATGATCCTTCAACAAACAAACGTTGGGAAGAAAGTGTAAAACCTGTTTCATCGGGCGAAGAAAATGAATTTCTTTATAAGCGCTGGGTGAAAAAACAGACGTCTGGAGGTTGAAAAACTTTCTGAAGGAAAAATCGGATATGTTCATGTACAGTCGATGAATGACGCCAGCATCAGAACCGTATTTGAAGGCTCTTGGCCGAAATGTCGGCAAAGAAGCTATTATTGTGGACACACGTTTTAATGGAGGTGGAAATATTCATGAACAACTTTCTGATTTCCTGAGCGGTAAAAAATATATCGATATAATTCCACATGGACAGTATGTCGGTTATGAACCATATGATAAATGGATAAAACCGTCCATTGTGCTGATTGGTGAAAGTAATTATTCCGACGCCCATCTGTTTCCTGTCGCTTATAAATTGAAAGGAGTGGAAAAACTCTTGGTATGCCAATACCCGGGACCGGGACTTTTGTCTGGTGGGAAACTCAGATCGATCCGACCCTCTATTTCGGAATCCCTATGGGAGGGTGGCGCACACCTGACGGGAAATTCTGCGAAAACAATCAGATGGAACCTGACATCAGGGTCATCAACAATCCGGATATTCTCTCTTCAGGGCGCGATCAGCAGATAGAAGCAGCAGTACTCGAGTTATTAAAGAAGTGATCCGGGATAAACATTAATTAATTCATTCGCAACATTTATTTTCTCGATTGATTCAATTACTTTAGAAAAATATTCAAACCATTCGTAAAATGAAAGAAACTCTATACAAATTAATATTGATGGTGGTCATAACTCTCTGTTATAATGTTACTTTGCCTGCCCAGAAGTCTCCACGTTCACGTGAATCGTTTAACGATAACTGGAAATTCATTAAGAATTTTAATTCTTCTGAAGACCCTGTCAATACAGACAAAGAACCTGCAGGATTGGAAATGCCATCATTTGCCGACAATACATGGCGCACTGTTGATCTGCCCCACGACTGGGCTATCGAAGGTCCCTTCAGCGATACTCTCGAAAACTTTACCGCGTTGTTACCATGGAAAGGTATTGGATGGTATCGGAAGCATTTTACTGTAAATGAGTCTGATAAGGACAATCGGTTTTATATCGATTTCGACGGAGCTATGGCCTACTCAAAGGTCTGGCTCAACGGCAAGTTTGTTGGAGAATGGCCCTATGGATACACCTCCTTCAGGCTTGACCTGACACCATATATTAAAATCGGAGGTGAGAATATAATTGCTGTAAGGCTCGACACGAAAAAATGGGACTCCAGGTGGTACCCCGGAGCAGGGATATACCGAAACGTCTGGCTGGTAAAAACCCGGCAGGTGCATATAGCTCATTATGGCGTTTTCTGCACAACACCTGAGATTAATAAGGAAAAGGGAACTGTAAGTGTAAATGCGGAGGTTGAAAGTCATCTTAACGGACCAATTCCGGTCACCGTAAAAACTGAAATATTTAAGCTGAATGAGATGCTGGTTTCCTCTGCTTATCCGGTAGCAGAATCCACACCTGCAACAGCAACACTCATGGAAATGGATAAGCATAGTTTCAGTACGATATTATAGTTAAGGAACCTGTACTTCTGGGATATTAATGATCCGGAGCTTTACAGAACGGTAGTGACGGTCTCTCTGGGAACAGATAAAGTCGACAGTTATGAAATTAACTTTGGTTTCAGAACTCTGAACTCACTTCTCGTGATGGATTCCTGCTTAACGGGAAAAGAGTCGAGATCAGGGGTGTCTGCAACCACCATGATCTGGGAGCTCTTGGTGCTGCATTCAACATACGGGCAGCAGAGCGCCAGCTTGAGATACTGAGGGAAATGGGATGTAATGCCATCAGAACGAGTCATAATCCTCCTGCACCCGAGTTGTTGGATCTTTGCGACAAAATGGGGTTTCTAGTTGAGGATGAGGCATTTGACGCATGGAAAACTCCAAAGAAACGTTTTGATTATAATAAACTTTTTTATGCATGGCATGTTGAGGATCTTAAAGCAATGGTTCGCCGTGACCGTAACCATCCGTCAGTGATCCTCTGGAGCATCGGCAATGAAGTCCCTGACCAGAATAATCCTGCATTATCTGAAAGTCTGAGGACAATTGTAAAATCGGAAGATAATACACGTCCTGTAACTTCAGGCTGTGACCATGATTTTTCAGGTACAGACGGGTTCCAGAAAACCCTTGACGTATTCGGCATAAATTACCGGCTCCAGAGATATGATGCGTTTTTTGCACTGGAGGATAATAAAAATTTACCTTTCCATTCCAGCGAATCTGCTTCCACTGTAAGCTCAAGAGGAGAATATTTTTTCCCGGTTGTTGAGGGTGATCTTGACAATAATCTTCCCGGGAAAGGTATTTTCCAGATATCTTCTTATGACCTTGCAAGTCCGAGCTGGGGAAGCACCCCTGACCAGCAGTGGACATTGCAGGATAAATATCCGGCAGTTTTCGGTGAGTTCGTCTGGACAGGCTTTGACTATCTTGGCGAGCCAAGTCCCTTTTATGGTGACCTTACCAGTTTGACTCCTGAGACAAGAAGATATAAGGAGATAATGCATATGCTTGATGCACAAGGTGTTACAGAAGTACCTTCAAGAAGCAGTTATTTCGGAATTATGGACCTTGCAGGTTTTAAAAAAGACCGGTACTATCTCTACCAGTCAAAGTGGAGACCCGACCTGCCAATGGCGCATATACTTCCTCACTGGAACTGGCCGAAAGAAAGGACTCGTCACTCCTGTACATGTTTATACTTCAGGGGATGAAGCAGAACTCTTCCTGAACGGGAAATCCCTCGGAAGGAAAAAGAAAGGACAGTATGAATATCGCCTCAGATGGGATGATGTCGTTTATCAGCCCGGCGAATTAAAAGTAGTTGCTTACAAAAACGGAGTGAAATGGGCAGAGGATATCATGAAGACTACCGGCAAAGCCAGCCAGCTTTCAATGTCTGCCGATCGTCCTGCCGTAACTGCTGACGGCAAAGACCTCATTTATGTCACAGTAAGGATCGAGGACAAAAATATGCTTCTCGTTCCCCGAAGTAATAACCAGCTTAATTTCAGCATAACAGGTAATGGTAAAATTGTTGCAACCGACAACGGAGATGCTGCAAGTCATGAATCTTTTCAGTCAAGTACAAAAAAGGCATTTAATGGAATGTGTCTTGTAATCGTTGCCGCTGAAAAAGGAGCAAAAGGGATAATTACACTTAAAAGTGAATCAGAAGGACTGAAGGGATCCATCACAATCGGTATTGAAAATTTGACTCGGTTGATTAAGTAATGAAAAGAACAATTGTCACAACAGGTATTATTGTCCTGATAACTTTAATTGCGCTGATTGTTTTCAATAAACTCACCTCAAAGAAAGATACCACCGGAATATTTGCCGGGGTCAATAAAGGTAATTTTGAAATAACAGTAACAGCTACAGGTGAATTAATCGCTGAAAATTCGATAGATATTAAGGGTCCTGAATTTACTCAGGGGAGAGATGTCCGGTCAACCAATATAAAAATTACTGACCTTATACCTGAAGGCACTGAAGTAAAAGAGGGTGATTATGTTGCAACCCTTGACAGAACAGAGCTTGAAAACATACTGAAAGATACCAGGGAAAGGCTGACCACACTGCAGTCGAACCTTGAAATGAGTTTGCTCGACACAGCTATTACAATGAACAATATCAGGGACCAGATCAGTAATCAGGTTCATACTGTCGACGAAGCTGCGATCACCCTTCGCAACTCAAAGTATGAGCCACCGACAACCCTCAGGCAGGCCGAGATAAACCTGGATCAGTCTCAGAGAGTGCTGGAACAGCTGAAAGAAGCTATACACTCAGGACAGCTCAGACAAATGTCAATGTTAAAAATCTACGATGGTATATCAGCAGATACGAAAGGAGAATAAGGGATTATGAAGAGGTACTTGCAGGTTTTACGATAACGGCACCCGCTTCAGGTATGATAATCTATAAACGTGAAAGGCATGGAAACAAGAGAAAGGTAGGGTCAATGATCAATCCTGTTGACCGGGTTGTAGCCACTCTTCCTGATTTCTCATCAATGATCTCCAAAGTATTTGTCAGTGAGGTTGAGGTTACAAAAATACAGAGCGGCCAGCATGTCCTTATAACGGTTGATGCTTTTCCTTTAAAAAACTTTACCGGTAACGTTTTCAGCAAAGCAAATATCGGCGAAAAACTTCCGAACAGCGACACAAAAGTCTTCGAGGTTCTGATTAAGATCGAAGGTACAGATTCTAATCTAAGACCTTCAATGACAACAAATAATAAGATCCTTATCCGGGAATATAAGGATGTTATTTATATCCCGACTGAATGTGTTCATACAGGTAGCGACGGTGTCCAGTTTGTTTATACCAGAAGCGGGGATAAAAGACCTGTTGTTCTCGGAGATTCGAATGAGAAGGATGTTATAATCGAAAAGGGGCTGGAACCCGGGATATTACTTTACCTTACTGTTCCTGAAAATCCTGAAAAATTCAAAAAGGGTTCGCTTTGAACCCTTCTCCAAATAATAAATTTACGATTTACTATTTCTTATCGTAGACTGCTGTTGTTACCCTGTCGCCGTTCTGTGATACTCTGGTTGTTTTAACCGAAAGGGTATTGGCATCATTAAGAGACCATCTCTTCGGTAGAGCTCATTTTTCTTGATTCGCCATTTACATTGAATGTACTGTTGGTGGCAATTTTAAGTGTTTTGCCGTCAGCAGACCATGTTGCGGTTGATTTGCTTTCGCCTCTGCCTGACTTATTTACGCATTCATTGCCGTCGAGGGTGTACTTTGTTTCAGTCTTTATTTTTTCACCGCTCTGATTGGTCCGGGTACGTTCAACTGTAAGAAGATTGGCTTCCTGTTTTGCAACGATATTTCCGCCGCCAAACCCGCCCATCCTCTGACCCTGTCCCTGGCCTTGTCTCTGAGTAGCCTGACCCTGTCCTTGTCCGAAATTGCTCTTTTCAGCATTTATTGCCCATGTACCCGAGAAATTAGCTTTACCATTCTGGGCATTCAGCGAGAAAGGCATGAGCAGAAAAGCAAAAATTACCATTGCTGATAATGCGATCTGAAGATTCTTTACATTTTTCATTTTAATATTTTTTTGGTTGCTATACTTATTATTATAGATAATTTATCAAAGGTAGATATTCCATAATATTCAGATTAAATTTTAAGTATTTTTAAGAAATTTGTCTGAAACTGAGGTATGATGACAATTTTTATACCCTTTCCGGTAGAAAATTATTATAATTGCATGCTTAAATTACTATCAGTAAACCATTAATAACTATTTTATTATGTTGACTAAAAGAATCCTTCCTATAGCAATTGCAGCTTTGATACTTACATCGTGCGGTAACAAGTCCGGTAAAGAGGTTTCCGGAACAGTTCAGACATTGGATATTCAATTTGCCACGCTGGTCGGGAATCCCGGGAATTATATTGGCAAGGATATTAAAGTTGAAGGTAAAGTTGTGCATGTTTGTCCCTGTACGGGGAAAAAGATGTTCATCGTTGGTGAGAATCCTGATATTATGCTTTGTGTTTCTGCAGGTGAAAACAATCCAAAATTCCCTATGGAACTCCAGGGAACCAAAATATCTGTTGAAGGACGTCTTGCCAGAGTCGTTAATACTGAAAAACCCGTGGAAGTAACTTTGAGAATGAAAGCTGCCACCTGCTGTGATTCATCTGCAAAAGATGGAGCTTCCGGCCCCGACAGTACAATGAAATCTGAAGCAGTGTGCGAAACTGAAACCGCACATGCAAAACAGCCGGCGCTTGCTGACCTGATGATGATCTACAACAAGCATACTCTGGTAAAATAGCTTTCTATGCGAACCATAAAAGGTCAGAATATACTGACCTTTTTTTTATTTGAAGATGAACTTATTGAAAATCAATTGCGTCTCTTACGGCTACATTTTATAGGTTTATGCTGTTCTGCTGTTATACTTTTTTTAACGCTTCAAGAACTCTTTCCGGAGTCATTGGTGTCCGGAATAATCTGGCACCGGTTGCATCAAAAATGGCGTTGGCTATCACCGCACCAACAGGTACAATTGCCGGTTCACCACCTCCTCTTGGGGGCTTATCATTACGCTCGAGAATCACGCAATCAAGTTTCGGGAGCCATGAGAAACGAGGAATGTCGTAGTTATCAAAACCGAGGCTGAGAATCTTTCCTCCTTCAAATTTGACCTCTTCAGTAACCGTGGATAGCGGAGCAAGGGCCTGTAGGCCGGCCCTTTTAGAGCGTTTCTGCGAGCCCTCAGCCGCTAGCCGGGCAGTATGGGGAAGAGAACACGTCTGCCCTGGGTCATCCTGAGCCATCGGCGAAGGATCTCTACATCTGACGAGAGGGCTAGCCAGTATCGCGGCTGATCTCATCTGTTTGGGAGGGAGATCCTTCACTCCGTTCAGGATGACAGGGTCCATCTGAAGCCCGGTGTCTTCTTAAAAGACGCCATGCTCTCTACACCGGAAACACCTTCCGGATGTGGCGGTCGAGGAGATTGGCAGTGACCGCACGCCCGATGATCGCCTCATGCCTGTCCACGGTCTTTAGAAACCGCTCACCCATATCTGCGGCCACCTTGTAGCCCACGTGAAGGAGCTGCCGAAGATGCGGATTGAATGCCGGGCAGGACTGATCATGTCTGAGTGCCGCCACAAAGGTGACGCTGTTCCACGTGTTGACCTCCTGGGGAGAGGGCAGCTTGGACTGGTCTATGTCGATGACCGTCGCATAGGGTGCGCAGAGGACCTCGAATTGCCCCAGTGCCTTGGCGTAGATCTCCTTGCCAATGGCCAAGCCTTCGTCTCCCGCCTCAGCCAGACCCGCAAGCTCCTCCAGCCAGGTCGTCCCTGCAGTCTTGAGATGCACGCCTGCCTTGAAGGTCTTCAAGGCCTTGCTGACTGCCGGATAGATCGAGAACTTGTCAGAGCCCGAGTGGATACTGAGCTTCAGGCTGGAGGGAAGGTCGAACTTCTTCTTGGCGAACTCGACGATTGCCACGTCCTGCGTAAACTCTCGGCTAAATTGGCCCACGTCGCCGACGTAGTCCACCCCCTTGTTGAATCGGCCTGAGAACTTGGGCGCGATGGTCTGTGCAGGCACGCCTTCTGCAGCCAGGGCCGCGAGGATGACCAGCAGCTCGGCAGGGCCCTGTGCCTGATCGGACTCGTCCATCGAGACCTCAGTGACGAACTGGCCTTCGCCTTTGGCCGCGGCGATATGCCGATAGATCTGTCCCGCCTGCTGTACTGCGTAGAGGAATTTCGATGCAGCCTGGCGCAGGCTGTCAGGGCTGATGGTCACAGCCTGGTCAAAGCCGCGGACCTTCAGCGGTTTGTTCAGGTGTGCGTGGCTCTGGACGAAGCCCTCGATCGCCTCCGCACTTGCAGGCTTGCCGATGCAGTCCGCCACGTCGATCGTGAAGAAGTCACTGACCGCCAGGAATCCCTCGACGTTCTTGAGGCTGATGTGGTCTGCGTCCACGTAGTAGCTGGCGGGGAGTCCCTTGGCCTTGACTGCTGCATCCGCCTCCTTGCGGGTGTCCGGCGGCGTCGTGCCGATGATGCTGTGCTCCCGAAACGACTTGTTCCAGACCGGCACGAGCTCGATCCCCATCGCCCTGGCCTGGATCACGGCCTCCAGTTGTGCCTGTCCCTGCCTCCCAAACCTGTCACCCATCCCGATCGAGTACTTCTCCAGTAGTCGAGCCATGCCGCGTCTCCTCTTTTATGGGTGACTGGATAGCCACCTCGCTAGTCGTTAAATGGTCAAAGAGTTAAATGGTTAAATGGCTAAGTTGGGTCGATCCTACCGCCTGAAATGCCAGGGTCAAGGGGAAAACGGCCTATGTGGCAGCCACCCAGAATGGGCCCGCCCCGCATGCAGGCCGCTGGCTAGACATCTGGTTGGCGTCCTCACGTCCACCACGACACTGTCGTCCCGACCGGAGTCCGCCAGAGGCGGACGCAGCGGAGGGATCTATCGAACTGGACCCGCGTAGCGGTGCCTTCCCCGCGAGGCGGCTCTACCGGGGGGGGGCGGTAGAGTCAAGGACGTGGAGCCCTGCGACGAGGCGATGACCGCGGTCGCGACCTCTTCCTCTGGCCACCTTCCTTCTCCAGCGAGGAGCCGCGGTCCGCACATTGGCGGGCCCGCTCCACCAAGGCAGCCGCCGGCTCGTCATTGGGATCCTGGGGGACGAGTTCGCCACGAAATGCCTTGGCCAGCAGCGAGGGTGTGAGCGAGTCCACCTGGCGCTGTGCTGCATTCAGCCTGGCTTCAATCTGGTCGGCCAGTGCGAACAGGCCCTCCACTCGCCGGGCGATTTCCTGTTGTTCGGGTAGCGGAGGCAGCGGCATCCGTTGTGCTCTGATGTCCGTGATGGAGACTCGCTGATGTCCGGCGGAGGACTTGGCGCCTTCAGTCAGTTCCGCTCTCAACGAGGGATTGGCAAAGCAAATCTCGACGTATGGAGCCATGGCAGGGTCCTTGAGCCGAGCGCAGAAGATGCGGTCTGGATACTGGATGCGCCGGTCCCCGAGGCAACGCACCAACGCGCAGTTGGCGAGGTATTCCAGGCTTCCGCTCAGCCGCGTGAATAACAGGTCTCCGTCGCGAAGGTAGTTGTCCTCATTCCGGCTCTCCTCCATGAGTGCATATCGAACATCCGCGAGGTCAATGAAACCCGGCCTGACGCTGCTGGATCGTAGCACTGGGTAGGCCGTCGGCTCGTTTTGTGGAGGCACCGTTGAGCCACCGCGGATCGTCGTGATGAGTGCTCCGAAATGCACCCACGCCCAGTCTGCAGGCGTGTCGTACGCTTTGTCGCAGAGAGCATACTTGGCTTCCTGGCCACACATTAGGCAAAGCAGGGCGTCGGCTGGTTCGGTGTCCGGATTCTCCTCCCGCCACTCAGCGGTGAGGCGACCGGAGCAGGCGGCGGAGAGGACGGCTTGCCGAAAGCGTCTGAGTATCGCCGGTACCTTCGCCAGCCGCTGCTGGCAGGCGACCACCCGGCCCAACAGCGTCCCCAGCTTTGCCACGATCCGCCGCTGCTCGGTGAGGGGAGGAACGACGATCCCAGTCTCTAGCAGCACATCCTTCGGTATGGTGGATTGGTTGACCCAATGTTTGCATCTGTCGTCGAACAGCCCACGCTTCCAGTGAAGCCACAGGTTCCAGCGAAGGAATCCTCCATCCATGATGTCAGACTTCGGTCGGAGGCGGGTCAAGTGATTGCTGAAAGCATATCGGCCCGGCAGGTCGAAGTAGGCGCACTTGCCAACCAGCTTGCCGCTGTTGGTTGTACAGACAAGCACATCGCCTGGTCGCAGGTCGTGGTGCGGTTTCGCCAGCTTCTCTGGAACAGTGCGAACAAGGTCGAGCACGAGGTCGCCGCGCAGACCGATGTTGTTCATGCGCAGGTGCGCGACGCCACCCTCGACGGTCTTCTCGCCTGAGGCAAAGCCGGGCTGGAAGTCTTCGATGACTTCAGCCACGGACACAATCTCCCACCCTTTCGGCAGCCCCTCGCTCATCTCTTCCTCCGTTTCGCCGGGGCCTTCGGCCTGGTGAGCCGGGTGAGCTCCGCCTCCATTTCCTCAACGGTAGGTAGGCTGGAGCGGAGTTCCTTGGGCAGCGCACGGGTGAGCTGGTATTCGGACACGCCGATGGCCTTCTTCACTCCCTTGAGCGCGTACTCGGCAATGATCCGCTTCTTGTCCTGGCAGAGGATGAGGCCGATGGTGGGCTTGTCGTCGGCGTGGCGGAGGCGGTCGTCTACCACATTGCAGTAGAAATTCATCTTCCCCGCATACTCGGCCTTGAACGATCCTCGCTTCAGGTCCACGACCACGAAGCACCGCAACCGCAGGTGGTAGAAGAGAAGATCGAGGTAGAAGTCATCCTCTGCGACCTCGAAGTGGTATTGGCGTCCTACAAAGGCAAAGCCCTGGCCGAGCTCCAACAGGAACCTCTGGACCTGGTCGAGCAGGGCCAGCTCCAGCTCCCGCTCACGGAATGGCTCGGCGAGGGTGAGGAAGTCAAAGATGTAGGGGTCCTTCAGCACTTGCTCGGCAAGGTCGGACTGTGGCGGGGGCAGGGTGGCGCGGAAGTTGTGGACCGCCTTGCCTCGCCGCTCATAGGCACGGCCATCGATCTGGAGGGCAAGGACGTTCCGTGACCAGCCGTGCTCGATGGTCTGCCGTACATACCAGAGCCTGGCGTGGAGGTCCTTGACCTTCTGGATGAGCAGGATGTGGTGGGTCCAGGGTATTCTTGCAGCAAGCTGCTGCAGAATTGCGAAGTCATCTCCGCTGGCTGATTCTGCCGCAGTTTGCGGCACAGTTGCGGCGGGTGGCAATTGGGCAACCACTGGTTGCCCAATTGGCTCAACAACCATCCTGCCGGCCGTTTGGGCAACAACCGGTTGCCCAATTGGCAGAAGGTCTGGATACTCAGAGGCGAACTGGGTCATCAGTTTGATGTTCCGCTCCGAAAACCCCTTTGCCTCCGGCATATCGTTGGCGATGTCCCTCGCCAGACGCGGAATGACGCCAGCGCCCCAGCCTTCCTTCTTCTGCATGACAGCGATGGCCCGGCCTATGTCCCAGTAGAGGTGGATGAGTTCCGCGTTGGCCGAAAGCGTGGCCCGCACCTGCGCGGCACGGATGCGGTTCTTCACAGCCGCCAGGAACGGTGCGTAACCGGCGAGACCAGCCTGGCGGCGCGCAGTTGGTCTCCTTGACACTAGCTTCATTTCTCCTCGCCCTCCTCTTTCTCCAGCAATTCCACGATCTCGCGGAGGTCATCCACCACCGCTTCGAGCTCGGTGATGGCCTCGCCAGCGAGGTCCTGCGGCTCGGGCAGCTCGTCGCTGTCTTCGAGGGATTCGTCCTTGAGCCAGGTGATGTCGAGCTTGTAGCCGCGTTCCTTGATCTCGCTGATGTGGAATTTGCGGAAGCGGCCGGTCTCGCCCAGATCAGTGCGTTTGCCCAGGCCGTTGGGGTCTTTGCCGTAGGCGGCCTCGAACTCGGCGAAGTGTTGCGGCGAGAGCGGGCGGTCCTTCTTGGTGATGCCGGGCACGTTGGAGCGGGCGTCGAAGATCCAGACATGCTCGGTGGGCCGGCCCTTCTGGAAGAAGATCACGTTGGCCTTCACGCCCTGGCTGTAGGGCGTGAACGTGCCGCGCGGCAGGCGCAGGACGGTGTGCAGGGTGCAGTCCTGCATGAGGATCTCGAAGACCTCGCCCGCCTTGCCCTCGAACAGGCAGTTGTCCGGCAGCACCATCGCGGCACGGCCGCCGGGCTTGAGGACGGTGAGGACGTGCTGGACGAAGTTGAGCTGCTTGTTGCTGGTCTCGATGGTGAAGTCGTCGCGGTTCGGGGCCTGGTTCGCACCCTTGGTGCCGAAGGGCGGATTGGTGAGGATCACGTCGAAGCGATCGCGAGGACGGGGCTTCGTAGATCGTGTCGCCCAGGACGATCTTCGGCTCGATACCGTGGAGATAGAGGTTCATCAGGGCCAGCCGTCGGGGCCGATCGACCAGTTCCTGGCCACGATAGGCGTTCTTCTTGATCCTGCGGACCACGTCCCGGTCGAGGCACCGCCCTTGGTCTGTTCCATCAGCCATTCGTAGGCGGCCACGAGGAAGCCGCCGGTGCCGCAGGCCGGGTCGCAGATGGTGAAGTCCGGCCGGACCCGGGGATCGGGCTTCATGCAGCGGACGATGGACTGGATCAGCACCCGCGGCGTGAAGTATTGCTCCAGCGCCCTTCTTGCCCTCGCTGGCCGCCTTCTCCAGCAGGCCCTCGTAGGCCTGCGGCCTTCACGTCCACGTCCAGGCTGGTCCAGTCGGTCTCGTCGATCAGGCCGATGAGCCGCTTGAGGTTGACCGGGTTGTTGAAGCGGTTCTGGCTCTTGGCGTAGATGTCGCCGAGGATGCCCGTCTGCCTGCCCAGGCAGTTGATGACCTGGCCATAGTGTTCGAGCAGGACCATGCCGGACTGCGCAGCCAGTGTCGGCCACGAGCAATCACATTCGACCTCCTTCCCACGGGCATCCTTGTACGTGAGGGCATTGAGCTTGATACCCCGTTCGTCGGCCATCTTGAGGAAGAGCAGGTAGGTGATCTGCTCGATGTAGTCGCCGTAGTCCACGCCGTCGTGGCGGAGGGTGTGGCAGAAGCCCCAGAGTTTTTGAACGATGTCGGTCATGCCTCACCAAAGACGTGAAACATCTTTCCTTTGGGGCATCCTTCATGCTCGGTCATCGCCTCAAGATCAAACAGGCCGTTCTCAATGGTGTTGTCACATCCAACCGTCTTGAACCTGTGCCCAGCGGCGCAGGTAAAAAGGTTTTCGGAGCCCAACTTCAGGTAGTTGGAGGTTTTGGTGCAAGACGGACATTTGAGTCTTATCGTTCTCTTCATTGTCTTTCTCCTGGCATCTATGCTGCAATCGCTTCGTTCACTTCACACAGGAACTGCACGAGCTTCCCGCCGAAGTCCTTGTCCGCCTTCACCCACCCGCCATGCCGGGCAAAGACCGGCAGGTCGTCAAAGTCGGCTTGGCCGATGGAGAGATTCGCTTCTAGATGCACGCGGATGCGGTCCAGCCAGGCCTGCTGGGCTGGCGTGAACGTCTTGCCGGCCGTGAGCTTGTCAACGGCACGGGCCACTCGCTCCTGGGCGGTCAGCAGTGGCTCTTCTTCGTGCGCCGCGTGCTTGACCATGCTGATGATGTCCACCAGGGCCTTGTGGTAGTGGACTTCGTGGGCCTTTTCGAGCACCCTGGGGTGAATCCGCTGGCGGGTCTGGACCAGCCTGGTCCGGAGCTCAGTCAAGGCCACTGTGCCCCACTCCCGCGGCCGGTCGAGCAGGATGCGGATGGCCTCGATCTTGGCCGGGTTCTCCTTGACGAACCGGGCAAACATGGCCAGGTAGTCCTCGGGCTTGAGTGCCTTTCCATCACCGTCGCGGATGAGCCACTCGGTGGTCACCGTGTCCTGTGTCCCGAGGGCGACGATGAAGGTGTCTCTCTTGCGAGGGTATTTGACGAGCAGGTCCTGGAAGGCCTTGTCCAGTAGGAGTCTCATGGTTCCCGTGAAGTCCCGCGTCAGCCGGTCCGGCAATGTCCTTGGCATAGTCGGCCATGTCGCCATCGGGGATGAAGGCCTTGAACATGTCGCGGGCCTCGCCGTCCATATCCCTTGTCGATGCGATGGAGCCGCTTGACGAGGCAGCGGATGTTGTACTGGCGGTCGCGGTTGTTCCAGATGTCGTCGATGATCTCGACGATGGTCCGCGAGGGGCCGACCGGGGCCTCGGCAGTAATGGCAGTAGCCTGCTTGAACCGCTCAATGAGCGTGCCGCCAAAGCAGTCGAAGACGGTGAAGTGCGACTTGTCGGGGTACCTCTCGCCCTTGCGCGTGCCACGGCCGAGCATCTGCTCGAACAGGATGCGGGACTGGACCGGGCGGAGGAAGACGATGATCTCCAGGTCGGGGATGTCCACGCCGGTGGACATGAGGTCCACGGAGACCACGATGCCCGGGTTCTGGCGGTTGCGGAACTCGCGGATGCGCTGGAGCGGGCGGTCCACGCGGCCCGTGATCTTCTGGACGAAGGCGTCGCCGCGGCCGAAGACGTCGCGGCAGATCGACACGAGTTGGTCGGCGTGGGAGATGTGCGGCAGGTCGTTGGCCGCGAAGATGAGGGTCTTGGGGAAACGACCGTACTCCTGCTCGTGTTGCAGGCAGTGGTCTCGCAGGGCCTCGACGATCTTGCGGTTGGAGTCGGGCGAGGTGACGCATCGCTCCCGCACCACTTCCTCGGACTCGAAGTGCCGCTCGTCTTCCATCGGATCCAGATGCTCTGCGCCGGTCTGTCCATCGACCACGCCGACCTGCTCGCCTTCCGTGAGGAAGATGCCCTTGAGTCGGACGTCGGACTTGACCTTCACGACGTCGTAGTCGACCAAGATAGCCCTCGCGCACGGCCCGCTCGTACTCGTAGCGGAAGACGACCTCACGGAAGTAGCTGGTGGTGTGGGCGGCAGGCGTGGCAGTCAGGCCGATGCGGATGGCGTCGAAGTGGTTGAGCGTGTCGCGCCAGACGGACAGTTCTTGGCTGGTGTAGCCGCGATGGCACTCGTCGGCAATGACGAGGTCGAAGGCGTGGATGGGGATGTCGAGTCTGTCCGCGTCCTCGTCGCCGGCCTCCAGTTCGCCGAAGGCAGCGGCCGCCGCCTGTCGTCCGAACAGGTTCATGGCCATGCGCTGGATGGTGCAGACGTAGACGAAGGCGTGGCCCGGCTTTGGGTCGAGCAGGTACTTGGCGGGCAGGACCGTGGGATCGAAGCCCTCGTCTTCGTCAAAGTCCTCCCGCTTGAACCGCTGGCTGTAGAGCTCGTAGATCTGGTCGAACTTGAGGGCGGCTCGGGCTCGAAGCTCTTGAAGGCCCGAACGGCCTGGGCGGCCAGGGCTCGGCGGTCCACCAGGAAGAGCACTCGGCGGGCGACGCCGGACTTCATCAGCCGATAGATCTGGTTGACCAGCGTGAAGGTCTTGCCTGTGCCCGGTGGCCATGGCCAGCAGCATCTCACGCTTGCGGGTCGGCGATGGCCTTCTCGTGGCGGTGTTGGCCTCGATCTGGTACGGCCGCAGCCGAGGGTGGTCATTGGGCGTGTCCTGAAGTCTGCGACACGCGGCCTCGAAGTCCCGGTCCAGCATCTCGAGCATGGCAGCCGGGGAATGGAAACAGGCCACCCGGCGGGACGGTTCAAGGGGTGGCGAACATCGTGGAACCAGATGACCTCTCCGTTGGTCGAGTAGAGGAATGGGACATGCAGGCCCTCAAAGTCGAAGACGTTGCCTGTGATGCCTCGGGCGTATCGCGCAGCCTGGGTGAGGGCGTTCTGGGGTCCCAGCGAGAGCCGCTTGGCCTCTACGACGCCAAGGACGTGGTTGTCATGGCAGAGGGCGTAATCTGCCGGCCCGCTGGTCGTCTCATACTCGTCAATCCGATAGGGTCCGAGCAGAGGCCCCTGATTCGTTCGCCAGCCCAGGCGGTCGAGTATCGGGTCTATCCGTACAACGCGAGTACGATACTCCCTCTGCGCCATTACAGCTCTACTCCCGCCAAGGGCATCACACAGCTACGCCGACGGCTGGCAGGCACAAGGGCTTGCACGCAGTCCGCAATGACATTTGGCGATGCGCTTGTCATGCCATGGCCTCTCGACAACAGAAGATCCGATTCTCGTCATGTAGATCCGAGTAGAGCATACCGTGTGAGAGCGGGCATTTCAATGCAAAGATGAGTGGAGTGGGGTCACGTCTTCATTTGCCAGTTTGACCGGCCTGGGCTTGACCGCCCGAGGAAGCGGTGGTGGCCAAAGTGGTAAAAGAAGATGTGACCCCGCACTGTCTTCTGGTTCCTGCCCAACGCACAGCTCATAGCTCACAGCTCAAGACCTGCAACTTCTTGCTGCGACTCGCCATTTTCCTGTTGATTGCCTTCTATTGCAGGTGTATTAGTGTAGTAATATGCTAGGAGTTGAATGAGCTATGTTGCTTCAGATTGACCATCACAGTGGCGTGCCGATCTACAGGCAGGTGATCGACCAGGTCAGGCACCGGATCATGGCGGGCCAGCTCAAGGAGGGCGACCAGCTCACGACCGTGCGGGACCTGTCTGAGGAGCTGAAGGTCAACCCCATGACCATCAGCAAGGCCTATTCTCTGCTGGAGGCGGAAGGGCTGCTTGAGCGAAGGCGGGGCATCGGGCTCTTTGTGGCGGGGCTGCCCCAGGACCGCAGGCGGCGGACGAAGGCCCAGATGCTCGATGGGATTGTAGGCAGGGCCGTGGCAGCAGCCGTGCAGTTGGATGTGCCTGAGGACCAGGTCGTGGCCTTAGTCAGCGACCTGTTCAAGCGATACAGCTCAAGGACAAGGAGAGGCAGCCATGAGTAGCGAGACACCCATTGTCGAGATCCGGGGGCTTTCCAAGCGGTTCAAGGACAAGCAGGCCCTTGACCAAGTCAGCCTGGACCTGGCGCCAGGCAGGATCGTCGGCCTGCTTGGAGCCAATGCTGCAGGCAAGAGTACGCTGCTCCGTCACATCATCGGGCTGTACCTGCCTGACGCAGGCACGTGTACGACCTTTGGCCGTGAGGCGGGCAAGCTGGGGCCAACCGAGCTTGGCAGGATCGGGTACGTCCACCAGGAGGGCCAGCTCATAGACTGGATGACCGTGCGGCAGTTGATTCGGTATGTGGCCGCCTACTATCCCGCGTGGGATCAGGTGCTGGAAGACCGGTACGTGGCAGACTTCGAGATCGACCTGAAGGACCGGGTGGGCGCATTGTCTCCAGGCCAGCGCCAGAAGCTGGCGATCCTGCTGGCGATCGGCCACCAGCCGCAGTTGTTGATCCTGGATGAGCCCGCCTCTGGGCTCGATCCCCTGGCCAGGGCGCAGTTTCTGGACCTGCTGCTGCAGCTCATCCAGCAGGGGGACCGCACGATCGTGATCTCCTCACACATCCTCGGCGACGTGGAGAAGGTGATTGACCACGTCGTGATTATGGACCATGGCCATATCCTGATCGACTGCGGCCTTGACGAGCTTCGCGAGCGGTTCTGCCGCGTGCGTGTGACCAGCCTGGAAGGGAGCCTTCCCAGGTCCTTGCCCTTCAGGAACGTGATCGTCAGACAGCAGAACAACGGCCAGGCGATACTCACTATCGAGAACGCATCGCCAGACGAGCTGAAGGCCCAGGCAGCGGGTCTGCACTGTGACGTGGAGATCCAGGCCATGCCCTTGGAGGACCTGTACAGGGTGGTGGTCACGCGAGGCAGTGCCGGCAAGGAGGTCGAAGCATGAGCCCGCTTACAGCGAACCTCAGGCATCTCTACCAGAGGAAGGGCCTATGGCTCTTCTACACCCTCATACCCCTGATGATGCTGCCCATGGTCCATATGATGGTTTCTCACGTGAGGAGGACAGGGGACGTGGGCCGTGGCATATTCGCCTATCCATTGCTGATCGCCTTCCTCAGCGGCACTTTCATCGCCAACCACGTCGTCGATCTCCTGGCGTGTCCGTTCTCGTTCTGTCTGCCCGATCATCAGAGAGCGGCCAGGCGATTCCTGGTGATCGTAGGGGCAGTCGTGAGTGTGCTATCCGCCATGGTCTTCATGGTGTATCCGGGTCAGGACTGGCCAGTGCGGCTGACCGCTGTCGCCGCAGCCGCCTGTGCCACCTTTGCGTGTTTCTGGCTGGCAACTGTGACGGCCGCACCTCGCACGGTAGGGCGTGGAGTGCCTGGACTGGCGGGGTTGTGGGTCTGGCTGCTCGTGTTAGTAGGCCTGTACTACGATCTTCACACTGCGCTGGTCGATGCGATCTTTGCGGGCCGGCTCTCGCTCTTCGCCGCCTGTCTCCTCATTGTGGTCCTGGCCTGGTCGAAATGGGGCAGCAGGGACCTGGCCAGGCAGTTCTGTGGCATTCTGAGGGCAACGGGCTTCGATATCGGGGATGTGGAGAGGGTCCGGAGGATGTCACAGATGCGGTGGGCTGCCAAGGGGACCAGGGTCGGCTTGTTCGAAAGGTCGACCGAGCGGTTCTTTCTCAGCCGCGTGACCGGCCACCATGCACTGGGTGCGGCCCGGGTCGTATGGGGCGGCCTCTATGCGACCTTCGGTGGCATCGGCACGACTGGACCAGGCCGCATCCTCATCGGCGCACTCATCATGGCCCTCTATTTCGGCTATCTGGGAAGCCAGATGTCCTGGTTCGTGTTTGTGTTCATCTCGATCATGGCTGGCTGGTGGATGCAACATCCCGTCTACTCTGTCATGTCCGTTCCGCAGGGGCGGCGGGAGAGATTTCTGGTCGGGATAGGCGCGTCCCTCATGGGTTGTGTGATCGCTGCCTGTGTGCTCGGCGTTGGACTCCTGATCACCTGCCTGGCGGTCCCTATTGCCCCTCCCATCCCGGTCAAGAGTGCGGTCATCCAGTTCCAGGTCATGCAGCCGTGGGGACTCTGGGTGCCCTGGGCGATCCTACCTACAGTGCAGGTGATCAGGCTGATCTGGCCCAGGAGATGGTGGATCGGCATGATCGTGTGCCTTGCCTTCGCGCCGATCGTCAGCATCACCGCCGGAAGTCCCGATCTGCTGCATCTGTGGACCCTCCCCGTGATCGCGGGGATGATTATCGCCAGTTGGTGCGTGTTCGTCGCGGTCCTTCGCTGGGTCTGCTTCAGGCGAGATCTGGTCATCCAGTGAGGTGGTTGATTATTCGGGGCTGGCTGTGGATAATGGCCGGCCTATGGCAACGAGACCACGCAACAACCAGTCGGCGCAGGCCTTTCAGCGGGCGTGCAGGCACATTCCAGGCGGCGTCAATTCGCCGGTCAGGGCGTTTGGCGGGGTGGACGTCAAACCCGTGTTCATCTCGCACGGCCAGGGCTCCAAGGTCTTCGACGTTGACGGCAACTCGTACGTCGACTACGTGGGCTCGTGGGGGCCGCTCATCCTGGGCCATGCCCACCCTGCAGTGGTAGAGGCCGTGTGCAAAGCAGCTCGGAGTGGCACCAGCTTTGGCGCACCCACGATCGCTGAGGTCGAGCTTGCAGAGCGGATCGTGGAGGTCTTTCCCTCCATCCAGAAGGTCAGGCTCGTCAGCAGCGGCACAGAGGCAGTGATGACCGCGGTCCGGCTGGCGAGGGGCTTCACAGGCAGGGACCTGATCCTCAAGATGGCAGGTTGTTACCATGGCCACAGTGACAGCCTTCTGGTGGCCGCAGGGTCAGGGCTCGCAGAGTTTGGCACGCCCTCGAGCGCAGGCGTGCCTGCGGCCCTGGCTGCCTTGACCGGCGTCGTTCCGTACAATGACCTGGATGCAGTCTCCCAGGTGTTCAAAGGTCACGGCGACAAGGTGGCTGCAGTCCTCGTCGAGCCTGTGGCTGCCAACATGGGGGTAGTGCCGCCCGCTACGGGGTACCTGGAGGGACTCCGCCGACTGTGCGACGACTATGGTGCAGTCCTGGTCTTCGATGAGGTCATTACAGGCCTTCGCGTGGCCCTGGGCGGCGCTCAACAGCTCTACGGCGTGAAGGCGGATCTGACGTGCCTGGGCAAGATCGTGGGAGGCGGGCTTCCCTGCGCAGCAGTAGGCGGCAAGGCCGAGATCATGGACAGGCTCGCGCCTACAGGGCCCGTCTACCAGGCGGGGACACTCAGCGGCAATCCGCTGGCGACTGCCGCCGCCAACGTCATGATCGACTTGCTGAGAGAGGGCGACGTATACGGGCGGTTGGACCATCTGGGTGCGACGCTGGAAGGGGGGCTTCGCCAGGTGGCGGCCAAGGCAGGCGTGCCGGTCACGATCAATCGCGTAGGCTCCATCCTGAGCTGCTTCTTCACGGACAGGCCCGTGCGGAACTTCGACGAGGTCAGGACCACGGACGTGCCCCGTTTCAAGCGGTTCTTCGCGTCCATGCTGGGTAGGGGGATCTATCTTGCGCCCAGTGCATTCGAGGCGATGTTCGTGTCCCTTGCACACAGCGAGCAGGACCTTGAGGCGACGATCACAGCAGCAGAGCAGGCTCTGCTGTTGTAGCTATTGGCTTTTAGCCTTTAGCGATTGGCCGGAGGTGGATCAGGGCCGCTGATCTGCGGAGGCGAGCTGTTGTCTTCCGGCTAACAGCCAAGAGCTAATGGCTGACAGCTAGCCGGAGGCTCCGCCTCCGGCTATTTCCCTTGACTTCGATGATGCGAGAGAGCATCATAAGGCTAGGTCCTAAAGCTGGTTGGAGCGATGGTCATGACGAAGGGAGGGTCGGCCATGTCGGGTACCCCGCGAGGTCGGGCAACGGGTATTCTAGTCTCATCTGCGTTCATCTGGTCGTTCTCGATTGTTGCGGGCCCCTGCCTGTTTCCGGCTATGCAGCAGGCTAGCGGTTTCGACGGCGGTTCTGGCGGGTCGTCTCACTCAACCGTGCCCTACCTGCCTGGCGAGGTGATCGTCAAGCTCAGAGACGGCTCCTCCAGTGTCAGGCCGATGTCCGAGCAGGCACAGCAGTCCCTCCTGGCTGGCCTTCGGTCCAGGCATGGACTGGGCCGGATCCTGGATGGAGCAGGGAAGGCCCAGGGGCGGGTGTATCGGGTCCAGACCGAGCGGGACGTGAAGACCGTATGCACGGAGCTCGGCAGCGATCCCGAGGTGGAATACGCCCAGCCCAATTACCGGTATCACCCTTTTGCCGTGCCGAATGACCCGCTGTTTGCGGATCAGTATGCCCATCAGCTCGCCCAGATGCCCGAGGCCTGGGACATCACCACAGGCAGCCCCAAGGTCATCGTGGCGGTGATCGGCACTGGAGTGGACGTCAACCATCCGGATCTCAAGGACAACATCTGGACCCAGACGGCCGAGGTTCGCGGAAACCGGAAGGACGACGATGGGAACGGGTACGTCGATGACGTGCAGGGCTGGGATTTTGGTGGGTCAGACGCAGACGTCTATCCCACGGGATCGGACTACTATGCAGACCATGAGACCATGGTATCAGGGATCATTGCAGCACGCGGCAACAACGGAGTCGGATCGTGCGGCGTGACCTGGTCCTGCAAGATCATGCCCCTGAGGGTGAGTGATGACTTCACCTCGGCCGAGGTCGCTGGCGCACTCCGCTATGCGGCCGACAACGGCGCACAGGTAGTCAACATGAGCTTTGGGGCCGATGTGTTTGGCCCCGAGGGAGACCCGCTCGTGAAGGAGGCTATCGACTACGCCTCTGGCAAGGGCGTGCTGCTCGTGGCTGCGGCAGGGAACGACGACACGGACAGGCCCAACTACCCGGCCGCGTACTACAACGTGCTCGCGGTCGCGGCGACCGACGGGGAGGACATGAGGGCCCGTTGGCAGGATGGTGCTGCAGGCAGCAGCTTCGGTCTGTGGGTGGACCTGGCAGCCCCCGGCACGGAGATGGCCACCTGCTCGCTGGACGGCACCTATTCGGCAGTAGACGGAACCTCGTTTTCCTCGCCCTACGTGGCGGGCGTGGCGGCCTTGTTGCTGTCACAGCGGCCCGACCTGTCCGCCATGCTGGTCCGGGCCATCCTCGAGAACACCTCCGATCCCACAGACTACAGCTCCATGGACCCGAACCTGGGCTACCTGGGCACGGGCCGGGTGAACGGCTACAGGGCCTTGCAGGGTATCGACACTCGATACCCCCTGGGCGAGATTGTCGAGCCCGGGCCTAGGCAGGAGTTCTCGACCGACGCAAACCAGATCCCGATCGTGGTGTTTGTGAGCGGAGAGGCCTACCGCCTGGAGTTCAAGGGCTACGGCCAGGACGCATGGACGTTGGTGCAGCAGACCCCTGCAGGGTCGCAGGACGCGGCCGATGGACTCGTCCATCTGTCGATGCCCAACCCGGGTGTGGGGTCCTATGTCCTTCGCCTCACCGTCACGGTCAGTGGCAGGTCGCACGTGGATCAGGGGACCTTCGGTGTCCCTCCGGGGACCGTGCGAAGAGGCTGGCCTGCCTCCCTGAGCGGCGACGAGCTGACGTACTTCCTGTTCTACTCCAGTCCTTTGTGCCTGGATGTGGACGGCGACGGCCGCCCGGAGGTGATCCAACCGGCCATCTGGGAGTCGGTGACCGACTACGGCAACCGCACGTACGTCTGGAACCAGGATGGCAGCTCCGTGGGACAGTGGCCCCAGACGCTCGACGGCTACTCCTCGCCCCTGACCAGCGTGGTGGGCGACATCGACGGGGACGCGGACCTGGAGGTCGTGACCGTCACCAACGGAGGCGCCGTTTATGCGTGGCATGCCGAGGATGGCCGTCCGGTCTCTGGGAATTGGCCCCGACTGCTGGGCTATTGGGATACGCAGGTCCTGTCCAGTCCAGTCCTGGCAGACCTGGACCGCGACGGGAAGAGCGAGGTCCTGGTGGCCATTCTGGGCACCTTCAACTCGCTCAATGCGATTCGCGGGGATGGCAGTCTGATGTGGGAGAGGATCCACGAGGTCCACGGTCCCATCAGCGTGGCCGACATGGATCACGATGGCCAGTTGGAGATCGCATTGTGCGGATACGGCGCTGCCACGTCCAACATCTATACCTACGTCCTGGACCACCAGGGCCAACAGATCAAGCGGTGGAAGGGCGGCAGCGACATGGGCACGGTCATCGCCGACCTGGACGGCGATGACAAGGCCGAGGTCGTGTTCTGTGCTGAAGACAGCGTCAAGGCCGTGCGGCTCGATGGCAGCACCCTGTGGACGACCAAGGCGCCGGGTGAATTCAGCGGCTCCGGCGCGATCAGCGTGGCGGACCTGGACGGCGATGGCAGGAAGGAGGTCTTTGTCTCGACGCTGGTGGACAGCGACAGCTTTGAATACACCCTCGTGTACGCCTTTGACGCCAAGGGCCGGCCCCTCAGCCAGGCGGGATTCCCCAAGAAGGTCGTGGGCTCCGCCCTGGAAAGCGAGCCCCTGGTCGGAGATCTGGATGGTGACGGCGGCAAGGAGTTGCTGGTGGGCGCTGCAGGCGCCTCGCTGATGGCCTGGCGACCTGACGGCGGGATGGTCGCGGGCTTCCCGAGGTTCGGCGTCGCCGCCTCAGACTTTGTGACACCCACCCTGGCAGACCAGGATGGGGATGGCCTTGTGGAGATCCTGTTGGGCGGGGAAGACTACCAGTTCCACGTCATCGACCTGCCCGGCCTGTACAACGCCGACACGATGGACTGGGCCATGTTCAGGCATGACCCCCAGGGCTCGGGGTGGGCATCCAGGCCCGCCAGACTGAATCCTGCCTCCATACCTAAGGAGGTCAGGCCCGGCCAACGGATCGAGGCCAAGCTGACCGCCATCAACCCGGACGGCCTGTCTGTCCGGTTCTATGCGGGCGGCCTGCCTGAAGGCGCATGGTTTGATGGCCAGACCGGTATTCTGGTCTGGAAGCCGACTGCAGACCAGGTCCTCAATACGTATGTCCTGCGGATGATGGTCACTGATGGGGTCCGCCAAGACGTGGCTGCGGTCTCTGTCACCGTGGTACCTGACGCGATCTACTATGCGAGCATGGACACTGACCCTGGATGGACCCTGGATGAGGGCTGGGCCTGGGGCAGGCCTGCAGGAAAGGGCTCGTGGAAGGGCGACCCGAACTCCGGCCACACAGGCACCGGCGTCCTCGGCTACAACCTGAATGGCGACTATTCCAATTCCCTGGGACAGACCCGCTATGCGACCACGGGCGATATCGACTGCACAGCGTACGGAGACATCCGGCTGGGCTTTTGGCGATGGCTGGGTGTGGAATCCCCCTATGACAAGGCCTGCGTGCAGGTCTCCAATGATGGCGTCCATTGGACGGACCTGTGGACGACCGGTCATGCCCGGGTGTCGGACAGCAGTTGGCAATTCGTCGAGTACCCCGTGCCCGCAGATGTCGTTGACGGACAGCCCAAGGTCTTGTTCCGCTGGGGCATCGGCCCGACGGACGACTCAGTGACCTACCCGGGGTGGAATATCGACGACGTGCTGGTGGTAGGGGAGAAGAGCCAGTAGGCAGGGGCGGATTTCTGGGGACGGGCGTTAGCCGGAGAACGGCGCTGCTCGGAAGTGGCTTCATCGAAACGGCGAATCGGCGAATGGGCGAACCGGCGAGACAGAAGAAGCGGGGACCAGGGGCGGGGAGAACTCGGGCAGTCCGCAGGGTGGGCTGTCAGCAGGAGGTTCTCCTTGCCAAGTTTCCGGCTGAAAGCTGATAGCCGATAGCTTGCTCCCCGTGGATCTCCTCTACGAATGTGTTTCGGATTTTGCGATCCGAGCGTAGAATCTGCGATTCATATGATGGGTCCCGATCCAAGACATGTCTCGCGCCCACGGCTGATCACCAGCCTGGGGATGGGGATTGCGGCCATCTCGTGTGGGGCGGTCTTCGTTCGTTGTGCACAAGGACAAGGGATGCCGGCCCTGTCGATCGCCGCATGGCGGCTGGTCTTTGCGTGCAGCGTTCTGCTGCCATGGGCTGCTCTTCGCTACAGAGGTGAGATCCTTGCCATCCCACGTCGGGAGCTGGGTCTGCTGGCCGTCTCGGGCGTGTTCCTCGGCCTGCACTTTGCGACGTGGATCGCCTCGCTGGACTACACCTCAATCGCAAGCTCGGTGGTCTTGGTGTCGCTGGGGCCTGTGTTTGTGGCCCTGGGTGCGTGGCTGCTGCTTGGAGAGCGGCCTGGCAGGGGCACGATCCTGGGCCTAGCCCTGGCGACCTGCGGCAGCATCTGGATAGGCTGGGGCGATTTGAACGGCGGACATAGCCGCCTGCTGGGCGATGCCCTGGCCCTGGCAGGTGCTGCCTTCGTGGCGGGCTACCTCATGATCGGCAGAAAGGCCCGGGGCCACCTGTCCCTGACTGCCTACATTGCGGTAGTGTACGGCGTGGCCATGGTGACACTGCTGGTCCTGGCCTTTCTCTGGGGCAGGCCCATGATCGGCTTTGATGCAAAGGCCTACATGTGGGCCGCCGCCCTGGGTCTGGTTCCCCAACTGATCGGCCACTCGACCCTGAACTGGGCCTTGCGGTATCTCTCAGCCACCATGGTTGCCATCGTGACCCTGGCAGAACCCATCGGATCCAGCGTGCTCGCCTGTATCCTGCTGCACGAGGCAGTCTCGCCTTCAACGGCCCTGGGTGGTGTGTTCGTCCTGACCGGCATTGTGCTTGCCTCGCGGGCGGAGCAGCAGGGAGGAAAGCGAGAGGGTGAGAAGGTAAGAAGGTAGGGTGCCGGCGTGTTTGCCACCTGCTGCCGACCTGGCTGACTGACCTACCTTACGACTGCTATCTTCCGTCACCCTCGCCGTCTTGCCGTCCCGGCACGTACCCTATCCGATTCTGCCATCCTCACCCCTTCTTACCTTCTTGCTTTCTTGCCTTCCCACCCTAGCCATCCTCCCATTCGATCATGGCGATCCCAGCAGCCGAATCGTCCCAAGTCGATACCGCCGCTGTCCGTCGCAGTCGGCCAGGGGCAGGGCGATGACCGGTGTGCCGTCGCGAAGCCCGACCGAAACGAACGCCTCGTAGTCACCCGGCTGCGTGGGCGGGGCGTGGTTGCCGCGAGGGTCCAGGTGGCGAAAGGCGGCCGTGAAACGGGACTGGACCTGTTGGGTGGGCGGCTCTCCTGGAGGGCCGGGCCGGAGGGCTCGTACGTCAAAGTCCTCGTCCACGTTGACGGATACGATGCCTCCCTTGGCGTCCTTGAGGGTGAGGGCCCAGAAGCCTCCGGGATAGCAGGGCGCCACGCCGGCGTTGGCCCAGGCAGTTCGGACGTCGAAGGCCTCACCCAGCCTGACCTGGCCGGGCCAGGATACCTCGCGGAGCTGGAGCCGGTAGCCCATGCGGCGGTTGATCTGGTCTATGGTCTGGCGGTTTTCGTTGAGTTCCTCTCGGGGCCACCAGTGTATGGACATGTAGCTGGCGTGGTAGTCCTCGACGGATTTGGCCAGCAGCTCGCCGCTCCACGCGCCTCGCTTCTTGGAGCTGCCGTAGTGCTCGTGTTCGAGGATCACCGGCAGGCTCGGCCAGAACGCCTGGGCCATTTCGGCGTGGTACCATGATTGCGGAGGCGGCTCGACCAGGATGCTGTCGTCGCGCAGGGTGACGCCTCTTGAGATCGCGTAGTCCATGGCAGGGAAGTGCCGGCCTGGCGTGCTGGACCCGGCCACGTCGTCGCTGATGCAGAGCAGGGTGTGCTTGAAGTGCTTGACGTGGAGGTCGATGTGCCGCTTGACCACCTCGAGGGTCTGGGCCTCGTTGAGCCGGCTGCTGAACCCCGTGTGTCCCTCGCCCCACATGCCGAAGGAGCCGATGTCGATGAACGCCACGTTCGGATTGCCGTCATAGCGAGCCGCAAGCCTGGCAAGAAAGTGATCCAGCTTGTCCAGAAAGACCGGGTCGAGGTAGTCGGGGTCCCAGAGCGGTCCGCCGGGCATTGGGCCCTTGCCAAACTCGAAGTCCAGGCCCTTGGCCCCTGCATCCTGCACCCACTTGGGCGTTGCATAGCGCAGCCAGCTCTCAGAGCAACTGACCCGGATGGCGATCCGCTTTCCCTTGGCGATCCACCGCTGGCTGGGCGTGTCGAACAGGGACCAGTTGAACTGGCCTTCGTTGGGCTCAAGGAACGACCAGGGTACGCGCAGGTAGATCGTGGAGAGGCCGGGCCAATCCTCCAGCGTGTCAGAGGGTTCGAGCTTGGAGCCGTAGTTCTCGATCAGGTTGGAGTAGAAGTGCAGCGTCCAGCCCATGCCCGGATTGACCAGGGCCTCGCCAGAGTCCTGCGGCTTCACTGTGACGACGCCATCCTGCCCGACCGCAGCGCAGCACAGCAGAATCGCGGCAGCTACTGCATGTCTGCAACGCACTTCGCCGCTTCGCCCATTCGCCGTTTCGCCCATTCGAAAACGCCTCCCAGCAGCCGCCCCAGTCGCTACTTCGCCCGCTCGATCCGCAGAATACGAACTCGCGGGGTAAGATGCTGTCCGTCCGCGGGGCAGGCCTGTATCTTGCGTGCCACGTCCATGCCGCTCACGACGCGACCGAAGGCCGCGAAGCCCTGGCCATCGGGGTTGCGCTTGCCGCCGAAGTCGAGGTCCGGCTGGTCTCCGATGCAGATCGAGAAGCTCTCCTGCGCAGTATCGGGCTTGTCGCGGGCCATGGAGAGTATGCCATCCAGGTGGTGGATGCCTGTGTCGCTGGTCCGCTCAAGGGGGATGGGCGGAAAGAGCGAGGCCTGCTTGGCGGGATTGGCCTCTGCCTGGATGACCTGGATCTTGACCTTGTCAGTGGGCTGGTTGGCCATCGTCACCGTGCGGAAGAAGGAGCAGTCTGTGAAGTAGCCGGCGTCCACGTACCGGAGGAAGTTTTTGACCGTGACAGGCGCCCGCTTGGCATCCAGCTCCGCCTCGAGCGTGCCGAGCTCGGTCACGATCTGGACGTGAGGCGCGTCGGCACCGCCCTGGCCGAGCGGCAGGATGTTGGCTACTGCCTTCATGACGCGGATGCCGAAGACGCCGCCCGCGAGGGAGTCTGCCGGCCCCAGGAACCGGACTGTGATCTTGTCCTTTCCTTTGAGCAGGCTGGGGCTGAGGCCGTACGTCTTGTCATAAAACTTGGGGCCCTGATTGGCCAGCCGCTCTGAGGCCAGTCGGGTGTCGTCGACGAAGATATCGAAGTGGCGGCCCTCGTCCAGGCCCCAGTACGTGACACTCAGATCCTGGACCATGTCAGGCAGGACCTTGAGGTCCCAGGAGAACCAGCCGTTGGGCTGGCTATCGCGGAACTTCCGCTGGCTGAAATCGCCGCTGTTGGTCCGCTCTCCCTTGAGGTTGTGGTCCCGCTCATTCTGGGGATTGCCCGGCAGGACGTAGTCCACGGTACGGGCCTCCAACTCCTTCTGCCTGGCCAGCTCAGCCTTATACTCTGCCTCTCTGGCCTGCCACTGATCTGCAGTGAAGCGGTCCCAGTACACAGCATGTGGCCTGTTGCCGTGCATCTTGTAGAAGGGCTCGAGCGTCACTGAGACGCCGGCGCTCTCGCCGGGTATGCGGATGACTTCTGACGCCAGTGTGAAGATGTTAGTCTTTCCAGCCACGGCCTGGATGGCGGCAAGTGTCTGGTTGGAGTCTGCGACGATGGCAGGCGGCGCCTTGGCAGAATCTATCTGTCCGCACAGGACGATGGGGCCATTCAGGAAGGCGAAGCGGTTCGGATTGTCCTTGAAGGCCTCGGTCCGGAGGGTGAACGGCATCTTGACTTCCACGACGTCGCCGGTCTTCCAGGTCCGTGGCAAGGCTACCCACTGGAGGGTGGAGGGTTGGCCGTTGATCTTGACCTGGGCGCTCTTCCTCAACCACTGCGGAGTGCGGATCTGGAGCGACAGTTCCACCGGTTTGTCACAGGTGAGGGTCAGCTTGGTGGAGTCCTCATCCGGATAGCGAGTCTCCTGGCGGAGCTTGAGTCCCTTGGCCCTCCAATCCAGCTCCGAGGCGATGAACAGGTTGACGTACAGGGTCTGGTCATTGTGAAAGTAGATGCTGTCGCCGTACTTGGCGTGGTTCTCTACGCCTGTTCCAGTGCAGCACCAGAACGAGTTCAGGGGCGTGCAATAGCCGTTGCCTGCGCCGCCCCGGGTCATGCCGGACCGTAGCGGCACATAGTAGCAGGTCATGCCGTCTTCAGGGTTCTGTGAGGCCAGGATGTGGTTGTACAGGGCCCGCTCATAGTAGTCCCCATACGCCACCTCCGGGTAGAGACAGAGCAGGTGCCGGGTCAGCTTGAGCATATTGTAGGTGTTGCAGGTCTCGGTCGTGTTGGGCCCCAGGGCCTGTGAGAGCCGCTCCTTGGGAGTGAACATCTCGCCATCGCTGTTGCCGCCGATCACGTACGATCGCTCATTGACGACCGTGCTCCAGAAGAACTTGGCTGCTGTGTAGAGCGACTCGTCGCCTGTCAGCTCGTACTCCCGGACCGCGCCGATGAACTTCGGGAACTGGGTGTTGGCGTGCAGGCCCGTGAGCTTGTCCTGCTGCTGCGAGGCAGGGGCCAGGACCGCCTGGTGGTTGAACCTCATCGCGATCTTGAGGTACTTCTCCTCGCCGGTCAGGGCGTAGAGGTTGGCCAGGGTCTCGTTCATGCCGCCGTGCTCCGCGCCGAGCATGGCCTGCATCTGCTGATCCGTCAGCCTGGAGTTGCGGCCGATGGCCCAGTCTCCGAACTTCTTGCAGACCTCGAGCGCCTGGCTGTTGTCACAGTACTCGACCATGTCCACGAGGCCCGCGAAGATCTTGTGCAGGGTGTAGTAGGGCGCCCAGACCTGCTGAAGAGCCTCGACCCGGTCAAAGAAGCTCTCAGGGTACGCGCTCAGGTAGCCAGTCCCCAGCTTGGCCTGGCACTGGGCAAGGCCTGCGACCACTGCATCCCCCTTCTGTTTATACCGAGGGTCGCCCGTGCTGGCATACATCAGTGCGCAGGCGGACAGGTAGTGGCCCACAAAGTGACCTCTCAGTTCGCAGGCGGGCTCCTCCCAGCCGCCCAGCGGTTGTGCAGTGGAGGGAAGGCCCGCGTTGAGGCGGAAGGTGTGGAGCAGCCGATCCACATCGAGCGATAGAACGTACGCCCCATTGAGGTCCATCGCATGTTTGAACGGCCCATCCAGCAACTGGACGTCCTTGAGGTCAAAGGCCCAGACCTTGGGCTGCACCTTGTCCTGGACTTTGAGCTTGGGGTTCTCCAGCCAGAGGGCATCGGCGAAGGCGCTGCTGGCCAGGAGGCCGAGGATGGTCATGGTGAGTAACGATCTACGGGGCGTTGTCATGTACTCTCCTTTCTGTAGGACATACACAGTATGTGCAGGACCAGTATACGCCCGCGGGCAGATGTGTCCAGACGTTCCTGGCTGCCGAGAAGCGTGATGCAGCCCAAGGCAACTGTAGGGCGTTTGTGTCAAACGCCGTCCTCTTGTGCCAAGGCCTCACGACGACGGAGTGGAGTCCCCCACAGCCGAAGGTGTCGCCGGGTCAACATCGGAGCGGAGGACTTCGATCCGCACGTTGTCCAGGCCCCAGCTTTCGTTGCTGATGTCCTCGAGACTGGAGCCGGCGAATTCGACGTTCGCAGTGTCTGCCTCGTGTCCGACGGTGAACACCAGGTGGTATACGGCGCTCTGCGGTAGGTCTGAGGTTGGGCCTATGAAGCTCCAATAGCGGTACCCCAGCGAATCCAACTCAGCCGCTCCAGTTTGAGGGGGGTGTTGGTCCCTGGGATACGTGCCTGGAAATGCCTGATCCGAAGGGGACGGCCGGTTGGCAAAGGCGGTGTTCAGGAGAGTCCGGCCATCGACGGCCAGCGTCCAGAGGTCGGGGGTCAGACTGCCCTCCCAGGAGCGAATGACGAACAGGTCGCACGATACCCTCATCTTCTGGTGTGGGGGCAGGCTGCCCAACGCCAGTGTCACGGTCTCATTGCTGAACTGGCCCAAGAAGCGTCGCTTTCCGGCCGGTGTGGACTCCACTGCGTTGCGGGACCATTCAGGCCCAACCTTGCCCTTGAAGTCGCTGAAGTAGACCGTGCCCCACGGCTGGTCTTGGGCTTTGAAATGCGCGACCAGGGTGTTGTCCATCCTCATGCTGACGCTGGTGTGCGGGGCGCACGGGTCGAGCAGGGCGTTTGCATCGACCGCCGTCCCGCTCCAGTGGGTGAATTGATACCCTTCCTCCGCCACCGCCTCGACCGGCACGAGGTCGCCTGAGAAGTAGACGAAGGCATCCTCGCCCGGCATGACCACGGAGCCCCCCTCAGTCGATGAAGTCGTCAACGTCCACCACTGTTTGCAGCCGTCGTAATGAATGACGACTCCGGGGTTGTTCCGTTGAATCAGAGGGATGTCGGTCGCGCAGGCCTTTGCGGTCAGGGGATTGGCGTCCAGCCAGAGCTCATCCAGACTGGTCATCGCGGTCAGGCTGGAGACGTCTGAGAGACCGCACCGGATCAGGTCGAGGCTGCTCAGATTGGGGAGGTTCACCAGGGGAGACAGATCTGTGACGGGGTTGAAGCCCAGGGTGAGTGTCCTCAGATCGGTGAGATTCGCAAGAGCGGAGATGTCAGTGATCTCGCTGTGCCTGGGGCTCCGGCACGTGCACGTGTAGCCGTCTGTGTGCAGATACAGCTCCCTCAAGTTGCGCAACTCACCGAGTGGCCGTATGTCGGTCAGCCAGTTGTCGCGGAGATGCAGATAGGTCAGTTGCGTCAGCCTCACCAAAGGGGCGAGGTCAGTGACCTGGCCCTCGCTGACTCGCAGACTGGTCAGGGCGGTCAGGCCCCTCAGAGGCCTGAGGTCACTGATAGGAGTCATCTCCACATCCAATTGCGTGAGCATGCGGAGGCGACACAGAGGAGTGAGATCTGACACCCGAGAGCCCCAGAGAGAGAAACCGGCGAGTTGGGTCAGGTTGGCCACCGGAGAGATATCGGTGAGCTTCTCGCCTCCGAGGAAGAGGTGCGTCATCTGGGTCAGACCTTCCAGTGGGGTGATATCCTCGAGGGCGTTGCACCACGATTGTAGCGACGTGAGCTTCCGCATCCTTCGCAGAAAGGAGACGTGGGTGATCTTCATGTTGTCTGTGTAGTAGTTGCCTATCTGGAGGCTGGTCAGGTTGATCATCCCAGCCAGCGCGGGCATGTCCGCGTCATCGAGCGGGTTGTCCCTCAGGTCCAACGTGACGAGCCCGGTCAGGCCCGCGAGAGTGGCAATGTCGCTGATCTGGTTCTGACCAAGGCTGAGTTCTCTCAACTTCGTCAGGCCCGCCATTCCGCTGACGTCCACGATCAGGTTTCCCGCCAGGCGCAGGAAGGTCAGATTCTTCAAGCCCGCCAACGGGCTCAAATCGGAGACGCTGTAGTTGAACCCCAGATCCAATTCGGTCAGCTCCATCAGCCCTGCCAGCGGGTGAACATCGCCGATGCCCTGGTTTGCAGAGAGGTAGAGAGTCCTCATGTGCGTCAATCCGGCCACTGCCGTGATATCGGTGACCTGGTTGCCATCGAGATTCAGGGAGACAAGCCGTGTCAGAGGTCTCAAGGCGTTGACGTCGGCGACGTGGTTGCCCCACAGATTCAAGGTACGCAGGTTCAGGGCGTACTCCAGGCCGGTCAGCTCCGTGACTCCGAGGCCATTGGCGAGGAGGTCCGTCAGGTTGAGCATATCGCTGGGCGTGGGGTCTGTGACGCCGAGCTGACGCTCGACGACCGATTCCAGCACTGGATCGGCAAAGTGCACCGGGTCTTCGGCGATTGCCACTGAGGCCACAAAGGGGATTATCACCGCCAGAAGAACGGCAATTCCACGCATCTTCATGGTGCTCCTCCAAAAAGAGAGCCCGAACAAAGGTCAAGGTCCAGAGGTCTCAATGCCCACGCTTTCCTTAGATGGGCCAATTGGGGGCCAGAACTGCATCCGTCTCATGGACTCACCGCTCGACACAACCGGCCATCTATCTTCCATAGTACCCCACTTCCCCGCGCAGGATGCAAGCAATTCTTCGGGAAAAGCCTGCCTCCACGCTGGAAAGACGGATGGATAGAACGTCTTCCGTCTGATCCGAGCCGACCGACAATGGCTGGGACGGACTGTGCCCGCCCTCTATCCCATGCCCCTCCCGGGCCCTGGCGATGTGCGCGGCAAATCCTACCCGGCGATCGCTGCGTCTGTGGCCTGGCTCAGGATCTCCCAGATGCGATCCATCCACTCCTTGTGCTCGGGCTTCATGAGGACGGAGCGGAGGCAGGTGACTGTGTCTGCATCCTGCTTCACGTGAGAGGCCTTGAGGTTGAGGAACTGGACCGGCAGGTTGGCCAGGGCCAGGTGCAGGCCTCTGCTCGCCGCCTCATCGAAGACTCGACGCGCCAGTGCGGAGGCCACGGATACGGTCGGGGCCTTCAGGGTCCAGACCACGATGTCGAGTTCCGGCGCAAATGCCGTGACGAACCGGGCGTCACTGTGCAGGCGGTCATACAGGTCCAGGGCTGCCGCACGACTCGCCTCCAGGCCTGCTGCGAACGCGCCACCCTTGACCATGGGCAGCAGCTGCTGCGTGGCCCAGAGGGCGACTGCCGCTGCGCCGGGGCGAGAGCACTCCAGGCTGATCTCGCCGAGGTGCAGGTCGTTGGAGGTGAAATACGTGTAGGGCGAGTCATGCTTGTAGAGCCGGCCGACGGTCGGGTCTCGGAACAGCACGCACCCGCAGCCATAGGGCTGGAGCCCGTGCTTGTGCGGGTCGATGACGATGGAGTCCACCTCGCCGAGATGGTCAAAGGCCTCGTGGGCGATGGCGGTCAGGTTGACGGCAAGGCCGAAGTAGCCGCCGTAGGCTGCGTCTGCATGCAGCCGAAAGCCGTGCTTCTCCCGCAGATGGAGCAGTTCGGGCAGGGGGTCGATGGCGCCGCAGGCGGTCGTGCCAATGGTAGCGACGACCGTCCCCACGTCGCCGGCTGAGAGCCGCTGCCTGAGACTGGCGATGTCCATTCGGCCGCTGCGGTCACAGGCAATGGACTCAAAGTTCAGGCCCAGGACGCCGCTGATGCGGCTGTGCGTGTAGTGTGCCTGCTGGGACGCGACGATCTTCAGGCCTGGCTTGACCTGGCCCGCGACCCAGAGGGCCTCGAGGTTGGCCATCGTGCCGCCGCCGGTCAGGTGGCCCAGATGGCTGTCCCAACCCAGCATGCGGGCGATGGCTGCCACCGCCTCCTTCTCCATGGCAGAGCTGGCGCGGCCGCCGTCGAGCGCATGGTTGTTGGGGTTGATCCACATCGCCAACATGTAGGCCAGCCTGGCGACCGGATGCGGCGGCTTCATCATCTGGCCTGCGTAAAGCGGGTGGAAGTAGGGGTAGTTGTCCTTGAGCCGGTCTGCCACCTCGGCCAGCACCATCTGAATGGCCCTGTCCGGGTGCGTGGCGGTGACGGGCGGCAGGTCTGCGAAGCCCTGGGTGAGTCGATCCAGGGCGGTTCGAAGGCGGTTCAGGGACTGTGTGTCGAGTGGTTGGGAGGTCGGGTCTTTCATCGTTTCTCGAATCGTGCCTGAAAGAATCTGAGGTGCTTGGGCTCGTAGACCCTGTTCAGGCCACGAACCACCCACTGCCAGTCGCTCATCGCCGAGGTGCCGCTGTCTGTCAGCAGATCGATGTACACGTCCTCGGACCTGAGCAGGAAGGTATTGTACCCGGCCTCGGCGATGGCCCGCTCACGCTGGGCCAGGCTGGTCATCTTGAGCGGCTCAACGACCTTGACCTTCCAGGGCTCCGCCCAGGACCGCCGGACCGGGGGTGGCGCAGGCGATGCGGGCGAGGCCTTGGGTGACGTATTGTTCTTTGCCATGGGTGCCTTCCTCATTGCCTTTGCCTCTTCATCCCGCTGCCGGCCGTGGGGGCAGCGACCCTATTGATCCTTGATCCAGACCCTGAAGCCTCTGCCTCGCTCACCGGCCGAGCTGCGATTGGCTCGGCTATAGTAGGGGATCGCCGTCATCGCAGATCCATCGGCATACGTTCCCTTGATGACCATGGCCCCAGCCAGCAGGTCCGGCCTCCACTCGCCGGCCAGGCTGGACTTCGGGTCGAGGACCTGGGCGATGTCCTGATCCATCCGCTCGACGCAGTAGACGAGGGGGCCATATCGAATCGCCACACGTCCCTTGTCTGCAGCGATCCTCTCGCTGGCCTTGACACGCTGGACCTTCATGGGAAGGACCAGATCGATCGTGTCGCCGGACGTCCACTGTCGGTTGACTATCGCATAGCCCTTGTCGATCGTGGGGGTCACGGCCTTCCCGTTGACGGAGATTGACGTGACGCCATTGGCGTCGGGCACACTGGAATAAAGGCCGCTCACCCCGCGATTCGGGACACGGACCTTGACGGTGAAGGTCCGGGGCGATGCAGGATTGAGCGTGATCAGGACCTTGCCATGCCAGGGGTAGTCGGTCTGCTGCACCACCTGGACGTCTGTGCCGGCGACCCCGTGGATCGTCACAGAGCCACCGATGAAGAGGTTGACGTAGAGGCTGTCCCTGTCCTTGGCATAGGCCCAGGTCGGCAGTGCCAGTAAGACCCTCGGTATGTTGCCGACGCAGCAGGGGCACCCATGCCAGGAGTAGCGGGGGCCGCCTCCTTCCAAGGGGTTCTGGTAGTAGAAGTTCTTTCCTTCGAGATCGACCGAGCCCAGCAGGGCGTTGTAGAGGGTCTCTTCGAGCAGATCCGCGTACCGGGCGTCGTGAGTGGTCAGGTTCAGCTTGTGCTGGAAGAAGATCTCACCGCAACTGGAGCAGGATTCACAGTAGGCGTTGTTTCGCAGGGAGTAGTCAGGCCCGAAGCCCTCCGAGGTCTCGCCGCTGCCCACGCCGCCCGTGACGTAGTACTTCCTGTGGACGATGTTGTCCCAGAGCGACAGGACCGCACTCTGGTAGTCCTTGTCCCGCGTCTCCATCGCCACGTCCGCCATGGCGGAGTAGCAGTACACGGCCCGGACTGCGTGGCCGAGTGCTTCGTACTGCTGGGTGACGGGCAGATGGCTCTGGTCGTAGTCGCTGCCGTCTCTGCGGCAGTCTAGCAGATATTTTGCCAGGCTGATGCAGGGGGCTGCCTGGCCCTGGCCTTCCACCTCCTCGACGAGCCGGGCCAGACGCACCAGGGCCAGCTCCATCTCCTGGTGGCCGTCATACCAGGGCTTCTTGGCGCAGCACCGACGTGGGCCACCCAGCAATCCGCAAGCCTCCTGGCCGCCTTGTAGAAGCGGTCGTCCTTGCGGCCGGTCATCTCATAGTGGCTGATGGCCGCCTCGATGAAGTACCCTGCGATGTAGCCTTCGTGGCCGTCCCTGTGCTCTGGGGACCAATGCTCCATGTTGCCTAGCGTGAAGGCAGTCTGGAAATAGCCGTCCGGCTCCTGGGCAGCCAGGATCTTGGGGATCCAGTCGTCGAGGGTCTGCTTCATGGCCTGCTGTGCCCTGAGGATCTCGGGGTCGCCCTGGGCGTCGACCCTGAGGGCCATGCAGATCGCCTCGACGATGTTGAGCGGGGCGGTGTCTGCAAAGACAGCGCCCTTCTGGCCCTTGTAGGGCCTGCCTGCCAGCTTGTTGGCTGCCTCGACGAAGTTGATGATGCCGCCCGACTCCAGGTTCGGATCATTGAGCAGGGCGATGCAGTGTGGGATCCAGGTCACGATCAGGGCCTTGGTCCTCGCACTCCAGAGGGGATTGTCGATCTTGTACGACGCAGGCGAGATCGCATCCAGCGGCTCGCCAGGCGGAGTCGCCACCACCTTGACCTTCAGGGTGTCAGACCCGCTGAGGTTGCCGGACCGCGCAGTGAGCCTCAGGACCTGCTCGCCCGCAGCCGAAAAAATTGCAGTCGTGGCTGCCCTGTGGCTGTCCTCGAAGGTGACCTCTCCCGGCCCTGAGTCGCGGGTCCAGGTCAGATCCTTGGACTTCCCGTCCGCCGCAACAGACCTGACGGCCGCATCGAGCCAGGTCCTGCCCCCTATGACCACGACCCGGTCCACGCCTGCCTCGACCGAAGGGGCAAAGGCGGGCGACTTGCCCGAGTCATAGACCTTCCACTCCAGGATGCCGGTGGAGAAGGTATCGTTGGAGTCGATCTCGAGTCTGAGCTTGGTTGTCTGGACCTCATCAAAGGTCGTTGTGTTGTACCTGTCCGCAGCCACGCCCAGTCCCGAGGGATGGGCCACAGGGACAAAGGCCGAGCCATCCCAGTGGAGCAGGCGTGACGCCGTGGGCAGCCGCACCCCACGATGATCGTCCCACCAGTACACGTCGATCTTGTTGGTGCTGACGGCCTGGACCCAGTCGTACTGCACCCACTGGGTGCCTGTCCTGTTCCAGTTGCCGTAGGATCGGTGGCTGTCGTCGTCCGATCGTTGTGGGTCCTGACCGTCCTGCAGTGCAGCCAGCGTCGTGTCGCCGGAGACGTAGGAGCCGGAGGTTGTGGCGACCACCGCGAGGTTGGCGGGGCCGCCGGCCTGTTGCGCCGACACCATGCACCAGGGTCCGAAGACAAGACTGGCCCAGAACACTGTGAGGTGCTTGGTCTGCATCTGAGGACTCCTTGCTTATCAAGAGGACCCGGCCCCTGGTGTTGCCCTGGCCGAGTCCTCGCAGAATACACCCTAGCGCCGGGCTACTTGCCGCCTGCCGTGCCCTTCTTGGCGGTCTGATCACCGAACCAGACCACGGACCTCGCCTCACCCGGACCGCGCCTTCGCATGCCGGGGCCGGCAGCGTCGCGCGGATTGCGATTGTTGCGACTGTAGTTGGGGACCGCCATCATCGCAGAGCCATCGCTGAAGGTCCCCTTGATGACGGTCACGCCCTCCAGGAGATCCGGCTTCCACTCGGTCGCCAGGCTGCTCTTGGGATCCAGGCTCTTGGTGATGTCCTGATCCACCTTCTCGATGTTGTAGATGAGGGGACCATATCGCAGGGCCACGAGTCCTCTGTCCGCGGCGATCCTCGGATCAGCCTTGATCCGCTGGACCTGCATGGGCAGGACCAGGTCGATGCGGTCTCCTGCCTTCCAGTCGCGGGTGATCGCTGCATAGCCCCTGTCCATCGTGACCTTGGCGGTTGTGCCATTGACCGTGATGGACTTGAGGCCGCTGACCTTTGGGGTGGTCGTGTAGAGCTCGCTGGTGGTGCGATTGGGCATGCGGACGTAGACGGTGAACCGCTTGGATGTCTCTGGATTGACGGTGATGGAGACGTTGCCGCTCCAGGGATAGTCCGTCTTCTGGACCATCTGGATGTTGGTGCCTGCGACCTTCTCCACGTCGACGGTGCTGCCGATGAAGAGGTTGACGTAGATGCCGTCCTTGCCCTTGACGTAGGTCCAGGTCGGGATCATCAGCAGGGTCCGCGGGATGTTGCCGACACAGCACGGGCAGTTGTGCCAGGCGTACCGGTCCGGGCCGCCGTTGAGCGGGTTCTCATAGTAGAAGTTCTTGCCCTCCAGGTCAACGGAGCCCAGCAGGGCGTTGTAGAGCGACTCCTCGTACTCGTCCGCGTACTTGGCGTCGTGGTAGGCGATGTTCATCTTGTACTGGAAGAAGATCAGGCCGCAGCGTGGAGCACGACTCGCAGTAGGCCTCGTTGCGGAGGGAGTAGTTGGGGCCGAATCCCTCGGAGGTCTCTCCGCTGCCGATCCCGCCGGTGACGTAGTACTTCTTGTTGACCATGTTGTCCCACAGGGACATGACCGCGCTCTGGTAGTCGTGGTCGTGGGTCTCTGCAGCCACGTCTGCCATGCCGGAGTAGGTGTAGGCTGCACGGACCGCGTGGCCGACGGCCTCATATTGCTGCTGCACGGGCACGTGGCTCTGGTCGTACTCGCTGCCGTCCTTGCGGCAGTCCAGCAGGAACTTGGCGAGCTGGATGTAGTTGTCGCCTGCTGCCGGCCCTTCCATGTCGTTGACGAATCGGCCGAACCGGACCAGGGCCTGTTCCATCTGCTGGTGGCCGTCGTACCATTCCTTCTTGCCGGGCCCGAGATTGGCCACCCAGCAGTCGGCCAGCTTCTTGGCGGCGTCGTAGAGCCGCTTGTCCGTGCCGTTGGTCAGGGTGTAGTGGTTGATGGCAGACTTCGATGAAGTAACCGGCCACGTAGCCCTCGTGCTCACTGCGGGTGCGGGGGCTCCAGTGCTGGGCGTCCCGCGTGTCCAGGGTGAAGCGGGTCTGGAGATAGCCGTCCGGCTCCTGGGCAGCCAGGATCTTGGGAATCCAGTCCTCCAGGGTCGCCTTCATCTTCTCCTGGGCCTTGATGATGTCTGCGTCGCCCTTGGGATCGACCATCAGGGCGATGCACATGGCCTCCACGGTCTGGTGGACCCAGGCGTTGGAGAAGGGGTAGCCACGGTGCCGGCCTGCAGGCTCGCCCCTGAGCTTCTTGGCGGCCTCGACGAAGTTGTTGATGCCGCCCTCGCGGAGGTTCGGGTCATTGTTCTTGTCGATGCAGTGGGGGATCCAGTTGACGATCAGGGCCTTGGCCCTGGCGTTCCAGAGGGGATTGTCGATCTTGTACTTCCTGGTGTACACGACGTCCAGCCGGTCTGTGGGGGGCGGCAACACCACCTTGACGTTCAGGGTCGAGGAGCTTCTCAACTGCCCCTCTCCTGCAGTCAGCTTGAGGACGTAGTCTCCCTTGGCAGAGAAGGTCGCGGTGGTCACTGCAGAGCCGGCGTCCGCAAAGGTCACCTTGCCGGGGCCGGAGTGCTTGCTCCACTGGACCTTGGCTGCGGGGCTGCCGGGCTTGAGCATCTTGACTGCGCCGTTCAGGTAGGTCTTGCCTCCCAGCACGACGAGCCGATCGCCGCCTGCCTCGACGCCGGGCGGAAAGTCGGGGGACTTTCCGGAGTCGTAGACCTTCCACTCCAGGACGCCGGTCGAGAAGGTGTCGTTGGAGTCGATCTCGAGCCTGAGCTTGTCTGTCTTGACCTCATCGAAGGTCGTGGTGTTGAATTGATTGCCTGCCACACCCAGACCGGAGGCATTGGCTACTGCGACAAAGGCCTTGCCGTTCCAGTACGTGAGGCGACAGGCCTTGGGCAGCCGCACGCCTTGCTGGTCATCCCACCAGTAGACGTCGACCTTCTTGGTGCAGATGGGCCGGCTCCAGTCATACTGGACCCACTGCGTCCCGGTCTTCGGCCAGTTGCCGTACGAGCCCCGGCGGCTATCCCGCGAGCTTCGGACTGCGAAGCCGTCGTTGAGGGACTCGGCCTTCGTGTCTCCGGATACGTAGGAGGCCGAGGGGCTGGCCGCCAGGGCCAGGTTCACCGCCTGGTCCGCCGGCGCAAGGCTGGGCGCCTGCTGGGCCATCGCGGCCCCCGGGAGCCAGACCGCCAAGGCGGACAGCACGGCCACTGTGGCATAATGGTGTGACAGGGTCTTCATCCTAGTCTTCTCCTTATTCAACTATTCAACTCATAGCTCATAACCCATAACCCACAACCCGTAACCCACTCACAGGGCATTTCGGTTCGGCGGCTCTATGCCCTGCAGGTGGCGCACGAAAAAGTCCTGGAGCCTTCGCTGGCCGTACTGGCCGCCCGCCCCATGGCCGCCGCCTGGCACCACCAACAGGTCGAAGTCCTTGTTGGCCTTGATCAGGGCGTCCACGAGCCGATAGGTCGACTCGGGCGGTACGTTGTCGTCCATCTCGCCCACCACCAGCATCAGGTGGCCTTCGAGCTTGGAGGCATTGTCGATGTTCGAGCACTCGGAGTACTGGGGCCCTACGGGGTAGCCCATCCACTGCTCGTTCCACGAGGCCTTGTCCATGCGGTTGTCGTGACATCCGCTGTTGGCGACAGCCGCCTTGTAGAAGTCGGGATGGAACAGCAGTGCGCCTGCCGCGTTCTGCCCGCCTGCGGAGGTGCCGAACACACCCACCCGCGTGATGTCATAGTAGGGGTACTTGGCTGCCGCGGCCTTGTGCCAGCCGATCCGGTCTGGGAATCCGGCATCCTTGAGGTTGTGCCAGCACACGTCGTGGAAGGCCTTGGAGCGGTTGGCGGTGCCCATGCCGTCCATCTGGACGACGATGAAACCCAGGTCCGTCAGTGAAGAGAATCGACGCGTTCCGCTGAAGCTCTTGGGCACATATGAGCTCTGCGGGCCCGCGTAGATCTGCTCGATGACCGGGTACTTCTTGTTAGCGTCCAGGTCCTTGGGCCGACAGAGGATGCCCCAGATATCGGTCAGGCCATCACGTCCCTTGGCAACGAAGACCTCGGGTGGCTGCCAGCCCGTTGCCTTGAGCTCCGTGATGTCCGCCTCTTCGAGCCTGCAGATCCGCCTTCCGTCGGAGGCCCTGCGAAGCTCATGCACAGGCGGCATGTCTACGCGGCTGTAGGTGTCGATCAGGACCTTGCGGTCTGGAGAGTACTGGATGCCGTGGTTGCCGTTGCCTTCGGTCAGGCAGACCAGCCCTGTGCCGTCGAAGTTCACGCGGTAGTAGTGGATGAAGTAGGGGTCCTCGTCCGCGTTCCTGCCACAGGCCTCGAAGCAGACCTGGCGGTTGTCCTCGTCGACGGAGTCGATCGCCCGCACCACGTAGGGTCCCAGGGTGATCGGGTTCTTCAGCCTGCCTTCCTTGACGTCCACCAGATAGAGGTGGCGCCAGCCGCTCCGCTCAGAGACGTAGATCATCTCATCGGTCTTCTCCAGCCAGTTGACGAGCGACAGGCCCAGATTCTCGGTGTGGGCGGTCCAGATGAAGGTGTCGGTCTTGTCATCCACCAGGTTTCGGACTGCGCCGGTCTGGCAGTCCACCTCGATGATCCGGTACCTCTGGTGACCGCGGTCTTCCTGCGAGAAGGCAAAGTGCCGGCCATCCCGCTCCCAGTGCAGAACCGGCATCTCCCATTCGTGCTCGAAGCGATCCACCCCGGGCTTGGTTTGCTTGCGAGACGCCACGTCCAGGAGGTTCAGCTCATATCGGCTGAACCTGTCGCCCGGCAGGGCGTACGGCCGCGTCTTCAGTTCTGCCCGCCCTCCGCCTGAAGGCGAAGACCGGATCAGGTAGACCTCCTTGCGGTCGCCTGGCTCGACCCTCCAGGCCACCACGACCTTGGAGTCGGGTGACCAGTCGAGACGGCCGTAGGCGTTGCCCTCTTTGCCGTCCTGGGTCAGGGCGATCTCTACGCCCCCCTCCACGGGCGAGACGTAGACATTCCTGTCCTTGACGAACGCGACCCACTTTCCGTCCGGCGATTTCAGGCGACCGGCCTCGGCATCTCCGCGCGGACCCCGGCCCCGGCCTCGCCGGCCCTCCCCTGGGTCGCCTGAGGTCCCTGCGTTGGCGTCTGCGGTCGCGGTCGCGGCAGTGCACTGATAGGAGACCAGGTCACATCTCAAGGTCTTGTCGCCTGCGGAGAACCGAACGGCCTTGCCGTCCTCGACGAACTCGACGTCCGCGAACGGCAGGCGGTCTGCAGTGCACTCCTGGCCCAGGGCCTTGGAGATCGAGGTGGCCAGCTTCTGGTGATCGAAGGCGGGCTGGCGGACGCCGGCGTTGACGTCCACCACGATGAACTCCTTGGCTCCACCCTTGAGGTCGTTGCGGTACCAGAACCGGCCGTTGTTCGCGAACCAGTGGGGAGTGATCGTCGCCTTGTAGACGCCGGGATCGGGCCTGCCAGACCTGCCGCGCCGCTGCTGAGGGCTGTCAGCAGGCTGCGCCACGGCTAGGGCGGCCCAGCCCAGGGTCATCAGGACCCACAGGGTCGGTTTGAATCGCAGGGTACGTGTCCGGGTGTGCATGGGGTCTCCTGTCTAGCCTGCTTGGCTGATCCCTAATCGTCATCCTGGAGTCTGCGTCTTGAATCGGCCTTCAGCCTGGGCACGGAGATGCGGCCGGACCAGAACTCATCCACCAGGCCATAGGCCTCAGGATCGTAGGCCTTGAGGCCCTCAGGGCCGTTGGCCGGCTTCTCGCCGGTCATGCTCAGGTCGCCGTGGGTCCCGAAGTACCACATGGCCAGCTCCGCGAAGAACTCCTGGACGTTGCTGCCTGCGTAGGACTTCACCCACTTGCCCGCCTTGAGCGAGGCCTGCCGCTGGGCCTCGAACCTCTGGCGGACCTCCCGGGGTACGCCGAAGCTCAGGATGTCGTGGCTGAACTCATGGACGCAGATGTCACGGCCGCGGTAGCGGTCCTTCTCCAGGCGCAGCAGGTTCTCCTCGCCGCACGAGGTCAGCCTGCCGCCCATGCCGCGGGTCCGCTGGTCGCGGGTCAGACCGTTGTACTCCGCGATGGGCTTGCCCTTGTCGTGCCGCCACTCGGGCAGGTCCGTGGTGACCTGATCCCTGCCGATGATGTGGAGCTCTGCGCCGGCGTCCGCCAGGTTGGCGGGCACGTTGGGCAGGTTCTTCATGATCAGGCCCAGCCGGTCATGGGCGGCAAACAAGGCCTCGTCCACGACCTCCTTGGACGCCTTGATCGGGATGCCGTGAAAGTCGAGCCGCTTGGCGAAGAAGTCCTTCTCAGGCGGGTCGAGGATCGTGATGGCGGGCCTGGCCTCGCCGGAGCCGGACGGCCGGGCCTTGAACCGGACCACGGTCAGAGAGCAGGGCTTCAGCTCCAGATTGCACTGCGGCCCCGCGACGTCGAGCGTGCCGGTCTGGGGCGTCACCTTGAAGGGTGCATCCAGGGAGTTGTTCTCTGTCAGCGAGGAGGCGGTCAGGACCGTGACTGCAGCAGGGCCCTTGACGGAGGCCGCGGCCTCGGTGCCCGAGATCTCCAGGCTGACCGATGCGGACTCGGCAGCGGTGTTGATGGCCTTGAAGATCAGGTCCCCCGAGGCACGATCCATGCCGGCGACAGCGAACAGGGTCTGCGGCTCCGGCGCGACAGCGTCATGGATGAGCTGTCCGTCCAGGCTGCAGCGTATCCGTCTGCCGGCCAGCTCCACCTTGACGTCGTACCAGCGGTCCGTCTCGATCTGGCCCTGCCGCGGGCCTGCCTACCGGGTTCTGGTTGAACTCGAGGGCGTGCTGGGTGTTGCCCCAGCCTCCCAGGTTCCACCAGTACCGGTCCGTACCCTTGCGCCCGAACACGATCAGAAAGCCCTCGCCGCCGCTGAGCTTGCGGGCCTTGAGGGTCAGGGTGCAGTCGGTCCAGGTCTCATCACCGATATACGTGAAGCCCTGGCCCCGTCGCTGCTGCCTGTAGACCCCGTCTGCCACAGCCCACCTGCCCCGCTCGGCCTTCCAGCCCTCTGCTGCGGTGCCAAAGTCGGAGCTGTACAGGAGCTGGCCGGATTTCTCGACCCGGACGTCCTTGAATTCCGCGGTCGCGTCCCACGTGCCCAGCCCGACCTGGCCGGCGATTGTGGCGGGCTTTGCATCCGGGAACGTCACGTCCGCTTGCACGGTGTGATCAGGCCGGCTCGCAGCCAACAGCTTCCAGAGGTAGTACGACACAGTGCCGAACGCCCGGTTGCCGTCGAAATAGATCATGGCGTGCCACGGCGGCGGGGCATTGGTCAGCTCGGTGCGGCCTTCGACGTGGCCCAGCAGGGGGGCGTAGGAGACCATGCGGACCGCGTCCCCGTTGCGCTCGCAGCCCATCAGGAAGATGCCCTCGGCCAGAGCGGCGAGGAGGTTGCCCCGCTGCGGGCCGCCCTCCTGCGACGTCACGGCCACCTCGCCCAGGTACAAGGGCGGGAGTCTGCGATCCCTCTGATCGTATTCGTGGAACCTGGACATGAACCATCGCGGTGAGTTGTAGAAGTGGGCGTCCTCTATGTCGAAGACCGCGTTTCGCATGGACTCGCGGCCGGTCCACGACAGGTCCGCCAGATAGGTCAGGCTTGGGTATCTGGCCTTCAGGACGTCATACACGAATCTGTACCGCTGCTCGTACTCGGGCCCCTGGTTCTCGTTACCGATCTCGACGTACTTGAGCCCGAAGGGATTGGGGTGGCCGGCTGCTGCCCGAAGCGAACCCCACTTGGAGTCCGCAGGGCCATTGGCATACTCCACCAGGTCCAGGAAGTTGTCCCTGACCCAGCCCATCTCCTCCATGGGCACGTTCTCCCGCTCGCGGAAGATGCAGGTCTGGCCATCGAAGCCGACCCAGAGCGGCTCCGCGCCGATGTCTTCGATGAACTGGAAATACTCGTAGATCCCCATGCCGTTGGTCCGGCGGTAGTTCCACGGGCCCCAACGCTCCTGCCTCTCCTCGGCCGGCCCTGTGGTCAGCTTCCAGTTGTACGCGGTCTCCACTGTGCCGCCCTCGACCACGCATCCACCCGGAAACCGCACAAAGCCGGGCTTGAGGTCTGCGATCATCTGGGCGATGTCCGGGCGCAGGCCGTTGGGCCGATCCTTCCACGTATGGACGGGCATCAGCGACACGAAGTCGAGCCAGAGGCTGCTCGCTTTGCGCTCTGCGTTTTGCGCTGTGCGTTCTGGGTTGCCGGCGACCCAGATCACCAGGCGGGCCTTGGACTCCGTATTGGAAGCAGTCAGGCTGGCCGTGAACCGCTTCCAGTCCTTGCCGAGTCCTGTCACGGTTGCCTCGTCCGAGCAGGCTGCTCCCGTGCCGTCCTCCAGCCTGGCCTTCAGGCCTGGGAGGCCCTCGCTTGCCCGGGCATAGAGTGACAGGTTGTATGACTGGCCTTCTCGCAGGCCAATGCCGAAGAAGCCGGCATTGGCCACGCCGATCCGGCCTGCAGCGGCGTCCTCGACGTCCAGACGGAGACAATGGGATGAGGCCTCGGTAATCCCACCGCTGGTCTGGAGATTCATCTTGCCCTGGGTGCCGCCGTCCTTGATCAGGGACCAGAAGGGGACGCCGTCCGTGGTGTATCCGTATCTGGAGAACCCCGAGTCGAAGCCCTTGGCGTCCACCCACTTGCCGTTGCGGAGGGCATAGCCTTCGGGCTGGCGCGAATCCTCGAAGCCGCGGTTGCGGATCAACTCCGCGTAGAGCCCGCCATCCACGCCATGGTTGATCTCCTCCAGGAAGATGCCGTACATGTGAGGGTTCACGTCGGGTCCGGGCTTGTCGAGCCGGATGCTGATCGAGGCCTTGTCTGCGAGGCAGTCAGGGGCAAACATGAGGAGGGACCAAGCCAACCATGCGAGGGCCAAGGGCGCCGAACGATACTTCATAGACTTGACCTTCCTTCGGAAGACGCGTTGCCTACAAGCCACCACGACGCTGGAGTATACAGGGTCACAGCCTACGCGCCAAGGTCGTGGGCATCGACCTGCCAGTGTCCGCAAGGGACAATTCTGCGTCTAGGCCGTTACAGAAGTGACGGCTATGATTTCAGCACAACGTGGGCCGCTAACCATTCGCGGCTGCGGGCGAGGGTGTCGCCTGGGGGGCGGTCCCACCGTAGATGAACCGCATCTTGCCGACGTTGGGGATCCATCGCAGCCTGATCATCTCCTGCAGCACGTGCAGCGGCCCAGGCTGTTCGGGCATGTCTGCGAAGGTCTTCGCCGCCTTCGGCCACGGGAACTCGAACCCTCCGGGCCAGTAGACAAACAAGGCCTTGCCCATCATGTAGTCGCGCGGGACCGTGCCTGCCCTGGGCGGCTGCCGGCCCTTGCTTGCAGTGGTCGGCTCGGACCACCAGCGGGCGTCCTCGCTATTGGGGCTGTTGTCGCCCAGCACGAAGAACTCGTCAGGTTTGAGCTCGAAGGGACGGCCCTCAGTGGCGTGGCTGGGCCTTCGGCTGTAGGGCGTCTGACTTGTGTAATAGGTGTCCCTGAAGATCGCCAGGTGCGCGATCGCCAGCTTGCCGGATCCGAAGATCTGCGCCCTGGGCCTCAGCGTGGGGCGCGACCCGGCCGTGGCCCGCGATCCATCCAGGTCGTGGGTGAGGATCTGTCGCCCTGCCTGGAGGACGAGCCGGTGATCCGCGTGGTAGAACTCCACTGGCAGGGGCTCGCCTGCTGTGACCTTCTTCTTGAGGCTGGCAGTGGCCAGGACCTGCGGCCCCTGAGCCGTGAGCTCTGCGATCTCCACGTTGCCCTGGCTGTCGACAGAGCCCTGATACTGGATCTCGTGCCGGGTCAGGATCACTCCCGCCTTGCCCTGACTAGCGCCGGGGCTTGAGAAATCCGCGGTGAAGCGAACCATCAGGTCGCTGCAGTAGGGCATGTTGCCCATGCTCAGGTCATTGTAGGCGTATCCTGCCTTGAAATCGTTGGCAGAAGGCGCGTTATAGGTCAGCACGCTGGTCCGGTCAGCAGGGCAGTCCAGATGGAGACGCGTGGGGTCATGGGCCTTGTCGACCGTCCAGGCGGAGCCTGCCAGGTCGAAAGGCAACTGCCAGGGGTGGAGATTGAAGAGGGGCAGGTCAGGATGCACGGGCTGGAAGTCATTGTCGTAGACGGGCATCCAGTGCTCCCGCTGTATCATGGGCGGCTTGCGCGCGATCTGGCCGTTGACGAAGATGTCGCCGTCCACGATCTCGATCGTCTCCCCAGGCAGGCCGATCAGACGCTTGATGTAGTTCTGCGTCGGGTTGGTCGGATTTTTGAAGACCACCACGTCCCATCGCCTGGGCGGCTGGAACTGGTACAGGCACTTGAGGACCAGGATGCGATCGCCGTTGTACACCAGCTCGCGGTCAGGGTCCGTGGGCCGGTACTGCTCGATGAAGCCGCAGCTCGGACACCGCACAGGCGGCAGCGGCACACCGCCCGATGGCGCAGTGTCCTCTGCCAGGCCGTATCGCTGGGGCACGAAGCCATGGTTGAATTCATACCCGCACTCAGGGCAGCCGAGCCTGAAATGCGCACCCATCAGGGTGTCCGCCATACTGCCTGTCGGAATGCGGAAGGCCTCCATCACGAAGGCCCTGAACAGAAACGCCAGGATGAAGGCCGTGATCAACCATTCCAGGGTGTTGGCGATCTCGGCAGCGTGATCCTTGCGCCTCGGAGGCAGTGGCGTGTCCTGCCTCGACTGCTGCGTATCCCTTGGCGTCATGGCCTCTTATCCAGGTTCACAGTATCAGGCTGGCTCGACCGTCGGGCCAGCCTACTGGCGGACCATTATGACGGGGGCCGTTGGGTTGGTCAATGGCGAGGGTTCGGCGAATCGCCGAACCCGCAGGGCGTGCTGCGCAAAGCGGGAAGCGGCAGTTGCCGTCGTAACGGGCCTTGGAGACGTTGCGGGGTGCGATCACTGCGTGGGGTTGCCGTAGAGACTCACCGGCCACTTGCCCCACTGTACCCTGAAGAAGCGGACATAGTCCGGACCATCGGCCTTTGGGGGAGGCGGGGGCTCCAGTCCGGGTGGGTAGTTCTCTGTGACGTAGTGGTCAGCGTACCATCGCCCGAGTGCCACGGTCTCGGGCTCGCTCCATTTCCAGTGCTCCACGTGGCCATCTGCGAAGGAGAGGTTCGTGCCATCGCTGTGGTGCACGGGCGGTCCATAGGTGTGATTGTTGGGGCTCCTTCGATCCCATATCCCGCTTCCGCCTCCGACGCCGTAGCCGATCCCACCTCCTCTGCCGCGATCGATGAACACGGCCCTCACCGAGGGTCCGGGGTCCACCAGCTCCGACGTCTTCCTCACGTATAGCACGGTCCTTCCCACGTCGTATCTGAGCCTGAACCCGTGATCCCATTTCACCCACTCCTCAGGCGAAGACACGTTCATCGGCCAGAGCACGGCATAGGAACTGAACCACCTCATACCGCTATCCCATCCAATGGGTCGATGACGATAGCGTCCCGGGCACAGGTAGGCACGCACGTCGCCGACGTAGGTGGCCAGCGCCCCCCTGGTCATTGCTTTCCGGGCACTTTCAGCCGATGAGAAGCCATTCGCCCCGATGGAATCCGTGAGCCACGGTCTTCCGTAGTTGGGCACCTTCTCTGGCATGGAGGGAGTCCACGCCTCGCCGTTGACAATGCGGTCGTCGTGATCAGCCGCGTACAGGTGCCAGGCAGTCTGGACTTGGTGCATGTGGCCCATGCAGGCCGCCCGTCTGCCTGCCTCCCTGGCCCTCGCCAGGCTCGGCAGCAGGGTCGCCACCAGGACCGCGATCACAGCGATGACAACCAGGAGCTCAATGAGGGTGAACCCGGCACCGCCTGGAGGTAGGGGGCGTCTCCGCCTCACCCCATCTCCCCGTCCGGCCGTCTCAGTTTCGCCGATTCTGCGTTTCATCGTTTCTCCCACTCGTCCATTCAGCCAGATGGGCCCGCTTCACGGACCAGTCCCAGTAGATCCCTCTCCGCCTGCGGCGGATCGGGATGACCGGCCGCGGCTCGCCCCGGCGGGTCACCTCGGCGGGATTCCCCAGATCGCCGTCTGCAGGCGGACCTGGTCTTGGTTGTCGACTACGCGTACGTGCGGCTCGGGAGGGGCGGTGGGAGAACCACCCGCTGCGTACTGGTCCCAGTAGTCGGTCCACGCCTGCGCGTACGCGACCGTGCGAGGCTCCCTCCACCTCCAGTGCTCAACGTGTCCATCGGCAAACGACATGCAGGTGCCGCTGCTGTGCTGGGTGATCCCTGCCCATCCGCTTCCCCATCCGAAACCCCAGTCACCGTTGGGGCCCCACATCCACGTGCCCTGCAAGGCATGCAGGCCGAGGCCGCGATCGAGGAAGACCATCCTGGATGAAGGCCCAGGATTGATGAGTTGGGAGGTCTTGGTCACGAACAGCACGGTCCTGCCGACGCTGCAGGAGGCCCTGATCTGGCGGTCTGTCTTGTCCCGCAATATGGGTGGCCACACGTTCATGGACTCCACGACAGTGTGGGAACCGAACAGGTTCCATCCCAGGGTGTCAGGTCTGGAGCAGGGCGAGCGGTGCCGGCTGGGGCACAGATAGGCGCGGGCGTCGCCTACATATTTCGCCAAGGCCCCTCTCTGCATCAGCGTCAGTGCGTCCGCCTGGGTCTTCGCCTTCGAAGGGGAGGACTCGCCAAGCAGCCAGGGCTCTCCTGGATTCCCCGGCGTGATCCAACGCCAAGGCTGGCCGTTGACAATCCGTCCATCGTGGTCGTCTGCGTACGTCTGCCAGCCGATCTGCATCTGCCTGAGATTGGCCAGGCACCTTGTGCGCCTGCCTGCCTCGCGGACGCGGGTTAGGCAGGGGAGCAGGATCGCCAGGAGCACTGCGATCACCGCGATCACGACCAGGAGTTCAATCAGCGTGAAGCGCGGGTCCGGGATCGGGGGCCAGGGGGCCGAAGGCGCGGGAAATGGGCGAATGGGAAGAACCGAAACGGAGAATCGGAGAAACGGGGAATCGGAGATGGCGTGCGATTCGCCGCTCGCCACTCAGGCCGCGGTCGGTGGTGGCAAGTGTAACCGCTTCTTCGCATTGCCATGGCTGCCACGTGCAACTCCTTCCCTCGCGGAAGAGCCAGTCTGACAAGCCGTCATGATCTCTCGGCGGCCATCTTGGAGGAAGATCGCCTACAACCACAATAGATAGGGTCTGGCCGAAATGCAAGCAATTCCGAGGGAAGGCAGCAGCGGGCTTTGGCCCCGGCCTGTGGTCGCGTTGGCCAGGAGAACCGAAGGACTTTGTTTGCCGCGAATAACGCGAATGCACGCGAATGGCTGCTGCCGGCTCGACAGGTTGGGCTTGTTCGTGGCATCGCCGTACGCGACGCTTCGCGTCTACCGGTACGCTGCCGCGTACCGGGCGAGCTGCGCAGGCCTCCATTCTGCGAGCAAGCTCGCTCCATGGAGTCCTGCTTGCTCGCATGCGTACGGCTCGGTCCCCCAGCGAAAGTCCCATCAGATCAGTCTCTTCATGCAAAGGGATGTACCGCCCACAGCCCAAGCCGCCAGATCGAGGCCGAGGAAGGGGACGCGTTCCAGGCTTGCCTGGAAAAGGGCCCATTCCGGAGGCCGCCCTCGGCGACACAGTCGCCGAGGCACGGCGAAGCCGTGGATCGGGCGGCGGAGCTACGACCTCGCCAACACCCACGCCCACGCGCCAGCATTCGCGTGCATTCGCGTCATTCGCGGCAAGAAACCAGAGACGATTCCCGGCCAGCCACGCCCGCGACTGCATCGGTCTGTCCGCCTGCGGTGGATGACAGAAGACCCACGTTTTCTTGAGGCAGGCCGACTCTGCGATTGCCCTGATGGGCAGGCTGCCTTGCCTTGACGTGCGGATTCAGGTACAATCACAAGGGTCTTTGACGTCCTTGGCGCAGGTGATGCACAGGCAGGATCCCGGTCAACGGGTCCTTAGATGGGGGTGGCTGCGTATGCAGATAACTCGTCGCGACTTTCTTCGCTTCTGCGGCGCTTCCGCTGCTGCGCTGGGACTTGGGGTCTCTGAGCTGCGGCGCCTGGAGGCGGCCCTGGCAGGTCCCCATGTGCCCACCCTGATCTGGCTGCACGGCAGCGGGTGCCAGGGCGACTCGATCTCGTTCCTGAACCTCTTCGCCGACCTGGACCCAGTAGGCCCGGTCACTGCAGGCGGCGTGCTGGCCGACAAGGTGAGCCTGGCCTTTCACACGGTGCTGATGGCCTCTGCGGGCCAGGACGCAATCTCGCTGGCTGACCTGGCGCAGACTGCGGGCGGTCACGTGCTCGTGCTCGAAGGCGGGGTACCCAGGGCCTTTGAGGGACGGGCGTGCGTGGTCGGCTCTGCTGGCGGCCAGGAGGTGACCTATGAGCAGGCGATCGCCCGATATGGCAGGGGGGCCAAGGCGGTGGTGTGCGTGGGGACCTGCGCATCCTACGGCGGCGTGCCGCGGTCCAGCCAGGACCCCACTGAGCCGAACGGGCCTACGGACGTGGTCAGCGGCAAGCAGGCCCTGCAGGCAGCGGGTGTGTCCGTGCCGCTCTTGGTCAACGTGCCGGGCTGTCCCAGCCATCCGGCCTGGATCGCGTGGACGATCGTGCAGTTGATCCTGGGCCATCCCATCCCATTGGACAGTTTCGACAGGCCCGTGACCCTGTTCGGCAACAAGACAGCAGATGCCAACCTGATGAACATCCACGAGAACTGTCCGCGGAATCCCAACCTGCCGGGCAATACCTATGCCACGGCCTTTGGCCAGGACCGCAGGTGCCTGTCCGACCTGGGGTGCCGCGGTCCCTCGACCTATGCGGATTGCCCGGCGAGGCAGTGGAACAGCGGCGAGAGGGGCCCAGCGAACTGGTGCGTGGACGCGAACGCCATGTGCCTTGGTTGCGTGGAGCCGGACTTTCCGAATGGACCTTTCTACACGTAGGCCGGGGGCGTTCATGAGATACACCGTCAGCTATGATCCAGTCACCCGCATAGAAGGCCACCTCAAGATCGGCGTCGAGATAGACACCGTGGCCGGCGTCCGACAGGTGGTGGATGCGAGGGCCACTGGCCAGCTCTTTCGCGGGATCGAGAAGGTCCTGGTGGGCCGCGATCCGCGTGACAGCCAGCACATCACTGAGCGGATCTGCGGGGTCTGCCCGGTCGCGCACGGCATGGCCGCGGTCCTGGCCCAGGACAGCGCCTTCGGCGCCAGCGTGCCGCTCAATGGCCTGCTCCTCCGCAACCTGGTCAATGGCTCCAACTTCGTGGAGTCACACATCCTCCACTTCTATCTACTGTGCCTGCCCGACTTCATTGCAGGTCCTGCCACGCCACCGTGGCAGGCGGATTGGGCGGTGGATCGCAGGTTCTCCAAGCAGGCCAGCGATGTCTTGCTGGCCCACTATCTCGATGCCCTGACGATCCGCCGCAAGGCCGATCAGTTGACGGCCCTGTTCGGCGGGCGATCGCCGCACCCACCTGCCTACATCGGCGGTGGGTTCACCTGCACCCCCAGATCCGAGCGGATTGCGGAGTTCACCCATCTGCTGGGTGAGATCGAGGCCTTCATCAGGACCGCCTATATCCCGGACGTGCAGCGGGTGGCCAGTACCTATCCTGACTACCTGGCCATCGGCCGCGGGTATGGCAACCTCCTCAGCTACGGCGGATTCGATCACGACACAGCAGGCTCAGCCTCGCTCTTTGTCAGGGGGCAGGTCCATGACGGGGCGAAGACCGTCGAGTCGCTGGACATGGCCCGGATAACGGAGCACGTCACGTTCTCATGGTACCAGGGCCGATCGGCCCTGAATCCGGCCGAGACGGGCCAGCCGAGCCCGCAGAATCCCAAGGCCCAGGCCTATTCATGGCTCAAGGCCCCCCGCTATGACGGTCTGGCCTGTGAGGTGGGGCCGCTGGCCCGCATGTGGATGACAGGCGATTACCGCTCTGGCATCTCGTGCATGGATCGCCACCTGGCCCGCAGCCAGGAGGCCCTAAAGGTAGCGGTTGCCCTGAAGGAGTGGGTCAACCGGCTTGACCCCGAGGGTCCGGTCTACCAGGAGCCCAGCCTGAGGCCGTCGACCCAGGGCGTGGGCCTGACCGAGGCGCCGCGTGGCAGCCTGGGCCACTGGCTGGCGGTGGGCGATGACACCAAGATCAGCCGCTACGAGATCATCGCACCAACGACCTGGAACTGTTCACCCCGTGACAACAGCGGCAGGCCCGGCCCCCTGGAGCAGGCACTGCTGGGCACGCCCGTCCAGGACCCTGACAGGCCTGTGGAGGTCATGCGGGTGATCCATTCCTTTGACCCGTGTCTGGATTGTTCGACCCATTGAGATATCCCATGCCCAAGAGACCTCTAATCCTGATGGCCCTGGCGATCGCCGCGAGTCTCCTCTCAGCGGCCCTGGCAGCGGACGATACCTTGACCCTGACGTTCACGACCACCACGGCAGCAGGCCGCTACTCGCCCCGCAACGTGCACACCGTGTACCTGGTGGATGCCGCGAACAAGTTCATCACCACGGTTGGCAACGGCACTGCAGCCAAGAGGGCCTTGTGGGGCAACAGCCGCGCCCACGACATCCAGCAGTGGTACACGGCCAATCCCAAGGCCCAGGCGGATATCGACGCCCGCACCGGCGCGACGGAGACGGCCTATAAGACGTACACGATCTCCTGGAACTGGACCCAGAGGGACGGCTCGGTCGTCCCGGACGGCACGTACAGGCTCAAGTTCGAGATGACCGACGACAACGCAGAGAGCAACAAGTTCCACCGCACGGAGTTCTCGGTCATGAAGGGCCGGGCCGCGTGGAAGATCGGGCCTGTCACGCAGGGAGGGTACAAGGACGTGGTGATCCAGTACACGCCTGCCCCTGTCCCGCAACTGGCGTGCGACCCCAACGCCCTGGACTTCGGCGACGTAGGGGTCGGCCTGACCGCGGACCGGACCTTCAGCCTCCAGAATCCGGGCACCGCCGCGGTGACGGTCACTTCCCTGAAGGTGACGGGCGCGGACCAGGCGGCCTACGTGCTCGTCTCGCCTCCGGCCCTGCCACTGGTGCTGGCCGCGGGGGCCGGGTCGGCCATCGGGGTTCGGTTTGCCCCGCAGGCCTCGGCAGCGTACGACCACGCATCCGTGGAGGCGACCGCTGGGGCCGCCTCCCTGACTTCCACCGTGGTGCTGACCGGCAGGGGGGCGGTCCTGCCCGGTGCGATGATGGTCTCGGCCGGGCGGGTGGCCTTCGGCCAGGTGCGGCCGGGCGAATCTGCGACTGCCGCGGTCTCCGTGACCAACGCAGGCCCGGGCCCTCTGTACGTGGCCTCTGTGACCCTCGCGGGACCCGACGCGGAGCGGTTCGCCCTGGCCTCCGGGACGGTCGTGCCCGCGGCTCTGCTGCCGGGTGAGTCTCCCTGGGTCGTGACGATTCAGTTCTCGCCGAGCACCTACAAGACCTGCCACGCAGTCCTGGCCATCGCCAGTGATGATCCGAACAGGCCGGTCGTTGAGGTGGCCCTGGAAGGAGAGGGAGGGCCGCTCGCGACGGCGTCGCTGCCTGTCCTGTACGGACTGGGAGGCCGCAGCAGGGCGATTGCCATGTACGGGGACGAGGCGGTGATCGGTGAGGGCATGGTCCTGTCTGTGTATGGCGTGGCGGATCGGGATGGTCCGTGGTTCGTATCCAGTACGGTTCTAGCGGGAAACATCGAGCACGTGACGGTCGTGGACAATGCCGGCTTCGTAGCCTTGGGTGAGGCAGGCCTGGCCATCGTGCGGGTGGAAGAGGTCAACGCCCCCACGGTGCTGTCCCACCTGGACACCGCTGGGTTCTGCCATGGCGCCAGCCTGGTGGGCACGCGGCTCTGCATCGCCGAAGGTCCGGCAGGGCTGTCGATCTACGACGTTTCTTCGCTCGGCGAACCGACGCGGGCCGGGTCGCTGGACGGCGATATCGTCGCCGTGGCGCCCCTGGGGTCCAGGGCCGTGTGCCTGGATCGCAGGCTGGGCCTGATCGCGGTGGATGTGAACCAGGCGGCGGCCGTCGGTCACGAGGGTCGGCTGACACTCGGCCAGTCCATCGCCGTGTCGGGCTCGACGGCCTACGTGGCGGATGCGCAGGCCGGGTTCTTTGTGGTGGACCTCGCGGATCCGGGTTCCCCCCGGATCCTGGCGGCGACGCGTCTGGCGGCCCCTGCAGCGGCCCTGGTCGTGGCAGGCTCAACGGTCGCTGCCGCAGTGGGCGGAGCGGGCATGCAGCTTATCGACGTGTCTGATCCCGTCCAGCCCAGGCCCTGCACGCCTGTTGCCCTGGCTGGCGAGTGCATGGACCTGGCGGTCAACCACCTGGGCGTGTATGCGGTCGACCGCCAGTTGGGCGTGTATGACTTCAAACTGCCGACCGGCTGCCAGATCTCGCGGAGACGCCAGTTCACCGTGGGCATGAACGCCCTGGGCGTGGCCGCCAGCCAGAAGGCGGCCTACGTGGCAGGGGGGGCCTTCGGCCTGTCGATCTGGAACATGGCCGACATCGTTCGCCCCAGGTTCATGGGGCACGTTGAAGGCGACGTGCGGGCCGTGTCGGTCTCGGGCCAGAGGGCGTGCATCGCCTGCGGTGAGGCCGGGCTCAAGGTCCTCGACGTCTCCTCTCCGGTCATGCCCACTGAGTTGGGGTCCCTGGCCGTGGCCGGATACGCCAGCGCGGTGGCGTGCGAGGGGACGCTGGCCGTGGTCGGTGGGGCCGACGCCGTGACCTTTGTGGACCTGACCGATCCGTGCAGGCCTGTGGCCAAGGCCACGTGGCAAGCGAGGGCGCCGGTCCTCGGCCTGGCGATGTCCGAAGGCCTCTGCCTTGCCGCGTGCGGCGGTCAGGGCCTGGTGATCCTGAACGCGGACGGCACGGCCCTGGCCGGGCTGGACACGCCCGGAGTGGGCTATGGAGTCGCGATCTCCGGCGGCGTGGCGTACGTCGCGGATGGCCCTGCCGGAATCCAGGTGGTCGACATCCACGATCCCCGGGCGCCAACGACGCTCGGCACCGTGGCCACGCCCGGCCCCGCGTACGCGGCCAAGGCCTCCGGCAACGACCTCTACGTGGCAGGAAGCTTCGGCGTCTGGCGGCTGGACGTCACGGTCCCGGCCTCGCCCGTGGTGCAGGCGGCCAGCGAGATCCCGGCGCACGGCGTCGGCCTGGCCGTGCTGGCCCCCGCGGTCCTGGTGGCGGACCCAGAGGCAGGCGTGCTCATCCTGCATCGGGATCAGTGAGCAGGCCCGTGGACAGGGGACGGCTATGGATGGGGCTTCTCAGGATTTCCAGGTCTTTGTCAAGCCGATAGGCCCTGTCTGCAATCTGGACTGCAGCTACTGCTACTACCTCAAGAACAGGCACGCTTATCCTCCGGATGAGGCCTTCCGCATGCCCGAGGCGGTCCTGGAGCGGACGATCCGCCAGCACCTGGCCGCGTCGTCGGATCGTGAGGTCCATTTCGCCTGGCACGGTGGGGAGCCAACCCTGCTGGGACTGAAGTACCTCCAGACCATCGTCGCGATCCAGCGGAGGTGTGCCTTTTCCAGCCAGGTCATCCGGAACGGGCTGCAGACCAACGGGACCCTGCTGGACGAGGATTGGTGCCGGTTCCTGGCTGCAGAGGGATTCGCGGTCGGGCTTAGCGTTGACGGCCCCGAGGGGCTGCACGACCTGCACCGCAGAGGGCCTGACCGACAGCCTACGCACAGGCAGGTTATGGCCGCCCACGAGCTGCTCGCCAGGCACAAGGTCGGCGTCGAGATCTTGTGCGTGGTCAACAGCCAGAACGTCCGGTACCCGATGGAGGTGTACGAGTTCTTCAGGGGACTCGGCGTCGCCTACCTGACGTTCCTGCCGCTGGTCGAGGTGCAAATGGACCAGCCGACCGGCGTGAGCCAGCGGACCGTGGCCGCCGAGGCCTGGGGCGACTTCCTCTGCGCGATCTTCGACCGCTGGCAGGCCCGTGACATCGGCAGGATCAAGGTGCAGATCTTCGAGGAGGCGGCGAGGCCCGCCTTCGGTCAAGAGCACACTCTCTGCGTGTTCCGCGAGACCTGCGGCCGGGTGCCCGTGATCGAGCACAACGGAGACTTCTTCTCGTGCGATCACTTTGTAGACCCATTGCACCGGCTGGGCAACATCATGGACAGGACCCTGCAGGAGCTGCTGGAAGACCCCAGGCAGAGGGCCTTCAGCCAGGCCAAGCGGGAGACACTGCCGAAGGTCTGCAGGACGTGCGAGGTCAGGGCCATGTGCAACGGCGGATGTCCCAAGAACCGGATCGCCTGTACGGCGGGCGGCGAGCCCGGACTGGAGTACCTGTGCAGCGGCTACAAACGGTTCTTCACCCACTGCCGCCCCTTTGTCGAGCAGGTCGCCGCCCTCTGGCGGCGCCAGCAGGCAGCCCAGGTCAGGCCGGCCCTCGCTCCCGCAGCCAGCAGGCCCGGCCGCAATGACCTGTGTCCCTGCGGCAGCGGCCGGAAGTTCAAGCACTGCTGCATGCGGTAGGCGCGCCGAAACGGCGAATGCGCGAAACAGAAGAGCCGAAGGGAGGGTAAGAAGGAAAGGATGGAGAAGAGAGATGAGCCTCCGGAGTACCGGGTGTTTTCTTACCCTCCGATCGTCTCACCTTCTTCCTACCTTCTCACCTTCATGCGATCCGCACCCGCAGCCTCACGTGCCCAGCTTCTTCTTGAAGAACTCGATCGTCCGCTTCCAGGCCAGGTCAGCCGCCTCCTTGTTGTATTGGCTGGGGCTGGTGTCGTTGTTGAAGGCGTGCTTGGCCCCTGGGTAGACGCAGATCTGGTACGAGAGGGAGGCCTTCTTGAGGGCCTCCTCGAAGGCCGGGATGCCCTTGTTGATCCGCTCGTCCTCGCCTGCATAGTGGAGCAGCAGGCTGGCCTTGATCTTGGGCACGTCCTCGATCGCGGGCTGCATTCCGTAGTACGGGACTGCAGCGATCAGGTCGGGGCAGTGGACTGCCATCTGGTTGGTCATGGCGCCACCCCAGCAGAAGCCCGTGCACCCGACCTTGCCCGTAGACAAAGGATGGGTCTTCAGGTATTGGGCCGCCGCCAGGAAGTTCCTGGTGGTGGAGGGGCCATCCAGTTGCCCGATCATCTGCCTGGCCTTGTCCGCATCCGTGGGCGTTCCGCCCAGTGGTGACAGGGCGTCCGGTGCGAGGGCCATGAAGCCCTCCACTGCGAGACGCCGGGCCACATCCTGGATGTGGGGCGTGAGACCCCTGTTCTCGTGGATGACGATCACAGCCGGCCGTTTCTGGTCGTCCTTCGGCCTGGCCAGATAGGCGAGCACCTCACCGGCGTGACCTGGATAGCGGATCTTCTCTGTGTAGAGCCTGGGGTCATCCGCTGCCACGACCTGTGCCTTCGCTCCGGCCATCGGCAGCAGGCAGTAGGCTGCGGCGATGCCTGCCAGCCCGGGCAGGGTTGCGAGGAACTGGCGGCGATCCAGGGATGGGCTGCTGCCTGGCTTTGGCTGAGGATGCTGGGTCTGATTCATGGGCCTTGCTCCTTTGTCTCCACTGACCTTGTACACCGGTGCGACCGGCTGCCATGATTCAAAGGCATACACGCGGTCCTGTCAAGACAGTCTAAGGCCGGCCTCCTTGACGCCCGGGAGGCACTCAGGCATAATGGCTGTTGCGGCATGATTACAGAAGACCGATATCGACAGGCGGTGGATATGATCGACAAGGCCCACAGGGTCCTTGTCACCGCACATACAAAGCCCGACGGCGACGCCTGCGGATGCGTGGCCGCGATGACCGAGGTCCTCAGGGGGCTGGGCAAACAGGTCGATGCCCTGTTCCTGTCGCCCGTGCCCAGGTGGTATCAGTTCCTGCTGCCCGAGCCCGTCTGGGTCCTGGGTGAGCAGGTGAGCGACCCGGATCTGCTCGAGGGCAGGCTGGGGCCATTCGACCTGGTGATCCTGGTGGACGTGGGCAGCGTCACCCAGTTGCCGAAGTTCACGGAGTACCTGCGTATCGCGCGGCCCAAGGTCCTCGTGATCGACCACCACGCCACGTCCGACGGGCTGGGTACGGTCGAGCTTCAGGATCCGCAGGCTGCAGCCACGGGCACGATGGTATTCGATCTGCTGCGGTTTGCAGGTTGGCCGATCACGCCGCACGTTGCAGAGGCCCTGTTCGTGGCTGCAGCGACGGATACAGGGTGGTTTCAGTTCGTCAACACGAACAGCGGCGTCTACCGCATCTGTGCAGACCTGATCGACGCGGGCGCAAGGCCTGCGGCGATCTACGCCAGGCTGTACCAGGGTTTTCCGTACTCCCGATTCCGATTGATGCTGGCCATGCTCAACAGCCTGGAGCTGCACTTCGATGGCCGCTTCGCACTCCAGTACATCCGGCGGGCCGATTTCGAGAAGAGCGGGGCTACCTACGAAGACACGGAGAATCTGATCAACGAGTGTCACAGGATCGGACGGGTCATGGCCTCGGCCCTGCTGGTCGAGCTGGAAGACGGTCGCATCCGGTGTTCCTTGCGGAGCCGCGGCTCCACCTCTACCGCAGTCGCCGGCGGCCACACGGCGATCGATGTCAGCCAGATTGCCCAGAGATTTGGTGGCGGCGGCCACAGGATGGCCGCAGGGGCCTTTGTACCGGGCCCGATAGAGTACGCTGCGGAGCTGGTTTGTAGGGAATTTACGCCGTACTTTGCCAAGGCCTAAGTCCCTGATCCTCAGCACCTTAGAACGTTCGATCGTCGTTCATGTTGCCTTCGCCCTTGTCTGTCCCGCCAGCCCACAAATGAGAATTTCGCTGGATTGTATTTGGCATGGGGCCGAAAGTAGCTATAGTATACTGCTCGGAGAGTCTACGCCAACAGGGTATACGGTAGTTGAAGGAGTATCCTTTCGGCCCTCAAAGAATACCCCTGACGAACATTGAGGGAAGTCCAGGTGCAGGCCGGACGGCCTAAAGGAGCTGCGTCGTGGCAAGAGGTACAGTGAAATGGTTTGATGCCAAGAAGGGTTTCGGATTCATCACTCCCGAGGATGGTAGCGATGATGTGTTCGTCCATCATACGAACATCGCCGGCCAAGGCTTCAAGACATTGAACAACGGCCAGGCGGTTGAGTATGAAGTGGGCGAAGGCCGCAAGGGGCCCCAGGCCACCAACGTACGTCCCAGCTAGACGAGACAACTTCGACAAAGCGCGCGAGGTCCCGTGTCCTGTAGGCACGGGACCTTTTTTTTGTTGCACCCTACTTTCGCCGAAGGCATGATAGCTGGGGATAGTGGTTCAGGGCACAGAGACTAATGATGGCGTGTCGAGGCCCGACTGATGAACGAAAGGAGTCACAGATCATGCGTCAAAGGATAGGACTGTGGGTGATCGGAATCAGTGCAGGACTGGCGGTCATGATCGCGGGATGCCCGGTCGTGCTGGTCGGTGCTGGGGCGGCAGGGACCGTCGCCTATCTTGGGGGCGCCCTCCAGTCGAAGGAACCCCATCCGCTTGATGAGGTCTATGCGGCCTGCATGAAGGTCATCAAGGATCGGGATCTCAAGGTGGTCGGCAAGGAGGTCAAGACGAAGGACCACGCAGAGATCAACGTCCGCGACGAGGGGGACCGGAAGATCCAGATCAACCTCAAGTCCGACTTTGAAGGGATCACTGATATCTCTATCCGCATAGGCGTCTGGGGCGACGAGAACAGGAGTCGCGATCTCTACCTGAAGATCCATCAGGCTCTGCAGAAGTAGCGGTTAGCGTTTAGCGATTGGCTGTTAGCCGGAGAAGGAAGCAAGGGGACGCTGCTTGTCATTGTGTTCCGGCTAATCGCTAAGAGCCAACAGCTAAGAGCTGTTGTGTCGCCCATTCGCCGCGTCGCGGCTAGCCTTGCGGCGGCGGCACCTCAAGCGTCCTGCTGCACCTCGGGCACGTGAGGGCCCGTGACTTGAAGGTGGGTGGGACCTTGATTGCCAGCCCGCACGCACAGGTGAGGAAGGCGAAACCGTTGACCTTGCGCATGATGTCGCCCATCTTGTGCTGGGTCGGCCTAGGATCGGCCGGGCCGGCAGGGGCCTGCGGCCCCCTGAGGGGGACCTGCTCTTGCGGGGTGGCCACGCCCAGGCGTTTATGTGTGACCTGGCCGAAGGCCAGGGCATAGTCCGTATACGAGGCGCCATTGCCCATGCCGCGAAGGACGCGGATACGCTCGGAGATCGGCGGATGTGTGCTGGTCAGGTCCGCGAGCGTCCGACTGCCCTTGGGCTTGTAGGGATTGGCGATGTAGAGGGGCGCGGTGGCCTGATTGACGCTGGCAAGCTGCGGGCTGCGATCGTTGGCGATCTTCTCGAGGGCGCTAGCCAGGCCTTCAGGGTAACGGGTCAGTCTGGCGCTGCCGGCATCGGCCATGTACTCGCGCCTGCGTGACAGGCTGTAGTAGAGCAGTTGTGCCATGATCGGCGCCAGGATTGCTGCGCCCACGGCAATGAGGATCATGACGACCTGGCCCTGGGCGCCGCCCCGGCGGTCATCCGAGTAGCGCCGCGACGAGCCCATCATAGACCCGCGAAGCGTGCCGCGCAGAAAGATCTCCGACAGCATGACGATCGCGCCGAGCATGATGCCCGCGAGCGTCACGTACAGGATGTCCCGGTGCAGGATGTGACTCATCTCGTGGGCGATGACGCCCTGGAGCTCGTCGCGGTTCAGCTTGGCCAGGAGACCTGCAGTCACGGCGATGGACGCATTCTCGGGGTTGCGGCCCGTCGCAAAGGCGTTGGGTGCGGGGTCGTTGATGATGTAGATCTTGGGCATCTTGGGCAGACCGGCCGCGATCTTCATCTCCTCGACCACGTTGAACAAGGTCGGATGCACGTCATGCGTCACGGGCGTGGCGTGGCTGGCAGAGAGGAGGATCTGGTCTCCGGAGGAGAGGCTTATGAGGGCAAGGATCAGCCACAGCCCGATCGCAACCGCCACACCGATCAGGCTCCCCTCGCCCGGCGCAACGGCTGTGCCGATGACCAGGCCCAGGCCTGCCAGCACGGCCGCCATCATCACCATCAGGACGGCTGAGTTCCTCTTATTGGCTCTGATCAGTTCCCACATCATGGAAGACCTAAAACTCCTTGCTTCTGCGTTCTAGCTGAAGCTGACCTTAGGCACTTCGCGCTCGGCCGCGGTCTGGATCTCGAAGAAGTCCCGCTTGGTGAAGCTGAACGTCGAGGCAATGATGTTCGACGGGAACATCTGGGTCTGGTTGTTGTAGAACAGGACCTGATCATTGTAGTTCTGTCTGGCGAAGCCGATCTTGTTCTCTGTGCTGGCCAGCTCTTCCTGGAGGGCCAGGAAGTTCTGGTTGGCCTTGAGCTCCGGGTAGTTCTCTACGGTGAGCATGAACCTGCCCAGCACCTGTCCAAGCACTCCCTCGGCCCTTCCAGCCTCTGCCGGACCCCTGGCGCCCATGGCCTGGCTGCGGGCCTGGGTGATCGCCTCAAATGTCCCTCGCTCATGGGTCATGTAGCCCTTGGCCGTTTCAACCAGGTTCGGGATCAGGTCGTGGCGACGCTTCAGTTGTACATCGATCTGGGACCACGCGTTGTCGACCTGGTTGCGAAGGCCGACCAGCCGGTTGAAGACACCGATGACGTACAGGATCACCACTACTACGACTCCCAGGAGGATCAGCAGAATCACCGTCGTACTCATCGTTCTTTCCTTTCAGTTAGCGCCACTCAAACCGAACATATCCTTCAGGAGATGAAGCACCCCGCCGTCGGCCGCAAGGCCGGCACGGCCAGGACCCTTCTGAGCTCATCGCGGTCGAACCAGAGCCCCTGGCCCTTGGGGCACTGATCGATCACAACAGGGGGCTGGGATGAGCCCACCGCGGCTTTCTTCATCCGCTTGTCGCAAAGTGGGCATCTCCTGACCCGCTCCGCGGGTGAGTCGCTCTGGGCCAGAATGCCCAGGGCTCCGAGGGCCTTGGCGTGGTCTCCCATCAGCAGCTCCAACTCGCCGCTGTCCAACCAGATCCCGCCGCAGTCAAGGCAGTGGTCGATTTCCACGTCCGCGAGTTCCAGCGTGACCATCGCACTGTGACAGGCTGGACAATCCATAGTCGCTCCAGTTTCCTACTGCGAAGGCTGCCTCATACAGGCTCCTTTGTACCAATATGACGCCTGTGAGGTAAAGAAATTCATTTTTCATTTTGGGGCCCTCCTGCCAGCCCCGGCCAACTGCCGCCGGGCCTGATCGTTGTTGATGGCACGAGGATTGCTTCCGTCGAGTTTTGTGCTTGACGAGTCGCCTGCTGATGACTAGCGTATGCGCTTCAAATGCACATGGCAGTGCTGGCTCCGCGTGCCCTGTGCGGAACCGAGTTGGGCCATGCTGAAGAACCAACAAGAGGCACGCTTGAGATGATCGTGGACTGCCATACGCACGTGGACCTGAGTAGCGACGACGCCTCGCAGATGTCGCACTTGATGGCCGTGGAGATGGTCGACGCCTGCTTCGTGCTGGCCTGCCCCGGTCCCAATCGTCAGGAGGTCAATGAGCGGCTGGCCCGGTATGTGAAGGCGCACAAGGAGAAGATGATCGGCTTCGCCCTGGTCGAGCCGACCGAGGACAACATCACGGCCAAGGTCCTGAAGACGGCAACCGAGAAGCTAGGTCTTCAGGGGGTAGTCCTGTATTGTGCAGTGTACGGATTCCATCCCATGCACAGCCGTGCAGTCCGGCTCTATGAGGTTGCGCAGGAGATGGGTCTTCCGGTCTTCTTCCACAACGCGGATCTGGAACCCGGCAGTGAGGGCGCCCTGGTGTATGTCCAGCCCTACCTGCTGGATGAGGTGGCAAAGGCCTTCCCGAAGCTCAAGATCGTCATAGGCGGAATGGGAATCCCCTTTATGGAGCAGACCTTGGCTGTGCTGGCCAGGCATGAGAACGTCTATGCGGACCTGACGATCAAGCCAAACAGGGTCTGGCAGACGTACAATATGGTGGTGTCTGCCCACGAATACGGGGTCATGGAGAAGCTTGTGTTTGGCAGCGGATTCCCTGGCGGCAATGCCGCGGACTGCATAGAGACCCTGCTGGGCTTCAACATGCTCCTGGCAGACACGAGCCTGCCGACCGTCCCGCGGAGCAGTATCTCAAACGTGGTAGAGAGGGATTCGCTGGCGGTGCTGGGCATCACGGGACCTGCCGGCCGTGGAGGCGACGAGGCAGCGGGGCAGTGAGGCGCTGGCGCAGTGCCGAAAGGGCGACGCAGAGGAGCAGAAGGTAGGAAGGTGAGAGGGTACGAGGGATGCGAACCTACGAGGCACCAGATCCCTTGCGATCTGATCTTCTTACCTTCCGAGGTTCTTACCTTAGTGAGCAGCCGCTCTTTGCCCCGTGCCGCATAAATCCCTCGCGTCCGCTCCGGGATGACCGCTGCGAGGTCACTTCGGCTTGAAGCCTTTCAGGGTCCCGGACGTGTACTTCTGGAGCGCCTTCTCCAGGTCGATGTCACTGATGTTGGCCAGGGTGCACAACCAGGCCAGGACATCCGCGAATTCCTCCTGCTGGTTGACCTTGTCATTGCCGGCCAGGGCCGTGGACAGTTCGCCGACTTCCTCGATGAACCACATGAAGGTCTTGGGGATCCCCCGCTCCGAGTCCGTCTTGTAGTACTTGTCGTAGATGAGCTTCTGGAACTCGGCGATATGCATGGCGACTCGACCTTTGGCGAGAAGTGACAGAAAGCGGTGACCCGCCGCCTGGGGAGGGTCACCGCGATGGTTACAGAGGTCACTTCCCAGATGTCACTTCTTGGCGCCCAGAAGGGTGGAGAGCCTGGCCTTGGCAAAGACGGTGCGGGCCTGACCGATGGCCTTCTGGTAGACTTTCTCGGCCTGGGCACTGAACTTCTGTCCCTTGGCATGCTGGCTCAGGTTGAGCCGGCTGGTCATAGGGCCATCGACCGCCTCGATGATCTCGAGCATGGTGATCTTCGTGGTCGTCCGGGCCAGCGAGAATCCACCACGAGGGCCGCGTTTGCTGCGGAGGATGTTCGCCCGCACGAGCTGTTGGAGTATCTTCAGCAGGTACTCCAGGGGGATCTCGTAGGCCTCCGCGATGGCCTGGGACAACACGACACCCTGACCCTGGCGCTGAGCGATGTAACCAACGGCCAGCACTGCATATCCTGTGGATCTACTGAGTTTCATGCCCATCTCCTATTAAAGGTATCCAGTTTCGACAAAACGCGGTTGCATTATGGGCCTCAATTCTGTCCTTTTCAAGACCTTTTGTGCGGATTCTAGATAAATCCTCGATGTGACCCTTGATTTCTGTCCGATGCTTTAGCAGGGGAGCGGCCGGCCAGGAGGGTCCCTTCCGGGCGCATTGGGCCTTGACACCCCGGGACGTGGCTCGTAGGATGCTGCTGATTTTGGGTCGCGACCTCAAGGAGAATGAAAGGTATGCCTGACGTAAAGCCAAACATCAGCGTCGAGTACGCAGACAAGGCCACCATCATTGGATTCACGGATCACAAGATCCTGGAGGAGCGGGACATTCGGTCTTTGCAGACGTCGGTGATGTCCGTGCTGGAACAGGGCGAGCGGGTCAACCTGGTCCTGGATTTTGGAAACGTGGAGTTCCTGTCCTCTGCAGTTCTGGGGTTATTGATCCGGATCAGCAAGAGGGTTGCGGAGCGAAATGGCAAGTTGAGGCTCTGCAACATCAATCCGAAGATCTATGAGGTCTTCAAGATCACCCAGTTGACCAAGGTCTTTGAGATTCACAAGGACGTCGCGAGCGCCGTGGCCAGTCTTTCCTAGGGAGAGAACCACGGGTGGTCAGAGGGGACGTGGTTGCTTTGGCTGGTGAAACAAGGGTATCTGGTATGACGTCACAGTCGTCGACGAAAGGGTCCGTTGTGGTGGAGAGCCGCGTGTCCGCCCTGGGCGACGTCTGCAAGCAGATTCTCGATCAGGTGAGACTCAAGCAGTTTGGCGAAGAGGACCAGTTTGCCGTGCACCTGGCGCTGGAAGAGGCCTTCAACAATGCCGTGGAGCACGGTAACCAGGGTGACCCAGACAAGACGGTCCAGATCGATTACTCCATTGACGACCGCCAGATCGAGATCCGCATGACGGACCAGGGACATGGCTTTGATGCGCACAATGTCCCTGACCCGCGGCTGGAAGAGAACCTGTATCAGGCCAGAGGACGCGGCCTGCTCCTGATGAACGCCTACATGGATGTGGTGCAGTACAACCCCAGAGGCAATTCGATACACATGGTCCGGTTCCGCCACGTCGCGCCCAAGGAAGGCCAGAGCCGGTGACTTTGCCCATGGGCAGGGACGGAGGCCCGCCACGAACACCAGACTCCTGACCATCCAGGCCGCCCTGACCTCGGTCACCCTGGCCTGCCTGAGTGGTTGTGTCACGTCCAACGCGCCGTATCAGCCCAGGATCACGTGCGAGGGTCCCGTGAGAGCGGCCTTACCGGACCCGACTCCGCCCGCAACCCCTGCGCCGGTGCCGGTGATTCGCCAGTCGCCTCCAGGCGTGCCTGCGGACTGGGTCCCCGCCAAGGACATCGAGAAGCGGTGGACCGCCATCGTGATTCATCACTCGGGCACGGCCAATGGCAACGCCGAGGTCTTCGACCGGTGGCATCGGGACAGGCAATGGGACGGCGTGGGCTACGACTTCGTCATCGGCAACGGCACGGACAGCGGCGATGGCGAGGTGGAGGTCACCTTCCGGTGGCGAGAGCAGAAGGTGGGGGCCCACTGCAAGACGCCCGACAACTGGGCCAATGCGGAGGCCGTCGGCATCTGTCTGGTGGGCAACTTCAACCAGGAGCCGCCTACTGAGCCACAGAAGGAGGCCCTGGTCAGGCTTGTCCGGTTCCTGGAGGACTGGTACTCCATCCCACCCGGTCGGGTCTATGGCCACGGCGCAACGCCTGGCGCCTATGAGACCGAGTGCCCGGGCGCCCTGTTCTCGGTCAGTGCCCTGGATGCCATGGTGGCTGCCACGAGAGGGCAATCCACGGCGGGGCAATAGCTGTACATATCTCTGGCCTTTGGCCATCGGGTGGTTATAATGGGAACTACCCGCATTCGGGGAGTGTCTGCGTCTGACGGTGGGTCCGTTGTCTGCGGGCATCGCCGGACCGGGATAGTACGTCTGTCTGGGGAACGCAGTGAGATTTCAGGTATTCAAGAATGGTCAGCCGGTCGAGGCCTTTCAGGCCTCCGGGGCGTACATGTTCGGGACCGACGGCACAAGCCTGCGGCGTTCGAGGATCCTCTTCGACAGTGGCGTGGTCGAGTGTCAGAAACCCACCGGCGACTCTGCCGGGTTGGCCTTGCTCTGGCCGGTCGAGGGGTTCGGCAGGATCATGCTGCCGACGACGTTCCTGCCTGACAGGGAGAGGGCCTACTGTCTCAACGTGGAGATTGCCCGTGCGAGGCTGATGCAGATCATCAACCGCCGTGAAGAGTGGTCCCTGTTCGACAATGCCCAGGACCTGGAGGAGATCTCCCGCGAGGCCCAAGACCTGTTCGTCAAGGCCGTTCAGCGGAGTCGTGATCCGGTGGTGGCCTCGCAGTTGGCGGACCGGTCGCTTCGCAGGGCCATGGTCCTGTCGGAGAAGCTGGCCCTGGCCCACGCTGAGGCGTCATTCCGGGTTCGCAAGAAGGCCAAGGCGTTCGGCCGCAGTTGCCTGGGGTGCCGCGTGGACCTCAGTCGGCTGGCAGAGGCGGAGTACATGGAGCGGTTGACCCAGGTCGGCGCATTTGCGGTGGTCCCGACGTGCTGGGCCCAGATCGAGCTGACCGAGGGACGCTATGACTTCGCCAAGCTCGATCAGGCCATCGAGCTGCTGTCCGCCAAGCGGATGGTCCTGGGCGCGGGCCCCTTGCTGTGCTTCTCGCCTGAGGATCTGCCTGCGTGGCTCGCTCAGGGGACACCGACCTTCGAGAAGGTCAGGGAGGCGGCCTACCGGTTCGTGACCGAGGTCGTGACTCGATACAGCCGCAAGATCCACCGCTGGTTTGTTCTGGGCGGCCTCAACGCCATCAACAGCCTGGGATTCAGCGTGGACCAGGCCCGTGAGATGACCCACGCAGCCACTATGGCCGTCAAGGCCGTGAACAGCCGAGCCTTTCGCATCATTGAGGTGGCGTATCCTTGGGGAGAGTACTACGCGACCATCCCCAACGCCATCGCTCCGATCGCCTACATGGACATGATCGTCCAGAGCGGCGTGGGATTCGAGGCGTTCGCCCTGCAGATGCGATTCGGCAAGGACCAGTCTGGGTTGCACATGCGGGACATGATGCAGATCGCCAGCCTCCTGGACGTGTTTGCCCTGATGGGCAAGCCTTTGTTCGTCACTGCAGTGGAGACGCCCAGCCAGCAAGGGACCGGCCTCTTTGCGCCGGAGGTGGCTGGATTCTGGCACAAGCCGTGGGATCCCGTGCGTCAGGCAGTATGGCTGGAAGGGCTGTGTGGCATGGCCCTGGGTCGGCCTGCAGTCGAGGCCGTCGTCTTCGAGAATCTGGTGGATCGCGACGCGAGCGTGATCACCCACAGCGGTCTCCTGACCGCAGATCTCAAACCCAAGGACTCCTTCCGGATGATCCGCAGGCTCCGCGAGGGGATAGTAGGGAATTGAGTCCAGAATCCAGAACTCAGAAGCCAGAAGCCAGAAGACAAGAAGATGGGGAGAAGCGGGCGAGAATGGAGACCATCGCGTGGCGAGATGCGCCAGGGGATCGTGACGACCGAGTTGTTCAGAGGGCCTTTGCCCTGGTCATCGCACTGGCCCTGGCCGGTTGTGTGATCTGTGCGGCTCTGGCCTGGTATGGCGATCGGTCGGCTCCGCCGATTGTCCTGGAAGACACCATCAATCCGAACACCGCCTCATTGGCAAGCCTGCTCCGCCTGCCAGGCGTGGGGCCACAGCGTGCGCAGGCCATCGTAGACTACAGGACGAAGATAGAAGGTGAGCGCGGATCGCCGGCATTTCGGGATCTGAAGGACCTCGATTCAGTGCCCGGACTGGGACCTGTCACGGTACAGGGCCTGGCACCTTATCTGCGATTCAGCGACTAGCAGCTAAGGGGTGTTTCCCTCCTATCTCCTGAATTCTGTGTTCTGCGTTCTGCGTTCTGTGTTCTTGCTTCCCCGCAGAGAAGCGATTAATCTCGGATGTATGAAAGACAGGACTGTGGACCTCACTACTGCGACGCTGGCCATGCTGTTCTGGGTGGTCATGCCCACCCGCTCCTCCATGTCAGAGGGCTTGACCCTGGGGCTGTTCGAGGGGCAGGCCGACGTGGGCCAGGTCCTGCATCCTGGCTCGGACGTGTATGACGCAGAGAAGCAGCAGTACACGATCTCCGGCTCAGGCACCAACATGTGGTTCAATCAGGATGAGTTCCACGTGGTCTGGAGGCGGCTCAAGGGCGACTTCATCCTGAGTACCAGGGCCCAGTTTGTCGGCAAGGGCGTGGAGGCGCATCGGAAGATGGGTTGGATCGTGCGGCCATCACTCGATGCCGGCTCCAGCCACATCAACGCGGCAGTGCATGGAGATGGTCTCACCTCGCTGCAGTCTCGCAGGACCCCTGGAGCGGCCACTGAAGAGGTGCGGTCCTCCATCCAGGCGCCTGACGTGATCCAACTCGAACGAAAGGGCACCACCTATACGATGTCCGTGGCGCGGTCCGGTGACCTGCTGTCGTCTGAGAAGGTCACGGACTTGTCTCTGGGCGACGAGGTATACGTGGGCCTGTTTGTCTGCAGCCACAACAAGGACGTGGTCGAGAAGGCCGTGTTCAGCAACGTCAGGATCACGGTCCCTGCCAAGGACGACTTCGTTGCATACAGGGACTACATCGGCAGCCGCATCGAGATCCTCGACGTCGACAGCGGGGATCTGCGGGTCATCCATACCGATCCAGGTTCGCTCCAGGCGCCGAACTGGACGCCGGACGGAAAGGCCCTGATCTACAACAGCCAGGGCAGGCTGTACCGCTTTGACCTGGCCACAGGGACCCCGTCGGTCATCGACACGGGCTTTGCCACGGCCAACAACAACGACCACGTGCTGTCCCTTGACGGCAAGTGGGTGGGGATCAGCCATCACAGCCAGGACGATGGAGGCGCGTCCATCATCTACACGCTGCCGGTCCAGGGTGGCCAACCCAAGAAGATCACGGCCAAGGGCCCCTCGTACCTGCACGGATGGTCCCCTGATGGAAAATTCCTGATCTACACGGGCCAGAGGGATAGTGAGTTCGACATCTACAGGATCTCGACCGACGGAGGTCCTGAGACCCGGCTGACGGATGCCAAGGGCCTGGACGACGGCTCCGAGTATACGCCGGACGGCAAGACCATCTTCTTCAACTCCTCGCGCACCGGCACGATGCAGATCTGGCGTATGAACGCGGACGGAAGCAACCCGCAGCAGGTGACCAACGACGGATTCAACAACTGGTTCCCGCACGTCTCGCCAGATGGCAAGAGGATCGTGTTCCTCTCGTTCCCCAAGGACGTCAGCCCGACCGACCATCCCTTCTACAAGCACGTGCTCCTGCGTCTGATGCCGATTAGCGGAGGCCAGTCCAAGGTCGTCGCCTACGTGTACGGAGGCCAGGGCACCATCAACGTCCCTTCTTGGTCGCCGGATAGCAAGCGGGTGGCGTTCGTGAGCAACTCTGACCTTACGAAGTAGGCGGAGCTACAGGCCAGGTGTCTGCAGAGAAGATGAGAAGGTGGGAAGCTGAGAAGGTGGGCGGCGGCTTCGCCGCCTGTTGCGTTACCACGTGATCGTCTCCCTCTCGGAGGGGAGCTTCCTTCCAGCGATTCTGTCCTCTGGATCCAGCTCTGTAGGGTCTTTCGATTGCCTTTCTCTCTTGCGTTCTCACCTTCCTATCTTCCTACCTTCTCGCGCGCTTGCCCGTCCGGCCTGGGGCGGCCCAGCGGGAAACCCCTTCCAATCGCCCTGCGGGGAAGATATCATCCAGGGCATGAGTGATTGGACCATCCATAGGCCGCAAGGCCAGTGTTGTGCGACCGGCCAGAAGATCGAGGTCGGGCAGGGATACTATGCCGCCCTGGTGGAGACAGAGCAGGGCTTCGAGAGGCGGGACTTCAGCGTCGAGTACTGGGAGAAGGAAAGACCCCAGGTGTTCTGCTTCTGGAAGACCCGGCTGCCTGAGTCGAACCAGAAGCGGCCGTTGTTCATAGACGACCCGATGCTGATTGCGTTCTTTGAGCGTCTGTCTGGCGAGACCGATCCCGAGCGGGTCGCCTTCAGGTTCGTGCTGGGGCTGATCCTGATGCGGAGGCGGCGGCTGAAGTACGAGGCGACCGTCATGTCTGACGGTGTCGAGGTCTGGCGTCTTCGTTGGGTGGGGCAAAAGGACACAGTGGATGTGGCCAATCCCCACCTGGACGAGGAGCGGATCACGCAGTTGTCACAGCAGATCGGACAGGTACTGAACGCGGATCTCTAAGGGCCCTAACAAGAAGGAAGACGACGATGGATCGTCGACTCATAGGCTTGGTGCTGGGTTTGGCGGCGGCCTGCGGTGGATGCCTGTCGCAGGGCTGGCCGGCTGCCGCGAAGGTCTCCCCAGGGAAGGCCAGCGTCACAGAGGCGTTGGATGCCCTGAAGCAGCAGGCTGCCCAGGCAGGCCCCTTCAAGGCGAACGGCCAGTGCCGGATGGGCTACGTGGCTGCGTCGGGCAGGACACGGCAGTTCAATCTGCCTGTCAGCGTTTGGGTCAATCCGCCCTCTGAGGTCTACCTCCAGGGACAGGCGACCCCCGGGCCGCAGGGTCTTGTCTTCATGGGCACGAATGCCGAGGAGTTCTGGCTTGGGCTGAGGCCCGAGGTCAGCACCTTTTGGTGGGGCCGATGGGACAAGGCAGCGGGCACGCATGACCTGCCTGTCAACCCCAGGGCCGTGTTTGAGGCCCTCGGCCTCGCGGCCGTGGGGCTGCAGCAGGAGGACCCGAATCGATGGTCCTTGTCCAGTGCCAGGGGACAGGACGTACTGACCTGGACGGACCCGGCAGGCAGGCCCATGAAGCGGCTGTTCGTGGACCGTCGCGATTACCGCATTGCCCGGATCGAGTATCTGGATGAAGATGGAGGCGTCGTGGTCCTGGTGGATCTCAGGAACTACGAGAAGGCGGCTGGTGTCACGTGGGTGCCTTCCCGGATCTCGATCGTGGCCTATGCCAAGGGTAGGCAGGGCGACTGGGCCAGGCTGACCCTGGAGTCCTTCATGGCCTGGACGCCAAGAGACGAGTTTCGCAGAAAGTACCTCGTGCGGCCGGAGGCCCGTGGCTTCGAGACGGTGATCGAGGTGGACGGGGACAAGACAGTGAAGTAGAATGAACCAGGTGTCAGGTGCCAGCCTTTCAGGTGGCGCCTTCTGGCTTCTGGATTCTGAGTACTGGATTTTTCCTATGGCCAAGAGCTCTCTGAAAGATCGACTCAAGTCACCGTTGTTCATCCTGGATGGCGGTATGGGCAGTCAGCTCATGGCGCGGCGGGTCACGGTTGCGCACTGTACGGACTATCTCAATATCGAAAACCCGGATCCGGTACTGGCCATCCACAAAGACTACGTCAAGGCGGGCGCGGATGCGATCCTGACGAACACCCTGGGCGCAAACCTGATCACCCTGGCCAGGCACGAGCTCCAGGACCAGTGCCGTCAGATCAATGAGGCGGGCGCCGAACTCGCGCAAGGCCGCAGGTCCATCCAGGTTCGTACTGGGTGACATCGGCTCGGTCGGCGAGTTCCTCGAACCCCTGGGCACGCTTAAGCCCGAGCAGCTCAAGGAGGCCTTTGCGGCCCAGGCCCAGGGCCTGCGGGCAGGGGGTGCCGACGGTTTCATCATAGAGACCATGACTGCCCTGGACGAGGCCGTTGTGGCAGTGGAGGCAGTGCAGTCGGCTGCGCCGGGCCTGCCCATCCTGGTCTCCCTGGCGTTTGATGCCACTGCAGGCGGCTTCAGGACGATGATGGGCGTGGACGTCCAGACCATGGTCTCCACGTTGGTGCCGCTCGGCGTGGATGCATTGGGATTCAACTGCGGCACAGCCACAATGGATCAGTACGTCGAGCTGGCGGAGGCCTTCGTCACCGCGGTTGCGAATGACGGCAGGCAGGTCCCTGTCTACGCAGAGCCCAACGCAGGCAAGCCTGAGCTCGAAGGCGACCAGGCTGCGTACAAGGTCGGGCCGGCAGAGTACGCCGATGCCATGGAGAAGATCTACGCCAAGGGCGTCCACATCCTGGGCGGCTGCTGCGGCACCACGCCCGCTTTCATCAAGGCGATGGCGGATAGGCTCGGGGCGTATAGGAGATAGCCTCCAATCGAATGGGGGAATGGGCGACACAACAGCTCCTAGCTGTTAGCTCTTAGCGACTAGCCGGAACACGACGACAAGCACCGTCCCCTTGCTTCCTTCTCCGGCTAACCGCTAACCGCCAATCGCTAACAGCTATTGCCCTGCTGCCCGGGGCAGCAGGGCAGAGGTTGACCGGTCACCGTGGTGTGCACTACAATGCCGCAAGATTTGCGCCCACGCGGTGGCTGATGGGTAGCGATCCGCCGGCGTGTCGGTCCTATTTGACTTGACTGGAGGTTTTGGCCATGGTTCAAGGATGCCGTGCAGTTCGGAGCGTGTTGGTCTCTAGCCTGGTAGGTTGCGTGTTCGTCGCGTTGATGGCCTGCCCTGTCCGGGCCGTCGGGGCTGCGGCTGATGGCGCGGCATCGCGGCCGTTCCTCCATCCGCTCTTTACGGATCACATGGTCCTGCAGCGGGACGCCAAGGCGCCTGTATGGGGCTGGACAGAGCCTGGCCAGAAGGTGACCGTGGCCATGTCCGGCAAGCGGGCTGAGGCCGTCGCAGATGGCGCGGGCAAGTGGCAGGCGAAGATCGGGCCTTTCGCTGCAGGAGGTCCCTACGTGCTCACGGTCACAGGCCCCAAGTCCGTGACGATCAGTGACGTGTTGGTGGGCGACGTCTGGATCTGCTCGGGCCAGTCGAACATGGAGATGTCCGTGTTGTCGTCCAAGAACGCCAAGGATGAGATCAGCCAGGCCAATTTTCCGCAGATCAGGCTGTTCACTGTGCCCAAGCTCATCGCCTTCGAGAAGCGGTCCACAGTGGCCTCGGAGTGGCAGACCTGCTCGCCTACAACGGTGGGGGGCTTCTCTGCAGTGGGCTACTCCTTTGGCCGCAGTCTGAACCAGGGTCTCAATGTCCCCATCGGCCTGATCCACACCTCCTGGGGTGGCACGATCGCAGAGGCCTGGGTCAGCCCGGAGTCCCTGATGACCCTGGCCGACTTCAAAGGCCGGGTGGAGGCTCTCGCGGGCCTGAAGGCGGCGATCGACAGCGGCCAGGCGGACAAACTCCTGGACAAGTGGTACGAGGAGAAGGACCCAGGCACTGCGAAGGCCTGGGACAAGCCGGCTACCGATATCTCGGCCTGGAAGGAGGTCACCCTGCCCAACGAGTTCGAGGTGGTGGGTCTGCGCACCTATGATGGAATCGCCTGGTTCCAGACGACCTTCGATGCGCCCGCCGGTTGGCAGGGCAAAGAGGTGGTGCTGAGCCTGGGGCCGATCGATGACTTCGACACCACCTGGGTCAATGGCGTGAAGGTCGGCGGCATGGACCGGTGGGACGCGCCCCGGTCGTACAAGCTCCCTGCTGACGTGGTCAAGCCGGGCCAGAACGTGATCACGATCCGCGTCCTCGACACGGGCGGTGGAGGAGGACTGGTCGGCAAGCCCGAGCAGTTGAAGGTGGCCCTGTCCGGCGACGAGGGTTCTGCCATCTCCCTGGCAGGCCCCTGGCGGATGCAGGACTCGGCCGCGTGGGCCAAGATCCAGCCCGCGCCCGTGACCAGCGCAAACAATCCCAACATCTCCACTGTGCTCTACAACGGCATGGTTGCGCCTCTGGTCCCGTATGCGGTCAAGGGCGCGATTTGGTACCAAGGCGAAAGCAATGCGGGCCGCGCGCTGCAGTACCGCACGCTCCTGCCCACCCTGATCAAGGATTGGCGTAAGCAGTTCGGCGTGCCCAACCTCGGATTCCACATCGTGTCGCTGGCCAACTACCTGGCCACCGCGCCTCAGCCCGGGGATAACGACTGGGCTGAGCTCCGCGAGGCCCAGGCCCTCACGACCAAGGCAGTCCCCAATTGCGGCATTGCTATGGCCATCGACATTGGCGAGGCCAACGACATCCACCCCAAGAACAAGCAGGAAGTGGGCAGGCGTCTGGCCCTCAGCGCCATGGCAGTCACGTACGGCAAGAAGATCGAGTGGTCGGGTCCCTGGTACAAGGCCATGAAGGTGACGGACAAGGGCATTCGCCTGCACTTCAACCATGCAGGCGGCGGCCTGGTCAGCAGGGGCGGCGGCAAGCTCACGGGCTTCGCGATCGCCGGTGCTGACCACAAGTTCGTGTGGGCCGACGCAGTGATCCAAGGCGACACAGTCGTCGTCTCCTCGCCGCAGGTGGCCAAGCCCGTGGCAGTCCGCTACGCCTGGGCCGTAAACCCGGTCTGCAACCTCTACAACAAGGCAGGCCTGCCCGCAGTGCCGTTCCGCACGGACGACTGGCCGATGATCACCCGCGATGCGAAGTAGCATCGCGGGTCTTCCGGCGTACGCCGGAAGACTGAATCGGCGAACCGGCGAATGGGCGAATCGGCGGAATGGGCGAGGACCCGCAGGGCGGGCCCGGTAGTCAGGGAGTATCGGCCTACGGCCTGGTAGAATCGGGCTGCGCCCTGGTATCGGCCTTCGGCCTCCCAGGTCCTGTGGCTTGTCATGCCTGTAGGGCGTCTGTGTCAGACGCCGTCCTCTGACCGGTATCGATCGAGACACCTCGGGCACGCGAAACGACTCTGTCACCCCGAGCCGAGTCGAGGGGTCTATTCAAGCAAGTCCGCGAAGCGGTTCCTCACTATCTGCAGTCGCCGGGAATAGGGTGCGATCAGCACATCGGCCCCAAAAGTGGTCAGAGAAGTTGTGACACACCTGTAGGCGGCCCCGTCATAGGGTTGGAGACACACAGGCACACGGAGGGGCCTACGTTTGATGGAAAGCCGGTCAGTCAACCGGTCGATAGGGGTCTGTAGGCAGGGAAGGGGTGCATACCCCTAACAACCGCGATGAGGGAGAGTCCATCGCATGATGCAGTCTGTAATCTCGATGTCGTTGATTGTTGCCTTTTCGGCAGGGCTGGCTCAAGGCCAATCAGGTCACGTTCCGATCCATACGGCAGAAGGCGACTTCGAGGCCAAGAAGGCACAGTGGGGTGTCAAGGCCTTGCCCTGGCTGATCCTGGCAGACAGGCAGCACGCTGTGCGGCAGGAAGGTGTCGGTGTGGATACCCTTGGTCAGAGGCTTGAATCGCTCACAGGTAAGTGATAAAGTCGTTTTCGCGGGCTACGTCCAATGGATCCCTCACAGCGTGCCTTCGGCGGATCTCGAATTGAGATGACAAGGTCGAGGTCACCTTCTCTCCTTCAGCCACCTCGCCCAGTGCCCTCCAGCCGGGCAGGTCATCGCGATCCGCCAAAGGCCGAGAGGGGTCTATTGGAGCAGCCCGCTTCCCATTCTATACAACTGGCGATAGGGGCAGGGTGTGTTGTACACACCGATGCCACACAAAAGACCGCGGAAAAACTGTAACACTTCCAGCCCACTGCCAGTCTAAGGAATGAAGACGCCTGAGATCTGGAGAGGGGAGGTCGGTCTGCGGTGCAGTGGGTGGGGGTGTTGACCGATACAACCTTGTGTACGTTGGATGGGAGGTAACAGACTGGACATGAGTGGCGAAAGACACAATCCTGTGCGAGCGGTGATGCGGGCGTGCCTGGTTGTGGCATCAGCCGTGACCTTCCCCGTTCCGGCTGCGGCCAGCCAGGACCCTACTGGTCCTGGAGCGGCGGATAGCAGGGCCCTGTTCGATCGCGTCCGGTTGGCCTGGGAGCGGCAGTCCAGCCTCTTCCAGAACGTGCGGTACACGGCTACCTACGTGAGGCCCGGAAGCGACTGGCTGGTCACGCAGGAATGCCTGGCGGACAATGAAGGGCGATTCAAGGTCAAGGAGGTGCAGGCGCCGAGCGTTGCTGGCGTCCGAGGATTCACGAGTACCAATGAATGGGGATTCGACGGCCACGTCTACTGGGGCTACCAGAAGGGGGCCGGCTCTGATCCGAGGAGGATCTCTTCCCGTGGGTGGATCCGCCCCACCCAAGGCCTGCCCAGTCCGGACCGTTGGCTGTTCTCGCGGCCGCCTGTGAAGATGTTCGACTCTCCAGACCATGTGGCGATGGCGACGCCGAGCGAGGATGAGTGGGATCTGTGGGATGACGTGTACAGGGTGACGGTCGATCCTCGCCTCGATTTCGTGATCACACGGTTCTGCGAAAGCTACAACTCCATATCCTACACCCGCCACGAGTACGCCAGGACAGGCCAGGGCTTCTGGTATCCCCGGAAAGTGGTGGTTGAGCGTGACGGTCGCGCGACGACCGTGTCTGTGCTGTCGCTCGAACTGAACGTTCGGGATGCGGACTTTGGTATAGGCATCCCGAAGGGCGTGCAGGTCACGGACCACACTGTGGATTCGGACTTTCCTGACACGTATGCCTACGGGATGCCACGTGAGTCCATCAAGCAGATCACCGGCGGCTATGGACGGTTCATCGCGGGCACCGCGGTGGACGAACAGGGCCGGCCTGTGGCAGGCATTCCGGTCAGGATCATAGACTACAAGGCCCCGCTCCGCTCCGACCAGTGGGATGGATTGGCGACTGGGAAGGGGTGGATAGAGGCTGCAAAGAAGTCGCTTAATGTGCAGACGGAGAAGGAAGACCTCCCCCAGCAGGCGAGGACGGATGAACAGGGCCGATTTGCCCTCGAAGTGGGTCATGCAGGCCAGTACACGCTCCTGTTCTCCCCCCAAGACCTTGCGCCGACCTTTGCCTATGACGTGGCCATGCCGACGAAGAACCTGAAGGTGGTCTTCGGCGCTGGGGGTACGGTCAGGGGGCATGTCCTTCGCTACACGGGCCAGGGGAGAGAACCTGTGCCAAATGCCCAGATGTGTCTCGACTACGAACAGGGCCTGCTGGCAGACAGCTACAATCAGAGCGTCAACACGGATAGCGAAGGCGGGTTCCAGTTCGACCACCTGTGCACGCAGTGGCGAGGCGATCCTTCGAAGGCCGACCTTGTGCCCGTCGGGTGGAATGTCAGTTTCAGGGGACTCTACCGGACGATCACTTTTGCAGAAGGTCAGTCCACTTCAGAAGTCGAGTTCCTGATACCCCCTGAGCCTGCGGACATGCCCTCACTGGTTGGACGGCCCTTGCCGGGATTCGGCGGTGTCCACATGGAGATGCCACCACAGGACCGGATTAGGGATCGCGCCGTGCTTGTCTGTCTCTTCGATATGCGGGACCCGATCTCCAGGAGTACCCTGCTGGCGATCTCACGCAGGGCTGCGAACCTGGAGGAGAAGGGAGTGCAGGTCTTCGCCATGCAGATGTCAGGGACCGATCCCCACGAGCTGCGCCAGTGGTTAGAGCAGATCAAGGTCAGTTTTCCAGTGGCCAGGGTCAGTTCGGAGGACGCAGTGGTCCGCTATGACTGGGCGGCGAGTTCCATTCCCTGGCTGGTCCTGGCAGACAGGCAGCACATCGTCCGGCTGGAAGGTTTCGATACGGCCTCACTGGACGGAAAGCTCGACTTTCTCACCAACAGGTGATCGTACCTGGGAAGTTCCCCACAAGGAGATTAAACAGAGGAGAAACATGGTGCTTTTGCTGGTGACTCTGACGTTGCTCATCTTGAACCTGGCCAGGCTTAATGCTGCAGCCGAGGGGCACTGCAGTGGCAAGGTGCTCGATCCCAACGGCCAACCGGTACTTGGGGTTCATGTGACATTGTATGAAGGGGCCTCGGACGGGCTGGCTGGGTACGTTCTAGTGCACGGTCCAAGCGACCTGACAACAGGGTCCGATGGTGTCTTCGTCTTTGTCGGCCATCCAAGGGCCGATGACATGGGGTTCTTCCAAGACTGCGATCCTGCCGCCGGCGAGGGCCTGGCGTGCGGGTGGGGGGTCTGGGATATGGGCGGGGACTTGGTGGAGGACCTCCATCTCGGCCTGGCCCAACGGCTCAGTGGCCAAGTCTTTGATCGAGTCGAGATGCCGTTTCGAGATGCGCAGGTCCGGGAGTGTCCATTGAGGGCCACGGCCGCGGCTGGCGACAGCGACCCGTGGGGACGCCTGGCTGGAATCACGCCCTCGGGTGAATGGGCTGTGCCGACCGGCAGTGAAGGGAGGTTCCTCTTCCGCAGCCTCCCGCCGGACGCCTGCGAGGACCTGCCCATGACCGGGTCCGGCTGTCTGAGGAACGGTCTGGGCGGCTGAATGAGACACTCGAATCATTTTCGCATGCGGGCGACCGACGCTTGGGGTCGCGTCGTGACCTTCGAGTCGTGACTGGGATTGGTGCACGTGCGTGATCCTCGTCCCAGATCGCAGCTTGGCAATGGAAGCGCCTGCTGCTGAGTCACTCTGAGCCATCTTTGCGTCGCTCAGAGTTCCCAATGACCGTGCCTTCTGGTAGAATGGAAGTGGTTGTGGGGAGCCTGTCGATGTATGCTGAGGAGGCCCCCCAGGTATTGGAGCGTCTGCTGGATACATCTGATCCTGCTGCGAGCCTTCGCGAGGCAGCAAGGGAAGGAGGTGACGCGCACATGAGGATACCTGCATCTGTTCTCGTTGGGGCCATCGCCGTGTTCCTTGTTTTCGGATGCGAGTCTGCACCGACGCGCTATCAGAGGCTGGGCGGTTCTGGGGATGGCGGCTACATCGACAAGAGCATCTCCGAAGACACCTTCACCATCAAGTTCATCGCCAACGAGGTGACGCCCATCAGCACCATCTGCCGCTACCTCTATCGGCGGGCTGCAGAGGTGACGCTGAAGAACGGCTTCACCTACTTCGCGGTCACCCGCGATCCGAGTGCCCTGGAGGACTTCACCCCCATGTATCGCCATGAGGATGAGTACAGGGACATGGTGAAGCCGACCCTGACGCGAGAGACGGACTCTGGGACATGGCTCATGACCATCCAGTGCTTCCACGTCGAGCCGGACGGCTCCAAGGGGCTTCTGGACGCCAGGGCGTACCTTCATCAGAATTGACTATTCACTATCGACTATTGGCCAGTCACGTCTGACCTGCCAGGCATGGTATCTGTGACGCACTCCCTCCTGAGGCAGCATGGGCTGAAGCCCATCCTACGGCACTCGCCCTCTCGCCTCCCACCCTCTCCCCGTCTCGCCGATTCTCCGATTCTCCGATTCGCCGTCTCGTCAGTCTTCTCGGCCGGGTGAGCCGCCCAGTTTGGTGCTGGGCCGCCAGAGACTGCCATCACCCAGTGCATTCGGGTCCGTGGTCTTCGGGTCCCTGACCGTGAGGGAGAGACCGCCGCCATCAGTGGAACGGTACCAGTCGTCGCTGTAGTGGAAACTAGAGATGATCGTGCCGACCGCATCCACCAACTCCAGCGTCTCGCCTGCGTTGTCCAGACTGCCTTCGTACTGGCCGATCACGGCTAGGCCCGGACCATAGCGGCGGGTGAATGCCGCGGTGTCCCGGACGATGAGGCAGTAGCCGCCCGCTGAGAGGATGAAGTCAGGGAAGGTGAAGTCGATGCCGCGGTCGCACTTCACGAGACTCAGGTTGATGGCCTCTGTTCCGATATTGGTGAGTTCGAGGAACTCCGAGTTGGGGTCGTCGGCCATCCCGGCGTCGAGGGGGTGATACATGATCTCGCTGATCCTCAGGTCCTGGGCCACGGGACCCACGCCGAAGACCGCGTCCACCAGCGGACTCCAGACGCTGCCGCTGCGTGCCCTGGCCTTGACACGCGTGCTCCTGTCCAGCGTCACGGGGGCTGTGTAGTGGAGTGGATGGCCGCTGCCGGCCTGCGACGCAGCCTCAACGGCGTCGAGCGACGCGGTGATCAGGAAGTCCGAGCTGCTCCTGGATGAGTTGAGACCATGAATCGCCAGGACGTTGCATCCCTCTCGCAGCGAGCTCAGGTACTGCCCGATTGAGAAGGACTCGGGCTCGCCCGCGTCACGGCTCTGTATGGCCACCGAGTTCCACTTCGGCGCTACGACGAGCCCGGCCCTGCGGACCTCCACGCCATTAAGGTACGCGATGAACCCGTCGTCGTATCGTATTCTGAGGATCAGGTCCGCGTATTGGGAGGGGTCGGCCGCCACGATGAAGGGGATCCGGATGTAGCAGCCCGACGCGACCTGATACATGGCCGCCTCGACGTTCAGGGTGATCAGGGGTTCATAGGTGGTGTTGCCTCGTCTGAAACCTACGCCTCCAGGGCCGCCCGTGGCGAGTTGCCAGGACGAGTCGTCGAAGGCCGCTCCGCCTTTCCACGCCTCGTCCACGTCCGCCTTGGGCACCCAGACCCGTTTGTCACTATCCTCGGGGACCAAGGTCCGGGTGACCGCTGAACCAACCGGCGTCTCTGGCGGCCTGGGATCCGTGCCATCGAGCGTGTAGTAGACGTCCTTCGAGGACTGCATCTGAAAGGCAGAGCCTGCGGCGACGTGGCCGGCGGTCGGATTGAGCACAGGCGGATCCACGCTGGGATACCAGCCCTGTGCCTTGAATTGGCTGAGCACCACGTCGGTGCGGCGAGGGAAGTAGTTCTTCACCATGCCGGTGATATCCGGCAGCCAGTCGTCGTCCTTTGTCCTGGGCCTCGATCGTTTGGCGTCGCCCCATCGGGCAGACTCCGCAATGATGGCCAGGTCGATCTGCTGGGCGCGGGCTGTGAAGCGATCGATGCATCGCTGGGGCGTGAGGACCCCGCTATTGAAGAAGTGCTTGAAGACGCGGTCGGCAAACCGCATGCGGTACTCCGGGTGCGCCATCAGGTGCGTGTGCAGCCACAGGGGATTGGACTGATTGAAGGTCTGGCCGACCGCCATGGTAGAGGCGGCAAACAGCCGCGACTCGTTCAGGTCGTACAGCGAGTGCTCCGCGTCATGCCTGAAGAACTTGAACCCATCCGCACTGACGTGGTTGTAGATCGCGTAGAAGTTGTTGGGTACCAAGGCCCATGCGCTGACAGGACCGTCCGGATCACCCACGTAGTAGGTGCAGAGCATGTAGTCGATGAGGTTGTCCACGTCGAGCAGCTTCTGAAACGCGGGATTGGGTGTACGGTCCGGATTGAGGCCCTGGGCGCGGTAGTAGCTCTCGTCATTGCCGAGTCCTGCCATGCTGGCATCCCAGAGCCTCCGCCAGGCGTCGAGGGCGCCGTCCGTGGCCTCCACGTCATAGCCGCCGTTGCCTGCCCTTGACTTGACGACGTCGTAGTCCTCCTTGCCAGGCCCGAAGTACGTCTCTGCATAGTAGGCCTCAGCCCGCTCCTGCGTCTGGTAGAGCCCCCAATACTGGCCATCGATGTAGAGATGGTAGTAGCGGCTTCGGGTGTAGGGCTGGCCCATGTCCCGCTGCGTGTCGCGGGAGAAGACCTCCCGCACGAAGGTGTCCCTGGGGCTGCTGCCGCCCTCAAAGCTCCAGGAGTAGTTCTGGCTGGTCCGCAGGTCGACGTTCTCGAACTCGTCCGCGCCCTCGTCGCCAAAGAGGGGATACCTGAGCTTCGCCTCCCCATACTGGCTGCGGAAGAAGAGGCGAAGGGCGTGCTTGGGATTGCTGCCGTTGCGGCTGTACCCGCCGCGGACACGCAGGCCTGCATCGATCTGGAAGCCTGTGGTTCCATCTGGGTAGACCAGCTCGACCGACACCGGACGCTCCCATGCCTCGCCCTGCGACCGGGCATTGACGTAGATGCCCTTCTGGCTGTCGAAGAGGTTGGCGGGGTCGGTGGCCAGACAGATCGAAGGAATGGACAGCAGCGCGTCGTCCATGAGGTCCTTGTAGCGGGGGTCGTTCACCACGTCAGGGTCCATGCCGTAGTCGAGGACCTGACCGTTGATGCCGCCAGAGGGCCATCCCCGTCCGGGCGATCCACCCGTGGGCGACTGCTGGAGGATGTCCGCGATGAAGAGATAAGTCCGTGTCTCCGTCACAGAGTTTGCCCAGCCGAGCTTCATGCCCACGGCCCGCAGGCACGTGGTCTTGCTGATCCGCAAAGGTCCGGTGTAGAGGGCAGCGGTTGCGCCGATCCTGGACGTGCTGGTCAGATAGGGATCGCTGCCGTCGGTCGTGTAGTAGATCGTTGCACCCGGAGTCGCACACGCGATGTTCACATCGATGGGCTGGCTGTAGAACCCGTGATCGAGATCGAATCGGGGTTTGTCGACGATCCCTTCGACGATGCGGAAGTTCATTTCTCCTGGCGTCGGATACGTCATGGGATACCACGGGTCGCGGCCGTCCGGGTCGCGGCCATAGGAGACGTCCAACGACTGCGGGCCGAAGGCGACGTGGTCGAGCAGGGTGACGCCATCCCTGTCGAACAGGGCCACCTCTTCGCCTTCTGAGCTCAGCGAAAAGCCGGCATGCAGACCCGCGGCCGCGGTGTCGCCGTCCGCCCAGATGACCAGGTATCCCTGGGCAGGGATCGTTGTCTCAGCGGGCCGACCCACGGGGATCTTCCATTGGGTATGTTCGCCCAGGCTGTCCGTAACGTACATCCCACCCACATCCACGGCTGAAGGCCCCGCGTTGTAGAGCTCGATCCAGTCGTCGGCCTGGCCTTGCGGGTCGGGAAACGTCGTTCCCGAATTCGACGCCATGAGCTCATTGATGACGATGGGGCCTGCGGCCTGCGCCTCGACTGCGCAGGCCAAACCTACTGTCAGTAACCACAACTGAATGAGTTTCCTGTTTGACAACATGCTCCGACCCTTGAGATCTCCATTCTACTCCAACGGCCGGAGAAATCAAGCCTCCAGGGTGTCACACACGCAGGATGATGGGTTTGATCGGACAGAAGGGACGGGCGCCGATCACGCTGGTCTACTCCGTCGCGACGCCCCTCTCTGGATGTTCTTGAGGCAACCGCTGGGTTCCTCGCCTTCCTCGAGGAAGGATACCCCGCGGATAACTAATTAATTAAAGACCAGGCCCCATACCTATGAAGGGTCGCGTGCAGAGTGGGCAGACGCAGTTCCTCTACCGGCAGACCGTCACCTGGCGGTCGGCCTTGACTGTGCCGTAGAGCTCCTCGGTCTCGAAGGTGGCCTTGATGGTGAAGACCTCCTCGTCTCCCTTCAGGGCGAGGTCAGCAGGGATGTGCCAGGTCCATGGGAATCCACCGCTGCCGACGACTTGGCCGTTAGCCCGGGTGACTACTGCGCCTTGCCACAACTTCTTCGGTCGCGGGGGCTGCGCGGCATTGATCTTGGCCATCCAGTCGTCAGCGAACAGGTCGAAGCCCAGCATGGCCAGGATGAGCACCGAGGCCGCGATGGGAATCCAGCCTATGGGACGGAGCGCCCGCGGTATCCTCGGGACAACCAGCCATAGCACGCCTGCGATCAGCAGAGCCGGCGCAAGCAGGGTGTGGATCCATGATGGCCGCAGGTGCGGCAGGGAAGCTACCTGCTCGATCAGGACGCCCAGCTTGGGGTCGAGGAGCCAGGCCTGGACCTTCAGCGTATCGCCTCGCTTGACGCGGGCCGAAGTGCCGGGCGAGGCGAACAGGACCTCTGGATTGGCTGCGAAGTCCAGGACAAAGGGCCTGTCCTTGCGGATCTGGATCCCGTAGGTGTCGGATCGGAATCGCTGGTCACCTGTCCCATCCCTGATGACATTCGGGACGACCCAGAGGGTCAGAGGACCGTAGCGGACGGTGACTACGTAGGGCTGGTAGTCGCCCTCGGGGATCTGGTAGCGTTGCAGAGGCTCCCACCCGCTGCTCGGCACCCAGGAGTCCAGCGCCACGAGCCCGTCTCTGGATCGCAGGGCCCCTCTCAAGGTCAAGCCCTGTATGCGTCGTCCCCCGGTGCCCAGTTCGATCGTCCCGAGCGGCCTCGGGCACGGCTTGACCGCCAGCCTGTCACCGCCAGGCGTGGCAGAGAACTGCCAATACCGGTCGCCAATCAGGTACATGGCGGAGAGGGTGGGCTGTGCGTAGCGGTTGATGAGCAGACGCTCAGTTGGGTCCTTGGGTTCGATCGCCAGCGTGGTGGCGGGCTGGTCGAACCAGCCGCTGATGAAGCGGGCGTGGCCCAGGTGAGCCCTGTATTTGTGGCCTGCGATCTGGATGTCGCCTACGTGGGCCTTGGTCGTGACCAGGTGGAGCGACTTGTAGCCGCTCTCGGTGATGACCAGGCGAGGCATCAGCTCCAGTGCTGGCATACCCGGCGAGCTGCCCTCCATGTCGATCTTCAGGAAGGGGAATACGGCCTGCTGCCTGATCTCGTCGAACCTGTCGCCATCGAGCATGGAGTTGGCGGGAAAGGGAAGTCGGCTGACCAACAGCGAGTCGTCGGTGAGGTTGTGGTTGCGGTTGGCATCGAAGTAGAGCAGGTCATAGCCTGTCCCAGTGCCTTTGGACTCGTCCAAGGCGAAGCAGTACTCGGGTCCCGACCTGTCCATGTGGTCGTGTCGCGGCAGACGGATGGAGCCATAGAGCGGCTGCTTGGAGGCGAAGGCCGGATACGCAGAGACTGCGGTACATGGATCAGCAATGCACGTCGCACTTTGGCCGCCAAGGAAGTAGTCCCGCTCCCCTGTGTCCTCGATGTCGAAGACAGAGACCTCTTTGAGGTCAAAGACGGCCTCGCCGATGTTGTCTGGCGAGGGCCCGACAGGACCCTCAGCCGCCGACGCCATTCCTGCAGCCGTGAACGCCAGTAGACAGAGCACAGACCACGTCGCCATAGGTGTTCCCTCTGCGTCTGGTACCATCCGGGATGCAGGTCACTCGATGTTGCCAGTATAGATCGCCTGCCAACGGAGGTCAAGAACGCTTCGCGACGAGTCGCGGGTCGTCGGCTTTCGGGTCATCCTGAGTCCCCACCCGCTGCGCGGGCAGTATGCGGAAGAAGACGCTCCCATCGGAGGTCATCCCGAGCCAAAGGCGAGGGATCTCCGCCTGTGACGAGAGGGCCAGCCCGCATCGGAGCGGACCTCAGCGGTTTGAAAGGGAGATCCTTCACTTCGTTCAGGATGACACTGTGTGTTTGAAGCCCAGCGCCCGTGGGATTGGCGGATCTCACCGGACCGTCGTCCTACCAGGCGATCAAGACAATTTCCTACCAACACGGGGGAGGGCTTGCGCATTATAGGGGTGGATAGAGATCTATGTCCCTTTGGATGCAAAGGCGGATGGCCTCGTCCAGGATGCCATCCAGCGCGAGGAGATAGAGGCCATGCGAGAGGCCCTGCCTGAGCTGGATGCGACGTTGCTCATGCCTGTGGTGCTTCAGTACTTCTGCGGTATGACCTCGGACGAGATCGGCAAGATGCTCGGCATCAGCGGGCCTGCAGTGCGGACCCGGGTCAGGGAGGCCCGGATGATCCTGGCCAAGAGACTTGAACGACTTGGACGGTAGCGACTATGACTGAGCTGTGTCAGCAGACAAGTGAGATCCTCGTTGACTATGTGGATGGCGCCCTGCCTCCAGACCAGGCCCGCCAGGTAGCAGACCACCTGGCCGCGTGCCCTGAGTGTAGAGGCCTGGCCAGGGCACTGGAAAGGTCCTTGGCAGCCACGCGAATGGTCTGGCAGGAGACCCTCGAAGAGACGCCAGTGGCAAGTCAGGCTGCCGTCTCCAGGCCGCGGCTGTGGCCCAGGTACGCGGCGATTGCCGCGTCTGTCGCGATCGCGGCAGGGGCGACCGTGTTCTGGCGCAGCCGTGCAAGGCTCGCAGAACAAGGCCCAGCCCTCGCCCAGGTCCAGCAGCGGATCACGGACTGCGGCATGGCCGCACAACTGCTTGCGGCAACCGACATCCTGGCCCAGTGTGAGGGCACTGGCGAGATCGTGAAGGAGCAGCGATTGTACATCCTCAGGCAGTATCCGCAGACCCCTGCGGCAATGAGCCTGCGAAAGCAAGATCCAGCATTGAAAGGAGCGGTCCAAGATGACTAATCCAAGGAACCTTCAGTTCGCGTTCTGCCTGACCTGCGTCTGGTCCTGTGTCTTGTTGGCTGCCGAGGAACCCAACCTCAAGGCACCCATCTTGCAGTTCGAGGAGAGCCAGGAGGACGTCCAGCCGCCGACCTTCGAGGCGATGAATTGGGCCAAGGCAACGGGACAAAGGATCACATGCGCAGTGAGCCTGACGCCAAAAGCAGAGACCACGCTTCTGAGTTTTGGGGTGACAGGCAAACCTGGATTCGATGATCACGTGATGACGCTCGACCTTTCTGAGGGGCAGAAGCGGTTTCTGGCCGCATGGCAGCGAGAGCGTCGCCGCAACAACGACCGGACCGTTGGGGCGCGTTCCTGCCTGTCGAAGAGCATTCGTCTGGAAAGCAGATCCTGCTATATGCCGTGAGCCAAGAGGATGCCAAGAAGATGGCCCAGGGCTACGTCGACTACATCACCGAGGTGTACGTCGCGAAGCGGAAGCTCACACAGGAGTACAGAATCCACACCCTTTGGGAGGCCGCGGCCGCACGCAAGCGGTTGGCAGAGATCGAAGATGCGCTCAAGACATCGCCCGACGATTTCGACGCGTTCATGAAGACCAGTCCCTATGCGTCTGAGAAGGAGGCCACGGATGCCATCGTCGAGCTGGACAATGCCCTGAATGCGATTCGGGTGGACATCTCGGGTATCAAGGCGAGGCTGGAGGCGATCCAGGCCGATCTCCGCGGCTCAGGCGGATCGGCAAGTCGGCGCTCCGCCCTGGAGCTGATGGTGGTGCAGGAGTCGATCGCCCTCGAGGGGGCTGAGGCTAGGAGACGTACGGCAACTGACCTTCGGAGCCAAGCGAGGAGGTTCGTTGACCTCACCAAGGGACCCACGGAGAGATACAACCTCCTGGAAAAGGTAGCGGAGTACGGCCGTGTGCTTCAACGTGACAAAGAGGAACTGGCCACCAGGACGCCCCCGGAGATCGTGGACAACAAGGCGATCATCTACCGGGTCCGACAGACGGAATGAGCTCGATGAAGATCGTGCTCACTCCGGCAAGGCGGAGTACAATCATCGTGATCTGACGCGGCAATCGCTGCTCCATAGTGGGCTCCTCAATCCCTCAAAGTGACAGAACCCGTTCGCAGAAGGCGTCTCACGCAGGTTGACGCGTCGCTTCTGCTCAATCGAATCTCCTGACCTCGCACCCTCGATCGAACCCTGTCCGATCGCAAACATGATGTTCCTCGCAAGTGGGGGGAGTGTCAAGATTGATGAAGCCGGGAAATCCGAGAATCAGGGTGCGCACCGACTGCCCGGCCCGTCCTATAGGGTGAGGCAGTCTGTCCTGAGGAAGCCACTGAGTCAGGAGCAGGTCACGGCCAGGAGGGCTCTGAGGAGGCGATCGAATTGGCAGCGAACCGTTGGCTCAATCCTGTCCAGTATGTGGGTCTGATCCTGTCTATCATTGCCCTTGGTCTGGGGGTGGCGTGGTTTCCGGGCACAAGGCTCACCTTGCTGCGATGGGGTGCTATTAAGGTGACCCTGGGGCCTGAGTCAGTATCTGCATCGGACAACCCGCTGCAGTAGGCCTGGTATATGTCGGCCACCAGCTCAGGCCCCATGGTCCTCGAGCCTTCCTTGCGGCATATGGCAGCCGCCTTGTTGGGGACTGATCTTGGCCAGCAGCCCGCTGGAGCTGCGGTTGTTCGGCCGGGCTCAACCGGCCCCCGGATTCCGTTTGTCGCAAGGGGATTGGTTCGTTGCGAACCGCCGGGGTCTGTCGATCTGCAGGGTCTGGTCGTCAAGGTAGAGGGCAAACGAGGGGAGTCCAGTTGCCGGGTCGACAGCCGAGGCCAGTTCGAGGTCGAAGACCTTCGGTATGGCACGTACTGCGTCTCAGTCTGGCAGGATATGGTCCTCAACCAGGTCCTGGGCCCTGGCCAACAGGTTCGCTTCGATGGCAGCCAGGCGGAACACGATCTCGTCCTGCGAATCAACAAACCCGTGCAAGTGACCCTCGTGGTCGTGGAGCAGGGGAGCCGCAGGCCGCTGGATGGCCTGTCTGTTGGGATTCAGGCGGTCGCGGGGCCGTGCGGAACCTCATTGATCAGCGATGCAGATGGCCGCTGTGAATTCTGGCTGGCCCCAGGCCAGTACTCCGTAGAGGCGACCTCCTGGGCAGCCCGCGAGGCAGTCCAGGTCACGCCCCAGCAGATCACAGTGTCTGGCGACAAGGGGCGGATGCGGGTGGAGTTATCAGTGCCGGCCCACGCCGAGGCGGCGGATGCCCCGCAGCGGTCCACGGATGCGCTGGAGTGTGACCTTGTGGACGCAGCAGGAGTGCCTGTAGCCGGCTTCGTGAGGATCAGTGGACTGTATCAAGTGGATGACACAGAGCCCAACACGAGGTTCGTCATCCCCATCCAGCCCAACAGGGGCTCAACCGAGTGGAGCCTAGGTCAGGCGCGTGATGCCTCGGGCTCAAGGGCCAGGCGCTTCCTATACAGGGACAGCTGCAGTTCACATATGAAGATCGTGATCGAGCCTATGGCGCGTGTCACGGGCAGGGTGGTCGATCCGAATGGCCACGCCGTTCGCGACACCCACGCAGACCTGGAGACCCTGCTCTCCTATGGCATTTTCCAGACGGACGGCCGTTCCTCGTACAGGGCGTCTGTAGGAGACGACGGTCGATTCGTGTTCACGGATGTACCGGTCGGACTGCCTGTCAGGGTCGTCGCAGGTGCATTCGGCCGGCTGGAGAGCCAATCCTGCACCGTGGAACTCAAGCCAGGCCAGACCACGGATGTGGGCGAGATCACGCTGGCTGCCAAGTCCGCTGAGGACGCGGTGTTGTCCGGCCGAGTGACTGACGAGAATGGCTGGCCCGTGCCCGGCTGCGAAGTGACTGCTGCGTTTGGCACGGGGGCTTGCAGCCTCAGGACCTCGGACAAAGGGCGGTTTGCCATGAGGTCGCTGCCCAGAGGCAAAGACGTCACCCTGACGATCGCCTCGCCGCGATACGGTCCATTGTCAGTGCGGCAGTACGGCAAGTGGTCGATCACCGGTCAGGCGGGTGATGAGTCCCTGGACCTCCAGATCTCTCCAGAGGGCTGGAAGATCCTGGACGGTAGGGCTCCTGACCTGGTGGTGGGCGAGTGGTGGAACAGCCGGCCCGTGTCGCTCGAGCAGGCTCGCGGGAAGGTTGTGGTACTGGCCCTCGGTGCGGATCCGGTTACCGACGGCGCCGGTTTTCGGCCGCCCTACATCGCATATGCCAAGTGCCTGATGGACGTGCACCGGCGGTTCGGCGATGCCGGGGTCCAGGTCATCATCGTATACGCATACCCAGCTCCGAACACCTATCACGCCCGCGTCGTGGCAATGGCGAGGCGTGACATCGAGGATACCTATTTTGAGGCGGATGACCTGTCGTTCGCCGCATGCGTGGATGGCGACCCGAATCGGGCGAGTCAGCATGCCATCCGGGGTTGCGAGAGCCTGGGTGCGACCTACACCCTCTACCAGGCAGGCAGACCCAATACACTCGTCGTAATCGACAAACGCGGCATCGTCAGGGCGTATGTCTCCGCCAAGGAACTCGAAGGCTGGGTGGAGCGGCTGGTTGCGGAGTAGACGCCACGGACGGCTGCATAGCCGAGACACCAACTCATAGCCCATAGCCCAGCCGGCCATCAGCTATCGGCTATCAGCAGAAGCAGTCCATTCGTGCCTTTCCGGCTGACAGCCCTGACTCACAGCTCACGGCTCACAGCCCATAGCCCGTAGACCATGGTCCACTACAGACCACAAAGACACGGGGGCAAGAAAAAGGAAGAAAAAGAGTGTGACACCAGGCGGGGGGTCTTCGTCATATCAGTAGAAGCAGTAATACCTGCCCAAGGAGGGGCGGGGGGTGGTTGACGCAAGGCCATGAAGCTCGCGATCGTACTGGGGGGTTCGACCGCGGGCTGTGACCGAGCGATGCCTGTGGGGGGCTGGACGGTCCCGGGCTGATCTGGCTGTCTGATGGGCATCGTTACGGTCACGGCGTGGTCGAAGACCTGCGGCCTCCGGTCTGGGGGGGGCGTCACAGACCGTGGATTTCCATGGGCTATACAGGGTCGCAGGAGTGAAAGCAGTCATGAAGGATAGCCTTCAGAGATGCCCTCGTGGATGGGTGGCGTACGCCCGGATCCGAGGGCATTTGTTTTTTGCCGCAACCTCGATCCCCTCAACGGTCAACCTAGGCGCAGACCTTCCCCGCGGAGGGTATCCAGATAGCTGCCTTCCTCCGCATCGCAAAGAGTGCCACATTTCGGTGGTTGGCACGTCCGTAGGAATGATAGAATGCTGCAGTACCGGTCGAGCCATTTATGGAAAGCCTGTAACGTTTCTTCCGATTGTGAGTCTAAGGAATTAGTGCATTGTGGAAGGATCGTGATCGGATGCATCGCCGAGGGAGACGATGCATCCTTGGGTGCTTTGTTTTGGGCAACGGCGAAATATGAGTGGATGGCAATCTGGTGAAGGAGAGTCATCATGAGTGGCAGAACCAATTGGGTCTGTTCGAGCACTGCCGTGGCGGTCTTTGCCTTGGCTGCGGTCGTCCAGGCCCAGGATGAGCAGTGGCTGCAGTACAGGTCTGGCCCTGATGCCGGATCCATGTCGCAGAGCATCAAGTTAGCTACTGCCAAGCCTGCAGACCTGGAGACTGTCCAGGGCAAGGATGGCGGGGCCCTGTTCGGCAGGTGGGTCACACCGATGGCCAAGAAGGGCGGCGTCTGGTTCTCCTTGGAGCGGAGCACCGCCAAGGGGCCCTGGGATCGCCTGACGATCGATTCGAATGGCAACGCCAGCCTCGGCGACGAGACTGCGGTCAAGCCCACGCAGAAGGAGGCTGACCAGTCGCGATTCGGGCCCGTCAAGGTCGTGCTGCAGGGCGAGGACGGCCCAGTCAGCTTCCACCTGAACTTCACGGTGTACCAGTACAGCGACAACAGCACGCGCTGCTACGTTTCTTCCGCCGGCTGGTATGAGGGAGACATCACGCTCGATGGCGTCAAGACCCACTGCAAGGTGATGGACTTCACGTCCAACGGGACGTTCAACGAAAGCTCGCTTGACCCCTACAAGGCGGACCGCATCACCATCGGTGAGAAGGAGGGGTCTGGAGAGTCTCTGTGCGTGGGCAGGCTCATAGACATCAACGACACCCTGTATGAGCTGGATGTGGCCAGGGACGGCGCCTGCGTGAAGCTCAAGAAGGCCCAGGACGCCAGGTACGGCCAGGTGCGGGTGCCTGCAGGGATCGGCCGGCTGACACTCACGGGCACCAACGGCCAGTTCAGGCGAACGCCCAAGGACCAGGTCGTGCGAGTGCCTGTGGGCAGCTACAGCATGACCGATTGGACGACGGGCCGCAAGGATGACAAGGGCAAGCAGTGGAATGCCCTGGGCTATACCAACGGAGTCAACAACCGCTGGACCCTCGATGTGACAGAGGACAAGGAGGGGGCCCTGGACATCGGCGAGCCCTTTATCTCCCAATTGACAGTCCGGAGCACGCGGGATAACCACAGCTTCCAACAACGACTCGAGGGCCGTCTTGGAGAGGTGATCAGTCTGTCGCTATCCAACGGCGAACGTCCTGCACCGCCCAAGCTGGTGATCCGGTGCAACGAAGGAGGCTACGAACGGACCCTCAACTTCGCCTATGGCTGAGGTGGCACGTGTTCGCTCTCGTGGCGAGAGCCCAAGAACGTGCGTAGACCCGTGACATTCACCGTCGACATCGGAGGACCGTTCAAGATCCTCGGCAAACCCTATCTGTTGAAGGCAACAGACCGCAAACCGCCTCTGTCCGGCGAACAGGCGGTCCCGGTTGCTGTGGTCGCCAAGGCAGGCGAAGGCGAGATTCCCGTCGAGGCCATAAGCCGATAGCCAGGGCCTTGGTCAGAAAGACGCGGACCTGCTGTTGGAGCATGACACTGACCCCAATCACATGCGGGCCGCGCCTGAAGGCAGCATAGTAGAGTACGTGGAGTTCGATCTCGGCAAGGAGGTGGCCCTCGACCTGGTGGATGATCTTCGCATCTACGACGTGTGTCTCTCCGCCGAGCAGGTCAAGGCCTTGTATGAAGGTCGGCCCCCGGCCTCGCAGGCGCAGGCCAGTACGCTTCCTTGTCTGCTGTCGCAATAACGTCAGCTTTGTTGTGATCCTCGCCTGCGGCTTCTCGGCCGCGGCCTCGATCCTTGGATAATAGGGCGAGGAAGTCGACCGGGGATGGGCGTAAGGCCCACCCCCGGTCACGCATTGCAGGCCTCCACGAGGCCGCTACACGCCTTGCCTTGGCTGATCCTGACAGACAAGGATCGCAAGGTCGTGGCAGAGGGATTCGCGGTCAGTGAGCTCGATTCGGTTGTCGGCAAGGTCAAATGAACGGGAGGTCACCGCAATGTGCAGGGTAGTCAGATGTGTCGGGTCGTTGATCCTGTTCCTCGCCGGTCCGGTCTTCAGCCAGGAGACCATAATGAGGGAGGTCATCTTCGCCCAGCCGTCGCCGAAGGCGGCAGACCAGGCAAAGCAGGCCGCCAGTGTGGCCGGCAAGGTGATCGACGCCAGCGGCCAGCCTGTCAGCCAGGCCAAGGTGGCCTTGGCAGCCATGAAGTGGTCGGAGGGGGATGGCGCCATGAAGACCGAATCCGAGCAGCAGGGCCTGACGGGTCCGGGCGGGGCATTCTCGTTCGACGTGGTCAGGCCCGCTGAGAACGAGTACCGGTGGATGGTTGTGACGGTCGACAAGCCCGGCCTCGCATGGGGCTGGTCGTCTTTGAGCTCATCGGACAAGATGGAGAGCCAGGAGATCCGTTTGACGCAGCCAAAGTCGATCGCAGGGACCGTGGCGGATGAGGCGGGCAGGCCCATGGCAGGGGCCCAGGTGACACTGGCCTCTGCTGTTGTTCCTGGAGGTGAGAACGGGCGGTCGTTCGGTGGCGATTTGGCAGAACGCCTCTTTGCTGCGAGCACCGATGCCCAGGGGCGTTTCAGGTTCGATCGTCTGCCTGCAGACGCCAGTGTGGATCTGCAGGTCTCCAAGCCCGGCAGGGCGACCCTCAACACGGGCGACGCCAGGACCGTCTGGACAGGCACGCTCCAGTATTCGGCTGGCAAGGAGGACATCCAGATCCAGTTGCCCCCAGAGGCCAGGATAGCGGGCGTCGTGGTGGAGAAGGAATCCGGAAAACCGGTCTCGGCCGTGAAGGTGGAGGTGACCAGCAGGGATGGGGGCAGGATCAAGGCCGGCGCGGCCGTCACTGTGAAAGGGGACGGGACATTCGCGTTCGGCGGATTGGGTGCAGGGACGTACGTCGTACGCTGTACTCGGCAGACCAACGACTGGGCCCCCTGCAGTCAGGAGGTCACCCTCCAGGCAGGCAAGGCCAGCCCGGTGCGCATGGAGTTGGTGAAAGGCGGACTGCTGGAGGTGACCGTAAAGGAGGAGGGCAGCGGCCGGCCTCTGGCTACGGCCAGCGTGCAGGTCAGCAATGCCGCGCGCAGCACGTGGGCGTCAGGCGCGACCGACGCAAATGGCCTGGCGCGGATTCGCCTGACAGCGGGGCAATACCTGATCGACAACATCCGGAGTAGTGACTACTCCATGCTCCGGCCCAATGAGCAGATCAGCCTAGAGGATGGCAAGACGGTCTCTTACCAGTACACGATGAGCCGGCAACCGAAGGTTCGGGGGACCGTGCTGGATCCCGATCGAAGGCCTCTGGAAGGGGTCAAGGTGCAGGTGTACCCAAGGGGATCCAGAGACGAGGTGACCAGCGACGCGCAGGGCAGGTTCGAGATGCTGTGGGATCCCACGCCTTGGGGAGAGCCGATTCAGTCCGTCATCGTGGCCATGGACGAGAAGCGGAATCTGGCTGGGGCCAAGGATCTCGATGCAGAGACCGGCCAGGTGGAGCTTCAGATAGGGCCGGCCTTCACCCTGTCCGGAAGGATCGTGGATCCGAACAGGAATCCCATCGCAAAGGCACAGCTCTACGCGATGCTTCGGCACTCCAGTTGGGGTTCCACGATTGGATCGGATCGGCGCGTGGGATCGGATGGCAGGTTCTCTGTGGCTGCCCTGCCGCAGGGGTATGGATACGAGGTCATGGTCAGGGCAGAGGGATTCGGCCAGACCCGCACAACGGTCAACCAGGAGGAGGTGAGTGCCTCGCCCAAGGACCTGGGAGACCTGCAACTTGCAGTTGCCAATCTCTCGGTCAGCGGAGTCGTCGTGGACTCCAATGACGTGCCGCTGGCGGGTGTCCAGGTCAGCACGTATGGGGAGGGCCAGCCTGAACAGCATGGCCTACGTACGGACAGCAACGGGAGATTCGTGCTCAAGGCCTGTGAAGGCGTGGTGCGCATCTCGGCCAACACGAACGGTACTCCGCAGATGTATGGGTCTGCTCAGACCACGGGAGGGGCCACGGACGTCAAGATCGTGGTGAGCAGCAGGGGGACATCAAGCCGCGCCGTGGCCAGGCCCATCCGCTCGCTGAAGGGCAAGTCCCTGCCCGACCTCAAGACCCTGGGCGTGCAGACGCCGGATGTGAGCGGAAAGCCCCTGCTGGTCTGCCTCATCGAGATGGACCAGCGGCCTTCCAGGCGGTGCCTGGCTGACCTCGCCAAGAAGGCAGAGACCTTGGCGGCCAAGGGCGTCAGCGTGGCGGTCGTGCAGGTCTCGAAGGCCGATCTGGGCCAATACCAGGACTGGCTCAAGACCAACCAGGTGAGCTGGCCCATCCGCACGGTGGAGGCAGACTTCGAGGCAGTGTGGGCCTCCTGGGGCGTCAAGGCCCTGCCCTGGCTCGTCTTGACCGACTCGCAACATACGGTGAAGGCCGAGGGCTTCGCGATCACAGACCTGGGAACATTGGTGGAAGACTAAGGGCCTCTGCGTTCAAGGGCAGTGATGTTTGGACGGAATAACGGTAACGTTTCCGTGGCGAATCCGTCTAAACAGATGATACTATAGTATGGCTGTGCCGGAGCCCGGCCGAGGGCGGGAGGCCTGCATCAAGTCGGCCCTAGTGCGTTGAGTAGGCTCCGTGGGAGGTCAGTCTATGGCCAGACGAAGCATGAGGCTCTTAGGGGCGATGGTGGTGGTGGCCTGCCTGTGCACGCTGGCTCTTGTCCACGCCCAGGACGATCAGTGGCTCCAGTATCGCTCCAGCCAGGATGCCGGTGCGATGGTGGGTGGCATCGGCCGCACTGAGATCAAGGTGAGCACCACTGCGCCGCCAGACCTCAGTGTTCCCAAGTTCAAGGATCTCAAACCGCTGTACGGCAAATGGACGACGCCCATGGCCAAGGCAGGCTTCCTATGGCTGGCCTTGGATCGTAGTACCGGCAAAGGGTCGTACGACCGCCTCGTCATCGATGCCAACTCCAACGGCCGTCTCGACGATGAGACCCCCATCAAGGCCTATCGGAGCGACGCAGACCAGGCAAGGTTTGGACCCGTCAAGGTTGTCCTGCAGGGCGAGGACGGCCCAGCCAGCTTTCACCTGGACCTGCTGGTCTATAGCTCAGGCCAGAGGCTATACTGCTACGTCGCTGCAGCAGGCTGGTACGAGGGCGATGTCACGATCAACGGGGCCAAGACGCACTGCACGGTCATCGATTACACGGCCAATGGCGTCTTCAACGACACCTCGGCCAATCCCTATCAGGCGGATCGCATCCTCCTCGGAGACAGGGAGACAGGCGGCCAGCCCTCGGCCGTGGGCCGCTTCATCGACGTCAACGGGATCCTCTATGAGCTGGAGGTGGCAAAGGACGGGGCGTGCGTGAAGTTCAAGCAGGCCAGTGACGTCCGGTTCGGTCAGCTCCGCGTGGCTGCAGAGGTCAGCCGGTTGACTGCCAGCGGGACCAATGGTCAGTTCAGACTGACTCCGAAGGACCAGTTAGTCGGCATGCCCGTGGGAAAGTACTGCATCACGGAGTGGGCCATCAATCGCAAGGACGACAAGGGAAGGCCCTGGACCGCGACGGCGGAGGTCCGGGGCTCCAGTGACAAGCTGTCCTGTGACGTCACAGAAGGCAAGGAGGCCAGCGTGGACATCGGAGAGCCGTTCGTTTCCCGCCTCACGGTCAGAAGCATCGGCGACAACCACTCGTTCCAGCAGCAGTTGGAGGGACGCCTGGGTGAGCGGATCACGATCTCCCAGGGTGGCAACGACCGCCCGGGTCCGCCCAGGGTCCGCATCCGGGACAAGGACGGAGCCTATGACCGCACGCTCAGCTTTGCGTATGGCTGAGGTGGTACGTGTTCGCTCTCGTGGCGAGAGCCCAAGAAGGTGGTCAGACCCGTTACGTTTACCCTGGAGGTCGGAGGACCGTTCAAGGTCCAGAGCAAGCCCTACCTGCTCAAAGGTGCTGATCGCAAGCCGCCCTTGACGGGCGAGCAGGTCAGGCCTGTCAAGGTGGTGGCCCGGATCGGCGACTCGGAGATGCCGGTGGAGGCCGTTGCAGATGGCCAAGGACTCGGTCAGAAAGACAAGGATCGCTTGCTGGAGCATGATACTGATCCCTGCCACATGCGGGTGACACCCGCAGACGCGAAGGTCGACTATCTGGAGTTCGATCTGGGCAGGGCCGTGAGCCTAGACTTGATGGAGGTCTGGAACTACAACGAGACCGACAGGACGCAATGGGGCCTGAGGCAGGCGGACCTGGCCGTATGGACTGAAGGGGACGGCTGGCGGGAGGTCAAGCAGGCGGTGCAGTTCGATGAGGCAGAAGGCGCAGGCGACTACGACCAGCCGACCCTGACCAGGCTCGACGGCGTGGCCGCAAGCAAGGTCAGGCTGCAGAATCTGGCTGGGTTTGAGGGCTCCAACCGCGTGGGGCTGGCCGAAGTGCAGTTTTTCGCCTCCAGGACCGCCAAGGCGAACAATCCTGAGCCTGCGGACGGCAGCGTGTTCCGCGATCAGGCCACGGGACATCTGGCCTGGTCACCCGGCGATGGGATCGCGCGGCAGCGGATCTACATGGCCCTGGACGCCAACGAGCTGACGTGCATCGGCGAGGTGAAGGCCGACGTCTCTGAGGTCGACCTGTCGCCTCTGGCGAATGATAGGAGTTACCGCTGGAGGATCGACGGGATCCGATCTGACGGCTCTGTGGCAACCGGTGACGCGTGGTCATTCACGACAACCGCTTTGGCCGAGGGCAGCTCCCTGGATGGCCCTGTCCAGACTGCGGGCTTGCCGCGACTACTGCTTGCAGCCGTGGCAGCCGAGGCGGTGAGTCCCTCGCCTATGCCGGCAGGTCAGGGCGCGGCCCCAGCTCTGGCCGCTGAGGCGGTCCCTGCCAAGCTGGTGACGCGGCGGCTCAGCATATCGCCCATCGTGTTGGCTGGAGTGGTCGCCCTTGCCGGAATCCTGGGGATCGTTGTCCTCACCAGGCAGCAGCGGCAAAGAAGGGAAGGCACGGTCGACCGTACTGCACACTGAGGTCTGACCCAGGCCGAGGGACGTGGGCCGCAGGATGGCGGCCAGTCTGGTTGTCCGGGTCTGCACGTCGACCACCTGTATCTCGAGGGGGATAGCGGCCCTGTCTATGGGTTGGGAAGGGAGATACTATGTACAGGTGGAAGGTGGTCACTACGGGCATCGCCGGGGTCGCGACGATGATCACGGTGTGTGCGGCATGGGGAGCGGAGGCCCCCATGCCGTCCACTGCCAGCCAGATCGTGCAGGCGGTCCGCCAGTCAGAGCAGTGGGTGGGCCAGGTGGACAGCCTGGTGCTGAAGTTCGACCTCACGTGGACCAAGACGAGCGAAGGCTTGGCCTGCAGGAAGGACATGCTGGCCAGACGCTTCCCTGGCCAGGTCCTGGACCCCAGTCAGTACGTTGACCTGCAGCCCGCGGCGAGAGGCAGACTCGAGTATGCCTTCGACCGCCAGCGGGTGAGATTGCTCAACGAGTTGGCAGGGTACTGGGCGTACCTGACCGTGTGGGACGGCCGCCAACTGATCAAACAGGAGAGCCAGCCTTGCCCAGAGCGGCGATGGACCATCCTCGAGGACCAGATGAAGGACACCTTCGACAACTGCCTTGCGCCCATGAGCGGGTTGCGATCAGGGCCTCCTGGGTTCTGGTGGAGCACAGAGGAGCCGGCTGCGGTGCTCCCCACGTATGGCATGCCCGCCGAATTCGTGGCCACGGGTCGCTGCAGGTATCGCGGAGTAGACTGCCAGGTCCTGGAGGTCAGCCCCCGCGAGGTGAGGGGCTTGATGATCGGCCACGGCCCGAGTCTCACCTTTGGGGCAGACCGCGAGTACGGCTTCATCGGCGAGGTCAAGGGCGTCATAGACCAGGCGTTCAGGTGGTACGTGGGCGAAAAGGACCACCGTCTCTATGGCCTGGTGTACCTCTCCGAGGGCAGGCCATTTGTGGAGTACTGGCTGTCAGAATACAAGCAGATACGGCAGGACTGTTGGTTCCCAATGGTCCAGGGATCGGAGATCTACGAGAAGCCGGACTTCGGCAAGCCCTACGTGGATTGCAGGTGCGAGATGAAGGTCACGGACCTGCGGGTCAATGAGCCCCTGCCTGACTCCCTCTTCCAGGTCGACCCGGCCTCCAACGGCCGCCTGGTTGACCGCAGGCAAGTCGCCTGCAAGGCAGACGATCACGACACAGGCCTGGTTGGCAGGCGTCTGCCGCCCCTCACGGAGCTTGGCCTCGAGGCAGACCCCTGCGGAGGCCATGACAAGGGCCTCTTGATCTGCCTGTTCGATTGGCAGCAGCGGCCGTCCCGCAGGCTGCTCACCCAGCTCGCGGAGAAGGCGGGCTCCCTCAAGGCCCAAGGCCTCGCTGTCCTTGCCGTGCAGGCCTCCGAGACCGACCGCCGATCGCTGGATGCCTGGCTCAAGCGGCAGGGCGTGGACGTTGCGGTGGGGACCCCAGCCAGCGATGCAGAGCCCGCAGCATCTGGCCTGGGTGCCAAGGCCCTGCCCTGGCTGATCCTGGCGGATCGGGACCGCGTGGTGAAGGCTGAGGGATTTGCGGTCGGTGAGCTGGATGCAATTCTGGTGAAGTGAGATGGTGGGACGTGTGGAGGAAACGGAGAATCGGGGAATCGGAGAAACGGCGAATCGGCGACAATGGGAGCCCGCAGGATGGGCTTCAGCCCATGCTGCTTGAGTCTGTGGGAGGGGCTTGGGACCCGAATGGGATGTTGATTTATGGGAGGCTATGGTGCGGAAGGTAGCAGCGATCCTTGCAGGGATCATCGTTGTGAGCTGTGCGGTGGCTGGCTATGGCTCGGTCCTTACGGGTGTGGTGGTGGACGATCAAGCAAGGCCCGTCGATGGGGCGGAGGTGGTGGTCATTGAGAACGTGGTGGGGGAGCACAATGATGATGCCGCAAGGGCGATGACGCCGGTCGTCAAGACCGGCAAGGATGGGGCCTTCGAGATCTCGCAGGACGTCCGCTCTGCGAACTTCACCTTCATCCTGGCAAGGAAGCGAGGATTGGCGTCTGCCTGGGACTGCGTCAATCAGTACGACAACACCCACGGCCTCAGGCGCTTCCTCCTCGTACTGGAGAAGCCTGACGTCGTTGCAGGGACTGTGGTGGATGACGAGGGCAGGCCCATACCTGGGGCTGCGGTCCAGGCAGTGCCCAGGACCAGCTATCTTCGCCGCCTGGAGCAGACGGACATCTGGGGGCCGAAGGAGTGGTTCACCACCACTACGGACAGCCAAGGTCGGTTCAGGTTCGGCCAACTGCCCGCAGACGCGAGTGCCTTCTTCTGGGTCACCGCGCCGCAGCGCAACTGCACCTATGTGTTCCCGTTCGACCGTAGGGGCTTCTGTGCGTTTCCTGTGGGCATGCAGGACGTCAGGCTCGTCCTGCCCAGCGAGAGGCGGGTGACCGGACGCGTGGTCGACGAGGCCACCGGCAGGCCCGTGGCCGGCGCGGAGCTGGCGTTCAGTGCCTGGTATGAGCCCAATGACACGGCCACCAACTACCGGGCGTTCACCGTGGTGTCAGGCGCCCACGGCGTCTTCACGTGCCGAGGGCTCTCTGCCCGCAGGCACAGCGTTGAGCTGAGCACACGAGAGCGTCAGAAGGGCCGCTGGGCGGCAAAGCCCATGGTGATCGACGTCGAGCCGGACGCTCAGCCGCGCGACCTCAGCGTATCCTTGACCAAGGGTGGGGCCGTGGAGCTATCCATCCATGAGGCAGGGACAAGTCGGCCTCTGAGTGACTTCTATGCGAGGGCATCGGGAGGGAACGCCTTCTACGTCCTCGGGCTCGATCCCTCAGGCACGACCAGGCTGACCTTGGCGCCAGGCGAGTACAAGGTCGACTTCTGGAGGGAACCCTACTTCTTGGCAGCGTCTGAAGACACGCCGTTCAGGGTCGAGGTAGGCAAGACTGTGCAGCTTCCCTTCGTGATAGAGCGTGGGAAGGGCCTGTCTGGAAGAGTGCTTCTGCCGGATGGTGGAGCTGCTGAGGGAGTCCTGGTGACAGTGAATCCCTATGGGGATGAGGTCTATACCCAGGCCAAGGGGGAGTTCCAGGTCGAGTCCGCAGGCAGCGAGGCAGACGTGTTTGCGGCAGACACAGGGCGAGGACTTGTCTCCGTGATGCACGTCAAGGGCGAGCGTGTGCCAGTAGACGTGCGGCTGCAGCCCAGCCTGCAGGTCGTCGGGACCATCGTTGATCCGAATGGCAAAGGCATCCCTGCAGCCAGGGTTTCACTGCTAGGAAAAACCGTGGTGCTGGGCGCACCTGAGGTTTTGACCGATGCGAAGGGAAGGTATCTGGTTCACGCGGCGCGCGGTGACAGCGGCGGCTGCACGATCAGTGCGCACGTCTCAGGCTTCGTCCCTGCACGATACCGCAGGGTATCGGTCGACGGGCCTGCGGGCGGCAGGTGTGACCTGGACCCGATCGGACTGCGCCCGGCCAACCTGTCCATCTCCGGCATGGTGGTGGATGCCAATGGCGCTCCTGTGCCCAGGCTGCCGGTCTTCCTCGGCGGACACGGAGTGGAGCAGCCGGAAAGACGGACAGCCACGGATGACAACGGTAGATTCGTGATCACGCGGATCGGCGACGGTGGAGTCCACTTGCAGGCAGGTATCGGTGACGCGGGCTTCAAGTCCGGCGGCGTGCTGGCCCACGGAGGAGACCAGGACGTCAGGGCAGTGATGGGTCAGGAGGCTGTACATCTTCCCTACCAATCGCTTACAGGCAAGGCTATGCCAGACCTGAAGGACCTCGGTGTGCAAGTGGTGGACGCCAAGAGCACATTGGTCTGCTTCTTCGACATGGAGCAGCGACCTTCGCGGAATTGCCTGCTGGAGCTCGCCACGCGGGCCGAGACGCTGAAGCAGAAGGGGATCAGGATTGTCGCTGTGCAGGCCAGTCCGGTCGATGAGGCCAAGCTGTCTGAGTGGGTCAAGCAGAACGGCGTCAGCCTTCAGATGGGCAGGATCAAGAATGACCACGAGAGGATCCTCTTGGCCTGGGGTGTCAAGGCACTGCCGTGGCTGGTCCTGGCGGACAAGGACTACGTGGTGAGGCTGGAAGGCGTCGCAATCGGCCAATTGGAGGCGAAGTTGACTGAGCTTGGACTCGGGCCCGCGCGTTCTCCGGCCTCGGCCGGCGTCACCGGGATAGCCAAAGGTCCGGGCGGTCAGGCCCTGCCTGGCGTTGCGGTCACGGAGTTTCAAACCGACAAGACCTACGTGACGGACGCCAATGGATCCTTCACCGCTGTCAGCGGTTCTGGCAACGGTCAGCGGATCTTCTTCGCCATAGAACCGCAGCGCAGACTGGCCGGCGTCGGTAGGCTCCCGCTGGGTCAGGACCGCGTGGAGATCCCCATGGCTGCAGCGAGGGTTGTGAGTGGGCGCGTCCTCGATCCTGATGGCCATCCCGCTCCACGCGTGCAGCGATCACGACCGGAGTAATCAACAATGCGACAGAGTGCGCGGACGCGGGCACGATCGTGCTCAAGAGGCCGAACCTGTCTGTCTCAGGCGTAGTCGTCGACGAGGCTGGCCAGCCTGTGGCGGACAGCCCCGTTGGAAGCCGGGGCATAGGTCAGCCGCAGCGGTTGGCCAAGACCGATTCTGCCGGCAGGTTCGCGTTGACGGAGGTCTGCTGCGGTCCAGTCGAGGTATGGGCGAAGCTCGGCAGGGCGTTGTATGGTACGGTGGAGGTCCAGGGAGGCCAGAAAGACGTGAGACTCAAGGTCTCGTCGATACGTTAGGAGAACGGCATTCCCAGGGCAGTTGTAGGATGGGCTTCAGCCCATGCTGCCTCAGCGTGTCTAGTTGTAGGATGGGCCTTGGCCCATGCTGACTATGAGATGAGAAAGGGATCGAGCATGCAGAGAAGCAGGGCGGTTCGGCTGGGTGTCATCGCTGCCCCAGTTGCGGGCATGTGTTGCGCAATGAGGTCCTGCTTTCAAGGATAGGGATGGCCTATACGATCCAGCACCTGCGAAGCTACGGAGGCTCGAACGATGTGGGCCGCCAGGGCTGGTCTCTGAGACCCTCTCCTTCAAAGAGGGCCAGGAGTTTCAGAAAGTGGATCTCGTCATCTGTGAAAGGCAAGGGGGATAGAATCATGCGTACGCCAGTGATCAGTGCCTGGATTGGTCTGACCGTCGTGGCTGCCGGGCCTCTGTATGGATTGACCATCACGGGTCAGGTGGTGGACAGCAAGGCCGCTGCTGTGCAAGGGGCGGAGGTGGTCGTCTACCAGCGGATACCCACAGGGTTGGGGTGGGAGCAGGAGGCGAAGATCCTCACGCCGATAGTCAAGAGCGACGCGAAGGGCGGATTCGAACTGCAGGCAGAAGTGACGTCGCAATACGACACCTTCGTGGTGGCCAGGAAGCCTGGCTATGCCCATGCATGGGACGGCCTGAGCTATAGCCACAACACCTTGGGCAAGGGCGAGTTCCTGCTGGTCCTCGAGCCACCCTGCACGGTGGCGGGGCACTTGGTCGACCCCAATGGTCGGCCTGTGGCAGGCGCCCGGATCCAGGCCCTGCCTGTAACCAGCTATCTGCACCGCATCCGGCAGCGGCCGGTCATAGGACCCGTGGAGTGGTTCACCACCGCCACAGACTCTGAAGGGGGTTTTCACTTTGACCAGTTCGCGGCGGACGTTAGCACGACCTTCAGAGTGCCGGGCAGGTCGAGCCTCTTCAGCTTTCGTACGCAGTTGATGGACGCCTGCGGCTTTGAGGTCTGGCGGACGGGCCTGCGGCTGGTCCTTCCCAAGGTGGGGACCATTCGAGGCCGCGTCCAGGATGAGCAGGCCGGGCCGGTCTCGGGCGTGGACGTGATGATTCAGGGGGGCCGCGGCCGGTCAGAGGTCGCGGATCTGTATGTTCCTCGCAGGACCAAGTCCGGCAGCCAGGGGGCCTTTGTCTTTGATGATCTGCCCGAAGGTCCGCACAGGATCGAGATCCTCACGCCTGACGGGGGCAGCAGTGAATGGGTCGGCGGCAGCGTCGAGAGCCGCGTCCTCGCGGACAAGGTCACCGGCGATGTCGTGGTCCAGGTCAGTAGGGGCGGCACAGCCGAGGTCTCTGTGCGGGACGCCAAGACCGGCCGGCCTTTGCCCGGGGCCAAGGTTTTTCTGTATGGCCAGACCTGGAGGACGGACAAGCCGGGCGTCGCGGACAGCAAGGGTGTGGCCCGCGTCAGGGCGCCTGCCGGCAAGTATGAGGCAGAGGTCTCGGCAGAGGGCTACACCTACTGGCGGATCCCCGAGGGTGTGGCGATCACGGCGGGTCGGACCGAACGACTCGATGCCATGCTCGATCCGAATCCACCGAAGGTCGCGGGCAGGGTGCTGGACTCAGCGGGCAGACCGGCCTGTGACGTGTGTGTTGGACTCCACCCCTTTGGGGATCGCGTCTACACAGACGGCCAGGGCCGTTTCGTCGCGGGCTGTGACAGACAGTACGGGGCCAAGGGCGGACTGGCAGTGGCCACGTCTGTCCAGACCGGCATGGCCGCATTGGCCGTCCTGAAGGAGAACGAGATGTCCAGACCCGTGGAACTCGTGCTTGCGCAGGCCTGGACCCTGAGAGGTCAGGTCGCGGATCCCAATGGCGCAGCCATCCCCGCGGCACGCGTGGCCCTGACTCTGGATTTCAAGCACTGCTTCTCGAGTCTGGGAGCCGAGGCGCTGACGGGGCCTGACGGCCGCTTTGAATTCAGGGCCATTCCACCTGTGCAGAGTGGATTCAATTACCGCGTGAGCGTCAATGCAGCGGGCTTCGGACCTAAGGGATACACCCGCATCAAGCCCGAAGGCCAGCCTGGAGCTGCTGTCGACGTAGGCACAATCACGCTTCCGCCGGCGGATCAGTCCCTGTCCGGGGTCGTCGTGGACGCCAACGGCCAGCCTGCGCCACATGTCCCCATCTCTATCAACGGCGTGGCGGGAGAGGTCCAGCACCCTGACAAGAGCACTGCCACCAATGAGCGGGGGGAATTCACGTTCACTCGCATCTGCAGGGGAGTGATCCGGATACAGGCGAGTTTCGGCAGCAGTCCGGGCGGGGCTGGATACGTCCGCACAGTCATACCGTGCGAGCCAGTGAAGATCATCCTGGGCAAGGACCTGAGCCGCACGCCCGAGGCGTCGATCAAGGGCAAACCTCTGCCCTCTCTGGCGGGCCTGTCAAAGGACCTTGCCGAGGCCCGGACAGACGGCTCACCTCTGCTGGTCTGCTTGTGCGACCTGGAGCAGCGGCCGTCAAGGCAGTGTCTGGTCGATCTGGCCAAGCAGGCCGACAAGCTCACTGCAAAGGCCATCCGAGTGGTCGTGGTCCAGACCTCCAAGGTGGACCTGAAGCAGTACGAGGCATTCCTCAGGGCCAATGGCATCGCCTTCCCAATCCACACAATCGAGGGCGACTTCGAGGCAATGAGGTCCACCTGGGGCGCGAAGTCCCTGCCCTGGCTGATCCTGACGGACAAGGATCTCGTGGTTACCGGTGAGGGCTTTGCGGCCGCTGAACTGGGCAAACCGCTGTAGTCGTTCGCCCTGAGTCACTCGCCGCTAACGCTTGACAGGCTGAGACCTTGCGGGAATCATGTCTGGTACTTTGAGAGGATGGACCATGAAGACGACTGCAGGGATTGCGGTGTTGATGATTGTGTCGATGGGGGCGGTCTGGGGACAGACGGCGCAGCCGGTCGAGGAGCGTCCAAAGATCACGGTGAGCGGTGAGGCGGTCGTCAACGTCAAACCGGACAAGATCGTGATCACGCTGGGGATAGAGACCTCGGACACGGACATCCTGGCTGCCAAGCAGAAGAACAACGTCATCCTGAAGAAGACCATTGCGTCACTGGCAGAGTCGGGGATCCAGGAGAGGGATCTCCAGACAGACCACCTTTCCATCGAGCCCAGGGACACGGCCCCTCAGCGATTCGGCTCCTGGCCTGCCAGCTTCTGGAGTTGATCGATCTTGGCTTGTATCTGGTGGAGTTGTTCCTCAATGAGCTTGAGGCGATCGATGTCGGGCTTCTGCATGGGCTTGGACGATTGCTGCAGGCCCTCAATGTACCGGGTGACGCCTTCGAGGACCCTCTGGATGTGTTCCTGAGAAGGCCGGTCACGATTGTCCGTGGGCATCCAGTCAGTCCCAGGCGGCGGGCCGCCCGGCCGACCACCCCTGCCACCCTCTCCTCGGCCGCCAAAGGCCCTTCCATCCCGCGTCATGCGGCCCACGCGATCACTTTCCTGCTTGGCCAGCTTGATCGATTGCTCGACCAGGTCACGGTACGCGGCCGGCAGCTTGGCCTTCTCGCCCACGGTGGCCTTGTGCTCCTGCTGGCCTGATCGCACGATCACGGTCGAGGCATCGAAGCGGGGGTTGCCCTCGATGACCACGGTGGTCTGATCATAGGTGAAGGTGTAGACCCCCTGGCGAAACGGCAGGGGGATGCCATTCGCATCCGGTGTCCCATCGACCCGTTCCCACTTGCCGTCCCTGCCCTGACGCCAGATGCCGCCAATGGAGGTGCCGCCCATGGCACCGAACGACGGGGGGTACTTGCACTTGGCGTCCCTGGGCCTGGATTCCAGGGTGACTCGCAGGGTTCTATGCTGGCCTGCGTGGATGACGTCGAGGAACACCAACTTGCCGACACCGGCCTTGCCCAGGGCGTCACTGAAGTCTCGGACGTCATTGACGTCCTGGCCCTGAAAGGCCACAAGGATGTCGTCCCGCTCAATACCGGCCTTGTCCGCGGGACTCTGCAGGAAGACGTTGTCTATGCGGAGACCCCTGCCTGCGGGAAGGCCGACGTGTTTGGTCACCATCTCCGAGAGATGACGCCAATCCGGGATGATGCCCAGGAAAGGCGTTGCGGCGGCGTCGGAGGACTCTGCCGCTGCCAGCGGGCTAACCGCGATCACGATGCCCAGCCACAATCCGACGATCGATGAAGCCTTCATATGCGTGTTCCCCTGCTTACACGAGCCTCGGGGCTAGAAACCCCGTTGGTCTGCCACCGTACGCACCCGTTCCTCACTGACGCCCTCGATGACCCACTGAGTGCCCTCGCTGTCCGTGTAGGAGTAGTAGTTCACCTGGGGCAGCCTTTCCTCCTGTGAGGATTCGTCTGCGAAGGCGGTCGTCGCTGCACCGCCTTGCCTTCCGGGATTCAAAAGGGTAGTCATCCTGGGACCGAGGCCCGCCGAGGTCGAGGCTGACGGGTACAGACTCGCCAGCAGCAGGTGCGCACCGATCGCGACCACCAGCCCGGCAGCGAGGCCATAGGTGAACTGGGAGAATAGGATCCTCCTGGCCTTGCCCGTCCAGGCCCGCGGGGTGCGACCTTCCCAGGCACTGGCGATCAGGTCTTCAACTGGGCGACTAGGCTGCAGGACGCGGGTCTGGACCGCCTCCTGGCAGGCATGGTGCAACTGCTGCATCTGGCCAAACAGGTCTCTGGCCTCGTCGTCGCCTTCGACCATGCTACGGAGGTCCTCCATCTCTCTCGCGGAGATCTCCCCATCGAGGTATCGATTGATCAGCACCTCGATGTGTGGGTCACGACTACTCATCGTAGATCCTCCTTTTGGATTTCTTCGTGATGGCCTCCAGGATCATACGCCGGGCCCTGACCAGTCTGATCTGGACCGTGGTCAAAGGCACACCCAGCAGCTCGGCCATCTCCTTGTACGTCAGTTGCCGGCTGTATTGAAGCAGGAATACCTCTCTGTACTTCTCCGGCAGCTCTTGAACCACCTCCAGGATCTGCTCGCAGAGATCCTGCCTATCCGCGGCCTCCACGACCGATTCGGAGCGTTCGTCGCGGGGCTCTTCGGTGACCGTGTCATCCAGCGACACGCTCGCTATGGGACGCCGCCCACGATGCCGGAGCGCCTGGCGGTGGGCCAGGGCAGCCAGCCAGGGTCGAAAACAGCCGGGATCACGCAACGTGCCGATCTTCCGGATCACCTTGATGCAGATGTCCTGCAGTACGTCATCCATGCTGCCTGTGCCTATGACCCCGTACACCAAGCACCTCAGCCACGTCCAATTGCTGATCAGCAACTGCTGCATCGCCGCCCGGTCGCCTGATTGGGCAGCACTCACCAGGGCGGACTCATCCTGTCCAAGGTCTCTTTCCATCGTTTGGCCGTCTAGTTGTATAGAGGCCAGGCTCTTAAGGCTTCATACAGCCACAAGCAGATTAATTGTCTTATCGTACGACAAGCATCTCCTGCACTATGCTCGCCACCTCTGCGGAGGCGTCTCTATGGGCAAGGGGGGCAGTTATGGCTACCAGATCATGGCTTAGCCTCGTCAGGGCGCCGGCGTCGGCCAGCAGGCTGGAGGCCCTTGCCACTATGGGGTCTACGGAGGTGAAATAGGGCATGAACTCGGCTACTAACTCTTTGTCTGCAATAAGGTTAGCCAGGCTGAAAAAGCGGGTGCGCACCAGCCACCTACCCACGATGTGCCAGAGGAACCGGTTGGTCTGGTACATCACGATCATCGGGCAGCCAGCAGCCGCGACCTCGAGCGTGGCACTTCCGCTTGCCACAAGGGCAAAGTCCGCGTTGGATGCGGTCCGGTAAACTGAATCGACCGAGTACTCGCAGTGGAAGCCAGGCTCCTCGGTCGCCCTCAGTTGGTGTTTCCGCCTCTCATTGACCGCCACCGCCATGAACTGAATGTCCGGGTATCTGTCGCGGAGCCGCAAGGCGACCTGCTGCATAGGTCTCCAGAGGGTCTCTATCTCTGCAGTCCGTGAGCCGGGCAGGATCACGAGCTTCAACGCCCGCTTGTGCAGGTCGGAGTAGGTCCTTGCGTTCTTGGAGAGGTCCTGGCCTACGGCGTCCAGCAGGGGGTTGCCCACAAAGGTCGCGTGGATGCCCCGCTGCCTGAACCATTGCTCCTCAAAAGGCAGGATACAGCAGAGCCGGTCACAGTGGCGGCGAAGTTTGCCGATCCTCCATTCCCCCCAGGCCCACAGTTGTGGCGCCACGTAGAACAGGGTCCTTATGCCGGCCTTCTTGGCCGCCTTTGCGACGTGGAAGTTGAAGGACGGGGAATCGCACACGATGACAAGGTCGGGCCGATCCTCTCGGAAGGCCCGCTTGATCCGTCCAAGCAGACGCCAGTAGTGGGCAACCTCTTTGACGGACTTGTGGCCCATGGCCGCCCTGTGGGTCGTATCCTCGAGGAGCTGGCACCCGGCTGCAGCCATCTTGTGGCCGCCTATGCCGAAAAACGCGGCGTCGACTGCGCGGGCCTTGAAGGCCGTGATCAGATTCGCGCAGTGGACGTCCGCGCTCGGCTCGGCGGCACTGATGAAGACTCGGTACTCTGCATCTGGCGTAGGCATAGCCGTCGTATTCTACCCGAATCCCACGCCCGGGAAAGCAGGTACTATACGCTGCTGGCAATCTGGATCTTCTTGGGCTTGGCCTTCTCAGGCTTGGGGATTCGGATCGTCAGCACGCCTGCCTGCATCTCGGCCCTGATGCCATCCACCTCGACGTCTTCGGTCAGCGTGAACTGCCTCTGGTAGTCGCCGATGCGGGTTTCTCGATAGACGCACTGGCCCGGTTGCTCCTGCCGGGCATGTCCCGTGACGGTCAGAAGGCCTTTGTCCACCGTGATGTCCGTCCGGTCCTTGGCGACACCCGGCATGTCGAACCTGAGAATCACCGAGTCTTGTGTCTCGAACACGTCTGTGGCAGGCCTGAAGAACACCGCCTCTTCCTGGGAAGCACGAACAACCTCAGCCTGATCCTTCTTGGTGAGAGTATCTTGAGCGGTCATGGGAATAACCTCCTTCAGTAGTCAGGAGACAGTAGTCAGTAGCCAGAATCAGAGACTCACAACTCACAGCTCACCTAGGCCTTGATCTCAACCTTCCTGGGCCTGGTCTCTTCTGCCTTCTCCATCCGTACGGTCAAGACGCCATCCGCGTAGTCGGCCTTGACCTTGTCGGGGTCGACGGCATTGGGCAGGGCGACAGTCCTGGCGAACTCGCCTGAGACTCGCTCCCTGCGGTAGTAGCGGTTACCCTCGGCCGCCTCCCGGTCTCGTTTCCCCCTGAGGGTCACGGTGTCGTGCAGGATGGTCACATCCAGGTCCTCGGGTTTCAGGCCTGGGATCTCCGCGACCATCACTGTGGCTTCGCCTTGGTCATAGATATTGATGGCCGGAAACGTCCCGCGAGGGACGCTGCGGATCTCAAGCGGCCTGCCCATGCCGCTGAGCATGCGATCCATCTCATCGAGGGTCTTGTCTACGTCGAAGAATGGCGACCATTGATCAAACCACATATGTTGACCTCCTTTCGTGACAATCCAGAACTGACAATCAACAACCAAGAATCCAGGATTCAGAAGCCAGAATGCGGAGTTCTGCATCCGGCCTCTTGCTCTTACTACCGAGCAAAGTGCGTGCCAGGTTGGAAGGTCGTGACAGGCCATGATGGAAGTGGTTTTTCCAAAAGAAGTTAGGAAGCGACAGCACGTCATGGGGATACGCAGTGGCTGTCATTTGGGCAAGAGCGTGCGTTCACGGGCCCTGTCAGATTTGCACCCTGGTCCGCTATTGCCGCCACTGGAAAACCACGATACGATGAGCTGCCAGGTGGATTGTCGCTGGCCGGCTGGGGTGCGTGCTCAGTACCAGGGTGCGTCTCCTTCAGGCTGAGGAGTTCTTGCCAACGGGGTGCAGGGAAAGGGTAGAGCAATGATGCGAGTGGATCGAATCACCAAGGTCGTGTTCTGGGCGTTGTTGTGGGTCTGCGTAGAGGGTGTCCTGGCTGTTGAGCCGCTCCTGACCCTTAGCGGAAGCGCGGGCAAGGCCTTGGCTTCACCCTGCGTGGCCTTCAATCCCGTCGATGGCTTGTTCCTGTCCGCCTATGAGTACCACTTCGCCACGGGTGACTGGGACATCGACGGGCGGGTCGTGGACGCCAATGGCAGGCTCGTAGGAAGCAGCGGCATGGCCATTGCCTGGAACGGTACCATCGTGCAGCAGGAGCCGGACGTGGCCTACAATCCGCTCACTAATCAATTCCTCGTGGCCTATGCCCTGGAACCGGACAACTGGAAGATCAGTGCGTGTATCGTCTCCGGCAATGGGTCCCCGGGTCCCTTTGTCCCGATCGCCACGTCGACCTCCAGGGAGTATGATCCGGCCGTGGCTTGCGATCCTCTGACGGGCGAATACCTGGTCGCCTACGAGCGGGAGTCCCAGTCTGACAAGACCGGCCGGAGGGAGGTCTGGGTGCAGCGAGTGCGCAGCAACGGCGTCTTGATGGGCGACCCCAATCGGATGAGCACGTCTGGCGTGAACTGCACGGACTGTGCGGTGGCCTGCGCAGGGGGGCAATTCCTGGTCGTCTGGACCGAGCAGCAGTCCAGCGGCAAGGGCAAGATCATCGGACGATTCCTTCAGTCAGGCTATCCTTCCAAGATGAACTTCGTGTTCTCGCCGGCAAAGGACTCCATCCGGCCCTGCGTGGCATACAACGCGCTACGGGCAGAGTACCTGGTTGTGTTTCAGACCCGGACCAGCACAACCGCCTTCTGGACCATCGAGGGGGCTCGGATCAACACGCTGGGTGTCGTGCAGGACCCCTGCGCTATTGCGGCAGCGGCGGATGCGCACTGCAAGGCCCCGGATGTCGCGTGTACCCTGGCTGATGGCCAGTATGTGGTTGCCTGGGCCGAAGGCCGCCTGGATGATCCGTGTCCGTTGGCATCCCACCAGATCGTTGCGCAGAAGGTGGACGGCCAGGGCCTGCCTGTCGGTGCCCCGCTCGCGGTGTCTGCTGCGGCCAAGGATCAGCCCGCCAACGTGGGTGTCCCTGCGCCCGCCATTGCTGCTGGCCCTTGCGGGGCGGCCCTGATCGTGTGGGAGGGACAGACCGCTGCCGGCTCGTCGACCACCTACTCCATCCTGGGCGCCCACGGGAGCTGGGCGTGCCCCTGTGCGTCGCAGGACGCCAACACCGTCAATTGACGGGACCTCGTCGCGAGGTCGAATCCCCGTGAAATCCGCTGCGTGAGGCGATATGATACGCCTCATGGGTTCGTTTGTGCTCAACAACCGGTTCCAGCCTGCGGGCGACCAGCCTCAGGCGATTGATCGCCTGACTGAAGGACTGCGGTCCGGAAAGCGGTTCCAGACCCTGATGGGTGTGACCGGCTCCGGAAAGACCTTCACCATGGCCAACGTGATTGCCAGGGCCGATGTGCCGGTCCTGGTGATCTCTCACAACAAGACCCTGGCGGCCCAGCTCTACGAGGAGTTCAAGGAGCTGTTCCCTGGCAACGCCGTCGAGTACTTCGTCAGCTACTACGACTACTACCAGCCTGAGGCCTATATCCCGCAGCGGGATATCTACATCGAGAAGGACGCCTCCAAGAACGCGGACCTGGACCGGCTGCGGCTCTCAGCGACGGCCAGCCTCTCCACCCGGCGGGACTGCGTCGTGGTGGCCTCGGTTTCCTGCATCTTCGGCCTGGGCTCGCCCGAGGACTACAAGGCCTCTGTGGTGGGGATCCGGGTGGGCGACGTCGTGGATCGAAACGACCTCCTGGGCCGGCTGGCGGACATCCAGTACAACCGAAACGACGTCGATTTCCAGCGGGGCACCTTCAGGGTCCGCGGCGACGTGGTGGAGCTGCATCCATCGTATGAGTCGTATGCAGTCCGGATCGAGTTCTTCGGCGACCGGGTGGACCAGATCACCTACATCAATCCGGTCTCCGGCGAGGTCCTGGCCAGCGAAAAGCAGCTTTTTGTGTACCCGGCGCAGCACTACGTCATGCCCGCAGAACGGATCTCCGCGGCAGTGGGTGGAATCAAGGCCGAGCTGGAACAGCGGCTGGCCGAGTTCCGCAGCCAGGGCAAGCTCCTGGAGGCGCAGCGACTGCAGGCCCGTACGCTGTATGACTGCGAGATGCTCGAAGAGGTCGGATACTGCAGCGGCATCGAGAACTACTCCAGGCACCTGGCGGGGCTTTCGCCGGGCTCCAGACCCTACACGCTGATCGACTACTTCCCCAAGGACTTCCTATTGTTCATCGATGAATCACACGCCACGATCCCGCAGGTCAAAGCGATGTGGGCGGGCGATCGGAGCCGCAAGGAGGTTCTGGTGGAGCACGGGTTTCGATTGCCCAGCGCGCTGGACAACCGGCCGCTGCGGTTCGAGGAATTCCGGCAGAGCTGGTCCGGGGCGGTCTTTGTCTCCGCCACACCGGGGCCGTTCGAGATGGAGCTCTGCAATCACGAGGTCGTGGAGCAGATCATCCGGCCGACCGGGCTGCTGGATCCCAGGATACTGGTGCACCCGGCCGGCAATCAGGTGCCCCACCTGCTGGCGGAGATCGAGAAACGCGTCCAGGTCAAGGAGCGGGTGCTGGTGACCACGCTGACCAAGAAGATGGCCGAGGACCTCGCCGACTACGTGGCCAAGAAGGGCTTTCGATGCAAGTACCTGCACAGTGAGATCGATACGCTGGAGCGGATTGAGATCCTGCGGGACCTTCGCAACGGCGAGTTCGACGTGCTGGTCGGCGTGAACCTGCTCCGCGAAGGCCTTGATCTGCCCGAGGTCTCGGCCGTGGCCATCCTGGACGCAGACAAGGAGGGATTCCTGCGGAGCCAGACCTCCCTGATCCAGACTATCGGCAGGGCGGCGAGAAACGTCAACGCCACGGTGTTCCTGTACGCGGACGTCGTTACCGAGTCCATGCGGAAGGCGATGGATGAGACGAGCCGAAGACGGAAGATCCAGGAGCAATACAATCAGGAGCACGGGATCACCCCGCAGACCATCCAGAAGGAGGTCCGTGAGGGTCTGTCTGCCCAGATCAAGGCCCGCAAGACGGCTCGCGAGGCGATCCATCTCGATGACCGCGACTACGACAAGGTCACCCTGGCTGCCGAGATCGAGCGGGAGATGCTCGAGGCTGCGGAGGCCCTGGACTTCGAGCGGGCTGCGGAGTTGCGAGATCAGTTGAGGGAGCTCAAGGAGCTGCCGCAGTTGGTGATTGCCGGCTCCAAGCGAAAGAAGCGGGACTTCCTGGCGACCAAGAAGAAAGGTTGAGGGCCGGGGCCTGGAAGAGAAGGCTTGCCGCGAATTGCTTTGACGCAGCGTAATCGATGGCGTACCATGCCACGATCCCGTGCTGATGGAGACTATGCCGGCACGTCACCCGCATCACGCGATTTGTGAGGATGTGACCAACGATGAAGAAGTTGAACATGGCTGAGGTCAGGCCGCTCATCGAGCTGGCCGTGGCCGAGGACCTGGGCACCGGTGATGTGACCAGTCAGGTGCTGTTCCCGGGGGACAGCCCCGCACAGGCCCACATCGTGTCCCGTGAGGAGATTGTGGTGTGCGGCATGGACCTGGCGGCTGAAGTGCTCCGCCGCTACGATGAGAGACTGGTTCTTCACGTGGACATCCGGGACGGCAAGGCCGCCCACATTGGGAGCCGCCTGGGGACCGTGGAAGGCCCGCTGCGGCCCATGCTCAGCGCGGAGCGGGTGATGCTCAATTTCCTGCAGCGTCTCTCCGGAATTTCCAGCACGACCAACAAGTACGTGCAGGCCATACGGGGCACCCATGCCAAGGTCTATGACACCCGAAAGACCCTGCCTGGATGGCGGATCCTGGAGAAGTACGCAGTCCGGTGTGGCGGCGGAAACAACCACCGGCTGGGCCTGTACGACGGCATCCTGATCAAGGACAACCATCTGGCAGAACTGGGCCGGGACTTCCGGGCGAGGCTGCGGAAGATCGTGAAAGAGGCCCTGGCGATCAAAGGGGTGAAGTTCATCGCCGTGGAAGTGGACCACGTGGACGACCAGCTCAACTACGTGCTGGATGTGCCCGGCATCGACATCATCCTGCTGGACAACATGGGGCAGTGGCAGCTTCAGCACGCAGTGGAGATGCGAAACCGCATGCGCGGCAAGGGCAGCAAGCCCTGGCTGGAGGCGTCCGGCAACATCACCCTGAACAACGTGGCTGCAGTGGCCAGATCAGGCGTGGACCGGATCGCCATCGGCGCGATCACGCATTCGGCCGGTATCGTGGATATCGGCCTCGACCGTTGACGGGTGTCCGTCTATGATGGGAAGAAACCCAGGACAAGTCCTGACCCTTCGAACCCAGGCTTTGATCTCAGATCGCCTGGATCCGGACGCCATTACGCTTGGCCTGCGGACAAACGCGATGGGCCTTCGGGTGAAGGTCTTCGATACGACGGCCAGCACGAATTCCGTGGCCGCCGAATATGCGCGGAATCCGGACAACCATGGCCTGGCCGTGCTCGCCGAATACCAGACCGCCGGACGAGGACGAGGGGGGCATCGCTGGGTCTCGGCCCGAGGCGACAGCCTGCTGGTCTCGATCGTCCTGACGCGGTGTGGTCTGGCGCCCGAGTTGCTGTCCTTGGCCGCCGCCGTAGCCCTGGCCGAGACGATCGGTCCGGCCGCGCGGATCAAGTGGCCCAATGACGTCCTCCTCTCAGGCAGGAAGGTGGCAGGCATCCTGGTGGAGACGACCGGTTTTGGCAGCCACAGGGCCGCAGTGGTGGGGATCGGCATCAACTGCCACCAAGGCCGGCCGGACTTTCCGCCGGAACTGAGGGGCTCGGCCACCAGCATAGACCTGGAGACCGGGACCTTTGTGGATCGAAAGGGGCTGGCCCGGCGGCTGTTTGCAGTCCTTGAGGCCTGGCTGGACGAGGCGGCCCGTGATTCGACCTGTGTGGTGGAACGATGGCGCCAGGTGAGTATGCAGCCAGGCCAGCGGATCACGGTCGTCAGCGACGGCCGGCAGTGCTCGGGCACGTGCCTGGGTGTGGACCCGCAGCATGGGTTGATCCTCCAGTTGGATCGCGGTGGCGTACGGATGTTCGACGCACGCCACAGCCACCTTGTGGCGGATGCGGAGGACGCTGTTCCTCGTGAGGGCCCCATAGCCAGATGAGACAGATCGGTCGCATACAGGACAAGGTGCAGGCCAGACGTCTGGCCGACTATCTCTATGGAGAAGGGATAGAGAACCAGGTTGATGCAGGCCCCGGCGGCGACTGGGAGATATGGGTTCACGATGACACAGCCATTGAGCGGGGTCGGACGATTCTTGAGCAGTTCCGCAGCCGTCCAGATGATCCGATCTATGCCGAGGCCAGTCGCATCGTCCAGCGAAAGAGAGACGAGGACGAGCGATCACAGACGCCCAAGCGAGCTCGCGTCATCGACGGCCGGACGATCTTCTACAGCCCGCCCGTGTCCATGGGTCTGGTGTCGATTAGTCTGATCGTGATCAGCGTGGCCGCAGCGATCGTTACCCAGTTGGGCAGCAATGACAGGGCGGTCCAGCCCCTGAGCATCACCGAGTCCCGCCAGGAAGGCGACTACCTCGTATGGAATGGGACCCTTCCTGAGATCCGCCACGGCCAGGTGTGGAGACTTTTCACGCCTATATTCCTCCACTTTGGCCTGCTACACATATTTTTCAACATGCTCTGGCTCAGGGACTTGGGCAGCATGATCGAGGGCAGAAAGGGGCGGCTGACATTGCTGTCCCTGGTCCTGGTCATTGCCGCGGTGTCCAATGTGGCCCAGTACCTGGGAACGGGGCCGAACTTCGGCGGCATGTCAGGGGTCGTGTACGGCCTCTTCGGCTACACGTGGATGCAGGGGAGGTTCAATCCCTCCTCCAATCTGACCCTGGAGCCACAGACGGTGATCATGATGATCCTCTGGTTTGTGCTCTGCGTGGTGGGCGTGATCCCCAACGTGGCGAACCTGACCCACGCGGCAGGCCTGGCCGTGGGTGTGGTCTGGGGATACACGGCTGCGAGGTGGTCCAATCGCTAGCCCGCATTTCCCACGAGGCTTTGGACGTCCGAGGCATAGGTGAAGTGGCGGGTGTGACTTGGGCCGATTGAAAGCCGGACGCATGAAGGACGGCCTGTTCTGATCGCGGCATGTTGACCGGATGCAAGGCCGCAGGTTCCGGTTGCCCGGAGGCGTACTCAGGGCGGTACGCTGAGGACAAACGGGACCGAGAACGCAGCAGCCGGGCAACAGGACCGCTCGGAACCAAAGGCTTGTGAGAAATGCGGGCTAGAGGACAGGCTCCGGGGCAGGGACCCAGTAGCTCCAATCGCCCGTCTGCCAGCCGCTGACGCCCGCCAGGTTCCCGGATCTGGCACGGTACTGATAGAGGCCCGGCTCCAGGCCTGCCTCAAGCCAGTAGATGTGCGGCCCGCGGTAGATCGACAGCCAATGGGAGCCCCCATCTTCGGTTCGCTGCAATTCGTAGGTGCTCGCCTGAGGAGAGGGGGTCCAGGTGATCCTGGTATTGCCCGTGTCCGGGTCAATCTCCCGGTTGACGGCTTCAGGGGCGGCTGGCGGGACAGATGGAGGGTACGCGTAGTGGATTCCTGCCACGTCGTCGGGGTGGATGGCCCGCTTGACCTGACCCAAATATCCATAGCCATACATCATCTTGGCCGAATCGTACTCGTGATCACCCGCGTCGCCGTACAGATCCCTCAGGTTCAGCCAATGACCGAACTCATGGGCCGTGACTGCCATCACGTCCATCTGCGAGGCCTTGGGCTCGCTGCTGGTGCTCCATGAGTAGTTCGGATCGTTGAGGACAATGTCACATTCGGTCCGGCTGGATCCATCGGTCCACGTGAACGCGACTGCGATGGCGCGGGCATAGCTCGAATCGGACGGCAGGGTGCCCCAGAGCACCTCGTTGCGGCCGTTGCGTGAGGAACGGGTGTTGCTGTGGGCGCCCGAGTAGGCAAGCTGCACGCTGGCGCGCGTCTGGTTCCAGAGTTTTGCTGCGGCCTGGACTGCCGCTCCCTCGCCGGGGCAGTCCGCTGTGTTCTCGTTGATGTAGTAACGGATGACCGCCTGGTTGCGGGCCCAGGCGGTGGGATCATGTCCGAAGGTGACCTTGAAGGGGAATTCGTTGCTGGCGTCGCGGTTGTCTGACAGGACCGTGACGGGACCGCTGCCCGCCGAGGCATCGTAGTCGTCTATGGTGCCGATGGGCACTTCGCACACGATCCGCGTGTCGGACCAGGATACGACGGGCGCCTTGATCTTGGAGGTTGTCCGGTCTGACCCCGTCCGCACGGCGCGGTAGAAGAACTCCACTGCCCCGGAGGCCTGCTTCTCCCCAAAGCCGGTCCCCATGATGTTGACCTCTGTGCCCGTTCCCGCGGAGGCCACTGCGGGGACGATGTCTGTGATCTGGCACTTGGGCTGGGGTGCCGGAGCAGCCGCAGCATACGATCCGTTGGGATCGCACGGATCAGAGGCCTCGCTGCGAGCCAGTGATGAACCGATCTCGCCAATCAGAACGGGCCTTCCATCCCACCACACGCGGCCTGCCGCAATGGGCATCTTCCCTTCAGGCCCGCCCACGACCTGTAGCGGCGAGCCCCCAAGCAGGAGCACTGCAGACTCACCTGGGGTGAAGACGCAGGTATGGCTGACGGTCTCCGTGACCCCGTCAACGGTCCCACCCAGGACCTCGAAACTCATGAGACGCGATGGCGTGCGGCCCTTGATCCACTGGTCGATCCACACGCTGACCTGTGTATGGATGTGGCTTCCCAGGTCGTCGTCCTTCCATTGGGCCCGTACAGTCAGCACCTCCGCAGTGCAAATGACCGTGGCCTGCTGAGCGATCTGTGAGGTCTGGACTGTTCTGGTCAGCAGGAAGGCGAAGGCGGACGTCGAGCACAAAGACACGACAACGCATGTCACTCCCAAGGCCAACCGTCCGCTGGGTCGCACTCGACGCTCCTCACTCGATTTGAATGTCTGCAATTTCTCAGATGAAGGTGATTATTTTCTTTAGTATACCGCACAAATTGATAGGATGCTGACTAATATCGTTAGGCTGATTAGATCGTGACAGTCAGCCTGAGATTGTGTGAAAACTAGTGGATCTGACACGGGTTGAAAGGGCAAGGATTAGACTTGCACATTGAGGGAAAATCCTCTAGTCTAATCCGCGTACAAATCTGATATAACTTAATAATAAGAGTACCGAATCAGTCAACAAAACCCCTGCGTTCTCTCGCTTTCCTCTCCCTCTCCCTCCGCAGGGGTTTTCTTTTTCTATCCGTGACCGGCGAGGGCGATCGTCAAAGACCCTCCGCTTCAGATCGACGTTGACCGTCTCCACCGATGCCCTTATACTCTGGCCCGTTCAGTCCGCAGCCGAGGCGGACGTGTCTTGGTACCTGCGAAGTCGGGACCTGTGGCAGATTGGTAAGGAGCCGAGTATATGGATTCAAACACTCCGGGCGTGGTTTCAGCTCCGTGGCGCGTTGATCGCAACCTTGCCCTCGCATCGTTGCTGCGTCCCGCAGCCAGGACAAGGGCATGGTGCTATGACGTGGGCCTGGTCGTGGCAGGGTCGTTGACCATTGCGGCCGCAGCCCAGATCGCCATTCCACTGCCGCTGGTTCCTCTGACGGGTCAGACGTTCGCCGTGCTGTTGGTCGGCGCGCTCTTGGGCGCACGGTTGGGGGCGTTCACCGTATTGGCCTATCTCCTTGAGGGATTTGCAGGGCTGCCTGTATTCAGTGCAGGTAGAAGCGGGCTGGCCATGTTGGCGGGTCCTACGGGCGGGTATCTGGTGGGATTCATCGCTGCGGCAGCTAGCGTTGGGTGGCTGGCCCAGAGAGGGTGGGATCGACGCACGCTCACGACGGTCGCTGCCATGACTTTGGGCAACCTGGTTCTCTATGGCTTTGGCGCGGCGTGGCTGACGTTCCTGATAGGCCTGGACAGGGCCCTGGCAGTGGGTGTGTATCCATTTGTCCTGGGCGAAGTTATCAAGGTGGGACTTGCCGCAGTGATCCTACCCCAGGGGTGGAGACTGCTGTCGAGTCTTTCCTGGACCAGACAGGGAGCACAGAGGGCAGATTTTGGTGGACAGAGCCGGTAGGCAGCAGTTATATTTGTCCGTGTTAGTCCAGAGGTCCACTGGGGAATAGTGTAATGGTAGCACAACTGACTCTGGATCAGTTAGTCTAGGTCCGACTCCTAGTTCCCCAGTTTCCTGCCTATCTTCATTTCTGCTCAAAGAACCGCGATTTTGAGTCACCACAGCGGTTTTCTGTCGATCCTGGCCCGTCCCCATCTCTCCAGGGAACTCCAGCGAGTTCCGGCAAACTGTCCCGTTAGTGGCCAAGCTAGTGGCCAAGTAACTGGCAGAGGAAAAGTTACCTTGTCCACCCACTGACCCGCCGTCCGTCCCCGTCTTGACCTGACTTTGGTCCAGGATTTGGAAGTCCGGCAGGGTGCCGGCCGCCTCCACCAGTTGAGCCCTCACGGTATGGCTGTACCTGGCCAGGGTCAAGTTGACGTCGCTGTGCCGCATGAAGTCCATTGCCACCTTGACCGGCACGCCAGCGGCAGCCAGCATGGTGGCCGTGGTGTGTCTCAGGCAGTGGAAGCATAGGCTGCCCGATCCGTTGTCGGTCGCGTCGATCCCGGCCCGCTCCAGATCGTCCTTGAACCCCGCGGACAGGGCGGGCACGCCACCCCGGACGGGAAAGACCTTCGTTTCCGGCAACATGCTCCGGGTCAGGTCCCGCAGCAGGGCGGCCGTCGTGGTCGTCAACGGCAGGGTGGCCTCTCGCCTGTTCTTCGTGGCGCTCGCCTTGACCGTCACGGTGCCGTCGGCGAAGTTGAAGCTGCCGGCCGACAGGCTCAGAAGCTCTGAGAGCCGCAACCCGGTTTCACAGCCGAGCCGATAGCAGACACTGCGGACTGGACCGGGCAGGCCGCACATCGGCCCGCTGTGCCACGTCGTGGTCAGCAGGAGCCTCATCTCCGGGATGGTGAAGGCCCGCCGCTTCTGGGCGTCAGTGACCTTCAGTCGGGCCAGATGCTCCAGGGGGCTGCTGCCCGTCCGTCCGTCCCGGATCATCCACCTGCCGAAGTGCTTGGCCGAACCAAGGGTCCAGTTGTAGGTCCTCTGGCTGATCGGCGATTCCTTGTCGGTCAGCCTGTTCTGCAGGTATTGCTGGAACTTGCTGCCTGACACGTCGGCCCAGGTCACAAAGCCGCAGGCGTCGAAGGCTGCAAGGAGGGCGGTCTCGGTCTGCCGGGCGTGTTCGGTGTCGCCCAGGCTTCGCCCGAAGTCCGCCAGGTGCTCACGAAGGACCTGGCCGACCGCCACCCTTGCCCCCTCCAACACGCCCCAGGAGACGAGCTGCTCAAGGAGTCGCTTGGGCAGGCTGTCGATCCACCGTTGGCAATCCGCGCTGGGTGTCAGGCCGCTGGCCTTCGTGGAAATCAGGTCATCAATCCTGCGGCCCAGGGCCTCGGTCTGTCGCTTACTCTCCAGACCGGGCACCCGATGCCTGATCCGGTTGTGGTCCCAGATGTCCATGTACCAGCGACGGGCAGTCTGCTTCTTCCCGTCCTGATCTTTGTAGGTTGCCTGGAAAATTCTCACACTCATGACTTCCGCCCCTTCCTGACCTTCCTGATCTCATAGCCGAAGAAGACCAGAAGCTTGCCCGCCGTTTCGACAGACAGCCCGCCACCCTGCATCAACCGACAGAGCTGCTCCTGGCTGACACCGGTTTGCTGTGACAGCCAGTATCGGCTTTCCCCACAGCGTTCAATCTCAGTTCTGAGCAGCTTCAAGATGTCCATACATCATGTTCTAGCACGGTACTTAGTCAGTGTCAAGTATTAGCGACAAGATTTGTGAGAGATTCTCATGGCTTCCCATTGCCGCAGGGGGGGACACCCCTCGGAAACCCAACCCGTGACTTCGTCGCGCCGGTAGAGCCGCCTTCGGCCAAGGCTGATGGGCCGAGGCCCAATCCGGCCAGACGCAGAGAGGCTGTAGAACATGGACAAGCTGATGCCCAAAAGTCTCGACACGTCCAGCGCCGGGATCAGCAGCGGGCTTGCCTCGGGCTTGACTTCCACTGGTACGCTGCGGCTCGCGGTCGATCGCGAGGCCTCTGCAGCCACAGCAGGATCGCCCTTGGCATCTGCCGATTCAATCTCCTCTTGATCCACTGTGCGTCTCCTTTTTGACAATCAAACCCAACTCCTTCAGGGTCAGTGACCCGCCGTCAAACTCACACGCCAGGCGCAACCCTTGGCCCTTGCCGTTGCGGGCCTTGAGCAGATGCAGTGTCCGGTTATGCAGGACCTGGATCGTGCCGCACGGTGTCTGCACAAGGTCTTCCTTGGGGTCGTGACTCTCCAGCCAGAGGATCGTCTGACTGAATCGGCTGAAGCAGACCCCGCCGGCTAGCTGGTTCACATCGGGCAGGCTGACGGACTTGACTGGGTGAGTAACCAAGACCACACTGCACTGGTAGTCCACGGCGGCCCTCTTGACTCGTTGCAGGAAGCTGTTGTCTTCCTCCCACGGGTCCCGGCGGGTATGACTTGCGACCGTGACAGGATCTGTGATTATGACCCTGACACCCGCTCGGGCGCGGTCCTCGACCCACACTCCAAGTTGCTCCAAAGTAGGCTGGCTGTCAGGGCTGACCCAGATCGCACGGCCGATCGCTTCAAGGGCTTCCTGATGGTACTTCCATGCCTCCCTTGCCTGCTCGGGATTGGCCTTGATCCACTCAGGGTCCGTCAAGCCAGGGAGGCCCGCACATTGGCCCAAGACTCGCAACAGGTGGAAGTCCCTGTCTTCCTCCAGCTCGAAAATTGCTACCTTGACACCCTGGCGGATCAGGTGCCCTGTCAATTGGAGCACAGCGAAACTCTTGGACGCGCCGACGCCTCCGCAGAGAATCGTCACCGTGCCCTCAAGAAAGGCATGAGTCAGGCCATTCAATATCCGCCAAGGAGTCGGCACGGCCCGCCGCTGGCCGGCAATGGTCCGTTCTATGACCTCGACTACGCCGGCAGCAATGCTCCGCGGCTTGGCCTTCTGCAGGGCCGCCTGGATCGCCGCCGTCACCTTGGCCGGGTCTGGGTCGATGGCCTTCCACTGCTCGACGAAGTCAAACGCGTCTTCCTTCTCGACCAGGTCTAGGGCCGATGGGTCAAGAAGGGCAATCCTCGGCGGAAGCTGGAGGGCCTGACAGATGCGCTCGACGTCGGCCATGTAGTGGTGGCCCGGTTCGTCGTGGTCGGGCCAGAGAATCAGGTTCCGGCCTGCGACCGGGGACCAGTCCGCGTTCTGTGCGTTCTTGGCTCCCCCTGGGCTGGTCGTCGCCACAAACCCGTATTGCGACAAGGCATCAGCGGCTTTCTCACCCTCGCACACGATGACCGTGTCGGCCTTGACTACCTGGGGTAGGTTGTACAGCGGCCAGGGCTTGGCCGGCGCCTTCATCACCCACCCACCGCTGACCGGGTGACAAGGGCGGTAGTCCTTCTCGCCGTTGGCCCGGCAGCGGAAGACCTTCATCAAGGCCTTCTGGCCGGTGGTGTCCGTGTAGGTGTGTTCAAGCTCGACCGGACCGGGTAAGGCCTCTCGCACGGCCTCGATGCTCGGATAGACCTTGCAGCCAGCTTCTGACGATTGACCTTGTCTCGCCGTGTGGCCTGCTTGGCCTCTGGCTGCCCCGCCAAGGCGTCGGCAGACCTCGGTGGGTGTGATTCCATCGGCCCAGGCCAGAACGTCGATCACTGAGCCGCACTTGCCGCACTTCTGGCACTTGAACCGCCAGACTCCGTCCTGCCCTGCGAAGATCCCACCGCTGGGCCTCTGGTCGTCGCAGAACGCACAGCGGACCGTCCTACCCTGGATCAGCTCGGCCCCGGCCAGCTTCAGGGTTTCTATGAGGGCGGCCTGATCCCGCTTCAGTTGGTCGATGTCCCGGCCTGCGAACCTGTCGAGGATCATGGTAGTGCCCCCGCCGCCCTCAGGGCCTTGATTTCCTCTGGCGTGGCCTCATGGGTAGGATCGCTCTGATCGACCGTCACGCCCTTGGCCTTCGGCTCCCAGACCGAGATGAGCTTCTGCTTCCAGTTACGGACGGGCTTCCCTTTGGCGTCGTTCCAGTCAGCAGCCGCGTAGTAGTCGATGAACCGCTGAGCGTCGAAGTCTGGCAGACCACGGCTGGCGGCGTACTCGCGGACCTCAGCCACTGTTGGGGGTGTAAGACTCGACGATGATCGCCCACTATGTTTCGTATACTGTTTTGTATCTTCGCGTTTCCCTAAAGGGGTCGTTGCGGATTCCTCAAGGGGGGTCTCTTTAGGCTTCCTACATAGGGGGGTCTTTAGGTTTCCTGAAGGGGTGATTGTTCTGCCGACGATCTCCTTGCCGTCATACTGGAAGGAGCATTCGACCCGCTTCTTGGCCACCAGGCTGGTAATGATCTGACTTGCGCGGGACTTCCCAACAGCGAACCGCTCCGCGAAGTGCTCGTTCAGTGCGTGGCAGCCATCGACCCCATGCAGGTGAAGGATCTCGCTCAGGAAGAGCTTCTCCATGGGAGTCAGACTCCGATCTGCTAGCATCTCGGCAGGAATCCAAAGGCCCTTGCTCATTGCCCCCCTCTCCGCCCGGCAACTGCTACGTTCAGATTGGCCTGGGCCTGGAGCTCGCGTTTGGCCTCAAAGGTCCTCCGATCGGGGCAACTCATGGCGATCCACAGGTCAATGTCTGCTTCTCGCCAGCGAAGACAGCCACCGACCTTCACGGGCGAGGGGATCTTGCCTGCACTGTTGAGCCGGAACACCGTCCGTTTGGACCATGCCCCCCGCTCAGCAACCGTACCCACATCAAGCAAACGTTCTGCCTTCGCGGCACTCATGGCGAGTACCTCCAACGAGTGATCTTTGAGGTCTGCAACGCAACACCGCGTGCGACCTACAGCATTGAAAGGCGGAACGCAATTGTCTGGAATGGTGTGGCATCGCCCCAGACAGGGGACAGGGACTAAGTGAGGCTAGACGCTAGAGATGTGCAGTTGACTTTTGTTGGCGATGGTGACAGAACAGAATGGAACACAATTCAATCTGCTATTTGTTCTGTTTGTCCGTCTGGCAGCGCTTCCATCGGCGGACGGCCATCTCGGCAGCCTTGCCAGACGTGAAGCTGTAGATCGTGGCAACCTCCTCCCACGATCCTCTGACGTCGTGACCGCTTGCCTGGAGGTGGTCGAAACGCTCGCTGGCGAGCTTGCAGTCTCTATCTGTGTACTTCGGCTTGCGGCCCTTCCTTCCGTTCTTGTGTTCTTTGGTGTTCCGCTCAGCCTCGCCGCTGGTCGCCGTGTCCTCCGTCTCGGGCAATCCCGCCGGCGGGTGAGTCCTGCAGGTTTGGGAGCGGATTCCCTCCAGAGTGGTAACGAGACCGGAGAGAAACGCTTCGCGTGACTCCCTTCGCTCAACCTTGTCCAGGACATCGGCGGCAATCATGCGGTCAATAAGGTAGTCAATGCCGTAGTTCCAGAAGCCCTTGTCCAACCGTTCCACACGGCTAGATATGTTCAGGCCTTTCAGTTCGTCATAGACATTGAGCAGTCTTCCAGTGTCTGTTGCATCCAGTTCGCTGCTCCGCCTGGCCAACTGGTTGTGTTGCTCCACAAGCTCTTGATAGGCGGTCGCATACTCCTTATCAGACAACCGGCAGATCCGTTCAGCCGCTCTGAAGAACTCCATCGATCGGTTGAACGCCCACCTGGCTCTAAGTGACCTGTCACCCGACAGAGCAGCGGTCTCGGGCCTGTCCAGATCCTGCCTGATGCGACTCGCCACTACGTTCTGTAGCCAGTCCGCCACACTTTGCTGGTGGGCCCCAAAGGACAACTCGATGGACTTCAAATCCGAAACGACCCGGGCATGGAATTCATACCGCGATCGATGACGCATGTCCCAACCGGATCTGTGCCCACGGGAAGTCCGTCGTCGCCGCGAGATTGTTTCGTGACCTGGCGAGATGTGTCCGGGGCGTGGTCTCCGTCGCCTCATGATCTGTTTGGCCCGCCTACAGGCGTTATCCCAGGTCCTCCGAGCCGGTAGCGGAGCATGTAGTTCGCCCAAGCCCTCGAATACCTCGATGAACCCCCGAATCACTTCTGGTTCCATTTGTGCAACCAGGGCGTCCACAGTTTTCTCTGCCTCGATGCACCATTGCAGGAGATCCTGTAGGCCGGCCGTAGGATTGGGATTGAAGGCCGGCACGGTTGGGATGTCTCCCAGAAGCTTGCGGAAATGGATAGCCCTGGTACGTCTGTCGCCATATGCCCGTGCCATGGCTTCAGGGTCGGCAATTGCCAGGTCCTTCTGGACAGCTTGATAGAACTCAGCGAGGGACTGGGGTTGTGTCTTCGGATCATCTTTCATTGGCACAGACATCCGGCGTATACCGCCGCACTTCAACTGGCGAAGCCCTTCGCGACAGCCTTCATGGCCTCATTCTCGTTGGCTCGTGCGAATCGTCCACAGAGCCACGATTCGTGAGTCTCAGGTCCGACTGCCATCAGTGACAACCCGATTTGATCGTCAATGCGCATTGCGTCATCCCTCACGGGCTGCCCGCGATCAAGAGGGCCGAATCAACCGTCCGTGTGGATGCGGTCATCCAGGCCCAGTTCGCGAAGGGCGGCCTTGGTCTCCTCCAGGCGTTGAGGTGACAGGCCCGCCGTTGGATTGACCTCGAAGGTCACGGTGAGTTTCAACCCGCTCGCGGTGGCGTACTTGGATAGTACCTTGGTGTAGAAATTCATCCACTTCTGCGATGGCACTTCGCCTGACCATCTCAAACCGGCAACCTTCTCAGGGGGCGGAGGAGGTGGAGGGATCAGGACCTCTTGCGTTGTTATGACTACCGTTGTCTGGGTTCGCAGGTTGCCGACTCTGACCTCGATCCGGAACTCGCCCTCTTCGGGTCCTGCCTTGAAGCCGCCCTTGTCGTCGATCTCACCCCCTTTGGCGATCCAGATCGCAGCGGACACTTCCATGGGCCGGCCATGCTGGTCCAATCCCTGCACTTGGAAGACCATGTGGGTCCCCGGTTTGACTTGGGGGCGTTCTGGCCGGATCGTTAGGATCGTCAGATTGGGCGGCTCGATGTGCTTCTTGGCCTCCTCTGCCGTGATGATGAACATGTCGTCAGAGATCTCCACCTCATCGGGCGCAAGGTCCTGGTCGAAGACAAATGGCTTGTACTGACCGCCTGCCTTTCCGACATAGGCCAGGATCTTGCTGGAGACCCCCCGGGCGATTGTCTCCTTGATCGAGTCTCCGTTCAGCAGGCGGGGGAACTTCGGCGATGCAAAGAACGCATCCCGGACCGACTTCGTGCTCCACTCCGTCAGTCCCGGCCAGTTGCGGATAAGGGAGTTCGGGCTGACACCTGTCTCAACTTCCCCTTCCTGCCGCAATCGGTCTATGATCAGATTGACCATGCTGTTGGCCTGGCTGGAGTGTACCAGGCCAAGGTCAACTGGGTGGACGTTGTTGTCCTTGCCCAGGAGGAGCACATTCTTGTAGGTGCGCCAGACGCACTCCTTCAGGTCCCTCTTAGCCTTCTTGAGGCTCTCAGCCAACTGGGCCTTCTGGGCCTCATCGAGCTTGCTATCATCCTCGCCCTCGATGTCTTGCCAGGTAAGCAGCTTGCGGGCCTCATCTCTCAGAGCAGCGTCATCATCTGCGACCGCGAACAGAAGAGCACTCTTGAAGGTCCGTCCTGAGCTGCCAGACTCGCGGATCATCCCCTCGATCAGGCCCGGAGTCTTCTTGTCGCCCATTGAGCATTCGGGCGCCATGACGACCAAGGTCAGTACGGGCCGGTCGGGGATCTGGTTGGACTTCTCCGGGAACGGCACCAACTCCACCCCCTGCTGCTTCTCGAAGACCTTGAGAATCTCCTCGCGAATCCGCTCCTCGACCGCCGCGGGCTTGATCGTGGCCCGGCGATCGGCGAACCGCTTGTTCATGTTCTCCTTTACGCTGAACCGGTAGCGGTTCCGCTCTACCGTGAGGTAGTAGCAGGCATCCGTGAGCGCCTCCAAAGCGGTTTCGACGTTGCCAATGTCGAGGCCCGGCTCCGCCACAGCGAGGCGGACCTCCGGCTGCGTGGCCTCCCCTTCTTTGGCTTGTCCGCCGTTGGACTCGAAGAGGACCACTGTCGCCACCTTCCTGTGCAGCCGGGTGTTCCTGATCGTCTCCACTGCCTCGGCATCAAGCCTCGCTGCGTGCGAGTTCTTGCCGCAGATGTCGGTGGTCACCGCACCCTCCAGCTTCTGCTCACCCAGTTGCTCGAACATGGCCGTGCGGAACATCGCGTCTTCCAGTGGAGCCGTGCCCAGCCCGATTAGCGGGTCCTTCTGTATACCCTTGTAGCCGTCCTGGTACGCGCGGGACACCCACAGGGCCAACAGACGCAGGACGCCGCGGGTCTGCTGAAACCGAGGCAGTGCCTGCCATTTGCGTTCAAACACCGAGAGCACCATCGGATGGAAGGGATACGTCGCCTCGATGGCCTCGCGGGCATTGTCCACAGGGAACCACTTGGGGACCTGGTCCCTGTGAGCGATGATCCAGTCTGCATATTCCGCGGCCACCTTTCGGCCCTCGTCCGGCATACCTCCCCAATCGAACAACCGCCTGCGGATGATCTCCGATGTCTCGGCCTCAGCGGACATGACCACGGCCTTGCCAACCCGGTCCAGCATCTTCTTGAACCGCGTGTAGTCGGCCTGGTCATCTGCCGTCATCTCCAGTTCCGACGCCGGTATCGACACCGCCAGGACCACATTGTCCTGGCCTCGTGCCGTCTCAGAAAGGTTCTGGAGGAAGTCATAGAGTTGCGTGGAAAGTCCGCTCTTGCGGCTGCGGCTGACGTAGTTGAGCAGCTCATCCATCAGAATCAAGCAGGGCCGGTCCTTCGGCAACATCTGGCGGATCACGTCGCCCGCTGGGGCAGTCATGGTCCGTTCGTGCTCGATCACGGCTGCAAACGACTCCTGTTTGCCCAACTGCCAGGCGATCTCGCCCCAGGGGGTCTTGCGGCCCGGCGTGCCGTCATCGCCACCACGGCCGCGAATTGAATCGAACTCCGTTCCAACAAATGTCGCCACCGCGGCCTGTGGGACTTTCGTCACCCCGGCCTTGGCCATCAGGCGATCCACGCCGGTCCATGTCTCCGCTTGGCGACCGTTGTTTGCCAGGTGGTACAACAGGGTCAGGGCGTGCGTCTTGCCACCGCCGAACTGAGTGGCCAGGTTGAAGACTGCCGAGGTCTCGGTCTTGATCCCGGAAAGGCGCCGCATGACCTCCGCACCCATACCCAGCAGGTTCGTTGTCATGTACGTCCGATCGAAGAACCGCTTGGGTTCACGGTAGACATCAGGGGCAGTACCATCGCGGACCTTGTCTAGATGTACTGCGAACTCGGATGCGTCCAATGGACGACCTTCACGCAGGTCTTCGCGGGGTTCAACTACTTTGTACCAGGGCTTCAGCATTGCCATCGTCGCGTCCTGCCTTTCGCCTGTGCAGCACTCTCCATTCCTCACCACGTCACTGCGGCTTTTCGGTCCAACGCAAAGAAGTCCACAAGCATCAGCAACGCTGACTTAAGTGCTGTGGGCAGATCGGCTACCGACGGGCAGTTTTCTTGAAAGGCCGCATCCTCGAATGCCAGCGCAACCAGAAACAACTTCTCCGGCCCGATCTGGTGCATAACGTATTCGGCAATCATGTCGGTTCGCAGGCTGTTCATCTCGGCTCGGAGCTTCGCGATGATCCCATCAATGACTCGGCCGGCCTCACCGCTATCACCAGCTTTGCACCCGTTCAATAAACGCGAAAACTCCTCCACACGAAGAGATCCGGCGTTTCCATAGCGTAAGCCTTCTTCGATCTCGTGCTGCCGACGTTCTGGGGCAGCAAACACGGATCTGCTCATGAGGTAGTCTAACGTAATGGCCAGGTGGCTGATCAGCATGTAGAGGACTCGCCGGGTGCTCCCGCCGATGCCGGGGTAGGCTCCGAGGTCATCCATACATGATTTGATGTCCACAAGATGGAGGTTACACCCATCGAAGTTGAGATGGGTGAGCAGCCGCTTCTTCGCCCCATCGTATCTCCTTCGGAGATCCTTGGCCTTCTGCTCCGCTCCAGGGGAGCTTAGGGTGCTCACGAACTGTTCCTCACTCAGGCGAGCCACTGGCGGTGACGATACCGCCCCCTGCAGGAATCTCCCGTCGATCACCGTCACGCCGCTCCTTTTCCCGAACTCCACAACGGCCGGGTTCGTTTCAGTCGTGACAACAATGCACCTGTCAAGCCGCAGCACCTGCATAACGCCAAGTGTCCAGAAGATGCGCTCGATAGCCTGCGGCGTCTTCTTTCGTTTCACGTCCACGTTGATCCGTTCCCTGAAGGCGCCCGTCCTCCCGTACAGCCAGAGATCAACATCGGTAAGAGCAGATTCCCGAAATGCATATGGAATACTGCGAACGACAAAGTAGCCCATCTGCTGGAAGCGATGTCGGAGGGCCTCTTCCCCAACGGCTCCTTTCCCGTTTCCCTTGTCTACCATCTTGACCTCCATCAAATACTCTGGGTCCGTAACGTAGCTAGCGCATCCCTCACGTCGATGTCATCCACCCGGGCGTCCTTTCTCGCTTTGACTCGGTTGGACTCCGGCCCCCGATATCGGCTCATGGGAGACCCAGGCAGAACGTCGAGAGACTGCTCGCTGGCATCACCCGATTCAAGCACTTGGAGAGCCATCTGACCTATGTCTTGCTTCAGCAGCTTCATCGAGAACATACCGCTCTGGGCGGGTATGACCTGGACCACCCCCTTCATCTCCAGGACATGGTAATCCTCGCCGGCGGCCGTGCAGGGACGTAGCGTCTCACCCGCGATGAGCTTGCGCATCAACATATCGAGATACCTAATGCGCCCGCGGCCAGAAATGCTGCGTGTCATCCCGTACTCCAAGGAGGCCACGAATGCCTTAGCGAGATCGAAGGCGTCAGACACATCTGCTCGGCCGAACTTGTTGAACGCAGCAGGCTTCGTCAGGTACTCGACGTTCTCTCGGCTGTTGCTTACGGTATTCACGTCATACATTCCAATCGAGTGTACCTTCCTGAAGAGGGTCTCGCCCAGCATACTGATTGCCTGGGTTTTCTCGACGCACCCCTCAGCTTTCAGGCGTTGTTCCAGCGTGGTAATCTTCTGCTGCTCCATAGTACCAAGGGAGTTGAGAACGGCCTTTGTTTTCTTCAGGTCATTGCCCCGGAAGAGAGCCCCGTTGAAGTACACCTTCGTGGAGGCATCCAGGTTCTCGGAATCGCAAAACCCGACCTTCTCAATTGTGGCCATCAACTTGGCGGCTTCCTTACTATCGAGTTTGCGATGATCGCCAACATACTCGCGAAGTTCGGCCTCGGTGCGAGGGGCATCAGAGCAAATCTCAGCTACTTCGATGGATGCATCCTCAACGCGACCAGGTGACAACCCGCCGTAGATCTTTGCAGTATGTTCCAGGACGCCCTGGGTGGTCAGGCCGAGGACCTCGACAGCACCCTCGTTGCCCTGAACTATCGCCGCTTCCTTAAGGATGTCCAGGAGCTGAGGCAATTGATACGTGAGGTCGATCCCCGCAGCTTGGGCAAGGGTCTTGACTCTGTCCATACGAAGTTGGGTCTGCTGCGTGGCACATAGCGCCGATAGTAGCACCCCACAGTCACCCGCCCTGCGGAGGCCATCCAGACTGCCAGTGACTCCATGCTCCTCAATCTTGTGAGCGTGATGGACAATCCAAGCGCCCTTTACCCGATCTTCCATAGCGGAACCTCTCGCCTCAGAATCCAAGTCCTTTCTTTCTCGCCAACACGCCGTCCACCCATCGCTTCTCGTCGGTCGCAGGGGGATACAGGGCTGACAATGCCTGGGCCAAACGCCAGAACCTCCCATCTCGTCCGACACCGTTGTCCACTAGGAACCGTTTCAATGCCTCACCCCGGCCAGCGGCGAACATGATCATGGCCTGGTGTAATCGATCCAGGGCGGTTGTGCCGGCCTTGGAGGTGCTTTTCTCGCCCCAACCGCCACCCGCGGCCTCGGCGGTCTCCAGTTCAGCCATGAAGCCGAGCCTCATCTGTGTGTCCGCCTTCTTACGCCGGCTGGTCGGGACCTCGGCCTGATCCCTACCGAACAGGGCCTTGGTTCGCTCGGCAACGGACAAGAGGCGTGCGGTGTCACCCTTGACCTCGACCACATCGGTCAGTTTCTCCAGGTGGGCACCCAGGCCTTGGGCTATCTTGCGGGCGGCGTCGTATTCGAGCACAAAACCGTTCTTGGACTTGCCGGCTTTGGCCTTGGATTCATCCTCCTCATCTTCGTCGTCCGCGCCCGCCGATTCGCCGTTTCCCCCATTTGGTGCGCCTGCATTTAGCGTCCAGAGCCACATGGCGGTGAGGCGGGCGTCTTCCTCGAAACCGGCGGCATCTGCGCCGGCGAAAATCACGGTGAGCGCTTCCTTGGCGACTGCGGCCCAGACCTGTTCCAGGTATTCCTTGAGCGTGACGGCCTCGCCACTGGCCTTCTCAACGCGCGAATACCGGGAGAATACTTCCAGGGCCGGGCCGAGACAGGCGAAGATAGCGTCCGCGCCCACGACACCTTCCTCGACGAGGCGCGGCATCCAATCGTGGATACAGCCGGGCAACTCGGCCAGCACGTCGCGCCAGTCACCGACGTCGCTATCGCGAACGGAGCCCTCTGGGTTCTCACGAGGACGGCAGGTAAGATGAACTGACGAAGCCAGCGTGCTCTGTCGCTGCGCCAGAATGCGATTGGAGGCCTCCGTGTCTATTGGCCAAGAAGCAGTAACTCGCCATCCCGCGTCCACCAGTGCCGACAAGAGAGCCTCCCATGCTTCAGTCTTGGAATGCGCGAAGACCACGATCGCCACGCCTTCCGGCTTCACAATTCTCCTTCCGTCCGTAAGCGCCTTGCACATAGCCTTTTCATAAAAAACCCTGTCTTTCTGTAGGTGCGCCACGTCTGCGTGCGGGAGGTTCTGGACGCATTCTTCTTCTTTTGGTGTCAGGGAAGCAGAGAAGAGTTCCGAATGCACGTCGTAAAGGCATCGCCGCAGCCACACGTAGAAGAAGTCCGATAGGTCCGAATATGGTACTGAGTAATAGTAAGGGGGGTCGGTAACAATCGCATCCGCGAAGTCATCGGGCAGCGGATGAGCCGTAGCGGAGGCTTGTGCGAACTGACCAACACGCCAGTCCGAACCAATTTTCTCCATCACATGGCTGAATCTCTCAAGCAATACACCGATAGAACCACTCGAATCCCCCAAAGGACAACTCTCGGCGAAGTCCCAGACCATGGGTATAGCTTGTCGAGCAAAGAGGTTATGTGGGCACTGCACCGTGGCATCCCATCTAACCAAGGAATTATTCAGGTCGGCAAGTTTGTCAATCTGGAGCGACAGGCAAGTGAGCACTGCCTCGGTCAGCGAACGCTCCATCTGGCCGTCAGCGGGATCGCATGCTTGCCTCGCCAATCGCACGAGGGTAGTAATCGCGAGCAACTGTCTCGATGTGAACAGGTCTCCGAATCCAGCCATTCCATACTGAGTGACAGGTATCCTGCGTGGTTCAAGTCCTGTGAACTTCTCATCAGGGACCAGCGTTAGTGATTCGTGGTTGGCTCGTCTTCTACGGTCTAGCTCGACATGCGCATTCCTGACCACCCTCAAGTCACGGGCATCAGGCAGTCGGAACACTCTCCCAGTCTCACTTGGTCGAAGCGTTACGACTGCATATAGTCTCGCCTCTTCGGCGCCGCCTCGGCGTTCAGAGAGTTGTCGGCGGACCGATTCGACGGGCGAGGTAAACCGACAGCAGGGACACGTGGCGGAGCCGCGGGCCACAGTGCCACTGCCCACCTCGGCGGCTTTGGCCTTCTCGATGATCTCGAAATCGACCCGCTTTGCCTGGGGATGAGGCACGAGCCGTAGGGCGACGGAGTTCCGCCCCTTCTTGGCCAGCCATAGTGACCGAATGAGTGGCACTTCCGCTCCGCAGCCGGGGCCTTCGCACTTGATCGTCCGAGCCCAGAGGTAGGCGATGGGCGTAGCCCCGTCCGGGTCTTTCGGGTAGAACTCTGCCAGTTCCTTCTCGATCTCCTGCTTGATCCACTCACCCCGCTTGCGGACCTCATCTGCGAGACGCTGGCCATACTTGGGGATGTATTCGAGCACGACCCTGTTAAGCAGGACGGCCACAGGGTTCAGGTCGCTGGCAAAGGCATCCGCGCCCACGCGGAGCGCTTCGAGCGGAATGGCACCACCGCCAGCGAATGGGTCCACCACGAGGGGACGTGTGCCGGGTGCGCCACCCATCGCCTCATGAGCGGCCTGGGTGAGTGCACGGCTTGTCTCCAGGTATTCCTTGACCGTGGAGTTGTCCCAGTTGGCGAAGTCTGCGATGAAGTCGAGCAGGGCCTGACGGAGGACCGTGTTGTCATCCAGACACCGCGGTTCCTTCTGGATCATCACGAAGCGCTTGAAGCTCTCTTCTCCGGCCAGCCTGAGATGATCGCGGGCCCACCTGCCCATAAGGCGGCGAGCGGTGTCGCGGAACACGTCAGGGCATAGATCATCGGCCGGGTCCGGCCAAAGCGCAGCACAGATCACCGCCCGGCATGCCGCCAGCGGCCGCCGCGCCCACCAGATGTGCAACGTGGAGATATGTCCATGGCGGATCGACTTCTCCCGCCGGGCATGGGCCGAGATCCGCTTGATGGGCAGGTCAACTTCGATCAGTCGTTTCGGGTACGCGGTCATCTTCTCGCCGTTTCCTTCAGCAAGGCCGTGAGGTTGTTTTCAGGAAGACTGCCCGCCGCCACACGCGATAGTTCGCTAGTCAGAGAGCTATTGTCCATGGCAAGGCGACTCGCGAGGCGAGAAACCCATTCGTGGTGGTTCACATTAGCGAGCCCTTCACCTGCGTAGAAATCGTTCCATTCGAGACCATAGGTCGCATTTATGTGGTCTCTCACCTCTGCCAACTCGAATAAGGTCCTTTCCGGTGGAAGATCGCCGGGGAGAACGAATACCCCATCAGCGGGTCGAGCTGCTTGATCGCCGTCAAGGACGGCTGCAACAGCAACGCCCGAGTCTTTCAACACCTTCATAGTCGTCGCGATGGAATGGCAGTCCCCGCCTTCGTGGATGTTGATCGCTCGGAGCCAGTCGGGGTCGGCCCGCCGTATGATCTCGGTGAGCACGGCCCTCGCGCAATCATCTTCGACCAAGACTGTAAGCGACCTATCGTGCCCCTCCGTCATCAGGCTCGCCGCATGGGATGCAGTCAGCCCTACCACTTGCCGCACCCCACCGTCGGCCAGGTGGAAATAGATACGCGACGTGGACGGCAAAGCCCGGAGCAGGTACTCACTGTGAGTCGTCAGGATGATCTGATGCCCACGGCGGATGCAGACATCCATGAAGTACATGCCCAGTTGGTGTTGGGCGCTCGGGTGCAGCGATGTCTCCGGCTCTTCAAACAGAGCCAGACTTCTCTCGGGCATGGTCTCCAAGTGTTGAACAAGGTAGGCAACGCGACCTTCCCCAAAACCCATGTGGGCTTCCGAGTACTTCACTGTGCTCCTGTTGAAGCGGAGCACACGGCCGCTCCTTGTTCCGGCGTGGGCTTGAACTGAGTGAATCTCGTCGTATGACCTCCCAATGATTCGAGACACCCATTCCTTGACGAGCTGCGGCACATCAGTGTGGCCATCAATGACCAGCTTTGCTGCCCCATAGACGAGGAAATCACGCTTTTCGACCTTGGGGATGAACATGCCCACCCCACCATAGAAGACGTGCCGATCCCGCCGGCGCTTATAGCCAGTCCAGCCCTTACGCGCTGCTCCCGCGTTGCGTGCAATCGTGACCTGTCCAGTCCTCCCATCTCTCTCGCAATATGAGTAGATGACAGCGGCATTGTCAGCATACGGGACGGGATCGAGACCGCTGACGACGAAGAACTTCTTCAGGTAGAAGTGAGGCCCGCCAGGGTTCTTGTACGCTGCCGCAGCAACCTGAAGAACTGTCGATTTCCCGGTTCCGTTCAATCCACATATCGCAGTGATCGGATTTCTGATCTCAAGGATTGTGTTGTTGTGAACACGGAATCCTGACACCTGAATTCGCTCCAGGACACTCCCGAAATTCGCGAAGCGGTTTGCTGCCGCGAATCTGGACGTGACAACGTCTCGTGGGTCACTCATGCCTCACCTCCCGCCTTGTACGGTGGACTCTCTTCCCTCAACTGAAGCGGCCGCTTCACCGAATCCTGCTTCAGCCGGTAGTGCTCGATCGTGGTCACGGCCTGCCAGTCCAGCGTGCTCGGGTCGCGCAGGACATTGAGCGACGGATTCGAGCTCCCACAGTGGAAGACCACATAGAGCCAGTAGTCACCTCGCAGCCGCTTGGCCGTGTTGTATTCGTTGGCGGTCAGGGCTATCTCTCCGGTGTCGGCCCGGCCCTTGACCTCGATGAAACGTACGTCAATGGCGGTCTTGGGGTCCTCCGGATGAGGCTTGCGTGAGATCAGGTCAAAACCGCGGTTCTGTGCTTCGACGCTCTCGACTACCCTTCCCTCGGCCTGCTCGTGGGCGATGGCTGCCTGGATGGCAATCCGCTCAATGGCCTCGTCACGGACCATGGACCGGATTGCCGGGCTCGCCCGGTCCGGGTGGGGGAGCACCCACGCAGACCCGATCCGCTGTATGTCGCCGACGGCACACTGGCATTCCCGGTCCAGTTCTGCCAAGCGGCGTTCACGCCGGGAGTTCAGTTCTTCAAGGCGGTCCTCAGACTGCTTGAGGCTGGCTGCCAACCAGGAAGGGATGGTGCCGTCCTTGTCTTGCTGTTCCATCAGGCCGGCGAAGGTCATCTGTTGGCGGTGGATGAGCTCGTTGAGGCTGATCTCCAGATGGATACGGATGGTGTCCGTCTCCCGGCACCGCTGGGACGCGACCTCGGCTAGAAATCCGTTCAAACACTGCTCCACCAGGGCCTGCTCGCGTTGTTCGAGTGACGGTAGGCCTTCGATGCCGGGGTCGGTAGTACCCCTGGGCGCAGCGGCCAGGTCGAGGAAGACCGTGGGCTGCTTGATGGCCATCTGTCCATCGGCTTGAGCCTGGACAACGAACAACCGGCGGTGCAGTTCATGACCTGAGCCATCCTTCACCGATGCAGAGAACACGTCCAGGTGATAGGGCCTTTGGCTGTGCAGGTCGTAGAAGACGGCCCCGCGGGTCATGTCGTCTCGGACCTGTTCCCAGAGCATTGTGCGCACGGTCTCGAACAGGGGGTGCCCGGGTGTGACCCACTCGGAGGTAGGGTCCTTGGCAAGCAAGGCCTTGTCGAAGACGATCTGCTTGTACTCCTTGCCGAGCTTGCCGAATCGGGGCTCCAGCTTGTCACCCACGGCCCAGAGGTGGCGCGGTACGCGGCCCACACGGTAGACGTGGCTGGCACCGGCGGTCTGCTTGGGCAGCAGGCCCACAACGGGCGCGGCCCCGGTGAAGAAATCCTCGATGACCTCCGGCACGAGGCGCCGCTCCTTGGCCTCGGCTGACTTGCCTACAATCGCAGAGAGATTCAACTCCCGCTTGGCCAGGCCTTCCAGGGTGCACTCGGTGATCGTGTCGGAACCGCTCGGTGTCCACCTCCTCGACGATGCGGCTCTTGATGCTCTCCTCCGTGAGGTTGTGGACGTACATGTCGCGGATCATCTTCTCAAGCTGATTCGCCGGGAACACGTCACCCAGGACATTGAATACCTTGCCTGTGCGGTTGGGGTCCAGGTCGTCTTCGATCTTCTTGACGCGGTCGAAGAGCTTCTCTATCACCCGGCCTTCTCGCGTGTTGGTTGCCACGAAGTTGAGGATGAGGCAGTCCTTCTCCTGGCCGTAGCGATGGATACGGCCCATTCGCTGCTCCAGACGGACGGGGTTCCAGGGGATGTCGTAGTTGATCATCAGCCAGCAGAACTGGAGGTTGATGCCCTCGCCGGCTGCCTCGGTGGCCACCATCACCTGGGCGCCGTCTCGGTCACGGAAGATCCGCTCGGCATGGAGGCGCGTGCCTGGGGTATCGCGGTCACCGATCTTCATGCCGCCGTGGATCTGGGTGACGCTCAGGCCCCACTGGGTGAGCCTATCTACCAGGTAGTCAAGGGTGTCCTTGTGCTCGGTGAAGATCAGGAGCTTGGTCGAGGGGTCCTTGAACACACCCTGATCGGAGATCACGTCGCGAAGCTTCACGAGCTTGGTCTCGACCTCTCGCTGTTCCAGGACGCATGCCTGGTCGATCAGCCTGGTCAGTTGCAGGATCTCTTCTCGCAAGGCGGCCGGATCTACGGATGCCACAACCTCTTCGAGCTCGGCGATAGGATCTCGTGCTGTTCGTCATCAGGCAGCTCGTCGTAGTCATCGGGAAGCTTCTTGGCGATCTGGTCCTGCCGGTAGGCCTGGGGATCTTCCAGGATTCGTTCACGCTTCTCGCGCATCCGCTCCAGGCTCCGCCGGGCCGCAAAGATGCTGGAGGCCAGACGACGCTGGAGCATGGCCATGGTGAAGCCGATGGCCCGGCCAGTGGCTGCATCAGCAGTCTGTGCCCTGATGGACTGGTCCTCGACATAGCGGGTCAGCGCATCATAGAAGTCCCACTCATCGTCGGTCGATCTGGAAGGGAACCGTCTGGACCTTCCGCTTGGTGAACAACTTCTTGATCTGGCCTGTGTCTGGGTCCGGGAAGGTGACCAGGGCTTCTTTGGTGCGGCGCAGGTAGAACGGCGCGGAGTTGCGCTGCATGGCCTCTTCCAGACTCTTGACATCGCCGTACACGTCCGCGTCAAGAAGCCGTAGGAACAGGCAGAAGTTCTCCGGGTCTCCTTTGTGGGGTGTGGCGGTCATGAGCAGGAAGTGGTCCGTCATAGCCGACAGGGCCTCGCCCAGCTTGTAGGCCAGGGTCTTGTGATCAAGGCTGGACGGCGCTCATCTTGTGGGCCTCGTCCACGATCACGAGATCCCAGGTACTGCGTAGGAGGCTCTCGCGGGCGTCATCGATCCGGGACACCCAGGACACGGAGGTGATGAGCTGGTTCTTGTCCTGCCAGGGGTTCGTGCCGTAGTTGGCCCGAAGCACGTCGCCTCGCACGATCTCAAAGGACTCCCGGAACTTGTCCTTGAGCTCTCGCTGCCATTGGAAGGTCAGATTGGCCGGGGTGATGATGAGCGTCCGCTTCGACCAAGCCGCGGATCTTGAGCTCCTTCAGGAGAAGACCGGCCATGATGGTCTTGCCAGCCCCGGGGTCGTCGGCCAGGAGGAAGCGAATCCGTGGGCAGCTTGATGAAGTAGTCGTAGACCGCTTCGAGCTGGTGGGGCAGCGGGTCCACCCGGGCGATGGAGAGTGAGAAATAGGGATCGTACTCATACGCCAGGGCCAGACGCATCGCCTCGATGCCCAACCGGAAGTGCACCGGATCGGCGTCAAAGGGCGGGGTGTCGGAACTGACCTGGAGCGTGGCCAACTGGCTGCCATCCAGGACCGGCTCGTAGACCTTGCCAGAGTCCAGCCCCTTGCCAATCAGCTTCACAGACTGCCCCAGAGATGTAACCACGAGAACCTGGACCGGCTCTGGGAAGAGGGAACTCCTGACAATGTCGCCGGGTTTCAGGGGCCTGGAACTCATATGCCCCCGCCCGCCGCATCTGCTCTTGCCTCGGGGGCGATACTGTTAGGGTGCCGCCGGGCAGGCAGGCCGCAGGTGTGCCAGCAATCAGAGAGGCCTTCACATGCCCAACTCGCCATCAGCTACTCCACGGGGGCAAACGCCGCAATTTCAGCGTCCCGCTCACGGGTGCCTATGCCTTCCCTCGAAGGCCAAAGCACCGGACCGCCTGATACTAACGCGCGGTGTCAGCGAATGCAAGTTGCTGAAATGGACTGCAACTTGGTGTCAGCCAAGGACTAGAGGGCGAATGTTGGAGCCACTCATGGTTTGGCCGCCGCGTCCCGTTGCACGACCCAGTCAGCCCCACATCAACGGAGGGATGCTCATCTCGCAGTACCTTGCGGAGAAGGCTTCGCAATTGGGCTGCTTGAGCGGGAACAGGCCCGCAGGCTGGCCAGAATCCGTAGCTTCGACGACGCGCGTCTCTGAGACCACCCCTAGGGTAACTGATGGAATCCCAGGGATAGGCAATCAGGCGACAGCACAGCGTCCTTGGCGGCCTTGGAGAGCCATCGCTGGTTGCCTGAGGCATGAGATCAGTTGTCCGAGTTAGGCTGCGCCACCACTCCTGAGGGGCAACATGGTTTCTGAAAGCCTTGCCCAACGTGTGGAAGACCTTGCACGCTACTGACAAAGCACTGACAAAACCTGCCATTCTGTTGTGAATGGACGCCGGCGATAAGTCAAAGATTCACAAGACTTTGGAATCGCAGCCTTCCCGTCATCCATCTTGGCGTGCTTTCCTCTGCGGGTGGCCGCGGATTGTCAGAGCCAACTACATCGCAATCTATGGCAGGCTCAGACCTATTTTAGACAAGAATTGTCTCCTATTACCCAAAACCCCGAAATTCTTCGGGGGCGACTGGGGAACGCTCGCTCGCCGAGGCGATGGGGGGCATGGGGGGTGCCCTGAAGAAGGGGTCTCGATCGCCCGCGGGCTTTGCCGTGGCTGACCTGCGCGCCGTGCCTGCTGCCTGGTCATGGCATGTCCCCTTGCTCTGCCCGGTCGTGCTGTGCTGGCTCTGTGCCGTCCGGCGTGGCTGGCAGGCTGGATACTGGCGGCGGCTCGAAGGCTGTTTGGTACTCAATGCAGTCAGGTGCCGGCAGGCCTGGCCGTAGCGTGCTGAACCGCAGTGACGCAATCGCCTTCGCCTCTGCCTGCTCCGCCTCGGTCAGTTCCTGTTGGCGATCTGACGTCTCCAGGACCAGCTTCTCGCTCATCCAGCCCAGCATTTTGCCCATGACCTCGATGGCCCGGACGACATCAGCAGCGCGGGCAGAAGGGTCTGCGATGATTGAATCAAGGATGCGAAGGGCTTTCTCTCGCCTATCCTGGCTTCCCGCCTCAATCTCCATCCGCTTGTCGAGGACCTGCCGGCAAAACTCGCTGTCTTTCGCCAGTCGGCGGGGCAGGTGTGTCTGCGAGTAGCTCCGGCTGTACCCTGCCGCCTCGCCTGCCCGCGTGATGCTCCACCCATGCTCAGGCAACAACTCGATGATCCTCTGTCGCCTTGACTCTGTCAGCCTGAGGCGGAGGCACCGCCCGTCCGTTCCCGCATCCGCTGTGTTCATGTGCGATACCTCGTACTCCTGTGTTGCTGGATTGGGCGCCGTCCACGCGGGCGGTCGCGTTGTTCTCGTTCAGGGCCTGCCCCAGGATGGCCGATCTGGGCCCCGGCCCGTCCCCCGGTGCCCGGCCTGGGTGTGGATCGTGCCTCCTGGGCCAGCCTGCTGCGTGGGGCGTATGCAGACAGGCTCTTCGTTGTGCCTCTGGCGATGGTCACTGGCGATCCTCCAGGCTGGCCAACACCTCACGGCAGATCCTCTGGCTGACCTCCACAGGCAGCCGCAGCAGGTCTGCCTTCAGCTTGGCCGGATCAGGGATCGCCCCTGGGGATTCCTGCCGGGTGCCATCCTCTGCCGGCAATGCACCTCCGCCGAAGTGCTCCAGGTTGCCGATCAGGACGCAACACGCCTGGGTCCGGTTGCAGCCAGCCGCGCGGCCTTGGTAGCCACAATCTGGGCCTCGGAACTCAAATGGGCAAAGACGTTGATCGTTCATAGGGTCGCCTCCTTCAGTGGGGAATGGGTCAGGGCCAGGATCTGCTGCCGGGCGGACTCGGACAGGTGTGGCCAGGCCGTCACGACAGTGGTTAAGCGGGGGTCTTGGTGCAGCAGAGTGGCCAAGCCAGTGGCAAAGGCAGAATCTGCCTCTTGCGCAAGTGCTTGTGTGGCAGGCTTTAAGGTTTTATGGTCAACTGACTCTGGATCAGTTAGTCTAGGTCCGACTCCTAGTTCCCCAGTTTCCTTCCTATCTTCATTACAGGCCCTTAGTGAACCCCTCTTCTCTTCCTCAGGGCACAGTCTCACCTCTGCGCAGGCCCGACCTGGCGACGGGTTGGGAAGCGGCTTGCCTGCGGCCTGTCGTCCGACGGACTATCCTGCTTGACCTGGGGGGTCAGTTTAATGTATCACCGTTAGTAGGCATGAGTACATGGCGTACATATCCCACGAGCCCAAGTGACACAGGGCATCGCCGCTCCCGGTCGGTCAACGGCCCTCGCGGGCCAGGAAGGATGGTCGGCGCGGTCGCGGCCCTCATCGGCATTGCCTTGATCGCAATCTGGCTCAGGGCCGTACGGGGTGGGGAGGCCTCGGATGCTGTGGTGGCCACCTTCGCGGCCAGGAAAGGCCCTCTGACTATCAGCGTGCCGGTGACAGGGGCGATCAAGGCCCGTGAGCAGGCGGTGATCTGCAATCAGGTCCAGGGTCGAAGCTCCATTGTCTGGATCATCCCCGAAGGCACTGAGGTCAAGAAGGGTGATCGCCTCGTCGAGTTGGATACCAGCTACTTGCGGGATCACAGGCTCGTACATGAGAGCAGGGTCGAGAATGCCACGGCAGCCTGCACGGTTGCCGAGGAGGACCTCGCGGTGATCCAGAACCAGGCCATCAGCGATGTCCATGAGGCGGAGACCGTTCTTCTACTTGCCCAGCGGGACATGGAGAAGTACAGGGACGGGGAGTACCCCAACAAGGTGAACGCAGCCCAGAATGAGATCGCCCTGGCAGAGGAGGAATTGGCGGGGGCGGAGGAGACGCTCCGGTGGTCTAACCGGCTCTTTGAGGAGAAGTACATCTCCCTGACGGAGAAGCAGGTTGACTCCCTGTCGAGGAGTCGAGCCTACATCAAGGTCCAGATCGCCAAGAATAACCTCAGGCTGTTGGAGCAGTACGCCGGCAGGAGGGAGATCGCCAGGCTGGAGAGCGATGTATTCCAGGCGAAGATGGCCTTGGAGCGGGCCCGACGCAGGGCAAAGGCCAATCTGGTCCGGGTTGAGGCCAGGGTAACCACCAGGAGACGGATACTTGAGCATGAGATGGAGCGGCTGGCCGACGTCGACGATCAACTCGCCAAGTCAGTGCTCGTGGCCCCGGCGGATGGGATGGTCATCTATGCGACGACCGTACAACGCGGCGGAGCCCGCATGTTCGATAGCCGCCAGCCCCTGCAGGAAGGGGTCCAGGTTTTTGAGCGGCAGGAGTTGTTCTACCTCCCCGTGGCCAAGTCCTGTATGGCAGAAGTGAACATCGACGAGTCCAGCCTCGACAAGGTCCAGCTTGGTCTGCCCGTGCGCGTCAAGGTCGCCGCCGTAGGAGGCAAGGAGTTCATGGGGACCCTGGCCCGAATCGCACCTCTACCCGATCCCCAGAGCATGTGGATGAACCCCGACCTGAAGCGCTACCTGTCGCAAGTCTACTTGGATGAGACAGATCCTTCGCTGCGAACGGGCATGAGCTGCAGGGTGGAGATCGTTGTGGCGCAGTACGACGAGGCGATCTACGTCCCGATCCATGCCGTGGTCCGGGTCAAGGGACGGCCGACCGTGTACGTGCTCAAGTCGGACGGAACTCAAGAGGAACGGCCTGTTGAGGTCGGCTTGGACAACAACAGCATGGTGCGGGTCACCCACGGGCTCGAGGAAGGCGAATCCGTGGTCATGGCCCCTCCGGTGAAGATCCTCGCCGAGGACGCCGTCTCCCAGCCTGGGGATGCCAATTCGCCTGCCGATCGGATGACGCAGCGGATCATCGAGAAGCTGCAGGCTGCGGAGCGCAGGTCGCAGAAGAACGTCTGAGTCCGCTCGTCACATTGACGAGGTGCGGTATGTTGTGGATCGCTGGAGAATGGACTACAATTACTACCGATCGCACAGTTCTCTGGGGAATAGGTCGAACGGAGAAGGCATATGAACAAGACCAAGTTGATGTGCACGGTGTTGGTGGTGCTCCTTGCTGGCACAGGCATGGGACAGGTATCGGCGTCCAGGCGGACCGTCCGATCCGCCTGTCTGGTCAAAGTGTCCCAGGATAGTCAGAAGGAGATCGTAAGCCAACTTGCCGGTACCGCTGACGTGGCTGGCAAGGCTGCAAGAGACGTCCTCGGATTAGACAAGGGTGTGCCGATAGGCTACACCGTCATGGGTTTGGGTGTGGTCAAGTTGACCACCGACCTCCCGTCCGAGGTCGCGTCCAAGGCCAGCGCGTTCTGGAATGCCGTGGGCGTCAACCTCAGCAAGGCAATGGAGCAGGCCTACAAGGAGAGAGTGGACCAGATCCGAATGCAGCTTGATGAGGTGGAGCGCCAGAAGGCAGAGACCTTGGCCAGACTCCAGGGATCGGCCCCCGAAAATCTCCGCACCCGGGCCACGCAGGAACAACTCCAAAGGGAGGCGGATCTCACAGCACTCAACTCCAACATGCCGTTGGCCGACGCCATCGAGCGGTTGCGCAGTGCGGCGAATCCACCCCTTCGGATCGTGGTCCTGTGGAACGACCTGAAAGGAAACAGGATAGATCAAGCCACGCCGATCGGGATGGATGGAATCAATCCGGTGAGGCTGGAAACGGCCCTGAAGCTGCTTGTCAAGGCCGTCGGCAGTTCCTGCAATCTCGACTACGTTATTGATGACGGTGCGATCACTATTGCCAGCCGCCAGACCCTTCAGTCCTTGAACCGGGATGCACCCACCGATCCGGAAGGAGGGGGATCTTCAGAGCAGTTGGCTGCCAAGCAGTATGAACTGAACAACAAGCTACAGTCGTCTGAGATGGAACTCACATCCCTCCAGGCTCGTAGACAGGCCATCGAGCAGCAGAGCGCCGTGCTGAAGAAGAGGATCGATGAGCGGATCGCGGGCGATTCACTGCTCGGCGACCTCAAGCGATTTGCGGATCTCCAGACCGAGACAGAGGGCAAAATAAGGACCCTGTACCAGCCTGGGCCGGCGGCGGAAAAGGCTGCGGAGGAGGCATTGGAGCGGTTGATCAAGGCCAAGAGCGAGTTGGACCGGCATAGGGAGGCCGTGGCCCAGGCCGCTGGGGGAGACCTGCTGGCCAAGTTCCTCTCGGAGCTGTCCGAGCTCTCGGTCCGCCAGGCCGAGTTGGAGGCCCAACAGGGCGTGACTCGCGACCAGTTGAGGAAGGCCGTGACCTCGGTGACGCAGAGGATCGACCGCGATCTCACCATGAGGTCCCTCAAGGAGGCTGAGGAGCGGATCTTCAACCTTAGGCAGGGACTAAAGAACCTCCAGCCGCCCGCGATCACGATCAGCGGGGCTGGGGACTGACCCCATGAGGACCTATGGAGCGGCCGCGTAACGGACCAGTGGGTCTGGCCCGCATCTCGCCGCTAGCGGCGCCGGGCTCATGTGGTGCAGGCGACGGGCCACAATCCAACTGAAAGGCCGCAGGCCAGCCTACTTCCAGGCTGCGGCGACCGCTGCGGCGATCTGCCTGTGGATGTCCCGGTCCAGGGGATCGGGCAGCAGGTGTCCTTCGGGCGCGAGGCTGGCGATCTTCCTAGCTGCTGCCACTTTCATCTCCATCGTAATGTCCGTAGCCCGCACGTCTAGTGCGCCCCTGAACAGGGCGGGATACGCCAGCGCGTTGTTGACATCTCGGCCGTCGAGGGCAATGGCCGCGCCTGCAGCCAGGGCCTCGTCCGTTGTGATCTCGCCGACGGGATTGCCCAGGGGCATGACGATGGCATTCTTGGCCATGGAACGCACCATGGCCTGGGTGACCATGTTGGGTTTGGAGAGCCCTATGAAGAGGTCCTTGCCCTTGAACGCTTCCGCAAGGGGGCACTTCTGATTGTTCTTGTTGGTCAGCTTGGCTATCTCTTCCTTGTAGGGATTCATGTTGGCGGTGCGGCCCCGATAGATGGGTCCCTGGCTGTCGTAGAGGACGATATCGCCCAGCCCGAAGTCCATCAGCATACGGGTGACCGCGATGCCCGCTGCGCCCGCACCCAGCATGACCGCAGAGCAGTCCTTCGCCTTGCGGCCGGTCTTTTGGAGGGCGTTGATCAGGGCTGCAAGCACCACGGTGGCCGTGCCGTGCTGGTCGTCGTGGAAGACCGGCATGTCGAGCCGGTCCTTGAGCCGCTGCTCGATCTCGAAGCACGAGGGCGCAGCGACATCCTCCAGTTGAATGGCCCCAAAGCTGGGGGCTATGGCCACGACCGTAGCGATGAACTCGTCCACGTCCTTGGTTTCGAGCAGGATAGGCACGCCGCTGACCTGGACAAAGGCGGCCAGCAGGGCGGCCTTGCCCTCCATCACTGGAAGTCCGGCAAGGGGGCCGATGTCTCCCAGTCCCAGGATGGCCGTCCCATTGGTGATAATGGCGATCCGATCGCACAGGCCGGTCCATTCCCACGCGGACTTGGGATCCGCCTGAATCGCCTCGCAGACCTGGGCCACGCCGGGCGTGTAGAGCATCCTAATATCGGTCTGGTTGCGGATGGCCACCCGGCTGTGCATCTCGATGGAGCCCCGCCTGTGGATCTCCAGGATTTCATCTCGCACCTGAATGACTTCAGTGGTATTCAGGGCCTTGATCGCCGCGAGGACCCGGTCGAGTTGTTTCCTATCTGACAGATACAGAGTGAAGTCACGAACTTGATGCCTGGGCTCCAGGGCTACCAGATTCACGGGCCCCAGGTGGACGCCGGCTCCGTCGATGGCCGAACAGATCCCGGCCAGGCCTCTGGGCTGGTCTTCGATCCTGCACCGCAGGGTCATCATGAAGCGGGCAGCGTATCGCTGCTGCCAGGTCGCTATCGTCGTCTCGTCCACGGGTCCTCCATATCATGAATGGCCTTCGTTTGTTGTGCATCGCGAAGTCACAATGCTAGTGGCGCCGGGAGGATATGTCAATGCCGCGGACCGGCCAAATCCTGCCCACCCGCGGCGATTCTTGACTTGATATCGCCCTGGTGCTATAATAGACACCTAACATTGGAGGCGACCGTGGGGGTGGGGGTCAACACGGAGGGCGACTTCGATTCCATCGGTCTGGGCAGGTATCCTATGCTGAGGGCCACGTGCGGCCCGTCATTAGAGGAGGCAGATCGATGAGAAGATGCATGCTCGTGGTGTTGACCGTGGTGGGAGCCCTCGCGGGAACGGCGATCGCCGAGGACCCTGTTTACTTCGCGGATGCCAAGTGCAAGGAACTCGTGGAAACGACGCTGGGCAAGAAGGATCCCACGCCCACAGATATGCTGGGCTTGATCTGGTTCGAGAGCGAGGATAGTCCGGGGATCGTCAGCCTGAAGGGTCTCGAGTACGCGAAGAATCTCAGGTGGATCAACCTGCACGCCAACTGGGTGCTCAGCGACATATCTGCCCTGGCTGGACTGACACAATTGGAGACTGTGGAGTTTGGCCACAACTCCATCAAGGACATGTCGGCTCTGGCGGGCCCAACGAGGGTCAAGTTCTGGCTGAAGGTCGACGCCAATCCGCTCAATGAGGATGCCTACTGCATCCACCTGCCGCAGATCCAGGCCAATAATGTGGGCATTGAGCTGGAGTATGACATCAATGGGAATCCCCCGCGGGGAGTGGCGGCATCGGACGGGGCCTACCCAGACAAGGTGCACGTCACTTGGGATGCTCTCTGCGTCGGCCCGCTTGCGGCGGCTCACCCATTCTACTACAGAGTTTCCCGTTCTGATTCCCAAGAGGGGCCCAAGACGTTCATCAGCGACTGGATGATAGGGACGAATCTCGATGATACATCTGCCGTGTCTGGAACTCGCTACTGGTACTGGGTCACCCAGAGTGAAAGCTACGACTACCTCCAGGGTGACCAGGGCTACGCGGGAGGACCGACGATGCGTACACTCACGGTCAGCTCGGCGGCAGGGGGCACCGTGGGACTGCCGGGCGTCGGGGCTTTTCAGTATGATCAGGGCGCAACCGTCTCTGCGTCTGCGACTGCTGCATCGAATTACCACTTTGTGAACTGGACGGGCACCGCGGTGACAGCCGGCAAGGTGGCCAACGCCAGTGCCTCCAGTACGACAGTGACGATGGATGGCGATTACACGCTGCAGGCCAACTTCGCCATCGACCAACGGACCCTGACCGTCAGCGCAGGCGCTGGGGGTACGGTCAGTGCACCGGGCGTGGGCAGCTTTCAGTATGGCCACGGTACATCGGTCTCTGTGGCTGCGACTGCTGCATCGAATTACCACTTTGTGAACTGGACCGGCACTGCGGTGACAGCCGGCAGGGTGGCCAACGCCAGTGCCTCCAGTACGACGGTGACGATGGATGGCGATTACACGCTGCAGGCCAACTTCGCCATCGACCAACGGACCCTGACCGTCAGTGCAGGCGCTGGGGGTACAGTGAGTGCCCCTGGCGTGGGCAGCTTCCAGTATGGCTACGGTACATCGGTCTCTGTGGCTGCGTCTGCCGCATCGAACTACCACTTTGTGAACTGGACCGGTAGTGCGGTGACTGCGGGCAAGGTGGCGAGCACCAGCTCGGTGAGTACAACAGTGACGATGGACGGCGATTACACGCTGCAGGCCAACTTCGCCATCGACCAACGGACCCTGACCGTCAGCGCAGGCGCTGGGGGTACGGTCAGTGCACCGGGCGTGGGCAGCTTTCAGTATGGCCACGGTACATCGGTCTCTGTGGCTGCGACTGCCGCATCGAACTACCACTTTGTGAACTGGACCGGTAGTGCGGTGACTGCGGGCAAGGTGGCGAGCGCCAGTGCCTCCAGTACAACAGTGACGATGGACGGCGATTACACGCTGCAGGCCAACTTCGCCATCGACCAGCGGACCCTGACCGTCGGCGCAGGCGCTGGGGGCACGGTCAGTGCACCGGGCGTGGGCAGTTTTCAGTATGGCCACGGTACATCGGTCTCTGTGGCTGCGACTGCTGCATCGAATTACCACTTTGTGAACTGGACCGGTAGTGCGGTGACTGCGGGCAAGGTGGCGAGCGCCAGTGCCTCCAGTACGACAGTGACGATGGATGGCGATTACACGCTGCAGGCCAACTTTGCTGCAGACCAACGGACCCTGACCGTCATCGCGGGTGCTGGGGGTACAGTGAGTGCCCCTGGCGTGGGCAGCTTCCAGTATGGCTACGGTACATCGGTCTCTGTGGCTGCGACTGCTGCATCGAACTACCACTTTGTGAACTGGACGGGCACCGCGGTGACTGCGGGCAAGGTGGCGAGCGCCAGCTCGGTGAGCACAACGGTGACGATGGATGGCGATTACACGCTCCAGGCCAACTTCGCCATCGACCAACGGACCCTGACCGTCAGCGCAGGCGCTGGGGGTACAGTCAGTGCGCCGGGCGTGGGCAGTCTTCAGTATGGCCATGGTACATCGGTCTCTGTAGCTGCGACTGCTGCATCGAACTACCATTTTGTGAACTGGACCGGTAGTGCGGTGACTGCGGGCAAGGTGGCGAGCGCCAGTGCCTCCAGTACGACGGTGACGATGGACGGCGATTACACGCTCCAGGCGAACTTCGCCATCGACCAACGGACCCTGACCGTCAGCGCAGGCGCTGGGGGCACGGTCAGTGCACCGGGCGTGGGCAGTCTTCAGTATGGCCATGGTACATCGGTCTCTGTAGCTGCGACTGCTGCATCGAACTACCATTTTGTGAACTGGACCGGCAGTGCGGTGACTGCGGGCAAAGTGGCGAGCGCCAGCTCGGTGAGTACAACAGTGACGATGGACGGCGATTACACGCTGCAGGCCAACTTTGTTGCAGAACAACGGACCCTGACCGTCAGCGCGGGTGCTGGGGGTACAGTGAGTGCCCCTGGCGTGGGCAGCTTCCAATATGGCCACGGTACATCGGTCTCTGTGGTTGCGACTGCCCCATCGGATTACCACTTTGTGAACTGGACCGGTAGTGCGGTGACTGCGGGCAAGGTGGCGAGCGCCAGTGCCTCCAGTACGACAGTGACGATGGATGGCGATTACACCCTGCGGGCCAATTTCGCCATCGACCAACGGACCCTGACCGTCAGCGCAGGGGCTGGGGGTACGGTCAGTGCACCGGGCGTGGGCGCCTTCCAGTACGACCACGGCGCAGTAGTCTCTGTGGCTGCGACTGCCGCATCGAACTACCACTTTGTGAACTGGACCGGTAGTGCGGTGACGGCCGGCAAGGTGGCTGACCCGGCTGTGGCGAGCACTATGGTGACGACGGACGGGAACTACACGCTGCGGGCCAATTTCGAGATGACTCGGTACACGCTCACGATCACGTCCACTGTCGGTGGGTCTGTGGTCATGCCTGCCGATGGCGTGGGGTCCTATACCTATGCTTCCGGGGAGCTCGTGTGGATCTCGGCGACTGCCAATCCTCTGTTCACGTTTGTGGGCTGGAGAGGCGGATTCTACGCCAATGAGAGCCAGGCATCCATCACGATGACCGGTGACATGACCGTCGAGGCCCATTTCGAGAGCCTTCTGGACACGATCTACGTCGATGATGACGCGCCCAGCGACCTGGGACCAGGCGATGCTAACGTGAGCGACCTGAATCAGAATGGCACCCCCTCGCATCCCCTGGACGGCATCCAGAAGGCCATCGCGGTCGCCAAGAAGGGGGCGAGGATCGTGATCCAGCCTGGAACCTATCTGGAGACCATCGACCTCCTGGGCAAGAGCATCGAGCTGGACGGCCTGAGCTGCAGTGACGGCATCATCGGGTCCTTCCCCGTGATCAATGGCCAGCGCAAGGGTACGGTCGTGACGTGCACCCAGGGGGAGGATCCGAACTGCGTGCTCAGCGGGCTGGTGATCACAGGCGGCCGGGGCCGCGTGGCGGGTGGCATCGTATGTTCAGGCAGCAGTCCGAGCTTCGTGAACTGCCTGATCGTGGGCAACCATCTGGCGGACCCGAACGACGCCGGCTACATCGGGGGCAGCAGCAAGCAGGACTGCGTCAACGGTGGCGCGTTGTACTGCAAGGACAGTAACGCCACGTTCGTCAACTGCACGATATCGGGCAACTGGGGCGTCTCGGGCGGTCCGGCCCTTGGCTTCAAGGACAGCCGTGCTACGATAGCCAACTCGATCGTGTGGGGCAATGGACCTGCGGGGATCGTTGCACAGGGCACCAAGCAGCCCGTCGTGACCTACACCGACGTCACAGGTGGTGCGGTGGGCACGGGCAACCTGAATAAGGACCCCCTGTTTGCACTGCCTGGATTCTGGGCGAGTGCCAAGGATCTGACGAAAGTCGTGGAAGGGACCGATCCTGCGGCTGTCTGGGTGAAGGGCGACTATCATCTGCGGTCCCAGGCCGGTCGTTGGGATCCGGTCCTCGGCTGGGTCAAGGATTCGGCGACGAGTCCATGCATCGATGCGGGCGATCCTGCTTCGCCGATAGGACAGGAGCCTAAGCCCAATGGCCTCCGCGTCAACATGGGCGCCTATGGCGGCACCTGTCAGGAAAGCCTATCGAAGTAGGTGTTGGCTCCCAGGTTGTAGGTTGTAGCCAGGTTTTGGGGATTCAGGGCCAGGGGCTGGTATTCCGGCCCCTGGCCTCTTGCTTCTTACCAGGGCAATCGCAAAGTCGGCCTGCCTGGGAAGCGTCTTTGGCTTCTTGCCGCGAATAACGCCAATGCACGCGAATGCTGGCGCGTGGGCGTGGGTGTTGGCCATACTCGTAGCTCCGCCGCCCGATCCACGGCTTCGCCGTGCCTCGGCGACTGTGTCGCCGAGGGCGGCCTCCGGAATGGGCCGCTTTTCCAGGCAAGCCTGGAACGCGTCCCCTTCCTCGGCCTCGATCTGGCGGCTTGGGCTGTGGGCGATGCTCCGTCCCACTCAAACCTGTCAACCCGGCGACAGCCATTCGCGTCTATTCGCGTTCATTCGCGGCAAAGAACTCCTTCAGTTCTCTTCCTGCACGTACAGGAGGGACTTTGCGTTTGCCCTGTACTTCTCACTGCTCTTTATTGACAACGCAGCTCTGCATGCATATACTCCCTGTCGATTTGGCTCTTTTACAGTTGAATGATACCCATTTCAGGTCCCGGCCAGGAGCACGGGATAGCCAATAGGGAACGCGGTTGAAATCCGCGACGGTCGCGCCGCTGTGAGCGTCTGATCCGACCCAGGTCGGAAGTCCGTCAGGTGATAGGCCACTGTCCGCAAGCGGATGGGAAGGCACCTCCGGTAAGACGCAAGTCAGAAAACCTGCCTGAGACAGGAGAGCATGGACATTGTTCCCGCGGTTTGGAACGAGGTGCATCCAGGATTGGCAGGTCGTCGTTGGTTTGAGGCCGATCAGTCCGGTGACAGGTGGCATATGGAGCCGCCGTTCCTCTCGTGGGAACGGCGGCTTTTTTTGTGCCCCCGCGTCAGAGGCACGGAAGGGAGTGAAGGGACATGGCCAGGTGGTGGTTTGGGGTGATGGCAGGCGTTTCGGTATGGACCTCAGGTGTCATCGCGGGGGTCATTACATGTGAGGATCAGTTGCTCAGGCCCGAGTCCTACTGGAACGGGGCAGACGAAAGCGGGGGATTCGCCAGCGGACGGGCATTCTTCAAGAACACCTATACGGTATATCCTGGTGGGTTCGGCTTCTGGGACGGGTTTGCGTGCTCCAATCGCACGGCCGGATCGACGGAAGGACTGGACGGCCAGTACACCGCCATCTGCGGCAAAGGGCAGGGCGGATCTGTCAACTACGCCGTCGGGTACGTCGGATGGACGTCCCCTCCTGCCGTGATCCTGGATAGTCCCAGCCTGGTCAAGGGCTGTACTGTCACCAACGTCTGCTATCCGTACTACGCGATGCTCAAGGGAGACGCCTTCAGCAAGAAGTTCGGGGGCGCCACGGGCCGTGATCCTGACTGGTTGCTTCTGACTATCACGGGCAGGGATGGCCAGGGTAACAAGACCGGAGAGATTGGGTTTTTCCTGGCGGACTACCGCCCTGAGGACAGCAGCCGGGACGTCCTTGTCGACGACTGGGCCTGGGTGGACCTGCGGCCTCTCGGTCAGGTCAAGGCCCTGGAGTTTTCGCTCAGCTCCAGTGATATGGGGGCCTTCGGCATGAATACGCCTGGCTACTTTGCGATGGACACCCTTGTACTGCAGGGGTTGGCTGATCCGGATGTGGGGATCTCGGCGTACGTCGATCCGGGCACCTGCAGGCCGGTGGGTCCCGGGGAGCCCGGGGTGGTCGCGCATCCCGCATTCAGGGGCTGGGCCACACAGGTAGTGCGGTACGAGCCCTCGGACGCCCAGTGGTTGGCGCCAGGCCAGGTCGACGACCCCAACAGGGCCTTGGGGCCGGCGACTGGAGATCCGCTGGATGTGGTCAGCCTCGGTGAGCTGGACGCGGACGAGATCGCCTCGCACCAGGCCCCTGGATCAATCACCCTGGCTTTTGGTGATCCGAACGATCCGCACGATGCAAGGCACATCCGCAATGGGCCTGGACTGGACCTGGCTGTCTTTGAGAATGGCTTCGCTTCCCTCGTGGATACGGTGGCAGGCTCTGTGTCCGGCCAGATGCTGGCGGAGCTCGGCATCGTGGAGGTCTCGACCAACGGCAGCGACTTCGCGAGGCTGCCCGGCCTGTCGCTCACGGACCGGCAGACGGGGGCCTATGGCACGATCGACGTCGGCAAGGTGCACAATCTCGCAGGCAGGCATCGCAACGGGTACGGCCTGTGTATGGGCACTGGCTTCGACCTCCAAGACCTCGAAGGGGATCCCTTGGTGGCGGACGGCCTGGTGGATCTCCAAGACATACGGTTTGTACGCATCGTGGATATCCCGGGCAGCGGTGACTTCCTCGACCAGGCCACTGAGTACATCGATCCGTGCTCTGGACCTGCGTGGACCTGCTATGACCACTGCCACCCGATCTTCGACCAATGGCCCACCTGGGGCTCGGGCGGGTTCGACCTGGAGGCGGTCGGCGTGCTTCATCCGCAACGCTATGCTGCGGATGTCAACCTCGACGGCACTGTGGACGTCTCGGATTTCGCCTTGTTGGCGTCGTGCTGGAAGACGCGGTTTGGTCAGCAAGGCTGGATCGCGAGGGCGGATCTGACCGCTGACCTTGTGGTGGACTGTCAGGACGTGGCCCTGATGGCAGGCCAATGGCTGGAGATCGAATCCTGGCGGGGCAGCCGCAACTAATGGACATGGGATCGGGTAGCATGGAATCCGGAAGCCAGAAGCCAGTATCCAAGAGAGGGAGGATCAGAGCTCGCCGGGCCTTCAGCCTGATCGAGCTGCTGGTGGTCTTGGCTGTGATTGCGCTGACGTGCAGCATCCTGATGCCTGCCTTGGGCGTTGTGCGGTCGCGGGCCCGGTCTGCGGTGTGCGGCAACAACCTTCGCCAACTGGTCCTGGCCAACAGCGGATACGCCACGGAGAACAGCGGCTTCTACGTCCAGGCTGCGGCGGATCTCTGGGACAATGCCGGCCGCCAGCGGTGGCACGGGGTCCGTGATCGCCTGGATGAGCCGTTTGACCCGGCCAAGGGGCCCTTAGCGCGGTACCTGGCGGACGGCACAATCAGGCAATGCCCTCAGAAGATCCACTTCCTGACAGGCAAGGCCTGGGCACAAGACTTCGAACAAGGCTGTGGCGGCTACGGCTATAACATGGCCTATCTCGGAAGCCGCCTGTGGGACAGGGGCTGTGCCATAGCCGACCCGACCCTGGCCTACGTGAAGACCACCCGGATGACCGAGGTGGCCAGGCCCTGCCAGACGTTGATGTTCGGGGATACTGCGATGTGTACGGATGGGAGCAACCTGATCGAGTATTCGTTTGCCGAGCCGCCCCATCCCGTTATGGCCGGGCAGGTCATCGAACAGGTGGAGATGTCGCCGTCGATCCACTTCCGTCACTCGCGTTCGACCAACGCGGGATGGTCGGATGGCCACGTGGATCGTCAGGTTATGGCCGGGTCAAAGGGTGAGAATGCCTACGGTGTGCGTTCTGCGAGCCTGTCTCTGGGTTGGTTCGAGCCTGAGGACAACAGCCTATTTGACCTCCACTAGGGTGACCATTTGACTATTGAACCATTTGACTATTTAACTAATTAGCTATCTAACCAGTTGACTACTTAACCACCTGACCGTCTGTCCCCAGACCATCCATGGACGTGAGCGAGTCGCAATGGGTTTTGACCTGGCAGGGACTCAACCACCTGCTCTGGCCTGCGAGGTGCCTGAATTGCGGCCAGCGGAGGCGCGAGTCGGATCAGTGGCTCTGCCGGACCTGCTGGAACGACCTGCTGTGGTGCACTTCGGGAACCTGTTGCCCGGCCTGCGGCCGGGACGTCAGTCCGTACGGCCTTGTGGACGGCCGATGCAGCGACTGCCTGGCTGGGGAGACCAGGCTGGATGGCATGGCCCGCTGCGGCGTGTACGACAAGGCCCTGAGAGACATGATCCTGGCCTTCAAGAATGGAAGGACAGAGATGGACGTGGTGTTCTCCCTGCTGGCCAACAGCGCATTTGCTGCCAGCCCGTTCTATGAGAGGGTCGAGCTGTTGACGCCTGTGCCGCTGCACTGGAGCCGGCGACTCAGGCGGGGGTACAATCAGGCCATGGTTGTGGCCTGCCGCCTCCGGCATCCCAGGGCCAAGGTCTGCGGGGCGGTGGCCCGTATACGCAGGACCGCCGTACAGCCGAGCATGACCAGCCCTCACGGCCGGGCCAGGAACGTGGCAGGCGCATTCGAGGTGCGGAATCCCTCCCGCGTCACAGGCCGTTCGATCTGCCTGGTAGACGACGTCAAGACTACCGGAGCCACCCTCAACGAATGCGCCAGGGTCCTCAAGCAGGCAGGCGCAGCAGAGGTCTTCGCCCTGGTGTTGGCAGTGGCAGGGCAGGCGAGGGGGTGAGGGGGAGAAAGGGCGAAACGGCGAATGGGGAATGGGAGAAAACGAGAATGGGCCGGCTGCAGGATGGGGCTTGGCCATTGCTCTGGCGTGCTTTCATGGTAGGATCTGCCCATGAAACGGTGCAAGAACCCAGGGCATGAGCGCAGTGGGTCCGGCCAGACGGTGCCGGTCGAGGCCGGCTTGGCCTGCAACCAGGCCGAGCCGAAGGGGGGGGGCCTGGGTAGGAGCGGGTTCGATCTCTCCAGGGTGGAGGTCAATGATGGCTTTCAGGAGGCCCTGGCCGTCATCCAGGGGGCGGAGAAGACGGCATTCATCACGGGCGGTGCGGGTACGGGCAAGTCCACGCTTCTGAGATACCTTCGGGCCACCTCCGACAGGCGGGTGGTCGTCCTGGCGCCTACGGGTCTGGCTGCGATCAACGTGGAAGGGCAGACGATCCACTCCTTCTTCAAGTTCCCGCCCCGGCTCATCGACACGGACAAGCTCAAGCGGATGCGGGGGGCCGAGGTCTTCAGGCGAGTGGAGGTCGTGATCGTCGACGAGATCTCCATGGTTCGGGCGGATCTGATGGACGGTATGGACGTGGCCCTCCGCCTCTACCGGGACAGGCCTGATGTGCCATTTGGTGGGGTGCAGATGGTGTTCTTTGGCGACCTTGGGCAATTGCCTCCGATCGTCAGAGAGCCCGAGGTCAAGGAGTATCTGGGTACCCACTACGGCGGGATCTACTTCTTCCACGCCACGGCCTTCCAGGACATGGACCTCGCCTGCGTGGAGCTCAGGAAGGTGTACCGGCAGGCGGACGCCTCGTTCGTCCAGCTTCTGGACGCGATACGCCGCAACGAGGCGGACGATTCGGTCCTGGAGGCGCTCAACAGCCGGGTTCGCGAGCCCGGCGATCTCGCCTATGAAGAGGGCCTCGTCACGCTGACCACAACCAACGATGCAGCCTGCAGACGCAACGAGGAGTACCTCGCAGCGATCGATCGGACGCAGTACGTCTATCATGCCTCCATCGCCGATCGATTTGAGGAATCCGCCTGGCCGACTGAGGCGGTCCTGCGTCTCAAGGTGGGCGCCCAGGTCATGATGGTCAGAAACGACCCTGACAAGCGGTGGGTCAATGGATCGATCGGCAGGATCTCCGGCCTGGACAGCGACAGGGTCGAGGTCGAGATCGACGGCGTCTCACACGAGGTGGAGCGGGGTCTCTGGGAGAACATCCAGTACCAGTACGACCGGGACAAGAAGAAGATCGAAGAGAAGGTCGCTGGGACATTCACGCAGTTTCCCTTGCGTCTGGCCTGGGCCATCACGATCCACAAGAGCCAGGGCCAGACCCTCAGGAAGGTCTACGTGGACTTGGGCTGGGGGGCATTCACACACGGCCAGACCTACGTGGCCCTGAGCCGCTGTACCTCCCTGAGCGGCCTCTACCTCGCGCGGCCCATCGCAGCCCGTGACATCCTTTTTGACGACCGGGTCCGGGAGTTCAACAGGATCTTCAACAGACGGTAGCCAGGAGCCAGGAGGCATCAGAACCAAAGACCTGTGAGAAATGCGGGCTGGATTTCGGGCCACTTGCACTTGCAGGCAGTGTCACGAGTTTGGTACTAATAGGGCGCGTGGGCTGGGTAGCTCTTGGTCCTTGTTGGGGGGCGTACAAGGGAGGGCCCGTGCCATCGTTGGGGCCTGGTCGGAGACTGTGATGGGAACTGACAGTTAGGAGTGAACGGGATGAAGACACGAGCGATCTGGTGGATGGTGGCTGTGTCAGTAGGGTTCCTGGGAGCCGGCACGTGCTTGGCCGAGGTCAACCTGCTGCTGAATGGAGGCTTCGAGGAGGGTGTCCTCGCGCCCTGGGTCCAGTACGGGAGCATGACCACGGAGGTCGTGCAGACGCTGGACGGCGCGGCAGTCCCAGAAGAGCCCATAGAGGGGAAGTCCTGCCTGCACATAGTGGTAACCGCCAAGGGCGGCAACTACTGGGATAGTTGGATCAAGCAGCCGGGACTGGTCTTCGAGAACAGCGCCAGGTATACCTTCGCCGCCTACTTCAAGGCCAAGAGCGGCACCGTGCAGGTGAACTTCAAGCCCGAAGTGGACGGCAATCCCTACACGGGATACGGCTCGCAGGCCTTCACGATGACCGACCAGTGGCAGGAATTCCACGTGACCACGCCTTTTCTCACCGAGCGAGTCACTCCCGCAGACGTCTGCTTCCACGTGGCCTACGACGTGGGTGACTTCTGGGTCGATGGGGTGAGGTTCTATCTAGGGGAGTATGTTGAGCCCGGCTTCCTGACCAGTGCCCTGGCCACCAAACCCAGCCCAGACAAGGGCGCAGGGGACGTCCCTCGCGATCGGTCTCTGAGTTGGAGGCCGGGGATGTTTGCCAAGACGCACACGGTGTATCTGGGCACGTCCTTCGACGACGTGAACAATGCCAGCCTTTCGAATCCCCTGGGGGTGTTGGTCAGTCAGGGCCAGGATTCGAACTCCTATGACCCCGTTGGTCTGTTCGATTACGGACAGACCTACACCTGGCGGATCGACGAGGTCAACGCTGCACCGGACGCCACGGTCTACAAGGGCAACGTCTGGAGCTTCACGGTTGAGACCTACGGCTACGTGGTCAAGCCTGTCAAGGCCACTGCGTCCACTTCGATGGCCAGCACGATGGGGCCAGAGAAGACGATCGACGGCTCCGGACTCGACGGCGAGGATCACCACGGAACGTCCGCGTCCCAGATGTGGCTCAGCAAGAAGGGACAGTCCCCGATCTGGATCCAATACGAGTTCGACAAGGCCTACAAGCTGTACCAGATGTGGGTCTGGAACTCCAACCAGCAGGTGGAGACCATCACGGGGTTTGGGGCCAAGGACGTGACCGTACAGACCTCCGTGGATGGTGCGACCTGGACGGCCCTGGCGGGCTCGCCTCAGTTCAGCCAGGCGCCCGGGGATGCGAACTACGTCCACAACACGACCGTGGACTTCGCTGGCGCGGAGGCCAAGTACGTCAAGCTCTCCATCAGCGCCAACTGGGCCGATGGCACCAAGCAGGCAGGCCTCAGTGAGGTCCGGTTCTTCTATACGCCCGTGAAGGCCTTTGGGCCTGCGCCGGCATCCGGGGCCACTGACGTGGGCCTTGACGCTACCCTGAACTGGCGGCCGGGCCGTCTGGCGGCCCAGCACCAGGTCTACCTGGGGACAGATCCCGGCGCCCTGGCTCTGGCCCAGACCGTAACGGCACACAGCCTGCCGCTGGGCCCGCTCGGCCTTGAATTCGGCAGGACCTACACCTGGAGGGTCGACGAGGTCAACGACGCTGCAAGCCCCGCTGTGTGGCAGGGCGACGCGTGGAGCTTCACCACGATCGGCTACGCAGTGGTAGACGACTTCGAGTCCTACGATGACCTCTGCAACCGGATCTTCTTCGGTTGGGTGGACGGTTTCGGCTACTCCGCCTCGCCGGACTGCGGCGTGGTGTTTTCCAGCGGCAACGGCACCGGCTCCACCGTAGGAAACGTCCAGCCGCCGTTTGCCGAGCAGGCGGTCATCCACTCCGGCAAGCAGTCGATGCCCATGGGCTTCGACAACACCCGGAGTCCCTACTACTCAGAGGCTCAGAGGGAATGGGCCACGGCCCAGTCCTGGACCGGCGGCGGCGCCAACGCCCTCGTGGTATACCTCCGAGGCGACGCGCCCGGTTTCCTGGAGACCACTGCCGGGACGATCCTGATGAACGGCACGGGCAGCGACATCTGGGACAGCACGGATCAGTTCCGGTTCGCCTACAAGCAGCTCAAGGGCAACGGCTCGATCGTGACCCGGGTCGACAGTGTGGCCAATACGGACGGATGGGCCAAGGCGGGCGTGATGATCCGCGAGGACTTCCAGACTGGGTCCGCGAATGCCCTGGTGGCGGTGACTCCGGCCAATGGCATCTCGTTCCAATGGCGTCCGACTCGCGATGCGGCCTCCTCCAACGTGGCAGTGGCGGGCCTTGCTGCGCCGTACTGGGTCAAGGTGACGCGCACGGGTGACACCCTCACGGCCCAGTACTCCGCCAATGGGATTGCATGGATGGACCTGGTGGCCACACCCAGCGTGACCATTCCGATGGCCAGCGACGTGTACATCGGTCTGGCTGTCTGCAGCCACGTGACCAGCTCTGCCTGCGGCGCCAAGTTCTCGAGTGTCTCTACGACCGGCAATGTCTCGGGCTCGTGGCAGACAACGGGAATCGGCGCGTCCCAGACGGGCGGCAACACGCCGGAGACGTTCTACGTCAGGCTGCAGGACAGTGCCGGCACTGCCAAGGTGGCCGCTAACGCCGATCCCTCCGTGATCGCCACGGGAGCCTGGCAGGAGTGGAGCATCCCCTTCAGCCAGTTCACCTCCGCAGGCATCAACATGGGGAGCATCAAGAAGATGGCCGTGGGTGTCGGCGACCCCGCCTCGCCCAAGGCCGGCGGTTCCGGAAAGCTGTACATCGATGACATCCGACTGACCCGCGTGGCAGCTCCGTAGTGGGCTGTATCCATATCACTATGATTCACGACACTTCGGGGCCTGCGTCTACGAGACGCGGGCCCCGTCTGTTTCACTGGCCGGGAGCCTTCCGGCCACAGCCGAAGGAGAACTGAAGGAGTTGTTAGCCGCGAATAACGCGAATGCACGCGAATGCTGGCGCGGGATCGTGGCGGTTGGACCATGCGCGACTACGCCGGCTGAGCTACGCCTTCGGCGTGCCAGTCCCACCCAAGGGTGGGACTGGGGTGCGGCGGCAGGCCGAGTTCTTCGTGCAAGCTCGATCACTCGGCCTGCCTTGCACCTATGCTCAGCCGGCTGGGCTGGGTTGGTGGCATCGGGAATAGGTCGGCTTCGATAGGGGCGAGATCGAGATGGAACGGGAAGGCCTCCATGCTGGTCTGGAAGACGTGGATCACGTGGCATACCCTTTGTCGCAGAAGACCCCCACGTACGCCCGGTGAGATGACTACGCGGGAGAGTGGGACCCCTTGACTGCCTTCTTCCTGGATGCCCTGGAATGGCGACCGCAGGAGGGTCCGAGCGGCTGAGCGGGTAGGCCGTGCGCGCCCTCGATAATAGCGGACTGCCTGGCGTTCTCACGGAGCATCGCTTTGCGACTTTCCGGGTCGGCCAGATACCGATTGCTCTCGATCAGTGACTCCATCGAACTGATCACATCATTCCTGCCCGGCAAGGGCCAGGTCAGTATGCACGACAACAAGGCTATTGCTTCTGCCCCGCCGGTGGTATCATGTTGCTGTAGGGTGGGCTTCAGCCCACCATCCCTGTAGGGCGGTTGTGCCAACCGCAGTTCTGCGGGTAGGTGATTCGTAGAGATGATATGAGCGAGAACGAGAGGCAAAGGCGAGGCATTGATTCCCGACTCGCGGGGTGGCACGTACGACTTTACCCGGTCTGTGTGATCTCCCATCGCCAAGATGGGAGCTTGGCCTCAATGTCAACTACTGCACATCAGCAGTACAGTCGTCCACTCTCTTTGCCGCTCAATGAGATCCGGGTGACCTCCACTACTTGTGCGGGTCAGGTTGAGCAGAGGTCCTTGTCTGGTCCTCCAAGTTGACACCTGGACCTACCGGCCCCTGAGTGAGGGCGTTGTCATGGCTTCCGGGTCTTCCTGGGCAGAGGATGCATGGCTGTGGCTGCTGTTTTGACGGAGTTGAAGATCGCCGCGATACGCTCGCGATGACGGCTGTTGACGGCTCGATGCCGCAGGGAGCGGCGATAGCATAGAATGGCAGGTCATTGCGAGGAGCGAAGCGACGCGGCAATCTTCAACTGCTATAGGCGCTACCATGAGCTACTTCGTCTACATCATGACCAACGCCAACAACACGGTCTTGTATACCGGCATGACGAATAGTCTGTCTCGCCGCACGCATGAACACCGGGCAGGAGAAGGCTCCGGTTTCACTGCACGCTATAGGGTCACCAAGCTGGTCTTCTGCGAGCGGTTTGACCGCCCAGAAGAGGCCATCGCCGCGGAGAAGCGGATCAAGGCCGGTTCAAGAGCAAAGAAGGTGGCACTGATCGAAGGGCAGAATCCTTCTTGGAGAGACTTGGCTGAGGATCTGTGACACGATGACACGCAGGGTGCCGCCCGGCTGTGAGGTGATCGACGCCCGCTGGGCCGCAGCCTGTCACGATCGCTTGGTGGAGAAGGAAGATCGCCGCGCTGCGCTCGCGATGACTTCTCTGTTCTATGGATCCCTCGACTGCGGCGCCGCGGGCCTCCGCCCGGGATGACCGCTGCGCGGTCACCTAAAACCTACAACTTAAGACCTAAAACCTCTTCCTTCTGCTGCATCACACTCCATCAGGCTCTTCCCAGACGGTCCGGTACGCCCCCAACGCATCGAGGTACTCGATCATCCGGCGGTAGAAGGGATGGGCCGACAAGGTCGCACTGTCGCCTACGATCAGCAGCTTTCTCCGGGCACGCGTCATGGCGACGTTCATCCGGCGGACGTCCTGCAGGAACCCGATCTCGCCCTGGGGGTTGGATCGCACGAGCGAGATTACCACGGCCTCCTTCTCCCGTCCCTGGAAGCCATCCACGCTGTCGATCTCGAGGTCCAGCACGGTCAATCGCTCGCGAAGGAGCCGCACCTGCGCGGCGTACGGAGCGATGACTGCGATGTCCCTGGCTGCCACGCCGTTGGCCAGCAGATCCAGGACCTTTCTGCACACAAGGGCTGCCTCCTGCCGATTCAAGCGGCTCTCACCGTCGGGCTCGACCTCCTCGTCGAAGCTCGCTCCAGCAGTGTCGATGAACTCGAGTGGCGACTGTGTGGTGGCAGTGGCGGCGACGCCGGCCAGGTCTGCGAGGAGGTGATTGCGCACCGTCGCATCGGCTTGCAGCGTGGACCCGTAGAACTCGGCAGAGGAGAAGTCCATGATGGCCTGATGCATCCGGTACTGGACCGTCAGTTGGCGGGCGATGGCTGGACCTTGGTCTGCCATCATCCGCTCGAAGAGGCTGATGCCGAAGCCCTCGGCTGCCGCCTGGAGACTGCACGACCGTGGGCGGCAACTGGCAGTGGTCGCCGGACAGCACTACCCGATTGCACCACTGCAAGGGCACCCAGCAGCCTGGTTCGGTGCTCTGGCATGCCTCGTCGATCACGCAGAGATCGAATCTCCGCGAGCCCAGCAGGTCGCTGTCCAGGCCGGTCGTGGTCGCGCACAGGACGTCGGCGTTGTCCAGGATGTGTTCAGCGGCCTGCCTCTCCAGACGCCGGGCGTCCGCCAGCAGGCTCCTGGCCTCTTGGCGTGTCTCCTGCCTCTCGCCAGGCTGTGGCTTGGCCCGCGTATACTTGCCTGCCTTTCGGAACAGCCCCATGGCCTCTTTGACCAGCTTGTGGGCCAGTCGGACATCCGGATGGTCCTCCACCAGGAGATCGAGGGTGTGGCTTCGGAGATCGGCCACGACACGGGCGGGGTGCCCGAGACGTACGGCCTGCTCCCCGGCTGCCACCAGGCGTTCGAGGATGTTGTCCACGGCCAGGTTGCTCGGCGCGCAGGCCAAGACCTTCTGGCCGCGCCGGATCACCCGGCGGATCAGTTCGATGACCGCGGTGGTCTTTCCGGTGCCAGGCGGACCGTGGATCAGGGCTACGTCACGGGCAGTCAAGGCGAACTGAACGGCCTCTCGTTGGGTGTCGTTGAGCAGTGAACTGAGGGCCGGCTCATCGCTGCTCTCGGTCAAATTCCGGCGGGCGCCTTCCCAAAAGGACATCGCATAATTCGGCCAGACGCTCCGCCCTGGCAGACGTCGCTCGCTGCAAGGCAGTCCGCTGTCTTTGGACTGCCACCTCGTCGCTGGAAAGGTCCAGTCGCCACGTTTCGTGTTCGGCCAGGTCCTCAGACATGCTGCGAAGGGCCACATGTAGAGAGCCGCCGGTACGCTCGTAGACCACGCCCCTGCGCCCGGTCGTCTCTCTGCCCGTGTCCGGGTAGAGCACGACGGGACTGCCCACGCCGAGACGGGTCCAGGGCAGGGGGGAGCGGCTGCGCTTGGCGAGTTTCAGGAGATGGCGCCCACCCAGACCGGTCTCGTCGTCCGTGATAACCAGGTCCACCAGGCTGGTTCCCGTTCGTTCGGCGTCAGCGGACGACAACCGTCGGCCGCGCTCGACGACCTCCTGAGCCTCTGCCCGGCTCTCAAAGTCGAGCAGACGCACCAATCGCTCGAAGTGTCCGGCTGCTGCATCAGAGTCCGGTGGACTCTCGTGCCAGACTCGAATCCGGCGGTCGCGAAGCAGGTGACCATCCAGGGCTCTGACCAGGCGGGTCTGCCAGCCATCAGGGACTTCGATCACGGCCTCGCCGGCCCGCAAGTCGATGTGTCCCACACGATTGGACTCCAAGCCTCCTACGGACGTGAGAAGGGCCAGCAAATCAGACTTGGTGATCTGCCGGGGAAGTGATTCCAGGTGAAGTAGGGCCATATCACTTCCTGCTGCCTGTTTGCGCCCCCGCAGGGGGTTGGTATTTCATGGCCAACTCGTGGAACAGAAAGGCGTAGTAGTCCACCGCCTCTTCGACCTGACCGCTGAGGGGCGTGCCTATGCCGTGGCCTGTGGTGGCGCTGGTCCGCAGGAGGATCGGCCTTCGTGATGACGTGGCTGCCTGGAGCCGGGCGGTCATCTTGCGGGAGTGCATGGGGTCTACGCGAGGGTCGTTTTCGCCGGTCAGGAACAGGACTGCGGGGTAGGCAGTGCCGCCCTTGACGTGGTGGTAGGGCGAGTAGGCGTACAGGGCCTCGAACTGGTCAGGGTCTTTGACGGTGCCGAACTCAGGGACATTGAACTGCCCATTGGGCGAGCGCTCGACGCGGAGCATGTCGTAGATGCCGACAAAGGAGACCACGGCCCTGCACAAGTCCGGGTGCTGGGTGATCATCGCACCCATCAGCAGGCCGCCGTTGCTGCCGCCCACGATGGCGAGTCTGTCGGGCCGGGTGTAGCCCGCGTCAGTCATGTGGTGCAGGGCAGCAGCGAAGTCGTCGAAGACGTTCTGCTTTCGGGTGAGCATGCCTTGCTGGTGCCACTGTTCGCCGTACTCTGCGCCTCCGCGAAGGGTGGCCTCCGCGAAGATTCCGCCCTGATCGATCCAGACACGGCGCAGGCTGGAGAACGAAGGCGTGATGTTGATTCCATACCCGCCGTAGCCGGTCAATAGCACCGGGTGAGACCCATCCAGGCGGGTCCCCTTGCGACGGATGATGTTGATGGGGACACGCGTGCCATCCTTGGAGGCAGCGTACTCCCGCACCACCTCGCAATCCGAGAAGTCCGCAGGCGGCGTCACCTCCATGGCGGTCTTGGCAGTAGCGGCCTTGGCTGGGGAGAACTGATACCACGCAGGCGGGTCGACGTACGAGGCGTTGCTGTAGAGCACGTCGTCGCCGCCCAATGCAACGATCTGGCCCACTGTGGAGACAGCCAGGACCTTTGGACCCGGCTGGGGATGGCCCTGGAGGTCGAAGACGCGGACCTCAGTTGGGCCGCCGAGTTGATAGAGGGCGTACAGGAGGTTCTCTGTGGCCACCATAGGCCGGTTGCCTGCAAAGTCTGAGACGAGGGTGTCGGATCCTTCGGGAACGATGGCCACCGCGTTCTGCAGGATGGGCTGGCTGGCGGGCAGGCGAAGGATCTTGCCCCTGGAAGCGCCCTGCCTGGAGATGAGCAGCAAGGTGTCGTTGCCGCCGAACGTGGCCTGGACGATCTGATCGTTGTAGTCGGCGACCTGAGTCCACAGGCCGTGATCCGTGCGGAGGTAGTGGCTGAATCGGCCGCTGTCGCCATACTGGACAGTGGCCAGGACGCGGCCGGAGTGCGGGTCCGCCTCGAGCTGGATCTCGGCGATCCGAGGAAAGTCCATGCCGACCTCGTAGCGATCCTCATCCGCAGAGGTGCCCATCTTGTGGAACCAGACCTGCTGGTAGAAGGCCAGGTCTTCCGCCGGCCGCTCGCCCGGACGAGGGTATCGCGTGTAGTAAAGGCCAGATGCGTCGCTCGCCCAGGCTGCGTCGCCGCCAGCAGTTCCCCCGTTGACCCGGCTGATGGGCTGACCGACCTCCCTGCCGTTGGCCGTGTCGTAGACGTGCAGATCCCCGCTCTCCGAGCCAGCCACAGACAGAGAGACTGCAACGAAGCGGCCGTCAGGAGAGGCAACGTACCAGTCCACGGAGGTCGTGCCCTGGCGGTCGATCGTGTTCGGATTGACGATGAGCCGCTCTGAGCCAGGTTGATCTGGCGACCGCATGGCCACCAGCAGGGGCTGCTGCAAAGGCGGCTGCTGCTTCAAGGCAAAGAGAGTTCCGGATCGCCAGGAGAGAGAGTAGTAGGTGACCGTCCTGGCAGTGAGGATGTCGCTGATCCGCTCCCGCAGATGCGAGACGTGGGGCAGGCTGTCCAGGATCTTGCGCGTGTAGGCATTCTGTTGTTGGCTCCAGGCCTGTACCCGGGGATTGTTCCCGTTCTCGAGCCACTGGTAAGGGTCGACCACCGTGGCGCCATGGTAGGCGTCCGTGACGGGCCACATCGGCGTGACCGGCGGCTGCAGGGTTGTGCAGCCGGCAACGACCAAGACCAGCCAGAGGAACGCCTTTGCAGTACTGTGCATATGTACCTCCTTGACTTTCTCACACCAGGGATCCTGTATGGATCGTCCGCCCATTCTACAGGCTTGCAGGGACATGGGAAGCGCCATTGCCGCGAGGCGGGGCTGCTGGAAATCCATTGGACTGGAGGCAGTCGGTGGGTATAAGGGGGACTGTGTGGGCCTGGCGCCGGGCCAAGGCCCGAGAGTAGATCAATAGGAGAATGATCATGCGAACGGGTTGCTGCGGACTGGACTGCGAGGTGTGTGACGCCTACCTGGCCACTGAGGCTGACGATGACTCCATGCGGCGAGCCACTGCGGAGAAGTGGACGAAGATGTACAACCACCCCATGAAGCCTGAGGACATCAACTGCACGGGATGCCAGGCCAAGGGTCCCAAGATCGGGCACTGCCACGTGTGCGCAGTCCGTACGTGCTGCGTCAAGAAGGGCGTTAGCCACTGCGGCGCCTGCGACGAGTACGGCTGTACGACACTCGAAGGGTTTCTGGGCATGATGCCGCCTGAGATGGCTGCTGCCAACCGCCAGCGCCTGCGGCCGAGTTGACGCCGGACTGAGAAGGTAAGAAGATCAGAAGGTATGAAGGTAAGAGACGCCATATCGCACCATGAAAGGGGGCAGTCATGAGACTCTCTCGCAGGTCCTTCCTCGCTTCAGCAGCCGCAGCCTCAGTGCCGTTCATGATCCCTTCCCGCATCTGGTCTGCGGAGACAACCCCCAGCAACCGCCTGACCATGGGATTCATCGGCATGGGCATACAGAATAGGGGGTTGCTGCAGAACTTCCTCCAACAGGACACGCGGGTCCTGGCCGTGTGCGACGTGGATGGGACGCGGCGCGAGCATGCGGTGAAGATCGTAAACGACTTCTACGCGGGCGGATCAGGCCAGGCCTCAGCCGGGTGTACAGGATATGGAGACTTCAGGGAATTGCTGGCCCGCAAGGACATTGACGCTGTCTGCATTGCGACGCCGGACCACTGGCACGCGATCATCACGCTGGCGGCCCTGGAGGCCGGCAAGGACGTGTATTGCGAGAAGCCCCTCACGCACAACATCCATGAGGCCCTGGAGGTGATGAAGACCGTGAAGGCCAAGGGCCGCGTGCTGCAGACCGGGTCCATGCAGCGATCGATGTCGGAGTTCCGCGTGGCCTGCGAGCTGGTGAGGAACGGGGCCATCGGCAAGCTGGACCACGTCGAATGCAGCTTTGGAGACCCAGGCCGGCCTTGTGACTTGGGCGAAGAGGCCATGGAGCCCGGACTGAACTGGGACTTCTGGCTGGGACCTGCGCCCAGCGGCCGTACAGCTCGGTGCTCAGCCCACGGGGCGTGAACAATTTCTTCCCGGACTGGCGGAACTACTGGGAGTTTGGGGGCGGCATGGTCACGGACTGGGGCGCGCACCATCTGGACATCGCCCAGTGGGGACTGGGCATGGATGAGAGCGGACCCGTGCAGATCCTGCCCGCGCCGCAAGGTAACCGGGCCAAGCGTGGCGTGAAGCTGGTGTACGCCAACGGGGTGACCGTGGTCCACAAGGACGGCTTCGGCGTGGACTTCTTTGGCAGCGAAGGGGAGGTCCAGGTCAACCGTGGCTCCTTCTGCCTCATCCGCAACGGCCAGACCGTCTCCAAGTGGACGCGGCGGGAGGATTCAGGGTCGCTTCAATCGGCGCTGGCCAAGGCTGAGAGGGCATTCCTGGCGGACGCCCAGGTCAAGCTCTACAAGAGCGAATCACACACGTTGGACTTCCTGGATTGCGTCAAGAGCCGTCAGCAGCCCATCACCCACGCGGGCGTGGGCGGCCATTCGGTCATCTGCTGCCATCTGATGAACCTGGCCTACCGGTACGGCGAGAAGATCGAGTGGAACCCGGCAGAGAACACCTTCGCGGGCGGAACGGGTAATGCCGCCTGGCTGACCCGCGACTATCGGGCTCCGTGGAAGGCGTAGGGACGGACGGCAAGGGGCAGACATGTTGAACCGGGCGGTGGTTGTCGGCGGGATCATCGTGGCGGCCGTAGCGTCGCTGACCGTGCGGGCCGGCGAGTTTGTGTGGCTGGAGGGCGAGGCGGGCACGGCCAATGTGAAGGTCAACAACACCGGCTGGGGCAACGCGCAGTTCCTCTCGGAGGGCCGGTGGATGCACGTCTCCTTTGAGGCCGACAAGGTGGACGCGGAGGTCGACGCAGGCGCGGTCGTCATCCAACATCCCTTCGAGATCACCAAGAAGGCGACGTATGAGATCTGGAACAGAATCGGTTTCGAGTTCGCTCGGTCGCCTTTCGAGTACCGCATCGACGGCGGTCCGTGGAAGGCCGTCGGCCCGGACGATCTGACCGCGGACCTGATGGAAATTGCCTTCTGGTGCGAGGTGGCCTGGATCAAGATGGGCAACGCCGAACTCACGGGCGGTCGTCACGTGCTGGAGATCCGGCTGACCAAGAGCAGGGACAAGGATGGCAAGATCCAGCGGATCCTCTACGCCTGCGACGCGATCTGCATCCACGAGGGCTCGTTCCATCCGAACTCGAAGTTCAGACCGGGCCAGACCGGCCAGGATGAGAGGGACCAGGCGGCCGGGCGGACGGTGTTCAGGCTTCCGGACGCCCTGCCGGGGCAGCGGGCGAGCGTCTCCCTCAAGGGACTCTGGGAGGTCGCAAGGGACGACGAGCAGGCCCCGGGCGAGGTGGCTGAGCCGATCAAGGAGCTGCCCAAGGTTGCGTTCTTCAGGGCGATCGACGTGCCCTCGGACAAGAACGAGAGCCGCAAGGACCTGGTCTTTGCACACCGGATCTGGTACCGGACACGTGTGGACGTGCCCACGGGCATGGCCGGCCAGGCGTTCTTCCTGGATTCTCCCCTGAACAACCTGAACACCACGGTGTACGTCAACGGCGTGCTGTGCGGGTTTGAGAAGAATCCCTTCTGCCGATTCCAGATCGACCTGACCCGGGGCATCAAACCGGGTCAGGCCAACGAAATCTGGGTCGGCCTCCGGGATGCCTGGTACGGCCGCGCGGCCAATCCGGCCGACCCCATGAAGCTCCGCAGGACCTTCAACCTGCCGATGAAGTTCTTCGGCGACGGGTTCCAGGAGCTGGACTACCCGATCTGGAACTGCCCGCAGTCCGGGATACTGTGTACCCCTTCGCTGGTGGCTGCAGGCAGGGTCTATGCCAGCGATGTGTTCGTCAAGCCGTCGGTGGTGAAGAGGCAACTGGAGGCGGAGGTCTCACTGGCCAACGCAGGGTCGCAGGACGCCAGCGGCGAGATCCGCTGGGAGGCGGTGAACGACCAGACCGGGTTGGTCGAAAAGGTCTTCAGTGCCAGGCCGTTTACGGTGGCTGCTGGAAGGACCGAGACGCTGAGCCTGGCAGGGTCCTGGGAGGATCCCAGGCTCTGGTGGCCGGACACGCCCAACCTGTACCGCCTGCGGACCCGCGTCATGGTGGGTGGGACCACGCTGGACGAGAAGGAGACCCTGTTCGGCTTTCGAGAGTGGAGGATCGAGGGCTCGCAGTTCACGCTCAATGGCGTGGTCTGGCACCTGTGGGCCGACCTGATCGGCGAGGCCGGGACCACGGCGGAGGCCTGGCTGGCGGCGTACAGACAGGCCCAGGAGCGACTCACCCGGTTCAGCACCGCAGGCCAGGCGGGCCACGACCCTCGGTGGCTCGGCCTGGAGCCGCAGGAGGCCCTGGAGTTCTTCGACCGCAGTGGCGTGGTGGTGCGGCGCAACTGCACGCTCGACGGCGAGACCATCGGCACTGCATTCATCGAGAAGGATCCCGAGGTCCGCAGGCTGCAAGGGGGCTCGGAGATCAAGCTCAGACTCATGAAGAACTGGGCGGACCAGTGCGTGGCCCAGGTCAAGGGTGAGCGCAACCACCCCTCGATCCAGATCTGGTCCATCGAGAATGAGTTCGCCTTCATCAACCTGATCAATCTGCTGGGCAACAGCCCGAACATGGACGCCTACGAGCGACAGATCAAGGCGGCCCACGACGCGGTGATGGCTGCCGACCCCACAAGGGCCGTCATGATCGACGGCGGGGGCGCCCTGAAGGACAACTCGCTCGCAGTGCATGGCGACCACTACGTGGCGACATTGGACTGCCGGTATCCGGATCTTGCGTACGAGGCCTTCCCCGAGGGCGGCGGCCGGGGCCGCTGGACATGGGACCAGAACAGGCCGCGCTACATCGGCGAGGACTTCTACGCCGGCGGCATCAATCCCGCAGATTACGCCACGTGGGGAGGGGAGGTCGCATTCCAGGGCAAGGCCGCGACCCGGGAGTCGGTGGCGACGTGCTACCGCATGCTCCAGGAAGGCTACCGCTGGGGCGGTCACTACGCGGCCTGGCACTTCTGGCTGGGCGGCGAGGGCGGCGAGCGACAGCGTACGGCCAATGCCCCGCGTGCGGCGATGTGCAGACAATGGGACTGGACCTTCGGCTCGGGGCAGACGGTCGTGCGCACCTTCGGGCTCTTCAACGACACCCAGCACGCAGAGCCTCTCCTCTTTACCCGCGTGCTGACCGTGGCGGGACGAGAGGCTTGGCGCAAGACCACCCAGCACGCGGTCAGGCCTGGTACTGCGGAGAAGTTCGACGAGGCGATGACGCTGCCAGCGGTGGACGGACGAACCGAGGGAGAACTGGTGCTCACCCTGTCCGCAGCGGGCCGAGAGGTGTTCCGCGACGTTAAGGTCCTGTCGATCCTGGCAGAGCCGGTGACGTCCAACTCGCCGGGCCTGGCTGGCGGGTCGATTGGAGTGTTGGATCCCAAGGGTCTCCTGGCCGGCCCTCTTGGCAAGGCCGGGATTCCCTATGCGTCTGTGGCGAGCTTGGAGGCCCTGCCCTCGGGCATCCGGGTGTTGGTGGTAGGGCCCGATGCCCTCTCCGAGGCAGACTCGACCTCCACGGCCCTGGCCGCGTGGGCCTCGGTCGGCAAGGCGGTGGTGGTGCTCGACCAGACCTGGCCGCTCAAGTACCAGGCGATCCCCGCGGAGATGGAGCTTGCGCAGACCACGGCCCGGAGTGACTTCGGCCAGGAGGTTCCCATGAACGCGGGGCGCACGGCCTTCATCGAGGACGCATCACATCCTGCCCTGGCGGGTCTGGCCGATAGGGACTTCTTCACGTGGCCCGGGGATCACGTGGTGTACCGCAACCCGTACGTGAAGCCTGCTCGCGGGGCCAAGAGCCTGGTGCAGGTGGGTCCACGCCTGGCCCAGTCCGCCCTGGCCGAGGTCCCGGTGGGCAAGGGCGTGATGTGGCTCTGTCAGATGGCCATGGGCCAACAACTGGGCCGGAGCGCCGCTGCGCAGCACCTGCTGGTCAACCTCGTCAGTGCCGCCCTGACCTACAGACAGGAGTCCTCGCCCGTGTCAGTTGCGGTGGACGACGAGCAACTCCGCAAGACACTTGATGCCATGGGTCTGCAGTACACTCGGACCAGGGACCCACTGGCTGCGATGATGGACGGAGCCTGCAAGGTCGCCGTGATCTCCGCCACTCCGGCGAGTCTGAGGGCCTTGGCGTCCGGCATGGACGCAGTTCGGGCCTTCTGGGACCGGGGCGGCACGATCGTGTTCAACGGTTTGACCCCGGAGGGCCTGGTTGACTACAACCGGATCGTGGGCGTCGATCATCTGATCCGGCCCTTCGGCCGGGAGCGGGTGACCTTCCCTGCAGTGCGTCACCCGCTTGCGAGCGGCCTGACCACGGGGGACATCGTGATGCTCTCGGGCCAGAGGATCTTCGGATGGACAGCCGACGAATACGTCGCGTCCGACGTGTTCACGTACGTGGTCGACTACGACGACGTCGCTCCGTTCGCCACCAGTGACTTCGCCAGCTACGGCAACATCGTCAACGGCTTCGTGGGGTCCGATGGCTGGCCCCTGATCATCGACTTCCCCATCCCTGCGGGCGACCGGCCTTTCTCGATGAAGATCACCCTGCCCAGGGAAGAGACGATCACCGAGCTGACCTACGACCAGTCCGTGAACTACAACCCCACGACCCGCATCGCCCTGGCTTTTGACGGCAAGGACCGCGTGGAGTGGGCGCTCGCACCCGCAGGTGATCCCCAGACGTTCACGATAGACCCGCCCCGCAAGGCCAGGGAGCTGACCCTGGAGACGTGCGCCTGGCAGATCGATCCCTCCAAGGCCCGCAACCAGGGCATCGACAACATCTGGATCAGGGTTCGGCGAAGCCCCGAGTTCCTCGCTGCGGTCAAGTGCATGCTGAACGTCGGCGGGATCATGCACTACCCAAGAGGGCGGGGGGGCGTGGTGCTCTGCAATCTGCGATTCCAGGAGAATGAGGCCGTCCCCGCAAACCGGATCAAGAAGCGGACTGTCCTGGCCACGGTGCTTCGCAACCTCAAGGCCCCGTTCACCGGGGACGTCACCTTCATCGCCGGGACCGCGGCAGACTACAGGCCGATCGACATCCACACCAAGGCGACGACGTACAAGGACGAACGGGGCTTCTTCGGGGACAAGAGCCGCACCTTCAAGGGACTCCCCCAGGGCAGGCAGCGATTGGCCGGCGTCGACTACGACATCTACGAGATGCCCACGTCACCCGTGCCCCAGGTGCTGATGCTCGGCGGCAGCGGTCTTCCCAAGGACCTGCCCATGCAGATCACCGGTATTCCCGTGAACACGAAGGCCGACGCCCTGTTCTTCCTGCACGCGGCCCGCGTGGACCAGCGCATGACCGCCGAAGATCGGCGGGCCAACAGGAAGTCTGTGATGTTCAAGTACGTGGTGAACTACGCAGACGGACAGAAGGAAGAAGTACCCATCACCTCCGAGATCGACATCGACCACTACGTGCAGCAGCACGCCAAGGCCTTGCCTGGTGCACAACTGGCCTGGACGGCCCCCTACGAGGGCACCCAAGACAGGACCGCCGCGTACGCAAAGCAGTGGAACAATCCCCGGCCAGACGTAGAGATTCAGTCGGTGGACATGGTCGCCGTGGATTCGGCCCGCGGCATACCGGTGCTCCTGGCGATGACGGCCGCACAGGCCCATCGCAGTCCAAAATGATGCTCGGCGGGCAGAGGGATCGCCCGTTGGAGTGATCTGGTATAATATCCCCATGTTTGAAGTGCTGAAGAGCCAGATTCTCCATCTCATGCAGAAGGACGGGGCCCCCCTGCGACTGGAACTGCTCGAGCAGGAGCTCGGTGTACGTGGCGACCTCAGGCCGGCCTTTCAGCAGGCCGTCCAATCCCTCTGCGCGGAGGGAAGTCTGATCGTAGGCTCCCACGGCGTGCTGCGGCTACCATCCCTGTCGGGCGAGGTGACCGGGATATTCAAGTCGCACGTCCGGGGTTTTGGTTTTGTGAGCCCGCAGCAGGTCCACGTGGACGGCGACGTGTTCATCCCTGCCAAGGCCACGGCTGGCGCGATGACCGGCGACCGCGTGGTGGCCCAGGTCAGCCAAGGCTCAGTGAAGGATCCTGACCGCTGGACCGGCAGGGTCATCAAGATCTTGGAGCGGGCACACAGCCGCGTGGTTGGAACGATTCGGCAGGAGAAGGACCGATGGCTGGTGGAGCCGGACGGCGGTGAGGCCCTCGCACCCATCCAGATCGACGGGACGGACTTCCGCAAGATACAGCAGGGCGATAAGGTCCTGGTGGAGATCCGATCCTATCCTACGGCCAGCCATCCGGCGCGGGGGGTGATCACAGACGTCCTGGGCCGGCCGGGCCGCCACGATACTGAGATCGCAGCCATCATCAGACGCTACGGCCTGGAGGAGTCCTTTGATGAGTCCAGCTTGGTGGAAGCCTGGAATGCCAAGGTCAGCTACAATCCACGCGACGTGGATGGCCGCGAGGATCTGACGGATGACCTGATCGTGACGATTGACCCGCCGGACGCCCAGGACTATGACGATGCGATCAGCCTGGCTGCCCTCGAGCACGGGTGCTGGCTTCTGGGGGTCCACATCGCCGATGTGAGTCACTTTGTCAAGGAAGGCTCTGGCCTGGACTTCGCTGCGAGGCGGAGGGGCAACAGCGTCTACCTGCCGGGCAAGACCCTGCCGATGTTGCCCGAGATGCTGAGCAACGAGATCTGCTCCCTCCAGCCCAACCAGCCGCGGTACACCAAGAGCGTGTTCCTGACCTACAACAGGGACGGCGTGATCCGGTCTGCGCGATTCGCCAACACGATCATCCGTTCCAAGGCACGCCTGTCTTATGAGCAGGTGGACGAGGCCCTGAAGGGCCGGACCGGAGACCTGGCGGGACCCATCGTGAGCCTGCTCCACGACATGGAGCACCTGGCCCGGACGATCGAGGCTCGCCGTCGCCAGGCAGGCATGCTGCAGTTGGAGATGCCCGAAATCAAGGTCGTGATGGACCCCTCCGGACAGGTGACCGGTGTGCAACGGGCGGATGCCAGCTATCCGCACACGATCATCGAGATGTTCATGGTCGAGGCCAATGTGGCCGTGGCCTCGCTGCTCGACCCTTTGTGCATCCCGTTCATCCGGCGTATCCACCCTGACCCCGATCCTGCGGCACTGCGGCAGCTCTCCCAGACCCTGCGACTGCTGGGGGTGACGCTTTCCCGGCAGCCCGGTCGCCATGACTTTCAGCGTCTGTTGGCTCAGGTCGGCAGCACCCGGGTGGCCTTGCCCGTGAATCTCCTGGTCCTGCGGAGCCTGGAGCGGGCTGCCTATACGCCGGCGGCGGTCGGCCACTATGCGCTGGCAGCGTCCAAGTACTGCCACTTCACGAGCCCCATCCGGCGGTACGCGGACCTCATGGTGCACCGGGACCTCCAGGCTTACCTGACCGGAAACGTCAATGCGGCCCGCCATCGCCACGCCTTCGAGGATCTGGCGGAAATCGGGCGGCACATCTCGCATACTGAGCAGACCGCAGAGGACGCCGAGAAGGAGGTCAAGACCACTCTGGTGCTGGGCCTCTTGCGGCGAAGGATCGGAGAGGAGCTCGACGGTGTGGTCATGAGCCTGAGCCGATATGGGGCATTCGTCCTGCTGCCCGAATTTGGAGTGGAAGGCCTGGTCAGGCCGGAGGCCCTTGGACCGGATCACTGGCAGTTCGACAGTCAGAGCCAATGCCTGCTGGGCCGCCACACGGGGGCTGTCCTTCGCATGGGCCAGAACCTTCGCGTGCGGATCATGGAGGTTCGTCCTGCAGCCGGACACCTGGAGCTGGCGCCCGCCAGCGCGGGCGTGTTTCGCAGTGTCGCCGGCGGACCGAGGAAGGTGGGGGACAGGTTGAGTCTCCAGCTGCCGTCCGGCCGGAATGGTCGATCGCAGAGACGAGGTCGGCGAGGGAACCACTGACCAGGATCGCCTTCTCACCTGCTTACCTGCCTGGTCCTCATCTCGCCTGGCATTCGACAGCAGCGGGGACGAGGTCGATGATCACCAACTCGGGCCTGCACAGGAACCTGACGCGGGGCGCCTCCTTTCGTTCCATGCCGACGCCGCGGGAGACCACGAGGGTCCGCGGCTCTGCAGAGCCGGATAGTCCGCCCAGATCGGTCCTGCCTGAGGCCCACGACCGCGGGATCCGGGCGAAGGTGAGGATAGGGCCTATCAGCGGGAGGATGACCTGGCCTCCATGGGTGTGGCCGGCCAGCAAGAGGTCCGCCCGGACCCGGCCGAGACTGAAGTCGGGGCAGTGACCCAGGACGATCTGGAACTTGTCCTTTCCTGCGACGCTACAGTTGGGGTCAAAGGACTCCTCCGTGGACAGGGTGGTCAGGACCACGAGCCCGAGGTCAAACTCGCGACGACCATTGACGCAGGTGATGGGAAGGCCCGCGAAGACTCTGTGCCAGTCAGGCCGGTCTATGTTGCCCTTGACGGCGTAGGTGCCCAGCGAGGGGTTCAGACCCGCGTCGCAGAAGAGCCCTCCGAGGGCCTGGACAGCGGGGCCGTATTGGGCTTCTGTGGCAGTCTGGATGTAATCGCCTGCCAGAAGGATCAGATCGCAACACTCCTCCTTGACTCGTTGCAGCACCAGTCTCTCATAGGGCCCGGGGGTGTCGGTCTGGATGTCTGCCAGGAGTGCGATGCGGACGGGCCGGTCGACGTTGGCTGTGAGAACGCGGAGATGGCTGACGTCCAGACGATGGGGCTCGACCAGGAATGCCTCGATGGCGACGCCGGCGATCAGACCTCCGACGGCCAGGCAGGCGGCGAAGACGCGAGGCTGCCTCGGCAGGAAGGCCGGAGCCGTGCAAACCAGGTACAGGGGCCAGTGCAGAAAGGTCATCCAGGCCAACAGATGAATGGTCCCGAATCCCCGCTCCACGGGACTGACCGCTGCGCCGGCCAGACCGACAAGAGAGAGGAGGAGGCAGCCGGAGGCCAGGACCCGAATCGCGATGGCGCGGCTCCTTCGCCACAGCCAAACCCGCAAGGCTGCTGCGCCTCCGAGAGCGAACAAGACAGAGTTATAGAGTACAACCACCCACGGGAAAGGGAGAATCGCTTCGATCATGATGCGAGTATACCGGACAGGCAGATCTTCACAGGACTGATGGCTCGGTCAAAACTCCAGTGACGTGATGCCCTCCCGCACCGCGTACTTGACCAGATCAGCGATGCTGGGCACGCCCAGCTTCTGCATGATCTTGCGGCGACTGGCGTCGGCGGTCTTGGGGCTGATGTGCAGCGCCAAGGCGATCTGTTTGACGCTCCTGCCTTCAGCCAGCATCTGGATGATCTGCCGATCTCTGGCGGTCAGGCGGGCCGGGCCCTCGGTCCTTCCTGCGCTGGGCTGCCGCACGTAGTCTTCCACAATAACGTCGGTGATCCGGGGGCTGAGATACCTCTGATCAGCCAGCACTGTGTCCAAGGCCCGCGACAGCTCGTCGAAAAGGTAGGACTTCAATACATACGCCGATGCGCCGGCCTCGAGGACCTCCCTGACAATGTGCTTCTCGGGATGCATCGACAGCGCCACGATCTTGACGTTGGGATAGTCCTGGTGGATCAGGCGGGTTGCCTCGACCCCATTGAGGTTCGGCATGGTGATGTCCATGATGACGACATCGGGCTGGAGGTCTCTGACCATCTGAACTGCGGCCAGGCCGTCCTCGGCTTCTCCAACCACCTCCATGTTCAGGCTGCTCTGCAGCAGCGACTTGAGGCCCTGTCTGACGATCCCATGGTCATCCGCAATAAGGATCTTCATAATGACCTCTCCTTTCGAGTCACTATACCCAAGGTACCCACTCTGGCTGCGGACTGTCAACCCTGTTTTCCCAAAACCGACGCGAAAAACCGGTCGTCATGCCACCTCGACCAGATCATACTCCATCTGCCCCAGTCCGATCTTCTGTGCGTGCTCGAGCTGGTGGCGAGGATCGAGCTTGGGATTCAGGATGAGGGTCCCCACCGGGGCGCCTGCCTGCCGCTCCACCAGGTCCACGGCGGCCTTATCAACGGCCACCGGGTCATCAGAGGCCAGAATACCGATGTCGCTGACGATATCGGGCATACCGGCCACGTCGAAGCAGTCGCAGTCCTTGGTAATCGACAAGGCGAAGTTGAAGAACACGGCCCTGCCATCCTTGCCCTTGAGCGCGCCCAGGGCGTGCTCAGCCATGTCTTTCTGTAGCCTGGGGCTTTCCTGGCCCCAGTCGAATTGGACCGCGCCGAAGCGGCATACGGCGACGCACTCCGCACAGCCGATACACAGGTCGGGGTCGATCTTGGCCTTGCCTTGGTCCAGGGCTATCGCCTCGGCAGGGCAGTACCTGATGCATTCTCCGCACGCGGTGCAGGAGGTTCGCTTGACCGACGGTTTGAGGACGGCGTGTTGCCGCATCTTGCCTTTGCGACTGGCGAAGCCCATGCCCAGGGTCTTGAGCGTTGCGCCCACTGCGGCGGCCAGATGTCCGGTGACGTGTGCTACGGACAGGATCGACTGGCAACGGGCCACGTCATAGGCGACGAAGACCTCCTTGTTCAGCTCGCCATCGATCGCCACCGCGGCCTCCGACGTGCCCAAGAGACCGTCCGGCGCGATGAAGGGGATGCCGAGCTTCTCGTAGCAGAAGCCATGCTGGCAGGCCAGGATCGTGTGATCGACCGCGTTGTGGCGCCTGCCCGTGTATAACGTGCTCGTGTCCGTCAGGAAGCACTTGGTCTTGAGCGACAGGAGCTCTTCAACCAGTCCCTTGAGGCATGGGGCCTTGACGTAGGTGGTATTGCCTTCCTCGCCAATATGGACTTTGACGGCCGTGAAGTCGTGTTCCCTGAAGCAGCGGGCAAAGCCGCCGGCCCTGAAGAGGCGCCGTGCCTTGTCCGAGAGGACCTTGTCTCCCTCTGCTGTGGAGGCCTTGATTAAGTAGACCTTGGAATTCATATCAAGTTTTAGGTTTTAGGTTTTAGGTTTTAAGTTTTAGGGCTCGGAGTTTGGGTTCACCTAACACCTAACACCTGAAACCCTTCTCCTACTCAATGCTCCACAGGCTGGCCCAGATGGGACCTGATCTGCCCTGCCTTCTCGTCCAGCAGATCCTGCGTCTTGGCCTCGATATTCAGACGAAGCAAGGGCTCGGTGTTACTGGGGCGGCAGTTGAACCACCAGTCTTTGTACCCGATGGTGACTCCATCGAGGTAGTCCACCTGGCCGTCGCCATATCGCTTGGCCAGCTCATCCATCTTGGCCTGCTTGTTGTCCACCTTGAAGTTCACCTCGCCGGTCCCGGCATATCGTCTCAGGGGATGGACCAGCTCACTCACCGGGCAATCCGCCTCACTGACGATGTTCAGGACGTGTGCCAGGGTGATCAGCCCCGAGTCGACGCTGAAGTTGTCGCTGTAGTAGAAGTGCCCCGAGAGCTCTCCACCGAAGACCGCGTGTGAATCTCGCATGGCCTTCTTCATGTAGGCGTGGCCGACCCGCTCCCGTCGCGGGATCCCGCCGTGCCGGACGATCTCCTCGGGGACGACGCGGCTGCTCCGCAGATCATAAACAATGGCCGCCCTGGGCCGCTTCTTGAGAAAGTAGGGGACCATGAGGGCCGTCATCAGGTCGCAGCCGACCGTGCGGCCCTGCTCGTCCACCATCATCAGTCGATCCGCGTCTCCATCGAAGCAAAGGCCGAAGTGGCACTTCTTCTCCTGAACCAGCTTCTTCAACTCAGCCAGGTTCGCCTCGATCAGGGGGTTCGGGTCGTGTTTGAAGGTCCCGTCGTACTTGAAGTTGATCTTCAGGATCTCAATAGGCAGATCTCCGAAGACCAGCGGAACCATCTTGCCGGCCATGCCGTTGGAGGCGTCGATGGCGATCCTGAGCCTCTTGAGATTGGGATTGAGGAACTTCAGGACGTGTTTGCTGTATTCAGCGGTCAGGTCGCTCGCCTCCACCTGCCCGACCAGCCTGCCCTTGGTGTGAACCAGTGACAGGGCGAGGTGCCGGATGTCGGTCAGACCCGTGTCCTGGCCGATGGGGGCGGCAGCCTGGCCGCAGATCTTGAAGCCATTGTACTTGGCCGGATTGTGGGAGGCTGTGACCTGTATGCCCCCGCAGGTGTGGAGGTGATTGACGGCAAAATAGAGCTGGGGCGTGTCGACCATCCCGATGTCGATCACCCCGATTCCCGTGGAGCGGATGCCTTCAATCAAGGCTGCGGCCACCGGAGGGCTGTGCTTCCTCATGTCGTGTCCGACACACATCCTCTGGGTGTTGGTCTGCCCCCTGTCAAAGCCCCGCACCAGAGATGGAAGAAACCGACCGGCTGCGCAGCCGATCTTCCATGCATCGTCCTCGTTGAACTGCTCGCCGTATACCCCTCGGATGTCGTATGCCTTGAAGATCTCCGGATCCATGATGCCCATACTCCTTTGATTGTTGTCCCGGCCTCCTGAGGCTGCCAGGAGACTATCTTCTACAGCGAGCTGCCGAGGAAGTCAACGCCGAAAACCTGCGGGGCCTGGGCAGGCCGGAGCGGTCACTGGCCGGTCGAGTCGCCCCCGGGCAGCTCGACGGGGTGGAGTGTCAGAATCGATCCCGTGGTCTGGGCCAGTTCAGCCATGGCGATGTTGTAGTCGGCGATTGCTGCGGTGCGGGCCCGCATGGCCTCGGCCAGCGATTCCTGGGCCTGAAGCTTGACCAGCAGGAACTCGGGCGTGAGCTTGTCGCGAACGGGCTCGGAGTCGGCGATGGCCTGGAGCTGACTGGTGGCTGCCTCCACGGCCTGCTGCTGGATCTGGATCTGGTCGAAACTGGTCTGCGCCTTTGCGCACGCTGCCTGGCCTGCACGGCCACCTGATCGGCGAGGTTCTGGAGGGTGGTGACCGCCTTCTTTCGCTCCAGGTGTCTTCTCTGCATCTCGGCCCCGGCCTCGCGGTTACCCAGCGGATATTCCAGGGTGACGCCCATGGCGTAGCTGCCGTAATCGCGATCCCAGAGTGCCTCGTGGGACTCCAGCACCGAGCGATTGAGTGACTGGGTACTTGCAGAGGCCACCAGGTCAAGGCGTGGCATCCGCTGGTTCTTGGCCACGACGACGTTGATCTCGGCGATCTTCACGCCCAAGCGGGCCTGTTGCAGGATCGGATTGCCTCGTATGGCCATGGGAAGCAGCGAGGGGACGTCCAGGCGGGCCGGCAACTGGCTGGGCTGCGTGTCGGGAAGGATACGATAGTTGGAGATCAAGTTCATGTCGGGATCCGCCAATAGGCGAGCCAGGTTGTCCTGGGCGTCCTTGACCTGGAGCTCGGCCTGAAGAAACTGGGCTTTGCGGGCCCTGACGTTCACCTGGGCCTGCTGGATCTGCACGTCCGTGGCATCGATGGAGCGACGGCCCTCGACCTTCTCGATTGTATCCATGGCCATGCCCAGCACCTGCTGCTGGATCTGGACGTCTTCCCTGGCCTGAACCAACTGCCAGTAGAAGCTGATCGTGGCAGTCGCCAGCTCGTCGGCCTTCTGGCGGAAGGCCAGCAGCGAGATCCGGTGGTTAAGGTCTGCGATCTCGACACCGGCCAAGGTGACGCGGGAAGAGTAGTCCCGGAGCAGGGGTTGCTTCAACTGAAACGCGAGCACCGGCTCATACCGGCTGGCCGGCTCGCGGCCGAACAGGTCGTCCCAAGTGTGGGTCAGCACGTAGCTGAACGACCACTCCGCACCGGTCTTGGTCTTCTTCTTGATGCCGGATTCAAGGGTCTGCACATCGGATTGTCCGATCTCACTGTAGGTGGTGGTCGGCACGTTCTTCCCTTCCGCGCTGGTTCGCCCGAAGACCGAGGGGTCGAAATCAGCCTCGCTCTTGATGATCATCTGCTCGGCGATGGAGGCATCCAGGCTCACGAGGCGGACCTCGGGGCTGCCGGACAGGGCCTTGGTCACCGCCTGGTCAAGGGTCAGATGGAACTCGCGGGGCACGTTGGGTTCAGTGGATGCGGCCTCGGTTGCGTTCGGGTGCTGCAGGATTCCCAGGGGACGCGTGGGATCTCCGTCTTCAAGGTCGACTCGGGGCTGTGGTTCTGCAATGGACCTCTGGTACGGGGAGATGGGGCTCTCTGCAATGGGCCGGTTCAGCGTGCGGCAGCCCAGCAGGCCGACAGCGATCAAGCCAGAGCATACGGCGGCCAGAAAGGCCTTGAGGCAAGCCGACGAAGGTGCGGGACGGCTCATTGGGAGACGGCTCCTGTGGCAGCGAATTCAGGACAGATCACGCGAACCTGCTCTCCGGCAGGTCGGCCCGAAGCGTTCGCCAGCTCGATGCGGGCCTTGATGGTGCCGCTGGCTGCGTCGGCGACTGCCCCGATGAAGGCGATGCGGCCCTTGCTGACGGTCGGAATGGGCGCCGGAAACTCGACGGTGATCATGCTTCCAGGCTTCAGGTTGGCCGCAGCCACCGTGGGGATACTTGCGTCGATCCACAACGGGTCGATCCGGACCAGGCGAATCACCTTGTCCAGGGCGTTGACCGACTCCCCAGCCTCGATGAACACCTCCTCCACGCGGCCGTCGACCGGGCTCTCGAGACGGGCCATCTTGACCCTGATCTGGGCCTCAGCAAGCTTGAGTCCTGCCTGTTTGTGCTCGAACTTGGCCAGGGCCAAGGACAGCTCCGCGATCTTGGCGTCAAGCCTGGCGTGCTCGACCTCAAGCTCGGTGGCGGCCTTTCGCTCTGCTGCCTTTTCGAGCTTTTGGAGGTCCACCTTCTTCTGCTGCCATGAGGCCTCGCTCGCCTGGATCTGGGTGGTGTCCTCGCTCTGTGCCTGGATCTGGGCCAATTGGGCCTGCTCGATGGCGTCGTCCAGCCGGACCAAGATCTGACCGGCCTTGACCGTAGCTCCCTCTTTGAAGAGGACTTCGACGCTGCGGCCGGGCTGCACAAAGGACAGAGTCACGTCCGCGCTTGGCTTGGTGAACGTACGGATGCTCGTGTCGAGGCCGGCTGCGGAGGCCACGAGGCCGGAAATCGACCAGGAAAGGAGCACCGCAGCCCAGGTGGTTCTACTGACGTCCATGCCGTTGGTCTCCTTGCTTGAGTAGCCATATAATTCTACTGGACGAACGACTTCGGGCAAAGCAATTCCTTAACATTATCGGCAAGCGGCTGGTTTGACATTCGTGTTTTGCCTAGATATGCTTGCCACCACAGCGTACAGGACTCGGTTAAGCTATGAGGTGGCCCGTGTGGAAGTGGAACTGCGCTCAGTCAAGGGCTGTCGTTCGGCGGAGGCGAACCTCTGACGACCATGCACAGCGGCCGGTCTTCGAGCCGCTGGAAGGTCGAATGCTCCTCAGCGGAAGCCCATGGATCGCAGCTCCGTCGGATCAGGACCTGTTTGAGCCCGCCGCTGCCATCACCACGCAGGCGGCCGCCCGGCTGGTGGGCCATGAGTCCGGGGTTCACGACGAGTACGTCCACTATAGCTTCATCACGGAGAAGCTCAACAACAAGGACACGTACGTACACCAGTGGATCGCGGCACAGGCAGCCGCCTTCTACCTCGACCAGTTTGGAGGAGCAGAGCTGTCTTCATATCTGGGAACGATCGAGGGCTGCGACAAGGACAGACAGTACCCCGTGGACACCACCGGCTGGACGCAGTTCAAGGGCGACACCCTGCTGGAGGGGACCTATGAGGAAGACACCCTGGGCATCTGGTTTCGGCACTTCGTGGCAGGTGGGGACGGCGAGGAGCTCGCCACGGGGCTGGCCAAGGTGCCGGGCGATGATGGTCTGATCCTGAATACACTGCTCGAAGGGGCGGTGACGCCGTTCGTAGCGGACCCCTCCGATGGCCGCTACTTCTCCGCCTATGAGGTGGCGCAAGACCTCTGGCAACAGGCGCTGATCGCCTACCAGCAGGGGGACAAGTCGCTGGCCTACTACAGGCTGGGAAGGGTGGCCCACCTCCTGGTGGACATGACCACGCCGGCACACGTGCACAATGACAGACACACGACCCTCCAGGGCGACGGCGACGTCTTTGAGATCACCACGGCGGCCAGCAAGCGATTTCTGCTCTGGGGCATCGACGGTGAGCGAGGCGGGCCCGCGGGCCAGGTCCGCCAGTATACGAGCCTGGAGGACCTCTTCACGACCACGATCAACTATACGGAGGAGTATCCGTCGTGGAACCTGTCTGGAGTCCTTCAGGTCGCGGGAGATGAAGACGCCGGGATACCGAAGGTGGACAGGCACAGACCAGACCGGGTACATACCTCGACGGCGTTTACCACGGACGACTACTGGATCGTGGCCGACGACCTGATCCCCTACGCCATGGAACAGACCGCAGCCTTGTACCGACTCTTCTACCAGCAGGTGGACACAGAGGCGCCGACCCTTGAGTGGGTCACGCCGTTCGGCGCCAGTGCCGCAGAGTCTTCAGCCCAGTCCGCCAGACTGGTGGCAGAGGTCCATGCAGAGGACGCCGCCAGCGGCTTCGCCTCCCATGGTTTCGACTTCCTGATCGAAAAGGAGACGGACGGCGCGTGGTCCGAGTCCTATCACTCGGCGACTGCCGGCTCCACTCTGAACTTGCGCCTGCCTGAGGACGGATCATACCGGATTCGCGTGACGGTCCAGGATGGCGTGGGGCACACGGCTTCCGTGGACTACGGCTATTTCACCGTAACCGATGCCCTGACCTGCCCGCCCTGGGTGACCGTGGATGTCTTGACAACCTCGGACACCACGCCGGCCCTGCACGGGACCGTCGATGATCAGGCTGCGGAGGTCTCGGTGGAGGTGGACGGCAGGACGTATGCGGTGGTCAACAACGGGGACGGGACCTGGACCCTGGCGGATGGCACGATCAGTCCCGCCCTGGCGGGCGGTACGTATGACGTGAAGGTCACCGCGGTAGACAGCCGGGGCAATGTGGGCACAGACGCCACGGCCGGCGAGCTGACTATTCAGGTGTTCCATGAGGACTTCTCGGACACGGATCTGAGCGACTGGATGATCGTAGATCAGGGGAGGTGGGGGGGGCCTTCCAGGTGGTCGGTGGTGGGGGGCGCCCTGACCGAAAGCTCCGGCGTGCGGCGGCTGGAGTGGCCCTGGAGCGTCGCGAGGCTGGGGACTCTCGCGGTCTACCGCGAAGGCCTGGCATGGACCGACTACAGCGTGAGCCTGAGCCTCCGGTCCCAGGACCGTCATGACCTGGGCGTGGTCTTCCGGTACCAGGATGCGAATAACTACTATCGGTTCTCCTGGAACGGCCAGACCGGCGTCCGAAGGCTGATGGTGTGCCGCAATGGCCGCTTCACGGTGCTGGCGTCGGACGTCCGGCCCTACGAGCCGGGCACGACCTATGCGGTCGAGGTCAAGGCCCAAGGGCCCGTGTTGGAGGTCGAGGTGGACGGCGAAATCCTCTTGGCCACGACGGACGCAACGTTGGCCAGCGGGACCATTGGCCTGTATTCGTCCGGCAACCGCGGCAGCGCGTTCGACGACATTCTCGTGGACGATTTGACCGGCGTGAACCTGTCGCCGCGGATCACGGCCGCCCGCGCGGCTGCGGACACGATCACCGATAGCGAGACGGTTCAACTGGAGGTCACGGCCCAGGACTTTGACGAGGGGCCGTCCAGCCTGAGCACCCACTGGACTGTTCCAGAGGGGCGGGGTTCGGTCGACGATGCCAGCATCGCCAGACCGGTCTTCACGCCGAGTGCGGTCAGCGGCGTTCAGACCGTCACTCTGACCGTGGAGGTCAGCGACGGAGAGGATACGGTCCAAGGGACGGTCGACGTCGTGGTGCGGGGAACCTCCTGTCCCGTGCTGCTGGCGGACGACTTCACGGCCGGGACCCTGGACGGCTGGTCCATTGTACAAGAAGGAAACTGGGGCGGTCTCGCCCGGTGGTCCGCGGCCGGCGGAGTACTGCAGCAGATCTCGCCAATCCGGACGCTCTTCGACGGGATCGCCGCCAGGGGGACCTACGCCCTCAGCGAGAGCGGCGCAGCCTGGACCGACACCGAGGTGGATCTGAACCTGGCCTCCGGTGGGGACGGCCACGTCGGGGTGATGTTCCGAGTTCAAGATCCCAACAACTACTATCGGTTTTCGTGGAACCGGGGCCAGGGCGCCGCGAGCCTGGTCCGCTGCCTGAACGGCCGGTTCGAACGGCTGGCGATCGCCTCCTTCAGTGCCCTGCGGGCCCGGCCCTACGGCGTCGTGATCCTGGCCCGGCAGTCGACGCTCCAGGTCTACGTGGAGGGCAGGCTGCTGCTGTCCGTCCAGGACAGCAGTCTGGCCTCCGGTCGGATCGCCCTGTACAGCTCAGGGGAGCGGGCAGGCCGCTTCGACGACGTCGTGGTACGGGAGATTTAGCCCTCAGACCGGCACTGGCCGACGGTTTTTTCCCATTCTTGCGGAATCCCCGTTGCGCGGGTTGTCCGGTAACCGTCTAACCTCTTGCAGGTGGAGTCTGCTTTTATGGACGCTGCAAAAAAAACGGCGGAGGGAGCCGGCCGGGGGTGTATTCAGCCCTTGTTTTTGGTATACTGAAGCCTCGATACGGAGTCCTGAGATTCGGGGTACTGTCCACAGACACGGAGGTCACCTGAGGCAGACCGGCGGTTTCGGGAAATGGGTTTGGGGGGACTGATGAAAATGGCTATTTGGAGCTGGGTGATCGAAGGCCTCATTCAAGGCCGCAGGACTGTACGCTGCCACCGTGCGCCGCGGATGGAGCAGCTCGAAGGCCGCGTTCTGCTGAATGCGCAGACGTCCGATCTGATACCCACGAATGGGGTGTCGGGACAAGACTCGGCCGTGGTCGCGAATCTGAACGGCGGCGAGTCAAGCCTGCTGCCGAGCCTGTCCGGCCTCCACGTGGTGATGCCCTCGCAGGTCCAGGGCCAGATCATCTATTTGGACTTCACCGGCGCCAGTGACGTGAGCTACGACGGCCCCGTGAAGGTCAATGATGTGGACGTCCCCGCCTTCAAGGCCCCGACTCATCTGGCGGGAATGGAGCAGACCATCGCCGCCCTCGTGGTGGACCAACTCAACGTGACTTTTGCCGGCTCGGGCGTGTCCTTCACCACGCAGAAGCCCGAAGATGGAACGGCCTACTCGACCGTCTACGTCGGAGGCGACGGCACAGCGATCGCCGGTGACGCGAGTCTGGCGGGCGTGGCCGAGCAAGTGGATGCGGGCAACCTCAGTTCCACGGACGAGGCCTTCGTCTTCTCGGACAACCTGACGGGCACGGACGGCGTGGCCAGCTATGTCACGAACCTGTCCGCCGTGGTGTCGCACGAGGTCGGCCATTTGCTGGGCTACGCGCACAATACGCCCGGCGCTGTCACGACGGCGCTGTCCGAGGTGGCGGCCGAGATCCAGGGCGTCACCTGGCTCGACTCCAACGGAAACGGCACCCAGGATTCCGGTGAGGCGGGCATCGCGGGCTGGACGGTGTCGTTGAACAACGGCCTGACGACGACCACCGATGCCAACGGCCAGTACGAGTTCACCGATCTGACCGCAGGCACGTACACGGTCTCCGAGCAGCAGGTCGCGGGCTGGTCCCAGACCGCTCCGTCGACCAGTACCTCGAGCTCGCTGGACCACGCGTGGGGCGTGACCACGTCCGGTGCAACGTCCACCAGCAAGGCTGAGGCCACCCTGGTCGAGACGGACGCCTCGGGCAATGTCATTATGGCCGGCACCTACGAGGGCACGGTGGATCTGGGGACTGGCGCCCAGACCTCCAAGGGATCTTCGGACATCTTTGTTCGCAAGCTCAACGCCGACGGAACGACCGCCTGGGTCAGGACGATCGGCGGGATGTCCACTGAATCGGTCGACGGCATCGTCCTCGATGCCTCCGGCAACATCTACCTGTCCGGAAGCTTCGGTAGCGCCGTGGACTTCAATCCCACCTCGGGAACCGACGTGCGGACCGCGGCCGGGAACGCAGACGGCTACTTGCTGAAGCTCAATGCCGATGGATCTTACGGGTGGGTCAAGACCTTCGGTGGAGAGGCAGCCTTTGCCCGCGTCTATGGCGTCGCTCTGGACACGTCCAACAATTTGTACCTGACGGGAACCTTTAGCCAGCGCGTGGATTTCAACCCCACGGCCGGCACGGACTATCGGTCATCGGATGCGGCTGGATCGGCCTCGATCTTCGTCACCCGGATCAACGCGGACGGGACCTACGGCTGGACCCGGACCATGGGAGGCAACGGGATCGCGCGGGGCACCTGCATCTCGGTGGATTCCTCTGGCGACGTTTACATCTCGGGGCACTTCCTCAGGACCGTGGACTTCAACCCTGGATCGGCCATCGAGAACCTGTCCTCGTCCGGCGACTGGGACATGTTCCTGACCAAGCTCAAGACCAACGGCGACTACGTCTGGACCAAGCAGATCGGCGGCGCCGACTGGGACATGGTCTACGACATGAAGGTCGATGCTTCGGACAATGTGTATCTGGCGGGCCTTTTCAGCCTGAGTGTGGACTTCAATCCGGGCACAGGCACCGACTTCCAGTCGTCGCCTTATAGACACGTGGGCTCTGGATTTGTAACGAGGATCAACGCGGACGGTAGCTATGGCTGGACCCGCACCCTGACCAGCGACTCGCAGCGGATGGCGGCCACGGGTCTTTCCCTCGACGGCTCGGGCAACGTCTACGTGGTCGGCGAGGAGATGGCACTGGCGGATGACGCCCAAATCGACACCCAGTCCACTCTGTTCCTGGCCCGGTTCGGCACGGATGGACAGGTCTATTGGACACGGGAGTACAGCGACCTGGCCCCCACCCAGACGGACGTGTTCACGCCGTCCAAGTGGGACGTGGCCACCAGCAGCACCGGCGAGGTGTACGTGGTCGGCCGGTTCAACGGCTCGATTGACTTTGATCCCAGCGTGGGAGCGGACCGGCATACGGCAGGCGGCACCTACGATGCCTTCATCATCAAGGAGACCCCGGTTTCCTCGAACTACACCGTGACCTTGACCACTGACCAGGTGGTGCAGGAGATCAACTTCGGCAACCGGCTCACCAGCTCCGTCGAAGGCCTGGCCCCCGTGGTGAACCGTCTCGTCGTCGAGGATCCGACTGCCAGCGTGGCCGGCGCACGAATCAGCGGCTGGTCAGCGTGACCCTGGAGGCGACCGACGCCGGCGGCAGCGTCGCCGCCTGGATGATCACCGAATCCGCCACTGCGCCGGCCGCCAGCTCGACCGGGTGGTGGACGACCCAGCCCACGACCTACACGATCACGGGCGCGGGCGACGGGCTCAAGACGCTGTACGCCTGGGTCAAGGACGCCTCGGGCAACGTGAGCGTGCTGACCCCGACCTCCCAGACCCAGATCACCCTCGACACCACCGCTCCGGCGGTGACCGTCGCGGCGAAGACGACCTCGGACCGGACCCCTTCGCTGGAAGGCACCGTGAATGACTCCACGGCCACCGTGCAGGTCACGGTCAATGGCGTGACCTATACCGCCGTCAACAATGGGGACGGCCTGTGGGCGATACCGGACAATGCGATCAACCCGGCCTTGGTCAGCGGAACCTACTCGGTGGATGCGGTCGCCACCGACCGGGCTGGCAACCAGGGCGCCGATGCCACACTCGAGGAATTGACCATCGAGGCGGACAAGCCCACGGCCACCCTTGAGATCGGCAACATCACGGCTGCCGGTTCGGACATGGTCTTCACCGTGACCTACCAGGCGGGCACGTTGATCGATATGTCGACCGTGGACAACCTGGACATCCGGGTCACAGGGCCCAACGGCTTCAACCAGGCGGCCGTCTTCATCGGCGCCAACGATGACACCGATGGTTCGCCTCGCACCGCCTACTACCAGGTCTCCGGCCCGAATGGCAAGTGGACGGGTTCCGTCAACGGCACCTATACCGTGGTCATGCAGGCCAACCAGGTGTGCGACACGTCGCTTCGGTATGTGCCGGCAGGCACCCTGGGCCAGTTCCAGGTCGCCATTCCGGTTCCGTCGATCTTCGTGAGCGATGCCGAGGTCGTTGAGGGCGACAGCGGCCAGCAGGCCATGGAGTTCGAGGTGACCCTTTCCGAGTCGAGCGAAGAGACGGTCACCGTGGACTTTGCCACGGTCGATGGAACGGCGACCGCCGGCAGCGATTACACGGCGGTCAGCGGCACGTTGACGTTCCAGCCGGGCCAGACCAGTCAAACCGTGGTGGTCTCGATCATCGGCGACAAGGCGCTGGAGGCCGACGAGGCCTTTGCCCTTCGCCTGAGCAATCCGTCCAACGCGGCCCTCGCGGACAGCGAGGCCACGGGAACGATCCTGAACGAGGACACGGCGCCCATGCCGCCCGCCGAGTACTTCACCGGCAAGAACGGCGACGCCTTCGACCTGGAGAACACCTCCATTCTCTTCACGCCCGGATACCGCGGCGCCACCTACACGACCCTCAGCCAGCAGTCGGTGACCGCGCTGCCGACCGATACGACGTCCGGCACGATCCTGTCTCTGGGTGACAATGCCTCCATCAAGGTCAGCCTGACCGGCGGCAAGACCGTCAAGCTGTTCGGCAAGAGCTACAGCCAGATCTACGTGGGCAGCAACGGGTATATCACGTTCACGCAGTCTGATGCAGACGCCACCGAGTCCCTGGCGGACCATTTCAGGACCGCGAGGGTTTCCGGGCTGTTCGTCGACCTGGCCGCCAGCACGAACGAGAATATCAGCTCCCAGGTGAGTATCCGTCAGTTGACGGACCGGATCGCCATCACGTGGCAGGACATGAGCCAGCCGGGCCTGTCCTCGTCCACCAACACCTTCCAGATCGAGATGTACTTCGACGGCCGGATCCAGATCACGTGGCTGGACGTGTATGCGGCCAAGGCGATCGTGGGCCTGTCCGACGGCCAGGGGCTGCGGACCGATTTCGAAGAGGCCGACCTGTCCAGCAGCGACGTGCTTCCGACCCTCTCCGTCAGTGACGCCTCGGTGGTCGAAGGCGACAGCGGGGTGCAGGCCCTGAGCTTCGAGGTCCAGTTGTCCGGTGCCATCAGCGAGGACGTGACGGTTCGGTATTCTACCGTAAACGGCACGGCCACCGCGGGCAGCGACTACACGGCCAAGAGCGGAATCCTGACGATCCCTGCCGGTCAGACGACGGCCACGATCCAGATTCCGGTGCTCAGCAACACCATCTATGAGCTGGATGAGACCCTGACCCTGAAGCTGAGCCAGCCCGCCAACGCCGTGCTGCTGACCCCCAAGGCCACAGGCACAATTCTGAATGACGATGTCATGGTGGCTCCGGCGGTCGACTCCTTCACGGTCCAGTCTCTCGGAACCACCGCGGTTTCGGGCTACACGGACCGGCGTGACGTCAAGGTGGTGGTCTCGGCCAATGACCCGGACGGCACGATCGCGGGTTGGGCCATCACCGAGTCTGCTACGGCTCCGGCAGTGGATGCCGCGGTTTGGAAGACTACCAAGCCCGACCACTACACGATCACCGGCACCGGCGACGGCGTCAAGACCCTGTACCTCTGGGTCAAGGACAACTACGGGACCCTCAGTGAGCCGGGCGATCAGGCCAAGGCCGTGATCGTTCTGGACACCACCGGGCCGGTGGTGACGCTGACATCCACGAAGACCAAGGACACGACGCCCGCCTTGATGGGCACCATCGATGACCCGACCGCCACCGTGAAGCTGACGATCCGGGGCCGGACCTACGACGCCATCAACAACGGCGATGGGATCTGGACCCTGGCCGACAACCAGATCACGACACCCCTGCCTGACGGCGTGAGCGAAGTGGTGGTGGTGGCGAAGGACCAGGTGGGCAACCAGACCACCCTCCGCAGCACCGTGGAGCTGGACAACGTGGCCCCCGTGCTGGTGTCGTGGATCCTGGGCGAAGATACCGGCGTCAGTGAGACTGACAACGTGACCAAGACCGTGCCGCTGACGCTCACCCTGACCTTCAGCGAGGCCGTCAAGGGCGACGACACCGCGATCACGATCAAGGCGCCGAATGGCAGCACCCTGACGCCCAGTTCCATCACCGGCTGGGGCACCTCGGTCCTCGAAGTCACGCTCACGTCGCCTTCCCAACAGGGTGAATACAGCGTGGTCCTGTCGGGCAGCAGCATCATGGACCTGGTCAACAACCCGCTCAACAGCGGGAGCAGCCAGACCCTCAAGGTGACCTTGGACACCAAGGCACCGACCCTGAAGACCTGGGCCGTGGACGGCCAGACCGTCTCGGGTGCGGCCAAGACAACCGACCAGAGCCCGGTCCTGACGTACCGGTTCTCCGAGGCCATCTACGCCGACGCCGGAACCATCTCGGTGAAGGGGCCTGATGGCGGCACCGTCGCCGCTGTGATCGAGGGCACGGGCACCGACACGATCACGGTGGCCTTCGACACGCCGCTGACCCTCGCGGGGCTCTATACCGTGACCTTCCGTGGCACGGCGATCACGGACTTGGCTGGCAACACGCTCAATTCCGGGACCAACGTCACGGCCACCTTCACCCTGGATATCCCGCTGCCCCAGGTGGGCACTGAGTCCGTTGTTCCTTCCGTGGCGGCCCTGGGCCAGTTTGGGGCGGCCATGGACACCGACGCCCAAAACAACTTCGTGGTGGCGTGGTACGGACCTGCGGAGTCCGGCTCGGACCTGGTCGACGTCTACGTGCGACAGTTCGATTCCACGGGAAGCCCCCTGGGGGCGGAGCAGGTGGTGACCACGACTGCCGTGGACCTGGTGAACCTGCCAGGCAAGCTCGACGTGGCGGTGACCGACGACGGCCGGTTTGTGGTGGCCTGGGAGACGACCGTAGGCAGCCAGGCTCAGGTCAATGTGAGGGTCTTCTCCGCCAGCGGCGCGGCGATCTCGGACGTGATCAAGGTGGCCACGGTGTCCGGGCAGTGCTACATGCCGGACCTGGCCATCAACCGTACGACCGGGGCGTTCGTGCTGGCGACGACCAGCCAGTCCAGTGGCTACATCGTACCGGGCGACATGTACAGTCCGCAGGTTTACGTCCAGCGGTACAGCGCCACGGGCACGCCGGTCGGAGACGCCGTGAAGGTCAGCGGCACGGTCAGCGCCTACGGCAAGGCGCCTCATGTGACCATGGACAGCAACGGCAAGGTCCTGGTGGTCTGGAACGCCGACAAGCTCTACGGCCGGTTCGTCACGTCGGCCGGTGTGGTGAGTGGCAGTGAATTCGTGATCGTCGACCACAGCGTGGGGGATGGCCTGACTGAAACCACTTCGGTGGGTATGGCCAGCAACGGCAAGTTCGTGGTGGCCTGGGACGAGAACGCGAAGGACGTCTACGCCCGCCTGTTCAACGCCGATGGCACGGCCGCGGGCGACGCCTTCCAGGTAGACAGCACGGGCGACGCCTCAGAGCCGGCAGTCACCATGGCCAGCGATGGGTCCTTCACAATCGCCTGGTCGAGCCTGGGCAAGGACGGCAGCGGCTCGGCGGTCATGGCCAGACGGTACAGTGCCAACGGGACCGCGGTCGCCCAAGAGGTCCGCGTGAACACCCTGACCAGCGGCGACCAGACCGAGCCGGCCCTCGCTACGGGCAGCCATGGACGCGTCCTGGTGTGCTGGTCGACTTCCGATACCACTTCCGAGGATGGCACCGGGCTGCATGCCCAGTTGTTTGACTGCAGCGCTCCTGTGCTGACCATGACCCGGGTGGTCACCACCAGCACCAGCCCGGCCCTGTCGGGCACGGTGGATGAAGACGAGGCCAGCATACGGGTGACCGTGGCCGGCCAGACCGTCGACGCCGTCAACAACGGCGACGGGACCTGGACGGTAGCGGAAGGCCTCATCACACTGCCGAACAAGGACGATCTGTATACCGTCACCGTCACCGCCACGGACGTGGCCGGCAACGTGGGTACCTCGCTGGGCGAGTTGGTCTACGATGTCGCCAATCCGACCCTCCAGGGGTGGGAGCTGGTCACGGACACGGCGCCGGGCGGAACCACCAATACGGATCTGCTGACCGGGAACACCACGCCGAAGGTCGTCTTCACCTTCTCGGAGCCGGTGTACGGAGACGGGTCCTCCCTCACGGTATACCTGCATTTCGATCCGGACTACCCGCTGGATGGGACCACCGTGACGCCAGCCTCTGTGACGGGGTGGGGCACCAACCAGCTCACGGTGGCCTTCGACTTCACGGGAAAGGACGCACAGGATGGCTACTACACGATTCTCCTGAACGACGCGGTCGTGGACCGGGCGGGCAAGTCCGTCGAGGTGGCTTCGGCCCGGTTCGAACTGGACAAGACCGCTCCGCTGGTCTTCATCAACAAACTCGAGACCGACGACCCGACACCGAGCCTCGACGGCTACGTCTACGACTCGACCGCCCAGGTCAAGGTCCGCATCGGCACTCAGACTTACTGGGCGACCAACAACGCGAATGAGGACAGCACCTGGACCCTCAACCAGATTCCGACGCTCACGCCCGGAACCTACACCGTGGTCGTGACCGCCGAAGACCAGGCCGGAAACGTGTCCACCGATTCCATGACGCTGAAGGTCCTCCTGCTCCAAGAGGACTTCTCGTCCTTCGACGAGGCCGTGCTGGCAAGCTGGGAGACCTTCGACCAGGGCAACGTGGGCGGGGAATCCTCCTGGGGACCTGCGACGAGTTCCGTCGCTCTGGCCCAGACCAGCTCCATCTCGACGAACAGCACGGATACGCTGGCCCGAAAGGGGACCTACTGCCAGTACGTGTACGGCAGCAACTGGACGGACTACAAGGTCAATTACTCCATGCAGACCTCGGCCAGCGGCGACATCGGGCTGATGTTCCGCGTCAAGGACGAGAGCAACTACTATCGGTTCTCCTGGAACCTCAAGGGAGAGCGGCGTCTCGTCAAGTGCGTGGACGGAAAGTTCACGCTTCTGGCCTCGGACAAAGTCGCCATGACGAAGGGCAAGACGTACAACGTCAGCGTCCTGGCAGACGGCGGCCTCCTGGAGGTCTCGGTGGGCGGCACCCTGGTCTTCTCGGTCAGGGATACGTCCGTGGCGGGCGGGACGATGGCCTTCTACTGCACGGCCAACAATCAGGCCAACTTCAGCAACCTGACAGTCGAGAGCCAGGTGGGCGTGAACCAGTCGCCGCGGATCATGACCTTCGCGGCCTCCACGACGCGGATCTTCGACGATCAGACCGTTCAGCTCAGCTCCAGCGTCTATGACCCGGATTCGGACAACCCGGTGACGTACAAGTGGGTCTTGGACGAAGGCGAGGGGACCTTCAGCAACGTGACGATCGCCAATCCGGTCTTTACGCCTGAGAACGTCTCGACCCCGATGATCTGCAGGATGCACCTCGAGATCTCGGACGGCGTCACAACCGTCAAGTCCCAGACCGTGGAAGTCGAGGTCTATGACGCCGATGCCACGGTCTTCCTGAGCGATGACTTCGGAGACAAGAACACCGACGGGTGGGTGGCCAAGGATCAGAGTTCGACAAAGTCCTCGTGGAGCGCCTCCTCTGGCGCGTTGGTGCAGACCACGGACGCCGTCACGTCGCTGGTCTGGGAGACGGGGACCATCTGGACGCAGACCGAGACCGACGTGGACATGCGTTCGACCACGGACGGCGCGATCGGCGTGACCTTCCGCGTGCAGGACGACAGCAACTACTACCGGTTCGTCTGGAACAACCAGGACGGCACCCGCCGGCTGCAGAGGGTTGTGGGCGGCCAGGTCATCGACCTCGCTTCCGACAAGGCCAAGTTCGTCAAGGGCCAGACCTACAAGGTCAGCCTCATCGCCTTTGGCCAGTACCTGGCCGTGGACATCGACGGGACGAGGATCTTCGGTGTCACCGACTCGACGTTCTCGTCCGGGACGATCGGGCTGTTCAGCTCCAAGAACAAGGGGACGACCTTTGACAACGTCGTGGTCAAGAACCTCAAGGGCGCGGACCTGGCTCCGGTCATCACCTCCTTGACGGCGTCGGCCACGATGGTCAAGGATACGGAGACCGTGCAGCTCCAGTCTGCCGCGTATGACCCGAACGGCCAGACCCTGACGTACCGGTGGCTGATCCAGACCGGCGAGGGGACCTTCAGCGACGCCACCGCCGCCAACGCGATCTTCACGCCGGGAGGCGTCAGCAAGCCCGAGACCATGGTCCTGGCGCTTGAGGTGTCGGACGGAAACCATGTGGTCACGCGGACGGTGAGCTTCCAGGTGATCGACGGCAACGGCGCCACCATGGTGGATGAGGACTTCAGCGACGGCCTGATGGACGGCTGGAAGGTCGTGGATCAGGGCAATTGGAACGGGCCCAGCAAGTGGTCGGCGGCGTCCAAGGCCTTGGTGCAGTCCTCCAAGATCAGCAAGCTGCTCGACAGCCAGGGCAAGCGGGGGACCTTTGCCAAGTTTAGTGCCGGCGCCGAGTGGACCGACTACGAAGCCACGGTCTCCATGCGTTCGCCCTCCAACGGCGACATGGGCCTGATGTTCCGCGTCCAGGACGACAACAACTACTATCGCTTCTCCATGAACGCCAAGGACGGCGTCTGGCGGCTGGTCAAGTGCCAGGGCGGCAGTTTCACGCAGTTGGCCTCTGTGGGCCACGGCACTGCCACAGGCCAGACCTACTCGGTGCGAGTGCTGGCGGTGGGCTCGGTCTTGAAGGTCTACGTGGACAATGCCGAGGTCTTCTCGGTGACCGACAGCAGCTTCAGCAAGGGCACCATTGCCCTGTACAACAGCAACAACGCGGGAGTCTCCTTCGACAACGTGGTGGTCCACAACGAGGCGGGTGGCGATCTCGCACCGGTGATTGCCTCGGTCACGGCTACCCCTGCGTCCGTCACGGATGACCAGACCACCCAGCTCGAGGTCGCGGCGGCCGATCCTGAAGGCTCGAACCTGACCTACAAGTGGACCGTGGAGAGTGGCCAGGGGACACTGAGTGATGCCACCGTGGCCAACCCCGTGTACACGCCGCCGGAGGTCACCTCCTCGCAGATCTTCACGCTGCAGGTCGAGGTCTCGGATGGCCTACACACGGTCAGTCAGAACGTGGACGTAGAAGTCGTCAATTCAGGGACCAGCTCCGGCGACACGGCGCCCGTCGTCTTGAATGAGAACTTCAGCGACGGACTCTACGATGGCTGGACCATTGTGGATCAGGGCAACTTTGGCGGGTCCCCAAGCTGGTCGGCCTCCTCCAAGGCCATGGTCCAGTCGTCCGGTACGTACCGCCTCTTCGACAGCAGTGGCAGACGGGGGACCTTCGCCAAGTATGCCGACGGCGCCAACTGGGATGACTATGAAGTCGTCGCGACCCTGAAGTCCACCTCCACCGGCGACATCGGCCTGATGTTCCGGGTCCAGGATGACAACACCTACTACCGGTTCTCGATGAGCGCCAAGGACGGCAGCCGCCGTCTGGTCAAGTGCCAGGGCGGGACCTTCACGCAGTTGGCTGCCGACAACGGAGGCTGTGCAGTGGGCAAGGCCTACCGGGTCACGGTCAAGCTGGAAGGCTCGGCGATCGAGGTTCTGGTGGATGGTGTTCAGGTCTTCTCGGTCACCGACGCCTCGGTGACCCGCGGCACGGTCGCCCTCTACAGTTACGCCAACCCGGGCAGCATCTTCGACAGTATCCAGGTCTCCGGCAAGATGGGCCCGACCGTGAAATCGATCGCCGCAACCTCGGCTTCGATCACGGACAAGCAGACGACCCAGGTCAAGGTCGATGCCACCGATCCGCTCAACGGGACGCTGACCTACGCATGGACGGTCCTGAGTGGCCAGGGCGCCATCAGCGATGCGACCATCGCCAATCCGATCTTCACGCCGACGGACGTGAGCTCGACTCGAACGGTTACTCTTCAGGTAGCCATCTCGAACAGCGAGCGTACCGTGACGAAGACCGTTCAGATCAAGGTCAGGGATGCCGGGGATACGCACGTGCCGACCACGCTTGAGCGGTTGTACGATGATTTCACGGACGGCGATCTGACGGGCTGGACGGTCGTAGACACGGGCACCGTGAACAGCCCGAGCAGTTGGTCGGGCTCCACGCAGGCGGCGGTTCAGTCCTCCAGCATTGGCGGGTCCTACGACGGCGCCAGGCGCGGAACCTTCCTGAAGTATGATCCCACAGCCGCCGCGGCATGGGTGGATGAGCATACCGCCACAAGCAACTACGAAGTCACTGCGGACATAGGCGCAGGTTCCGCCGAAGGGGCGGTCGGCCTGATGGTCCGTGTGGTGGACGACCAGAGTTACGTCCGCTTCAGCATGGACGCCACGGGGTATCGGCTGGAGTGGTTCGACCACAGCGGCAGCCAGTGGATCGCGAACCCGGTCGTTGGCGACTTCACTGCCGGCCAGACGTATCAGGTCAGGATTGTGGCCAATCAGATGGAGATCTCAGTATACGTGAATGGTGAATTCATCTTCACCTCCTACGAGGTGACCAATTTGCCCACCGGAACGGTTGCCCTCTACAGCTACAACAATCGGGGAACAACCTTCGACAACGTGACCGTGACGGGCCTCTAAGAGAAGAGAAGACGATGCTTCCCCCCGGGTCCTCCGGGGGGAAGCGGAGTGTCAGTTACCAGATCGCAAAGGGGCTGTCGCTCACATCGGACAGCCCTTCCTCTTGGGTGCTCTTGACCCGGATGGAGTAGTCGCTCCCGGGTTCAAGGTCGAGACCCACTTCCCACTTGAAGCTGACCAGACTAGGGACCGTGGCGAGCGTCTTGACCCGCACGCCGGCCTTGACCAGGTCGATGACCACGTCCTCGTTGAGGTTGTCATCCCACTGGATGAAGACCTTCAGACCTCTCTGCCAGGATTCGCCACCGTTGGGAGCCGTGACCCGGATCATGGGCGGCACGGTCGCAAAGGAACTTGTGGCCCAGTCGCTGGCGCCGCCGTCGTTGGCCGTGCTGACCCGCCAATAGTACAGTGAGTTCGGCTCCACCCCATCCAGCCTGTAGCGGCATTGCGTCAGATCGACCGCGTCCACTGCCAAGGCCTCGAAGCCGGGATCTCCGGCTACCTGGAGGTGATAGGAACTCACCATCCCCTTGGGTGTCCAGGACAGGGCCACAGGCAGCGTCTGGTTCACCGAGTACGACCTGCCGGCCTGCGCCAGAGGCGGCACGCGGGTCACGTACTCCGTGGTCTGGAGGCTCTCGGGCTCGATCAGCAGGGGGGCGAAGGGGACCTCGGTCACGTCCGGGATTCCCATCGCGAACTCGCCGAGACCATCCATCAGCGCCCTCAACTGGCCGGTCACCCAGTTGTAGTCAGTCGCCAGCGGGATGAAGAGGCCATGGCCCTGGAATGGGCGGTAGTAGACCGTCGTGTGGTTGGGCTCGGTGATCCCGAAGCTCTTGGCGTCGAGAGAGAGGCGGCCCGTGATGCTCTCGATCGAGAACCCGGCGAGGGTGATCCGCACGGGCAGCAGCCTGGGCGCCTTGCCGGGAAAGCTGGGGGACACGGGGGCGTAGGGCTCACGGGTCGCGGTCACCACGTTGTAGCCTTCGCCCACGCGCTCCGCGATGTCCAGCGTCACGCCGGTATCCACCTTGCCTTCGATGAACTGGTACGTGTTGCCCGAGGCCAGCTCTTCCTTCTGGACCTCGATCCTCTGGGTCTTGGGCGGATAGACCACCCGGAATGCCCGGTAGGTGTCGATCTGTGTGTTGTCGAAACGCAGCTCGAAGACCTTGCGGCCGTCTGCCGTCACCTCGGTGCAATCGGGCGGCATATGGGCGGCGGGGTTGGCCGTGCCCCAACTGATGAAGGTGTTTCCGTTCGGCAACCGCTGGGCGCTGCCACGGGCCCAGGTGGCGATCATCTCATTCGGGACGTAGGACCAGACGTGCGTGGCGATCTTGTGGACCTCGTCGAGGGCATACTCGTGAACGCGGGACGTCCGGGTCGCGTTGGCGGTACCGCCGTTCAGGATGATCACGTTGCCGTTGGCGAGCCTGTGAAAGTCGTGGCCCCGAAACTCCAGGGCGCCCTCGTTGGGATCGACGCCGACGAACGTGAACTGATTGCCTTCGCCGCCCAGCCGCCACATGACTTCGCCTGTCTGGCGGTTGACCTTCATGACCTCCTCCGTGGTGTCCACAAAGACGTTTCCATCCTTCTCATCCAGCCGCACTGCTGCCCCGTGCCAGGCGGCACTGGCCGGCGCCATGGCCGTCGCGTTCCAGTACGGATACTCCGCAAACGGGAAGTGATCCCAGGTGCGCCACTGGAACACCACGTTGCGGTCTGCATCGAGCTCCTGGATGATCGTGCCGGACACCTCTGCCCTGGGATAGGCGCCTGGGATGATCCGGCCCAGGTCCGTGAGGGTCGTGTAGTACCCGATCAGCAGAACGTGGCCGTTCGGCATCATCTCGAAGTCGTGACTGTCTGCAGCGAAGCCGCCAGCCATCTGGATACGCTCGACCTCGTTGAGATCCTCATCCAGGATCACGTGGACGACCACGCCTCCTCCTGCATAGGAGTACCATCCGAAGAACTGTGAGTAGTGCAGCAGGCCGTTGGGCAAAACCTTGAAGTCGTTCTCGTAGTAGTCGCCCGGGACCTTGTAGCAGACCTTCTTGTAGGCGCGGGGCGTGCCGTCATTGTTCAGCATGAGCAGGTAGTAGGGAAGGCCCTTCATGGTTTTGTCGCCCGGCATCGCGGCGAGGAAAAGGGTGCCTTCACCGAGGGCATTGGCATCGTAGATCGTCGTGGTGATCTTGGGCAAGTCATCCGGCAGGTCGACGTCACCCGCCCAGACTGAGCCCAGGACAAGAGCCAACACAACGACACTCATCACGCCAGTCCTCTTCTTCATCACGGGAGCACCTTTCATGTCTTCTTCTCGTCCTCGTGGGTCATGGCCCGCCATCGGCCATCCGACCGCGTCGAATCATCGGGGGTTCCACCTGAGCGAGACGTCATCCAGATGGACACCGATCCCAGAACCGCCCACATTGAACCGAACGCGGACGTCATAGTCCGTGGCCTGCGTCATCTTGATCGTGTAGCGGAGGCTCTGGGCCGAGGGCGTCAGGTAGACGTAGCCGATCTTCCCATAGTCAGTGTGGGGCGGTTGTGCCTGCTCTAGTCTGACCTCGATCACCCGGGGCTTGTCGGCCCAGGCGAGGAACCCGAAGATGTAGGTCTGATCCTTGAGCATCTGGAGGCCGTCCTGGGTCAGGCCTACGTCGGACATGCGAGTGCCGCCTTGGCTGATGGCGACGTGGGCGGAACCGTCCTCGATCCCCCATTCCGCTGAGGCCGCTGCTGCAACCTCCAGATGCCAGTTCTCCGTTCCTTGGGAAAAGACGCCATTGATCACCTGGTCTTCGGAGGTGGGATTGATCCGTACGACCAGGCTCTCCTCGTTGGAGAACCCGCTCTCGACGCCGTCGGGGCCCACGGCCGTGACGCGGAAGTAGTACTGCTGGCCGCTGTCCAGCCTCGTCAGCCTGGCCAAGGGCGCGGACGTGACCTCCAGGACCTCCGTGGGATGGGGACTCTTGCCACCGTGGATCTTGTAGGCCTCCACATGGGGATCTCCAAACTTGTTGAAGATCAGGGCGAGGCCATCGGTCTGGGGTTCGAGGATCAGATAGGGCACGTCCACCATGCCATCCCACGCGTAGCGGAACGAGCACTGGGTGCCCGAGACCGGCAGGAGGTTCATTTCGAACTGCTTGGCCCCATTCGGGTCCACCTCAACCACCTTCGGATACTCGGGCAAGGCCCAGTTGATGAGCGTGTTTCCGCTTGCCAGCCGTTGGACGCTGCCCTGGTAGCCGGTGTACTTGTCCGGTGTGTCCCTAAACTCCCACACCAGCGCGGCGGTCTTCTTCTCGATGTCCAGGCTGTATTCAACGGCGCGACTGACCGGCGGGGTGTGGCCATTGCCGTTGTCGAAGAGGAGATAGTGGCCACGGCCCAGGGCGACGATCGAGTGCTGATTGCAGAAGCCCCTGAGCGGATCTCCGACAAAGCCGAAGTCGCTGCGCTTGCCTCCCAGTCTCCAGAGGACCTCGCCCGTTGCGCGGTTGATCTTGGTGATCTCGCTCATATGGCGGCTCGACAACAGAAGATGACCGTCATCGTCCACATCCACTGAGTTGAAGTGGGGGAACCGCACGGTCGCGGCCGTGGGATCCTCGACCCCAGCGTCGAGGTCGCTGATGGCGTAGTGATCCCAGGCCCTGAACTGGAAGATCATCTCGCCCGCTGGAGTGAACTCCTGCAGGCAGGTCTCGTGGATCAAGGCGTTGACCACTCCGCCGACGACGTACCGGCTCATGTCCACGGCCTGGTCGCGGAGGCCGATGGCCAGGTAACGGCCGTCCTCCAGGACCTGGAGATCATGGTCGTCGGTCACGTAGCCCTGCACGGCGTGGTAATCGGCGACCCACCTGAAGTTCTTGTCCACGCCCGTGAAGCCCTCCGAGGTGATCACCCCATTACTCTGGACCTTGAACTGGCCGCCATTGCCGCGGCGGTACCAGACAGGGTCACCCCGGTTGTCCAGCATCATCGTGTACACGGATGCGCCCTCGCCGCGGTTGACCACGAAGAGGTACCCAGGGGAGGGCGACTTGTTGACCGTGATCACGGGGCGGGGGAAGTCGCCCGGTACGGACACGCCATTGGCGAGGATACGGGGCCCGCCAGAGGAGGCCTCTGTGGCGATCGTGGTCGCGAGCCGGGCAGTCGGGGTCGTCGCGGCTGACGCGTCCTGCACCTTGGGAGGCAGTGTCACCGGTGATGCCGGCTGGTCTGAGGGCCGGCCGACAAAGAAACGATAGGTATAGGGCGATGCGGCCTGTGGCACGCCCGGAAGGGTCTCAGGGGCCAGGGTGACCGTGACGATCTCAGTCTGGAAGCCCGACGCCGGCTCGAAGAGGATAGTCCTGTGGTCCGCGGCGATCCGGGTCTGTCCGGCATGGGCGCCGCTGACCGCCCCTTCCACCCGGATGAAGGTGTCCAGGTTGGCGAGATCACCGGGTAGAATCCCCTCAAACCGTATCAACACGGTCGCCTGGGGGGCCACAAACTCGGCCTCGGGCCTGGGCGACAGGTACAGGTAGCCTCTGTCCTGCCAGTCCGAAGCCCGAACGGAGGCGAACAGCAACGCTCCCAACAAGAAGCCCTCTGCCGCTCTTCTCATGACCCGCCTCCCTTGGCTGAGGGTGAACATCGTTGGCCGGTGGCCAGTGGGAAAACCGACACGGGATGAAATCTCCTCGATCCGAATGCATCGAACCCAACGGCGGCCCACAGGGGGCCGCACTGCACCGCGGCAGACGGTATGAGGTCATTGTACATTATGGGCCCCTGCTCTTCAAGGCGAGCCCTACCGCTACTGCACGATCCCCTGTCCTCCGGTGTAGGTCTCGGCGGGTTTGGGAGTGGCTCCCGTGACCGCATTGACGCTGATCTCGGCTGGACCGAGCACCGCCTTGAGCAAGGCCTGAGGCGTGACGGTGATGGGTCTGACGAGAAATTCAGGCATGCTGTATACAAAATAGGAGGACTCGTAGAAGGACGGGTCTTCCTGGGGCAGGACAAAGGGCTTGCTCAGGGTGCCTTTCTCATCGACGTGGCTCAGGCATGGCCGCGTGAACAGCCCGGCCTGTCTCTTGCTACTGAACACGATCCAGCGGCTGTTGCTCGACCAGGCGTGCCAACCTTCGGCAGCGTCGCTGCTGATCGGGGGTTTCTCGACCTTGGCCGTCCGCAGGTCCATCAGATAGAGGTCACTGCTGGGCAGGAAGATCGGGAAGCAGCCGTAGTCCGCCATGCAGAACAGCAGGAAACGGCCATCGGGCGAAAGGCGAGGCAGCAGGATGCTATGTCCGGTCTGTTGGGCAGCCAGCACGGTCTCCAGCGGCCCCCAGGTATCCGCGTCGACGTCATAGCCGATCCGCATGAGGTCGTAGCGGATCTGCTTGTACTGCCTGGGCGGCACTGTGTTCTTGTCCGTCCAGGAGAGGGGAGCACTGCAGAAGTACAGCATCTTGCCGTCGGGTGTCCATGCGGGATAGGTCTCGAGACGCTGCTTGTCGGAAAGGGCCGGGACTGTCCGCATCTGGTGGGCCGCCAAGTCGTAATAGACGATCGCCGAGTCCATGTCCACCACATCGTGGATCTCCGTGCTTGCGGCGTGGAAGAACTGCCTCACGTCATTGATGGAATAGGCGATGACGCGGCCGCTGGGGTGCCAGGCCGTGTAGCCGAACTTGGCCGCGATCCTGTCGACCTGTCCGTCGCGTGCAACCAGGGTCGCGCTGGGGAAGGACGTGCTGCGGATGCCGAGGACCATGGGATCGGGGGCGTTGGCCGCAAAGCTGTGACAATGGGCGCAGCCATTGCCGTAGGACCGGGTGTCCAGGACCACCCGGTCGCCGAAACCCTCGAGGTCTCGTTGGCAGATCTGCATGCGTTTGGGAAAGTAGGACGACGGCATCATGAATCGGTACACCAGATAGCGATCGATCTTCTCTGCGGCAATCGTATTGGGCACCGTCTGGTACTGACTCCATCTCCCCATCTTGTCCTGGATCCTCACTTCCAGCAGCAGGGGCTTGCCGATGTTGGCGGCAAGGAGGGCGGACCACTGCCGTGGCGGAATCCTGATCGCGCCTGACCTGCTGGCGATCTCGATAGGCCTGCCCTGGGTCGACTGTATCCGGACGAGGTACCGCTGGCCCGGCTCATGGATGACGAAGTTCAGCGGGGCAATGTTCGGGGGGATGGTGACGTCCACGTAGTCCGGTGAGATCCGAGGAGGCTTGTCCACGTGAATGGCAGACCCGGGGCTGCAGCCCGCCTGGGGGTCTAAGGCCGTGGCAGCGGGGGTCACGGCCGTCCACACGAAAAGGCCCGTGGCCAGGGCTAGGTACACGCTCATTGGAGGATCCAATCCATGGCTGATCTCGATCGTCTTTCCACGGGCGTCCGTGCTCTGCTCTGCGGAGACACCAGGGTGACGCCCTTTGCCCATCTTACTGCTACAACATCCAGAGCCAACGTTTTTCTGGCCGCCACTTGCATTCTCCTTTCACATACCTTATCACCTATAGGATCTTCCCCCATGGGAGATTCCGAAGGGTTCGCAGGTCCTGACACGGATGATGGCCCGCAAGACCAGACCAGATCGTCAAGGATTGGAGCGTGGACTCCAGGGAGTCCTCCTCTTGGGGCTCTTCGCGGTCCTGTGGAAGATCATCCAAACGCCTCTGCTATACTACGGCTTCGGCGTGTTCTCGGCCTTTCCGGTCTTCTCCCTCGATGCCTCCTTCCTGAGAGACGCACTGGCTGAGCCCGGCGGGACACTGGGGGCTCTAGCGGCTCTGTTGGCGCAGACCTATGCCATCGCTTGGCTGGGGGCGCTGATCCTCACGGTCGTGCTGGCCTCGCTCCTGGTGGGAACCCGGCAGCTTCTCAGGTCACTTGATGCCCCGGCGGTCAGGGACCTGGCCTGGGCCCCTCTGATCGTCGCGCTGACGATCTACAGCCAGTACGACAATCCCCTGCCCGACCTGCTGGCGGTCACGCTTTCGGTGTGGATGGTCGTGGCGTACGAGGCATGGGCAGGGGGCACCGCGTCGAGACGGATGGCCGTGTTCACGATCCTGTTTGTCGTGGCCTATGGGCTGGCTGGGGCGTCGGCCCTCCTTGGGGCTGCCACGGTGGGCCTGAGCGAGGCACTCATTCGGCGGAGGATCCGCGAGGCGGTCGTGTTGGGAGGACTGGCCTGCGCGGTGGGCCTTGTCCTTGGCCGGTTCGTTTTCGCTCTGGATCTCCGGTCCGCCTGCATCGTCGCTTCGCCATGGAGCCCCTCTCGCCTCGCCGAGTTCTCCCCGCTGTCGGGACTTCTGGCCGGGATCCTGTATGGCGTCGTCCCCGGCATCATCGTCGCGGCCGCCGCGTGCCGGAGCCGTGTGTTTCGCAGGCCTGCGGTTTCCGGCGATGCAGAGGGCGGGCTGGGCGGTGGGTGGTGGTCGGGCATCAGGGGCGGCCTGATCTGTGCGGTCGCCATCCTGTGCCTGGCCGCTTCACGGAACCCCATCCGTGCCGAGCGACAACTGCACTTCCTCTCGCAGCACGCGGACTGGGACCGGGTCCTCGGCCTGGCTGGACGGTTGCGGGGGCAGGGGTCTTTCACCAGGTCCGGCGTCTTCGACATCGATCGGGCCCTGGCACACAGGGGACGTCTTGCCAATGAGCTGTGTGCCTATCCCCAGGAAGGCATTGACTCGCTCTTCATGAGCTACCGGGACATGGCGGGCCGCTTCCAGCATTCGAAGGCCATGGAACTGTACCTGGACCTGGGCTATCTGAATGCGGCTGAAAAGAACGCCTACGAACTGCTCGACCACGACGGTCCTTCGCCCTACGTGTTGGAGGCCCTGGTGAGGATCCATCTGGCCAAAGGCCAGGATGAGGCGGCGGAGGTCTTCTTCAAGGCCCTTCGCCGGTACGCCGGAAGCGGGCCGTACTCACGACGGTGGCAGCGGATCATCGGAGATGCCGCTGCGATCCAGGCGGACCCGCAGGTCCAGGCGTGGCGAAGGCAGGCGCTGGCCGGTGATGCTGCAGTGAAAGGGATCGCCTTTGAACCGACGTTAAAGCGGCTGCTCCACGACTCGCCAGGCAATCGTCTCGCGTTCGAGTACTTGATGGGCTACACCCTGCTCAAAGGCCAGCGGGCCGAGATCGCGGCCTGTCTACCGATGCTTCGGTCCCTGGGGTACACCCGGCTTCCGCGTCACGTGGCCGAGGCCTTGCTGGTCCATTCCCTGGAGACCCGGACGGCCGTGGATGCCCAGGGTTGGACCCTTGAGCCGGACGTGCTCAGGGACGCCAGGGACATCAGTGCCGTCGTGCAGAAGTCCCAAGGGGACAACCAAGCAGCGTTCGAGGCGTTGGCAGGGCGGTATGGGGACACCTACACGTTCTACTGCCTGTTCAACGTGTGTGGCCTAAATCACACCAACCGGTAACACAACCGTAACAGGGGTACTCCAGAATTCACCTTGTGGTGAACACACTTCCGATTAAGCTGGTGAATGAAAGGAGCACGGTATGACCAAGAAGATCGCAATCGTCACGGCGGCCTGCCTGGCCCTGGGGGTCTGGGTGGTTCCCGCGGGCGCGGCGGCCAAATCCGCAGCCGAGCTACTGCAGGATGGAAACTACGCCGAGGAAATCGAGGGGGACCTGGACAAGGCCGTGAAGGTCTATGACCAGGTCATTGGCGCCAGCTCGAGCGGGCGGCCCACGGTGGCGCAGGCCATGTACAGAAAGGCCATGTGCTTCCTCAAGAAGCGGGACGAGCAGGCCGCGAGGACGACGTTGGAGAAACTCCTGGCGGACTTCGCGGATCAGACCGCAGTCATCGACAAGGCCAGGGCCGTGCTCGAAGACCTGACCGTCGTGGATCTGTCGTCCCTGATGCCTCCGCAGACCCTTGCGTACCTGGAGCTGGGTAGTCCCGGCCGGCAGATCGAGACGATCCTCAATCTGCTCAAGGGCACGCCGTTCGAGAACCCACTGGCGGCCGTGGGAGGGGCGGGCCAGGGCGGCGGACCGGACTTTCTCGGCAGCCTGTTCAACCCCGCCATGATGGCCGAGTTCAAGAAGATCCGGGGTATGGCAGTCGGCGTGACCGGGCTGTCGCAGAACAACCCGCCCTTTGTGGCCGTGCTGTATCCGGGCAAGAGTGACGCCCTGCGGGGGCTGTTGCTCGCCGCCCTGGGCATGGCGGGCCAGAGGGTCGATCCGATCGAAGGAATGGAGACCTACTCCATCCAGAAGTCAGCGTATGCGGCCTACGACGAGAACGTGATTATCATCGGTTATCCCCTGGAGCAGCTCCGGTGGTCGGTCAAGCGGCACAAGGGATCGATCCGGGAGCCGTCCCTGGCCACGAGCACGGGCTCTTTCTCGAAGCTGGGCAAGGATACCCGCCAGGTCAACATGCTGACGGTCTGGGTCAACGTGGACCAGCTCTACAAGGGCGCCGGCAAGCTCTTCCCGGACGGCCAGATGCCCCAGGAGATCCGCACCGCGGATGGCTTCGTGGACTTCAACGGTATCGATGATCTGACCGTGCAGGTGGCCCTCAATGGGCAGGGAGTCTCCGTGGACAGCAATCTCCAGTTGAAGGACGGTCACCGCTGCCTGGCCTATGACTTCATGCGCACGCCGAACCTCCAGAAGGCGGCGCTGGAGTCCGTCCCGTCCGAGGCCATCGGCCTGTTGAGCTTCGCGCTGGCAGATCCGCAGTCGGCCCAGGCCAAGGCCGCCTCGCAGCGGCTCCAGCATCTGACCGGCCTGGACCTCGGCCGCGAGATCTACGGCAACATTGAACAGGTGACGCTTTTCGCTCTGCCTGCGCCCGAGGGCGCCCAGTCGTCGCAAGGTCTGCCGCTGATCGCGCAGTGTGTGGGGCTGACCGTGACCAGCCACGATCCCCAGCAGACCCGTCAGATACTCTCGACCCTCCTGGGTGTGGCCCAGTTGATCGCCGGCAGCCAGCAGGAGCAGACTGCCGAGTCCGTGCCCGGCAGATACCAGATCGGCCTGGCCGACGGCAAGACCCTGTATTGCCACATGAACCAGGCCGGCAAGACCACGGTCCTGTCGCTCAATCCGGCCGTGGTGGAGGCCGCCATTGGGGCACAGAAGAGCGGACGGTCGGTCTGCAGGGCAGGGGCCCTGAGCAAGCCGGTCAATGCCCTCGCTCCAGCGACCAGCAAGGTGATCCTGGTCAACCACGGCGGTGTGATCCGCATGGTCGCAGCCCACATGTCCCTTCCGGCAGAGCCCAACAGCCCCATTCGTCAGGCGGTATCGCAGTTGGCACTGGCATGCGACAAGACCCTGATCCAGGCCAGTACCGCCGAACAGGTCAATCAGTTGTCCGTGAGGGTCGCGGTGGACAATCTCCCGCCGCTCAATCAGGTGATCGGCCCGATCATGCAGATCAACCAGGCCATGCAGTCGCAGGGCGGACGGGCCTGGGGAGGCGACTCCGAGGGATCGCGGCCGCCTGCGCAGTGTGCCGAGGTCAGCCAGGCTGCCGCGAGTCCGGTGATCGACGGCAAGGCCGATGAGGTGTGGGACAAGGCCCAGAGTTACACGCTTGGGCACAGCTACTATCAGCCCGTCTCCGGCCCTGAGGACTGCTCGGCCTCGTTCAAGGCCCTGTGGGACAAGGACGGGCTCTATCTGCTCGTCGACGTCCTCGATGACGACCTCCGCAACGACTCCAGCGAGCACTGGAAGGATGATTCCGTGGAGGTCTTCCTCGACGCGGACAACAGCAAGTCCGGCAGCTATGACGACGATGACTACCAATACCACTTTGACTGGGACCCCACCTCGCCCTCGATGGGCGAGTCGCGGCATCAGAAGACCGACGGGGTCAAGTACGCCCTCGTCAAGACGGACAAGGGCTATCGCCTGGAGGCTGCCTATCCTTGGACCGCCTTGGGTGTCAAGCAGCCGGGTGCCGGGACTGCGCTCGGTCTCGACGTCCAGCTCAGTGACGACGATGGCGGCGGCGAGCGAGACCACAAGCTTGCCTGGAACGCCGAAGAGGACAACGCCTACCAAGTTCCTGCGGCCTTTGGCGTCGCTTCGCTGATGCCGTAGTGCGGTCACGCCGGCCCTCAAGGCGGCATGGATTCCTGAAGTATAAAGGACACCGGTGGATTGACGAATCAGAGAATCCCGACAATGCATTCGTCCTTGGGGACGCAGCGGTGGGTGGCCTTGCTTCCGATAGCGGTGGTGATGCTGCCCACCGTGTGTCTCTTGTGGTTCATGACCCAGGCGGTCCGCAACGAGCGGCTGGCGGTCAGACAGAAGCTCGTCGACGCCTACCGGGCGACCCTGGCGGACACTCGTGCCAACACAGAGCGGCGGTGGGCTGCTGCCGTGGAGCGGCTGGTCAGGGATCTACCGACTGATCCTATCGAGATCTTCAGGACGCTGATCGCCACGCCGCCGGAGGCCAATGATCCGGACCATCCCTTCCGCATCCAGGCGATGATGGTCTGTGACCCCTCGGGCCAGGTGGTGTATCCCCGGCTTGACCTCGCCGATTCACCCCAAGCCAACACGGCGGATCGCTCAGACCTCTTCCAGGAGGCCTGGCAGGCGGAGTATGTCCAGGGCAACCTCTCGGAGGCGGCCACCCTGTACCAGCGGCTGGCCCTGCGAGGTCCGGATCCCACGGTGCAGGTGTCTGCCACGGTGGGGGCGGTGCGGTGCCTGGCCAAGATCGGGCAGGCCCGCCAGGCTGCGATCCTGGCCCAGCAGACCCTCGCGGAATTCAAGAGTCCCGATTCTCACCTCGCCACCCTGCTGGTGAATCTTCGGATAGAGTCGGTCCAGATCATGGCCGGCTCCGGCCTGCCGCAGTACCCTGAGAAGGCCAAGGAGTTCTTCCAGGAGGCCCTGGACTACCAGGCCCTGGACCTGACCTCGCGGACCCGGGCCTTTGCGCTGGCCAAGGCGATCGACCTGCTGCCGCAGGATCTGGCACGGGGCCCGCTCCTGCAGCAGGTCCGGATGGCCCGGGCACTCCACGAGGCGGAGCTCCTATCCATGCAGATCTCGGAGCAGATATCCGTAGCGGAGGCCCTGGGAGGAGGGACTGCCGGCGGGTCTGGGGGCCAGGTGAAGCGGCTCCAGGCGGAGGGCTTCTGGGGTCTTCGTGTCGAAAAGGGAGGCAACCACCTTCTCCTGATCTTCGACAAGACGCACCTGACCGAGGGCCTGACCCGGCTCATCCGGCAGGACCTTCGCGAAAGTCTGAGTTTCCGCTTCGTCGACGAGAAGGGCCAGCCGGACCGTGACGTGGACGGCGACGCGATGATCCTGGGGACCTACGCGGTGGGCGGATTTCTGCCGGCTTGGGGCATCGATGTCTTCTTCAAGGGCGACTCCCTGTTCACGGAGGCGGCCCGCAGACAACAGGCCCTCTACATCTGGATCGGCACCCTGGTGATCGTCCTGATCGTGGCGGCTGCCGCAGTCTCCACGCAGGCGATCCATCGCCAGATCCGCCTCAATCGTCTGAAGAACGACTTCATCGCCACGGTCACCCACGAGCTGAAGACTCCCCTGGCCTCCATGCGCGTACTGGTGGACACCCTGATCGATGGCCACACCAGGGATAGCGGGCAGGCCGCAGAGTACCTGCAGTTGATCGCCAAGGAGAACCTCCGGTTGACAGGGCTGATCGACAACTTCCTGACCTTTTCACGGATGGAGCGCAACAAGCAGGCGTTTGCCCTGGTGCCCACGGATCCGGCCCTGGTCGTCCAGGATGCGGTGGAGGCCGTGAAGACCAAGTTCGGCATGGCGGACTGCCAGTTCCAGGTCAACATGGACAAGGACCTGCCCATGGTCATGGCCGATCACGACGCCCTGGTCACCGTGCTCGTGAACCTGCTGGACAACGCCTGCAAGTACACAGGGGATCGCAAGGAGATCTCGCTACGGGTCTGGGCTGGAGATCACGCGGTGTACTTCAGTGTCTCGGATAACGGCGTGGGCATCCCCAGACGGTCTATGCGGCGGATCTTCGAGAAGTTCTACCAGGTAGACCAGACCCTGTCCCGCAAGGCGGGAGGTTGTGGCCTGGGCCTGGCCATAGTAAGATTCATTGCGGACGCTCATCACGCGACGGTCGGCGTGGACAGCAAGGTGGGTCAGGGCAGCACGTTCACCGTCCGGCTGCCGACCCGCGTGCGCTGACGTTCCAACCAGGTGGGGGGCGACCTAAGAAGAAGGTCCAGGACCTTACAGTGAGATGTGACGGCGAGGGCCGGCTGTGGGTTCCGTGCAGCCGGCTGACCGGTCAAGGCAGGCAGGTCATGGTGGACCGCGTCGAGCAGAGGAGCAGCAGAGAATGGAGACCGTCCTGATCGTTGAAGACGACCCCACCATGTTGCGGGGCCTGAAGGACAACTTCGAGTTTGCCGGGTACAAGGTCCTGTGTGCGGCGGACGGTGAGGCGGGCCTCAACAAGGCCCTGGACGCAAAGCCTGATCTGATCATCCTCGACATCATGCTGCCCAAGATAAACGGCTATGAGGTCTGCCAGCTTGTCCGGAAAGAGAAGCTCGACATGCCCATCATCATGCTGACGGCCAAGGGTGAGGACTCGGACGTCATCCTGGGGCTCCGGCTGGGCGCGGACGACTACGTCACGAAGCCCTTCAGCATCCGCCAACTGCTGGCCCGGGCAGAGGCCTTTCTCAGGCGGCGAAGGCAGGGGGACAAGGCGGAGTACCAGTTTGGCGACCATTGTCTGGACCTCGGGGCCAGACGCCTGGTCTGCAAGGGTGAGGAGATCAAGCTGTCGCCCAAGGAGTTTCAACTGCTCGAGTTCCTGGTCAAGCGGCCGGGCCGGGCATTGACGCGGGACGAGATCCTCAATGGGGTCTGGGGCTATGACTGCTTCGCCGGGCCGCGAAGCGTGGACCGGTTTGTCACTACTCTCCGGAACAAGATTGAACCCGATCCTGCCAGCCCGATCTTCATCCACACGGTGCGGGAGATCGGCTACCGCTTTGAGCCACCGTCTCCGTAGGCCTGGGTCTGGACTGGGCCCCGTCTTCCACGTTGATCCTACCTCGCTCGAAAACGCCCCGTCGCCGAGGCACTGGTCCCGGGTCCGCGCCGTGCGGGGCGGCCACACCTTGGCGTGGGAGACCGTGGGGGCCTTGACCACATGGGGATTTCGGGCTTGGCGGCGAGATAGACGTGTAACGCCATGTCCCCGGCTGATTGGGTGGTGTTCCGGCGGTGGGGCGGCCATAGCACGCTCGTCAATGTCCCTAAACTACTGCAAATAAAGGCGTTACATATTGAGTCTCCATCTCGATGGCCGCAGGAAGACCAGGGTCAGCGGTAGGTAGCCGTGCCGGGGGGCTTCACTGCCAGAGAGGCTTGTGGCAGGCAGTACCGGAAAGACGTTGCATCGCTCCGGCCACTTTGGTACAAATATTGTGATTTGCTGCGATTTTCTCGGACTATACAGTGCAGCCCCAGCACTGGCGCGGGCGGCGCAGAGTGCTGCGGCGGCACAGAGTGGCATTGTCTGGTGTGACGTGGAGGCCGTGATGCTGCGTGTCGCCTTGCCGAGCCCATGGCAAAGAGGAGGACCTGGGTATGTGATCCCATGGCACGACAGAATCCTCACATCCATTCCCTTGGGACGGGGAATTTTTGCAGGAAGGAGGTGAACGAGCCGATTCTGGAAAGGACTTGTTGCGCGGTGCGAAAAGTCGTGTACTGTCTGCTCGGCGGTTCGGGCGGGTCAGGGATTGAAGCTCAATGTGAAGGCTAGCAGTAACGTATGAGTCTGAGAGAAGGAGAAAGCACCATGAGAAAACACATCTTTCTGGCGATGCTCGGTTGCGTTGCGCTGTTTGCGACGTCGGCGTCTGCCATCATGTCCTATCAGAGGTGGAACCAGTCGATCACGGCCAGTAGGCCGGGCATCATTACGTTCATGGGTGGGACGGTGCCCGACAGTCTGGTGAACCCTGTGCCCACCCCGAGCGTGGAGGGCACTATTCCTGACTCGTTCCAGAATACTCAGTGGGGCGACAACTACGTGTTCAAGGCGTGGGGCTGGGTCACCGCGCCCGCAACGGGCGATTACCAGTTCCATTACTACTCCGACGACTACGGCATGGTTTATCTCAGCCCGGATGAGGACATGATGCACGCTGTGGAAGTGGCGTACGTAGACGGCTGGACCAACGTCGCACAGTGGACGAAGTACCCGGCGCAGCACTCCGCGCCGATCCAACTGAAGAAGGGCAACGTCTACGCCCTGATGTGCTTCTACCAGCAGGGAACCGGCGGTAACCAGATGGGCGTTGGCTGGACTGGCCCGGGGCTCAGCCAGGACATCGCAGCTCCCGACTTCCTGGGCGACGCGATCACGAACATCCCTCCGACTCCCACGCTCGCAGGCGGACCCTCCCCGATCAACGGAGAGACGGATATCCCGAGAGACGCTGTTCTGTCCTGGACCACCGGGAAGTTCGCGGCCACACACGACGTCTACATGGGGACCAACCTGGATGACGTCACCAACGCGGAGAAGGGCAGTGCCCTGCTCGTGAGTTCGCAGGCCACCACCGCGTTCGATCCTGCCGGCTTGCTGGACTTCGGCCAGACCTACTATTGGAGGATCGATGAGGTCAATGCGGCGCCTGATTCTTTCGTGTACAAGGGCAAGATCTGGAGCTTTACGGCCGAGACCTACGGCTATGCAGTCAGGCCCACCAAGGCCACTGCTTCCAGCTCGCTTGCGTCGACCATGGGACCTGACAAGACGATCGATGGCTCCGGCATGGATCTCGCCACTGACGGTCACGGCGTCTCCGCCTCGACGATGTGGCTGAGCAAGAAGCAAACCACGCCTCCGGTCTGGATCCAGTACGAGTTCGACAAGGTCTACAAGCTTCACGAGATGTGGGTCTGGAACTCCAACCAGGCCGTTGAGCAGGCGGTCGGCTTCGGCGCCCAAGACGTGACGGTCGAGTACTCGACGGATGGCACCACCTGGACGAAGCTGGATGGCGTGCCTGCATTCACTCAGGCCCTGGGCGAAGAGCCCTATCCGCATGACACCACCGTGGCATTTGGCGGTGCGTCGGCCAAGTTCGTCAAGCTGACCATCAACAGCAACTGGGCAGACACCGCCAAGCAGGCGGGGCTCAGCGAGGTCCGGTTCTTCTACGTGCCTGTGCAGGCCTTCAAGCCCAGTCCGGCCAATGCCGGCGGAGACGTGGCGGTTGGCGCAACCCTCAATTGGCGGCCCGGACGCGAGGCGGTCAGCCACAGTCTGTACATCTCCGCGGATGCCAACGCCGTGGCCAATGAGACCGTGGCGTCCAAGGCAGTCACGGGTCACAGCTTCGACCTGACCAGCCTGAATCTCGACTACGGAAGGACCTACTACTGGAAGGTCAATGAGGTGAACGACGCGGCTGCCACCAAGGTCTGGCAGGGCGAGGTCTGGTCCTTTACGACCATTGCCTACGCAGTCGTGGACAACTTCGATAGCTATGACAACGTCTGCAACAGGATCTTCTTCGCCTGGGTCGATGGCTTCGGCTACTCGGCAACCCCCGATTGCAGCATCGCCGGCGCCAGTGGCAATGGCACGGGTTCGACAGTCGGAAATGACTCTGCTCCGTTTGCAGAGAAGACGGTCACGCGCGGCGGTTCGTCGATGCCGCTGCGGTTCGACAACACGAAGAGCCCATTCTATTCAGAGACCCAGCGGACTTGGTCTGCAGGGACTAACTGGACCGGAGGCGGCGTCAATACCCTGGTGGTGTACATGAGGGGCGACGCACCGGGCTTCCTCGAGACGACGCCGGGGACCATTCTCATGAATGGCACAGGCACGGACATCTGGGACGCCTCTGACCAGTTCAGGTTCGTGTACAAGACCCTCAAGGGCAACGGCTCGATCGTGGCCAAGGTGGAGAGCGTTACCACCACGAACGAATGGGCCAAGGCAGGCGTGATGATCCGTGAAACGGTTTCCGGCGGATCCATGCATGCGATCACTGCAGTGACGCCCACGGTCACCCATGGTGTCTCGTTCCAGTATCGCAACACCGCGGACACCGCCACCAACCAAAGTACGGATGTGGCCAATACGCCTATACCGCAGTGGGTCAAGCTGACGCGAAACGGCACCAGCTTTACGGCCCAGTATTCTTCAGACGGCAAGGCGTGGACGGATATCGTGCCGACCACTGCGGCCACAATCACCATGGCCAATGACGTGTTGATCGGCTTGGCGGTAACCAGCCATGCGGCAGGTGCTCTCTGCAGTGCCAAATTCACGAATGTCTCGACTACAGGCGGCGTGTCCGGATCTTGGCAGGTCGCCGAGGTCGGTACCGCTCAGCTCGGCGGCAACACGCCTGAGACCTTCTACGTGGGAGTCCAGGATAAGGCCGGCAAGAGCATGGTGATCAGCAATCCTGACGCGAGCGTGATTTCCACGGGCGCATGGCAGGAGTGGCAGATTCCGCTGAGCCAGTTCACAGGCGTCAACATGGGCAGTATCCAGAAGCTCACGCTCGGCGTGGGTAGCCCCAGTGCCCCCAGGGCCGGTGGCTCTGGCAAGGTGTATATCGATGACATCCGCCTGATCAGGAATTAGCACACAAGGCGGAACAAGGCCGGCAAGTCTGACGAGGCGTAGCCGCGGCTGTCTGCTGGCCAGTGATCTCTTGGCGGGGTCCACACTTCGGTGTGGACCCCGCCTCTTTCTTGGTAGCAGACCAAACGATACTACTGCCTAATGACCGCCTTCTTTGGTGGCCCCGATCCTTCGAGGAAGAAGTAGTAGAAGTACGTGTCTGCGAAGGCCTGCCTGAGGCCTAGCCTCGCGGCTGCCACGTCTCCACCATACTGCCGGAGGGCCTTCGTGCAGGCGGAGAGCCGAGCAATACACGCCTGGCTCACGGATTGTCCCTGGAGGTCCACGCTGCCCAATTTCAGGGCTGTGCAGAGCAGGATCGCCTCCTCGTAGTGCTTGGGGAGCCGCGATGCGTTGTGGAAGTGGTATCGGTTGAAGGTCTCGGCAAAGCCCGTGAGGTCCTTCTTGAGGAGCAGCCAGGCCATGCCGTACTCATAGGCCATCCGGTTGGTGGGGTTCTCAGCCAGAAGCTCGGCGAGGGTGTCCATGGGCGTGACGGAGTCCTGCCTCAGCCGGACTGCTCGCAGGGCCTGGACGTCGGCAGCCTTGGAGAGGTTGGGGTCGCTCGCCACGCGTGCGAGCCAGCCTTGGGCCGTGTTGTGCCAGAACGGCATCTTGCCCATCGCCCGCGTGAAGACAGCGGCGGTGTCCAGGTCTCCCTTGATCATGCAGATCAGGGCCAGTCGCTGCAGGAGCAGGGGCCGTTCCCCAAACGTCTCGACCGAGATGTTCAGTGCGTTCTCAGCCTCATTGATCAGACCGAGGTCTATGCGGGTGTCTGCCTTCTGCCACATCGCCTCCTTGCCGGTCATGAGCAGGGCGTTGGGGTCCTGCGGATAGCGGAACATGGTATCACCCAACTGGCCGCTGTGGTACAAGGCCCGGTACGTGGCGTGGCAGAGCAGATAGTGATAGGGAAACCGTCTGCCCAGGTCGAGCACGCGGCTCCACATGCCGTTCCTCGAGAAGTAGTCTGCCTGGAAGAGGGCCTTTTGCCTGGAGTCATGGTAGATCGCCAGGGTTGAGGCAGTGAGGACCACCAGCCCCAGCGTCTCGGCGATCCACGTCGTCACACCCGGCCGGCGGTCGAGGGCCGGGGCATCGGCCTTGCCCTTCCTCTTACGAACAGGTCTGCTGTCCCTCTGGACCCCGTCGCGTGCTACAACGAGTCTCCAGATGGCCAGCAGGCAGAGGGTCACGGGCAGGATCAGGTAGAGGACAAAGACCGCGTTCATCATCAGCTTGGCGGAGTCTGAGTCGGACAGCCGCCAGAAACAGGGCAGCAGCTCGCCGTAGGCGTCTGCTGGACGGTCGTTGCAGACGAGGACTCCAAGGAGGTAGGGGAGGGCCAGTCCCACTGCGGCATAAAGGAGTCCCTGGCGGTACTGACGGTCGGCAATGATCCGGCCTGCCCCAGCGAGGAAGGCGAACAGGAGGACCGTGCCTCCTGCGGCGGCATAGAGTGCGACGGTCAGGACCAGGAAGACTATCATAGCGACCGCCCTGGCGGGACTCGCCCATCTCAGGAACAGGGCCGCGGCCAACAGGCCGACCATGAAGCCGAGGGTCTCAGGAAGATGGAAGGTGTACTGCGAGTAGATCGCCAGAAGGACCAGGGGCCCCAGGAAGCGAAGCCAGCGGAGCCGCGGTGCGCCGATGGCCCTCAGATAGATGTCTGTGGCCAGCCAGATGAGCCAGGCCTGGCAGGTCACCACGGCGGCGCCGGCCAAGGGATGGTAGAAGAGCTGGGCCAGAAGGGCGGAGACATACTCCACGAGGCCGCCAGGATGCAGGGTCTGGCTGCGCAGGAAGTCCCAGCCCGTGTAGAAGGTCGGGAAGTTGTTGATCAGCCCGCTGCCGTGGTAGATCAGCCGCAGATTGATCTCAAGGCTCAGGTACAGATAGACGAACGCGAAGAACACTGCGGACCTGGCCGCTCCGAGGGCAGGCCAGAGGTGTGCCCTCTTCGCGGCATTCGACCCGACGTTCTCTTCGACAACTGCCATGGGAGGTCCTTCCTTCCTGGAACTGTGGTGTGACAGAGGCAGGCCGTGGGCCTACCGCCTGCCCGTCTGCACGGGCGAATCGTGCTGCGGGATCGTCGTGTCCACCTTGGGCGTGGCCATGGTCACCGGGATCTTGACGTCGATTTGGTCCAAGCCCCGGACGACCCTGGCCAAGGTTTCCTTCCTGGCCTTCACCGGCTGAGTGACGAGCTCGGGCACGCTGAACGTCCAAAGGCACGACTCATAGAACGCAGGGTCCTCCTGGGGCAGCAGGACTGGCTTGTGTACCCGTCCCTGTTCGTCGACGTAGGCCAGGTAGGTCCGGGTGAGCAGTCGGCTGAGCCTCTTGCTGCTGAAGGCGATCCACCGTCCGTTGCTCGACCAGCTATGCCATGACTCGCTCGCGTCGCTGTTGATGTCCAGCCGGCGGTAGGGTCTGGGGCTGGCGGAAGCTGCCTGGAGATCCATCAAGTACAGGTCGCTGCTCTGGCGATACACCGGAAAACAGCCGTAGTCGCACATCGCAAACAGCAGCCACCTTCCGTCCGGGCTGACCCGCGGCAGCAGGATGGACTTGCCGGTCTCAGCCGCGGTCAGGAGCATCTCTGGCTCACCCCACCGGTCCTCGTTGGCGTCATAGGGTATCCGTCCCAGATCGTACTGGATTCGATCGTAGGTCTGCTGGAGGCTCCGCCCGTCGCTCCAGGTCTTGGGCGCACTGCAGAAATACAGGTGCCGTCCGTCCGGCGACCAGGTGGGGTAGGTTTCGAGCCGGTCCTTCTTGGCCAGGGGCGGCACTGTCCGCACCGCCTTGTTGCTCAGGTGATAGGTGGCCATCAGTGAGTCATAGTCCACGACGTCGCGTACCTCGTCGCTGGCCAGATGGAAGAACTGCCGCACGTCATTGACAGAGAAGGCGACGATCTTTCCACTCGGGTGCCAGGCGGCGTATCCGAACTTCGTGCCGACCTTGGTCACCTCGCCGTCCTCGACCAGGATGGCGGAGCTGCCGTACACGCGGCTGCGGATGCTCAGCAGGCTGGTCCCGGTTCCATTGTTGCAGAAGGTATGGCAGTTCAGACACCCATGGTCGAACGGGCCGTTCTCCAGAACGACCTTCTCCTCGAAGGTCCGCAGGTCCCGCTGGTAGATCCCCATGTCGCCGTACGTCGAGTGGACGGGCCGGATCCTCCGGTACACGAGGAAGTCATCGACGGGCTCCTTGGCGACGGACGCGTGGACCGTCGCAAACCGTGTCCACGCGTCACTCTGCCCGGCCCCGGCGTTGCAGACGTAGATCTCCAGGGAGATCTCTGTGCCGGCGTTCTCTGCTAGCATCCGGCGCCAGGCGGCCCGGCCGAACCGGATCTCGCCGGTCCGGCTGTAGACCTCCAACGGCTGGCCCTTGGTCGGCCGAACCCTGACCGTGTAGGCACTGCCCCGTTCCCGGATCACGAAGTTCAGCGGGGCGATGTTGGGGGGGATGACCACACCGTTGCAGTCAGGCTGCAGGGCGGCAGGTCTGTCGACCACCGCGCAGCGTTCGTCCGGCCGCGCCGGGCCGGCCACTGCAGCCAGGCTCATCCCCAGGCCGAGGGTGCAAACCCGGAGCATCTCCTTACCGGTCAATGGCTTCATGGTTTCACCTTTCAATGGTCCGAGCCTATCGCTGGCCCAGGGTCTCCTTGTAGGGATCGGCCTTGACGGTGGCCGCGGTCAGTGCATCCACCTGGACGGCCTTGGTCGATCGGACCGCCTCTGCCAGTCGCCTGGGATCTATGGTCACAGGACCGCTGATCAGCTCCGGGACGTTGTAGGCATAGAGGAATGACTCATAGAACTCCGGATCCTCCTGCGGCACAACCAGCGGCCTCGATGCCCGGCCCTGGTCATCGATGGAGCTGAGGTACAGGCGGGTGAACTGGCCCGTGGGCGACTTGCTGGCAAACACGACCCAGCGGCTGTTGGTGCTCCAGGCATGCCAGGTGTCCGCCACGTCGCTGTTGCACTCGAGGCGGCGGATTTCGCCACTCTGGAGGTCCTTGAGGTACAGATCGCTGCTGGGCTGGTAGATGGCAAAGCAGCCGTAGTCGCAGGCCGTGAACAGGAGAAACCGCCCATCCGGAGAGACCCGCGGCAGCAGGCAGCTCTTGCCTTCCACCTGGGCTGAAGAGACCACCGTCTCGATCGAGCCCCAGGTGTCGGTGTTCACGTCATAGGGGACACGCTGGATATCGTACTTGAGCTCGGCGAACCGGTCCGGCGGGATACGCTTCACGTCCGTCCACAGCTTGGGACCACTGGCGAAGTAGAGGGCCTTTCCGTCCGGTCCCCAGGAAGGCTGGGTCTCGAGCCTTGCCGGGTCTGAGAGGACAGGGGCTGTCTTGACCTTGCGCTGGTCCACCCGGTAGTACGCGAGCATGGAATCCATCTCCACCACGTCGTGGACCTCCGGCCTGGCCGTGTGGAAGAACATCCGGACGTCGAACATCGAGTAGGCGATCACCTTGCCGCTCGGATGCCAGGTGGTATGGCCGAACTTGGTGCCGATCTTGGTGACCTGTCCTGCCTCGATGCACAGACAACTGTTGCCGTATTGCGAGCTGCGAATGCTCAGGGCCATCCGCTGGGGATCGCGGTTGCCGAAGGTGTGGCAGTTCAGGCAACCGTTCTCGAACGAACGGCCATGGAGGATCAGGGATTGGCCAAAGCCCTCCAGATCTCTCTGGTACACGCCGATGTCCCTGAAGTAGTTGTACTGAGGCTTCAACAGGCGATAGGCGACCATTCGGTCGATGGGTTGGTCACTGATCGTGTTGGAGATCGACTCGCAGCGGCGCCAGGCCCCGTCCTCTTGCTGCAGGGCCAGGTCAAAGAAGAGCGTCTGACCTTTGTTGGCCGCCAGGAGGGTACGCCAGGCCTGGATGGGGATCCTCATGCATCCCGTGCGGCTGGACACCACGATCGGGCTGCCCTGGGTGCTGCGCACCCTGAGTGCATACTGGCGGGCAGGGGAGATCACCTTGAAGTTCAGAGGCGCGATGTTGGGCGGAATCGTCACGTGCTGATAGTCAGGACTGATCTCTGCGCCTCCGGCCTGGGTCACGGGGCTCTCGAAGACGGAGGCGTCCGGCTGCCTGCTGCAGCCTGCCAGCCAGGTCAGGGCCAGGCAGGCCGCGAGCCCGATGGTCCACGTGGGTTTCGTCCGGTGGTCGATCATTTCACCCCCGATAGGTTGAAGATGCTGTAGAAGGTGTAGGTGTCCCCGAATCGAGGGGCAAGGGCGGCCATGGCGGCCTGTCTGTCCCCGCCCATGCCCGTCCACGTCGCAGTGATCTGGCGGAGCTGGTCGGTCAGCCCTGGATCAATGGACCAGCCCTGCAGGTCGATGGGTTGCCGGATCTGGTTGGTGTGGACCACCATGGCCTCGGCATAGTGGCGGGGCAGGCGGCCGTATCCCAGGTCCCGGACCCGGTACAGATTGGCCGCGAGCTCTGCCCGCATGTTCCGCAGGAGGTAGTAGGCCGTCAGATACTCAAAGGCCATGCGGTTGTCCGGATGGTCACGGAGAAGATCGAGGAGGATCTGATCATAGGACACCAGCCGGACTTCGTGGTCTGTCTGGCGTCTCCATCTCCGCCCTGAGGCCACGTTGACGTCGGCCGCAAGCCGGAACGGCTCCTTCATATCCTCAAGCCATCGTGACGCGGTTTCCCTGTAGGCAGGGCTTCTCTGCAGGGCCTTCAGGACCACCCGGGCCGCCGCAAGCTCGCCCTTGGCCATATGCACGCGGGCCAGGGCCTCCAGGATGAAGGGACTGGGTCCCTGTATCTCCAGCAGCTCATAGGCGTCCTGCTCTGCGGCATTCAGGTCGCCCAGGTCAAAGTGCAGGTCAAAGAGCTTGGCGAACCTGAGCTGGAGCCTCAGTTCGTCGCTGGCCAGGAACGCCAGGGCCCTGATGTCATGGGGGTACTTGAACATGTCCTCGCCCATGCGGCCCAGGTGAGCCATGGCCCGATCCACATCGAAGAGGCAGGCCGGCGTATAGGCGCAGCGTCCCCGCATCTCGTCCGCGAGGCGGAGGACCTCCGACCACTGGCCTCGCCGGGCAAGGTCGTGCACAGCCAATCTGTACTTGGCGCCTGTCTGTCGGTCCAGCGCACAGAGGATGCACAGACCTATGCTGACAACCCAGGGAAGGCTGTCGCGCAGCCAGGCCAGCCACCGGCCCTGATCGCCTGTGCCTGCAGGGCTGGAGGCGGTGGCTTTCTTGCCCCGCCGGGCCAGACTGCGGCGGATGATCGCCTGCCAGCCGATCACTCCCAGCACCGCCAGAGGGATGAAGGCGTACAGGCCCCAGATCAGCAGCCGTGACGTCCTGGCGAGACCCGCCATCATTGCAGGGTCCAGGCAGGTCGCGATAGTGAAGGCCCGGGCTGCATCGAGCGAGAAGACCCCTGTACCGATGACCAGCGTGGACGCCACGGCCAGGACCGCGAAGGTCGCCGTCCGGACCGTCTGCCTCCTGGACAGGCCCTCTGCCAGGCACACGGTCAGGGCGAAGACGATCGACGTCCCACCTGCCACGGCATAGCAGAGGCCATTGAGCAGGACGAAAGCGACCGCCCCAAGCCAGACACCGGTCACAGACAAGGACAGGTAGACGGCTGCCAGCCACGCCGAGACAGAGACGGCCAGCACCGCCTGCAAGGGATGGTCATACCGGTTGAGGACCATCACAGCCAACAGGGGGGCTGCAAAGGCCGGCAGGAGACCTCTGCCCTGGCCGAGCCGCCGCAGGACCCGCCTTGTCCCAGCGAACAGGACCCAGAGACTGGTGACGAGGATGACCGCGCCCAGCCACGGCTGGTAGTACCATTGTGCAAGAAAGCCGGTCAGGAGGTTGATCGGCCCACCTGGAGTACAGAGGCGGGCCTTAAGGAACGTCGTTTCCCATGAGAACTGAGGAAACTCCGAGAACACGCCGAACCCGTAGTAGAGCAGGTGGGGCTCGATCGCCTTCCAGAGGTAGACGAAGAGGGCCGCAAAGAGGACCGCGACCAGCGCGCGGGCCGGCCCTTGGCGAGCAGACTGACCTTCGCGGCAGGTTGTGGGGCCCATGCTCGATGACACCTCGTGTTCGTCCGGAGTTGCGCAGTTCACAACTGAAGCCAAGTATAGGACTTCCATCCAGGGGTGTCAACGCAGTGACGTTGGCGTCACGCAGGCCTTGTAGGAGCTACTGCTGTCTGGTAGCATGCCGATATGGCGACGTCAAAGAGGAGATCGCGGTCCAGGGACTGCGGATCCCACATCACGGGACGCAGGCTCTGGCTGATGCGAGTCGCCGCCCTCGTGGTCTGCCCGCTGCTGTTGGTCGCGGCCATCGAGGGAGGGTTGTGGATCTTTGGCTACGGTTCGTCGACTGTGCTCTTCAGGAAGACACCCGGCGGAGAGAGCTACACGTTGAACGAGAAGTTCCTGATCCAGTTCTACTCGGGCTCCGCTGCCACAGGCAAGATCGTCCCGTGTCTGATCCCTGTGAACAAGGTCAGCGGCACGACACGGATCTTTGTGATGGGCGAGTCTGCAGCCCAGGGTACGCCCGAGCCTGCACTGGGATTCCCGAGGATCCTGGAGCACATGCTCCGCACCCAGTTCCCTTCGCATCGCTTCGAGGTGGTCAACGCCGCGATGCGGGGCGTCAACTCGCATATCCTGGCGCCTGCGGCAAGGCAGTGCGCCGCCTTGTCACCGGACGTGTTCGTCTTCTACGTGGGCAACAACGAGGTGGTCGGCCTCCACGCCCCGGGTCCGGACTGCGGGCCTGTGGACCGGTACCGCACCCTGATGGAGGTGTCCAGGCGGCTCAAGTCCCTGCGCGTGGGTCAATGGCTGGTCGGCATCCATCAGGCCGCCAAGGCCGGCAGTACGCCCAAGCAGGACATGGAGTTCTTCCGCAGGTACCGGATCGGCCTGGACGACCCACGGCGAATGGCCGTGTACCGGAACTTCAGTGACAATCTTCAGGATATGTGCAGGTCAGCCTCGCGAGCGGGCGCGCGGATCGTTCTATCCACCGTGGCAGTCAACTGGAGCAATTGCCCTCCACTCGGTTCTCTGCACCGACCTGACCTGGCCGGGCCGCAGGCGGCTGAATGGGAGACGCTGTATGCCAAGGCCGTCAGGGCCGAGGCCGATGGCCAGAACGAGGCTGCGGTCAAGCAATACCGCGCTGCGGCAAAGGTGGACGACCGGTACGCGGAGCTTCACTTCAGGCTGGGCCGCTGTCTGTGCGCGACGGGCCGGTTCGAGGAGGCCCGGCTTCACTACTCGCTGGCCTGCGACCTGGACGCCTTGCCGTTTCGGGCAGACAGCAAGGTCAACCAGATCATCCGGGAGGTGGCCGCAGGCTGGCGTGAAGGTCCACTGGTCATGGTGGACTCGCAGCGGATCTTGGCTGACAGCCAGCCGGACGACCACGGCATCCCGGGACAGGCTCTGTTTCGCGACCACGTCCACCTGACGTTTACCGGCGATTATCTTCTGGCCCGCGCGCTGCTGCCCAGCGTGGCCGCGGCCGCAGGACTTGGGACCGATGCACTGGGTGAGCCGCCTTCACGGGCCCAATGCGCAGCGGCCCTGGGGTGCACGGCGTGGACAGAGCTGCAGATGGACTCCGGGAACGCCATTTCCTCCAATCAACCGCCGTTCCTGGATCAACTCGACCACAGCCAGACCCAGGCCCGCATAGATCAGAGTATTGCCAGCAGGACCCAACAGATGACAAAGGCCCAGGTCCAGGAGGCGGCTGCCACCCTCACGAGTGCCATCGCCCGCGATCCCAACGATTGGCACCTGCACCACCTCTATGGCCTATACGCCCAGGACCAGGAGGACTTCAAGACCGCTGCAGGCCAGTTTGCCTTCGAGGTGGGGCTCTTTCCCGACCATCTCACCAGCCGCCTGAACTATGCCCTGGCGCTGGCCCAGGCCGGGGAGTCTGAAGCGGCCTCCGTGCAGTTCAAGGCGGCCCTGCGGATCGACCCAGGCAACGCCACCGCCCGAAAGGGGATCGCCTGGATGCAGTCCCAGACCGGCCTCCCGAGACGCTGATGGCCCCAGTGTGGGGGTTGATTTGCAGGCGGCAGCCGAGTATGCTGAGAAAGTCCCGTCTCGATTTCGTGAGGATGGTTACAGGGTGTGGATCCGCTGAAGTCCCGTAAAGGGGACCCTTCTGGCATATGGCCCAGGACACTGACAATTCGGAGGCTGGTGCGTCTGAGAAGACGATCCTGGTGATCGGGGACAGGCAGGCCATTTTCCTCAATGCCGGCGAGAGGGAGGCCGGCGAGGTCAAGGTCTGCGCAGATGCCTCTGAGGGAATCCTCGCTGCAGAGGACAGGTCTGTGGTGCTGGTCGCCGTGGAGGTCAGGGGGCAGGCGGGGCGGCTAGCTGCGATCCTGAGAGACCTGAGGGAAACCAGTCACGCCAAGGTCCTCCTGCTGTCCCAGATCTGGGAGGAGCCCATCGCCAGACGCTGGACCTTGGGCAGCGAGCAGGGGGTCCGGGCCGACGACTATCTGATCTGTCCGACCACACCACAACGGCTCAGGTCCTACGCACCTGTAGGACAGGGTCCTCGGCCCCCGGCGGGCACCGCTGCGATGGCCGAGTCTGAGGCCAGGATCCGGATTCTGGAGAAGCTGGCCACCGAGGATGACCTGACCGGCCTGAAGAACCGTCGCTATCTTTGGGAATTCTCGCAACAGATTATCCAGTATGTGGCGGACCGCAACGCCCAGATGACGCTCTTCCTCTATGACATCGATGACTTCAAGCACTACAACGATACCTATGGTCACACGGCTGGCGACACGATTCTCCGGGAGATCGGGATACTGATGCGGCGGTGCTGCCGTCCGCACGACGTCGTGGGCAGGCTTGGAGGAGACGAGTTTGCCGTCGTCTTCTGGGATGACCGTCAGAGGCATCCTTCGACCGCGCCCAGCGAGCGGCGTGTGGCCAAGACCGGACACCCGCCAGAGGCCGTGTCCATCACGGAGCGGTTCAAGGAGGCCCTCGATCGCTTCGAGTGGCGGTTCCTGGGCGCCAGAGGAAAGGGGCTTCTCACCATCAGCGGCGGGATGGCCAGCTTTCCACAGGATGGCGCCACGGTCGACGAACTCTTCCAGAAGGCGGACGCCGCGATGCTGGAGGCCAAGCGAAGCGGCAAGAACCGCATCACAGTGGTGGGCTAGCCCGCATTTCTCACAGCCCCCCGGCGTGGGGCCGTTGCTGGACGCCGGGCTCGCCGTGAAGGCGGCTTGTCAGCCGTCATCGGTGAGTCGGTGACCCTTTGGGGCACTGCTGGGCCCCTCTAACGGATGCTGGATCAGCGGTTCGACCCGCTACACCCTGCCGTTGGGGCCCATCCGAGCAGACCTCCAACCTTCCCGTGCTCCGTCGGGTTTCTCGATCGACATATGCCCCTCACACAACACCTGCCTTTCAGCAACGCAGCGGTTGATATCTCTGGCTCCTGGTAAGATTCTCGTGGATCGCCCGGAACAAGGCCTGATACGGATAACTCTGGGACAACAGTACCCACACCTTGCGGACTGTCACCTGGATCTGGGCCCCAATCTTCAACAACTTCAACCGGATCGTCTGGCACGTCGCTTGGGCCATGTCTGTGCCCTTCAGTCCCAGCCGACGTAACGCCTCCATCAGCATATACGCCACCGATGAGAACCAAAGCCGCGTCTGGTTCGCCCGCATCGTCGCACAACTGGTCCGATCCGCAAACAGATACAACTGCTGCTCTTTGATGCGGTTCTCCATCTCTCCACGGCCACAGTAGAGATCTTCATATAGAGGTTGGGCCTGCCTCTGCTCGGATGAAAGAGACGTCACCACGAACCGAGGATTGTCCCCTTGGGGTAGGACCTCCGCCTTGCCCACGACTCTACGGGGGTGGCTCCAACTGTCCAGGGTCTGATACTGGAAGTCCTTGTATACCCGGGCTGCTTGACCGGTGACCCTGGCTAAGTCACGGGCCTCGGCCAGTTCCGCTCCAAGCTCTCGGATCAGCCGTGCGTTTTTGGCCAGACCCAGCACGTAGTCCACCTGGTGGCCCTCACACCAGGCCATGATTCCTTCCCGGCAGAAGCCCGAGTCACCCCGGACGATGATCTGGACCTGCGGCCAGGCCTGGCGGATCTGGGTGACGATCCGATCCAACTCCTTGACCGACCCGGCGGCCCCGTCGATATCCGCTGGCCGTAGCCGGGCGCACAACAAGTGATCACCGCAGAAGATGTACAACGGTAGATAGCAGTAGTGGCCATAGTAGCCGTGGAAGAACTTGCCCAGTTGGTCTCCATGTACCGGATCGTCCGTGGCATCGAGATCCAGGACGATGCACTCAGGGGGACGATCGTATGACTGAATGAAGGCATCGACGAAGAACCGATCCACATCCTGGCGATGCACTACGATCTTCTTGTAGCGACTGTTGTGGTCAGCCCCGACTGGCGTCAGCTCCAGTCGGTTCAAGGTGCTCTTGCCTGCCAGAGGTTCCGTGTGAGGGTCCTTCTTGCCCACCAAGGCTGCCAGCAACAGGTCCTGACGCAGCACATCGTGGTCGTTGAGGTCCTCGTATCCCAGGGCCAAGGCGTAGACCCTTTGGGCAATTAGCTCGTAGAGGGTGTGATCGATCAGGTCGGGGTTACGATGGTCGGTGAAGCAGGCCGCGAACTGCCGAATGATGCCTGTGGCCTGCTCAACCTGTCTGAGCAGGATGGCCCCGCCATCCGAGCAGATCGTTCCCCCGTTGAAGCGGCCCACCAGAGTTCGGTCATTCCCTGCTTGCAGGACGATCGGCTGGCTGGTACACTCTGTAGTCATCAGAAAGCTCCTTCCTTCTGCTGCTAATTCTTTCAAGCCAAAAGACTTATAGCAGAAAGTGGAGCTTTTTTCAATAGTAATGGTGAGAAATGCGGGCTAGCCCGCCTTTCGACCCGAGACCACTTCGATGTCGCCAGGGCCTGAGATTCGGTAGAGGATGCCCCGCCAGAGGATCGTTCTGCCGAAGGCGGATGCCAGGATCAGGGCCAGCATGATGGCCGGCCAGGCCCAGAACGCGAGCAGGTCCACGCGAGCGGCTGCGCACGCCAGGGCTATGGTCCATCAGCACGACACGCCCGAGCCTCTGGCGAAACACAGCCTTGAGGAATCCACTGGCCAGCAGCAGGCCTGCGGCGGTCGCCCAGAACGGCCATGCCTTGAAGGAGTGGTGCGACACGGCGACCGTCCAGTCGAGGACTGCGGCCAGGACCGCGAGCATAGTCGCCATCCAGGGCTCGAGGGTGGAGAGCAGGGCGCCGAGCAGCGCGAGCCACCAGGTCCTGGGCCTGTACCACCGCGTGATGACGAACTGCCGCCTGCCAAACTCCCACAGGGATCGCCAGGTCGCGGACTGATGGGATGGGACGATGCACGCCGGCACAAAGACCACCTTGAGCCGTGCGTTCTTGACGGCACTGGTGAGGGTCAGATCGTCGGTCAGCGACTTCGCCCACAGATCATCGATCCGCAGCGTCTGGAAAAGATCCTTCCGGATGGCCATCGAGCCCCCCCAGGCCAGATTCCAGCGGGTGTTGCCCAGCATCTGGGCCACCTTGGCATTGATGGCGGACATCGCCAGGCTTGCCAGGTTGGTCCCGTCTGGAACGAGCCATCGATAGCCCGTGGTGGCGCCCACCTTGCTGTGGCGGAGCGGCCAGACCAAGTCGGCCAGCCAACCGGGCGGGGCCCGCATATCGCTGTCGGCGAACGCGAGGACCTTGACGTCCTCCGGCAACTGCCTGCAGCAGAACACGAGGTTGTGCAGCTTCTGGCTGCAGGCCTCAGAAGGACCCGCGACGAGGATGCGGGTTTCCCTGGCCTTGGACCTCGGCAACTGCTCTCGTCGAATCTTCAGCAACTCTGCATGGGCCGGGTCCGAGGTGTCTGAGACGACGAACCAGAGTCCGTATCCGTCGTAGGCCTGTGCGTAGAGCGAGGCGATGTTGTCCTCGAAGCCGAGGTCGACGCCCTTGCACGGCACGATCAGTATGGTGTTCGGACGATGGTGGCGGTGGTTGTCTTTGCCGTGCTTGCTGAGCACGTACCGGTAGTTCCGGATGGCGTTGAACAGCGAGACCATCTCTTCGATGACAGCAGCGACAAAGATGTAGCACAGCCAGATCATACCGACTCCAGAACCCTGGCACGAGAGCAGCGCGGTATTGTACAACAAGCGGCTAGGCGATGGAACTAAGAGGAATGATTAGGGCAGCCAGTTGATCCAGGGTATACGGGCGCCCCAGATCCAACTGCAGCAGGCATCCGTGGTTGTGATCAGAGGCGAGGATCAGGAGGTTGGGCCCCCCCTTGTTCCAACCCTCAGGCTGAGGCTGATGACCCACTACGAAAAGGTCCACGTCGAAGGCCTTGGCCATCTGGTCGAGCACGCGGGCGCTGTGATTGCGTCCCCAGGTCAGGACGTACGCGGAGCCGGGTCTCTCGCAATCACTGATCTGGACGGGCCTGGACATGACCTGCGGGTCAAACCGATCTGCCATGCGGTCCGCAGGAAGGGAATGCGACAGCCAGATGCGGTTGGCCGTCCTGGCGGCCAGGGGTTGCGATATCAGGAATTGACGCAGAGCCGACTCGACCTCGGGCGAGGCCTGCCCAAACTCCCGGCTAAGGGCCTGCGCCAGGGCTCGGTTCATCTCCCGGCCTTCCTTGACCACCTCCGCCTGGGTGATGAAGGCGGTGTCGTGATTGCCCATCAGGAAGTGGACCCGGTCAGGGTACTGCGTCTTGAGACGCACGGCATCCAGAAGCACCCGATACGAAAGACAGCCGCCCCAGGCGTCCTGGTCGCCTCCGTGGATGATCTCCTGCAGCACGACGTGCCGGTCGGGGTGAGTGGGCAGATCCGCCCAGGCGATCACCCTCTCAAGGTTGCGGCGATGGCCATGGATGTCCCCTGAGACCACAAGCGATCCCCGGCCAGGCAACTGGATGAGGTTTCCACGCCTCGTGCCATCGCGGAGATTGGCCTGGACGCCGGCCTGCAATAGGTCAACTACCGGTTGCGGCATTCCTTCTGACCTTGATTCGATCTCCGAAGATCTCCTGGATCAGGACGTCGAGGTTCGAGACGATCTCGGTCATGTCCCGGGGCCGGTCTGCCGGTTCGTCCTGAACGCAGCCCATGACCAGATCTGAGATTGTGTTGGGTATCAGCGGCTTCAGTTGGCGGGGGCTTGGGCAGTCCTTCTTCTCCAGCAGACCCACAGTGTTGCTTCTGCCGGGGATGAGGGTGGGAACATTCTTTCCCGTCAGTGCCCAATACATGGTGGCGCCGAAATTGAATACATCAGTCTGTGGGCCCAGGGGAAGACGCTTGACCTGCTCGGGCGCGATGTAGTCCGGCGTCCCCTGAATCCGGGTCTTGGTGGTTCCGATCCTGCAGCTCTGGCCCAGATCGATGATCTTGATCGAGCCGGACCGATTCAACAGGATGTTGTTGGGCTTCATGTCACAGTGAATGAAGCCCTTCTGGTGTATGGCGTTGAGGCCTGTGGCGACCATGCGGAATATGAGGAGTACATCGCCCAGACTCAGGCCCGGGGAATCTTCGAGCGTCTGGCCGTCAAAGAGCTCCATGGACAATAGCAGCTCCCTGACCTTGAACAGGCTCTTTATTTTCTTTATCTTGAAGCATTTACGCACGTAGGGGTGGTCTATCTTCGATGCGATTTTGAACTCGGTTTCAGTCTGCTCAAGGACCCGCGCGTCCTCTGGCCTCTCGAGGACCACCCGCTTAAGCGCAATGACGGAGCCATCTTCATCGTCCTTGGCGCGATAGATGGTGCTCCTTGCTCCTTTGCCGAGCCTTCCCAGGATGGTAAAGCCCCCAATTTCGAGTATGTCCTTACCCATTGCTCCTCGATCTTATGTGACTTACGGCATATGAAGCATACCTTATCTATTAGACGTGCCAAGAGACAATTCTGTTCCAGGTTATGGCACGTTTTTCGGCCGCACCGGGTGGCAGCAAGTGCTCACGGCGCCAGAACACCCCGGTCCCTGGCGAATCTGTTGGGCTTATCGACCGGAAGAGGGCAAATTCTAACCAAAGATATTGAACTCTAAGCCAAGCTCTGCGATAATACTAGCCGATTCCTCGTTTGGGGTCGGACAGTCATTCCCCGATAGCTCAATCGGTAGAGCGAGCGGCTGTTAACCGCTAGGTTCCAGGTTCGATTCCTGGTCGGGGAGGTCTCATCATTCGCAGGGTGGTCTGCCAGTCAGGTAGCCCAGCAGCCGCTGAGTGAAGGAAACGGAGAATGGGCGAAACGGCGGGGCAGAGCACTCCGGGGCTCAAGCCTGACACGACCGGCCAGCCGACATGGAGGTCAGCCATGAAGCAGGTCAGCGCAATTCCGATCACGGTCCTGACGACGATGCTGCTGTCCCTGGCCGGGATGCCGGGGTGTGCAAGCGAGCCACCTGCGGCGGGCCCTCCCAATGATTCATCCCTTGTGGTGTCTGGTTCACCTGGGACGCGGTTTACCGCTGACTACCACGTCAGAGGCCGGCACGATGCGATCGCCACCGCGCTGACCAAGAAGACTCCCTCCATCACGATCGTCGAGTTCCGGGAAGGCGACCTGGAATGTGACGTTCGCAAGATGGACAGTTCGTCCACCCTCACGGTGACCATCTATCGGGACGGCAGGTGCCTGTTCCTCCGCGAGGCCCCTCCTGGCGTGGAAGGTCTGCGCATCACACGTTTCTGGGCAGGGTGGAAGGCTGAGATGTATTGAAACGCCGAGTGGCAAGACTATACTGGAGGACATGCAGATACGTTGTGCCAGAGTGTCGGATGCCAAGGACATCAGTGCCCTTATCGCGGGCTACGCCGAGCAGGATCGCATGTTGTTCCGATCCATGGCGGACATCTATGGCAGCCTCCAGACCTTCCTCGTTGCCGATGAAGGCGACAAGGTAGTGGGATGCTGCGCTCTCGAGGTGGTCTGGCAAGACCTGGCGGAGGTCAAGTCGCTGGCCGTGGCCAGCACGTGCCAGTCGAAAGGGATCGGCCGGGCCCTGGTCGGTGCGGCCGTGGACAGGGCGAGGCAGTTGGGGGTGCCCAGGCTCTTCGCCCTGACCCTTGAGCCGGGCTTCTTTCAGAGGCTGGGCTTTGCGGAGGTCTCGCGGGAGAGCCTTCCTATGAAGGTCTGGAGCGATTGTGCCCGCTGCCCCAAGCAAGACGAATGTGACGAAGTGGCGATGGTCAGGAAGGTGTAGCCCATGACGGGATCAGAGGGCCACAGGGTGGGCAATCGCCTTGTCCGATCATGGACTCCCTTGGGGGGAGTGCTCTGGGTCTGGCTGGCGGTCGTGGCGCAGGCGCATCAGCCGCCCCCGGCTTCCGGCAGCGCACCTTTGGGCGACTCCGTTCAGCGGGCGATCGGGCAATTCAACGCGGCGGCTGCCCTCCTGGAGCAGTACGCCTACGCCGATGCGGCCAAACGGTTGGAGCAGGTGCTGGCTTCTGCGCCGGCATGGTCTGCTGCTCGGTTCAATCTGGGATTGGCGTACCTCAACATGCAGGAGGAGGCGGGCGCCAAGGAGAATCTTGAGCGGGCCAGAGCTGCCTTTGAGTCTGTGCTGAAGGACGATCCAAATCACCTCCACGCGAGATTTGGCCTGGGTCTCTTCTATCAACACACGGGAGAGAATGCCAAGGCGGCCGAGTGTTTCCGGCGGATCCACAGGGCAGATCCCGCTGATCCGCACGCCGCCTACAAGTACGCGGAGGCCCTGATCGCCCTGGAAGACAAGGCACAGGCCCTAGGGCTCCTGGAGGCCATCCTGCAACGGGATCCAGGGTTCGTGTCTGGGATCTACAGGCTGGCCGGCCTGTACCAGCGGGGTGGCCAGCCAGAGAAGGCTGCAGGTCTATTCGCACGATTCCGTGAGCTGAAGGAATCAGAGCTGACCGGCGGCAGCTTTGCGGTCCTGAATGCCTACGGAACCGTGGGCAAGTACTACATGGCGCTCGGAGCGGACAGCCTTCCAGTCAAGTCGCCGACGAAGGTCCAGCAGCGGATTGTCTTCTCGCCCGAGGTGCGGTCTCTTCCATTCCAGGCCTCGGCCTGGCAGGCAGGGGGACTCGACGTGCGTCTGGCTGGTCTGGCCGTAGGGGACGTGGATGGGGATGGCGCCCTGGATCTGTGCGTGACGGGCGTGAGCCAGGAGGGTGGAGCGTCGATCTGGATCAACGATGGCTCTGGCGCGTTCATCGCAGGGCAGGTCCTGGCCAGGCGTGCCGTCTGTCCTGCGTTTGGCGACGTGGACAATGACGGGTCACTGGATCTCTGGCTGGGCTGCGCAGAGACCGACCTGCTCTTGGCGAACGATGGAAAGGGACATTTTCGCGAGGTTGAGCTTGCCGGGATCACCGGCCGCCCGGGCGGGACCCGGATGGCGAGGCTGCTCGACGTCGACAGCGACGGAGATTTGGACCTCCTGGCCTTTCACGTGAGGGAAGGGGCAGTCCCGGCTGTGGGCACGGCCCAGGTGCGGCCTGCGGCCTGCTACAACAACAATCGTGATGGCTCGTTCGTGGATATCGCTGAGAAGCTTGGCCTGACCTCGGCTGCTGCCGTGGCCGCCTGGGTTTGCGACGACTTCGACAATGACCGCGACATGGACATGCTCCTTTTCCCTCAGGGCCAGCAGATGGTGGGGTGGGTCAACGAGCGGGCCGGCAGGCATCACACGCTGGACAGCTCCGCGATGGGGTTGCCTCGCCTGGCGAACGTCCTGGGCGCCACCACGGGCGACGTCAATGCCGACGGCATCCGCGACCTGCTGGTCTTCACGACCGGGCCTGCCTGTCTGTTCCTGGGCCGCGGCGGCTTCCGCTTCAGCCAGGGCCCGTCCTTCACGGGCCAGGCCGGCCAGTTGGGGGCCTCGGGCGGCCAGTTTGCGGACATGGACAACGACGGCGACCTGGACATCCTGGTGGCCGATGCGCTGCGGCCGAACGGCAACCGGGGTCCGGTGCTGTTCATCAATGAGTGGCCGAAGGCTGGGTTCGTCAGGGCGGAGCAGGTGGATCCCGGCAACCTGCTGCAGACCCTCTCGTTCAAGGGCTATGCCAGTGGCGTGGTGGCCGACTTCACGGGAGACGGACGGCAGGACGTCCTGCTGGTGCCGCAAGGGGCCGCGGCACTCGTGGCCGTGAACGCGACCCAGGGTGGGCACTGGATCGAGATCGACCTGCAGGGCATCCAGGGACAGGACGGCAAGTCGCGTTCGAACAACTCCGCCATCGGTGCGAGGATCGACGTCAAGACAGGGCCTGACCTCCCAGCAGCATCTGGTGGGCGCGGTCTCGGGTCCGGTGGCATCGCCGCCCCAGAGGGTCCACGTGGGGCTTGGCGAGAAGAGCACCGTGGATTGGTTGCGGATCACGTGGCCCGACGCCGTTCTTCAGGCCGAGCTCGAGCTGCCGGCTGACCGGGTGACAAAGATCCCTGAGCTGCAGCGAAAGGTCTCTTCTTGTCCGCATCTGTTCGCGTGGAATGGGACGCGGTATGAGTTTGTGGCCGATTTCGGGGGCATGGGGGGCCTGGGCTACCTCACGGGTCCTGACGCGTACTCGCCGCCCGATGTGAGCGAGTACGTTCCAATCCCTTGCCTGGAGCCGGTCGGCGGTGAATACGTCCTGCAGGTCCTGGAGCCCCTGGAGGAGGCGGTCTACCTCGACGAGGTCGAGTTGTTGGCCGTCGACCATCCTGTAGGCACTGAGGTGTATCCGAACGAGATGATGGCCGTCAGCGCCCCTCCGCCCGAGTTTGAGCTGTTCTGCGTGAAGGAGTCCATCGATCCCATCTCGGCAGTGGACCACCAAGGCCTGGACGTGACGGACGCAGTGCGGCGGATAGACCGCATCTGCGCGGGACCGAGCCAATCAGATCCGCGATTCGTGGGATACGCCAAGGACCATTTTGTAGAGCTGGAGTTCGGTGATCGACTGGGCCAGCAGGCGGCGGGATCCCGGCTGGTGCTCATCCTCGGCGGATGGGTCGACTACAGCTACTGCTCGACCAACTACGCTGCGGCGCAGGCAGGCCTCCGTATCCAGGCCCCGAGCATCCAGGTGTACCGGGAGGATCGCTGGGTGGAACTGTTCCACGAGGTGGGATACCCCGCCGGCCTCAACCACGTCATGACGCTGGAGGTGACTGGCAAGCTGCGGCCGACGGACCGCAGAATCCGGATCGCCAGCAACATGGAATTGTACTGGGACCGGCTCACCCTGGCCCGACTCCTTCCGGATGCAGCCGTGCAGACGCGATCGATCGAGGCGGCCGGCGCGGATCTCCACTTCTTCGGATACCCTCGCGAATACTCGCCGGATGGACGCCAGCCCAATCTCTACGACTACAGCCAGGTGGACAGGGCCGTGCCCTGGAAGCAGATGCGGGGCGCCTACACCCGGTACGGAGAAGTGACAGACCTGGTGCGTCGCAGTGATGACCGCTACGTCATCATGGGCCCGGGCGAGGAGGTGACGCTGCGATTCCCTGCCAGCCGACTGGGGCCGGTCTCGCCCGGGTGCGTCCGTTCCTTCATCCTCAAGACCGCCAGCTACTGCAAGGACATGGACCTCTATACCGCGTATCCGGACACGGTGGAGCCGCTTCCCTTCCGTGGCATGAAGGGGTATCCGTATGGGCCTGACCAGGCCTATCCCGAGGATGCCGTGCACCGGGAGTATCAAAGGAAATTCAATACCCGGATGATCCGGTGATCGAGGAGTGGGGAAGACCCCACGTGACCGAGGGCGAATGGGATGGCGCCGCGAGGCAGACATCGCGAACATCAGCAGGCCAAGAGAAGGGCGCCCGCGTCTCGGGGGGGGCACTCCCCTCGTAGAATCCTCATTGGGGCGACGGTGCTGGGGCTGGTCCTCCTCGCCGGGGCGGGCATTGCCCTGCTGGGACTGCGTGGGCAGACCGGTAGCCTCCAGGGTGGACCCGGCACGTCCGACCCGGCTCGGTCGGGGCAGGCTCCGGGAGCACCTGCCCCCCAGGAGGAGCAGCTCCATCTCACCCCGGAGCAGAGGGCGGCAGCCCTCAAGGAAGAGGAACTTTGCACGGCCGAGGCCTTGGTCAAGGAGTTTCCCAAGAGTGAAGAGCCGCTGGTCCTCCTGGGGGACGTGTACCACCGGAGGGGCAGCACGGACCTGTCGACCAGCCTCTGGGAAAAGGCCCTGCAGATGAACCCCAGGCGGGCCGATGTGCTAGACCGCCTGGCCCGGTTTGCCCATGAAACGGATGACCACGCCAAGGCCATTGACCTGTGGGGGAGGGCACTGGCGATCGATCCCAACATCGAGGGTGCCCACCTCGGCGTTGCGCAGTCGATGATGACTGCCGGCAGGTATGAGGAGGCCATGGGGGAGATTCGGCGGGAGCTCCAAATCGCCCCCGGCAAGGTGGTCTGTTACTACCTCCTGGGCCAGGCCTGTCAGCATCTCCGCGACTACGAGAACGCCAGGCTGAACTACGAAAAGGCCGTGGCGATGCGACCCGACTACGCCAGCGCACGGTATGGATTGTACACGATCTACACGCGGCTCAAGGAGCCTGAGAAGGCAGGGCAGCAATTGGCGGAGTTTGAACGGCTGCGTGACGGCGACGTGCAGCGGGTCCGGGAGGCGGACCTGCTCAGGACGGATCTCGATGCCTTCGCCAAGAACGTGGCCGGGCTGTGCGTCGCGGCGTACAGGCTCTATGAGCCCACGCGAAATGAAACCCAGAAGGAGCAGATGCTCAGGCGGGCTGTGGCTTTGGATCCACAGAACACGCGGCCCCAGGAGATGCTCGCCGTTCTGTATGGAATGCAGGGCCGCAGCTCCGAGGCCCTCGCGTTGCTGCGCGGGATCGAGCAGGTCGAGCCCCACAATGCCGCGTGCCAGTACAACCTGGCGAGGCTGTCGATCCAGATGGGCCGGCGCGAGGACGCGGAGAGGGCCCTGCAGAGATTCATCTCGCTGGATCCAAATCACACCATCGGCTACCAAGAGCTGGCCCGGCTCTATCTCAGGACCAGGGTGAACCTGCCTCGCGCGCGGCAGTTGGCACAGAAGGCCGTCAGCCTCGGCCCCGTGGCGGAGAGCTACTTCCTGCTCGGATGGGCCTGCTATGCCAACCACGACGACGCGGCTGCCAAGGCTGCGCTGGAGAAGGCGATGTCACTGGACCCCCAGAATGCGGCCTATGCCCGATGCTACCGCACCGTGCTGGCCAGAGGAGAGGTCAAGTGATGACCGGTCGCATCCACAGACGGAAGGAATCCGAGGCCCCGGGGACCCACGGCGGGCGTGAAGGGACTGTTCCTCGCTGGCAGGAGGGGAGGGTGGTGTGGGTGTGGGGCATTTTTGTCTGGTGCCTCTCCGCGTGGGTGGAGGCGTCCACGGGGGGGCAAGGGGCCATCCTGCTCAAGGACGTCACGAAGACGACGGGGATCACCTTTGTCCACGCCGACGGCTCCAGCGGCCAGCGGTACATTGTCGAGAGCGTGGCTTCAGGGTTGGCCCTGTTCGACTACAACAACGACGGCCTGATCGACATCTACTTTCTGTCCGGAGGCGCCCTGAAGGGCACCCACTACGAGACCCCGCCCCAGTGCAGGCTCTACCGGAACGAGGGGCACTGGAGATTCACCGACGTGACCGTGCAGAGCGGTCTGGCGAGTGCCGGGGGGCACGCCCTTGGCGTGGCGGTCGGCGATTACGACAACGACGGCTTCCAGGACGTCTATGTGACTCACTGGGGTCCCAATGTCCTGTATCGCAACAACGGCAACGGCACCTTCACGGAGATGGCAGCGAAGGCTGGCGTTTCAGATGGCCGTCAGGTCGGCGCAGGCGCCAATTTCCTGGACTTCGACGGGGACGGCAGGCTGGATCTGTTTGTCGCGCACTACGTGGTATTCTCGTACGAGAAGCACGTCACGACCATGCTCAGCGGCTACCCGACCTACGTGGGACCCCGGGCCTATGAGCCCACGGTCGCCTCGCTGTTCCGCAACGCGGGGGACGGGACGTTCAAGGACGTTAGCGTGGAGTCCGGCGTCACCGCCAAGAAGGGGACGGGCATGGGGACCGTCTGTCTGGACTACGACAACGATGGCGATACGGACATCTTCGTCGCCAACGACATGCTGCCCAGCTTCCTCTGGCGCAACGAGGGCCGAGGCCGTTTCACGGAGGTCGGCATGCCTCTAGGCGTGGCCTACAACTGGAACGGGGACGTGATGGGCAACATGGGCGTCGGATGCGGCGACTACAACAACGACGGCCTCCTGGACCTCTACGTCACGCACTACCAGCAGCAGTTTCCTTCGCTCTACAAGAACCTGGGCGACGGCTTCTTCGAAGACGTGGGATTCAGCAGCGGCGCAGTCGCAGGGATGGGGCACACGGTCCAGTGGGGCAATGACTTCGTGGATCTCGACAACGACGGTTGGCGAGACCTCTTCGCCGCCCTGGGCCACCTGCAGGACAACGTCGAGCTCTGGGACAAGCGGGCCTCCTACGAGGCGACCAACGTCCTGATGAGGAACCTGGGCAACGGCAAGTTCGCGGACGTCTCGGCAGCCAGCGGCGACGGCATGAAGGTCAAGCTCAGCAGCCGCGGCGCCGCCCTCGACGACCTGGACAACGACGGAAGGGTGGACGTCGTGGTCCTGAACTCGCGGCGAGAGGCCACGATCCTGAGAAATGAATCTCCGAACCCCGGCCACTGGCTCCAGATCCAACTGCGGGGCGTCAAGACCAACCGTGACGGCGTGGGTGCGCACGTCAAGGTCTTTGCCGCTGACCCGGCCGGCTCCGGGCAGCCGCAGATGCTCTTCGACGAGGTCCACAGCGGCCGCGGCTATCAGAGCCACTACGGCACGCGCCTCTATTTCGGTCTCGGAAGCTGCACGAAGATCGACCGGGTGGAGGTCTCCTGGATCGGTGGCGGCACCGAGGTCTTCAAAGGGCTCGGCGTTGACCGGTGCGTGACGTTGACGGAAGGGGGCGCTGTAGCCACATCGAGATGAGCCGGCGATGCAGCAGGTGCACCGGACCGGGACAGTCAATCAGACCAGGATACCCCATGAACCATGACAAGACACAGGACAGAGGCCGTCTGACGTCGGCCGTGATCGCGGCCGCTGCCGTCTTTCTCGCTGGTGCGGCGTGGACTGCCGGGCAACCCCAGACGCCGGCCCAGGACCCAACCCGGAGGGACGGCAACGAGCCAAGCGGCCAGGCGAGGAATTCTGATCTGGCAGAGGCCGGAAAGCTGGCGGACCTGCTGGCTGAGGAGATCCGCCTCGCGGAGCGGCTGGTCAAGGCCTTTCCCGACAAGGAGCAACCGCTGGTGCTGCTGGGAAGCGTCCACTCCAGGGGAGGTCAGGCGGACCAGGCGTTTGCCTGCTGGGACAAGGTCGTCCAGATGAATCCCAAGCGGCCGGACGTGTACAATCGGATGGCGAATCTGGCCCTCCAGACCGACCAGGTCGACAGGGCATGGCCCTCTGGCGCAAGGTCCTGGAGCTGGATCCGGCTGCGCGCAGGCGCACTATCATATCGCCACGGCCCTGATGAGACAGGGCAAGGACAAGGAGGCGATCACAGAGATCGCCGAGCAGACCAAGCTCTCCGGCGCACGACCCGAGGACTACTACGTGCTCGGCCAGGCGCACCAGCACCTCGAGGACTACGCCAAGGCCAAGGAGAACTACCTGCGGGCAGTCTCCCTCGAGCCCGAATACATGAATGCCTTCTACGGGCTCTACGGCGTGTGCGCTCGTCTGAAGCAGTCGGAAGAGGCCAGGCGATACCTGGAGCGGTTCCAGAAGCTCAAGGAAAGGCAGAAGGAGAACCTTCGGAAGGCCGACGAGTCGATGATGTCCGACACCGAGATCTTCTACGACGGACTGGCCAAGTTCTTCTTCGATGCGGCCACCTTCGGCCGGGAAGCCGGCAAGAACCCCGAGATGGAGGACGTGCTCAGAAAGGCGATCGGCTTGGGGCAGCAGAACGCCATCTTTCTCATGCGTCTGGCAGGGCTCTACTCCGCCTCGGAGCGGCAGGCAGAGGCCCTTGCGTTGTACCTGAAGGCCTCACAGATTGCGCCGAAGGATGCATCGTGCCCGCTCAACATGGGCATTCTGCTCGTCCGGATGGGCCGCCTTGAAAAGGCAGAGCCCCTCTTTCGAAAGACGATCGAGCTCAGCCCCGAGCAGTATGCGGGCTATCAGGAACTGGCCCGGCTGTACATGCGGATGGGGAACCGGCTGGTGGAGGCGAGCGAGCTCGCCCAGAAGGCCGTGGACCTGGAGGCGCGGCCCGACACCTACTTCGACCTGGGTGCAGTCAGGTTGATGAACGGCGATGCCAAAGGCGCCCGCACGGCGATCAACAAGGCCCTGGAGCTCGACCCCGGCAGCGAGCGTGCCCGGCAACTGATCGAGGTCATCAAGAAGAAGGAGGGGGGCAGGTGATCCGCCTGACTAGTCTGACAGCGACCTTGCTGGCGATTCTGCTCATGGAGGCGTCCGGCGCCGCTGAGAGCCCTGGCGAGGGGCGAGGCGCGATCCTCCTCAAGGACGTCACCCGTGAAACAGGGATCACCTTCGTCCACACCGATGGATCGAGCGGCCAGTACTACATCGTCGAGAACGTCTGCTGCGGCCTGGCCCTGTTCGACTACAACAATGACGGCAAGATCGACATCTACTTCCTCACGGGCGGCAACCTCAAGGGCACCCACTACACGCCGCCGCCGCAGTGCCGCCTCTACCGCAACGAGGGCCACTGGAGATTCACAGACGTCACCCAGCAGAGCGGCCTGGGCAACGCCGGCCGTCACGCGCTGGGCGTAGCGGTGGGGGACTATGACAACGACGGTTTCCAGGACGTCTATGTGACCCACTTCGGCCCCAACGTGCTCTACCACAACAACGGGGATGGGACGTTCACCGACGTCACCCAGAAGGCGGGCGTGGCAGGACGCGGGGGGGTGGCGCAGGGGCCAACTTCCTGGATGTCGACGGCGACGGGAAGCTGGACCTGTTTGCTGGAAGCTATGTCGACTTCACGTATGAGAACCACGTCCCCAGGACCGTCAAGGGATACCCCGTGTACGCAGGTCCGCGGGCCTACAAGCCGACCGCCAACATGCTGTTCCACAACAACGGGGACGGCACGTTCACGGAGGTGAGCGAGGCCTCCGGAATCGGCCGCTGCAAGGGCACGGGCATGGGGACCGTCTGCCTCGACTACGACAACGACGGCCGCACCGATATCTTCGTGGCCAACGACCAGACGGCGAACCTCCTCTTCCACAACGAGGGGGGCGGCCGGTTCACGGAGACGGCCGTGCCTGCAGGCGTGGCCTACAACACGAGCGGCGAGACCATGGGCAGCATGGGCGCAGGCTGCGGCGACTACAACAATGACGGCCTCCTGGACCTGTACGTCACTGCCTATCAGCAGCAGTTCCCCGCCCTCTACAAGAACCTGGGCGACGGGCTCTTTGAGGAGATCGGCCTGAGCAGCGGCGCTTCTGCAGGAATGGGGCACACGGTCCAGTGGGGCTGCGACTTCGCGGACTTCGACAACGACGGCTTCCGCGACCTCTACGTGGCGCTCGGCCACCTCATGGACAACATCGAGTTCTGGGACAACCGCGCCTCGTACGAGGCGACCAACGTCCTGATGAGGAACCTCGGCAACGGCAAGTTCGTGGACGTCTCTGCAGCCAGCGGCGACGGCATGAAGGTCAAGCTCAGCAGCCGCGGCGCCGCCTTCGACGACCTGGACAACGACGGAAGGGTGGACGTCGTGGTCCTGAACTCACGGCGTGAGCCCACAATCCTGAGAAACGAATCTCCCAACCGCGGCCACTGGCTGCAGATCCAACTGCGAGGCTCCAAGACCAACCGCGACGGCGTGGGTGCGCACGTCAAGGTCTTCGCCGCAGAGCCCGCGGCCGGCTCAGGACAACCCCAGATGTTCCTCGACGAGGTCCACAGCGGCCGCGGCTATCAGAGCCACTACGGGACGCGTCTCTATTTCGGGCTGGCTAGCCGCACGAAGATCGACCGCGTGGAGGTCTCCTGGATCGGCGGCAGCACGGAGGTCTTCAGGGACGTCGCGGCCGATCGACTCCTCACCCTCGCCGAAGGGACCGGAAGGCCTGCGAGCCGTTGAACGGCCACGGTTCCGCGCCGGCATCGTTTCGGGAGAAAGCTGTCTAGTCCAGCACGAACCTACGGCCGCTGCGGATCGTGCAGAGGTCCACGGGTGCGGGATTGGCTCCTGGTGCGGTCCATTGGATTGTGCCGCAGACGCCCTGCCAGGGAGACAGGTCCCTCACCGCATCGCGGATTCGTGGTCGGCTCAGGCCAGCCTTGCGTATGGCTGCGACGAGCAGGCTGACTGCATGGTAGGTGTGGCTGGCCAGCGTGTCGGGGCTGGCCCCGAACCGTGAGCTGAAGGCCTCCTCAAACGCCCGTGACTGGGTCGAAGGCGTATATGAGCACGGGAGCACGACCCCCTCCGCGGCGGGTCCTGCTGCGGCGATGAAGGTTTGATGGGCCATGCAGGGGCCGCCAAACACCAGCCCGACGTGTCCGGTCTCCCGCAGGACCCGGACGAGCCGGGCACTGGGCAGGGCGGGTGCCACCAGGACGACCGCATCTTCATCGCCCAGGGTCATTCCCCGCGCGAGACTCGGCAGACTGGGGTCAGTGGGATTGAACTCGTGATGGAAGCTGCACTGCGGAAATCCAGAGGTCATCGCCTTGCTGAACTCCGCGGCGAACGCACGCGAGTCGTGGTCTACTCCAGAGATCAGGACGAAGGTCTTGTTGCCCAGTCGCGACCTCAGGGCCTCTGCCAGGCAGCGAGCCTGAACCGGGTCCTGCGGCGTGAAAGAGAAGATCCAGGGCACGTTAGTGAGGTTGACCGTCTTGTCCGTGCTCACCGGGTTGAGCAGGGCGAGCCCCGCCTTCACGACGATCTGCTCAGCGAGGTGGGTCGTGGGGCCGTCAACGCCGCCGACCACGGCCCACACACGGTCCTCGAAGACCAGCCGGGTGAGGTCCTTGACGCCTGAGCCCCAGGGGTTGTCTGACCACGCGGATACGAGCCGGAAGGGGAGCCCCTGGTATCCGCCTGCTCCGTTGGCCTCTTCAATCGCGAGACAGGCCGCCTGCCACATGTCTCCGGCGATCGGATGCGATGCGACGGCCGGGCCGAAATACCCGATGAGGACCTCTTTCAGACCTGCTGGGTCCTGTTCCTCCCTTCCGGGCCCGGCGTAGTTCGGCTCGGTCGACCGCAGATCAAAGAATGGCCGCGTGCCAGGGCAGGCCGTGGCGGTCCTCCGGCATCCGGCCAGGAGCATCGCAGTACACAGGACCGCAAGGAGACAGGAGGACTGCCTGCGCCAGAAGGACGTTGGTTCGCTGCATCGCCGTTTCGCCCATTCGCCCATTCGCCGTTTCTTATTCCTTGCCCGCAGCCGTCGAGGTCCTCGTGATCCGGTCCCGCGGGGGGATATAGCCGCGGGGGATCTTCAGGTCGTTCCTGGAGTAGTAGGCCCACCTATCGCCTTCCCGCTTGGCCAGATACGCGTCTCCAATGTCGTCCAGGCAGGCGCCCAAGACGACGTCTCCAGTGACGCCCTTCCACGGCGCGGTCCGGGTGGCCAGGAGGTCCCGGATCTTGGCCCTGTTGAGGCCAGCAATCTCGGTAGCCCAGATCAGCATGTTCATCCCGTCGTACGCATGCGCCGCGTAGGTCTCGGGCTCCTCACCGAACCGGGCCTGGAAGTCCTTGCGGAACTGCAGAAGCCGTGGATCCTTGGCCGTGGGATTCCAGGGGAAGCCGCACGCCACACCCTCTGCATTGGCGCCGGCGATCTGGACGAACTCCTCGGAGGCGCACCGATCACAGGCCAGGAAGGGCTGCTTCATGCCAGTGGCCCGCATCTGGTTCAGGATGGTCGCCCCATCCCTGGCATCGCCCCAATGGACGACTGCGTCGAGGTTCTCGTTCTTGAGCCGCTCCAATTGAAGCGAGAAGTCCTCTGAGCCTACCTTGTAGGCCATCTCGAGGACGATCGGGTGCTTCAGCCGCCTGCTGCCATCGTTGATCTCGCGGACGCCAAACCGGCCGTAGCGGTTGCTCGCGCGGATGATCCCCACCCGCTTGTAGCCCATCTTGCGGTACATGTAGTCGATCAGCAGGTAGCCCATCTGCCGGTCATCGCCCATGCACCGCATCACCCAGGGTATGTTCGTCTCGATGAACGTGGGGTCCGTGTCGCCCGAGTTCATCATCGGAATCTCGATCTTGAGGCCCACGCGGATGGCGATGTGGCTGTTGGCCCCATCGATCGTGCCCAGGATCGCCCAGACCTCGTCTTTGTAGGCCTGCTTGATGATCTCGTTGCCGGATGAGCCCCACAGACCGTTGTCGTTGCTGATGATCAGCTCGAAGGGGATGCGTCTCTTGACGTAGCCACCCCTGGCGTTGGCCTGCTCGACGGCGAGCCTGCAGCCCTGCAGCATCTTGACCCCCAGGACCTCCTCGTGGCTCTTGCCGCCGGTCGCCACCGACACCGTGGACGTAATGGGGCCGATGAAACCGATCTTGACCGTATTGACCTCTGCCGGCTCTGGGATCGCCCGGCCGCTTCCCGTGTATTCCATCTGCAGCAGGAAGTACTCATTCGCAGGCTTGGCCTTTCCGAAGGGCTCGACGTCCTCCGGCGTCTGGGCATAGTTGTCATCCTTGCGCGTGCCCAGGTTCGGGACCTGATAGGCATTGGCTGCGTTGATCTTGACCAGGGCCTTGGCAATCTCGGGTGGTACTTCAAAGATCGCAGGCTGAAGATCATCGGGATTCTGGCCCTCGCCGGCCACTGCAGAATACGTCGCAAGCCCGTAGAGGCAGGCCGCAGACAACAGAAGGGTCAATCTCTTCATGGTCGTCCTCCTCACTTTCCGGCCGCGGCCTTCACCGGGCTCCGGTCTTTCTGTTGTTTGTCCATGGCCTTGCCAGAAAGCCACTGGGGATTCTCCTTGACGCCAGCGTAGTATCCATCGCCGATGCCCCAGCCCAGTCCCTTCGCGGTGGCCACCCAGAGGTCATTGCCGTCGACGTCCATGTTGATGATGAAGCTGTGCGGCACGGCCTTCTCCATGTCCACCGTCTTCACGAGCTTGCCTGCTTGGTAGACCTGGGCCTTGCCTCGCAGGGTATTCGGGTCGCGGGTGTAGCTGACCACGCTCTCTGTGGGGAAGTCCGCGATCGCGCCGAGGCCCTTGTCCGTGCCGAAGTAACACTCATTGGCGCTGCGCGCCTTGACGTTGTTGGTGAAGTCGCTGGGCAGGCCTGTCTCACTGGCGTAGAACCCCCGCCAGTGACGACCGTTATAACGGCACGAGCCGAAGTAGGTCGAGATCCAGAAGACGTCCTCCGCAGGGCTGACGCCCGTCACGATCACGTGGATGATGCCGTCGTCCCTGTAGAGATCGATCTCCATCTCGCCGTCCGGGTCGAGGTACTCCTTCCACCTCTGGGTCTTGATGTTGTACTCGAGGCACCCGCTGCCCCAGACCGCCAGGTAGACCTTGTCCTTGCCGTCATACGCGGCCCCATAGTTCCAGATCTCCTCCATGGGCGCGTTCTTCTCGGTGAAGATAGCCCACTCGCCTGTGACCGTGTTGAACCGGCTGGCACCGGCCGTGGTGGCGACCCAGACGTTGTCGTTCTCGATGGCGATGCCGTAGACCACATCGTTGACCAGGCCGCTGTTCATCTGGTTCCAGTGCTCGAAGCGGCCGCCGCTGAAGCGGGCTAGGCCGCCGCCAAAGAGGCCCACCCAGAGATCGCCCGTCTTGGGGGAGACCTCCAGGGCGGTCACCGCCCGCCAAGGCAGGCCGTCCTTCTCCAGCCAGACCTTCTCGACCTTCCTCGTGGACTTGTCGATCTTCGCCAGACCGTTGTCCGTCCCTACCCACACCTTGGCGCCGTCTGCCTTGACCGCGAAGATGTGGTCATTCGGAAGGCCGTCCTCCACTGTGAAGTGCCGCCAGTTCGTGTAGACGTAGGGCAGCTTCGCCGCCGACTCTGCGGCCCTAGTGCATACGGAAACCAACAGCACAACCACGATCGCGATTCGCACGTGTCCCATAGATCGCCCTCGGCTCTCAACTCCTTGTTCCAGATTCTGTCTCCTCACTCCTGTCTCCTGTGCTCTGCGTTCTGTGTTCTATCTTAGAACGTCTTGATATACTCGATCAGGTCGTTGAGCTGGTCCTTGGTCATGTCGTTGGTGACGCCGTGCTTGTCCTCGAGATTGTACCGCGTCCAGATCTCCTCGAGGGTGTTGGCCATGCCATTGTGCAAGTAGGGCGCGGAGTCGTAGATGTTGTTCAGGTGCGGCGTGTCGAACTTGCCCTGGCGGTCAAGGAGATGCCGCGTTCCGACGTCACGGAGACTCCGGTCCGTGTACTGTGGCGGTGGATGGCACGTGATGCACCGGTTCTCCTTGGCGATCATCCGGCCGTCGTTGGTCAAGGTCCTTTCATAGATTGTCTTACCCCTCCGTTGTGCAGGGGTCAGTTCCGCGCCCAGCGGCCTGTACCGGTTGGGCGGCCTGGGGATTGTGCAGATGTAGTTGTCTACTGCAGCCAGTTCCTCGGGAGTGAACGGCTGGATCCGCGTGAAAAACACGGACAGCCGCGGACCGCATTGTCGGGACAGGCTGGGATTGGTGCCTTCCCACTTGAAGGGGGCGGTGTCCAGGATGCCGCGGAGCGTGCGATTGTCCACTGGGCTGACCCCGATGCCATCCGGCTCTGTGTCGTAGGTGATACCGTCGATGTGGCCGTCGGGATGGCAACTGTGGCACGAGAACTGGCGGTGGAAGCAGATGGCCGCGCTGTGGAAGACCCGCTCGCCGTAGCGGGTCTTGGTGATCTCCTTGGGGCCTCCAAGATCCACGCAGGCCACGGCTTTGAGCTGCGATAGATCGACCACGCTGACGGAGTCGTCGAGCGAGTTCGCTGCTGCCAGCGTCCGGCCTCCCGGCATCAGGAGGATCGCCCGTGGCGCCCGGCCCGTGGCGATGTGGGTCACGATGAACTCGCAGGACTTGCCCATGTGGTAGGGCAGTACGTGCTCCCGCTCCTCCCGGGAGGCCGCCTTGACCATGGAGATGAGCCTGGGGACGTCCACCACGGCGATGCGGTCGGTGCCGGAACTGGCGACCAGGGCATACCGTCCATCGTCCGTGATCACGATGTCAGCAGGGTCTGGAAAACACTGGCCCGGCTGATCCAGGAGGACCTGATCGATCCGGCCGTCCTTCCAGAGGATCCCCAGCCCATTGGTGATCGTCCATCCCTGGAGCAACCGCGTCATAGGCACGTTGCTCTTGGTCCGCATCAAGGTGACCAGGGCAAACTCGCCGCTGGGATGCCAGGCCACGCCCTGGATCAGGTTTGCGCCGGGGACCATGAACCGGTCTGACACGGTGGCCGTTGCGGTGTCGATGACCGAGACCTCGGAGACCAAGGGACCGCGGAACTCGGTCACAGGGTTCGCGAAGGTGTGCGTGACGTAGATGCACGAGCCGTCAGGAGACCTCGCCAGAGACCAGGGGCCCCGGCCTGCACTGAGTCGCTTGATCTCCTTGAGGCTGGCTGTGTCGATGACCGAGATGCTGTCCGCCGACGTGTTCAGCACGTAGAGGATGCGGCCGGTCGCGTCGGTCAGGACGCCGTGGGGCTCGTCTCCGACGTCCACCGTGGCCACGACTTTCCGGCTGGCCGTGTCGATCACCGAGACCGTGTCATCCAGCCGGTTGCTGACATAGGCCCGAGAGCCGTCCGGATGGAAGGTCACATCTGTGGGCTGTCCTCCGACCGGGATCTCGGCCACCTTGGTCCAGGATTGCGGATCGATGACCACCACCGTGCTGGACGCCTCGCACGCCAGGTAGATCTCGCTGCCCTTGGGATTGACCGCCAGATTCAAGGGCGTCTTGTAGGGGGCGGCCTCAGCCACCCTCTCCGGCTTCAGGGGGTGGCTGATCTTGGCCTTGGCCTTCTGGAAATCGAACGGCTTGTCGTGGGAATCCTGATGGCAGCCCAGGCAGGTCTTCTCGCTGACGTCCTTGAGTCCAGCCGCCTTGGCGGCCTTCCTGTCCATCATGACCGCCGAGAGGGCATACGCGCTGCCTGCTCCATGGCAGGCTTCGCAGCCTATACCCTCGTATTCCCAGTAGGACTCCTTCTGCCCGCCGCCAGGCTGGTGATAGGCAGTGGCGTGGCATTTCAGGCACTCCAGGCTGGCCTGGGGCGACTCGGTGATCCCTTTCTTGGCAGCGATCTCCTCGGCCTTCTTCGTGCCCAGCACCGCAAAGGCACGGCTGTGGGGACTCATCCGCCATTGACTGAACTGGTAGCCCATCGAAGGGCTGCCGTGACATGCGGCACAGCGGTAGACGCCTACGTACGCAGGCGCACCTGCCTGCGAAGGGGCCGAGGGGAGCTTCGGCACAGGACCGTGAGGCCCCTCTTTGGGGATGGGGTGCGCGATCTCATCGAGGGCCTTGGTCACGTCCATGGCAGGCAGGCCGTGGACCGCCACGTGGGAGCCTTTCTCCCTATGGCAGACCATGCACTCCTTGGATGTGGGCATCTCCAGCCCTGCGGCCATGGCTTTCTGGCGGTCCCTCATGACGCTGGCATCCATGTACTCGCTGCCGGGGCCATGGCATTTCTCGCACTGGACGCCGTCCTGGGTGCGGAAACCATCGTCCTTCTCCCAGTCCTCCGCATGGGCGCCCGTGGCATGGCACCCCAGACACATAGGGCTCTGCTCAGGCTCCTGTGGGATGCCGCTCAGCCTGGCGATCTCCTTGGCGTCCGGCTTGGCCAGCACCGCATAGGCCCGGCTGTGACGAGTCAGCATCCAGATGCTGCATTGGCGTCCCATGCCGGCTCCGTCGTGACACGAGGCACAGGCCCCGACCCCCACGTAGATGGGCTGCCGCTTTGCCGCCTCAGCGGCCCAAAGCACAGGTCCGCTTGCGGACAAGACCAACAGCGTGATGAGCCCTGATCGAACCATGCGGCAGTTACTCCTTGCCTTTCGACGTCTGGGTCACCTTCAGGAACTGGCTGGCCTGCACGTCGCGCAGCGTGGTTGTCGTTCTGTCCGGCCAGCGGATCTCCACAGTATCCGCCTTCTTGGCGCCGGCCAGGCCGAAGTGACAGCGGGGATCGGATTGTGACAGATAGCCTCGCGTCGGATAGGCCTCCTCGATCTGCGTCAGAGGCCCGGCCCTGACCACCACGCGGGTCCCGAGGGCGTACCGCTTGCCTCCGGCCAGCAGGGGCTCCACAGTCAGCCACTTGGTCTTATTGGCCCCGTCGTTTCTCAGGAGCCTCGCACCGTCGCTAAGGTTCACGACGACCAGGTCGAGGTCTCCGTCATTGTCGAAATCGCCGCAGGCGACTCCACGCCCCACGTACTTCTGCTTGAAGTAGGGCCCGGATCTCTCCGCGACGTCCGCGAAACGACCTGTCCCATCATTGCGGAGGAGCACGGAGTCCTCGGCGTAGAGATGATGGGCGTCGCCGTTTGCGATGAAGATGTCGAGCCAGCCGTCATTGTCATGGTCAGACAACACTCCGCCCCATCCTGTGTACTGGCCGCACACCACGGCAATCCCCCTTTCGGCCGTGCGGTCCTCAAAGAACTCCCTGCGGTTGATCTGCAGACAACTGTATCCCATGTCAGGGATGAAGAGGTCAAGCCATCCGTCGCGGTCCACGTCGCCCGCGCACGGGCCCATGGCCGAGATCCCTTGTCCACCTTCACCGAAGGCCAGTCCTCTCTCAAGGGCCTCCTCGACGAACTTGCCGTTGCCCTGGTTTCGAAAGTAGTTGTTCGCCATGGCGTCATTGGCCACGTAGATATCCGGGTATCCATCGTTGCTCAGATCGGCGACCACCGCGCTCATGGCCCGGCCCTCGGCCTTGTAGACGCCGGCCTCCTTCGTCACGTCGGTGAACGTCCCATCTCCGTTGTTGCGGTACAGAAGGCTGGTCGTGCCGTTGTAGCTGAGCGGTCCTGGGTAGCCTGCTGCGGCGTAGAAGGACCTGAACTTGCCGCTGTCGTACTGCAGGTAGTTGGCCACGTACACGTCGGGCCTGCCGTCGTTGTTGTAGTCGAGCCAGGGCGCCGAGACGCTCCAGAGCGGACAGCCCAGTCCCGATTTCTCTGTGACGTCGGTGAAGGTGCCGTTGCCGTTGTTGTGATAGAGGGTGTTGGGGCCGTAGTTCAGGAGATACAGGTCGATGTATCCGTCTCCATCATAGTCGCAGGCAGACACGCCCACACCGAACTCCTTGCCCTCTACACCCGCCTGCTCGGTCACGTCGGTGAAGGTGCCGTTGCCGTTGTTGCGGTACAGGGCATTCCTCAGCTTGCCCCTCAGGCTGCGGCCGCGGTTGTCGCTGACGTCCGGCAGCCATCGTCCGTTGGCGAAGTAGATGTCGAGCCAGCCATCGTTGTTGTAGTCGAAGAAGGCGACCCCTGTGCCCGTCCCTTCCACGATGTTGCTCAGATCGAAGTCGCCGAAGCTCTGCTTGAACGTGATTCCCGCCTGCTCGGTCACGTCCGTGAAGACGGGCAGATCACCGGTCTGCGCCTGGCCTGCGGCAAGGGAAGAGAGAACCATGATGGCAACCGGAATCGCGAATCCCATGATCACTTCTCTCCATGGCCTTCTGGTGCGGGGGCTGAGGCTGTCCCCGTTGCAGCGCCCCAGGGGGCGCCCAGGTCGATCCACTCCACGAAGGTCCGGCGTTCATCGCCGGACAGGTCCGGTGAGCCATCCGGCGGCATCCGGCCGACCCCTTGCCCCGCCCCCTGTACCCGGTCCCACGGCCTGGAGGTATTGCGCCCGTAGAGCCTCCAGATCAAGGGGCTGGTGCGGGCCTCGCCGGGGTGCACGTGCCTGCCATTGGCATTCTGCACCCCGTCCAACAGGACCTGGTAGCTCCGGCTGACGGCAGGCAGGCTGGCCTGTCCTGATGCGGAGCTCGCGTCCGCGGTCAACCGCAGGGGGCTGTCCCACTCGCTGTGGCAGGCCACGCACTTGGCTGCAAGGATCGGCATCACGTCCTTTCGGAAATTCACGGTTCGTCTTCGCTCGGGTGGGAGTGTGAGCTTCATGGATGGACGCGTGAGGGCCTGGGCCAGGACGTTCTCCGGCGCCAGCTCTCCGTCCTCATGGCAGCCGATGCAGCCACGGGGCTCATGGTTCTTGGCCCAGATCCAGCCGCACGTCCGCAGGGCCATGCCCTGGTCGTCCAGGATCTGCAGCTCGATCGCCGTGTTGGCCGGGATCTCGACGTTGAAGGAGCCGTCTGCTTCGAGGGGGACCTCACCGAGGATCCGTCTGGCTGCGAGGCCGACAGGTCCGGACGACTTGGCCGCTGCCGCGGGTTCGGTTCTCGCCGGGACCCCTTCGGCCCCCCGGACGGGGACCCCTTCGGCCCCCCGGGCGGGGACCCCTTCCATCACCCGCATCCGCTTGGCCAATCCAGCGGGGTGCTCGGCCTTGGCCAGGTCCTGAGTGTGGACGCTCAGGCAGTAGAGCCTGCCATTGGGGTCTTCCTCATTGACCACGCTGGATCGGCCGTCCGGCTCTGCCCGCGGCGAGATCACCTTGGCCTGGAGGTCATGCCACTGGCGGTCATCGAAGAGCGCGTCACAACGGCCGCTGTTCGGATCCAGGATGGCCAGACCGTAGGTACCGCTGCCTTCGTTCGACAGCCTGGAGACCAGGAGCCTGCCATCCGGAAGCGGCGACGGAGAGTGGAACACAGCCTCGCCCGGCCGCGTGATCGGCCTGTACGAATGGAGGGGCCTGCGGACCGTCACAGACCCGAGGCTGCCTCCGCCGTGCCAGGACAGGTCATCCATCTCGACAAAGACGACCCGGCCCTCGGCAGTCACGCAAGGCATCTGCTTGACGCGACTTCCCTCTTCAGTGCTGAAGGCGGCATAGTCCGTGCCGTCGATGTTGACGCCGAACAGCCCCACGCGGCCCGCTGACCCGCGGTTGAGCCTGGCCCTCTGCCAGCTCGCAAAGACCAGCCTGCCGTCGCCCATGAGGCTGGGGTCTGTATCGCTGGAGAGGTTCAGGGTCAACTGCCGCAGCCCGGTACCGTCGAATTTGCAGGTATAGAGGTTCGTCAGGTCGCCGGAGCCGCATTCATTGGCTAGCCCACGGGTCGAACTGACGAAGGTGATCTGGTACCAGGGTTGGGCCTCGACGATCGCATAGAGTCGCGACTGGTAGCCAGGGTATCGGCAGTCGGTAGGTCCCTTGGTGATCTGGCGGACGTTCGACCCCTCCAGGTCCATCTCGAAGATGTTCCAGGGGTCTGAGGCAATCCTCTTGCCTGCGAACAGTATCCTCTGGCCATCGAAGGACACATCCGCATCCGATGCGGCCTGGAAGCCCTCGCTCAGGACCCGGGTGGTCCCGTCCGGCCTGAGGACAATGAGCCGGGACGCGGCCATCGGCCAGCGGCCGAGCGCTCCGGCGGCTGGAGCGGATCTCTCCATGGCGATGGCGGCTTCAGGCACCTGCGTCAGGACAATCTTATGTCCGCAGGTCGCGCCTCGATCCTCGGAGGAGGCCGCCGCATGGCAGGTCACGGCGGCCATGAAGGGCTCGCCCAGGCTGACCACTGCTGCCACAGCGAGCATCCGGAAGGACGAAGTGGGGGCATGACCGACCGTCAGCCACGGTCTGAAGCGTGTCTGGGGCGGCCGAGCAGCTTGAAAAGCGCCTGTCATGAGCAGTCTCTGTGCAGTCCCTAAATAGGCCACATTTCTAGTTTTATAGCATGATTGTCCACCCCGTGCAAGGGTTTTGCCTGACGGGACCCGGGAGGCTGCTAGCCTGCCTGTCTTCGCTGGAACAGGGCCACTGCCAGGGCGAGGATGGCACCCGCGTAGCACACCGCGTAGAGGGCTGCCACGCCGATGTATCGCAGAGGCACGGCAGTACCCTCGTAGATGGCGTCACTGATCCAGAAGACCTGCAGGTTTGGCACCAGGTAGCGGCCCAGGGTGGCCCACCAGTGGGCGCCGGCGAGCCGGCCGAACACATAGTCGCTGACAAGACCCAAGAGGAAGATGCCCACGCATGCGGACAGGGTCACTACGAGGCTGAATCGGGTGGAGAGGGCCAGGGCCATGGATGCAATGACCAGGGCGGCCAGCCAGAGCAAGAAGGCACCATACACGTCGGTCATGGAGAAGTGATTTTCTGCAGGGGAGAACTTCCAGTCACGGTTGACCAGGGAGAGGAAGACGATCGCACAGGCCCCGAACAGGGCCAGCAAGACCATGGCCGTCGAAGAGAATTTCCAGTCAAACCAGTAGTTGAACAGCCCGCCGAGGATTGCCGTCGCCAGCATCGCCACGCCCGCTGCGCCAATCACCGTCCAGTCATGGGTGTCGCCTGCGGTCTCGAGGACGCCGTGCCGTATCGCCAGCAGAAGGGCGACGGTCCCGATGAAATGGGCCAGGGCCACTGCAGCGGCCACGCCCACGAACTTGGCCACAATGAAGACGGGCCGTGGCACGGGCTTACTCAAGACCGTGGACAGAGTCTTGCTCTCCACCTCCTCGGAGATTGCGCCTGAGGCGCTGAAGATCGAGATGAAGAGACTCGTCAGAAACAGGGTCGAGAGGCCGATGTCCCGCAGGAGCTTGTTGTCATCGCTCATGGTGTACATGGTCAGGGATGGGCTCAGAATGAACAAGAGCAGCGAGCAGGTGACCAGGATGGCATAAATGGGCTGCCGAAGGATCTCGGTGAAGGTATTGTGGGCGATGGTCAGTAACTTATTCATGTCCAAGTTTCTACGAACTTAGCGTCAACCTGTTTCGTACCACTTCTTGATTTTTATGAAGCTCGTCTCTACACTCTGACGACGGTTGTTGTTATAGTACCGAAATTCCGAATTGTAAAGGGCTTAACACTAGGAGTCCGGGCAAACGATGACAAAGTCGTCCAAAGGTCCAGAACAGCTCGCTTGGATATCGTTGGTATTGGGTGCTGCGCTGTTTGGCCTGGCGTTCTTCATCGGCCGATGGAGCGGCTTCACTGCCGTGTCAGAAGTGGCGTGGCAGATCCTTTCCGTCACCCTCATCTGGTTTGTCCTGGCCATCCAGTTCCATCTGAGACACCTGGCTGAACAGGAGCGTCTCGACCTGACCCAACTGGCCCAGGCTGGCAAGGGCACGACCCTCTTCCAGGGTGGGGCCGAGAAGGCCGCGACCATGGCCGTGGCCCAGCGACGGCTGGAGATCTTCGAGAAATGGTTTGTGCCGGTGTTCGCAGTCCTGATCGCTGCAGTCCAACTGGTCCTCGGCTGGGTGGTGCTGAGGTTCAGTCTCAAGACCCTCGACGCCGAGGCAACGCAGCCCCTGATTGGCGCGATCATCATGGCGGCCGTGGCCTTTGTCAGCTTCCTGATGTCTCGCTATGCCACGGGCATGTCCACCCAGATCGAGTGGAAGCCCCTCCGCTCAGGCGGCAGTGCGTTCCTGGCTGCTGCGGTCCTGTCCTTCCTGCTGGCCGTGGGACTCGCCTTTGCCCAGTTCCAGATCTTCTGGATCGAGCAGGGGGTCGCCTGGGTCATCCCCATCCTGTTGATCGTCGTGGGTTTGGAGACCCTCCTGAACGCCGTCTTCGACGTGTACAGGCCCCGGATACAGGGCCAGTATGACAGGGCGGCCTTCGACAGCAGGCTGCTGGGGATCATCAATGAGCCGGGTGGCATCTTCCGAAGCGCGGCGGGGGCCCTGGACTATCAGTTTGGCTTCCAGGTCTCCCATACCTGGTTCTACAAGCTCCTGGAGAAGGCGATCGTTCCGCTGAGCCTGTTTGGCGTTATCACGCTGTACCTGATCAGTTCCATCGTCGTGATTGCCCCAGACCAGAAGGCCGTGATTGAGCGAGTAGGCACGCCGGTCAGGGACATCGGCCCTGGACTCTGGCTCAAGTGGCCGTGGCCCTTCGAGATCGCCAGGGCCTATGCTACGGACCGGCTCATGGAGGTCCACGTTGGATATGTCCCGAAGATAGATCCCAAGACCGGCCAGTTGGAGCGGGGGCCGCTGCTCTGGAACAAGCCGCACTACCAAGAGGAGTACAGCCTGCTGGTGGCCAGCGAATCGGCCGGCGCTGCAGGGGCGGGCGCCCTGCCGGTCAGCCTTGTCAAGGCCAACATCCCGGTTCAGTACCGGGTCAAGGACCTGCGGGCCTTCCTTTATAGCCACAGTGATCCTCAGCGGCTCCTGGAGGCCATCTGCTACCAGGAGCTGACTCGCTTCGCTGCCAGTGCCAAGGTGGAAACCGGCGACATGCCGGGCATCCGCGCTGCGGATATGCAGGAAAGCCTGCTCGGCGCGGGCCGTGAGAAGGCCAAACAGGTCCTGACACAGAGGATCCAGGCAGCGGCTGATCGCCAGCGGTTGGGCGTGGAGGTCGTGTTCCTGGGCGTGCAGGGGATCCATCCTCCCACGGAGGTGGCGGCGGAGTACGAGGGCGTCGTGGGGGCTGTGCAGGAGCAGCAGGCCCTGGTGCTCTATGCCCTGGCAGTCCGTAACGAGGCCCTCAGTGGGCTGGCAGGCACGGTCGCAGAGGCGAACCGGCTCTACGAGGCCTATCAGACAGCGAGCCTGGAGGGCGATGCGGCCAAGCGGGAGGAGCTGGGCCGCGGCCTCGACGAGGCGTTCAGGACTGCAGGCGGCCAGATCTCCTCGATTCTCAGTGACGCCAAGGCCTATGCCTACAGGAAGGCCAGAACCGCGCAGGCCATGGGGCTGCGTTTTAACGGCCAGGTCAAGGCCTTCCATGCGGCTGCCGGCATTTACGATCGTCATTTGCGGCTCCAGGCCCTGAACGAGGCCCTCAAGGATGTCCGCAAGTTCGCGGTGCTATGCGACCCCAATGATGCCCAGACGATCGTCGTGGATTTGCAGGAGAAGTTGATGCCCAGCATCTATGACGGTCCAGGTCCCCTGAAGCAGGAGTAAGCCAAGCCATGAAACGTATCGCAATTCCCATCCTGATCCTTCTCTTGATTGCGGTGTTTCTGTCGATGCTGGTGGTGTTCCAGGTCCGGCAGACGGAGGTGGCCTTTGTCACCCGCTTCGGCAGCCCCGTGCGACCGGTCATGGAACCCGGCCTGCACGTGAAGTGGCCGGACCCGATCGAGAGTGTCACCCGATTCGATGCCCGACTGCGGTTCTTTGAAGGGGACTTCGCGGAGACCACGACCAAGGGGGCGGTGCCCATCATCGTCAAGACCTACATCGTGTGGCGGGTGGCCAATCCCCTGGAGTTCTACAAGTCCGTGGGCACCTCCAACGTCGCAGCCGAGACCAAGCTGTACGGACAGATCAAGGACACCCAGAACCGCGTGATCGGCCAGCACACCTTCGGCGAGGTGGTCAACAGCGATCCGAACCTGATCCGGTTGGCCAATGTCGAGCAGGAGATGCTGACTGATCTCAAGAGATCCGTCGAGAAGGAATACGGCATCGAGGTCGCCACTCTGGGCATCAAGCAACTCAAGGTGAGCGACGACGTGACGGCGAAGGTCTTTGAGCGGATGAAGGCGGCCCGCAACCTGACCACCAGGGCCACGATTGCCACGGGCGCTGCAGAGGCAAAGGCCATCGAGAGTGACGCCAGGAAGAAACAGGAGGAACTGCTCGCTGCGGCAGATGCCAGGGCCATGAAGATCCGGGGCGACGGCGACGCGGAGGCGGCCCAGTACTACAAGATGCTCGAACAGGAGCCCGACTTCGCCCTGTTTCTCAAGGACTTGGACGCCCTCAGGCAAATGCTCAAGGACAAGACGACCCTGCTGATTCCCATGGACGCAGCCCCGTTCAGGCTCCTGACTCAGCCGCCGAATCCCAGTCAGTGGAAGAAGAAGTAGTCACGGGAAGAACTCCGAACCCAGAACCCAGAACCCAGAATAGCAGAATGGCAAAAGAACAGGACCACAACCACAGCCACGACCCCGATCACGACCATGGCCACGCCCATCCGCACCCCGTGGACGCGGATGCGCCGCTGGACACAGGTCAACTGGATTCTGCAGGCCGCTCCCTTGCCGAGGCCCTCCGGATCAGCTTCATCATCCTGAAGGTCATCATGGTGGGCATCGTGCTGGCCTTCCTGGCCACGTGTTTCCAGGCCATAGGTCCCCAGGAGCAGGGCATCCTCCTGAGGTTTGGCCAGATCCGGCCTGGCACAGATGGCGAGGTGGCCCTCAAGTCAGGTCTGCACTTCATCCTGCCGTACCCTATCGAGGAATTGGTCAAGATCCCGGTATCCACCAAGACCACCCTGATCGTGAACACCTTCTGGTACTTCCAGAGCGCCGATGAGATCCTCAACGAGAAGGTCAAGGTCCGGCCGCCGGACAAGCTCGACCCCCTGACCGAGGGCTACTGCCTGACCCGCGGCGAGGATATCGATCAGCTCGCGGGCGAGGGCGGGACCTCGGGCCGCCGAAGGCTGTCCCACTCGGGCGATGACTACAACATCGCACACTCCAAATGGCAGGTCATCTACGAGATCAGCGACATCCGTGCCTTCTTCAGGAACGTGCCCGTAGAGGCGCCCACGCCGGGCGAGGTCTACTACAATCTGATGATCAAGGGCGTCAGCCCGATCCTGCAGGCCTGTCTCGAAGAGTCCGTCGTCAAGACCCTCGTCCGCTACAGCATCGACGACCTGATCCAGAGCAAGGATCGCATTCCGAACCAGGTCCGTGATCAGGTTCAGGAGAAGCTCAATGCCATGGACACGGGCATCAAGGTCGTCTCCGTGACCCTGACCTCCTTCACCTGGCCTCGCCAGGTCGGCAAGGCCTTTGACGACTTCATCAACGCCAGTCAGCAGGCCCGTACCCAGGTCAGCACTGCCAGGACGACTGCCCAGACCATGCTCAACGAAACCGCAGGCGCTGTCGCCGCAGAGCTCTCGGCCGGTCTGGAGCAACCCGGGATGGATCCGAACCGCCTGGAGCCCCTCTGGACCCAGGCTGCAGGTCAGTGCCAGACGCTCCTGTCCGAGGCCCAGGCCTACAAGACCCGCACGATCGAGTCTGCCAAGTCGGGCGCGGACTACTTCCAGAGACTCCTTCCCGAGTATCGGCTCAGGCCCGATCTGGTCGTGCAGAATCTGTATCTGGAGGCCCTTGGGGAGGTGGTCGCTGGCGCAGACGAGAAATGGCTGATCCCGCCCAAGGTCAACGGACAGGCCAGGGAGGTCCGTGTGATGCTCAACCGGGATCCGACGCTCAGACAGAGGGCTGCAGGCGAGAAAGCGGCACAGCCGGCCGGAACCCCGGCCTCCAACTAGGGAAGGGACGATCGATCGATATGACCCACAAGGAACAGGCGACTACGCATGGCGCATGAACACCTTCACTTCAAGGAAGACCTGACGGCCGACCAGACCCGAGGCCAGCAGATGCGGATCAGCATCGCCCTCCTGGGCACGTTGGCCGGCGGCGTGCTGCTGATCAATAGCCGCATAGGCGAGTTCTTCTATGGCCAGGGCAGTTTCCACACCCAGATCCTGGCCATGGTCGGCGCGATCCTGCTCGGCCTTCCAGTGGTCTGGCACGCCTTGCAGTGCCTGATCCGCGGCGAGTCGCACATGGATGAGCTGGCTGCCCTGGGCATCGTCGCGGCCTTCTCCATGCAGGAGTACGCCAGTGCAGGGCTGATCGGGTTCTTCATGCTGCTGAGCCAGTTGGTGGAGAGCAGGACCGCCCTGGGCGCCAGGGCCTCGATCGAGACCCTCATCCGCCTGACGCCCACGCGGGCCAACGTCGTGGACGAGGCGGGCCGCGAGACCGAGGTTCAGGTCAGCAGTCTCAAGACGGGAGATCGGATCCGGGTGCGGCCGGGCGACAACGTGCCTGCAGACGGCGAGGTCGTCAGCGGCCTGAGCTCGATCAACGAGGCCACGATCACGGGCGAGTCCCTGCCCGTCGACAAGGTACCGGGCATGCAGGTGTTTGCCGGCACCAACAACCTGACCGGCGTGCTGGACGTCCGCGTCACCAAGGCGGGCCGCGACACGACCCTCGGCCAGGTCCAGTCCTTGATCGTGCAGGCGGAGCAGACCAAGATCCCGATCATGCGGATCATCGACCGCTACATCCGCTGGTACGTGCCGACCATCCTGATGATCGCTGCCATCGTGTGGTTCTTCACCCGCAACATCGACCAGACGATCACGATCCTGGTGATCTCCTGCCCCTGCGCCCTGATCCTGGCAACGCCCACTGCCATGGTGGCGTCGATCTCTGCGGCGGCCCGAATGGGGGTGCTGGTCAAGAACGTGGCGGATCTGGAGGTAGTCGGCAAGCTGACCGCCCTGGTCTTCGACAAGACCGGCACAGTGACCACCGGCCGTCTGTACGTCACCAAACTGACGCCTGCAGAGGGCATGGAGGCAGCGGAACTACTGGCCGTGGCCGCCGGCGCAGAGCAGATGAGTAAACACCCGGCTGCCCGGGCCCTGCAGGAGCTGGCCAAGGAGGCCTCTGTGTCGTTGGCTGCAGTGCAGGAGTTCCGTGAGGTGCCCGGCAAGGGTGTGGTGGCCAAGCTGGAGGGCACCGCTGTGTGGGTGGGCCGCGAGAGCTTCCTGCGTGAGCAGGGGGCCGTGATCCGCGGCGTGCCGGACCCCAGCCTCCACGAAGAGCAGGGCTTCAGCACGCTGTACGTGGCCAAGGCAGGGCAGTGCATCGGTTGGATCGGCCTGCAGGACAAGACCCGGCCTGAGGCCAAGAAGGCGGTCAAGGACCTGACCGACCTTGGCGTCAAGCGGATCACCATGCTCACGGGGGACCGCAGCGAGGTGGCCAGCCGCGTGGCTGCTGAGTTGGGGTGTACCGACTTCAAGGCCCACTGCCTGCCGCAGGACAAGCTGGAGATCGTCGAGCAGATTAAGGCACAGGGACACACGGTCGTGGTGCTCGGAGATGGAATCAACGACGCGCCGGCCTTGGCTGCAGGCGACCTGGGCATCGCCATGGGCGCTGCAGGCAGCGACGTGGCCATCAACTCTGCGTCCATCGCCCTGATGAACGACGACCTCCGGCGGATTCCGTTCCTGGTAAGGATCTCCCGCAAGACCCGCAGGGTCATCAACCAGAACCTGGCCTTTGGTGTGCTTTTCATCATTCTGGGCATCTCTCTGTCCAAGTTCGTGCCGCCGGCCCTGGCAGCGGTGTTCCATTTTGCCAGCTCCGTCATTGTCGTGTTCAACTCCGCCCGGCTGGTGCGATTCGGGGAAGACGCGGATCGTGGCTAGGAGGCAGGAGAAAGGAGACAGGAGAAAGGAGCGGAGCAGCAGTATTCTGACTACTGTCTCCTGACTACTGGGTCTATGGACTACGCCGTTGAAACGATCTCTCTGACAAAGACCTTCAGTGACTGGTGGGGCAGGACCAAGGTCTACGCGGTCGAGGACCTGAACATCCAGATCCACAGCAACGAGGTCTTCGGTCTGCTCGGGCCCAATGGGTCTGGAAAGACGACCACACTCAAGATGCTTCTGGGCCTGCTCTATCCCACGCGAGGCAGGGCCCTGATCTATGGCGGCGATGGGGCAGACCCTAAGATCAGCTCCCGGATCGGCTATCTGCCCGAGGAGTCCTACCTGTACCGGTATCTCACCAGCCGTGAGACGCTCGAGTTCTACGGCAGGCTCTTTGGCCTGCCAGGTCGGGTGCGCAGGGAGCGGATCGAGGCCCTGTTGGACATGGTGGGCCTCAAGGCCGTGGCCAACCGGCCGGTCGGGACGTTCTCCAAGGGTATGGCCCGAAGGATAGGCCTCGCCCAGGCCTTGATCAACGATCCTGATCTGCTGATCCTGGATGAGCCGACGACAGGGCTGGATCCGATCGGCACGCGGCAGATCAAAGACCTGATCCTCACCCTTGCCAGGCGGGGCAAGACCATCCTCCTTTGCAGCCACCTGCTGGCGGACGTGGAGGACGTGTGCGATCGCATCGCGATCCTCTATGGTGGCAAGTCGCGGGCCGAAGGCAAGGTCGGGGACCTGCTCCAGCAGACCGACAAGCGGCAGATCACCACAGGTCCGCTCAGTGACGAAGCGGTCGGCCGCATCCGGCAGATCGTCTCGTCTGAAGGCACATCGTGTGAGGTTTCCGCGCCCATGGAGCGGCTGGAAACCTACTTCGTCAGGATCGTCGCAGAGGCCCAGGCCCAGGCCCAGCCCACCAGTGGCGCGGTCAGCACCACCCATATAGGCGAGTTCCTTACGCGGGCCAGGCCCGGAAAGACGTACTGGACTTGCTGGTTCAAAAGGGCACTGCAGAGCCTGGCACGCCTACCCAGCCTGCCAGTCAGCCCATCGAGACGCCCCAGCCAGTCCGGAAGGATGTGCTCGATCGACTCGTGAATCCAGACGAAGAGAAGTGAAGAAGAAGGTCTTAGGTTTTAGGTTTTGAGCTCGCCTAGGACCCACCACCTAAGACCTAGATCCTAAAACTTGAAACCTAGAACCTAAAACTACTAAGCCCATGTACAGGGTCCTGGCTGTAGCCTCCAATACCGTCAAGCAAGTGCTGCGGATGAAGATCGCCGTGGTGTTCGTGCTTGTCCTGATCATCGTGCTGCCGCTCATGGCGTACAGCGCGACTGGCGATGGGACGATCAAGGGCCGGCTGCAGACCTTCATCAGCTACGGCCTGTCCCTGGTGGGGCTCCTGCTCTCCCTGCTGACCATCTTTGCAGTGGCCCATTCAGCAACCTCTGATCTGGTCCAGCGGCAGGTCTACACAGTCCTGACCAAGCCGATCCGTCGCCACGAGTTCCTCCTGGGCAAGTTCCTGGGCGTGCTGTTCGTGGACCTGGCGCTTCTGGTGGGCCTGTCTGCGGTCATCTACGGCATCACGGTCTATGCGCCGCGGCTCATGGGCGCAACCGCGGAGGACCAAGTCCAACTGGCCAATGAGTTCTTCACTGCCCGCAAAGGTCTTCTGCCCAAGGAGCCGGATGTCTCGGAAGAGGTGGAGCAACAATACCAGAAGCTGGTCATGAACCGCGAGCTGGACCAATATTTTGAAGGCGTGTCCAAGAAGACGGTCATTGCCCGCCTGACCCAGCAGAAGAAGCTGGAGAAACGGGCTGCCGCGGTGGGCAGGGACCTTGTCTGGGAGTTCGACAAGGTACGTCTGGTCGACCCGAATGGCAGCCTCTTCATCAAGTTCAAGTACGACGTGTCGGTCAATCCACCGGACCAGCAGGTCTACAGCAAGTGGATGATCGGCGACCTCCGTCAACTCCAGACCGGTGCAGAGTCGACGACCCCCGTCTATCGGACGGCCCGCAAGGACACGATCCGTACGGTGCGGGAGTTCGAGGTGCCAGGCCAGGTCCTGGCAAGGGACGGCTACCTGGGAGTGGCCTTTTTCAATGACCTGCCCAATGCCACGGTGGTGCTCTTTCCGGTAGAGAATGGATTCGAGGTGCTCTACAAGGCCGACACCTTCACAGCCAATTTCCTACGGGCGGTGCTGCTGATCCTGATGAAGCTGGTGTTCCTTGCAGCCCTGGCCATCTTCGCGGGATCGTTCCTGTCGTTTCCCGTGGCCGTGCTGCTCTGTCTGGTCGTATTCCTGACCGGAACGGTCAGCAGCTTCGTGCTGGAGTCGTTCACGTACCTGGGTAGCCAGCTCAGTGCAGTATACAGCTATACGCTGGCGATCCTGGTGGAGGTGCTTCCCCAGTTTGACGTGATCAACCCCACGGGAATGTTGGTGGCAGGCCGGCTGATCCCCTGGTCCATGGTGGCCTGGAGCGGCATCGTGGTCATCGGCGCCAAGGCGATCCTCTTGCTGGCCGCAGGCGTCTGGATATTTAAGTCCCGTGAGATCGCCAAGAGCTCCGTGTAGGATTGCTTTGCAGTTGTTAAATAGTCCAATGGTTAGATGGTTAAATGGTGGATCGCGGCCGGTTTCCTCATCCATTCAACCCTCTAACCAATTAACCCTTCAACCAGAGTACTTGTATGCGTTGGCGTGATATCCTGGTCTGGATCGTGTGTGCGGCCGTGGCCGGCGGTCTTCTCTTGACCGCCGGTTTGCAGCTCGATTCCATCAACGCCCATCGCAAGGAGATGAAGCTCGTCCAGAACGAGCCCCTCGAGAATGCCCCGCCGTCTCTGGCCTTTGCGACCGTGGCCATGGGCGCGTTCCGCGGCCTGGTGGTGGACATCCTCTGGATCAGGGCCGATTCCCTCAAGGAGCAGGGCCAGTACTTCGATGCCAAGCAGTTGGCCGAGTGGATCACCACGCTCCAGCCGCGATTCCCGGCAGTATGGGAGTTTCAGGCCTGGAACATGGCCTACAACATCTCGGTGGCCATACCCGCCACTCAGCCTGACCAGCGGTGGCAGTGGGTGAAGAATGGCTACGAGCTGCTCAGAGACAAGGCGATCCCGCTCAATCCCAAGAGCCTGGAGCTCTACCGAGAGCTGGGGTGGATGTTCCAGCACAAGATGGGTGGGATCACGGATGACGCCCACAAGTTCTACAAGATCCAGTTTGCCAGGGAGATCGGCCCCCTGGTGGAGGGCGCCGACAACGCGTTCTTCGAGGCCATGGCCAAGGCGCCGGCTGAATGGGCCCAGATCGCTGCCGATCCCAACTCCAGTGCCCTGATCGCCGCCCTGAAGGCCTCTGACCCGGCCTTCGCAGAATCGGATAGATTGGTCAGCAGCTACCTGGCCCTGCTGCAGGATCCGAATCGTTTCTCGCCTGCAGCGAGGCAGGTCTTCGGCTCGTACAGGGGCACGCCGGTCCTGGAACGGTTCGACGCGGAGGCCAAGGCCTATCAGTTGCGCCACATCTGGAAGCTGGACCCGGTCCTTATGCTGGACCTGAATCGCAGATACGGTCCGGTGGACTTCAACGATCCCAATCACGTGATCCCGCTGGACTGGCGGCATCCGGACACGCACGCGATGTATTGGGCGGCCAAGGGGCTGCAGATTGCCGCTCAGAACGAAGGCAGAACCCTCGAGACGACCGAGCTGAACACCGACCGGGTCATCATGCACAGCCTGCAGCACCTGTTCCAATACGGCAAGCTCTTCTTCTTCAACGTCGAGGTGCCGCCTGACCCCAATGGTCCCCCGGGCCAGCCGCCGACGATCATGACCGATGTGTTCCTTCGCCCAGACCTCAGGATGTTCGACCGTTACCATCAGGTGCTCCTGACGTTGTTGAGCAAGTACGAGGAGAAGGGCAGCCGCGAGGAGTCCCTGGGTGCGGGCCATCGGAACATGCTCAAGAACGCCATTCTGTCGTTCTATCAGTCCGGCCTGGTCGGTCAGGCCCAGCGGATCTACGCCCAGTTGCATCAGATCTATCCGATGGCCGAGAATTCCGTACCTCTGGTGGAGTTCTGCCGCCAGCAGTTCATCGAGGACTTCAAAGGCCTGGGTATCAATGACGCTACAGAGCAGATCATGGGCCTGCTCAGAGAGAGCTACTATCTTTACGCCATCATGTCGGACGACGAGTCCGCAGGCAGGGAAGCCTTGGCGCAGCAGATACGAGACTACTACCAGAAGCAGTACGGCGATGAGAACCGCCTGGCCCTGCCCGACATGCGGTGGCTTCGGTACACGGCCTTGATGGATTTCCTCCAGGACCCGCAGTATGCCCCTTACGTTCGCCAGGGCCTGATGGCCCGCATGAAGGCGGAGCGGCCCAAGCTGTTCGAGCAGTTGGAGCAGATGGACCAGGAGGCCCGAAAGAAGGCCCAGGGCCAGCAGCCTGTACCAGGTCCGACGCCCTAGCCGCTGTCAGCAGGAGGTTTTAGTGTCTGTTTCGGGATGAAGGCTGACGGCTGATAGCAGACGGCCCGTCTCAGTCTTGGGGGCTTTTTCTGATTGCATTTCAATTGGGGATCGTGTAAAAGAATAAACTCAAGACCAGATTCGATTTCCAGGTATGGGCGTCCCTGCCTGTTCTGGGGGCATACGCCGACTATTCCGGGTGGGCCTGACTATGGCGCGGTATAGGGGTCAGATGGCCTTGTATGAGGCTATGCAGAAGAGCAGGCTCAAACCCGCAAGCGCGGTGACGCCGATGGAGTCTCGGCCGAAACCTGAGCCCAAGCCGGAGCCTCAGGTCGAACTTGAGCCGCAGGCCGCTGCCGCTGAGGTGCAGCCGGTAGACGCTGCAGTAGATGCTACGGCAGATACGGCGGTTGCTGAGACTGCTCCGATCGAGGAGCAGACGCCAACGCCAGCCAGCCCAGCGGTTCGGTGGCAGCGTCCGAGGCGGATTCAGCTCAACGCTGGCCAGTTGGAGCTGACGATCCCGTATCCGATCGTCGGGGCGATCCTCCTGGCCTTGATACTGATCATCCTGGCGGCGTATCGCCTGGGTCAAAGCGGCGTGCACACGCCGTAGGCCGGGTCTATCTGGATGAATGTGAATTGCCTGTAGTTGGGTTGACAGTGATAGGAGAATGAAGCCATGTCTGTGGATAGGTCTTTGAAGGTCAAGGCAGCACTGAGTCGGCATCGGAACGTACTGTCCAGGGCAGAACGAATCGGCCTGCTCAAGGGCGAAGGCAAGTGGGGTGAGGGCGAGTCGACGTTGGGTCTTCCCAAGGTCTCGCACCGCAAAGGCAGGCCGGGCAAGCACGCCTAAGGGCCCGTAAAGGAATAGCGTACACGCTTTCCATCTCATCGTTAGTGACGTGAATCATACCCCTGGCGAGGGCGCCAGGGGTTTTTTCTGCGCCGACCTGTACTATCCCGGTGGAGCGAGCGGAGGCGACAAGTGCCGGAACGCATGACTCATAGCGCATGGCGCACAGCCCAAGAGACGATCTATGCTTTGGGTGGCCACTGACGCGGCACCCTTTGTCCGTCGTCTGTCCGCGGAGCGCATCCCTACCCTCTCACCTTCTCACCTTCTTACCTTTTCACCGTCTCGCCGCCGGTAGTCGTCTCCAGGGCAATCGCAGAGTCGGCCTGCCTGGGAAGCGTTTTTGTTCTCTGCCGCGAATAACGCGAATGCACGCGAATGCTGGCGCGTGGGCGTGGGTATTGACATTGTCGTGGCGTCGCCACCTGATCCACGGCTACGCCGTGCCTCGGCGACCGTGTCGCCGAGGGCGGCCTTCGCACGGGCTGCTTGTCCGAGCAAGCTCGGACCGCATCCCACTACTCGGCCTTGATCTGGTGGCTTAAGCTGCGGGCGATACATCCCTTCCACAGAAGAAGCTCCTCTTGGGACTTTCGTCAGGGGACTGAGCCGTACGCATGCGAGCAAGCAGGACTCCATGGAGCGAGCTCGCTCGCAGAATGGAGGCCGGCGCAGCTCGCCCGGTACGCCACGGCGTACCGGTAGACGCGAAGCGTCGCGTACGGCGATGCCACGAACAAGCCCAACCTGTCGAGCCGGCGACAGCCATTCGCGTCTATTCGCGTTCATTCGCGGCAAAGAACTCCTTCAGTTCTCTTCCTGCACGTACAGGAGGGACTTTGCGTTCGCCCTGTAGTCGCCTCTGACCGCCCTGTACGGCCCGGTCGCAGGCTGCTATAATGCCCGCTTCGATTCCGCGGCAAGGAGTACACTATGGCAGCACGGATCATTGACGGCAAGCAGGTGGCAGCCCAGATGCGGGCCGAGCTCAAGGAACAGGTCGACCGGCTCAGGGCCATGCGTGTGGTGCCGGGGCTGGGCGTGATCCTGGTGGGAGACGATCCTGCCTCCGCGTCCTACGTGACTGGCAAGGAGAAGGCCTGTCACGACCTCGGCATGTACTCGGATGACAATCGCCTGCCCGCCAAGACCAGGCAGGAAGACCTGCTGGCCTTGATCGCCAGGATGAACGCGGACCCGAAGATCCATGGCATCCTGGTGCAACTGCCATTGCCCAAGCACCTGGATGAGTCGCAGGTGGTGCTGGCCATCGATCCTGCCAAGGACGCGGACGGCCTGCATCCGGTCAACGTAGGAAGGATGGTGACGGGCCAGGAGGCACTCCTTCCGTGCACGCCGCATGGCGTGGTGCACCTGCTGACCCGAAGCGGGGTGCGGATCGAAGGGGCCAATGTCGTCATCGTTGGGCGGAGCAACCTCGTGGGCAAACCCCTGGCCAATATGTTGATCCAAAAGGGGGCCAGCGCCAATGCCACGGTCACGGTCTGCCATACCAAGACCCGCGATATGGCCAGCCACACCCGGCAGGCGGATATCCTGATCGCTGCTGCCGGAAGTCCGCGGATGATCACCGCGGATATGGTCAAGCCTGGGGCCGTGGTGATCGACGTGGGCGTCAGCCGTGTGGACGATGCCAGCAAGAAGGCAGGTTTCAGGCTGGTGGGGGACGTAGACTTTGAGCCTGTGGCAGAGAAGGCCTCGTTGATCACGCCTGTCCCCGGCGGCGTGGGGCCGATGACCATCACGATGCTGCTCTATAACACCGTGCATGCAGCCACCGCACAGAGCTTGGTCCGCCAGGCCTAGCCCCGGGGTGGCAGTGGCGACCCTTCCTGGACGCCGCCCGCTGCGGCAGACAGGTCAGGCGCCTACTTCTTGCTTCCTGCTGTCAGTGTGCTCGCCTCAAGCACCTTGCGTCCCTTGGCGATCTCATCATCCGGCAGTTCAATGCTCACGATTGGATCCTCGCCGAGCTGGGTTGTCGCTGCCTGTGGATTGCGTGCCAGAGGATGCAGGCCATGCTCTCGCAGGAGACTGTGAATCCGGCCAGCGACTGACGGCTTTGCTGTACAGAGCGTCGAATACATAGGGTTCCCCGAGTCCCCGAATGAACTCCTACAGTCGTTCCACGCAGACGACCAGGCCACGTGCTTCTGGTTCGCCGCTGACGCCATGCTCATTCAATGTATAAGGCGTCTGCTACGGCTGTGTGCGGACACGAATTCCACCTCATTTCGCAGAAATGTAGTATGGCCGGTCCAGACATAACCAAGAGCGTCTTCCCGACCTAACATAGGGGATAGTGGAGAAGTTGCCTAGATTATCCAGGGTGCTGGTTCGCCCTGTCAGAGGCCGCCCTGTCCAGGCGATCCACCGACGTGGGCGCTGGGTCGCCAGCCATCTTTCTGGGATAGGCTAGTTGGGTCTGCCTTGACGTCCATGACTGCAAGGGAGTATCCGCCCCCGTCGGTTGCCGTGTACCAGTTGTCCCCGTAGGTGAAGTCCGCGATGACTCGGCCTATGGCGTCGCAGAGCTGCACGTGTTCGCCGCCGTTGCTCAGGCTTCCTGAATACTGACCTGCCACAGGCAGTCCCCGGCCGTAGCTGGACTCAAAGGCATTGACGTCTGCGACCACCAGCGCGAACTGGCCGGGGCCCAGGTCCACGTCAGGGAACGTGAAATCGATTCCCTTGGTGAATCGAACCAGGCTGAGGTTGATCGTCTGGACACCGACGTTGGTGAGCTCAATGAACTCGCTGTTTGGATCGGCGAAGTCCAGAGGGTGATACATCAGTTCACTGATCCGCAGGCCCTCTGCCACGGGGCCGACGCTGAAGGTCGCCTCACCCAGCGCGCTCCACTCCTTGGTCCGTACCCGGGTCTTGCAGGCAGTGCTCGCCTTGAGGACAAGGGGCCCCGCATACAGGAGGGCGGATGGCGAGACCTCGGGATCCGTAGTCGTGGCGGTGCTGGCGATCAACTCTGCGGAGAACAACAGGTCCAGGTCCGCGATATCCTGATTCATCGCCTGGACGGCCAGGAGGTTGTCGCCTGACCGCAGGCTGGAGAGGTATTTCGATATGGGCAGGTCCACCCATTCCGTGGAGTCCGGTCGCTCAGGACATGCACTGTCCCATGCAAGGGGCGCAGGCTTGTTGATCGACGCGACCTCCACGCCATTGAGGTAGGCGACGAATCCGTCGTCGCACCGGACCCTCAAGGTCAGGCTCCTGATCGCGGACTGGTCTTCCGGCGAGACGGAGAAGGGGATCCGGACGTAACAACTGGCGTTGGAACCGAACATCGCGGAGAAGAGATCATAGCCGATGAAAGGCGCATAGCCCGCCTCCATCTCGAAGCCCACCCCGCCTTTCCGCTTCGGCACGTACGTTCCATCAATCCAACCTGAGTCGTCAAATGGCTCGCTGCCGCCGCGCCAGGACTCGCCGATGTCCTCTGTCGGAACCCAGACCTTCTTGGCGGCGTCCTCAGCCAACAAGGTCAGGGCGGGGACCGCACCATGGACCGCGGCAGAGGCCCTGGGATCAGAACCATCCGTGGTGTAGTAGATCACGCCCGCAGACGAGGGATCGACCAGGCTTAGCTCTGCGCCTTTCCGTACCTGGCCCCCTGCCTGCTCCTTGCCATCAATCATGAAGAGCGGAGGAGAGAGAGACGGGTACCACCCACGGGTCCTCAGTTGCCCCAGGACGATCTCGGTTCGGATTGGAAGGAACTGAGTGACGATGCGGTTGACCTCGGCCTGCCAGTCAGACCGGGTGTAGGGCACGGACCGCAGGACGTCCCCCCATCTGGCGGACTCTCCCACGATTGCGCCTTTGATCTCATCGGCCCTCGCCGCATATCGCTGAGGCCCGCTCTCGGCCGTGAGGACGCCGCCATCGTGGAATCGCCGGTAGATCTGGTCCGCCAACAGGACTCTGAAGTCCGGGTTTTCGGCCAAACGAATCATCAGGAGATGGGGATTCTCCACGCCCCCGATCAACTTGACCCGGTTCTCATTGGGGTTCTCAAGGGACCATTCCACGTCCCAAGGGACAAAACGGAAGGGGCCCGGCGGGTCGCTGCTTCTGATGGCGTAAAAATTGCGCGGCTTGGGATCGCTATCGCTGCCCAGATAGGTGGGCGCATCCCGACTTCCTGTGTAGTAGATCATGAGCATGTAGTCGATGAGAACCGGCAGATCGACGTACTGCTGGATGGCCTTGTAGACCTCCGGCGAGGTCAGGTCCTGGTCCGCTAGGGTGAACAAGGTCTTCCATGCCGTCATGTTTGGGTCACCGGCGACCGGCTCGATGGCGGAGTTGTCGCCGGCCTGCACCACATCGTAGTCTTCGGGGTCACCTCCGAGGTGCGCAGCAGCGAAGTCCTCCTCCGGTCTTTCGCTCATGATATACAGGCCCCAGTACAGGCCGTTGATATACACGCATACAGGTCTGCCATGGGGGGTGAGCTGCCCCATGTCGCGGATGGTATCCCGGGCATACAGGTCGCGGAGGTAGTCTGCGCCATAGACCCGCGTATCGCCGGTCCAAGAGAAGTTCCAGATCGACCGGAGCACGATGGTGTCAAAGGTCTTCACGTCCGTGTCAAGAAAGAGGGGATACGTGAGTCCCGTGGGACCGTACTGCGTTCTGAAGAAGAACCGAAGGGATTTCTTGACGTTGTTCTGTCGGCCGTACTGGCCGCCGTGGATCCGCAGTCCGGCATTCACGCCAAAGGCCTCGCCTGTCCGGGGGTCGATCCACTCCATGGAGGCCGCCTTCTCCCACTGAATCCCCCTCTGGGCGGGGTTGGCGTAGATACCGTTGTTGCCGAAGAGGTCCGCAACGGGGGCGACGACAGACACAGAGGGGATGGTCTTCAGGTCTGCCTTGATCTCGCCACTGTAGAGGGGATCATTGACGACCCGCTGATCCATGGCATAGTCGGCATTCCGGCTGCGCCACCGGGTTGGGAAGCCCGCGGGCGCAGCGGGCTGGCGGATCACGTCATCCAGGAAGATGTAGGTATGCGATCCTACGGCAGAGTCTTTCCAGTCGGTCTTGAACGCGACCGCCCGGATGCAGGTCGACCGGGCCACCTGGATCGGCCCCGCGTACTTCTGGCCCAGGTAGGACGTCACGCCTTTGGACGTGACCTTCTGGTGTGGGACGTTGGCGTCCAGGGTATACCAGATCTCTGCGCCCTCGGTATCCGTGCTCAGGGTCACCGCCACGGCGCTGTCGTAAAAGCCACGGTCAGGACTGACCTGCACATCGTCCACGATGCCCGAATAACCCTGCTTGTTGGCCTGGCGAGGAGTAGGGGTCCCCATGTACTGCCAGTGGTCATTGCCGTCAGGCCAGCGGCCATACGAGACATCCGCGAACTGGCCCCCGAAGACCACCCGGTCAACGGATGAGCCGTCCGCCCCACATAGCGAGAGTTCCTCCCCATCGCTCGAAAGGCTGAATCCGGCGTGAAGCCCAGGTGCACTGATGTTGCCGTTCAGCCAGATCAGCAGGTATCCGCCGCCGCCAATGGTGGTCCCTTGGGGCAGGGGCCACTTGGCGGGAACGGCCGCGTCATCCGTCAGGAAGAAGCCACTCACGTCCACGGTCTGTGACGAGGGGTTGTACAACTCGACCCAATCGTTGTACGCCTGTGTGTCGTCTTTGAGGGTCTTTGTATTGGAGGCCATGAGCTCGTTGATGACTACTGCCTTGGCCACATGGGCCAGCCCATGGCCAGCTATCAGGACTGCTCCCAGCAGGGCAAGCACGTGGATCCTTGCTTTCATAGGCCACTTCTCCTTCCATACAGCCGGCCAGGGGTCTGCGTCTTCATCACTAAATACGGCAAAATACCCATTATACCATGATTGACCGAGCAAGGTGAATGAAAGCCCACCGACTGGCCAAGGGACCTCCCGCTGAATGAGAGTTTTTCATGAGATGCGTGTTGACAAGCCGATGCCTTTCGTGTGTAGAAAGACATGGGACCCGAAGGATCGAGACTCTCTCGGGACGCCGGGCGTTCGGGCCCTTGTACGAAAAGATCGACATGAAGAGGTGAATGCCATGAATCCAGAATCCGTGAGTGATGGACTGTCCCGCCGTGAGTTCCTCCATGTTGCAGCCGCCTCTGCCGTCCTGGGCGTGGTGGGTTGCCAATCCAAGCCCGCCAAAGGCACGCCCCCAGTGGGGCTGCAGCTCTATTCCGTTCGCAACGAATGCGAGAAGGACTTGGCCGCTACAGTCGCGGCGGTGGCGAAGATGGGCTACCAAGGCGTGGAATTTGCCGGCTATTACAGCACGTCGGCCAAGGACCTCCGCAAGATGCTCGATGACCATGGCCTTCGATGCTGTGGGACGCATACAGCCTTGGATACCCTGTCGGAGGCCAACCTGGCCGCAACGATTGAGTTCAACCAGGTCCTGGGCAACAAGTTCCTCATCGTGCCCTATCTCGCGGTCGAGGGCGCCAATGCCCGCCAGACCTGGCTCGACTATGCGGCCCGATTCAATGTGCTGGCAGACAAAGTCAAGCCGCATGGGATGTGGGTGGGCTACCACAGCCACGCGGGTGACTTCAAGCCGATCGACGGCGTCATGCCCTGGGACATTTTCTTCGGCAACACCCGGCAAGAGGTCTGCATGCAGATCGATACGGGCAACACCCGAGACGGCGGGGGCGACCCCGTCTCCTTCCTTGAGAAGTACCCGGGTAGATCCCGTACGATCCACCTCAAGGAGTACTCCGCTACGAACAAGAATGCCATCTTGGGTGAAGGCGACATCCCCTGGCAGACGGTGCTTACCCTGTGCGAGACCACGGGGAACACGGAGTGGTACATCATCGAAGAAGAGAAGGATGCCTATTCGCCTTTGACTGCCGTGGATCTATGCCTGAAGAACTACAGGAAGCTGCGGAGCTAGACAATACGAGGGCGAAACGGCTCTTTCGGTGTGTTTGGGGTAGGGGAGACAGGCGGCGCCCGGATTCGAACCGGGGAATAACGGTTTTGCAAACCGTCGCCTTAGACCACTTGGCTACGCCGCCCTCTGCGCCGGATATCTCCGGCACGGTCGAAATCGTTAAAAATGTACAGGCAAGACGGAGGGCTTGCAAGAGAAATCAGAGCGTTGCCGAAGAGGGCTGGAATGAATGTGACAGCCTGGGGCAAAGGGATCTGGACGCGCATCCGCGCGCGTCGCCCAGGGGAAGTGTACCGAACTACAGGTTCGCTGCCGCAATACCCGGCCTAGTCTATGCCGGGGTCGTCGGCAGGAAGCCGTGACGAAGTGGGACTGCTCTCATCCTTGGGCTTTCTGTCCCGCTGATCCACCTTGTGCATGTCCGGTGCGGACCGTTGCAGCCTGGAGGACCCTTCGTCCTTGCCTTTCTTGTCCGGCTGGTCTGCAGGAGACGTCGGTGCGTTCGGATCCTCTGCCGCGCTCCTTTTCTCCTTCTGAATCGCGTCATAGATCTCGCGACGGTGGACTGCGATGCTCTTGGGCGCCGTAATCCCCAACCGAACCTTGTCCCCCCGCACGTCGACGATGGTTATCTCCACCTCATCGCCGATCATAATCGATTCGTCTTTTTGTCTGCTTAGCACCAACATACTGAACTCCTTTTTCCGTTGGCTCCTGTCACTTACCTGCGGTAGCCTTTCCTTTCCGCTGGTATCACGATCCGTTGATTCACTGTTACCAACTCAGCCGTCATATCGGCGGAAAGAGTTGGGGGGTTTACGTGCGGTGCCAAAACAGACCATGGATTCGACAGTGTGGAAGGGGTCAGAGCCGCCAAGTAGGGCCCTGTGATCGCAAGACCATGGAATTATGGGGCATCTGTCTTGTGCTGACCCGATGCCAACGGTTGCATTATTTTACGGGCCCTGGCCTCGATCGCTTTCGGCGCCGGTTAGGCGGATGGGTGTGTACGCCAGTATTCGACGCGGACCGCCACCCAATAGCCGCCCATGGCACCCAGGGTGCCAAAGGCCACCATCTGAATGGGGAGTATCGCCAGGACCGGCGTGGGAAAGCACGTAGCGGGATAGGCACAACTGATCGGATCCAACAGACTCGCCCGGGCGTAGACCAGACCTTCGATGATCGGCAGTATTGCACTGGTGACAACCGCCCAGAAGAGTCCCGCTCGCAGGAACCTCGCTACAAGGAAGGCTGCAGTCGCAAAGGCGACCATGACGGCAAAGGCCGCCTGCGCGGTGGCAGGCTGGGTCGGGAGGGAAGCGCCAATGACGCCGCTGCCCTGGGCCATGGCAGTGGTGACGAAGTGGGCCGCGCCCAGGCCTACGACAGGGGCGATGGCCATATCGAGGCCATACCCGGACTTGGACTTGGCTGCCACCGGATCTGCGTACTTCGGTGCAGGCCAAAGCCGTGACGCCAGCCAGACCCCGGCCGTACCCGCGCCCACGAGGCACAGCCAGAACAGGGAGTCCCACCGCAACTGAGCAAAGACGGCGAGCCTCTCAGGGACATTGCCTGCCATCTGCATGGGCTTGAACACGTCCTGCGAGCGGAGTGCCCACACGGCCAATCCTGCCGGAACAGCCAGAAGGCCGATGTGACGTCCATGGGGCCAGGCCGCGAAGTAGGCGACAAAGCCCGCGGCTGCACACAGCCCGATGAGGGCGAGTGCGCCGACGGAGTGGATATGCAACGCAGAGACCACGCCCACGGGATCGGCCGGCGCGACGACGGGCCAGGCCGCAATGCCCAGGCCGATCGCGCCCATCAACAGGACCGCGGTGACCCGCACTCTAGTTATCCACGACAGTTCCATAGCTCTGAGTTCTGAGTTCTGAGTCCAAATCTTCGCACAAGCTTATCCGTGTATGCAGGAGGGGTCAACCGAATTGTCCTGCATCGCCACATTGACAGTCTGGGAGAGGGCCTGCTAACCTATGTCCATGGTCTTGTGCCGGCGAATGGCGACAATACTCCTCGTGGCTTGGATTACAGGGTGTAACCCACCAGCCAAGGATCGTCCTATTTGGGAGAAGATCAAGATCGGCGAGATCGGGGCCAGCAAGGGCAGCCCCGTGCAGGTCGGGCTGAACACGACCAATCTGGACATCCACGTCTTTCAGGTTCCGGCGGCCAGGGTCAAGCAGCTCCACGGGTTGTGGGATGGATTGAGTGCCAGAGGCTACCGCTACAGAAACCATCAGGCCTTCCGGTCGAACGCCTTTCGTGCGGCCAAGTGTTCGCTGCAGCAGTGGGATTGGGTGCTCGGTTCTTTGAAGGAGGTCGGCGCGGACAAGACGGCCACCTTGAGCGTGTGGCTCTCGGGAGACGAAGACAGCGATGTGTCCATCAGCCCCGTGCCGAGGGCGCAGCAGGTGTCCTTTTCTGACGCGGGGGGCCGTCGAGGGCAGGTCACGATAGGGCCGGGCAGGCTCGCACTGCGGTTGAACTCATCGCCGATGGCACAACTGGGGCAGGCCCGCCAACTGGTGGGGTGCCCGGTGTTCACGGTGGCCAGCAGCGGCGGGGCCCTGGCCCCGTTGAGGGAGATGGCCAAGGCCAGGGAGGTGCCGTTTTGGGGGGCCGCCTTCTCGATACCCATCAAGGAAGGCGACGTCCTGGTGCTGGGCCCAGAGGACTACCATGGCGATGCATCCAGCCTGGGAGGTCTGTTCTTCTGTGATCCGCAGGACGCCCTGGTCGTCGAGCCTGGCAAGCTCCGTCCTGTACAGAGACGGCCGGCTATAAGGATCTTTGTGATCGTTTGTACCCGGCTCTCCGAGGGAGCTCCGTGAATGCCTCGACCGTGGCGTTGACGCGTTGCTGCAGCTATGACCGTGCGGCCCTGTCACGTGCCTTGGTCAGGCAGTTTGACCTGCTGGGCGGGATGGGACAATTCGTTCGGCCTGGAGATCGCGTCCTGCTGAAACCCAACTTCATCGCCCCTCGGCCCAGCCAGGCGGCCGTGCAGACTGATCCGGCCGTCATCGTGGAGGTCGCTCGCCTGCTCAAGGACGCGGGGGCCAGACCGTTTGTGGGCGACTCACCGGCATGGGGCTCGGTCTTCTCATGCGCCACCGCCCTGGGGTTGGACGGGGATCTGCGGCGTCTGGACGTCCCGATCCGGCCTCTGGATCACGGGAGGTCATGCCGGCTGGCGGACGGCCGGACCACGGTCTCCATCAGCTCGGTTGCCCTGGACGCAGACAGGATCGTCAACCTGCCCAAGTTCAAGGCCCATCAACAACTGGTGTTCACGTTTGCGGTCAAGAACCTGTTCGGCTGTGTGCCGGGCAAACGCAAGCCCTATTGGCATTTCAGCCGCGGCCGCAGTTCTGATCAGTTCTGTCGCTTCCTGATCGAGATCTACAGGCTCGTCAGCCCGGTCATTACGATCGTCGACGGGATCGTGGCCATGGAGGGCCAGGGACCTATCAGCGGCAGGGCCAGGCCCCTGGGATGGCTTATCGGCGGGGCAGATGCCGTAGCCTGCGAGATGGCATGCGCCCGGTTGGTCAACGTGGAGCCCTATCGCGTCCCTCTGATCCGGGCTGCCCAGGCAGTCGGCTTTGGCTGTCCTTCGGCCCAAGCCCTGAACCTGGTGGGCGACGATCCCTCTGAAGGGACCTGTCTGGACTTCCGTATGGCAGAACAGGTTCCTCTTCGGTTCTCCCTCGGCCGGGTGGTCAAGAGCATCGCCAGGGGTGTAGTCGTGTCGTTGAGGGCCTCACGCAGTCAGAAGACAGGCACAGGGAGATAGGCCATGAGACAGTGCGGACTAGTCAAGTCGGTCCCTTAATGGTACGATATAGAAGACCGTGGGATCCGGGTCCGGTCTATCCGGGCCTCTGGACCCGGTCAACACATCGGATTCCCATAACCGGGGTTGGAGTGATTGGGTTCATGGCACCGCATAGATTCATGATCTGCCTCTGCATGGTCGCGGCTGTGGCCTCGACTGCGTCGGCCGTGACGGCCAAGAAGCCCAGCCAGGGTGTGGTGCTCAGCAGCCACCTGGAGGTCGGCTATTACATCCAGATCCTCAAGTCGGAATCCATCACCGTCAAGATGGATAACGCGTCTTTGGATCCCACCCACACGGTCACAGGCTGTGGCCCGGTGACGATCGCCACCAACTTCGAGAGCCGGTTGTCGGTCCGCGCAGAGGCCACCAGCACCGCAGCCGGGAAATGGACGGCCACGGTCAGACCCTCACTCCTGGGCAAAGGGACGACTCAGGTCAAGATCTGCGTCACCGGCAAGGGCGTGAACGCCGGCAACCTCGCGGCTGGCAGCAAGGTCAAGGTCGCCCAGGTTGTGGTCACTGTCATTCCGCACTGACCCATTGACTACGCCTCCTCCGCGGTATATAACTTCTCCACCCATTTCCTCAATGAGTTTGCAGATAGTCTGGACTTGGGCAGCCTCTGCTTGGGGTGATTCCTCGGACTGCGTCCGCAGGGGCTTTGCCTGGGGCAGCCAATTTGGTACAATACTGAGCTTTGAATAACCGGCTGGTTCTGAAAGGACAGACATGAGTCTTGACAAGTTCTTCACACCCCAGTCCGTCGCCATTGTTGGGGCGTCCCAGCAGAAGGGCAAGGTGGGGTATGAAATCCTGGTGAACATGATCAACGCGGGGTTTCCGGGCAAGATCTTCCCCGTCAACAACAAGGCCGAGTCGATCGAAGGGCTGAAGTGCTATCCGGATCTCCTGGCTATCGGCGAAACCCCGGACCTGGTGGTGATCGTGGTCCCCGCGACGATCGTTCCGGACGTCATGAACCAGTGCGCCAAGATCGGTGCGCGGTCCGTGATCGTCATCACTGCGGGATTCAAGGAAGTCGGGCCCGAGGGTCGGGCCCTTGAACAACGGGTCCTGCAGATCGCCCAGCAGGCCGGCATCCGCGTCATCGGGCCCAACTGTCTCGGTCTGATCGCGCCGGCCCACAAGCTCAACGCCAGCTTCGGCGGGGCACTGCCTGCGCCCGGAGGGGTCGGCTATCTGTCGCAGTCCGGTGCGCTTCTGGCCGCGATCCTGGATATGGCCAACGCCAACGGCATCGGCTTCAGCAAGCTGGTGAGCATCGGCAACAAGGCGGACGTGGACGAGCTGGACCTCATCATGGCCCTGGGCAAGGATGATGAGACGAAGGTGATCGCGGGATACCTCGAGAGCATCACGGACGGCAACGCCTTTGTACGCAGGGCCGAGCAGATCTCTAACACCAAGCCCATCCTCCTGATCAAGGCAGGGGGGACCTCCGCGGGCGCCAAGGCCGCGTCCTCCCACACGGGCAGTCTGGCGGGCGGCGAGACGGCCTACGAGGCGGTGTTCGAGAGGGCGGGGATCATTCGCTGTGAGTCGATCGAACAGCAATTCAACTATGCCCAGGCCTTCGCCTACCAGCCGCTGCCCAAGGGCTACAGCGTGGCCGTGATCACCAATGCCGGTGGCCCCGGCATCATGGCTGCAGATGCTATCGAGCGGCACGGCCTCGGGTTCGCCAAGCTCTCCGAGAAGACCATCGAGAAGCTGGCCTCGAAGCTGCCGGCAGCCGCCAATGTACACAACCCGGTGGATGTGCTGGGCGACGCCCTGGCCGACCGGTATGAGTTTGCGATGGACGTGGTCCTGGATGACCGTAACGTAGACATAATCCTGGTGCTCCTGACGCCCCAGGCCATGACGGAGGCGGAGGCCACGGCCGAGGCGGTGGTCCGCATCGCGGCCAAGAAGGCTAAGAAGCCGGTCCTGGCCTGCTTCATGGGCGCGGCCAAGGTCGCACAGGCCGCCACGATCCTGCGGCAGGGCGGGATTCCCCAATACAGCTCCCCCGAAAGCGCCGTCGACGTCATCAAGGTCATGGTCGATTACGTCCGCTGGCGGGCCAGGCCCAAGCGCGTGGTCAAGCTCTTTCCGGTCAACCGCCGCAGGGCGGAGAACACCATCGAGAAGTACCTCCGAAAGGGACTCCGCGAGGTGGGCGAGGCGGACGCCAAGGAAGTGCTGGAGGCCTATGGATTCGTGACGCCCAAGGGTAGCCTGGCCACCACATCCGAGCAGGCCGCCAACATCGCGGAGCAGATCGGCTACCCGGTCGTTCTGAAGATCTGGTCGCAGGACATCGTGCACAAGTCCGACGTGGGAGGGGTCAAGTTGGGTCTCAAGAGCGGCCAGGAGGTCATGGACGCCTTTGATCTGATGATGTACCGCATTCCCAAGAAGGCGCCCGATGCGCACATCCTGGGCGTGTTTGTCCAGCAGATGGTCAAGGGCGGCAAAGAGGTGATCCTGGGCATGAATCGCGATCCGCGGTTCGGTCCTTTGATGATGTTTGGCATGGGCGGCGTCATGGTCGAGGTGATGAAGGACGTCTCCTTCTATCTGGCCCCCCTGACCGCCGACGAGGCCAAACAGATGCTGATCAGTACGCGTACCTACAAGATGCTCAAGGGCGTGCGCGGCCAAGAGGGGGTGGATATCGACGCTGTGGCAGAGGGCCTTCAGAGGCTTTCGCAGCTCGTCACCGAGTTCCCGCAGATCAAGGAGCTGGATATCAACCCGTTCGTGGTCGGCCCTGAAGGGACGATCCCGGTTGCCGTGGACGCCCGCATGAGCGTTGAGAAGATGTGATCTGAGGACCACCGGCCAACCCGGTGCAGGAGAAAAAATGCAGACGCCTGATTGGAAGACAAAATACGAAAGCAAGATCTGTTCCGCGGCCAAGGCCATGCGGCTGATCAGGTCCGGCAGCAGTGTCTTTGTGGGCACGGGCTGCGGCCAGCCGCAACACCTGGTCCACGCCCTGGTCGAACACTGTACCGAGATCAGCGACGTGCACATCGTCCACCTGCTGACCTCGGGGGCCGCGCCCTACGCGGACGAGCAGTTCCGCGAGCGGTTCAAGATGAACACCTTCTTTATCGCGGACAACGTTCGCGACGCCCTCGGCCGGGGCATCGGCGATTACACGCCCATGTTCCTCTCGGAGATCCCGCACCAGTTCGACACGGGCCGGATTCCGGTCGACGTGGCCCTGATCTGCGTCTCTCCGCCCGATGCGGGCGGTCTGTGCAGCCTGGGAGTCTCGGTGGATATCGTCAAGGCCGCGGCGTCCAACGCGAAGTACATCATCGCGCAGGTCAACCACTCCATGCCCCGGACCTTCGGAGACAGCTTCATTCACGTCAGCGACATCGAGGCCCTGGTCGTACACGACGAGCCGCTGATCGAGGTCCCCATGCCCAAGACCAACGACGTCCTGCGGCGGATCGGCCAGAACATCGCCCGCCTGGTCGATGACGGCAGCACCATCGAGTGCGGCATCGGCGGAATCCCGCAGGTCATGGCCGAGTACCTGGCCGAGAAGAAGGACCTGGGCGTGCACACGGAGATGTTCGGCGATTGGATCATCGACCTGATCGACTGTGACGCCATCACCTGCTCCAAGAAGACCATCAACCGGGGCAAGGTCGTGGCGAGTTTTGCCATGGGCTCCAACCGTCTGTACGAGTATATCGACAACAACCCCTTCTTCGAGTTCTACCCCACCGAGTACGTCAACGACCCCTTCATCATCAGCCAGCACGAGAAGATGGTGGCCATCAACTCCGCCCTGGAGATCGATCTGACGGGCCAGGTCTGCTCTGACTCGATCGGCTACAAGTTCTACAGCGGCATCGGCGGCCAGGTGGACTTCATGCGGGCGCGGCTCGCTCCCGCGGTGGCAAGGCCATCATCGCCATGCCCTCCACCGCGAAAGACGGCGACGTCAGCCGCATCGTGGCCCACCTAACCGAGGGCGCAGGCGTGGTGACCACCCGGGCGGACGTGCACTACGTGGTCACCGAGTACGGGATCGCCTACCTGCACGGCAAGAGCATCCGCCAGAGGGTGATGTCCCTGGTCAGCGTCGCGCATCCGAAGTTCAGGTCATCCCTGATCCAGGCGGCCAAGGCCCAGAAGTACATCTACCAGGACCAGATCGACCTGAACACCGAGCTGGGGGTGTATCCGGAGGAACTGGAGGGATACGATACCCTCAATGACGGCACGCAGATCTTCTTCAGGCCCGTCAAGCCGACCGACGAGGGGGCCCTGTCCGAGATGCTGTACTCGCTGAGTCCTGCGTCGCTGCAGCGTCGCTACATGACCAGCACCATGCGGTTCCCACACCGGGATATCCAGCAACTGGCCAACGTGGACTACCTTCAGAACCTCTCCATCGTGGGCACCGTGCCAAGCATCTCCGGCGATGAGATCGTGGCCATCGCTCAGTACTTCCTGGATCCCAAGACCCAGGCGGCCGAGGTGGCCTTCCTCGTCCAGGATGAGTGGCAGCAGAAGGGCATGGGCACGTTGCTGCTGCAGTACCTGACCAACGTGGCCAAGCAGCGGGGCGTCAAGCGGTTTTACGCCAAGGTCCTGCCGACCAACAAGCCTATGTTGTCGGTCTTCTACAACTCGGGCTACAAGGTCAACACCGAGTTCGACGGGGACGTCTACAACATCGACTACACCCTGGAATGAGGCGGTTGACGCCCTCCGACAGGGAAGGAACCGGGGATCGGGCCTATGTCACATCATGCCTTCGAACGGAAGCCGTTGAGTCTGCTGCATGAGGAGATGAAGGGTGACAACCGTCTGAGGCGGGTCCTGGGGCCCTGGTCGCTGACCAGCCTGGGGATCGGCTGCGTCATCGGCGCGGGGATCTTCGTGATCACGGGGCTGGCGGCCCATGACAAGGCCGGTCCTGCGTTGGTGATGTCGTTCGTGGTGGCAGGTCTGGCCTGCATCTTCTCCGCCCTGTGCTACGCGGAATTTGCTTCCATGGCGCCTGTGGCGGGCTCAGCGTACACCTACGCCTACGTGACGCTGGGCGAGGTCTTTGCCTGGATCATCGGGTGGGATCTGGTCCTGGAGTACACGGTCGCCTCTGCCACCGTGGCCCACGGCTGGTCCAAGTACTTCCAGAATCTTCTGCGGACCGGGCTGAACGTCCAGGTGCCGCACGTCGTGTCCAACTCGCCCATGGCCTACGTCGACGGGCACTTCGTGTCCACGGGTACGTGGTTTGACCTGCCGGCCCTGTTGATCGTGGCCATCCTGACGGTCGTCCTGATCGTCGGCATCCGGGAGAGCGCACGGTTCAACAACACGATGGTGGCCATCAAGCTGGGTGTGGTCTTGCTGGTCATCGTGGCAGGGGCGTTCTACGTCAAGACCGCCAACTGGCACCCGTTTGCCCCGTTCGGCTGGGCGGGTTTGAGTCTCTTCGGCAAGACGATCTGGGGCCAGACCGGGCCGGGCGGCGCCCCTGTGGGCATGTTGGCTGGAGCAGCCATGATCTTCTTCGCCTACATTGGCTTCGACTCCGTCTCGACCCACGCAGAAGAGGCCCGCAATCCCAGGCGGGACGTCCCCTTCGGCATTATTGTGTCTCTGCTGATCTGCACTGTCCTGTATATTGCCGTGACGCTCGTCCTGACGGGCATGGTCCCCTACAACGAGATCGACAAGGATGCGCCCATCGCCATGGCCTTCCAGAGGGTGCATATGGACTGGGCTCAACTGGTCATCTCGATGGGCGCAGTGGCGGGCATCACCTCGGTTATGCTGGTGCTCATGCTGAGTCAGCCCCGGGTGCTCCTGGCCATCGCCAGGGACGGCCTGTTGCCGGAGAGCTTCTTTGGCGCGGTCCACCCCCGGTTCCGCACCCCCTGGAAGTCCACGATCCTGACCGGCGCCGTGGTGTCCCTGCTGGCCTCGTTCATCCCCCTGGAGATCCTGGCCGAGTTGGTCAACATCGGGACACTGCTGGCCTTTGTCATCGTGTGCCTGGCAGTCCTCGTCATGCGCTACATCCACCCGCAGGCCCAGCGGCCGTTCCGCTGCCCCTGGGTGCCGGTCGTGCCCGTGCTGGGGGTGCTGCTCTGTTTGGTGCTGATGTTCTCCCTGCCCTGGCAGAACTGGGTCCGCCTGTTCGTATGGCTGCTGATCGGCATGTTCATCTACGTGTTGTACGGCCGACACCACAGTGTCCTGGCCCGGCGACGCAAGGCGGAGGCTGACGGCCCGGCCTCTGGCGACAAGGTTGATGGACTATGACCTTGCACAGGGGTCTATGGTGGTTCTTGGTCCCGTCCCTTTTGCTCCTGGTGGCGGGTGGCTGTGCCGTCAACCTGCTTACCGGCGAAGAAGAGCCGATGTTCATATCGGTCCCCGAGGAGATGGCCTTGGGCAGCCGGATGGCGCCGGAGATCGAGCGGGCGCTCAATGGCCCGATCCCCGACGAGGCCCTGCAGCACTACATCGATCGGGTGGGGCAGAAGGTCGCGGGAGTGAGTCAACGGCCCGATTGGGAATACCGCTACGTGGCCGTGGAAGACACGATGATCAACGCCCTTGCGCTGCCCGGCGGACACATCTATATCACTCGCGGGCTGCTCGAGAAGCTGACCTCCGAGGCCCAGCTTGCGGGCGTGCTGGCCCACGAGACTGCACACGTCGTGGCCCGCGACTCAGCCGTGGCCATGAGCAAGGAGATGGGCCTCAACGCCCTGATGATTGCGGCGGCCGCAGCAGGCCGGGGACAGGCCGCGCAGATGGTCTCCGTGACGGGGTATTTCATGATGCTCCGCTACAGCCGCGAGGACGAGCAGGAGGCCGATGAGGCGGGCATGGACTACCTGGCGGCTGCCGGATATGACCCCAGGGCCATGGTGGAGACCATGCAGATGTTTCAGGATCTCGACAAGGTGCAGCCGATCGAGTTCCTCTCCACCCACCCTTCCCCTGAGAATCGCGTCCGCTACCTGAGCGAGCGGGTGGCTGCCCGGTATCCGGAGGCCAGCCGCCTCAAGGTCGGCCAGAATGAATTCAAGACCGCCATGCTCGACTACTTGACGACCCACCCCAAGCCCAAGAAGAGGCGGGATCCCGGGGGGCTCTGACCCGCACGTCTTGGTCGGGTCCTTATCGATCAGGTGGGCCGGGTGAGGATTCGGCAGGGCGACTCGGGCGAGCCGGTCTGGCTCGAGACGTAGGCCGCTTCGATCACGGCCATGACGTCGAGGTTCGCCCGGGTGTCGCTGCCAAAGGGGCGCCCTTCTGGATCACGCAGGCTGCCTGCATAGTCAGTCAGCAGCCGCAGGGCCAGATCGCCATCGTCACACCCCGGCCGTTCCTCGTCCTGGCTGGACGGGGCTGCGGCGTTGGCGCCCGGCAAGAGGCATTCGGTGGTTATCCTGTCATCCCTCGTGAATACGGTGATCTGCCGGCACCCCGGCCTGTCGTCCAGGTGGCGGATCAGCGACAGTTCGGCGAAGAGCCCCTCTCCGAATCGGAGGCTCAGCACCGCCACGTCTTCGGCCAGGTAGGGCAGCGCCTTGTCCGAGGCGTGGCTGCGGGAGAGACAGTAGACCTGCTGGGGCAGACCCAGACCTCCAACCAGGATGTGGATCAGACCGTAGCCTTCGTAGAGCAGTACTCCTCCACCGGCGGATTGGCGGTCGGTCATCCAGGCTGCCTGTCCTGCTGTGCGGCGGCCGGCTGCCGGGCAGGGCGACACACCCGTCTCCCACAGGGCCCTGACCAGATACGGCCTCTCTTGAGCCTTGTCAGACAGGCGGAGACGGACCCGCGCGAACCTGCCACAGTAGCTCAGGGGATCAGCCACGTCCAGGCGGACCTGTTCAGTTGCAGCCAGGGAGGCCAGCTCTGCCGCCTCGGCAAAGCCCCTGGCCATGGGCGCCCACTTGAGGATGTGGGACTTCTTCTTGATCGCCAGGCGGACGTGCTCCAGGCAGTGGTGCAGACCCTCCGACACGATCAGACAGTCAAATGAGTTCTGAAGGATGAACTGCCGGTAGTCATCAAAGGCGGGGCACTGGACCTGGGCTGCGAAGTTGGCTGCCCTGGCCTTGTCTCTGTCTGCCACGGCCACGAGCTCGAAGGCGTCGACTTGGGCGAGGGCCTTGAGGTGCGTCTGGCCCGATGGCCCCAGGCCCAGCAGACCGACTTTCAGTTTGAGGGCGCTCACTGAGTCTATCTCAGAACCCCCTTCTGCTGCGGTCGGCTGCGAAGCCCTGGGGCTGCGTTGTCGGCGAAAAAGGTCCTCGACGTGCCCTCAAGCACGCCTCCGGGCCTTTTCCGCCTGCCGCCTTGCCCCCGGGCTTCTCGCTCGATCTCGCCACGAAATAGGTTTTGAGATAGACTCATACCCATGCCCATCGCCCGAAACCCTACGCGGAGGCAGGCTACTTGATGTCCTTGTTGTCGTCCTCGGTCTTGTGGGCCATCGAGTAGTTGCCGTCCTGCCGGGTGTGATTGACCTTGAGCTTCTGCTCGTAGAGCCTCATCACGTCGTCCGCGTCCAGGCCTACACACTGCGCCAGGCTGATCCAGAAGAACAGCATATCCGTCACCTCGACCCGGGCGTTCTGCAGGTCGTGCAGGAAGAACCGCTTGCCTTCCTTGGCCTCTGTGCACCAGTGCTTCCAGAAGGTGCAGTCGCGGAGTTCCTCCAGCTCGTTGCTCATGGCCGCCAGGTAGTTGTTCAGCCAGATGCCCGCCACCTGCGGGTCGAAGTGCTTGCGCAGGTCCTCTGCATCAAAACCTGTCCGCTTGTTCAGCTCCGCCTGCTTCTTGAATAGCTCTTTCAGCATAGTTAGTACCCAGAACTCAGGACTCAGAACGCAGGAGACAGGAGACAGGAGACAGGAGGAGAAGACTTCGATCATCCTTCTTCCTATGCTGTCTACTGTCTACTGTCTCCTATCACAACTCACTTGCCGGGCGTTATGAACAGCTCGGGCAGGGGGAATCCTGCACAGAGGGCCTCGACCTCTTTGGCCACCTGCTCGATCACCGACTCGTTAGCCACGTTCTCCGCGACCCTATTGATGAAGTCGGCGATCTGCCTCGCCTGGGCCTCCTTCATGCCCCTCGTGGTGATCGCAGGCGTCCCGATCCGCAGGCCGCTTGGGTCCATGGGCGGCGCAGGGTCGTTGGGAATCGTGTTGTAGTTGGTCACGATCCTTGCCCGATCCAGGGCCTTGGCCAGGGGCTTGCCCTTGATCCCCTTCCTGCGAAGGTCGATCAGGATCAGGTGGTTGTCAGTGCCGCCAGAGACCAGGTCAAAGCCATGCTCCAGGAGCCGATCTGCCATGGCCTTGGCGTTCCTGACGATCTGCTGGGCATAGGCCGTGAATTCCGGGCTGTCCGCCTCCCTCAGGGCCACCGCGATCGCGGTGATCGTGTGCATGTGCGGCCCACCCTGCAGACCCGGGAACACCGCGCGATCGACCTTTGTGGCGTGGTCGGCCTTGCACATGAGCATCCCGCCCCGCGGGCCGCGTAGGGTCTTGTGCGTGGTCGTGGACACGATGTCCACAAAGGGCACAGGGCTCGGGTGCACGCCGGCTGCCACCAGGCCCGCAATATGGGCAATATCTGCAACCAGGAACGCGCCCACCTCTTTCGCGATCCGGCCAAAGGCCTCGAAGTCGATGATCCGGGGATAGGCCGTTGCGCCGCAGACGATCAGCTTGGGCTTGTGCTCCCTAGCCAGCTTCTCCACCAGGTCGTAGTCGATCCTGCCTGTCGCGTCCAGAGTGTAGGAGACAGAGTTGAAGAACTTGCTGGTCATGGAGACCTTCCAGCCGTGGGTCAGGTGGCCGCCGTGGGCCAGGGACATCCCCATGATCGTGTCGCCCGGCTGGATCAGGGCCACGTAGGCAGCCATGTTCGCTATGGACCCTGAGTAGGGCTGCACGTTGGCGTGATCGACCTTGAAGAGCTTCTTGGCCCGCTCCCGGGCAAGGGTCTCCACCTGGTCCGTCACCTGCTGGCCTTCGTAGTATCGTTTGCCAGGATAGCCTTCCGCGTACTTGTTGGTCAGCCAACTGGAACTGGCCTCCCTGACTGCCTTGGATACATAGTTCTCCGAGGGAATCAGGCGTACGCTTGCGTTCTGGCGGTACTCCTCCTCCCTGACCAGTTCGAAGATCTGCGGATCACACTTCTCAAGGGCCGTTGCCATAACCTGCATCTCCACATAACTCAGAGCGAAATAACCACAACAGGGCCTCTCCTTATAACACAGTCCGGCCCTGGGAACAAGAGGCCCCCATTTTGGATTTTGGAGTTTGGATTTCCCGCACGACACGGGGCAACAGACGTCCGCCGGAGGCGACAAGGTATACAACAATCCATAACCAAAACCCACAATCCGCATTCGTTGGCTGGCCCTTCCATTGCCCGCTGGCTGTACTCAAGGCGATCATGAATGAGCCCATGGACGACAAGATGACATCCTGGATACCCAGGGACACCGCGTAAGACGTTGCACTTGACCTGGATGCCTACTATCCGGTACAGTACAGGGTGGCACTGTCTCAAAGAACGCACAGTGTCCGGCCTATTCAGCTATCAGGGGTGGAGGATTGACGATGCCAGAGGTGAGGTATCCAGGGCTTTCTGGAATGACCACCGACCGAGCCTGGGCGGTTCTGGTCTGCTTGTCGGGGTGGGCACTTGTCGCGACTGGAGGGAGTGCCAAGGCGGCAGTGCAGAACAGCCGGTACGTGTTTCAGCCGGGCCGGAGTGCGGTGGTTCAGACCGGCGGCTTCGCGGGCGTGCACTGGACCTACTCGCTGACAGGCCAGTTCCTGCTCGCTGTGGATCGTGGGGCTGGGACCGCTTCATTTGTCCAGGTCGATGCGAATGCGGTAGATGACAGCGAGTACCAGCGGACCCTTGATGTCAATCAGGTGTTTCACATGACGTCACTGCGAGGCACGGTCGTCGATGAGACGATCCTCTCGTTCATGGGCATGGCCGACGATGGCAGCATCATCCAGGTCACCGCGACCTTGCAGGGGGAGACCATCCGCCTTGCAGGACAGACGGTCCCTCCACCGAACAGCGCGGACTACTTCCTGTACAGCCTGGATGCGAGCGGCCAGAGGAAGTACAGCGGTGGGGCAGGTGATCCGAACGACCCGTACCGGATCGCTACTGCCGCGGATCTGGTCGCCCTGGGCCAGACCCCTGTCGACTGTGGCAGGCACTTCGTTCTGACCACCGACATCGACCTGGATCCCAACCTGGCAGGCCAAAAGGCGTTCGACAATGCGGTCATTGCTGGGGATGCGAACCAGGCAAACGAGACCTCGCGGTTTGATGGGACTGCTTTCAGCGGCGTCTTTGACGGCAATGAGCATACGATCTCGCATCTGACGATCAGAGGCAAGGGCGCCCTGGGCCTGTTCGGCGTACTGGCCTCCGCGGCAGAGGTCAGGGACCTCGGCATCGTCGACGTGAACATCGTCGGCTCAGGCGATTGCGTCGGAGGCCTGGTAGGGAGCAATGGCTGGCTGACCGGCAATCCTGGCGGCAGGGTGACTCGCTGCTTCAGCACAGGGACCGTCCGCGGCGGCGGCTCTGTCGGCGGATTGGCTGGGCTGAACCTGGGCGCCCTGGACTCCTGTTACGCACAGGGGACTGTGTCGGGCTGCACGGCGGTCGGCGGCCTCGTCGGCAGCAACGGCCTGGTCCTGGGGACAGGGGGCCCTGTGGCGGGGAAGGTCTCCCGCTGCTATTCGACCGCGTGCGTCACCGGACAGGAGGCCGTGGGCGGGCTGGTCGGGGCCCATGGCTGCGTGGATATCGGCCAGCAGGAGCTGATACTGGCGTGTGCCGAGGTGACCGACTCCTTCTGGGACACACAGACAAGCGGCCAGCCCGCGAGTGCCGGCGGCACCGGCAAGGCGACCTCGGTGATGGAGGCCGCTAGCACATTCCTGGCAGCAGGCTGGGACTTTGTGGGTGAGACTGCCAACGGCACGGCCGACGTCTGGTGGGTCAACGAGGGGAAGGACTATCCGAGGTTCTGGTGGCAGGCTGTGAAGGCCGTGCGTCTGCCTGTCATCGAGCTTGACCTGGCGAGCTTCGACACACAGATTGCCAGCGGCGTCATCTTGGTGGATTTCTATGCAACGTGGTGCTCCCACTGCACGAGGCAGGCTCCTGTGCTCGAAGAGGTGGCTGATCGACTCCTGGGCCGGGCGAGAGTGGCCAAGCTGGATGTCGACAAGGTGAGTGCGGTGGCCAAGAGATACTCGGTGACCTCGATCCCGACCCTGATCGTGTTTCAGGATGGACTGGTCGTCAGGCGATTCGTCGGTGAGACGAGCGCGGATGTATTGGTCGCGGCCGTCCTGGCGGCAGTGGACTCAGTGGGGCAACCGACCCACTGATCGGGCTGGGGCCGCTGCTTCTATTGCACCCAATGAACTGGGGGGCCATGGGTACGCTTGAAGAACGGGTGGCAAGGGCGGTGCGGGAGGACGTGAGCATCGTAGCCCATGACCCTGCCTGGCCAGAGTCGTTCAGGCAGGAGGCAGGGCGACTGCGGCAGTGCCTGCCCTCCGGCGTCCTCCGGCGGATCGAGCACTTTGGCAGCACCGCGGTGCCTGGGTTGGCAGCCAAGCCTGTGATCGACATGCTCGCAGAGGTGACCAGCCTGAGGCGGGCCCGGAAGGAGATCGCTCCCATCCTGGAAGGGCAGGGCTATGACTACTTCTGGCGTCCCACGATGGGCGATCACGAACCGCCGTGGTACGCCTTCTTCATCAAGCGCAGCGCCTCCGGCATCCGCACGCACCACATCCATATGATCACCCGGCGTCCAGTCTTCCGGGCCCATTGGGAGAGGCTCCTGTTCCGCGATTACCTGATTGGCCATGCGGATGTGGCGAGAGAATACGAGGCCCTGAAAAGGGGTCTGGCCATCGCCTACCCCAACGACCGCGTGGCCTACACGGCAGGAAAGACGGACTTCATCCTGCGAATCATGGCAAAAATGACGCTTGAAGGCAACGGAGGCTGAGAAGGATCCCATAATCCTGACCCGCGGGCGTTTGGACCCGCGGCCGGCGGAGCCGGGTGGCTTGCCGTTACTGGGATTCCCTACTCTGAAGACCGTATTCCCTTGCATCCAGACGCTCATTGATGTATAATGCGATATGGTATAGCGGATATGACCAACCAGGGGGGTGTTCGGTTGGTGCACACTCATTCTGTGGGGCGGGGCTGCCAGAGCGACGATATGAGAACCATCGCCATAGCCAACCAGAAGGGCGGTTGCGGCAAGACGACCACGGCTGTAAACGTGGCGGCTGCGCTGGCGATGTCTGGACATCGCACGCTTCTGGTGGACTTCGATCCGCAGGGCCACGGGACCCTCGGCGTGGGCCAGGAACCCAGCGTCCTGGTCAAGACCATGCATGAGGTGATGGCAGACGGCCGCACGTCCATCTCGGACGTCGCCGTCAGCACGCGGATCGACCACCTGGCCTTGGCTCCCAGCAATGTCCTGCTGGGCACCGTGGAGGTGGAACTCAGCCAGACGGCGGGCAGGGAGCTAATCCTCGCCGCCAAGCTGCGAGAGGTGGCACAAGGGTATGACTACGCCGTGATCGACTGCCCTCCGCAACTGGGTCTTCTGATGCTGAATGCCCTGGTGGCCAGTCACTATCTGGTCGTTACGGTGCAGGTGCACTACTACGCCTTGGAAGGTCTCAAGCGGCTGCTCGAGACGGTACACGAGATGCGCAGACGGTTTACCCTGTGCCAGGTGCGAACCCTGGGCCTGGCGCTGACCTTTGTGGAAGACCGTGTGACTCTGAGCCGTACGGTCCAGAGACAACTGCGGGACTACTTCGGAGAACTCGTCTTCGACGGGGTGATCCACCGGAGCACGCGGCTGGCCGAGGCTCCCAATGCCGGCGAGCCAATCCTGACGTATGCCCCCAACTGCAAGGCCGCGGCCGAATACCGGGCGTTGGCAGGCGAGATTGTCCATCGAATCGAGGGTGCCGAGGTCACGGTATGACCGATCGAAAACCCAACCTCCCCAAGAACGTCAGCACGATCTTCACCGGTGCGACCCTGCCCGACGACGTGGCGTCCCACTGTCCGGCAATGCCGGCAGCGCCCTTGCGTCCCGGTCTGCCCGCGGATGCCGGCCTGCCTGAGGCCGCTGCGGCTCGCGCTGCCCCTCATGTCATTCCCATCAAGGATCGATTCCTAGAGACGCTCATGGCCGCGGTCCCGTGCGAGAAGAACCACGTGTGCTATCGCTCGGGCTTTGTGTCGCTCTGCAGGGCAAGGCCTCTCATGGGCGGCCGCGTGCTGGAGTGTCTGGAGCGGAGTTCGCCCTGTTCTCACCGGCTGTCAGTCCTCCACAAGGCCATCTGCAGGTGCAGGATTCGTCAGCACATCGCGATGCGGCTCGGCCGCTGAATGCCCACTCCTTCCTCTGGAGAACAGGACCTCCGGAGGCCACTATTTCAAGAGTCAAGAGCCCCCGGTGCAACCTTCACGGCACTGCGTTCTCCGGCAGAAAGAACACGCCCGGACCAGGCTCGTCGTCTCCGTAGGGCAGCCCTTCGGGTCGCAGCTTGATGACCCTCAGCGGCACGACGTCCTGTGGCCGGTACGCCTCGACGTGGCCATCCACGTAGCCACCGTGCAGCAGGATCTGGGGAGGGGCATTGGGATCCGCGGGGGCATACCAGATCGAGGCGAGCAGGGCCGTATCCGAGACCGCCTCTGCCTTGGCGAAGGACTCGCAGCTCGCCAGTGCCCCCGGCGTCCGCCAGCCGTTGTATCCAAAATAGTCGCTGATCACCAGGGTGCTGCAGGATCGCCGTGAACTGGCCGGTCCTTGGGGGCCGTTGTACACGGGACGGCCCGCCCCAAGCCAGCCCACGTAGTTCCAGTACAGGCAGTACGTGCCGCCGACCACGTCCGGCTCCACCGGTGTCTCCGGGTTGTCCCAGGCGTCTCCCGCATCCCAGGCCTCCTGGAGGTACTTGTACCGTTCCGGCGAGCTGGGGCACTGCCAGGCTTTGGCGCTCGCCAGGTAGGTTCGCAGGTACGCGCCCACGGACCGGTACTGGCCGGGTGTCCGCAGATCGCTGCCTGCCAGCTTCGTTGGATCTGACCAGTTCCACTGCGAGTTGAAGCCGACCTTGGCGATGGAAGGCGGGTAGTGGCCTTCGTTGTCCTCGGCAAAGAGGTTGACCGCGTCGACGGCCTGGCGCTGGCACGTCATACCCAGCAGGGATCTCGCTTTGGCCCTGATGCTGCGGAGAGAGGGCAGCAAGATGCCGGTCATCAGGCCCATGATCGAGAAGACCACGACCAACTCGATCAAGGTCACGGCCTTGCAGGCCTTTCGCGACCTCTCGGTGCTGCGAATCACCGCTGCGGCTGCGGTCGTCAGAGTGCTTAAGGTCTTGTCATCCATTGGAGGATATCCATGCCTTCAAGCGAGGCCGCTCTGGCCGCCCAGTCGCGGCCGGGAAGAGCGGCGTCGGTCCAGCCCGCCGAGCTGCCGGGCTCCTGATCTCCCTGGCTGTCAGAGCGGCTGAGGCTCGCGTGGGGCGTGCCGCCGAACACCCCCATGTCGATGCACCTGCCGTTGGGCCACGGCTCGGCCCAGAAGCCTGCGTCGGGCCGGCCTGCGTCGATGCAGGGGCTTTGGACTTTGTCCGCTATCCACAGGTCCAGCCTGGGCACGTATCGGCCCCGTGCACTGAGCAGATGGAAATCGTCGCGCCGGGTGTCTGCGAAGAGGGGATCGCCGAGGATGTTGCCCAACCCTGCAGCCGTTGCCGCGGTTTGCACACGACTGTAGCGGGCAGTGCACTGGAACAGATCGCCCAGGCTGTTGTCCCAGAAGATGCAACTGTGGATGGTGGGGGCTGCGCCGTCGTAGGCCACGACACCGAATCGATTGCCCGCGACGGTCAGGTTCGCCAGCGTGGGACTTGCGCCATTGCAGAACACCGCATACTTGCTCGTGCGGATGACCAGGTTACGGACGATGCTGTCGCTGCCTTCCCCCTTATAGAAGGAGAACGCACACCCGGCGGGCGCAGAGACGATGGCTGTGTCGCCCACTCCCTGGATCAGGATCGCCTTGCCCAGTAAATCCACCTCCTCTTCGTACACGCCGGGCCACACGAGGACCACGTCGCCGTCCCGGGCCGCTGTCACGGCCCGCTGGATGGTGGCAAAGGCGTCGGCATGGCCCAGCCCGCCGTGGTCGTCACTGCCGGCCTTGGCCTGGACGTGATAGATGAAACGGGTCCTGCCTCCACTGGACTGCGGGGTCCCCCCGTACGCGCCCTGATCGATCTGCCCGCCGCAGCCCGGGACTTCGTAGAGCAGGGGATCCTGGGGATCGCCTGCGTCGATGCAGGGGCTGTGGACCTTGTCCGCGACGACCAGACCCGTGGCTGGATCGAGCCTGCCTGCCTGGGACCTCAGGTGGTAGTCTCGTGACTCAGGGGCGACGAACAGCGGGTCCAGGTTGAGATTGCCCTGGCCGGCACAACCACCCTGGACATTACAATAGGTGACCTGGCAGCCTGCTGACGAGGTGCCGAACTGCAGAGGCTGGCCTTGATTGCCCCACAAAATGCTGTTCGTGATCGTGACCCTGCATCCCTCTGCAGAGATCCCGCCTGCAGCGAGTGCGGCAGGGCCGGTCAACTTGTTGTCTGCCACCGTACAGTTGCGGAGACTCAGCAGACCGGGATCGCCGGTGGTCCACACACCAGAGCCGGCCTGGGCCAGATTTCCGGCGATGAGGGTCTGCCGCAGGGTGATCTCCAGGCCCGGTCCCTCGCCGCACACCCCTCCTCCAGCACCCAAGTCCGAGGAACCGTTGCCCACGATCCTGCAGTCTCGCACCTCCACTGTGCTGTTGGCCACGTAGAGCCCTCCGCCCAGAGCTGCTGCAGCGGCACGATTGCCCTCGATCACACAGCGAATGAGTCGGACATTGGCCTGCCGGACTACGGCGATGCCTCCGCCCATGCCCTGTCCTGACGTGGCGGCACAGTTGACGATCGTGCAGTCCACGAGGGTGGGGCTGCCTCCCGCGCATGCGATGCCGCCGCCCATCTGCGCGAGGCAGCCGCGGATCCTGCAGCCGACGATCATGGGGCTGCTCTTCTCACAGAGGATTCCGCCTCCGCCAGGTCCCAGACCGGACAGGTCTGGTCTGGCCGCGGTCTTCTCAGCCCCGGCTTGGATCGTGAACCCCTGGATGACACAACCAGGTCCTTCGCCCTCGTGGATGTAGAATCCCCGTGCCTGCGATCCGTCGCCGCAGAGGATCGTGGTCTTGGTCGCCCCTGCGGTGCTTCGCACGGTGATGGACTTGCCTCTCATCTGGAGATTCACGTTGCCCGGGCCCTGATAGATGCCCGGGCCGACCTCTATGAGGTCTCCGTCCCTGGCCGCATCGATGGCCTGCTGGATCGTGCGAGCAGCCCCCGGCACGGTGATCGTGGCAGCAGGAACAGCCAGACAGGCAGTCAGGTTGTCGATGGCTGCATAGGTGCCGAAGAAGGCAATGGTGCAGGCGCCCAGCGAAGACCGGACATCAAGGGCCGCGCGGCCCTGGGGGAGGGCCACCGGTTCGGACCACGTCGTGCCGTCTGATGACCATACGGCGTACAGCCCTCGATCGACCCCGGGCGGATAGAGGACGTCAAGACACACCGTGCCTTTGATGGGACCGGGTGCGGTGCCGGCAGCAGGAAAGCGATATCCCAGGTACGCGGGTCTCGCCAGCCAGCCAACGAACTGCAGGTTGCGGTCGTGGCCCAGGCCGTTGAACTGCAGGCAGGGTTCTGAGGGGGGAAAGGCACCCTCCGGCCAGAACCGGCTGCAGAACATCGCATCCGGTTCCGCTCGGTCGTCACCGAATCCGTCGCTGTACTCGTAACTCCAGCCGTTACGTGGATCGCTGGCACGGGCCTCCGGCGACTTTGCGGGCCACGGCTCTGCTGTCAGATCCTCGCCGTGGGCGTCGCCTGGCCAGGGCATCCCCGGCAAGGCCATGACAACAACCAAGACAATGGTGCCGTTCCTCTTCACGGTCCTCCCAATTCATCAAGACCAGGGAGGACCCGGGGTCCTCCCTGGTCAGGTCAAGCCGCGAGCCTGTTCAATGATCAGAGGCTCACGTCCGTCTCACCCTGCGCGTCCTCAGCCAGGCTCTGCTCCGCCCCGGTTTCGAAATCGGCCGTGGTTGTGTCGCCGGCCTCCTTGACCGTCTTTCCATCCACGACCACCACTTTCACGTACACGGTGTCCCGGTCTACCTCGGCAGGAATCTCCGGCAGCTTGCCACCCCGCCGGATCCCCAATCGCTCTCGCCACTTGTCCAGGGGCTCGGTGTACTGAGGTTGGGCCTCCGTCCTGATGATTCCGCGAAGCGAGTAGATGCCGGCCTTGGGGAACCGCACTGCCACAGTGACGTCTCCATGGCCGATGCTGGGACCCTTTCGGGTGTCCTTGGCCCCGTCCTGGCCGAGGGTGACCCATGACACCTTGGAGGGCGAATGCACCGTGGCGGCCTCACGTTTGTTCGGATCGTTGACGTCGTCTACTTGCCGCTGCAGTTCTAATGAGATGGCCACTGTTCCATAGGTACCTGCGTACCAAACCGCCTCGGATCTCTCTCCCAGGCCAAAGACCACCCTGGTTCCAGTGACCACACGCAGGGTGCCGTCCGCGCGAAAAATTCTCTGCAGCACCGCCGGGCAGCCAGGACAGGGTGGTAGCCCAACCGGGCAGGTCGGTCAGGCACGCCCTGGGGGCAGCCAGGACATAGGAAACCGTCGAGTCTGGCGCAAAGACGTCGGGCCGGTTCGGATCCTCCTTGGCGTTGGTCGTCACGGTCAGGCTGGCGACGATCGCCAGTACGAGGGAATGGGTCCACATTCTAGTCAACATGAAAAACCTCCTGAAAAATCTGCATTTCTTATCCATCATCGTTCACCCGCGCGGTTCTGTGGTCTTGTGCGGTCTGGCCATGACCGCATGACAAATCTGTAGTTCTCTCAATGGTCCTGTGCGGAATGCCCTCCGAGTGAGCCTTCTGTCAGACGCATCAGCCAGAGGGGGCCGGACAACGGCCGTGGATCGCGATGCGACCACGACGCTGGCACAGGCGGCATGAAGCGGCTGGCCCTGCTCGGGTCCTCCTGCAGGTACCGGAAGATTAATTGTCCCGCGGGAAGGTCCTTCTGGACCAGATCGATCCGCTCGATCAAGTCCAGGTCCATGTCGATGGTGTAGCACAAGGCGGTCTCGCCTTGCGAGATCCTCAGCGAGGCCTTGTCGGTCCGGCGATCCAGATCCAGCGAAGACTGTAGCCCGGACCGGCCTGCCTCCCGGCGTATCAAATCCGCGGTATGCAGTCCCATCCAGGGCCTGGACAGGCCCCTCAACAGATCGCCGCCATTGAGCCCTGTGGAACCGGAGGGGCCCTGGAGTGTTGCGGAATCGGTCAGGTCGGTCAGGTGCAGTCCGTTGGGCCCATCGAGGCGGAGCCAGGGTCTGTGCTGTCTGTATGCTGCATAGACGAAGGCCACCAGCCCTGCGCCGGAGACGGGCCTGCCTTGGAGGCTGCCCTCGATCTCGAAGAAGGCCCAGCCTCGCTTGTGCATGGGGTCCCGAAGGTCGGCCCACGTCAGGCCTACACCCCGGTTCGGCTGGAAGTAGTCTTCCTGCAGGGCGTTGGGCTGGCGAACCCTGGTGGCACGAAGCTGATCTCCTGCGCCTGACACGACGACCAGGGTACCAGGGCCGTTCATAGGGACCGTCAGGGGCGAGGAGGCAGCCTTGAGGTCGATGGGCAGTGTCCAAGGATCGAGGCCGGGGGCGAGGGCACGCTGATTCCTCAGCTCCACACGGGAGCCATCACAGAAGAAGTTCGCCTGATCGGTCTGCAGAACGGCCCAATGGACGGGCTGCCCTTCTGTGGCCTGCAGCCTCATCATCACAGGTCCATCAGTGCCCTCAGGGAAGAAGTACAGGGACCCGGCTCCCTGGGCCACACCACGGATGGACGCAGGCGGACGCTCGCCAGACCTGGTGGTCGCAGACCCATCATGAGGCCCGGGAAGGACGTTGGTCATAGACGCGCCCACCCCGACCACCAAGGCCGTGCCCATGCCGATGTAGGCTGTCTTTGTCAGGAGCACGGCAGCCAGCGAGGCCGCGGTCCCCGCAGAGAGTGTGGTAGAGGACACGGCGACCTGGGCCGCAGAGGCGGGACTCGACGCGGTGACCTTGCCGAAGACGACGAGGGCCGTGACTAGCCCGGCCTTGGCCAGGCCGCACCCGGCCAGCCTTGCGGCCAGCGCCCGCTTTGCCCTGCAGAACAGGGTTCTGGCCGCAAACTCTGTACAGCCCATCAGGCCTGCAATCTCCGAATAGGCCATGCCGTCATAGCACCGCAGGGTCAGGATGGCCCTGTGCTTGGGCTCCAGAGCCTGCATGCATCGAACCACTGCGCTGCGAAGTTCCTGCTCGACGGCGTGGGCTGCAGGTACGGCCTTGGAGTCTGCCACCTCATGCTGTTCGATCTCTGAGAGGGAGACGGCCCTGTGACGCCGTTCGTACTGGAACTGCCTGCAGGTCTTGTTGTAGGCGATGGCGTACAGCCACTTCCAGAACCGATCCACAGGTTTGGGTTTGTGAAAGAGACTTGCCATTTCAACCAGGCTCTCTTGTACGATATCTCGGGTCAGGTCTTCTTTGAGCGTCAGCCTGTATACGAATTCATGAAGTCGCGTCTGGGCGATCAAGGCCAGCCTCTCCTGAGAGGTCCTATCCCCGGCCAGGGCCGAGGCCAATAGTCTGTCGTGCTCGTCCTGATCTCTCATACACCACTACCTAGATAGTGCATCCGCGACCGAAGAAGTGACAGGATTCCGGAAGTTTTTGTGGTGGCTGGACTGTGGGAAGCGTCTCATCGGGTCTCTGCGAATCCAGAGAAGCGCATGGGTCCTACGAAAGGCAAAGCGGGGGGAATGCCTGTGAGGCCGACGCCTGTCCCTGGCAGGCCCCGCCAAAGTCCGTTGACACCTTCGTGCCGGCCCCCTAGAATCAACGGGTCGATCACGGGCTGTGCCGAGTCGCATGCCCGCGTCTGCCCAACGACGGGCTGACCTGGAAGCCTGGATAAGGAGTTTGCCTCTATGAAGACCGGATGGGTCAACATTGCGTTAGTCGCAGCAGTCGGGCTGTCTCTGAGCGTGGACGCCTTCGCCGCACAGCGGCGGGTCGTGGTGTGGTCGGAAGGGACTGCGGATCCCAACGTGTATCCACGCGACATCAACGCGGCGGTGGGCGATGCGCTCAAGTCGCTCAAGGGATGGGAGGTGCTCCTGGCGGGCATCGATCAGCCTGATCAGGGCGTGAGTGAGGAATTGCTCAGCAAGACAGACGTGCTGATCTGGTGGGGCCACAAGAGGCACGACCAGGTCCGCGACGAGGTGGTCGCACGCATCGTCAAGCACGTGAAGGAGGACGGCATGGGCTTCATCTCTCTCCACTCCTCCCACTTCGCCAAGCCGAACAAGGCCTTGATGGGGACGCCGTGCACCTGGGGCGCGTATAAGGTGGACGCCAGCGTCGCTATCCTGGTCAAGGACCCGAACCATCCCATCTGCAAGGGCGTGGCCAAGAGCTTCAACCTGGGCCTGACGGAGCGATACGCCGATCCCTACGCGGTGCCACAGGCGCAGGCCGTGCCGCTGGAGTGTATCTACACGTTCAAGGACGGCCACACGGAGAAGGCGCAGCAGGGGTTCTGCTGGACCATCGGCAAAGGCAAGATGTTCTACTTCCAGACCGGCCATGAGACCTGTAGGCACTACTATGATCCGAACGTGCAGCAGATCCTCCGCAACGCCGTAGAATGGGCATCGCCCCAAAAGGGTCCGTCACTGTGAACAAGGAGAAGGCATCCATGGAATCATCCACCAGCAGAAGGCAGTTGCTTCAGATGGCAGCGGTCGGGGCCGCTGCGTCTCTCGCGGGGTCCGGACTGAAGGCCTCCGCAGCACAGGCAGTCCCAGCCTCAGAGTCGGGCCTGAAGTTCAGGCTGGGCATGGCCTCGTACACGTTCCGCAAGTTCGACCTGGACCAGGCCCTGAAGATGACCGCCAGGCTCAAGGTGAAGGCCATCTGCCTCAAGGACATGCACCTGCCCATGGACAGCACTGCAGAGCGCATCCAGGAGGCAGTCGCCAAGGCCAAGGCCGCAGGGTTGGAGCTCTATGCAGGCGGCGTCATCTACATGCGGAACGAGGATCAGGTCCGCCAGGCATTCGACTACGCCAAGACCGCAGGCATGAAGATCATCGTGGGCGTACCCAACCACGACCTGCTGCCCCTGGTCAACGAGAAGGTCAAGCAATACGACATCAGCGTGGCCATCCACAATCACGGCCCCACGGACAAGGTCTACCCCACGCCCGAGAGCGCCTACGAGCTGATCAAGGGCCTGGACCGCCGCGTCGGTCTGTGCATGGACATCGGCCATACGATGCGGTCGGGGATTGACCCGTCTGTGCCGGCCGAGAAATACGCGGACCGGCTCCTCGACATCCACGTCAAGGACGTCTCTGCCGCCACGTCGCAGGGTTCGACGGTGGAGATGGGCAGGGGGGTCATCGACCTTCCGAAGTTCCTCCGTACGCTCGTCAAGACAGGCTACAGCGGCACGGCCTCGCTGGAACACGAGAAGGATGAGAGCGATCCGCTGCCGGGCGCTGCAGAATCGGTCGGCTACATGCGAGGGATCCTGGCGAGCCTTTGACCGGCCTCCGGCTGCTGCCGCTGGACTGCTAAGTCAACACGAGGAACACGAAGAACCCGGCCATCATCACGAGACCCAGGGGGACACCCATGGCTGCCCACTCGCGGCTCTTGATGGACAGCTTGTTGGCGCAGATGATGTTGGGGATGTTTCCAGGAATCAGCATGCCGCCCGCTATCAGGAGGCCTGCCAGGGCATCCTTGATCGTGTCGATGGGCATGGCAGGGCTGATCTCTGCTGCCGTCAGGGTGGCGTTGTCCAGGACGGCTGAGATGATATTGACCCAGTACAGGGCGGCCGACGGCACGCGGCTCAGGTACTTGTCAACTACAGGCGCGAAGCCCTCTCCCAGGAACACCAGGGCCAGGACAAAGAGATAGACCTTGAGCGTCCTGATGACAATGTCCCGGGCCTCCTCTGGCCTGTCTTCTGTCAGGGATGGCGTCTGTGTCTTGGACTTGTCCGGAAGCAGGGTGGCCATCACTCCCAGCCCAAGGACCAAGGGGACCATCCATTTGCCCAGTAGGGTCAGGAGGAAGAAGAAATCGGCATGGTAGGGCTCGCCTGCAAGCTTGGCCACCGCGATCGTGGCCAGCGGCTCACCCAGGGGCGTCATCACTGCGCCCAGACCGATGGAGAAACAGGCAATGACCACCAGCCGGACCTCGACCTTCCTGGAAAGCCTCAGCGAACTGACCACCTCAGCCAGGACCAGTGCCGCAATGATGGCCGTGATGACGCTCGAGAGCAGCCCCAGGCCGACCACCAAGGTGAAGAAGAGAAATCCGGGTCCGAAACGGCCGAGGAACCAGACCGTCCATCTTCCCAGCTTGGGTCGGACGGTCCTGAAGAGCAGGCCCGCCACAAGCACGGCCAGGGTGATCTTGATAGGTTCTATGAGGGCGGTGGTCACCAGGTGCCAGGACCAGAGCCTGGAGACCGTGACTGCCAGGGCGCCCATCACGAAGAGGAATGCCTCAAGCTGCCGTTCCACCCTTCGTGACAGGAAGGGGAGGACCAGGACCATTGCGACGATCGTGACCAGACCGCCCGTTGCCCACAGCTCATTCATAGTGTCCCTTGTCTGATTGGCGGTAAAACTATAAAGTTTACCACACTGCCCGGCCAAAGGAAAGAGCTGCCCTGTCCAGTCTGCCCTGCTTGTCCCGAGGCAGATCGATTGCTATAATGAGGTCATTCGACGGAAAGAAGGGACCTGCACGCCGTCGACTTCGAAGAAGGGGTGGAGTCTGACCCACGGGACTGCGTTGTCGGATGGATTGGGGTATGCCAGGCCGAATAGACATCGGGATCATCTGTTGCCTCGTGGTGCTCCTGGGGGGGCAGCCGACCCTGGGACAGACGTCCAAGACCGTAGTCATCAATGAGGTCATGGCAGCCAACACCAGGACCAAGGCGGATCTGCAGGGCCAGTATGACGACTGGATCGAGCTGTTCAATACCACCAACAGGCCGATCGACGTGGCTGGGATGTTCCTGACGGATGACCTCTCCAACCCGGGCCAGTGGCAGATCCCGGACGGAAACCCATCCCTAACCACGATCGCCTCCCGCGGATTCCTGCTGGTCTGGGCCGATGGCGACGTCGAGGCAGGGGGGCTCCATGCCGGCTTCAGCCTGTCCGCGGACGGTGAGGAGCTGGGGCTGATCGCGGCCAATGGCACGGTGGTCGACAGTGTCACCTTTGGTGAGCAGGTTGCCGATCTCTCCTACGGCCGCTCTCCTGACGGCAAGGAGTCCTGGCAGTACATGGGCACTCCCACGCCCGGGGCAGTCAACAAGGCCGGATACTCGGGTCTGGTGGCCGACGTGGAGGTCCGCCCCCATCGAGGCTTCTACAGCGTACCTGTGGACGCGACCCTGGCCACGAGCACGCCGGGCGCAGAGATCTGGTATACCTTGGACGCAGAGTCTCCCCGGCCACAGTCCGTAGGCTGGACGGCCCTTCGCTACACGACGCCGATCCGGATCAGCCATACCACGTGCATCCGTGCCATGGCCATCAAGTCCGGGTGGAGGGATTCGTCCATTACCAGCCACACCCTGATTTTCCTCGAAGACGTGGTCCGGCAGCCTGCCGCACCCACGGGGTTCCCATCGGTCTGGGGGACCCGGACTGCAGACTACGCCATGGATCAGAGGGTGGTGAATGATCCGGCCTACAGCGGCGAGATCAGGTCCGACCTCCTGTCCATCCCCTCCGTCTGCATCGTGATCCCCAAGGCGGATTTCTTCGGGGCCCAGGGGATCTACGGCAATGGAGTTAAGGCGACAGACCCGTGCGAGCGCGCAGCCAGCATCGAGTGGATCGATCCCCCTACGGGGTCCCACTGGGGTACCCCCGCAGGGCTCCGCAGCCACGGGGGCGCGGGGGAGAGCCACACCAAACACGCCCTGCGTGCCGCCTTCCGGAGCGAGTACGGGGCGGCCAAGCTCAACTTTCCACTCTTCCCTGACAGCCCGATCCACACCTTCGATGGGCTCGTTCTTCGCTCGCAGTGGAACTACTCCTGGACCGGCGACAGCAGCTCCTGGGGAGGCCTGGGGACCCGGTATGCGGAATACCTGAGGGAGGTCTTCGCGAGGGACACCTGCAGGGACCTGGGCATCTTGACGCCCTATGCCAGGCACGTCCACCTGTACGTCGATGGCCTATACTGGGGGCTCTACCTGCTCTCGGAGAGACCGGACGAGGGCTTTAGCGTCGAGCATCTGGGAGGCGACAAAGAGGACTATGACGTTTTACACGCGGACAACAACGGTCAGATGGAGGTCATGTCCGGAGATCTTAACGCCTGGAACACCCTATTCTCCACAGCGGCTGCAGGCGTATCCACTCCCCAGGCCTATGAGGCCCTTGGACGTCTGGTGGATGTCCCTTCCCTGATCGACTACTTGCTGATGATCTACTTCACGGGAAGCCGGGATGCGCCTGTGCTTCTGCACAATGACCAAGCGCCCCGCAACTTCTACGCCATCCGGTGCAGGAATCCAGCAGGTCCCTTCGTGTTTCTGCCCTGGGACGTGGAGTGGTCCCTGGAGCAGACGAGCGTCAATCGGGTTCCCGTTGTCGGTGTCTCCAATCCACACGCCCTGGCGTCGAAGCTGGCCTCCAATGCGGAGTTCCGTATGCTGCTGGCCGACCACATCCAGCGTCGCTTCCTGAACGGTGGGGCCCTGACGCCGGAGGCCGCGACGTTCCGGTATAGGACCCGCGCGGACCAGATCGAAGGCGCTATCGTGGGTGAATCCGCTCGATGGGGGGATCGTCTCCGCAGTCAGCCCTACACCCGGGCAGACTGGCTCTTTGCGAGGGACTATGTAGTCAACGACTACTTCCCTGTGAGAACCGGCATTGTGCTGGGCCAGTTGAGGACCCCAGGGTGGTATCCCTCAGTGGAGGCCCCGGTGTTTCGGATCGATGGAAAGGACCAGTATGGGGGCGAGGTGCGAACCGGTGCTGCGCTGACCCTGATCAACCCCAAGTCCGGCGGCACCCTCTACTACAGCCTGGATGGATCTGACCCCAGGGCGGTCGGCGGACAGGTGAAGACGTCGGCCCTGCGGTACACGGCCGCCCTGACCCTGCGGGCGAGTGTCCAGATCAAGGCCCGCATCCTGAGCGGCAGCACCTGGAGCGCCCTGAGCGAGGCCGTGTTTGCGGTCGGGCCGGTCTCTGACGGCCTGAGGATCACGGAGATCATGTACCATCCAGCCATCGCTGGCGCAGGCGGCGCCGTGGATCCGAACCGCGAGTTTATCGAGCTGACCAACGTCGCCAGCCAGTCCATCAACCTGGCCCTCGTGCGGTTCAACCAGGGTATCGACTTCACCTTTCCGTCGCTGGATCTGGCCGCAGGCCAGACCGTGGTGGTCGTTGCAGACAAGGCCGCGTTCCAAACTGCCTATGGCAAGACAGTCACGGTGGCTGGGGTCTACACAGGCAGCCTGGCCAACAGCGGGGAACGACTGGGGCTGCTGGATCCCATCGGCCGCAGTCTCGCAGATTTCAGGTACGGAGACGATTGGCTCAGCCAGACTGATGGCGGCGGATACTCCCTGGTGGTCCGTGATCCCAAGGCCGATCCCGGGGGCCTGGGCGAGGCCTCCCACTGGCAGTGCAGCACGGCCGTTGGCGGTTCCCCGGGCCGACAGGAGACGGCCACGTCCATTGCGGCCCCCGGGCCCCTGGTGATCCATGAGATCATGTACCATCCCTTGGACCATCCCGACGCCGAATACGTGGAACTGGTCAATGCCAGCAGCAAGGCGGTGGTGCTCTATGACGCCGCGACGCGAAAGGCCTGGCGGTTCACGGATGGGGGCGGGGCGGGGTTGCAGTATACGTTCTCTGCGTCTTCTTCCGTTTCAGTCCAGGCGGGCCAGGCGGTCCTGCTGGTCAAGAACCTGACTGCCTTCAGGGCTGCATTCAGCCCACCGCAGGGCGTGGCTGTGTTCCAATGGACCTCCGGTTCTCTGGGCAACGGAGGAGACGATCTGCAGCTCTACAGCCCGGTGACCGCGAGCACCTACTCCCTTGTGGACGAAGTCCGCTACAGCGATGGTTCACAGGGAGAGGGCTTCGCAGAGGGCTTCGACCTTTGGCCAGTGTCGGCGGACGGGTCGGGCCTGGGTCTGAACCGGATTGCCCTGACCGGCCCAGGCAACGACCCCCGCAACTGGAAGGCCGGCGAGCCCTCCCCGGGCCTGCCGTGACCTGGCCGCGAGGCCGGTTTTCCAAAAGGCCATTTGCCTTTTTGTCCTATTCACTCGTCCTGGGGCGCGTTATACTCGCCGGCGAAGGTGGTCGCGGCCGCCGCACCTCGCGGAGCGAGGCAGGCTGGGGCGACCGGCGGCCTCAATGGAGTGAGTCCGGAGGAGCATGGCAAGGAGGTGTCACATGAAAACGACGGCAAGTCGGGACAGGGGGATTGTGGGGGCCATCATCGGGGTCGGCATCGGCGTCTGTTGCTGCGCGCCAGCGACTCTCTGGGGCCATAGACCTTCGTTCACGGGGAGCGACAAACCCCTGGGGCTGAGCGAGTATCTCATGCACGGCCAGATGGAGGCCGAGGCCGTTTGGGTCATGAAAGGGGACAGGGCCTGCGGGGACGCCCAGGGGGCCGGTGGACCGCAGGTCGGAGCCATCCCTTCGACCTTCAGGAACCCGGTCTTGCAGGGCTCATTCCCGGATCCATCCATCTGCCGCGTCGGATCCCGCTACTACCTGGTGAACGGCTCGCAGGCGTGGTTCCCCGGCCTTCCCGTGCACTGCAGCAGCGATCTGGTCCACTGGGACCTGATCGGCTACGTGCTCAACAGGCCAGAGAAGACCCCGTGGGCCAGGACAGGGGGGCCGGAGGCCGGAATATGGAGTCCCACGATCCGCTATGGAAATGGCCTGTTCGTCGTGACAGCTACGGCCAGGGGCGTGGGGTCCTTCTGTGCGACGGCCGTAGATCCCAAGGGGCCCTGGTCTGATCCTGCCTGGCTCGCGTGTCCGCCCGACGCCGTGCCTTCTCTGTTCCTGGACGACGAAGGGACGGCGTGGGTCATCGCCACGCGGCAGGTCCGATCCGGCGGGGACGAAGGACATCTCACGGTCTCCGCACAGAAGGTGGACCTCCTGGCGGGCATCCTGGCCGGGCCGGCCATTCCCTTGATCGATCTCGACGGAAGGATAGGGGCCGCTGCGGTGTCTCGTCTGTACAAGATCGAGGGCGCATATTGCCTTCGGGTTTCCGGATGGGACGATCGGACGCGGCTGGAACGCGTCTTCTGGGGTGATTCCGCCGGGGGGCCTTACCGGTCGGATTCGAGCTGTGAAGGGGTGTCTGCCGAAGGCCAGCCCGCGGGGACCTCCTGGTCCGGCCCCAGCGACTGGGTCCATGTCCCTGAGAAGGACTGGTGGGCAGTCCAGGCGGGCGTCCGGTCTGACCCGGGGCGGTGCGTGGCCGGGGCCGAGACCTTCCTGGCCTCTGTGACCCAGCGGGCCGGCCGACCGGTCCTGGGAGGACCATCGGCCGGCAAGAACCTGGACAGCCGCCGTCCAGACCTGACGTGGGCTCCCCTTCCTGCAGACCTACCGCGGGACGATTTCAGCGCCAATGGGCTGGCCTTGTGCTGGAATACCTACTGCCCGCCTGCGGACAACAGATGGTGGAGCCTCTCTGATCGGCCGGGCTACCTGAGGCTCCGCCCGCTTCCTGGCGTGCCGACCCAGGCCGGCCCCCTTGCGCTGTGGGCCAGACGGGTCGAGCACTTTGGCTTCCGGCAGTCACCCGGATGGAGTTCGAGCCCAGCTCTGCTGACGAGATCGCCGGCCTGATCCTCATGCGAGACCATGGGCATCAATACCGCCTTGAGGTGGGGCTTTCGGATCGCAGACCCTGTGTCAGCCTCTACAAGGTGAGTGGCCAGGAGAGTTGGATCATTGCCCGCCGGCCCATGCAGGGTAAGGCCTTCTGTCTGGGCGTTCGGGCCAGGGGGTTGGAGCTGGAGTTCATGGCTGGAGCCGGCGAAGAAGACATGGCGGTCATCGGCGAGGCACAGGATGGCAGCATCCTTTGTGCGCGGGCTGGAGGCGCGTTTGTAGGCTTCTATGCCAGCAACCAGGGCGGAGGCCGCGAGAACGCTGCGGACTTCGACTGGTTCGAGTACGGCAACCGGTAGCCTCGATTTGGCGAGGGGCTATGGCAAGATAGGGGGTTGACCCCCACGCGTCGGGCTGCTATAAGGCGTAGCCCTCAACATGGGAGCGTAGCTCAGTCGGTAGAGCAACGGACTTTTAATCCGTAGGTCCTGGGTTCGAGTCCCAGCGCTCCCAGTAGCGGATTCAGGGCAGAGATAACTGCGCATCCGAGTCGCGGATTGGGTGCGGCCTCCGGAGGGGACCTGCAGGGTCCCAGAATCTCCCCTATAAGGGTTGACATTCGATGGTCGGAATGTATACAATGGGCCTATAATCCTACGGAAGGGGGTTACGGGCTATTGGGGTATCCCAAGAGCGAGGGATCGCGCCAGACGGTTTTCTCAACTTGCGTGAGGAGGATCACACGATGCGATCACTGGCTTTCATTCTAGGCTTCATTGGGGTCCTGGCGGGCCCGGCAATGGCGGCGACTACGCTTACGGCCCATGTGACTGCGGACGACGACTTCGAGTTCTACATCAGCACCGACACCAGTACGGCGGGCACGTCCTTGGGTACAGGGACAAGCGAGCCAGACGGCTGGATGACGAGTTGGACCTTCTCGCAGGCTCTGACGCCAGGCGTCACGAATTACATCCACGTCAGGGCCTGGGATCTGCGGACAGTCATTGCCGCCTTTCTTGGCGATTTTACACTGAGCAACACCGATTTCCGTTTCAGCAATGGCGGTCAGACCCTGTACACCGACTCCGAGAACTGGAAGATCAGCGACACCGGGTTCGGCGTGGGCTACTACTCGCCGGACACCATCGGACCCAACAACTGGAACACTCCGCCGTGGTACAATCGGGTCGTTGGCATCTCCGGCAGCGCCGAATGGATCTGGAGCGACGGTGGTGCTTGGAGTGAGAGCGATGGCGTGACCCACTCGGTTCGGTACTTTGAAGCGGTGATCCTGCCATACGGCACGGACGACCCCCCCGTGGACGAGCCCTCGGTCCCAGTTCCGGGCGCCGTTCTCCTGGTCAGCGTTGGCGCAGGTATTGTGGGGTTGTTCCGCGCACGCAAGACGTCCTAGCTTTGGACATCGGACACGAGAGGCCGAACGCACGAATGTGCGGCTCGGCCTTTTTCTTTTCTCATACCGCCACTGAGCGAGCCCTGGCTTCCGCACCCGCAGCAGCCGGGGTCCCGGCCCTGATCCGCAGCCGGTCGAGTGCCTCACTGGCCAGACTCAGGTACTCGCGGGCTGCACGGCTCTCCGGCGCATAGGTGAGTATCGTATGCTGGAGACTGGGGGCTTCAGCCAGGGCAACGGCTGTGTGAATCACGGTGTCGAAGACCAGTGACCCGAAGGCCCGTCGCATTCCCTGCTGCAATTGCCGGCTGAGCGCGGTCCTGTCATCCACAAACGTCAAAACCAGGCCAAGAGGCTGTACCACGCACGGGCAGAACCGGTTGCGGAGCAGCCGGACGGTATCCAGCAGCCGCTGCAGGCCCTCCAACGCGTAGTAGTGGACCTGGACGGGCGCGAGCACGTCGGTGCTGGCGACCAGGGCGTTGATGGACAGGATGCCGAGGGACGGCGAGCAGTCGATGACGCAGAAGTCGTACTGGTGCTCCACGTGACGCAGCAACTCGCCCAGCACGAGCTCCTTGCCCAGGGCTGCTCGCAGGTCGAGCTCCGCCCCGGCCAGCAAGACATTGCTGGGCGCCAGGTGGAGACGGGGGACCCTGGTGGGAAGAAGGACATCCGTGAGCGGCACCTGGTGGCGGGTCATGGCATCGCAGATGGTAAAGCCCAGGTTGCCGGGCTTGTAGCCCAAGCCCAGTGTCGCATTGCCCTGGGGATCGAGGTCGACGAGAAGGACCCTGTGGCCGCGTGTGGCAAACGCTGCGGCAAGGTTTACGGCCGTGGTCGTCTTGCCACAACCCCCTTTTTGATTTGCCACAGCAATCGTTCGCATGGCCATCGCCGTCCCTGACTTGGTGCTCTCCGTTCTAGCCTCGGTCTATATCCTGCCGGTGTCCCCCATATAGCAGGAGTCCTGCGAGAAGTCAATCCTGTAGATGGGTAACCAATGGTCAAAAACCATTGACAACCCTGAGGGGTGGTGCTAAGCTCGCCGCTGTTTTGACCAAAGGACTGTACCTATTCACACGGAGGCAGATTATGCTAGCTTGTTCGCATGCCCCTGATGGGGGATCATTGCTCCTAAGACATCACGGCACAGCCAGGTGGTGTCTAGCGGTCCTCGTTCTGGCCTGCGTTTCACTGCCGTGCCAGGGGGCATCAAGTCCAGGCTCGCCTGTCGCTGTGGCCAATCATCCGCGGCCGGCCGCTCCGGATGCAAACCAGCCGTCTGCAGGCGCGGCCACGGTGGCAGAGCCGAACCGGGTGTATCCCTATTCGGGCCAGATCACGGGAAATGACGTGTGGGTGCGATCTGGGGCCGGGCTGAACTGCTACCAGTGTGTCAAGCTCTATCAAGGTGATGTGGTGGAGGTTCTCGGTGAGCAGGCAGGGTGGTCGCGGGTCTTCCCTCCCAAAGACGCATCGTGCTGGGTGGCTATGCAGTACGTGGCCGTAAACGTGCTGGACCCTCATTCCGGGATCGTTACGGGCGACGGGGTGGGCGCCTATGCCGCCTCGGATACGGTCGCCCCTCTGCATTCGACCGAGAAACTGGCTTTGCTCAGGCGGGGCGACAAGGTAACCCTGCTGGGCCAGGAGAAGGAGGGCTACCTCAAGATTACGCCCCCAAGGGGCTCCTCGCTGTGGGTCAGCAGCAAGTACGTCCAGCAGGTCACAAGACAGGCAGGTGCCACCGGTTCTCGACCGGGACAGACGCAGCCTGCGCTGACAGCCTCCAGTGGACCAGTTGCCGAGCCTGCGGCTGAGGCCCAGAGGCTTAAGGACTTCGCAGGATTGCAGGACAAGTTCAATGCCGAGCGGGCCAAGCTCCTTGCAGAGCAGGACTATACCGCGATCAAGAAGTCACTGACGGATCTGGCCAACGACATCAATGCGGGCAAGGCCGCCCAGTACGCACGCCGCCTCTTGGAGCAGGTCGCCAACTGCGAGCTGGCCAAGCAGGCTGCAGGCGAGCTCGATCAGCAGGACAAGCTACTCAAGACTGCCCAGGACCGGATCGCGAAGGCCCACGAGAAGCTCGTCTCCGAGAACCCCGACACGGGGAGGTTCTGCGTGATCGGGAAACTTGAAACCTCCACGATCTTCAGTGGCGGCACCCAGGCCAAGCGGTTCCGTGTCACGGACGACGCAGGCAAGACCCTCTGCTATGCAGAGGCGATCGGTGCAGCGGCCGGCACTGATATGACCGGGTTTGTCGGCCAGAAGGTCGGCCTGGTGGGGACGATCAAGCCCTATCCGGCCATCAGCGGGGCCCTGGCCGAGTTCACGGAGATCGTGAAGCTTCCTTGACGCGATGAAGGTGCATCTGCCTTTCAAACTCACCCACTCAAGTCCACAGCCTCACTTCCGCCCCGACCGTCCGAAGCCTCGTGAGAAATGCGGGCTCCTAGGTGGCGGCTAGATCCCGCCACTGCCGACCCTCTCGCTGGATCAAGCGATCGCATTGGGGGAAACTGGAGACGCCCGCGCGATAGGCGTACAGGGGTAAGCTGCCCGCCTCACAGGCCTTCATCGCGGGGTCCAGCCATCGCCAAGTGGCCTCCACGCTGTCAAATCGCATGAACAGCGTCTGATCACCCAGCATGCAGTCCAAGAGCAGCCGTTCGTAAGCATCAGGCATCTGGACGCCAAATAGGGTTTCATAGCTGAAGGCCATGTCCAGTGTGCCCATACAGATCTTGGACCCTGGCCTCTTGGCCTGCAGCCGAAGGGACACTCCTTCTTCAGGCTGGATCCGAAGGACCAGGGTGTTGGCGGGGATCTGGGCCAGCCCAATACAGGCGAACATGGAGTGCGGGACCGCCTTGAAGGATACGGCGATCTCAGTGACCCTGGTGCCAAGACGTTTGCCGGTCCTCAGGTAGAAGGGTACGTCCTTCCATCGCCAATTGTCGATATATAGCCGAGCTGCCACGAAGGTCTCTGTCTGCGAACCGCGAGCCACGCCGGGCTCCTCTGCGTAGGCGTTGACCGGCCGGCCGGACAAGACTGCACCCCCATACTGTGCCCGCACCAGGCAGGTCTCGATGTTGGACGGCTCCAAGGCACGAATTGCGCGGAGAAGCTTGACCCGCTCATCCCGAATGGGATCCGCCTCGAAAGCAGCCGGAGGCTCCATGGCCACCAAGGCCAGCATCTGGAGCATGTGGTTCTGCATCATGTCGCGGATTGCCCCGGCTTGGTCATAGTAACTACCGCGGTGCTCCACACCGGCGGTCTCGGCGATGGTGATCTGCACGTGGTCAATGTAATGTCGATTCCAGATGGGCTCGAAGATGGCGTTCGCGAACCGCAGCATCAGGATGTTCTGGACCGTCTCCTTGCCCAGGTAGTGATCGATCCGGTAGACCTGAGATTCGTCAAAGCAGCTCGTGATCGTCTGATTCAGCTCTCTCGCAGTGGCCAAGTCGCTGCCAAAGGGCTTCTCCACGACCAGCCGAGGTCGCCGTTTACCTTCCTGCATGGACCTCGCAAGACCCGCTTCCGCCAGGTGTTGGGCGATGGTGCCATAGAGAGAAGGCGGCACTGCCAGGTAGTAAATGATGGTTCCGTCCGGACCCAACTGGCCGTCTAGATCCACAAGAAGTTCCTTCAAGGCAGCATACAGGTCGGGTCGATCATAGTCGCCTGCGAGGTAGGTGAACCTGGCCAGCAGTGATTCGAGCGGGTCGGCAGGGCCACCGGCCGCCAGCACGGCCTGCCTGGAGCTGTCGCGGAACTGGGTGTCCACCAGGGGGGTCCTTGCGCAGCCAACCAGGAAGAAACGTTCGTTGAGGAGCCCCCGGCTGTGAAGTTGGAAGAGGCTGGGAATCAGCTTCCTGTGGGCCAAGTCTCCCGAGGCCCCGAACAGGACCAAGGCACACGGAGGGGCGGGGATCTCCCCACAGACGGTGTCTGGAGAGACCATTTTGGGATGGATCTGGGGCATGGGGCCTGGCTCCCGCAAGTGAACGGCATTGCCCCTGGTTCGGCGAGGCTAGTCCTCGTCTACGGCTTCAAACTCGTCCTTGCCGACTCCGCAGTCCGGACAAACCCAGTCGTCCGGAAGGTCGTCGAAGGAGGTTCCCGCCTCAATACCGTTGTCCGGGTCACCCTCTTCAGGGTTGTAGATGTATCCGCAGATCAGGCAACGATACCTCTTCATATGTCCATCTCCTTATTGAGAAGGTCCAAAAAGCTGATGTATATATACCGGTCTGTGGCCGATAGTCCAGCCCTTTTTCGATGCGAAATCATCGAGCTGCGCTCTAGCCTGCATTTCTCACAAGCCTTGTGAGAAATGCGGGCTAGCTGCATCCCAGCCCTGCAGAGGCTGAAGTCGTACTTGACGGGGTCATCTGGCACAATGCGGGCGAATCCCGTGGTTGCCTGGAGGGCTGCGGACAAGGACGTCGTCCTGTGGTTGTGCAGGCCCAATACCCGGCACAACCGATTCATGTGGACGTCCAGGGGGACCACGAGCCTTCGTCTGTCGATGCGGGTCCACACACCTGGATCCACATCGTCACTTCGGATCATCCACCGCAAAAACAGGTTCAGCCGTTTGCAGGCGCTTCCGGCCGAGGGCCTAGTCAGGAGGTATTGAAGGCCCCGGCTGGTCCTGCCCTTGTGAACCGATGCGGAGCGTTCCAGCAGCGACTGCGTAAACCGATCCAGGCCGGGCATCAGGGTCGGGTCCTGCGGCACGTCACCTCGCAGGAAGAAGGCCTCCAGGCTGCCTGCACCTGCCATGGCCCAGCTCAAGACCTCCAAGAGATCCGCCACGTCGTCGCCTGTCGTGAAGCGGTGTTTGAAGCCTTTCAGTCGCTGCCTCGCCGGTGCATCGAAGGAAAGGACGAATTCGGCCGGGTGCTCACCCATGCGGGCCAACAGGTCTTCCAGATCCCTGGCGATCTGCTCTACCCTTCCATAGGCAAGGACCGCGGCCAGGAACCCTACGGCCTCGCGGTCGCTGACAAGGTCATAGCGATAGACAAACTGCAGGGGATCAGGCGAAATGAAGCGCCGGTGGTTGTAGCGGTCATAGATCCGATCCAGGAGGCCCTTCAGGTCCGGGGGGCCGACGATAGGCTGGCGGGTGGGTCGCGGCATGTCAACGGTTCCCGGGCGAGTCCGCGTCACCAGGCCTCGGCCGTGACGCTGGCCACGAATCGGCCATGGCTAATCATCACGTCCACCTGGCAGCCGAAGAGACTGCTCAGACGCTCGCTGGTCAGGACCTGACCGGGGAGCCCCGCGTCGAACACCGCCCCTTGCTTGAGCAGGACCACATGGTCGACTGATCGGGGCAGCTCATCGAGATGGTGACTGATGAGGATGAGGGTAGGGGGGGGGCACCGGGCGGAAAGCCTCTCCAAGGCGGCGACGCAGGCCGCACGCGTGCCCATGTCCAATCCCGCAGTGGGCTCATCCAGCAGGAGGACCCGGACGTCGCCCACCATGGCCCTGGCCAGAAGGGTCTTCATCTGCTCGCCCGTGGAGAGCCGACCCATGGGCTGCTCGGCCAAGGGGGCCAGACCCATGGCTGCAATCTCGGAGTCAACCTGTGCCTTCTGGTGATGCGTCGGCCCTGTACCGATCGGCAGCATGAACGTTCCGAACAGGCCTGTCGCCACGACCTCCCAGACTGTGCTCTCAGTCGAGAATCCCGGGCTGCGGGAGGGCTCTACCAGGCCGATGGACCTGCGGACCTCCGAGAGGTCCACCTGACCGAAGGCCTGGCCCTCGACGAAGACCTCGCCCTGGGTGGGCCACAGGAAGCCCGCAAGAACGGCCACGAGCGCTGACTTTCCTGCGCCGTTGGGACCGAGGATGGCGCAGCAGGAGCCCTTGGCGATGCGGAGGCTTACCTCTCGCAGGATTGGGTGTCCGTCACGCGTCAGGCTGACGCGGCGAAGCTCGACGGCTGCATCTGGTAGAGTGGGTTTCTGCATCCTGGGACTTGCCGTGATCTGATCCATGCCCGCTACGGCTTGAGGGCATCCGTCAGGGCCTTGACGTGAAGATGCTCTTCCTGCAGGACACGGTCGATTGCCTGGCGATCGGCCTGCTTGGGCACAAAGTCCTTCAGGCCCTGGTAGAACGTCACAGACTCCTGCTCCTTCTTGAGTGCGAGGCTGAGGACGTCGTGAGCGGTCTCGGTGCCGGTCAGCTCCGGCCACGGGTTTGACTGGATTCCAAAGACGGCCAGACCGGCCATGAGTTGGGCATCCGAGTTCTGCACGCGAAGGGCCTCGTAAGTCGCCCTGTCCCGGGCTTGCCTGGACAAACGATCCTTCAGGTCGGAGAAGAGCCGCACGTGGCCCTGCTCCCATTCGGCCAACTTACCGAGAAGACTGGCGGCTGCAGGGTTGTCCACCATCTTTTCTGCAGCCTCGTAGAAGCGGACGGCATTGGCCTCGATCCGCAGCGAAATCTCCAGGACATCAAATGCGTTGAGGTTCTCAAACATGATCCCTAGCCTAGCTCCTGGCCCTTGAACACAACCTGCCGGGCATCCATGACCGGGCCGTCCTGGCAGCACAACCGGTAGACCGTCTGGCCTTCGGCCGCCCTGCATTCCACCGCGCAGCCTTGACAGACGCCAAACCCGCAGGCCATCTGCCTCTCCATGCTGACCTGACAGTCCACACCGTGCAGCTCGGCAATCCGGGCCACCTGGGCCAGCATGGGCTCCGGTCCACACGCATAGATGACCGGATCCTCCGGCCTCGGGTCGGTCTTGTCCCTCAGCCACCGCTCAAGACACTCGGTGACGAACCCCCGATGGCCGTAGGATCCATCGTCCGTGGCGACCTGCCACTCCAAACCGATCGCCGACGACCACTCGGGTCCCGCCTTGGAGGGCTCCATAGAGAAGGGCAGATCTGCCAGTGATCGGGCGCCGGCGAAACCCACGCAACGGACGTCCGGATGGTCCCGCACCAGCACCCTGGCGAGGTGCTGAATAGGGGGGGCGCCCATCCCACCCGCGACGAGCAACGCCCAGCGATGGGGTCCGGGGACCTCGAAGCCATGTCCCAGGGGCCCCAGCACCCGGACTCGGTCATCCGGCATGAGCGACCGCATTCGCAGGGTGGCCGGGCCCACCACGCAGTAGATGAGCTGCGCAGACAGCCCCTCGGACTCGGCGGCCAGGTCTGCGAGACTAAAAGGCCGGCGAAGCAGAATCTGCCGGCCCGCGCCGTCCACCAGACCCTCGGGGATCGCCTCAGGCTGGGGAAGGGGGGCGTGGGAGAGGTCGATCTCCACGAACTGACCGGGCCGGAAATCCTTGAAGGCGGTTGTGGCCTCGGCCGGCAGCCTCAATCCCAGACTGTAGTTGCACTGGCTGAGCCTGCGGTTGTGCGTGACCACCGCGAGGAAGTCCCCCCTCAGCGTTCCTGCGGACCGAGCCTTCCGACTAGATCTTCCCTTCAAAGACCTTCACTCCTTCCACGACCTTGCACACGTGAACGGCGTACCGGTCTGCAAAGTCCGGCCTGCTCCTCGGATAGCCCGTCTCCACGGCCTTCCTGACCGCGTCGACGCTGGCGGCCTTGACCAGGGCGCCCGAAGCCCCCTTGTCACCGCCTCCGAGCATACGCTCGCCCAGGACGCCGGGCACCGTCCTCACGAGGTCGCACATGGTCTCCAACTCGGGGCCAGAGATCTTGTAGAGGTCGCGCAGCCCGATCCCGTCCTCGCGGAACACCCGGCCTACGGTCTCCACGTCACCCCTCTTCCAGGCCTTCATCATTCGATAAAACCGCTGCTGCGCCTGATAGATATAGGTCATTCGGTCCACGAGGTGCGGCGCCCTGGGCTCGAACTTCCCCCGGATTCTGCGGTACAGGCCATCCCGAGTAATGTCGGCCAGGCACGTGATCTTGAACCCTGCCCGGCGGGCCTTAACTACCAGCTCCTCGCACTCGCCTCTACGGACCTTATATGTCGACTTTTCAAGTCCCGGCCGGACCGTGCCCGTATCCATCACCACAATCCGGAAATCGGCTGCGCCTTTGCCCAGCGGCACATACTCGACCGACCGCGTCGCAGGCCTGTAGTGCGTGCCCATTCCGTCCTTGGCGAACAGGATCATGATCTGGTCGAGCTTGCCGCAAGGAGACCCGATGTACTCGTTCTCAACGGCCTGAGCCAGGTCGACGATCTTCATCGCATCTCTCTCAACAATGCCGTTCGCATCCAGCATCGAGAGGATCAGGTTGAGCGACAAGGAGGCAGACCGACTCATGCCGCCGCCGGGAATATTGCCCAGGAGAACTGCGTCGATGCCTGTGGTCAGCTTGTACCCAGCCTTCCGAAGGATATGGCCGACGCCGAACGGAAACCTCGCCCACGTGTCCGCCACGCGCGACGACCGCGGCGGCGGAACCTTGCCCAAATCGAATTGAACGACGCCATCCGCCGAGAAGTTGTCGCTGTACAGGCGGCTCCTGGCCGAGCCGCTGGGCTTGTACGCCATCCAGATGAACCGGTCTGTGCCGACGCCGAACAGCTCGGTGCCATTGTAGTCCCCGTGCTCGACGCCGATGCAGAATCGGGAAGAGGTCCTGCGGACCTTTGCGCCAGTCAACCTGAGTTTCTTCTGTGCTGCGAGCTTCTTGAGAACTGCAAAGGCCTGCTGGTCCGTGCTCACGTCCTGCATCGTCTGTCCTCCCGTGGTTTCTGGGTGTCGAATCCGGCAAGAATCATGGCGGCCATTATAGCGGCCGGCACAGACGCTGCAAGGCCCTGGCCGCCCCCTGCCTACGTCCCATAAGATAGGTTATGTTTCATTGGGTCATTTTTTCAGGCAGGGGGCGGCCAGAGGGAATGCCGATGGGATATGTGCGGCTCTGGGCCGGGTCGGTTGTCAGTCCTGTGAGGCCATGGCCCCAGCGATGGTTTCCTGAAGCCATGCCAGCATCATCTCGGAGCGGTCGAGCAGACCGAGGTTCTCCAGGACGATGCGAATGTGCGGTGATGGGTCCATGGTGGCCATGTCCTGGTTGAGGCCGTGCATGAGATTGATCATGGAGGCTGCGAAGCGTGGTCTGCTGCAGTACAGCAGGCACGTCTTGTAGTAGAGTTCTGCTGCGGGCTCGGCTTGGCCTGCGTGTGGCTTGACCATCAAACCGTCCAGGGCGGTTTGATTGTCTCCCATGGCGTAGCGTGCCAGGGTCAGCTTGGTGCTGGCACGGGGAAAGATCGAATGCAGCCTGAGGGCGTGGTTCAGATGGTGGGTCGCCTTGGGCGGATCCGGCCTGTGGAGTGCGAGGATGGCCGTCGCATAATGGTTGGCAGGGTCCTCGGGCTGGGCCAGGACTCGGCCTTGGAAGAGGCGTTCGAGGGTCGCCGCACTATCGCCGGGATCCTCGCATGTATCGCTGGACGACGGGTCGGTCACCTTGAGTAGCATCCTGGAGGCCTGGACCATCCAGAGGGAGGCGTTGGGTTGGAGCATCGACGCCGAACAGAGCGCCGCCAGGGCGTTCTGGAGGGCCCCGGACTGGCCATAGGACATCGCCAGCCCCATGTATGCGTCGATGATTTGGTCATTGATCTCCTGGGCCTGCGTGAAGTACCGGGCCGCTTCATCGAAGGCGTCCGCGTTGGAGCAGTGCGTGGCCAGCTTGACTGCAGCCTCCAGGTACGTCGGACACTGCCGGAGGGCATGCTTGTAGCCTTCGACGGCCTCGTCGTTCAGGCCCATGAGCGTGAGGATGTCCGCCCGCCTCGAGAGGAGATCCGGCTTCTGGGGGAATTGTTCAAGTTGGCCTTCGACGAGCAGGATCGCCTGGTCGAAGTCCTCCTTGTGGACGAGCTGATCGATCTGGGGGTCCGGGCCCATAAGGGCATCCGCGTTCATCAGGATGGCGTTGCCGAAGGCCTCGACGGCCTGTCTGTGCTGGCCGGTGGCCGCATAGAGGTGACCCAGGGTCATGTGGATGGGCATGGCCTCCGGATCGATCTGGCTCAGCGAGGTGTACTGCTCGATCGCCGATTCGTACTGGAGGTTCTTGGTGTAGATCGCGCCCAGACGCTGCAACGGAAGATGGAGGAATCCACGGAGCTTGAGGCAGTCCTGATAGCAGACGATGGCCCGGGTCTCGTCATGGAGCCGTTCGCTGCAGTGTCCCAGGGCGTAGAGTGCCAGTGTATGATCGGGACGCCGGCTGCAGATCTGATCGAGTGACTCCCGTGCCTGGTTGACCCGGTCTTGGTGGAGGCAGACGGCCGCAAGGGCCATGTGCGCCGCGGCCGACGGGCCGTCGGCTGCCAGATGCGGGCGTACCCTCTGCTCAGCCACGCTCCAGCGGCCGGCGATGAGATCGTCCACGACGGCATCCAGCCAGACCTGGTAGGAGGCATCTGCTGGATCAGCGAGCGTATAGCCGTACTCATTGAGCCATTCTGTCAGAAGTGCCGCGCAATCCACGGCCAGTCCTCTGCCCAGAGTCTCCAGCAGACTGGTATGCATGGCAGTCCGATCCATCCAATCAGTGCATGTTAGATCATCAACTCCGAAGCCAGATTGCCGTGCGACCAAGAGGGTTGTCGTACGGCGCGGCGGTCATCCGCCGCTGCATCCAGTATCGGCCGATCCCTGGGAGGTGTTGACCACAAAAGCACCGTCGCCCTGCCGCAAAATGGCTCTTGCGTGGCGGCTGTGCGTGATGTAACGACTGGGCCTAAACCTACGTGCTGGTGAATTGCCTTGGGGAGGATCAACCCCCTGTCGGTCTGCCCGCAGCCTGGCCTTCGATCTCACTCAGGTAGGCCAGGGTCCTCTCCAGTTTGTCGGTCAGATGTTTGAGCTTGAGCATGGTCTTGACCCGGGTCAGTAGCTCAAGTTTGTTGACTGGCTTGGACACAAAATCATCTGTCCCGCTGCCGATACCCCGTTCAATGTCCCCAAACTCATTGAGGGCCGTGACCATGATCACCGGGATGTCCGCAGTCTCGGGGTCATTCTTGAGCCGCCGGCACACCTCAAAACCGCTCATCTGGGGCATCATGACGTCCAACAGGACAAGGTCGGGCTTGTGCTCCTTGACGATCTTGAGCGCCTCCAGGCCGTCCGTGGCGCACCAAATCTGGCAGTCCAGCTCCTCCAGATAGGCCTGCAGCAGCTCCAGATTCTGCCGGTTGTCATCGACGACCAGTACGCTGGACTCTCTTTGATCGCTCGGTCTCTCCAATGCAGACCTTTTCATAGTCGCTGTTCTCCTAACGTCCGGTATTGCGATCCCACTGGCCGTGCCACGGGGAATGAGGCCGCTTTCTAGCGTACACCCAAGGAGGGCTCGCGTCCAGGGTTATATACCCGGCAGTGTCCTGCAGTAGCGGCTATCGGCTGTGCCCTTCGATATACGCACGGACCTGGGGCTTGACGAAGCACGCCTCGATGTCCACGTCCTTGGCCACCGCGTCTGCGCAGCTATCCAACTGGTCTTCAAGGTCGGCCTGGTCGTCCAGGAAGAGGACTGATCTGCCCTGTATGGTGCACAGCCCGCCACCAGTGCCACCCAGGGGCTCGCGGCGAACTTCCACGCCGTGCGTCTCCAGCAGCCTAATCAGTTCTTCCAGTATGTGTCTTTCCGTCATCAGAGGCCCCCACCGACGGACATTCTAGGACGCCTGCGGCTGCCATTTCCTCAAGAAAAAGCGAGGCCGCGGACGATATATATGACGCGGCTTGCCACGGATGGCAGGTCCATTTGCATCTATGATTCTATCGTCAGGGGATGGATCTTGGCAAGCGTCATTGAAAGGCGGCGGTCGCTGCACAAGTCCGTGGTGGAGGGACAACAGCACAGCAGAACCCTTCAGTCCCAGATCGAACACCTTCAGCCCCTGGCGACCATTGGGTCTGCCAGCAGCATGATCGCCCACGAGATCAACAACCTGCTGACCCCCCTGGGCAACTACGCCGAACTGGCCCTCAACCACCTGGATGACAAGGACTTGGTCGAGAAGGCCCTGCGCAAGGCGGTGATGAGCTGTCAGCGGGCCTCCAAGGTCATGCAGAGCATGATGGCCATGGCCCATGGCCGCAAGCAGGACAAGGTGACGGTGTCCCTCAAGCCTCTGATCGAGGATGTGTTTCTTTGCCTGGCCAGGGATTTCGCCAAGGATGGTATCACGGTCAAGATCCATGTCCCTGCAGACCTTGAGATCCATGTAGTGCCCGTCCAATTCCAGCAGGTCATCATGAACTTCGTGCTCAATGCCCGTGAGGCCATGCTGGACCGAGGGGGTACCCTGGTGATCCGGGCAGAGCCTCAACCCGACGCCACGGTCATCGAGGTGCGAGACACCGGCCCTGGCATCCCGGCGGCAGTCGTGGAGAGGATATTCGATCCGTTCTTCTCCACCAAGAGTTCTGCGGGTCGGCTGGGAGAGTGCTATGGCACTGGGTTGGGGCTGGCCTTCTGCAAGACCGTCATCGAAGCGCACGAAGGCCGCCTCAGCGTGCGATCCAAACCCGGGGAAGGCACCGCCTTCGTCCTCTCCCTGCCGAAGGCGGGCTTGGGTGGGGACGACCCCGGATGCCCTTCATAGCCCATCTTCAACGACCACTTTTCATTGCCCTGTGGGTCATCGTTCTGGTGGCCCTGGCGATGGTTCTGCTGGGCAACGGCATGACCAAGACCACGGGACGCGATGAGCAGATGTACTGCACGGCCGGCGTGCTGGTTTCCCAGGGCATGGTGCCCTACCGCGACTTCGCCTATGCGTCTCAACTCCCCTGCCATCCCCTTCTGTATGCGGCTGCATTCCGGATCACGGGAACCACGCACTACCTGTTGACGGGCAGGCTGGTCTCCGTGGCCTGCGACCTGCTGGTGCTGATCCTGGTCGTGCTGATCTACAGGCGGATCATCCCGGACAGTCCCGCGGGCCTCTGGTTGGGCCTAGCCGCGGCCGTGCTGGTGGGGTTCAATCCTCTGGTGACCTATGCCAGCGGCTATGCCTGGAACCACGATGTGGTGATCCTGCTGGTCCTGCTCTCGCTGTGGCTGCTGGCCTCCGCCGGACCCAACAGGGCCGCCTACCCCTGGAGGGCCGCCGCCATCGGTGCATGTCTGTGCCTGGCCGCGGGCATGCGGATCACTACAATCCTGGTTATCCCGCTGTTCATGGCGGGCCTGGCCTGGCAGGCCAGGGACCTGGCCATCTGCCACCGTGGTTGGCTGCTGGCCTTCTCCACCGGAGCCCTGGCTATGGCGGTGTGGCCGGTCTGGGTGATCCTCTGCTCGCCGGAGGCGTTCTGGTGTGACCTGGTGGTGATCCCCGCGGTCTACGGTCAATGGCTGCACGAGATCGGGATGGCCTACGACCGGTTTGGCCTGACGTGGGACTGTCTGACCCGTCCCGGGTACCTGGTGATTTTCCTGCTCCTGGGCGTTCTCACGATCCTGGCCGGGCGGCGGCGGACCGACGTTCGCACGGTCCACCCCGCATTCCTGAGCGTGAGTGCGGGCCTGGCCTTCGTTTTCTCGTTGATTGCTTTTATCCCCCCTACCCTATGGCCCCAATACTGGGCGGTCCCGGTGCCGTTTCTGGTGGTGACCCTGGCTTGGCCCCTGTCGCGTCTCGCACAGGCCCGCCTCCGGCTCGCGGGGCTCCTGGTGGGTCTGGGCGCGGTCGTCACGGTGTCCGCCAACCCCTTTGTCCTCTGGACAGCGCCGCTGGCCACGGACCTTTCCGCCTGGGAGCCTCTGAAGGTTCACGCCCAGGCCAGGGACATGGTGGCCCGCGCCGAAGGAGCGAAGCGGGTCTTGACCCTGGCCCCCCTGCTGGCCCTGGAGGGAGGCGGTACGATCTATCCGGAGTTGAGCTGTGGCTCGATCATCTACCGAGTGGCAGACTACCTGGCCGCCGAACAGCGGCGACTGGCGCATGTAGCGGGTCCCTCTTCCATCGCGGACCTGGCACGCGCCAATCCCCCTGATGCCATTGTGGTCGGAGCGGAGGACCGGCGGTTTGCCTTCCTGGAGAGACCGCTGAAGGAAATCGCGGATCCTGACTGGGCCAGGACGGACTACCCCAATGGCCCCGTGGTCTTCTACCCGCCCAGACGGCAGCAGACTGCAGCCCGGCTGCAGGGCCAGCCGAGATCGCCCTCAGCGGGCCTCTGATAGTGGGGCCGCCGCAGGCAGTGGACCGGTGAGAGGCTGGGCCAGGACGCCTTCCTCCTCCAGGACGTCGATCAGCTCCAAGGTGAATCGCGGGACATTGCGGCGGTCGAGGTGGGAGGTGTCAGGGCACTCGATCCCTGCCAGTGCGGGGTAGTCCTTGAAGTGAATCGTCTTGGCAGAGGTCTTGGCCGCAAAGGCATCCCAGTACCGCCTCCTGGGAAATTGCCCCTGCTCCCGCACATAGTAGCTGCCCGAGGTGGGAAACCGGATGAAGGCTACCTTTCCCCCTCGGTCCTGGATGGCCTTCACGTACGGTTCACTCCGCATGGCCCACCCGAGCCAAGTGGCGGCATCCATGCGGACATCGTTCGACATGAGCCAATTCAGCCTGCGGAGTGCCCATGTGCGGTGCACGTCAAGGTCCACGGCCGTGTAGTCAGCCAGGCGAGATCGATCGAAGTGGGTTTCCAGGTAGTATGGAGGAGGCAGCTCTCTCCGCGTGGCCAGCCCGGTCAGGACGCTGTCCAGCCTCAGGGCCGGATGCAGCAGGACCGTATGCCCCTGAACAGACGCGCCGATCAGACGGTTTATCCCCATGTTCAGGTTGTATTCGCGATGGTAGAAGTCCACGTAGCCCTGCTGGGTGTCCCACACGTCAGTGCAGAACTCCCGCTCCGTCAGACCGCACAGCACTACACCGTGAAACCGCCGGTCGTCGGCCAGGTCCTTCAGGGTCGCCATGGGACTGGTCTCCACCACGGCCAACTGCTCGACCCTGCATCCCCGCAGGCGGTTCTCCAGCAACTGGGGCATGAAGTCCAGCAGCATCCGGCAATCCCCCAGACAGACGACCGGCGTTGTGAAGGCGTCCCCATACACGTGGTCGCGGTGGTAGGCCCACAAGGCCGGATCGTCGGAGATTGTGGGATGGTGTCCGTGATGGCGGTAGAGCCACTCCAGGCCGCCCAACACGATGGCGGCCAGCGCCAAGGCAAGGGCCCAGGTCCTGATGCACGAACAGTTCATGCATTCAAGATTGGCGCCGTCAGAATTGGAAGTAGATGAAGGCACGGTCCTCTCCGGACAAGACAACGATGCCGACCAGCAGGCCGGCCAAGACCACAGAACGGATCCACCAAGGCCACGCCTCGGCGACCTCTTCGATACGGCGATGTCGCATCACCCAGTGAACGATCAGCATCGCTCCCATGACGAGACCCACCTTGACCATCGCATCCGACGTGAGAGCCAGGGGCGGCGAGGGTCTCTGCAGCCCGAACATCGACTTGAGGATCAGTAAGGCCCGGCTAAAGGAGTCGGCCCTGAAGAAGACCCAGGCCACGCATACGCAGGCAAACGTCAGAAGGGCCAAGGGGAAGGCCAAAAGGGGGTGCCGGCTGGGACGGCCGGGGATCCATCGCCGCAAGGTCCGCTCGATGATCAAGTAGAGACCGTGGATGCCGCCCCACACCACAAAGGACCAGGTCGCCCCGTGCCACAGTCCAACCAGCAACATGGTGACCATGAGGCTGGAAGAGGTCCTGAGGGCTGTGCCCCGGCTGCCGCCCAAGGGGATGTACAGATAGTCGCGGAACCAGGACGACAACGAGATGTGCCAGCGTCTCCAGAAGTCGGAGAACCCCACTGCGGCATACGGAAACCTGAAGTTCTCAGGGAGGCGAAAGCCCAGACACATCGCCGCGCCGATGGCGCAGGTGGAATAGCCGCCAAAGTCACAGAGGATCTGGCCGGCAAAGGCCACGGTCGCGATCCAGGCGGCTGCGCAGGTTGGGCCGACCGTATTGTCATAGACCCCTTCGGCCACCGGCGCCAGCAGCCCATCCGCTATGGCAGTCTTCTGGAATAGACCCAGCGCCATCAGGAATAGTCCCAGCCCCATGGTCCTGCAGCAGACGGACTTGGGCTCTGTGCATTGCGGCAGAAAATCCGGGGCCCGGACTACAGGTCCTGCCACCAACTGCGGGAAGAACGTCACGTAGAGGGCATAGTCGGAGAAGGAGTGCCACGGGGCCATGCGACCGAGGTAGACGTCCAGTGTGTAGGACAGGGTCTGGAAGGTGTAGAACGAGATCCCCACGGGCAGTATGATGTCCGGGCAGCCCGCCCTCAACTTGACGGGAAACCCGATGGCGGCCAGCACGGCGTGGATGTTCTCCAAGAAGAAACAGTGATACTTGAACAGCGCCAGCAGGCCGAGGTTGATGATCAGGCTGATCACCAGGTACGTCCGCTTGCCTGTCCTCGATGGACTGCCATAGATCCGTTGAGCCATGATCCAGTCGAGGACGGTCGAGAAGACCAGCAATCCCGCAAACGGCACACTCCAGGCGGCATAGAAGACGTAGCTGGCGGCCAAGAGGAACCTCTTGCGCGGGGCCCACGATCGCATCGTGTAGTAGACCAGCAACACCACCCCAAAGAAGAGGATGAACGTGTATGAATTGAAAGCCATGGCACATAGATCGGCAGTTAGAGGCTATCTCAGAACTTGTTTCGTAACGAGATCTCGTCGCGAAAGGGGTTTTGAGATAGACTCTTGGTGGGGCTCTGCCTAGAATCACTGCCCATGATCCAGGCAGAACACAGCCGTGGCCGGAAGAAGAAGGGCAACCTCGTGACCGAGTGGTTGCTCTACGCCGCCCTGCGGGTCGTGGTCGCCTTGCTGGGGATCTGGCCCGTCGAGTCCCAGCTTCGGCTGGCCCGGTTCCTGGGCCGATGCCTGTGGAAGTTCTATGGCCGGGGCAGAGGCCGGGCCCTGGAGAATCTTCAAGCGAGCTTCCCGGACCGTGACGTCGCGTGGAGGGAGTCCGTGGGCAGGCGGAGCTTCGAACAGATGGTGATGCTGGCCCTGGATGTCCTGTATACGCCGCAGAGGGTCCGCAAGGACAACTGGCGCTGCTACTCGACCTTCAAGAACGCCGAGCGGTGCAAGTGGATGATGCAGGAAGGCCGGGGCCTGCTGCTGGTCAGTGGCCACTACGGCAACTTCGAGATCATGGGCTACCTGTTCAGCCTCTTCGGCTTCAGGCTCGTCACCGTGGCCAGGCCGCTGGACAACCGTTTCGTGGACCGGTACATCAGGCGCATACGGGAACGGCAGGGTCAGAGGATCATCGACAAGAAGGGTGCAGCGGACCTTATGTCCGCGGCCTCGGACGACGGGACGTCCTTGGGGCTCATCGCCGATCAGGATGCGGGCGCAAAGGGATCTTTGTGGAGTTCTTTGGCCGCAAGGCCAGCACGTTCAAGAGCATCGCCCTCCTGGCCGTGACCCGCAACATGCCCATCGTGGTGGGCTACAGCCGGCGTCTGGAGGATCGGTTCTTCTTCGAGATCGGCGTCACCCGCATGATCCTGCCCGAGGAGTGGGCCGACAAACCCGACCCACTCCGCTGGATCACGGCCGAGTACACCCGGGCCATCGAGCAATTCGTCCGCGAAGACCCGACCCAATACTGGTGGGTCCACCGGCGATGGAAGACCCGACCCCGCGACGAGGAGGCTGCGTCGCCTCCTCGTCCTTCAGGGGATTGACGGCTAGTTGCCTGACTTGCTCGCCTGAGTGGTGCCGCCGTAGGCGCCCAGGTTCACCCGGTTTCCGTTGGGGGCCGGCTCGTCGAGCACGGAAGACTGCGGATCTCCTGCATCGATGCAGGGACTACTCATCGGGTCGCTCACCCAGGCCTGCTGGCCGGAGATCCACCGCCCTGCCTTGGACATCAGGTGGTAGTCGCCAGGGATCCAGACCGCGAACGTCAAGAGAGGATCGATGGGCTGGGTCAGATCGACAGGCGATGCCCAGTAGCCGGCCATGGCAAAGAGCGGATCGGTGTCGATGTTGCCGGTGCCAGCCCAGCCTCCCTGGACATCCAGGTAGCTGACGGTAGGCTGGGACACGCCGTCGAAGGCCATCTGGGCCGGCACGTTGGCCCACACGATCGAGTTGACGATCACAGGCTTGCTGTTGACACCGAAGATGCCCGCCCCCTGATTGCCTGCTACGTTCTCTGTGATCGTGCAGTTGACCAGAGACAGGGCACTGTTCTCAAAGTAGACCGCACCGCTCTGGGCCTGGCTGGACCGGTTGCCCACGATCACGCAGTGGCTGATCAGCGGGCTGCGGTTCCTGACCGCGATGCCGGAGGCATAGTAACCATTGCCACCTGTGATCACGAATCCAGACAACACCGGCTGGGCGCCCGCGTCGACACAACCCGCCCCCGAACTGTCGGCACAGTCGGCCGGGCAGCAGGCGGCGATCCGGACAACCGGACCGACTCCGGAGCCGTCGATGATCGGGTAAGAGCCGCCCTGCGGACCGTTGGGGTCGAGGCCTGTAACCGTGATGGTCTTTTCGAGGAAATCGATCTGCTCGCAGTACACGCCTTCCCTGACGATGATGAGGGCTCCCTGAGCCGCCACGTCAATGGCCTCCTGGATGGAGTCGAAGGGGTGCTCGGGAGAGCCGTTCTCGATGGGATCACTGATCGCGCTATTGCAGGGGCCAGGACCTGGGTCGGAGGGCCCATTGTCATCCACGTAGAGAACGCTGCGGAGGCTGGTGAAGTTGGCCCGGACCTCCATCGGGGCTGTCATCTCGATGGAATCGGTGCTGGAAGAGGATGTCAGACTACCCGACCAGCCCGCCCAGACATACCCGGGCTCGGCCACGGCCACGAGTGAGACCACGGTGCCGTAATCATAGGTGAAGGTCCCGATTCCAGGCTCGGAGGCGGTGCCGCCCTTGGTCGTCGTGACGATCAGGGTCAGTTGGTCCATGGCGAAATTGGCCTGCAGGGTGTAACTACCGTTCATGGTCACTGTGGTGGTGGCGGAGCTTGGGTCCGCAACTTTGCCTGCGGCCACGGCCGAGCCCGTCCAATTGACAAAATGGTAGTGCGGAGTGGGCGTTGCCACTACGGGCACCGCAGTGCCGTAGTTGTACGTGAAGACGCCCAGGCCCGGCGTATCGACCGTGCCGCCTTCAGTTGAGGAGGTCGTCAGCGTCACAACGTCCAAGGCGAAGTTGGCCTGCAGCGTGAGATCCTGGTCAACCGTGACCGAGGTGCTGGCCGACGAGGGGTCAGCCACCTTGCCGGCTGTAACGGCGGTCCCTGTCCAGCCTGTGAAGTGGTATCCGGCGGCCGGGGTGGCCACGGCGGAGACCACAGTGGTCCAGTCGTAGGTGAAGACTCCCAGACCCGGAGTGGTCACGGTGCCGCCCGGCGTGGTTGAGACAGTCAGTGCCAGCGACACAGGGTAGATAGGAATCATGAAATACCGGGGGGAATCTGTGTAGATGCCGTCGAGGCTCCATATCCAGGCGGCGTCAGCGCCAATCCCAGCGACCAGCGTCCACCACGGATCCGTGACGGCGGTGTTGAACCCTAGGCCGTCCGGCGCGTAGTAACCCACGCCAAACCCTGTGCTGCTGACCTTCCAGAACGAAGTGTCAGTAACCACTCTCTGTGTGCCATTAGGAAACTTGAAGGTGGCATCACTCAGAGTGAACTCCCCGAGGAAAGCGGCGATCACCGTATGAAGATCCCAACCCTTCACGTGGATGTAGTTGGTGACCCCCGGCGTCAGGTCACAGGTGAAGCTATAGCTTTGCTGCCAACTCCAGATGGGAGGAGGAACTACCGCTGAACCGGACCCTATATAGGTACCCGCCTGGCGGTCGTCCGTGCTGACATATAGTGCGAAGTCGTCATCGACCGTCAGCGTGGCCTGCAGACTCGTCGCCGTCGCTGGAACCCCGATCGCGGCCCACATCCCAAGAGCCAACACCAGCCATCGCGCTGAACTATGGCTTCTGCCCTGTCTGTTCATCGTAAGTCCTCCTCCTAGAGAGATGTGAAAGAACACTGCAGATAACTGCTGCCCAGAAATGCAGACCTATGAGCTGGGAAGGAGAGAAATGCCTCTCTTGGACGCCAGCCACAACCGCGTCCATGGGCCAATACCAGCCGACAATGGCCCAGGTACTCCGCTGCCGAGGCAGCAAACGGACACTCTGTCCTTAGCATCATCCATCCTCTTCAGTCCCCCAAGATACCAAAACGCTATTATTATATGCCCTTGTCGCCCTTCCGCAAGGGGAAACTGCACGAACCCTGTTTCTCCTTCATAGGCCTGGCCGTCGTCCACCTGTCGCACGAGGGATGACCCGCGGCCGGCGGGCAGGTCTCGGCGGACGTCCGATCTACCTCAGGAAGGCGGCTCTGGGATTGATGTGAAGTCCATGGGTCACGTGGACGAAAAACCGTTGTCAGAGGGGACTTCCTCTGGCGACGGCAGGTTGGGGTTCTATGAGTAGGTTCGTACACATGCTCAAGTGGCTCCTGGCCGGAGTCTTAGTCTGGACCATTGGCTGGGTAGGGATGGTCCATAGACGTCCTGGGCCGGGTTTGGGGCCGTCCATCGCGACGGCGGTCTCGGAGTCCGCGCTGCCGGAGGCGGAGGCGGCGAAGGGTGTGCCGATCCGGATATCCGAGGTCAACTATGCGGCCGTGCTCGCGCACGATCCCTTTGGAAGGTCCTCCCAGGGTCTCGCTCCTCGGACGCTGGAGGCCGAGATCTCTGGCGAGTCGGTCAGTGAGGCACTGGGGGTTACCTTGGTGGGCACGGTCAGTGGGAGTGCGCGGCTGGCCCGTGTGGTCCTGCGCGACGTCAAGACGAAGGCCACGACGGTCTATCGCATCGGCGATCACGTCGGAGAGGCGATCCTGGAAAGCGTGGCCAAGGACTCGGCCGTGTTTCTGGCTGGGCATCGCCGCCTGGTTCTGAAGCGGCCCGCGGCGGGATCGGTTGGCACGACGCCGGCACTAGCGGGTGATCGCGTCGCAGAGGATCGCACGTCCGTGGCGTCGGCCGCTGCACAGCCGCAGGCCGCCGCGCCGAGAGCGGCAGCGAACGCGATGGGGGAGTTTCTCGACAGGGTGACGGCCACGCCGGCTCGAGGGGAGAACGGAGCCGAGGGCCTTCGCATCAGCGGATTGGATCAGATCCCCGCGGCCCGCCAGTTGGGCCTGGAAGAGGGCGACGTGATCTGCACCGTCAATGGCCAGAGCCTGGCGGATCCGAGAAAGGCCTTCCAGGTCTTCAGGAAGGTGAAGTCCCAGGACAGTATCCAAGTAGATCTCGTGAGGAAGGGTCAGAGCAAGACCCTCTCACTGAACCTTAGATAGCGATCCCTTATCCGAAGGAGGTCGGACCCAGCCAATGCCTTTTACCAGATTCTCAAGTCATGGGCCATGTGGGTGGAGGTGCCTCTGGGCCCTGGTGTTTGTCTTGGCGGTCTCGGGCCGTCCGGCGGCCGCTGTCCAAGAGGCCAATGAACCCAATGCGCCCCATCCCCGCGTCTCCCTGAACTTCGATCAGGTGGATATCCGTGCCGTGGTCAAGACCATTGGGGACATTACGGGCATCAATTTCGTGTTGGATGACAAGGTCGCGGGGACGGTCACGGTCATGTCTCCGACGGACATTCCGCTGACCGACGCCTACGGAGTGCTGGAATCGATCCTGGAGGTCCACGGGTTTGCGGCCATCCCCGCAGGGAGCGTCGTCAAGATTTTGCCCAAGCCCGATGCCGCCCGGCAGAACCTTCCGGTCCGCGTGGGCAGCGATCCCAATCAGATCCCCGTGGACGACACCATACTGACTCAGATTCTTCCACTGCGCTATGCGAGGGCCTCTGAGATCAGCATGGTCGTGCAGGCCATGGTATCGAACGACGTCAAGATTGCCGCCGTATGGCAGGACCAATGCCCTCGTGGTGACCGATACCTCGGCCAAGATCCACTACATCGCCCGAGTGCTTTCCCAGCTCGACGTCGAGCAGTCCAGAGACCAGGTCAAGACCTTCGTCTTGAACTACGCCTCGGCCCAGGTTCTGGCCGAGCAGATCGGCCGCATCATGCAGAAGGCCCAGTCCGTCTCAGGATCGGCCGCTTCGCGGTCCGGGACAGGCCCCCTGCCTCTGTCGCTGGATACTGACGCGCGGATCCTTTCCGACCTGCGGACCAACACGCTCGTGGCCATCGGCAGTCCCAATGATCTGGCCACGGTGGCCGACCTGGTCCGCCAGATGGATATCCCCCGGCCTGCCGGCTGCAGCGACATCCACGTCGTCTACCTCAAGAATGCGACGGCCAAGGAGGTCGCACAGTCCGTGACGGCCGCCATGGCCAGCCTGAAGATCGGGGGGACCGGAGACGCCACCCGGCCCGTCCAGGTGGCGGCCGACGAAGGAACCAACTCCCTCATCGTCACAGCCTCGAATCCAGACTTCGAGGCCATGTCCCAGATCATCGAGAAGCTGGACATTGTCCGGGAGCAGGTCCTGGTGGAGATGCTCATCGCCGAGGTCAGCGAGGACACCCTGACCCAGTTGGGGGTGGACTGGGCCACCCTGGATCAGGCCGTCGCAGGCGGCGTCCGGGGGTTCGCCACGACGAACCTCGGGCCGCGTGTCGACTTCCTCAACGGCGACATGGAAGGTCTGGCGGTCGGCGCATGGAAGAAGACGGGGTCCGGCGTCAGTATCGGCGCGATCCTCAGCGCCCTTGGCGAAGTCCACGGGTGTGAACATTCTGTCCACCCCGCACATCACCGCCTCCAATCATCGCAAGTCTCAGATCATCGTGGGCGAGAACCGGCCCTTCGTCAACAACTCCCGGATCACGGAGACCGCAGACCCGGTCAATCCGACGGTGATCAAGACCTACGAGTACAAGGACGTGGGAATCACACTGAACATCACGCCCCACGTCAGCCAGGGAGGCATGGTTCGTCTGGAGATCGACAGCGAGTTCACCAAGCTGATCACCGACGTGCACCACGGGGTTGTCAGATACGCCGACCACGGCCAAGCGCAAGGCCCAGACCGTGGTCTCCATGCGGAGCGACTCCACCGTGGTGATCGGAGGCCTGATCCGCGACGACAAGGTGATCACGGAGAAGAAGGTCCCGCTGGTCGGCGACCTGCCCTTGCTGGGCGCCTGTTCCGATACAAGGCAGACCAGGTCCAGAAGACGAACCTCCTGATCTTCATCACGCCCCACGTGATGGAGACCCAGGAGCAGATGGATGAGATGACCCACCAGAAACGGCAGCAGACGCTGTCGCCGTCGGCACAGGACGCCGCCCCTGCCCCCTCGAAGAAGCCGTCGTCGCGAGACAGGAGCCGGTAGAGACCCATGATGCGAACGACGCGGACAATGGAACAGACCCAGACCCAGGACAAGATCGGTCTGCACCAACTGCGGCCCGAGCTGGTGCAGGGCATGCCCGTGGAGTTTCTCAAGAGCCAGCACGTCATCCCGATCCTCCTGTCGGACGGCCGCGTGGCGATTGCCTGCGCGGATCCGGCCAACATGGAGGCCTATGACGCGATCGTGACTCGCCTCAGCGCCCTGGCGAGTGACCCGGAGACCGGTGAGGCGGCCGATCGTGGGTGGGTCTTGAAGGGACCGTGTCCCCAGGTCGTCTGCCCGGCCCAGGAGATCGAGAACGCGATCAGCCACTGTTATTACACGCAGGACGACCTCAAGGTGGAGGATCTGGTGGCGGCTGGCGCCGAGACGGCCGGCCCGGTGGGCGATCCGACGCGGCCCGAGGATCTGATGGACATCGCCGACCATGCCCCTGCCATCAAGCTGGTCAACACGCTCCTGTACAGGGCTGCGCAGGGACGGGCCAGTGATATCCACATCGAGCCCTACGAGGGCCAGGCCCGGGTGCGATTCCGGATCGACGGGGTGATGCACGAAGTCATGACCGTAGCCAAGGGCCAGGTGGCGGCACTGCTGTCCAGGCTCAAGATCATGGCGAACCTCAACATCGCCGAGCGGCGCCTGCCCCAGGACGGCCAGAGCCGGATCAAGATCGGCCAGGACCTCCTGGACATCCGCGTGTCGACCCTTCCGACCCTGGGCGGCGAGCGGATCGTCCTTCGTCTGCTGGACAAAGGCAGAGGTCAGCTCGGGCTGGCGGAGATCGGGTTCGGTCCGCGGATCCTGCAAACCTTCCGGAGCCTGATCCGGATCCCCCACGGCATCATCCTGCTGACGGGTCCGACCGGCAGCGGCAAGACCACGACGCTCTACGGCGCGTTGAACGAGCTCAATGATTGTCAGCGCAACATCCTGACGGTCGAGGACCCGGTGGAGTACCAGTTGCCGGGGATCGGCCAGATGCAGGTCAAGCCCAAGATCGGGCTGACCTTCGCCAACGGACTTCGCCACATCCTGAGGCAAGACCCCGACATCCTGATGATCGGTGAGATCCGGGATGGAGAGACCGCCCAGATCGCCATCCAGGCGTCCATGACCGGGCACCTGGTCTTCAGCACGCTCCACACCAATGACTCGGCCTCCGCGGTGACTCGTCTGATCGACATGGGCATCGAGCCCTACCTGATCTCCTCGTCGATCCTGGCGGTGATGGCACAGCGGCTCGTCCGGGTCGTCTGTCCCCACTGCAAGGTTCCGGACCGCGATGCCCCATGGGCCTCCTGCGTGGCCGACTATCCGAGGCTGTCGGCCACGACCGCCACACTGCACCGGGGCCAGGGGTGCGAGGAATGCATGCAGACGGGATTCCACGGCAGGACGGGGATCTTCGAACTGATGGTGGTTGACGATGCCATCCGAAACGGAATCACGAACCGCACCCCCTCGCACGTGCTCCGCCAGATCGCCCTTTCGCATGGCATGGTGACCCTGCGGGAAGACGGCCTCGCCAAGACCATGGACGGACAGACCACGGTGGACGAAGTCCTCAGGGTGACACAGGACACCCTGCCCGTGGCCCTTGAAGGAGGACCCGCATGTCAGTCCTAGAGTCCACGCAGACGGACCCGAGGGTCCACAGACCGCTGCGGGCCCGGAGGGCCGAGACCCTGGAGGGTCCTGCGTCCGTGACCGTCCGGACCAAAGACCTCTGTCTGGTGACCCGGCAGTTGGCGACCTTGCTCAAGGCCGGCATGCCCTTGGTACCTGCCCTGTCGGCAATGGTGGAACAGTGGCGAGCCTTGGGCGTCAAGCCCGCCTGGGGTCGGGTCCGCCAGCGATATCTGGCGGGCCTCATTGCTGAAATCCGGGACAAGGTCAATGCTGGCATGTCCCTGTCCGCAGCCCTTGCGGAGCACCCACAGGTCTTCGGACCGATCTTCTCGCACATGGTGGCAGCGGGCGAGACCGCGGGGACCCTGGAAGAGGTCCTCTGCCGGCTGGCCGACACGTTGGATCGGCGATCGAAGCTGCAGGCCCAACTGACTGCAGCCCTCGTCTACCCCATTGCCATGGCGGCCGTCGCCGTTGGCGTCGTGGTCTTTCTGCTGGCCTACGTGGTGCCCGGTCTGACCCAGGTCTTCATGGAGATGAACCGTGCACTGCCGTGGCCGACCCGCGGCCTCATCGCGGTCAGCGCTTTCCTCCGGCAGTACTGGATCGCGGTATGGGTGGCGATCTGCAGTCTCATCCTGGGCCTCTCGGCCGGGTTTCGGAGCGGGCGAGGCAAGGCCTGGGTCGACCGTTTCGAGCTGTCTCTGCCTTGGGTCGGCCCCCTCATCCTGAAGGTTGAGATCGGCCGGCTGGCGAGGACGCTCGGAACACTGCTGGGCGCCGGCGTCCCTGTGCTCAGGGCCTTGGACATCACCGGAAGGCTCTTCCGCAACGGCCGGATCAGACGGGCCTGGGCCGACGTTGCCGGCGCGGTCCGTTCAGGCGACACCCTGTCACAGGCGGTGCGGCGGACCGGCCTGTTCCCGCCATTGGTCCACCATCTGGTGGCCACGGGCGAGACCTCAGGGGCCGTGGAGGAAGGCCTGTTGCAGGTGGCGGACATGTACGAAGGCGAGGTGCAGTCTGCAGTCAAGACGCTGGCTTCATTGGTGGAGCCGGCGGTGCTGCTGGTGATGGGGCTGGCCGTCGGCTTCATTGTGTTGGCCATTCTACTTCCGATCTTCGATATCAACCAGGCCGTGTAGGAGGCTTTGACGTGAGTCGTATGCGTTTTTGCAGCCGGTGGTCCTCTTTCAGAGGCTTCACGCTGATCGAACTGATGATCGTGGTGGTGATCCTGGGCCTGCTGGCCACAGCGATCATGCCCAGGATACTCAACAGGCCGGAACAGGCGAGGCGGGCCAAGGCCAAGATGGACATCCAGGCCATCTCCTCCGCCCTGGCCCTTTTCAAGACCGACACGGGCCGGTTTCCGACGACGGGAGAGGGGCTTGCCGTGTTGGCGACCAATCCGGGCATTCCGGGCTACAGTGCGGACGGCTATCTCGAGAAGGTCCAGGTCGACCCGTGGTCCAGGCCCTACATCTACGTCTGCCCCGGCCAGCACAGCAAGGACTATGATCTCAGGTCCTACGGAAAGGACGGAGAAGACGGCGGCACAGGTGATGACGCGGACGTCGAAAGCTGGAATCTGGAGGCGAGGTAAAGACGGGCTCTCGATCTGCCATGTTGAATCGGGGACCCTCCAGGGGAAGGTCCAGGCCTGGCTTCTCCCTGGTGGAGGCCCTGGTGTCGTTGGCCATCGCGGCGATCGCCATAGTGGGGCTGATGCGCCTTCACCTGCTCAGCATCGGGGCAGCCGACAAGGCCGAGAAGATGGCGCAGGCCCTCTCCATCGCCCAGAACAGACTCTCCGAGACGTCCGCGGCTGAGACGCTTGCGGCCTCACCGGAGTCCGGCCGCGTGGAGGCGAACCAGACCACGTTTCGATGGAAGCTGGAGGTCAGCCCGTTTCGTCTGGAGCTGCCAGCGGCAGGTGACGATCGCGGCCGCCTGTCCAGGGTCACAGTGACCGTGGCCTGGGACCACGGCCTGGGACGAAAGGACGTGTCTCTCTCGACTCTGTTGTACGAGAGGGGGCAGCCATGAGGCTTCGCCCATTCCATCGGGCCTTTACCCTGGTCGAGATCCTGGTGGCCGTCGCCGTGGTCGGGATCTTGGTCTCCGTGGTCTGCGGCAGCATGGCGGCCACGAGCCGATCCGTCGAGGTCTATCGTGACCGGCTCTCTGTGGCCACCCGCAGCCTCCTGGGTCTACAGCAGATCTCAGGTAGTCTCCGCTGCTGCTCCGGCGGACTCAAGGCGACTCCTGATCAACTGCAATGGGTCAGCACCCGGTCCCTGCTGGACGCCTCTGCCTCGCCCGGACCCTTCCGGGTGACCCTGCGATGGGACAGCACCGGCTCGATGATCGTGGCCAGCGAGACCCCACATCGCAGGGGCGCATCGATCGATGAGACCGCCGCATCCTGGGAGCCCCTGGTGGATCACGTCAAGGCTGTGCGATGGTCGTTCTCTGGGGGCGCCGGCTGGAGGCCGGACTGGGACGGTGGAGAACACGCCGCCCTGCCGCTGCTGGTGAGGATCGACATGACGAGCATGGACGACCATCACAGGCCCTATGACCTCCAGACCGTGGTCCGGCCTGCCTGCGCGACCCGGCCCGGCATCACCGTAGAGAGTCCAGATCGATCGGCCAAGCCATGAAGCAGAGACGTCGACCCTCTCGCAACGGTGGATTTGTCCTGGTCATGGTGATCAGCCTGATCATGGCCATGATCGGGCTGGTCCTGGCCTTCAATCGGCGCGCGAGGGCGAGCATCCAGGTCTCGGACAGCCTGTGCAGGTCTGCCCAGGCCCTATGCTGCGCCCGTGCAGGTCTGGCGGCTGCGGCCGCTGTCCTGGAAGGCAGCGGCACTGATCAGGGCCGGCAGTCGCAGGTCCAGACCTCCAAGGGCCATTGGTCTGTCGAGCTGGCAGACGGGGTCTGCTGGGTGGACCTCAGCGACGAGCAAGGCAAGATCAACCTCAACCGTCTCATCGATCCCCAGGGGCACGTGGACCGTTCTCGCGTGGACCAGTTGCTTCGCCTGATCGACCTGATCAATCGCGAAGGCCGGGGCGAGCCGATCGGCTATGGGATCGTGCCGGCCCTGATCGACTGGATCGATGCCGATGACCGGAAGACCTGCTTCGACTTCATGGCCCGCCAGAACATGGGGGCTGAATCCGACTACTACGAGGGCCTTGCGCAACCGATCGTCTGTGCGAACTCGCCCTTGGCTGCGATCGAGGATCTGCTGTCGGTCAAGGACATCACGGACGAGGTCTACCGGAAGCTGTCCCCCTATGTCACGATCTACGGGGACGGCCAGATCAACCTCAATGCCGCGGCCCTGCTGACGATCGAGTCGCTCAGTGAGCAGATGGACCCAGTCCTGGCCCAGGCCCTTGTCGACCGTCGCCAGGCCGGGCTGTTTCAGAGTCTCGATGAGCTGGGCCAGACCCCGGGCATGACGACCGCGGTCTACGAGCGGATCTGCAGACTGGCCACAGTCCAGTCCAACGGTGCGTATTATCAGATCCAATCCACGGGCCAGGTCGATCGCATGGCCAGGAGCGTGTCCGCGATTCTGCACAGAAACACCAGTACCGGAACGGTCGATATAGTCTCATACAAGGAGACAGGAGTCAGGAGGCAGCATGGGCCAAAGCCCATCCTACCCCAAGAACCTAACACCTAAAACCTGAAACTTGAGACATGACTAAACGAGCAATAGGTATCGATATCGGGGCAACCGAGTTCAGGGCCGTGCAGATGGTCCGTGACGGCGATCGATTCGCTGTCGAGAAGGTCTTCATCGCACCGATGCGGAGGAGCACGGATCGACTCTCGGACATCCTCAGAGACCTGGGCACGCGCCACGGTTTTGACTGGCAGGCGGACGTGGCTGTGGCCATGACGCCGGCTGAGGTCTTCTATCGGGAGATCACGGTGGAGCCTGAAGACTTGGAGCGGATCGGACAGGGCGATCTGACTCCGCTGGCGGAGAGCCTGCCTGTCCCCACCGACCAGGCGATCGCACAGATCTGCAGGCATCGTCCGGTTCAGGACGGCCGCCAGTCCATCCTGGTTGCTGCCACGACCCGGGCCGCACTGGACACGCTGCTGCAGACCCTGGTCCACACCCAGCCCAAGCTGGTGGACGCCGAGGCATTTGCCCTGTGCAGTGCCGTCACCGCCAACCACCCGGGTGCGGCTGGCGGCCGCGCAGTCGTCGTCTCGCCCCGTGGGGACCACCTGATCCTCACCGTGCTGGACGAGGGGCTGGCCCTGTTTGTGCGGAGCATGCCCTGCACCTCGGTCGCCGATCACGAGGTCCCGACCCTGCTCGCGGATGCCGTGCGTGCCACGTACCAGAAGGTCTTTGGCTGTCCGATCAATGGAGATGGCGCGGTGTATGTGGTGACAGGCCGGACGGCCGATCCCAACGGCGTCGAGACGCTGCAGCACATCCTCGGCTGCCCAGTGACGGCCGTGGACCCCTTTGCCAGGGTTGCGGGACCTGATGATCGCGACGACCTGGCTGAGATCGTCCTGGCTGAAGGTCTGGCGATCAGGGCCCTGGCCTCCCGGCAGACCTGCGGCGTGGACTTCCTGGCCATTGGTGGCCAGGGCCACCGTGCAAAGGCGAACCTCCGCAGGGAGCTGATCCTCTGCGTGACTCTGGCCTGCGCGATCGGCATGGTCTGGTTGATCGGCGTATGGACCCAGGCCTCGAGCCTCGAATCCCAGTATGGACGGATCAAGGGGCAGATGGCCGACCTGTTCCACAAGACCCTCCCCGACGAGAAGCAGATCGTCAGCCCGCTGGCCCAGGTCCAGCAGCGGCTCGATCGCATCCAGCGGGACTACCGCTCCATGGCGGATCTGCAGGGGACGGCCAGTGTGACCATCCTGGATCGCCTGGGCGCCTCCCGGGAGGGCGTGGCAGACGTGGTGATTCAGGACCTGCTGATCACGGCTGACCACGTCCGGGTCCAAGGGGTGTGCCGATCCTTTGAGCAGGTCTACCAGTGGCAGCGCAGGCTGGAGGCCGTCCCGGGCTTCAAGAAGGTGCGGGTGGAGCAGCCCTCTCAAGACGGGCAGAAGGGACAGGTCAGCTTCACGATGTCCATCAGCCTGATTCAGGAGGCGGATCATGATCGCTCTTAGACCCAGGGAAAGGAATCTGGCCATTGGACTGGTCGCAGGGGTCGCAGCCCTGAGCCTATACGGCCTCGTGGTGGCGCCCCGCCTGGCCCGTATCCGCACCCTGCAACGGGTCATTCCCGAGAAGCAGCAGGAGTTGCGAGACCTCAGCGACAAGAGCCGTCAGGTGATGACCTTGTCCAGCCAACTGGCGGTGATCCGGCAGGCCATAGACGCAGAGCCTCCCATCGAATTGCTGCCTGTGATCGCGTCCATCGTCTCCCGACAGGGATTGCAGAGCCATCTGGTCACGCTGGAGCCGGCCGCCAGCGGTCTGCAGGCCGAATCGGGTGAGCTCGTCGTAGAATTGTCTCTCCGGAAGGTGACATTCAGGCAGGTGTTGGGCCTCCTGCAGGAGGTCCAGTCCCAGGTCCGGCTGGCCCGCGTCGCCACCCTTCATCTATCTCGCAGCGTCCAGGAGCCGGGCCTGCTGGATGCGGCCGTCACCCTCCTCAAACCCCAGTCTACGGCCGAGGCGGCCCAAGGGCCGCGGCAGCCCACCTCGAAGTAGAGGCCCTCTACGTCTGATCCTCGCTCTGGTTCAGGCCGGGCACAGGGCCATCCCAACATGACTGGGTGGAGAACCGCTGGCAACTCCCCTGCCGCCCTCTATATAATGGTCGCTCATGAGCAACGCAGGACTCAGTGGGCTTTTCGACCAGATGGCAGACATCATGGAGATCCTCGGCGAGGATCGATTCCGGGTCAATACGTACCGCAGGGTGGCCAGGACCGTGGGTGATCTTACGGGTGACGTGAAGGACCTGCTGGCGGACAAGACCCTGGCGGACACCCCAGGCGTCGGCAAGTCCAGCCTGGCCAAGATCGAGGAGTTTGTCAGGACAGGCTCGATTACGGCCCACCAGGAACTGCTCCAAAAGATCCCCGTCAGCCTCCTGGAGTTGCTGCGGATTCCGGGCATGGGGCCCAAGGGCGTCAAGGCCGTGTACGAGGGCCTGAGCGTGCGGAGCGTCAGCGACCTCAAGGCCGCCATCGCAGACGGGTCCCTCGCGGGTCTGCCTGGATTCGGCGAGAAGAAGGTCGCCTCCCTGGCCAAGGGTCTGGAGTTTCTGGAGGGGTCCTCAGGCCGCATACGCCTGGATCAGGCCATGGCTGTGGCAGACTTGGCCACGGGCTTCCTCAGGCAACAGCCGGGTGTCGGCCAGGTCGTGGTCGCCGGATCCCTGCGCCGCTGTTCTGAGACGGTGGGCGACGTGGATCTGCTGGTGACGCTCAAGAAGGGCTGCACTGATCAGCAGGGTGAGGAGGTCCTTCAATCCTTCTCGAAGGCCGCCTTCGCGAGCCGCACGCTGGCCCTGGGAGCCACCAAGGCGTCTGCCCTGATCGATGCAGGCGGCGCCCCCGTGCAGACCGACGTGCGCGTGGTCCGGCCGGAGAGTTTCGGGACTGCACTGCAGTACTTCACGGGCTCCAAGCAGCACAACGTCCGGCTGCGAGAGATCGCGATCAAGCAGGGCTACAAGCTCAATGAGTATGGTCTGTTCAAGGTCGGCCCCTCCGGCGAGGAGAGGGTCGCTGGGGCCAAGGAGGAGGAGATCTACGCCAAGCTGGGTCTGGACTACGTGGACCCCCGCCTCCGTGAAGACCGCGGCGAGGTGGCAGCAGCCCTGAGACACAGCCTGCCGGACCTGATCCGCATCGAGGACATCCGCGGCGACTTCCACATGCATACCCAGGCCTCTGACGGGGTCGGCACGCTGGAGGACATGATCGGTCGCGCAGTCGTGTTGGGCTACCAGTACATCTGCATCACGGACCACTCCCAGACCTCTGTGATCGCCCATGGCCTGGATGCCCGCCGCATGGCCAAGCACATCGAGCAGATCCGCCGGATGGGGCAAGGCCTCAAGGGGATCGCCCTGCTGGCAGGCTCAGAGGTGGACATCCTGGCAGACGGCCGGATGGACTACGACGACGGCCTGTTGGCTGAGATGGACTTCGTGATTGCCTCGATCCACTCAGGCCTGGCTGGCGACCGCAACAAGGTCACGATGCGGACCCTCAAGGCCATGGATAATCCCTATGTCACCTGCATAGGACACCCCACGGGCAGGCTCTTGGGCCAGCGGGACGCCATGGACCTGGACATGGCTGCAGTCATCGGCCACGCGGCCCAGACGCACACGGCCCTGGAGATCAACTCCCATCCCTACAGACTGGACCTCAAGGACGTGCACTGCAGGATGGCGGTGGAGGCGGGAGTGAAGCTGGCCATCGACACGGACAGCCACGAGCCCGAAGGCCTCTCCATGATGGCCTTTGGGGTGGCCACCGCCGCCAGAGGTTGGGCCACCAAGGCCGACGTGCTGAATACCCTGCCCCTCGCGCAGCTCCGCAAGTGGGTCGCCCACAAGCGGCCCAGATGACAAGAACGAATGGGAGAATGGGCGAAACGGAGAATCGGCGAACGAGAAGAGACCGCATGTGACACAGTGGCCAGTGGAGAGCGGCCAGTGTGGCAGGCCCCGCTGGGCTGACGCCGCCCACGGCCCTGCCTCGCCCATTCGCCGTTTCGTTGTGTCTAGGGTGAGGGAGGCCGAGGCAGCACGATCGTCGACTTGATCCGTTCGCCTGCCTTCTTGAAGTAGTGTAGGGCGCTCTCGGCGTCGGCGAAATCCCGATCCGTGAACATCAGAGAGGTATTGCCGATCGCGATCGCGTCACTATCCACCAGGACCGTCTCTTCCGAGATTTTGCGGCCATTGACGAAGACCCCATTGGTGCTGTGCATGTCCAGGGCAAGGTACCTGGTAGCCTTCTCGTCATAGCGGATCTGGAGGTGTTTGCGGGAGATTTGGTCGTCCAGGATCTGGATCAGGAGCGATTCGGCCCTGCCGATGACCGTGGTCCTGTGGCCCAGAGGATAGTACGTCCCAGCCTGCTTGCCAGATGCTATGATGATCGACGCCATCGCCAAACCTCCATGGCCTATGCTGTCTTCGGACCCGCCAGATCGGGCACCCACACTGCACGTTCATCATAGCGACAGCCGGTCCGGGCTGCAACAGCCGGTGTGAGAAGCCGTCCCGGAACCTCGGTCTACTGCGATCGGCTCCGAAGTCCGTGGATCTGCGTTATCGGATGACTTCTAGAGCATTGCATTTTACGTGCCCAGGGGTTACAGTCTCAGGCTTATAAGGCATGAAGGCAAAGGACGATCGGATGGACTTGATCAGAAGAACATATGGCCGAGAGGCAGGCAAGGCGATCCTTCTGCTGGCTGTGGTGGGATTGGCCGGCCTGGCCGGGTGTGAAGGGAAGTACAAGCCCTCATTGACGGATGACGAGGCTCGCAAGTTCACCGCCAAGCAGAAGCCTCTTGCGCCTCCGGTGTTGTCCGTCAGTGGCGATACCATTACCTTGGACGACGTCCTGAGCGTTCGCGCCCGCGGCCGTACGTTGGGGGACTATCTGATCACCCTGGCCCAGAGCTCTGACCCAGAGACCTACGAGAAGACCGCGACCACACAGGTCAAGGGTACCCTCGACAGGATCATCTTCGACACACTGCTGTATCAACAGGCCAAGCGTGAGGGCGGCGACAAGATGAAGGATGGCCTGGAGAAGTATGGCAAGACCGTGTGGAGGGAGTACGTGCTGGAGCATGGCGGAGACGAGTCTGCTGCAGCAGAGGAACTCCGCAAGAACGGGCTGGACCGCAAGTCATGGGACGAGCAGAACCAGCGGATCATCCTCACCCGGTACATCCGCGATCTTCGGCGGACCAAGGGCCAGCCCGTCAGCCACAGGGAGATGGTGGAGTACTACGACCGGATGAAGGACACCGACTTCCTGGTCAAGCCCAGGCTGACCTTCAGGCTGATCGATATCCAGCCCAGCCGGCTGCAGCTCAAGGACCTCACCGCAGACCGCTACTCCCAGGCCTCGCAGTTGGCCGGGGATCTGATGGCCAGGCTTGCGGCGGGTGAGGACCTCATCGAGTTGGCCAAACAGTATTCCCATGACCCCATGGCTGCTTCCGGCGGGCTGTGGGCGTCGGTCGACCCCGAGTCCCTGGCCGAGCCCTACAGCAGCCTGGCGGCCGAGGTTGTCAAGCTCAAGGTCGGCGAATTGAAGGGGCCCCTCTCGATCAAGGGTCACCTGTTCATCGTCAGACTGGAGGCCAAGACCGAACAGGGCTACCAGCCCCTTGCCGAGGTCCAGGCCCAGATCGAAAAGGCAATCCTCATGGATCGTGACCGCCAGCAGGACGAGCAGCTCCAGGCCGAGATCGCAGAACGGGCCAAGGTGGGACAGACCGACGATTTCGTCAACGGGTGCGTTGCAGAGATGTACCGCAGAAGCAGAGCAGGCTCATGACGGCCCTGGCCCATGGCGTTGATCTGGTGGAGTGTTCCCGCATCGAGGACCTGGTGCATCGCCACGGCGAGCGGTTCATGGAGAGGGTCTTCACGCCTGCGGAGATTGAGTATGCCCACTCGGCCCGCAACAGCACTGAGCGGCTGGCGGGCCGTTTTGCGGCCAAGGAGGCGGTCCTCAAGCTGATCGGCACGGGTTGGCGAGGCAAGATCGCGTGGACCGACATCGAGGTGGTCAACGACGGCCTGGGCCGGCCCTGCGTGAGGCTCTCGGGAGAGGTCTCGCGGATTGCATCCCAACTGGGCATCAAGGAGGTCTGCCTCAGCATCACCCACACCTCGCAGCACGCCATGGCCTCGGCGGTGGCGGTGGCAGACGGCCATGAAGACCCGCGAGTTTGACTGCATCGTCATTGGAGGGGGTCACGCCGGTGCAGAGGCCGCGCATGCGGCTGCCCGGTTGGGCGCCCGCACCGCCCTGCTGACCCTGAGCAAGGCCACCATTGCCCAGATGAGCTGCAATCCCGCGATCGGAGGTCTGGCCAAGGGCCAGATCGTGCGAGAGGTCGATGCCCTGGGCGGACTCATGGGGCTGGCAGCAGATGCCACGGGCATACAGTTTCGCATGCTCAACCGGTCCAAGGGACCCGCGGTCCAGTCGCCCCGGGCACAGACCGACAAGTTCCGGTACGCTTCCTGGATACGCGAAGCCCTTGAACAGACGGCCAATCTGACGATCGTGGAGGCCATGGTCGATGGCCTGATTGCAGAGTCAGGTCGCATGGCCGGCGTGGTCTGCGAGGATGGAACGACATACAGGACCCGCGCGGTCGTGATCACGGCGGGCACCTTCCTTCGCGGCGTGATGCACGTCGGCCCGGAGCAATCCGCAGGCGGCAGGCGGGGTGAGCGGAGCGCAGAACGGCTCTCCATTTGTCTGGAGCAACTGGGCCTCGCGATCGGAAGGCTCAAGACCGGCACGCCTCCCAGGCTCGACGCCTCATCCGTCGATCTGGCCAGCCTCGAGATCCAGCACGGCGACGCGACCCCAGTGCCCTTCTCCTTCCTGACCGGCTCTATTGACCGAGTGCAGATCCCCTGCTGGATCACCTGGACCAACGAGCAGGTCCATCAGATGCTCAGGGAGAGCCTGGACCGTGCGCCCCTGTACACGGGACAGATCAAGTCCGTGGGCCCCCGCTATTGTCCCAGCATCGAGGGCAAGATCCTCCGCTTTGCAGACAAGGACCGCCACCAGATCTTCCTGGAGCCCGAAGACGAGGCGGTGACCACCCTCTACTGCAACGGCATCAGCACCTCGTTTCCCAAGGATATCCAGCATCGCATGCTGGAGCTGATCCCGGGCACCCAGAAGGCGCGCGTCGTCCACTACGCCTATGCCATCGAGTACGACTACTGCCCGCCCCGCCAGCTCAAAGACAACCTGGAGACCAAGGCCATCGAGGGCCTCTTTCTGGCAGGCCAGATCAACGGCACCAGCGGCTATGAGGAGGCTGCAGGCCAGGGCATCCTGGCGGGCATCAACGCGGCCCGCCTGGTGCAGGGCCGCGAGCCGGTCCTGCTCAGCCGCTCCCAGGCCTACCTGGGCGTGCTGATGGACGACCTGTTGACCAAGGAGATCAACGAGCCCTACCGGATGTTCACCTCGCGGGCCGAGTACCGGCTGTCGCTCCGTGCCGACAATGCGGACCGCAGGCTGACCGCCATCGGCCGTGACATCGGTCTCGTGGACGACCGCCGATGGGACAGGTTCCACAGGAAGCTCCAAGACATCGTCTCGCTCAGGACCTATCTCCAGCAAACCCGCGACAGTGCAGGCAGTCTCTGGGAACAGCTCCGCAGGCCCCAGAACGACCTGACCGCCAGGTTCTCTGCAGACCCGGCAGTCCGCCCCTACAGCCGAGAGGTGGTGGATGCGGTGATCACGGATGCCAAGTACGAAGGCTACCTGGCCAAGCAGGACCGGCTCGTGGCCCACCTCCAGACCCTGGATCGCAAGGCCATCCCCGCAGACCTGGACTACCAGTCCCTCGATCACCTCAGGGCCGAGGCCAAAGAGAAGCTCTCCCTCTTTCGGCCCCAGACCCTCGCGCAGGCCAGCCGCATCGGCGGAGTGACGCCCGCGGATATCACCGTTCTTCAAGTACACTTGAAGAAGAGGCAAGAGCCAAGAGGCAAGAAGTAAGAGACAGGAAGGCAGAAGCCGGAAGAGAGGAGTCAGGAGACGGAGTGAGAACGGATGGCCCTCGTATTGGAGACATCAGATGAGGATTTCAGAATTGTACAGAGGAGTATGCGGCAGGGCCGCCTGCCTTAGCGGTGTCTGCCTCTGCTTGTTGGCGTGGCTGTCCCTGCACTCGGGCTGTGCCGCTACGGGGCAGCCCACGTTGCCGGCGAATCCGAAGACGGCCAAGGACTACTGCCAACGGGGCGCCTACTTCCTCCGCAAGAGCCAGCCTCTCGATGCGATCTCCGAATACACGGAGGCTATCACCTTGGACCAGAAGTACACGGATGCCTACGTCATGAGGAGCCTCTGCCGCACCTCTGTTGACGACTACGAAGGTGCGGTCACCGATTTGACGCAGGCCATCGAGTTGCGGCCCGAGGGGGCCATGTACTACCAGTGTCGCGCCATGGCCTACACCTATCTGGATCTCGGGGATACGGACAAGGCGATTGCAGACTATGACAAGGCCATTGCCTTGAGTCGAGAGACTCACTGGCTCTACCTAAGCAAGGCAAGTCTGCTGTTTCAGGAGGCGAGATTTGCGGAGGCCATCCCTGTCTATCGGGCGTGCCTTGCCAACCCGCCGAGCGCAGCAGGCGATGTAGTCACCACTTTTATCATAAGCGGCTTGGTCGGTGTTCTGTTGGACCCTCTTACCAATGGATCTGCTCGGGCGATCACTCAAGAGCGAGGGGAAGTCAAGGAGATGATCAAGCTGTGCGAGAGCATGCTTCAACAAGACGGCGTCCTTGCTGCGTCGCGTTCAATCAGCCCTGGCATGACAAGACAAGAAGTGCTCCAGATTGTCATGACAACGGACAGAATCGTGGCCTGGAACTCTCATGGCAAGTCCGATGACAGCTTGCTCGTCACGGTAAGCAGAGTGGGACCCATCGAAGACAGAATCCTAAGGGTACTGGTCCTGAACAAGGGGCGGCTGGCGTTGGAGAAGCGAGTGCCGCTGAGAGAGGTGATGGAGATTCCGGGAGTCTCGAGATTCATGGATATTCCGATGAATCCGACGCCGCCCAGAAGTGCCGTGTCGGAACTGATAGGCAAGACGGATCGTCTTCTCTACGAGGATGACCGCCAGATGGTAACGGTCACGGAGTGGGCGACACGAAAAGGGAAGCGGGTTCGCTTCCTCAATTTCGACAAGGGCAAGCTGACATCGTGGACCCGCGGTTCAAGGAGGCTCTGGTAGCAGGGTACTGATTCACGGCTCTCCGTTTGTAGTCTGAAGGATGGGCGTTAGCCTAGGTGGATACTGCAACCACGACATGCAGGATTGCTGTTCAATGGGACCAGTCGCAGGCGGACAGACCGATGCAGTCGCGGGAGCGACTGGCTGGGAAGCGTTTTCGGTTTCTTGCCGCGAACCCCGCCAACTCCGCGAACGCTGGCGCGGGGGCGTGGGTCTTGACGTGTTCGTGACTCCGCCGCCTGATCCACGGCTACGCCGTGCCTTGGGACTGCGTCCCAAGGGCGGCCTCCGGAATGGGCCGCTTTTCCAGGCAAGCCTGGAACGCGTCCCCTTCCTCGGCCTTGATCCTGCGGCTCAAGCTGCAGTGGAGCTGCCTTCTCCATAGTCTCAAGAAAGGATAGCACGCCGGGACCTCCGCACGCAGACTCAGCCGTACGCCTGCGAGCGAGCTGCTCTACGCGGGGCAAGCTGGCTTGCCCAAGCGGAGAGCAGCGAAGATCGCCCGGAAGGCAAGGCCTTCCGGTAGACGCGAAGCGTCGCGTACGGCGATGCCACGACTAGGTCCAACCTGCCGAAGCGGCGACAGCCGTTCGCGGAGTTGGCGGGGTTAGCGGCCAAAACCTCCTTCTGTTCTCCTGGACAACGCGACCACAGGCCGCGGCCATGAGAAAGGGCATCTGTCGCCAAAAACCTGTGCTCATCCTCACCATGTACAGGAGGGACTTTACGTTCGCCCTGGGATCATGCCGGGGAGGCGCAGCCTCTGACTTCTGTCCTCTGGAGGATAGTCCGGGGAGGCTATGCACATTTGAATCCTACCTCCTGCTTCCCGCTCTGGTCGCTACTCCTCCCACCTCTCCTCCGCCTGGTCCTTCATGATGCCCCAGAAGAAGGTTCCGCAGCGGACATAGCCCCGCTTGGTCGGGCCGCCGGGCGTCTGGATGACCACGTAGTAGACCATCTGACCCTTGGAGGTCGTCCAGAAGAACGGGCCCCTGCGGAACCATCGGACCTCTGAGGAGATGATCCGGTATCCGTTTGTCTGTGCCCACTGCTCAAGGATCTCCCGGCCGCGGGACACGTGCCACAGGGTCGCGCCCAAGCCAATGCCAATGGCCGCAATTGCGATGATGACCGCAGTCGTGTTGTCCATACCCCTTACACCTGCTGTTTACCTGGTTGTTTGCTGTCTCTTACCTCTTACTTCTCGATTGCGACGTACACCGGACTCTCGGTGATCTTCAAGCGGATCTGGCCAGGGCCTGCGGCGGTCCAGGCGACCTCCGGTACCGGGCCTTGCTGGGTGGGCATCCGAGTTACGGTTCTCGGATTGCCAGGCAGGCCTTGCAGGGTCAGTTCCTCCTCTCGGCCGCTGCCCGTGGGTGACCATACGACCCACGTCACTGCGTCCCGGTTGTCGCCCCGGACGAATTCGTATACGTATGCCTCGCCCTGGGTCTCCTGGACCACGCGGCTGAACCGGTAGTTGCCTAAGGTCTGGTACAGGTGCCGGACCGCCCAGAAGGAGCACTTGGGCTGGAAGTGACGGGTCAGGCCCGAGGCTGCATGGACCGAGGCCTTGTCATTGTCGTCGTAGAAGTAGATATAGGCGCGGCCGATCTCTCGCCGGCTGAAGCACAGGATCGATCGCACCAGGTACTGGGCCTGCTGGAGGTCGGTGACGCCCTTCCAGTTGAGCCTCTCGAACCAGCCACTCCGCTCCGTCATGGCCGCATCCGTGCACGCGTCGTAGCCGAACTCTGTGATCCAGACCTCCTTGTCCGGCACTTGGCTGTCGCGCCAGGCGATTGCCGCGTCCACGGTCTTCAGGTACTCGATCGCAGGGTCCTCGGGATAGCTTCGGTCCCAGGGACTGTGGCCCTCTTGCTTGGGCTTGAAGGCGTAGACGTGGAGGTTGATGACGTCGTACAAGGCCTTCATCTCTGCCGAGCCAAAGGTCTCCTGCAGGGACTTGGAGTACTTGTCTGGCGGGCCTGCCTGCACAGCGGGCGTGAGGATCTTGACCCCGGGATCGCCGCTTCGTATGCCCCTGGCCATCTGTCTGAAGATCCCCTGAAACAGGGTATCATCGAACTCGTTGCCCGGTTCGTTGCCGATCTCTATGGAGGTACACAACCGCTGGCTTCCTGATGGGCCGAAGTACCTGGCCATTTCATGGCCATAGGTGTAGGCCCAGGATTCCTTGCCTTCCCACAATGCCCGGTATGCCGCGTTTTCTGGCCCGAAGCTGCCAAACTGGGCGCAGATGTCCACCTCCACGCCTGCACCCGTCCACCTGCCATACACGTGGTCCTTCCAGTTGACCTTGTTGACGCACCAGGGGAAGGTCGGCCCGTCACCGGGTCGGTTCACATCCCACGCCATGTTGTGGTAGTTGCGGGCCAGCCTGCACACCTGGCTGTAGAGATCAGGCTTGAAGGTGAAGTGGCCGTTGATGCCTATGAAGTCCTTGAGCAGCGGCCTGGCCTTCTCAGCCCCGATCGCTGCCTGCCCAGAAAGGCACACAAGTGTTAAGATAGCAAACTTCTTCATGTCTCAGTCTCCTGATCCATTCTCCTGTCTCCTTTCTCCTATCTCCTGTGTTCTGAGTTCTGAGTTCTGTGTTCCCATCATACCTCCCGCCGGCATCTGCGTGAACCTTGCCAACCGACCATTTGCCGACTATGATGATGCCCCTATGAAGCTCAGTTGGGCTACCAGGATTACGCTCCTACGCATACTGCTGATCATTCCGTTCATCAGTTGCATGCTCCACATCCACGATCCGGATCTGAGCCCCACGCGCCAGGCCTGGATGCGGTACCTGGCGATCATCATCTATCTTGGGATGGCGGTCAGCGATGGTCTGGATGGGTACTTGGCCCGAACGCGAAGGCAGATCACCCGGCTGGGCACGTTCCTGGATCCAGTGGCGGACAAGCTGTTGATCACCTCCGCGTGCCTGCTCCTGGCCTTCAGCCAGACGGAGGTGTCGGGCTTCCGGATTCCCGTGACGGTCGTCCTGTTGATCATCGCCAAGGACCTGCTCTTGATCCTGGGTTTTGTCATCGTGTACATGACGACCAGTCAGGTTTGGATCCAGCCCGTCTTAGTGGGCAAGGCCGCGACCGCCCTGCAGCTCACCATGGTGGCTGCAGTGCTGATCGCCCCCGAGATGTCCAAGGTGATTCCCGGCTGGATCTGGTTCCTGAGGGTCCTCTGGTGGGGAGCTGCTGCCAGTGCGGTCCTGGCCACCTTGGTTTACATCCGCAACGGCAGCCGGTATATTGAGGAATATGAAACAGCCCATACCGGACGCACATCCTAGCCTGACGCTAGTGGACAACCCCAGCCCGTTCAGCGACATCCCGGCGGTCCTCGAAGACCTGCGGGCCGGCAAGATGATCGTCCTGGTGGACGCAGAGGACAGGGAGAACGAGGGGGATCTCGTGTGCGCGGCCGAGAAGATCACGCCCGAGATGATCAACTTCATGGCCACTCACGGCCGCGGTCTGATCTGTCTGCCCATCCCACCGGAGCGGTGTGATGCCCTGGGCCTGCATCCCCAGACCCTTGAGAACACCGCGGCCCTGCAGACCGCCTTCACGGTGAGCGTCGACGCTGCGCACGGCATCACGACCGGCATCTCGGCCGCAGACCGGGCCAGGACCGTCCAGGTGGCCCTGGACGAGCGGACCACGCCCCGGGATCTCGCCAGACCAGGCCACGTCTTTCCGCTGCGGGCCAAGAAGGGTGGCGTGCTGGTGCGTGCAGGCCAGACCGAGGGCGCGGTGGATCTCATGGCCCTGGCAGGGCTGAAGCCCGCAGGTGTGATCTGCGAGATCATGAATCCTGACGGAACCATGGCCCGCGTGCCGGACCTGCTGTCCTTCTGCAAGACGCATAACCTCAAGATCGTCTCCATCTCCAAGCTCATCGAGTATCGTCTCCAACGGGAGAGTCAGATCCACAGGGTTGAGTCCGTGTGCCTGCCCACCGACTACGGTGACTTCAGGCTCATTGCCTATGAGAGCATCACCTCTGCCGAGCCTCACCTCGCCCTGTGCAAGGGAGACATTGGATCTGTGGATGAGCACGGACGTCCCATCGAGCACGATGGGCCCATCCTGATCCGCGTTCACTCGGAGTGCATGACCGGGGATCTGTTCCACTCCCAGAGATGCGAGTGCGGCCGCCAATTGACCGCCGCGCTTGAGCAGATTGAGAAGGAAGGCCGGGGCGCCCTGATCTATCTCCGCCAGGAAGGCCGCGGCATCGGCCTGGTCAACAAGCTGCGCGCGTACAAGCTCCAGGAACAAGGGGTGGATACCGTGGATGCCAACCTCCAACTGGGCTTTGCAGTGGACCGGCGAGACTACGGCATCGGCGCCCAGATCTGCAGGGACCTGGGCCTTCGCCAGGTTCGTATCCTGACCAACAATCCAAAGAAGGTCTCCCGCCTGGAGGTCTACGGAATCAAGGTGGTGGAGCAGATCCCGCTTCAGGCGAAGCCCACGCCCCACAACATCGATTACCTGCGGACCAAGAAGTTCCGGCTGGGACATCTGCTGGACGAGGATCTCTAGCCCATGTTTGAATCCAGAATCCAGAAGCGGCAATCCAGAAGGAATGAAGGAAGGAGAGTCCCTGAGGGCTCTCTCGTCATTCCCATCCTGAATTCTGGCTTCTGGCTTCTGGCTTCTGGCTTCCATTCTGGCCTGCAAAGACAGCCGCCACGGACGTCCAAGGTCATTTGCACGGTGTGTCTTTTGTGCGTGGGTCTGCTATGCGGTGGGTGTGGTCCCGGCCCTGCTGAGGGGCCCTTTGCCAAGGCGACACCCCCTCCATCGCAGCCCTCTGCCGGTTATTCGCCGGCAAGGATCGTCATCACCCCCTGGACGGAGATCAAGGGCCAGGCCCGCGAGGATGGGACCCGGCGAATCCGGGCGTTCGTCAGGCTGGTGGATGCGTTCGGCTCAGACATCAAGTCGCCCGGTGTGTTCCGATTCGAGCTCTATGAGAGGCTCGCCAAGTCTGCAGAGCCCCGCGGAAAGCGGTTGATGATCTGGCCGGACTTCGACCTGACTGCTGCGGAGCAGAACAATGGCCACTGGCAGGACTACGTACGGTCCTATGAGTTCTCGCTGGACTTCGACCCCTCCGACGCAGGACCCTACGTGCTGGAGGCCACGTTCATCCCAGCCGAGGGACGCCGGCTGACCCACCAGTACCTGCTCTCCTCGGCCCAACAGCAGCCATGAAGACCGTCTGTATCCGGAGCTTCGGCTGTCAAATGAACAAGCTCGACACGGGCCTGGTTAGCTCTGCCCTGGCAGAGGCGGGGTACTCCCAGACCGAGCACTTGGCGGACGCCGACGTGGTGGTCATCAACACCTGCTCAGTTCGAGAGCACGCGGAACAGCGGGTCTGGTCACACCTGGGACACCTTCAGCACCTCAAGCAATCCCGGCCTGGCATGGTCGTGGCGGTCCTGGGGTGCATGGCCCAGCGGTTGGGCGGCCAGCTCCTGGAGCATCCTGCAGTAGACCTGGTGTGTGGCCCCGCCCAGATCCCGCACATGGTGAGGCTCTGCGAAGAGGCCATGGCCGCCAAGGGCAAGCTCCTGGACGTCACTTCGGCCATTCGGGCCAAGGGGTCTGAGAATCCGGATCTGGAGGCCTTTGAATCAGACCATCCCACAGACGACCTTCCGGGCCAGGCCTATGTCCGCATCATGCGGGGCTGCGATCGGTTCTGCACGTACTGCATCGTCCCCTACGTCCGCGGCCCTGAGAGCTCCAGGCCGCCGGAGGCCATCCTCTCACAGATCACCGCACTGGCAGATCGCGGCATCCGCCAGGTCACGCTGCTGGGCCAGACCGTCAACTCTTACAGGTATAGCGAAGGCGACAGGACCTTCACCCTTGCGGACCTGTTGGAGATGGCCAGTGACGTGGCGGGGATCGAGTGGATTCGATTCGTGACCAGCTATCCCACGGAGGAGTTCTTCGAGCCCATCCTGCGGGCCATGGCCAGCCTGCCCAAGGTCTGTCCCTATTTGCACCTGCCTGTGCAGAGCGGCTCGGATCGGATCCTGGCGGCCATGAACCGCCATTACACAGCCAGCCAGTACCTCGCCCTGCTGGACAAGGCCCGTTCCATAGTCCCCGACCTGGCGGTCGCGGGCGACTTCATCGTGGGATTTCCAGATGAGACGGAGGATGATTTCCAGCAGACCGTAGACCTGGTCCGCAAGGCCCGGTACAAGAACTGCTACATCTTCCAGTACTCCCCCAGGCCCGGCACGACCGCGGACCGGCGCCTACAGGACACCATCCCTCCGCAAGTCAAGCAGCATCGCAACGCCAGCCTGCTCGCGATCCAGGAGCAGATCAGCAGAGAGCTGGCCCTGGGCTTCCAGGGCAAGGAGGTCCGCGTCCTGGTCGAAGGTCCCAGCAAGAAGGCGGACCGCAACCCCGTGGACACCAAAGGTCACCGCCAGCTCGTGGGCCGCACCGCAGGAGACTGGATCGTGGTCTTCAACGGCCCAGAGTCCCTCGCCGGCCAGTTCGCCACAGTGCGGATCGAGCAGACCAGCCCGCTGACGCTGTTCGGGACGCTGTGTTCTGAGTGACGGCGAGGCGCCGAAACGGAGAATCGGGGAAACGGAGAATGGGAGAGCCCCCGAAACGGCGAGATGGAGAAGCGGCGAGGGTGAGAAGGCGAGAAGGTGAGAAACGGAGAGAGGGCGAGTCGGCGGGGCGCCGAAATGGCGAGACCGGGAATCGGAGAGCGGCCGGCGAGCCAAGCAGCGGTTGCCATATTCGATGGTGATCCTGAGCAATCCTCCGCCGCGCGGCCAGTATGGGAAAGAAAACCTCCTCACAGGGGGTCATCCCGAGCCGCAGGCGAGGGATCTCTGTCCGTGACGAGCGGGCCAGCCTGTATCGCAACTGGCCCTCCCGGTTTGAAAGGGAGATCCCTCACTTTGTTCGGGATGACCTGTGAGCCGAGTAGAGGCCTGGGCAATCGCCTCCTCAGGCGGCACAGGCCAAGAACGGCACACCCTCGCCATCCCTGGTCTGCTATCCCACTGGCCGAGCGATGCCGGAAGTGCTAGAATTCGCACATGCGAGATCAGCGAGCGTACTATATCTACATCATGACGAATCAGTCGGGGACGCTGTACGTCGGCGTCACCAACGACATTGTGCGCCGAGTTGGTCAGCATAAACAAGGCCTCATCAACGGGTTTACGCACAGGTACCGGATCACGCGGCTTGTTTACTGCGAGACGTTCCCTTCAGCACGCCAGGCAATTGCCGCTGAGAAGGTTCTGAAGGGCTGGCGGAGGCAGAAGAAGCTGGACCTCATACGCAAAGAGAACCCTCGGCTGGTTGACCTGGCAAGAGACTGGTACGACTCTCGCCCGGAGCAACTTGCGTAGCGGCCGATAGTCCCCTCGACCGTATTGCCTGGTAGTCCTCATCCTGAGACTTCCTCCACCGAGTGGACGGCACGCGGGGAACGACGCCCCTGTTGAGGATCATCCCGATTGACCAGCACGCGGCCAGCACCGGGAAGATGACGCTCCTGCAAGGGTCATCCCGAGCCACAGGCGAGGGATCTCTGTCCGTGATGAGAGGGCCAGCCTGCATCGGAACGGGCCTCAGCGATTTGAAAGGGAGATCCCTCCCTGCGTTCGGGATGAAGCGGTCCACTTATACCGCAGCCGGCCAAGCCTTGACTCTCAAGTGAGCCGATTGCACTCACCGGGCCCAGATGGCTCGGTAGAACTCGATCAAGTCGGGATTATCCGGGTCTGGAGTGTGCACCGGTTTGGGCCCTGCGCGACTGCCTTGCACGTAATCGAGGCAGGCATTGCCCCACTCGATGGTGCGCGGGTCCTTCCACTTCCAGTGCCGGACATGACCGTCTGCGAACGAGGCGCAGGTCCCGTTACCGTGCTGGACAGGCGGGCCACATCCTGCGGATGCCCCCCCACCTGCCCATCCCCGATCCTTCAGGACACCTATGACCAGATACTCGGCTCCAATGGCTCCATTCAACTGGAAGCCGGGGCATGGCAGATCGAGGAAGACCATTCGCATCGCCGCACCCGGAGGGTGAAGGCCCTGGCATGTCTACGATTGGTCACCATGGATCCGTCTTTCACCTCGGTCCCTTGCCCCAGATCGCCTTGTGGACCCGGCTGTAATCCACGTTGTCTTCCTTGATCGTGGTCGGGGGCTGCATCCATGCGGACGAGGGGTCTGCAGCGTGGTCCACCCACTCACGCCAGTGTCCCCACACGAGTGTTGTAGGATCTCTCCATTTCCAGTACTCACTGTGTCCATCTGCAAAGGACATTGTTGTGCCGTCGGAGTGGTGGACGGCCAAAGGTACAATGAAATAGAAAGTCGGTCCAAATCCGTCCAGGCAAGCGGACATGCGATCGAGATCATTCCATTTTGCCCCCTGATCCAAGAAGACCATCCTGGACGAAGGACCAGGATCGACCAGTTCCGAGGTCTTCCTCACAAACAACGTAGTCCTGCCGATGTTGCATCTGGCCCTTACCTTCCGGTCGTAGTCGGCCCAGTCTGCGGATGGAATGCAGTTCATGGTGACGACGACGTTGCAGGAGCTGAGCCATTCGGCGCCTGGCCATGCAAGGGGCGGACGGTAGCGGCTGGGACATAGATACACGCGGAGGTTGCCCAGGTAAGGGGCCAGGGCGCCTGTACGCATCAAGGCCTCGGCCTGCGTGTAGGTCTTGGGGGGGACACCACAAATCTCACGGTCATCCCGCTGGATGAGCCAGGGTTTTCCATCATTCACGTGCCCTGGCGAGGCGGGGTTCCAGGCCATTCCATTGACGATCGAGCCGTTGTGCTCGTCCGCGTAGGTCTGCCATGCGATCTGCATCTGACGGAGGTTGCCAAGGCAAGCAGCACATCTGGCTGCCTCCCTGGCCCGACTGAGGCAAGGCAGGAGGATGGCCACCAGCACCGCGATCACCGCAATCACGACCAGGAGTTCGATGAGGGTGAAACCGACGGACCAATCGGACTGTACGTTGGAGGTACGGCTAGACCCTGAGCGATGTAGCCGCTGTGGCACTCTAGGCTCAGGCTTCTCTGCATTCCTGCCTGCCATGCGGAACTCCTTCCCTCTCGAAAGAGCTTGGCTGACAAGCCATTCGTTCCTCGACGTCCGCCTTGGATGCACGTCCTATTTCCATGCTAGGTGTATCGACTACGAAATGCAATGAATTCTTTGCTACGCGGGCAGTATGGCAGTATGAGCAACCGCTTTGCGGCGCAGTTCAATGGATCCCTTCATCTTCCGCTTCCGCTTCCGCCTTGCCCCCTGGCTTCTCGCTCGATCTCGCCACGAAACGGGTCTTGAGATAGACTCTAGCCATCCACCAGGACTTGGTCATCCCGAACAAAGTGAGGGATCTCCCTCGAAAACAGGGGAGGCCACTTGCGACTCAGGCGAGGCCGCTACCGTGACGCCGTCTCGCCCGTTCCCCATTCGCCGAGTCCTCGTGTCTGAGTCTCATCGCCTTTCCCATTCGCGGTTCGCCCATTCGATGTCAGGGTCCCTGCGGTGGCTTGCCCCAGAGGGCCGTGTGGAACCGGACATAGTCGACATTTGAGGGGTTGGAGTCGTCCGCCGGCGCCCTGCCGCCGTGCTTCCACCACTCCAGACACGCCTGACCATATGCGATCGTGGCCGGGGCCTTCCACTTCCAGTACTCGGCGTGGCCGTCAGCGAAGGACACGCACGTGCCATTGCTGTGATGGACTGGAACACTCCACTTGATCATCCAGCCCGTTCCCCATCCTGACCCTTCGCCCAGGTGCGGCGGCGCCAGACCCAGGGTCCATGCACTGGACGCGCCCCACCAGTATCCCAGATCATAGAAGACCATCCTGGATGATGGACCTGGGTCGACCAGTTCCGAGGTCTTGCGTATATACAGGACGGTCCTGCCCATGTTGTACAGGGTCCGGATACGGCGATCCGAGTCTGCCCATACCTCAGGTGCATAGTAGTTCATGGAGCAGACGATGCCATAGGAGCTGAGCCATGCCCAACCAGTCGGTAGTGGCGTCGTGAATGGCCCGATCAAAGGCGGGCGGTGCCGGGCCGGACAGCGATACACGCGGACATCTCCCACGTACCTCGCCAAGATGCCGGCCCGCATGGCAGCCCCGGCATCCGCATCGCTCTGAGGGTTGGCCGCGTAGTCGACGCTGTGGACAGACGCAGTCAGCCAGGGTTCACCGTGGTTGTCACCGGCGCTCATGTCCTTGTAGGCTTGGCCATTGACGATTCGGTCGCCGTGGTCAATAGCGTACAGATGCCAGCCAGTCTGTATCTGGTGTAGATTGCCCAAGCAGCCCGCCCGCTGGCCTGCCTCGCGTGCGAGCTTGAGGCTCGGCAGCAGGATGGCAACCAGGACCGCGATCACCGCGATCACGACCAGCAGCTCGATGAGCGTGAACCCCCTGGCATGTCTGCCATTGGTCGCCATGGCTCCGTCCTTCACCTCAGCCCCTTGCCCCAGATCGCTTTGTGCATACGGAAGTAGTCCTCATTGTCCGATACGCACCCGGTCAGGCCGAGTGAGCCAAGCGAACCTCCGGCTGCATAGCGATCCCAGTAGTCGATCCAGAGCTTCGCGTTGGCCATAGTACGGGGGTCCTGCCACTTCCAGTACTCGACGTGCCCATCCGCAAACGACATGCATGTCCCGTTCGCGTGGTGAATGGGCGCTCCCCACTCGCGGTAGCCGTCCGACCAGGTCCCTCCTCCGTATCCCAAGCCATATCCCCAGCCGCCCCAGCCCCAGCCCGATCCCTCATCCAAGAACACCATTCTGGATGAAGGACCTGGCTGTGCGATCTGGGATATCCTGGTCACAAACAACACGGCCCCGCCGACGTTGTAGGCCGCCCTGATCCGGCGATCCTCCACGGCCCGGGCCTGGGGTGGCCACACGTTCATGGACGCAACGATATCGTAGGAGCTGAACCACTCCCATCCGGGCCAGTGTTCCTTCCAGACCCTGTGGTGCCTCGCAGGACACAGGTACACGCGTGGATCTCCCACGTACCTGGCCAGGGCGCCTGTCCGCACCATCGCCTCGACCTGATCCCGGTCTACTGCGCCCGGGAAGGAGTCGCTGCCATACAGCCAGGGTACTCCCGGATTCTCCTCCATCGACCAATGGTAGGGCTGGCCATTGACGATGTAGCCATCGTGGTCTTCCGCATAGGTCTGCCAGGCGATCTGGAGTTGTCGCATGTTGCCCATACATGCAGCCCGCCTGCCTGCCTCACGGACCCTATTGACTACCGGGAGGAGGATGGCCATGAGCACTGCGATGATCGCGATCACGACCAGCAGTTCGATCAGCGTGAAGGCCCTGGCATATCTGCGATTGCTCACCATGGCTCCGTCTTTCACTTCGGCCCCTTGCCCCAGATCGCGGTGTGTGCTCGCATGTAGTCCTGGTTGTTCCGCGTACAGGGGCAGACCGCTGTTTCGCCTCCAATCGCGAGGCCGGACTTGTACCAACGCGCTCGCTGTTGTCCCAGGGCGATCGTCGCAGGGTCCCTCCATTTCCAGTACTCGCTATGGCCATCTGCAAACGAAAGGCACGTCCCCCCGGCGTGGTGGTCCGCCAACGGGTCAAGGTAGTTGAACGAGGTGCCAAGCCATCCGTCCACAGAACTGAACACATGATTGACAAAGGGCTTTCCTCCCTCGTCCAGGAAGACTGCCCTGGATGAGGGGCCCGGATTCACGAGTTGCGACGTCTTTGTGACGAACAGCGGAGTTCTACCGATGTCATGCAGTGCCCGGACCTTCTGCTCGCAGTCGGCCGCGTAGTCGGGGGACACCACATTCATCGACACGACGACGTTGTAGGAGCCGATCCAGTCGTATCCCGCGTCAAGGTTGTGGCCACGATAGCGGTTTGGGCACAGATAGGTCCTGACATTGCCCACGTAGGAGGCCAGCGAGCCTGTCCGCATCAGGGCCTCGGCATTCGTGCGTGTCTGCGGCCGGACGTACAGATAGGGGCTGTTTGCGTCCCCTGCGATGAGCCAGGCCTTGCTCCAGTCCTTCTTGCTCGGATCGTAAGCACCCCATGGCCATGCCTCTCCATGGACGATTCGATCCGCGTTGCCGTCTGCGTACATCTGCCAGGCGGCCTGCATCTGTCTGAGGTTCGATAGGCATGCAGCCCGCCTGCCTGCTTCGCGAGCCCGACTCAGGCACGGGATGAGGATGGCAACCAGCACCGCGATCACCGCGATCACGACCAGCAGCTCGATGAGCGTGAAGCCGAAGGACGGGTGGAACGGCGAGGTGCGGGTACGGCTAGACCCTGAACAGTGTAGCTGTCGCGCCACGGTGATAGGCTCAGGCCTCTCTGCACTCCTGCCTGCCATGCGGATCCCCTTCCCTCTCGGAAGAGCTTGGCTGACAAGCCATTCGTTCCTCGACGTCCGCCTTGGATGCAAGTCCAGCATCCATCCTAAGCCTACCGATCACAGAATGCAATGATATCTTTGTGCGTTGACATGCCCATGCTGCCGCTGCCGCCCTTTCGACCGCAACGGCTCCGCGTGGCACGTCTCACGCCGGCCGAGAGGCACGTCCGTCATGAGACGTGCTGACGCTCCACCGCTGCTCGCCCCGCCGCGCATCCGGCGATCCAGCCTGTCCCTTTGCTCCTCAGGGCTGTCCGAAGGAGCAAAGAGACAGGCCGTTCCCTTGCGGGAACCCTATCGCATGCTGACTGGCGTGCTACTGCCTCTCCCTCAGGCGTGGCCCGTTTGAGCTCGCTTGGATCGAATGGACAGAGGCTTCCTGCCTGCACCCTCGAACAGCCTGGGGTGCGGGCAGGAGGCCTTTGGGACGCTGCATGCAGAAGGGACAAGCGGACGACGGAGCATTCGTAGGGCGCCTGCCGCTGTGTCGTGCTGCGGCAAAGCCCTGCCGTGCGGAGGCGGCTGCGGTCGAGGGGGCGACAGCCATGCATGCGCTGGCGCAGCCTGGATGCAGTGCTGGCTGGAAGGCCAGACCGCCGGATCGGCGGAGACGGCTACACCCCGCTCTTCAATAGCCAGTTGCCTTGCTCGTCGTAGTTCTCAGACCGCTCCCAGCCGCAGGCGTTCCAGATGGAGTCGAAGGCGGGCTTGAGGACCTGTTCTGCAGCCTGTCCCCTGTCGCTGATCTCGATCTCCGGAATCATGAGGTCGTTTCTCTCAATCGGATGCTGCCCTCGTGGATAGAAAGCTCCCGGCTCAAGGGCCATACGGCACCCCTTGACCCCCAGGAGCGACAGGGAGATCCACAGAGGGAGGCCGACACCCAGATCTGCAAGGAATGCCACGTAACGGTCGACTGCGTCAACCAATTGGATCTCGAAACCCTTGCAGGGGATGGTTCTTTCTTTGGCTCGATCCGCAAGGAACCACGTGTCTACAGCCTCGACGATGCCGTTGTGGAATAGCTGCGAGTACGTGCCAGCTTGACCCTCACGTATGTTCCCATCATAGGCGACCAGTCCATCGAAGTTGAAGCGATGGTCTCCCCCACCGCCGGGGATCGGCTTGAACTTCGCCCGCAGATCATTTGTTAGCCTGTACCGCGTACCCAGTTCGAATGCAGAAGCGGGCAGCACGTGAAGAACCAGCTTTGGCCGAGCAACGAGGGGAAGGGGTGTCTCCCCAACCGCGATCTGCGACAGCCGGTCCCGCCTGAAGGCCCGCATCCTTTCGGCGAGTGTCTCGGAGGACAGAAACGCCTGTCTCAAGTCGCTCACCTCGAACGGATATGCTCCACCGGTGTTTCTGCCGTAGAATCGGAACTGCCCTCTGGCAGTGACAACGCCGTGCGGTCTGGCAATGCTGCGAGGTATCTCAACTACCAGAACACTCCTGCCTGTGTCGAGGGTAACGGGCCGGAAGCCCACCCCTCGGAGAGGCGGATCGACAGCCGTGCCGAGCAGGTTTTCCCACTGGAGCCTTTGCTTGTCGAAATCGGCAACATTGACGCCATCTACGGCAATCGGTACTCCCTCTTGCTCATCGACCCCCAATACCAGATAGCCGCCGGCTGTGTTGGCGAACGCCGTCACGTCCTTCAGGAACTCACGCTTCCCGTCGTCGTTCGGGGAGTACAGGTCTCGCTTGTAGTCCAGGGTCCGACTCTCGGGAATCCGGTTCTCCTTCAGCTCCTGGATGTCTTGCTGCACAACCTCCGCCAGTGGTTTCCTGAACAGCGGCGTCATATCTAACCCTCCTGCATGCCAAGTGTCCGCACTTTCGCGATGGCGGTTGTCTCCTGAGTTCTGTGTTCTGGGTTCTGAGTTCTAGTCTCAGAACGCCCTCCACAGGTACATCGCCTGCGGCATGGTGATCTCCAGGAGTGCGGTAGGGTCGATCTTGATGCCCACGTTGGTCTTGGATTCGAGGAAGCTCATGAAGGAGAAGACCTCGCGGTACTCCACGACCTCGGCTTTGGTGACGCCGGCCATGGACTTGACCTGGCTGATGGCGTCGTCGAGATAGCCGACCTGATCGATCAACTTATTGTCCTTGGCCTGGCCGGCCGTGTAGATGCCGCCGTCTGCCAGGGGCCGGATCTGCTCCAGCGTCAGGATGTCCTTGCGTCCGTCTGCCACGACGGCCAGGAACCGTTCGTATGCGGGCATGACGATCCGGTCACGCAGGTACTGGAGCTGCTCCTCGGTCGGCGGCGTGAAGGAGCTGGGCCAGTCCTTCTTCTCCCCTGATTTGATGATCACCGGCTGTATGCCGAGCTTCTTCTCAAGCAGGTCGCCGAACACGAAGTTGGCCATGATTACGCCGATCGACCCCGTGATCACCGTGGGCTCTGCGACGATCTTGTCGCAGGCCACGGAGCAGTAGTAGCCGCCTGAGGCCGCCATGCTCTCCATGAAGGCAACTACGGGCTTGCCTGTGTCGCTGCGGAACTTGCGGACCTCGTTGTAGATCTGGTCGCTGGCCGAGATGCCGCCGCCCGGCGAGTTGACCCTGAGGATCAGGCCCTTGACCGCCTTGTCCTCTCTCGCCGTCTTGAGCTGTTCACCCACCCTCTGGGCCTGGGCCCCATCGATGATGCCGGCAATCGGGATGATCGCGATCTTGTCCGTGCGAGGGCCGGACTCCACGACCTGTTCGGTAAAGGCGCCCCGCGTGCCTCCCGTGGCGATCAGGGCAAGCGAGCCAATCACGAGCAGCAGAAGCAGGATGTTGGCGGCTACGGACATGAACGTGAAGATGCCCCACACGATCCGCCAGCCGCTCTTGCGGCGAGGCGGGACTCCATCGCCGTAGGCCGGTCCATAGCCGAGTCCGTATCCAGGCCCATAGATGGGCGGAGGAGGCGGACAGTACGGCGGATAGGCAGGACCCGGCGGAGGGGGTGTAGCCCCTGGCGTATTCTCAGGCGTCGGGGGCTCAGCGGGACTGTCGTTTCGCTCTGACTCCATAGCACAACTCCTTTCATTCCATGGTGCCCGACATTCTAGGGGGCACGGGCAGGGCTGTCAATCGCAAGGCCCTGCGACGACAGGGCGAACGCAAAGTCCCTCCTGTACATCGTGAGGATGAGCACAGGTTCCTGGCGACAGACGCCCTTTCTCGTGGCCCCGGCCTGTGGTCGCGTTGGCCAGGAGAACAGAAGGAGGTTTTGGCCGCTAACCCCGCGAACTCCGCGAACGGCTGTCGCCGCTTCGACAGGTTGGACCCAGTCGTGGCGTCGCCGTACGCGACGCTTCGCGTCTACCGGAAGGCCTTGCCTTCCGGGCGATCTTCGCTGCTCTCCGCTTGGGCAAGCGAGCTTGCCCCGCGTAGAGCAGCTCGCTCGCATGCGTACGGCTCAATCTGTCTGCGGAAGTCCCGGTGTGCTGTCCTTCTTTCCTCAAGACCGCAGAAAGGCAGATCCACTACAGCCTAAGCTGCCAGATCAAGGCCGAGTAGTGGGATGCGGTCCGAGCTTGCTCGGACAAGCAGCCCGCTGCGGAGGCCGCCCTTGGGACGCAGTCCCAAGGCACGGCGTAGCCGTGGATCAGGCGGCGGAGCTACGAGTGTGGCCAAACACTCACGACCCCGCGCCAGCGTTCGCGGAGTTGGCGGGGTTCGCGGCAAAAACCAAGAACGCTTCCCAGCCAGTCGCTCCCGCGACTGCATCGGTCTGTCCGCCTGCGGCGGATGACACAGAACTCACGTCTCTTTGAGGCAGGCCGACTTTGCGATTGCCCTGCCTACGACGATTCTGCATTCGTTGTGCCAAAATCACAGCCTGGGCTGCTATAGACGCCAAGACACGCTGCGACATTTTCGGCATACTAGAGTCATGATGAACATAAATTCCATCCCTGGAGCAGGCCCTGCGGTGGACCTCTTGTCCCCGCAGCGGATTGTGGTGGTGGACTCCCATACCGGGGGCGAGCCGACGCGGGTGGTCGTCGAAGGCGGCCCCGATCTGGGTCAGGGTCCGCTGTCCCAGCGGCGAGATCGCTTCAAGTCGAGGTTTGACCACTTCCGGTCCGCCGTGGTCAACGAACCGCGCGGCTCAGAGGTCGTGGTGGGCGCCCTGTGCGTCGAGCCCGAAGATCCCACGTGCGCCGCCGGCGTGATCTTCTTCAACAACGTCGGCTATCTGGGCATGTGCGGTCACGGCACCATCGGCCTGGTGGTCACGCTCGCGCACCTGGGCCGCATCCGGCCGGGCGCGCACCGCATCGAAACCCCGGTCGGCGTGGTGACGGCGACGCTGCACGAGGATGGGCAGGTTTCAGTGGCCAATGTCCCGAGCTATCGGACCGCCAAGGGCGTGACCGTCGAGGTGCCGGGCATCGGCCCCGTGACCGGCGACGTGGCCTGGGGCGGCAACTGGTTCTTCCTGGCTGGAGCACACGGCCAGGCGCTGACCCTGGATCGCGTGGAGCCCTTGACCGACTTCACCTGGCGGATCCGGCAGGCCGTCAATGCACAGGGCTTCCCAGAGGTCGATCACGTCGAGTTGTTCGGCCCGCCGGCCGCTGCCCGGCGCGCAGGCCCGCAACTTCGTGCTCTGCCCCGGCAAGGCCTACGACCGCTCGCCCTGCGGCACCGGCACCAGCGCCAAGCTGGCCTGCCTGGCCGCCGACGGCAAGCTCGCGGAGGGCGAGCCCTGGGTGCAGGAGAGCATCATCGGCAGCACGTTCACGGGTCGCTACCGCCGACGCCGAAGACGGCAGGATCCTGCCGACCATCACGGGCACGGCCTTCGTCAACGCGGAGGCCACCCTGCTCCTGGATCGAGAGAGATCCCTTCTGCTGGGGGATCCGTCCTTGAAGCAGACCTATGACATCATCATCGTGGGCGCCGGCATCGTCGGGGCCGCCTGCGCAGCGGAGTGCTCCTCGCAGGGGCTGAAGGTCCTGGTCCTGGATCGCGGCCCCGTGGGCGGCGGCACCACGGCGCGCCGGCATGGGACACATCGTGGTGATGGACGATTCGGAGGCCCAGTTTGCACTGACCTCCTTCTCGCGTCGGCTGTGGCACAGGCTAGCACCGGAGCTCCCGGCCGACGTTGAATACGATCGTTGCGGCACGCTCTGGGTGGCGGCGGACGAGCCAGGAGATGGCCGAGGTTCGCCGCAAGGCCGCCTTCTACGCCGATCACGGCGTGGCGGTGGAAGTGCTGGATCAGCCGGCCTTGGCGGAGGCCGAGCCGAACCTGTCGTCGCGATCTGGTGGGCGGACTGCTGCGTCATGGATGATGCGGTGATCTACCCCCCTGCCGCCGCACGTTATCTCCTGGAACAGGCCACGGCGCCGCGGGGCCGAGGTCCGCACCGACGCCGAGGTCCGATGCCGGTCCGCGACGACGGCGAGGTGGTCCTGGCCGACGGCGAGCCGGATCTCCGCCGGCCGGGTGGTCAACGCCGCCGGCTGCGGTCGCCTGCGCTGACGCCGGGACTGCCGGTGCGCAGACGCAAGGGCCACCTGGTCATCACCGATCGCTATCCCGGATACGTCCGGCACCAGATCGTGGAGCTGGGCTATCTCAAGAGCGCCCACTCGCCGCCTCGGATTCCGTCGCGTTCAACATCCAGCCCCGCAAGACCGGCCAGATGCTCATCGGCTCGTCGCGCCAGTTCGGCGCAGACGACGTCAGACGTGGAGGCGGCCATCCTCGACCGCATGCTGCGCCGCGCCCTGGAGTATCTGCCTTCGCTGCGCCAAGCTCTCCGCGATCCGCTCCTGGACCGGCATCGCGCCGCCACGCCGGACAAGCTGCCTCTCATCGGTCCGAGCCCATCGAGCGATCGGATCTGGCTGGCCACCGGCCACGAGGGCCTGGGCATCACGACCTCGCTGGCCACTGGCCAGACTGGTGGCGGATCTTATCCTTGGAACGGACCCCCGAGATCCCGCCTCAGCCCTACCTTCCCGGCCGGCTGGCTAGGAGGGCCCCTCCATGGCTAAGATGGACTCAGGTGATGATCCGCATCAACGGCCGGCCTGTGAAGGTCCCTGCAGGAACTCTGGTGGCCGTGGCCCTGGCCCGGGAAGGCCACAGCCGTTTCCGGCGGTCCGTCATGGGGCAGGCCCGGGGCCCGCTGTGCGGAATGGGCGTGTGCTTCGAGTGCCGCGTCACGATCGACGGCCAGCCGCACGTCCGCAGTTGCCTGACGGCCTGCGAGGAAGGCATGGAGGTCGTGACCGATGACTGAGATAGGCTCTAATCGTCAGGCCAGGTTTGACGTGGTCGTGGTGGGTGCCGGGCCTGCCGGCGTGGCGGCCGCCGTGCATCGCAGCGGAAGAGGGGCTGACCGTGGCGGTGGTGGAGGCCACCGCCGGCTGGGCGGCCAGATCTGGCGATTGGAGCAGGCCGCGTCCATGCCGCGTCAGGGCAGGCGCTGGCTTGCCAGGTTTCAGGCCTCGGGTGCACAGCTCCTGCCGGGGTCGACCGCGGTCGCTGCGCCTGCAGCCAGACGTGCTGCTGACCGAGTCTCGCCAAGGGCCCTTGGAGATCCGGTGGAAGAAGCTCATCCTCGCGACGGGCGCCCGCGAACTACTGCTGCCCTTCCCAGGTTGGACGCTGGCGAACGTGGTGGGCGCGGGTGGCCTGCCAGTCGCTGGTCAAGGCAGGCTGGCCTGTGGCCGGCAAGCGGGTCGTGGTGGCAGGCAGCGGCCCCCTGCTCTTCTCAGTCGCCGCCTGCATCCGCAAGGCACGGCGCCAAGGTCGTGGTGCTGGCTGAACAGACCCCGTGGCTCCACCTCTTCGGCTTCGGCACCTTCCTGCCCGTGCTCGCACCGAGCAAGCTCATCCAGGCAGCCGAGTATCAGACGAGGCTGTTGGGCGTCAGGTACAGACCCGGCTGCTGGCCCGTGTCTGCCCAGGGCAAGGACCAGGTCGAGAGTGTCACGCTCAGCACAGGGGCCAGGACCTGGACGATCCCCTGCGACGTGCTGGCCTGCGGATTCAACCTGGTGGCGAACCTGGAGCTTCCTCGACTGCTGGGCTGCAGGATCGTGGACGGCAAGGTCCATGTAGATCCTTGGCAGGAAACCTCGGTTCCGAACGTGTACTGTGCTGGCGAGCCCACGGGATTGGGTGGAGTGGATCGGGCCCTGATCGAGGGTCAGATCGCGGGATTCGCAGTGACTGGCCAGCAAGACCGGGCCAAGCGTCTCTTCGCGTCCCGCGGCAGGGCCTGGATGTTCAGCCGCACCCTGGACCGGGGATTTGCCCTGCGGCACGAGGTGCTGAACCTGGCCAGGCCGGACACGATCGTCTGCCGCTGCGAAGACGTCACGCTCGGCCAGCTCCAGCGGTATGATCATTGGCGGGACGCCCGGCTGCACACGCGGTGCGGTATGGGGACCTGCCAGGGACGGATCTGCGGTGGAGCAGTACAGGCGTTGTTCGGCTGGGAGACCGCCTCTGTGCGACCCCCGGTGTTTCCGACGTCGATTGCCTCACTAGCGAGCGTGGATGGAACAGCGAATGAAGATATTCAGGAGACAGTAGACAGGAGAGAGGAGACAGGAGGAAGAACCCGGAATGTCCCAGTTCCTCACAGCTACTGACTACTGTCTCCTCACTCCTGTCTCCTAGTTTAAGGAAAGGACCCTCATGAATCTCCCCCTGAAACGCAAGACCATCGCCGCGGCAGCAGCGAAGATGCAGTTCCGTACGCAGGCCTTCATTGACGGTCAACTCTGTCCTGCGGCAGACGGCAGCACCTTTGCCTCGATGAATCCGGCCAATGGCCGCAAGATCGCGGACGTGGCCTCGTGCACTGCCGCAGACGTGGACCGGGCGGTCGCGGCTGCGCGCCGCGCATTCGACGGCAGTTGCTGGTCGAGGCTCAAGCCGGCTGACCGTAAGAAGGTCCTGCTGAGGTTTGCGGATCTCGTGGAGCGGGACGCGGGCGACCTGGCGATCCTCGATGCCCTCAATGCAGGCAAGCCGATCTCTGACTGCGTGGGGATCGATCTTCCGGATACAGTCCACTGCCTGCGGTGGCACGCGGAGCTGATCGACAAGCTCTACGAGCGGACTGCGCCCACGGCATCCGAGAACCCCTGCCTGATTGTGCGAGAGCCCATCGGCGTGGTGGGGCTGCTGGTCCCCTGGAACTTCCCCGTGCAGATGGCGGCGTGGAAGATCGGTCCTGTGCTGGCTGCGGGCAACAGCCTCGTGCTCAAGCCTGCCAGGCAGACCTCGCTGAGCGCGATCCGGCTGGCAGAGCTGGCTGCGGAGGCGGGTGTGCCCGCGGGCGTATTCAACGTGGTGACCGGGGTCGGGCACGACCGTGGGCCAGGCCATCTGCCGTCACCCGGACGTCGACATGGCGGCCTTCACGGGATCGACGGAGGTCGGCCGGGAGCTGCTCCGCTACTCCGCGGAGTCCAATCTCAAACGCGTCGTCCTGGAGCTGGGCGGCAAGAGTCCCCAGGTGGTGTTCGCGGACGCCCCCGACCTGGACGGCGTGGCCCAGAACGCGGCCAATGCCGCCTTCTGGAACATGGGCGAGAACTGCAGCAGCGGATCACGGCTGATCGTGCATCGCAGCCTCAAGGATGATCTGGTCGAAAGACTCATAGGCCTGGTCAGCGGTTGGAAGGTCGGCGATCCCCTGGATCCCGAGACCCGCGTGGGGCCGCTGATCGAGAAGGCCCACATGGAGAAGGTCCTCGGGTACATCCAGTCCGGCAAGAGCGAGGGCGCCAAGCTCGTGCTCGGCGGCAAACGGATCATGCCCGAGACCGGCGGCTGGTACGTGGAGGTCACGATCTTCGATGAGGTCAACAACCGGATGAAGATCGCTCGCGAGGAGATCTTTGGTCCCGTCCTGTCCGTGATTTCTTTTGAGACCGAGGAGGAGGCCGTGGCTATCGCCAATGACACCCCCTATGGCCTGGCTGCTTCGCTCTATACCCGCGACCTCAGCAAGGCCCATCGCATGGCCCGGGCCCTGCGGGCCGGCACGGTGTCCGTGAACTGCTACTCTGAAGGCGACGTCACCACGCCCTTTGGCGGATTCAAGGAGTCGGGCTTCTTTGGCCGGGACAAGTCGATCTACGCCCACGAGCAATACACTGAAGTCAAGACGATCTGGATGCAGTTGTAGAAAGAACAGGAGTCAGGAGACAGTAGACAGGAGACAGTAGATTGGAGCAGTGGAGGGAATCCTGGGTTCAGGGCTTCCCATTCCAGGATCTTGGATTTCTTCTACTGTCTCCTGACTCCTGTCTCCCTTGTTTGGAGTGCCCCATGAAGATACACGGCGTTCTTGCGGCCTTGGTCACACCGATGACCGTCACCGAGAAGGTGGATCTGGACGGCCTGGCCAAGATGGTCGATCACCTGATTGCCAGTGGGCTTCACGGCCTGGTCCCTCTGGGCAGCACCGGCGAGTTCTATGCCCTTAGCCCTGCGGAGCGCAAGCAGGTGCTCAAGGTCACGCTGGAGGCTGCCCGCGGCCGCGTTCCGGTGCTGGCAGGCGCCAATGCCGGCTCCACTCGCGAGGTGGTTGAGTACTGCCGGCAGGCAGAGCAGATGGGCGCATCGGGGATCCTGCTTGCACCGCCCTATTATTCGCGGCCCACGCTGGATGAGCTCTTTGTGCACATCCAGTTGGCCAACGACGCCATCGGCATCCCTATCATGCTCTACAACTATCCAGGCCGTACGGGCGTGGACATGACGCCGGATTTCATCCATCGGCTGGCCGGGCTGGGCAATGTCCGCTACGTGAAGGAGAGCACCGGCGAGATGGAACGGATCACCCGCCTGATCCGCACGGCTGGGGATCGCATCGGCGTCTTCTGCGGGTGCGACACCCTGGCCCTCGAGTGCTTCGTCGTCGGCGCGATCGGCTGGGTGGGTGGAGTGGCCAACGTGATTCCCAGGCAGCACGCCCGGCTCTATGAGCTGGCGGTCGAACGCAAGGATACACGCCGCCAGCCGGAGGCTGTTTTACAGGATGCTGCCCCTGCTGGAATTGATGGAGGGCGGCGGCAAGTATACGCAGTTCGTCAAGGCCGCTTGCGGCCTTACCGGCCACAGGGTGGGACCGCCTCGAAGACCCCTGCTGCCCGCGACGGCCCAGGAGAAGGCGAGGCTTCGCCAGGCCATCCGCCAGTTGGGAGAGCGAGGATGAGCGGCACCGCCTCACGATCCGAATGCCGCACAGTCAAGCGGCCAAAGGTCTCCCTCGTGCGGCCCCGCGGCTGTCCGGCCGTGCTCGGCCTGATCGGCAACACGCCGCTGATCCCCATCCACTTCGGGCCGGAGCGGGTCACGATCCACGCGAAGGCCGAGTTCCTCAACCCCAGCGGCAGCATCAAGGACCGCTTTGCCCGGGCGGTGATCATGGACGCAGAGCGGAGGGGGCTCATCAGCCGCCGTTCGATCATCCTCGAATGCAGCAGCGGCAACACGGGCATTGCCCTGGCCATGATCGGCGCAGCCAAGGGCTATCGCGTGACAATCCTGATGTCCGAGGGCGCAAGCCAGGAGCGGCGCCAGTTGATCCACCAACTGGGCGCGGAGCTGGTCCTGTTTGCCAGCGAGGGCCGCTACCAGACCGGCATCGAGATGTCTCGGGAGATGGCGGCCATGGACAAGCGGTACTTCCTGCCCTGCCAGTTCGAGAACCGCCTCAACGTGGAAGACCACGAGCTGGGGACAGGCCAGGAGATCATCCGGCAGATGCCGGACTGCGTCGACGTGTTCGTCGCCGGATACGGCACCGGAGGCACGCTCGTGGGCGTGGGCAAGGCCGTGAAGGCCCGGTACGCAGAGGCCCGCGTGTACGCCATGGAGCCGGCAGAGGCAGCGGTCCTGGCTGGCGAGTGCCCGTGCTGCCACACCATCGAGGGCGTGGCAGATGGATTCATCCCTCCCCTGCTGCGAGGGGCCCCCATAGACGGCGAGGTCAAGGTCAGCAGCGCTGACGCCATGGCCATGACCCAGCGTCTGCACCGCGAACATGGCCTGCTGGTGGGCACGTCTTCAGGCGCGAACGTGGCTGCAGCGGTCCGTCTTGCCCAGCAGCTCCGTCCGAGAGGCGCGGTGGTCACCCTGCTCTGTGACCGCGCAGAGCGGTACTTCAGCACCAGTCTGTTCGCAGATAAACCCTAGAGAGCTTCTAATACAGGACTGAAGGATTTCTTGCCGCGAATAACGCGAATGGTCGCGAATGCTGACGCGGGGTCGTGGGATTGGGCATGTTCGCGGGTCCGCCGCCTGATCCACGGCTTCGCCATGCCTCGGCGACCGTGTCGCCGAGGGCGCCCTTCGCAGTGGGCTGCTTGTCCAAGCGGCTTGGACCGCATCCCACCGCTCGGCCTTGATCATGCGGCTTATCCAATGGGCGAGAGATCCTTCCCCCCGCTGTAGACAACTCGGCTCGTGCCGGTACAATGGCTGCCCGATGGGACCCAAAGTCGACTTCGATGTGATCATCATTGGCGGTGGCATCGTGGGGCTGGCCACGGCCCACAGGCTCGGGTTGCGCTTTCGCCAGATCCATGTTGCCGTGCTGGAGAAGGAGCAGACTGTAGCCAGCCACCAGACGGGCCACAACTCCGGTGTCATCCATTCGGGCATCTACTACAAGCCCGGTTCTGCCAAGGCGAAGAACTGCGTGCGGGGTCGCCGTGAGCTGGTCGAGTTCGCAGGCCAGCACGGCGTTCCATTTGAGATCTGCGGCAAGATCATTGTGGCCACGCATCCCAAGGAGCTGCCCCGGCTGGAGACCATCTTCCAGAACGGCCTCAAGAATGGAGTCGAGGGCATCCGCCAGCTCAGCGGCCAGGAGATCCAACAGATCGAGCCTGACTGCCGGGGGAGCGCCGGCATCCTGGTCCCTTGCACGGGAATCATCGACTTCGTGGCCGTAGCCAAGGCGTTGGCGGCCCTGATGCAGGCCCATCACGAAGGCAACCAGGTGATCACGGGCCAGGAGGTGATCGGCCTCGATCGGCACGACTTCTATACCCGCGTGGTCACACGGAAGGAGGCCTTCACCACCCGCTTTGTCATCAACTGTGCGGGTCTGCAGAGCGATCGTGTCGCCCGACTTGATGGGATCGACGCTGGGCTCCGGATCATCCCGTTTCGGGGCGACTACCACGTCCTGTCCGCGGACGCCAGCCGCAAGATCAGGAACCTGGTCTACCCGGTTCCTGACCCTACCTTTCCGTTCCTGGGCGTGCACTTCACCCGCAAGCTGGATGGCTCCGTGGAGTGCGGGCCCAATGCCGTGTTCTCCTTCAAACGCGAAGGGTACAGCCGGACTGCCTTCGACTGGAAGGATACGCGGGAATCCCTGGCCTTTGGCGGTACATGGAAGCTGTTTATGCGGAACTGGCGGTATGGCCTGGCCGAGTACGCAAGGGCGTTCTCGAAGAAGCGGTTCCTCAGGCAGTTGCAGAGGCTCATGCCCTCGCTGACTGCTGCCGACATCCGGCCCGGCGGCGCAGGCGTCAGGGCCCAGGCGGTTGGCCGTGACGGCAGGTGCATCGATGACTTCGTGATCGAGCAGGGTCGCAATGCCATACACGTGCTCAACGCCCCTTCCCCGGCCGCGACTGCGTGCCTGGCCATTGGTGACCACATCCAGACCCTGGCTGCGCGGCACTTTGGGCTCTAGGAGCCCCTAACAGAATGGCGGGGTGCAGAAACTTGCAGGGGCAGAGAGAAGAACTGAAGGAGATTTGGCCGCGAACCCCGCTGACTCCGCGAACGGCTGACGCCTTGGACAGCGATCTTGCCGTGTCCGTGGCATCGCCGTACGCGCCGCTTCGCGTCTACCGGTACGCTGGAGCGTACCGGGTGAGCTTCGTAGGCCTCCGCTTGAGCAAACGAGCTTGCTCCGCGGAGCCCTCCTCGCTCACAGGCGTACGGCTTGACTCCCTGGCGAGAGTGCCAATCGGTCTAGCCTTTCTGACAGCAAAGACGTATCGCCCACAGAGTAAGCCGCCGGATCGAGGCCGAGCAGTGGGATGCGGTCCAAGCTTGCTTGGACAAGCAGCTCATTGCGAAGGCCGCCCTCGACGACAGGGTCGTCGAGGCACGGCGAAGCCGTGGATCAGGCGGCGGAGCCTCGAACGCGTCGTAACCTACGACCCCGCGTCAGCGTTCGCGGAGTTAGCGGGGTTCGCGGCAGACAATCCTACTCCTGACGTAGATATGTAGAGGGTGAGACCAGAATCCGTGAGAAACGCGGGTAGGGCGATGGATATGGATCCACGTAGTGCAGAGGGCAGCCTGTTTGAACTCGCTCCAGCGGAGGCCGTAGTCGGCTCCAGCCACGTAATCGAGGTGGCCTTCGACACAGGGTCCGACATGCTGTTCTCGTACAGGGTGCCGGAGTCCCTTTGGCCCCTCAAGATGGGTCAGCGGGTCGAGGCGCCCTTTGGGAAGGGCAACCGGCCTCAGGTCGGATTCTGCGTGGCCGTCGAGGCGGCAGAACCGGCCGCCAAGTGTGCAAAGGCCCGCGGTCAAGGAAGGGCCATCGTGCTCAAGACCGTGGCGCGGATCGTGGATCCGGAGCCCCTGTTGGATTCCCACCTCCAGGCCCTTGCCCGCTGGATCTCCAGCTACTACGTCTGCCCCCTGGGCCAGGTGTTGGGGGCCATGGTGCCGGGTGCGGTCAAGCACGGGGCGGGCGTCAAGATGGAGCGGCGGATCTTTCTGCTCGCCACAGCAGTTGACTCGGCCGGCCAGGTCAAGGGCGCAAAGCAAAGGCGGATCATCGAGCTGCTGGGCCAGCACAAGGCCGAAGACGAGACCTCGGCCGTCTCTCTCGATGAAGTGCTCCACGAGGCCGAATGTACGATACTGCCGGTCAAGCAACTGACCGGTCGCCAGATCGTTCGGATCATCCAGCAGCCCAAAATCACTGCTGCCAGCCTCAAACTCGGGCCTGCTGCTGGCTCCGAAGATGGGGGCATCGTGCTCAATGACGACCAACAGAGGGCCCTGGACCACCTGGTTGAGGCAGCCCGATCCGCCGCATTCGGCGTGACGCTCTTGCACGGCGTCACGGACAGCGGCAAGACGGAGGTCTATATCAGGGCCATCCAGGAGGTGCTCCAGCAGGGTCGTGGGGCGATCGTCCTCCTGCCCGAGATTGCGCTGACGACCCAGACCCTGCAGCGATTCAGCAGCCGGTTTTCCCAACTGGCGGTCATGCACTCCGGCCTGACCGGACCCCAACGGAACTACCAGTGGCAGCGGATCAGGTCGGGCGAGGCCCGCGTGGTCGTCGGCGCAAGGTCGGCCGTGTTCGCGCCCCTGCCGCACCTGGGCCTCATCGTGGTGGACGAGGAGCACGACGCCGGCTACAAACAGGATACAGTGCCGCGGTATCACGCCAGGGACGTGGCCATCAAACGGTGCCAGTTGGCCAGTGCCCACTGCCTGCTCGGCAGTGCCACACCTTCCCTCGAGACCCTGCACAACTGCCGGGACAAGGGCCACTTCTCGCTGATCCGCCTGCCCAAACGCGTCAAGCAGTTGCCCCTGCCGACCATGAAGCTGGTCGACCTCCGCCAGGATCGGGACGTCCGCAGCGGCAGGACCCTGATCAGTGAACCCCTGGCCAAGGAACTCCAGGCAGTGCTGGCCAGGAAGGAGCAGGCGATCCTCCTGCTCAACCGCAGGGGGTTCAGCAACTTCGTGCTCTGCCCATCGTGCAAGCATACCCTACGGTGCCGCAATTGCGACGTGACCCTGACCTTCCACAAGTCCAGGGGCCTCAAGGCAGACCGCCTGCAGACGGTCGTGGGGCCGCACATCGAGGGCGGATACGCGATCTGTCACTACTGCCAGGCCCAGAGCCTGGTCCCCAAGGCCTGCCCCCTGTGCGGGACTCGCATGGTCCTGATCGGTCTGGGGTCACAGCGGCTCGAAGAGGAGGTCGCAGCCCGTTTTCAGGGGGCCCGCGTGGCCAGGATCGACAGCGACTCCATGGCGCCCGACGACTACTTCAAGATCCTGCAGGACTTCGCAGAGGGCCGCATCGACGTCCTGGCAGGGACCCAGATGCTGGCCAAGGGACTTCACTTCCCCAACGTCACCCTGGTGGGCATCATCAGCGCGGACACCTCCCTCTACGTGCCGGACTTTCGTGCCAACGAGAGGACCTTCCAACTGATCTGCCAGGTGGCAGGCCGGGCAGGCAGATCCGAGAAGCCAGGCGTGGTGTTCGTCCAGACCTTCCTGCCAGACCAGCCCGCAATCCGGTTCGCCCTGGCGAATGACTTTGACGGCTTTGTGGAAGAGGAGGTCAAGCACCGCGAGGCCTGCTTCCTGCCCCCCTTCTGGCGGCTGTCTCTCGTGACCCTCCGTGATCCGCTCTACGCCAAACTCGAGGCTGCAGCAGACCGGTGGAGGCAGCGGATCGACGTGACCGTGGCCAGTCACGGCCTCTCAGCCAAGGTCCGTGGCCCCTCGCCTGCGGCGATCAGCCGGATCCAGCGGTATCACAGGATACAGATCATGGTCCAGACCCCGGATTCAGGCACGATGCAGAGGCTCTTCGCGTCCCTCAGGGCCCAGGCGCAGATCAGGCCCAACGTCCAGGCAGCCATTGATATCGATGCGGTGCATCTGCTGTGAGGTGCGGTGAGGTGGGGAAAGGGCGAAACGGAGAATCGGAGAGAGGGTCAGAAGGTGAGAGGGTGAGACAGAGGCTGAGCAGGATGCGCCAAACGGCGAGCGGGCGCGGGGCTATGGTTTCCTGAACCACTGCCGATCCGCCTTTGGCGGGCCATCCCGAGTCGCCACCCGCTACGCGGGCAGCATGTGAAAGAGACCGCCTCCATCGCTAGTCATCCTGAGGCGCAGCCGAAGGATCTCTGTTTGTGACGAGAGGGCCAGCCTGTATCGCAACTGGCTTCCTCGATTTGTGAGGGATACATTGAAACCCCCGGCGAGCCCTGCTCGCCTTCCCTATCTCGACTCAGGATTGCCTCCTGATCCGAGCCAACGGGAGGCCAGTATAGCCAGGTCCTTGAAACCCACCACGCAGTCCCCATCGATGTCGCCAGCAACGATTGTCTCGCAGACCGGCTTGCCGAAGTAGCTCTTGCTCGCCTCAGCAGTGCCACCATAGGCGCCCATGTTGACCCTGCCTCCGTTGGGGAACGGCTCCAGGCCAATGGGTGTATTGGGATCACCGGCGTCTATGCATGGGCTGGTCACACTGTCCTTGACCCAGGTCTGCGCCTCGGCGTCCCGACGCCCCGCCTGGGATTTGAGGTGGTAGTCACCCTCAACAAAGGGCCCGCCGTCGCTATCCACATTCCCGCTTTGCATCGGCCAGTACCCTTGATCTACCAAGCAAGGGTCGACGTTGGTGTTGCCCTGTCCCCAGACCACGACACCATTGGTGTCCACAACGTTGGATTGCCCTCCGTTGATGTTGCAGTATGCGACCAGCAGCGGTGTGGATGAAGGCACTATGGCAGGAGCATCATCAGCCACGATCGAATTGACGATGGTGGCATGACCCTTGGTCGACTTGTAGAGGATCGCCCTGCCCCTACCCGCCTTGTTCTGTGCCAGGGTGCAGTTGAGCAGGTCGAGGTTCGTATACCAGCCAGCCCACAGCGCCCCCCCCCCGGAAGCCTGGTTCCCGCACAGGAGGGTATTCCTCAGACGAACATCCCCACCCGTGCTGATTAAGAGCCCTCCCCCTTCCGCTTGCGCGAGGTTTGCCGTGACACGGCAATTCACCATTTCCTTAGTCCCGTTCACGCCGTAGTAGACACCTCCTCCGCGCAGGGCGGAGTTGCCGCTGATAAGACAGTCCACAATCGTCTGTCCCCCGTCCAGCATCGCGCCGCCGCCGGATCCGCCCGCATTGCCGATGATCTGGCAGGACTCAATGGAGATGGAGTCGCAATTGACGTTCATTCCTCCTCCATTGTCTGCGTAGTTCTGCCGGAACACGGATCTCAACAGACTGCCTGTACACGAGTACACATCGAGGCCCCCGCCCCAACTTGCTGAGTTCCCGCAGAACGTGCACTGATCGATCCATAGGCCGGTGCAGTGCTGCAGATCTGCCCCGCCTCCGTAAACGGCATAATTGCCGATGAAGGTACATCTCTGAACAGACAAGCCATTGCAGCCGTTGGCACGCAGGCCCGCGCCACGGGCCGTGGAGGAAGCATCCTCTCTCCCGGTGAGGTTCGCGAAGCCTCCCGACAAAGTCAGCCCGCCGAGCCCTATTGCCGAGGAGTACTCGGTTTCTGCGATGTTACAGCTATTCTCTTTGCGTGAGAGTTCACTCTCAAGATCACAGGGATCTGCCACAGGAACATCATCCCCAGCCAGGTCCCCGGACAGTATGGTCCTGAAGGCGACGACGTCATTGGCATTCGGGTCCGCCTGCCCGCGCCCTGCGTATCCACCCAGCAGACTGACGCCCGAGGCCGGCACAAACGACGCCCTCCGATCACGTGTCCCCTCAGGGTGGGCTGCACTTCGATCCGGCTTGTAGGTGCCCTGGGCCACCCGAACCTCATCCCCCGCCTTGGCGACAGCCAGGCCGTCCTGGAGATACTTGTACGCTTTCTGCCAGGACGATCCATCGCCGCCCGCGGGCGCAGTGCCATCCACGTAGACGACCCTCGCCGACGTAGGCCCCGAAAGTACGCTTGCCGTTACCAGGGCTGCCGCCAACAGCCCGATTCTCATCTCGCCCTTGTTCACGCCACCAGTCCGCATGTCGCTTGTCTCCATGACGGCCCTTGACCGCTGCACACGCAGACCCCAGTATACCACAGTGACGGCCATGGACGCACACCCCTCCCTCGCCTTCCTACCTTCTTACCTTCTTACCTTCTTCCTTTCCCGCCGAGACGGATCGGCGTGCCGAGGGGCTCCCCCCAGAGCGATCCCGTGCCCGGCAACCCAAAGAGGTTTTGCCGGAGGTTCTAGTTGCATCCGCTAGGTCGTTCTGCTATAGTGCCTTACTCGATCTCGGGGAGTAGCTCAGCTTGGCTTAGAGCGCTTGGTTCGGGACCAAGAGGTCGCTGGTTCAAATCCAGTCTCCCCGACTGGAAAAAAGCAAGAGGCCCGCCTTCATGGCGGGCCTTTTGCTTTTTGGGCGGAGCCCTTTGAATCAGCGACTAGCCGCGAAGCGGCGTTGATGGTTCACACCGAAGGTGCCGCGCAGGGGCTGCGGAGCGGCCCCGGAGCGACACCAAAGGGGCCCCGTAGGGACCGCGAAGCGGTGCCGAAGGGAAATCCAGTCTCCCCGACTGGAAAAAAGCAAGAGGCCTGCCTTCATGGCGGGCCTCTTGCTTTTTGGGCGCAGCCCTTTGAACCAGCGACGCAGCACGCAATGTCCCAAAAACCATGTAACACTGCACCGGTCTGGGCGTCTCTTTACAGTAGTCGGGCGGTTTGTCAATTGGCCTGTAATTGGAGACATTTGAGGCCGTTCAGGCGAAGCGCCGGGGTTTTTCCTCGACCCCCAGATTAGTTTGACTCAGGAACACGGATTGTGATAAGATGGTTAATAGCAAGGGAATGTGGAATTGGATACCCGCGGCTTGCAGGTAGGCGGGCAATTGGGGATTCAGTGCGTGGGGCCTTGTCGTGCGTTCAGGCCGCGCACAACCGGGGGGAAGAGAATCTGAATGTTCGTCGCTCTGAGGTCCCGGGCGAAGCAGCCCTAGGGACCTTGGTGTGTTTGTGTCGAAGGAATCGGATTGGGCCGTGATGTGAAGACGGTGGAGGAAGAACGCCAGGGGGCTCCGGCAGAGACCGTCGCGAGCGGTCAGTCGGCGGTCGTGGTCAAGGAGCCTGAGGTCCAGGCAGACCGGACCCTGCGCTGCAGGTACGAGCTGAAGTACCGGATCAGCACTGCCCAGATCACGGCCATCGAACACTTCGTCAGGCCTTACATGGGACTGGACCGATACAGCAAGTTGCAGCCGGATGGGTACTATCCCATTGTCAGTCTGTACCTGGATTCCGGCGACCTGCAGTTGTGCCAGGAGACCCTCACTGCCAAGCAGAATCGTTTCAAGCTCCGCATCCGTGGATACAGTGACGATCAGCAATACCCACTGTTCTTTGAAATCAAGCGGCGGATCAACACGGTGATCATGAAGAGCCGGGCCAGGGCCAAGCACGGCGATCTGGTCAGCATCATGGCCGGACGCCGCGTGCACATCCCAAAGGACCAGGAGTCTCTGGACCAGTTCCAGTTGTACGTGGCCTCCCTGGGCGCCAGGCCCGTGACCCTCGTCCGCTACCTGCGAAAGGCCTATGAGTCGGAATCCGAGAACAGGGTGCGGATCACCTTCGACAAGGATCTCTGCTACAAGGTGACGGATGAGACCAAGGTGTATCTGTCGGGGGCGGGCTGGCGGCACAACTACGTGACCATGGAGGGCATCGTACTGGAGATCAAGTTCACCGGGCATTTCCCGGTGTGGCTGAGCGCCATGGTGAGATGTCTGAATCTGCAGGCACAGGGCATCTCGAAGTATGCCACGTCCATACAGCAGTCCTGCGCCCTTGGATTCTGCTCGCCGAGAGGAGGATACTAGATATGGAGCGACTCTGGCAGGTGCTGGAGGAGTCACCCCTGCCGATGGGCGGGTTTGCGATCCAGAGCATTCTGCTCACCCTTCTGCTGGCCTTCGTGCTGGGGCAGGGCTTGGCCTGGGTGTACTACTTCACACACACCGGATTGTCGTACTCGCGGTCGTTCGTCCAGTCCTTGGTGATCATCACGATTGTCGTGGCCTTGGTCATGTGCGTGATCGGCAACAACATCATCACGGCCGTGGGCCTGCTGGGCGCGTTCACGATCATCCGGTTCCGCAACATGCTCAAGGACACGCGGGACATCGCCTTCATGTTCGCGGCCCTGGCTGCCGGCATGGCGACGGGCTGCCGTCTGTTCGCTACGGCGGCCTTGGGAACGGTGTTTGTGTGCGCGATCTTCATCTACCTCCACCTGACCGACTTCGGAGGCCATGAGCCCCACAACGGCTTCCTCCGCTTTACCCTGAAGGGGCCCATCAGTCCGGATCACCCCGTGGTGGCCATCATGAATCGCTTCTGCAGCGGGTTCACCCTGCTGTCCAGGCAGGACGCCGGATTTGCGGGGTCCGCAGAGTATGCCTACCAGGTCATGGTCCGGAACGCCGGCCGCAACGAGCAGATGCTCTCAGAGCTCGATCAGATCGATGGCCTTGGGAACATCAATTTGACAATGCAGGAAAAGCTGCTGGAGGTTTAGCGGTTCATGGGACGCAAGAACGGGTCCAACGTCGCGAGCAAGCATTCGATCAACCATCACCTGGTGCCGATCATCGTCTGGGTCGCCACTGTGGTGGGCGTGACGGGCCTGTTCTACAATCGGTCCAGACAGGTGGTCGTATTCGGCCTGGTGCAGGGCCGCGTCCTGGACGTTGCCGCAAGCTGCACGGGACGGGTGGTTGACGTCAAAGTCAAGCTCTTCGACCAGGTCAAGCAGGGTCAGACCGTGGCCATCATGGACATTCTGCCGGACGACGAGCGGTCGGAGGAGCAGGTCCTCAAGTCCGAGTTGGGCACGATCTCGGCGCAGATCCAGCACTTGGCGGCACAGCTAACCCCCACTGAGCAGCAAATGGCCGCTGAGGCGACCCGAAACCAGAGCAATTGGGAGGAGAACTTGCGGCGATTTGCCATGGACGTGGACGGTGCCAGACTGCGAGTGCTGGAGCTTCGGACGCAGATCGAGACCGACCGGATGACGACCAAAACCATGGACGCCGACATCGCCATTTCCCGGAAACTCGTGGACGCCAATGCGATCGTACCGACCGAATTGGAGAGGCTGCAACTGCAGGCTGAGACGGTTCGAACGACGATTCGGGACAATGAGAAGCTTCTGGACCAGGCGCAGAGGAACCTGGAAGTCGCTCAGCAGCGACAAGCGGAGTTCTCCAAGGCTACCATAGACAGGCCCTCTGTGGACCTCGCTTTGGAGGTCATACGCAAGGAGATCGGGGTGCAGGAAGGGCTGATGAATGAGGTGTCCGCCAAGCTGGCGGCCTTGCGATCCAAGCAGTCCTTCGAGCTCCGGTGTCCGTTCGACGGTGTTGTCAGTACCATCGCAATGGCCGTCGGGGACGTTGCGGATCCCAACGCTGCTGTGATCAGGATTGCGCAGGCCAGTCCCACTGAGGTTCTTGGCTATGTCGAGGAGAGCCAAGCCGGCCAGATCCGCGGAGGCACGACCGTAGAGGTCGTGCGGCGAGGACCGCCTGCTGCCATCGCTCATGGAGAGGTCATATCCGTCGGGCCTGTGGTTGAGCAGTTGCCCATGCAACTGTGGCGGAACCCCAGAACGCCCGAGTGGGGACGGCCATTCCTGGTGAGGACGCCTGCGGAGATGAATCTGTTGGTCGGTGAAAGGGTCGGCATACGGATGCTCTAGGCGGTGCCCAGAGCTGACATCCTAAGTGCTACTACGGAACGGGGGAGGTTTACTGCGCCTTGCACGACATGGTCCTTTACACGCGAGACACGCGATTCCAGGCGGTTGTGTTCGCCCTTGTGGCTGCATGCCTCCTGGGAGGTTGCGGTCCCTCCAAAGACGTGAAGACAAAGGTCGACAAGGACGTGTACGGTCACATCGACCGTCAATGGAAGGATGAGTTCGGCCCCAGGACCAATTACCGGGTCAGCGACGTGGCCCCATCGCCTAATGACGTCAACGTGGCAGAGGTCCTGCCCGATCGGTTAGGTACCCTGACGATCCCTCAGGCGGTGGCTCTGGCCACGGGTCGCAACCGCGACTACCAGACGCAGCGGGAGGTCCTGTATGCCACCGCTCTGAATCTCCGCCTGACCCGGCACCAGTTTGAGCAGCAGTACTTTGGCGTCATCGACGCGAGCTATCGGGGTGACCGCAATGACCACGTGGTGGGTGTAGAGCCTACCGTGGGATTCAACCGTCTGTTAGCCGACGGAACCGTCATCAGTGCCAATATTGCGGCTGCCTGGGCAGAGATCGTCAGCGGCAATCTGCGTGGGGGGCTGGCGTCGATCCTGGGTGTATCCGTCTTCAAGCCCCTGATGCGAGGCAGCGGTCGGGACGTCGTGATGGAGGGCTTGACCCAGGCCCAACGCGACCTGCTCTATGAGGTGCGCACCTTTAATCACTTCCGCAAGGGCCTCGTGGTCTCAGTGATCTCGGACTACTACGCTACGCTGGTCCTTCAGCAGACCATCCAGAACGCCCAATCCAACCAGCAGGCCATTATGGACTTGCTGAAGCTGGCCGTCCCGCTGAGCGAAGGCGCGGTCATCCCGACCTACGAGGTGGACCGTATCCGTCAGGAACTGCTGCTCGCCGAGGTGGCGACTGGCAAGGCCCGGCGCGACTACGAGGAGGCCGTGGACCAGTTCAAGCTCAAGCTCGGCGTCCCGCCGACCATCCTCTTCGCGATGGACCCCAAGGAGTTGGATGTGCTCATGAGGGCATCCCTCCCATGTCCTGAGGTGACGGAGAAGGAGATCCTCAACACGGCCCTGGCCCTGCGTCTTGACGTGGCCAACGCGGCCGACCGCGTGATTGACGCCCAGAGGAAGATCGCCGTGGCGAAGGACCGGCTGCGCGGATCTGAACCTGGTCGGCTCGACCACCCTTTCCAGCAAGCGGGATGTGAACCGCCAGACCTTCCTTGCGACCGACAACGAGTTCAACGTGGGTCTGCATGCAGACCTGCCCTTTGACCGGCTGGCTGAGGAGAACGCGTATCGCCTCGCCCTGCTCGCCGCCAATCAGCAGCAGCGTCAGTATGACCTGACCACGGACACGACTGCGGTCGAGGTACGGATGTCCTTCCGCAAGCTCAGGGAAGCGGCCGATCGCCACAGGATCTCCAAGAAGGGCGAGTCACTGGCCCAGGAGCGGGTCCGGAATACAGTCCTTCTGCTCAAGAATGGGAGGGCCAATACCCGCAGAGTCCTGGACTCGCAGCAGGCCCTCTATGATGCCCAGAATGAGGCCATCGATGCCCTGGCTGACTACGCCACTGCCACGCTGGAGTTCTACCGCGACACCGGCTTGCTCCAGGTTCGTCCGGACGGCATGTGGCAATTGTAAGGGATCTCAGGTCTTAGGATTTAGGATTTAGGTTCACCTAAAACCAAAAACCTAAAACCTGTCTCTTGGCCCTAACCTATGGACATTTCATCGGGAAATACGCCTTGGCATTGTTGAAGCAGACGTCCTGCACCATGCGGCCCAGGAGGTCCATGTCCTTGGGCAGCTCGCCTTCTTCCACGCCTTTGCCCAGGAAGTTGCACAGGATGCGGCGGAAGTACTCGTGACGCGGATAGGAGAGAAAGCTCCGGGAGTCGGTCAGCATGCCCACAAAACGGGACAGCAGGCCCAGGCTGGACAGGACCTTCAGATGGGTCGCAATGCCGTCCTTCTGGTCAAGGAACCACCATGCCGCGCCCCACTGGATCTTGCCGGGGCAGGAGCCATCCTGGAAGTTGCCGATCATGGTCCCCATCATCTCATTGTCTTTGGGATTGAGGTTGTAGAGGATGGTCTTGGCCAGCTTGCCGTCGCGGTCCAACTGGTCGAGGAACCGTGACAGGTCCCTGGCAATCTCCCAATCGCCGATGGAGTCGAAGCCGATGTCCGGGCCCAGCCGCTTGAACAGCCGGGTGTTGTTGTTGCGCATCGCGCCCAGGTGGAACTGCTGGACCCAGCCCTTCTCTGCGTCCATGAGGGCCAGCTCGTGCAGCACGGCCGACTTGAACTTGAGGGCCTGGTCCGGCTTGAGGGCCTTGCCTTTGCGGATCAGGCCGACCATCTTGTCCAGATCTGCCCTGGTCGCGTCCTCGGCATAGGCCCGTTCGAGACCATGGTCGCTGAGGCGGCAGCCGTTGTCGTGGAAGAACTGGTGGCGGGCCGCCAAGGCTGTGACCAGATCGTCGAACGACGCGATCTCTCGACCCGTCAGCTCTGCCAGGCGGTCGAAATACTTGTTGAGGGCCGGAACGTCCTCTGTGGCCATGGCCTTGTCCGGCCGCCAGGCCGGATGCACGGCGATCTCGAAGCCCCCTTCACGGATCGCCTTGTGCCATTCCAGGGTGTCGAGGGGATCGTCCGTCGTGCAGACCAGCTTCACGTTCATCCTGCGGATCAGGCCGCGGACCGAATACTCGCCACTGGCGAGCTTCTCGTTGGCCAGGCCATAGATCCGGTCTGCCGTCTGTTCATTGAGCAGGACATCCGAGATCCCGAAGTACCGTTTGAGCTCCAGGTGCGTCCAGTGGTAAAGGGGGTTGCGAAGGCAATGCGGGACGGTCCTTGCCCATGCCTTGAACTTCTCGATATCGCTGGCGTCTCCCGTGCAATACCGCTCGTCAACGCCGTTGGTCCGCATGGCCCGCCACTTGTAGTGGTCGCCGGCCAGCCAGACCTGGGTGATGTTCTCAAATCGTCTGTCTGCTGCGATCTCCTTGACCGGCACGTGACAGTGGTAGTCGTAGATCGGCATGGAGGCCGCAAAGTCGTGATAGAGCCGCCTGGCCGTCTCGTCCTGCAGCAGAAAATCGTCGTCCAAGAACGCCCTAGCCATGTCGATCCTGCTTTCTTACCTCTTACTTCTTACTTCTTATTTCTCACTACACTGTATACGTCCCCGCTGCCGTGGTCCCGCCGCGTCCGGTCCAGTTGGTATGGAAGAACTGGCCGCGAGGCTTGTCGATCCTCTCGTACGTATGGGCGCCAAAGTAGTCCCGCTGGGCCTGGAGCAGATTGGCGGGCAGCCGTGCGGACCGCAGCCCGTCAAAGAAGGCCAGTGCCGTGCTGAACGCGGGCGTCGGGATGCCTTTGCGTACGGCGGTGGCCACGACCTTGCGCCAGGACCGCTGGCAGCCCTTGATCGCCTTCCTGAAGAAGGGGTCCAGCAGCAGGTTCGACAGATCCGGATTCTTGCCGAAGGCCTTCTTGATCTCACCGAGGAACGCGGACCGTATGATGCAGCCGCCCCGCCACATCAGGGCGATGCCGCCGTAGTTGAGGTTCCAGCCGTACTGCTGGGCCGCTGCGCATCAGCATGTAGCCTTGGGTATAGGAGATGATCTTGGACGCATAGAGGGCCTTGCGGATGTCGGTGATCCACTGCTTCCGATCTCCGGGGAACCTCAACTCCGAGGCTGCGAAGACCTTGGATGCCTCGACCCGCTGATCCTTCATCGCTGACACGCAACGACCGTACACCGCCTCCGCGATCAGGGTGATGGGGATGCCCATCTCCTGGGACGCGATCACGGTCCATTTGCCTGTCCCCTTCTGGCCGGCGGTGTCGAGGATCTTGTCCACCAGCGGCGAGCCGTCCTCGTCCTTGTAGGCCAGGATGTCCCGCGTGATCTCAATGAGGTAGGAGTCGAGCTCTCCCTGGTTCCAGTCCGCAAGGACCTCATGCATCTCGGGGGCTGTCATGCCCAGGCCGTCCTTCATCAACTGGTAGGCCTCGCAGATCAACTGCATGTCGCCGTACTCGATCCCGTTGTGCGTCATCTTCACAAAGTGGCCTGCGCCGCCTTCGCCGACCCAGTCACAGCACGGCGTGCCATCGCTGACCTTGGCGGCAATGGCCTGGAAGATGGGCTTGACTGCCGGCCACGCGGCGGGAGAGCCACCCGGCATGATGGAGGGTCCCCGCAGGGCCCCTTCCTCGCCTCCGGAGACACCCGTCCCGATGTAGAGCTTACCCTTGCCCTCCACGTACTTGACGCGGCGGATGGTGTCTTCAAACAGGGAGTTGCCACCATCGATGAGGATGTCCCCTGCATCCAGGTGCGGCAGCAGGTGGTCGATGAACTCGTCCACTGCCTGGCCGGCCTTGACCATGAGCATCACCTTGCGCGGCGACTTGAGGCTGGCCACCAGTTCTTCAATCGAGTGGCAGCCGATGATCTTCTTGCCCTTGGCCCGATCGTTGACGAAGTCATCCACCTTGGAGACCGTCCGGTTGAAACAGGCCACCGTGAAACCCTTGCTCTCCATGTTCAGGATGAGGTTCTCCCCCATCACTGCCAGACCGATCAATCCGATATCAGCAGTTGCTGCCATGATCGCGTGCTCCTTCCATCATCGGAGAAACAGAACCCTTTGCTGCCCCTCTGTACGCGGGCAGCACTTCCACGAAGAAAGCCAAGCATGTCATTTTGGCGGTTTTCGCGGGCCTTGCAAGGCAAATCTAACTCCAGCCTTCTGCTGCGAGGGCGTCGTGGAGCTCGTCAGGATGGTGGCGGCACCGGAATTCGATACGGCTGGACTCATTGTGGGCCTTGCTGTAAGGCAGGCCTTCGGCCATGCGATTCCGTTCGTGGAGCTCGTGCAGCAGTACGAACCCCCTTTCCCTCTCCTCGATGTCGTTGTCGATCCAGACCTCTCCGTTGGGCACGAACTCATACACGTGGTCGTGGCCTCCGGCGGTGAAGTCTATGTCGAATACGCTGCGAACCAGACGCCCGTCCACGATCCAGACCGCAAGGCCGCTCTCCAGTGTCTTCCACAGGTGTCGGTGCACGGCCTTGGGGTCAGGCAGGTCCGTTCCGCCCCGCGTGACCTTGCGGACGTCGCCTGCGCGACGCCTCTCCCGCCGCTCCGCGAGGTCCGCCTTCTCCAACGCCTCGCCATAGGGCACGCCCTTGGCCATGAGCTCGTGCTCCACAAGGAGATGATCGATGAAGAAGGCCGTCTCGTTGTTCTCTGCCTCCTGATCGATCCAGAACTCCTTGTCGGGGATGTAGGAATATCTGTAGTGCTGGCCGAAATTGGTAAATTCCTCGTCCGTGTGCCCGCGTATGTGGGCGCCGTCCACGATCCAGACCTGGATGTCGCCGCGCACCTGGTCCTTGCGAAGGTACGGGGGCTTGAGTGATTCCGGCATAGCACGTTCTCCTTCACGCAGGCCGGCGGGCATAACCGCCTGGCCAGCCGATCATCTTCCGGCGATTATGGTCCGCTGGGGGCCGCACGGTCAATCCCCGTCCCGCCACTTTCCCAGTTGCGAGGGCTGCTCATGGAAAGACCCGGGGCCTGCGCCATGCTGGCATCGAACAAACCGGCCTGGCGGCCCCAACAAAGCAGATTTCTAATTCCTCTGGCACAGAATCCGGCACACCACCTGCGCCGACAGACCCCCAGGAGTTGTCCATCCTGATCGACTGCTGGCCCACACTGTCCGAGTCCACCCGGCAGCGGATCGTCGATCTGATCCAGGTCGAGGGCACCCGATGACCCCTGCCCGACGTACCGCCGCCACAGATCCAGCCAGCCACGGGCTAGGCCAGCCATGGCGACCAAGGCGGTCCAGGGGCCACGATCGGAGGTCGGCGAGTACCACGGCAAGGGGGCCTGGTCTGATCGTCGGTCCGGGCCGTCCGGGCCTTTGCCGAGGGATCTGCGGTGGGCCAGAACGCCGTGGAGTCCATCACGCCGCAATCGGCTGCCCTGGCCCGGTGGGCTGTGGATGCGGCCATACACCGTGGCGCCTAAAACGAGACCGAGATGACGCCCAACAGTAGGCCGATTATGATGATCACCACCAGAAGCTGGCGGAGCGTGAGGCCCTTCGCTTGTCGTTGATCTCGCTGCATGTGACGATACCTATCCCACCTGTTCACTACGGTCCCTTGCCCCAGATCGCCTCATGGACCCGGAGGTAGTCTGGATTGCTCCACCTAGGCCAGGGCGGCTGGGGACTGGCCCGAGCATAGCCCACGCGATAGACCTCCTCCCACCACTCTCCCCATTCAATCGTGTTCGCATCCCGCCATTTCCAGCGTTCACTATGGCCGTCCGCAAAGGAAAGGCACGTGCCGTTTGAGTGATGCGTGGACAAGGGTATTTCCAGTGCGAACGGTGGGTACTTCTCGCCAGCGTCGTACCCCCACCCCGCACACTGCGATCCAGAGTATCCTGTTGGGGCAGCCGTATCCAAGAAGACCGTTCTGGAGGATGGGCCTGGGTCGAGCAACTCCGAGGTCTTCCTGATATACAGCACTGTCCTGCCGATCGCGTGTGTGGCCCTGACTCTGGAGTCCCAGGCCGACCACTGTCCAGGCGCGAAGACATTCATCGAACTGACGATTGTGTAGGAGCTAAGCCATTCTGACCCTGGCAGCCACTCAGTGCGTCGATAGCGGCTTGGGCACAAGTACGCGCGAGCGTTGCCCACATAGGGAGCCAATGCTCCGGTATGCATCAAAGCCTCACCATCGGCCACTGTGGAGAGAATGGGCCAACTGTAACCCTTGGTCCAACCACCAATCAACCATTCCTGTCCATAGTTCTTGAGTACCTCTGACCCGCCCATGTACAAGGCTTGACCATTGACGATGCAGCCATGATGCTCGTCAGCGTAGGTCTGCCATGCGATCTGCAGTTGACGAAGGTTGGACATGCAGGCCGCTCGCTTGCCCGCTTCCCTCGCCCGATTGAGCGTCGGGAACAGGATGGCGACCAGGACCGCCACAATGGCGATCACGACCAACAGTTCGATCAGCGTGAATGCCCTGGCATGTCTACGATTGGTCACCATGGCTGCGTCCTTCACCACGGTCCCTTGCCCCAGATCGCCTTGTGAACCCGGCTGTAGTCTGGGTTGTCTTTCTTGATCGTGGTCGGCGGCTGCATCCACGCGGCCGCAGGATCTACAGCGTGGTCCACCCACTCACGCCAGTGTCCCCACACAAGCGTTGTAGGATCTCGCCACTTCCAGTACTCGCTATGACCATCTGCAAAGGACATCGTCGTGCCGTCGGAGTGGTGGGTGGCCAAAGGTACAATGAAGTAGAAGCTCGGTCCAAATCCGTCCAGGTAAGCGTACGTACGATCAAGGTCATTCCATTTTGCCCCCTGATCCAGGAAGACCATCCTGGACGAAGGGCCAGCATCGACCAGTTCTGAGGTCTTCCTCACAAACAGTGTAGTCCTGCCAATATCGTATCTGGCCCTGATCTTCCGGTCACTATCGGCCCAGTCTGCAGGTGGAGTGGTGTTCATCGTGACAACGATGTTGTAGGAACTGAGCCATTCGGCTGCTGGCCATGCAAGAGGCCGACGGTAGCGGCTGGGACACAGGTAGACGCGGAGGCTGCCCAGGTAAGGGGCCAGAGCGCCTGTCCGCATCAGGGCCTCGGCTTGCGTGTAGGTCTTAGGGGGGACACCACAAATCTCCCGGTCATCCCGCTGGATGAACCAAGGCTTTCCATCGTTCCCGTGCCCGGGGGGCGAGGCGGGGTTCCAGGCCATCCCATTGACGATCGAGCCATTATGCTCGTCCGCATAGACCTGCCAGGCGGTCTGTAGCTGACGGAGGTTTGACATGCAGACCGTGCGTCTGCCCGCCTCGCGTGCCTTTCGCAGGGAGGGGAACATGATGGCCAGGAGGACCGCTATGACTGCGATCACGACCAGCAGCTCGATCAAGGTGAAGGCTGCTACGTGTTGCGTGTTCTTCGTTGTTCGTGTTGGATGGGCAGTCATATGCCGCCGTCTCAATCCAGTGCACATCCCATCTATTTCCCCCAAATCGCCCTGCGAAGCCGCACAACATCCGGGCTGTCCGGCAGCGGTGGACACAATCCAAGGGCACCCCGGTTGATAGGATCGCGTTCCACAAGGCCTTGAATGTAGAGTTCCCATTCCCGTCCCCACACAACTGTGGCTGGATCGGCCCACCTCCAGTGTTCCGCATGACCATCAGCAAATGACAGGCAGGTACCATCGCCATGATGTATCGGTATAGCTGCGTGATACACGGGCCAGTCCGTGCCACGTACCGACCCTTGCCCCCAGTGGCCCAAACCCTGCTCCCACCCCCAGCCATATCCCCAATCCAGGAAAACCGCCCTTGTGGAAGGCCCGGGACAGACTAGTTCAGAAGTCTTCCTCACGAATAGGACGGTACGGCCGATGTCAAACGTGGCCCTGATTCGCTGGTCCCAAGCGGCCCACTCTGCTGGGGACAGGACATTCATGGCAACCACAATGGAGTAGGAGCTGAGATGCTCCGATCCGTTGAATGGAGTGCGGGCATGTCGGTAGCGGCTCGGACATCTGTACGCCGCAAGGTCGCCAAGGTACTGGGCCAACCCGCCAGTCCGCATCAAGACATCAGCCTCTACAGCATTCCTGGGCCAAGGGGATCGCAATTCGGACTTGGTAAGCCAAGGAGTGCCGGTGTTGGGGAGGGAGGTCGGATTGTACTTTGAGCACGCTTGCCCGTTGACGATGTAATCGCCGTGGTCAATTGAGTACGCCTGCCATGCGATCTGGAGTTGTCGCATCTGCCCCAGGCACCTTGCCCTTCTGGCTGCCTCCCTCGCCCTCGCCAGGCTGGGCAAGAGGATGGCGACCAGTACCGCGACCACCGCGATCACGACGAGCAATTCGATGAGGGTGAAGGCCCTGGCATGTCTGTGCTTGGTCACCATACCGTCGTCCTTCACCTGGGTTCGAGGAGCACAGCCTGAACCTTGGCTCTTTTGTCAGTAAGGACCAAACCCAGGATGCATCCCGCGTTGTTCAAGTCCGCCACGAGGAACTCTCCTCCAAGATGACGAGGCAGTTGTCCATCCAGGCCGATCAGGCCGCGTTGAGGGTCCCACAGATACGATCGGATGGGTGTGTCCAGGAGCATCCGACCGAATGCCACAAGTGGGCGATTGGGGACAGAGAAGGCGACCTGCCGCGCGTCGTTTATGGCTACACTGCAGGTGCCGCTCGCCCTGAGCGGGCATCTCTGCAGCCCCTCACCCCTGTGCCAGAGGAAGACGCCGCTGCCCACTTGTGGGTCCGTGACCCCGGCCACGTCGCCGTGGTTGTTGATGGCGAGGAAGCGACTCTCTTCAAGTGGCAGTTCGTCACAGGACAGGTACTGCCCCTGCTGATCCACCTGGAGGAGACATAGACGTTTCTTCAGGTCCACGCGTGCGATCATGAGGCCGGAATCGTTGATCGCAAGCACTTCTCTCACCCCGGCGATCTCGCGCGTGCCGCTCCTGGGATCCCAGATGAATCCGGGCGCGCCTGTCGGGGGATCGCTGACGCCTGCGGCCAGGCCCTGGTTGTTCATGCCGCAGAGCCTTGACCCTGTGCCCGGTGGACCCACGCACGTTCTCCGTCCGTTGGGGTCCAACAAGAACACGTGGGGGATCCCATTCGCATCATAGGCATCCGCTGCAATCTGGCCGGTGTTGGTGATCGCAGGGCACCTCCCGAAGCTCGTATCGGGGACCTCTCTCGTAGGGCCGAGGTCTTGCATGCCGTGTTGGCAATCCCAGAGGAAGAGGTGGTTCTGGCCTCCTGGCGTATGAGCGACCCCGACCACCTGTCCGCGATCGTTGATCGAACACGCCCACATCCTCGCCCCACCCAAGGAGGGAAGGACTGTGACTCTATACAGCTTGGGCGACCGAAGCAGAAGGACAAGAACGGCCGATACGACCAGGACTGCAATCACCGCAATCGCGCCCAAGGTGAAGGCATAAGACTGGTGCGGATGGGAGGTGGAGGTACGGCTAGGTCCTAGGCAATGCTGCCTCTGTGGCGCGGTGGGCTCAGGCCTCTCTACATTCCTGCCTGCCATGCGGAACTCCTTCCCTCTCGGAAGAGCCTATCTGACAAGCCGTACTTATCCCTCAATGGTCGTCTTCGATGCAGGTCGCTGTGTTCATGGTAGACCCGGTTCATGCAGAATGCAAGGCCTTTCACACACAGGGAGGCCCGCTCAGGGTGCCAACGTACCGGGTGCAGGATTGTCGGCCGCTCAGACCCGGCCAGGGGCCTTGCCGGCAAGACTGGCAATCAACTTCGGCCGTGTGCGCGAAGCCGGGCGTGGATGTCCGACTCAATCGCCTTGTATAGCGGCTCAATGTCGGTCTTTGTCTTCTTCCATCCTTCGATCTCAAGGGCCATCTGCTTCGTCTGATGCCCTGCCGCTTTGGTGTTGACGGCGTTCCACAACTCGTCAGTGACCTTTGTGAACTTCTCCTTGATCTCGGTCGGGAAGAAGATTCCATGACGGCCCACATAGTCACGAAGTTCTATACAGGTCGCCCGCACACCAGAGTATTGACGCCAGAAGATCGCCTCTTGATACTCAGCAACCTTGTGACTCGCTTGGCGGATCGTGTCCTTCTGTGTGCCCAGGAGTGGCGCATCCTTGAGAAACTCCTCTAGTCTGGCAGATGTCATGTGGTCCAGGTCGGGGTACCGAGCTTCGAAGAGGAAGTGCTCCAGCGACCTGTCATAGTTGAAGGTGACGACAGAGAGCCAGCTCAAGTCAAGCTCGTGGAAGGACAGCCCCTGCGTGAGGATCTGCCAGATGAACTCGTACCAATTGCCGCCGATGCCAGCCGTTCGATGGGCTTCATATTGCTGAGTGCGGCCACGCCAATCATTGGCGAATAGGGCAGAACCAAGCTCTTTGGCCAGGAGCGATGTCGCGATGGCAAACTTCCCAATTCGGGCTTGATCGGTGTCATGCTTCCTCCGGCCCAGGAACTCATCAGTAGGTATGCCGCCGGCCTTCTTGAAGGTTCGCAGGAAAGCATGGATACTATCGTCACGCAAGTTCAGGCCGCCTCGGATCGATTGAAGCTCGCCCTCGATTGTGTACCGTATTTCGTCGCCCAGCCCCGCCCCTGTGGGAAAGCCAAAGGGGGCGCTGGCTCCCGCACCGAGGACAAGCACTGTCTTTCGTCGCTCCATGGATCTCGATTGTACCGTTGTGCAGGCCGGCAGTCTACTCGCCAGTGTGGGGGCGATTAAAGTCTTACGCCATCGCAGGGGACCCCTGATGGGTAGCCGGGACTACTGGGAGGCTTGACCCCGTTCCGGTCCCCTGGAGGCTGATGGTGCATTGGGTGAAACACTCCTCGCGATTGGAGAAAGAGGGATAAGGGGCGAAATTAGTGATACCTATGGCTTGACGCAATAGGAGCACGGGTCGCAGGGCCTACCTGGCGTACCTGAACTGGCTGATTCGGCCGCACACGACCCGCAAGGATCTCAAGTCTGAGAAGCTCCGTCGTGGTTGGGCGCTGGGCACGCGGGAATCGAAGCAGGAGAGGGTCGAGACCTCCAGTGTCAGCCAAGGATTGCCACACGGCGGGCGGGAATCTGTCGAGGCCAGACAGTTGTACTGGGAGGGATTGCTTGAGAAGATGCTGCCGTTTCACCAAAGGAGCAAGGCGGACGTGTTGGCCGAGAAGAAGTCAGCGACCTGGAAGGTGATGATCGCCCACTACCTCAAGAGGCACACTGCCGCATCGAATGGTTGGCTGAGCAGTCACCTCCATAGGGGAGCCTGCCAGGCAATCAGCCGGTACCTAGCCCAATTCGACCGATCTGGAGGCCCGAGCCGAAGGGCATGCAAGCGGATGATCGCGAATATCGCAACCTGATCTCGTCTTCGACCCGCAACGACCCGATCCCTTCTGCCTGCATTCGACAAGGATCGAGCGGATGAGATGGTTACCCATGGGTGGACCCTGCGCTGCACGGGGCAGGCCCAAACAATCGGGGCCTGCGCCATGCTGGCACAGGCCCCGGGGGATGCCTGATTTCGGGTCCAGGCTTGTCCATGGCCTGACCCGTCCATGGGAGACCTACGGATTGGCCGACTTGATCACTTGGATGTCGTCGATGCAGAGTCTCCCCTTGCCGCCGGCCTTGGGGTTGACCGGATCACCCACGCCGATCACGAACTTGCTGATCTCGTCCAGATTGACCCCCGCAGCCGAGAACTGGCTGAGCGGGACGTTCCAGACCTGCCAGACACCCGTGCCGATGATCGTGGGATCGGGATTGGAGACGATCTTCGTGTGACCGGCCTTGTCGGCCACACGGACGTAGAAGGTCTCAGGCGGATTGCCGGCGATCTGCGTGACCCCGATGTCGGAGGTCTGCCAGGCTCCGCTCACGCCGCCCGTGGTCGAGACGTTCGAGAACTTGGCCACGGCCGACACGTTGGCCGCGTGGCTGGTGACCGCCAGACCGATGTAGAGATCGACGGCCATGGGAATCGTCGCGCTGGATGCCGCAGGATCGGTCCCGATGCTGGCCCAGGTCTTTCCGTCTGCCGAACACTGGGCAGTAAGGACGTCGCCAGTCCGCGTGAGCTTGATCCAATAGGGAGCGGTGATCCCGGTCTGTACCGTGCTCGCGCTGTCGCCACCCGGAATGATCCGCCGGATGAACTCCAGCCCCGCGCCCGGCGTGACATCCACGAGGGCATGGACGGCCTCGGGCGTGAGCGATTCGCGGATCATCACCCCGGCCTTGGCGTTGGCATGGGTGTTGGTCAGACTCTCCACCTTGGCCGTGATGGAGCCGTTGCCCTTGAGCAGCTTGTAGGCGAACCGGCATTCGTCCGCGGTGCTCCAGATGTCGGTCCCGGTCCCGTTCATGAGGATCGCGCCTGCGGAGGTCTCGGCAAAGGCCGCAGCATCGCCCCGGAGCCAGAGGACCAGGGTGTTCACCCCGCCCGCGGTCCAGGACTGCGTCGGGGACCAGTCCCTGCCGGTCTCGGAGTAGAAGCGGCCCTGCGTGTTGTCATATCCGAAAGGCATGGACTGCCGTCCTCCATGCACCACGGTCCGCTCGGCGAACGGCGGGTTCAGATTGCCTACGGTGGAGCCGGTGCCATTGCCTCCGGAGGCCGGTACTTCGCACGCGGGAGAGCCCGAGTGACCGTATCCGTCGATCCAGGTGAAGAAGATCCGCTTGCAGGTGTCGTCGTAACCCTCCACGTCGTCCACGATCAGGTAGTCCGCCACCTTGAAGGACCAGAGGCGTCCCTGGATCTTGCTCCCATTGGCCTGGGTCTCGTCGATCCGCCAGTAGTAGGTCTTGCCCCACTGGAGTCTGTCAGGGGACAGATAGGTGGGTGCCGTCACCTCGCCGCGATAGACGTCGCTGCTCTCGACGTCGGCCTGCATCACGGCATCGGCATCGGTTCCCATGTACACGTCATGGGTCACCGCGCCGTCGCCGGCCGACCAACCGAGCACCAGGATATTGCGGACATCCACGAGCCCTCCGTTGACAGGCTTCGGGTTCCAGGCCAGCAGCGGATTGGCCCGCATGGCCTGGACGATCTCGTCCTGCGTCAGCACGCGGTTGTACGCGCGGACCTCGTCGATCGTCCCATTGAAGTACCTGCCGTCCAGTGTGTTGCCGCCGATCTCGATCAGGGGATCTGAACCGACGCGGCTGTCGCCCGCGTGGATGCTGGAGGCGTCCAGGGCTCCATCGACGTACACGACGCACTCGCGGGTGCTCTCCGTCCGGGTCACTGCGACGTGGACCCAATCACCCGTGACGACGTCCCGATTCGAGATCGTATTCGGGTTGCCGCCCGGACCCGTCTCAAAGGCCAGCTTCTTGCCGAGCACTGCGACCGTGAAGTGGTCTCCTCCGCCGGCGTGATCCGCCCACAGCAGGCCGCTGCCTTCACGGGCGGTGGCGCCAGCACGACCGGGCACGCTGGTCTTGATCCAGGCGGTCAGGGTCAGCTCGGCGTTGGCCTCGCGTGAAAGGACCTGGGGCACCTGGACCCGATCATCGACACCGTCAAAGCTCAAGGCCGCCTTGCTGTAGCCCTCGATGCTGGCGGGATTGCCGAAGATCTTGCCGTGATTGCCGTGACCGGACCAATCCAGGATGATTCCAGGCTCGTCACGGTCGAAGGTCCAGAGCCCGACCAGGTTGGGATCCGAGATCTGGAACTGGGGTGAGGTCTTGAAGGTCCAGACTGCGCCCGGGGTCGTTGTGGCGCCATCGAATTCGTCGATCCGCCAGTAATACACGGTGTCGTACTTGACGCCGGCGGGTGCATAGGCGGTTGCTGCCTGGGCAGTGGAGACCCGCGGCAGGCTTGCGGCACTGGTGCCGAAGTACACGTCATGGGAGACGGTCCCTGATCCCGGTATCCAGCTCAGAACCAGATTCGGGTCCACCAGGACGGCCCCATTGGCCGGCGATGGATTGGAGGCCATCTTGGCCGAGATCGTGAAGTTCCACACGGTGCCCGTGTAGACGGTCGTCCCATTCGACTCGACCTCGTCGATCCGCCAGTAGTAGGTCTTGCCCAGTGCCCAAGGGTGGTTGGAGAACGTGGTCGACTGGGTCAGGCCCTTGTCCGCGGCCGCTGCGCCGCTCTTGACGTCATCGAGGGTCTCACTGAGGTAGACGCGGTGCTGGCTGGCCGTGGCGCCCGCCGTCCACTTGAGCGTGACGTTCGTCCCGCTCATGATCAGGCCGTTGTTCGGGTCTGGATTCGTGGCGTAGTTGGCCCACTGCGGGCTGATCCAGAAGACGTTCTTGACGTCCCCCTCGCTCAGGCCATTGTTCCAGACCGCCACCTCGTCGAGCTTGCCGATGAACCGCCTCCACTGATTGCGGTTGCGGGGGCCGCCGATCCGGACGGTCGCGATACTGTCCGTCATACTGTGCGTGGTGTTGGCCTTCTTGACTCCATCGACGTAGATGACGATGGCATTGCCGCTGCGGCTGTAGGTCACCGTGACGTTGTGCCACTGGCCGTCATTGAGGGCAGCGCCCTTGGTTCCGAACCACACGCTGCCGCCCTGGGCATTGACGAACAGGTCTGCAGCCCCGTCGCACTCGATGCTGTGGTCCATGGCTCCGCCCAACAGCACGAAAACCGGTCCCCAGGCCTGGAAGGCAGTGGGCATGTTCAGCCAGAAGGAATAGGAGGCCTCCTCGATGTTCACAGGCGTGGATGCGAGCGGCGCATCGACCATCGTGAAAGGCGGAGTGGAAACCAGGAAATCCAGGGCCGAGCCCTTGTAGCCGGCGGTCGTCCACGCCACTGCCGCCTCATTGGCAGGGGCGATGGCAGCGTCGTCATAGGGCGCTGCATAGTCCCAGACCTCGGTGCCAGAGCCTTGGTCCAGCTTCCAGTAACCGACCAGATCGGCTGACACAGGGATCGCCAAGAGGACGGCCCATGTCGCGACAAAGGGGATGATCCTGCTAAACATGACATTCCTCCTTCTCGATGAGTTCACCGGTATCTGCCCAGACCCAGTCCGAGGCATCCACACGATCAGTTCGATCGACCGAAGCTGTGCGAGCCTTAGCCTACCATATTCCGGACGCAGTTGGCAAGGGGCCTGGCTACTCGATGACATCGCCTGCAGCGATTACCCTGCGGGAGGTGTAGCTTGTCACCGGAAAGTGGATACTTACAGTCTGGAAGTTCACTTGAGTGAACTTTGCCGTAACCTGCTTCTCAATAATGAGTTATGACAGAAACAAATCTTGCGACTCCAGGGTGTTTCCGGGGCCTATGAAGTCCAGCCTCGCTGTATGAAGGACATCGGCGTTCTCAAGAACGCCGATCGCCGTGTCGAGATGCGAGATCACCTCGGCCGGCATGTTCACAAGTCTGGTCCCACGCTGCCGCAGCTTGCGCAGGGCTGCGAGGAAAGCTCTCAGGCCCTGATCGCCTTCTCTGCGATGTCGTCGGAATCCCTCCAAGTCCGCTTGCTTCAGGTCTCCGTTCAGGGCCCTCTTCTTCAAATCATCGAGGGTCCTTCGGGTCGCGGGACTGATACTGCTGCCTGCGAGCTCGTTCTCGATCCAAATCAGGTCTGCGATATCGGAGAGATCCGGGATGAATCCCTTCGGCTTCGGCGCCAGCCATTCCTTGTGCTGGACGCTGACCCAGTCATACACCTTGAGGTACTTGTAGAGGGACGTCTTGGCCAGGTGGAGCCGCTGTTCGGCGTAGCTTTCAAGGTCGGGATGTTTGAGGTGAGCGTAGAGCTTCCGGTCGCGGACATCGGCAAGCATCCGTCCCACGCGCAGGTACGCGATCTGCGCGTTCTTGAGGTGCCCCTTGAGCACCCAGGTGACCTGCAGCGCCTCCTGGACCAGGGGGTTGGTCTTCGGAGCCTTCCTTGTCTGCTTCGCGGCCTTCTGCCGGCTCGTCGCCGTACTCTTCTTTGCGGTTGTTGTGTTGTTTGTCATGGGATTCTCCCTCTCAAGTCATACGAGATTCTATCGTGCGGGAGGTGTCTGTAAACTGTTTTCCGGGTGCGCGGAGCCCGACTTGCGAACAGGCCGCCCGAAGTGATCGGGCATCTCGTCACGGCGATCCAAGGTGGACAGAAACGCCTCCTTGCTGGCCTCGGTTCCGAACACGCTCTGCCGGTAGTTCCCCCGGTTCAGTACGTGGTAGACCGCCCCTTCTTACTCGATTCGCAAGCTTCATGGCACATGGCGACCCACCGCTACCAACCCCCCAAGGCCTCGTCAACCTTGAATATCACTGATTTCGTCCTGCCCCCTTCTCTTCATGTGCCCTGAACCTCTGTGGGCGCGCCGTTCAACAAGAACGATGTCCGGCCCGATAAGCCGCTCAGACTGCGTTCTTCTGTCCTTGACAGGGCGTCTGCAACGGTCAGTTTTGTCCGAAGTAGATCCGAGTGGAGACGTTTTGGCTACAGCATGTCACGACCTCGAACAGCAGCATTTCCCTCATTCTGCATTCTGACCATTTGGCACGGTCGCGGGGACCCCCACACAACCCCCCGCACCACCGGGCCTATTCCTGCGTCCTGTGCTTGCGGAGTATGTCGGCGATCTCGGTCCTGCTTCTCCGCTCGGCCAGCCACAAAGGAGTATGGCCCTTGCTGTCCTTTGCGAATACGTCCGCGCGCTTCGTGACCAGGATCTCGACAAGGTATCTCGGGCGATGCTGCGCGGTGTCTTTACGGAGTGACGTTTCAGCGTCTGATCCATGTCCCGCGATCGACACTCCAATCGTTGCCGAAGAAGCCGGCCTCAATGACACCCGCCGCACCAACGGTGAGCATGGCGGCACGAAAGGCCACCAGGTCGGGTCCTCCGGAGCTATAGGAGAAGATGGAGGTACGCATTGCAGCGAGCATACCCTTGGTGCCGCTGGCGGCCACCACGCCCACTTGGCCCTGATCGCAGTCAGCTCGCGGATACACGAACATCACGGCAATGTCATCGCCCTGATGATGTGACGTGGGGCCGATGAACACGCCGTTGTGGACGTCGACGGGCGTGGTGTCGCCCAGCACCCTCGACCACGCGGCGTTCTGGTCATGGTTTCCGTAGAGGATCACATTGCGCGTCAGGTACTGCTTCGGGTCGAACGCGGTGTCGGGAATGATCTCGAACCGGCCGTTGGCGCGCACCCACCACTGGTCGGCGTCGAAGCGGATCTTGGCCATAAGCAGGGCATCCGTGGCTTCGTCGCCCTGGGTACCCACCACGGCAATGAAGGCATTCGAGAGCGCCATCCTGAACGGACCGCCGCGAGCGGGGGTCTTCTCGCTGGCGGGCATCGGCGCGGGTGTGGAGCCGTCGCGGCAAGTGGGGTCGAGCCGCCAGATCACCTTGTCCTGCGAGCATTGTTCACGGCGGAATCGCGGGCAGGGCGTGTCGGTCTTCGGAGTCATAGTGATGGAATGGCCGTCGAGGGTGATGGTGATATCGGCGGGCATGCCGACAGCGGGTAGTGCGATCGGTGGCTCCAGCTCCAGTGTAGTCACGTTAGACGTGGTGCCGGTGATGGTGCGATTGGCCGCATCCAGGGAGACGTCCAGGCTCGATATCTCGAACGGCTTCTCCTGCTGCAGAATGCGCACCCATGCGTTGCGGTGACTCACCTGCGGTGCCCAAGTACGGAACCGGATGCGGGTGATATCCTTGGGTTCAGGCAGGACATGCCGAAACAGGAACTGAAGTTTCGACGGCCAGTCGTGCGCCGTGCTCCACCAATGCGGGGATCCGGGGCGCTCATAGTACTGGAAGTCCGGGTGGCTTATGGCGGCGAGCTCCTTGAACGCCTCGCGCGCATTGTTCACGGACACCGCTTCGTCGGCATCCCCGTGCAGAACGTAAACGCCTTGCTGGAGATAGTTCTCCTTGATGCTGAATGCGTAGTTTGCGCGACCTACGCGTCCGAGCATCGCTTCAGCGGGGTCTTCGGCGGGCCCGGGGCCGGCGGAAGCTGATGGACTAGGGGGCAAATTGCGGAAGAAACCGGCGGTTGGGGCGATCGCCGCGAACTCGCCTGGAAATCGCGAGCCGAGCAGCCACGCGCCGAAACCGCCCATGGAGTGGCCGGTGAGCCAACTACGGCGAGGGTCATTCGCCAAGGTCGCTCGTGCGTGCGCGACCGATTCGACAACATCGATGCTGCCCCAGTCTTCCCAGCCGAAGCCGTACGGTCGTCGGCCGCTGGGGCACACGACGTGTGCTTCCTTCTTGGATGCAGCTTCTGCAGCCGCCCAGACGGCCTCGACGCCACCACCGTGCAGACTGAAGAGAATGCCGGGTATCGGATCGCCGGTTGCGCGATCCGCGCTGGACGGCACGAAGGCGTAGTACTGAGCGCTGCCGTCGATGGTGCTGACGCGAGTGACAACGCGCCGATCGCTGGAGGAGACCGTGGTCAAGTCCACGGTGTATGTGCCGACGACCGTGCCATCGCTCGCGGTGAGCGTCACCCGCGTGGGATGCTTGCTGCCAGCGGCGCCAGCAGTGGATGAGGCAAAGCGTGCGGGGAGGGCTACCTTCTTCTCGGTGAGCGCAGGAATGACCTGGAGCTCCACCCACGCGTCCTTCTCGGGAAGGTCGCTGGTAATGCGAATGCTCGCACCGGAAAGCGGCTGCATGGAAGCATTCACCACCAGGACTCCCACGGGGCCGTCGGTGTCTCTGCCGTCCACGAGCGAGGGCGTTAGGACGTCAGAATCTGAGATGAATACGGCGGCGGGTGCGGGGATCAGCTTTGCGGCAAGGTAGCCTCGGTCAACAGCGAAGAGGAATTCGTTGATGCCGGCTTTCAGCCTGACGGGGATCCGCACGAAATCACACGCGTACTCGTTGCCGCCGCGCGGATCGCCGTTCACGAAGACGCTGCGGTGCCCGTAGGCTTGGAGGAGCATCACGCGGTCCGCTGCGCTCTCTACGGTTGTGTAGACCCAGCCGCCGGCAAAGGCAGTGTAATTGCCGCCCTTGAAGACGCCGTTGGCGTTAGCGGTGACGGCGGTCCAGGCGAGCGCTGGCTTGCCGTCGGTCGTGGGGAAGGGCACGGCGCCGTCCTTCGGAGTGGCAAAGGTACCAGCCACCAGTTGCGCCTCGAGCGGATCACGGCGGATCATGGACTCCAGATTAATTGGCCAGGGCGAAGCGATCGCAAGCCCGGAGCGGACAATAATCTGGTCTAGTACAACTTGTACGTCTTCCTGAATCACGCCAATCTCTGCGGCGGATGTCGACACCTCCCCGTTCACCTCGCTCAACGCGACGAGCTTCAAAAAGCCGCACTGTATCGGCTCGAACAGCACGGTCTCCTTGTCCTTGCCGTACGGAAAACGTACGCCCTTCGCGACCGGCAGACCAAAATCCTTGCCATCGGCACTGACATAGATCTCGTACCCTTCGATCGTGCCGCCGGTGCTTGAGTCCTGCCGCGGCTGGTAGGTGACGGCCTTGATTCTGCAGGGTGGATCGAGTTGGAGAATGATCTCATGCGGATGCGCCGGACTGGCGTCCTTCCACTGCGTATGCCAGATCGTATTCGGGTTGCCGTCTACCGCGTTTGCTCCCTTGCCGTCCTCACCGACGAGTTCCTCGCTATCCACCTTGATGACCTTGAGCGTCGTCTTTCTTACAGCGCATGCCGGAGGCGTCAGCACGACCACGCCGGAGCCGTTACCCGCTTTGGTCCCGGCGGGCCCGGAGCTATGCGATCCGATGACAGCCGGGCATTCCCGCATGCCAGTATCTTCAGCAGTTAACAACACGGCCCGCAGATGGTCATGGCCCTCCTCCAAGAGGGTCTTGTTGCTCAGGTTCAGGTCTGACGTGTCACCCTTGTCGACCCTCTGCCACGCGTTCTTGATAGAAGTACTTGAATCGCTCTTACTGTTTGGAGATCTCGCGACGACGCAGCACCCGCACGAATATGGCAAGTGGCTCCGGCAAGCCCCAGCAGGAAGATGAAGAGGGCCTTCTCGGTATTCGTCGGTTTACTCCTTGCTGAACAGGTTGTCTCCAGAACCTCACGGAGGACATTCGAGCACCTGTTGGGGACTTTGGATGGGACATGGTGAAGCTCGGCGTCGCTGCCGTGGCCCCGGGCCCCGAGCATAGCATGACTCGTCGATCTGTTCTTCAGGTCCCCTGGTCCCAACGGCCTGCTCCAAGATCCCTTTCGGACGCCTGCTGTCCGTTAGTTTGGCCGATCTTCTCCGTCGGCCCCGTGGGCGCTATCATATCACGCAGACAGTCCCACGAACAAGTCTGCAGAGCAAGTCTACATGTGCGTCTTGTCATGTAGCATCCGGCAGTCTTTGGTGTTTTTGGCACGGCGAACTGACGTACACAATCGTCGTGTGGGTGCAAATACTCATCCAGCTCTAACCCAAGCCCTTCCTGGCGAGGCCGAGGGGGCAGGCTGTGATTATCGACAATTTTCGAGCGACCGCCAGATAGGGTGCCTGCCAAGTTCCCTGTTGCGTCGATTCTGCAGCACCCAGATGGATGTGTTCACTGAGCCAACCATTGTCGACACCTGTCTGCTGCTTGATCCAGCACGCAAGAACCACCTTCCACTGTGCACCCCTGCGCTCGTGGTGGCAGTACACAGACAAGCCTTTGTTTTCCTCTGAGTGCGACAATGCCCTCAGGGCAATCGCTGCATGCGATTGCCCCGGCTATTCCCCTGGGCCGACAGGCTCGCAGACGAGGGTGGCACGACCCTCGGTCAGCCCAGCAGCGATGGCGGACATCACGACCTGGCCAGGCCGGTCAGACACCCGGACCAGGGCCGTGGCGATCCCTGCCTCTGCCCTGACGGTCGCGGGGCTTTCCAGGCTTGCGGGCCCTGTGAGACTGAAGGTCACCCAGTCTGCGGCAGTAGGCACGACCGGCTATCTGGGGACATCATACTGATTAATAGAGAAGAGATCACCTATCGGCCATGGTCTTGCGTGGCCGATAGGGCTTTCCGGGCCTCTCCTATGCCCGACACAATCCTTGCCAACGGCGAGTGATCAGCGACAATCATCTCTACCGGCGGGAAAGAACGCTTGACGCTGGTCACGCGAGACGCGTTTTCATGGCCGGTCGGCGGGCTTGACGGACTCCAACTGGGAGCCCACGGCCTCGACCGTCGCACGGTGAGCGGCGATGTCCTTGAGTATCTCGGCCACAGTCTCCGGGTGGTCTGCCGAGACATTGAATCTCTCGGCCGGATCGCTGTTCAGGTCGAACAATAGCGGCGGATCATGGGCATCGGGGTTCGCCTGGCCGTAGCCCTCTTGTGTGAGGAGGTGCAGTTTCCAGTGGTCCCTCCTGGCGGCAAAGAGCCTTGTGCCCCGATAGTACAACAGGGATCGGCGCGGGCTGGGAGCGCCCTTGAGCAGCACGCCACTCATGTCGAGGCCATCGATGATGCGATCCTGGGGCACCTCCCCGCCCGCGAGCTTGGCTGCCGTGGGAAGGAGGTCCATCGAGCATAGGAGGCTCGCGCTGACCACGCCGGCCTTGATCCGGCCGGGCCACCAGGCGATGCAGGGCTCCCGCATCCCGCCCTCCCAGGTACTGCCCTTGCCTCCGCGGAGCGGGCCCGCAGATCCGCCCTGCTGGTTCATGGTCAGCCAAGGACCGTTGTCGCTGGTGAAGACCACGAGGGTGTTGTTGGCCAGATGCTCGCGGCGAAGGGTCTCCAGGATCTGGCCGACGCTCCAGTCGAGTTCCTCCACCGCATCCCCATACAAACCCCGCCGGCTCGTTCCCCGGAACCGCTCCGAGGCGAACAGCGGAACATGGGGAAAGGTGTGGGCAAAGTACAGGAAGAACGGCCGGCGCCTGTGCTCCCGGATAAACCGCTGGGCCTCCTCGGTGTAGCGACGGGTCAGTTGTGTCTGGTCTGCCGGGCAGGACACGAGCTGTTCGTCGCGGTAGAGCGGCGCCGCCCACCACGCGGGATCCTGGTCCGGTCGGCCGGGCGCCCCTTGGGGCGCGGCGGGGGTGGGATTCATGTCGTTCGAGTGCGGCAGGCCGAAAAACGAGTCGAATCCATGGCGCCGCGGATGACCGGCGGGATCGATCGACCACACGCCGAGGTGCCACTTGCCGACCATGCCTGTGGCATAGCCCGCCTTCTGGAGGCACTCGGCGAACGTGACCTCGTCGGCCGGCAGATGGCCAGTTGAGCGATTGCGCAGGACGCGGAACCGGTCGTGCGCCATGCCGCTGCGTACCGCATAGCGGCCGGTCAGGAGGGCCGCCCGGCTCGGCGTGCAGACCTCTCCAACCGAGTAGAAATCCGTGAATCGTATGCCTTCAGCAGCCATGCGATCCAGGTTGGGCGTGCGGAGGGTCGGATGGCCGCAGCAGCCCAGGTCACCGTAGCCCAAGTCATCGGCCAAGATGATGACGATGTTGGGCTTGTCGGCAGCGAGGAGCGGCCCGCAGAGCCCCAGCGAGGCAGAAAGAAACAGGGCAATGGATCTCATGGTCCGGGTCTCCTTACTACACCCTACCTCGCCCACTTCTTTATCTGGCAACATCTATCTGGCAACATCTATCTGGGGACATCATACTGATTAATAGAGAGACGAGAGATCACCTGTCCGCCATGGTCTTGCGTGGTCGACCGGGCTTTCCGGGCCTCACCTCTCTGCCGATCAAACGGGTCACCCTCGTCACAAATCCCTCCGACCCCAGCACTCGGCCCGTCCGCTCATGACGGCGAAGTACCTCCAAGGACTCGTCCTCGCCCGCGGCCTTGCCAAGGACCTTCCGCCAATCCCCGTAACGCTGCAGCAGCGGTCTGACCTTCACCAGTCCATCATCCTCACCGCTCAAGTGAGCCTTGGCACTGCTCCAGCGATACCGCCCAGGTTCCTTCACCAGTTTGGCTCGTACCGGATTCATCTCCACGTACCGCACCGCAGACCTCAGATACGCCTCTTCCATGACAAACGACGCAAAACGCCCCTGCCACAGGTGTCCCCTCCACCCCTCTCGGAAGTTGACATGTCGCGTGTACCGCCTATGAGCCTCTCCTATGGCCCGACACAATCCTTCTTCGTTCTCCGGCGCCACGATCAGGTGCACGTGATTCGGCATCAGGCAATAGGCCCACACCTCTACCTTCCATTCAGCACACCAATGGGCCATCAGGTCGATGTAGATCTCGTAGTCGCCATCGCAGAAGAACGTCGGCTGGCGCCGATTGCCCCTCTGCGTCACATGATGAGGGTATCCAGGTACCACCACGCGTGCCAATCGAGCCATGGTGACAACCTACTCGGCATCAGGTCAGAAGTCAATGTAAAACCGTATGATGTCCCCAGATAAGAACGAGATAAAGAGCGGTCAACGTCGCTCCTCCCTTGACGGTCTGCGTTGGCTGAACGCAGGGGTCAGATCGTTATCTTTGCGATGAGAACCGAACGGGCATCTGCAACACATCCCTTGGCGCAAATACAAGAACCTGACCCCTGATTCTTGCACGATCAGTTCTTCCTGTTGATCAGGTTGACGGTCATCTTCACGATCAGGTCCTTCTCTTGAGGCTTGCTCTCCGCCACCATCAAGGTCAGGGCCACGAGGGCGTTGTCGGCGATCCGCTTTGTCCCGTCGGATCGATACAGCACGCCATTCCTCTCCAGGAACCACAGGAACAGGAAGGCCGCAATCCGCTTGTTGCCATCGATGAACGGGTGGTCCCTGACCAGGAAGTACAGCAGGTTCGCGGCCTTCTCCTCGATGCTCGGGTAGAGCTCCTGCCCATCGAAGGTCTGGAATACATTGACGATTGCTCCTCGAAAACTGTCGTCCTTCTGTCGGCCAAATAGGTCCCCTGCCCCGTAGTGGCGACGCAGGTCATCAATCGCCTTGGTGGCCTCTGCATAGCCCAGAGGGCGAGCCGTCCGTTCGTGGGTATCGGTGACAGCCACATTCCTGTGGTCGTAGGCGTCTATGAGATCCAGACCATAGGCGTAGTCATTCACGACACGGATCAAGGCTCCAGCCTCGTCGGAGGTCAGGGCTTTGTGATCCGCGATTTGCCCGATCAGGCCGATCGCGTGCTGAAGCTCACGAAGCCTCGCAGACTGGGCCTGGAGATGTTTCTCGTTGAGGGTGTAGCCATTCACCAAGTGCTGTCTGAGCACGTTCGTCGCCCAGATGCGGAACTGGGTGCCGCGTTTGGAGTTCACGCGGTAGCCGACGGAGATGATCATGTCCAGGTTGTAGACGTCCATCTGGCGGATCCGCCCATCCTTGGCAACCTGTGCATTTCTTGCACAGGTTGCCTTGTGATCCAACTCCTTCGTTTCATAGATGTTGTGAATATGCCGCACAATCACGGACCTATCTCGCCGGAACAGAGTCGCCATCTGATGGGCGTCCAGCCAGACCGTCTGCTCGCGAAGGCTCACCTCCACCTGGGTCTTACCATCTTCCGCCTTGTACAGTATGACCCCACCCGAGATGAAGGGAGGGCCCTCTTCTCTGACCTGCAGCTTGGGTCTTGCGATCCGTCCTCTGGGTATCTTGGGTCTTGGCTTCATGTTCTTCATAGGATAGGACTCCTCTCTCGCCATGTGCGAGGCCATATCCGCAGTCCGTATCACTCCCGCTCACCTCGGTGGCTCGCCGCCTTCCCAAGGCAAGGCCACCGGTATGATAGCACGGTGACGAGAACAGTGACAAGGGAAAGTGCAGAAAATCGGCATTCGGTATTCGGTATTCGGTGTTCGCTTTGAGCGGTGGGCAATGGGGCATGCACTGAAATCAGGATGTCGAGCTGGCTGTTTCTTTGAGGAACGAACGAGTCGCGAAGCGTTCCTTCTATGGCTGGTGCAGGGTCTTTCCGGCCATGAACAGCAAGACCGTTCGGGTTTGGCGGCGGGTACGCTGCGAAAGGTCCTCTGGCCCGGCAGCCGACGGTCCGCCTGCCCCACTGAACCGCCTATTGCCTTACGCGTGTAAGGAGACTGCGGAATGCGTGTTTCCGAGCCGTTCCCATCAGACGCGATTGCCCTGCGGCCTATTCCGCCGGGGCGGGGACGGCGGCGAGGGTCGCTTGGCCTTCGGCGAGGCCGGGCGCGGCAGCGGAGATCACCACCTGGCCCGGCCGGTCAGAGACCCGGACCAGGGCCGTGGCGATCCCTGCCTCTGCTCTGACGGTCGCGGGGCTTTCCAGGCTTGCAGGCCCCGTGAGACTGAAAGTCACCCGGTCTGCGGCAGTGGGCACGACCGTGCCGGCGACGTCCACTACGGAGGCGTAGACAAAGACCGTCTCAGATCCATTGGCAGGGACGTTTGCCACGTCCGGCCGAACGGATATCGCAGCAGCGGCCTCCGTTGTGCGGACCCCATGCACGGCTGCGCACCGGCCGTTGATGAGCCCCTCTGCCCTGAGCTGGCCTCGCTCAAAGGTCAGGTCTGCAAAGGTGAAGGGCGGGTGCAGGAGATTGGCCGTGGCAGCACCGGTATCCGGTGTCCGAACCTCCTTGAGCACGTCATTGACGTAGAGCCTCACCTGCTGGCAGTTGCTGAAGACCCGCACTTCTCTCGTTGAGGCAGCGGTCCAGGTGTTGGCGATGAAGACCATGGGGCCGGAGTCGAGGCCAGGGAGGATCAGGCCTGGATCCCTCTGGCTCTGGAAGAAGTAGTACGAGAACTTCGGCAGCCTGAAGGTGTCCAGGGCGCCGGAGGGATAGCACGCCAGATCAATGCCGCACCAGAGCCCGTCGCCAGCCAGATGGGGCATGCCGCGGTTGAGGTTGAGCCCATCCCGATGGTTGGAGGCCTGCCTGAGCATCGCGGCCTCGCCGCCCTTGTAGGGCCCAGGCAGGTCAGCGGCCCTGTGGCTGTCGCTCGTGCTGGGGTTTCCGCCGTATTCCCAGTGGCCGTACTCGCTGATGATCAAGGGTGCGGGTCCCGCGTAGGTCCTTGCCCCGGCGGTCGGCGTGGCGATGAACACGTCGTAGATCGATGGGAACTGCCATCCTGCCACAAAGCACTGATCTCCGGGGTATTCGGCGTGGCCGATGGCCACGGCGGTCTTCGCATAGGTCGAGTCGAAGTTCGTCTCGTTCAGGGAAAGCTCCCAAGCAATGACGCAGGGGTGGTTCCTGTCGCGTCGGATCAGGTCCTTCATGTCCTGATAGGAGTGATTCTTGAAGGTCTCGCCTCCCACGTACTGAAAGCCGGGTATGGGCGCAAGGACCATCAGGCCGAGCTCATCACAGGCGTCCAGAAAGGCAGGCGCCTGGGGATACTGCGACGTACGGATGTACTGGAATCCCGCCTCCTTCAGCTTCACTGCGTCCCGTCGCTGGCTGAGGTCGCCCACTGCATAACCCAGATAGGGGTAGTCCTGCATGCGGTTTGCGCCCATGAAGACCAGCCGCTCGCCGTTGATCTTGAAACCCTCTGACTTCGAGAAGCCGATCCGCCGGATCCCCACCCGCGTCCGCACGACATCCACGCACGTGTTGCCGTCGTACACCTCGCAGTACAGGGTGTAGAGGTTCGGATGGCTTGGGTGCCAAAGACATGGGTCCGTCACCCCGAGCTGCTGGGTGAACGTGAAGTCTCCCATGGCCGGGATCGTGCGGTCGTCGTCGGCCTGCGCCACGATTCGTCCGCTGCTGTCGACCAGGCTGGATCTCAACTCGCAGTCCCTGGCGTTCGTGTACTCACTCCTGACCTGCGTCTTGATCTGTACCTGGGCCTCTGCTGCAGTGACTGCGGGGGTGGTCACGAAGATGCCCCCTCCTGCAGGGACGCCTGCGTACACGGCATCCGTCACGTGAAGCCGGTCCGTGACGTGGAGCCAGACGTTGCGATAGATCCCGCCCCAGTTGAACCAGCCCGAGTTTCCGATGGGCACGTCGGGATTGTCCGTATTGTCCACCCTCACGGCCAGGACATTGCCGGCTAGCCCGAACTGGAGATAGTCGGTCAGGTCCACGACGAACGGCAGATATCCGCCGTAGTGGATCTTCCGCTGCACGCCGTTGATCCACACGTCCGTGACCGTGTTCGCTGCCTCGAACTCCACGAAGACCTTCTTGCCCCGATCGCAGGGATCGAGCACCAGGTGCCTCCTGTACCAACTGACGCCTTCATAGCTGTACTTGGGCCAGGTCGGCCGCAGAGGGTCAGGATCAGGCGGTTTCATGGGCGGATTGTGGGGCAGGTTCACGTCCTGCCACGCCGTGTCATCGTATGAGGCCTCCTTCGCGGCGTCCGCCGCCAGGCTACCTCGATAGGACTTCCACCCTGTGTTGAGTCTCCGCTTCTCTCTATTGGAGGCCGGCTGGGTATAGGTCCCCTGCCCATCCGCTGCCAGACCCTCCCCAGCTCCGGACCGCCCAACCAGCGGCACGGACATGCCACAGATCAAGACAACACAGATCGCCAATCGGCCGAGGCTCGCCATCACACACCTCATCACGTCGCGACCTCGTCCAGCCAGCCTGGCAGGCATGACGCGAGATCACGTTCATCTATTGTACTCAAACAGACCGCCCGACGCCACCGCCGCTGCGGGAACGCGGCGTCGACCGGGAAGAGGATTTGTTTGCCGCGAATGACGCGAATGGCCGCGAATGGCCGCGAATGCTGACGCGTGGTCGTGGGTGTTGGCGAGATCGTGGCTCCGCCGCCTGATCCACGGCTTCGCCGTGCCTCTGCGACTATGTCGCCGAGGGCGGCCATCGGAAGGGAATGCTCATCCAGGCAAGCCTGGAACGCATCCCCTTCCTCGGCCTTGATCATGCGGCTTGTTTTGTGGGCGGGACATCCTTCCCATCAAGAAAGAAGCCCAGTGCCACCCCAGCCAGCGAATCAAGCCGTACGCATGCGAGCAAGCGGGACTCCATGGAGCGAGCTCGCTCGCAGAATGGAGGCCGGCGCAGCTCGCCCGGTACGCGGCAGCGTACCGGTAGACGCGGAGCGTCGCGTGCGGCGGTGCTGTGAACAAGCCCGACCGCCCAGAGGCGGCGACAGCCATTCGCGTGCATTGGCGTCATTCGCGGCAAGAGGCTCTTTCAGTCTTCCCGATGGTGTGAGGGATGGACTACACGGGACAGATGACGTGTCAGGGCAATCGCAAAGTCGGCCTGCCTCAAAGAGACGTAGGTTCTGTGTCATCCACCGCAGGCGGACAGACCGATGCAGTCGCGGGCGTGACTGGCTGGGAAGCGTTTTTGGTTTCTTGCCGCGAACCCCGCCAACGCCGCTAACGCCGGCGCGGGGTCGTGGGTGTTGGCCACACTCGTAGCTCCGCCGCCTGATCCACGGCTACGCCGTGCCTCGGCGACTGTGTCGCCAAGGGCGGCCTGCGCAATGGGCTGCTTGTCCAGGCAAGCCTGGACCGCATCCCCTTCCTCGGCCTCGATCCTGCGGCTTGTGTTGCATTGGGGCTACCTTCTCCATAGTCTCAAAGAAGGATAGCACGCCGGGACCTCCGCACACAGACTGAGCTGTACGCATGCGAGCGAGCTGCTCTACGCGGGGCAAGCTCGCTGCCCAAGCGGAGAGCAGCGAAGATCGCCCGGAAGGCAAGGCCTTCCGGTAGACGCGAAGCGTCGCGTACGGCGATGCCACGACTAGGTCCAACCTGCCGAAGCGGCGACAGCCGTTCGCGGAGTTCGCGGGGTTAGCGGCCAAAACCTCCTTCTGTTCTCCTGGCCAACGCGACCACAGGCCGCGGCCATGAGAAAGGGCATCTGCCGCCAGGAACCTGTTCTCATCCTCACGATGTACAGGAGCGACTTTTCGCTCGCCCTGGAGGACGTGTGGCAGAGGAGGTTGCTGGATGCTACAGGTCCGGCACGACCTCAGGGTAGAGGGAGCCTGTGCTGCTGACCTTGAACACGTAGATCCGGTCTGGCCGCATCTGCTCATAGACCACGTTGCCGAACACGGCCTGGATGCCGAGATGCTCGAGTCGTTTGGGATCGTTTGCGAGGTCCCAGATGCCCTGCCAGAACGTCGCCCGGTCGCGTACACCCAGCTTGTGGGTGAGGAGTGCGTACCTGGCCGGCTCCTTCCCCGGCTCTTCGATGGGGTATCCCTGTTCGGGCTTGAGCTTCTCGCCGTAGACCCGCCGCCAGAGGAACAGGGCCCGCTCCTTGCCATCCATCACCCACTGGGCGCCGAACTTGACGACCAGGGCATCGAAGTGGACCACGTCCCCTTCGATTTCGAACTCCTTCTGGAAGAGGGGCGTGGTGTCACGGCCATCCGTCTCCACAAAACGTATCCGGGTGACCAGGCCGTTGGACCCCTGCTGCTGGGAGAGGACCTTTGCGTACCCCACCTGGGTCTCCTGGTTGAGGTTCGCGACTGCTGCCTTGAGCTCCTTGTTTTCGGTCAGTAGCTGGTCCAGGGTCCGGTTGGTGGTCAGCGTCCTCCACAGCAGCGCCGCGACTGCGACGGCAGCCACCACAGCCAGCGATTTGGCGACTCTCTTGGCCATGGTCAGACTACTTGAATCGCTCGGCTGTGGACCAGAGGCCCAGACCTGGGTTCGAGATGAAGAACACCTCTTCGCCACCTACGGTGTTGAAGCCGTCCTTGAGCTTCGTGGGATCATACCGGGACATCATCGCCTTGAGGTCCGCGTAGCGGAAGCCTGCGGCCTCGATCTCCTCACGGCTCACGTGGCCGGGACAGTAGGTCACCGAGAAGCGGCCTTCAGACGAGCCGTGGATCAGGTGCGCGGCCGCGCTGAGGTTACCCCGCAGGTCTTCACGATCGCGGACCAGGGCCAGGACCTTCTCGGTTCCCACGTAGCCGTACTTGCGGATCAGGGCGTCGATCTGCTTGTCTTCGCCGAACTCCCGCAGCCCTGGCGCAAGGACGATCAGTTCGCCCGCGTCGGCCATGGCCATGCGGGTCCGGTAGATGCTCTTGTTGCCCAGCCAGGTGCTCTTGAACTCCTCGGGATCGAGGTAGACGACCACCTTCTTGAGGGGCCTATCGAGCATGCGGAAGTTGACCTGCAGGGACAGGCTGGCCGCCTTGTTGAAACACTCCACGTCATCGCCGACGTACAAGCCTCGCGTAACCTGACCGCCGCCTGTCGCACTGACCACGGTCTGGACGTAGACGACCGGCAGGTGCCGGGCAAAGTGCTCGGAGGCATAGTTGAGCACCCGCCGCACCGGCGTGTCCGCCCTGCCCATGATCCGCTCCATGCCGTACACTGCGCCGAGGAAGTGACTCTTGTTGATCCCCTCGGCACCGCCTGTGCCCACAAAAAGGTTCTTGTTGTAGTTGGCCATGCCGATCACCTCGTGCGGAACGACCTGGCCGACCGAGAGGATCAGGTCGAATCCGCCCTCGGTGATGAGCCGGTCCACCTGGGCGGGCCAGGAGTAGTCCAGCTTGCCCTCGCTGACCTGCCGGATGAATTCCGCAGGCACCTCGCCCAAGGTCACCAGACCGCTGCGCCAGTCGTGCCTGCGAAAGAGGCTGGCAGGGACTACGTGAAACATCCGCTGGATCTCGGCCTCCGTCATCTGCGCATGGGTGCCCAGGGCGGGAAGGATGTCCGTCAGGGCCTTGCCGTAGTACTGCCAGCAATACCGCGTGATCTCACCTGCCCGCGAGTGAAACCGGGTGATGTCCGGGGGCAGGACCAGGACCTTGCGCCTGGGACCGATCTTGTCGAGGGCCGCAACCAGGCCCTGCATGAGGTCTTCTGCGTTGAGGTTATCGGTTTCACTGCCGCGCTGAAAGTAGAGCATGGCCGGGCCTTTCGCTATACGCCGCTGAAGGCGGAGAAGCCGCCGTCCACGGGGACCACGACGCCCGTGACGAACTTGGAGGCGTCGCTGAGCAGCCACAACGTGGTGCCGACCAGGTCTGCCGGCTCGCCAAAGCGGCCCGCAGGGGTATGGTCGAGGATGGTCTTGCCCCGGGCGGTGAGCGACCCGGTCTTCTCGTCGGTAAGCAGGAAGCGGTTCTGGTCGGTCAGGAAGAACCCAGGGGCCAGGGCATTGACGCGAATCTGGGGCGAGTAGTTCTGCGCCATGTGAACGGCCAGCCACTGCGTGAAGTTGCTGACTGCCGCCTTGGCCGCGGAGTAGGCCGCAATGCGGGTCAGTGGCCTGAAGGAGTTCATGCTGGAGATATTGAGGATGGTCCCCTCCTTCTGCTGCGCCATCTGCCGGCCGAAGATCTGGCAAGGCACCATGGTCCCCAGGATGTTCAGGTTGAAGACCCACTGGATGGCATCCGCGGGGATATCGAAGAAGCTCATGTCCGGGCTGGCCGTGGCTTGTTTCTTGTTGCCGCCTGCGCCGTTGATCAGGATGTCGATCCGGTCGTGCTTGGCGAGGATGAAGTCACAGGCGGCCTGGATGCTGGCCCGGTCCAGGACGTCGCACTTGCAGGCGAGCGCAGAGCGGCCGCAGTCCTTGGCCACCTTCTTGGCTGCGTCTTCCATGAGGTCCAGGACCACCACCTTGGCCCCTGCGGCTCCCAGTGCCTTGGCCATCTCACCGCACAGCACGCCTCCGCCACCCGTGATGGCGATGACCTTCCCTTTGACGTCGAACATCTTCCAGTCCTTTCGTTGGATTCCAGATCAGGGTTCAAGAGTCTGGTCATTGTAGAAGCCTCCCTCTGGCCGCTCAAGCCTTTTCTGCAGGCGCCTGTCACCGGCCAAGGTGCAGGCTGCTGTGGCAGGGCGAGCGACAGAGAACAACTGAAGGAGTTTCTTGCCGCGAATAACGCGAATACACGCGAATGGCTGTCGCCGCCTCGGCAGCTTGGGCTTGTTCGGGGCGTCGCCGTACGCGACGCTTCGCGTCTACCGGTACGCTGCCGCGTACCGGGTGAGCTGCGCCGGCCTCCATTCTGCGAGCGAGCTCGCTCCATGGAGTCCCGCTTGCTCGCATGCGTACGGCTTCATTTCCTGGCGAAAGCACCAGGCGATTTGTCTCTCTTTCGAAAGGGCATACTGCCCACAGATCGAGCCGCATGATCAAGGCCGAGGAAGGGGATGCGTTCCAGGCTTGCCTGGATGAGCATTCCCTTCCGATGGCCGCCCTCGGCGGCGGAGCGGCGAACACGCCAACACCCACGACCCCGCGTCAGCATTCGCGGCCATTGGCGTCATTCGCGGCAAGAAAGTCCTTTGGTTCTCCTTCGTTTCTCAAGAGATCCACGGCCACACCCGGACACGGGTTTCCTGTTGACACCCACGGGGCCAGGGGTATCCTCGGATCATGGCCAGGACCGTTCGCACGATCATCCAAGCTACGCCCTATCGCGTCACCCCAAGAGGCGGCAACAGGTGAACGTGAAAGACAGGCGACTGTCTCTCATCCACGGAGTTGTGGCCGCGGCTGCCTCGCTGGTCTATGTCCTGTTGGTCGTGGATCCCAAGCTCATCTTTCAGGCCCAGGAGCCGGTCTTCTTCCTGGACAGCCACTTCGCGGCAAGATTCCTCAGCGTGCCTGGAGGGATCAATGACCTGCTCGCCAGATTCCTGTCGCAGTTCTTCTACTTCAGAGCCTCTGGCGCAGTGCTGCTCGTCGCGATCTCGATGCTGGCTGCGTGGCTCAGCCGGCGGGTCCTTCGATCGCTTGGAGTCCGTGAGCCCATCCACTTTCTCCACTGGATCCCCGCAATCCTCATCCTGGCGATGCACAGCCACTACCTGCTGCCTTTGGTCTTCACCCTCGGATGGATCTGGTCCGCTGCGGCCATCGCCCTCTTCATCCGGCTGGCGCCGTCGAGTGCGGTCTGGCGATGCCTGGTCTACGCTGGGTTCCAGGCCTGTCTGTACGCAGTCGCTGCGGGCCAGGCCTTTGTCTTCACGCTGGTGGTGGTCCTGCATGAGGTGCTGGTCCGCAGGCGGCTCGCAGAGCCCCTGGTCTCTGTTCTCGTCTCGGTCGCGATCCCCTATGCGGCAGTCTCCATGGGCGTGATGCTGAACCTGACCGATGCCTACACCCTGCGGCTTGCCTGGTTCGGCGACCGGTTCACAATGTGGTTGTTATGGTGTCTGTATGCCTTCTTGCCGATGGCTGCCCTGGCTGCGGCGTGCCGTACCAGGGTCCTGACCGCCCGGCAGGCGGGCCTGTGGGATAGGCTCACGGTGGGCCCGAGTACCCGTGTTCGCCGCGTGCAGACCCTCGGCATGCTCTGCATCGCGGGGATCGGGTGCGGGTTGTCCCATGAGGCGGAAGGCCGGGCCTTCCTCGAGATGGACTACTATGCTCGCACCTGCCAGTGGGAACGTGTCATCGACTGCGCGCACCGCGGCATGGCAGGCTCGTCCTTCGGTCTGGTCGAGGCCAACAGGGCCCTGTACCACTGCGGCCGGCTGGGCGATGGCCTCTTCAGCCTACCCCAAAGGGCCGGCGGCAAGGGCCTGTTTCTAGCCAGCGATCAATGCCAGCTCCTGCCTCTGCGGGCCAGCGATCTCTTCCTCGACCTGGGCCTGGTCAACGAGGCACAGCACTGGGCCCACGAGGCCATGTCTGTCGCGGGCGAGACTGCCTGGAACCTGCAGCGTCTCGTGCAGGTCAACGAGATCAAGTCCGATCCGCTCGTAGCGGACAAGTACCTGGCCAAGCTCAGGAAGACCCTATGGTATGATCGCACAGCCGGGGCCGGGGGTCGGCATGCCCTGCTGGGGCAGGACCCTTCCACCTGTCCAGACGCAGCCGAGGTAAGGGCGAGCATGCCAGCGTCAGACTTCCTGTGTTCGCCGAGCGAGCCGGAGCGTGCCTTGGAGGAGTTGGCGAAGAACACGCGGAACAGGATGGCCTTCGAGTACCTGATGGCCTATTGTCTGCTTGAAGGCGACCTGAGCCGCTTCGTGTCGCACCTGACGGGATTGAAGGACCTGGGATACACCAGGATCCCCCGCCATTTTGAGGAGGCCCTGCTCATCTACCTGCAGGTCACCGGACAGCGTGACATTGCCCTGCCTGCAGGCCTGGCGATCTCGCAGCAGACCCGTGACCGATTCGCCGACTTTGACCACATCCTGTCCAGTCACCGTGGAGACCGGCAGGCCGCACAAGCGGAGCTTACCGCCAAGCACAAGGACACCTACTGGTTCTATGCGCAATACTACTACAAACCCAGCGGGTCGTGACCCGCGAAGGCCTGGTGCCTGGGTGTGGATGGCCTGCCTGGCGGCCTGCTGGGCCGCGCCGCAGGGCTGCTCTGCCAGGACGCCTGACCTGACCCAATCCAGGACAGAGGACAGATCCCCTGCCATCTGGCCCGACTACAACGGCGTGACTTTGCCTCCCAACCTGGGGCCCATCAACTTCACGATCCAGGAAGAGGGCACTCGCTTCTTCGTCCGCATCAGCCGCAGCGGCAGCGACCGCGGCGCCATCACCCTTGTGGGCCGATCCCCGAATATCCGGATTCCCCTCAAGCCGTGGCGGACCCTTCTCGGGGAAGGTGCTGGAGGGGTGCTCCGCATAGACGTCTCCACGCAGGACGATCAGGGCCAATGGACCCGCTTTGCCCCCCTCTCGAACACCGTCGCCGCAGAGCCGATCGACACCCACGTGGTGTACCGGATCATCCAGCCCCTGTACATGATGCACACGGACATGGGCATCTACGAACGCGACCTGACCTGTTTCGATGAGCGTCCACTCCTGCTGAACACGGCCACGGGCGGCAACTGCATCAACTGTCACGCATTCGACCACGGCAATCCGGACCGGATGATGTTCCACATGCGGGCAGGCGCAGTGGGCACCTCCATGATCCTGCTCTACGACGGCGAGCTGGCCAAGGTGGACACCAAGACCTCCGCGAACCCTGCCGGCGCCTACAGGTCCTGGCACCCCAACAGCCGGATCATCGCCTTCTCGCACAACGCGGTCAGACAGGTCTTCCACGGCCTTGGCAAGAACCGCGACGTGTACGACCGGTCCTCTGACCTCTTCCTCTACGACGTGAAGACCCACACCGTCACCACCTCGCCGAAGGTCGCCAGCCCCGACCGTATGGAGACCTATCCGGAGTGGTCCGCGGACGGCCGGTTTCTCTACTTCTGCAGCGCAGCGGCACTGGAGCAGTACGGCCAGGCCGAGCACCCCTACAACAAGATCCGCTACGACCTCATGCGGATCGCCTATGACCCGAGCACCGGCTCCTGGGGCGAGGTCGAGACGATCGTGGCGGCCAGCGACCAGGGGCTCAGCGCCGCGCATCCCAGGATCTCTCCGGATGGAAAGACCCTGCTCTTCTGCATGTCGAAGTACAGCAACTTTCCCCTCTACAACCCCGACTCCGACCTCTACGTCCTGGACCTCCAGAGCCTGCAATGGCGCAAGGCCGAGGAGGTCAACAGCGACCAGGCAGAGAGCTACCACAGTTGGTCCAGCAACGGCCGCTGGATCGTCTTCAGCAGCAAACGCCAGGACGGTACGAGCACGCACTTCTACATCAGCTACTTCAACACAGCCGGCCACTTCACGAAGCCCTTCCTGCTGCCGCAAAAGGACCCTGCATACCAGGCCACCCTTCCGATCGTGTACAACATCCCGGAGTTCGTGAAAGGTCCGGTCAAGGTGCGGCCCCAGGCCCTGATCAAGGCCGCGTGGTCCAAGGCGGTGATCCCTGCCCAGCTCGACCCCCAGATCGCCCCCAAGTCCGGCCCCCAGATCGAAGAGCCGCTCTACACGCCCGCGCCCGTCAGGTAGCCAGGGCGACCGCAAAGTCGCTCCCGCACATCGTGAGGATGAGAACAGCTTGCTGGCGACAGACGCCCTTTCTCGCGGCTCCGTCGTGTGGTCGCGTTGACCAGGAGACCAGAAGGAGGTTTCTGCCGCGAATGAACGCGAATAGACGCGAATGGCTGTCGCCGCATCGGCCGGTCAGGCCTATTCGTTACCCCGCCGTACGCGACGCTCCGCGTCTACCGTAAGGCTGCGCCTTCCGGGCGAGCCGCGCCGGCCTCCATTCCGCAAGCCCGCTTGCTCCATGGAATCCTGCTTGCTCGCAGGCGTACGGCTCGGACTGCAAGCGAAAGTCCCAGATCGCCATCCTTCCTTCCTCAAGTCTGGGGCAAAGGCAACTCCACTACGGCCTAAGCCGCAGGATCGAGGCCGAGCAATGGGATGCGGTCCAAGCTGCCTTGGACAAGCAGCCCGACTTTGCGATCGCCCCGATAAGGTAGCAGGAGCCGTGGCGTCCGCGACGGAACCGTGGTATCATAGGCCGTGTGAGTTGACGTCGCCGCCACGGCGTGCAATGGTTGGATGTAAGGACCCTGCAATGACAGATATGAATGCGATTCTTGCACTACTGGATCTCGGGCCCACCGAGATGCTGGTGATCCTGGTGGTGGCCCTGCTGATCTGGGGCAAGCGCCTGCCCGAGGTGGCGCGGAGCATGGGCAAGAGCGTCTCCGAGTTCAAGAAGGGCATCAAGGAGGCGGAGCGGGCCGGCTATGAGGCCACTGCCGAGATCCGCCAGGCGGGCGAAGAGGCCACCCACGAGATCCAGAAGGCAGGTGAGGAGACGGTCAAGGACCCCGTCAGCCCCCCACCCGCCAGCCAGCTCCCAGCCTAACGTCGAGGAGCTCCCCCGCAGCAGCCCCTAACCTCAACAACTCCCCTGGGGTCAGCCCCACCTCAGAGGAGGTCAAATCGAACCCGGCGCACCTTTGACTCCTCTATTCGCCACAGACGGATGTCTTTGTCCGGGGCGTCGACAATCAGCATGAGCGAACCATCTACTGCATGTACGATGTCACCTTCGCCAGGCTCGGCAAGACCGACAGGATGTGAATGGTATGTACCTAACTATCTTTCCCATGCCACTCTCGCTGGCCCCCACAAGCACCGCCTTACTGAGTCCCTGGAATCAAGACTCTCAGGATATGTTGGGACAGGGTACATGTCAATTGCGGTGCGGCGGCGGGTCAGGGCAATCGCAAAGTCGTCCTGCCTCAAAGAGACGTAGGTTCTGTGTCATCCACCGCAGGCGGACAGACCGACGCAGTCGCGGGCGTGACTGGCTGGGAAGCGTTTTTGGTTTCTTGCCGCGAACCCCGCCAACTCCGCTAACGCTGGCGCGGGGTCGTGGGTGTTGGCCATACTCGTAGCTCCGCCGCCTGATCCACGGCTACGCCGTGCCTTGGGACTGCGTCCCAAGGGCGGCCGCCGGAATGGGCCACTTTTCCAGGCAAGCCTGGAACGCGTCCCCTTCCTCGGCCTCGATCCTGCGGCTCAAGCTGCAGTGGAGCTGCCTTCTCCATAGTCTCAAGAAAGGATAGCACGCCGGGACCTCCGGACACAGACTGAGCCGTACGCCTGCGAGCGAGCCGCTCTACGCGGGGCAAGCTCGCTTGCCCAAGCGGAGAGCAGCGAAGATCGCCCGGAAGGCAAGGCCTTCCGGTAGACGCGAAGCGTCGCGTACGGCCATGCCACGACCAAGTCCAGCCTCCCGCCCGCGGCGACAGCCGTTCGTGGGGTTGGCGGGGTTAGCGGCCAAAACCTCCTTCAGTTCTCCTGGCCAACGCGACCACAGGCCAGAGCCACGAGAAAGGGCATCTAGGGCTGGACTGTCTTTCGTGGGCACTCTCTCACACTTGCTCATGTGTTGTCCATCCGTCGGAAGTGCTGTCCCACGCTGGAATCTCAGCGCAAAGCTGTTCACAGAGGAGCCGCTCCGCGGGCGGGGCGTCGCGCATCGCCTACTGGGTCGCGATGAAATCCACGAGGACTGCGTCCTCGAAGGCGACCTTTATGGATTGGGCGGTGTCTGTGGCGATGAACAGCCCGACCTTGCCAGCCGCGGTCGTCCGCGTAACGGTCGTGGAATAGACCTGGGTCCACGCACCGTCGGTCCCCTGCTCGAAGATCAGGCGGTCTGAGGTGCGGTGCACCCTGAGCTGGACTCGCGAGTCGTTGCACGCCATGGTCTTCAGCAGGCTCACGGTCCCAGTCGCAGAGACCTTGCGGACCGCCAGCGAGGTCCCATCCTCGATGGCAAAGACGTAGCGGACGCGGCCCGTGGTCTCCGTCATCTCCAGCAGCAGCCCGGTCAGGTAGTCGGCAAAGACCTGTCCCCTCAGAGACAGCGTGGACAGGAAGGCCCACTCCGTGGATGATGGGACGGATCGCCAGATGCACGGATACTTGGGAGATACAGCCGCCAGCGGATACGCCTGGTCGCTCCAGACCTGCAGGACCAGGTTGCCTTCCAGCTCCGCAAGCGAGTAGGTCGGGCCATCGAAGTAGTTGGCCCTGAGCTTGACGTTCTCAGCCGTCCAGAAGGACTCCAGGCGAGGCGCATCGAAGTCGCTGAGTCCATCCTTGCCGTAGACGGCTGCCTCTCGCTGGATTGTGGCAGATCCGCCCGCAGCATCCGTTGCAGTGACCTTGAAGGTGTACAGGCCTGCGTGCGAGAATCCGGCAGCGGCAATGCCCTGCTCGCCCCCGCCCAGGGTAGCATCGGTCGGCGTCACTGACCAGGAGTAGGTCAGGGCTGAGCCATCCGGATCGAAGCTCTCGGAGGCGTTCAAGGTCGGCTGGACCTGCAGCGGGATCTGCCAGGCGGCGGGGTCTGCCGTGAGCGATGCCACAGGCGGTGCATTCCCCGTCTTGTTCACCGTGATCTTGGCCAGGGCCAGGGGCGTCCCGAACTCGTCGGTCAGGAGTGCTCCAGTGTCGTCCACGCCCGTGAGCGCCAGGCTGTTGGTCCCTGTGCGCAGCAGGATTCCGGTCAGGCTCCACGCAGTCTCGCTGGTCCAGGAGAAGCGGGCCTCCGGGTGGTCTGTGGCCACGACCTTGCAGACCCGCAGCGGCGCGCTTCCTGCCAGGTCCATGGTGCTGGCCGAGGTCGTGACAGTGTTGCCGCTGTTGGTCGTGATCTTGAACACGGTGGTGCGGCCTAGACCCAGCTCGCTATTGACCGTCTGTTGACGGTTCTGGAACCAGGTCTCGTATGGGTAGTTGAACTGGTACATGTTGCCTATGGAGGTCGCGAAGTCCCTCTCTGTCTGGAGCCAGGTGTAGACCCGCAGGGAATCCAGGGTGTAGACGTCCGACATCCTGGCCAGGTAGTGCCTGAAGAGCCGCTTGTTGTACGACTGATCCAGCCAGGGCCTGAACCCGGCCATGCCGTTGTATAGAGGAGCGTATGCGTTGTCGAAGGACCGCTTGAGGTCCCAAGGCAGGAAGAAGAACCGTCCATCGGTGATCCGGCGGTAGAAGGAGCTGTTCTTGCCGCGGTCCAGCGAGAAGAAGTCCCAGGCGTGGATATAGCCTGCCACCACACAGGCCTTCAGGGTGGCATCCGGGTCCACCACTCTCTCGATCTCCGCCTGGGTGTAGGGCCCCACGTAGACCTTCTTGAAGAAGCTGATGAGGCTGCTGTAGTCGTCCTCGTTCTCCCGGCTCCGCTTCATCCACTCGCTGCGGTATCGTCCTGGGTTGTCCGTGCCCTTGTAGCTCCAGTCCGCGTTGCGGCTGGGCTGCTGGGACCAGTCGTCCGTGAACCACCACTCGTCGTCGATCTTGTAGAGCTCGCCTTGGCTGCCGTTCTCGTACACGCGATTGAGAAAGTCGTTGCCGTAGGGCTCCATCTCCTCCCGGACCCCGTAGTCGCTGGCGTTGACGTGGACCAGGATGAACTCGTTCTCATTGGCCGGGTTTCCGAGCAGGTACAGCCAATAGCGGGACATGCGGTCGTGGCTCCACCAGCCCACGTCGTAGTTCCGGTACACCAGCTTCGACTTGCCCCTGAAGGGTTGGTCCTGCGGCATCTCGAACTTGGCTCGGTCCATGCTGCCGCCGCGGGTCCAGGGACTGCCCGATCGCCGGATGCCGGAGTTGTAGAAGACGTCCTTCTCGTTGACGATCAGCGTGGCGTTGAAGGAGTGATTGGACAGCCGGGGGAACGCATAGCCGTAGACCGGGGCCGAACCGTTGCCACTGGCCATGGCCTGCACGTCCAGGGCAGAAACCACGAATCGCATCCTGCGGAGGCGGCCTGCGGGCGTGGGCGTGTCGACCGCGTACAGGGCCGGTCGGTCAGGCCCCAGCTTGGGGCTGTAGGCCAGATCACCGTTGGGATAGGAGGCGAGCACATAGAACTGCACCACCTGGTTCGCCTGGCCATACTCCGTCAGGGTTGCGGTGTAGGTGCCGTCGCCTGCCTGCGGGTCGCCCGAGGTGCCGTCATCCACCATGGCCTTGCTGGCCCAGGTGCCTTGGCCGCTGCTGTTGTCCAGCCGATGGTACAGCTTGATGTTGAGCGAGGGCCTCGGCGACACAACCTGCGCGGTCACTCGCACGGCCTGGCCTGGCGCGGGCACTGCTGGATCGTGCATCAGACCATCCAACTGGGGCCCCGGCTGTTCGATGAAGCTGGAGTTCTGCTCGCCGGGCGTCCCCAGGGCCGTGGGCACAGGCAGAGAGATGCTCGTGGCGATGCTGTGATCGAAGGTGTCCACAATCAGGCGAGAGTCGCCCGACACCCACTTGGCGTCAAAGCTCACCTCGTAGGTCCGGCCCTGCAGCATCCCGGTGGCGTCGATCTCCACCCGGTTGGCCCGGTTGTCGCCATGGCCGTCCGAGATGAGGTGCAGGTCTGCGCCATCCATGGTGGTGGCCCAGTGGGTACCCTGGGCCAGCCAGCCGCTGGCGCTCTTGCCATCCGTGGACATCTTGTCGCCGTTGGCGATCAGATTCGCTCCGGTGCCGTTCTGCCGTATCTGGATGTTCCTCAGGATTACATGGCCCTCGCCCGTCAGGGTCAGGTGCAGCTCCTTGAAGTCCGTCTGCTGTCCGACGGCCGTCAGTTGGCGGAACACGTCGGAGCAACTGTAGTGCTGGAATTCCGTGGAGCTGGACTGGTCGCTGTCCAGCCAGGCAGAGGCCAGGGTGTTGTCCATCCAGGGATTGCGGAGCTCCATGCTGCTGCCTCCGCCTGCTGCCAGGTCCGGCCAGTTGCCGCCCGGCCGATAGTCCGCCTGGTTGACCAGGTTGCCCCATGCGTCGACCAAGCGGACCCGCTCGCCGTCATTGGTCAGGTGGCCGGTGAAGTCACCCACCACGGGGATGTCGCCATAGGTGTCCTGCATCCACGTCGCGTCTGCGGCCACGACCAGGTAGCCGTTGGCTGGGATCGAGGCGCCTGCGGGAATCGTGAAGTCGATCCCCTCGACGAACCTCCAGCCTGAAACGTCCACGCTGGCGGTGCCCCGGTTGTAGAGCTCCACGAACTCGGCCGTGGGTTCCCCGGAGGGTGGGTCATACAGGATCTCATTGATCACCACACTGGTGTTCCGGGCCGGGGCGTTGGTCGCGTCTCGCGTCGCCGCGGCTGCTGCATACCACTCGTCCGATCCCTGCGGAAGGGCCTGCACGGAGTCGCCCAGGCTCGGCCGGCTGAGGGTCTTTGCAGAGAGTATCGAACCGCCTGCATTGACCAGGAACACGGTCACTGCCCCGCCGGAGACCGGGAAGGCCACCGCACTGCTCGCAAACCCACCCGCGGGGATCGAACCGGCCAGTGCCACCTTGTTCGAGAGGTCAGGCTTGGAGCAGAGGAACAGGCCCTGGAGGCTGATCGATTCAATGCTGCCGTTGTAGAGCTCCACCCAGTCTGCGGTCTTGCTGCCCGCAAAGTGAACCTCGTTGAGGCGCACAGCCGCTGCGATCCCAGACAGGCTGTTGTTCGGCGCATCACGGGTCGGCCCCGTGAAGACGTACCACGAGCTGCCGCCTGTGGGCTTGCGGCCTATGGAGCAGCCCTGCGAAGGCAGGCTTGCACTGATGGCATTGACGAAGGTTGCCCCGTCAGCGGCGACCAGGTAGACCTTCAGGGGATTGGAGGCAGCCAGACTCGACTCGGTGAAGCCGACAGAGGCCAGGCCGGCCGCGGGCACGACGACGTCACTCGCGATGCGGTACTTCTTTGGATTGGCTGGGTCGTTCGTGAGATAGTCGTCGCGGAGGTTGATGGGAGTCGCGCCGGGGTTGTAGAACTCCACAAAGCCGACCCCTGCTGCGCCGGGCTGCACCTCGTTGATCAGCAGGCTGGCCTGGACGGGCGCGGAGATGCTCAACTGCATGCCGAAGACCACGTCACTGCTGGAGGTGCTGATCTGGTGGACCTCCGCAGCCAGGACGTTCGTGCCCTTGACGAGGCTGGATCCGTCGCTCGTGATGACCGCCAGTTCCTCTGCTGCGTCGCTGACCGTACGATCGGTCACAGTCGCGAAGGTGACCGTGCCGGCGGCCACGCCGGACCTGCCGAGCTCCACGCCGTTGAGGTAGTACACGGCCCCGTCATCCAGGACCTGGTCTATCGTGATCCTCGCCCCTGCAATGGTCCCGTTGTAGGTGAACCGCGTCCGCAGATAGTAGGTCAGTTGTTGGGAGTTGGTGAATCCCGTCCGGATCCCCGGTGAAGGCAGGGCCGCGATCTCGAAGCCGAACAGGCCCGGGCCCTGGGGCCAGGCGCTGTCGTCGTACGAAGGGCTCCGCCAGGCAGTGCCGAGATCCACGTTCTTGTCGTTGTACTTCCACGTGTCGCCGTACGTCACGTACGGGACGCCGGTGGTCGCCAGGCTGATCTCCGGGTTGGCGATGGACGTGACGGTGTCCTCTGTCTCGGCAGTCCCCGGCGTGCCGCCCCTGCGGCTGCCAAAGGTCCAGTTCCGCCAGTCATCGATGGCCTTGTCTGCGTTCTTGATCACGAGGGAGTAGCCTGCGCCGTCCGCTGCCGGACACCACGTCCCTTCGTACCTCACCGTGCAGACCAAGGCACCGTTCTTGTCCCTCAGGGTGATTCGCTCGCCCGAGTTCTTGAGGCTGCCGGTCCAGGGGCCAAAGACCCGGACGTCGGCCGGGAGGGTTGGGTACGCGGCCCGCAGCGAGGCCTCGTTGACATCCGCCAGCAGGATTCGCTCATAGGGCTTGAGGAAGGCAGCGTCAGGATTCTCCAGGGGTGAGAACGCCGGGAAGGTGTAGTCCACCCCGCCTGACAGCTTCCAGTCAACGATGTCCAGCGGCGTGGCCGTGCTGTTGCTGATCTCGATATACTCTGGCTGGCCGGACGAGGGATGAAACATGATCTCGCTGAACACGACCTGATCACAGCATCCCTCAGGTGTCCCGACGATCAGCATTACGAGCAGCACAGGGGTGCAGCGCAGCCACTTCATCCTATTCCTCCTAAGCTCCACCCTCACGCGTGACGTGCGCTGCCTGCCACCAGCCAGGCTCGCCGATCTCCTCGCAGGCGGACCCGCCATCCCGGGTCCATCCAGCATAGCACAGAGAACATTCATTATAGCCGGGAGGCCGTCGGCCTGTGCGGAAATGAGGAAAATCCCCAGCCCGCATTTCTCACGAGGCTTCGGACGGTCGGGGCGAAAGTGAGGCTGTGGACTTGAGTGGGTGCGCCTGTGAGAAATGCGGGCTAGAGACTATCGCTGCACTGGCGCCCACAGTCCCCTGAAGGTCTTGCGATCCACGTTGAGCAGGGACTTGTTGAGGCACCTTCCGTCCGGCAGCAGCATGCCGGGTTTGCAGTCCTGCGGACCCGTGACTTCTACCTTGCGTGTACCGTCATCACTGAGGACCAGGAGATCGGGCCTCGCTCCAAAGCCGACCACTGCCTCGGGCGTGAGATCGGGACAGCCCTTGCCGAGGTCGGACTTGACCATGACCGGCGGCTGACCCGGGTCGCCTGTCCAGCGGTACAGGGCGAATCTCTTCTCCTCGTTCTGCGGACCCGCGATGATGAAATATGCCCCAAGGCCCACAACGTAATCCATGTCCCGGATGCCCAGCCCACCCAGGTCCCACAGCAACGGCCGGCCGATGACTGCAGGCTCACCCCGGTCGATCACAGCGGCCGGATTCTCCAGGGGTACGACCAGGGCCTTTCCCTTGGGGATCGGATTGCGGAAGCCGATCAGCAGCCTCTTGCCGTCCGCCGATCCACACAGGCCTTCGATGTTCAGGCCTTCCTCCTTGGTGCAAGCCTCCGGGCATCTTTCTTCTTCTTGCCTACCTGCAACTGGTCGACGCCGATGGCCTCCTCCAGGCCCAGCCCCTTCAAGGACTCGGCTGCAAGCAGCCGGACCAGCAGGGTCTTGCAGGGCTGGCCCACAGGTCTCAGGGAGACACCATTGGCATCTGCACGGACATCTGTCGCGAAGAGACTGCCCCTGCCAGGCCGCGGCTTGCCGTCCTTGTTCCTTCCGTGCGAGCCGATCCAGTAGATCCGATCGCCCAGCCGTGCAGCCGCCTCGATATCGGCCTCGGGATGGCGAGGATCGACCTGAAGGAATGCCGTCAAGTCCAGAGTGGCCCGGGCCCCCCCGCCGGTGACGGCGTAGACTCGCAGGGTGTCGTCCTCGTCATCTGCCACAGCGATCAGGTTTGCGTCTATCGCTGCAACTGCAGAGACGTCGGCAGCACCCGTGAAGGTCACGCAGCCATGGGTCACGCCAGGCCTGGCCGTACCTGCAAGCGTCAGCACCAGAGACAGGATCATCCAAACCGCCATGGATGCTATCATACCACGAGAATGGGCCAGGGGCCAGAGAGATGCGGCTGCGCCGCGAATGGGCGATCACACCTTAAGGCCCTTAGTATCCGGCGGAGGCGAATGTGGTGACTCGCCACCTATGCCGAACCGGCCTTCGCGGCTTCAATCCAGTCAGGCCTGGAGAGCACGGCCAGCACCTCGTTGACCTGCTTGGTCACCTCGTTCAGCGAGAGTGTGGCAGTCTCGATGTCCTGGTTTCGTGCTGCAGACTCCATCTGGGCCGCCGCATTCGACAGCCGTTCGAGGCTCAGGTTTCTGGCGACGCCCTTCAGGGCGTGGGCGTGTGAGGCGACGGCCTGGCAGTCAGCGGATCGCAGTGCATCGGTCATCGCTGCCAATCGCTCTCTGGCACTCTCAATGTACGTCGGGATGACCTCCCTGACGATGGCCTCGTCGCCCAGCCGGTCCATGAGTCGATCCCAGTTGATGATCTGCCGGACATCCGGCCCATCCTGCCTGCCACAAGACGGCTGCGCCACAGCCGGCCCGTCGCAGGGGGGCGCGGATGGTGACGTGGCCGGGGCCGGGCATTCCTTCCCAGGGCGGAGGTACCTGGCCAGCGTGTTCTGGAGATCCGTACGGTCGATGGGTTTGGCCAGGTAGGCACTGCAGCCTGCGTTGATGCATTGCTGGTCATCCCCCTTCATGGCATTGGCCGTCAAGGCCACGATCGGCAGGGTCTTGCCCTGCTGCCGGATGGCCTGGGTGGCCTCATAGCCATTGAGGTTCGGCATCTGGATGTCCATGAAGATCAGGTCGAAGGACTCGCGCAGGGCCTTGTCCACGGCCTGGTAGCCATCCTCGGCCACAGCGACCTCTAGTCCCATCCTCGTCAGCAGCAAGGTCATCAACACCTGATTGGCCTCCACGTCTTCAGCGACCAGGACCCGGCCCGAGAAGGTCGCAGGGGTGGCCTTCTGAACCGCCTGTTCGTGGTCCGGCGTACGGCTGCGGTCCAACAGGGGCTGCCGGGTCGCGTCCAGACCCACGGGGATGACTAACGAGAACATGGATCCCCGTCCTTGTTCGCTCGTAACGGTCAACTGGCCGCCCAGCAGCTCGGTGAGCTGTTTGGTGATGGTCAGTCCCAGTCCCGTGCCGCCGTACCTGCGGGTCGTGCTCCTGTCCGCCTGCGAGAAAGACTCGAAGATGAGCTGCTGCTTTTCCTTGGGAATGCCGATCCCCGTGTCCTCGACGTCAAAGCGAATGCTGGGCCGGTCATAGGGGCTCTCCAGCGAGACGTTGAGGTGCACGTGGCCTCGCTCCGTGAACTTCACGGCATTGCTGACGAGGTTGAGCAGACATTGGCTCAGCCGGACGGGGTCGGTATGCAGGCACGCCGGCAGCACGGAGTTCTCGATGATCCGTAGCTCGATTCCCTTCTCTCTGGCCTTTGCCGCCATCATGGCCTCCAACGAGGAGAGGACCTGTCCCAGGGAACAGTCCACCTTCTCGATGCTCATCTTGCCCGCCTCGATCTTGGAGAAGTCCAGGATGTCGTTGACCAGGCTCAGGAGTGACCTGCTGGAGTCTCTGATGATCTGGATGTGCCTCCGCTGGTCTGCGGTCAGGGGGCCATCCGTCAGCATGTCACTGAAGCCAATGATGGCGTTCATGGGGGTCCTGATCTCATGGCTCATGCTGGCCAGAAAGGCGCTCTTGGTGCGGCTGGCCGCCTCTGCCTGGTCCTTGGCCCTCCGCATGGCCTCCTCGGCCCGGGACGTCTGGATGACCTGGCCGATGGTGCTAGCCACGGCCTCGAGCAGGGCCGCCTCCTTGTCTGAGACCGGATGCTGGCTGAACAGGGCGAAGACGCCCATCGGGGTCCCTTCATCGGACAGAAGGCGGTAGCCCGCGAAGCTGACCAGGCCCAGGTCCGCGGCCCACTGGTGATTGTGGACCCGTTCATCGTGGGTCACGTCATTGGTGACAAAGCGGGGCATCTCGCCGGAAGCCACCCGGCCGATCTTGTAGCAACCGAAGGGTACCCGCCGATGGACCTTGCCGTCGATGTGGGTGTACCGGCCCGAGCTGGTCACCAGGTGAAGACACAGGTCCCGATGGCGACACCCGTGCGGCCCCGCGGCGACCTCGGCGTGGACGCAGCCGCTCTCGCAGAGGTCGCCGGGCCGAACCAGCCAGATCCGGACGAAGTCCGCCTGGAACAGCGTCTGTGTCGCCTCTGTGATCCGCCCGAGCTTGTCCTCCAGACCGGCCGACCGCAGGAGGTCCTCCTTCAACTGGTTCAGCCCGTCGATCAGTCGGGCGGATCGCTGACGCTGCGTCACCTCCTCGGTGAGCCGTTCATTGGTTCTGGACAGCTCCGTCGTCCTCTCGCGGACGAGCTCCTCCAGGTGGTCCCGATGCTTGGCCAGTTCCTCCTCGGCCTGCGTTCGCACGGCCACCTCTGCCTGAAGGAGCTGTATCTTCTGTCGGACCGAGTCCCGCATCGCCGCGAAGTTCACGGCGAGACTGCCGAGTTCGTCCTGCCGGCAGGTGTCGATCGGGTGGTCCAGATCGCCGCCCGTGATGAGCCCGAATACCCGAGTCATGGACTTGATCGGATGAACGATGCTGTTGGCGACCACAAAGGTGGCCACGAAGCTGATCCCGATGAACACGGCCAGCAGGGCCGCTGCGCGAACCGCCATGCGCCGGACTTGGGCCCGGATGCCCTCCAGGCTGATCCCCACGTGGACGCTTCCGATCATCCGGCCATCCTCGTCCTTGACGTCCGTCTCGAAGCACACGACGGGGACCAGGCGGTTCTCTCCGGCGAGCAGCGGGGTCACCCTCACTGAAGAAGATGAGACACCGGGATCATGGACCGCCCCCTCGTCGACCGGCAAGGTGGAGTGGGAGGCCAGCCTTGTGCCCTCGGCATTGTAGATGCCGGCGTACACAATGTCCTTGATGTCGAAGAGTCGGCGAAGAGTCCGGTCCAGACTGTCCTCGTCTTCGATCACGATCCCGCTGACGCAGTTGCGGGCGAAGTAGCTGGCGATGACAGAACCCCTTGCCTGGAAGTTCTCGTTAAGCCGGTCTGTGACGTCCTGCAGGAGGAAATAGGAGAGGGCCAGCATCGAGCAGAGCACGAGTATCGATACCAGCATGAAGACCCGGGTCTTCAGTGTGATTCGCATCATGGGGGAGGGCCCTCCGAAATGCAGATGACTAGCCAATCAAGGGGCCGTCGCGACCTGGACTCGCGTCCCGGGGGTTGGCTGGTGCGAGAAGACGACCATGGCGCTCATCAGATTGCCATGGAAATAGCCGTAGCCCGGGATGGCGCCTTGCTCGCCTGCGGTGAAGCCTCCGATGAAGGGCTTGTGCTTCATCGCCTTCTGTATCTCAGCCACCATCTTGGCCGGCTCATCTCCCTCGCCCAATCCAAGAGTCTTGACCGCACCCGCACAATAGATTTGCAGGCCCCCCGCCACCTCCGCAGTCTTGATCCGGCCGCTGACCATCGCCTCGATGGTCACCGCTCCAGCCCTCTCCCGCAGCGCCCGGGTGTTGCCTTCCACGTAGTAGATCGTGTCTCCGTGGTGGATGTCTCCTCCCATGTCCAGCGAGCCGTCCGGATTGAACCGCCAGGGACGAACCGGAATGTACCGCATCTGCCCATTGGGCAGTTGGATGGCCTTGGCCAGCGGGCATACCGCATTGGACATCACCAGGACGCTCTGCTTGGAGCAGTCGATCGAATCGAGACGTCCCTCTGCCCACTGCCTGTAGACCTCCAAGGCAGGCCGCCCTTCGATCTCCCGCAGCAGCCGTCCGTCTCCGGCTGTGATCTTTCCCGACTTCTTTTTGCCCACGAAGCCGGAGTAGAAGGACGCCCCGACCTTCACCTCTGATGTGTAGACCAATCCCACGATCAAGCCCGGTTTGAGCATTCGCTCGTTCTCGATGACGTACCCTTGGGCGAAGAGGTCGTTGCAGGGCGTCCCGCCGACCAGGGGGATCTCGTCTCCCAGGGCATCATGGACTCCTCGGACAATGGCGTCTTCCTTGCCCTTGGTCGCGCCCAGGAGGATGACCGAGGGCTTGGTTTCGAGCGAATAGCCCGCGTTCTCGGCGGCCTCCCGAACCGCTGTTCTGGCCAGGGCCTCCACATCTGCCCCGTCCGTCACGGCCTTGGCACAGAGGCCAAGTCGGAGATCGGCGCCGGAGAATCCCATGATGGCCAGAGACCCCTTCTTCCCGAGGTGGAGCCCATCCGACGAGAATACCCCCCTGTAGACGTTCATGCCGAAGAGCTTGGCGTCAGGGAAGCGGTTGCGGAGCGTCTGGGCTGTGGCCTGTTCGCCGTAGTCGGCGGTCGTGTAGAGAACGATGAACTTGGGATGCTCCAGCCTCTGTGCCATCAAGGCAGCCGCCTCGTCGGCGGCCGCCTTGCCTCCTGCCGGATTCACGCTCCAGCCGTGGGACATGATCAGGCTGTCCGCTTCGATCGGGGTCACTGCCGTGAGTACTGTAGCCACCCCAAGTAGGGTCTGAACGACGCGCAGATGAACCATTCCGGTCTCCCCTTTTATCGGACAATACGCGGTTCGCCTCCTCGCGATGCACGTCTCCTGTACCACGTGCATATCGGATGATTTAGGCTCTTGCTTGACCCGCTTCTCCGGCATTACTCCGTAGCGATGGAGCCCTAGCCCGCATTTCTCACAAGCCTTCGGTTCTGAGCGCGGCATGTTGTCCGGCTGCTGCGTTCTCGGTCCCGTTTGTCCTCGACGTACCGCCCTGGGTACGCCTCCGGGCAAACGAGACCTGCGGCCTTGCATCCGGCCAACATGCCGCGCTCAGAACAGCCTGTCCCAGATGCGTCTACCTTTCAAACGCACCAACTCAAGTTCACAGCCTCACTTCCGCCCCGACCGTCCGAAGCCTCGTGAGAAATGCGGGCTAGTTGTGGACATGGGGCGGGACTGCATTCGGGGGACGAACGACTCATGCGGCGCCCAGGGGCAGGCACTCGGGGGGACGCAGGAGACGGGCCATGGCCCGGATGGGTCGTGCCTTACTTGGAGCCCCTCAGTTGATATCCCTTCTGCATGAACTGGAGGTCTTCATTGCCGGGTTGATTCGCGCCGAACTGGCCTTTGTCGGACATCTCGACGGTGCGGGGGTCCACCCAGCGATGGACCTCTGCATGGCCGTCCGCCCAACCCAGGGCGCTCCTCTTCTTGTGCCAGATGGACAGAGGGTCTGCCCAGTTGTCTCCAGTGGGACTGACGATCCAGGAGCCCATGCTCCACAACCTGGGATCTGAGTCCTCGACAAACACGTACTTGGTCGAGGGACTGCGGACCTCGGTGTACTTCCGGATGGCCCGCTGCGTGTAGCCGAATCGCTCCTCTCCATTCATGCCGCCGGCGATCGAGTAGCTGCGGAAGGTCGCCAGCTTGGTCCGCTTACGGGTGTCTGCGGCGCACCGGTAGACATCCACGTTCTTTATGTACGGATACAGGGCCCCCCGCTGGATGCCCCTCCATTCATCCTGGATCGTCGGGTCGGAGCCCCCCGTGTACTTGTGGCCGACGTCCTGCGGCGGCTGCACCCAGTCCTCCGTGGAGGTCAACACAGGAGCGTTCGACCCATAGCTGGGCACGTTGCCTCCGACCAAGGCTCCGCCGCTATCCACCTGGTACGTGAACCAGGCGATGGAGAGCGACCTTACATTGCCCATGCACCGGGCCCTGCGGCCGTGGTCCCGTGCCAGGCCGAGGGCGGGCAGGAGCACGCCCATCAGGACCGCGATGATGGCTATCACGACGAGCAGCTCGATCAGGGTGAACCCGGGCGTCCGCCCAGAGGATCTGGCTGAACGATCTGGCGAGCCTGTCAGGGTTGTTCTCATGGCCATCTCCAAACCCGTCTCCATCGACACAGGACAGCACCACTGGTTGCGGCCCACGTGCCCCATGGACTTTGTTTCATTATATCACATCAATACGTCCGGGACACCTCTTTTGGGCGCGGGGGTGGCAGCATTTTCCTGGATGGCCGAGAAAAGACAGGTGGGCCAGGGCCAAGCCACCCCGAAACTTGGTTTGACCTGGAGGGTTTGAATTTGGTACAATAGTAGTGACCTGCATGTGTTTCAACACTTTGGGTGCTGTGGGGTTGTGATTCCGTCGAGGAGACGGAGATAGGAAATTCTCGCATGCCGTTACGGTCTGGGGGGCTTCTCTGTACATGGGCATTGGGCCTTGCTGCCTTGGTGGCCAGCCCGGTCTGTTCCATGGGGCAGACATCGGCCGGGCCGGCCATGGTCATCAATGAGATCTGCTATGAGCCTGTGACCGCGGCCGACCGTACCGAGTTCGTCGAGCTGTACAACGCAGGCGCCAATCCTATAGGCCTTGATGGCTGGTGCCTCGACGAAGATCTGTCCTATTGCTTTGCGCAGGGAGTGGTGGTCCAGCCGGGCGGGTATCTGGTGGTTGCTGCAGATCCTGCGGCCCTGCAGCGCAAGACCGGCCTGTCTTGCCAGGGCCCTCTCGCGGGCCGCCTGGATGGCCGCGGCGCGCGGATCGTGCTGCGGGACGCATCGGGCCGGACCGTGGACCAGGTGGACTACAAGCTGGGCTTCCCGTGGCCCACGGGCGGAGCCGGCCGGTCCATCGAGCTGATCAACGCCTCACTCGACAATGGCCTTGGTGGAAGCTGGCGGGCCTCGTTGACGAGCGCCGGGACGCCAGGCGCGGCCAACAGCGTCCGGCTGTCCAACGCACCGCCCCAGATTCGACAAGTCGATCACTCGCCCCAGGAGCCCGGGGCCGGCAGGTCCGTGGTGGTCACTGCCAAGGTCACCGATCCCCAGGGCGTGGGCTCAGTGACACTTGCCTACCAGACCGTCCAGCCGGGCCACTACATACCGGCGTGGCTGCCGGTCCCGCTCGCAACGCTCGAGCGAGACGCCAGCACCGCCATGCAGAAGAATCCTGACCTCGACGACCCAGGCCGCTGGACGGTCATCAGGATGTTCGACGATGGAACAGGGGCGGATGCCACGGCCTCGGACGGGATATTCACCGCGGCCCTCCCGGGCCAACCCCATCGGACCCTGGTTCGCTATCGCATCACGGCTGCAGACCTGGCGCCCGCCTCCGTCTCGATCACCGTTCCCTATGAGGATGACGGCGCCCTCAACTTTGCCTTCTGGGTCTACGACGGTCTGCCCGCCTACGTGGCAGACACCCACTCCGCGCTGGGCAGCCCGCATACCTACAGCCCCGAGGTACTGGAGACCCTTCCGGTCTACCACCTGATCACGCGGGCTGAGGACCTGGCCCAGTGCACGGGTTACCAGGAGAGCGACCGCATCCCCGCCGATCGCGTTGCCGCCGGGCAGGCCTTCAACTGGGAAGGAGCCCTGGTTTTCGACGGCCAGGTGTACGACCACGTCCTGTTCCGGCTCGACGGAGGCGACCGATACGCCCTCTCTGGAAAAAGGAGCATGAGGATCCACTTCAACCGGGCCCATGCGTTTCAGGCAAGGGATCGGTACGGCCGCCTTTACGGGCAGAACTGGCAGGACCTCCAGATCAGCAGGATGTTCGACGACCGCACGGCCCAAGAGGAGAACGTCTCGCTCCAACAGGGCAACTTCGGCCTCGTGGAGACGGCCAATTCGATCCTCTGGCAGCTCATCGGGGTCCCCTGCCGCGACACACACTGGTTTCACTTCAGGGTGGTCGACGGGGAACAGGAGACGCCGGACCAGTATCACGGTGACTTCTGGGGCCTGTTTCTGGCCGTGGAGCCCTATGACAGCCGGTTCCTGTCCGAGCGAAATCTCGCGGACGGCAATCTCTACACTCTGCCTGCAGGCGCAGGCAAGACGGCCCAGATGGAGCGCATCCAGGGCCGCACGGCGGTGACCGACGGCTCTGACCTGGCCAACCTCGGGAACCAGGTCGTGCCGGGCAAGACCGAGGCCGAGCTGGGCCGCTGGGTGGATTGCGACGCCTTCTTCCGCTACCTCGCCGTGGCCGAGGCGGTCCGCCACTATGACGTGGCGGGATCGGGACAGGACGAGAACGTCGCGTTCTATTTCTCGCCTGATTCCACGGGCGCCAACGCCTACGGATCAGCGTGGTACCTGCCCTATGACGCGACGCTGACCTGGGGCCCCACCGCCAATGCCGGGCTGACGATGGCCTGGAAGGCCCTGGAGCCGGCCGGCATCGACGGCCTGCCCCACACCGCCAACGCGGGCGGCCTGACGGCCCTGAAGACGCAGTTCCGCAGCCAGGTGCGGGAGCTGCGGGACCTGCTCTGGAATCCGGAGACGATCGATCCCCTTCTGGACGACCTGGCCTCCGGGATCGGCCTCTTTGCCCTGGCCGACCAGGATCGCTGGACGGGCGTGCCCCAGTGGGCCTACGACGCGGGCCAGCACAACACGTTCACGCTGTCCATGGAGGACAAGCTGGCGGACATGAAGCAATTCGCCTGGGTTGGCAACCAGACCTGGTCCAGTCCGAACGGCACGGGCGCTGTCCCCCAAGGCGGTCAGACGGCCGTCCTCGACCAGATCGCCAGCCAGGAGGGCGACGCCGGCGCCATCCCGAACACGCCGACCGTGACGTACACAGGGCCGGCCGGTTGCCCGCTGGACAGTCTGACGTTCAAGGCCAGCGCATTCAGCGATCCCCAGGGCGCAGGCACCTTCGGCGCCATAGCCTGGAGGATCGCGGAGTTCTCCGACGTCAACGGACCGCAGTACGACCCTTCGACCCGGAAGTACGAGGTGCAGGCCCTGTGGCAAAGCCCCGAGATCACGCCCTACAAGGCCGATGTGACCATCCCCGGGACGGGACTGCAGGTAGGTCACGTCTATCGTGTCCGCGTCCGGATGAAGGACAACACCGGTCGGTGGAGCCACTGGTCCTCGCCCGTCCAATTCACCGCCGGCGCACCTCTGGACACCCGCCAGATCGACGGCCTGAGGATCACCGAGATCCTGGCCTTTCCCGCGGAGCCGCCCACCAGCCATCCGAACGCGGAATTCGTGGAGATCAAGAACATCGGCCCCAGCGCAATCGACCTGGCCGGAGTCCGGTTCACGGAGGGCATCGAGTTCACCTTCGGCGCGATGACCCTCAGTCCCGCCCAGTACGCGGTCGTGGTCAAGGATCGGACGGCCTTCGAGTCCATCTATGGCAAGGGCCTTCCCGTGGCGGGCCAGTTCACGGGCCGGTTGGACAACGCGGGGGAATCCATCACGCTGTCGGATAGTCGCGGTCTGACCATTGTGCGGCTCAGCTATGATCCGACCTGGTACCCCGAAACGCAGGGGCCGGGCTATTCCCTGGTCGCCACCTCCTCCGCGACGGCCGGTACAGTCGACTGGTCCACGTCCGCGGCCTGGAGAACCAGCACCCTGCTGGGAGGCTCGCCGGGCAAGGAGGACCCTGCCGACGTCCCTGCCGCAGGAAGCATCGTCATCAACGAGGCCCTGGCCCATTCGCACGAGGCTGCGCCGGACTGGATCGAGCTATGCAACACCACACACCTGCCCATCTCCATCGGCGGCTGGTTCCTGAGCGACAACGAGAACGACCCCGCCAGATACCAGATCCCCAGTGGAACCGTCGTGCCTGCCAAGGGCTACGTCGTGTTCTATGAGAACATCAGCTTCGGCAACCCCAGCGCACCCGGAAGCCTCTCCGCCTTCGCCCTGAGCGAGGCCGGCGACGTGGTCGTGCTGACCTCTGGCTACGCAGGGCAGCCAACCAGCTACACCGAGCGCGTGGACTTCGGCGCATCCGAGAGGGGCGTGTCGTTCGGCCGGTACACCCGCTCTGACGGCGACGTCCACTTCATCAGCATGAGCGAGACTACACCGGGGGCCGCGAACACCTATCCGAAGGTGGGGCCTGTGGTGATCAATGAGGTGATGTACAACCCGGCCGGGTCCGGCGACGGCGAATTCGTGGAGCTGCTCAACATCAGCAGTGATCCCGTGACGCTCTATGACGCCGCAGCCAAGCTGGCCTGGTGGTTCACCGACGATCCTGACAAGCCGGGCATCGAGCTGAGCTTCTCCGGCGTCTCCGACGTGACTATGGCTCCGGGACAGTACATCCTGCTCGTCAAGAAGCTCACGGTCTTCAAGAGCCTTTACTCCGTGCCTGCTGGCACGGCGGTGTTGGAGTGGACAGGCGGCAAGCTCGACAACTCGACTGCGAAGCTGGACCTGACCAAGGCCTTTGACACAGACGGTTTCGGCACGATAGGATGGGTCCGGGTGGACCGCGTGGTCTACAGCGACGGATCGCATCCTACCGGCAGCGACCCGTGGCCCAGGGATGCGGATGGAACGGGGTACTCCCTCACTCGCATCCGCAGCGACCGGTACGGCAACGACGCGACCAACTGGAAGGCCGCCCTGCCCTCGCCCGGAAAGGCGAATCCGTAACTGAGAATACAGAAGCCAGAAGCCAGAAAAGGGAAACCGACACGCCGGTGTAGTATGTGTTGTTCCTGTCTTCTGGATTCTGTATTCTGGCTTCTAGGTCTCGACTATGATCATCGGTGTGATGTCTGCCAACCTGGCCATGCCCGGGATCGCGTCCCTGAAAGAGAAGCGGAGCATCGTCAAGGGCGTGATCGGCCGGCTCCAGAGCCGGTTCAACGTCTCGGTCTCAGAGGTGGACCTGCAAGACAGCAAGCAGATGGCAGTGATCGGCCTGGCCGTGGTCTCCAACGACCGGCGCTTCGTGGATGAGCAATTGGACGGGGTCCTCAACTTCATGCGCAACGACGGCCGCTTCTTTGTCAGCCACGTGGACCGCGAGACCTTCGGGTTCTAGCCTGCATTTCTCACAAGCCTTCGGTTCTGAGCGGTCCTGTTGTCCGGCTGCTGCGTTCTCGGCCCCGTTTGTCCTCGGCGTTCCTCTTTCATGGCACTTCCGCGTTGGGTTATCTCGTCCAGCAGAACTGGCGACTGGTCGGGAGGTGTTCTTGTTTTTTTTGCCGCGAATGAACGCGAATAGACGCGAATGCTGGCGCGGGGGCGTAAGTCTTGACGTATTCGAAGCTCCGCCGCCTGATCCACGGCTTCGCCGTGCCTCGGCCTTGATCCGGCGGCTCAGGCAATCGCTAAGCGTAACGCGGTAAGCGGCACGCGTAGTCTGTAGGGCGTCTCTGGGAGACGCCGAATTGAGGTAGGATGGGACTCCCGCACACAGTCTGAGCCGTACGCATGTGAGCAAGCAGGTCCACGCGGGGCAAGCTGGCTTGACCAAGCGGGGACCTGCGCAGATCACCCGGAAGGCAACACCTTCCGGTAGACGCGGAGCGTCGCGTACGGCGATCCCACGAACAGGCCCAACCTATCGGAACCGGCGGCAGCCATTCGCGTGTATTGGCGTTTATTCGCGGCAAGAAACTCCTTCGGTTCTCCTCTCCACCGCGACAGCAGGTCGGATCTAGCCTGCTTCTTACTTCCTGCTTCTTGCCTCTTGCCCCCTCTCTCAGAGGAGCAGGTCCGCCAGCACCCTGGCGGACAGGACGATGTCGAGGCCGGCTGCACCGTAGAGCGCTGCCTGGCGGAGGGCGGACACGCGGATCTTGAGCTGTGCAGCAGCCAACATCAGGCCCATGGCAGCCACGCCCACACCGTACATGGTGAAGCTGTGGATCAGCGGCGCGTCGCCTGACCATGCTGCGACTGGTTCCTGATAGACTGCCCAAGCGAGTGTCGCCGTGCAGAGCGCCGCCAGCACGCCCATGCCGATCCAGAGCCACGTGCGGTCAGCCCAACCTGCCAGGACCAGGCCTTCGAGACCGAGCCCTGCCACCACCGCCAGCCACGCGGTGACTACCAGCAGCCAGATCACAGGGTTGGTTCCGAGGACTGGAGGCAGGAAGGCGAGTACAGCCGCGGCCCCCGCCGCGCCAAGGATGGGCCATCGCCTTGCCTTGATGAGCATCACTGCCCCGGTCGCCAGACCCACCCAAGGGACGTGGTACAGACCCGCAGGCATCTTGCCGTGCTCGGCCGTAGGTCCCGGCGCAACCCAGCCGATCCAGCCGTCCACGCCCTGCGAACTGCCGTACAAGGGGATGGGAAACAGGTGCCACCTGCCGAGAAGAGCCATGGCCAAGGCGATCACGCCAAAGGGCAGGATCAAGAGCGGCCATTGCAGCCATTGCCCGGCGACTGTCGTCCTTGACCGGCCCTGTTGTGTCCGCATCCAGGCCCGGAAGAAGGCCGCCGGACAGAACATCCAGGGGATCCCTGCCACCAGGAGGCCTGCCAGCGGGTGGAACCGGGTCGCGTACAGTGACAGGGGGCCGAAACCGTAGATCGCCCCACTGACCAGAGAGGCCGGCACGGAGACGATCCATCTGCGGCCCAGCACGTAGACCCCCATCCCGCCGACTACCAGACTGGCAGGCCACACCAGTCGCCCCGTCTGGCCCTGTCCCAAGGAAGGCCCAAACAAGGTGATGGCCAGTGCCCCATACGCCAGGACAGCGATGATGGCCCAGAGGGGATCGCCTCGTCGCAGGGTCTCCTGGATCTTGTGTGACCGTCGGTCCATTGCACTCCCCGGGTGGTGGGCTAGACCAGCGGCCTGCCTCCATTGAGCTGTTCATAGGCCATCACGTAGCCGGCCACCATGTTCTCGAGGCTCCAGTTGTCTCTCGCCTCTCGCATGATCCGCTGCATCTGGCGGGCCCATTCGCCGGGGTTGGAGCGGAAGAACCGGTGGTGCTGTACAGCCACGTCCAGGGCCCACCACAGACCCTGGGTGTTGTAGTCCTTGAACAGCACACCGTTGCCTCGATCCACCGGCGCCCCCCACGACCGGAGGCTCAGCGGGGTGATCTTGTCGGCGTAGCCCCCTGTATCGCGGTTCGTCGCCATGGCCCCGTAGATATTGCCGACCACGTCAATCTGGCCAAAGGGCTCGTAGAGCGAGGCGCCGAAGACATCGGAGGCTGCCGCGTATCCCAGGACGCTGAGATCCTCGTCGAACCGGCGGTAGGCGATGCGTCCGCCGGAGGTGTAGGCGATCCGGCCTATGATGTTGACGTGCGTGGAGTCCGATCCCACGGGGTCGCCGATGATGGCGATCTGGACGTCCGGATGGGCGTCCACGAAACGCTGCATGATCTGCTCCAGGAGCTCGACGCCCTTCTGGGTGGGGTCCAGCCGGCTCGGCCAAAAGAAGAGAATCGCATCGGGATTGACGACCAGCCCCATCTTCCTCTGGAACTTGGCCAGGTTCAGCCGCTTGGCCTCAACCAGGTCCGGGTCCTCCGGCCCATACCGCCTCGCCAGGCCGGGTCGGTCCGGGTGGGGGTCCTCGGACTGATTCTCCGGAAACAGGTCCGGCGAGATGCCGTTCGGGATGACCAGGGCGTTGCCGAACTGGTACTTGGCCTTGGTCTCCTTGCGGACACTCAGAGGCACCACGGGTCGATCCAGGAAATGGTCGTTAACCACCTCGGCCAGGAACCGCTGGCCGACGTAGCTCACCTTGGCGGCGTTCTTGATGGCCGTGGCCTGGCGCATCCACGCACTCCTTGCCGTAGCTGCGGGCCAGGTAGAGCCGGTCCCAGACCTTCTGGAGACTGACGCCGCTGAACGCGTCGATGGGAATGCACCCCGTGTGCGTGTTGTGGACCGTGTGCAGCAGAGGAATGCTCTGAAGACTGGCATAGGCGGCGATGATCCCCCCTGCCATCCAGTCGTTGGTGTGCAGCACGGCCCGCCCCTTGTGGCGGCTCATGATGACCGTGATATAGGAGTTCACGACCTGCTTCTGGAACTCCGCTGCGTTGTTGAGGGGATTCCCGTCGTAGGCACTTCGGCAGTCCTCGAAGAGCGATGAGGTGACCAGGTGTACGCTCTCGGGGTCGATGTGGTGCCGCTTCTGGACCCACTCGCTCTCACTCAGCCCCGCCTCCTCCCTGAACCGCCTGGCCAGGTTCAGGGTGATCAGGTGGACCGGGACCCTGCGCTCGGCCAGGCCCTTGCACAAGGCAGAGACCACCTCGCCCATGCCCCCGCTCTTGCCGGACACGTACTGGGCGAACTGCCCCATCCCCGCGGAAGGCAGGCGAGCGGTCTCCGGCGTGATGATGATGACTGCGGTCCGTTCTGCAGACTTGATGATGTTGAAGTTCTTGACGGATTGACGAAGGTCGTCCATGGCCCGGGTCAGGACGAATGCTGCCGCCGCCTGTGAGCCATAGGGGCTGACGATCTCCTGGCCCCACCGGCCCGAGGTTCGTCCCTCTTCGAGATAGCACCAATGATCCGACAAGGTCAGGACGCGGTACTTGCGGAGCAGCGCCCCACCGGCCTTCCTGACCTCCGGCTCGAGGGATTGCAGGTCTGCAAACAGCTCCTGCTGGGTGAAGGACCCCAGCCATCGCCCCGTCGCCTGGTCTGCGTCGGTCCATGAGGTGGTGGAAGCCACGGGCACGTCAAGGACCGGGCACTCGACGTCGCGGAACCGGTCCGCCATCCGGGTGGGATTGACCACCTCGATCTGGGGGCGCTGTGCCAGGGCCTTGGGCAGCTCCCGCCAGAAGTCGAAGATGCCGGCCTCCGCCTTGATGTGCTCACCGATGTGCTCGAAGTCATACCCGAGCACGATCTGGCCATCGCCGCTGGCCAGCTTTGCCGCGTACCGCTCGGGGCTGATCGGTGCACGGCCAAACCGCACCCCAACCCGGTCGCTCAGATCGCGATGGCGGGCCAGCACAGTCAGCTTGCGGGGCTTGCCTGTGCGTCCCTTGATCTGAAAGACCCCTCGATGGCCTCCCGGCTGCGTCCCGCTGGATCGAGAGGCCTCGTGGCGATGCTCGCACAGCATGGCCTGGTAACCCATGTCCGCAACGATGTTGGCAATCTCGTTGCTGTAGATCAGCTCCGTATTGCGGAAGGCCGTGGCCTTCACCCCCAGCAGGGAGATCAGCTCCTGCCTGTGCAGAGACACCTGTTCCTGGAACTCCTGCTTGGATTCATCCTGGAACAGGGAGACCAGGGAATGGTAGTACGTCTCGTCGAGCAGCTCGACCTGGTCCCCTCCCTTGCCCACCTCGTGCAGTTCGTGCAGGGCCACGAGCACATCAGGCTCGTATCGCTCCGCCTGCTCAAGGAACGTTCCCGAAAGACCCAGGCAGAGGCTGAACTGGCGATACTGGGCCACTACTTCAGTGAAGAGGCGTATTGCAGGCAGGTAGCACTGCCGGCTGACCTCCAGGAAGATCTCCCGGTTCTTCTGTTCCCACAGGAACTTTCCCTTCTCCACGTGGAGACGCAACGGCTGGTGCAACTGAAAGTAGAACGTCACCAGAGGCACAACAGACCCCGTTTCCAAGAGCCCCGATTCTAAACGCACCCATCTTCTATCGCCAAGTCCGCCGCAATTCAACCTCGATCGCCGGTGTCTTTGAGAGAAACGTGGCATGTGTGACGCGAGCCCGATGGTGTTGTCTTCTCAATTCTCCAGGACAGCGATGCCTTTGGGGTTCTAGAGACTTCAGGAGAGATGTGCCACGGCAACCTGGTCAGGGCTTCCTTGTGCAATTGCCACACCAGGATGCAGTGGAAGCCGGAAACAGAAGGGTGAGGCGTTAATCGCGAAAAGTGAAGGCAATGGCGACCCGTCAGGAGACAGGAGGTGAGTTGCCCATATCGCTTGTACGCTCAATGGGAAAAGCCTGGGAGGAATGGGGGCTGGACTCCCTGCGTGGCAGGCTGTAACCTGGCGACATGCTGGATCTCTCGGACAACGCCTACAACCGGTCCACCAGCCGGGACCAGCCCAAGTTCAAGGTCTGGACCTCGGCGGGCCTGCTTCTGACCTATCGCTGCCCGGCGTCCTGCAGGTTCTGCTACTACCACTGCTCACCCCACAAGGGCGGACTGATGCCCGTGGAGACGGCCCTGGGCGTATGGCGATCGCTCAGGGCACTCGCCGGAGACTCTGCGAAGATCCACCTCACCGGTGGTGAGCCGTTTCTCGTGTGGGATCGTCTCGCGGAGATCCTCCAGGCAGGTCACGAAGAACGCCTGGGACCCGTGGACCTGGTGGAGACCAACGCGTTCTGGGCGACGGCCGATGACCTGATCAGGGAGCGGCTTGCGATCCTCGACCGCCTGGGCGTCCGCAGGCTGAAGATCAGTTGCGATCCCTTTCACCAGGAGTTCGTTCCCCTCGACCGCGTCCGGCGACTGTCGGCCGCGGTGGCGCAGGCCTGGGGCAGCGATCGACTTCAGGTCCGCTGGATGCAATACCTCGACCAGCCCAGCCCCGACTCCTCGCTGGCGACCCACGTTCGCTCAGCCCAGGAACACCCCTGCCGGTTCACGGGCCGTGCCGGCGGCGATCTGGCGGCGGCCTGCGCAGGCGACTGCCTGACCGAGTTGCGGGGCCTCAACTGCAGCCAGGCGTTTCTGGGGGCCAAGGGTGTTCACGTCGATCCCTTCGGCAACGTCTTCAGCGGCACGTGCAGCGGGATCATCATCGGCAACGTCGAAAGACTGTCCCTGCACCAGATCTGGCGGGCGTTCGATCCCCGGGACAGCCGGATCATTGCGGCCCTTGCAGAGTCCGGCCCCGCCTCCCTGCTGGGCCTGGCTGCAGCCCGGGATTATGTGCCGTTGCCTGCCTATGCAGGCAAATGTCACCTGTGTACCCACATTCGCCAGTTCCTCTGTCACAAGGGCGCAGAGCCGGTGCACATAGGACCGGCCGATTGTTACGAATGTGGTTGATTCGGCATATCCGGGATGGTGACGGCGCCTTTGGACTGTTCCACAGAGAGGCGACCGCCGCGTTGTCGCACTCGCGATGCGAGCTTGCACCCTGGCGGCATGTCTCCTGCCGGTGACGCGGGTGACAGGTCCACTCGGCAAAATCCCTGCATGCCGTGACAAAATTCCGTTTGATTCCGAGCCAGAGGGTCCATAGAATGAGGAACACGATTGGGACATGGATCGCGAAACTATGAAGGGGTTGGATCATGGCAAAGAGACATCTGACCAAGGGAGCGTGGACAAAGGGCGACCTGAACGTGCTGAAGAAGCTGTTCTTGACTCACCCGACGGCTGAGGTGGCGATGAAACTCGGCCGGCCTACCGAGGCTGTGAAGAAGAAGGCCTCGCGTATGGGGCTTCGAAAGTCCAGATCCTACATGAGGACCTTGGGCCGTTCCTAGGCTCTGCCTGAAAACCGGATCTGGCTTCGAGCGGCTTTCTTCCGGTCTGGACTGCGTCCGGCTGCATCGACGATGTGCTCGGCATCGCCTGCTTCGCCGTCCTTGCCAGACCAGAAGACGCTCGCTCTCGGGCCGACGCCCGAGTTTTCAGGAAGAGCCTGGCCAATCCGGACCCGTTGCGGATAGGGGTCTCGTGATTGGGAGAACCTTATCGCCTTCGCGGGTGGGGTCTGCGCAGGGCGGGCTGCGCCACGTGAGGAGGACCTGTGGACCGTCCAAACCGCTTGACTTTGCCTGCGGCGCCTCCTAAGATGTGGTTTCTGTGCCGGCTGTCGGATGCCGGCCGCGGTCGAAGCTCGCCACTAGGAGGCTGACGTGAGAGTTCTCTCAGGCATACAACCTTCGGGTCGCCTGCATATTGGCAACTACTTTGGCGCCATGCGCCAGCACCTTCAGTTGCAGGCACAGCACGACGGTTTCTACTTTATCGCAGACTACCACGCCTTGACGTCGAACCCCGCGCCCCAGGACCTGGCCCAGCGGACGATCGACGTGGCCCTAGACTACCTGGCCCTCGGGCTGGATCCGGCCAAGACGGTCTTCTGGAGGCAATCGGACGTGCCGGAGGTTACGGAGCTGGCATGGCTCCTTTCCTGTATTACGCCCATGGGCCTGCTTCACCGGTGTGTCAGCTACAAGGACAAGGTGGCCCAGGGATTGGCGCCCAACCACGGTCTGTTTGCCTACCCTGTGCTCCAGGCGGCGGACATCCTGATCTTCAAATCACACCTGGTCCCGGTCGGAGCGGATCAGAAGCAGCATATCGAGGTCACGCGAGACATTGCCCAGCGGTTCAATCAGGCCTATGGCGAGGTCTTTGAGATCCCCAAGGACCACATCCTGGACTCTGTGGCGGTGGTGCCGGGCGTCGATGGCCGCAAGATGAGCAAGAGCTACGGCAACACGATCGAGATCTTCGAATCCGAGAAGAGTGCGAAGGCGAAGATCATGAAGATCGTTACGGACTCCACGCCCGTGGAAGCCCCCAAGGATCCGGCCAAGTGCAACGTCTTGTCGCTGCTGAGGCTCGTGGCCTCGCCTGAGGAGATTGCCCAGTGGGAGGCCCGCTACCGGGCAGGCGGCGTCGGATACGGCGAGACCAAGAAGCGGCTCGCCGAGCTGGTGGCCGATTTCTTCCGGCCCTATCGCCAGAAGAGGGCCGAGCTGGAGCTGAATCCGGATTTCGTGCGGCAGGTCCTTCGCAACGGCGCAGAGCGTGCCCGTGCCGTGGCGAGCCAGACATTGATCGAGGCCCGCAAGGCCGTCGGCCTGGGGCCGAGGAACTAGAAAGAGGTTTTGGGTTTTAAGTTTTAGGTTGCCAGTTTCAACGGCAGCAATGATGCTCAGATCAACCATGAGATTGTCCGCTCAATACATAAAACCTAAGACTTAAAACCTAGAACTTTCTGGTCTTGGCCATGGCCGACTATCGAGTCAATCTGGACATCTTCGCAGGCCCCCTGGATCTCCTGCTCTATCTGGTCCGCAAGGAAGAGGTGGATATCTACGATATCCCTCTGGCCAAGATCACGGACCAGTACCTGCACTACATCGAAGTGCTTCAGACCCTCGACGTGGACCTGGCTGGCGACTTCCTGGTCATGGCCGCCACCCTCATGGAGATCAAGTCCGCGATGCTGCTGCCGAGCGCCGACCCAGAGCAATGCGGCGAGACGGCAGACCTGAACGACCCCAGGGCGGAGCTGATCAGGCAACTCCTTGAATACAAGCAATTCAAGGACGCGGCCAATCTGCTCCACGCCGTGGGCGACCGCCACAGCGAGCGATTTGCCCGGCCGGACAGCCTTCTGTCCAAGCTCGACCCGGAAACCAAAGCCAACGTCGATCTGGAGCACGTCAGCGTGTGGGATCTGCTGGAGGCCTTTGACGCCATCTGCAAGGCCACGGGCCAGAGGGTCGACCTTCGCTCCATCAAGGACGACACGCCGATAGATTTCTACCAGATCGAAGTGCTCCATCGTCTCCAGACCGAAGGCCCTGTCACGTTCCGGCGGCTGTTTGAGACCAGGCCCAACCGGCTGGTCATGGTAGGAGTGTTCCTTGCCCTGTTGGAGTTGATCCGTGGCAAGCTTGTCTGGGTCGAACAGGACGCAGGGACCGGGGATCTCTACCTGCGATCACTGACCGATGAGCCGGCCGAGGTGGCCGTTCCTCGGGTCATCCTGGTGATCGGGCAGGACAGCCAGCAGACCCAGGGAGGAGAGATGCCCGCCGAGCCGGGCCAGGCTGGGACCGCCCCAATTGAGATCGTGGACGTGGCCAAGTCCAAGGAACCGGCCTCGACGCACACCCCCGTGGGCCAGGCTGGGACGGTCCCGATTGAGATCGTTGACGTGGCCAGACCCAAGGAACCGGCCGAGACACGCACCCCAGCGGGCCAGGAGCCAGGCAGCCTGGGATAGTATGTATTTGACAGCCTCCCCGTGGCTCCCTAAAATAGACTGGTTTTGCGGCGCAGCATGGGCCGCGCAGAAAGGGGCATCCTATTATGGCTGGCCATATCGTTGAGTTGACGGACGCCATGTTTGACCAGGTGGTCCATGACAGCACAGAACCCGTGCTGGTGGACTTCTGGGCGCCCTGGTGTGGTCCGTGTCGAATGCTGGCCCCGATCATTGAGCAGGTCGCAGAAGAGTACGGCGACAAGGCCAAGGTCTGCAAGATCAATACCGACCAGGCAAGAGAGAGCGCCATCGAGTTCGGGATCTCTGCCATCCCCACGCTCATCCTGTTCAAAGGTGGTCAGGTGCAGAAGAAATGGGTGGGCCTGACCAGCAAGAAGGATATCGCGGAGGCCATTGACAAGCTCCTCCAGTGATCTTCGTGAAGCGGCCCACCGACGCACCGGGGCGGTCGCCTGCAGGGCATCATCGCTGAAGAGATCGGCGAAGGGCGCGCTTTTCGCCGCGAGGTAAGATTCGTGTCACACAAGATCTTGAGCAAGAAGGAGCTGGCCATCGACGTGTTCACCGTCGAGGTTGAAGCGCCTTTCATTGCCCGTGCCAGACAACCCGGCCAGTTCATCATCCTCAGCACCAACAACGATTACGGCGAACGGATTCCGCTGACCATCGCGGATGCCGACCCCCAGCGTGGCACTATCCGGCTGATCTGGCAGCGGATTGGAAAGACGACCACAGAGCTGGCGGCCCTGCAGGAGGGCGATTCCATCGCCAATATCGTGGGTCCCCTCGGTCAACCGACCCATATCGATCGATTCGGCCGGGTGGTGTGCGTGGCCGGAGGCATCGGAAGCGCCCCGCTGCTGCCCATCGCCAAGGCCCTTGCCGAGAAGGGCAACCGCCTCGTCACCATCCTGGGCGCGCGCAGCAGGGATCGGCTGATCCTGGAACAGGAATTCCGGTCTGTCTGTGATGAAGTGATCGTGACCACCGACGACGGTTCCTATGGCAGAAAGGCCCTGGTGACAGAGCCGCTCAAGGAGGTCTGTGAGCGCGAGGGCGGGTGCAACCAGGCCTTCGTGGTGGGACCGGCGATCATGATGAAGTTCTGCTGCAAGGTCACGGCCCAGTTCCACGTGCCTACCTTGGTGTCGCTGAACACCATCATGGTCGACGGCACAGGCATGTGCGGCGGATGCCGCGTGGAGGTCGGCGGCCGGACCCAATTCGTCTGCGTGGATGGCCCCGAATTTGACGGCCATCAGGTTGATTTCGATCGCATGATCAAGAGACTGGACGCCTACAAGGATCTGGAACGCCGGGCCCTTGAGCAGTACCGCGACCATCAGTGCAAGTTAGGACTCCACTAGCGTCTCCGCCAAGACCTATGACTCATTACAGCGACGACCCGCAACCCGCAACCCGTAACCCGCAACCCTCTCTGGCAGACCTTCTGGCCAAGGCCAGGGCCGGCACCCTCACGGCTGCCGAACGCCTGGCGATCCCGGTCCAGCCCATGCCGCAGCAAGATCCGGTGGAGCGGCGCCGCACGGTCCAGGAGGTGGCCCTCGGCTACAGCGAGACCCAGGCCCAATGGGAGGCCCTCCGGTGTCTTCAGTGCAAGAAGCCCTTGTGCATGAACGGCTGTCCGGTTCGTATCCAGATCAGGGACTTTATCGCCTGCATCGTGGAGGGCGACTATCGCAAGGCCCTGGCCGTGATCAAGGAAAGCAGCCTCCTTCCCGCAGTGTGCGGCAGGGTCTGCCCGCAGGAGGTCCAGTGCCAGGAGACCTGCGTGCTGGGGCTCCGGCACAAGGACCCATTCAAGGCGGTGTCGATCGGAAGGCTGGAGCGGTTCGTGGCGGACCGCGCCATGTCCAGCAATGATGTGCCGGCTGTGGCCGCGTCCACGGGCAAGAAGGTGGCCATCATCGGCTCCGGTCCAGGCGGCATTGTGGCAGCCGCGGACACCCGCCGCTGGGGCCACGACGTGACGATCTTCGAGGCCTTTCACAAGCCCGGAGGCGTGATGGTGTATGGTATCCCGGAATTTCGGCTGCCCAAGGCCATCGTGGAGCGGGAGATCGACGTGCTTCGCCAAATGGGCGTGCAGATCGTGACCAACTTCGTGGTCGGACGGACCCGCACCATTACCCAGTTGATGAAGGAAGACGGCTTCGATGCCGTGTACATTGGCGTAGGCGCTGGACTGCCCCAGTTCATGAAGATCGAGGGCGAGTCGCTGGTGGGAGTCTACAGCGCCAATGAGTACCTGACCCGTGCCAACCTCATGAAGGCGTACCAGTTCGGCCGTGGCTCCGACACCCCCATCGCCCTGTCCAGGAGAGTGGCCGTGGTCGGCGGAGGCAACGTGGCCATGGACTCCGCGCGCACGGCAGTCCGGCTCGGGGCTGAGAAGGTCTATCTGGTGTATCGCAGGACCGAGGCGGAGATGCCTGCACGGGCTGAGGAGGTCCATCACGCCAAGGAAGAGGGGATCGAGTTCTGTCTGCTACAGAATCCCCAGCGCATCCTGGGAGATGAGGCCAGCCGCGTGGTCGGTATCGAGTGTCTCAGGTACGAGCTTGGAGAGCCGGACAAGTCCGGCAGACGCAGGCCGGTGGCGATACCGGGCTCCGAGTTCCGAATAGACGTGGATACGGTCATCATCGCCATCGGCAATGTGGCCAATCCCCTCATCCGTCAGACCACGCCCGAGCTGAAGTTCAACCAGTGGGGCAATGTGGTCGTGGACGAGCAGTGCAGGACCTCCATGCCGGGCGTCTACGCTGGAGGTGATATCGTGCTGGGTGCAGCTACGGTCATCCTGGCCATGGGCCAGGGCCGGACTGCGGCCGCCGCCATCCATGAGGACCTGACGAAATAGCCGTGCTCCGTGCCCCGGCTGTGCTTGACAATCCCGGGTTGGGCCTTTAGAGTCAACCCATCCGGTGGAGTCGGATACAGTGGATCGTCTGGGAAAGAGATGTCATGGAAATACAGGCCTTTAGGGCGATCAGGTTCGATCCCAAGGTTGTCGGCGACGCGGGTCTCTGCATCGCGCCACCGTACGACGTGATCGATGACCAGCAGCAGCAGCGGCTCTACGACCAGAGCCCCTACAACGTGGTGCGGCTCGACCGCGGCAAGGAATTCCCCGCAGACAACGACCAGGAGAACGTCTATACCCGTGCGGCTGTCTGTCAGAAGCAGTGGCTCGACCAGGGGGTGCTCAGGCAGGATGATCGTGATTCGATCTACGGCTACGTCCAGGATTTCGAGATGGCTGGCCAGACCTTCTGCCGCAAAAGTTTTGTCGCCGTGGCCAAGATGGAGGACTTCGGCCCTATCGTCAGACCCCACGAGGAGATCCTGACCAAGCCCATGCTGGACCGTCTGGCCCTCAAGCGGGCCACCCAGACCCAGTTGGGCCTGGTGTTCATGCTCTACGAAGACCCCACGTCCGTGGTCGAGCGGATCATCGACAAGGCCATGGAGGCGCAGGCCCTGGTCGACGCCACAGACGAGCAAGGGGTGCGGCACCGTCTCTACGCAGTCGCCCAGCCGGCAGAGGTCAAGCGAATCGTACAGATGATGGCAGACAAGGCCTGCATCATCGCAGACGGTCATCACCGCTATACCACGGGCCTGAAGTTCGCGGAGGAATCCGGTGACCCTGCGGCCCGGTACCAGATGATGGCCTTTGCCAACACCGCGCAGCCGGGCCTGATCGTGCTGGCCACGCACCGGCTGATCGGCGGGATCACCGACTTCCATGGCCCCCGCCTGGTCGAGTGTCTCCAGCGGGACTTTGACATCGAGCGGTATCCCTTCGCCTCACCCAGCGAGAAGGTCAAGGCCAAGGACCGGATGCGGGCGAGGATGAAGGCCCTGTTTGACAAGGACTGCACGGGATTCGGCGTGTACTTCGGCCACGGTGAGTTCAGCGTGGCCAGTCTTCGGGACGAGCAGGCCATGCAGAAGGCCGCACCCGGCATGAGCCCCGCGTGGCGCCAGTTGGACGTGGCGGTCCTCCAGACCCTGGTGCTGGAGGGATGCCTGGGGATCACCGCCGCGAGGCTGGCCCAGGGCGGCGCAGTCGGCTACGTCAAGGACACCACCTCGGGCGTGGATGATGCTGTGGCGAAGGTCGACCTGGGCCTGCAGAAGGCGGCGTTCTTCCTCAACCCCATCAAGATCCGCCAGCTCAAGGCCGTGACGGACGCAGGTCAGCGGATGCCGCAGAAATCGACGTTCTTCTATCCCAAGATGTTCACGGGATTGACTATACAGAAACTGGAACCCATGGATTCGACGCCTTCCGCGCCGACGAACCGATCCCAAAACAGGAGGCAACATGGCTGATTGGAGAAACCCACCCAGACTGTTCATTCCCGGCCCGGTACAGGTCTACGATGATGTGCTGAAGCAACTGGCCCGTCCCACGCTGGGACACCGGGGCAAGGACTACGCTCAACTGCAGCAGGAGACCGTCGACCTCCTGAAGAAGGTGCTGTTCACGGACCAGTACGTCTTTCTCTCCACATCGAGCGCGTCAGGGATCTGGGAGGCGTGTATCCGGAACTGCGTCAAGCCCGGAGAGAAGGTCCTGGCCACGTGTTGCGGGGCCTTCAGCGACAAGTGGGCGGAGGTGGTGCGAGACTGCGGACGCCAGGTTGATATCCTGAAGGTCGAGTGGGGAAAGCCCGTCACGCCCGATCTGATTGATCAACGGCTCGCCAGTGGCGGTTACGCGGCCATCACCCTGGTCTACAGCGAGACCAGCACGGGCCTGATCAATCCGGTCTATGAGATCGCGGAGATGATGAAGGCCAAGTACCCGGGTGTCCTGGTCTTTGTGGACGCAGTCAGCGCCATGGTGGGCATGCCCATCCACTTTGACAAGCTGGGCTGGGACGTCGGCTTTGCCTCCGTGCAGAAGGCCTTCGCCCTGCCTCCGGGATTCGCCGTGGCCGCAGTCAGCAAGCGGGCCATCGAGAAGAGCAAGAGCGTGCCGGACCGGGGCTACTACTTCAACTTCGAGCTCTGGGCCGAGGCTGCGGAGAAGAACCAGACCCTGGTCACGCCCAGCATCCCGCACATCATGGGCCTGCGATACCAGGCCGAGAAGTTCGTGAACGAGGGCATGGAGAACGTCTGGAAGCGGCACAAGGAGATGGGCGACTACACCCGCGGCTGGGCCAAGGCCAAGTGGGCCCTGTTCTGCGAAGAGAAGTATGCCTCCAATACCCTTACCACCATCAAGAACACCCGGGGCGTGAAGATGGCCGATCTGATCGCGGCGGTCAAGAAGAAGCACAACACGATCTTCAGCGACGGCTACGGCAAGCTCAAGGAAAACACCTTCCGTATCGCCCACATGGGCGACATCAGCCTCGCAGAGGTCAAGGAGCTGACCGGGTGGATCGATGAGGAAACGAAGTAGAGAGGAAGGTCTTAGGTTTTAGCTTTTAGGTATTAGGTTTTAGGAAAGACAAGGTGGGCCGGTTGGGCCCACCTTTTTTGTTGGCCTGCGGCGGTGCGAAGGGTCTCTCATGGAAATCTCAAGAAAGGTCGTAACGAATACCGGCGGACCGGGACCCAATGGGTGAGACGGAGAATGATGCGAGGCAACGCCGTCTTGCTGAAGGATTGTATCTCTCTGCGAAAAAGGAGGCTTCGATGAAGGTGAGAAATAGGGGAAGTGCATGGTTGGTCGCGGTCTCGTGGGGTCTGGTTCTGGCCTTGGGCTGGCCTGCGAGGGCTGCGGACGATGGAACGGCAGGCCAAGACGTGAACTGGGCGGAGCCCAACGAGGCCGCGTCCTTCTCCGCGGCGTGGACGTCCGCCACCCTGTCCGCCTCGCTACAGAATCCTGTGGAGCACCGAGGGATGGCCGACACAGGGGTGACGCGGACGCTCGGTGTCATGGCCAAGATCACCATCGATCCTCTCGCCAAGGTGTTTGGCACCACCCACAGCGTGGCCGATCTGCTGGCGGTCACAGAGACTGGCGATCAACTGGCGGGGCCGGTTAGAGGCTCATCGTATCGCAGCTACTCGCCGCTCAGCCTGCCCGGCTACCAGCTCACCAGCCTTGCCTTTCCCATGGACCCCAACCGCGGGTATCCGGTCCTGCTCAAGGAGGTCAGTTGGACCCTGTATGCCCTCCTGTACCGGCAGGAGCAATGGACCGATGTTCCTTTCCAGGCCACGGCTCAGTGGGTCCAGATCGCCCCTGGGATCAAGGTCCAGTTCACCCGGGCCACCTCACAGGCAGGAGCGTTCCAGTACGAGTTCACCGGCCGGTACGAGGGCCCGGCCAGTCCCTTCATGGGCGACCCCTCGGTCGGGGAAGGCAGTCCGCTCCCCTGGCACTTGGTCGCCAAGATCGAGATGCTGGATGCCAAGGGCGCGACAATCCGGACGTCCTACTCTGACCGGGGGCAACGGCAGTCAGCGGGCTCCGTTGTTTGTTCGGGTTCCGGCGAGTACTCGGCCAGTGGTGGCGTCAAGACCATGCGGTTCCGGGTGATCCTCAATCCCTATGAGATCAAGCTTCCCTTTGTCTTGACGGATATTCCCGTCCCGACGCTGTAGGTGCATGGACGGGACAGTTGAAAGGCAGCCCAAATGGCACCTCCGCGTTGGGTTATCTCGTCCAGCAGAACTGGCGACTGCTGGATACATGTGGCGACTGGTCGTGAAGCGTTCCTGTTTCTTGCCGCGAATGACGCTAATGAACGCGAATGCTGGCGCGGGGGCGTGGGTCTTGACGTGTTCGTGACTCCGCCGCCTGATCCACGGCTTCGCCGTGCCTCGGCGACTGCGTCGCCGAGGGCGGCCTTGATCTGGCAGCTTAGGCTGTGGGCGCTACTTCCCTTCCACAGAAGAAGCTCCTCTTGGGACTTTCGTCAGGAGACGAAGCCGTACGCATGCGAGCAAGCAGGACTCCATGGAGCGAGCTGGCTCGCAGAATGGAGGCCTGCACAGCTCGCCCGGTACGCTGTGGCGTACCGGTACGCGCAAGCGTCGCGTACGGCGGTCCCACGACCGAGCCCAACCTGTCGAGGCGGCGACAGCCATTCGCGTTCATTGGCGTTATTCGCGGCAAACGAAGTCCTTCGGTTCTCTCTTCACCGCGACAGCAGGGCGGGTCTATTGAACTCGGTCCGCGCAAAGGCTCCTCGTGTGACCGGACTCCGGTCCAGTCGCCGCGGGTCCCTCTTGCGGTTGCAGCTCGAATCATCAATCCGCAATCTCTGCCTCTGCTGCTGTGATGATCTGCCGCAGGGTGCGGACCACCTCGACCGGATGCTGGCCCATCGCGGTTTCGCCGGTCAGGACCAGGCCGTCCGCCCCCTGCCAGACCGCTGTGGCCACGTCGGTCAGCTCTGCCCGCGTGGGCACGGGACTTGTGATCATGCTGTGCAGGATGTGGGTCGCGACCCACAATGGGCTTGCCAGATCCTGGCAGAGGCCTGCCAGCCGCCGTTGGATGCCCGGAATCGTGGCGGGCTCCACCTCCACGCCCAGGTCGCCCCGGGCCAGAAGGCAGACGTCGCTGGCCTCCATGATGGCCTCGAGTTGATCGAGTGCCTGCCGGGTCTCGATCTTCGCAACGACCTTGACGGCCGCGTCGCCGAGGCCCGCCCGCAGGAGCCGGACGTCCTGGGCTGAGTGGACGAAGCTCAGGGCCAGGTATTCGAGACCCTGGTCAACCGCCCAGCGCACGCAACGCCAATCCTCGTCTGTGACGGCCGGCGCGGACAGATGGGTGTCAGGCAGGTTGATGCCCTTGCGGCTGGTCAGGTGGCCGCCCCGGATGACCTCGCAGACCACCTGGCCTTCACTCCGGCTGACGGCCCGAAGCACGAGCTTGCCTTCATCGATGAAGATCCGGTCTCCAGTCCTGACGTCCCGGCTGAAGTGTTCGTAGTTGGTGCCGAACCGGTTGCAGTCCCCTGCTTCGCTATCCGCTGCGATGGTGACGTGTTGGCCTGCCTTGAGCGTCTGGCCGTCCGGCTCGATCCGGCCGACGCGGAACCGGGGTCCGCACAGGTCGCCCAGCACGGATGCAGGGCTGCCCGCGATCAGGGTCGCCTCTGCCAGGGCGGCCACCCTGGCGGCGTGCTCCTCGAGGCTCCCCTGCGAGAAGTTGATCCTGAACACCTCGGCGCCGGCCTCGATCATGGCCGCGAGGGTTCGGCTGTCCGAGCACGAGGGCCCGAGAGTGGCAATGATCCTGGGCATAGAGGCTCCGTTACGAAACCGGGCAGGCGTCCTATCGCCTGCCCGGCAGTGAACTCAGAATCCAGAATACCTAAAACCTAAAACTCAAAAACCTGAGACTCAAGACCCAGTCTTGTAGTCGCTAGATCCGCGGATAGTCTCCCAGATAGGCAGTCTTGGGAAGCCCGCCCGTCAGAGGCAGGGCATAGTCGACGAACGCCGCTGTCACGTTGTTGCCGTCTGCGACGATGAACTCGGGGTTCAGCGACTTGGTCTTCTCCGCGACGCTGGCCAGCTTGGTCCTGAAGTATGTGACTCCGTACTTGCCCTGCCTGGCGGTCCGCCTCATGGCCACAGAACCGCTCTTGACCCTCAGGGCGTGCTTGACGGCCTCACGGCCGCACCGACGGCCCTCTGCCACGTCGACGCTGGACTGCATGCCCGCAAAGCTCCTCTGGAGATAGCCGAAGGTGTCGGCTCGCACCCGCTTGATGCCCAGCTTGGCCTTGACCTGCGTAGCCAGGTAGTCGGCCAGGGCCCCTGTGCCGGAGAGCTGGATGTTGCCGTGGGAGTCGGTCTCCGAGGTCTGCGTGATCTTCTTGGCCCAGAGCATGTTGTCCGTGTCACAGATGCCTTCACTGACTGCAATCACGCAGCGTCCGAGACGCTTGTAGACCCTGTCGATGTCAGAGACGAACCGATCCATCGAGATCGGCCGCTCCGGCAGATAGATCAGGTGCGGTCCGTCGTCGTCCCGCTGTCTTCCCAGGGCTGCAGCGGCAGTCAGGAAGCCGGCGTTGCGTCCCATGATCACGTCGATCTTCACGCCCGGCAGCGCCCTGTTGTCGAGGTCGTCGCCCATCAGGGCACAGGCCACGAACTTGGCCGCCGTTCCATAGCCCGGGCAGTGGTCCGTGACCAGAAGGTCATTGTCCACGGTCTTCGGGACGTGGAAGGCACGGAGGTCGTAGCCCATCTGCCCCGCCATCTCGTCGATGATCCTCGCCGTGTTGGCGGAGTCGTTGCCGCCGATGTAGAAAAAGTAGCGGACGTTGAGCTTCTTGAAGACGCTGAAGATTCTCTCGCAATAGGCCTTGTCCGGCTTGTCGCGACTGGAGCCCAAGGCCGAGGAGGGGCTGGCGGCAACCGCCTTCAGCTCCTCTGCGGAGAGCTTCTTGAGGTCTACGAACTGCTCCTTGACCATGCCTTCCACTGCGTGGACCGAACCGTAGAGGTTCTCGATCTCTGCGTGCTTGCATGCCTCCTCGATCACGCCCACCAGCGAGGCGTTGATTACACCCGTGGGGCCACCCGACTGGCCGACCACTGCATTAGCCTTAGGTGCTGCTGCCATTGTCTGATGTCTCCAAAAAAGACCGATTCGTTCGAATCCTGGAAAAAGGCGTATTATAGCGCCTGTCTGGACGGGCACAAGAGGGCTATTTCGGCCAAAATGACAAGGGGCGGCGCCAGGCCGCCCCTTGGAATGTGCATTGAAACCTGTCGTATCGACTACCAGAAGAAGGTCGGGGCACCGCCCGAGACCCACCTTCTCTTCATGCCACTGCCCTGGTCACAGGGACTGCTCGCGCCTTGCGGCCACTGAGCAGTCTGCCAGTCCACGTGGCCATCCAGGTAGCCGCCGTTTCGGCCGATGATCTTGCCTTCCGTCTTGAGGTGACTGCTCTGGTCGTGAATCTGTTGGCCGCCATACATGCCGCCCGCGGTGATGAAGCCGAAGTTATAGCCAAACGGATACTGGGGCCCCACGGTGGTGATGGTGCCGAGCGCGGCGTCGACGACCAGCTCCAGGTTGGAGGCGTTCTTCTCCTGGGTGCTCTTGACCCACCGCTTGCCGTCCGCCTTCATGTACGTCGTGACCTCACGCGGGTTGGTGGGATTGTCGATGAGGTAGCAGTACCCGGACACCGTGTACCCAGAGACAGGCTTGCCGGTCGAGTCCTTGCGCACGGCGAAGTCCCAGTAGACATCGAGGTACTTCTGCTGGTTGGGGTTCGACGGGCAGTAGAACATCTGCTTGGTCATGCCGGATTTCAGGATGTACGTCCTCGGCGCCAAGTCCAGGTCCCACAGCCAGTAGCCGGACTGGACATTCGGAAGATTGCCCTTGTTGTCATCTGCCCACATGGTGAGGGCCAGCACCTGCTGCCTGACTTGAGAAGCGCACTTCTTCTGTTTGGCCTGCTCGCGGACCCTGCCCAACGCTGGGAGCAACACGCCCATCAATATGGCGATGATCGCGATGACCACCAGGAGCTCGATCAGCGTAAAGCCCTTCTTCTTCATAGACTCACACTTCTCCTTTCAAGCTGCTCATGCCCGCCCTAGCTGGACAATCCGGTGTGGCAGGCCTACGACCACCCTTTGGACTGACGTTCTTACACTACCTAAGACGCCGTCAGCCAGGCATCTGTTCCGTACTGGGGGCCAGTTTCCATGGAAGGCCCTCCTAGACAGCCACCTTGTCCCTATTATCGCCAATTGGCAAGACCATCGACAATGCACAATCGCGTTTTTTTTTAACCATTTTGCGAATCTGCCCTATCGAGGCGATCTGTCGAGGAAATACCTCGGAGGATCGGCCAGGTGCGGGACGTCACCTGGGTACACATTTGCTCCTGTATTCTCGCAGGCTGACGCCGACCACCCTGCGGAAGTAGCGGGCTATGTGCCAGGCGCTGTCGAAACCGGAACGGAGGGCAATTTCCTTGATGGACGTGTCCGTACCCACCAGGAGCTGGATGATCCGGTTGACCCGCATTCGTTGGATCTCCTGATGGATCGATCGCTGCAGCACTGCGCGGAAGCGGTTCTCGAGCACCCGTCTCGAGACGGTCGTCGCATTCACGACGTCCTTGACCTGCACCGCGCGGTCCGCGTGCTCGCGGATGAATCGAACAGCAGCCGCCACCTCGGGGTCCACCACGGCAACGATGTCCGTGGACACGCGGGTCACCAGGTACGTCGGAAACACGACGATCCTCTGGCCGGACATCTTCTCGCCCTTCATCAGCCTGTCCAATAGCTCTGCAGCCTCGAAGCCGGCAGCCTCGGCGGTGAGGGCGATGCTGGATATGGGCGGATCGGCCAGGTCGCAGACCAGGACGTCATTGTCCACGCCCAGGACCGCTACGTCGTCGGGCACGTGCAGGTTGGCCAGCTTGCAGGCCTCGACGACCTGCAGGGCCCGGTCGTCATTGCAGCACATCAGGGCCACAGGCTTGGGCAGGGACACAAGCCAGTCTGACAGCACGTACTGCTCCTCTTTCCAGAGACGTTTGGCCTGCGGCTTGGGCTGTTTGTAGACGTGGACCCTGTGGCCGGCCTGGCCGAGCCACTGCCTGAAGAACTGGCCTCTGTTCCTCGACCAGGCATAGTCGTCGAGGCCGCAGTAGGCGAAGTTCTGAAAACCCCGCTCCAGGAAGTGCTCGGTCGCCATGCGTGCAATGGTGCTGGCGTCTGTGGTGATACCGGGGAAGTTCTCGTAGATGTCCCTGCTGTGCTGCACGAAGATCACCGGAAAGCCCGAGCGTACAAGGCTTTGTGCTACCTTGACGTCGCGGGCGACAGCCCCGTCGATCCTCATGTCCCGCCAGTCAGGAAGCGAAGAGTCCAGGGCCACGGGCCTCTGGTAGACCCGCCAGTGACCGTGCCATCGCGAGTACTTGGCGATTCCGTGAAGCAGACTTCGTCCGAACTCTCTGGAGGTCTCCACGAACAGCAGGACAGTAGGCGAGGTTCGGGTCACCGTATCCGGATGCTGCGAGTCCTTTGGAGTTTGATCGGCCATGTTCTGACAACAGAGTAGTCAAACCACTACTACGTGACCTGAACCGCCTGCTCGTTGGCCAAGTAGTAGATCCACTTGGCAACCACGGGTGCGCCAAGGATTGTCTGGACAGCACGAGTATAAAGCAGGAGCTGCCTGGTGTAAAGCTCTCTGCGGGCCTCAAAGAGATCTCCAGAGGGTCGATCCGTCTTGAAGTCTGCGACCACGGCCCCCTTGGCAGTCAGGATGACCAGGTCAGCGACCCCTTGGATGATCACAAACTCGTCGCTGTCCTGACCCTGGGGCCAGGCGTCAGGCCCTGTCAGCTCGGACGCAGGCACTGCCAGGGTAAAGGGCCACTCGCGATGCACTCGGTTACGGGGATCCAGGACCATCCTGCCCAGGCTGCTCGCGAAGAATCCCGCGATGGCCCGCACATCGACCAGGTCGGCGATCGCCGCCGATATGGCGCCCTCCTGCACAAGCCGATCGAGCGTCCGCCGGACCTCGACCTCTGTCAGCGGACTAGCCAAGGGTACGGACGACAGGACCAGATGCGTGGCAGTGCCGACCAGAGGCGCGTCGGATTTCCCGCCCGCGCACAGCGACCTTCCACCATCGCCCTGCCCCCCTGCCCACTGATCCCTGCCGCCTCTGGCTGTCCCTGATGGACCCACCCCGTCACGGTCCTTTTGGCCGGGCACGCGCAGGCCTGCTCGTGGGGATATCGCCACTGCAGCGTGGCCTGCAGGGACGCCAGCGACAGGCTGGCAGGCTGGGCCGGACGTTCCGCAAGGGGCAGTCTGTGCCGGCTGAAGGCCCGCAGCCCGTTGAAATACCTGGAGAGGCCCTCTGCCTCCTCTGTGCCGTGGACCTGGACGGCCATCAAGGGAGGGCCTGCGCCCGGATTGTCCTGCCCGCCCATATCGAAGGCGTCGAGCAGCTCCGGCCTGTGGCTGCAGCCATAGAGTATCCAGTGCAAAGGACTCCTGAATTGCCCCACGGTCGCCGCCGCGACGGCCTTGTCCGTGACCGTCCTGCCCAGCAGGAGGGTCTGGCGGCACTGTCGCTGTGACAGGACGCCCGTCAGGATCAGCCGCTGTCTGGCCCGGGTGACGGCCACGTAGAGGATACGCATCTCCTCTGCCAGGTCCCGCCTGGACAGCCGGGCTGCGATGACCTGATGCTCTATGGAGGCCATCCTGGCGCCGTGCTGGGGGTCCACCACCTGGAGGCCCAGGAGCTCCCGGGCATCGAACAGCACGTCCTCCCTGGCGTCCGCGCGGTTGAACTCCGCGTCCAGCTCCGCAAGGAACACCACCGGGAATTCCAGCCCCTTGCTCTTGTGGATGCTCTGGATGCGGACTGCATCCTGACCGAGGCCCTGGGGCTCGGCCGCGCCCCACTCCGAGCCTGTAGCCTGGAGCTTCTCGATGAACTCCACAAACCGGCCCAGCGAGACAAAGCCCTGGCTGGAGCTGAATCGATCGAACTGGATCGCCCGCTCGTGGAGCTTCAGCAGGTTGGCCTTGCGTATCCTGCCATCGGGCAGGGCCAGCACAAACGACGTCAGTCCGGTCTCCTCGTAGACCTGCCAGAGGACTTCGGCCAGAGCAGTAACCCTGGCCCTCTGCCGCCAGGACTCGAGCTTCTCGAAGATGGCGATCAGCTTGACCGACAAGGGCTCGCCGGCCGCGTTCCGCGTGGACTGTGCGACGGCCTCGTAGAACGGCCTCTTGCGACCAGCGGACTGGGTGTGGAGCTTGACCTGGGCGAGCTCTGTGTCGCTCACGTTGAACAGCGGGCTTCGCAGCACTGCAGCCAGCTCGATGTCCCTGTAGGGGTTGTCCAGGACCTTGAGGAGGTTGAGGCAGTCACCCACCTCGGTCGCCGCAAAGAAGCCGCTGGAGGGCGCCACGACCGGGATGCCTGCCAGCCTCAGGACGCGTTCATAGTCCTGCACCCTGCCAGCCGGTGACCGGAGCAACACCACGATGTCACGATACTGCAGGTCCCGTTCAACGCCCGTCTCGGGATCCTGGATCTGCAGGGCCCTCTCGCCGGTCGCTCCAACCATCTGCCGGATACGCTGCGCGATCAAGGAGGCCTGTCGCTGGCGGTCCGTGACCTGTCTGGGGTTCACCTCTTCCTCGCCCTCTCCGGCGGTGGCGGGCCGGATCTCGTCGATGAGGTGCAGCTCAACGGCAGGTCCAGGGGCCTGCTGCCGGCCTGGAGGGGCGGCGAGGCGGGCTGATTCATCGTAGTCCAGTCCCGCGTGCGACTCGGTCATGATCCTCGCGAAGAGCTCGTTGACGAAGTCGAGGATGGCCTGGCTCGACCTGAAATTGACGTTGAGGTCCACGCGCAGGCTCTCGGAGACCCCGCTCTTTGACCCAGGTCCGGGCCGCAGGATCTCCAGGAATATCCCGGGCTCTGCGCCGCGGAAGGCATAGATACTCTGCTTGACGTCGCCGACGCCGAAGACGTTGCCGCTGCCCCGGAGCCGGTCCAGGATGGCCTGCTGGACGCCGTTGATGTCCTGGTACTCGTCGACGAAGATCGCCTTGTACCGGGCCTGCAGGGCCAGGGCCGTGTCCGAGGGCCGGCTCGGGTCTTGCGGGTCAGACAACAGACGCAGTGCGTAGTGCTCCAGATCCGCGAAGTCCAGGCCGTTGTGCTGCGCCTTCAGTTGGCTGTAGATCTCATCGAACTGGGCGACCAGGGTCACGAACGTCCGGGTCTGCAACTGGACCAGGGGCCTGACCTGCCGGCCATAATCCGTATCCAGGACCGCCAGGTCCGTCAGCCTCGCCAGCTCGGAGGCCGCCTGATGGATCCCATGCCTCAGGGTGCCTGCCATCCCGGAGTCCTCGTCATTGCCCCTGGCCAGACCCGGGACGCGAACGGAGCGAAGATGCTCGGAGAGCCCCTCCCAGTTGCCGGCCCGTGACAGCTCCACGCACCGGCCCAACTCCTCAGCCAGGGCCTCGCCGGCGAACTCACCGCCGCCCTGAAGCCTGTCCCACTGGCTCTGCAGCCAATGGACCTGGTCAGACAGCCGGTTGAGCGTCTCCGTGAGCATCTGACGCTGATGCTGGGCCGCCTGCGTCTGCAGGGGATCGCTGATCCTCGCCTGCTCCAGGGTGCGGGCCATCCAGGCGTGGCGGTCCGCCAGGGTATCGAGGAAGTCGCTGGCCCACACGATCCGCTGGGCGAAGCGGCTCACGGACCGACGGCCGAAGAGCGACTCCAGGCCCTCCTGCAGGTCAGGCTGATCCCAGGCCCACACGCAGGTCCGGTCCAGGGCCTCGGCCTTGAGCAGGGACTGCTCGTCCGGGTCGATGACCCGAAAGCCGCCGTCCAGGCCCAGCTCGAAGAAGTGATCGGTGAGCAGCCGCTTGCAGAAGGCGTGGATCGTGCTGATGTCCGCTGCAGGCAGCAGGAGAATCTGGTTGGCGAGGTGCCGGTTGTCCGGGGAGGCTGCGGCCTCTCGCTCCAGTTGCGCGCCGATGCGGGTCCGCATCTGCTCTGCGGCTGCATCCGTGAAGGTCACGACCAGGACGTTCAGGACGCTGGGACAGAGCGCCCGGTCGGACAGGAGCCGGGCGCATCGCCCGGTCAGCACCGCGGTCTTGCCCGTGCCTGCGGAGGCGGCCACGAACACGTCCGAGCCCCGGTGGACGATGGCCGTCTCCTGCTGCGCAGTCCAGCGTGTGGCGTCCTGCGGCCGGGTCATGATGGTCCTCCCATCCGTTCCAGGGCCCGCAGCTTGTCCGCAGGTTCAGGATAGCGATAGTCCAGGATCTGCCAATCGAAGCGACAGACCGGAAGATAGTCGCAGTTCTGGCACGCGACTTGGCCCTTGAGCCAATACGGCTGGACCGTGATCACGCCCGAGAGGATCTGGTCGGCCAGCCTTCGGACCGCGGACTCCGTGTGTCTGAGCACCGCCTCGAAGTGCTCGGGCTTCAGGGCCCCGCGCGTGCGGTAGTTGCCATAGGGGCCTTGCTTATCCACGTAGAAGTTGTAGAACGGGCTGTCCTTGCGGGCCTCCCGGTCCAGTTCGAGGGCACGGCGGCCATCTACGAGGCCGTAGGCCTTGCGCAGGAACTGGCCTGACTCCTGCCGCTTGCCAGGCTCCACCTCGACCCGCATAAAGAAGGCGGCCACTGCACGGGCGTCGATCTTGCCCTGCGTCCTGGCGTTCTCGACGGCCAGCAGGTAGAGCGGCAGTTGAAGGTCCAGACCGTCGAGAAGCTCGGCCCAATCGACCTGGGCCTGCTCCTTCTTCCGCTTATAGTCCACCACCATCGCCACCGGCTCGCCGTCCCCTGCCGCCCTGTCCAGGCGGTCGATCTTTCCGCGGATCGAGACGCTGCGGCCGCCGGACAGAGCCAGGCGAAAGTCGCCCAGGGGATCGTCGGCCCTGCCGAATTGCATCTCCGAGAACACCGGACGAAAGGCCCCCGCCCTGATCATCCGGGCCACGTCCGCGCAGCTCTCCTCAGCCGTCGCCGCCGCCTGACGAAGGAGGTACTCGTTGAAGCGACTGTGGCCGACGAAGTGCGACAGGAACGAGTCGCCCTCGATCGTGGATTTCACGATCTCGGACGCGAGGGCCCGCACCGCCTTCTCGTCGAGCTGCGCCAGGTCCAAGTCTGAGCCCCGAACCGTCTTGATGAGCCCGTCCAGGATGCGATGGTAGAAGTCGCCCAGGTCCAGGGGCTCGAACGTGAATTCCAGGCGGGGCTGTAGCTCCAGGATATACCGGGCGAAATGCTTGTACGGACAGGCCGCGAACGTGGAGAGCCGCGTCGCAGACGCGGCCAGAGGACCGGCCATCAGGGCCGCGGCCACTCGCTGGTCCAGACGGGCGTCATTGCGGTAGCCCAGGGCCCTGGCCAGCAACCCTGCCATGGATTCGAAGGAAGGATCCCCCGAGACCTGGGCGGCTATGCCCGCGTACAGAGGATCCGTGCCGGCCTTTGCGCACAGCAGATCCGCCAGGTCTGTCCTCGCAATCACCTCCTCCAGGCTCGCGGGCTCGGAATCGAGGATCTCCTCGTCGACGTCATCGTAAATCCGCTGCAGCTCATCCACAAACGAGGACCGCGCCAGTGCTGCGCCCCGCTCGTCCGCCGAGGGAGCGCTCGACGATCAGATGCCGGGACGCCCGTGTGAAGGCAATGTAGGCCAGGTATCGCCGGGCTGCAAGGGCGTCCTGCGTGCCCCCGGACACAAACAGGCCCGCGGTCTGGGCCGTCTGCCGGTCATCGTCGGTCAGCAGCCCTGCCTGGGACAGCGGCGTGGGGAACTGCCTCTGCGTAGCGCCCAGCAGGAGCACCGCCTTGAGATCCGGGTGGCGGCTCCGCTCGATCGAGCCGACCAGCACCTGGTCGAGCGTCGGCGGGATCAAGGCCAGGGTGGCCTGGGACATCACCGCCCCCATGATGGAGACCCACTCGGTCACGGCCGCGTTCTGGCCCTCGAAGACCACCACGAACTCGTCCAGGATGTCGCCCACCCAGGCATAGGCCTGGCGGTACTCGTCGGCCAGCCCGGTGTTTCCGTCCTGGCGGGCCGCATCGATCCAGCCCTGCAGGAGGTCCGCGGTCTTGAGGCGGTCGAGCAGCCCGAGCACCGCCTGCGCAAAGGCCTCCGCGGAGAGGGCCTGCTTCTTGTCGAGGTGGCCGGCCAGCCAGAGCAGCGGCCCCACGGCTGCGTCCCGCGCCGCGTTGATCCGGGCCTCGTCGAAGACGGGCTCCGCCGGATCGTCGAATCGCCAGCACTCGCAACGGGTCCAGTCCGTGCCCTTGACCCCGAAGGCAAGACAGTAGTTTTCCAGCAGGTTGATCTGATCGGGCTCGACCGGCGCCAGCCCGGTCTTCAGGTACGCCATCACGTCCCGCGTCTGGAACCCGCCAAAAGCGGCCTGCAGGCCGGAGGCGATCAGGACCACCAACGGATGGTGCAGCAGGGGCCCGGTCCGGTCGATGAAGAACGGGATGCTGAGGTCTGCCAGGTAGGCGCGGAGGTAGTGCTCGTAGGCGTCCAGGTCCGGCGTGATGATGGCGATGTCACGGTATCGCAGCCCGCCGTCGCGGACCCACCGAAGGATCTGCCGTGCCGCGGCCCTGACCTCGGCCCTGGGATGGGGCGCACGCCAGATCCGAACAGAGCCGGCTGCGCGGCCCGGCGGCATCGTGGCCCTCCTGGCAGGTGCAGACAGGCGGGCCTCCATGAGGCCCAGCGCAGCACCGGCGCGAAACCGCACGGGGTCTCTCAGGATGATCGGCGGCTTCAGGGACATCCCAGCGTCCTTCATGCCTGCAGTCAGGATCGCGTAGGTCTGCTCTGCCGGATAGAACAGCCTCGTGGGATCGGTGACAGCGTCGCTGCCGCTGGCGGACAGGTCGTCGTAGTCCAGGGCCAGGGCAATCCAGGCCTCTGAGACCCTCTCCAGAAGACCCTGGAGGATGAGCCGTTCTGTGCCCGTAAAGCCGGAGAAACCGTCGACCCACAGTCTTGCACCGGCAAGCCACCCTGCCCCGGCCAGGGCCTTGCGGCTGGCCTCCAGCTCCACGTTCGGATCGACGAAGCGACCGGCCAGGGCCTGCTCATAGGCCTGCAGCACGGCCATGATGTCCCGCCACTTCAAGACTGTCGCCTTCCCCATCCCACCCCGGTCGAGCCTGGCGATCAGGCTGTCGACGTCCTGGACCGTGTGCGCCTCCCGGTGCAGCTCAGCCAGTACCTGTGCCATCTGGCGGCTGAATCCCGGCTGTACTGCAGACGACTTGAAGGCCTGCAGATGGGGGCCCAGGTCCCGCAGGATGCGGTGCACGATCATCTCCCTGCCGATGTCCGAGAGCCGCCTGCGCGCCGAGCTCCTGCCCAACAGCAGGTGTTGGATGCGATCGAAGGACACCACGTGGAACCGGCTGTATCCCGCGATCCGCCGGTCGCCGAGCACCGCCCGCTCCGCCTGGAACGTGGCCTGCTCGGGCACCAGCAGCATCAGGGGCGGCCCCTCAGGGCCGGTCATCAGATCCTCGACAACGGCCTCCAGGCAAGCGCGGGTCTTGCCTGTGCCTGCCCTGCCGAGTATGAACTGAATCGACATAGCGTCCTTCCTTAACCTGGCGTGCGGCCCTTGTATCAGATACCGCCTGGGTTTTCAATGCTCCTCAGGCTGATCCCCAGGGCGAACGCAAAGTCGGCCTGCCTCCAAGAGACGTGGGTTTTCTGTCATCCGCCGCAGGCGGACAGACCGATGCAGTCGCGGGCGTGGCTGGCTGGGAAGCGTTCTTGGTTTTTGCCGCGAACCCCGCTAACCCCGCTAACGCTGGCGCAGGGTCGTGGGTGTTGGCATACTCATAGCTCCGCCGCCTGATCCACGGCTTCGCCGTGCCTTGGGACTGTGTCCCAAGGGCGGCCTCCGGAATGGGCCGCTTTTCCAGGCAAGCCTGGAACGCATCCCCTTCCTCGGCCTCGATCCTGCGGCTCAAGCTGCGGTGGAGCTGCCTTCTCCATAGTCTCAGAAGAGGACAGCACGCCGGGACCTCCGCACACAGACTGAGCCGTACGCATGAGAGCGAGCTGCTCTACGCGGGGCAAGCTCGTTTGCCCAAGCGGAGAGCAGCGAAGATCGCCCGGAAGGCGGCAGCCTTCCGGTAGACGCGAAGCGTCGCGTACGGCGATGCCACGACTAGGTCCAACCTGTCGAAGCGGCGACAGCCGTTCGCGGAGTTCGCGGGGTTAGCGGCCAAGACCTCCTTCCGTTCTCCTGGCCAACGCGACCACAGGCCGGGGCCATGCGAAAGGCCTTCTGTCGCCAGGAACCTGTTCTCATCCTCACGATGTACAGGAGGGACTTTGCGTTCGCCCTGGGCTGATCCCAGTCGGCGCTGCGCGCCAGGTCAGGCCGATCGGGCCCCGGTCTACTGGGGGGCGAGACCGGGCGATCCGTCAAGGGAGAAGGACTGCAGCAGTGCTTGCGGTGATGTATACCGGCTCTTCGGCCACTGTGATGCGGCTCGCATCAGTGCCGGCCTGGTAGGCGATCCCGGTCTCGAGACCCACCACGTCGGCCCTTGGGCCGAGGATGGAGCTCGCGTCGATCTCGGTGCCGTCCCTGTCAGACCAGGCGATCACTGCGGGCTTGCCGGCCCGGGTTAGCTGGTAGGCCTCCACGGCCGGCCCCATGTCCAGGTCCGCCTGCCAGAGGTGGTCCTTGAGATGCTCTGCCACGGGCCGCAGGTATGGATACTCGGCCCAGTCCACCTTGAGTGACTCGAAGGAGAAGCTGGACTGGCCTGGGTGGTTGACCTCCCAGATGCGATAGGCGTCTGCCGCGTCTGCCTGTGTGGCCCAAGCGAAGACGGCCTGGTGCTCGGCCGTGGTCCTCTTGGCAAAGTGCCTGTCCAGCCACTGGATCACGTCGACCATGTCTCTGCGGCTGGCCGAGCCTGTGCCGAAGTCCTGGGAATGGCTGCCCCAGCCCCAGCACCAGACCCTTTCCGGGCTGCCGTTGCGCCCGCTGTATCGCCAATTGATGAAGAGCTGGAGGAACTGGCGTTTCACTGCGGGCGCGGACATGTCCTGGAAGACGCCATGGTGGATTCCGGCCTTGCCAATGACCGCACCCTGGGGCGGGACCACGAAGGGTGTGTTGAGGTCCTCTGCCATGGTGTTGTCGACTGCAGGCCTGAACGGATTCCAGATGTGGTGGCCGTACCACTGGTAGTAATCCTCTTCCGGACCACCCTGCCGAACCGTGTAGCCGTGCTCTGCCATGAGCTGATGATAGAGGCTGCGTTCGAAGGCATGTGGCTGCCCCGCACGGCGTTGATGGCTGCCAGACCCTCAGCGGTCTGGATTCCCAAGGCCGTCCTGATGGCCTGATTGACCGCGCTGATGTTATCCTGCCAGACCCGCCTGGAATGCGACGGATTGGCATCTCCCGTCCTATACTGGTCCCAGTTGAGGGTGGCGATGCGGTACTCGCTGTGGTTGTGGGTCCCGATCTGCCCGCCGTTGGCAAAGATCCGCTGGAGGCACCGTGCCCCCTGCCCATCTGGACCCTCCAGGCCGATCATCTCAGCCCACTGGCCGCTGGACAGGAACGAGATCTTCGCCCCCACAGGTTCGGTTTGATCGAGGACCCAGTTGATATTGGAGACCTGCAGGTTGTAGAAGTCCCACTTGGCCTCTGTCGGCATGCTGTTGCCCACAGGATCCACGTGCATGTCGAAGATGAAGTGGATCGGTCCCTGCTCTCCCCAACACACCGTGGCCAGCAGGCACGCAACCCAGACAGAGACTGCCCCAGACGCCCTTGTGTGATTCAATCCGTGTGTCATGGTCCAACCTCCCTTCTTGGTGTGGGGCCACGTCGGTGGTCCCGTCTCTACCAGGGTTGTGTCTGGAGACTGCGGCGGGGTTACAGGCGAACAGGGTCCAACATTCAACACAGTCTCCAGTGTAACCCGCCACGATGAATCGACACTGTACTTGTGGACGCCAATCACATGACGGAAGGCTTTTTGAAAGGAGATGGACCATGAGAACGCATCGGCAGCACGACACGGTATCGATCGGCCTGGCACTTCTGGTGGTTGCCATCGTGTGGGCTGGCAGGCTCTGCGCAGGGACGGCTGTGCCGCAAGACAACCTCTCATTCTCCCTGAATGTCCACGACTTCGGGTATCCAGACCTCAGCGCAGCGACCGTCAATCGGGTGATCGACATCCATGAGTCCCTGGCCGTGCCCGTGGATATCTTCCTGACCACGACCATGGTCGACCTGTTTGCGGATGACTACCCGACCTTGATGGAACGGCTTCGGACCTCGCCGGAGGTGGCGGTCAGCTATCACGTGCGTCCGCCCAAGCCGTACTACACAGGCTATGACTGGATGGACCTCAGGTCTCTGGCGGGTGATCAGGTGTACGCGATAGTTATGGACTACGAGACCCACGGCCTCGACCTGGCGACAGGCAGACCCACGACCCTGCCCGGAGGTTTCGCCAAGCTGGCCAGCCTCATCGGCCGGCCGCCGTACATTGTCGGTGCGCTGGCGGATGCGCCCCTGGTCACACCCGTAGACCGGGTCTTTGCAGACCTCGGGGCAACGATGCGGGTCGTGCACAACCGCGTGGTGAACGCCGGCGAGTCCAGGGACGGCCTGTACAGCAGACCCGAGCACGTGGACCTCAAGCTCTACGAGCACGCGGGCGAGCAGCCCAGCGCGGTGCTGGAAGCGGCCCTGGCCCAGGCCCACGCCGCGCAAGGTGCGCTGGCCCCCTACTTCGTGGGCGTCAAGATGCACGACAACGACTTCTTCGCCACACGGTGTGCATGGGGCGTGATCTACATGGGCTCAGACAGGACGCCTCCCTGGGACGTCACCTATCGTGCGTCCCTCAAGTCCAAGGCCACGCAGGCAGCCCTCTGGACCCTATATGAAGGCACGGTCTCTTACGCCGCCTCGATCCGCAGCCGCGTCAACTGCCTCAACGCCCCCGGCATCCTGGCGACCATCGAGTCCAATCGGGAAAACTGACGTTGACACTCTGACGGACGGCGGACGGGGTTCAACCCCTGCCATGGGTGAAGGCGCCTTTGCATCAGGGGGGCACCCTCTGGGTCTTGCTCCATGGGCTGGGCGTCATGTCGCGATAGCGGCGACAACAGGCTTGACCCCGTGGATGCCGCTGCGTAGAATGATTTTGTCTGGCCACGCGGCGGGGTCATTGTGAGGGCAAGCCATGCCGCAGGCCGGAGGGACTTCGGTGAAGAGCTGTGAGGACTGCCGGGGTGCACACACAGGCCCGGGCAGGCTGTTAGGCGGAGTACAGGCGTGGCGATGGTGCGGCGAGTGATCGGGGGATTCCCAAGGGGCTCGCTGTCTGCGCAGACGCATGGCGACGCCAGGCACATCCAGATCCACCTTCTTTGTTGCACTGGGTGTTACACGAGTTTTTCCGCAAATGCCCGGAAAGACCGTAACGCGGATCGCCTGAGCGGGACTTGACAGAAGGAGTAGGTTCAACACTGAAAAAGGAGAAACGACCATGGCGCCAGTGACACCCCACCGATTCATCAGTTGTCTGCTGCTCTCCCTCGTTGCCGTGTTGGGCAGTTCTGCGGCCTTGGCCCAGACCCACAGCCTCACGACGTCCTCCAGCGGCGGTGGTACGGTCACTTCGCCGGGTGACGGCGTTTTCACCTATGAGCATGGGACCTCGGTGCCGATCGTGGCCACTGCCGATCTCCACTACCATTTTATGAGCTGGAGCGGTACTGCGGTCACTGCCGGTGACGTGGCCGACCCGACGTCCGCCAGCACGACCGTGATGATGCACAGTGACTTCACTCTCGTGGCGAACTTCCAGCCGGACACTCCTGTCAACCCCCAGACCCTCACCACCTCCTCAGGGGGTGGCGGAACGGTCAGCTCGCCCGGGATTGGCACGTTCACGTACGAACATGGGACAGTGGTTCCCGTCATAGCGGCGCACGACCCGCACTATCATTTCGTGAGCTGGAGCGGTACTGCGGTCACCGCCGGTGACGTGGCTGACCCGACCGCCGCCAGCACCACGGTGAGGATGCACGCCGACTTCACCCTGGTGGCAAACTTCTCCACGTACCAGGTGACGCTGGACACCGCATCGGGCGACGGCGGGTCTGTGACTGCGCCGGGGAAGGCAGTTTCACCTACAGCTACGGTGACGTGGCGCCCGTCACGGCGGCGGCGGACAGCGGGTACCACTTCACGGGTTGGGTGGGCACTGCGGTCACAGCGGGCAAGGTGGCTGACCCCGCTGCAGAGAGCACCCAGGTGACCATGGAGGGCAACTATACCCTGATCGCCAACTTCACCGCGCCCCGGGTTGGAGTCGCACACCCTCACGGCGTCTTCAAGCGCCGGTGGCGATGTGACTGCACCCGGCGAAGGGGCCTTTGCCTACGACCATGGAACGCTGGTGCCGATCATCGCGGCTCCAGATGCCCATTATTACTTCGTGAGCTGGACGGGGACTGCTGTGGCGGCAGGCGACGTGGCAGATCCCACCTCCAGCATGACCACGGTCCGGATGCACAACAACTTCACGCTCGTGGCCAATTTCAGCCAGGACCAACAAGGCTTGGCCCTTACCTTGTCCTCGGGCGCGGGAGGGACGGTCAGCACGCCGGGCGAGGGGGTGTTCACCTATGCGCCGGGAACCGTGGTGTCCGTGGCAGCGACGGCGGCTCCCCACTACCATTTCGTGAGTTGGTCGGGCACTGCCGTAACCGCAGGCGAAGTGGCCAATCCGGCGTCTGCCGGCACGACGGTCACGATGCACGATGACTACACGCTCGTGGCAAACTTCGCCATCGATCAACAGACCCTGACGACCTCCTCGGGCGACAACGGATCTGTGACTACACCCGGCGAGGGTACCTTCACCTATGGCTACGGCGAGTCAGCATCGGTGGTAGCCACGCCGGATGCCGGCTACACCTTCGCGGGCTGGCTGGGCACTGCGGTGACCGCAGGCAAGATAGCCGATCCAACGGCCGCCAGCACCACGGTCGCCATGGAAGGCAACTACACCCTTGTGGCGAACTTCGAATCGGCCGAGTCGGAGCCGCGGACCCTCACCGTATCGTCGGGCGACGGCGGCACGGTCACTACGCCCGGCGAGGGCACCTTCACCTACAACCTCGGCACGTGGGTGCCGGTGGTGGCCACGCCGGATGCCACGTACCACTTTGTGAACTGGACGGGCACCGCGGTGGATGCGGGGGATGTCATAGATCCCACATCCGCGACCACCACGGTCAGAATACACAGCAACTTCACACTGGTGGCGAATTTCGCCGTAGACCAGTCGCTCCTCACCCTCACTACGTCTGCAGGGGCCGGCGGCGCGGTCACCCTGCCAGGCGAAGGCGATTTCAGCTATGCCCAGGGAACCCTCGTGTCGGTAGTGGCCTCGGCCGGGGCGGGTTACCATTTCGTGAGCTGGACAGGCACGGCCGTGACCACCGGCCACGTGGCGGATCCTGCTGCGGCCAGTACAACGGTGTTCATGCATGGTGACTTCACCCTCGCGGCCAACTTCGCCCTGAATCCGCAGGTGACCCTGACCAGTTCCGCGGGCGACGGCGGCGCAGTGACATCGCCCGGAGAGGGAAGCTTCGCCTACGACCAGGGCACGGTGGTGCCCGTGTCAGCAACTCCAGATCTTCACCACCATTTCGTGGGTTGGACGGGCACTGCGGTCGACGCGGGCAAGGTGCTGGACCCCTCCGCGGCCAGTACCATGGTCGCCATGGACGCCTCGTATACGCTGGTGGCCAGCTTCGCCCTGGACCAGCAGATGCTGACCGCCTCATCCGGTGACGGCGGCTCGGTGACCACGCCCGGAGAGGGCGCGTTCCTCTACACCTACGGCCAGTTGGCGCCCGTGGCAGCGACTGCAGATGCCCACTATCACTTTGTGAGCTGGACCGGTACTGCGGTCACTGCGGGCAAGGTCGCGGCCCCGGCCTCTGCGAGCACCACGGTGACCATGGACGCCTCCTACACGCTGATTGCGAACTTCGCCGTTGACCAGCAGACGCTCACCACGTCCTCCGGCGACGGCGGCGCAGTGGCCTCCCCGGGCGAAGGCTCCTTCACGTACATCTACGGCACGGTGGTTCCTGTGATTGCCGCTCCGATGTCACATTGCCATTTCGTGAACTGGACCGGCACTGCCGTCACTGCCGGCAAGGTGGCAGATCCCCTGTCGCCAAGCTCCACGGTCACGGTGGACGGCTCCTACACGCTGATTGCGAACTTCGCCGTTGACCAGGTAGTCCTTGCCGCATCCTCAGGCGATGGCGGCGCAGTGACTCTTCCTGGCGAGGGTAGCTTCATGTACGGTTACGGTGCCGCGGTATCCGTGACGGCTACGGCAGATCCCCACTACCACTTCGTGAGCTGGACGGGCACTGCGGTCACAGCGGGCAAGGTGGCGGCCCCGGCCTCTGCGAGCACCACGGTGACCATGGACGCCTCTTACACGCTGATTGCGAACTTCGCGGCCGATCAGGTGACGCTGACTACGTCTTCAGGCGACGGCGGCGCAGTATCGAGCCCCGGCGAGGGCAGCTTTACGTACAACTATGGTACCGTAGTGCCGGTCACAGCGACTGCAGAGGCCCACTACCACTTCGTGAGCTGGACGGGCACTGCGGTCACAGCCGGCAAGGTGGCGGCCCCGGCCTCTGCGAGCACCACGGTGACCGTGGATGCCTCCTACACGCTGATTGCGAACTTCGCGGCCGATCAGGTGACGCTGACGACGTCGTCAGGCGACGGCGGCGCCGGTATCGAGCCCCGGCGAGGGCAGCTCTACGTACAACTATGGTACCGTAGTGCCGGTCACAGCCACTGCTGAGGCCCACTACCACTTCGTGAGCTGGACAGGTACTGCGGTCACTGCGGGCAAGGTGGCAGATCCAGCCTCCGCGAGCACCACAGTGACCGTGGACGCCTCCTACACGCTTGTGGCGAACTTCGCATCGGATCAGTTGACGCTGACCACGTCTTCAGGTGACGGCGGTGCCGTATCGAACCCCGGCGAGGGCAGCTTCACGTACAACTATGGTACCGTAGTGCCGGTCACAGCCACTGCTGAGGGCCACTACCACTTCGTGAGCTGGACAGGTACTGCGGTCACAGCCGGCAAGGTGGCGGCCCCTGCCTCTGCGAGCACCACAGTGACCGTGGACGCCTCGTACACCCTTGTGGCGAACTTTGCCATGGACCAACTGATGCTCACCACGTCTTCAGATGACGGTGGTGCAGTGACCAGCCCGGGTGAGGGCGCCTTCACGTACAGCTCCGGCACGGTAGTGCCTGTGACAGCCACTGCTGAGTCGCACTACCACTTTGTGAACTGGACAGGCACTGCAGTGACTGCGGGCAAGGTGGCGGATTCTGCCTCTGCGAGCACCACGGTTCTCATGGACGCGGACTACACCCTGCAGGCCAACTTCGCGGCAGACACCTACACACTGACGATCAACGCGGCCCATGGCTCAGTGACCCGTACACCCAACAAGGTTTCCTATGCCTATGGCCAGATCGTCATCCTGCAGCCGACGCCGGATGACGGGTACTTCTTTGCCGGATGGTCAGGCGACCTCACGGGGACAGGCAATCCTGCCACGATCACGATGGACGGCAACAAGACCGTGACCGCGAGCTTCTCACCCAATCCATGGACGCTGATCACGTCCTCGACCGCCGGCGGCAGGGTAATCTCTCCTGGCGAGGGGACATTCCAGTACAGTCCGGGCGACAACGTCATGCTGGAGGCTGAGGCAGATCCCCTGTTCGTCTTCGTCGGCTGGCGTGGCGGCCTCTCTGCCAACAGCAATCCGTACTCGCTGACGATGGATGCGGGCTACACGGTCAAGGCATGGTTCGAGAGCGTGCTGGACGTGCTGTACGTGGATGACAACGCACCAAGCGACCCAGGCGCGGGTGATCCGAACCTCAGCGATCCGGCCGAAGACGGCACATTGGGCCATCCGTTTGACACCATCCAGGAGGCCATCGACGTGGCCAAGCCCGGCGCGAAGGTGATCGTGCGGTCCGGCACGTACGCGGAGAGGATCGACCTCTTGGGCAAGCATATCGAGGTCAATGGCCTCAACAGCGATCTGCCTGGTGTGGCCAGCCTTCCGGTCATCGACGGCCAAGGCAAGGGCACGGTCGTCCTGGCCGGCCAGCACGAAGACGCCGACTCCATGCTGATAGGCTTTGTGATTACAGGAGGCCGGGGCCATCTGGCAGGAGGCATCCTGTGCGTAAACAGCAGCCCTACGCTGTCGAACTGCCTGATCGTTGGCAACCGAGCGACGGGTCCTGATGGGGTCGGCGGTGGCATCTACTGCCAGGACAGCAAGGCGACGATCATCAACTGCACGATCTCGGGTAACTACGGCAGTGGCAAGGGTGCTGGGCTGTCATTCAAGGATAGCCAGGCGGTCGTGGTCAACTCGATCATCTGGGCCAACAGCCCGTCAGAGATCCAGGCGGCAGGTACAGTGCTTCCGGCCATCGGCTATACGGATGTGGCAGGCGGCTGGTCAGGGACAGGGAACCTGAACGCAGATCCGCTCTTTGCTGCAGCAGGCTACTGGGCGAATCCTTCAGACCTGACCAGTCCGGTCTCGCCGTCCGTGGCGGCCGCGGTTTGGGTGGCAGGCGACTACCACGTCAAGAGTCAGGCAGGCAGATGGAATCCTGTGACAGGCCTGTGGGTCAAGGATGCGGTGACGAGCCCATGCATTGATGGCGGGAGCCCTGCCTCGGTAGTAGGCCCCGAGCCCAGCCCGAACGGCAGTAGAATCAACCTGGGAGCCTACGGTGGCACCGATCAGGCGAGTCAGACAAGGCCATAGGATCAGGAAGGTGAGGCAAAAGTTTCTTGTCAAGGGAGGGACCGATGGTTAGAGAACATCGAGTCGTCGCGAGTGTGGGTCTTCTGGTATGGCTACTCTCGACAGTTTCCGCACAGACCAGTTGGGTCTACGTGCCAGGCACCGCAGATCCCTGGCTTGCGGGTATGCCCAATGGCTCGACTGCCAGCGACAATACCACGCCAACAAACCCGGATGTCGCACCTGCCCAGTCCCCTGTTCTGGTCACGGACCTGACCCTGGTCCCGGGTGATTCACTCTACTTCCAGGTTGGATGGTGGGGCGTGGCGGTCGGTCCCGGAGGCTCCAACTGCGGTGCCCGTTCCGGGGATGGCTGCATGACGACACCTGCGACCTCGCACCTTCAGGGCGCCGAGAATGGGCTCTCCGATGTGACCGCACCTTTCCAGGCCCTTATGGGCGTATTCCTGGGCGATGAGCGACCGGATCTATCGCCGGCCCCCAGTGCTCTCAGTTTCCCCTATGAGTCAACCTGGAAGTTCCGTACCCTGGCTCCGGAGCTGAAGCAGGTCTTCTTCATCGGAGATGGTCAGATTGGGCAGCCCCCCAACCCGGGTGGTTGGCAGATGTTTGTCGTGCCAGCCGGGGCCACGCGGCTCTACCTCGGGATCATGGACTCCTGGGGATGGTTCAACAACGCCGGGCACTACGACGTAGGAGTCACCGTAGTGCCAGTCCCCCGTGTCCAGCTCACCGCCTCATCGGGTGACGGAGGTGCAGTCACCACACCTGGAGAGGGGGCGTTCCTCTACCCGATCAATACGGTAGCATCCTTGACCGCGACGCCTGATCTCCACTACCACTTCGTGAACTGGACGGGGACCGGCGTCACGACCGGCGACCTCGCAAGCCCGACCTCTGCCAGCACTACAGTGACGATGAGAGACAACCGCACGGTCGTTGCGCACTTTGCCATCGATCAGCACACGCTCACGACGTCCTGTGCTGGCTTGGGCTCAGTGACTACCCCTGGAGTGGGCTCGTTCACCTACAACTACGGGACATCCGTAGCGATCGCAGCCATGCCCCAGGCAGGCTACCACTTCGTCAACTGGACCGGCACCGCGGTGACGGCCGGCTACGTGACTGCTCCCACTTCTGCCAGCACCACGGTGCTGATGCAGGAGGATGCAACACTAATCGCCAATTTCGCGCCGGATTCACCCGCGACCCTTACCCTGACCGTCTCATCGAGCGATGGCGGGGCCGTCAGCGCACCCGGTGAGGGCGGTTTCTCATACGTGGCGGGCACCGTAGTGTCCGTGGTAGCCGCCGCGGAGCAGCACTGCCACTTCATGAGCTGGACCGGCACTGCGGTGACCGCCGGAAAGGTGGCGAGTCCGACCTCTGCCAGTACCACGGTCACAGTGGACGCCTCCTACACCCTGATCGCGAATTTCGCGGCGGATCAAATGACCCTGACCACGGCCTCGGGCGATGGCGGCGCGGTGAGCTCCCCGGGCGAAGGCTCCTTCGCTTACAGCTACGGCACGGTGGTTCCCGTGATTGCGGCTCCAGAGCCTCATTGCCACTTCGTGAGCTGGACAGGTACGGCCGTCGCAGCGGGCAAGGTGGCTGATCCCTTGTCGCCCAGCACGACGGTCACAGTGGACGCCCCCTACACGCTGGTCGCGAGCTTCGCCGTGGACCAGGTTGCGCTCACGACATCCTCAGGTGACGGTGGCGCGGTATCCAGCCCTGGCGAAGGCGGTTTCATGTACGGGTATGGTGCAATCGTGCCGGTGATGGCCACCGCAAACGCTCACTACCACTTCGTAAATTGGACAGGCACTGCAGTGACTGCGGGCAAGGTGGCGAGTCCGACCTCTGCGAACGCGACGGTCACCATGGATGCGTCCTACACACTCATCGCCAACTTCGCCGCTGACCAACTGACGCTGACTACGTCCTCAGGCGATGGCGGTGCAGTGAGCAGCCCGGGTGAGGGTAGCTTCCAGTACGATCAGGGTAGCACCGTGGTGCTGGAGGCCAGGCCAGACCCGCTCTTTAGGTTCGCAGGTTGGAGCGGAGGCCTCTCCGCAGGCTCCAACCCCTATACTCTGACGATGGATGCAGACTACACCGTCAAGGCCTGCTTTGAGAGCGTGCTGGATGATCTGGTGGTAGGCGGAGGGCTGCCTGAGGATCTTCAGGAACAAGGCACTTCCGATCATCCCTTCAAGACCCTCCAGGGTGCAATCGAGGCGGCCAAGGATGGAGCCAAGCTGATCATCCGGCCCGGGAAGTACCCGGAGACGATTGATCTGATGGGCAAGTCAATCGAGCTCAACGGCCTGGGAAGTGATCCCAACGTGATCACCGCCCTGCCCGTGATCGATGGCCAAGGCAAGGGCACGGCGATCCGGTGCACGCAGGGAGAGGATGCCAACTGTGTGCTCGTAGGCCTTGTGATCACGGGCGGCTCCGGCAATCTGGCAGGCGGCATCCTGTGCGTAGGCAGCAGCCCTACGCTGTCGAACTGCCTGATTGTAGGCAACCGAGCGACAGGTCCTGATGGAGTCGGCGGTGGCATCTACTGCCAGGACAGCAAGGCGACGATCATCAACTGCACGGTTACAGGCAACTACGGAAGCACTGCGGGAGCAGGTGTTTCGTTCAAGGACAGCCTGGCAGTGGTGATCAACTCGATCATCTGGGGCAACGGCCCCTCAGAGATCCAGGCCACGGGCACGATCCAGCCGGTGATCGGCTACACGGATGTGGCAGGCGGATGGGTGGGCACGGGGAACTTCAATGCAGATCCGCTGTTTGCTGGAGCAGGCTACTGGGCGAATCCTTCAGAGCTGAGCAGCCCGGTCTCAGCGTCTGTTGCGGCTGCGGTCTGGGTGGCAGGAGACTACCACGTCAAGAGCCAGGCAGGCAGATGGAACCCTGTGACAGGCCTGTGGGTCAAGGATGCGGTGACGAGTCCGTGCATTGATGGTGGCAACCCTGCCTCGGCAGTAGGCCTTGAGCCAGTCCCGAACGGCAACAGGATCAACCAGGGAGTCTACGGCGGTACCAACCAGGCAAGCCTCACGAACCCGTAGAGGCTGTCGAATCACTGAAGACTGACAACTGAACACAGAAGACTGAAAAGACCCAAACGCGATCCTACGCGTTTGGGTCTTTGACTTTCTGTGCACTCAGGGCGTCCAGCCCCGTCAGGGCGTCCTGGAGCTTCTGGCAACAGGCCTTCACCTCCTGCGGTGACGCATGACTGGGCACCCGGATCGGCTCGCCGATGGCCAGGTGTATCCTGCCAAAGGGCTTGGGAAGGATGAACCGGTCCCAGCTCTTGAGCGTCCATTTCCTGCTGGCGTCATAGCTGACAGGGATGATCGGCGAATGGGTGACCTGTGCGAGGCGAACGACTCCCTCTTGAACCTGGAAGGCAGGCCCTCTGGGACCGTCAGGGGTGAGGGCCAGGTTGTTGCCTGCAGCCAATCGGCTTGCCAAGGCCCACGCCGCCTTGGCTCCCCCGCGGCTGCTGGAGCCACGGACCGCGTCCTGCTTGAACCGTCCGACCAGGGCCTGGCCGTAGTCCCCATCGCGGCTGAGGCTGATCAGGATCGAGGCCTGCGGCGTCCTGACGTGACGACAGTAGAAGTAGACCAGATAGAACAGCCGGCTGTGCCAGAAGGCAAAGATGTTGTGTCCCTGCTGGACAGACTCCCGGACATCCTCCAGCCCGGAGATCGTGAGGCGATTGGAGCGGCAGATTCCCTGAATGACGTAGTAACCCACGCAGCCGAAGATCCCTACCTTGATTCTGTGCGTGAGCGGGCCTGGCATGGCGTTTTCGCGGACCCGAGTGACGGCTAGGCCCGCACCGGCGCGACCTTCGAGCGACCAGGACCGTGACCTACGGCCTCGATCGGGGCGGGCGTCCGCCGGGTCCTCTTCTTGGCAGGAGCCGTCGTGATCAGGAAGTCACACCCTGCGGACCGCCACTTCTTGTAGCGATTTTCCACCAGGTGGTCGATCCGGGTGCGTTTCAGGTCGGCCAGGGTCTTGGCGATGTATTGCTCCACGTTGTGGACCGTGTCGTGGATGTTTCGATGGGCCCCCCCGATGGGTTCGGCGATGACCGCGTCGATCAAGCCCAGCTTGTGCAGGTCATGGCTGGTCAGCTTCAGCGCCTCTGCGGCCGCCGGCGCCTGCGACCCGTCTCTCCAGAGGATGGCCGCGCACCCCTCAGGCGAGATCACCGAGTAGTACGCGAATTCCAGCATGGCCAGCCGATCGCCTACACCTATGCCCAGCGCACCGCCCGACCCGCCTTCGCCGATGCAGATGCAGATCACGGGGACCCGCAGCCGCGACATCTCCATGAGGTTCACGGCAATGGCCTGGGCCTGCCCCCGCTCTTCCGCGCCCACGCCGGGGTACGCGCCCGGGGTGTCGATGAGCGTCACGATCGGCAGCCCGAATTTCTCTGCAAACTTCATCTTTATTAGTGCTTTTCGATACCCCTCCGGATGGGCGCACCCGAAGCTGCAGGCCACCTTCTCTTTGAGCGTGCGGCCCTTGTTGTGGCCGACGATGAGGACCTTGTTGCGGGCGATCTGGCCGATGCCGGTGATCATGGCGCGGTCGTCGCCGAAGCACCGGTCCCCGTGCAGCTCGCGGAAATCCTGGACCATCAGGTTGAGGTAGTCGTTCAGCAGCGGACGCTTGGGATGGCGGGCCACCTGGACGGTCTGCCAGGCAGAAAGACTGGAGTAGATCCGTTTGAGCTCAGCGACCTGTTCCTGCTGCAACTGGCGGATCTCCGTGGAGTAATCAATGCCTTTGATGGAACCGAGTCGCCGCAGTTCACTGATCTGCTGATCCAACTGGACAACCCTCTCCTCGAAGTCCAGATGGTCGGCCGCCGTCAAACCGTTGGTGTTAGGGGTATTTTCCATCAGAATCAGAAGTAGATGCTCGAATCCCTTCTGCTGCGATGCCACACTCCTATGTCCACAGTGAGGTCCGTCATGACCGCGCGGAGCCTCTACGGGTTTATTAGACCATCAGATCATAGCAGCTCAAGACGGCAATTCAAAGAAAAAAATTGACAGGCAACCACCGCGTCAGTACCTTCTAAACGTAAATGCTTCTTGGAGCCTTTCTATAAACCCATGTTGTTAAGAGATTTACATAGTGTCACAATCGTCGGCCTGGGACTTCTGGGCGGCTCTGTGGCCATGGCCATCGCCAGGCGGCTCCCGCACGTGAAAGTGACCGGGTTTGCCCACCGAACCGAGACGCGACAGAAGGTGCGACGCCTAGGTATTATGGGTAGGGTCTCCGGAGATCTCGCCGATAGTGTGGGCCAAGCTCAGTTGGTTATCCTGGCGACACCCGTCTGCACGTTTGAGCCGGTCTTGAGGGACATTTGCTACTGCCTGCCAGGCGGGTGCGTGGTCACGGACGTGGGCTCGACGAAGGCAGTCGTGCGGCAGTGGGCCGTGAGCACCCTTCCGAAGTCCGTCTCGTACGTCGGGTCTCACCCGATGGCCGGCTCGGAGCTCCGCGGCATAGAGGCAGCTCGGGAGGACCTGCTGGATCGTGCGATCTGCTTTGTCACGCCTGGCAGCCCCAGACGGTCCGCAGCCATGGATCTGGTCTGCAGATTCTGGAGCCGGCTGGGATGCAGGGTGAGGACCATGACTGCGGAGCGTCACGACCGGATTGTGGCTGCAGTCAGTCACGTCCCCCAGGTTGCGGCCGCATCGTTGGTCAATGCGACGTCGGCTGATGACCTGGGATTTGCGGGCAAGGGCTTCGTCGACACCTCCCGGATCGCCTCGGGGCCTGCGGAGGTGTGGTCTGACATCTTTCTGACCAACAGGCCTGCAGTCTGCCAGGGCATCGATCGGATAGTGGTGCAGCTCGCCAGACTTCGTCGGGCCATTGATCTGGGCGATCGCAAGGCGATCGAGGCGTTCCTGAGTGCCGCGGCGGATAGACGCGCACGGATGATCGAGGCCAAGATCCAAAGGAAGGAACTACACTAGTGACTCAGTGGCGATTTGAGGTATTCAACAAGCCGGGGTTTGCTGACAGCCACGGCGCCAAGGTCCTGGGCCAGATCCACGAGCTGGGCGTCCGCGGCGTCGAGGCGGTGCAGTCGGCCAGGGTGACGCTCATCGAAGCGGACTTCGACAAGGATTTCGCCAAGCGGGTGGCTGAGGAGCTGCTGGCCGACCCCGTCTGCGAGGAGTTCTACATGGGCCGCAGCACCGCCCCTGCGGGGCTGGCCAAGGCGACGCTCATCGAGGTCCACCTCAAGAGCGGCGTCACGGATCCGGTGGCCGAGTCCGTGATGACGGCCATTGCGGACATGGGTGGAAAGGCCCACCACATCCGGACCGCACGCAAGTACGTGCTGCTGGGCGATGCTCCCGCCAAGACCGTGGAATCCCTGGCCCGCCGTCTGCTGGCCAACGACTGCATCGAGGTCTGTCTGATCGGCGATCAGGCAGAGCCGCCCAGTCCGCACCTGGCGTCCTACAGGCTGGAGCTGGTGTATTGTCCGATCCGCGACCTGGACGAGGCCGCCCTGCTGGCCCTGAGCAAGCAGAGGGACCTGTTCCTGAACGGGGTCGAGATGCAGACGATCCAGAAGTACTTCCGCGAGCTGGGCCGCGAGCCCACGGACGTGGAGCTGGAGACCCTGGCCCAGACCTGGAGCGAGCATTGCGGGCACAAGACCCTCAAGAGCTCGGTGGACATGACCATCGACGGCAGGCCGGTCCACTTCGACAATCTCCTCAAGGACACGGTCTTCAGGGCCACCCGGGAGCTGAACAAGCCCTGGTGCATCTCGGTGTTCTCCGACAACGCGGGCGTGGTCGAGTTCGACGAGGACTCGGCCGTATGCTTCAAGGTCGAGACGCACAACCACCCTTCTGCCCTGGACCCCTACGGCGGGGCTGCCACGGGCATCGGCGGCGTGATCCGCGACCCCATGGGCACGGGCATGGGCGCCAAGCCTGTGGCGAACACGGACGTGTTCTGCTTCGGGCCGCCAGACAAGAAGCCGGATCTGGTTCCCAAGGGCGTGCTGCATCCCAAGCGGATCATGAAGGGCGTGGTGTCCGGCGTCCGCGATTACGGCAACCGCATGGGGATCCCGACGGTCAATGGCGCGATCTACTTCGACGAGCGGTACGTGGGAAATCCGCTGGTGTACTGCGGCAACATCGGCCTCATGGACAAGGCCAAGTGCTTCAAGCGTGCCCAGGCCGGCCATCTCATCGTGGTCGTCGGAGGCCGGACCGGCCGGGACGGCATCCACGGGGCGACCTTCTCCAGCGGCCAGATGACCCACGAGCACGAGACGGTCTTCTCTCACGCGGTCCAGATCGGCAACGCCATCACCGAGAAGAAGGTGCTGGACGTCCTGCTCCAGGCCAACGAGGCGGGCCTGTACGAGTCCATCACGGACTGCGGCGCTGGCGGGCTGAGCAGCGCAGTCGGCGAGATGGGCGCGGACCTGGGCGCGGAAGTGGATCTGGACAAGGTCCCACTCAAATACGCCGGCCTGGGGTACACGGAGATCTGGATCAGTGAGGCCCAGGAGCGGATGGTCGTGGCGGTCAAGCCGGAACAGTGGGACCGTATCCGACAGGTCTTTGACGCAGAGAACGTCGAGGCCACGGTGATTGGCCGGTTCACGGGCGACCAGAAGCTCAGGCTGCGGTATCAGGGCCAGCAGGTGGGAGAGCTCGACATGAGCTTCCTGCACGACGGCGTGCCCAAGTACTCCCGTCAGGGCGTCTGGCGGACCGCGTCGCTGAGCGAGCCCAGCCTTCCGGACAGGGAGTCCTACCGTGAGGAACTGCTGGCCATCCTCTCTTCCTACAACGTGGCCAGCAAGGAGTGGGTCATCCGGCAGTACGATCACGAGGTCCAGGCGGGCTCGGTCGTGAAGCCCCTGACGGGCGTGGCGAACGATGGTCCCAGCGATGCGGCGGTCCTGCGGCCGAAGCTCCGGTCGAACCGGGCCGTGGCCGTCAGTTGCGGGATGAATCCGTTGTATGGAGACATCGATCCCTACTGGATGGCCCTGGCCGGGATTGACGAGGCCATCCGCAACCTGGTCAGCGTGGGTGCGAGGTTTGACCGTATCGCCTTGTTGGACAACTTCTGCTGGGGCGACTGCAACAAGCGGCCCGAGACCTTCGGTTCGCTGGTCCGCGCGGCCCAGGCCTGCTATGACGGGGCGATGGCCTTTGGCACGCCCTTCATCTCAGGCAAGGACTCGCTGAACAACGAGTTTGTCTGCGAGGACGGGACCACCATCGCGATCCCGCCCACGCTGCTGATCTCCGCCCTGTCCATCGTCGATGACGCCAGCCGCTGTATCACGATGGACGTCAAGGCGCCTGGCAACCCGTTGTTCGTGGTAGGCCTGACTGCCAACGAACTGGGCGGCTCGCACTACTACAAGGTGAAAGGTCACCTGGGCGCCCATGTGCCCACGGTGGACCTGGCCAGGGCCCCGCGGATCGCTGCGGCGCTGGCGGATGCCATTGCCAAGGGCCTGGTGGTCAGTTGTCACGACTGCTCTGAAGGAGGACTGGCAGTGGCCCTGGCGGAGATGGCCTTTGCGGGCGGATACGGAATCGAGGCAGACCTGCGAGGCCTGGCCCGGACCGAGGACTGCGTGCGGACGGATTCCCAGCTCTTCAGTGAGTCGACCTCCCGCTACATCGTGGAGATCGAGCCGCAGCACTTCGATGGATTCGCCAAGCGGATGCTCAATGTCCCGTTCGGCCAGATCGGCCTTGTGACGGGAGGCGACCGCTTGATGATCAAGGATCGTAAAGGCAGGGCCGTAGTCGACGTGGATCTGGCCACCCTGAAGAAGGCCTGGCAGCAGCCGCTGGCGTGGGACTAGCAAAGAATGTGGCAGGTTTTAGGTTTTAGGTTTTAAGAAACCTGAACCCTAAAACCTAAAACTTGAAACCTAAAACTGCTTCCAAAGGAAGCCTATGGACGTTAAGGCAATCGTGGTCAGGGCAGCAGGCATCAATTGCGATTGGGACACGCAGTTTGCGCTCGAGCAGGCAGGGGCCAAGGCCGAGTGCGTGCACATCAATCGGTTGATCGAAGACAAGACCCTGCTGGATCAGTTCCAGATCCTGGTCGTGCCGGGCGGATTCAGCTACGGCGACGACGTGGCGGCAGGCAAGATTCTGGCCAACCAGTTCATCCACCACCTCCGCGAGCAGGTCCGGCGATTCATCGATCAGGGAAAGCTGGTGCTGGGCATCTGCAACGGATTCCAGGTGCTCGTCAAGGCCGGCATCCTGCCGGACCTCGACACGTCGGGCCGCCAAGAGCACGTGACCATCACCTACAACGATAGCGCCAGGTACGAGGATCGCTGGGCCTATCTTGAGCCCAGCACGGACCGCTGCGTCTTCATAGAGCCGGGCAGACGGATCTATCTGCCCGTCGCGCATGGCGAAGGCAAGGTCGTGGCGCAGGACCCGCAGGTCCTGGACCGGCTTCGCAGCGAGTGTCGCGTCGCGTTCAGGTACGTGGATCAGGATGGCCACGAAGGCCCCTACCCGGTCAATCCCAACGGCTCGGTGGACTCCATTGCCGGCCTGACCGATTCCACGGGCAGGGTCCTCGGCCTGATGCCGCATCCCGAGAGGTTTGTGCATCCCACGCACCATCCACGCTGGACCCGCCTCAAGGGCCAGGTGTCCTGCGACGGCAGGATTCCCTTCACAAGGGCCGTGCAGTACGTCAGGGAACATTTCTAGCGGAGAATTCCCTGTCCTGCACGGGGCGTCACCCACGTGCAGGTCCCCAAGAAGGTGGATCAATAGTCGGTGAAAGGTCGTATCCACGCCGGCCACTTCTCGGGGGCGACTCCCCCTGCCAGGGTCCAGGGCCCTGCGGTGTTGAAACTGCGGTGCCACTTGAGGGTCCACAACTCCTTGAGCCCGGCCTTGCGCACTGACCCGTCTGCGAACAGACAGCCGACTCCGCCGTTGTGACGGTTGATACAGCAACGCGCCATGTGGCTGGCATTGCTGCTCCAGGCCGCGCGTTCGATAGTTGCCGGGGCTTCTGTTGGGGTAGGCCACAGATCAAATCGCAGGGCGTCCACCATCACGGGCACGTTGGCAGCCTGCTTCGCGATGTACAAAGTCGGCCAGCCCTCTGAGGCCGGTACGCCGCGTTCGTAGCTGCCGGATATCGGTATGAAGTATCCATTGAGTCCATAGCTGCCGTTGATTCCTTTGGGCCCGGGCGAACGCCCGTATTCGGTCTGGGAGTAGATGCCCCATGAATTGTAGATGTTCTCATCGTTGATGTTTGAGCGGGAGATGGGCGCGGCAGCACTCGGGCATAGCCATATCCTGTTCTGTGTCCAGTCCTTGACCTCGTCGGGCAGGAACCACGGCCAATGGTAGCCTGCAGTCCCCGGACTACCCTGAACGAATTGGCCGTTGTTCTCGGCGGCCAGGCCTTCGAACACCACACCCCACTGCCTCAAGTTGGACTGGCATACGTACTCCTTGGCGCGGCTGCGGCCGGATGCCCCCACGGCTGCCAGGTTCGCCAGCGAGCAGCCAATCAGAACAACCAGGACCACGGCGTCTTTCTTGGTCAGAGGGCTTCCGTTTGTCATATCCTTCTAGCCTCCAATTGCCGAGGAGCCAGGGTCTCATCTCTCCGGCAAGGCTGCTTTCGGAGAGGAGATGACCCACACTGCGTTCTTCGCACCGGCGATCAACACGGAGTAGTCCTGCGAGTCTGTGACGACCAACGTATCGCCGGCAGCGACAACGGGGCAGGCAGGCCAGCCACCCGTCTGAATCCGATGAACCTCCGTCCCGCCTGGACCGATCACACGTACGATCCCATCATCGCAGGCGGCGTAGACCAGGCCGCTCTTGTCGACCGTCAGCGTGACCACGTCGACGTCCCCCAATCGAACTGCCCACCGGATCAGGCCGCCGGGATCGACCGCCCTCAGAGTGCCATCGTCCAGGCCCACATAGAGGGTGCCATCCGGTCCCACCACAGGCTCTGACCATCCATCCGCATCGAGGTCCTTCAGCCTGGCATCGATGGAGGAGGTTTCGAGCAGGTCCGTGGACCAGAGGACCTTCCCGGAGCCTGGCTCGATTGCGTAGAGATGGCTGTCATAGAGCAAGGTCTGGTAGATCGTGCCGTCCTTGCCTATCACTGGAGAGGCGACGCACCCCGTGCCTGAGCCCTGCGAGTTCGGGTCTGGCGTGTTTGGGTCGGCCAGACCGCACACCCACTTTGTGCTGCCATCGCCCGGATTCAATGCGTAGAGGTTCGGATCGTATACCCCGGCCACGTAGACCGTTCCATCTGCAGCGAGAGTTGGCGAGGCGAAGACTGCCCCTGCCGCAAGACCCGCCTGGCCCTTCGTCCTGAATCGCCACAGCTCGGTGCCGTCCTTGCCCAGGGCGTAGAGGGCCCCATCTGCCGATCCGACGTAGACATCTCCAGTTGGGCTGACGGCAGGTGAACAGTAGATCGCCCCCCCAGTGTTGTGCGTCCATCGCAGCCTTCCATCAGCGGCCACGGCGTACAACCTCCCGTCGCGACTTCCCACAAACAGGCTGCCGTCAGGGCCGATGCTGGGCGCGCTCAGCAGGGGTGCGTTGACGTCGAGACTCCAGGCGAGACGGCCGTCCAGGCCGAGGGTATAGAGGACGCCGCCTTCACAGGCGACGTGGATTTGGCCCTCTGATCCAATCGTGACGCTGTTGACCACGGCACTGCCGGTCTCAAACTTCCACTCGATGGCCCCCGCGGTGGGTCCCTGGTCCTGACCCTGCCCGCTTCTGCCGTAGTCGCCACCTCGCGACGGCCATCTCGATTCCGCGGCCCCAGCGGCTGATGCCAACAGAAGCACCATGCCCAGAAAGAAAGCGGTGGCTCTCGCTGTACGGATTCTCTCTTGCGCCTGCATCTGTATGACCTCCAGGGCAGACCCCTTTTCCGCTCGCGTACATCACACACGTAAGGGTATCAAAAAGGTGGTCTCCTTCTCAATGGGCAGCCAGGCCACGATCGTCCCAACTCAATCTCAGAAAGGAAGTCCACTGTGCCCGACAATCGTTACAGGAATTCTCAGATTCGCCGCGGGATGCGTGTGGAATGCTGCTAGGTTCTGGGCTGCAGGTGCTAGATGGGCTGGCCTGCTTAGAACCTAAAGCCTAAAACCTAATACCTGAAACCTGTCTGCTACGCCTTGTCTGCGAAGCTCAGGTACTCATCCAGCCAGCGGTCGGTCCGGGTCACTGCCTTGCGCTGACGGAAGGCAACCCGCTGGGCCTTGAGCTGCGCAAGCCGAAACAGCATTCGCGTCAAAGGCGATGAGATGTCTTCCATGGACCGGCTGTGGCGGGCCCGCAGCGCGCTGCCGAGGTGACCCGCGTATCTGACGATCAGCTCGTCCTCCAGGCTGACGATGGCCTGGCTGCTGCCCGGATCGCCCTGCCTGCCGCAGCGGCCATAGAGCTGGCGGTCGATTCGGCTGGACTCGTTGCGTTCTGCGGCAATAACGTGCAATCCTCCCAGCTCCGCCACCCCGCGACCCAGCTTGACGTCCGTACCGCGGCCCGCCATGTTGGTGGCGATCGTGATCTGTCCGGGCTGGCCTGCACCGGCCACGATCTGCGCCTCTTCCTTATGACGCACGGCGTTGAGCACCTGGCAGGACAGGTGTCTGGATGCCAGCATCTGGCTGAGATGCTCGCTCGCCTGTACGCTCCGCGTGCCCACCAGGATAGGACGGCCGCTGTCATGGATCGCGCGGATCTCAGAGACGATCCTCGCCCATTTGGCCCGCTCCGTCGCCAGGACCACGTCGGGCCACTGCTGCCGGATGCACGGACGATTCGGAGGAACGACCACGATGGGCAGATTGTAGATCTGCCAGAACTCGCCTGCCGCCTCCCGGGCCGTGCCCGTCATGCCTGAAAGGCGTGCGTAGAGCCTGAAGAACCGCTGGAAGCTGATCCTGGCGTAGGTGTCCTTGGGCGGTGTCACCTCGAGATGTTCCTTGGCCTCGACTGCCTGATGCAGGCCGTCGCGCCAGGAGCGATCCGGCATCAGACGCCCGGTGAAGTCGTCTACGATGACGACCTTGCCTCCCTCGACCACGTACTGCTTGTCGCGGCTGTACAGCTCCTTGGCCAGAAGGGCCTTGACCGCGAGCTCCTCCCTGCACCGGCCGACCTTCCAGATGCCGCCCAGGCTCTGTGCGAGCTCGGCCAGGCGATCCCTGCCCAGATCGGTCAATTCCACCTCCCGTTGCCGGGGATTGACCTGGTAGTGCAGACTCGGGGAGAGCTGATCCACCAGCTCTGCGGCCGTGCCAAAGGCCTCGACCTGCTCGCCGTTTGGCGCCGAGCCCGAGATGATCAGCGGCGTGACCGCCTCGTCGACCAGGACGGAGTCCGCCTCATCCACGACGGCGCAGTGCAGGCCCCGCTGCACGATGCCGTCCGCGGCCGACCTTCCACCCACGATCTGGTCGATCAGGGTGGTGGCCTTGCCCCGGATGCGGCCGAGGACCAGGCGGTCCCTGAGGAAGTCGGCGGTGACCTCCTTGTTCGTGCAGTACGTGACATCCGCCTTGTACGCGGCGCGGCGGTCGGGTGACTTCATGGATTGCTCGATGAAGGCCACCTGCAGGCCGCAGAAGCGGTAGACCTTCTCCATGGCCTCTGCGTCGCGCCGGGCCAGGTAGTCATTGACCGTCAGCACGTGGCAGCCCCTGCCCCGCCAGCCTCCGACCGTGGCCGGAAAGGTGGCCGTCAGGGTCTTGCCTTCTCCGGTGGCCATCTCCACGATGGAGCCGTCGGCGATGGCCAGGCCGCCCATGACCTGGACGTGATAGGGTCTTTGGCCGAGCTGCCGGGCCGCGACCTCCCGAATGACCGCCAATCCCCGCGCGAGATCCCTGGGCTTGTCACGTCCTCGCCTGAAGACCTCCCGCAGCGACTCGGCTTCCTGCCGAAGCTTAACGTCCGTCATCTCCAGGAAGGTCTTCTCCATGGCCAACACCCGTTTGGCCCGAAGGGCATACCGCGTGCTCCGCAGATGGAACCGGTCCACCACGGCGAGCCCTGCGTGCCAGAAGGCATCCAGCCCCTCGGGGATCGGTCTGGCAGAGCGGCGTGACGGCGATGCGGGGTCGTGGCTGCTCATAGATAGAATCTTCTCTGAAAGACCTGCCTGGCCGCGGTCCACCACTGGACCAACAGGCACTTGGGGTGCATCTCCATGCGGATCACGACGCGGTGGCCGGCCCGCAGATCCGCGGCCCCGTCCCCGTCCGGCTGGATTCGGATCTCGAAAACGCGCTCCGCGGTCCGCAGGCCGTTGGGGTCATCGGGTTTGACGGCGATGGCCCCCCCTGCCAGAAATCCCAGGGCCTGGGACGGAAGCACGTCGCGTCCTTCGGGCGAGATCTCTACGATGCGGCCCCTCAGGACCTTGTCCGGACGGCCGGGGATCCGCATCTCCACGATCGGCGCAGCCTGCTCCAGGGCCATGGCTGCGACGTTCTGGCCTGCGGTGGCCCGGATGATCAGATCATCGAAGCGGCCCACCAGGCCGAGTCGCTCACCGCGATGCACGTACAGGCCCAGAAGGCGGTCCACCTGGGGGGACAGCCACATGCCCGCCAGGGGCGTCTGAAGGCGGAGCGAGGTCAGTTGCGATTCCACGCGATGGACCTTCTCATCCAGTGCCTCAACCTGCTCGTCCAGCATCTGGACGGTCGCGGGCTCCTGGGTCTGGGCAATCCGCCGCTGGACCTCGATTCGCCTCCGTTCAGCCAGGGCCATGGATCTCTGTGCCTCCAGTTGGGGATTGACCGCCTTGAGCAGGGCCTGGCCGCCGGGTTCAACCTGGACGTCGGAGGGGAGGATGCTCTCCACGAATCCGTCCGTCTCCGCGTAGATGAGGCTGAGCGAGTTCGGCTCGACGATCCCTTCGACCCGCCAGTGGTCCGGCACTCTGAGCCAACCGACCAGGGTCACGGCAGCCGCTGCAGCGGCCAGCGTGGTGAGCACGGCCCGGGGCCGTTTCTTGGCCAGGTCTCCGCTGGTGGCGAGGAACTTGACGAGTTTGCCTGCCGGCACGAGGATCCAACCGGCGAGGCCCGACACGGCCATGCAGGGCACCAGGAAGAAGAGCTGCTCGGGCAGACGGTCGTTCATGAACAGGAGTATTTGAATCGAGATATAGACGCGGTAGATCCCCGAGGCGATTCCATAGAAGACGAACCACAGGGCCTCTCCGGGGCTGTAGGCCGGGCTGATGGAGCTCGTCATCCCCCAGACGTACCGCTTGGCCAGGTGACTGAGATAGGCACTGGACCTCTGTCCCAGGTTGGGGATTTCCAGCAGGTCGGCCAGCACGTAGTAGGCGTCGAACCGCAGCAGGGGATTGGCGTTGAACAGGAAGGTCGAGACGCTGGCCACGAAGATCAGGTCGTACGCCACGCTGTGGAGCGTGCCCACGGACGTGTTGGCCCAGACCACGGCCGCGACTGCAGCCAGGGCCACCTCGGTCATGACCCCGGCCATGCCGACGATCGCGCGATGCCATCGGCTGCGAAAGACCCAGGCGCTGGAGGTGTCCACGTAGGGCGTGGGGAAGAACACCATGAACATGATCCCCAGGGTCGGCACCTGGCCGCCGCCGGGGTTGAGCTGGCCAAACCGTTTGCAGGCAAAGGCGTGGCCGAACTCGTGCAGGATCTTGGCGACGACGTAGCAAAGGTATAGCCACGGCAGATTGCGGACGGACAGGACGTCGCTGCTCTGGCTGGCGAGGAGACCGAGATCTCCGACCACGAAGTAAAGACCCGTGGCCACCAGGGCCAGCCACAGCACCAGACCCGGCCACGTGAAGGCCAGGCCCATCAGACCGACCCACCGCTCCAGGGTCGGGTCCGGGTCGAGGAGGGGTACTCGGAGGTACAGCAGGCTCATGAGCTGTCCCCGGACCTCCCTGCGAACCCGGCTCTGGTGCCGCCTGAACAGCATCTGTGCATCCGGCGGCAGATCCGCATAGAGCAGGCCGCCGGCGTAGAGCTGGCCCAGGATCTGGATGGCCTCTCCCTGGGTCGGCGCCCGGTCGCCCAGTCGCTCATTGCTGATCCGCCACGCCTCAGTGACCGTGCGGCGGCCGTCGAGCAGACCCACGAAGTAGTAGGCGTCCTTGTCCAGGCGGGAATAGGTGTTGTTGGTCACGTTCTCCAGGACGTACCACAACTGCCCGCGGTAAGACTGCCTGGAGACCCTGACCGAAGACAACAGCCGGGTCTTCAGCTCCGCAACCCTATACCAAGCCTCATGAAATGTCGGGCGTTCGATTGCCATGAGTTGCAGGCTATTAGCTATGAGTTACGAGTTATGAGTTCCTCTGTCTCCTAACTCCTAACTCCTGACTCCTGTATTCTGCGTTCTGCGTTCTGTGTTCTGTTCTATTCACATCCACAGCTTCAAGCGGATCCAGTTGACCAGCTTGCGGGTCCAGATCTTCAGATAGGGCCGCTGGTCCACGTTGACCTTGGCCACGCCTTCCATGCCGGGACGCATCCAGGGCTGGGTTTCATCGAGCCGTGCTCGAACCTTGAAGACGTTCTGGCCATTGACCACCTCGGCCATGGGATTCAGCCGTTCGACGACGAAGCGGAACCGCTGGCCCGGATAGGAGGCGGTGGCCAGGGTCCCCTGCTGGCCGACGGTCACGTCGAGAATCTGGTCTTCAGGCACCAGGATCTCGGCCCTGAGCGCCTCCACAGGCGTGATTTCGAACAGCACCTCTCCCGTCTTGACCGGCGAGCCGACGTGGCGTTTGAGATCGCCGCTGACGATCGTGCCGGTGATGGGGCTGGTCAGCTTGGCCTTGCCGATCGTATAGGCCAGCAGACCGATCTCGGCCTGGATCTTGTCCGCGTCGGCCTGGGCCATCTGGGCCTTGGCGGTGTCTCCGTCCCGCATGAAGGCGTCCTGCTGCTTGAGATAGCCGACGCGTTCGGCCTTGGCGGAGGCGAGCTGAAGTTTAAGATCTGCAGTATCCAATTCGGCCAGGACAGGCCCGTCCGCCAGCACCGCGTCGCCGACTTCCACGGAGACGGCCTTGATGTATCCGTCGAAGGGCGAGCAGATGCTCTGCTGGACCGTGGCCTCCAGCACAAAGGGCGCCTGCACGCGGTATTCTCCCTGCCCGAATGCCACAAAGACGATGAGGCCGATGACCAAGGCCGCCGCCAGCTTGGTCCAGGTGTACTGCGAGCCCACCAACAGCGCCAGGACCCGCCGGATCGCGCCCGCCCACCGGGATCCGAACCACCGATCGTGCTGCCGGAGATTGAGCACTGCCGGCCCGCACAGATCACAGGTCAGCTTGGCGGCCTCCACAGTCAGGCTGTCAAAAGGCGTCATCCGCTCCAGTACCACCACGGCCCTGAGCGATCCCTCGGCCCGTAGCGGGATGCTCAGCACCGCCTTGGAGCCATGGCGGCCAGACAGATCTGCGGCTGCTCGGCACACCACAGTCGCCTGGGGCGATGGAGGATAGACGATCTCCATATCCTGGTCCAGGCACTCCTCCATGGCGGACTCGATGTCTTGGACGATCCTGCTCTTGCGACTGAAATGCTCTGCGTGGCTGAAGGCCTTCATGTGGACCATCCGGCCCCTGAGCAGTCCCAGGCTGACCCGCTCACAGGACCAGAGACTGGTCATCTCATTGCACATCGCCATGGCCGCGCTGAGAAACCGCTGCTGCTTCTGCACTCCGGACAAGGTCTGGACAGCGGCCTTGACCATCTGCACCCTGTGTGCGGGCCCATGGATCGAGACCTGCTGATCGTAGTTCTCAAGCATCCGGGCCGTCTGCACCAGGCGCTGCTGGGCCGCCTTGGTCTTGGCCGAGGTGGCCGACTTGAGGGGGAAGGCCCCGACAAACTCACCCGCCTGTGGCAGGCTCAGGGACAGTATCAGGATGGACGAGCTCTCATTCTCCCCCGGATAGAGGCCCTGCCAGGGTCCATTGCGAGAGGCGGGATCTGCCAGGATCTGCCGGGTCATCACCACGGCCCTGACCAGCCATTGCGGAGGTTGCGAGCCCTTTTGTGGCGGCGGATTTGCGGCCACAACCTCGAGGTTCACGCCGTCGCCCTTGGCCAGGATTGCGCCTTCCTCGATCTGGGCAATGCTGCAGTGGGCGGCCAGGAGCTTGTTGATCAACTGCGGGGTCCAGTTCTCGTCCAGCTCGACCGGCGGAATCGCGAGCAAAGGCGGCACTGCAGGCGAGGCGGGAGGCGTAGCCGGCGGTGCAGGCGTGGGCGGAGTACCTGCATCCGGCCCCTGCCGGGCCTGCGGCTGGGTCTTGACATGTGATCCTTGCCTGACCAACGTTGTCCTCTACCAGGCCAATGACGCACGACCGAGATGTAAGTACTTTGCCGGCCGGACTCTACGTAGCGGACGGACTCGGCAGAACAGAGACGGCCGTGCGTTTGGCTTTCAGTGTATCGGACATTTTCAGACGCGACGTGAGTGAGCGGTCGGGGATCTCCGCTGGAGCCGCGCAGCACACAAATCGCCCTGCGCAACGCGAACAGGGGCATGATTTGTCCGACGTTTCTCGCTTTACGCAGGTCACTTCGAGATTAGCGTCATGGTCGTGCTACGCCCTCCAGGGCCGGGTCCGCTTGAGGTCGCTGGCCAGCACCTGCAGGGCGATGTTGACGTCATCTACGATCTGGAAATCGTACATGCCGACGCAGATGAAGTCTGCACCGTTCTCGAAGGCGAAGCGGAAGCCCTCCTTGGGGTGAATGGCCCCTGCTGCCAGGACCTTGTAGGCGATCCAGGGCTGAGGCAGGGCCTTCATGTATTCACGCGTCTCCTCAGGCTCTCGGCAGAAGATGTTGTCGCACTCCGTGGCCGATGCCGCGGACCAGTAGTTCCGGTGATGGAAGGTCCTCATCCAGAAGTCCGGCTGCAGACCATAGTCCACGCAGCCCTTGATGGTCTCGAAGTAGTGCCCCCCGATGCCGGCAGGCATATGATGGCTTCGGATCAGATCCAAGGCCTTGCCGATCTGGTCTAGTTGGCCCTCCTTGACGAGGCGGTCGGCAGTCCCGCCGTGTACGTAGCAGGCGCTGGCCCCATGGTCGATGGACCTCTGGGCCCCCTCCAGCAGATCGTTGCCACCGCAGTCCGAGATGAACTTGATCGTGCCGATGTTCCGCCGCCAGTAGTCGTCGATGACCCTGCACAGGACCTCATGGAACGTTCGGGCTGGTCGTTGTTCCCCGTTTCGTCCTCTTCCTTCTACGTTTCAAAGTAGACCCCCCCGGCGACCAGGGCCTTCCTGAGATCCGCGTAGGCAAGCTCGCGGGTCCCGCAATCCTTGGCCGCACACAGGGCTGCGGCGGTGCCTGCGGCCTGACCTTGGGCCATGCACGAGACCGTGTTGCGCGTGGACATGTGGGCCTCGTGGTCCGAGGTGATCATCATGCCCGCAGCCAGCAGGTTGTCGATGACGCTGACCCGCAGAGCCCTGTAGGGGATGCCATAGGTCCCTCCATTCTTGATCTGCAGGCGGGCGCAGAGTCGTGGAATCCATATACGAATACCTCATCCTCAAAGTGCCTGGCCTCCAGGACGTCCTTCAGGGAGAGGTCGTAGTCGCACTCGATCAGCCTGGCCCGCCGGATGCACAGGGATGGGCTGGTCCTGGCCATGAAGGCCTTCTCGCATCCGGGTACGTACTTGCGGAAGACGTCCACGGCCTTGGCCATGTTCCTGCGGATCTGCAGCTCGGCCTTGGCCACTGCGTCGCGGCGGGTGGGGCTTACTGGCAGTTTCAGGTTGCACTTGACGAACATGAAGTAATTGTCGTGAACCGTGGTCGTGATCATCGCCATGCCGATGGCCCTGGCCGCCTCGGTCATGCCACCGGGAAGGGAGACGGATTCGCCGCCCAGGCGGATGATCTGGTCAGGCCGGCCATCGCGAAGGCCCTTGCACAACTGCCCGCCTGCGTTGTGGGACTTCAGGAACTCGTGGTACTTCTCGACGTCCACATTGGCCAGGCCGAAGCTGTTGCAGACCGCGTAGTCGTTGGGCTCGCTGAACCGGGCGCCTCCGCGGGCGGCCAGGTCGCCATAGCCGGTGCAGTCCACAAAGCATCGGCCACAGATCGCCTCCCTGCCGGACCGGCTCTCCATGATCACGCCCTTGAGGCGAGAGCCTTCGGCGATGGCGCCCACCAGCAGGGTGTTGAGGGCCATGGTCACACCGGCCTCTTCCAGCATCTCCATTGTCGTGAGCTTGTACATCTCTGTGTCGATGGCCGTGCACACGGAGTCATAGCCGTATCCCTGTTCCATCTCTGGATATCCGGTCGCCGCCCCAGCCTTGACCAGACGGCCGATGATCTCATCGGGGATCCCCCGCACGACCTGCCGTTTCTCAACGCCCGGGAAGGCCTTCCACAGGTTGAAGAAGCTGTGCAGGGCAGTCCCGCCCTCCACCACGGTCCCACCGGTGTAGCCCTTGGACTCGATGAGCACGGTCTTGGCACCCTGCCGTGCAGCCGCCAGGGCCGCCACCACGCCCGCTGTGCCGCCGCCGGCGACGACCACGTCATATTGTCTGACAGGCAGGCTCCTGGCCTGCTCCTCGTAGCGATCGGTTGAGGAAGGCGTGACAGGGTTGTCCTGTCCGAGGCCGACCTCTGCGCCGAGACCCAACATCAATGCAGTCTTCGAGAACTCTCTACGATTCATGGATGCTCCTCACCTCGCTTTGGCCAGCCCCGCGGTTGATTGAGGGAACTTCAGATGAAGGTCCTCGATCTCCTCCACCAGGATCTGGGAGATTGCATAGTTGCGGAACCACTTCTTGTTCGCGGGGATGATGAACCAGGGAGCATGGCGTGTGCTGCACCTGCTGATCGCGGCCTCATAGGCCCGCATGTAGTCATCCCAGTGCTTCCTTTCTTCGAAGTCGGCTGGATCCGTCTTCCAGTGCCGGTCAGGGTCGTTCAGTCGAGCCTGGAGTCGCTTGAGCTGCTCCTTCTTGCTGATGTGCAGATAGAACTTCAGGATGTGCGTATCGTTCCGGGCGAGAATCTCCTCAAAGGCGTTGATCTGGTCATATCGCTGCGACCAGACCGACTTGGGGACCAAGCCATGCACTCGAACGATCAGCACGTCTTCGTAGTGTGAGCGGTTGAAGATGCAGATCTCGCCCCTGCCAGGGGCCGCCTGATGGATACGCCAGAGGAAGTCGTGCGCCAGCTCGTGCTCGCAGGGCGTCTTGAAAGGGACAACCTTGCAGCTCTGCGGGTTGAGCGGACCCGTCAGGTGCCTGATTGCCCCGTCCTTGCCTCCTGCATCCATGGCCTGCAGCACGACAAGGATGGACCGCCTGTGCTCGGCGTACAGGGTGTACTCGAGCTCGGAAAGACGCCTTAGGTTCTTCTCCACCTTCTCCAGGACGGACGCCTTGTCAGCGAAACCTGCTGTGTCGTCGGGGTCCCATCGGCTGAGTTGGACCTTGCTGCCGGGGTCAACCCTGAATTGTCTGCTCAGCATCATGATTCTCCCTTTCGCAGAGGGTCGGTTCTAATGGAACACTAACAATCATCTAACGCTCCACAAATGACTGTGCAGTATTGATTTGTATAGCTTTGGGCAAGTACATCATAGCCTATGCCAATGAGTGTGTCGAGTCAGGATGAGGTGATGATCTGCTTGAAACGATGCAGTGGTCAGGAAGACTGAAGCCGACGAAAATAACGCATTCTCTCGTGTTCTGCCGAAATAGAGACTAGTAGAGACTGGTGGTAGTCAGTGAAAACGGAAAAAGGCACCTTGAGAGGCACTGAGATGATCGACACCATCCGCGGAGTCGGCGAAGCATACGGGTTCGAGGCGGGCCACGCGGTCCAGGTCATGAGGCTGGCCCTACGCCTTTTTGACGATCTCCAGCCGCTCCATGGGATGGGCAATACCGAGAGGATCTGGCTTCGGGCTGCTGCCATGCTGCACGACGTGGGTAAGAGCCAGGACCCGAAGAACCATCACAAGGCGGCGCAGGAGATCATCATTGGCTCCCCGAAGTTGCCATTCACGGATGAGCAACGCGTCATCATCGGGCTGGTCGCTCGATATCATCGCGGTTCGCAGCCTCAGGGCGATCACAAGTACTACCGGGACCTGGATGCCGAAACACAGCTCTACGTGAGGAAATTGGCCTCTCTGCTCCGCCTGGCGGATGGACTCGACAAGGGACATCGTGGACTGGTGGAAGGTCTGCGGTGCGACATCCGAAGACGGCGGGTGCGGATGACGGTCATGAGCCGGGAGCCTCTGAGCACCGATTCGCCGAAGGGAAAGGCAGACCTCTTCGAGGGCGTCTTTCGGAGGAGGGTCGTCCTTCAGGTGACTGCCAGCGCTCGGGATCGCACCCCTGCCCTTGACTTCAGGCTCACGCGTGTCTATGCTAGCGCCAACTGATCCCGGGAGACGAGAATCCACGGGCCGCGGGCCGTGGCGGAGAAGGATGGGTGGCCCTCTGTGGCCCCCGTCGTGCTGAACTGAGGTACGCCTTAAACATGGCTGCCGTCGATCCCAGCTACCGATTCCTGGCCTGCCAGTACCTGGCTGAACAGCTCCAGGTACTGATGCGCGAGTCACTCGGCGTCCGGCGCAACGAGGAGATCGAGCCCGTTCACCAGGCGAGAGTGGCTTCGCGGCGCGTGCGCGCGGCCCTGCGGATGTTCGCCGACTGCTTTGAACCCAAGAAGGTCTCCGGATGGCAGAAGCGGGTGAGGAAGCTGACCCGAGAGTTGGGCGACGCACGAGACAAAGACGTCCAGATTGAGTTCCTTGAGGAGTCTCTGGGGGCTCTGGATGAGAGAAGCAGAAGGCTGCGGCCGGGCGTTGAGCGGCTGCTGCTGCGGTGGGGCCAGAGACGCCGCGCCCTGCAGCCGGAGATCGTGGAGATGCTCGATGAATTGGATGAAACGGGCACACTGGTCGAGATGTATGGCGAGATGGAGAAGGGCCTATTCGTTCTGAGAAGCCACCAGGTCCAGCCAGGCAGTCCGTACGTCTACCAGGTGGCGGCCCAGCATATTCGCAGCGCCTGGGACGGTCTGGCGGCCTGCGCGCACTCGCTGGATGATCCCAAGGATATCCACGGCCACCATCAGATGCGGATCTCCGCCAAGAAGCTGCGATACACGATGGAAATCTGCAGGCCCGCGTACGACGGAGCGCTGGGGGCATTCATCGACGCAGCCAAGCGGATGCAGTCGCTGCTTGGGGACATACACGACTGCGACGTCTGGATGGCCGAGATCGACGCGTTCATGGAGCAGGAGCGGTTGGCCACCCTTCAGTATTTTGGGCACGACCGCTCATTTCACCGTCTGAAGCCCGGGCTGGTGTTGCTCCATGAGGATCGCAAGGCCCACCGCGAGCAGACCTTCGAGGAGATGCTCAAGTACTGGACGGGCCTTGAGGCGAAAGGCCTATGGGAGTCGCTGGATCCTGTGTTGCAGGCCCGCATGGGGGCTTCGGGCAAACCCCAGGGAGCCGATGGGGAGGCCGAGTGATGTCGCAGCAGCAGGAGTCCAGAAGAATGGACGCGGTCCTTGCCCTTTCTCAGAGATACGACCACGAGCGGGACCACATGCATCACGTGGCGAAGCTCGCCCTCTCGCTGTTCGATCAGCTCTGCGGCCTGCACGGTCTAGGGGGGCAGGACAGACTCTGGCTGCAGTATGCCGCCCTGCTGCACGATATCGGCTGGATTGAGGGCCGGCAGGGACACCACAAGGCAACGCTGCGGCTGATCATGGAGGATCCCGGTCTCCCCTTTGAGCCTCGTGAACGGGCCATGGTGGGTCTGATTGCCCGCTACCACCGCAAGGGATTGCCCAAGGACGGACACCCCTACTTCTGCGATCTGAGCCCTGGCGATCAGCGCCGGGTGAGGGTGCTGGCAGGGATTCTGAGGGTGGCAGACGGCCTGGACGACGGCCATTCTGGCGCCATCCGAGGTGTCGCCTGTACGCCGTCCAGTGAGGAGGTCGTTGTGGAGTGCCATGCCGCCGGACCTGCCGACGCCGAGATCGCAGCCGCCAAGGCAAAGGCCGATCTGCTGGAGAGTGTCTTTGGCCGGCGCTGCGTGGTCAAGCTCTCTGCGGAGATGGACGGTCTTTGAGGGAGTGTGACGCTATGCCCAAATCGGATGAAATCAAGCCCGTCCCGGCAGTTCCAGAGATCCTGGCGGTGATCGACATAGGCTCAAACACCGTCCGGATGGTGATCGCCCAGCTCCTTCCGGATGGCTCGATCGAGGTGCTTGAGAGACTGCAGCGAGCCGTGCGCCTGGGCCAGGACACGTTCGGCAGCGGCCAGCTCCGCGGTGAGACCATGCGAAGCGCTATCTCCATCCTTCGGGATTACCGCCGCGTGATGAGTACCTACGGCGTCGGGCGCATGAGGGCCGTGGCGACCTCAGCCGTACGCGAGGCCTCGAACGCAGACACGTTCATAGACCGCATCCTGACGGCCACGGGGATCGAGGTCTCGGTCATCAGCGTGGCGGAAGAAGGCCGCCTCACCGTGTCCGCACTGCGGCGAACGGTGAGCGAGACGTTCCTCAAGCAGGGAGACGTCCTGGTCGTGGAAGTCGGCGGCGGCAGCACGATCATCAACCTCCTTCACTGCGGCGAGATCGTCGGCTCACACAACCTGCCCACAGGGTCGGTCCGGATGCAGGAGAGGCTCTCCACTCGCACCGAGAGTGCCAGCCAGGCCACCAGGCTGCTGCGGAGGCAAGTCTCCAGCTCGATCACGACCGTCAAGGGCACCCTTCCGCTCAAGAACGTGCAAGCCTTTGTGGCGGTGGGCGGAGACGCCCGCTGGGCGGCAACCCGGGTCGGCAAGCCCATGGACGGGGGAGGCCTTCAGGTCGTGGCCCGTGAGGCCCTGGACGCTCTGGTCGCGGCGTGCGGCGTCCTGACGGCGGATGAACTGGCTCGAACGCATCGCCTCCCGTTCGTCGAGGCGGAGACCCTCACCCCGGCGCTGCTGGTCTACCAACTGCTGCTCAAGGCGACGGGATCAGCGGAGATGGTCGTGACGGAGGTGTCCATGCGGGACGGGCTCCTCTGGGAACTCGGGGACTGGGCCGGGGGACGCGAGACCGCACGCCTACACAGCGAGACCATCCAGTCTGCGCAGGCCGTGGCCCAGAAGTACTGCGCGGACCTGGCCCACGCGCAGCACACGCGCAGGCTGGCGGCGAGGCTCTTCGATGAGCTGGCGCCTGAGCATCGTCTGGGCGATCGTCACCGTCTCCTCCTGGAAGTAGCCGCCCTGCTCCACGAGATCGGGGCCTTCGTGTCCATCAGGGCTCACCACAAACACACGTGCTACCTGATTGCGCATTCCGAGATCCTTGGGCTGACCCAGGAGGAACTCGTCATGGTCGCCAACGTCGCCAGGTACCATCGCCAGAGTCGTCCCAAGGCCTCGCACGCCGACTACGTGAATCTGTCGCGGGAGGCCCGCCTGGTGGTCAACAAGCTGGCCGCCATCTTGAGGCTGGCCGACGCCCTGGACGTCGGCCGGACGCAGGCGATCCAGGACCTCCGGTGCCGCATCGACAACAATGGCTTCGTCATCTCGGTGTCGGCCGGCCTGGACCTGATTCTCGAGCGGCGGTCTCTGAGCGAGAAGGCGGACATGTTCCAGGATACCTACGGCCTTGACGTGCACCTGGAAGAGGTGGGTTGACCATGGCCAAGAACAAATCGGAATCCACGGGCCTGTTCATCAATCGCGAGTTGAGTTGGCTGGAGTTCAACGATCGGGTCCTTCAGGAGGGAAGATGCGAGCAGTTGCCGCTCTCCGAACGCCTGAAGTTCCTGTCCATCGTCAGCTCGAACCTGGACGAGTACTTCATGATCCGCGTGGCCGGTCTGATGCAGCGGAAGGCGGCGGGCGTGAGAAAGCGGGATGCCAGTGGGTTGACGACCTCCCAGCAGCTCTTCCTGATCGCAGGCAAGGTCCAGCGCATGGTCAGCCAGCAGACCGAGGCGATTGCCGACGTGTTGAGCCGGCTGGCGGAGCATGGCCTATCTCTGGTCCGGCGGGCCGATTGGACGCCCCTGCAGCGTCAGTCCCTGGCCAAGTTCTTTGCGGCGCAGGTCCTGCCGGTCCTGACCCCCCTGGCTGTCGAAGAGCTGAGCGCGCCACCGGTGCTGCCCGGGCTGCAGTTGTTTGTCGCCCTGCTGGTAGGTGCATCGGGGCCCAGTCGGTTCTGGTCAGCGGCCTCGGCCGTGGCCGCTGAGGGAGCCGCATCCGAGGCTTCCCACAAGGCCGGTCCTCCTGTCGCCAAACCCCAGCAATTGGTCGTGATCCCCGTGCCGGCCGGGTTCAGCCGTTTCGTCAATGTCCCCTCTGATACGGGCCTGGTCCTGACGCCCCTTGAAGAGGTGATCCTGGACAATGCCAAGACCCTCGTCGGCGATCGCGAGATCCGCGGGCACGCGGTTTTTCGCATCACCCGGGACGCGGACGTGACGGTCCAGGACGACGAGGCCGCCGACCTCCTCAGTGCGATCCAAGATGCCGTGGTGTCACGCCGCCGCCGCAGTGCGGTGAGGCTGGAGATCATCGCCCAGCCGCACCCCCACATACTGGCTTGGCTGGCCAAGACGCTGGAGCTGAAGGCCGATTCTGTCTACGAGATCGGCGGCCTGCTGGATGCGCGGAGCCTCATGCAGATCGCGGATATGTCGCCCCTGCAGGGACTCAGGGTGCCCGAATGGCCGCCGCAGACGCCCCGCGACCTGCTCGCCGAGGAGGATCTGTGGCAGGCGATCCGGGATCATGATGTGCTCCTCTTCCATCCGTACGAGAGGTTTGACCCCGTCATTCGGATGGTCTCGCAGGCAGCGGACGACCCCGATGTCCTGGCCATCAAGCAGACGCTCTATCGCCCCACGGCCGAGTCGCCGATCGTTCAGAGTCTGGCCCGAGCCGCCGAAAGCGGGAAGGAAGTCACCGTGCTGGTGGAGTTGCGGGCGAGGTTCGACGAGGCCAAGAACGTCCATTGGGCCCGCCGTCTCGAGGACGCGGGCTGCCACGTCGTCTACGGGATCGCAGGCTTCAAGACCCACGCCAAGGCCCTCCTCGTCATCCGCCGGGAAGGCGGCCGGATACGCCGGTACGTCCATCTGCCCACGGGAAACTACAACGAGAAGACCGCCGGGCAGTACTCGGATCTGGGACTGATGACCTGCGACGACGAGCTGGCCTCGGACGTCGCGGCGTTCTTCAACCTGCTGACGGGACTGTCCGAGGCCGTGACCTGGCGACACCTGGTGATCGCGCCGATGGACCTCCGCAACCGGTTCGAGAACTGGATCGAGCGAGAGATCCAGGTCTCGACGCCCGATCGGCCGGGCCTGATCATGGCCAAGCTCAACGCCCTCGAAGACAAGGGCATCTGCAAGGCCCTCTGCAGGGCGAGTCAGGCGGGGGTCAGGATCCTGCTCAACGTCCGCGGCATCTGCTGCCTGCGCCCGGAGTCAAGGGACTCTCAGAGACGATTCACGTCCGCTCTATCGTGGACCGCTTCCTCGAACACGCCCGGATCTACTGCTTTGGCAACGGCGGCCACGAGGAGATCTACCTGGGCAGCGCCGACTGGATGAAGCGCAACCTGGACCACCGGCTGGAGATCCTCTTCCCGGTCCGCGATCCCGCCGTTCGCCGTCGCGTGTTGAAGATCCTTGAAGTCTACTTTGTGGACAACGTCAAGGCCCGAGAGCTGCGGCCGGACGGGAAGTATGCGCCCGTTGCCCAGGACGGAGATCCGGTGCGGGCACAGGAAACGTTCTACAGGGAGGCCGTGGCGGCGGTCCGCTCCGCCTCTCGCACCACCTATCGCCCCCTGACAAGCGCAAAGTCCAATGGAGCCGACACGACCCGCCAACCCGGATTGACCTAGCCCGCATTTCTCACAAGCCTTCGGTTCTGAACGGTCTGTCACAGGTGCATTGGCCTTCTAGACGAGCCAAGTTAAGCCCACAGCCTCACTTTCGCTTCGACCGCCCGAAGCCTTGTGAGAAATCCGGGAAAGCCCAAGTTACGCAGTTGCGCGGGCAAAGAGCGGTTCTTGATAGCGATGGAGATCCTAGTGATCACCGAATCAGGTGGTGCAGGAAGCTTCGCCGCAGACCTGCGGGCCTGCCCTTCTCGGGGACGATGACCTGCAAGGCGGCGGGTTTGACGCTGATCTGGACCGGAAGCACTGGGCCGGGATCGCCATCCACCTCGCACACGGCCTTGGCAGTGCCTGCCTCCACCACCGCCTGCCTGCAGCGGCGGTGGACCACGTCCTTGCACTGGGTGTGACGCTTGAGCAGGGTCATCAGGGAGTGCTTCAGCAGGTGGATCTGATGGCCGCATCTGAAGACGCACACGTCCAGCAGGCCATCCCCGTAGTCCGCGCCTTGGAGCAGGTGGAGCCCCAAGGCGTATCTGGAGATGTTGCCGACGAAGACCAGACCGCGGCCGTGGAAGATCTCCTCCCCATCCGCGTGCACGCGAAACGGCCAGTATCGGTAGCTCCAGAACGTCTGCCACAGGGGATCCAGGTAGTCGTAGTAGTCGATGTGTCCCCTGCGGCGTCTATGCACGCGGCCGACCACCTCGCCGTCGAATCCAAAGCCTGCGATGCAGGTGAAACACTGGCCGTTGATCACCCCCAGGTCGAGAGGCCGCGTGAATCCCCTTTCAAAGGTCTGGATCATAGGCTGGAGCTTGGCGTCGAGTCCCAGCTCGCTGGCGAGCAGATTCTCGGTGCCGCAGGGGAGGATCAGGAACGGCTTGCCCGATCCCGCCATCCCATCCGCTGCCTCGCGAACCGTCCCGTCGCCGCCGGCCACCACCACGGTGCCGCAGCGAGGGTCGAGGTCCGCCTGGTGGGCCAGCTCTCCCGCGTGGCCGAGCGAGGTCGTGAAGTCCAGCTTGACCTCATACTGGTGGTCGATGAGGTACCTGTGCAGGCCTCGCCACAGGAGTTTTCTGCCCCCGTACCCGGACTTCGGGTTGACGATCATGGCAACGCTGCCGTGGGGGGGTGTCATTTGTTGTCTACCATTCACTATCGACTATTTGTCTCGTGACGGGCATCCTGGCTCGCCACTCGCCACTCATCACTTGCCACTGCCGCGCTGGGCGGCCAGCATGCTCGCATAGCCCCTCAGGACGTGCGGCAGGCCTTCCAGTGAGAGGCTCTTCTGCACCGCGACGATCGCGAGGTCGTCCGGCCCCTCGATCTCGACAAAAGTCCCCAGCTCGGCTACATCGTCGAGTCCGACCAGGCATCCGCCCTGCTTCCAGGCCCGGCGGATCTTCTCGACCACGATGACCTGACGATAGCCCAGGGCATCCAGGATCTGGGCCAAGGCGTCGCCATCCCCCACAGGCACCTCGATCTCTTGACGCTTTTTGAAGTCGTCCTTCTGCAGCGGTCCCTTGTACGTCAGCACGACGTCCTGGTGGTCACCTACCTGTTGGTAGCGCACGCGGAACCATCGGTCCGTCCCGGTCAAGGCCCGTAGGGGATCATCATAGTAGACGTCCCGCTGATGCTGCTCAGCCACGAATTCGGCCCCGCAACGGCGCAGCCGATCCTCCACCGGCGTCAGAGAATCGACCTTGAGTTTTGCCTCGATCTCAATACCCATAGGACCCCTGTCCTACGCAATGATATTCACGAGCCGGCCCTTGGCAATGATGATCTTCTTGGGTGGGCGCCCGGCCAGGATCGCAGAGACCTTCTCACAGGCCACGGCCTTGCGCTGGATCGTCTCATCGTCCGCGTCCGCAGCCACCAGGATACGGTCCTTGAGCTTGCCGTTGACCTGCACGGCCATCTCCACCTCCTTCTCCTTGACGAGGCCGGGGTCAAACGCAGGCCAAGGCTCGTAGGCGAGCGTATCGCTGTGGTCCAGCCTCTGCCATAGCTCTTCGGCGATGTGCGGGGAAAAGGGCGCAAGGATCCGCACAAAGCCCTCGATGGCGGACTTCGATCGCACCGGCTGCCTGGCCATATGGTTGACGAAGATCATCATCTGGCTGATCGCCGTGTTGAAGGCCATGGCCTCGACGTCCTCGCCCACCTTCTTGATCGTCTGGTGCAGCAGCCGGAGCGTGGCCTCGTCCGCGGCACTGTCCTGCACGGCCTGTGACAACTGGCCGGTCTCTTCATCCACGATCATCCGCCAGGTCCTCTGCAGGAACCGGTGCACGCCCTCCACGCCCTGCATGCTCCAGGCCTTGCTGGCCTCCAGCGGGCCCATGAACATCTCGTACAGCCGCATGGAGTCTGCGCCATATTCCCGCACCACGTCGTCCGGATTGACCACGTTCTTGAGGGTCTTGCTCATCTTGGCGACGATCTGGCTGAGCTCCTGGCCGGTCTGCTTGTGGAAGAACTTGCTGTCCCTGGCCTCGACCTGGTCTGAGGCCACCTTGGAGCCTGCGGCGTCCTCATAGGCATAGGCCAGGATCATGCCCTGGTTGAAGAGCTTCTTGAAGGGCTCATCCGTGTTGACGTAACCCAGGTCAAAGAGCACCTTGTGCCAGAACCGCGAGTAGAGCAGGTGCAGGACCGCGTGCTCTGCGCCGCCCACGTACAGGTCCACGGGCATCCAGTAATGCTCCTTGGCGGGGTCCCAGGCCTTGTCCGGATTCCCGGGATCGATGTAGCGCAGATAGTACCAGCAACTGCCTGCCCACTGCGGCATGGTGTTGATCTCGCGCCTGCCCTTGCGGCCCGTCTTGGGGTCCGTGACATTCACCCAGGCCTGAGCATTGGACAGGGGCGACTGGCCTCCCTCGCCGGGCTGGTACTGGGTCAGCTCAGGCAGCTCCAGGGGCAGGTCGCTCTCGGCCACCAGCGTGACCTCGCCGTCTTCCCAGTGGATGATCGGGAAGGGCTCGCCCCAATACCGCTGCCTGCTGAAGAGCCAGTCCCGCAGCTTGTAGTTGACGGTGCCACTGCCCAGGCCCCTGCTGCCGAGCCAGGCAATGGTCCTGCTGATCCCCTCCTGCTTGGCGAGGCCGTTGATGTCGAGTCCGCCTGCAGGATTGGCGGAGCGGATGTAGCGACCGTCCTCGGTCCAGCAGGCCTCGCCTGCCAGGACCCGGGCCTTGAGTGCCGCGTCGTCCGTATCCGGCTCCATGATGCAGATCACGGGAAGGCCGAACTTCCTGGCGAACTCGAAGTCCCGCGTGTCGTGGCTGGGCACTGCCATGATCGCGCCCGTGCCGTAGCCCGTGAGCACGTAGTCCGCAACCCACACGGGGATCTTCTGGCCATTGACCGGGTTGATCGCATACGACCCCGTGAACACGCCGGTCTTCTCCTTGGCCAGCTCCGTGCGGTCCATGTCCGATTTCAGCGATGCCGCGCGGAGATAGGCCTCCACTGCCGCCTTCTGCGAGGCGGTGGTCAGCGAGGGGACCAGCGGGTGCTCCGGCGCAAGGACCATGTACGTTGCGCCAAAGAGCGTATCGGGCCGCGTCGTGAACACGCGGATCTTTGACTCTGGCTTCTGGACTATGGATTGAACTGAATCCGCAACGGCAAAGTCCACTTCCGCGCCTGTGCTCTTGCCGATCCAGTTCCGCTGCATCTCCTTGATGCCTTCGGGCCAGTCCACAGTGGCCAGGCCTTCGAGCAACCGCTCCGCGTACACGGGGATCCGGAGCAGCCACTGCTTCAGGAACCGCCGCTCGACTTCCTTGGAGCCGCACTTCTCGTGCGAGCCGTCGTTGAGCACCTCCTCATTGGCGCACACGATCCTGCACTGCTTGCACCACCAGACCTGGGCGTCCGCGTAGTAGGCCAGGCGCTTGCTGTCGCGATACTCACGCACCGCCGTGGCGCCCTTCGCCTGCACATCAGCCGGGATGGGAAGCTCCGCGATGGGCCTGCCCTTCTTCTGCTGGGCGTCATACCAGGTGTCGTAGATGCGAGAGAAGATCCACTGGGTCCACTTGTAGTAGCCGGGATCCGTCGTGTTCACCTCGCGGTCCCAGTCATAGCTCATGCCCAGGGCCTGGATCTGCCTGCGGAAGGTCTCGCAGTTCTTGCGGGTCGTGACAGCCGGATGTGTCCCAGTCTGGATCGCATACTGCTCTGCAGGAAGGCCGAACGCATCCCATCCCATGGGATGCAGCACGTTGAACCCCTTCATCCTCTTGTATCGCGAGATGATGTCCGTGGCCGTATACCCTTCCGGATGCCCCACGTGCAGCCCCTGGCCGCTCGGATACGGGAACATGTCCAGCACATAGTACTTCGGCTTGCTCCCGCCATCCGGAGACTTGAACGTCTTGTGCTCCAGCCAATACCGCTGCCACTTGGCCTCGATCTCAGTGAACTCGTACGTGCCCTGTCTTGGACCCATCTTGCGTAAGCTCCTTGACCTAAGAATCCCATCACCATACGGCAAACCCGAGTGGAAATCCAGAGCAAAACCCCAGCCCTTGTGGGCGGGTTAAATGGTGGATGGTTAAAAGGTTAAATCGGGATTGACCGAACAGCCAGAATGGTGGGATTCGAATTGCGATTGTGCCTCGTTGGGGTAGAATGAGGGTGTAGTACGGCCGGACCATCACGTGAGGTCGTATGAGAGAACCAAGCGGGAACAAGTGCCAGCAGATGCCTCACGGGCTCGTCCGATATGGGAAACACCTATGACTGATCCAACCATCATCTGCCCGAACTGCAAGACCGAGATCAAACTCACCGAGTCGCGCCCCGCTCGGCGTCAACCAGCGGAGGCAGTTGCCTGAGTGGAGAGCCATCGCATGGAGCACACGCAAATCGTCAACAGCAGCGAATTGGAGAAGTACGCAAGTACCAGGGAGAGCGAAGCTGTCATCCCCGAGTTGGTTTGGATGCTTGTCAAGGAATCTGCTCCGGATCTTACCGTCTGCCGTATCCCATATGGGGATGCGATCAACCAACCCGGATATGACGGATTGGTGGAGACCGAGAACGGCTTTCGTCAGTTTGTCCCCCGAAAGAAGAGCTATTGGGAAATCGGCACGGGCAACAAGCCTCAGGATAAGGCGGCGAAGGACTTCAGGAAACGCAGCGGGCAGATGAGACCAGAGGAACTCGAAGAGGCCACATATGTGATCGCCACACCTCATGGGTGGAACGAGCCTTCTCAGAGAAGGTGGGTTAGTAGACGCAAGGAATCAGGCTGGAAAGCTATAAAGATATTAGACGGCGTTCAGTTCGCCGATTGGCTTCGAGAATTCCCTGCTATCGGCCGGTGGCTAAGAACAAAAACGGGTCTAGCCAGATCCATCTCTGGCTTCACAACACCTGCTGAGCACTGGGAGAACCTTCAGGCATTTGTGCATACAGGGGATCCACCACTGCCGGCGAAGCTCTTCCTAGCCGGCAGAGATCAGGCTTGTTCGGAGTTAGGCAAGTTGTTTCGGGGCGAGGTTGACCAATTGGTATTGGCTACGGAGAGCCAACAAGATACAGAGGATTTTGTAGCTGCCTTCCTCGCCTCACTTGACGCCGAAGTTGGCCGTTCCTTCAGCAACAGGTGCCTCTTTGTGGAGAACGAAGACGCATGGCTTTCATTGACAGCGCCGCGGCCTCGTCATGTCTTGCTGGCCAGTCAACAACTCGATCTGGATCTTTCCGGTGAGCGTCTACATTCAGAAGCAAAGAAGAAAGGCCATGCGGTCATCTTCTCTCTCCCTGGTTCAATGGCAAGCGGAAGCGGGAACGCCATTCCTATTCGAAGTCCCTCAGCATCGGCTATCGAAACCATCTTGTGTGAGGTCGGGTACACACACGAACGAGCATCCGAACTGGCAGGCGCCGGCGCAATGTCCTTGGCTACACTAAAGCGACATCTGCGAGGGCTCGGTGTACTGCCGCCCTACGCCACGTGGGACGAGGCCCAGGCATTGGCCCTGGCAGGTCTTCTTGGGAGATGGGTCGGTGAGAATCCCAGTGATAGAACGGCGGTGGAGACGTTGGTGGGAAAATCCTACGGGGAGTGGATCGAGATCATACGCCCTGAGACGCTTCGCCCGGACACTCCCCTAAGTCAGCGGAATGAGAATTGGAGGATGGTCTCGCGAGGCGAAGCGTGGTCAGCCTTGGGACCGAGGCTGTGTAATGAGGATCTGAATCGCTTCCACAAAACCGCGGTCAGAGTGCTTGGCGAACGTGACCCACAGTTTGACCTGACGCCAGAGGAGCGTTTTACAGCCAGCATACATGGGAAGGTTCTGCAGCACTCGACATCTCTCCGCAGGGGAATCGCCGAAACGTTGGCTCTGCTTGGGAGCAGATCCCGAGCTTTGTCTTCTTGCTCAGAGGGTAAGGCCGAAGCCATCGCTGCACTGACCATACGAGCATTGCTAACAGATGCCGATTGGATCGTCTGGGCTAGTTTGAACGACCGCCTTCCAATGCTGGCGGAGGCGGCACCTGATGATTTCATGAACGCCGTAGAAGCTGCTCTATCATCACCCACGGAGAGCCCATTTGTCAAGGTCTTTGCCCAGGAGGGTCCGGGGATCATGGGCAGGAACTACATGACGGGGCTTCTCTGGGCACTGGAAACGCTGGCTTGGCACCCTGACTACCTGGTGCGAGCAGCAATGCTCCTGGGTGAACTGGCAGCTATTGATGCCGGCGGGCAATGGGGCAACCGTCCTGGCAATTCTCTGGCTAATATCTTTCTACCCTGGCATCCTCAAACCTGTGCCACAACTGAGACCCGAAAGTCAGCCGTGAGATCTCTGCTTTGCGAGCAACCTGAAGTAGGGTGGAAGCTACTCATGGCCCTGTTGCCGAACTCCCATGGAGTCACTTCTGGCACACGGAGACCTTCATGGCGAGAGTTCATCCTCGCTGGTTGGTCAGGAGCTGTTGCAGAGGGGGAGTATTGGGAGCAATCCATTGGCTACGCGGAGTTGGCGGTTGAAACGGCGGCAATGAACGTGTCCAAGCTCGCGGAACTCATTGACCACCTGCCAGACTTGCCAGAGCCAGCATGGTCGCGTGTGCTTGAACATCTAGGGTCAGATCGAGTTCTCGCATTGCCGGAGTCTTCTCGGCTACCACTCTGGGAGGCCATCGTGGATCTTGTCGCAACGCATCGTAAGTTTGCTGATGCTCAATGGGCTATGGCGTCAAAGGCCATTGAGAAGATCGAGGCAGCGGCCGCAAAGATCGCCCCTAAGTCCCCTGATCTAGTCTATCGGCGCCTGTTCAGCGATCGTGAGCATGACCTGTTCGAGGAAAAGGGAAACTATGAAGAACAACGAAGACACCTCGATCTCAGGCGACAGGCAGCAATGCGTGAGATCTTGGGTGCAATCGGGATGACAGGCGTAATACACTTCGCGCTGCAGGTGGCATCTGCCAGTAAGGCCGGTCACGCCCTTGCCTACGTGGCATTGGAGTCAGACGACAGGACCCTGTTGCCTGCCTATCTGTGCACAGACGAGAAAGCTCTGTCTGCTTTCATCAGTGGGTTTATTTGGGCCAGGTTTCTTATGAAGAGGTGGCCTTGGGTGAACGGCGTGATAGATCCCGCTTGGACTATTGAGCAAAAAGCCATCCTTCTCTCGCTCCTTCCGTTCGAAAAGGAGACTTGGCGACGGGCTGAGGAACTCTTGGACGATGCCGCATCCATGTACTGGAGGAAAGCCAATGTAAATCCCTGGTGGGCATCTCCGGAAGATCTGCCGGAAGCCGTGGAGAGACTCCTTAGTCATGGGCGACCCTGGGCAGCAGTTACGTCTTTGGATCGCCTTGTTCATGAGAGGCACACCTTTTCTACTGACTTGGCAGTCCGTGCCCTCAGGGATAGCCTAACGGTGAAGAAGCAGCCGGACGCCCTGGATCATCACGCTGTACTGGAACTGATCAAGTGGCTCCAGGAGAATCCCAACAGTGACACCGACTCGCTTTTCCAAGTCGAGGTTGCCTATCTTCCACTCTTGGATCACCAGTTCGGCGGAACACCGAAGACTCTCGAGTTCCGCCTAGCCTCTGACCCCGCCTTCTTCTGCGACGTGATCAGCCTGGTGTTCCGCTCAGACAGGGAGAAGGATGGAGATAGGCAGCCAACGGAACTCGATAGAAGTGCCGCACGAAATGTCTACCAACTCCTCCACGCATGGAAGACTGTGCCAGGCGTCGGTAGGGATGGGTCCTTCGACGGCGACGCGTTTGTTAAGTGGCTCAGTGCGGCCAAACAACGGACTACCGACTCAGGGCACGTTAACGTCGCAATGAGCCAGATCGGCCATGTGCTTCCCTACTCGCCGCCTGACACAGACGGCCTTTGGATCCACCATTCAGTCGCTGAAGCCCTCAATGCCAAGGACGCTACTGAAATGCGATCTGGATTCACTGCGGAGCTGTTTAACATGCGAGGTGTCTATGGTTTCACCTCTGGAAGGGAGGAGCGGGAAATCGCGGTACGCTACAACGACATGGCCAATGCGCTTGAGCGAGCAGGCTATCCCCGATTCGCCACGGCCGTTCGTGGACTCGCTAAGGAATACGAACGAGAGGCAAATCGTGAGGCTCAGAGGGACCCATTCGACGATCTATGAATCGTATCCAGGGCTTCGAGTGGGGGGTGTTTGGGGCAGAGCTTCATTGGTGACTGAGCCCATGAGCGAACCGCTCCGCGAGTGTGGTTCGATAGATCACTCAATGGCGTTCCCCGGTGCGCGGACCACTGGTCGAAATGGTAGTGTCACCGTGAGCGAATCACGCGAGCGTGAATGCGATGGCCAGGGGATAGCCCCGCCCACTTGACAGAGGTAGACAGCCCCACGCTGAAATGATGCGAGCACCCAACGGCCACTGCGGTGGATCAGTACGGCGAAACTACACAGGGTTGCTGTTCAGTGGGGCCAGGCATCCTGCGCCCGTCGGGGAGGGGCTTTCGCCGGCGATTCTGCCAGTGCGGCAGGCCGACTCAAGTGTACCTGTGGCCGCGATGAGGAACGGACCTCTGGTCCCGGGAACTCCGATCCGGCAGGCCCAGAACAGGATATTACCGACACTGTCGGGAATATCTAGCGTCAGAAAGCGATCAACGATGTCGATAGAATCTCGATGGCCTTCTGAGAAATCCGCAACATCGTTGCGGAAATCGAACAGAACGAGAGAGAGTGGGCTTCGAGGGTCACGGGCTTCGAGGGTCAGCCCTCAAAAGGCAAAAAGACATGACATGGCGAGCATGGGGGCATGGGCAACGGGGGTGGCTTGGCCTGTTCGACTGGTCCTGGTGAGCCGGTGAGGGATGGCGGAGGTGCTGGGCGTGAGTACAGGAGCGGCAGTGAGCAGCCAGCTTCGGCGGATCGAACAGGCCCTCAAGGATGAAGACACACTATGGCGTCAAAACTGCGGCTGCTACGCGGCCAGCCTGAGGACCATACTGTTCTTAGAGACTATCTTACCGTCGATCGTTGGTGTCCTGGGCTGGTTCAGGAAACGTCACCCTGATCTCGGCCTCACCGTGGTCGCCCTCGCCTCCTGACAGGCAGTAGATGACACCCCCGGCCAGGGCCGTTCCGAGGCCCACGAGTGCGAGATTGTTGATCCCTTCATCATTGTCGCCTGAGGTGGTCTCCGGCTCGTCCGTGGAGTTGCTGTCATCGCTTAGATGGATGATGCCCCAGGGGAGGATCATGATCACACCGGCCGCCGCGATCACTCGCCCAACATTCTGGAAGAAGGCGGCCACGGGCTGTACCCGTCTGACATCGATGGACCCTGCCTTGGAGCGTCCATCGGGCAGGGTGAAGGTCAGTTCCAGATGCCTGGCACGCAGGTCCTCCCGTCGTGGTACGACGTGGACTTCGCATGGAGTCACTCCCTTGGCGCGTCCGTGCACTGAAACCGTGGCCCCGGATGGCTCTGACTGACACCGGATGCTGTAGGTCTGTGTGCATCCGACCTGCCCAGCGATGAGGGCCGTGCATAGGAGGTCCCTGAGGGTTTGACGCACTCGCCTTCTCTGACTTGCACTGATCATGACAGTCTCCCAGGCTCGTGATCCGCTTGGCTGAAGAGGGTCTCATTCCGGGCCTATTAGGATATCGGCAGATGGAGACCAAGATCTTGATGGCCGTGACAGTGGACTGTCCACGGACACCCTTTAGGTGGTCTTCGGCTTTGGCTGACGCCCGAATCCTGTACCAGGCCACTGATCCAGGTGAAGGTCACCAAGCCCACCTGTGGCTGGCTCCCGGCTAGATGCCTGCGCCTGTTCGCTTTGCTGCTCGTCTCCAGTTGTCTTCCCGTCAGCCATCCAAGTTCGTTGGGGGATTTGGCGTACGAACGGCGCACTGTATGGGGGAGGCAACAGGGTTGAGCGAATGGGCGTTGGATGGTTCGTAGAGGTCATTCGGTGAGAAAGGAAGGGACGCTATGGTACCAGCGAAACAGTGCAGATTCCGTCGGTTCGGCCAAATTGCGGTGTGGACCGCCTGTGCGGTCTGGTGTGGACAGGCTGTTGGTGCCGATTCGGGGAAATCCCTTAGGCCACAAGATGGAGCCTTGGTCTTGGTGCAGGGTGGATCGTTCCATATGGGCGATGTCTTCGGAAACGGTCCCGCTGGTCAGCCAGAGACCCCCATCCATGAAGTAGGCGTGGACTCGTTCTACATCGCCCGACATGAATGCACCGTCAGCGAATTCCGCCGATTTGTCGATGCCACCGACTATCGAACGTCTGCAGAGAGACATGAAGGGGCCTACAGCCAGACCCCCTACGAGACCCATTGGAGGCTGCTGGGCTACGAGCAGGCCGACGACGAGCCGGTCCTCCAGATGTCATGGAATGATGCGGTCCACTACTGCAATTGGCTAAGTCGCGAAGAGGGTCTTCCCCCTGCCTACGACGAGAAGTCCGGGGCCTTGCTTGACGCTGTGGGATGCCTGACTACCGACATCCGTGGGGTGAAAGGCTACCGCTTGCCCACTGAAGCTGAATGGGAGTTCGCCGCGCGTGAGCGGGGCAAGAGGGTACGGTTTGGCAACGGCGAAGACATCGCCCGGCCCACAGAGATCAACTTCGACGCAAGTCTGGACAGGTACGCCTATGCTGAGAAGGGCGCGTACCGGAAGCGATCGACGTCCGTCGGCAGCTTCAAGCCCAACGCGCTGGGGCTCTACGACATGAGCGGCAATGCCTGGGAGTGGTGTACAGACGTTCTTGCCAACTATCCGTCTGAGAAGCGTACCAATCCCTACGTCCCCGGCGACGACCCCCGGATCCTCAGGGGCGGGTCCATGGGGGGCGATGCCAAGGGCGTCCGGGTCTTCAGCCGATACTGTTTCGGTCGTGCCGACCATTGCGGCGGCACGGGTTTCCGGATCGCCCGCAACGACTACCTGGGGGACGCACGTCGGCCAAGGTCTTCGGGTGCCGCTACCGGTCCCGTTCGATAGGAGGGTCCACCTAACCGCGAGCGTTCTCGATCGATCACAGACGGACGTGGCCTGTCGAGACGTCCCTCGGCAGCCTTGGGGGAGGTTGAATTGACTTGACATCGAGAGGGAATCAGCAGAACATGTATACATCACAAGGCTACGCTCATCCGTGATGTGCTTGGCCCAGAGTGTCAGTCATCCAATTCGTGAGGAGGCAGCATGTTGGACTGGGGCCCTGTTGCCGGCTATCCTCGACCGGGCCTTCAAGGAAGGGGGACCTATGACCAGGAAGCAGACCGACGAGAAGGCGGGCCGCCAGGATGGTGCAAGCCCATCCGACGCCCCACGCTGTGGATTGTGTGGCAAGCAGGGCAATCTGACCCGCACAGAATGTTGCGGCCAGTGGATCTGCGATGACGAACACACGTATCAGCTACGCGACTCGCACAAGAGCTGCCAGCGGAATCACCACCGGATGACGCTCTGCGGTTTTCACCACGGCGAAGGCCACGAGGGCGACTGGAAGACCTGTGCCACGTGCAGGGATGCGTTTGAGACCGAGATGTATGTCTGGTATGGCACGAACGAGTATAACTTCGAGAAGCTCGCAGACCCGCCGCTCTATGAACCGACCCACTGCGACAACTGCGGTGCGGTGGTCAGTCTGGCCCTGGAGACCTACACCAAAGCACCCGAGGGCATCCTGTGTGAGAAGTGCGCGCGCAAGGGATTCCGCAGGCCCCTGCTACGCAGATGACATAGTCCCTGGCGGTGGTTGAGGGAGATCGAGGGGTCACATCCCCATCTGTCCACCAATTGCTGATGGAGGCAGCATGGGCTAAAGCCCATCCTACGAGTCCTGTTCCCGTCTTCTCCCCTTCTTACCTTCCCGCCGTTCATCTACTCCACCGCCTGCAGGGCGGACTTCACGTCGTATTCCTCCTCCGCTGGGCTGCGGACGAAGGCGACCAGGATGATCAGGGAGAGTCCGCCCAACAGGCTGCAGGCCTGGTAGATGGCGGGCATGCCGTGGTGTTGGCTGACCCTGCCCGCCAGGATGCTGCCGACCACGCTGGCAGAATTCAGGATGAACATGGTATAGAATGCCTGTGCAGTGACGCGGATGCTGCTGTGGCCCTCCATGTCCATGAAGGTCACGGACCCCACGTACAGAAAGGTCAGGCTGAAGGCATGCATCGTCTGCAAGGGGAGGATCTGCCACCAGACGTGGACGTAGGCGAATGGCAGCCACTTGATGGCCACTGCTGCGGCGCCGATCAGGAGGATCTTCTTCACGCCCAGGCGGGGGTAGATCCTAACGAACAGGAGCATGGTCACGATCTCACAGGCGGTGCCCATGCCCCAGATCCAGCCGACCTGCATGTTGTCCGCGCCCAGGGCCTTGCCATAGACGCTCAGGAAGGCCTGTCCCATGGCATTGGCGGTCTCAGCCAGGAAGATGGCCACCAGGAAGATGAGCACGTTCTTCTTCCGCAGCAGGCTGCACAGGGCCTGCCAGCCATCCCTCGGAGGGGTCCCCGCCACAGGCGGGATTCGCCACATGAACGCCACTGCCAGGAGGCTGAACACGGAGAAGACGCAAAACTGCCATGCGATGTTTGTACGGTCGTACAGGAGGCCGATGAAGGCTACTGCGATCAGAAAGCCGAGGGACACAAAGACCCTGTAGCCCGCGAACCGGGTGCGGCCTTCCGGGCCCAGGTAGTCGAAGACCATGCTGTCGGACAGCGTGTTGATCGGGGCGTTGAAGAAGGACCAGACTGCGAAGAGGATCAGGCTGAGGCCAAGGGCCTTGGTGGCCATCAGGACGGGGGCAATGACTATCGCAGTGATCAGCAGGCAGGCCGCCAGGGTCGACCGCCGTCCACTGCCATCAGCCAGGACGCTCCAGAACGGCTGGCCGACAAGGGCCATGAGCGGCCTGATCATGATGATCAGGCCCAGGTGAGCGTCTGAGACATGCAGGGTCTCCTTGAAGTAAGGGGCCATGTAAGGATAGGTACAGCCGCCTGCGATCGCATAGAACAGGTAATTCAACCGGATCGCATTGCTGACTGATGCCCGCATGTTCTTCGAAATGCCCCTCCACGAAACGGATGCGATGCGCCCAGCCCACGATGGCCGGATGCGGTGGGCACAGCCCACCCTACCTAAAACCTAAAACCTAAATCCTGCCTCATTCTTTTCCAGTGAACATCCCCCTCATCGCCACGCGCCGAAGCTCGCCTCCATCGAGCTGTGACTGCAGCTCTGCGAGGGCCTCTTCGAATGGACCGATGGTCCAGCAGTGCTCGGTCTCCATGATCTCGACCGGCGGCCCTATCTCGTTGAGGGGGCAGATGTCCCGCATCTCCACAGGCGTGCCATCGGGCCGCTCGTCGATCCACCGTAGCGGCAGACCCTGCGTGCGGCAGACGTAGGGGCGGTGCTCGTAGATGCGGCAGTCTCCCTTGGCGTTCAGGAACGCGCATCCGCCAGGCGCACCTGCCGGCTCATCGGCCAGGAGGTCTGAGTGGTGGTCGCGGATGTGGGCGGCCTCCACCTCAAAAATCGTCAGGTCGTCCTGGCAACAACCGCTGCAGCCCTGTCTGCACTGCAGCCGATCCCCATGGACAGTGGTGAGTGCCTCCACCTGCCGATCGATGAGACCGTATAGCTTACCGAGAGTCGAAAGTGCCTGCTCTGTCTTCATAGTAACGTCCTTCCACGGACCGTTGGCTCCATCAGACCAAGGAACACCCCCTTTTTCAACGACAATCTAGTGGGCCATTGCCGAAATGCCCTGCTGACGATACACTCACGGCCATGAGTGCAAGCAACAAGAATGCTGGTTTTGCCATCGGTAGCGTGAAGATCGGCCTGGACCAGGGACTCTTCCTGATGGCGGGTCCTTGTGTGATCGAGACCCAGAGGCTCTGCATCCAGATCGCCAGGCACCTCGCGGATCTGGCCGGCCGTCTGGGGATCGGGATCATCTTCAAGGCCAGCTTCGACAAGGCCAATCGCAGCAGCGTCAAGAGTTTTCGTGGCCCTGGCATGAGGCGGGGTCTGGAGATCCTGGCTGCGGTCCGCAAGGAGACGGGCCTGCCCATCATGACGGACGTGCACGAGCCCAGACAGGCTGCGGCAGTGGCGAAGGTCGTCGACTGTCTCCAGGTCCCTGCCTTCCTGTGCAGGCAGACGGACCTGCTGGTGGCCTGCGCACGTACGGGCCGGCCGATCAACGTAAAGAAGGGCCAGTTCCTCTCACCCGAGGAGATGACCAACGTGGTCGACAAGATCCGCTCGTGTGGGAACAGCAAGATCCTCCTCACCGAGCGGGGCACGTTCTTTGGCTACAACCGGCTGGTCAACGACATGACGTCCATACCGACCATGAAGGCCCTGGGCTGTCCGGTGGTGTTCGATGCCACACACAGCACCCAGTTGCCGGGCGGGCTGGGCCACGCCAGCGCAGGCAGGCCCCAGATGGCCCCTGTCTTGGCCAGGGCTGCAGTGGCTGCGGGCGCAGACGGCCTCTTCATGGAGGTCCATCCAGAGCCCAGCAAGGCCAAGTCTGACGCAGCCAGTGTCCTGCCCCTCGCGTGGCTGGAGTCTTCGATCCGGGCCTGTCAGGCGGTGTCGGCAGCAGTGCGGAAAGAGGTCCATGGTTAGAGGCCATCCCAAAACCTGGTTCGTCACGAGATCGAGGTTCTGGGATGGCTTCTAGGCACGTGTTTGGCCCGGTAGCCTCCAGACGTCTCGGACGCAGCCTCGGAGTGGACATCGTCCCCGCCAAGGTCTGTACCCTGGACTGCGTCTACTGCGAGGTGGGACGCACGACCCTCAGGACCATCGACCGCAGGCCCTATGTGCCGATGGAGGAGGTCCTGTCCGAGGTTCGGTCCTGTCTGGCCCAGGGCGTCAAGCCTGACTACATCACGGTCACCGGGTCTGGAGAACCCACGCTCAGCTCAGATCTTGGCGCGATCATTGACGAGATGAAGGCCTTCAGCGAGACCCCCGTGGCCCTGATCACCAATGGCACCCTGTTCTGCAGACAGGACGTGCGGGATGAGGCCTCGGGTGCGGCCCTGGTCATGCCCACGCTCGATGCAGCAGATGCAGCGACCTTCCAGGCGATCCACCGTCCCCACCCTGCGATCACCGTGGACCGCGTCGTGGAAGGGCTTGCGGCCTTTCGGCAGCAGTACAAGGGCCAGATCTGGCTGGAGGCCTTCATGGTCGCAGGAGTGAATACCTCCAGCGATCACGTCCAGAAGCTCAAGGCCCTGATCGCCAGAGTGAGACCTGACAAGGTGCAGCTCAACACTGCGGTCCGTCCGACTGCAGATCCTGACGTCCCGCGCCCCCCCTACGCCCAGCTCCAGGCCATAGCCAAGGAGATCGGCCCCTCATGCGAGATCATCGCCGACTACTCCAGGCTTGGCGAGCACGGCGAGGCGCCTGTGACGCCCCAGGCAGTCCTTGCGCTCCTTCGGAGACGGCCCGGTACGCTGGATGATCTGGCTGCAGGCCTGAGGATCTCTCGGGACCAAGCCACCTCACATCTCGATAGCCTGATCCGGCTGGGCGCGGTCTCTACCGAGCTCAGAGACGACCTGACCTTCTACAAGGCCTGAGAAGACGCCCCAGAACCCAGTTTACAGGCAGTGCCTCCCCACGTCAGATAACTTTTCGGACGGTCCGCCAACATTTTATAGTCCTCGTCTAAAGGAGAGGGGGGTATTGGCCGATAAAAGCATTGTGGTGAATCGTGGATACCGGCTAGGCGTGTAGGCAATAAAGCCCTTGGCGAAGATGACTAAGATCCAGAGACAACTCGTGCTGAACAAAGGACACGAAAAGTTCATCTTCCGGTATGAAGACGGCCGGGAGGATGAGCTCCTCGATGCCCTGATCGACCACGCCAAGGGGCGGAGGACCAGCTTCGACTGGTTCGATGCCGCTGTGCTGAGTTTTAAGCTTACCCAGTCTCTGATCGGCCAAGCCGAGAAGTTGATTCACGAAGACGCCCCCTCGCCTGCCCCCTGACGGCTGGCGACGTCGTATTGTTGGCCCGCAGGCAAAGGATAGGCGGCCTGGAAGCTTGGTGCTAAGGAAGGCCTCAGAATAGGGTTGATTAGGCAGGTTCACTATGGAACAGAATAGTCCTGTGATCGAGCGATTCCTTAACTACCTCAGGTTTGAGCGGCGATTCTCCGAACACACCGCTAAGTGCTACGGTGCAGACTTAGCCCAGTTCGGCGATTTCCTCTGCTCGCGGAGCCACGCCGGGATGCACGAGTCCCACGACGAGAGTCATGGAGCTTACGGTCAGTTTGGAGGTGGAACCGCTACTGCCCTTGCCACAGAGACTGAGGTCTCCTTGGATCAGTTGCTCCTGGCGGTGGATATGGACGAGGCCAGGGCATACCTGGTCGTGCTCAATGAGAAGGGATACTCAAAGGCCACGGTAGCCAGGAAGCTGGCGACGCTGCGAAGCTTCTTCAAGTATCTGGTCAAGACCAGCGCGGTTGCCAGCAATCCGATGACCGCCATAAGGACTCCCAAGCAAGACAAGAAGCTGCCCCGGTTCATGGAGTATGACGAGGTCAAGAAGCTCCTGGAGACCCCTGCCACAGACAACTGGCTCGGCTGCAGAGACCGGGCAATGTTCGAGACCCTGTACAGCACCGGCATGCGGGTCAGTGAGCTGGTTGCATTGAACGTGGATGACGTCGACTTCCTCAGCGAGGTAGTGCACATTCGCGGCAAAGGCAAGAAGGAGCGTGTCGCGCCGATCAGCTCCTCGGCACTGCAGGTGATCCAGCACTACATCGAATTCCGCAACAAGCGGGCGCAGAGCAACGGGAACTTTGACTCCCGCGTCCTGTTTGTGAACAAGCATGGCAAGCGACTGAGCACCCGCAGCGTGCGGCGGAAGATGGACAAGTATCTCAAGTCCGCGGGCCTGGATCCTGCAATCAGTCCCCACACCCTCCGTCACAGCTTCGCCACGCACATGCTGAACAACGGCGCAGACCTGCGGAGCGTGCAGGAGCTGCTGGGCCATCAGTCTCTGTCTACGACCCAGGTCTACACGCACCTGACCACCAAGAGGCTCAAGAGCGTGTACGATGAGGCCCACCCCAGGGAGCAGATGGGTAGTCCGACCCATACGGGGCCGCAGGACGTCAATCCCTAGGCCCGCGACAGGAGCCAATCGAGATCATTCCAGAGCCGCCTTCCCGCTGAGGGCGGCTCTCCTTTTTTGATCACTGGCCGTCGGGGCGGGCTGTCAAGTCGTGGATTCTGCGTACTCAGGCACAAGCTGCCTGATCTTGGCAATGATGCCACTGCGGTCGCCGGTTTGGGCCAGGGCGAGCAGTTCGTCGATGCCTTGACGCAGCACCAGGCGATCCATGGGGATGTTCTTCCAGATCAGAATCTTGGGGTGCGGCGTGCGAAGCATATCCTCGCCTTCGATCCGCAGCTCCTCAAAGAGCTTCTCACCGGGACGCACGCCTGAGAAGACGATCTCGATGTCCTCGCCGGGCCTGAATCCGCTCAAGGTGATCAACTCGTTGGCCAGATCCACGATCCTGACCGGTTCGCCCATGTCCAGGACAAAGATCTCGCCGCCCTTGCCCATGGTGGCTGCCTGGAGGGTGAGTTGGCTGGCCTCCGGGATGGTCATGAAGTACCGCTGCATCCGCGGATCCGTGATGGTGACCGGTCCCCCTTCTGCGATCTGCCTCTTGAACAAGGGGATCACCGAGCCCTCTGAGCCGAGCACGTTTCCAAAACGGACCGTGACCAGATCGGTCTTGCTGGTCCTGGCGAGGTCCTGGATGTACTGCTCGGCAATCCTCTTGGATGAGCCCATCAGGCTGGTGGGATTGACGGCCTTGTCCGTGCTGATCATGACGAAGTGCGCCACGCCAAAGACGTCGGCCGCGTCGGCCATGATCCGTGTGCCCAGCACGTTGTTCTTGACCGCCTCGCCCGGGTTCGTCTCCATCAGAGGCACGTGCTTGTGGGCTGCTGCGTGGATCACGACCTGAGGCTTGAGGCTGGAGAAGACCTGCTCCACCCGGGTCCTGTCTGTGACGTCCGCGATCAGGGGCACCAGGTCGATGGAGGGGAAGGCCTTGCGGAGCTCCCGTTCGATATGAAAAAGCGGGTTCTCCGCCTGCTCGACCAGGAGCAGCCGTCTGGGGCCGAACCTGCAGATCTGGCGGCACATCTCTGCGCCTATGGACCCCCCTGCGCCCGTGACCAGGATGACCTTGTCGCTGCAGAAGGCGCGAATGGACTCCAGGTCGAGCTGGACCGCCTCCCGTCCGAGGAGGTCATTGATGTCCACGTCCCTGATCTGCGAGACTTCGTACCTGCCTGAGGCGATGTCCGTCAGGGAAGGCACCATCCTGAACCGCACCTTCGCGCCTTGGCAGACCTGGATGACCCTGCGCAACTGCTTGTGCGTAGCTGAGGGGATCGCGATCGCGATCTCCTCCACGTTGTGCGAGCTGCAGATCCTGGGCAGCTCCTCTACTCCGCCGAGGACCGGGATGCCGTGGATGCGGGTCCCCTGTTTGGCGGGGTTGTCATCGATGAATCCAGCCACATCGTACTCGATCACCGGCATACGCTGGATGTCGCGGAGCAGGGCCTCGCCTGCGTCCCCCGCGCCCACGATCAGAAATCGCTTCAGCCGGACCGCGGCGACCACGGAAAACTCCTCGTGGTAAAGACGGATCGCCATCCGGAGGCCTGCCAGGATCATGATCGTCCCGAACAGATCCGCCACAAAGACCCCTTGGCTGACGACCGCCACGCCCTCGGGCAGGGCCAGCCGGCTGGACGCAAGGTCCAGCCCTGCGTACCAGAGCACCATCAGGATGACCGTGCTGACCAGCGAGGCGGAGAAGATGTCCAGCAGGTCGGAGACACCGACGTAACGCCACCAGCCCTTGTATTGGCGAAATGCGCCAAAGACCGCCAGCTTGACCATGAGGGCGGCCAACAATAGCGACGGGTACTGGCGAACCAGCCACTCCCTCTCGAATTGCATGTGATTGGCCACTAGGAACGAGACCATCAGGGAGAGGGCGAAGGCCAGCACGTGGGCCAGGATGATCAGGGGTCTGCGCACAGCCAGCAGCCAGGGCCTTGGCAGATAAGGGGGCCTGGGTCTGATGCGGCCAGGCCGCTGTGATGGTCGACTAGAGACTATCTCTGAACCCCTTTCTGCTGTGATCGGCTGCGAAGCCCTGGGGCTGCGTTGTCGGCGAAAAACGTCCTCGACGTGCCCTCAAGCACGCCTCCGGGCCTTTTCCGCCTGCCGCCTTGCCCCCGGCCTTCTCGCACGATCTCGCGACGAAACAGGTTCTGAGAGAGTCTCGTGTCCATTCCGGGCATATCTGTGCACGATCCGTGTGCCGAGTTTGTCGTTGACTATAGTTGGCCTCCCTATTTATGTCAATCCCGCCTTCGGGGTTGCACCTCGCAGCCCCAAGCGGTAGACTGGGAATCCATGGACGCAGACCCAACCATGCGATACGGCAAGATGGCAGGCGCGTGCCTGATCATCGCTGCATTCTGCCTGTTGTCCATCCTGGTTCTGAAGCCTGGGTGAAGCAGTCCAGTATCAGCCCTTGGAGGGCTGACCATCCTTGCCTGTGTGCCCCTGTCGCTCATCCTGGGTGTCGTAGGAATCCTCCGCGACCAGCGAAAGATCGTGGCGATCCTGGTGACTGTCGCCTCCGGCCTCTTGGTGGCCTTCCACCTCTTCATGGTGGCTCGCCGCTAAGGGCCCTAACGCCTCCAATCCGTGCATCCGCTTCGTCCACTGCCTTCCGCCATGTATTAGCAGAATAATCGTTGGCGCACTGGAGGGAGGGATTGTACAATGCTGAGCATCGGATAGTGGAGCATAGATAGAGGGAGGCTGCTATGTCAAGGCAAGTCATCGCAGGGTTCGTCATTGCCGGCCTGGCGATCGCAGGGTTGGGGCTGCGACCTGCTGCAGGCCTGGACGCCAACAGTCCCGCACCCGGCGGCGAGCTGGCCTTCGACCTGAAGGAGATCTCGGTCTTTCGTCTGGACGAATTGGGCCCGGCAGCGAAGAATGCGTCCGTCGGGTTCCTGGACGGTCACAGAGGCTGGTGCCAGAACGCGCCCCTCGCGGAGGTCTTCTATCCCAAGCTCAGATCCAAGAAGCCGTTGTACGGCTCAGTGGAGTTTGTCTCGCGTAGGCATAGCGAGAGCGAATTACGCATCAGCTACGCCTTTGTCATCGATGAGTCGCGAGGCACGGGCAAAGGCTACGATTTCCTGTATTTCGACACCAACCACGACAGAGACCTGACCAATGATAGTCCGGTCAGGAGTCTCAAGGACCCGCCGAAGCAGGCCCTTTCCGTATACCCGGCAGACAGGCAACAGGTCTGTTTCGAGACGCTGGATGTACTGGTATCTCTCGATCGCGAGACGGCGCGGCCCATAAAGTTCCTATCTCGGCTGGGAGGCCTGCCCAACCTTCCCTATCTCTCGCTCGTGACGCTACAGGTCCACACTGGCACGGTGAAGATCGGAGGTGAGTCGTTTACCGCCTTACTGGGCCACAGCGGTCCGGTCGGCGGCTGGTTCGATGATCCCCATACCGCCCTTCGCCTGGTTGCCGACAAGGGCCAAGAGCCCGGCTGGTCGGGAGGGGACCGACTGATGGCCATACGCGGGATCGCGGGTACCCTCTATCGGTTCTCTTGCAGCCCCGCAGGAGACCGACTCACTGCAAGGCCCGTCACGTGTCCCTTCGGTACCCTCAAGGCTGGACCCGGTGCCCGCAACCTACCTGGCTCGGAGGTCACGATGCAGGGCTCGGTACGGTCCAAGGAAGCCCTACTGGGAATCGGCGAGGTCGACGGAGAGGGACAGACCAGACCCACCACGAGTTGGCGATTACCGGCGGGAGACTACCAGCCCTACTACCTGCGGGTTCACATGGGATCTCTGGATATCGAAGTGTCAGACAATCCCCACTCCGACGGAAGGCCTAGGGATCGGGGCGCAAGGCCCTACAAGTACGGCATCCAGATCCGGCCGGACCGGCCCTTCGTCTTTGAGTTCTCGAACAAGCCCGAGGTGATGTTCGCCTCCCCTGCCCAGGACCTGACGGTCCAACGTGGGGCCACCCTGGAGGTCAAGGCCGTGCTGGTCGATCCCAACTTGGACATCATGATCCGCGGTCTTCGCTACGGCAACGGCAACGACGTTGTACCCTCCGTGGTGGTCACGAGGCAAGGCGGCGAGATCGTCGGCAAGGGCACGATGCCCTTTGGCTGAGATGGTTCATGCGGGTACTTGTGGCAAGTACCGGACACGCTGGCGATCAATGGCGACCAAGAGACCTTCACGATCACCGTGACCTTCGAAACGCGAGAACTCTACGGCAAGGTCGTACCGAGCAGGAAGGTGGTTGTCAGCCGCATCTAGAGCATCTGTCAGGGTCTGTGTGTGTCATCCCGAACGAAGTGAGGGATCTTCCCTCCAAATCGGGAAGGCCAGTTGCGATATAGGCTGGCCCGCTCGTCGCAAACGGAGATCCCTCGCCTGCGGCTCGGGATGACCCGCGGTGGGAGGCATGAGCATGAGATTCATCCTCTCGGGTTGGATCTGGGCATGGCTGTTGGCTGTCCGCATTGCGGCACCTGGCGAAGCGGCGGCCCCTTCCCACTCACCTGGCGAAGGCGTGACCTACCCCATGGCCGAGGTGTCGCTGCTGGGCTCCAATCCCTGGACCTTCCTGCTGAACGCCCAGATGACCCCCTACCTAGGGCCTGCCCCTGAGCCTAGCGTCAAGGCCTATCCCAAGTTCATCTCCGCCAGGCCCGCATACGGCAGGGTCATCTTCGATCGCGATCTCCTGCATGACACGGGGCTGACCTACTACTTCGCCCTGGACGAGTCCGGCGGCGCCGGCAGTGGCTATGACCGGCTCTGCCTGGACACCAACTACGATGCCGACCTCACCAATGACCCTGTGCTCGAGCCCGCGGGTCCACCCTACCGGCTGCAGAACACGCGTAAGCTCTTGTTTGGCCCCGTGGCCGTAGAGTTCCACTATCCTGGCGGGCAGGCTGTGTTCAGGCAACACGTCCTGGCTTCTCTCACGATCTCCGGTGGGTCGTCCGTGAGCGTAGCGTTCTCAATACCCGTGGTCCATCGGGCCAGGATCTCGCTCGGACGTCAATCCGTGGAGGCCGTGCTGATGCAGACGGGCACGCCCACGCTCACCGGCGCGTTCGACAGGCCGGGCACTACGCTGTGCCTGGCCAATGGTGCCTGGGAGCCCCTGTGCCGCTGGCGGCATTTGGGGGACACGCTCTACGCCTTCTCTGCCACGGCCACTGGAGACCGGCTGACCGTGCGTCCGTACACAGGCGCATGGGGCCTCCTGCAGGATGGCGGCGACGTGCGTGGCCTGAAGATCGAGGAGGGTATGATCCGGTCCGACGCCGCAATACTGGATCTGAACGATCTGCGAGATGGAGCCGCCAGATGGAGGATCCCCGTGGGCGACTACAGGCCTAGCCAGCGGATCATCGCCAGGGCAGGAGCGGTTCGGGTGACCTTGGGCCCCTACCGCGACCCGTGCGACGTGGACGGGCCTTCCAGGCCTCCGGTCTTCTTCATCAGAATCCGTGAGGACAGGCCCTGGTCGCTCAACCTGGATTCACGGCCGCAGATCGTCTTTCAGAGTCCCCAGGCCGGGGTCGCGATGCCCGGCCAGGAGTTGAGGATCGTGGCTGCCATCTATGATCCGGCCAAGGACGTGCAGGTGCTCAATCTGGAGGATACCCTGCGGAGTGAGACGATCGATTTGCCGAGGCAAAGGCCCTACCGGCGGTTCGCGCGTTTGGACCCCACAGTGGTCATCACCGACTCATCGAAGACCGTCGTCAGCCAGGGCAAGATGCCCTTTGGCTGAGGCGGCACGTGCGGGTACTTGTGGCAAGTACCGAAACAAATCAAGGGCAGTGAGGAAACCTTCAAGGTCACCGTGACCCTGGACAGTCAGGAGCTCTACGGTCGGATCGAGTCCACGCGGCAGATCATCGTGAAGCAGTAGTTCGCTCGGGGGCTCCGCTCCCTCTTCGCAGTTCGGGCGTTCGCCTCGCTCCCTTTTCGCGAACAGCGAATTGCGAAATGAGAACAGCGATCCGCTCACCGCGTCCCCGTTTCTCCGATTCCCCCATTCGCCGTCTCAACTGCCCCGCTCCGGGGCAGCGGCAGCAGCAGGCAACCGGTCCCTGTGGAGCTTGAACTCCACGCTGTCAACCAGGGCCTCCCACGAGGCGTGGATGACGTTCTCTGAGACGCCGACCGTTCCCCAGAGCCGATCCTTGTCCTGGGACTCGATGATGACCCTGACCTTGGCCGCAGTGCCGGCCTTGGCGTTGACCACGCGGACCTTGTAGTCGATCAGCCGGACGTCCCGCAGGCATGGATAGAACCGCTCCAGGCACTTTCGCAGGGCTGCGTCCAGGGCATTGACCGGACCGTCGCCCTCTCCGACCACGTGTTCGACCTGGCCGTCCACCCGCACCTTGACGGTGGCCTCTGTGACGACCTGGCCTGTCCCCCCGGTCTTCTCAACGGTCACGTGGTACTTGAGCAGCTCGAACGATGAACGGTAGGTCCCCAGGACCTTCCTGACGAGGAGATCAAAGCTCGCGTCTGCGGCCTCGAACTGGTATCCCTCGTTCTCGAGTTCCTGGACCCGGGTGAGGACCTTGCGGGCCAGTTTCTTATCCCCTGCGAGATTGGCCTTCTCCAGCTCTGCAAGGACGTTGGACTTTCCACTCAGCTCAGAGATGAGGAACCGCCGCTCGTTGCCGACGAGCGAGGGGTCAATGTGCTCATACGCCTTGCGGGTCTTGCGCAGGGCATCCACGTGCAGTCCCGCCTTGTGCGCAAATGCGCTGTCACCGACGTAGGGCATATTGGCTACAGGCGACACGTTGCTGATCTCGGAGACGAATCGCGAGACCTCCACGAGGGTCTTGATCCGGTCCGCGTCCAGGACGTCTCTGCCCATCTTGAGGGCCAGGTTGGGGATCACCGAGCAGAGATTGGCATTGCCGCATCGTTCACCCAGGCCATTGATCGTGCCCTGGACCTGGCGTGCGCCGGCCCGGACTGCTGCCAGGCTATTGGCCACTGCGCAGTCGGTGTCGTTGTGTGTGTGGATGCCGACGATCAGGGTTGGGAATTCACGACAGACCGCCTGCGTGATCTCAAAGACGTCATCCGGAAGCCCGCCGCCGTTGGTCTCGCACAGGGCCAGGACATCGGCGCCAGCCTCCGCCGCGGCATGGATGACCTTCATGGCGTACACGGGATTGGCCTTGTACCCGTCGAAGAAGTGCTCTGCGTCGAAGACCACCTCCAGTCCCTTCTTCTTGAGGTAGGCCACCGACTCCTCGCAAATCTGCAGGTTGTCCTCCAGGCGGCACCCGAGGACCTTCTCCACGTGGAGGTCCCAGGTCTTGCCCACCAAGGCAGCGGCCGGGACCTGGCACGCCAGGATCGCCGTGATGGAGGCGTCCTGTTCCACAGGGGTATCGAACCGTCGTGTGTTTCCAAAGGCCACGAGCTTCGCGTGGCGAAGACCCAATTCACGGGCCTGCTGGAAGAACCGCATCTCCTTGGGATTGGACGCTGCGTAGCCCCCCTCGATGTAGTCCAGCCCCAGCTTGTCCAGACATCGGGCGATCGCCAGTTTGTCCTCCAGTGAGAAGCTCACCCCCTCGGCCTGCATGCCGTCACGAAGCGTGGTATCGTAGATCTGTATCTTTGCCATAGGGCCTCAACACAATGAGGCGTCAAGACCACGACGCCCCTCATACCCATGAAAACGCGCAATTGCGAAAGATTGTACCCGACCTAGAGTCTATCTCAAAACCTATTTCGCGACGAGATCGAGCGAGAAGCCCGGGGGCCCTTTCTCGTGGCCCCGGCCTGTGGTCGCGTTGGCCAGGAGAACTGAAGGAGTTTCTTGCCGCGAATAACCGCGAATAGACGCGAATGGCTGCCGCCGGTGTTCACAGGTTGGACTTGTTCGTGGCATCGCCGCACGCGACGCTTCGCGTCTACCGGAAGGCGTTGCCTTCCGGGTGATCTGCGCAGGTCCCCGCTTGGTCAAGAAGCTTGCCCCGCAGGGACCTGCTTGCTCACATGCGTACGGCTCAGACTGTGTGCGAGAGTCCCATCCTGTCTCCCTCGCTTTCCGCTTAGCGCATTACGCTTAGCGAGTGCCTGTGCCGCCAGATCAAGGCCGAGTCGTGGGATGCGGTCCGAGCTAGCTCGGACAAGCAGCCCACTGCGAAGGCCGCCCTTGGCGACGCAGTCGCGAAGGCACGGCGCAGCCGTGGATCAGGCGGCGGAGTCACGAATACGTCAAGACCCACGCCCCCTCGCCAGCATTCGCGTCTATTCGCGTTCATTCGCGGCAAAAAACCAAGAACGCTTCCTAGCCAGTCACGCCCCCAACTGCATCGGTCTGTCCGCCTGCGGCGGATGACAGAGAACCCACGTCTCTTTGAGGCAGGCTGACTTTGCGTTCGCCCTGGTGAGAGACCAGTTGCGTATCACCCGTTGATATGGTTGAATTCATGCCGCCGGTTACACGCGGCGGAGCTGGTCAAGGATTGGCTCATCGCGCAATTGCCAGGAGGCTGACCACCATGAGGTATCGCAGGCTAGGGAAGACCCAGATGCGGGTTTCGGTGATTGGTGTGGGCTCCTGGCAGTTCGGCGGCGAATGGGGCAAGGACTTCCAGCCTGACGAGGTTGAGGCCATCCTCAAGACCGTGGGCGACCTGGGCATCAACTTGATCGATACAGCCGAGTGCTATGGCGACCACCTCTCTGAGAGGCTCATTGGCCAGGCGATCAAGGGGCAGAGGGACCAATGGATCATCGCCACGAAGTTCGGTCATCGCTTCCTCGGTGCACTGGAGAGGACCAACATCTACGAGCCGAAGGAGATCCAACAACAGTTGGAGGACTCGCTGCGGGCCCTGAAGACCGACTACATCGACCTGTATCAGTTCCACAGCGGCACAGACGCCATGTTCGACACAGAAGGGTTGTGGGACATGCTCAGCAAACAGCAGCAGATGGGCAGGATTCGCCACCTCGGCCTCTCCGTCGCCAAGAGCTACGATGGGGAACACCAGATCCTCGATGCCCCCAGCGTCGGCGCAGAGACCCTTCAGGTTGTGTACAACCGCCTGCACCGCAAGCATGAGGCCCGCACCTTTGAGGCCTGCATCGCCATGGACCTGGGCGTGCTGGCAAGGGTCCCCCTGGCCAGCGGCTATCTGACCGGCAGGTACAGCAAGGAGACACAGTTTGGCCAGCACGACGTCCGCGGCGCATGGATCAGCGAGGCGGAGCGTCTGTCCATGCTGGAAGAGGTAGAGAAGATGAAGGAAACCGAGGTTCCCGCAGGCCTGCCTATGGCCCAGTGGGCCTTGGTGTGGCCCTTGCGGCACCCGGCAGTGAGTGTCGTGATCCCCGGCTGCAAGAACGCAGAGCAGGCCCGCTCCAATGCCCTGGCCGCAGATCTGGACATCGTGGACGATGGGCATCGGCTGGCAGTGAGATGAGGAAGGAGTCAGTAGACAGTAGACAGGAGACAGGAGACAGGAGGGAAGACAGAAGGATCTGAGAGAGCCGCCTTCAGCGAGTGTGCGCATTTCCTCCCCTTCTGACTACTGTCTACTGACTCCTGTCTCCTGGGTTCATCACCGATTCGGCTCCGCAGGAGCCGTGATCGGCGCCGGCGGCGTATAGCGGCTCCACGTGCCACTCAGCATCTGCTTGACGTACACGCCGAAGTTGCCCGTAGGGGTGTAGTCCCAGCCCGTGATCAGCGTGGGACCGGCCGAAGGATGGAGATCCCAGGCTGTGTAGGCCCACTGGTGGTCCTCGATGGCCTGTATCACGCGCATGAGCCAGTCTCCCTGATTGCGCATGCCGAAGCCGCCCCTGCGTGCTCCATCGGGCTGCGTGGTCCCTGGCGGCAGATAGGATCCGCCAAACTCACTGATGATGATGGGTATGGCTGCAGAGGCCTTCTCCATGTTGGCGATCCATTTCGTCACTGCCTGGCCCTTGTTGTTGTAGCAGTGGTTGGCGTAGATGACGCCGCTACCGTTGGGGTCCTGGAGCTGCCTGCCCTCGAGGATGCCTGAGAAGTCGTACGCCCAGTCCAAGCCCCCTGCCACGACCAGGTTCTTGGCGCCTGTGGCACGCACTGCGTCCAACAGGGCCTGCATGCCCACGGCCTTGAAGGTCTTGGCGGTCTGTCCCCTCCCGTTAGGCTTGTCCGTGACCTCTCCACCGCTACGCCATACGTCCCAGGTGACATCATGGGGCTCGTTGTAGAGGTCGTAGATCACGGCCGGATGGTTGGCGTACACGGGCGCGATGTCCTTCCAGAAGGCCAGGCTGTTCTCATCAGGCATCGAATGCTGACCAATGTTGGCCCCCCACTCGCCCACGTTCGACCAGTGCAGGTCGAGCATGACGTAGACGCCCCTGGATGCACACAGGTCGACGACCTGCTGGACTAGGCCGCGGTAGGCCTTGGCCCCGTCCTTCTGCTCGGGCGCCTTGCCGAACCAGCGATCCTGCGACAAGGGCAACCGGATGTGATTGACGTGCCAGTCGTCTATGGCGACCCTGACGGTGTCGAGGATATGGCCTTGGCCGTCGCTGGTCCACTCCAGACACGCGCAGTTCACGCCCTTGAGCCTGACCACCTCATTTCTGCTGTTGACCACACGGGTGCCGACCACCTTCAAGGCCGGCGGCAGCGACGCAGGCGACGCCCCTGCCTTCGACGCCACACCGCTACCCTCGGCCGACCAGGCTGCTGTCGCCAGAAGAACCGTGCATCCCCAGACCACCGTCATCCGTCGCATCATCGGTGTACCCCTTTCCAGGTGACCTACTCGGGCCCAGGCAGAGGAGCCTGCCAGCCGTGGCCGCATTATACCTCTGAAAGGAGACAGGAGACAGTAGTCAGGAGCGAGTAGACACGAAGGAACACGCTCCCGTGTGCCTCCTGTATCCTGGGTCTTGCGTTCTGTGTTCTGTCTTGCAGGAAATCCCTTTACAGTCACGGTGGTTAAGATCCAATAGGTCTTGAGTTTGGAGTGAGGGCAGGCGCGGGGACGGTGGCTGATCGCCACCTGCTCCGGCGTAGGCCGGACCCCGACGTGAAACGTGAGGGTTCGGAGTGCCGGGCGAGTTCGGCGAGATGCACGTCATCGATTCAACGCCGTCCCGCCTCTATCGCGTCACGCCCAGAGGCAGGTAGCCAGGACCGCGGCCAGGTCCTGGGAGGCTGTACGGACCTCCTGTGACGGAGCCAGACCAAACTCCAGGGTCTGTGGCTGTATCCCGAGGATGACGACCTCCGCTTGCAGGAAGTGACCCAGGTAGTCCAGCATCAGGCCCAGGGAGGCGTTGTGCGTGGATGGGGTGGAGACTGCGGAAAGCTCACCGGGCTGCAGCAGACGGATCTGCCCCGGCTTAAGGCCGCAATCCACGGCGTCGAGGATGACCAGCCGATCAGGCGCGAAGCCCTTGATCTGGCCCGTGAAGTTCTCAGGGGACGTCTCTGCGACGAAGATCTCGACGGTCCGCGGCGGAGGGGAAGGGGCCGGCCGTGTCTTGAGTATCCGACGGAGCTCTTCTGCGGCGAGGAGCCCTGCCGCATCGTCTGCCCTCAGGGGTGAACCCACGGCCAAGACAGCGATCCGCTGCCCGCCGCTAAGACTTCTTCTCAGGCTCGACCTCTGGCTTGGGCTCATCAGGCCTGGCTGTGGCCATTGCCGTTGCCCCGGTCTCGGCCTTGGGCTCGGATGCTGCATTCGTCTCGGCTTTGTCCTTGGGCTCAGCCCGGTAGGTGACCCTGAGCTTGCCGTGCTCCAACTGGGCCAGCTCGAATTCGCCGGTGGCCTCCAGGGCCTTCTTCGGGCACGAATCCACGCACTGGGCACAGTAGATGCACTTGCTCAGGTCGATGTCCGCCTCGAATTGCTTCTCTGCGACCTTGCGGATCGCGATGGCGCCTGCGGGACAGTCCCGCATGCACATCTTGCAGCAGATGCACCGCTCTGGATAGAAGGCGAGCTTGCCCCTGAATCTGGGCGGCATCGTCACCTTGACCGCGGGATAGAGTACCGTGGCGGGCTTCCTAAAGAAGGACTGCAGGAGCTGGCGCATCATCTTGCCGGCGTGTCTCATGGCGTAAGCCCCCCCTTCGCAACGAGGTTGACCAATACTTGCGCAAAGGCCAGGGGGGCTGCGACTTTCCAGCAGAGGTTGATCATCTGGTCGATTCGCAGCCGCGCTGCAAGACTACGAAACAGGGAAATCAGTGCCACGATGGCCAGCACCTTGAGGACGTACAACAGGAAGCCAATCGCGGGCCCGAGGCCCAGGCCAAAGGGCAGGAACACGGCAGCGATCAGACTGGCGCCCACGATCATCTCGATGCTGATCGCCAGCCGGAACAGGGCCAGCCGACGTCCGCTGTACTCCGTGAAGCTGCCTGCGACGATCTCCGTCTCGGCCTCTGGGATGTCGAACGGGACCCGCTCCAGCTTGCCCAACAAGGCCACCACCGAAAGGGCCAGACCAACGACGTTGAAGGCCGTGTAGGCCGGGTGACTCGCATAGTACTCCGTGACCGTGCTCAGCGACCAGCTATTGGCCAGCAGCGACGGTGCCAGGATGCTCAGGAACAGAGGGATCTCGTAGGCGAAGAGTTGCATGATGGACCTAGCCGCCCCGAGCATGGAGAAGACCGATCGCGAGTACCAGCCGGCCAGGAAGAAGGTCATGGTCGGGATCGTCAGCAGGTAGAGCACGACGATGACGTCGCCCTCAAAGCCGAAGAGGGCCTTGTGTCCCCATACCGGGATGTAGAGCATCGCCGTGACCGTCGAGGCCAGCGCGACCAGCGGGGTGTGCTTGAAGATGCTCTTGTCCGCCAGATCTGGAACAATATCCTCCTTGGCAGCCAGCTTGATCAGATCTGCCACAGGCTGGAACCAGGGCGGACCGACCCGGTTCTGAAGACGTGCGCATATCTTTCGATCCACGTATTCTGCGGCCAGCGAGAAGATCGTCAAAAAGAGAAATCCAGGAAAGACCAGTATGCCCAGCAGCGACATCGCCATCAACTCAAGCCTCCCTGAGCGAATCGTCGGTTCAGATCAGCCATGTCCAGACCCCGCTTGCGGTGCCACTCAATCCCGTGCATCCGGGCCTGCTCCCAAGTCATCGTCCCCGGGGCGCCGCGTCCCTGGGACACGGCGATCACCCTATCCGTGCACGAGAAGCACGGATCAATGGCGGCGACCACGATGGGCATGTCCGCCAGGTATCCGTCCTTGAGCATGTGCGACACCACCTGGACGTTCGCCAGGGTCGGCGCCCGGACCTTGACACGCTCGGGTCTCTCAGTGCCGTTGCCTCTGACGTAGTGGACATCCTCGCCGCGGGGCGCTTCGTATCGACTTAGGGCCTCTCCGACAGGGACCTTGCGCGGGGCCTTGACCGAGATCGGGCCCTCGGGCAGCTTCTTGACGATCTGCCGGATCAGCTTGTACGACTCCATCAGCTCGCCGACCCGTACGAGGGTCCGGCCGTAGACGTCGCAACGGTCGCTCGTCATGACCTCAAACTCAAGGTCCGCATAGGCCCCATAGGGGTCATCCTTGCGGACGTCCCTCTTGACGCCTGAGGCGCGACCCGTGGGCCCCACCGCTCCCAGCCGGATTGCATCGTCGTGGGAGAGCTTGCCTACCCCGGAAAGCCGATCGATGAGGGTGATCTCCTCTGTGGCCACGCCGATGTAATAGCGAGTCCGCTCCTCGAGGGCGTCCACGGCCTTCAGGATCTGGTCCACCTGCTCAGGGGATATGTCCCTGCGTACGCCACCCAGCATATTGAGGCCGTAGTTAACGCGGTTTCCGGTCAAGGCGGCCAGCAGATCCATGACCACCTCGCGGTCACGCCAGGTGTACATCAACAGCGTGTCAAAGCCGACCTCATGCCCCGCCACGCCAAGCCACAGCAGGTGGCTGTGCACGCGTTCCAGTTCTGCAATCAGCGTCCGAATGTACTGGCCCCGCTTCGGCACCTCCAGGCCCGCGATTTCTTCGACGGCCTGGATGAAACACGTGGAATGAGAATGCGAGCAGATGCCGCAGACCCGCTCAATCAGGTAGACGTCCTGCGTGTAGGAACGGCCTTCAGCAGCCTTCTCGATGCCACGGTGGTTGTAGCCCAATCTCACGCCTGCGTCGCGGATCACCTCGCCCTCAAGCGTCAGAAGGAAGCTCTCTGGTTCCTTGAGGGCCGGATGTTGCGGTCCGAAAGGGATCTGCACACGTCTTGAATTAGGCATTCGACGACTCCTTCTTACTCCCCAGGGGGGTAGGCGCCTCAGGGGCCTTCCAGTCTTTGCGAAGCGGATACTGCCCTGCGGGCCAGTCGTCTGGCAGCGGATACCGGTTCCCTGTCCCCAGACCCTCAACCTGCATCCCCAGCAGATCCACCATCTCCCTTTCATACGCGTCTGCCGCAGGGAAGGTGCTCGTGACGGTGTGCAGGACGGGCTTTTCTTTCGGAACCGCTATCTCCACGGTCAGCACAGTGCCGCCCTCCTGGGCCAGATGGTACAGGGCCCCGAGATGGGTGCCGAGGTCCAGACCCGTGATCGTGCACAGGATGGTAAAACCAGCCTTGGTCACGAGATAGTCAAACACCTTCTGGAAGTGCTCGGCCGGCGCCTTCACGAAGAGACGCCTGGATCGCTGTATGCGGACCTGCCCCTGGAGGAAACCGAATGTCCCCACCAGGTCCTGCTCGATTTGCTGTTCAGGACTCATGGCTTACCTTCTTCCACGCTCTTGAGGAGTTTGACGAGGCCGTCGATCAGGGCCGTAGGACTGGCGGGACAGCCGGGAATGAAGGCCGACACGGGCAGCACCGTATCGATGCCGCCTTCGACGTTGTAGCAGCCCTGGAACACACCTCCCGAGCAGGCACACGAGCCCATGGCCACAACGAACTTGGGATCCGGCATCTGCTCGTAGATTCGTATCAGTCGGTCCCGGATCTGGCGAGTCACAGGTCCCGAGCACAGCAGAACATCCGCGTGGCGAGGTGTCCCCTTCAGTTGCACGCCAAATCGCTCCAGGTCAAAGTGGGGCGCCAGCGCGGCAATGATCTCAATGTCGCAGGCATTGCAGGCGCCCGTGTTGAAGTGAAGCACCCACGGCGACTTGAGCCGGGCCCATTTCACCATCTTGCTGACTACGCTCATACTCTACTTTCTATACAAGACCGACAAGCCCATTGCCGCGCCACCCACGTATAGGCCTGCGAAGCCCAACGTGGCCCCGGCCTGCACCGGAACCGTAGCGACCGTCAAGGCCACCACGTGCAGGATGGTAAAGAAGAAGGCAAACGGCAGGAACTGGGCGTAATTGGGCTGGATCATGTGGGTCGGGATATCCTCGCCGCAGGCGTAGGGCTCCCTGGCCTGGTCCGACCGATTCTTCGGCCGTAGCGCCAATCGCGAGAGCGCGGCGGAAAAGCCCCACACCGCCAGGAGGACAATCACAAAGGCGACAGGAGGCATCAATAAAAACGTCTGATCCATGGGTTTTTCAGCCCCTCAGTTTCCGTAGCAACTCGCTGTCCAGGGACAGATTGTGGCGGTAGAGACTCAGGACAATACCCACCGCAATGGTCAGCACGACCACTTCCAGGATGATCACCGTGATTACCAGTGCCTGAACCAGGCCGATTTGGCCAATCTGGTTGCCCGCGACGATCAGCAACAGGGTCACCGACTTCGTCAGCAGGACAAGCCCGATGATGGCCCGGATCAGGTTGCGGGTGGCCACTACGCAGTAGAGGCCAATGATCGCAAGCAGGATCACTCCAATTCCATAGATCGCCAGGAGTTGCGTGCTATCAGAGGTCATGCTTCCACTTCCTTGACCAGAACAACGACGCCGAAGGCCCCACCCAGCAGAATCAAGATCTGCCCAAGGATATCTACGTGCCTGAGGTTCCAGAAGATCGTTCTGACGTCCTGCGGCGCAGGTGCTGATGGCGTAGGGGGACTGGCGAGGTGAACCTGCGTCAAGACCGCACCGATGACGATGACCAGGACGGGCAGCGCCCAGTACAGCCTGAGCTTCTCTTTGCGCCTCTGCGTCAGTGCATCAGGCGTCAGCCTCTTGGTCATCCCTATCACGCTCAGGAAGATCGCGGGAATCAGGCCCGCACCCACGGAAAGCTCGAAGACCGCGGCGAGGGGCGCGTTCATACGGAACAACACCACAGAGACCAGGGCACTGGTCAGGGCCAAGCCGATCACGGACCGGATCAACTGGGCCGTCATGACGGTGGCCAGGGCCGCGACGATCAGTGCCGCAAGGATCAGGATGTCAATTGTCATACGCCGACCTCAACCGAGCCCTCCCACGGGGCATAGAAACGTATTGTAGATCCACGGGAAGAGCAGGCCCACCGCCAGAGTCACCAGGGCCAGCACCACGGCCGGAAGGACGACGCCGATTGGCGCCTCGCGGATCTGCAGGAGTGACTCCGCGGTCTTCCCGAAGAACACGCGTCTGTGCATCGTGAGCAGATAGGCCAGGGTGATCACGCTGAGCATGGCGGCCAGGACCGCATACCCATAGTGTTGGGCCTGCCACAACGCAACCACCATCAGCAGCTTGCTCCAGAAACCGGAAAAAGGCGGAATGCCCGCAGTCGAGAGCAGCCCGATGACGGAGGTCGTGCTGGTCGCAGGCATCCTGGAGCCCAGGCCTCCCAGACGGCTCATGTCCGTCGTGCCCGTGCTCTGCTCCACCGCGGCTGCGTTGATGAACAGGAGGGACTTGAAGATCGAGTGGTTGAACAGGTGAAGGATCGCCGCCGCCACGCCGAGCGGCGTGCCGCAGCCCAAGCCGAGGATGATGTAGCCGACCTGGCTGATGCTGGAGTAGGCCAGCAATCCCTTGATGTCCTTCTGCCGAAGCGCAGCCAGGGCGCCCATCACCATGGAGGCGGCGCCGGCCAGGAGCAAAATCTCGTTCAGCGAGACGCTCGGGGGGAACACCGAGATGGCCAGTCGCAGAATTCCATAGATGCCGGAGACCTTGGTCACGATCCCGGCCAGAAGCACCGACACCGATGCAGGCGCCGCGGTATAGGCCCCGGGCAGCCACCCGTGGAAGGGGACCACCCCGCCCTTGATGAAGAGCCCGGCCGTGAACAGTCCGATGGCGATTCTCGCTGCCCAGTTTGCCTCCGCTGCCTTGAGGGCGGCAGCCACGGTCTCGAACGAGGTCCCCCCTGCCACCCAGACCAGCAGACCCACGGAGAAGAGCATCAGACCCGTGGCCACCGCGCTGAGCAGCAGGTACTTGAGCGACCCTTCGAGGGCCTCCCGCCTGCGGTCAAAGGCGATCAGGATGAACGAGCAGATCGAGGTGATCTCCAGAAACACATAGAGGGAGAAGACGTCCGTCAGGAGCACCACCCCATTCATGGCCGTCAGGGACAGAAGAAGAAGGCTCGCGAAGTTGAGCCTTCCCTTTTCCTGAAGCAGGCTGGATTGGGCCGCGGCCGCAGCCGTAGAGACCACGATCCCGATGGACAGGAGCAGCACCCACGTCAGGCTGTCCGCTCTGAGCGGGAAGCCCAACAGGTCCTCCAGGGGGCCAGGGCCTACAACGCCCCGGTTCGCCTTCGCCAGCACCGCAGCCGCCTGGACCAGCCCCAGGACGAGGGCGCTTGGAATCGCGACAGCGCGGACCCACCTACCCAGCGGCAGGTTGATCGCCACAAGCACGCAGAACGGCACCAATATGAACAGCGAAAGCACGTCAGCTCCCCTTCGCCATGAACCAGCAGATCGCCAGCACACCCCCCAGAGACCACAGGATGTATCTGGCATAGTCGCCGTTGTGCGCCTGGCGAATCCCGTCACACAACTCGGCGCCGATTCCCGGCGCCACACGGTCGTAGGCCCAGTCCACCAGGCGGTCCGTCCGCCAGGCGATCCTGGAGAACCGTCCAGCCAGCCACAGACCCCAGTTGTAGGGATCAAAGGCCCCCTTGCCCGCCTTCTCATAGACGCCGCCCAGACCCGGGGCATGGTGGATGTGGTCCACTGCGCCCAGTCCGCTGCCCGATGCCCGCACGCCCAGGGCGTGGTTGAGGGCAGCGAGGCCCAGCACGACGACGGTCATGATGATCAGCAGACCGCTCGCCGGAAAACCTGCGAAGTCGTGTCCCTCGAGGCGGCTCTCGCCAAGGACCGGCTGGATCAGGTGGTGGAGAGGCAGGCTATTCCATAGCCCGAACAGGACGCAGACGCCGGCGATTGCGACCATGGGGACCAGCATCGACAGCGGCGCCTCCTTCACGCGATCATTCCCAGGCCTGCCCTTGCCCAGATACGCGGCGTGGCCCAGCTTGAGGAACGAGGCAGCCGTGAAGAACGACCCCAGCAGTGCCCCGATGTAGAACAGGATGTTCCGCTCCAACGCTCCGTCGTAGACCAGTTCCTTGGAGAAGAACCCATTGAGGGGGGGCACCCCGGAGATCGAGGCCGCCGTGATCAGGAAGCAGGCGAAGGTGACCGGCATCCTGCGGCCGAGCCCTCCCAAGGCGGCCAGGTCCGTGGTGCCGGTCTGTTTCTCGACCGATCCTGCGGTCAGGAAGAGCCCGCTCTTGTACAAGGCGTGGTTGATCATGTGGAACAGACCGCCCACGATACCCACGGGGACGGCCGTCCCGATCCCCAGGATCATGTACCCCACCTGGCTGATGGCGTGGTAGGATAGCAGTTTCTTGTAGTCCTTCTGGACCAGCGCCATCATGACCGCCAGCAGGATCGTGACCACACCTACGGTCATCAGCAGCGGGCTCATCCAGGAATCCGGCCTCAGGTCAAACAGATCCAGGCTGATGCGGGCGAGCAGGTAGATGCCCAGGAGCTTCTCCAGGCTGGCTGGCAGAAAGGCCATGAAAGGCAGCGGCGCATCTGTGGCAGCATCGGGGATCCAACTGTGGAACGGCATGGAGCCGGCCTTGGAGATCGCGCCGATCGTCAGGAGGATCATGGCCGCGCAACCCACGCCATCCAGCGGCAGGTGGATCTGGGACATGACCAGCGTGCCGGCCTTCCAGCCGGCGAGCGCGATGCCGAACATCATGCACAGGTCGGTGATCCCCGCGATGATGAAGGCCTTGGTGGCGGTCTTGAAGGCCTGGCGAGAGCCCACGGCGATCATGCCGAAGAGCGTCACCAGCAGTCCCTCCCAGAAGAACAGCAGCGCGATGAGGTGGTCCGCCAGGACCGCTCCATTGACCATCGCCACGGAGAGCAGCAGCAGCGCGTAGAAGACGTTCTTGTTCGCCCTGTCCGCCATGAACTTCAGGCAGTACAGGACAACCGCTGCGGTGAACCCGGCTGCAGCCAGCAGGATGAACCCGCTGAAGTGGTAGATCCGCAGCGAGAAGTCCAGGCCAAAGCCGGCCCAGGGCATGGTGGTCGAGCAATTCCTGCCGAATGCCGACAGGGCAAGTCCGAGGTTGGCCAGCGCAGCCAGGCCCGCCACGGCCTCGGCGATCCGTCCCTTGGACCGCCAGGCTGCCAGCACCACCAGTCCGGCGACTGCGGGCACCAGAATCAAGAGCCAGAGTACTTCAATGCTCATGGAGCCATCCCCAACATCGCGAGGGCCGTCAGTGCGGCGAAGCCCGCGGGCAGGTTGATCAGCAGGCCCCCGATCAGCGACAGGCCTGCCAGGATCGCCACGCAGGCCACCATCACAGGGGATTTCTCCGTGACCAGCGGCATGGTCTGTTCACCCAGGAAGACCCGGTTGAATACCCTGAAGAGGTACAGAATGGTCATGAAGGCGCCGATCAGGAAGACCAGGGCAATCCAGGGGCTGCCGCCTTGAATCGCCCCGGAGATGACCATGTACTTGCTGAAGAACCCGCCGAAGGGTGGCACGCCCATGACGGAGAATGCGCACACCAGGAAAGAGAGTGCCGTGATCGGCATCGTCCGGGCCAGTCCGCCTAGGCGAGACAGGTCTTTGGTCCCCGTGTTCTGCTCGACGATTCCGGCGCAGAGGAACAACCCTCCCTTGGCCAGGCCGTGCATAAGGATATAGAGCAGCGCGCCAGCCACGCCGATCGGACTTCCAGAGGCCAGCCCCAGGAAGATGAAGGCGATCTGACTGACCGTGCTGTAGGCGATGAGCCGCTTGAGATCCGTCTCCAGCAGCGCGGCTCCAGCGGAGATCAGGGCGCTGGCCGCAGCGACCACGAGCACCGTGGTCTCCCAGAACGGCGGGATCTCGAACGTGACCACCATCAGTCGGGCGTACGCGTACACGCCGATCTTGACCAGCACTGCCGCGTGCAGGAGGGCCGTCACCGGGGACGGCGCGACGCCTGCGTCGGGCAGCCACGTGTGAAACGGGAGCGTGGCCGATTTGGACAGGATACCCAGGAGGATCAGGCACACGGCGAATCCCGGCAGCCTGCTTCCTTTGAGCGCCGCCATGTCAAGGGTGCCGGTCTGGGCGTAGATGCTGACAAACCCGACCAGCATGGCGAGCGCTCCGAACATCGTGACGAGGAAGGCCTTGTTCGCCCGCCGGACCTGGACCTCCTCACGGAAGAAGCCGATCAGACGCCAGCTCGCGATGGCCGTCAGCTCCCAGAAGACGTACAGCAGCAACAGCGTGCCGGCGTAGATCAGCCCCATCATGGAGCCCAGGAACAGGACCACCATGAAGTAGTACTCGTCCTGGTGATCGTAGTGACTGACGTAGGAGAAGGAATACAGGACGATGATCAGGCTGATGAGGGAGGAGGCGATCCCCATGAAGACCGCCAGGCCGTCGGCGGTCAGCACCAGATCCAGGCCTGCCAGAGGGGTGCCCATTCGCACGGTCGTGGACTGGCCAGACAGGACCGACGGCACCAGGGCCGACGAGCAGGCCAGAGCCGTGCCGACCAGGAGGAACGCCAGGACGTGACGAACCCGCGTCGACGTCCGCCCGACGAGGGGCAGGAAGAGCGATCCCAGAATCGGGGCGAAAACTCCCAAGAGTACTAAAGTCTCGTTTCTCATGTCGTCGTTCGGGTCACAGTGTGGCGGCACCGTGAATCACCTGGATGACAAAAGAAAGAAAATGGTATGCACTTGGGGACGTGATGTCAAGGCTGTGGCGGAAAGTTTTCTGGCGGAGTCAACTGCGGCGAGTGAAGACTAGCCCGCGAGCCGCGGAGGACATCGCGCGGGGTGAGGGTTCAGTGGCGAACAGAATGAGAGTGCGGGCGATCTCGGACAGGGGCACGACCTTCTCCGCCGCTCCCCGTTGGATCGCCTCCTTGGGCATGCCGAAGACCGCGCAGGAGGCCTCGTCCTGGGCGAGCGTGTGGGCGCCACAACGCCTCATCTGAAGCAGGCCACTGGCCCCGTCGTCGCCCATGCCGGTCATGATCGCGCCAACGGCGTTGGCGCCTGCGTAGCGGGCCACGGACTCAAACAGGACTTCCACGCTGGGCCGCTGCCTGCAGACGTATTCGCCGGACCCCAGGGCCACGGTGTAGGTGGCTCCGGATCTCCGCAGCATCATGTGGAAGCCCCCCGGCGCAATGAGGACCCGGCCCGGAGTGACGTGATCGCCGTCCCGGGCCTCTCTGACCTCCACGGCACATTCGTTGTTGAGACGCTCGGCCATAGACGCCGTGAACCGCGGCGGCATGTGCTGGACCACCACAGTCCCCGGGGCATTGGCCGGGAAGGCTGACAAGACGGTGGTCAGGGCCTGGACCCCTCCGGTCGAGGCGCCTATGGCGAAGATCTTGTGGGTCGTTCGGGCCAAGGACAGCTGGCTGGGTGCACGCCCCGGCGAGGGTCGCAGACGGCTGACATCCACGTGGGCTGCACTGCGGATCTGGTCCGCGAGCAGCCGACAGACGTCGCCCACGCTGTAGGCCTCGCCGGGCTTGCACATCACGTCCACGGCCCCTGAGGCGAGGGCCTCCATGGCCATCTGTCCGCCCTCGGGCGTCAGCGAGCTGAGGATGATCACCGGCATGGGGTGGTACTGCATCAGCTTGCGGAGGAACGTGATCCCGTCCATGCGGGGCATCTCGACGTCCAGGGTCAAGACCTGCGGCTGCAGGGATACGATCATGTCCCTGGCCACGTAGGGGTCCGGCGCACTGCCGACCACCTGGATGTCCGGCTGGCTGGCCAGATGGTGGGTAAGCACCTTGCGGACGATGGCGGAGTCATCCACGATCAACACGCGGGTAGGACTGGCCTGTGGCCGGATCATCAGCGGAACATCCTCCTTCCTTGGGGTGGACTCTACGATCGCCGGACGCGTCCCAGCACCCGGAAGACCCAGTCCTTGAGCTGAAGGAGCATCTCTGGCCTCTGGGCCTCCGTCATCTGCTCGAAGACGCTCTCCGCCTCGTGAAATGCGCGTTCGATTGGCTGGAAGCCTACCATTCCGGCCTCGCCCTTGAGCTTGTGCAGGACCCGGCGGATGGTCGCAGCGGTTTCCACCCGGTTTCGTCCCTGCTCAAAGGCCAGGGCCGCGTCCTCCAGTTCCTCCAGCAGCGAGGTTGTGGACTCCAGATACTCCTGCAGGAGTCCCGTGTCGTCCTGGGGTAGTGTGACGCCGGCCGGATCAACCAGTCGCAGGCTGGGCTGCGAGAGAGCGGGTTCAGGGGTTCTCACGACTCAGTCCTCCTTGAAGGCGAGGGATCGTCGACAACCAGTCCCACGGCTGCGGCATACCCTTCCACGTTCAGCATGCGGCTTCCGGGCTGCGACACGAACGTCTCCCAGGCGGGAGTCTTCGCCCCGGTCTTGACGTCCGGCACAGTCACTTCGTAGACCTCTGAGGTCGAACCGGCGATCCGCGGGATGACCAGACCGCAGGTCACGTTGCAGACCTCCTTCCAGGCGTCGAGTGCCGCCCGGTCGTCGGTCTCGGCCAGGCAGCCGATGTTGCCGGCCAGGACCCGACCCAGGGCCAGGCCGGAGAGTATCCGGATCGCGCCGCTCTTCGGGCCGGCGAACCGCATCTCCGTCAGTACCGGCACGTCGGGAGCTATCGTCTGGTCGTCCACGGGGCCCGTGCACGCGAAGGCCATGGTCTCCAGGGCCTCCGACAGGGCGCCTGTTGCGATGTCGCTGGTGTTCATCATGAGTGTGTCACCCCCATCACTCGCTCAATCATGGACCTCATCTGTTCCGGGGTGAAGGGTTTGTGTAGGTAGTCCTTGACCCCGTTGGTTACCAGGCCCTCGATCCGCGTGGTGCTGGATTCGGTGGAGATGACGACCACGGGGATGGCTCGCATGACCGGGTCGCCCCACATGTCGTGGATCATCTCAATGCCGCCCATTTCCGGCATGTTCAGATCCGCCAAAACCAGATCGATTCCCCCCTGACGCAGGATCTCCAGGGCCTGTCGGCCGTTTTCCGCATCCAGGATCCGCTGCACATCGAGACCGGTCATCTCGATGATCCGCCGGATGGCCTTTCGCGTCAGGGCCGAATCGTCCACGACCAAGATGTTGACCATAGTTGACTACCTCCTGTCCCGGTCAGGCCCGGCTAGAGGGGTTTCTCCATCCCGCCGGCCTTGACGGTCACGGACCCGTCGGCCATGTCCAGGTATAGGTTCCTCGGCGTGCTGCCGCCGACGTCCTCTGCTTGGATAAAGAGTCTCTGCTGCCATGCGATCTTGTGGATCGCCGTATGATTGCGTTTTCCGATGTCGAAGCCCTGGGGCCCATTGGCCATCCCCGCCCCACCGGCGATCTTGATCTGGAGCCGCTTGGGCTCCACGCCTCTGGAGGAGAGGGCGTCCAGCAGAAGTCGCATCCCCGTATCGGCGAACATAAAAGGTTGCTGCTTCGCCTTTTCCCGGTCCAGGCTCGACTCGGGCAGTTGATAGTGCAGCATGCCCCCCACCCGCACTCCCGGGTCGTAGAGGGTTACCCCGATGCAGGACCCTAGCGAGTAGGTGATGATGAGGTCCTGCGGGTCAGCCGAGGCCTTGGCGTCCGACACCTGTACGATCACTCGCTGTTTCACCATGGTCTTCAAGCCTTCATGTAGATCGTGGGCCGCACGTACTTGAATCGATGGACGATGCCGGTCAGGGACTCGGAATGACCGGTGAACAGCCCACCGCCGTCGTCCAGCAGATCATGGAACCGCTGGACCAGCCGCTGCTGGGTGGGCTTGTCGAAGTAGATCATGACGTTCCTGCAGAAGATGAAGTCGATCGGTCCCCGGACGGGCCAATCCTGCATCAGGTTGACGTACTTCAGGATCACCGTCTTCTTGAGCTGGGGGCCGGCCTGATAGTGCTGCTCGCCGTTGACCAGGACCGGGTTCAGGTACTTCTGCTTTTGCATGGCCGGAACGGGCGCCACCCGCTGGGGCTCATAGCAGCCCTTTCGGGCCAGATCCAGCATCCGGGTGGAGATGTCCGTGCCCAGGACCTTGACGTCCCAGGCTCCGTGTCCCTGCACGGCCTCCAGGAGCGTGATGGCCAGGGAGTACGGCTCCTCACCCGAAGAACACCCTGCACTCCAGGCCCGAATCCGAAAGTCCCTGCGTGCCCCCTTCTTGGCCAGCAGCCTCGGCAGGAGTTCCTCCTGCAGGTACAGGAAGTGCTGGTCCTCGCGGAAGAAGCTCGTCAGGTTGGTGCTGATGCTGTCCACCAGCTCTGAGAAGCTGCGGCCGGTGGGGTCGTCGAAGACGTGCTTCAGGTAGTCCTCAAAGGTCCGGAACTTTCCCAGCCGGAGCTGCTTGGCAAGGCGAGCGCGGACCAGCTCCTTCTTCCCTTCGTGGAGGTTGATCCCGCAGTGTTCATAGATGATCTCACTGATGCGGCAGAAGTCCTGCTCGCTCAGCGTGGGACTGTCGAGGGCCAGAAGCGACATACCTGCTCCTCCTTAACCCGCATTTCTCACAAGCGCGGATGCATCAGCCTTCCAGCCGGCCCAACTCAAGTTCACAGCCTCACCTCCACCTCGAACATCCAGAGCCTCGTGAGAAATCCGGGTTAACTTCGTGACAGCTCGATCAGGCCGGGCACGTCCAGGATCAGGCTGACCCGGCCGTCCCCCATGATGGCGCCGCCGGCCACGCCCCGGACGCTGCCGAGGCCGTCGCCGAGGTTCTTGATGACCACCTGCTGCTGACCGAGCAGTTCGTCCACCAACACGCAGCACCTCTGGGTATCCGCCTCCACGATCATCAGGAGGCCCTGAGTCGGCTCCGGGCACTGGGGCTTTACGCCGAAGAGCCGGTACAACGGCAACAAAGGCAGCAACTCTCCGCGGACGCGGACGACCTGGCTGCGGCTCTGCACGGACGAGACCTGGTCCGCAGTGGGTCTGAAGCTGTTGATGATCGAGTTGATGGGGATGATATACCGTTCGGGTCCCACGGTGACGATCTGTCCATCGATGATGGCCAGGGTCAGGGGCAGCCGGATGGTGAAGGTCGTGCCGCGGCCGGGCCTGCTGGAAATGTCCACCTTGCCCTGGAGTTCCTCGACGCTCTTCTTGACCACGTCCATGCCCACGCCGCGTCCCGAGATGTCCGTGACCTTCTGGGCGGTGGACAGGCCCGCGTGGAAGATCAGGCGGTAGGCCTCTTCGTCGCTGATCTCCTGCCCTTTCTGCAAGAGCCCCTGCTCCACGGCCTTCTGAATGATGCGATCCTTGTCCAGGCCTTTGCCGTCATCCTCAATCTCGATGATCACGTTTCCGGCCTTGTGGAAGGCCCGCAGCTCGACGCGGCCCGCGGGGTCCTTGCCGCTCTTGCGGCGATCATCCGGCGATTCGATCCCATGGTCCACGGAATTGCGGATCATGTGGACCAGCGGATCTGCGATCTTGTCGACGACGGTGCGGTCGAGCTCGGTCTCTTCGCCCTGCGTGATGAACTGGATGTCCTTGCCGGATTTGTGGGCCAGGTCGCGGACCAGGCGGGCCATGCGGTGGAACACGCCCTGGATCGGCACCATGCGCATGGACATGGACAGCTCCTGGATCTCCCGCACGATCTTGGTCAGGTGAGAGACCTTGGTTCCCAAGAGGTGTTCGCCGTTGAGCCGCTCCTTGACCTCCTCGGCCACCATCAGGTTGGCGACCACCAACTCTCCCGCCATATCGATGAGGCTGTCGAGCCTTGCGGTACTCACCTTGATCTTGTCGTCGACCACGGGCGCCTTGGCCGGGCCCAACTGGACCTTGCCGCTGGGCTCAGCCGGCGCCGGCACCGGGGCCGGCTGGATGATCTCGTCCAGCTTGCGGTCCTTCTCGACGCTGGGCAGGGAGACCTGGGGTTCGGCCGGCTTGGCGCTGCCGCCTTCCACCAGGCCCTTGAGCCGCTTCAGCAAGTCGGCCAAGCCTGGCGGCGTCAGGATCGGCTGGCCCGCCATGGTGCACTCCCTAAGCCGCGTGATCATCTTCTTCATGTTGTCCATGGACTCGAAGACCGCGTCCATGGATTCACCCTGGAGCACCAGCTTGCCCTTTCGCACCATGTCCAGGAGGTTCTCCGCGGAGTGGGCGAGGGAACCGATATCCTGGAGGTTGAGAAATCCCGCCATCCCCTTGATGGTGTGGAATCCGCGGAAGATCCGATTGATCACCTCCTGGTCGCCAGGCCCTTTCTCGAGTTCGAGCAGGCCTGCCTCGACGGTGTCCACGTGTTCCCTGGCCTCGGCCACGAAATCGAGCACCATGGGCACGTCTTCCTGCGGAACGACCTTGCTCGGGATTGGGGCCAGTGCGGCAGGCGCGGGCGTGTCGCCAGCCTGGGCCTGCAAAACCCCTGCCGGGTCTATTTTGGCGATCATCTCATGCACCTCTTCAGCCACCTTGGACACAGTCTGGAGATGCTCGGCGGTATCTCTGTCCTGGCCTTGGAGGACTGCCTCAAGCCTCTGCTGCGTCAGCTCATTCTGTTTGGACTTGCTTGCCATAGCGTTATCCTAGGTTGGCTGGCCACCTGCCGGCGAGACTCTCGCGTGGCGGCAGTTTGGCCATCCGTTTAGCTCGGGATCGGGACCCCCAATTGCTCCATGGCCTCGATGAGCTTGGCCCTTTTGACGGGCTTCACCACGTAGGCCTCACATCCCTCCCGGAAGGCGCGAAAGACGTTGCCCGAGTCCTTGAGGGCGGTGGTCATGATCACCTTGACTCCATCGAGCCCCATCACTCCGCGATCCGCTTCGATCTGGCGGATGGTCCGCAGGGTCTCGTGGCCATCCATCTCGGGCATCATGATGTCCAGGCAGACCAGGTCATAGGGCTCCTGCTCCTCATGGGCCTCCTGGAAGGCCTCCACAGCCTCGCGACCGTTGATTGCGACCATGCACTGGCCGTACTCGGACAACAGGATCTGCAGCAGCCGTCGGGCGGCAAAGTCATCTTCAGCTACCAGGAATTTCATGGTTCCGATCTCCGTTTCTCTCCAAAACAGCGTTTAACCTCGGGTCACTCCGCAGCAGGCGACTTGGTCGAGCCAGTCCGGCTGCGACACAAAGGCCCTCACCCGGATCCACTGGCGATCGACGTCGCTCAGGCCGACGGCGAAGGCGCCGACCCGTCCCTCTTCGGCGGCCTTCTCCAGCCCCTGGGACGCCTCGGCCAGGGCCTTGGCCGCCACGGTCAGGGCCGAGCCTTTGAGCTTGTGGGTCCACCGGCGCAGGTCCTCTGCGTCGCGACGTCGGACCGCGTCACTTATTCTTTCGACGGTCTGCGGGGCCTCCTGAAGGAATGCGTCCATGATCTCATAAATGATCTCAGGCCGGTCATAGATCTCCTTCAATGTCACCCCATCGATGATGTCGGACTCGACAGCCGTTTCTTTGGGACCTTCCCCATCGGTCTTGTCCTGGGGCAGCAGCCGCTTGAGCATGGCCACGAGGTCCTTCATCTGGAAGGGCTTGGTCAGGTAATCATTGCAGCCGGCCTCCAGGCACCGCTGGCGATCGCCCTCCAGGGCATTGGCCGTCAGGGCCACGACGGGCAGTGACAGGCCCTTCTGCCGCATGGCGCGCGTCGCCTCGTAGCCGTCCATCTGCGGCATCTGGATGTCCATGAGCACCAGGTCGAAAGGCTCCGCAAGGGCCTTTTCCACGGCCTGCCGGCCGTCCGGGGCGATGGCGACCTCGAATCCCAGCCGTTCCAGCCTCGTCCGAACCAGGGCGGCGTTGGTCCTGCTGTCCTCGGCGACCAGGACGCGGCCGGTCAGGGGCCTTGCCGGACAACTGTCCCCCGTGGGCTGGCCGTGCGGGTGACCCTGGCACGCAGCCTGAGTCTGTGCCGGCTTCTGACCGGCCCCACCGGCGCCCTCTCTGCCGACCTGTACGTCGGCCGGGATCGTCAGCGTGAACGTCGATCCCCCGCCAGGCCGGCTGTCGAGCTCGATCCGGCCGCCGACCAGTCCGATCAGCTTCCTGCTCAAGGCCAGACCCAGACCCGCCCCACCGAACTTGCGGGTGCTCTTGCCGTCGATCTGGGTGAAGGGCTCAAAGAGCAGGCGTTGGGCCTCCGGCGGAATGCCCACGCCCGTGTCCTCCACGTCGAACCGCAGACGCCGCTGCTCGGTGCGGCTCTCCAGGGACACCCGGATGTGGACGTGTCCTGCGGCCGTGAATTTCACGGCGTTGTCCACGATGTTGATCAGGCACTGCCGCAGGACGACGGGATCCGTGGAAAGGACCTCGGGCAAGCCCTCCTGGCGGCGGATCTCAAAGCCGAGCCCTTTTCGCTCGGCCTTGTGCCTGAAGACCTGATCAAGGGAGGTCAGAACCGCATCCAGACGGCACTCGCCGACGTGGACCTCGTACCGGTTCGCCTCCACCCGGGCGAGGTTGAGGATACTGTCCATGAGCGCGAGCAGGTCCTCGCTGCTGGTACGGAGGATCCGGAGGTATTCCTTCTGCTGTTCGGTGAGAGGCTCAGTGCCGAGCAGCTCCGAGAAGCCCATGATCGCATTCATGGGCGTGCGGATCTCATGGCTCATGTTGGCCAGGAAGTGACTCTTGGCCTGGCAGGCCATGGCCGCCTCCTGCGCCAGGAGAGTGGTCTCTTCCAGGGCGGTTTCCAGTTCGATGTTGAGCTGCTCCAACTGCCGGTTGGAGGCCTCGGCCTTCTCCTTGGCCTGGTGCAAGGCCTCGTCTGCGGCCCTGCGCTTGGTGAGGTTCACGATGCTCTCGACGAGGTATCGCCGTCCGTTTTGGGAGAGGGACATCACGCTCTTGAACACAGGGAGGGTCCGGCCGTCTGCGGTCCACAGCGTGAATTCGGATCGCTCCACGCCCTGCCCCAGCCCGGAGAGGGGACACTGGCTCGCATCGACTGGACAGATGAAGCCGTGGCAGGTCCGCCCAACGATCTGCGCTGCGGGCAGGCCGATCATCTCCGCGGCCGCAGGATTGAGGTCCATGATCGTGTGAGTATCCGCGTCCACAATGAGGATGCCGGTGGGAACCGCGGCCAGCACGGCCTTGAGCCGGGCGTCGTTGCCGACGACGACGGCCTCCGCACCCGCCGAATCGTCTTCGACGATCAAGGTCTTCAAGGGTCTGTCTGTATCCACGCTCATGGGTTTTTCGGGAGTCATCAGAATGCCATCTCCAGCCGTACGCCAGCCACCACTGCTAGGTCCGCATGTCCCCTTCTTCCGCCAGATGGCCCATAAATACCCTGTCCCTGCCGCGTGGGCCTTGTTCTCCAGGATGAGAGCCCACCCTTACGGGCATCTGCCGTAACCCCTCGGGTAGTAAACGCTTCGGCCACCCATCCCGACGACTTTCGAGGATTATTCTAAGCAAATGCCTCAGCATGGAGATGTCCCTGTCCCCTTGTGCCACGGGCTGGCCTTCAGTAGAATCAGGAAGACAGAGGTGTCAGTGGTTGTCTGTGGCAGATCTGGCGGGTTTGACCAGGGCCGGCGCAATGCACACGCGGCTGGCCTGAGAGGCGACGGATGCAGGGACGCAGCGTCTCCCACATGGATGGGGTTCGTCAGGCAGAAAGGCGGCGGCGGAAGGAAGCCGCGGTGCTGAAGCCGCAGTCTGGCCTTGAGGAATCCATGCAGGCGAGGCGCCCCACGACGCAGGATGTCGGCCAGAGCAACGGCGTAGTGGACCTCCTGAGGGACAGTGAACACCAGTACCGCACGTTGGCAGAGAACCTCCCGGACATTGTCGCGCGGTTCGATGCCCACGGCCGGATACTCTGTGTCAGTCCGTCGGTCACGCGGTACACTCCCCTGCCTGCCGAGGCCTTTGTGGGCAGGACGTGCAGGGACCTCGACCAGCCCGAACCTCTGTGCGTGTTCTGGGAGAACGCCATTGCCCGCGCCGTGGAATCCGGTCTGCCGCAGGAGACTGAGTTCAGGTTCACGGTTGGAGACCGTGAACTCCTCTTCAACTGGCGTCTCATTCCGGAGTTCGATGAGAAGGGGCGGTGCGAGAGCGTGCTGACCTTGGCCCGGGACATCACCGAACACCGGCGTACGGAACGGAACTACCGCCTTCTCTTTGAGCAGATGCTTAATGGCTTTGCCCTGCACGAGATCATCCTCGATGTCTCCGGTAGGCCCGTGGATTACCGGTTCCTGTCCGTCAATCCGGCCTTCGAGCAGATGACGGGCCTAAAGGCCGGCGACATCGTGGGCAGGACGGCCCGCGAGGTGCTGCCGGATATCGAGGAGTCCTGGATCGAGACCTACGGAAAGGTGGCGATCTCAGGCCGATCCGTCCGGTTCACCCAGTATGCCGCCCCCCTGGGCAAGTACTTCGAGGTCCTGGCCTTCCAGGTTGAGCCGGGACAGTTCGTTACGGTCTTCGATGATGTCACGGCCCGCAGACAGGCTGGTCAGAGCCTCATGGAGCACCGGAGGCGGCTGCGAACCCTGGCGGCCAGGCTGGCCATGACCGAGGAACGGGAGAGGCGGTCCCTGGCCGAACGGCTGCACGACGACGTTGGCCAGAATCTGGTCTTCTGCAAGATGAAGCTTCAGATGATCGGCAAGAACGTCAGCGACCCGTCCGACGTTGAAGACCTGGCCCAGGTATGCGCAGCCCTGGATGGCCTCATGACCGCCACACGGGCCATGACCTTCGAGCTGTACTGCCCTGTTCTCAAGGTTCTGGGATTCGAGGCTGCGGTTTCGTCTCTGTTGAAGGATGAGGTCGAGGTCAAGCATGCCATCCGGACCGAGTTCCATGACGACGGCCAGGCCAAGCCGCTGGGCGACAACCTCAAGGCCATCATGTTCCGAAGCGTCCGGGAGTTGGTGGCCAATGCCGTCAAGCACAGTCACGCCGGCCTGATCCGTGTGGCCATTCTTCGTGAGCGGGAAACCCTCTGCGTGCGGGTGGAGGATGATGGCGTCGGACTGGTCCCGTCCGAGGCCGTATCTCCTATGGCCAAGGGCTTTGGCCTGTTCAGCGTTCAGGAGCGTTTGGCAGAACTGGGCGGATCGCTCGACCTGGACAGCGCCCCGGGCTGCGGCTGCAGGGCGACCCTCCGCGTACCCCTCGAGGTGAACGGCTCTGACGGCCCCTTAGGACCCCTAGACCTTGGCCGGTGACGGCGAAGGAGGTGCGTCCTCGGAGACGAGGCCGTGGTCCACTGCATAGCGAACCAGGGCCGCGATGCTGTCGAGGCCCAGCTTCGCCATGATGCGTCTCCTCCGGCCTTCAACGGTCTTGATGCTCAGTCGCTGCGTTTCCGCGATCTCCCGGGCGGTCTTTCCCTCTGCCAACTGCCTGATCAACTGCTGGTCCGGCAGGTCCAGGCCCCCGGCACCCGAGGCCTGTTCCTGCCGGGCCAGGACGATCGTCGCCACCTGCGGACAAAGGTAGCACTCGCCGTTGACCACGACCCTGATGGCACGCACCAAGTCACTGAAGGCGGTGTCCTTGAGCAGATAGCCCGAGGCCCCGGCCTTGAGCATGTCCATGACGAATTCGGGCCGATCGTAGGCGGACAGGGCCACGATCCTCACGCCGGGGCAAACCTCACGGATCAGGGCAGTGGCCTCGATGCCGCTCATCAAGGGCATGGCGACGTCCATGATCACCACGTCGGGCTGGAGTTCCTCGGCCATGCGGACTGCACTGGTGCCATTCTCCGCCTCCCCCACTATCTCCATGTCCGGCTCCGAGGCGATGAGACTGCGAAGCCCTTCTCTCACGATCCGATGGTCTTCCGCTACAAGCAGCTTGATGCTCATACGCGACTCCCGCAGCATACCCGCAATCCAGTCGTCTCTCACGACGTCATTCAGGGGACCCAAGAGGCCGCCGACCATTATCCGTATGGATCCCAGATTGACCGGAATTGTACACTCCCAAGCGAGTTCGTCTATACAGAATGTCGTGGTCTCTGCGGAAAATCCTTGTGCTTACTTGCAGACCTGCCGGGTTCGGGTAGAATCAGCGGGCATGGAGCGGTTGCCGGGTCGGCGGCTGCGCCTTTGGATGCGCTTCTGACGACCAAAGGTATGAGAGTCAGAGGACGGAGCCATGGCAGAGCCTATTCCCTCTGAGACGGAATTTCTTCGCTGCGCCGAGTCTGAGTGTGATGTCCTTGCCCGAAGCGAGTCTTGCTGCACCGCACCGGGCAGCGCCGAGCACCTGATCCACCGCGTCCTGACCGCCATACAAGGGGCCGCAGAGATCCGGACACTGCTGCAAGAGGCGGTGGCAGCGATCAAGGCCTTCACGGGGTGCCAGGCTGTGGGCATACGGCTCTTGGATGACGACGGCAACATCCCCTACCAGGCCTATGACGGATTCAGTGAGGCCTTCTACGCCAAGGAAAGTCCTCTGTCGGTCAAGACCGACAACTGCATGTGCATTGAGGTGGTCAAGGGTACGACCAACCCGGCCATGCCCTTCTTCACGGACGGCGGCTCTTTCTGGATGAACGGGACCAGCCGGTTTCTGGCCACCGTTTCCGAGCAGGACAAGGGCCAGACCCGCAATGAGTGCAACCGGGTGGGCTACGAGTCGGTGGCCCTGATCCCGATCCGCGACGACAGCCGCGTCCTTGGCCTGATCCACGTGGCGGACCCCCGCGAAGGGAGGGTCCCTTTGGCCACGGTCAGGGATCTCGAGCACGTGGCCCACGACCTGGGCAACGCGATCCGGCGGATGAGGGCGGAGCAGGCCCTGCGGGACAATGAGTCGCGGCTTTCTATGGCCCTGAACGTATGCAACGCAGGGATATGGGAATGGTATCTCGATCGGGATGAGGTCCACCTCGATGACCGGTTTCACGCGATGTTGGGCTATGCGCCAGGGGAACTGCCAAATACGCTGCAGGAATGGCTGCCCTACCACCACCCAGGAGACGTACCGGTATGGATGTCCAAGGCTGAGTCCTATCTTCGCGGCGAGAGCCCCGTCTATGAGTGTGAACACCGTATTCGCAACAAGGCAGGGACGTGGAGCTGGGTCTTCACCAGAGGCAGGCTTGTCGATCCCTCTGACGCGGGGTCCGCGAAGAAGTTCGTGGGTATCGCGGTGGATGTCACTGAGCGTAGGCAGGCGGAGGCCGCACGCGAGGGCCTCGCCCTCGCTGTCGACCAGAAGAACCGTGAGATCGAGAGCCTGGTCTACGCGGCCTCTCACGACCTGCGTACACCCCTGCTCAACGTACAAGGTTTCAGCCGCCGGATCGATACCCTGTGCATGGAGCTTCAGGCCAAGTTGGCGGCCGTCGAGCCGGCCAGTGTCCGCGAGGCCCTATTGTCCCTCACGCGCGAGGAGATGCCCAAGGCCCTGCACTATATCCAGATCGGGGTCGAGAAGATGGGCCGCCTCATCGACGGCCTGTTGCGACTCTCTCGCCTCGGGCGGGCGGCTGCGAGTATGGAATGGATCGATATGGACCGCGTCCTCAGCAACGTCGTTGCCGTACAGGCCTTTGCGTTCGAGTCCTGCGCACGCGGTGGTCACGATCGGACCCCTGCCGCCCTGCGTCGGTGACCCCATTGCGATCAACCAGGTCTTCTCCAACCTGCTCGACAACGCCCTGAAGTACCGCGACCCGGCCCGACCTTTGCGCGTATCGGTCTCCGGCGGAATGGACGGTGGCCGGGCCGTGTATTGCGTGGCGGACAATGGCGTGGGCATCGCCCGTGAGGAGCACGAGCGGATCTGGGAGATCTTCCACCGCGTGCAGCCCCGGGGTGCAGTGCCCGGTGAAGGGCTTGGCCTGAGCCTGGTGCGCCGCATAGTCGAGTGCCATGGGGGTGAAAGCTGGGTCGAGTCCGCGCCCGGCGAGGGCAGCCGGTTCCATATCGCTCTGCCGTGCCCGCCGGCCGGGCAAGGAGGTCAGCCTTGACCCCAGCAGCCATCGCCCGTCACGATCCGGGGGAAAACTCCTCGCCGCCATTCTGGCGAGCTTCGGCGCAGCCATTCTGCTGGTTGGATTGGCCCACTACCGCAGCCAGGTCACGAGTTTCAGGCAGGCCGCCCGCGATCAACTGACCGCGATCGCCGATCTGAAGACGGGGCAAATCGCCCGCTGGCGGAGCGAGCACCTCAATGACGCACGGTGGCTCCTCGAGACCAGGGCACTGTCCACCGACGCGAAGGATCTGCTTGCCGCTCCAGGAGAGGGTGCTGCCCGCAGCCGGGTGCAGAGATGGCTGCAAGCCTGGCACGATCGCCAGGAGTACAGCCAGGTCCTCCTGCTCGACAGCCAACTCCAAGTGCGCCTGGCCGCCCCCGCCGGCGAGATCCAGATGGACCCCTATGTCCGGCCGTTCGTGGAGCAGGCCCTGAGGGGCGACAGTTTGGTCGTGGTGGATCTGCACCGCGACAGCGTGTCACAGCAGATTCGCATGGGGGTGGCGGTTCCCCTGCTGGAGCCGGCCCAGGATGCCCCTCGGCCGGCTCCCATGGGGGTGCTCCTGTTCGAGATTGATCCTGCCCCCTTCCTCTTTGCCCTTATCCAGACCTGGCCTACACCCAGCCGCAGTGCGGAGACGCTCCTGGTCCGGCGAGAGGGCGACCACGTCATGTACTTGAACGAGCTTCGGCATCGTTCCCATACAGCCCTGAACCTGCGACTTCCCCTTGCAGATCGCCGGATCCCAGCCGTGCGCCTCATGCTGGGCGAGGAAGGCGTAGTAGAAGGGATCGACTACCGTGGTGTGCCATCCCTGGCCGCGATCCGCCGCATCCCTGACTCGCCATGGGGCATCGTCGCCAAGGTGGACCGGGCCGAGCTCGATGTGCCGCTGCGCAGGCAGGCGTGGACTACTGCCATGATCGGGGGGGCGCTGCTGCTGGCCGTGGCGATGGCCCTGACTGTGCTGTGGCACAGCCGCGAGAATCGCTTCATGCAGCACGAGCTGGGGGAACGTGAGCGTCTGCTTCGTGATCTCGAGACGAAAAATGAGGAGCTGGAGGCGATTGTGTATGCGGCCTCGCACGATCTCCGTGCGCCCCTGGTCAACATCGAGGGCTTCAGCCACCGTCTTCAGGAAGCCTGCGTCGAGCTGGAATCGCTGCTACGCAGGCCGGATGTTCCATCCGCACTGCGTGAAGAGGCGGGCTCGCTCATTGGAGAGCGGATCCCCAAGGCGATGAGATTCATCCACTCCAGTGTAGGCAAGATGGCAGATCTGATCAGTGGCCTGCTGCGGGTGTCGCGTGTGGGCAGCATGGCGATCCGCGAGCAGCGGCTGGACATGGACGAGATTCTCCGGGACGTTGTTGCAGCCCAGGCGTTCCAGATCGAGCAGGCCGGGGCCGACGTGCGGGTCGAGCCCCTGCCTTCCTGCCGCAGGCGACCGGCCGTTGGTCAATCAGGTGTTTTCCAATCTGCTCGACAATGCCCTGAAGTACCGCGATCCGGCGAGGGCCCTGCGCGTGTCGATTTCCGGCCAGATGGAGGACCGCCAGGCCGTGTACATCGTGGCGGACACCGGGCGGGGGATTGCCGCGGAGCATCAGAAGAAGATCTGGGTACTGTTCCATCGGCTTCATCCGGAGGAGGCGATCCCAGGCGACGGGCTGGGCCTGAAGCTGGTGCGTCGGATCGTGGACCGGCATCGTGGCCGGGTGTGGGTGACCTCCTCGCTGGGCCAGGGCAGCCAGTTCCACGTGGCCCTGCCCGTAGACCTCCCCCGGGCGGCCTCGTGATATGATGCCAAACACTGAAAGGAACCCATGAAAGACAGCGCATCCTACAACCACGTGACGATCCTGGTGGCCGAAGATGATGACGGACACGCCGTGCTCATTCAAGACCTGCTGGAGGACGTGGGGGTCAGAAATCCGGTCGTCCGATTCCGTGACGGCCAGGAGGTCCTGGACTACCTTGGCAACGACAGGGAATCGCAATTGCAGAGCGGCGGAAGATACCTCCTTCTCCTGGACATCCGCATGCCGCGCGTGGATGGAGTGGAGGTCCTTCGTCGGATGAAGACCGACGCCCGGCTGAGGGATATCCCGGTGGTCATGCTGACGACTACGGATGACCCCCGGGAGGTCCAGAACTGCTACCAGGCGGGGTGCAGCTTCTACATCACCAAGCCGGTGGAGTTCACCCGGTTTGCGTCGGTGCTGCGCCAGGTCGGGCTGTTCCTGCTGGTAGTCAGGCTGCCCGTGGTGCGAGATGCCGATCCAGGCAAGTAGGAACAGCGACGCATGGGAAATGAATCGCGACACATCTTGATCGCAGAGGACGACGTCGGCATGGCGGAGCTTTTCTCCATGGCCCTCACCGAGCGGGGCTATCAATGCCAAGCCGTGCATTCAGCCGAAGACTGCCTGAACCGGGTCGAGAGATCCAGGCCGGACCTGCTCCTTCTCGACTATGCTTTGCCGGAGATGCAGGGTGCAGCCCTGGTGGAGCAATTGGCCCGCACAGGCAACCTGCCGCCCTTTCTGGTGATCACCGGCCACGGCGATGAACAGGTGGCCGTGCGCATGATGAAGCTGGGGGCTCGTGACTACCTCGTCAAGGACGCCTTGCTTCTCGACAGGCTGCCCCTGACGGTGTCGCGGGTCTTCAAGGAACTGGAGAATGAACGGAGGCTGGCAGAGGCCGAGCAGTCGCTGCTGGAGGGTGAACGGCGGTACCGAAGCCTGGTGGAGAATGTCCCGGACGTGGTGATGCGGTTCGACCGTGAGTGCAGACACCGGTTCGTCAGCCCTGCGGTTGCCCGGTACGGATTGCCTCCGGCAGAGGCCTTCCTGGGGAAGACCCACAGGGAGATGGGCTTCCCCAAGCAGGAGTGTGTGTTCTGGGAACGAGCCATCCAGGGCGTCATTGACTCCTGCAGGCCCTTGGAGACGGAGTTCGAGGCGAGGGGCGTCATCTTCAACTGTCGCCTTATGCCTGAGCTGGATCAGGCGGCGCAGTGCGCCACGGTGCTGAGCATTGCCCGGGACATCACCGAGCGAAAGGCCGCAGAGGACAGGATGGCCCAGCAGTTCGAAGAGCTCCGCCGCTGGCAGGATCTCACCCTGGGACGCGAATCGCGGATCCTGGAGCTCAAGCGGGAGGTGAACGACCTGCTCGCACGGGCGGGCCAGTCGCCCCGCTACTCGGCTACGATGCTGGTGGGCCCGAATGCCGCCTTGGATAGGCCGCCAGAAAGAACAGGCAGCGAACGGCAGTCCTGCCCTTGAGCATCGGAGATTCCTTGTTGGACGTTGGGTATTCAAATGAAGCCCGGAGACCACGTGAAAGAGCCCATCGAGGCCCCTGTGTCCGCGAACGCGCCGCAATCGCCGGGTGACGCCGGTAGCCTTTTGACTGACCCCGGCTCGCAAGAGGCCTCCTCGCAGCGGCTCTGGGCCTATGCGGCACTGTTCGTGGTGGCCTACTTCCTGGCCCACCAGTTGGCGTTCTTCTTCCCCGATTCCGAGCAAATCATCATGGCCGTGTGGCCTGCGGGGGGAATCGGACTTGCAGCACTTGTGCTCCTGCCTCATCGCCTTTGGCCGGCCTTGGTCCTTGGTTTCTACGGTGCCGGAGTGTCGGCAGACGTTTGGCTGGCACGCCGGCCACTGCCTGCGGGCATCGGCTACATGACCGCCAACATGGTCGAATCCCTTGGGTGTGCGGCCCTGATTCTCTATTGGGGTGGGAGGAAGCCGCGGTTCGACCGCGTGCCCGAGGTCCTGGCCTTGACAGCCGGCGTGGTCTTGGTGAATGCCTGCAGTGCCTGTATTGGCGCGGCGACCGCTGCCACCCTGCAGGGCGCCGACCTCGCCGATGCCTGGACTTCGTGGTACATCGCGGATGGACTGGGCCTGCTGCTGATCACGCCCTTGATCGTGAGCTGGGTCAGGGGACAGCATGCACGGCCGCCCAGCAGCAAGGTGTGGGCGACGGAATCAGCCGCATTCATGACTCTGTGGTGTGTCGTCGCCTGGCTGGCGTGTCGACCTGGCAGCGTTCACACTCCGATATCCCCACATCCCTACATGCTCATCGCGCTTCTCGCCTGGCCCGCACTTAGGCTTGGGCAGCGGACCGTCAGTCTGGCCCTCGTTGTGTTGGCCGGCATCGCGATCGCCGGTGTGGCGATGAATGGGGCGGCCTCGGCTCTTGGGGGCCAGGGCCTGGAGGACAGGCTCCTATCTGCCCAGCTTTTCCTGGGCACAGTCGGCGTGTTCTCGCTCCTGTTCGCGGCAGGCCAAGCGGAGCGCCGGCAGGTGGAGGCCGCCAAACAGGAGGATGCGGACCGGCTGCAGGCCATCCTGGACAACACCCCGTCGCTGGTTTACCTCAAAAACCGGGATGGCCGGCTCCTTATGGTGAACCGGCCCTTTGCCCGGCTCTTCGGCTCGTCGGTCGAGGCCCTGACCGGCAAGAACAGCTATGACATCGTCCGGCCAGACCTTGGCGAGATCCACCGCACCAACGACGTACGGGTCATGGAGACGGGCCTGGCCCTGACCACGGAAGAGCGCAACGATGAGGCAGACGGGATACACACCTACCTGTCCGTCAAGTTCCCCTTGCGAGACGCAGACGGCCGGGTCTCTGCAGTCTGCGGGATCTCGACCGACATCACCCGGTACAAACGGATTGAAGCGTCGCTACGAGAGGGTGAGGATCGGCTGATCCTGGCCAAGAATGCGGCGAGACTGGGCATCTACGATCACGATGTGATCCACGGCACGATACAATGGGATGACCGCGTGCGTGAGATGTGGGGCGTGGGGCCGGAGGAACCGATCACCTACGAAGTGTTCATGGCCGGTCTCCACCCGGACGATCGGGCCCCCACGCAGGCTGCTGTGGACCGCGCATTCGATCCCTCGGGCGCGGGTGAGTACCTTGCCGAGTATCGCGTCATCAATCTCGCGAACGGCCGCGAGCGATGGGTGGCTGCCACAGGCCGGGTCACCTTTTCCCAAGGCCTTGCTGTACGCAATGTCGGTACGGTTCAGGACATCACCGAGAGCAAGCTTGCCGAGCAGCAGCTTCGGGCTTCCACGGATGAGGTCCGCCGGATGCTGGAGGCCTCTGAACGATCCCGCCTGGCTCTGCTGAGCTTGGCCGAAGACCAGCAGGCCACTGAGGGAGCCCTGCGGGAGAGCGAAGAGAAGTTCTCGAAGGCCTTCCACGATGCCCCTGTCCTGATCAGCATCACGGACCTCGATACCGCCACGTACGTTGACGTGAATGAAGAGGCCCTTCGGACCTGCGGTTTCGCTCGGGATGAGACCATCGGCCAGACCCCAGTCGATCTCGGCTGGATCACGCCCGAAGATTGGGCCCGACTGGTGCAGGAGGCAAAGGACCACGGCAAGATCCTCAATCTGGAGATGTCGTTCAGGGCCAAGGACGGACGGCGGGTGGACGGTCTGGTGAGTGGCGAGCATATTCTCATCGGGCAGAGGCCCTGCCTCCTGACGGTCATGACGGACATTACCGAGCAGAAGCAGGCTCAGCGGCAGTTGCTGGACTATCAGATGCGGCTGCGGTCCCTGGCGTCGAGGCTTGCACTGACCGAGGAGCGGGAGCGCCGCAACCTGGCAGAACGCCTCCATGACGACGTCAGCCAATACCTGGCGTTCTGCAAGATGAAGCTGGAGATGATCCGCAAGGCCGAGCAAGACCCATCCCTGGTTGCCGGGCTCACCCAGGTCTGCGATACCCTGAGCCAGCTCCTGGCCGATACGCGGGCCATGACCTTCGACCTCTATTCGCCCGTGCTCAAGGTCCTGGGATTCGAGGCTGCCGTATCCTCATGGTTGCGCGAGGAGGTGCAGCAGAAGCACGGCATCCGGACCGAGTTCCATGATGACCAGCAGCCCAAACCCCTGGACGACAACCTCAAGGCACTGGTCTTTCGCAGCGTCAGGGAGCTGCTGAACAATGCGGTCAAGCATGCCCACGCGGATCTGATCCGCGTGTCCATCTCTCGCGACAGAGACGTGCTCTGCGTGGAGGTGGAAGATGACGGCCAAGGGCTGGTCCCCGAAGAGGCCGTCTCTCCGAATGCCAAGGGCTTTGGCCTGTTCAGCATCCAGGAGCGTCTGGCCGAACTGGGTGGGTCCATCGAGATCGACACAGCCCCGGGCGAGGGGTGTCGGGTGCTGATGCGGGTTCCGCTGGAGATCCGCGAAGACGCGCACGCATAGGGTGGCTCAATGAGCGGATCTCAGCCTGGCCAGCCAAGGACAGGGCCCCCTCGCCCTGTCCCTGGCCTGTCCAGGCCGCTTAGTGGCTGCTATCCATTGAAGGCCTTCAATTCCTCATCTTTGTCCAGGGGGATCACCTCAGCCGGATTCACCTTGGGCGTACTCGCTGCCTGAGGGCCCTTGTCCGCGATCCTATGGAAGACCTTGTCCGAGATCGACAGCTTGGCAGGCTTCCTCCGGGCCGCCGCCTCGTGCGTCTTCTGTGCAAGGCCGTGTTCCATCCGGCCCGCGCCAACGTGCCCAGCAGGCCTCCTGCTCGAGAACTGCTGGTTGCGGCTGGCTGCCCCACCGACGAGGTTCACCAGTTCCTGAACGGCCTGGTCCATGGACTCTGCCTGGGCACTGAGCTCCTCAGAGGCGCTGGCCGACTCCTCGGCATTGGCCGCGTTCTGCTGAGTGACCTTGTCCATCTGGGCCACCGCCGTGTTGACCTGGTCAATGCCCTGGGCCTGCTCCTGGGAGGCGGCTGCAATCTCGCCCACCAGGCCCGTGGTCTTGCCGACGCTGCCGACGATCTCATCGAGGACCTTGCGGACCTCGTTGGCAATGTCCACGCCGTTCTTGGAGTTCTTGACGGACTCCTCGATCATACGTGCGGTGTTCTTGGCAGCCTCTGCGCTCCGCATGGCCAGGTTTCGGACCTCTTCGGCGACTACGGCAAAGCCCTTGCCCGCCTCGCCTGCCCGTGCGGCCTCGACTGCGGCATTGAGGGCCAGCAGGTTGGTCTGGAAGGCGATCTCATCAATGACCTTGATGATCTTGGCGGTCTCGTCCGAGGACTTCTGGATGTCATTGATGGCCGAGCTCATGCGGCCCATGGCGTTGGTTCCACTCTGTGCCGCTGTCTGGGCCTCCGAAGCCAGAGAATTCGCCTGTTGGGCGTTGTCTGCATTCTGTTTGGTCTGCGAGGCCATTTCCTCCAGGCTGGAAGAGGTCTCTTCGAGGCCTGCGGCCTGCTCCGTGGCGCCCTCAGCCAGGGACTGCGAGGCAGAGGCGACCTGTACGGAGGCGGTCTTGACCTGCTCTGCGCCCTCGGTCAGTGCGGTGATGATCCGTCTGATGGGACGCACGATGCTCAGGGTGATAGAGAAGGCCAGGGCGATGCCGAGGACAATACCAGAGATGGCCATCGTGACCATCAGGGTGTTGGTCCAGGCGACGAGGCTGGCCGTCTGCTCCTTCAAGGAGGTCTGAAGCTGGCGGATCGTGTCCACTACGGCCTTGGCTGCAGTGGCCATCTCCGCGTTGGCAGCCTGTTGGGCCTCCATCCCCGAGTGATACTTCTGTCCTGCGTCTTCATAGGACTTGATGAAGCCCGAGATGTTCTGGGCCACGGTCTCAAGCCGCGTGTCGCCCTTCACGAGGGTCGACCAGCCGTCCACGTTCGTCTTGACCTTGGCAAGCTGTTTCTCGTAGTTGGTCCACTGTTCCTCCTTGTTGGTGGCCAGCAGGTAGACGGCGGTGACCCTCAGGATGAGGAACTCCTGGAACACGGATTCGTCCAGGCGGGTGCCGACGGCCGACCATCGGGCCACCTCGTTGGGATCCTTCGACTGTTGCGCAGCCTTGCGGCTGGGCTCGATCACGCCGGTGACGACCGAGCTGACCTCCTGCGTGACGTCCCACCCGATCTTGCTCCATGCCGCAAAGGCCTGGTCCTTCATGGTTCGGGCCTCCTTCTGGTGCTCAAAGGAGGTGAGATAGGCCGGCATCTGGTTGGCGGCCTGCGTGACGGTCGCCTTGTCCTTGGCCTGCAGGTCTGGTGAGGCCGCCACCTGCTCCAAGGTCTTCATCAGGCTGTCGTACGCGGCCTGCCAGTTCTCCGCCGCGGTCTTGTTGTTGTCCCCGTACTTCTCGAAGCCGCGGACGGCAAACTCCCTGCGCAGCGCCGCACACTCGTTAAGCGATTCGATGCAGGCCTGGCCTCCATCATTGAGCTTGACGATGGTGCCCACGCTCGCCATCCCTCGCCATCCTACGACGCCCAAGATTCCCGCGATCAGAATTACGACACCAAATCCCATACCGATCTTGGTCGCCAGTTTCGTCTTCTTCAGCATGCTCATACCCCTTTCACGTGTCCCAGAAGGTTGTTCGATGTCTCGCCCGGTTACTGCTCAGGACCGCCCACAGAGGCCGCCGTCTCGGATTGTGCGCTCAGGCCGCTGAGGTCCGCCGCTCCCAGGACCTTGTCGATGTCCAGGAGGATCTTCACGGAGTCGTTGACCTTGCCCATCCCCAGGATGAAGCTCGTATCCACGGATGACCCGAACTGCGGAGGGGCCTCGATGTCCTTGCCCGGGATGTCCAGGACCTCCTCGACCTGATCCACCACGATCCCGGTGTCGAACTTGTGGTTCGCCTGGCTGATCTCGACCACGATGATGCAGGTCTGTTCAGTGACCTCTGCGGTGGCCATGCCGAACTTGGCCCGCAGGTCCACCACGGGGATCACCTGGCCCCTCAGGTTGATCACCCCCTTGACGTAGGCGGGCATCTGCGGGACTGCGGTGATCTCCATGTACCCGATGATCTCGCGGACCTTCAGGATCTCCAGGCCGTATTGTTCATTGGACAGGGCGAAGGTCAGGTACTTGCCCTCTTTGTCCAACAAGGCCTTGCCCATTTCTTGAGTCACTTTCTCTGCCATCGTCTGACCTCCCATATGTCACCGTGCCTCTGAATGAACACGTCCGATCGCCCCCTTTATCGGTGTTACGCGGCGGTCACTTGAAGCGGGAATTGCCCTGCCGTGGAAAGGAAAAGGAGCGGGTCAAAGGTCTGGGAACAGGAAGACGCATTGTTTTCGGCCGCGGCGTCGTGACACCCGTATTTCTCATGACTGGACAACTCACAGGTTCTGGGTCTCTGGGAGACGGAAACTCGGTGAGCGAGCCCAGCGTCATCGCGCGACATCCGCCTTCCATGGCTCCCCTTCCTACCTTCTCACCTTCCTCGCACCCTGCCGGGTAATTCCGATCCAGTCACTCTGCTCCAGCAGGCAGACCACTTTCTCTACCTCCTGCCGGACCGCATCGAGCAGAAGCGCGGCGGCTTCGAGGTCCGCGTCGTCTCCCGCCTGCTCCAGTCTCGCGGCCTTCTCCACCAGCACGTTGGCGCCGATGATCGAGGTAGCCCCCTTGAGGCGGTGGGCCTGGAGGCGGAGAGCGGCGGCGTCCTTGTTGCGGAGGGCGGCCCCCAGTTCCTCGACGTACCGTCTTGCGTCCCGCCGTACGGCCTCGCCCATCTCCTGCATCACCTCTTCTCTGTCACAGACATCCTTGAGGCTGTCCCAGTCCAGGGGGACCGTCTCTTCGTCCTCCTGTGCCACTGAGACAGACGCCGGCGCGGCCGATGGGTCGCTCGGCTGTGCCTGTGGCGTCTCAATATCCCTCTGCGAACTGACCAGGTGCTTGGCCAGCACGGCATCCAGCTTGCGGCGATCGATCGGTTTGGTCAGGTAGCCCGTGCAGCCTGCATCCAGGCACCGGGCCTCCTCTTCCTTGGTGGCGCTGGCCGTGAGGGCGACGATCGGTGTGATCAGGCCCTGCTGGCGCAGAAGTCTGACCGCCTCATAGCCATTGAGGACAGGCATCTGGATATCCATGAGGATGAGATCGTAGCTGTGCGTCTGGCAGTGGACGACCGCCTTCTGGCCGTCGTCGACCACGGTGGGGTCGAGCCCTGCGCGAGACAAGAGGATCTGGATGAGCCGCTGGCTGGAGGGGTTGTCCTCTGCGACCAGGACCGTCCCTGAGTAGGCCTTGCCCTGCTCCTGCTGAGCAGTCTCGCGGGAGACAGAGAAGGGGCTTCCCTCCACGAGCTCGGGCTGGGCTGCCACGTCCAGGCCCGCGGGAACGCACAGTGAGAACGTGGAGCCGTGGCCCAACTCGCTCTTGAGGGCGACCGTGCCGCCCATGATCTCTGCCAGGCGGCGGGTGATGGAGAGTCCGAGGCCGGTGCCACCGTACCTGCGGGTGGTGCCGGTCTCGGCCTGCGAGAAGGCGGAGAAGATCACGTCCTGCTTGTCTTTCGCGATGCCGATGCCGCTGTCCTCGACGTCGAAGCGGATGAAGCACCGATCCTCACGGTACTCCACCAACACAACGAGGTTCACGTACCCCCGTTCAGTAAACTTGATGGCGTTGCTGACCAGGTTGATCAGACACTGGCGGACCCTTGTAGGGTCTGTGCAGAAGCTCGCAGGCAAGGGCTTGCGGTACACCAGGCGCAGGACAATCCTCTTGCGGACGGCCAGGGGCTGCAGCATAGCCACCACGCTCGAGGCGAGGGTGTCCAGCCTGCATGGCATGATCTCAATGTCAAGCTTGCCCGCCTCGATCTTGGAGAGATCCAGGATGTCGTTGATGAGCGTCAGCAGGCTCTGGCCTGCCTCACGGACCAGATGGACGTACTCCTGCTGGCCCGGCGTCAGGGTGTCCATGGCCAGCAGGTCGCTGAAGCCAATGATGGCGTTCATGGGCGTGCGGATCTCGTGGCTCATGTTGGCCAGGAACTCGCTCTTCGCCTGGTTGGCGACCTCCGCCTCCTTGGCCATCGTGTGGGCTGCCTCGGTGGAGGCCTGGAGCTGGCAATTGACGTGCTCGATCTCCTGGAACAGCTCCGCGACCCTCTTGCGGTAGATTCCGAAGACGATCAGCAGCACGCTGACCAACAGGGTGATCCCAACTGGGCCGGCACGATGGCTGTACAATTGCCTCTGCCAATTGCAGGCGTCGATATCCATGCCCAGTGCGGCCAGAAGCCGGTTGGACGTCGTGTCACGGACAGCGGCGATCCCGGAAACCCAGACGCCCCACGCGTCGGGCAGAGGGCCCTCCAGGAAGGCCTGCCCTGAACCGAAGAAGGCCGACAAGGCAGGGCTGGCCTGCTCGTACACCTGGCCCGGAGGCGAATAGCCGGCAGAGCCCTCAGGCTCGGAGTCGGCCAGGAACACGATCTGTCCGTTCCTTACGGCCATCAGATAGACGAAGCGGCAGTCTCGCGTGGCCACTCGCATGCGGATCAGTTGTCTCTTGATCTGGGTATAGTCGGGCGAGTTGGCATCGGCTGCCGTGCCGGACAGACGCCGTATCGGATTGGACCACACTCCTGCAGCGGCGATGGAGGTGCGGGAGATCAGATTCTCCCGCATCTTCCGGTCGGCCGCCCTGCCGGCCATCTCCGTGCCCACCCAGCCCAACAGGAGGACAACTCCCATCACTGCGCCCAAGGTCGTGGGGCGGCACCCATGCCGGTGCCGCGTGAGCACGTCCCCTGCGGCTGTGCGTGGCGAGACCTGACCGCATCGGAGGCCCAGCGTAGCGACCAGGAACGACATCCCTTCCACCACCACGAGGACGGGAAGGAGCCGATCCGGATGTCCAAGCGGACCCGTCCGCAGCAAGAGCGAGGTCGCGGCAAGCCCGCTGGCCAGAGCATAGATCGCGATTGCCCATCCGGCCATCGCCATGGGCCGGCGGGTCGTTTTCGTCGTTGCGGCCCGCAGCAAGAGGGCGGCTGAAAACAGACCGCCTACGGTCAGTCCGAAACGCAGAGAGCACTCCATCGCCGCGGGAGCCGCGTGCGAGGCCAAGGCAACCGGGACGAGGAAGACCGCCAGCACCCAACGGCCGGGTCCCCTGCCGCGGAGGGCGATCCAGCCGGTTCTCGCGAATTCCAGTAGGCACACCAGCGACGCAGTCAGGATACCCAGCCTCAGCGAGTCCTCGCCTGGCAGCTCACCTATGCCGATCGCCAGCAGGTCCAGCCACGCCCCCAGGCCGCAGGTCAGGCCGAAGAGTCCCAGCCACCCCCAACTCAGAACCGGCCTGCCGGCCCTCTTGAGCTCCTGACAGACCACGGCCAGGGCGATCGAGAAAAGACCGCACAGGAAGAGCGTGTAATCCAGTTGTGCCTGCCAAAAAGCCACGATCTAGTGTCCCTCAGGGGCACCCACCTTCGCTTCGCCGAGCTGCTTGTACTTCTCGACCTCGGCCGCCAACCTGTCACGCTCGGCCCTGAGGTTGTAGTACTCGATGGCCTGCTGGAGGATGGTCTTGAACTCTTCTTCAAGTTTCCAGGGCTTGGTGATGAACTTGAAGATCTCGCCCTGGTTGATGGCCGTCAGCAGCATCCCCACCTGGGTGTACCCGGAGAGCACCAGGCGCACGACCTGAGGCTGCTTCTCCTTGACGATCTTCAGCAGCTCCAGGCCGTTCATCTCGGGCATCCGCATGTCCGTGCAGATGACGTGCACCGTATACTGATCCAGCAGATCCAGGGCCTGCTTTCCACTGGTCGCGAAGAGGCATTCATAGGGCTCGTCGATCAGGCCTCGCTGAAGGCTCTTGAGCACTTTCTCTTCGTCGTCGACAAACAGGATCGTTCTTTTCTCATCCATTGGAAGGGGTCTCCACTAAGACGGGGTTGGGTTTTGGCGCGGGCTCCCGCGTCTTGGGCAGTTGGATCGTGAACGTGGTCTTTTGGCCCGGCGTGCTCTCCACCAGCAACTGGCCGCCGTGCTTGTTGACCACGATGTCGTAGGAAACGCTCAGGCCAAGTCCCGTTCCCTTGCCTGCCGGCTTGGTCGTAAAGAAGGGCTCGAACATCCGCTTGAGGTTCTCGGGTGTGATGCCCGGGCCATCATCCGTGATCTGGCAGACCACGTGCTGCTCCGTGGCGTGGGTGCGGACCGTGATGGTTCCCTTGTCACCCTCGCCTCGACCCTGGGATCGGATGGACTGGGCTGCATTGACCAGGATATTGAGCAGGACCTGATTGATCTGGCCCGCGTGGCAGGGAATGGGGGGCACGGGGCCCAGGTCCTGTACGAGGTGCGCATCGTACTTGATCTCATTGCGGGCCACGATCAGCGTGGCCTCGATGCCCCTGTTGATGTCGTAGTCTTCGAACTTCTCAGCGCGATCCGCCCGGGAGAAATCCCGCAGGTTGCGGACGATCGCGGTCACGCGATCGATCCCCTCCTTGGACTCGTCGAACAGCGACTGGACGTCCTTGAGGATGAAGTCAATCTTCATGACCTGGCGCGTCTTGCGGCACGAGCCTAGTCTTTCCTGCAGCGACGGAGTGCCGCCCGACTCGACTGCGGCGGCCAGTTCGTCGTACTCGGCGACCATCTTAACAAGACAACTGATGTACTTGTTCAGGGCCTCGAAGTTGCCGGCCACGAATCCGATGGGCGTATTCATCTCGTGCGCGACGCCCGCGGCCAGTTGGCCAATCGACGCCAGTTTCTCACTCTGGATGATCTGTGACTGCATTTGCTTCATCTCGTGGTTGGCCTTCTCCAGCCGCTGGCAGGCCAGGACCGTGGCCTGTTCCGCCAGGGTCTTGGCCGTGACATCATGGATACTCCCCTGGGTTCCGCTGATCCGGCCGTGGATGTCGCGGAGGAAGGTGGAGACCACACAGACGTACAGGGGATTGCCCTTGGCGGTCTTGAGCTGCAGATCGTCCATCTGCAGGTTGCCCTCCCGGATCTGTGCCATGAAGGAGGTCCGTTGCTGGACGTCAGCCCAGAATCGGTCAGGCAGGAAGGGCCGGTCTATGAACTCTGCCGGATCATCGAGCTGCAGCAGTTCCATGAAGGCGGGATTCAGGTAGATGGTACGACCTTCTGTGTCCAGCATGTAGACGCTCGTCTTGGAGCTGTCGAGGAGTTCCAGGCCCTTCTCCTCTTCGGCCTGCAGTCTCATCTGGGCAGCCCGGAAGATGTCGGTCTGGGTGATGATGCCGACCAGACGGTCATCGTCGGTCACCAGAAGGCGATGGATACGCATCTGGTCCATCATGCGGCCTGCGCAGAACACGGAGGTGTCCGGGTGAACACTGATCAGGTCGCGGGTCATGACCTCGGTCACCGGTACGGTCTTGGGATCCAGATCCAGGGCCGTCACCTTCCTGATGACGTCCCGTTCGGTCAGGATGCCCTTCGGCAGGCCCGCTTCTACGACCACCACGCACGAGATACGGCGAGTGGACATCACGGTTGCCGCGGTAGCCACGGTGGCGTCCATCGTCACGGTCGCCACGTTCTCGCTCATGACCGCGCCGGCTTTTTGAATGGTCTGACTGCCGACCATCGCACGGGTCAGATCGGTCTCTGTGATGATCCCCACGAGCTTGCCGCCGTCCGTGACCGGCAGGCGCCGGATGCCGCGACTTCGCGTGATCCGGCCGGCCTCCACGATGGTTTGGTCGGGCGTGGCACACTCGACGGGCGTGGTCATGCATTCGCCGACCGTTCGCTCTGATGACCGGCGATCCTGATCGCCCATCAGCCTGAGAAAGTCCCTGTCCGTCAGGATGCCCTTGACCTCGTCGCCCTCGATCACCACCAGGCACGAGATCCCGTGCTCTGCCATCTTTCGTGCCGCAGTGCCCAAGGTGGCTGCCTGCTCGATGGTCACGACCCGGTCACTCATGATGTCCTTGACCTTCAGCCAGATCCGCGTGGCCGCAAGGGAGGCCCAGTGATCGGCCTTGGCGGAGATCACCCGTGTTCTGTGTTCAATGACCTGTGGACTCGTCATAGCCTGGTCCCCCCGCAGACCGCCCTGCACCGGGTGTAATTTTGGTCTGCTCGATTGGAAGCCGGATGGTGAACGTGGTGCCTTGACCTACTACGCTTCGCACCAGGATCTGGCCCTTGTGCTTGTTGACGACGATGTCGTATGAGATGCTCAAGCCAAGGCCGGTTCCTTTCCCAACCGGCTTGGTGGTGAAGAACGGATCGAAGATCTTGGAGAGGATCTCGGATGCAATCCCCGGGCCATCGTCCGAGATCTCGCAGACGACCTGGTCGCCGTCCCGCGTCGTCCGGAGGGTGATGGTTCCCTTCTCCTGTCGCTGCTGCGAGGCGATGGCCTGGGCTGCATTAACGAGCATGTTGAGAAAGACCTGATTGACCTGGTTGGCGCGACAGGGGACGGCCGGGACGTCGCCCAGCTCCAGCCGCACTTCGGCGCAGTCCCTGATCTCGTTCTGTGCCACGGCCAGGGCCGCCTTGAGTCCTTCATTGATGCTGTACTCGGCCAGCCCCTCGGCCTGGTCGATGCGCGAAAAGTCCCGCAGGTTCTGGATGATCGAGGTCACCCGTTCCAGGCCCTCTCTGGACTCATGGAAGAGCCCCTGGATGTCGTCCAGCACGAAGTCGATCTTGAGGTCCTTGCGGGCCTGCTTGATCTGTTCCAGGATCGCCAGCCGGCGGTCTCTCTGTCCATCCTCCACGGCAGTCCCCAGTTGCTCATACAAGCGGAAGAGTCGGAGGAACTTGTCCACGTACTTCTGGAGGGTCTGGAAGTTGCTCGCCACAAAGCCTACGGGGGTGTTCATCTCGTGGGCCACGCCTGCAGCAAGCTGGCCGATCGACGCGAGTTTCTCGCTCTGCACGATCTGGGCCTGCATCTCCCTCAGCTCGCGATTGGCCTCTGCGAGTTGTTCGTTCGCCCGCCGGATCGTCTCCTCGGCCTCCTTGCGGTCCGTGATGTCAATGAAGCTCTCCACGAGGCATCTCTGGCCGTGGATCTCGGCCAGGTTGACGCTCTTCAGGATGTGGATCCCTGTCCCATCCGGCCGCAAGGCCATTCGCTCATCCAGCATGACGGTCTGGTTGAGATCGGTGATCGGGCACTGACCTTCCTGGGTCGGGCACACGTACCGGTGGCAAGGGTGCCCGACCATGTCCGCCCGGGCCCTGCCGAGGATCTTCTCGGCCATGGGGTTGGCGTCCAGGACGACGTGGGTCTGGGCATCGATGATCAGGACGCCGGTCAGCAGGGAATCCAGGACGGCCTTGAGCCGCTGTTCGCCCTCACGCAGGGTGTTCTCGATCCTCTTTCTCGCGGTGATCTCGTGGAAGTACCAGACCCGGCCATAGTACTTCCCGTCGGAGCCAACCATGGGTGCGGAATACCGATCCAGGGTCCGGCCATCCTTGAGGACGATCTCGTCCCGGCTCGTCTGGTCACGATGTGCATAGAGGTAGGTGACCTTCTCGACGAACGCCTGGGGGTCCTTGACCCTGTCCACCACCCACTTGAGGACAGGCTCGTCGACCTTTGATGCGATCATTTCGGCAGGCACAGCCCACAGGTCGAGGAATCGCTGATTGGCGGAGAGGATCTGTCCATGCTCATCCACCACCAGGATCCCATCGATGGAGACCTCCTGCTGGGTGGACAGGAGTGTATTCCTGAACTGCAGCTCGGCCTCGCTCTTCCGTACCAGTTCCTCAGATACGGCCTGCTGGATGACAAAGGCCGTGGTGCTCCCCAGGCCGGCCAGGAGGGCATCTTCCTCGGGTGAGATCGGATGACCGGCGAACAAGGCCAGGACGCCCAGCGTCTCTCCATCGGGAACCCGAACCTGGTATCCGGAAAACGAGACCAGTCCCAGGCCTTTCGCCCAGGCGTGGTTGTGGACGCGAGGGTCATTCTGGGCATCGTTGGTCAGGAACCTGTCTTCCAAACCTGAGGCCACTCGCCCGATCTTGTAGCAGCCGAACGGAACCCTGCGATGGCCCTGGCCGTCTACGTGGGTGTATCGCCCGGAGCTGGCCATCAGATGAAGGCACCGCTCGCGGTCGCGGCAGACGTGGGGCCCATCCTCGGCGTCCGCATGGATGCACCCTTGTTGACACAGATCGCCGGATTTGATCAGCCAGATGCGGCAGAAGTCCGCCCCGAAGAGCCCTACAATGGCCTCGGTGATCTGCTTGAGCTTCTCCTCCAGTGGAGCCCTGCCCAACAGCGATTGTCTGAGGCGGCTGAGTTCCTCGTGTCGCCATTGAGACTTCTGCCTGGCGTCCTCCAGACGCCTGCGTTCCGTGATGTCGCGAACGAAGGAACAGTTGTAGGCCTGGCCCGCGAATTCGATGTAGTTGGCTGTGATTTCGACAGGAGCGAGGTCACCTTTGCGGGTGTTGAGGACCGCCTCGAACGTCACGGATCGGCGTCGCTGCACCTCTTCCCAGTGGCTCGCCCATGCCTCAGGTGGATGGCTGGGATTGAGGTCGGCGATGGTCATGCGGAGCAACTCCTCCCGCGAGTATCCCAGAAGCCGAGTTGCCGCCTCGTTGACGTACAGGATGGATGCGTCTCGCCGTATCCAGAACACGGCATCCGCTGCGCTATCCACGGAGAACTGGGTCAATCGCAGGGCGTCTTGCTGCCTCCTTCGCTCAACCGCGTAGCGGATCGTCTTACCCAGGAGACGCGTGTCAAACTCCCCCTTGACCAGGTAGTCTTGTGCGCCTCGGGACAGGGCTTCCAGACCGATCCCGTCGCCGCCTTCGCCAGTCACCACGATGACAGCAAGGCCCGGATGGGCCTGGAGAATTCGGGCTATGGTGTCCAGGCCGCCGCTATCCGGCAGATTGAGATCCAGCAGGACTACGTCAGGAGACTGCCGGGTCAGCACATCCAGACAGGCCTCCAGAGAACCCACGTAGTCCGAACGGGCAAGAGGCAGGGACGTGGCCTTGAGCAGGCGATCCATCTGCCTGCGATCCACCACGTCGTCATCAACCACTAGGACTGCTATGCCCGGATTCTGCGGCGTAACACTCATGCCGTCCCCCGCAGCCTACAAAGTCTGACCCATGCGCGACCCGCTGCCAAATCGCGCACAACCACAAAACTCCAACCCTGACGGAGTACCTCGGATAGCCTATCGGCTCGTTGGGGGCTTGGCTTTGGGACCGGAGTCGCCGCGGGCCGAGAAGCGCACATGGAGGCCTGTCTGGATGTGCATGTCGCGGTGGTTCTGGGACGTGGGTGTGTTCCCGAATCACGCACGGCCTCGCCTCCGCGGAGCCCTGAGTGTCAGACAACCATCGGCTTGCGGCGACATCCAATGGACTGTCCTGCTTGCGCGAATTCTCCTCCTGAGATAGGGTTATCCTCGCCTATCCCTGACTAGATCGTGTCGAAGGAACGGCCGTGGAAGACAGGAGCGAGCCTAGTGAAAGAGACTGAGACACTCGAACAGCCCGCCATCAGGCGAGGGGGCCAGGAGAACGACGGTTCAGCACCACAGGGAGGCCTGGCTGGACGCTCAGACCAGGCCTTGAGGATACTGATCGTCGAAGACGACCCCGTGGACCTCATGGCCGTCCACCGCATGATTGGGGCGGGCCCCAGGATGTTCGCCGAATGGGACAACGCGTCCTCTCTGGCAGAGGCCCTGGCAGCCCTGGACGAGCAGAGTCCTGACGTGGTCCTCACGGAGCTGGACTTGCCTGACAGCAGCGGCCTGGACACCGTGCGGAGGCTGATGGCGCATTCCGCGAGTCCGGCCTGCATTGTCGTGACCGATTGTCGAAGCGACAAGATTGAGGGCCAGGCCATTGCCTTGGGTGTCCAGGACTACCTGGTGAAGGCGGATGTCAACGCGAGGTCCCTGAATCTGGCGCTGCGTCATGCCATCGAACGCCGGCGTAGCGAATGTCTGCTGCATGAGAGCGACGCGAAGTTCCGCGCGATCTTTGAATCGTCCCGTGACGCCATCATGATCCTGGATCGTCGAGGGTTTCTTGAATGCAACCAGGCCACGCTGGACGCATTCGGCTGCTCCTGCCGTGATCAGTTCATCCTTCGGCATCCGAGCGAGCTGTCTCCGCCCCGACAGCCGGACGGACAGGACTCTGCCGAGGCGGCCAGAGAGCGCATCGAGGCGGCATTTGCGACCGGAAGCCAGTTCTTTGAATGGCTCCACCAACGGATCGATGGAACGGTATTCCCGGCTGAGGTCCAGCTCAGTCGGGTCGAACTCAACGGCACGCACGTCCTCCAGGCCCTTGTCCGGGATATTAGCGAGCGCAGGCGGTTCGAGGAGGACCGGACCAGACTGGTGCATGATCTGAACGAGCGGGTGAAGGAGCTGGACTGCCTGTACGGCATGGCCAGACTCGTCGAGCAGTCCGGAATCACGCTGGAGGGAATACTCAACGGAGCGGCCCATCTTGTTGCCTCTGCATGGCAGTATCCTGAGATCACGTGCGCCAGGATAGTCTTCGGGAACCGGGAGTTTAGAACGGGTGTTTTCCAGGAAACAGGATGGAGACAGTCCGCCACCATCAAGGTTAGTGGCAAGGAGGCTGGATGCGTTGAAGTGGGCTACTTGGAGGAAAGGCCGGAATCCTGCGAAGGTCCCTTCCTGAGAGAGGAAAGGGCTCTGCTGGAAGCCGTGGCCGAGCGATTAGGACGAATCATCGAGCGTCAGGAGGCCCAGGAGGTTGTGCAGATCGCAGCGACGGAGTGGGCCACGACCTTCGACGCCATTACGGACTTGATCTCTGTCCATGACAAGGACCTGCGATTGACCAAGGTCAACAAGGCCTTTACCGATGCCTTTGGCAAGACGCAAGAGGAACTGGTCGGCAGGCACTGCTACGAGGTCGTGCACGGATCGAAAGAGCCCTGGCCGGACTGCCCCTGCAGGCGAGTCACGGAGACGAGACAGGCCCATACGGTGGAATTCCTGGATGAGCACCTCGGCCTATACCTTCAGGTTTTGGCCTCGCCGATCTTGGATAGGGACGGCAATGTGGCGGGATTCGTCCATCTGACAAAGAACATCACCGAACGGAAACAGGCCGAGCAGCGGCAGACGCGGCTCGTGGACCGGTTGGAGCGGGCCAATCAGGAACTCAGAGATTTCGCGCATATCGTCTCTCACGACTTGAAGGCCCCCCTGCGAGGGATCGCGACACTGGCCAACTGGGTCGTGAATGACTGTTCGGACAAGCTCGACGAAGAAGGCAAGGTGAATCTGCAGACCATCCAGGAGAAGGCACGGAAGATGTCAGACCTCATCGATGGCGTGCTTCGGTATTCGAGGGCATGCTCGGGCGAGGAGACCCACACGGATGAGGACCTTAAGGCCGTTGTCGAAGAAGCCATAGCGGTCCTGGCGATGCCTGCCTCCATCGACGTCGCCATAGAAACGCCCCTGCCGGCCATCCGCTGTGACAAGACGAGGATGGGCCAGGTCTTCCAGAACCTGCTCGGCAATGCCGCCAAGTACATGGACAAGTCGCCAGGCCGGATTGGAGTCGGCTGCCGCGAGGCTGAGGACCTTTGGGAGATCTACGTCACCGACAATGGCCCAGGGATCGACAAGGCCTATCATGAGATCATCTTCAAGATGTTCAAGACGGCCCCCAACCACAAGGAACAGGAGAGCACGGGGGTGGGGCTGGCGATCGTCGAGAAGATCGTGAAGGGCATGGGAGGCAGGATCTGGGTTGAATCCGTACCCGGCGAGGGCAGCACGTTTCTCTTCACCCTTCCCAAGGCCCGGCCTGCGTAGTCTCTCTGCGTTCTCGCGAAAGTGAAGCCTCCGCGGGGTTTTGTCGATGATGGATGGGTCACACGGCGGTGAATTCTATGAAGAAGACGAATTGAGGGGCTAATGACAAGCGAGGGAAAGACAGGCTCCCCCAAGGCGGCCCTCCTCTGCCGCTACGGCTGGATCACCTCCGTGGCCGTGGTTCTCGGTGTGGGACTGGCCTGCACCTATTGGGTCGCGACCCGCGAGCAGGCCCAGAACAAGGCCCGGCTCGCGGCAGAGACCCGGCTGGTGGCCAACGCCGTCAACGCAAGCTACGTGCAGGATCTCAGAGGCTCGCAGGACGATCTGAAACGTCCCTCCTACCAGCGGCTCAAGGAACAGTTGACGCTCGTACGGTCCGCCACGCCCACCTACCGGTTTCTCTATGTGGTGGGACGCCGAGCGGATGGGACTGTCTACTTCTTTGCAGATTCAGAGCCGCCCGACTCCAGTGACTACTCCCCCCCGGGGCAGACCTATGAGGAGGCGAGTCCTCAGATGCAGAGCGTCTTCTCCTCGGGCGTCACGTGCACGGAGGGCCCGTTTGCAGACCGCTGGGGCACGTGGGTCAGCGGCCTGTCGCCGATTGTCGATCCTGCCTCGGGCAGGGTAATCGCGGTATTGGGTGCGGACGTCGACGCGAGCGACTGGTTCAGGGAAGTGGCCATGGAGTGCATCCCCCCTGCCGCGACCGCCCTCGCCGTGGCGGCCCTCCTGACGCTCCTGTTCGCGAAGCAGAAGCTCACCTGGTCTCGGAAGGCCCAGGATCTCATGAGGGTGAGTGAGGCCAGATTCTCGACGATCTGGAAGGCCAATCCTGCCGCAATCGCCCTGACCCGGATCAGCGACGGCCGGCTGGCGGATGTCAACCCAGCATGGGAGGAGCTGACCGGCGTCAGCCGGGCGGAGGCCGTCGGCCACCATCCGGAAGAGCTGGGGCTCTGGGTCCGCCCCGAGCAGCGGCGGAACATGATCGAGGCCATAAGGGCCCGCGGGAAAGACAGCGGCGAGATGCAACTGCGGTGCCGGGACGGGCAGGTCGGCGATGTTCTGATGTCCGCGGAGCTCGTGGAGGTGGCCGGAGAGGGTTTCATGCTAACCCTGGCCCAGGACATCACCGACCGAAAGCTGGCTGAGGAGGTCATCGCGGAGGCCAACCGGAACCTGGAGAAGGCCAACCGCGAGCTGAAAGAGATGCAGGCCCAGGTCGTTCAGAGCGAGAAGCTGGCCTCGATCGGCCAACTGGCCGCCGGCGTGGCCCACGAGATGAACACGCCCGTGGGCTTCGTGGCCAGCAACTTTCAGACCCTTCAGAAGTACATGGATAAGCTCCTGGCCCTGCTGCATCATTACGAATCCCTCGGCGAGGCGGTGGAGGATGGACTCAAGGAGAAACGTCTGGAGATCCTCGACCACATCAAGCAGGCCCGGAAGGAACTCAAGATCGACTTTCTGCTGCAGGACATCGGCACCTTGTTCGCGGAATCCAATGAGGGGTTGTCCCGCGTCACCAAGGTCATCCAAAACCTCAAGGACTTCTCACGGGTTGATCAGGCCCAGGCCTTTGCGGAATACGATCTGAACGAGGGCATCGAGGCGACCTTGACCGTCGCCCGGAACGAGATCAAGTATGATGCCGACGTCAAGAAGGAGCTGTCTCCTCTGCCCGAGATCGCCTGCAACTCGGGGCAGATCAACCAGGTCCTGCTGAACATCCTGGTCAACGCCGTCCAGGCGATCAAGTCCCAGAAACGGGACGATCGCGGCACCATCACCGTGCGGACGTCCGCAACGCCAGCCGAGGTCATCTGTGAGATCTCCGACGATGGACCCGGTATCCCGGCCGAGATCCGGAACAAGATCTTCGATCCCTTCTTCACCACAAAGCCCGTGGGGCAGGGAACGGGCCTTGGCCTGAGTGTCTCCTACGACATCATCGTGACGAAACACCACGGCAAGATCCTGGTCGACAGCACCGTGGGCAAGGGGACCACGTTCACGATCAAGCTGCCGCTGGCTGCCCAGCCTGCCGCGGGCGACCGTGCATGCAAGTTGGGCCCTGGAAAGGACAACTGATGAATACACTCATCTCCGCCCCGACTCTGGAGGATCTGTTCCGGCGGGCCATTGCTATTGAGCGCCGAGCGGGTGAGGTCTACGCGGCCATGGCTTGCCGGTTCTCTCGGGTTCCTGAGGTTGCCGCTGCGTGGAGTAGACTGATGACGGACGAGGATCTCCACGCCCGCGTATTGCAGGACATCTGTGACAGACTCTCCCGGAGGCAACGGCTCTCTGTCGCCGAAGCGGCGATGTGGGAGCACGTTGTCCGGATCGAGGGATTGTTGCAGCAGGGCGTCGAGGCGTCCGTCGGAAACCTCGAGGAGGCCTACCAGTTGGCACACGAGATCGAGTATTCGGAGATCAACGCCATATTTCGGTTCCTGGCCACCGACGTGATCCCCTCTGAAGAGCGAAAGCGATTCGTCGCTCGCCACCTCGACGAGCACCACGGAAAACTCGAGTGGTTCGTTGATGCTGTTGGGGACAGCGAATCTCGCAGGGTGATCAAGGTCGGACCCCAGGAGGCCGCTCCGGGCAGCGCGGAGCTGTGAAACAGACTCATGGGACACGAGTACGAACAAGACCCGCTGCGGTACGTCGTCTGGAAACCGGAGATGTCCGTTCACTCAAAGGCGATTGACATCCAACACCGGCAGGTGGTCAGTCTGCTGAACGAACTGCACATGGCTCTTCGGACTCCGGGTCTTCCCATTGACAAGGCCGGCCTGCTCCTCAGACTGCGGATCTTCACTGAGACCCACTTCGCGTACGAAGAGGCGGTGCTGCGTATGCTCAACTACCCCACCCTGGACCCGCACAAGGCCACGCACGACGCCATGATCGCCAAGACCAGAGAGGTCGTCGCCGGCTTTTCTTCAGGGTCTGGGGACTACGTCGCCCTGCTGCACTTCCTGCGGGATTGGTGGCTGGGGCATATCCAGGGTGTGGATCGCCTCTACATCCCCTATCTGGAGAATCTCGGTCTCTGACCTTTGCACCTTGTCCTTCGATAGTCACGCGACCTCACCGAGTCCAAGCGATCTGAGCGGGCCGTAGCCGAGGCCCATGTCAGACTGGAGCGGTGCAGCGAGAGCTGACGGAAATGCAGTCGCAGAAAGCGGCAATCAGGAGGCCGTAGTCAGCGCCACCTGGCCCGTGCCCTTGGTGACCGTACCGATGCGGTAGACCTTCTCGCCCTGGCGCGTGAGCTTGGCAGCCACGGAATCCGCGAAGTCGGGCGCAACAACCAACACGTAGCCGATCCCCATGTTGAACACCCGGTACATCTCGTCCTCAGTCACGGGCCCCCTGGCCTGCAGGAATTCGTAGATGGGAGGCTTCGGCCAACTGGCCTTGTTCAGGACCACGTCGCAGTCCTCAGGCACCACGCGGGGGACATTTCCGATCAGGCCGCTTCCCGTGATATGGGCCATGGCGTGGATGATCTGTTTGACCTTGTAGCTGGACAGGACCGAGACCACGGGCCGGACATAGATCCGGGTCGGCTCCAGAAGGACCTCACCGATCGTCAATCCGCCCAGGCCTTCAGGCCGGTCCGTGACCTTCAGTTTCTCCTGCTTGAAGCAGATGTGGCGAGCCAGGGCATAGCCATTGCTGTGAAGTCCGCTGGAGGCGAGGCCCAACACCACGTCGCCGACCTCCACCCTGCTACCGTCGATGATCCGGTCCTTCTCCACCACGCCAACGCCGAATCCGGCCATGTCAAAATGCTCTTCGGCGTAGATGTCGGGCATCTCCGCCGTTTCCCCGCCGATCAGGGCGCAGTCGGCCATCTTGCAGCCTGCAGCCACGCCCTTGACCAACTCGGCAACGAAGTCAGGCTCCAGCTTGTGGACCGCCAGGTAGTCCAGGAACAACAGCGGCTCCGCGCCCTGGACCAGCATGTCGTTGACGCTCATGGCCACCAGGTCAATGCCGACCGTGTCGTACTTCTTCATCTTAGAGGCGACCAGGACCTTGCTGCCGACCCCATCCGTGCACGCCACCAGCACGGGGCTGCGGTAGTTCTTCTTGAAGAGCTTCTCGTCGTAGTCCAACCTGAACAGGCCAGCGAATCCGCCTTTGAGATCCATCACGCGCGGTCCGTAGGTGCTGGCGAGACTCGACCAGATCTTGTCGACCATCACGTCATTGGCGTCGATATTCACGCCTGCCTGTTCGTAGCTGATGTTCTTGGCCATAGGGGTTTTAGGTTTTAGGTTCTAGGTTTTAGGCAGGAAGGAAACTGAGAGTCTGAATCCCGAACCTTAAAACATAAAACCTAAAACTTGCTTCTTGTTCTACACGTCTAGTTCTTCAAACATGTACATCTGATAGCGTTCCATGCTGAACTTATTGAGCGAGACCTGCACGGGGATACGGTATTTGCCGGACCAGCAGGCCGTGCAGTAGTGATCCGCAGGCAAAGAGGCGCAGCCCAGCATCCCCTCCAGGGAGATGTAGCCTATGCTCTCGACCTCCAGGAACTGGCGGATCTGCTCCAGCGTGCGGTTGTTGGCCAGCAGTTCCTCCCTCGTGGGGAAGTCGATCCCATAGAAACACGGGCACCGGATCGGCGGGCAACTGATCCGCAGGTGGATCTCCTTGGCCCCTGCCTGGCGGAGTGCCCGGATCTTGCCTCGGGTCGTGGTACCCCGGACGATCGAGTCGTCGACGACAATGATCCGCTGACCGCGGATCACAGAGCTGACGACAGCCAGCTTGAGCGTGACCTCGAGGGCGCGGAGCTTCGGATCTGGAGAGATGAACGTCCGACCCACGTAGTGACTCCGGACCAGGCCCATGTCGAAGCTGATGCCGCTCTCCTGGGCGTATCCGATGGCTGCAGACGTGCCAGAATCCGGCACGGGCACGACCACGTCCGCCTCGACCGGGTGCTCCATGGCCAGACGTCGGCCCAGCTTCTTTCTGAACTGGTGCACGCTCTCGCCGAAGATCGTCGAGTTCTGCTTGGCGAAGTACACGTGTTCGAACACGCAATGCGCGGGCGTGATGGTGCCTTTGGGCACAAAGAAACGGCTCGACATCCCGTGCTTGTCCAAGGTCACGATCTCACCCGGCGCTACCTCGCGGATGAAGTCGGCGCCGACCGAGTCGATCGCGCAGGTCTCGCTGGCCACCACGTAGGCCCCTTCCTTGGTCCGACCCAGACACAGCGGTCGGATTCCGTAGGGATCCCGGGCCGCCTCAATGCGATCAGGGAACAGGAACAGCAGACAGTACGAGCCCTGCAGGTGATTGAGCACGTGGGCCAGCGGATCGGGCTTGCACACGTGGGTGGGCTTGGCCAGGAGGTGGATGATGACCTCCGTATCGCAGGTCGACTTGAAGATGCTGCCGTAGGCCTCGTATTCGTCCCTGAGAAGGGCTGCGTTGATCAGGTTGCCGTTGTGGGCCACTGCCACCTGGCCCCGGGAGTACTCGGCGAGAAGAGGTTGGCTATTGATGGCCTTGGAGGACCCACTGGTGGAGTAACGGACGTGGCCGATGGCTACGGGGTTACGGAGCTTCTCCAGCGTGCCGGAGCCAGCCCTAAAGACCCTCCGGACCATGCCCATTGCCGCGTAGCACGAGATCGTCTCTCCATCGCTGGATGCGATCCCCGCGGACTCTTGCCCCCTATGTTGCAGGCTGTGCAGGGCAAAGTAGACCTTGTCCACTGCCTCCGGATCACCGAAGATCCCAAACAACCCGCAGTTTTCCTTCTTGTCCACAGATTCCGATAGGGACATGTATGATCGACCGTCTCCATGGGTAGCGGATCGAAGCGATCCGCCGATCGCTGGTAGTCTAGTCCCTGGTACGCGACAAGTCAAACAATTGTTCGGCCCTGGGTGTGGAGCCGTTGGGTTGTTCGCCGAGGAGGTGAGGCTCAGGCCGTGGCGGTCTCCAGTGCGTCGTTGCGGTCGGCATCCGCTGCGGAATCCGCGGGCCTGAACGGCAGGGGCTCATGGAACTGCATGACCACACGCCAGATGAAGGGATTGGGCTGTTCCACACGCTGGACGTGGCCGTGGCGGATGAAGTCCACCACCTCAAAGGCGGCATCCGGGCGCCCTGCGGCACTGCAAACCGAGTGCTGAGGCGCTGGTCCACCCGGGGCTGGGCCTCGTGGGTGCGGAAGGTAAAGGCCGCAGCGTGGCTGTTGAGATCCACCATCTGGCCCTGGACGACGCGGTCGTGTCCGGAGTCCAGACTGATCCACACAGGCCAGTTGTACCGAAGTCTGGATTCTCTCCTGCGATTGGCAGACGTTGCTGTATCCATGCGTTGTGCCCTCGAGTAACGATCCCTGATTCCTTGGGACATTCGTTGGGCACATCGTCATGTCCAGGGGATGACTTTACTAATGCGAGGCCCGTTTCTACCCGAGCTCGCGGACGAGCCGGGCGAATTCCCGGCCCCGCTGCTCGAAGTTGTCGAACATGTCGAAGCTGGCACAGGCGGGGCTGAGCAGGACTACGTCACCAGGACAGGCATGACGGCTGGCCAGGTCCACGGCCTCGGGGAAGGTCCGGGCAAACACGATCTGGGCTCTGTTGTCACCGCACGCCTGGATAGCCTGGCCGATCCGCTGCGAGGTCTTGCCGACCAGCACGGCGACCTTGGCTCGCTGCGCCACCACCCGGGCGAAACCCTCGAAGGACACCCCTTTGTCCGACCCGCCTGCTATGATGACCTTGGGCTCGTCAAAGGCCGTCAACGCCACGATTGCGCTCTCGGGAGTGGTGGCGATCGAGTCGTTGTAGTAGCGTACGCCTCTAACCTGCCCGACGTACTCCAGCCTGTGAGCGAGGGACTCAAACGAGGGGAGGGCCTCCTCCATCTGGCTCTCTGAAACGCCAAAGTGCCGCGCCAGGGCCACAGCCGCCGCCAGATTGCACAGGTTGGCCCGACCCGGAAGTCTGAACTGGCCTCTCAGGGCCTGCGGTACGTCATCGGGCGAGAAGAACCTGCAGGTCCGGCCTGCCTGGCCTTGGTATCTGCTGAACCACTGCTGGCCTACCAGATCCTCGGCAAAGAAGAGAGACAGGGCAGGGTCGGCCGGATCCAGGGGCTGGTACTTGAAGGTGTTCTCCTTGGCGGCTGCGTAGGCCTCAAAGGTGCCGTGCCTGTCCAGGTGATTGGGAGTCAGGTTCGTCAAGAGGGCCGCCTTGGGCGCCATTCGGATCAGACCGAATCGTTCCGTCTGGAAGCTGGAAAGCTCCAGAACGACCAGATCCTCTCTCTGCACCTGATCGAGCACTCCGAGCAAGGGCGTGTTACCGATGTTGCCGCTGAGCCAGACCTTGCGGTAGGAGGCATTGGCGGTCCCCTCTGCACGGGCCAGCAGATGCGCAGTCAAGGCTGCTGTGGTGCTCTTGCCGTTTGCGCCCGTGATTCCGATGATCGGGGCTGAACATCCCTGCAGGAAGAGGTTGACGGCCGTGGTGATCGGCCGGTTGTGGCTCCTCGCGATCGCCAGAAACGGATTCACATCTGCGACTGCGGGGTTCACCACGATAAGGTCCGCCTGCTCGAAGTCTGCCTGGACGTGGCCTCCCAGGTGAAACTCGACGCCTGCCACCCCATGAAGCTCCTGGACCGGGCCTGACAGCTTCGACTCGGGCGCGGCGTCCGTAACGACCACCCGGGCCCCCCTGTCGGCCATGAACCTCGCAACGTCCGTCCCGCCGCCGAACCGGCCCAGACCCATGACTACTACAGTCTTGCCTGCAAAACCCATGCTGCCCACAACTACAGCTTCGTCTCCATTGCGCGGGAGAGTTCCGCCTTTGAGTCCAGCGCAGCCTGTTCGATGCATCTCCGCCAGTTGTCGCCGAACTGGTCGCGGTACTGCGGGCTGTCGTAGGCATAGACGATCGAGCGGGACGCCGCGATCAACGCGCCTGTTCCATCGTTCTTGCAGAACCGGATGCAGTCCGCCGCCGATGCCCCTTGGGCGCCGTATCCAGGCACGAGGAACCAGACCTTCTCGTACTGTTCCCGCAGTGCTGAGCTGCTCTGGGGGCTGGTGCCGCCCACGATCATGCCCAGATTGCTGTAGCCGGACTTGCCGATCCTTGCCTCTTCGTAGGCGATGTCTGCCACCACGGAGGCCAGCTTCTCGTACATCCGCTGACCATCGGCTGCGGCAAAGTCCTGGATTGCGGCAGCGGATGGATTGCTGCTGCGGACCCACACGAAGACGCCCTTGCCCTGCTGGTTGGCCACGTCTGCGAACGGCCGGATGCCGTCGTCGCCGGCAAAACCATTGATTGTAATGGCATCAGGCGTGACCGTATCCTCCAGCCCGGCCAGCTCAGAGTTGACCAGGTGCGCGGCCGCATATTCCTCCGCCGTGTGCCCGACGTCGCCCCGCTTGATGTCGCCGATCGTCTCGAGACCCAAGGCCTCCGCCTCCGCCAACAAGGCGTAGTAGGCCTCGATCCCCTCGCCCAGATACTTCTCAAAGTAGGCGATGTTGATCTTCACCGCCGCGACCTGCGGCGCCACGACCCGAAGTGTCTGGGTGCAGAAGTCCAACACGGCATCCACGGCGGCTGCCGCGTCAAACTCATCGTTCATCTGACGATGGCTGCGGATGGATGCAGGCAAACGGTTGTACACGGGGTCCAGCCCCACAACCAATCCCGTCTTCTTCGTCTTAACCGCCTGACACAAACGGTCCCCAAAATGATTGGCCATCTTATCCTTACCTTTCCACTACAAGCCGGCACCTTGGCCGACTCCAAGCTCCATCTCAGCAGGCGAATCCATCCTTCGATGGCCGCTCCGCCACAAAGCCCTTCTAACCGAAAGGAAAACTACTATAATCGGCTGCTCGCTCCAGGGCAAGGCAGAAAATGACCAGTCCCCCCTTATCCTGGAGAGTTTTGGCCATCTGGGATGGAAAGGACGCGATGGCGAGTTCAACGGAAGTGGTCCGTACGTACGTGCCTCCCCGGCGGCGGAGGCGATGGCTGCTGATCTGGCTGGGCGTCGACCTGATCGTCGCGATCCTGATCGTTGCCCTGCTTCTCCACCGGCCCGCAGCCTACAAGCCGGTCTTGGCGACTGCCGAGGCCAATGATCCCGACCGGGTCGATTCCTACCTGACCCATCTTTCTTCCGGACTCTACAATGGCGCCCAGACCCAGGCCCCCTTTGACCTCGTCGTGATCGAGGAAGGGATCAACCGCGCGATCGGGCCTCAGAGGTGGTCCGATCCTGCGGCGGAAGCGACCTTTTCCAGGCCCCAGGTGGTGTTCAGGCCACAGGGACTGACCCTCATGGGGCGCGCACAATTGAAGGGGGCGTCGTGTGTGGTCACTGTGGGGATCACACCCAGGATCGACGACCAGGGCCTGCTCAGGCTGGACGTAGCGAGTGTTAAGGTGGGGGCCTTGGGCCTGACTACCCTGGCGAGGATGATGGGCAACCGCATGTACACCCAGCGTCTGGCCGAGGGGCCGATCGACACAGAGGACATCCGTTCCCAGATCGCGGCTGCCCTGCTGAACGGCCAAGCCTTCGAGCCTGTGCTGATGGTGAGAAACCGAAGGGTCCGTCTGAAATCCGTGGAACTCCAGGAGGGGCAGGTCGTGCTGCGGTTCGTGCCGGCCCAGGGAAACGGGTGAATAGTTGACTGGTTAGAAGGTTAAATGTCTGACGATTCAACCATTCAACGATCTAACCATTTACCAATCAAACAAAAACCGGGGCCACGGGATTGCTCCCGTGGCCCCTCCTTCCTTGCACTAAGGGGGGCTTAACGTCGTTTTATGTTCGTTTGTGACGCCGCACCAGCGCCAGTCCGCCCATGGCCAATAGGGCTATGGTCGCTGGTTCTGGAACCGACATCGCACCGCTGAAACCGCTCGTCCCTGAATAGCCTCCGTCAATCATGGTCTTGAAGGAGTGAAAATGCGCTCCATTGCCTCCGTCGAGAGAGAACTGCAGGTCCAGGGACGGATGGGCCATGCTGGAGATCAGATCCAGGGCTGCTGAACCCAGGGCTTCGCCGTGCGTTGTCACCACCACGTTGGCGATGTCGGTCTTGAATGCGGAATAGGCGCCGGCCATGGTGCCGACGGTCGTCAGGTCGCCGCTGGCCAGGGTTCCGGTCAGATAGGTCTGGGTTCCTGAGGCGTTGGTGATCTTGATCTGCGATGAGCCGACTGGAGTGAGGCTGTAGACGCCCCCCGTTCCACTGACCTGAAGGGACGGCAGGTAGACCTTTGCGCCCACCAGTGCGTCACTGTTGCTGCTGACTCCTTGATCCACTTTTACGTCCTGGTCGAAGCTCAGGATGCCGGTATCGCTGTTGTAGTTCCAATTGCCCGCATTGCTCGGGTCTGGGCTGAACTCGATCACCGGCATCGCCATTGTCGGAACGGCCATGGCCAGAAACACAAGACCGCTCGTTGTCCACTTTCTCATCTCGCCATTCCCCCAAGTGACCGAAACTCTGGGCTTCCTGCCTGGACGCACCCGCCTCGCGAAGAATCCCGGCTAGAGACGGGCCCGCCGTCGTCGAATGAGGCTGAACGCCCCGCCGAGACCCAAGAGCACGAGTGTCGCAGGCTCCGGCACGGCCACCAGGAAGTCCTGGTGCCCGGCGTTGGTCAGCACGGCCAGTTGGGACTTGGGCCCAGTGCCGTTGAGACTGTGGAGCCAGGTGTTGGCCAGAATTGAATCGACCCCCTCTACCCTGAATCCGGCCACGCCGGAAGAGCCATCGGCCGTGACGTTCCATTGCAGTGGGAGGGTCGGCACATCCTCGTACACGATCTCCCACACCGCGGCAGCAAAGGCAGCGGCCTGCGTATTCTCTGTAGAAGTGAAGGAACCCGAGCCCGTCCAGGCCGGGTCGTAGTAGCGTCCCCAGAGCTCCTGAAGATAGCCGGCCTTTGTCGTTCCGAAGGTCTCTCCCAGAATCGTATTGTAGGCACTGCTCGTCTGAACAACGTTGTAGGTGACCGGCCAGATCGGGGCGTACTCGTTTAACTCGACGCAGAAGCCGGAGAGTGATCCATTCGGCCAAGTGGTCCCCGTGCCTGTGCCTCCGGTGTTCTCCAGATCATAGGCGCCGGCGTAGAACTCTGAGCCTGAGTGTCCGCCGCCGTATACCGTGAGGACGTCATTGGCGGCGAGGGTGGAGTAATCCACGGACACGGTCCCATCCAGGCCCATAGCCAGGGACGCGAGACTCAAGACAGCCATCGCGCCAAGTCTGGCAGAGATCCTGGACGGATTCGTCCCAAAGGACTGTGGCGTGGAAAAATGGAAATGCCGCGTGTTGATGACCACTCTGTTAAGCCCCCTCGCTGGTACGTCCCTGAGATCTCCCGACTCAGAGAGCACCCCCCGTAACCCCCTCGGTTCGGAATTCCCTTCCACCCCCTGACCTCCCTGCCACACCCCACGAGGATCAGTCTACCGCATTGCTCGCGTCGAATCAAGGAAACCGGGCCCTTCACAGGGTCGGCATTCAGCGAGGCGCCGGGAAAGCCCGTTGTCACGGATATGGCCGGACTCTTATCGGATAGAGGCGACCGATTTTTCCTTAGGCCGCAAAGAAAAATCAGCAGGAGAACTGGTAGTTGAGCAGCTTGTAGACGAGCTTGGCAGCCAGGAAGTCGGGAGCCTGGAGGCCCGGCTTGGGACAGAGCTCCACCACGTCGAATCCCACCACGTGGCGGCGCCGGCACACCTCTTTCAGCAGATCCAGGACGTCATACCATCCGAGGCCTCCCGGCTCTGGAGTGCCGGTCGAGGGCATCAGAGAGCTGTCGAACACGTCCACGTCGAGGGTCACGTAGACGTTAGGGCCCAATCGCTCCACAACCTCGTCCAGCCAGCCCCGCCTCCGGCAGAGGTCATCCGCAAAAAAGATGTCCGCGACGCCGTACCGCTTCTCGGCCAGATCCATGCTGCGAATGCCCACCTGGACCGCCTTGCAGGTCTCCCTGACCCTGGCCATGACGCAGGCGTGGTTGTATCGAGATCCATGATACGTGTCGCGGAGATCGCCGTGCGCGTCGAGCTGCAGAACCGTCAGGTCCGGCGTCCTGGCTGCGTGGGCCGCCACCGCGCCGATGCTCACCGAATGCTCTCCGCCGAGGATCCCCACGAACCGGTCCTGGTCGAGCCAATGCCCGATCCTCTCTTGTACGGCCTTGACCATGTCCTCGGGCGTGGACTGCCCCTGCACGGGCTGATCTGTGAAGATCCCGTGGCGACAGACCTCCAGACCGGTCTCCGTATCATAGGCCTCCAGATGCTCTGACGCCTCGAGGATGGCGGTTGGTCCCTTGTCCGCGCCCTTGGCCCAAGTGCTGGTTCCGTCGTACGGCACGGGCACGAGCACGATCTTCGAACTCGCCGCGTCACCGGGCGCATCAGGGAAGAAGACGAATGGGTCCCGCGTCGCCATGTCTAGTCGAACAGGAACATGGCCAGGGCGACGGTGGTGGTCCACATGTCTCGCCGACCCTCTGCGGTCTGGCTGATGCTGGACGTACGGATGATCAGGCCGCTGGACTTATAGACCTGCTCCTTCTCCGACCAGGCCTTGTTGGGATCGACGTCCAGGCCCAGGGTCGTTCCCAGCATACCTGCAGCCAGGTCTTCTGAGAGGTCGGCGGCCTCTTTCTGGTTCATGCCATGGCTGTGCACCTCGCTGAGGTAGCCCCACTTGGAGCTGTCCTTGGGCACGGCGATGCCGACTGCGGAGGCAACCAGACGGCCGTATTCATCGGTGTCGGCCCGGGCCAGCACACAGAAGCTGATCTCACCCGGCTTGAGCAGCTTGAGGCCTTTCTCTTTGCTCATCACCTTGCACCCGGGCGGCAGGATAGAGGAGACGGAGACGAGGTTCTGTTGCGCCACGCCGGCCTTTCGCAGGGCCTCCTCGAACGACTTCAGCTTGTACTTGTGCCGACCAACGCCCTTGGTGAGGAACACCTTCGAAGGGACGAGGTTGATCATATGCGCCTCCTGATTTCAGATGTCCAACAACAATGCCCATGCGAAGTTAGAAACAGTGTATTATAAGGAACTGCCGCGTGATGCCAATACGAAATCCTGGGAAGTCCGGGCAATTTATGGGTTAGGCTCGGTTCAGCCTCCGCTGGAGATCCTTGAGCCGATTGACCGAGTCAGGGCCGAGCAGGAGGATCGGGAACGCCGTCTTGTTGTGCATCAGCGGTTCAGCGAGGTCCACCCACTGGCTGCACAGGTCGCCATCCGGAGTGCCCGGGATGGGCGAGAAGTCCGCCAGCATTCCCCGAATGCCCAGGCTCTGGACGAAGGCCATGGAGGCCTCCAGCTCCTGGATCTGGCCGCGGGGGTGGCCCAGGATCTGGTAGGCAGTGATGGCGCGCCGGTCTGCACCCGCGGCGACCAGGTGCCTGGCTGCAGAGGCCAGCTCCTCGCTGAAAACCTTCGATCCGGTCTCGCCCTGCCATGCAGGCGAGGCGCTCTCAAAGCCCAGGTAGAAGGTCTTCATGCCTGCCTGGACCAGGAGCCGGGCCATCTCTGCAGTCACGAATCTCGCATTCAGGCCGTTGGGCGAGTGGAGACACATCCCTGATCCGCTCTGGGCGACGTGGGAGAGAAACGGGATAAGGACATCACTGGGCCTGTAGAGCAAGGCGTCATCATAGAAGGCCAGGTGGCGGGCGCCGCATCGCCGCAAGAGGTCGAACTCGGCGATCGACCGCTCAAGGGATCGTGCCTGGAATGGGCCGTATACCTGCTGAACCGAGCAGTACGTGCACCGGAAGGGGCAGCCCTGGGTCAGCCTGATCGCGCCCACGTTGAGCCTCGGATACACCTCCCACAGGCTAGGCTGATCTGGATCGAGTCTCTCACCCAGCAGCTCTCCGATCATCGTCAGATCCGTACCCTGCGCGACCCGATCCGCACCCAGCACTTGGGCGTGGCCCGCACAGATCGTGGCATAGTGGCCGCCCAGCACGATCCGGGCCTGCGGCTGCAGCCTGCGTACGTCTTCGATGACCTCTGCCACCCCAGGATACCAATAGGTCATGACCGTTTGAATGAACACGAGGTCAAAGCGGCTGCCTCCGGAGAGGAACTCCCGGAAGAGCGGTCGCGGAAGCCCGAACCTTCGGAACAGACGGGCGACCTTGGCCAGGGCAGCAGGTGTCCGGATTGGCTGCTCAGGGAATCGGCCTCGGCCCCAGGGATCATCGCCGAGTCCAACCTCCTGCACCGCCCAGGGGTGCAGGCGATCCAGGTAGTCGAAGATCTCGAATTCCGCCCTGCCTCTGAGGAACCCTGCCACCTCCAGGAGCCCATAGGGCTTGAGCCAGAAGTCGTAGGCGGCAAAGTCATAGATCGCCGGATTGACCAGCAGGATACGGGGCTGCATAGAACGTAGAACTCAGAACTCAGAACACAGAATTCAGGAGACAGGAGACATCCGAAACCGGAGGCTTCTTGAACTGCGGGGCCCTACTTGGCGTTGGGGTCAGCAGCGGTGCCGTCCTCTGCCCTTGTACCGCCAGACTTGCTGCCCTTGGCCTGCTCAGCCAACGCCTCCAGCCGCTTCTCCAGGCCATCGACCTTCTCTCGAAGGTCCTTGTTCTCTTTCTTCATCTCCTCGACCGACTGGCGCAGTTGGCCGACCTCTTCGGCTGCAACGGGTTTCTCCAGGCGCAGTCGGGCTATGGCCCTCTCTGCGGCATCGCTGAGCCGATCGCGTTGCCCTCTGGATTGTGCGAAGGTCTCCAGCACTGCAAGGGCCCTGGAGTCCCGCAGCGTTCCCAAGGCCCGGACAGCCGCCATCTGGACGGACCTCTTGGGGCTGTTGACGAAGCCCTCCAGCAACTGCCTGGCCTCGGTCTTGTCCTGCTGGTCCTGATCGGTGACAGCCAGGCAATCCAGGGCCCTGGCCAGACCATTGGCAGTCAGTTGTTGCTGCCGATTACGGATCAGCTTCATGACATCAGGCACAAAGACCGGGTCTCCTGACGTCGTGATCCCGCCCACTGCGCCACCCGCTATACGGTTGCGGAACGATTCGGACTCCAGAGACCGCCGAAGGATCGCCTGAACCTCCGGGTCTGCGTACCGGCCCAGGCCCTGGAGTGCCTCTGCGATGATGGCGGGGTTCCTCTCGGCTTGCAGGACTGCCTTCAGGCTGGCCATGGCCGTGGACCTGTAGAAACCGCCGATGCACTCAACGACCGTCCTGCGGACCCGGGCATCCGGCTGCTTGACGGACTTGGCCAGTGCGTCAAAGGCCTCGTCTGAGTGGATCTTCCTCAGGGCCTCGGCTGCCTCCTGGCGCACGCCGTAGAAGGTCGCCCTGTTGAGGGCGTCGGCCAGATGCCCGACCGTCTTCTTGTCGCTCTCCTTGGCCAAGGCCTGACACGCCAGGACCTGGCCCATGGCATCGTCGTCCTGCCTGAGCTGCTCGTAGAGCACGGCCTTGGCCACGTCAAAGGCCACGCTGGCCAGCACCGTGTACTTCGGGTCAAACCGTACGATGTTCGGCTCTGCTGCCAAGGGGAAGAAGAAATCCTGTTGCGGCTGGTCCAGCAGGAGGTCGCGGTCGACCGGCCGGCCTTGGACGACAAACCTGACCTGCGTGGGGATCTCGAAGGCCCTGCCCTTGCCGTCATCGGCCTGGGTCTGCCGGACAGAGATCTTGGCGAGCCGCGTCTTGTCAGACCAGGCATAGGTGACCTTGAGCTTCGGCACTCCTGGGCCAAAGATCCACTGGTCGAAGAACCGGTCCAGCGACTGGCCGGAGACCTCCTCCGCAACGCTTCGCAGGTCCTCGGTCGTCACCGTGGACAGGGCGTAGCGGGTCAGGTACGTGCGGACGCACCGGCGAAAGGTCTCGTCTCCAAGCCTTGCCCGGAGCATGTGTAGGACCCACCCTCCCTTCTGGTAGGCCCGGTAGTCAAACTGCTCGGACTCGGACTTGTAGGCCCTGTCGAAGATCGGCCGGGTCGCCTCCGGATCGCTGAGGATCCTGCGGCTGTCATGAAACATGCCATAGCCGAATTCTGCGGGGCCGAACCTGTGGCCTTGATAGAGGTTCTCGTAGTAGGTGGCAAACCCCTCATTGAGCCAGACATTGGCCCAATCCTTGCACGTGACGTAGTCGCCGAACCACTGGTGTGCCAGCTCGTGGGCCACCAACATGGTGCTGGTGTCGATGTTCTCCATCTCAGGGACAAAAAGGGTATTCGAGGTCAGGATGGTGAGCGAGGTATTCTCCATGCCCCCTGCCACGAAGTCATCGACCGCCACCTGGTCGTACTTGTCCCACGGATACGGCACGCCGGTCTCTTGCTCAAAGAAACTGACCATGTCCTCGGTCCCCTCAAAGGACGTGGCAGCCAGGCCGATCTGCGTGGCGGGCGTGTAGAAGGCCAGCGGCACAGTGCCGTGGCGGGCCTCGATCTTCTTCAGCCTGCCTGCCACCATCGCGATCAGGTAATTGACGTGGGGCTTGTCCTGACGCCAGTGGACCGCCTTGAGGCCGGTCCCAGCATCCGTCTGCTCGCCGACCAGTCTTCCGTTGGATACCACGGTCATGTCCGCAGGCACGTGGCAGATGACCTCAGTGCTGAACCGCTCATTCGGATAGTCATAGCACGGGAACCAGTAGCGGCCCTCTCTGGACTCGCCCTGCGAGAAGCAGTGCATGTCCTCTGCGAGATAGCCCAGTTCAGGCGTTCGGAAGTACAGCCCCTGCTCGGGCTGGGCATCGTACAGGACATTCAGACGGACCTTGGCGCCCGGCTCGACCTCCGGCTCAAAGGTCACGGTCAGGTCCTCCTTCGTGGAGGTCCAGCCAGCCAGGCCTGCGTCAGACCAGACCCTGTAGATATTCAGGTCCATCGCATCCAGCTTGATCTCGGACAGAGGCCTGGCGATGGGCGTGAACTCGATCGTCACAGTCCCCGCCACGGTCCGGTCCTTGAATTTGGGCGTCACGTCCAGCTTGACGTGTGCGATGTCCACCTTGCGGTCCGGCGCATACTGAAGGGGCCTGGTTTCAGCCTGTGCTCCCATCGCCGCCGCAGTAAACGACGCCATCAGCCCCGCAACCCGGACGAGTGTCATCTGTCTCATAAGACTCCTGGAAAGATGTAGGATGGGCTTTAGCCCATGCTGCCTCTGATCATACCGACACCTTCGCAGTCAGGCCGCTCGTTGATAGAGCGACTTTCGGCGATCGCCAGAATCATGGCTCTGGTTCCTGACCACGGGTCATAGGATACAGTCCGGACGGTATGTTGGCTAGGAGAAGATGGCACCGGGATTGTGAAGCCCGGTCTTTGACCACTGAGCTATCCAGGTCAAAGATCGAGGAGTCTCTCCGCCTGCCTGATAACTAATTAATTAAAGACCAGGCCCTTGAGTGGCCTATGCGCAACGTTGTCTCTGAGGTAGTGGTGGATGTTGAGCATCGCCAGGTGATGAAAGTTGACTGCGGCGTGCAGCAACTGCTTGATCTCTCTGGCCTGGTCGCTCGACATCTCCACCCTTTCGGACCACCGATCACCGATGGACGTCCTTCCTTCTAGCCTACCTACTATCCCATCTTCCGGCAGCGGCAGATCAACACTCTCTCTGCTGCTGAGGTGGGGCCTCGCGATCCCTGCTATGGCAGGCACGCGATGTCCAGGTTTCTGGCTGCTGCGGTTTCGTCGGGGCGGGAGACGCAGGTCGTGACAGGCGCCTCTTTGAGTTTGGCGGGGTTGGTCTTGGCCTCGCCGGCGATCTCGATCAGGGCGTCGACGAAGGCGTCCAGGGTCTCCTGGCTCTCGGTCTCGGTGGGCTCGATCATCAGGGCCTCCTTGACGATCGAGCGGGAAGTAGACGGTCGGCGGGTGGAAGCCGCGGTCGATGAGGGCCTTGGCGATGTCGAGGCGTGGACGCCGTTGTCCGCTCTGCTTGGTGCGGGCTGAACACGCACTCGTGCATGCAGATGCCGGTCGAAGGCCTGGTCGTAGTGGCTCGCAAGCCGGTGCCGGATGTAGTTGGCGTTGAGCACCGCGTTCTCCGCCACCCGGACCAGGCCCTCGCGGCCGAGCATGAGGATGTAGGCGTAGGCCCGCAGGATGACGGCGAAGTTGCCGTAGAACGGCGCCACGTAGCCGATGGACTTGGGCCGGTCGTATTCCAGGGTGTAGGTGCCGTCGTCGCGCTTGGCCACGATGCGAGATGGGCAGGAAGTCCAGGAGCTTGTCCTGCACGCCCACCGGGCCGGCGCCCGGGCCGCCGCCGCCGTGGGGCGTGGCGAAGGTCTTGTGCAGGTTGAGGTGCACGACGTCGAAGCCCATGTCGCCCGGCCGGGCACTTGCCCACGATGGCGTTGAGGTTGGCGCCGTCGTAGTAGAGCAGGCCGTCCACGCTGTGGACCAGGTCGCAGATCTCGCTGGATCTGCGGCTCGAACAGGCCCAGGGTGTTGGGGCAGGTCATCATGATGCCCGCCACCTCGTCGGTCCGAGCAGCTTCTTCAAGGCGGCCGAGGTCGACGTGCCCCGGTCGTTGGTCGGCACGGTGCACGACCTCGTAGCCGGCGATGGCCGCGCTGGCCGGGTTGGTGCCGTGGGCCAGTCGGGGCGAGCACGATGGTCTTCTTGTTGCCCTTGTCGCGGTGGTAGGCGGCCATGATCATCATGCCGGTCAGTTCGCCGTGCGCGCCGGCCATGGGCTGCAGGGTGAAGGCGGCCATGCCCGCAATCTCGCGCAGCAGCAGGTCGGTCTCGTACAGGATCTGCAGCGCGCCCTGGGTGAGCATGCCGCCCCTGCGGCAGCTGCGGCAGCAGCGGGTGCAGCGTGGGCAAAGCCGGGGTAGCCGGCGATCCGCTCGGTGACCTTGGGGTTGTACTTCATCGTGCAGGAGCCCAAGCGGGTAGAAGTTGGTGTCCACGCCGAAGTTGCGGCGGGACAGCTCGGTGAAGTGCCGGACCACGTCCAGCTCGCTGAGCTCGGGCAGCTCGGCGGGCCTCTGCCGCAGCAGTGGCTTGCGGATGTCGACGGAGCGTCGGGCACGTCGCTGGGCGAGACCCGCACGGCCCGCGGCGGTCCGGGACGCTCTTCTCGAAGACCAGTTTCATAGCACAGCCTCCAGGGCCTCGGCCAGCATGCCGATCTCTTGCTTGGTTCGCTTCTCGGTGCACGCACGATCAGGATGGACTTGTCCATGCCCTGGTAGTAGCGGCCCAGCGGGAAGCCGGCGGCAAAGCCCTTTTCGATCAAGCTGGGCGATGACGTCCGCCGGCGTCACGGGGCAGGTCCAGGACGAACTCGTTGAAGAACCACCGGGCGTTGAAATGCGGCTTGACGCCGGGGATGGCGGTCAGCCGTTGAAAGGCGTAGCTCGGCCCTGTCTGCACAGACCTGGGCGGTCTCCTGCAGCCCCTTCTTGCCCAGCAGGGACAGGTAGACGTGGGCCGCGCAGGGCGCACAGGGCCTCGTTGGAGCAGATGTTGGAGGTGGCCTTCTCGCGGCGGATGTGCTGCTCGCGGGCCTGGAGGGTGAGGACAAAGGCCCGCCGGCCCTGCCGATCTACGGTCTGGCCCACAATGCGGCCGGGCATCTTGCGGACGTGCTCCTTGCGGCTGGCCATGAAGCCCAGATAGGGTCCGCCGAAGGACAGCGGCAGGCCCAGGCTCTGGCCCTCGCCCGTGACGATGTCCGCGCCCATCGCACCGGGGGTCTTGACGATCCCCAGGGAGATGGGATAGCAGGACACGATCAGCAGGACACCCTGGCTGCGGGCCATCTCGGCCAGGTCGCTGAAGTCCTCCAGACAGCCGAAGAAGTTGGGATTCTGAACGATGATCGCGGCGGTCTCGCCGTCGAGCCGGGAGCGGATCTGGCTGCGATCCACCAGGCCTTCGACGCAGTGCGTCTCTTCGAGATCGATGCTGAGGTTCCGGGTGTACGAATGGATCATGACGCGATAGATCGGATTGACGCTGTCGTCCACAAGGATCTTGTTGCGGCCGGTGATGCGAAGGGCCATCATCATGGCCTCGTAGAGCGCGGTGCCCCCGTCGTAGAGCGAGGCGTTGGAGACCTCCATCTCCGGTGAGACGACAGATCTGCGACTGGTACTCATAGATGGCCTGCAGCGTGCCCTGTGAGACCTCGGGCTGGTAGGGCGTGTAGGCGGTGTAGAACTCGCTACGGGACAGGATAGCGTAGATGGCCGCAGGGATGAAGTGGTCGTAGAACCCACCGCCCAGGAAGCAGGTCAGGCCGATGGAGTCCTTCTCCGCCAGCGCCGCCAGCCTGGCCCGGATCTGCTGCTCACTGAGGCCGGGTCCTAGGTCCGGGGGGGCGGACCTCAGGCCCTTGGGGATGTCCGAGAAGAGATCCTCCATCGACAGACCCATCCGGTCGAGCATTTGCCGCTGCTGAGCTGCAGTATTCGAGACAAAAGGCATGATTCACCTCGCGTTCGTCCTTGGGAGCCCAGTGCCTGAAACCCTGCAGGTCAGCACTCGGTGAGGTACTGCTCGTACTGCTTGGAATCCATCAGCCCCTTGACTGCCGCAAGGTCCGTGAGCGTCATCTTGCAGATCCAGCCGTCCGTGTAGCAGCCTTGATTGACCAGCTCCGGCCTGGACTGCAGGTTCGCGTTGGCCTCCACGACCGTGCCCGATGCAGGCGCGTACACGTCGCTGGCGGCCTTAGAGCTCTCCACCACGCTCAGCGAGTCCCCCTTCTTGACTGCGGCGCCGACCGCAGGCAATTCGACGAATGTCACCTCGCCCAGCATCTGCTGGGCATGGTCCGTGATGCCGACGGTTCCCCGGGTCCCTTCGACTTTGATCCATTCATGTTCTTTGGTGTAGAACAATCCTTTGACAACCATGATGCCTCTCCGACTAGAACTTGGCAAACCGTGCCACCCGTTGGCCCGGGAGATCCGCTTGAAGGACCTCTCCCTTGGCCACCGCCTGATGTTTGCCTTGCTTGATTTGTCCAGGGTTGCGCGCCAGGTAGTAGATCCCTACGCCCGCGTCCTTTGCGGCGTCGGTCGTCTCCTCATAGGCCAGGGCAAACTGGTCATCGCCTGCGCCTGCGCAACTGAGAACCCATCCGATGCACCGCCCCTTGCCATTGAGCACGGCGTCGCTGGGCCGGATCGGACGAACGCCCTTGCCTCCCGGCACCTGCAATCGGGTGACCTGCATCCGGCCATTCGACGAGGCCTTCTCCATGGCGGCCCTTCCGATGAAGAAGCCCTTGTCGAGCTTCACGGCCCAGCCGTACCCGGCCTCAAACGGCGAGATGCTGAACGGGCCGTCCAGTTCATGGCCATACAGGGGCAGCCCTGCCTCGATCCGCAGGCTGTCCCTGGCACCGAGTCCGCAAGGCCGCAGGCCCATCGGACTCCCCTTCTCAAGCAAGAGATTCCAGAGGGGCGAGACCTGGATGGGTGGCACCAGCAGCTCGAAGCCGATCTGGGAGCCCGTATACCCGGTTCTGGCGATGACGCACGGGATCTTCTGGATCGTCGTCTCAATGAATCGAAACGGCCTCAACTGGGCGAGGAAAAGGGTGTTGGCGTCCGCCAGGCTCTCGATGATCTCCAGGGACTTCGGGCCCTGCAGAGCGATGTCGACCAACCCGGTCTCGCCCCTGGCCGGATCACGCATGTCCCGCAGTGCAGGCTTGAATGGCACGTCCGCATCCGGCCTGTCCTTGTCGATGATCCATCGATCAGCGAGCAGCCCGTCGAAGTAGCTCTTGATCTTGGCCTCGTTGGCGGCATTGACCACCATGAGGAAATCCTGACTCGTCCTCCGGTACACGATGACGTCGTCCAGCACCGCGCCGTCTGCATCCAGGACATAGGAGTATTGGGCCTTTCCCACATCGAGACGAGAGACATCGTTGGTGGTGACTGCCTGGAGAAACCCCATGGCCTGCGGACCATCCAGCCCAAGCACGCCCATATGCGTGCAGTCAAACAGGCCCGCCGCAGTCCGGACTGCCTTGTGTTCTTCGCTGATCGAGGAAAACCACAAGGGCATAACGTATCCGGCAAAAGGCGCCATGCGGCAGACCGTCGCTCGTCGGACGTGCTCCTGGTAAAGCAGACTGCCCACCGGGTCCCGGCTCGGCGGCTCAAACACGAACTCCTTCTTCAAGATAGTGGCCTCCAACGATTGCCTCCTTCTCCCCTTCACGACCACGTTGTGATCATAAGCACATGATCATAAGCGAAATCACCCGGACGTCAAGAGGCTGCGCCAGGCGGAACAGGGCGAACGCAAAGTCCCTCCTGTCGTGCAGGAAGAGAACTGAAGGAGTTCTTTGCCGCGAATGAACGCGAATAGACGCGAATGGCTGTCGCCGGGTTGAGAGGTTTGAGTGGGTCGGAGCATCGCCGTACGCGACGCTCCGCGTCTACCGGTACGCCGTGGCGTACCGGGCGAGCTGCGCTGGCCTCCATTCCGCGAGCAAGCTCGCTCCATGGAGTCCTGCTTGCTCGCTTGCGTACGGCTAACCCGCATTTCTCACAGCCCTGCGGCGTGGGGCCGTTGCTGGACGCCGGGCTCGCCGTGAAGGCGGCTTGTCAGCCGTCATCGGTGAGTCGGTGACCCTTTGGGGCACTGCTGGGCCCCTCTAACGGATGCTGGATCAGCGGTTCGACCCGCTACACCCTGCCGTTGGGGCCCATCCGAGCAGACCTCCAACCTTCCCGTGCTCCGTCGGGTTTCTCGATCGACATATGCCCCTCACACAACACCTGCCTTTCAGCAACGCAGCGGTTGATATCTCTGGCTCCTGGTAAGATTCTCGTGGATCGCCCGGAACAAGGCCTGATACGGATAACTCTGGGACAACAGTACCCACACCTTGCGGACTGTCACCTGGATCTGGGCCCCAATCTTCAACAACTTCAACCGGATCGTCTGGCACGTCGCTTGGGCCATGTCTGTGCCCTTCAGTCCCAGCCGACGTAACGCCTCCATCAGCATATACGCCACCGATGAGAACCAAAGCCGCGTCTGGTTCGCCCGCATCGTCGCACAACTGGTCCGATCCGCAAACAGATACAACTGCTGCTCTTTGATGCGGTTCTCCATCTCTCCACGGCCACAGTAGAGATCTTCATATAGAGGTTGGGCCTGCCTCTGCTCGGATGAAAGAGACGTCACCACGAACCGAGGATTGTCCCCTTGGGGTAGGACCTCCGCCTTGCCCACGACTCTACGGGGGTGGCTCCAACTGTCCAGGGTCTGATACTGGAAGTCCTTGTATACCCGGGCTGCTTGACCGGTGACCCTGGCTAAGTCACGGGCCTCGGCCAGTTCCGCTCCAAGCTCTCGGATCAGCCGTGCGTTTTTGGCCAGACCCAGCACGTAGTCCACCTGGTGGCCCTCACACCAGGCCATGATTCCTTCCCGGCAGAAGCCCGAGTCACCCCGGACGATGATCTGGACCTGCGGCCAGGCCTGGCGGATCTGGGTGACGATCTGATCCAACTCCTTGACCGACCCGGCGGCCCCGTCGATATCCGCTGGCCGTAGCCGGGCGCACAACAAGTGATCACCGCAGAAGATGTACAACGGTAGATAGCAGTAGTGGCCATAGTAGCCGTGGAAGAACTTGCCCAGTTGGTCTCCATGTACCGGATCGTCCGTGGCATCGAGATCCAGGACGATGCACTCAGGGGGACGATCGTATGACTGAATGAAGGCATCGACGAAGAACCGATCCACATCCTGGCGATGCACTACGATCTTCTTGTAGCGACTGTTGTGGTCAGCCCCGACTGGCGTCAGCTCCAGTCGGTTCAAGGTGCTCTTGCCTGCCAGAGGTTCCGTGTGAGGGTCCTTCTTGCCCACCAAGGCTGCCAGCAACAGGTCCTGACGCAGCACATCGTGGTCGTTGAGGTCCTCGTATCCCAGGGCCAAGGCGTAGACCCTTTGGGCAATTAGCTCGTAGAGGGTGTGATCGATCAGGTCGGGGTTACGATGGTCGGTGAAGCAGGCCGCGAACTGCCGAATGATGCCTGTGGCCTGCTCAACCTGTCTGAGCAGGATGGCCCCGCCATCCGAGCAGATCGTTCCCCCGTTGAAGCGGCCCACCAGAGTTCGGTCATTCCCTGCTTGCAGGACGATCGGCTGGCTGGTACACTCTGTAGTCATCAGAAAGCTCCTTCCTTCTGCTGCTAATTCTTTCAAGCCAAAAGACTTATAGCAGAAAGTGGAGCTTTTTTCAATAGTAATGGTGAGAAATGCGGGCTAAGTCCCCTGACGACAGTCCCAAGAGGAGCCTCATCTGTGGAAGGGATGTATCGCCCACAGCCTAAGCCGCCAGATCGAGGCCGAGTAGTGGGATGCGGTCCGAGGTCGCTCGGACGAGCAGCCCCCTGCGTGGGCCGCCCTTGGCGACACGGTCGCCAAGGCACGGCGTAGCCCTGGATCGGGCGGCGATGCCACCACGCTATCAATACCCACACCCACGCGCCAGCATTCGCGAGCATTAGCGCTATTCGCGGCAGAGAACAAGAACGATTCCCAGGCAGCCCGACCGTGCGATCGCCCTGCCAGGCGGAAGCCTCGCTATTGCGGACTGCAGACTGCGGATTCATGATTGACCGCGGGTCCTGGACGCTGCCAGTCCTTGGCGCAAAAAAATAAGGCCCTGCCTCGCGGCAGGGCCCTCGATAACAAGTACAGTGAGCCAAAAATGCAACGAGGTACCTGACAATCGCGACGGAATAAGACCCATCACGTTCTAGTATCCCTAGAAAGGAGGTGATCCAGCCGCAGGTTCCCCTACGGCTACCTTGTTACGACTTAGTGCCAGTCATCGGGCTTACCGTCGGCAGACGCCTCCCTTGCGGGTTAGCAATCCGACTTCGGGTACTCCCGACTCCCATCACTTGACGGGCGGTGTGTACAAGGCTCAGGAACACATTCACCGCGTCATGGCTGATACGCGATTACTAGCGATTCCAGCTTCATGTAGGCGAGTTGCCAGCCTACAATCTGAACTGGGGCGACCTTTTTGCGATTGGCTCCACCTCACGGTATTGCGTCGCTCTGTAGTCGCCATTGTAGCACGTGTGATGCCCTGGGCATAAAGGCCATGAGGACTTGACGTCATCCCCACCTTCCTCCGGCTTAACACCGGCAGTCCCGTTAGAGTCCCCGGCATGACCCGATGGTAACTAACGGCAGGGGTTTCGCTCGTTATAGGACTTAACCCGACATCTCACGACACGAGCTGACGACAGCCATGCAGCACCTGTGCACGTTTCACCCTTGCGGGCAGAATACCCTGTTTCCAGGAACCCATCCGTGCATGTCAAACCCAGGTAAGGTTCTGCGCGTTGCTTCGAATTAATCCACATGCTCCACCGCTTGTGTGAGCCCCCGTCAATTCCTTTGAGTTTTAGCCTTGCGACCGTACTCCCCAGGCGGCCTACTTAACACTTTTGCTTCGGCCGTAGCGGCGTCAGAACCCCTACAACCTAGTAGGCATCGTTTAGGGCGTGGACTACCAGGGTATCTAATCCTGTTTGCTCCCCACGCTTTCGTGTCTCAGCGTCAGGACAAGCCCAGTGCACCGTCTTCACCTCCGGCGTTCCTCTTGATATCTACGCATTCCACCGCTCCACCAAGAGTTCCACGCACCCCTACTTGCCTCAAGAAAGGCAGTTCGTCAAGCAATTCCCCGGTTAAGCCGGGGGATTTCACAAGACGCGTACCTTTCCGCCTACACACGCTCTAAGCCCAGTGACACCGAACAACGCTCGCCACCTCTGTCTTACCGCGGCTGCTGGCACAGAGTTAGCCGTGACTTCCTCTGGGTTAGATCAATCCGACCCGAAACGCGGACTTTCTTATCCCTGACAGCGGTTTACATCCCGAAGGACTTCCTCCCGCACGCGGCGTCGCTGGGTCAGGCTTTCGCCCATTGCCCAATATTCGTTACTGCAGCCCTCCGTGGAGGTCCGGGCAGTGTCTCAGTCCCGATGTGGCGGGTCAACCTCTCAGTCCCGCTACCCGTCATAGCCTTGGTGGGCCGTTACCTCACCAACTAGCTGATAGGAGATAGGCCGCTCCCACACCGATAAATCTTTGATCAGTGGTCCTGCAACCACTGACATCATCCGGTCTTACCGCCCCTTTCGGTAGCTAACCTTGCGGTTAGCGACGCTATCCCGGAGTGTGGGGTACGTTACCTATCTATTACGCACCCTTTCGCCACTGACTACCCACCTGATTGCTCAAACAGATAGTCCGTTCGACTTGCATGTCTTAGCCACGCCGCCAGCGTTCGTTCTGAGCCAGGATCAAACCCTTCAGTTTGATTTGGCTAATCCGCCTTCGACTTGGATCGTCGGCGGATGGTCAATTAAAAGGCTCAACACTTTGGCATACGCTCCGAAAGTGCTGTGTTGCTTTACACGTTGAAGGGGTCACCACACCAGGCGTATCCCGTGTGGGCCCCGCACCTTCGTTGCATGTCTTTTTGGCTTCACTGTTAACTTGTCAATGAGCATCAACTCTCGAACACGTTCGTGTATCGAGAAAAGCTATTTTAGCCTTCTACGGTCTGTCGTCAATACGGGTGACCGGATTTTGCATAATTTTTTTTCCTGCACTAGAGCGTCAAGGAGACCTCCTCACGAGCCCTGCAGTCCGTCCCCGGCCCCTCCTTCTTCCACGCATTGATTGAACAACCGGATCTGGGTGCTGGTGGCGCTGAGGATCCAATAGATGTAATGGAGGCTGTGCACCGGCTGGCGGTGGCCCTCAACGATCAGTCCGCTGTGCACTGCGTCGAGAAATCGACCCAGCGTGTCCGATGATATCGGCGTCGGCCGGCGGGCCCACCGCTTGAGCTCCTCGTACTCCTCCCGGAGCCGGGGCTGCGCGTCCATTTGCGCGGCCGTCAGGTAGTCGCCTGGATTGTAGGCCATCTGGAGGCCCTTCAGGCACAGGATCAAGGGCTCGTAATTGAAGCGTTTGTCGAGTCTGATGAACTTGTATTGCTGCACATGCGCCGTGGTTCTGACCTTCGACCGGCCGTCGGTGCGGTCGGTGCCGAAGTGCCACTTGCGTTTGCTGGTGCGGGCGAGGACGAGTTCCTCGATGGGTCTGTGCTGGATGATTTCGTCGCGGCCCAGCCGTGAAAGCCACAATCTGCCGTCAGGACCGGGCTCCAGGCCGCCGGCCAGGGCCAACAGGCACTGGGCGAAGTCCAGGGGCAGGACCTGCTGCTTGCCGATCTGACTACGGCGTAGCTGGAACGAAAGGTGGAGACTGTGGGGCCGCACGTCGTAGAAGCTGGTGACCTCATGGATCAGTTGATTGAGGAGCCAGGGGTCTGCGGTCGCAGGCCGCGAGAGGTCTCCGGCGATGCTGAGCCGTCCGGGCGCGAGTTCCAGAAAGCCCCGCCTGCTGGAGCGGTCGCCCGAGCCGCTATGGTCGTCGATGTACCCTCCGAGCTTCCAACACAGCACGTCCAGGCCGAAGTCGTAGAAGTACTTGAACCCATCGTAGACCGGGTCGAGCGTCTGAGAGGCGCCCCGCGGAGGCTCGACTGCGGCGGCGCCGAGGTTGCTCAGTTCCATCTCGCAGCCCAGCGGCACCAACCCGCCCTGCAGGTTCGCCTGAATCCGCTCGATGGTGGCCCTGGCCAGCCGCGGCTCGAAGAGGCTCCTTGCCGCACGCACGCCGTACTTGACGTAGTCGAACAGATCATGCCTCTCGAAGGGCATGGTCTTGAGGCATTCTTCGATGATTCGGTCCACCTCGGGGCTGTGGCGGTTCATCATCTGCAGCGCCGCCACGGTGCTGATGGTCCGCTTGAAATACCGCTCCGAGGTGGTCATGTGTTCGAGCTCGAAACGGTACTGGGCCTGGAGCTTCTCGTCGAGCTGATTGAGCAGGATCTGTCGGATCACAAGCACCAAGTAGTTACGAATAAAGGGTTTAGCTTGAGAGTCGTCCTGGAGGGCCTTGATGCTGGGTCTGGGCTTGTCCAGTTGGTGCTTCAGATAGTAGTCACTGATCGACTCGGTGCCGTAGTGGGCTATGACCAAGTCCCGCTCGGTCGTCGCCAGGAGCTCGCGATCGGCCTGTCGCTCGATCTGAGCATCCGTACTCCGCTCACCGGGCCGGGTTCGCCTCCGAATGAACTGGCCGATCCGTTTGCGAAGCCAGAGCTCATGGATCAGGTTGACGTGGAACCGGTCTCCGAACTGCTTCTGCATGGACTCAGGGCTCACCAGGTAGGCCTCGGCCCGCATCGGGCCCTTGGCCGTATGAACGGTCACCGAGTCTCTCTTGTAGTACCTGCCCTCGTACCGATCGACCTCCTCCAGCGCCGCAGGCGGAACGCTGTGGATGACAAGCCCCTCAATCCGGGAGGCAGCCGCAGACACGGCGTAATAGTAGACGTTGTCAGGGCTGACCCTCCGGTATCCTGAGAGAAAGGCCAGCTCCGCGTACAGCGTGGAGGCATCCACACGCGAGGCCTTGCGGGTAAAGCCCAGGCCGCAGATGGAGCGGAACACGACGCTGTCCCGTAGCGAGCCGTATACGAAGAGATTCAGATTGCCTGATGGATCACTCATGATGGGTCCATGGGCCTGCCGGCGAGTCGGATGCCAAGGCGGCAGGCGGAGGTTCGTCAGGTCTTTCCCAGGATCCGCCGACGCAGTTGAAGCAGCTCTTTGAACGCCCGGATCACCACGCGCCAGTTCGCGCCCGTCTGCTGGCCGGCTCGCCTGGGATAGTGCCTGACGGGTCGCTCTGCGATCGTGCAGCCCTTGCGGGACGCCCTTGCGAGCAACTCAGTGGAGATGAGGGCCCCCCTGCTCAAGAACTCCATACCCTCCAGCACCTGCCTGCGCATCAACTTGAAGGCGCAGTCGATATCCCGTATCCTGAGCCGAAAGAGCAGACAGACGAGCTGGGTCCAGCACCAGCCGTTGAGCTTTCTCATCCAGGGGTCACTTCGATGTGCCCTGTACCCGCAGACCATGTCCGCCTGTTTGATGAGATCCAGAAAGGGCGGAAGATCAGCCAGGTCAAACTGGCCGTCTCCATCCGTAAAGAACACCAGATCCTTGGTTGCGGCCTTGAAGCCGGACCGCAGGGCAGCGCCGTATCCCTGGTTGGTGGGGTGGTGGACGACGTGGAGCCGCGGGTTGGAGGCGGCCAGACTGTCCGCTGCCTGGCCGGTCTGATCGCGGCTGCCGTCATTGACCAGGATGATCTCGTAGTCGGCCTTGAGGGCCTCCAGGACCTTCACGGCCTCCGCGGTCACACGGCCGATGTTCTCTGCCTCGTTATAGCACGGGAAGAATACGCTGATCGAGACCGGCGAGGGCCGATTCGAGTCTCTTCCTTGTGCACGATCGAAGCCGTCCACAGCCTACCACCTCTTTAGATCGGTCAGCTCTTCCCGCTCTGCGCGGTACTCCGCGGCCTTGTCCACGTAGGCCTGCACAGCCTGCGGGTTCTTCAACTGGTTGGCGACCCTGGCGAGGTACTCGGCCACCATTCTCTGGCTCTCCAGCCTCGCCCGGTACCCATCCTGGTTTCGGTACTGATCCCCGTGGGCCTGGAAGTCCTGGGCCTGCTGATCGCAAAAGGCCTTGATCTGGGGTCTCAGGTCGGGGTACCGATCCCCGTAGTTTACGATGGCCAGCATCGCCACGGGAGAGGCATAGGCCCTGTACGCGGCGATGGCATGCTGCAGGGCCGTGGCCTTGACCCCAGGAGTGGGATCGTAGATCAGCTCGTGGAAGGCCAGATTCAGCTCCTTGGTGAACTCATCTGGCCACACGGTCTGGCCCGTCGCGATCCCTTCAAAGAGCCGCCTGCCCTGTTCAGTCCTGATGTCCGCATAGATCCGCTGATCGGTGTCGACGTAGACCACGGGCCAGTCGGCACTCGCCTCCAGGCCGCGGGTGAAGGCCGAGTCGAACTGCTGGGCAGGCACAAGGCTAACCCACACGTGGCGAAGCCTCAGACGCTGACTGATCCACTGGCCGACCTGGGTATAGTCTGCGGCAGTGAGGGCCTTGCCCCTGGCCACGGCCTGCTGCACGGGATCGCCTCCCGCCCAGATGTACGACCACTCGTCGAATGCGCGGGTGTCATACGCCGCCTGGGCGCGACCATCCATGAACAACTGCAACGGCGTCTTGCCGGTGTTGGGATCGGGCTGTTCGCCCCACGCGATGAACCCGCCTTCAGTCCAGTAGTTCATCATGTTCCCGGTCATGTGGTTGTCCCGGATGAACTGGCAGGCCTCGAAGGGTTTGAGGAAGGAGGCCGTCATCCGCATGAACACAGAGGTCCGCATTCCGTCCGGCGGCCAGGGGTCCATGTATACGTACTTGAACTTGTAGGCTGCCCACCCGCCAAAGCCGAACACGAAGAGGGTCAAGAGAGCACCCGCGAGCCACGTTGCAGGTGCCGCTGCGGTCTGGGGACGTTCTGCTTCGGCCTCGGGTCGCAGGTCCCCTGCAGTCCTGGGCCTGAAGTAGAACAAGGCCGCGAGGGGCACGGCCAGAAAGGCCAGGATGACCCCGGGTATCAGGAGCTCCACCCGAGGCTGCAGCATCTCGGGGCGGTCGGGTATGGGCAGATAGAGCCATCCTCCAAAGGCCAGATACCAGAGACTCCCCACCACCAAGGCCCCACCCAGGCCGAGCACGACGGCCTGCCAGGCGGCCACGTTCACGGTCTGCTGGGAGATGCGGCCCCATCGCCGGAGCCCTGTCGCTGCGAGGATGGAGCCCACGGTCTGCTGGATCATCGAGGCGACCACCGGACACGCCGCGAAGGCCGCTATCGGGATGAATCGGCGGGAGCGAAGGGCCATGTAGATCGTCATGGCCGCGATCGCCCACATCGCCAGATCGATCCGGGGCCACTGATAGGAGTCCTGATCGGTCTTCTTCCTGGCAGCCTTGCCCCTCACGGGCTCTTCGGAGGGCCTGCCCGCGACGCGGACCACGATCCAGGTCACGAGGGTCAGGCACGCGATCGCGAACATGACCAGGAAGGGCACGGCGGTACCCACTGGATTGGACCAGTCAAAGGCCCGATGCCACTCGTGCACGTCCCGCCATCGCTCTGCGTTCTTGCTCAGGCTGATGACGAAGGTGTGCGTCAGGTTGGTCAGATGGAAGGGATTGAAGATCACCATGGCCACGAAGGCCACGACGTACACTGCGGCTGCGTGGGCCAGTCCCTTCCAGCCGATCGAGACCAGGCTTCTCTTGAAGGGAATCGAGATGAGGTGCATCCCGATGAAGGGGACCAGCATGATGAACACGTAGAGGTAGCCACCGTGGACATTGGCCCAGAAGACCGTCACGGGCACGATCAGCCAGAGATAGAGGATGTTCCTGTACGTGGCCAGGGCCAGGATCAGGATGAAGACCGGCACCAGCAGGTTCGAGAATCCGGCAGGACGGATGTCCAGGAAGGACCTGCCCACGAATACGGCAAAGCACGCCGAGGCTGCGGCCAGGAGCGGGTGGGCGCCCAGGATTCGGCCCAAGGCGTAGATGCCGGCCACTGCCGACAGGTAGATCGCGACCTTCCACACGACCAAGGCGTCGTAATAGGGCTCCTGTTCGGAGCCGAGCGTGGTGGTCAGCCAATAGAAGATGACGTGGGTCAGCCAGTTCTGATTGACCCACCCTGTGGGGTGGATGGCCTTGATCGTCTTGAGGCCGACCTTGTCGGTGACCCACCGCGCCCAATCAGGCCAGGTCTTGACCTCTTCGGCGGTGGGGCCCGGCTTGTGTGAGTTCGCGCTGAAGGGCTCAACCGTGTTGACGCCGTGGTTGACGAAGTGCCGGCCGCAGGCCATGGCCACCCACGTGTCGCCTGCAGCCACCATGCGGGTGCAGGCGTGGCAGGCGAACACGATCATGGCCAGCCACGCCACGGCCAGCATCAAGACCTTCAAAACGCGGCGGTCGGATGGGCCGACCGGTTCCTTCGCTATTTCGTCAGCCATTTCTCCAGCCTATCCAGTCCCTTGGCAATCTGCTCCATGGAGCATGCGAAACTCAGGCGGACGTTCTTGTCGCACCCGAAAGGCAAACCCGGTACTACGGCTACATTGGCCTGCTCCAGGAGGATCTGGGCAAAGTCCATGCTTCCGGTGATCCGTGCGCCATTCAGGGTTCGGCCGTAGTGCGCAGAGACGTCGGGGAAGCAATAGAAGGCGCCCGTCGGCTCAGTGCATTCCACGCCCTTGATGCCGTTGAGACGCTCTGCCATGAACTTCGCCCGCTTCTCGAACTCCACGCGCATCTTCTCGATGGCCTCATGGGCCGGTCCGCCCAGGGCGGCGATGGCCGCGTACTGGGCAAAGGTCACGGGGTTGCTGGTCATGTGGTCCTGCATGCAGGCCATGGCCTTCAGGGCATTGAGGGGCCCTGCCGTATACCCCAGCCGCCAGCCGGTCATGGAGAAGGCCTTGCTGAATCCATTGAGCGTGAGAGTCCGCTTGAACGCGTCATCGCTGAGGGCCGCGAAGCTGACGAACCGCGTCTTGCCGTAGATCAACTTCTCATAGATCTCGTCGGACATGACCCAGACCTGGGTGCCTTCCAGCACCTGGGCCAGAGCAGCCAGCTCCTCGGGCGTGTACGTGAATCCGCCCGGATTGCTGGGCGAGTTCAGAACGAACATCGTGGTCTTGGCCGTGATCGCGTTCTTGAGCTGATCCGGCGTGACCTTGTAGTCGTTCTTCATGTCCGTCGGCATGACCTTGACCACCCCTCCGGCCAGCTTGATCGCCTCGGGATAGGTCACCCAATAAGGCGAGGGCAGGAGCACCTCGTCGCCAGGGTCCAAGATCGTCTGCATGGCCTCATACACCGAGTGTTTTCCGCCGATGTTGACGACGATCTGCTCGGGCGGGTACGCGAGGTTGTTCTCCCTCTTGAGCTTCTCGGCAATGGCCTTGCGGAGCTCGATAATGCCGACTGCGGGCGTGTACTTCGTCTTGCCTTCCTTGAGGGCCTTGATGGCAGCCTCTTTGATGTACTCCGGCGTATCGAAATCGGGCTCCCCTGCCCCGAAGCCCACGACATCCACACCCTTGGCCTTCAGCTCATTGGCCTTTGCAGTTACCGCCAGTGTAGGCGACGCCGGGACACTCTGTGCTCGCTGGCTGATCTTCATTCTGACTCACCTCAGGGAATCTTGCGTTCTTTGGCCACAACGAGTCCGTATTAGACGGGAAATCGGCCCTGCGGTCAAGGGGTGTGGCTCGGCTGGGGCCGGAGGTGAATGACGTGTCCGCCCCCGTGGGCCATCCGGGCGGAGATCCTGTCCTGGCGGGTGACAGACCGGGTCTCCCTCACGAGGTTCTCCGGAGCCTCGTTGGCATCGGCTGCGTCGGCCCAGATCGTGGCGTCATACACGCCCGGGCCCAGGAAATCCAGGGAGATCTCCTGGGTGTGGCCGCTCCAGCTCGCCATGCTGCCCACGTACCAGCCTTCTCCAGACCGCCGGGCCACGGTGATGAACTGGCCGACCTCGCCGGCCAGGACCTTGGTCTGATCCCAGGTGGTGGGCACGATCTTCAGCAGATCCACGCCCGCCGGGCTGCTGCGGTAGGCATGGGGGCTGTCACAGAGGACCTGCAGGGGGCTGTCGTAGACCACCATCATCGCAAGCTGAAAGCACCGTGTGCCCATGACCATCGGCGCGGCGCATCCCCCCCCACCACCTTGAACGTGGACTGGGTGCCGTGGCGGAACCCCCCTGGCGTGAAGTCCATGGGGCCCGCGAGCATCCGCGTGAAGGGCAGGGTCAGGCAGTGTTCGGGTGTCACTCCGTTGGACCACTTGTTGTACTCGTTGCCCAGGACCCCTTCTCGCGTGATCTGGTTGGGCCAGGTGCGGCCCGTACCCGTAGGCTTGTAGGCCCCGTGGAAGTCCACCAGGAGCTTGTGCTCTGCCGCCTTTCTGGCGACCCGGTGGTAGAAGTTGACCATGTCCTGGTCGTCCCGGTTCATGAAGTCGATCTTGATGCCCGCGATCCCCCACTTCTCGTAGAGGTCCAGGGCCTGGTCGAGCTGCTTGTCCGCCTTCTCCCAGAACAGCCACAGCCACAGCCGCACACCCTTGTCCTTGGCATAGGCCACCAACTCGGGGATATCGATGTCCGCACTCGATCGCGTGACGTCCGTGTTGGGATCGAAGGGCGAGCCATACCACTGCCAATCCACGAGCTGGTATTCCCATCCCATGGAGGCGGCAAAGTCGATGAAGTACTTCATGGTGGCTGTGTTCGGGCCCAAGGGGAAGTTGGCGTCGGGCGCATATTTCCCGCACCACCACCAGTCCCAGGCGCATCGCCCGGGCTTGATCCAAGAGGTGTCCTTGATCTTGCAGGGTGGGTTCAGGTTGTCGATCAGGTCCGACTCGATGAGATCGCCGGGCCGCCGGCCGATCAGGATCACCCGCCAGGGCGAGGATCGAGGGGACTGGGACTTGACGCAGATCGTGGGATCGTCCTGCCTCGGGGCCAGAGACGTCACGAGCGTGTTGGGCGATCCGGGCACCCGGGTCAGGTACATGCCCGCCCAGTCGTCCAGGTCCGCCTCTGTGATTGCGGCCCAGAGCTGGGAGTCGACTTGGACCAGCAGGGGAAGGCCGTACACCTCGTCGCCACTCAGGTCAGAGAGCCTGGCCCGCCTGAACTCCGACTCCTGGGCCGAGACTGTCCCGCCGTAGTTGGCGGCCCACACCGTGTGATTGCCCGCGAACCGAAACCAGGTGCGCTCGCCGACCAGGCTGAATTGGCCGATGGACTTCTGCCTGGGCAGAGAATAGCGCATCGCGACGCCATCGTCGTAGGCCCGAACGAGCAGCTCGAGCCTTCGCACGGGCGCGGCGACCTCCTCCAGCAGGATACGCAATTGGTTGCAGTGGTTCCTGACCTGTTTGCTCTTCCCGCAGACCCGCTGCCAGGCCTCATCGATGGTCTGGCGGGACTGCTCCTTGATGGACAGGTCGACGGCCAGCGGAGGCATGTTCCGGAACTCCACCCCCATGGGCGAGTCCAGGATCACGGGCCTGCCTGCGACGAACACCGAGTAGTACAGGCGGCTGCCCGCAGGATAGGGCTCCAGCCGGTCGCGAATGGCCAGCTTCACCTTCACCTGGCCATTGGGCGAGGCCACCTCAATCGGCTGATGGGCATAGGCACACGTACAGGCCCAGAGGACGAACGATCCCGCGACAAGGAGAACTGAACTCCTAGACACTCCGTTGGACACGAAAGACTCCTTCATAGAGGAAATCGCCAGGATCTGATCCCGATACGGCCCCAGTAGGTCATTGACACCCATGTACGCAGCCCTTTCTATGTCCCAGTCTAGCCGGGCCGCAGCTCCCTGGCAATACGCTCAATCTCACTGAAGAGGGACATGATACCTGAATGCTCCTGGATGTCGGCCCAGTCCTGGGTTCTGTGTTCTGAGTTCTGTGTTCCGAAGTCTCAGACCTTGTCCAGCTTGGCGTACTTCAGCATCAGGGTCTTGGTCTGGCCGGAATGGAAACGCACGCTGACCAGGCTGTCCTCGCCCATGTCTGTGAAGCCCTCGACCCGGCCGAGACCGAACGTCTTGTGCCTGACCATCTCCCCCTTGTTAAACGGGGCCTTTTCCGGCTCGTCGTGCACGTACCGGGGATCGGGATCGTAGCGAGGCTCGGGCTCGCGAACCTCGTCCTGATCATCCCTGGCCTCGGATGCGAAATCCTGCATGCCCAGCTCGAAGAGGAAAGGCGAAGGGATGGTCCGCAGGGTCTGGCCTCGTATCATGCGGTATCGGCAGCGGGTCAGGTACAGGGACTTCCTCGCGCGGGTGATGCCCACGAACAAGAGCCGCCGCTCCTCCTCGATCTCCTCCTCTTGTTGAATGCTCTGCTCATGGGGCAGCAGGCCCTGCTCCAGGCCCAAAATGATCACGTGGTCGAATTCCAGACCCTTGGCTGCGTGCAGGCTCATCAGGGCAGCCCGCTGGGATGAGCCATCGTAGCTGTCCGCGTCGCTGAAGAGGGAGATCTGGTGGAGCCAGTCCAGCAGGCTGGGCGACTCGGCCTGCTGGTCATAGTGTCCGACAGCGCCAATCAGCTCCTCGCAGTTCTCCAGTGCGTCCTCGCCCTCCCGCCCCGCCTCTTTCAGGGACGCCTCCAGTCCCGACTCCGCAAAGACCCTGGTGATCAGGGGCGCAACCAGGCCGGTCAAGTCCTTACGGAGGGCCTCCATCCTGCTCGCAAAACCGGTCAGCTTGGTCCTGACGCCTGCGCTCAGCGTCTCAATCTGACTGGCCTGGGTCAAGGCCTGATACAGGCCGATCCCTTGTGCAGCCGCGTAGGCCACGACCTTCTCTATGGTCACGTCACCAATGCCGCGGCTCGGCACGTTGATGATTCTCCGCAGGGCCACCTCATCCTGGGGATTGACCAGAACCTTCAGGTAGGCCAGCAGATCGCGGATCTCCTTGCGGTTGTAGAACTCCACCCCACGCACGACCTGATAGGGGATCCGCTGCCGGATGAAGGCCTCTTCCAGGGGCCTGCTCATGGCATTGACGCGGTAGAACACGGCTATGCTGTTCAGCGGTTCGCCGGCCTTGACCAGATCGTTGATCTTGCGGGCGACGGTAAAGGCCTCATCGGACTCGTCCTCACACACGATCAAATCGATGGGCGCACCGTCGGGCTTGGTGGGGACCAGGCGCTTGGCCTTGCGCTGTCGGTTGCGGGCAATTAACTGGTCCGCGGCCTTCAGGATATTTGCAGCGCTGCGGAAGTTCTCTTCCAGCTTGACCACCTTGGCACTGGGCCAGTCCCGCTCGAAGGCCAGGATGTTGCGGATATCCGCGCCCCGCCAGCGATAGATGGACTGGTCGGGGTCGCCGGTCGCACAGATGTTGCCGTGAGCGCTGGCCATCGCCTTGGCGATCCGGTACTGGGCGTGATTGGTGTCCTGGTACTCGTCGATCAGCAGGTATTGGAACCGCCTGCCCAGTTCCTCGCGGATCTCCGCCCGGCCTTCCAGCAAGATCGCGGTCTTGGCGAGGAGGTCGTCGAAGTCCAGGGCATTGAGCCGGGCGAGCAGGGTCTGGTACTGCGTGTAGACCTTGGCCAGGTTCTTGGAGAAGAAGTCCATCGCGTCACCGGAGAAGGCCTCTGGCGTCACCAGCTTGTTCTTGAGCGTAGAGATGGCGTCGAGCATGCGGCCGGGCGGAAAGCTGGTGCTGTCCAGGCTGCAATCCTTGAGGGCCTGCTTGATGCACTTGGACTGGTCCGACGTGTCGTAGATGCTGAAACTGGGCTGCACGCCCGCGGCCTGGCCATACTGTCTGAGCAGACGGACACACAGGGAGTGGAAGGTGCTGATCTGGGCCCCTGCCGGGACACCTAGGGCGATCGCCCGCAGTCGCATCTCCTCAGCCGCCTTGTTGGTAAAGGTGATGGCACAGATGGACCGCGGCCACACACCGGTGTTGATGAGGGCTGCGATCCGGTACGTGATCACCCGGGTCTTGCCGCTACCCGGCCCTGCAATCACCAACAACGGCCCCTCTCTATGAGAAACAGCCTCCCTTTGGGAGGCAGTCAAGGCATCGAGCTTGGGTTCTGCCATGGAACCCAGATTATGCCCGGTGCGCCGGCGGAAAGCAATAGCCAGGTAGAATCGGGCGTCGCCCTGGTAGTATCGACCGCTTCGCGGCCTGGTAGCTATACGTGACTACCTGTCTACCCGACTACGGCTCTTGTCGAAGACGAACGTCACGATCAGACCGATTCCCACGATGATCATGGCGATGCTCAATAGCTGCGAGATGGTCAATCGCATCCACTCGAAGGGGTTGTCATCTCGCAGCAGCTCGAGCAGGAATCGGACAGCCCCATAGGCCGCCAACATGAAGGCCATGGTCAATCCGCTCCTGGCAGCCCAGACGTTGGCCTGCCCCAGCCTCCTGAGTCTCTGGCCCTTGCTCCAGAACAGGTACAGCAGAAGGGCGACCGTGAAGGCCATGCCTGACTCATAGAGCTGCGTGGGCTGCACAGGCAGGCACTGCCACTTGCCGTGTGTCACGTCCTGGCGTTGGCCTTCGGTCAGGCTGGCCAGGGCTTTGGGGTGCCACTTGCCGTACTCATCGTTGAAATCCCCATACGTGCTTTCAGGCAGGAGCAACTGCGGCTCCGGCCTGCCCCGCTGCGGATTGGCGTTGATCTGGCTGACATAGGCAAAGGAGTTGTAGGGGAACCGCACTGCCCAGGGCAGGTCCGAGGGCCTTCCGAAACAACAGCCGTTCAGGAAGCACCCAATCCTGCCAAAGCCCAGACCCACCATAAGGCCGATGGCCAGCACGTCGAGGGTCTTGCGGAGCGGCAGTTTGTGGTAGGCCAGATAGGCGATGAGCACGGCGACGGCCAGGAATACGCCGCCGAGAAATTCCAGTCCGCCTCGCCAGATTTTGAATACAGAAAGCCAGCCTTCCTGGAATTGCTCGGGATAGTGCAGGACGTAGAAGATCCTGGCGCCCACGATCCCTGCGATCAGGGAGTACAAGGAGGCGTTGGTGATCAGGATCGGATCAATACCTTCTCGCCGGCCCAGCCATCTGAGGACGTGCACGGCTACCAGGAAGCCGACGACCATCAAGGTGCCGTAGCTCTTGATGGTCAGGTCGGTAAATGGGATTCTCAGTAGTTCGGGAAACATGAAATTGTGAGCTAGCGGTCAGAGCCACCCACGATGTGGTTCCGGTCATCCAGCACGATGACCTTGGGCTTGAGCTCTGCCGCCTCCTGGTTCGTACAATAGCCAAAGGCCATGATGATAATGATGTCTCCGGCCTGGATCCGCTGTGCTGCCGCGCCCAGGATCTCGATCTTTCCACCGCCCGCTGGAGCGGGAACCGCGTAGGTCTGGACGCGATTGCCGTTGTTGAGGTCTGCCACCAAGACCGCTTCGTAGCGGATGATCCCTGCCGCCTTCATAAGAGACTCATCGATCGCGATGCTGCCCGGATAGTGCAGCTTGGCATCGGTCACCACACCTCTGTGAAGCTTGCTCTTCAGTACCTTGATGAACATGCGTTAGAATCCCGTCACCCAAATCCTGCGAGACACTCAGCTTGAAACCGGGCAGCCATTATATGCCGTATTCACCCCGCGTCCACCACAATGTTGTCGATCAGCCGCGTTGTACCCAGCCTGACCGCCACGGCCACCAGGACCCTGCCCGCCACCGGATCTGCAGGCTGGAGTGACTCTGCGTCCACGATGCTCGCGTATTGGATCTGGATGCCCGGCGCCTGATGGAGGATCTCCGCAATCGCGGCGGTCAGCCGGGCCGCGTCTCGCACGCCGGCAGCGATCTGATCCTGGGCATGGCGAAGGGCCCTGTAGAGCGTGGCTGCCTGGGTCCGCTCGGTCGGGCTCAGGTATTGGTTGCGGCTGCTCATGGCCAGTCCATCGCTCTCGCGGACCGTGGGACAGACCACGATCTCAAGGGGCATGTTGAGGTCCTTCACCATCCGCCGGATCAGGATGGCCTGCTGGGCGTCCTTCTGGCCGAAGAAGGCCAGGTCCGGCTGGACGATGTTGAAGAGCTTGGCGCACACGGTGGTGACGCCCCTGAAATGTCCCGGCCTGAACTGGCCACACAGGGGCTCTGAGAGCTTCTCGACGTCGATCCAGGTCAGACCACCCTCGCCATACATCTCTCTGGCCGAAGGCGCAAAGACGACATCCACCCCGTGGGCCTTGCACAAGGCCAGGTCCGTCTCCAGGGGCCGCGGATAGGCGCTGAGGTCCTCCTTTGGCCCGAACTGGGTGGGGTTGACGAAGACGCTGGCGACCACGAAGTCGCACCGCCCTGCCGCAGTGTCGATCAACGACGCATGGCCTGCGTGCAAGGCTCCCATGGTCGGTACGTACCCGACCTTCTTCTTGCCTTGCCGCGCCGCGCCCACCAGACGCCGGACTGCCGCAATGGTCTCTGTCTTCTCCATAAGCTATGACCCGCCCTCGCTTTGAACCTTGACGTAGTGGTTCACCTGTCCCTCGACCTTCTCTACGTCTCCATCCACCAGGCAGTTCAGCAGGTTGGCCTGGACCCGCATGACCGGGCACTGCTTCCAATCACCCAAGAGCCTCTGGTAGTCGTGCATCAGGGTATCGAGGAATGACGTCTGTATCCCCTCCTCATAGGGCCGGCTCCGCCTGCGTATCCGGTCCAGGCACCTCTGGCTGGAGTCCTGGACCCAGATCACCAGGACCGGCCTGCAAACCCTGTCCGTGAAGGCGGGATAGATCTTCTCATAGACCTCCAGTTGGCGCCTATCCAGCAGGCGCCGGGCATAGATCTGCTCCTGCTCAAAGAGGTAGTCTGCCAGATAGAGACGGCCCGGCTTCAGGCTGCCTGGCGCCAACTGGTCTGCCCTGTTCACGAGGAAATACAGTTGCGAGTCAAGCCCCAGCTCCTTGCGCCCGCATACACCTCGGGCATGAAGGGATTCGTGGCGTACGGCTCGCACAGGACCTGCCCTTCCATGGCCGCAGCAAGACGCTGGGCCCAGGTGGTCTTGCCCACACCGATCGCGCCTGCAATGCAGACGAGCTGCGGCACAGCCGCGTCCCTGGCAAAGCTGCGCCCATTGAGCCTGCCTGCCAGCTCCGTAACCGTCTCTCCCACGACCGGATGCACGAGCCCCGGCGCCAATTGCCTGAGCCCCTCCAGCACAAAGGACCGCAGGTGCATCTCTGGATGGGGCACCCTCAGGTCCGGCAGGTCGATCACCTGATCGCCAAAGACCAGCAGATCCAGGTCCATGGTCCTGGACGCCCATTTGGCTGAACGGACCCGTCCCAGGGTCGACTCGATCACCTGGAGCCTCTCCAAGAGGCGATAGGCGTCCAGAGTCGTTTCGACCTGGCAGACCGCATTGAGATACGGGGGCTGATGCGCCCCTGCGAGGGCAGGAGTCTCGATGACATCGCTGACCGCCCTCACGGTGACGCCGGAGACCTGACGCATCAGGTCAACGCCCTGTTGAATCAGGCGATGTCGATCACCCAGGTTGCTGCCGAGACCTACATAAGCTGTGGTAGCCATCAAAGCCTTGCGAACCGATCCATCGCCTCGGCCGTCTGCTCGGGCTTGGCGAAGGCCGTGAGCCTCATGAACCCTTCGCCCGAAGGTCCAAACCCTGCGCCCGGAGTGGTGACCACGTTGATCTTGGTGAGCAGCAGGTCAAAAAACTCCCAGGAGCCGATTCCCTTGGGCGTCTTGACCCACAGATACGGGGCGTTGGCGCCGCCGTAGACCTTGTAGCCGAGTGCCGCGAGCCTCTCCCGCATGAGCTTGGCATTGCCCATGTACACGTCGATGGTCTTGCGGACCTGGACCTTGCCCTCGCTGGAGTACACGGCCTCTGCACCGCGCTGCGTGACATAGGAGACGCCGTTGAACTTGGTGCAGTGACGCCTGGACCACAGCGGCCTGACGTCCACAGCGGACCCGTCCTTGGCGTAGGCCCTGAGCGCCTTGGGAACGACCGCGAATGCGCACCGCACACCCGTGAATCCAGCGGTCTTAGAGTAGCTGCGGAACTCGATGGCCACGTCCTTTGCGCCGGGATCTCATAGATCGAGTGCGGGATCGCGGGGTCCGCGATGTAGGCCTCATAGGCCGCGTCGAAGAGGATCACGGCCTTGTTCGATCGCGCGTAGTCCACCCAGCGGGCCAGGCGGTCACGGCTCGCCACCGCGCCGGTGGGATTGTTCGGGAAACACAGGTACACGATGTCTACGGGCTGCTTGGGCGGATCGGGCACGAAGCCGTTGGCCTCACTGGCGGGCATGTAGGTGATGCCGCCGTACTGGCCCGCCGCAGTCGCCTGGCTGGTCCTGCCTGCCATGACGTTGGTGTCCACGTAGACGGGGTATACGGGGTCTGTCACCGCGACCCGGTTGTCCAGGCCGAAGACCTCCTGGACGTTGCCCGTATCGCACTTCGCGCCGTCGCTGACGAAGATCTCATCCGCATCCACGTCCGCGCCCCTGGCCGCGAAGTCATTGACCCGGATGGCCTCGCGGAGGAAGTCGTACCCCACCCCACCATCATCATAGCCCTTGAAGGTTTCGGGGCTGGCCATGTCATCCACGGCCTTGTGCATGGCTGCGATCACCGCGGGCGCAAGCGGCTGCGTGACGTCGCCGATGCCCATCCGGATGATAGACGCAGAGGGGTTCTTTTCCTTGAATGCCCTGACCCGCCTGCCGATCTCAGGGAACAGATATCCTGCCTTGAGCTTGAGATAGTTCTCGTTGACTAGTGCCATATGCCTCACCTGCCATGATGGAGGATCATGCTACCAGAAAAAGACAGGCGGTCATTCTAGACCTCCAGAGCCCCAGCGTCAATCGCCGTGCCTCTTGGGGCAGGAAGCCAGAAGACAGAAGTCAGAAGACAGAAGCGAGGAGGATGACCCCTTCGGGACTGATCCCATAGATCCCTCCACTGCGTCCACCTACGGTGGACTCCGGTCGGGATGACAACGCCCCGATCTCGGGCTAGCCCCCAGTCGTAGGGTGGGCTCTGCCCACCTTCCTTAACGGCTCGCAGGCCACTTGCCCCAGATGGCCCTGAACCACCGGACGTAGTCCGGGCCGTCGGGCTTTGCCGAAGCAGGCCATCTCTCTTCGGCGGCATGGTTGACGTCGGGCACAGATGCCTTTCCCAACGCGACGGTCTCGGCCTCTTGCCATTTCCAGTACTCCACGTGGCCGTCCGCAAAGGAGAGGTTTGTTCCGTTGCCGTGGTGAACGGGCGCGCCCCACAGCACGTTCCCGGTGCCTCCCGGCCTCCATCCCCCTGAGATCCAGCCCAGGGGACAGGGTCCTCCGCCATCATCGATGAACACGGCCCTCGCCGATGGGCCGGGGTCCACCAATTCCGAGGTCTTCCGAACAAAGAGCACGGTTCTTCCCACGTTGTTCTTGGCCCTGAAGTCACGGTCTATCGTGGCCCATTCCTCGGGATGGAACACGTTCATCGAGGCGAAGATGTTGTAGGAACAGGCCCATTTCGTTGCGTAGGTGTCAGCCCAGATGCTGATGGAGTGGCGGTATCGGGCTGGGCAGAGGTAGACGGCCGTGTCCCTGATGTACGGCCCCAGGCCGCCGCCCTTCCGCATGTGTTGCAGGGCGGAGTTGCGATCGGCCCACCCATTCGAACAGCCGTGGCCCAGCAGCCACGGCTTGCCCTCGTTCAGCCGCTGGGCATGGGTGGCCAGCTCGACGCCATTGTTCATGATCGTGTATGCCTGGCCGTTGACGATGCGGTCGTTCCAGTCCCCTGCATACATGTACCAGGCGGTCTGGATCTGGTGCATGTGGGCCATGCAGACGGCCCGCCTGCCCGCCTCCCTGGCGTACCTGAGGCCCGGCAGGAGGATGGCGACCAGCACGACGATGATGGCGATTACGACCAGAAGCTCGATGAGGGTGAAGGCGGTTGCTGGTTTCTGGTTGTGAGTTGTGCGTTGTGGGTCGAGGCTCGGGGATCCATCGGGATGGGCAGTCTCAATGGTCGCCACGTTCCCTCTCTTTGCCAATCGCCTAGCCATAGCGGTTCCCTCGTAGAGACAGCCCTTAGGCTTCTCTCCTCGACTTCAAGGATACCACTGCCGGCAGCGAGATCAAGCGCATTTGTACGAGATTGTAGACCTGTTTACAGAGGATGGGGCTGGCTCAATCCGGGTTCAATAGTACAATGGCAGGCCAGAAGTCCAGGTGCTCAGTGTTGGTCCCGTATATGGGGATACGTAGAGATGCCTTCTTGCGATGACCACGAGAATTGGCTGACGGGTCGGGGAGCCCGGATGGCCGAATTGGGGCTGATCGTCCTGGCGGTCCTGGGCGTCCTCCTGGCCCTTGACCGGCCCGGCCTGTCAGCGTCCTGGTGGGTCACCCCAGCACTCCTGGTGGCGGCTGGCATCGTCCCCTTTGCCATCCGGGGGCAGGCCCCCCCTGCCATCTGCAGGCTGGAGACCCTGCGGCCGGATCTGTGGCTCGTGCTGCTGACCTGTGCGGCCGTATTTCCAGTGACATACCTGATCATGTGGCTGGCGCACGGACTGGGGATCAGCGTACCCATTCCATCGAGGAGGCCCTCCAGCTACGTCACATGGGTGACGTACCAGTTCCTGTACGTGGCATTGGCGGAGGAGGTATTCTTCAGGGGATACGTTTTGTCGACGCTGCGGCTCGCGATCGACAGGGGCCGCGATCGCCTGCAGCAAAGGCTTACTAGGGGCGACTGGGCTGCGATCCTGGTCTCAGCGGCGATCTTTGCACTGGCTCACTGGGCAGCGCAGGAAGGCATCACGGCAGCCCTGACCTTCCTGCCGGGAGTGGTCCTCGGATGGCTCTTTGCCAGAACAGGCAGGCTCCTCGCGCCGATCCTCTTTCACGGCGCAGCCAACGTCTTCTGGCTGCTCGTATTGAAATGACCCGGTTTTCGGGCGGTCGCTCTGCTCCCTCTTCGGGCGCTCGTTGCACTTGCTCTTCGGTCGGGGCTTCGCCCCTCTTCGCGAAAACCGCATACCGAAGAGCGAGCAACGCGAGCGACCGAATGCCGACCCGCTACAGCGAGGCCGCGGGCTTCGCCGCTGCTGGGGCAGCTTTGACCTTTCCGTCTTTTCCGGGCAGGTAGTCGAGGATCACGTCTGACAGGTCAACGGCCGCCTTGCGGATCGAGTTCTCATAGGGTGAACTGATCTGGACCTGGGCCACGTACTTTGCGGGGTCGCCACTGATGTTGGGATTTCGCCCCATCATGCCGGAGAAGTCCTCCTCTTTGGCCGTGGTCTGGCCATTGACGATGTAGAAGCTGAGGACCACGACCTCCTGGTAGTTGGGCGCAGGCCTGTGAAATCTCTCGATCAGGCATGGGACCTTGGCGCCCCTGGCGGAGGTGAACTCCGAGGGATCTGCGCTGTCCGCAATCCAGCCGCTGCCGGGATAGCAGACTCCCGGCCGATGTCCCTGGATGCCGGCCGGCCGCGACGAGCAGTAGACGACGTACAGGTTCACGGCCGCGTCTGCGGTCTTGTTGGTGTAGCGGCGGCTGAAGTAGTCGTCCGCGAAGTTCTGACGCATGTACTCCTGCGTGAGCGATTGAATGGGGGCCTCGGTGCCGGTCCATCCGACCACGCTCAGGGGGAACTCGCCGAGCGGCACGGGCAGCTTGATGGTCTTCTGACCCGTGCCCTGCCAGCGAGGGGCCAGTGCACGATAGACCGCACCACTAGCCACCAGGGCCCCTACTGCCAGGATCCAGTACATTGCGACCGGCCAACCGCTCCTTCGATAACCTGTCATGTCCTCTACGACTCCTTCTTCAGGTACACGGTCTGTGTCGGATAGGCAAAGACAATCCGTTCCTTCTCGAACCGCTTCATGATCTCGAGATTCACCCGCTCATTGACCTCCTGGAAGAACCAGGGGTCAGCAGGCTTGACGACGTAGCTCAACGAGAGGCTGAGTGCCCCATCCGTGAAGTCGCTGAAGTAGACCCTGGGCGGCTGGTCCGGCACCGCGTTAAGCTCGTGGATGGGCGAGAGGATCTCCTTGATGACCTCGACTGCACGGGCGGCCTTCTCATGGCCATTCTCGCAGGCGATCGTGATGTTGGCGACCCGCCGGATGTAGGGCCGGGCGCCGATGTTCTCCACGATCGATTCAGCCACGGTCCGGTTCGGGATGGTGATCACGTGTCCGTCCAGGGTCCGCAGCCGCGTGCACCGAAAGCCCACGTCGTCCACCTCCCCTTCATAGTCGTTGATCTTTACCAGATGACCCATGTCGAAGGGCCGGTCTGCGGAAATCGCCATGGAGCCAAAGAAGTCTGCGATGGTCTCCTTGGCGGCCAGGGCCACGGGGATGCCGCACACGACTGCCACCAGCAGCAGGGACTTGACCTTGTCCTGGCCCAGGAGGTGCTCACAGACCAGCAGGACCGCGACGATGACGATCACGACCTTGAGGCTCTTCTCGATGACCGGCACCAGCATGTCGTCGAACCGCGTCTCGGTCTTGCTCGCGAGGCGGAGCAGGCCGAACTCGACAACGTCCACCAGCCTGTAGAAGGCATACGTCAGGGCCACCACGCCGATCGTCTGGCTAACAGAGGTCCAGATGTCGCTGATCTCCATGCCAAGGATGAGCGGCAGCTTGGCGCAGAAGATGCCGATGGCGAACACGGCCACGTAGGCGGGATTGGCCAGGCACCGGACTGCGATGGTTGCATGGTTCTCGCCCTTCCGCTTGACCGCGGACTGAGCGTAGAACAGCAGCGACCGCTGCACGATGCGGCCGACGACCAGCGTCAGGGCTACCACGGCCAAGACCACCAGAAATCGCCACAACGCGTTGCCGCTGACGACCTCGTAGCTGAACAGCCGCGTCCATCCATCGGCCACGGCACAGATGCCCAAGCTATCCACCATCCCTGTCTTCAAGAGTGCAACCTCCAACCCCTCAAACTGGACAACCATTGTGGCAGCTTGTCCATCGTCAGATACAGCACGCACAGGCCAGCAATCAGCCACATGGCAGCCCTGACCTCCGAGCCTCTGCCTGACAGCAGCCTGATGACAACGAAGCCAACGAAGCCAAAGGCCAAGCCCGTGCTGATATTGTAACTGAGGGCGATCATCACCATGATGATGAACGCAGGAAAGGCCTCTTGGAGGTCGTCGAAGTTGATCCTCCGGACCTCTTTCATCATGAAGAGTCCCACCATGACCAGTGCAGGCCCAGTGGCGTATCCAGGAACGATGGCCGCCAACGGGACCAACAGCAGCGCCAGGAAGAAGCACAGGCCTGTCGCAACAGAGGTCAGGCCCGTACGGCCGCCCTCTTCGATGCCCGAGGCAGACTCGATGTAGGACGTGATGGTCGAGGTCCCCAGCACAGCGCCCAGCATGCTCGCTGCGGCGTCAATACCTAGCAGCCTGTCCAGTCCCCTGATCTTGCCGTGCTCATCCACCATCTTGGCCTGATGGCAGCAGGCCACCAGCGTCCCTATGCTGTCGAACATGTCCATGAACATCAGTGTAAAGACGCTGGCAAAGATGCTCCACTTCAGAGTGCCCAGGATGTCCAGCTTGAAGGCCACTGGCCGAAGGTCGAAGTCCGTGGATACGATGTGGTCGGGCAACTGTACCTGGCCTCTCAAGACCGCCCACGCCGTGACAAGCAGGATGCCGATCAGCAACGAGCCCTTGATCCGCTTGATCTCGAGGAAGGCCATGAGCACCAGGCCCACGAGGCTGATGACTACAGTCTCGGTCAATGCTCCTGCGCTGACCAGGGTGGTGTCGTTCTTGACTACGATACCCATATTCACAAGGCCGATGAACGTGATGAAGAGACCTATGCCCACAGAGATCGCGGCCACCAGGCTGGCGGGGATGGCCTCTACCAAGCGCCTTCGCAAGCCCAGCATGGTCAGTACAAAGCAGAGTAGGCCGGACAGGAATACCACGCCCAGACCGGTCTGCCAGGTCATCTGCCCACTCTTGACCAGGACATAGGCCAGAAAGGCATTCAGTCCCATGCCCGGCGCCATGGCGATTGGCGCATTGGCAAGCAACCCGGTGGCCAGCGTGATCAACCCGCTCACCAGACAGGTCGCGATGACCAGGGCCTGTTTGTCCATGCCTGCGTCACTGAGTATGGCAGGATTGACGAAGATGATGTAGGCCATGGTCAGGAAGGTTGTCACCCCTGCAGTGATCTCAACCCTGACTGTGGTCTGCCTTTCCTGGAGTCCAAAGAATCTGGTCAGCATACTGCGAGCGAGAGGACTTGAACCCCTACGGGCTATGCCCACCAGGACCTAAACCTGGCGCGTCTGCCAATTCCGCCACGCTCGCGCTGAGATAGCCTCTAAACTTCATCCTCTTGCGCCTCTGGAGGATTGGTCTGTTCCTGGTCCAGAGAGATCTTCTCGATCCGCTTTTCCGCCTGCTGGAGGATCTTGCGGCAGTGCTTGATGAGGGCCATGCCCTTCTCGTATTGTTCGATGCTGTCCTGCAAGGGAATCTGGCCAGCCTCGATCATCTCTACAATGGCCTTGAGCTGCACGATCGACTGCTCAAAGGTCAGCTTCTCAACATCTTGTCTATTGGTCTTGCTCATTGGATAAGCTCTTGGCTCTCATGTATTTACTTCCTGGTCACCTGACTTTCAACAGAATTCTGGTCAGCCAGTTCGGTGACCAGCACGTCCCCTACCTCCACGTCGCCAACGCCACGGACGACCTGCCCGGTTCGCCGGCTGGTGGTCAGGCTATAGCCCCTGCGCAGCACGCTCTTGGGATTCAGGGCCTCCAGGCGATTGGCCTGCGACATCGAGGACCATCTGGCTGCGTGCCAGCAGGGCTGCGACAGAGGCCGTGGTCCTGGCCTTGAGGTCGTTGAGTTGCACGCCACAGTGGCCCAGGAGCCTATGGGGCTCGATCCGCTGGACCTGGCCCTGATGGGACTCCAGCTTCGACCTGGCCTCTGCGATCAGGGCACTGACCAGGTCGGTCAGCTCCGCAGAGTAGTCATCGAGGGCCTGGCGCCTCTGGTGTACTGCGGTCAGCGGCCTTCTGAACACCTCGCTGGCCTCGATGGTCTGGAGGTTCGCCTTGCCCAGTTGGAGGGCCGAGCGGAGCTGACCTGCAATCCGCCTCTGGCAATGCTCGATGTCCTCCAGGACCTCCACGACGTCGGGCACTGCAGCCACTCCGGCCTTGGCTGGCGTGGAGGCCCGCGCATCCGCCACAAGGTCTGCGACGGTCACGTCCACCTCGTGGCCCACTGCAGAGATGATAGGGATGGAGGAGGCGAAGATCGCCCTGGCCAGGACCTCCTCGTTGAAGGCCCACAGGTCCTCCAGGGAGCCGCCTCCGCGTCCCACGATCAGGAGGTCCAGCCTGAGCGTCTTGTTGTGGCGGTTGATCTGGGAAAGGGCAGCGGCGATCTGCCGGGCCGCGCCCTCGCCCTGGACAGGCACGGGATAGAAGAACAGCCTGCAGGCAGGCCATCGGTTCTGAATGCTCTCCACGATGTCGTGCAAGGCTGCGCCCGACTGGCTGGTCAGGATACCGATCCGCTGGGCATAGGCGGGGATGGGCTTCTTGTGCCGGTCGTCGAACAGGCCCTCAGCCCTGAGCTGGGCCACCATCTGCTCAAAGGCGAGCTGCAGTGCGCCCTTGCCCTCGGGATCGAGCTTCTCCACGTAGAGCTGGTACTTGCCGCCTGCCAGATACACGTCGATATAGCCAGTGGCCAAAACCGCCATGCCGTCCTGGGGATTGAATCGTACGGTCCTGAACTGGCCTGCCCACATGACTGCAGGCAGGACCGCCTGCTCGTCCTTGAGCAGGAAGTAGCAGTGACCACTGTGGTGGTGTTTCCAGTCGCGGACTTCGCCGCGAATCACCAGCCTCGCAGGTAGGGAGTCGGTCAGGGCCGCCTTGACCATCGCGTTGACCTGGCTGACCGTGTAGGTGGTCGGTTGACCTCTTTCCATCGAGGAAATTCCTTAAGAGTGACATCTAGATGTCACTCTGTCCCGGCTTTTGCTCATCCTTGGCCGAATCCTGCCGATCATCACTTCATCCGGCCGCAGCCCAGTTGCAGTATGAATCAATGATCCGGCAGGTCGCCTTGCGGGGGGGTGACCTGCCGGCACCCCTTCCCTCTCTTTTGCTGGGCTCTGCCTGGAAACTGGAGCGTCGGCCCGAGACGGGTCCTAGTCAAGGCGTTTGCGATAGAGCTTGGTCTGCAGGGAGTTCTGCCATCCTGTCCAGTTGGACTCGCTGGCGTCATTCTCTATCGCGCCCGTGACCTGGTTGACCTTGGCGTCCATATTGTCTATGCTGCTGACCACGAATGCCTCTGGCGTGGCAGGCAGCTTCGGTGAGCCGAACTCATGCGTTCCATGGTGAGACAGGACCAGGTGGTCCAGGGCGTCCAGCACGCTGTCGTCTAGGGTCACGCCCCTGGCCCTCGCATCCTCCGCCTTCTCGTGGATCATCATCACGCCCTTGACGATATGGCCCACCAACTGGCCGGAGTCCGTGTACGAGAAGGCCATGTCATAGGCCAGCTCGTCGGTTTTGCCCATGTCATGCAGGAAGATCCCTGCCAGCACCAGATCCGCCTGCAACTGCGGATACAGCGGCAGGATCGCAGAGGCCACGCGGAGCATGTTGTGCGTGTGTTCGAGCAGACCGCCGATGTAGTCATGGTGCATCTTCACCGCTGCAGGGCTCTTGCGGAACCTCTCCATCAGCTTGGTATCTGCCAGGAATTCACTGAGCACCGCCTTGACCTGGGTGTTCTTGATCCCTGCCAGGATATCCTGCACCTCCTTGAACATCACGTTGATGTCCTTGGTCGTGCGGGCCAGGTAGTCATCTATGTTCAGCTTGGCGGGATCGACCGGCCGGACGCTGTTGACCACGATCTGAAGGGTGTTCTGGTAGAGCTCGCTCTTGCCCTGGACCTGGATGAACCCAGGCCTGGGGAGCGACGCATAGACCTGCTCGCTGGCCTGCCACATCCGGCCATTGAGCTGGCCGGTCTTGTCGCAGAGATACATCGCGATATACAGGTCTCCGCGACTCGTGCTGCGGAGTATCGGCTCCTTGACCAGGTACACGTCCTCCACAGCCTGGCCGGGTTGGATCTGGTTGATGAACTTGTGTGCCATAAAGCCTCCCAATGAGTATCCATGATCCTCCCCCCTGCGGGGATTGGCTCAGGCCATGATAGTGGGCCAGGCAGCGGCCCGCAAGGAGTAAGAAGCAAGAGGTAAGCGAGGAGATGGGAGGAGGAAGCCAGAAGTCAGGAGACAGATGTCAGAGGTCGGTATCGGGGTCGAGGTAGGCTGTGTAGGGTGGGCTATGCCCACCGCTTCTTGGTGATGCTACCTCGGCGATCAGTAGAAGACACAGAACCTCGCAGCCTGACGTATGCACATGATCCCGACCCGAGGATCGGCTGAGGCGGCCCGAAGCCAAAGGTCGTCTTGCATGGATCTGAAGACGGCGAACCCACATGATAGCAGGGTTAGTCCTTGCTGGCTGCGACTTCCCTGGTAAGCCCAAGCACAACAAGGCTCGTATGGAAGAGAAGCAGCCAGGCCGAATGCAACGGCGTCTCATTGGCACGGGCATACAGGTAGACGAACTGGCCGCCACCGACGTGGTTTCGCTGCCAAGAATCAAGGCTTCTGACCTTCTCGTCCGTCAACGGGCTTCGGATCCGGGAACATGCTCCGCGGCGGAACGTGGTCCCTGGTGGTTGCCTCTCTCCTCCCGCATATCGCGCAGAGCTTGGTATTCTTGTATTGCTCCATAGAGGACGCTCGTGCATTCCTGTCTCTGCCTCAGGCTGGCTGCAGCGAAGCCCACATAAGTCCAGATGGCTCTCGCATCCAGCGGTCCAGCGGGCAAGGGTAGTGTAGCTCCCCGGCCGCCCGCCGTCAAAGGCTCTCTTGTTGTCTGCCTGCAACCTGGCAGCGGCCGCTGTTCGCGTCACTTCTTCAGGCCGCCGGAGCGGCCTGAGAGGTCATCTGTCCATGGCCGGAAAGATGGACACCACCCATGGGACGACGGGGCCAAGGCCTCGCAATAGGCGGATGCCATGGCCCGCCACGAGGGAACTTCCAGGGGGCGGTGTGCTGTGCACACCATTCCTCTTGCCCCTTGCCACACGACCCTGTAAAATCGCGGACAGGAAAAGAGACGATGGTGGGCACAGCCCACCCTACCGAAATCGGGTTCGTTCTATGGCGAACTACCGACGTCTACTCGAGCCTGGAGGCACGTTCTTCTTCACCGTGGTCACGGACTGCAGACAAGGTCTGTTTGCAGACGGCATCGCGCGTCGACTCCTGCGCGCGGCCATCCAGGAGGTACGACACGACCGGCCATTTGATCTCAGGGCCATCGTGTTGCTTCCAGACCACCTGCACTGCGTGTGGACACTGCCCGAAGATGACAGCGACTTCTCTGCCCGCTGGGCATGCATCAAGAAGCGGTTCACGCAACTCTGGGCCCAGGCAGGCCATCGGCAGACACCTGTCTCGACAAGCCGTCGGGAACGCCGGGAACGCGGCGTATGGCAGAGGCGGTTCTGGGAGCACAGGATTCGCGATGAGGACGACCTCATCCGTCACGTCAATTACATCCACTACAATCCAGTCAAGCATGGCCTTGCCCGATGTCCGCATGCCTGGCCACATTCGAGCTTCGGCCGGTGGGTCCGGCAGGGGTACTACCGTGAGGATTGGCTTTGCGATTGCCGCGGCGGCCTTGTTCGGCCGCCGGACTTCACATCCATCGCGTCAGTAGGCGAGTAGGGAAGCGAGGTGGGCACAGCCCACCCTACCGAACTGTCCCTGCCAGGATGAAGCCTGTGGGTCCTTCGGATTTCGGCTATCAGGGCGGCGGGTTTCGTGGTGTAGACGGTGTAGAATGTGTGCTCAGATGGCAAGATGCAGTAGAGTAAATGCCATGCGTCGGTTGTTGTATGGGTGAGACACGATAGGTCTCAACGAAGGGGCCTTGTTGGTGTTGATGGAAGACGCGCGACTGGTCTGGCGGCTGAACGCCGGGGATGTGACGGCCCTGGCCCGGGTGTACGAGAAGTACAGGGACGACCTGCTGCGCCTGGCCGGGTCCCTGCTGAGCGACAGGGCTGCCGCAGAGGACGCGGTGCAGGATGTGTTTGTGCGGTTCGCCAGCGACAGCCGGACATTTCAGTTGCGGGGCAGCCTGAAGGGATACCTGGCCACGTGTGTGGCGAACGCCAGCCGCAACAGTTTCAAGGCCGCCCAGCGTCGGCAGGTGGCCGGCCCGGCACAGGAGGAGGCGTGCGAGCCTGAGAGTCAGGGGCCTGAATGCTGGCTGATCGCCAGCGAGCAGTTCGATCGGGTCAGGGCTGCGATGGCAGAGCTGCCGGTCGAGCAGCGTGAGGTCGTGAGCCTGCATCTATACGGCGACATGTCCTTTCGCCAGATCGCCGAGTGGCGGAAGACGTCAATCAAGACTGTTCAGAGCCGCTACCGCTATGGCCTTGAGAAGCTGAGATCGTTGCTGGGTGAAGAGGTGGCAGAATGAAGCCGCGGGACAAGACAGAGAGGTTCATCAAGGGTGCGGCTATTGGCACCAGTCCGGCAGCGAGCGGGTGGGTGCTCGGCCGGATGCGGGAGGCCTATGGCCAGGCAGCGGAGCCATTCAGCCCCGGCATTTGGAGGCGAGTGATTGAGCACCGGCTCGTACGGCTGGGGGCTGCGGCGGTGGTCTTCCTGGCCCTTGCGGTCGGCGTGGGCCACTTGGGGGGGATACTGGGGGGCGGCAGCGTTGCCTGGGCTGAGGTGACGCAGCGGTTCCAATCCGTGCAGTGCTTCTACGCATCGATCTACATCCGGCGGGACGCCCTGGCACAGCCCCAGCACTTTGAGTTGTGGATGGGCAGGGCGGCTATGCTCGGATGCGAGTGGATGAGCAGGTCATCTTCGGTCAGACCGGCCGTGTCACCCGTGCCTTTGACATCCGGAGGCGGCGGGAGACGGAGGTCAACAAGGGGGCTGCGGATATCCTGGCAATGCTGGGCTCGCCGGATGAGTTCTCGTTGGAGACCGTGATCCGGAGCATCTCGGCAGGCAAGTTGATGGACGTCACACCTACGGTGAACACGCAGGCAGGGATCGGCGAGGACCTGGTTGTCTTTGACGGCCAGTCCGCAGTGAGCCCGGGCTCGATACGGGTCTACGCCCTTCGCCAGAGCAAGCTGCCTGTGGGGCTGCGGATCTGGGACTCCGCCGAGGGCTTCCTGGTGGACGCCCTGATCACCTACGGCAAGGAGCAGCCTGCGATCGGCTTTGACCCGGAGGCCTTCGCCGCCAGGATGCGTGAGCCCACCGCCAGCAAGGCCAGTCTCGCCTACCTCTTCCTCGAGGACACCGGCGGCCAGGACGTGGGACAGGAGACGCCGCCGCGCTAGCATTCACCGGCTGGTACTGTTCCGCAGAGAAGGACTCGACCCGGGGCCAGACCGGTCCCCTTCATGGAAAGGAGACACGATGTTAAGGACACGGCAGGTCCAACAGGGCAAGGACAGTGGATTCACGTTGGTGGAGCTGCTGGTGGTCATAGCCATCATCTCCGTGCTGATCTCCATCCTGCTGCCATGCATGCGCAAGGTCAGGGAGCATGCCAGGAGGACGGTCTGTCAGAACAGCCTGCACCAGGGCCTGACCGCTGCCCACCTGTATGCAGGGGATCACGACGGGCTTCTGCCTGAGGGCAATACGATCGACAGAACCGCCCCAGGCTACGAGCCGAGCTGGGACAGCGCGGACCTGCTGACCGTGATCAACTTCAAGACAATGGAGGCCCTGGGACGCTATGGGCTGACGAAGAGGCACGCCACCTGCGAGACGGCCCGCAGGTACTTCGAGTCGATCCCCCAATTGGCTCAGCCCCCTGCCTGCCACCCGGCCGCTGGTCTCAGCCGCCTACGTGGGCTGGATCTACTGGGGCAATCGGGGCAACTGGACGGACCGGAACACGGACAAGCTGTATACCACCGCCCGGAAGATCACGGACAGGCCCACGTCGAAGACCCTCGTGACGTGCTTCTGCTACAACCGCTATGACGCGGTTGGCGCCGCCGGCGAGTGGCCCGCCTGGTACGCCTCTCACGTAGGCGCCACCTTCCAGTCTGCGGTGGGCAGGCCCATGGCCCCATCGCCTGATGGCCTGGTGGTAGGCTACCTCGACGGGGCAGCCCGCTTCGTCAGGTGGAACCGCCTGGCCGCCAACAACCACGAGGGCGCCTACATCGTCTACTTTGACCGGAACACATAGAGCTTGCAGAAGTCGGCTGCGCCAGCTATAAGAACACGGAAAGTCGCAGTTTAGGATTCATGGTGGATCGATGACTGGTGGCGAGTGGCGAGCAATGAGGTCGTGCCCTCCTGACTCCTATCTCCTGAATTCTGTGTTCTGTGTTCTGTGTTCTGAGGTTCTGCATGCGTTACAGCCAACTACTGATTCCAACCGTCAAGGAGGTCCCGGGCGACGCTGAGGTCATCAGCCACATCCTGATGATCAGGGCGGGCCTCTTTCGCAAGGTCGCCGCAGGCACCTACACCTACCTGCCTCTGGGCCAGAGGAGCCTGCTGAAGATCATCGCGATCGTCCGCGAGGAGATGAACAGGGCAGGCGCACAGGAGATCCTGATGCCTTCGCTGCAGCCCAGGGAGCTGTGGGACCAGACCGGCCGCAGCAACGACTACGGCCCGACCATGTTCAGCTTCGATGACCGCCACGGCAGGAAGAACGTGCTCTCCCCTACCGCCGAGGAGGTAGTGACCTCTGTCGCTGCAGGCGAGATCAACTCGTACAAGCAGTTGCCGATGAACCTGTACCAGATCAGCCCCAAGTTCCGCGACGAGTTCAGACCACGGTTCGGCGCGATCCGGTCGCGGGAGTTCATCATGAAGGACGCGTACAGCTTCCACGACTCGCCCGAGAGTCTGGAGCAGACCTACCAGGCCATGTACGACGCGTATTGCCGCATCTTCGAGCGGTGCGGCCTGCAGTACATCATCGTGGAGGCGGAGACCGGCGAGATGGGCGGGTCTGGCTCGCATCAGTTCACGGTTCCGTGCGAGTCTGGCGAGGACACGATCGTCACCGTGGAGGATGGGTCGTACGCGGCCAACCTGGAGCGTGCGCCCGTGGATCCTGTGGCGAAACAGAAGGCCTCATCGCCGATCGGCAGCATTGAGGAGGTCTATACGCCTGCGGTGGGCAGCATAGAGGCGGTGTGTGCATTCCTGAAAACCACGCCGCAGGAGATGATCAAGACCCTGATCTACTCTGCAGGTGGCAAGACCGTGGCGGTCCTGGTGCGGGGCGACCACGAGGTCAATGCCGAGAAGCTCTCGCGGCTGATGCCGGGCGAGCACATCGAGCTGGCTGACCTCGCTACCATCGAGCGGGCGACCAAGGCCAAGGTGGGATTCGCTGGGCCCATCGGCCTGGCCGCGTCCGTGGACAGGCTGGTGATCGACCATGCAGTGGCGGCCATGGCCGTAGGCGTGACCGGGGCAAACAAGACCGACCACCACTTCCGGAACGTGGTGCCAGGACGTGACTTCAGCCTCGATGGTGCAAACCTCGTTGTCACGGACGTCCGCAACGCCTGCGAGGGCGACACGTACGCCGGCAAGCGGCTGCTCTTCAGGAAGGGTATCGAGATCGGCCAGGTCTTCAAGCTGGGCACCAAGTACAGCACGAAGCTGGGCGCAAACTACAAGGATGAACATGGGACGATCCTCCCCTGCCTGATGGGCTGCTATGGGATCGGCGTCAACCGGATCCTCGCCTCAGCCATCGAACTGGGCCATGACGACAATGGGATCATCTGGCCGATCACCATCGCACCCTTTGAGGTGATCGTGACGTGTGTCAACCAGGACGATGCCAAGGTGGCGGCAGTTGCAGAGCAGATCTACAAGGATCTCCAGGCAGCCGGGATCGAGGTCCTGCTGGATGACCGCGCGATGCGGGGCGGTGTGAAGTTCAAGGATGCAGACCTCATCGGCATCCCCATCCGCGTGACCGTAGGCGCCAAAAGTGTCGCAGAGGGCCAGGTCGAGCTGAAGCTCCGCCGCGAGGCCCAGACCCAGAAGGTCCCGCTGGCGGAAGTTAATGGAAGAGTGGCTGGGCTGGTCAGGGCTCTGAAAGAAGAGAACAATGCAAACGTCAAAATGCAAATATCAGAATGACAACGCAAAGATCAAAGAGGGCAGAGCCAAGGGCGGCAGCTCTTTTTGCTTTTTGATCTGTCATTTTGCATTTTTACCTTTGATTCTTGATCTCTGAAACGAAGAGGTCATTGGGCCGGAAGTTCTGAGCACGTATGTGGGCACCTAAGGAGCCAAAGCCCGCCAAGTTGATCATAGGCCTGTTGGCTGCCGATGAGCGGTGCCTGAAGGCTGCCGTGGATCGGTTGGTGGGGTGCTTTGGCCGTGTGGACCTGGCCAGTGAGATCTGGAACTTCGACCAGACCCCATACTATCAGAAGGAGATCGGGCCCACGATCTTGCGGCAGTTTGTTAGTCTGGAGAGACTGGTGAATCCAGGCGTTCTTGCTGCCGTCAAGCACAGGACTAACGGACTGGAACAGGAGCTGGCTGCGTCCCTGGCCTTGAGTGTGCCGCGTCCTGTCAACCTGGACCCTGGCCTCATCGAGGCGTCGAAGCTGGTGCTGGCCACAACCAAGAACTACTCGCACCGTATCTACGTCGGCGACCGCATGTACGCAGAGGTGACGCTGACCTTCGACAAGGGGCATTGGGAACCCATGCCCTACACCTATCCAGACTACAGGCTGGCATGCTATCATGAGTTTTTTGGTAGAGTCAGGAACCGTTTGGTGGAGCAACTGAGGAGCCTTCAATCGTGACATTCGTGGAGATGGCGGCCATCCTGTTGCTGGGATCTTGCGGCCTTAGTGCACTGATCACGGCCCTGGTAAGGCCCCTGGCGATCAAGACGGGCCTTGTCTCCTATCCGAGGAACGATCGATACAACCGCTCGGTGATCCCCCTGGGAGGCGGGGTCGCCCTGTTCGGGACCATGCTGACGGGCATCGTGGCGGGCGTGCTCGGATACCACTCCATGGCCGGGCGGGTGGGGCTGAAGGCAGCGGACTTTGCCGCGAGAGAAGGCGAGCTGATGGCCATGGCCGCGTGTGCAGCGGCCTTGTTCGTCCTGGGGCTTTGGGATGACAAGAAGCGGTTGGGGCCCATGACCAAGCTGGTCGTCCAGTGCCTGGTGGGCCTGGCTGCAGCAGGCCTGGCGGGCGTCCGAGTGGAGTTCTTCATCCACAACTACGTCCTGACCACCGTGCTCTCCGCCTTCTGGATCGTGCTGATGGTCAATGCCTTCAATTTCCTGGACAACATGGATGGAGCGTCTGCAGGGATGGCCGCCATCGTGGGTGCAGTCCTGTTCACTGCAGCGGCCAACAGCGGCCAGATCCTCGTCGGAGCACTGGCGCTGCTCTTCATCGGAAGCCTGTGGGGGTTCTTGATCTTCAACTTCCCGCCAGCCAGGATCTTCATGGGCGACGCAGGTTCGCTGGTGGTGGGTTTCTTTGTGGCCGTGCTGAGCCTTCGGACGACCTACTATCATCAGGCCGCCAGCGGCCGGTGGTATCCGGTCCTGATGCCGCTCATCGCCCTTGCAGTGCCTCTCTATGATTTCACGAGTGTCATGATCCTCAGGCTGCGCCAGGGCAAGAGCCCGTTTGTGGGCGACACCCAGCACTTCTCCCACCGGTTGCAGCGTAGAGGACTGACTGACACGCAGACCGCCCTGACCCTGTATCTGGCCACACTGTGCACGGGTCTGGGCGCGACGTTCCTGTACCAGACCAATCTGATTGGCGCGATCCTGATCGGTGTCCAAACCCTCATGATCCTGGCAATCATCGCAATACTGGAGTCGCATGGCGGCCGTGGCGAGGTCCATATCGCATAGATCGGGCCCGTCCTGGCGGACCCTCATGGACGTGGTCGTGCTGGGGATCGTGCTGGCCGTGATCAGCCTGCGGGTCACGATCACAGAGGCGCCTCCCATGCGGGCCTCCGCGACCGCCATGAACCGGTACGATCAGGCTTACGGCCTGATCCTCTCGTGGGTGCTGCTCGGCTGCGCAGCCTGGGCCTGGGGCTCCAGACGTTCAGGACGTGGGGATCGCGCGTACAGGTGGGGCCTCGGCCTCTTTGCCGCAGCGGCCGCAGCCGGCTGCTGGTTTGCCTCTGACAGGCGGCTGGCCATCAGCCAGGCGGTGATCTCAATCGTGCCCATGGCCCTCGGCTTGGGCCTTGGCCGCATCCTGGATCAGTCCTGGAAGCGGAATCTGGTCCTGGCCTTGATCGCCGCACTGGCCGTCGCGGCCAGCTTCCAGTGTCTTGACCAGTTGCTCTACACCAACGCCGCGATCGTCTCGCAGTATGAGTCTGACCCGAACTCCCTGCTGGACCCGATGGGCATCGAGCCCGGCACGCTGCAGGCCTTCCTCTTCGAGCACCGGCTCATGACCGGAGGCGCTGCGGGCTACTTCACGACCCGCAATGTGGCAGGGTCCTTTGCTGCGATGGCCCTGTTTGCAGTCCTGGCCTTGTTCTTGGATAGGCGTTCACGGAGCGGCGGCAGGCCAGCGGCCCTGCTGTACGGGACAGTGGCCGCGATCATTGTGGTGGGCCTGGTCCTGACCCGGAGCAAGGGAGCGATCATAGGCCTGGCTGCTGCAGCAGTGATCGGTCTGGCCATGACAAGGGGACGATCCTGGATCTCCAACCATAGAGGGATGGTCCGGATGCTGGCCGTGGCGATTGCGGTCTGCGGACTCGGCGGCCTGGTTCTGTATGGGCTGCGCCATGGCAGGCTGCCCGGGGGCGCTTCCATGGCGGTCAGGTGGGAGTACTGGCAGGCCACTGGCCGGATGATCGCAGACCATCCCTGGTTGGGCGTGGGACCGGGCAACTTCGGTACGCACTACAGCCACTACAAGCCTAGCCAGGCCCTGGAGGCCGTGGCAGATCCGCACAACTTCGTGCTCAGTCTCCTGGCCCAGTTCGGACCTGTGGGATTGTTGGGTTTTGTGATCCTGATCGCCACATGCATCAGACAGGCCATGGCCGCCTCTTCATCGGCGGATGTCGATAGCGGCCCATCTCCAACCGCGCCGCGATGGGGGCTGGCAGTGTTCGCGGCAGCCGTGGCTGCCGCGATGTTCGTGATCAGACCCTGGGCATCCGGGGTCCTGACCGCCGATGATGGGGGCCCTTCTGCCTATGCAGCCCTACTCGACTTCGGGATCGGCGGTGTGCTCACCCTAGCGGGTCTGTTGCTGCTCAGTGAAGGTCTCAAGGCTGCGGATGATGGCCACCAGCTCCCCGACAGGAGGTCGCATGGCACTGTGGTACTGGCCGCAGGCGTGGTGGCTGTCTTGGTAACCAACCTGACCGACTACGCCTTGTTCGAGCCTGGTGTGGCGACGTGCTTCTGGGTCATGGTGGGTTGCCTGATCGCCGCATGCCGGGGCCGGGAATCTGAACCGCCGGATGAGCCTCGCAGGACTGCCGCAGGGTGGTGGGCCGTGGCCGCAGGTTCGGCCCTGCCGATGGCTGCGTGTTGGATCTGGGCGGTCAGTCCTGTGCTGCAGACCAGTATCCTGCTGGAGCAGGCGAGGTTGGCTGCCGCGGCTGGGGATCTGGACCTCAGTCATCAGCTTCTGGATCGGGCCGGCGCAGTGGACCGGCTCTCTGCCGCACCACCAGGCATGCAGGGCAAAGCCTACCTCCAGCAGTACCTGCAGCAGGCCGGCAGCAAAGACCCCTGGCTCCTGGAGAAGGCGGTGGACTCTCTTGCTGCTTCAGTCAGTCGCAATCGGGAGGACTTCCGGGACTATGAGCGTCTGGGTGATACCTACGATCTCCTGAACCGTCCCGACCAGGCGTGCCAGGCCTACAGCGATGCGATCAGCCGCTATCCAGGCTGTGACCGCCTGTGGCTGCGGCTGGGACAGATGGCGGAGAAGTGCGGCAGGACCCAACTGGCCACGGACAGCTACGCCAAGGCCATCGATATTGAGGATGCCTTTCGTCGGCAGTTCGCCAGCATGTACCCTGGATGGAAGAAGCCGGTCAGCAGGCTGGGTGAGCAGAACTACCAGATGGCGAGACACAGGCTCGCCGAGCTGATGCGGAAGTGAAACTCAGTTTCAGGTGCTAGGTTCCAAGTTTTGAGTTGCCTAAAACCTAATACCTAAAACCCTCCTTTAGGTTCCTACCTTCGCCATGACTTCGGGTGGGATGTCGAAGTTGGCATAGGCGTTCTGCACGTCGTCGTGGTCGTCAAACGCGTCCATGAGGTTGACGATCTTGCGGGCTGTCTCAGGATCGTTGACCGTGACGGTATTCTTGGGCAGCATCGCGATTTCCGCGACGTTCATGGTGATGTTCTTCTGCTCCAGAGTCTTCTTGAGGCCTTCAAAGGCAGTGGGTTCGCAGGTGATCTCAAAGGCATCGCCGTTGGTCTTCATGTCGTCAGCGCCGGCGCCGAGGACGATCTCCATCAGCTCGTCCTCGGTGGATCCAGCAGTAGCGATCGAAATGAAGCCCTTCTTGGTGAACATCCATCCCACGCAACCCGCGGCCCCCATGGAGCCGCCATGCCGCTCAAAGACCTTCTTGATCTCAGGCGCAGTCCTGGCCCGGTTATCGGTCAGGCCCTCGACCATGATTGCGACTCCGCCTGGGCCATAGCCTTCATAGCAGACCTCTTCGTAGTTGGCCCCTTCCAGGCCGCCGGTGCCCTTCTTGACCGCCTTCTCAATCGTGTCCTTCGGCATGTTCGCGGCCTTGGCCTTGTCGATGGCATAGCGCAACGAGAGGTTCGCGGACGGATCGCCTCCTCCTCGGCGGGCGGCCATGATGATGATCCTGGCCAGCTTGCTCCAGACCTTTCCCCGCTTGGCGTCGTTCGCCGCCTTCTTGTGCTTGATCCCTGCCCAATGTGAATGACCAGACATTCGGACTCCTCTAGACCCAGTGTCTCTTATCAGCGACCTCAGTACAACGTATGCAAAAGTATACCCGGCGTTCCTGCAGCGGCAAGCACATCTTCACGAAAGCCTGTCAGAAGTGCCCGTTAAGGACGTTGCCGCACTCGCCGATAGTAGGGCTGGTGCGCAACCCGCCCTGCCAGCCTATCCGGAAGGCGGCATTGGGGGTGGAAAGACTGAACCCGGAATGATGGAAATGGAGGTAAGGATATGCCCGGCTCACTCCTTATCGTGGACGACTCGGCAACCATGCGAAAGATCATCATGCGGACGATCCGCATGTCCGGCATCAACTTTGACCGGACGGACGAGGCAGGCAACGGCAAGGAGGCCCTCGACAAGCTCGCTGCAGGCCCTGTGGACGTGATCCTCTGCGACGTCAACATGCCGGAGATGAACGGCCCGGAGATGGTCAAGCGGGTCCGGCAGTTGGAGGCCTGCAAGAACACGAAGATCGTCATGGTCTCAACCGAGAGCTCACAGGAGCTGATCGATCAGATCAAGGCCGACGGAGCCAACGGCTACATCACCAAGCCGTTCACGCCCGAGCAGTTCCGGGACAAGCTGGCTCCCCTCTTGAACTGACGTGGCTCGAGTTCCGGCCGATCTGATGGCAGCGCTGCCGTGTTGAATCAAGGAGTGTGAACATGCTTGACCAAGTATGCCTGAGTGATACGCTGCTCCAAGCAGCCCAGGAAGTCTTCTCCAGTATGATCTTCATGGATATCGAGCCATTGCCCCAGCCCACGGCCCTGGGAAACGAAACACTGCTGAGCTCGATCACGTTCAAAGGAGATATCGAGGGCTCCCTCACACTCTGTTGCGATCTCGCGTGCGCCAAGACCATTGCCGGCAACATGCTGGGCATTGAGTCCACCGATGGAATGGGCGAGCAGGAGTGGGTGGACGCCATGGGTGAGGTAGCCAACATGGTCATGGGCAGCGTGAAGTCCCGGCTGCAGGAGTCCACGCCCAACATCGAGGTATCGATCCCGTCTGTAGTCTCTGGCCGGGAGATGAAGGCCAACATGGGGGACAGAATGGCCCGGACCGCGGTCCACGTCCAGGTCGGCGGCCAATACCCCGCCGAGTTGTGCATCATGCACAGATCCAGGCCGTAATGTCACCTCCCGGTACGGGCCAGCCGAGGACGACCTATGGCAGTAGCAGTCGAGGACAAGACTGAGTCAAAGCTGATCGAAGTCGCGGGCGACGCGATGGAGGCCTTTGGCAACGACATCTCCACGATGTTCGATGCTGAAGTGGCCTGCGTGCTCAAGGAGCAGGGGCCAGCCTCAGCCGAGACCCTCAGGAAGCTCTTCAAGAAGGTCTGCGCCGTTCACAGTGTGCAGTCAGAGGGGTCCCTGGATGGGACTTTCCACCTGATCTTCGATCAGGCGGGGCTGTTCACGATGGCGGGCATCGTGGTCATGCTTCCAGAGGCCCGCGTGCGGGAGGAGGCCAAGCGAGGTACCGACGCAGAGGCCAAGGCCATGGCAGACGCCGTGGGCGAGGTCGGCAACCTTCTGGTCGGATCGTGGGATCGCGTCTTCAGGGGAGCCTGGACCGGCCATAGGCACTTCGCCAAGGGCCGCACCTTCATCGGCGTTTCATGGGACAGTGCCCGTGAGTCTGTGGGTCTGGCCGGAGGCGAGGGATTGGAGCTCATCGTCTACGAGGTGACCGTAGCCTCCTACCCGCCCTTCTCATTTGCCATGCTGTTCTCCAAAGACCTCTGGACACCCAAGCCACAGCAACCGGCCGAGACTGCGCCGGATCAGGCTGTGCAAGAGACGGTCACGGCGAGCCAAGAGGCCGCTGGGCCTGCTGGGCAGGCGGCCGCTGCTCCATCCTCTGAAGTGCCCAAGGAAGAGCCTGCTCCAACTGTGGAGGTCATCGAGGAGCCTTCGACTTCGCCAGAACAGGGCCCCAGTCAGCCAGAGCCTTCCAGTGTTGCAGAACCGCAGGCTGCAGAACTGCAGCCGGCTGAGGCCCCGGCCATCCCTGTGCAGGAGCCGCCGACTGCCGTCGCCGGCCCCATCCGGCAGGCGTCGGGTCTGCTGGACCTGCCTGTTGAGACAGTGATGACCAAGGGCGTGGTGTGGGTCGCCGCCGATGACAGTGTGCTGGATGTCCTCAGGACGATGCAGCAGCACGACGTCGGTTACGCGATGGTCGGACACCGGGGCGTGCTGGAAGGGATTGTCTCCAAGTCGAATGTCCTGGGCGCGGTCAGTCCCTATCTGCGTCCCGTCTTCTCCAAATGGCGAAGGCCTGAGGATGATGCCACCCTCAACATCAAGATCAAGTGGGCCATGGCCAGGCCCGTGCAGACCATCCGTGCAGGCAGCACGCTGGGCCAGGCCATAGAGCGGATGCAGCAGTTTGGAGGCCGTTGCCTGCCCGTCACCGCTGCTGACGGCAAGGTAGTCGGCGTGCTCACGGTGTTCGACGTGCTCAGGGCGATGAGCCCCCATACACCTGCAGGCAGAACGCCGCAAGCGCCCTGTTTGATGGCGTAGCCATCAAACAGAGTTTTAGGTTTTAGGTATTAGGTTTTAGGGGGGGGAGGAGCACAGATTCTGGTTGCCTAAAACATAGAACCCAAAAACCTAAAACCTGTCCTAGTCGAGTTGAATTCCCTGCTGTTCCAGCCAATCCTTCAGATCCCCAAGCTCGCTGTTGAAGATCTCGTTGTCGTAGTCTTCTTCGAGCCTTCCAATGTTTCTGGCCAGTTCCGGCTGCTGCTGCACCAGTTCCGCGACCTTGCGCTCGAATTCCTCGGACACGGTCCTCAGTTCGTCCATATCCAAGTCCACCTGCAGCATGCCGGTCAGGCGTCGAGTCATGGCCTCAATGCACTTGGGATTGCTGCCCTGGACATAGGCAGGAATCGCGGCCACGAGGCTGACCATCTCCAGGCCCACGTCAGGGCAACGGGAGGTCAAGTAGGTCACGATGCTGGCCGGCCCCTCATAGTCGGTGAACCGCACGCCATAGTGTTGGAACTGGGCCTTGAGCGTCGCGTTGGAGGTCGTGCAGAACAGCCGCGGCTCTCGCGTGTGCGGCACCAGGCTCGATACGCTGCCGATCGAGTAGATCCTCTTGATTCCGAACTCACGGCAGAGGTCAAAGATGCAATTGGCGAAGTCCTCCCACTGGAGATGGGGCTCCCTGGCAGAGAGGAGGATCAGATCGTGGATCTCATCGCAGAAGAAGGTGCACTGTGGAAACTCAAATGCCTCGACCAGGCCGTCGCGGATCCGGCTCTGAGGCCTGAGCAGTCCCGCCAGCTCCATCATGCCAGGCAGGCTGTACACGTAGAACCCATCCGAAAGGATCTCGGCTGCAGGACTGGCCCCGAGCTTGCGGATCAGGTAGGCGATGCTCCCCGTGGAGACCTCCCCCCCATCCATCCAGCCGGAGAAGCCAACGACCAGCTTGGGGTCCCCAAGCTTGGGATTGTGACTGATTCGAAGTCTCTGAGCTCCCATGGCGGCCCTCTTTTACACGACAGCGACCGGGCACGCCAGAGGATTCTTGCCAGGAGACTATCTCAAAACCCCATAGGCTCGAGGATGGAGTATGCGCGCTGCGATGTGCTAGGGCACGGATGCTACACTGACGCTGACGTCCGCTGCCCTGACGCTGGCGCCACTGGCCAGGCTGCTCGCATCGACGCCCTGACCCCTGACCCAGATCCGGACCGTGACCTGGCCCGGCCCTGCGACCTCAGGAACGGTCCATCCACTCCAGGCGCCCCCTGCAGCCGATGTGGCCTGGACGTCCACGCTGAACCTGGCCTTCAGGTTCAGGTTGATGGTCTGATCCACATAGCCCAGGAACGTACGCACCGGGTCCGCAGCGCCAGTGTCCTGTTGGAGGGGGTACAGGGTTTCCCAGAGATCAAAGGTCAGGGAAGGCGATGCCGCCTGTGGGTTGGAGGAGCCCCCCCCCTGCTCGTCCGCGCCCATGTCGACCCTGCTGCCGGCGACGCGGAGTTCTCCATCAATGTCCGTCTCGCCGAAGACTGCCGCGCGGGAAGGATCGCCCTTATTGATGCAAGGGGAGTCGCTACGAAGATGGTAGTCGCCGTCAGACCAAAGGCCGTCTGTCCATGACCCCGCGACTACAAACCTCGGATCCGCGTTAATGTTGCCTGACCCTGCATACCCACCCTGGATGCAGCAGTAGCTCACTGAAAGAACAGACCCTGAATCGGCTTTGATCTCGCTGGTGGACCCATCCCACAGGATGCAGTTGGTGATCCTGTGTACGCCCGAGGCCTGGGGAGTCCAGGCATAGAACCCCAGCGCCCTGCCTGCGGTCGCGAGGTTCCCTGCCAGCGTGCTGTTGGTAAGGGTCAGGCCTCCATCCACGCAGCAGATCGCCCCACCCGTGGACAGCACTGCGTGATCGGCCCTGTTGCCGACAAACAGGCAGTTGTCCACCACCGGCGAGCTGTCCGTGCTGTAGAGCCCGCCGCCGCGGATCCAGGCCCAGTTGCCCCGGACCGTGCAGTGGGAGAAGAAGGGCTGGCCATAGACGCTGTGGATGGCGCCGCCCAGCGTGGCCCAGTTGTCCGTCAAGGTGCACCACGAGATCGTCGGGCAGGCCGCATGGATGTACAGCCCGCCGCCATAGCGGTCTGACAGATCCCCGTCGGCCTGGCCGTCGCGGATGACGAAACCATCCAGTACTGCGCCCGAATCGACCTCTGAGGCCGTGACCACGTGAAGACTATTGTCCAGGGTATTGACGAAGGAGGCCTTGTCGTCTCCTTCCAGGTCACCGCTCAGGATAGTCGAGTACAGAGTGGCATCGCGGACGTTCGTGGAGCCTGCCAGGAATCCGCCATAGCCACCCTTGAGGGCCACACCGGTCTTCATCTGGAAACTGGCATGGCGGTCGCCCCTGTTGATGCCCTGCCCGACGTCCGGAGTGTAGGTGCCTTGGGCCACCAGGATCTGATCTCCGGCCACGGCCCTGGCCAGGGCATCCTGCAGGGACGTGAGCCCTGATGTCCAGGTCTTGCCGTCGTGGAACGGACCTGGCGCAGCGGCATCGACGTGGATGGGGAACCGGGTGCTTACGGTGAACGGGATCTCGAACGTCACCCCGCTCTGCCGGCATCTGAAGGTCCAAATGCCCGCATCAAGCGAGCCAAATGAACCCGTCAGCCCGCAGACAGGGCTCCAGGTCACCACGCAGAAGCTGGGAGCAGGCGGCAGAAACCGCAGCTCGACGACCCGCAGCGAAGAGTCTATACGAAGGTCCGGCGTGCCGCCCATCGCATACTCGGCCTGGCACTGGCTGGAGAAGACCTGACACGGCCCCTGGAAGGTGATAACCTCCGCTGCGTTCGGTTGGACGGGGCTGATGGTCCACGCGGACGGCGCGACTTGCCCCTGTATCCACGACACTGTCTCCCCAAGTGCCGAGCACGAACTCCCCACTAGAACCCCCAAGACGCCTGCCAGTCTCCGTACGTTCATCGGAATATCCCTTCCGAAATGCCGTCTGCGATTTCCTTTCTACTGCCCCTCTGAGCGGTGTTTAGTCCATAAAGAGAGCTGCGGCCGCTACCGAATGACTGCTCTCCTCCTCAGGGGCGGTAGCTTGCAGGAAGTATAAGCAACATGCGCAGAAATAATCAAGGCAAATCTGGGAAATCTAGGAAGTTTGCGACGATTCTAGTGGCGTGCAACGTGGACCTATCGCGAGTCTGCGTGGTTGGGATATTGCAGGCATGATGGTCAATGTGGCACTAGATTGGACATGGCCACATATCGTGTGTTGGCAGCCCTCTGCTATTCCTGTCCTGACTGAGCCGCTCACCTCGATCAGGACTCGGTGTGCGCTACGGTTTGACAGCCGCGCTATTCGCATCTACCGCGGGCTTGGCTGCAGCAGGTGTGTTCGGCTCGGCAACTGGCTTGGCTGTCGCTGCATTGGGCTCGATTGCCGGCGCGCCTGGGGCGCTACAATGGCGGGTGCCACAGCAGCGTTCGGCTCTGCAGGGCCGGCCGTGGCTGCGGGCTTAACGATGTCCTCGACCAGGTCGTTGACGTCCTTGGTCAGCGACTGGGCCTTCCAACTCGGGATCTCGTAGACCCAGCTCGTGTGCAGGGCCGCAAACTTCAGGACCTTCTCCTGGGCCAGAAGCTTGGCCTCCTTCTTCTGGAGCTCTTCCTTGGAGTCAACCTTGGCTGGATCCATCAGGATCTTGTTGGGATCCGTGTACTCGGCCTGACAGGTCACGTAGGTCTTGGAGTCCTTCTGGGCGATCCTGAGGGTGTAGAGCGTCGAGTCCTTGAGCTTGCAGACATACTGCCGGTTAAAGTCCAATGTGGTGTCGGGCCCCTTTTTGACGTCGTCGAATCTCAGGCTGCTGACCGCGGTGGCCACGGAGCGGGCGTCCGATTCCTTCAGCTTCTTGCCCTCAGGCACGCTATCCATTTCGAACGAGTCGCTCTCCGCCTTCTTGCGCAGGACGTACCGACCCTTGGGCGAGATGACGGTGACGGAGTCCAGGTCCTCTGTCTTGACCGTGACGAGTTCCTGATTGAGGTAGTCGATGGGATTGTCACGGATCCAGGGCATGGACGCGGCCAGGTAGACGTCGTTGCTGTTGACGAGCCGGGCGTAGGTGCCCTGGCCGCCCTCCTTGGAGTTGCCGACGATCAGGCCGGTCAGCAGGACCTCGTTGCTGTCCGACGTCTTGTAGAACTTGACCAGGTACCGCGCCTTGTCTTCGGTGACGCCCAGGTCAGCGTGGTTGGCGGGATTGGAGGTGGCCAGTTGCGTGGTCTTGACGTCCATGCAGTTGGTCAGCAGGTCGTTGACCGCCTTGGCATCCGCCGGATAGCTGTCCTTGTTAACGACCTCAAAGCCCTTGGCCTGCCGCCGGAGCTTGACTGCCTTGTCGCCTGTGCCGATGGTGATCCTCGCGATGCCGTCCAGGTCCAGTCCTTGGATCAGATAGGTCGCAGCGCCCGAAGCCGGTGCGGGCTGGTTGCTATGACGGGCCTGCATCACGGCCCAGACCACCATCACGGCCGAAACAGCCGCCAGTATGCTCAGTTTCCTGCTATTCATCCGCTGAACTCCTATTGACCGTTGAATGGTTAAACCATTAAACCTTTCAACTATTACACTATTCACTCACCTACAACAGGGTGAATTCCTACGCGTCGCTGGCGTGACTGACGTAGTGCCGTTTACGTACGCCGCGGCGCAGACCCAGCACGATGGCCACGGCCAGGATGACCGCAGGCGCAGCCAGCATGTTGACCTGGCGGAGCGTATTGCCCAGCGCCTCGATCTTCTCCCTGCGCTTGAGCTTGACGTCGTTCAACTGCCGCTGGGCCGTGCGGATCTTCAGCTCGATCTCCCGCCGCTTCTGCACCAGCGTGCTACCGATGATCTCCTGCTGGCCTTCCTTGGCCGAAGCGGTGAGCTTGGTCAGCTCGTCGTTGTAGCCGGTGATCTCTGCGTTGAGCTTCGCAACCTCGGCTGCGGTCTGCTCCTCGGCCTCACGCTCGATCTGGTCCACCTTGTCGAACGGCCTGCGGAAGTTGCCCCTGGACCGGATGGAGATCAGGTCGCTGGAGCCGCCCAGGTCGTCGATGGCGTTCATCAGGAGGGTGCTGTTGTCCCCCGTCACCATGCTGCCGAAGAACGTGTTCTGGTAGGCCATCTCGTTGGTGAGGAAGTCCACGTCGCTGAACACCACGACTGCCCCGTCGGTGGTGCCCTCGGCCAGACCTGCCAGGTGCTTCTTCACCTTCTGGCTGGAGTTCGGATCATTGGGATCCTTGCTGTCGACCTCGACGTCGATGCCAGCCGGATAGCTGCTCTTGAACCTGCCGGACACCAGGTAGCCCATGGCCACCGGTTTGGTGCCGTCCGTGAACTTCCGCATCAAGGACGCAGGGTCTGGGAAGGCCAGGTCAACGGGGCTGGAGATCTTCCAGGCGTTGCCCTTGTTCGTCGTCATCATCAGGGCGGTCCGTACGAGGCCGGAGGTCGGCGAGGACGTCTTGGGCGCGTTCGGATCTGTCGGCGCAGGCTGCGAGTCATTGACCTCCAGCAGGGTGCCCGCAAAGAGGACCCTCACGTCATTGAGCTGGCCCGAGATGGCGTTCTTGGTATTGAAGCAGCCCTCCGCCAGGTCCAGGTAGCCGATGATCTTCTCAGCCCTCTGGTTGCGGGTGACACTCGCTGCAATGGCCAGGGAGCGATCGCCCGCGAAGGTATTGGCGGGCATGTCGAGGCCCCAGGTCCGCAGCAGCGGCTGCAGATCCGAGCCCTGCTCCGTGGGTCCCATCATCCGCATCTGCGGGTTGCTGGGCTTGTCGGCGAAGCAATAGGGATCCACGCATACGATCGCGCGGCCGCCCTTGACCAGGTACTGATCGATGGCGAACAGGGCCTTCTCGGACAGGTTCTTGGGGTGGACGATGAGCAGGACGTCGACGCCGTTGAAGTCACTGACGTCATTGGGCTCGGTCGACACCCGCTCGACCTCGTACTGCTTGCGCAACTGCTCGACGATCGTCCAGGGCCCTGCCGGCTGCTGTCCCTGCATCCGCATCATCTGGGCCATGTAGTCGCTCATGTCATCGCCCATGACGGGCAGCGGGCTCAGGACTCCGACCTTCTTCTTCTGGCGGGTGATCGCCGTATCGATGAGATAGCTGATATCGTATTCCACGAAGTTCTGGCGGTCGGGCGAGAAGAACGGGATCGCCTTCTCCACGCCGAACGGCGTCTGGATCACCAGTCCGAAGAAGAAGTTCTCCTCCTGGGTGATCGGGAACTTCCGGAGGCCTGCCTGCAAGGCCTCCTCTTCCTCCTTGGAGTAGGGCCGAGGGTCGACGACCTCGAGGCGAACCATGCCCTTGCCGACGTTCACGTACTCCTCCATGAGGGCCTTGACGAATCCATAGTAGTTATTGAAGTACTGGATCTGGTCCGTGGCCTTCATGGCCGCCGTCTTGGCGTAGTAGAGTCTGGCCGTGATGGGCTGATTGAGCCTGCCCAGGATCGCCTTGGTCCCGTCGGACAGGGTGAAGATCTTCTGATCGGTGATGTCCGCCTTCCACCGCTTGCAGGCCGTCTGACAGATGCTGACGGCTGAGAAGGTGATCACGAGGATCAGTGTCGCCGCTAAGGCCGCTTGAAGCGTCCGGTTCATTAGCTCGCCTTCCTTTCATCCAAGACCACCGTGCACGCTGCCGTCCAACCGATGATCAGCAGGACGAAGTACGATAGATCGCTGAATCGAAGGATTCCCTTTTGCATGGAATCGAAGTGGGTCAGGAAGCTCATGGCCCCCACCGCCTCCATCAGACCTGCGGGCAGGAAGCTGGAGAGGTAGTTGAGCGTGCTCGGCATGCCAGCGAACACGAGGACGGCACAGGCCACCACGGCCAGCACGAAGCTGATCACCTGGCTCTTGCTGACCGCGGAGAAGAAGCAGCCGATGGCCAGGAAACCCCCTGCCATCAGCCAACTGGCCACGTAGCCTGTGAAGATCAGTCCTACGTCGGGCTTGCCCAGGGAGCAGACCGTGATCACCATGGGGAAGGTCAGGGCCAGGGCGATAGAGAGGAACACCCAGGCAGCCAGGAACTTGCCCACTACGGCCTGCCAGATCGTAATCGGCAGGGTCATCAGCAGCTCGATGGATCCCACCTTCCGTTCCTCAGACCAGAGCCGCATGGCGGTGGACGGCACCATGAAGACGAACAGGAGAGGAAGATTCATGAAGAACTTGCTCATGTCCGCCTGCCGGGTCTCGTAGAAGCCCTGTTTGAAGGTCAGGTACCCGGAAAAGAAAAGGAATATGACAAGAAACACGTAGGCCAAGGGCGTGGTGAAGTATCCCTTCAGCTCTCTCTTGAACACAGCCAACATGCTATTCATGGACAGCTCCTATCGCTGGGCCTAGGCATTGGCCTTGACGGCCTTCTTGGTGATCTTGCGGAAGACCTCGTCAAGACTGCACTTGTATTGCTCCTTCAAGGCAGCCGGAGTCGAATCGGCGAGGACCCGGCCTTTGGCAACCACGATGGTCCGCGTGCAGATGGCCTCCACCTCTTCGAGGATGTGGGTGGAGATGATGATGCACTTGTCCTTGGCCATCTGGTTGATGAGCATACGGACATCGTGCTTCTGGTTGGGATCGAGACCGTCGGTGGGCTCGTCCAGGATCAGGACCTGGGGATCGTGGATCAAGGCCTGGGCCAGCCCCACCCTCCGCTTGTACCCTTTGGACAGCGTCTCGATGGTCTGATGGTACACGGAGTCGATGGAGCACATCGGCACGACCCGATCCAGGGTCTGCTTGCGCTTGGCGCCGGTGATCTGGCGGACGTCACAGATGAAGCCCAGAAATGCCCCGACCGTCATTTCGGGGTAGGCAGGGGCATTCTCCGCCAGATACCCGAGAGACCGGCGGACGCCGATCGGGTCTCGCAGGATGTCGTGCCCACAGACACTTGCCGTGCCGCTGTCCGGCCGAATGTAACAGGCCAGCATCCGCATGGCGGTGGTCTTGCCCGCGCCGTTCGGACCGAGCAGCCCAAGCACCTGGCCCCTCTCCACCTTGAACGATATGCCGTCCACGGCCACCAGAGGCCCAAAACTTCGCCTCAGCTCTTTGACGTCAATCATTTCCATACTCCACGTCTAGCCACCTGCTGATACCGGGCGCTCATCCCGGACTTCCGAGCTTTTGGAGGCGTATCACTTTACTAAAAACGATATGAGCGTCAATACTCGGCATGCTTCGATTTTGTTCATTTCTTGCGGTCCTGCGAGCATTGGCAGAAAGGCCTTGTGCGATGGATCTCCAATTGGTACAAATAGATACAGTATCTACTCGCGTCTCGGGAGCCACGTTTGGGGCGTGGTCCGAGGCATCGAGCACGAGGTATGCCTGATTGGCCGTGGCAGTGACGGCTGGATTTGGAGAAGGAGGATGGTCATGCTGAGGCGATCAGTCTGCAGAGCAACGTCGGTCTGCCTGCTTGCTGTGGTCCTTGCCGGGACGTCCAGGGCCGATCTGGCAGGCTGGTGGAAGTTCGACGAGGCGGGCGGGACCGGCGCTGCTGATTCAGCCGGCAAGGGACACAACGGCGCAATCAACGGGCCCTCGCAATGGGCGGGTGGCAAGCTGGGCGGCTGCCTCCAATTCGATGGATCCAGCACCTACGTCAACTGCGGAGTCATCCCGATTGCGACAGCGGGAACCGGCAGCCTGTCGGTGTGTGCGTGGGTCAATCGTACAGCGCCGGGCGACAACAAGGTCTGCGGCAACCGCCAGGTGGCGAATTCCGCAGGCGGGGGCTTCATCTGCGCAGTGTACAACAACCGCATGGAGATGGATCTTGCCGATGCAGCGGGACGCCTGCTCAGCAGGGACTCGAGCCGGCCGACTGTGGCTGGGGCCAACACCTGGACGCACCTGTCCTGGGTCTACGACGATGCGGCGAATACCCTGACGCTCTACGCGGATGGCACCCTGGCCGCCACGGCCACAGTGACGCAGTCCATCGGGCTTTCGACTCAGGCGTTCTTCATTGGAACCGAGACCCCGCTGGTGGGCCACTGGTTCAGCGGCATGATCGATGACCTGCGTCTCTACAGCCACGCACTGAGCGAGGCAGAGATCCGCGATGCCATGGCAGGACTTGGCCCCCTGCATCAGAAGTCGGCCAGCCCCAGCCCCGCAGACAAGGCCACCGATGTGCCACGGGACGTGGTCCTGAGTTGGACAGCGGGTGCATTCGCTGCTGGCCACGATGTGTACATGGGCACCCATCCGCAGGACGTTGGGGCGGCTGACCGGGACCTCCCGCTGGCCGTGCTGGTCAGTCAGGGCCAGAGCACTATTGCCTACGATCCCGCCGGCCTCCTGGGGTTTGGCCAGACCTACTACTGGAGGGTGGACGAGATCAACGCCCCACCTTCTGAGTCCACGGTGTTCAAGGGAGACGTCTGGAGCTTCAGCGCAGAACCCTATGCCTACCCCATCAAACCCATCTCAGCCACTGCGTCCAGTTCCCACCATGCCACCATGGGCCCTGAGAAGACCATCGATGCATCTGGGCTCAGCGCCGGCGATCAACACTCCATCACCCCAACGGACATGTGGCTCAGCAGCAAGACCGGCCCGAAACCTGCGTGGATCATGTACGAGTTCGACGGGATCTGCAAGTTGCACCAGATGTGGGCATGGAACTCCAATCAATCCATCGAGGCAACAGTCGGATTCGGGGCCAAAGACGTGGTCGTCGAGGCCTCCACGGACCGGACCGCCTGGACGACCGTGGCCGGCCCTGTCGTGTTCAACCAGGCCAGCGGCTCCGCGGACTACACCTACAACACAGTCGTGGATCTCAAGGGCGCGGCAGCCCGGTATCTCAGGCTCACCGTCAACGCCAACTGGGGCGGCATGCTTCCGCAGGTGGGCCTGTCTGAGGTTCGGTTCTTCTCTGTTCCAGTCCGGGCCTTTGAACCGAGGCCCGGGACCGGGACGACGGCCGTAGCCCTCGATGGCACGCTCCAGTGGCGGCCGGGCCGTGAGGCGGCCGCGCACAAGGTGTACCTGGGCGGAGATGCCAACTCCCTGGCCCCTGTCAAGACGACCACTGAACACAGCCTGGGCCTCGCCCCACTGGGCCTGGAATACGGCAGGACCTACACCTGGCGGGTCGATGAAGTCAACGACGCTGCGACGGTGAAGACCTGGGAGGGCGACCTGTGGAGCTTCACGACAATAGGCTATGCAGTCGTCGACGACTTCGAGGCCTATGACGACGTCTGCGATCGCATCTTCTTTGCCTGGGTGGACGGCCTCGGACACAACGGCTCTCCGGATTGCGGAGTCCCTGCCTCACAGGGCAACGCCACCCAGTCGACCGTGGGCAACGTCAGTGCACCCTTCGCAGAACGGACGACCGTCAACTCGGGCACCCAGTCCATGCCCATGGTCTATGACAACACCAAGAGCCCCTTCTACTCAGAGACCCAGCGTCAGTGGAAGAGCGGCCAGTCCTGGACCGGCAACGGGGTCAATACCCTGAGCGTCTTCTTCCGTGGGGATGCACCGGCCTTCCTGGAGACCTCGCCGGGCAGCATCGTGATGACCGGCATGGGCACGGACATCTACGGCACAGCGGACCAGGGCCGTTTTGCCTACAAGTCGCTGACTGGAGACGGCTCGATCGTGGCCAGGGTAGAAAGCCTGACCAATACCAATGCCTGGGCCAAGGCCGGAGTGATGATCCGCGAGACCCTGACCGAGGGCTCCAGTTGGGCGTACATCGTGTATGGTGGCGCCAATGGCGTGCACTTCCAGGCGAGGCTCTCTGCCAATGCCAGTGCCACCAGCGACACGACCCTGACGAACCTGCCCACGGACCAGACCGGGGCGAGATCGCCTGTGTGGGTCAAGCTTGAACGCAAGGGCAGCCTGTTCAATGGCTACTATGCCACGGACGCGGCTGGTACCGCCTGGAAGGCCATGGCCTTCAATCCGCAGACGATCACCATGGCAGCCAACGTCTACGTCGGCCTGGCAGTGACCAGCCACGCGGCCGGCGCCGTGTGCGGCGGCCGGTTCTCATCAGTAGCCACCACCGGCAGCGTGAGCGGTGCCTGGCAGACTCAGGACATGGGGGTTGCCCAGCCCACAGGCGGCAACAGCCCCGAGACCTTCTACGTGGCGGTGGAGGACAGCAGCGGCAAGAGCAAGGTCGTGAGCCACCCAGATCCTGCGGCGATTGCCGCGGGCATATGGCAGCAATGGGACATCCCGCTCAGCCAGTTCAGCTCTGCAGGCGTGAACCTAGCCGGCGTCAAGAAGATGGTCGTCGGCGTAGGCGATCGGACCTCGTCCAAACCCGGCAGCGCAGGGAAGGTCTGCGTGGATGACATCCGGCTCACGCGGACACAGTAATTGGCTGGCCAGAGGACGGCGGTTGGCTGTTCGCTTTTGGCTGTTGGCCGGAATGAACGGACGCGAAGGTGAGAACCTCAGAAGGTAAGAAGACCGGAGCGATGTGGGATGGGCTTCAGCCCACGCTGCTCGTCCGCCCCATCCGCTAGCCTGCATTTCTCACCTTCCTACCTTCGTCCCTTCTGCCCTTCAGTGCCGCCGCTTCTCCTATTCGCCGTTTCGCCCATTCTCCGATTCGCCGTCTCATCTTCAGTGTGGCAGTATGTCGCCCCAGTCCTGCTACGCATGCTGGCCGCGGATGGTCAGCGGGAAGCACCGCATCTGGGGGAAGGCCTGGACGATCTTCTGCATGGCGAGGTCTCTGTCGGACTCGCTTCTCGCGACGAACTGGGCGGTGCCGTCGCCCTGGCTCCCCACGCCTTTGCCTCCATAGACGTGGGGCTGGATTTCAGGCAAGGCCAGGACCTTGTGCAGCAAGGGCGCAGTCAGGTGCTCCGGGCAGTGGATCGACACGCATCGGTCAAAGACCTCCTGCGCCTCGGTCATGAGGCCTCCCACGTCTGCGGGCTTGGCGTTCTGGACTGCAGAGAAGGCCCTGCGGACGATGGCCTCATTGAGGCTGCCCAGGGCCTGCTGCAAGCCCTGGTCCTGGCGATAGTGGCCGTGGAGGCTCTTGAGGATGACCACGGTGTCCTTCTTGCCAGCCAGATCCACGTAGAACAGGTGCAGGGTATCCCTGGCGAAGATCGGCTCGATCCTCACGTGTCCGCCGGGTTCGAAGGCCAGGAGCACAGGCACGCTGCCATAGATGCAGGCCTGATCCATGCGGCCGCATTGACTGCCCGTGACCCGCTCACCGTGGTAGGAGATGTCCATCAGCTCATGGGGCAGCAGGTGCAGTCCGTAGCACTCGTTGAAGGCCTTGGCGACGAGGATACACACGGCAGCAGAGCTGGATACCCCCTTCTTCAGGGGCAATTCCATCTCCACGATGCGAAGGTCGAGGCCCGCAGTTCCATAGCCCCTGCGGAGCATCTCGTAGGCGACCCCTGCGCAGTACCGGAAGAACTCGCCCTGGTCCTGGGCCGCTGCCTTGAGGGCCTCGATGTCCCAAGGACACGACATGCGGCGGGTCCGACCGCTGGGCCGGCCCGCCTCGTCGGGGACGACCGTCTCGACGCAGAAGACCTCACTGGGCTCGGCCGTGGCCCTGATCGATTGGTCCGTGCCCACCACGATACAGTAACCGGGATGCAGGGCGTACTCCGATGCCCAGTCCGAGTGCTCGCCAAAGAGACAAAGCCGGCCCGGACTGAGGACCTCTGCGGCTGAACCCTCCTTGCGGCTGCGCACAGGCTCACTCTCCTTTGGGCTGGGCCCCGCAGGCCGGAGCGCCTCGGTGAGCTGCATCTTGGACTTGGTGACCTTGGTCTGGTGGGTCATGATCTGGATCCTCCCGGGGACCGCCTCATCCGCTCAGAACTCATAGATGACCGACACTTGTGCCCGCACGTCGTCCGCAGTACCGGTCCCCACGTACTGCGTCCCCCACCGCGATACCTCCAGGCCCACCTTGGCGTTTTCGGTCAGTGAGTAGATGGCGTTGCCGAAGACACACTGATTCTGGCCCCGACTTCCGGCAGTGAGATCCTTGCGGCGGGCATCCGAAAGGCCCGCCCCTGCCGTGAGACTCCACCCGCCGCCGGCCTCGACCTCTGCTGCGGCCCACCCTCCTTGAGACCTGATCCCACGCAGGGTGGTGGTGTTGACGCCCTGGCCAATGCCCCCCAAGAACGCATCCATGTTGTCGCCCAGAGACCACTCAGCCTTCGCGGTCAGCCAGGACGTCACGGGCAGGAGCACATCCAGGCTCACCGACCACGTGGGGACCTCCCTGACCGAGAATTCCTCCTTGCCGTAGTGCCCCGAGATCCCGACGGTTGTCTCTCTGTCGTCCAGCAGCGGCAGGGTCACGGCCGCGCGGGCCTGGCCGGTGGGCACGTCAGAGTCATGCGACTCAGGCTGCACCATCTCCTCGCCCACGGTCCTCGAGATCCCTCCTTCGAGGGCCAGGGTGGTGTCCTCGGCGAGCGAGAATCGCCGGGTCACGCGTATCTGAGGCCTGCGATACCCGACGTTGCCGGCCCACCACAAGGGTGCGTAGTTCAGCATACGAGGACTCAGCGGGGATATGATGTCCCAGGTCTGGCCCGCCAGGAGGCTCCAGTGCGGCCAGTCCAGGGCCACGTAGGCCTGGCGAAGCATCGGTCTGGCCTTGTTCTCGACGTCGGCGCCGGTGACGTTGCCGTAGAAGTCCATCTCCAGCTTGCCACTGGTCTTCGCTGGCCCAGCGTCAGGACCTTTGATGTTGACGCCGATGCGGGTCTCGTTGGCGGTCAGATTGAACTCGTGGTCGTCCGAGCCCGCGGGGTCGACCCATCTGACGTAGTCGCCCGGGTCCGCGGCCGAGGTATCGTAGCTGGCGTCCGCCTTGAGCCGGCCGTACAACCTGACCTCGACGTCCGACCACGTGGCCAGCCTGTGCCCCTCCTCCGCCCCGGCGGTCACGGCCGCCAAGGCCAGGAGAACGGCAACGCCTGCGCCACCCCATCGCCCTACCATACCCGTGTCCTTTCGCCACAGCCGATTGTCGGAGGGAAGGTCCTGCATACCATACCCTGGCTACTCTATGCCCCTGGCAGGGGATGTCAATAACCAGGCCTCCTTTTTTGGGTTGACACCCCCTGTAGACCCCTTTAGAATCCGCGGTTCAATGTGCCCATGCCATGGATGCGTGTACGCCTCAACAGCCGCGCGTTCAACCCGGAGGGCCAACAAGCCGTCGGAGCCATGGGCCTAACTGCAACGGGTGTACACCCGAGGGGCTGGCCGCGACATGGTTGGCTCCCGAAACGACAGTCAAAGGAGAACGTATGGCAGAGAAGAAGGCGATCACTTCATTGATGAGCGAAACCAGGAAGTTCCCCCCTCCGAAGTCACTCCAGTCCAAGGCCTATATCGACAGCATGGCCCAGTACCAGAAGATGTGGGATCAATCCCTAAATGACCCCGACCGGTTCTGGATGGAACAGGCCAAGGCCCTGACCTGGTTCAAGGCCCCGACGCGGGCCCTGGAATACACGTGGGACACCAAGGCCCGCAAGATCCAGCACACCTGGTTTGCGGACGGCCAGCTCAACGTCTCTGTCAACTGCCTCGACCGGCACCTGGGCACGCCCGTGGCCAAGAAGACCGCCCTTCTCTGGCAAGGTGACGATGACAAGAGCGTCAAGAAGTTCACCTACGAGCAGCTCCACAAGGAGGTCTGCAAGTTCGCCAACGTCCTGAGGAGCAAAGGCATCAAGAAGGGTGACCGCGTCGCCATCTACATGCCGATGGTCCCGGAGCTGCCGATCGCCATGCTGGCCTGCACCCGGATTGGCGCGATCCACTCGGTCATCTTTGGCGGCTTCAGCGCAGAGGCCATCAGCGACCGGGTCAACGATTCTGACTGCAAGATGCTGATCACCTCCAACGTCTCGCTCCGCGGCGGCAAGCACATCGGCCTCAAGGACATCGCCGACGCCGCCCTCAAGAAGACCCCGACGATCGAGAGCGTCATTGTCACGAAGGTCAGTGCCGATCCGTGCCCCATGCAGAAGGGCCGGGACTTCTGGTACGACGAAGAGATGGCCAAGGCCTCGGACCAATGCGAGCCCGAGAAGATGAATGCCGAGGACCCGCTGTTCATCCTGTATACCTCGGGCTCCACGGGAAAGCCCAAGGGCGTGGTCCATACCACGGCCGGCTACCTGCTCCACGTCGCCGTGACGCACAAGCTCGTCTTCGACATCCACGACGACGACCTCTTCTGGTGCACGGCCGACATCGGCTGGGTCACCGGACACAGCTACATCGTGTATGGCCCGCTGGCCAACGGCGCCACGAGCCTGATGTTCGAGGGCATCCCCACGTATCCGGACGCAGGCCGCTTCTGGCAGGTCTGTGACAAGTTCGGCGTGACTGCCTTCTATACCGCGCCCACCGCCATCCGCGCCCTGATGCGTCTCGGCGAGGAGTGGCCCGCCAAGTACAAGCTCGACAAAATGCGGGTCCTGGGCAGCGTCGGCGAGCCCATCAATCCTGAGGCCTGGATCTGGTACTACGAGAAGATCGGCCGCAAGAAGTGTCCGATCGTGGACACCTGGTGGCAGACCGAGACAGGCGGCTTCCTGATCACGCCTCTGCCCGGCGCCCATACCCTTAAGCCCGGCAGCGCAAGCAGGGCCTTCTTCGGCGTAGACCCCGTGGTCTTGCGGGACGACGGAACCCAGTGCAGCCCCAACGAAGGCGGCAAGCTCTGCATCCGCAGGCCCTGGCCCGGCATGATGAGGACCATGTGGGGCGATCACGACCGGTTCATCGACACGTACTTCACGATGTACGACAACATGTACTTCACCGGCGACGGCTGCCGCGTGGACGAAGACGGCGACTACTGGCTGATGGGCCGCATCGATGACGTGGTCAACGTCTCCGGTCACCGTATCGGCACCGCCGAGGTCGAAAGCGCCCTGGTGGGTCACCCCAAGGTCGCAGAGGCGGCCGTGTGTCCCATGCCGCACGATATCAAGGGTCAGGCCCTGTACGCCTTCGTCACCGTCAAACAGGGCGTCCACGAGAGCGAAGAGCTCAAGAAGGAACTCGTGGCCCACGTCCGCAAGGAGATCGGCCCGATTGCCACACCGGACGTCATCCAGTTTGCCGAGGGTCTTCCCAAGACCCGCTCCGGCAAGATCATGAGACGGATCCTTCGAAAGATCGCCGAGAACAGCACGGACAATCTCGGTGATATCACGACCTTGGCTGATCCAAGCGTCGTAGAGAAACTGGTCAAAGGTCGGGGCAAGTAACCTCTTGTCATCGACGTGAACTGACGCCGGACGCATGCGACCCATGCGTCCGGCTCTGTATTTTATTGAAAGGATCCGTCATGGCTCAAGATAGGGACCTCTTGGAATCCACCCAGACGAGCCGGGGATGGGCTGTTGCGATGTCGGGCATGGGTATCAACCTGGCCCTTGGCATTCTGTATGCCTGGAGCCTCATCAAGGGCGCGATCGAGACCGAGTTCGGCTGGAAGGGCTCCCAGCTCAACGATCCCTATGCCCTGTGTTGCCTGGTCTTTGCCTTTACCATGATCGTGGCCGGCCGATGCCAGGACCGGTTTGGTCCGCGGATCACCGCGTCCATCGGCGGCCTGCTCGTAGGCATCGGATTCATCTTGATCTCGACCACAAACCAGTATGGCGCGTGGCTTCTCGGCTTCGGTGTACTGGCAGGGGTGGGCATCGGCTTCGGCTATTCGTCTGCCACGCCGCCTGCGCTCAAGTGGTTTCCGCCCGCCAAGACCGGCCTGATCGCCGGACTGGTGGTGGCAGGCTTTGGTCTGGCGCCCGTGTATCTGGCGCCCACGTCACAGTACCTGCTGGGCCAGTACCAGCTCAGGACGACCATGCTGATCCTTGGCGTGGCCTTCACCGTGATCGTCTGCGGGTTGGCGCAGATGCTGCGAAACCCCCCTGCCGGCTACGTGGCAGGCGGTAAGCCCGGTGGCCTGGGTGCAGCAGCCAAGCCTGCTGCTGCGGTCCACAGCACGCCCAGCCAGATCCTGCGAACCCCCGGCTTCTATCTTCTGTGGCTGATCTACTTCATCGGCGCGGCGCAGGCCTGATGGTCATCGGCAGCGTCAGCGGGATGGCCAAGAAGAGCATGGGCAAGGCGGCCTTCATCGCCGTGGCCGTCATGGCGATCGGCAACGCAGGCGGCCGGGTCCTGGCTGGAACGCTCTCAGACAAGATCGGCAGGCGATGGACGCTGTTCCTGGTGCTGCTGATCCAGGCGATCCTGATGCTGGTGGCCATCCCGGTCACAGGCTCTGCCACCAGCCCGGCACTCGCCATCGTGCTCCTGGCGGCCCTCATCGGCGCCAACTACGGCGCAAACCTGACCCTGTTCCCGTCCTATGCCAAGGACCTCTGGGGACTGAAGAGCTTTGGCGTCAACTATGGCATCCTGTTCACCGCCTGGGGCGTCGGAGGTTTCGTGCTTCCTCGCGTGCAGCAGATGCTCTATGAGGCAAGCAAGGACGCCGCAGGCAAGGGCAGCTACATGTCATCGTTCATCGTGGCCAGCGTCCTTCTGGTGGTCGGCACGGCCCTGACGTTCCTGATCAAGTCACCGGCCCGAAAGGCGGCTTAATGGGCTAAGCGTCGTGCGCACAAGCGGTAAGCATAGGACGGTAGAGCCGTAGTCGGCGACGCGGGGGGCAGAAGGTACGAAGGCAGGAAGCTGAGAAGGTGGGACTGAGGGAAGGGTACCACTTCTCTGATCTTCTTCCCTTCCGACCTTCTCACCTTCGTGACGTGTGTTCCGGCCAACCGCTAATCGCTAACGGCTGGTGGCCGCCCTGCCTCGCTCCTGAGGACCCGTAAAGGAATAAGGTAGAGGTCTGCCGCTCAGACTTGGGTCAGATTGGGATGCGAGGATTGAGTGAAACCGCAGGCGTAGTCCCCTTCGGAGCCTGTCCCGAGCTTTGCGAGGGATCAGGATTTCGCAATTGAGGAGCGGCCCAAGATGGCCCGAAAAGGTTGGAAGGTGGGACTGAGGGAAGAGTACCACTTCTCTGATCTTCTTCGCTTCCGACCTTCTCACCTTCGTGGCATGTGTTCCGGCCAACCGCTGTTCGCTAACGGCCGGGCTCCGGCCGGCCTGATTCGCTGCGGAGGCTGAGCGTCGCCTGCTTGAGCCCTTCGGATTCGGCCTTCAGGGTGATCTCGCCAGGCTGGCCGGCCTTTGCGCGGACGATCGCCAGGCACAGGCCGTTGAAGGCCTTGCGATCCTTGGATGGGAAGGACTCGAAGCTCGTCGGATCGCCGTTGTCGGTGGCGACGATCTCGCCGGGACCGTCGATGGAGAAACGCACGCGGTTCATTGCACGGGGTACGAGGTACGTCGTTGCATCTGCAATCGTGATCGTGACGAAGGACAGATCCAGGCCGTCGGCAGCAATCGTGCTCCGATCCGCCTGTCGCCAGGAGCTCGGCGGCTGGGCCGGCGGTCCTCATCACGTCCGTGGCCCACTCCTTGCCCTTCTTGTAGGCCACGACCTTCAGCTCGCCCGGCTCGTAGACGACGTCGTCCCAGCGGAGTCGGTATTCGTACTGGCCCTTGGTCTTCTTTGCCGAGGGACTTGCCGTTGAGGAAGAGCTCGGCCTCGTCGCCCGAGGTGAAGACGTGTACCGGCGTGACCTGACCGACGCGATCCGGCCAGGTCCAGTGCGGCAGGATGTGGGCCATCGGAAGATCGGGCCGCCAATGTGACTGATAGAGGTAGAAGCGGTCCTTCTTGAAGCCGGCCAGATCGATGATGCCGAAATAGGAACTCCGGGACGAATAGAAGGGCGTGGGTTCGCCGAGGTAGTCCCAGCCTGTCCACACGAATTCCCCGCCGACGTACGGATGCTGGTCCTGGGAGGCAAACACCTTGTCCGGCGAAGCGCCGAAGGCCGCGTAGTACAGCTCATAGGCGCTGACGTGATGGTTCGACCGGGTCTTGGCCGGAATTCGGTCCGACGGCCGCCTCGCCAACCCGCCGGCGACGGGGAATAGGTACTCGCCGCGGCTGCTGAGCGGCGGAAGCCGTCTCGCTGCTGACGATGAGTCTGTCCGGCAGAGCCTGATGGAAGGCCGGATACTGGCCCGGCGCAGTGCGGATTCCTGCGCCCTGGTAGTTCAGGCTGACCACGTCGACCGCGGCGGCGAAAGCGACTCGTCGGCCTTGGCCACGTTCATGGCGGTCGTCGTGGGACGGGTGGGATCCTCGTCGTGCACGATGTCGCTCAGTTCCCTTGCCCACGACCGCGCCGCTGTCGTCCGGTGAATTGCTCGCCGACCTCGTTGCCGATGCTCCACAGGATCACGGACGGGCAGTTCCGGTCCCGCCGGACCAGGGCCCGCAGATCCTGCTCGTGCCAGTCCGGAAAGATCAGGTGAAAGTCCTGCGGTGTCTTCTGCCGGACCCAGACGTCGAACGCCTCGTCCATGACGAGGAAACCCATCTTGTCGGTCAGTTCCAGCAGTTCCGGCGCCGGCGGATTGTGGCTCGTGCGGATCGCGTTGCAGCCCATCTCCGCGCAGCATCTCCAGCTGCCGCTGCATCGCGCGATAGTTCACCGCCGCCCCCAGCGCTCCCAGATCGTGGTGATTGTTGACGCCGTTCAACAGGATGTGCTCGCCATTGATGAAGAAGCCTGCGTTGGGATCGAACTTCAGCGTCCGGATTCCAAAGGGAGTCTCGTACGTGTCGACCACTTGGTCCCCCTGCGATACGGTCGTCACCGCGACGTAGCGGTTGGGCCGCTGTTGGGGCGGCGGTCCCCAGAGCTTGGGATGGGCGACGGTTCCGGTGCCTTCGGCGACCGCGCTGCCCTCGGGAGGAATTTGCAGGCTCAGCGGCGCGATGTCGGCCCACGGCGGTCCCGGTCATGGCGCCCGTCTGAATCCAGGGCGAAGATCTGCGTCGACACGCTGACACTCGCGACTTTCTTTCGAGTGGTTGTCAACCGTCACCTTCAGCTTGACCGTGGCCGCCGTCGAAGAGACCTCCGGCGTCGTCACGCAGGTTCCCCAGTGCCCCACGTGCACCGGCGCCGTCTTGACCAGCCACACATTGCGATAGATCCCGCCGCCCGGATACCATCGGGACGAATCCGGCGGATTGTCCAGGCGGATGGCGATCACATTCTCGCCCGCCGAACTTGACGTAGGGCGTCAGATCGACTCGCCACGAGGCATACCCGTAGGGCCAGCCGCCGACGTATTGGCCGTTGAGCCAGACATTGGCGTAGGACATGGCGCCGTCCACGTCCAGGTAGAGTTGCCGCCCCTGATCGCCGGCCGGCACGGTGAAGTGCTTGCGATACCAGCCGACGCCGAAGAAGGGCAGCTTGCCCGTGCCGCCCGGAGCCTTCGGATCGAACGGACCTTCAATCCCCCAGTCGTGCGGTAGCGTCACGGATCGCCAGCCTTTGTCATCGAATCCCGGCTGAGTGTACGCGACGTCGGCGCCGAGATTGCCCTCGGGCCGCTTCTTGTCGGCGAAGTTCGGATCCTTCGTAAACGCAACGCCGGTCGCCAGGACCCAATCGCGGATTTGGCGTAGCTGAGCTTGCCCGCGGCGCCGTTGGGATCGCCTTCGGCGAAGCGCCAATCCGCGTTGAAGGAGACCCGTTCTCTGGCAAAGGCCTGCCCCGTCCACGACGCGGAGGCCAGTATCAGGACCAGGGCGGCGCACACTGAGGGTGGGTGTGCGACGCCCCGCCAACTCCTGGACGCTGCGGATTCCCTTCGCCACTCCATAGTCATGCCTTTCTTCTCAGTTCTGGCGGCCCCTGCGTCACACAGACCTAGCCTCCGAGAGACTCACCTCATGGTACAAGACCACGGGCAAGAAAGCCACCCCTGCTGCACGGACCTCCAGGGCAATCGCAGAGTCGGCCTGCCTCAAAGAGACGTAGGTTCTCTGTCATCCGCCGCAGGCGGACAGACCGATGCAGTCGCGGGAGCGACTGGCTGGGAAGCGTTCTTGTTTCTTGCCGCGAATGACGCTAATAGACGCGAATGCTGGCGCGGGGGCGTGGGTCTTGACGTGTTCGTGGCTCCGCCGCCTGATCCATAGTCTCAAGAAAGGATAGCACGCCGGGACCTCCGCACACAGACTGAGCCGTACGCATGCGAGCGAGCTGCTCTACGCGGGGCAAGCTCGCTTGCCCAAGCGGAGAGCAGCGAAGATCGCCCGGAAGGCAAGGCCTTCCGGTAGACGCGAAGCGTCGCGTACGGCGCTGCCACGACCAAGTCCAACCTGCCGAAGCGGCGACAGCCGTTCGCGGAGTTCGCGGGGTTAGCGGCCAAAATCTCCTTCTGTTCTCCTGGCCAACGCGACCACAGGCCGGAGCCACGAGAAAGAGCATCTGTCGCCAGGTGAACCCGTGGGAAGGACGAAACGGCGAGTGGGCGAAACGGAGAAACGGCGAAGGAGGAAAGGGCGTCGGGAGAAGATCCTACTACCCTATTCTGTTCCACGATTGCCCGCGACCTCGCCGGTTCGCGTTCTCCCTAGACGGGCAGCCCGTGGATGGGGAACACGAGCTTCTTGACCTTGTCCACCACGGCCAGGGCAGCAGAGGCCACGCTCTCCCGCTGCTGCTCGGGGATGAGCAGCTCACGATCGCGGAGACCGCCTTGCCAGTCCGTGCTGGCCAGCATGACCCCGCCCAGGCCGAGGTTGGCGTCTCCCGCATCGTCCGCGCCGCACAGCACGCTCCAGGCCAGGGCCCAGGCGCGCGCGGTGTTCTCCACCTGGTAGCCGCCGCCGCCCGTCATGAGTATCGGCTTGTTGAAGCGGAGCAGGTGGTTGATCACCTCCACGTACGTGTTGTTCGTCAGTTGCAGGTGGGCCAGGGGATCGCCTGCCAGGGTGTCTACGCCGAGCTCAAAGACGATCACGTCCGGCGCATAGGAGGTGATCAGGGGCAGGGCCACCGCCTCAAAGGCGTTCTGATAGACAAGGTCATAGGTCCCCACGGGCAGGGGCACGTTGACGCAATAGCCCTTTCCCTCCCCGCTGCCAATCTCATCCTCGAACCCCGTGCCTGGGAACAGCACCCTGGGGTTTTCGTGGAAGGAGATCGTCATGACGTCGGACCGCTCATAGAAGAACTCGGCCACCCCGTCGCCGTTGTGGACGTCGACGTCGATGTACAGGACCCGCTTGCCTGCCTCGGTCAGGACCTGGCAGGCCAAGGCCACGTCGTTGACGTAGCAGAAGCCCGAGGCCTTCTCGGGATGGGCGTGGTGGAATCCGCCATGCGGATTGAAGGCCACGTCTGCCTGGCCGGTCAATATGGCCTTGACGCCCGTGAGGGTCGCGCCTGTGGCCAGCAGAGAGTGCTCGTACAGACCTGGGAAGGCCGGGCAGTCAGGGCTTCCGATCCCCATGGCCATCGCGTCGCTGTCCCAGCGGTCCCGAGAGGCACTCTTGAGTGCATGGAGGTATCGGGCGGTGTGGAACTTCTTGAGGGCCACGCGGCTGGCCGGCCTGGGCGTCACCTCCCTCTTGGCTCCGCCCGACAGCCAACCCATGTTCCGGATGATCTGGCGGGCCCTGGGCGCGCGGTCGGTCTTAAAGGGGTGATCGGGGGGATACGGGTACTTCAGCAGGGCTTCGCTGTAGATGAAAACGGCCTTCTTCTCTGCCATGACTCAGATTATAACCATGTCTCCAGGTCCCGCTCAACCGGTTTCAGCCAAAAGCGGGTGAAAAGCCCTCGCTCCCATCGCGGCGTTTTGCATAGACCCATATACCGCAAGGCGATACAATCCGCGTATGCGACCGACCCTCCGGACGGCCCCACGAATCGCCGTCCGATTGGCTCAAGTCTACTCCAGCCTCGCCTCCTGCACACGGATTCTTCCCTTGTCTGACGCGAGATCGGTAGCGACAATCGGGCCGGTCTTGATGGATTGGTAGAACGTGGAGTCAAACACGAGATTGGTTGAACAACCGGCAGGTCGCCGATGTGCACGATGCTATGAGCGATGCCGGCAAGATCGGTTTCCAGGTCCACCCCGGCGCCGAATTTGGAGCGATGAAGATCATCGTCCGCGAGGTCCTCGTGAAGAAGCTGTGAGCCGCCAGCGCCCCCGCTCGCACTGTGGAGGTACGTGAATCGCCGCGGCCTCCGCACACCCGACATTTGCGGGCACGGCCAAGGAGGCGGCAGCCCTCCTCCTTGAAACCCCTCAGTTTGAGTGCCTTCGCTGTTGAGTTGTGCACCGCCCATCGGCTATACTGGAAGTACTGCAGGGGGACAGCAGCTATGAGGGTACGGAGTCCGGGCTGGAAAGGGAAGCCTATGAGACGATGGGCGATCTTCCCAGGGGTAGTCCTGTTCGTCACGGCTCTGCTTGGCAACAGCGAGGTCTGTGAGGCCGTGGACGCTGGGCCCGGTCAGGTCATCATGGCCTCTCGACTACCTGTGACCGTGCAACTTGCAGGTGTTAGTCAGAGCTGCAGCAAACCTCACTGGTGTTACCAGCGTTGGGGAAAGCTGAGCGGCCCTGGTACGGTGACCTTTGCAGATGAGGACGATCCTCAGACTGCCGCGACGTTCAGCAGCTTCGGTGTCTATACCCTCAGGCTGACGTACGCCTTCATATTCGACTACTACACCGACTTGCCGGACCAACCGCGTTACGAATTTGATGATGTGCTGATTGAGATCCAGGGGCTCACGGTGAACGAGTGTCCTGAGGTCTACGCGGGTGCTGACATCGAGATGGACTACTATCCGCTCTTCATACGTATGGGCGGCATGGCCTATGATCCGGACTCGGGGCCCGACGCCAGCGCCAAGCCCGTATGGCGCAAGGTGAGCGGACCGGGCGATGTCGGTTTCGTGAATCCCCATGATTTAAAGACACAGGTGACATTCAGTAAGCCTGGAGAGTACGTTCTTGAGTTGTACTACTATGACGGCCAGTGCGAGGACTCGGATCGGGTCATCGTGAAGCTGGGGGACCAATTTCACCCTGTTGGGAGTCCGCCGCTGCCCCCCTCGACACCTGACCTGGATAGCGCCAGCGACACCGGCGTTTCCAACACGGACAACGTCACCAGCGACAACACCCCCACGTTCAGCGGTACAGCCGAGGCTGGGTGCTCGGTCACCCTCTACAGCGATGGTATCGCAGTGGGCAGTGGCATCGCCACAGGCGGATCCTACCGCATCACGACCAGCGTACTGGTTGACGGTGTGCGCAGTATCACCGCCAGAGCGACGGATACCTATGGTGATACGAGCAACGAGTCGGGTGCACTGAATGTGAACATTCAGACGGGATCCAGCGGCAACCAGTGTCCGACTGCGGATGCGGGTCCTGTGTCCATGGCGGCCACGGTCGGCCAGGCGCTGGCCTTGCAGGGCTCGGCGTCGGACCCGGACAACGGTCCTCAGCCGCTGGTGATGGAGTGGACCGTCAGCGGACCTGGCACCGTGAGCTTCGGTAACAAGGCCGATCCCAGGACGACCGCGACCTTCAGTGCAGCGGGCGCGTACGTGCTACGCCTGTGGTGCAGCGACGGTCAGTACGAGAGCTCCGACACGGTGACCGTGGTGATCACGTCCGGCACGGCCGGTGCCTGCGAGCTGTTGGCCTACTGGGACTTCGAGGAGGGGTCTGGGGTGGTGGCCTATGACCTGTCGGGCCGCAGCCACAACGGGGCCCTGTTTGGCGGCCCCCAGTGGGTGGCAGGCTACGACGGCGGGGCCCTCAAGTTCGACGGCGTCAATGACTACGTAGATACAGGGATCACCGAGAACCTGCCGAAGTGGAGCATCTGCTGCTGGGTCAGCAGCCCAGCAGCGCCTTCGGCTGATGCGCCGACCGGGCCCATCCACCGTGACCAGAACCTCCAGATCAACTGGAACCATGGGGATGCGAGCTTCCGGGCAGCGGCAGCCCTGAATGTGGGAGGGACGTGGTATGCGGCCAAGCTGAAGTACGCGTTCGTCAGTCACATCGATCCGGACACAGCCGGTAGCGATGCGGGGATGTTCCCGGCGGATGTGGCGTTTCCGAATGACGTGGCGGGCAAGGACGACGATGATTTTGCGGTCAAGGTCACTGGGCAACTGGACATCCGGGCCGATGGAGTCTACCAGATCGGGTTCAACAGCGATGATGGCGCATCCTTGCGCATCACCGGTAACACCTGGCAATCGATCGTGGCCGATGGCACGGGTGGGGCCCAGATCTCCGGCGATGAGCTGATCAACGACGCGATCAGCGGCAACACGCTGACCGCGGGTCAGATTTCACTGAAGGCGGGCTGCCATGCGTTTGAGGCAGTGATGTTCGAGCGAGCCGGGGGGAGCTACTTCGAGTTGCTGGGCCGGGGTGTCTCGAACAAGGGGATTGCGGATCCGACCTGGCATCTACTCCGGTCGGGCGACGCCCAATCCTCCGCCCAGGTAGCCGGCCTGAAGCTGGTCTGGCCTGCGGGGATGCCGTAACTGCTGCAAGGAGGGTGGACGCCAGCGGCGTCTCGGTGGATACCATCGGCGGAGGCATTGCCAGGGCATGTGGACACGAGCCGACGCAAGCTGGTACACTCCGGTCAGAAAGCAGTCGGGCGCATAGTTCTTGTTGGCCTGTACGCCTCCAGACATCGCCTTCCTAACATCCTGCACAGGATGTAGTTATAGCGAAGGTTATCGCCCCAGGCGTATTCGTGTCACCATTTTGACTCTACCGGTCGGACTGCTTTGTCCCCACGCCGGCCTTCGCCGCCAGAACCGCCGATACAATGAACACTATGAGAAAGCCGTGGGTGTACAAGCGAACGGGCATCAAGGGTTGGTGGTGTGGGTGGTATGAAAGCGGCAGGCGAAAGGCCAAGGCTCTTCCCAGCAAGGCTCTCTCTGAGCACTTCCGGAACATGAAGTACGCCCAGCTCAATTCCGACGTGTTCACTGGAGTTGTCGACGTCGACTGGCATCAACTCATCGAGGAGTATCGCAAGGCCAAGCAGGTAGAGGGGCTCCAGGAGGCCTCCATCTATGAGACGAGGCTTACCCTCAGACACTTCGAGCGGATCATTGGTCCCTGTTCATCGAGACAGATCACCCAACAGGTTCTGGACAAGTTCATCCTGGAACGGGGCAAGGGGGTCAAGAAGGAAACCCTGAACAAGGACATCAGGAACATTGGAGCGTTTCTCAACTGGGCGATCAAGAACCGCTACGTGGCCCCTGAACTGGTGGTGAAGCGGGTGAAGGTCCAGCAGAAGCCTGTGCAGTCGCTGTCGACACAACAGGTGAAGGATCTGATCGCTGCATCCTCGGGTTACCGGACACTCCGATTGCGAGTACTGCTGGCAGTGACGACAGGGCTTCGACGCGGAGACATCCAGGCCATACGCATCGGCGACATCCACTTTGACCGCAATACCATCACAACCCAGAACCGTAAGGCAGGAAAGGCGATGGCAGAACGCCCCATTCCTGAAGAGGTCATGACAGACCTATCCAACTACGTCGCGACACTCCAGGATGGACAGGAGCGGCTCTTTGTGGACAGATACTCTCCGAAGCTGTGGAAGAAGGCATGGAAGGCCGCGGGATTGCCCAAACTGAAGTTTCATGACCTGCGCAAGACCTTCGCCTCCCTCCTGGCCCAGCGAGGTGTATCGACCGCGGTCACGCAAAGGCTGTTGGAGCACTCGACACCTCAGCTCACCAACGATGTGTACACCAATGTCGATCCGGTACTACGGCAGGCGATCAGCCAACTGCCTGTGTCGGAGTGGGTGTGAGCTTCACGTTAGTGTCTTGAGACTAGCCCCATTCTACAAACACAGGATATTCATGCTTCCCATTCTACCACGAAGGGTGATGGTCTGTGGAATCATGCGAAGACTCAATCACGCAAATCACGCAAAGACCGGCCTTGACTTAGACTGGCTGGGTCTCTATCATTGACCGGGGGTCTGTAAGGGAGGACCTGGCATCATGAGGTGTGTGGAGAATAAGCCGGGGGGCGTTGGTCTCGCCCGAAGAGTGTGCCTAGGCCACCACCATCTGCCAAGTGTGTCATCCGGGTGGCTTCCCCTCATAGCGGCATCGGCCGTATTCATCTGCCTATCGACGCGTGCCCAGCCCTTACCGGCGGGCTTACCCCTCCTCCAGGACGGTTTCGATAGCAGCTCTAGCCATTGGCAGGCTGAGCCGAAGACCGACGAGAGGGAGATGGGCCGGCCAGCAGACGGGCCGGCACGCCTAGGCTCAGGCACTCGGGGGCCATATCCGCTCTCGGTCCCACCCCGATTGGCATCCCTGGCGATCGCGGTACTTTCCTTGGGCGCCGCCGAACCATTGGGGCAGCCAGTCGCGTTCACGAGCAACACACAGATTGATGCTGGGGATGCTACCTACGACGGGCGAGATATTGTGGTCAGTGGGTGTACTCTGACGATCACTGGCACACATAGTTTTAGCAGTCTGCAGGCCATCAACTCCGCGACCGTAACTCACTCTGCGGCTATCGCTGGCCAGCCTGATCGCAGGATTGGCCTGACCATTGCACGGGACGTGATGATTGCGGCTGGCTGCAAGGTATCAGCGGACGGCAAGGGGTACGGTTCAGGCGGCGGGCTTGGGGCCGGTGTTGCAGGCGACTATGGCGGCGGCGCGGGTTATGGCGGCTCTGGGGGACGGGCACACAATGGTGCAGCAGGTGGTTTGAGTTATGGCTCGATACCTGAGCCGAATGCCCTAGGCAGCGGTGGTGGCAAGGCGCCCTCCTATGAGGGGGGAGCAGGCGGTGGTGTGATTCGCCTAACGGTTGGGGGCACACTCACGATTGAGGGCAGTCTGACAGCCAACGGCATCGGTGCTCACTACGCGGGCAGTGGCTCTGGTGGGAGCATTTATGTAAGTGCCGGGACACTGGCTGGGAAAGGGACCATCTCGGCGAATGGGGGTAGCGATACGTACAGCTATAGCTACGGTGGTGGTGGAGGTGGAGGAAGAATCGCGGTCTACTGCAATACCAGGGCCTTCACGGGCACTGTGTCTGCCTGTGGTGGCTCAGGCGCCGAGAACGGTGCGGCGGGGACCATCTTCACTAGGTTGGCGGGCCAGGTTCTAGGGGATTTGTTGATAGATAACGGCGGGCGGAGTGCAACAGCATCTGCTCTGACGGCTCTAGCCTCCTCAGAGACGTTCAATGAGGTGACTGTTGCGAACCAGGCAACGCTAGACCTGTCTGCCCCAGACATCCTGACGGTTAATCAGCTAACCATAGTGGATAAGGGATTCGTGTGTCTCCAGACGAGGATGAGCAGTATCGCCAATCTGCGTGTGAAATCTGGGGGCACGTTGAGTCATCTGGCCGGGAGAGGCGGTTTTGACCTAAGGGTTCCAGGCAGCGTGACTATCGACAGTGGTGGGTCGATATCAGCGGACGGCAAGGGGTACGGTTCAGGCGGCGGGCTTGGGGCCGGTGTTGCAGGCGACTATGGCGGCGGCGCGGGTTATGGCGGCTCTGGGGGACGGGCACACAATGGTGCAGCAGGTGGTTTGAGTTATGGCTCGATACCTGAGCCGAATGCCCTAGGCAGCGGTGGTGGCAAGGCGCCCTCCTATGAGGGGGGAGCAGGCGGTGGTGTGATTCGCCTAACGGTTGGGGGCACACTCACGATTGAGGGCAGTCTGACAGCCAACGGCATCGGTGCTCACTACGCGGGCAGTGGCTCTGGTGGGAGCATTTATGTAAGTGCCGGGACACTGGCTGGGAAAGGGACCATCTCGGCGAATGGGGGTAGCGATACGTACAGCTATAGCTACGGTGGTGGTGGAGGTGGAGGAAGAATCGCGGTCTACTGCAATACCAGGGCCTTCACGGGCACTGTGTCTGCCTGTGGTGGCTCAGGCGCCGAGAACGGTGCGGCGGGGACCATCTTCACTAGGTTGGCGGGCCAGGTTCTAGGGGATTTGTTGATAGATAACGGCGGGCGGAGTGCAACAGCATCTGCTCTGACGGCTCTAGCCTCCTCAGAGACGTTCAATGAGGTGACTGTTGCGAACCAGGCAACGCTAGACCTGTCTGCCCCAGACATCCTGACGGTTAATCAGCTAACCATAGTGGATAAGGGATTCGTGTGTCTCCAGACGAGGATGAGCAGTATCGCCAATCTGCGTGTGAAATCTGGGGGCACGTTGAGTCATCTGGCCGGGAGAGGCGGTTTTGACCTAAGGGTTCCAGGCAGCGTGACTATCGACAGTGGTGGGTCGATATCAGCGGACGGCAAGGGGTACAATTCAGGCGGCGGGCTTGGGGCCGGTGTTGCAGGCGACTATGGCGGCGGCGCGGGTTATGGCGGCTCTGGGGGACGGGCACACAATGGTGCAGCAGGTGGTTTGAGTTATGGCTCGATACCTGAGCCGAATGCCCTAGGCAGCGGTGGTGGCAAGGCGCCCTCCTATGAGGGGGGAGCAGGCGGTGGTGTGATTCGCCTAACGGTTGGGGGCACACTCACGATTGAGGGCAGTCTGACAGCCAACGGCATCGGTGCTCACTACGCGGGCAGTGGCTCTGGTGGGAGCATTTATGTAAGTGCCGGGACACTGGCTGGGAAAGGGACCATCTCGGCGAACGGGGGTAGCGATACGTACAGCTATAGCTACGGTGGTGGTGGAGGTGGAGGAAGAATCGCGGTCTACCATGTGCAGGCCGATAGTTTTGACCCTAACAGGATAACCGCCAATGGTGGCACGGGCTACGAAGGCGGCCAGGCAGGCACTGTCTTCCTGTCTGGGCCCGATGGCCCGATCATGCTTCTTTATCTTGGACCTTTTGTCAGGGTGCCCTCCCTGCTCGATCCTACAGCTGGTGAGAAGGCGACAGTGGCGTATGCGGTCAACATGGATTGTGCCGTGGAAATGCAGATCAGCGATCCAGAGTCAAATGACAAGGTCGTTGTTACTCTCCCCGCGCAGCCTGCGATCGCTGGAGCAGTCCAGAGTATGTGGTGGGGCGGGCTGGACTCCGCCGGCAGGGTCTGCAAGGATGGATTCTATGATGTGACGATAATCGCGAAGTCTGGCACCCAGGCGACGACATGGAGCAGCAGGAGCGCGGACAAGACCTCGCCTTCGGTCTCCAGTCCTAAGGCCACCGCAGAGACGCGTGACCCATATAAGAACATACCGCTGCGAATCGACTTTGACATCGACACCTGGGGAAAGCTGCGCCTGCGGATACTGCGACATGCAGTGGAAGATCCGGTCTTCACCATCATGGACAACGACCAGATCCTGGCCCCGGGACACCACACTTTCTACTGGGACGGGCGCGATGACAAGGGGAAGATCTACAATCGCTCTATTGACAAGGGCAATGTCGACGTCGATTTCCGGGTCCCAGTGGGAGTCCACGTTGCCCCGATCCTGCTACAGTCCACCAAGCTGGAGATACGAGACCTTACCTGCAATGCGTATCGCATCATACCCAGTTTCGGTGAGGTCAGCTCCATCTCATACGAACTGACTAAGAACGCAAAGGTGACCATCGAGATCGTCGATCCGGATGGCAGCACCTTCAGGACCCTGGTTGATGGGGAGAGCCGTACAGCCGGCAGACACCTGGAGGAATGGAATGGCAAGGATGGCAAGAGAAGGACCATCTCCGTGGAGGGCGTCTACGATATAATCCTAACGGCCGAGGACGGAGCGGCCAAGTGCGTTACGCACGGGGCGATCTCAGCGTTCAGGTAGGTTTCTTCCGATGAAAAGGCCATTGCTCTTAGCGTCAGTCTTGTGCATCATCACGGCAGGATGCCAGCAGCCTGGGAAAACGCTGGTCGCGTTCTCCCGCCTGAGTGCTGATCGCTGGCAGATATGGACCATGCGCGATGACGGAAGCAATCCCCGACAGCTCACCAACTCTCCGTCAGACAAGAGGTACCCAGCCTGGTCGAGAGATGGGCAGAGGCTGTTCTTCCGCGACGCAAATAACCGGGCATTTGTCTTTGACATAGCTACCCGCCGGGAGAGGCAGATCCTGGAGGGCTTCGGCCGCGTCGGAAGTATCTCAGAGTGCCCGGCTGGGGACAGGCTCCTGGTCAGCCGTATCAGAGCCGGCGTCATGGATAGTAGCGATCTGTGGCTCGTATCAATCGATGGCCAGAGCCGCACCATGTTGACGAGGGACCCTGGACTGCAATATGACCCTACCTGTTCGCCCGATGGTAAGGTGATTGTCTACGTATCAGGCCATGGGTATCAGACGCACGAGATGTGTATGATCGATTCGCAAGGTATAGACAAGCGAAGCCTCACCAACAACAAGGCACGCGAGTTGCTGCCAGCATTCTCGCCCGATGGAAGGACGATTGCCTATGTCTCAGACGTCACGGGCAACTACGACATATGGCTGATGGATTCGGACGGGCGCAATGAAGTGCGGGTCACCGATCACTCCGGGATAGACACAAGGCCGTGCTGGTCTCCAGACGGTAGGAGGATCATGTTTGTCTCCGACCGCAGTGGCCAGCTTCAGTTGTGGGTCATGAATCGTGACGGCAGCAAGGCCCGGCAGTTGACCAAAGGGGCCCCCTCAATGGATCCAGCGTGGAGACACTGCAAAGATGCAGACCATCCATGACCCAGTCTGTTGGCTGCTTGTGGTAGCAGCTTTGTCGGTTTCTGAAACCCGTGCCATGGCAGAGCTGGGTGGCGTGGCTGGCCCCCTGGAGATCAGCACGGTCGGCTTTGACAGAAAGGCCTTCGACCCTTCAAAGGGGGAAGCGGTAACCTTGGGTTTTGAGATCAGCCGGAAAGCGGATGTGGCGATCTCCTTCTGCGACCGACTGGGCCGTCAAGTCCGGCAGCTCAGCCAGCCTGGCTCAGGCCCGGGTCCATGCACGTTCGCTTGGGATGGCCGCCGAGCAGATGGCACCTTGCCTGCCGGCAGCGTGTTCCTCTTCGTCATCGAGGCAAAGACCAAGGACGGCCGCAGGGCTACCTACAACCGGGCTGAGGGCACAGGCGGCATCGAGGTCAGGCCACAGACCTACGTCCTTGACGCCAAGACGGGCAGGATCGAGTACGTCCTGCCCAAGGCCTGCATGATCAGACTGCGGGCGGGCTTGAAGGAAGGCGTGCTTGGCAGGACTCTGATTGACTGGGAGCCCCGCACAGCCGGCAGGCACATAGAGGAATGGGATGGCAAAGATGCCTCGGGGATGATGACCCTGCTGGCACATCCCGATCTTGACCTGAGGCTGACCTGCTACTCCCTTCCTGACAACACCATCATCACCACAGGGGAGCGTGCATCCTTCTCGCCTGAGAAGGACCCTAAGGGCGCTCAGCAGCGAGTGGCCCTTTGGTCAACGGATGGCAAGTACCTCCACTACGGCCATGACCCTCGGATCTGCCATGAGCCCAGGTTCGCGGTCTCATTCCCAGACAAGGGCCCGACGCCTCCGGACGGGGTGCCAATCGCCAGGGGCATGACAGCGGTACGGGTGGAACTGGATAACCGTGACGCTGGACCTCTGACGAACGTTGCCTATGAGATAATGCTCTTTGTGGATGGTGTCTTTGTGTTTGAGGCCGAAGAAGGGATGTCTCCATTTACATTCCAGTGGGACACGCGAGGACTCGCCAAGGGCCCCCACGCCCTGACCGTGAATGTCATGAGCTATGATGACCACATCGGCGTGGTAGGCCAGATAGTGAATGTAGGGGATTGACCATGACTAGAAGAGGGTTGAGGGTAAGTCTGTTTCTGGCCGCCATTGGGTTGCTGAATCTGTGTGTCTCGGCCGGCTACGCGGATGACTTTAGGATATCGGGGGGTACCACGCCGGATTCCCCAAAGGATTCGAATGAGCCGGACAATAAGTGCGACCCAGACATCTGTCCGCTCCCAGGCGCCACCAACAGCAGTCTGAAACCGGGAGACAAGTCGAGCTGTGCGGCGGGTGAGCCGGTCTTCCTTCTTGACGGAAGTTTCTACTACAGGCATACGGACCTGGCGATACCTGGAAGGATTCCGTTGGTCGTACGTAGGGCCTATGACACCCGAAGCGAGTTCAAGGGGCTGATGGGGTATGGCTGGTCGATGAACCACCATGTCCGGCTGGGACAATTGTCCAATGGGAATCTCCTTCTGAAACGCGGCGACAACACCAAGACCGAGTTTGTCTCTGCTGGCAATGGCATCTACACTGCGAAAGACGGGTATGATACCCTCAGAGCTGGAAGCGATGGAACCTACGCGTTTGAGAGGGGCGACGGCTACACCTACAGCTTTGACTTGGATGGGTGTCTCGATGCAATTGGTGACAGGAATGGCAATCAGTTGCTCTTCGAATACTACACCGACCCCAATGGCCTCAAGTTGCTGATGCCGTACAGCAGTATCAGCCCGTACGCCACGGTCAAGACACCCATAACCCTTGGCCGCGATTTTCGCCTGGCGCGGGTTGTCGAGGCCTATGACAGGAAGCCCTCCGGCCGATTCATCGAGTTCCTCTACAACGACAGTGGTCGGATCGCGACCGCGCGAGATTTCACCGGTCGAGAGGTGACGTACACGTATGACCCCAACCAGACAGGCGATCTCATTGCCATGGGCGATCCCTGCGGGAACGCCTACCACTATACCTACGACTCCAACCATCTGATGGTCTCGTTCGTGGGCCTGGGGTGCGGTGATTGTTCATTGCACACGAACATCTACAACTCCAGCAAGAAGGTCGTCGAACAGGATCATGGCAGCAATGTCAAGCAGTTTGAGTACTTGCCGGGCAACCGCACTAGGGTTACCAACAAAGTCTACGATGACGGAACGCACCCTCGCCAGTGGTTGAGCACACGGTACGAGTATTACGATTTTGACGCCAATGGATATACGACTCAGTACACCAAGCAGGTTGGCAAGGAATTGGACGCAGCCCCAGGGAGTGCAGAGGCGGATGACGTCGTGAATCGGTACGCCCATGACGCCCAGGGCAACCTTGTGCGGAAGATCGATCCGAGGGGTATACAGATAGAGTATGCTTACGATCCCTCAACAGGGAATCTCCTTACTGAGACTGTTCATATCCCGGACAGCAATGACTCGGTAACCACGACCTACACATATGATCCCAACTATGTTGGCTATACCAGCAGGACCGCCGCGTCGACAAGGGACCCGCAACGCTACCGAACTGAGTATACCTATGACGCAAGTGGGAATGTCGCCACAGAGACTCGCTTCGCCGACACCAACGATCCCACAACCGCCATGGTGACTCGATACACGTATGACGCCAAGGGCAGCGTCCTGACCAAGACCGACCCCATTGGCAATGTCACTGCCTACCAGTATGATGCCAATGGCTTCGTCGCCAGGACCTACGATCCTGCTAATCCCAGTCACCAAACTCTATACGTCTACGATGCACTTGGAAACCTGCGATCTACTACGAATGCTCTGGGCAACACGACCACGTATGAATACGACGCCCTGGACCGCACGACTAAGATCACAGATCCGTGTGGTGCCATGACTGTGAGCACTTATGACGGTGCAAATCTCGTGCGCATCGAGGAGGGTAAGACGTTGACCCAACCCGGTCGCGTCACGATCATGGAGTATGATGGCCTCAACCGCAGGACCACGGTCAAAAAGCTTGATGGCAATAAGGAGATCACGCTCTTTGCCTACGCCTACGATTCTGAGGGCAGGGTTCTGCAGACTACCGACGGCAACGGAAGCACTGCCAGGAACGCCTATGACGAACTTGGAAGACCTACCAGAGTGACGAATCCAAACGGTTTCGCTACCACCTACGGTTACGATCAAGCAGGCAACGTAGTCTGGACCACCGATGCTGAAAACAACAGCACATACTATGCTTATGATTATGCGAATCGTCTCACGGACGTGGTGGATGCCCTCGACCAGTGGACTCATCACGCCTACAACGCCATAGGGAAAATCCTGAGCATCACAGATGCCAGGGACAAGACTACGACTCGGGCTTACGATGGTCTTGGCCGCCTGACAAAGATTGTTGACCCTATGGGGCACACTACACCATATTCCTACGACGAGAATGGTAACCTCTCCACGAAGGTCACGCCCAACGAGTATGCTGATCCTCTTGACCGCCACCCGATTATCTACACGTATGACTCGTATGGCCAGCTTGCCCAAACACACTATCCGGATGGTAAGACCGTCACCTATGCGCACGATGCAGCGGGAAACTTGACCGGTTGGAGTGATGGCTCCCTGTCCGGCTCAACGGCCTTCGACGGACTCAGCCGGCCTACGCAGGTCACGACCCAATACCCGGGCTTCTCCAAGACCGTGAGCTATACATATGACCGCTTCGGCCGGCGCCAAACCATGACCGATGGCGAGGGGGCGGTCACCAGCTACAACTATGATGGCTTGGGCCGACTGACCACCATCGCTCATCCTGGCAATCTGATGACTCAGTACTCCTATGACAAGGCGGGTAGGCTTACCCACAAGATCGTGCCCAATGGCGTCACGACCACTTACACTTACGATGTGTCCGGTCGTCTGACGAAATTGGTTAACGCCGCCGCTGGCGGAAGCGTCATCTCCTCCTTCGCCTACACGTACGACAAGGTCGGCAACCGCGTCTCAATGAAGACGCTGCAAGGCACACACAAGTACACCTACGACGACACCTATCAATTGCTCTCTGCCATTCATCCCGACCAGCCTGCCGAGGTCTACGCTTATGACGACGTGGGGAATCGTCGGGCCTCCGTCGGCTACGGAGACTGGACCTACGACAACTGCAATCGGCTGATTAGCTATGAGGGCGTCACCTTTACATATGATGCCAGCGGCAACACGATCAGCAAGAAAGATTCCCAAGGCCTTACCGCCTATGCCTATGACCACGAGGACCGCATGGTTTCGGCGACCACACCGTCTCATGCAGCCGCCTATATATACGATCCAAGGGGAACGCGGCTTGGCAAGGCAGTAGATGGCGTCGCGACGTACTTCTCATACGATAGAGAAGACGTAATCGCCGAGTGCGACTCATCCGGGACTCTGGTAGCCAGATACCATCATGGACAGGGGATCGATGAACCCGTGGCGATGACTATAGGTGGCACCACCCACTACTACACCTTTGATGGGCTTGGTTCAGTATCTGAGCTTGTAGACACCGCGGGCAGTGTGGTTGAGAACTACACCTATGATGCCTTCGGTAACAAGGGCATGCCAGCGGCGACACAGAATCCATACACTTACACCTCAAGGGAGTACTGCATAGAGACCGGTGTCTATTTCTTCAGGGCAAGGTACTATGACCCGAAGTCAGGAAGGTGGCTCTCTGCAGATCCCCTCACTGAAAATGCTTCTCCATGGAGCTTTGGTGCTGCCATAAATGGCCCACCGGTTTCGCGACTGAGGACCACGTCGCTGGATCGGGCGTACCTTTTTGTTCAGAACAACCCTGTGTCCTTCATCGATCCCTCAGGACTGGAGCCGTATGGCGGCGCGGGAGGTCAAGAGAGATGCGATTGTCTTCACGATTGCGGCCTCACGGCCTGTGTTTCCGGTTTCAACAAGGGCGAAGATGCCCTAGCACAAGCACAAAGTCGATATCCGAGCAGCGTTCATAATGGCAAAGGTGATGCATGGCGTCATTGCTATTGGAGTTGCCAGATGGCGAAACAACTTGGCAAGAAGGCCTCGGAGTGCATTGGCAACAATCATGAAGCGGCTGGAGATCGGGAAGGCCAACCTCCACGAGAGCGGGACATGGATCTGAGCAACAACGAGACTGGTCGTAGTCTTGGGTCACAAGAAGGGAGTTGTGCCGACAGCTGTACAGACGCCCTTAACAGGGGGGACTTGGTTGTCTTGGAGCCATAATATCGAATCATGCGGCCAATCGGGGGAAGTCACGGGTCAGCCTTTAGAAGACAGATTAAACGACGTCTTCGCATGTGAGGAGACTATGTGAGATACGGGGTTGTTGCCATAACAGCGGGCATGGTGGGGCTGGTCCTCGTCCTCACAATGAATGCGGATCGGGCCCCCTGAACGCCCGGGACCATTGAATGAACATGCCTACGCTACGACGACCCCGCTGGAGTTCGATAAGTGCTGCGCCATGTGGCTCATCCGTCGATTCATCGATCCCAATGCCACATTCAAGATCTACCCTCAGGGAATCCCTCTGGCCGGGCCAAGGGTCTTTGACGTGGCAGGTACAGCGTGGAGCCGGCAGCATCGTAGGTGCACCTCGGACTGTATCTGGGAGGACCTAGAGGTCAGCGACGCAGCCGCCGGGCAGATGGTGCGAATGGCACACCAGGTCGAACTTGGCCGCTGGCACCTGGATGAGTTCCCTCAGGCCCAGCAGTGCCAGGCAGAAGTCCTTCGGATCATTCAACAAGTGCGCGACCCCGATGACTGCGCCAAGCGGACCATCGAGTACTTCGACGCGATGTATACAAGGCTTCGTCGGGAGGCGAACAACCGACGGTGAAGGCACAGACGTATGGTGGCTTCTCGAAGGCAAGGAATATCCCAGCCTGTGCTGCTGGGAACTGACTCCAGGGAACTGGCTCCGACATCGCTCGTGTCGCATGGGACGGTCTGCAGGAACCTCGACAGGGGACAGCGTAGAAACGTGGCCCGTACAGAGCCAAGATGCCGCTGCGTAGGTCGTGACATTGTGTCACCGAAATGTCTCCACACGGAGCCATCTTGGGCAAAACTGACCGTCGCAGACCCCCTGTCAAGCACGAAATAATGCGGTTTGAGAGGTTTATCGGGCCGGACATAGTTCTTGTTGTCCGATGAGCCCTGCCGATCCAGGCCCCCACCTCTGTGCAGCAACCTCCTTTCTCTCTCTCGTTGTTACGGCCTCCAGGACTCCTCCCTCGTGCCCTGGTAGGTACGAAGCGTGTACTCGAAGGTCCTGACTGAACGGGCGGCGAGCCTGAGGACGAACTTGACCGTGTCCTTGTCGACCTTCTCGAATCCCTCGATCTGTCCCTTTCTGTCGAGATCCCAGTAGGTCGTCGGGAAGCCTCGCCTGATCTCCAGCTCGATCGGGATATCCCGGGTGTTACGGGCCTCCACCTTGAAGGTCTGGACCTCGTCGTAGCCCGAGACATTGCCGTGAGAGTCAAACCGGTAGTTTTCCGTCTTCAGGTTCATCAGCCTGGGCTCCACGACCACGTCAGACGCGGGGCCCAGCTCCAGCTCGACCTCTTCGCCCACAGGGATGTACTTGAATTCGGTCCGACCCACGTAGGACAAGTGTCCCTTGTCATCGACCGTGCGGCAGACCTCCAGCCCCCCTTCCGGGATGGGCGTGAGGCCCAGCTTGTGTTCCTTGTCGTTCTTGAAGCTCAGGAACCGCATCACGGCCGTGCCGTATCTGTCCTCTTCGTGCCTGTAGAGGTTGACGACAGGGACCTGGTCTGCTGCGAAGCTGATCATCCGCTTGGACCAGCCATGGGGGATCGTCTCAGTGCCTTCGACGGTGTACAGGAAGTACTCGCTGAGCCCCTCCTTGGCGATCTCCTTGGGCTTCATTCCGGCAAAGTCCACACCAAACGCCAGCTCGGTCTTGGCCTGCGCCAGCAGATTCAATCGTTCCTCGACCACACCCGGCACAGGGGCGTTGGCGGGCATGGGTATGGGGAGAGGGGTGCCGTAAGGGTACTGTCTGCTCGCCAGCTCAGCGATCCGGTCCAGCAGGTGGACCTGTCCTACGACCAGCCTGACCTGGGCATTCTCGTAGTCCTCGCCGCTGTTGTTGGTCACACGCACGTATCCCTCCAGGTGCATCGTCTTCTCATCGCCGGACAGCGTCCCTGTGTAGAAGGCACGCCAGGATAGACCGCTGGTCAGATACGAGATCTCGACAGGGACCTTGCCCTTGACCTGGCTCTTGATGTTCCAGAGTCCCAGGTTTCTCACCCTCGCGGGATAGGTCAGGTCAGAGACCTCGATCTTGTCGGGCTGTGCCTTGGCAGACATCTCAAGGCTGGTAGGGTCGATCAGGGTGTTCTCCCAGGAGAACTGGAGCTTGTTGAGGCCCTCATTGAGGGTCAGCGCCCTGCTCTCTCTCGCCAGCGTCAGGTCAGCGGAGTTGTAGATGGTCAGTTGCACCGTGTCCCTGCCAGGCAGAGTGACTAAATCGACCTTGGCCAGGGCCACGGTTCCGATTGCCAAGCTCAACAGCATGATCAGGGTTCTCGTAGAGCCCCGCTCTATTGCGGATTGCGGATTGCGGATTGCGGATTTGAAGTCGTAGCTTGGGTCCATAACCTTCACCATCTGGAGGCTTTGCAGTTATTCCTGATTGTTGATCTCAGATTTGTGGTTGCGGCCCCAATCCGCAATCCGCAATCGTCAATCCGCAATTAGATCATTCCCCTGGCCTTACGTTCCGGCGGTTGTAGTGCATCTTGAGCTCCTGCACTGCGGGCTTGTCTGTGGTTCTGGCAGGCAGCTCGATCTCGAACTCGATCGTGGAGGCGTCCTTGCGAGTGAACTTGAGATTGCACTCTGCCATGTCCCACTGGCCCGGGATGTGTTGGATCATGGTCAGGACCGCGGGACCCTCCTTGAAGTTCTCGATCTTGGCCGTGATCTCCTCGTCCGTGTCGAAGAGCACCACGCCGCCGCTGTCGTTCCTGCGGAGGTTGATCTGCTGCTCCTTCATCTTCCGCTGAGTGACCACGATGTCGCGGCTGTCGCCGATGTACACCTCTGTCTTCTCGCCAACCGGGATGAGCGTGGAGTTGTCCTCGCCCAGGAAGATCGTGCTCTCGTGACCATCATCCTGGAAGAGCCGCATCTTCCCGCCCCACAGGCTGAACTTGCCCAGACCGCTCTTCTCGTCGTTGACGATCCTGTACGCGACGGGGATACCGACGTTGCGGTTGTTGAGCTCCTGGGGATCCCAGGGCAGCTTGGCTGCGTCGAAGGTCCAGACCTTGCGCACCGGCACGTTGGGGGCCTTGAGGAAGAGGAGCTGCTTGGTCTCTTCGTGCTGGATGCCCTGCTCAAACGACTCGCCGTAGTCGATCAGGACACGGGCCTTCGCGAAGTCCTCACCTGAGAAGTTCCGCAGCACGATGTAGCTCTTGAGGTCAAGCTGGGTCTCTGCCTTGTCTGCTGTGGCCCGATATGTGACCAGCCTGTCGATGAAGCTCAGCAGGTAGCTGATTCGCACGGTCTCCGCGAAGTCCCCATCGCAGGCGATGTCCCAGACCAGGGCGTCCTCGTTGGGCGGATAGCTGACCGAGAGAAGCCTCACCTTGTCCGGGTGGTCCAAGACCATTACCCTGATTGAGTCCACGTTGATGTGCACGCCCTTCCACGAGAAGTCCACCTGGTTGACCCCCTTCTGCAGGGTGAGGACCCGCTCCTCCTCGATCAGAGTGGCTGCCGGGTTGTCCAGACGGATGACCGTGGCCTGCCGCTCAGGCAGGGCGACCAGCTTGATCCTGGCCTGGCTGACGGAGGTGAGTGCCAGCATGAGTGCGGCAACTGTGACGAATGATGTCCTGATGTTCATAGGCGTACTCCCTTTCTCATTTTGGATTTTGGAGGTGATGCCGAATCTGGGATTGCAGGCTCGTGCGCCCCATTCAAATCCAAATTCCAAAATCCAAATTCTACTGTCTCCAATCCTGCTCTCTGGTTCCCTGGTACGTCCTCAACTGATACTCAAACGTCTGGCTGGACCTGGGGGCCAGGTCCAGGGTGAACTTCACGGTGTCCTTGTCCACCTTCTCGTAGCCGCCCACTGCATCAGCGCGGGTGAGCTGCCAGTAGCTGGTCTGGAAGTTCCTCCGGATCTCCACCTTGACTCGGATCTCTCGGGTGTTGCGGACCGCGACCCTCCAGGTCCTAACCTCGTCCCATCCTGAGAGGTTGCCCTTGGAGTCAAACCTCAGGCTGTCCATCTTGAAGTCCATGCACTTGGGCTCAACCACCACGTCCCTCGCCTGGCCAAGGTTCAGCTCAACCTCCTGGCCCACAGGGATGTACTTGAACCCGGCTGCGCCAACGTAGGAGAGATGACCCTTGTCATCAGCCAGCCTGGAGACCTCGAGTTTGCCGTCAGGGATGGGAGTGATGCCCAGCTTGTGTTCCTTGTCATTCTTGAAGCTCAGGAACCTGACCACCGACCTGCCGTACCGTTCCTCCTCGTACTTGCAGAGGTTGATCACAGGCACCTGGTCCGCACCAAAGCTGATCATCCGCTTGGACCAGCCATTGGGGATCGTCTCAGTGCCCTCGATCGTATACAGGAAGTACTCGCTCAGGCCCTCTTTCTGAATCTCCTTCGCCCGCTCTGGCGCTGCCATCGCGGCATCCTGCAACTGACGCATGGCTCCCTTGCCTGCAGCGCGCCCGCCGAAACCCACAGCCATCGTGGTCGCGGCAGCGGAGACCTGCGGCTGGGGCGTGCCGTATGGGTATTCTCTTCTGGCCAGTTCAGCGATCTGGTCCAGCAGGTGGACCTGCCCAACGACGAGCCTGACCTGGGCATTCTCGTAGTCCTCGCCGCTGCTGTTCGTCACCCGCACGTAGCCGTCCATGTGCATGACCTTCTCATCCGTGGACAGCGTCCCTGTGTAGAAGGCACGCCAGGAGAGTCCACTGGTCAGATACGAGATCTCCACAGGCACCTTGCCCTTGACCTGGCTCTTGATGTTCCAGAGTCCCAGGTTCCTGACCCTTGCAGGATAGGTCAGGTCAGAGACCTCGATCTTGTCGGGCTGTGCCTTGGCAGACATCTCAAGGCTGGTAGGATCGATCAGGGTGTTCTCCCAGGAGAACTGGAGCTTGTTGAGGCCCTCATTGAGGGTCAGCGCCCTGCTCTCTCTCGCCAGCGTCAGGTCAGCGGAGTTGTAGATGGTCAGTTGCACCGTGTCCCTGGCGGGCAAGGTGACCAAATCGACCTTGGCCAGGGCCGGTGCTCCTGCCAATAAAGTCAACACCAAGACGTGAATCCTCATAGGGCACCCATCCTTATTTTGGATTTTGGATTTAGGAAGTGATGCCGAATCTGGAATTGCAGGCTCGTTCGCCCTATTCAAATCCAAATTCCAAAATCCAAATTCTATTGTCTCCAATCCTGCTCTCTGGTTCCCTGGTACGTCCTCAACTGATACTCAAACGTCTGGCTGGACCTGGGGGCCAGGTCCAGGGTGAACTTCACGGTGTCCTTGTCCACCTTCTCGTAGCCGCCCACTGCATCAGCGCGGGTGAGCTGCCAGTAGCTGGTCTGGAAGTTCCTCCGGATCTCCACCTTGACTGGGATCTCTCGGGTGTTGCGGACCGCGACCCTCCAGGTCCTGACCTCGTCCCATCCTGAGAGGTTGCCCTTGGAGTCAAACCTCAGGCTGTCCATCTTGAAGTCCATGCACTTGGGCTCAACCACCACGTCCCTCGCCTGGCCAAGGTTCAGCTCAACCTCCTGGCCCACAGGGATGTACTTGAACCCGGCTGCGCCAACGTAGGAGAGATGACCCTTGTCATCAGCCAGCCTGGAGACCTCGAGTTTGCCGTCAGGGATGGGAGTGATGCCCAGCTTGTGTTCCTTGTCATTCTTGAAGCTCAGGAACCTGACCACCGACCTGCCGTACCGTTCCTCCTCGTACTTGCAGAGGTTGATCACAGGCACCTGGTCCGCACCAAAGCTGATCATCCGCTTGGACCAGCCATTGGGGATCGTCTCAGTGCCCTCAATCGTGTGCAGGAAGTACTCGCTCAGACCCTCTTTCTCGATCACCTTGTGCACCAACCTGCCGGTAACGGTCGCCAATTCCGACGCGTCCTTCTTGTCCTTCTCCAGCATGCCCTCCAGTCGTAGCCTCGTTCCCCTGGCCAGGCTCTCTGCCCCAAGGTTGTCAGCGGCCGCGGGTCTGTCGTAGGGGTACTCCCTGTGGGCCAGCTCAGTGATCTGGTCCAGCAGGTGGACCTGGCCCACGATCAATCTCACCTGGGCGTTCTCGTAGTCTTGGCCGCTGTTGTTGGTGACCCGGACATACCCTTCAAGCTGCGATGTCCTCTCATCTGTGGTCATTGTCGCTGAATAGAAGGCCCGCCACGAGATGCCGCTGGTGAAATAGGCGATCTCAAAGACCGCCGTGCCCTCGATGTTGGAATGGATGAGCCATCTGCCCAGGTCTTTGAGCCTCGCGGGGTACACCAATTGGGTGACCTCTATCTGGTCTGCATGTTCCCTGGGTTCGAGGTCCAGGGAAGTCGGATCGATCAGGGTGCTCGCCCACATGAACTGCAGCCAGTTCCAGCCCTTCTTGAGGGTCAGGCTGCGGCGATCCCGAACCAGGGTCAGGTCAGCCGAGTTGTAGATGGTCAGTTGAACACTGTCGCGTCTCGGCAGGGTCACCAGCTCGATTGCGCTGGCAGGTGCAAAGGGAGGAGCTTCTTCGTTGCTGGTTTCTGGTTGTTGGCTATTGGTTAGCTCCAGTCCGACATCTGATGATCGTGCGGCATTTGCCGCGAGGTCCTGCCGCAGACCCGCCGTGGTTTGGCCGTCCTCGGGCTCGCGATTGGACAAGGCCAGGGTCGGCGCCGCAGCCCGCGGTGGCTGCGCAGCGGTGTCGAGGGCGAGGGACTTGGCTGCCTCCTGCATGGGCTGCGGCCGGGATGGGAGTCTCAGCCAAAGGGTTGTGCCCGTTGCGGCAAGGACCAAGACTGCAGCCGCGGCCACCCACGGCCAGGCCCTGAACTGTGGGGCCTTGGCAGGGCTTGGTTCGGCCTTGGCCAGGGTCCGCTTGATCAGGTCTTCTGTGACCAGCGGATCGCCCTTGAGCAGCTCCAGGCTGGAGAGCCTCTTTGCGAGCTGGCTTGCGCGCTGGCGGCACTGCTCACAGGAAGCCAGGTGCCTTCCCACCTCTGCCGCAAGCTTGGCCTCCAGGAGGTTGAACTGGTAATCGATCAGAGATCTGTCTTTAAGGTGTTGCATGGACTAAGAATCCAGAACTCAGAACTCAGAACTCAGTAGTCAGTAGTCAGAAGGTAGAACCACATGACTTGCCACCCGGCACCTAGAACCTAAAACCCAAGACTCGCTACCTATACCTATAGTTCCGGCAGCCTCCCTGCCAAGGTCTCCAATGCCCTGCTCATCTGGGTCTTCACGGTACCCACCGTGCACCCCAGTGCTTCTGCTGCCTCGGCGTAGCTCAGGCCCTGGAAGTACACCAGTACCAGGGTGGCTCGCTGCCTGTCAGGCAAGGACGCCACAGCCCGATGCACCGCTGCAATCCTCTCCTGTCCTGAGGCCGCCTCTGCTGGCCCGGGCTGGGGATCGGCAACAGAACTATGCCCTTGTACAGGGCCGTCTGACTCATCTGTCTGATCTAACGAGGTCATGTGCACACGATTTCGGCGTCTGAATCCATCCATGGCCACGTTGGTGGCAATCCGAAACAGCCACGCCCGGAAGCCGTTGGGCCGGACCTGGTGCAGGTTCTGGAAGGCCCTGCCAAAGGCCTCCTGGAAACAGTCCTCAGCCTGATCCTGATCGCCGCAGACCCTTGTCAGATACCCCAGGACAGACGATCCATGGCGGCAGACGAGCTCTTCAAACGCCGCCCTGTCGCCCTTCTGAGAGGCCTCGACGATCTGCTGGTCCATGTCAGGCATTGGTGCTTCCAACGATCTACCTCATAGACGTAACGTCGGCCGAGACGGTTGACAAGGATGAAAAAAGACAGAACTCAGGACTCAGGAGACAGGAGACAGGAGACAGGAGACAGGAGACAGGAGACAGGAGACAGGAGTCAGGAGTCAGAAGTCAGGAGTCAGAAGTCAGAAGTCGGAAACGCGAGGCAGGCGCTACCGCTGCTGGGGCTCTGCTGCCTCGATCTCGGGCACACCCGGCAACCGACCCAGGCCGGCCCAGGCTCCCAAATCGACCCAGAGGGTCCGGGTTCTCTGCTCAGGGATGGTCACGTTGGCCACCGCACCAGGCCCAAGGCGGTCCTCCAGTTGTCTGTAGTAGAGGCTCCGGCAAGACACGTGTGCGCCCAGCGATTCCCACCAGCCAAGGGGCTCGTTGGGAGCCCAGTGTCCCAGCGACTGCCGACCCACAACGCCTATGGCCCAGTTCATGGCTCCTGGCGGCGTGTGACAGACTGTCGTGGCTTCACAGTTCCAGAAGAGGGTCTGGCCACCCGACCATCCGTGGCCGGTCCCGGATGACTCACGGTTCTCCACGGCGAGGTTCGCGACCTTGACGTTGTCGAACAGGGTGCCTTCCGCGTACCTGTGGTGGTTGCCTGAGTCGGCATGACAGGAGACAGCCAGACAGTCCACGAAGACATTGGGACCTGGCACCCTCGACCCGGTGACGTAGTCATGCCGGCCGTCACGGGCGAAACACCTCTGAACCAGAACGAAACTGCAATCATCCATATTGAACGAGTATCGCCGCCCGCCGGTGATCTGTGATCGAGGATCCAGACACGCGCAGTCCTGGATGGTGACATTCCTGGCGCCTGTCTTGGCACTGACGCAGGAGTACCCGAAGTAACGGGATGTGACCTGGCGGACCCAGGCCTCTTCGACGTTGGACAACTCGATCGCGTTCCAGCCATGGGTCTCGTCGTCCGCAGTGTCATACTCCGATTCCAGCCAGAGGCCCTCGACGCCAACCTGTCGAATGCGTCCACCCACGGTGTACCTGTAGATCGAGCCTCCTCCGTGGCGATCCTCGATGGCCTGCACCACAGCGGCGTGAACCATAACCTCCTTGTCCCTGATCGCCACGATCACCCGTTCCCACCTGTCCTCGTAGGTGGAAGCAGTCCACCCGTACTGCCTCATGTCCAGATCATCAATCCAGGCATCGTTGGTCTGCCTGTGGATGATGATGCGGTCTCCGACAGAGAACCCGGCCGCTGACGCAACGCGGAATCGCACTGCGCCGACCGGTACGAAGGAGTCCGTAATCCGCGTCCGGGTGTCCGTCAGATCCTGCGCGAGCCCCCCCGCTGACCCTGATCAAGGTGTCCTGGCCCTGGCCGGTATCCACGATGACCGACCCGTTTGGATCTTGGGCCTCGCCCCGCAGCACCACTCCGCCGGCACTGATGGTCAGTGTCCCCTCCACGGGGTACCTCCCCTTCTTGAGCAGGACTGCGCCTCTGAAGCCGTTGGCGTCGAGTGGAAGACGGGACACGCGATCGATGGCATCCTGGATGTTGATCCGATTGTCTCCGACCACGGGTCCAATGACCACTTTGCAGGCGACGTCGGGGATCTGCACTCCGCCATGCATGTACCCGCAGGCGGACCAATCCGGGAGGGTATTGAGCCTGCGGGTGTCTCCGCCGTTGGCATAGGGAGCATAGACCAGCCTGCCGTCAGGGCCGGGCGAGGCCAGGACACTCATCGGGCTGGGGCCACTGGCCTCACCAACGGCGATGTTGCAGCCGAGCACAGCGATCGCACAGCCAAGCACGGCCATGGGGACACATCTTGCCATGTGCATATCTTACCATATGCGGCTCGGCAGGGTCCAGCCGGCTTGACCACTGGGTCGGCCTGCATCTATAATCGTCCTGTTGCTATGAATTGGATTCCGCAGGCCGCCTGACTAAAGGAGTGGAAGATGCCTATCCGCCGTTCTTTCGTGCTGCTCATCCTGGTCGCAGGGATCTTCTCCCAGGCTCCGCTGGCCGTGGTCTGCCGGGCTGCCGGGCCCGATGGGCCGGTAGCCACTGCGGCCGTGTTTGGCAAGACGCGTGAGGGTGCAGAGGTCAGCCTATTCACCTTGACCGGGCCCCGGGGCATCAGCGCCAAAGTCATTGAGCTTGGCGGCACGCTGATCTCGCTGGAGGTGCCTGACCGCACAGGCAAGCCAGCCAACATCGTGCAGGGTCTGGCGAGCCTCGACGCATACCTGGCCAGGCCTTCAGTGGCGGGCGCGATCGTGGGACGGTATGCCAACCGCATCTCCAATGCGAGGTTCACGTTGGATGGCGTCGAGTGCAGCCTCACCCCCAACGCCCGGCCGAACCACATCCACGGCGGCCAAGACAAGTGCTTCCACAGGGCGATCTGGAAGGGCCAGGTATTTCAGGATGCCAACGAAGCGGGCGTCCGACTGACGTACCTCAGCCGCGATGGCGACGAGGGCTTCCCCGGGAATCTGACCTGCACGGTGACCTACTCACTCACAAAGGAAGGCGATCTGAAGATCCACTACGTGGCCACTACGGACAAGCCCACGGTTGTCAACATGACCAACCACAGCTACTTCAATCTGGCCGGTGCACAGGCCGGTGACGTCCTGGGCCACGAAGTCATGATCAACGCCTCCTGGTACACACCTGCGGGACCCGGCCTGATCCCTACAGGCGAGGTCCGCCCTATCGCAGGCACGCCCCTCGACTTCACCCAGCCAAGGACCATTGGCAGCAGGATTGCTGAACTGACCGACATCAAGTTCTACGACCACAACTTCGTGCTCAACGGGTCCTATGGCTCCTCGGTCCTGGCAGCACGTGTCTCCGAGCCCACCAGCGGAAGGGTCATGGAGGTCTACACGACTGAGCCAGGCATGCAATTCTATACGGGCAAGGGAAACGCCTTCTGCGTCGAGACACAGCACTTCCCGGACTCGCCCAACAAGGCCCATTTCCCCTCCACGGTCCTGCGTCCAGACCAGAAGTTTGACAGCACCACGGTCTTCAAGTTCTCGACAAAGTAGCAGAAGTGAGAGTCAAGAAGCAAGAAGTAATGGACCGGCCATAGAAGGAACGCTTCGCCGTCGCCGTCTGGCGATTGGCCACAATGCGAGCTACCGCTTGAAGCTCTTCGCTACGCCTGTTCGGCCGTTGGTGACCGTGAAGCTGCCGTCCTTGCTCGCAGAGACCTTGAGCCACTTGCCGTCTGGTGAGTCCTGGAGGTTGGCGATGAAGTCTGCAGGTGCGTTGTCTTCGGCCCCACGGACTGACCAGTGCAGCTCGTACAGGGCCTCAAGGCCCGGCGAGGAGCGGATGGTCTTGAGCACGGAGGGGGCCCCGACCTTGCGTGCGCCGTTGTTCATGATGGCCACCTTGGGGTGGATCGCGTGGACCAGGGCCGGCGAGTTGGAGATGTCGTTGCCGTGATGGCTGACCATGAAGAGGTCGACCGTGCCGATCAGGTTGTTCGGGCAGACCAGGGCCCTCTCCTTGTTCCACGTCAGGTCCGCGAGGTCCAGCATGCGGAACTGGCCAAAGGTGAACAGCAGCCCGACCGACTGGGCGTTCTCCGACTCGTCCTCGTTGGCGCCAGTCCAGGTCATGGGCTGGCATTTCTCGCAGAGCGGATTGGCAGCCCCCGCCCCTCTGACCGGCGTCTTGATAGCCTGGCCTGCCGATGTCACGACCAGGACCTCCACGCCCTTGAAGGGTATCGTATCGCCTGCCTTGACGACCAGGTGCTTGGCCTTGGCCACCACCTCACCGTAGGCCTCTACTGCCGCGGTCGTTCCGGGATCGTCCACTGCTGCTGGCCCGTGGTCCACGAAGGTCACTGCGGGGATCTTGGCCACCGTGGCGGGCACGTTGTTGACGTGATCGAGGTCATAGTGCGTCACCACGAGGAAGTCGAACTGCTTGACGCCCATGGCCTTGGCCGCCTCCTCAATGCGATTGGCATCCCTGCCATTGTAGCCCGGGAAGCCCGCGTCGATCAGCATGCTCTCGCCTGCAGGCGAGACGATCAGTACGGCCTTGCCTCCCTCAGTGTCGATCACGATCATGTCGAGGGTGTCTCCGGCAAGAGCGGCCGATGCAGAGAGGGCAACGATGGCCAACAGAGGGAGCTTCTTCATGGATGATTCCTTTCCTATTGAGCTGAGGTCAGACCGTTCAGATACTCCTCGACGTGGGTGTAACCATCGCCATTGCGGTCCAGTCCGGCGTCACCCGCATCGTTCGGGTTGAGGCCGCAGGCTGATTCCCAAGCGTCGGGCATGCCGTCACTGTCGGAGTCCTTAGCCGGCTCTGCAGACCGATACACCGGCCACCCTCCCACCTGGCTCTGCGAATTGATGATGGAGCCCTTACGTGTCCGCACCTCGTCGACGATCCGGGTGTCCACCGCGTCCCGCACTGGCAGCGAGGCCCCGACCGTCTGGAGAACGGCCCCGAAGGCCTCGGTCGCAGGCAGGGTCTTCACCGCGGGCGAGGGAAATGGCGTCTCGACGATCCGCACCTGGCGGGTGCCATCAATCTCCATACGGCTGAAGAGGCGATGCGTGTCACCGTCCGGAAGGTCCTTGCCGTCAAGCGTGTTGCCCTGCACGAAGAAGGCCAGGTCCGAGGGGCCGCCGATGGAGATGACTGTTCGGGCCGAGGAGCTGGGACCGGCCAGGATGGCGTTGGCCACGTAGTTCACGGGGAACGTGCCCTGGGTGAGGCCTGAACAGGTGTGCCCGAAGTCGTAGATCACGTTGTTGCGAAAGTCGAAGCTTGGAAACGGAGGCTTGTCGTAGTCACCGCCGAGACGGGGATTGCGGGACCGGCAATGCGCCCACAGGTTGTGGTGCAGAGAGACAGGGCCGTTCGCCCGCATGAGAGATCCGTACCCATGGGCGCCCTTGGGGTGGTTGCTTCGATCTAGGGGCTCGGCGATCAGGCACCACTGCACCGTGACATTGGAGACCTTGCCCGATAGCGAGAGGCACTCGTCGACGGACCACGTGGCAGAGCAGTGGTCCAAGACCACGTTGCTGGAGCCGTGGAGGAGGTCTATGCTGTCCTGGGGGTTCCCCACCACGTCTCCGAGCCGGCTCCGCAGATGGCGAACCACCACGTCATGAGTCGCCACCTGGAAGGGATAGTCACGAAGGCAGATACCATCACCCGGAGCAGACTGGCCCGCAAGGGTGAGAAATGGCTTTCGTACGACAATGCCCTTCTCAAGCCGGATCAGCCCCCCTACCCGGAAGACCACGATCCTGGGTCCCTCCACCTCACAGGCAGCTCGCAGGCTGCCTGGCCCGGAATCGGCCAGGGTGGTGACGAGCAAGACCTTGCCGCCTCTGCCCCCGGGCGTGGCCGAGCCAAAACCCTCTGCCCCAGGAAAGGCAGGCAGTTCAGCCGCGTAGACCCCTGCTCCAACAAAGCACCATCCCAACCCGACTGCCACCCACGTCCAGAGCCTAGCCATACAACCATGTCTCCTGAAGAAACACCCTCATGGTACACGGTTGCTGCCCTCCCGCCAAGGGCTATCGCGCCAGGCGCACTGCGCAAAGCGACAAGCAAGGCAGGGTGTCCTGTGCCCACCTATGGTGGAGGCGTGCACAGCACACCCTGCCGTCGGAAGCTGCATTGCAGCGGAATCGCCGGCCGCGCTACTCCTTCTCCACCTCAAGGATCTTGCCGGCATCCGAGATCTTGACTGTGACAGGAATGCCTCTCCTCGTACCCTTCACCTCATATAGGCAATTCGTGCCTTCGACCTCCTTCGCGCCAGCGAGGTCCTTCGATGTGCCAAAGTACTTGCCTGCAGCAGCCTGGACCTTCCGAGGCAGCGACGCGAAGGGAACGCCTTCCTCGGTGGAAAGCACGGTCCCCTCGGCGGACACGTCATATTCCATGTCCTTGCCGTTGACGGTCGCCTCGACATCGTACACGGCCTTGCTGCCCGTGCCTTCCCGCTCCGCGGACGTGACCCGGCCTCCGCCGACGAGGCGTTCGATCGTGGCGCGGACCGGCGCCGGCAGATCTCCCATCGTCACGGCCACCGGCTTGGCCTCGGCCTTCGCGCCTGTCTCGTCCGCGCTCGCCTGCTGGGGCCCAGCCTTGCATCCTGCCAGTCCTGCCAACAGGGCAGCCACACACATCAGGGGGATTCCATGCTTCATAGCAGATTCTCCTTTTTCTACTTACCCAGAAAGAGCCAGACGTTCCCACCCGTCTTGGCAAGGCATGTCACGATTCCGATCGTGAGGATCAGCGGGGCTGCGGCTAAGGTCCTCATGTGCTAGTCTCCTTACTCGGGCACGGCCCCTCCTGGGCCGCAGTTTCCAAACCCGGGCCAATCATACCTCCACTGTCAATCCTGTGGCAAGCCCATCTTCGCCGAAGGTTGCAGACGACAGAGGCCTCCCTGAGAGGGTCTACCTACATCACCTGGCTGGTTGTTTTGCCCTTCCATGCTTGTCCAGGCGGTGATTTTAAGACCTATCGCAGGGATAAAGACCCCGGAGCAGAGAGCGGGATTTTTTGCACAAGGGGCGCAGATCGCGACCGCTGCCATGCAGGTCTGGCGTCTGGTTCTTCGCTTACCGCTTTGCGCAACACACCTAGCGAGGCTTCAGGTGGTCACCCAGGAACTGCTTGGTGATCACCGGGACGTTGGGATCCTTGAATCCGCCGTGGCCGCCGCCCTTGACCGTGTGGAATGAGACCCGCACTCCGGCGTTCTTCAGTGCCGCCGCAAGCAGCTCACTCTGGTGGTGCGGCACCAGCGGGTCTGCGTCGCCGTGGACGATCAGGAACGGCGGGTCTTCCTTGGTCACGTAGGTGATGGGATTCGCCTTGGCGACCTTGTCCTTGTTCTCCTGGATGGGGCCGCCCACGAGCTTGGATTCGGGCGAATCGGCTGTGTCGTGGACCTGGCCACTGGGCAGGCGATGGCTGTCCATCTGGAGCAGGTCCGTAGGACCGAAGAAGTCCAGCACTGCCTGCACCTTGCTGGATACACCCAGGTTCTCGCCGACCTCGAAGACCTTGGCGTCGCCGGTGGTGCCCAGCATGGCCACAAGGTGCCCGCCCGCAGACTCGCCCCACGCGGCGAAATGATTGGGGTCGAGGCCGTACGTGGTCGCGTTTGCGCGGAGCCATCGCACTGCAGCCTTGCAGTCCTCGATTTGGGCAGGAAACACCGCGTGCTGGCTCAGCCGATAGCCCACACTGGCCACTGCGTATCCATCGGCCACGTAGGCCAGCGGCACGAATCCGTTCTTGCTGCCCGCAAGCCACGCGCCTCCGTGTACCCAGATGATCACGGGCAGGTCCTTTCCATCCTTGGGCAGGTACAGGTCGAGCCTCTGCCGGTCGTGACCGTTGGTGACATAGGCCAGGTCACGGTGCACGAGCGCCCCTTCGGGCAGGCGAGCGCCAGGTCCTGGTTGGTGGCCGGACGCGGCGTGAGCGACGATTCCTAGCACTGTGGCACTCAAGATCAGGCGTGAGTTCATAGGATCTCCTAACCCTGCCGCTGAAGCCATTCGCCTATCACAGACACGATGTACTCGATCTGACCGTCATCGAGCGGGCTGCCTGCAGGGATGCCGTGCCACTTGGCCAGGCAGCCACGGCAACAGGCCCCTGTGGCGTGCTGGGCCACGAACACCGGATGGTTCCGCATGGGAGTCTGCTTGCCGTCATTGACGGGATTCGCCGGACCCAACCGCTCCTGCACAAACTGCCTGGCGTGCTGCAGGATCACTTCGATCCCCTTCTCTTCAAGGTAGGTCCGCTCCTTGCTCCCCAGCCTGAACCGGCTGCGAAACTCCGACCTCGCCAGGGCGGCGAGCAAGTCCTGGATTGACCGTCTCTCCATTTCGCTCTTTCAGGCTGCCCTCGGGACCACCCAAGGGATAGGGTTGGCAACCCCTCCTGCCGGCGGCTGACAGCAGGAGGCCCCTCCAGGGCCGCCTAGCTCAGCAGCCCGTACTCCTTGAGCGTCTGGCTGAGCGTGGCCTTCTTGCTGTCCTCCAGCGGCGTCATCGGCAGGCGAAGCTCGTCCGAGGACATATCCAGCATGGCCATGGCGGCCTTGATCGGGATGGGGTTGCTCGCCAGGGTCAGCAGCCCCTTGCTCAAGGCAAAGAGCTTCTGGTGCCATCTCCGGGCCTGCACGAAGTCGCCTTGAAGGATGAGGTCCGTCATGGCCTTCACGTCCGCAGGCACGATGTTGGCAACCACGCTGATCACGCCCTTGCCACCCACCGAGCAGATCGGCAGTGTCAGGGAGTCATCGCCTGACAGGATCGTCAGCTCGCAGCTCGTGGCGATCTCGCTGGCCATGTCCAGACTGCCCGTGGCTTCCTTGATTCCCACTACGTTCTCCAGCTCAGCCAGCCTGACCACGGTCTGGGTGGTCAACCCAGCACCGCATCTGCCTGGGATATTGTACAGGATCATGGGCAGATCCACTTCCTCGGCAATGGCCTTGAAGTGCTGATAGAAGCCCTCTTGCGTGGGCTTGTTGTAGTAGGGACAGACCTGCAGGCTGGCGTCCGCCCCCACCTTCTTGGCGTATTCGGTCAACTCGATGGCCTCAGCCGTCGAGTTCGAGCCAGTCCCCGCAATAACCGGGATCTGGCCAGCCACGGTCTTGACCACCCGCTCGATGACCTTCTTGTGCTCTGCATAGCTGAGCGTGCACGACTCGCCCGTGGTCCCCACGGGGACAATGGCGTCGATTCCGTGCTGCACCTGGAATCTCACCAGTTCATCGAGTGTCTCGTAATCTACCTCCCCATCCTGGAACGGGGTGATCAGGGCTACCATGGCTCCGGAAAACATCTTGCGTGTCCTGTCAGATAGGTGGATAGTTGGTTGGTTGGTTAGTTAGTTAGAGAGTTGAATAGTCGAAGAGTTAAGTGGTTAAGAGGCCTGATGGCTCGATAGGCGTTTGAATCATCTCCCATTTGACTATCCAACCATTCAACCATTTAACCCACATCAAGGCCGCCGGCTGTACTTGTCAATTAGCGCGATCATCTGGCCCGTGGCCTCACGGAGGCCCACGATCACTGCACGTGACACGATGCTGTGGCCGATGTTGAACTCACACAGCCCGTCTATGGCGGCCACGGGGCCGATGTTGCGATAGGTCAGTCCATGCCCCGCGTGAACGGTCAGGCCCCTGGCAGTTGCCGCGTCCCGGGCCTTCTCAAGGTAGGCAATCTGCCTGCGGGCCGCACTGTCTCCCCTGGCATTGGCATATTGCCCAGTATGCAGCTCCACTGCGTCACAGCCCGCGTCTGCAGCTACTGCGATCTGATCTGCGTCAGGCGTGATGAACGCGCTGACCAGGACGCCCTTCTTGTGCATCCGCCGGACGACCTCTGCGAGCCGCCGCTTCTGGCCCACGCAGTCGAGCCCACCCTCTGTGGTCAGCTCCCGCCTGTTCTCAGGGACCAACGTCACCTGATCCGGCAGGATATGCTCGGCAAGGTGCACGATCTCGGCCGCCATGCTCATCTCCAGGTTGAACTTGGAGGCAGTGGCGTGCTTGAGCAGCAGCGCGTCGCGATCATTGATGTGCCGCCGATCCTGGCGGAGGTGGGCGGTGATACCGTTTGCGCCAGCCAGCTCGCACTGTACCGCAGCCCACACCGGGTCCGGCTCATCGGCACGTCGCGCCTGCCGGACTGTGGCGACGTGATCTATATTGACGTTTAACACTGCCATAATGGGTTCCATGGTGTCTATGTCCAAGGCCAAGGGCCAGATTGTACCAGCCACGCGACTTTCTACAAGGGGGTAGCACTTGCGAAAAACCGACAAGGGACTGGCGTGCCGCAGCGCGGGGGGTATAATGCAGACCGCATGAATCGCGCCGCACAGCCGGCCGGCAGAAGCAGTTGAGCGAAGCCGTCAAGGGGGGATCGTTGAGCCCTGGGCTCGCTCGCACATGACGAGGATTTGGATGCACAGCCAGTTTCAGTCATGCCGTCGTTTCAGGAGACCCGAATGATATTTAAGTTTTTCCCCAAGGAGTTCAACTTCTTCGATCTGTTCGAGCAGCAGGTCAGCTTTGCAGTAGAGGCAGCCCGCTTCTTCAAGGTTGTGGCCGCCGAGGGCCGGGTGACCGAGGAATTCCTCAGCAAGATGGAGGCCATCGAGCATCAGGGTGACGATGCAGCCCACACGATCATCGAGCAACTCAATAAGACGTTCATCACGCCCTTTGATCGCGAGGACATCTATGCCCTCACCAAGCAGATCGACGACGTCATCGACATGCTGAATACCATCGTCAGCAGGCTCAAGATCTACCACATCACCCTGCCCGACAAGAACCTCATCGAATTCGCCGCCGTGATCGAGCTCTCTGTGCAGGCCATGGCCAGGGCAGTGGCCGGACTCCGGAACATCAAGAACGTCCAGTGCGTCTTCGATGCCTGCGTGGAGGTCAACCGGCTTGAGAACGTTGGGGACACGATGCGGGACAGGGTACTGGAGGAGCTCCTTGCGAGCGGCAAGGACGCGATCACGGTGATCAAATGGAAGGACATCTATCAGGACGCAGAGACCGTGCTGGACGTCTGTGAAGACGTCGCGCAGGTCGTCGATTCCATCATGGTCAAACAGGCTTAGAACTGACTGGGGCCTTGACGCATGACGCTGTGTATCGCCTTCCTGATCCTCCTGGCCTTGGTCTTTGACTTCCTGAACGGATTCCATGACTCGGCCAATTCCATTGCCACGATCGTCTCGACCCGGGTCCTGACGCCTCGCCGTGCGGTCATCTGGGCGGCAGTCTTCAACTTCCTCGCCTACCTGTTTGTCGGCCACCAGGTGGCCAACACGATGGGCAAGGGCATCATCGACATCGCAATCGTGGACAAAGGGATCATCTTCGGCACGCTCGTCGGCGCCTGCTCCTGGAACCTGATTACCTGGTATCTGGGTCTACCCACCAGTTCTTCTCACGCCCTCATCGGAGGCCTGATCGGGGCAGCCTTGGTCAAGACCGGGCCCGCTGCCCTGGTATGGGCCGGAATCACCAAGACCGTTCTCTTCATCTTTGTGTCCCCCATCGTCGGCCTTGTCTTGGGCGTGATCCTGGGGAACATCGTGTACTGGGCCTGCCGGCTGACGACTCCTGCGAAGGTCGATCATCTCTTCCGCAAAGGCCAACTCTTGTCAGCAGCGCTCTACAGCATGGGCCACGGAGGGAACGACGCCCAGAAAACCATGGGGATCATCGCCAGCCTTCTGTTCAGTGCCGGCCTGTTGGGAGAGACCTTCTACATCCCGTCCATCGTGGCCGTTCTGTGCTACTCGGCCATAGCGATGGGCACCATGTTCGGCGGATGGCGGATCGTCAAGACCATGGGACAGAAGGTGGCCAAGCTCAGGCCTGTGGACGGCTTCTGTGCTGAATCGGGAGCAGCCCTGACCTTGTTGATGTCAACAGCGTTTGGCATCCCGGTCAGCACCACGCACACCATCACGGGTTCCATCATGGGCGTCGGCTCGTTGAGGCGGCTCAGCGCGGTCCGCTGGGGCGTGGCCGGCAGGATAGTCTGGGCCTGGATACTGACCATCCCCGCAGCCGCCCTCATATCCGCCCTCGCCTACAGCCTGGCAGGTCGGCTCTTCGCCGGCATTCGCTAGCCCACCAGATTAACCTGCACCTAACGGTTTCCTAACACAATCCTAACCTTTCTCCGCTACAAGGCGGCTGACTGGCGGAACTTTGGATCGTGCTTCCTGGAGACCGACCTATGACGCTCTGCATCGCCTTCTTGGTTCTCTTGGCACTGACCTTCGACTTCCTCAACGGCTTTCATGACTCGGCCAATTCCATTGCCACGATCGTCTCGACCCGGGTCCTGACGCCTCGCCGTGCGGTCATCTGGGCGGCATTCTTCAACTTCGTCGCATTCCTGTTCTTCGGCCTCCACGTGGCCAATACCATAGGCAAGGGCATCATCGACATCACCATCGTGGACCAGAGGATCATCTTCGCCACGCTGGTGGGCGCCTGCGTCTGGGACGTGATCACCTGGTACCTGGGCCTGCCGACGAGCTCCTCACATGCCCTCATCGGCGGCATGATCGGCGCGGCCCTGGTCAAGACTGGCCCGCACGCCCTCGTCTGGACAGGCATCTCGAAGACAATCACCTTCATCTTCGTCTCGCCCATCCTCGGCCTCACCCTGGGACTGGTCCTTGGGACCGCCGTGTACTGGATGTGTCGCAACAGCACACCCAGGAAGGTGGATCACTGGTTCAGGAAGGGACAGCTTGTCTCTGCCGCACTGTACAGCATGGGCCATGGCGGCAATGACGCGCAGAAGACCATGGGCATCATCGCGAGCCTGCTCTTCAGTGCGGGCCTCTTGGGAGGCCAATTCCATATCCCGCTTGCGGTGGTCCTCTCCTGCCACGCCGCCATCGCCCTGGGAACGATGTTCGGAGGGTGGCGGATTGTCAAGACCATGGGTCAGAAGGTGGCAAAGCTCAAGCCCATAGACGGATTCTGCGCGGAATCGAGTGCAGCCCTGACACTCGCCATCTCTTCGGGCTTTGGCATCCCGGTCAGCACCACCCACACGATCACGGGCGCGATCATGGGTGTGGGGTCCCTGCAACGGCTCAGCGCGGTTCGCTGGGGCGTGGCAGGCCGCATCGTCTGGGCGTGGATACTGACCATCCCGGCTGCCGCCGGAATCTCCGCCCTGGCCTACGTCGTTGCAGGTCACCTCTTCCCCGGGCTTCCCGCTCACTAGGCATGGAGGCTGAGATTAACACAGTCCTAACGATCATCTCACGCGATCCTGACATGCCTTTGTTATCAAAGGTCAAGGGCGAATGAGCCCCAAGGTTCGCTCCCAGGCTGTATTGACAGGAGTCTTGCGATGGATTCGGTGGAGATGGCATCCAGGCCGTTTGCATTTGTTGAGCATCTCTGGGAATACGCCAAGCAGGTCCATCAGGTGGTTGGAAGGACCCCCCTATTGCTGGAGGCGTTTCTCGCAGCGGACCCCAAGCAGGCGAGAGGCCTCCGCGAGCAGATGGCGGATATCAAGAACGAAGCGGACCGGACCAGGTACATCCTCTATGGCGAGTTCAAGGCTATCCACTTTCAGCCTGGGGGCGAATACGCCGTAAGCCACTACGTCGACTGCCTGGATAGCATCGCCGAATCGGTCGACAGATTCGCCGGTCTGCTTGTCTTGGAGGGGATACCTGTTCCGGACGAGCTTCGCGGTGACCTCCAGGCGTTTCTCGGAGAGGCGGTCCGTACCAGCGGATTGCTGGCAAAGTTGGCGGATATCCTCTGGCCCTCAGCCGACGCCCTTCCTGTTCCCCACAAGCCTGGGGACGCACACGGCGCGATAGCGGAAGTCGTCGAGGGCTATCGTCAGGCTCTGCGCCGCGATGCAGAGTTCATACGACACCTCCACGCTATCGCCGCACAACTTGACCCGGCCGCCTTCCAATGCCTGTATCACTGCCGTGGTGAGGTGGTCTGTGCAGTGAAGGGCATGGAACTCGCGGCCAACTACCTCCGAGCCGTAGCGGGTCCTTAGAGCAGCCCGCTTCTCCGATATCCTCTGCCTCCCCCGGGACCCTCTGGCGATCACGAGGTCCAGAACGCCTGCTGCGGAGATTAACAGAAATCTAATCGCAGGATCATACGCGGCTAACCTCTTGGCGAGATCCTCATTGCTGGATGAGAATGATCGAACGAAGGAAACGAAAGGAAGGAAGACTATGAACGAACTCAGCAGTGCAGTCATGGCAGCGCCAGGCAGGTCAGGCCCCGTCACGCAGGGGGCAGCAGAAGAGGGGACACGCTCAGCGGCAGGGCCCACCATCTGGAAGATCCGGACCATCAAGAACTACCCTGATGCCCACAACCACCTCCTGTTGGGAAGGGTGTTGAAGATCACCGAGTCCTACATACGGCTTCACTGCCGCTCGTACCACTACGGCAGGCTCGTGACTAAGGCGGATGACATCAAGATCGGCGGTCTTCAGGTCCGGGTGGTGCCTTGGAGTCGGGTGGAGATCATCAACGAGCTGCCGCCGACCTACGACTACGTCAAGAGCGCCTTGATCGCGACGGACGAAGGTCAGGTTCTCTTCTCAGACGGCCCAAACAGGGAGCCAGTAGGTGTCGGGGGCCGGTCCGAGGTCAGGTACTGATCTCATCTCCAGCCTTGAAAACTCCGCGTAGCCGGGCTAAGATGCTGGCATGACCAAGGTGGGCAAAGCCAAGATCCTGGTGGTAGATGACGAGCCGGACATAGTAGAGTTGGTCCGCCTCAATCTGGCGAAAGAAGGCTATGAGATCGTCACCTGCCCAACGGGCGAGCAGGCCCTGAGTGTCGCCCGATCCCACTTGCCCGGCCTGGTCGTCCTGGACCTCATGCTGCCCGGCATGGACGGGGTGGAGGTCTGCAGGCGGCTCCGTGCTGACGTTAAGACCCAGCACATCCCCATCCTGATGCTCACGGCCAAGGGCGAGGAGAGCGACGTGGTGACAGGGCTCGAGGTGGGTGCGGACGACTACATGACCAAGCCCTTCAGCGGCAAGGTGCTGGTGGCAAGGGTGAGGAACCTGCTCCGCCGCGTCGTAGCCAAGGACGAAGGCCAGACCCCACTGAAAGTGCATGAGATCAGCATTGACCCCGGGCGACGAGAGGTCCGCATCAAGGACCGCCCGGTGGCGATGACGTTCACGGAGTTCAACATCCTCCTTGCCCTGGCCCGGCGGCCTGGGATGGTCTTCAGCCGCTACCAGATCGTCGACGCCATCCATGGCGATGACTACCTGGTCACAGACCGGGCGGTGGACGTACAGATCGTCTCTCTGCGCAGGAAGCTGGGCACCTGCGGGCAGTACATAGAGACCGTACGGGGCGTGGGGTATCGGCTCAAGGACTGAGCCTCCTCATTTTTGATTTTTGATTTTGGATTGTAGGGTTGTTGAGGGATGGGACAGCGAAGGCTCATTTGGCAGATCTTTGTGCCGTTTCTGGCCGTGACGGTGGTGGCCGTAGCCGCAGTGACGGGGTATGCCTCGGCGCCCTGCGGCGATTCTATGAGGCCCAGACCCACCAGGAACTGGTGCGCATGGCCCGGATGATCGTGATCGAGGTCTCCGACCTCCAGGGAACGGAATCGGTGGACGGTCTGTGCAAACGTCTTGGCCGCGGCGGGGAGATCCGCGTCACGGTCGTTGCCCGTTCCGGCCAGGTCATCGGAGACTCCCAGGAGGCCCCCTCCAGCATGGCCAATCACGCAGACAGGCCTGAGTTCATCCAGGCACTGGCCAAGGGGCTTGGCTCATCCTCAAGACCCAGCCCTACCCTGGGGATCAACATGATGTATGTGGCGATCCCCGCAGGTCCGTCTGACACCGCTGCCATGGTGGTGCGGACCGCCATTGCAACCACGGCCATTGACAAGGCCGTGGCAGAGATCTACCTGAGGGTGCTGGCCGTAGCAGCGGCCATCGGGCTCTGCGCAGCGATGGTCAGTTGGATCATCTCGCGGCGGATCAACCAGCCCGTCGCAGAGATGCACCAGATCGCCATGAGGTTTGCCCAGGGAGAGCTCAATCTTCGGGTGCCGGTGGCCGGATCCGTGGAGATCCAGGCCCTGGCAGGGTCGCTCAACGAGATGGCCAGGCAGCTCGAACAGCGGATCACGATCATCACCGACCAGCGGAGGGAGGTAGAGGCGATCCTGGCGGCCATGGTCGAAGGGGTCATCGCCCTGGACAGCCAGGGCCGGGTGGTGACGGTCAACCGGGCTGCAGCGGCTTTCCTCGGTATCGATCCCGATCAGGTTCGCGGCCGGCTCGTGCAGGAAGTGGTCCGGGACCTCGGCCTGCAGCGGTTCATCGGCGACGTGCTCAGGGGCAAGGACACGCAGGAAGCCCAACTGGGTCTGCCCTACAACGGGGGTCGCTCCTTCCAGGTCCACGGGGCCCGGTTGGAGGGCGGTCGTCCCGGGCAGGCCCAGGGTGCGGTGATCGTCCTGCACGATATGACCCAGGTCGCGCGTCTGGAGAGCGTGCGCAAGGATTTCGTGGCCAACGTCTCGCATGAGTTGAAGACGCCCATCACCTCCATCAAGGGGTTCGTGGAGGCCTTGATGGACGACCGGCCCGTGGACCCGGACCAGGCCCATCGCTATCTGTCGATCGTGGCCAGGCACGCGGACCGTCTCAATTCGATCATTGATGACCTGCTCGTCCTGTCCAGGCTCGAGGAGGACAGGGAGAAGCCCAGGATCGACCTCGAAGAGATCTCGCTGCGGCCCGTCCTTGCCTCCGCCATTGAGCTATCCCAGATCAAAGCTGCCGCGAAATCGATCGGCGTTGAGCTCGCGTGCGACCCGGCGATGCAGGTCAGGGTCAATGCCCCCCTGCTGGAGCAGGCAGTGGCCAACCTAGTGGACAATGCGGTCAAGTACAGTGACGCTCGCAGCCAGGTGCTCGTGCAGGCCAGGCAGCGGGAGGGCCAACTGGAGATCTCCGTGCAGGATCATGGCATCGGGATCCCCGAAGAGCACCTGGGCCGCATCTTCGAGCGGTTCTACGTGGTGGACAAAGGCCGCTCACGCAAGCTGGGAGGCACAGGCCTGGGCCTGGCCATCGTCAAGCACATCGTCCAGGTCCACGGCGGCTCGGTGGACGTGCGGAGCGAGGTGGGAAAGGGCAGCACCTTCACGATCCATGTTCCCCTGAGCTGATGCGCCGATCCTGAGGCCGCGCGCTACGAGGTGTTCCGGTCTCTGAATCGATAGCCGACCCCGCGGACGGTCTCGATGTAGTCCTTGCAGCGTCCCAGCTTGTTGCGGAGGTACGAGATCTGGACGTCCACGGCCCGATCGCTGACCACGTAGTCCCCCCCGTGCAGGGCATCCACGATCTGGTAGCGGCTAAAGACGATCCCCGGACGCCGGGCGAGGGTGTACAGGATGTTGAACTCCGACACGGTCAGCGCCACGGGTTGATCCTTGATGAGGACCTCGCATCGGGCGGGGTCGATGGTCATCTCCCAGACCTTGATCGGCCCCCGGTCCAACCGCTGCTCTATCCTGCGGTTCAGGAGGCGGCGGACCCTGGCCACGAGGATTTTCGCGCTGAACGGCTTGGTCACGTAGTCGTCCGCGCCCACGGCCAGGCCGGCCACGATGTCGCTCTCCTGGCCCTTGGCGGACAGCACGACCACAGGCGTTTCCGCGGTCTTGGACTGGCTCTTGAGCTGTCTGCAGACCTCCAGGCCGTCCATCCCTGGAAGCATCAAGTCCAGGATCACGAGGCTGGGGAGCTTGGACTTGGCCAGTTCAAGTCCCTGCTCGCCGGTGAAGGCGGTGAGGACCTCATACCCTTCCCGGACCAGGTTGAGCCGGACCAGCTCCAGGATGTCCTCTTCATCATCGATGACCAAGATGTCGCCTCGAGCCATGGAAACCCTCTATTCTCTGAATAGGTACCATCAATATCTTCTTTAGAGATGCCGCACAGGTGTTAGCTCGGTATGTATGCTGTGTTAGAATTGGATTAACCGATCGTCGACCCCTTTGCGTCTTATTCTCCTCCAGCGAGGCGATGGGATGACGTTGATTCGGGGCCGGGAAACTGCTATACTTGAGGCAGTCTGAAGGCCCGCGACAGGCGTCACTCGCGGGATCGTGAGGAGACAAGACCGCGTCGAACCCACAACGAGGAGGTCGCATGAATCTGCGGTTCGCCCTGTATCTGCTGATCGTGATGTCAGGCTTCGGGTCGGTCCTCGCCGGCCAAAGCGATTCCTGGCAGTCGCTCAACGGAGAGGTCATTTCGCTTTGGAGACAAGGACATCAGGAGCAGGCGATCCGAGTGGCGAATGAGGCCTTGGAGGCGGCTGAGAAGACCGCTGGGCCCGATCACGCCCTGGTGGCCCTCAGCCTCAATAACCTGGCCCTGCTCTACAAGAGCCGGGGCCAGTACGACAAGGCCGAGCCCCTGTACCTGCGATCCGTAGCCATCAAGGAGAATACCCTGGGGCCTGATCACCCCCACGTGGCGGTGGGCCTGAACAATCTGGCTGAGCTGTACCGTATTCAGGGCCGTTACGCCGAGGCCCTGCAGCTCTATCGCCGGGCCCTTGACATCAAGGAGAAGGCCTTGGGCCCTGAGGACCTCTCCCTCGCCACGACCCTGAACAACCTGGCGGCCCTGTACCGCGCCCAGGGCGAACGTGCGGAGGCCGCGGAGCCCCTCTATCAACGGGCCTTGGCCATTCGGGAGAAGACCCTGGGTTCATATCACCTCTCCGTGGCTTCCAGTGTCGGCAACCTGGCGGCCTTGTACGACAGTCAAGGCCGATATGGGGAGGCCGAATCTCTCTATCGCCGTAGCACCGCGATCCGGGAGAGAGCTCTCGGCGCTGACCATCCCGCAGTCGCCTCAAGTCTCGAGGATCTGGCAGCACTCTACCACAGGATGGGCCGGCAGGAGGCTGCCGCGGAGGTGGAGAGGCGGGCCAAGGGAATTCGTGCGAATGCCGCAAGGAGAAGGTAGAGGACCGTCCTTAGCGGGACCGTGCGAGGCGTTCCACCTGGTCGGTGTACTTCTGAACGTCTTCCCGAGGCCTCATCTCCAGGGCACGGCGAAGCAGGGGCAGGGCCTCCCCGTACCGCCGCAGGCCCACCAGAATCTGTGCGTGCCGGATCCTCGCATTCACCTCAACGCTCTCGATGCTCTCTGCCCGCTCATAGTAGAAGATGGCCCGGTCAGGCTCATTCTGTCGTGTGTAGTGCTGGCCCAGCAGCATCAGGGCCTCGCCGTCCAAGGGGTCCAGCTTGACGATCTCATCGAGCACCTTCGCGGTTTCGGGAGTGCTGCCCCCTTCGGCCATGCTCAGCCGGGCGTCGAGCTTCAGCAGTCTCCGGCGGTCCGCCTCCTGGAGCTGCTTGTCAAACACCTCATGGATCTTGGTGCTCACCTGTCTCGCCTGGACCAGGGCGCCGCGAGTGGACAGCATCTCCATGGAGCGGAGCGGTCGGCTGGCTGACTGCTTGGGATCCAGGTCCATGGCCCTCAGGTAAGCCCTGGAGGCCAGATCCGTCAGACCCTCATTGAGGTAGATGTCGCCGAGCGTGTGATGGCTCTCAACGGTGGCCTTGCCGAGGCGGTCCACGGCCTCCAGGTCCTCAGCAGCCCTGAGCGGCAGCTTCATGCCAAGATAGGCCTGGGCCTGGAGCAGCCAGTAGTCTGCTTGCTCGGGATTGCGGGCGATGAGCACTTCCAGCAACGTGACTGCGTCTTCGAACTTCTGCTGCTTGAACACACAGCGAGTCAGCCCCAGCCGCCACTGGATGTTCTCAGGCTGAAGCAGGAGGGCGTTGCGATACGCCACCTCAGCGGCCTGGTAGTCCAGTTTGGAGGCATACGCGAATCCGAGCAGGCCGTAGGAATAGGCGTCCCCTCCCCCGAGCTCGATCATCTTGGTGAACGCCGCGATCGCGTCGTCGTACTTGCCATCCCTCGCACGGATCAGGCCGAGGTTCCGCCAGGCGCGGCGAAAGCTCGGGAATTTGCCCACCGCCTTGCGGTAGTTCTCCAGGGCCTCGGCCATCTTGTCCTGCTGGAAGTAGATGCCAGCCAGTGTGAAGTCCAGGACGGCCGAGGCATCGGGCTTGATCTGCTTCTTCAGCGTCTCCTCCGCCTTGGGAAGGTCCTGGCTCATCAGGGGCCGGATCTTCTCGAGGATCGCGACCTCCTCGGGTGTTATGCGGGGCTCGATCTCGGAGTTGATCCCATACCCGGCGATGAACTGCTTCTGAAAGACTGGATCGTTCCAGATCTCCAGGACGGCAGGATCCGCCCCGGGCGACTTTGAACCGCTCGCGACGGCCTCGGCGGCCTGGCCCGAGGCACGGGTGGTGACTCCAAGGACCACCAGGAAGAGGGCCAGCTTCCGCAGTGGCTGCAGGGCCCTCTCAAAACCAGCAGGGACATACCCACGGGCCTTCGCCGCAGGCCTTTTCCAGGAGGACGGCCGAATCGCATGTGTCTTCTGGGCCCCACCGGCCGCCGTTCGGTGGACCCGGAGTTCCAGCTCCTTGGCAGCGGACTCGATGTCACGCCGGGCCTCTTCCAGGCGTGAGTTGAGCACATTGAAGGGAATCAACGAGGTGATCGCGATGCCCAGCCCGAAGGCCGTCGCGATGAGGGCTTCCGCGATGCCGCCGGTGATCGCACCCGGCGCGCTCAGTTCTCCACCGATGAGCGAGAAAGATCCCATCATCCCGGTGACGGTCCCCAGCAGCCCCAGCAGCGGCGCCAGGGTAATCACGGTGTCCAGGATTGGGATCCCACGACGGAACCGGCTCAGCTCCTTCTCCTGGGCGCACAGCAGTGCTCCCGTCAACGACTGATCCCTGCGAGCCAGTGCATACCCGAGGGCACGCACCACGAAGTATCGGGAAGCCTCGCTGATGCGGATCGCCTCCTCAGGGTCGCCCCGATCCACCGAGGCCAGGAACCGCTCCACCGCCTTGGGTGCGCGTTTCCGCCGTTCGTTGAGCAGGAAACCGATCCGATCCAGGATCGTCCCGAGGGCCAGGATCGAGGCGCACGACAAGGGCCACATGATCGGCCCGCCCTTGCGGAAGACGTGTATCAGGCTGGTCTTCTGCAGCAACGTGGCAAGCCCATCATTGCCCTCAGCGCGGGCTCCCGCGCGGACTGCAAAGGCGATACCGACTGCCACCCATGCCAGCAGGCCCATCAGGAAGAGAAACCGAACCTGTTTCAGGAGTCTTCGACCCATGATCTTCACCTCGGCTGAAAACGAATAGGCACGCGCATCTTGCACGGCACACGCTGACCGGCCTTGACCGCCGGCTCGAACTTCCACTGCCGGACCGCATCGATGGCCGGCTTTTCGAACGCGGGATGTGAGGATTTCTCGACCCGCGGCTCGACCACCTTCCCGGTGGCATCCACGACAAAGAGGACCGTCACAACGCCCTCGATCTTCCTGCCCCGCAGGGACGCGGGATAGACCCCCCCTGTCTGGTGAACCACGTTCGGCCTCTGGTCGATCTCACCCAGGTTGAAGGCCTGCTCTAGGCTTTCCTGCGTTGCCCCCGCCTTCGCAGTCCCGCCGATGCGACCTCCGGACGAGAAGGTCAGGCTCTCCCCAAAATCACCGCCGCCGGCCTGGCCGCTCAGGGCCGCCTCGATGGCCCCCAGGCTGGCCGCCTCCAGGGCAGGAGCACTGGCTGCGGCGGAAAGCTCGATGTTGCGGATCATCTCCGCAGCATCCGGAGCCTGTTCATTGTCTGCCTCCATGGCGTCCTTCTTCTCAGCCGCGGCTTCCTGGTCCTTGGGCTTGTCCTTGGGTTTTTCCTTCTGCGCAGCCGCGTCCTTGTCGTTCAGCAGTTGCACCTGCTGGAGCCGGCCGTGATCCTTCCCATGGCCGGCAAACACCCCACCGCCGAACAGGAGGACTGAGGCGTGAAGGGCCAGTGCACAGGCCATCGCAAAGAGCAGACCGAGTCTCATTTCTTGTCCGTATTGATGCCCACCTTGCCGATGCCGATCTTGCGGACCTCATCCAGGACGATGACCACGTACTTGAAGGCCGCTGCGCCGTCACTGTTGATGATGACCTTGGGGTCCTTGCTGACAGACTTGAGCGCCTGAAGCCTCAGCGGTAACTGCGCCACCGTGATCTTCTCCTTGTTGTAGAAGACGTCGCCCTTATCCGTCACGCTCAGGGTGACCGCCTTGTCCAGCTCCTGCTGATCGCCGAGTGAGGCGGCACTGGCGGCAGTCGGAAGCGCCACCTGCACGCCCTGGTTCTTGGTCATGGAGAGCGACACCATGATAAACGTCGCCAAGAGGAAGAAGATGATATCGATCAGCGGGATGATCTCAATCCTCGCCCTCTTGCTTGAACCGCTCGAACCGCCGCCGTGCATGGTCATTCCTCCGCGGGAAGGTCCCGCACCGACAAGCCGCGGAGGCCCCGCTCCTGGTCGGCCAGTCGCTGCATCTGCACCACCTGCTCGTCAATCTTCGACTTGAGATCCGCCATCTGTTTCTGAAGGGCGTCGCGCTTGCGATGCTGCTCCCTTTCCTGTCGCTGCTCTTCTTGCCTCGCCGCCACCAACTCATCGGCGTACTCGTTGCGGCCGTGGTTGAACCCGGAAGCCTCGGCCTGGACGGCAGCGGCTGTGGCGATTGCCGCAGGACCCACCTCCAGTTCCAGCTCCTTCGCCGCAGACTCGATCTCGTGTCGGGCCTCGTCCAGCCGCGAATTGAGGATGTTGAACGGGATCAGCGAGGTGATGGCGATCCCCAGACCAAAGGCCGTCGCGATCAGGGCCTCGGCAATGCCGCCGGTGATCGCGCCAGGTGCGCTCAGTTCTCCGCCGATCAGAGAAAACGACCCCATCATCCCCGTGACGGTGCCGAGCAGCCCGAGCAGCGGCGCCAAAGTGATCACCGTGTCGAGTATCGGGATTCCGCGGCGGAACCGCTTCAGTTCCTTCTCCTGGGCGCACAGCAGGGCGCCGGTGAGGGACTGCTCTCTGTGCGCGAGGGCGTAGCCCAGGGTCCGGACCACGTAGAACTTCGAGGCCTCGCTGGTCGCAACCGCGGCCTCCATGTCCCCCCGGTCCACTGCACCAAAGAACTCCTCCAACGCCCGGGGATCTCGCTTGCGCTGCTCATTGAGCAGGAAGATGATCCGTTCGATGACCGTGCCCAAGGCCAGGATTGCCGCCACGAGCAGCGGCCACATGATGGGGCCGCCCTTCTTGAAGATCCGGATCAGGCTTGTCTTTTGCACCATCGCCTTGATCGCGCCTCCCCGCGACGGGTCGAGCGGCAGGATCCCTTCACCGCTGTCCACCAGGGCCGCAATCCCGGCCTGGGCCCTGCCGTCAACGGGACGCACCAGCGGCTTGGTGGAGCCGGATTGAGAAATCGCCAGACCGGACGTTGGACCGCTCCTGCTGCTGAACAGGGTGACCGGGCCTATGACCGCGAACTCCCCTTCCACCACGGAGCCCTTCAGGTCGACCGCGACTCCTGGAAACCGCAGCCCCCCTACGGCCTCGCTCAACCGCTTCAGGGAGACGCTGACGAAGGCCGTCTGCTGGCTGAACCTCTCCGCCGTGGACAGGGCCGAATTCTCGGTGGCCTGCTTGGCGGTGACCAGGGCCTGGCCGCAGTACTGGAGCTCGCTAACGCCGACCTTGGACTCAAAGGAGCGGGCGTATTCGTCGAGCAGGTTGCCGACGTAGGTCAGCTCGTCCTGGCGGGCCTTCATCGTCGACCTGAGGGTGGCTGCGTCCAGGCTGCCTGCATCGACCTTGCGCATGATGTTGTCGTAGTCCCGCCTGACCTGGGCCAGCTTTTCCTCCGAAGCCGTGAGCTCCTGTGCCAGGGGCAGTTTCTCCGCCGCAACCTGTTCTCGCAACTGGGCCAGTTCCTGCATACCCTTGGCCAGTTCCTGCTCAGCAGACAGGGACAATTGCCCCAGGGTTTCCTGGCCGTCCGGCGCTGCGGCAAGACCCGCCAGAGACAACGAGAGGAACCACAACACGATCGCACAAGCTCTCATGGATGTTCTCATCAGGGTTTCCGTTCCAGTCTAGCGGGCAGGGGTACCACGACCGGCGTGTGTTTGCCCTCGAGCACCTCCAGGGCAGTCAGGACGTCCTTGCCGATGGCGTCTGAGGGCTCCCATTTCCAGCCCTCTGCGGTCGGCCGGCCTACGCCTGCCTGACCCCGGGCACTGACGTAGTAGGCCTGGGCAAGCCCCACGTACATGACCTTGACCTCAGAGGGCCTGCCGTCAGCGAGGTTGCGTACCTCGTAGCTGACGCTGATCTCGTTGTTGGCCTTGTTGACCTCGTTGAGGATGCCCAGGACGTTCTGGAATCTCTCCGCCGTCGAGACGCGGACCTTGTTGGGGTCCTCGGGGATCCTCTTGTACAGCGGCTGCAATCTCGTCTGGACCGGATCAGGCAACACCTTGAAGAGCCTCCGGACCTCCGCCTCCATGGTGGCGACCGCCTCAGCCAACTGGCTGCCTGCAGTCCTGAGCTGCTCATCCTCTCCGAGCAGATCCTTGCGCTTCTTGTCGGACTCCGCAATCGCGGCCTGGGCCTGCTTGGTCTTCTCCTCAAGCGTGCCGACTTCCTTCTTGACCAGCTCCAGCCTGCCCTGCAGAATCTCCTTGCCCTGCTGCCAGTCCTTTCGCTCCTTGGAGATGATCTGCTGCGTCTCGGTCCACTTGCCCATCATGATACGGGTTTCCTCAAGGCTCGCAGGCGGCCTGGCCGCCTCTGCGGGGGCCGCGGCCTTCTCGGCCGAGAGGACCGTGGACGAAAAAAGGCAGAGGGCCAACCCAAGGAACACCCCCTTTCCCATCAGCCGGACCACAGGCAGGAAGGACGGCCTGCCCTGGTGCGTCTCTGTGATGCATCCTGGACCTCTCGCTGCCGGGCACTGTCTCGTTCTCGTCATCTTTCGGCGTCCTGCTCCTTGGGATTCGGCGACCGTCACACACGTGGCAGTTACCACCATAGACTCTATGCGCAGCGTGTTAGTGAAGAGTTGCACGTTGGTTAGAATTGGATTAAACTAGGGCTGCGTCACCGCCCCGAGAACAGACCCTCCCGCGGAGGAGCGGTCAGAACTCGTAGCTCAGGCCCAGAGTGGCCTCAATGCCCCTGCGGAAGGACGTCTTCACCACGTCGCCCGGGATGTACTCCGAGCGGTAGACCTCCTGGATCTTCGGGTTGAGAATGTTCTTGATCTGGAACTTCAGCTTCAGCTTCTTTCCGACCTTCTGGATCACACTGAGGTTGAGCGTCCCGTACGCCCGTTGGTAGACGTTGGGGACGAATGCACCGTTGGCCTGTCCGGCGCCGGCCGAAAGGGTGTCACCGCGGACCGTGTAGAAGAGACCCAACTGCGTGCCGAACTCGTCCAGGTCGTAGGTCGTGAAGAGGTTAAAGAGATGTGCAGGCGTGCCGGTCATGTCCCGCGAGCCCATGGGCGCGTTGATGTTGGGCTGGCCGAACTTGGCCGCTTCGTCCGCCGGCAAGGTGACATTGGACTGGATGAACGTCGCGTTGGTCCCCAGCGAGAGCCCCTCCAGGGCTTTGCGGAAATGGCCCATCTGCTGCCGAAGCTCGACCTCGACGCCGCTGAGGGTGCCCTTGGGATAGTTCTCCGGCGTGGTGTAGACGCCGATGTTGGCAGCCACTCGCTGCACGTATTCGATGGGATCCTCGATGTCCTTGTAGAAGTAGGATAGCGAGATCAGTCCACCCGAGTACGGACTGTAGTCGGCCCGGATGTCGTAGTTGCAGAGCAGGCTCATCCCCAATTCGGGATTCCCGATGAAGACGTCGCCGCCCAGGTACTCCTGCTGCTCAATGGGCGACAGCTCCTTGAAGGTCTGGCGGGCCACGGTCTGGCTGTAGGAGCCACGGAACGTGACCGGTTCCCAGGGTGTGTACTCAAAGCCCAATGCGGGCAGCGTGTCGCTCCGGGAAAACGAAACGTCTGCGTCGCCCGGTTGCAGGTCCGTGGACACGCCGGTGGAGGGCGGAATCCAACTGGCGTCCTGCTCAGGGCGGTTGACGATGCTGAGGTCCGTTGATTCGCGGCGGACTCCGCCGATCACCTTGAAGCTCGCCCATACCGGCAGATCAACCATCGAGTAGAGGGCGGAGATCTTCTGTTTGCCGTCGTAGTCCACGTCGATGTACGGAGTCCCATCCCTGATGGGGTGATCTTCGGACGGGAACGCGGCGCTCCAGTACTGGTCCCACGCCCCCTCGTACTTGGCGCCAGTGTCGTCCAGATTGCTGAACGACTCCTGCCGGTACGACCGGTCCAGGGCATCATGGAAGACGCCCAGCTTCAGATACCCGTCCTTGCCGTGCCACTGTTGGAACGGGAGCTTGAGGTTCAGGTCGTACTGCTGGTCTGTCTCGGAGATGTCCTTCCAGACCCTCTGGAAATTGCCCAGGCTGAAGCTCTCTGCGGGCTTGAGGGGGTAGAATGTCGGCTCGCTGACGGACGCGGGAATCCCATAAGCAGGCGCCCTGCGCTGTAGGCTGCGGCCCACCATTGGGAGCCAAACTGCCGCTTGTCGGGCTGGGACATCGAAGCCGCGTTGAAGGCCACCCCCCAATCGATTTCAGGCGCCTGGAACGAGAAGGCCTTCGCGAGGTCCCACTTCGAATCCCCCACGTGATGATGTCCGCTCAACTGCACGCTCCGGGCCGTCCGCTCCGTATACTCCAGGGTCTCGGCCCTGAGGTAAGGACTGGCCTCCTGCATCTGGTTGCCCTGGCTGCAGGGATCGCTGACAGAATAACCGGGGAAGAAGTAGGCCTTGCCTCGTGTGTTCTCGGCCAACGTCGCCTTGTCCTGCGCTGACCGCGTGTACAGGGTCAGCAGCGACAACGAGTGCCTCTCGGTCTCCAACCCTACGCTCCCCAGCCCGCCCCACTTGACCTCCTGGCTGCCCTGCCTCACGTCGAACAACGAGGTCCTGAAGGACCCGATCTCGGGCGTTCCGTTGCCACCGTACTGAGGGGTCATCCCTGCGCCTGGAGTGAGGACCCAGTACTTGTCGTCGATCCCATCCTTGTAGAAGGAGCTGTTGCGCTCGTAGAAGAAGGTCCCGAACGTGCCCACCTTGACGCCGCTGCTGCCGAGCTCCCGCTTACCTCCACCGGACAGGGCCCACTTGTAGTCTATCGGCGCATGGCCTTCGGAGACGCCTGCGGCGCCTGTCCAGTTCTGGTTGAGGCTTCCCAACTGCATGTCCCGACCGCCATCGTCGATGCCCCAGAAGCTGACTCCGCCGCTGTCGTACGTCAGGAAGTCCTGCCGTCCAGTCACTTGTGAGTTGTAGCCGATCTGGCTCGAGAACTGGAGGGTCGCCGCGTCCGGAATCCCCTTCGTGACCACGTTGACCGCCCCGCCTGAGGCGTCGCCCTGCTGGTCGGGCGTGAAGGTTTTGCTGACCTGGATGCTGTCGATGATGGCTGCGGGGAACTGGTCGAGCTGGACGGCCCGTTTGTTGGCATCCGCAGTCGGCAGCCGCACGCCGTTGAGCTGAGAATTGACGTAGCGGTCGGGCAGGCCCCGCACCACGGCGTACTTGCCGTCCTGGACTGTGGCCCCCGAGACCAGCCGCAGGGCCGCGGCTGCGTCGCCGGCCCCTGCCTGGCTCATCATCTCCGAGCTGACCCCGGACATGAGGGCCGGCATCTCCTGCCGCAGGCTGAGGAGCCCGATCTCCGAGCCGGTCCCCAATTCGAGGTCCTGGACGACGAATTCCTCCATCTCGGTGAATTCGCCGGCCAGGGACGTGTTCACCTCGGTCATCTGCCCCGCCGACACCACCACGTTCGGGGAGACCTGCCGGACGTAGCCATCCTTCGAGAAGACGACGGTGTAGCTACCCGGCTGGACCTGCTCGAAGACGTAGTGACCCTCGTCATTGGTTGTGCGTCGATCATTGGTCTCTGCGAGCGTCACCTGGGCCCCGGCCAGCGGCACGCCGAAGTCCTTGTCAGACACCGTGCCACGAAGCCCACCCACCCCTTGCGCAGCCGCTACCCCTGCCATGCAGGAGAGAAGCACGCCGCAGATCACGCACTGGACCAATCGACCCATCACCACCCTACTCCGCAGACTAACCGACCATCACCAGGGTTCTCCCAGACCTCCTTGTATCGTACGAATGCGACCCCAGAGCGAGGCATCCGGCTGCGCACCGCGGAGGGCCATGGAACAGCACGTGGCTGCCAAGTCCTCTGCACGCGGTCTGGAATTCGGATTCTCAACACCGGCCTCTACTGCGCGGCCGTACAGCTCCAGCGAGGCCCGCCTGTCACCGATGGCCTGATAGGCCTCGGCAATCGGGCGAAGGACGCCCGCCCTGTAGATATTCGGAATGCCGGCCTTCTCGGCATCAAAGAGGCCTCGCAAGGCATCTGTGCCCAGCCGGGCCTTCTCCCTGCCGCCCGAGCGGAAGCGCAGGACTGCAAGCCTGGCCGCCATTGGGATGCGGTATTCCGCCGGCCAGGTGGCAGCGTCCATGAGCTGCTGCCCCTCATCGACGAGGCCCTGCGCCTTGGTCGGGTCCTGGTGGTCCAGTGCCGATCCAGCCATCGTCATCAGGAGTTCTATACGCACAAAGACGGGCAGCTTGTCCCAGGAGGCCCTGATCCTCTCCTCCAACTGGGACCTCCGGGGCCCGTCGCCGTAGAAGCGGCCAAAGAGCTGGCCGTAGGCCTCCAGGACGTTCCTGACCACGTCGAAGTTGCCCGGCGCGATCATGGCGTCCATGATCTTCACCTGCTCATCCAGGCCATTGGCATCGCTGGCCATCGCCCTGCTTGCCTGAACCTTACCCGTCTCGGAGGGCTCCACGTCGGCTCCCAGTCGGTCGGCCTGTTGGCCCTCGCCGAGGCAGGCAAGGACACCGGCGATCTTGACGTTGATCCTGGCCTTGTGCCAGTCCTCGGCCCTGGCTGCCTCCTGACGCGATGCCTCCAGGTACGGTTCCACCCGGTCCTTCTTCGCCCCGTGCCGGACGTAATAGGCAGCCAGATCTGCGTATGCACTACCTCGCCGCCAGTTGGCGATCCGGTCTGCGTAGCGAAGGGCCCGCTCAGGCTCGCCCAGCTCCAGGCAGGTCTTCACCACGTTCTCCTGGCACGTGGAGCGATCCGCGATGTGCGGATTGACCGGTATGCGGGAGGCAACTGCAAAGGCGAGTTCCAGCAGCTCGCCCTGGTAGGGCGCAAGCCGTGTCTCGCTTTGAGAGACGGTCTGTCTCGCGTCGTTAGCAGGCTGGCGTCCTATGCACCCTGTAAGGCCGGCCCAAAGCACCAGTAGAAGTAGTCTAGCTCTCATCATAGCCCTGTCCGTGGATCAAGGTACAGTCGTACCTGTGTCGAAATACCATCATAGCAAATAGTGGCAATCTGGGTAATCCGAATTGTGTTAGAGTATTGTTAACTTGGGATATCCTCGGTGCTCCGTGATACGCAAAACCTGATGGCAGCCGAAAACCGCTGCCATCAGGTTGTCGAGGATACGCCCGCGATCGGGCCGATTATTCAACTCTACCCCGTTCGGACGCAGTTGGAGGGCCCGCTCAGTCGGTCATTCCATAGGCCGACGCCGCAGTCCAGCCGACCAGCCAGTTCGTGTTGGGGTCGAAGCCGCCGCGGTACGCAACAGGAGAGAAAAACCCATCGGCCGGGGCATGGTTGACGCTCACGGAAGCTTCCGGGGTCGCCGCACGCGGATTGATGTACGTGACTGGGAGCATCTTCTTTCCGCCCTTGGTGACCAGGGCGCCGCGAGTGACGTTCGCCACAGGGGACACCGTCGCCATGACGTTGTTGTTGTTCGGATCCAGGACGCCCCGGGCGATCGCCTCGGTGTAGGCCTTGGAGAACAGGTTGCTGTAGAACACGCTGTCGACCAGCTCAGCCAGCCTGCCGTTGGGGTCCTGGGCCTGGTAGAGAACCTTCGGATTATTGAAGCCATTCGGCTCAAACGTGCCGGCGTTGACCAGCGAGGTGACGCTGGCAGGAGTGGTCCAGGTCTGCTCCCAGGAGAGGGTGCCGTTGTAACCGTAACCATTGGCGCCATCGCCGTCCTTGTTGTCGAGCTTGACGAGTTCCTCGCCGAGGTCCATGAAGATCATGTTGTGGTACTGGACCCGTGCGTTGTCGCGCCAGGCCGTACCCTGATCGCCGTCGATGGGCTGGCCCACGCAGGTGAAGTTGTAGATGGCGCAGCTCGTAACCGGCTGGGCATCTGAATCCTCGGCGCCATCGAACTCGAAGATGTTGTCGCCGACGCCAGAACCCTGGGAGGCATCCGCGCTGTAGCCCTGAACCACGAGCCCGAACTGGGCCTTGCCGCGCCAGCCCTCGTCCACGTCGAAGCTGTCATCGCCGATGTTCCAGATCGTGACGTACTTGTAGTTGGCAGTCCCGCCCCAGATCTCGATCCCGTCGTCCACGTTGTTCATGATCTCGATGTGATCCACCACGGTTTCCCGACCGATGCCGCCCATGGAAAGGCCGTTCAGCTCGTTGCCCAAGCCGAGGACCCTGCCGCCGTAGCGAAGGGACAGGTAATGCAGGGCTCCACTGCAGTCGTCGTCATCGTTGCCGCCGTACATCTGCTTGGTGTCACCCGTGAATTCCGCAGTCAGGCCTTCCATCTGCTTCTGGCTCAGACCATCCGGCGTCTTGGCGTTGGCCCGGCCGTTGACCGTAATGGGCTGACCCGCATAGTGGGAAGAAGAAATGAGGGCGTTGCCCATGATCGTCAGGTTGCCCCACTCATTGCATCCCTCGTGCCAGTGCTTCAGGTCATCCTTGGTGGAGGTCATGATGACCGGGGCCTCTTCAGTGCCATTGACGTAGATTTTGGCTCCCCGGCACACCGCAAGGCTGCCGCCCTTGTCTGCGTCACTCATCACGAGCGTGCCGGCCTCGATCGTCAGGGTCGCACCGGGCTCCACGTAGATCTGCTTCTGCAGATTGTAGACGTTGTCCGCCGTCCACGTCGTGGACTTCGTGATGTTCGAGCCCACCAGGAACTCCGACGCAGTGGCCGCTCCGGCCACAGTCGCCACAAGGGCGAGTACTGCCAACTTCTTCATAGGTCCTTCTCCTTTCACAGAGGTTGCCCTTCTCCGTCACGATCCAGTGGCTACACAGTCACCGTTGAATCCCGGAGAATGTTGTCTTCCTTTCGATCTGCTCGCGAGCAGAGGGTGATCATCCGGCCAGCGTCATCGAGGACCCGACCCGATACTTGCATTTTAGAGGACCCTGTTAGCAGAGGATTAGGGCCCGGCTCAAATTGGATTAAAAAACCCGGAAGGCCTCGAGGCAGATTGGCCGCAACCATTAACCAACTTCTAACAATGGCCTGACATTCCCCTAATCCACGTCGAACATACTTTCAGCAAGATGAGATGGGGTTCGAGACATGTGCGTCGCCCCGAAGTCGAAAGGCCCTTTTGATGGAGGCTCTAGGCATGAAGAAGGGACTGTGTTGCGTGGTCGTGATCCTGGCTGGCACGGCATGTTCGCTGGCAAAGGCCGACGAGGTGACGGATCTCAAGGATCAACTGGCCGCCCAGGAGAGACAGACAGCCGAGATCAAGCAGCGGATCGACCAGTTGGAGGCCAGGCAGAAGATCAAGGAGAAGGCCGCTTCCGAGAAGCTCGCCGAGGTCGAGAAGAAGGCGGCGGAGAAGAAGGACCTGGCCCTGCCCGACTCGCTCAAGTGGGTCGAGACTATCAACCTGTCGGGCGATTTCAGGTTCAGGTACGAGATGATCGACCAGGAGGGCTCGCCACAACGGGACCGCCAGCGAATCCGGGCCAGGGTGGGCCTGGCCGCCAAGGCGAACAGCGAGTGGGACGTGGGCCTGCGTCTGGCGACCGGTGAGGGGGTCAAGGGCGGCGACCCGGTCTCGACGAACCAGACCCTGGGCCAGGCCTGGGCCCGAAAGCCCCTCTGGCTCGACAACGCCTTTCTCAACTATCATCCTGCTGCAGTCAAGGGGCTGTCGGTCACGGCCGGCAAGTTCGACATGCCCTTCTACGCGGTCGGCAGGAACCAGCTCACCTGGGACCACGACCTGACGCCTGAAGGCGGGGCCATTCGCTACACGCTGCCGCTCTCCAAGCAGACGAAGGTCACGGTCAATGGCGGCGGTTTCTGGATCGTCGAGAACTCGGCTGCAGCAGATCCTGCGCTGTGGGGAGCCCAGGGCTACCTGGAGCACAGCCTGGACAAGTCCACGGTCCTCCTGGGAGGAGTCAGCTTCTATGGCTTCGGCCATCTGAAAGGGGCGGGCGCACTGAACAGGCAATGGGACGGCACGACCTCGGACAAGTTCTTCGGCAACACCTCCGCAGGAGGCCTATTCGCCAATGACTACTCGCTTGTGGAGCCCTTCGCCGAGCTGGGCACCCGTTTCTCGAACCTGCCTGTGTCCGTGTTCGGCAGTTGGGTTACGAACACCGCGGCTGAGTCTGCCAGCGAGGACAGCGGCTGGCTGGTGGGTTTCAAGCTTAACAAGGCGGCAGATCCGAAGACCTGGGAATTCGCGTACGACTACCGCGACGTAGGCAAGGATGCGGTCGTCGGGCAGTTCAATGACTCGGACTTCATCGGAGGTGGGACCGGCGGAAGGGGTCACAGATTCAACCTCGTGTACCAGGTGGCCAAGAACGTCCAGGGCAGCCTGACATACTACGCCGATACGATCACCAGAACCAGCACGGACGTGGGCTACAACCGGTTCCAGGCGGACGTGGTGGTCAAGTTCAAGTAGCCCTATTCACAAAGACCTGACGCGATGCTAATCGAATCCTAATGTTGGACGCGTAGAAGAGGTAAGAGATAAGAAGTAGGAAGCAAGAAGTAAGAAACAGGAAGCAAGGGAGGTATGCAATGAGACTCATGAGATGGTGTGTGCTGGCAGCCGTCGTGGCGATCGCAGGCATGGCGACGGCAGAAACCCTTCGGATCGAGGGCTCCACGACGGTGGGGCCCATCGCTGACGCCTTCGCGGACTACTTCAAGACGGTGCAGCCGGGCCTGGAGATCACGGTCAACAAGACGGGCAGCGGAAACGGTGCAGCCGCATTGATCGATGGCCGCTGTGATATCGCCCCCATGAGCCGCTTCATGAAGACAGACGAGGAATTCAAGAAGGCGGTTGAAAAGGGGGTCACGCCGGTGGCTCACGTGGTGGCCCTGGACGCCGTCTGCGTGATCGTGCACCCCTCGAATCCAGTGAAGGATCTCAAGGGCGAGCAGGTCCGGGACATCTACAAGGGAACGATCAAGAACTGGAAGGAACTGGGTGGCCCTGACATGCCGATCGTCGTGGTCAGCCGCGACACTTCGTCCGGGACCTATGAGACCTTCCATGAGATGGTGATGAAGAAGCAGGACATGGCCCCGGGCGTGGAGTACGTCAATGGCAATCCTCAGTCGCACGCACGGATCAGCACCACCGCGGGTGCGATGGGATACGTGGGCCTGGGGTTTGTGGATGCCAAAGTTAGGGCCCTCAAGGTCGACGGGGTCGAGCCTACCCGGGAAAAGGTGGTCGGTGGGACCTATCCGATATCCAGACCGCTCTTCCTTTTCACCAATGGATATCCGAAACTGGGGTCGACCCTGTACAAGTTCGTGACCTTCTACCTGACGGAAAAGGGTCAGGAACTCATCGAGGCCAGGGGCTTCGTGCCGGTGACGAAGTACTAACAAGGATGGCGTCTGGCACAGACGCCCTACAAGACATGCGACGCAGAAGGCATACAGGTGGCCTGTAGATGGCAACGCAAGCAGAGAACTCAATAGCACTTCCCACACCAGCGGCCGATAGTACCTATCGGCCGCTGGTGCTTACGCCTGCAGAGGACCTCAAGGGATACGTCCTCTCCAGGCTGGGCCACGGAGTTCTCTTTGCCATCACCTGCACGTCGGTCCTGTCTGTGCTGCTGATCTTCGTCTTCGTGGCCCGTGAGGCCCTCCCCTTCCTTCGCGACTACAGTGTGGCCCGCTTCCTGACCCAGAGCGACTGGTATCCAGAGGCCGGCCATGCCCGGTTCGGCGTCCTGGCCGTGATCGTGGGCTCCGCCTACGTGACTGTGGCGGCCCTGGTCTTTGCCGTGCCGACCGGCATCCTGGCCGCGGTCTTCCTGAGCGACATCGTGGGATTCCGGGCGAGGAGCTGGATCAAGCCTGTAATCGAGGTCCTGGCCGCAGTCCCCTCCGTGGCATATGGCTTCTTTGCGGTCCGGGTCCTTGCGCCTGGATGCAGACGCACTGGGGCATGGCCACAGGGACCAACGCCCTCAACTGCTCGATCGTCCTGGCCGTGATGGCCGTGCCGACGATCATCAGCGTGGCGGAGGACTCGATTTCTGCCCTGGGGCGTGACCTGCGGGAGGCCTCCTACAGCCTGGGCTCCACGCGTGCAGAGACGATCTTCAAGGTGGTGATCCCGGCTGCACACAGCGGCATCATCGCGGCCGTGGTCCTGGGGATGATGAGGGCTATCGGCGAGACCATGGTGGTCTGGATGGCCTCGGGCAACGCCAATCAGATCCCGCACCCTTGGTGGAACCTGTCCCAGTCCATCCGCACGATGACCGCAACGGTCGCCGGCGAGATGGGCGAAACAGCCAAGGGTTCCGCGCACTATGGCGCCCTGTTTGCTGTAGGCGTAGTGCTGCTGGTTGTGACATTCGGTCTGAACCTCATCAGTGAGGCCCTGCTGGCCAGGGGCAGGAAGGCAGCGGGAAGGTCATGAGGCTCCTCATCCGGCAGGGTCTGGACAAGGTCTTCACAGCCCTCACGGCTGCGACCGTGGTGCTCCTGTCCCTGGTGCTGCTGGTCGTGCTGGGCCCCATGATCCTCAAGGGAGGCAGCGCCCTGCTCTTCCACGGCACCATCGAGTTCAGACGCATGCAGTCCAGCCTGTTCAACCGCGGCTCTCGCACCAGTCTGGCCGCCGAGATGGCTCAGGCCGCCGCCGCCCGTCAGGAGGTCTACGAACTCATCGACGGCTTCAGGCAGGGCATAGACACCGAATTCCTCAAGGAGCAGGCCGGCCGTATCCACCGCCAGTTCGGCCAGGAGCTCCAGGACAAGGGCATCAAGGGCGAGGTGTACTCAGGCCTGCGATCGCTCACCCGGGATCTCCGGACGCGGCTCGAGCACGCACTGGACAGCCACGATCCGAACGTCGTCCAGCAGGACCTCGGCTATGTCCTGGGCTTTGCTGACGACAGCCGGTTCAAGGGGACCTCGGCCGAGGGATTCTTCGGGATCGCCCGCCAGTTCCAGAGGGCCGCGGGCCGCGTGAACCTGGAGAGACAGCGGGAGTATGCCTCTTCGCTGGCCGAGCTTGAGGGCATCCTCGGGGAGCTGCTCGGCCCAAGGCCTGGGACTCCCCTTCCGCCGCTGGTCAGGCAGCAGTACGGCGCAACCCGGTGGGAGCAGGCCCAGGCCATCCTCCACCGATTCTCCTTCGCCGAGCAGTGGGTCGAGGAGCGGCCCGGCATGCCTCTCGTCCGGCGGGAGGCCCCCAGACGCCTGCAGTTTGCTGGCACGGACCTGGAGCCCCTGTTCGACTATGTCCCGAGCCGCGCGGTCGAGATGCTGAAACCCCGGTTGACCTTCTACTGGCAGTTCCTGATCGACGACAGCGTGGAGAGCCACACGTTTGGCGGCGTTGGGCCCGAGTTGCTCGGGACCCTGCTCATCACCCTGCTGGGCATGCTCTTCGTGGTGCCCCTGGGCGTGATCTCCGCGGCCTATCTTGTGGAGCAGGCGGGCGAGAACTGGGTCGTGCGGATCATCCGGCTGTGCATTAACACCCTTGCCGGTGTGCCGAGCATCGTGTTCGGCCTGTTTGGACTCGCCTTCTTTGTCCTGACCGTATTGCCCAGCCTGGGGATGCAGCCGAAGCCCTGCGTGCTGGCCGCGTCCCTGACCCTTGCCGTGCTGACGCTGCCCGTGATGATCCGCTCCAGCGAAGAGGCCATCAAGGCAGTGCCCCAGAACTTCAAAGAAGGCGCCCTCGCCCTTGGAGCCAGTCCCTTCAGGGCCTTTGTGACCGTGACCTTGCCTGCCGCGCTCCCCGGCATCCTGACCGGCGTGATCCTGAGCCTCAGCCGCATCGCGGGCGAGACCGCGCCCGTGCTCTTTACTGGCGCAGTGGCCATGGGCCCCGTGCCGAATTCCCTGCTGGATCCGACGCGGACCCTGTCCTACGGCAGCTACGACATGGCAGTGGGCGACCGCATCGCCATGATGTTTCCGCACAACCAGTACGGCATGGTCGTCACACTCGTCGCCCTGATCCTCGTCCTCAACGCCCTGGCCATCGTGCTGCGGATGCGGGTCTATAAGGGGCTGAAGGGACAGTGAACTAGTTGTGAGTTATGAGTTATGAGCTATGAGCTGTGAGCTGTGAGCCGTGGGTTGTGGGTGATGGGCAATGAGGGTAGCATGGATATGCTGTACGCCGAAAGACAGAAGACTGGGCAAGGCGCCAAGAGGATTCTGATGGATACGCGCAGACCTACACCAGCAAAGGCCGAGCCCAGACCCGGCGATCCACAGATCCCGCAAGGAGCGGTCTGTGCTTGCCCGATCGTCCGCTCTGAGCACTTCACTCTCTACTATGGGTCCAAGGCGGGTGTCAAAGACGTCTCCATGGAGATCTACCCCTGCCTGGTCACGGCCATCATCGGCCCATCGGGCTGTGGCAAGAGCACGTTCCTGCGAAGCATCAACCGCATGAACGACCTGATCCCGCACGTGAGGACCGAGGGCAGGCTCTTGCTCGACGGCCACAACGTATATGACAAGCGGACCAACCTGGTCAGCCTCCGCCAGCACATAGGCATGGTCTTTCAAAGGCCCAATCCATTCCCCAAGAGCATCTTCGACAACGTGGCCTATGGCCCCCGCCTCCAGGGCATACGGGGCAGGGCTGAACTCCAGCAGATCGCAGAGCAGGCCCTACGTGCGGCAGCCCTCTGGGACGAGGTCAAGGACGACCTTCACAAGTCCGCCCTCGCCCTGTCCGGCGGCCAGCAGCAGCGGCTCTGCATCGCCAGGGCCCTGGCCACCAAGCCACGGGTGCTGCTCATGGATGAGCCTTGTTCCGCCCTGGATCCGATCGCCACGGGCCGGATCGAGGACCTCATGGACCAGTTGAAACAGTCCTACACGATCGTGATCGTGACCCACAACATGCAGCAAGCCGCACGGGTCAGCGAGTGGACGGCATTCTTCTGCCTCGGCGAGATGATCGAGTACGACCGGACAGAGAGGATCTTCAGCAACCCCTCAAACAGGCGGACCGAGGACTATATCACGGGCAGGTTTGGGTAACGAAAAGGAGAGAGGAGAAGCAACAGCCGAGACTCAATCAGTTCTCCTGTCTACTGTCTACTGACTCCTGTCTCCTAGGTTACTCCAGCACCACCTCGTCCTGGTACGCGGGCACCGTGGTCTTCCACCCGGTTTCCTTTGTGACGTAGGCGGCGAAGTTTTTTGCGCTCCTGGCCTCGCCGTGCACCACGAAGATGCCCCGTGGCGCCTGCTTGAGGCCCCTGAGCCAGGCCAGCAACTCGACCTTGTCCGCGTGGCCTGAGAAGCCGTGGATCTGAGCGATCTTGGCCTTGACCGGATAGATCTGGCCGTGGATGCGAACCTCCTTCTTGCCGTCCACGATGAGGCGGCCGAGCGTCCCCTCGGCCTGGTAGCCGACGAACATGATCGTGCACTCCCGCCTGCTGATGTTGTTGGCGAGGTGGTGCTTGATCCGTCCACCCGTGCACATCCCGGAGCCGGAGATGACCATGATCGAGCCCTTGATCTGGTTGATGGCCTTGGACTCCTCTGACGAGGCGGTCACATGCAGGCGAGGGAACAGGAACGGCGAGCCATGCTGCCTGATGAAGTCCTGGGTCTCCCGGTCGAAGAGCTCCTGGTGCCTTCCGAACGCGGCCAGGACGTCCGCGGCCATGGGGCTGTCGAGGAACACGAACAAAGGTCGGATTGCATCATCCAGGAGCAGCTCATTGACGTAGTACAGGACCTCCTGCGATCGCTCGAGTGCGAAGCTGGGCACGACGACGTTGCCGCCGGCCTTCTGCGCAGCCGCGACCACGTCGGCGATCTGCTTCTTGAGATCCTGCGACGTCTCATGGATCCGGTCGCCATACGTGGACTCCACCAGGACGTAGTCCGCATCCTCCATCACGGCTGGATCGCGGACAATCGGCCTGTTCGGCCGACCGATGTCGCCCGAAAAGAGGACGCTCCGGCGCTCGGAGTTCAGCTCCGCTGTGACCTTGACGACTGCTGATCCGAGCACGTGGCCGGCCTCTTCGAGAATGGCCGAGAGGCCGGGCCTCAGGGTGACGGTCTGCTGGTAGTCGACGGGAGTCAGCCGCGGCAGGCAGGCCGCCACGTCTTCAACTGTGTAGAGCGGTACCACCGGATAGGGGCCCTGCCGGTTCTCCTTCGTGTGCCTCTTCAACTTGAACTCGGCATCTTCTTCCTGGATCCGGGCGGAGTCGAGCAGGATGATCTTGGCAATGTCCGCCGTAGCGGAGGTGCAGTATACCTTGCCCTTGAAGCCGTCCTTCACCAGCTTCGGCAGCAGCCCACAGTGGTCCAAGTGGGCGTGGGTCAGGAACATCGCGTCGATGGAGCCGGGCGGAATGACCAAGCGATCCCAGTTGCGGTCCTGGAACTGGCGTTCCTGGTACAACCCACAGTCGACGAGGATCCTTGAGCCATCGACCTCCAACAGATGCCGTGAACCTGTGACGTTTTGGGCTGCCCCGAGGAAGCGCAGTTTCATCTGCATGTCAGTACGATCCCTTCAAGAAGACGGAGACAAACGGGCCACGCCGGGTCCTAACCCAACCGGATGGCCGCCACGGGGCACTCATCGGCAGCCTGCTCCACGACCTTCTCGTAGTCGCTGGCCACCTCGTCCACCACAGCCTCAGCCATGTCCTCGCCCATCTCAAAGACCTCGGGACAGGTGTCGCAGCAGAGTCCGCACGCCGTGCATGTGTCTTCTATGTTTACCCTCATAAAACACCTTCCCTAGCTATTGAGCAGGACGTTCTGCTTGAGGGTGTCGAGTTTGCCCTGGATCTCCTCAGACATACGGCTGTTGGGGAAGTCCTCGATAATCTGCTCGCCCACCTCCAGGGCCTCTGTCCAGTTGTGATCAGAGACCGCCATCGAGAACCGGACCCCCAGGTTGTGGAGCTTGGTACGGAACACGTCCTTGGCCGCCTCCTGAAACGCCAGGGCCTCGTTGTGCGTCAGGAGCGTGTCCAGGTCCTTGAGGACCTCCAGGCTCCGGTCCGTATCCTGCCTCTTGACCGCATCGTCCCAATCTGCGACCAAGGACCTCTTCCTTTCCTCCTTGGCCTGGTAGAGGCGTTGACGCATGGACCTGGCCCGCTCGGAGTCCGGATAGGCCTTGATGAGGCCCTCGATCTGGACCGCGGCCCCGGACCACCGGCCTTCCTCTAAGAGCCTCTCGATCTGGCTGATCACAGGCTCGACCCTCTCGTCCGGAAGAGATTGGCGGTACTGTTCGGCCTCTCGCCTCAGCCGCTGCGACAGATCCTGGTAGCCGGACTTGCGGCCGATCTCGTCGATCAGGTCGTACGCAGCCTCAAGGTCGCCGGAGACCAGCTTTTGGCGGACGGCCTCCTGGAGTGACGCCCTTTCGGAATCCCGATACGCGATGGTCTTGGCCGTCTCGCTTAGTCGGGTGCTCTGACACAACTCCTCCAGCCGGTCGCCGATCCGCTCCAGGCTCTTGGTGAGCTCCTCCAGCTTGACGCTGCTGTCCTTGAAGCTGGACACCAGCGTGCACACGTACGCCAGCAGGGTCACCATCGCGCCCAACAGGAACAGCGAACCCACCCACAGCCAGTGGTCCCACCGCCACGCCAAGGGCGTGCTCCCCTTGAAGACAATCCAGAGGGACACGGCAACAGCGACGGCGACGGTGATGATGATGTGCCACTTGTAGCGTTCTACGTAGGTCTCGGATTCACAGCTCATACGGGACACCTCCCTGAGCAGACCTTTATAGATCGACCGACGCAATCAATTATACGGTGATGTCGTTGGAAATGTCAATCAGGCAGAAGTAGTAACGGGCTTCGCCCTGGCAATATCGAACACTTCGCGGTCTGGCGGTATCGGGGCTGACGCCCCTGGTAGTATCGCCCAAGGGGCTGGTAGTAATGGAATTCTGCCTCTCTACCTGACTACCAGGCCGGAAGGCCGATACTACCCGACTACCTTCTTTTGCCCATCTTATGTCTGATGATCTCGATCACCATCGGCACCAGCGAGAGGACCACGATGGCCATGATGACCAGGGTGAAGTTCTTCTTGACCACCTCCAGGTTACCGAAGAAGTAGCCTCCACCCACAAAGAGGGGGACCCAGAGTGCCCCGCCGATGACGTTGTAGGCAATGAACCTACGGTAGGACATGCTGCCCACGCCCGCTACAAAGGGCGCAAAGGTCCTGATGATCGGCATGAAGCGGGCGATGATGATGGTCTTGCCCCCGTATTTCTCATAGAACTCATGGGTCCTGCGGAGGTGCTCTGGGTTGAAGAACAGGCTCTTGGGCTTGCTGAAGACCTTGGGGCCTATCAGGGCGCCTATCCAGTAATTGACGGTGTCGCCCAGGATCGCGGCCAGGGTGAGCAGCAGGATCATGCCCCAGGGGTTCAACTGGCCTGTGGCCGCGATGGCGCCAGCAGCAAAGAGCAGCGAGTCACCCGGCAGGATCGGCGTAACGACCAGCCCGGTCTCGCAGAAGATGATCAGGAACAGGATTCCATAGACGTAGAGGCCGTACTGCTGCACCAGTCCAGCGAGGTGGACATCCAGGTGCATGACAAAATCAAAGAACCAATGAATGAACTCCACGCCGCGAGTCTCCCTTCCCGTGCAGATGCACAGCCTGTCTTTCAACGCCGCTGGGCCGCCCCAGAAATACGAAATCGCTCGGGCAGTACGTCCGCACTGCCCGAGCGATGAAAAGCGACCTATTCGAGCCCTACTTCTCTTGTGTGACCTCTCGCTTGCTCTGCCAGACCGCCCAGCCGATGGCCAGGAGGCAGACCACGGCGACCGTCAGGCCGATGGCCCTAAGGCTGCCTGCCGATTCGCCGGCGTCCACCCGAGGAGCCAGGACGTTGTAGTGGAGCACAATACCCAAGGTGAGCAGACTCACCATGTTCATGACCTTGATGAGCGGGTTGATGGCAGGGCCTGCGGTGTCCTTCAGCGGATCGCCGACCGTGTCGCCCGTCACAGCCGCCTTGTGGGCCTCAGAGCCCTTGCCGCCGTAGATGCCGTCTTCGATCATCTTCTTGGCATTGTCCCAAGCGCCGCCGGCATTGGCCATGAACACGGCCAGGAGCTGTCCGACCAGGATCATGCCCGCCAGGAAGCCGCCGAGGGCGTACGGGCCGAGCAGCAGTCCCACGACCAAGGGCGTCATGATTGCGAGCAGACCCGGACCGATCAACTCTTTCTGGGCCGTACTGGTGCAGATGTTCACGACTCGGCCATAGTCCGGCTTCTTGGTACCCGCCCAGATCTCCTTGTCGTGGAATTGCATGCGGCATTCCTCAACGATGTAGTGGGCGGCCCGCCCCACGGCCCTGATCAGCATGGAGCTGAACAGGAACGGCACTGCGCCGCCGATGAGCAGGCCGATGAAGATCAACGGCTCGGCCACGCTCAACTTGCCCGCCTGCTCGGCGTACTGCCCCTTGGTCATCAGGTTGATCTTGTCCTCACTGCCGACTGCGATCACTGCGATGAAGCTGGAGAACAGTGACACGGCCGCAATGACGGCAGAGCCGATGGCGATGCCCTTGGTCTCCGCCTTGGTGGTGTTGCCCACTGCGTCGAGGTCTGCCAGGATCTGTCTGGCCCGCTTGTAGTTGGCCTCGCCCATCTCCTTCTTGTCGTAACCCATCTCACCGATGCCGTTGGCGTTGTCCGCCACAGGCCCGAACACGTCCATGGAGATCGTGTTGCCTGTCAGGGTCAGCATGCCGATACCGGTCATGGCCACGCCGAAGGCGATGAACATGGGAGGCGTTCCCGTATAGCACAACACGGAGAGCAGGATCGCCACAGCGATCACCAGAATCATAGCCACTGTGCTCTCATAACCGACTGCAAAGCCCTGGATGATGTTCGTGGCGTGGCCCGTGGTGCAGGCCTTGGCCAGGCTCTTGACCGGTGCGTGACTCGTGTGCGTGTAGTAGCTGGTGACCTTGTTCAGGACGATCGCCAGGAACACGCCGATCAGGCAGGTCAGGGCAGGACGCATGTCAAGGCCGGCAACTCCGAAGTTGGCCCAGCCCGGCAGGTTCGCCACCACGCCTTCGGGGAAGCCGTTCTTGGCCATGGCATTGACCGCCAAGTAGGCGTCGTCAAACCTGAGGTAGTAGTAGCCCAGGACGATGAATCCCACGACGCTGATCATCGATCCGATCCAGAAGCCACGGTGCACGCTCTTCAGGGCCGTGTCCGACGTGTCGTTGGGCCCAGCCTTGACCGTGTAGGTGCTGATGATCGAGCCCAGTACGCCGATGCCACGGACCAGCAGCGGGAAGATCACGCCCTTGTGACCGAAGCTGGCCATGCCCAGGATCATGGCGGCCACGATGGTGACCTCGTAGCTCTCGAAGATGTCGGCTGCCATTCCAGCGCAGTCTCCGACGTTATCGCCGACATTGTCTGCGATCGTGGCTGCGTTACGCGGATCATCCTCAGGGATATCCTTCTCGATCTTTCCGACCAGGTCTGCGCCCACGTCTGCAGCCTTGGTGTAGATGCCGCCACCCACCCGCATGAACAGGGCCAGGAGCGTGCCGCCAAACCCAAAGCCCAGCAGGGCCTCATAGGCCTTCTCTCCGTAGATCATGAAGATCATCGTGCCGCCGAGCAGCCCCAGGCCGTCGGTCAGCATGCCGGTAATCGTGCCGGTACGGTAGCCCAACTGCATGGCCTCACCGTAGCTGTGCTTGGCTGCTGCGGCGACCCGCAGGTTGCCCGTCGTGGCCAGCCGCATACCCACGAAGCCTACGCACCAACTGAACAGCGACCCCATCAGGAACGCGCCTGCGCGGCCCCAGGCAAAGGCGGGCTCATCGGATTTGGTCCACCAGAGGAAGATGGTGATCAGGACGATCAGCGGACCGATCTTTCGGAACTGGGCCGCCAGGTACGCATTGGCTCCCTCTCGGACTGCCGCGGCGATCTCCTGCATCTTCTTGGTGCCGATGTCTGCTCTCTTCACCTGGCCCACCAGCATCAAGGCATAGCCCAGACCCGCCAGGGCGATGACCAGGACAGCCACCAGGCACGTCCTCTCCATCGTGGTGTACTTGGGGTCTGAAAACAGGCTAAAGGGCCTGATGGAAGCGCCCTCGTGGCCCGCTGCGGCCACCGACTCCGATGCCCCGGGCAGTTGCCCCCAGGCAGGTCGCCAGATGAACATCCCGGCAAACCCCAGCATCATGATGAACAGATAGATGCGGTTCAGTCCTGCCAACTTGCGAAACGCCCTGGTAACGTATGACATAAGCAGCTCCTACAAGAACCGAGATGTTAAAAGGCTAAATATATAGCGGCCGGTTGGCCAGCGATCAAGCAGAAATGCCGAAAAATGGAGTTGGCCCCAAGGCCCCCTCGCTGGCGCATAATGCGGGCTAGCTTTCTGGCAATCACGTGGGTATGATGACGCCCCAGACAGGGCCTACTGGATCACGGACTTGGGCTTGGCTGCATATAAGGGAATGACTATTGAGCAAAGTCTCGGCTAGATGCGACATCGGTAGCAGGACGTTGCAGATGGACCCTCCGGGTCGCACGCAGGCAGAACGCATGCGCCAGGACAGACGCTGATCCAAGCCCGTACCCATGATTGTGACCCGCATAAATAATCTCCTTGCAGGGATTCGGCGTCTGGCGATTGGCAAGGCCCGCGACGTGCGTGATCCCCATGTCTTCCACAACCTGTCCCTGGTGGCCTTCTTCGCCTGGGTGGGACTGGGAGTCGATGGATTGACCTCCTCGTGCTACGGCCCGGAAGAGGCGTTCCTGGCCCTCGGTCAGCATACCTACCTGGCGGTTTTTATCGCCATTGCCACCGCAGTGACCATCTTCATCATTACTGCCAGCTACTCCCAGATCGTTGAGCAGTTCCCCACCGGCGGCGGCGGCTACCTGGTGGCCAGCAAGCTGCTGTCCCCTTCACTGGGCCTGGTCTCGGGCTGCGCCCTCCTGATCGACTACGTGCTGACCATCACCGTGTCCATCGCCAGCGGCGCCAATGCGCTCTTCAGCTTCCTGCCCGAATCCTCGCAGGAACTCAAGCTGCCCATGGCCATGCTCGGGGTCTGCATCCTGGTACTGCTCAACCTTCGAGGTGTCAGAGAGTCCGTAATCCCCCTGACCCCCATCTTCCTGACGTTCGTCGGGACACACCTGTTCGTCATCGTTTGGGCTATCTCAACGCACGCGAATGGTCTGCGCCAGATGGCCGGAGCGACAATCACGGATCTCCGCGCCACGCACGTGGAGATAGGGACGATGGCCATGATCGTGCTCATCGTGCGGGCCTACGCCATGGGTGCAGGCACCTACACGGGGATTGAGGCGGTCAGCAACGCCCTGCCGATCCTCCGCGAGCCCAAGGTCAAGACCGCCAAGCGGACGATGCGGTACATGGCCCTCTCGCTGGCCTTCATGGCCGCGGGGCTCATCGTGGGATACCTCCTGTTCGACGTGCGGCCGGAGCCCGGCAAGACCCTCAACGCCGTGCTCCTGGAGCGGATGTCCAGCGGCTGGGACCACGATCTGGCGACGATCTTCGTCGGAGTGACGCTCCTGTCCGAGGCCATCCTGCTGTTCGCCGCCGCGCAGACCGGGTTCCTCGGCGGGCCGCGGGTCCTGGCGAACATGGCTGCGGATCACTGGTTCCCGTTTCAATTCGCCCTCCTGAGCAACCGTCTGGTCATCAAGAACGGCATCCTAATGGTCGGAGTCGCCTCCCTGATCCTGATGATCGCCAGCAAGGGATCCGTCACGTTTCTGGTGGTCCTGTACAGTATCAACGTGTTCATCACGTTCTGCCTCTCCCAGTTGGGCATGGTCAGGTTCTGGTGGACCCACAAGGCCACGCAGCAGCGATGGAGGAGCAAGATCCTGGTCAGCGGCGTGGGCCTCCTCCTGACCACGGTGATCCTGGCCTCTGTGGTCGTGGTCAAGTTCCACGAGGGCGGCTGGATCACCCTGATCGTGACAGGCTCCCTGATGCTGGTCGCCGTCACGATCAAGAGGTACTACCTGGCGACCCAGCAGCACATCCAGCAGTTGGACAAGTTCGTCCGTTCCGTAGAGATCGCGACCCTCGAGTCCGCAAAGCCCTACGCCAGCATGCCGGTATATGATCCGACCGCGAGGGTGGCGGTCGTCCTGGTCAACGGATTCAATGGCATGGGACTTCACACGCTGCTGGGGATCATCCGGCTCTTCGGCGCGAACTTCAAGAACTTCTTCTTTCTCCAGGCCGGGATGGTCGACACCGCCAACTTCAAGGGCGTTGAGGAGATCGAAGGGCTCCAAAACAGCGTTCGCGCGGAACTCGGCCGGTATGAGGCCTTTGTCCAGAGCCAGGGATACTTCGCCCTCGGCTTCGGAGCCATTGGTCCGGACGTGGCGGACGAGATCTGCACCCTGGCCGGCTCCATCTTCAAGCAGTACCCCCAAAGCGTCTTCTTCGCGGGCCAGATCGTGTTCCAGGAGGACACCTTCCTGAACCGGCTCCTCTACAACCACGTGACGTTCACGGTCCAGAAGAGGCTGCTGCGGGAAGGCATCCCCTTCATCATCCTGCCCGTCAAGGTCACGTAACGGTCGGTTCAGGCAGGGCCTTCATCCCGCGTCCATCCACCAGGGGCTCTCGCCATCGAGGCCTCCAGAGCGGCCTGGCAGGTGGGGCTGTTCATGGTCGGACAGACAAAGACCGGCCATGGATGGACGAAGCCAACTGCCATCGCTCAGTCTGTCCAGAGATACTCGAAGCGATAGACCCCGGAGCCCAGCTCTGCAACCAGGACTCCGCCCTTCTGCTGAACAGACCTGACGCCCTCTGCCTTGGCCACAGGCTTGCCGGACTCCGTGACGGCCTTGTCGCCGGCCTTGGGAAGCGTGAGAGTCGCTGTCGTGTTCGGCGGGATCACCACGTCGACGATCAAGGACTTGTCCTTGATCTGCCAGCCGGAGGCCACCTTCCCGTAGGGGCTCTCGAGGGTCGCCTTGGCAGAGGTCAAGCCCCCGCCCGGATGCGGCTGGATCAGCGAGTGTTTGTAGGCCACGCTCTCAGGGTCGAGATCGAGGCCCGCCACAACAGCGTAGAGCCATTCGCCGATCGCTCCGTAGGCATAGTGATTGAACGAGTTCATCCCCTCGTCCTGGAAGCTGCCGTCGGGCTTGATGCCGTCCCATCGCTCCCAGATGGTCGTGGCGCCCTGCGTGATCGGGTAGAGCCACGAGGGGTAGTCCCTGCGGTTCAGGAGCATATAGGCCTCTTTCAGGTAGCCGTGGTCGCTGAGTACTCGGCAGATCACGGGAGTCCCCAGAAAGCCGGTCGTGATGTGCTTGAACCGACTCACGTCCGCAGCCAGACCGCTTCGCCGCAGACTCCCGCTGTGCAGCCGGCAGCAGGTCAAAGGCCAGGGCGAGGGCATAGGCCGTCTGGGTATTCGAGGAGAGCCTGGCGTTGGGCGTGACGAACTCCTTCTGGAAGGCCGCCTTGATCTTCTTGAGGAGCTCTCGCATAGTGCTGGGCGTCCTGGGTCTTGCCCAGCACAATCGCCGCCCGCTGCAGCAGGTCCGTAGACCTCGCGAAGTAGGCCTGACAGACCAGATCCTTGTCTGTCGTCGCACCCGGGTAGTCCGACTGGGTCGTGGCGAACGCCAACCAGTCGCCAAAGGTGAAGTCCTGCTTCCACAGCACCGTCTTGCCCGGCCCTGTGGGTCATGTAGTCCACCCAGGCCTTCATGCTGGGATACTGCCGCTCCAGCAGCCGCTTGTCGCCGTAGCACAGATAGACCGTCCATGGGACGACGACCGCAGCGTCCGCCCAGCCGGCCGATGCTCCGCCTGTGGCCTGTCCCCTGCTCAGCACATCGGGGATCACGTGCGGGACTGCGCCGTCGGCCTTCTGGTCCGCAGCCACGTCACCCAGCCACTTGGTGTAGAATCCCGCCACGTCTGCATTGAAGCAGGCAGTCCGGGCAAAGACCTGGGCGTCACCCGTCCATCCCAGCCGCTCGTCCCGCTGGGGACAGTCCGTGGGCACGTCCACGAAATTGCCCTTCTGGCCCCATTGGATGTTGTGCTGCAACTGGTTGATCATGCGCTCGGAGCACTCGAAGGTCCCGGTCCGTGCCGATAGTCGGAGTGGACCACGACGCCGGTCAGGTCGTCGAGTCGTCGGCTCGCCCGGCCAGCCCTCCACGGCCACGTAGCGGAACCCGTGGAAGGTGAAGTGCGGCTCGAAGACCTCTGGTTGCTCGCTCCCCTTGAGGGTGTATTGGTCCGTCTGCCTTGGCGGCCCGCAGGTTGGCGGTGTAGACGTTGCCCCCCTTGTCGAGGACCTCGAAGTGGCGCAGCGTCACCTGGGCTCCGGCCGGTCCCTTGACCTTGATCCGGACCCAGCCCACCATGTTCTGGCCCATGTCCACGACGGTGTCGCCCTGGGGCGTCTTGAAGACCTTGACGGGCCGGATCTCCTGGATCCGCCGCACTGCGGGGCCAGCAGGCGCGATCAGCACGTCCTTGCTGTGTGCGGCCACCTTGACACCGGACCAGCCGCTGTCGTCGAAACCGGCACTCTGGCTCCAGCCGTGCCTTCTCCAGCCGGGCGTCATAGATCTCGCCGTTGTAGATGTCTGAAGAGCGGATGGGACCAGTGGACGATTTCCACGAGCCGTCCGTGGTGATCACCTCACGGCTGCCGTCCTTGGCCACGATCTCGAGTCTGGGCGCACAGGGCCACGGCCTTGCCGTAGACGTTTCGGTTGCCGCTCCAGACGAGCAGGCCCCGGAACCATCCATCGCCCAGGGTCACGCCGATGGCGTTCTCCCCAGCCTGAACCAGAGCCGTCACATCATAGGTCTGGTACTGAAGCCGTTTGTCGTAGGTCGTCCATCCGGGCGTCAGGACCTGATCGCCAACCCTGCGGCCGTTGATCTGGGTCTCGTACAAACCGTGACAGGTCACGTAGAGCCTGGCGGACTCAATGGGGCCCTTGAGGCTGAAAGTCCTCCGCAGCATGGGACTCGGGTTGGACGCATTGACGTCCTCGACCAGGTCCGGCTCTATCCACTGGGCCTTCCACTGGGCAGCCGCCAGCAGGCCCATCTCCCAGAACGCCGGGTGCGCTCCACTCTGAGGCCTGAGCCCTGCCGTCCCACACGCGGACCTGCCAATAGACCCGCTGTCTGGGCATCAACTCAGGCCCGCCATAGGACACAGCGATCGATTGATCGCCCTTGACCTTGCCAGTGTCCCACAGCAGGCTTCTACCCGCGGCGAGGTCCTCTGGGCTCCGGCCTGCCCTGATCTGGTACGCGGATTGGACCACCGCCCGAAGGGGTGAGTCCAGGGTCCAGCTCAGCCTCGGCCTGGCCACGTCCATGCCGATGGGATCGACCTTGTACTCGCACCTGCAGTCCTTCACGGTCAATTCCGCGGCGCTGACGACCCACGACATGTTCAGTATGATTGCCGCTGCCGCCAGGCCCACTGCCACACCAGTCGTCCTTGTCTTCATGGAGCACTCCTTACCAGGTTGTCGGCCGGCCCAGGACCGCATAGGAGGTCGCAAGGGATCCACCGCCGGGCCAGTCACGTCACTTCTTGCAATGGTTGCCGCAGTATGATATTATAGTGGTCGGACGCGGTCTACCCTGTAGATCGCAAAAAGGGGAACTCGGGCACATGCCTCACGGAGGAGGAGTCCATAGGGGAATCTTTGCATGAATCGATGGCTTGTCCTCGTGTCGGTGGGTCTGCTCGCTTGGCCGGCCGGTGCACAGCAGGACCTGGGCCCGGAGACGGTCTTGACGGCCGTGACGCAAGGGGTCTCGGTGGGCAGGATCAGCGGAGTCCTCTGGAGCGACCTCAACGGCAACGCCAGGAAGGACTCGACTGAGCCCGGGATCGCTGGTTGGACCGTCCATCTGAGCACGGGGCAGACTGCAGTCACCGGCGTCCATGGCGAGTACACCTTCGCCAACCTGGCTCCAGGCGCGTACCGGGTCACCGAAGACTCTAGGCCGGCGTGGTTTCAGACCTTTCCTGCGCCCGTGGTCCAGTCCTATCCCCTTGCCTGGGCACGCGCATTCCAGGGCCGGCCGGACAGCACCAATGAGTGCGTGGTCGTTGACACGGATCCCAACGGCGAGTTCTTCTGTGCGGGCCATTTCAGCGGCGCCGTCGACTTTGACCCCTCCGATGGCGTGGATCTGAGGACCGCCGTCGGCGGCCAGGACATCTTCGTCTCGCGGTTCAAGTCCGATGGCGCCCGCGTCTGGGTGCGGACTTTTGGCGATGGGATGGACGAGATCGTCACGGCCATGGAGGTGGATTCCTCGTCCGGCATCATCCTGTCCGGCAGTTTCCAGTTCGACGTGGACTTCGACCCCGGGCAAGGCAAGGACGTCCACACGGCCGCTGGCATGCGAGATGCCTTCGTCACCAGGCTGAAGGCCGACGGCTCCTACGGGTGGACCAAGGTCCTGGGCGGGCCTGATGCCGCGGTGACGATCAGGGGTCTCTGCCTGAGCACCTCCGAAGACATCCTCCTGACCGGCAGCTTCAGCGGATCAGCGGACTTCGACCCGGGTGCAGGGGTAGACGTCCATACCGCGCCGGGCGACGCCTCGGCCTTTGTGACGAAGCTCCATAGCGACGGTTCCTATGGCTGGACAAGGACGTTTGGCGGTTCGTCCTACGCCCGGGGGGGGAAGGTCGTGACCGACCCCAACGGTGGGATCTACGTGGCCGGCGACTTCCAGTCCACTGTGAACTTCGTCACTGCAGGCCGCACTGAGGCGCGGAGTAGCAGCGGCGACTGCGACATCTTCGTCATTGGCTACGACAGCCAGGGCAACAGCCTGTGGACCCGTACCGTGGGAGGGGCAGACTGGGACCGGCCGTTCGACATCTGCCTGGATGCAGCAGGCAACATCTACGTGACAGGCATCTACAGCTTGTGGGTCAACTTCAACCCCACGGGTCAGGCGGATTGGCGATACACGCCCAATTACCACGTGGGCCAGTGTTTTGTCATGATGATGCACCACGATGGCCGGTATGGCTGGACGACCACGATCGGCGACGACACGGTCAGGACTGCAGGCATGACCGTCCGCGTCGATCCGAGCGGCCAAGTGGTGGTGGCCGGAGAGCAGACCTCCAGCGATGCCCTCATAGCAGAGGGCCCGCGATCCGACCTTTTTGTGGCCGGCCTGAGCCCAGAAGGCAAGATCACCTGGACACGCCAATGGACCTCGATTGTGAACACCGTGGTCTACTGCCCGGGCACGGGCGCAGCGGCCTTGTCACCGTGGCCTTGGGGCCTGACCCTCAGCCCCGCTGGTGACGTCCTGTTGTCGGGCAGATTCAATGCAGCCGTGGACTGGAGCGGCACGGCCGCCACAGCGACGATGGTCCCGACGGGCGCGATGGACGGCTTCCTGACCAAGCTCAGCCGCACGGCCGGCAGCTACTCGGTCTCTCTGCAGGCGGGCACTAGTGCGACAGGGTGCGATTTCGGCAACATCCCGCGATAGACGCGGGACTCCGGGAGATAGGAGATGGTAGTCAGGAGACAGGAGATGGAACTACGGTCTCACATCCGTCATACGGTGATGGCCAGGAAGAGCAACAGCACGCCCACGGAGACTGCCCCTAAGGTCAATTGAAGCCAACGCGTGTATCTCGCATAGGCCGGGTCCTGGTCCTCAAACTCGTGGTAGATCTCGTCCTCGTCATCCGGCGGCCTCAACCGAAGCCTGACATACAGATGCGAGACGAGCCCCAGGACCACGGCCAGACCACCGCACAGTACAAGCACGAATCTCATCCCATCAGCCTACCTCACGGCCTGCTGGCCTGCAAGAAGGTAGGCACGTGAGAAGACAGAAACGAGGTCACGGCTGGCTGCAGGGTCCTTCTGTCTCCTGACTACTGACTCCTGTCTCCTCTCCTCGCATTGACACACCCCGCCCCCAATCATATGATCTGGCCCGACAAGACCCCTATGAAGGATTGAATCATGGAGAAGAAAGTGGACCGTAACTGGGAGAAACGGCTGTCTGGCCAGCCTGACCAGAAGATGATGGACTTCACTGAGTCCTTGTCCTTCGACCAGCGGCTCTACAAGTACGATATCCAGGGGTCGACCGCCCACGCCCGCATGTTGGCCAGGCAGGGGCTCATCAGCCCCGAAGACCTGACTGCCATTGAGCAGGGCCTGATCGAGATCGGCCGGCAGATCGAGGCAGGTACATTCCCCTTCGACAAGACCCAGGAAGACATCCACATGGCCATCGAGTCTGTCCTGATCGCCAGGATCGGCGAGCCGGGCAAGAAGCTACATACCGGCCGCAGCCGCAACGACCAGGTGGCCACTGACCTAAGACTCTGGATGCGAGACCGCATTGCGGAGATCCAGTCGAAGATAGCCGTCCTGCAGAAGGCCCTGGTGGACCTGGCGGCTAGGCACGCGCACGACGTCATGCCTGCCTACACGCACGTGCAGCGGGCGCAGCCGATCAGCATCGCCGCGTACGTGCTCGGCCTCTGCGAGGGCCTCGAACGCGACTATGCCCGGCTGGCCTCCTGCAGACGGCTGATGAACGTGTCGCCCCTGGGCTCTGGCGCAGTTGCCGGTTCCACGCTGGCCATCGACAGGGAGCAGACTGCCGCTGAGCTGGGATTCGACGGAATCACCGCCAACAGCGTCGATTCTGTGGGCGACCGCGACTTTGCGGCAGAGTTCGTCTTCGACTGCGCGATGATCGCCACCCACCTATCCAGGCTGGCCGAGGACTGGATCCTCTACTGCTCCACGGAGTTCGGGTTCCTCCGCATCGATGACGCCTTCTGCACCTCCTCGAGCATGATGCCCCAGAAGCGCAATCCCGACGCCCTCGAGCTGATCCGGGGCAAGACTGCTGCAGTCTACGGGTCACTGACGGCCATGCTCACCCTGCTCAAGGCACTTCCGTCTGGGTATAACCGCGACCTGCAGGAAGACAAGGTCCACGTCTTCTCATGCAGCGACACCGTCGAGGCATGCCTGGACATGGCAGCAGCCGTGGCCTCTCACAGCCAGTTCATGGCCCAGCGGATCGCGCAGGGTCTGGACCGGGGCTTCTTGGACGCCACCAGCCTGGCGGAGTACCTGGTCAAGAAGGGCCTGCCCTTCCGCCAGGCCCATGGGATCGTGGGATCCGCAGTGGCGAGCTGTGAGAAAGAGGATAAGCGGCTCGCAGACCTGACGATCTCGCAGTTCAAGGAGCTGTCCGGCGTCATTGAGAAAGACGTCTATGACGTCCTGGGCCCCAGCCGCGTGGCCCAGGCCTACCAGACCAAGGGCGCGGGCGGCATACAGCAGGCGGTCGAGCAGATCGCGGTGTGGAAGGAACGGCTGGGGCGGCGATGAGTCTGACCGAAGACCAACTGACGGCGTGGTTCGAAGGGCAGAGGCGCCTTGACGCCCGCCGGTTTCCCATTGGCATCGGCGACGACATGGCCCAAGTCCGGCTGGAGGTTGGAGACTCGGTGTTTGTCACCACAGACATGCTGCTGGAAGGCGTGCACTTTGACCTGGCCTCCGCAACCCTCGAGCAGGTGGGGTACAAGGCCATGGCCACCTGCCTGAGCGATTGCGCGGCCATGGCCACGCGGCCGCTGGCTGCAGTGGTGTCGCTCGGGCTGCCCTCCGGATTCACCGCAGAGAGCGTGAAACTCCTGCACGCAGGCCTCCTGCAGGCTGCAGACCGTTACGACTGCCCTCTCGTCGGCGGGGACACGACCTGCTGGAAAGACCAGACGCCTCTGGCCGTCAACGTGGCCATGCTCAGCGGTCTCGCCGGCCGCAAGCCCATCACCCGCGCCGGCGCCAGGGTCGGTGACGCCGTGTGCGTGACAGGATCGCTGGGCGGGTCGCTTGCGCAGGCATCTGGAGTTCGAGCCCCGCGTCCACGAGGCCATCGCCATAGCCGGGATGGCGGATCTCCACGCCATGATGGACCTCAGCGACGGCCTGGCCAGCGACCTGCCCAGGATCTGCAGACGAAGCGGGGTAGGCGCTATCGTCGAGACGGGCAGCCTGCCCCTCTCACAGCAGGCTTGCATGTCGGGCGATCCAGTGCACAGCGCCCTCTGTGACGGCGAGGACTTCGAGCTGCTCTTTACGCTCGGCGAGGACGACTGCCGCAGCCTTCTGGCAGCATGGGACCGGCCCCTGCCCATCACCCGGATCGGGACCATCACCGCTACGGGCAAGGTGCAGATCCGGGATGCCTCAGGCAAGACCCATGACCTCAGGGAGCACGGGTACGACCATTTTAGCCCGCGTTTCTCACGAGGCTTCGGACGTGCGAGGCAAAAGTGAGGTTGTGGCAACGATTGAGATGACATCAGAGTCCGTAGAGCAGACGCTCGCCCTGGGCGAGAAGGTCGGCGCCCGCCTGAAGGGCGGCGAGGTCCTGGCGATCACCGGTCCCCTGGGCAGTGGCAAGACCCACCTGATCAAGGGGATCGTGCGGGGCTGCGGCTGCCAGGACCAGGGACAGGTCAGCAGCCCCACCTTCGTCCTCGTCAACGAATACGAGGGCAGATTCACGATCTACCACATCGACGCCTACAGGATCGCCTCTGTCGCAGAGTTCGAGATGCTGGGCTTCGAGGAGCTCCTGCACCCTGGCGCGGTGGTCCTCATCGAGTGGGCAGACCGGGTTGCGCCTGCCTTGCACGACACGGACTGCATCCACGTCCGCCTGGACCACGCCGGTCCCACGAGCCGCACCATCCGCATCGAAGACCTGCCCGACTACCTGTACCCGCTGTTGGCGGGCGAATGACCACCCGAAACGGAGAATCGGCGAAACGGCGACAGAGGCTGTCCGATCGGTTCCTCGCCCACTCGCCGGCTCGCCCAGGAGCGTAGGATGGGCTTTAGTCCATACTGCATTTACGCGACAGTCCGCATGGGCTGAAGCCCATCCTACCTGCTGTCTCCGATTCTCCGATTCTCGGTTTCGTCGGTCCCTGGGAGCGGGAATTTCAGCTTGACATACAGGACGGGGAGAGGTATTTTGAACCCTTTCTTAGCTGGTTCAGATGGGACTGGCTATTGTTCTATGTGTTGATATGGCTTGGAGTTGAATGGCATGCTACCAACCAAGAAAATGGCCAGAAGTCGCACCCGAAGCCGGCGGGCCCACAAGAAGCTCACGCCTACGCATTATTCGCTGTGCCCCAAGTGCAGCCAGGCTAAGCTTCCCCACGCGGCCTGTACGAACTGCGGGTATGTGAATCCTCAGATCACACTGAAGCTGGGCAAGAAAGAGGAAGAAGAAAAGTAGCTTATGCGCATAGCCTTGGATGCCATGGGAGGCGATTTCGCTCCCGACGTCAACATCGAAGGGGCAGTGCAGTGTCTGGATCAGCTTGGTCAGGATGACCAGGTGATCCTGGTGGGACCCCAGGGGGTCATTGAGTCCAAGCTTTCGGCCTTGGCGCAAACCGGGACCGTATCCGCGTGGTCGATGCCCCAGATGTCGTGACCATGGACGACTCGCCTGTAGAGAGTCTGCGAAAGAAACCCAAGAGCTCCATTGCCATCTTGGCCAAACTGGCAAAGGCCGATGGGGCTGACGCCGTGATCTCGGCGGGCAACACCGGTGCTTGCGTGGCCGCCTTTCAAATGCGGATGCGCAACCTGCAGGGCGTGAATCGGCCGGGCATTGCGGTGGTCATCCCCAGCTTCGGCGGTCCCGTGGTCCTGTGCGACGTGGGCGCCAACATTGCCTGCAAGCCCGTGCACCTATACCAGTACGCCGTCATGGCCTCCGCATATTCCAGGAACCTGCTCGGCGTGAAGGAGCCCAAGGTGGGCATCCTGAGCATCGGCCAGGAAGATGCCAAGGGCAACGAGGTCATCAAGAAGGCCAGGGACCTGATCAAGGCCGACCGTGACCTGCTCTTCCACGGCAACATCGAAGGCCGTGACCTGCTCAAGGGCCTTTGTGACGTGGTCGTGTGCGACGGATTCGTCGGCAACGTGGTCCTCAAGCTGACCGAAGGCATCGTGGACGGGCTGTTCAGGGCCATCAAGCAGGAGTTGATGCAGGAGCAGTTGCAGCTCGCGATGATGTTCAAGCCCGTGATGATGCGGATCTACCAGAAATACGACTACAATGAGTATGGAGGGGCCCTGCTTCTGGGCGTGGATGGCACGGCCGTGATCTGTCACGGCGCAAGTCAGGCCCGCACCATCAAGAACGCGATCCTGGCTGCCAAGAAATTTCACAGCCAGAAGATCAACGCCCTGATCTCGGACTATCTGGGCCAGAAGGCGGTAGGGACACCGGATGCAGATGCCAGTTGACGTCCGCCACCCACGGTATCGTGCGGTCATCGCTGGATCCGGGTCCTATGTTCCGAACAAGGTCCTGACCAATGATGACCTGTCCAAGATGGTCGAGACCTCGGACGAGTGGATCACCACGCGCACGGGAATCAAGACCCGCAGGGTCACCACGGATCAAGAGACCACGGCCCTGCTGGCCGTCGAGGCGGCCAAGCGGGCCTTGAGCGACGCCCACGTTTCGGCCACCGATCTCGACCTGATCTTCCTGGCGACCGTGACGCCGGAGATGCCCTTTCCTGCCACCGTGTGTTTCGTGCAGCACGCGATCGGCGCAAAGAACGCCTGGGGCTTTGATCTGGCGGCCGCGTGCAGCGGCTTTGTCTACGCCACCACCCTGGCTCAGCAATTCATCGAGAACGGTCAGGCCCGCAGGGTCCTGGTCATCGGCGCTGAGACGCTCACCAAGATCACCAACTGGAAGGACCGTGCAAGCTGCATCCTGTTTGGAGACGGCGCAGGCGCGGCCGTGTATGAGCGGGGACAGGACGGCGACGGGGACAGGGGCGTCCTCTACAGCACCATGGGTATGGACGGAAGCCAGTGGGATCTCCTGAACTGCCAGGCCTATGGTTCCCGCCACCCCTCGCACGGGCCCTTGCAGGACCCCAACCAGATCTACATCTCCATACAGGGCCGCGAGGTGTACCAGCAGGCGGTGCGCAGCATCGTGGACTCCGTGACCCGTGCACTGAACGCCTGCGAGCTCACGATCGACCAGATCGCGATGCTCATCCCACACCAGATGAACGCCCGGATCATCGAATCTGCGGCCAAGCGGCTGGATCTGCCGCCGGACAAGGTCTTCGTCAACATCGAGAAATACGGCAATACCTCGGCCGCGTCGCTGCCCATCGCCTTCGATGAGTGCAGACGCTCAGGCCGGCTCAAGAAAGGGGACATCGTCGTCTTTGTCGCCTTCGGGTCCGGTCTGACGTGGGGGGCCAACGTCATTAGACTGTAGAACACAGAACACAGGACTCAGAACGCAGAACCCAGGAGAGAAAATCAGAATCAAGTGGCACAGTTGCGGCGAAGCCGTTTCCTCACTCCTTCTGAGTTCTGAGTCCTGTGTTCTGAGTCCTCTTGGCGGCCGTGCGGTTGCACGGTCAATGCGTCCTGGACGGACAAGGATTGGACGGTAGCGCACACGGATGAAAACGGCGTTTCTATTCCCAGGGCAGGGAGCCCAGACCGTAGGGATGGGCAAGGACGTGGCAGAGGCCTTTCCTGAGGCAAAGGCCATCTATGCCAGGGCCAGCCAGGTGTTGGGCTTTGACCTGGCGGACCTGTGCTTCCAGGGCCCGGCCGAGAAGCTGAACACCACGGCCATGTCCCAGCCGGCCATCTTCGTCACCTCTGCCGCCCTGCTGGCGGCCATGAAGGCCCTTCCTGAAGGCGCAGCCCTCTGCCCGGACGTCTGTGCTGGCCTGAGTCTGGGGGAATACACGGCCCTGCACGCAGCAGGGATGATCGGCTTCGAGGATGCCGTTCGTCTGGTCGAAATCCGCGGCCGTACCATGCAGGCGACAGCGGACGCCTCTCCAGGCGGCATGGTGAGTCTCATCGGCCTCGACGAAGACAAGGTGCAGGCCCTGTGCCAGGAGGCCGGCCAAGGCGAGCTGCTGCAGCCGGCGAACTTCAACTGTCCGTCCCAGATCGTCATCAGTGGCACCAAGGCCGCGTGCGGCCGAGCAGAAACCCTGGCGACAACCCAGTACGGCGCCGCCAAGGCGGTCAGGCTTGAGGTAGCGGGTGCGTTCCATACCCCGATGATGGACCCTGCGGCAGCGGCCCTTGATGCGGCCCTCGCGGGATGCAGGCTCGACGCCTCTGCGTCGGTGAAGGTGATGTCCAACGCCAGCGGCGATTATTACACAGCGGCACAGGCAGTCCGGCCCGGTCTGGTGAGGCAACTGACCTCTCCGGTCCTGTGGCAGAAATGCGTGGAGCGGCTGCTGGCCGACGGGGTCGAGCGGTTCTATGAGATCGGACCCGGCAGAGTGTTGACGGGCCTGATGCGCAGGATTGACAGGAAGGCCCGGATCGTCAACGTCAGCGATCTGGCCAGCCTGCAGGCAATCGGACAATAGTGACGGGTGCTGGAAACACAGGATCGGTATATGACTGAGAAACGATTGGCTGTAGTAACCGGGGCAGCGAGAGGGATAGGCAGGGCCATTGTCCTTGAGCTGCTCAAACAGGGACGGGACGTGGCTGGGCTGGATCTCAACGCCGAGCAACTGGCCGACCTTGAGAAGGTCTGCGGAGCAGCCGGCCACAAGGTCAAGACGCTGTGCGTGGACATCACGCAGACGGACAGGCTCACTGAGGTCATCGAGAGCCTGGCTGAGGAGCATGGCAGCATCGGCATCCTGGTCAACAATGCAGGGATCACCCGCGACAAGCTCATGATCCAGATGAACGATGAGGACTACGACAAGGTGATGAGCGTCAATCTGCGGGCAGCGTTCACGGCCACGCGGGTCGCAGCCAGGTCCATGGTCCGGGCCAGGTTTGGCAGGATCGTCTGCATCAGCTCAGTGGCGGGCGTGATGGGGCAGGCCGGATCTACCAACTACGCGGCCAGCAAGGCGGGCCTGATCGGCATGGCCAAGTCCGTGGCTCGGGAGATGGGCAAGAAGGGCATCACGGCCAACTGTATTGCCCCTGGATTCATCCAGACCGATATGACCAACGCGTTGCCGGACGCGGTCAAGGAGGCCGCCCTGCAGGTGATTCCGGTCAAACGGATGGGAACGGTCGAGGACGTGGCCAACGCCGTTGCCTTTCTGTGCAGCGACGCCGCGGGGTACATCACGGGCCAGGTGCTGTGTGTCGACGGCGGCATGGCCATGTAAAAAACGTGAAAAACGGTTGTCCAACGGGCGGGCAGTCGGTATTATACCCCCCGGTCGACGCAGTCAGCAGACCAGACGAGTTCTGGAGCCAGGAAACTAAAACTGAGTCCTTTGCTTTTTTAGGGAGGAAGACACGTGGGCAAAAGCGACGTGGATGTTCAAGCTATAGAGAAGAAGGTGATTGAGATCATCAGCGAGCAGATGGGCGTGGACAAGGCAGAGATCACCCGCGAGACGTCCTTCATCAATGATCTTAACGCCGACTCCTTGGACACGGTTGAGCTGGTCATGGAATTCGAGGATGAGTTCGATATGAGCATCCCCGACGAGGAGGCCGAGAAGATCCAGACCGTCGGCGCAGCCATTGAGTACATCGTGAAGGTAGCACAGACCAAGAAAGCAGAAGGCAAGTAGCGTCAACGATGGAACGAAGACGGGTGGTCATCACAGGTTTGGGCTGTATCACGGCCTTGGGGGAGTCCGTTGAACAGCTATATAGTGAGCTCTGCTCTGGGAAGAGCGGGGTCTCGGCATTCACGTCCTTTGATACCAGCGCCTATCCGGTGCACTTTGGCGGTGAGATCAAGGACTTCGACGTCACCAAGTACGTCGAGAAACGGGACAGCAAGCGGATGGACCGGTTTACCCAGTTCGCCGTCGCTGCCGCCTCTCAGGCCGTCAAGGACAGCGGCCTGGACATGTCCAAAGAGGACGTGTACCGGGTCGGCGCCATCGTCGGCACGGGGATCGGCGGGATCAAGGAGATCGAGGAGGAGCACAACAAGATCCTGAGCAAGGGCCCCAGGCAGGTTTCGCCCTTCTGCGTGCCCCGCCTGATGGCCAACGCCGCGAGCGGCAACATCGCCATCCAGTTCGGGCTGCGAGGCCCCAACTTCTGTGTTGTCAGCGCCTGCGCATCGGGCAACCACTCGGTGGGCGAGGCGTTCTGCAATATCGCCTTTGGCCGAAGCGACGTCCAGATCACGGGCGGCTCTGAGGCCGCATGCACACCGATCGGCCTGGCGTCTTTCTGCGCCGCCAGATCGCTCAGCACCCGCAACGACAATCCGCCGGCTGCATCGCGTCCGTTCGACAAGGACCGCGACGGGTTCGTTCTGGCTGAGGGCGCAGGGATACTGGTCCTCGAAGAGTACGAACACGCCCGCAAGCGGGCGCCCGCATCTATGCGGAGGTCCTCGGCTACGGTGCCACAGACGACGGCTATCACATCACCGCGCCCCTGCCTGATGGCACCGGCGCAGCCAAGGCCATGGAGTTCGCCCTCGCAGAGGCGGGCCTGTCGACGGACAAGGTCGACTACATCAATGCCCACGGCACGGGCACTGAGCTCAATGACCTCGCCGAGACCATGGCCATCAGGACCGTGTTCGGCGCAGACGCCTACAGGCTGTCCATCAGTTCGACCAAGAGCTGCCTGGGCCATATGCTGGGCGCCACCGCAGCCGTGGAGCTGATTGCCTCGGTCCTGGTGATCAACAAGGGGATTATCCCCCCCACCATCAACCTGGAGAACGTCGATCCCCAGTGCGATCCCAAGCTCGACTTCGTGCCTCTCAAGGCCAAGGAGCGGAAGGTCAACGTGGCGATCAGCAACTCCCTGGGGTTCGGCGGTCACAACTCCTGCATCTGCGTCGGCAAGGTCTGACCGCCTCCGGCGAGGCACTTCCGCTGACGCTGCTTGCGATCTACGCAGGCCCTGAGGAGCCGTGGATGCCGTTAGTGTCGATGAAAGCCGTGCTGGACCCCGCCTATCGTCATCACTATGCGGTAGGTGCGTTCAACATCATGAACCTGGAGTTCCTGGAGGCGGCGGTCTCGGCAGCCGAGGAATCTCGCTCGCCCGTCATCCTCAACCTGGCCGAGGCCCACTTCCCGTATACCCACCTCAGTTCGCTGTGCGCTGCCGTTCGTTCTCGCAGCCATGAGAGCCCGGTCCCCGTCGTCCTGAACCTGGACCATGGGCTGACGCAGGATGGGGTACTGGCTGCCCTCCGCCACGGGTACACCTCGGTCATGCTGGACTGCAGCAAGCAGGAGTTCCAGGCCAATGTCCGGGCCACCCGAGAGGTAGTGGCCCTGTGCCACCCCCTGGGCGTCTCCGTGGAGGGCGAGTTGGGCGCAGTGGGCGGGGATGAGGGTGGCGGCCTGGAGGCGGAGGCGAACCCGGACCTTTTCACGGATCCAGAGCAGGCCGCCGAGTACGTCAACCAGACCGGCATCGACGCCCTGGCTGTGGCCATCGGCAATGCACACGGCCGTTACAGGGGCGAGCCCCGCCTCGATTTCGACCGCCTGGCCCGGATCCGGGAGGCAGTGGACATGCCTTTGGTGCTGCACGGGGGCACCGGCATCTCCGTAGCCGACTTCCAGCGTGCCATCCACCTGGGCGTCGCCAAGGTCAACTTCTACACCGGCATCTCGCAGGCTGCCCTGACCGCCACCAGCCAGTTCATCGAGACCTCCGCAGGCCGCTATCAAGACTATCCCGAGATGCTGATCGCAGTCCGGGCCGCGGTCAAGGAGACGGTCTCAGAGCAGATCCGCATCTTCGGCAGTGCCGGCAAGGCCTGCTGAAGCCTTGTGAGAAATGCGGGCTAGTCTTCTCGACCCAAACGTCTTCATCGGTCGCTGGGTGGGTCCCTGGGTCGATACTGTTGCCCAGATCCGCCAGCGTCACCCCCGCTCCGTACGCGCTGAGGGCGCACCGATGCAGCTTCCCCGGGGGCCCTCTGTTCCGATAACCGTCATAGTCCCAGAAACATGGGGTTCTGTCTATTGACTTCGGGGAACGGAAGTGTACAATAATATGTGATTCAGGATCATGGATGGGTCGGGGACGGCGGTTGGCGTGGCCGCTGCGTCATGTTCTAGTGAAAACATGGGCCGTGACGCGGGTCTTCATTTCTCATGGAGGAGAGGGATTCACAGGTATCGCTTCGGCTTGTGGTCTGCACTTCAGCGAGCAGCGAGGTGTCGGAAGGGCCATGCCGGAGCGTGCTTTCGCGTCCTGGGATGAAAGGGCCGGACGACTGCTCGAACAAAGGTAGGTCGTTGGCTCAGTGGGCCTCTCCCGCCATCCGTGCGGGGGTCATGATCGTTTCGACAAGCTCCTTTTGAAAGGACACGTAATGAGAAGACTAACAGCAGTCCTCGCAGTGGCACTCCTTGCAGTGCAATCGCCTCTGGCGCTCGCCGGCCCCATAATGCACGTCGGGGACAGCAGCGGAAACCTCTTCACCGTAGACATCGCAACTGGTGCTGGGACACTCATTGGAAACACCGGCATAGCCATGACGGATATCGCCTTCAACGCCACTGGGAATCTCTACGGTATCACATTCAGCCGGTTGTACAGTATCAATCCCACAACCGGCGGGGCCACACTCATCGGAACCGTGACCAATGCCGGGCCAAGTCTGAACTCGCTGGTCTTCGACTCCAGTGGAACACTCTGGGCCGCCAGTAGCAACAACCTCATCAAGATCAACACGAGCACTGCCGCAGGAACCGTCGTGGCGACGGGGTCCTACCACTCGGCCGGAGACCTGGCCTTTGACAGCGGGGGCAACCTGTTGCTGACACAAGACACAGGTCGCCTGGCCAAGATCGATCAGACGACCGGGGCAATCACGGACATCGGTGGCCTCGAGTTCAACGATTTCTACGGATTCGGCAGAGACTCCGCCGGCGACATGTACGGCGTCAGATCCACAAACGGCATCTACTCGATCAACACCTCCACCGGCCAGGCACTCTTCCTCCGCAGTATCTCCGCCTCTGGCATCGGTGCGAGCTGGGGGAGCACTTTCGCGACCGAGGCCGGTGTGGTCCCAGCCCCCGGTGCCATCCTTCTCGGTGCCCTCGGGATTGGTCTTGTCGGCTGGCTCCGCAGGCCAAGAACGCTGTAGGCTCATCTGAGACGTCGGTTGGGGCTGCGAGCTTCGGGGGCCTGCAGCCCTTCAGCGCTTTTCCCTTGACTTGCGCATCGACGCAGGATATTATAGACTGCAGTATAGGTGGTGCGAGACGGATCTCCAAGATGAGCAGGTAGACCCGTGCGGTTTCGTTGCTGCCCGCGGTACGAGCTCCGCAGGGACTTGTCCTCCTGTCTCCAGATGGCTGTCTGTTCTGTCAGCTCAGAGGAAGGAGAGCAAATCATGAGAAGGCTCGCCCTGTTGGTCTTGCTGTGGGTGGGTGTGTTCGCGCCGGATGCAGTTGCGCAGCTTCAATCGCCGACCCTTGTGGTCTCAGCCACCGCCGGCGGCTCAGTGACCACGCCCGGCGAGGGCACCTTCACGTACGCCTACGGCACGTCGGTGCCTGTGGTCGCCGCGGCAGATCTGCACTATCACTTCGTAAACTGGACGGGCACTGCCGTCACTGCGGGCAAGGTGGCGTCTCCCACCTCTGCCACCACCACGGTGACGATGGATGATAGCTACACCCTCATCGCAAACTTCATCGCCGACGAGCTGACGTTGACCACGTCCTCCGGTGACGGCGGCTCAGTGACCACGCCTGGCGAGGGCACCTTCACGTACGCCTACGGCACGTCGGTGCCTGTGGTCGCCACGGCAGATCTGCACTATCACTTCGTAAACTGGACGGGCACTGCCGTCACTGCGGGCAAGGTGGCGTCTCCCACCTCTGCCACCACCACGGTGACGATGGATGATAGCTACACCCTCATCGCAAACTTCAGCGCCGACGAGCTGACGTTGACCACGTCCTCCGGTGACGGCGGCTCAGTGACAGCGCCTGGCGAGGGCACCTTCACGTACGCCTACGGCACGTCGGTGCCTGTGGTCGCCACGGCAGACCTGCACTATCACTTCGTAAACTGGACGGGCACTGCCGTCACTGCGGGCAAGGTGGCGTCTCCCACCTCTGCCACCACCACGGTGACGATGGATGATAGCTACACCCTCATCGCAAACTTCAGCGCCGACGAGCTGACGTTGACCACGTCCTCCGGGGCTGGCGGCTCAGTGACCACGCCCGGAGAGGGCACCTTCACGTACGCCTACGGCACGTCGGTGCCTGTGGTCGCCACGGCAGATCTGCACTATCACTTCGTAAACTGGACGGGCACTGCCGTCACTGCGGGCAAGGTGGCGTCTCCCACTTCTGCCACCACCACGGTGACGATGGATGATAGTTACACCCTCATCGCAAACTTCAGCGCCGACGAGCTGACGTTGACCACCTCCTCCGGGGCTGGCGGCTCAGTGACCACGCCTGGCGAGGGCACCTTCACGTACGCCTACGGCACGTCGGTGCCTGTGGTCGCCACGGCAGATCTGCACTATCACTTCGTAAACTGGACGGGCACTGCCGTCACTGCGGGCAAGGTGGCGTCTCCCACCTCTGCCACCACCACGGTGACGATGGATGGCAGCTATACCCTCATCGCAAACTTCAGCGCCGACGAGCTGACGTTGACCACGTCCTCCGGTGACGGCGGCTCAGTGACCACGCCTGGCGAGGGCACCTTCACGTACGCCTACGGCACGTCGGTGCCTGTGGTCGCCACGGCAGATCTGCACTATCACTTCGTAAACTGGACGGGCACTGCCGTCACTGCGGGCAAGGTGGCGTCTCCCACCTCTGCCACCACCACGGTGACGATGGATGGCAGCTATACCCTCATCGCAAACTTCAGCGCTGACGAGCTGACGTTGACCACCTCCTCCGGGGCTGGCGGCTCAGTGACCACGCCTGGCGAGGGCACCTTCACGTACGCCTACGGCACGTCGGTGCCTGTGGTCGCCACGGCAGATCTGCACTATCACTTCGTAAACTGGACGGGCACTGCCGTCACTGCGGGCAAGGTGGCGTCTCCCACCTCTGCCACCACCACGGTGACGATGGATGGCAGCTATACCCTCATCGCAAACTTCAGCGCTGACGAGCTGACGTTGACCACGTCCTCCGGTGACGGCGGCTCAGTGACCACGCCTGGCGAGGGCACCTTCACGTACGCCTACGGCACGTCGGTGCCTGTGGTCGCCACGGCAGATCTGCACTATCACTTCGTAAACTGGACGGGCACTGCCGTCACAGCGGGCAAGGTGGCGTCTCCCACTTCTGCCACCACCACGGTGACGATGGATGGCAGCTACACCCTCATCGCAAACTTCAGCGCCGACGAGCTGACGTTGACCACGTCCTCCGGTGACGGCGGCTCAGTGACCACGCCTGGCGAGGGCACCTTCACGTACGCCTACGGCACGTCGGTGCCTGTGGTCGCCACGGCAGATCTGCACTATCACTTCGTAAACTGGACGGGCACTGCCGTCACTGCGGGCAAGGTGGCGTCTCCCACCTCTGCCACCACCACGGTGACGATGGATGGCAGCTATACCCTCATTGCGAACTTCAGCGCTGACGAGCTGACGTTGACCACCTCCTCCGGGGCTGGCGGCTCAGTGACCACGCCCGGCGAGGGCACCTTCACGTACGCCTACGGCACGTCGGTGCCTGTGGTCGCCACGGCAGATCTGCACTATCACTTCGTGAACTGGACGGGCACTGCCGTCACAGCGGGCAAGGTGGCGTCTCCCACTTCTGCCACCACCACGGTGACGATGGATGGCAGCTACACCCTCATCGCGAGCTTCGCTCCGGACACCTACACTCTGATCGTTAATGCCACGCACGGTTGCGTGACCCGGAACCCTGACAAGCCCTCCTACGTCCACGGCGAGACGGTCCTCCTACAGGCCACGCCTGACCTGAACTACGATTTCAAGGGCTGGTCTGGAGACGCAAGCGGCGTGGCCAACCCCATCGTCGTCACCATGGACAGCAACAAGAGCGTCACTGCCGTGTTCGCACTGTGTACCGCAATCCTGAACCTCTCCTCCACGGCGGGCGGCAATGTCACGGCCCCCGGAGAGGGCACGTTTGAGTATACCCGCGGCGACCAGGTCATGCTCGAGGCCACGGCCGATCTGGGCTTCGTGTTCGTGCATTGGCGGGGCAACCTGTCTTCGGACAAGACTCCGTATCTGCTCACCATGGATGGCGACTACACGATCAGGGCAGTCTTTGAGAGCACGTCGGACATCCTTTACGTCGACGACGATGCGCCGGCCGATCCGGGCCCCTGCGATATGAACGTCAGCGATCCACACGAGGCCGGGACCTGCGATCACCCCTTCGACAGCATTCAGGAGGCCATTGAAGTCGCCAAGGAAGGGGCCAGGATCGTGATCCGGTCCGGCACGTACTGGGAGATCATCGACCTTCTCGGCAAGGGCCTCACGCTGGATGGCCTCACGCCGAACGGTCTCAGTTGTGGTGACGCAGGTTGCGCTCCCCTGCCGGTGATCAACGGCCTTGGAAAAGGCACGGTCGTCACCTGCAATGAGGACGAGTGCAGCGATGTGAAGAACCCGCACGTCTTGTTCCGTGGCCTGGTGATTACTGGCGGTCAGGGCCGGGTGGCAGGCGGCGTCGTGGGCAGGGACAGCAGCCCCAGCTTCGAGAACTGCCTGATCGTCGGCAACCGCGCGACGGATCCGAACGACTCGGGCTATATCGGGTCTGGCAGCCAGGGCTGTGTGAACGGCGGGGCCTGCTACTTCCAGGACTGCAACGTCGTGTTCGCCAACTGTACCCTCTCCGGCAACTACGGCGTCGCGGGCGGCCCGGTGATGGGCTTCAAGAACTGCGGTGTCACGATCATGGACGGGATTGTCTGGGACAACGGTCCCATCGCCATGGTGGCGGAGGGGCCCGAACAGCCAGTGGTGACCCATACCGACTTCAGCGGCGGCATCCTCGGCGTGGCCAACGTGAACGTGAATCCGCTGTTTGCCATGCCGGGCTACTGGGCCGATCCGATGGACCTGTCCCTTAGGCTCGACGGTACGGACCGGAGGGCCGTGTGGGTGCCCGGAGACTATCACGTCCAGTCCCAGGTTGGGCGTTGGAGCACTGTCCAGGGTTGGGTCAAGGATCAGGCCACCAGCCCTTGTATCGACGCAGGCAACCCGACGGTGTCCGCCGCACGGGAACCTCAGCCCAACGGTGGCCGAATCAATCTCGGCACCTACGGCGGAACGTGCCAGGCGAGCATGTCGGTCAAATAAGCGGCTGTGATGGAAGATCGAGCAGAAGGGGCCTGTGCCAAGGCATGGGCCCCTCTTTCTATGGCCGCTTACGACGGCAGTCCTATGACCCCCACGAACCTCCCCGCATCTCCGCCTTCGCGGCGGTGGCTGGGGAACAGGTCGTTGCGGCAGAGGGTGCAGACCCCTGCCACGTGGATGCTGTCGCGGTGCAGGCCCGCCCTGCAGAGCGCGTCCACGTTGGCGGCCCACAGGTCGAAGTGGTCCTTGGCTGGGCCGGGTATGAAGAAGGCCTCTGCGTGGCCGCCGATGCCGTTGACCGCTTCTTGACGGACCTCTGGCCCCACCTCATAGCACTCGGGCCCGGCAGACGGGCATATGCAGGCAACAAGGTCCTGGGCACTGCATCCGAGCGATTCCATGCGTCCGACCAGGCTCGGGACGATGCCACCTGTGGTCGCACGCCAGGAGGCATGGGCAAAGCCCACGGCCCGACGGCCCCTGTCTGCTACGAGGATGATTGGACAGTCGCCGCTCTTTCCCATCAGTCCCACGCCAGGCCGGTCTGTGCAGAGGCCGTCTGCCTGGCCGACGTCTCCGGTGCCCTTGCAGACCAGGGCGACATTCCCGTGGACCTGCTTGAGAAACGCCATGCTGTGCAGGCCAAGGATCGGCGAGATCAGATCTCCAGCCTCGGCTGTGGCGTGGCGGACTTGGTTGACGTCAGGCCCCTGCCGCGTGGTCACCAGGTGGGGTATGCCGATCCGCTCCAGTGCCGCGAATCTGCCCGCAAGCCAGCCATTGTCCAGGCGCTCAAGCCGAAAGCACGGCCAGGGACTGGATGGGTCAGCGGCCACCTGCAGGCCTCCGGCCGTTGCCCGCCGAGTCGCTTCCCGAGGGGAAGGACATGGCGTCTGCGTAGATCTGCTCGAACTCCGGGTCAAGGGCGATCTCCACGTGGTCGATGGAACGGGCCAGCCTCCCTGCAGCCGCGCGGCAGTGTCTGTTGATCAGGATCATCTCAGCGCCCGCACAGGCGGCATTGCCTATGGAGACCACGTGATCCAGAGGCAGTCCGGGCAGCAGGCCGATCCGGATTGCGCCCTGCGGCCGGATGGTGTTCCCGAAGGCCCCTGCCATCAGGACGCGGCCGACGTCACCGACCGTGAGGTGGGTTCTGGCCAGCAGGATCTCGATGCCGCTGCGGATCGCGGCCTTGGCCAGTTGCACCTGCCGGATGTCTGCCTGGGTCAGGACCACTGCCGGGCTGCCTGTCTCTGGCTCAAAGGCCAGGCAGAAGGCGGGCGACCCCTCCACCTCCAAGACCCTGGACTCGATGGCAGCCGCCAGCCCCGGCGGACACCGCCCCGGCCCTGCCATCCTGCCGCTGGCGTCCAGCACGCCCAGATCCAGCATCACTGCCACTGCATCCACCAGGCCACTGCCGCAAATCGACCGAGGCGATGCCCCGCCTATGACGCCGATCTCGAGGTCTCCGGCCGACAGATCGACCCGCTCTATGGCGCCGACCACTGCGCGGCTTCCCTGCGTGATCCTGGCGCCCTCAAAGGCCGGCCCTGCAGCGCAGCTCGTGGCAGAGACCTTGCCCTTGGCCTCCAGCAGCAGCTCGCCATTGGTCCCTATGTCCAGGACCAAGGTTGTCGCGCCCAGGTTGCCGACGTCTGCGGCGATGGCTACGGCGGTCGTGTCAGAACCCAAGAAGCCTGCGATGTTCTCGACAGTGTGGACGACGCCCGCAGGGTAGATTCGGATGCCCAGCCTGGCTGCCTGCACGTCGTGACTGTCGAGTGAGTACGCGGCATAGGGCGCCTGGCCCAATTGCTGGACCGGAAGGCCGAGCAGCAGGTGGTTCATGGTGGTGTTGCCCACTGCACAGACCTGAACGATCCGACTGCTGTCGACGCCCGCCTGCCTGCAGAGGTCGACCAACAGGCCGTTGATCGCCTCGACGATCAACTGCTGGAGCTCTGCGAGGCCGCACTCGGAGCTCGCGTAGCTGATCCGGCTGATGACGTCGTGACCATGGCGGGCCTGGGGGTTGACCGTGGCGCTGGTGGCAGCGAGACCACCCGTGGCCAGGTCCAGGAGCTTGGCGACGACCGTGGTCGTGCCGATGTCGCAGGCCACGCCGTACAGGGGGCCTGTCAGGCCCTCCGGACTGATCTCGGGGCAGACCTCCACTGGTCTGGTAGTCGCTGAAACCAGGATCTGATGGTGGTGGGCCTCACTGGCCGGCTGGACGTGGACCTCAACGTCGCTCTCAACGATGAACTCACAGGCCAAGACGGGCTGCCGGCTGGAGCCAATGAGTACCCGGCACTTCCGGCACGTGCCTTGGCCTCCACAGGCCGTGTCAAGGCTGACCCCCGCCAAACCGGCAGCCTCAAGGAGCGTGGTGCCCTTCAGGACGGACTGACGCCGCCCTGCCGGCTGGAACGATACGGTGCAGTAGCTCATTGACTCCAATACGCCCGGCGAGCGCAGCATCTCGCCAGGGTTGACCTTCCGATCAGCCTACTAGTTGCTGATCTTGTGTCTGATCTTCCACTTGGTGTGCCGCTTCTTGCTGCCGATTTTACGCCTGCGCCTGGGTTTTGCCATCTACATCTCCTGTTTGTCGGCCAAGAACTTAATTGCATTCGGTCGGTAGAGTTGCGTATTATAGTTGGGTGATCCGCGAAATGGAAGCAAAAACACGGCTCCAGTCACGGTCAAGGAGGTGATATGATCCAGTGCAAAGACTGCGAGTTCTGCCAGATCGGGCCCGACAACCACAAGACGTTCACGTGCGACCCCTTTAGTACCATCAAGGAGCCGGAATGCCTCGCCAAGTGGCAGTTGATCCGCCTGGATATGCTTGTGGCGAGCCACCAAGGCCTGGTCCGCTGGTATGGGAGGCTGGCACCCCTTCAGGACAAGATCTTCAAGTTCATGAAACGCGAACTGGATGACATGGAGCAGACGGACTCTTGGAAGCTCGACACAGAAACAGACCCGGATCTCTTCGACAAAGGCGACCGGGACGACACCGAAAAACTGTAGAACCCGCAGATCCTCCCCGATTGGCTGGCACGGCGGCCGGTCGCCGTGGAGGGCGCTGCCTTGCGATGATGGTACCCCATGGACAACATTTACACAGAGAGCGTCAACCGGTTGATTGAGGAGTTCACCAAGCTGCCCGGCGTGGGCACCAAGAGCGCGGAGCGTATGGCCTTCCATGTCCTCCACTGTCCGGCGTCCGAGGCCCTGCCTCTGGCCGACGCCATCAGGGCGGTCAAGGAGAACGTGCGGCAGTGCCTGTCCTGCTGCAACCTCTCGGAAGAGGACCTGTGCCCGATCTGCTCTGACCCACGGCGAGACCAGGGCATCATCTGTGTGGTCGAGCAGCCCAAGGACCTAGTCAACCTGGAGAAGACCGGCATCTGCAAGTGGGTCTACCACGTCCTGGGCGGCCACATTGCACCCCTGGATGGCGTAGAGCCGTCTGACCTGACCATCGACAGGCTGGTGCAGCGGGTACGGACAGCCAAGGCCCGCGAGATCGTCATGGCCACCAACCCCACGATGGAGGGCGATGGGACGTCGCTCTACATCGCCTCCCTGCTGCGGGATCAGCCCGTCAAGATCACCCGGCTGGCCAGGGGACTGCCCTCGGGCAGCACCCTGGAGTTTGCCAGCGGCAAGGTCCTGACGGACGCGATCCTGGGCCGCCAGAGCCTGGACTGAATTGACTATCCCTGCTGGGGATGCTAACCTATAACCTCTGTTTGTCCCATCATTACGTGACGCTGAGCGTGGAGGTGCAGGCATGATCGATCTGAGAAGGCTGGAAGTGTGGTTCGTGACAGGCAGCCAAGGCCTATACGGCGAGGCCACCTTGAGACAGGTGGCCGAGGACTCCAGGAAGATCGTGCAAGGGTTCTCCAAATCGGACCTGATCCCCATCCGCGTGGTGTTCAAGCCCGTGATGACCACGCCAGAGGCGATCACCGGCCTGTTCCAGCAGGCCAACACAGCCCCGAACTGCATCGGTCTGATCACCTGGATGCACACCTTCTCTCCCTCCAAGATGTGGATCGCAGGGTTCAATGCCCTGAGAAAGCCCTTCGTCCACCTGCACACCCAGTTCAATCAGGACCTGCCGTGGTCCACGATCGACATGAACTTCATGAACCTCAACCAGTCTGCGCATGGCGACCGCGAGCACGGCTTCATCTGCACGCGTCTTCGCAAGAACCGCAAGGTCATCGTCGGCCACTGGCAGGACCCCGAGGTCCAGGGCCAACTGGCCGTCTGGATGCGGGCTGCCGCAGCCTGGCACGACATGCAGGGCGCGAAGGTCGCCCGGTTCGGTGACAATATGCGGGAGGTGGCAGTCACCGAGGGCGACAAGGTCGAGGCCCAGATCCGGCTGGGCTACGACGTCTACGGCTACGGCGTGGGTGACCTGGTGGCCCACGTCAAGGAGGTCACGGAGCGGCAGGTCAACCAGCTTGTGGCCGAGTACGACCAGCAGTACGAGGTGGCTGCCCCCCTCCAGAAGAACGGCCGCAAACGGGCCTCCCTCAAGGAGGCGGCGAGGATCGAGCTGGGCATGCGGTCCTTCCTGGAGACTGGCGGCTTCAAGGCCTTCACGACCACCTTCGAGGACCTACATGGTTTGGCACAGCTTCCGGGACTGGCCGCTCAGCGGCTGATGGCTTCAGGATACGGCTTCGGAGCGGAGGGAGACTGGAAGACAGCGGCCCTGGTGCGGGCCATGAAAGTCATGGCCGCAGGCCTGGCTGGCGGCACCACCTTCATGGAGGACTACACCTATCACCTCGACCCGGGTGACATGAAGGTCCTGGGCGCCCACATGCTTGAGGTCTGCCAATCCGTTGCGCAGGGCAGGCCCTCTCTCGAAATCCATCCGCTGGGGATCGGTGGAAAGGCTGACCCCTGCAGGCTGGTGTTCAACACGCCGGTCGGCGACGGGATCAATGCCTCGCTGATCGACCTGGGCAACCGGTTCCGCTTGATCGTCAATCCCGTGGACGTCACAGAGCCCAACGAGCCCCTTCCCCATCTGCCTGTGGCCCGTGTGGTCTGGACGCCAAGACCCGATCTCAAGGTCGGTGCTGCGGCCTGGATCCTGGCGGGCGGCGCGCATCACACGGGGTTCAGCATGGCCATCTGCGCAGACCACCTCGAGGATTTCGCGGACATGGCCGGCATCGAGTGCGTCCACATCGACGACGAGACGCGGCTCCGCCAATTCAAGAACGAGCTCCGCTGGAACGAGGTGTACTACCTGCTGGGCAAGGCGCTGCAGTAGCAGGCTATCAGCGATCAGCCGGAAGAGGCCATGGCGAGGTCTCCTCCGCCGGGCCAGACTACTTCTTGGGTAGTATGATCACCTGGAAGCCGATGTCCTCCGACCAGAGGAACTCGCCCGGCGGTTGGATGTCACCCGTGACTGTGACGTTGGACATCTTCGCCTCAGCGGTCAAGGAGCTCGCGTGTGAGGTTACGGCCAGGCCGATGTACGCCGCCTTGTTCATTTGGACCTTCGGCTCAGCGGTCCAGGTCCTTGCTCCTGGCGTGAACGAATCGGTGCCCTCCAGATCCTTCCACTTGCGGCCGTCCCTGGAATGTTGAGCCCTGAAGGTGTCGCCCTCACGAATGAGCCTGACCCAGTGCGGTAGCGTTATGGCATTGGGATCCGTATGCACACTGACCGGAATCTGACCTGCCGATGATCGGTACTCAAGGCACACCCGAAGAGTGGGTGTTATGAAGACCGCCGCGTATTCCGAATCTGAGCCAAGCGTATTGCGGATCATCACCCCGGCCTTGGTCAACGGATCAACAGGTTCGACACTCCCGATTCTCGCGGCGATGGAGCCGTCGCCAGTGAGTCTCTTGTGGGCAAAATGGAACTCGTCGGACTGGGTCCCGATATCCTTGCCGGCCCCAATGACGGTGTACGTATCGGTTGCTTTCTCATACTGGACCCTGCCCATAGAGGCACCACGTCGAATGGCCAAGGCCTTGACCATTCCTGCGTTCAGGTCCTTACTGAGGAAAGGCAGAAGCTGCGTCTCTGGGGAACTGGGTGGGCGGGTGTCATTGGAGTCCGCAGCCGTCATCTGACCGGCCTTGTCGGTTGGCCATACCATCGTCGCAAGGCCGATATCCTCAGACACCGTGAAGGGCCCGCTTGGGCTGACCAGGCCAGTGGATATCACTTTGGAGATCCGCGTCCCTGTGGTGCGACCTGCATCACACGACGTGATGGCCAAGCCCAGATGAACTGTTCCATCCATGGGTATCTCGACCGGACCAGACCCGTTCGGCTCCTGGCTTCTCACCTCTTCCCATCGCATACCGTCAGCGGAGTGCTCTGCCGTGAATTGGCTCCCCCGATGCATCAGCCTCACCCAGTGGGGAAACTCAACGGCCTCCGCAGCCACGGTTCTCGCTGCCCCGGGTCCTCGTTGGGTCCTTCGCCACTCGAAGGTGATTGTGCCATCCGGCGTGACGAAGACCGATGCGTGTTCGGACGTCGGCTCCAACGTCTTGCGGATCATGACGCCCGTCTTTGCCCATCCGGTGGCGTTCTCGACGCTATCGATCCTGGCTGTGATGGAACCATCACCCTGTAGTGTCTTGTGGGCAAAGTGGAACTCATCCAAAATGTCCCAGATGTTCGTCCCAAAGCCCCGGACCGTGTAGGCGCCGGTCGTTTCGTCGTATTCGAGACTGCCCGCCAGACGGCCGGCATCTGCAGACCTCGCAGCTCCAAGCCTCGCCCGCCATTTCTTGGCATCCTCCGCTCTATCCAAGAGAACATAGAGCTGAACCAGGGTCTCCATGCTCTCGGTGGTCCCCGTGTTCCGCTCGTCAGAGACACGACCTCTGCAGGCCACAGATTCTGCCAGCGTCTGCTCGGCCTCGGCGTAGCGGCCTTGCAGCATGTAGACGTAGCCCAGCCAGCTTGCGAAGTCGGCCGTATAGGCATTGTTTGGCCCCCGCGCACGCATCGACGACTGCACGGCTCGGCTTAACCATCTCTCCGCCTCGTCATAATCACCCTGGCGCGCAGACTAGGCCCATCCCGCCCATGGCCATTCCGGGCACTGGATGATCATGCCCGAAGACGCGGCGACCCGTGCTCAGCACATCCTGGAACAACCGCATGGCTGCGCCGTACTCGCCGAGCGCCATGTAGCTCCAAGCGAGCATTCTCTTCTTTCTTACTGTCCGCCCGTCTTCGTCGCCAAACTGGCGAGTGCTCTCGGAAACCGCTTGGAGGAGCAGAGTTCTAGCCTCACGGACACGGCCTGTCTGCTCAAGCGCCCAGGCAAGGTGCTGTTTGGTCTCGAGAGTCAAGGGGGCGTGCTCGCCAAGATCGCGACGGTAGAGCTCCAGCGCCCGCCGCAGGTGCCGAATGGCGGCTTCGTCCTGAATATTCACACAGATCGCTCCCAGCTTGCATCGAATCGCGGCCTCAATGAGAGGAGCTTCCTGGAACTTGCCTTCGAGGGCATGGCCAACTGCATCAAGTACTGAGATCTCTCCGCTGCCATCCCTGAATGCACCAAGGGCCGAAAGCACAGTGTCATTGAGGAAGCTGCTGACAACCTCCGACCGTTGCGCCTGGACCCGGGCCTTGACATACATCGTCAAGCTCACGACAGAGCCTATCACGATGGCGAGGCCCACAGCTAGAGCCGCGGTGACCAGCATCCGGTTCCTCCGGACGAACTTCTTGATCCTGTAGAACCTGCTGGGCGGACCCGCGATCAGGGGAATCCCGTCGAGGTAGTTCTGGATGTCCTGGGCTAGCTCTGAGGCGGATTGATACCGCTGCCCTCGCTCCTTGCGCATCGCCCTGATTGGAATCCACTCGAGTTCCCTGTGGAGATCCCTGGCCAGCGTTCGGACATCAATCCCGCGATTGGCCGCTATCTCCATGACCTTGTCGCCTAGGTTCACAAGGCGGGTGCTGGGTGTCTTGGGGTCCTGCTCGCGAACCAGCCTGCGAAGATGCTCCAGACCACCCTCCCGCAGGGTCTCCGATTCGAACGGCAGCACTCCTGCCAGCAATACGTAGAGCAGCACGCCCAGCGAGTACACGTCCGACCGAACGTCTGTGCCCTCGTCCGCCAGGTCAATCTGCTCAGGACTCATGTACTCCGGCGTGCCGATCAACTGGCCCTGCTGCGTCACCAGGGTCTGCTGGCTCAGGGGCTGGCTTATCGCACGGGCCACGCCGAAGTCGATCACCTTGGGAACCGGAACGCCGGCCTCTACGGCCACGAGGATGTTGGAGGGCTTGATATCCCTGTGGATGATGCCTTTCTGGTGGGCATGGTGGACTGCACGGCACACCTGGGCAAAGAGCAGGAGCCTTTCTCGAAGACCCAGCCTGTTGCGGTCACAGTACTCCGTGATGGGCGGACCCTCTATGTACTCCATGGCAAAGTATGGCCGGCCAAGGTCCGTGGCCCCGGCATCATAGACATGGGCTATGTGCGGGTGATCCAGTAGGGCCAGGGCCTGACGCTCGGCCTCAAACCTGGCGATCACGCGGCGAGAATCCATGCCCGGCTTGATGACCTTGAGGGCCACGCGCCTCTTGATCGGGTGTTCCTGCTCTGCCAGGTACACCACCCCCATGCCCCCTTCCCCGAGGACTTGGAGCAGCCTGTATCTGCCGATTCGGCTGCCCACGGTCTCCTTCACCGGGTCCCACGTGGCAAGGGGCCCGGCCTCCGCAGCCTCGCCTGGCCCATCGAGCCCCATGGCAAACAACTGCCGCAGTTGCTCGGGCTCAACACCGAATGACGTGTCCTTTTCCATGGCACTGGTGTATCCCGGAACTACCTGGAATCTTGCGCGAGTCCGGGCACAAAACGCAGAATATCCGCCAATTCTTCGTCCACATGAGCATCAGCAGCCACCGTGGTCCGGACGTGCTCTCTCAGCGCAGAACGAAACCGCCTCTTGACCGTAACGATCATGTTGGACGCCTGCTGTGGGTCGTCGATCCCATGCCTTTGACAGACCTCGGCCAGAGACGACGCCGGGGTGCCGCACAGGATAGGCTGCACTATCCTCTCGTTGAAGACAAGCCAGTGCGTCTCCAACCCCTCGTCGCGGCACCCGAGGCGTACAGTGCTGAGGACCCGATCCATGAGGGCAGACATCCAGGCATAGTGGTAGCTGTCCTCTGGGTCGGACTGTGCCACGGCTGACGGCACCGCCGGGGGATCGACTGCATCCAGGCGCACGAGTTTGTCCCTGGGGATCCGCTTGCCCGCTGACTGCTTGGCAAGCTCATTGGCGACGTACTGGTTCAGGGCATACAGCAGGAACGACCTGAACCGTCCCTTGCTTTGGTCGGCCCTCTGCACCAGATTGCGATTCAGGACAACCTCATGGAAGAAGCCCTGGGTCAGGTCCTTGGCCTGCTCGTTGTCGTAGCCCTTGCGGCGGACATAGCAGTAGACCGGCTTCCAATACCTCTCCAGGAGCAGACCGATCAAGGCCCTGTCCCTCGCGTCTCCTGCCTGGATGTGCCCGATCAAGGACCAGTGCGTGGTCAGGAACGTCTCGCACTCGCCCCCGATGGCTGTCCTGCCCTCTTTCCCCACTGCTCTTTCCTCCGGATCACCGATGAATGGCCGGCGAGCCCTACGGCCCAGCACACCAGACGATCCCCTGTTGCATAGATTGTAGTGGTCAAATCTCGCAGTCTCAAGGGCTTAGCATCTATTCCGTAGCTGACTCCGAGATATTGCTCCATATTTTTTGCATGTTCTGCGCAAGACCGCAGATTTCTGCGGGTTTAGGGGGTGAACACAGGGTTGTGCTATACTGGTAGTCGAGAGTTCCTCCGCCCGCGAGGCAGAAGGGAAGGTGCAGCATGGGTCGGTCTACCGATCGGACGATGTGGTACCTGTTGTTGGGATCCATGGTTGCGTTGGTGATTCACGCGTCAATCGCGAGTGCCGACTTCACCTTCGGCGAGCCGGTGAACCTTGGGCCGAAGGTCAATAGTACGACTGAGGAGCTCAGCCCTTGTGTGTCGTGCGACGGCCTGGAACTCTATTTCGCCCCATATCGAGAGGGCGGGTCCGGTGGGTGTGACCTATGGGTCTCCACGCGTCGCTCGGTGGAGGATGACTGGGGCATGCCCAGAAACCTGGGTCCGCTTGTCAACAGCCCCTATTCGGACCTGAGCCCGTCCATCTCTGCGGATGGTCTCGAACTCTACTTCCACTCGAACGACCGACCAGGCGGCCTTGGGTTAGGGGACATATGGGTAGCAAGGCGCTCGACAAAGGATGCCCCCTGGGGCAAGCCGGAGAATCTCGGCCCACCGGTCAATAGCGCGGACTGGGACTACGCTCCAAGCCTTTCGTCCGATGGATTGTCCTTGTACTTTACATCTGGCACACGTCTAGCCGTGTCCAGACGCGATACGAAAGACAGTGCCTGGGAAGCACCTGTTTATCTAAGCCCGGTGGTCAACAATTGGGAATGCCAGCAGGGGCCGTGGATCTCAAGCGATGGTCTTGTACTGGTGTATGCTGACAACGGGAATTGTACGCCCCGCCCCGGTGGTCTGGGCGGCACTGATATTTGGCTCACGAGACGCGCGACCCAGGAGGGTGACTGGGAACAGCCTGTGAATGTGGGGTCACCCGTCAACACGGAACTCAAGGAAAGCTGTCCGATGATCTCGCCGGACGGTTCTACACTCTACTTCGTCTCCACGCGACCGGGCGGGTTCGGAGGCCGGGACCTTTGGCAGGCACCCATCCTCCCGACATGCGACTTCAACGGCGACGGCAAGGTGGACGAAAGAGACCTCCAAATCATGAAGGAGCACTGGGGCGAGAACTATGCACGCTGCGACATCGGACCAATGCCGTGGGGTGACGGCGTTGTCGACGAGCGAGACCTCCAAGTCCTTACCCCCCATCTTGTCCGTCCGCTTCCGGGTGCTACGGATGTCCGTCGCGACATAATCCTTAGTTGGGTGCCGGTCGGGCCGGTTGAAGGACACGATGTCTATTTCGGTACGTCCTTCGAGGATGTCACCCGGGCCGATCGGGCCAATCCCTTGGGTATCCTTGTCAGCCAGAGACAAAGCGGGACCACATATGATCCCGAAGGTCTGCTGGAGTATGGCCGAACCTACTCCTGGCGAGTGGATGAGATCACGGCTCCACCGGATTCCACGATCTCCAACGGTGACGTCCGGAGCTTCACAGTCGAGCCCTATGGCTATCCGGTCAAGCCCGTCCAGGCCATGGCATCTAGTGTCATGACCAGCGCGATGGGGCCTGAGAAGACGATCGACGGTTCTGGACTGGACGCCATAGACCAGCATTCGGTGTCTGCGTCGCACATGTGGCTGAGCCAGAAGGGACAGTCCCCGATCTGGATACAGTATCAGTTTGATGCCATCTACAAACTGCATCAGATGTGGGTGTGGAACTCGAATCAGGCGGCTGAATCTGTGATTGGCTTTGGGGCCAAGGATGTGACGATCGAGACCTCCACGGACGGGACGACTTGGACGGCGCTATCTGGTCTGCCCGAGTTTGCCCAGGCCAGCGGTGAGCCAAACTACGTCCACAATACGACTGTGGACTTCAAAGGTGCTGCAGCCAGGTATGTTAGGCTGACGATCAACAGCAACTGGGCGGACGGAGCCAAACAGGCCGGTATGGCTGAGGTGCGTTTCTTTTACGTGCCGGCATTCGCGAGAGATCCCGAGCCCCCCTCAGGAGCTGCGGATCTGCCGCTGGGAACCGTCCTGAGCTGGAGACCGGGTCGAGACGTTGCCGCACATCGGGTCTACTTCGGCACAGACCGGCAGGCCGTGGTCAGCGGCACGGCGGCGGTCAACAGGGTCACCGGCAACAGTCTCGATCCAAGCCCCTTGGAGGTAGGCCGGACCTACTACTGGAGGGTCGATGAGGTCAATGAGGCCCAGACCCCGAGCGTCTGGGAAGGTGATGTGTGGAACTTCTCCATCAAAGAGTACGTGACCGTTGACGACTTCGAGCAGTATGACGACACATGCCACCGGATCTTCTTTGCCTGGGTGGATGGGTCTGGTCACTCCGGATCTACTGACTGCGGGATATCGCCCCTTGGCGGCAACGGCACCGGCTCCACGGTAGGGAACCTCTTTCCTCCGTTTGCCGAGCGTACGGTCGTCCACGGGGGCAGGCAGTCTATGCCTCTGCGATACGACAACACCGCTGGGGCGGGCGTGGCTGAGGTAGTACGCACCTTTGACGTGTCCCAGGACTGGACCCTTGGTGGCGCCAAGACCCTGGTCCTGTTCCTGCACGGCGACCAGGCCAATGGAAGTGGCGAAGTGTACATGAAGATCAACGGAGCTAGGGTGGCCTATACGGGCGCAGCCAATCCTACAACCGTGGGCCTGTGGAAGCAGTGGAGCATCGACCTGACCTCTGTGCCTAGCGTGGACCTCAAGGCCATCAAGACACTGGCGATCGGGGTATCCGGGACCGGCAAGGGGACCCTCTACGTCGACGACATTCGGCTGTATCGGTCTGCTCCGACAGTGTCGACTCCGGCTGATCCCGGGACCGTGAGCCTGTCCGCCTGCTATGCATTTGAGGGCAATGCGAATGACCTCTCCGGCCACGGGCTCAACGGCACGCTTTGCGGCGATCCGCGATTCTGGGAGTCCGTCCCGGGCCTGGGCAGCGCCTTGTCCTTCAGCGGGGTCAGTGACTACGTGGATCTGCCGATTGGGCCATTGATCAAGACGATGACCAATTGCACGCTCACTGCATGGGTGAGCTTTGCGCAGGGAGGATCCTGGACGCGGATCTTCGATTTTGGCACGGGCACAGACAGGTACATGTTCCTGACCCCGGCGGCTGGGAAGGCTGGGGTAATGCGGTTTGCCATCACCACTACCAGCGATGCGGGGGAATCTGTAGTGAACGCCCGCAGCACGCTGCCCTCTGGTTGGCACCACGTGGCAGTGGTGATCGATGGTGCATCGAAGATCTTGTATCTCTACCTGGACGGCGATCTTCTGGGCAGTGCCACCACCAATACGCTACCCAGGCACCTGGGCAAGACCACGCAGAACTGGCTGGGCCGGTCGCAATGGGCCGACGATGACTACTTCCAAGGCAAGCTCGACGACTTCCGCATCTATAACCGCGCCCTGTCTGCAGATGAGGTCCGTTACCTGGTGGGCGATCGTTGACAATGGAGGTTTAGAAATGAAGGCAACCACTGGTTCCCAAATCCGGCGTGCGATCCCTGTGCTCATTGCGGTGTGTCTTTATAGCCTGACTGCCTACGCCAAATACAGCGGCGGCACCGGGACGCCGAATGACCCCTACCAAATTGCCACAGCCGCTGATCTGATTGCCCTCGGCGAGACGCCCGGCGACTACAACAAGCACTTCATCCTGACGGCTGACATTGACCTGGACCCCAGTCTGCCAGGCCGCACGGTGTTCGCTGAGGCAGTCATTGCCCCGGCTGTTCCGACAAACACCAATCCCTACGTGCAGGGAACCTCTTTCGCCGGGGTCTTCGACGGCAAGGGCCACACGATCTCGAATCTGACGATCGAAGGTCAGAACTACCTGGGCCTGTTTGGCCTCGTGGGACTCGGGGCTGAGGTCAAGAACCTTGGGGTAGTGGATGTCAACGTAATCGGTTCAGGCCATCCTATCGGCGGGCTGGTGGGGGACAACCTGGGTACGCTGACCTTCTGTCACAGTACCGGTGCCGTCACTGGGACGAGCACGCGGGGCGGTTCCATCGGCGGGCTGGTGGGGAACAGCATGAACTACCCGGCAACATTGACTCAGTGCTGCAGCGCCTGCGCCGTCACCGGCACGACGGGGTGCGTCGGCGGGCTTGCCGGCTTTGGTGGTGGTACTATAACCCAGTGTTACACCACCGGTGCGGTCAGTGGCAACGGGGAGGTTGGCGGGCTGATAGGGCTCAACTGCGCTGATCTGACGCGGTGCTTCAGCACCGGCTCTGTCAGTGGCAACTCCGGTGTCGGCGGGCTGGTCGGGTACAATGTCTACGGTCATGTGAGCCAGTGCTACAGCACGGGTGGGGTCACTGGCAACTCCAGTGTCGGCGGGCTGGTGGGGCACAGCGGCAACTTCGGTGACGGTGTCGTCATCCAGTGCTACAGCACCGGTGCGGTTACTGGAAACTCCAATGTCGGTGGGCTGGTGGGAGGTAACAACGGCACTGTGACCCGGTGCTACAGCTCCGGCGCGGTCAGTGGGACAGCGGGTGTCGGCGGCTTGGTTGGGGTCAACGAGCGATACGGCAAGGTGAGCGGCTCTTTCTGGGACACGGACACCTCGGACTGGATCACCAGTGCGGGCGGTACGGGGCTCACCACGGCCCAGACGCAGAGGGCCCAGCCCATAGACCCGGCCGACGGTGCGTATGACGTGACTCAATCCACTATCCTGGGCTGGTTTCCTGCCTGGCAGAGGCCCGTCGGGCATGACGTGTACTTCGGCCCGGACAGGGATGCAGTGGCCAACGCAACACCTGAAAGCCGAGCAGTCTACCGTGGTAGACAGGCGGCAGACCTGACCACCTATGATCCCGGTCCATTGGGATTCGGCAAGACCTACTACTGGCGGATTGACGAGGTCAACGAAGCCGACCCCAACAGCCCATGGAAGGGTACTGTCTGGAGCTTCACTACGGCGGACTTCATTGTGGCCGTTGTGGACGACTTTGAGAGCTACACAGACAGGACGGGTGCGTGGCTACCCCTGGTATGGCTCGGAGGTTGGGGCACAGGCTCATGGGTGGGCAACTTCGATACACCGCTGGCTGAGCAGGTGATCGTGCATGGCGGCCGGCAGTCCATGCCGATGCTGTACTTCAATGACGCTGAGCCCTGGTATTCGGAGGCCGAGCGGACCTGGGAGACGCCGCAGAATTGGAGGATCAATGGCGCAGAGGCTTTGACGTTGTACTTCCGAGGCCAGGTGGAGAACAGCCGAGATCCGCTGTATCTGGCCATTGGGGACAGTGCCGAGAACGCCGCCGTGGTGGCCCACCCTGATCCCAACGCGGTGCTGACAACCACGTGGCGGAAGTGGCAGATCCCTCTGGCGGATCTGCGAACGGCAGGCGTGGACCCGGCGGCGATCAAGATGATGGTTATTGGCGTCGGCGACCTCAATAGCCGGAAGCCCGGCGGCGCGGGCAAGATCTACATCGACGATATCCGGCTGACCAAGCGGAAGCCGTAGAGAGCTGGTGGATCGACCAGGCGCAAGACCTCCGCAAATGCCAAAAAGAAGATGAGGCATCTCGGCTGTTTCGACGCATTGGTGTCGCACTGCAAAGGCAGCCAGGACCTGACCACAACGCCTCCAGCTCTTGGAGGAGAGTAAGCGTCGCGGTCCGGGGGACTGTCCCCTGTTTGACAGGATATAGATGCCCCCTTTCCTTCTTCGTCCTGGTCTATCCCACATTTTGGCCAACAAACCCTTGACATTGTCGCGATGGACTGTTGATAATAGGTCTGCTCTTCGTGGAAAAGGCGTGTGGCAGACCCATAGGCGATGCTGACAGTTGTCTCGTGGTTCAGGCGTGGACCGCAGACATAGGAATGATCTGACCGTTCGTGTGGAGGACGTCAGCGAGGCGGAGACTTCAGGGGCTTTGCCCCGACGGAGCCCATCTCGCAACACCGGCCGTTTCGCGCTGTTTCTGGCGGGCTCGTACACGCGAGGGATGCAGACGGTCTGTATGCAGCAACGAGAGAGGGTATGCAGAAGACTCGGTCAATTGGCGACAACCGACCACCTGGAATGAGGGTCCACCATGACACGCCCAGCCGCCGCAGGCTCGGCCAGATCCTGGTACCAGGGGCCCTTGCCCTGGTCGGCTCGGCCCTGGCCTTCTGCTGGGCAGTAGACGTCAAGCCGGACCCGGAGGTCCAGCGGCTCCTGCAGACCCCTTCCGCTGCAGAGGTCATCAGGCAAGGCCGCACGAAGGCGCACAGCCAGGCCGATACGAGAGAGCCCCTGCTCGTAACCCACGCAAAGGTCTTCGCCCGACAGGTTAATCCACAGCCCCCTGTTCAGTCGCAGCCGGAGTCCGGACCCAGGCAGTCGCAGGCTGTTACTCCAGCCGTGACGTTAACGCCCAAGTTCAAGGTCCATGGCACCAGCTACTGTCCCTCGCAGCCCTGCCAGTCCATGGTCTTGATCAGCGAGCCCACGGGAGAGCTGCGATGGGTCAGGCAAGGAAGCAGCTTGGAACACGGGATAATCGAGCAGGTCAAGAGCGGCTCTGTCGTATACCGCAGCGGCTCACAGACGTGGGAGATGAGGCTGGAACAGCCTTGATTTTGGATTTTGGATTTTGGAATTGGATTAGCTCACGGCCATGGACTGCAGATACAGGGAGTTGGCTATCAGATGGACTGTCTGTGCGGCCCTCGGGGTCCTGGTCGGTTGCACGTCTACCGATACCGGACGCCAACAGGAGGCTCCTCACAAGGAGGCGGTGCGGCAGGCCCCTGCCGTGCCGACGAAACAGGAGACCTTCGCCCTCAGGCAGGTCTCCGCGGAGCAGGCCACGGGCCTGCCCAAGAAACTTGGCGTGAGCCAGGTCGCTACTCTGCCGGCGGACGCCAATGGGGCGGTGCGGCTGGTGGTCACGGGCTCCAGCCATCAAATCGAGATCGCACACGTGGTCCTGGATCTAGCGGACGTCAACGAGGTCGGGCGGGTCTCACCGCAGCCTCAGCAGCAGGCTGCTGAGCCGAACAAGACCTCGCTGGCCACGGCTGAGGCGGCTGTGGTTCGGCCCGCCACAACGGCTGCAGCACCCGTTGCCGCCGCGGAGATGGGTCAACCCCCTGCCGCCAGCACCGAACCCGACGCGGCAGCCCGCGATAGCGGGCCTGCTCAGCCGCCGCTTCGCGGGGTGCTCAGGCCCAGCCAGCGACCTGCAAAGGCCTCGCCGGCTACTGGTCCAGCTTCTGTGGCCATCCCGGATGGGGACCAGATGCTGGAGCTGGCACTGCCTGAGAAGACGGACCTTACGCAGCTCCTGGAGCTGGCTGGGACGTACCTGAACCTGGACTACCTCTACGACGCGGAGAAGCTCAAGGGGCAGACCGTGACGCTCAAACTGCATGGCAAACTCCAGGGCAAGGTCAAGGTCAAGGACCTGTACTCACTTCTGGAGACCGTGCTGAAGTTCAAGGTCCTGGTCAATGACAACGAGAAAGGCACCATCAAGACCACTGAGACCACCTACCTGACGAAGAAGTCGTCCATGCCAGTCACCAGCGGTACTGCAGGCCAGCACAATAGCCTGATCGAGACCGCAGTGGACTACCAGGGCTATGACGCAGGCGTGAGCCTGGAGATCACGCCGCACATAGGCGAGAAGGATCTGCTGCGTCTGGAGATCACGACCAACCGCTCCGACTTCGGCACGATCTCAGGAGACAAGCCGCCAGACAAGACCGGCAGCGATCTAAGCACGGTCGTCACGGTCCCTGACCAGAGCACGATCATCCTGGGAGGCATGCTCAAGCTCAACCAGACCAAGGGCGGCAAGAAGGTACCCATCCTTGGAGACCTGCCGTTCGTGGGGCTGCTGTTTCGGGGGGTGTCCAACACGGATATCCAGAGCAAGCTCTACGTCTTCGTCAGGGCAGAGATCCTGCAGCCAGCAAAACTGGCAGGCGCAGCCTCCAAGGACCTCGAGAGGATCTCGGAGCAGAACCGCAGCTCCTTCGAGAGGCACGAGCAGGAGTTCCAGGACTACCAGACCGTGCCGGGCGTGAAGCCCGAACCCACCTCCCCTGCCAGGGTCCTGCAGGCTCAGTAGCCCCTCCGACTGATCGCTGATGGCTGACAGCCGAGTTGCCGACCGTTAACCTGTCAGCAACTCGAATTGCTCAGGGCTCAGGCACTGCCGCAGCTTGCTCAGGGCCACCAGCTCGATCTGCCTGACCCGCTCCTTGGTCAGGTCAAGCTCTTCGCCGATCTGCTGAAGCGTCTTGGTCTGACGCCTTATTCCAGAGCCGATCAGCCCAAAGTGGTGCAGGATGACGTACTGTTCCCTCTGGTCCAGCTCCCTGTGGATAACCTCCGTGAGGCTCTGGCGGGTCCGCTCGATGGCCGCAATGTCCGCGGTCTGTCGAAGCTGCCGCTGGATCGTAGCGATCGACGCGGCCTTCTCGCGGCTGAGCTCGGTGCTCCGCCCCGAGGTCTTGGCATATTCCTTGGCAATGCTGAGGGCTGCCTGCTTGCCGAACCGGACGCCCTTGGTGTAGTCAAACTCCTGGACTGCAGTGATCAGGGCATAGTTGCCCTTGCTGACCAACTCCGCAAAGTGCGGACCGCTGGCCGAGTGTTTGCTGGCAATGCCGACCACCAGTCTCAGGTTGGCCCCCACAATGGTCCGCTCGATGGCGTCCGCTTCTCCAAGATAGGCCTCGATCCGGCTGAGTGTATCGCTGGGAGGGCTGGACAGATTGATGTGGGACCTCAATTCGTGCGCCAGGAACTTGAGGCAGTTGTATTTGCGGAACAGGTTTCGCTCCATCGTGGTGTTGAGGGCCGGCGCATCCTTGAGGACCTGGAGATACTCGGGCATCAGGTGCTCGCCCAGGACCTCGGGCGAAGAGAGAGGCCGTGGCCCATCCATCACGGGCAGTTCGACCGCCTCGCTCAGGATCGCCTCCCTGGCCTTCTCGTCCAGGAACTCGTCGCTGGCGACGAATTGGATCTTCCGGGACAGCAATGCCGAGGCCCGCCGCTGGTTGATGATCCGGTACACCGAGCTGCGGCTCCGATGGAACTGATCCATCAGGGCCTGGACCGGTGTCCCCTGCCTGTAGAGATCATAGAGCTGGTGCGCGTCATGAATCCCGATGACGCCCTTGGGCCGGTCCGTGATGGGCTGCTCTGGATGGGCCTTTTCGTGCTTGAGCAGGGTGTAGCGGATCGTCTCACGGGCGCGACCGGTCTGCGCAGCGACCTGGCCGATGATCTGGTGCCTTGAGGACGACCCCTGGCCTGCCAACGACCTGGCCAATTCCACGATCTGCTGCCGTTGAGGTTCCGTCAGACGGGCGAACCGGCGGGCCTTGGCCACGCGCTCGCCCTTGGCCTCGATGAATCGGTCTACCGAGGATTGCAGGACGCCCAGTCGCTTGGTGCCGTCTCTGAAGACGAACCGCCGGACGACGAGCCCCTGCCGCCTCCATCGGTGGAGGGTCTTGGTGGATATCTCCAGGGTGCGGGCCAGTTCCTCGACCGCGTACACCCTCTCGCGTTGATCGAGGGCATGCGGCGCCGCGATGGCACTCAGCCGGGTGACAAAGACCCGCAGATCGTCCAGCAGATCCTTCCCGCGGATGGCATAGGGCTCCATCGCGTCGCTGGGATGAAACCCTGTGATTCGGAAATGGACGAACTCGAAGGGGTAATCCTTCGTCTCGTCGACCAGGGCAATGAGCTGCTCCGTGGCCTCCAATTGCTTGTAACGTTTTCCCTCCGGCGAGAACCGAAGCTGCATGAGCAGCTCGGCCAGGTTCCTGTCTCGGATCGGTCGCATCAGGCCACAAGGCGTTTGGCCGCTTCCACGGCCTCGGCCGCATTCGCAGCATAGGCGTCTGCGCCAATCTTGTCCGCATAGGCCTGGGTGATGGGCGCACCGCCGATCAGGACCTTGGTGGACAGGCCTGCCGCCTTCAAGCCCTTCACCGTCTGTTCCATGGACGGCATGGTGGTGGTGAGCAGCGCGCTCATGCCCACGAACTGGGCCTGTTTGGCCTTGGCCTGCTCGACGAACTTCTGGGGCGAGACGTCGGTCCCCAGATCGATCACCTCAAAGCCGGCGCCCTTGAGCATCATGGCCACCAGATTCTTGCCGATGTCGTGCAGGTCGCCCTTGACCGTGCCGATCAGGAACCTACCGATCGGCTTGACCCCGGCCTTCACCAGCTCGGGCTCCAGCAAGGCCATGGCTGCCTTCATGGCCCTGGCCGCAAACAACATCTCGGGGATGAAGATCTCGTTCTTGGCGAACTTCTTGCCTATGACGTCCATGCCGGCGATCAACCCCTCATCCAGGATGGTCTTGGGCGCCATCTTCTCAGCGATCGCCTCCTTGGTGATCTTGACCGCGGTGTTCTGATCTCCCTTGACGATCGCGTCTCCGAGTGTCTTCAGGTCCGCCATGCAGATGCCCCTTTCAAAACGCTACTGTCTGTCGTATCCAAGCCCTGGAGACTATCCCAGTATTTAAGCTGATTTCGGGGCCGCCAACAAGTCTCCACCTAAAATACTGCAGGGCAATCGCAAAAGTCGGCCTCTAAGAGACGTAGGTTCTCTGTGATCCGCCGCAGGCGGACAGACCGATGCAGTCGCGGGCGTGACTGGCTGGAACGCGTCCCCTTCCTCGGCCTCGATCTTGCGGCTCAAGCTGCAGTGGAGCTGCCTTCTCCATAGTCTCAGAAGGATAGCACACCGGGACTTCCGCACACAGTCTGAGCCGTACGCATGCGAGCGAGCTGCTCTACGCGGGGCAAGCTCGCTTGCCCAAGCGGAGAGCAGCGAAGATCGCCCGGAAGGCATGGCCTTCCGGTAGACGCGAAGCGTCGCGTACGGCCATGCCACGACCAAGTCCAGCCTCCCGCCCACGGCGGCAGCCGTTCGCGGAGTTGGCGGGGTTAGCGGCCTAAACCTCCTTCAGTTCTCCTGGCCAACGCAACCACAGGCCAGGGCCACAAGAAAGGCCATGGGCGCCCAGGAACCTATTCCTATCCTAGCAATGTACAGGAGGGACTCTGTGCTCGCCCTGCCAGATACTGAGGCCCGGCCAGCCGACTCTCAAATGGCCACCACAGCGATACCCAACTGGTTGGCGAGGTCGAGGGTCTGCGGTTTGTCCAGGATGATGGTCTTGTCGGCCTCCACGACCAGGCATCGTCCGCCGTTCTGGGCCAGGCTGCGGATGGTGTCGGGCCCCACGCAAGGAACGTCGAATCGCGGGTCCTGCCGGGGTTTGGCGGTCTTCACCAAGGTCCAACCCTTGGCCTTGCAGAACTGTCCTGCCCGCTGAATCATCTCGGCAGTCCCCTCGATCGCCTCGACGGCAATGACCTGGCGATCCTTGACTGCCACGGCCTGGCCGATATCCAGCTCGCCCACCTTCTTCGCGATCTGCCAGCCAAAATCGATGTCAGCCTGGCTGGAGGGTTGGTGAGTCGTCAACACCCCCTTTGTGGCCAAGTGATCCTTGCAGTACATCGTGGAGTCCTCCAGGACGATTCCGCCCGAGGCCAGCTCGTCGGCCAGCGCAGTCAGCAGGGAGTCCGTCTGTCTGTCCTTTCCCCGCAATCTCCAATAGTAGACCCGAAAGGCCCTCCAGTCCGGCAGGTGTCGCACGATCTTCCAGGGGCTCAGGAGCCTGGACTTGGCCACGTGGCCGACCATGATCGTCCGGGAGACCCCGTGCCTGCGGAGCCTCCGGATCCAACCCGTCGGCCTTGCCACGTTAACGGCGTAGAAGACGTCCACGTCTCCGGCCAGCTTCCCGTCCACTGAGCCAGCGAACCCCACACAGACTACCGTCAGTCCCGCCTTCCTGGCGCCGGCAGCGACCAGGAAGGGCAGCCTGCCTCCTCCGGCAATCAATCCCAATACGTCCTCTTCCATGTGGGCTCAGCTCTCAAGCCTGCGACGCGGACCTGTCGAGGCCCCTACAGTGTCCTGCCGACGGCCTGCGAGATTCGCTTGAGGACGTCCATCTCGTTGCCCAGCACCTCGGGCGTGATGGACTGTCCGCCGTCTGAGGCCGCGTGCTCGGGATCGGGATGGCACTCGATGATCAGCCCGTCGGCGCCGGCAGCCACTGCGGCCCTGCACATGGCAGGCACCAGGTGGGCGTGACCGGTGCCATGGGAGGGATCCACGATCACGGGCAGGTGTGTCTTGCTGTTGAGCTCAGGCACGCTGGCCAGCGGCAGGGTGTTGCGGACGTACTGCTCAAAGGTCCTAACACCACGCTCGCACAGGATGACCTGCGGATTGCCGGCGTTCATGATGTACTCGGCAGCGAGCAGAAACTCGTCCAGTTGGGCGCACATGCCCCGCTTGAGCAGCACCGGCTTCTGGGTCTTGCCGACCGCCTCCAGCAGCGGATAGTGCTGCATGTTGCGGGCGCCCACTTGAAGGACGTCGGCGTACTCGACGCAGGCGTCCACTTGCTCCACGCCGATCACCTCGGTGACGATGGCCAAGCCTGTCTTCTCGCGGGCCTCGGCCAGGATCTTGAGGCCCTTTTCGCCCATGCCCTGGAAGCTGTAAGGGCTCGTCCTGGGCTTGAAGGCCCCACCCCTGAGCCCCACGCACCCAATCTTGCGCATGGCCTCTGCGGTCTCCAGGACCTGGTCGCGGCTCTCGACGGAGCAGGGTCCCGCGATGATTCCAATCTGCGGGCCGCCCATCGGGAAATGTTCGGGCCCGATCTCCACCACGGTCCTGGTCTGCTTGACCTCCAGGGAGGCCCTCTTGTAGGGGGCGAGGATGGGAACGATCCGCTCCACCATCGGCGCGTTCTCGATGGCGTCTTTGTCCACCATCCGTTTGTCGCCCAGGCAGGCGATGACCGTCAGGTCGGTTCCATAGATCAGGTGTTCCCGAAGGCCATACTCACGCACCAGATCCACCACGTGCTGGACGTGATTCTCCGTTGCACCCGGTTTCATGACAATGATCATGTGCTCATCCTCGTACCAAGGGTTTCTCTGAAGCCGCCAGGCGCAAGTCCGTCACGTTTGGTCTGGCGTACAAAGACGATGAGTGTACCGTCTCAGACCCCGTGGGTCAATCCCAGACCAGGACTGAAGGACTCCTTGCCGCGAATAACGCCAATGCACGCGAATGCTGACGCGGGGTCGAGAGATACGAGGTGTTCGTGGCTTCGCCGCCTGATCCACGGCTCCGCCGTGATCATGCGGCTTACACTGCGGGCGGGAGATCCTTCCCATCAAGAAAACGGCCCAGTGGAACCCCAGCCAGCGAATCAAGCCGTACGCATGCGAGCAAGCAGGTCTACGCGGGGCAGGCTTGCCTGACCAAGCGGAGACCCGCGCAGCTCGCCCGGTACGCGACAGCGTACCGGCAGACGCGAAGCGTCGCGTACGGCGACGCCACGAGTGAGGCCAACTTGCCGAGGCGGCGACAGCCATTCGCGTGCATTCGCGGCATTCGCGGCAAGAAACTCCTTCGGTTCTCCTTCTTCTTTCGAAGGATCCCCGGCCAGGGCTTTCGGTGAGAGGGCCTTAGAGGTCGCCGATGTTGTAGGCCGACCCGATGCTGCCCGCCATTTTGAGGATCTGAAGGGCCATCATGACCATGATCGCGAAGTAGACCAGCCTGGGCAGCCATCGGGCGAACTCGGTCAGCCACAGATCCGCGCGGTCAGCGGAGATCTCCGCGATCTTGTCGATGCTGTGGTCGAGACGGCCGCTCTCCTCCCCGATCTGCCACAGGTCGCGGTACTCGGTGGCCAAGCCGCGAGACAACCCTTCGCTGGCCTGCCGACCCTGGGCCACGGCCCGGCCGCCCCCTTCGAACAGGGCAGCCACCCTCACGTTGCCTGCCACCTGGGGGGCCTTGTCAAGGCACTGTGAGATGGGGACGCCCGCCTTGTAGAGCATGTTGAACGCGCGGCAGAACCTGGAGATCGACAGCTCCCGTATCCCCCTACCCAACACGGGAATCCGCAGCACGATGACGTCCAGCAGGCCCCGGAGCGGCGCCCACCGCGGGGTCAGCCATACCACCGCCGCAATCAGGGCCGCCAGACCATAGAACATGGAGAGCGTGCAGGCCACCGCCGCAAGGTATCTCCAGACGGTGACCTGTCCCAGCACCAGGGAGGGGATGGGCACTATGAAGGCCGCGATATGGAGGATGGCCAGTGGCAAGACCAATCCCGTCAGGACGATGCACTGCATCCTGTGCAGGAACTGGTACCAGTCCGCCAGCATCTTGAAGCAGGTCTCCAGGTTTCCGGAGGCGTCGGCCGCCTCGATCAGGACCCTGTCGAAGGTCCCGAACAGCGAGCCGTGCCGCCCCATTGCCTCGGCCAGACCCATTCCCTTTGACACGGATTGCCGGATGTCGGCGAGGGCCCCGCGGACCGGCCCCCGCTCGCCTCCGCTTGCGGCGTCCAGGGCCCGAAGCAACGAAATCCCCGCACCGACCAATGTGGTCAGCTTGGTGTACAGAGCCGCGCGCCTGGAGGACCGGAGCATGGGAGGATTATAGATTTCCTATTTCCTATTTACTATTGACTATTCATCATTTATGGTCGGTCGGCAAGGACGGCCCGAGGCATACGATGTGACTCGCCTGTCTGATGACTTCTCGCATGGAGGCATGGCCACAATGCAGAATCGACTCAACACCATTCAGAAGCTCCTGGGGTTGGCCATCATGCTGCTGCTGATCGTGCTGATTGCGAGAATCTGTTCCTCGCCCCACGGCTCGCTTCAGGCAGCGGCCGCCAAAGGTAACGTCGAGGAGGTGCAGAGACTCCTCTCGAGCGCGCCCGAGACGGTCAATGCAGAGGACCGGGAAGGCTGGACCGCCTTGCACAGGGCCACGTATGCCGGCCACCAACCCGTGGTCTCGCTGCTGCTGGACGGCGGCGCGCAAGTCAACGCGAAGACGGGTGGCCCGGCCGCCGATGCCCAGGGTGAGACGGAATCAGCATGGACGGGCCTGCACTTCGCAGCCAGCGAGGGGCGGACCGAGATCCTGAGACTCCTGCTCGCCAAGGGTGCAGATCCCAATCTGACCACCAGCGATGGCCATGCGGCCCTGCACATGGCCGCCCTGGCAGGCCATGCGGAGGCAGCCCAGTTGTTGCTGGACAAGGGCGCGGCCCTCGACTCGGCCGACAACAAGGGCATCACCCCCTTGATCTGTGCAGTGGTGATGCGGCACCAGGACGTGGTTCAACTGCTCATCACGAGGGGTGCTGCGCTGAACGTGGCGGACTCGGCCGGCGCGACGGCGATCCACTACGCGGCCAAGAGCGGGCAGGAGGACATGGTACGCATCCTGTTGGCAGCCAAGGCACAGACCCATCTGAAGGACTCCATGGGTCAGACCCCCCTGGCCGTGGCTGATCGCCAGGGCAATCAGGCGATCGCCGATCTTCTCCGCAAGTACGGGGCGACGGAGTAACGCAATGGCTACTCGAACTTCTTCCTGACGTTGGTGCTCCGGCCCACGCGGCGCTTGTTGGACAGTGTAAGGCGGCCCTTGGATGTGCGCTGGCGGGCCAGGAAGCCACACTTGCGGGCGCGCTTGGCGTAACTCTTACGATGGTTTTCCATGATCCTGACACCTCACCGAATCGAGACAGCTTAAGACTGCATTCTGGAAAGTCGAGTTGTTGCATTATACCCGCAGTCCGTCATTCCGCAAGGGACACCTTGGCGGACCTCTCCTTTTTCCCCTCCTCCACGGCCATGGCCGCCAGGTCACTCCTCAACTGGCCCAGGATGTGCCGGATACAGGTGCTGAAGGCAGCCACCACCTGCTCCGCACTGGGTTTGGTCTGCAGGTCGACCCGGGCGGCCAGGGTCCTGCGATAGGCCACCGAGTCTGGCCCTCCATTGGGATCTGCACGGGTCAGGACGACGCGGATGCGGGCCAAGGCCGTGGGCCGATTCGAGTCTTCGAACTCGGCAGTCAGCGTCTCCAGGTAGGGGTCCAGGGTGTAGACCGCCCTGTTCGAGGCCGCCCCCACGCCCCCCTCCAGCCACCGATAGAGGGCGTCATCCAGTTGGTCGCTCAGGGGCACCAGGTAGGTGTTGTAGAGATCGTACTCGTATTGCACGGCCGTGAGCCTGTAGGCCAGGCTGCGGCCGGCAAAGGGCGCAGCCACGCGGCACGGTCGGATCCGCAGGGGGAGACTCGGCGCCGCCGCCCGTCCCTCGCTCCCGGGATCGAGTTGCAGCAGGAAGGTCCTGGTGTCTGCAGACGATCGCGTCCCGACCCTGCAGCCTGCCGTCCAGAGCAGGCACCCCATCATCATCCACCGGGCCCAAGGCTGAGCATTGCGAGACAGACAGTACGCGTTCATTTGACGACCTCCGAGCGGGACGGCTGACCTGACAGCAGGATCTTGGCCGGATCGTTCTTGAGTGACTCCGACAGGTCACGCAGGTTGGCGGCCACGGTCCGCAGGTCAACCATGATCTTCTCGATGTCCACCTCGTGGCGGGCGACCAGTTGTTCGATCCGAGCCAGGGCGTCCGTGAATTGTTGGACCGCCCGTGGAACGGTGCCCGGCGGAGGCGTCTGCGAGGACAGGGCCTGCTGGATCTGGCGGTTGGTCTGGCGAAGGTCCTCCGCCAACGTCACGACCGCCTGGCGGACGTCCCCCAGCTTGACCTCGTTGGCCGCCCTGTCGATGGAATCCAAGGCCCTGGCCATCCTCTCAGACAACCCTTCGATATCGAGCTTCTCGAGCCGCTGGAACACGTTGTCCACCGCCCGCGTGAAGTTGGTGACGACGCTGGGCGCGGAGGGGACATAGAGCGAGTGCGGCTCCCACGGGACCGAGAGCGCGGGGTTGCGAATCGGGTCCACGTAGTCCGTCTCCAGCGTCAGAAGCCCCGTGATGCCCTGGTAGGTGAGCTTGAGCCGCAGCCCGTTCTGGATCTCCCTGGCCATCATCGCATGAAAGGCCGTGGGGCCGCCGCTGATCCCCGGCATCTTGGACCGCTCCACGGACATGAGGACCATGACGTACCGGCTGTACTGCTCGAACCACGGGCTGTTGGGCTCCATGGGGTATTCCAGCGGCACAAACGTGATCCGCTCGATCCGGCCGATGGCCACGCCCCGGTGCATCAGGGCAGAGCCTTCGTTGAGCCCCTGAACGGACTCATTGATGTAGGTCTCCATCCAGATCACGTCCTTGCGGAATGTCCGGGTCCCGATCGCCACCATGCCGGCGATCACCAGGACCCCTGTACCCAGGACAAACGCCCCGATCTTGAAGTGGTTGGCCTTGCTGTTCATGGTTTGATGCTCTCCATGTCCTCGGTGGCCCTGTGGAAGAACTGCCAGACCGCCGGCTTCGTCCGATCCTCGCTGAGTTCCGAGGGCCTGCCCTGGGCCAGGATCCCCCGCACGGTCTTGTCCAGAAAGATCACCCAGTCGGCCAGGGCGAATATGCTCGCCAGCTCGTGGGTCACCATCACGCACGTCACGCCCAGACCACGCGACAACTGGAGGATCAGCCGATCCAGATGGGCGGCAGTCACGGGATCCAGCCCTGCGGACGGCTCATCCAGGAACAGGATCTTCGGGTCGAGGGCCATGGCCCTGGCCAGGGCCGCCCGTTTACACATGCCTCCACTGAGCTCGCTGGGCATGTACCCCTCGAATCCCTCCAGGCCCACAAGCCTCAGCTTGGCAGCCGCGATCCATTCGATGGCCTCAGCCGGCAGATCCGTGAACTCCTCCAGCGGCAGGGCCACGTTCTCCAGGGCAGTCATGGAGCCGAACAGGCGCCCGCTCTGGAAGGCCACCCCCAAGGTGGACAGGATCTGCCTCCGCTGCACGTCGCCCGCAGTCACCAGGTCCCCGCCGTCGATCCTGACTGCGCCCGCCATGGGCGGCAGCAGGCCTATCATGCAATTGAGCAGCGTGCTCTTGCCGCATCCGGATGCGCCCACGATGGCCACAATCTGGCCGGCGGCTACTTCGAAGCTCACATCCTGGATCACCACGCCCTGATGATACCCTGCAGTCAGGTTCTCCACCCGGATGAGAGGCCGATCGAGCCTCGCCTGCGGTGGCCCTTGGGGGGTCTGTATACCTGCGGATCCTGGCTGGTTCATGGGCTATATGTCCAACAAGTAGAGCGTCACTGCAAAGACCCCCTCTGCCAGCACGAGGGTCACCAAGGAGCTGACCACGGCCCGCGTGGTCGCCTGGCCCACTGCGCCGGGTCCGCTCTGGGTCTGGAGGCCTCGCAGGCACCCGATGGTCCCCACCAGCCCGCCGAAGACGAGTGACTTGACGAGGCCCACGACGAGGTCGCCGGCCGACAGGATGTCCCTCACGTGTGCCCAGTACGTGGCCAGCGGGTAGCCCAGCGACAAGATCACGATGGCACAGCCCGCCAATCCCACGAGGTTGGTGATCGTGGCCAGCAGCGGCGTCACCAGGGTGAGGGCCAGCACCCGCGGTACCACCAGGAATCGAACTGGATCGATCGCCATCACCTCCAGGGCGTCCAGCTCGTTGTTGATCTTCATGGTCCCGATCTCCGCGGCGTACGCGGAGCCGGTCCTGCCGGTCAGGATCACCGCAGTCAAGAAGGGACCCAGGACCCTGACCAGGGCGACGGCCACCAGGTCAGACACGTAGATCTCCACTCCAAATCGCCGCAGAGGCATGGCCGAGCTGAAGGCCATGATCAGACCGAACAGGAGGCCCAGCATCGAGACGACCGCCACTGCGTTGACCCCGCCCAGCTCGAGAACCATCAGGAAATCCGGCCATCGGAAGCGTCTGAACTGGCGGGCCTGCTGGACAGCCGCCTCGCAGATCCGGCCGATGAACGCCACCTGGGCGTAGAGGTCGCTAGTGGCTGCCGCGACCTTGCTGCCGAGCAGCTCAATGGGTCGCGCCCTGGGAGTCTGTCGAGCAGGAGGCCTCGGCTGGCCTCCTGACAGGACCAGTGATTGCCACGGCCCTGCCAACCCGACGATCTGAAGCTCTTTGCCCACCAGGCTGGCCACGTGGGTCAGATAGGTCAGGAACCCCGCGCCTGCCCCATCGCAGTATGAGAGCGCCGAGGCGTCGAGGATGATCCGGGGGCATGCCGAGGCCCGTATGCCGTCCGCCGCCTCCCCCCAGAGCCGCCCGACGGTATGGACGTCCAGGCGACCGGACAGTTGCAGACGCAACTGCTGCGGGTCGTCCTTGAGGAACGCCAACGAGCCCACCTGGCGTTCCTGGCCAGCCGCCTGTGCAGTCGATCCATCGGTTGCGCGATCACGTTCGGCCGTTCGTTCCATCTACCCGAGCAGTGTAGTGGCACCCCACGGCCTGTCAAGCCCGTTTGCCGGGCCCCTGGCGGCGAATGAAGGGTTCGACGACCAAAAACCGTCAATGATCAAGGGTTCAGCGGTCTCCAGCCAGGTGGCGGATCTCGCCGGCTGTCAACACGCGGTTGTAGATCCGGAATTCATCTAGTGTGCCGGTGAAGTAGGCGTCTGCCGTGTACTGAGACCGGCCCAGCCAGTTCTGATTGGTCTTGCCCAGGTCCTTGGGAACGGTGTTGGTCGCACCGCTGGCCACGACATCGCCGTCCAGGCAGAGCTGCAGGGTCTTGGCCGTACCGTCGATCACCACCGCAACGGAGTGCCAGCCAGCCGGCAGCGTGGCCGGCGAGTTGATGCCGGACTCGCCGGCGCTTGCGTTGGTCGTGATGGCAAACCGAACGGAGCCACTGGTGCCCTGGCGAGGCGTCAGGAACATGTAGGCCGTGGGGCCTGTGCCGAAGTCGAAGATCCGCTGCCAGGAGCCGTTGCCCGTGCCGGGGAAGTTGACCCACGTCGTGACCGTGCAACTGGTCAGGCCGCTGATCAACGTGCCGACCGGCAGATCCGCCTCGTCATCGAGGCCGTCAAACTGCAGGGCCTTGCCGTAGCCGCTGGGTCCATCGACGTACGCGGGCGTGCCCTGTGCCACGCCATCGAGGCCATGGCCTGAGGCATCCTTCACGTCGCCTTCCAGCCTGTAGTAGGCCGCCAGACTGGCGGCGCCGGGATCCGCAGGCTGCACCGGGCCGGGCGCAGATCTGTACAGCCGGATATCGTCGACGTAGAGGATGCCCTTGCCGGCCCCTGACACGCCCACGGCCAGGGTCTTGACGGCCTTCAGGTCGACGCCCATTGCCGCCAGGTCGATGTTCCATTGCTTCCACATGGGGATGGCCAGGCTGTTGACGCTGCTGGCGTAGACCACCTTGACGCCGTTGACGGCCACGTACAACTGGCCTGCGCCGTTGTCGCCTGCACCATGGAAGAACAGCATCAGGGTCTTGGCCCCGCCCACGGACCAGTCCTGGGCGGGTTCGAAGGTACGGGTGGCCTCAGACGTGGCCTTGCCGCTTGTGTTGTCGTAGGCCAGCGGCATGGACTGACGTCCACCGTGCACGACCGTACGTCCGGCAAACGGCGGGTCGGTGTTGCCTACGGTCGAGCCGCTGGCATTGCCCGCTGAGGGCGCGACGCCGCAGTCCTTCGACCCATTGTGTCCAAATCCATCCAACCAGGCGAAGAAGATCCTGTTGCAGGTATCGTTGTAGGCCTCAAAGTCATCCACGACGGCGTACTCGGGCGTGGAGAAGGTCCACACGTCGCCCTCCCAGGACTTTGGGGTCGCCGCGTCATTGGCCTCGTTGACCTTCCAGTAGTAGGTCGTGCCGTATTCGAGGCCCAGGGCTGCCAGCCCCAGGCTGCGGTCGGTGACGGTCTTGACGGTCGCCGTGCCGTTGCCCAACGCAGTGGCATCGCTCGCCACGGCCACCTCGTGCCGGGCCGCCTCCCTGCCAGGCCGCCAGCTCAGGACAGAGTCCAGGGCCACGGAGGTCGCGCCAGAGGCAGGCTTCGGCGAGAAGGCCTTGACCGGCACGTAGAAGAACCGGACCTCACTGAGCCCGGCCTGCTTGTTTCCATCCGCCCAGTTGGTCGCGATAGTCAGCTTGACGAACTTGGCCTGCACGCCGACGAAGTCCACCGTGGTGTTGTGGACGTAGGAAGCGTCAGCACTGGCCTGCGCGAACTGCGGGACATTGGGTACCGCAGTCCAGGCGGCCCCGTCCAGCGAGGTCTCGATGGTCACGTCCTTGGCGCCAAAGCCCACCGACTGCTCGACCTGTTGATTGGAGTTCCACACCCAGAGCTGGTGCAGCTTGTAGACCGCGTCGAACTCGTACTGAATCCAGATGGGTGAAACGTTCTTCTTGCTGAGCCACATCTGCGAAGAGGTGGTCCCATGCTGATCGAGGCTGTCGAGACCTGAGCCGTCGATCGTCTTGTCCGGTCCCATCGCCGAGGTCAATGAACTCGAGGCCGTGGCCTTGACGGGCTTGACGGGAAAGCCGTACAGCTCGGCGGTGAGACTCCAGACGCCACCCTTGAAGAGGGTGCTGTCGGGCGCGGCGTTGATCTCGTCGACCCGCCAATAGTAGGTCTGGCCGAAGTCCAGCAGGCCGGCAGGGTCGCAGGTGTTGGCATCCTGCCCTTGGCTGACCAGCACGCCGTTCGCACTGATCCTGCTGGCGGTGTTGACGTCGTCGAAAACCGTCCCAAAGTACACGTCGTGAGTCTTGGCAAAGTCACCCGAGGTCCAGCTCAGGACCACGTCCCTGACCACGTCGGTGGCCTTGTCCGAGGGAACCGGCGAAGAGGCCGCTGCAGCACCGACGATGCGGGGAATCATCTCTGCCGGGCTGCGGGCAATGTCGCTGATGCGAACCTCGTCTATCCAGCCCTCCCAGTTCTCCGTCCGGCCGTTGAAGTCGCGGCCCTCGTTGCCCACCACGAAGTTGGGGGCTGTGGCGGCATCCAGGTTCGCAGACAGGTTGGCCGAGCCCAGTTCGACCGCCGCGGAGACGCCCGCGTCCAAACTAGTCCAGTAGAACCGCATGTTGCCGTCCGTGCCGGGCTGGCCGTTGTACGTGACCGCCGCGTGATACCACTTGTTGGCGACAAAGGCATGGGGCCCTTCCTTGGGCAGCGGCACGGTGATCGTCTGCTGGGTGCCGGTCAGCTTGATGAAGACCAGGTTGCCGCCGGTCTCCACACGCCACTGCCAGCCCCGGGCTCCATCGCCTTCGCCGGAGACGATCTGCATGTTGTTGGGGATGGCCCCAAGACCAAAGGCCGAGTAAACCAGGGCCTCGATGGTGAAGGACCCGTTGGTGCCCAGGAGCGAGCCGATGGCAGTGGCCGCCGCTGCCCCTGCATTGGGCAAGACCACCCCTGTCGCCGCAGTCCCTTCATAGGTGTAGAGGGCCTGTCCCAATCCCGGCAACTTGCTGTCTGACGCGGTGGCGCCCCCACCCAGGATCAGCTCGATCGCTCCGTTGGCCGCGCTATCCTGGCCGTTGCCATCGAAGTGATAGAGATGGACCGTGTGGTCATCAGGCCTGTAGGGGACTGGGTAGGCTGGATTCGACAATCCCACCACGAGGCAGATCAGGAGCCAAGTCGTCATCTTCTTCATCGTGCTATCCTCCAACGCGTGCATCCACTCAGTCACCCTTGCTCCGGGGGCGTCCCTTGCGACAGACCGGGACTACTATCGTTCATTTTTACCATATGGGCGCCTTCGCTGCAAGAGACTAGGCCGCCGCAATAACCCATTGACATCCTCCGGTCTGACAATAGGATAGGGCCAAGAGACTATCTCAAAACCTGTATCTACTACGATCGGCTGCGAAGCCCTGGGGCTGCGTTGTCGGCGAAGAAGGTTCTCGACGTGCCGACAAGCACGCCTCCGAGCCTTCTCCGCCTCCGCCTTGCCCCCGGGCTCCTCGCTCGATCTCGCTACGAAACAGGTTCTGAGATGGTCTCTCAGAGTGATCTGATCAACACAGGATGGACTCCTCATTATGGTGCAAGACGATTCGCCTGCAGCGAAGGATGCTGCTGCCTGGTTCGAGCAGGCCCGCCGGGCGTCAGAGGCCCGGGAATTCGACGCTGCCATCGACGCCTACCTGAAGGGCCTTCGTCTGGAACCTGAGGCCGTAGACGCCCACATCGAACTCAGGCTGGTGGCCGTGCGCAGGCGAGAGAGCGGAGCGTCGCTGCCCACGGAGGAGGAGGCCTTACGGCTGAAGCAGGGCAAGACCGCGCTGGAGGTCATGCTGACTGCGGAATACCTGCTGGCCAAGCACCCGGAGCACCTGTCCTACGCGGAGACGCTCCTCCGCGCCGCAGTCGTGGGTGGATTCAAGAGGACGGCGACCTGGATGGCGGACTTGATGTTCCTGGCCAACAACCGGTCAGCCAAGCCCGCCCTTCGGCTGTACTTTCTGCTCAAGGACGCGTATGCCGCAGTGGGCGCCTATGATCGCGCCATGTCTGCGTGTCAGAAGGCCATCAAACTCAGGCCCAAGGACCGGAGCCTGCACAGGCAGATGCGGGACCTGTCCCACAAGCATAATCTGACCGTTCGCCAGGATGGTCTTGTGCAGCTCGACCTGGACCTCGAGAGGGCCTCTGGCGCAGACCTCTCGGACAGCCTGGTCATCCCCGACGACGCCGTGACCGTGGAAGAGAAACCCCAGGTGCGGGAGGTCGAAGACCCCAACCTCGCGGCTGCCCAGCAGTTCTTCGCCAAGGCCGCGGACGCAGCAGCAGGCAGCAACCTCGACTATGCGATCGACCTGTACGTGGAGGGCCTTCGAAGGGCGCCCGAGGCATTGGAGGAGGGGCACCTGCCTTTGATCAGGCTGGGGATGCAGAGACAGGCCAAGGGAGGCAAGAAGCCGTCGATCGTGGAGAGGACCAAGCTGCTTCGGGGCAAGACCCCCCTGGAGCAAATGCTCAATGCCGAGTTCCTCTTTGCCAAGGACCCGTCTCACCTGCCTTACGCGGAGGCGATGCTCAAGGGAGCGGTGACAGGCGGCCTTGTCAAGACCGCCACCTGGATCGCCAACTACCTCTTCCAGACCAACAACGCCTTGGAACGGCCGTCCTTCCAGGTCTATCTGCTGCTCAAGGACTCATACAAGGGCCTGGGCCAGTGGGACAAGGCCGCCGCTGCCTGCCAGCGGGCGGTCCAGATGAGGCCTGAAGACCGCCCCCTCGCCGAGGAGTTCAAGAACCTCTCGGCTGAGCTGACGATGTCCCGGGGCAAGTACGACGGCGAAGGGGACTTCCGCAAGTCGATCAAGGACCCTCACAAGCAGGCCCTGCTCTATGCCCAGGAAAGGCTGATCAAGACCGAAGACTGGCGCCAGGCGGCAATCGGAGAGGCCCGCAAGGCCTATGCTGAAGATCCCAGCCTGGCCAAGAACATCCATGGCCTGGCCTCCAGTCTGGCAGACCTCGAGACCGACGCGGGGGATGAGGAGGCCATCCTGCTCCTGGAGGCCGCGTCCCAGCGGCTCAGCGACTACAGCTATCGCCATCGTGCAGGTCAGATCCGCATCAGGCACCTGAACCGCAAGCTGCACGCCGCCAAGACCGCCTTGGAGGCCAAACCCAACGATGTCAAGGCCAAGGCGGCAGTCGAGCAGGTCACTGGACAGCTCCAGGCAGCCGAGCTCGAGCACTACCGCCTGGCCGTGCAGAACTACCCCACGGATCTGAAGCTCAAGTTCGAGTACGGCCTTCGCCTGGTCAAGGAAGGCCGCCTGGACGAGGCGATCCCCCTCTTCCAGGAGGCCCAGAAGGACCCCGGCCGGCGGATTGCGGCCATGAATCAGATCGGGACCTGCTTCTTCCTCAAGGGGTGGCGGCAGGACGCCCTGGACGTCTTTGCAGCCGCCCTGAACGAGCATGAAACCAGGGACGACACTATCGGCAAGGAACTCCGCTACAACCTGGCCCGTACCCACGAGGAGATGGGCGAGTCAGAGAAGGCCCTGGAGATCTACCGCAAGATCGCACAGTTGGATTTCGCCTACAAGGACCTGGGAGCCCGGATCGCCAGGCTTCGTGGCACCTGATGCCTCTGCCTCAGGTTGTAGGAAAAAAGGTTGATCGCGGGGGTCGAATCCCGTATAGTGTCCCAATTCACGGTGCATCGTGTGAACAGAGGTATTGTTTAGGAGATTGACGTGGCTCATTCGCTATCCGCCAAGAAGAGGGTCCGGCAGAATGTCAAACGCCGGGCGATCAATCGCGCCCGCAAGAGTCAGGTGAAGACCCAGCTCAAGAAGTTCGAGACTGCTGTGGCCGGCACGGACGTCAAGGTCGCGACCGAGGAGTTCCGGCTGTTGGTCAAACGCCTGGATCAGACCGCAGCGAGCACTACCATGCACAAGAAGACGGCTGCACGCAAGAAGTCGAGAATGGCCAAGCGGCTCAACGCCATGACGGCTGCAAAACCCTCCTAGCGGTCTGCCATGGAGCGATTCCTGGTTACTGGCGGCGCAGGGTTCATCGGCTCGAACATCTGCAGGCGACTCGTGGCCGAAGGACACCCGGTCAGGGTGGTGGATAACCTCTTGACCGGGAAGAAGTCCAACCTGGCCGGCATCCTGGACCGCGTGGAGTTCCTGGAGGCCGACATGGGCGACTCCAAGGTTGCCCGTGCGGCCATGAAGGGTGTCGACGTGGTGCTGCATCAAGGGGCGCTACCGTCTGTGCCCAGGAGCGTGGATGACCCTGCCCTCACGCACCGTCACTGCGTGGATGCCACCTTCAATCTGCTCCTCGCTGCCCGGGACGCCAGGGTCAAGCGGTTTGTCTATGCGGCCAGTTCAGCCGCCTACGGCGACACGCCGACTCTGCCGAAGATCGAGACCATGGCGACCAACCCCCTGTCGCCATACGCAGTCGGCAAGCTCACGGGTGAGTACTACTGTTCCGTGTTTGCGGGCGTGTACGGGCTGGAGACGATCTCGCTACGCTACTTCAACGTCTTCGGCCCCTATCAGGACCCGACCAGCCAGTATGCGGCAGCCATCCCTGCATTCGTCACCCTGATCCTCAAGGGCCAGTCGCCCACCGTATACGGTGACGGCGAGCAGAGCCGCGACTTCACCTACGTCGACAACGTGGTCCACGCCAACCTCCTGGCGGCCCGGGCCAAGAAGACCTCCGGCCAGGTGGTCAATATCGCCTGTGGTGAGGCGGTCACGGTCAACGCCATCATCGCCATGATCAATCGGGCCGTGGGCCGCAACGTCCAGCCCACGTATGTCCCCAGCCGGCCAGGAGACATCAAACACTCGCTGGCGGATATCGGCGCGGCCCGGCAGTTGATTGGTTTCGAGCCGGTCGTGAGCTTCGAGACGGGGCTCAGCCGGGCGATCGATTGGTACCGCGAGAACCTGCTGTAGTCGTATTGCAGCTATCCCGCGAGAACCCTGTCCAGAAATCAAAAATCAAGAATCAAACAGCAAAGATACAAATCAAAAAATGAAAATCAACCTCACGCAGCCAGCCTTGCCCTCTTTGATCTTTGCATTGTGTTTTTGATCTCTGCTTTTTGATCTTTGATGTGTTTCCCCTAGTCCGTTGCCTCCTGCTCCTGCAGCAACTGCGCCCGCTCTATGAGGTCCTTCCTCTCTACAGGCTTGCGGGGCTGCAGATCGAAGGTCCACTCGTAGCGGTCCACGATTCTGCCCGGCCACAAGACCTCGGCAAAGAAGTCAAACGGAAAGACATCGTACCACGGGGCCTTGATCGCCCGGTGGGTCGCCAGGATCTCGTACCCCTCCTTGCTGATCCGTACGTTGTAGTCGCCGTACCACTGGAAGGCCACAGTCACGGGCGACTGACCGATCTGCTCGTCATTGAGCACGACCGTAGCGTCCGAAGGCGAGGTGTTGACCTTGATCGTCCGCTCCACGCAGCCGCTGCCCGCTGCAGCCGCTACAACCAGCCAACCTAGGGCCTCGAGTCTCTTCATGGCCTTCCTTTGCATCGAAGAAAACACAACTCCCAACAGAGAACACAGAACTCAGAACGCAGAACCCAGAATAGGACCACCACAATTATACCGGACCCCGGCTGCCAGGGAAGAGCGGAGCCGGGCATAGAGTTGACAGGCCGGGCCGGGGTGGATAACCTGAAGGTTTTGGCTGGACACGGTTTTAGGGACGCCATCTATGAAGATATCGCTGAATTGGGTCAATGACTACGTGGACGCTGGAATGGATGCCCCTCACATCGCGCAGATCCTGATGGACCGCGGGTTCCCCTGCGAGAGTATCGAACAGGTCGGCGACGACTGGGTCATTGATGTGGAGGTCACCAGCAATCGGGGAGACTGCCTCGGCCACATCGGCATCGCACGGGAGTTGGCCTGTGCAGCCGGCAGACCGCTTCGCCTGCCCCAGGTCGAGTATCCGGAGTCCCAGACCGAGGCCTCGCAGAAGGTCTCCGTGGAGATCGCCGAGCCGGATCTCTGCGGCCGCTACACAGCGAGGATCATCGACGGCGTCCGGGTCGGTCCCTCACCCGATTGGATGGTCAGGCGCCTCGATGCTGTGGGCATGCGATCGGTCAGCAACGTAGTGGACGCCACCAACTATGCCATGCTGGAGTGCGGCCAGCCGCCGCACGCCTTTGACTACACCAAGATCGCCGAAGGCCGGATCATCGTGCCGCCTGGCCCGGCCCGGAGAGACGATCGTGAGCATCGACGGCACGCAGTGCTCGCTCAGTCCCGAGATGCTCGTGATCACGGATCCCAAGGGGCCCGTGGCCGTGGCCGGAGTGATGGGTGGTCTGGCCACTGAGGTGGATGACCGCTCGACGACGATCTTGTTGGAGGACGCCCACTTTGACCCCGTGAGCATCCGCACGACCTCGCGAAGACTCGCCCTTCCCTCTGAGGCGTCGTACCGCTTCGGCAGGATCGTCGATATCTCACAGATTGACTGGGCCTCGCGCCGAACCGCGCAACTGATAGTCCAGATCTCGGGCGGGACCGTGGCCAGGGGCGTAGTCGACGCCTTTCCGCGAAGGCCCACGGTCATCCAGACCGCGATGCGGCTGGAGCGGATGAGGGCCCTTCTCGGCATTGACGTCCCTGCCACTCAGGTCCTGTCCATCCTGGAGTCGCTCGGCTTCCAGCCCAGCCGGAAGGGTGACGCCGTGGCCTGCACGGTCCCATCCTGGCGGAGCGACGTGTATCGCGAAGTCGACCTCATCGAAGAGGTGGCCAGGTGTGTCGGGTACGACAAGGTGCCCACGCGGGACACCATCCACATTCGGGCCACGCTGGGCGACAGGCGGCAGGCGGTCCTGGCGGAGGTCGGCCGCGCACTGAATGCCTGCGGCTACTACGAGACCATCAACGTGGACCTCGTGGACAAGATGCTGGCCGACCTGTTTTCCGAAGGCGGCGAGGCGGAGGCCTTGTCTGTCCGGGACACGGCGCGCAAGGGAGGCAATTTGCTGCGCAAGACCTTGCTGGGCTCGCTCATGGGCGTGCTGAAGACCAATGTCTACGCCAAGAATCTGCCCTGCCGCGTCTTCGAGATCGCCGCGACGTTCGTGCCCGCAAAGGGACAGGGCAGACTGCCGGTGGAACGGACCCAGTTGGCCCTGGTGGCAGACGGTGATCTCCGACAGCTCCGAACCGCGGTGGAGGCGGTCGTCCACAGGCTCATTCCCGAGTCCCGGGTCGAGTTCGTTCCCCTGTCGCTGGGCTGGGCCGAAGCGGGCGCAGAGGTCCGCGTGAATGGAAAGCGGGTGGGCGTCGCCGGCCTGCTCTCAGACCAGGTCAACCAGGCCGTGGACATCAAACACATCCAGCCTGTGGCCGCAGAGATTGATTTCGACGAACTGATGGCCATGGCGGGCAAGGACCGCAAGCTCAAACCCCTTCCGCGGTTCCCCGCCATCGAGCGAGACCTTTCCGTCGTGATCGACGAGCCGGTTCAGTGGAGCCAGATCGTGACCGTGATCCAGGGTCAGGCGCCCTCCGAGCTCGAAGAGATCCGCTTTGTCGAGGTCTACAGGGGCAAGGGCATCCCTTCAGGAAAGAAAAGTGTCACCTTGTCGCTGAGATTCCGCGACCAGGATGGCACGCTACAGCACGAGACGGTCGACGGTTTCCAGAAGACCCTGATTCAGGCCCTCACCCGCGCCATGGGCGCCGAACTCAGGACCCTCTAGCAGCTATGAGCTATGAGCTATGAGCTATGAGCTATGAGCTATGAGCTATGAGCTATGAGCTATGAGCTATGAGCCGTGAGTTGTGAGTCGTGTTTGGGCAAAGGGCGGCCCCAACTCATAGCCCATGGCTCACAGCTTCTTTGAGTGATGCGCTTGACTTTCGGCACCCGTGGTGATATACATGAACTTGCAGGCTAACCCCTGCGATGTACGCCAGGATGGCCACGATTTGAAAGAACCGATACCCATGCTAAGGGAAATCGACGCTTGAAGCCTCGTGAACGCCTGGGTTCCCCGGGAATCTTGAGCACAAGCAATGATTACCCACTTGACAGTAATGGGTTCTTTTCAAAGACGCCATCCAGCGGCATTCGTGGAGGCCGGCCCGCAAACTTAAAAGGCCTGCACCTGTCAGGCCTTTTATGTTGGTAGCAAACGCCAAGCCTTTGGCCTCCTCTTTCCTCACTCAACGTCCCAAAAACCTCTTGAACCCGGCAACTGGATCTCGCGGTGTCAGGTTGCAGGTGGCAGGCTGATTCGCCTCCCAGGTCTCGTATAAAACCTCCTCAGAATGGGCCAGATGCCGGTAAAGGCGACAGAATCCCTGGCCGAAACATCCATAGAAGTGTTGCGCATCCAGACGAGCGCGACCCATAGGATTGAGTTTTGGATGGGGAGTCGAGAATGCCGACCGTACGGAGCTTCACTGTCTTGCCCGCCCTGCCGGAGCCTCTGAAGGACCTGGACCTGATTGCCAAGAATATGTTCTGGTGCTGGCACCCCGAGTGCGTGGCGCTCTTTGAACGCATGGACAACGCCCTCTGGGCCGCGTCCGGCCACAATCCGGTCAAGCTCTTGGGGCTCATGTCGCAGAGCAAGCTGGAGGCCTTGGCCGAAAATCAGGGCTTCTTGCACCAACTCCACAAGGTCGCGGACCGACTCCGTGTCTATCTTGAAGGCCCCACGTGGTTTGACAAGGTGTGCGGCCAGCCCCCCAAGCCGGTGATCGCCTACTTCAGCGCCGAGTTCGGCGTACACGAATGCCTGCCGATCTACGCGGGCGGTCTGGGCATCCTGGCCGGAGACCATCTCAAGAGCGCATCCGACCTGGGCATCCCCCTGGTCGCCGTGGGACTGATGTATCAGAAGGGCTACTTCCGCCAGCACCTCAACATCGACGGCTGGCAGCAGGAGACCTACGCGGACAACGACGTGCACGGCATGCCCATGGACTTGGTTCGCATGGACAACGGCCAGCCTCTGACCATCAATGTGGACTACCCCGGCCGCAGCGTCGTCGCACAGATCTGGTGCGTGACGGTCGGCCGCGTGAAGCTCTACCTGCTCGACACCAACGTGGCGGCGAACTCGCCGGGCGACCGGATGATCACCAGCAGCCTCTATGGGGGCGATCGCGAGCTCCGCATACGCCAGGAGATCCTGCTCGGCATCGGCGGGATGCACGCCCTGATGGCCCTCGACCTGGAGCCGACGGTCTGTCACATGAATGAGGGACACGCAGCCTTCATGGCCCTGGAGCGGATCAGGCGGCTTCGGGCTGCCAGGGGCATGAGTTTCGAGGAGGCCCTGGAGACCACGAAGGCCGGCAACGTGTTCACGCTGCATACCCTGGTCAAGGCCGGACTCGATGAGTTCAGCGTAGACCTGATGGACAAGTACTTTGGCGGCTACATCCCGCACCTGGGCATCGACAGGAACCAGTTCCTGGCCCTGGGCCGGCTGCTGGCCGACGATGAGAACGAGGCCTTCAAGATGCCGGTGCTGGCCATGAAGCTGAGCGGCTACACCAATGGCGTCAGCGAGCTGCACGCAGAGGTTTCCCGCGGCGTATGGGGCACCCTCTGGCCGGGCGTGCCCGTGGACGAGGTCCCGATCAAGGCCATCACCAACGGCATCCACCTCAAGAGCTGGGTGTCACCGCAGATGGAACAGCTCTATGACCGGTACCTCGGGCCGAGCTGGTGTGACGAGGTCTTCGACAAGGCCGTGTGGGACGCCATCGACCAGATGCCGGACGAAGAGCTCTGGAGGACCCACCAGCGCTGCAAGGAACAGCTCATCGTGTTCGCCCGCAAACGTCTCAAGGCGCAGATGCAGCGCCGCGGCACCTACCACACCGAGCTGCACAGGGCTGAAGAGGTCCTGGATCCCGAGGCCTTGACGATCGGCTTTGCCCGCCGCTTCGCGGGATACAAGCGGGGCGACCTGCTGCTCCGCGACACTGAGCGGCTGATCCGGTTGCTCTCCGACTCGCAGAAGCCCCTGCAGATCCTGTTCGCAGGCAAGGCCCACCCCAAGGACAACGAAGGCAAGGACATCATCCGCAACATCGCACGGTTTGCCTCTGCGGATCCCGTGCGGCGGAGGATCGTGTTCCTGGAAGACTATGACATCGACGTGGCCCGTCTGTTGGTCCAGGGCGTGGACGTATGGCTCAACAACCCCCGCCGCCCCATGGAGGCCAGCGGCACCAGCGGCATGAAGGCCGCAGCCAACGGCGTGCTGAATCTCAGCACCCTCGACGGCTGGTGGTGCGAAGGCTACACCCAGGATGACGGCTGGGCCATCGGCTCAGGCGAGGTCTACCAGGACGCCGAGTACCAGGATATGGTCGAGTCGCAGGCCATCTACGAGGTCCTGGAGAACGAGGTGCTCGCCCTGTTCTACAGCCGGGCTGCAGACAATCTGCCCCGCGCGTGGATCCGACGGATGAAGAACGCCATCCGGTTCATCGCCCCGCGGTTCAATACGCACCGCATGGTGGCCGATTACTGCCGCCGATTCTACAACCCGTCGGCAGCACGATGGCGGTACCTGTGCGGCGACGAAATGGCCCAGGCCAGGGCCTTCTCCAAGTGGAAGTCGCATCTCCGCCGGAGTTGGTCCAACCTGGCCATCCGCGACGTCACGATGTCGATCCAGAACGGCCAGGCCAGCCATCCTCTGGACGCCAGGCAGCCCCAGATCAAGGCCGGCTCCGAGCTCGCCGTACGGGCTCGCGTGGCCCTGGGGTCGCTGAAGCCAAACGACGTGTCCGTGGAACTCTACCACGGCCTGATGGACACCTGGGGCAACATCAAGCAAGGCCGGGCCATCGCCATGACCTACGATCAGCCGGATGGCCAAGGCGACTGCCACTGGTTCTCCCGGTCCATTCCGTGTGACCGAACCGGCCAGTATGGCGTTGCCCTGCGGATCCTGCCCAGGCACCCGGACCTGGTCAACGTGTACGAGCCCGGGCTGATCCTGTGGGAAAGTGCCTCCTAGCTCAGAACCCAGAACCCAGAACCCAGAACCCAGAAGAGGGCGTGCTCGGCACGCCCTCTCTTCTGTTGCCCAGCATGACTGGCACCGGCCTCAGGGCGAACGCAAAGTCCCTCCTGCGCATCGTGAGGATGAGAACAGGGTCCTGGTGACAGATGCCCTTTCTCGTGGCCCCGGCCTGTGGTCGCGTTGGCCAGGAGAACTGAAGGATTTCTTGGCCGCGAATAAACGCCAATACACGCGAATGCCTGCCGCCGGTTTTGACAGATTGGACTTGTTCGTGGCATCGCCGTACGCGACGCTTCGCGTCTACCGGTACGCCGCGGCGTACCGGGTGAGCTTCGCAGGTCTCCGCTTGAGCAAGCCCGCTTGCTCCGCGAAGGCCGCCCTTGGCGACGCAGTCGCCGAGGCACGGCGAAGCCGTGGATCAGGCGGCGGAGTCACGAACACGTCAAGACCCACGCCCCCGCGCCAGCATTCGCGTCTATTCGCGTTCATTCGCGGCAAGAAACCAAGAACGCTTCCCAGCCAGTCACGCCCACGACGGCATCGGTCTGTCCGCCCACGGTGGATGATAGAGAACCTACGTCTCTTTGATGCAGGCCGACTCTGCGATTGCCCTGGCACCGGCCTGGTGAGGACTGGCCAGAGGCTCCACGGGGGTGGTACAATGCCTCGGTCATGACTACGAACGTCGTTCAACCTTCTGCAACAGGCGGCGCCGCACGGCTAATCCCGGCGGCGGCCTTGCTCGTGTTGTGGGCTGGTAGCTTGCCCTGCTCGGCAGCCGTCCGGACCGGGCTGGACCGCATCGGTGACTATGCCGCCCTCTTTGCAGGTAGGCGTGTGGGCGTGATCGCCAACCAGACCTCCGTGGACGGCCGCGGCAGGTTCATCGTGGAGATCCTCAACGCGCTGCCGGGCGTCACGGTCACGGCCCTGTTCGCACCCGAGCACGGGTTGTGGGGCACCGGCCAGGCAGGCCAGGACATCGAGTCCGGCGAGCATCCCGTCTACCGCATCCCCGTCTACAGCCTGTATGGCCAGACCCAGAGGCCCACGCCCGCGCAGCTCAGCCACGTGGACGTGCTCGTCTTCGACATCCAGGACGTCGGCGCGAGGTTCTACACCTACATCTGGACCATGGCCCTGGCCATGGAGGCCGCCGCAGAGGCCGGCAAGGGCTTTGTCATTCTGGATAGACCAAATCCCATTACGGGCCTGCGGACTGGAGGCCCCTGCCTGGATCGCTCGTTTGCCAGCCTCACGGGCCTCTATCCGATACCCGTGATCCACGGGATGACGGTCGCTGAGCTCGGCCGTCTGTTCAATGGGGAGGGGTGGCTGGCAGCGCCAGGCCGATGCGACCTGACGGTCATCGCGATGGAGGGGTGGCGCCGCGACCTGTGGTTCGACCAGACGGGTCTGAGTTTCGTCAGGCCGTCACCCAACATGCCTGACCTGGAGACTGCAGAGGTCTACCCGGGCCTGGCCCTGCTGGAAGGGACGAACGTCTCCGAAGGCAGGGGCACGGATCTGCCCTTCCGCCAGTTCGGCGCGCCCTGGATCGATCCCAACCAGCTTGCGGACCGGCTGAATGGTCTGTCCCTGGTCGGACTGCGGTTTACGCCCGTGACCTTCACGCCTTCCGGCTCCAAGTGCAAGGACCAGGCCTGCGGCGGTGTTCGCCTGGCCGTCACGGACCGCGACCGGCTCGACCCCTTCTGGGCGGGCGTGCAGATCGTGGCCCAGATCCAGCGGATGTGGCCATCCGATTTCCAGTGGGACGCGGTCCAATTCGATCGGCTCTGCGGGACCGATGCCGTACGAAAGGCGGTCACCGGCCACCAGGACCTTGCCGCCCTGCGCAGCGCGTGGGATGGCCAGGTGAAGGCCTTCGTGCCCATTCGCCAGAAATACCTCCTCTACCCACCGCCCCCGCCATGAACGATGGCGTCGCAGGCGTGGCAGCCCGACCAGTCCGCTCAAATGGCGTGTCCGGAAGGAGGCCGGGCCGATCAGTGGATCAGCCAGAGCGAGGCGGTTCCCTGGAAGGACTGGCCGGAGGTCAACTGACCTGTCACGGTGACGCTGATGGGCCCGTCGTCCGGTATCGCATTGAGCACGTCCTCCTCGTAGAACATGCCCACCACCGTCGTCCTCAGGCCTCCTGTGGTCTGCTCACTGGCGTGCTGCGAGAAGGCCGGCACGTTTCCAGGAGAGAGGGTGATCGGCACGGTCAGGTCCACGTCGGCTGCCCCGATCTCGGGCAGGACCATCAAGACGATCACATACCGGGAGCTGTCCTCCAGGCTCACGTGATAGGGCGACAGGTAGAGCGGGTAAACCAACGGCTGGACCACGTTGACCTGCAGGCTGTCCGCTGCGGAGTAATTGACTCCGTCAAAGACAACCAGTCCGATCTCGTACTGGCCGACAGGCAGAGCGATCGTGGGAGCTGCGCCCGTGGCTTCGAAGGCCTGATCCCCCACAGTCCAGGTCCAGGTGTACTGCAGGCTGCTGCCCTCAGGGTCATAGGAGGCAGAGCCATCCAGCGCGACGCTGGCGTAGCCGCCGGCCGGGGCGTAGGCGGTCCTGTCCGGGCCCGCATTGGCCACCGGCGCGTCGCCCCCGTTCTGCAGGACGGTGATCACTACAGTGTCCGGGTCCGAGGTGTTGGTCCCATCGGAGACGATCAACTCGATCGTGCGTTGGCCGACAGGCAACTGGATCGTCGGCCTGACGCCCGTGGTGCTGTAGGTCAGCCACCCGATGGTCCAGGTCCACGTGTACTGCAGGCTGCTACCTTCAGGGTCGTACGAGTCCGAGCCATCCAGCGTGACGGTAGCGTAGCCATTGGCCGCCGCGTTGACGGTCCGATCCTGGCCAGCGTGGGCGATGGGTACTGCGCCACCGCTCTGGAGGACGGTGATCACCACCGTGTCGGGGTCGGAATAGTTGATGCCGTCGAAAACGACCAACTGGATCGCGCGTTGGCCGACAGGCAACTGGACCGTCGGCCTGATACCCGTGGCGCTGTAGCTCTGGCTGCCGACGGTCCAGGTCCATGTGTACTGCAGGCTGCTGCCTTCAGGGTCATACGAGGAGGAGCCATCCAGCATGACACTCGCGGCGCCGCTGCTCGCTGCGTAGACGCTGCGATCCTGGCCGGCATTGGCCACCGGAGCATCGCCGCCGTTCTGCAGGACGGTGATCACCACCGTGTCGGGATTCGAGTAGAGGGTTCCGTCATAGACGGTCAACTGGATCGACCGCTGGCCTACAGGGAGTAGGACGGTCGGCTTGACGCCCGTGGCGCTGTAGCTCTGGCTGCCGATGTTCCAGGTCCAGTTGTACTGCAGGCTGCTGCCCTCGGGGTCATAGGAGCCCGATCCATCGAGCACGACACTGGCGTAGCCATTGTTGCCTGCATAGACGGTCCTGTCCTGGCCAGCATTGGCCACGGGCGCAGAGCCACTGCTCTGGAGCACCGTGATCACCACAGTGTCGGGATCGGAGGTATTGGTCCCGTCGGAGACGATCAACTGGATCGACCGCTGGCCTACAGGGAGTTGGATGGTCGGCTTGACGCCCGTCGTGCTGTAGGTCTGCGAGCCGATGGTCCAGGTCCAGTTGTACTGCAGGCTGCTGCCTTCCGGATCATAGGAGCCAGACCCATCGAGCATGACGCTCGCATATCCGCTGGTCCCTGCAGTGACGGTCCTGTCCTGGCCAGCATCGGCCACAGGCGCAGAGCCGCTGCTCTGAAGCACCGTGATTACCACGGTGTCCGGATCGGAGGTGTTGGTCCCGTCATAGACGGTCAACTGGACCGTCCGCTGGCCTACAGGCAGTTGGATGGTCGGGTTGACGCCCGTCGTGCTGTAGGTCTGCGAGCCGATGGTCCAGGTCCAGTTGTACTGCAGGCTGCTGCCCTCTGGGTCGTACGAACCGGAGCCGTCGAGCATGACGCTCGCATATCCGCTGGTCCCTGCAGTGACGGTCCTGTCCTGCCCAGCATGGGCCACAGGCGCAGAGCCGCTGCTCTGAAGCACCGTGATTACCACGGTGTCCGGATCGGAGGTGTTGGTCCCGTCATAGACGGTCAACTGGACCGTCCGCTGGCCTACAGGCAGTTGGATGGTCGGGTTGACGCCCGTCGTACTGTAGGTCTGCGAACCGATGGTCCAGGTCCAGTTGTACTGCAGGCTGCTGCCTTCCGGATCATAGGAGCCAGACCCATCGAGCATGACGCTCGCATATCCGCTGGTCCCTGCAGTGACGGTCTTGTCCTGCCCAGCATCGGCCACAGGCGCAGAGCCGCCGCTCTGCACGACGGTGATCACGACCGTGTCCGGACTGGAGTAGGTGGTGCCATCGAACACGATCAACTGGATCGACCGCTGGCCTACAGGCAGTTGGACGGTCGGCTTGACGCCCGTCGTATTGTAGGTCTGCGAACCGATGGTCCAGGTCCAGTTGTACTGCAGGCTGCTGCCCTCTGGATCGTACGAACCGGAGCCGTCGAGCATGACGCTCGCGGTGCCGCCGGTTGCATAGACGGTCCTATCCTGGCCGGCGTTCGCCACGGGTGCGGAGCCACCACCCGCCAGGACCGTGATCCGCACGGTGTCCGGATCCGAGTAGAGGGTGCCGTCAAACACGACCAGATTGACGTAGTGCTGGCCTACAGGCAGTTGGATGGCAGGCTTGACGCCCGTGGTGCTGTAAGTCTGCGAACCGATGGTCCAGGTCCAGCTATAGAGCAGCGCACTTCCATCCGGATCATAGGAGGCTGAGCCGTCGAGCGTCACGCTGGCGTACCCGTTGGCCGCCGCGTGGACGCTCTGATCCGGTCCTGCATTGGCCACAGGCGGGTTCTGGTTCTGGCTGTCCGTGCCGTATTCATAGGCGCCCATGTCCACGATGGGAGGCGTGCCTACCCCCGAGTCCGTGGTCGCGGGGTCATCGATGAACCGCTTCTTCCCGGTCACGTCCCGCTTGATGTCCGATGGCACCGCCTGGTTCTTGCCCGCATCGATGCACAGCGAGCCCTTGGAGAGCCCCAGTTTGTCGTCCTCGTTGCCCACCACGTTGTCCGCGCCGTCGCGATCCTCGAACATGGGGTTGGTCTGGCGGTTGCCGATACCCGACCAGTTCCCGTACACCGTGGTGTAGGTGACGGAGATGTCAGAGCCGTCACGGTTCTCGATCTCTGAGCCGCTGTCCCAGAGAATGCCGCTAGCCACCACCAGACGACCGCGGGTGTCGGGCGGCAGGGAGGAATCGCACGTGAAGGCCTGGCCGGTCAAGGCCGTGTTCGCCGAGAACGTGCAGTTGACCATCTGAGCATCGGACTCGTAGAAGCTGATGCCGCCGCCGCGATAGTCTGCCTTGTTGCCGTTCAGCACGCAGTTGACGAAATTGGCGTCCGCGGTCTGGCAGTAGACGGCGCCTCCCTCGCTCAGGCTGCGATTGCGAATGAACACGCAGGACACGTACCGGGGCGAGCACTCTCTGTTGTCTGCAGCGCCGCCCTCTTGGTTGGCCGTATTGGCCACGAACTGGCAACTGGTGAACCGCGGACGTCCTCCGCCCCACGTTCCAGCCGCCCCACCGCTGACGCTGGCTGCGTTCTCCGTGAACGTACAGCCCACGACGTTGGGATCGCAGTGGAGGCTGTAGAAGGCGCCTCCACGAGAGCCGCCTGTGTTCTTCTTGAACGTGCAGGTCTGGATGAGGGAGTTGCTGTCCTGATTGTAGAGCCCGCAACCCTTGCCTGCGCTGGCGATGACGTTGTTCTCGAAGCGGCACCCGATGAGGTTGGGCTCAGCCGATACGACGGCCGCGCCTGCGCCAGTTGGCCGGCGTAGTTGGCCATAAACGTGCACTGTGAGACGTTCGGATCGCCCTGCGAGGCGTACAGGCCTCCGCCGTCGTTGGCGGCTGCGCAGGCCTGGATCACGCAGTTGCGAATCGTAGGCGACCCCTGTTGCGACAGGATGCCGCCGCCCCTGGTCGCCGTAGTGCCATTGGCATTGCCGCCTGTGATCCTGAATCCATCCAGGATGGCCGTGCGACCCGCGAGACTGGCGGTCACGACGTTGTAGGAGTTGTCCTGTCGCGTCGCGGCGCTCAACAGGAGCCCTGTGGCTCCGTGATCGTTGGGATCCACTGTCGGGTCGTTCCCGCTCAGGTCGCCACTCAGGGTCGTCGGATAGGCCTGGGGGTCCCGATCATCGGATGGCCAGGACGGAGACGACCCGTATCCCGCGTATCCGCCGAGAATCGTGACCCTGTTCAGCAAGGTGAATGTGACTGACCTGCCGGTGCTGGAGGGCGAAGTGGCCTGGTTGGGCTTGTACGTGCCCTGGGCCACCTTGATGGTGTCATCGGGCTGGGCCACGGCCAGAGCGTCCTGCAGGTAGTGATAGGCGTCAACCCAAGACGTTCCATTGTTGGCCCCCGGCGCATCCGCGTCCACGTAGATGTCCGCTGCCCCAGCAGCCGCGCTGCATACACAGACCGCCAACACCAGTATCCTTACATTGGCTCTTGTCCTCATCACAGGCTCCTTTCAGGTTCCCCGTCGTACGCAAAGACGCTATCTCTGCGCAGACTTACCTGTCAATAGATCGGACGCGACAGATGCGCGATAACCATCCCCAGTCACGGTGTCCTCCTCGCGACATTTTCGTATGCACCTAAATCCAGTGTAGCAATCGGGCAAGGGCAAGTCAAGCAGGCAACTCGGCACAATCTATTGTGCTGAGACACTCCGACGTGTAGAATATGGGGTGGCTATGCGTTCCAGAGGATTCACTCTTATTGAGCTTCTCGTCGTCATCGCCACCATCGCGGTGTTGATGGCTATTCTGGTCCCCGTGCTCGGAAAGGCCAGGAACCAGGCCCAGACGATGGTCTGTAAGGGCAATCTCAGGAACTACTGCCTGGCCGCCACCCTCTACCTCGACGACAACAGCGCCAGGTTCCCCATCCCGGAGAGGTGCTACTTCTCTCAGACCTCGCCCTATCCCGTGGAAGCGGGGCTGTCCAGCCCGATCCACATGCGATGGTGCAATGATGACCTCAACCTGAAGAAGCACCCCCAGTATGCGGGCCCGTTCTTCCGCTACATGGCTAGTGCCGGTGCCTTCGTCTGTCCTACGTTCAAAACCCTGGCGAGCAGTAGTTCCCAGGACCAGTTCTTCGCTGCTGATATGGCCAAGATCCACTATAAGCCGTGGTACAACTACACCATGAACGCCTACCTCGGCAGCCAGGACGCCAGCGTCGCCAAGACGCGGGTGAGAAAGAGTACAGAGGTCAAGAGGCCTTCCAACACCTTCGTCTTCGTGGAAGAGAGCCCGCTGATCGATACCCGGTACAACGTCTCCGGCCTCAACGACACGTTCATGGTCCCAGGCGACGACGCCATGGTCCAGGCCTGGATGACCCGGATGGGCAACGATCCACGGAGGATCGTCCCAGGCCCGGACGGCGTAGGCCAGTTCTATGACGTGGTCAGCGGGTTCCACAACACCACCAATTCCAGGCTGCTCGGAGGAAAAGGCAACTGCGCCATCCTGGACGGCCACGTCGAGGCCTTCACCCGGGCCGACACCTTCCCCCACGCCTACCCGAAGTACTAGAAGTAAGAAGCAAGCAGAGAGGAAGCTCCCTGTCTTCTGGCTCGCATCTTGGCTCTTGGTGCCTGTCTCTCTCCGATGGGATAGGGAGAGCCCTGCAAGGGTTCGCTCCGGTTCAGACCTCGCATTAAGAAGATAGGTACGTTAATGCCTATCGCAAGGTCTGACCCCCATGTGCACGGCCTCCTCTACGGCTTCGCCTGGTCGTAGATCTGGGCGATGGTGCGGAGGAGGGATTCGAGCTTGGCGTAGTATTGCTCGTCGGTCAGGCTGGCCCTGCTGTCACGCAGGGTCATGACGTCGAGCTCCAGGCGGTCTCGCTGGGCCCGCAGGTCTGCTGACAGTCCTGCCTCCTGCGGACTGCAGAGAAGGTGGAGCTGATGTGCCCGGTAACCGTCCAACGAGGCGTTGTCGCTCGCCTTCTTGGTCGGCCTGATGCCCCGGAACCAGTCTGCGGGCGTGCCGAGGCCGTCGGCGTTGTCGTCCAGGAGGGCGTGTTCCGTCGCCAGTCTGCCGCTGGCCGAATAGAAGCCGCGGACCTTGCTGGAGGCGGAGAGGAAGGCCTCCAGGAGTGAGGTCTGGCCGTCCTTGTCGAGGTCCGCATTGGGGTCGGTGAAGGATTCTGCCAGAAACTGGCCAAAACGGGTAATGCTCTGCTCGAAGCCGCTCTTGGTCGCAGTGACCACTACGCGGCCGGGCGAAGACAGGGCCTTGAGGAACGGCGAGCTTGCACAGGTGGTGTCGATCACGGAGATGGGTCTGGCCAGCGGTTTGAGCCAGGCAGCCAGGTCCTCTGCGGCCAGGTCCGGACCACGCAGATTGAACTTGGCGGTCCTGCCGTCATAGGTCCCGTGCCCGATGAGGACCAACCACAAGGCCTCTGTGCTGGGATTGGTCTGCTCTGCAAGCACGGCCCGCAGCCTGTCGCGATCGCATGGGTCACCTACTGTGTCGTCCAGGCCGATAGCGACGAACTTCGCGCCCCCCTTTGCCGCCGCCTGCCTCCACAGATCGGCCCAATGGGCGAACTGCGGCGAGTACTCCGGCGAGCCCTCTGCGCCAACGGCCACGATCACGACCGGACCGTTGGGATCGACGGCCTCCGAAGCGGGACACACGCCCGGGCCAATGAGCCCTACCGCACACAGCGTAACCAACAAGGCAGCATGGGCCAAGGCCCACGGTACGGACTTGTTGCTTCCTGCTTCTTGCATACGGCTTCCTGCTACCATTCCGGACAGAGATCCTTCGGCTTCGCCTCAGGATGACCGAGGGCGGTGGGCATAACCCACCCGACCCGCTGTTTCCTAAAACCTAAAACCTAAAACTTCAACCTCTCCCTACGGCATCCCCTTCCATCTCCTGATCGCCCATTCTGCCACGAGACATGCCAGGACCAGGGCAAGCATGAGCGACTCTGCCCAGGGCAGATCCCAAAAAGGCCTGACCCAGACCTCGCTGATGGGTGCACTGGCCTGCGGTAGACTACGGACGAAGCCCTCCAGATCGCCGGCCTCGATCGCCCGCCCCCCCGTCTGGCGGGCGATCTGCTCGAGGAGGGGCCGGTTGGCCTTGATTGAACGGAACTCGCGGCCCTCCAGGTCCGCCACCCATCCGGTCTGGGTGCGGGCAATCTCTGTCCCGTTGGCGTCGGAGACCACCGCGGTCGCTGCGTGGCCGCCGCTGGTCCGCGGTACGTAGGTCGCCTCGTAGAGCCCGGTCTGATCCTGCCTCGGCTCTGCAGTCAGGTGTACGGTCGCCTCCTGGGGATCACGGATCTCCAGTGCCACGGTGACGTTCTCCATGGGCTGAAAGGCCTTGTCCTTGACACGGACCTGGAGCTGGACTGCCTGGCCCGGCGGATCGGCCTTGGCTACCGTGGAAAGTACAATGCGGCCTGGCACGTCCGCGACCAGCCATCGGACTGTCTGCCGCCAGAACTTGTCCATGTCCGAATGCACCTGGCTCTTGGTGAAGCCCCATCGCCACACGTCCCCGACCATCAGGGCTGCGCTTCTGCCATTGCCGTACCGCTGCACGACCAGGGCGGGAACGGCCTGGTCAGGCTCGGTTTCTGCGGTAGCTAGCACGCTGGCGCCAGGCTTGCCGCCGACGACGCGGCTCAGGACGTGGAACTCCGGCATGGCCGCCAGTTGGTCCCTCTCCGCCTGCTCGCTGTCACGAACGCGGACCCAGGGCTGCAGCCAGCCTTCGCGGGTCAGGGTCAGGCGGACCGCAGGTGACGCCAGGCCTGCCTGCGGCCGACCCAGGTAGACCGCGAGCATGTGGCTCAGGGGCGAGCGGTCGTAGCCACCCTTCAGAAAGGACTCCTGGCCGCCCAGCATCAGGAACCCACCACCCCGCTCCGCGACGTAGCGACGAAGCAGTTCGAGCTGATCGTAGGTGAAAAACGAGGCGTCCACGTCATCCAGGATCACGGCGTGGTATCCGAACAGCTCTTCGCTGGTCTTTGGGAATCCCGCCTGAAGCTCGGCCTCGTCGCGGGTGTTGAGCCTGACCAAGACCGGCTGGTCATAGGCCTCGGTCTGCTCCTGGTCCTGACCGTTGAAGCCCCGGTACAGGGGATTGCTCTGCTCGCCAGCCCTTCCCCTCCAGTCATACTTAGGCTCCCGCTTCGCGACGCGGATCAACCCAACCAGTTGCACTTCATCATCCTCGCTGACTGCCCGCTGCAGGAACTTGTACTCCCAATTGGGCCTGCCTGCCACGTAGAGCACCCTGTACGGCCCGCCCCCACGGTCCACGACAACCGCCTTCCGATTCCTGGAGCCGACCGGATCGGTGGATTGGCACGGGTCTTCGGCGCGGCCGCCCGCAACGGATGCCTGCAGATGGTAGAACAGGACCCCTGTCTTGGCGGGTCTGAAACGGAATCTGAAGACCTGCTTGGCGTCTTCAGTCCCCACCTTCCAGGTCTGCTGCTCCACCCGGTCACCGGAGTCATCGGTCAGATCGATGGCGACAGTCCTACCCGCATGCCCCGCAGCCTCCACATCCGCCTGGACCGTTACGGGCGCATCTTCGAAGGACGTCTGGCTGACCGAGACGCTGGCAACCGCCAGGTCGTCCGGGACCTTGTCCTGGCCGATCGCGACCGGATACACGGGCGCAAGGCCGGACCAGTCGCTGGTGGAGTCGTCCACGTCCGTGGCGATGCCGTCAGTCAAAAGGAGCACACCCGCCAGCGGTCTGCCGCGGTACCGCTCTGTCAGGGTCCGGAGGGTCGTGGTCAAGGCCGACGTCTTGCCCTCAAAGGTCAGCTCAGAGAAGTCGATCGTCCTGCGAAGCCTGCCATCGAAGACGTATCCGCAGACCTGGAAGTCCTTGGCGAGTTCTGCAAGCCAGCCTGTCCTGCCGCGGGAGAGGATCCCTTGGAGGATCTGGCCGCGGCTCTGCGACATGCCCCGGTCCCGGACCGTCAGGCTGGCGCTGTTGTCGACCACAACGGCAAAGAGGTTGGCCCCGCTCTGGGCCCTCCTGCTGCTCCAGAGCGGCTCTGCCAGGCACAGGCCCAGGATCAGGATCGCCAGCAGCTTGAGGCCGAGCGCCAGGGCCCGGCTGAAGCCCATGGACGTGGCAGGCCAATAGGATCTGACCAGCAAGGCCAGCATGACCAGGGCCACCGCCCCTGCCAGCCAGAGCCAGTGGCTGCCGGGAATCGTCATCAGTCCAAGGATACCCATCACTGCTGGCCTCCGAGGTTCTCGAAATAACGGCGCACAGGCTCCGCATAGCGACCCGGCACTGGATCGCGGTCGATGGGCGCCAGGGCCTCGCTGGAACGGAGTCTCGCGAGCCGCTCATCCAGGCGGCTCCGCAGCTCTGCCAGGGGCCTGCTGATCTGCTGTTGGACCAGATCCCACTGTGGCGGCCTTCCACGCCGGGTGAACTCCTGCCGCATGGCCCTGGCCTGGTCCCTGACCCTGGCGGCCTGGTTGCGGAGATCCTCCTCAGAGAGGACCTCCTCCACCTCGCGCAGCGTGTCGGACCATGACCTGTACGCCCCTCCGGTCAGGGGCCCTTCAGCCCCGGCCTCCGACTGCCCTGATTGCCCCTGCTGCCTTAGCTCTTGGGGCCTGCCTCCAGCGACCGATCTGCCGGCAGAGCCGTTGGGATCCGTGTTGCTGTTGGCGTTGGCGTCTGCGACTGCCTGCCCCTCCGTGGGCCTGCGCTGCCGATCCCTCTCCCGGCCGGCCTCCTCGTCGACCTGGCGGACCAGGTCGTCCAACTGCCGCCTGGCCCTGCTGAGGGCCTCGGCCTCGTCGCCCAGCACGCTCTGGCTGGCCTCTTCGACGCCCTTTCGAAGCTCCTGTATCCCGGTTCCAGCCTGGCGGTCCATCTCCTGCGCCTGGGGCAGAAAGTGACGTCGCAGCAGCTCACTCGTCGTCTCCAGGGCTTTGTCCACCCCGCTGCTGTTGGCCTTGCGGAGGGTGTCATAGAGCTTCTGCGAGAGTAGCGGCTCGGAGGTCTCCGACTGCTCGCTGACGCTCTTCATCCGGTCCATCAAGACCAGTGCCCGGTCCTTCTGCTGGCTGACCCGGTCTACCAGGTCCTTGGCCGCGTCCGAGTCGGTCAGCGTCTTCTGGCTGGACTCGGCCTGCTGGGTGATGTCGTCGCTGATCTGTCTCTGTCTCTCGTCGAGCTGCTGGGCCTCGTCCCGCATCTGGCGCATCTCCTGCACGAACTGGCCGGACGTGCTGCGTCTCAGGTCCTCGCGGGTCTGCTCGAGCTGGCGCTGCGCCCGGGTCGCGGAGTTCACGGCCTCGGGGACCCTGCCCTGATCGAGGTCCTCCGTCGACTGGCTGATCCTGGATCGCGAATCGGCGAGCTGCTGCCGGGCGTCCGACATCCGCTGTCGATTCTCGGGTCTTTCCATCCTGTTTTGGATCTCGTCAGCGTCCTGAAGGGCCTGGAGCTGTTCGTCCCTGAGCCGTTTGAGCTCGCGGAGGATCTCCTCCCTTTCCTGCTCGCTGCGGGCCTGGCGGAGTGACGCCTCTGCCTCCCTGAGTCTGTCTGCCACGTCCTCCTGCCGCCGCGCAAGGTCGCCCAGCCGGCTGAGGACCTGCAGATCCTCGCGACTCGCGGACTGCTGCTGGGACTGGGCCAGCCGCTCGGTCTCATAGCGGTTCTCTCTCTGCTGGAGGTCCAATTGCTGGAGACGTTGCTCGAAATCCGCAGAACGGTTGCCTCGCCTGCTGGAATTTCGGGCGCCCTGGGCCACCTGGACCTGACTCTCCCTGAGCTTGAGGAGCTCCTGGTACGCGGACTGCTCTGTCCCCAAGGCCTGGGCCAGATCGTCCGTAGACGTGGACTCGCCGGCCCGAGTCAGGTGGTCCAGGGAGGTCTGCATGTACTGACCGGCCGCTGCAAGGGTCTTGGCCGCGGACGGCTGCTCTGCAGCGGCCTGGGCCGCCTTGGCGCCATCCAGCACGTCGGACTGGGATTGCCGCACCACATCGAGATCCTTGCGGGATTCCTCCGTGGCGTCCGCCCGGTCCAGCCTTTGCTTGAGATTCCACGTCGCTGCGATGATCTGCTTCTGCAGCAGGGCGAGTTGCTCAGGCTGTCTGCCCTGCTCGCCATCCTGGCCCTGCTGCTCCTGCTGGGCGATGCGGTCATTCTGGAAGGACTGGCTCTCGCGGAAGACCTCCTCGAACGGCCTGACCTCGGCGAAGTAGAGGTCGCTGCGGGTCCTGCGGACCTGGCCGTCCGGTCCGGCGTCCTCTGCCCAGAACGAGTAAGTCAGCAGTTGACCGGGCTGGGCCTTGAACTCCTCCATGGACAGCATCGTCGAGAACCGCTGCTTCTCCCTGGAGGCGACCGCGCCGCCCAGGGCCAGGTCACGGCTGTCTGCGCCGACCAGGGTATAGGTCAGGCCATAGCCCGTGACGCCGAAGTCGTCTGTCACCTCTGCCTCGAGGCTCATTTCCTCCAGGGGCGACACCTGCACGTCCCGCCTGGGAAAGGCCACGCGAAGCTCGGGCGGCAGGTTCTTGTGTACGTCCACCACCAACCGCTCAGGCACCTTGTTGGTCCGCCCCTCCGCATCGGTCAGGCGAAGCTCGTATCGTTGGCTCTGGCCTGCAGTCAGCGAGACGCTGTACACGGCCGCTGCGTTGGGGTCCGCAGCCAGGTCCAGGACATCGCCCTGCCTGGGGACGAGTTGAGCTGAGGCCACGGGCTTATTGAGGGTCAGCGTCCAGGTCACGTGGGAGCCCTCCACCACGGCGACCTGGCGGGTGTCGCGAAGGACTTTCTCTGGACGGTTCGTGTAGCGGGGGTACGCGATCTTGGCGTCTGCACGGGTCAGGGAGGGCGGCTCAACCACGTGGATCTGATAGTCCCGGGTCCTGCGGCTGCCATACTCCACGCTGTACACCAGGTCGGTCCGCACGTCCCTCAGCACGCCGCCGAACACCGGGTCATCCAGGGTCCGGGAGAGGGCCATGGTCTGGGGCGGCTGCCCTGCAGGACCGAATCGAAGGGTCGCGTTCGAGGGCACGGGCCCATCGAACCTCGCAACAACGACTACCGGTGATCCGGACTCCACTACCGTATCGCCGGGAGTCACTGTGACGCGCGGCTCCCCGCCTGCAGCCGCTGCCCCATGCCGGCCGGTCCGGGGCGACGTGCTCGGGATCACCTGGAACACTACAGCAGCCAGGAGGATCCCCGTGACGATCGCACCCAGGTCCGCCCACATCAGCTTCCTGGCCGAGATGCTCTCCATCCAGTCATGGGCGGCCGCATGGGCCATCGCCTCCTTGAGGACCTGCCTTTGAAGATATCCGAGCCCGCCGTCCGCGCCCTGCGGCCTCTGCTCCACTGCCGCAAGGAGCAGGGCCCGGAGTTCAGGATGACTCGATTCAATGATCCTGGCGATCTGACGGTAGTCGGGCTCCATCCTTCTGGCCTTGCGCAGGGCCGCGAGGGTGGCAATGACCGCAGCCCCAACCACCAGCCAGGCCGGCACGTCAGACCGCCATCCCATCAGTGCCTGCACGCGGCCACAGCCAGCCCGGCCAGGGCAGTGACGAACCAGACCAGGGTCAGCCGCCACGCCAGGACCAGGTGCCTGCGTCGGTCCACGGTGGGCTGCAATTGCCTGCGAAGCGATTCCTCGATCATGTCCGTCCTCCCTCTTGGCCGGAGACGGCTGCCTCTGCCGCCGGAGACCTGGCTGCCAGCCAGGTCTCTGCCAACAGCAACACCAGAGCAGCCACGAGCAGCCATCGCCAGAGCTTCTGACGCTGTTCTGTCTGCGTTGCCGCGGCCTGGGCCGTGATCGCCCGTCCTCCAGCCTGGCTGCCGGCCGGCAAGGCCTTGAGCACTACGCCGAGGCCTTCGAGGTCTTCTATGGCCATCGGCTCTGTCCTGGACTCCTGGGCCGCCAGGTTGACTGCAAACGACCGGGCTGGCTGGCCTGCCGACTCCACGGTATAGATGCCCGGCAGGTCCGTGGCCCTGAAGGTCTCCTGACCTGGCTCCAGGGTGATCCGTTGACCATCAGGCCTTCGTACGGATCCCGGGCCGGCCCCCTGCCTCGCCGCTATGGGGACCGCGTCAGCCACAGAGTACTGGAGTGGGAGGGTCGTGACCACTCCTCCGTACTCCAGGACACTGTACAGCAGGGGCACAAACTTGGAGGACAGGGCCAGGTCGCTGTCTCCAGGACCCCAGCCGGTCGCCAGGACCAGGAGCGTCCCCTTGGCCACTGGAACCTCGACCAGGGCAGGCTCATTGCCGTCGAACGAGGCCAGCACCCTGGCCTGCCGCAGGCCGGCAAGGTCGATCCGACGGTGCCTCCAGAAGTGGATTCGTGTGAAGTCGCCGAATCGCGCATCTGAGAAGGGAGCCAGGAGCGGATGGCCGAAGTCGATCCTGCTGAGCATGGCATAGGGCCTGCCGCCTGCACCCTGGCCATCGGCCTCGGTACACGCCAGGTCACCGAGTCCGGCCAGACCTGCTACGGTCGCCGCCATGTCGCTGGACTTCATGGCTACAAGACAGGTCAAACCTGACTCGAAGGCCTTGCGGATCCTGGCTACAGTCCCCGGCGACAGGGCGTCTCCTATCACCACGCAGCGCGACGCCTCCAGTTCACCAGCAGACAGGTCCTGCGTCGCAGATCGCCACACCACGTGACAGGGCGCCTTCGCCGAGCTCGGCTCCCCCTGCGTCGCCGCGCCTCGCCCGACCGCGTCAAGGGCTTGGCGAAGGTAGTACAACTGCGCCTTGGGGTCGTTCGGGTCATCGGGGCCCAGATACAGGATGTTGACCTCGGACCTGATGGCGGGCGCCACGTATAGGGTATTGTCGAAGTCCTGATCGTCACCCGTGAGCACCAACCGGTCTGCGGCAGAGGCCCCCTGCCTTGCAGGTGCACGGACCACGACACTGGTGCCCGGCGCAACGTACGCGTCCACTGCCGCGTTCGTGCTGCCTGCCTCGCCCTGGCCGGCCCAGGCGAGCCTGAACTGCTCGGCCTTCGCATCAGAGGAATTGGCGACCCGGACCAGGGGCTGCTCATCCTGGAGACCGACGGCCACAGAGTCGCTTGCCGCCACACGCTGCATGGCCGCGTTGGTCGTCGCCTGGCTTCGAATCTGCCTCAGGATGACCTGGACCTCCTTCGGCCATTCGAAGGCGGCCAGGGCCTCCAGCCGGCTGCCCCGCTGCAGATCGCTGATCAGCACGATCTGTCGGGCTGCCGTGTTCTGCGAGTCTGCCGCCTGTGTCGTCGTCTCCGATCGCCTCTGCGGCGAAGACCAGCGCCTGGCCCAGGTGGGTCGCCTGCCAGCCCGGCGACAGCGCAGCCAACTGCCTGGCTGCGGCAGGGACTCGCTGGTCAGGATCCAGGGCAACCCATGCCTCGAACCCCACCAGGAACCTCGCCTCCTGGTCGAAGGTCATCAGGCATCCGCGGTCCAGCGGACCCAGCCCTTCTAGCACGGACCTGGCCTCGCTGACCGCCTGTGACCAGAGACCCGGTCTTCGCATGGAGCCGCTGGTATCGACCAGCACCACGATCCGCCTGGCGGGCTGCGGAGGAAGCGGCGCAGCAGGTGCCGCCACGAAGGGCCTGGCAAAGGCCAGTGCCAGCAGGCACACAGCCAGGCCCCTCAGGACCAGGAGCACCAGATTCTCCAGACGCCTGCGATTTCTGAGCCGCGGCAGGGTCGCCTGTACGAACCTGAGGGAACTGAAGGCCACGCGATCCCTGACCCGCCTGCGTATCAGGTGCAGCAGGATCGGCAGACCCACGGCAGCCATCGCGATCAGCAGGGCCGGATACAGGAGGCTCATGGCATCCTCCTGGACACAGGTCCTGTCCTGGAGCGGATCTGCCTGCGGCGGCGCATGCGGTGCTGGAGGAACTGAAGCAGGGCCAGGTCAAAGGGCTGGTCCGTGGAGAACAGGTGATAGTCGATCCCCAGGCCTTGGCAGACAGACCTGGCCCGGGCCATGTGCTCCTCCAACAGACGCCTGTACGGCTTCTGGCTGGCTGCAGGGTCCACGTACAGGCTTCGGCCTGTCTCCATGTCCTCAAAGACCGCAGGCCCGTCGAAATCAAAGCTCAGCTCTGACGGGTCCAGGACCTGGAAGACCACCACGTCATGTCCGCCTGCGCAGAGAAGGCCCAGATCGCTGTCGAGTCTGTCGATTGACGCGAGCAGATCTGAGATGGCTACAACCAGGCCTCGACGCCTCAAGGTCGCTGCGAGACGCCGAAGCGGAGGGCCAAGGTCCGTCGCCTTGCCTCGCGGGGCCGCGTCCAGGGCGAGCATCAGCCGCCGCAGATAGCTGGGCCTGTTGCGGGGCGGCAGGTACTGGTCGATCTGGTCATCGAACGTGGCCAGGCCCACTGCGTCGCCCTGAGTGAAAAGGAAGTACGCCAATGTGGCAGCCAGGGTGGCGGCGTACTGTGCCTTGGTATAGCCCCTGGATCCGTAGTCCATGGATCGGCTGTGGTCGACCAGGAGGTGACAACGGAGGTTCGTCTCATCCTGGAACTTCTTGAGGTAGTGCCGGTCGGTTCGGGCATAGACCCTCCAATCGATGTGACGGGGGTCATCGCCGGGCGTGTACTGGCGATACTCGGTGAACTCCGCAGAGAAGCCGTGGTAGGGGCTGCGATGGATCCCCTTCCAGAATCCCTCCACGACGACCTTGGCTCGCAGCTCCAGCGATGCCAGCCGCATGAGCGAGGCGGGATCGACCCTTCCCGCCTGCTGGCCTTGGCCATATCTTGGAGCCGGCTCTGCGTTCATCGATCTGCATTCTCCTTGATGGAATCGAGCAGGCGATCCACGACACTGTCTGTAGTGATCCCCTCTGCCTCGGCCTTGTAGTTGATCAGGAGCCTGTGACGGAGCACTGGATGGGCCAGGCCGCGGACGTCGGCGAACCCGACGTGCGATCTGCCCGAGAGCAGTGCCTTGGCCTTGGCGCCAAGCACCATGCACTGCGAGGCCCGCAACCCTGCGCCCCAGGTCACCCATTCGTGGATGAAGTCCAGGCCCCCCTGCCGGCCCGGCCGCGATGCGGCTGCCAGCCGGACTGCGTACCGGATCACGTCCTCCGCGATCGGCACCCTTCGAACGACGCTGTGGAACTGCAGCAGCTCCTCGCCCGTGAACACGGGCTGGATCGCAGGGGGCTCAGCCAGTGTGGTCTGCCGGACCACGGCCACCTCGTCATCCTCGCCAAGGTAGTCGATCCAGACGTTGAACATGAAGCGGTCGAGTTGGGCCTCCGGCAATGGGTACGTGCCCTCCATCTCGATCGGGTTCTGGGTAGCGAAGACAAAGAAGGGCTCGGCCAGCCTATGGGTGACGCCTGCTGCAGTCACGTGGTGCTCCTGCATCGCCTCGAGCAGGGCCGCCTGGGTCTTGGGCGGGGTCCTGTTGATCTCGTCCGCCAGGATCATGTTCGCGAACAGCGGGCCCTTCACGAAGGTCATTCGCCGTTCGTGGTCCGTCTGCTGGAGGATCTCGGTGCCCGTGATGTCTGCA
>CAWHBY010000005.1:0-14785 GCA_963827855.1 uncultured Phycisphaerae bacterium
CCGGCCTACAGGCCCTTGCTCCGCTCTGATCGGTGGCGGTACTGGTCGAGGATGACGGCAGCCACGATCACTGCGCCCGTGACCAGACGCTTGGTTTCGTCCTTCGCGCCGATGGCCGCAAGGCCGGTATTCAGCACGGCAATCAGGAGCACGCCGAAAAAGGTGCCGACGACAGAGCCTCTGCCGCCCATCAGGCTTGTGCCGCCGATGACCGCTGCTGCGATGGCCTGCAGCTCGAAGCCTGTGCCTGCATTGGGATTGGCGGACTGGAACCTGGAGGTATCGATCACTGCCGCGCAGGCCACGAGCAGGCCCGCGATCATGAATACGGCGAGCTTGATGGGCCGCGGGTCAATGCCGCTGAGCCGCACTGCCTCTTCGTTGGTGCCTATCGCAACCAGGTACCTGCCGAAGACCGTCCGGGTCAGGACTAGTTGGCTGACCACGACCACGGCGATCGCGAGCAGGAACGGCAGCGACAGGCCAAGCACGTGGGTCTCTGCAATGGCCGCGATCGGCCCACCGATGTACTGGGTCTGCGACCGGGTCACCGCGTGGCCGGCGCCGCGGGCCATCTCGAGCATGCCCAGGGTCACGATGAAGGAAGGCAGCCGCCAGCGTAGGGTCACCTTTCCATTGAACACCCCACACAAAAGCCCTGTCGCCAGGGCCGCTGCGACGGCCGGTACCAACGGCCAATGCCAGCGTGCCATGGCCACGCCCAGGACGCAACTGGACAGCCCCAACACCGAGCCTACAGACAGATCGATCTCCGCCATGACCAGGACGTAGGTCATCGCGGTCGCCACGAGCAAGGCTGCAGGGATCTGGTTGGCGATCGTGAGGAACGTGGTGCGACTGAAGAAGTGCTGCGTGGTCAGGCTGAACACGAGGATCAGCCCTCCCAGTGCGCAGGCCAGGCCCAGGTACTCGCCTGCTGCGGCAAATCCCCTACGGACCAGAGACTCTCGATTCTGAACGCTCATAGCGATCGCTCTCCCACGTAGCCGGCAAGGGCCGCGTTCAGGATTGCCTCGCTGGTCCACTGCCCGCGTATGAAGGTGGCACTGATCCTGCCTGCGGACATGACCGCGATCCTATCGCACAACGCCATCAGCTCAGGCAGGTCTGAAGAGACCACGACCAGGGCCTTGCCCTTGGCTGCAAGGTCGTCGAGCACCTGGTAGATCTCGAACTTCGCGCCCACGTCTATGCCGCGGGTCGGCTCGTCGAAGATCAGCACGTCGCAATCGCGGCTGAGCCACTTGGCCAAGACCACCTTCTGCTGGTTGCCGCCGCTCAGGTCGCCGGTCCTCTGCCCCGCATCACGGCACCGGATCGCGAGGGTCTGTATCCAGCGGGCTGCCTCATCGGATTCCACGGTCCTGCGGACCCAGCCAAGGCCGTTGCTGAACCGCCTCAGTGAAGGCAGGGTGATGTTGCTCACCAGGCTGAGCTGCAACAGAAGCCCCTGTTCCTTCCGGTCCTCGGTCAGCAGTGCAAGCCCCTGCCGGACCGCATCTGCAGGCGAGCGGATCAGGGCCGCCTCAGTCCGGCCTGCCAGGTGGACAGTGCCCGCAGTGGGCAGGTCCGCGCCAAAGACCGCCCTCATGGTCTCTGTCCTGCCTGATCCCATCAGACCGGCAAATCCGAGGATCTCCCCTCTGCGCACCTCGAAGCTGACGTCCTTGACTGCAGGCCCGCGGCAGAGGCCAGCCACGCAAAGGGCAACGGGTCCAGGCCTGCGAGGCGGCCGCTCCATGGCTGTGCCGAGGTCCCGCCCCACCATCAGTCGGACGATCTGGTCCAGCGATGCGCGGGCTGCAGCGAGACATGCAACCTTGCGGCCGTCGCGAAGGACCGTGATCCGGTCTGCGATCCGCAGAATCTCCTCCATCCGGTGGGAGATGTAGAGCACGCTGGCGCCTGCGGCCTTCAGTTCAGCGATCCGGCCGAAGAGCAGATCGATCTCCGCGTCAGTCAGGGCTGCAGTGGGCTCATCCAGGATCAGGAGGTCGCACGGCCTGGCCAGGCCTGCAGCCACCTCGACCATCTGCTGCTGGCCCACGCCCAGCGAGCCGATCCGCGTGCCAGGGTCAAGCCCGGCCATTCCCATGCGATCCAGGACCGTCCGGGCCTGGCTGTGCAACCTGCGGGTATCGATCCAGCCCCAGCGGTGCGGCAGTCTGTCGAGGAAGAGCCCCTCTGCGACGGTGAGGCTGCTGACCAGGTTCAGCTCCTGCATGACCATGGTGACGCCGCGACGCTCTGCATCCCGACGATGGGCTGGAGAGAAGGGTCGGCCCGCAATCGCCATCGAGCCTGAATCAGGATGGGTCAGCCCCGCCAGGATGCGGGAGAGCGTGCTCTTGCCTGCCCCGTTCTCACCCACCAGGGCATGGACCTCTCCCCTGGCCAGGTCCATGTCCACCTGCGCCAGGGCCTGTACAGGGCCATAGGACTTGCATAGGCCCCGTACGGTCAGCAGAGGCTCGTCTGGTCCTGCAATGGCCACGTCACTTCGCCCCGAGGGAGTCCTTGGTGATCAGGTCTACAGGTGTCTGGCGGTCTGCAGGCGAGGCCATGGTCTTGTGCATCTCCAGGGCGTACTCGATCCCGTATACGGCCAGTTGGTCTGCGTGCTGGTCTGCAGTGGCAAGGACGTGGCCCTCGGCCAGGAGCTGCTGGATGGCGGCGATGTTGTCGAAGCCCACCACCAGCACCTGGTCGAGCTTGCCCGCGGATCGCAAGGCAGCCACTGCGCCCAGGGCCATGCTGTCGTTTGCACAAAGCAAGGCCTTGAGGTCCGGGTTCTCCGTGATCACCGCTGCAGCCACCTGGTTGGCCTTGTCCGTCTCCCAGTAGCCTGACTGGGAGCTGACGATCTTCGCACCGGCCGCCTTCATGGCGTCTTCGAAGCCGAGCCTCCGTTGGATACCGTTGAAGGCATTGGGCACGCCCTCGACGATCGCCACCTTGTCTCCATTGGCGAGGCGATTCGCCAGGTAGTCGCCCACTGCCTTTGCGCCGGCCCGGTTGTCTGGCCCCACGAACGGGAACCGAACTCCGGCCTGACTGAGCACTGCGTCATCGAACTTGTTGTCGATGTTGACAACGACTATCCCTGCATCCTGGGCCTTCTTGCACACAGGGATCAGGGCCTTGGAGTCTGCTGGCGCGATCACGATCGCGCTGACCTTTTGGGCAATCATCTGCTCGACGAGTTCGACCTGCTTGCCCACGTCGAGCTCGTCCTTGATGCCGTTGGTGATCAGGTCGTACTGGTCGGCGTGGGCCTTCTGGTGCGCCTTTGCCCCGTTCTCCATGGTCAGGAAGAACTCGTTGGCCAGCGACTTCATGACCAGGGCAACCCGCGGCCTGTCCGGGGCTGAAGGCCCGGCCGCAGGCTTGCAGCCGGCCAGGACCAGACCTGCGAGTCCCAGCATCAGGCTGAGGCTGACCCAGCGCGGTAGCGATCTCTTGGCAGCAGACATCAGTGACATGGAGGGCCTCCTTGGAAGATCCACAATGCTCCTATCCACCCCGGCGTTCATCAGGCTGTCCCAAAAGACTGGCAAGGGTGTCCGGGGTCACCAGGTCCAGCTCTCGTGGTCGTTCCAGAAACGGTCGCACATCCGCACGCGCCTGATCCCAATCCAGGGCCTCGATCCGTTTCTGCAGTTCGTCCCTCCAGTTCGTTGCCGTGACAACCGGCCCTTTCCAGCCGGTCTGTGCCAATGCGGCGTTCAACAACTCCAGATTCGGCTGCGGCCAGGTCCGGTCAGCCAGGTACCAGACTAGATCATAGAGGTCCCGTCCCTTGGCCCATGGCCGGCTCAGGACGGCGTGCAGTTTGCCAGCCAACAGGGATGGCTTGTCATGATGGCAGAGGTTCAGGGTCACGTGCCGCCGGACCACAGAGGTCACAATCCCAGCGCCGGCGGGTGGATTCGTGTCCACCTCCACCTTCACGGAGAGCGTCTGTGATGCGTGCGGCGAGAGGCCGAGCTCCGCGGGCAGGCCGGGGAACTTGACGAAGGCTGCGGCCACAGTCTTGCGGTCGCTGACCTTGCACTCGATCCGGTAGCCCTCCATCTCCAGGGCACGCTTGGCCTGGGTCAGGGCCGGCCCCAGACCTGAGTCTTGTCCGGGCGCAATGAGCGAGAAGTCCAGGTCCTCGGAGAACCGGGGAATCCCGTACAGGAATCGCAAGGCCGTGCCCCCCAGGAATGCCCACCTCAGGAATATCCCCTGGTCTTGCAGTGACTCGAGGATTCTGGCCTGCAGATACTCCCGCACCAGACTTCCGCGGGCCAGGTCGTTGTCCGCTTGTATAGCCAGTTGTCGCAGGTACTCCTTCACAACTGTTCACCCTCCCTGGCAGACAGGATCGGCTCCACCCTGTTCGCGGCCCGAACCAGCTTCTCCTTGCCGCTCCGCCTCGCCAACTCCCGCAGCGCCTCCACACTCATCGCGTCCACGTTCTGCAGACGCAGCTCCCTGATGTAGTCCGGCGAATCCGCACCGGTCGTCAGGTACACGAGGTCCAACAATGCCTTCTCAGGCGAGGCCACAAAGGCGAACTGCCGCGGGGCAACCTCCAGCCTGGCATACCCGAACAGCAATCCTGCGGCCACGTGGTTGAACTGGAAGGCACCCAGCGGATTCCGCACCGTCTCCGGCCGGCCCGGCCCTACGCTGGTCACGACCGGCACGTGCTCAGGGATGATGCCATGGAAGGCCATGGCAGACTGAAGGCTCACGTACGATCCCTTCTTCAGCGCATTGGCCACGAGAAACGGGTGCGGCTCCACCCTGCGCCAGGCAGGCGCCAGGGCGTAGACTCCCCGCCGAAGTTGAAGCAGCCTGCCGGCCTTGACCCAGCGAGACAACTGCAGACGCACCTGGCCAGCCGACACCTCGCCCGCCAGCAGCAGCCCAGAGGAAAAGACCGCCTCGTTGCCGATCAGAGCCAGGAGCGATTCCCATTTCATGGCAGGAAGATATCACGGATGATAAGTTAATGCAATACTACTCCACCACAGGCCAGCCATCCGTGGTCCACTTGAGGGGGCGGATGGCCAGGGCGCTGGAGCCTCGCTGGGTGCCGTCGTAGAAGTGCATGCTGATCCAGGTGCGGTCGCCCTGCGTAACGATGCCTGCGTGGCCTGGGCCGATGAAGGGACCCTCTGTGCCGAGCAGCAGCGTGCCGCCTCCGTCGAGCATGTCCTTGCCGTCCTTGTCCAGGTATGGACCCGTGATCTTGATGCTGCGGCCGATCCGCATGTTGTACGTGCTGTTCATACCTCTGCAACACATGCCCCAGTTCAGGAAGAGGTAATAGACACCATCGTGGAGGTAGATGAAGGGCGCCTCGATGGAGTCGTAGTGCGCAAGCGGGTAGATCTGCGAGTCGGGCGAGATCCGCTTGCCTGTGGCTGGGTCGAGCTGGATCATCTTGATGCCGCCCCAGAAGGAACCGAAGACCAGCCATAGCCCGCCCTTCTCGTCTTCAGTGACCGCTGGGTCGATGGTGTTGTAGTCGCAGTTGGGGTCAGACTGGATGACGATCCCCTGGTCCTTCCATTCATAGCTGGCATCGCAGGGGTCCAGGGTCGCGTTCGTGGCCAGGCCAATCGCGGAGGTGTTCTTCCCGAAGGTCGACACAGAGAAGTAGAGCAGGTAGCGGTTCCCTACCTTGCGGACGTCGGGCGCCCAGAAATCCAGGCCGCTGCGATTGCCTGGCACTGCCTTGGCCACCCACCCAGGCGAGGTCTTGAAGGTCGCAGGCCCCCGCTCCCAGGTCACCAGGTCCTTTGAGTAGAAGGAGGGAGTCGAACGGCCTGTGTAGAAGAACCAATACCGATCCTTGCACTGCACGATCGTGGAGGGATCGTGCACCCGGATGGGCCGCTTGCCCAGTCTATTGAGAAGGATCACGTTGGGATCATTGGGGTCGACAGGCCGAGGCGGCCCCTGGAACGGAGGCTGGGCGAACAAGGAGCCAGCGAGGATCAGAGTCACAACAAACAAGCCGCAGATACGGGATCGATTCATTGGAAACCCCTTGGAATTTGCTGTTTACTATTGGCTATTGACCATTTGAAGGATCATGGACCCAAAACCCAAAACCCAAAACCCAAAACCTTCCTTCCTTGCTTCTTACTTCGTAGGAATGCGAAGTATGGTCAACGAGTTCGCTGCGAGATCGACTGGGAACGTCGCGCCGGGGATCGCCATCTCAGACTCCTTGGGCACGACGACATTGGGCTTGTCCAGGGTGTTGTCAGCAGCGGCCTCTGCATGGGCCAGGGTGAAGACCTTGGCCTTGGGGCCCAGGTTGGAGAGCCCCTTGAGGACCACGGCCACACCGACCGGCGAAGGCGTGGGATTGACGATCTTCACGATGGTCTCCATCCGGCTCTTGGCCATTCCCGCCAAGGCGTAGACCTGCTGGACCTTGGCCCATTGGCCAGCCTCTGCGGGCTGCTGTCCATCCCTGCTGCGGCCCATCGAGGCAGGCACGCCGGTCAGCTCCACCTGGCTGGCCTGAACCTGGGTCAGGAGCACCACGTCGGGCCTGTGCTCGCCGAAGAGCCTCTGGATCTGATACGAGGAACGGCCCACGGACCGCGAGCTGTCCAGGAGGATGAGGTTGACCGGCCAGTTCCGCTGATTGACGTTCTCGAACAATGGGGCATACGAGCACATCCGCACCACGTCGGCGTTCCGCTCCATGGCGAGCATGAAGACCGCCTCTGCAAGGCCGCCCAGCAGATTGCCTGTGCCCACGCCCCGGTTGACCGCGTACTCGCCCACATAGATCTTGGGGCCTTCGCGGCCTGCATCGTCGTAGTGGCCTGCCATGTTGAAGAACCTGGCTGGATTGACGTAGAAGTGGTCATCCACGATCTCCATGGGCTGGTCTGGCATCCGCTCGTCTGCGATAGTCGTGACCTGCGGATACTTCGCCTTGATCGCGTCGTAGAAGATCTTGTAGTGCTTGCGATAGTCCGGACCGTTGTTCTCGTTTCCGATCTCGACATACTTGATCTTGAACGGCTCTGGCCGACCATTGGCTGTACGCTTGGCGCCCCACTCCGACGTGGCAGGCCCCATGGCATACTCCAGTGCATCCAGGGCCTCCTGCAGGTAGTCCTTTACGTTGGGGTCCGGCGCCACCTCGTTGGGCCGCCTCGCCTGGCAGCTCATGCCGACGTTGACCACGTACATGGCCTCAGCGCCGAGGTCCTCCGCCAACTGGAGGTACTCATGGAAGCCCAGGCCATAGGTGCTATAGTAGCCCCACAGGTTGAAGTCGCCCTTGCGCTGCGAGATGTCACCAATGGAGTCCTTCCAGCGGAAGCGGTTGTACAGGGTGCAGCCTTCCACCACGCAGCCGCCAGGAAACCGCAGGAAGCCCGGCCTCAGGTCTGCCAGGAGCTGGCCCAGGTCTTGCCTCATGCCATTGGGCCTGTCCTTGAAGGTCTTTCTGGGAAACAGCGACACCACGTCCAGCCAGACTGTCACAGGCTCGATGGCTGAGATGACCAGCCTGCAGTTCGGATCAGAGGCATTGGCCTTAAGGCTCAACGTATACCTCCGCCATGAGCCCTGGGAAGCCTCTGCCCCCGGCCCGCGTCCGCCCCTTCCGATCTCGGGGATTGTGGTCCTTGCGCACACCCGGCTGGCGTCCTGGCTCTCCAGCGAAAAGACCAGCCCCACGGACTTGCCCTCTGCGGTGCGGGCATAGAAGCTCGCATCGTACCACTGGCCCTCCTGGACGTTGACGCCCCAGTAGCCGCTGTTGGCGACCCCGCATCGTGTCCCCAGCTTCGTCACGGACAGCCTCAGGGAATGCGGATTGCGATCGTTCAGCGGGGCATCGGCATCCAGTTGGATGGCCCCCTCTGCATCGCCCTCTTTCACCAGCGACCAGCCAGGCAGGTCGGTCTTGAACCACTTCCGGGTGCGCCAGCCCTTGGGCGTGGTCACGTTGCCGTTGGGATCGACCCTCCAGCCGTCGGGGATCGTGCTGGCCTCCATGTCCCGGTTCTGCACCAGCTCTGCATAGAGCCCGCCATCACCCGCATGACTGATCTCCTCGAAGAAGACGCCGTACATCTGGGGGCAGACCTCTCTGGTCTGTGCAGTGGCATCTACGGTGATCACGGGCCGGGCCGAGGATCCACTCTGTTCCGCCGCCACCCAGGATGCGGTCCAAAGGCCCGCCAGCAGTCCAACCGCCACGGCCCTTCTGTCCATCGGTTTCCTTCCTTTTGAGTTGGTTGCATTGTGGGCTAGCTGCGCCGGCGAGACCCCGCCGCGAACACGACCAGACCGTGGGTCCCCTTGACTTCTGAGATGTATTATCGTGGGCCTCTCCCCCGGTGTCAAACGGATCTCACGGCGACACCCGCCTCAATCGCCGTGCCCAACCACAGGATCCCCGAGCCCCGATCGGCGACAATACCGATGCGCCTCCCGCGGGAATCCCCCACTCATTGACTGAGCCCAGCATGTCCCGCACGGACTCGCTGCTGAGGTGATCGTCTCAGACCGGCCTCCCGACGACTCAGGGGTTCACCCTTGTCGGCGTGCGCCCTCGTGTCGCCCTCTATGGTTAGAGGAAAGCACCGCATGGATGGAAATGCCTGTTCCACCAGTCTCATGGCGGCGTTGCGATCCCGCTCGCTTCGCGCCACGAACTGGGCCGCCCCATCCCCCTGACTGCCCACGCCCTTGCCTCCGTAGACGTGTTTCGAGATCGCTTGGTAGGCGAGCACCTGGTGCAGCAGCGGGCTCCTGAGCTCTGCAGGGCAGCTCGGGGCGACGAGATCGTCGAATACGGCCTGTGCCTGATTCATGAGGTAGCCCAGAGTCCGGGCGTCTCCCACCTTCAACGCCTCCCTGGCCAGGAGCGCAATCCTCTGGTTCTCTGGACCCAGCGCCCTCTGGAGATCCTCGCTTGACGGGTACCGTGCCTGCAGATCCGTCAGTATCCGCACCGTGTCTTTGGCAGCCCCCAGATCCACGAAGAACAGGTACACGCTTCCGGAGCAGTCAATGAGGTCGACCTTCATGGTCTCCCCCCGGCCGAAGGTGAGCAGGACCGGGGTCTTGCCGTAGATGCACGATTGATCCAATCGCCCGCATTGGCTCCCCGTCAACCTCTCACCATTGTAGGCCAGGTCCATCAGGTCCTCACGTGACAGACGGAGGTCCCATGCCTGATCGAATGCCTGGGCCACCAACACGCACACGGCGGCTGAGCTGGAAAGCCCCTTCTGCAGAGGCAGATCTACGTCCGTCACGCGAATCTCGATGCCCCCTCCAACGCCAAGCTTCGTCAGGATCTCATGCGCCACCCCTGCGCAGTATCGGAAGAACTCGGAGCGGTCCTCGGCCGCCGCTCGCAGGGCTCTAGCCTCCCACGGGCAGGCCATCTGACGGGTCCGTCCGCTGGGCTGTACCGTCCCATCAGACAGCACGGTCTCCACCGAGAAACAGTCGCTGACTTGTACGGTCGCCTGCAGACGCTGGTCTGTGCCCACACTGATGCAGAGGCCGGGGTGAACTCCATGGCGTGCAGCCCAGTCGCTGTGCTCGCCGAACAAGCACAGGCGCCCCGACGCAGAGACCTGTATGCCTCTGCGCATCATGACTTCACCCCTCTGGGCACTGGAGGGACAATCCCTTGAACGAACACGGGCCGCATCCATCCCCCCGTGCCTCAGCTTGATCCACGCCGGCCTGCCGCGGAGGATCCACTGCCAGGCGTGCTCGACCATCGTGGTCATCTCAGGGAACCGCGGGCTGAGCCCAAAGGTCTCCCAGACTCCTCCGGGATCAGCGATCAGGCACGGCGGGTCACCGGGCTCGGGCCCCTCCCACCGGTGAGGGACTCTCCTGCCCGTGACCTCCTCACAAACCGTCAAGAGTTCTTGGATGCTGGTCCCACGGCCCAACGCAACATTGAAGGTGACCGAGGTTCGCCTCGCCGCAATGTGCTCCAGTGCCTTCGCGTGCACTGCGGCCAGATCGACGACGTGGATGTAGTCGCGCACACAAGTCCCGTCCGGGGTGGGATGACACCGGCCAAAAAGGCGGAGCGGATCTCTGGACGTTTCCATCGCATGGAGCAGAAGGAGGGGCACGATGTGAGTCTCCGGCTCATGGACCTCCCCCACCTTCAGGTCGGGATCGCTGCCTGCAACATTGAAATAGCGCAGGATGGCGCAATCCCATCCGTGTTGCTGCGCGAAGTCTCGAATCATCCACTCACAGGCCAGCTTCGTCCTGCCGTAGGGGTTGATGGGATTCTGACCACAACTCACCGGGATGGGGACCTCTTGTGGAACCCCGTAGCTGGCACAGCTCGAACTGAACACCATGTGTTTCACGCCCGCTTCTGCCATGACATCCAGCAGGGTCTTGGTCCCCACCACGTTGTTGTGCCAGTACAGGTCGGGGAATTGCATCGATTCACGCACATAGGCCAGCGCCGCCATGTGGATGACCGAATCAACGCCGTGGGCCTCGATGGTCTTGCGTAGGAGCACCTTGTCACGGAGATCCCCCACGACGAGATCGCCCCACTGCACTGCGGACCGATTCCCCCTGGTCAGGTTGTCATACACAACCAGCCGGCTACCGGATGCGGCAAGCGCCTTGCAGACGTGAGAGCCAATGAACCCCGCCCCCCCTGTCACCAGAACCGTACCCATCCGGACTGCACTCCTCCCGAGAAGACCAACTCCTGACAGACATCCACGGCTGTGTAGATGCATAGCAACAGCCCACGGGCTGCCGTGCTCGTCCCTCCCCACTGAGTATCCAGTACCAAGTGCCACAGGATAGAAGACGATCCCCACACTGTCAAGCGGAAAGGCTGGCACTTTTCGCTTGAACAGGACATTGTGGCGGGGTAAGATCTGGTGGCAGTGACAATCTAGATCCAGTATGTTCTGGAGTGCAGGCCGCCCACACGCTGGCAATTCTGGGTTTGTCTTCTTGTCCGGCAAAGCTCAAGAAGGGAGTCGAAGGCCAGCCGTCGTTTGTACGCCAGTAGCGACATCAGTGACATCGGGTGGATGTGCATGACAGCCAATCTGGCCACCAACAAGCCTCTTCAGGCCGAGGCCTGTCGCCCCCGCCAACAGGGCAAGTTCTTCTTCACGGAGCAGAAACTCTACATCCGAGGCGTGACCTACGGGACATTCCATCCTGACGAGAACGGCGACGCCTACCCCCCGGCCGCACGGGTCGACCAGGACTTCGCCCTGATGCCGGCCCACGGGATCAATGCCGTACGAACGTACACGGCCCCCCCCCGCTGGCTTCTGGATCTGGCCCACCGCCACGGCCTGGTCGTCATGATCGGCCTGCCGTGGGAACAGCACATTACCTTTCTCGATGACCCGCAGCGGCGGCGCAGCATCATCGACCGGGTACGCAACGGCGTGCGGGCTTGTGCCGGTCATCCAGCGGTCTTCGCCTACGCGATCGGAAACGAGATACCCGCCTCCATCGTCAGGTGGTATGGCTCGCGGCGCATCGAGCGATTTCTGAAGCAGTTGTATGACGTGGCCAAGTCACAGGACCCCGACGGTCTTGTCACTTACGTGAACTATCCCACCACCGAGTACCTCCAGTTGCCCTTTCTCGACTTCTGCTGCTTCAACGTATACCTGGAGGCGCAGCAGTCCCTGGATGCCTATCTGGCACATCTTCAAGTCTTGGCCGGAGACAGACCGCTCTTGATGGCGGAGGTAGGCCTGGACAGTCGCAGGAACGGAATGCAGCGTCAGGCCGACGTTCTGGACTGGCAAATCCGTTCCACCTTCGGCGCAGGCTGTGCAGGGATGTTCGTGTTCTCCTGGACGGATGAGTGGCATCGGGGCGGCAGCGAGATCGAGGACTGGGATTTTGGGCTGACCACACGTGACCGCTCGCCGAAACCCGCACTCGCGACCGTGCGAGAGGCCTTTGCCGACGTTCCGTTCTCGCGAAGCGATCGCTGGCCCCGGATCTCGGTGGTCCTGTGCAGCTACAATGGCTCGGCGACCATCAACGAGACCTTGGCCCATCTCCAGCGGCTGGACTATCCGAACTACGAGGTCATCACCGTCAACGACGGCTCGACGGATGCCACCGAGGCCATCATGCGCAGATACCCCTTCCGGCCCATCAGCGTCAAGAACGGCGGATTGAGCCGGGCCCGCAATCTGGGCATGGAAGCCGCCACCGGCGAGATCATCGCCTACATTGACGATGATGCGTATCCTGATCCAGATTGGCTGGTCTACCTGGCCCACACGTTCAAGACCACGACCCACGCCGGCGTGGGAGGCCCCAACCTCCAGCCGCCGGGAGACGGTCCCATCGCTGAGTGCGTGGCCAATGCGCCCGGAGGGCCCATCCACGTGCTCCTCTCCGACCGTGAGGCCGAACACATCCCCGGCTGCAACATGGCCTTCCGCAAGCCCTGCCTGCAGGCCATCGGCGGCTTCGACCCGCAGTTCCGCGTTGCAGGCGACGACGTGGACGTGTGCTGGAGGCTGCAGGAGAAGGGGTGGACTCTGGGGTTCAGCCCCGCGGCCATGGTCTGGCACCATCGCCGCGGTTCAGTCCGCACCTTCTGGCGGCAGCAGGCGGGGTATGGGAAGGCAGAGGCCCTGCTCGAGCGGAAATGGCCCGAGAAGTACAACTCCCTGGGACATGCCACCTGGTCAGGGCGAGTCTACAACAGTCTGTCCAGCGGAATCCTCCATCTGAGCCGGCCCAGGATCTACCACGGCCGATGGGGATTGGCTCCGTTTCAGAGGCTGTACCCGCCGCCCTCCAGCACCTGGGGCAGGCTGCACGAACTGCCGGAATGGTATCTCATCATCCTGCTCCTCGCCATCCTGTCGGCCCTGGGCCTGACCTGGAGACCTCTGCTGCTCTTCGCAGCAGTCCTCCTGCCGGCGGTCTCGATCCCGCTGGTGCAGACGTTCGCGTGCACAAGGCAGATGCACTATGCGAGTGAGCCTCGATCGAGGGGGCTACGCTGGGCGATGCGGGCCCTGACCATGTTTCTTTGCCTGATGCAGCCCGTCGCAAGGCTCTGGGGCAGAATCAAGCACGGGCTCACGCCCTGGAGAAGCTGTATCAAAACGCATCGACACTACTCGCTCAGGCATAGAGCCGAGATGTGGCTGGAGTCCTGGCGATCTCCTGAAGAGTGGTTGCAGAGTCTGGAGAGTGCGATCAGGAGGCAGGGGATCGCCGTCGTGCGCGGCGGCGACCTGGATTCTTGGGACCTCAGGGTGCGGGGCGGCCTCTTCTGCTGCCTGACCGTATGCCTGGCCGTTGAGGAACACGCCGGGGGCAAGCAACTGGCCCGATTCAGGGGTTCCCCATGGGTCTCGCCCGTCGGGACCGCCGCGGCCCTGGCCTGTGCTGCGACCAGCACGTGGGCCATCGCGGAGCACCACTGGACGCCGGGCATATTCCTCGGGGTCTGTGCAGTGATCCTGGTCGGCTGGATGATCCGCGAGTGGGGCTACGCCGGCAAGTCGCTCCAGGTCGCATTCGAGGCCCTGCGCAGCAGCCCTCAGGGACCGGCCGGTTCCTCGTCTGGCCCGGGCCCGGTCCAGGAAAACGCGTCCGTCCACATTGACGGCGGTAAGGAGTAAAAAGATCGTGCGTGTCATCGCTCGCCTACTTCACTACCTTCTTCGGCACAAGGGGCGCCTTTGCCTGGCTTTCATGCTGGCCCTGGCGGGGGTGGCCTTTGAGCTGGCCCGTCCCTGGCCGGTGAAGATCGTCATCGATTCCGCCCTGGGGAGTGCACCGCTGCCGTCCGTTCTCTCAGCGGCTGCACGGTTCCTTCCCGGAGTGGAGACCCGAGGCGGCCTGGTCGCCTGGTGTGTGGCGGTGGCCCTGGTGATCACCCTCGGTGGAGCACTCCTCTCGTTCGTCGTCCTGAACATGGTCATCACCGTCGCCCAGAGGCTGGTCTGCGACCTGTCGCTCGATCTGTTTCGCAAGCTCCAGCGCCTGTCGATCTCCTTCCACGAGAGACACGAGGTGGGCGACCTGCTCCAGCGTATGAGCCAGGACGTCTTCTCCGCCCATTTCGTAGTCAGCCAGGTGGCCCTCCCGGGCACCATGGCGATTCTGTGCCTCATAGGGATGTTCGCCATCATGGCGAGTCTCGATCTCACGCTGGCGCTGATCGCGATTTCCGTCGTCCCGCTTCTGGCGGCGGCCCTGGCGCTGTTCGCCAAGCCCATGGACGCCACGACGACCCGGCAGTATCAGGTCCAGGGTCATCTGATGTCCCTCGTGGAGCAGAGCCTCTTCGCAATCAGGGCCATCCAGGGTTTCGGGCGGGAGGAGTACATCCAGCAGAAGCTGGAGAAGCGGGCCTATGAGCTGGCGGATGCCTACCGAGTCGCCATCCGGGTTTCGGGCAGCTACAAGGAGATCATCAACGCCGTCACCGGGGCGGCCTCCGCCCTCCTGCTGGGCGTCGGTGCTTGGCGGGTGATGCGAGGCCGCTTGTCCGTGGGCGATCTGTGGATCTTCCTTGGGTACCTGGCAGCCCTCTACGGCCCTGTGAGCAACCTCTCGATGTCGGTCGGCTATGCGATACAGGTCGTGGCCCGCGGCCGGCGGGTCTTTGAGGTCATGGACTCCCAGGAGGAGATTCCGGAACGGCCCCACGCCCGGGCCTTGACACAAGTCCGGGGCGAGGTGGTCTTCGAGAATGTGACCTTTGGATACGCCAGCCCGGGGA
>CAWHBY010000006.1:0-8919 GCA_963827855.1 uncultured Phycisphaerae bacterium
GTGCGCCCGCCCCTTTCAGATGGCCGAAGCCATAGAAGCTGACTCCTCCCAGGAGGACCGTGGACTTGTCCAGGCTGTGCTCCAGGTAGCCCTGGGCTCCCCACAGCGCAGGATCTGCTGCAGCCGAGTTCTCGACGATCCAGAAACCGCCGCCATTGACCGTGACCTTCGTCTGCTTGGAGAGCGGCAGCGTGTAGCGAATGGCCCCGCCTTCAGGCGTCAGGTCGTGGTCCCAGGTGAGCTGGTTCCTGCCGACCGCGTAGAAGGGCATGTCGAACTTGCCGGCCGTGACCGACAGCCCCTTGACTGCAGCAGGATGATAGTTGAGAAAGGCGTTGTCGAGCCAGAGGGGCTTTCGGGCCCAGGCCTGGCCCAGGGTCTGGTTCGTCGAGACCGGGTCGCCGCCCTTGACCCCCTCACCGGTCGCCAGACGCAGGCCCACGTCCCACTCGCTGTTCGCCTTGGCGGCCAGGCCCACCCTGGCCCGGATTCGCTGGCGGTCCCGTTGTGGCGAGCCCTCCTGGTCGATCATCTCGTACCTGAACCTGAAATCGCCCGACAGGTTGATAGTCTCGACCCACTTGAGCGAGTCGGGCAGGGCCAGGTCCTTCTTCTCCGCCGCCTTCTTCTCGACCTCGGCGAGCTTCTCGGAAGCGGCCTTCTCCTTGATCTTCTGCCTGGCCTCCAACTGGTCGATCCGCTGCTTGATCTCGGCTGTCTGTCTCTCCTGGGCGGCCAGTTGATCCTTGAGATCCGTCACCTCGTCGGCCTTTGCCAGCGAACATGCCGTGCCAGCCAGGATCACGACCACGCAACACAGTCCCTTCTTCATGCCTAGAGCCTCCATCAAAAGGGCCTTTCGACTTCGGGGCGACGCACATGTCTCGAACCCCATCTCATCTTGCTGAAAGTATGTTCGACGTGGATTAGGGGAATGTCAGGCCATTGTTAGAAGTTGGTTAATGGTTGCGGCCAATCTGCCTCGAGGCCTTCCGGGTTTTTTAATCCAATTTGAGCCGGGCCCTAATCCTCTGCTAACAGGGTCCTCTAAAATGCAAGTATCGGGTCGGGTCCTCGATGACGCTGGCCGGATGATCACCCTCTGCTCGCGAGCAGATCGAAAGGAAGACAACATTCTCCGGGATTCAACGGTGACTGTGTAGCCACTGGATCGTGACGGAGAAGGGCAACCTCTGTGAAAGGAGAAGGACCTATGAAGAAGTTGGCAGTACTCGCCCTTGTGGCGACTGTGGCCGGAGCGGCCACTGCGTCGGAGTTCCTGGTGGGCTCGAACATCACGAAGTCCACGACGTGGACGGCGGACAACGTCTACAATCTGCAGAAGCAGATCTACGTGGAGCCCGGTGCGACCCTGACGATCGAGGCCGGCACGCTCGTGATGAGTGACGCAGACAAGGGCGGCAGCCTGGCGGTGTGCCGGGGAGCCAAAATCTACGTCAATGGCACTGAAGAGGCCCCGGTCATCATGACCTCCACCAAGGATGACCTGAAGCACTGGCACGAGGGATGCAATGAGTGGGGCAACCTGACGATCATGGGCAACGCCCTCATTTCGTCTTCCCACTATGCGGGTCAGCCCATTACGGTCAACGGCCGGGCCAACGCCAAGACGCCGGATGGTCTGAGCCAGAAGCAGATGGAAGGCCTGACTGCGGAATTCACGGGTGACACCAAGCAGATGTACGGCGGCAACGATGACGACGACTGCAGTGGAGCCCTGCATTACCTGTCCCTTCGCTACGGCGGCAGGGTCCTCGGCTTGGGCAACGAGCTGAACGGCCTTTCCATGGGCGGCATCGGTCGGGAAACCGTGGTGGATCACATCGAGATCATGAACAACGTGGACGACGGGATCGAGATCTGGGGCGGGACTGCCAACTACAAGTACGTCACGATCTGGAACATCGGCGATGACAGCTTCGACGTGGACGAGGGCTGGCGCGGCAAGGCCCAGTTCGGGCTCGTGGTTCAGGGCTACAGCGCGGATGCCTCCCAGGGTTCTGGCGTCGGCGACAACATCTTCGAGATCGATGGCGCCGAGGATTCAGATGCCCAGCCGGTTACGAGCTGCGCCATCTACAACTTCACCTGCGTCGGCCAGCCCATCGACGGCGATCAGGGTACGGCCTGGCGCGACAACGCACGGGTCCAGTACCACAACATGATCTTCATGGACCTCGGCGAGGAACTCGTCAAGCTCGACAACAAGGACGGCGATGGCGCCAATGGTTACGGTTACAACGGCACCCTCTCCTGGGAGCAGACCTGGACCACTCCTGCCAGCGTCACCTCGCTGGTCAACGCCGGCACGTTTGAGCCGAATGGCTTCAATAATCCGAAGGTTCTCTACCAGGCCCAGGACCCCAACGGCAGGCTGGCTGAGCTGGTCGACAGCGTGTTCTACAGCAACCTGTTCTCCAAGGCCTACACCGAGGCGATCGCCCGGGGCGTCCTGGATCCGAACAACAACAACGTCATGGCGACGGTGTCCCCTGTGGCGAACGTCACTCGCGGCGCCCTGGTCACCAAGGGCGGAAAGAAGATGCTCCCAGTCACGTACATCAATCCGCGTGCGGCGACCCCGGAAGCTTCCGTGAGCGTCAACCATGCCCCGGCCGATGGGTTTTTCTCTCCTGTTGCGTACCGCGGCGGCTTCGACCCCAACACGAACTGGCTGGTCGGCTGGACTGCGGCGTCGGCCTATGGAATGACCGACTGAGCGGGCCCTCCAACTGCGTCCGAACGGGGTAGAGTTGAATAATCGGCCCGATCGCGGGCGTATCCTCGACAACCTGATGGCAGCGGTTTTCGGCTGCCATCAGGTTTTGCGTATCACGGAGCACCGAGGATATCCCAAGTTAACAATACTCTAACACAATTCGGATTACCCAGATTGCCACTATTTGCTATGATGGTATTTCGACACAGGTACGACTGTACCTTGATCCACGGACAGGGCTATGATGAGAGCTAGACTACTTCTACTGGTGCTTTGGGCCGGCCTTACAGGGTGCATAGGACGCCAGCCTGCTAACGACGCGAGACAGACCGTCTCTCAAAGCGAGACACGGCTTGCGCCCTACCAGGGCGAGCTGCTGGAACTCGCCTTTGCAGTTGCCTCCCGCATACCGGTCAATCCGCACATCGCGGATCGCTCCACGTGCCAGGAGAACGTGGTGAAGACCTGCCTGGAGCTGGGCGAGCCTGAGCGGGCCCTTCGCTACGCAGACCGGATCGCCAACTGGCGGCGAGGTAGTGCATACGCAGATCTGGCTGCCTATTACGTCCGGCACGGGGCGAAGAAGGACCGGGTGGAACCGTACCTGGAGGCATCGCGTCAGGAGGCAGCCAGGGCCGAGGACTGGCACAAGGCCAGGATCAACGTCAAGATCGCCGGTGTCCTTGCCTGCCTCGGCGAGGGCCAACAGGCCGACCGACTGGGAGCCGACGTGGAGCCCTCCGAGACGGGTAAGGTTCAGGCAAGCAGGGCGATGGCCAGCGATGCCAATGGCCTGGATGAGCAGGTGAAGATCATGGACGCCATGATCGCGCCGGGCAACTTCGACGTGGTCAGGAACGTCCTGGAGGCCTACGGCCAGCTCTTTGGCCGCTTCTACGGCGACGGGCCCCGGAGGTCCCAGTTGGAGGAGAGGATCAGGGCCTCCTGGGACAAGCTGCCCGTCTTTGTGCGTATAGAACTCCTGATGACGATGGCTGGATCGGCACTGGACCACCAGGACCCGACCAAGGCGCAGGGCCTCGTCGATGAGGGGCAGCAGCTCATGGACGCTGCCACCTGGCCGGCGGAATACCGCATCCCAATGGCGGCCAGGCTTGCAGTCCTGCGCTTCCGCTCGGGCGGCAGGGAGAAGGCCCGGCTGGGCACAGATGCCTTGCGAGGCCTCTTTGATGCCGAGAAGGCCGGCATTCCGAATATCTACAGGGCGGGCGTCCTTCGCCCGATTGCCGAGGCCTATCAGGCCATCGGTGACAGGCGGGCCTCGCTGGAGCTGTACGGCCGCGCAGTAGAGGCCGGTGTTGAGAATCCGAATTCCAGACCGCGTGCAGAGGACTTGGCAGCCACGTGCTGTTCCATGGCCCTCCGCGGTGCGCAGCCGGATGCCTCGCTCTGGGGTCGCATTCGTACGATACAAGGAGGTCTGGGAGAACCCTGGTGATGGTCGGTTAGTCTGCGGAGTAGGGTGGTGATGGGTCGATTGGTCCAGTGCGTGATCTGCGGCGTGCTTCTCTCCTGCATGGCAGGGGTAGCGGCTGCGCAAGGGGTGGGTGGGCTTCGTGGCACGGTGTCTGACAAGGACTTCGGCGTGCCGCTGGCCGGGGCCCAGGTGACGCTCGCAGAGACCAATGATCGACGCACAACCAATGACGAGGGTCACTACGTCTTCGAGCAGGTCCAGCCGGGTAGCTACACCGTCGTCTTCTCGAAGGATGGCTACGTCCGGCAGGTCTCCCCGAACGTGGTGGTGTCGGCGGGGCAGATGACCGAGGTGAACACGTCCCTGGCCGGCGAATTCACCGAGATGGAGGAATTCGTCGTCCAGGACCTCGAATTGGGGACCGGCTCGGAGATCGGGCTCCTCAGCCTGCGGCAGGAGATGCCGGCCCTCATGTCCGGGGTCAGCTCGGAGATGATGAGCCAGGCAGGGGCCGGCGACGCAGCCGCGGCCCTGCGGCTGGTCTCGGGGGCCACAGTCCAGGACGGCAAGTACGCCGTGGTGCGGGGCCTGCCCGACCGCTACGTCAATTCTCAGCTCAACGGCGTGCGGCTGCCGACTGCGGATGCCAACAAACGGGCCGTCCAGCTCGACCAGTTCCCCGCAGCCATCATCGACAGCATCCAGGTCAGCAAAACCTTCACGCCCGACCAGCAGGGCGACGCCTCAGGCGGGGCGGTCAACGTGGTCACGAAGGGGATTCCGGACGCGGCGACCCTCCAGTTCTCGAGCCAGATCGGCTACAACTCACAAGTGACTGGACGGCAGGACTTCCTGACGTACGACAGCGGCGGAGTCAGCTTCTGGGGCATCGACGATGGCGGTCGGGACATGCAGTTGGGAAGCCTCAACCAGAACTGGACAGGCGCCGCAGGCGTCTCCGAAGGCCATGCGCCGATAGACTACAAGTGGGCCCTGTCCGGTGGAGGTAAGCGGGAGCTCGGCAGCAGCGGCGTCAAGGTGGGCACGTTCGGGACCTTCTTCTACGAGCGCAACAGCTCCTTCTACAAGGATGGGATCGACGACAAGTACTGGGTCCTCACTCCAGGCGCAGGGATGACCCCTCAGTACGGTGGCAACGGAACGCCCGAGATCGGGTCCTTCAGGACCTCGTTGTTCGACGTGAGGCAGGGCAGCCAGGAGGTCAAGTGGGGCGGGCTGGGGAGCGTAGGGTTGGAGACCGAGAGGCACTCGTTGTCGCTGCTGACCCTGTACACGCGGTCAGCGCAGGACAAGGCGACGTTGGCCGAGAACACACGAGGCAAGGCCTACTTCTTCCCCGGTTATTCTGTCAGCGATCCCTGCAGCCAGGGCAACCAGATGCAGGAGGCCAGTCCTTACCTCAGGGCCGAGACCCTGGAGTATACGGAGCGGACGGCCCGGAGCGTGCAGTTGAGCGGACATCATCACGTGGGGGATTCGAAGTGGGACCTCGCGAAGGCCTTCTCGTTCCAGGCGCCTGAAATCGATTGGGGGGTGGCCTTCAACGCGGCTTCGATGTCCCAGCCCGACAAGCGGCAGTTTGGCTCCCAATGGTGGGCCGCAGCCTACAGCGCAGGGCGCCTGCTTATGGGATTCCCGCGTCCGTCAGCGAGCCGACATTCTACCCCCTCAAGCCCGCAGAGAGCTTCAGCCTGGGCAATTTCCAGAGGGTCTGGAAGGACATCTCCGAGACAGACCAGCAGTACGACCTGAACCTCAAGCTCCCGTTCCAACAGTGGCACGGCAAGGACGGGTATCTGAAGCTGGGCGTCTTCCATGATGCCCTGGACCGGTCGTACCGGCAGGAGTCGTTCAGCAATCTGGACGACACTGGCGCCAAGTACGAGGGGGCGTGGGACCAGTACTGGAGCGCCGCGTTCCCGTCCGAAGATCACCCCATCAGGGATGGGACTCCGTACATCGACGTGGACTACGACGGCAAACAGAAGATCTCCGCCCTCTACTCGATGGTTGATCTGCCGGTATGGGCGAGCTTCAAGGTGATCGGCGGAGTCCGCCGCGAATCAACGGACCTCAGCATCGTCAACCGCCCTGAGCAGGACGCCAGTTGGATTCCGCCCTCCACCGGCGTGTCCACGGACCTGCAACCGGGCGACGCAGACGTTTCGTTTTCCCGGAGCGACACGCTGCCCGCATTGGGCTTTGAGTACACACCCTGGGAACCGGTCACGTTCCGTGGCTCCTACAGCCAGACCGTGGCCCGCCAGACCTTCAAGGAGCTGTCGCCCATTGAGCAGCAGGAGTACCTGGGCGGCGACGTCTTCATCGGGAATCCCGAATTGGGGATGAGCCTGCTCTGCAACTACGACATCCGGGCCGACTACAGTCCGTACTCGGGTGGACTGATCTCGCTATCCTACTTCTACAAGGACATCGAGGATCCCATCGAATACGTGCAGCGAGTGGCTGCCAACATCGGCGTCTACACCACGCCGGAGAACTATCCCAAGGGCACCCTCAGCGGCGTCGAGGTCGAGCTTCGGCAGCAGATGGGCCATTTCCGCAAAGCCCTGGAGGGGCTCTCGCTGGGGACCAACGCGACGTTCATCCAGTCCAATGTCACCTTGCCGGCGGACGAAGCGGCCAAGTTCGGCCAGCCCAACATCAACGCGCCCATGGGCTCGCGGGACATGACCGGCACGCCTGCACATCTCTTTAACCTCTTCACGACCTACGACCTGGACGAGTTCGGCACGCAGTTGGGTCTCTTCTACACGGTCCGCGGTGACACCCTTTCGGCCGGCGCCGGACAGGCCAACGGTGCATTCGTCCCCAACGTCTACCAACGGGCGTACGGGACGCTCAACCTCAGTGTGATCCAGAAGGTCGGAAAGAAGCTGAAGCTGAAGTTCCAGATCAAGAACATTCTCAACCCGAAGATCCAGGAGGTCTACCGCTCGGAGTACATCCCGGGCGACGTGGTGAAGACGTCCTTCCGCAGGGGCATTGAGGCCACTCTGGGCCTGAGCTACGAGTTCTGACCGCTCCTCCGCGGGAGGGTCTGTTCTCGGGGCGGTGACGCAGCCCTAGTTTAATCCAATTCTAACCAACGTGCAACTCTTCACTAACACGCCTCGCATAGAGTCTATGGTGGTAACTGCCACGTGTGTGACGGTCGCCGAATCCCAAGGAGCAGGACGCCGAAAGATGACGAGAACGAGACAGTGCCCGGCAGCGAGAGGTCCAGGATGCATCACAGAGACGCACCAGGGCAGGCCGTCCTTCCTGCCTGTGGTCCGGCTGATGGGAAGGGGGTGTTCCTTGGGTTGGCCCTCTGCCTTTTTTCGTCCACGGTCCTCTCGGCCGAGAAGGCCGCGGCCCCCGCAGAGGCGGCCAGGCCGCCTGCGAGCCTTGAGGAAACCCGTATCATGATGGGCAAGTGGATCGAGACGCAGCAGATCATCTCCAAGGAGCGCAAGGACTGGCAGCAGGGCAAGGAGATTCTGCAGGGCAGGCTGGAGCTGGTCAAGAAGGAAGTCGGCACGCTTGAGGAGAAGATCAAGCAGGCGCAGGCGCGCGATCGCGGAGTCCGACAACAAGCGCAACGATCTGCTCGGAGAGGACGAGCAGCTCAGGACTGCAGGCAGCCAGTTGGCCGAGGCGGTCGCGACCATGGAGGCGGACGGGCCCGTGAGGCTCTTCAAGCTGTTGCCCGATCCGATCCAGACGAGACTGCAGCCGCTGTACAAGCGCATCCCCGAGGATCCCGCCAAGATCCGCGTCTCGATCGCCGAGCGATTCCAGAACGTTCTGGGCATCCTCAACGAGCTCAACAAGGCCAACAACGAGATCAGCGTCAGCTACGAGGTACACAATCTCGCCGACGGCAGGCCCCGGCAAGGTGCAGGCTGCACGTACGTCGGACTCGCGCAGGCCTACTACGTCAGCGCGCGCGGCGAGGCCGGCATCGGCCGCCCGAGCGACGACGGCTGGAAGTGGGAAGCGTCCGACGCCATCGGCAAGGACGTCCTGACTGCCCTGGAGGTGCTCGAGGGCAAACACACGCCGGTCGTGGTACCCCTGCCGCTAGACTGGAACGGAAACCCTGATGAGAACATCCATGAGAGCTTGTGCGATCGTGTTGTGGTTCCTCTCGTTGTCTCTGGCGGGTCTTGCCGCAGTGCCGGACGGCCAGGAAACCCTGGGGCAATTGTCCCGTCTGCTGCAGGCAGCCGCCAAGGGTATGCAGGAACTGGCCCAGTTGCGAGAACAGGTTGCGGCGGAGAAACTGCCCCTGGCACAGGAGCTCACGGCTTCGGAGGAAAAGCTGGCCCAGGTCAGGCGGGACTACGACAACATCATGTGCAAGGTCGATGCAGGCAGCCTGGACGCAGCCACCCTCAGGTCGACGATGAAGGCCCGCCAGGACGAGCTGACCTACGTCGGCAACCTGCTCGACGAATACGCCCGCTCCTTTGAGTCCAAGGTCGGCGTCAGCCAGCTCCAGTACTGCGGCCAGGCCCTGGTCACCGCCAAGCAGGCCACCGAGAATTCGGCCCTGTCCACGGCGGAGAGGTTCAGCCAGCAGACGGCCTTCGTCAGCGTCTCCCTGAAGCGGTTGAGCGAGGCCGTAGGGGGGCTGCGGTTTCCAGGAGTCGCGGTCGACCTGAAGGGCTCCGTGGTGGAAGGAAAGTTCGCGGTCATAGGCCCGGTCACCCTG